>CAVUUB010000023.1:0-509994 GCA_963744555.1 Bryobacterales bacterium | reverse complement strand
CACCACCAATCGGTCCGGCTGGGGGAACGGCAGTGGACGCAAAAGCACCGCATTCACAACACTGAAAATGGCGGTATTCGCTCCTATTCCCAACCCTAGCGTGAGCACCGTTGCAAGGGCGAACATCGGCGTCTTACGCAGAGTGCGTACGGAATAACGAAGGTCATTCAGCAACATATAAACTGCTCCGATTTCATTTCGCCTGACCCTGGTCCGATCTGCCCTCGATCGACGCCCTAAGTGCGGTCGTGACTTCCGCCGCGATATCGTTCTGGGCCTTCAAGAGATCACCCCAGGGCCGTTCATAGCTTTCCGACCAGACCACATACCCGTTGTCCGCGCGAACCAGTCGCGCCGCCACCCGCATCGTGGATCCAGATTCCCGGATACTTCCATCCAGTACATAAGCGACACCCAGGGTCTTCCCGACGTCGGCGATGGACATCTTCTTGCCCTTGAGCTGAAACGACGTTCGCGGAGCCGGGACACGAAAACCCGGGACCTTGCTTAGTTTGTCGATCATTTCCTCGGTCATGCCGTCAGCGAAAATCTCATGGCTCATGTTGTCTGTCAGGTCCAGAAACGGCAACACTCCGATGGAGGCACCGTGACTCTTTCGAGCGCCCGTCCCGTAAATCACGAACGCGACCGCGACCACCAGGCAAACCGCTGCGCCCGCCCACATGAGGCCAGACCCGAACGGCATACGTCTCCGGTTCGATGCGGGCGAAGGCACCCTCGCGGTTTTATCCTCCCATGCACTGACGGCCGCGACCATCCGATACCCCAGCCGCGGGACCGTCGCGATGTAAATGGGCTGCTTAGGATCGTCACCGAGCTGCCGCCGCAGTGACGTCACCGCCTGGTACACCGAGTCCGGCGAAACAACTACGCCGGACCACACCTGCTTGAGCAAGTCATCTATGCTGACGACCTCGCCGGCATGCTCGGCCAGGCACAATAATAGGCGCAGAGTCCGAACTTCCAATTGTGCGGTTTCGCCATCGCGCGAAATCTGTCCAGAGGTGGGATTCACACACCAGTCGCCGATGCGAAGCATTGTCCCGGGTGAGACTTCCATGCAGGTGTGTTCTTCAATTATATCAGCCGATCCAGCGTTATTTCAGAAGTATTCAGGGTCTTTCAGACGAATCTCAGAACTCTTGGGGCCTCGTCTGAGCATTCGGACCGTCTACTCAACTTGGCCTTAATCCAAACCAGGCAAAAGGAGTCGAACAAGTGATTGGAGACTTTGCTACCGGACCCCGGAGCTTCCGTTGGATGCTCCTTTTGTCAGCCGTCGCTCTTCTAGCGAGCGGCCAGGACAACCCACACGGCAAGCAGTGGATCGGAACCTGGGCGACTGCCGCCCAGCCTCCGCTTCCAGGCACGCCTGAGACCTTCAGGAACCAAACCCTGCGCCTCGTCGTGCATACTAGTGCCGGCGGGAGGGCGGTCAGGATTAAGATCTCGAACACCTACGGCGACCAGCCACTGATGATCGGCGGCGCACACATCGCCCGCCGTACTTCCGAAGCGGAGATCGATCCGGCCTCCTACCGCACACTGAAGTTTCACGGACAAGCGTCCGCGAAAATCCCTGCCCGATCGATGGTGGTGAGCGATCCGGTCGACCTCGCCGTGCCGGCGCTTTCGGACCTGGCGATCAGCCTCTTTCTTCCCGAGCCCACGCAGGCGACCACCTATCACATCACCGCCAAACAAACCAGCTACATCTCTACCGGGACCGGTGATTCCACTGCGGTCGTGAAATTCCCAGTCGCAAAGAAGATCCATTCTTGGCCATTCTTAACTGGCGTCGATGTAGAAGCTTCGCCTGCGGGCGCAGCGATCGTCGCTTTTGGGTCCTCGCTCACTGACGGAGATGGTTCGACGACGGATACCAACCGGCGCTGGCCTGACGTCCTTGCGCAGCGCTTGCAGAAAGAAGGCGGCCGGCTGGCGGAAATGGGCGTGCTGAATGCGGGCATCATCGGCAATCGCCTGTTGAGTGACAGTCCGGGAAAGCCCACTCCATATGGGCCGGCCCTCGGCGAAGCAGGCTTGGCACGTTTCGAACGCGACGTGCTAGCTCAAACAGGCGTCAAGTACGTCTTCGTGGCTCTCGGCATCAATGACATCGCTTTTCCGGGCTCGCTGACACCCCTCGCCGAAAGCGTGACTGCCGAAAGCATCATCTCCGGCTACCGCCTGCTTATAGCGCGCGCTCACAAAAAGGGAATTCGAGTCATTGGGACGACCAACCCACCGTTTGAGGAGTCGTTCCTCGAGAATTCCAAGGGCGGCAAGATCACCTTCTTTACTCCAGAGAAAGAATCCGTGCGTCAAAAGGTCAATACGTGGATTCTCGGCAGCAAAGAATTCGATGCCACCGTCGATTTCGACGCCGTCGTGCGCGACCCTAGCCACCCCACGCGAATCCTGCCTGCTTACGACAGTGGAGACCACTTGCATCCGAATGATGCAGGCTATATCGCCACGGCGAATGCGATTCCGCTCTCGCTATTCACGCGCCATTGAGCCGACGGCAAGCATGCCGCAGCGAGCTGCAGCGAAACTATCCTCTGCTTACGTCGAACAATCGCTGGCTCTGAGCATCGAATGAAGACCCGGCGATTTCGTTCCGCGCGTCGATCAACTTTCTGAAAACCCAGACGCTGACAAATGGCCTTCATTCGAAGTCTGGTCGTCGTGTGGGCTGTGCGAGGGTAAAGTCGCCGTAGACCCAAATATGAGCTTGATCGTACGCAGCACGCAATTCCGGCTTGGCGTCGCCATATCGTCCCCACGGTTGCAGGTCTGCATCTGCTTCACAGAAAGAGAGTCCTCGTTCACCGCTCTCCCAGAGTCGTTGTGCGGTGACGAGGATGCCGGCGAGTATGGCATGGTCGAAAGGCTTTGGTGCGATACCGGCTAGCGCAAGCGCTGTCGCGCGGTCGAGCATCGTGTCATCGAGGCCGAAGATATCGATGCAAGGGAGGTCGGCGAGAATCCTAAGGTTATCGTCGAGCTTGTTGAGATCCTCTTGGATGCTGCTCTCATACTTTTCGAGGACTGTTCGCGTAATGTTTGCGTGCTCAGGCGTGATGCTACCCGCCGGCGTCGCCCAGGACAGGAACCGGCGTATGCCATTTGCTTCGGTTCGCGGCTGGCACTTCGTGCGGATGGCTTGTCGCGCTTCTCCCAGGCAGATGTTTGGGAAATGGAGAGTGAATTCGCCGCGTTGTGCGCGCTCCAGGAGTTTTGCTGCAGCACGGACTTGATGGTGTGCCGGTGCGGCGTACGCAAAGAGCCAGTTCGTTTCTACGAAGACGTGCGGCACCGCTCTTACGATTACCTGGGGTGTGCAGCGCGCACATCCCCGGTCGCGAGTGCGGGAAGGATGTACTCTCGTAGAGCGTCGCGGAGGTCCCTGGGGAGTTCTTGTGTTGGTGCCTTGGCGAGGTCTTCGAGCCGGTGTTGTACAAAGGCTTCGAACAGGATTCCTTGTGTTGGTGGTGGCTCGCGCCATAGCGATTTGATATTGTATTCGCCGATGCGCTGTATGGAATCGGGTGCTTGAGTGGTGTACGTGTCACGGTACAGCCATATGCGTTCGGGTGTGACGAGCATGCCAATTGGGCACTGCATGTCTACCATGTACTGCTTGAGGTCCGCTTCGGTCCGATCGAAGTTGGGCAAGTGTACCTTCGCTTCAATAACGAGCGTGACGCGCGGCTCGTCGGGACTGGTGACAAGGATGTCGGGCTGGAACGCCATGGCGGTTGCCTTCACCATCTAATCTATCAGTTCTCGCGCCTAACGCCGTGTAGACTGAACACAAAAGCAAGAGTATCAATATGTCCAAACTTCATCGAGCTCTGAGCAATGCTGAACCTTTACCGCTGTGGATTTTTTCGGTAAGCAGACGTTCGCAGGTCTCGCAATCCAACTTCAGAATGTTGAGCACTGTCCGCTTCTCCAGGTCGCACAGACGGGCTGTTCGCGCACAGAGTTTCCCCCTACCGAGGCAGTGAAGAATCCGGCATACCGTTTCCTGAGGCAAGCGCACGTCAGCTCCGAATGGCGTCTGACGCGGCTCAGAGAACCGCTTACCGCATTGCTGGCATTTCCAGCGTTGGATACGCCGTTGAGCCGGGGACAAGCATGCCGCAGCGAGCTGAGCTCCAGCGAGACTGTCCTCTGCGGCCGCCGTGGACACTCTATTTTCTACCTGCTGTTGTTCACGGCCTGAGTGCTGCTGTTCACTACCCAGGTGGCCTTTCCGCTCGCGTCGAAGTCGCATGGCACCGACGTGTCGGAATTGCTGGCATCGTTCTCGGAGCGTTAATGCCACCAGTCGGCATCCCATTTCTCAACGTTCGTACCGCATAGCGCAGATCTTGTAACAGATTACCCATAGTTGACCCGCGGCGATTCGCTTTTGTGCGCCCCTATTTCGGAAGCTTCGCACCTAAGACTTCCAGCCGCTCGATCATCGGAGGCGTCGCGAGCAGATTCGGAGCCTGCGCCATCAGAGCCTTGGCAATAGGCCCATTGAGATGATTCTGGCGGCCCGCTTCATCTTTGAACGCATCGAATATTGCAAACGTGGACGGTCCCAGTCTCAGCGCGAACCATATCGGCGTCGTCGCCTCCTGGTTGGCGAGTTGGAGGCCTTGCTTCAAGAACGCGGCAACCTCATCTTCCTTGCCGGGTTTTGCTTCCAGGCGGACAAACAGAGCAACTGTTGGCATTTCAAATCTCCTTGGAGCGAAGGTTCGCTCTACTCCAGCTTAGTGCGCGAATACGCTTTTTGCGACGGGCAAGAACGCCATATTTAGTATCATAATTGCCATGCAAGTTGCCGTTCTAGCCCTCGATGGCGTTTTTGATTTGGGATTGTCAGCCGTCCTCGATGCTTTTCAGACAGCCAACGAACTGATCGAGATGTCTGGGCTTATGGTCTCTCGATTTGAGGTGCAGATCGTCGGGGTGCGAAAAACAGTCAAGACCTCCCAGGGATTAAGCGTCCCCATTCACGAAATTCGTTCCCGCGCGCCCGATTGCGTGGTCGTTCCGGCCATCGGTTTCAAGATGCCCGGCCCGCTGGAAACCGCTCTTACGCGGCCGGATATTCGCGACACCGCCGCGGTATTGCGAGAATGGGCTCGCCGTGGGGCGACCCTGACCGCCGCCTGCGTCGGAACTTTTGTGATGGCTGAGTCCGGCCTGCTAGATCACCGGCACGCGACCACAACCTGGTGGCTCGCGCCCTTGTTTCGCAAGCGATATCCCAACATTTTGCTGGATGAATCGAATATGCTGGTGAAATCCGGCAAATTTGTCACAGCGGGAGCGGCATTAAGCCACATAGATCTGGCGCTGTGGCTGGTAAGAGGAATTAGTCCCCAGCTCGCTTCGTTGACCGCGAAATACCTTATCGTCGATTCGAGACCGTCCCAGTCCGCTTATGCACTATCGGATCATCTGATCCATTCAGACCCGCTCGTTCAGCGCTTCGAAACCTGGGTCCGCGCCAGGCTGGCACACGGGTTTTCACTGGACCAAGCAGCCAAAGCCGTCGGGACCAGCAAACGAACACTCGCGCGGCGCATGCAAAATGTGCTCGGGAAATCGCCGCTTGCTTACTTCCAGCACGTGCGAGTGGAACGCGCCGTACACTTGCTGAGAACCAGCAGCGCCAGCGTCGACGAAATTGCCGCGCGGGTCGGCTACAGCGAAGGGGCGATTCTGAGAGTCCTCCTCCGTCGTCGTCTCGGTCTCGGAATCAAGGAGATTAGGAGGGCTCTAGCCTAACCTCGCGCCTCTGCCGAAGGCGGGCGTGCGGAGGTGCTCTCATACGATCACGCCTCCAAAGTTTTTTTCTTCCGTTCTCCTTCACTAACATCCTCACTTCCGCCCTGTCGCGCCCCACGCGCGGGAGTTAAAACCAAATTGAAGGAGATATCAGATGTCAGATTCAAAAGTCCTCACTGCCGATCCCGCCATCCATCGCGCCGCCATAAATAAAGCCAACGCCCAGCACTCCACCGGACCCCGCACCGAAGCCGGTAAACAGCGCTCGTCCCTCAACGCTTGGCGTCATGGATTAACTGGCCAAACTGTCGTCCTGCCCTCCGAGGACCAATCCGCCTACCAGCGCCACTCCCAATCCTTCCTCGATGAATACCGACCCAAAGGCGCCACCGAAATCCAGCTCGTCCAGTCCCTCCTCGATACCGCCTGGCAAGTCAACCGTGCCGCCGCCGTCGAGACCAACCTCCTCTCGCTCGGCATCACCGAAATGGAAGGCCGCATCCGCGCCAACCATCCCGAGGCCGAGACTGCCTTCGCGATGGCTCTGGCCTATCGCGAGCACAACCGAACTTTCGCCAACATCAGCACTTACCGCCAGCGCCTCACTCGCCAGTTCGAACGCACCCTCGTTCTGCTCCGCCAGATCCAGGCCGACCGCCGCAAGAACGAAGAGCGCCAACTCGACAAAGCCGCTAAGATTTTGAAAATGCATAACGACGAAAGTCTCCCCGGCCAGCTCTCCCATACAACCCCGCCGACGATGGGTTCGTTTTTTCAAGCGCTGAAATTGAGACTTATATGGGCCGTGAAGAACGACGGCAGCGGGCCTACACTCACGACTTCGAGGCCCATGCTTAGCGTCATGGCGCGGATATTGTCCCTGGTTTCTGGATAGGTTCGGAGCATGCTTGTTCCCTTGACACCCGTCCGGTGTCTACCGAGTTCGGCGCCCGTGACGAGCGCTGGCCACCTGGCCTGAAGAAAGAAGGTATCCAACACGCACGAAGTGTTAGGTTTTTCTGTCCACTCGGCTACAATTCAGGAGTGCAGCTCACCTTTTCCGACTGGCTGGTTGTCGCGCTCTACTTCCTGTTTAATCTCGCAATCGGCTTCTATTACAAGCGCCGCGCCGGAAAGAGTGTGAGCGAGTTCTTCCTCTCCGGTCGAAATGTCCCGTGGTGGCTGGCCGGGACCTCCATGGTCGCCACCACTTTCGCCGCCGATACGCCGCTGGCCGTCACCGGAATGGTGGCGCGGGGCGGCATCGCCGGCAACTGGCTGTGGTGGAACTTCGTCGCCAGCGGAATGCTTACCGTCTTCCTCTATGCGCGCCTGTGGCGCCGGTCGGGCGTCATGACCGATATCGAATTCTCGGAAATCCGATATTCCGGAAAACCAGCCGCCTTCCTGCGTGGGTTTCGTGCTTTGTATCTCGGGATTCCGATCAACTGCATTATCCTCGGCTGGGTGAATCTGGCCATGGTCAAGATCTTGGGGCTGGTGCTCGGAGTGGACAAGTTTACCGCGCTGCTCATCGTCCTGGGAATGATCGGGCTGACATCGTTTATTTCCACGCTCTCCGGCCTCTGGGGCGTGATGGTAACGGATGTTTTTCAATTCGTCATCAAGATGGGCATGGTGACCGCTTTGGCAGTTTTTGCCGTCCGGGCAGTGGGCGGCATGGACGCGATGAAAGCTAAGCTGCTCGCCATCGATCAAGTGCGAATCGCTCAAGGCGGCCACGGTTCGGTGCTGGATTTCGTGCCCGATCTCAGTTCGGCCTGGATGCCCATGATCACTTTTCTGGTTTACATCGGCATGAACTGGTGGGCCACCTGGTATCCAGGCGCCGAGCCGGGCGGCGGTGGATACGTGGCGCAGCGCATGTTCAGCGCCAAGGATGAGAAGAATTCGCTGCTCGCGACGCTATGGTTTAACATCGCCCACTATGCTATTCGCCCCTGGCCCTGGGTTTTGGTAGCGCTGGCTTCGCTGATTTTGTTTCCAGGTTTGGCCGATCCCGAGACCGGCTACATCCGCGTGATGATTGCTTATCTGCCGCCCTCGCTACGGGGCCTGATGGTGGCGGCATTCGCGGCCGCCTACATGTCCACCATCGCCACGCAATTGAATTGGGGCGCAAGTTACCTGGTGAACGATTTTTATCGCCGCTTCTTGAAGAAGGATGCCTCGGAGAAGCATTACGTCAGCATGTCGCAATGGGCCACCGTTTTCTTGACCATTGTCTCCGCGGTTGTGACCTTCTATCTCGAATCGATCGCGGGCGCATGGAAACTGCTGCTGGTCACCGGCGCGGGCACCGGCGGCGTGCTGCTGCTGCGCTGGTATTGGTGGCGCATCAACGCCTGGAGCGAGGTGTCGGCCATGATTTCAGGCTTCGTCGTTTCGGTTCTGATGCAGACCGTCGCCGGCCTCGATACCGACAAACCTGTGGATTTCGCCTGGATCATGATCGTTACCGTATCCGTTACCACGTGGTCTGGCTGACGGTGACGTTTCTCACCAAGCCCGAATCGAAGGAGACGCTAGTTGCTTTCTATCGCCGAACCCATCCATCGGCGGCTGGATGGAGGCCGATCGCCAAGCTCGCCCCCGATGTGCGCCCGTCCACCGATGGCGCGTCCAACCTGCTCGATTGGATCTGCGGCTGCGTCCTGATCTATGGGGTTCTTTTTGGCGGCGGCAAACTGCTGCTGAAGGACTTCGTAACCGGATCGATCCTGATGGCCCTAGGTCTCGCGGCCGGCGCGATCATTTATTGGGATCTTTCCCGGCGCGGCTGGAGCGCGGTCGTGGATTAATTGGGGAATGCGTGCGCTCTCTTCTTAGAAGCGAATCAGCCCATCGCGCGACGCACCGCCGCGACCTGATGCTGTTCGTGCAAGTCGCCGGCCTGCTCGGAACCGCGTGGCTGATCTGGTCCATATCGGTGCTGCCACGATTGGATCGCGGATCGCTCTCCGATGTGATCATCAAACGCTGAGCTATACGCTGCTCGCCTGCCTGGCCAGCGCATTATCACCATCACCTCTACCTGCTCATCGCCCATTCACTCCGCGACGACGCGATCCAGATGGCTTTGCGTACTTCCACTACTGCGGTCTGGTTCGCGGCCGCTACCATTTTGCTGGCTCAATTATCTCCCGCTACTTTGCCGGCTGCGCTGGTGATGGTGATCAGTACTACGCGCCTGCTGTATAGCCAATGGCGCCTGGTTCATCCGGTTGAGCAGTCCTCGTTTCCTGCTCCGGTCGAGCATCCTTATTTCGATCCTCCGCCGGCGCCTCGTTTTCGGGAACTGGTCCCCGGCTTAGCAGCGTCCTTAGCTATCCAAGCCGGCGCGCTGATCTTTCCGGTGGGCTATCCGCTGCTGGCCGCCGCTCTGTTTTGTCTCAGTGTGGCGATGGTCACTTTGTGCGGGCTCCGCGCCGGCGCTTATGAAGCCGGAGCCCCCAGCAATCTGCCGCGCTACGATTCTCGGCTTTTTGCTTACCTTGGTGCTGGCAGCCGGTCTGACGGTGGGAGGCTTAGCTGGTGGTGTAACCTCCGGGCTCACATTGGGACCCGTCCTTTCAAGGTCACGCTGGGCCCTTGCAAAGTGCGCGGGCTTTACTCCACAAACTTTTCGATGAAGGTGGCGGAGACCGGCAAGCGCAACCAGCCACTAACCTTTACTTGCCACCTGTTGGCAACGCCGAGATCACCGACCATAGCTTCCCCGGTGTCATTCTTTTGCCGGAAGCAAAGCCCGAACCGCCAATTCTAGTTGCCCCCTCGTTCTCCTGGAACCGCACTTCGCCCGAAATCGCGGTTATTAAACCATTCAGCATTCCTTTTTCTGGGGTATACTGGATGTACCGGCCTCCCTTTGATCGCCCGCCGCGGACCTCGCACGTCCAGCAGGGAAATCCCCTGACGCTCTCGTTCCGGACCACAGACCACGCGCCCATGTCGATGGAGGCGGATCAGAAGTTAGGCCGCGAAGTCGATATCAAATGCTGCAGCGCAATTCAGATCGCGATTTCCAATACGGACCGCTCTCCCGGAACGGTGGCGCTAGAGTTGTTATTAATCGATACGCAGTCTCCCAGCCAGCCCATGCTCAGTCTGGGGAGCATCGATGTAATTTCAACGCCCCGTACGGGCTCGCGTGCCGACAGCGCGTTGCCGGCAACGGAGACGATGGATTTTGCGATTCCAGCCGTCGTGCCGCTCCACCAGTTCGACGTAATCAAAGTGATCTTTCATCGCGACTCTCTTCGCCGGGAGACAAGCGCAAGGATGTCAATCGAGAGCTTCCTGCTTTTGCCCCCGTAAACTATCAGAGCCGCTTCTCGCTATCAAAACGGTTAGCGGTCAGAATCATATGCTTCTCGAAATCACCCAAAGATTGTGAGCGTTATTACGTTAACATCCTATAAACTTCCTGTTTTGAGTCGCTTGCAAGCTGCACGTTATCCTGCCGCCAACCCCGGAATACTGGCCTCTGAGTTGCCTTCTCCAATAACGGGTTTGGAGGGATGGAATCATATGGAAGCCTCAATTAATAAAAGAGCAATCGAACGGCGTTCCAAGGCACGTTACCCGGTCAAGTTAACGGTCCGTTACCGTACCGTCGGCCGTCATCAGCTTGTAAATGGTGTCGGGTCACACGGTGAACATGAGCAGCGGCGGTTTGCTGGTGTCCGCTCAACACGAAGTCAGTGCGGGTTCAAGGTTGGAAGTAAACGTGGAATGGCCGCTCTTGCTGGATGGTGCTGTTCCGCTTCAACTTGTGGCCCATGGCAAAGTCGTGCGATGTGGAGGATCGGTGTTCGCGATCTCGTTCGCACAATATCAGTTCCGCACCATGAGCAAGATTCTTAAAGGGCTCGCCGATTTCGATTCCGATTCGATGGATCAGCTCGCAAAGCGAGTAGCTGGCGCATGAGTACGGCGCTGCGCCGGAGTCCGGTGCCCGAACTTCATATAATGGCCCCATGCGGGCTTCTCTTCTTTGCAGTCTGCTGGTAGCGGTCGCCGCCGCGCAAACTCCCAGCATCGATCAGTCTTTGAGCGCTAAATCGGTCGGGAACGCGGAGATTTCGCCCGACGGACGCTACGTCGCTTATACCGTCCAACAAGCCGATTGGGACGAGAACGAGTTCGTCCAGCAGATCTGGATCGCCAATGCCGACACCAGCGGCCGCTATCAATTGACCAGCGGCCGGAAATCCAGCCAGAACCCGCTTTGGTCGCCGGATTCCAAGCGCCTGGCCTTCATTTCAGACCGCGACGGCAAGAAGCAGATCTATGTAATCAATCCGCATGGCGGCGAAGCGCAGCAGCTCACCAGCGAAGACAACGGAGTCGCTGCCTTCCACTGGGCGCCCGACGGCAACTCCATCGCTTTCACTTCCACGGGCCCCGACGCGAAGTCGAAAAAAGATCGGAAAGAGAAATATGGCGACTTCGAAATCATCGAAGGCGACTACGCGCAGGTGCACCTATGGCTGGTGAAGACGACGGCCGATATTCCTTCCGATCCCAAGCTGCGGCCCAAGCCCGAGCTTCTCACCGAGAGCGACAAGTTCAGCGTCGGCGATTTTCTCCTGGTCCCCGGACTCCAGGCATATCGCTTTCAGCGCCGCGCGCGATCCCGATCTCAGTTCTGGTGAAACGACGCAAATCTACACGCTCGACTTGGCCGACCGGCATGTCAAGAAGTTGCTCGAATCGAACGGACCAAACGAAAACCCGCACTGGTCGCCGGATGGGCAACGCATCGCATATGTTACCGGGAATGGTGATCCATTCTTCTTTTATGCCGACACGCGCATCGCTGTGATTCCTGCCTCTGGTGGCGAACCCCGCATTCTGACCGCGAAGTTCGATGAAGATAGCCGGCTCATCGACTGGGGGCCGGATGGCATTTATTTCGGCGCGCTACAGAAGACCGCCGGACACCTGTTCCGATTGAATCCGGACACGCTGGCGATCGATCGAATCACTGGGCCGGATGCATTTTCCACGAACAACGCCTCATTCACGCCGGACCATCGGATGTTTGCCGCCGTCGGCGCGATGCCCAACCATTTTTCGGAAGTCTTGGTCTCATCCGCGAAAGATTTTGCGCCGAAATATCTGAGCGATGTTGGCGACCAGTGGAAGAACTTCAAGCTGACAACTCGCGAAGTCGTGGAATGGAAATCAATCGACGGCACGACCATTCAGGGCATCCTGGTAAAGCCTGCCGATTACGATCCCTCGCGCAAGTATCCGTTGCTAGTAGTGATTCACGGCGGCCCGACCGGCATCGACACACCCGTTGCCTCAGCCGACCGCTATTATCCGGTCGAGCGCTTCGCCGCCAAAGGCGCGCTGGTCCTGCGGCCGAACTATCGTGGATCGGCGGGCTACGGCGCAAAATTCCGTGCGCTCAATGTTCGCAATCTGGGCTTGGGCGATTATCAGGATGTGATCTCCGGCGTCGACTCTCTCATCGCCAAAGGTCTGGTGGATAAAGATCGCGTGGGGGCGATGGGCTGGAGCCAGGGCGGTTACATTTCGGCGTTCATCACCACCTACAGCGACCGCTTCAAAGCCGTCTCCGTCGGCGCCGGCATCTCCGACTGGATGACCTATTACGTGAACACCGACATTCATCCGTTCACGCGCCAGTATCTGAAAGCGACGCCGTGGGAAGATCCGGCCATCTATCAGAAAACCTCGCCGATCTTCTACGTCAACAAAGCCAAGACGCCGACTTTGATCCAGCACGGCGATCAGGACAAGCGCGTTCCACCGCCCAATTCCTTCGAGCTATATCAGGCGCTGAAAGATCGCGGTGTCCCCGTGAAGCTGATCCTCTATAAAGGCTTCGGCCATCCGATCAATAAGCCTAAACAGCAACGGGCGGTGATGGAGCACAACTATGACTGGTTCGCGAAATATATTTGGGGGGAAGAGCCGCCTGCCACCACAGCAACGAACTGAGCAGCATGCCGGCCTCCCCCACACTATATCTCGATCGGCCCGGGCCGCTGATCAAGTTCTGGGGAGTCTTTCGTCAAGCTTGCATCGCCTGCTATGAAGACAATTGCTTCGGTATCGCCAAAGGGGCGGCTTACTCATCGCTGCTGGCATTTTTTCCGGTACTCGCCTCCATTGCCGCGATTCTGGCGCGAGTGAATGCCGAACCTGTGGTGCGAGTCTTCTCGCGGCTGCTGTTTGAAGTGGTGCCACCCGGAACTCAAGACTTGGTTCGATACCAACTTACAGTCAAAGGCCAACGCCCCGTGTGGCTGATCGTCGTAGCGACGTTGCTCTCCGCGTGGGCCGCATCGGGCGCGATCATCAGCTTGATGGAAGGCTATCAAGCGGCGTATCTCTTGCCTTCCGGGCGGCCATTCCTCAAACAAAGAGGCATCGCCCTTCTGCTGGTCCTCATCGCCGCACTCCCGGCCATCGGCTCTTCCGCGCTCATCGTATTCGGAGCGCGCATCGAACAATGGATGCTAAGCTCGCTCGGTCTGTTGCCGCAGGAGGATTTGCGAACCTGGGTGGTCTTGCTCTTCGGCGCACTGCGGTATTTGGTGGCGCTCGTGGCCACCGTAAGCGTGACCGCGCTGCTTTATTGGATCGGGCCAAACCGCGCTATCCGGTTTCGACTCGTATGGCCGGGCGCTTTTCTCGCTACGATCCTGTGGTTGGCGGCGACCTCCGGCTTCGCCTGGTACGTCCGCAACATCGCCAACTATAACGTGCTCTACGGCAGCATCGGCGCAGTGATCGCGCTGCTGGTCTGGATGTATCTGCTGGCCCTCATCAGCTTGCTGGGCTGCGAATACAACGCCGTCCGCGAGCGCCTGCTCGACTGAACTCCCTGCGGCCTGCTGTATTCTTACTGGTATGGGCGCCGGTGGCGAACAGTAACGGAAGCGTCATCTCCGTCCGTGGTCTGCGAAAGAGCTACGGCGACTTCGAAGCCGTCCGCGGCATCTCCTTTGAAGTTTATCCCGGCGAAGTTTTCGGACTTCTTGGCCCCAATGGCGCCGGCAAGACCACCACCGTCGAGATCCTGGAGGGCCTCCGGCAGAGAAGTTCTGGCGAAACCTTGGTGCTGGGTTACGACCCGGGCCTCGAAACGCGCCAGATCAAAGATCGCATCGGCGTTTGCCTGCAGGCCACCAATCTTCCCGACAAAATCAAGGTTCACGAGGCACTCGATTTGTTCGCGGCGTTTTACTCGCGCAGCACCGACTCGGGCCAACTGCTGGAGCGGCTGCATCTCTCCGAGAAGCGCAATGAATACTACTCCAAGCTGTCCGGTGGCCAGAAGCAGCGCGTCGCGTTAGCGCTCGCGCTGATCAACGATCCTCAACTGCTTTTCCTCGATGAACCAACCTCGGGGCTGGATCCGCAGGTGCGGCTCGAAATCCATGGATTGATCGAGGAACTGCGCGGCGCCAAGCGTTCCATTCTGCTCACCACGCATTACATCGAAGAGGCCGAGCGGCTCTGCGATCGCGTGGCCATCATCGATGAGGGCCAGATCATCGAAATTGGAACGCCGCGCGATATCCAGCAGCGCACGCTCGGCCAGAGCCTGATCGAAATCCAGTGTGAGCAGCCCATGCCCGCGGCCGATCTCCCATCTTTTCTTGCCGCCGAAAAACACAGCTTCTCGGACGACCGCAAATCGCTGACGGTCCATTCGGCGCAAGCCCGCGCGCACCATCGTCGATCTGGTGAAATGGATCGACCAGCTTTCCATCGAGCTCGCCGATATCCACTTGAAGCGGCCGACACTTGAAGATGTTTTCATCGAGCTGACCGGAAAGAAGCTGCGGGAATGATAAGAAGCTACACCGCCCAGGCCGCGATTAATGTCAAGCTGACCTTCCGCGATCGTACCGTCATCTTCTTCAACTATCTCTTCCCGCTGATCTTCTTTTTCATCTTCGCCCAGTTGTTTCATGCCGAACAAGGCGGCGCGATCATCCAGGTGTTGACCATGGTGCTCAGCATCGGAATCCTGGGCAGCGGATTTTTCGGCGCCGGAATCCGCGCCGTGCAGGATCGAGAGACGAACATCTTGCGCCGTTTCAAAGTGGCGCCCATCTCGGCGGCCCCGATGCTGGTGGCCTCGCTGCTGACTGGCTTGCTGAACTTTCTTCCGTCAGTGTTTCTGATGATCCTGCTTGCTCACTTTATCTATGGAATGGCCATTCCGCGGCAGTGGCTCTCGCTGCTGATCTTCGTGGCGCTAGGAGCGATGGCGTTCCGCGCTCTGGGCCTGATCATCGCATCCGTCGTGAATTCCATGCAGGAAAGCCAGATCCTGATTCAGCTGCTGTATTTTCCGATGCTGTTCTTGAGCGGCGCTACAATTCCGATCAGCATCCTTCCCAACTGGGTGCAGATCCTCGCGCAATTCATTCCCGCGACCTATCTGATGACCGGCATGCAGTCGATTCTAGGCCGCAACGAGACGCTGGCTCAAAACTGGTCGGCCGCCGGAGCGCTGGCTCTCACCACAGTGCTCGGTACTTTCCTAGGTGTAAAGCTCTTTCGCTGGGAAAAGGACGAAAAGATTCCAGGCCGGGCGAAGCTTTGGCTGGTTGCGGTACTCGCGCCTTTCCTGATTTTAGGAGCCTATCAAGCGCGTACCAAGGACAGCGTCGTCAAGGCGCGGCTGTTGAATCGCGACTTGATGCGCAGCCGCAGCCTGTTGATCCGCGATGTTCGCATTTTTACCGGCGACGGCCGCGTCATCGAATCGGGTGGAGTGCTGGTGAAGAATGGCAAGATCGAGCACATCTATGAAGGCGCCACTCCCGACCCGAAGGAAGTGAAGGCCGAGGCGATAGAGGCGTCTGGTAAAACGCTACTGCCCGGATTGATCGACGTCCATGTTCACCTGGTGGCTTCCGGCGGATTTTCCGAATCGCCGGCCGATTATCAACTCGACAAGACCATGCCGCGAGCGCTGGCGGCTTACCTTTACAGCGGCGTCACCGCAGTGAAGAGCGTCGGCGATCCGCTGGATCAAATCCTGAAAGTGCGCGCCATGGTGAATTCCGGCGAGCGGCTCGGCGCTGAGCTATTCACTTGCGGGCCGATGTTTACGGCCCCCGGCGGACATGGCACCGAATATTTCAAGAACATGCCCGAGCAGTACCGCAAATCGGCAGAGGAGCAGACGGTTCGGATCCCAAAGACTCCCGAGGAAGCCAAGCAGCAGGTGGACCAGCTGAAACAGCGCGGCGTCGACGGGATCAAGGCGATTCTCGAAGCCGGCGCCGCTGGAATGCTCTTCAACCGCTTGGACGTGTCGCTTCTGCGCGCCATAGCGGACGAAGCGCGCGCTCAAAGCCTGCCGCTTACGATTCACACCGGCGATTCACACGATGTCGCCGACGCGCTCAGCGTTGGAACCAACGGCATCGAGCATGGATCTATGCGGGACAAAATCCCCGCTGCACTCTTCGTTCAAATGAAAACGCAAGGTGTCGCTTACGATCCCACCCTAACGGTCGCAGAGGCTTTTGTGGATCTCGCCAACGGCAGTCTTGACCCGCTGGAGCGGCCGCTGGTCCTCCAGGCCGGGCCCTCCGCGCTGATCGAGTCAAGCAAGAAATTTCTTGCCTCCGAAAATGGCGTCAAAATGCGAGAGCAGGTC
Organism: Bryobacterales bacterium; assembly: GCA_963744555.1. Classification (GTDB taxonomy): domain Bacteria; phylum Acidobacteriota; class Terriglobia; order Bryobacterales; family Bryobacteraceae; genus Palsa-89. Next base: position 493,490 of record CAVUUB010000023.1, on the reverse strand, counting down.
AAGCGCTTTCCGGTCAGCTTGGAACTGGCCAAACAAAATCTTCTGGCGGCCTGGAACGCTGGCGTCATGCTGGTCACCGGAAGCGATGCCGGCAATCCGATGGTCTTTCATGGAGCCACAATTCAGCGTGAGCTCCAACTGTGGGTGGAAGCCGGCATTCCGCCCACCGTTGCGCTCCAGGCGGCCACTTACAACGCCGCGCGCTTTATTGGCGTCGGCGATCGAATCGGCCTGATCAAAGACGGCTACGACGCCAATCTCCTGCTGGTGGACGGAAATCCGCTGAAGGATATCAAACAGGTCGAGAGCATCCAGAGCGTGTTCTTCAAGGGCGAGCGCATCAGCCGCTCGGAACTCTTCGATCAGGAGTAGACGTGGCATAGGCTTTTAGCCTCTGATCAAGTAGACTGTCGATATGAAGACTGCCGCCCTTCTCGCTCTCACCTTCCTGGTGATTGGCGCTTTCGCCGGCGCCCAGCAATTAACCAAACAGGCCAAAATCGAACGGCTCTTGGACGCCATGAACGCGGACTCCACCATCAATCAGCTCTTTGATCAGATCAAAGCCATGACCGCGGCTCAGATGCCTCCGGGCGCAACACCGGAGCAGACCGCGAAAGCGCAGGAAGTTCAAAGCAAAATTCTGGAGCTGGTCAAATCTCGCATCAGTTGGGAAAAGATGCGGCCCTTCTACATCAAGCTCTACGACGACACATTCTCGGATGAAGAAATCAGCGGCATGCTGACTTTTTACCAATCGCCGCCGGGCCGGGCAATGCTTGCAAAAATGCCCGCGCTGCTGACCAAGCTGATTCAAGGGGCGCAAGCTCAGATGGCTGACCTACAGCCCGAGATCCAGCGGATAATGAGGGAAGTTCAAGATAAATGAGCCCGGACAATCGCGAACCCGGCCAGCCCCGGTTCACTGAAAGTCCATCCCTCGCACCACTCCATCCGTCCCTTTATTCTTTGAGACCGCGTACTCCACGACAACATGATTCGTTTCTTGCGGACCGCATACAAACTCCGCCGGAGCGTTTCGCATGCGCACGCGTGAAGGATTTTCAATCGCGAGCCGCAGCCGCCCTCCCGCGGCGTCCACCACAAAACGTGTCACTTTATCGCCGCAATCGATCTCTTTCACGGCGCCCTGGACGCGCCGTATTTCATCGCTGGCTTCTATAAAAGGATTCCAGTCCGATTCATGCGGGACGCGCGTGGTAACCATTTGTTCGCGACCACTCGAATCGTGGGAGAGTTGAACTGCCAGATCGGTTTGAGCCATGTAGGCGAGTTGCGCCGCACGGGCGCGCTCAACAGGATTAATCGCGTAGCGGGCCGCCTGTTCGGCCGCATCCTTAGCCTCCGGACGCCGCTCAAGTTCGTTCAGGGCGTCGGACATGATACTCCAATAATCGTACCGGCGCGCGGGAGCGACTCGCCGCATAGCGCGTAACTGCGTCACCGCCGCGTAATAATGGCCGGTATTTTTCTCGAGCAGCGCCAGCATGTAGCGCGCATCGTCAAACTCGGGCCGTAGCGCGACCGCTCGCGCCAGCGCCGGGCGTATTTCTTCGTTAGCGAGACCTGCTATTTCGGCAAGCACAGCGTAGCGATAACAGAGATCGGCGTCGGTCACTCCCGCCTCGATCGCCTGCTTCCACTCACGGCGCGCGCCATCGTGGTCGCCCCTGCGAAGAGCGATCGTTCCCAGTGCGGCCGCAATGTCGGCATTCCTCGGAGCTTCCCGCTCCATTTCGCGATAGAGCGCCTCGGAACGGTCCAGTTCTCCGGTGGCCATCAGCAGATCCGCCAAAAGCGACCGCGACGCAAACAGGGACACATCCGACGCTTCCACGTTAATCTTCTGCGGCGGGACGCCCGGAAGGTGAATACGCCCCACACTGCCGCCATTCACCCAGGTGCGCAAATCGCCTGTAATCTGGTCGATCGGCTTACCATACACTTTGGTCAACGTCTCTAAGCTCGGCTCGCCGAAGCTCAATGCCGTGATTAATTCAAGGAAGTGCGAGCTGTACGCCTCCGACAGAAACAGCATGTCGGTAAGCGCCCAGCTTTCGGCATAGAACTGCTCCCTGGCGGCGAGGTCGCCTGGCAGTGACTCTTCGGGCGCCGACAGCAACTCTGGAAGAGGTATCCACGCCCGACGCCGCAAATTCTGTGAATGGGCCGGGAGGTCGCCGCCCAGGTCGCTGCTTTGCTCCCCAACGCGGACGGTCGAGAAAAACTCGGCCAGACCTTCCTTGAGCCATTCCGGGTAACGGAGGCCGCTGGCATGCAGAATTAGATGCGCATACTCGTGCGCGGCGGTGCGAAACTCGGCGGCGCCCAGACCCGGCATCACGATGTAATCTTGCGATTCGGTTCCTACATAATAGGCGCTCGCGGACCTCAGCCGGTAAGGCTCATACTCCTTCGCGGAGCCGAATGCGATCACTCGGGCAGCCGGCAGATGATCCAGCGTCAATCTAGTTTGCTGCAGAAAAAATCCGCGCAATTGCTCAAACCACAGCGCAGCCGATCGCGCGCTTGCGTCGCCTGATTGCGAATAGATCTCGAAGTGCTCGCTACGCGTCAGCCTCCACCCGGAGCCCGCCCACGCCGGGGCGCCGACGATCGCTAATAGAGCTGCGATCCGGAATCTACACACAATCAGATTTTACTCGTATCTCAAGGCTGCTATTCGTATCTCAAGGCTACGATCGGATCAATCTTCATTGCCCGTCGCGCGGGAATATAGATGGCCAGCGCGGCAGCCGCCATCAATGCCAGCGGAATCCCGACAAACGTCGCTGTATCGGTGTTGGTGACGCCGAATATTAAGGACGCCATCAAGCGCGCGAATCCATAGGCCAGCGGCAGGCCGATGATCAAGCCTACGCCAATGGTTGTGAGCCCGCGCCGGAAAATCATTTGCAAAACACTCCCGCGCTGCGCGCCTAATGCCATTCGCAGCCCAATTTCCTGCGTCTGTTCGGATACCAGATAGGCCATTACGCCATAAACGCCGATCGCTGATAGAAAAAGCGCGATTCCGCCGAAAATGCCCATGAGGGCAGCCATGTAGTTCAACCCGATGGACCGATTGTGGATCGATTTTTCCAGCGTGCGCATGTCCGTTATGGGCTGCTCCGGATCCACGGATCGTATGGCTGCCGTAACCGCCGGCGCCGCCTGAAGAGGATCGCCTGAAGTTCGCACGCCGATGTCCATCCACAGCGACGGCGCTTGCTGATAAGGAAGATATAAGGTTCGGCGCGGCGCCCGGTCGTAAGGATCGTGCATCACATCACCCACCACACCCACAATCGTCATCCATGGATTCTTGGAGTCCGACTCGCCGATCTTGATTCGCCGACCCAGGGGCGTTTCGTTTTTCCACCAGCGCTGTGCCATGCGCTGGCTGATGACCGCCACCTTGGGCGCGTCGGCGCCATCGCTGGGACTGAGGAAACGGCCTGCCACCAACGGAATGTGCAGCGTTTGGAAATACTCGGGACTCGCCACCTGGTACATGCCGCTCGGCTGGTCGCCGGGCTCGACCGGTCTTCCTTCGATAGTGAAATCCCGCCCGCTAGAATGATCGGCGTAAGGCAGCGCCGATACAGCTACGGCTGAACGAACGCCCGGAACGGCATTAATGCGTTCCAGCACCTGGCGATAAAACTCAGCGACCTGATGTTTCTCGGGGTACTTGTTCTCGGTGATGGCCAGCCTTAACGTCAACAGTGTCGAGGGTTCCAGCGCCTCGCCGTTCTTGATGAGCGTTCGGAATCCGCGAACCATCAGACTTGCGCCTACCAGCAGCACCACCGCCAAAGCCACTTCGGAGGCCACTAGAATATTGCGTAACCGCTGGCGCGCTCGGCCCACCGATGAACTCCGGCCGCCTTCCTTCAACGCAAACGTTAAGTTCGGTTGAGAACATTGCCAGGCCGGCGAGAGGCCCGCGAGAATGCCGCTCGCAATTGCTGCAGCCAGCGTGAATAACAGCGCGCGGCTGTCGAGATGCATATCGTTCCAGCCCAGAATGTAGCGCCGGATCTCCGGCGGCATTCCGTTCTGCATCACTTTAATTCCCCACTGCGCGATCAGCAGGCCCAGGCCCGCGGCGGCAATCGAGAGTAGCACGCTCTCCGTCAGAAGCTGTGTGATGATTCTCCCTCGGCTGGCGCCTAACGCCCTGCGCACGGCCACTTCACGCATCCGCCCGGTAGCGCGAGCGAATTGCAGATTTGCGACATTCGCGCACGCGATCAGCAGTACGAACGCAACCGAGCCGAGCAACATCACCAGATATTGCTGCGTTTCATAATCCACCAGGAACTTCAGCGCCGGCCACACTACAAAGTGACGATTCTTGTTGCTATCCGGATAAAGCTTTTCCAGCCGCGCTCCAATGCCGGAGATTTCGGACGCGGCTTGTTGGACCGTCCGCCCCGGTTTAAGCCGCGCCATTGATCGCAGGATCTGCGCGCGTCGCGAGGTGCGCTGAACAGGCGTCATTGCCATCGGAGTCCAAATTTCAGTGGCCAGTGGAAAATCGTAGCTCGCCGGCATGATCCCCGTAACGGTATATGGCTCGTCGTCCAGACGTATGGTTTGACCTACGATTCCGGGGTCGCCTGCGAATCGGCGCCGCCACAAGCCGTCGCTCAGAATCACTTCGCGCGCACGGCCCGGCTGATCTTCGCCCGGTTGAAACGCACGCCCGCGCGCCGGCTGAACTCCAACCACTTCGAAGAAGTTCGCGCTGACCAGTGTCTGGATCACGCGCTCCGGCTCGCCCCCGGATGCCCCGAGGTTCGCCAGACCGCCGTCCCAACTCGCCAGACTGCCAAGGGTCGTATTCTCGCGCCGGATGTCCTCGATATCGGCCGACGTAGCGCTATCCCATTGCTGCAGATCCTGGGGACTTCCCTGCAGCACCGTAACCAGAGTTTCGAGATGCGGCAACGGCACAGGCTTCCATAACAACGCATCGCACACGCTGAAGATGGCCGTTGTGACGCCGATTCCCAGCGCCATGGTCAAGGTGGCGGTGATCGCGAATCCCGGGGATTTCACCAGCATTCGCGCGCCATAACGGATGTCTTGCAGTGGGTTCATTTTGGGCCTTGGTCTGTATACGCAGTATAGGCCTGAATGTTCCGGAAATAACCCACCTCTAGCCGCGCCCATCTGCGAGCGCCACCTGCGCGGCGTGGAAACCGCACATTCCGTGTACACCCCCGCCCGGCGGCGTCGATGACGAACAAAGATATACGCCTTCGAGCGGCGTGCGGTAAAGCATCGGCGTGGGCCGGAAGATGAGCTGCCTCAAATCCTGCGCGCCGCCGGTAATGTCTCCGCCCACCAGATTGGCATTGTGCTGTTCCATATCGGCAGGCGCAAAGACATGGCGCCGAAGAATGGTATCTCGAAATCCCGGCGCGAAACGCTCCACCTGGCGTTCGATGCGCTCGGTCATGTCGACCTTGGACCCGTTCGGCACGTGGCAATACGCCCAGGCCGTATGCTTTCCTTCGGGCGCGCGACTGGCGTCGAACCGGCTGGACTGCGCTAGAAGAACGAAGGGTGTTTCGCTCACACGCCGGTTCCAAGCGGCTCGCTCCGACGCCGCAATCTCATTTAGCGTTCCACCCAGATGAACTGTACCGGCCTGCGCACACTCGCTAGCCGACCACGGAACGGGCGCGTTAAGCGCCCAGTCGATCTTGAAGACGCCTGGGCCATAACGATAAGCCTTCAATTGGCCCGCGAATCGATCCGGTAGCCGCTTGCCTGCCAATTCCACGAACTGCCGGGGCGTCACGTCGCAGAGGATCAGCGCTGATGGACCAATGTCATCGAGCAGGCGAATTCTGGTTTCAGTCCGGATGCTCCCGCCAAGAGTTTTGAAGTAGGACGCCAGCGCATTCGCGATCTGCTGCGATCCACCGCGGGGTATCGGCCAGCCTGCGGCATGCGCGGCGATGCCCAGTACCCATCCGAAGGCCGCCGAGCCGAACGCTTCGAGTGGTAGCACTGAATGAGCCGCTAGACCCGCAAACAAGGCCCGCGCGTTTTCGGTTCGAAAAGTGTAGCGTGCGGCCGCGGCGGCCGGCCAGACCGCCAGCGATCCAAAACGCGCCAGCAATAGTGGATTTTCAGGCCGGTGCGCTAAAGGCTGCAGAATCTCGGCCATGAGACCGGCCCATTCTCGAACGAGACTGGCCACTCGCTTTTGATATGCCGCGCCGTCCCTGCCGAGCCGTTCCGCCGTGCGATCCAACGATCGGTCCAGAATAGCCACCGATCCGTCATCGAACGGATGCGCCAGCGGCAGGGGCGGTTGGATCCATTCCAGGCCATGTTCAGCCAACGGAAACGTAGCCCATGCCGGAGAGCTGATCGCCAACGGATGCACGGCCGAGCAGACATCGTGAACGAAGCCTGGCAGAGTGAGCTCAGCCGATCGAGTGCCGCCACCGATTGTCGATTCAGCCTCGATGACCGTGGTTCGAAGCCCCGCTTTAGCAAGAACAATGGCCGCCGTCAGGCCATTCGGACCGGAGCCAATAACAAAGGCCTCCTGCCACGACTTCCGCCCTGTGCGACTAATGTGTGTACTCCCCTTCCAGCCATCCTTGCTGTTCCAGCATTTCGCGAAATGGGCCCGCTTGCAGCGAGACCGGTGGAAAGTACGGCCTTACGAATTGCCTTTTCCACCACTGTCCGGTTTCAGAGCACTCTGCCGGATTCGTAAAGTGATACTCGTACAGCAGCGCGCGCACGTATCGAGGAGGCCGATCGGCAAACGGATTCATCTTCAACAAACCCAGTGTGGCAGAGTCCCCCTCCAGCAGCTTTCCAATAAAATGGACGAACCAGGGATGTTCTTGGTAGCTCGATAAAGCCGCAAACCACATTAGCCAGTCCAGCCGCAGATGATATGGCGCAATTTGCGGCGGCATTCTGCCCAACGCGCCCGGTTTCCCCCTGAATTCGTATTCGCGCCATTTCGTGAACGGCGTCAACACCGGTTCGTCGGTGCCCTCTACAATTACTTCGTAGCGCGGCCGAGTGATGGAACCAAAAGCGCCATACGTTCCGACCAGATGGAATCGGTTGTAGACGGTATTCATCACCTGGTTGGGCGAGAGCATATTGCGTATCGGCCGTACACTCAGAATCGCCACGAGAGCAGCCAGGGCCGCGGCCGCGATTTTCAGAGACAGCGGCGGTGCGTGGGCCTGAGGCGAGTGAATTCGAAGCATGGCCGAAAGCGCGCGATCGTCGAAGGTGCTGATCGCCAGAATCATGGTGAGGAAATTCAGCCACGATAGGTTGCCGCTCAGGAAGATGGTCCCCTGAAACAAAATGGTGGTCGCGCCCGCAATAGCGCTCACCGGCTGCGGCAGGAAGTAGCCGAAGGGCACGATCAGCTCCGCAAAATGGTTGAAGATTACGCCACCGCGATGGGTCCATTCCGGCGCCCAGTGAAAGAACCAGCTCAGCGGATTGGGCATCGGCTGGGTTTCGTAGTGATAATCCAGGCAGGTGAGGGAGCGCCAGCACGGATCGCCGCGCAATTTGATCAGCCCGGCGCCAAACATCACGCGAAAGAGCAGCCAGCGCACCAGCCAGATTACGATGGTCTGCGGATTGTTGGCACGGCCGCCAAGGAACACCGCATAGAAGCCGGCTTCGAGCAGGATCGACTCCCATCCGAACCCGTAGAAGGTCTGGCCGACATTGACGAATGATATGTACAGGACCCACAACATCGCCCAGACCAGCATCGATATCCAGGCACCGTAACTTTCCGAGATGCCGATCACGGCCGCGCAGGAAAGCGCTACGCCCAACCAGGCCGCTATTGTGAACGCGGTATCGGTCGGCGCGAGGAAGAACAGACTGGGCGAGTCGCGGAACGATGTCTCGTTGACGAACTGGCGCACCGGAAGCAGCCCCCGCTCGCCCAGCAGAGGTTTGAATTGGTTCACTACGTTCAGGAAAGCGATCAGGAACACCAAGCCCAACCCGCGCTGCAGGCCGGCCCTGGTAAGCTGGAACGTTTCCGATCCGAACCAAGTCATATGCCCAGCGCGGTCAAGAAGTCACCGTCTCAGCGAAAAATCCCGGTATGCCCGAGCGAATAGCGGCCCGGCTGCGGATACACGCACAGCCCGTGCGGTCCGCGCCCCACCGGAATGCGCGCCAGCAGTTTGCCATCGCTGGTGTCGATCGCATAAACCTCGGAGTTGTAGCGGCCCGAAAGCCATAGCACCTTGCCGTCGGCTGAAACTCCGCCCATGTCCGGACTCGCTTTGCCGGGGATCTGCCATTTCTGAATCACCCGCCGGCCGGCAAAATCAATCAGCGAAATGCTGCCTTCCCCGCGATTTGATACATAAAGTACGCGCGAATCGCGGCTGACGTACAACCCATGCGCGCCTTTACCAGTCGGAATGAACGCGATCCGGCGAAGATTAACCCCGTCGATCAAGTACACGCCGTTCGCCATCATGTCGGCGACATAAAAGACGGAGCCGTCGGGCGAGAGTTTCACATCCTGCGGCATGCCATGCGGAGCCAGTTCCAGCTTGCCCAGCAGGGTTTGGTCGGCCACGTCGACCTTGAGCAGCAGGCCGCTAAACTCGCAGCTCGCGATGAAGTAGCGGCCATCCGCGGAGAAGTCGATATGGTCCACGCCCTTGCACGGAACCTTCAGCGAGTGAGCGGGCTTCATTGTGGCGGCGTCCAGAAAGTTCAGACGCTTGCGGCGTTCGGCCACCACTATGGCGTACTTTCCGTCGGGCGTGTAATACATGTTGTAAGGATCGCCGACGCGGATCGCATTCTCTTTTTTGCCGGTGGCAGGGTCGATGCGCGTGAGACTGTTTCCCTTGTCGTTCAATACCCACAGGGTCTTCAGATCGTAGGACGGAGTGACATGTTGGGGCTGGCGGCTGACTCGAAATTCGTCTAGTACCCGGTAAGTCGCCGGATCGATCACAGTTACAGAATTGCTCCCGCTGTTTGGGACATAAATGCGAGGCGGGTAGTTTCTGACCACTGGACTGAGATCTCCGGGCCGGTCGGCTGCATAAATGTCGCTCGAATTCAGTACAGGCGGCATGCCTGGCAAAGGCGCCAGATCGGCCGCGTGAGAGCTGGCGGTGGCCAGTAGTAGGAGGACCAGCAACATGAGAGGCATGATGATCCGGCGCGGGCCACCGGCTGACTTAATTATCTGACGCCAGCGGGCATTTATGTAACGCTAACCGGCGGCGATTTATTTCCCTCGGGCGGCTCTGTCGCTTGTTCCGCGGGCAACGTCAGCCGCTTAAGATCTTCGAGCGAGCCCTGAAATCGATCCAGGTCGAGTAATCCTGAGATCCCTGGCACTGTTCCTCCTTGGCTGTGTTGCCAGAAGGTCCAGGCCTTCCAAGGTTTCGGCACATTGGGCGATTGCGCTTGGGTGTATTGCGCGATCCAGATCGGGAAGCGGGCCAAGGCGACGGTGCTGTTGAGCATCTCTGTCGCGAACCACGGACTCACGTAAACGATCGGTGTAACGCGCAGGCTGCTTTCCACAGCCTCAAGCATCTTCAATGCCAGCGAAGCGCGGCTCGCTGGTGGAATGCCGGTCCAGCCGGCCGTACCTTCCAAATCCACCGCCGGAGGCAAATCGCCGGGTTGAAGTTCGTCGATCGTGCGGGTGAATAGGTCCGCTTGCGCCGAAACTGGAATTTGCGGCCGAAAGAAGTGATAGGCTCCACGAATGAGTCCTGCCGTTGCCGCGCCGTCCCAATGCCGCTGGAATGCTACATCCACGTCCCGAGCCCCTTCCGTCGCCTTGATGAAACAGAATTGAACGCCCGAAGCGGTTACCGCGCCCCAGTCGATTTTCTGCTGATAGCGTGAGATGTCAATTCCTGGCAAGGACATTTGTTCTCCAACAGCAAGCATATTGTCTCGCCGACGGAGAAAAACCACAGATTTCGTCTTAGTCGTTTGCTTTGAGCGGGGAAAATTCGGAGAAGCGGCGTGACTGAACTACTTCAACAAGCCCATCTTCTCGATCGGCCAGTAAATAAATACGGCCTTCCCGTAGATGTAGCGGCGCGGCACCATACCCCAGGTGCGGCTGTCGTTCGAAGAACTGCGATGATCGCCCAGCACGAAGTACTCATCCACTCCAATCGTGGTGGGACGCATTTCGCTTTGATCGCGATACTCCTGGGGCACATAATCCTCTTCCAGGGGCTGGCCGTTGACGATCACGCTGCCGTCGCGCACTTCTACGCGATCGCCGGGCATCCCGATCACGCGTTTGATGTAGGACTTGCTGGGATCGCCCGGGAACCAGAACACAACTGTATCGCCGCGATCGATTTTCTCAAAATGAAAGCGGTAGACGAACTTGTTTATGAAGATCCGTTCCTGGTCGTCCAGGGTGGGCATCATGCTGGTGCCTTCCACCTTTACTGGCTGGTAGAGAAACAAGATCACTATCACAGCAAGAACCACCGAAAAAAGCAGATCGCGCAGCCAGTGCATTAACGCACCGACGACAGAACGCTTTTTGGGCATTAACGGGCTCAGCGGACTCACTGGCTCAGCCGCATTGTTCTCTTCCATGACTTTACGAGACGATTCGATCTATTTTGACATTTGGAGGCCGAGCTAGGCAACCGTCTTAATGGACGTGGCGGCCCGGGAGCCCGTTTCGAGTCTGGACCTGCTTCAATATCAAAGGAATATGCGAATCAGCAAGATCGAAACTTTCATCGCCGGTAACCCTTGGAAGAACTGGCTGTTCACCAAAGTCTGGACTGACGACGGGCTCTACGGCGTGGGTGAAGGCACGCTCAACTACTTCGCCAAGACCGTCGAAGCCGCCATCCACGAACTGACTCCCTTGATCCTGGGGATGGACCCGTTCCAGATAGAAATCATTTCGCAGCGGCTGACTCGCGATCTGTACTCGGAAGGCGCTCAGATCCACATGTGCGCCGTGGCGGCTATCGAGATCGCCTGTTGCGACATCATCGGCAAGGCCACTAATCAGCCGCTTTACAATCTATGGGGTGGGCGCTGTCATCAAAAGCTGCGCGCCTATGCCAACGGCTGGTATCGCGGACCCCGGACGCCGGAATCCTTCGCTCAAAAGGCCAAGACGGTCGCTCGGCGAGGTTATACCGCGCTGAAGTTCGACCCTTTTGGAAGCGCCTGGCGAACGCTCTCCCGTCAGGATTTCGATCTGAGCATCGACATCGTAAGCGCAGTGCGCGAAGCCGTCGGCGATTCCGTCGACCTGCTGATAGAAGGCCATTCGCGCTTCGATGTGTCCACCGCGGTGCAGATCGCGCGCCGGCTGGAGCCCATGCGTCCGGCCTGGTTTGAGGAACCGGTGCCGCATACCAATATCGCGGCCATGGTGGAGGTAGCGCGGCGCAGTCCAGTGCCCATCGCCACCGGCGAAAGTTTCTCCTCCAAACAGCAGTTCGCGGAGTTGCTCAAGCATGAAGCGGTAAGTATCCTGCAGCCTGAGCCGCTCAACTTAGGCGGACTCTTCGCCACCCGTAAGATCGCCGACATGGTGGACGCGCACTACGGCGTTCTGGCGCCCCATAGCGCGCAGGGTCCGGTCTGCTCGGCGGCCTGCGTCCAGCTCAATGCGTCTATCCCGAACTTCTTCATCCACGAAATCTTCGACGAATTTAATGAGCCGTGGGAAAAAGAGATCGTGATTAATCCGGTGGAAGTAGTGGACGGTTACATCGAAATCTCTGAACGGCCCGGTCTCGGCATCGATTTGAATATCGAAGAGATCGCAAGGCATCCCTACCAGCAGGAGAATTCGTTGCCTTTATTCCAAGCCGGTTGGGAGCGGCGAAGAAGCGCGACCGAGATGGAATGAGGAAGGCCGCGCGCGTGAGCAAGCGATTCTACGGCACCGCCCACTTCCGCTTGATCGGCAGCCGGAAGCGATGCAGCACCGCTTCCACATCCTTTTCACTCAGCCGCGACGCGTCATACTCCACGGCGAGTTTGTCCAGCGATGGCGTTGATTGCACCTTCAGAATGCCATACCAACTGTGTACGTCGGCGACACCACTCGCATCCTCAACCGTCAATGGACGGATGAGATCGTATTCCAATTGAACTTTTGTCATCCCCGAGATCCGACCCCTCAGGATATCACTGCCGCTCGCGACCCAGCTTCCATTGGATCTGGCGGAACATACCCAGCCACACTTCCGCGTCGTGCGCCGGAAGATCGAGCCGCCGGATCAGGCGCCGGATCTTAGCCTCGGTGCTGTTGGCGTGAACATATCCGGATTGCTCCAGAACTTCGGTGAGCAAGCGCGTGATCCGGTCTAAGTCCTGTGCAGCCGCCAGCTTGCGTTTTTCCGGCTTAGGCGCCGCCGCCTTTCGCGTCAACTCGTACAAGCACACCGCGACCGCTTGGCCAAGGTTCATCGAACCCTCGGTTCCGATGCGCATTAGCCAGTGGCAATAGGTCAGATCGTCGTTCGACAATCCGAACTTCTCAGATCCAAACAACAGAGCCACTGGCGCCGAGACGAGCCGTTTACGAATTAACCGGCCGCCGTATTCGAGCGTTCGCAGCGGATGCTGCAGCTCGCGATGGCCGAGCGACGTTGTCCCCACTACCAGGCCGCAGTCGGCAATGGCCTCTTCGGTTGTGTCGTATTCTTTGGCGTTCTTCAGGATTTCCGTGGCCCGCACGGCCGACCGAGCCTCCTGATAGGCCACTTGGTAAGGATTCACCAGACGCAGATGCGGGAAGCCGAAGTTATTCATGGCCCGGGCCGCCGCTCCGATATTCAGCGGATTCCGGGTGCCGATCAGGACGACGCGCAGGTTGTCGGTAAGGCTTGCCAACTTCAGAGAGTACCAGGGTGGGCAGCGCCAAGAAACGACCGTCATGGTACTGAATCTTTTCGCGAAAAGTCGTAATATATTCCTGAAACACCGAAAGTATGTCTCGAATCCGCAATTTCATCGCTATTTATGTCTTCGTGACCACGTGTGCGCCTGCCGGCCTCCCTAATGCGGCGTTATCATCTCTGAATATTTCAGGGGATAAGCTGGACCAGCGTTACGGCCGGCTGCCCTTGGCGTTTGAACCCAACCAAGGCCAGACCACGGTGTCCGCACCGTTCTTGGTGCGTGAGCGGTACGGGGTTGTCTACCTGCAGGCGGAAGGACTGCTATTCAAACTCCCATATCGCGATTCTGAAACCAGCAAGATTTTCGCCGACACCGTCAGGCTCCGTTTCCAGGGGGCCAATGAAAATGCTCGCATGGCAGGTCGTGAAATCTTGCCCGGAAAGAGCAATTATCTCATTGGGAATGATCCATCTCGATGGCGTAAGGATATTCCACATTACGCGGGGATCCACACCGAGGATGTTTATCCCGCGATTTCCGCAGATTTTTACGGTACAGATGGCCGTCTCGAGTACGATTTTCGGGTGGCGGCAGGTGGCGATCCATCTTGTATCCGGCTGCGATTTGAGGGGCCCAATCCATTCAGTTAAATGGCGAGGGCGATTTGATCTTGCATCTTCGGGGAGGCGACCTGATCCAGAAGCGGCCGATTGCCTATCAGCTCAAAGGCGGCGTTCACCAGCCTGTTCCGGTCGATTATCGTCTAGTCAAAGACCAGAGCATCGCATTCGAAATAGGCACTTATGACGAAAGCCTTCCGCTGGTCATCGATCCTTCTTTTGTCTATTCGACGCGGTTCAGCGGTTCGAGACAGGATGAACCGCGGGGAATCGCTGTCGACGCTATGGGAGCGGCCTACGTTACGGGTCTGACATACTCTACTGACTTTCCCACTGTTCAGCCGCTTCAAAGCAAGAATGGCGCACACCTACGGTCAGTATCCGGACGTCTTTATCTCAAAGCTCAATCCGGCTGGAACCCAACTCATTTATTCGACATACCTTGGCGGCAGCATGGATGATCTCCCCAATTTCATCGCGGTTGACCCGGCCGGCTCGGCTTACGTCACCGGCAGTACAATCTCCGTGGATTTCCCGGTCTTTAATGCCATGCTGCCCAACATTGGCGCCGGGGGCGAGGGTTTCATCGTAAAGCTGAGTCCTGCGGGATCGGCCTTCATTTACTCCAGCTATTTCCCGGGCGGCGCGATTGCAGTCGATTCGGCAGGCGCTGCCTATGTGGGTGCTGCCCCTAATCCAAATTTGCCGGTTACGAATGCGTTCCAACCGCGGCCGGGAGGTGGCAGAGATGCCTTCCTCGTGAAAATAAATCCTTCGGGGACGGCGCTGGAGTTCGGCACTTTTTTTGGCGGCACCGGCGACGACTATATCGACGCTATCGCGCTAGAGCCTTCCACTGGAAACATTGTCATAGCTGGAGGTACGACGTCGTCCGATTTGCCGATTCTCCATGCCTTTCAACCGACCTTGCCGGACACGCAGTCCAGCCATCCGTTCGTAGCGAAATTCAACAGTACAGCGAGTGCGCTCATCTATTCTTCGTTTTCTGAGTGGGAGTCTGGCCCGAGTATGCCTCGGGCATCGCAGTGGATTCAAGTGGCAACGTCTTCGTCACTGGATCATCAGAGTCACCCGACTTTCCCACCACCGCTGGTGCCCTGGAGCCCTTTCCAGGCTTTGTATCAAGCTGCTTCATAAGCAAAGTCAGTAACACGGGCGCGCTGTTGGCTTCTACTTTCTTAAACTCGCACTATGGTGCGAACTGCTCGGGAATCGCCCTCGATTCGGCTGGGAACGTGTTGGTAGCCGGCGGATCGGCCCTGTCCGACTATCCTGTTCTTGGAGCCGTTCAGCGCAACAGCGATTCGGGCCCCGACGCGTTTCTGACTAAATTAGCACCTGATCTCTCATCGATGATTTACTCCACACTGCTAGGGGTCAACACAGGTGCTTCGGGAATCGCCGTTGATGCTAACAATGCCGCATATGTTGCTGTAACTGTGATGGGTACCTATCCTATAGTGAACTCCACGAAGCTGGGCCCCGGCGCTGAAATAGCTGTCTCTAAGATCGTCGACGATAGTACTTGCGCCGGAACCGTTGTATCACCTCTAAGCTTTGCTGTCCCGCCGTCGGGTTTGAGCGCCAGCGTTCATGTCAGTACGGCGCCGACTTGCATTTGGAGTGCATTTCCGAATACGAATGGCCCGCCGTTGAATTCCCCAGATTTTATACTTGGCCCATCACAGCACGCCGGAACAGGCGATATTACGTTCACAGTTCCATTCACAGAATACGGTCCGGATCAGACGGGTCACGTCGTAGTCGCTGGCCGGCGCATAGATGTGACTCAAACCGGAGGTGGTTGTGCGGCTTCCTTGATTCCTTCGTCCAATGTGTCACTACCTTATACGGCCGGCAACAGCCAGTTCATCTTCAACGTCAACTCTGGCTGTCCGTGGCAGGCTCAAAGCAACGCACCATGGATTACGTTGACGCCTCCAACCTCCAGCAAAGGCTACGCCCTAATTCAGTTCGCGGTAGCAGCCTACCTGGCTCCACCGGGACCTCCTCGAGTAGGAACCATTAGTGTCGCTGGCATGACATTTACGGTGACTCAGTCGACGATTCCACCGCCCGCGCTCAGCATTAGCAAGACGCACATCGGTAATTTCCCGCCAGGTCAGCCGAACGCGACTTACACGGTAATCGTGTCAAACCCTTCCTCGGCAGGCCCGACCAACGCGCCAGTGACCGTCACCGAAACGATCCCCTCAGGGCTGACGTTAGTGGGAATGTCGGGACCAGGCTGGAGTTGCTCAACCAACATGTGCAACCGAAGCGACGTCCTGAATCCAGGCGCCAGCTATCCCGCCATTACGGTGACGGTGAATGTGGCCTCTAATGCGCCGTCGCCCCAAGTAAACCAGGTAACGGTATCCGGAGGCGGATCGCTGAGCGCCAGCTCCAGCGACGTAACACTGGTCACCACGGCTCAGCCCAAATTGTCAGTGAATCGCACCATGCTGAATTTCACTTACACCGGCCCTCCGATTCTTGCCACCAGCGCGCTGCAAACTGTGCTCGTGAACATCACTGCCGCTGGACCCAATGTGGGTTGGACAGCCACGGCTAACCAGCCCAACATCCTCTTCGCCGGCGCCCCCACAGGAACCGTATCGGGCATTGGTAGCGGCAGCTTTCAGGTAGTCGCCGCAGCCGGTCCTAGCGGCTTGGTCACAGTGGCACTTACCGGTGCCGTCGGAACAGTACAGATTGCCATCAATGTTGCGAAAGTAGATCCCGGCCCTCCTTTCGGTAGCTTCGATACTCCGGCCGACAATAGCACGGGAATTGCCGGCGCTATCCCGGTAACCGGCTGGGCGCTGGATCCGGTCGAGCTGCTCGGTGTCCGCATATATCGCGAACCCCTACCAAACGAAACAGGATTAGTCTATGTCGGAGACGCAGTCTTTATCGACGACGCTCGGCCTGATGTCGCCGCCAAGTATCCCAACACGCCCAATCAGTTTGGCGCCGGATGGGGTTATATGCTGCTCACGAACTTCCTGCCGAACAGCGGTGGTGCTCCTGGGCTGGGCAACGGCACCTACAGGCTCCATGCTATCGCGACGAATACGTTCGGCACGAAGTCCGATCTGGGGGCCCGCACCATCACGGTGGACAACGCCAACGCCAAGAAACCATTCGGAACAATTGATACGCCCGCTCAAGGGGGTTCTGTCTCAGGCAACTCCTATGTGAACTTTGGATGGGTGCTGACCCAGAATCCCTACTGCATACCAGTCGACGGTTCAACAATCACGGTCATGATCGATGGCGTGGTGCAAGGGCACCCCACGTACAACCAAAAACGCAGTGACATTGCAAGCTTGTTCACCGGTCTGTGCAACACCAATGGAGGGGTTGGCTTCTTTTACGTGGATACCACTCAGCTGACCAACGGCATTCACAACATCTCCTGGGTGGCATATGACAACCAGGGGCGCGGTGACGGAATCGGCAGTCGCTACTTCACTGTCGAGAACACCGGTACTAGCGGAGCTGCACCCATGGGATCGATTCCGACGGCTACCCCAGTCCAAGAAATCCTGTTGCGTAAGGGTTATGACCTCTATACATCGCCTCAACATCTCAAGCCCAACGCTCAAGGCGTTTACGCGATCGAAATGGAGGAACTCGACCGGATAGAGCTTCAGACCGGGGCCGTATCTGGTCATTTGCTGATTGACGGCCAGAGCGGTCCGTTACCAGCCGGATCAACGCTACGAAACGGGACATTCTATTGGCAAGTGGGACCAGGATTCCTGGGGACCTATGAAATCGTGATGGAGCGGGCCGATGCATCGGCGGTTCACATCCGCATACTGATCCGTTCGAAGAATTACTCGCGGTAAATGGCGGCGACTGTGCGCCGTTACTGCTCCAGGTACGTGTACCCGTTTAAGCCGTCTTCATAGAACCGCAGCAGCCGGCCGGACTCCTCGTACCCGATCTTGCCTTCCCGAAGGGCGATCTCGACGTCCCGGCGGAACTCCTCGAGCAGGGCTTTGGAGTTGAACTGAACATAATCCAAAACCTCGCGCACGGTGTCGCCCCGGATTACGGTATCCAGCAGCACATCGCCGTTGTCGCCCAGGCTGACATGCACCGCGTTGGTATCGCCGAACAAATTGTGCAGGTCACCCAGGATCTCCTGATAAGCGCCGACCAAAAAAGCGCCCAGCACGTACGGCTCGCCATTGAAGGGATGCAGCGGCAGTGTCCGCTTGACGTCGCGCCGGTCGATAAACTGGTCGATTTTTCCATCGGAATCGCACGAAATGTCGCCTAAAACGCCGCTTCTGGAGGGCATTTCGTTCAACCGGTGAATGGGCATGATGGGGAAAAGCTGCTTCACCGCCCAACTGTCGGGCATACTCTGGAACAGCGAGAAATTGCAGAAATAGGTATCCGCCAGCATGCCGTCGAGCCCTTCCAGGTCCTCGGGGAAAAATTCCAGTTCCTTGGCCATGCGGTGGACGCGGCGGCAAATAGTCCAGTACAGCTTTTCGGCTTGGCTGCGCTGCGCCAACGGCAGGTAGCCCAGGCTGAACAGGTTTAAGGCCGAGTCCAGCGCTGTTTGGGCGTCGTGAAAACTCTCCAGCAGATTTTTCGAGCTGAGCGACCGGTAAGTCTCCTGCAAATCGACCAAAGGCTGCTCAGCATCCTGCGGCACGGGCTCAAATGAATCGTCCCCGAATCCGGTAACGCCCATGACGTTGAACACCAGAACACTGTGATAAGCGGCGATGGCGCGTCCACTTTCGGACACGATCGTCGGGTGCGGGACCTCCGCCTCATCGCAGACGTTCTGGATGTGATACACCACGTCGTTGGCGTATTCCTGCAGCGTATAATTGACGCTCGATTCGAAATCGGTCTGCGAACCGTCGTAATCGATGCCCAGACCGCCGCCAACGTCCAGGTATTTCAGACCTGCGCCAGCGCGTTTCAGTTCTACGTAGATCCGGGCGGCTTCAATCACCGCGGCCTTAATCTGACGGATGTTGGTAATTTGGCTGCCCAGATGGAAGTGCAGCAGCTCGAGCGAACCCTCCAGGCCTTCGGCTTTCAAAAGGTCCAGCGCCTGCAAAGCCTCGCTCACGGTCAGGCCGAATTTGGAGCGATAACCGCCGGAAGACTTCCAGCGCCCCGATCCTCTGGCGGCCAGCTTCACCCGCAGCCCGATGGTCGGATCCACGCCCACTCGACGCGAATGTTTGACGATCAGATCCAGCTCGCTGTATTTTTCGACGACCGGAATGATCTGCCGGCCGATCTTTTTGGCCAGCATCACCATTTCGATGTATTCGTCGTCTTTGAACCCGTTACAAATGATTGGTGTCTCGTTATCGGCCACCGCCAGCACGGCCAACAATTCGGGCTTCGAGCCCGCCTCCAGCCCAAAATGATAAGGTCGGCCGAACTTGAAAACCTCCTCGACCACTTGGCGCTGCTGGTTCACCTTGATCGGGTAGACGCAGCAGTAAGTACCCTTGTAGCCGTGCTCGCCGATGGAATTGGCGAAGGCCTGATGCATTTCCCCCAGGCGGTGCTTCAGAATTTCGGCGAACCGGACCAGAATCGGCAGCGAGATGCCGCGCAGTTCCAGCTTTTCCACCAACTCGCGAAGGTCGATGCCGCGCGTGGCATCCTTGGTCGGATGGACCCACAGGTGACCATTTGGGCCCACGGAGAAATAACCTTTGCCCCAACTGGCAACGTCGTAGAGTTCGCCAGCGTCCACAATGCTCCATCGCTCGGTCGGCTCCCAAACAGTAGCTTCACCAAGTTTCAATTCGCGGTCACCTCCAAGTGTAGAGACACCAAATCCCAGTGTCCTCGGAAATGGCTGGAAGGGCAAGCATTTTTTCGTTACAAAAGGCTCATGACGGCTAGAATGGTCAGCATGCTTCTCGAAGGCAAGACCGCTCTTGTGACCGGTGCGGCAAAAGGTGTCGGCCGTGGGATCGCGCTCGAGCTGGCTAAGCAAGGCTGCGACGTAGCGGTCAACGACCTTAGCGACTCGACCGGCGCAGAGGCCACGGTAGCGCTAATCCGAGCCATGGGACGCCGTGCATTCGCTGTTCTGGCCGATGTCGGCGCTGCCGCGGAAGTCGACCGCATGTTCGAAACCGTACTGGAACAATTCCCACGTCTCGACATCCTGGTGAACAATGCCGGCATTCAAACCTGGAAAGCGCTGCTCGATCTGGAAGAGCGCGAGTGGGACCGGGTAATGGCTACTAATCTGAAGGGCTGTTTTCTGTGTACCCAGCGCGCTGCACGGCATATGAAGACCGCGGGAGGCGGGCGCATCGTCAATATCGGATCGGGCTCGAATAAAGTCGCTTTCCCAAAATTGGTGGACTACACCGCCAGCCGCGGCGGTATCGAAATGTTCACCAAAGTGGCAGCGGTCGAGCTAGGGCCTTACCAGATCACAGTGAACTGCGTGGCGCCCGGCGCCATCGAAACGGAGCGCACCCGGACCGAATTACAGGATTTCGCGGGAACCTGGGCGAAGCTGACGCCGCTGGGCCGGATCGGGACTCCGCTCGACGTCGGCCGCGCGGTGGTCTTCTTTGCCTCGGAATCGAGCGCCTTCATCACCGGCCAGACGCTGTGGGTGGATGGCGGACTGTTCTCGAAGCCGGCGTGGCCGTATTAGAATGACGAGCGAGCCATGACACTGTTGCAAGATCTCACCCACGGAGTCCGGGCGCTCGCGAAGAATCCGGGCTTCGCTATGATCGCCATCCTCACCTTGGCACTGGGGATCGGCGCTAACACCGCAATCTTCAGCATAATTAATGGCGTTCTGCTGTCGCCGCTGCCTTATCCCGATCCGGATCGAGTCGTCGCGGTATCCACGTTCTTCAAGCAGAGCGGCGCAATTACGCCGCGGTTGACGGGCGGCGACCTGGTCGACATTCGCGCTGATGGCCAGATTTTCTCAGCCTTAAGCTCCTACAACGGCGGCGAGATGGGCGTTCAACTACCTGGGCGCGCGGAGTTCATCGGCGCATATCTAGTCAACGCCGATTTCTTTCGCGTCTTCGGCGTCCGTCCGATCTATGGGCGGCTTTTTGAGAACGACGACCAGGGCCGCGCCGCCGTGATCAGCCTGCCGTTCGCCGAGCGCAACTTCGGAACCGGGTTGGCTGCCCTTGGCCGCGCCGTGCGCATAGAGAATCGGGCTTATGAAATCGTCGGAGTCCTTCCGGCAGGTTTTCAATTTCCTGCCGAAGCCCAAGTCTGGGCGCCGGCGCCGCTGACGCCCGATAATTTGAATCGCACGGCTTACAATTACCGGACGGTGGCTCGGCTCAAATCGGGAGTTACGCTCGAAACCGCGAAGGCTCACCTGGAGACGATCGGCGCGCGGTTGGCTAGCGCTTTCCCGGACACTAACGGCAACAAGTCCTTCGTGGCGGTTCCATTGAGGGATCAACTGGTCGGCCCAGTTCGGACTACGCTGTATTTGCTGATGGGCGCGGTGGCGTTAGTCCTGTTAATCGCTTGCACCAACGTGGCGGATTTGATGTTGGCGCGCGCCACGGCACGATCGCGCGAAATAGCTGTGCGAGCAGCTTTGGGCGCCAGGCGTTGGCATATCATCCGGCCGCTTTTGGTTGAAAGCGCCGTGCTGGCGCTGGTGGGCGGCGCGTTGGGCCTACTGCTCGCGAATGTCGGGACCGGTTTGCTGGCACGTCTCTCGTCCGGCGCCGTTCCGTTGCCGCGTTTGAACGACATCCATGTGGATCGTCTGGTCCTACTGTTCGCCACCGTGATTTCGCTCGGCAGCAGTCTGATCTTCGGCTTGGCTCCAGCTTGGCAAGCGTCCCGTCTCGACCTTCAAGACGCACTAAAGCTGGGTGGGGCGCGCGGGCTTCTGGGTGGCCGGTCTCCTCGACTGCGCAATGGGCTGGTGGTCGCGCAGATCGCGCTATCTTTTGTGCTGGCGGTGGGCGCAGGCCTGCTAATGCGTAGCTTTGTGGCGCTCAACAATGCACAATTGGGTTTTCGGACCGACGGCATCTTGGTTATGTACGCGCACGCGCCGGCCGGGACGCTGGATGAGCAGCTCGGCGTCGGCCGGCTCTTTGAGCGCTTGTTCGGCGAGCTGGCGGGGCTTCCGGGAGTGAAGTCTGTAGCCGGTGCGATGGGACTGCCTACTGGACAATACGGCTCCGATGGTTATTACGCGGTCGAGGGCAAGCATATCTTTGCTCCGGGCCAGCGCCTTCCCCACGCCGGTTTTCGGCTGGCCAGCCCGGACTATTTCGCAACCATGGGAATTCCTCTGCTGCACGGGCGCGAGTTCTCTAGCCGTGATCAATACAATGCCAACTTCGTCGCCATAATCAGTGAGGCACTGGCTCGTGACACCTTTCCCAACGAGGATCCGCTCGGCAAGCGCGTGCAGTGCGGCTTGGATTCTCCGAACTGGATGACCATCGTCGGGGTCGTCGGCGACGTGCGTCAGGATTCGCCAGCTTCGGCGCCGGGTCCTGAGCTTTATATGCCGCTCAAGCAGTATCCCTACTATGCCAACGAGCTGCAAGTGGTGGTGCGGACCGCTGTCGAGCCGGGATCGATGATCAATGCCGTCCGGCAGAAGGTGCGGGCCCTGAATCCCGAAATCGCGACGAAGTTCACTACCTTGGACGCCATGGTGTCCGCTTCCATCGCCCGGCCGCGCTTCCGAATGCTTCTGATCAGCGGCTTTGCAGGATTGGCGCTGTTATTGGTGATGGCCGGCGTATACGGCGTCATGAGCTACGTGACCACCCAGCGAACTTCCGAATTCGGACTACGGGCGGCTATGGGGGCCACGCCCGGCGATCTGATCGGTTTGGTCCTGAAGAGCGCGATCCGGCTTGCGGCCGTCGGGCTGGCACTTGGGATTTTGCTATCGCTAGCCGCTGGTCGAGCCATGGCGAGCATGCTGTTCGGACTCAAACCGGCCGATGCGACCACCTATCTGGCGGTTCTTTGCGCCGTCACGCCAATAGTTCTGCTAGCCGCTGCTGTGCCGGCATGGCGAGCTGCGCGGATAGATCCCCTAACAGCGCTGCGAGAAGAATAGCCTCCCAGACTTGACAATCACACACTAAAGTTTGATAATGGGCTTAGGCTAATATACGAAGCCGGGAATCTTACCCGGAGGACCGAGGAAAAATGAGCAAAATCATAGGCATAGACTTGGGAACGACTAACTCAGTTGTATCCGTAATGGAGGGTGGACAGGCGGTTGTCATCCCCAATCAAGAAGGTGGCCGGACCACGCCATCGGTGGTGGCTTTTACCAAGAGCGGTGAGCGCCTGGTAGGCCAAGTGGCCAAGCGGCAGTCAGTTACCAATCCAGAAAACACCATTTACTCAATCAAGCGCTTCATGGGACGGAAATTCAGCGAGGTTTCCCAGGAGATGAAGCTGGTTCCTTACAAGGTGGTGGCCGGCGAGAACTCTGACGCACGCGTCGAGATCAACGGGAAGAAGTATTCGCCGCCCGAGATTTCCGCGATGATCCTCACCAAGCTGAAGGAAGCGGCCGAAGCCTATCTAGGAGAAAAGGTCACGAAAGCCGTGATCACGGTGCCGGCCTATTTCAACGATTCGCAGCGCCAGGCGACCAAAGATGCCGGGCAAATCGCCGGTTTGGAAGTGATGCGCATCATCAATGAGCCGACGGCGGCGGCGCTGGCCTACGGACTCGACAAAAAGAAGAACGAAACCATCGCTGTCTATGACTTCGGCGGCGGAACCTTCGACATCTCGATTCTGGAGGTGGGCGATGGCGTGGTGGAAGTGAAGTCGACCAATGGCGACACGCACTTGGGCGGTGACAATATCGACCAGCGGATCATCGACTGGCTGATTCAGGAGTTCAAGAAGGAAACCGGGGTCGACGTCTCCAAAGATCAGATGGCGCTACAACGTCTGAAGGAAGCGGCCGAGAAGGCCAAGATCGAGCTGTCGACGGTACTGGAAACCGAGATCAATCTGCCGTTCCTGACGGCCGATGCCAGCGGCCCCAAACACATGAATACCAAGCTGACGCGGGCGCGGCTGGAGCAGATGGTGGCCGATATCCTGGAGCGGGCGAGCGGTCCTTGCAAACAGGCGCTGGCGGACGCCGGGGTGACGCCGCAACAGATCGATGAAGTTGTTCTGGTGGGCGGATCGACGCGCATGCCCAAGGTACAGCAACAGGTGCGCGACCTGTTCGGCAAAGAGCCCAACAAGAGCGTTAACCCGGATGAAGTGGTCGCCGTGGGCGCCGCGGTTCAAGGCGGCGTGCTGGGCGGCGAAGTGAAAGACGTTCTTCTTCTGGACGTCACGCCGCTGTCGCTTGGGATCGAGACGCTGGGCGGAGTATTTACCCGGCTGATCGAGCGCAACACTACCATCCCAACGCGCAAGAGCGAGACTTTCTCGACGGCATCCGATAGCCAGACCTCGGTCGAGATCAAGGTCTACCAGGGTGAGCGCGCCATGGCGGGCGACAACAAGATGTTGGGTGTCTTCCAACTGGTCGGTATCCCTCCGGCTCCGCGCGGAATTCCGCAAGTGGAAGTAACTTTTGATATCGACGCCAACGGCATCATGAACGTCACGGCGAAAGACAAGGCCACAAACAACGAGCAGAAGATCACCATCACGTCTTCTTCGGGTCTAAGCAAGGAGGAAGTGGACAAGATGGCGCGGGACGCCGAATCGCATGCCGGCGACGATCGCAAGAAGAAGGAAGAGATCGAGTCCCGCAATCGTGCCGATGCGATGGTTTACAACATCGAGAAGATGTTGAAGGAGCATCGCGACAAAGTCAACGCGTCCGACGCCAAAGCGGTGGAGGAAGCGCTCGACGACACCAAGAAGGCTATGCAAGAAGGTGGTATCGACCGCATCAATCAGGCCACCTCGAAGCTTGAAACAGCGAGCCACAAACTGGCCGAGGCGATGTACAAATCGGCGGGCCCAACTGGCGGCCAGCCTGGAGGTCAACCTGGAGGTCAATCTGGAGAACAGCCGGGCGGTCCGGCCGGCGACGGCCATGCGGCCGGGGGCGACGCGAAGCCTAAAGACAACGTCGTCGACGCTGAGTTCGTGGATGTAGACGACAAGAAATAACCCCGGGATCTACCGGGAGATTTGAGAACGCCAATGCCAGCCGCATCTAAACAGGATTACTACGAGCTGCTGGGCGTGTCTCGCGACGCCAAGGCCGACGAGATCCGCAAGTCGTACCGCAAGCTGGCTCGCAAACACCATCCCGACCTGAATCCTGGTGACAAAGCCGCCGAAGAGCGGTTCAAGAAGGTTCAGGAAGCCTACGATGTCCTGAGCGATTCAAAGAAACGCCAGGTCTACGACCAGCACGGTTTTTATTCCGACAATATCCCGCCGGGAGGTCCGGGGCCTGGCTCGGGCGCGGGATCCTACGATCCAGGCATGGGGTTTGGCGGCTTCGATTTTTCCGATTACGTGAATCAGACCGGCGGCGCGGACAGGAATGCCGCCGGCTCCAGTCAATTCCGCGACATCTTCAGCCAGTTCTTCGGCGGTCGCGGAGCCGATCGGGCAACAGCAGGTCCCGAAAAAGGGTCCGATCTTGAATATGGCCTGAATATCGATTTCTGGGAATCTATCCGTGGCACGCAGGTTCGGCTCAACATCGTCCGGCAGGAAACTTGTGAGACCTGCGGCGGTTCGGGCTCAGTAGGCGGCGCCACCACCGTTTGTCCGGAATGCGATGGCACTGGCAACGTCACGCAGATGGCCGGGGCGATGAAATTCAGCTTGACGTGCCCGCGCTGCGATGGGAAAGGGAGACTGCGCAATGTGTGCCCCACCTGCCATGGCGACGGGCGGCTTTCGAAGCCAGATGTAGTCGAAGTACGAATACCGCCGGGCGCCCAGTCTGGCTCGCGTCTGCGGGTTGCGGGGAAAGGCAATGCCGGTAGGAACAGCGGTGCGGCAGGCGACCTGTACATCACGGTTCGGGTGACGCCGCATCCGTTTTTCGGCAGGGAAGGCGATGATATTCTCATCCAAGTGCCGGTGACGGTTTCGGAAGCCGGTTTAGGGGCGAAGATTGAAGTCCCCACCATCGACGGCCGGGCTCTTCTCAAAGTGCCGCAGGGTACGCAGAATGGACAAAAGTTCCGTTTGCGCGAGAAGGGCGTGATGAACGCGCGCAAGGAAAAGCGCGGCGACGAGATCGTGGAAATCGTAATCCAGGCGCCCAAAGCTCAGGACGAGCGCACCAGAGAACTGCTGCGGGAGCTATCGCAAGCGAATACGGAAGATCCTCGCAAGGAGATTTGGACCAAGGTGTAAGACGAGCAAGGAATAAACCATGGCAAGAGCGAGATCGAAAGCCGCGTACATGATTTCCGCCGTGGCGGAACAATATCAGATCCATCCCCAAACATTGCGGTTGTATGAGCGGGAGGGGCTGTTAGCGCCTTCGCGAAGTGAAGGAAATACGCGTCTGTACACCGACGATGACCTGGAACGCCTGGAAGTGATCTTGAAGCTGACGCGCGAGCTGGGAGTGAATCTGGCCGGTGTCGAAATCATCCTGAACATGCGCGAGAAAATGGCGGGCATGCAGCGGCAGATCGAAGAGTTCGTTTCGACGTTGAATCATGAGTTCACGGTTCGAGCCAGGAAGTCGGCGGAAGAGCCGCAACACTCCTTGATCCCCGTCATTCAGGTGATGTCGCTTACCGGCCTGGAATCCGAACGCAAGGCGGAAGTGAGAAAGCGGCGGAAATAGGGCGGCGCGACCGCTTCCTACGGGCGCGGCTCAGTAATTGCTAGTGCATTTTCTCCAGCAGCATACCGGTAGTGGCGTCCACAAAAACAGAATAGTCGCTGCTGCTCACCGATTCGCCCCAAATCACACGCCAGGTCGGGTCGGGGAAGCGCTTGTTCTGCTCCAGCAAGTATGAAATCACTTTGTCCGGGTTCTTCTTGATGTAATCCTGACTCTTGGCTGCGGCGGTATCGTACGCCTCGTCAGAATCGGTCTTGAGGGCGGCAGGCAGGAAGGGCGATGTAGCTCCTCGGCCTACCGCATAATCTTCCGCAATCCCGGCGAAAACTCCCTGGTGCAGGTTGCCTTCCGCCTCCACCGCCGAATAGGTGTAGGTCCGGGACTTTCCGAGCGATGGCGAAACGAAGATGGCCTGCCAGCCTCCGGCTTTACCCTTCTCCGGTTTGACCTGCGACAGATTGATGCTGCGCAGCTCTAACGGCTCCGCATCCGGCGCCCAACCTCGGGCTTGTGGATACATCATCTGAAACGCCTGCCTTCCAGACAACGGCTCGGGTGGTTTTTCGGGCGCTTTGGTTGTCTCGGCAGTCTTAGGGGCTTCAGAACATGCGGAAAGCAACAGAGCCAGCGGCAGCACCAAACGACCCCATGTGGGCATTGACATACGTTTTCATTTTCCCATGCGCTCGCGCTAAGAGTTTCACAGTGCTTGCGATTGATAAGGATTATAATGTCTCCAGGCGGGGAGGCTTTCATGACAACCAATGTTTTTCTGCGTTGCTTTCTGGGGCTGACGCTGAGTATCAGTCTATTTGCGCAGACGAGGCCATCCAGTCCCGGAGGCGCCGGCGGAATTCCTACGTCTCCGAATCCGAACTCTCCTACCCAGCCCGGAATCGGAACCCAGCCGAGAAACAATCAAGGTAACTTTCCAACGCCGGATACGGTGCAGCGACCGCTGATTCTCATGGGTAAGGTAGTGATGGACGACGGAACGGCTCCATCGGAATCGGTAACGATTCAACTTGTTTGCAACGGAGGCCCCCGGTCGATAGGTTTCAGCGACTCGAAGGGTGGATTCAGCATCGACCTCTCCAGTCGTACGAACAACGCAGCGTTGATGGATGCTAGCGAGCCGGTCAGTGGAGGTGGGTTTGGCGGAGGTGGGTTCGGCTCCCCCTACGGTTCGGGGACAGGGCGCACGGGGTCGCAAACAGGTTCTAACGGTCTGGGTGAGCGCGATCTCATGAGCTGCGATCTGCAGGCAGCTCTGGCCGGCTTTCGTTCCGAACAGCTTCATTTAGGTACGCGCCGGTCGTTGGACAATCCCGATGTGGGCACAATAATTCTGCACCGGATCGCGGGAGTGGAAGGACTGACCATCAGTGCCACCAGCGCTCTAGCTCCTAAGGATGCCAAGAAGTCGTTCGAAAAGGCCCGCGAGGCCGCGAAAAAACAGAAATGGGATGAAGCCGAAAAAGATTTCCAGAAAGCAGTGGATATCTATCCCAAGTATGCATCGGCCTGGTATCAACTGGGCTTGGTGCAGGAGGAAAAGAAAAACGAGGAAGCAGCGCGCAAGTCTTACGCCCAGGCTCTGGCCGCCGATTCGAAGTTCGTCAGTCCTTATCAGGAGCTTGCGATGATGGCGGCGCATGAGCAGAAATGGCAGGAGGTCATCGATGACACCGACCGTCTGCTGCGTCTGAACCCGGTGGATTTCCCGCAGGCTTGGCTTTTTAATTCGCTGGCCAATTACTATTTGAAGAACTTGGATGCAGCGGAGAAGAGCGCGCGAGAGGGGATATCGCATGACGCCGCGCATCGCTATGCCTCCATGAATCATGTTCTGGGTGCGATTCTGGCCCAGAAGAAGGATTATGCCGGCGCCGCGGAACAGCTTCGCGACTATATCCACTTCGCCCCCAATGCCACCGATATTGATCAGGTGAAGCAGCAGCTCGCGGAAGTTGAGAAGGTACTGGGGCCGGAAGCGAAAAAGCAGGATACGGATAAGCAGTAGGAACCAGGCCAGGGCGTGGTACCAGTACTCTCAATCTAAAAATACGGGTTGTCCAAGGCTCCAGTAAAGTCAACACTGATTACAGGACAATCATGGAGCGATCGGACCTGGAGCAATGGAAGGGCAGAGAAGTCGCGCGTCTTCTTGCCCTGGTCGAAACTGAACGCCGCTACTACCAGGAGATCGTTGCTTCCATTCCGGTGGGTCTGGTGGTGCTGTCGTCGGATCTGCTGATCATATCGGCTAACCGGGCCGTCCGGACGATCTTCGGGCTGCGCAGCGGTGATGCTTTGCGCGGCAGGCTGGACGCGCTGCTGCCAGGATGGGTGTTGGACCGGGTGAATGCAGTGCTGCACACCGGCATAGCGCAAACCAATGTTCTGGTTGAATCCGAATCGGACGAAAAACGGCATCTTCGGCTTTCGATTCTCCCAATTCGGAGCTGGGATGACGACTCCGAGCAAGAAGCGCTCATTAGCATCGAAGACCTCTCTGTCACTGAACAGACTCCGCAACTTTCGCTGTCTCTGAGCAAGGAATCAACTTCTGCGCCCGCCGCCGCGGAAGTCCCACAGGCCAGGTCCACAACATCAGACGCCCGAGATTCTGAAATCCTCGACAACCTGGAGGCCGTCGTTTGGACGCTAGATCTTCCGGGTAACAACTTCGCTTTCGTGAGCCGCGGCGCAGAACAAATGCTGGGATATCCTGCGGAGACTTGGATGACGAATGCCTCGTTCTGGACGGACCGAGTGCATCCGGCGGACCGGGACTGGGTTGCGAAATCCTATCAGCGGGCCATCGAGCGCGGTGCACCGCACGTCGCGGAGTTTCGAGCAGTAGCCTCGGACGGGCGCACCCTGTGGCTAAGAGAAATGGCCCGAGTCGTAGCCGATTCTCACGGTCGCGCGAGGTGGCTGGCCGGCGTAACGATGGATATCACCGAAAGGCGCCTGCTCGAAGATCAACTCACGCAGGCCGAACGGGTGGAGGCAGTCTCCAAACTCTCCAGCCGCCTGGCACATGATCTGAACAACATGCTCATGATCATGACCGGATACGGTGAGGAGCTGCTGAATGGCTTGCCTCCGGGCAGTTCGCTGCGGTCCGATGTGCAGGAGATCCTCACCGCCACCGAACGCATGACGGGATTGACCAGCCAGTTGCTCAGCTTTGCTAGACGGCAAGCCGCTCCCGCCGGGACGGTTGAACTGGAAAGGATGCTTGGCACGGTGCAGCAGTACTTGCGGGTGCTGGTGGGAGAACAGACTAAGCTCGAGGTGAAGCTATCGCCTGAATCGAACGTGGTCAGGGCCGATCCCAGCCAGTTGGAACAGATTCTCGCCGCTATCGTGGAGCGATTGCGACAGATCGTGCAAGACAAAGGGCTAATTCGAATCGAGACCTCGCGGGTCGATATTCGGGAAGATCTTAGGCGTCCGGATGCCCCGCTTCAGCCGGGCGCTTACGGTGTAATCACGATCCGCAGTACAGGGCGTCCATTTGAAGGCGATTTGAAATCTAGCCTGTTCGAATCGGTCTTGTCGACCAAAGAGCCCACTGACGACTCCGCCAGCGCGGTGTCCCGAGCCTATGGAACCGTCCGTCAATGGGGCGGTGATATCGCGGTGTCGAATGAACCGTACGAAGGACCGGTGGTCAGTTTGTACCTGGCGCGCAACGCGGAGACGCTCGAACTCGATCGAAAACCTGAACTTAAGGTTGCTGAAGCCGCGCCGGTGGAAGCTGCGTCTCATCTGGAAACGATTCTGGTGGTGGAGGACGAGGCCGGCATTCGCGCGCTGGTCCGCAAGATTCTGCGGAGGCAAGGCTACGAAGTACTCGAGGCGTCGAACGGAGATGAGGCGCTAGTTATTTGCCGCGAGCATTCCGGCCCGATCGATCTACTGATCACCGATGTCATCATGCCGGAGGTTGGTGGCCGCGAGCTGGTGACCCGTTTCCATGAGCTACGAGGGGCAGCGAAGGTGCTTTACGTCTCCGGCTATACCGACGATGCGACCATCTATTCGGGCAACTACCCGGCCGGAACAGCCTTCCTACAAAAACCGTTTACGCTGGGAGCTTTGCTGGACAAGGTCAAGGAAGTTCTGGGGAGTTCCTAGTCTACAGCAGCGTCCAGGGCAGGCTCGGGAGTATCGGCGAGCGCAGGGTCCGCGCTTCCTGGCTCCGAACACAAACAGTCCCGCGACTGCAGCCGCACCGATGGACGCCGCAGCCATCGCGAACGCCGCCGGGTAACCGAAACGATTCGAAACCTCGCCCGCCGCAAAGGAACTGAGGCCAACGAACAGATCGTAGAAAGCGCTCAGGATACCCACCGTAGAACCGCGCTCGCGCTCGGGAGTGCGCTTCAGAACCGTCGCTGCCACCGATGACCAAGGAAATGAAAAGCCGAATCCGAGCAATGCTCCGGCACTGATCGCGGTCACAGGCCCGGGTCCGTATGCGATGACGATCAAAGCCAGCGCCATGGCTGCCAGGCCGAAGTTGTAGGTGATGCGCGCGGGCATGCGGTCCGGTAACCCGCCCAGAAAGAATCGCGAGAGCAGGATCACTCCGGCGTAAGCGGAGAAGGCGGCCGGTCCTGAATTGCCGTGCCGCGCCAGATGCAGGATCAGGAATCCGACCACCACCGGGTAATGCACGTTGACAAATCCGATGGCGATGCCGGGAGCGATCAAAGATCGGGGCACCCAGCGCCTCCGGCCGGAATGCGCCTCGGGCTGATAATCCTCGCGCACGCGCATGCAGGACCGCGAATGCGATTACAGCGGTGATCATCTGCATCGCCGCCGCGCGCTCAAACGAGCCCAGCCATTGTCCCACCAGCGGTCCCGGCGGAAACGCCACCCCAAATTCCGCTGCTCAGATATCCGAGCGCTTGAGCGCTGCGATGGATGCCCGAAACTTCCACGGCCCACGCGGCCGCTCCGGTGTAAAGACAAGCCTCGCCGAAGCCTTGCAGGCTTCGTCCGAGATACATTCCGGCGATGCCGAGCGGTGCAAGGTAAGCTGCTCCAGCCAGCGCGCAACTCGCCAGGCCGGCCAGAAATGCGATCTTACGTCCGCGGCGGTCGGCCAAAGGTCCGGAGAAAAAGCGGCAGCCGAGCGCTACGAACGAGAAGATGCCGATTACGAAACCGACGGTCTGGTCGGAACCACCCAGATCGTGGCGGATGTGCGGCGCCAGTCCCGGGCAAGACCGTCCCGATTCCGAGGAATCCGAGGAAGGTTGCTCCAATGAGGGACCAGAAGCGCGCACTGAACCCCTGCGCAGTAAACCTCATTTATCTTTTTATTGTACGTTGGCCAGGTAGGTTGGCGGAGTCGCAAGCTGCCGAAAACTTTGCCGCCACCGGTGCTAATATCGAAAAGACAGCGCACCCAAAATGATAAACTCTCGCAGCCTGATAGCCGCGGCAGTGGGTTTTTCCTTCGCCTTCTGCGGCTGTGGCAACAAGGAAGATTTCGATGGAGGCAAGGCCAAGGATATCCTGGAATCCGCGCCGATCAACCTGGAAGGGGAACAGGTGACGCTCACCTCGATGCAGTTCGATTGCGGCGTACAAGAGGATTTGTGGGAGCATCCCACGCAATTTTCGCCGGAGCGAAGCACGGCCCGGCTGGATCCAAAAGGCCAAGGACCTGAAATTCAACGATGACGTGGTGATGGAACCCAGTCACCAGCCGTATGTGCAGGTTCGAGGCGCGCTCTCTCTGCAGGTGGATGACGTGTCCAATATCCGGGACGGACCGGAGAACGGCACGAAATTGGCCGACGTCAAAGGCGGCGTGAAGATTCAACATACCTGCTTTTCGAATCCCTTGCCGATCATGGGAGTGAAGAAAGGGCAATTTCCAGGCGGACACTCCCGCCACCTTTCATTTCGCTTGCGCGACGACGGGTGGCACGCCGAAAAGATGGTTCACTAGAGCCCGCCGGCGAGGCACGCAGTAATATCAGCAGGAATGATTGCGCTGCCGATTGTGTTGGGGCCTACCGCGTCAGGCAAGAGCGACCTGGCCATTCACATTGCGCTGGCGATGGGCGGCGAGATCGTGAATTGCGACTCGATGCAGATTTACAAGGGCTTCGACATCGGGACCGCCAAGGTTCTGGAAGCAGCGCGACAGGGCGTGCCGCATCATCTGATCGATGTGGCGAATCCCGATCAGGTCTTCACGGCCGGTGAATATGCCCGCTTGGCCAGAGAGGTATTGCGTCAAATCGCGAAGCGTGGCCGCAAGGCGGTGGTGGCAGGTGGAACTGGTTTTTATTTGCGGGCGCTGCTGGAGGGGCTGTTTCCGGGTCCGGCGCGCGACGCGGAAATTCGAGCGAGGCTGGAGCGCCGGGAGGAGAAGCGGCCGGGCAGCCTGCATCGGATTTTGTCGCGTCTTGATCCGGTGGCCGCGGCCCGCATTCATTCCAACGACAAAAACAAAATTATTCGCGCGCTCGAAGTTCGGTTGGTGGAAGGAAAGCCCATGTCGGACCTGTTCGATCGCGGCCGCGAAGGCTTTGGAAGGTTTCCGGCCCGATCAAGATCGGGCTGAATCCGCCGCGCGCAGCAGCTCCATCAACGGCATGGACGCTCGCACAGTCCGCATTTTCGAGCAAGGCCTGGTTGATGAAGTGCGAGGGTTACTTGCGGCGGGAGTTCCACGCGATTCAAAACCATTCGAATCGCTGGGCTATAAACAAGCGCTCGAAGTGATAGAAGGGCGGTTGACGCCGGAGCAAGCGCTGGCCATCGACTCAACTCGAAACACGCCGCTACGCTAAACGCCAGCTAACTTGGTTTAGAAGAGAACATGGCGTGCACTGGCTGTCCGGATTCGGACAAGAGCCGGCAGTGCAACAGAAGGCATTGGCGCTCTTCGCCGCTGAATTCTGATCTGCTAAGTTCTTTTTTCGATCCTTTAGGAACTCATTTCCATCCACTACGTATTAGTAAGTGAAGTTAGTAAGTTTATGCTCAGGAGATACTAAAGTGGTTAAACGATTCACATTCGGGTTTGCGGTTCTTGGCGCTTGCTGTAGCGAGTGCGGCATCCAGCTACAATGTGACCTTCTTCCAGCCGGTAGTAGTCAACGGCACGACTCTGAAAGCCGGCGACTACAAAGTAGAGGTCAACGACAACAAGGCGATTCTAAAAAAAGGCAAGT
This sequence comes from Bryobacterales bacterium, assembly GCA_963744555.1. GTDB lineage: Bacteria > Acidobacteriota > Terriglobia > Bryobacterales > Bryobacteraceae > Palsa-89. The sequence goes on along the minus strand of CAVUUB010000023.1, from coordinate 459,915 downwards.
CCGTCGCGGAAACGCCAGTAAAAGTAGAGAACAACGACGCCAAGTATTCGAGGACAACCGTTCGCCTGGCTGGACGCAGGTGGAGGAGATCCGCGTCGGCGGCACGCGCACGCGGCTGGTTTTTGAGAAGAACGGCGTCGCTACGAACTAGTTTTTTCCATACGAGCGCGCACAGTAAGTCCGATGGCGCGCCAATTCCACAGCAGACCGGCAATAAAGGCGGCAGCGAACCTGCCGCCGGTTTTTTTGGCGCTCGGGACCAGAACACAGACAAGCATGTCTGTGCCACACTGGTTACATGCGGCGTTGCTTCTCGTGGTTGTTCTGCGCATTCAGTTTGCTGTCTTCAGCAAGAGCCGACAACTATCTGGTTCTGCCGTTTTTTAACCTCTCGAAAAATCCAAATCTGAATTGGATCGGCGAAAGTTTCGCCGAATCGGTGCGAGAGGCGCTGTCCTCGGAGGGACTGACGGCGCTGGACCGCGATGATCGCGTCGAGGCCTACCACCGTTTTTCCCTACGCCCCTACGTGCTGCTTACCAAAGCATCGGTGTTGAAGATCGGTGAAGAACTGGATGCCGAGCAGGTACTTTTCGGACAATTCGACTTAACCCCGGTTCCCGACTCGGCCGTGAAGAGCCGAGGCTCGCTGCAGATCACGGCGAAATTGGTGGACCTGAAGCATTACAAGAACGGTCCCGAGTTTCGCGAGGTGGGCGCGCTGGAAGACCTGGCGGCACTGCAGGAGCATCTGGCCTGGCAGGTGCTGCAGTTCGTGAAATCGGGCGCAGGCGCCCACGGAGGCTGAGTTTCGAAGCCGGCATCCGGCGGTACGCGTAGATGCCATTGAAAGCTATGTTCGCGGCTTGCTGGCGGCCACCGCCGACGAAAAACATCGACTGTACACCCAAGCGGTGCGGCTGGATTCTCGTTATTCCCAACCATGCTTTCAACTAGGACGCTTGTTTTGGAAAAAGAAGGAATATAAATCGGCCGCGGAATGGTTCCAGAAAGTGGCTGCGGGCGACGCCCATTACAACGAGTCGAATTTCTTCTTAGGGCTCTCGCGCTATTACTCGGGTGATTACGCAGAGGCCCAAGCGGCCTTCCAGTTAGTGGCCAAGGTGGCGCCGCTGAACGAGGTGTATAACAACCTGGGCGCCGCCGAATCCCGCCGGAATCTGCCCGATGCACTGGTCAACTTCCGAGGGCGCTGGAAGGGGACGAGAGCGATCTGGCCTATCAGTTCAACGTCGGCTATGCTCTCTGGCGACGCGGCAACTTCCAGGCGGCCGCACAGAGTTTCCGCACGGTGCTGGACCGCGATCCCACCGATACACAGGCCAGCCTGCTGCTGGAGCGCTGCGATAAGGAAAGCGGGCCGCGTCCGGGAGATCCGCGGACGGAGGGCTTGGAACGTTTGAAGACCAATTACGAAGAAAGCGCCTACCGCCAATTGAAGGCCGTGCTGCAGCCCGAAAAGCCGTGAGACGGCGCGCGATTCCAATGCCTCGCCAAAGCACAGCCAGGAAGACTGTATAATCCAAAAAGCCCATGCTGGAAGCGTTCGGAGTTTCCGATCCCGGCTGCGTTCGCAACAATAACGAAGATTGTTATCTGCTGTCGCCGCAGACCGGGCTGTATGTCGTCGCCGACGGGATGGGCGGCGCGCAAGCCGGCGAACACGCCTCCCAGCTAGCTGTCGACACCCTGGCCGACGTAATCGGGAAGGCGGAACAGACCAGTCCGGAAATGCTGGCGCGGGCGTTCCAGGAAGCCAACAATCGTGTGATGAGGCCGCGGCGTCCAGCGATGCCAGCCTGGAAGGGATGGGAACGACCCTGGTGGCGGCCCTCGAGTCGGGGCCTGAGGTCTTGATTGCGAGCGTCGGCGACAGCCGCGCTTACGTCTACCAAGGCAGCGAGCTCATCGCCGTCACCGAAGATCAGACCTGGGTGCATGAGGTGGGCCGGCGGCTGGGCATCGATGAGATGAGCCTTCGGACGCATCCCATGCGCCACGTTCTGACGATGGCCATCGGGGTAAGCCCCGAACTGCGGGTCCATTCTTACGCGCTGAAGCCTCATCCGGGCGATCAGATTCTGCTTTCGAGCGATGGACTCCATGGCGTTGTGGATGCGAGCCGTGATCGCGAGGAGCGCTGGCGGGCAACGGCGATCTGGAATCCAAGTGCCGGCGGTTGATTGAGGCTGCCAAGCAGGCCGGTGGGCCGGATAATATTACCGTCGTGTTGTTACGAGCCTCGTGAGCGTCAGGCAAGCAAATCAAGCAGCGACAGCGTCCGCCTAAAATCTACTTGATGTTGTACTTGAACGCGAACTGCAGCCGGATCTCGCTTCCTTTGAATTCGGACGGAAGCGGCGGGAACGGCACTGAAGCGCTAATACCAGCGACCGCGGCACGATCCAGCGCCTCGCTGCCGGAGGGCGTCTCGATCACAAGTTTCGGCACTTGGCCGCTTCGATCCACAATGAACTGGACTGTGACCATACCCCGGTTGCCTAAGCCGGGCGCTGGAGGGGATCACGGTGAGCCAGTTTCTGCGGACCAAAGCCAGGATGCGGGCCAGATATGGCCGGAAATCGACATTCATGGGATCGCTGAGCAAGTTCACGGCCGGCGGCGCCAATTGCATATTGCCGAGATTGGGCGGCTGTTCCATGTCACTGCGCGCCAGGCCGCGAATCGCATCATCCACGGTGGTCTTCGGTGGAGGGAGCTTCGCCAGGTTCGGGACTGGTGACAGGCGGGCGCTGACCGGGATTTTCAAGAGCGAGCTTGGGCTTCTCCTCGGGCTGGATCTGCGGCGGAGGAGGCGGCGCGGGAGTCGTGGCTGAAGGCATCAACCAGCGGCGGCGCGTTCGCAATCGCCGTCCGAGTGTCGACTTTGGGCGGTTCGGCGAAGCGGGGCGACGACGGCTCGCGGGGAACGGGCCGGCTCGCCGGAGGCTGGAAAGCGCGCATCGCCGGCCGTGGGGGAGCGGCCTTCTGCGAATGCGAGAGCAGGCTCTCGACGTTGACTTCCTTGCTGACTTTACCCTCGTTAGGCTCTTTCTGAGTCAGGCGGGTGGGCGGGGCTATCAGGGGAGTTACGCGCTGGAAATTGGAAACGATCTGGGCGCCCGTGCGGAGGTCCGGCGTATCTAACTGAGCCAGCAGGATGGCCCCAATTACCAGGCCAATGTGAAAAACGACGGAGCCGATTGCCGAGCGCAGCCAGCCCCGCGAACCGGTGGACTCGTGCCAGTCCATCAGAAGATTCGGACCTGAATCCAGGGCGGAACTCATGCTGAAGGCAATGTAAAGACGCCGAAAAAGGGCTCGAAGTTGCTAAGAACGCGACTTAATCTGCTGCTCGACTATCTTGCCGTGTTCCTTGATTTTAGCAAGAATCGCAAGCCCGATATCCAGCGCGCGGAGGCCTTCTTCGCCCGAAACCGGAGGCTGGCGTGCGATCTCTGACGGCCTCGAGGAACGCCTCGATTTCCAGGCGCAACGGCTCGTCCTTAGGGACGGTGAGCGGCTGAAACCCGATCTGCTGGCCCCCGGAAACGGTGAACGCCACGGCCTCCTGCTTTTGATAATCGAGCGAGATGTACTGATGCGGCTGAAAGAGGCGGAGTTTGCGGACGCGCTCGGTGGAGACGCGGCTGGCGGTAAGGTTGGCGATGCATCCGCCTGGAAACGCCAGGCGCACGTTGGCGATGTCGACTTTGTCCGACAGTATCGATATGCCGGCGGCCCGAATCTCTTCGGGCATCGCGCCAACCAGATCGAGCACGATGTCCAGATCGTGGATCATGAGATCGAGGACCACGTCGACATCCAGGCTGCGGGGGCTGAACAGGCTCAGCCGGTGGATTTCGAAGAAGAGTGGAAGGGTCACGATCTTCTTCAGCGCGGCGATGGCGGGGTTGAGACGCTCGAGATGGCCGACCTGCAGAATGCGTCCCGTGCGAGCGGCGGTATCGACCAGTCGCCGGGCGGAAGCCAGGTCGGCCGCGATCGGCTTTTCAACCAGCACATCGATGCCGGATTCGAGCAGCGCGCAGCCGACTTCGGCATGGGCGGAGGTCGGGACCGCGACAACGGCGGCGTCGACCTTGCCGGCAAGATCGGCGAGCGATGCATAGACCGGGCAGCCGTATTGGGAGGCGGCCGCTGAGGCGCGCTGGGGTCGCTGTCGACTACGCCGGCCAGCTCCGCGTGCGGTCGACTGGCTCAAAATGCGCAGATGATGGCGGCCGAAAGAACCGGCGCCCACCACCGCGGCTCGGATTTTGCTCAAGACTCCAACCTCCGGTTCGTAACCGATCATGGCGATCGCGGCCCGGTTGGCGCTGCTCCAGCATTTCATCGCGATCGAGCAGCAGCGTACGGCCGGCGTCGACGGCGAGCGCAGTGGCGCCGGTCTCCTGCATCACTTGGATGGTGCCGGGACCGGTCACTGGAACGTCGAAGAGCAGATGCCCGCGACGGCGGGAGACCTTCACCAGGCGCAAGGGGTTTTCCGTTCACCAGCGTGGCGGCGCGGCGCAGCATCGCATCCGTGCCTTCCATGGCTTCGACCGCCACGCAGGCGCGATCGGAGATGGCGACGCTCTGGCCGACATCCTGCCCGGCCAGCACATTGGCGATCCGCCGGCCGTAGGCGATGTCTTTTTCTTCGTCCTTATCCGGTTTGCGCTTGCGTCAGCACGCCGCGTCCCGGCCAGCAGCGGCTTCAGCAGCAGCGTGGAATCAGCCAGACGGATGCCTTCGTCCTCCAGCACCTTGGCCACGCCGCCGATCAGTGCGTCGGTGTTCTTTTCGCTTCAATGACGCCGAGCAATTTGAACAGTCGTCAGATCGGGCCGGATCGACGAAAAAATACTGGCGTGCTTCACCTGCCCGGCCATGATGACTTCGGTGATGCCTTCCTGTTTTCAGAATTTCGATCAGCCGGCTCAGCTCGCCGAGCGAGATCCAGTGGCAGCGCGCGGCGAGTCGTTCGATTTCGGGCGAAGCTTCTTCCTTTATCCCGATCGCCACCACTTCGTCGCCCAGCTTTCGCGCGGTTTCGAGCGCCAGCAGCGGGAAACGCCCGTTGCCGGCGATCATGCCGTATTTGCTCATTTCACGAATCCGCGCTCGGAGGAAGCGATGAAGGCCAGCAGCTCTTCGATCTCCGGCCCCATCTCCACTTCGTTGCTGATCCGATCCACGGCCTGGGTCGTGTTCAAGCCGGCCTTCGAGAGCAGCCGGAAAGCCTTGTGCAGCTGCTCGATGGCGGCCGGAGTAAAGCCGCGGCGTTCCAGCCCGGTCTTGTTCGCGCCGAAGACTTTCACTTCGCGCGGGCTGACGGTCATCGAGAACGGCAGGACATCCTGGGTGATCACGCTATAGCCGCCGATCATGGCGTGCCGGCCGACGCGGCAGATACTGATGCACGCCGCTGAACGCGCCGATCACGGCCCAGTCGCCGACGACGACGTGGCCGCCGAAAGTAGCGCCATTGGACAGCACCGCGTGGTTTCCGATGCGGACATCGTGCGCGATGTGGGAGTAAGCCATCACGCAGATTGTCGTCGCCGATCTCGGTGATCATTCCGCCGCCTTCGGTGCCGCGATGAATGGTCACGAATTCGCGGATCTTGTTGCGGTTTCCGATATGCGTCTCGGAGGGCTCGCCCTGGTACTTCATATCCTGGGACGCGACGCCGACGGTGGAGTAGGGATAGAAAAGATTGTCGTCGCCGATTTTGGTCACGCCTTCCATGTAGACGTGGGCCATGAGCCGGGTGCGCGCGCCGATGTCGACGCCGGCGCCGATGATGCAGTAGGGTCCGATGTCCGCGCTGTCAGCGATGCGGGCCCGAGCGTCGACGATTGCGGTGGGATGAATCGCCATGGCCGGCCTTATGGGACCGGACCCGGCTCTTCGTCGGTGGACGCTGCTCAGTGAGCGGCTGCCGGTCGGCCAGCTTGCACATCAACTCGGCCTCGGCCACCACCACGCCATCCACCGTCGCCTGCCCGTGCATTTTCGCGATGCTGGCCTTGCGCCTGGTGACCTTCATCTCGATGCGCAGCTGATGGCCGGGCAAGACCGGCCGGCGGAATTTGGCCTCTTCGATGGAAGCCAGCAGCACCAGTTTGTTCTTGCGGTCGGGAATTGATTTCAGAACCAGCACGCCCGCCACCTGCGCCATGGCTTCGACGATGAGCACGCCCGGCATGACCGGAAAATCCGGAAAATGGCCGGCGAAAAACGGCTCGTTGACGGTGACGTTCTTGATCCCAACGATCCGCTCTTCTTCGAGCTCGAGGATGGCATCCACCAGCAGCATGGGATAGCGATGCGGCAGAATGTCGCGAATCGCCTGAATGTCGAGGAGGGGCATGCGAACTGGCTATTATAACAGGCGATGCATCCATTCCTTGCGTTTGCGCGCACGAAACAATCGGCGATCATTGCGTTGATTCGCGAATTGGTGGAGTGCGAATCGCCCAGCGATCATCCGCCGTCGGTGAATCGTTTCGTCGAATTCTTAGCCGCGAAGCTAGACGGGCTGGGCCGGGTGCGAACGTTTCCGGGCGGCCGCTTCGGGCGGCACCTCCGCTGCGAGTTCCAGTTACCAGGCAAGAGCAAACGCCGCGATGGAAGCATTCTGGCGCTGGGGCATTCCGATACAGTTTGGCCGCTGGGCACGCTGGCGCAAATGCCGTTCCGGAATAAGCAGGGCCGGTTGTGGGGGCCGGGCGTGCTGGACATGAAATCGGGCATCGCGTTTTTTCTATTCGCAGCGCAGATGTTGCGCGAGCTGGACATTCCGGTCGGCCGGCGCGTGGTCTTGCAAGTGAACTCGGACGAAGAAGTCGGCAGCGAGTCCTCGCGGCCGTTGACCGAGGAAGCTGCTCGATCGAGCGCCGCAGTGCTGGTGCTGGAGCCGGGCACCGGACTCGGCAGGCAAAATCAAGACCGCTCGAAAAGGCGTCGGCGACTACACAGTGACCGTGAAGGGACGCGCTTCGCACGCCGGCGTGGATTTCCAGAATGGCGCCAGCGCAATTGTCGAATTGGCGCGGCAGATCGAACGTATCGCCGGCTTTACGCAGCTGGATCGCGGAATCACGGTCAATCCGGGCGTGATTTCGGGAGGCACGCGGACCAACGTGATCGCCGCCGAAGCGCGCGCCGAAGTGGACATTCGCGTCGCCCGGTTAAAAGACGCCCCGGCGCTGGATAAGAAGTTCCACGGCTTGCGGCCGTTCGACAAGCGCTGCGCGATTCAAGTGGAAGGCGGCTTGAATCGTCCGCCGATGGAGCGGAGTCGCCGGTATTCGAAAGCTGTTCGAATCGGCGCGCGGCTGGGCCAAGGAACTGGGCGTTGATCTCGAAGAATCGTCGACCGGCGGAGGGTCGGATGGAAATTTCACCGCGGCGCTCGGGATTCCTACGCTGGACGGCTTGGGCGGCGTTGGCGAGGGCGCGCATGCCGTGAATGAGAGCATTCTGATCGATCGGATTGCGGACCGGACGGCGCTGCTGGCGATGTTGCTGGCGCGCGCTATGAGCAGGCTTGGAGAATCACTCGAGCAAGTTCTTCCTCTTCGGATGGGAACACGGTTCTGAGATCGAGCATCAGTCGGTCGTCTTCGATTCGCGCGATGACAGGCGGGTCGCTCAATCGGCATCGCCGCTCCGATTCGACGACGTCGGCGCATTCGACGGCGATCAGCCAGCTTGCCAGCGGCTGCTCGGGCGTCGCGCCGCCTCCGATCAGCGAACTGCCTTCCACAATTTCGGTACGAATGCCGGAGAGCCGATGAGCGAAGGCTTCGGCGCGGGTTCGCAGTTCGTCGGCTGGATTGCGCGATCATCCGCAGCGCGGGGATTTGATCCCAGCGTTCCAGCAGCAGATTCCGCAGCGTCGTTTCGAGCGCCTGATAGATCAGCTTGTCGAGCCGAAGCGCGCGGAACATCGGATTGCGCCGCAAGCGGGTGATCAGCCGGCGGTCGCCCGCGAGGATGCCTGCTTGCGGGCCGCCCAGCAGCTTGTCGCCGCTGAAAGAGACCAGGCTAACGCCCGCGCGCAAACTGTCGCCAACCAGCGGTTCCTCGATGCCGAAAGCCCGCAGATCAGCCACGCAGCCGCTACCGAGATCCTCATAGACGGGGATGCCGCGTTCAGCGCCCAGCGCCACCAGTTCGCGCAGCTCGGGGCGCGCGGTGAATCCTTGGATGCGGAAATTGCTGGGATGCACGCGCAGCAACAGGCGTGTACGATCGTTGATGGCATCGCGATAATCTTCGATGCGGGTGCGATTGGTGGTCCCGATTTCCCGCAGCACCGCGCCGGAGCGCTGCATGATGTCGGGAATGCGGAAGCCGTCGCCGATTTCGATCAACTCGCCGCGCGAGACGATCACCTCGAATCCGGCGGCCAGCTCGTTCAGAGCAAGATAAATCGCGGCGGCATTGTTGTTCACCGCGATGCCGGGCGCGCCGACCAGGCGCTCCAATAGCGCAGCCGCGTGCACATCGCGTTTGCCGCGCGCGCCCTTGGGCGAGATCGTATTCGAGATTCGAATAACCAGCCAGCGGCTGAAAGTCCGCCAGCGGCGCCCGGCCCAGATTAGTGTGCAGGACGACGCCGGTCGCGTTGATCACGCGCCGCAGGGATGGCGCTTCCAGCCTGGCCAGATTTCCTTCAACGCGAGTTTCGATCGAGGTGGAGTTGGAATACTTTCCGCGCGCGGATCTCCTCGCGGATCGCCTCCAGCACGCGCCGTACTTCGTCTACGATCAGACGGCGCGGAAAGCGTCCTTCCAAGCGCGTCAGGTTCGCGAGCACGTGATCCACGGCGGGTAAATCGCGCAATTGTTCCTGGGCGGTCAAGTCACGATGTTATCTTAGATGCCCGGCCGTGCGCGCGCGACATCGGGACCGTGTTATCTTCCTTCTTTCATGGACCCGATCCGGCTATTGGTGATCTCTGACCCGACCGCGAGCAATCTGCGCCTTTTGGAAAAGCTGCCCGAACCAGTGGAGGTTCGCGTCGGCAACGATGTTGAGTTCCTGAAGACTCACGCGCCCGAGGCCGACGTCATACTGAATGGCAGTCACCATGGCGAACTGCTGCACGCAGGTTCTTCCCTGTGCACGGCAGGTGAAATGGATACATGTTCTTTCCGCCGGGGTGGACAAGATCCTGTTTCCGGAATTGATCGAGAGCCCTGTGCCCGTCACGAACGGGCGTGGTGTTTTCAAGGACTCGCTAGCTGAGTTTTGCATGGCGTCGATTCTTTTTTTCGCCAAGGATCTACGGCGGCTGGTGAGCAGCCAGGAAGCGGGAAGGTGGGAGCAGTTCGACGTAGTCCAGATTCGCGGCCACGTTCTGGGCGTGGTGGGTTACGGAGAAATCGGGCGCGAGACCGCGCGCCTGGCGCGTGCGCTGGGGATGAAAGTGGTCGCAGTTCGCAGGCGGGCGGCGCTTTCGGTCAGCGATCGGGATCTGGAACGGGTTTATCCACCGGAGGGACTGCGCGACATGCTGGGTGTGTCGGATTATGTGGTGGTATCGACTCCGCTAACGCCGCGACACGCGCGGATTGATCGGGGATGCGGAGCTGCGCGCGATGAAGAGCTCAGCGGTGATCATCAATGTTGGCCGCGGGCCCGTGATTGTCGAGTCCGCGTTGATCGCCGTCGCTAACCGAAAAGCGCATTCGCGGCGCGGCGCTGGATGTGTTCGACGTCGAGCCGTTGCCCGAGGGCCATCCGTTCTATAAATTGGACAATGTGCTTGCTGTCGCCGCACTCGGCCGATCACATCGTGGGTTGGGCGGATGCGGCGATGAATCAGTTCATCGAGAATTTCGAACGTTTCCGAAATGGCCAGCCGCTGGAGAATGTAGTGGATAAGAAGGCGGGGTACTGATTATGAAATATTTTCTGTCGTTGATTTTGGCCGCTCCTGGCGCGATGGCGCAGACTTACCACCCGGCGCCTGAAAACCTGAAGGCGCGTGAATGGTTTCAGGACAGCAAATTCGGACTGTTCATCCACTGGGGCGTGTACAGTGTGCTCGGCAAGGGCGAGTGGGTCATGAACAACGACCAAATTCACAGTAGCCGATTACGAGAAACTGCCGGCGCGCTTCAACCCCACCGAATTCAACGCGGCTGAGTGGGTCAGCATGGCCAAAGACGCGGGGATGAAGTACATTACCATCACCAGCAAGCACCACGATGGTTTTGGAATGTGGGGCTCCAAGCAGAGCGACTGGAACATCGTCGATCGCACGCCCTATCACCAAGACGTGCTGAAGATGCTCGCGGACGAATGTCACCGGCAAGGAATCAAGCTATTCTTCTATCACTCGCAGCTCGACTGGCATAATCCGAATTACTTTCCGCTTGGCAGGACTGGTTTGACGGCCGGACGCCCGACTGGCGGCGACTGGTACAAGTATCTCGATTACATGGACGCCCAACTGCGTGAATTGCTCACTGGCTATGGCGAGATCGGGGGCATCTGGTTCGACGGGATGTGGGACAAGCCCGATGCGGATTGGCGTCTTGGCGAAGACTTACGGGCTGATTCACAGCCTGCAACCGGCGGCGCTCATCGGCAGCAATCATCACTTGACAGCCGTTCGATGGTGAAGATTTCCAGATGTTCGAGCGTGACCTGCCGGGCGGCCGGACGGCGGAGTTCAACGCGAAATCCGAGATTGGAACTTTGCCGCTCGAGACCTGTGACACGATCAATGGCGCGTGGGGTTACAACAGCGGCGACAAACGGTTCAAGACGCCGGGCGCAGTTGATTCAATACCTGGTGAAGGCCGCGGGGAACAACGGAAACTTTCTGTTGAACGTCGGGCCGATGCCCAGCGGGAAGATCCAGACGGAGTTCGTTGAACGCCTGCACGCGGTGGGAGATTGGTTGCGCAAGAATGGCGATTCGATCTATGGGACGCGGGGTGGGCCGGTGAAGCCCAGGCCGTGGGGAGTAACGACCCAGAAGGCCGGCAAAATCTATGTCCACTTACTGGATTGGCCGGACCAGTTACTGGCTTTGCCAAAGCTCGCCAATGTCACTAAGGCGACCCTGCTGATGAATGGAAAAGCGGTGGAAGTGCGGCAGGTGGACGATGGAACGATCCTGCGCCTTCCCGATGGGCGCGACCCGATCGATACGATCATTGTCTTGGCCACGGATGAGCGACGATGACCGAGGATGTCTCGCTTTCAGACATTCGCGCGGCTGCCGAACGCATCCGTGGAATAGCGCATCGCACGCCGGTCTTTACTTCGCGGACATTCGACGCTATTGCTGGCGCACAGGTTTACTTCAAGTGTGAAAACTTTCAGCGCGGTGGGGCATTCAAGATCCGAGGAGCATCCAATTTCATTTACTCCATTCCGAAGGATGAGTTGAGCCGGGGCGTGGTCACTTATTCTTCTGGGAATCACGCGCAGGCGGTGGCGATCGCAGCTGCATCGGTGGGGATTCAGGCCACCATCGTGATGCCTGATGATGCGCCGAAATCAAAGCTCGAAGCCACGCGCGGGTATGGGGCTGAAGTGGTCACTTATGACCGATTAACTGGAAACCGGGAGGCCATCGGCAAACGAATTTCAGAAGATACCGGCGCGACGATCGTCCCTCCCTACGATCACCCCTGGATCATCGCTGGGCAAGGGACAGCGGCTTTGGAGCTACTCGAAGAGATACCGGATCTCGAGGCTTTGGTGGTCTGCATCGGTGGCGGAGGCCTGACGTCGGGTTGTTCCATCGCGGCCAAAGCGCTTCAGCCGAAGATTCGCATCTTCGGAGTGGAGCCGGAAGACGGCAACGACACTTACCTTTCGTTCCGTTCCCGATCGCCGGGTCGAGATTCAACGCCTCAGACCATCGCCGACGGTCTGCGCGCGCAGAAGCCCGGCGCGATTACTTTTCCCATAATCCAGAAGAACGTGGAAGATATCGTTCTGGTAAACGATTCAGAAATTCGCGAGACGATGAAGTTCTTGCTGACGCGGATGAAGATGGTGGTCGAGCCGAGCGGGGCGGTTTCGGCGGCAGCGCTGTTCCATCACAAGCTCCCGAAGAGTCCGGTTAAGATCGGCGCGATCGTCTCAGGCGGGAACGTGGACCTGGAGATGCTCCAGACTCTCGGGGATTGAATCGGCGCTCGTTATGAACGCCCAGTAGTCCACCTGCGCTTTGGTCTTAGCCGGAAGCCAACGATAGCCCGGCACCCCGAACATAGAGTGGCGATCAATCATCTGGCGGCGGCTTTCCGGAACCGGAGAAGCGCTGAACTCCATGCCTCGCGTGAGTGTGCGGCGATTCCAGGGCGGGTGTTCGCGGCTATAGTTCTCCTCCCAGATGCCGAGCCACGGAAAATCGGCGCGCTTCCAGACGTAGCCGAAAAGCACTCTGGTCGTGGGCGAGAAAGCGAAAAAGAAGGCCTGGTGGCGCCCAGGCTCGATGAGCACGCTGTCGAAGCCTGCGGAAGCGGGCGCGTTCGTAAACACCCGCATATCTTCCGATGCGCCGTTGGTACCCGGCTTGAACGGCCATTCGAAATCGTGATCGGCGCCGAGCGAACGCGCCTTCGTACCTCGCGCTCGAAACTGCGTCACTCCTTTTTCAAGGAAGGGTGGGCCCAGCGTCACGTGCTGAGTCCAGGCGATCGGTCGATCGAGCTTTGCTAGGTTTTCCACTGTTTCGGTGATGAAAACACGAGCCCCATCGACGCGGATAGAGCGTTCGAATTGGAGCTGGGCAGCAGGCAGGAAACAGGCGGCGGTGAGCTCGCAATCGGCGAAAGAAATTTGATACGGAAGAATCGACGCCTCGCCGTGGACCGTCATGCCGGCGGCGGCTTCCTCGGGAGATGGCGCGCCGAATAGATCGAGGCACAGGTTGTGGCCCATGATCCCTGACAGCAGCTTGCTTTCGGCATCGGCGCCGTACTCAGGATGCTTTTCCTTGCTCCAGGTGGAGGGTTCGATCGACGGCCAGGGTGGAATCCACAACGGATTCACGCCACTCGGCTTGTGCAAAATCTCGGCGATATGGCCGCCTTCGGCCGTCACCGTCAACCGAAGACTGTCGTTTTCAAGCTGAGCCGCGCGCCGATTATGGAACGAAACCCAGCCCACCTAGGCCGAAACCTTCTTCTTAGCCGTGATCGATTTGCTGTAGCTGGACTGCGCGGAGGCGATGTTCGCGGCCATCTGCTGCGGCGTTACGTCCCTACCCATGGTTTCGATCTCCTTGAAGAAGACGCGCCGCTCTTCGTTCATACAAACGTTGGAGAGCATTACCGCAGTGGAATCGCGCAAACCGACTTCGAGATCGGCCTTGGGATGACCGCCGGTGTGGCAATCGTTGAAAAAGTTCTCGAGTTCCGTCTCCACCGGATTGGTGTCTTCGTCGTTCACCATCACGCCTTTGGAATAGAGCCAGCGGCGAGCGAACTTCATTTCGCGCTGGAGGAACGAATCGCTATTGTCGATCTTGAGCTGATCGGTCGCCATGATGATCGGCAGCCCTCTTTGGCTGCTTGCTAGCGCGTAACTCGCCCCGGCTGCCGTGGACGGCGCGTTGCCTTCGGCTTTTTGCACAACGACTTTGGATGGATCGCGGAACCACATGGCCGTAGGCATGGTCGATTCGCCATCGCCTACCGTAATCTCGAGGGCGCCACCGGTTCCCATGATCAACTCGCCGAATTCCGGCCGCGTGCTTTCCAGGAATGGGAGGTGCACGTTGGTCGAAATCGCGCTGTAGATCACCTTGCGGCCATGCGGATATTTGTAAATAAGCTGGATGTTATCGAAGACGTCGCGCCCATCTTTCCAGGTGTCCAAACCGCCCACGCCAACCACGAATTCGGGCGAACCGCCAAATATCCAATCCGCGACGTCGAGCTGATGAGAGGCCAGCTCCGCCGCCAGGCCGCCAGAATATTCGCGATAGAGCCGCCAATTGAAGCCGTTCATCATCCAACCTGGATTGCGGTGCCACATGGCCTCGATGTGCGTCACGTCGCCGAGTACGCCTTTGTCCACCAGTTCCTTGGCGAGCTGATAAAACTTGCTGTAGCGGCGTTGCAATCCGACCTGCAGCACCTGCTTGGGATACTGCGGGACCAACGCGCGCAAGGCGTGCAGCTCCTCCGGTTTGAAAACCAGGCTCTTCTCGCAGAAAACATGCTTGCCGGCCTGCAGCGCGTCTTTGGTAACCTCGAAATGTTCGAAGAGCGGCACCGCGATTAGCACCGCTTCGACATTCTTGTCGGAGAGCAGCTCGCGGTAGTCCTTGTACTTTATGGGATTGGTCCCAATGGCTGCGGCTGCCTTGTCTAACCGCCCGTCATCCAGATCGCAGACCGCAGCGCAATGTCCGTTATCGACCTTGGCGAGATGCTCCAGCAAATATGAGCCACGCCCGCCCGTGCCGATAATGCCGTACTTTATCTGATCGGAAACGGCATGTCCCTTCAGGATTGCCGGCGCCCCTTCAAGCTCGCCAACAGCAGCCACCGCAGTCACGACGCCGGCCGCCTTGATGACGTCGCGGCGACTGGGATTCGAGTTCTCGGGCATGGATTTCTCCCTAAGATCTAGAGTCTATCAAACCCGGTAGAACTGGCTCGCCGCTTTCGCGTGCCGCATGCGGCAGAAGTAGGCGCTTACTCGCCGCTCTCTTCGAGGAAACAGCTTTCAAACGCGCGGTCGAGCAATTCGTCCGTGAGCTGGTAGGGGAGTTTCTCGAACTGGATGAGGTCGATCGCGTGTGACAGGACGTCGCGCGGCTGGCAGCGCCGGAAGGGCTTGCCCGTACACCGGTAGTGCTTCTCGATGAAGCGGCTGATGCTGCTCTCTTCAAAAGGCAGTTCTTTGGACGCGCAGAACCCCCGGAAAATGCTGGTAAATTCGCCCTGGTCCGGACTCCGCATCAGCATCTTGTATTGAATCCGGCGCAAGAAGGCTTCGTCTCCCAATTGGTCGGGCTTAAGGTTGGTGGAGAAGATCAGGAATGCCTCAAACGGAACCGTCATCTTCCCGCCGCTGAAGAATTTCAGGTAGTCCATGCGCCGTTCCATGGGGACAATCCAGCGATTGAGCACCTCGGCCGGACTGCACATTTGCCGGCCGAAGTCATCGATCAGATAAATACCGTTGTTAGCCTTCAACTGGTAGGGTGCGTCGTAGACCTTGGAGGTGGCGTTATAGTTCAGGTCCAACATCTGAAGAGTCAATTCGCCGCCGGTGACAATGAACGGACGGCGGCACTTGATCCAGCGGCGATCGTAGTGGTGCTGCAGCGCCAAAACCGACTCCTGCTGTTCATCCTGCACGGGCTGATGATAGACCGGATCGAACACTTGGATGATGGAGCCTTGAGATTCGATTGCATGCGGGACGTAGATACAAGAGTCGTCCACATTTCCCAGCGCCTCGGCCAGGAACGTCTTTCCGTTCCCGGGTTGGCCATAGATCAGGAACGAATTGCCGGAGCTGACCGCCGGCCCGATCTGCGCCAGGATTCGCGGCGTCACCACCATCTTTCGATAAGCCGCTGCTAGCGCCTCTTTGGTGAGCCAGCCGTCCGCGCGACGCTGTCTGCGAACAATGTAGGTGTATTGATAGAGCGGAACGGGGGCCGGCCCGCTATATTGGTTCGATTCCATGACACTCCCGTGCATAGGTGCGTCCGGTTTCGGTCAGAGCGAACAAAGAAGTACTGGCGCCCATGCCGAGCGATGTTTTCGCTTGTATGAAGTGCTGGCGTTTCAGGAACTCGATCAGCTCTTCAATCAGGCTGAATTTCAGACCCAGCGCCTCGGACAAATCACGGCCCAGCATGTCGCCGCGGGCGTACAACAGCTTCATTACGAGCTGCTCCACCACGGAACGTGCTAAGCCGGTCTCCTCTAAAGTTTCCGGTAAAGGGGGCGTAATAGTCTGTTCTTCAGCCTGGATTTCCATTTCCAGGATCGGTGCGGTTGCCATGTGTTTGAAATTAATTTTGCGCGTGGTACGCCCCGTACTGCAATAGGACGTTGGTCCTTATTTCCCTAGGTTGAAATCCCAAGTGACAGCCATTAGGCCTACCGACTGTCAGCGAGATGCCACTGCGCCCTCTCCCGCGGAGAGTTTCAGATGCAAACCGGGAAATTAGAGCAAGACCGCCCTGATTTCACCACGCGAGCACCCGCCGGCCTTCGACGCGCCAGCGTTCCGAAATAATCATACGGATCGCCTCGCTGTAGATGCGATGCTCCTGTTTGAGAATGCGGGCCGCCAGCGCTTCTTCGTTGTCGTCATCGAGGACCGGGACGGCAGCCTGCAGAATAATCGGGCCGGCGTCCAGCTGCTCATCCACGAAATGCACCGTGCAGCCGCTGATCTTGACGCCGTGATCGAGAGCCTGCTGCTGTGCGTCGAGCCCCGGAAAGGCCGGCAGCAGCGAGGGATGAATGTTCAGAATCCGCATCGGGAAAGCCCGGCAAAACTCGGGGCTGAGCAGACGCATGAAACCTGCCAGGCAAACCAATTCCACGCCGCAGGCCTTGAGTTCCTCCACCACGCGACGGTCGTAGTCTTCCCTTGAAAGACCCTTCGACAGAATGCACAGCGCAGGCAAGCCTCGCTCGCGAGCGATCGCCAACCCGCGCGCTTCCTCACGGTTAGAGACTACCGCGGCTATCTCGGCCTGTAAGCGGCCGGCCGCGACGTTGTCGGCGATCGCTTCGAAATTCGATCCGCGTCCGGAAAGCAGGATGCCCAGCCGCTTCAACCGCGCGCCCCGGTGTCGCCAACGTAGACCAGCCGTTCCCCATGTCCCTCGATGACCTCTCCGATCTCCGGACATGGTTCGCCGAGCAGCGCGAGTGTGGCGCGCGTTTTGGCGACATTCCGTTTAGCTACCACCAGAATCATCCCGATTCCGAGGTTGAATGTCCGCCGGTAGTCCACTAGATCGATCTCGCCGATATCGCGCAGACGCTCGAAGATGGGCGGGATGGTCCAGGTCGAAACATCGATCCTCGCGGCCAGTCCTTCGGGGAGAATCCGCGGCAAGTTGCCGGTGATTCCACCACCGGTAATATGAGCGGCGCCCTTCAACATCTTGGCATCGATCAATGCGCGGATGGGCTTCAGATAGCTGCGGTGCACCTTCAGCAGCTCTTCTTGCAGCGAAGGATCCATCCGATACCCGGCGACTTCGAAGAGCAGCTTGCGAGCAAGCGAATAGCCATTGGTGTGTAAGCCGTTCGAAGCGAGACCCACCAGAACATCACCCGCGCGGATCGTTTTGCCGGTCAACATGTCGTTCCGCTCCACGGCGCCGACGATGAATCCGGCCAGGTCGTATTCGCCGGGCTGATAGAGGCCGGGCATCTCGGCCGTCTCGCCGCCAATCAGGGCGCAACTGTTATTCCTGCAGCCCCGCGCCACGCCTTCGATCACCTGGCCAGTGACTTCGGCATCCAGCTTGCCGGCTGCGAAGTAATCGAGGAAAAATAGCGGGACTGCTCCTTGAACGGCGATGTCGTTGACACAGTGATTCACTAAATCTTCGCCGACGGTGTTGTGCCGGCCGGTCTGGAATGCGATCTTCAGCTTGGTGCCGACCCCGTCGGCGGAACTGACCAGCACTGGATTTTTCCACCCGCCCAGCAGATAGCCGGCCCCAAAGCTTCCTATATCGGTAAGCACGTCGCGCGTGAACGTGCCCCGCGCGTGCTTTCGTATAAGGGCAACGGCGCGATCGCCCTCATCAATATTGACGCCCGCGTCCTTGTAACCAATTCTCTTTTTCAACGCCATTTCATTCACCAACCCAGCGGAAACTCTATAATAAGCGATTGGCTATGAAGCGACTTTCTCTACTGCTGCTAATTGCGCCCACGTTGTTCGCCGATGCACCCAGCTGCATCGCGATTCACAATGCGCGCGTGATTCCTGTGAGTGGTCCGGCCATCCCGCGAGCGAATATCATCCTGCGCAATGGTCTGATTGAAGCGGTGGGCGGGGATGTCGCCGTTCCCGCGGATGCCTGGGTCATTGAAGGCGACGGACTCACCGTGTATCCAGGGCTCATTGACGCGCTGAGCACTTTTGGAATCCCGGATGCAGCGCCGGTCGTGGCTACCGGTGGCGGACGCGGAGGTGGACCCACTCAGCAGCCGCAGACTGCTCCGGCGACCCCGGCGCCCGCGAATCCGCCGGCCCGTGGACCCGAAGATCGGCCATATACCACCAGCTGGATTCGAGCGGCCGACCTGGTGCGGCCCACCGACCGGCGCATCGAATCGGCACGCGCGGAAGGCTTCACCACGGCTGTCACTTTCCCGCCGCGCGGAATCTTCGCCGGTCAGGGGGCCATCGTCAATATGGCGGGCGAGAAAGGCGGCGACATGGTGGTGGACGACAATGCCGGTCAATACGTGACGTTCATCACGTCGCCCGGATTCGGCGGCGGCTTTCCGAATTCGATCATGGGCGTGATCGCCTACGTCCGCCAGGTTTATTTGGATGCCGACCACTATCGGCTTGCGAAGCAGTTCTACAATGCCCACGCGCGCGGAACCCAGCGTCCCGAATATGATCGCGCGCTCGAGGGGGTTCTCGATTCCCCGCGTGTTTTGCTACCCGCGACGCGCCGCATTGATGTGGATCGCTTGCTGCGCTTTGCAGACGAGTTGCACTTGAAAGCAGTGCTGTACGGTCTTCCGGAGGGTTATCGCTCGGCCGATCTGTTGAAAAAGGCCAACGCTGCGGCGCTGGTCAGTCTGCGCTGGCCTGAGCGAGCCCGCGAGAGCGATCCCGAGGAGATCGACACACTGAATGTGCTCGAACTTCGCGACCGGGCTCCTTCGACACCGGCCATTCTCGCTAAGAACGGCGTCAAGTTCGCACTCTATTCCGGCGGCATTGACCGTCGCGCCGACCTGATTCGCTCCGTTAAGCGGGCTCTGGACGCCGGGCTCTCCCCGGACGACGCCTTGCGCGCCATGACTCTCTCGGTCGCCGAAATCTATGGAGTTGCCGATCGCCTCGGCAGCATCGAAAAAGGCAAGATCGCAAATCTGGTAGTCACGAAAGGCGACTTGTTCCAGGATCGGACCGAAGTGAAATACGTCTTTGTGGATGGAGTCAAGTTCGAACCGGTTGAAGAGCCTCTTCCGCCGGGTGTGCGCCCTGATGGTACACCAGGTCCAACTGGCGATGTTCCGTCTGGAAGTGTTCCGCGTCGAGGTAATCAATGAAGCCCATATTTCTTGTTGGCGCGTTTGCTGCCACCATGCTGGCAGCGCCGCCGATTGTCATACAAAACGCCACCGTCCTGACTGTCACCAAAGGCACGCTTAACACTGGATCGATTCTCATTCGCGATGGCAAGATCGCGGAAGTGGGCGAAAAAGTGAACGTGCCCGCGGACGCCACGGTTGTCGATGCTTCAGGCAAGTTCGTGATGCCAGGCATTATCGATTGCCACTCGCACATCGCCGCTGACAGTATCAACGAGGGCAGCGTATCGGTGTCAGCAATGGTCAGCATAGAAGACGTTTTGAATCCGGACGACATCTCCATTTATCGAGCCTTGGCCGGCGGCGTGACCACCGCGAATGTCCTCCATGGCAGCGCCAACGCCATCGGCGGCAAGTGTTCCGTGCTGAAAATGCGTTGGGGCAAGGATGCGCACGACATGATCTTCGAGGGCGCCATGCCGGGCATCAAGTTCGCGCTCGGCGAAAATCCTAAGCGGGCAGGCAATCCGACGGGCCAGCGCGTGGGCGCGGCGAACGTTCCCCCGCGTTATCCGGCCACGCGCATGGGCGTCGAGGACGTGATTCGCGAAGCATTCACGCAGGCCAAGGCCTATCAGCAATCCTGGAAGGACTATAACGAGAAAGTCGCGCGCGGCGAGCAGGCGCTGGCGCCACGCCGAGATCTCAAACTCGAGCCTCTGGTGGAGGTGTTGGAGGGTAAGCGACTGGTACACGCTCACTGCTATCGCGCCGACGAGATCCTGATGCTGCTGCGCGTCGCCGACGAGTACGGCTTCAAGATCCGTACGCTGCAGCATGTGCTGGAAGGCTACAAGGTGGCCAAGGAGATCGCCGAGCACGGCGCCGGCGCATCCACCTTCAGCGACTGGTGGGCGTTTAAGCTCGAAGCCTACGACGCCATCCCATACAATGCCGCCATCATGGTTCGCAAAGGCGTCCTGGTGTCGCTCAACAGCGATTCGGCGGAGCTGATGCGGCACCTCAATGACGAAGCGGCCAAGACGATGAAGTACGGCGGCCTGAGCGAAACAGAAGCGTTATCGCTTATCACCATCAATCCAGCCAAGCAACTGATGATCGACAACCGGGTCGGCTCCATCGAAGCCGGCAAAGATGCAGACCTCACTATCTTTGACAAGCATCCGCTATCCAACTTCTCAAAAGTGGAAAAAGTCTATATCGACGGCCAGCTCTATTTCGATCGTGACCACGATTTAGCTGAACGGCCCGTGCACGACGCGGAGAAGAAGAAGCTCCTGGACAAGCAGAATGAACAACAACGAAGGCCAGCGGCCGGCGTGGCGAGGAGGCCCGCTGCATGAAATCCGTCGCGTTCGCGGTTTTGTTCGCTTTTCCGCTCTTGGCCGGCAATGACGACAGCTTCCTGATCCGCGGCGCGACCGTGCATCCGGTGGCCGGCGCCGAGATTCAGAATGGCTCCGTACTGGTGAAGGATGGAAAGATCGTCGGCGTGGGCCGCAATCTGGCCGCGCCTAAAGGCATCCGCGTGATCGAAGGCAAAGGACTGCACGTTTACCCTGGCATGATCGACTCCGCGACGCAACTGGGACTCTCCGAGATCGGCTCGACGCGCGAGAGCGTCGATACTGGCGAATTAGGCAAGTTCGATCCTCAGCTTCGGGCCGAAGTCGCGATCAATCCGGCCAGCGAACACATTCCGGTCACGCGCGCCAACGGCATCACGACCGTAATCAGTCTTCCGATGAGTGGCAGCGAAGGTGGCGGAAGGCGTGGCGCGGGTGCTGGCAACATTATCGCGGGCCAAGCCGCTCTGGTTCATCTGGACGGCTGGACCTGGGAAGAGATGGACGTGAAGAAATCTGCCGGCATGGCCATGCGCATCCCCACTATTCTTTCCCTGGGTGGACGATTCGGCGGCGACCTTCCGCCTGATATTGCCCAGCGCTTCTCTTATACCGAGGCCAAGAAGAATTACGACACCGAACTGCGCGAGCTGCGTGAGTTCTTTGAAGAGGCTCGCCGCTATCAAAAAGCGAAAGCCGCCAATGTCAAAGGCTTCCAACCCGACTTGAAGTTCGAAGCCATGCTTCCGGTACTCGACGGCTTGGAGCCTCTGGTAATAATGGCCAACCGCGAGCGAGCCATTCACGATGCCGTGCAATTCGCCGATCAGCAGAAAGTACACGTCGTCATCGCCGATCCACGCGAGATAGGCAAGATGGGGCCCGAGCTGAAGGCGCGCAATATTCCTGCTATCCTCGGCCCGACGCTCGCCCTGCCGCTGCACGAAGACGATCCCTACGATGCCACCTTCACATTACCCGATCAGTTCTTCAAAGCCGGCGTTAAGTTTGCATTCGGTAGTTTCGATAACGAATTCGTCCGCAACCTGCCGTATCAGGCCGCGACGGCGGTCGCTTTCGGATTGCCATACGAAGAGGCGCTGAAAGCGATTACCATAAATCCCGCGCAGATCTGGGGCGTCGCCGATAAGCTTGGATCGATTGAAGAAGGGAAGTCGGCTGATCTGATGGTCACTGACGGCGATCCGCTGGAAGCCAAGACTCAGGTCAAGCAGCTTTTCATCAAAGGGAAGACTGTCGACCTGGACAACAAGCAAAAGCGGCTTTACGAAAAATATTTGAACCGGCCGTGAGGGCGCCCGCTAGTCGATGAAGCCGCGCCAGGTCTTGCCCCGGCCGTCGCGCAGCACTATGCCGAAGCTGTCGGAAACGCCTGTGATGGTGCGGCCGTTGGGATCGCGGAAGGTATAGCGAACCTGGTCGTCAGAAACTTTTTCAGCCGTGCCATGCCAAACGTTGCCGAACTCATCGCGTAAACGAAGATGATCACCGTGCCCGAATCCATAAAGGCGTGTCGAGGTGCCCTCTTCTTCAAAATTGAAGAAGCCTCCCGGCATCTTGGTGTGAACCCGTTTGCGCTTGAAGATGCCCTTGTGGACCATCAAGTACATTATCAGGGCTTTGGTAAGATTTGGGGATAGATTGATTTACTTAGTACTCTAACGGGGACCTACCTACGCACCGTCACGCTATCAGGCTACTACGGGTTTCACCACCGCCACGCCCAGATCTCGCATCTTCTCTGTCAACGCCTGATAAGTCGCTTCATTCGGATAGCAGCCGGTGATAGCGCCGCCCGACCCGGCGAAATTCGCCGTTGCTCCCACGCTGCGCGCCGCTTCGATCATCTCCACGTTTCCGCGGCTGATCTTGTACAACTTCGCCCGCAAGTCGAAGTTGGCGTCAATCAAGCGATTCAAGGTCTCATAATTGCGTTCCAGCAGAGCTGCGCGGCCCTGCTCCGCATAACCTGCCCACGTCCGCATAGCTTCCAAGACTTCCGGATCGCCCTGGCGCCACCGCTCACGAACGTTATTGTGGAAAACCTCGGTCCCTTCACTGAGGCTGGTGCGATAACCCATATAAACGCTCGGCAACAAACCCGGATCCAAACGCTCATAATTCCCGTAGCCCTGCTCGTCGATCAGGTGCTTCGAGAAATCCATGTAGACCAGGCCTTCGTAAACCTGAATCACGCGGTCTTGCAGGCCCGCCGGAACTCCCAGTTCCTTGGTTTCTGTCTCCAGGACCAGATTCGCCTGCACCGGTAACGGAATCTCAACATGGAAATATTGGCACAGGGCACGGAGCGCCGCCGTAATGATGGAACTGGATCCGCCCATCCCCAGGCGCAGCGGAATGGTGGATTCGTACTCGATGGTGAAGTTGCGATTCTCTAACACCAGCCCCTGCTCGCGGCAATAATCCATGAAGCGTACAATCAGCGCCTGGATGATGCGGATCCCGCCGTAATACCCACGCCAGCGCGTCGCTTCATAAAGGTCGTCCAGGTTTTCAAAGACCGGCATATCCGCTTTAGAAGCACGAATCTCTAATCGCGCGCTCGGATACAGTAGCACGCGCGCGCGAAAATTCCGGACTAAGAACGAAATCGTCTTGCCGTAGTAGCCGTCGGAGGGATTCCCCAGGAGACCCGCACGAGCGTAAGCGTAAGTCTCGATCGTCACATTCTCCAGTCTAATACTGGTTCAGTGTAATACCGGTTCAGTGTGATACTGAAGGTTTGCCGTCGCGTCATAGGCTTCGGTCTGCGACACGAATCATCTGATGAGACTTGTATTGCAGCGCGTGAAAGAAGCTCAGGTCTATGTAGATGGCAAAACCGTTGGCTCTATCTCAAGCGGTTTGCTGATTCTCATTGGTGTCGCGTCCTCCGATACTAGAAAAGACGCCGAGTATCTTGCGGACAAGGTCATTTACCTACGCATTTTTTCGGACGCCGAGCGCCGCATGAATAGGAGTATCCTGGAAGTAGGAGGCAGCCTGTTAGTCGTCTCGCAATTTACCTTGTATGGAGATTGCAAAAAAGGCCGCCGTCCAAGTTTTGATCAAGCAGCGCCGCCCGAACAGGCTCGCGAGCTTTATGAATACTTTGTCGAAAGGTTAAGTTCAAGAAACGTTATTGTGCAGACCGGCGTCTTTCAAGCCGAGATGCAAGTCCACCTGGTAAACGATGGGCCGGTGACTTTTGTGCTCGATTCACCGGAAGGGCAATTGCCATCTGTATGACTATTAGTTAGGCATCATCTAAGAAAGAGGAGTTGAAATGCCTCGCGCAAATTTAATTGGAAACAACGCGCTCCTGACTGCGGCTCTGGAGGGTCTGGAACTGCAAAAGAAGCGCATCGATGAGCAGATCCAAGAGGTTCGATCCCTGCTGGGGAAGGGACGGCGAGGCCGTCCGCCTAGCTCCAACCATCAGCGAGGCAGTGGCCGCCTTAGTGCCGCGGCGCGCCGCCGGATCGCTGTTGCTCAAAAGCGGCGGTGGGCCGAGTATCGTAAGTCAGCAGCGTCCAAGGCTGGATAGATCCAGTTGAAACGCTGAACGATTTCCTGCACTGGTCCGTCCGCCACTAACTTACCTTTCTCGAAGAAGACGGCACGGGTCGCCAGCGCGGCGGCGAAGCGGGTGTGATGAGTAACGATCAGCTTAGCCTGCGGAAGACCCGCGAGTAAGTGAAGTAAGTTGCCTTGCGCGGGCGGATCAAGAAACGTCGTCGGTTCGTCCAGCACCAGGATCTCCGGTTGCATCGCCAGCACGCCTGCCAGCGCCACTCTCCGTTTCTCCCCAGCACTCAGATGATAAGGCGCTTTGTTGAGAACATGTTCCATCCCCGCTTGCGCCAGGGCCGTCTTGGCTGTCGCGAGCGCCTGCTCCGGCGGCAAGCCTTGATTGAGTGGACCGAATGCTACATCCTCTAACACCGTGGGCATGAACAGTTGTTCGTCCGAATCTTGAAACACCACGCCAACTTTAGACCGGACGCGTGCAAGCGTGTCTTTATTAACGTCCATCCCGCACACCGCGACGCTGCCTTTCCCCCGCAAAATGCCGTTCAAATGCAGGACGAAAGTGGTTTTTCCAGAACCATTCGCGCCAAAAACCGCTACCGTTTCGCCGGCATGCAGCGTGAAATTAACGCCATCCAAAGCCTTGGTGCCATCTTCATACTGGAAACAAAGGTCGCGGACTTCGATCAACGGCGTCATTGAATGCGCACCAGAATCAGGAAGGCGGCGATCGTCAATGTGAACAAACCGTCCGCTACCCCGAACTGAAGGCGCCTGAGCAGCGCAAATTTCCCGGAGAACGCGCGCGCCATCATCGCGCGATGAATTCCCTCGGCACGGTAATAGGAGCGCGCGAACAAAACTGCCAGCGCCCCGGCCGCCGCGCGAAAACCCAATCGCCGCCGGCGTTGTGTTCCTCGCCGGCAAGCCGCGGCCAATCGCAGATGCTGCGCCTGTTCGGAAACCACAAAAAGGTAGCGATAGAGAAACTGCGCTACCAGCACTAGCAGACGCGGCACTCCCAGTGCTTCAAGCCCACTGAGCAGGAGGGGTAGAGGGGTCGTGCCGATAACCAGCAAGACTGCGACGGTCGAAAGATAGCTCTTTTCCAAAAGGCCCACTGCTCGCAGCCGGTCGCCGGCCAGCCAGCTGATCAGTCCGAAAGTCAGCGAGAAGGGCAAGACAGTCATGGCGCGCAGCAAAAGACTTCCGGGCGGCAGCCCAGCGATCAGGATTCCTGCCAACAGCACCACCGCATCAATAGCAAGTGTCAGGAACGCGTCGGGCGCCGTTGTCGCCAGGACAATCAGAAATGCCAGCAGGGCCAGTATCTTCGCGCGCGGATCGCGAATATGCAGCGGACTGGAGCCTTGGCTCCACTGATCCATCAGGACGTGATGCATCAAGCGCTCCGGCGGCGGCCGATCATTTTGGCAAACGCGACGCACACGGCATAAACCACCAACAGTCCGGTGAGCCCCGCCGTGGCGCGGCGCAGCCACGCCGAATCGAAGTGGCCGGCGGCATAGTCGGCGAAAGGCGCGTGAAAACCAGTGCTTGGCTGCCAACCCGAGCTGTATGCCCAGGCGCTGGATCCCATCCGGCGCCGACGAGGCCCATAGGAATCCCACCAATCCCAGCGCCAGCGCAACTCCGCTCAACACCGAGAGCGCGCGCCAGTTCGATGCTTCCGGTTTTTGAACCAGGCCGGGATTGAGCTTTTCGATAGCTTGTACAACGGAAATTGTTATCGCACTTTCGATCAACGCGCTCATCGCGAAGAGAGCCATCGAGACGAGGATCAATGGCCGCGGCATTGAGACTCCGGAAATCAGCAGCTCGCCCAGAGCCAATGAACCGCTAACCATCACGGATAAAAACGCACCAATGAAGATTGCAGACCTTCGTCGCTGTGCTCCCCATGTCCAAAAGGGCAGATATCCGGCCAGCACTCCGGCCACCGCCATGTTAAAGACGTTCGCTCCCAACGCCAGCACCCCGCCGTCCTGAAAAACAAAGGCCTGAATGGCGATGATGACAGTCATCACGATTGTTGCCGGTGCCGCGCCCAACGTGAACGCCAACAATGCGCCGCCAACCAGGTGCCCGCTGGTCCCGATGCCCAGGGGAAAATTGATCATCTGGGCCGCGAATACGAAAGCGCCCATCACGCCCAATAGTGGAATGCTGGTGTCTTCCAACTCCCGCCCGGCCCGTCTCACCATGAGCCCCACAGCGGGGATGCTCACCGCATCCAGCGTGGCCCACACCGGCATAGA
The DNA here is from genome assembly GCA_963744555.1 of Bryobacterales bacterium. Taxonomy (GTDB): domain Bacteria; phylum Acidobacteriota; class Terriglobia; order Bryobacterales; family Bryobacteraceae; genus Palsa-89. Next base: position 433,432 of record CAVUUB010000023.1, on the reverse strand, counting down.
CAGAAAATTGTCCGGGATATGCATTCGGCTGACGCTTCAAAGTAGCACGATTCTTCAAAGCGTGTGACGCAGCCAATCCTCTCGCCCGCTTGTTACCCTGTCTATACAAATGAGCGAACTCAGCCGTATTGGCGTGGCCATCGATTCCAAATTGCTGAAGAAGTTCGATCACCTGATCGGAACGCGCGGATATACCAATCGCTCCGAGGCATTCCGCGATCTTATCCGCGATGTGCTGGTGCAACAAACCTGGGAGCGCCCCGACAGCAACGTGGTCGGTACGGTCACCCTGGTGTACGACCATCACGTCCGGCTCCTCAACGAAAAGCTAACCGACTTGCAGCACTCGCACTTCCACCACATCCTTTCCACCCTACACGTTCATCTGGACCACGACAATTGCCTCGAGGTGCTGGTCGTCAAGGGACGCGTGAGCACGGTCAAGAAAATTGCGGACGCCTTGATCAGCACCAAAGGCGTTAAGCATGGGCGACTGACCATCACGTCCACGGGCGCCGAGTTGTGATCGTCGGCATCGGAATCGACCTGGCGGAAGTCGACCGCATTCGCGCGGCCATCGAACGCTACGGCAGCCGCTTTATCGGCCGCATCTACACTACTGCAGAAATTGCCTACGTCGAGCGAAAAGCGAATCGCTACGAACGCTATGCCGCCCGTTTCGCCGCCAAGGAAGCCGGCATGAAGGCCATCGGCACTGGCTGGAAACGCGGAGTTCGCTGGCAGGACTTCGAAGTCTCCAACCTGCCGTCCGGCCGCCCCACGCTGCAGTTCCACGGCGTTGCTTCGCAAATCGCCGATAGCCTCGGCGTTCGCAATATTGCACTCTCACTAACTCACACGGCTGAACAGGGATTGGCGATTGTAATTCTTGAAGCATAGGAACGAAACCACTGGCTGAGTTGGCCGTCCAATAAAGGTATGCATCGTCTGACTCTGATTCTGCTTGCGTGTTCATTCACGACCGCCTTCGCGGCCGAGCACATATTTTCATTTGGGATCAAAGGTGGCGTTCCGCTAACCGATGCCTTCACGGACACCACCACCAGGGGGGTCGATGTGATCACTCATACGTTCTCCAACACCAAGAACTACGTTATCGGTCCTACTGTCGAACTTTCACTGCCGTTCGGATTCGCAGTTGAGGCCGATGCCTTATATCGCCCGCTGAATCTTACAACCGACATCACGGTGGTTCCCGCAGCCGCTGGCGCATTATTCCCCGAACATCAATTCCTGGGAGTTTCCGATTCTCGGGAAATATCACTTCCTGCACACGCCCATCGTCAAACCATATGTCGAGGCCGGCCCCATTTTCCGGCATGTCGGCTCGCAGGGCTCGTACTTGTCAAACTCCGGTTTCGCTATTGGAGGCGGTATCGACTTTAAACTCTTGGCTGGTCAGGATTACTCCCGAACTTCGTTATTCGCGCTGGGGCGGCGACGCAGCTTCCATATTCTTCGTGCCGCCGTCGCAGCTGAACCAAGCCGAGTTCCTGATTGGAATATCCTTCTAACTCTAGAATCAACTCGACCCAAGGTAAAGGAACCTCGCGATAAAAAGGATCGTGAGCACATATACCATCCAGTTCACGCTACGAAATTCGCCACGCGCGATCTTCAACACCGTATAAGCGACGAACCCGAACGCCAGGCCGTTGGCGATGCTGAAAGTAAGTGGAATGGTGACAATCGTCAGAAAGGCCGGCACTGAGATCACCGGGTTCGACCACGGGATCTCCGCTGCGTGCGCGATCATCAGCGAACCGACCACGATCAGTGCGGGCGCTGTCGCCGCTGCCGGAATCGCTCCCACCGCCGGAGCGATGAACATGGCGATCAAGAACAGAATGCCGGTCGTGATCGCCGTCACTCCCGATCGGCCCCCCGCCGCCACCCCAGCCGCGCTCTCGATGTAGCTGGTCACCGTCGAGGTTCCCGCCAGGGAGCCGACAATCGTCGCCGCGGCATCGGAAAAAAGAATCCGGTTGATGCGCGGGATCTGGTTTGTCTGTCGAACAACCGCGCCTGTTTCCCGACAGCGACTAAGGTTCCGATGTTGTCGAAGAGATCCACGAATAGAAAGACGAACACGATCTCGACCAATCCGTAACTCAGCGCGCCTCGAATATTCAAGTGAAAGGCAGTGGCCGTGATGTCCTGGAATGAATAAGTCTGCGGTTGCCAGCGCACCAGCCCGAACACAACGCCCAAAGCCGTGGTACCGAGAATGCCAATCAGAATAGCGCCGCGAATCTTCCAGGCCATCAAAGAAGCGATCAGAAGCAATCCGAAAATCGCGAGCAGCGTATCAGGGATTTCGCAGATTGCCCAGACTGACCAGCGTCTCCTTGTTGGCCACGATGATTCCCGAATTGTGAAGTCCGATGAATGCGATGAATAGCCCGATGCCGACCGCCACGGCCGCGTATAGTTCAAACGGGATCGCGGACACGATCATCTGTCGCACGCCTACCGCCGTAAGGATCAGAAACGCCACACCCGAAAGAAACACCGCCCCTAACGCCGTCTCCCACGGCACACCCAAGCCTTTCACCACCGAGTAAGTAAAATAGGCGTTGAGGCCCATGCCCGGCGCGAGCGCGATCGGGTAGCGCGCCAGAATGCCCATCAACAAACTGCCGAACGCCGCGCAGAGACACGTTGCGGCAACCACAGCGGTAAGCGGCATACCGGTCTCGTGCAGAATCGCCGGATTCACGAAGATGATGTACGCCATGGTGACAAAGGTCGTGCATCCGGCCAAGATTTCCGTGCGCCAGTTGGTCCCGAGTTCGCGAAATTGAAAGTATTGCTCGAGGCGGGCCCTCACGGAGTTCGTTCAATTCTAGCAGCGCAACGCGATACACTGGTTTTCAAGAGGATCATATTGTGTTAGTTGTAATGCGAGCGCACGCGAGCGACGCCGAAATCGCGGGCGTTTGCGAAAAAATCCAAAGTCTGGGCTTTCGCCCCCACGTTATGCCGGGGGCAGAGCGCACCGCCATCGGGATCACCGGTAACCATGGTCCGGTGCCGTCGGATGAGTTCGAAAGCCTGGCCGGTGTCGCGGAAGCAATTCCGGTTTCAAAGCCCTACAAGCTGGTCAGCCGGGAAGTGAAGCCGGACAATACGGTCGTTGAGATCCGAGGGACGCTGGTCGGCGGAGCCGAGCTGGCACTGTGCGCCGGCCCATGCTCGGTCGAAAGCCGCGAACAAATTCTGGCCGCGGCCAGAGCCGTCAAATCCGCTGGTGGCCAATTACTGCGCGGCGGGGCTTACAAACCCCGCACGTCACCATATGCGTTTCAGGGCCTGGGTGAAGAGGGCCTGCGATATCTGGCCGAAGCCCGCGACGAAACTGGACTCGGCATTGTCACCGAGGCTATCGATGTCGAAACATTCGATCTGGTGGAAGAATTCGCGGACTGTATCCAGATTGGCGCTCGCAACATGCAGAACTTTTCGCTTGCTGCGCCGCGCCGGCCGTGCGCGCAAACCGGTCCTGTTAAAGCGCGGCATGTCGTCCACGCTCGAAGAATTTCTCATGGCGGCCGAGTACATTCTCTCGGAAGGCAATTACCAGGTGATCCTATGCGAGCGCGGCGTGCGCACCTTCGCCGACCACACGCGTAATACGCTGGATCTCAGCGTGGTGCCGGCCGTGCAAAAACTCAGCCACTTGCCGATTATCGTAGATCCGAGCCATGGCACCGGCAAGCGCGACAAGGTGCATCCCATGGCGCTGGCTGCCGTGGCCGCGGGCGCGTCTGGTCTGATCGTCGAGGTGCATCCCAATCCCGATCGCGCTCTCTCCGATGGATTCCAGTCGCTGTTCCCGGACCAGTTCCAGCGAACTGGCTGAAGAGTGCCGCGCCATCGCACGGCTTCTGCAAAATCGAAGAGCGTCCGCCGAAGCGAAACTCGCGCCGGCCCTGACGTCAGCCGCCCGATGAGCACTCAACCCAAACCCGATTGGCAGCGCCACGGCATCCGCATCGTCCACGCCGACGAACTGGATTGCAACACGCCCCAGACCGAAGGGATGACACGCGCCGCCGCGATCGACCATGCGCGCACGGGCGCCAGCAAGCTGTGGGCCGGAACGGTCGTCGTTCAACCCAACGCGAAGACCGGAGCCCACCACCACGGGGATCTCGAAACGGTATTGTATATCGTCAAAGGCCGCGCTCGATTCCGCTGGGGCGAGCAATTGGAATTCGTCGATGAGGCCGGACCCGGCGACTTCATCTTCGTTCCGCCCTACGTTCCTCACCAGGAAATCAATGCCAACCCGGACATCCCGGTGGAAGCGGTGGTGGTGCGCAGCGGCCAGGAGCCGATCGTCGTCAACTTGGATATTCCGAGCCCCGAGACACCGTCGAAGACGCGCTGGATCGATCCGACTCACCGGGAATAGCGCCGAAGAGTCTGCCAGTTTATAGCCTTGATCAAAAATTTGGATGCTTCCAAAGTCGCCGAATGCGGTACCCTGTAAGGTTCCCCAAAGCATTGCTCTTCATTCCCAGGGAGGTTGAATGAATCCGAAAGAAGTCTTAGAGTTTGGCAAGAAAAAGGAAGTCAAGCAGCTCGATCTGCGTTTCGCCGATATTCCAGCATTACAGCACCACGTTTCCTATCCCATCACCGAGCTTTCCGAGGATTCCTTCCAGGATGGCTTCGGCATGGACGGTTCCAGTATCCGGGGTTGGGCAGCCATCAATGAGAGCGACATGCTCTTGATTCCCGATCCATCCACCGCATTCATCGATCCGTTTTACGAGATCAAGACCCTGGTCATGGTGTGCGATGTAATTGACCCGATCACGCGCCAGAACTACAACCGCGACCCGCGTTGGATCGCCCGGAAGGCCGAGCTTTACCTGAAGAACAGCAGCGTCGGTGACACCGCTTATTTCGGCGCCGAAGCGGAGTTCTTCATCTTCGATAATGTGCGCTTCGATCAGAATCAGCACTCCGGCTTCTATTTCATCGATGCCGAAGAAGGCCGTTGGAATAGCGGACGCGAAGGCGACAACCTGGGCTACCGGCCCCGCTACAAGGAAGGCTATTTCCCTGTTCCGCCCACCGACCATTACCAGAACCTGCGTGGCCAGATGGTCGAGACCATGATTGGATGCGGCCTGAATATCGAGTGCCATCACCACGAGGTCGCTACCGGCGGCCAGTGCGAGATCGATCAACGCTTCGACACGCTGGTGAAATCGGCGGACAACATGATGCTGTACAAGTATGTCATCCGCAATGTGGCAAACCTGCATGGCAAGACCGTCACCTTCATGCCCAAGCCGCTGTTTGCCGATAACGGAAGCGGCATGCACACGCACCAAAGCATCTGGAAAGGCGGGAAGCCGCTGTTCGCCGGCGATTGCTACGCCGGTTTGAGCCCGATGGCCCTGAATTATATCGGTGGCCTGCTCAAGCATGCGCGCGCTCTGTCGGCCATCATCGCTCCCACGACCAACAGCTACAAGCGTCTGGTTCCCGGTTATGAAGCCCCGGTGAATCTGGCCTACTCGCGGCGTAACCGTTCCGCGGCCTGCCGCATCCCGATGTACTCCGCCAGCCCGAAAGCCAAGCGTGTCGAGTTCCGGCCGCCTGATCCGGCCGCGAATCCGTATCTGGCATTTTCGGCGATGCTAATGGCGGGCCTGGATGGCGTGCTCAATAAACTCGAACCCGGCGAGCCGCTCGATAAAGACATCTACGATCTATCTCCCGAAGAGATGAAGAGCGTGCCGTCGATGCCGGCCTCGCTCGAAGAAGCGTTAAGCTGCCTCGAGGACGATCATGACTTCCTGCTAAAGGGCGACGTTTTCAGCGAAGACCTGATCGATACCTTCATCGATTACAAGCGCAAGAATGAAGCCGATGCGATCCGCTTGCGGCCGCATCCCTACGAGTTCGCGCTCTATTACGACATCTAGTTACCGAAGCCGCGCGCGTAGCAAGCGGTTGCAAAGCTTACAACCGTTCCAGAAGTTTCTTCTCCAGCACGGCCTGGATCTCGGGCGTGAGCTTCTTTCCGTCCGACGCCACATAGAACACATCGATCGCCTTGTGGCCTTCGGTGTCGATCAGCACTACGTCGATGTTGCAGCCGGAAGACGAGATGGCCGCGGCCAGATCATACAGCAACCGAGGCCGGTCCTCCGCAATTATCTCGACCAGCGTAGCCGTTTCGCAGGCCTCGGAATCGAAGTGCACGCCCGCCCGGACAGTTCGGCGCTTAAGTCTTGGAGGCAGCGGACGACTTCGCAGGAGCGCATCAATATCGACCTTTCCGAGCGCCACTCGCTCCAGCGTCTCCTGCAGCCGCTCCATTTCAGGCGGATTCAACTCCAGGGTTCGCTTAGGATCCGCGAATACGAAGGTGTCCAGGATTACTCCTTTAACATTCGAAAATGCTTCCGCCTTCAGAATGTCCATTCCGAAACTCGACATCGCCCCCGCCAGAGAGGCGAACAGAAACGGCATGTCCCTCGCAACGATATCGACGCGGTACACGCCGTTCAGGCGATCGATCTGTACCGCTACGCCGGTCGGACGGCTGAGTTGGCGGAGGCGAAGATGAGTTTCGATCTCGGCCGGTGTGTGCGTACGCAGGTACCGCACTGGAAACCCTTTGATGAACGCCGGGTCCGAAAGATCCGCCGGCACGTCGCGAATGCGATCTGTCTCCAGTTCGCGGACCAACTCCTGATGAGTTGCGCGATAAGCTTGCCACAGCCGATCGAGCCGCCACGGCGTCATCGCGCCTGGATTCACCGCTGAGATGTCGGCGTACGTCATAACCGAAAGCAACTTCAGCCTCTCGATTGTTCCGATACCGTCCGCCAATACGCGCGCGGTGGCCGGATCATTGAGGTCGCGTGAATTCATCACTGCCGACAGATCGAGATGATGCTCGATGAGGAACTCGACCGCGCTCTGGTCATCGGCGGGCATTTGCATGCGTTGCATGGCTTGGCGCGCCAGTTCCACGGAGCGGTGTGAATGGTCGCCGCTGTTGGACCCTTTGCCTGCGTCGTGAAACAGCAGAGCGAATCGGAGCAGCGCCAGATCCTCGATTTCGGAAAGTGTTTCTGCGAACCGTCGCGCCGCCGGCTCCTGAGTAGCGGCCAGCTCGTCGAGCTTTTCGATGGCCACTAGCGTGTGTTCGTCCACGGTGTAGCGGTGATAATAGTCCGGGACGACCAGGCATAGAATGCCCTGCCACTCCGGAAACAGCGCTTGAATGAGTCCCGCGTTATGCATCGCACGCAGCGCCATGGGAGCACGCGGAAGGCACAGAATGTTTCGCAGTGATGGCCACTGAAACGCCGGTCCGGCGCAAAAGGCCGCAAAGACTTCGCGATTCTGCTCCAGACGGCGCTCTGTTTCCGCGGCCAGCGGGATGCCGTGCCGCGCGACGAATTCGAAAAGCCTCAGGACGATCGCCGGATCGCTCTCCAGTTGCGCCGGCGTTCGAAGAAACACCCGCTCGTTCGAAACAGTGAATTCGCCGTTCGACAGCCGCGAGCGCCAGTCTCGAAATTGAGTCAGCAGCGAGGCTTCACCCTTGTCGATCCAATCCAATGCGCGGCGCGCCTCGTTATAGATTACACGCGCGTTCTGAAAATATTCACGCATGAATTCCGGCGGCCCGCCCGCGGAGGCGAAGAGTTGTCCGGTGATTTCTTCCTGCTCGTCGAAACTCAACAGATTCTGATCACGCCCGGCGCGGTAGTGCAGAAAGCAGCGGACCGAATGCACGAACCGGGCCGGTCCAGCCAGCCGTTCCGCGGCATCCGCGCTCGACTTCCGCAGCTTTCCGAGCCAGTGAATCAAGTGCAGATCTCGGAGTCCGCCCGGTGTTTCTTTCACATCCGGCTCCAGATGATAAAAAGTGTCCTGATACTTTACGTGCCGCGTACGCGCGAGTTGCCGTAGATGACGGGCCAGCGCGCGCGACTGCCGCTCTTCGATATCACTCAATTTGTCTTCGAGCTTGGCAAATAATTCCTGATCGCCGCTCAGCAACCGCCTGTCCAGTAAGCTGATGTTCAGCTCGGGATTCTGCTCGTGGATCTCCGAACATTCCGCCAGCGTCCGGACCGAGTGGCTCAGCCGCAGTCCCGCGTCCCATAACAGCCGCACGAATTCCGAGAGCGCCTCCTTGAGCACGGCCGTTTGAGATTCACGCTGCACCAGGATCAGGATGTCCACATCCGAGTACGGGAAGAGTTCTTGTCGTCCAAAACCGCCCACGGCCAGCATCGCCAAGCCGTTAGGCAAGGCCCGGGCGAGCGATGCTTCGTACGCCTGAAGCGCCATAGCATCGATTAACTCTGTCAGCCCGCTCAGGACCGGAGAAGCATCAGCGGTCCGGAGAAATGCTTGTTGTAGCTGGTCCCAGGCAGGGTTCGAGTGCAGCTTCTCCACTTGGCTTGTTACGATGTCGGCCTACTCCGTCCGCGTGGTCGAAGGTCCGGCGTTCTTCACGTATTTGTCGAACCAGCGTGACTTTTCCCACAGCACATGCTCGATGGTTTCTTTGGCGCGATAGCCGTGCGCTTCGTCGGGCAGAAAGACCAGCCGCACCGTGCCGCCGTTGCCGCGAATCGCTTCATACATGCGCTCGGTCTGGATCGGAAATGTCCCGGAATTGTCGTCGGCCTCGCCGTGGATCAGCAGGATGGGAACCTTGATCTTGTCCGCGAGCATAAACGGCGACATTCGCAGATAAATATCCTGCGCTTCCCAGAACGAGCGCCGCTCGCTTTGAAATCCGAACGGCGTCAGCGTGCGATTGTAAGCGCCGCTTTCGGCGATGCCGGCTCGAAACAGATTGCAGTGCGCCAGCAGATTCGCGGTCATGAACGCGCCGTAACTATGGCCGCCCACGCCCACGCGATCGGGATCGATCACGCCCATCTCCGCGGCCTTGTCGATGGCGGCTTTGGCGTCCGCGACAATCTGCTCGACATAGGTATTGTTCACCGCTTCGAGGGTGCCGACCACCGGCATGGCCACATTATCCAGAACCGCATAGCCTTCCAGCAGGAAAAACAACTCGGAGTATCCGCTGATCATTGTGAATCGCTGCGACGATCCGCTGACTTGGCCGGCTGTGTCGGCATCGTTGTATTCGCGCGGATAGGCCCACACTACTGCCGGCAGCCGCGTGCCGGATTTGTAATCCGGCGGCAAGTAGAGATTGAAGGACAGCGGCACGCCATCGGCGCGCTTGTAAGTCACCAGTTGTTTCTTGATGCGGCGAAGCTGCGGCGTCGGATCTTTGAAATCCGTCAGCGCCTTTTCCGAAGCGCCATTGTGCAGATAAAAATTGGGAGGCTCGGTCGGGCTCTCGCGGCGCGTGATGAAGCGCGAGCCCTGATCGTCCAGCACGGCATCTACGGTCTCGTATTTGTCTTCGGCCGAGTGGAACAGCCGCTCGGTCTGCCCGGTTGCCAGATTGAAGCGATCGAGAAATGGCCGGTCGCCCTGCGGGCACGCGCCCGGGCCGGTCAAAAGAATCGTGTCGCCGGACTGCAGCAGCGTCGATTCCCCGCCTCCGCCGGCCCGAGGAATAAGCTCGCCGCGCCCGCCTAACGACGTCGCTCCACCGGCCGGCCGGGATCTTTGTAGCGATCCTGCTGATTGCGGCTCCAGATCAGCTTGGCATCGGCGTTTGGCTTCGAAGGATCGATCTCGAGCGTGCGCAGATTGCGCGTATTGCGATCGTAGTCTTCCACCAGTGCGAAATTCTTGCCGAACTGGATGCCGGCGAAGCGCTCCTCGGTTTTGAAGATTTCCGAAGGCTCGCCTTTGAAAGGAGCCTTGATCGCCAGCATGCGATCGCGATGCGGAACTTTCTCCTTCGGATTTCCGCCATCCAGCGCCTCCACCCACATCAATGATGGCCGGCTGATTGGCGATCCAGCGGATCTGGCGCGGACCGGTTCCACGCCGCCCAGCGGCACGCGCGCGGGCAACGGCAGGCTGGCGACTTTATAAACCATCGCACCCGATGGATTCCAGATCTCCACTTCCTTGGGAAATTCGCCGGCCGGATGCAGATAGGAAAATGGCCGATGCTCACGCGTGACCAGAATATCCATGCCATCGGGCGACGGCGTAACGGTTTCCAGCAATCCAGGCTTGCCGAGCCGGAGTGATCGCCCCGGTGGCCGCATCCACCTTAGCGAGCTGCGCGGTCGCGTAGTATTCGAACAGATCTTCGTCATGCGGATTTTTCAGCATGTCTTCGTAAGTCGGCACCGGGCCCGCCTTGCCCATGCTCTCCTGGACGCTCGGCCCTATCGGCACCGTCGCTTCTGCCGGCGCGGGTCCACGGCCGGATGGAATAGCCTTCACCAGCAGCGTGCGATTATCCGGCAGCCAATCGATGGGATCGCCCAGCACAGTGTTGAGTTTGACGCCGTCGATCTTCCTGGTCTTTCCCGTCGCCGGATCGCCGATCCATAGATCGATGCCGGTGGCAGTCGTGTTCGCGAAGGCGAACTGCTTTCCATCCGTCGGACCAGCGCAGGAGCCGGCCCGGGCATTCGGCGGCAGCGACACAGGAATCTTCACGCCATCGGCGAGCCGCACCAACGTGATGGAGATGCTTGACGGCGCCAGGTGCAGACCGTTGGTGCGCGGGTTGATTCGCATTCCCGCCAGCCGCAGCATCGGCTGCGACACTTCGGCGATGGACGGATATCGTTCCGACTGCGACAACGTCGCGTAAGTTCGCGGTGGATTCACACCCAGCGCCGGCGGCGCGGGCGCATTCAATATATCGAGGATCTCTTTCGACGGTTTCTGATACGCGAGTTCAGCCGAAATCGGAATTACGAGAAGCAATAGAAGGAGTGTACGGCGCATGGATAGACCTCACTTGGAAGAGCCGGCGGCGCGCTTCTGAAGCGCGGAAACACCGGTTTGAGTCTCGGGGACAGCGGGCTCGGGCACAAGGATCCGCAGTTCGGTAGGACAGCCGTTGGGACACACCATCCAGCTTTCACCATCGCGATCTTCGAGCTGCATTCGGCCGAGGCAGAAAGGGCACTCGGCCACGTCATTAGGCTGCATTGAATTGTGCGCTCGATCCCTTTTGAAGACTAGCATAAGTAGTTAGCTTGCACGCGGGGTCCTGATACCGCTAAGCTGTGGGGGTAAAGACGAAATTCAGACATTGAGGGAGGCAGTTAATGAATCGCAGAAAATTCTCCATCGCCCTCGGGGCCGCGACCGCGGGCCTGGCGGCTGGCTCAGCGCTGTATGGAGCAGATGATCCGAAGAAAAAGACTAAGGCCTCCAAGCACGATTGCAAAGGCTTGAACGACTGTAAGGGGCAGGGCGGTTGCAAAACTGGCGACAATGGCTGCGCAGGTAAGAACTCCTGCAAAGGCAAGGGCGGCTGCGCGGTTCCTGCAAAATAGTTGCGCATTTCCTGCAAAATAATACTGCTTTTATCAGCTGTCCGGGTTGACCGCGCTCGCTCGCGCCGCCGACTACCAGATCGAAGCCAACATCCGATACAGCCTCCATCCGGAGACCGTGCTCGATATCGTACAAGCGCGCGCGCCCGCTTTGAAGAACCGCCCGGGCGTGATTGTGATTCACGGCGGCGGCTGGATCCAAGGCGACAAAGAGAGCATGCTGGAGCAGTTTTGTCTTCCGTTTGTCGAACATGGCTTCGTGGTGGCGAACGTGGAATACCGGCTCGCCAAGGCGGCTGCGGCGCCAGCGGCAGTTAACGATGTTCTGGAAGCCGCCAAATGGTTCCGCGACCGCGCCGCCGATTACAAAGTGGATCCGAACCAGATCATCGTGACCGGGATTTCGGCGGGCGGACACCTGGCGATGATGGTGGGCATGGCACCCGAATCGGCTGGGCTCGGACCATCCATCAAGATCGCGGCGATCATCAATTTCTATGGCATCTCGGACGTGTCGGATCAACTGCAAGGCCCGCACTTGCAGTCCTACGCTGTCACCTGGATTCCCGAGCAGCCAGATCGCATGGAGCTTGGCCAAGAAGCTATCGCCGATCACTTACGTCCGCAAGGGACTGCCGCCGGTGCTGAGCATCCATGGCGATGCCGACCCCGTGGTTCCGTACGATCAGAGTGTGCGGCTAACTAAGGAATTGAAAGCGGCCGGCGATCAGGCGGAGTTGATCACGGTTCCGGGCGGCCAGCATGGCTTCTCGCCGGAAGAGATGAGCAACTTGTGGCCGCAGATTTTCAAGTGGCTGAAGAAACACAAGATCAGTTCCTAGGGCTGGTCGCGCATCAGGAACGTGACGCCGTCGATGGTCTTCACGCAGCCTGCCCACAATAAACGCACGCCACAAAACCCCGAAGATGGCGAACCCAGCAGGACATTCCGCTTGGCGGCCGGCCGTGGTGTTTGTCGTAGATTGTTGGTCTGAGAAAAGTCCGAACAGGTTTTCCATTGTGATCAAGAATCCGGCAGCCCAGCGATGCCGTGGCAACGATATTTTCCTGGCAGTAGCGCTCGGCGTCGGGAAGAGTATTGAAGATCAAGGCTCGCCCTCGGCCATGACCATGCTTTTGACGTCGAAGCGGAACACGGCGTGTTGGGACGCCGACATCGGCGGACCCCAGTACGTGGCTTGAGACATTTACAAAGAACGGTGCCAAGGTGCCGTATACTCTATACTCCTTGAATGGGAATCTTTCGGGCTCTTGCTTTGACTGCACTCATCTTGACCGGCTCAGCGATCGTCTGGAACGCCGCCGCCCAAGAACCCGCTCGAAGCAGCAAGAGCGTGTACGTGGTGACGCATGTCGACGTCACGCCTAACTACACTGCCGATGCAACCAAGGCGCTGCACGAATTTGCCGCGGAAAGCAAGAAGGACCTAGGCGTAGTGCGCTTTGAGGTGCTCCAACAGGACTCGCGCGCCAACCACTACACTATCGTCGAAGTCTGGCAGACGCGCCAAGCCTTCGAGGCGCATTCGGCGGCCGAACATACCAAGCGCTTCCGCGAGAAGCTGCAACCCATGCTGGGCAGTCCGTTCGATGAGCGGCTCCACGAGATTCTGCAATAGCCGAGACGTGTCTCTTCAATCCCACGCTAGCTAAGCACCAAATAGATAGGCGCGAATGTCAATGCTTGCGCGTTTTTCACGGAGACTTCGATGCCTGCAGATTGGCGAGCTAGACCGTCCGGCGCTGGTGTAGCTCTTCGGTACCTGCCCGGCGCCTGCGTCCACTTAACAAATAGGTGGCGGCGCGCAGCTCCAGCAGAGGGTCCCCGAAGGATCGATCCCTTCGACCCGCGGGATGGGGTCAAAGATGATTTGTTTCTGTTCATTAGCATTGTCTGCCACTGGTTCAGTCAAAGTAATGGTTCCAAGATCCAACAAAGTTCTTTCCTCCGGCCAGTGGATCGTGGCGTCGTCGACGGTATCTCCATCATTTGCCAGCTGAGCCAGGATACGGAATACAATCGGCCCCCTGCCGATTCTTTCCGCCAATTCATCGAACAGGAAGTTTGGATTCTTGGCAGCGGCAATGGCATCCGGCAGATGATCGACTCCAGCTTCCGGGACTATCCGATAGCGTCCATAGCGGCTGACGCCAGCTTTGTTAGTGAAGCGCATGGCTGTGATGCCAAAGTAAGCTTCTCGGGCGAAGCTGGATGGCGCGGGCTTGGGCGCCTGCACAAATGCGAGCGCCTTCGGATGGGCGCCTAAGAATGCCTCGATCGGAGTGGGTGAGGGCTTGGACGGATCGCTGGCAGCGAGCGCGCGCAAGAACTCCAAAAATTCCTGGCCCGTGCGCGTAGGAAATCCATTCGTCGAATGACTGACAATATCGGTGTGAACGTGCTCCGCGAGGTGGAAACGAATCGCCAGTCCGCGCGGATTCGCATTAGGATCATTATCGGGCACCAGCGGAACGCCGGTGGAGTTTGAGAAACGCACAGTTACCGGTGTAGACTCCCGATTCATGTGAGGCGCCCGCGTGAGGGAAGCCGCGCTTGGACCAGGCGTAAATCTTCCGGTCAGCATCGTGCCTTTGGCGTGTGCTGGTCGAAAGCCGGGGTGCAGTCCGAAGATGGTGTCGAACTGCTGGATTAGATCTTGGCTCAGTGCGATGAGTCTCTCGTCGGTGGGAAGTGGCAAGATCGAGTTCCTCCTCATCGTTAGTCTACTATCCTCGCTTAGCGAAGGCCCTTCCATCTTGTTAGTCGTGTAGGTTTGCTTGTGCCTGACGAACGGTGTTACGGAAGCGCGGCCTCGTTTCATCCAACCGAACTCGTGGCTCGGATCGACTGCCGCACTTCCGCAAGTCGCGCGTTTTCCGTCAACTTACGGCGTTACGTAATTTCGCGCGCTATTGACGAGCTGTCGGGAATGCAAAGCACGTAGAACCAGCGTGACCTCAAGCGGTGCTCAGTTTGCTGCGGGACGGGGCGACAACCTTCGTTCGCAGCAGTATTCCAAACGCCAAGCCATGCGTTATTAATAGAAGAGGCACGAAGGCCGTCAGGATAAAATAACCAGCGCCTAACAAGCCTTGCGAATCTGGGAGTGATATGCGGCCTCCCTGGTAAAAAGCAAAGAGCAGGTCCGCCGTTCCGAAGGTATTGAAAACCCAGGTCACCACTGTCCCAGCACGAGTTTCCAAGGTAGCCAGAGCAAGCAAAGCCAGAATGGCGCTTATGAGATCACCGTAAGCTACTGGTTGAGCAAATGCGGCAGGTAAATCTGGAGACACAACACCCGGCACCACAAATGCCAATCCGAGAAACCTGAACCCATGCAGCAGTAGGATGGGCTTCAGGTTCTCGGGGCTGGGGCATTCTCTTAGCGCCGGCCAAATATAGTGCCATGCCACTGCTCCCCAAACAACTAAGCCGAACGTTACACTGATCCCGAACAAAGCTGGAAATGGCATGATCGATCCTTTATTGCCGAGCCGGCCCACCGCCAATCAAGGCGCCCAGCGGCATGAGCGGACCGACGGGAATGTACTCGTGGTCCATCAGGTTCTCTTTCGACAACGGCAGCGTATCCATGATGGCGTGGGCTTCCTCTATGGTCTTCACGTCCAGAAAAAAAATCACGCCTCGGCCGTCGCCCCTTGAGTACCACTGGCGAATCTTACCGTCGAGATAGAGTTGCACCGTTGCCCGGATCTCGTCCGGCATGATGTGCATGATCTGCTGACGGGTCACTCCCTGCTTGGAAGTCAAGATGACCATCACTTCCGTTGCCTTTGGGGATGGCCCACCAGAAGGGGGTTGGGGCGAGGGCGACTGAGATTGCGCCGCAGATGCCCCTGAAAACACAGACATAATTAATGGGAGTAGTAGTTTCACGAATTTAGCCTCGATTCTGTCGCTGGCGGCGTTTCGCTCGCCTGTCTCATATTTGCCCACGGCACCCGGCCTGTGACACGATTACGAATGATCGATTTCTGAGAGGAAACCGGTCACAAATCCGCCTCGCGCGGCAAAGAGTTTAAGAGTGAGCGAAGGAGATCAGGAACTTCGCGCCCTGATGGTCCGCTATCAGGGCGGATCGCTGGAAGCATTCCAGGAGATCTACGCTCAGCTCGCGCCGGGAGTGCGCCGGTATCTGTCGCATTTGGCAGGCGGTTCCGAAATCGCCGACGATCTACTGCAGGAAACGTTTCTGCAAATGCACCGGTCGAGAGCCGCATACAACCCGACCTATGCGGTTAGACCTTGGGTGTTCGGTTTGGCGCGCAACGTTTTTCTGATGAATCGGCGTGCGGCCCGGCGATGGGCAAAGGTTCATGAGTCGCGCGAGGATTTGCCTGAATTCCCCGTGCTTCCGGAAGCTGACAGGCTCGGCTCTCAGGACGAGATCCGCAGATGTATGGCGTATTTAGCCCCGGATCAGGCCGAAGCGCTGCTGCTGCACCATGAGTGGGGGTTCAGTTTCGAGGAGATCGCCGGCATGCTAGGCATTAGTGCCTCGGCAGCTCGCGCGCGCGCCAGCCGGGGAATGGCAGACCTGCGCGTGGCGCTCAACAGTCTACAAAGGGTACGTGCATGATCGATCGGTTACCCAAGCCACCGGAAGCGTTGATGCGGGCGATCGCCCAGGATCTCAAACCCGTCCGACCATCGCCCGAACCGCTCTACCTGGCGTTGCGAATGGTCCCTCTCGCTCTCCTGGTTTCGTCGCTGATTCTGCTGGCTATCGGACCTCGTCAGGACTTAGGGATATTAGGACCGCTCTTGACGTGGGGCGCCTCCGCCGCGCAGTTCCTGTTGGCGATCGCGCTGGTCTGGATCGCCGCGCACGAAAGCAGACCGGCTGGCAGGCTGCCGAGGCAGATGGTTTACTCCGCGGCGGTTGCGGCAACTTTGGTTGTTGTATCTGTCACCCTGCTAACCTTCTCGACAAGTCCGGTGACCGCGCCGCTGCCCGTCCCGCCATGGATCAACGAAACCCTGCGTGTCTCACCATGGATCACGGGCTTCGCCTGCGGGATCGGCAGCACGCTTGCCGGGGGAATCCTAGTCCTGTTCTTCAGTTGGGTGTTTCGAAACTCGCTCGCGACCCGGCCAACTGTAGCGGGCGCCCTGTATGGCGCAGGCGCGGGTCTCGCGATCAATGCCGGTTGGCGCATTGCATGTCCGTTTTCGACGCCGTGGCATGCGCTGGGAGCACACGGATCAGCGATCATCGCCACAGTGATCTTAGGAGCTTTCATCGGGCGTTTTTTGGGAAATCGCAGATTGCACATCGGCGGCAGACGTTCCTGAGCGCTAGTGCATCGCTCAAGGTCGATGCAGAAACACTCCTCGCGCCGAAGGACTTTGGGCAATTTTGGCCAATACGCGGTTGCATGATTGTGTGCGCGCCGGAATTGACCGGCAGCAGTTCTGGCCAACAGATCCTCCTAGCCGGCCAGCATTTAGCAATCGATGATTAGTCGCTCCAAGCGACGCGGGCGTACTCGGAAGCCGGACTCACTAGCGATGATACGAATTAACGCGCCATTACCCCCGCAGCTCAAGGTCTTCACATCGCCGCGGTCAGGACAGATCCGGTGTTGCCAAGTGCCTCTCAACCTCCGGAACCGTTTCGGGACAGTTTTCGAATAGGTGACTCTGCGGGGCCATTGGATAACATCAAGACACTGGAAGATCAGATGCGGCGTGAGCGGTAGTTCCTTTTTGCCGGCAAACTAGCCAAATCAAGTTCCAAAGATCGTTGAGTTGATAGGGCTTCCGGATAAAGGCCCAGGATTGCTGGCCGCCGACGGTAGGCGCGCTCGTTTCCTGGCTGTATGCGGTCGTGATAATGATTTTTATGTCGGGCCGCATCCGGCGCAATTCCGTGAAAACCTCCGGGCCACTCATTCCCGGCATGGTTACATCAAGCAAAACCAACGCGATGTCTGGTTCGTTGGCCCGGAAGAGTTCCACTGCGGCGCTGCCATCCCTCGCCTCAATCACGGAAGCGCCTTTCTTGCGGAGCATCCTGGAAACGGCAAGGCGGAGCGTGTCTTCGTCCTCCACTAGGAGGATGGTTCCCGTAACCCTCGCCGCTTCACTGGCCGAAGTCCTGTGCCACGATGTCGGGGATGAGCCGGGCCTGCTGATCAGTGCACGGCAGCAGGACCTCAAAGAGTGTGCCTTGGCCCAAAGAACTCACGACCTTGATTGCTCCGAAATGACTACGTACGATTCCTTGAACGGCGGCGAGCCCTAGGCCGCGGCCAGTGGACTTCGTCGTGAAGAACGGATCAAAGATCCTAGTTTGCACCTCTGACGTCATGCCTCTGCCCGTGTCGGAGACTTCCAGCTTTAGGTAATTGCCCGTGGGCAAGTTCGCCGCGCCCGTTACATGCGCGTCTGAGTCGACCCTCACCTGTGCGGTGGTGACGCGGATCACTCCGGCGCGGTCTCCGATCGCCTCAGACGCGTTAGTAACCAGATTCATCACCACTTGCCGGACCTGTGCCGGGTTGCCGTGCACGGCAACCAGACCCTCGCCAAGCTCGGTCTCTAAGATCGCGTGTTTCGAGATCGAAACCTTGAGGAGCTGGAGTATTTCATGGACGAGGAGCGAAAGATCGATCGGCTCGAAGGCCGAACTCTCTTCTCCCCCATAGGTCATCAATTGACGGACTATCTCCCCGCCACGAATCGCCGCAGTCCGCGTGGTCAGCAACTCTTCTTCGGGGAACGAACCCTCCGCGCGGTCAGCCAAAGCTAATTCCGTGGTAGCAAGGATACCGCCCAGCAGATTGTTGAAATCGTGGGCGACACCCCTAGCGAGTTGGCCCACACTTTCCAGCTTCTGTCTGGCCAGCGCCTCCTCCTGGGCGCGTTTGGCATCTGTGATATCGATGCAAGAGGCGATGTAACCTGCAAGGACACCATCCGGCGCAAAGCGCGGGACCCCGTTGCACACAACTGATCGGTACTCTCCGTCCGCCCGGCGCAACCGGTACTCGATGTGGCAGGTCCGGCGAGCGTCAAAGGACGATGCGTAACTCGACAAGCACTCGTCCAGGTCATCGGGATGCACACCCTCGGCCCAACCGCTGCCAAGCTCCTGTTCCATGGTGCGCCCGGTAAAATCAAGCCATACTCTATTGAAGAAGGTGGCCTTCCTGTCCGGACCCGAAGCGACGATCATCACCGGCGCCGTATTGGCCAAGTTCCGGAAACGCTCCTCGCTTTCGCGCAGCGCAACTTCAGCTCGCTTCCGTTGCCTCAGGGAGCTGGCCTGCCAAAGCGTCAGGCCCAGCGCGAAGATCAGGCTGCCGATGGCCCAGCTCAACCATCGCCATTTTTTCTCCGCCTCGATCTGCTCATAGGAAGCCCATGTATCGTCCAGCCCGAAATAGTTGTACTTTGCGATCAAAACCGCCAGATTTCCGTTTCGGAACATGTTGTCGATTTCGCCCTGGATTTGATCAGCTGCTCCCGCCGATTCGAACGTCGACGCTACTCCGGCGTCAAAAATCAGTCCAGGAACGGTCTGGACGCGAAGAGCCATTGACGGGCAATCCTGGGACTTCTCTCTTAGCAGGGTCAGAGCTACGCGCGCCTCGAGAAAGCCCGCGTCGGTACCCTTACAGACTTGCTTTATGATGTCTTCTATGTCAGGGAACGGCACAATATGCGCTTCAGGAAACTGTTCCTGCGCGATTCTAACGTGGAGCGGCATCTTGAAAACTGCGATGCGGCCCTTAAAGCGGCGGTCCAGATTCGGCGAGCCATCGCGGACTAGCAGAACGTCGCTGCTGTGCATCCACGGCCGGGCAAAATGTACGCGCTTTCGACGGTCCGGAGAATCGACCATCAATGGCCAAAGGTCCACCAGCCCTTTTCGAAAAGCTTCGTCGGAACTCGTCCCCGTTTCAACCCATTTCAGCTTGACTCCGGCTCGTTTCGCCGCTTCGTTCACGGTGTCCACAGCCAGACCGGAAAAACCGTTTTCAGTGCGAATCTGGACTGGAGGATTGCTCTCGAACCCGATGCGAAGCGTGCGCTGCGGGACTGGCGGCAGGCGAGTCGAGAAGTACCAAAGCACGACAACTGCGGCGCTCGCGGCCACGGCCAGGATCCCGCTCGCTCTTTTCCACCTGCGTGAAAGTGACAACAGGTTCACAATTCCGTTCTCCAGATCGCGCAGCGACACATCGGCAGAGATTCTCCGAACGAGTATACACCCCTCCCAAGTGCTTGAATTTTGCTAGGGACCCAGCACGCGGATTGTCTGCCGTAAGCCTTCGTTCAGGCCGGCGTCAGGTCAACTTGAATAGCTCGATTGGTCACTCGGAAGTTACTTTCTTTCGCCGAAACTATCCACTAGGCCGTATGGGGCGAAATTCACCTTCAGGCCGCTGATGGCGCACGGCGGTACTCGCGAAGCGGACTGGTGGAGCGGGCACGTGCCTTGTACCAGCAACCGCGCATCTCCGCCCCGCGATGCCGAACAAACCGTTGAATCCCTCATCCTCAAAACATATCTACCAACTGAAGTACTTGCAGAGTGACACCCCAGTCAGGCCAGAATGGTCTTTTCGCGTGAGGCCGGCCGATTGAAGATCGCGACTTTCAACATCAACAACATCAACAAGCGTCTGCATAATCTCGTGGCGTGGCTGGCGAGGGCCCAACCCGATGTCGTTTGCCTCCAGGAACTCAAGGTAGAGCAGCGAGCATTTCCGGCAAGCGCCCTTCGTGACCTTGGCTATCGCGGAGTTTGGCTAGGCGAACGTTCCTGGAACGGCGTAGCGATCCTCGCACGGGAGTGCGAGCCAGTGCTGACGCGATCCAGCTTGCCTGGGAATCCTGAGGATCACCAAGCACGCTATATCGAAGCAGCGGTAAATGGCGTGCTAATCACTTCTATCTATCTGCCGAACGGAAACCCTCAACCTGGTCCAAAGTTCGATTACAAATTGGCTTGGTTCGAACGTTTAATCGGGCACGCCGCGGAACTTATGAAGGCCGATGTGTCCGTCGTCTTGGCCGGTGATTACAACGTCGTGCCAACTCCGCAGGACATCTATCCAACGCGATCTCTCGATAACAACGCGTTGATTCAACCTCAGAGTCGCCAAGCCTATGCTCGGCTGTTAGCTCAGGGCTGGACGGACGCCCTGCGAACACTGCAGCCCGAGGGGCCGCTCTGGACTTTCTGGGATTACGAGCGGAATCGCTGGCCCTTAGACAAAGGGATGCGGCTGGATCATTTCCTTCTCTCTCCCACAGTGTGCGATCGGCTCGTGCTTGGCGGTGTAGATCGATGGGTTCGGGGAGAGGAAAACGCGAGTGATCACGCTCCCGCATGGATCGAGCTCGATGGTTGAGAAGTGATGATTCAACGCTCGTCGGTTAGCCACTTCGTGGCTCGGCCCCAACACATCCGACCGCGTTCCTTCTTGGACGACAGCCTACCGATAATGGCTCGCATCAGGCAGACCATGTGCCCGGTACAAAGTGTCTACTATGGTCCGGTATTGACACGCACTCATGCGAACTCGCAGAATTGTTTTCCCATCCGCGATAATTATAAGGTGCGATCGTTTGTAATCCTTCTTGCCCTCACCTTCTGGACCTGCCACGCCGCCGATTCTCAGAAGCCGCCCACGCTGGCCGAAGCTCGCGCCTTCATGAATCGCGCCGAATCGAAGCTGCTCGATCTTACGATCCAGGATTCCCGCGCCGATTGGGTGAAGTCCACCGACATTACCTACGACACCGAGATTCTCGCGGCCAAAGCCGACGAGCAGGAAATCTCGGCCGCCATGCAGCTCGCCAAGGAATCGACGCGCTTCAGCAATCTCAAGATGCCCGACGCGCTGGCCCGCGAGTTCAAGCTGCTGCGGCTCTCGCTGACCCTCGCAGCGCCGTCCGATCCTAAAGAGTCTCAGCAGCTCACCGAAATCGCATCGCAGATGGAGGGCATGTACGGCCGAGGCAAATATTGTCCGGCGCCCAACAAGTGCCTGGACCTCGAAGACCTGAGCCGGAATCTGCGCACCAGCACCGATCCCAAGGAACTGCTGGACGCCTGGCGCGGTTGGCACTCCATCGCCCCTCCCATCCGCCCGCTGTTTCAAAAATACGTCGAGCTGGGAAACAAGGGCGCGCGCGAACTGGGATTCGCCGACATGGGCGCGATGTGGCGCTCCAAATACGATATGCCGCCGGATGCCTTCACCGCCGAGGTAGATCGTCTTTGGGATCAGGTGCGGCCGCTCTATCTTTCGCTCCACGCCTATGTTCGCGCCAAGCTCCGTGAAAAGTACGGCAACATCGTTCCGGCTGATGGCCCCATTCCCGCGCATCTGCTCGGCAACATGTGGGCGCAGGAGTGGGAAGACATCTATCCATTGGTAGCTCCCAAGAACGCCGATCCGGGCTATGACCTGACGGCCATTCTGAAATCCAAAAATACTCAACCGCTGGACATGGTTCGTTACGGCGAACGGTTCTTTACGTCGCTCGGATTCGCTCCGTTGCCGAAAACGTTCTGGGAGCGGTCGCTGTTCGTAAAGCCGCGTGATCGCGACGTAGTCTGCCACGCCAGCGCCTGGGACATCGACACTGTGGATGATCTCCGCATCAAGTTGTGCATCGAGATTAATGCAGATGACTTCAGCACCATCCATCACGAATTGGGCCACAACTTTTATCAGCGCGCCTACGATCGCCAGCCACTTCTATTCCGAGACGGCGCCAACGATGGTTTCCATGAGGCCATCGGCGACACGATCGCGCTATCGGTGACGCCCCAGTATCTGAAGAAGATCGGTCTGCTCTCGACCGTGCCGGATAGCTCGAAGGACCTCGGGCTCCTGATGTATAGGGCTCTAGAGAAGATCGCGTTTCTGCCGTTCGGTCTGTTGATCGACAAATGGCGCTGGCAAGTGTTCTCGGGCGAAATCCCGCCCGATAAATACAATCAGACTTGGTGGCAGCTCCGCTTGAAATACCAGGGCATCGCGCCGCCGATCCAGCGCAGCGAAGCCGACTTCGATCCCGGGGCGAAATATCACGTCCCCGCCAACTTCCCGTACGCGCGCTATTTCCTGGCCGACATCCTGCAATTCCAGTTTCATCGCTCGCTGTCGAAGATCGCGGGCTGCACGGGTCCACTGAATCGCTGTTCCATCTACGACAGCAAACCTGCCGGCGCCAGGCTGAACGCTATGCTCTCGATGGGCGCGAGCCAGCCCTGGCCCAACGCGCTGGCCGCTTTAACCGGACAGAATCAAATGGACGCCACGGCGATTCTCGATTATTTCGCGCCATTGAAAAAATGGCTGGATGAACAGAACAAGGGAAAACCGATCGGCTGGTAGTTACTATATGAGCGTGGTCGAAGTTTGCGAAAAGTGCGGCGGCTCCGGTTGGAAGATCGTCGAGCGCGAAGGACTTTCGGGCGCCGAGCGCTGCGAGTGTGCCGATGAGGGCCGCGAGCAGCGCGTTCTGGAGCGGGCCAACATTCCGCCGCTCTATCAAAATGCCTCGGTCGATAATTTTGTTCTCCCTGCCGACAACCCAGTCGCCCGTCCGAAACTTGCTAAGGTCCTGGTGGATGTACGCGGCTACGTGCGCGAATATCCCAACGCTCCAAAACCGGGTTTGCTGTTCATCGGATCGCCAGGTACCGGCAAAACGCATCTCGCGGTGGCTGGCGCTTCGAAGTCTGATCCTCCGTGGATTCGAAGGCATATTTTTCGATTTCCAAGCGCTGCTGAACCACATCCGCAGCGGCTATGATGCTGCCTCCGACACGATGGACCGCGACGCTTATCGCACGGCGTTGGATACCCAGATCCTGGTGCTCGACGATCTCGGCGCGCATCGCATTAAGGATTTCGTCGAAGACACCATCACTGCCATCATTACTCATCGCTGCAACAACCGTAAAGCAACTATCTTCACCACCAACTTAGCGGAGATCAACCCCGGCCGCTCACATACGGAAGATGACATATACAGCAAGTACACTTTAGAAGAGCGCATCGGCAAGCGCGCTTACTCCCGTTTATTCGAAATGTGCAAGGTAATGAGAATGCCGGACATTGAAGATCACCGCCTTAAGGGGCGCTGAGCGACCGGTACAGAAGGCTCTTCCACCGTGCAATGTCGATTTCCCAACAAACGATTGCGTTAGGACCTCCATCCAGCAGCGGTTGCCATACTGCTCGATTCCGCTCATCCCCCGCCACGCCGAGCCGGTCAACCACAGTCATCCCGCGCGTCAGTTCGCTGTCCGTTTCGACGTCCACAAAATGGCGGCTGGCGTTCGTGCAGATCGATGGATCGAGCGCAATGGCCATGGCTGTAGGATCGGGCAGCGCGATCCCGACTTCGCCGGTCTGCTTGCGATTCGCTTCCATCGCAGTCCGGTTGCAATCGACGGCGAACCGCGCGAGGTCCGTTCCCAAGCTGAGTACGTGCTCGATGTCCGGCGCGAGAAGATTCGCCTCGCCGCGGCACAGGTGCCAACCCACCAGCTCGATCGGCAGCCCCGAGCGCAGCACCATGCGAGCAGCCTCCGGGTCCACCCACATGTTGAACTCCGCGGCCGGCGTGACATTGCCTTCGGTGCAGGGATTGCCGCCCATGATGACGCAGCGGCTAACATTTCGAACGATTTCAGGCGCCCGCGCCAGAGCCAGCGCCACGTTCGTCAGCGGAGCAAGTGTCACCACCACGATTCCGGGGTTGGCGGCGATCACGTCAATAATCGCGTCCACGGCGTGCTTGCTTTCCGGAGCGCGTTTAGGCGGCGGATATCCTCGATCGCCGAGCCCATCCACGCCGTGGAACCACTGGGCATCGCGGGGCTCCCGCAGCAGCGGCCGGGCCGCGCCGGCATACACGGGCACGGACGAACCACACAGCTCTGCCGTGTACAGTGCGTTCCGCGTCGCTTGGTCGAGCGAAACATTACCGGCCACGACCGTGATTGCCGCCACCTGCACATCAGGCGCGCGCAGGGCCATGATCAGCGCCACGGCATCGTCGGAAGCTGTATCGGTATCGATCAAGAACGTACGCGGCATTCCCTTCATAGTAGGGCGTTCCAGGCCCAACGGTCGGCGCTACGATAGAGAGGTGACCACCACTAATCCCCTCAGCTATCTAACCGAGCAGCTCGAGGCGTGGCGCAAAGCAGGAACCTACCAGCGTCTGCGCGTGCTCGAATCCGCCTGTGAACCGGTCTCCCGTTTCGATGGCCGTGAGGTGATCAACCTCGCCAGCAACAACTATCTCGGCCTAGCTAACCACCCCAAACTGGTCGAGGCGGCCGTGGACGCTACCAAAAAGTTCGGTGCGGGCTCAGGCGCGGTCCGGACCATTTCGGGCACCATGAGCATTCACATGGAGCTGGAGCACCATATCGCTAAGTTCAAGCACACCGAAGCCTGCGTCGTGTTCCAATCCGGCTTTGCAGCCAACGCGGGAACCGTCGCCGCGGTCCTCACCCCGGAAGATCACATCATTTCCGACGCACTTAACCATGCCAGCATCATCGACGGCTGCCGATTGTCAAAGGCCAAGATCCATGTCTTTCCACACA
The DNA here is from genome assembly GCA_963744555.1 of Bryobacterales bacterium. Classification (GTDB taxonomy): domain Bacteria; phylum Acidobacteriota; class Terriglobia; order Bryobacterales; family Bryobacteraceae; genus Palsa-89. The sequence goes on along the minus strand of CAVUUB010000023.1, from coordinate 408,327 downwards.
AGGACACCGTCGCTGCTTCCAAGATTCTCGATGATCTTTCGGGCGCGCCCGGACGCAAGCTGCTGATCACCGATGGCGTGTTTTCGATGGACGGCGACATCGCTCCCCTCCCAGCCCTGGTGGCTACCGCCGAAAAGAACGGCGCCGTGATGATGATCGACGACGCGCACTCCTCCGGTGTACTCGGACGCAAGGGGCGCGGTACGGTGGACCATTTCAGTCTGCACGGCCACGTTGATATCCAGGTCGGGACGCTGTCGAAGGCCATCGGCGTTCTGGGCGGGTATGTTTGCGGGAACAAAGATCTGATCGAGTTTCTGTATCACCGCGCCCGGCCGTTTCTCTTTTCCACCTCGCATCCCCCCGGCGTCGCCGCCGCCTGTCTCGCCGCCTTCAAGATTCTGGAGGACGAGCCACAGCGAATCGAGAAGCTTTGGGACAACACGCTCTACTTCAAGGCCAACCTGAAAACCGCCGGCTTCGATACTGGCGCAAGCGAAACTCCCATCACGCCCATCATGGTGGGCGAAGCGAAAATGGCGCATGCGTTCTCGTCGGCGCTCTTCGACAACGGCCTCTATGCTACCGGGATCGGCTTTCCGACCGTGCCCGAAGGCAAGGCTCGCATCCGAACCATCGTCACCGCCACCCATACGCGCGAAATGCTCGACCGCGCGGCCGAGATCCTGGCGAGAGTCGCCAAGAAGATGGGAATTCTTCACGCTTGAGGGGCTTTCACACCCGGACGATGGTAGTCTTTTCTTTATGACCCCTTCAGCCGAAAAGACCTCTGTCAGGCCGGTCCAGATCGCCAACCGGCGGGAGCGCTTCCGCAGTGAACGGACGTCCCAGTTCACCGAATCAGTAATCCGCGAGATGACACGCCTGGCGATGGAATCGAACGCCGTCAATCTCGCCCAAGGCTTTCCCGATTTCAGTGCCAACGAAGAAATCAAACAGGCCGCCAAAGACGCCATCGACGCCGACTTCAACCAATACCCCATAACCTGGGGCGCCAAGCCTTTTCGGGATGCCATCGCTGCGAAATACCGCAGAACCTACGGCCTGGATTACGATCCAGAGAGAGAAATTACGGTCTGCTGTGGCGCCACTGAAGGCATGATAGCTTCCATGCTGGCCGTGACGAATCCGGGCGACGAGGTCATCGTATTCGAGCCATACTACGAAAATTACAGTCCAGATATACTTTTGGCGGGCGCCCATCGGAAATTGGTCACTCTGCGGCCCCCGGATTGGACCTTCGACCCCGACGAACTGCGGCGCGCCTTCTCGCCAAGAACCAAAGCAATCGTACTCAACTCCCCCAACAACCCAACTGGAAAAGTTTTCGCCAGGCAAGAATTGCAAGTAATCGCCGATCTTTGCCAGGAATTCGACGCGCTTGCAATTACTGACGAAATCTATGAACACATTCTGTACGATTCCGCATCTCACATCCCGATAGCAACATTACCGGGAATGCGGGAACGTAGCGTTCTTGTAAACAGCATGAGCAAAACCTACTCAGTGACCGGATGGCGGGTAGGGTGGGTGCTGGCAGCGCCGGATTTAACGGATTCGATCCGTAAGGTCCACGACTTTTTGACAGTCGGCGCAGCGGCCCCACTCCAGCAAGCCGGTGTTCTGGCGCTGAATATGCCCGATACCTACTACTCGAAACTGGCATCCGATTATGAGAGCCGGCGCGATCTTCTTTTAGGGCTGTTAGACCAGGCGGGTTTCCAATGCTTCCGGCCCGATGGGGCGTATTACATTATGACCGACATCCGAAAGTTCGGTTTTCCGGACGACTATGCGTTCGTCCGGCATATGATCGAACATTGCGGGGTGGCGGCCGTCCCCGGGTCCAGCTTTTTTGCGGATTCTAGCCAAGGTGCGACATTAATTCGCTTTTGTTTTTGCAAAAAGTATGAGACGCTGAGAGAGGCGGGTAACCGCCTTCGAGCACTTTAGTTACCCTGTAGGTACAACCTGCCAGGTAGCAAAAGAGCAGTTTTCCGGCATGTCCCCCGGCTGGAGGATTCTAATGCTGCGTAACCTTCTTTTGCCTGAGAGCATCGCAAGAGCCGACGGCACCGGACCGGAGTTCCAACTCGGTCCAAACCGAGGTAAGTTACTCGTTCTTACTCTCGGAATCACTCGCATCATCGAGCAGGAAAGCCTGGATGTGTCCATTTGGGGCTCTCACGATGGTAAAAACTGGGGTCTCCGGCCCTTGGCAAAATTCCCGCCCAAGTTCTATTGCGGAATCTACTCTGTCTTGCTCAATCTCGCGGCTCAGCCCGACATCTCGTTTGTCCGAGTTGACTGGAAAATGAGCCGATGGAGCCGGGGCGAAGCCACGCCGATGTTCGGCTTCTATGTTTACGCAGAGGAATCTGGCGCCCGTATCAGCACCGCTGTGGCCTAACTAGAGACTTACACTAGGGTTAGTAAGCGTGTTACAGCCGGTTGATCAAACTGGCCACGTAGCCCGCTCCAAATCCGTTATCGATATTCACGACGGTGACGTTGCTCGCGCAACTGTTCAGCATGCCGAGCAGCGCGGCCAATCCGTGGAAGCTCGCGCCGTAACCCACGCTGGTTGGAACCGCGATCACGGGCGCCGAAACCATGCCGCCGACAACGCTAGGCAGCGCCCCCTCCATGCCCGCCGCCACCACTACCACACGCGCTTGGCTCAGCCGCTCGCTGCTGGCAATTAATCGATGGATGCCGGCCACGCCGACGTCGTAAATCGCTTCCACCTCGTTGCCCATTACTTCGGCGGTAACTTGCGCCTCCTCGGCCACCGGAATGTCGCTGGTGCCGGCGCACACCACGGCCAGTTTGCCTTTACCGCGAATCGCGCGATCGCGCCACACACGCACGGCGCCCGACAGAGCAAAATACTCCGCTTCGGGGAAGGTCCGTTTCAGCGTCGCGGCGATCGACTCGTCGGCGCGAGTAATCAGCAAATTCGGAGATTTTTCAAGCAGCCGCCCGGCAATGATGGCTATCTGCTCCGCCGTCTTGCCCTTGCCGAAAATAACTTCCGTCAGACCGTGCCGTAGCGCGCGGTGATGGTCCAGCTTGGCCCAGCCCAGGTCCTCGAAGGGCAGGTGACGCATGCGGTCGACCGCGGCATCGACGTTGACGGCGCCCGTTCGTACCTCTTCCAGCAGGACCCGCAGTTGGTCTTGATCCATTCAACTTGAGCGTAACAGACGAGCAGTAAGAGAGCGGTGATATTTTTCAACGGACTCGGCGGCCTCCCGACTTTCCGCATATGATCTACTGGCGCAACTCGAACGCTTCGGATCGCATGCACCTGGAGCTTAGTTCTAAACGCTGCGAGATGGCCCCGGACCGGATGATATGACTTCCGGATAGGTTCTGGCAGCCGCCGATCAGGCACGTCGGGCCGTACGTAGGGTCGGAACTCAAGCGTAGCGGAGCCGACTTACCAAGTAACGCCGTCGCCTACCTTTACGCCGTACTTTTTCACCATTCCGCCACCGAGCTGAAGAACATACTGCGCCACCTTATTGCCGCCATAATGCGGGCACTGGCTGGCGGGCGTCTTACACGGCGGCGCATTCTCGACAATCTCGACCACCTTGTGGTCCGGGTCCATCCAAATCATGTCCAGCGGAATGAGGGTCTGGTACATCCAGTAACTGTACTTGCCCGGAGTCCGATGCCCATACAGCATGCCGTGATCGGGCGCTATCGAACTGCGAAACTGCATGCCGCGCAGCGCCCCAACCGTGTCATACACGAACTCGGTCTTGATAACCTGGCCGCCCGGGAGCGTAATGTCGGTGGTATTAAAATCGTCCTGCGAGGTTGGTTTAGGGCCGCAGCTGGCCAGCAGAACGAAGAATAGGAGAGCGATCGAACGCATGAATTAGAATGGTAGCGAAAATGAGATTTTGGAACCGGCTGCGGCTCACGCTCGAAATGATCAAGTTCGAGCATTCGGTGTTTGCCCTGCCCTTCGCGCTCACTGGAGCGTTGCTGGCGTTCCGCGAAATGCACTTGACTGGCCGCGTATTCGGAGGCAAACTGCTGTGGATCGTGATTGCGATGGTTGGCGCGCGATCGGCCGCCATGGCGTTCAACCGCATTCTCGACGCCGACATTGACGCCCGGAATCCACGGACGCGCGCGCGTCACCTGCCGGCCGGAATCCTGAGCACTGGCTTTGCCTGGGGATTCGTTATGGTATCGGTGCTCGTCTTTTTGCTGGCGGCCCGGGCGCTGAACCCGCTCTGCCTCAAGCTGGCTCCCTTAGCACTAGCGGTGCTCTTCTTTTATTCCTTCACTAAGCGGTTCACCACTTTTTCTCATTTGATTTTGGGCTTCGCCCTGGGGATCGCGCCGGCGGCGGCCTGGATCGCGGTGGCTGGGGCGCTCGACCCGAGGATTCTCTGGCTGACCGCCGCGGTCACTTTCTGGACAGCTGGGTTCGACATCATCTATTCTTGCCAGGATTATGAATTCGATCAACAGGAAGGTTTGTTCAGTCTGCCGCGGCAGTTCGGGATCAGCGGCGCTTTGTGGATCGCCCGCGTTTTTCATGTGGCTATGATCGGATGTCTGGTAGCGTTGGCCATGACGTTCCAGTTGGGCTGGTTGAGCCTGGCCGGTATTGCCGCCATCGTGTTGTTGCTGGCTTATGAGCATAGTCTGGTAAAAGCGGACGATCTGTCGCGGGTGAACGCGGCCTTCTTTACGGTGAACGGCTATGTCAGCGTGCTATTCTTTCTGTTTTGGGCAGCCGATATTTATTTCCTCGGTATGAGGGCCCTCAACTAATGCAAATCATCATCGAAGACCGGCGTTTGCTGCCTATTTTGGAGAAGGTGGAAGCCGGCCGCCGGCTGGACTATCAGGACGGGGTGGCGCTCTACCGCACCAGCGATATTTTGGCGCTGGGCCACATGGCAAACCTGGTCCGGGAACGCAAGCATGGCAACGTGACATGGTTCAATGTGAATCGCCACATTAACCCTACCGATGTCTGCGTGGCGAGTTGTAAGCTGTGCGCGTTCGGAAAACGGGCCAAGGATCCGAAAGCGTATACCTGGTCGCTCGAAGAGGTTTGGCATCGCGCAGGGGAGGGTTGGACCGAAGCGGTCACCGAATTCCATATCGTGGGCGGCCTGCATCCGGAGCTAACGCTGGATTGGTACTGCGAGATGCTGCGGGGCCTGAAGCAGCGCTTTCCGGAAGTACACTTGAAAGCCTTCACGATGGTGGAGGTCGCCTATCTCGCGCAACGTACGAAGATCCCGATCCGCGAAACCCTGCAGCGATTGATGGACGCCGGAGTGGATTCGCTGCCCGGCGGAGGCGCCGAGATTTTCCACGACCGCGTGCGCCGCATTATCTGCGATCACAAAATCGACGGCTCGCAATGGCTCGAGGTGGCGCGCGCCGCGCATAAGATGGGGTTGAAATCCAATTGCACCATGCTGTACGGCCACATCGAGACTGAGGAAGATCGCGTCGACCATCTCATCAAGCTGCGGGAATTACAGGATGACACGGGCGGGTTCCAGACTTTCATCCCGCTGGCGTTTCATCCCGCCAATACAGCGCTCGAGCACATCCAAACGACCAGCGGATTTCTAGACTTGAAAATGATCGCGGTATCGCGCTTGATGCTCGACAACATCGATCACATGAAAGCTTATTGGATCATGATGACGCCTCGTATTGCGCAGATCGCGCAGCGCTTTGGGGCCGATGACCTGGACGGTACAGTAGTGGAAGAGAAGATCTACCACGATGCCGGCGCGACTACCAGCCAGGGGCTCCGGCGAAACGAACTATTGCGGCTGATCCGCGAAGCCGGCCGCGAACCGATGGAGCGCGATACGCTGTATCGGCCCGTGACGCGGACTGAGACCGCGTTCACGGTGTTGGTTTAATTCCTGGTGTTGGCAAGAGTGCCAACACGGCACGCAGGAGTGCGTGCGCTACGTCAGATTCCCGGCCGCGAACCGATGGAGCGCGATACGCTGTATCGGCCGGTGACACGGACGGAGGCCGCGTTCACGGTGTTGGTTTAATTCCTGGTGTTGGCAAGAGTGCCAACACGGCACGCAGGAGTGCGTGGCGCTACGTCATATACCAAGCACTTTTCGAACAGCTACGTATAGATTCGATAGGCGGTCCGCCGACGCTGGATCGCTGCGGGCCAGCAGCGTAATCAATTCATCGCGCGGCGCAAGCAAGGGCCCGAGCGCGTCGCGCTGTTGACTGCTCAGCACGGACTTATCGCCCTGGTCGATCTGCAAGCGTGCCTCGGTAAAGAACGCGCTAGCCTCCAACCGCGCGGGATCATATGCCGCGCGCCGAGCATCGATGGCAGCGGATCCGAGGTCTTTGACGATTCGCGTCACCGTCAGCGCTTGTTCGGCCTTCTCACGCTGCGTAATCTGGTCGCGCAGCTTCAGCCAGGTGGGAACAAACCCAACCAGATACACAAGAACTAACGCAGCTAGAAATAGAATTCGGCGAGTGCCGGGAGCCATGCTTCATTGTAGGACCGCTCCCTGACGGTCGCGGCTCGGCTCAGTAACGGCCGGCCGGTAGCGGCGGCTTAGTTCGAGGAATCCGGCTTGCGCTTCAGCGTGGGACGCTCGTCCTGATCGCTGGCCGGTGTCTTGCCGTTTTCATCCGCATCCACTGGACCGGTGCCCGATCCGGGAGTCCGTCGAAGCTGGGGCTTATTTACATCCCGGTCGTCGAGCTTGCGGCGGTTGTGCATCGCGGACAAGCGGTTCTTCACGTCGCCAAACTCAGACGTGGTGACCACATACTCCGGCTTGGCCTTCAGGTAATTCTGGATATTTTTCTGAGCGGCGCGAATTCGATCGTCCGTCATCGGATGCGTTGAAAAAACCTTCGCCATGGTTCCCGGCTTGCGCTTCTCCAGCGTCTCGATCTTCTCGAAGAAATCCACGAAGGCTGTCGGATCGTAACCGGCCTTGTACATGTATTCCAAGCCGAGCATGTCGGCTTCCGACTCAAAGCCGCGCGAGAACTTGAGGAAGCCGATGGGAACCAGGATGTTAGATGCCTGGTAAATGCCATAGGTGGCCAAGCCGCCGCCCGCGAAGATCAGCGGGATCGTGGCCAGTTGCGCGATCTCACCGCGAGTGGCTTGACGGGTACCGTGTCGCGCCGCCACATGGGCGATTTCATGCGCCATTACACCGGCCAGCTCCGCCTCATTGTCCGCTTTCAGGATCAGACCGGAATTCACAAAGAAGTAGCCGCCCGGAAGGGCAAACGCGTTCACATCTTCGCTGTCGATCACCTTGATGGTGAACGGAACCTTCGCGTCCGAATTTCGCACCAGGTTCTGGCCGATCCGGTTAACATATTCAGCGATCACCGGATCGCTGATGACCTTGGCCTGACGTTCGACGTCCGCAGCCAATGCCTTCCCCAGCGCCATTTCTTTTTCAAGAGAATAGAAGTTTACCTTTCCGCTGACGTTCCGGTTCCCGATCTGATCGGGATCCTTCTCAGGGTCGGTAGCAAGAAGAGTAGTAGGGGCGGCGAGGGCAAGAATCACCAGGAGGAGAACAATGGCGGACTGCAGGCGGTTCATGCGGGGCTCCTACAAACCAGTATAATCCTTCATTTATTAAACGCACGGGGAGGGTCATGAGTTTCGGACAAGCTGACAATAAAACCGCAGCCTTGGATAAGCCGCTGTGGCAGCAGTATCGGGACCAATTTCCCGTTACCGAGCGATTGATCTATCTCAACCATGCGGCCGTCGCGCCATTGCCCAAGCGCTCGGCCGAGGCCATGAAAAGCCTCGCCAATGATGCGCTAGATTATGGTTCGCTGCATTACGACCAATGGATGGATACTTATGAGGCGCTTCGAATTGCAGCCGCGCGGTTGATCGGCGCCGCCCGCGGCGAGATCGCGATTGTAAAGAATACTTCGGAGGGAATCGCGACCATCGCCATGGGTATGGACTGGCGGCCCACCGACCGCATTGTCGCCTTCAAGGAGGAATTTCCGGCCAACTATTTCCCCTGGCTCCGTCTCGAAGCGCAGCGCTGCAGCGTCGAATGGCTGTCGATCCACGATCCCCTACATGCCATCGAGCGCGCAACCTACGGCGCTAAACTCCTGGCGATCAGTTTCGTGCAGTACCTGGGCGGACTGCGTGTGGACCTGACGCGATCGGCGAAATCTGCCGCCGGAACCGTTGTTTCTTCTTCGTGGATGCGATCCAAGGCCTGGGCGCTTTTCCGGTCAATGTGCAAACCTCGCATATCGATGCCTTGGCCGCAGACGGGCACAAATGGCTGTTGGGTCCAGAGGGTTGCGGCATTCTGTATGTGCGCAAGGACCGTCAGGACTCCATTTTTCCGAGAGAATTCGGCTGGACGAACGTGGCCGGCTATAACGACTACGCATCGCGCGATATGACCCTCCGGCCCGACGCCGGCCGCTATGAATGCGGAACTCTGAACACTATCGGATGTTACGGTCTGCGGGCGTCGATTGAACTTCTGCTGGAAATCGGGATTGAGCGGATTGGTCCGGTGGTGCAGGCTTTGGCCGACAGGCTGGTCGACGGCGCCCGGCAGAAGGGCTACCAGATCTTGGGTGATCGTACGCCTGAAAATGGTTCCGGAATCGTCGCCCTCCACAAGCCCGGCATGGATAGCCGTAAAGTGGTCCGCGACCTCAAAGAGCGAGGGATTATGGCGGCGCCGCGGCAGGGTTGGGTGCGATTCTCGCCACATTTCTATATCAGCCCGGAGGAGATTGATCGAGTAGTGGAAGAACTGCCCTAGGGACCGGGTGGCCTCCTAAGGCGTCCTTTCTAGCCCCCTAAGGCCTCCGGTCTAGGGACCCGTGGCATGTGTGAGGAATAGAATCAATAATAGAATGCGCTATAAGATGCGGGGATACGTTGTGCTGGTGACCTGGGCGATGGGCGGTTCGGGTTGTCTCGCGCAGTCATGGTCGGTTGGCGCCGCGGGGGGATTTGGTTTTTACCACGACGCCACGATTAACAACTCCGGTGGGGTCGGCTACGGCTGGATTCGGTCCCGCGGTTTGCGGTCGGCGGCGGTGCTGGGTGAGGATGTATCGGAACATTTTGGGGGTGAACTGCGCTATACCTACCAGGATGGCGATACAGAGCTAAAGTTCAATGGCCGGCAAGCGAATCTCGATGCGGCGTCGCATGCGCTACATTTCGACTTTTTGGCCTACGCAACCAAACGGCATGCCCGACTGCGGCCGTTCCTGGCCGGTGGCGCCGGCATCAAACGCTACACCGCGACGGGCAGGGTAGATCCTAATCAGCCTTTGAGCGATTTCGCCTTGCTGGCCCATGCCGACGAGGTCAAGGCGCTGGTCAGCTTTGGCGGTGGCGTGAAGGCGATGCTCGGCGATCATTGGGTGGTGCGGGTGGATTTCAGGGACTATGCGACGCCATTTCCCGAGAACGTGATCGTACCCGCGGCGGGCGCGAAAATTCACGGGTGGTTGCACGATTTCGTGCCCCTTCTGGGAGTGGATTGGACCTTCGGACAATAGTCCGCTCCTTACAGTCACGGCTCAGAAAAGCAAGTGATGGCTCAGGATCAGGAATTGCCAGCCGACTGGCGTTGCAGCGCGGGCCTCAAACTGAGATTGCGGACCAAGCGATGCAGGTAATTGGGATGCAGACCCAGCAGACGCGCTGCGTCGGTGTAATTGCCGTGGGCCTGCTCAAGGGCATTGATGATGAGCTGCTTCTTGGTCTCGCGCACGGCATCGTGGAAGGCATTCACCGCTGAAGTGGCCGGCTCGGCTTTTTCCAGGATCGATTCGGGAAGATCCTCGGGCAGAATCAACTCGCTCGACCCCAGCACCACCGCCCGTTCGATGGCGTTCTCGAGCTCGCGCACGTTGCCGGGCCAATCGTAATTCAACAGGCACGCGCGGGCTTGCGGCGAAATTCCCAGCACGGCGCGATTAGACCGCTTGGCGGATTTAGCGGCGAAATAACTCGCCAGCAGCGAGATGTCGGAACGGCGGTCTCGCAGAGAGGGCATCCGCAGCGAAACGACATTCAAACGATAGTAGAGATCCTCGCGGAATCTTCCAGCTTTTACCTCTGTTTCCAGATCCCGATTGGTGGCCGTGATTAACCGGACATCCAGCTTGATTGTGCGCGTCCCTCCTACGCGTTCGAATTCGCGCTCCTGCAGAACCCGCAGTAACTTGGCCTGCATCAGCGGCGCCAGCTCTCCGATTTCATCCAAGAAAACCGTGCCCCCCTCGGCCACCTCGAGTTTTCCTTTTTTCTGGACGATGGCACCGGTAAATGCGCCTTTTTCATGGCCGAACAACTCGCTTTCGAGCAGCGACTCGGCCAGCGCGGCGCAGTTGATAGCTACACACGGCATATGGGCGCGGATGCTATTGCGATGGATGGCCCGGGCCACCAGTTCCTTGCCGGTGCCGCTCTCGCCCGAGATCAGCACCGTGGAGTCCATTTTGGCCACGCGGCTGATGAATTGATAAACATCGCGCATGCGCGGGCTTTCGCCCACCATGTTGTACTCGACGTTCATCTCGGCCTGCAGGCGGCGGTTTTCTCCCTCCAGCCAATCCATGCGGCGGGCATTGTCGAGCGCGAAGGCGGCGATACTACCGATGGCGGTAAGCAATTGCAGGTGGTCCTCGTCAAAACGTACATCCGGATCGCTGGCGTCCAGGTAAATTACGCCCAGAATGCGATCGAAAACTTCCAGCGGCACCGCTAGAACGCTGCGGATATGGCGCACCGTTACGCTCTCGGTGGCGGCGAACGTCTGGGTGGCCGGCAGATCGTTGCACAGCATCGCGACGCCCTCTTTGAGCACCTGCGATACGATGGTGCGGCTCACCTCTACGGTCGGGTTCGCTCCAGTGCGGCGGTCCCATCCGAATACAGTACATTCGTCCAAGCTCTCGAATCCGCGATCGCAAAGAAGAATAGCGGCGCGGCCGGCGGGTGTGATTTCCAGGATTGATTCCAGCACCTGTTTTTCAAGCGCTTCCAGCCCGCGCACGGAATTGACGGCTTTGCTAACTCGAACCAGCACGTTCAGATCGCGAACCATTCGCTCGGAAGGCGTGACGCGATCCAGATCGCGCAAGTAGAGCGCGTCCTGTTTGCGAAGGATGATAGTGGATCCTCCGCCAGTGTCCTGTTTGGCGAATTCAACTGAGCTGGAGGCGGCGCCTCCAGTCTCCTCCGACGGCACTACGAACAGGAAACAGGCTAGTTTCCAATCTTGATCTCGTCTCCGGAAATCAGAACCCTCTCCGTGACGGGTACTCCGTTCACGAACGTGCTGTTGCGGCTGTTCAAGTCCTGGATCTTAAACTCGCTACCGTCCTGCAAAATGACGCAATGCTTTCGGCAGACTCCGGCGTCTACGACTGAGATTACATTGGTGGGTTCGCGCCCGATGGAGATTTGGTCGCCGGACAAAGGAATGCTGGTTCCCTTTAACGGCCCGGCCAGGGCCTCGAGTTCGGCAAGCAGTCTGGGGCATAGCGACTATCTCTCTATCTGAGGCGTTAGCCCATAATATCCGAAAAGATAGGGTCGGAGGCGATCAAGAATCCGGCCGATGCGAATTTCTCTGCATTAGGCCATGATTGTGCACGATTTGTGAGGGTATGAAGCAAGTTTTCAGGCATTCAATCCCAATGGTGCTGGAATTGCTATGACCCTAGGCGTATGCCGAGGTGTAGTGCACTACTACTACTTGGTCGGTCGGGGGGATTATCGGAGTTTCTTAGAAGTCTGATCTGACAACCAGCGGGTCCTCGATGGCTTGTCAGTTCGGCAGCCTTGCGGAAGCAGTACGGAGGAGTGCGCTTCCGTTTGCACGGCCGGCGAACGGTCCGGCGACCGTTCGCCGTAACCGTGGCTATTGTCGTTCTATCTTCCACAAACCTTCGGGCTAAGATCAACACCCTATCTGAGTGGATAGGGTATCTATCTGATCAGATAGACCAAGAATGGAATGTCCAGCCTGTTGCCGCTACGTCTAAATTCGAAATCCAACCTACAGTTCCCTTGTTTTCTGTAGCTTACATTCCATAGTACTTCGCTCTTTTGAGTTGTGGTACCCGTGGCATCCGAGTTGCATTTCTTACATCGACCGCAAGGCCAATCAAAACAAAAAATTAAAGCAAGGAGACATCGCCACATGAGGACCAAGACGAAGATCAAAGCTGGCGCCGCAGTTTGGGGCACCTAGCTATGAGCCGCGCCGGCGCCACTGATCGCGCTGAACTCGGCCATTAAGACGAGAAATTCGGAATTAAATTCAAGGAGAACAAAATGAGAACTAAGACCAGAGTACGAGCTGGTGGCGCTGTTTGGGGCGGCTAATCCAAACAATTTATCCTTCCAACCAAACCCAAGTCGTGAATCGGACCGTGACGGTCCCTCACTGTCACGGTCCGATTCGTATTTTTAATGCTATGCTGGATAATTGGAAATGACTACTATTGCGAAAGATCTGAAATACGGCTTCAGGATGCTCGCCAAGAGTCCGGGATCGACCGTGGTGGCGATGATCGCGCTGGCCTTAGGCATTGGCGCGAACAGCGCAATCTTCAGCGTGGTCAATGCGGTGCTGCTACGCCCACTTCCTTACAAGGACTCCGGCCGCCTGGTGGTGGTTTGGGAGACAAAGCTTAGCAAGGGACATTCGACAGGAGCAGGTTTCTCCGCCCGATTATCGAGATTGGGCTGAGCAGCAGCGCGTCTTCGATAAAATCGCAGCGCTCCGCGGCAGCAACCTGCAGTCCTGGCAGGGAGCCAACTGCCCGAGCGGGTTGAGACGGCCTTGATTTCCCCCAGCGCTGTTCGACCTGCTGGGCGTGAAGGCCGCGCTAGGCCGGACATTTTTCGCGGAGGAAGACCAAGCCGGACGGAATCGCGTGGCGATCATGAGCTACGGCTTGTGGCAACGCCGCTTCGGGGGCGATCCCGCGATCTTGGGCAAGAGCATGGTTGTAGACGGCAATAGTTTCACGATTGTAGGGGTCATGCCGCGTGAATTCCGGCTGCTGGACACGCCTTCTGAGTTGTGGATGCCGTTTACGCTGGACGCGAAGGAACTCAGCCAGCGCGGATTCAAAACGTTGCGCGTGATCGGACACCTCAAGCCCGGCGTGAGCCTGGAGCTAGCCTCCGCTGAGATGCGTTCGATTGCCGGCCGGATTGAGCAGCAGTATCCCGATACCAATGCGGGCTGGAGCACGAACATCGTACCTCTGCGAGAGCAAATGGTCGGGCGATATTGGCCCGACGTTGTGGACCCTGCTGGGCGCGGTAGTCTTTGTGCTGCTGATTGCCTGCGCCAACGTCGCAAGCCTGTTGCTGGCGCGCGCGGGAAGCCGGGACAAAGAGATTGTCCTGCGAATGGCCCTGGGAGCAAATCCGGCGCGCGTGCTGCGCCAGCTTCTTACCGAGAGCGTACTTCTGGCGCTGGCGGGCGGTCTGCTCGGCTTGGCACTGGCGGCCTGGGGCATTACGATGCTGGCCCAGTTGGGACCCGCGAATCTGCCGCGTCTGACGGAGATCAATATCGACTGGCGGGTGATGGCCTTCACTCTGACGGTATCGCTGGCTACCGGCATCATTTTCGGATTGGCGCCGGCGCTTTTGACCGTGCGGTCGGACCTGAATTCCATTCTGAAAACCAGCGGCCGCGGCAATATCGGAAGCCGCAGCCGTGCGCGCTGGCGAAATGCGCTGGTAGCCTCTGAGATCGCCTCCTGCGTGGTGCTGTTAACCGGCGCCGGGTTGTTGATTCGAAGCTTTCTGCTGCTGGAGAGCGTCAATCCCGGTTTCCGCCCCGATCATGTGCTGACCATGCAGATCGCGCTGCCGGAGACCCGCTACCCCGGCCAGAAGGTCGCGCTGTTCTACCAACAACTGCTAGACCGGTTGCACGCTCTGGCAGGCGTGCAATACGCGGGCATCGCGCGCAATCTTCCGCTGAGCGGAGCGGATGCGAGCTTGAATTTTGTGGTTGAAAACCGGCCAGTGGAATCGAGCGCCGAGCAATCGCGCGCCAAATATCGCGCGGCCAGCGCCGATTATTTCGCGGCTTTGGGCATTCCACTGGTTCGCGGGCGCTACTTCGACCGAACCGATGGAGAAAAGACGCCCTGCGTAGTGGTCATCAACAACACCATGGCTGGCCGCTTCTGGCCGGATCAGGATCCGATCGGAAAGCGAATGAAGGCCGGGTTCGATGGCAGCCCATGGTGCACTATCGCCGGAATCGCCGGCGATGTGAAACATACCGGCCTGGACGCGGCTACCAACGCCGAGATGTATTACCACTATCTCCAAATTCCGCCTGAGCTGATGGGTTTTGTGGAAGGGACCATGACGATCGTGCTGCGGACACGAGCCGAGCCCAATTCGCTGGTCGCAGCGGTGCGAGCCGAGGTTCAGAAGCTGGATCCCGACCTGGCCGTTTTCAATGTCAAGACCATGCAGGACCTGGTGGGCGGCTCCCTGGCGCAACCCCGCTTCCGCACGCTGCTTTTGGGAGTCTTCGCGGGCGTGGCTTTGATTCTGGCGGCCACCGGACTATATGGCGTCATCGCCTATGCCGTGACTCAACGAACCAACGAACTGGGCGTGCGCATGGCGTTGGGCGCCCAAAAGAGCGATGTGCTGAAGATGGTGGTGGGCGAGGGAACTCAGCTGGCCGCTATCGGGATCGGCATTGGATTGGTATTGGCATTCCCCCTGATGCGGATCATTTCGCGGCTATTGTTCAGTGTGAACGCTGCCGACCCGCTGACTTTCGCGGCGACGTCCTCTGTGATTCTGGTGGTGGCGCTGGCGGCGAGCTACCTTCCGGCCTTAAGAGCCATCAAAGTGGATCCGCTGGTGGCCCTACGGCAGGAGTGAATTGGAGACCTGCGATTAAGCGTGGACTCGGGTGTCTAGCGTGAACCCGGCGGCCCGCGCGTCTTCGAAGAACATTTTCACCGTATCCAGCGAGTATTCGGTAAGATCGCGGCCAATAACAGGCAGCTTCTTCAATAAATCGTGCGTCACGGTGATGATGTGGCAGCCGATTGCGTCCGCCTGGACGATGTTGAACAACTCGCGCGGGCTGGCCCAGATCAACTCCATCTGGGGATAGAAGCGCATGCGGGCAAGCGCTCCGCAAAGTATGGGCAGCGGATCGCATCCGGCGTCCGCAATGCGGCCGGCGAAAATGGAGATGTAACTGGGAGGGCCATACCTCAGGCTCTTTAGCACACCCTCCACCTGATCGAGCGTCATCACCGCGGTGACATTGATCTTGACTCCGCGCTGCGCCAGCCGGTAAACCAGCGGAGCCGCGCTTTCACCATGCGTGTTGGTGATCGGGATTTTCACGTAGACGTTGTCGCCCCAGGATGCGATTCGCAAGGCTTGCTGCTCCATCTCGTCGAAGTCGTCCGAGAGCACCTCGAAGGAAAACGGGCGATCGGGAATAGCGCGCGTCAAATCGCGGCCGAAGGACTCGTAATCGACGATGCCGGCTTTGCGCATTAACGTGGGATTGGTGGTGAAGCCGCTGATCCAGGAATTGCGCGCCAGGTCGAGAATGGACTGCCGGTCGGCGCCGTCGGCGAAGATTTTGACTTGCATGCTGGAGATCCGGTCAGGCATATTGCAACCCCATTTGAGCCACCCGCACGATCCAGTCGGCGGCTTCCGGCAGCGAGTGGACCCTCAGATAGGGCCCGATGGGCCGTTGTTCGTGATATCCGTAGTCGACGAAGATGGGGCGGCAGCCGGCGCGCTGGCCCGCTTCCACATCCCTCCATCGATCGCCTACGACGAAGCTTCCAGCGAGATCAATATCCCACCTGCGCGCAGCTTCCAGAAGCAATCCCGGCTTGGGCTTGCGGCAATCGCATTGCGTTGAATCGTCGTGCGGGCACACCTGAATATCGTCCAACTGAAGATAACGCTTCAATCGGTTGTGGATATCGGCCACTTGCTGGGCGGTAGTGACCCCGCGCGCGATGTCCGGCTGATTGGTGATGAGGATCAGGGCAAACCCCGCCTCGCGCAGCTTTCTGCAAGCTTCGCGTACGCCCGGAAGCAGGCGGAACTCAGAGAGCATCGCGGGTGGATAGGGCTTGCCCTCGCGCAAAATGGCCCGGTTTACCACCCCATCGCGATCCAGGAACACGGCGCGGCGCATGGGTTAGAGCCTGCCGACACGCACGTCTTCGAGCAAGGCGTGCATGGCCACGCAAAGAGCCTGGCGCGAAGTTCGGCGGCAAGTCCAGCCTAAGCTACGGATGCGTTCGGTGTTCAGGCGCACGATGGGTACGTCGCCTTTCCAGCCCCGGTCGCCACCCGTGTATTCGAGGCGCACGTCTTCCTCCGATAGCCCAGATACTTCCATGGCCAGGCGCGCGATCTCGGTCACGGTGATGTAGTCGCCGGTGGCGACGTTATAGACCTCGAAGTTCTTTTCAGTCTTCTGATGCGCCGCGAAGACCGCCTCGATGACGTCTTCGACATGGATGTAGGACTTGCTCTGCTGGCCGTCGCCAAGTATAGACAACCGATCGGGCTGAGAGCGCAGGCGGCGGATGAAGTCGAATCCCACTCCATGGGTCTGGCGCGCGCCGACGACATTGCCGAATCGAAAGGCACAGGCCGTGATTTCGAACATGGCGCAATAGGATGCGATCAACGCCTCGCCGGCCAGCTTGCTGGCTCCATAGGTGGAAACCGGAACGAGCGGGCCGAAATCTTCCTGGGCCTCGCGCTCTCCCAGATCGCCATAAACTCCGCTGCCGGACGCGTAGAGTAGCCTGGGCGTGCGGGTGCGGCGCATGGCCTCGGCGATCTGCTGGGTGAGGTACGTGCCTTCACGAAAGTCGATGTCAGGCTCGATAGCAGCGCGCGCGATGTCCGGGTTCGAAGCCAGATGGATCACGACGTCGTGACCGGCCATGGCGCGTTCGAGCGCGGCCGTATCCTTGACGTCGGCACAGAGCACATGCAGCCGGCGGTCCTGCTCGTGCTGGGCGTAATGCCATTGCCGGCCGGAGGAAAAATTGTCGTAGAGCGTCACTGCTTCCACGCTTTTTTCAGCCAGCAGCCGGTCCGTAAAATGGCTGCCGATGAAGCCTGCGCCGCCGGCAATGAAGAACCTGGCGCCGGTCACTTTACCGACTCCCATTTAGTGGCAGTGCGCTGCAGCAGCGGGTGGCTGACCAAGAGATGCCAGAGGACGGCGCACAGCCCTTCCGTGTGCGGGGTAACGCGATCCGCCGCGATGACTGGAACCAGGATGCAGAATCCAGCGGCTACGCGAGTGAATCCGCCGTCCCGTCCTACGATGCCGAAGATGTGAGCGCCCGAGGCAGTCGCTGTTTCAAGCGCCCGCACAATGTTCACCGAGACGTTCTTTTCGCGATTACCGCCTCCGACCGAAAAGACCAGCACTGCGTCGCGAGCGCTGATGCGCGATCCCTGAAGCCATGCTGAGAAGCAGGTCTCCCAGCCTTCGTCGTTGGCGCGCGCAGTGAGTTCTGAAACGTTGTCGGTGGGCGCGTAAGCTTCGAAGCCGCACAGCTTGCGAAAATCATTGACTGCGTGACTGGCGTGACCGGCTGAGCCGCCGACGCCCAAAATGAACAGGCGGCCGCCCAATTCCCGAACATGGGCCAAGCCGGCGGCCATGCGCTCCACTTCAGCGAGGTCGATGCGCTGGAGGATCGCGATGGTCTCGGCGATGAACGTCGCCGCGAAGCCGGTGTCCGTTTCTTCGGCGGGCGCGGGAACGGGACGCTCGTGAAGCGCCTGCAGAAGTTCAGTGAGGCTGGTCAAGCGGTGGACTAACTCCTGCTGATCCTTCGACCGTTTAGAGGGTTTTAAATAGGCTTGGCCGCTAGTTTCTGGTTTCAAGTTTCTGGTTTGGTACCAGAGTCATACGGGCTATAGCCAGGCGGAAAACACGGCGGAAAGTCCACACCGTGGAAGTCCAGCGGTGGAGCGTGGTTTCGCCGATCCGCTCGCCATAAGGGATGAAAACTTCGCGGATCGTGAAACCCATCAAAGCGGGCTTGAGCAGAAGGTCGACGGGCAGGGCCGGACCGTTGGGGTCCACGTCCACGCTCTCAATGAGTTTGCGGCTATAGGCGCGCATGCCGGAGTGCAGGTCGGTTGACTTTACGCCCACCAGGAGCCGTCCGGAGATCGCGAATAGCCGGTTCGCGAAATAGTTGGCCCAGGGCATCGCGCTTGGTCGCCGTTCGAGGCGTGAGGCGTTCACTAGATCGCATTCACCATTGAGTACCATGTCGGCTATGCCGGCGATCTGACCGGCTGGATAGGTGCCATCGCAATCCATGGTCACGACGACCTCGCCTCGCGATTCCTTCAAGACTCGAGCCATGGCTCGGCCATAGCCTTGGGGAGGGAACTGCCGGAGCACCCGGGCGCCCAGGCGTTCTGCGATTTCAGGCGTGGCGTCGCGGCTGCTGTCGACCATGACGATCTCATGGTCCCTGCCGCCGAGCGCGGATCGGATGTCTGAGATAACACCCGCGACGGCTTTTTCTTCGTTCATCGAGATCATGGCGACGGAGATCATACAGGCTGCTCCTGCTCCTGATGTTGATTGGATGTTGGCACGCCGGAGGCCAGCCCCACGGGTTCAGCGAGGACCATGAATGTAAAGGCCAGCAAACCGGGCCAGGCCCGGCAGATCGCGCTCTCGATATCGTAAAACCACTTGATGTAGAAACGGTAAGGACGGGATTCCATGATGGAGGACGAGTCGGGCTCGCTGTTCTGGCCATACATCTTCTTGACCAACGGGACAAAAGGGCGAAGCATGCCGGGAGTGACACGGCTGCGTTCAATGTTGAGCCCGGCCTCGGCTGTGAATCGCTGGAAACTCCGGCGCGTATAGAAGCGGACATGCGTGCGGTCGAGCGTGCCGGTGTCCTGGTATTCGAACCGCCCAGCCAGGAGAGCCAGACGGACGTTCCAGATGGCAATGTTGGGAAGTGAGATTAACACCTTTCCGCCGCGTGCAAGCAACGAATAGTGCCGGGTCAATACGTCCAGAGGATCGTAGAGATGCTCCAGGATATCTGAAAAAACGATCAGATCGAACTTTCGGCGGCCGGAGAAAGGGTACAGCTCGGGCTTGGTGACGTCGGCCACATAAGCTTCGGCCAGGCGCGTTGTCGCTTTCTGAATTGACCCTTCGGAAAGATCGACGCCCACCACCCGATGGCCAAAAATACGCTTTAATTCCGCGCCATGAACGCCTGAACCGCAACCGACGTCGAGCACGCTGAGCCCCCCGGGGAGGCCGCGCAGAAGGCTCGGAATCTCGGGATTCGCGATTTCGAAGTAGGGGCGTTTGTAAGACGTCATACCTCTTGTCTTTCGAGGTCACGCGCTACCGCTACGTGACTGCTGAGACTTTCGAGAGCCGTTTGGCCTCGAATGTCGTCGACTTTCAGCGCAACTTGAAATCGAGCATATCCGAGATACTGGTATCGAATCTGACAACGTTTCACCAGCTCTTGGAAGGCCCGGAATTCATGGGCTTGCCAGTTTGGATAATTGAAGTACTCGTCGAAAACTATCACGGTACCGGGTACGATCCGGTCCTGGAGGTGCTCAAGGACACACTGAGCGGATTGGTACAAGTCAGAGTCGATGTGGAGAAAGGCGATGGGGCCAGGGTTACTCTCAATCCAGCCTGGCAGGGTGTCGGCGAAATAGCCTTTATGCAGGCGCACGTTGGAAGGAACCTTGGGCAACCGGCCTTGGGCGTCGAAACGAGAGGGATCGCCGCTCCAGGTTTCCGTCAATCCCTCAAAGCTATCGAAGCCATGCACTAATTGAGAGCCACCCACCTGCCCGGCAATAAAGCGGATGGTGCCGCCCTTGTAGACTCCGAATTCCAGGTATTGACCCGGTACAGCGACCTGCTTCAAAGCCATGCTCAAGACCTCGCGAGCGCTTTCGACGCCCACGGAATTTTGCATATGTTTCCGGGCGTACCGAACGCTTTCCCGCAGCGCCAGCCTTTTCATTTCCCGAGTCGGATGCAGCCGGGGAAAATCACGAAAGTCCTGTAACGTGAACAGTAGCTTTTGAATGGACGTTTTGAGGTTGAAGCTTGCAATGAACATTATGTTTGTACACCCACTTCGACAACGGGTTGAGTGGAGACGCGGGCTGCCTGGTTGAGACGATCGGCCAGTTTGCGACCCCGGTCAATACAGACATCCATGTTGATGTATTCGAACTCGGCCACCCGCCCGCACAGCGGGATGCCGATGCCCTCGAAATATTCCTTGGCTTGCTTGAGGTGCTTCCGATGGTTGTCGTCCTGGACGACATAACCGTACTTGGTGCGGAGCACCCGGCCGTAGCAGACCTCGCTGTGCCGGATCAGTTCCATGCCCTCCAGGTCGCCGATCACGTCGGCCAGGATCTCATCGTCTGACATTTCATGCGTGCCGTCGCCCGGATTGGTGGTGATTTCGGCTTCAATGATCGATTGCCCCGGAGGCGCGTTGTGGGGGCTGAATACGGCCGGAAACGAAAGACGGTGGAAGCGGACATCCGGGTCGGGTACGTAAATCGCGGTGTAGTCCGGCAGGCGCGCCGAATCGAGCCCGACGGCGATAGTCACGAGCGAGTTATAGCGTAAAGAATCGACCGCGGCCCTGATTTCCCGCGGCGTGTCGACCAGCGCGTAGGCCAGTTCTTGAATGGGAATAGTAGAGACTAAACGGTCGTAACGCCGGGTGACCCAGTCGTTACTGACGCACCATTTGCCACCCTCTTTCCAGATGTGCTCCACGCTGAAATCCGGAACGACTTTGCGAACGCGTTTTGCCAGCGCGCGCGGCAAAGATTCGATGCCACCCTGCGCCGGGTAGTTGAAATAAAGCTGGTGGGTGTAGCCTTCCGATTCGACGCCGACGGCAGCCTTGATCACGTCCTCCAGCGGCGGCTTGGGGACACGGCCCTCGACCCATTCCAATCCCAGTTGGTCGGCCGGCACGTTCCAGATCTTCTCGTTGTAGGGGATCAGATACTTCTCGGCTAGTCCTTTACCGAAGTGGTGATAGATCCATTCCTTGAAGTTGGTCTGGGGAGGCGGATAATCGTTCTTGATGTAGTGGTAGAGACACTCGAAGCGATCCTGTGGTTCAAGATCGTACAAGCCATTTTCAAAGGGGTATTTGACGTAGCGGCCATTGTAGAAGATCTTGTTATTGCGGCGGGCGCGGTGGACATTGTCGCCCAGCAGAGAGACCATGTAGTCCACCATCTCCTGGTTGCGCGAGAAGATGATATGTGGGCCACCGGCGTCATAAGTGAAACCCTGCTCCTCGACGGTCTGGCAGTGTCCTCCACCGCGGCTTTCCTTTTCCAGTACTTCGCAATCCTGCTCGAGGTGGGCTGCAACGGTGATCCCCGCCAGTCCTCCTCCTAGTATTCCAATGGGCACTCGCGTCTCCTGGGCAAAATCGACCTTTCCCATTGATAATTCGGCCGTTTACACGGCTTTCTGTAGGTCTTGGGATTTCTCCAGGTACTGTTCCAGGTCCCGGAGGCCCTGGGGCGATCCAATCTCGTAAAAACGCTGTTTCACTTCGTAGCCCGTCAGCCGGCCATAGAGACTCAACTCGTGCAGCAGCACTGCCAGGTCGAACACCTCGGGCCGGTCGTCGAACAGGTCGCGGCGAAAGGCGGACAGACCGAAGTCGATGTACTGCATGCGCGGATCAGTCTGCTTATCGTAGAGCAGCAGGCGCCCATTTTCGTAAGATGA
Source organism: Bryobacterales bacterium (assembly GCA_963744555.1). Taxonomy (GTDB): domain Bacteria; phylum Acidobacteriota; class Terriglobia; order Bryobacterales; family Bryobacteraceae; genus Palsa-89. The sequence continues at coordinate 386,431 of CAVUUB010000023.1, read as the reverse complement.
CATTGCTGCGGTCCCAGCGACCCTCATTACGAAGAACGGTCATCATGGCGGGCATTCCGCTGGCGTTAAAAGCTTGCCAGACGGGAGCGAACTCGACCGGCAAGAAGGAATCGCCGTAAATAACCAGGAACGATTCATCGAGGACGCCCTGCTCCCGCGCCAGGCTAAGAGCACCTCCGGTGCCGCGCAGTTGCTCGCCTTCGTCCACGTAGCGGATGGAACGTACCGGCGTCGGCTTCCGATTCCCAGTAGCGGCGGATCATCTCGCCCTGGTGTCCGATGCAATAGATCACATCGTCGACGCCTTGCGCGGCTAGCCAGTGCAACTGGTGATAAGCGAAGGGACGGCCACACACCGGCAGCAAAGTCTTGGGACAAGTGTCGGTGAGAGGGCGCATGCGGGTCGCCGAGGCCGCCGGCTAGGATGACGCATTGCATGGGGATCAATCCCGCGCGACCAGTTTCGAGCCTTCATGATCGAAAGCGAAGCGGACTTCGCGCAGCCCTTCGCGTTGCATGGCGCGCCGCAGCAAGTCGCGATCCTCGGCGTAGAACAGCAGAAAGCCTCCGCCGCCCGCGCCGACCAGTTTGCCGCCAATCGCGCCGTTTTCGCGGCCGACCTCGTACCAGCGATTTATGCCGTCGTTGGAAGTGCCGGGGGAACGGTTTTCTTGTGCAGCCAGTGCTCGTGCATCAGCTCGCCGAAGCGCCGCGTGTCGCCCTGCTCCAACGCCAGCTTGATGCATTGGCCCAGTTGCTTGATGAAATGCAGATTGTCGAGCATGGCCGGGTCGCCCATTTCGGAGCGGACCTTCTGATCGTCCAAAACGACTGAAGCGTTGCGCGAATAGCCGGTGAAAAACATCACCAGGTGCTCTTCCAGATCGTAGAGCGTGCTGTTGCTGATGTTGAGCGGATTGACGCGCACTTCGCCATTCTGGAGAAATTCGAAGCAGGCCAGACCGCCATAAGCGGCGATGTACTGATCCTGCTTTCCGACCGCCTGCTGCAAGAGTGTCGATCTCGATCTTGCAGGCTTCCTCAGCGACGACGCCGGGGTCGACATATTTGCGTTTCATGGCGTGCACGGCGCGCAGCAACCCGACGGTGAAAGCGCCCGATGATCCCAAGCCGGTTCCAGCCGGAATGTCGGCCATGCTGACCACCTCAATCGGCGCCGGCACCTCGTGTAACCGCAATACTTCGCGAATCAGGGAATGCCGGATTTCATCGATGCGTGGCGGCGTGTTCGAGCGAGGAGTATTTCAGGAAATATCCGCCGCTGAAGGTCTCGTTGATCCCGACATAGATGTGCTTGTTGATGGCGGCAGCGATGACGAATCCACCGAACTGGTGGTAATAAGAGGGGAGGTCGGTGCCGCCGCCGCCGATCGAGATCCGGAGTGGGGTGCGGGTGATAATCATGCGGGCACAAGTGCTGCTAAGTCATTGATCGGCAACGGGCGGGAAAGTCTGTAGTGTGGATTCGGGACTAAGAAACCAGCGCCGGTTCGGCGACTTCGCTGGCGGTGAAATACGCGCAATCGGGATGGTGGAAGACCAGGGCGCTGACGCTGGCTTCGGGCTCCATCATCATTCCCTCGGTTAGCTGGACGCCGATTTCTTCGGGGTGAAGCAGCTTCCAGATGCCCTGCTGATCGTCCAGATTCGGGCAGGCGGGATAACCGAAGCTGTAGCGCTTGCCGCGATAGCGCGAGGTGAAGCGCTCCTGCATGGTCAAGGTGGGAGGATCGGGAAAGCCCCAGTCCTCGCGGATGCGGCGATGCAGCCACTCGGCGCAGCCCTCGGCGGTTTCGATAGCCAGCGCCTGCAGCGCGTGAGCCTTGAAGAATTCGCCGGCTTGCTTGGCGCGCTCGGACTCTTCGCGGATCTGCGCGCCGGCGGTGACGACGAACAGCGCCAGGTGATCGCGCCGGGCTTCCTCGGCATCCAGGATGTAGTCGCTGAGCGACAGGCCGTCGGGTCGCGGCTGGCGGCCGAAGTTGAATGTGTGCATGGGGCTCGCGGCGCCCGGCTCGAATAGCTGAATGGCGTTGCCGTCGCGCTCGGCTTCGAAGAATTGCCAGACGGCTTTCACCTTCATGAAGCGCGCCGCTTCCGCCTTCACTTGCTCGACTTCGTGGAAAAGCTTCAGCGCTTTGGGATCGCGCTCGGCCAGCAGCTTTTCGAAATTGCCCTTGAATCCGAGGTGGCGGCCGTAAAGCATGAAGGGATTGATGTAGCTCCAGACCTCGGCAAGGTTGGGGACATCGCGGACGCGGCGGTCGAGATACGGCGCGGCCGGAATGGGAATATCGGTTCGAACTTTCGAGCTGCGGGCCTGCTGGGGTCGATGGCTTGGGCTCGGCTGGGCGACGGCAGTCGGCGTCGCCTTCGCGAAAATATGTGCGATGCCAGCACTTGTTCGCGCGTAGCCGGGTCCATGATTTCGTTCAGAAGGCGCAGGCCGGTCATGGCGTCCTTGGCGTAGAACGTCGGCGAGGCGTAGCTGGGACCGATCTTTGTCTTGGTGAATTTTTCGGATAACGCCGCGCCGCCCACCAGCAGCGGAACGTTCACGCCGCGATCGCTCAGATCGTTGCCGGTGATCACCATCTGATGCGCGCTCTTCACCAGCAGGCCCGAAAGTCCGATGGCGTCGGGATGATGCTCGCTCGAACGCCGCAATCAGATCTTCCGGCGGAACCTTGATGCCCAGATTGATCACCTGATAGCCGTTATTGCTGAGGATGATCTCGACCAGGTTCTTGCCGATGTCGTGCACGTCGCCCTTGACGGTGGCCAGGATGATCTTGCCGCGCGTGGACGTTTCGGCCTTCTCCATGAACTGCTCGAGATGATTGACGCCGGTCTTCATCGCTTCGGCGGATTGCAACACTTCGGCGACGATCAGCTCGTTGTTGTTGAACAGCCGGCCGACTTCGGACATCCCGGCCATCAGCGGGCCGTTGATGATTTCGAGCGGCGCCGCGCCTTCCGCGCGCTTGCGATCGAGATCGGCGATCAGCCCGTCCTTGGTGCCTTCGATGATGTAATTGGCCAGGCGCTCGTCGAGCGGCAGATCGGCGGCCTTCTTCTTTTCTCTTTTGCCGGTCTTGCGGAAATGGTCGGTGATGGCCGCGATGTGGAACTGATTGATCGGCCATCTTCTGCTCGCGCGTTTGCTGGCGCCAGTCTTCGGGCGCGGTCTTGAGATCGTCCGCATTGGGATGATCCGGCGGAACTTCGGCGGGCGGCGTGTTGAACAACAGGCTCTCCGCCAGGCGGCGCTCTTCGGTTGGAATGGACGCGAAGCGCTCCAGCTTCTCGGCGTTGACGATGGCCAGGTCGAGGCCGGCCTTGGTCGAGTAATAAAGGAAAACCGAATTGACCACTTCGCGCGCCGACGCCGGCAGGCCGAAGGAGATGTTCGAGACGCCCAGAATGGTCTTGACGAACGGGATTTTTTCCTTGATCAGCCGGATGGCTTCGATGGTCTCGACCGCGCCGCCGATGTAGTTTTCATCGCCGGTCGCGCAGGGGAAAACCAGCGGATCGATGATGATGTCTTCGGCGGCGATGCCGTATTTTTCCGTCAGCAGCTGAACCGATCGCTCGGCCACCGCCAGTTTCCGCTCGCGCGTGAACGCCTGCGCCTGCAGCTTGTCCTCGTCGATGGTTCCGCAGATAACCGCCGCGCCGTAGGCTTTGGCGAGCGGGCAGATCAGCGTTCGAATTTCTCCTCGCCATCCTCGAGATTGATGGAATTGATGATCGACTTGCCCTGGCAGTAGGTGAGCGCCAGCTCGATGCCCTTTGGGATCGGTGGTGTCGATCATGATGGGCGCTTTGATTTTGCGGATCAGCTTTTCGTAGAAGGGACGGGATGTCCTTGATTTCGTCCCGGTCGCTCGATTGCAGGCACACATCCACGATGTGCGCGCCGTTGCGTGATCTGCCAGCGCGCGATCTCGCTGGCCTCTTCCCACTTTTCTTCGGCGACCATGTTCTTGAAGAGCCGCGAGCCGATGACGTTGGTGCGCTCGCCGACGATCAGCGGCCGATTGCTCTCCTCGGCTTCCACCAGTTCTTTGTTCGAATAATAGGCCCGGTGCGACGGAAGGCTTGAACGGGGCGCGGCCGTCTTGGCCGCCGCCATCTGCGCGATCGCTTGGATGTGAGCGGGAGTGGTGCCGCAGCAGCCGCCCACGATGATTCAGCCAGCCGTGATCGATGAATTTTTCAAGCTGCGCGGCGAGCGATTCCGGCGTTTCGCCGAACTTGCCGTCGGCATTCGGAAGGCCGGCGTTGGGATAGCAGGAGATCGGGAACGCGCGACATTTCGTGCAGGCTGCGGATGTGATCGGTCATCAGATCCGGGCCCGTGGCGCAATTCATCCCCACGGCCAGCAGATCGTTGTTGGCGATGGAGGCATACAGCGCATCGATGGGCTGGCCGCCGAGCATGGTTCCGTTGCGTTCGATCGTCACCGAGGCGATCACCGGAATGGGCACGCCCAGCTCGCGCCGCAGCTTTTGGACCGCGAGCAAGCCGGCTTTGAGATTCCCGGTATCGAAACAGGTCTCGATCAGCAGCAAATCCGCGCCGCCTTCCACCAATGCTTTGGCCTGCGCGTAATAAGCGTCGTGCAACTGCGCGAAGGTCGTCGTCACGGTGATGTTCAGATCTTTGGTGGTGGGACCCATCGATCCGGCGACGAAGCGAGGCTTAGCGGGCGTGGAAAATTCGTCGGCGACCTGGCGGGCCAGTTTCGCCGCCGCGTAATTCAGCTCGTAGGCCCGGTCCTGCAGTTGGAATTCGGCCAGAACGATAGACGTTCCTCCGAACGTGTCGGTCTCGATGATATCCGCGCCGGCTTCGAGATACGCGCGGTGGATTCCGCCGATGACATCCGGCCGCGTGACAACCAGGATCTCGGGACAGTTCTCTTTGCCCAGATAATCCGTCTCAAGCGACAGCGGCGCCTGGTGGATCATGGTGCCCATGGCGCCATCCAGAACGAGGATACGGGTCGCGAGGGCGTCGTGGAGCGCCTGTGTTCTTTGATTACCGGTCATAACGACTCCCTTACGGTCGCGGCTCAGCAACCATTAGCGAGTGATATTTCTAGTTTAACCGGAGGGGTCAGTGCGCTGCAGAAACGTTAGGAACGGGCTGCATAGTACTTTCGTTGAAGCTGTAGCCGAAGCCCCGAACGGCGCGAATAAAGGACGGATTGGCGGGATCGGGCTCGATCTTCTGGCGGAGCCGCAGGATATAGACGTCGACCGTGCGATCGGTCACCGCGCGGTCGTGTCCCCAAACCGAATCCAGAAGCTGCTCGCGGCTGTAAACCACGCCGGGACGGCTCATCAGGAAATCGAGCAGTCGAAACTCGGTGGCGGTCAGAGCAACTTCGCTGCCGTTCAGGAGCACGCGGCAACTGGCCCGATCGAGCTCCAGAGCGCCGGCGCGGACGGAGCGCGTCGGCACGGTCTGAGTCCGAAGCTGGTTCTTGACGCGGGCAACCAATTCCCGGATGAAGAATGGCTTGACGATATAGTCATTGGCGCCGAGTTCGAGGCCCAGGATCCGGTCGGTTTCTGAAACCCGCGCCGTCAGGAAGATGATCGGAACGTCCGCGAGCTCGGAATGATTGCGGAGACCCTTGCAGATTTCCAGGCCGTCGGAGTCCGGCAGCATGATGTCGAGGATCACCAGATCGGGCCGCTCGCGGCGGCAGAGTTCAATCAGCGCCTTTGCCGGTTTGAGAGCCAGCGATCGCGAAGCCCTCTTTCTCGAGATTGTATTTCAGCAGGGCGAAGAGATCGGTATCGTCTTCGATAAGAACTATTTTCTTCATGCCGGATTGCTCATTCCCAAGTTAACGCGATTCACATTACAACTGGATTACAAACAGATTACGACCTGCTGACGGGGCGGGCTTCGCCCTGCGCGAAACGATAAAGACCTTTGTCTGCAATATAATCCGCGACGGCGGAAGGAAGCTGGGGCGGGATTTGGCCGGCTGCCAGCCGCTGGCGAATATCCGAAGAAGAAACGGGAAGTGCAACGGTATCCAGCCGATGGACGCGCGCGCCCGCGGGCGAGGTGTAGTGATGCCCAGGGCGCGTGACGACGATGAATTCGGTCAGCCGGAGCAAATCCTGCCAGCGATGCCAGGAGGCGATTTCGGCGAAAGCATCGGCGCCGATGATGAAATAAGGCTCTTCGCCATTAGCCGCGAACCTTTTCGATGGTGTCGATCGTGTAACTTTTCTGCTCGCCCTCTTCCAAACGGGATGCGATGAAGCGCGGATCGGCTCTGGCAGGCGAGTTCGGTCATCCGGTAGCGGTCTTCGTAGCTGGCGCTGCTCTGATCGGACTTATGAGGCGGATGGGCGGCCGGAATGAACCAGACTTGATCCAGGCTGAAACTGGTCGGCCGCTTCGCGCGCCACCGTGAGGTGGGCGTTATGAATGGGATCGAATGTTCCTCCGAATAAGGCGAGTCGCATCTAGGAGCGCTGAGACTCAGTTGGCAATACACACAGACATGAATGTCTATGCCACTAGGCCTTCAGCGGCTTCGCGGATGCCTTCCATGTTTTCTCATCCCAGAACAGAACGCGGCTTTCGCGATAGCTCTGGACCGCCAGGTTGATCACCGCCTGGGCGCGGGCTCCGGTCTCGACGTCCAGATGTGGTTTTTCGCGCGTTCGGATGCGATGTAAGGAAGTTCTCGATGTGGGCCGTCATCATATCGGTCTGGTCCACCGGGATCTTGATCGGGTCGCTGCCGAACTTGGCTTTGTACTCGGGCTTGAGTGTCGATCGCTTCGTTCGTCTGTGCGGTCGCGAATCAACTCGGGAATCACGGTGATGTATTCGGCCCGGCTCTCGAACTGTCCGTTTTCCACCATGACGATGGTGCCTTCGTGGCCCGCGGATCAACCCGGGGATGTGGTGCGAATTGGCCATCGAAGAGCTGAGCACCAGCGAATGGCCGGCCGGATAATCGGCCACCAGCATAAAAGTATCGGGAACTTCGCGCTCGTCTTTGAATACGAAAATTCCGCCGCGTGCCTGTCACGCGGGATGGGAATTGCGCCTCGCCCCAGCAGATCTGCAGTGGCGCGACGACGTGATAGAAAAGATCGGTGGCGATGCCGCCCGAGTAATCCCAATATTTCCGGAAGCGGAAGAAGCGATCGCCATCATAGGGACGCTTGGGCGCCGGGCCCAGCCAGGTTTTCCAGTCGATGTAGTTTTCGCCTTTGCCTTCCGGACCGGCCGCGGCATCGATGGGCCAGCCGTCATTCCACTCGCCGCCGATCGAGTTGCGATGGTAGGAGCCCTGGCTCATGATCATCTGGCCGATCATGCCGTCGGCGATGGCCTTGCGCGCCTTCCACCATTGGTCGCCGGAAGTGGTTTGCGATCCGACCTGGAGAACGCGCTTGGTCTCTTTTACCGTGCTGACCAGTTGCTTGATCTCCTCGTTGGTGTGGCACATGGGCTTCTCGAGATAGACATCCTTGCCGTGATCCATCGCATCCAGGGCGATCTTGGCGTGCCAATGGTCGGGCGTGGCGACGATAACGGCGTCGACGTCCGAGCGGCCGACCACTTCGCGGTAGTCGAGGTATCCTTCGCACTTGAACTTAGCGGCGTTTTCGCGCTTGCGCTTTTCGTAGACGTCGCACACCGCGACGATCTGGCAGGAGTTGTTCTTGTCGCCGACCTTTTGAAACATGGAGGCAACGTAGCTGCCGCGGCCGCCCACGCCGATCACGCCGACATTGATGCGGTCGTTCGACCCGACCACGCGGCCGCCGCTCATCTTGGCTCCGCCCGCCGCGAGAACGGACTTGGCCATTCCGATCGAAAATCCTGCCGCGCTGGTCCTCCTCAGGAAATCTCTTCGGCCGACGGAGCCGTCTTTTTCGGGCATGGCTTCCTCCCTTGGATTCGATACTAAATTCAGTCTAGCGGAAGCGCGGGTAAGTGGCAGCAGCGTCGTAACGGAGGCCTGAAATTAGGCGTCTTTCCAGCAGATATGCTGTTTCGACTGCTGAGCATTGTCCTTTTGGGCGTGTTATTGATTGGCGCCCAGACGCCCCGGCTGCCGCCGGCGACCTTCAACGGCACGATCCATGGCGTATCGAACAAGCAAATCACCATCGAGACCGCCGAAGGCAACCTGTTGGACTTCGACATTAATCGCAAGACGAAAGTCATGCGGGGCAAGAAGCAGATCGCGGCGTCGGATCTCGATACCGGCGATCAGGTGACCATCGACGCCCGCGAGGAGATGGGCAAATTTTTGATTGCCCTGGTGATTACCGCGCAGCCTAAGCAGTAGCTCGAAGCGCCCTAAGCTTCGTATTTCTCAAACTCCAACTGGTCGCCCACTCCGGTATTCATGGCAGCGGCCGTGCCGCTGGGGAGCTCCAATACGGAATGAGCACGCAGGCAAATCGCCATTCGGGAGCGCACCATGTTAATTCGGATTTTTAGAACCTTCCGCTTCCTATCCAGGAACAGAACATCGATCGGAAACTTCATTCCGAAGGTATGAACCGCCTCCGAAGGCGCGATCCAAAGCCCTTCGCCCGGCTCCAGCCGGCTGTGCTTCAAAAGTCCGGTCCGCCGCGTTGTGCTGGTATCGGCAATGGCGACGCGGTCTCCGAGAACGGTGTTCTTAGATTGGTTACGAACGCGCAGCTTCGTCACTCTAGACTACTCTAATAGGAATGAACCGAACCGCGCTGATTCGTTGTCATTGGGCTGCCAACGAGCTTTCCATTGCTTATCACGACCGCGAATGGGGCGTTCCGCTGCACGATGATAGAAAGCTCTTCGAACTTTTGATTCTAGAAGGCGCGCAAGCCGGGCTGAGTTGGAACACGATCCTGCAGAAGCGCGATAACTACCGTCAGGCTTTTGACGGTTTCGACGCCGGGAAGATCGCGCGCTACACTCCGCGAAAGATTGTCCAGCTTCTCAAGGACCCGGGCCTGGTCCGCAACCGTTTGAAGATCGCCTCGACGGTCGGGAACGCAAAGGCATTTCTAAAAGTCAAAGAAGAATTCGGCGACTTCGATTCGTACATCTGGCGCTTTATCGGCGGGAAGCCGAGGCGGAATGATTGGGGCAAGCGTGGACACGCGCCCGCGCGAACTGAGGAATCGGACGCGATGAGCAAAGACTTGCTGCTCCGCGGCTTCAAATTTGTGGGATCGACTATCTGTTATGCCTATATGCAAGCGATTGGAATGGTGAACGATCACGAGCGGGATTGTTTTCGGCGTGCTCAAATCAGTTGAAGAGGTCCAGTGCCAAGCCGCCGGGAATTCCTGAAATCGGCGGGCGCTCTTGCTGCTGCGCGGATGGCCGGTTCGGCGGCGCCCACGCGGAAGCCAAACATTGTTTTTATGCTGACCGGTGGATGGCGCTTGCCATTGGCCGGCGATTTGCGCGTACCCAACCTCGCAGCCTTAGCCAAGCAGGGCGTGAACTTCGAGCGGCTATACACATGCTATCCGGCCGCCGCTCCTTCGCGCGCCGCGTTGATTACCGGTCGCTTTCCGCATTCCTGCGGTGTACCGCGCGATGGTGTCCGGCTACCGACCGATCAGCCGTCGATCGCGGTGCAGTTGAAGCGTGCCGGATACCGGACCGGCTACATCGGCGAGTGGCGATTGGATGGCGCCGATGATCCGGGTTTTGTGCCTCCTGGTCCGCGGCGGCATGGATTCGACTACTGGGCGGCTTTCAATCGTGGCCACCGCTACTTCGACTCGATTTATTTTCTGGATACTGCGGGGCCGATTCATCGCACCGGCTTTGAGCCGGACTATCAGACCGATCTGGCCATCGATTTCATCAAGCAAAGCCGCTCGAAACCGTTTTTTCTGTTTCTCGCATGGGGTCCACCGCATCCGCCGCTCGCGCCGCTGCCACAACGAGTCGCGACGTTGTACGATCCACAGAGCCTTCGACTGCGCGCCAACGTGCCAACCGAACGGCAGGCGAGCACACAGGCGAGTTACGCCCACTACTACACGCTTTGCTCAGCAATCGATGATAACCTCGGACGGCTGGTCCGAGCGCTGGACGACCAGCATTTGGGTGACGACACGATCCTAGTGTTCACCTCCGACTTGGGCAACATGCTGGGATCGCAAGGACTGGAAGATGACAATCAGCCATTCGAGGAAGCGGTGCGAGTGCCGCTGATTGTCCGTTATCCCGGCGGCCTCGCCGGCCGCGGGAAGAACGACGCTTTGCTATCGAACGTCGATCTCATGCCGACGCTGCTCGGTCTCTGCGGGGTCGACATCCCGGACATTGTGCAAGGACAAGATCTCTCGACTTGGCTGTCGGGGAAACAAGGCAGCCATGGCGAGTCGATTTATGCTTCGGGAAAGCTGGGCGAACCAGAAGAGTGGCGCATGGTGGTGCGGGGCCTCGACAAGCTTGTGGTTGATCGCGGCCTGAACGTCACGCATCTCTATAATCTCGGACAGGACCCTTTCGAGATGGAGAATCTGGCCAGGGATGTTTCGCAAGATTTGAAACGTAACGAGCTGAAAGCTCTGCTCAAAGACTGGATGCGGCGCTCGGGCGATGGAATGGATCCATCCGGTTTGAAGAAGCGGGCTTGAAGAAGCGCGTGTGATCCGCGCGCAGTTCAGACCCGCGGAGCGATCGGGAGCTGAGGCGGCTGGTTGAACAGCTGCTCGGTTTCGGGTTTGAGAAGAACCCAGAACCCGTAGATCCCAAGTGCGGTGCCCAGCGGAATGCTGAATAGCTCCAGCGCCGACAGACATGAGAGTTAGGATCCGAGCCCACGGCTTAAACTGCACCAAACCGATGCCGGCCACGATTCCTGGCAGCGAAATGGCCAGCAATATGACGAACACCAGGCCGCCAATACCGCCCAGGATTGGAATGGCGACCGCGCTGTCAGGGGAATGATCAGTAGCGCCGACAAGGCCGGCGATCCCGCCCAGAATCAAGAAAACGACCAACCCGACCATAACAAGCAACGAGCCGTAGATGATGTGCAGGACCCCGAGGACTTTTACGTGTTGCGCCATATCACCTTTCCCCTCCCGTCGATCCTTCCGACATTACTATACGAATGCGGCGTCCGCAAGTTCCGGGAAAGCGCTAATTCTTGAAGGTGATCTTCGAGTCCGCTCCGAATTTCTTATAGTCCGCTGTAACGGATCACCAGGCGCATGCGCTGCGGGCCGGTACGGAAGTAGAGCGTATCGTCGCCATAAGTGGTGACCGGAAACCAAAAATCGCCCTCGACCTTTTGCCGCAGCGTAGTGAAGTGCGGGAACAGATTCTCGTTCTTCAATGTCCGGATCTGCGGCACGGCTTCGCCTTCGCTGCGGATGATGGAATAATCCAGCTTCGAAACCCAAAGCATGCCGTCAAAGAGCCGCTGGCCTTGGAGGATCTGGCGAGGACGAATCTGCATCACGTAACAATCGACTCCGTCCATCGCCTCTTCGCCGCGGAAATGAGTCTCGTAGAGGAAAACCTGGTCCTTGGTTAGCAGGAACGGCTGCACTTCGCGGATGTCTCGAAAATCCTCGTCGGTCAATTTGAGCCGGGTCAGAGTATCGCAGGGCTTGCCAATCATTTGTTCGGTGCGCTCCTGCTGCGGCGAGAAGATGATGTCGCGAATTTCGTGGTAGCCGCCGGCTTCGCGCCATAGCCGTCGAATTCGTCGATGGTGACGCTCTGGCGATAAGTGTAGTGGCTTTGCGCCTGCGCAGTTTCGGTTTCGCGCATGGCCACGCGGCGAACCAGATCGGCCGGAGGATCGTCCGCGCGCAAGGCTGGCAGCAAACGAGCGATGTTAAGATGAAGCAGATGCGCCAGTTCCTGACGACGCTGGTCGTGGTTTGGACGGCGGCTTGCATCGCGACTTACATTTACTCCCAACAACAGAATATACCTTCGTGGATCGCGCTAGCGGTGCTGCCCGCGTTTCTGGTGGAGTTCGCGTTCTATCTCGCGCCCGGATTCGCAGACTGTCCGGCGTGCGTTTGAGCAGCTCGGTTCTAAGCCCGTGCGGGCCGCATTCTTGTCGGCCAGCGCCGTCATCCCCTATCTCATCGAGAGCTTCGGCGCCGGCACGTTTCACATCTCGTCCTTCCTGGCGCTGCTGGCTGTGGCGTTGGTGGCGTCCTTCTGGTATGCCTGGATTCGCCCCAGCATTCCAGTCGACCTTTTGTTCCTCGCCTTCATGGCGGCGGTGTACTTGAGCAAGCTGTTCGATCAGATATACCTGCATCCAGCGCCGCATGTGGCTTTGGATATTCTGGGCCGGTTGATGTGGATCCGGCTCGGTCTCATGGCCGTGCTGTCGCTGCGATCGATGGAAGATGCTCGCTTCGGTTTTGTGCCGACCTCGAGAGAGTGGGGCATCGGCGTTCGACATGTACCTGTTTTTCCTTCCCGTCGGCGCGGCCATCGCCTATCTGCTGCACTTCGCGCGTTTCAGGCCGCCTACGCTGGAATGGTGGAAATTCGCTCTGCTCGTTATCGGGACGTTCCTCGCGTTCTTGTGGGTCGTGGCGCTGGCTGAGGAGTTCTTCTTTCGAGCTTTCCTGCAACAGTTGCTGGCGCGCGGCATGCGGAGCGACGCCATCGGATTGATATTCGCGTCCGTGCTTTTCGGACTCGCGCATCTGGCATTTCGGCCTTTCCCTAACTGGCGATTCGCGATCATCGGCGGTATCGCGGGCGTTTTTTACGGACTCGCATTCCTCCAAGCCGCGCAGTATGCGCGCCAGCATGGTGACGCATGCGCTGGTGGTCACTACCTGGCGCGTCTTCTTCACTGGCTGAGAGTGAGACCATGTTTGAGTCTCTGAGAGGATGCCGCAGCCATCCAGAAAGAAGGCTGGGACAAAAGCTGCTGCACTCGCCGTTGCATCCGCTTTACCTGAAGCTGGCCGGATCGCCGCAAGTCCGGGAATATCGGCGATTTGTCGCCGCGCTGCCCAGAACCGCTCCAGCACCGGAATGGTTTTCCGGCCAGATGGCCGCTTGGACGTATCGGCCGCACTTCAGCATTCTGATGGCTGCTCGAAATTCGCAGACCGGAGTGGTTTCGGCAGGCGGTTGATTCGGTTTTGGCGCAAATTTATCCGGACTGGCGGCTGTCGCATCGTCGACGACGCGTCCAGCCAACCAGTGCAGCCGCCGGACGACCCGCGCATCTCGTTTGCAGCGCTCCAATCGCGAGCAGGTATCTCTGGAGCGTTGAATCGCGCGCTCGAGATGGCGAGCGGAGACTACATCTGTGTACTGGATCATGACGACTTTCTATCGGCCGACGCGTTGTTTCGCGTGGTAGAGACGCTGCAGCAGCAACGATACGAGGTCTTGTACTCGGACGAAGACTATGTGGATGAAAAGGGTCTGCCGGTGCGGCCGAATCTCAAGCCGGATTGGTCGCCCGAATTGCTGTCCAATTGTATGTACATGGGCCATCTGGTGATCGCTTCGCGCTCGCTCATGGATAAAGTGGGCGGTTTCCGCAGCGAATTCGACGGCGCGCAGGATTATGATCTGGCGTTGCGCCTGACGGACCAGCCCGCCGCCGTAGCGCACATCCCGCACATCTCTGTATCACTGGCGGCAGCACGGCGAGTCGATCGCGCAACGTCCGGATGCAAAGCCATGGGCCAACGATTCGGGCCGGAGGGCCGTCGAAGATATGATTCGCCGCCGCGGATGGGACGCGAAGGTAACGGAAGCGGAAATCCCTACCCGCTATCACATCGTCCGAAATCTGGCGCGCCGCGAACGGGCCAGCATCGTTATTCAGACCGGATCGGGAAAATCTCGTCGAACAGAACACCGGCTATGAGGATTTCGAGATCGTACACGATGCTGCCAAAGCCAACCGGTTCTTACCTGGTTTTTCTTCACGATGACGTTCGGCCACGGGAGCCTGATTGGCTGGCGAACTTGCTTGGCGGTTGCACAACGGCCCGAAGTCGGCGTGGTAGGAGCGAAACTGGTTTATCCCAACGGCGCGATTCAGCATTCGGGCATCGTAACCGGCATGCCCGCGGCGCGGGCTATCCGGGCCGCGGGCTTTTTCAAAGCGACTATTGGCGCTGGCTGGATTACACGCGCAACGTCACCGCCGTTTCGGGCGCCTGCCTGGTGACGCGCAAGCAGGTCTTTGAATCTCTCGGTGGATTCGACGATGCCTTCCGCTCTGACCTGGCGGACGTGGATTTCTGCCTGCGAGTGCGACAGGCGGGCCTCGAAGTCATCCTGGAGCAGCGCGCCTGCTTGATCCATGAAGAGCGAGACCGGGTGCGGCCTTCGAGCAAAGAACAGGAACTTTTCCGGAAGAAATGGCATCGCATCCTTGCGAAGCCCGATCCTTACTACAGCCGGTATCTTCGGCTGGATCGGGAAGACACTTCGTTGCGCATGCCTACGGAAAGCGCTTCGGACGGATCGTCACCCGGACCATGAGGTCCGCCGAGCCTGGCCGCTCGAAGACCAATTGGTATTCGCCCAGAAATCCGGGCCCGGGCTGCCAGTAGAAGACGCCGCCCTGGAGCTCGATCCAACCGGCAGCGGCCGCCGCTCGCCGTTCACCAGCAAGTAGCCGCGTGCAGCGCCGAGCTTCAACTCGATGCGGTCGAGTTCTTCGATCTCGACGTCGGAGGCCTCGCCCGGTTCGCCGGAGAGCGCCACCACTGGCTCCTCATTGGACACGGCGATAGCTCCATTGTTCTGCACGGAGAAAAAGCGGCTGCCGATCCCGTCGGTGCGGCCCTGGTTGTCGGAGACGGCCCATGAAATTGTGTGCACACCGTTGGCGAGCGTGGTGGTATCGATGTAGAAGTAGCCGATGGCCCCGTTACTGTTGGCCAAACCGGGAAACAAGGTTGCGATATCGGAGCGGTATTGGTTATAGGTTGGATGGCCGACTGGCTGGCCATCTAGGTAGACGGTGATGGTAGATCCGTCTGATAGGAATCGCGTAAGGGTTTTGCGTCAGCGCCCAGCCGAAGTTGACGTAAGCGTTGCCGGAAATGGTGGCGCCTTGCGCGGGCGTATCGATGGTGCCGAATGGCTTCGAGGCGTGCGCGTTGTCGACGGTAATCGTGCGCGTGCCCAGATCCAGCGAATTGCCGGCGGCGTTGTGAGCAATGGCATGCAGGCTGAAGGTCCCATTGCCTGGCGCAGTGGATCCTGTTCCGCTGGGCAAGAAGTTGGTCAACAGCATGTAGCCCCAGCCGGCGCGATATTGAAACGGCAAAGTTGGGAAAAGGGCTTCCACATCGGTGCGCGCATCGGCCACAGAATATCGCATCGCCGATGTAAGCCAGTCCGGACCGGTCCGGCCGGCTACTGGTTCACGCCAGATATCGACGCTTGACGACTTCGATGTTGTCGAGCGCCCAGCCGGTGACCGGGATTGCGCCGGCGATTCCGCTGGTGCCGCTGATGGGGGTGTCGAAGCTGCCCTGAGGGAATCCCAGCCGTGACCGCCTTCACGTTGACCTGCACCTGCAGAGGAGATTGCGCGGCTCCCGGCGCCGTTACCGTGACCGTCCCGCTGGCTCCCGCAGCCGCCGTGACCGTAAAGGTCCCATCCCCGGTTCCACTGCCGGATACGGTGATATTCGGCTGGCTCGAGGATGCGGTCCACGCCACGCCGCTTCCGCCGGCAAAGCCTACTGCTACTGTTTGTGCACCGGTTACCAATGCGCCGGATGTCCCGTAATTGAGCACGGTTCGGTTCAAGGTTAATGTTCCGGGAGTAGCGCTGGCCGTCTGCGTAATCGCGACATTTTGCCCGGCGACAGTGAAGGCGCCCGTGCGGCTTTGCGTGCCAGCGTTGGCGCTCACGGTCCAGGGAGCGGTCGTGCCCGAGATGGATATCGATGCCCAGCTGACGTTCGACGCGGTCGAGACCGGCGGACAATCCACCGGAACGGATGTAATCGCGATGGTTCCCGAGGCGCCAGCCGGAACCGCGCTAATGCTGCTGGTGCTCAATCCGTAAGAACAAGCGGCGCCCGACTGCGAAATGCTCACGGTCTGGGTCTCCGATGGTGAAGCTTCCGCCGCGGCTGAGCGAGCTTGGATTGGCGCTTACGGACCAGGATGCGTTGTTGCCGGAAATTGACACCGAAGCCCAGCTCACTCCGGAACTAGCTCCTGCCGCCGGGCAATCCGGCGGGCTCGGGGTCACGACAATATTTCCCGCTCCTCCAGCCGAGCCCACCGGCAGGCTCGCCGGATTCACTGCATAGGAACATGGCAGCCCGGCCTCGGTGACCGTGACCGTCTGGCCGCCGATGGTCAGGGTTCCGCTGCGGCCGATCGAGCTCGTGTTAGCCGCGATCGTCCAATTCACCGAGTTCCCTACTACCGAGACCAACGCCCACGACACGTTGGAGCTTGCCGTCGGCGCAGCACAGCCTACCGAAGCCGATGGCAGTGATTGTACCGGCGGCACCGCCGCCAGCGGCATTCAGGGCATTGGCACTCAAACTATACGGGCAAATTCCGGTCTGGAGTTTGAAAATGAATCCGTCGTAGCTTCCGCCAAACAGCGGCTGAAGTACTCCCGCTGTCGACGGAAAACTGGACGACTGGGTGATTCCTCCCACCATTTCCGAGCCTTTATTATCGATACCGATGGCCAGGCCGGAATCATCCGACCCGCCGCCGACATAGCTGGAGTACAAGAGCTGGTTCCCGCTCGCGTTAAGCGTGGCTACAAAAACATCCTTGCCTCCAGCAAGTAGCGCCTGGAGGGCGTTCACGAGAGGGAAGTTTGTCGACGAGGTCGAGCCTGCCAGCCAGACGTTGCCAGCCGAGTCCACAGCTAGCGCGTTAGCTTCGTCGGATCCGAGTTCCGCCCAAGAAAGTGGAAAAGGCCAGCGTCGTTCCGGCCGAAGTGAGCTTGGCAACAAAGGCATTATAACGCACCGCCGCCCATGGCGCTCTGGAAAGCGGAAGCGGAAACCGGAAAGTCAAAGGAGGACGTGGCTCCGGCGATGTATACATTCTGCGACGAGTCAATGGCAATGCTATTTGCGAAGTCGTCGAGCGATCCGCCCAGATAGGTGGAGAAAACCAAGCCGGAAGCGGTCGGGTTCAGCTTCGCGACGAAGGCATCCTGGCCGCCTGCATTGGCCGCCTGAAACGCGTTGGAGACTGGCAAGTTCGCTGAATTAGTTTCGCCGCAGACGTAAGCGTTTCCCGCCGCGTCGACGGCAATCGAAGATGCAGTATCGTCGCCTATGCCGCCCAAGAAACGTAGAGTACACGAGACCGTTGCCGGACGAATTCAGTTTCGTTACGAAGACGTCGTTGAAGCCGCCGCCGTAGGAAGCCTGAAAAACGCCGCCGACGATCGGAAAGTTCGTGGAGGAAGTGTATCCGGTCACATAAGCGTTTCCGGAACCGTCGATGGCGATCGCGGTTGCGAAGTCTCTGCCGGAGCCGCCCAGGTAGGTGGAATAAACCAGGACTCCGGAGGAGTTGAGCTTGAGAACGAATCCATTTTCGGGGCCGCGAGAAGCGGTTTGGTAAGCCCCCGTCGTAGTCGGGAAATCGGTGGAAAGAGTGAAGCCGGTCACGTATACGTTGCCTGAAGCATCCACCGCGATGCCTCGCGGCGTGTCCGTCTGCTGGCCGCCTAAGATAGTGAGGTAAGTGAGGTGGGTACCGGCCGGGTTCAGTTTCGCAACGAACACGTCCCGGTTTCCATCCAGGCCCCCGGTGCGAGTGGGGAAGTTCGGAAGACGCGGTTTGGCCGGTTACGTAAATGTTTCCGGCTGCATCGACAGCGAGCGCGTAGACCTGATCGAAATTGCTACCACCGAGAAACGTAGAGAAAGTGAGCGAAGAAGTGGACGCTGCGGGAGCGGACGCGAGCCAGCGCGCCGGATCATTTCCAAGGTAGAGTCTATGCCGTCCTGTAGGCGAATTCAGATCGGCCGCGTTCCCTGGCCAGCGAGTGCGGCAGCTGATGGATGTCTGTCTCCTTCGCGGAATACGCGAAGCAGAGAACAGCTGCCGCCAGGAATCCTGCCCCGCTCGGCCAGGGATGACGAATAATGCTCACGCATAGTCATAGTGCTGTTCAGTTTGGGAAATTCTTCGATTAATACCAGCACCAATTACCGAAGCGATCGTAATACCCGTAGCGCGGGTCACCGAAGCCGTAGCGATCGCCATACCTGACCGGGGCGGGCGCGCGCCACTCTCCACGATCGTGATCGTCACGACGGTCATAGTTCCTGGCGTAATGATCGCGATCCCGATTGTCCCGATGGTCATCGCGATCCCGCGCGGCCGCCGGCTGCGCGAATGCGATGGTGGAAGAAAGTAACAAAGCAGAAACTGCCAAAGTTTTCATCATCGAACTACCTCCCGGAGGCTCTTTCTGTCTCCTGGCTATAAGACGATGCGAGCTTGTTCAGCAACTGAAACAGATTGTAAAAGAAAGATTGAGAAACCTTAAAGAGGCAGCGAGAAATGATGAGGCCAGCCGGGCTGGACGAAGATCGAGACGCCGAGGATGATGCCCACTACCATCGCGGTGGCTGCCGGGCGGCCGGAAGGCGCGGTCGAACGTGGGACGCGCCCTGGAGCGGTTGTGGACAATGGTGCAGTAAACCACAGGGGTGACGCTATGAGGGCTTAGACGGTGAGTATACTCATCAAGTCATCGATCACGCAGAGCAGTACGTTGACGGACAGTTCATACGGCTGTGAGAATTTTTGGTCGCTTTCTCAAACGTGGAATTAACGGCACATACGTTAATGTCGAGCCGTACCATTTGTTCCGATACGTGGATGAACAGGTGTATCGTTTCAATCATAGAAAAGAAACCGACGCAGACCGCTTCATGGGTCCGCTTTCCGAAATTGCTGGTCGTAGGTTAACCTGGGATCAGTTGATGGCAGCTTTCTCAGGAGGAGATCGGTAGTGCCCGACCGCTTAGAGGCCGAAAGCGCAGAAGCAAAACGATTCTTTAACGGACTACGTGGTATTCTTGGAGTCCG
Source organism: Bryobacterales bacterium (assembly GCA_963744555.1). GTDB lineage: Bacteria > Acidobacteriota > Terriglobia > Bryobacterales > Bryobacteraceae > Palsa-89. The sequence goes on along the minus strand of CAVUUB010000023.1, from coordinate 367,344 downwards.
GAAATCCGAAATCGAAACGAAGATAAACAAACAGAGGGAACGCAGGAAGCATGCCCGACAGGCAAAAATCAGCACTCGTAAGCCAAAGAGCAAAGCCTGATCCGGTTAGGGTAGAGAGCGTATTTAAACGGCTAGATTGCTCGTCTGTACGATACGATTTCGATCTGCCGACCCGCTCATTTAACGCAAAGAAATTTTGCGAGCTAACCGGGATCGCGAGAGATAAGCCATGGCGTGGGATTTTGAGGCCAAAACGAGCGGATGCGGGGTATCATGTTCACTTCAACGGGGTCATAACCCCTAAGCACGTTAGAATGACGATAGAGTACTTCGACAAAGGCAAAAAGGCCAAGCCGAGCGAGCCTGAGCCGTTTGCCGAGTCCATCATGCAATGGATCGGTTCGTTTATAAGAGAGCCAAGTATTCGCGTTGCCGCCAATGTGCGGTTCGAAAAACATACCGACTCCTGGCGAAGCCGGTTCAACCTGCCGTTTAAGGTAAACATGGCTGGCGAAGAGGTCACTATCGAAGGCATCGCGCTCCAGTTGCCGCGCAATCCATATCGTGCCCTAAGCGGTTTCATGGCAACGGACGATGATAGACTGTCCATTTACTTGTTCGCATTGCGCCCGGTTGAGTTTCGGAGTTTTGATATCGAGGCTGAGGTTGTTTCATTTAATGAAGCCATCAAAATATTTTCAGAGCCAGTACTATGAAACTTAAGATCTCAAAACCTCCAATTGCTTGGCGCGGTGGTCCGTTCGCCCATCACAACGACCGAATTCGCAGGCCTCAGGCGGCTCAAGCATGGAACTCTATCTTGAAGCGAACCGTCGAACCATGCAATGAAACTGCGCACGCTATTGGCTATCCAGCGACCATGGCAAAGCTGTTCCAAAATGCGTTGAGACAGTGTTCGTCGATATCGATGGATAGCGATATCATGCAAGGCCAGCCCTGCATCACTGGCACGCGCATACCCGTCAGGGCCGTCCTGCGCGCACTGGAGCATTACGGCTCAATAACAAAGGTGAGGGAATGCTATCCTCACCTAACTTCAGAGCAGGTCGAAGATGCGCTGTACTTTTCGCAAGCCGTGCTGGAGTTGCCTAATGGCATCGACGAAACTGAGATTGCTGTTGGATGAATCGATAACGGAACCACTCGCTAGTTTGATAATCGGGCTCGTCCAATCGGCTAAACGATCAACTACGATAATCGGCTACGGAGCAAAAGATACAGCTGTGGCCACTTGTGCGAATAGCCAAAGGTGTACTCTGGTCGCCGTAGACAGTGATTTTAAGAATCACGTCGTCGAGTATGGCGTGATAAAAATCACCGGTCCAGATCGAGCCGATGATCATTGTTTGTACCAAATCTTTTATGCTTTTTGGAAGTCTGGCCTACGCAAAGAAAGTCGCAAAAGGCACACGTCGCTAACACAGGACGGGGTTAGAATTCATAACGACAAAACCATAGAGCGCAGGTGGCACCCTAAACCTTGCACAAAGGCAAAAGGAGCGATCCGGCTCTTGCCGCGCGCCAGTCGGCGACGCTGAGTGGTCAAGTGATTTGTTGTCATACAAGGGGAAGAGCGTGGGTCACCTGAGTGAAGCATTTGAGGGTTATTAGTCTGCCTTTACAGTGCAGATTCGTCGAGGAAGAAATGACGCAGGCCACCCCACGAGTGTTGAACCAGTAAAGCCCGAAACAGTTCACGCCTCTCTGCTAATATTTCCCAAGCTTGCAAGACTGGCTAATAAGCTGGCACGGTGGGTGGCTGACGTTCTCACTTGAGAGCTTCCGGCGGGTGCCCGTGCAGCAGCATCATTTGAAACGCCGGAACCTGGCTGAGCGATCCAAATCGATCTATAAAATCGCCAGCCGGTACCGGATCGAGCGGATTATACTCAAGCCTTGACCGAGCACGAAGCCAATCGGCCCCGGGCCGAAGATGCGGTCCCCGTTTTGAAAAAGGCTCTGGTCCTGACGCCCGACGATGCAGACCTGCACTGCGACTTGGGCGACGCATTACAAACACTCGGTCAGCTTCAGGATGCCAGCGCCGCGTATCAGCGATCGCTGCAACTGAATCCGAAGCTATCGCGCGCGTGGTACTCGGCCGGCTGCGCGGAAAGCTCCCGGAAGGAATACGCGACCGCGATTGTCTGCTTCCGGTCGGCGCTGGAAATCATTCCGAATTGGCAAGAGGCTCAACACAATCTCGGACTTGCGCTTTTCAAGCTAGGGCAGGTGGAGGAAGCGCTGGACTTGTTTCGCAGGGCTGCGGCTGCAGGCGATCCGGCATTGCCAGAAGCCGCAATCGCGGTGATCATCCCCGGAAGTCCTACTAGCGATAACCAAGCCATATTGGATGCGCGGCGAACCTGGGCCGGAAGGCAACTCCCGGCGCGGCGGACTGACAGACACTCATCACGCGACGTCAAAAGGGACGACCGGCCGTTGCGTATCGGTTACATCTCATCCTTTTTCCAGGACCACAACTGGATGAAGCCGGTCTGGGGCTTGATCAACCAGCATGACCGGCAACGCTTCGAGGCTCACCTTTTCTCGGATGCACCGGCGTCGCGGATTGAGCATGGCTATCGCGGTCACCAACAAGACCGGTTCTACGACACCACAGCACTCTCTAACGCGGAGCTTTGCCAGCTAATCGAGCAGGCGGAGATCGACGTGCTCGTCGACCTAAACGGCTACAGCACCATGCGCCGGCTACCGCTATTTTCACTGCGGCCGGCCCCGGTGATCGCGGGGTGGTTCAATATGTACGCGACCATGGGTATTTCGAGTTACGATTACCTGATCGGCGACGATGCAGTGATCCCGCCCGAAGAAGAGAAGTTCTATTGTGAAAAGATTGTGCGCGTGCCGGGTTCCTATCTGACTTTCGAAGTGAGCTATCCGGTGCCACCCGTGGCCGATCCGCCGTGCCTGACCACGGGAGCGATCACTTTCGGCAGCTTGGCGTCGCAATATAAGATCACGGGCGATGTGATCGAAGTGTGGTGCAGGATTCTCCGGCAGGTTCCCAGTAGCTCTCTGATTTTAAAAAATGGAGCGCTTGGCTCGGCCGGTACCAGACAGTTTGTGCTGGGCCTCTTTGAACAGCGCCATATCTCTCCCGATAGACTTCGCTTAGAGGGCCCCTCGGATCACTATCAGTTCCTCGAAACATACAACCACATCGATATTGCACTGGACACCTTCCCCTACAATGGCGGCACAACGACGACTGAGGCGATTTGGCAGGGTGTGCCGGTAGTCGCTTTCGCTGGAGATCGCTGGGTAGCACGTACTAGCGCCTCCATCCTGCGGGCGGCGGGCCTGGGCGAGCTGGTAGGTCAAGGACTCGAAGACTACATATCGTTGGCCATCGGGCTGGCGAGTTCTCCAGACCGTCTGTTGGATCTTCGGCGCAACATGCGGTCGCGGGTGGGCGCCTCTTCGGTCTGCGATACGCGAAGTTTCACGCAGAACATGGAGCGGCTGTACGAGCAAATGGTCTTCGGCTCCGAGCCCGCCACTGAAGCTAGGGATTTCGAAGGATTACCGTGATTCCCCCACCGCCACCTGCAACGATCCAACTTACTTCCAGGCCGAATATATCGGCTTCGCCACCAGAAACGCGGGATTCGCGCCGGCCTTCGGACGAAACTTCTGTACGCGCCCCGAATCCACTTCGGCTACGTACAGATTGCCTTCCTGATCCACGCTGATCCCATACACGCCCCATAGCCCGCCGCGGAAATCGCCCATGCTGCCCCAAGAATAGAGCAGGTGGCCTTGCAAATCCCAGTCGACCATTTTGTTGGTGGTGCGGTCATATGTCCAAATGGTTTTGCCGGACCCGATGTACAGCAGGTGCAGGCTGGATGGATCGGCATTGATCTTCCATTCATAAAGGTACTTGCCGTTTTCGTCAAATACTTGAATGCGGTGGTTGTTCCGGTCGTTTACAAAAACGTGATGAGTGGCCGGATCCACGGCGGCCCGTGCACGTTACTGAAATAACCCGGACCAATCCACGAGGAATTTTCCCTCTTTGTTGAACTTCGCAACGCGCGTGCCGGTATAGCCGTCCGAGACGAAGAAGGCGCCGTCGGGCAGCCAATCGATATAAGTAGGACGGTTGAAGTGCGTCGCGTCAGCGCCTGCCACGCCCGGCGTACCGATAGTCTGCAGAAGCTTGCTGCCATCGTGCGTGAATCTGTAGATGACCTGCATATTATCGTCAACTACCCAGACGTTCTTTTCCGGATCGTAAGGGCTGACGTACACCGAGTGCGGCTGCCGGAAGAGCTTGTCCCACTGCTTCCAGGTCTCGATGATCTTGCCGCTTCCATCCACCACCACCAGGCAGTTCTCCCATTTTGCGTCGACGCCGAGCTGGCGATAGGGCGGCCCCTTGATCCCCATTTTCTGCGATTTGCCCTCCCACGCCGTTAGCCATTCGCTCATATCGTTATCAGTGCCGCCTGTTCCCGGCAGAGAGGCCGTGGTGGCATCGCGCCACAGGACCGCGAGTGGAAAACTAATGCTGGGTCCAAGCTGGGGCAGCAGAATTGATTTAGGCGGCGCCATCTTCCGGCAGCTCGCCGCGGAAGAGCATGTATATGCGGTTCGGGCTTTCGGCAAAAACGCTTTCGCCCGCGCCGTAGGTCCACTTTTCATTGCCCGGAAGAGAGCTGATGTCTTGCGGCCAATTCTTTACAACTTCATAAGGACCACTCAGATCTTCCGATCCCACTTCTCCCGGTACGGCAGCGAAGCCGGCGCCGGGTGTCTGCGCTTCGACATGCGCCAATCTGCTCGAGATCTTCAGTCCGATGCCGATGCCCACCGCCAGCATCGATAGCATGAGCCAAACTTTTCGAATTAGTAGCTCCTGATATCCGGGTGCAACAACATATAGGTGTGCGACGACGTCACTGTTGGGAAGGCAAATACTGGACGGTCATCAAGACTTCATGCGACTGCGGCGTCGCCCCGGGCTCCGGCTCTTGGCCCATTGATCCGACTGTCCATTTCGATGCGGCTGCAAGCGCCGACGCATTGAGCGACGGGTCTGAAGAAGCCAACAGTTCCACTTCCGTTATTTGACCATCCGGCGATTGCACGCCGTGCACCACCACGATCTGCGCTGTACCGCCCGTCGCGCCGGCCGGTGAAGACCTCCTCGCCCGGACGCGCCAAGGCGCCGACATGACGGGTCCGACACCGATCTGATTTAGGCCCGCGGTCTGAAACGCCGCTGGATTGTTGGGCGGGTCGGCAACGCTTTCGGTCTGCGCTTCGACGACCGTTTGACCTGCTTGCGTGATCGTGAACTTGTTGGCAATCACCTTGCCATGGAATTGTAGCGCCTTGGAATAATCGTAGAGAACATATAGGCCAGGCGCCAATGAGTAAGTCATTAACGTTCCCGCCTTGGGATCCACGCAATACTCCTCCTCCTCCCACCGGCGGCCGCCCGTTTGGCCTGGTGTAGTGGAGTTGTGCGAGATTAGCGCGCAAACCACCGCGACGCCGTTGACACTGCCGCTGGCCGTGCGCAAGGATGCTCGTGGTCCCACCATAGGCTCAGAATAGAAAATGGCCTCGCGGACCTGAAGCAGCCGCAAGGGCAGGGAATTTGCAGGCTGATTGCTATACATTATTCGATTGGACTGCAGATTCACAGCCGAATAGCTAGGGCCTTGTGCTGTCCAGCGATAGAATCCCGCGGCCGACATGTCCTCCAACTGCCACACGCCGCTGGAAGCGGAAGAACCCGACGCAGTGAAGGTCGTCTTCAGATCGTAGGGCTGGGCCCGCACATTGGAAAGCCGGTGCGCGTTGAGGATCAGGTTGATGACTTCCGCGCGTTGGCTTACATCTTGCACGGGCTGGGCATTGCCGGTGACCAATTCCAGTGGATCGGGCGGGACGGCAGGCTCGGCCGGTGGCTGAATCTGCGCTTCCAGCAGTCCTTGTAACAAAAGAGCCCCAAGCACTACGGTGTGATGACGAATAAGCACGGCAGACACTCCCAGGAATATTTATAGCGCGAAACGCGGTGGCTTGGTCACCAGGCCAGGCGCTGAGGCCGGCGAAACTGCTGTGATGTATGTGTCCGCAGGAAGCCGAGAAAACGCGACAGCCTCCGAACCGGGCTCTTCAAGCGAGAACTCCAGTTCGCTTTGAGGCATTATTTCTAACACGCCACACTTGCTAGAAGTAATACCGCAGCGAAAGTTGCAGGTTCCTGGAAAGCGTGGTTTTCGCCGTCACCTTTCCGAATGTTGACGACGTCGGATTGAAGAACCCGCTCGTCCCGCCAGTTGCGGTGAGGGCCGTCCAGTTCGGATGATTGTTCACGTCAAATGCCTCGGCGCGGAATTGAAGACCGTGGCGCTCGTTGAATGCGAACTGCTTGTAAAGACCGAGATTCCAATCCTGGAAACCAGGGCCGTAGATTTCGTCGCGAACGCCCTTTTGAAGGTTGAATGTCCCAGCGGCCGGCGCGGTGAAAATCGGCTGTCCGCTCGAGTTCGTGGTCGCGAAATATTGGTTGGGGCTGGCGCTGCTGTTTGCGAATTGTCCTAAGATAGACGGCGTTCCGTTCTTCGTCCAAAACTGTCCCTCAACTCCGCACCCGAAACTGCCGACCTCGTTAACACCTGCGTAATCGTTGTTCGTCCCGACACCGCATGGCGTTCCCGTCTGGAACTGATTCACACCACTGATCTGCCACCCGCCCAGTAGTTTGCCGGACATCGTGCTCTGGTCTTTGAAGAACGGCAGCGTGTAAATGTAACTGAAAACCACGGCGTGGCGGGTATCGAACTCCGACGGCCCCCACATATTCGAGGCATTGTAGGTATCGGGAAGGATGTCTTGGTAGTTCGATCCGCTATCCCAGCTCTTCGATAGTGTGTACGCGAAACCGAAGCTGAAGTTGTTACTAAAGCGGCGATTCCACGAGAGCTGAAGCCCATGGTACGTAGAGGTCGCGACACTCTCCTCCATCTGGATCGACGCGAGCCCCTTATAGGGCCGCAGATAGTTGATGTTCGTGCCGGAGGCGGCGGAGGTCAATGCACCCGCCGGGGCCTGGTTGATATCGTAAACCTGAGGCAGATCAAGGCCTCGATGCCCGATATAAGCGGCTTCGAATACCGATTTCCAGAAGACCTGCCGTTGCACGGTGAAGTTCCAATTCCAAGCGGCTGGCGGCTTCAAATTACGTGCGAGGGTCGTAACCGTGATCGCGGCTTGTTCAGTTCCGCCCAGAGCCGTGGTGGGGTTGTCCACCGATACATTGCTGACGGTCACAAACGGCTGGAACGGCGAGTTCGCACCCGGGAATATATTATCCAGCAGTCCGAATCGTGTGAGATACCTCCCAGCGCCGGCGCGAAGAACAGTTTTGTCATTCAGCGAATAAGCGACGCCGACACGGGGCTGGAACTGGGCGGTGACGTGCACGTAGTAGCTCGGCAGGTTCTGGAAGAGACTGTTATAGGTGCTGCCGCAGGCCGCGGTTACGCCATGTCCGCAGGCGTTGCTCGGCCATTTACTGCCTGGAATCACCATGCCGTCGTAAGGGTTGCCCGTTCCGATGATCACGTTTCCGGTCTTGGGATCGATTTGCGGAGCCTGACCCGCGTTATAAAGCGCCGGATCGAAGAAGATTTGATTGCCCCACAGTGCCTTATACGGTATGTTGATCGTCTGACGAATACCATAGTTCACGGTTAACTTTTGGGTGACTTTCCATGAATCCTGGGCGAACCATTCGTACAGGAATCCGCGATAGATAGTGTAAGCGCGCGGGCCGATTTCGGTGTAGGTGTCGGCCAAGCCAAGCGCTAGATTTGTAACGGCAACGCCGGACGTTGCCCCCAGACCGGTCCTCCCATCGCTGAAAGAGAACGTGCCGTTCTGGTTGTTGCTGCCCCCCGGTACGCTATTGACGTTGATCTGATCGCCGTCATTTTCGCCGGATCGCTCCCAGTAGAATCCCGCTTTGAAAGTGTGATTCCGCCAGATTTTCGTGATCGTATCCGAGACCGTGTAGATCGGGCCGGTCGAATGCGAGGGGTATGGCCCGCCGCTGAAGCTGTACATATTGGGCACATTCACGGACGGAACTTTGTTCGGAAGGTCCTTTCCCTGCGGAAAAATATACGGATAGTTGATGCCGAAGGTCTGCCGGTTGAAACCCGGGGCGGACGTGATCACTGGAATGTAGACGTCATCCAGACTCACCGTGGCGCGGGCTTCATTGAGCAGTGTCGGGCTGAACGTATGGATCCAGCTGACGGAACCCGCCTGATTCGGACGATTGAATTCCTTGGGCGTCAAGTTCGTACCTTGATCGAACGGGTCCAGCTCGAAATAGGCGAGCGCGGTGCGGCGGAACTGAATCTTGTCGCTCTGGCTGGGAATGATATCGGAATTAATGGTTTCCTTCCTCTGATTCTCGGGTTGCGAAGCAGCCGCGATCCAGTTCTGATTCCCGCTGAGATATCCGGGTGTCGGCGCTGGATACAGGTTCAGAATCGCGAGCCCGTTCTTGCTTAGCCGCGACGCGGGAATAATGTTGTTGGTGAACGGGACACAACCGGCAGCACCAACCGAAGGACAAGTAGTTGGATCGTAAATCTGTTTGGCCGTGCTGTAGTAAATGTTGGGACCAAGCAGCTCACTGAAGTTACCCTGTCGCATCAGAACGCTCGGCACTTCCTGCGTCTGGGTTTGCGCGTTGCGATAGCGGGCCCACTCCTCGCCGACGAAGAAGAACATCTTTCCTTTCGGAATCACGTGCGGGATGATGACGGGGCCACCCAGGTTGAAGCCAAACTGGTTGTATCGGAACGGAGAGGCGAAGTTGGTCGTGACGCTCTGGTTCCGCACCCACGTATTCGCGTTCAGATCTGAATTGCGGAAATATTCATAAGCTGAGCCGTGGAACTGCTGAGTTCCGCCCTTGGTCACGATCCGGATCTGGCCGCCCGAAGCTCGTCCGTATTCGGCGTCGTAATCGGCGGTGAGGATTTGCACTTCCTCCGTCGAATCGACATCGGCCACGCCGATGCTGGTCCCATTTCCGCGCGTTCGCAACGCCGGCGCACCGTCGAATGTGATCTGCGTATCGTTCGAGCGGGCTCCATTTACCGCGTAGCCACCGTTGGTCAGGCTAAACGTGAAGTCGCCCAGGGTTGTGTTGCTGCGCATTCCGGGCTGCAAAGATGCAAGGAACAGCGGATCGCGGCCGTTCAATTCAAGCGAATCGATCTGCGCTCGCGTCACGAGTTTCTCGACTGCGGCAGATTCAGTTTGCAGAACTACGGCGGATGCCACCACCTCCACCGTGTCAGTCGCCGAGCCCACTTGGAGCGGGACGTCCACCGATAGAGTCGAGTTCGGATCCAGTTTATTACCGGTCGCTTCGAATTTCTTGAAGCCGGTGGCCTCAGCCGTCACAGTGTAATTGCCCGGCGGCAGGTTGGGCACAACGTAGTAACCCGCTTCATTCGTTGTGGTCTGACGCGACAAGCCGGTGGCATCGTTCGTGAGCGTGATCTTGGTTTTCGGCACTACGGCTCCCGACGGATCTTTTACGAATCCAACCACCGAACCATTGTCGGATTGAGCAAGCAGCGGCAGACTTGCGGAAAGAACGACTAACGCGATCAGGGCACGACGAACGTGGTTCATGAGCTCCCTCCCCCTGGAAATTCTACAGCGAACTCCGTAACAGTTTTATGACGATGGGATCTAGACAAGCCTTTAATCTCGTCAAATTTTACATCTTCCCGCGGTGTTTTGACCCTGGATGAATTACTAGTTAATGAATTACTAGTCACAAGGTACTAAGGAATGCCGGCAGGGAAGTATCGAAGTTCTACACCGTTCTTACCGCCGCAATCGGTACCCTCGATCTCTTGGGACCAAGCGTCCTCGGATGCGACAATCTAACCGTCGCTATTGAAAGCGGATGCAGAATATGGCAAAAACATTGACCTACATCATTCAGCTGAAGATCTGGAAGGACACCAGGGGGCAGGACATGCTCGAATACGGATGCTTTATGGCCGCCATCGTGCTGCTTTATGCCGCCTTCTCCCCCTCTGTTGCGTCCGGCGTTCTGAACGTCTTCACCAAGATATCGAACAATCTCTCGACCGCCGCGCGTATCTAAACTCCTACCAACTGACCTGAACCAGCGATACAGCCTGACGCGGCAGCGCGAAAGTGAGCTCGAACTCTCCGGATTCGCTCCAGAGCCATCGCGGCGACTCCAGCAGCTGCAGTTGTCCCGCTGATTCCAGACCAGCGTACTGCCCAGGCGTCGGTTTCTGCGGTGATCCCAGTTGCTTCCATGCGGTATAAGCATTGCTGTGATCGCGATCGATTCGATAATGCTTTAGGAGCACCCGATGAGCGGACGCCGGCAGTCCTGTAATGATCACGCGAGCCGGTGCATCCGCCGCCGGTACATCGTCGTCGTGGTAATTCCATATCAAAAGGGAAACGGCGCTGCCGGATTTCGTAGCGATTGCATCGATGTCAGGTTCTTCGCGGACGCCATTCTTGATCATCGCGTCGACGCTCCGGCCTGCGCTACCTTCCACCGCAACCCGATCGCCGCGCATCAGACCGTCCATTCGAAACAGGTTGAGGACCGGCTTATCGATGCCGTTGGTGGCGAGTGTCCGGAAACCGTCGAAATACGGCTGGTCTTCGAACTCGAACGCCCACGTGAGCATCCCCTCGATGTTTGCTTTGTGCTTGTCGGCAAGCTTCAGAATATTGCTGAATACCGCCGCCGTGTAGGCCGGATACAGCGGTCCGTTGCGGTATGCATTCTGTGGATACACGCGCGCCGAACAGCCTGCACAACCCTCCGGATCGGATTCACTGAGGACAATCGGAAGATCGCGGAACTTCTCAAATGCACCAACGATCTCGAACCCTTTTTCAACATCGTCGAGGTTTTTCGATATTCCCATCCGCACATGACCGTCCGCCACCGACGGTCTGCCTTTTGCGTGATAGGTGATGAAATCGAGCGGGGAGCCGATAGCGCCAGTCACCAGGTTTGTCCCCTTTGCACAGTGATCCAGGAACTGACGCAAGAAGGCCGCCGCTTTAGGCGACGCCGGACCGGTTGACGCAGGGCCACCGACTTTTGCGCGTGGTAGCGCGCGCTTCACCGCCGCCGCTGCGTAGTCGTACAGTTTGTCGTAATCGTCCGGAGAACCGTGCCAATAGGAAATGTCCGGTTCATTCCAGACTTCCCAATACCAGGAGGCGACCTCATCCACTCCGTGCTTCTCTACTTCGTGGCGGACCCACTGGTACACCAGCTCGCCCCATCTCGAATAATCTTTCGGAGGATACGACCAGCCCACGTAGTATTTGTCAAAGTCAGCGCCGGGCGACCAGACCGGCCGGTACGGCTCGGGTTTGCTGGAAAGCGCCTCGGGCATGAATCCGATCTCGACGAACGGCTTGGCTTTCGCCTCTAAATAGGTGTCAATGATGCGGTCGACGATGGTCCAGTCGTACACCGGCTTTCCGGATGCATCTTCGGTGTAGGCATTGGTCGATCCCCACTTGAAATTGGGTGTGCCATCGCCGCTGGCTAGCATGAAATGTGTACGGATGTACACGGGTTCCGGCGCTAATTGGGCAAGTTCGCTGACCAGCTTGCGCCCGTTCTTCATGTATGTGTAATTGGGCTCGTCGTAGCCGAAGTAACGGTAGATCGGCTTAAGCTCTCCGCGCGTTTGCGCCGCGCTCACGCGAATGGTGACAGGCTGTGCCATGACCGGGGCGGGACTCAGAGCCAGGACAAGTAAGATTGCCGTTCTCATAATTTCGCCGCGTTCCCCAATGGCGCTCACGCCTGAAGATAGGGTTTGAGCGCCGCAAAGCGATATTCGATTTCGGCGATTTCGTCAGATGTCAATTTGTATTCCTGCTGCCGCGACACCGAGGTCTTGAAGATCCCGCGTTTTCTCAGCATATAGAGGCGTGTGCCCGGTATGTCGTGATCCAGGTTCAACATCAGCAAAAGCTTGCTGAACAGCTCGCGCGTTTCATCCGGCTTGTCCTGCAGATGATGGAGATTCCATAGGCGCGCGTAGATGTCGGCGTACATCGCCCCGCCGGTGATGGTTCCATCGCAGCCCACTCGCATCTGATACAACCAGCCGTTGCCGAAATTGGCTCCAAACACGCGTTTGATGGGGTCGGGACGCTGTGCAATCAGCGAGGCCATCCGAGCGATCACGGGTTCATGCTCTTCCTTCACGTAACCGAAGTTGGGAAACTCACGGGCCAGTTCGACAATGAAGTCCACGCTAGCCACAACACCAGGCGCGCCGCCGGAAGTTTGTAGGAACACTGGCCGCTTGGTCAGCTTGCAAAGGGCGCGGAAGTATTCGCGATAGTCGTCCAAAGATTTGGCTTTCTTGGGTGGGATCGCAATCATGGCGTCCGGCGCGAGGCTCTCGGCGTACGATGCATACTCTAGCATCTCGCCGGTGTCGTCACCTTGGACACCCAGCACCAGTACTGGCCTCTTGCCTTTGGCGGCCTTGGCCAGCACCTGCATCCCGTGCAGCCGCTCGTCTTTGGTGAGCTGCAGCAATTCACTGGAGAGCTGCGGCCAGACCAGGCCTTGAATACCCGAGCGATCCAGAAAATCGACTTCACCCGCGAGGTCTTCCCAATCGATCGCCTTGGAGGAAGTGTAGGGCGTGGACAGGATGATGAACGCGCCTTGCATGGGTTTGTTAGGGGTAGTCTCTTCAGGCGTCGCATTTGCAACCGACCGGGATACTAGGGCAGCAGAGCCAAGCGATGCCAGCCAGTTTCGTCGCGTGGAAACAATATTCATATTCGTCCTCCCTTTCAACGCAGCGAATGCCGTATCAGCATATCAGACCAAGCGTACAATAAATCTTGCGGATTTTGATCGCGGGTTTGACGATGAGCGCGTCCCTGTTGGGCGCCGATGCCCCGTCTTCCTTCACGTTCGATCGCGACGTTCTTCCGATCCTACAGAAAAACTGCCAGGGTTGTCATCGGCCCGGACAAGTGGCGCCAATGTCGTTTCTGAACTATCAGAGCACGCGACCTTGGGCCAAAGCCATCAAGGAAGCCGTGCTCAGCCGAAAAATGCCGCCCTGGTCCGCGGATGCGCGCTACGGCAAGTTTCTGAATAATCCGACGTTGATGCCGAGCGAGATCAATACTTTCGCGGCATGGGCCGATAGCGGCGCTCCCGAAGGAGACGCGCGCGATAGGCCGGCTCCGATCTCATGGCCGGACGGATGGACCATCCACCCCGACGCCGTCGTGGCGATGCCTGAACCGTTCCCCGTCCCGGCCAAAGGCGTTCTCGAATTGACGGAGGTCACCGTCCCAAATTGCTTCGACAAGGACACCTGGGTCACGGCCATTGAGATCTTGCCGGGCAATCGCTCGGTGGTGCATCATGCGGACCTGCTTGTCGTACCTCATAAACCCGGCGTGAAATATGGTGTTCCGACGTCGGAGCCGAAGGAGCGTGATGCCGAGGGGATCGCGATCGAGAGAGTCCCGAAAGACGATCGGCTGCGTCCGCTTCGGGGCATCGAAGCTGTTTACGTTCCAGGCACCGCGCCCGCGAATTATCGTCTGCACGGAGGCGCGAAGTTGATCCCGGCTGGTTCCGACTTCGTGATCCAGGTACATTACACACCGAACGGAACTGCCACCAGTGACGAGACTAAAGTCGGATTCACGCTGGCGAAGGAGAAACCGTCGCGCCGGTTCCTCACCGTCATCCCGACTGCGCTTCGAGATGCTGAGCACTTCCACATTCCACCTGGCGATCCGAACTGGGAGACCAGCACGGAGCTCGTGTTCAAACAAAAGGCGGAACTGGTGTGGTTCCTGCCCCATATGCATCTTCGCGGAAAGGATATGACCTACCGGTTGGTTTATCCCAACGGTAAATCGCAGATCGCGCTAAGCGTGAAATACGATTTTGACTGGCAGTTCGGCTACGACCTTGAAAAGCCAATCCTGGTACCGAAGGGCACAAAGCTACAGGTTGAGGCTCACTTTGACAACTCCGCGAATAATAGGTTCAATCCCAATCCGAATCGCGAAGTCTTTTGGGGCGACCAAACCTGGGAAGAGATGATGGTCCCGTTTTTTGGAGTGATAGTAGACCCGAGCGCTGATCCGAACAAGGTTGTGGCTTATCCACGGGAGTTTGCCAACTCGGCCCGAAAGTGAAAATCGCACTGCTGCGAATCAGCGTGATCTTGGGACTGCTGGCTGGATTCGCGCTGTCGCCCAAGCTCTGGCTAAGTTCGCGCTTCTACCCGCTCACGCCGGTATGGTCATTCATCAGGCCGATTCCTTCGCCTGGCGATTACATTCTGTTTTTCATGCTGGCTGTTTTATTGATCGCGGCCGCTGTCTTCCCGCGGCGCGAAATCCTGGTCGCGGTATTCGTGCTGCTCGCGCTGCTGGTTCTTCAGGATCAGTCGCGATTGCAACCCTGGTTCTATCAGTACGCTCTTATGCTGCTGGCCATCGCCCTGGCAGGTCGGGACCGTCCGGCGGCTGCCCTCAACACCTGCTGCCTCATCGTTGCGGCGACCTATGTCTGGAGTGGATTGGCAAAACTGAATCCGAACTTCCTTAGCGATACATTTCCTTTTCTACTGAAGCCCTTTATGGGAGCGCAGCCTGGCGTCGCACAGTGGCTAGTCCGCCATCTGGCGTTCTTGGCGCCTTTACTCGAATGCGCCGCCGGTATTGGACTTCTCATCAGACGCTTTCGCCCTCTTGCAGTTTTGACCGCCATCGCAATGCATGTTTTCATCCTGGTCACGATCGGCCCGCTAGGGCGCGGACTCAACGTTGTCGTGTGGCCTTGGAATGTGGCGATGATTGCGTTCGTGCCGATCCTTTTCTTCCGTCGAACGGACGACCCGGCGCCACGGGACATTATCTGGGGGCGAGACTTCGCTTATCAGAAAATCGTGCTGGTGTTATTTGCCGTGCTTCCCATGCTCAGTTTCTTCAACCTTTGGGATCACTATCTTTCCTCGGCTCTTTATTCGGGGAACAAAACCTCGGGAGTAGTATTTTTGAGCGATGCCGCGTTCGACCGGCTGCCGGACAAAATCGAGGACTACGTGACAGAAGAAGGGCCGAACCGGAATGAATTGGATATCTTCGACTGGTCGCTCGGCGAACTGAACGTTCCCTCTTATCCCGAGATCAGGATCTACAAGAATGTGGCGAGAAAAATCTGCGGCTACGCTTTGGACGATCCCAGCATCGAGCTGGTCGTCCAAGGGAAACTCGCCTTGGTCAATAGCAATCGCCGTTTGGTCTACGATTGTTCCGGCCTGACGAAGTGAATCCGGTATGGTTACCTGCGGTTAGTGTGGCGCAGGACCGCGCACCACTTGAACAAAATCGTCCGGCCGGATCCACTTCGCAAATGCTGCCCGCACTTGATCCCCGGTCAAGTCGAAGTAATGCTGCCCCGCGCGGATTTGTTCGTCCAGCGGCAGGTCGATTTCCGCCCGCCGTACCAGCGCTCCGGCGATGGCATCGTAACTCGATTCCGCTAAAGGAATCTGCCGCAACAAGAGCGCCTTGGCCTGCTGCAATTCCTCCGGCGTTGCGTCTGCTTTCTGCATCGCGATCAAATCCCGTTGAATGAGTGCCCGGGCTTTAGCCACATTGGCCGGATCGGACGCGTAGGTCACGGTGTAAATTGCGCGGGTCTTGTCTGCCGTCAATGAATCGTCGACGTTATAGACTAATCCGGCCACCTGACGCAGATCATGATATAGCCGCGTCGCATAGAAACCGCCGCCCAGCACGTGGTTACCGAGCTGCATCGCATAGTAATCCGGATTGAACCGATTGAGCTGCACCTCTTCGGCCAGCGTGACGTCATCCTGAATACGGCCTGGATCCGGCACTGTCACGGCCGCCGGCCCATTCGGAGGCACCGGCGGCAACGTCACGTCCGGCTTAGGACCATCGCTCTTCCAGGCCGCGAAATATTTCTCGATTCCCGCCTTCGCTTCCTCGGGCGTAATGTCGCCAATGATCACGATCGTTGTGAGATCGGGGCGATAGGCCTTCGCATAGTACGCCTTGACATCATCCAGCGTCACAGTCGAAACCGTTTGTGGCGTGACATCGCGCAACGCCGGATCGCCTTTCGGCAGCAGCGCGGCTTGCAGCGCGAGCAGAGTCCGATGCTCCGGACTCATCAAGTTCCCGGCGGCAAACTGGCCAACCTGCTGTTTAACCACCTGAAATGCGTCGATCGGGAGCGCGGGATTCAATTCGTTGTCCGCCAGAAGCTGCACTCCGCGGTCGAAGTACTGTTTGAGCACGCGGACCCCAAATCCCCCTCCAGCGGACTCGGTCGCCCCGATGTCGTCCAGAGCCTTCTGAAACGACAGCCGATCCAAGTGTGTCGTGCCATAGGAGAACAACTGCTCCAGAATGTCCGCCACGCCATCTTTGCCGGGCGGGGTTTCGAGCTTATCCTCGCGGCGGATATCGCCCACCACGGTGATCGTCGGACTGATGGTCTCGGTCTGAACAATCAGGCGGATTCCATTGGCCAGCGTAACATCGGCGGGATGCACGCTCGCCGTCGGAACCGAGAGGGATTTCAGCGCAGTCTCGGCCCAGTCCGGCAACTTCACTGGTTTCGATGGCGCGGAAGTGAGCTGCTCGGCTCCGCCAAATCCACTGGATGCGACGGGATTGCCTGATGGAGCCGGCGCCAGCACTGCCACCACCGCATTTTGGGCCGGAAGATAGGCACGCGCGATGCGGTTGACATCGTCAGTGGTCACTTTCTGTATGGCTTGGATGTTCTCATCCGGAGAATTGCGCCCTTGCGAGGCCAGCGCCTCCGACCAATTTGCCGCCAGACCGGGAATCGAATTGCGCTCAAATTCCGCCGCCGCCACGAGTTTGCGTTTAGCGGCCTCCACCAGATCGGCAGGCAATCCCTTCGCGATATAACCGGCAACCACTTCCTTCAACTTCGAAGTAATAGCGGATGCATTCGCGCCCGATGGAATGGCCGCCGCCGCGAATGTAACACTCGCCTTGGGATATGTTTCCGCAACCTCGAACTCCGTTGCCAGCGCATCACCCTTTGTCACCAGGGTATACAGATCCGCGCGCTCACTCGATAGGACCTCGCTTAACACCCGGGTCGCGGCGTAATCCGGGCTGTCGCTGCCAGGGGTCCGATACGCCAGGAATACGAGTTGATAAGGCAGATCGCTCTCCATGGTGAAAGACTCCGCCTTCACCGGCTGCAATTTCACCTCCGCCCGCGAAGGAAGCGGACGCTTCGGAATCGGCCCGTAAAGCTCTTTGACTCTTTTGATTGTGGCGTCGGGATCGACGCTGCCGGCAATCACCAGGATGGCGTTGTTCGGCGCGTACCATTTCTTGTAAAAATCCTTGAGCGCCGCGCCAGTGGTTGCGTCGAACGATTTCTGGGTGCCCAGCGCATCGTGAGCGTAAGGAGTGCCCGGCGAACAGGTCTTCGTTCAAACGAGTAATGAATTTATAGGTGGGATTCGAAAGATCGCGCGCTACCTCCTGCTCGATGGCCCCTCGTTCCTTGTCCCATTCCTCCTGGCTGTCCTGGACGTCCTGCATACAGGCCGCGTCGATACGCAGCACCAAATCCAGATATTCGGCTGGGACGGTATTGAAATATTGCGTAATGTTCTGCTGCGTATCAGCGTTGGTAAATCCGCCCAGTTGAGCATTGATGGCGGCAATCTGGTCTCCGGTCACGTTCGCGCACCCACGGAACGCCATGTGTTCCTGGGCATGCGCCATTCCCGGGAAGCCAGCAGGAGTTTCATCGCCGCCGGCCAGATAATTCTCTTCCAGTGTCACTACCGGAGCCAAGGGATCGCGCACAACCACTACCCGCAGCCCATTGTCCAGAGTGGCGCGAGTCACGTTCGCGGCCTCGCGCGTTTTCGCCGGCTGGCTGCAAGCTGCCAGGACCGCTAGCACCGCGATAGCTAAATATCTGGCCATATTGTTCGAAAAGGCTCCTACTTCTTAAGATGACAGATCCACGATTTCGCTGGCTATCGGCCGCTCGTGCTAGAGTCTTTTTGAAGAGGAGAATGCCACCTATGCATTATCGAACGGGTATTTCCTTCGGTGTCGCCGCCGTCACCATTTTCGCCGCGTCGGCTCTCGCGCAAGCTCCGCCGGCAGCGCCGTTCATGGTCCACCAATTGAAGCCTAACGTTTATTGGATCGAGGGTGGTGGCGGAAACAGCGGTGTTATCGTCGGCGACAAAGGCGTGATCGTTATCGACGCCAAGACCACTGCCGCGGGCGGAAAAGAATTGTTGGATGACATTGCGAAAATCACACCCAAGCCGGTAACCACTGTTATCCTCACGCATAGCGATGGCGATCACGTCAATGGGCTGGTTTCGTTCCCCTCCGGCATCACCATCATTGCGCACGAGAACAACAAGAAGGAGCAGGAAGCCGCTCTGGCTGCTGGTGGACGGGGCGCGCCACCCAAGGATCATCTTCCCACCCAGGTAGTCTCCAAGAACAAAGAGAATCTCAAAATCGACGGCGAGAAAGTGGAAGTTTTGCATTGGGTGCCGGCGCACACCAGCGGCGATCTGATCGTCTATCTGCCCAGCGAGAAGATCGTGTTCACCGGAGATATTATCGCCACCCAGCGTCCCGATCCGCTCATCCACTTGGAGAAGAACGGATCGTCTGAAGGTTGGATCACCACCACCAAGGGAATTGCCGCTCTCAACGCAGACACGTTCGTGCCTGGACACGGAGACGTGCAGACCAAAGGCGACATTCAGAAGCGACTCGCCGACACCGAAGCCAAGCGCGCGAAGATCAAGGCCATGGTCGCACAGGGGAAGTCCCTCGATGAGATCAAGGCCGCCGTCGATCCACCCCCTCCGGCGACTGCACCAGGTGGCGGCCGCGGCCCGAATTTTGCCGGTTTCACCGAGGTGGTCTACAGGGAACTAACCAAGAAAGGAACCTGACGACTCGGCGTCGAATCACTGAAACGGTGATCTGAGCGGCGCACGTCGAACGGCTATGCACCGATTTCTCCGGATCGTCGCCGCCTCTCTTCTGGCCGGCGGAGTTGGGGCGATATTAGCTCAAAGCGGCCCTCTGGATCCCGCGTTCAAGAACATTCCGTTTGACACTTGGGTCGATCAGGGCGATCAGGCGCATATCCGCTGGACCGCGCGCGTCTTGCCGGTTGAACTTTCCAATCATCAGCGTTTACAAGCTAAGATCGATATCCAGGTGGATGGAAACGAGCTCGCGCGGCGCAGCGGCAAAGGTTTCTTCGTGGTGTTAGCGCAATTCACCGACAAAGAAAACCGGGTTTACCAGACTCACGAAGCCATCGATCTGCAACTAGTCAAGGACGACATCGGCAAGTCGAACGTCTCGTACATTCCGTCGGCCTTTGTCATCCCGGGCGACTATCGTATCTCGCTGGTAGTTCTTGCTACTGCCACCAAGGAGCATAGCGCCATGCAGCTCCAGTTGCATGTGAATCCGCTCAAGAACGATCCCTTGGCGGGCTCCTGGCGTGATCTGCCTCCGGTAGAGATTCTGCAAGCCTCACAGTCACCGGACGATCTATTCTTGCCGAACATCACCGGTCGATTAAACTTACCGCTTGAAACACGCCGTCCGGTTCGAGTCGATGTATTAGTGAACGCATCGCCCGTCTCAGCCGGCGAGCCTTCGCGAACCGAGCAAATCAGCAATCTGAGTTTGACCAGCCTGATACCCGCTTTGAAGGTACTCTCTCAGACGAGTGTTCGGAATGGAACATTGAATGTAGCTTTACTTGACCTCACCACCCAGCATGTGATGTTCCAGCAAGACGTCGTACACGACCTTGACTGGCCGAAGTTGGGAGCATCGCTTAAGGAGGCAGGTCCCAATAAAATCGATATTCATGCGCTGGAGAATCGGCGGCAAAACGCGCAGTTCTTCGTATCCCAGGTCAGCCGCCGAATAGAGAGCGGCGCGCCGAAGGCCAAGTCAGACTCAAAGAATGACCCCTGGCCCGTCCTGATCGTGCTTAGCGGCCCTATGGCGTTCGCCTCCGGTGAGGACCTGCATCCCATCGAACTCGCCGGCAAACCGGATGCCGAGGTCTTCTATTTCGCTATCATTCCCTTCCGGAGCGACAGCCTATCAATCCCTTCGAGCAGGAACAAAGACGGTTGCGGCGAGGCTCGATCTCGCAGCCGGTCCGTGGGCCGGTGACTGAACCGGTCGATTCGCTCGAACACACTTTGAAGCCCCTGCAACCTCATCTGTACGATGTCTACACGCCGGCGGAGTTCCGCAAGGCGCTCGCCAATATGTTCGAGGAACTCTCGAAGTTGTGATCCGAAGCCGCCTTGCTAATGAGTTTCCCGTGCAGCGTAAGATTTCGGCTTGATGTTGATGCGTACGCGCACCAGCGTCGAGTCCGCCCGCTCGAACAACAGGTTATATTCGCCCAGGAATCCGGGGCCCGGCTGCCAATAGAAACGCCCGGCTTTAAGCGCGGACCCAATCGGTAGTGGCTGGCGGTCGTCGTTCATCAGCAAAGCGCCATGTGTGGCGCCCACTGGCAGCTCGATCCGATCCAGCTCCTCGATCGAGATAGAATACACGCCGGTCGCGTCAGCGGTGATCTGGCCCGGCTCGATCGGCTGGTCCACGGCAGACACATTTCCGCCTGCCTGTATTTGCGACCGTGAAGTACCGGCTGCCGATCCCATCGCTTCTTCCGGCGTTGTCAGACTACGTTCCAGCTTATGGTGTGAAGGCCATTGGCGAGCTGCGTCGTGTCTATAAAATAAAAGCCGACCGCTCCGTTGCTATTTGCCAAGCCCGGAAACAAACTCGCGATGTCGCTTCGGAACTGATTGTAAGTTGGGTGCCCCACCGCTACTCCATCCAGGATCACGGTGATCGTCGAGCCGTCGACGGGGATGCCGTAAGGATTCTGAGTCAGCGCCCAGCCGAAATTCACGTAGGCATTCCCGGATGCTGCGCCGCCTTGAGCCGGAGTGTCGATGGTCCCGAACGGCTTGGAGGCGTGCGCGTTGTCTACGGCGATGCTGCGTGTCCCTAGATCGAAAGCTTTTCCTGTCGTATTCACCGCAATGGCATGGAGCTTGTAGGTCCCGTTACCTGGCGCGCCCGACCCGCTCGAGTTGGGCAGGAAGTTGGTCAGCAGCAGATAGCCCCAGCCGCCGCGGTAGTTGAACGGCGCATTTGGATAGGTGGCCTGGACATCGGGTCTCGCACCGGCCACAAAAACGGCATTGCCGATGAACACCAGCGCGTTAGGGGAGGCTGTTTCTCCAACCACAGGCTCGCGCCAGATTCCTACGCTCGCTACTTCGATATTGTCCAGCGCCCAACCCGTGACCGGGATGGCTCCGGCCACGCCGGTGGTATTGTTTAGTGGCGAATCGAAATAGCCGTAGGGAACGCCCGGCGCTACGCTCGAGACGTTCACCGAGACCAATTGGGGTGAGTTTGCCGCTCCCGGGGCGCTGACGGTAATAACGCCGCTCGATCCCGCCGTTGCACTGACCTGGAATGTTCCGTCACCAGCACCCGACGCCGGCGAAACCACGATATTGGGCTGATTTGAAGAAGCGGTCCACGCCGCCCCCGAACCGTTCGTGAAGTTCACGGCAATGGTCTGGCTGCTGGTCGCCTGGGAGCTGCTCACGCCAAAGTTGAGCGATTTTTCGCTGAGAGATAACGTCGGCTGATTGGCGCTGATGGTTGTGGAATCGGCGACGCTAGCACTCGCTGAACCGCCGCCAGATACGCTCGCCTGGTTTACTTGCGGAGAATTCGCGCTAGGCGCAACATTAACTGTCACCGTGATCGCTGGATAGCTCGCGCCCGCAGCCAGAGCATCGCTCCGGGTGCACGTGGTCGAGGAACAAATCCAGCCCGAACCCGCCCCTGTTCCCGCCATGGACACCAGCGTCAGCCCCGGCGGCAGGGTCTCGGTCACCGTCACCGTTCCACTTGTCGGCCCGCTATTCAACATATTCGAAACGATTACGGTGTACACCGCATTCTGCTGCCCTGGAGTGAAACTGCCGGAGTGCGTCTTACGAATCACCAGGGATGCGGGAGTAGGTGCACCGCCAGTTATGATCGTGGAGTCGCTCGCGCTGACGGTCGGCGATCCACCGCCAGATATACTTACCTGATTCACTTGTGGCGAAGTCGCGTTGACAGCCACGTTGACCGTTACAGCGATCGCTGGATAGCTTGCGCCCGTGGCCAGAGCGTCGCCCCGAGCGCATGTGATCGACGCGCAAGTCCAGCCCGAGCCGGCCATCGAAACTAGTGTCAGCCCGGACGGCAACGCCTCGGTCACCGTCACAGTTCCGTTGGTTGGGGCTGTGCCCATTGCATTCGATACCGTCACACTGTAGACCGCGTGCTGCTGTCCTTGAGTAAAATTGCTGGAGTGCGTCTTGCTAATCGAAAGCGAGGCACTTGGGGGATTTTGCGTAAGCGTGAAGGTCTGACCCGCGACATAGACCATGGCAGCGCGTTGCTGCGACGTGTTGTTAGCCGCAAATGACAGATTGGCGGTTCCCGACCCGGTACCGGTAGAAGGGTTAATCGTGATCCAGGTGGCATTGGTCCATACCGTCCAAGGGCAGCCGTTCTCGGTCCCGATAGATAGCGAGAAAACCGAAGGCTGGCTTGATACCGTTGTCGACGCGGGCACCGTGTATGTGCACTGGCTGGTGTGCCAGGAACTGGTTAGTGACCATGCGTCAACCGAGCCTAGCCCGGTGACCAGGTCATAACCCACTCCAGCGTTGTAGCCAAACGATCCGGAGATTGGGCAGTCCGTCGTGCCAGGCGTGCAAGGAACAATGTTGTTGCCCGTAGTGACGTCGTGAAAAACATTGGTGACGTTGGGCGCCAGCCGATAAAGCGCCGGGTTAATGTTGCCCAAGCCCGGCGTAGTTTGGAATGACTCACTGAGTTGGTACTGCTGAAGCACCGCGAGAATACCAGCGAATATGGGTGTCGAGACAGAAGTTCCGCCGATGAGTGTAGTCACGGAAAAGGGATTGCCCGTGACGCAACTGCCGCTATTGCAGTAAAGGTAACCATCGTGGCTAGCCGACGCACTAAGTGCCAGGTCAGGGACGTCGCGCGCGCCATCACCTGGAACGCCTGGTCCGGTCTGCCAGATTGGTTTCGGAAAAAAGATGCTGGCACCGCCGCCCGAGGCAGCCAAGGTCCCAACACTAGCGGTATCGTTCCAGGCTATCTCGGGAATATAGGATAGTGCGGAACCGAAGTTTCCACCATTCGTGCTCCCCCAATAGGTTCCACTGCCATCGTTGAACTCCGTGCCACCCACGCCAGTGACCTCTGGAACGCTAGCAGGGAGGTTTACAGCGAAACCTTGCGTAGCCGTGGGGTCTGTTTGAGAATTACATCCGGCTGCCCCCGCATCTCCGGATGCCGCCACCCAAGTGATGCCTTGAGCATTGGCTTGCTGTGCAATTTGCTGATATGACTGGCCGACTGAGGAACTCGTTCCAGGTTCGCATCCGCCGAAACTGTAACTGATGATCGGCGCCAGATTTTGATTCACGGCGTGCATCACCGCATTAAAGACGTTTAGTGAGTAGACGTAAACCAGGTTCGCATTGCGGGCGACTGCGCCGGCCCATTCGAGATCAAGATCCGCTTCTTGAAGATCATTAGGGTCGAAGCCAGGATCTGAGCCGACCAAAATCTTGGTGGGGACGGCGGCCGGCAGGTTGAACCTAGCGCGAAAGTCACTGATGTCCGACATGACAATATCCGACTGACCCATCACCGCGATGCTTTGCCCGTTGCCGAAATATCCGAGGTTGTACAGTGGCTTCAGATCGTAAATAGTGGCGATGTCATCAGGCGCCAGATAGTGACTCGATCCAGAGGTGAAGTCCGGAATCACGCCTGGCGGCCTCCAGAGATGTTTCGGCGCCTTTGGATAGAAATCATCCAACCCTAAAATACCGAGGACAGCTCCGGTGAGCGCCCGGGGAACAGATGGCTCATTGGAGTTTGCGAAATGCATCTCACCGCCAACGTTGTACTGATGAATCTCGGTACGTAGAGCAGCCTGTACTTCGGGGACGAAACCACTGAAAGCGATCCAATTCCGGCCGCGAGCGACCTCGTCAACGGTCAACCCTTGCGACCGCAGCCAGAAAACGATCTTTTCTATATCGGCTGGGCTGAGGCCAAAGCGATCCGCATACTGTTCTGGGTTCAGCCAAGTGTGATAATTCCGGGAGGCCGGATCTTGTTGTTCCCGAAGCAGCGTTTCTAAGGCCGCTTGTTGGTCCGCAGCCGGCTTCAGCATCAGTGTGATCCGGTCCAGTCTTAGCGACAGATCGGCGGGCCCTCTATCAAACTGAGCTTGCGCCTTTGGATTGACGTTGCCTCTTATGGCAACCAGGGTCCGCGGATCCAGGTTTTCAGGAATGCGATCCGGTTGGGCGAGCAATACGCAGGAAGAGAGCCCTAGTGCAGTTGCTAAAAGTAAGGCTCGTTGCGTCACAGTCTAGTCATCGGCGCTTTCCGCGATTGCCTGAATGGGGCTTTATAAACAACATGATACAAGCAATACGTTTGCGCCGTCTGGTTCGTCCTTAGCGCTATGGCGCTGCCGGCCTAACCGCCTACCATCAGGCCATAACAAGCCGCGTTATCACTGCAGCTTGGCGTATTCCGTCTTGGCTTGCTGGAGAATCGGGATGTCGGGGTCGGCGTCTTTCCAGAGTGTGAGGAAATCCTGGTAGGCCTTTCTGGCTTTCGCCGGGTCGTCGGCGAGCGCGGAGCCGCGCGCCAGCCCCAGATAGGAAAGCGAGTAGAACTGTCCCCAATAGGGGTGTTGCCAAGCACTGCCCCAATTGGCGCCCTTGTGATTCAGGATCTTTTCGAACTCAGCCGCTGCCTCAGCGCCTTCACGCAGACCCAGGTAAGCCAAGCCCCGCAGGTACACCGCCTCGGGGTAAGCACGCTCGTACGGAGAGGCGGACGCCAGCAGTTCCACGGCTTTGGCGGGCTGATCGCGCTTGAGCGCAAGTGCAGCGCGAATCGCGGGTAGCTGCACCGCATTCCAGAGGGTTCCGTTTGGAAAAAGCTTCGAAGTCTCCCCGGCAAGCTTCTCCGCTTGCGCCGCATCGCCGCATAGGGCCAGTGCCAGCGCAGGACGCCCCAGTCGCCGCACGGCCTGGCAATCACCCGACAGCGCGTCGGCACGTGCATCGGCCTCTTCAAATTCGGCGGCGGCGTTCCGGAGCCCCTGGCGCCGCGCTATTTCCGCGGCTCGCTGGTACAATTTGCTTGCCTCACGACGCTGGCCATGGACATTCCGATTGGCCGCCTGCAAGCCAAAGCTGAGGTACTCCGCCGGCTTGCCTGCGAACCATTGAATCTCCCGCGCAGCGGCCGCATCATCGCCCTCGACGTAAGCGATTTCGAGGAAGCGCTGGTGGATTCTCGCTCCGCCGAGTCCCCGCGCCCGCAGTCTCTCCGCTAATTGCTTCGCCTCGGCGAGCCGATCCAGGCATATGTAGGCGTCCAGTTGGCGCCGGTACGGAGGTTCAACGTTCGCCTGTAGCCCAGTCGCTTCCTGGCCCTCCTTGAGCCCCTCTTCGAATTGCCCCAGGTCTATGTACTCGACACTCAAGTCGTTATGGAATCCCCAATACCGGGGATAGTTCTGGATACCCAACCGATTTGCGTCAATCGCTTTGTCAGACCGCCCATCATACGAGTAGTAGGTAGCCGCAATGAGGTTCCGCTCATACTCGGAAACCCGGTCGATCAAACCGAAAGCTTTTTGTGTGTATTCCCGGCTGCGCTCTATGTCCCCCGCATTCTTGAACGCGACACCGAGCATGAAGTAAGCCATCGCGAAATTTGGATCGAGTGCAATGGCGCGCTCAAACAACGGGACAGCGGCCAGAAATTGGCCCTGTCCCATCTCGGAATAACCCGCGCTGTAGTTCTGGAGAGCTTCCAGCGATGGCGTGGTGGCTTGCTCGAGCGGACGATTCAACTTCTCGATCGAATTGAGTGATTCTCCCAGCCTGGCTCGCATGGCAGTAGCGGCGGTTCCCAATGCGTTCAAGACGTGCTCTTTATCGCCCGCTTGAATCTGTTCCCGTGCCAGCGTCGCACCACCCTGACATGTGGCTGCCTGTAGCGTAATGACGAAGTTCTTACCCAGGCTCTCGATGGAGCCGCCGATCGTCGCCGTGGCTCCGTCCCGCACGCAGATGTCATGTGCGATTTGGTTCGTGATATGGCTCGCGGGAGCAACGCTCATCAACCGCAGGTCTTGTTGTACCTGCTCGTCGTCCATGATTTTCAGAAAGGGCGATTGCTCAAGTTGGATGGCGAGCCCCTGGCGGAGGGTGCCGTCGAATACCGGATCGCCGGTTGTATTCTCGAAATCAGCCAGGACAATCGGTGTCCCTGTCCGTGAGTTTTGGTGTGCGGTGGAGATAGAAGTAGCCAGCGATTACGAACGCCAGCAAAACCGTCCCAGCAAGTGGCGCACGCACTCTTGCGTGCTGCGTCGACATTCGTGTCGACGTTTCCCGCTCCGAACCCGAATCCCGCTTCAGGCGCTGCAGGTCGGCTCGAATTTCCGAAGCGTGCTGGTAGCGTAGGTCGCGGTCCTTTTCCAAGCACTTGTCGATAATGCGCTCCAATTCCGCCGGCAAGTCGGGATTCAGTCGCACTGCAGGAGTCGGTTCGCGGTTGAGTATGGAATCGAAAATTATGGTCGAGCTTGCCCCGCGAAATGGCAGCTTCCCAGTAGCCATTTCATAGAGCACCACCCCAAACGAGAATAAATCCGTGCGCGGATCCAAAACTTTCGCGCGGACTTGCTCCGGCGACATGTACGACACCGTCCCCACCACGCCCCCTGGATTGGTCAGTTCTTCGTCCAAGGTGAGGGTCGGCCCCGCGGTTTCGCCAGCGTCGGCGCTATGTTCGTGGAGAGAACCAGGTTTCGCAAATCCCAGGCTCTTCGCCAATCCAAAATCGAGAACCTTCGCGTGACCGCCCTTGGTGACGAAAATGTTCGCGGCTTTGATGTCGCGATGGACTATGCCAGCGGAGTGAGCTGCGTCCAAGGCTTCGGCGATTTCGATAGCTAACGAAACCAGGGTATCGATTTCCAGGGAGCCGCCCTCGGCCGAAGATATGATGCGATGCTTCAGAGTGGTTCCATCCAGAAATTCCATGACAATGAAGGACCGGTCGTCCGTTCTTCCGATTTCGTGGATGGTGCAGATATTGGGGTGATTGAGAGACGAGGCCGCGCGGGCCTCCCTGCGGAAGCGCTCCAGTGCCTGTGCGTCTCGAGCTAGTTCTTCGGGCAGGAATTTCAATGCCACAAAACGGCCCAGCTCGAGGTCCTCAGCCTTGTAGACTACGCCCATCCCGCCGCCGCCCAGCTTTCCAGCCAGACGGTAATGGGAGATCGTCCGGCCGATCGGCAGATCGTTCCCTGGTTGCGTTTGCGGGTCAGGGCTCTGCCGGCCGCCGAGCGCCCACGCGGCCACTTCTATGGCCGGACTCTCCAGGAAACTGCCTGCCTCCTGCTGCGAAGCTAGCAGCGACCGAACCTCGCGCTCCAGTGCCTTGTCGCCTGCGGATGCGTCCCGCAAGAAGCCATCCCGCTCTTCGAGCGGGCGGTCCAGCACCGCCTGCAGCAGGCTATCGACCTGTTTCCAGCGTTCAGAATCCATCGGGTCCGCGACTCAACTCGCGCCCCCGGTTATTTCGCGATAAAGCCAGGCTTTAGCCGTGTTCCAATCGCGCATTACGGTGATGGGCGAAACCCTGAGCACTTCGGCCGTCTCCTCCACGCTGAGTCCGCCAAAGAAGCGCATCTCAACCACCTGCACTTTGCGTGGATCGAGCCGCTCCAGCGCGTTCATCGCGTCATCGAGGACCACCAGGTCCCGGGCCGGGCCGCCGCCTACCATGGACGCCTCTTCCAAGGGAACATGCGGCACGCCATCCCCGCGTTTGATGTTATGCCGCCGGGCGTGTTCAACCAGAATGCGCCGCATCAACTGAGCTCGAAACCGCGAAAAAATGGGCTCGATTCTGCCATTGCATGCGCTTATAATCCACCAGGCGCATGTAGGCTTCATTCACCAAAGCCGTGGTCTGCAGGCTGTGACCGGGACGCTCGCGTTTCATGTAGCGGCGTGCCAGGCGGTGCAGTTCGTCATAGACGATGGGGGTCAGCCTCTCGAGCGCTTTCCGATCACCCTCGCTCCAGGCACGGAGGAGTGTGCTCACGTCATCGTCTTGTTGTTCCGCCTTTTGCATTGCCTATCGGGTGAATTATAGCTCCCCGTGAATGATAGTTTCCGGGTGCATTCCACGCCTACCTGAATGGAGGGACATATGAAATCAATCGTGACCTTGATAGCCGCGAGCAGCTTGCTCGCCGCGCTTGCAATAGCACAGCCGGCGCCACGCTTTACCGTCAGGGACCTTGGTTCTGTAGGCGGAGCGGCTGGCCAGCCGTTCGTGATAACCAATAATGGCCTGGTAAGCGGCGTCGCAGGTTTTCCTGACGGCACCGAGCATGCTGTCCTCTGGTACGACGTGTGGAGGGGAGATTTTGGACCCCCGGCATTCGGAGGACAGAACAGCATAGCGTTTGGCATTAATGAACATGGGCAGGCCGTAGGCCAAGCTGAAACGTCGACTTCAGATCCGAATAGTGAGGACTTTTGCGGCTCCAAGGCGCTGGGGCTTCCCGCCAAAGGTACTACCTGCCTACCATTTCTATGGCAATCAGGCGTGTGGACCCCGCTCCCGACGTTGGGGGGCAACAACGGCAGCGCCAACATGATCAGCAAGGGAGGCCAGATAGCCGGGATGGCGGAGAATGCCACAACGGACCAGACCTGCCCTGCCTCCGGTGCCCAAAGGCTGCAGTTTGAGCCGGTTGTCTGGGTAAATGGCCAGGTGCAGGAACTCCCTACCGTCGGCGGCGACCCGGACGGAGCCGCCTTCGCGATCAACGACAGCGGTCAGGTGGTTGGCGCGTCGGGCAATTGCACAACCTTCAACACGATTAGCCTGGTCAATCTCTTGCCTCTTCACGCCTTGCTCTGGCAAGCAGGTACGGTCACCGACCTCGGCACCCTCGGCGGGACGGGACACGGCGACGGAATTGAAGCTGTAAACCTCAATAACAAAGGTCAGGTGGTTGGTAATTCGGACTTGGCCGGTGACACAAACTTTCACGGATTCCTATGGACTCAGGCGACAGGCATGCAAGACCTCGGCACACTTCCCGGTGACGTCAATAGCCTTGCCATCGGCATTAACGACGCAGGCGATCTAGTCGGCGTGTCATTGGACGCAAAGTTTAACCCACGCGCATTTTTCTGGCGGAACGGTGTGATGACCGACCTCAACAGCCTAGCTACCGCCGATTCACCCTTGTTCCTAATCACAGGATGTTCCATTAATTCCCAGGGGCAGATCATCGGGATAGCCGTTGATAGCACCGGCGCGTTTCACGGATATCTGGCGACTCCCGTCAATGGCGAAGCCGCCGGCGAGAGTATCTCGGCTGCCTCGCACAGCACGTCCAGTCCGATGGTTCTATCGGAGGATGTTCGCAAGCGCCTGCAGCAGCTGGGCTCCGGCCGATTCGGAGCTCCGCTTATGACGACTCGATGACAGCCGAGGATTTTGTCGCATCCGACTAAGCCGCGTGATAAACTAACATGCCAGGTGCCGCGCATCCACGGCACCTGAGCCTTTAAATATGGTGATACGGACCGGCGATGCTAAGAGCCAGACGAATCTGGCGCGCCCCGAGGCTTCGCGTTGACCGAGTCCCTGCGCCGCCTCTATAGCGACCCTTCGCTCCGCCGATATAAATATTGGGCTAGCATCCAGGCGGGGCAGATGAGCACAGATCTTAGGAAGGCTTACAGAACATGACGCCGGCACTGCTGAGCCTCCTGTTCTCGATTAGCGCCCTCACCAATCGCGTCGCGCCGCCCGGCACCCAACTTCACGTCCGTCTCATGTCCACGGTCGGTTCTTATGCGAGCCGTGCTGGATCGCCCCTCAGCGCGGTCCTGATTGCACCTGTAACCCTGGACGGCGAAACGGCATTGCCGGCCGGAACCATCCTTTCCGGGAATGTGAAAGCTGTAACCCGCGTCGGCTTCGGATTGCGCCACGAAACCGCCGGACTCGATTTAGAATTCAATCAATTGATTTCGCTTAGCGGTGAGAAGATTCCGATTTCCGCGCGGGTAGCGGAAGTAGACAACGGCCGCGAGCGCGTTAACCGCAACGGCCGCATCCGAGGTGTCCGCTCGACAGGCAGCCTTTGTTACAGGGTTAGCGGCTACATAAGGACAGCGCTTCAGTGGGAGTTTCATGCGGCCCTGGCCGTTTGGGCAATCAGGTCGATCCTGGTGCAGCTTCCGGAGCCCGAGATCTATTATCCCGCGGGCGTTGAGCTGACCTTGAACTTGACTCGCCCCCTGTTTCTGGACACGCCGCTCAACTGGGGGCAGGAGCTTGCCGTTACAGACGACCATCGCGATGAGCTGGAGCAAGTTGTTACGGCCTTGCCGTACCGCACTCACGCCCCAGGCTCCGGCCGGTCATCGGACCTCACAAATGTGCTGTTCATTGGCTCTCACGATCAACTCGTTACTGCCTTCGATGCCGCCGGCTGGATCCAAGCTAATCGCTCGTCCCTTCGCGGCCGCATAACTTGGATTCGCGCCGTTGCCGAGCGTCGCGGCGATTTAGCCGCGCCAATGTCTCCTTTGTTGTTGAATGGCGCCCAACCGGATATGTCCTGGGAGAAGGGTTTGAACGACGTTGCCAAGCGTCACCATATTCGGATGTGGAGGGAAGCTCTTACCTTGAACGGTCAGGAGATTTGGATTGGAGCCGCTACCCGGGATATCGATTTCGCATATCTACGTCCAGGCGGAAGGCTCACGCATAAGATCGAGGAGAACGTCGATCAGGAGCGCGACAAAGTGGCTTATGATTTGGCTTTCACATCCTGCGCTGACATCTTGGACTGGACCACTCGAGAAGACCTCCCACGCTTCGCCCGCAATGCTACCGGCGACCCCATAACCACCGATGGCCGCATGGTAGTGATGGAGTTGAATGCATGCCGTGAGCCCCGGATGTCTACCGAGACCGTCGATTGGATGGCGCTCCCTGAACACGGCGACAAACTGGAACGCTTTGCGCGTCGCGAAATCTTGAGCGCCCGCAACGAGTTGCTCCGCACGAACCCTTTTTGGCGTACCTATGAGGGCACCCGCTGGCTAGTCGATTACGTTCGCTGGCGCAGGCGCCAAGCTGCTGACCAGGAGCTATTGACCAACTCGCGGCCCACGGTTCTGCCTAAATTTGCGGTCAAATAGTTAGCGGATTCGAGGTTTCTAACAATGGCCGATTCCCTCCTGACTTTCTTGCACGACCTGAAATTCGCGGCCCGGTCGCTCATGCGCACCAAAGGGCTTACGGTCACCGTGGTGCTCACGCTGGCGCTCGGCATCGGCGCCAACGCCGCCATCTTCAGCTTGGTGCGCGGCGTGCTGCTGCGGCCGCTCGTCAACCGCGACGAGGACCGGCTGATCTATATCCGCCAAAGCGCGCGCGGCATCGGCGTCGAGAACGCTGCGTTCTCCGTGCCGGAGATCCACGATCTGCGCGACCGCGTCAAAACGCTAAGCGCGTTCGGCGACTTCTCCACCATCGGCTTCACCATGGTCGGTCTCGGCGAGCCGCGCGAGGTCCGCGCGGGAGTCGTCGGCGGATCGTATTTCGAGGTGATGGGGCTGCACCCGGTGCTCGGCCGGCTGCTCGACGCGCGTGACGACGGCCCGAACGCCGCCGGCGCGGCGGTGCTGACCTATCGTTTCTGGACGACGGGGCTCAAGAGCGATCCGTCGGTGCTCGGCAAAGCGTATCCGGCTCGGCTCGCGCTCGGCCACCATCGTGGGCGTGCTGGAACCGTCGGTTCCGTATCCGGCGGAAACCGAAATCATCGCCAACGTCGTCACCAGCCCGCATCATCTGTCGGCGACGATGGTGACCGGACGCGTTCATCGAATGACGGAGCTATTCGGACGGCTCGCGCCCGGCGCGGATCTCGAGTCGGCGCGCGCCGAGCTGCGCGCAGTCCACGGCGCGATGGTCAAAGGCGCATCCCGAAGCGTATTCGCCGAAAGCGGACTTCCGGATCGAGGCGGTGCGGTCTGCGCGACCAGATCACGTCGCGCGCCAGGACCGTGCTGCTGGTGCTGCTGGCGGCGTCGGCGCTGGTCTTCGTCATCGCCTGCTCGAACGTCGCCAACCTGATTCTCGCGCGGACCGTTCGGCGCGAAGGCGAGCTGGCCATCCGTGCGGCGCTGGGCGCAAGCACCGGCGCGCTGCGCCGGACGCTGCTGGCCGAAAGCCTGCTGCTCTGCGGCGCCGGCGCGACGCTGGGCGTGCTGAGCGCGCGGCCGATGGTGGCCATCCTGGCTCGCTACGCCTCCCGCTTCTCGGTTCGCGCGCTCGATCTGACGGTCGACTCCAGCATGCTCTGGGTCGGCGCTGTGCTGGCGATCATCGCGGCCGTGCTTTTGGCGTTTGTCCCGCGCCTGCCGTCGGCCGACACGTCGCATGGATTCGGTCTGTCGAGCGGCAGCGTGCGGATCACCGGCAGCACCAACCGCCGGCTGCGGGTCTTCGCCGTGACGCAGATCGCCGCGTCCTTCGTGCTGCTGGCCGGCGCCAGCATGCTGCTCAAGACGCTGCTTGCACTGCAAGCGGCGCAGACCGGCTTCGACACGCGCAATGTTCTCGCGTTGAATGTGCCCGTGACGACGTACGGACGCACCGGCGATCAGATCGTGGCATCTTACAAGGAAGCGATCCGGCGCATTAAAGAGCTGCCGGGCGTGGATCGCGTCGCGGTTGGCACCGTCGTTCCGTGGCGCGACGCGGGCAACTTCGTTCCCGGTTCCAGTTCTCGGCGGACGGCCACGTTCGCGCTCCCGGCGAAGAAGATCCGCGCGCGCGGTTCCGCACCGTCTCGCCTGGATTTTTCGCGGCGCTCGGCGTCCCCATTATCGCCGGACGCGATTTCAACGATGCCGATCGCAGAGGGAGCGAGCCGGTCGTTATCGTGAGCCAGAGCGTGGCGCAGCGCATGTTCCCGAATCAGGATGCGGTCAACCACCATTTGATGTGGACCGATCCGGTGATGAAGTTCATCGATGTCAGCGCCGCGCCGCGGCGCATCGTCGGCGTCGTGGCCGATATCGACGACGAGAATGTGGTACCGGGTCCGGCGCTGAGCGTGTACCACCCTTTCGGACAGGAAATCGGGGGAGGCCGTCTGTTCGTTCATGCCCACACGAATCCGTACGCGCTGGTGTCGCCCGTCACGCGCATTATCCGCGACATGTCCGCGGACCAGCCAGTGGAGCGCGCGGCGACGCTCGAAGACGTCCGCGCGGAAGTGCTGACGCCGGACCGGCTGAACGCGCTGGTGTTCGGCGGTTTCGCGGCCGTCGCGCTGGCGATTGCGGTGGTCGGCGTCGCGGGCGTGCTGGCGTTCTCGGTCAGCGGGCGGACGCGCGAGTTCGGCATCCGGCTGGCGATTGGATCGCAGCCCCGGCAATCTAGTGACTGGGTGTCCTCGCCCAAGGCGCCGTGATGGCTGCGGCGGGCGTGATCGCAGGCGCGGCTTGCGGATTCGCGCTGGCGCGTCTGGCGGGCAGCTATTTCACTGATATACGGATGCCGGGCGCCGCTCCGGTGGCGGGCGCGGCGATTGTGCTGCTGGCCGCCGCCGTGTTCGCGTCGCTACTGCCGGCGGTCCGCGCCGCGCGCGTCGACGTCATGCAAGCCCTGCGCTCCGACTAATTAACACCCTTATACATCTGGCTATACCCGAGCTGCTGCTTCACGTAATCTCGCGGATACGAGATCTCCACTTTCGACACGTTCTTCTTCGAATCGAAAGTGGCGCTCAGCTCCGGATTAATGCCCGTCCAATAAGTCGGAATATCGAGCTTCTTGTAGCGCTCCACCACTTCATCGCGCAGCGCCGGATCGAAGTGAACGCCATATTTGTCCACCAGCGCCTTGATTGCGGCGTAATCCCCCTCAGCCTTAATGCGCATCAACTCGGCTAGCAGCTGGCCAACTCCCTGCCGCATCTTTTGAAAATCGCGAATCACCAGGTAAGTCTTACCATTGCGCTTTTCCTCGGCGATGGCGCCGGTTTTGTCTCGAATGTAATTGACGATGAGCTGGCGGTCACGCTCGTGATCCTCTTCGATGGTGTCGCCCTTGGGAATCCGCCGGAGTTGTGTGAGAGCCACGCGCACCGACGAATAATACATCGCTTTGGCCACGTCGGGATTCGAAATCAGCCCCAACTCGCGCAGCTTTGGATCCCAGACATTCCACAGCGCCATCAGGTCCGCCCGCGCCTCTTCCAGCGTCGAGAAATATTCTTTCAGATAGAAGGTCGGCTCGTGCGTGAGTTTCGGGCTCAACTTGCCGGAGCCATGGCCGATGATCTCGTGGAGTCCCGTCAGAAGATCGTCTGCTTCGTCGCCATACTTCTTGCATATCTCGATCTCGTCCTTCGATGCCGCAAACTCATCCAGCATGCCATTCCCGCTGGCGTGCGAAATGGCTCGCGAACTGCCGGTGAACAAAAAGCTCTTGCTGCCGTACTTCTCGTGGACCTCGTCTTCGTTGGGAAGGTTGTCTCCCACCGTGGTGACGTGAAAGTCACCGGTTTCGATGACCGCCTCCACCGCTTTAGCCAGCGGCGGTTTTACGCCCTGTTTCTTGTATTCAGCCTTCCACGGCGCGCGATCTTCGAAGTACTGCGCATTTTCCGCTATCTTGACCATGAGTGAGTTGACGCGTTGGTCGGTCACCGTGACGAAACTCTGCGAGGTGCCCTTGGCTCCGCGCGGATCGCGGTAAACCTCGATGAAGCCATTGGCGAAATCCACCGGCGCGTTGTTCTGCACCCAGTCGATGTCGAAATGTATCCAGTCCTTTGGATCGCCGGTCTGGTAATAGCGGATCAGGTCGCGGATTACCTGTGCCTGCGGGGGCTCGGCCACCTCCGCCGCTTTCTCGAAATAAGAATTCGCCTTCGATAGATACTCAGCGTAGAGTCCAGGCGGTATGCGATGATCCGGCGTACCGGCGCGATAAACCTGCTCCACCAATCGGCCATTGATCTTGGCCAGGCGCGAATTCAGCGGGTAGTTTTCGGAAAATCCTTTCAGGTCGGCCAGCGTAACACCGAAATAAAAATTATTGGCACTGGCTTGCAGAATGTCGAGACCGCCACGCGGACTCTTGGCCGTGATCAGCGGCTCAAAGTTGGGATCGAATAACGTCGCTTTCAGCTCGTCGATTTCTTTCAGGAAAACAGCCTCCGTGAACGCCCGCGCTCCATGGCGGACGGCGGCCAGTCCGGCGTCCCTCAGCTCGTCAAACGTGAATTCCGGCAGGAATTTCTGAGCGGTGGTTTCATTGTGATTGCCGTGGTTGCCCCAAAACAATTTGGTGAATGCCAGGATCTTGTCGTAGCTCGCGCGATTCACTCCATCCGGATGAGCCACGATCATTTCGAGGATCGCCTTTTGCCGCAGGCCGAAGCGCGACATCTGGTCGTAGATTATCGGATTGATCGCGATGGACGCCTCGGTGAGCCAATAAGCCAGCGCCTGCTGTTGGGGCGTCAAACTTCGAAAGCTGTCCGCCTCCAGTTGCAAGAAGCCGGTCGCGCCCACGCGGTCCACTCTGGCGCTATTGGGCGGTTGGCTCCAGGCGAGGCAGGCAAATAAGCAGATACAGGCTGCGAGTTTCATTCCAATTCCCTAAAACGATTTTACAGCGCCTCGATCGACGTCCACGCTGGCGCGTTGTGGTGCGCTTCTCGTAGGACGTGGCCAGCATTGCCTCCGGTTGCAGTACCTTGCCAACGATGTTTCGATGTCGGCACACCGTCCTGCTACCTCCCTTTTAGTCCATCGCGCCGCGATATCGTCGCCCCGACGGGTCCCCAAGCGATCGCTTCGGGCTGGCCTGGAATCTGCGTTGGTCCGCAACTGGCGATGTGTAGACCACTCCACGAAATATCTCGACCTAATGAATCGGCTGACTATCAGGGAGTGACGAACCGTGGCATCATTTGCGCGCTCTCTCGCATCAGGTATACCGTTAAGACTATGTCCTGCCGAAGTGTCAAGCATTGTCGGTCCAAATGGAGCTCGTGAGATGAGCGATGCGGCAGGCGCTTCGGATTCATACGCGCTACCACCCCAAGATCGTTTTGCCGTTGAGCTACGAGGATTCGGTCCGCTGGGCATTCTTGCGGTGCTCGTCATTGCTGCCGGTCAGATCGTGGCGCCGCTTGGCGCAGTGCTGGTTCTGGTGTGGGCGAGGCTGTCGCGCACACCATGGTGGGAGATCGGCTACGTTCGGCCCGAGAGCTGGACAGGGAGCCTAGTTGTCGGTATCGTCTTCGGCGTCACGTTCAAATTCCTCATGAAGGTGATCGTGATGCCGCTTCTCGGGGCCAATCCGACCAATCAGGCCTACCATTATCTAGCGGGAAATCCGGCTACTCTGCCAGCCGTGGTATTGACCATGATTTTCGTGGGGGGCTTCGGGGAAGAGACGGTGTTCCGTGGTTACATGTTCGAGCGGCTCGGCAAACTGCTCGGACGGAGTCGAGCCGCCCGGATCATAACGGTGTTCGCGTCGGCCGCACTGTTTGGGTCGCTCCACTACTTCGACCAAGGGCTCGCTGGCGCCCAACAGGCAATCATCACAGGTCTCGCATTCGGAACGGTCTTCGCGGTCACCGGGCGAATCTGGATGTTGATGTGTGCGCACGCCGCCTTCGATCTGACTGCGGTCGCGATCATCTACTTGAATCTCGAATCCACAGTCGCTCACCTGGTCTTCAAATAGGAAAGTCTCCGCTTGAGCGACTTCCTAACCCCACACCGTGGCCGCGCCCGCCCATCGACCCCCTGCCTGGGCCTGAACTCGCCGCCATGCCGAGGCCCATTCAATCCCGGAGCTGGCTTCGTTTTTTCGAATCACGCGTTCACCCCTGTCGGCTCCCCGATGCTTCAAGTCCCAAGGCATAATTCCCTGCTCACGCCTAGGTCCTGGCAGTACCTCAAGTTGCGGATATTCTCCCAGTGCGCTATCGTGTTCGAAGGTATTCAGGCTGCTGTAATACTCGTCCTTGGGTCCCTCCACCGGGGGGATCTCCTTTAATCTCAGGAGGATTGGATCGAATGCCGATCGTTCGCGTGCCCTCGTGCCGGCGCGCCGCATGTTTGATTTTGCCGCTTCTCGTCGCGGCTGTGATGCTCGTGAGTGTGCCGTCGCATGCCTTTGCGCAGGCTTCCAGCACCGTGGGCGGCGAGGCGCAATTGGTCATTCCCGATCTTTCCCAGGCCACCTTCCTCGGCGGCACAAACGGCCGGTCTCTACTGATGTGGGGCTTGGCGGTCTGTGCGCTCGGGCTCCTGTTCGGCCTGCTAACCTACACACAGCTCCGCAACCTGTCCGTGCACCGGTCGATGCTCGAGATCTCGGAGTTGATCTATGAGACTTGCAAGACCTACCTCATTACGCAAGGCAAGTTTCTTCTGATTCTTTGGGTGTTCATCGCCGTGATCATCGCGGCGTATTTTGGTTGGCTGGCGCCGGTGCCTGGCAAATCGGTGGGTATCACGCTGCCAATCATCCTGGGCTTTAGTCTGGTTGGCATCGCTGGAAGCTACGGCGTCGCATGGTTTGGTATTCGCGTTAACACCTTCGCCAACTCGCGTACGGCATTCGCGAGCCTCACCGGCAAAGCCTATCCTTGCAACGAAATTCCGCTGAAAGCCGGCATGAGCATCGGCATGATGCTCATCAGTATTGAGCTGGTGATCATGCTCTTCATCCTGCTCTTTATTCCTGGCGATTATGCGGGGCCGTGCTTCATCGGATTTGCAATCGGCGAGTCGCTGGGCGCTGCTGCCTTGCGCGTCGCTGGCGGCATTTTCACTAAAATCGCCGACATCGGCGCCGACCTGATGAAGATCGTATTCAAGATCAAAGAGGACGACGCGCGCAACCCGGGCGTGATTGCCGATTGCACCGGCGACAACGCGGGTGATTCGGTGGGACCCAGCGCCGACGGATTCGAGACCTACGGCGTAACCGGCGTCGCCTTGATCACCTTTATCCTGCTGGCGGTAAACAACCCGCTTGTTCAGGTCCAGCTTCTGGTGTGGATTTTCGTCATGCGCGTCGTGATGATTATCTCCTCGGCGTTGTCTTATTTCATCAACAGTGCGATCGCCAAACGCCGCTACGCTAACGTCGCCAAGATGAATTTCGAGGCGCCGCTGACCTCGCTGGTGTGGCTGACTTCGATTGTTTCCATCATCTTCACTTACATCGTTTCGAGCCAGATCATTCCCGATCTTGGCGGCGATACGACGCTATGGTGGAAGCTTTCCTCGGTGATCACGTGCGGCACGCTGGCCGGCGCGATTATTCCCGAACTAGTGAAAGTCTTCACCTCGATGAATTCAGGGCACGTCCGCGAAGTGGTAAAGTCCTCGGCGGAGGGCGGCGCATCGCTGAACATCCTTTCTGGTTTCGTAGCCGGCAACTTCAGCGCGTACTGGCTGGGATTGACCATGATGGCCCTGATGGCGATTGCCTATCTGATCAGTAACGCAGGCTTTGGAGGTTTGAT
Source organism: Bryobacterales bacterium (assembly GCA_963744555.1). Taxonomy (GTDB): domain Bacteria; phylum Acidobacteriota; class Terriglobia; order Bryobacterales; family Bryobacteraceae; genus Palsa-89. The sequence continues at coordinate 328,352 of CAVUUB010000023.1, read as the reverse complement.
GATCGCCCCGGCAGTCTTCGCTTTCGGCCTGGTCGCGTTCGGCTTCCTCGGTATGGGCCCAGTGACCATCGCGGTGGATTCCTACGGCCCAGTGACCGATAATGCGCAGTCCGTCTTTGAGCTTTCTACCATAGAGCAGATCCCTGGAATCTCGGGCGAAATCCAGAAGGATTTCGGATTCACGCCAGACTTCGAAAAGGGCAAGGAGAATCTGGAAGAGAACGATGGCGCTGGCAACACCTTCAAGGCCACCGCCAAGCCGGTGCTGATTGGGACCGCCGTGGTGGGCGCCACCACTATGATCTTTTCCATCATCGTGGCGCTGACCGAAGGTTTGAAACCCGAACGGTTGTCGAATCTTTCGATTCTCTATCCGCCATTCCTGCTGGGCCTGATCACCGGCGGCGCGATCATCTATTGGTTTACCGGCGCTTCAACCCAGGCGGTGACCACCGGAGCATATCGCGCGGTGGAGTTCATTAAGGCCAACATCAAACTGGAAGGCATTACCAAGGCCTCGGTCACCGACAGTAAGAAAGTTGTAGAGATCTGCACGCAGTACGCGCAGAAAGGGATGTTCAACATCTTCCTCACCGTGTTCTTCGCAACGCTCGGATTCGCGTTCGTCGAGCCCTATTATTTCATTGGCTACTTGATTTCGATTGCGCTTTTCGGGCTCTACCAGGCCATTTTCATGGCCAATGCGGGCGGGGCCTGGGACAACGCCAAGAAGATCGTAGAGACCGAGCTAAAGCAAAAGGGCACGCCGCTGCACGATGCCACGGTGGTGGGCGACACGGTCGGCGATCCATTCAAGGACACTTCCTCGGTCGCATTAAATCCGATCATCAAGTTCACCACCCTGTTCGGTTTGCTCGCAGTGGAACTGGCTGTGTCGCTTACCCATGACCAAGGGCCGACCTTTACGAATATCCTGGCGGCCGTTTTCCTGCTGATCTCGATCTTCTTCGTGTGGCGGTCGTTCTACGGGATGCGGATCGAAAAGCAGTAGGCGCTCGCACCACTGCATTAAGCGCAAATAATCATCGATGTGAATCTTCGGCGGTCTTTCGATACGTCGAAACTGCCGAGGAGATTTTTCGATGAGATCTTTCCCAATATTCGCAATCGCGGGCCTACTCGCCGTCGGCGCTAGCGCCCAACCGCAGTATTATCCGGGTCCTCCCCCAGTCGACCGCTATAGCGACCGCGGCCCGTACTACGGCCGGTACGAACGCAATCCCGGAGATTTGTTCAATGGCCTGCGATCCGACATCGAACGCGCTGAAGCGAATTCCAACTGGAACGGTGGCGACCGCCGGAGATTCAATAAGGTCCGCGAGGAGCTGAGTGAGTTCCAGCGCTCGGGCAACAAGCATGAGCTCAACGACACCATTTCGGCGTTGCAACATGTGGTCAATAGTAACCGGCTGGTTTATGGCGATCGCGAGGTTCTCGCGCGAGATTTGTACCAACTCCAAGATTTCCGCGCCCGTAACGGCTGGCGTTAACGGCCGCCTAACATTTTTGTCACCGTTCTTAACGGGGAATAATAAATTCTGCCTGAAGCAAGGGTTCTTCCCAGGCGTCATACAGGGCGAGGAGGCACATACGATGAGGCATTTACTTCTAAGAACTATCGCAGGTACGAGTTTGATGTTGTTTGGCCTAGGCGTTAGCATGCAGGCCCAACCGCCCCGCGACGATGATCGCTACCACCGGGACCGGGACGATTATTATCGCGGCGACCAATGGCGCGCGCGTATGTTCGAAAAGGTGCGGGACGATTTGAACCACGTCCAGACCACTTGGTTCACTGGCGGGGGCGATCAGTATCGAATCGAGAAAGCGAAGCAGGAGCTGAACGAACTTCAGAGCGCGATGGCGGACCATCGCTATGATGAGCGCGCATTGGATGACGTACTGGGGGCTCTGCAACGGGTGGTCAGCGATAATCGGCTTTCGGGTCGAGACCGCGACATTCTGAACGATGACATTGCTCGACTTCGTCAATTTCGCGAACATCACGACGACTGGGATCGAGACCGCCGCTAACAGTTCATTCTTGTGGTTTCTTTAACAGGACGGCCACAAATTCCGGATCTGAGGCGGCAAGGACATTCTTAGGTACATAAGCATATCCCTTGTCGCCCCAGTCCGTTCCCCAAGAATTTTTCAGAATAAAGAAGTTCCCCGTATAACCCACAATTAGCATCGCGTGCCGCCCATGCCGTCCCCAAGGCGCTTCAGCCGCATTGAACACTCCATCGCGTCCCACATCTGAAAATGCGGACCCCGTGTTCATCGAAACGTGAACGGGGCAGCCCGCGCTAAGGACCTTGCGAACGTCGTCCACGGCGATAGGCAGTGGAACGCCTTCCAGGCGATAGCGCTCAGCATCGGCCACCAATTGCTGTTCGCGCGTGGTCGGTTGTGGACGGTCATCCGGCCACAGTTCCTGCCGGCAGGTGCCGTGTTCCACCAGAACCCCACCCGGATCGGGACCGCTGATAGTACCGTCGCCGCCCGAGTATGCATACTGGTAATCCTGAGCATCACCTTGCATGCGCTGAAACTCCAGCATGGTGAAGTTCGGGCTCAGCCGAGGCGATTCTTCTTGCAGGATATTGCGCGACATCTCCGTCGCGTGGGTCCACGCGAACGCCGAGCACCGGCCGGTTTGGCCTTGATCGCCGATGGGAGTGCAGTATTTCCTCAAATCCACGGCATCTTGCTCGACAACGTTGGCGAAGGCGGGCGGCAGCGGCTGCGTTGGCACTGGGTCGCCCTTTGGAGGCACGCCCACTTCCAGCCCGCTAAGATCGATGCCGCTGTACCTGGCCATCAGCATCTCGAGTACAGCCTGCGACACCAGACCGAAGGCGAACAGTTTGCCATCGCGCTCGAATAGATGCACGGTCTCTGAGGTGCCTGGCGCGATCTGTTCGAAGGCGCTGTTGAAGTGCTCGTCCTGATACGGCTGAAATCCTTCGTCGGTCTTCTGCTGGATCAGAGTGTCGCCGAAGAATTCGTGGTCGCCGAAGAGGTTTTGCGCGGATTCCTGATAATCGGCAGGCGTCCAGTCACCCTGGTCATCTTCGAAGTCGCTGGCGTCGGCATTGGGGAAATCGGACGCGCTGGCGAAGACGTCGTCGTCGACTGGCGGCAGGTCTTCGTCGGAGCTGAAATAGTCATCCAGGTTCTGGTCGTCGTCTCCATTGCCGCCGTCGCCACCATCGTCGTCAGGCTGCTCGTCATCCTCATCCGGGTCCTGGTCATCGGGATTCTCGATCGTCCTGGTTGTCGCCAAACCCGTCGTCGCCATCGTCGCCGTTACCGCCATCATCGCCAAAATCACCGCCATCTCCGCCGTCGCCGAAGTCATCGCCCATCCAGTAGAACCGGTCTTCCGCCATTTGAGGCCTCCTAGGTTGACAAACCTCTCAGTGTAATGTGAAACCGGATATGGTGAACGACCAACGATGAAAAATACTCGCTGTCATCGGATCCTTGATTTTTCTGATGATCGCCCCCTTGACTGTTGTCGGTCTGATCCCTTATCGGATCACTCGCTGGCACATGGAATCATCGTATGGGAGCTTCGCATTCCTGCGAGCCGTAGGCGTTCTGTTGGTCGTTGTGGGAGTTTCTGTGCTTTTAGACTCCTTCGCCCGCTTCGCAATGCAAGGAATTGGGACCCCGGCGCCGATCTTCCCCACGCGCCACCTGGTTGTCCAAGGGCTCTATCGCTTCGTGCGGAACCCTATGTATGTCGCGCTGCTATTGGTAGTCACGGGTCAGGCATTATTATTTGGCAGCGTTCGCCTTCTTGAGTACGCCCTCTTCATATGGCTGTGCACTCACTTGTTTGTCATCGGATACGAAGAGCCGAGGCTGCGGGCCACCTTTGGCGATGAGTACAAAGTCTTCAGTGCTCACGTGCCGCGTTGGATTCCGCGCGTCCGGCCATGGGACCATGGTGCTTGAATGTCGCTGAAGGAATACGAGCGCAAAAGGTCCTTCGACAAAACTCCTGAACCGAAGCCCGCAACGCCGGCTCAGTCGCAGGGCAACTACTTTTGCGTCCAGCGACACGACGCAACGCGGCTGCATTACGATTTCCGGCTGGAAGTTGACGGCACGCTCAAATCATGGGCGGTTCCCAAAGGTCCCAGCCTGGAGCCATTGTCGAAAGCCCTGGCGGTCCATGTGGAGGACCATCCCATCGACTACGGCGGTTTCGAGGGAAATATTCCGAAAGGTGAGTACGGCGGCGGCAGCGTCATGCTCTGGGACCGCGGCACCTACGAGCTGCTCGGCGATGGTGTCCCCGCTAACGCCCAGATCGAGCGCGGTGACCTGAAGTTCCGGCTCCATGGCGAAAAACTGCGCGGCGAGTTTGCTTTGGTCCTGATGCGCGGGCGGGGCAAGGGCAATGAATGGCTGCTGATCAAGAAAAAAGACGCCGAAGCGAGAACGGCCTGGAACATTGAAGACTATGCGCGCAGTGTCCTTACGGGCCGCAGCCAGCAGGAGATTACCGAAAATCTCCCCGCGGTCGCAGGCCATTCCGCCGGAGTGCAAAGCCTCGCGGAGTTGAAAGGCGCGGTGAAATCACCGATGCCGCGCTCCGTCACGCCTATGCTCGCTACTATCGCGAACAAACCACCCGCCGGCGATCATTGGCTGTATGAAGTGAAGTGGGACGGTGTTCGCGCGCTGTGCTTTGTCGAAAACAGCCAACTTTGCATGTTCACGCGCAGCCAGAAGCGCTGCGATCAGCAATATCCGGAGCTCAGTGTTCTGCCGCGCTTCCTCAAAGCTTCGACCGCCGTGCTGGACGGTGAAATCGCGGTAGTGGACGATAAAGGCAAGTCGAGCTTCAACCTGATCCAGCCGCGTATCTCCGTCGGCGATCCAAACTCGATCGCACACTTGGCGCGCTCTACTCCCGTGACTCTGTTTTTGTTCGACCTGCTCTATCTGGATGGCTACGATCTGCGCGGCGTCGCTCTCGAAGAACGCAAGCGACTCTTGTCCGAAATCGTGACGCCCACCGAACGCATACGGCTCTCGGACCACTTCACTATCTCGGGCGACGCTATGCTCGAGGCCGCTCGCCAACTCGGACTCGAAGGTATACTGGCCAAGCGGCGCGGAAGCAAGTACGAAGGCCGGCGCAGCGGCGACTGGCTCAAAGTCAAAGTTCTCAACACCGAGGATTTCGTAATCGGCGGCTTCACTCATGGCGAACGCGACTACTTCAGCTCGCTGGTGCTCGGATGTTACCAGGATGGAAAGCTGGTGCATGCCGGCCAGGTCGGAACCGGATTTAACGACAAGTCGCTCCCGGAGATTTACTCGCGGATCGAACCGCTCATCACCAAGAAGAGTCCGTTCTCGGGGCTGGTGAAAGCACTTCGCGACGTCACTTGGGTGAAGCCTGAACTCGTGGCTGAGATCAAATTCCTGGAAGTCACGCCCGATGGACTGCTTCGAGCTCCCGTCTTTCTCGGGCTTCGGCCCGACAAAGACCCGAAGGAGTGCGTGCGCGAGGGTCCCGGCGATGGCGGTGCGGATGTCGAAGTCATTGGACCGTCCGGCTCGGAAACTCCTCCGCAACTCATCAAACGCGAGCCACTGATTCCACCGAAATCACCTGCAGAGATGATCGTGGACATCGACGGACGCCGGCTTAAATTCACCAACCTCAACAAGATTTTTTATCCCGGCGAAGGCATCGCCAAGCGTGACCTCATCAACTACTACGACGCCGTCGCGAACCTGATCATTCCACATCTGCGCGATCGGCCACTATCACTCAAGCGCTATCCCAACGGGATCGACCACGATTTCTTTTTCCAGAAGGACGCCGAGGACAAAGTTCCCGACTGGGTTCGGCTGGAGCCGATTTTCTCCGAACATAATCAGGACAAGATCCACTACATCATCTGCAACGATCGCGCGACGCTGCTTTACCTCGCCAACCTGGCCTGCATCGATCAGAATCCCTGGATGAGCCGCCTTGGCTCGCTCGATAATCCAGACTTCGCTCTGATCGATCTCGATCCCACCGAGGGCTGCCCTTACGAGAAGATCGTGGAGGCCGCGCAACTGGTGAAGAAGACGCTCGATTCCATCGGGTTGGCGGGCTATCCAAAGACCACGGGCGGCGACGGGATGCACATCTATATCCCGCTCGATCCGGTCTATACCTATGAGCAAGTCCGGTCCTTCGCCGAGATCCTCTCGATCCTGGTCATTCGCCAGAATCCTGACCTGTTCACTACGCCGCGAGCTGTGTCTCGACGGAAGAAGGCCAAGGTTTATTTCGATTACCTGCAGATCTCGAGCGCCAAGACCATCGCCGCTCCGTACGTGCCGCGCGCGTATCCTGGCGCCGCGGTTTCCACTCCGCTCGATTGGTCCGAAGTCAAGAAGGGCCTCGAACCGCAACAGTTCAACATCCATAATGTGCTGGACCGTTTCGAGCGAGTCGGCGATTTATTCGCTCCGGTTCTGACCAACCGGCAGAGATTTGAGGCCAGTCTGGAGCGGATGGGTCAGCTGGTCGCGCGTGCACGGGGCACTTCCATGGAACCCAAGATCGACGATGGAGCGTGGTGTATTTTTCACCCCGATGTGGTTGGCACGCGGCAAGACCGCATTGTTTTGGTGGAGCACCAGAGCAAAAGCGGCGTCAACCGTTATACCTTGAAAAAGTATCACAGCCGGAAGATCTATTTACCGGATGGCACGTGGGCACATGAAGAGATCTCTTGCTGCCTTTGAATCGAGTGCACCTCCCTATACGCCTGGAAGATGAGGGCGCCTATCGCATTTGCGGTTGGCTTGTGGACTCGGTTCCGCAAATCCAGCGTATCGAGCAGCCGTGGTATCGAGATGGCGTAGATGAGTAGGAGAACCTGCCATTTCTCTCCAGACGACTCCTCACGGACACACGGTCATACAGGCCGGGGAGAAACCTTTTCGGCGGCTTCCGTGGCTGGCCGAAAGCTCTACGGGTTTCTGCCGTGAATGTAGCAGCGGCGCTAGCCCGAGGATTTAACCCGTGACGGCCTTCTCGATGGCGGGCTTCGCGGCAACTCCGGCCGATCGCTTCACCAGCGTCACGCCGGCGAAAATAATCAGCATGGCCGCTATCTCCGGGCACCCCCACGGTCTCCCGGTAAATCAGCCAGCCTAAGAACAACGCGACGATCGGGTTGATGTAGTTATAGATGGTCACAATCGAAACCGGAAGCTGATCGAGAGCGTAAACGTAGGCGCTGTAGCCGATCACGGAGCCAAAGGTGATCAGGTAGATCACGGCTCCGAAGCTGCGGCCGGTCCAGGGGATGGGCTGCGTTCGGGTAAGCAGCGCCGGGCCAAGAAATGCCAGTCCAGTAGCCAGTTGCTGGATCGCGCCGCTGACTACAGGGTGTGCTTTGGTCGTATTGCGACGCTGCAGGATCGAACCGAAAGCCCAGCCGCAGCAGCCGAACTGAAGCAGCAGGAAAGCTTGCAATATCGGACCGTGGAAGCCTTCATGAATCGCACTGGGAGTGACCAGGAGCAGCGTGCCGGCGAATCCCACCAACATTCCGAACAGAGTGGGCAGGTGTAAGCGTGCGCCGCCGGGGATCAGTGCCTCGATGCCGATCATCCAGAAAGGTGTAGTGGTGATGAACAAAGCCGCCAGTCCGCTTGGAACCCAAAGCTCGGCGAAGGCCAGGCAGCCATTGCCGAATCCGATGATAATTACGCCGAACAGCGCGGTGTAGAAAAGTTCTTTGCCGGAGGGCAAGTGCGCTTTAGCGAGAAATGCGGCGACGAGCAGGACCGTCCCCGAGACCGTGTATCGCAGGCCGACCAGCATCAGCGGTGGAACCGATTCCAGCGCCATCCGGATCGCCAGATAAGTGGTTCCCCAGAAAAAACACACGGCGGCCAGCGCCACATACGCCAGGAGCTGGGAATGCCGCCGCAATAGTTCAGGTTAACATTGAGAGTTGATTATCACGCTCACTATTAATCCTTCCATCGACCGGAACGTATTCGTGGACCGGCTGGTGTTTGAGGATCGCGCGTACATTCTCTCGCGCAGCGATTCGGCGGGCGGCCGTGGCATCAATGCCTCTCGCGTCCTGCAATGCTATGGCGCCAAAACGCTGGCGATAGCCACCTCCGGAGGCGCCAACGGCGAAAAGTTCGAAAAGCTGCTGGCCAAGTTGGGCTTCCCGACAAAACTTGTGCGCATCCATCGCGAGATTCGAACCAACTTCACCGTGACTGACCGGCAGGGATTGGCGATGAAGATGAACGAGCCCGGACCGCTGATCACGCCGGAGGAGTTGAAGAGCATCGAAAAGACCGTCGATAGCCGGCTCGACGGCGCCTCCTGGCTGATGCTATGCGGCAGCATTCCGCCCGGCGTGGCGTCCGATTTCTATACCAAGCTGATCCGGCGGGCGCGCGATCGCAAGGTGAAGACGCTGCTCGATACCGATGGCGATGCACTCCTACACGGTGTGGAAGCAGGGCCAACGGTCGTGACTCCCAACCAGCCGGAAGCGGAACGGCTATTGAACCGCGCTCTGATTACGCGGGCGCATTTCGTCGAAGCAGTGACGCGCATCAAGGCCATGGGTGCGGAGTCCGTATTGCTATCGCTGGGCAGCCGCGGTGTGGTGGCGATCAACGAGAATCAGTTGATGGAAGTCCTGCCGCCGCGAATCGACGCAGTTTCCCCGCTCGGCGCCGGAGACGCGCTGGCAGCGGCCTATGTCTGGGCAAGCACGAAGAAGAAAGACTTCGCCGATTCGCGTCCGCTGGGGCGTCGCGGCCGGCACCGCATCGGCCCGGCTCCCCGGTCTCGAATTCGCGAATCTGGAGCAAACCAAGGAAATTTACAAGTCGGTGGAAGTGCGGATTTAACGCGGTAGAAGGATGCTACGGCTTGCGCCTTTGCGGCAGTTTGATCAAGACCACGAACAACGCCAGCAGGCATAGCAACGTCGCCACCGCGCCGATCACCAGGTAGTCCATGGACTTGTGCGGACCCGGCATAACGTTCACCAGCACGGCGACCGTGCCCGCGAACAACAGGATCATCAACGCCACTAGTGCCAGGGTCCGGTTCATCAGTCGTATTTTTCGAAAATGATCTGCTTGCGGTCGAAGCCCATCCCTTTGAGGATCGCTCGGACGTCATCCACCATCGCCTTCAGGCCGCAGATGTACACGTCCAAGTCGCGCCGGTCGCCGATAGCTTCGAACAGATGGAGTTGGACGTGCCCCGTCCGGCCGCGCCAGGATGGCTCCGCACGGCTGAGAGTTGGCAAGAAATTGAAGTTGGAATGTTCTCTGGCAAGCGCCTCGAAATCGTCGCGATAATAGATGTTTTGCTCGTGCCGCACTCCAAAAATGAGCGTTAGTTGCTTGGCCTGGGGGTGACTCAAATAGTCCGGCGCCATCGACCGGAATGGCGCAATCCCAGTGCCAGTGGCCACAAAGATGGCGTCTTTGGCAGGATTACGGACCACGAAGAAACCGAGCGGGTCGGTCATTTCCACGGAGTCGCCGGGCTTCATAGCAAACAGGTGCGGCGAAAAAATGCCTTCGTGCACCAGGTTCAGACACAGCTCGAAGTGGTTGCCGGCCGGTAGCGACGCGATGGAATAAGCACGGGTGATCTTCTTGCCGCCCAGCGTTTCATTGAACGAAACGAACTGGCCGGGCTTAAAGTGAAGCTGCTTCACACCTGGTGCTTCGAACACAAAATGCCGCACTTCCGGAGCAATTTCACGCGACTCGACCAGCGTGGCCTTCATGCGCGATCCTCGCCGGAAGCCTGGGCTTCACTGGCGCGATCGAGCAAAGCATCGAGCAGCGCGGGATGTCCATCCAGCGGGGACGTCACTTCAATCTCCACACCGCCATTTTGGCGAGAAGCCTCCTGGGCCAGACGCGGGAGATCGCGCTGCATATGCGTGCCCAGGGTCAGAAAATAAGGAATGACGATGATGCGCGAAGCCCCACGAGCCAGCAGGCGTGCAGTTGCACCGGACAGATCGGGCTCCGCTCAATTCGAGGAAGGCCGCCTCCACGATGTCGCCACGCGAGGCTGCCATCTTGGCAGCGATATCACGGACAGCCTGATTGGCGCTCTCAACGCGCGAGCCGTGAGCAAATACGATGAAACCGGTCATACCTGGATCAGAGAAGGCGCATCCGCGGAGCCGTCTTGCTTCTGCGGGAAATAGCCACGCAAATAGTCGATAAACGCCCGGCCGCGCGGCCGCCCATTTCTCTCATGCAGACCGACGCGCTCCAGAAACACGAGAATCCCCAGGATTTCAGCGTCGCGGATGGGCGTGGATCCTTTTTCGGTCAGCTCCTTGCGCAGTTCCTGAACGGCATCCTGAATTTTCTGCTGGACGCCGGCGGCCAACAGGTTGTTCGGACGTGTCTCGTAATAGAGACCGCTCTCGAGGGTGCGATAGGTTCGGATCAGCGACTCAAGCGCTTCCTGGACGTCCGAATCCACTGCGCCCGCGATCTCCAGCGAAGCTTCGAGCAGCTTGGCCCCCAGGAAAATCAGCAGCGGCTCGTGGTCGCGCAAGAATTCCTCGGTGATACGCACATCCTGGTTAGGCAACGGCCCGGCATTGGCGGCTGGAGGCTTTTCATGCTGCCGCGCTTCCACCAGATAAACGCAATCTAAAGGGCAATTCACGGTCACTTCGCGCTCCGAACCGCAGCAAATCGAGCATATATCGCCACCCACGCCAGGACAGAAACGACGCGGCTTACGCGTATTGCAGATTTTGCATTTCATGATGGAAGGACCGGTCCCTTCCATCGTAGCATCGGCGCGGAATCGCTTATTTATTATCCAGTTTGGTGTTTTGAGCGGTCTTCGAATCTTGTCCGGCCCCGGCGCCGCGCTTGCGGTCGAGGCCGAACTTGGGCTGCTTCGAGGTCCCATCCACTTTGATCTTGAGATAGGTTCCCGCACCGTGCTTGGAGAAGAAGGGATCGGCCGGCCGGAGCGCCCAACGTTTCCAGCCGGTCATAGTTTGCGACACTTTCGCATCCAGTTTGAGCGCGCCGTGGAAATCGATAATATCCTTGGCCAAGTTGTAATCTCCGGCCACTTCGACATTGGCGCCCGGTACGTCAAACGACATGAAGCGGAAGGTCATGAGCTGGTCTTCCAAACGGAATGAACCTTTCATGTTCGAAACTACTTCATCGATTTCAAGATTCTTGGGCTGGCCCTGCCCGCGCCGGCTCAATTGATCGATCTGCTCCTGAATGGTGGAGCGCAGAAACTTGGCGGCGCTAATATCGAAATCGCCGTCCAACCGGAGCTTGTCTTTAACCGGGCCAGTCAGAGGCGGAATGTCGATTCGCGAGCGCAAGTTGATCTCGCCTTCCATGAAGGGCGGCCCTTTGACCGCCAGCCGCAGTAGATCGCGCATGTCTCCACGCGGCATCAATACCTTGAGGCTGATAGTCCGGAGCGCCTGATTCTCATGCTTGATCACGGTGCCGGTAGTGGTGAAATTCGTTTTTCCCAATCTCGCCCGCACCGGCTGCAGGACGGTGTTACCGTTGGTACCGTCCACCAGAACTTCAAAGCGTGTAGAAAGCGGGATGGAATTGCCGACTGCTTTCAGATGAAAATTCGGCACGTTAGCTTCGCCTCGGGCTCGAACGGTATCGAGCGTCCCATCGAACTGGCCAGTTGAATTAAGCGTGCCAGCGATGGCATTGAAGACGCCCAAGTTGGCTTTGTCGAAGATGTAGTTGCCAACCAGCGGCGTATCTCCGGGCTCAAGCGCCATCCAGGGACCAAAACTTCCTTCACTATGAAGCGTCCCCGGCGGTTTTGGAATGGTCATGGCGGCCGTGTATTTCATGGCCGAATCGCTCCCCACCGACTTCATACGTAGATGCTCGATTTCGAATCGCAGCGGCTGCTTGCTTTTGTCCCTGGGATGAATGACGAGCAGTGCATTGTTGAACTGGGCGTCTTTGATGAGGACGTTCAGTTTGCCGGAAGCGTCTTTGCCCCAGCCATTGGATACAGCGAGGGCAGGCCGATAGCCTTTCGGCGGAATATTGATTTCGACCCCATCGAGGGAGACGAATTCGACAGTCTTGCGGGGCGCTGTCAGCACGCCAAGATCCACGATGAAAAAGAGCTTCTTGATCTGGAAGAGTGGCGGAAGGTCGCGCATTCCCTGGAAGCGCATAGAAACGCCCTGGCCCTCCACCCCAACCATCGCGCCCCGTCCGTGCCGCAACAGAACTTGAAAGATCGACATCTTGGGAGGGTTGACGCGCAGCGATGCAATTTCAACCTGGCTATGAAACCGCTCGCTCAAATAGGCTATAGCCTGTTCGCGGATCATGGGCTCGAAGCGCTTGGCCATCCTCGACGCTGCGAGGAAGGCGCCGGCCACCGCCAATCCGATTACTACTCCGATCCCTGCGAGCCAATACTTCTTGCGGGCTGTCACCTAGACTCCCAGTCTATGGATGGTGACTGGAGGCGGATTGTTTCTTGAAGTTAGAAGGTTCGTCAGGGGCGCGTCACGCGAACAGGTTTTTGATTACTTCGCCGGCGACGACGGTGGGGCGCTCGGCGCGCCCGTTGTGCATGTAGGTCACCTGCAGATGGTCGAGACCGAGCGCCCACAACATGGATGCGTGAATATCGTTGACGTGAGCGGGCGATTCCTGGGCGTGCATGCCGATCTCATCGGTAGAACCGACGTAGTGGCCCTTCTTGACGCCGCCGCCTGCCATCCAGATGGTGAAACCCCAAGGATTGTGATCGCGGCCGAGGCCTTTTTCATTGAACGGCGTGCGGCCGAACTCGCCGCCCCAAACCACTAAAGTGTCGTCGAGCAGTCCGCGAGCCTTGAGATCGGTCAACAGGCCGGCGATCGGCTTGTCGGACGCCTTGCACCACTTGCCATGGTTCTCTTCCACGTTGTCGTGCGCATCCCAGCCGCTGCCTGAACCGGAGTACAGCTCGATGAAGCGAACGCCGCGCTCCACCAGGCGGCGAGCCATCAGGCAATTGCTGCCGAAGGCCCGGGTGGCTTCTTCGTCGATACCATAAAGCTTCCTGGTCTCTTCGGATTCCTTGGTGAGATCGACTGCTTCGGGCGCCGCGCTCTGCATCTTATATGCCAGCTCGTAGGAACGGATTCGCGCGTCGAGTTCGTCGTCCTCCTGTTTGTCCTGGGACCAGATTTCGTTCAACCGCTTCAGAAGTCCGAGCTGGTTGCGCTGTTGCCCGTCGGTCATGCCTTGGGGAGGTTTCAGGTTGATGAGCGGCGTGTCGCCCGTGCGGAACTGCATGCCCTGATAAGAAGCCGGCAGAAATCCAGCGCTCCACTGCTTGGCGCCGCCGATGGGATCTTTGTCGTCCAGCATGACTACGAACGACGGCAGATTGCGATTGGCGCTGCCCAGCCCGTAATTCACCCAGGCTCCCAGCGACGGCCGGCCGCTCAGAATCGAGCCGCTATTCATCTCGGTCACGCTGCCCAAATGGTTGATGCCATCGGTCCAGCAGGATCGGATTACGGTCATATCGTCGACATGTTGCGCGATGTTGGGATACCAGTCCGATACCCAGATGCCGCTCTGGCCATACTGCTTGAAGGTGCGCTTGGAGGGCATCAGGCCATTCTTGGAAGTGCCGGGCATGGCGGTAAACTTGGGCCGCATCGACTCCGGGATCGGCTGTCCGGCGAGCTCCGTGAGCTTCGGCTTGGGATCGAAGAGATCGACGTGGCTAGGACCGCCCTCGATGAACAGCCAGATGATGGACTTCGCCGTAGGAGGATGATGGGGCTGCTTGGGCGCCAACGGGTCTGCCCCGGCCGTTGCGGCTTGAAGCTTTTCCTCATGCAGCATTTGAGCCAACGCGACGGCGGCCAATCCGCTGCCCGTGCGCGTGAAAAAATCCCGCCGCGTGGATATTCGCGGATAATGATTCGGATTACGCTCCATGGTCCGGTCCTTCCTTAGTTCACGTACACAAACTCGTTGGAGTTCAGCAGCGCCTGGCAGAAATCCACGAAGGCCGCTGCGCGAGCCGGTCTGGCCGCCGATTTCTCACCGGCTTGCTTATTCAAGAATTCCAGAACGGCCTGACGTTCGTCATCTCTCGGGCGCGCGATTAAAGACGACTCGAAAGGCCCGCTCCACTTGCTGCTCCGGCGACAGGCCGGCATCGTTGAGCACTCGGTCGGCCAGCTCTCGCGACCATTCGCGCATCAAATCGTCATTCATACCCACCAGCGGCTGCGTGGGACTGACGGTCGCATAGCGGCGCGGGCAGCTTTCGGAGGTATCGGGAAAATCGTAGGCCTCGAACATCGGATAGCGCAGGTTGCGCTTCACGAAAACGTACACGCTGCGGCGATCGGCTTCGGCGGGATCTTTCTCCGGCGTCCACGCCAGATATTTCGACCCGTTGCTGATGCCCTGCGGGAGCGGCGGAAAAACTCCAGGGCCGCCCATTTTCAGATTCAACTGGCCGGCGGCCATCAGCATGGAATCGCGAATGACCTCGCCTTCCAAGCGTCGCCGGTCGAAACGCCACAGCAGCTTATTATCCGGATCGACTTTGGCCGCTTGCTGCCTGATATGCCGACGACTGCTGATAGGTGTTCGACAGCATGATCAGCCGATGCATTTTCTTGATGCTCCAGCCGTTTTCGACGAAATTGGTGGCGAGGTAATCGAGCAATTGCGGATCGGCCGGCCGCTCGCCCATGACGCCGAAATCGCTGGAAGTGCCAACGATGCCCTTTCCAAAATGATCTTGCCAAATCCGGTTCACCATGACGCGCGCGGTCAGCGGATTCTTCGGATCGGCCAGCCAGTTGGCAAGCGCCGAGCGGCGGCCGGTGGAATTCAGTCCTTCGGGCGCTACGATCTTGGCGGGCGCCGGATCGAGGATGGTCAGAAACCCGGGCTGCACTTCGTCGAGCGGGGCGTCCCAAACGCCCTTGAAGAGGATGAACTCGGGCGGCGCGTTGCGGCTCGCCGTCGAACATCGCTTCGGCAACCGGCGGATCTGCGGGCTTCAGGCCGTCGAACTTGCGCCAGTTCTGTCTTGCAGCTCGGCGTAGCGTTGTTTGGCGTCGCCTTTCAAAGCCCGCTCCAGTTCCCGGTCGGACGGAAGCCGGCTGGCGCTGCGATAATACATCTGCCATTGCATCGGCGTACGCTGCTCGGGCGGAGTAAAGACGGCTTCCTGCGCCTCTTTGGGAAACATGCCGATGTCTTCTTTCAGTCTCTCGGTACGTACCGAAGCCAGGATCGCGTCCATCTTGGCGCGGATATCGCGGGTCTGGTCCTCCCACTCGGCGCGCTGGTGCTGGTAGGCGGCGGCCTGGTCGCCGGTGAGCAGACTGGCGTGATCGTCATTCCGGATATTGGCGAAGAAGGCCTGCAGGCGGTAATAATCCTTCTGCAGAATCGGATCGAATTTGTGATCGTGGCAGCGGGCGCAGCCGTAGGTCATGCCCATGAACACGGCGCCCACGGTATCGGTGATGTCGTTCAGAATTTCCTGCCGCCGGAGCATCGGATTCGCCAGGTTGCTCTCGTCGGGCCACAGGCGGTCGAAGCCGGTGGCGATTTTCGCGGCCGGATCGTCGGGATAAAGCTCGTCGCCGGCGATCTGCTCCTTGACGAAGCGGTCGTACGGCTTGTCTTCGTTGAACGACTGGATGACGTAGTCGCGATAGCGCCAGACGTTGGGGCGCGTTTCATCGGCCTTGAAGCCGGCGCTGTCCGCATAACGGGCCAAGTCGAGCCAGTGCCGGCCCCAGCGTTCGCCATATTGCGGAGAAGCCAGCAGCCGGTCGACCACTTTCTCGAACGCTGCGGGTGAATTGTCGGCCAGGAACGCCTGCGCTTCTTCGGGCGAGGGCGGCAGACCGGTCAAATCGAAATAAGCGCGGCGGAGCAGCGTGATCTTGTCGGCGGGCGGATTGGGCTTGAGGTTTTGCGTCGCGAGTTTGGCGAGGACGAAGGCGTCGATCGGATTGCGGGCGCTTACGGCAGGCACCGCAGGCTTCGCGAGCTTTTGGAACGCCCAGTAGCTGCGCTGCTGGTCGGTAAACTTGTGTTCGGCTGCAGTTTTGTCGGGCGCAGCCGGCGCTGTCGCATTGAGCGATGCCGCGGAATCCCACTCGGCGCCGTTGTCGATCCAGGCCTTGATGACTGCGATTTCGGTATCAGTCAGGCGCCCGCCCATCGGCATCTGAGGCTGCGCTTGACCGGTGAGATGCTGGTACAAACGGCTGCTGGCCGCATTGCCGGGAACGATCGCGGGTCCATGCTGGCCGCCCTTGAGGGCGGCATCGCGGCTGCGGAGGTCGAGGTTCGCCATGGCCGGGGCCGGCCCATGGCACTGTGCGCAGTTCTTGGCAAGAATGGGCGCGACGTCGGTGGCAAAGGAAACTTTTTTGGCCGTTTGCGCTGATGCGACAGTGCATACGAGCAAGCTAATCACCGGCCAAACGGGCCGCCTTCCGAAACGAAGCGTCATATCTGCGCCTCCCGCAGTACTTTGTTAAGTTTATCTTAATTTGCTACGCGAGGGTGTTAGGTTTAATTGATGAAACTGCTGCCCGTGTTTGTAGTTGGTTGTTTGGTGCTGGCAGGATGCCACCGGGCGCCGTCTGGAGCATGGAACAAAACCGAGGCGATGATCCCGATGCGCGATGGCGTGAAGCTGCACACGCTGATTTTCGCTCCAGAGAGGACGGCGGCGAAGCTGCCCTTTCTGATCGAGCGCTCGCCCTATGGCTTCGATAACGGCCGGGCGGACGTACGCTGGCCACGCGCTACAAGGAGCTGGCCGATGAAGGCTTCATTTTCGTCTTGCAGGACATTCGCGGCCGGTACGGTTCCGAAGGCCAGTTCGTGATGCAGCGTCCGGTGCGCGACCGCTCGAAGCCGGATTCGATCGACGAAGGCAGCGATACCTACGACACCATCGACTGGCTGCTGAAGAATGTCCCGGGGAATAATCGGTCGCGCCGGACTGCTGGGGATCTCCTACGGCGGATGGCTCACCGCGATGGCGTTGATCGAGCCGCATCCGGCGCTGAAAGCCGCCAGCGAACAAGCTTCGCCGGCGGACATGTTCCTGGGCGACGATTTTCATCACAACGGGGCCTTTCGCCTGAGCTATGGATTCGAATACGTCGCGCGCATGGAAACCGGCAAGATCCAGTCCCACTTCGATTTCGACAAGTACGACACCTTCGATTGGTATCTTTCGCTGGGGCCGCTTTCCGAGATCGACCAGCGCTATTTCCATGGCGAAAAGCCGACCTGGAACAACTTCGTCAACCATCCCAATTACGATTCGTTCTGGCAGCAGCAGGCCGTGCAGCTGATTCTCACCAAGACCGACGTGCCGAATCTCAACGTCGCCGGGCTGGTGGGATCAGGAAGATTACTACGGGCCGATGAAAATTTATCGAGACGCTCGAAAAGAACGATGCCGATCACAAGAATTATCTGGTGGTGGGGCCCTGGCGGCATGGCGGATGGGGCGGGGAAGGGAAGACTCTCGGGCCGATCGATTTCGGCGGCGATCAGTCGAAATATTTTCGCGAGAAAATCGAAGCGCCGTGGTTCGCCTATTGGCTGAAAGACAAAGGGTCGCTCAATCAGCCCGAGGCGATGGCGTTCGAGACCGGCCGCAATTCCTGGGAGCGCTACGACGCTTGGCCGCCCAAGGACGGGATCCAGAATGCGCAAGCTGTACACGTCGGCGGCGGGCGCGCTATCGTTCGATGCGCCGCGCGACAACTCCGATAACGCCTTCGACAGCTACGTTTCCGATCCCGCGCATCCGGTGCCGTACCGCCATCGTCCGATTCCGCCGACCTATTCGTCCAACTCCGGCTGGACGCAGTGGCTGGTGGAGGATCAGCGCTTCGTCGCACTTGCGGCCGGACGTGCTGAGCTGGTCGACCGAGCCGCTGAAGACGATCCGGTGATCGCGGGCGATGTGGTGGCGCACCTGTTCGCGTCCACTTCGGGATCGGACAGCGACTGGATCGTCAAGCTGATCGACGTTTATCCGGAGAATGACGAGAAGCTGCCCGGCTATCAATTGATGATCGACAACGAAGTGTTTCGCGCGCGATTCCGCAATAGCTTCGAAAAGCCGGAGGCGTTCGAGCCGAACCAAGTCTTATGAATACCCCATTGACATTCATTCCGCCAATCACGACTTCCGCCGCGGCCATCGCATCATGGTGCAAGTGCAGAGCACGTGGTTCCCGCTGATCGATCGGAACCCGCAGACGTTCGTCGAGAATATTTTCGCCGCCAAGGCGGCGGATTATCAAGCCGCCACGCAGAAGATTTACCGGTCGTCGAGATATGCGAGTTATGTTGAGCTTCCGGTGCGACTGAAATAACCGCTTCCTCTGGTCGCGGCTCGGTAAGAGATCGCAGTTCGGTGAGAGGTCGCTAGTTCATTCGCTCGTAGGTTGCAAATGTGACGCCAGTGGTTTTGCCGGTCTCATCCATTCGCATGTAGATGATCCCGATGGTGTTGCCATCCGGTGAGAGGACGTTGGTGAGAACCTGCGCTATCTTGCCATCCTTCTTATAGACAATCTCGTTGATGGCGGCGTTGATAACTTTGACCGACCCGGTGTCGGCGCCGGGATTGCCGGTGATGGGCTCGTCTTTTCCATCGAATCTCGTCGTGTAGAACCATTGCGATTTCACGCCGTCCTTGTTCACTGCGTCGATAGTGATCTTCATGCCATGGTCGCCCGCTGGCTCGTAGGTCATGATATTGCTGGCCGGCGCCGGGGCGTTCGATTTCAATTTCCATTTTCCATAGCGAGGATTTGGGCTTTGCGCCCAAGCGACGTTGAGTAGCAATGCGATTGCGCTCGCGGCTTTCAAAACTTGATTGCTTCTGCATGTTCTGTTTTCCATAATATCTCGTCAGCCGAAAAATCGAATCGAAACCCCAAAAATTGATTTGCGCCAGTGACGAGTTTCGACTATGCTACTGAATAAGCCTCGTAGCTGTATGAGGGTGTTTCGCCGGTTCAATTTATGAAAAACATAGCGTTTGTTGTGGTGTTTCTGCTATCGATTGCCGCGACTGCGGCATGGGCTCAGACCAGTGGATCGGGTACGATCGCCGGCACTCTGACCGATCCCAACGGAGCGGTCATTCCGAATGCGACGGTGACGATCTTGAATGTCGATACCGGCATCGAGCGCTCGCTCACGACCAACGGAGCAGGGCTCTATACGGCGCCGTTCCTGCAGCCCGGCCATTACGAAGTGACCGCCAGCAAAGCCGGATTCTCGAAGATCGTCCGCAAGGACCTCACGCTGCAGGTCGGGCAAACGCTCACGGTCGACCTTTCATTGTCGATCCAGACGACTTCGGAGACGGTTACGGTTACGGGCCAAGCTTCGCTGGTGGATACGGATAAGACCGAAATGTCGCAAACGGTCACCCAGGTACAGCAGGAGAATCTGCCGATCGCCGGCCGGCGCTGGGAGGGTTTCGCGTTTCTCACGCCGAATACCACCAATGACGGCGGCAGCGGACTGGTTTCTTATCGCGGCATTTCGGGTCTCTACAATCAGAGCTCGGTGGATGGCACCAACAACAGCCAGGCGTTCTTTTCCGAGACGAAGGGCCGGACGACAGTACCTTACGTCTACAGCATGGACTCCATCCAGGAGTTCCAAGTCACCTCCAGCGACTACAGCGCGCAGCTAGGCCAAGCCGCGGGAGGAATCGTGAATGCGGTGACCAAGTCGGGCACCAACGCGATTCACGGCGACCTGTTCTATTACTTGCGTTACCCCTCGCTGAACGCTCTCGATCCGCTGCAGAAATCGTTCGGCAACTACACCCAGCCGGTACACCAGCAGCAACAGTTCGGCGGCAGCGTGGGCGGGCCGATCATCAAGGACAAGCTATTCTACTTCTTCACCTATGATGGTTCGCGGAAGGTGAATCCGATCAGCTACACCAGTTTTGCGACGTTCCCGCTGCCTTGCCCGACTGCGGTAACGGCAGCCCAATGCGCCGCGGCGAATCAATTTCTTCAGTTCGCAACTGGGCGCCTTTCCGCGTTTTGCCAATCAGGATGTCGGGTTCGGGAAGCTGGACTATCAATTGAACAGCGCCAATCACCTCAGCGCTTCCTTCAATCTGGACGACTTCCACTCGCCCAACTCCTACAACACGGCCACCACTTCTTCCAACAATTCGCTCACGGCGAACGGCACCGCGGTAACCCACGAGCGGATTTTCGTGGCGACCTGGGATTCGACGATTTCACCGACGATGGTCAACAACTTCCGCTTCCAGTGGTCGCAGGATCTGGAAATTATCGGCGCCAACGGGACGGCTCCCAGCGTGAGTGTCGCAAACGTGATGGCCTACGGGCTGCCCAACGCTCTGCCGCGCCCGGCCTTCCCGAATGAACATCGGCTGGAATTTACCGATACGCTCTCGAAAACAGTCGGCCGCACACGTTCAAAGCCGGCGTGGATGTCAACGCTATCCACGAACTGCTGATCAATCTGTTCCAGGGCGGCGGCGTTTACACCTACTCCGGCAGCGCGGCGTTCACCAACTGGGTCGCGGATGTGCAGGGCATCAATCTGGGTGACGGTTGACCGGCCGGCACTTCAGCACGTTTGTCCAGGTAACCGATCCGGTCACCGGCGTGGGCAAGGACGACTTCTACGATAACGATTTCGCGGGTTTCGTCGAGGACACCTGGAAGGCTCGCCCGAATCTGACGTTTAATCTGGGCGTGCGCTACGATCTGCAGCTCATCCCGCAACCGCCCAAGCCCAATACTACGACGCCGCTGACGACGCTATATACTTCCACGATCAATATCGACAAGAACAACTTCGCGCCCCGCATTAGGCATGGCTTGGGAGCTCGCGAAGAATACGGTGCTGCGCGTTGGCTATGGCATTTTCTACGCGAAGACCACCAACAGCACCTACTACGCCACGCGCGTGGAGAACGGCGTGTTCCAGCAGACGTTCAACTGCAATCCCACCACCTGTCCGGCGCTGAAGTTTCCGAACCTGATCTTCACGCCGCCGGGCGGCACGCCAGTAGCCCCGTTCCCGGGCGCGCTCACGCCAGTAGTGACTCCGTTCACTCCTCCTTCTCTGACTCAAACGACTCGCGGCCAGGTTCCCGACTGGGTGAATCCGCTGGCGCATGAGGGCGAAGTGACGATCGAGCACCAACTGCCGTTGAACATGGCGATTTCCGGCTCCTACGTGTTCGGCCGCGCCTTGCATCTGCCGATTTTCGTGGACACGAACCTAGCGGCGCCTAGCACCACCAGGACGCTACGACATAACCAGTTCGAGCGGCGCCACTCAGAGCACGATCACAGAGCCGTTCTACACCAGCCGAATCGATCCGACCGGTCCGATTCTGACTGGCTTCAGCGACGTAAACTCCTGGTACAACAGCCTGGTGGTCACGCTCCGCAAGCGGATGAGCAGCAGCGTGGAGTTCGCGTTGAATTACACGCTGTCCAAGGCTGTGGATGGCGGGCAGGTGCCGGGCCAGTTCGGGACTTTTAATGGAACGGATTCGCCCATCGATCCTCGGAATCGTAAGCTCGAGTATGCTCTTTCGGATCTCGACCAGCGGCATCGCTTTGTCGGGAATGTGGTTTGGATTCCGACTTATTTCAGCAAGCTCTCGAACCGTCCGGCCAAGGCGGTTCTGGATGGGTGGATTTTTTCGAGCATCGTGACGGCAGCCAGCGGGCAGCCCGTAACGCCCACCATCAATGGCTTCCCGTCCGGCGGTCCGGCGGGCGGCCTGACGGGCGGAACGGTGAACAATTCTGGAACGGCGCTATCGGCGTCGCGCTTTCCCGGGCAGGTTCGAAATGCCTATACAGGACCAGGCTTCTGGGACGTCGATTTCCGCATCGGCAGGAATTTTGCCATTCGGGAAAAGATGAAGCTTTCGTTGATTGGCGAAGCTTTCAATCTCTTCAACCACACCAACATTTTTGGAGTGAACGCAACGGAATTCAACTACACCGCGGCAGGTTCCGGCGCTTGTTCGGGGCATACCAATGGTTGCCTGGTGCCCAACCCGACGTTTTTCGCGCCGACGGTGACGAACACGGGGCTATTCGGAGCGCGGCAGTTGCAGATTTCTGGACGGTTCACTTTCTAAGAGGCAGGTCGGGGAGCTGCCCCACGTTAGCGCAAGCGGCACTTGATCCAGCAGCGCAGCACTTCGGCGACGCTCCAGGCTTGTGCGATGCAGCCGCGCGGAGTGAAGGGAGGCTCGGCGTCGAAGATCTCGCTGATGGATCCGATGCAGGCGTCCGTTAAATGCCTCTCGAAGCCATCCAGAAATTTGCCGGCGGTGTCGAAATCGCCGGGATGAACCTTAAGCCAAGCGTCGATAAACGGCCCGATGAGCCACGCCCAAACCGTGCCTTGGTGATACGCGCCGTCGCGGAGCCTGAGGTCACCGTCGTACTTGGGTTTGTAGTCTTTGTTATCGGGTGATAGCGATCGCAGTCCCACGGGCGTAAGGAGCTTGGTGCGGGCCGCTTCCACGACCGTCGGCCAGCGCGATTCGTCCAGGACCGGATGCTTCAACGAAATGGCGAACAATTGGTTGGGACGGCAAGCGGGATCGTCGCCATCCGGGCCATCGACCACATCCAGGAGATGTTGCAAGGGTTCCGACCAAAATCGCGCGTTGAAGGATTCGCGAGCTTTCTGGGCGTACGATCCGACGCGGGCGGACTGCTCCGGTTCGTTCTCTTCGGACAGCCAGCCTTCCAGTAGCTTCAGGGCGTTGTACCACAGGGCATTGATTTCGACCGCTTTCCCCCGGCGCGGCGTGACCACCCAGTCGTCCATCTTCGCGTCCATCCAGGTGAGCGCGAAGCCATCGGCGCCTTGCTTAAGCAAACCATCGGCAGCGTCGACGCCGATGCCGAAGCCGGTCCCCCGCACGTGCCATTCAAAGATGTCGAGCAGCTTGGGCAGCGCCATGCGCAGCACGGACCGGTCTTTGCTGGTGGCGGTGTAGCGATCGAGCGCGTGAAAGAACCACAGCGTGGCGTCGGCGGTGTGATAAAGGCCGGCGGTCTGGCCTTCGGGGAAAAGGTTGGGGATGAGTCCGTCGCGAATGTAGTGCGCGAAAGTTCGGAGAATCCAGGCGGCCTCGGCGTAGCGGCCGGTAGACAGAGTCAGGCCTTCGAGCGAGATCATGGTGTCGCGGCCCCAGTCGGTGAACCAGTGATATCCCGCGATGACGGTACGGACCTCGTCGCCGACAGCTCGCGCGCGCGTAGCGTCGTTGATTCTGCCGGCCGGAGTGATCACGAACTGATCCGCGGCCCAGATCAGTTCAGCGCAAGTGGGATTGTTGTTGACCAGGTCGTTGAGATCTTTACCCAGCTTGTCAGCGGCCGCCGTTAACATCCTGCGCTTCCGCTCCGACTCAGACTCGACGGCGGAGGTTGGAGTTAAGCGCGCGCATGTTCTCCCAATACTCGGAGGAAGCGATCAGGGTCGCGCCGGAGTCCTTGCGAAGATCCACGTGGAAAAAGCCGGGGCTCCACAAATCGCCGCGCGCGGGATAACCGCGGTTCCCCTCTATGCGATAGGCCACTTGCTCGATGCGAATGCGGTCCACCGTAAGCGCCGCATTCTGTCCCTGCAGAATAAGGCGGAGCGGCGGAAGATCGTTGCCGGCGGAAATCTCGTAGCGGTCCTGGCCGACAGTCAACGTGTAGGAAGAATCCAGCTCGGCGCTCACGGGATCTTCATGCGGCCGAAAGTGAAAGGAAGGCCGCAGCACCAGGCGCACGCTCTCATCGCCGGAGAGCAGCGAGTAGTTGATGAAGGCGGTGTTTTGGCCATGCGGCATCACCAGTCGTTTTTCCAACACGATCGCCCCGACTTCGTAACGCCAGACCGGAGTGCCGGCCTCCAGCCGGAACTCGCTCAGATAGTCCATTACCTCGAGCTTGGCCGGACCATCCGCGCGTTCCTCGCCGGCCAGTTGTACGAAGCGGCCGTCGGGCAGCTCGATGCGTTCCACCAGATCGTTCAGCATCAAGATGCGGCCAAAAGGCGCGGGAAGAGCCGCCACCAGATAGCCGTGATAGCGTCGCGTGATGACGCCGGACAGAGTTCCAGAAGCATATCCGCCGAGTCCGTTGGTCACCAGCCATTCGGCAGTTCAGACCGGCTGCGGCGTCGTTCTTGCCCGGCCAAGGCAAGCGGATCGACAAGGTCAGTTCATTGCTCGGCACGGCTCCGGCTTCAGCAGGACGGCGGCGTAGCCTGGGATTCGCCAGTTTTCTTCAGTATCGAGCGGTGGCGTACCCGTGCCCCCATAGCGGGGATGTTCACTCGACCAGAGCGTGGTCCATTCAGAATCGGCAGGCGGAGCGAGCAGCGGCTCGGGCGCAGGATCGAGATGCAGGTCGCGGCCAAGGTTCACCAGCAGTAACCGGTCGTGCCCATTTTCGCCGAAGAAACGGAGCAGGAAAGCTTCGGGAGCAAGGACCGCGCCATCGACGCCGCGGCGTTTCTGCGCGTGCAACACAGGATCTTCGCGGCGCAGCTTCAGCAGGTCGCGATGCAGTTCATAGGCCTGGCGATGAGTTTCGCGCTCGGAATGATCCAGCTTGCAGCGCTCGAAGGTCGCCAGGTGAGGCGGGGTCGGCGAAATGCTCGGGCATTTCGGGAGTGGCGAGGCTTGCGAAACTGCGCCAGGAACTCGATGCGGCCCTGGCGAATCATCTCGGATAGCGCTGAGTTCTGATCGGCGAAGAAGAGGAACGGACTGGAGGCTGCGAATTCCTGGCCTTGAAATAGCATGGGCGTGCCGGGAGCGAGCAGCAGCAAGGCCGTCATGGCGCGGAGCTTCCCAGGCGCAGCCAGCATGTGGCAGCGGGCGCCGTAAGCGGAGTTAGCGATTTGATCGTGATTTTGAATAAAAGTGATCAGCGATGCCGGGTGCATGTCGAGTCCCGCGGAGCCCCGGCGCTTCTCCTGCCATTTGTAACGCTGACCCTGGTAGAGATAGCCATACTTTACCGCGGAAATGAATTCCTGAGGAGTCCCCAGGTAATCGGTGTAATAGGCTTCATTGTGCCCGGTCAGCGCGACCATCGCGCTGTGATGGAAATCGTCGTTCCACAGGCCGTCCAGTCCGTAGCCACCTTGATCCGCCGGCTTCACCAGCTGCACCTGCTGCGGCTCGTTTTCAGCGACGAAGATGACGTCGCGCGGAGCGGCGCGCTGCCGGGCTTCCCGAGCCATGCGCTCCGCAGAATGTGGTCTTCGGAGGTATCGTGGATATCCTGCGTTGCGTCGAGGCGAAGACCGTCGAGATGGAATTCGTCGATCCAATAACAGGCGTTCGCGATGCAGAACTCGCGCACCGGGCCGGAGTCTTGGCCATCGAAGTTGATAGCGGGACCCCAGTCGGTATTAATGTCGCTGGAAAAATATTGGGGCGCGAATTTGGGGATGTAGTTGCCATCCGGGCCGAGGTGGTTGTAGACGACATCCAGGATCACGCCGAGGCCGAGCGAATGCGCGCGATCGACAAAACGGCGAAAATCGTCGGGAGCGCCGTAGAGATGCGTGGGCGCGAACAACTGGACGCCGTCGTAGCCCCAACCGAAGCGGCCCGGGAATTCGGCCACGGGCATCACTTCCAGAACGGTTATGCCGGTCTCGGCGAGCTGCGGTAAATGCTCCTGAGCGCTGCGCCAGGTACCTTCCTTGGTAAACGTGCCGATGTGCATCTCGTAGATCACTTGGCCGGGCAGCGTTACGCCGCGCCATTTTTGGTCGGTCCACTTGAATGCCGCGGGATCGACAATTTCTGACGGGCCGTGCGGCCCCTCGGGCTGGAAGCGGGAAGCCGGATCGGGAAAAGCTTCCCCGCCGTCGAGCCTGTAGCGGTAACGGGAGCCTGCGCGGGCGCTCGGAGACCAAGCCTGAGAAATAGCCCGAGCCTTCGGCTTCCAGAGCGAACGGGCCGGCCGTCCTCGATCACTACGTCCACCGTTTTCCGGATCGGCGCCCAAACCCGGAAATGAACGCCGGAATCCGTCACCTCGGCTCCTACGGGATAGCGTCTCTTTCGCTGCGTCGGACTCACTGGCGTTCCGGGCTCAGCAAACGGGTAACGCTGGCCGGCTTGGCGTCTCGCGCTACGACGAGCGAAAGCGGCACCAGCTCGACCGGCGAACCAGGCTCGGAATAGCGTGTCTTCGGTTCCAGCGTGGGATCGTTGGTGTCGATGATGATCTCCCATTTATCCGCGATCAGCGGCTTGGGCATGTAAAACTGAATCGGCTCGTGATGACAATTCAGCATGATCAGGAACGTGTCGTCCTTCACCGGTTCGCCGGCGTCGTCCACGTCGCCTAGTGTCTCGCCGTTGAGCATCAGACCCAGGCACCGGACCCAGCCGAGTCCCCATTCCTCGTCGGACATCTCCTGTCCGTCGGGCCGCACCCACACGATGTCCTTCTCTTCGGTACCGCGAATGGGGCGTCCCTGATAGAACTTGCGGCGATGCAGGTTGGGGTGCTCGCTGCGTATGCTGGATCAGTTTCTGTGTGAAATCAAGCAGCGCGATCTTGCGGTCGTCCAGATTCCAATTCATCCAGGTGGTCTCATTGTCCTGGCAATAGGCGTTGTTGTTGCCGTTTTGCGTACGGCTGATCTCGTCGCCGCCAAGAATCATCGGCACGCCTTGCGAGAACAGCAGGGTGGCGAGGAAATTGCGCTTCTGGCGCTCGCGCCGTTCGATGATTTCCGGGTCGTCGGTGGGACCTTCGGCACCCATGTTCCAGGAGTAATTGTCATTGGTGCCGTCGCGATTGTCTTCCTGATTTGCATCGTTGTGCTTGTCGTTGTAGCTGACCAGGTCATGCAGGGTGAAGCCATCGTGGGCGGTAACGAAATTGATGCTGGCCGAGGGCCGCCGGCCATCGCGGTCGTACAAGTCGCTCGAGCCGGTGAGCCGATAGGCAAAGTCGGAAAGCTGGCCTTCGTCGCTTTTCCAATAGCGGCGCACGGTGTCGCGAAAACGGCCGTTCCACTCGGCCCAGCCGGCGGGGAAATTGCCGACCTGATAGCCGCCGTCGCCGACGTCCCAGGGCTCGGCGATCAGCTTCACTTGCGAGATGACCGGGTCCTGATGAATGATGTCGAAGAAGGCCGAAAGCCGATCGACATCGTGCAGTTCGCGCGCCAGGGTCGCGGCTAAGTCGAAGCGGAATCCATCCACGTGCATCTCTTCGATCCAGTAGCGCAGGCTATCCATGATGAGCTTCAGAACCTGCGGATGGCGGGCATTTAGGCTGTTGCCGGTGCCGGTGTAATCCATGTAGTAGCGGGGCTGATCGTTGACCAGCCGATAGTAGGTGGGGTTGTCGACGCCCCGGAAGCTGAGCAAGGGGCCCATGTGATTTCCTTCGGCGGTGTGATTGTAAACGACGTCGAGAATCACCTCGATGCCCTCGGAGTGGAAGGCCTTGACCATGGTTTTGAACTCGGCTACTTGGCCGCCGCGATCGCCGGATCCGGAGTAGCGGGCGTCCGGACTGAAGAAGTTGGTAGTGTTATAGCCCCAATAGTTCGTGAGACCCTTCTCAGCCAGGTGCTTGTCGGTGAGAAACGCATGCACCGGCATGAGCTCGACGGCGGTGACGCCGAGGCGCTTCAAATACTGAATGGACGGCTTTGCCGCCAAGCCGGCGTAGGTCCCTCGGAGAGCTTCTGGTAGATCGGGATGGCACCTGGTGAATCCCTTGACGTGCAGCTCGTAGATTATGGAATCGCTCAGAGGAATCGAGAGCGGCCGGTCTTGTTCCCAATCGAAGTACGGATTCACGACCACGCATTTCTGCATGCCAGCCGCGTCGTCATTTTCATCAAACGAGAGGTCGGCGTCGCCGTTGCCGGCCTGATAAGGAAATATTGACGATTTCCAATCCACCTGGCCGGCGAGAGCCTTGGCATACGGATCGATCAAAAGCTTGTTGGAATTAAATCGCAAGCCGTCGTTCGGTTGAAACGGACCATGGACGCGGTAGCCGTACAATTGTCCAGGTTGAAGACCGTGGATATAGCCATGCCACACGTAGGTGGTTCGTTCAGGCATCCGAATACGAGCAGTCTCAGGAGCGTTGGGCTGATCGAAGAGACACAGATCTACCCATTCGGCGTGCTGTGAGTAGATTGCGAAGTTCGTGCCGGCCCCGTCCCAGGTTGCGCCCAGCGGGTACGGGCGACCCGGCAAAATATTAGTTGGCATATCCGAACGGTAGACGCCGCAACATGCCAAGTCTTAACAATTGTGTTACGTGATTCGTCGAGGCGGTGACGGCCGTTTAGGTAAGCGATGAACCTGCCCGGCTCCCGAGGCCGATGCCAGATGGACCCTTGCGCGATTCGATCAATAACGGAGAGGGCGAGGTCGGGACCCGAGTAGGTGAGAAAGGCTTCGGCCGGCGATCGTTCTGATTTTCAGCTCGTTCTCTGGCGCGTTGTGCGGTGTGAATGAGCATGTCCGCCTCCGAGAACATCAATGCGGGAAGCTGTTCCTCCCCGACCTTCGAAGCCAGCAAAAAGGAGCACATCAGGGGAGCTTCCTGTAGCGGGATGCCATGCTTATGGAGTAAGGTCAGGTCGACTCCGACGCTAAACTCTGTGCGAGTTCGCCGGTCCTCACCGATCCCTTGGAACGAATAATAACGTATGCTCTCGTTTTGGCGAAAGCCCGCCAGCACAAATTTCATGGTCCTCTTACTAGGCGAGTTACAGGCGCTCTAAATCTCGCGATCCGACTATGTGACTCCAACTGCCAAGGAAGGTTTCTAGGACGATGTTCAGATTGGCGGGGCTTGATGGGCGAGTCTGTCGACGCAAGATTCCCCTTGCTTACCGAGGGAAGCTCCTATATACTCATCTAGGAAACCGATATGAGCAAACCGAACGACCTCGTCCAGGGCACGCTTGATCTGCTGCTGCTGAAAATGCTGGCACTGGAGCCCTTGCACGGGTGGGCCATCAGTCTTCGCCTGAAATCTATCTCCGGAGACGTGCTGCAGGTCAGCGAAGGATCCCTCTACCCTGCGTTGCACAAGTTGGAGCAGGAAGGCTGGATCACGGCCGAGTGGAAGCAAACCGAAAATAATCGGCGGGCGAAGTTTTATTCGCTCACCCGCCTGGGCCGGAAACAGCTCGAATCGGAGGCGGCGAACTGGCAGCGGCTATCGACGGCCATCTCGCAGGTCATCCACCTTTCGGAGGCCTAGGAATGTTATGCGGATGGAGCACTGGTGGTTCACGGCGCGCTTACGGCTCAGGTCCATCCTGCGCCGCGCTCGCGTGGAACAGGAGCTTGATGAGGAGCTCCAGTTCCATCTGGAGCACAAAATCGAGGAAGGCATCGCCAATGGACTTTCGCCAAGAGAGGCGCGCTACGGGGCGATGCGCGCGATGGACGGACTGGAACAACGGAAAGAAGAGATGAGAGACATGCGACGCATTCATTGGCTGACGGATTTCCTCGACGATGCGCACTACGCGATCCGCAGCCTGCGCCGCACGCCCGGACTTACCGCGTTCGTGGTGATCACGCTCGCGCTGGGGATCGGGATGACCTCGGGGACTTTCAGTATGGTGGATGCGCTGATTTTCAGGCCTTACCCCGTGCCGCATCCGAGCAGCGTGGTCACTCTGGTGAGCACTACACACGATAGTAGCTTCGACAATTTCTCCTATCGCGAATACCTGGACATCCGCGACAAAACGAAGAGCTACGACGGCGTGATCGCCAACGCAGATATGGAGGCGGTCGGCTTCAGCGCCGAACCCGGAGCCACGCCGCGGGTCAGGGGCGGAATGATGGTTTCCGGTAACTACTTCCAGGTGCTCGGCGTGGAGCCGCGGCTGGGGCGCGGTTTTCGGGAGGACGAAGATCAGGTGCCCGGTCGCGATGCCGTGGTGGTGCTCGGGCCCGGACTTCTGGAAGCACGAATTCGCGAGCGACCCTTCCGTCCTGGGCAGGACGGTTCGCCTGAACGGCACGGAGTTCACCGTGATTGGCGTGGCCCCGGAAACCTTCCCGGGAATGCTGATATTCGCGCATCCCGACTTCTACATGCCGCTGGCGATGGCGCGGGTGTTTTCGACCGATCGCCAGAAGAATTTCTTCGAGGACCGCGACGATCGCGAGTTGAATGTACAAGGCGCGCTTGAAACCGGGCACGACGCTGCAGCAGGCGCGGAATGAACTCGCCGTGCTCGCGAAAAACTTCGAGCGCGAGTATCCGAAGGTCAATCGCAGCCGCGGCGCGGCGGTACACACCCAGTTCGAAATGCGGACTCGAGATGACGACATTAATTGGAAATTCGGCGTGATCTTTGTGATCCTTGCGCTGGCGGTCCTGCTGGTGGCTTGCACCAACGTTGCGGGACTTCTTCTGAGCCGTGCGCGCACGCGAACGCGCGAAATCGCCGTACGGTTGGCGATTGGCGCCGGGCGTTTCCGGCTCATCCGGCTGCTGTTGACCGAAAGCCTGATTCTGGCGTCCTTGGGTGGATTGGCCGGGATCGCCATCGGCTACGGCTTCGTGGCAGTGGTTCCACACTCAAAGAAAGTATTGTGCTTATGACCGACTTGCCGGTCTCGATCCCGTTCCAGATGGACACGCGCGTGCTGCTGGCAAGCCTGGCGTTGTCGCTGTTGAGCGCGCTCCTTTGCGGCCTGGCGCCGGCGCTGCAGAGCACGCGCGCGGACCTGGTGAACGGACTCAAGTCGGCCGAGGTGGATGTGCCCGGACGCAAACGCCTGTGGGGCCGGAATGTGCTGGTGGTGGCGCAGGTTTCCACGTCCCTGATGCTGCTGACGGCGTCGTTCCTGATGGTGCGGGGTTTCCAACATAGCTTGCTGGAGGGAACCAGTTTCGCGAAAGACCATCTGCTGATGACCAGCTTCGATCCGCGTCTGGTGCAGTACAACGCAGCTCAGACGCAGCAGTTCTATAAGCTGCTGGCCGAACGTGTGCGGCAAGCGCCCGGAGTTCAGAGCGAGGCTCTCACCCAGAACGTTCCGCTTGGACAGAACGGACTTTGACGGCGTGGCGTTCGTGCCGGACGGTTTCCAGATGCCGCGCGATCGCGAGAATTTCAATTCGACCATGGACACCGTTGATGAAGGGTACTTCGAGACGATGGGGATTCCGATTTTGCGCGGCCGCGGCTTCCTGGCGTCCGATACCGCGGATGCGCCGCGTGTCGCCGTAGTGAATGAGCAGTTCGCGAAACACTATTGGCCGGGCGCCGATGCGGTGGGCAAACACATCCGCCTGGATAGCCGCACCGGGCACGCCGGTGGAGATTGTAGGCGTCGCGCAGACCATCAAGTATCAAAACACTTTCGAAGGCCGATGGATTTCGTGTATATGCCGCTGGCCCAGCATCCTATTCGCGCGGATGGTCTTGATGTTGCGGTCGAGCGGCGATCCGCTGCAATTGGTAAAGTCCGTGAAGGACGTTGTCCGGACGCTCGATCCGAACCTGCCGATGTTGCATACCAGGGCTTACGAGGACTTTTACCTGAACCAGGCCGTGAGAGGGCCGCGAATTGCGATCGACCTGGTGGGTAGCATGGGCGTGGTGGGCCTTCTGCTGGCCATCGCCGGTTTGTATGGACTGGTGGCGTACAACGTGAGCCGCAGAACCCGTGAGATCGGCATACGCATAGCCATTGGGGCGGGACGCTCGGACGTGCTGCGCCTGGTGATGGGCAAAGGTTTCGTGCTGGTTGGGATGGGAACGGTAATCGGACTGGCGATGGGTTTCGCCCTGGAGCGGCTCATGAATTCCATGCTGTTCAATGCCGGGGGAGTCGACATCGTGGCTTATGTCATCGTAGTGCCATCGCTGTTTTTGGTGACGATGTTGGCGGCCTACGTTCCGGCGCGAAGAGCATCCCGGATTGCGCCAACACAGGCGCTGCGCTACGAGTAGTGCACGAGGTTCGTGACGCCCGACCCCAAGACAGATTCCGGCAGCGCCCTGGTATTCCGGGAGCCGTCGCACGCTACAAGATCACGCCAACACGATCGATAGGTCCTCAGTCGCGGACAGCGTCAAAGTACTATAAGCTGATTGCTTATGCTGATCCTCGCCGCTATCCTGGCTATCTTCGTCTACGGCATGATCGCCGCTATGCTGGGGACCATCCTGCCCGACCTTGCGGCGCGTTTCAAGCTGACGCCCAAGCAGAACGGAACCATTGCGTTTTATCAGGCACTGGGACTCATTATTGCCTCCGTTTCCGTCGGACCGTTGATTGACAACGAAGGCAAGAAGGTGGGGATGGTTCTCGGGCTGGCCCTGATAACAGTGGCGCTGGTCCTGCTTCCCCGCTCCAGCGGTTTTGCGAGCATCGCCGCGTATCTTTTTCTTTTAGGAATCGGCGGCGGAATTATCGTCACCGCGGCTAATGCCTTAGCGAGCGACGTAACTCCCGACCGGCGCGGCACTACTCTGAACTTGCTCAACCTCTTCTTCGGCCTGGGCGGTCTGGCCACGCCGTTCATCTCAGCTAATCTGCTTTCGAGAAACGCAGTCCGGTTGTGTTATCTCGTGGCGGGATTCGCCGGCGCGACGCTGCTGGTCAACATCGCGGCACCCATGCCACTGCCAACGGGCGCTCAAAGTTTCGTTTTCTCGGAGATTGGCAGCGTGGTCGGCCGGCCAACGCTGTGGCTCTGCGCTTTATTTCTGTTTCTCTACGTCGCTTCCGAGGTTGGCGTCTGGAACTGGCTGGTGCAACATCTCATCGCGCAAGGCATCAAGGAATCGAGCGCCCTCAACGTGCTTTCTCTGGGGTTCGCATTGGGGCTGCTGATCGGAAGAGTGGGAGCATCGCAAGTTCTGCTCTCGGTCTCGCCGCTAAACGTAACGCTGGCCGCTTCCATCCTAATGGCCATTACTACTTATCTCATGCTGCGTACCAAAGACCCGAAAGTGGCCTGGATCCTCGTGTTTCTCGCCGGAGCGTCGATGGCGCCAGTCTTTCCAACTACGCTCGCGATCGTGGCCGACGTCTTTCCTCGCATGACTGGCACAGCATTGGGAATCGTCATTACTTCCGGTTGGATCGGACTAGCGGTAAGCTCCCACATCATTGGCTCCATCGCCGGGGGCGACCCCAAGCGGTTGAAGACAGCACTGCTGGTGCTGCCAGGCATGGCCGTCTTCATGATCGCCGTCAATTTGCTTTTGCATCTGACGGTTTAAACGCCGGATTATTTAGTGATTATGCGTTAGGCGGTCGTAAACAAATCCGCCCGCGCCACCGGCCAGCGCTCCGATTCCGGCACCTTTACCGCCGCCAGCCAGCGCTCCGACCGCTGCACCTACGCCGGCGCTGCCCGCCACGATCGCGACCGACTTCCGGGTCGATCGTCTGTGGTGACTGTCTCTGTAGTATTCCTCCCGTCGACCGTCGCTATCGTTGTATGCACGATCGTTGTATCCAGGTTCATAGGCGGGTGGCGGTGGTTCCTCAGCGGGCCGCACCACAACCGGTCGATGAATATACGGTTGATATTGCGCGTCCGCGTAATAAACCCCACCCTGATAAGCGGAACCGCTGTTGTAGGGCGGAGGAGGTTGCGGGCTGACGTAGGAAGAATCCGGATTTGGATTAGGCGGAGCACTGCTCGGGTATGCAGGATTCGCGGTGGTGTAATCGCCGGGCTGTGAGGTAGCGGGTTGCACATACCCCACCTGCCCGTAAGCCGGCTGGCTCACAACCTGTGTTGCGCGCCCGTGGGTCCAACCGATGGCGGCGACTACGGCCAGGATTACACAAGCTCCCGCTAGCAAACCAGTTTTCAAATTCATGGCGATCAACCTCCCTTGGGCGCTCGGCCGTGAGTGTGCCATTTTGATGCCAAATGGCAGGAAATGTGCTTTGAAGCAGTTAGGTCGATTTTGTTGGAGGAAAGCCTATGACTCCGGATGTCGAGAGTGTAAGAACTACACGCCCGCTTGTGCCCATGCGCAAAAACCACATTTTATTAGCGGCGGCGGCCGCTGCGTTACTGATTGTGATTGTAGTCGCGGTCTGGCTGATGGCGCGACCTAACGCGCTATATCCAGTCAGAATGAATGGCAAATATGCGTACATTAACAAGTCCGGCAAACTGATCATCCAGCCGCAGTTTGACCGCGCCGAGCCATTCACCGAGGGTTACGCCGCGGTCGAGACCGCGGGCCGCTGGGGTTTCATCGACAAGAACGGTAAGCTCACGATCACGCCTCAGTACGATATGGCGGATCCCTATTCCGATGGCTTGGCATTGGTCGGCGTCGGCCCGCGTCTTGGCTATATCGACAAGCGCGGAAAGTTCGTTATTAACCCGCAGTTTCAAGGCGCCGGGCAGTTCGGCAATGGGCGCGCGCCCGTGATGGAAAATGGCCGCTGGGGTTACATCGACAAAGACGGCAAGATGTCGATCAATCCCCAGTTCGATGAAGGCGGAAATTTTTCAGACGGCTTGGCGGTGGTGCGGATCGTCGATAAGTTCGGATATATCGACAGATCGGGAAAGGTGGTGATCACCCCGCAGTATGCGTCCGCGGGCGATTTCCACGACGGTTTGGCGGTGGTGAAGCTGGGCAACAAGTTCGGCTACATCGACAAATCGGGCAAGGTGAAGGTCAATCCGCAGTTCGACTCGGCCGGCGATTTTTCCGATGGCTTAGCGCTGGTGGCAATTGGGCATCGCTACGGCTACATAAATCGATCGGGGAATTTCGCGATCAATCCGCAGTTCGATGAAGGTGGGAACTTCGAGGCCG
This sequence comes from Bryobacterales bacterium, assembly GCA_963744555.1. Taxonomy (GTDB): domain Bacteria; phylum Acidobacteriota; class Terriglobia; order Bryobacterales; family Bryobacteraceae; genus Palsa-89. Next base: position 293,372 of record CAVUUB010000023.1, on the reverse strand, counting down.
GAATCGCGCCGGTGTGGGTGGGCAATCGGGAGGGGTATATCGACAAGCACGGCAAGTATGTTTGGAATCCGATGAGCTAGACGGCAGGCCCCCTACCTTCATGCTAATGGTTGTTGGCTGGCGCGTGACTCATGGGTTGTACATTGACAAGTACGTGAACTCGCTGTCCATCCAGCCGCCCGAAGACAAGGGGATAAATCCCCAAGAAACCGGGCCCCACCTGCCAAGAGAAGGTCCCGCCCCTCAAGCTTGAGCCGATTGGCAACGGATGATGTTCACCATTGATGAAAAGATAGCCGCTGTTCGCGCCAAGTTGTAACTCTAGTCTACCGAGTTCCTCAATTTCGACGGAGTAATCGCCGGTCATGCCTGGCGCGAGCTGTTCTGTTCGGCGATTCAGATCGAAGCCACGACGCAAGGCAACCGTCTCGTTGGCATCTGTCTGGGGCGGTTGTTCCAGCTGGGGTTCATTTCCCATTAGGTTGCTCATCACCGTAAAGTACCGGCTACCAATCCCGTCTCCCCGACCCTGATTGTCATGTACAACCCAGCTGATCGAATGGAGGCCACTACTCAGCTTGGTTGTGTCAAGGTAGAAAAACCCTACGGCTCCGTTTGTGTTGCACAAACCGGGGAATAAGGTCGCTATGTCACTGCGAAACTGGTTATACGTTGGGCTTCCTACTGAGACGCTGTCGACGTAAACTGTAATCGTTGATCCGTCGGTCGGCACGCAATAGGGGTTCTGCGTAAGAGCCCAGCCAAAGTTTACGAACGTATTCCCTGAAATCGTATCGCCTTGACTAGGTGTGTCGATCGTCCCAAATGGTTTGGAGGCATGGACGTTGTCGGCACTCACTGTACGGGTGCCTAAATCGAGTGATGCGCCGGATTTATCGTGTGCGATGGCATGCAATTTGTAGGTTCCATTCCCGCCGCCTCCGGAGCCGCCATTGTTGTTGGGCAAAAAGTTAGTGAGCATCATATACCCCCAGCCGGCGCGGTAATTGTACGGCGTATTTGGGTACTTGCTCTGCACATCAGGCCTTGCCCCGTCTATGAATGTTGCGTCTCCGATGTAAACGAGGCCAGTCGGTCCAACCGGCTCAGTCCCGACGGGCTCACGCCAGACATCGACTTTGGTGATCTCGATATTGTCCAACGCCCAGCCCGTGACCGGAATTGCTCCCGCGATTCCAGCAGTATTGTTTAGCGGTGTGTCAAAACTGCCAAAGGGGGCAGCCGGCGTCACGGTTGCAATCGAAACGTGGATCTCTTGAGGCGAATTGCTTACACCATTAGCAATCACAGTAACTGTTGCGCTTGGACCTGGCCCGAAAACCTTTACCTGGAACGTTCCGGCGCCCACTCCGGAGGCAGGGGTTAGGAGGATGCTTGGTGAGCTTGAAGAAACGGTCCAATTTACATTGCCAGCTCCGTAAAAAGTGACCGCGACGGTCTGAGGCGATGAGACAAAGTCGCTGAGTTCGGTAGTTCCAAATTGCAAAAAAGTATGGTCGACCGACATCGTGACGCCGAAGGCCGCTTGTGTCACTGAAAAGGTCCGTCCGGCAATACTCAATGTTCCTGAACGGAGGCTCGGGTTTGGATTGGCCGCTACCGTGAACGTGACTGTTCCAGACGCAGTTCCACTCGAGTTGCCAGTAATCGTCAGCCACGAAGCGTTACTGGCAACGGACCAGCTACATCCAGCGCTTGAGTTGACCGTGAAAGAGCCGGGCCCGCCCCTCAAGTCGAAGTTCGCGGCTGCACTACTGAGCGTGTAGAAACAACTGCCGCTAGAAGTAATGGCGCGGACACGACCCTCGCCCGCGATGTAAAGCGTCTGCGCATCAATTTTTATGTCTCCCGCGTATAAGGTCGCGTTAGTAGGCGGGCCACCGTCTCCCGAAGCGCCAGGTTGGCCTGTTCCAGCGAAGGTGCTGATATTATTTGTCAGAGAATCCACCTTTCGGATGCGATAATTTCCGGTATCGGCAATAAAGATGTTGTCGTTACCGTCAACGGCCACGCCCGTCGGCTCATAAAGGCCGGCATTGGTTGCGAGCCCGCCATCCCCAGTAAACTCCCAAACTCCATTCCCAGCTAGCGTGCTGATCAGGCCGGTGTGAGCGTCGACCCTGCGAATTCTCGAATTGTACGAGTCTGCAATGAACAAATTTCCGGTTTTATCGAAAGTGGTACCGGCAGGGTCGAGGCCGGCGCTGGTTGCAGGCCCACCGTCTCCGCTAAAGCGGAAGTTACCGCTGCCGGCCACAGTGGTAATTATTCCGGTCTGCGCATTAATCTTACGAACGCGATGTGAGTTTATGTCGGTAACATACAGGTTGTCTTGCCCATCAAAGCTAGCCCAGGTAGGCTGCCCTAAACTCGCCTGAGTCGCTGGGATTCCATCAGCAGTTGAACCACTCGGGAGTCCTGCATATGTCGTAATGATTCCGGTCCCGGCATCCACCCTGCGAATGTTTCCAGCTAGCCAGTCGACAATATATACATTGCCTCCGCTGTCGGTGGCGACTCCCCTTAATTGTGTGAAGCTTGCGCTTAAAGCCGGACCGCCATCGCCGCCGTTGCCGACTGCACCAGTACCTGCTATGGCGTTGATAGCGTCGGTCCCGATGTTAACTCTGAACACACGGAACATCCCGTCCGCGATTTCCAGGTTGCCGGCGCCGTCAATAGCAATTCCAGCAGGATTGATGAAGGCATCTGTGGCCGGACCGCCATCGCCGGAATATCCTCCCGGGCTTCCGTTGCCAGCCACCACAACAGGGGGAGTTTGGATTGGGTTCGGACTTGGAGCCTGCCGGCGGACCACCTGACTTCCTGTATCGGCGTAATAGATGTAGCCAGCGCTTTCCACCTGTAGTCCCAAAGGATTTCCGGACGCATACGATACTGTGCTTATCACCTGAGTCAGGTGATCTACTTTGCGCACCGCGTTGTTCCGGGAATCAGTGAAGTACACGTTGCCATTTTGGTCCACCGCGACTGCAGCTGCGCCGCTTGTCTTCGCAGCAGTAGCGGCGAATCCATCGCCGCCATAACCATAAATACCGGAACCGGCAATTGTGGAAATAATCCCAGTGGTAACATTCACTTTACGTACACGAAGCCCATCGGCGATATAAATATTTCCGCTAGAGTCCAAAGCGACTCCAGCCAGTGATGCAAATCCAGCATTTACAGCCAACCCGCCATCTCCGCTGTAACCAGCACCGCCGTTGCCCACGACGGTCAATATCGTCCCAGTCGCAACTGTTACTTTGCGCACCCTAAAGTTTTGCGTGTCTCCAATATAGAGATTCCCAGTCGCATCAATTGCGATGCTGTCTGGGAGATATAGGCTGGCATTTGTTGCGGGCTGACCATCGCCGGTGAACCTTCCGGTGCCGTCTCCAGCAACTGTTGTAATGATACCGGTAGCGGCTGACACCATCCGCACTCTATTATTCGCTTGGTCTGCAATATAGAGGTTGCTTTGCTTATCGACGGCCAGCCCGTGCGGATTGCTGAGACTCGCACCGGTAGCCTGGCCGCCGTCACCGCCAAACCCATTAACTCCGTTACCGGCATAAACCGTGAGGAGTCCAGATGGGCTCACTTTGAACACTCGTACGCCTGAGGACACGAAGAGATTGCCGTTCAAATCGAGAGCAATACCCCATGGATAACTGAGACCTGTCTGCAAGGCTGGGATGTTATTCGGCCCTCCACCCGCGACTGTCCGAATTATCAGTTGTGCATAAACGAAGTTACCAGCGAGGGCGAGGCAGAAAAGGCGAAAGGTCGACATAAATTGGAAATCAATATTTAATATATTTACCACAAAAGCCTCCCCGTCCAACTTGACCCAATAGCGTGCTCCCCCGTACCCTTGCGGTATGAGCGCAATCACCCTGAAGGTCAACGGCCAATCCCACACCTTGGACCTTGATCCGGCCACTCCGCTCCTTTACGCCTTAAGCGACGACCTCGCTCTCCGCGGCCCCAAGTTCGGCTGCGGTCTCGGCCAATGCGGAGCTTGCACCGTCATCGTTAAAGGCCAGGCGGTCCGTTCCTGCGTCACCCCGGTGAAGGCCGTCGCCGGATCGGAGATCACCACGCTTGGAAGGCCTCGGAACTGTCGACAAACTGCACCCGATTCAGAAAGCGTTTCTCGATGAACGCGCCGCGCAATGCGGCTTCTGCCTGAACGGAATCATCCTGACCGCGAAAGCCTTCCTGGATAAGAATCCCAAAGCGTCTGAGCAAGAGATCCAGCAGGCCATGTCGAACGTTCTGTGCCGATGCTTCACTAATGTCCGGATGCTCGCGGCCATCCGGCGCTACGCTCAGGGGATCGTCCGATGACCCGCGACGCGCGCGCAGCTCTAAAACAAGCCGGATTCTCCCGTCGCGATTTCTTGAAGACCTCGGGAGCGCTGATCGTCGGCTTCAGCGCATCCAGACACACTGCTCCACGCTCAAGGCGGAGGGCCATCGCCGGGTTCGCCATCTGCTCAATCAGGTCGACTCCTGGATCGCCATCGCCGCCGACGGAAGCGTCACCGCATACAGCGGCAAGGAAGAACTCGGCCAGGGAATCTCCACCGCGCAAATGCAGTTGGTCGCCGAGGAGCTGTGCGTCCCGTTCCAACGCGTCAAGCTCATCTATTGCGACACGGCCATGACGCCCGATCAGGCGCACACTTCCGGCAGCCAGTCGCACCCCGCAAATTTCAATCAAAGTAATCTGGCGCAGGCCGGCGCGACAGCGCGCGAAGCGCTACTCAAGCTCGCGTCCGAACGTCTCTGCAGCGCCCGTGGATCAACTGGCCGCCGCAGACGGCGTCATCAGCGTCAAAAGCAACCCGTCGCAAAAAGTAACCTACGGCGAACTGCTTGGCGGCAAGAAATTCAATCTCACGCTCGACAAAAACGCCAAGCGCAAACCTCCCAGCGAGTGGACCGTGCTCGGCCAGCCTGTAACGCGCCCCGATCTCCCCGCCCTGGTCACCGGACAATTCGAGTTTGTCCACAACGTGCGTCTTCCCGGCATGCTGCACGGCAAAGTGGTCCGGCCGCCGGCTGTCGGCGCCACTGTAGTCAGCGTCGACGAAAATTCGGTGAAGGACATGCCGGGGCTCGTGAAAGTCGTCGTCAAGAAAAACTTCGTCGGCGTGGTCGCCGAGAAGCCCTGGCAAGCGACTTCAAGCCGCGGCGAAGCTTAAGGTCGACTGGACTCCTGGCGCGGGGCTCCCGAGTCACGCCGATTTCTACGACCACCTGCGCAACCAGAAGCCTACGCGCGACACGCTGCTGGTCGATTCCAAAGATGTCGAACAAAAGCTCGCGGAATCCGCCACGGTGCTGAACGCCACTTACCATCACCCCTATCAGATGCACGGATCGGTGGGCAGTTCCTGCGCCGTCGCCGATGTTCAGGGAGACAAGGCCACCATCTATTCGTCCACGCAGGCCGTCTGGTACCAGCGCAACACCTCCGCCATGGTGCTCGGCCTGAAGCCCGAGAATCTGCATGTGATCTACCGGCCGCGGTTCCGGCTGCTACGGACTGAATGGCGCCGACACGGTGACCTACGACGCCGCGCTGCTTTCGCAGGCCGTCGGCAAGCCGGTCCGCGTGCAGCTTTCGCGCAAGGATGAAATGGCGTGGGAGAATTACGGCAACGCGTACGTCATCGATGAGCGCGCCGGCCTGGATGCTCAGGGAAATATCATCGCCTGGCATCACGAATCCTGGTCTCCGACGCTCGGAAATCGGCCGGGTCCTCGTACTCCCGGCAATGTCATCACCGGCTTGCTGGTCGGCTTCGAGCCAGAGCCGCTTGCGCCCAGATCTCCAGCGCCCGATCCGAGAAACTACAACAACGGCAGTAACGGCGTGCCGTCCTATGTTGCCGGTCGAATCGACGGTGCAAATCGCGGAACGGGAACGGTTAAGAGCGAGCGCGTTCTCCTGCACAGCGTTCAATCGCCGTTCTGGACCGGACCGCTGCGCTCTCCCGCTCGCCTCCAAAACACCTTCGCGCACGAGTGTTTCATGGATGAGCTGGCATGCCGCGTGAAGGCCGACCCGCTCGAATATCGCCTGCGCCACTTGAGCGATCCCCGCTTGACCGACGTCGTCAAGGCAGCCGCCAAGGCCGCGAATTGGGACGCTCGTCCGTCACCCAAATTCGGCATTCGCAAAACCGGTATCGCCACTGGCCGAGGCATGGCCTGCGTGCTTTATGAGGGTGATAACGGATATTCCGCTCTGGTGCTCGAAGTTGAAGTGAATCAAGATACTGGAAAGGTTGCGGTCAAACATATCGTCGCCGCCACCGACTGCGGACCGATCTCAAACCCCGATGGTCTCCGCAATCAGATCGAAGGCGGCGCGCTGCAGGGGATGAGCCGCGCGCTTGGGGAAGAGGTCACCTGGGATGACCAAAAGGTGACGTCGTTCGATTGGAGCAGCTATCGAAGCTTGCCGCTTGGTTTCGAAGTACCGAAGATCGAGAGCGTGCTGCTCAACCGTCCAGATGTAGAGGCCACCGGTGCGGGCGAGCTTTCGATCACACTGGTCGCCGCAGCGATCGGCAATGCGATCTTTGACGCCACCGGCGCGCGCATCCGCGAAGTCCCGTTTACGCCCGAGCGTGTCAAGGCGGCACTCGCTGCGCGAGCTTGAGGTGTGTTTTAGTTAGTCGCTATCAAAAAGCCTCAGCCGCTGAATTGCCGGCGCCGTGCAGCGAAAGGGTTACTTCTTGCTGCCATCGTCGGGATTCGCGCCGGGCGCCGAACCGCCCAGAAAGAGCTGCCGCCCATCGGTGAAGGTGAGCTTCGCCCCCACGCCCCGATTCGAGCCGTCTTTGGATTGATAGCCTTCGACGATGATCTCGGTTCCCGGTGGCAGCGAACCCTTGTTGAAGCCCAGCCGGAACAGAGAGTTCGGGCTGCCGCCTTCGATCATCCAGTTGACGACCGTCCCATCGGAACCTTTCACATCCATGCGGATCCAAGAATGCGGATTCACTAGTTCCCACTTGGTCACCGTACCCCGCAACTTCAGTGGCTTGTTTACATCGAACTCGGACCCGAAGGCATGGTGGGGCAGCGCCGGCAGGGCAGTCAAAAGCAAACCAGCGCTAATTGCCGCGATGGATAATATTGTCCGCATCGGGTTCGTCTCCTACTCTAATATGTTCACTTCACATTCTTCTTGGCGGCTTCCGCGTCAGCCTTCTCTTTCGCCCGCGCCGCACTGAGATTGTTCACCATATCAAAGTTTCCTTCATGACAGGCAAACTCGTAGATCGGGCCTTTAATTTTGGTCATGGGAAGCTCCGCTTTCCAGGATCGCGTCAACGTGGTCGGATCTTCCACTGTGAACTCGTAAAGGATGGTTTCCGCGTCGACGCGCGTGAAGCGCTCGATCACATGCAGGTTCTCACCCGATCCATGGAAGTTAGTCTTGTCGTTGAAATTGGTGGTGTCGACCACCAGCGTATTACCGTCCCAGCGCCCGCGCGAATCTCCCAGATACTGGCGGATGTTCGGCCCCAGGTGCGGACGCCCATCCAATGGGATGATGCGGGTGTCGTGGATCTCCTCGTGAAGAATCGCGACGTATCCGGGACCTTGCTGGATCTGAAGGTTGGCGTTGTAAGCCGGGGGTAGCATCGGTGGTCCTTCATGCGCCATCACGATGCATCGCTCGCCTAGATTCCGGCTTTCCGGGCCGTCGTAAGGGCCGATTTTTTTCCTCTCCTCGGCACGTTCTGCCGCCCGCTTCTTCGCTTCCGCGGTCAGGGGAGGAATCTTTCCATCCGGCGGATCCACGATCAGCGAAGTCCGCAGGTTGAGTCCATGTTTAGTCTGCGTCCGGTCCAGCCCGTACTGATGGAAGTCATAATGCGCGATCGTTCCGGCGATTTCCTCGGCACTTCTTGGTTGCTCCGCCTTTTTTTCTTTCTCCGCGAGTTCCTGCTCGGTGTAGAACTCCTTCCCGGCGAGTTCGGCGGGGCGTTCCAGTGGCGTAATGGTGACGTTCGACCAGTAACCTTGGAGGTCAGGCTGGCCATCGGGTGTGCGCTGCGTCCAACCCTTCGTGGCTACTTGGCCCTGCGCCGCAATCACTGCCAGCAGCGTCAACGCGATCAAGTTGAGAAATGACTTACTTGCTCGGCTTTTTTCGAAGATGTCCATAGATCACCTCCTCGGCGAATTCGACACACTTGAACTCCAGCAACTGCGCATTCTTCTCAACATGGCGATACAGCGGCATGCTCATCTTCCACGGTCGCGTAAACACCTTGGGGTCCTCGATGGTCGCCTCGTAAGTTAGAGTATCAGGACTGCGCGGCGTATAGCGTTCCACCACGTGCAGTGCATCGCTGTGGAAATCGCCGGCCCGATCGAACCAGGTGTCTTCGTTGAAACTGCTGACGTCCACCACCAGGGTATCGCCGTCCCAATGGCCCACCGACCAACCCATCCAAGCCGGCGCGGGACTTTCACCAGGATTATTCAGAGGAATGTTGCGCACGGCATCCGCATACTCATAGGCGATCATGATCGACTTCGCTCCCTGGATAATTTGAAACGGCAGGGGTAGATAAGTAGCGCGAGGGACGCCGGGAAGATAGCATTTAATCTCCGGATCGGCAGTCAACCGGCTCGCGAAGTTTTCCTTCTTCTTCGCCAAAGCCCAGGGCTGATAGGGGATCTCACCGCCCTCCACTACGCCCTGTCCGGGAGGAATCGCGCCCGCTGCGCCGAGTGAAACCACCGTCCCGGCCGCCGCCGAATGATCCTGAATATCCCAATTGGCGGTGTTGAGCGCTTGCCAGATCCCGTTCAAGTCGGGATGGCCGTCCGCAGTCCGTGGCGCTTTATAAGCGGCAGTTTGATCCGCGGCCGAGACCGCACTCAGCCAGGGGCCGGCTAGGGCTAGCACAATCATCCTCCACCACATCGCCTTTGATTATATGCGAGAGTCCGCTACGATACGTGAATGGCTCGGACCGTATTCTTGTGGATCAGTGCATCACTCTTAATACCCTACGCCGCCGCGGAAGAGAAGCCGATCCCGGTCAAAGTAGTGGTGGTCACGATGTTCGAGCGCGGCGCCGATACCGGTGACGAGCCCGGCGAGTTTCAATATCTGGGTGGAAAGAAGCAAGCTCGATCGCGTCATCCCGTTTCCGCAGGGCTATCATGACCTGCGAATGAATCGTGACGGCGTGCTTGGCATCGTCACCGGAGTCGGAACTGCGAAAGCCGCCGCCAGTATCATGGCGCTCGGCCTTGATCCGCGCTTCGATCTGCGGAAAGCCTATTGGCTGGTGGCCGGTATCGCGGGCATCGATCCAGCCGATGGCTCGCTCGGGTCGGCGGTCTGGGCGGAGTGGGTGGTGGATGGCGATCTCGGGCATGAGATCGACGCGCGCGAAATTCCGTCGGATTGGAAGACCGGCTATGTACCGCTTCGGAGGTCCGTGCCATACGAACAGCCGCACCTAGCCGCCGCCGACTCAGGCGAGGTTTATCATTTGAATGCCGCTCTGATGGATTGGGCGTTTAATCTGACGCGGAATGTGCCGCTCCCAGACAACGAAGTGATGCGGAACGAGCGCAATCAATTTGAGATTCCCAACGCACGCCGCCCGCCGTTTGTGCTCAAAGGCGACGAGATTTCTTCCTCCACGTTTTGGCATGGCCAGCTGCTTGAATGAGTGGGCTAACGACTGGGTCCGTTATCACACCGACGGCAAAGGCAACTACGTGACCACCGCGATGGAAGATACCGGCACTCTGCAGTCGCTAACATTCCTGGCCAAGGCCGGGCGCGTGGATCTGGCTCGGCGTGCTGGTTTTGCGAACTGCTAGCGATTTCGACCAGCAGCGTCCCGGCATGACCGCGGCCGAAAGCCTGGCCGGAAATAAGATCGGAAAATACACGGCCTACCTGCCGGCGCTCGAAGCGGCCTGGCGAGTCGGAAATACGGTGATGACGAAGCTGGTGGAGAACTGGAAGCTGTATCGCGATCATATCCCGGGCGAAAAATAGTTTTATTTCGGCCCTAATGCCGCGCTTACCACAACGATCCCTAACTCCCGCGCATCCTGCGCTGTCGGCGCCAGCGATTTGTCGAGCGTGAAGTCGAAACGATTTCCTTCCAGCTTCATCCATGCTGCGGGAATATCGCGCTCGAACGTGTACTGGCCGGACTTGCGAAAAGTCTCAGGCGCTAGATCGTGATCGCCCAGGCGCGCTGTCATCGTAATGGCCCCCAGCTTCTGGATGCTCGCGTCAGGAATATAAAGCTGCAAGATCAAACGAGCGGCGCCCGTCCCGCCAAAAATCACCGCAAACTGGCGCTTGGTCCAGCGGAAGCCGCCCGGCTCTGCCTGATACAATCCCTCGAGTTTTTCTGGACGACGTACTTCTCGTGCCGATTCCTGGGCGCCGCCCTGCCCGATCGTATCGGGCTGAATGTCGATCACCTCAGCGAAGGGAACACCGCTGCGTTGAGGAACGGTGAAACGTTGCACAGCGGGTCGCGTCTCGGCCAGCGTCTTGAGAAACGCCTCGGACGCATCCGGGAACTGCCGGTTCTCAGGGCCGTTCAACAGAAAGACGCCGCCGCGTCGAATTTCGTCGGGCCATGGCGCATGCGGCCACGTCGCTATAGATCTCGCGCGTATGCAGCCGGGCATCGGTCAGGACATACAAATTGTTTTCGAGTCCCCAGTCGAGAATCTTTATTTCTTGCGCGCCGTATTTCTGTGGAAGCTGGCGAGCTAAAGTATAGATGCCATCCGACCATGCACCCACGCCGCGCGTGCGATGCAAGCCGTCAATCGTTTGAACCTGCCAGGAAAAGACGGAGCTGAGATAGACAGCGGCTAGCCCGGCCGAAACACCTCGGCCCCAGCGGAATTGTGCCTGAAGAATCGAGCAAGCCAGAACCACGATGATCGCAGCCAGCGGCACCAATGCGACCAAATGATGCTCCGACACGCGCGTTCGCGTCAAAAAGAGGAATAGCCCCAGCACCACGAATGTAAGGGCCAGTCCTCGCGCCCACCGCCAGCGTGCGAGACTCCAGCGACTACCCATCGCCCCGCAGATCACTAAGCTCGCGACAACCACTGCCGGATACAGCCATCGCTGCCAGCCGGGCATCGCCGGTCCGTCCCACATGGCGCGATGCTCGCGATCGGTCAGGAAAGTTTCGGAAAGCATGACCAGCCTGACAAACAGCCGATGCGCCAGCGGTTCCGGCGCAACGAACATGTTGGTCGCCTCCCAAGTCCCCAATTTCGAGTGGACTTGATAGACCAGAAAAGGCAGACCGCCGGCGATTCCACCCGTCACCCACGCGATCCAGTGGCGCAGCGGGAAGAGAAATTCTTTTCGCAAAACAACGAGCGCTGCGATCAAGATCGCAATATCCAACCACAGGAAATTGGCCCGCGACCAAATTCCAAACCCCATCGCCGCGCCGAGCCAGAACGCGGTGCGCGCGCTCGATCGTCGAACGTAGCCCGAAAGAGCCAAACACACCAACCCAAACGCCGCCATCCATACTCCAACTGTCCCGTTGTCAAAAACCGTGATGTTATCAAACGCGGGATTAATGGCAATCGCGAGAGACGCGAACGCAGCGGCTGGCCGGCTTACATGCTCACCGATGATCTTGGCCACGCCCCAAATTCCGATCAAGCTCAGGAACACCGAGGCAAATCGCACGACTTCACGCCCGCGTGCCGAACAGTGCGAATAGCGGCAGACACAAATAATCCTTCACCGCCCCCACATACCGGACGGTCATCAGCGGGAGGCAGCGGTGGCCGAAAACAATACCAGGTGTCGGGATCGTGCGGCAGCGTGAGTTCTGCCGGAGAATGGCGCATCTGCACCGAGCCCAGCACCAGAGCGCCTCATCATAGTGCAGTCCGGGCCGCTGCAGGATCAAAACCGTCGCCAAAAGACAGTAAAGAACCATGGCGCCGAAAGCGATCCAGATCCACTTTCGATCTTGGACCGGCGATTCCATCAAGGCTCGACCGCTACTTCATGAAGAGTTGGTTTGCGTCAAGGTACGGCATGGCGCCGTCTGTCATGGACGTGAAGGTGCCGTGCTCCTTCAACTCTTTCGCGATGCGTTGGGTCAGGCCCATCGACGCGCGCATCGGCCCTGATCCGACGCTGACTCGCCGCACACCCAATCGCTCGAGTTCCGCCATGTTCGGAACGCCGGCCGTCGCCAGGATATTGAGCGGCCCGTTCACCGCTTTCGCCAGCCGTCCGATCGTCTCGGGATCGCGAACGCCAGGTGCGAACAGAGAATCCGCGCCCGCTTTGCGATAGGCATTCAGCCGCTCCACGGTGCGATCGAAGCGCGTGGCTTCGTCACCGACAGCGAAAAGAAAGACATCGGTCCGCGCGTTGATCACGATGTCGCTGGCCGCGCGAACCTGCTCGATAAGCCGAACTTGCGCCGCTAAATCCGCAAGGGAACCATCCAGGAAAGAGTCTTCCAGATTCATTCCGACGGCGCCCGCATCCAGCACCGCGCGCGCTGTTCCAACCGGATCGCCGTACCCCGCCTCCACGTCCGCAGTCACGGGAACCGAAACCGACTGCGCGATGCGCTTCACCATCCAGAGCATTTCATTCCGCGGAATCCGCTCGACATCCGGATAGCCCAATGAATTAGCCACGCCCGCGCTGGTGGTGGCGATGGCCGGAAAACCAGCTACTTCAAAGATGCGCGCGCTTGCGACATCCCACGCATTCGGGAGCACCAGGATGCGCGGCCCTTGATGCAACTTGCGCAAGATCTCCGCCTTGCCGGGCATTCTAGACCCCGCCGGCGAAGCGTCGGAAGAAGCTGTCCGGCTTCCACTGCGGGCGTGCGTTCGCGTCGGCCACGCGTTCCATCAAATGCAGAATGATCTCGTTGAACTGCGCCGCGGCTGCCTTGTCCACCGGCTGATTCAAATCGTCGGACGGAGCATGATAACGGTTCTTCAGCCATTCCTTGTGGAGCTTTTCCTCGGGCGATCCCGGCAGATATCCGAACTTGAACGCCAGCGCCGGAATACCCTGGCGGATGAAGTTGTACTGATCGCTGCGGATAAATAGATTGCGCTGCGGCTCCTTGTCGGCCTGCACTTCCACGCCCGCCTGGCCGGCCACGGCGCGTATGTCGTCGCCTAAGCTCGATTCCGCAAGCCCCTGCACCTCCAGGTAATGCAGCGCATGCAGCGGCAGGAACATGTCCAAATTAATATCCGCCACGATGTTCTTTTCATTGACCGTGGGATGGGCGGCGAAATACCGCGAGCCCAGCAGTCCCTTCTCTTCGCCCGTCACCGCCAGAAAAACAACCGATCGTTTCAGCTTGGCGTTCGATTCATGCAGCATTCGCGAGATTTCGAGAATGGACGCGATGCCGGAAGCGTCGTCCATCGCGCCGTTGTAAATGGAATCGCCGTTGATCGGCTCGCCCACGCCGACGTGGTCCAGATGCGCGCTCATCACCACGTATTCGTTCTTCAACTTTGGATCGGAGCCCGGCAGCATGCCCGGCCACGTTTTGCGATTCCACTTGCGATTTCTTCAACTGCACGTGCGCCGCGATGCTCGCCGCCAGCGGAAAATGAGGCAGCGGCTTTTCGCTATCCGCATCCGCCAGGATCTCGGCGATGGTGTGGCCGCTGCCCGCGAAAAATTTGTCGGCGTGCTCCGGATTGATCGTGACGGACAGGCGCAAGCCCTGCGTCTCATCCAGCGCCGGATCGGCCAGGCTCATGGCGGGCATGAATCGCGCCAGCCGGGCACGCGACCACGGAATGTCCATGGACTTTGGATTCTGGATGGTCGCGATGCCAACTACGCCCGCGGCCTTCAGATACTTCCAGCGCTCGCCGGCCGATTGGTAATGCGACTTGAGAGGCCCAGGAATCGACGCCGGACCGCCGGCCAGATAAACGGCGATCTTGCCTTTGAGATCCAATCCCGCCAGATCGTCGTATTTCTTCTCGGGGACCTGCAGGCCATAGCCGACGAAGACCGCGCCGGCTTCCGTGTTCTCCTGGATGTCGCCGCGAAGGGCCAGCGTGGCATCGTCGCCTAAAACCAGCGGCTGCTTTTTCCCGTTGCGCACCAGCGCGAGGCTGGATTGATCCTCCACGATCTGCTTCACGTCGAACTTCACCGGCTGCAAATAGTCCGACGTCCCGGCCGGCTTCAAACCGGAGCGTTCGAATTCGCCCGCCACGTAATGCGCGGCCTTGAGATGCTCCGGGCTGCCCGTATTGCGGCCCTTCATGTCGTCGTTCGCCAGGTATTGGATATGCGACCACCAGCGGTTGCCTTCGGCGTTGAAATCAGTCGCCGCATAGAGCGCTACAGCGGCGGTAGCAAGCAGCAATCGGGAAACGAAGTTTTTCATTTGACACCAGCCTTGAAGGTTTTGTATTCGGTGCGGCGCGCGCGCAGTTGGGCGGCGTGGCTCTCGGCGTGATCGGCATTCCTTTGCAGCATCTGCTTCAGCGTTTCCTGCCCGCGCTCGGCATGGATGCCCACTCGATCGAACGCTTTCTACCGGCAGATCTTTCAGCAGCTCGTAATTCTCCGCCCGGATCCGGCGAAAACTTTCGAGAGCCTGCGAGGTCTTGCGGCGGTCGTAATCCAGCTTTTCCGCCCAGGCATTCTGGTCGTACGCTTCGAGCTTGGGATTCTCTTCGGCGATCACGTGCCGGAAGCGCGTGGTGGCGACGACCTCGGAATCGGCCAGATGCGCGACGATCTTCCGGATGCTCCATTTGCCTGGCTCCGGCGCCCAATCCAGCTCCGCGCCCGCCGCGCCGGTGATGGAAACCGCCACCATTTCGGCGCCCCGGCGGAATCGCTCCAGTAGTTCAGAGATATCGCTCATCCGAGTGACCATTATAAAGGACCGCGCCAGTCCAAGTCGGAGCGTGAGAAAATTGCTATTTGCGCGCACTGTCGCTAATTTCGTTGCTGGCGTTGTCGGTCGCGGCGCAATCCCAGACCACTCCGCCGCCGCCCGGTCAATTGGTCGACGTTGGCGGATATCGCGTCCACATCTATTGCACCGGAGAAGGAAGTCCCGCGGTCGTCATTGTCGGCGCTGGATTTTCCTTCGATTGGGGTCTGGTTCAGCCTGATGTGGCGAAGTTTACGAAGATCTGCACCTACGACGTCTCCGGAACAGCATGGAGCGATCCCGGCCCGATCTTGTCGTGCCAAGCGCGGGTCAACGAAGTTCATAAGGCTCCTCACGAACGCAAAAATAGAGGGGCCCTATGTGT
Source organism: Bryobacterales bacterium (assembly GCA_963744555.1). Lineage (GTDB taxonomy): Bacteria > Acidobacteriota > Terriglobia > Bryobacterales > Bryobacteraceae > Palsa-89. The sequence goes on along the minus strand of CAVUUB010000023.1, from coordinate 278,012 downwards.
TGGTCGGGCTTTCAGTAGGAGCTCTCGTGGCTCGGTTGTACGCCAGTTTGTATCCCAGCGAAGTTGCCGGCATGGTGATCGTGGACCACGCTTTCATCGACGTTGGAGCCGATGCCGGTAACGCTGCGCCAAGCCCATCTTTCGCCGGCCTGGATAGCCCGCCGGTGCTCATCCACCAAACGCCCATCGTCCTGACCGTCGAAGATACTTCGAATTTTAGTAAACTCCCTGAATCGGTTCAGAAGCTCCATCGCTGGGCCGATTCCCTCAAGCCTGCGCTACCTACCGTCGAAACGGCCGAGGATTGCCTGGCTCAATTGAAAGGAGCGAGCCAAGCCGCAAACCCGCTCGGCAACACGCCACTCGTTGTTGTCAGCACCGGGAACGATCTTCCCAATTACAAGAAGCTCCAGACCGAGCTGTTGGCGCTCTCGAATCGCAGCCGGCAGTTCCTGGCAGAAAGCAGTTTTCATTCGGTCGAAATCGATCAGCCGGAGGTCGTGGTGGAAGCGATACGCCAAGTGGTCGACATGGTTCGGGAGATGCGGCAGTGACCGCGATCTCGCTCAGCTCAGCGCTCGTCGTGCTTGTGATCGCCACCGGATGCGCGATCCATAAAGCGCCAATCCATTCCTATCGGTTGGTCCCGGCGGCCGTCAATCCGGTTTTAATTCCCCCCGGCGTTGCTAGCCCCGATCTGGCTCAGCGGACCTTTAACGCGAATGTCGCCGCAGGACGCGGTCAATGTCCGTCAACCTCCGGGCCGATTACTATCCAGACCCGTCGTAAACACATTCGAGTGACGGTTACACGTGAGTTGCTTCTTCAAGCAACCGACCGGATGGTTGAATGAGTGGACGGCCGATCTCGAATCACAAGGCTGCATCGCACCCGGTACAAGTCCGAAATTCGCTGAGCAGATTGCCGAAGCGCTTCCGCTCGACATAGACCAGGCGTTTCACCTTCTTCACTCGAACCAGATCGACATCACTTCGCAAATGAGGATTCAGGTGGTCAGCCCAATCGTGCGTGAAGGTGCGGCGCCCGACCAGCCCCATACCAGAGTCGGCTGAAACGTCGGGAAAGGGCAACAGCATTACCGTAAATATAAAATCTTCGGCGAACCTCCTTGGGTATGAAACGGCATCGTACACGGTTCAAACCAAGCCCAATGGAATTGGCCTTAGCATCGTTCCGCTCTACGCCGAGCGTCACATCGGCGACGAAACCGAACGCCGCCCCGAACCGGCGACCAACTATTTTCAATTTCCGGCGGACGCCGCATTCTACCGGGTTTTCTATGAAGCGCAGCAGACCGAATACGCCGCGATCATCATTGCCGCCCGCTCCCGCGCAGACTTGGAGCGGCGCACCAAAATACTCGGGACAGGAACGGCGTCCTGCGACAAGCTGAACAATGAACTGTGCGTAGCTGTTCCCAAACAAGTCGCCATAAACGGGCTGGTCCCCGTGACCGTCAACGGAAGCCAGACTTTTGTCACTTGGGGAACAAATATCGGGGGCGCGATTCGGGCGGCCGGAGAACGGCAGGCGAATCTCCTGTTGCCGAAACTCGCAATCTACAAACTCTACAACGGTAAGCCAGTCGGCGTCGAATTCGATCGCGCCAACCCCGCCATCTTCAATTTGATAGTGAGCGGCGGCGAAGTGATCTCCTGGAAATGACGGCTCCGCTTCCGCGCGGAGCTATAATGTCCATAGCTTATGTACCGCAAACTTGGCGTCCTTTTTCTTGGCCTCATCTCTGTCTGCGCCGCCCAGCATAAGGAGTACGAACAGCCGGCCATGCACGCGGCGCGCGGTACCCATGGCGCGGTCGCAGGCGGCAGCGAATATGCCACGGAAGCGGGCATGCGGATCTACTTCCAAGGCGGAAATGCGGTGGATGCGGGCGTGGCCACCATGTTTGCGGCATCGGTCACCGAGTTCTCGCATTTCGGCATGGGCGGCGAAGCGCCCATCCTGATTCGCACGAAAGCCGGTAAAGTCTATTCCATCGCAGGCGTCGGCACGATGCCGAAGCTGGCGACCGCCGAAATGTTCCGCGAGCGCCGGCCGAAGCCCGGTGAAATTCTGACTTTGGAGCCCGGCGGCATGAAAGGCATCATTCCAGTGGCCGGGATCATGCCTGCGCTCGTGCCCGGCATGATGGAGTCCGGATTAGTCGCGCTCAGAGAATTCGGGACCAAGTCGTTCGCCGAAGTCGCCCAGCCCGCTATCGATCTGGCGGATGGCATGGCGATCGATGAGATGCGCGCCGGAGCCATAGCGCGCTCACGCCGGTTCCTCGATCTGTGGCCTGATTCCAAGAAAACATTTATGCCCGACGGCCAGGTGCCGATGCCCGGCGAGATTTTCCGTCAACCCAATCTGGCGCGCACTCTGCGCTCGATGGTAGCCGCCGAAAAGAAAGCGCTAGCCTCGGGAGGCAATCGTACCGCCGGAATCGATGCCGTTCGAGATTACTTCTACCGCGGCGACATCGCGCATCGCATCGACACGTTCATGAAAGATAACGACGGCCTGCTGCGCTACGAAGACATGGCGGCGTTTAAGCTCCAACCCGAAGAACCCGTCTCAGTCGATTATCGCGGGTACAAAGTCTACAAGCCGGGCTTCTGGAGCCAGGGACCGGCCATGCTCGAGGCGCTGAACATTCTGGAAGGCTACGATCTGCGATCGATGGGTTTCAACTCCGCCGATTACATCTTTAAAGTTACCGAGGCTCTCAAGCTTGCATACGCCGATCGCGATACTTATTACGGCGACCCGAAATTTAATCACATTCCCACTGAGACGCTGCTGTCCAAAGATTACGCTGCCGAGCGGCGCAAACTCATTGGGGCCAAGGCCTCTCTGGATTTCATTCCCGGCACGATAAATGACAAGAAGGGGCGGCATCCGATCGACATGGAGATCGCACGCACCAAGATCGATCCTGAGCTGATGTCCAGCGACACCACCTGCGTGGATGCGATTGACAAGGATGGCATCGTCTTCTCGGCCACGCCATCCGGCGCATGGCTGCCGTCGGTGATCGCCGGCGACACCGGCATCGCGCTTACCGAGCGAGCCCAGAGTTTCCTGCTGGTTCCGGGATCTCCGAACGAGCTGGCTGGAGGCAAGCGCCCGCGCGTGACCTTGAGTCCGACGCTGGTGACCCAACAAGGTCGTCCTTATCTGGCGTTCTCCACTCCCGGCGGCGACAATCAGGATCAGAGCTTAATCCAACTTTTTCTGGATGTCGTGGAGTTTGGAATGAACGCGCAGGCCGCTGTCGAAGCGCCCCGTTTGCAGACCCGGCATCTGGTATCGAGCTTTGATAACCACGCCTGGGTTCGGGGCGACTTGCTGCTCGACGAACGCATTCCGCAAAATATCATGCAGGATCTGGCCGGCCGCGGCGATCGCGTCGGCATCCGCTCCCGCTGGGCCAGCGGCGCCGCGCCAGTGATGGTTCGAATGCTGCCCGACGGCGTCATCGAAGCCGGGGCTGACCCGTACGGCTATCGGGTCGCCCACGCCTACTAGCGGTCTTCAGATACGCTCAAAAGTCCGACTGCTTTACGCCGGCCAGCTTCATCAAGTGATTCAGGAGCCCGCGTTTTCGAGCGTCTTTGTTAGCTCGCGCCCGATATATTTCTCACACGGTGATTTCTACCAGCCCGGCCAAGTCCGCCGGAGTCTCGTCAGCCGAAATCGAAAGACAACCTTGGATAGCTTCGCGGATGTTCCTGGTAACTTCCTCCATCGTTTCGCCCTGGGAAACGCAGCCCGGTAATGCCGGAACCTCCGCCCAGTAGCCGCCTTCCTCAGCCTTGTGAATGATCGCTTGGATTTGCATGATCTAAGGCCATGTTACTACTCGCGTCGAGAATGCGTCAGAATCAAGTTATGAGCGCTTCATCGGATCTGGTTACTGTTTATCGCTCCATGGATGCCACCGCCAAAGAAGACTGTGAGAGCATCATCGAAATGCTCAGCGAGGAAGGTATCTCCGCGGTCATGTTGGATGATTCCGCGCCCGGAGTGCCGGAGGGGGCCTATGAGGTGCGGGTGCCTGCTCGGGAAGCCGCGCGAGCCGAGAAGCTAATCGACGAGAATCCATTGCTGGACGAAGTGGAAGAGGTCGACGACTCCGCTGATCTTGATCTCGAAACAATTTTCCACATCGAAGGCAGCAGCGTCACGGGCGAATTGCAGGCCATGTCAATCAAGAACCTGCTGGAATCGAATGGGATCGCGGCCGTTCTAGTGGGCGATTCGGTGCTCCCCACCTTTCCCTTTGAAGTGAAGGTCGCGCGCGAACAGGCAGAACGCGCCCGCAAACTGATCTTAGATGCCGAAAGTGTAGGCCCAGAGGCTGCCGAAGAACTCGAAGCTGAATCCGAAAAGAAAACGCGCGGCTAGAGCCGGTTAACTAACGAGCCTGCGCGACCGCACCCTTTCGGCCTCGGCCCTGGTGCGCGATTACTTCATGCGCCTTGTCTAGCAGCGCTTTCGAAGAGGGCAGAGAATCGAGTGCCTTGCGCACTTCCGGATCAGTCTGGAAACCCAGCCGGTCGGACTCCTCGCGGCTGAAGGCGGTAGTAAAAAGCTCTACCCGCAGGCGATCCTGTATCCACGACCTATCGCGATCGAAATCCTCCGAAGTGAACTCGATGCCCCGGCGTTTTATGAAGAAACTGAAGTCTTCCATCACCTGATCGTTCGGCTTCCAATCCTTGGTCAGATGCTCATCGTGCGTCGCGAAGAACTCGGGCGAATAGAAGAAGAACGCCAGCCGGTTTTCTAACTGACTTTCCAGATGCGTCGCTTTAGGGGTTTCGTACTTCTCATCCGGTGCAATGCCGTCTCCACCGAATACGATTCGTCCGCTGTCGGTCTTCCTCATATCCTTGAGATTGTTCTGTCCCTCGTTGCGGCTGAGGTACTCATACAAACCTTGGTGGGAATAATCCCGCTGAATCAGACGGCCGCTGGGTGTGTAGTATTTCGCGATGGTTAGCAGCAGGGCGCTGTTTCCATACAGCGGGAAGGGCGCCTGAACTAAACCCTTGCCGAAAGTATTCTCGCCGAAGATCCACGCCCGGTCGTGGTCCTGCAGGGCGCCGGACAAAATTTCAGCCGCTGACGCCGTGCCGCGGTTCACCATCACGACAATCGGATATTCGCGCCCGCGCTCGCCCTTCTTAGCAACGAATTTGGTTTCCGCCGACGCCCGGCCGCGATGAGACACGATCAACTGGCCCTTGCGAAGGAAACGGTCGGCTACATTGACAGCTTCTTGCACCAGCCCGCCGGGATTATCGCGCAGATCCAGAATCATGCCATCGATAGCGCTTTCAGGAAAGCGCGACAGCGCCTGATCCACTTCGTGGCTGGTGGTTTCGTTGAAAGCCTCGATGCGCATGTACGCGATGCCGGGCCGCATCCAAAACGCATAATTTACTGTGCCTCGCGGGACGTTGTCGCGAACCACCGAGAAATGCAGCGGCTCCGAATTTCCCAAGCGCTTCACGGTGATGGTGACAGGAGTCCCCTTCGGGCCCTTCAACATGCCGGAAACTTCCGTGACTGTGGCGTGCGAAGTGTCCGAATCGTTCACCGAAATGATCTGGTCTCCCGGTCTAAGTCCCGCTCGAAAAGCCGGAGAGCCTTCGAACGGGTACATCACCACTACCTTGCCTTCCGGCGCGCCGACGTACATCCCAACACCGTAATAGTGACCCGATTGTCCCTCGCGCAGCAGTGCATAAGCTTTCGGATCGAAGAAATTCGAATGCGGATCCAGCGTACGTAGCATGCCGGGAATCGCGCCTTTGAATACGACCTGGTCGGTGTCCACCCTGTCGGCGAAGTTGGACTCCACCGCTTCATAAATCTGGGTGAATTTCTTGATTCCGGCGTTGACGTCAGCTTCAGATTGAGCCAGAACGGGGTGAATAGGAGCGCATGCGAAAGCAAGTATGGCGACGCGCAGCCGCCAGCGCGAAATGGACATTCTTAAAACCTCAGGTCTATATATAGTATCAATACTAAACGAGGTTGTCCCGTCCTTTTTCGCATACAATTCCTTACGGAACCGCGGCTGAGTACTGGTACGTTTCATGCGATGCCGCTCGTGGAAGGAAGGTTTCGACCGAAACTTTACGGCCGTCTGTCCGGATGGTTGTCAGCCCCTGCAAATCCGTCCGGAGGATGGTGGCATGATGCTTCGCGAGGCGCTCCAGCACCTTGGGGTGGGGGTGGCGGAACGAGTTCTCAAAGCCATCCGAAATTAGCGCGAATGCGGGCGAAACAGCCTCCAAAAACGGTTCAATACTGGACGTATTGCTGCCATGGTGGCCCACCTTGAGGATGTCCGCCTGTAAAGGCTCGCCCGCCGCGAGTGCCTGCATTTCCATGGGCTTTTCCATATCGCCGGTCAACAGGATTGATCGCCGGCCGTAGGTGATTCGCATCCCTAGCGAATCATCGTTCGTTGGGCTTTGGCCGGGAACGTAGCCCGGGGGCGGCGAGACTATCTCGATGTGGGCGCCTCCGAATTCAACAGCCCGGCCGCTGCGCATTTCAATGATCGAAACCTTTTGTAACCCGGCTTTTGTCTCCAACGCTTTCCATGCCGCGCTCGCTTCTACCGCACCGGTCCAAAGCTCGCGGGGGTGGAAGTTTTCAATCAGCGCGGGGAGCCCTTGGGCATGGTCGTCGTGCGCGTGGGTCATTACCACCACGTCGATTTTCCGGATCGACCGCCGCCATAGATAGGGCGACACCACATCCTCGCCGATGTCGATCCGAGGCTTCGTCCGATGGCCGAACGAGAGAATCCCGCCGCCGTCCACCAGCATCAGTTTGCCGTCAGGAAATACCAGCAGCAAACTGTCGCCCTGTCCGACGTCGATGGCCGTCAATTCCAGTTCTCCGCGATGCACTTGGGGCGGGAATGGATGCCAGAAGACCAGCGCAAACAAGATGGCACACGACCGAGGCCGAAACCCAACTCCAGCGGCGCGATCGCCAGATTGCAAACGCAAGCACAATGAGAGCCGCTGAAAAGGCGAACACCAGCCAAAGCGGCGGGTCGGGCACGCGCGCGTTGGGCTCGAATTGCGCGTGCCAGGCGGCCACCTTTTCACCCGCGTCCAGCAGCCATCCGGCAGCCACGGCGGGAAGACGCCACCCGGTGAAGACGCCGATAAACCCAAACGGAACGACTAGCGCGAGCAGCGGCACCACGATGATGTTGGCCGAGAAACCTGTGAAGGAAATGCGATGAAAGTAGATCGCCAACGGCAAGGCCAGTGCAATCTGCATTACTGTGGAAATGATCGCCATTTCCCAGGCGTAGAAGAGCAGCCGTGCTGTAAAGGCAAGGACACGCACAATCCAGTCCTGGGGAATTCGTAAATAGTAGCGCAGCGTCTCGGCGAGCAAGCGTAATTCGACACGAAACTGGGCTGCCCGGGGCGGCATGCGAGCGTCACGGCTTACTTCACGAATCCCGAAGATACTACGGGAGAACGGCGCGGACGTAGCCTCCAACAGAGGAATCGCTAGTGCGCCGATAGCCGCCACCGCCAGGAACGACAGTTGGAAGCCGGCCTCGAACAGCTGGCCAGGATCCCAGATCAAATAGATGATCGCCACCGCGGCCAGTAGATTCAGCACCTGCCTGCGGCGATAGAAGTAGCGCGCGGCCAGATACAAGCTGAAGCCAGCGGCCGCCCGGACGGCCGGTGCGTTACAACCCGAAACCAGCGCATACAGCCACGCTCCGGCGGCTGTGATCGCCAGCGCCTCCAGCTCGGGGATGAAACACACTCGCAGTAGAAATAGCAGGAACGCCGCCAGGACCGTGATATGCAGCCCGTCGATCACCAACATGTGAAACGTGCCGGTGCGCCGGAACTCCTCGGTCCAGATTCGGTCGAGTTTGCTCGATTCGCCGATCAGCGTGGCTTCCATCATGCCGGTAGCGTAGGGATTGCCGGCATAGAGCCGATCAATCCGGTCGAGTGCGCCAGTCCGCAAGGCGAAGATTCCCGACAGCAACCACGATCCGCAGCGGCCCGGCAGCACTTTCACGTTGTTTCCAGCGGCCGTCGAGGCAGTCCAATAAATATCGCTGAGCGCCGAGTAAGCTTGATAGTCGAAAGCGCCCGGATTTTGAAAATTGCGGATGGGCCGCACTCGCGCCTCTAATTCCACCGGCTGTCCGTATTGGAGATTTGGCGGCGCCTCGCCGTCTCTAACCGTTAAGCTGACTCTGGCACGCGCCTTTGGGGCCAGTTCCATTACGAATTGATCGCGCCCTTCATAGAACGCTGGCGGCGAAACTACACATCCGCTTAATACCACCGTTTCGCGCGAGCTGGCATCGATGTGGGGCGCGCGGCCGGGCCGGTGAATGAACTCGAGCGCCGCACCGCATGCCGTCACGGCTATAAAGCAGTACGCGTATCTGATCCTCCCCGGGTTGCGGCAAGCCAGCACCGTGGTCGCCAGGAATACCGGCAGAGCGACTAGAAGCTCAACTGTTCCAAACCCCGCTAGTCGCGAGAGGCCGATCCCTAACGCGAGGGCCAGCAGGGGCGTCAACAGAGGAAACTTCACGTGACAAATGTGGTGTTTACGACCCTGGTAAAATCTCTAGGGAAAACCTGAAACGACTTGTGCCGTCGGGAGTCCTTAGAGGTAGTTGAGTCATCCTGTATGAAGCCGGTTGAGGTCCTTTTAGTCGAAGATAATGCGGGGGACACCCTGCTCATTCAGCAAACCCTGGCTGAGGGTCCAGTCCCCGTTAAGATTCATGTAGCCAGGGATGGCGAGCAAGCCCTCCAGATGCTGGATAATCCAGAGTTCAGTCCAGGCTTAATTATCTTGGATCTGAACCTCCCCAGGATCCCCGGCTCAGTGGTCTTGGAGCGGAACCCGAACAAACGTGCTCCCATCGTAATATTCACGTCCTCCTGGAATGAGGCGGAGATCAACCGCGCGCTGGATTTGGGCGCGCGTGAATTCGCGCAGAAGCCTACCGACCTGCAGACCTTCAGCGATGTAATCTGTGGAATAGTGAAGAGGTGGGCGATTCGGGAAGAAGACGCGGCCGTCAGCGGAGCTAGCTCTTAGCCCCATACGTGCAGAAAAGACGATTAGGCAACAGCGATCTGGAAATCACTCCGCTCGGCATCGGCGCTTGGGCCATGGGCGGGAGCGGATGGGCTTTCTCCTGGGGACCTCAGGACGATCAGGAGTCCATCGACGCGATCCATGCAGCGCTCGATCGCGGAATCAACTGGATCGACACAGCCGCCGTCTATGGCTTAGGTCATTCCGAGGAGGTGGTCGCACGAGCGCTAGAAGGCCGTTCATCGAAACCTTACGTCTTCACCAAATGCGAGCGCGTTTGGAACGAACGCGGCGAGATCGCGAAATCACTGAAAGAGTCTTCCATCCGGAAGGAAGTGGAGGGCAGCCTCCGGCGACTCAAGGTGGACGTGATCGATCTATATCAGATCCACTGGCCGGAGCCTGACGACGACATCGAAGAGGGTTGGACTGCCCTGGCTAAACTCAAGCAGGAGGGCAAGGTCCGGCACATCGGGGTATCCAATTTCAATGCCGATCAAATGAAGCGTGCGCGGACCATCGCGCCAATTACCTCGCTGCAGCCGCCATACTCACTCATTTCGCCTGAAATCGAGGAGTCAATTCTGCCGTATGCGCAAGCGAACAACATTGGCGTTATCGTCTATTCGCCGATGAAGTCGGGCCTGTTGAGCGGCGCCATGACACGCGAGCGGGTCGCGGCTCTTCCGGCCGACGATTTTCGCCGGCGCGTTCCCAACTTTCAGGAACCGCTGCTTTCGCGGAATCTCGAATTGGCCGAATTGCTGCGCTCAATCGGCAACCGGCATGGTCGCACACCCGGCGAAGTAGCCATCGCGTGGACTCTTCGACATCCGGCTGTCACGGCGGCTATCGTCGGCATGCGGTCGGCCAATCAAGTAGAAGGAACTATCGGCGCGGCAGAGTTTCGCCTAAATCAGGCTGAATTAGACGAAATCGAACGGTTCCGAATGGTCAAAGCAACCTCACAAAGCTGAAGGGCCCGCGTCGGCATGTATTGTGAGTTTTTGCACATATTTCCGCATTCTCGCGTCGCGGCGCATACCGGCCAGATTGACCTCGTCCAGCGCTTTTTGACTATCCCATGCGTCGTGCGTCTTGCGATAGCACGCAATGACGGTGCCAGTGCGGTCGCGCCCGCCATGACAGTGCACAAATACGGGGCCAGAGTTCGAATTTAGTTCCTGCATGACTCGAGAGATTTCCTGATCGGTGGGCGCGCCCATCTCCATCGGTACGCTCAAGAACTTCATGCCGAGAGATTCGACTGTGCGTTGCTCTTCGCGAATCTGTGCCGCTTCGCGCCTGAGATCGACAATGGTCTTGACTCCCATCTTCGCCAAGGCCTGAAATCCTTCGTCCGTTGGTTGCGCTCCGCGATAGATCCGGTCATTCACTTGATGGAAGTTTCGAACACCCGTTGGATCCCCGGCAACCAACGCCAAAGGAATCGACAGTATCCCGATCGCAAGTTTAGTCATTAATCCCCCGCCTATTAAGACGAATCCCGCACGGCTGGGGAATCAGGCTTGGCGCGCTGTCACCGTTCGGTAACGTGAGATGAGAGGATAGGCCATGACCGTTAAGTCGCTCAAATGGAAACTGGCGTTTGGCACTTTATTTGCCGCCGCATCGGTCGCTGCGCAAACGGGGCCACCCGCCCAGCCCGGCATCCACTGGACCGAGGAACAGCTTCGCCGCGCGGTCGCTCCTGCACGCGTCGGGCAAAAGCTTACCCCCAAGTCCTGGCCCGGCAACACGCGAGTAGCCGTGTGCCTCAGCTTTGATGTTGATAACGAGTCCTATTTGTTAGCGCGCGGCGAGACCTCGCCCACCACGCTCTCGGCTGCCGACTTCGGGGCCGAAACCGGATTGCCACGCATTCTCGACCTCCTCGATCGCTACCAGGTTCCCGCATCGTTCTTTATTCCTGCCGTCAGCGCGCTGCTACATCCGGAGATGATTCCGGCCATACTCAAGAGCGGCCGCCATGAGATCGGCGTCCACGGATGGATTCACGAATCTCTGGTCGCGTTGAATAGTGAACCCGAAGAGGAGCGCCTGTTGAACCAGGCCATCAACTACCTCACCGAGGCCACTGGCAAACGGCCGGTCGGATATCGCGCACCCGCTTGGGCATTCAGCCGCTACACCATAGGACTGCTGCGAAGAAGCGGCTTTCTTTACGACAGCAGCCTGCAAGCGATGGACGAGCCATACGAGCTGGTTTCTAACGGCGAACCAACCGGAATTGTCGAACTGGCCATCGATTGGACTCTCACCGAAACTCCGTACCTTGGCCGCGGCGGAACGATGCCCTCACCAGAGCTGCTTTATCAACTCTACAAAGATGAATTCGACGGAGCCTACCAGCAGCGCACCATGTTTGTGCTCACTCTGCATCCGCATGTCAGCGGTCATCGCGCGCCGCTTCATCACTTGGACCAACTTATCGCATACATGAAATCGAAGCCTGGCGTATGGTTCGCAACGGCCGAGCAGATTGCCCGTTATGTCAAGGAGTCCGCGCCGACTCAGTGAAACACCACATGGCGTCGATCGGCTAAGCTTAGCGGCGGCCAAAAAGCCACAGCACCACCGACAAGATCAGACTGATCAGCAGCGACGTGACAATTGGAAAATAAAAGACCGAGTTTTTGCCTCGGATGACGATGTCCCCGGGCAGGCGGCCTAAACGGATGGGAAGTCTTTCGCCGATGGACACGATCAGACCCAGCGCCAGGACGAAGAGCCCGATGATGATCAACATTCGCCCGAACCGCATGTTTAATTTTCCCACCCAATCAGCCCGGCAATCCCATGCGAGAATGGCGGCATGATCCGAGCGGTTCTCTGGGACATGGACGGAACACTGGTCGATTCGGAAGAATTCCATTGGCTCTCGTGGCGGGACACCATGGCTGCGGAGGGTCTTCCGATCACGCGCGATCAGTTTGTGGTGACTTTCGGACAGCGGAACGACTCGATCCTGCCGCAATGGCTCGGCGCACACGCCGCACCGGATCGCATTCAACGAGTCGGCGATGTCAAAGAGGCGCTGTACCGGAAACTGGTTCGCGATAGCGGAATCGCTCCACTGCCCGGCGCGGCCGAGTGGGTACGGCGATTGTATCAGGAAAAATGGCGCCAAGCTGTCGCTTCTTCCGCGCCCCGGGCGAATGTGGAGGTTGTGCTGGAGGTGATTGGCCTGGCAGGCTGCTTTCAAGCCATCGTCTCGGCCGAGGACGTGACGGCCGGCAAGCCGGATCCGCAGGTATTTCTGACGGCAGCATCGCGCCTGGCCGCAGCGCCCGCCGAGTGTGTCGTTGTGGAAGACGCTGTCGCTGGCGTAGAGGCTGCCCGGCGCGCAGGGATGCGGAGCATCGGGGTTAGCCGCAATGCTGTGCTCGCGGCGGACGTTGCAGTTAGATCGCTCGCCGATCTTGCACCAGACACATTCGAAAAACTGGTGGCGGGCTAAACTCTTCCCGTAGCGATGGCGCGTGCCCAATCATTGCGCCCCATTGACGCAGCACACCGAGAAGCCGGCTCGTAGTCATAAGCTACTTTCTCAAAAGAGACATCCCACGCCGCTCCTGTTTTGGTCAAGATGGCGTAAGACGCGTGTGGCGAATACGTCTCCATGACATGCGCGACCGGTGCTTCGTCGCTATAGGCAGGCAGCCCCACGCTGCCGGGATTCACAATCATCTGGCCATTCGCCAGTGAAACCAAGCGCGGAGTATGCGAGTGGCCGCACACAATCACAGGATGCCGGACGCTTTTCGCCAGCCGCAGGATCTCGGCTTCCGGCCGTAGCATCGCTCTGCCTGAAGCCACATCCTCCAACAGATAGGTTTCGTCGCTGGCGGGTGTCCCATGGCACAGAAAAATCTCCTCCTCGAAGATGGCGGCGGGCGGAAGGGTCTGGAGCCACTGGATCGGATCTTCGCCGAGGTCATTGATTACATAATCAAGCGTGGGGATCGCGCGCCGGTCCTGTTCAGTGGCATCGTAGATCTGGCGATCCTGGTTGCCGCGAATAGTAAGCAGATCGCCCAAGGTCCGAAGCCTCTCGTAGGTCGCGCGCGGCTTTAGGGGACCGTATAGGATGTCGCCGAGGTTGAACACCATGTCCACGCGCTGTTTCTGAATATCAGCCAGAACTGCGTCCAAGGCCCAAAGATTAGCGTGGATGTCCGCAACGAGAGCGATCCGGAGGGGGTTAGAAGCCATATACAATTGAGAAAGAGGAGCCGATCACTACCTAAGTGTCACTAAAAGCCTTGCACGTTTTCAAGGTTTTCACGTCAGCCTGTTATAGGCATGGCGTCCGTAGTGCAGACTTTTGAGGATTTTATGAGCGAGCGGGGCATACCCTCTCAACTCGACGCCACGCTTCAAGCCGCGCAGGAGCTGCAAAACCGCTTTATTTCCGATAACTTACGGCGAATTTTCCTGCTCATCTACCGCATCGTCGGGAACGTCGCCGATGCCCAGGACCTGACTCAGGAGGCCTTTATCAAAGCGCTCCAGCGGCAGGATCAATTGAAGGACATCGAGAAGGCGGCGCATTGGCTGTCCCGGATCGCCAGTAACACCGCCATCGATTTCTTGCGGCGCAACGGCAAAGTCAACTTTTGCGAGATTGACACGTTGATGGAGCCGCTGAGTGAACCATCGGAGAGCCCTGAGCAGGCTATGCTCCGCTCCGAGCATCGAGCTTATCTCGAAGAAGGTCTCACGGTCCTGACTGAGCGCGAACGGACTGCCTTGTTGCTGCGTGACGTAGAGGGGCTGCCGGCCGAGGAAGTCGCCAGCCAGATGAACTGTTCCAAGGCGACCGTACGGTCGCACATCGCCAATGCTCGTGTTAAGTTTCGCCGCTATATCGAACGCAGCCGCCGCGCGCAAGGGAGGAAGCCTTCATGAGTCGCCCCGGCTCCATGAGACATCCGAGCGAAGCCCAACTGGCGCTATTGGCCGGCGGAGATCTGGGCATTTTGGGACCGCTGGAAGGTGCGCCGCCACGTTTCCCGGTGTTCCGCATGTAATAGTGAAGTGGCAGCCTTGCGATCGGCAAGCGAACAGGTTCGGGAAGCCGTGCCAGACCTGCCGAAAGATCTCAACTGGAATCGCTTAGCCGAAGAGATGACTGGGAACATTCGCGTGGGACTGGCAGCGGGCGAAGCGATCGCGCGCTTTGATCGGCCAATCGTCCGCGTTCGTCCGGCACGCCTGGGATTTAACGCTGCCCTGGTGCTGGCATGCGCGACGGTGGTGTTCGTGACCGCATTCTGGACCAGCCTTCCGCGCGAACAGGCGCAACATCTGAGTTCGGCTTTGCAGAAGATTTTCACCGGTCAGAACGGCCGGCATGCCGTGGCGTCGCAGGACGATGTCATGTTGGAGGCATCCACTTCAGCGATTGAAGTGAAAGAGAACGGCCGCACTATGATGCTGACGCACCCGCGATCGGATGGCGTCACGGTTTCCATCAACATGCAAGGCTCAGCGGGCGTGCGCTATGTGGACGACGCCACGGGCCAAGTGACGACCAACAAGGTGTACTATGCAGAGCAGTAGAGTGGCACTGGCATTCCTGCCTGTGTGCGTCGGAGTACTGGCATTCCTGCCTGCGTTATCCGCCGCCGTATTACCCAAAATCGACCTGCCCAAAGATTCGCCCGTCACTGTGGTTTCGGCCGATTTCGGAGATTCTAACGAGACGGCGCGAGGCGGGGCGATGCTGCTCGATTTGCATGCCGCTCTTTCCTTGCGTAATTCAGGCGCCCGACGCATTCGCGGCGTCACTCTGCTGGTAAGGGCGCAGGAGGCTACACCGGGAGGCAAAGGCTCCGTCACCGTGACCAGCCTGGATGTTGGTCCGCAGGAGACCTTTCCGGTGCGCGTCGATCTGCGGCTGCTTCGGCCGCTGCAAGCCTCCAGCGCCGCTCCGGTCGAGATCGGTCTGGATGGCGTGCTGTTCGACGACCTCAGCTTCTACGGTCCGGACAAGCTCAGCTCGCGGCGAACGATGATCGTTAGTGAATTCGAAGCGCGCCGCGATCGGAAATATTTCAAGTCGCTGCTGGCCGACGGCGGACAGCCAAAGTTGCAGCAAGCCATTCTCGAGAGGCTGGCGCACCAGGCCGATCGCCCAGCCTTCGATGTACAGGTTGTGCGCGGTGGGCGGGCAACTAATTTCGAGCCCGAAAAAGAGGTCCAATTCGCGTTTTTGAGTTTGCCTGATTCACCCATTGAGCCGTTGGATGGCATGGCCCGGATCTCGGGTAACGAAGCGCGAGCCCCGCGCCTGGAAGTGAAGAACCGGTCCGATCGCCCCATCAGGTATCTGGAAGTCGGATGGATCTTGCACGACCGCAGCGGACGCGAGTTTTTGGCCGGATCGGTACCGGCCGAGTTGCAACTGGGGCCCGGTCAGAAGAGCCAAATCCTCGAAAATTCGACGTTGAAGTTTCCGCAGCGCGGCGGCCAGCCGCTGGCGATTGAAGGCATGACCGGCTTTGTCAGCAGCGTCGAGTACGCCGATGGCAGCGTCTGGATCCCGAGCCGCGCCGATCTGGGCACGCCGCAATTGCAGCGCGTCGCATCGCCATCCGATGAAGAGCAGCGGCTGGTTCAGATCTACCGCAAGCGCGGCATCCAAGGCCTGATCGCGGAGCTGAACAAGTTCTAGCAGGCAACGCGGGCCGGCCTCCACGCTACCGCAGCAATCCCTACTCCGCTGGATTGAACTATCCTAGATAGAAAGGCCTGCTATGAATGTCGTCAAGCTCGCTTCGATCGCCGTCATATTGTTGAACTCGGAAAACCTGGCGCCAGCGCAACAAGCGGGACCGCCCACCAAGCCACCCGTTGTCCTGGAGAACAAGGAGAAGCCCAAGAAGGACTCGCCTTATCGGATCATCCAGGGCGTCGTAAAAGACCAATCCGATAATCCTCTCGCCGGTGCAATCGTGCAGCTAAAGGATACCAAGACATCAAAAGTGATCGATTTCGCCACCAAGGGCGACGGAAGATTCGCATTCCGCGACCTCTCGATGGGGAGCGACTATGAACTGCTTGCCAAGCGCGGCGATCTTGCATCCCCGTTAAAGAAAGTGAGCATTTACGACACGCGCAAAGAGGTGATCATCAACTTCATACTCCAGCCGCAGGTCAAGCAGTAGCAGGCTTTGAACAGGAACGCCGTGTGCGGCGCAGACGCTGGCACTTGTGCCTGGCAATCTCGGCGAACTCCAGCAGAAGTTGACACTCCGCCTTCGGTAGAATTCCGACCGCGGACCTGAGATATCGAACCAGGGTCTTATATTCGGCGTTGGCCTTCTTGTGTGCAGCCGTCAAGCGCGAGCTTCGGACAGAGCCAGCAGCTCTCTCCTGGCGCGCGGAGCGTTGCCGGTTGGAGGGTTTTCCAGTTGGGTGAACCATGCCACTCTATAGAAGCAATTGGGTCACCAAGTGTTTCAGTGCTATACTGATATCCGAACGTAGCAGGCATCTGCCGCGAATTCCTGCTAAGTTGTCGACTGTACGGGGCGTGGCTCAGCCTGGCTAGAGCGCCTGGTTCGGGACCAGGAGGTCGGTGGTTCGAATCCACTCGCCCCGACCAATTCCTTCAATAATTTACAGGTGGTGGTGGGGCAAACAGCCCACCCAACTGCCCACCCAGTTGCAAAGTTGCGGCCGCATCCTTTCGCCTCTATAGTGCGGGCATGAAGAACGCAGCCATGCATCCCTCCCCGGCCCCTTCTGCCAACCGCCCCGCCGATTCTGCCCGCACTCGCTCCCGTCATCGAGATCAACGTTCGCCACATCGGCCGCACGCCACAGCCAGAGAAGCTGACTGGAAGCGAGGCCCCGGAGGGCTGGATCAAGAAGATCGACCGGCCACGCGAAGGCAAGGTCTGGGTCGGCTTTTTCCATCTCTACGTCACGGACCCCTCTGGCAGGCCCGTCCGCAAAAAGAAGGAAAAAACGCTGGGCCCCGGAACCATGCCGAAGCACGAGGCCCAGCAGAAGCTCGCCGATTACATTGAGGAGTACACTGGCAAGCTCATCCACCAGGGAGAATCCATTGAGAATTTCGCTGAGCTTTGGAAGGCGTTCTCATCGGTGAAGGCAGGCTCCTGGGGCAAAAAGATGAGATAAGACATGAAGTACCTGTTCGACAAGCACGTGCTTCCCGTCCTCGGCCAATATTCTCCCCGCAAAATCACACTGACTCCCCTTCAGTTGCTGGTGAACAAGATGGCGGAGGATGGGTACTCGAAGTCCGCGGTCAAACATATTCGCACATATTTGAAAGCTTGTTTTGAATACGCGATTGACGAAGATCTGATTCCCAAGAACCCCGCGCGGAAACTCGCACTGCCGAACATCCACAAAAAGCCTTGCGAGAGGTTTCTCAGCGTCGAGGAGGTGCAAGCCCTCCTGACGGCGGCTTCGCCGCGGGAGCACCTCGTGCTGCGAATTCTTGCTGTGTGTGGTTTGCGGCCGGGTGAGGCCCTCGCGTTGCGCATCGACGACTTTGAAGTCAACCAACTTCGCATCGATGAAGCGCTGAAGGAACGGCAGTTGGGAGAGGATCGCTTTGGCGAAACAAAGACGGACGAGAGCGACAGCTACGTGCCCGTACCTCCGGATCTCGGCCGCGAGATTGCGGAATGGATCGCAGTTCATCCGCAACGCGACAATCCGCGGGCGTTTCTCTTTCTCAATCGAAGGGGAACAGCTTCAGCGTCGGCAACTATCTGAAGAAGCAACTGAAGCCGCTCGCGCAGAGTGTCGGCATCCTGGATCTGACACAGCAGGCATTTCGCCGAACATCCTCCACGCACATCCAAAAACACGGCACGGTCAAAGATATGCAGCGTCACCTGAGGCATTCGGACCCAGAGACGACGCTAAAGCATTACGCCAAGGCCATTCCCGAGAGCCTGCGTGCCGCGGTCGCAGCGCTGGATGCGCAGATCACTGGAACGCATGGTGGCCTGAAAGGACGAAAAAGCCGAGGAAGGTCATTGGCTCTGGCGATGGAAATTCAAAACTGTAGATCGTAATGTTCGTTTCGACCCTGATAAATATGGATGGCCGTGGAGTCACCGTGCCAGTAGTTGGGTGATCCCAACGGCGTTCAGCGTAATCGCGATCAAGCAATACACGGTCTGTGCCCGTCAAGAAGCGTCGGAGGCGCAATCCGCCTCGGAGTGGAGATGCTATTCGATCGGGCTTGTGTCGATGGAGGCTGGAATTCAGGAAACAGCGTCGTATATGGTGTCCCGCTGCGGCCACACCTCGAGGCCACGGCCATCGCACTACTCGCCCTGCAGGACGAACAACGAAACGAAGTGGTCGAGAAGAGCCTCCCATGGCTACGACAACGGGGGGGCGACGGTCGAGTGGGCGTCCAGCCTCGCCCGGACCATTCTCAGCCTGTTCACCTGTCGCGAATCCATTCAGCAATTGCAGGATCGGCTCGCCATCATGATCGGCGATGGTACTGGCATCCGCAACAACGCCACACTGGCCGTAGTGCTCCTCGCCCTCCGCTGTGGAGAAATGATCCATCCGTTCACGGTTTTCAGATGAGTATCAATCGACGCAGAGCGCTGGGCGCCGCGGCGGCGGCAACCGCCGCTGGGCCGGAGCTTCTCAACGTTCTCGCCGAGCAAAGGGGAGGCAGAGCTTTCGCAGTTGGCAATCTTGCCGACCTGCCCGACGTCGCCGCTAAGATCGGAATCGAGCTCCTAGTTCCGTCGCAGGCGATGCGGAGCAAGCCATAACCTTTCTCCGCGATTGGCGAATTCAGAGATAGAGAGTTCAAACACACTCTATCAAAGGAGCAAGACTATGAAACATTTCTTTCTGACGACCGCGACCTTGGCTTTGAGCTTGATGGGTAGCGTACTCGTCCCCGCATTGAAGGCCGATGAATGGAACAAAAGCACGAAGATCACCATTGATCAATCAATCGACGTCCAGGGAACTGTCCTGCCTGCCGGATCGTATGTAATCAAACTGCTGGCTTCGTCCTCGGACCGTCACACTTTGCTGATTTTCAATTCTGCCGAGAACCACCTTATCACCACCGTCTTCGCGATTCCAGCCTATAGGCTGACGCCAACCGGCGACAGCCGGTTCAAGTTCTATGAAGCAGCACCGGGGCAGCCGCCAGCTCTGCACACGTGGTTCTATCCAGGCGACAACTTCGGCTTCGAGTTTCGAGCCGCTCGGGAAAACGTTGCAGCCAATTCCACGCAAGGCAACACGCAGAACACGGTCGCGTCGGTCGCGAGCCATTAGTAATTCGCAAGCGCCGGTTAACGCTGACCTGAGCTTCCCTCAGACACTCTCCTTCTGAGGCTGGCACGCCCGCTGGACCCGTCATTGGTTCAGCGGGTGTTTTATGCGTAGCGTCAAGCGGGCAGAAGTTCCCGCCGCATTCGAACAGCGTAACGATCTATTGGTGCGATAGCTGGCCTTTAAGGACACCATGCAGATGCCGTGTCCACCGCTGACCGGTGAATCTGCTTCTGTCCCTCGCAATTGAGGGAAGGTTTCCTTGTGCGAACTGCAGCCGACGGACGCCGACGATGATATCCCCACCGCCATGGCTCGGGGCTCCGGAGGGATTGAGGAGTCGGAGAACAGCGGTAGGTGTTTGGAACGGACTCAAGCAACAACTAGCGCGGGTTATACGCGCTAAAAAATTTATCTTTCATCCGTAACCCGCTTTCAACTTAGGGCGAACAACAAACTAGACGGCAGGGGTGGTAAGTGCAGCACAAACATCTCACGCCCAACTTAACTTTAAGGAGAATAACTTTGAACTCTATCGATTATGACGGTCGTAGTGTGTCTTTTCGCCCGTCCACTTCCTTTCATCGTGCAGGCGCCGCGTTTGCTGTTGCGATCGCGCTGAGCCTTACAGCTTTGGCGCAGGATTCGACAAGGCTTCGCGCACCGCGTCTAACGTTCCAAGGATCGATCGCGGAGAGAATTAGGGCGGCGAATATAGCCGACGTTGGCGCTGCAGGACCAGCGGGCCCCAACACTGCGCAAGGCCCCGGCCCAGGGCCGATCGGGCCGGGGCCAGGCTGTAATTTGTTTCCTGCCCCGCCTTCGGTCGGCACGACGGTCGATCTTTCGTATTTCGGCCCTCCGCCTTCGACCACCAATCGGAGCCTGGTAGGCCCCGTTCAATTGCTTAACACGGGACCCGTTGATGTCGCCAAGGGCACGATCACGATTCCCCTTTATCTGGGACATATGAAGAACGGTAAGAATGTCTGGTATATCCTGACAGACGTTGACGATTCCGACGTGGCGGCAGAACTGGGGCTGAATTTCTCCGCCAAGATGACCTTTATGGCCAATGCAGCACGAACCGCGAATCTGGATCAGAACGGTGATTTGGTATTCGACAAAGGAACAGTCGACTTTTCACCAGTCCGCTCCATCACAGCGGGGCCTGCTGGCAATGAGTTCCCTCCTACGGCGTTTCAACCGGGTGCCGTCGGTGACAAGGATTACAGTCCATTTGTTCAGATCGTCAATGCCGCCGGCGTCATCTACAACGCACCGATCGTTGCGTTCGATGTGAACGCCAACGACATCAGCTTTCCAAACGGCAATGTGGATTATTCGAAGGTGCATGACGAGGTGGTGGCGATCGACCCGACGAACATGACCGTAACTATCAACCTGATTAACGGATTCAGCTTTGGAAAGCCGGTCTGGTACCTGTCGATGGACACGAGCACACCTTTGGGAGCGGCAATCGAACACAATACCTTCGCGCCTTTGATGGCGGCGCTCCATTTGGGCGGTGACGATACTTTTTCCAGCCCCATTGAGCGCATCTTCATTTCCACCAACGGTGCTCATGACTGCGCCAATCCACAACGGCAGGGCTTGTCAGCGGATCTCGCGGATGGTTTTCGACCGAATAACGTTGTGGGCGGAATCCCGACGAATGCCTTGGATTACAGTCCCGCGTGGGACGCCCAGTTATTCGAATGGACCCAAGACGCAATCAACAAGGGCTTTCGAGGCCAGGTGCGTGAAGAATTTCAGATCCTGACATTCGTCCAGGATGGCCTGATTACCGGCCCAGGCGGCGGCAAGTTCGGAAGCTCCGGCTTCTCAATCAATTGCACGATCGTCCAACGGCTCAATTAAAGGTTGTTCGCGCCCGCTGTCCTGCACCATCTGACAGCGGGCGCATTCTTATAAACTAACCATTGTCCGGTTTTCATGACATGGAAGAATCCAGCGAATGGGTCCATTTCCTTTCGCCTCTGGCAATTCTTGATTTAAGACAGGGGTTATAAGTATTTGCACATCCGATCGCGGTTCGGAGTTGACGAGCAAATGCATGAGCGGTTGTACCTAGCGGGTTCAGCGGGCAAGCTGCCGGAACCCTCAGCGCTGCTACCGTATAATCCCAAGGACACAGAATCCATCCTTTCTTGACGCCATTGTCTGAAGTGCCTTTAGGACTTTGGGAGGGGTCCCAAGTCGGATCAGGTTACTCCTTGAATCGTTGAAACAGCTAAGAGTGCCGGGCAGGCTTCGAGGAATGTTCGGGAGAAATCTGCCTTTGCCACACGCCTATACTCCTGTTCGATTGAGAGTAAACGCTCCGTAGGCAGAAGGCGAGCGGCGCGACGGATCCGCGCCATGAGGTATGGAAGGAATCGTCGCCAACATCGAGCCGAGTCGACGCTCTCGCGAGAAACACCAACTTGTTCCATAAGACAACGGCTCGCCAGGCACGCCCGAGCTCGGCCCTCCGTAGGCTTTTCCCAGAATCTGCTGACATGTAGGAGGGAATCAGAGCCGAGTTTTCCAGGGGCACGCCGGGTTCGATCCAGCCATACTCCGTACCGTTGCACCGAATAATACTAGCCGATCCGGCTTCCGCTGGCATAGGCCGCCAACGTTCGCGACGTGGCTCATGAAAGTTACCTTCTTCGAGGAGAAGTGATCTGACGGAAACGCGGCCACAACTGCTTCAGGATCCTGCGAATTGATCTAATGAGCCGGGAAAAACATGCCGGCGGCCGTACCACGATCTTCGGGCAGCACAAGAATACGCTGCCTCGGTGTCCCGAAATTCCTGCTCCATGTACTTGCCATGCGCGCGGCACGTGAAGATTGCCGTCCGCTCGGGCCGGATCTTCAGAGCAACTCGGCCGAGCGTGTGGCTGAGCAGCGACTTCGATCCGACGATTTTCGCAATCTGTTTCGGGCGTTCATCGCTACAGAGCTCGCGGACAAGGGGCCGGAGCCGAACTCCTTCGCCGCCGGCCAACACGATCGCCTAAAGCGCGTCCTTCCAGGTGCTTGACCCGAATGTTCTTACATAGGGCGCCTAGTCTGTCAGCGAGGAGTCGAGGGAATTGCTTTGTTTGTGTCGACGTCAGAGCGGATATGCACATCATTTACTCTAGTTCTGAGCGTGGTTCGGCAAAGTCACGGCCCCACCATCGCCGATGCCTGACCTATTGTTGGAAGCTGCTCCAGGCCGTGCACTCGAGGGAGAGCCGAACGCTGCCTCCGAAGCCGGCCGTTTACGAATCCGAAGCAGCATGTCGCTCAAAGCAACTCCCAAGTCACGTGGCAGCACGATGTTGTATGCCAATGCGCCTTTGTACGTTTTGAGTGCGGAGCCGATCGCATCGGCAAAGGGTTGATCGAAGGGATCGGGATTGTAATTCAGGTAGAAGATCGGAAATGGAGCCCGGCCGCCTGTTTTCAGCTGATCGAGAGACACTTTCTTTTCGAGCGTAACTTTCCTTCCTACGATGATCACTGCGTTCAATGGAGCCGTCTCTGGTCGCAGCTGATCCGTGAGCAGTGTTGTCACGAAATGCGTTTCACTCTGCGAGTCCCGCAGGAGGCGATAGTCTACAGTGCCTGCCGAAGGCAATTGTGCGACTTTGCTTAAGGCAGCAAAATCGATCTTGTCGGCCCATTCCTGCCTGTAAATGATCTTCTGCGCTTGCAGATTGAAAGCCACCACGCTGAAGCGGCTCACGCCTGGCTCGCGAGTGATACCTCGTAGTATCGAGAGCAGAACCGCAGCGTCTTGGGGTTTCAAGATACTCTCCTGCGGCCTGGCCGGCGAGAGGTTCACAAGGACCTTGACGTGTAGCGGCGGGGTGGCGCCGCCCTCGAACGTTCGCTCGTCGGTGGAGGAACCCTCCTCCCGCCCTGTGACCATGTTTGGCGCAAGCGTCAGTGGCAGGTCCTGGCCTCTGCCCAGGTTTACTTCCAAATTCCAGTGGGACGAGCAGACCCGACCCCCACCGTCGCGCATCAGCCAGTCCACCTGATAACGGCCGAGGCCGAGGTCAAACCCGCCCGCCAACAGTCCCTTCCCTTTTACTCTTAAAGGAAAATCTGGGACTGCTAATCGTTGGGCGAGATACACTGGTTGCTCGCTTTCTCCGGTGGGCCTTACACGCATAACCACTTGTAACCACCCTCCAGCGTCAGCTAATAGCTTGATGGGCACGGTCACGCTGTAGTAGGCATGAAAGCGCAAATCAAACCCAAGATACGGTTTCTCCGGTGTAATTTGACAAGACAAGTATTTCTGTGGCTCGCTGGATTCAAGGACCGCCATGTCGGCATCTTGAAGGCGGACTTCGGCACCCAGGCGGGCCTGCGCCCATCCGCTCGCCGCTGATACGACTAGCCCCAGGAGCACTCCGCGCCTCAAGCTGCCACTACAACAGTTTCTTCTGAACCAACTTTTTGCAATCATGATTTGCCTGTCAGGAGGGGGTTGCATCGGAACTCCTGTGCCAGCCGTTGGCGCGCGCGAAATAACCTGGCTCTAACACGGGGTTCGCTGATTCTGGTTATCTCGGACAACTGTGCCACCGAGTAACCCTCTATCTCTCTCAATAGCAGCAGGTACCGATCCGCCTCGGGTAGTCGCTCCAACAATGTGTTAAGCAGATCCCTCCACCCTCGATCAGGTCTAAGACATGAGTCTTGGGTCACAGCTGCCGAGGTTGTGTTTGCCGCCGCGTCGTTCTCATAACAACGCTTGAGCCGTTTCTTACGCAGAAATCTGTAGCACTCATCGATAGTAATGCGGTAGATCCGCGCGTAAGTGCAGCTACGTGCGTCGACCCTCTTTGCCGAAAAATAAACTTCCACGAAGACCTTCTGGGCAATCTCGTCAGCTTCTTCGCGATCTCCAAGGATTCCGTACGCAAATTGGTAGACCTTGGACTGGTATTGTTCGATGAACTCGCGATACGCCATCTCACTACAGATGTTCGATTGGAAGAGATGTAAAGTAACTGCCTTCCGAATTGTGAGGCCCGGCGAATCTGGGTCATCAATGCTTCACATACTGCTCGCATGTGAATAATCGCGCTGGCCAGAGGCCTGTCGTTGACGATTTCGTTGAGTCGTTGCGAGGCGACCGTAACTTTCGTGATTTCCCTCCCGAATAAACGATCGAAAGTGGTGGAAGATAATGCCCCCGCCAGAACAAATTGCGTGGCGGTGAGCTCGATGTACTTTCTACCAGGGTCGCGTAATTCAAAACCCGCGCGTTGTCGCGGCGAAAGACCTGGAGGGTCCATGAAGATCAGATTCCTCGTTTCTGGAGCGATTGCGGTCTGCCTGTTCGCTGCTTGCCTGTTTGGCCAAGCTACGGATGGCAACCTAGTTGGAACAATTACCGATGCGACCGCCGCAGCGATTCCAGGCGCCCAGGTGAAAATCACCAACCGCGCGACGAACATCCAAACCTCAACCACGTCGAATGCGAGCGGTGAATACCGCTTCAACAATATCCCGGTGGGCAGCTACGATTTGTCAGTAGCGGCAACGGGCTTCGGCGCAATGACGGAAAGCGGTCTAGCTGTCGAGCTAAACAAAACCGTCACCGTCAACATTTCTCTCCAAGTTGGAGCTGTCTCGCAGACGCTCGACGTCATTGAAGCTCCGGCCGCCATCGATACGACAACCGCGCAAGTGCAGAGCTCCTTCACGGCCCAGCAGGCCAAGGACTTGCCAGCTTCATCGGTCGGCTCTGGCGTATTGAATCTTTCGCTGCTCAGCGCCGGTGTAGCATCGAGTGGCGGTCTCGGCTACGGCACAGGTCCTTCGGTCGGAGGCCAGCGCCCGACCAACAACAGCTTCAACATTGACGGCGTTGACAACAATCGCAAGGACGTGACGGGCCCCGTCGTATTTGTTTCCAATGAGGCTGTGTCCGAGTTCTCCCTTTTGCAGAACCAATTCTCCCCTGAGTTTGGGCACTCCTCAGGAGGCCAGTTCAACACAGTCATCAAGAGCGGGACGAACGCTGTGCACGGCTCGATCTATGAATACTTTCAGAACCGCAACCTCAATGCGATCGACCAGTTGTTCCAGAATCAAGGTCTGACGAGCAACCCACGTTTTGACGATAACCGTCTGGGCGCAACCGCCGGAGGGCCGATTCTCAAGAACAAGTGGTTTATCTACGGGAACTACGAATATAATCCAGTGGGCCGTAACAGCACTCCGGCTGGAGGAGTCAACGCTCCCACAGCGGCCGGCTACTCGGCGCTGTCCAGTCTTTCAGGAATTTCGCAGACCAACCTCGGAGTATTGAAGCAGTACCTTCCAGCCGCGGCCACGGCCACAGCCACCACGACGGTTAACGGAACGGCGGTTCCGATCGGTCCAATTCCGATAGTCGCCCCAAATTACTTCAACAACTATGACTATCTGATCAGCTCGGATTTCTACATCTCCGATAGGGACCAGTTGCGTGGCCGCTATGTCAGCAACCGGTTCCGGGGTATCGATAACAATGCGACGTTGCCGGCTTTTTACACCCCACAAACCACGGATGCACATTTGGCCTCTTTGGCCGAGTTCCATACCTTTTCACCGAACATCACCAACGAACTGAGGCTTTCTTATAACCGCTTCAACAACCCGGTCAACGCAGGCAATTTCAAGTTTCCCGGACTCGATGCGTTCCCGAATATTCTGATCGAAAATGATCTGAACCTGCAGCTCGGGCCCGACCCCAACGGCCCACAAGCGACCATCCTCAACACCTATCAGTGGAACGACAATCTAAACTGGACCAAAGGCCATCACACGTTCAAGTTCGGCTACGACGGCCGTAAGCTGATTGCTCCGCAGAGCTTTGTGCAGCGGTCGCGCGGCGATTATGATTACCTCAATCTGGATGAATTTCTCCGCGACGTTGCGCCGGGTGACCTCGGCGAGCGGTCGGTAGGTTTGTCCCCCTATTCGGGCAACCAGGCTGCCACTTATCTCTACGCGAACGACAGCTGGCGGATCCGTCCAAACTTAACGTTGACCGGAGGTGTACGTTATGAATACACGACTGTACCCGCAGGCCAGCAGCTCCAAAGCCTGAACTCCGTGTCCAGTGTCCCAGGATTGATCTCGTTCAACGCGCCGCAGTCTCAGAGGACCAACTTCGCTCCGCGACTCGGCGTCGCATACTCGCCGGGCAAGAGCGGAAACACCTCGATACGCGCCGGCTTCGGTATCGCTTACGATCAAATCTACGATAACCTCGGAATCCTCTCGCTGCCGCCGCAGTTCACCACTACTTACGACGTAACCGGGAACGAGACCAACTTTCTCGCTAACGGCGGGCTGCCCGGAACTTACACTCCGCCGGTGAATGTCGCCCAGGCGCGGGCGGCAACCTCAGCTTTCATTCCCGACCAGAAGCTCCCGTATGCCATTGACTGGAACTTCGGCATCCAGCACGTTTTTGCCAAGAACTATACATTCGAAGTCCGTTATTTGGGCACTCGCGGCGTGCATCTCCCCGTTCAGCAGCGGATCAACCGCCAGGATACTGTAACGCCGACCAATTTCCTGCCCACGTACCTCTCTGCTCCGGCCGCCTCCCAACTCAGTGGTCTTAACACCAACCTGGGCCAATTGCTGGCTGAGGAAGCCGCCAGCAGCAACTTCTACGCGCCCTATGGTTTCAACCAAAACATCACCGCGTTCCAGCCGATTGGCAACTCGAGCTACAACGGGCTCGCCCTCCAGCTCAACCGCCGCTTCACGAACAACCTCCAATTCATCGGCTCCTACACCTGGAGTCACAACATCGACGACAGTACGGCGGCCGTCTTTTCAACGCTCCTTACGCCTCGGCGGCCTGAGGATTTTCAGAATTTGGGCAGAGATCGCGGGAACTCTATCCTCGACCGCCGGCATCGCTTCACTCTGAGCGAGGTTTACGATGCGCCTTGGTTCCGTCATTCCGGTTGGTTCCTCAAGAACGTGCCGGGTAACTGGCTGGTGAGCGGAACGTACACGTTCGAGACGCCCGAATACGCAACCGTGCAAAGCGGTGTGGATAGCAACCTGAACGGCGATGCTGCCGGCGACCGGGCGATTGTCAATCCGGCAGGCATAGCCAATGTCGGTAGTGACGTTTACGCCGTCAACAACAACGGCAATCGGGTGGCCACCGGCTCTGCCTCGACGGTAGCTTATGTCGCTGTGAATCCCAACGCCCGTTACATCGAAGCTCAGCTCGGCGCGTTAACCAACAGTGGCCGTAACACTCTGGCCACGAACCGCATTAACAACTTTGATATCAGCCTGACGAAGAAGTTCAACATCAGCGAATCGAAGCACTTCGAGTTCGCCGGGCAGTTTTTTAACATTCTCAATCACCCGCAGGCAACCCCCGGATCCTTGAACGATGTCACCCCGGCTCTTACCTCTGTCACCACGGCAAGCCGCAACTTTCTGCAGCCTTCGAACCCCGCCTTCAACAACTTTGGGGCTTTCTTCTCAAGCAGTCCCCGAACCATTCAGATAGTCGGGCGCTTCATCTTTTGAGGACTCGCGCAAAACAGATCCTCGGCGGCGGGTAAAAAGGGAGTCCTTCTCCAATATGGAGGCCCGCCGCCGGGCCCTTTACGCTTCTAACAACCTGACAAGAATCGGAAGCGATTTGTACTGCAAAAAGAGGCAAACCTATCCGGGCCAGCTTAGGATTTCTTGTCTCTTCGTACCCTGGCCATGATCTGAGCTACGATTGGTTTGGCGGCTTCGTCGGGAAGATCGAAAGAACCGCTGTCAGTCACAATTTTTACAGTCTTGCGAGTGGAATCGCATACAACCTGACACGTCCGGCAGTGGGAGAGGTGGCTCTCAATCTGGCGTCGGACTTCACCGGCGACTTCGCCTTCCAAGTAGTTCCCGAACTCCGACATAAATTCGTCGCAAGTGATCACAGACCCCTCCTTTTGGCGCTGTTTGCGAAGTGAGATGCAAGCGCCTCGCGTAACATCAGACGTGCCCGCAAGAGACGACTTTTCAGGGTCGGGACTCCCAGGCAGAGTGCGGCAGCTGCTTCCTCAGTGGACAGTTGTTCGATATCGCGTAGCACCAACACTACCCGGTACTTGGCTGTGAGCTTCATCAGGCCGCTTTCCACAAGTTGCCGCCGCTCGGATTCAGAATAAAGTTGTTCGGGGTTGGCCCACGCCCCCACTTGCCGAGGGCGAAACTCCTCTGCTACATCGGGATCAGCGTCGTCGAGACTTCTAAGGTGCTTTCGTTCCCGGAGACGTTGTAGGCCGGTGTTGCTTGCGATCGTCAAGAGCCAAGTCGAGAATTTCGAGCGGTGCTCGAAACTGCCAATGTGTTGAAATGCTTTCAAAAAGGTATCCTGCATGGCGTCCTGAGCATCCTCGACGTTCCCGACGATCCCCACTAGTGTCCGGTAGACCCGGCGGCTGTGGCGGGTGACGAGTATTTCGAAGGCATCTAAGTCGCCACTCTTCACTTTCGCAACTAACCCGGTGTCCGGGTCAGCTTCTGCGCCTTCCTCCAGACGCTCCGCGGCGACGGGAGGATGCGCCTCTTTTGGCCCAAACATGCGCCTTGGTTTGACGTCGGGAGTCGTGCCAAGTCCCATTTGAACTGTATTAATGAAGTTGTTGAGTGCGGTCACCACTACAGCCTCCAGAATATGCTCTTCGGTAAAACCGTCCCCCAGAAGCCTGTCGATATCGTCGCGGCCGAACTCGGAAGGACGGATGGCGAGTTTAAGGGAGAAGTCCAGGAGCCTCTTGTCCCCGGGCGAGAGGTCGGCTTGGTTATGGTCAACCGCTATTTGGTCGGCGTCCTCCATCGACACTCCAAATATGCGAAGCATCTCGCAGTGATCGGCTACGCAGTAGGTGTTCAAGTTCGCTGCCGAAACGACCAAGAGGATACACTCTTTCTGCACATGGGAGAGTCTGTCTTCGGGGCCCAGCACGTTACGGAATACCTCCGCCTCGGCTTCGATCACATCCGGTCTCAACGTCTGCGCGCGGAAAAGGTTGGGGATGAAGCCAAATCTTTCCAGGAAGATGGCGAAAGGCGGGAAGCTCTCTGGACTGTGTTCCACGTTGCGGAGGTACGGTCCCGCAATACCGCCAACGTATCGGCGCGCGTCCGGCGGAGGCGTGTTACGGCGGGGAGGAATCGCCGGCGGCTCGAAATCGGGGGTTGGGCCCAAACCTGTGGACAGCGTGCAAAGGAAGTCGCATAGACCGGTGACGAGGATGGCTTCCAGGATGGACTCGTCAGTGAATCCGAGGTCCCGAAGCGCGGCGATGTCTTCTCCCGAAACCCATGGGGCATTCATAGCCAGCTTGAGCGCGAAGTCCAACAACGTCGTGTCGGACCCCGACAGGCCGGCCTGGTGGTGGTCTAGGACAATTTGATCGAGTTGATGATCCGGCATTCCCATCGAGCGCAGCGTGTGATGGTGCTTGGTGACGCAATATGTGCATCCATACTCTGCCGCAACCGCTAGCAGTATGGACTCTTTCTGGGTACGGGACAGAGCATGCTCTTCAACGAGAAGAGCCCGGGCAATTCGAGCTTCGGCCTCAATCGTTCGTGGCAGCAAAGTTTGGGCGCGGAAGAGGTTCGGAATAAATCCGAAGTGTTCCTGAAAGGAGGCAAAGGGAGGGAACATCGTGCCTAGATCCACCTCTGGGAGGTAGCTCATTGATGTTCCTCGCTTTTCACCGGAGACTCGAATTAGAGATAAGTCAAGTATTATAGTCCAAAACTTGGA
Organism: Bryobacterales bacterium; assembly: GCA_963744555.1. Taxonomy (GTDB): domain Bacteria; phylum Acidobacteriota; class Terriglobia; order Bryobacterales; family Bryobacteraceae; genus Palsa-89. Next base: position 247,729 of record CAVUUB010000023.1, on the reverse strand, counting down.
ACGGATTCCCGCTCCGGCAGTTTCGTCAGCAGCCGATTGATGCTGTTTCGGAATCTAAGACGAAGTTGAGCGGCGCGGATTCAAAAAATCCGCGGGAGTGCCGCAGATTCGTGAATCTATTCTTCGCCAACTCCGTCCCAGCCGATGAAGGGGTTCAGCGAGTAGAGACGTGCCGTATCAAGCGCGACCTAGATGGCGCCGCAAGCAAGCGCGGGGTGGCCGAACGGATTGCGCAGGGAATGTATGTCAATCGCAGCAAAGCACCTGGAGGAGACATCCGATGCACCTTGATAGGGACGGCTGCGCGCATTCTAGCCCCGACTTGGGAAAGTTAATGATGCGTTACCAACAAGCGGATCCAGCCGCGGCGGCGGCTTTGGTCAATCTGGTCAGCCCACAGCTCTACCGGTTTTTCACCAGCCAAATGGGCACCAGAACCGATGCTGAAGACATGCTACAGGATGTGTGGCGGCGCATCCACCGGGTACGGCACAGTTATCGCCCTAGCGAGCCTGTGCTCCCTTGGATGTACGCGATAGCTCGGTGCGTGCGGGTGGATAGTTATCGTAGGCGGGGCCGCATCGCCTCGCACGACACGGCAGCGGATGCGCTACCTGAGCCTCCCGTACGACAGGATGAGACGAGCAACCTTCCTCCATTCGAGGTACTGATGGCGGCTCTGCCTGAGAGCCAGCGCGAGGTGCTGGCGATGCTCAAGGTGAATGGACTGAGTATCGAAGAGGTTGCCCGTGCCACCTCTTCGACCGTGGGGGCCATCAAACAAAAGGCTCACAGGGCATACGAGCGCTTGCGCAAGTTGCTGGAGGCGGCGCCAGCAGCACGCCCGGGGAGCAAAGGAGCCGCGACGTAACAGCATGCTTGTTGCTATCCAGTAGCTGAAGAATCTCACTTTCGTAATTGCTCTTGCTCGCGAGACCAATATGCGCGGATGCGATCCTACCGTCCCGGTCAATAATGAACGTCGTCGGCAAGGAATCGACTCCTCCGTAGAGCCGCGCCACTTGGTCTGCGCCAATCGCAACGCGGTAGTTCACTTTATGCTCTTCCATGAAGGTCCTAACCACTTCCAAACCGCCTTCATCCATGGAAACGCCAAGCACGGCGAAACCGCGGTCCTGATATTTCTTCTCAAACTCGATGAACCAAGGAACCTCGACCTTGCAGGGACCGCACCAGGTCGCCCAGAAGTTTAGCAGTACCACCTTGCCCTTATAGTCGGACAGCTTGACGCGGCCGCTCTTGGCGTCACTCAGCGTAAAATCTGGGGCAGCTTTCCGGTCATTGGCGGCTTTCATCCCTTCGGGCGCCTGCGTCGTCCATGAAGAGCAGTCCACCATGAGCGCGGTGGCTAGCACCGTGCTGGCGACCGCACAACGTAGCGCGAATGAAGACAAGGTTACCTCCGTCGTAAAGTTATTCGGCGGAGATGGCAGTTTGGTTACGATCTCCGGCGAGCTGCTTTCAACCGTAAGCACCTCTATGTCTGCACCGAACTTAGTTGATGAGAGAAGGGAAGAATCAGAACTGCTGAATTGAATCGACAGGGCTTTCTGGCGATCTCGTTCTTCTGTTACTTCTATTGCTTAGTCCCCTTATGACTCAACCGGCTCGCCAACAGCAAGCGCCAACATCGAAGTCGCTAGACAGTTAAATTCTATCGAGCACCCGGTTCCGTGCCGTGCAGCCCACATTCCATCCGGGCCTCGCGTTCTTCCTCATGACCTACGACGATGACACGGTAAGTGGCTTGATTTCACCAGCGGGGGTGTGCGCCAGGCAAACGTCGATCTCGGGTCGCTCGGAACGCTGGCAGTCTCCGATCAATCGTAACCACGTCTATGTCTGCCGCGAACTAATTGATGAGAACGGAAGAATCAGAACTGCTGAGTTGAGGGCGAGCTTCGAAAGGGACATAACATGGCACGAACAAACATCTCCTTGGATCCATCTAAAACAGGTCTTGAAGCGAAGTGGCTCGAGACGAGCCTCCGGGCGTTCATCATCGGGCAGGACGAAGCCATCGAGCAGGTCGTCGGCCTTTACCAAAAGTTCTCCGCTGGGATGGCCGCGCCGGGACGTCCGATTGGAAACTTCTTATTCCTCGGGCCGACTGGCTCAGGCAAGACCCGTATGGTAGAAGCGACGGCCGAGTGTCTCGTGAAGGATCCTCGCGCGGTAATTAAGATTGATTGCGCGGAGTTCCAGCACAGCCACGAAATCGCAAAGCTGATCGGCTCGCCTCCTGGCTATCTGGGCCATCGCGAAACGCACGCGCTGTTGAGTCAAGAAGTACTGAACCAGCACCACACCGCCACGATGAAGATAAGCTTCGTGTTGTTCGACGAGATTGAGAAAGCCAGCGATGCGCTGTGGAACTTGTTGCTTGGCATTTTAGACAAGGGAACCCTCACGCTAGGCGATAACCGAAAAGTCGACTTCTCGCGAGCAATGATCTTCATGACCAGCAATCTGGGTGCTGCAGAAATGAGCGCATTGGTAAGCCCTAGGCTGGGATTTAATGCGTGCGAAGCGGCAAGGGAGAACGTGTCGGGCACGACAAATCAGAAGCTGGAGGAAAGGATTACGCGCAGCGGTGTGGAAGCAGCGCGACGAAAGTTCACGCCCGAATTCATCAACCGTTTAGACAAGATTGTCACGTTCAAACCGCTGGGCTCCGACCAGCTTAGCCGAATCCTCGACATCGAACTCAAAATGGTTCAGCAGCGCATCTTCAACACTGCAACGGAGTTCTTTATTTTTGAAGTGACCGCTCCGGCGAAAGACCTGTTGCTGAGGGAAGGGACCGACATGAAGTACGGCGCACGACATCTAAAGCGGGCGATCGAGCGGCTCTTAGTGCAGCCAATCTCCAATTTGATGGCGACCGGCCAGGCGCGCGGCGGAGACTTGATCCGGATCGATTCGAACGCAGCGCTTGATCACTTGACGTTCACGAAGGTGGGCGAAGGGCTGCCCTTCCACGCCATGACGGAATTATTCGGCAATCCCATGCCCGCGCTTGCATGCAGGGCCGGCACCGTCGTGTTATCCGAAGCAAACAAGGCACAAAAAGCGCGCTTCTCCAAGCCAAGCTAAGGCAGGACAATCTTGGGGAGGCCGCCCTCGACCGTAACCTTGTCTTTTTCCGCAGCGAATGAACGGATGAGTCGGAAAGAATTCGAATTAGCCCTTGCGGCACTTCGCCGACCTGAACCAATAAAAAGTCATCGGCCCGTGCCGGCGCCTTTCATCAAGTACTACCTGAGCCAAGAGACAGAAAGTCGAGAACTAGCGGCGGAGGCAGCGTGACCATTGCGTCCTTCGCGGCGAACTAGGGAGAGGGGCATCCTGATGCAACCTGACGCTGGTGGCTTCGCGTATGCAAGCCCCGACATAGAGCAATTGATGGTGCGATATCAACGAGCAGATCCAGCTGCCCCGGCGGCCCTGGTCAAGCTACTCAGCCCACAGCTATATCGATTCTTCGCTGGCCCCATGGGCAGCAAAACCGACGCGGAAGACATGCTGCAGGACGTGTGGCTGCGCATTCACCGTGTCCGCCACACTTATCGACCGGGCGAACCTGTGCTCCCCTGGGTTTACGCGATCGCCCGGCGTGTGAGGGTAGATGATTATCGCAAACGGCATCGCATCGCATCCCGCGAGACCGGCGTCGATGTGCTACCGGAAACTTGGGTAAACAAGGATGAGAGGAGCTGTCTTCCGCGATTCGAGGAGCTTGTCGCCGCCCTGCCCGAGAGCCAGCGCGAGGTGGTGACCATGCTCAAAGTGGACGGACTGAGCATCGAAGAGGTTGCTCGCGCGACGTCCTCAACAGTCGGCGCCGTCAAGCAAAAAGCCCATCGGGCATATGAGGGGTTACGCAAATTACTCGATCAGACCCCAATGGCGCAAACGGCGCGTAAAGGAGCTACACAATGACTTGTCGCGATATGGACGGTATAATCAGTTCGCATTCCGGAGATTCGCTGCTCTCGCCCGAGGCCGCCGAACACATTGTTGGATGTGAGCGCTGTCGCAGTCTGGTGCGCCTACTTGATGAGACACAGGAGATCTCTACGCTTTCTGAAAGCCAGTTGAAGCGAATCCAGGGGGGTATGCTCGAAAACCTGAAACCTGTTCGGCCCTTGCCGCCATCCCGGATCTTTCTTTTCGCGTTCGCAATAATCTTTCTCGCGGTCGTGGCGGTCGGCACTCTGACGCTCGGAATGAATGGCTGGAGCGTGCTCAGCATGGGACAAAAGATCGCCATTTTTGCCACGCTCTCGGCCAGCGCGGTTCTGCTAGCCTTGTCCATGGCTCGGCAGATGGTGCCGGGAAGCAAACACGCTGTATCCCCCGCTACGTTGCCGATCGTTATTTTAGTGGTTCTCATGCTCGTAATAGCCGCCATGTTTCGATCGGAAGAGGAATCCGCGTTCGTTGCGAACGGCCTGATGTGCATTAGAAACGGCCTGGAATATTCGATCCCTACGGCATTACTGTTCTGGATGCTGCTACGCCGAGGTGCCATCTTGTTCCCCAAACTGATCGGCGCCGCGGCTGGCGGACTCTCCGGCCTGATTGGCCTCAGTGTGCTTGAAATCAATTGCTCAAACTTAAACGTGTATCATATCCTGGTCTGGCATTGGGGTGTGATATTGATCGCCTCGCTAGCGGGCGTTGCGGTTGGCGCCGCCGTCGAATACATCGACCGGTATCGCGATCAGAAGAATTCGTTTTAGCGCTGGTTTTACACGCTCGTAGCACACCCAGTTTGCTCTTCGCGGAGATTGGAGGTTATGAAAGTTTCGACTTCTCCAACACTGGCATAAGGCACTAGAGTGCAGTTGGCGTGCGTATTACCAGTGATCAGAAGAGACACTTTCTTTTCAAGGTCGCGGCGATAAAGGAGGATCACCCTCTTGGAAGTCGCACCGAGCAGGTACCCAGTCTCGAAACCCAAGCCGAAGGAAGAGCCGGATACCTCGGCGATGAAAAGCTCGCACTGCTGAAGCCACGCCATATCACGCCGATAGACGTCCTGTGGGCTGATCAACCGATCCGACTCCCACGCATCATCACTCACCAGATGACGCGTCAACACTTCGTGACCCAGTTCGCTCAATAACTGTACGACTTTTCGGGCCGTGTCGAGCGTTGACCGATCGCCCGCCACGGTGAACCCAAAATAAATCTTCATGCTTGTAAGGTACTCCACAAGCTTGAGAGCCGTATGCTGGGCGTAACTTCAGGACCATCGCTGCCGAATTGCTGAGTAGAGGCGCCCACCAGATCGCAGGTTCGGTGGTTCGTCATGCTTCGAGGCTATTTGAAAGGAACCCATGCGAAGATTCGGCTTGTTTTCCGGGCTGCTCGTATTAACCGCCGCAGCGTCGGTGTCCGCCGGGACCGATAGCAACGGCACTCGCGTCCCGGTGTTATTGGAGCTTTTCACGTCCGAGGGATGCTCCAGCTGCCCGCCCGCTGACCGTTTACTTGAAGTGCTTGATCAAAAACAACCAGTAGCCGGAGCCGAGCTGATCGTGTTGAGCGAACACGTTGACTACTGGGACCGGCTTGGCTGGAGAGACCCCTTCTCATCGCCGCAGTACACCGCTCGTCAGCAAGAGTACGCAGCTAAGTTTAGTCGCGATGGTGTGTACACGCCTCAGCTTGTGGTCGACGGAAGATTCGGATTTGTAGGTAGCGATGGACGCGAGGCAACGCTGGCCATCCAGAGGGCCATGCGCGAGCAAAAGATTGGGATCGCAATTTCACATGTCACGCGGGACGGGAATCAGGTCACGGCCCACATTGAGTCATTTGCATCCGAGCAGAGCACTAAGGGTGGCAAAGCGGTTTTATACGTTGCCGTCGCGGACAACAGGGCCGAGTCCCACGTCACGCGCGGCGAGAACGGTGGGCGAAACCTGGCGCACGTCGGCGTGGCGCGGGTTCTTAGGCAGGTAGGCGCAATCGATCTCGAGAGCAATTTCGCAAAGGATGTGACTCTCTCGATTCAGCCGGGCGCCCTACCGAACGGGATGCGACTTGTTGCCTTCATTCAAGACCCCAGATCGGGACATGTCCTGGGGGTCGCGGTACAGAAACTCTAAATCAAAGGAAGATATTTTATGCGAGCGATTCACACACTTCTATTGTTGCCGGCTATCGCTGCCCTGTGTAATGGTCAGGAGCCAGGCGCGCCCAAGAACGAATTGGCTTTCGGGCTTAGCGGCTTGCCGTCTCTATCGCGAAGCGACGCTCCGAGTCTGAATGCGGGACCGGGCGTGGGATTTCAAGTGAACTACGGCCGGCGGTTCCTGGAGGGAAATAAATTTGCCCTGTACGGCGAAGTCAACTTTTTGGCTAGTCCGCTTCGCGAAGTTTCCTCGAGCGTAACTTCGGCTACTAAGAACCTCGCCAGTCTCTATATCACGCCAGGCGTTCGGTTGAAAGTTCTTCCGAAGTCAAGGATCTCTCCCTATTTCGCGATTGGCGGTGGATATGCGGACTATGAGCAAAGCACAACTGAGATTAACGGCCAGCCAAATCCGGCGTCCCGGCAACTTGCTCGTGGAGTTTTCGATTTCGGGGCCGGCGTTGACGTTCAAGTCTGGCGTTGGGTCGCCCTCCGAGGCGAGGCTCGCGATTTCTATACGGGATCTCCGAACTACAACGTGGCGTCGATTTCAGGCGGGCAGCACAACGTAGTTGCCGGTGCAGCCATCGTGCTTCGCTGGCACTAAGACTTAATGGATCAGCGTGATGCTGCTCAAAAGAGGTCCGGAACTTCCGTATTCTTCCCTGACGCCCTAGGGCGTGTACCTGAGCAGGCGCTGTTTTTTCACGAGCGCGCCCGCCGTGCTAGGTTTCGCGGCTGGTGTTTCCTTTGCTGGGACAAAACTCAGTGCCGTGAAAGGTCCGTTTAGCACGACTGAGAAACCGACTCCAATTCGGGATGTGACCAGTTACAACAACTTCTACGAGTTCGGGACCGCGAAGAGCGATCCCGCCTAAAACGCGAAGGCGGTTTCTATTGAGGGGTCGGTAGCAAGGCCTCGTGTGCTCGATCTTGACATGGTGGTTAAGATCGGGCCGCTCGAAGAGCGAATCTACCGCCACCGGTGTGTTGAAGGCTGGTCCACAGTTGTACGGTGGATCGGTCTTCGGCGGAACGCGTTAATCAAGTTGGCAAATCCCACATCAAGCGCGAAATATGTGGCCTTCCAGAGCCTCTATGACCCAAAGCAGATGCCGCAGGCTCGTGATGCAGGCATTCCGTTCCCATATCTAGAGGGACTGCGAATGGACGAGGCATTGCATCCTCTGTCCTTCTCTGCTTCGGTTTGTACGGCGAGGTTCTGCCGAATCAGAATGGCGCGCCGATCCGCTTGGTAGCGCCCTGGAAGTACGGGTTCAAAAGCATCAAATCGATTGCAAGGATCCGCTTCGTCGAAAAGCAACCACCCACAACTTAGCGCCTCGCCGTCCCGAGCGTGTATGGGTTCTACTCGAATGTGAATCCAGAAGTGGATCCGCTGTGGAGTCAAGCTACCGAGCGCCGCTTGGGCGAATTCTTCAAGCGCAAAACGCTGAAATTTAACGGCTACGCCGAGCATGTCGCGACCTTATACGGCGGTGTGGATCTTCGGAAGAACTTTTGATGCTTAACAGAATCATCTCAGGCCGTTGGGCAAAGGCATCGATGTTTCCGATCTGCTTACCGGAGACTGGACTTTATACGATTGCTCCTCATCACTCTAACGGTCACGCCGATGCGCGGCCTATTGCACCTGCCGCAGCTCATCCGGTTTCGCCGGATGCTCGGGTTATTTGCGTTCTTCTACGGAAGCCTTCACTTCCTTACCTACGTTTGGCTCGACAAGTTTTCGATACCCGAGACATCCTGGGGGACATCGGCAAACATCCCTTTATTGCAATCGGCTTCACGAGTCTGATGCTGATGGCTCCACTTGCGGTGACGTCGACCGCGTCCTGGATCAGACGGGCTGGGAGGACGCCGCTGGCAGTTGTTACATCGGCTCATTTACTTCGGCAGTCTTGCCGCTGTCATCTTCTACTATTGGCTAGTAAAGTCTGATATTCGCTTGCCTGCCTTGTACGGGGCGCTGCTGTTTCTGCTGTTGGCCTACCGCTTATTTGTCTTCGCGGCAAAATGGCGTGAGAGGCACGACGGCGTGTCTCAGAATTGCAGCCGCAGCCTACTTGATTTCCAGCACGTCTCTGAGCTCTTTCTTCACGATTGCCGGAACCGTCGCCTCCGGAGACGGTAGACCCACGGGAATCAGCACAAACGGGCGTTCGTTCTTTGGGCGGTCGAGGATGTGGGTAAGGAATCCCATCGGGCTCGGCGTGTGAGTGAGCGTTGCGAGGCCGCTCATGTGGAGGGCAGCCAAAAGGAACCCAGTGGCGATACCGACTGACTCTTGCACGTAGTAGTGCTTAAACCTTTTCTCGCCTTCGGAGGTTTGGGTGAGGCCGAAATCTATGCGAAAGACGACAATCAGATACGGTGCTGTTTCGAGGAACTCCTTATGCCAGTCCGTGCCCAAGGGCTCCAGCGCTTCCAGCCAGTCCGCGGGCATTCGGTGCTCGTAACTCTCGCGCTCCTCAGACTCGGCTGCCTCGCGGATACTGCGCTTGATTTCGGAATCCCTCACGACGACGAACTTCCAGGGCTGTTGATTGGCGCCGCTTGGAGCGAGCGACGCACACCGAATAGCGTTTTCGATCAGTTCGAAAGGCACGGGTTCCGGTGAAATGAAGCGGACCGAGCGCCGTGCTGCCATCCGCGCCATGAACTCGCGTGAGGCATGTAGCTGCTCCTCCGGCGCAATGCGCGGGAAAACCAAAGGGACTTGCTTGTGCGGTTTCATTACAGGTTAATCCGAGAGGTCCGATTCATGTCGAAGAAATTGAGATCGATCAATATTTGTTGCGCCCGGCCATCACTCCCCCATCGACATCCCAGATTACCCCAGTCACCCACGATGCCTTATCCGACAGTAGGAAGCAGATGACCTCCGCCACCTCCTCAGGCGTTCCAACGCGTCCTATCGGGTGAAAGTTATTGAAGCTCTGCAAGGCCGTATGGATTTGCTCCTTCGGAATGAAGGCTTCGTAGATGGGCGTCTCGACCACTGCTGGAGAGACCGCGTTGACCCGGATTTTGGCATGAGCCAGTTCCATCGCAAGATGTTGCGTCAATGAATGGAGGCCTGCTTTGGCCATCGAATAGGCAGAAGAGGGGGTCGCCTCAATTGCTTGCCTGGCCCAAATCGACCCGATGTTGACAATGGATCCACCGCTAGCGCGTGCGACCATCCCCCTGGCAACGTGCTGCGTAATGAAGAATATTCCTCTGTTCAGTTCAAGGTATCGGTCGTAGTCCTCCATGGTCTGTTCGAGGAAAGGCTTCGGAACGAAAACACCAGCGGCATTCACCAACAGATCCATCTTGGCGAACTTGCCGTCGGACTCCTCCACAAGACGCGTTAGTTGGACACGGTCGGTGATGTCCGCATTGCAGGCGATCACGTTCCCAAAGGAGCCTAGCTCGCGTTGGGCCGCACGAAGCTTAGCGGCGTTCTTACCAAGCACGGTCAGGCTGGTCGCTCCCCTCTGTAGCAAGAGTCTGGCGACTGCCTGGCCCATGCCGCTGGTTCCACCGACAATCAAGCCCGACTTTCCGACGAAATCTTGAAGCACAAATTTGTCTCTCCTTTTCCAATGTCTTCAGACCGGGCGCGAGAACACGAGCGCACCGCGGTTGTGGCGTTGGAGCGCGGAGGTCATCCTCCATCGCAGTCGCGCCGACTTAACCCATGTTCGCTAGTTCGTCGACAAAAGTAACGGTGACTCGCCAGTCGAACGGAGCGTGACCTTCCGTTGGCCTAAAGCGAATAAGACCATGGGAGATGACAAATCATATGACAAACACGGAGCTGGCTAGATTTAGCGAAATCTTGCGAGCGAAGCAGACGGAGCTCGCGAGCAGCCGGCGGGGCTTGGACGGCATCGCCATCGAAAGGAGTGCGGATCAGCTCGAGGAAGCTGAGTATAAGTCCGCGCGGGAACTCGCGGTTGCGAACTTGCGCCGTGAATCGATGCTGCGGCACGGCGTTGCGATGGGATTGCTCCGAATCCAGGATGGTACATTCGGAACTTGCGTGCACTGCGGCGACGACATCAGCCGGCGTCGCCTGGAGGCCGTACCGTGGACTTCATTTTGCATACGCTGCCAAGAGGCCGCCGACCTTGGCGAAGAGAGTGTTCTCGAAAGTATCAACCAACCTTTCCTGGACGCGGCGTAACGACAGTCAACGCATTGTTTCACAGCCGCTTCAGCGGACCGTGAACACTTGAAAGTGGATTTCGAGCTCGTTCTTCACTTTGACGACACCGCCTGCGATCTTGATAGGCTGAATGCCAAACTCCGTTTGCTTGATGCGGACCGCGCCAACATAGCCGTCCTTTTCAAGAGTGACGTTGAGGATCACCGGTCTGGTGGCCCCATGCAAGGTCAAATCACCAGATACTCTCCAGGCGTGGTCACCGTTCGGCCGGACGTGGGTCGATTGGAAAACGATTTGGGGATAGGAGGATGATTCCAAGACCTTGCTCTGCATGTTGAATTGCACCTCGGCCTGGTCTTTGTCATTAACCCCATTCTCGGCCTTGACCGAGAGCATTCTAGCGTCGACAGTAAACCGGACGCCGGGCGTCGCGCTGCTGTCGTCCACGGTTCCGCTTGCAATCGGGGCGTTCACCCAGTGTTCATGACCTGCCGCTGAAAGTAGACCCGCTTTCCCTACATGAATAGTGAGCGAGCTGCGTTGAGTGTCTATGGCTTTTTCCTGTTCATCGGGACCAGCGATGAGCACTACTGTCAAACCCAAGAAAACTATCGGCCCGTTAAGGCGAATCATAAGTCTGCCTCCATGTTTCGGCCAGATGTGTGTAGACGTCTTTCCTAATTCTTAGTTCGCGATGGTCACCAGAACGGTTACCGGTCCGCGGACGACCGGCTTCGAGGCGAACGGCGCTCTGCGATGAAGAATTCTAGTTGAGTCCCGAAAGACAAATCGGAATCTTTCGTTCCCAACCAGCCGGACGCTCGTTATTATTGCAACGCAAACCGCAACCGGGGACAAGAGCGCGTCACATCCCCGAACTTGCTTTGTAAGAAGTGTGTTTCGATGCATTTACATGATTGCAATCCCTAACCGTAACTCAGCAGCGTAGCGCTACGAAGAATAGGTTGACGGTTTGATCTGTGCAGGCAGCGTGATTGAAATCATGGCGACTGCACTGGGCAACTGCCGATGAAGGCAGAAGGTTAAAGAAACTAAATTTTAAAACAACCAGAAAGGTACAACATGAAGATTCACAAAAACTCCCTAGTGCTGACAGCGGCCTTCACCGGCTTGCTGGGCGGCACGATGGCCCGTTTGAACGCTGCCCCATCATCGGGCAGCTCCAACCCGACAATGTCCTCCCACGCCGGCCAGCTTTCGACCACAATGAATGCTGACAAGGAAAAGCATGCCTGCGAAGGTAAGAATTCCTGCAAGGGCAAAGGCGGCTGCAAGTCGAGCGATAACGGCTGTAAAGGCAAGAACTCTTGCAAGGGCAAGGGCGGCTGCGCAACCGATGGTTCCAAGAAGCAATAAGACAGTGAATCGGGGGTCGAGCCCGCAAGGCTTGGCCCCACGCTTTTTTGGCTAACCATGCCTGCAAATCGATTTAACGGATTCAAGGATTACGGGATCGGGATCGGCCTGCGGATTCCTCACTACGCCCACATCTTTGAAAAGAAGCCGGTGGTGGACTGGTTCGAAATCATTTCAGAGAATTATATGATCGATGCCGGGCGGCCACTCGCGACCCTGGACCGCATTCTTGATCGATATCGAGTAGTACAGCACGGCGTTTCGATGTATTTCGGCTCGGCTGAGCCGCTGAACCGGGAGCATCTGCGGAGGCTGAAGGCCCTCATCAAGCGCACCAAGAACTCCCTGGCTTACCGATCATCTATGCTGGGGCAGCGTGGATGGCACGTATAGCCACGACCTGCTTCCCATGCCGTACACGTTCGAAGCGGCCAAGGTCACGGCGCGTAAGTTCGAGAAGCTCGCGATTATCTGGAAGTGCCGATCGCCGTCGAGAACGTGAGCAGCTACGCTGAATTTCACATGTCGGAAATGACCGAGTGGGAGTTCCTCAACGAGGTGGTAGAGCGCGCCGATTGCGGCATTCTTTTGGATGTTAACAACATTTACGTGTCGTCTCGCAACCACAATTTTGACCCCTACGAGTATCTCAACACCATCCCTGCCGAGCGCGTGGCCCAGATCCACATAGCCGGCCACTCGAAATTTCAGAAATACATCCTCGACACACACGATCATCCTGTGATCGATCCGGTCTGGAAGATGTATGAACATGCAATTCGCCGGATCGGCCCGACGGCGACGCTGCTCGAGTGGGACGACCGGATTCCGTCCTTCGATGAAGTACACGCCGAGGCGCTGAAGGCTGAGACGTACACCCACGCTCCTGTTGCGGCGGCCTTATGACTCTTCTCCAACTGCAACGGCGAATGGCGCATTCGGTCATGCAGCCGCTCACGGGCTCCGATCGCGTCGCTCCGAAAACGGATGCCGAGTTTATCAAGCCGAACGATCGCTTGAGCTCTGCCGAACGGCTGGAAATCTATAGCCGCAGCTACTGGTTCCGCGTGCTGGATTCGCTGTATGACGATTTTCCCGGTTTGCGCGCCGTGCTCGGGCAGCGGGCGTTCCATTGGCTCTCCCGTGCCTATCTGGCCGAATTCCCCTCGCGGTCGTTCACGCTGCGCAATCTGGGTTCGCGTCTCGAAGATTGGTTGCAGCGCCACCCTCAGTATTCAGGACGCAGCCATGAACTGGCCCTCGATACGGTGCGACTGGAATGGGCGCATATCGAGGCATTCGACAGCGCGGCCGAGAAGGTGCTAGGCCCCGAAGATTTGGTAGAACTCGGTCCGAGTTTTCGCGTGCAGTTGCAGTCGTACATTCGATTACTCTCCGTACGGTATCCAGTGGACGATTTGCGGATTCGGGTAAATCGAGCGTCGGATGAGCGCGGAGCCGTGAGCAATGCCGCTCTGAAACACAAACATCGTAACCTGACGCGCCGAGTGAGCCGGTCGAAACCTGAGACAATCTTTCTCTCTGTGCACCGGCTGGATTTTACCGTTTACTACCGAAGAATCGCCCCTGAGGAGTATCGTCTACTCAACGCTCTTCGCAACGGGCAGACAATTGGCAGGGCGATCCGTAGTGCGTTTGAAAGCAGCTCCGTGTCGACTGATGAACAACGGTCGATGCTCGAAACGTGGTTCGCCGCGTGGGCCGAATTAGTGATGGTTGTGCCCGCCGGCGAGATCTAAGAGAAAAAAGAGGTTGACTCAATGATCCAGCTTTTTGAGAACTACTATCGTCTGCTGATTCGCATGTCCTCGAGCCTGCAATCGCCATTCTTACTCGCAGTTCGGCTTTATTGGGGCTGGCAATTCATGCAGACCGGGTGGGGCAAACTGAGTGATATCGGGAAAGTGGTTGGCTTCTTCACCGATCTAGGCATACCCGCGCCAACGTTGAACGCGTACTTTGTTTCGGCGCTCGAGTTTGGAGGCGGTATCCTTCTCATTCTGGGGCTCGGCTCGCGATTGATTGCGCTGCCGCTCGTCATCGACATGATCGTCGCCTACATCACCGCGGATCGAGAGGCGCTGTTATTGATTTTCTCCAATCCCGACAAGTTCACGGCGGCCGCACCTTACACCTTCTTGGTCGCATCTCTGATCGTTCTCATCTTCGGCCCTGGCAGGTTTTCTCTAGATGCGCTTCTGGCAGCTCGAAGAGGAAACAGACAAGTCCAAAGCGCTGTCGACGGTGAGGCGCGGGTGGTCGTGCAAAATTAGTCCCTCCAGCGGAAAATTAACCGCCGAAAGATCTTGCAGAGCCTATTCAGCGCGGCCGTAGCGAGTCCGAGCCCTGTCCTGTGCGCGTCGAGCACTCAGGAGCGCATCGAAGTCGGCGGAGGGGCTCTCGATGTCTTTATCGACTCCGGCCAATTGGAGCTAGGCAGAACGGCTCTGCTGGATTAGGTCAGGAGATCTACCGGAGCCGTGAGTACTTACTTCGTTCGGTTCCCTGTAGCACGCGCTCGGGTGCATATCATCATTTCCGAACGTGGAGGCGTTTCAGGTGGAATGAGTCTCGGCGATCACGGGGCACGATGCAAGATCTCGGTTGGTCGACGTACGATGGTGGGCGATCTTTACCATGACTGGGAGCTCACGCACGAAATGGTCCATTTCAGCTTCCCGTCTGTCGCTGACCGTCATCACTGGATAGAGCAGGGGATCGCCACTTATGCAGGCATATCTGTTTCCATCGGCGTTTCCAGACGTCAGACCGGCCTTGGAGGCCCTGAAGGGAGCTCCGCTGGCAATCCACTCGAACGGTTCGCCAAGGATGCTTGAGTTGGCGGTCCGCCACAATGGTCTAGAATCCTATTTTGCCAAAATCATTTCCGCGGATCGAGTGAAGACCTTCAAACCATCACCACGAGTTTACGCACTCGGGACTGAAATCCTGACTCTTCCTGCATCTGACATCCTCTTTATCTCGTCGAATTCATGGGACGCTGCTGGAGCTAAGGCTTTTGGCTACAAGGTAGGTTTGCTGGTGCAACCGATCCACGACCGAAATGGAGTACCTTGGGTGCGCTCCCGACCTCGTGGTACCTCGGCTCGATCAAATGACTCATCACGTCTAGAATATTCGATGTTTGAAACGGCATCAGGAGGAACGAGCCCCGCTTTGAGAGGGGCTGCTAAAGAAAAATGTTTCCCGATAGCATAACTCCACGGTGTGCGGTCGCGAATACACAGCAGATGGAGACCGGCCTCCAAGAAAACGTTGTGCTGCAGCGATCCTTCGCAGACTTGGATCGTTGGATGGAGCGTTACCAGCAAGCCGATCCGGAGTCGCCAGCTGCTTTGGTCGTTGCACTCAGTCCTCCTTTGCTCCGATTCTTCAGGAGCCAGGTCGCGAGCCGGGAGCACGCTGATGACCTGCTGCAGGAAACCTGGTTGCGGATTCACCGCGTGCGGCATACCTACCGGCCCGGCGAACCGGTCTCGCCATGGGTTTATGCAATTGCTCGGCGAGTGCGCATCGACGGCTACCGTCGCACACTGCGTATCACGATGCACGAGACAGCGATGGGCGTAATGCCGGAGCGGTCGGCGCCGGTTGAATCTGGAAACTCGGTTCCTGCCTTTGATACGCTTGTCGCGGCCCTTCCCGAAGGGCAGAGGGAAGTGCTGACAATGTTGAAAGTGGGAGGTCTGAGCCTGGACGAAGTTGCACGCGCTACGTCATCCACAGTCGGCGCCGTGAAGCAGAAAGCGCATCGGGCTTACGAAAAGCTTCGCAAATTGCTCGAAATCCACCCTAATGGAGGGCTGCGGGAGGAGATCAATGAATTGCCGTGATGTGGATCGCGTGCTCATCAAGAGCGAGAAGCCTTTGTCGGCGCAAACTCAAGAGCACTTTATGTCTTGCGATTGGTGCCGGCAACTCATAGGCGCGCTAGAAGCATCAGACGGCGCGGAAGGGCCTTCTCCGGTGTTGTTGCATCAAGTCGAACGAAGCTTGACCAAGGACCTGCGACTTGTGCGCCCTCTCGCGCCACAGCGGTATTTTCTCGCAGCTTTCGCAGCGATCTATGTTTTGATCGTCGCTTTCGGCGTATACCGCATGGGAGCGTTTGCTATCTCGGTAATGAGCACCTTGCAAGCTGTTGCGGTTTTGTGCGCCTTGGCCGTAAGCGCCGGCGTACTAATGTACTCGCTTGTGCAACAGATGGTGCCCGGCAGCCGGCACCGGATTTCTCCGCGCTACGTGCCGGCCGCCGTCATGATCTCGCTGCTGTCTGTGATGGCGGGTGTTTTTCAGTTTCAGCACGAGCAGAACTTCTGGAGACAAGGCTGGTCTTGTCTCAGGGCTGGCGTTCCGCTCGGTTTGTTCGCGGCCCTCCCCTTCTGGCTGCTGTTACGACGAGGAGCCATCCTTGCGCCCCGTATTGCCGGAGCCGCAGCCGGCTTACTCGCTGGCTTGGTTGGGACGAGCGCACTTGAGATTCACTGCCCGATCCTCGATGCATGGCACATCCTGACGTGGCACCTGGGCGTTGCTCTTCTAGGCGCTGTTGTTGGCTTCGCCGCTGGGTTCGTTGGCGAAATGGCCGCCAGAAACGCTCAAGCGGCCCACCACTGAGTTCCAAAATCATTAAGAAGAATAATACAGTAACCCGTAACTTCCAGTCGGTCTTGGACGAAGGAAGAGTGCGGAGAAGGCGACGACGTTGTAAATCACTCATCTGTGGGGTCGAGACGCCTTCCGCATGAAAATTGCTGCAAAAGGAATCTTAAATGACTAGCGTGAAACTGATAGTGGCCTATCCACAACCTGCGGACGCGGAGGCTTTTGAGAAGCTGTATTTGGAAGAACACGTACCTTTGGCGGTTGCCAAGCTTCACGGAATGACGAAGATCGTCGCGACGAAAATCCTCGGATCGCCACGAGGAAAGCCTCAGTTTTACCGTGTGGCGGAGGTCTATTTTCCTTCGATGAAAGTCCTCGAAGCGTGCGCCGAGTCGATCGGGGGCCAGGAAACATTGGCGAATGCGGCGAAAATCTCCTCCGGCGGGCCGCCGGTGATCATGATTGCGGAAGAGGAGAGCTTCACGTTCTAGCCCTACTCGATGAATCTGAAATAGAAGCGAGGCCGTACTTGTATGCGTAAGACTCGATGGATATGGGCGCTTTCGGTGGCTGCACTTTATGGACAGAACATAAAGACTGGGCCCGGCGTGGGTCAATCCGCACCGGATTTTTCAGCGCAAGACCAGGCAGGTCGGCAGCAAACACTAAAGTCCATTATGGGTGCCAAGGGCACGATGCTGGTCTTCTTCCGTTCGGCCGACTGGTGACCGTTCTGCAAGATCCAGCTCGTGGAGCTGGAACAAAATCTGGACGCATTCAGGAAACATGGCATCGGCGTGGCCGCCATCAGTTACGACTCAGTGGCGGTGCTGAAGAACTTCGCGGATCGGCAACATATTAGTTATCCGCTGCTTTCGGATCCGGAATCAAAGATCATCCGCGACTTCGACATTCTGAACGAGACCGTGGAGAGGGGCACGGCCTTCTATGGCATTCCCTATCCTGGCACGTTCATCCTAGATACCCAGGGGAAGGTTATCGCGAAGTACTTCGAGGAAGATTATCGTGAGCGCGTTTCGCCTTCCGATATTCTGGTCCGGCAATTCGGCAAATCGGTGGACGTGCAAAGGAACGTTGTGGAAACGAAGCACCTTCGTTTGGCCACGGCATCCAGCACACCTACGGCGCGGCCCGGCCACAGGATCGTGCTGAGCCTCGAAATCGATCTGAAACCGAAGATGCACGTTTACTCCCCGGGAGTCCAAGGCTATTTCCCGATCGAATGGAAGCTGGAGGCGGGAACGCTTGCCAAGCTGCACGCCTTTGAATATCCACCTTCGCAACAGATGCGCCTGAAGGCGATCAGCGAAACTGTGCCGGTTTACCAGGGCCATGTCCGAATCAACAGGGAGATCACTTTCGGACCCGAAAATGCGCTGAAGCCGCTGGTCAGTTCCTCTGGCGAGCTGATTCTGAAGGGCTCGCTGCAATATCAGGCGTGCGATGACAAGGAGTGCTTCATTCCGCAAACCGTTCCGCTGGAATGGCGCTTTCATTTTGAAGGGCTGGACCGGGAACGGGCTCCAGCGGATTTGCAGCGCAAGCCGCGGTAGGCGGCGCGTGAGAAGGATAAAATTGGAGGTCCTATGTCCGAAGTCGTCTATCGTTCGCATGTCCGGATCGAACGGGTGAAGGGACCGGTTCGTCGAGCATATCTGCCGGCGGAATCGAAACCTGTGATTTTCGGCGTCCACGGCGCGGTCGCCGAGCATTACAAGGTTCCGTCCGCGGTTGTCGAACCCCACGCCACCACGTTGGACTACATTGTTGCGGCTGCAGCCGGCTGACTTACCGGTACCTTTGGAGGCGCGCTGGAAGCGCGTCAAATCAGTGCATCGAACGAGCGTCTGGTATCGGAAGCGGTGGGTGAGATTGAACTGGAGGACAATGTACTCGTCATCCGGCGCATTCATGTGCGGTTGAAGCTGAAGGCCGAAGAGTCTCATTGGGAGACCGCCAACCGTGTTCACGGCTTCTTCGCCGACAAATGCCCCATCTACCGTAGTCTTAAGGCGGCGATCGCTATGACCACGGAGCTGTTTCTCGAGCCTTCGCATTGCTCGAGTCAGGAGCCCGACTAACGCCGTCGCTTTATATTGTGGTCCGCCCGACATTGGCTCGCCAATGAGTAGGCGGTCGCCCAGGCCAGCTTCCTGGACCAGCTATTCGGCGTTTGCGGCGTAAGCCTCTGCACGCTATCGAGGAATCGTTTTGCCGTTCAACAGCGTTTCACCACCGAACCACGATCGAGCACGGTGTGAAGAGCAACACTCCGGTGCACTTCCACGCAATCTTATTAGGGCGGAGCATTAGAAATGGATCCAATCGTTAGACGCAGTACAATTGGCATCGCCTCGGGCCTCATCTGCAGCGCCCCTTTGGTTGCAACCCTGCACGGTCTCCTTTTCGGAGTTGCGCTCGGCATAGCGATCGGCACGCTGTATGCGATCGCAGTACGTCCTACGCCCTTTGCCTATGCCGAGAGCATATTCACGGCGGCAGCTCTTGCGATCCCGCTTTGGACGGTTATGAGCGTCATCTTGTTCCCAACGCTGGCTGGAGCTGGGCCGCAATGGGACTCCCAAGGGATGCGATCCTTGTTTCCGCAGTTCGTCGGTTGGGTTCTATACGCAGCGGCCCTCGGATTGGTCGTGCAAGCCCTGAGTGACAGTGCGAACCAGGTCCTGGGGCCCGAACCTGCCCCGCCTGTGTCCACCGAAGTCGAAAAAATCCGGATCGTAATCCTCGGCGGTGGGTTCGCCGGGATGACGACGGCCCAGAACCTGGAGCAGGAGTTCGGCGCAGACATCTCGGTCAGCTTCACCCTCGTCAGCGAAAGCAATGCGCTCCTGTTTACACCGATGCTGGCTGAAGTCGCCGGCAGCAGTCTCGAGCCATCGCACATCAGTACCCCGCTTCGCACCAGTCGCCACCGTACTGACGTGATGCGTGCGCGGGTAACCGCTGTGGACATCGAGCGGCGCCGCGTGCTGGTCGCTTCGCCGCATGGCGGCGACGCCAAAGAGATCGCCTACGATCACTTGGTATTTGCACTGGGCTCAGTCTCCAACTACTTCGGCAATGAAACCGTCCGCAATTCGTTTTTCGATTTCAAGAGTCTGCTGGATGCCATCCGCATTCGCAACCACGTCATCGACATGGTTGAGGCCGCCGACCGTGAGCGGGACGAAACCCGAAGACGGGAGCTGCTGACGTTCGTGATCGCCGGAGGCGGCTTCGCGGGCGTGGAACTCGCCGGGCGCTGAACGATTTCGCGCGAGGCATCCTGGCCGACTATCCCCACCTGCGGCCGGAGGACATAAATGTCACTCTAGTTCACGCCCGTGATGTAATTCTTCCCGAACTCAGCCAGACGCTTGGCGAGTATGCGCGCCGCGGCATGGAAATTCGCGGCGTCCATTTCGAATTGGGGCGCCACGTCGTGGATGCTCGTCCGGGCCTGGTTGTGCTCGACAATTGTGCGATTCCGGCGTGCACGCTCGTGTGGACCGCTGGTACCGTCCCCAATCCTCTGCTTCGCGAAACCGGCCTTGAGGTAGACAAGCGCGGGGCCGTGCTGGTCGATAAGTCACTGGCCGTCGCGGGCCGCGACGGATTATGGGCCCTCGGTGACTGCGCCGCCGCAGTCGATGGAAAAACCGGCAAGCCGTGCCCGCCTACAGCTCAGTTCGCGTTTCGTGAGGGACGCGTGCTTGCACAGAATATCAAGGCTGCGATTCAGGGGCGCGACCGCAAGATTTTCCACTTCGATTCCCTGGGAGCCCTTTTGCGTAATCGGACATCATACGGCCTGCGCGGAGCTGAAGCTGCCGTGGCCCATCTCTAGGTGGTACGCGGCTTCGTTAGTATCTTGGGCAGAAAAGGAGGAAAACGATCGAGTCGTCCAACAGATGCAGGAAGAGTCAGGATTTCAGTCCCGAGTGCGTAAACCTGCGGCGATGGTTTGTATGTTTTAACTCGATCCGCGGAAATGATTTTGGCAAAATAGGATTCTAGACCATTGTGGCGGACCGCCGACTCAACCATCCTTGGCGAACCGTTCGAGCGGCTGCCAACCCGTGGCCTTCATGATCTCCGCCAACGTCACGCCTTTGGCGCGCTTCATCATGGCGATGACCTCCGCTTTCTTGTTGGTACGGTCGGCCTTGGGCTTGGCGGCGGCCTTCTTTGACCGACTCGATTTCTTCGTGGGCTTGGCCTTCTTGGCGGGCTTGCGCTTGCCCTTGGGCTTCGCCGGATTGGACGCCGGCTTGCTGATGTTCTCGCTATCGATTGCGTTTTCGCTCATGAGCTTCTCCTTGACCGGGTTGCGGTCGTCACATGGATCACTCGGGTTGGGAGAAACATCAAGTGGAATCTTTAGGACTAGGTCGATGAAGCGAAAATCGCTTATGGCTAAGCGCAATCGCCGGGTGCGGGTCCTTTTTTATGGTTCGTCAGAAGAATTCGTGGGTCGATTCCGGTTCGGGCAACTTGCCAAGTGAGTGATAGAGCGCAAGTTCGATGGAGCGAAAGGTGCGGAAACCGTAGGATTTTCTCATAGTGACTTTAGCCTTGTTGTTCAGACCCTCGACAACTCCGCTGGAAAGCAGCTTCTGAGCGCGGAAATAGTTGAGGATCAGTTCGCGGTGCTGGCGGAGTGACCGGGCGATGTTCTTCATGGGCTCGATGCGCGAGGGCGTCACTTGCCGACACCAGTCATCCAGGAACTTTCCGGCCCATGCGGGCGAGTTGTAATCCCAGAGCTGCTGAAAGGCTTCCTTAAGAAGGTAAGCACGAACGGTCTTCAGGTCGTAACGGAGCAGATCGCGCAACCGAAGCGCTGTTCCGTTTTCAGATTCTCTTCGGGTTTGAGCAGCAGCCAGCGCGACTTCTTCAACACGGGCACGCCGCCCTCGCTCGCTATGCGGCGCGATTCTCCCGCTCGGATTTCGTCCAGTGCCTTGTTCATTTTCGCCACGATGTGAAAACGATCGAGGATGTGAAGCGCCTCGGAGCATTTCTCGCGAATGACTTTTAGGTAGGGTTCCCACATATCGGAGCAGACGAACACAATCTTCGAAGCCAGTTCGTCGCGATGACTCCGTGAAAAATCCCCGAAAGGATTCGATGGTTCTTTCGCGGCCCACCCAAAGCAGGCGCGTGACGTCGAGATCGATCTGATAAACCAGAGTCAAGTACTTGTGGCCTTTGGCGTATTGGATCTCATCGACGCCGATCGCATCGATTTGGCCTAGCACGCGGTGCTCCAGCCCGAAGGTGACGACGTTTTCCACCGCGTCGAAGACCTTGTCCCAGGAGGTGCGAAAGGCCTCCGCCGTCTCTTTCCATGACAGTCGCCGCGCCGCATGGTGTACAGAAGGAAGATGAGAACCCGCCATAGGGGAATGAACTCAAAGCGCCGTTCGACGAGTTGGTCGTAGTCGGGCGCCGGCAAATGGCAGCGCGAGCAGACTGCGGGCGAACCCTTGCGCGGTCGCACGGCCACTTCGATACTCTTCTTGTCGGCGCTGAAGTGGGCGTGCTGGTAGACAAAGCCTCGGAAACGATGGCAGCGGTTCAGAATCGTGATCAGTTCATGTCGCGGAAGCGGGCGGCGGCGAATCTCTACGATAAACCGCTCCAGACCCCCGAGCCTCGGGATCGACTGACTCTGCGCGACGACACAGGAGTTAATCAAAGACTGTATTCACAGATCCTGGATCATTCTTACGCTTTCCTCCACGTAGAGCGCTACCCTCGCACCCCAATGGCGCGACGCAACTCTTCCACTTGACGGGCTCTTTTCCTAGCTTCCAGACCTAGGCCCGCCCAGCCCGCCAACAACACCATCAGAACCACGACGATACGCCAGGGACTCGTCAGGAAGTAATATCCCCACGACGCCGGGTCGAGGTGCAGAGCGTTCGCCCGGATCGCGCCATCACCGCCCCACCAGAACAGCAGCACCGACGGCAGGACCAACACGATTCCCCACCGGATCGCGAGCAGAGTGCGGCGGCTTCCGTCCAATTCGCGGACCATGAATTGAGTGCAAGATTCGCCCGCGGCGATCCTTCGGGCCCCCCCGCGGATTACCCTCCACAGGGTCATCGCTATCAGTAACGCCATCCACGCCTGCCCCAGGCGCACCCAGATTTGCTGCATCGTGATCGCCCAATACACGAACGCCGCACCGAATCCTAGGCAAGCCACGCCAGCGATCCATTGGCCCCATACGTTCTCCCTTTCCCGATAACGCGCCCTGGCGCACAACTGTTCGGTGGTGAGTTTCATTTCCATTCCGGGCTCCTCCTGTCGATGAAGCGATTGCCACACACCTTGCGGCCCCTCGGGAGCGGAGCGCCTGTGTTCGTTCTCATCGTCGCGTTCCATAACCTGCTCCTTCCGCAGACTGGCGGCTCAACAACCGCTTGATCCGATGAATCTTGGTCGAGACGTTCGATGCCGAGAAGCCCGTGACGTCCGCGATCTGCTCCGCCGCCTCGCCTTCGAGGTACAGCAGCATGATCTGGCGATCGAGCGGCTTCAACTGGTGGATTAAATCAAGGAGCTTCGCTGCTGAGACAGCGGCGTCCGCCCGCGCGCCGCCGTCGACGGAGGCGGCTTCGACGTCCAACGTCTCCAGTGCGACAAGGCGCTCAGCCACGCGCCGCCTTCGAATTACGTGCGACGCACCGACGTTGTTAGCCACACGAAACACCCAGGTACGAAGAGAGCAACGGTGATCGAATAGCGCCATACTGCGCCAGAGTTCGACATGAATCTCCTGCAGCAGATCCGGGCAGTGACCTGGATCGGCTTCATAGCCCCAAGCCAGCCGTCGAAGCAATGGCCCGTGGAGCCTATTCGCCTCTTCGTACAATTTGTCTTGCTGGCAGCGGTCCAAGGGATTCTTCCGGCCTTCTATCAAGAATAGTCGCGTGATCGGGGGTGTTTCTTACAACTCCCGCAAAAACGCATAGCGTTTACGGGCGAAGTCAAACTGTCTCGAACGGCAACTGGCTAAGGAAAAAAGAGCCGAAGCCCTCATCATCCGGCAGCGGGTTCGCCGGGTACGTTGGCCGAGTTTCCCGGCAACCGTTCGACCGTATCAGTGACCCACAGATTCCCCTGACGAGGCTTTTTTATATACCCGACAAAACCAGCTGGAGCGTCGCGGGTTTGGGGTTAGACTGCCAGCTACGCCGGTCCATAAAATCGGCGTTGAGCACACACGCGGCGAAATCGCGCTGTTCGTGGATGATCATGAAGTCGGCATGCCCGAAGGAAGTTCTCTAACGGTGATCCGGCGAGTCAGGGAAGCCACCTTCGAAGACGGTCTGATGGGATTTGGCGTCTTCGGAGATGGGCGCGCGCTTTATCGCGATCTCATCGTGGAAGGATCCCCACAAGCTGCACGGCAACCGCGTTGATCTGGAAACGTGTCGGCGGGATAGAGCTTAAGGGCAATTGTCGGTTCCGGTCTTTTTTAATAGGGCGGCAAAATCAGGCTCAGTCAAATTCAGACTCAGTTGGCGGCGGAGCTTTCTTAGGCCGTGATAGAATCGCCGTAGGCGATAGCTTCGCTTCACAACGTAAGTGCAGCTGGCGGGGAAGGGTGAACAACTGGTCAGTCTCGGAAAAACATCTGTTTCAAGCCCAACTGGCAAAGGTCCTGGACAGTTCCCAGTTCCGATCCAGCAGACGTTGCTGCCGGTTTCTGCGCTGCGTGGGGGAACACGTAATCGAGAACCGGATGGATTCGCTCAAAGAACGGACTCTGGGTATCGAGGCCTTCGATCGCGATCCGGCCTACGACACGAACCAGGATCCGATTGTCCGCTCAACGGCCGTCGAGGTCCGAAAGCGCCTCGCGCAATACTATCTTGATCCCGGACACGAAGCGGAGCCGCGCATCTCGCTCCCGCCGGGGTCCTACGTCGCCGAAATCCATCCCCCGCCCGAGAAGGCTTGGTTATTGCCCCCGTGGCAGTTAATATCCAAGAAGATCTGGCTTGCATCGACCGGCGGGGTCATTCTGTCAGCCGCGGCGGCTTTCTTCGCCCTAAGCTCCCGGGAAACCAACCTCGACCGGTTCTGGCAGCCCTTCACCTCGTCAGCGGAACCCGTCATGATCTGCGTCGGCCAGCCGCACACATATGTCTTCGTCGCTCCGCAGCAAGGTCGTATCCGCGCCTGGTTCGAGAACCCCACCACCGACCGCACTCCGCCCGCGGAACTGGCTTCCATCCCCCTCCAGGAGATCGTACCCACCTGGGGGCGCTACATCGACATTTCCGATGCGCAAGCCTACGAGCGCCTGGCGACTCTCTTTTCCAAAAAGGGCCGGACCGTTCAATTGCGGGGCGATGTTTCGGTCGCTCTTTCCGAATTGCGACGGCACCCTGCAATCCTGATCGGCGCATTTAATAATGATTGGACCCTGGGCTTCGCGGGCGAACTGCGCTTTTACTTTCAAGCCGGTTCTGAAAATCAGGCCGAAATGATTCGTGATCGCCAGAATCCAAAGAGAAATGAGTGGAGCGTCGTTAACGCCTGGCCGTACCGCAACATTGCCCAGGATTATGCGATCATAACCCGCGTGACCAATCCGACGGTCGAACAAACCGTTGTGATTGTCGCCGGAATTAACCGCTTTGGCACGCGCGCCGCGGTGGAGATGGTAACCGACGAGGCGTATTTCGCGGAAGCTCTTCGCGGCGCGCCGCCGGACTGGCGGCGAAAGAATATGCAAATCGTTCTCTCCACCAAGGTGATGTCCGGCGAGAGCGGACCTCCGCAGGTTCTGGCCCGATACTTTTGGTAGTCGGGTTGGGCGAGCGACGGCCACCCGCCCCGGCCTAGCTGCAGAGTCGGGCGATATCGTCCGCTCCATACCCGGGCGTATTCAGCCCTCCCTTGTAGGTCGGTGCAAATGGGGGTGCAGCCTGATCAAATCTGCTTAAAGGTGACCTTCCCGAGGACAAAATCACGGCAAACTCGGAGTGTGGCCGTAATCGGCAACCCCTTAGGGACCGTACAGCACGTTAAAATTAACATTTAAAAGCAGTTGATAATAAATATCTTGTGCGCCTGCACTCGTAGAGCACCGTACAATACCCCCGGGCGCAAGCCGTTGTGTATTAGTCTAATGGCCAAACCGTTCCGGTAGCTGGCCGGGACGCACGTGGCTCGAATTCAGTTTCAAGGGGGGAGTACCAAATCAATGAGACGCACGCCAACATGCAATTGTTCCCCGGCGCTTCGGATGAAGTGGGCTGGTGTGGCGGTTTGTCTTCTAATGACGACCGCGGCTGGTTTTGGGCAGAGTACGAATTCAAGCGATCTACGAGGAACCGTCACCGACGCCACCGGCGCTGTGATCCCGGGAGTCAAGGTCACTGTTCTTAACATCGACACTGGGATCACCACGAACCTGACCACAAACGATGCCGGTATTTACGATGCGGTTTCGATTCGCCCCGGCAAGTACCAGGTGACTTTCAGCAAAGAGGGATTCAGCAAATTGGTCCGCGACTGCTATAACGCTCGACGTCGGCGCACTCAGCGTCGATGCGCAGTTGTCGGTCGGCGCCGCCCAGCAACAGATCGAGGTTACCGGCCGAAGCCCCTATGCTCAAGACCGACACCGGCGAACAGTCGACCACCCTACGAACCGAAGTCATGGCGCAATTGCCGAACGTTGGCCAGGACTGGGAGAATTTCGAGAAGTTCCTGCCCGGCTTCCAGAACGCCAACAACGCCAACGGCGCCCTGTCCATCAACGGCACCATGCCGAACTACTTCAACATCATGGCCGATGGCGGTTCAGTGTTGTTGCCGCATAGCGACAACTTCGATGTGGCGATCTTCGAAACCGTTCAGGAAGTGCAGATCCAAACCTCCAGCTTCTCCGCGCAGTACGGCATCGGAGGCGCCGTGTTCAACCAGATCAGCAAGGGCGGTACCAACGGCATTGCACGGCGCTGGTTACGAATATCTCCAAAACAATTTCTTCAACTCCCGTAACACCTTTAGCCCTGCGGTGAATCTGAGCCGGTGGGACAACTTCGGCGGGTCGATCGGCGGACCGATCAGCAAGAACAAGATGTTCTTCTACTTCAATGTAGACAAAATCATCAACAACGGCGGCTCTTACCCGATCTCCACCTTTCCGACGGCACTTGCCCGCGCCGGCAACTTCTCCGATACCGGCAGCAACAAGGTGACGTCGTTTCAGAACCTGATTTACGATCCCCTCACCACGGTCGTTACCGGCCCCAGTCAGTTCACCCGCACGCCCTTCCCCAACAACACCATTCCGGCAGACCCGTTTCTCGCCGGTGGCAGTGGCCGCACGAGGCGTTATTGCCGATGGCGAATCTTCGGCGCGGCAAATCAGGTTGCCAACAACTATCCAAACATTTGTTCCCAGCGTGAATCCGTTCCTGAAGTTCTTCGGGCGCCTGGACTACAACGTCTCGGAAGCGAACCGCATCACATTCTCCATCACGGAACGTGATAACCCCGGCGTCAACTACTCCTGAACTGCCCGTCGAACTGCCAGGCCTTTGACATCGATAGCCGGAACGTCCAGGTTTCGGATGTGTGGACGCATCAAGCCAACGTTGGTGAATGAGTTCCGCATGGCATACACACGGCAGGGCAACTGGTATCACCCCGCTGTCCGCCGGCGAAGGTTACCCTGCAAAGCTGGGTATCAATTATGCCGTCGCTGATGTGCTTCCCACCCTCACCATAAGTCGGCCCGGTCGGCGCAACCAGCATCGGACCGGGAGTCAACGCGATCTATGCCGAAGATGCCCTGCAGCCGTCCGATGTGGTCACCCTCATCAAGGGCAGGCACATCCTGCACTTCGGCGGCGAACTGCTGGATTTCCGCGATAACTCCACTCCCTGGGGCAACATTAACGCCGCCACCATGACCTTCTCCGGCGCCTTCACGCGCTCGGGCTACAACGTCACCACCACCGGTCTGGGTTATGCCGACTTCCTCCTGGGCACGGTGGCAAACTGGAGCGCCGGATATCACGCCGATCACTGGCGCCCGGCAGAAGGACCCGCAGGTGTTCGCTCAGGACGACTTCAAAGTTGCGCCCAAACCTGACGATCAACTTCGGGCTGCGATATGAGCGCCAGGCCGGTTGGCATGAAGTCGCCAATCGTTTTGGCGGTTTCGATCCAACCCTTCAGAATCCGCTCTCCGGAACCCTGGGAGCCGTGTTTTTCGGTCAGTCGGGCAGTCGTCACAGCCTCATGGATGGCGTGAACGTCTTGGCTGCCGCGCGTGGGCTTTGCCTGGGCGCCCCATCACAAGTGGTCGGTGCGGGCGGCTTTGGTATCTACAGTCTGCCCTGGAGCATCGACACGTACTCCGGCGGCGAAATGGGCTTCGGCACAATGAGTTCCGGGCTCCATTTCCAATACCGACCAGACCACTCCGCTGTTCTACGCGCAGAATCCCAGCCCGCCCATTTTCATCCAGAACGGATGCGTACCCGGGACGGGCTGTTACGTGCTGGCGTCGCACGATCCGGGAGGATACAACGGCCAAAGCGTGAACTTCATTCCCGCGCCACATTCCGGTTGGCAAGAATTACGAGTGGAACTTCAGCGTCCAACGGGAACTGGGCACAGGCATGGTCGTGGAAGCCGCCTATGTGGGCAACCATGGTTCCGGGCTGCCGTACCCGGTGAACATCAATCAGGTTCCCCAGGCCAGTCTTGGTTTGCTGCCGGTGCAGAATTACCGGCCGTTCCCGCAATATAGCGCCATTAATGGCAACTACTTCGACGCTTATTCGAACTACGACGCGCTGCAACTCCAGTTCCACAAAGCGTTTCGCCCGCGGGTTTAGTTTCAGCACGAACTATACCTGGTCGAAGTTCCTGTCCAACTACGACTCCTCCGGCTGGGGCAGCCGCAACGGCACGAACACGATTCAAAACTCGTTTGCGCGAAACACGACGTACTCGCTATCAAACTTCGACGTGCCGCAGAACTGGAAGGGCGCTGTCGTTTACACGCTGCCCTTCGGCAAGGGACAAGCGCTGCTGAATCGTGGTGGGGTCGCAAACCTGTTCCTGGGTGGTTGGCAGCTCTCCTCGCTATTCCTCTACCAGTCTGGAAACGTTTTCAGTGTCGCGATGAACAACAACAACTCCAATTCGCAAGCGAACTCGCAATACCCCAACGTGGTGCCCGGCGTCCCGCTGTATCCCTCAAACAAGACAGCGGCGGAGTGGTTCAACCCGGCCGCGTTCGTCTCGCCGGCCCAATACACGTATGGCAATGCCGGGAGAAACATCCTGCGCGGCCCCAGGTATTCGGATGTCGATTTTTCGGCCGCCAAGGTCGTGCCGCTTCCCAAGCTGGAGCACGGACAGATCCAGTTCCGCTTCGACGCGCCAACGCTCTCAACCACACCAGCCTCGGCATTCCGAACATCAACATCGGAAACCCGGCGGTCGCGCAGATCACGGGCGCGCAGCTCTCCGGCCGCACATTGCAGCTCGGCGCCCGTCTTTCGTTCTAAACGCGTAACCTGGAGACATGCGTTTTAAGGCAGTTCTCTGCGCCGGGATCTTCGTTTCACCTGCGGTGATCCCGGCGGCGTTCGCTCAAACCGCGGCCAATACCCCTCAGATCGCGTCGCATGCTCGACAGGCTCAGGACTTTCTGCGCAAAGGCCAACCGGACCTTGCCATCCGCGAGTACGAGGCCATACTAAAGCTCGATCCCAACAACATGGATGCGCGCGGGAACCTTGGCGTAGCCCTGTTTTTCAAGGCCGAATACGCGAATGCAGCGACCAATCTGCGAGCCGCCCTGAGGCAACGGCCTAACCTGTGGAAGATTGAAGCGCTGCTCGGCATGTCCGAAAAGCGGATCGGCCAGACCGCCGCCGCCGAAGCCGACCTTGAGAAATCATTCCCACAATTGCAGGAAGGCAAGCTGCGTGTTCAAGCCGGAATGGAACTAATCGAACTCGATTACGGAGCTGGCAATCTCGACAAAGCCGCAGCGCTGGTCGCGACCTTACGCCAGCTCGCGCCGGAAAACACCGAGATTCTTTACATCGCGTATCGCATCTATTCGGACCTGGCCGGAGAAAGCATGCTGGCGATGGCGATGCTCGCTCCCAAATCCGCGAGGATGCACCAGATCATGGGGCAGGAGATGTCGCGGCACGAGGACATTGAGGCCGCGGTCGCGCACTACCGGGAAGCAGTCAAGTTGGACCCGCAGCTACCCGGTCTCCGCTTCGAACTGGCCGAAGCGCTTAACCTTTCAGGCTCGGCGGGCGACCAGGAGCAGGTGAAGAAGGAGTATCGCGCCGCTCTCGCCGACAATCCCTTCGACGAGAAGTCGGAGTGCCGGCTAGGCGATATCGCCCTCCGGTCGTCGGACGTACCGCAAGCCTTGTCACACTATCAGCGCGCCGTCGAACTCCAGCCAAGTGACGCCGAAGCGAACCTAGGCCTTGGAAGAGTGCTGACACAGATGCACCGCCTGCCGGAAGCCGAGAAATATCTGAAGCACGCGGCTCAACTGGAGCCCTTCACGTCGGTCACGCACTATCGCCTCTCACTGATCTACCGCGCCACGGGCCGCACAGAAGAGGCGGAAAAAGAACTTGCTGAATTCCAACACCTGAAAGAAATGAAAGAGCGACTCAAACAGGTGTATCAGGAAATGCGTTTGCGTCCGCTAAAGGAGGAGAATACTGACGCGGAGAAATAGAAGAGCGAGGAGCTGTTCTCCGCATTGGCATGCGCGAAAGGAGTTCTAATTGCGAGTTACCCGGCGCAGTCTGCTGAGCCTGATCGGCGCTTGGCCGTCATTCCTTCGCTCCCAGGGCATGGCGACTCGCACCGTCAAAGCGATGCCCCGCGGCAAGCCCTCGGGCCTACCGTTCAATGCGCGATTCACGGATGTGGCCGCAGCCGCGGGTCTCGGCGCCCCCACCATCTACGGAGGCATCGATCGCAAGGACTACATCCTCGAAACGATGGGCTGCGGCTGCGCGTTCTTGGATTACGATAACGACGGCTGGGTCGATATTCTGGTCCTGTGCGGACGGCGCATGGAAAACACTCCCCCCGGTGCGACCAATCGACTGTATCGCAATAACCGCGACGGCACGTTCACCGATGTCACCGAGAAAGCCGGCCTGTTGCGCGAAGGCTGGCCCGGAGGTGTTTGCATCGGCGATTACGATAATGACGGCTTCGAGGACATCTTCATCTCGTATTGGGGCGCGAACGTTCTGTATCACAACAACGGCGATGGCACATTCACGGATGTGACGCGCCAAGCCGGCGTGGGGGCCAACCGCACTCGGTGGGGCACGGGCTGCACCTGGATCGATTACGACCGGGATGGTAAGCTCGACCTGTTCGTCACCAACTATCTGGATTTCGATCTAGCCGCCGCGCCAAAGCCAGGACAGAACGGCAGCTGCATGTTTAAAACAGTTCGTGTGAACTGCGGACCTCGGGGTCTGCCGTACGGTTCGTTCTCGCTGTTCCATAACAACGGAGACGGCACGTTCGCGGATGTTTCGGAGGTATCCGGCGTCGCGAAAATTAAATCGCGGTACGCACTGACTCCGGTCGCCGCCGATTTCGACGAGGACGGCTGGCCAGATGTTTTCGTTGCGTGCGACACCAGCGCGAGCGTGCTTCTCATAAACAGGCACGACGGCACGTTTCGCGAAGAGGGGATCGAGCGTGGCGCGGGGCTCAGCGAAGACGGAGTCGAGCAGGCCGGCATGGGCGTCGGCATCGGCGATTATAACCTCGATGGTCACCTCGATCTTTTCAAGGGCCACTTCACCGACGACACCAATGCTCTGTATCGTAACGACGGCAAGGGCGAGTTCACTGATGTCACGCTTGCCAGTGGCCTGGGTGTCGAAACCAGGTTCACGGGTTGGGGCGCGGGAATCGTTGATCTCGACAACGACGGCCGACCCGACCTGTTTCTGGTCACCGGCGGCGTCTATCCGGAGCTGGAAGGGAAGCTCGAGGGATACCCGTACAAGACTCCGCGTGTGGTTTTCCGCAATCTGGGCAACGGGAAGTTCGAAGAGCTTTTCGAAGAAGCCGGCCCGGGTGTTACCGCCCCGCATTGCAGCCGGGGCTGCGCCTTTGGCGATTTCGATAATGACGGGGACCTGGATGTTCTGATCATCAATCTCAACGAACCTCCATCGCTATTGCGTAACGACGTAAGCGGCAGCAATCACTGGATTAAAGTAAGGCTGATCGGAACACAGTCGAACCGCAGCGCGATTGGCGCGCGCGTGGTGGCGCTTTACGGCGGCAAGCAGCAGGCGCAGGAGGTGATCAGCCAGTCGAGTTACGGCTCGACCAACGACCGGCGCCTGCATTTCGGACTCGGGCCGGAGGAGAAAGCGGACATCGAGATCCGTTGGCCCAGCGGCGCGAAACAAAAATTCGCGGGGCTCGCTGCAAATCGGTTGTGGATCATTCGTGAAGGGGCGGAAAAACCGGAAGTGGTGCAACTTTGATGGCGTGCTCGAGATTGGGCATTCCGGGCGCCATTACGCATGATAATCAGACCGAAGGCTATTACATCGTCTCCGGCGGCGGCACGGCGTTCATTGATGGCCATGTCGTCAATGGCCGGCACAGCACGGCCAACGCCGACGGCGGACCGAACGGTCTTGGCTGCGGCGGCTTGGCGGTTGGCTCACGCAAAGTCGAGTTGAAGGTCGGTGACGTGCTGATCGTTCGGCCGGGCGCAATACATGGTTGGGCCGATATTCCCGATCATGTGGACTATCTCAGCTTCCGTCCGTCGCATGGCGTAATGTAGAACGGCTGGGTGAACCCCACCATCGCCTCGAAGTAACGTTTTCAACGTTCGGTCGGAAGCGGGGACCGCAGTGAGCCGGCGGCCGATAAGGCCTCTTCCGTCAAACGGGCTCTCTTAATGCCGGGTATCGTCTACACGGCCCGTGGAGATGCGCAGCACGGACGTGGCGCTGTTGCTCGCGGGCATCGAGATCGCGCAGGCACGTCGGCGACGTTGGCACGAACGCGTAGCGTGAGCGGGTGTGGTTGTACCGCTGATCAGTCTCGCGTATGATGCGCACGTGGCGTTCTGGTTCGCCCCGTCGATGACCGCCGGGCACTTGCTTTTTGCGGTTGCCACCACCGCCACACATTCGTTGGCATCGCATTTGAGGGGCAGCATCTGGTGTCATTTCACGGAGAGCAGTACCGTCGATACTAGACGCGGGTACCTATGAAGTTGCTGTGGCTGAAGCTCCCTTCCTCCGATGACAAGGCCTGGTAGGCCGAAAAGGCCTGGCGCTGTCGGAAGCGCGCTTAGGTACAGTTATGACGGCCTGCGGCCCGTGGCGCAGATCCAGTTTTTTCCGGACACATGCTTGGTAGCGACCTCGGTAAATCCCGCTTGAGCCAGAAGATCCCGGTGCTCGGCGTCGCTAAGGAACGCGGCGCGGATCAGCGGCATGATTATGCTGTAGAAAAGGCGGAACGGCCCGCCGCGGTACGTTTCGGCGATCAAGACGAACGTTCCGCCGGGCTTGAGGACTCTCAGGATCTCCCGCACGCTCGCCGGCAGGTGGGGCCAGTAGTAGTGCGTCTCCACGGCCGTCACAATGTCGAACGCGCGATCGGGAAACGGCAATTCGGCCACCGAACCCTGCTCGATCCGCACCCGCCCAATCTCGATGTCCTGGGCATTCGTCTCTCGCGAAACTGCGACACTGGCTGCCGAGTAGTCCAGCCCAACGACCTTGCCCTCCGGTGCTAAGGCGACGAGTCTCCGCACCGTCCTGCCGCCGCCGCAGCCGACATCGAGAATCAGGGCGTTCTTCGGCACCATCACCTGCTGCAGTCCCCAGTCGGTCATCGTGGCGTGACCCAGATTGAATGCGCGCACGAGATGCCTGCCGAGTGGACCGCTGGGCTTCCGAACCTGCCGGAGCACCCAGAGTATCAGGATGATCGCCGCTACCAGTTTGAGTATCAGGAGCATCCGGGCGTGTGTCCTCGTAGGAATTAGATCATATTTGGTGTTTCCCTCGAAACTCCGGGAGCGAAGGTTTGCGTCGCCGCGAAGCACTGAGGTCGTAAGGAAGATCGCGTTCGAGATTACTCGCGACTCACACCTACCCTCTTAGCGCGGTCTGTTCGTGCTTCTGCCGCGCTGCTACTTGACCTGTGGGCGCGTGAAGAGCTGATCCCGCTCGCCCTCGGCGCAGAAGTTCTCAAGAATATCGCTGTTAGGGATCAGTTGAAGACTGAACTTGACATTGACGGGCCTGGTCAGCACCACGGGATCTTCGACCGTGGCTTCTATGTCCATATGACCGAAATCGCGGCGGCGGAAGACTTCGCGGACTCGAAGTAGCTCGCTATTAGGATGACCGCTCGCATCTAGCCGGAACTGGTCGTTGAACCCGGCGGTATCGACCACCAGCGAATCGCCTTCCCACTTGCCGGTCGAGAAGCCCATCCACGATGGGAAAGGAGACTCGGGAAGCTTGCGCCCATCGGTGTGAATCTGGCGAAAGACTCCGTCTACTTCGAAGTACATGACGATCTCTTGTTGAGCCTGGAATATCTTGAAAGGGCGAAAGTGAAAATAACGCGTCAGAAAGCCAAGCGGCAAGCAACGGGCCGACGGTAAGGCCAGCGGATCCTGCCGAATCCTGTCGGTTTGGGCGACAGCCTCCGGCCGGAGAGGCGACTCTCCTTCTTTGAAATCTATGAACAGGTTGAAGAAATGCCGATCGAAATCGCGCCAATCATCTCCCGCCACGGCGTTTACTTCACTCGGGTGGTACAGGCGCTCGATCTCACCTGGCTTTGGAGGTTCAATCCGCCATACTCCGGACAGATCGGGTTTGCGATTGAATGCGCGCGGCGCCTTCGCGGTGAGATCGACCATGCCATCCTTTTTTAGTGGTGTGCCGGGCGTCGGGTAGTTCAGCCATTGGGCGCCAGCCGGCGCTGCGCCGCCCGCTATAGCTAATGCAAGGACGAGTCGTCGAGTACGCATATTCTCTTCGAACAAAAGATACCATTCTTGCGAGGTGACTGAGGTCGTGGAAGTCCGCGCCCTCACCTCAGGGGTAGCTGAAGCGAAATCCCTTTTCGCTTCGAATTTCTTCCTCGTGCCAGGGGCTGTTCTCGCCAGGTATCGGCCAAGCCGTGCAACTCTCACTGGCCGGTTTAGCGCGTCACTCCGGATCTATTCGCTTTCTCATCGAGTATATTAAGCTAAATCAGTCACATGCCGTTGTCTGCCGGCACAAAACTCGGGCTCCACCAACAGCTCTTCAGCGCTAACAGAACGGCATGGTCTTCATCAACTCTGGTTATCCGCGTAAGGGAGATCGTTCCGCGCAATGCGCTCCTTGCCTTCGGCGCGGAGTGAGGATATCGCCAGATGATGAAGCCCAAGCAGATCGAGACGGAAATGTCCTCAAGGCCCCTATGGTCCGCGCCCATTCAGCAGGAACGCCTCGCCGAGTTAACCGCCGATACGGAAGATAGCCGCAAAGAGCTTCCTCTCAAGCGAGATATACGTTCCCTCGGAATTTTGCTCGGCAAAGTGCTTGTTGAGCAGGCTGGTCCGGCACTCTTCGAATCCGTTGAAGCGTTGCGCAAGAAACTCATTGAACATCGCGAGAGTGGCGGCACGCTGATGGAGGAAGCCAAAGCCATTGTTGCCTCGCTCGATACCGAAGCGGCCAATCGTGTCACCAAGGCGTTCTCGATATACTTTGAGCTGAGCAATCTTGCGGAAACCAATCATCGCAAGCGCCGGCGGCGGGCGGCTCAGTTGCACGCCGAACATAAACCTCTTGCGGGCACGTTTCACGGAACGCTGCTGCGACTCAAAGCCTGGGGCATTCCCGCTGAAGCGGCGCTTGAGGCCCTCGGCCACATCTCCGTGGAGCCGGTGTTTACCGCACATCCCACGGAATTCGCGCGCCGGGCAGTTCTCATCAAGCGAGCATTGATTGCTCAGCATTTGGAGGCACTCGATGAGCTGCCGCTGTCTGACGCCACCGCCGCTCGCTGCCAGGAAGCCATCCTCGCCGAAGTGACCAGCCTTTGGCAGACCGACGACATTCGCAACAAGCGTCCGACGGTGTCCGATGAGATCCGCTTCGGATTGGAATACTACACACTCTCCCTTTTTGACACGCTACCCAAGGTCTACGACGAGATCGTGGACTCCTTTCGCCGCGTGTACGGAATCGAATTGGAGCCGTCGCGCCTGCCGGTCTGTATGCGATTTGGCTCCTGGATCGGCGGCGACCGTGATGGCAATCCGTTTGCCACTGCCGACCGCACGCGCGAGGCGCTCGCTCTTGCGCACCAGACTGCGCTCGATCACTATCTCGCGGCCGTCCACATTCTGGTTCGCCGCTTGCGTGTTTCGGTTAGCCAAATTCCCGCTTCGGCCAGTCTCAAAGGGCGTCTCGATGCCTACGAGCGATCCATCACCGAAACGGCAGCCGAACTTCAGCGAACATCCACCACGGAATGGTACCGGCGTTTTCTTCTGCTCATGTCCGTCCGCTTGCAGTCCGCGCGCAGAGGGTTAGGAGCGCCCGCCGCGTACCAGTCCGCTGCCGAGTTTGAGCACGATCTGGAACTGATTCGCGAGAGCCTCATGCAGAACGGTGGCGCCAGATTGGCGCATACGCTCGTCGACCCGCTCTTACTGAAATTGCGGCATTTCGGCTTCAAATTGCATACGCTCGATATCCGCCAGCACCGGAACGAGCATGCCGGCGTATTGGCTGAAATCCGGGAGAAGAGCTTGGGGAGCACGGAAGCGCTCGCTCGCGGTTTGACGGATGCGTCGCATGAATTGCTGGATACGATGCGCGCCATCGCGGAACAAAAGACACTGCGCGGTGGCAACGTGATTCGCGCTCACATCATCAGCGGAACGGAAACCGAAGAGGACATTCTCGACGTCATCCGCATTGCCACTCTGGCGGGAGTCCGTGTCGCAGGGTCCGGCGAAGATCCGGGTCTGATGCCGGTCCCTCTGTTTGAGTCCATTGATGCGCTCAAGCGTGCTCCCCAGATCATGCGTAGGGTCTGGTCGCATCCGGAGTATGCACAACTCGTCAAGTCGTGGAACGGGTGGCAAGAGATCATGCTGGGTTATTCCGACTCAAACAAAGATGGCGGCATGCTCACCAGCACGTGGGAGTTGTATAAAGCGCATCACGCTTTGCATGAAGTCGCCCGCGAATATGATCTGAAGTTGCGCTTATTCCACGGGCGCGGCGGAACCGTGGGCCGTGGTGGTGGCCCCACGCATCGCGCCATCCTGGCGCAGCCCCCGGGCGATTTCTCCGGCAGCATCCGCATTACCGAGCAAGGCGAGGTGCTCAACTGGAAATATTTCGACCCGGTGCTCGCCGAGTGGAACCTCGAAGTGATGATCGCGGCAAGTCTGGAGGCATACCTGCGCCCCCATTCCGGCTCGCTTCCGGCAGAAGACGTCGTACATCAGTGCATGGAGGCGATGTCCGCGGATGCCTTCGCCTTCTACC
This sequence comes from Bryobacterales bacterium, assembly GCA_963744555.1. Lineage (GTDB taxonomy): Bacteria > Acidobacteriota > Terriglobia > Bryobacterales > Bryobacteraceae > Palsa-89. The sequence continues at coordinate 210,732 of CAVUUB010000023.1, read as the reverse complement.
GGCGCAGCATCGCCGAAGATCCCGAAGTCTTGCGGTATTTTGAAGAAGCTACCCCCGTCAACGAGCTAGAACACGCCCACATCGGATCGCGGCCCAGCCGCCGTGGCGGCAGCCGCAAAGTGGAAGACCTGAGGGCAATCCCTTGGGTTTTTGGCTGGATGCAAAGCCGCCATGCAGTTCCGGCGTGGTTCGGCGTCGGCGATGCCATCGAGCGCTTCATGAATCGCGGCAAGACAGAGTTCGAGCTTCTGCAGCGAATGCTGAAGCAATTTCCTCTGTTTGCGGATCTGGTCAGCAACGTGGAGCTGGCCATGGCCAAGGCAGACATGTCCATTGCCAAGCTGTATTCGTCGCTCGTTAGTGACGAGCAGATCGGCGCGCGGGTGTACGGCATGCTGCTCGAAGAATTCGACCGCACCAAACGTGTCATTTTTTCGCTTAAGGGTACGTCGGGGCTCCTGGAGCGCAGTCCCGTTCTGGCGCGCTCCATTCAGCTGCGTAACCCGTACGTGGACCCGCTCAGCCTGATTCAGGTCGAACTGTTGCGCCGGAAGCGCAGTGGAGACATCGACGAGAAAATCGACCGCGCCCTTGCCTCGACCATGAACGGCATCGCAGCCGGGCTGCACAATACTGGATAAATCGTTGGACGGATCTTGTTCGAGTGCCAGTTGGTTTGTATTCGCAGGATTGCGTCCCATAAGGTGCGTTCTCGGAAGCTGGCTCGGGAGCCATTGTCGAACGTCTCCGGGCGTTTCGTCGGCGACTCGGAGCAAGCCTGGAACAGACTGGGCGCACGCATGAAGTATTTCTGTCGATAAATCCCGTATGGTCAAAATACTAACCGCTCGCCGCGGAGTAAGGTATGCAGTCGGCATGAGGAACAAGAAGTGGGTACGGCTGCTGGCGTATGTGACGGGCTCGGTGAACCAGGAGCTTGTCCTGAAGAATGAATATCTGGCTGCAGAGAACCGTATTCTGAGGGCGAAGCTGCCATTGAGACTGCGGTGAGCGATCCCGTGCGCGCCACTCTCGCCGAGATCGGGAAACACCTGGGACGCAAAGCACTCCGAGCGGTCGGCTGTGTCGCCAAACCGACACCATCTTGACCTGTTTATTGAAGGCTCGTCGCCAAGAGTTCGATGGCTGGAAACATCGGCAGTATCCGGGCCGACCTGCGGTTGCTCCGGAAGTGGAAGCCCAGGCGGTGCGAATGGCGACGCGGGCGCAAGCAATCGATCAAAATCGGGAGCTTCACGCAAACTCGTAAGAAGGCAACCAAACTATATCTTCACGCTGTCGACGGTGATCGTGTCGCCTTCCATTTTTCCGCTGACGGTCACCTTTTTTCCGTAATATGTCTCAGATTTGACCTTGTCCTGGTTCGCGATTTTGTACACCGTTCCGTCCTCGGTAACCAGAACTAGTTTGATGCTTCCCTTGACGCAGCGGGCCGTGCATGCCGCATCGTCCCACATGGCCTTCTGGCCAGCGCAACTCTGGTCCACAATATAGCCGCCCAGGCTTTCAGCCCAGCCGCAAAGCGAAAAGCTCGCGCCTAACACCAACAGTCCGATTGATCTTCTCATTTCCAACCTCTCAATGCGGTAAAACCCAAGCCTCAAGATTCCTCTTAGTAATGGCAAGTACTTATGAAGTTTGTGGCCGTCTATCAAGCCATGCCATTGGCTTTAGCCTTTCAACTCGAGGCCACGCATCGTGCCAGTCGACGAGGCGAAATGATCTGTCTCAATGCCGAGCCGCTGCAACATGCTGATGAATAGGTTCGGCAGCGGATAATTTCTCTCGCTGTCGAACGCGAGATGCTGACCGTGCTTGAAACCCTCCGCCTGCGAGCAGAACCGGCATGTTAGTTGTAATGTGCTTGTTGGCGTCCCCAAAATTGCTGCCGACAAGCACCATGCTGCGGTCCAGAAGCGACTCTCCGGCTTCGTGAGTCCCTTTCAAGCTGGTCAGTAATCCGGCAATCAGCTTCATGTGCTGCATGTCGATCGCAGTCAGCTCGGCCAGCTTGGTCGGATCTTGCCCGTGATGCGATAGATTGTGATAGCCATCTGTAATATTGACGCCCTCAACGTCAATCGCAGGCGAATTCACGCTGTCCAGGAAAATCGTAATCAGTCGCGTCGAATCAGTTTCAAAAGCCAACCTAGACATGTCGTACATGAGGCGTATTTTTTCCATGTACGCACGATTGCTATCCGGGTCCTTTGGCTCTGGTTCTGTCGTCTTAGGCTTGGGTTTCCGCTCCCACTCGCTCGACTGTACCATGCGCTGTTCCAATTCTCGGACGCCCGTCATGTATTGATCTAATCGTGCGCGGTCGTCCTTTCCAAGCTGCCGCTTCAGACCGGCCGCATCGTCCGCGACAGTGTCCATAACGCTCTCGCCCAGTTTCAGCCGGTTGATCTGACGCTCGACCTCCTCTTGACTGCCCTGCAAAAAGAGTGTTCGATAAACCGAGGACGCGCTGTCTTCGCACGGGATCATCACCCCTGCGCCAGTGAACGACAAGCTGCGCTGACCTTTAGCCACATTAACACCCAACGTAAGAGAGGGAAATCGTGTTCGCACGCCTATGCGATCAGCCATGTATTGGTCGAGCGAGATCGAGTTGCGAAAACCACCGTTCGACGGATGCGGCGCTGCCGTTAGAAAACAGACCTCGGATGCGTGGCTGCCGTCCACATTCGGATGTGAAACACCGCTAAAGACCGTGAAATCGTCGCGGAGTGGCTTCAACACAGCTGAGGTACGAGGAAAGCTCGTAGTCCTTGCCCGACTGCTTCGGGAAGAACCCTTTTGATAGGAAGCCAAGATTATTGCAAATCGTTAACATACGACGCGGCCTTTCAGCAGTTTGCACCTTTTCTGCTGCAAATGCCGGACGCATCGCGTTGAGGAAGAGGTAGCCCCAGAGCGACGCCCATACCCTGCAGAAGCCGACGTCGAGGAATTGGCCGACGGAGAGCCACGAACGATCCTTCGGGTTGATTTTGGGAAGATTTCATTTGTACCCTCACTTATGTGTAAATAAATCGCTCTGAACAATCTCGTGGATAATTGTGCGCAGGCCGTAGTCATCGCCTTCGGCGGCATCGAGAATACGCTCTACCTCCGCACGATCGGCAAACCCGACTGGCGCGCCCGTTGCATAGGTGACAAATTGCTCCACCATATTTCGGGCAATCTGGCGCTCATCCTTTAGTAACAACCGTTTCAGCTCGATCACGTTCTGAAACGTTTCTCCGGTCAGCAGTTTTCCACTCGCATCCACTGGCTGCCCCAACTTGAACGTGAAATCGAAGCCATTCTTCCCCAGTCCCTGCACCGGGTCACCCTGATCGGTGCTGCGATACTCGTCCCTCCAGGCGCCCACTACATCAAAATTCTCGAGCGCGAACCCCGGACGGATCGATCTTAGTGTGACAAACCGCGCACGATTGAATCGAGCGATGCTTGTCCAATTGCTGGCGAATCGTGACGGCGCCGCGCGTGTCGGGATCGAGCGCCGGCACGCCTGGCGGGGGAGGCGGTGGCGGATCGCCCAGAATTCGATCCAAGATAAAGACGCCGCGCAGCACGGGTGATGTCGTAGTTCCATTCGCCGTCAACCTGAGAACACTTGCCTGAGTCAACAGACCACCGCGCACACTGTCGGCCGGCAGAGCCACCTTACGCAATGCCACACCTTCGACTGGCGGCAGGCCATAGGCGCGAGCCAGACGCGAATTGAGAAAGCTAAAGTTAGATTGGATGATGTTTCGCGCCGGCAGATTCCTCTGCAGCAGGAAACGAAAGAAGAGCTGCGTCTCCTGCAGCGCGGATTCGGTCAGGAGATCGTCAAGATAATAGTCGGGATATAGCGTCAGATCTGGAGTGTTATCACCAATCTTCCGAAGATCCAGCCAATAGTCCAGGAACGCATTGGCGAAATCCCGTGATCGCGGGTCATCGAGCAGGCGATTCGTCTGAGCTCGCAGCACATCGGGCCTTTCGAACGTCCCGTTCGCAGCAAGCCGCCGCAGCTCCGGATCAGGCGGACCATTCCAAAGAAAATAAGAAAGCCGACTCGCCAGCGCGTAAGGATCCAATCGCCCTGGTCGCTCCTCCAGATAGATAAATCCGGGAGAACACAGCACGGCGCTATAGCCAGTAATCATGGCATCGGCAAATTGGACGTGCTTGCCGAGTTGATCCTGAATAATCCCGAGGTAGCGCTGCACTTCTTCTTCTCGCGGAGGGCGTCGATAGGCGGCTGCCATAAATTGCCGAAGGAGTCGCTCCGCATCGCCGGGTGCCGAAGGTGTTACCGATAGCTGCGCCCTTGTTGTCCCACGAAGCCGGCAAGCTTTCCGAAGAGCCGATGAAATCCCTCGGTCGATTGAGCGTCCTTTACCGGACCATCCACTTCCATCCACCGGTAGGCGACCCCGGGCATGCCCGCCTCGGTGGCGTCCGGGCTCCCCGTAAAACCAGGACGCGAGCGAAACAGGCGCGATGCATCCGGCATAATCTGCTCGTCGGGCAGCAAATAAACATCCATCTCATGGATGGCAGGCTCTGGCCCTACATCGAAGGAACCCAACAGCCGCTTCTCGCCTCCGCGGCGAAGGGCGTAAATTGTCACCGGTTCAATGGTCCTCCCACGGGAGGTTTTTTCGCGGTCGGGGTGCCACCAGGGCTTGCGATTTGGATTTGCAGCGCTGCTTCCCGTACCCCAAATCGTATGTATCCAGATGGAATAGGCGTTAAATCGCAAGTGATAGCGTCCGCCGACCGGTGAGGCGAACTGATCAAAGCTGTAATCGTTCCCGTTGAACGTGCTCCCGGGCGTAGCGAAAGCTTCTAATTCGCGGGTCTTGGGATCGCTCTCCCCCACACTAACGGGTACTTTTTCCTCCAGAACGTCGGGTTGCGCGTCGAAGCCAAGGATCGGAATCATGCCCCGTTCCGGAGAATGGTTGAATGGACTATACTTCATCCGACCGATAAATCGCTTCTGGTCTCGCGCGTAATAACGCTGCTGCGCTTCCGGCTGATTGGCCGCATTTACCACCAAACGAATTGCGTGTTCGGCCGCCTCCATGTATGCGGACATCTGCACATAAGAGACATCCAGAGCTTGCCCAGACTTATTGAAATGATGATCCAAACCGTCTTCAGGCAGCGAGTCCTTCAGTTGCAGCCACGGCGCCGATAACAATTCGCGAATCGAATTCTCGTATTCGTAGCGATTCAGACGTCGAAGCACGGCACGGCCCTCTGTCGCTGCGCGCAAGTGCTCATGCGCGATCATGGGCTCGGCGATCGCTGTTACGAAAGCTTCTCGATCCGGCTCCTTCAAGAGATTCTTGCCTCCCGGAGGCATCTTTCCATCACGCACAGCATCGTGTATCCGCACCCAGCGCCCGAAAGTATCCACATCATTGAGATTGAACGTTAGCGTAGTCAAATCGATGCCGAGAGGCGGGCTAGGAGGATGATGGCACGCGGCACAATTCTTAGCTATAAACGCCTTCACGGTCGGAGGCATAGGAACTGGATGAAACGTTGGCATCTGCCGCAAGAACGTAACCGGCAGAGCAAAGTGTACCAGCCACCGTCGCGACGCCCAGAGCCAACGAGCTTATCATTCTTCATTCCCCAATGATGGTGAAGACCCCGGTTCATAATCCAATCCTCAAACTAACGACTCGTTGTGTCAAATGAAAACCGCAGGGAGATATTCTGCCAGAATACAACATACTACTAATTGGAGGCCTCGTCAATCCTGCCAATCGGCGTGTCAATCGGCGTTGACATTTGAAATGGCGCACTATATGACTGTTTGAACCTCAGGGGGGTTCTGTGAAGATCTCTTCGCAACGCCACGCATCGTTTGCATCTAAAGTCTTTGTCGCAGCCGTCACCTTCTTGATCTCAATCGCTCCTATGTGCGCACAGACGTTTTACGGCTCAATTGTCGGGACCGTCACCGATCAAAGTCAGGCCGTGATTGCGGGAGCCCGCGTGACGCTGACCAATACCGGCACAGCGGAAGTTCGGACCGACCAGACCGACGTGAACGGGAACTATCAATTTGTGAATCTTGTTCCGGGACTATATCGCGTCGACGTCGACAGTCCCGGGTTTAAACATCTCACGCATGATCAGGTGCAAGTGCAAGTCCAGGCAGCGGTGCGCATCGACGCGGCTCTGCAACTCGGAGACGTAGGGCAGACCGTTGAGGTGACAGGGCAAGCGGCGTTGTTGCAAACGGAAACATCGTCGTTGAGCCAGGTAGTGGAAGGTCGAACCGTGCAGGAGATGCCGCTTAACGGTCGAAATGTCCTCAATCTGGTCGCCCTGGTGCCCGGAGTAGTAGCGCAAGGGGGGTCGCTGGGGACCCCGACCAACCACAATATTAGTGCGTGGGGAAACTATCAGATCGGTGGGGGATTTGGGAATCAAAGCGCCGCCTTTCTGGATGGCTCCCCGCTAAACACGGCATACAACAATGGTGTGGACCTTGTGCCGACACAAGATTCGATCCAGGAATTTCGTGTTCAGACGAATAACCTCGGCCCCGAGTTCGGCCGTTTTGCCGGTGGCGTGATCAACATGACTTCGAAATCCGGCACCAACGAGTTTCACGGCACCGGCCTACGAGTTCCTTCGGAATAAGGTTCTGAACTCCAACACTTTCTTCAACAACCGCTCCGGAATTGCCACTCCGGCGTTCACGCAGAATCAGTTCGGCGCCGATGTCGGTGGGCGGGTAATCAAGGACAAGACATTCTTTTTTGTGAGCTACGAAGGGTTCCGGTTGCGGCAAGGGGCAATCGATTCTCACCAGTGTGCCGACAGCAGCGATGCGTGACGGTGATTTTTCAAATCTCCGCAGCAGTTCGGGAGCGCTCATCCCCATTTACGATCCCCTCACTACGTGCGGATAGTTATCTAACCCGGCTTGCGCCAGTGGCCAGACCGTTCTGCGGTCGCCGTTTCCCAACAATATGATTCCGGCTTCTCGATTCGACCCAACAGCGAAGATCCTTAAGAATCTTTGGGCAATGCCAAATCTGCCGGGGCAGCAGTTCACGGATGTCAATAACTACGCGACTAATGCCGCCCAGGGCGGAAATAACGACCAGTTCAACGGTCGCTTCGATCAGGTTGTCAGTGACAAGCAACGCATTTTCGGGCGGTACACGCGCTGGACTGACTTTAATTTGCCAGTCAACGGGTACGCAGCGGCACAAAAGGCGGCGGGGCTTCCACAGACCGGTACAGACGTGAGCTTCCAAACCGTGCAGGCTGTACTTGGCGACACATACACGTTCACGCCCAACACCGTCGGGGACATTCGACTCTCCCTTTTGCGTTTTACCTATGCCAGCGCTGCCGCAGAGCTTTGGGAGTAATTTGACACAGTTCGGTTGGCCCGCCAACCTGAATAGTCAGGAAACTTAGCCTGAGTCCCGTATCCGACGGTACAAGGATTCAGCCGATTTCGGCCAAGAGGTGACCGGCATAACCGCGAACAATGTGTTCTCGCTCTCGCCCAGCATCGTCCATATCAAGGGCCGCCACACGATCAAAGCTGGTATGGAATTGCGTCGTATCCCAATTCAATTTCGGGAAGAGCAACCAGTTCGGCGGCGTATTTAACTTCGATAATATTTTCACCTCTGCAAATCCGGTCTCCCCCGGTTCCACGGGATACGGGTTTGCATCTTACCTGCTGGGCTATGGCGCAACTGGTCAAATTCCTGGAGTCTACCGGGTCGCCGAACGGCGTCCAAATGCCGATGCACTGACGGCCTCGGAGTTCAAATATCAAGGTTATTACGTCTCTGACACATTCCAAGTAGGCAAAAAGCTCACCTTAAACTACGGCGTCCGATGGGATATACCTGGGGCGTGGACAGAGCGATATAATCGCGCGAGCATTTGGCTCCCAAATGCTGTCAGTCCGCTCGCTCAAGCAGACGGGCCTGCCGGTCAAGGGGGAACTAGGATTGGTGGACACACCCCAATCTCCTGGCGGCAGTGGCCTCACCGTCCAGCATTGGAAGCTGTTTGCACCCCGTTTGGGCTTAGCGTACCGACTCACGGACAAGACCGTGATCCGTACGGGCTACGGAATGTTCTTCCTGCCGAGCGACCTGTACTTTTCGTCGGCCCCGTGGTCGTCGCCAGTAAATATGATCACTACGCCTTGGGTTTCGACCCTGAACGGCGGCTACACTCCCTGCCGCGACGTTGAGCAATCCTTTTCCCAATGGACTCCTTCAGCCGCCAGGGCGAAATCCGAATTATCAAAGCATTTTGTATGGCACCGGCGTGTCATCGCCGCTGGCCGATCAGCGATACCCTTACGTGCAGCAATGGAACTTCAATGTAGAGCGCCAAATCACCGATACACTTATGGTTGAAGCGGCCTACGCGGGGTCACGCGGAGTGCATCTTATTGCTGGAAGTGGACAGGTTGACCAGTTGCCTGACCAGGATCTGGCTCTCGGCTAAGCAGCTGCAACAACTGGTTCCCAATCCCTTCTACGGTTTAATAAGCACCGGAACCCTTTCGCAACCGACCGTGCAACGGGGCCAACTCCTGCTTCCCTACCCGCAATACACCAGCGTCACCGTAACAACGCCGTCAGATCGCGATTCGATCTATCACTCCTTGCAGATGAAGATGGAGAAGCGTTTCCATCAGGGCGGAACACTTCTTGTCGCGTACACGTGGTCGAAATTGATTAGCAACACTGACACGGTCACTACGTGGCTGGATGCAACTGGAACGATTCAGGACTATAACAATCTGCGCCTCGAGCGCTCGCTGTCCGGCAGCGACGTGCCCCATCATGTCGTGATCAGCTATGTGTACGACTTGCCAATCGGCAAGGGACACCGGCTGCTTGGCAATGTAAGCGGCGTAGCCGACAAGCTCGTCTCGGGATGGGGCATTAACGGTGTTACTACTTTTCAGAGCGGAACGCCATTGGGACTCAATAGCAATTCGAATATCACTGGCACCTACAATGGCGGGTCGAGGCCGAATGTGATAGCCGGCTGCGACAAGTCAATCTCCGGCTCCGCCACATCCAGACTAAATGACTGGTTCAATACTGCATGCTTTACTGCGGCGCCGGCCTTCACTCTCGGATCGGAAGGCCGTTTCGATCCCAATTTGCGAACCCAAGGAATCGACAACTGGGACTTCGCTGTGTTTAAGAAGACACCGCTCACTGAACGCATAAATCTACAATTCCGGGCCGAGTTTTTCAATCTTTTTAATCGCGTGCAGTTTGCTGCACCGAACCTATCACAAGGGAATCCATCATTCGGCATTATCAGTTCGCAGGCGAACAACCCGCGACTTATCCAATTTGCACTCCGAACGTCTTTTTGATTTATGCTACGACGCCGATTTATTCAAAGCGTCCTCGCGTCGGCCGCCGTGCAGCCTGGTACGAGGCGGCTGATTCGCCGTGGGGGAACTCCGGTGCTCGACATTCATCTCCATCCGCGGCGTGAAAACGCGGCGGAGATCGATCATCTGGAAGGGGCTGGGGTCAGGAAGGCCGTTCTTTTGCCAGGGGCAGGCTCCAATGACCGCGCGAATTCGGTGATGGCCCAGTATCCGGATCGCTTTGTTCGCTTCACGAACGCGGACGTGCGCGCACCGGAGTCCTCGGATTTAATCCGCGCTGGCTTGAAAGGCGGCGCGATTGGCGTTGGAGAATTGAAGTATCCCGTACAGGTGGACGGACCCGAAATGGGTCGCGTTTACGACTTAGCAGCAGAATTCCGCGTGCCTGTTCTGATTCACTTCGAGGAGGGCGGCTTTAACTCGGGGTTCAAACGCCTGCCGAATCTCTTAAAGAGTCATCCCCAGACAATATTTATCGGGCATGCCCAAACTTGGTGGGCTAACATTAGCGCAGACGCGGCCAACGAAGCCGGCTATCCGACTGGCTCCGTGAAGTCAGGAGGACTGACCGATAAGATGTTGTCGGATTATCCGAATATCTATGGGGATCTGTCTGCGAATTCCGGTCGCAATGCGTTGGCTCGCGATCCTGAATTCTCTGCTGCGTTTCTCGTGCGTCATCGCAGCAAGCTGATGTTCGGTAGCGACTGCCCCTGCCGTGATGGACGCGGTGCAGGTCAACCTTCGAATTCGCCTGCTCTCAAAAATAAGTGCATCGCAAGAGAGACCCTCACGTTACTTCAGCGGCTCGCTTCGCCTGAGCTGTTCCGGACAATTACGTGGCAAAATGGAGTCCAGCTATTGCGATTAAGCGACTAATGCGGGCTAGCGCTGTCACGCGTTTAGTGCTCCTTCTGCGCTTCTGATCCTCTGCTCTTCGGCCCTGGCTCAGTACACTGGCAGCCAAGCCTGCCGATCTTGCCACCCTCATCAGTTTGAGGAACAGTCGAGGAGCGAACATGCCCACGCGCTGGCGCTTGCGCCGCCGGGCAGCCCCGGCCACTGGGCCTTTGGCGCCGGTCTCAAAGCGATTACGTATGTCAGCCAAGTGTCGACCGAATCGTATCTCGAGCACGGCTTGAGTTATTACGCCGCCACGAAATCGCTGGCATTGACGCCAGGGCACTCGACCGTCGAAGGACTGCGGTATCGTACCTTCGACCCGGGTGCCTCCATTTTGCGCTGTTTTCGATGTCACTCTACTGGTCCGCTGCGTCTCGGCGCGGACTGGAGCGTAGAACCATCTGAGTTGGGCGTTCATTGCGAATCCTGTCACGGACCGGGTGAAGCTCATGTTGCTTCGCATGGCAAAGCGGGAACTATCCAGAATCCAGGCCGATTCAAAGCGGGCGAGCTGAACATGTTTTGCGGCACCTGTCATCGGAAACCCCCGGAGGAAGGAGAAGAGACCGACTGGTCGAACTCCTGGAATACGCGTCACCAACCGGATTACCTCAGTCATGCCGTTTGTTTTCGCAAAAGTAATGGAGCACTCTCCTGTTTGACTTGCCATGATCCGCACTCACCGCTCACGCGTAGGGCAGCTGAATATAATAAGCGTTGCTCGGGTTGCCATCAGAGCGCTCGTCATCGCTCGGATATTGCCGGGCAGGCCTGCGTGGACTGCCACATGCCGCAAGTCGCTACGAGTCGTCAGCTCTCCTTTACAAATCACTGGATTGGCATTTACGCAAAGGGTTCGAGCCTGATACCGCGACCAAGTGCAGTGAAAGACCAGCTACCTCTTCGACTGGCAGTGGCTGTATCGGGGCAAGTCTCTTCCCCCGCTGATCCTGTTGGGCTCAAGCCATTATTTGAAGGGGCTGTCGTCGACCGCCTAAAACAATTTGGACCGAACAGTCCAGAAGTAGCGCGCAGTGCTTCTGATCTTGGTCTCTTTCTGAAGACTCTCAACGATCCCGCGGCTGCCGTTGAACCATTGAAGAGGGCGTTAGTCATTGACCAGGCCAATTCCGGTTCCGAAATACCTCTCGATCAGGAGAATCTGGCTGTTGTCCTACTAGCTACAGGAAAAAGACAGGAAGCCTACGATCTATTCCGGTCGGCCGCACAAGGCCCGAATCCGGGCGTCTCTGCCCGATGTCTAACGGAATTGGCTATCCTCGACCCGCCCAATGCGGAAGCGTATTACCGGCTGGCCCTTCTTCAAGAGGAGAAAGCCTCAGGCAAAGACAATCCCCGGGTTGCCATCGTCCTAAATGATCTTGGGCTTACGCTTCGCCAGGAGGGACGACAATCGCGGAGCGGAACCGCTGTTCCGCCGTGCACTCGCAATCCAGGAGAAAGCATTGGGGCCGAATCATGTGGCAGCGGCCTCCACATTAAATAATTTAGGGAGTCTTCTTCAGTCAATCGGCCAACTCGATGAAGCCGAGCGTTCAGAGCGGCGGGCCTTACGCCTCTTCGAAGACAAGCTAGGGCCCGAGAGCATGGAATTGGCAGTAACGTGCGCCAATCTAGCGGATCTTATGTGGACCAAACACGATCTTTCGGCGGCAGCGAGTCTCTATCGCCGCGCGGTTTCGATCGATGAGTCGGTGTTCGGGCCTGAAGACCCAGAAGTTGCGATGGATCTCACAAACCTGGGCTTGTTGCTGAAGGAAAAGGGTGAAAGTACCGCGGCAAGTGTGTCGCTGCACCGCGCGCTCGTGATCTACGAAAAAGCCTTCGGCCCGGGAAGTCCGCAGGCTCTAAAGCTGCGTAAGACGCTCAAAGATGCCGGAATACCATGAACCTGACGAGAGGGCCTGAGCTGTGTGCTTGAGGACTCCCGTCCCCTGTCGTTCGCCAAGAATATGTCTGTGCCCAGGACGTTCACCTTCCGCGAGAATAGTCCATTCTCATGCTGGCCATCATTCTGTGCGTGTTTCGGTTGGTTCGACTGTTGGGCTCTGAGCATCAGGCCGTCGCGGTCGAGAACCTAGCCTTGCAGCTGCAGCTGGCCGCTTACAAGAGGAAGCGCAGACGGCCTGTACTGGCGCAATGGGCGGGCTGTTCTGGGTCGGTCTGTGCCGGGTTTGGGGCGGTTGGCGTAGCGCGCTGGTCTTCGTTCAGCCCGACACGGTGGTCCGCTGGCAACGAGAGCGTTTTCGCAGATTCTGGGCCCGGCTCTCAAGACCCAAAGGTCCTCGCCGGGGAAGACCCGCTGTTGCCAGCGAAATCCGCAGACTGATCCGGCAAATGGCTATCGCCAATCCCCTGTGGCGAGCACCGAGAATTCATGGCGAATTGAAGATGCCTGAGCATCACCGGAGGCGATTGTATCACTGTCCGCACGCCCCTACAGCGCGTTAGAACGAGAAGCGCAACGCAAACTCCAACTGCCTCGCGAAGTTCGCCTGGCTCGTGATTTTGCCAAATTGGCTGCTGCCGAACGACACGTTGGGGCCGTAGAACAACGGCGTGTTCAACGCGTTTAGAGCTTCGAAGCGGAATTGAGCCTTAAATCGCTCCTTGATCACGAAGTTTTTGAAAAGCGACATGTCCCAGTTCACCTGGCCGGGACCACGCACATCGATTGTTCGGCTGATGTTGCCGAACGTGAACTCGGGCGCCGTGGAGAATGCGGCCGGGTTGATGTAGTTGTTCAGCCGAGCCTCCAGACTTCCGCTGGTGACCGGCGAAACTCCGGTGGCGTTGGGCCGCTGGCTGTCGTAGCCGAAGGCCGAGTTGAAATTCGTGGCCTGGGTGATCTCAAGCGGGAATCCGGTCTGGAAGACAGAAACCGTGTTCAGTACCCAGCCCCCTACGACATAGTCCAGAGCCGTGTTGACGTTGCTCGCGAACTCCTTGCCCTTGCCGAAAGGCAACTCGTAGGAAGCCGACGTGCTCCAGCGAAAGGGGCTATCGATATTAGCAAAAGAGTATTCACCTGCGAGATTGTAGGGGTTCTGCGCTGGCAGGTTACCGCCGTTCAGGGTGTTGCCGGCGCCGCCAGTACTCTCATCCCAATTCCGCGACCAGGTGAATGTGGAAAGGAAAGTCAAACCATGGCTGAATCTCTTCTGGGCCTTCATGATGAGCGAATAATACTTGGCCTTGTTGTTGTCGCTGGCTGTCTTCTCAATCTCGCCATAGGTCGGGTACGGCAAAAGCAACTGCGACTGCTGGACCGTCGGGGTGCCGATCACGCCGGTCCCGCCATGTCCGTAGAAGGGATTCGGCACGTTTTGGGTGAGCGCCGGCCCCAGCGACAAAAGAGCGGGGTTCAAGGCGTTTTCGTTGATATTACCTTCGCCCAAAACAAGGTGACTCGACTTCGACCCGACGAAACCCACCTCAGTCGCGATGCCAAACGGAAGCTCCCGCTGGACGTCGAGCGAATATTGCTGAACGTAAGGCGATCTGGCATTTGGATCGATTAACGAAAAACTCTGGCCAATGGCGGTCAAAGCACCGAGACTTTTGCCGACGGGCGGCAAAATGCCGTTCGGGAACGGGTTTGACAGCGATCCCGCCGATGTTTGGAAGTTGTTCGTCGTCGCGATGTATGGCGTTGTTTGGTTGTAACCCACCGTGGCGAGGGGTGATCCCAGGGCGAACTGTGGCGCAAAGAAGATCCCATATCCGGCTCGCACGACCGTCTTCGAGTTCAACTGATAGGCCAGGCCGACGCGTGGACCCCATTTGTTCGAGTACGGATTTCCTGCTGTAGTCCTTCCATTCCCGGCATACACCACCTCGCCCATGGGCGAAATTCCACTCACGTTTGCCGCCAGCGGGTTCGCCACAGCACCATTAAAGTTCACCACTAGGCCGTTGTTCCTTTCGGCCAGGCCGCTCTCGTGCTCCCAACGCAAACCGGCATTCACCGTCAAGCGGGAAGTAACACGAAAATCGTCCTGTATGAACCACGCGAAGTAATTTGAAAATTCGTAAAGGTTCGTGGCCGTGAAAATCGCGCCGTCATGCGGATAACCAAGCAACAGATCCGCCAGGTCCGCACCGCCGACACCTGTGCTGGTTGGATTCGACTGAGTGAAAATACCATTGAACGTGTACTGCCCCCCGGCATTGTTGTAGTCAGCGCCCTCCACCTCGAGCCGGCGATAATCGAAGCCCCCCTTCAAACTGTGCCGGCCCATGTACTTCGAGATGGTCGTTGAAAAGTTTTTCGAGTCGAGATCGACAAACGAGTTGTTGTCGCCTGCGCCTTGAGCGAGCGAGTACAGGTCAGTCATAGTAATGGGGGGAAACTGCGATATTGCCGACGGAATAGCATTCACGAGGCTGGAGGGAAACCCGAGACTAGCGAGATTGTAGCCTTGGCTGGCAGTATAGTCGAAGTTGGGAAACCGGTTAAACCCATAGCGGAGGGAGAGAACCGTCGTCGGATTTAGCGTAAATAGACTATTGACCTCGGTGGCGTCTACGCGCCGTTGCAGCCGCCAGTTGTTCGGACTGGAGGGCGTGGGAAACTTGGTGTTGCCGGGTTCAAGCGAGTAATACCGCTGGTAGCTTAAGCTCATTCGCCACCAGTTCGTGAAATCTTCATCGAGCTTGCCGGTGTACTGCGCAGCGCGAGCCGGCAGCCTTCCCGGAGCATTCAGAGTCGGGTCACCGAAGTACGGCTGCGTGGAAGACGTTTGGAAATTGCTCGCTATGGCGAGTCCCACCGGGTTCAGCCGGCTAGTCGGGATAATATTGCCCGGAAAGGGCTGGCGCACTCCGTTGACGACGTTCAGAGGATCGTAAATAATAAGCGGGGCTCCCGAGGCGGTAAGCGCCTGAGAAAAATTTCCCTGGACTTCCGCGGGCGTGGGAGCCGCGAACACCGACGACGAAGACTGAATGTCGTCATAATGTTCGTAGCCCAGATAGAAGAAGGTCTTGTTCTTCCCGTTGTAGATCTTCGGCAGCCACACCGGACCACCGAAGCTGGCTCCCCAGGTGTCGTTTGGCTGATCGATGATCGGTATGCCCGCCGCATTATTGAAAAAGCTGTTGGCGTCCGTCGATGTCTGGCGGTGGTGGCCGTACAGCGAGCCGTGGAATTCGTTGGCGCCCGACTTCATCAGGGTGTTGAACATTCCGCCCCCGGTACGGGCCATTTCCGCGTCGTAGGTGTTGGACTGGATCTTCACCTCCTGGACGGCCTCGATGGTCGGAATGATAATGGCCCGGTTATCTGTGTCCGTGATCGGCACGCCATCAATCAGGTAATTGTTGCCTCGCACGGGGCCGCCCGCGATCGAGATCTGCGAAGAACCGCTTTGGTCCTCCATGCGATTGTATGCGGGATTCCCGACCTGCACGATGTTTTGCGTGAGTTTGGACAGGATGAAAGGATTGCGACCGAGGTTCGGAAGGTCACTCAGTTTCTGGTTGTCAAGTATTTGACCCTGAGAGGCGTTGGCGGATTCCACCAGCGGAGTGACTTCCGTGACTTGGACGCTCTCGGTTACCTGGCCGACCTCCAATCTCGCGTCGGCGGTCACTTGTGCCTGCGTGGCGACGACAATACCCTTGCGCTCGTATTTCTTAAATCCCGGAGACTCGCAGGCCACGGTATAAGTGGCGGGAACAACCTCATTGAAAACGTACTCGCCGACGCTGCTCGTATTGGTTACCCGTTGTTCGGAAGTCGCTTCATTAATGATCGTGACCTTGGCGGTTGCAACCGCGCCTTCATTTGGATCGGTCACTAACCCTCGTATCACTCCATAGTAGGACTGAGCGAGTAGCGGCGAGCCGGCCAAACACGTCCACAGCAGCGCCAGCCTCGCGGTCCAGATAAGTCTTTTAGAAATTGACAACATCTTCGTTCCTTTCCCTTTCCCGTTAGATTGCCGATGACAGCGGAACAAAAACCTCTAACACCAAGTTCGCCGACACTAGACGTGCTCCTTTCGCCCTTCTTATGCTGGAGCCCAATGATCGGCTGACGGCCACAAGCCGCCTTCATCCGTACACCTTCGTCAGACACATACGTGCGGTTACGGTATGACACAAGTTTTTTCTAGCCCCCAGCCCGATTTCTATGTCACTCAGGTAACACTCACGGGGCAAAGGTAGGGACCATTCTGGCGGGACAAGACCCGCTGGCGATGAACAGCCGACGGAACTCGGCTTTCGGTGCGCTCCTGACCTCCGTGGGTTAATACAGGGTCGCGTGGTTGTCGGGACCATCGACCACGAGTCGGCCACCTAGAGCCGCGTGGTTTTCGACCGGAACTACTGGATCACCGTCCTGTGCGGGTTGAGCGCGGAGTCAGTTGCCCAAATCGAAATCCACTTCACGACGGAACCCGCGACTGAGACTCCAGGACCAAGAAGATATTCTCGAACATCCTCTCTCTGAAACTCTTCCACAACTTCCAGGCCGGCCCCCGAGAGCAGCGAAATCCGCGGTGCGGGTCGACAGTCACGCGATACATGGCGGCGACTTACTGTTGTCCGGAGTTCCATCGAGTTGCGATTCCAGTTTTGGCAACGAACAGGCCGATCTGTTTCTTTCAGGATGACAATCTTCATACGCCTCTGAACGATCTTGACGATTGTGCGATCGAAGTTCGAGTCGAGTAGAAGGGGCGCGTTCGATCTTCGCGCATTGGCGTTGCCAAACGAATGGACGAGGATGGAACAAATAGTAATCAGAGCAGCTCCCGAGATCAAGCTCCAGCCAAAGAACGTTTTCAACCTGCGTCCTGACCCCAACCATCTTTCATCGCTTTCGGGCCCCCCTGAGTTGAGCACTGCATTGCGATTCACATTATTTTTGCAAGACTGGGAACCACGGCTTCAATCACCGAAGTGTCGTTGGTTCTTATTTCGCAATGAATCTCCTGTCTCGTTGGGTGCTCAGACAAAAAAAGCTTGTTCGGTAGGGAATAAAGCAGCCCGATCCATTGTCTATGCCTGCAAGAGGGGCTACAACCTGCACAGAATTCAAAAGAAATTAGTAAGTAGTCTTCGATGAGGTTAGATCAGCTGCGGTACACGAGAAGCGAAAGTTAAATTAGGCGTTTCGCTTCAGGTCACGAAGTCTAAAGTCGTCCGACGGAGTGCTTCATGTTTCGAGCTCTAGGTATATCTATTTCTCTGTCTTTTCTTTTTTGTCTCAATACGGTCGCCCAGCCGACTGGAACGATTACTGGTACAGTCACCGATGACTCCAGTGCAGTGGTTCCGAACGCTAACATCACGATCACAAACAAAGCAACTGGGTTTTCGCGCGCAACGGCAACTAATGCCGAAGGCTACTTCAGCGCCCCGGCGCTTCCTAGCGGCGAATATGAGGTGAAAGCCGAGGTCTCTGGGTTCCGGACGGTCGTCCGCCCTGCTACGGTCCAAGCCGGTGAGAGCACTCAGGTGAACGTATCCCTGACGCTTGGACAGACTCAGGAAATTGTAACGGTCGAAGGAGCAACCGCCCAGATCAACTACGAGAACCACGAGATCTCTAGTGTGATCCAGCGATCCGCAATTGAAGATCTCCCGTCCAACGGGCGTCAATACGCGCAACTGGCAGCGTTGTCGCCAGGCGTCACAGTGACACCCGGCTCAACCGCTCAATTCAACACCCTCTTCAATGTGAGCGTTCTGGGGGCTGGAAATCGGACCGTCTTCACCATCGACGGCGGCAACGTCTCCGACAACATTGATACAGGTGGTGGAAACTCGTCGATGAATTTTTCCCAGGACACCGTGCAAGAATTCCAGCTTTCATCAGTCAACTTCGATCTCGCAACGCCCATCTCCTCCGGCGGCGCCATCAATGTCGTCACGCGCTCGGGCAGCAACAACTGGCATGGCGCCGGATACTTCTATTTTCGCGATCACAACATGGCTGCCTATCCGGCCTTACAGCGCAATCCCTTGGACCCGAACCCATTCTTTGCCCGCCGCAACCCGGGCGGTACGTTCAGCGGTCCGTTGAAGAAAGACAAGTTGTTCTTCTTCTTTAACTACGAATACTACAACCAAGTTCAGGCGCTAACCGTTCAGGGAAGCGTTCCATCGGTCCAGACTCTGAATGGAATCTTCAATAGCCCCTACATCGCAAAACAGATCACCGCTCGCTTTGACTATAGGATCAACGACAAGAACACATTGTTCGTGCGCTACTCGCACGACGGGAATTCCGGGTTCGGCGATGTGTTCTCCAACGGCAATCCTTCCAACTGGGTGACCAATACCAACTGGGCCGACCAAAGTATCATGGGCGTGACGTCAATATTGACGCCCAACATCGTCAACGACATTCGTTTTCAATACAACTACTGGAACAACGCGAACCTGAATGCCCCGCCGTCGGCTTGTCAATTCCCCTGCATCGGAGTCTCCCCAGCCGGAACTCCGCTCAGCCAGCAGGTCCCGGAGCTGTTGAGCATCGTTGGCACCAATTTCGCCTTTGGCAATGCGGCCATAGGTCCCAACGTTAATGCTCCCCAAGGCAGGAATACGCGCCGCTTTGAGCTGGTCGAAGGCTTGAGCTGGCAGAAAGGTTCGCACCGCATCAAGTTCGGTGGGGATTTGAATCCCACTCGGTCGAACGGCTACTGGGGATTTTGCACTCCAGCGTGCGTCGGCGCCTGGGGCCCGGAATTCGTCAGGAGCTTGCTAGGTAGTGTCCCCGGATTTAATAGCTTCTTCCCTAACCTTCCCACTAAGATTACGTCCAATGCGGACCTGTTGAACCTGCCGCTGCTCCCCCTCCAGTCCGGTATCTTCACTGGTATCGGTGTCGGCAGCCAATCCACGCCGGCGCCCTACGACTACAACGAAAACAGAAATTACAACCAGTATCGAGCATACATTCAGGATACGTGGAAGATCAGAAAGAACTTCACCTTGAACTACGGCCTCGGCTGGAATGCGCAAACCGGCTTCTACAACTCCGATCTGGCAAAGCCGCAGTACTTGAGTCCGATCTACGGCGCAAATAACCTCGCGCCAACTGCCAACAACCTGCACGAGATGGAACCGGTCGTCGGTTTTGCTTGGAGCCCGTTCAAGAACAATAAGACCGTCATTCGCGGGGGCGGAGGTATCTATTGGGATAGTACCCCCGGTTATTACAAACTCCGTGAGCCCGCCGTGATCGGACCGCTCGGCGACGGACGATTAACCTTGAGCCCGAGTGATTTCAAAAACACTTTCCCCGGCGCCTTTGACTTCTTTACGCAAAAGCCCATCCCGGTTGGCGCACCAATTCCGATCAATGATCTGACAACTCTCACAGTGGGCAACTTCATGCAGATTCTGCAGCAACAGTTGCCAGCCATCCAGCAGTTGTTCGAGGCGAACGTGCCGAGAAGTGGACCCTATACGACGACCAACATCGATGTTGCCAAGACCGGCGTCGAAATTTACCCGCCGGGTAGAAATCCGCTCGCTCGAAGCTACCAGACCTCGCTTGGCATCCAGCGCGACTTGGGACACGACATAATTCTGAAGCGCGGACTGGGCGCGCCGCCAGGGAGAAAATATCAGCTTGGGTGAGCTGGACGTCAACCTCTACAACAGGTACGTCAACAGCTCGCAACTCCCGGTGATTCCTAAGTGCGCTACTCCGAACTTTACACCGGGAGTAGAGTGCTCGAACGGGCCGATCACTCAGTGGACTGACCACGGCCGCTCGGTAGATGAAGGGCTCCTGGTGGCAGTACAAAAGCGCCTGACGCACCATTATCAGTTCAGTGTGAACTACGCGTTACAAAATCTAAACAATTTGAATGCTTGGAATCTGCTGAACTGGAGCCAGGGTTACGGCCCTACTATTCCACGCCAGAATCTCGGCGTACAGGCCGTCGTTACGCTTCCCTGGGGGTTTTCGCTGAGCGTGAATTCTTCCATTGTGAGCCGCACACCAGTGAATCCTACAGTCGCTTCGACGGCCTTGGCTGGAACGGATATCAATGGCGCGCAAGCCTTACCAACGCTCCCGTTCATGTGCACAGGCGTTTCTTGCGGCAAAGGCGCCTTAGTTCAAGCGGTGCAGAATTGGAACACGAATCTCGCCGGAACCCTGGACTCCAAGGGGGCCAAGATTCCCACCCTGGTGCTGCCGCCAGACTATCAATTCGGCGATCCGACGTACTCACAAGACTTCCGTCTGACGAAAGTTCTCACCGTGAAAGAGAGGTATAAGTTTACGATTCTTGCCGAAATGTTCAACGCATTCAACATCTCCAATCTCAGTGGATACAACTTTACACTGGATAATCTGGCCACGGGCTGTCAGTTGAACGCACCTGGGGGCGCCTCTACGAGTTGCCGCCAGCAGACATATAACTTCGGCCAACCCACTCAGCGAGCGTTTCAGACTTTCGGATCGGGTGGGCCGCGAGCAGTCCAGCTCGGCGCTCGGTTTGATTTCTAATCAGCCATCCGACCTTTGTACTGCAAGGCCGAGGCCCTGTCCGAGCATCTACTGCGAAGTTCATATCAGCAGGAAATGTCGAATAGACACAAAGGCCTCCGAATTCCGGTGAAGAGCCGCCGACCGGCAAGCAACGTGGTGGGGCTAGAAGATTTGTACGCCGCGACGCTACCGCCTCCGGAATCGGATCAGCTCCGGTTCTCCCGATTGCCGGTACGCGGCCATTAGCAAGAAGCTCTGACTCCTCTAAGACGCTGGGTGCATGTGCTACGAATCAAGCTGGACGTCGCCTTCGGCGCGAGTAACGCACGGGATAGGAGATGTCGATATTCCGGCCGGTGGTGAGGGCATGAAGGCGAAACCACCCGAACGCCGCCGCCTTGTCGCCTTCTGAGATCACCTCCCGCGGACCGTAAACGGTGACATCAAGATTGGCGTTCATCGTTTCCAGAAACGCTTTGACTCCTCGGCCGCGATGATGGCCCAGCCACGGGAGCGCTGCTTCGAACTCCGGGGACATCGGCGGCATCTTCCGCTCCGGGTCGCGCTGCGACGTGCCGTTCACGAAGTATTCGACCTCTGGGTCGAAGAACCGGTCCACGGCGGAGTGGTCCTTGCGCAGTACGGCGTCGAGATATGACGCGACGATTTGGGCGTTGCTTTCTACTTTCGTTCCCATAGCGTCCCGTGATCTTCCGACGGCGCCGTGACGGTGGCCCAGCGCTCGGCCATGCGGTCGCCCTCGAAGCGCCACATCACGAAGCCGTGGAACTCCATGGCCTTTCCGGTTTGGTGATCCTTCCAGCGCCACACATTCTGGCAGACCACGCGATGCGTCCTTGGTCTCACGCCTGAACCAATCTCCGGCCTCCCCGAGCGCGACCTCGGAGCACCTAAAGGTCTTCCCTACGAACGGTTCGCCGAAGCGCCGGACTCCAGCCGAAACGATCGACAGCGTCACCCGCCGCGCCATGGCCGCGATCGAGGGTTTGCGGGAGCGCTACCCCGCACACGAAATCGTCGTCGTATCTCATGGCGCCGTCCTGCAGTCAATTTGCGCGCACGTCACGGGCGTGTGGAGCGAGGATTACCCGCCGAATTGCGGATTGGTCACGATCGAATACGATTCGCAATGGTGGCGCGCTCCCATTAAGTCGGTCCCCCCACCTCCGCCGTTGATCGTGAGCCAGATGTTCGCAAGCCGAAGAAACGTCGGCTCTCCCTCGCGCAGCACATTGGCCCCAAGCACGTCCCGATAGAAAGCGACCGAGCGTTTTATGTCGCGAGCGATCAGCGTATTCGTCACGACGAACTTCGGTTCAGCGCCCTGATCCGGCCCTGTTGACATGCTGCCCCCCTGTTTAAGGCTGGTACCCGTCGGCCATCCATTTGGCGAAGAGCTCGATCCGGGATTGCGGCCAGGGGCCTTCTCCTCTCGGCGGCGGGGGCGGCATCACGGCCCCGCCAATCCCGCGAATCCGGTCGTAGATCGCGGCGGAGTGCGTCTTCACGTCGTCATAGCTTCCGAGATCGAACGCCTTGCTCATGGCGTGAATGTCTCGATCGGTGAAAAGCGGGCGAATATCCGCCTGAAAGCTCGTCAGCTTCGGCATAGTGCCTCACACGTAAGAGATCGGCCTGAATTTAGCGGAGAAACGATCATGGCCTGAACCATACTCTACCTGCGGACCATAAGCACGCGGTAGCTGGGAAAATTAGGAATCATCGTTTCATTTTCGGAACAATCGCCTTGGCTTCCCCACCACCTGCATCGTTCCAAATCCGGGAAAGCATTTTCCGCTTTGCCCCACTAGTCCGCGAACTGAACTCGGCCGAGCGCCCCGTAACCAATACCTGGCTTCCCGCAGCGAGATAACGGGCGGCAAGGGCGCGGCTTATTCCCTCGCTTCCTCCCGTTATTAGGACGCCGGTTGGCTTGATGGGATCGTTTTGGGTCACGATAACATCACCACGGAATTGTTGCATTTTCCCAGCGCGTAAACGTACCGGTCGGGCCGTCAGGGCCGAGCAGCGCTACGCGCACGACCTCGCGAGAGCCGTCTTCGAGAGACTGCGTCCCCTCATATCCATTGAGGTTTGTCTTGGTGAAGCCTGGGGAAACCAAGTTGACCTTTATCCCGGTGTTTTCCAGTTCGACCATCATGGCAAGCGTAATTGCGTTCAGCGCCGCCTTGGACGCGGGGTAGACCGGGCCGAACATCGGGTGAAAAGGATAGGCCCGGTCTGCGTTCAACGTCAGCGAGCCGACGGCGCTCGACACAATGACGATGCGGGCGTCTGACGATTCACGGAGTAGGGGGAGCATGGCCTGGTAAACGGCGAGGACGCCGAACACGTTGGTCTCCCACACCGTGCGTAATTCATCGAGCGATACGTTGCTCGGGCGGGTTATCTTGGCATACTCCTGAAGTGACAAGTTGCCCTTTCTGGTATTCGAGATCGCGGCGTTCTGAACCAACAGGTCGAGACGGCCAAATTCCCTGCGGATGCGCCCGGCCGCGTCGGCAATCGAAACCCGGTCAGTCACGTCGAGCTGGAGCGCGATGGCGCCTTGCCCCATCTCCTTGGCTGCGGCCTCGCCGCGCTCGAAATTGCGCGATCCGACCAGCACAGTGAGGCCCTTCGCCACGAGTTCCTTCGCGACTTGAAGTCCGACCCCTTGATTGGCCCCGGTTACCAGGGCGATGCGTTTGTCTTGCATGGCAGCCTCCTTTTTCGTATTCGCCGCCACTAGGCCGCGGCCCCGGCCATTTTGCGGAGCCGATCATTCGCGAAATACTGCGCCTGTCCTTCCTCGATGGCCTGTAGAACAAGGCCCGCCACGAATTCCGGCTTGTCGCCCTCGGCGTAATTGGATGTCGGTCCGCCGCCGGCAGGATTTCCCATCCGGTTCTTGCCGAAGTTCGTCGCCGTGATAAACGGATAGATCTCACTGACGACGATGTGGTCCTTTTCGAGCTCGGCGCGCGCCGTGAGGCTGAAGCCAAGCAGGGCACGCTTCGAAGACGAGTAAACGCTGTATTGGGGAACGGTCATGAAGGCAGTCCCCGAATTGATGTTCACGATGCCTCCGCCGCCATGCGCGCGCATGAGCGGGATCACAGCCTGCATCGCAACTATCGGTCCCAACACGTTGAGGTGAAAGATTTCGTCAAATGCAGCGGGATCGATCTCCTCTACCGAGGCCGCATAGCTGCGCCCCGCATTGTTGATAAGACCGTCGACGCGGCCGTAATGCTTGTGCACCGCGCCTATGGCTTCCTTCACGCGATCAAACTGCGTCATGTCTACGGTGACAGGCAGGCTGCCCGGAAGCTTCCGCGCCAATTCTTGCAGCGCATCGGTGCTGCGAGCGAGTAGGGCAACTTTCGCGCCCCGCTCGGACAGAGCGATCGCCGTGGACAAACCGATCCCGGACGAAGCGCCCGTGACAATGAAAACACCATCCTTGATTTGCATCGTTGCTTTTTCCCTTACTTAAAGTTTAGGCGCGGCGCGCACCAGTTGCGCCGACCATATCAGTCTCGTGATACCGCACTTGTTCAAGATCGGCGATCAATCTAGGCCCGGTCGGGTTCCAGCCCAATTTCTTGCGGGTTATGGCGCTTGAGGCCTGAAGGTCATGAGTGGCGAACATTGATAGCCAGCCAAAATGAGACTGCGCTTCTTCCGGCGATACCGATTTCACCGGAAAGTTCAATCCCCGGCCAATGGTCTCAGCAATGTCACGCGTAGATACGCCTTCTTCACCCACGGCGTGATATTTTGCGCCGGCCTCGTTCTTGTCCAGGACGAGCTTGTAAAGCTGCGCGACATCCGAGACGTGCGCCGCAGACCAGCGATTACGCCCTTCTCCCACGTAAGCCGAGAAGCCCTTCTCGCGAGCTAGGGCTATTAAATACGTGACCAGTCCTTGCTTCACGGTGTCGTGGACCTGCGGAAGACGCACGACCGAAGCGTTGACGTCTTTCAACGCCAGAGCCGTCTGTTCCGAAACACGGGGATATGGGAAATTCGGTGGTACGTCCAGATCTTCAGTCGCAAGCTTACCCGGCGCGCCTAAGCCCGCCGTGCCTGAGGTGACGATCAAAGGCCGGTTCGAACCGGCGAGTACGGAACCCAGGGCCTCGATGGCGCGCCCGTCGATCTCGCAATTCTCCTTGAATTTCGAGAAATCGTGAACGAAGGCAAGGTGAATGACGCCGTCCGACTGCGCCGCCCCTTTGCGCAAGCTTTCGAGGTCGGTAAGCTCGCCGCGATGCACCTGGGCGCCCGCAGCCGTAAGAGCTTTGGCCCCAGCGTCGGAGCGGGTGAGGCCCAGCACCTGATGTCCCGCCTTAATAAGCTCAGGAACGACGGCAGAACCGATAAAGCCGGTAGCTCCGGTAATGAAGATACGCATGTTCATTTCTCCTTCTGGCCCGCAGACGCCTACATGGCGATCTTGACGAGCCGTCCCTGACTTGCTACAAACGGAGATGGCCTCCGTATATCTCCTAGATTAACGGAGGAAGCCTCCGGTTGCAAGAATTTTCTTGATGGTTACAAAAACGCCTGAAATTACAGACCGAAAGCCGCGCGCTGACGCGCAGCGCAATCGCAAGCGTATTCTCGAAGTGGCGAAACAGGAGTTCACGCGAGTCGGCGCGGACGCCAGCTTGGAGGACGTCACCAAGAAAGCGGGCGTAGGTCCGGGAACCTTGTATCGTCACTTTTCGACGCGCGAGGACCTGCTTGTAGCGGTCTATCGGTCCGAGGTGGAAAAGCTGGCTGCGGCGGAACGGACCCTGGCCGAGAGCAAGTCTCCGGTTGAAGCATTGCGGGCCTGGTTGCTGTTGTTCGTTGACGCCGTGGAGACGAAGCATATCATCGCCCCGGTGTTGAATACCCTCGTCGGCGACCCAAAGAAGGTATTCGAAACGTCCTACGCCCAGATTCATGAAGCGCTTCGCGCCCTGGTGAAGCGCGCGATCAAGAGCGGCGACATACGGAAGGACCTCGACCCGATTGACCTCCTTCGGGCTATCGTCGGTGTCGCCAATGTCTCCGCCAGCCCTGACTGGCAGCAAAGCGCCCGAAGGCTGGTCGATATCCTTATTGCCGGTGCACGGCCACTTAAGTGAGCGGAAGGCTTGAGATCCCCGACAGTCGAGCGGTTCGGACTTATTGAGTCGAGCGTTGCGAGAGGAATGAAAATGACGAGTCTTACTCGCCTGTCGAAGCAAAGCGCGCTCGATATTCGCGCGGCGGCACTCCCAGTGCTCTGATAAAGGCACACCGCATCTGCTCCTCGTCGGTAAACCCGCAATCAACAGCAATCGTCGCTATTCGATCTGCTGTTTCCTCAAGCCGGCGGCGCGCAGCATCAATACGTATCGCTTCGACGGCTTTCGCAGGCGTGCGGCCACGGGTCTTCGCGTAAAGCCGGGCGAAGTTTCTGGGACTCATGTGTACCCGCTCTGCGAGTGCCTCGATCCGAAGATCGCTCTTCAAATGTTCCGCGATCCACTGTTCCAGCTCGCCGAATTTATCGGAGTCCGATTGCGCCTGTGCGGCGAGCAGCGCGCTGTACTGAGACTGGCCGCCCGCGCGCTTCAAATAAACGACGAGCACGCGGGCGACCTCTATCGAGATCTTCCGTCCGAGATCCTGCTCGATCAGCGCGAGGGCCAGATCAATGCCCGACGTTACGCCGGCTGAACTCCACACCCGGCCATCGCGAACGAAAATTGAATCCGGTTCCACTTTCACCGCCGGATAGCGGCTGGCTAGAAGGGGCGCATGCAACCAGTGCGTCGCAGCCCGGCGACCGTCGAGAATTCCCGCCTCGGCCAAAAGAAAGCTGCCCACGCAAACAGAGCAAACACGCTTGCAGCCCGGAGCTATGTTTCTGATCCACTGCAGCAGGCGCGGTCGCGCGTTACGTCGTCAACCTGAAAGCCTCCCGGCACGACCACAGTATCGATTGCTTTCTTCGCAAGGCTACGAGTGGGCTTCGTGGCTAGCTCCACACCGTCGGCAGTCATCACGCGGCCACCGCGGGACGATACCACCGTGCACTCATACATCGTGCGCCCGTTTCGTGAAGGAGAAAAAACGTCGGCTACGCGAAAAGCTTCCAGCGGTCCCGCCAGATCGAGCAGCGAGACGCCTTTGTACACAGCAAAAACGATGCGGCGGGGATTAAACGTCGGCATAGATGGTTGGCAGGATTCAAGGGATATATGTCATTGAGGACAAGCACAAGATACTCCATCATTTTAATTAGGGGGTCGTTGAAAGGCTACTTCTTACGCCGAGAATTGAACGAGGAGGAAAATCAAATCGTTGGCCGAAGACCCTAAACTGAATCGCCAAACCAACTTCTGAACCGTCTGATTGTGGTGTAAAAAACGAAAGGAATCGAGCAATGTCACAAAGAACCTGGTTGATTACCGGCGTGAGCAGCGGCTTCGGCCGCCTCATGACCGAGCGGCTTCTTGAGCGCGGCGACCGTGTGGCCGGCACGGTCCGAAAGATGGATGCCGTTAAGGACCTCAAGGCGAAGTACGGCGAACTCCTATGGCTTGAGCATCTCGACATGACCGACCTTTCAGGAATCCGCCGCGTCGTGGAAAAGGCTTTCGCGGACCTCGGCAGGATCGATGTCATCGTCAGCAACGCCGGCTACGGCCTCTTCGGGGCGGCGGAGGAACTCAGCGATGAACAGGTCGCCCACCAGCTCTCGAACAATCTTTTCGGACCGATCCAGTTGGTGCGCGCCGTATTGCCTCATATGCGCGCCCAAGGCGGTGGCCGAATCATCGGCCTCTCCACATATGGCGGGCAGGCAGCACTTCCGGGCGGATCGCTATACCATACGAGCAAATGGGGACTGGAAGGTTTTCTGGATTCAATCGCTCAGGAACTCGCGCCGTTCAAGATCGGCGTTACGATCATAGAGCCGGGCGGTGCCCGCACGAATTTCCGCTTTGGCGGGGCACAGCTTGGCACGCAGATCGAAGCTTACAAGGGCACCCCAGCCGCAATGGTCCACACAATGATCAAAGACACGTCGCGCCTTCCTCCCGGCGATCCCGCCAAGATGGTGAAAATCATCGTCGACAGCGTCGATCAGAATCCGGCGCCGAAGCGGATCGCCCTCGGCAGCGACGCCTATGGCGCGATCCACAAGGCGTTGACGGATCGCCTTTCCGCTCTCGAAGCGCAGAGAGATGTTGCCTTGTTTACCGACTTCCCGAAAGACGAGCAGCGGGCGAAACAATCTGCGTGAGAGCAGACAGGCAGACTTATAGGAGGTTTTTATGTCGAAAGTATGGCTGGTAACCGGAAGTGCAAGCGGCTTGGGCCGCAACATCGCTGAAGCGGTCCTCGCGTCGGGTGCTCGCCTCGTGGCGACGGCCCGCGAGCCCCAGCGCCTTGACGATCTCGTGAAGAAGTACGGCGACCAGGTCCGCACGGCTTCCCTGGATGTGGCGGACGAGGAGGCGGCCAAGTCAACGGTGCGGGCCGCGGTAGAGGCGTTCGGGCGTCTCGACGTCGTTGTGAATAATGCAGGCTACGGTGATATCGCGCCGTTCGAGCAGCTGAGCCCCGAGAGATTCAAGGCGCTGATCGATACGAACTTCTACGGCGTCGTTTTTATGACCCGCGCCGCACTGCCGATCATGCGAAAGCAAAGGAGCGGCTGCATCCTTCAAATATCATCCGTCGGCGGGCGTTTGGCCCGTCCCGGCAGCGCCGGCTACCATGCCGCCAAATGGGCGGTTGGAGGATTTACGGAATCCGTCGCCCAGGAAGTGGCGCCCTTTGGCGTCAAGGTGTGCGCGCTTGAACCAGGCGGAATGCGGACAAATTGGGGCGCTCGGGCAAACAAGGACACCCCGGACCTGCTGCCGGATTATGAACCGTCCGTGGGCGCGGTGATCAAGGCGCTGGCGTCCTACTGGGGCAACGAAATGAGCGACCCCGGCAAGGTGGCTCAACTTATCCTGCGTCTCGCGGATAGCGACCAGTTGCCGGCGCATCTTCTGCTCGGCAGCGATGCCGTTCAATTCGCCGGCCAGGCAGAGGCCACGCGAGCGCAAGAGGCGGAGCGCTGGCGGGAGGTCAGCGTCTCGACCGATATGGAATCGAAGGGGCCGTTGCCAAATATAGGCTTTTGATGTGTGAGGCGCGAAGCTTTGCCTTCATTTTCCGACGAACTGATTGACCAAGATTCGCAGCCTTTTGAGCAAGACCTTCGCCGACGGCAAGTCGCTATGCAGTCCCTCCGTCGCGAGGGAAAATACCTCGGCGGTTTCGTGGTTTCCCAAACCCGGCCTTCTACCGAGGCTGTTCGAGCCAGTCGCCAGTTTTTGCGACATCCGATTGCAGGCTGACAACGCCTACGGTGCCGTCGTAATCAGCTCCGTTCTTATTGGATATCAAAGGCAGGATGAGGGCCGCCATAGATCCCACGCAAAGATTTCGGCTCGTACCCGTCCAGGTCCGAGAATTGCTGAACGGCACTGAAATCTGCGGCGTCAAGAGCGACTGTCTCGACGTGCTGTCCGGTTTCCTTGCGGATCTTTTGTGCAGACGGTTCCAATTTAGGCACGTCTCGGGTAGCCAAGACCAGGTCGAAGCCTTCACGGGCGAAGCGGCTAGCCGTGCTGCCGCCGATACCCGGCCCCGCACCGATACTAACGAACAATCCATTCATGGTTTCATCTCCTCCACGCGTGAGCGAACGCTGACGCGGGCTCCGTTATCGAATGCCACTTCGCTGGCTTCAGGGTTGTCTAGCCGATCCGATACTGTCCTCCGTCAACGACAATCGCCTGCCCGGTGATAAAGGCAGCATCATCGCTCGTCAAAAACAGAACTGCACCTGTCACATCCTCCGGCTCCCCCATCCGCTTGATGGCCTGCTGTTCCCAGGTGCCGCGTTTCTGCTCTTCAGATTGAGGCGCGGTTGCCAGAGTATTCGTCAACCCCGGCAACACTGCGTTCGCCGTGATTCCGTCGTTTGCAACATCATTTGCCAACCCTCTCATAAAGCCGATGATGCCCATCTTTGTGGCGATGTAATGGCTCATGCCGGGAATGGCCAAACCCACCATGTTCGACGATATGCCGACGAAGCGGCCCCACTTCTTCTTTCGCATCGTCGGCAGGAAGTGCTTAACGCTCAAGAAGTGGGAGTCCAGGTTCGTAGCGAACGTCTTCCGCCACGTCACCAGATCCAATTCGTCGATTGAACGATTGGGGAAATATCCCGCGTTATTCACGACGATATCGACCTCGCCTATCTCCCGCGTCTTGGCGGCGGCGGAACGCCATTGCTCTTCCTGCGTGACGTCAAGTTGAAGCGCGTAAGCCGCAGGTCCAATCCTCCGCGCTGTCTCGTCGGGCGGAGTAAGGTCGGTCGCAATTACCTGCGCACCCCGTTCCGCCAACGCCAGGGCGATCGCCTGACCAATGCCCTGGCCGGCGCCCGTGACCAACGCTACTCGCCCGGCGTGTGTCTTTGCGGAAGTTTTCGACGGCATTTGCTAAGCCTACCTTGATTTCCTCCGCCGTCGGTTAGCGCTCGCGCGCAGTCTTTAGTGCCGCCGTCCACCAGAGCAAATCGTCGATCATAACGTTCCCTTGCTTCTCCAACTCGGCGAGGCCTTTTTCCACATCCCCGCCCTGGAAATGCGCCCAGAGCGTTGCCACGGGAATGTGAACGGACGATCGAATCGGCGCCATCTGAAGCTCGATGGCCGTTTCGCGAAGCTGCTGGACGCCTCGGGCGCCCATGGCGCTGCCGTAACTCACGAAGGCGGCAGCCTTACGGTTCCACTCCGGGTAAACCCAGTCGACTGCGTTTTTGAGCACCGCGGATGTGCCGTAGTTGTATTCCGGCGTCACAAAGATAAAGGCGTCCGATGCCGCGATTTCGGCGGTCCATTTCTTAACGACGTCGTGTTCGTAAGGCGGCCGCCCCGGCATGGCCGGAGGCATGGGCTGGTCGAAGAACGGCATCGGGAAGTCGCGGAGATCGAGAAGCCGGGCTTCAACCCCTTCTCGCTTATGCAGCTGCTGAAGAATCCACTGCGCCGGCTTTTCGGAAAACCGGCCCTGACGCGTACTGCCGACGATCACTGAAATGGTCATCATGTTCTCTTGTTCCTTGACGATAGTTTCTATCGATGAGTTATGAAGAGACGCTGGAGTCGGACTCAGCCTGCTCTACGCGACTACTCAGCCGTGAGCTCACGTTCGGCCTGAAACCAGTCTTCGAGTTCACGGCCAGGTTCGACTCCGCGAGCGAGATAAATTTCGTAGGCGCGAGTCCTGATTTCGTCCTCACGCGAAGCCACACGGAGCACGATCTTGCCGTGTGAGTTGCTTTTTGCCATGCCCGCCCCACTGGGTGACATCCCATGAACCCCCGGCAGGTTCCTCGCGATGTCCTTCCAAGCCTGAGCCGCATCCTGGAGCGGGTACACGGTCGCCACGTCTGGTCGTAGTGTCCCCTTTTCCAGCAGTCGCCCGATTCTGCCAAGCACGTCCCCTGACGGCGAGAGCCTCATCATCACGGCCGACACACGGTGCCGCGCGGCCTCTTCTTGCGATATGGGCTGGGTGGCAGAGACGAGATAGCCGCCATCCTTCAAAACGAGGAACGACCGCTTCTGTGTATCACCAGCGGTCAAGTGGAAGACCACATCGACCTTCTCTTTCAGAACCTTCTCGAACTGTGCCTCTCGATAATCGATAACACGGCTGGCTCCGATGGACTTGAGGTACGCCTCATCGTCGCCGCTTGCCGTGGCAATGACGCTGGCGCCGGCATTTGATGCCAATTGCACCGCATAGGCGCCCACAGCGCCGGCGCCGCCATGGATCAGGATCGTTTGTCCCTTTTCCAGGTGACCGTGGGTGAAGATTCCCTCAAATGCAGTTTGGGAGGCCACCGGCACGGATGCCGCCTCTTCAAAGGAGAGGTTGGATGGTTTCCTTGCGACGGCCGCCGCCTTGACCGCCAGATACTCAGCGTACGCGCCCATTCCGGTGGTGGTACCGAACACGGCATCACCTGGCGCAAAGGCCGCAACATCACCGCCAATCTGTTCGACGACCCCTGAAAACTCATGACCGGGTATCCACGGCAGGTCGATCGGGAGTATCTGTCTTGCCGTTCCAGAGGCCTCAACAAGATCCAGATGATTGACGGCGGTACTCTTGATCTTCACCAGGACTTCGTCGCGGGCAATCGTCGGTGTCGGCACATCGTCGAACACCAACTGCCCACCGTATTCCAACAATCTGACAGCTTTCATGCGAACTCTCCTTAACAAAAAGAACAGCTGCCTGGCTCACTTCAATTTGTCGAAAAAGAGATAAACTGCGGCGATCCGGCCGTCGCGGGCAATGATGAAATCCGTCCCTGCGATTTCCGGCGCCTCGCCCGGGCGTCCCTCCACCCAGCGGATCCGCCCTCCGTTACCCACTTCTTCGGGCTCGGCCAGAGGTTGATATGTAAAGTCACGATGCATCTCCCGAAGCGTGCCCGCAGTGCGATCAATCTCAGCGCGGCCTCGATAGACGTTCTTGTTGGGATCGTAGAACACGGCGTCTTCCGTGAAGATCTCCTCGATAGCGGCGCGCCGGCGCACTGGATCGTTTTCACCGAACACTTCTGTAAGATTGCGCTTCAACAACGTCGATATGCTATTTGGCGCGGTTTGTTTCCTGCTAACGTCTAATTGAGAGGCGGCCGGCGCGCTGAGCGCAACGCTTCCGGCGGAAAGCGCGAGTGCCGAACCGCTCAGAAAAATAAGGCGTGTGATGGACATAACGAGTTTTCTCCAATCAGCGCCCATTTGGCCGCGCGTTGCGTCGTGCCCAGTCTGGGAGTTTCGTGAGCTTGCGGCCGGACTCGCGTTCCAGGCCTGCGATGTCGGCGCTGTAGCCGACGCGCTCGAACCATTCCAGCATCGTCGCCATCTCCTTGCTATACTGCCGTACCGGTTCGATTGGCGTCTGTGCGAACGCAATTGGCCGGCCGAGCGCCTTCGTCAGGATATCGGCAGCCTCCGCCATCGTTCGTTCGTCACCGGCGAGATCGATCTCGCGGCGGTTCAAGCCAGCGGCATCGGTGAACGCGCGCGCGCCGAGCCAGCCGATGTCGTCCACCGCGATCATCTGTAGCTTCGTGTCTGGCCCGAGCGCCCAGGCCAACGTAGAGCCTTGGAGACTGAAGGGCGCTACCAGGTTCTCCATAAAGAACACCGGACGCAGGATCACGTGCGAGGGGAAGCGAAGGCCGCGCACGGTTTCCTCGATGCGCCACTTGTTGTCGAAGTGCGGTACGCCCGTCTGCTTGTGCGCCGATCCCACGGATGTGTAGACATAGTGTTCGACGCCCGCCTCGCGCGCCAGTGTCGCAAGGCGCTTGCCCTGCACCTCTTCCCGCTCGACGCCCGCCTCCCCTGCGTTCTGCACGCCGAAGACGCCCCAGGCGCCGGCCAACGCGGGTCGCAGGGTTACCTCGTCATCGAGATCGCCCTTGACGATGTCGACGCCCTGGCGCGCCAGTGCCGCCGCCCGCGCGCTGTCTGGCTTGCGCGTCAGGCCGCGCAGATGGAACCCGGCGCCCTGCAGAGCCTGCGCAACCGCGCCGCCTTGTTGGCCTGTCACTCCGGTGATGAGAATCGTTCGATCGTTTGTCATAGATGTCCTTATCTTCGAGTGCCGGGCGACATGCCTGGTTGATCAGGCGCGGGCTTGCAGGCGAGGCTGGAACAGCGCGGCAAACGCCGGCCGCACGTCAACGAAGATCACTGCCCACAGTACAGCCACAAAAACGGCCAGTGGAAGTCCGCTCGGGGCCATCAAGACATGGAAAGAAAGGATGTTGACGATCACCGGCGCTAGCACGGCCACCGCTAACGGCACGTAACGGTTGACCAGCAGAAGCACTCCTGCGACTAGCTGAAACGCGAAGATCACCCACAGATAGTGCGAGGCATACAGCGCGCCCATGAACTGTCCAGCGATGCCTCCCGGGGGCGGCAGAGGAATGAAGTTCAGGAAGCCGTTCAGGCCGAAAACAAGGAAGATCACGCCCGCCAGATATCGGGCGATTGTGGAAGCGGTTTTCATAAAACAGGTTCTCCTTTCGAATGACGGCCTCTAACGATGGCGTCAATCATCTTGATCTCAATAGAATTGATGGCGTATACTTCTAGAAGATTCAGGTTTTTTCATGGCCCAAAGCATTCAAACGCCGGAGCACGTCTGGCTTGTCATGATGAAGGCGATGCGCGCCCTGACAAGGTACGCAGCCGCTGGTATTGAAGAGACCGGACTCGGCCTCTCGGATTTCGGCGTTCTGGAAGCCCTGCTACACAAAGGGCCTTTGCCAGTTAATACGATAGGCCCGATCGTGGATCTGACCCCAGGTTCGATTAGCATCGCGGTCGACCGCCTCTTCGAGAAAGGCTTGGTCAGTCGGGTCGAGAGCACCGAAGACCGGCGCGTTCGGATCGTTGGCCTCACCCCGCGGGGCAGGGACCTTATTAGTTCAGCGTTCCGAAAGCATGCCGGGCAGATGAGGAGAGTGTTTTCTGAACTAACCGCAGAGGAGCTTCGGGGGCTCGAAGCGGCGCTTAAGAAAGTGGGTAAGCGCGCTGCCGCGCTGATGGAACCGAGCAGTTGAGAGACGCGATGCCATCGGGTTCCACCTCTTTAATGTGATCGCTGATTGTTCACCCGTCCGGCGAGGTCGATGTCCATGGTAGGCCGCGATTGAGGCGCGCGCCAGCCGGTCAGCAATAAGGCACGCTTCAAATACGAACCGATCCGAGTCTGGCGATTTTGCAAGCCGATGCAGGAATCGCTTTCCATTGCGAAATACTGAAGCAGTTCCTGAAACGGGCGGATTTGCGTGCGCGACTTGTTGAGCAGGCGCTGCATGACGGAGGCGCCGATATCGCGTCCGCTCACAGTACAGCCTCAAGGTACGTGCCCATGACTTTCTGGACTCGATTGATTTGGGCGAATTCTGTCAGAGCTGCTAAATCTTCAACTCACTCCATTAGCGGGGGTTGTCGATTGAGTTTCTGAGACCAATGGGTTGTAAGTTCGAGCCCTACCTGAGGAGCCAAACACGAGACTCTCACGTTTAACAGGCGCACCTACAAGTCCGGGAAGTTTGGCTCCCGCGCGGTCAAGACCACCACCCATCTGCGGGCTCAATCTGCTCAAAGGTCCATCATCGCTGCGGTGGTTCGACGGCGTGGAGCTTGGCAGCTCCCAGCAAAAAGCGCTGGCACGCATCCGATGCGGCCGGCTCGCCCCACGCGAGGACTGCCGGCCCCTTGTGCATCCCCCGCTGAGCAACGGTGTCGGACTTGGACAGAAATGAGGATACCCAAGACCTACGCAAGAAAGAAATTCACACAAAAGACTTGACGCCGACCAGCCTCCTCATGGAAGGGGCGACAAAATCAGGTTGACAGGCTTCTTGGCCGCTCGCGGCAACGAAGGATGGTTCACGGAAGGCGGGATATGTGCGATCTCAACGCGCAGGATTGAGCGCCAGATTATGAAAGATGGCGCGATCTGAGCGTCGCGAACTTTAGCGGATTCGAGCAGCGCTGTGGACAGTATGGCCGTGTGAGATTAAACCTGGTGGATTATTGGGGAAGCACACCCCAATTTGCAGCGGTGAACGCGTTGGCGCCTGATTTGTCAAGGTACTGTTGCGTTAGTACTAGAACCTTTCGTCGTTTGGACGACTTCCCCTATGCCCAATGGGGGGTTATACTACGCTGACGGTTTTAATTTTGCGACAACGCTCCGCGTTCGGCCAAGAGACAAAAGCGAGCTAACGCAAAGGTTCCCGTGCGATCGCAAGAGATCTGCGCTTATATCGGAGTTTTGTGGCAATACGTTCCGTTTCGACCTCGGAGCCCAGTGATCCACGTCCAGGACCGCGTAGTATGCAGCAGCTAGACTTCGCAGATGTGATTTGCGGCCTCAATCTCCGCTCCAGGCTCCCTTTTCTGGCCCTCATGGCGGCCTCTCTCAATCTGGGTTTCAGCCAATCCACTGAAACACCAGTGTCAATTGTGTCCGCCGCGGATTATCGCGCCTACGTAGCGCCTCAGTCGCAAGCCGCCGTGCTTGGCGTCAACCTTGCGGACGCGACCGCCTTTGCGGAAGTTAATGCAATGGGCCAGCCCAGCACAGAGCTAGCTGGGACCACAGTTCAAGTGTGTGCGGAGCCCGCAGGCCTCACTTTTGTTTCGCCGGCGCAGATCAACATTATTATTCCAGCCGACTTGAAGCCCGGCATTTGTCCGGTTGTTGTCACAACCAACGGCCGGAAGTCGATTGGAATTGCTGACGTCAGGCCGGTATCGCCGGCGTTGTTTAGCATAGATGGGAGCGGCACCGGGCCGGCTGTCGCACAAAACGCGGTGACCCTTCAGACCGATCTCTTTTCGGTACTTACCCCAGAGAACCTAGACACGGATAAAAGTACCCACGTGGCTCTATTTGGGACCGGTTTCCGAAACATTTCCGCCATGTTTCGCCCGGGTACCAGTCCGGCAACGGACGTTTATGGGACGATTACGAATCCTGCAGGCAAATCCTGGGTGGTTCCCCTAGAGTACATCGGACCGGTGCCAGGACTGGTTGCGGTCGATCAAGTTACCATTGCGCTTCCACCGGCGCTTGATGGGTCTGGAATGGTCTATTTCACGGTAACCGTCGGGTCGCTGCGATCGAATTCGGTCACGCTAAACATTGCTAGCCTGGGTTTGCCCGCAGTTACCAGCTTTGCGCCAAGGTCCGGGCCGCCAGCCTCCCGTATCAGTATCATGGGAGCCAATTTCGGAACTCCTGAGATGATTGCAGCTGGACGTATTACGGTCTCGCTCAAAGAGTCAAATGGAGTTCAGGTTTCGTTAAAGCCCGATTACGTGGATTCATCCCAGATCCAGTTCACCATGCCTGGCATGCCAGTCGACGGTTCAACGCTTTACTACGGTCCAGTGACTCTATGTGTGCAGGTGGATAGTGCCACGACCTGCTCTGACGCCTTCGATCTGACGCCGCCGGCTCTCGCCGGCACGGTACCGGGCCAAACACTTCTGACCATCCTTCGTAGTTCGCTCCAAAACGGCGTCGCTAATCTGAGCCACCTTGGCGAAGGACAGGCTGCTCAGGCTTTGTCCGCTCGCAGCAACAGCATCCTGGCAGAATACGCAACTTTAGTAGATAGTTCGGCGTCGGGCACCCCGCAGGTAATCACCTTGCACCGGTCTGATGGAAGCCAAATAACGGCGACGGTCGATGCTACTTTCCTCAACCGGTTGGATCAAATTGCCGCATCTTTACAGCCGATCCTGACGCTCGCCGCCCCCTCCCCTGGGGTTGAGACCAGGGGTGACATGCTGCAGCCGGCTTGTCTTAACTCGACGGAGGCGGCTCTCCAGGCTACTAGAGACGCATATCGTAAGGCGCTTTCAAGTTCTGAAGCAATCCTCCAGACGGCTGTCCTAGGTCCGGTGGCAGCTGGGCTCTCACGCTGCATAACCGCTAAAACCGACGGCTGCTTCGCAGATGCAAGCTCTGGGATGGTAACCGGGGAGGTAACAGCTCATTTGTTAGCGGGTCTACTCGCACATCCACTCCTCACAGCGATGGCAATAGGCACACAACCAGTGTTTTTGGATTCGATCCAGATTCTGCCAGCTACATCCACGTCGTCTCTGCAGCCCGTGCTGCCAATTGGATCATTCGGTTCCGCCCTCCAGTTACAACTTGGACAACAGTCCGACCTCACCGTTCAGGGGCATTTCGTATCAATAGCAGGTGCTAAGACTGCACACCAAATTGTGCAGCAGATCGTATTTGACGCCCTAAGCGGCTCGCGGTTGCCCAAGCAACTGGGTGAAAGTCTGGTAAGCGACGTCACAGACCTGGTTCTGAACAACCTGAGCGGACTGTTGCCGCTAGCGCCATCCGTTCAAGCTGAAAACTTCGTTCCTTTAACTTCGGGCACGCTGCGAATCGATCCAAACGGAACGAATGAGATGACGATCTCGGCTGCGTGTGCGAACTCGCAGGGCTTCGTGAGCGGCATCGGGTCGACTAACGGGAAATACGAGCCGGTTGAATTTGCGGTTGACCCGAGCGTCCTGTTGTTATCGAATGAGATCTTCAACAATGCCGCAAAAGAGAGCGTCTTTTCTATCCTCAACGTTGCGGTCGGACCTGCGGCGCCGGCGTTGCGTGTACAAACCGATAAAGGAACCTATAACAATCGAGAGCAGGCATTTGTCGAGGGATCCGGTTTTCCGGGTTATTCCCCAGTGGCGGTTTCGATGTCGGGCCCCTCGCTGACCGAGAGGATTGAAGTCATTGCATTTTCCGACGGCTCCGGGCGGCTCGGAACGTTTATACCTCTATACGACGCTCAGAAGCCGGGAGCTTATCGATTGAGCGCTATCGTTCCGAATTCCGCGCTTCGGACCAGTGCGTCCATATCGGTCGCTTCCGCTGCCCCGAGCGTCGCGAGTATCGTGACATCACCGTCTCCACCCATTAGCGGGCAGGCATTCACCTTCACCATCACGGGCACCGGCTTCAACCCGACCAGCGCGATTGTCGTTTTCAACGGTCCACAGTGTACAGCTTCGACCTGCAGTTTTGGCCTGAGTTCGCTAAAGACCTTTACTTACACCCAACTGAGCGGGACTGCCGTGCTTTCTGGCGGAGCATTCACTGTGACGGTTCAGAACGGATCGAGCGGGACCTTGTCGGATGGCTTCCCATTGACGGTTTCTCTCGGACCGCCGAAGCTCAGCGCAATCACCTCGGCGCCGAGCCCGCCCCTTAACTGGCAGCCATTCACCTTTACCGTTACCGGGACCAATTTTGACGCGAACACGGCCATCGTGATCTTCAACGGGCCCGGCTGCAATACTTCGACGTCCTCCTGCAGTATTGGGAACGGCGCGCTGTCGAACAAGAGCTCCACACAGCTGAGTGGAACGGCGACGCTGGCCGGCGGCGCTTTCACCGTAACTGTCCAGAATGGGTCGAGCGGGACTGCGTCAAACGGCGTCACGCTAAACGTCTCTGCTTCCTCGATCGTAGTGCCGCAAATAACGACCATCACCACCACGCCAAGTCCACTTGTCGCGGCACAGGCGTTCCAGTTTACGATCACGGGAACGGGTTTCGATCCGAACGGGGCAATGGTCTTCTTCAATGGCCCCGGTTGCGCCGCATCGACGACTTGCTTCATTACGAACAGCGGACTACTGAGCAGGAGCTTTACTCAATTGAGTGGCGTAGCAATTCTAGCCGCCGGCAGCTTCACCGTGACCGTCTTCAATGGACCAATTGGGAATGTTTCGAATGCACTGGCCCTTACGGTGACGGCCCCTGCCGGGAGCGTACAGCTCCAGCTCAGCGGGATCAATACCTCGCCGAGCCCGCCTATAGACGGAGAAGCATTCACGTTTACTGTCAGCGGGTCCGGCTTCGATCCGAGCAGTGCCATGGTAGTGTTTAGCGGACCGGGATGCACACCGTGCAACATCCCCAATAGCACGTTGTCGAGCGCAACGTCCACACAATTAAGCGGCCCTGCAAAATTGGCTGCGGGCAGCTTTACGGTAATAGTGCAGAACGCCTCTGGCACGCCCTCGAACGGCCTGCCTCTCACCGTGTCGAACGCTGTAGCTGTAGCGCCCCAAATCAGCGCGCTCGCGACAACACCCAATCCACCCGTCGGCGGGCAAGCATTCACAATGACAATCACAGGCACGGGTTTTGATTTGAACAGCGTGCTCGTGACCTTCACCGGGCCGGGATGCGCACCGTGCAGCATTGCGAGCACCGCCCTGTCGAACAAGACCTCCACCCAATTGGGCGTGAGCGCAACCCTGGCGCCAGGCAGCTTTACCGTGACCGTGCAGAACGGATCGACTGGCACTCCCTCGAACGGGTTGTCCCTCACTGTATCGAGCCCTACCGGCGTAGCGCCCAAGACCAGCGGGCTCACGACAACACCGACTCCACCCGTCAGCGGCCAGCCATTTTCCTTTTCTATTACAGGGACCGGCTTTGATCCCACTAGCGCCATGGTTTCCTTCACGGGGCCAAGCTGCGCGCCATGTACCATTGCCAACAGCGCCTTGACGAGTAAGACCTCGACACAATTGAATGGAACCGCCACTCTTACCTCAGGCAATTTCACTATCACGGTTAACAACGGACCCAGCGGTGCGCCTTCCAACGGGCAGTCGCTAACAGTATCGGGGGCAACGACAGCGCCGAGCGTCACCGCAATCGTGACATCTCCAAATATTCCAGTACCCGGGCAGACATTCACGTTTACTATCAATGGGAGCGGCTTCGATCCGACCAGCGCCATAGTGATCTTCACGGGACCGAACTGTATGCCCTGCAGCATTAACACCACGGCGCTGGCGACCAAGACGCCCACACAATTGAGCGGGATAGCAAGCTTGGTCTCGGGTAGCTTTACCGTGATGGTGCAGAACGGACCGAGTGGCGCGCCGTCGAATGGTGTGACGCTCGCGATATCTGGATCGTCGCCCGGTGGCGGGCAGATCACCGTTACCAACGCCGTCATTGGCCAGAATCTGCAAGCGCCTCTTATCATCACGCTGAATCCGCCGGCGCCATCGCCAAGTGGAGTAACCCTCACCATCTCCTCAACCAATCCTGCCTTGGCACTCGTTGGGGGTGGTCTTTCTGTTGGAAAAGCCCAGATTCAGCCGTTGATCTCTGCGGGGACAAGTACGATCTCGACGATCGTACAGGCGCTGGCCTCATCCGGCACCGTTTCGATCACCCTCTCGGCGCCGGGCTACACCGATGTACAGGCTACCATCACCCTAGCTCCTGCCGGATTCATCTTGCAAAGCCCCAACGGAACGGGTGCCGCTTTCTCGACTTTCGAGGGCGTGGCTACACCGCTGACTGTAGCGCCCGTTTATCTAAATCCAGACGGTAGTGCTGGTGCAATTGAGCAAATCGCCGGTGGCTTCTCTGTTAACGTCACCGTGTCGACGGATGTTCCCAGCGTCGGGACAGTTTCCCCTGCATCGCTTGGATTCAGTGGCGGTGTGAACAGTGCAGGCCTTGGTTTCACAGCAAGCACTACGAAAGCCGGAAACGTCAATGTCCTCATCAATTCTCCCGCAGGATTTACAAATCCATCCACCGGCTCGCAGATTAATATCACGGTTCAGGCTTCCGATATAGTTCCTTTCAGCGCAACCATCGGCACTGGTCTCGAGACCAACGTGAACGCCTCGCTCAGCGGTCCGGTTGGCGCACCCACAGCGTTCACATTCCATAGCAACGACCCAACGAAATTGCTTTTCTCATCCTCGCCGGCCGCGATTGGGACTCAGGATCTGATCGTGACAGTTTCGACAGGTCAAGACCACACACCGGATGTCTACGCGCAAGCAGTGGGGGCCGCCGGCGCCAGCCCCTCGTATCAACTAACCGCATCCGGCTTCAGCCCGGCAAGCGGAACCGTAAGTATTGTCAGCTCTGGGCTCTTACTTCAATCGCCAGGCGGCTTCGGGGCGGCTTCGTTTAGCGAGCCTCTCGCTGCTGGCGCCGCTACCATCACCGTCTTCACCGGATCTGCGCCGGGTGGTGTGTTCAGCGCTGTCCAGCTGGTCATTGGCGGTGGGTCGGTGTCGGTTAATGTAACCAGCAATGCGCCGTCGGTCGGCGGCATCAGCGCGTCGCCCATCACAATCTCAGGTGGATCGGGTAGCGCCAACACGTTGTTCCAGCCCGGAGGCGCCGGTTCCGCAGGAATCACCGCCAGCGCCACGGGATTTGGTTCGGGGACCGTCACGGCAACTATTACAGGTGCAAACTTGCTCATTGACAGCGGAATCCTAATCGGTCAGAACCTTGAGCAACCGGCGACCGTAACCATTCCTGCCCCGGCGGGAAGTGGAGGGGCATCCGTGACCATCCAAAGCAATTCGCCTTCAATATTGCTCGCCGTCAACCCTACCGATC
Organism: Bryobacterales bacterium; assembly: GCA_963744555.1. GTDB lineage: Bacteria > Acidobacteriota > Terriglobia > Bryobacterales > Bryobacteraceae > Palsa-89. Next base: position 168,793 of record CAVUUB010000023.1, on the reverse strand, counting down.
CGGGGGCTTCGCACATCACAGTTCCGATGGCTCAGAACTCCAGGGTCGGAACCTTCTACATCTATGCGCTCGCTAATTCCGGTTCAGGGACATACACAGCAACCTTCCCAGGCGTCAGCCCTGTAACGGGAACAGCTCAATTCACCAACTCTGGTTTCGTGATCATCCCAACTGGTTCGACGACCGTCGATCACACGACGCAAACCAGCACACAACTCGAGATATTCGCCGCGCTCCTCGATCAAAACGGTTCGCCGATCAACTTCACAACGCAACCTCTGGCTGGCAATCAGCAGCTACATGTTGCGGTGCAGAGCAACGCAGCCGCCGCAACCGTATCGCCAACTGTGACGGTTATGCCAGGCACCGATCACGCGCTGGTACCAGTCACGATTGTGAGTGCGGGGATGGCCACGATTTCCGTGTCCCAGCCGACGGGCTTTAGCACGCCGAACTCGTTCACGTCGGTGGTGCTTAATATCCAGTGAGGCCGAAAACATAAGTGCTGAAGGCGGAGATCTTGACGAAGGTCGTGAGGCTTCTCAGGGGCGCTTCGTCGGCAGCCCATTGCTCGTGACCTGCCCCTGTTCTTCCTACCAATCATAAATTGAGAAATTCGTCATTTTGACCATACAGTTCTATGGTCAGTCCGCCGATTGACAATCTCGCGTCGGACTGGAACTATGGCGTCGATAGTACTATCGGATTTCTTCCTCGGTCTTGCCATCCCTGGCGCTCCTTCCCGAAGCCATTTTGAGTCCAAGAGCGCTTTCTGCCTTACGAAGAGTGCATTTTCAGATCGGCCAGCAACAAATTACGAAAGGGAATCCCGCCACTAAATACATTATGAATACGTTTCTCCGCTTCTCATTCTTTCCCGTGCTCTTATCCCTTGTGTTTTCAACGGAAAACGGTTTATTGGCCCAAAGTACTATTACGCACCAAATCGGCTTATCCAATGGTCAAAGCTGGTGCGACGATGGCATGATAAACGGGCTCTTCAGTCAAATCAACAGCTTGCGAGCCCAAAACGGATTGCCCGGTCTGACGATGGATTCAGTCGGAATGAAGGATGCGGAGATCCGGGCCACGCAATTCATCGCTTACATGGCGACAAATACGCCGAACACGCCCGGATTCAACCCTCATCAAGGTTACGACACTACGGCGGCCAGTTTGGGCTATAGCATCATCAGCGAAGATCTGGCGTTTGCAATCAGCGATCCGGTGGCGATTGTCTTGAACGGATGGCAGGACCCCCTTCATCTGGCTGCAATTTTGGCGCCCGACGCCAACATCGCGGGCGTTTCCTGCGTTTATTCCGGCGGCATTCCATTTTGGACTTATGAGCCGGGCTGCTCGGCGAATTTTTGCGGACAGAGTGCACCCGTTCCCACTCCCACTCCTGCTCTAGACAGCGAAGAGTGGTCGTTTCTTACGTTAATCAACAATTACCGCAACCAAAACAACGTGGGCCCACTACAGGTATCAGCTGCCCTGGAGGCCTCGTCGCAATGGATGAGCAATGACATGGCGGCAAAGAACTATGTGAGTCACACGGATAGTCTGGGTAGGAATCCATCGACACGTTTCCCGGCCTTCGGTTATCCGTACGCTCCTTGGGGAGAAAACATTGCCGCCGGGCTTGCCACTGCTCAGGATGCGTTCAATGGCTGGTTGAATGCTTGCGATGCAGACGCGAGCGGCAATTGCACCTTCGCTCACCGGCAGAACATGCTGGGTGCTGGTTTCGTCGTGATCGGCATTGCTCGGACGTATAACCCCAATTCAACCTATGGCTGGTATTGGACGACCGATTTCGGCGGTTTCCTGGATCAGACGATTAGTCCTCCTTCTGGGCCTCCGCCAACTCCGGGGGTGAATCCGCCTGCGATAAGCTCATTTGTTTCCTCGCCGACGATCATCACGGCCGGACAGTCCACTCTATTGTCGTGGAACGTTGTTGGAGCAACCACTATCAGCATCGATAACGGAATAGGGGATGTGTCAACTCTTACCTCAAAGTCCGTTTCGCCAGCTCATACAACTACCTATACGCTGAATGCCACCAACGCCGGGGGTAGCTCCACTGCATCTGTGACAGTAACGGTCAATGTGCCACCGGCTCCCGACACACAGCCACCCACAGCGCCAACGCTTATCTCGGCAATTGCCAAGAGCCAGACTGAAGTTGATCTGACTTGGAGACCCAGCACCGATAACGTCGGAGTGACGGGATACCAAATCTTCCGAAACGGCGCGGCGATCAATTCGGTGCCCAGCACAGCGCTGTCCTACTCCGACTCCGCGGTGTCCGCAAACACAACTTATCTCTATGCCATCAAAGCGTATGATGCTGCCGGAAATCTCTCAGCCGCTAGTAACGCTGCTCAAGTGACTACACCCGCGGCACCGGTTCCGGCCGCGATGTGCCCGCCTCCCGCTACTGGCGCCTTCACAGGGTGCTACTTCAATAACACGAATTTAACAGGGCAACCGGTGTTTATCAAAACAGACAGCCAGATCAATTTTGACTGGGGCTTCGGCTCGCCTGACAGATCCTTGTCATCCTCGGGCTTCTCTGTGAGATGGCAAGGTATGTTTACCTTCGCGCAAGAAAACTACACTTTCAACGTGACCACATCCGATGGCATGAGATTGTCGATCGACGGCACCGTCGCGTGGTCGAGCTGGCAGGATCAGCCTCCTAACTCATATCAATTTTCACAATCGATCAGCCAGGGAAACCATCTGGTTACGGTTGAGTACTATCAACACACCGGCGCAGGCATCGCCAAGCTGTCCTGGCAAGGAAGCGCTCCGTCAGTGCAACGGCCGGCTATTGCATTCTTCACCGCCACACCATCCGTGATTACGGCCGGGCAATCGACAACTTTGTCGTGGAGTGTTTCGGGAGCGAGCACGGCGACTATCGATAGTGGAGTTGGAGATGTAACACGCACTACTTCAATATTAGTCTCGCCGTCTCAATCGACAACCTATACCTTGGTCGTCAGCAACGGTAGCGGTAACGCCGTGGCCCGTACCATGGTGTTAGTTGGCGCCGCATCGGATGGGCAACCTCCGACGACGCCCAATCTCGTTTCGGGCGTAGCGAAGAGCCCCGGTGAGGTCGACCTTGCTTGGGCTGCCAGCACCGATAACGTCGGGGTTGCCGGTTATCAAATTATCAGGAACGGTTCGGTTCTCGGCTCAGTATCCGGAACGTCTCTTCTGTACTTCGATACAACAGTGTCGAGTGGAACTCAATATACCTATTCCGTTAAGGCTTTTGACGCCGCCGGAAATTATTCGATGGCAAGCAATAGCATTCAGGTAACCACGCCGGGGCCTGGAGCAGTGAGTCCCACAACTTGTCCGGCGCCTGCAACGGGCGCCTTTACGGGTTGCTATTACAACAATCTCGATCTGAGCGGCAATCCCGTGTTTATCAGGACCGACAATCAAATAAACTTTACTTGGGGAGCCGGCACTCCTGACAGTTCAGTGAGAGGCCCTGATTTCTCAGTTCGCTGGCAAGGAGTCTTTCATTTTGACCAGGGCAATTACGTGTTCCTCGCAACTATTTCCGATGGCATGCGATTGTCGATTGATGGTGTCACCTGGGCCAGGTGGCGGGACCAAGCTGCCACGCAGTACGGAATCACGGAAACGATGAGCGCCGGAAATCACCTCATAACGGTCGAATATTACGAGCACACCGGAGGGGCGACGGCGGTTCTATCTTGGCAAAAGGAGTAGAGGCAGTTCCCGTCCTCATGGACTCCGTTGCTTCGTTCGCTGCGCTTTTTTTAAAAAAAATGTATCGGAAATTTGTGCCTCGGGTTATATTACTTGAGTATTAGTTTGGTGGATTGTGTAGTACACTTCTAAACTGCCGGGGCCGTTTCGAGGGACGGGTATCTTCCTCCGAGTGCCTGTTCGTTCGATGCTGTGCGGCTCCGGCAGTTTGAGGTGTGAAAATTCGTACTGGAGCGCTATTTCAAGCGGTCTTGACTCACGTCAAGGTTGAGCTGTAGACGCCACGGTTATAGAAGAAGCTTGGCAGCAATCTCGGCCCGGCTTTCAACGCCCATCTTGACCATGATCAAGCGGATGTAAGCTTTGACAGTGTTTGGACTGATTTTCATCTGAGCAGCCAGTTGTTTGCTGGAAAGGCCACTGACAATACCTATCAACGCTTGTTGCTCCCGTTCCGTCAGACGGTATCGGGCGCCAACATCGCGAACCGCCGTTTCAGCGGAAGAGGCTCTAACAAAATGTAGGGCCACCAGCGGTTCGGTCAACGTTTCCGCCTGGGGCTCGATGCGATACGCTCGTAGACTATACTTCCCGCTGGGTGTCCAGAAATGCAGCCTTACGGAGGCCAGATCCAAGGGATTGTGGTTTTTGATTACGTCCAAAATCTCTTTGGGAATGGAAATCTCACGATCCGAATTCTCGTGGTGCGCCTGCGACCCGTTTAGAATAGTGATTGCGCCGCGGTCAAACGCAACTGGCTTGAGCGATGCGTCCAAAAGGACTAAACCGCCGTCTACTAGTTTCGTCACATCCTTTGCTCGTGCTGTAGCCGTATTAACCACACTCACTCGCGACGCAGGACGTTGCGTTTCATCACAGAAAACATAGGCTCACCCCGGTCATTGACCTGTGTACTTTGTTATGAACGTGGCCCAATTGGCCTGCGGTGTCCGGGGTTCGCTGGAAATGTACTCAGCCCCCAGCCAAATCACGCCAGAGTTATCAACAGCAGCAGATGATGTGTCTCCCCACCGCGCGACGCCGACCTGGCCACTGCCCGTATATCCGGTAAAGCCATCCTCTGGCGAAGTTCCGGCGCCAGACAATTGGAGAACCGATGACGTCGAAGTCAGACTAAAAGGTAGAAACGCGGTGCTTGGAAAATAGCTCGGGCCTACTAGCGTGCATACCAGGGCGCCACTGCCTTGCGCGTTCACGGCCCATGCGGGACGCAACAGATGGTTCCCCGGAACCAACAGATACCCCTCGCGCAGGATGCTGGAGTTCAACACTCCCGACCGAAAGGTCGGTGAAAGCACGAAGTACGCAACTCCTATCACCCGATTTCCAGAGTTATCGAACAACTCAGTGGCCAGAGTTACCCACAGGCGTCCGGCCACGTATGATGTCGACTGTACCCGTGTATCACCACCATCGATGAGCTCCAAGGGCCCCGGTGGAGTCATGCCTTCTCCCAGCGGCCGGGAACCAGGAGGGCCAGGTTTTTGGTTCGCAACATCCGGAACCGTATATGACAGGGTTGGAAATAGGGATTCGGTGAGACCGATCTTACTGATCATCGAAGGGTTGTCGATGAAGCTGGTGTTGGTCATCGCCCATACGGCGAGATTGCTGTCAAAACCGAATTGACCTTGGCTGCTGACGAAGTATTCGAGTCCCGCGCCTCCCTGGCTAATGTTCGCGACGAAATAACTACCCCCAGGCGGCGTAACGGCCGGTTGAATTGCAAATTCGAAGCCGCTACTTAAAGGAATAAGAAACCGAGCCGCAGGCGGCGATTGCGCTCCCCCCGCCAACGATGCTTTCGAAATTGCAAGTATGGCCGCATCCACAAAGGTGAAGAAGGGCGTGAACTCATCCCCCGATATGTAGAATGCGTTTTGGTCGGCGCCTAGCTGCGGGTAGTCGAAGATACAAGGGCAATCAAAATTCGACGCGTTCGTACTATCCATCGTATAGACGTTGTAGCTCTGAGTCGGGTCGCCTGTTTGACTCACCGCTATATATAAATGTGATGAGGGCAACGGATTACCCAAAACGTCTTCATCCTGGGCGCGTTGTACAATAAACCACCGATTGATTGACTGATCATAAAAGACATGCATGTCGGTAGGAAACACACCGTATACATTCGTGTTCCGATTAATCGCCGGCCCGAGCCCAAAGACTTGATTCGAAGACAATACTGAAGGCAGGAGGGGTGTACCGTTGGTGCTATATACCTGGACCGCGTTGTTCACGCCCTCCAACACGTAGCCATTGGCCACCGCGATACTCGTGTTAGGCGGTTCGACACTGAACTGGTTACCGTTGTTAGCCAACCGTTGATCGAGATGCGTCATGCCATTAAAACCAAAGCTGCCGGTCGGTCCCACAGTCAACGCTTGAGTTGAAGGCGTCACTGAGCTGCTCAAAGCCGAGAAACTTAGAGGGCGGCTCAATTGTGGCGGCCGCAACAAAGGAATACCCCTCCCCTTCTCCGGGGGCTGCGATAAGTGCGCGGCACCCTTCTCCCGGGACAGCGATAACTCGCCGGCCCTAACCGAGAGCGGCGTCGTTGGCGCGGCCAAAGCCTGAAGATTCGTTTTGGCCGTTAGCTGGATTTGCCCGGAGATGTCCGTCGGAGTGAAGTTCCGCGGCTGAGAGAACAGCAGCTGAGCTCCCAGACTCAGCGCCACGATTATCAGGGGCCAACGTTTCATGGCTTCGTCCTCCTCAAGTACTTGCAGGATGCGATACAGGCTGCTCCGAAGACTTGGATAGCGGTGCCCGGCTCAGGGACCGGAACGGGACCGCTGAAATTGCTGATTGTGAGAACACCGGGCTCGCCCGTGTTGTCGGCCGTCGCCGCAAAAAAGCCGAAGGTTTGTCCAGCGAAAATGCCAACGTTTTCGCTCCCGGATTCCCCATCCGTCACCGAAAGAATGGTGTTACTGCCATTTACAAGGAAACCGCCGCCGTCGAATCCCGGAGTATCTTGGGAAGAATAAGCCCAGTTGAAAGTTGCTATTCCGCTCGCAGGCGCAATGATGAACCAGTCGATTTCGCTAGGATTCCCGCTACCATTGTTTCCGCCGGTGATAACAACGGAGAGGCCACCGTCGGGCGACATCACAGTTGAGCCGTCAGTTGGATCCGTCTGGCTTATCGTGAAATTGCTCAAAGCGTAGGGTCCCAGGAAGGCCGCGTTTGCAGTGCGAGCGCAAGCGATACATCCAACGCACGCTAGTGTAAGGACCAATATTACGCGAAATCCGGCCAGTTTCTGAATACTCGTCATACGAACCCCTCCGAATAGCGGTTCATGGAGAGATTCTCATACCAGGACTAGAGTGTCAAGAGCCAAACACTCCAATTAGTACCTTTAGCCCACTATGTGGAAAGAGCCTAATCCTTTTGGCTATTCCACTTTGAGGATTGAATCGCATTACCTCGGTATAGTATTGTTCCCTCTGAGTATAGGACCCCCGGGTACGAAGTGAACATAAACTGGTCTCAGCAGAGAGACTGAGAAACCTGAGCGACATTTTCGTCCGACTGGCGAGGGCTCCGGTCGGACGCCTAGAAAACGGGTGGCCAGGAAAATGGCACCCCAGTGGTGTTTATGACGGCGGCTCACTCGAGAAAGGGAGCCTCGATCGCGAAAATTGAAAGAATCGGCAGTTACAGTGAACATGATGGACGATCCCGTTCTTGTCGGTACTTGAATGTCCCGCGAACATGTCCTCCGATTCTGGATGGAAACCATTGATGGCGTCAGCGAAAGCAAGGGCAGGATGTCAAAGAGAAAACACACTGAAACACAGATCCTGGCCGTCGTTAGAGAACTCGAGGCGGGCCGGCTCGCGGCCGAAGTCGCACGTGAGCAGGGGGTATCCAAGCATACTGTCTACGCTTGGCGAGCGAAGTACCGTTCCGTAGATGCGAAGGCGGTTCAGCGCGCGAAGGAGCTTGAGGAAGAGAACGGTCGGCTCAGGAAACTCGTGGCTGATCTAAGTCTCGAAAAAGATATGCTCAAACAGCGTTTCGAAAGGGCAGCGGGGCAATCTTGATGAAATTATAGGCCGTAATCTATTGCGTGAGTGTCTTGCCCCTCAGGCTTGTATGTCAGTGACTCGGTGTAGCGGACCTACAATCACGGGAGTACCTAGATGCATCTACAGCCAGGGACAATAACTGTAGGGCCGCCGCCTTCAGTATAAGCTAGATTGCTTCCTGTAAGAAAGCGAGACAGTAACGGTACGCTAAGAAACAAAGAGAATCGAATTTCTCGCCCGAATCAGGATTGAGCCTAGCAGGACCACCAGTACTCCTAAAACGACAAGGTCCGCGCTCGCAGGTTCGGGCACCGAGGTCGTTCCCGTGACCGGCGTGGTCGTACCTGTTTCGATGGTATGGTCGAAGGTGCCATCGGCGTTGAACTGATTCAGCGAGAAGGGCTGTTGGCCGCTCGGAGACCCTGAACCCACAAACTTAAAATCAATGCTGAAAGGGCCCGCGAGGGATGGATTGTTCGTATTCGCCGAGATCCCAAACTCGCCAGGCGCACCCGGGGGATTGTTCGGCTGAAACACGACGCCATCAAAGCCAGTGCCAACAACGTCATTCGTTAGCATGCTATAAAGTGCCGGGTCGAAATCAAAGTCCAGTTCTTGGTTCACTTGAAAAGCGAATCCACTCAATTGATATGAATAGCGGTACGAACCTGACCCGAGGTTATCCACCTGAACATCAACGGTTGCTCCCACCGCACAGTACGACAGTCCCAAGGCCAAAAATACCGAAACTAAAGTCCTCCGCATCTGGTTCCTCCTCGACCACTATTACGCGAGACGCACTAGAAAGCAAGCGAATAAGTACTATACGCGAGACGCCGGGGGGAGCTAGATGTTTCTATAACTTTTCCTGCCTTTCCGTGGACTTTCGCCCCAATTTCTGCCCTTCGGACGCCGGATTTGGGTCTTCGCGATCGGTTGCTGGGGGTTTAGTTCCAATCCGAAAGACATAAGCCTTTGGGCTATGTCGATTAGACGATTGTACCTACGACGTTGCAATGCTAAAGTACCTCCCGGGAGTAACCACACTATGCATCTCACTAAGCTGATTTTTGCGACCATTGCGCTTGCAGCGGTCGCAGTTGCACAAAACCCGATCACGGCAGATTCACCGTTTCAAGTTCGATACGCATCGAATTTGACGGCCGGTGATTCCGTGATCAATATCACGAATACGGGCGCCAACGGCGCAAGCCTGTTTGGACCGGGATTCGGCGGTGCCGTTGGTAACATCTGCGTCAACGTATATGCGTTTTCGCCGGATGAACAATTGGTATCGTGCTGCTCTTGTCTAGTAACGCCGGATGGATTAGTATCCCTTTCGGTAGTGAACGATTTGATTAGCAACACACTAACCGGTGTCCGTCCCAGTTCCGTCGTGGTAAAGCTGATCTCTACGCTCGCGGGAACGGGTGGGTCTGGCACGAGCTGCACCAACAGCGCAGCCACGCCCGGGCCACTTGCGACCGGACTGGCGGCCTGGGGAACCACGATCCACGCCTCGGCAGCTGGGTTCGCAACCACTGAGACAGCCTTCACACCGTCGACTCTGAGCGCCGGCGAGTTGGCCAGCGTTACCAATCGTTGCCAGAACATCATCGGCAATGGCAGTACCTTCGGCATTTGCCGTAGCTGCAGGGCTGGTGGATTGGGCGCGGGGAGGACGGCGAACTAGGTTGTCTATTTAGGATTTGTTTGGGTAACCGGGCTACCACCCGGTTACCCGAATTTTGAGAATGAATTTGGTCGTTAGTTAAAGATATGCAATCTGTCCGAAACGGAGAATTACGGATGCGAACCCTGGCGTTTGTACCAGCAATTTTAGCCGCGGTAAGTGCTTTTGCCGCGAGCCCTGATCGACCGAACAATTCGGTGGTCATCGTTGAGATCAACGGGACCAAAATAACCCTTTCTGATTTTGAACAAAAGAACCCCACGGCGCTTTTCCAAGCACGCACCGCTTTTTACGAGGCCGAACAGAAGGTCGTGGCCGATTACGTCGACCAATATTTGTTGGAAGATCAGGCCAAAAAAGAGCACCTGACTGTCGCTGAGCTGCTGGACAAGCATGTGAATCAGGCAATCGCGAAAGATCCCTCCGAGGAAGCCTTGCACGTGTATTTCGAGGGCGTTGATACGAAAGAGCCGTACGAAGCCGTCCGCGGAAAGATCATCGAGGCATTGCGCCAGCGTAGGATGACCAAGCTCAAAGCTGACTATCTGCAAAACCTGCGCGGTCAAGCCAAAATCTCGTTTCGCGTGGCTGCTCCCCGCGTAGAGGCAGCACTGAAAAGTACTCCAGTTCGAGGGCCTATGGATGCTCGAGTGGTGTTGGTGGAATACGCCGATTACGAGTGCCCTTACTGCCAGCAGGTTCAACCCACGCTGGACAAACTCGAAGCGGACTTCAAAGGCAAGCTGGCTTTTGCTTATAAAGACATGCCGCTGCCTATGCACCCGAACGCCCCGAAAGCCGCTGAAGCAACGCGTTGCGCCGAGGCGCAAGGAAAGTACTGGGAGTATCACGATCGGCTGGAACAGACCAAGCAGCTCGAAATTCCTGCACTGAAGGAGGCTGCTCGCTTCTTACAGCTCAATACCGAGACTTTCGACAAATGCCTGGACTCTGGAGAGCAAGCTGCGCGTGTGCAGAGCTATGCGACGGAAGCTCAAACGTTAGGGGTGACGGGGACGCCAAGCTTTCTACTAAATGGTCGGTTCTATAGTGGGATGCTGTCGTACGAAAACTTTCGTCAGATCATCGAGGAAGAATTAAACGGAGCGTCTGCGTCGTCGCAGCCGGATAGCCGGCAGCACGGACAACCGTAACTGGATATCTAAACCGAGAAGTGTAACCAAGCGATCCGGGCCTTTAAGAGAAGGTCTTTATCGGGGCTTATAAGCTGCGAGGTCATTATGCAATACGTGTGTCGAATCGTGTTCGCTTTATTGATGTTCCTGCCCGGAACTGTATTTGGGGCGGCGAACCTTTCAATCATAGGGTACCAATATCAAAATGAAACGCGCGTCACGCGTACGCAATACGACGTAACCTACACAGCCACTCTTCTCAATACAGGCCCGTCGGTTAATGGGGTCACCGCTGTTCTATCAAGCCTTGTTCCGAGCGTGCAAATCGTGCCAGGCAAGAATGTCATACATTTTGGCCCTGCGGCAACTAACGCCCAGGTTCAAAGCATGGATTCGTTCACCATTCTGGTCGATCGCTCGGTTACTTTTGACTTCTCAAACCTCGTGTGGTCGTTCGCGAATCCGGTGGCCAATGCCGGTCCGAATCAAACTGGCGTCGTAGGCGCCACTATCGTATTAAATGGTTCGGGATCTAGTAATCCTAGCGGCGTCGGAACATTAACTTATAGTTGGTCCTTCGTATCGGTCCCGCCAGGGTCGCAGGCCGCACTAACGGGAGCTAATACTGTTGCACCCTCCTTTGTTATAGATGCACAAGGTAGTTATGTCATTAAGTTGGTGCTCTCTAACGGTGTGGGAACCGACAGCGCGACCGTGACCGTGAGTACCATCAACTCGCCCCCGGTGGCAAGCGCCGGCAGCAATCAAACTGTTCAAGTTGGCTCAACTGTGCATTTGAATGGCAGTAACTCTTCTGACGTCGATGGCGATCCTCTCACCTATTTGTGGAGTTTCAAGAGCACGCCGATGAACAGTGCCGCCGTCATCTTCGGAGCCCAGTCCGTCATGGCTTCGTTTGTGGCCGATTTGCCTGGCACGTACGTGGTTCAATTAGTGGTCAACGATGGTAAGGTGAGCAGCCCGCCGTCTCTGGTCACTATTACGACGGCAAATACGCCCCCCGTAGCGAATGCCGGCCCGAACCAGGTCGTCGCGATAGGAGCATTCGTACAGTTGAACGGCTCCGGATCCACCGATGTGAACGGCGATCCTTTGACATACAAATGGTCTTTGATTACGCTGCCGCTCAACAGCAAGGCCGTTTTGAATAACGCGAATATTGTAAACCCAACATTCACAGCTGACCTTCCCGGGACTTATGTCGTTCAACTGATTGTCAATGACGGCCAAGTCGACAGCGCGCCAGCCACAGTAAGTATCAGTACAAACGCCGTACAGGCACCTACGGCGCAGGCTGGGCCGAACCAAACTGTAGTCCATGGGACGACGGTGACGCTCAAGGGATCGGGAACTGACCCGCAATCGTTACCACTGACGCTCAGTTGGTCATTGATCACGCTGCCTCAGGGCAGCAAAGCGCAATTGTCGCCTATGCCAGCCACCATCGCGAGTCCGACATTCGTCGCCGACCTTCCTGGAGTCTATGTCGCTCAGCTGATCGTTAACAACGGATTTCTCAGCAGCGCCCCGGCGACTGTGACAATAACGACCACTAATACGCCACCGGTTGCTAACGCAGGTCCGAACCAGAACGTAACGGTTGGAGCTCTGGTCACGTTGGATGGAAGTGGCTCCTCCGACGCTGATAACGACCCATTGACGTTCAAGTGGAGTCTTACTACCATTCCAGCTTCGAGCACTGCAATCCTGTCGGGAGCAAATACAAAAGCGCCGACGTTCACCGCCGACCTGGCCGGAACCTACGTAGCTCAGTTGATCGTGAACGACGGGTTCGTGGACAGCGTCCCCGCAACCGTCACGATTACTGCGAACGTGGCGACAATCACACTCACTCCGAACCCTCTAAATTTGACCACCGCGCCAGCGGCCTTGACCGTAACTTTTAGTTACCCTGCCGTAAATCCGCAAGTTGTGAACTTTACGGGGTTCGATTCCACATTGATTAGCATGCCGGCAAGTGCCACCGTACCTGCCAATTCGACCGGCGTCAATGTCCAGGTAACACCGCTGGCACCTGGAAATACGACCGTTACTGCCTCGAGTGGAGCTTTCCAACCCGGCAGCGCTATGGTAGTTGTCGCTCAGCCGAGTATACTCATACCCACCACACTGACGCTCGCGCCCGGAGACACTGTTCCATTCCCTATTACGTTGGCGATGCCGCCTCAAGGACCGGTCACGGTGACCTTGATGGATAGCGACACCTCGAAGGCGACGCTGTCCTCGAACTCTATTAGCTTCAACGCGGGCCAGACTTCTCCCACTCGCCAGCCGACTATTACCGGCGTTGCGAATGGCCCGACTACGATCACGGCGTCCGCGCCCGGCCTCACCACGGCGACCTCGCAAATCACCGTGGCTCTGACCGCAGTGTTGTCGCCTGCTAATTTGACGGTTCTTGGCACCACAGGAGATGGGACCCTGACGTTGACCCTTTCCGGTCCGGCTCCGAGCGCCATCACTTTCACCCTGAAGTCGAGCATGACCGGCGTCGCCACAGTTCCGCCATCGCTGCCTGTCTCGCAAGGTACCCAGGTGGTCAGTTTCAAGGTGACAGGGGTTTCACCCGGCACGACGGTCGTGACGGCTAGCGCGCCTGGATTTGCCGATACCACGTCCAACGTTACTGTTGCGCCGCCGGGGAACATCACGTTGTCCACCCCCAACACGTCGCTACAGCTCGGACAGACGGCCACCTTGACAGTAACTCTCTCGCAACCCGCTCCATCGGGGGGCGTCGCGGTCACGTTGACAAACGACGCCAAAATCACGCTATCGCCCCAAACTGTCAATATCGCGCAGGGTGCTACGAGCGGAACGGCACAAATCACGGCGGTAAATGTTGGCGCCTCCAGCATAGGCGCATCCGGACCAGGTTTCTCAGCCCCCTCACCACTCGTATTACAGATCGGAGCCACCATCGCCTGGGCCAACCCGACCGCCACCATCGTAGGGAACGGACAGCAGATTTTCGTTAACTTGCAACTGTTCGCGACAGTGCCTGGAGGATCGAATTTTTCGATTCTCGACGGACTGGTGGTCAACACCAGCTCCAGCAACCCCAACGTTGCCACCGTACCTCCCAACGTTAGTTTCTTCTGGGACGGCAGTAATGTGCCAACGCTTCGCGTCCCGGTGACCTCGGTAGGTCCAGGCACGACTACACTGCATGCTAGCGGCACCAATATTGCGGACGTCACGATGACCGTGACGGTCAACGGCCCGGTGACCATCACGACTACCGCTCTAACCAACGCCACGGTCGGAACTCAATACAACTTCCCTGTGGTCGCGAGCGGGGGTAGCCCGCCGTATACATTTTCCGCAACGGGTTTGCCATCTAACCTTTCGATCAATCCTAATACCGGCGTGATTTCGGGAATTCCAGTCGCACAAGCCGTTGGGCCGAATACGGTTACTATCACGGTCAATGATACGGTGGGTCGAACTTCCTCCACATTTACGCTTACTGTCAACGCTTCCGCCCCGGCTTCGATCGCGGTTGTGAGCGGATCGGGACAGAGCGCGCAGATTAACACGGCCTTCGCGAATCAGATGAAGGTGGTGGTGAAAGATGGAGTCGGGAACCCGCTGAGCGGGTTGACGGTAACGTTTGCGGCGCCGGGGAGCGGAGCCAGCGTTTCGTTTGCTGGAGGCGTGATCACGGCGGTGACCGATGCTACCGGTACGGCGACGTCGGCGGTGTTCACGGCGAATGGAACCAAGGGCAGCTACAGCGTCACGGCAAGTGTAAGTGGGCTAGCGGCCACGGCCACCTTCACATTGACGAATACGCCGGGCGCTCCGGCTTCGATCACGGTTTCGGGCGGGTCGGGACAGAACGCGCAGATCAATCAGGCCTTCGCTTCTCAACTGTCGGTGGTGGTGAAGGATGCCGGCAGCAACGTGCTGAGCGGGGTGACGGTGACGTTTGCGGCGCCGCCACAGAGCGGGGCCAGCGGCACGTTCGCTGGAAACGCGAACACGGCAGTAACCGATGCTACCGGTACCGCGACCTCGGCGGCGTTCACGGCGAATGGAACGAAGGGCAGCTACAGCGTGACGGCAAGTGTAAGTGGGCTGGCGGCCACGGCCACGTTTACGTTGACGAATACGTCCGGCGCTCCGGCTTCAATCACGGTTTCGGGCGGGTCGGGACAGAGCGCGCAGATCAATCAGGCCTTCGCGTCTCAACTGTCGGTGGTGGTGAAGGATGCAGGCAGCAATGTGCTGAGCGGAGTGACGGTGACATTTGGGGCGCCGCCACAGAGCGGGGCCAGCGGCACGTTTGCTGGAAACGCGAACACAGCGGTAACCGATGCTACCGGTACGGCGACGTCGGCGGTGTTCACGGCGAATGGAACGAAGGGCAGCTACAGCGTGACGGCAAGTGTAAGTGGGCTAGCGGCCACGGCCACCTTTACGTTGACGAATACGTCCGGCGCTCCGGCTTCGATCGCGGTTGTGAGCGGATCGGGACAGAGCGCGCAGATCAATCAGGCCTTCGCGTCTCAACTGAAGGTGGTTGTGAAGGATGCAGGCAGCAATGTGCTGAGCGGAGTGACGGTGACGTTTGCGGCGCCGCCACAGAGCGGGGCCAGCGGCACGTTTGCTGGAAACGCGAACACGGCGGTAACCGATGCTACCGGTACGGCGACGTCGGCGGTGTTCACGGCGAATGGAACGAAAGGCAGCTACAGCGTCACGGCAAGTGTAAGTGGGCTGGCGGCCACGGCCACCTTTACGTTGACGAATACGACCGGCGCTCCGGCTTCAATCACGGTTTCGGGCGGGTCGGGACAGAGCGCGCAGATCAATCAGGCCTTCGCGTCTCAACTGTCGGTGGTGGTGAAGGATGCCGGCAGCAACGTGCTGAGCGGAGTGACGGTGACATTTGGGGCGCCGCCACAGAGCGGGGCCAGCGGCACGTTTGCTGGAAACGCGAACACGGCGGTAACCGATGCTACCGGTACCGCGACCTCGGCGGTGTTCACGGCGAATGGAACCAAGGGCAGCTACAGCGTGACGGCAAGTGTAAGTGGGCTGGCGGCCACGGCCACCTTTACGTTGACGAATACGTCCGGCGCTCCGGCTTCGATCACGGTTTCGGGCGGGTCGGGACAGAGCGCGCAGATCAATCAGGCCTTCGCGTCTCAACTGTCGGTGGTGGTGAAGGATGCCGGCAGCAACGTGCTGAGCGGAGTGACGGTGACATTTGGGGCGCCGCCACAGAGCGGGGCCAGCGGCACGTTTGCTGGAAACGCGAACACGGCGGTAACCGATGCTACCGGTACCGCGACCTCGGCGGTGTTCACGGCGAATGGAACCAAGGGCAGCTACAGCGTGACGGCAAGTGTAAGTGGGCTGGCGGCCACGGCCACCTTCACATTGACTAACACAGCCGGCGCTCCGGCTTCCATCGCAATAAATGGCGGCAACTCGCAAGGTACGCCTATTCTTACTCCTTTCGCGAGTGCGCTGACAGTTCTTGTTAAGGATGCTTTGAGTAACCCGGTCAGCGGGGTGACGGTGACATTTACTGTGGTGCCTGTAAGCGGCGCCGGTGCAACGTTCGCGGGCAACTTAAACACCGCGGTAACGAACGCGTCTGGTATCGCCCAGTCAGCAGTGCTCACGGCCAACGCGGTTGCGAACACCTATACCGTGACCGCCACCGTCAACGGCACGAGCATAACTACAAGTTTCACACTCACGAATCAGCCGGGCCCCGCGGCAGCAATTGCCGCGGTAAGCGGCTCCTTGCAGAGCGCGGGAACTAACACAGCGTTTGCAAATCCACTGGTAGCGAAAGTTACCGATCAAGGTGGGAATGCGATTCGGGGAGTTTCGGTAACGTTTACAGCGCCGGCGTCAGGCCCTGGCGGAACATTTGCAGGAAACCAGACGACGGTGGTTATCACCGATAGCAGCGGACTGGCAACTTCGGTCCAATTCACAGCGAACGGCGCCGCCGGGACCTACGCAGTAACTGCCTCCGTCACTGGTGTTACGGGCACTGCCAGCTTCACCCTGACCAACACAACGGTTACGGGAGGCGGGCAAATTAGCGTTAACAACGCCACTGTCGGCCAGAATCTGCAAACGTCGCTTACAATTACGCTGAATCCTCCGGCGCCATCTCCAAGCGGCGTGACTCTCACCATCACGTCCACGAATCCTAGCTTGGCGCTAGTCGGCGGCGGCATTCAGGCTGGAAAGCCCCAAATCCAGCCGATTCTCGCTGCGGGAACAACGACAGTCTCGACGATCGTCCAGGCGCTGGCCTCATCCGGCACCGTTACGATCACCCTCTCTGCGCCGGGCTACGCCGACGCACAGGCTACCATCACTCTGGCTCCTGCCGGATTCATTCTGCAAGGTCCCGATGGAACGAGTAACCCAATCTCGACGTTTGAGGGCATAGCTACGCCCCTAACGGTGGCGCCCGTTTATCTAAATCCAGACGGTAGTGCCGGCGCAATTGAGCAGATCGCCGGTGGCTTCTCTGTTAACGTAACCGTGTCGACAGATGCCCCCGGCATCGGGACAACTTCTCCTGGATCGGTCGGATTCAGCAGCGGCACGAGCAGTGCAGGCTTGAATTTCGTCGCAAGCAAAACGACCACCGGTGTTGTCGATGTTCTTATCACTGCTCCCACTGGATTCACAAATCCAACCGCGGGCGCGCAGATTACTTTCACGGTTCAGGCGTCCGATATAATTGCGTTCAGCGCAACTATCGGTGCGGGTCTGGAGACTAACGTGAGCGCCTCACTTAGCGGTCCGGTCGGGGCGCCTACGGCGTTCACATTCCATAGCAACGATCCAAGCAAATTGCTTTTCGCATTGTCCCCGACAGCGACTGGGACGCAGGATCTGGTGGTCACAATTACCACGGGTCAAAACCATACACCGGACGTCTACGCGCAGGCAGTGGGCGCCGCTGGCACGAGCCCCTCGTATCAACTCTCCGCAGCCGGGTTCAGCCCAGCAAACGGAACCGTAAGCATCGTCGCACCCGGGCTTTTAATTCAATCCCCAGGCGGCTTCGGGGCAGCTTCGTTTAGCGAGCCTCTGGCTGCTGGAGCCGCTACCATCACCGTCTTCGTCGGATCCGCTCCGGGTGGTGTCTTCAGCGCTGCTCAGCTGGTCATTGGCGGGGGCTCGGTGTCGGTGACTGTCAGCAGCGACACGCCGTCGGTCGGCACTGTCGGTCCAACCATTACAATCTCAGGTGGATCGGGCAGCGGCAGCACGTTATTCCAACCTCAAGGCCCCGGTACCGCAGTAATCACAGTTAGCGCCACGGGATTTGGGTCGGCCTTCGTCTCGGCAACTGTCACAGGTCAAAGCCTGATCATTGACAGCGGATTCCTGATCGGGTTCAGCTTTGAACAGATGGCGACCGTAACCATTCCGGCGCCTGCGGGAAGCGGTGGGGCAACTGTGACGATCCAAAGCAATTCGCCCTCACTGCTGCTGGCCGTCAACGCCACCGATCCGGGGGCGTCACAGATTACGGTTCCGATTGCCCAGGGCTCCAGGGTCGGAACCTTCTTCATCTACGCGGGGGCTAATTCCGGTTCAGGGACCTACACAGCCACCTTCCCAGGCGTCAGTCCTGTGACGGGGACAGCTCAATTCACGAACTCTGGTTTCGTAATCGTCGATTTGAATCCGACGACAATCGATCACACGCAACAGACCAGTAAGCAACTTCAAATCTTTGCGGCTCTTCTCGACCCAAGCGGTAATCCGCTCGGCTTCGTAACGCAACCTTTGGCTGGCAATCAACAGCTACGTATCTCGGTCCAGAGCAGTTCGGGCGCTGCGACCGTACCCGCAACTGTATCATTGCAGCCAGGCCTCGATCATGTGTTTGTACCAGTCACAATCGTGGGTGCGGGGATGCCATCGATCTCGGTGTCACAGCCGGGAGGCTATACTACGCCGACGGTAGATACATTCGTTACTCTTAACATCACGTGATTGTCTGTACCGGCGATTGGCGGCGCTTTACCGCTGTGAATCAATTTTGCGGCACGAATTCTATACGCGAGGTGACTATGAAATATGGTCCGTTCCGGAATCTGCTTATAATTTCCGCCCTCACGGGCGCCAGTGTACTTGCCGCCCCAGGCTTCCTCGCACCGGAGCCGGTGACGGTCGGCCGGAATCTGGAAGTGTTTACCAGCATGAGATTGGCCGAGTCAGCTCCCGAAGGGGGCTTGCAAGTGACGATAACGAGCGACGACCCGAGCCGGTTGCTCCTGGCTCGAAATCCAGAGGAAGCTGGTTCAAAATCAATCGTTCTAAAGATGAATGGGCAATACAGAGAGACCCCGGACTTTTACGTCCAGGCGCTTGGGGATAAAGGAACCGTCACTTACACCGCTACCGCCCCTGGCTTCGGCAGTATTAGTGGAGCGGTCGCACTCGCGCCATCGGCGATTTTGATCGCAGGCCCCTTCAAGCAGCCGTCCTTTAAAACTACTCCGCATATGCCCGCCAAGATTACGGTGTTCTCCGGAATCCTCGATCAATCTGGTAAGTTCATCACACAACAACCCATTTCCGGTGGTTCGCCGATCCAGGTGAAGATCGCGAGTTCGGACCCGGCCGTCGGCTCAGTAAAAGAGTCAGAGCTAACCCTCAACGCCGGAGAAACGTCAGCGAGCACCCTGTTCAATGCGGCCGGATTGGGCAAAACAATCCTGACCCCAACTCCGCCAGCCGGTTTCACTACTCCATCGGAACTCAGCGCGGTGACGGTTAATGTCGAGCTGCCTGGAATCGGCTTGACCGGGGAGATATTTCTTGGAAAGGATCTCGAAGTGTCGGCTTCGATTTTGCTGGGTGAGCCCGCACCCCCTGGTGGCGTGGATGTAACGCTAACCAGCAGTAATCCAAAAGCCCTGATTCTCTCGAAGCGGGTCGACGAGATCGGTTCAGGGACAATCACGGTTAACATACCAGCCGGCGAGATGCGGGCTCCCTACCATCTCCAGGCGCTGGCCGATTCAGGAACGGTGGAACACACTGCAAGCGCGCCTGGGTATCGCGTCCGCGGTGCTCCAATTTTCCTGGCCCCCTCTGGTTTTATGGTGGTGTATGGACCGTATGGTCCTCCCGATGAGGCTGAATACCTAAGAACGGTTCTGGTCCGTGACCCTCGTCCCTTCACGGTCTCTTTGTCGGATTCCAGCAGGCCTGTGCAGATTGCACTCTGGTCCGTCTATCTCGATCCCAAGACACTAAGAGGCGCCGACATAACCGCACAAAGGCTGCGCCCGGGAGTCAGCGCAACCCTCGATTTGAAAAACAGCAACCCAGCAGTCGCTAAGGTGGCTTCTTCGGTCAGAATTACTGGTCCCGCTCCCTCCGCAAGTAGTGACTTTGTTCCCTTGAGCCCCGGGCAGACTGTCATATCTATCAATGCACCGGCCGGTTTTGCTGCGCCCTCCAATGCAACCTCGGTGACAGCTACAGTGAAAGAATGAAAGGGCGCTCGATTGGGAGTTAATCAATCACACTCTATGTATCGATGCGCCCCTTAGCTGCGACTTAGTTCGCCGACCTTCCGGCGCCCAGCCCACCGGCCCGGCAGCTACGGCAAACGCCGAAGGTGCTGCCATTGCCGATGATGTTAGTGCAGCGATTGCCGACGCTGTCCAGTTCGCCAGCGCTCAGAGTCGAGGGCGTGAAGGCTGTTTCCGTGGTGTCGAATCCCCCGGTTGCTCCGGCGTGGATCGTCGTTCCCCAGGCAGCCATTCCCCTCACGATTGTCGCGGTCGTGACAGTTGCGGCGCTGTTGGTGCAGCTCGTTCCGGACCCTCCCGTACCCGCGAGCGTGGAGATTAGCTTTATCACCACGGAACTCGGCCGTATGCCAGTCAGAGTGTTGCTAATGAGATCGTTCACTACCGAAAGGGATACTAATCCGTCCGGCGTTACTAGACAAGAGCAGCAGGCTTGCAATTGTTCATCCGGCGAAAACGCGTAAACGTTGACGCAGATGTTCCCAACGGCACCACCGAATCCAGGTCCAAAGAGGCTTGCGCCGTTGGCACCGGTGTTTGTAATGTTGATCACGGAATCACCAACCGTCAAGTTCGATGCGTACCGAACTTGGAACGGAGAATCTGCCGTAATAGGATTTTGAGCAACAGCCACCGCGGATAGCGCAGCAGCCGCAAGAGCGAGCATAGTGAAACGCATGGTTGGTACTCCCGGAGCTTACACTACCACCCGGCCTAGTACCATACAATTCCCCAATGGGACTAATCAAAAATGGTTAATGCCCGTGGTGGAAGGCCGGGCGATTACCTTCCCTTCGCAGCGCCGAGGCCGCCACTTCGACAAGAACGACAGATGCCAAACGGGCTGGCGTTGCCGATAGTGAATGCGCAGCGGTTGGTGATGCTCGCCAGTTCGCCATCACTTAGCATCGCTGGCGTGAACGGTGTCTCCGTCATTGTGGTAACTCCGCCAACTCCGGGGCGGATGGTTGTGCCCCACGCTGCCAGCCCGGCAGCCAGGACTGCCCCCCTGGCCAGACCAGCGCTGTTTGTGCAGTTCACATCACTTCCCCCGGTTCCAGCCAGTGTAGAGACAAGTTTGATCACCACGGAGTCGGGACGGATACCGGTGAGCGTGTTGCTTATCAGATCGCTCGCAACAGAAAGGGAGACCAGTCCGCTAGGAGTTACGAGACACGAACAGCACGATATAAGCTGTTCATCTGGAGAGAAGGCATAGACGTTTACGCAGATATTACCATCGCTCCCACCGGTCCCGGGGCCAAACAGATTATCGCCATTGGAGCCCGTGTTCGTGATGTTAATTACTGAATCGCCGGTGGTCAGATTGGACGCATACCGGACTTGAAAAGGCGAGTCTGCGGTAACAGGGTTTTGAGCCGCGGCAACCGCCGATAAAACAGCAGCTGCCACGACAAGTTTTGTCGCGCCCATGACGGTGCCCCTCCGAGCGACATTCATGAAAATCTTAAAATTTCAAAATCGAGGCGTCAACTGCTGCCATACTTGCAGCAGTAACGCCCCGAGAAAGTAACTGACATCCAGTTACGCCAGTGATTCTATACGGCCATGCAATAAATCACAAACGACCAACGTCAATTAGTTCGACCTGGCGGCACCTAATCCACCAGCCCGGCAGCTACGGCAAATGCCGAAGGTGCTACCATTGCCGATGATGTTGGTGCAACGATTCGTAACGCTGGCCAACTCGCCGGCGCTCAGCGTAGACGGTGTGAAAGCCGTCTCAGTGGTTGCGAACCCAGCTGCCGAGGCGTGAATCGTGGTTCCCCAGGCAGCCAGGCCGGTCGCAAGCGCCCCGCCGGTCGCCGCGCTGTTGGTGCAGCTCGTGCCCGACCCATTCCCACCCGCGAGAGTGGAGATCAGCTTTACCACCACTGAACTCGGACGGACGCCAGTGAGTGTGTTACTGATCAGATCGTTCACTACCGAAAGGGATACTAATCCATCCGGCGTTACTAGACAAGAGCAGCATGATACCAATTGTTCATCTGGCGAAAACGCATACACGTTGACGCAGATGTTACCAACGGCACCACCGAATCCGGGTCCAAAGAGGCTTGCGCCGTTGGCACCGGTGTTTGTGATGTTGATCACGGAATCACCAACCGTCAAATTCGATGCATATCGAACTTGAAACGGTGAATCGGCCGTGATCGGGTTTTGTGCGACGGCGACCGCCGCAAGCGCAGTGGTCGCAAAAATCAGCTTAGTGAGATGCATTGTTGTTACTCCCGGAGCTAACTGTACCATTCCGTCGCGTCACGTACAATTGCCTAATCGGAATAATCCAAACGCGTAGTATTGCCGGAAAACGGGGTTTGAACCCGGTTGAGAGCGCTCTCGAAATACGACCGGCAGAAACTACAATCTCCCAAACGTAAGTCTGCTTAATTCCCAATTCATCGAGTCGTTGGCTTGTCTCTTGGCTAACGGTCTTTATGCTCTGGAGACGTGGCGCCGTTGATCGTGACCCAGTCGGACGTTCTTCGTCTGAAACGTATAGGCCAGTGATAGTAATTCGCCCTGGGTCCATATTATCTATCCTGATCCGTCCATTGGCCGTACTGGTACTTTTCGCTCACGGCTGGTAGTATATCCAGGAACGAAACGGGCCGGGACCCGTGTATAATCAACCTGCGTTCAAAAAAACTTGTGAAAAAGGATTACGACCGTTAAGTTACGCAGGACCCCTCGTGATAATGATGCCGATCGGGTGCGGTACGGGGCGCAGTTTGGGGTGGTCGCCGGATGCTCCACCTTCGCCGCGGCCGATTGCGAGTCGGGGCCTATTCTCGATAGTGCGTGATAACTGCCGCTAGTCCAGGTAGTCCTTATAACATTCGTATTATATGGAATCCGTCCAGTAGTTACTCATCTTCATCGCCTAGATGGGTTGGAAGTGGAAGTAATACTGCCATGACTGGCTGTGCTCTCCCCCTTGAATCGCGGGCCCAGCTAGTCAGAAATGGATCGGGGGTCGATCGATGCAATCGACAAAAAAACCGGCGCTACGCCATGTGGTCCTGCCGGACGCCACGTTTAGCGCGAACGCTCCTAAAGCGGGTCTACTACTCATGGACCTGTCCCTCAACCCGATAGCTTATGATCGGGGAGCGGCTGACATATTGAAGACTCAGAATTACACAGCCGTACAATCTGAACCACCCTTTTTCCCACCCAGAGAGGTTCTTGACATGGTTGGCGATCTTAAGCCGAACGATCAACCTTCTAGGAAAGTGACCGTTCGCTTGGGTAAGAGCGAATACAATTGTACGTCCTATCTCATGGAGTCGCAGGAAGGTGTTCCGGCACGGACCATGGTGGCGCTTCATATCGAGAAGGTCATCTCTGTTACCGACGCCGTATCTGCTGTAGCGACCAAGTACAATTTGACGGAACGAGAGGGGGAGGCGCTGACCGGCCTATCGATGGGCTTGTGCAGTAAGAAATTGGCAGAAAAGATGAATATTAGCCCCAACACCGTGAAAGTATTCCTGCGTCTTATTATGATCAAGATGGGAGTCTCGAGCCGGGGCGGGATCGTCGCAGAACTTATTCACAACCAGAACAATCTTCCCTTCAATGAGATGGACGCGGCGACGGCCGCAAGATCTTAGCAGTACCGCGTCGCGGCCGTTGTCTAAACGAGCGGCTATGTAGATGGTGGGCGGCATTGAAAATAGAGGAGAGTCAATGCCTAAAACCCGTAAGAGTCCCTCACCCAGCCTGAAGGCAAAGGTAGCCGTGGAGGCCATTAAGGCGCACCAGACGGCGGCACCGATCGCGCGGATGTTTGGCGTCCATCCGACCCAGGTCGGGGGCTGGAAGAAGCAAGCGCTGGCCGGTCTACCCGACATCTTCGGCAACGGCCGCGAGCAGGTGCGCCAGCAGTCCGACGCCGAGAAAGACGAGCTTGTTTTTGATCCGTCATAGCCGTCGAGAGATCATCCACCTCAACTCGACCGAGCATCCCACTAGTGAATGGGTCGTGGAACAACTTCGCGAGGCGTTCCCCCAAAGTACGGAGGACCGGTATCTCATCTTCTATCGCGACTCGAAGTTTGGCGCCGAAGTGTTCGATTTCCTGGACTCCTGCGGAATTTCTCCTGTGCGGACGAGTTACCGGAGTCCCTGGCAAAACGGAGTCGCCGAACGCTAGGTTCGAAACATCCGCAACGAACTACTCGACCATGAGATCGTGCTCAACGAACGCCACCTGCGACGCTTGGCGCAAGATTACCTCCGCTATTATCATCAGAATCGTACCCACGAGGGACTAAATAACGATACGCCTGCGAAGCGGCCGACGGTCCACAGGAACAATGGTGAGTAGCTTCAATCGATGCCTCGCCTCGGCGGTCTTCACCATCGATATTCTTGGGCAAAAGCTCCATAAAGAATGTGCATGAACTTTTGGCGACCTACAGGGTGTGCTGATCTCCCGGTCACCGTTCAGGCGGTCAACTTAAAGTCTGCCGAGAGACTGGGGTTTTACGTGGATATCGACTACGTCGCTACAAGGCTGCGAGTACCAAATGGCATCCGCGCGAGATCACCAACATGCCGATTGACGGTTAATTGATCGGCCTCGGCGCCCTGCTCGCGATGCTGCTGCCCTCCAGCTATCGAATAAAATCATTTTCCCATCCGGCCGAATTCTAGAGGAGAAGAACCGAATGGGGGGCGTGCGCCGGGTTGATGTATACACCGGCTCCTACCCCCGTCTTCGTATTGGCGTCGCAGCGGGGGAGGTTGAGCGCACGAAATGTCCAGTTGACCGACCTACAACCCGCTTCCCATAAAAAGAGCCGGACGCTGGTCGGGCGCCCGGCTGAGGAGCACCCACTTGGCGGCTCGGAGGCTACCGCCTGTGGTAGTGGAGGAACTAACTAGGCTAGCAAACCGCCATGCCCAAGGCAGGCGATCTCCCAACCTGAAACGCGATAACGAGCCAACATCGGGGGGAGCACCCAATCTACCACATTCGGCTTAGCCGAACGAAAGCAGCCTGGAGCGGAGAGGATGGGGATTTCGTCCTTATAGCCAAGCAGCAAAAGATTACCGGGCTCTACCGGGGCCAGGAAACGCTCGAAGTGGCAACCGGCATGTAACATAGCACGCCCCACCACATCGTCGGGACCGGCCGGCGCGGTAGTGGATGCAATTAAAACAGCAGTGGGCTTGGCGCGCAGCAGGTGCTGTAAGGATTTCGCGACCGTGCCCTCATCTTCGAGCGAAGCGAGCGCGAACGAAGTGTTGGTTCCTAATCGCTCCAATCGCTGTCGCATAATACTCTCGAACAATAGGCGGGCTCGTTCTCCACTGGCGGGGTCGGTGTACAAGACACCGAGCGCAGGGGAGCGAATGGGCCGAGCCTGCAGAATTGGCCCTCGTTCTTTAATGATCGATATCACCGCCTCCAGTTGCGAGCTGGCGACAGCAAAAGGGGTGCTTTTGACCGTAGCCACGCGCTGGCCGGCTTTGGCGTAAGCGAAATTCAGCATCGTGGCTATCACGACGCTGGCCGTACAGTTAATCTGCTTGAGCAACTCATCGTCGACCAGCAGGCAACACGGCTCGGTAGTAAATAAATTGGCTCTCCCTCCCGCAGCGAGACGAATTTCGAGCGATCCGCAACCGATCTCGCTCGCGACCTGCATGACAGCCTCGTCCTCGCCAACCTCACCTTCTTCCAACTCCGTGACCCACACTTCGCTCATGCCTTCGGTCGCCAGCATGCGCGCGTCTTCCTCGCTGATCACGTGGCCCTTTGCCAGCAATTTTTTTCCGCCCGCGCGAAAAACCGTGCAGCACAGGACTCTCCCGGTCGCTTCCTTCACATCTATGGTTTGAGCTCGCATACTTCCCTAAATCCCGTCCCTGGGGATTTTACTAGCTTGAGAAATTATACTCCTTACAAGTGTAAAACCAAGCAAAAATTCTCAAGTTTGAGACGAATTAATTTATCGGAAGTAAAAGAAGCTAACCGGCCTGCTTTAATTGGGGCAATTGCACTAACACGGATTCGGATTCGGTACCAGTCGCGAGTACTGGGTGCGGGCGCAACGCTTTCAGCACGGCGATTTCATCGCAGCACTGAAATTTCGGGCAGCGCAGGCAATCTTTCCAAACCTTTAGCGGTAGCTCTCCCCGCTCTACTTCGCGAAAACCCATCTTTCTAAAAAAATCCGGTACATAGGTGAACGCAAAGATGGCGTGTAGTTGATTTTCTACAGCCTCGCTCTCAATAGCGTCTATAATGCGTCTGCCGACGCCTCGAGCTTTCAAGATTGGATCCACCGCTAGTGATCGGACTTCGCCTGAGGTCGGCGTGTAAAAATGCAGCGCGCCGCAACCCACCAGGCGCTCTCTCATAAATGCAACTGAGAAATCGCGAATATTTTCTGACATTTCAAATTCAGTGCGCGGCAGCATTATTCCATTCGCGGCATAATCATTTATTAGATTTAGCAAGGCATGGATATCGCTCATAGTAGCCTTACGGACGACTAAGTCATGCGAATCAATTTGCTCCGGCGATTCCGTCAAACATAGGCTAGCCATTGCTTAGAACTCCTATTTCCGCGACAATTCTGGTGCCAATATTGCTGCCTGAGAGCAATCCGTCAATTATCCCGGTAACGCCGCCGGGCGCGATAACCACCTCGGCTACACCTAGTCGTAGCGCTTCTATGGCGGCTTCCAGCTTGGCCTGCATTCCGGCGTTGGCGGTGCCGGTTTCGATCAGCTTTTTACATTTGTCAATTGTGATTGTGTGATAAATAACCTTCTCTTTATTCCAGACTCCATCCACATCCGTCAAAAAGAAAAGCTTTTCCGCGTGCATTGCCGACGCCACCGACGCGGCCATCTGATCCGCGTTGACATTGTAAAACTGGCCCTGTCTATCGCCTGCTACACAGGCGACTACCGGCAAATACCCGCCCTGCAGCAATAGATTGAGCAATCGCGCATCGGATCGCACGGGTTGGCCAACGAAGCCCAACTCCGCATTCATTTGGCGCGCCACCGTAAGAAGCCCGTCCATGCCAGTGAGCCCGACCGCTTGTACACCCTTCGCGATGAAGGCAGCCACTAACTCCCGATTGACCGAACCGGCGAATATTTTTAGAACGGCGTCCAGTACATCCGGTGTGGTCACGCGCAACCCATTCACGAAGCGGCTCTCGACCCCGCGCTCCTCTAAGAAGCGCGTCATCTGCTTGCCACCCCCGTGAACCACGACGGCTTCGAGACCGCCTTTGATCGCCAGCCCAATTTCGGCTGCCAGGCGTTGCCGCGATTCCGTGGAATCAAGGAGCGTGCCACCGATTTTTATTAGCGCCTTCATGTCAGTTCGTCGGGAATATCAGTTCTAAGGTCAAAGCAGCCCCTCGGTCTCCCGAAAGCCCAGGGCCAGATTCATGTTCTGCACCGCCTGGCCGGCTGCGCCTTTCACCAGATTATCGATCGCACTGACCACTACTGCCCGGCCCGTCGCCGGATCGAACTTGACGCCGAGGTCGCAGAAGTTGGTTCGATCGACGCCCCGGATGTCCGGCATGTCGCCCAGCGGATGGAGGCGCACGAACGGTTCGTTCTCATAACGGGCCCGGTAGATTTCGAGTAGAGCCTCGGCGCTCGAAAGATTCCGCGCGCGGAAGTAGATGGTCTCAAGAATCCCCCGGTGGATGGGAATCAGTTGAGCAGTGAAGCTTAATTCCGGCTCCTCGATTCCAGACACCATCAGGATCTCGGGCACATGCCGATGATCCAGGACCGAATAGGCCGAGAAATTCTCGGTCACTTCGCAGAAGCTGGTCTTGAGGCTCGGCTTGCGGCCCGCGCCACTGACTCCGGATTTGGCGTCGCAAACGATTCCAGCCGCGCGGTCGATCACTCCGCTCGCGATCAGCGGCTGGATGGCCAGGTTGGCTGCGGTCGGATAGCAACCGGGATTCGAAATCAGGCGTGCTTGGGCGATGCCGTCGCGGCAGAATTCCGGGAGCCCGTAGACGGCGTCGGCGAGCAGGTGGGGCGCGGTGTGCTTTTCCTGATACCAACGCGAATATGTGCCGGCATCGCGCAGCCGGAACGCGCCGCTCAAGTCGATCACTTTGGCGCCGGCCTCCAGCATCTGCGGCGCCAATTCCATGGATACGCCGGCCGGGGTGGCAAGAAACACCAGCGCCAGATGTTCGGTCTTTACGGCGTCGGGAGAGCACGGCACCTGTTTGGGCTGCCGGACGCCGATCGGCTGAGCACGGTGTCCGGAGTCCTGGCGATGTTGGAGCAGCACCGGGGCAACGTGGGGATGGTCTAAGAGGAGACGGACCAACTCTGCCCCACTATATCCACCGAACCCGACGATGCCAACGTTATAATTATTCACCCTCGTGAATAATTATAACATATGCAGGAGTAGTGGCTCCAGGTTTTGAGTGGGTTAGAATTGGGAACCGAGGAAGATCCTGACGTGGCTTAAGCCTCTGAAGCACTCAAAGAATCGCCCAAAGATCGGCATCATACCTTGAACCCTCCTCCCAATCCAGGAGTGCCGAAGCTGGTCCAGTTGGCTACCCAGCTCCTCGCTATCTCCATTCCTCGTCGCTAAGCGTTGATATCGGCTGGCGCGCGAAGACCTCGCCAAGATCAAGAGCCAATTCAACGGTTGGATCGAGGGACTGGAAGAGGCGTTCGAAGGGTAATCGCCCATGGACGAACAGCACACTGCGGAGCTATCTAGCAAGCGTGCTCAGCACGATGATATTCAATATTTGACGCAGCGATTTGCCACCGTATCATCGCGTCTCTGAACAACGCAGCGCATTCTAGCGGCGCAGCTTTTGGGTCCGCAACACGTCCGGCACGATCCTGGTGTATTGCCGTTGCCTCCGTGCGAGCGGAGCCAAGTTCTGATTGAAGGGCATCGCATAGCTCACATGGCTTAGACATCGAGATGAAGATGCGGCAACCTAGGCGGACGCTGCAATATTTTTTTCATAGTACTAACCAACAAAACCTGGAGCCACCACCGTTGTAGGGGTAGCATTTCCAGCACGGATTGTTGCTGGTCTTATATGATGAAGCGCCGCCCACGTTAAGAACGCAATCGAGGACCACATCCCGGAACGGAATCCACTCAGCTATCCGGACGGTCGTCCGGCGTGCGCGAAACCCAACCGGTAAAGCCGCTTGGCGACGTGGTAGCCCGGCGCCACGCGGTCATACATAGCCTGGTATTTTCGGTTTCGGGAATCCATGGCCGATTCTGATGAAACATATCGCGGCGTGCTCATAAGGATTCTCAGACAGCGACATTTTTATCTTCGAATTCGGAGAGCCTCTCGAGAAAGGCCCTGGCCGCGTTCAGGTTGTGCCCGGCAATGTCCTTCATCACTCGCTCAAGGAAAGAAGAACGGCTTGCACGATCGCCGAACTTCTTTGACAGCCAGACCGCCAATGGAATCATCGAGAGTCCGAACAGCACATTCGCCCCAAGCCAAGCCACGTTATAAACCTCGATTCCGAAGATAGCCTTTGCCACCACGATGACCAAAGGCGCCCAAACCACAGCTCCAGCCAGCAACGCCCATTGGGTAATCCGGATCCGCAACACTCGCAGCGTCTCAAGATGTTTCTGGATGGCGGCGATCGGCCGACTGTAATCGATCTGCTGGGCGGCCACAATCTGTCGTGTCGTTGTCGCCAGCATTCCGATTGCATAGAGATCTAGCGCGGCGGCGGGCAGGACAAACCGGAGCATCCCGAAGTGCTCGTAAATAAAGCTGCCAATAGCCATAACAATTGCAAACCACACGACTGCCTCCAAGCTCAGTGAGGCAGCCAGACGCTGTAGAGCAGGCCGTGCACCGTTCAAGGCCGTCACGCTCATAAGCCGCCGGCTCAAATGGATGCTCTCGTCGAGCTTTCGATCGTATTGCGTCCACTGCTTCCTCATCTCATCGAGATCCAACATGGTTTTACTCCCTCCTCATGGTCTTGTCGTTCCGGGAAAATTCCTGCCTCATCGTCTGCTTCAATCTGCTGATTTTGGTTGCGACATTCGTCTCACTAATGCCCAGGACGTCCGCGATCTCCTGGTAGCTGTTGCCGTCCAGATAAAGCAGCACAAGCGCCTTATCCAATGGGTCCAGTCTTTCAATGAATTGGTAAAGACTCTGCATCTCTACCGGCTGGTTTATCGTTTCGTCGCTCGCGCTAAGAAGACGCTCTTGGTCGGACAGCACGTACCGTGTCCTCGTGTTCTCCCGCCTATAGAAGGAAATGGCGACGTTCAGAGCGATCCGGTACATCCAAGTGGAGAACAGGCAGCGTCCATCGAAGGTTCCAAATGACCTCCATAGCTGAACGAGAATCTCCTGGGCGAGGTCCTCACGATCGTCGTGGTTCCGGCAATACGAATTGCAAACCTTGTATAGGATCTTCTTATGCTCATCCACCAAAAGCTGAAAGTTTTCCTGTAGCGCCGGCTGCGTCATGGTCTTGCTTTGCGCCTCTTCGGTCATCGCCGTGTCCGTAGCCAATCACACTGTTATTCGCGCGAGAACGTAAGAAAATCACAGGGAAGTTATACGGCTGCAAGGCCGTACTCGATATGCGTTCGGTCGAACCGCTCGAAACTCAAGTTTAGAGCTTTCGTCATCTCGTGTTCACAATCGCCTGCTAGGCTCTTCAAGCAGCACCCAGCAGTCAGATCACATTCGAGGGAACCCAAGAAATGAAAAAGCGGTACGCGATAGGCGCGCTATGTTTGTTTATTTTTTTCGCAGGCAATGCACCCAGCCAGGTGAACACCGCCAGTTTGACTGGATTAGTCGCTGACCCGACAGGCGCGACCGTTCCGGACGCCAAAGTCACGGCGAAAAATGTAGCCACTGGTATCCAACGCAGTAGCCAGACCAACTCGGACGGCTATTATTTCCTGGCGAATCTGCCGGTCGGCAGCTATGAAGTCTCCATCGAAAAACCGGGCTTCCAGACCGCCCTCAGCACCGTCAATCTCGACGCGGCAGAAAAAGGCCGGCAGGACTTCTCGCTCGCGGTCGGTGCGGTCGCGACCATTGCTACGGTAGAGGCAGCCGCCCCGATGCTTTCGCCCGAGGACGCTTCGCTGAGCGCGGTGATCGACAACAAATACGTTATGGAATATCCGCTGCTGCTGCGAAGCTGGGACGATCTGGTGAATCTTGTCGCCGGCGTCCAGGGCCAGCGTTATACCGATCAAGGCGGAAGCACCAGCGCCGGACGCACCGGGGGATTCAATGTGCATGGCATCCGCCAGCTCGAAAACAACTTCCTCCTCGACGGCATCGACAATAACTCGATTTCAGAAAATGTCCAGGAGTTGACAACCCAGGTGGCGCGGCCGTCCGTAGACGCGCTGCAGGAGTTCAAGATCATCACCAATCCATATTCAGCCGAGTATGGGCGCGCGGGCGCTGTCATCAGCGTCATCAGCAAAGGTGGAACCAACCAGATTCATGGCGCCGCATATGAGTATCTGCGCAATCGAGATACCGACGCCAACGACTTTTTCTCCAACAGGCAAGGCTTAAGCAAGCCCGAAAATGTCCGCAATCAGTTTGGCGGAAACTTCGGCGGTCCGATCCGGAAAAACAAGTTGTTCGCGTTTTTCGATGAGGAAACTACCCGCATCGTAACCGGCCAATTGCGCAGCGGCACGGGTCCGACCGATAACGAGCGCGTTGGAAACTTCAGTGCGGCGGCCGGCGCCCTGGTCAACACAACCTATCCGGCTATCTACCAGAACGGCGCACCGGTCCCAAACAATATCATTCCCTCCGCCAGCATTTCGCCTGTCTCGGCTTCGATAATGAGCCTGTTTCCGGAACCTACGGTGGCGGGCGCGACGCTAAACAATTACTTCCGCAACGCTAACATTACGGACTACACCAACCGGTTTTCGACCCGCGTCGACTGGCAGGCAACGGACAAAGACAGCGTGTTCACGCGCTATACGTGGAGCACCCGCGACCGCAACAGCCCGGGACTGTTCGCCGGTCTCGCCGACGGCACGCAATCGTCCTCGCAAGGCGCTTACCACTTAACAGCGGATCAAGCCGTCATTGGCTGGACCCGGCCCATCGCCGCCAGCCTGGTGAATGAGTTTCGCACTGGATACGAGCACGACAATTCCTTCGCCAAGCAGGAGCCGTTCGGCCAGCCGGGTGGAAATCTGGTGCCGGGCGTTCCGAACAATCCAGCCTTTGCCGGCGGCGTCACGATGATCACGTTCGCGAACATCAACACCTTTATCGGGTCGCCAAACTTTCTGCCGAAGTTCCAGAAGACCCAGCAGTGGCAGTTCAGCGACACGCTCTCTTGGACGCGCGGCAAGCACCAATTCAAGTTCGGCGCCGACGTGCATGCGCCGCAAACCGACAACTTCCAGGATGTCCCGGGCCTGCGCGGAGCATTGAATTTCGACAAGATCTTCACCTGCCAACGCAATGCCAGCAATCAATGTGTTTCCGGAACGGGGATTTCCTATGCCGATTTTTTGTACGGGGATCCGCAGACCGCCATGCTCTCCAACCAGTTCGAGGTGAATCAGAAATGGTATTGGTTCGATGTTTTCGCGCAAGACGATTTCAAAGTCACACCCCGGCTGACGCTGAACCTGGGCGTCCGCTATGATTTTTCCTCTCCGGTCTGGGAAGGCAACAACCATTTGTCGAATTTTAATCCGGCGGGATCGGGATCGATCATCACGGCCTCGAACGGATCGCTCGCGAGCCGCAGCCTGGTGCAGCCGCAGAAGAAGGATTTTTCGCCTCGTATTGGCGTAGCCTATCAGCTGACGCCGAAAACGGTATTGCGCGGCGGTTACGGCATATTCTATGTTCCATTCGATCGGGCCGGCAGCGAGAATCAGCTCGCACTGAATCCACCATCGTTCATCAACAACAACATCTCGCTTGCGTCCACGGCTTTGCAACCGGTGTTTCCGCTGAACAGCGGCTTCCCCGCCAGCTTCCTCGATCCGGCCGCAATCAACTATAAGAACCTGCATATTCGCGCCACCAATCCGGCCGATCCCCGCGCTTACACCCAACAGTGGAGCTTTGGAATCCAGCGCGAGCTGATGCGGAATCTGTTCGTCGAAGCGGACTATGTGGGCAGCAAGGCCACGCATCTGCTCACCTTGAGCGACCTCAATCAATTCGTCAACAATGGCCAACAGGTGCTTCTGAACGCTCAAGGCCAGCCGATGCTGCCTTACCCGGGTTTCGGGCTGCTCGAGTATTCGCAGAATGATGGGAACTCGTCCTACAACGGCCTCGACTTTACCGTCGAACGCCGCTTCGCCGCGGGCTTGAGCTTCCGGCTGGCGTACACCTGGTCGAAGTCGATCGACGATACGGCCGAGGAACTTTCGGTATACGGGTCGAATGCATTTTCTCAGGTCACTAACAACCAGCGCGCCTGGCGCGGGCCCAGTGATTTCGACGTGCCGCAGCGCGTGGTCTTCAGTTGGGTGTATGAACTTCCGTTCGGGAAAGGCAAGCCGTGGCTCGGCTCGGGCGTGGCTTCGAAAATTCTGGGCGGCTTCCAGTTTGCCGGATCTTACACCTACGCCGCCGGACGTCCGTTCACGGCGTTCGACAACGCCAACAACAGCTCAATCGACATCGGAGAAGAGCAGGCCCTGCCCAACGTCATCGGAACGCCCGTAATGCCCCATTTGGTCACCTGCTGGTTCTACACCAGCACGAATCCAGGCTGCAAGGGGATTTCCGGCTCGAACGCGTTCAGTCTTCCAGCGCCAGGCGTGTTCGGCAATTCCGGACGCAACACTCTGCGCGGGCCCGGCATTCAGGACCTGGATGTTTCGATCTCCCGCAATTTTGTAATCAAGGAGCGAATGAAGCTGCAGTTCAGGGTGGAGTCGTTCAACCTGACTAACACAGTAGCCTTCGGTCTGCCAAATGCGAATGTGAGCGGAGGCTCGCCAGGAGTGATAACATCGCTTGCAGCCGATCCGCGGATCATGCAGTTTGCAGGTCGGCTGAGCTTTTAGAGCCAAGGCAAATGACCCGCAAAGTAGTGGCGGTGATTATCGTCGGACTGTTGAATTTTCAGCAGCTCGATGCATGGGGCTTCCGTGGGCACACTGTGGCGAACCTCGCCGCTGTCGAGTCGATTGCCAGCGATGGCCCTGTGTTCCTGAAAGCTTATAAGGGATACATCGGCCATCTCGGACCGATACCTGACACATGGCGGAGCCCCGGCGAGCCATATCTGCGCATCTCAGAGGACCCCAATCACGGCTGGTACACCGAGTCGTTTGATTTCATGAAGGAGATTCCCCGCTCCCGTACCGAGTTCACGCTACGAGTCTACGACGAGTATCTACGAGTCAGTAAATCCGATCCCGAACGGGCCAAGCTGCTGAACATTCGCTACACCGGCCTGCAAGCCTATTCCATGATGGAAGGATATGAGCGCATGAAGGCCGGAATGCGTCTCTATCGCCAGGCTGGTGGGAAGGATGGGGACATTGGCGGCAGGTATGGCGCGATATCGCCTCTGTTTCGCGGCCCTGACCAAGTGAAAAACTATCTTGCAAATGACGTAGCGTTTTACATGGGATGGCTGGGGCACTACGTCGCAGACGCGGCGCAGCCTCTGCACAATTCCAAGCATCACGATGGCTGGGAAGGCGACAATCCAAAGGGCTATACCCGCGACCCGGATATTCATGGACGATTTGAGTCGGGTTATGTCGATATGATCCAGGTCACGGAAGCCGATGTGCTGCCTTACGTGGGCAAAGCAGCCCGGCATCTGGATGACCCCTGGACCGCGATTTTGGATCATATGATTCAAGCTCGCGGAGTCGTCGAGGATGTATACCGGCTGGACTTGCGCGGTGCTTTCAAAGACCAAGCGGATGCCGAAGCGAAGAAATTGATTTACACGCGTCTGGCCTCGGGCGCGAGCTTTCTGCGGGACCTGGCATATACCGCGTGGATGGAAAGCGCGAAACCGCAGACCGCGGTGAAACCGATCGACATCCCCAATAACCCAGAGAATCCGCGCTACAACCCGGCCACCGGATCGGCGCCCGCTCCGCCGGGGCACAAGTAAGACTTGCCCCGTCAGCGCATCTATTTAACTCCAAATCGAATCAGTAGGTTTAGTCCGAATGCAAAGATTCCCGCGCCTAACAGTACACAAACAGGGAGCGTCAGTACCCACGCCAGTAGAAGGTTTCTCAGCGTGTCCATTTGCAGTCCGGACCGGTTCGCGAACATCGTCCCCGCGACACCGGAGGAGAGTACGTGGGTCGTGCTTACTGGAAGACCCATGCGGTCGGCAGCCAGGATTGTCGCCATCGCCACTAGCTCCGCGGATGCGCCCTGAGCGTAAGTCAGGTGCTCCTTTCCGATCTTTTCGCCGACAGTCACGACGATTCGCTTCCAGCCGATCATAGTGCCAAGACCCAGCGCGAGCGCAACCGCGACCTTCACCCAGGACGGAATGAACTTGGTCACTTTGTCCATATTGGACTTCAGCTTTGCGACAGCCTTTTGCTCCGCCGGATCGTCCAGCTTCTTCTGTTTGATCAGTTTGCCCAGCGATTCGGAAGTCAGATACAAATCGCTTCGGAGAATTCTGCGCTGATCCGCATTCAACTGGCTGAGGCTGGTCTTGCCGGTTAGAATGTCGGAGATCTCACGGCACTTTGTCCCAATGGCGGCGTATGTGCGCTCTGTCACTTGACCGTTGGTCTTCAAGTATGCGGACAACTCATCGGCCGCAATCTGATATCCACCCATCGCAACGCCGGGCGCATGGCGGTCCATCTGGAATGAAATGGTTTCCGCAAGGTCTGCGATCGAGGCCTGGCCAGTTCCGAGATCAACAGCGAATGTGAGGGGCAGGATGCCCTTGTCCTTGGCCGGAGCTTCGTAAAGGTCCTTTCGTCTTACCAACAGCTTGAAGAGCAAGAGCAGCAGCGCCGAACAGCCAAAGCCGACGATCGGAGAAACCAGCAGTGAAGTGCCCACTTCCGATGCCTTGGCCCAGTTGATTCCCTCGCCGAACTCGTGGGCTCCGGAAAGCCAGGAATTTGCCAGCCCGACTCCCATGATCGCTCCGATGAGCGTATGTGAGCTCGATGCAGGTAGTCCCAAGTACCAGGTTCCGAGGTTCCAAATGATCGCCGAAATCAACAGTGCGAAGACCATGGCAAACCCGGCGCCCGAGCCGACGTTCAGCACCAGTTCTACTGGTAGCAAGGCCAGCACACCAAATGCGACCGCTCCGCTGGACGTCAAAACACCAATCAAATTCCAGCAGCCGGACCACACAACTGCAACCGTCGGCTTTAAGGAGTGCGTGTAGATGACCGTTGCAACTGCGTTCGCAGTGTCGTGAAATCCGTTCACGAACTCGAAGCTCAGGGCCATCCCCAGTGCCATAAGAAGGAAAATGCCACTTCCCACCGATAAGGTTTGACCGAAAAGTTCCATGCTTTGTCCAGTTGGACGACCTAGTCTACGTCATAAGAGTTTCAAAATGATTAAATGATAGAACTTTTTACCGATCGGAACGTGAGAGATCTACAATCGGTTCAATCGCGCTTGGCGCAGACAATTCTTGTCACCGCCGAAGCAGCAACCATCAGAAAGGTCAAAAGCGCCAAAAATACGAGGCTCAAGGCGAGCACCGCAACCAAGCGCAAGACTAAACTGTGGATCGTACTCCACGCCAACAGAGCGTAAGTACCGCACACCGCGAAAAGCAAGCAGCCGAGGACAATTCGCAAGAATGCCGTGGTAGCTGCCACGCAGGCCTCGCCCAGACTCAATTGCGGCTTGAACGAATAAGGTATTGCGAAGCGCTCATAGATAGATCGATCCGCGGCTCGATGGTCGAGTTCGGCTCGGGGAAACAGCACAGCACGCGCTTTTGCGACCCACGATGTATTCACCGGACTCCTGGCTAATTGTCGCGCGGATGCCCCACCATGGTGAGCACTATTTTCTATCAGTCATTTCGAGATGATCGCGTTTGGAAGGTCTTGGCGACCCCGTAAACCGGCGGTCTCTGGAGTCGCCGCTGGGGAAAAACCATCCGGCAGCCCGCGCCCTAGTTTCATTCGCGAGCGCGCTAAGCACGCTCTCAGGCTCCCGGGGTGTCTAGTTGCCGAACAGGTCTGTCATCACGTTAACGCCCGCATCGCAGGCATGGTTCAGGCACGGCAGATCGAAACCCGCCTCAAGCGACCGAAGCAGGGAGAAGTGGGTGTAGGGCTGCGCGCTCGTAACGCCGTGGTCACCGTGGTTGGTATCCACAATAAGCAGCACCTGGTTGGGCGTCGCCGTATAGTCGTTTTCATCCCACACCACAATGATGGCGTTGTTGCCCTTTTGCCAGGCCTGGGAATTCTTTATGGACGTCACGATCTTCTGTACGGTGACGTCCCCTTGGAGGATGAGCGCTTCGTTCAGACCAGTCTGCGTGCCGTTATCGCTCTCATCAAAGTTGCAGAACGGGCCAGCGTTCCCACGTCCATGCTGATCATTGCACTGGTTCGGCACAATGAACGAGAAGTCAGGTGCATTACCCGAGCCGAGGTCCTGGTACAAGCCCCCGGGACCGTCAAACCCAACCACATTGTTGAGGCTGTTGCGCGGATTGGTGCCTTCCTGCACGTCGCGAAAGTAGACGAACGGGTTGTGCTTGGCCGCGTAGAGGTAAACGATGTCGTTATTCGCGTCGGTCTGGCTCATAATGGCGGGGATGGTTACATTTTGCGCGCTCCATGATGAGAACGAAGATGGAGCCTTCAGGAACGAAGCGAAATTTGTATTGTTAGTGAAGATGCCGTCGCTATAGTTCACCAGATCGGCACCGCCGATAGGCAGGCTTTCCTGGTAGCTCTTCCAACTACGTCCCCGCTCTACAAGCTGATCAGCGATTGTCTTGCCAATTGTGTTCGAGGCCGCGGCAATGGACTTGGTTCCATCGATGTCGAAAAGGCAAGGGGGACCTGTAACCTCGTTCGTGCAGTCCGTAGCGGGCGTCGCGGCATCCGTGCCGGTGCCCCAAATCGGGCAAATCAGAGGAGGGTTAGACGCCGGGTTATCGAATGTGGTGGCCCCCGAGGCGAGGTTGGGAGTGCAGGTGCTGTGCCAGTTCGGATAGTCGTCGGACCGCACGCCGAAGTTCGACCCGCCCATAACTTCAAGGTAATTTGTCAAGCTCGGGTGGCCGATGGCGAAGTAGTTCGTCGCATGATTAGCCGACTTAGCCAGTTGGTTAATGAACGGCGCATTCGGATTGTTGACAATTTGGCCGTAACCGTGGTTTTCCATCATGATAAAGAAGACGTGATCCAAATCCGAAATGCCTTTGGGAACAGGGCCCTCTCCGGCGAACGCCGTGTTCAGCAGCCCGATAGCAAATAGAGCCAGAACTGCAGTCTTGATTTTCATGTCAGTCACCTTTTCCTCTAGGGGTGGAGTGCCAGTCCCATCCATCGCTGCTGGACTGACTCTCGTTAATTCTAGGCGAGGATTATTTCTGTGGTGTTGCGCGGAAATGACAATTTAACGACAGTTCAATCGTCGCAACGTTTGTATGCCGGCAGTGCCGGATCCGAAAAGCTATCCTCTCCGGTTTCGATGTGACCCGCCAGCCGGTGATTGAAAGTCGGGTCTCCGGCAACGGTGACGATGAGATCGTACCAGCCATAGAACTGATCCAGCACCAACTTGTCTACAAACGCCGCGTGCCGATGCAGAACCCGCGTGCTCAAGTTGCCTGTATAGGCATCGAGAGAACATCGAGAACTGCGGCTCCGGAGCCGATTCTGCAGTAACGCACGAAGCCATTGGGGACGTAAACCGACAAATTATAGGACGTGGCAACATTCCATGTACCAGTCAGCGTCTTGCCGGATTCCACCGTGTAATTGCCCCCCGGCTCGGCGCCCGCTCCGCCGGGGCACCAGTAAGGTTGCCGCGTGGATCGTCCGACAGCGCATCCTACGCATTGACTTTATTCTCAGGCATCTGCTAAAAGAGAACAATCCACGTTTGATTTCGCGGCTCCGTCGTCTGAATCTCAGATCTCGAAGGGAGTCAGTAGATGTCAGTTCAATCGCGTTTCCGATCCTTTAGGCTCGTTGGCGCTGCGAGTCTTGGTCTAATCCTTACAGCTTCTGCGTTCGGACAATCCACCGGCGCCATTCAGGGAACCGTTACCGACGCTTCGGGCGCGGCAGTTCCCAACGCGATTGTGACGGTAAAGGATCCGGCTCACGGAGTCGCCCGAGCGCAGGCTACGGACTCGACCGGCGTTTACTATGTACCTTCGCTGCCAGTTGGAACCTATAGCGTCGAGGTCAAAGCGCCAGGTCTCGCTGTAACGGAGGCGAAGGGCCTGATGGTCGAAGTGGGCTCGACGGTGACGCAGGACTTTGCGCTGGCCGTGGCGTCATCCATGCAGGTGGTTGAGGTCCAGGCGGGCGCCCCTCTGGTGGATACCAGTACGTCCTCTCTAGGCTCGGTTGTCAATGAGCGTGCGGTCCAGGAGATCCCGCTGAATGGCCGCCACTTCGTGGACTTGGCCCAACTGACTACGGGAACGGTCACCGGGCCGGCCACCGGCAATCTAACGGTCCCGCTGCGGGGGCAGGGCACATTCTCATTCAACTCGGCCGGCGGCCGGGAAGACACAGTCAACTTCATGGTCAACGGCATCAATATGAACGATCCGAACAACCAGCAAGTCACGTTCCAGCCGACCATCAATACAGTCGACGAATTCAAAATCGACAATTCGACCTTTAGCGCCGAATACGGACGGAACTCCGGTTCGATCGTGAACGTGGCCACCCGCCCCGGAGTGAATGCCTGGCATGGCGAGGCGTACGAATTTATCCGCAACAACGATCTGGATGCGCGTAATTTCGGCAACCCTACCAACACCACCAGTGCGGCCGGTCTGATCCCCAGTCCGCAGTCTCAATTCATCCGCAACCAGTTCGGGGGCGATGGCGGCGGCGCTATAAAGAAGGACAAGACATTCGTCTATTTGAGTTATGAGGGATTGCGGCAGCGCCAGGCAGTGCCAAGTCCCACCACTACCCTGACTACAGCGCAGATCGCCCAGGCGCAGACCTCCAGCGACGCGGCTATCAAGGCTCTGCTGCCCCTGATTCCGTCGCCGAACTCCGGTTCCAACCAGTACACCTTTTCGCCGTCGTCGCCTGTGAACATATTTCAGGGCACGGCCAACTTCAGCCAGATTCTCACCGAAGCGCACCGCCTCAACGTCTATTACGCGATCCAGCAGGACTTCCGGCACGAGCCGCCCGGCACCGACGGGAACAGTTTCCCTAACGAAGGCGATCAGAGAGGCGGCCGGCGCCAGCTGATCAGCGTGAACGAAACCTGGGTCATCAGTCCCACGCTGGTCAATGAAGCCCGCCTCGGCGCTAACCGCATTCACATCGTATTCAATCCCGACCTCCTAGCCAATCCAGTAAGCTTCGGCATCAACGATGGCGTCACCACTCCGATCGGACTTCCCCAGATGACCGTTTCGGGCGCCTTCACTTTTGGAAGCAGCGCCATTTCCGCGCGCGGGGATCTCACCGCTGTCCTGTCGGATACTCTGAGCTGGACCCGCGGAAACCACACCATTAAAATAGGCGGGGAAGAGCGCCGCGCAGAACAGCAATAATATTTCCACCTCGCCCGGATCGTTCACGTTCCCCAGCATCACCGCGTTCCTGGCCGATCAGGCGAGTGCTTTTTCAACGACAACTTCCAACCGGTCCAATCGGTCGTATGAGAACGCGCTCGGCCTCTTCGTGATGGATTCCTGGAGGGCGGCACGCAGGCTCACACTTACTCTGGGTGTCCGCTACGAGTGGAACTCGACGCCCACCGAGGCGGGCGGCCGATATGTGGTGTTCGATCCCACCACCGTTACGCTGCAGCACGTCGGATCCGGCGGAGGGCCGGCCACGGTTTATAACCAAAGCGCGCTGAACTTCGAGCCGCGCGTCGGCTTCGCGTTAGATCCTTTTGGAACCGGCAATACCGTTATTCGGGGAGCCTACGCGATTATGGTCGATCAGCCTGGCTTTGGCCTCGTTACCGGTCTGGTCAATAACCCGCCCTATGCGATCCCCCTCTCGTCCACCGCTGCCGGATTGACGCTGCTGAATGCCTATACACTCGCCAAGGGCAGTGTGTCCCCGATTTCGGTGGCGCATAACTACAAAGACGCCTATGTTTCCGCAATGGAACTTCGGAATCGAACACCAGTTGGCCAGCGATTTTATGGTGGCGGCCCGTTATGTGGGCAGCAAAGGCACCGATCTGAATATCGAACGAAACTATAACCAGTTCGTCAACGGAGTCCGCCCTTATCCGGCTCTTTCGGCCAGCAGCCCGATCGATCCGGGCGTACCGCTCTCCAACATCAGCGTTTATGAAAGCGTCGGAAACTCGTCCTATAACGCGCTGTGGGTCACCGCCCAGAAGCGTTTCGCCAAAGGATTGCAGTTTAACGCCGCCTACAGCTGGTCGAAATCGATCGATGACAACTCGCGCAATTTCCAGGGTGTCGTCATTCAGGACAGCAACAATATTCGGGGTGACCGCGGGCTCTCGGACTTCGACACCCGACAACGTATCGTGATTAACGGTATCTACGAACTGCCCTTCAAAGGGAACCGGTTGAAGGACGGGTGGCAGCTTTCACTCGTCGAAACGACGCAGAGCGGCAACCCGCTCAACTTCCACACCACCACCAGCTCGTTCACCGGGCTTCGCGACTCTGCGGCCGAATGTGACCGGTCCGGTGATCACGGGCTTCTTTCCCGCGACTAACGGCAGCCCGACTTCGATTGGCTACATTCAGAATCCGTCGGTGTTCGTGAACCAGGGCGCCGCGTTTGGGAACCTGGGGCAGGAATGTCGTCACCGGGCCCGGATGGTCCGATCTGGATCTCGCGCTGGTCAAGAACACGCGCGTCACTGAGCGCTTCCGGCTCCAGATCCGCGCCGATGCATTCGACACCCTCAACCAGGCCAATTTCACCAATCCGGTAACCACGGTCGGATCTTCAACGCTCGGTTTGATCACGGGCGGCACGCGCTATGCGGCCGGCGATTTCGGCACGTCGCGCCAGCTGCAGTTGTCCATGAAGCTGTTGTTCTGAAGATGTTGTTCGCGCGATCGGCACGCGTATTCTCGAAATCGGCGGAAACGCCGTAAGAGCCCAGATTCGACGCGCCTAATTCTACTTAAGAATTTCTGTGTTGTTGGTGCTGGAGGTGGGGGTCGAACCCACATGCCCAATGAAGGGCGCGGGATTTTGAGTCCCGTGCGTCTGCCAGTTCCGCCACTCCAGCGATCAGGCCCTTGCGACGATTTCGAGTATAGCAGCGTCTCGCGCGCCCTTGCAGCCTGGCGATCATTGCACTAACACAGTCGTCGTGTTACCCGCAATTCCGCTCTGACTTACAACTATTGGTAAGTTGCCGCTCCGAGCGCCGCTGGGAATCTGCACGTTGATCTGATAAAGCCCGACGCCGCCCGGCGTTAAGCCGGAAAATGAAACGTTGGCGGCTACACCATCGATAGTAACCTGAGGCTGAATCACCGTTACCGCCGGCGGCGAAGAAGGAGCCAGCATGCCGGTTGGAACCGGCGGGTTGGTCGCGCCCATTCCAGTTAAGTAGAGCGTGATAATGTTGCCGGGGTGGGCGGGGTTCTGGGCATTAATGAGATGAAAGTTCACATCCTGCGCAATGACTGTGCCGTCGGAAAATGCAGCGACGCCCGGCTGGACGGTCGTGGTGTTGATCGGCTCCGGCTTCGAGTAGACACCGTTGTTATTCACGACCACCTGGTATTGTCGATTGGCTTGAAGCTCGGCGGGAATTTGCAAGTCGATCTGGCCGGAGCTGGTATAGAAAATCGGCGCAGCCAAGCCTCCGACTGTTACCGACACGCCGCCCACTGTGGTAGAAAGAGCCCCATTTGCCACTGTTCCCGAGCCAGTCGTTGGCG
Source organism: Bryobacterales bacterium (assembly GCA_963744555.1). GTDB lineage: Bacteria > Acidobacteriota > Terriglobia > Bryobacterales > Bryobacteraceae > Palsa-89. Next base: position 125,454 of record CAVUUB010000023.1, on the reverse strand, counting down.
CGAGCGCGGACCCGAACATTTCAACCACCGAGCCAGGCGCGATGGGCGCTCCTACTTGCGGAGAGAGATTGTTCAGTACGCCTCCCGATGCGATCGCCGGCAATGAGTCCTTCACCACTGCGCCAATCACCTCGATGGAAGCGGGCTGCAGGGGTGGCGCGAACGCCTGAAAATCGATGCTCAGGTTACCACCAGGCAGCGAACTGGATGGATTCAGCGGAGTCCAGGTCTGCGCAAAGTGTCCATTTCCAGTCGCCGTCAATTCCATTCCCGGGTCTCCGTTCGAGAACGTCGCACTCACTGTTCCGTTAACCAGCGGGTTGCCGCAGTCGTCGACCAGAACAACTTCCAAAGGTGTGGGCGCGCCAGTATGCACAGCAAAGTTATCGGGGATACCGATCTCGGTCAGATTGGAAAGCTGAGGCTGGCAGGAAGTGCCAGTGGGAGCGGTCACCGCAAACCCTACGTGCAACGTGCGGACACTCGACGTGCCAAACCCGATGTTGATCAGACCACTATAGAATCCGAGTGACTGGTCGAGCGCGGCGCCGCTGACGGTGAGAGGCGTCGGCGTATTCGATGCCAGCCCACGCAAAGGTACGATGGAAAGCCAACTGGAACTTTGAGGATAGGCTTGAAAATTTATCGGACTGGCGCTCGCGGCTGCCAGCGTGGGCATCTGCTCAACACTCTCGGGAGCACCGGCTTGCGACGTAAGCAACAACCCACCCGTGGAAAGGATCGGAGTGGGCGCGGTGCCGCTCGGATCCACTTCCAACATGGCCGGCAAGTAAAGCGTGACCGTACCGGGGTCCTGAGGAGTGACGCTGATCATACCGGCATACGCGCCAGCCGCCTGACTGCCCTGATTCATCGATATGGTCAAGGTTGTAGCAGTGCCCGGAGCGGTGACGCCGGACGCTGGAGACACAGTCAGCCAAGTTGCTCCAGCACCGACACTCGCAGACCAGGTGGAAGGCGAGTCGCCATTGTTAAGGAGCGAAACGGTGCGCGAGTCCTGCAATCCGCCGCCCTGAACGGTTTCGAAGAAGACTGCGCTGGGGCTAAGCTGATCGAACGGTCCATGGTCGGCGGCGAAGACAGAGACGGGAACGTCTTTCGATCCAGCCGCGGTCGTTATATGAATCAGTCCTGTATGTGCACCCGGCGATAGCGTGGAGACGGCTACATTCACGTTGACGGGACAAACCGTCGTGCATGCCGCGGCGGTGGCGCTCAGCCAGGGATATCCGGACGCCACACTCAAACTGACTGGTCCGATGGGTGCAGCGCTCAAGCTTCGCACCAAGATGCCCTGTTGTACGTTTCCAGCTGAAACTGAGTCGGAGAAAATCAGCGCTGTAGGCGCTACGTCGAATTGTGAAGTGCCCGCGGTTGTCTGTAGAGTTACCGGAATGATTATGCCCAGCGAGACTCCCTTTCGATCGGTCAACTGGATTCGCCCCGAATAGCTGCCTACTGCGAGACCGGTTGGATTGACCGTCACTCGGATCTGCGCGGGTGTAGTCGCCAGTAAAGGCGTGACGGTTAACCACGAAGGGACGGGTGTGCCAGGCGACCCGCTGTCAACCAGCAACGCGAAATCGATGGCCGTGCTGGTCACCGAAGTTACGGTGATGGCTTGCGTCGGCGGATTGGGACCATTGGCGATCGGCGCTGAATGCCAGACTGGTACCGGAAAGTTGCAGTGCCGGATTCTGTGCGACACTCGACGAGGCCAAAACAGTATCCGGCCGGCCATTGACCGAGCCGCCGAAAGAGATTACGGTGTATCATCGAAAACTAATCGGGTCGTAGAACTAAGATCTTTATGGTACTAACTAATGGCAGAGCATTGCCACCAGTTGAAACTAAAGCAATTCGGACATGCTGAAAAAGAATGGGATTTCCACCGCGGCAGTTTCGGGCGCGTCCGACCCGTGCACGGCATTGCGCTCGATATTCTTGGCGAACTGCTTTGCGAATGGTACCTTCCGCCGCATTTGCGGGGTTGGTGGCGCCCATTACGTCGCGCCAATGCTTGATGGCGTTCTCGCGCTCCAGCGCCAAAACGACTACCGGGCCCTCGGTCATGAACGTCACCAGACCCGCGAAGAAAGGCCTCTCGCGATGGACGTCATAGAAGCCTTCGGCCTGCTGCTTGGAAAGCCGGACCATCTTCATACCGCGGATACGGAAGCCGGCTTTTTCGATCATGCCGAGAATCTGGCCGGTGTGGCCGTTGCTACAGCATCGGGTTTGATAATTGCAAAGGTCTGTTGGATTGGCATTGCTCTTATAGACGGCTTTTGACTTTCTCTCCGATTTCCGCTGGACTGGCGCAGACCGTGATGCCTGCCTGTGCCATGGCCTTCATTTTGTCTTCTGCTTTGCCCGATCCGCCGGAGATGATCGCGCCCGCGTGACCCATGCGGCGGCCGGGCGGCGCAGTCTGTCCGGCGATGAAACCGACCACCGGCTTCTTGACATTCTTCGCGATGAAGTCCGCGGCGGTCTCCTCGGCATTGCCGCCGATTTCGCCGATCATGATGATGGCGCGCGTATCCGGATCTTCATTGAATAGCTGGATCGCATCCAGGAAGTTGGTTCCGATAATCGGATCGCCGCCGATGCCGATGCAAGTGGATTGGCCGATGCCGAGCTTGGTGAGCTGCCCGACCGCTTCATAGGTCAACGTGCCCGATCGGGAAACCACGCCCACGTGGCCCTGCAGATGAATGTGGCCCGGCATAATTCCGATCTTGCATTTGCCGGGCGAAATGACGCCCGGACAATTCGGGCCGATCAAGCGCGTCGCTCGGTCCTTGCATGAAGTCGCGAACCTGCACCATGTCGGTGGTCGGAATTCCTTCGGTGATGCAGACCACCAGCGGCAACGCCGGCCTCGGCCGCTTCCATGACCGCGTCGGCCGCAAAAGGCGGCGGCACGAAAATTACCGAAGCGTTGGCGCCCGTTTGTTTCACGGCATCGGCAACGGTGTTGAAGACCGGCAATCCAAGATGAGTTTGGCCGCCCTTGCCGGGAGTGACGCCGCCGACCACTTTCGTGCCGTAATCGATGGCGGCCTGCGCGTGGAAGCTGGCTTCGCGGCCCGTGAATCCCTGGAAGATAACGCGGGTGTTTTGATCGACGAGAACGCTCATTTCGCCAGCCTCACTACTTTCTCCGCCGCGTCCTTCATGCCGTCGGCGACGGTGAAGTTGAATCCGGAATCCTTCAAAATCTCCTGCCCTTTCTCGACGTTGGTTCCCTCCATGCGAACTACGATCGGGACTTTCACGTTCAACTCGCGCGCCGCATTCACAACGCCGGTGGCCAGCACGTCGCAGCGCAGAATGCCGCCAAAGATGTTGATCAGCACCGCCTTCACGCCCTGGATCGGAGAGCAGAATCCGGAAGGCGTTCTTGATCTGCTCGGCATTGGCGCCGCCGCCGACGTCCAGAAAATTCGCCGGACTGCCGCCGGCGTACTTGATGATGTCCATGGTCGCCATCGCCAGCCCGGCGCCGTTCACCATGCAGGCGATGTTGCCGTCGAGCTTGATGTAGTTGAGGCTGAAACGCGAAGCCTCCACTTCCAGCGGATCTTCTTCGTTCAGATCGCGCAAGTCGAGCAGATCTTTGTGCCGGTAAAGCGCGTTGTCGTCCAGAGTGATCTTGGCATCCAGCGCGTAGACCTTGCCGTCCTTGGTGAGAATGAAGGGATTGATCTCGGCCAGCGACGCGTCGATGGCGATGTAAGCTTTCGACAGCGCCGTCATGGCCGCGACGGCAGCGTTCGGCGCTGGCAGCGGGAATGCCCATTCCGAAGGCGAGATTGCGGCCTTGAAACGGCTGCGAGCCCGTAGCCCGGTTCGAGCGGCTCTTTCAAAATCAGCTCCGGCGATTTCGCCGCGACCTCTTCGATCTCCATGCCGCCCGCGGACGAAGCCATGAAAACCGGCTTGCCTATGGCGCGGTCGAGCACGATGCCGAGATAAAGTTCGCGCTCGATGGGCAGCGTCTCTTCCATCAACAAGCGCTGCACGATGCGGCCTTCGGGTCCGGTCTGATGGGTCACCAGCGTCATGCCGAAGAATCTTCTTGGCGATTTCCGTGGCTTCGTTGGCGTCCTTCGCGACCTTCACGCCGCCGCCTTTGCCGCGTCCGCCGGCATGAATCTGCGCTTTGACAACCACGCTTCCGCCGATCTTTTTCGCGGCGGCTTCGGCCTCTTCGACCGTGAACGCTACTTCGCCCCGCGGCACAGGGACATCGTATTTGGCCAGGATCGCCTTCGCCTGATACTCGTGAATTTTCATGGGATCAAAAGTGTTAGTGTAGCAAGGCGCGGCGTGGCGTTGACGCAGGCGATCAACGAAACGTCACTTCGCGCAAATGCGGCGTGGCGTTGAAGGTGTCCAGCGAGATCCGGCCCCGCGTGAAAACAAATTCGGTCAACGAACAGTTCTTGATTCGCCAGTTCACTTCGATGGCGATATGCTCGGGCGCCTGAAGCACCGTCTGTACCGCAACGCCGATCGGTCCGCCGGATGTGAACACGACTACACGCCGGCTGGGAGCTTCGGATTCGATGATCGCCTCGAAGCCCGCGCCGGACGCGCTCGTGGAATGCGGTCCATGATTCAACGCCCGGCGATTCCAGCTTGCCTGCGATCCACAGCGGCATCATCGTTTCGAATTGCTTCTGCAATTGGCGGTTGTCCGCGGCTGGCGTAAATTGCGGATTAGCGCGCAGGATGCCCTGGGCGTCGTACTCGTTAAACTCGGGCTTGGCCGTGAACTTCGCTGAACCCGGCCAATTCAGCGGTCCGAATATGGCGCTGCATCGTTCCGGTATAGACTTCATCGAAGTGGATGCCTTGCGCGCGCCAATATTGACCGAGACAAATGGCCTGTTGTTCGCCGGCCGCGGATAAACGATCCGAATTGCTTTCAAAAGTGGTCGATTGCGCGTGGCGGACCAAGAACCAGCGTGCTCATTTCGCCGGAGCTGAGGCGCGAGCTTTCCCGACCACGCGTTCGATCTCAAGTTTGGCGATCGATTCGCGGTGGACTTCATCCGGACCATCCGCCAGACGCAAGGTGCGGGAGTTGGCCCAGGCCGCGGCAAGAAACGTGTCCTGGCAAACGCCGGCAGCGCCATGCGCCTGAATCGCGCGGTCGAGCACTCGCAAAGCCACGTTCGGCGCAATGACCTTGATCATCGCGATCTCGGCGCGCGCGGCTTTGTTGCCGACCGTGTCCATCATGTACGCCGCCTTGAGCACCAGTAAGCGCGCCTGCTCGATCTCCATGCGCGAATCCGCGATGTCGGCGCGAATGGTTCCCTGCTCGCTGATCTTCTTGCCGAAAGCTACGCGCGACTCAACGCGCCGGCACATGCTTTCGAGCGCGCGCTCGGCTACGCCGATCAAGCGCATGCAGTGATGGATGCGGCCCGGCCCCAGCCGGCCTTGCGCGATCTCAAAGCCGCGGCCTTCGCCCAGCAGCATATTGGAGGCAGGCACGCGAACGTTCTTGAAAGTGATCTCGGCGTGGCCGTGCGGCGCATGATCGTAGCCGAAAACAGTGAGCATGCGATCGATGGTGATGCCGGGCGCGTCCATCGGCACCAGAATCATGGATTGCTGTTTGTGGCGCGGCGCTGTCGGATCGGTCTTGCCCATGAAGATGGAAATCTTGCAGCGCGGATCGCCGGCGCCTGACGACCACCACTTGCGGCCATTGATGACGTAATGATCGCCGTCGCGCACGATGCTGGACTCGATGTTGGTGGCATCGGACGACGCCACGGCCGGCTCCGTCATCGAAAAGCAGGAGCGGATCTCGCCCGCCAGCAGCGGCTTCAGCCAGCGCTCCTTTTGTTCCGCTGTGCCGTAGCGCGCCAGCACCTCCATGTTTCCGGTGTCGGGCGCGGAGCAATTGAAAACCTCGGGCGCCATGGTCGAGCGGCCCATGATCTCGCACAGCGGCGCGTATTCGAGATTCGTGAGTCCGGCGCCGTCTTCGCTTTCCGGCAGGAACAGATTCCACAACCCGGCGGCGCGAGCCTTGGGCTTCAGCTCTTCGATGATTCGCGAAGGCTTCCAGCGGTCGCCTTGCTCGGTCTCCTTCTCGAAGCGCTTCTCGTTGGGATAGATGTGTCTCGTCCATGAAAGCTTGCAGCTTGTTCTGGAGCGATTTGACTTTATCGGAGAATTCAAATTCCATAACAGTTTACTTGCCGGTAAAGACCGCAGCGCGCTTCTCGACAAAATGCGCCACGCCTTCTTTGAAATCTTCGCACTGCAGGCTCTGGACCATCTCTTTCTCAGCGGTCTCAAATGCCTCGGATAACGTTTGAAACATTGCGTTGTAAACTTGATCCTTGATAACGCGCATCGAGCGCGGGCTTACGTTGTTAGCTAGATCTTTGGCGTAAGCATAGACGCTATCCATGAAGGTGTCTTGAGGAAAAACCTGGTTCACAAGTCCAATGCGCATAGCTTCGTTAGCATCGACCAGACGCGCCGAGAACAGCATGTCGAGCGCATTGGCCGGTCCGATTAATCGGGGCAGCAGCCACGCCAGCCCGTATTCGGCGATCAGACCGCGTTTGGCGAAGGCTGTTCCAAACCGCGCGGAGTCGGAGGCAAAACGCAGATCGCAATAGAGCGAGATGATGAAGCCCAGCCCCACCGCCGGTCCGTTGACGGCGGCGATCACCGGTTTCTCGATGGAGGGGAAATAAGAATACTTCTTCTGGAAATCGGGCCGGACATTCTGGCGTCCGCCATTACTGGTATTTCGCAGAAAGTTTTCCTGGCCTCGATCGCCCAGCCCTTGTTGTGCGATGGCGCCCAGCAGCGACATGTCGGCGCCGGCGCAAAAGCCGCGTCCCGCGCCGGTGAGGACGATTACGCGGACGTTATGGTCGTGCTCGGCCTGGTGCATCGCGGCGCGGACCTCTTGCTCCATCGTGGCGGTCCAGGCGTTGAGTTTGTCGGGCCGGTTTAGGGTGATCGTCGCGACGCGATCGGCGACGGAATACAACGTTTCCTGATTGGGCATTTGCCTGGATTATATCAGTGCGGCGGCCTGTTCAATCAGGTTGTGGACGCGCTTATCAAAATGCCGGAAGCGTTCGTCTGTGGTCTGGCCGCGGTGGAAGCGCACGTAGATTTGCTGCAGCACTACCGCCAACTTGAAGAGCGCGAACACCTCGTAATAGTTGATGAGCGAAAGATCCCGCCCGGTCTTTTCAGCGTAGCGGCTCGAGAAGTTGATCGCGAGTGAACCAGCCTGGCTGCGAAGTGATCGACGGCTTGGTTCCACCCGGATCGCTCGGCTGCGACCAATAGCAGAGAATCAGTCCGAGATCCACCAGGGGATCGCCGACGGTCGCCATCTCCCAATCGAGAACCGCCTCAAGATCGGCCTGGGTCGCTCGAGTTCAGCATGACGTTGTCCAGCTTAAAGTCATTGTGGACTAGCGTGGGCGCGCGGGACACGGGCAGTCGGTCGGTGAGCCACTGGATGAGCCGGTCCATCAACGCGATCTCTTCGGTCTTCGCGCCTTTCCAGCGCTCGAACCAACCGCGCACCTGGCGCTCCAGAAATCCGTCGGGCTTTCCAAGCGAGACCAGTCCATGCTGTGCGATATCGACAGAGTGCAATTGCACCAGGCAATCGACGAATCCCCGGCTGACGCGCGGCAGCGTAATCGGGAAAAGCCGCAAGTTCAGGCGGAACGCGATCGCGAACCACGATGCCGCGCCGGCGCTCCATGATGAAGAAGACTGCGCCGATGATGGATGCGTCCTCGCAAAGGTGGAAAACCTCAGGCGCCGGTGGAAACACTGGATGAACTGCTTTGAGCACTTTGTACTCGCGCGCCATGTCGTGCGCCTTGGGCGCGACTGGACCGAGCGGTCCACGCCGAAGTACATACTCGCCCGCGGGCGTCCGCAACAGGTAAGTCAGATTGGAATGACCGCCGGGGAATTGCTCGATGGACAGATGCTCAGCGCCCGGGAGCTTATCCTTCACGTAGTCCGCCAGCGCGCCCAAGTTCAGCTCTTCGCCCGCCCGGACTGTTGCGGTATCAGTCATCGCCATATTGTCACAAAATCAGCATGCAGTCGCCGTAGGAATAGAAACGGTAGCCGGATTCCACCGCGTGCTGATAAGCGCTCAGCATGAACTCGATCCCGGCGAATGCACACACGAGCACCAACAGGCTCGACTGCGGCAGATGAAAATTGGTGAGCATTGCACCGGTGCGCTGAAATTGAAAACCGGGACGAATGAAAAGATCGGTCTCGCCGGTTTTCCCCAGGAACATGCTCTCGACCGCGCGAACGCTGGTGGTCCCGGCGCAAACCACGCGCTTGGATGCCTTGATCCTGGCAGCGTTTTCCTCGGTGATGTGAAATCGCTCGGAATGGAGCTTATCGTCACGAACAGGCTGAAATGTTCCGAGGCCGACGTGCAGCGTGACATATGCGATCTCCGCGCCGGTTCGACGGCAAGCATCCAGGATCTCCGGCGTAAAGTGCAGGCCCGCGGTCGGCGCCGCGACGGAACCAGTTTCGCGGGCAAACACGGTCTGGTATCGGTCGCGATCTTCAGCAGTATCCGGACGTTTGATGTAAGGCGGCAGCGGAATGTGGCCGATCCTATCCAACAATGCGAATATATCGCCGTCGGAGTGGAAGTGCACCGTTCGCTCGCCGTACTCGCTACGCCCGATGATCTCGGCCTCGATGCCATCGAATTGAATGCGCTCGCCCGTGCGCAGTTTGCGGCCGGGATGCACCAGCGCGGTCCAGGTCTTTGCATCGGCGCTCACCGCCTGAAGTAAGAGAAGCTCGACTTTGCCGGAAGCATGCGAACCCGCACGGTGTCCGAGCAGCCGCGAGGGAAACACCTTGGAGTCGTTGAGCACCAGGCAGTCGCCGGCGCCGAGGAATCCTGGTAGTTCGCGAAACATGCCGATCTTCCCAGCGCCGCTCGTTACGATAGAGCACCAACATGCGCGACGCCGCTCGATCGCTTAACGGCTCCTGCGCGATCAACGCTGGCGGCAAGTGATAATTGAACTGGGAGAGATCCAAACCTCACGATACCAATGCTCATCTTGGGAATCGAGACTTCGTGCGATGAAACGGCTGCCGCGGTTGTCGAAGACGGCAAGACGATTCTGTCTTCGGTAGTTGCGTCGCAGCTCGCGCACGGCAAGTACGGTGGCGTGGTGCCCGAGCTGGCTTCGCGCGAACATCTGCGAGCCATTGTTCCAGTGGTCCGGCTGGCGTTCGAGCAAGCTGGAAAGACTCTGGATAACCTTTCGGCGGTGGCCGCGACAGAAGGTCCGGGGCTGGTTGGTTCGCTGCTAGTCGGAATTACCTATGCGAAATCGATCTGCCTCGCTCGCCGCCTGCCGCTGATCGGCGTTAACCATATTGAAGGGCACATACACGCGGTATTTCTCGAAGCGTCGGCAGCAGGTGATAGTATTGCCTTCCCGGCGTTGGCCCTAGTCGTAAGCGGCGGCCATACCCATCTATTCGAAGTACGCGAAGGGTTCACGTACCGGCTGCTCGGAAAAACTCGCGACGATGCCGCCGGCGAAGCTTACGATAAAGTGGCCAAACTGCTTGGCTTCGGCTATCCGGGCGGACCGATCATCGATCAACTCGCTCCGCATGGCAACCCCAACGCGGTGAAGTTCACTGCCCCGAAGATGAAGGGCAACGCGCTGGATTTCAGCTTCAGCGGATTGAAGACCGCAGTGCTGCGCTGGGTGGAGCAGCATCACTTATCGGCCGAGATTGAAGCGCGCCGGCGCCTGGAAAATCCGTCTCACGAAGACTGGCTTCGCATGACGCCCCGGGCGACGCTCGATCTGCTGGCATCGTTTCAGCGAACTGTGATCGACGAGCTGCTCCGCCGGGCGACCGCGTCCGCCGAAAAGATCGGGGCGCAAACGTTGATCATTTCGGGCGGCGTCGCCTGTAACGCGGGCTTGAGAGCAACGGCCCAGGAAGCTCACCTTCCCTATCCGGTGTTTTTTCCGACGCCAGGCCTCTCCACGGATAACGCCGCGATGATCGCGGCTGCGGCTTTTCCCAAACTTCGCGAGGGCCGCTTCGATGACTTCGCGCTGCGTGCCCAAGCCAATCTGGCGCTTGCATAACCTGCCGCCGCAGAACCCCGGTAAAATGAATCTCATGGTTCGTCGCGTATCGATTCTCACGCTCCTTCTTGCCAGCGCATCTTTTTCGGCGGTCACCAGTATTCAAGTGGTCGAGCGAGCTGAGGTGCTCGAGGGCGCCTCTTTTGGCTCTGCTGGTCCCTACGAGCGAGTAACCGCGAAGGTTCATTTCGCTGTCGATCCCAAGCTTGCGCCCAACCGGATCATCGCCGACATCGATCTGGCGCCGCGCAACTCGGACGGCAAGGTCGAGTTTTCGGCGGACATGTACATCCTGAAGCCGCGCGACGCGGCCAAAGGCAATGGTACGGCGCTGCTCGAGATTTCGAACCGGGGCGGCAAGGGCCTCCTGAACATGTTCGATCTTGCGCAAGGATCGCCCGACCCGCGCACGGCGGCCGAATTCGGCGATAAGTTCTTGCTCGAACAGGGCTACACGCTGGTGTGGATCGGCTGGGAGTTCGACGTTCCGCCATCGGAGAAGCTCCTGCATCTCTACGCTCCCATCGCGACCAACAATGGACAGCCGATCGTTGGATTGGTGCGAGCGGAGTGGGAAGGCGATCAGCTTGTCAATACTATTGCTCTGGGCGATCGAGTTCAGATCGGCTATCCGGTCGCGGATGCCAACGACTCCGAGAACCGGATCTTTGTGCGCGACAAGGTGAACGGCGAGCGCCGGGTGATCGCACGCGATAAATGGAAGTTCTCCGACGCTACGCACGTCACGATGGAGGGCGGTTTTGAGCCCGGAAAGATCTACGAAGTCGTGTACAAGGGCAAAGACCCGGTGCTGGTAGGGCTGGGACCCGCCGCTGTGCGCGACACGGCGTCCTATCTCAAATACGGCGGCGCTGAGACGTCACTCGGCGATGAGGCGAAATACATCAAGCGTGTCATCGGCTTTGGTGTTTCGCAGAGCGGCCGATTCCTGCGAACTTTTCTGTACGACGGCTTCAATGAGGACGAGAAGAATCGGCGCGCTTTCGACGGCGTGTGGGCGCATGTAGCCGGAGCAGGCCGCGGCACCTTCAATGCCCGTTTCGCGCAGCCATCGCGTGACGGACATCCATTCTTGAACGTCGCTTATCCGGTGGACATGCCACCGTTCACCGATAACGATGGGCTACTCGCGAAGGCCACGCAGGCCAAAGTAGTGCCGAAGATTTTCTACAGCAACGGCGCGTACGAATATTGGGGCCGCGCGGCCTCGTTGATCCACACCACGCCCGATGGCAAGCAGGACGCGCCGCCCGCCAAGGACACTCGCATCTACTTTTTCGCGGGAGCCCAGCACGGCGCCGGAACGATTCCACCGCGGAAGGTGGAAGCTCAGAACCTGTCGAACACGAACGACTATCGCACTGCCATGCGCGCTCTACTGGTCGCGATAGACTCCTGGCTCAAAGACGGTAAAGAGCCTCCGCCTTCGCAGTATCCGCAGATCGGGAAAGATCAACTGGTCAATATTGGCGCGCTTGCATTTCCAAAGGTTCCCGATGTAACGATTCCGAAAATCAAGCGCGAAGCTTATCGGCTGGACTTCACGGCGGAGCCACCAAAGATCGGAGCGCCTTATCCGACACTGCTGCCGCAAGTGAATCAGGATGGCAACGAGACCGTCGGGCATCCGCATGCCGGAAGTCCAGGTGCCGCTCGCTTCTTACACCGGCTGGAACTTGCGAAGCAAGAAAATCGGCGCGCCGGAAGAGCTGTACAGCATGGTCGGATCGTGGATTCCGTTCCCTGTAAATCAGGCCCAGCGTGAGAGCAGCAAAGATCCACGGATGTCGATTGAAGAGCGCTACAAGAGCAAGAACGACTATCTGGATCGCATTACCGCGGCAGCACAGAAGATGGTGCATGAAGGCTTCCTGCTCGATCAGGACATTCCCAAACTACGCGACCGCGCCGCGAAGGAATGGGACTATGTTCTAAGATCGAATTAATGGGTCCACATCCCGCGCAAGCCGAACAGCCGAAACTTCCGATCCCCGGCGTCAGGAATCTGATCGCAGTCGGATCGGGAAAGGGCGGCGTGGGAAAAACGACCGTGTCGGTGAATCTAGCGATTGCGCTGGCGCGTCTCGGCCACAAAGTGGGTCTGATGGACGCCGATGTCTACGGGCCCAATGTGCCGCTGATGATGGGCGTTCGCGCCACTCCGAACGCGATCGGCGAGCGGATTCAACCCATCGAGAAGAACGGCGTGCGCATTATGTCGATGGGATTTCTCAACCCTGGCGACAAACCGCTGGTGTGGCGCGGGCCGATGCTGCATAGCGTGATCCAGCAGTTTTTGCGCGGCGTCGACTGGGGCGAGCTGGACTACCTCATCATCGATCTGCCTCCCGGCACGGGCGACGTGCAACTCACGCTGATCCAGACCGCGCCGCTGACCGGAGCGGTGGTGGTCACGACGCCATCCGATGTATCGCTAGAGGACGCGCGCAAAGCCATCCACATGTTCCAACAAGTGCGGGTGCCGATTCTCGGCGTGGTCGAGAACATGAGCTATCTGAAATGCCCGCACTGCGGCGAGCGCATCGACGTGTTCAGTTATGGCGGCGGGAGGAAAACCGCCGAGACGATGAAGGTGCATTTCCTGGGAGAGCTAGCGCTCGACCCCGCGGTACGGATCGGCGGAGATTCCGGCCAGCCAATCACGCTATCTGAGAATGGCGCTCCGTTCGTTGCGATCGCGCACGAGGTGGAGCGAAGGGCAGCCGAAGAGAGCGCTAAGACGGGGCCGTCCATCAAGATCGAGGACTAACTGTTGCCTGTCTTAGGCACGCTACTATGTGTCAGTGGATAGGCGGGAGCTACAGCTACTTTCGCGTGTTAGGCTCCGTGAGGCGAAGGGCCTGGCGAATTTAGGACTACACGACGGTGCTTACTACTTGGCTGGCTATGCTGTAGAGTGTGCCCTCAAAGCCAGAATCGCGAAGGCGACTCGAAAGCACGATTTCCCTGACAAGAAGAAAGCCGACGCAAGCTACAAACACAATCTCCGAGAACTCCTCAAAGTGGCAAATCTGGAAGAAGCGCGTTTAGAACAGGCCAAGAGAGATCCCGTCTTTCGCAACAATTGGGATGTCGTACAATCTTGGTCAGAAGAGAGCCGCTATCGGTTCAACTCGGCAGAGGATGCGCGCGCACTGGTAGAAGCGGTCAGTCACAGAAATCATGGTGTCCTGCAATGGATAAAGCAACATTGGTGAGCGTTGATTTGGACAAGGGCGCTCGGATTCTCCGAGTCCTAGACGACGCTAAGCTGAACGTGAGAGTTGCGCTATGGCTATATTCCCCGGACTACGAAGATTGGCGACTGGTGTTGTCGTCGCCTCAATTTGATGCAGCAGGTCCGGTTCAAGCCTATGGATTAGTACATGACGCGCTGGAAGCTGCTGGTGTTGCGCTCGAGAAGACACCGCCGATTATGATCTTGAGGATGAGCAGCCCTTTTATTCGAGTATTGAGGCGCATTTTTGGAAAGGCCAAGAGTGTCGAAGGAATGCGGCTGGGTGGGCAAACGATTGGGGATCGTTTTGTGGAAGACGGCTTTGTCTATCGAGTCTCATGAGGCCTTAGCGCTCCGTTCGTTGCGATCGCGCACGAGGTGGAACGGAGGGCGGCCCGAAGAGAGCGCCAAGACGGGGCCGTCGATCAAGATTGAAGATTGAATTAGCGCCGGCGCCAACTGGCCTGAATGAAATCGTGATTCATGCGGGCGATCACTTCCAGCTTGATCTGTTTGGGACAAACCGCTTCGCACTCGCCGATGTTGGTGCAGCCTCCGAAATCTTCGGCGTTGAATTGACGGACCATCCGCAACGCTCGCTGATAGCGCTCGGGCTGGCCCTGCGGGAGTAAGCTCAGGTGAGCGATCTTCGCGCCGGTAAACAGCGCAGCAGACGCATTGGGACAGGCTGCGACACAGGCGCCGCAACCGATACATGCGGCCGCATCCATGGCGCGATCCGCATCTTCCTTCGGCACGAGAATGGCATTGCCGTCGGGCGCGCTGCCGGTTGGCACGCTGATGTATCCGCCCGCTTCGATTATCCGATCGAAGGCTCTGCGGTCAACGATCAGATCCTTGATGACCGGAAACGCCTTGGCACGCCACGGCTCGATGAACAACTCATTGCCATCCTGAAAGTGGCGCATGGTCAACTGGCAGACCGTGGTGGCCGGCAAAGGTCCGTGCGCGATGCCGTTGATCATGAAACCGCAGGAACCGCAGATGCCTTCGCGGCAATCGTGCTCGAACGCGATCGGTTCTTCGCCCTTCAGGATCAGATCTTCATTGATGACGTCGAGTAGTTCCAGCATCGACATGTCCGGATTGACATCGTTCGCCTGGTAGCGAACCATGCGGCCCGGTGAGACGCTGTTTTTCTGGCGCCAGACATGGAGGATCAACTGCATTACTTATAGCTCCGCTGGCTGGGATGCACGTATTCAAAAGTGAGCGGCTCCTTGTTGAGGGCGGGGGAGTGGCCGGGTCCCTGATATTCCCAGGCCGCGACGTAGGAGAACTCTTCATCGTTGCGCTGCGCTTCGCCGTCGGGCGTTTGGTACTCCTCGCGGAAGTGTCCGCCGCAGGATTCATTGCGCTGCAGGGCATCGATGCACATCAACTCGGCTAGCTCGAAGAAGTCGGCTACGCGCCCGGCTTTTTCGAGGGATTGATTCAAATCGTCGGCGCTGCCGGCCACTTTGACATCGGTCCAGTATTGCTCGCGCAGCTCGCGGATCTGGCCGAGCGCGCACTCCAGGCCGCGCGAGTTGCGAGACATGCCGCAATCGTCCCACACAATCTTTCCAAGCTTGCGATGCAGATCGTCGACCGTGTGGTGTCCGTTGATGGAGAGCAGCCGCTTAGTCATGTCGGCCACGCCTGCTTCGGCGCGCGCGAATTCCGGATGGCGAGCGTCTATCTTCTCCAGAGTGCTCTTGGCGATGTAGTCTCCCACCGTGTAAGGCAAGATGAAGTAACCGTCCGAGAGGCCCTGCATGAGCGCGCTGGCGCCGAGGCGATTGGCACCGTGGTCGGAGAAGTTCGCCTCGCCGATCACGAATAGCCCGGGGATGGTGCTCATGAGGTAGTAATCCACCCACAGGCCGCCCATGGTGTAGTGGATGGCCGGATAGATTCGCATGGGAACTTGATATGGGTTTTCGTCGGTGATGCGCTGGTACATCTCGAACAGATTGCCGTAGCGTTCCCGAATCAGATCCACGCCTAGCTGCCGCATTGCGTCTGAAAAATCGAGGTAGACGCCATGGCCTGTTTCGCCGACACCGCGCCCTTCGTCGCAAACCGCTTTGGCGTTGCGGGAGGCGACATCGCGAGGAACGAGATTGCCAAAGCTGGGATAGCGCCGCTCCAGATAGTAGTCGCGCTCGTCCTCGGGTATTTGATTGGGCGGACGCTTATCTCCGGGCTTCATCGGGACCCATATGCGGCCGTCATTGCGAAGCGACTCACTCATCAGAGTTAGCTTGGATTGATAGCCGCCGGAAACGGGGATGCAAGTGGGATGGATCTGAGTGAAGCACGGGTTGGCGAAGGCGGCGCCCCGTTTGTAGGCGCGCCAGATGGCGGTACAGTTGGAGCCCTTCGCATTGGTCGATAGATAGTAGACGTTGCCGTAGCCACCGGTCCCGAGGACCACGGCGTCGGCGACATGCGACTCGATCCGTCCGGTCACCAGGTTGCGGGTGACAATCCCGCGCGCCCGGCCGTCGATCACTACCAGGTCGAGCATTTCGGTGCGGGGAAACATGGCGACGCGCCCGGCGTCCACCTGACGCTCGAGCGCCTGATACGCGCCCAGAAGAAGCTGCTGGCCGGTCTGACCGCGGGCGTAGAACGTGCGCGCCACTTGCGCTCCACCGAAGGACCGGTTGGCCAGGGTCCCGCCGTATTCGCGCGCAAAGGGCACTCCCTGGGCCGCGCATTGATCGATGATGTCCACGCTAGTTTGCGCCAGCCGGTAGACATTGGCTTCGCGCGACCGGAAGTCGCCGCCCTTTACGGTGTCGTAAAAAAGCCGGAAAACGCTGTCACCATCGCTGTGATAATTCTTAGCGGCGTTGATGCCGCCTTGAGCGGCGATGCTGTGCGCGCGGCGGGGCGAATCCTGAAAGCAGAAACACTTCACGTTGTAGCCGAGCTCGCCCAGCGTGGCTGCGGCCGAAGCTCCAGCCAAACCGGAGCCAACCACGATGATGGTGTGCTTCCGTTTGTTGGCCGGATTGACGAGCTTCATTTCGAAGCGGGCCTGGTCCCACAATTTCTCGATGGGACCGGAGGGGACCCTGGAGTGCAATTCCATTGCTTATCTCACCAACCCAATCAGCACCGACACCGGTATGGAGATGTTGCCGGCGGCGATGAGAATGGCCAAGACTGCCGCACTCCGTTTCAGCAAGGGCGTATAGCGCGGGTGAGAGAAACCTAGCGACTGGAACATGCTCCACAGTCCGTGATAGAGATGCAGGCAAAGCAGCAGCATAGCGAGGATGTAGAAAGCTCGAGACCGGGATCAATTGGAAGCTCGCGACGACGTTGGCGTAGACATTGCCTTCCTCGAAATGCGGATTTACGCGTACCGAAAGTAAAATCCAAGAGGTGATAGATGACAAAAACGAGGATGATGGGTCCGCTCCAGTACATGGTGCGGGACGCGTAGGAGGATTTCGTAGCTTTCTTTTTGACGTAGCCGGCCGGACGAGCGTCAAATTTGAGCAAAGCCAGTTGCACGGACGACCAGATGTGCAGAAGGACCATAACGAGCAGGGTGATGCGAACGGTCCATAACGCGGCCGGCACGGAGCGCAGGAATTTCGCATAGTTGTTGAGCTTTTCCGGTCCTTCATAGATCTGCAGATTTCCGATCAGGTGCCCGATGACGAACAGGAAGAGGACCAGGCCGCTTACCGCCATTACGGCTTTTTTCCCGACCGTAGATGCGTAGAAGTTCGCTGGGCGATGTTCCGCTAATGCTGTTGCCAAATTTTAGAATACTGAACTATGCTTTCCTTTGCCTGGAAAAGCGGAACAAAAGGTACGCGAGGACGATGGCGCCGACGACCACCGATATCAGTTTGAGGTTGTGCTCCACCATGCCGAGTATTTCGGGCCAGCGTTCGCCGAAATGATAGCCGATGAAGACGAAGGTGCTGACCCACAGTGTCGCTCCGGCATAAGCGAATAAGGCGAAGGAACGATACTCCAGTTTGGAAGTTCCCGCCACTATGGCAGTGAAGTGGCGCACTCCGGGAATGAAATAGCCGATCATGAGGGCCCAATGGCCGATGCGATTGAACCAATCGTGGACACGACGGATGTCCCGATCTCTTATGTGCAGCCAGCGGCCCACGCGCGAGTGGAGAAACTTCCAGCCGACGGTGCGGCCGATGAGATAGCTGCAGGTGATGCCCGACATGCTTCCGGCCAAGGCGCTGGCGAAGGTGGGAATCAACCGCAGATGGCCCTTGGTAAACCAGGAAGCCGCAGCCGGTGAGCAGGAACTCATCGGGGACGGGAAGTCCGACGATGCCCAGGACGAGCAGCGAAAAGATCGCGAAGTAGCCATAGGTGGCGACCCACTGAAGGACGGCGTTTTCCAATACGCGAGGATAGCAGTTGTGGGCTGAAAGGGGACGGGAGGTCCGCTGCTGGTGTCAGGCGGTTCATTTTCGGGTTCTGTAATGGGTTTTGCCGAGAGCTGAGTTGGCTCGGCGGAGACCGGCTTGGGTTCGTTTTGTAATTTTGGTTCATCGGCGCGGCGGGTGGCCTGTAACTGGAGGAGAGACTTTAGTATGCGTTGATATTCATGGTGCAGGCGCGCTTCGTAACGGTTGAGGAGGGCGAGCGAGGAGTGGGCGCCAGATAGAGAGTCGAAGGCCAGAGCCAACCGGCCGCGTTCATCGATGTTTTTCCATTCGTCCCTAACATATTTGCGCTTCTTTTCCATTTCGATATCGAGCAGGGAGGTCTCGATGCCGGTAAAACGGGCCAGTCGCCAGTGGGCTGAGGCGAGCTGGCGGACGAGGTCGTCTTCCGGCTTGTTTGCGGGCGCGAAGTGGCGGAGGTAAGAATCGAGCTCGGCCTGCTATTGTTCTTCAGACTCGTTGGCGAGAACGACGGTTTCGGCGGAAAGGCCATGTTTTACGGCATTGAGCGAGACGGCGAGACGGCCCTCTTCGGTTTTTGGACCGCGTCGATTTGGATCCATTGATGCGGGAAGCTTCGGCTCTAGAAAGCATATTGTGTACCTGGCGAAAAGTGTAACCGGTGGATCGGGGGTGTGACAGGCGAGTGGCGCGGAAGTAGCTGGGGTGGAAGAGGATGGAGGCATGGAAGATGAGTGATCGGTGGTTATTGAATCACAATATCCGGGTCCGCGAAGTACTCATGGAATTTCCCCGGTGTCGCGGTGATGTTCGTCACGATAGAAATCAGGTATTCGTATTTGTACCCTGACACCGCATCATCCTTGATTCGCCTCCATATGTCCGACATGCTCGCGTCACCAAGGTTGTCGTTATCTCCATGCCCGAATGGTGGACTGGAGTAGCTGTCGATGAAGTACAAGCTCACCATATGCAGAGTCTCTCCGCTTGGCAAGCTAGTGACGTCCCACTGAATCCAATCGCTTTTCTTTACCGTCTGATTGTTGGCCGGTGCGGTATTGTTGAATACGGCAACGGTTCCCGCAGAATCAACGGTGATATCAAGTTTTACGTCCGGTTTCGGCGGTTTGGTAAATATTTTGCGCTGATTGCAAGCTGCCTGCGTGAATTCCATCAGAATGCAAATCAGTATCAGAGAGATTCTTCGCATCTGCGCTCCTTAGAGAAACGATCCGCTTAATGTACCATAGTGCGCGCGGAGAGTAATTTTGCAATTACGTCTTTTTTCCGCAGTTCTGCGAGCTCAGGCTCCCGGCGGATCTCGTCGACCGAATAACCTCCTTCGATCGCCGATGTAAGCGAGGCTACTGCGTTCGCTCGCCTGCTGGTGAGTTCGTACACGATGGCAGACCGGTAGGAAATAGTGTTGTCGGAGGCGGCGGCGCTGCGAGCCTTCGCAATCAGTTTCAGCGCCTCGTCGCCTTCTCTGAGCTTGGCATGGTAGAGAGCCAAGCGGCTGAGAATGGCTGGGCTTTCCGGATTGATTGCAAGCGGCCCCGCGGCGGCTTCAATCGCGCGCCGGTACATTGCTGGCGCCTTCGCAGTCAATTCCGGCGTCCAGCGATATGCGTCAGCGAGATTTCCCTGCACGAGGTAATCATTAGGATCCAATTCCAGCGCCTTCTCGTCCATGCGAGCCGCATCGCGATAGCGTCCGCGAAAATAGTAAAGCGTACCGAGATTCAAGTAAGCGAAATTGGAGGGGTGAATTTCCAAAGATCGCTTCAGCATCGTTTCGGCCTCATCGTATCGGCCCATCAGATGGTACAAGCCGCCCAGGTTGCGATAGGCGATGTAGTTGTCCGGCGTAAGCTCGACGACCTTCTTAAAGGACGCTTCGGCGTCCGCGTAGCGCTGCCGGGTACTGTAGAACACACCGAGGTCTTTGTAACCCAGCCAGTAGCCGGGCCGGAGCTGAATAGCTCGCCGGTATGTGGCTTCGGCATCTTTGGGCCGGTTCGCGGCGGCGTAAGCCGTGGCCAGTTCGCGGCATGCGTCTGTACTAGCGGGATCGAGGTCGAGCGCGCGCCGAAACTGCCGAATCGCAGCATCGTATCGGCCACGCACACTAAGGACCATTCCCAAAGTAACGTGCGCCTGCGCGACTTCGTCATTGAGATCGACCGCCTTTGTGCCAGCCGCTTCCGCCTCCTGCAGCCATTCCGGATTATTTGTATCGATGTATCGATCCAAATATGCTTGTGCCAGACCGGCATAGGCTAATGGGTAGCGAGGATCGCTCTTTAGGGCAGCCTTGAAACTGGAAATCGCTTTATCGAGATTGTCCGCTTGATCAAAACGTTGCAAGTATCCCCGGCCTTGGACGTAAAGATCATATGTCTCGGGAATATCAGTTCTGCCAATCGCGAGCGCGCGCTGTGCAACGGGCTTCATCTCCAAATCCAGCAGTTCGGCGACGTTAGAGATGACAGCATCCTGTAACGCTGCGCTCTTCTGTACAGCATAGTCAATGGTCCGGGAACTGATCTGCCGAACGGTGGCTGCATCCACGAGGTTGGTGGTGATTCGGAGCATATCGCCTGCGCGTTGAAAACTCCCGGTGATGACCAGGTTGACGCCGAACACCTTTTTTGCCTCAGATGGAGTTGTGATGGCCTGCTTCAATATCTCGCTGGTAGGCACTACCCAAAGAGATCCGTGGAATTGCTCGAGTTGCGTGATGACGCTGGTCAGGGTCTCCATGAGTCCATCGCAGAAGGCCTGATTGGATGGATCAGCCCCAACATTTCGAAACGGCAAGACCGCCAACTGCTTTTGCGCAGGGATGCCGGATGTAAGCCGCAGTATTCTTGGCCGAACGGCGAGAATCCCTACAACGCCGGTAGCGACGACGGCAAAACAGCCTCCTAAGATGAGGTTGCGCGCGTACTGGCGACGGGTCGTCGAAGCGAGGCGCGATCCCATTGTCCGAGTTCGCTCGGCGCTCATATGCGGAACCTCAATGCCGCGCAGCTCCGCCATCACATCTTCCATGTGCTGATAGCGCTTGTCGGGATCTTTTTGAAGCGCTTTAAACACCACCTCCTCGATCTTGCGTGGAACATCGGGACGATTAAAGGGCTCAGGGGCTTTAGTCATGATGTTCTGCAAGAGGACCGGTCCGTCGCCGGGGAAGGGGAGTTTACCGGTGATCAGTTCATAAAGGGTTGCTCCAAACGAAAAGATATCGGTGCGCTGGTCGGTTTCACCGCCAGTCGCCTGTTCCGGCGACATGTAAGCGAGCGTTCCGATGGCGCTCCCAGGCCGGGTGACTAGTCGCCTGGTCGCAAACTTTGCCAAGCCGAAGTCGGTGATCTTCAGAATGCCTTCGGTGTTAAAGAGGATGTTACTGGGTTTGATATCCCGGTGAATGATTCCTGCTCGATGGGCGTGCGCGATTCCTTCTGTGATCGCCAGCCCGTGATCGACGACGAGAAAGACCGGAATGGATCCCTTCTGGTCCAGCGCAGCTTCGAGCCGTTGCCTAAGTGTCCCACCTTGCAAAAACTCGAAGACCAGAACGGGGTTTCCATCTTTTTCTTCGATACCGAACAGTGTTGCGATGTTCGGATGGTTCAAGCTCGACACGGCTCGGGCTTCTTGTAGAAAGCGGGCACGAACTCCGACGGAGTCCGACATGTCGGGCGCGATAAACTTGAGGGCGACAAAACGATCGAGCTTAAGGTCACGGGCTTTGTATACCACACCCATGCCACCCACTCCGAGTTTTGAGAGTATCCGGTAATGGGCTACGGTTTCACCGATCATAGACGTCGGCCTTTATCACGCGATTATAGCGGAAGGGTGAGCGGAACCCAGAAGTAACCGCTTCTGTATTCCGGCCGCTGCCAAATCTGCGAGGCGCATGGAAGACGTCAGCTCTTGAGAGGCAGCTGTTGAGCACGGAATGACTGGGGGCCGAAGAAACCGACGACAGTTCGAATGGGGGTCTTCAACGGCCAAGACAACAATTCCGCTATACTGACTCGACACTCAAATGGCGCGATCTACGAGCAGTTGTGTTTATATCCTGGCGTTTTGGCTTGCTCCGCTTTTGCTGGCTCAGACCCGCGCGAAGGTCGATTTCGGCCGCGACATCCAGCCGTTGTTCCAGCAACACTGCATCGAATGCCACGGACCATCACAACAGATGGCGGGCATGCGGCTGGATCGACGACGGTCTGCGATGGGGATTCGCGGCGGAACCACGATCGGACCGGGAAATGCGGATGGGAGCCGGCTTTACCTGCGAGTCGCCGGGACGAAATTCGGACAGCGCATGCCTCCAACCGGGCCGCTGAGCGTGGAGCAGATCAACCTCATTAAGACGTGGATCGATCAAGGAGCCGAGTGGCCGGACGAGTTCTCGGGCGATAAGTCTCCGTCGCCTGGCGATCCGAGGGCAGTGCGAATCGCCGAGGCTCTGCGCGCCGGGGATCGCGAAGCATTCGCGCGATTGCTTCGCCAGGACCCGGAAGCGGTGAAGCTGAAAGCCGCCGGAGGGTCCACGCCGTTGATGTTTGCGGCACTATACGGCAATGCCGAATCAGTGGGCCAATTGATCGAGCGCGGCGCCGACGTCAACGCCGCGAATGAAGCCGGTGCGACGGCGCTGATGTGGGCGGCGGACGATGCCGATATAACTCGAGCGCTGCTGGAACATGGAGCCGATCCGAACGCCACATCAACTGAGGGCGCGACGCCCTTGTTGATCGCGCTGCGCAACAAGCACACGGCAAGCGTGGTGAAGCTGCTGCTCGATCACAGCGTGAAACTGGACGCGAAGCCTTACCAGGGCCGGGGAGCATTTGCGGGCGCGGGCGGCGACGAAGCAACTTTACGAATGCTAATCGATCACGGAGTCGACGCTGCACGCTTGTCGACGGGTCTGGTGGAAGCGGTAAGGGACGATTGTGCCGCTTGCGTGGATCTGCTGATGAAGCCGGGGAACAAGGCCGCGTTGAGCTTGGCGTTGATAGACGTGGCAAGCGACCTCGATCCGCGGCGCGTCAACCTACTGCTCGATCGCGGGGCGGACCCGAAGTTCGCTACTCCGGCAGATGGTTTTACGGCTCTCATGGTCGCAGCGGTGTCGGAAGGGGCGGTGGTCGAAAAGGTGAAAGCGCTGGTCGAGCGTGGCGCCGACATCAACGCCAGGACCACCGAGAGCGTAACTGTTCTCGATGTCGCATTGCGTCAAGGCGAACCGGCCATGACGGAACTGCTGCGAAACGCAGGAGCGCACGAAGGGGTGAGGCCACTGGAAGCTGGGTCGAAGCCCAAGTCCGCAGCATCGCCGCGCGCGGCGCTCGATCGCAGCATTCCGCTCCTGCAACGCAGCGACGTGATTTTTATGAAGAAATCGGGATGTGTTTCCTGCCACAACAATAATCTAACGGCAATAACCGTGGCCGCGGCTCGCAAACAGGGCGTGGGAGTCGATGAGGATACGGCCCAAGCGCAAAGGCGAGCCATCGCGAACTACATCGAAGGCAACCGCGAAAATTTCCTTCAAGGCCGGCCGATCCCGGGCGGCGTGGATACCGCAAGCTATATTCTCCTCGGCCTCGCGGCCGAAAATTGGCCCTCTGACGCCGCGACCGACGCGATGGCCCGTTACCTGAAAAACAGACAACGCGCCGACGGATACTGGGCGGTCTTTCCGGGCCGGCCGCCAATCGAATCGAGCGATATTGAGGTCACGGCTGTGTCTCTTCGCGCGATCAAGGTCTATGGGCCCAAGGCGCGCCGCGCCCAATACGATGAGGTGGCCGAACGCGCGGCGGATTGGCTCGCCAAAGCGCAACCGGTCAATAACGAGGATCGTGCGTTCCGGATTCTCGGCCTGGTATGGGCCGGCAAACAGGATCGCGCTCGACAGGCCGCGGGCGATCTGCTCCGCCAACAGCGATCGGATGGCGGTTGGGCTCAGAGAGCCACGCTTGCGAGTGACGCATACGCCACGGGACAGGCGCTGGTCGCACTGCGAGAATCGGGAGCGCTGAAAGCGTCCGATGGCGCCTACAAGAACGGCGCGCAGTTTCTGCTTCGCACGCAGATGGAAGATGGATCGTGGTACGTGAGAAGCCGCTCGCTGGCGTTCCAGCCGTATTTCGAGAGCGGATTTCCGCATGGGCACGATCAGTTCGTCTCCGCCGCCGCGACCAATTGGGCGGCGATGGCGCTGGTTCCGCTCGCCCAGTGACGCGGGGAGGCTTGCGCCGGGTATCAGGCCGCACTACTATCACATATGCGCTCTCCTCTCATCGTCTTCGCCGCGCTCGCCATTCTGTGCGCAGAAACACCCGCACCGCGCAAAATCGCGTACGCTCGCGTATATCCACAACAGGGCCAGTTGGCGCTTTTCGTTGCCAACTCCGATGGAAGCGGCGAGCGTCCTCTCCTCGCATCGCCCGACACGGATTATGACCCGGCCTGGGCTCCCGACGGCAAATCGATCGTCTTCACGTCCGACCGGAACGGATCGGCAGATCTTTTTCGCGCAAATCCGGACGGCAGCGGATTGACGCGGCTCACCTCGGACCCGGCTTACGATGATCAAGCGGCATTCTCTCCGGACAGCAAACAACTGGTGTTCGTGAGCACGCGCGGGGGCGGGACGGCGAATCTTTGGACGATGGACCTGGACACGCGGAACACAAAGGCCCTGACCACGGGAAAGGAGGGCGATTTTCGTCCGTCCTGGTCGCCGGACGGAAAGTGGATCGCTTTCTCCTCGGTTCGCGGCAACGCGATGCCTTTCGCTCATGGACGGTGGGAGCGGCTTCAGTTGGCGGACATTTACATCATTCGCCCGGACGGCTCCGGGTTGAAGAAAATCACCAAGAGCGGAGATTTCTGCGGCAGTCCGAAGTGGATGGGAGACAGCAGTCACGTCGTCGCCTATTGCATGACAGCTGAACAGACCCTCGCGAACCGGAGGCCCAACCCCGAGCCTGGAAACGATACGCGGCTCGTATCGATCCCTACAACCACCAGCGACACCACCACGGACACAACCACCGGAACATCCACTGATCTGCCTGCTGGGCCGGGTGTCAAAATAAATCCGTCTCCCCTGCCGGGGAACGAGATCGGCTACATACGGAAAGATACAGCGGAGGCGGGGATCTATTACTCGAGCGGGCGGTCGCGGGCCGCGCGGAACTATCCGCGCCGCCTCCTGGTCGCCCGATGGTACTCACGTCGTTTTTTACAAGAGTCTCAAGGCGCCGCGAACAGCGTGGCGCAGCACATTCAGCCGCAATCCGAATTACGAATTGTTCCAGGCCGGAAGCCAAGCCTCGCTTCAGCCCCTCGGGCAAGGAGTTTGTTACGGTCGTCTCTGGCCGGCCCCGAAAAACGCGGCGCCGCTCTCAATGTGACCACGGTGGCCACCGGAGTCTCCAAAGTCGTCTTTCAAGACAAGAACCGGAACGTACTGGCGGGAGCATGGTCGCCAGAGGGTGACAGGATCGTCTTCGGCGTCGGCGGATTCGCGGCGTTCTTCGACGGCTTCCACTCGCTATTTCTCAAACCGGCCGATCGCGTTGAGGACGGCGCTCAGGTGGCGATCGTCAATGCGGACGGAACCGGGTTCCGCGAACTCACCGCGGGGTTGGGCAACAACGCGTTCCCATCGTTTGCGCCCGACGGCAAGCGAATTGTGTACCGGACGTTCGAGAAGGATGGATACGGGCTGCGCATCATGAACCTCGAAACGAAAGCCGTGACGACGCTGAGCGCAGAATACGATAACTTCCCGCTGTGGTCGCCGCGCGGCGACCTGATCATGTTCTCGCGCCTGGTGGATGGCGCCTACGAGGTCCACACCATCAAGCCCGACGGAAGCGGACTTAAGCGCCTCACTTTCACGCACGGCAATGACGCGCACATGGCCTGGTCGCCGGACGGCGAGTACATCGTTTTCGCCAGTTCGAGGATGGGTTTTAAGGATGAAGTCGTTTACACGGATGCGCCGCAGCCTTATGGCGAGATTTTCGTGATGCGCTATGACGGCACCGGCGTCGAGCAGCTCACCGACAACCAATGGGAAGACGGCACTCCCGCATGGCAGCCAGGGCCGGCCGGCCAAGTCGCCCGCCGTTGAGAGTGCCGATCGCCTTTTCGGACGATCAAATGGGTTATACTTTCAAACGACCGTAGGGCAAGAAGTAATTCCGCCAACTTCAATCCTCAAGGAGAGACCCATGGATTCGAAAAAACCGAATCGAAGGGGATTCCTAAAAGGTAGCGCCGCGTTGGCCGGTCTGGCCGCGGGAGGCGCAGGACTTGCGAAGGGCCAGACACAAGGGACGCCCGCCAAGAAAATCGACGAACTGATCGCCTATGGCGAGCGCTCCCGTTTCGTCACCTCGATCCGCGTGCCCGTGGCCGAGAGGCATTCGCCCGATGAATTCGGGCTCACGTTTCACGTCTTGACCCCGCTTCAGGATTCGGTCGGGATTATCACGCCATCCTCGCTCTTCTATACGGCGACACATCGCGGCGCCTTTGTTCCCGACATCGACCCCCGGGAGCATCGTCTCATGATCCACGGGATGGTGGACCGCCCGCTGGTTTTCACCATGGATGAGCTGAAGCGTCTCCCGTATGTAACCCGCATTCACTTCATTGAGTGCCTGGGAAACCGTGCCAGGCCGACGCACAAAACCGTTCAGGAAACGCACGGATTGACCAGTTGCGCCGAATGGACCGGCGTGCCGCTGTCCTTGCTGCTCAAGGAGGCCGGCGTGCAAAGCGCGGCGTCCTGGATCGTCGCGGAAGGCGCGGAAGAAGTGAAGGGCGCATCGAGCATCCCGCTCGCGAAGGCGATGGACGACTGTATCGTCTGCTACGCGCATAACGGCGAGCCGCTCCGTCCGCAGCAAGGCTTTCCTCTGCGGCTTGATGGTTCCCGGCTTTGAAGGCATTTATCAGATCAAATACCTGCGGCGAATCAAGGTCGTGGACCGTTACTACATGACCTATGACGACTACGGCCATATCAATCCCGACCCGAAAGCGGCCGCGTTGACTCACCAGATCGGACCGAAATCGGTCATCACGTTTCCTTCCGGCGGGCAGCAGCTATCTGGCCCCGGATTCTACGAAATCAGCGGATTGGCGTGGTCCGGCGCGGGCGCCATCCGCGGCGTGGAGATATCCACCGACGGCGGCGCAGAGCTGGAAGAATGCCGAGCTTCGGTCGCCGGCCTATCCAATGGCGCATACGCGATTTGGCTACCACTGGAAATGGGACGGAAAAGAGTGCATGCTCATGTCGCGCTGCACGGACGAACTGGGCACGGTTCAACCGACGCGAGCCGACGTTGCGAAATACTGGAACGAACCCGTGGACAAAGTCCGGATTCGAGGCGCCGACAATACCGTTCAACCGTGGAGGGTCGCCAGCGACGGGAGCGTTCACAATGGGCTTTCCTAGATTTTTCCTCGTTACGGCGGTCCTCGGGATTTGCCAGACTGCCTGGACACAGTCGCCCACCTACGGCGTCGGGAAGGACCCCGAGCGCGGAAGAAATGCGCGCCTGGGATATCGCCATCAGCCCGACGGGAAAGGAACTCCCGCCAGGGCAGGGGACCGCCAAAGAAGGCGCGGTGCTCTATGTGCGGAAGGGGTGCGCGGGATGCCACGGGGCAACGGGATCTCCGGAGCCCACGCTCCCACGCTAATCAGCAGCAAAGACGTGCAGGCGAAGCCGTTCGGTTCCCTGTCTCGCGCCTTGTGTGAACGACTCCAACACCATGGCGGTTCACTCGCCCTTCGCGACGACGATATGGGATTACATCAATCGCGGCATGCCCCTCGGGAAAGAGGGGTCGCTCACCCCGAATGAGGTGTACGCCCTCACCGCCTTCCTGCTGTACAAGAACGACGTCATCAAGGAAGACGAGGTCATGGACGCTCAGAGCCTGCCGAAGGTCAAGATGCCGAATCGTGATGGATTCGCTCTTCCTCCGGAATGGAAGCACGGGACGCCGAGGCTTCAGGGTTACCCGTAAACCCTAGCACCTGGTCAATAGGAGCCGCGGGTCTGCCCCACTATTTTTTGTGGGCAGCCTCTTCCGCTTCGGCCTTGCGCGCGCCGCCGAGAATGTCTTCGATTGCGTAGTTGCCCTCGTGGCAGGCGTATTCGTAAATCGGCCCGGCCGCAGCTACAAACGGCAATTCCACGGTCCACGGCTTGGTCCACGTGGAGGGGTCTTCCATGGTGGCTTTGTAAACGATGTTGTTCGCGTCGACGCGGGTAAACCGCTCAGTTACCTTCAGGTTTCGCGAAGAGCCGCGAAAATGGGTCTGGTCGTTGAAATTCGTCGTCTCGACCACCAGCGTGTCGCCTTCCCAGCGCCCGACGGAATCCCCTAACCAGCTGCGAATCTCGGGCGGAAGCGTGCTGCGCGTTCATGCGAACAACGCGCACGTCATGGATCTCTTCCGCCAGGATCATGATCGTGTCCGGCTGTCTGCACAATCTGATAATTATTGTTGTAGAGCGTCGGCAGCATGGGCGGCCCGACCATGGAAGTAAAGATGCAGCGCTCCGAAAGTCCCCTTTCCTTCACGTTGCCAATATTGGCGGCTCTGGCCGCTGCCGCTAGCCGGTTCCGTTCACGGGCCTGCTGAACGACGGGCGGTATTTTGCCATCCGGCGGATCGATCACCATCGAGGTTCGCTTTACTCCGTCCACGCGGGCGAGCCCGGAACCCATGTCGTAAAAGAGGACGTTGTAAGCACCGGTTCCCTCCGATCCTTTGGTCTTATGCAGAGGGCCCTCCGAGGTTCCGTCCAGCTCCTGCCAGGCCTGGTGTTCATTGTGCTCCCATCCGTCGCCTGCGCGTCCGTCACCGTCGCCTTGCCGGCAAATTCCGCGGGACGTTCCAGGGGCGTGCGAGTCGAGTTGTTCCAGATTCCCTGAAGATCGGGGTGGCCATCGGCGGTACGCGGCGTCTTCCAGGCCGCCTTATTCTGCGCGCAGAGCGCAGCTAGCGCGAACAGCGCCAGCGCGTTTATTCTGAGCAGATCCCGGCAGGTCATACATTGCCCTCCTGTTACTGGGCTTTGGCCTTAACCGCAGCCCGGCACCGGTCATTGGTGAAGATATCTCGCGAATAGGTCTGGGTGAGTCTGACTTGTTTTCCGTCCTCGCGTGTAACCCAGACGTGCTTGTCATCATAGCTGATCGGCACGGTCTGGCCGGGCGCGGTCCAGGTGGTCCATCCGCGATGGACCTTGGTCAAGTAGTTTTTCGATCCGTCGGTCCAGTTAAGAACCCGGCTCCTTTGATATGCGAGGAGAACCTTATTGTCCACGGCGAAGCAATAATAATAATCGCCCGTTCCGAAGAAGCAGTTCACACATGGCAATTCAGCATGATCGAGCAACCGGGCTTGGGCCTGCTGCCGGTCGGGCGACGCTCCGAAACAGACTGCCGCAACCAGCAAGGCAGCCATGCAAACTGACAAACGGATAAGCCAGCGAACCTGAAAATACGCCTGCATCGTCCAATGGTAGCTTGTTGGCAGGCTGCGCGGAACCCAGAAGGCAGTTCGGAGCCACTTGGTTAACTGGCGTTTTTCTTGACGCCTTTGCCGGGTACGACGGAGAAGAATTCGAGGAAACGCTTCTTTTCAGGCGCCGTTGAGGAGCTGGGGTTTTGCCTGACATCGATCATGGACGCGGCCAGCGCGGTGAACTGTTTTCCAAGATCACTATGCGGCACCACCCAGCGGCCCTCGGTCAAGGCCTGTTGCACCCCTTGATAGTCGTTGGGAAAAGTCATGTGAACCGGCAGTCCCAGCAATTGCTCGATCTGCTGCGGGGTGATCATCGATCGCTTCTGGCAGCGGTTGAGCAGGACACTCACGCGGTCTCCCAAGTCGAGCTGCTTCAGGTATAGGTATTTCTCGCGCGCCAAGTGCAGGGAGGTGATCTCAGGCGTGCAAACCAGGAAGACCCGCCGCGATTCATGCATGATCTCGAGAGAATATTTTTCCAGATTACCCGACAGATCCATGCACAGCGCGCGATAATTTCGGCGGAAGAATTCCAGCAGGTGCCGGATCTGGGTGGGCTCTATGCGGAAATCGGGATTCAGCTTGCCGGCGTGCAGGACCTCCAGGTTTTCCAAGGTCGTGACCATAGTGGGCCATAGACTCTCGTCCATGTCGAGCGAATGCTCCGCCGCGTCGGTCACACAGTAGGGATTATCCAGCTTCAGCATGAAGCGCAGCATCCCGGAGTTGAGGTCGAAATCGGTCAGCAGGGTATTGGTGTCCGGCAAGCGCGAGATGGCTTTAGCAGTGTTCAACGCAATGGTGGAAGTGCCGACACCCGCCTTGGAGGGGAGGAAGGAGAAGATCTGTTCGGTGGTCTCGATCTCGGGCGGTTTGGCATCCAGGGCGTCCTTGAGACGCATTAGCCCTTCCGTCAAGGTTTGCCGGTCGAACGGAAGGGACGCGAATTCGCGAATTCCGGCGCGCATCACGTCCAGCAAGATTTGTGGGTCGCAAAAACGGCTGACGGCGACGACTTGGACACCGGGCGTATTCTTCTCCACTTCGCGAGCAATATCGAGGGCCTTAGTGGTGGATTCGGTGCTGATGAAGATCACTTGCGGGGCATGCGCCCGCAGAAAGCGGATCAATTCGAGTGAATTCGGATACCGGTCCAGCGTACGGGTGACGCTGACAATGCCGATCTCGTTCAGCAGAGCTTCCAGCCGCTCGCTTAAATCGGCATCGGGACAAATGATAATACTACGCAGCATCGAACGAACACTCCTAGGTCTAGCTTAGAGTGGCGACCGGGTACAAACAATTGGAGATTGGCATTACCCCGCCTTAGTTGGGGGGCTTTGATTGGACGTGGGCTAAGGTGGAAACCTTACGGAGAGGCGTCGGCATAAGTGCCGACGCGGCACGCAAAGAGTGCGTGCGCCAAGGGGGCAAAGACTAGCGGCCGGCGTGGACCGCCGCGCCCACCATTTCCTGAGCAGCCGCGCCGAACTTCTCGAAGTTCTTGCGGAACCGCGTATCCAGATTTTCGGCAGAGCGATCATAGGCCGCGCCGTCGGCCCACTGTCCGCGGGCATCCAGTATTTCGGGCGGAACGCCCGGGCAAGCGACCGGAACGCCGACGTTGAAGATGGGATGTGGCTTGGTCGCCACTTGATCGAGTTTGCCTTCCACCGCCGCGTTCACCATCGCGCGAGTATATTTCAGGTTCATGCGTTCTCCCACGCCGAAGGGTCCGCCCACCCAACCGGTATTGACCAGGAAGCATTTCGAATCGTGCTGGCGCATCTTTTCGCCCAGCAGTCTGGCATATTCGAGCGGCCGGCGCGTAATGAAAGGCGATGCGAAGCAAGTGCTGAAGGTAGCTTCCGGCTCGCTGCCCAAACCGCGTTCGGTTCCCGCGAGCTTGGCGGTATAACCGTTCAAGAAATGATACATGGCCTGCTCGGGAGTAAGCCGGGCGATGGGCGGCAGGACACCGAAAGCATCCGCGGCGAGGAGCACGATATGAGAGGGGTGTCCACCCACGCCCGGAATCACGGCATTGTCGATGAACTCGACCGGATAAGCCGCGCGCGTGTTCTCGGTCAACTCGTCGGACGCGAAATCCAGAGTGCGCAGATTCGGCATCGATGACCACGTTTTCGAGCACAGTGCCGAACCGGATTGCGTC
This sequence comes from Bryobacterales bacterium, assembly GCA_963744555.1. Lineage (GTDB taxonomy): Bacteria > Acidobacteriota > Terriglobia > Bryobacterales > Bryobacteraceae > Palsa-89. The sequence goes on along the minus strand of CAVUUB010000023.1, from coordinate 93,821 downwards.
CCAGATCTGCGGCTCTTTTTCACGCGAGAGATGGATGCATTTGGCGTAGCAGCCGCCTTCGAAATTGAAGACCCCGCGATCGCTCCAGCCATGTTCGTCATCGCCGATCAGCCGTCGCGCCGGATCGGCGGACAGTGTAGTCTTGCCGGTGCCCGACAGGCCGAAAAACAGGGCGACCCGGCCATCGGGTCCGATGTTCGCCGAGCAATGCATGGGCATAACGTTCCGCGCAGGCAGAAGGTGATTGAGAACCGTAAAGATCGACTTCTTCATTTCGCCGGCATACTCGGTACCGGCGATGATGATGGCTCGCTTCTTGAAGTTGAGTGCGATGCAGGTCTTCGAACCAGTGCCGTCTTTTTCGGGGCTGGTGTATAAAGTGGGAGCGAACAAGACCGTGAATTCCGGCACGTGATCCTCGGTCTTGAGCGGGATCGGGCCGGAGGAAAAGCTGGCGGGCGAACAGAGCATGCCAGGCGCGCTGCGTGATGACGCGGACCGGAAGCGTGTAAGCCGGGTCGGCTCCGGCGTAGCAATCCTGCACGAAGAGCTCGCCGCCCTCCCAGGAGCTGATCAGCCGGTCGTAAATCTGGTCGAAGATCTGCTCCGACATGGGCTGATTGACGGAGCCCCAATCCACCGTCGCTTCGGTCGAGGCTTCGCGGACCACATACTTGTCCTTAGGAGAACGGCCGGTGAATTGACCGGTGCGGACCGCCAACGCGCCGCCCTCGGCCAGCAGTCCTTCATGGCGCTGCAAAGCTTTTTCCATTAACTGCGCGGTTCCTAAATTCCAATGCGCAACTTCCACATTTCGGATCCCGTGCTGGCTCAGCTCGTGGCGACTTGGACGAACACCTGCATTTTTCATAGTTTGTGGAGACTGATATATCTATTATCGTTTCGTGTCTACTTCCGATAGTCTAACATTCCCGGGAAAGCTTGGGCGATGAATCGGAATGACTACAAGTACTACGACAGCTTGCTCGTCAAAGCGTTTTGGTTGCGCCTCCATCCATATCCAACATGGCGCCGTGAAGGAAGCGGCCTTCTGGGCGGCGACGAAAGCCACCAGGGCGGCGATGTCTTCCGGCTCGCCGATGCGGGTAGTCTGGTGCTCGCGCACGAATTCGCGCTCGGCCGCGGCCGTATCCATGCCATGCTCGGCGGCGTACGTGACCAGGCGCTTTTGATAACGATCGGTCCGGATGGTTCCTGGGTTAATCACGTTGACCTGCACGCCGTCTACAATGCCGGCCGCGGCCATGGCTTTGGTGAACGAGATCAAGGCGGCGTTCACCGAACCGCCGATGGTGAATTGCGCTTCCGGCGTACGGCCGCCGATGCCAGAAATGTTGATCAGCGAGCCGGAGGTGGCCTTGAGGTAGGGCCAAGCGGCGCGCGTAAGACGGACCGCGCCGAAGAACTTGAGCGCATATCCGTCGGCCCAATCTTCTTCGGTCAAGTCCTCGAATTCGCCGCGCTTGGTGGCGCCGGCGTTGTTGACAACAATATCGATCTGCCCGAAAGTTTGGAGGGCGAATTCCGCCAACCGTCGGGGCGCTTCCGGTATGCGCAGATCAAGCGCGAGAGATGCGGCTTGGCCGCCGGATCCGGTGATCTCGCGGACGGCGTTGTCGAGCGCTTGCTGGTCACGCGCGCTCAGTACGATGCGGGCGCCGTCCTTCGCGAGACGAAGCGCGATGGCTCGTCCGATTCCACGACTGGCGCCGGTGACTATTGCTACTTTGCCGTTGAGGGTCGCCATGCTACTTAGAAAACCGCTCCCTGTGGTCGCGGCTCAGTAAGCGGGTCGCGGACATACACTCCTTGATACCACGGGACTAACGCAGGGGCTGTGCGTGGATTGACCCAAAATCAGCTGTGCCGCTGGGATGCAGGGCCCATTTCTGCACCATGTGGCACACCGCTTGCTTGAACGCATCGAGATCCATGGGCTTGTGAACGTACTCGCGGACTCCCAGGGCGAAAGCGCGATCGAGGTCGACATCGTTCCAGTAGGCGCTAAAGACAACGATAGGCGTTTTCCTGGCATCGTATCGCTGGAGTAATATGTGACCCGGCAGTTTCGGGATATTCAGGTCGAGTATGATGAGTGCCGGCTTGAAATCGGGTTCTGACAAAATGGCCAGGGCCTGTTCACCGTCGCTGGCAATCGTGAGGTTAATCTGGATTGGGCAGTCGCCCAAGGCTTGGCCCACCAATACCGCATCTCCGGCATTGTCTTCAACCAGAAGAACCTGAATTGATTTCATTAACCTTGGTGTGACTTGAAAGCGGGCTGTAATGTTTCTTTAATTCTGACAGTACTCAAGCTTCCCAAAGTACCGGGCTAACGGTTAGCTAACTTGCGTTTCTCTCCGATTGCTGGCACCATCGTGATACAAGCCAAATTTAACGCCCATGCAGCGGTACAGAATCACCACTCCGCTTGTAGCCGTCCGGCTGTTCTCGTCCGAGGATAGCGAGAAACCGGGGATGCTAGTATCGCTGCCAGAGGACGCGATGGTGGAAGTCGGCGGCCGATCGCAGGTTGGCCACGGAATGCTCGAAATCCGATGGCATTCTGAACGATATGCGGTCTTTGAATTGGATCTGGAGCAGCGGGGCACGCTGGAGTTTCAGGACTAACGTCCCCGATCGCGGCTCAGTATCAGGCGTCCGCGGTCTCAACGTCGCAGGGTATCCAACGGCGCACCGTGGCGATGAATTGGGCGGCATTGATCGGCTTGCTCACATAGTCGTCCATCCCGGCCGCCAGACAGCGCTCCCGATCGCCCGGAAAGGCTTGCGCGGTCAGGGCAATAATGGGCACGCGATCCAGGTGGTTGACGGTACGAATAAGGCGGGCAGCTTCGTATCCATCCAACTCAGGCATTTGGCAGTCCATCAAGATCAGATCGTACTTCTCCACTTGATGGCGGAGAACGGCAGCGGTACCAGTGGCGACGACATCCACCGAGCATCCGTGGCGCTCCAAGAGGCGTTGCGCGACGAGTTGGTTAACGGGATTGTCCTCCGCGACCAGAACGTGCAAGCGCTTAGGCAGGGAAGTTGGATTAACCGCGGAGTCCACGATTTGCTGCAGGGGCTCGGCGCGTTCCAATTCGACCTGGACCACGAAGCGGCTACCTTTCCCGAGCACGCTCTCCACATCGATCGCCCCGCCCATGAGGGCGATCAGTTGTTTGCAAATCGCTAAGCCCAAGCCGGAGCCGCCGTAGCGCCGGGTGGTCGAGCCCTCTCCCTGGACAAAGGGGAGAACAGATGAGGAAAAATCTCGGGAGGCATGCCGACTCCCGTATCTTCGATGATGAACCGCATGCGCGCCTTGGCATGGCTCCCCGGCTGGGCAGGATGGACGCTGTCGTTTGAAACCGTTAAGCTCACAGAGCCTAAGTCGGTGAACTTGAGCGCATTGCTCAATAGATTGGCGAGGACTTGCCGCAGGCGCGTCGGATCGCCGCGGACCCACTGCTGCGCGTCATCGCTCCAGTGCAGGCTCAGCGCGACGCCTTTCTGTTGGGCGATCACGTTGTAGAGTTTCATCAGGCCCGCGACTTCGGAATGCAGATCAAAGGGCACCTGTTCGAGGATAAGCTTGCCGGATTCGCAGCGCGACAGATCCAGAATGTCGTTTAAGATTGCGAGCAGTTGTTGACCGGAAACATTACAAGCACTGATCAATTCACGCTGCTCGTATGTCAGACCGGTGTCTAGGACCAGCTCGGTGGTGGCAAGAATTCCATTCATCGGTGTCCGGATTTCATGGCTCATATTTGCCAGGAATTGCGATTTAGACCGGGACGCTTCCAGCGCCTCGTCGCGAGCAGCAGCAAGCTGCCGATTGACATTTTCCAGGCTGTTTAGCAGCCCTAACGTCCTTTTGTTGTGCGACACGTGCAGCAGCAAATAGAGCACCACCGCGAACGTAAGCAGAGAGCCAATGCCGAGTAGAATCCAGGAGCGCCAACCATGCGCGCCACTGAGGTATTCGGGCGTCGGCACGAACACGAACGACCAATCACGTCCTCCTACGCTGATCGATATTTGTTCATGGACAGTATTGGCCAACAACGGCTCGGAGGTCACCGCTCCACGCTTGCTACCAGACGGAGACGGATGGTAATAAAGAAGCTGCTTGGCGGGAGGGGCGGATCGATCGAAGACATAAAGATCCAAGCCCCTGGGACTGATGCGCCGTAGGCCGCTCTCAACGACGTCGGGCACCTGGGTCACAGAAGCAGCGAAACCAGCCAGGACGGGCTCGCCAGCGCGGGCTACGCGCCTGTAAACCGGCATGAGCGCAATCACACCGTAACCGTCGGCGGTTTGTTCCACTACCGGGTACTTCTCCGTCAGTGCCGGTTCGCCGGTCTTTTGCGCCAAAGCCAAAGCTCGCCGGCAGCCTGCACTGGCATTGACATCGAAGCCGACGATGACGCTTTTTTGAAACATGGGATACACAAACTGAACCGGCAAATAGAAAGGCCGATCGGGTGCACGACGGTGCTTGGCCGGGTCGCCTTCAAAGATGAAGCGGCCACCGAGGCCGCGCTCGAACTGGTCCCGGTCCGGGCGCTCCACTCGCGGCATCCATTCCAGGGAACGAACGCTTGAATGGGTAGCGATCAGCCGCGCGGCGAAGCCCGAAAAACTGGCTTCGTCCAGAGGGCTGATCTCAAGATAGGCGCGCAGAGCATGCAGCGCGACGAGGTTCGCTTCCAGCTCTCGCCGGATGGCGGACACCCGATTTTCAGAAGCAACGCTTAGCTCCTGGTGGAATGCGAGATCTTCTTGGCGGCGGCTCTCATAAAAAGATACGCCTGTCAAAAGCCCGCCTGTAATGAAGGCGGCCACGCATAAGCCAAGAGCCGTATGCTTCCTGGATTTTGGGATCATCAAGAAATTCCAGCCGCCTCGCCGACCCGTTTTATGATTCCGGCGACGGTACAGAAGCTGCGACGGGCCGTGGTCGGAGATCGACAGATTGTGTCTCTCACTTTAGTATCAGGTCTGAGACCAGCCAACTTAGCGACCCGGAAGGACCAAGATTACCACCAATCGGGATGCGCGCCGCTCCAGTAGCAGGGCGGCGGGGGCGCAAGCCAGTCCATTCCGGGATCGCCGATGGGCGCGCCAGGAGGGGCGTCGGGAGCGGGCATTGGCTTGGTCGGGTCGGCCGGCCGTTCCAGGAATCGCTTGATATCGGCGGCCAGCAGCGCATGCTGCGCCTGTTCGGCTTCGCTCGCGCCGGTCTCGCCTCTCAGCCGCGCCGCCAGCTTCGACAGCTTCAACGACGCGATGGCGCGGACCTGGCCGTTCGGCGCGCCGGTGGCCAGCCACATCACGCGATCCACCAGCACGCGCTCTTCGGCGCGGCGGACCTCGGCTTCGTACGGCGACGCAGCCGGCGCGTCGAATGTCGCCTTGGTCAGCCGGTCGATCACTTCTTCGAGGCCGGGCAGCGCCGGATCCACGGCATGCTGCGCCACCATGCGCGCCGCGCGGTCCAGCTGCAGCACGAAGCCGATGGTCACATCCGATGCGACCGTCGCCGGGCTGAGCGGATCGAAGCCGTCGCCGGTGGTGCGCGGAAACAGCTCGCGATGGCGGCCGAAGCCCGGCGGGCGCGGCGGAATCGCATCCAGCACCTGCTTCGGCACGGTCAACTCGGAGGGCTTCAACGTGGCGGCCAGCGCGTCCAGCGCCTTGCGCTGATTCGCGGCCGTCTCCCACTTCACCGGCGTGCGCCCGTCGCCGCGCATGCCGTAGATGTAATCGATGCCGCCGACCATCGACGCGGCCGATTCCACCGAATAGCGGTGATACATGAAGATCGGCACCAGCGGCTCTTCGATGGTCGCCATGGGCGCGCCGTTGCGGATGGTGTGCTCGCCCAGCCGGTTCAGCGCGGCGCGGCGGATCTTCATGATGCGATTCAGCTCGTCGGCCTGATTCACGCCGTTCGACCATTGATCCACGTGCGGATGCGCCTCGATGTCCTGGTTGGTCATGTAGCGCAGATCCTTGGCCCAGGCGTCGTCGAGAATCCTGCGTCAGCGCGGCTTGCTTCGTCGCCTGCGCGGAAGCTGGCGATAGCCGTAATTGATGGCGACCTTGTCCCAGTCGCCGATGCGCGCCGGATAGGCTTCGCGACAGATCGATGGTGCCGTCGGCGCTGCAGCTTCTCCTGCGGATGCGGATAATCCATCACGGAGATCCATCCCTTGGTGCTGTCGTAATAGTTGTGGCCGAGGCCCAGCGTGTGGCCGACTTCGTGCGCGGCAAGCTGGCGGATGCGCGCGAGCGCGGTCTGATAGAGAATGTCGGGCTTCTCGTTGCCGGTCGGTGTAGGGCGAGAGCAGGCCTTCGAAGATCAGGTAATCCTGCCGGTCGCGCAGCGAGCCGAGCGTGACGGTGCCCTTGATGATTTCGCCGGTGCGCGGATCGGTGACGGTGCCGCCGGAGCTCCAGCCGCGCGTGGAGCGGTGCACCCAGTTGATCATGTTGTAGCGGATGTCCATCGGGTCGGCGCCGTCGGGCAGCACGGCCACCTTGAAGGCGTTGCGGAATCCGGCGGCTTCGAACGCCTGGTTCCACCAGCTCGCGCCTTCGACCAGCGCCTTCTTGCACGTCCTCCGGCGCGCCCGGATCCACCCAGTATTCGATGGGCTTCACCGGCTCGCTCATGGCCGCGTTGGGATCCTTCTTCTCCAGGCGATGGCGGCGGATGTAGCGCTTGCACCATCGGTTCGCCGATGGGCGTGCTGTAGTCGACGAAGTTGAGGCCGCCGTAGCCGGCGCGCGGATCGTCCTAGCGCGGCTTGTAGTTGTTGTCGGGCAGTTCGACCAGCGAATAGTGCTCGCGCAGCGTGACCGCTTCGGCGGTGGGCGTGACGCTGGCGACGGTGCCGGAGAACAGGCCGCCGCCGAATCCGCCGCCGCCGCGTCCGCCGCCGCGCCGGCGCCGGTACCGATGGCGGGCGGTCCCTGCGCTGGGCCGCCGCCGCCTCCGCCGCGTCCGCCGGCGGCTTCGTTGGTGAACGTCAGCGTCACTTCGATCTCGGTGTTCTTGGGGAACGCTTTGGTGCGCGCCATGTAGAAGGCGCTGCGCGTGCGATCGACGCGGTAGGTGCCCGGGCGCAGCGCGTTGCGCGGCGCCGTGGCCGTCGCGCAGGAAGAAATCGGTGGCATCCACCAGCACGTGGCCGTTGCTCTCGGCCGCGACGGTGAAGCCCCACAGCACCGACTTCGCGAACGAATCTTCCACCGAGCGCCGCTCGGCGGGATTGGCGCTGGAGGAGCGGAACGATTCGTTGCGCCTGCACCATCAGCACCTTCGGCCCGACGCGCTGAAACGAGACCAGCGTCCGCCGCCTTCCTGGCCGCGATCGAGCCCGATGTCGTTCGAGCCCAGCCCGGCGGCGAGACCGGTGGCGTACAGAAAATCGGTATCGAAGCGCGGGATTTCGAGCCACAGAGCTGCCGGTGCGCTCATCCCAATAGAGCGGGAAATAGCCGTCCAGTTTCTGCATGCCGGCGGTGCGCTCCTCGATGGTGGGCGTACGGCCGTTGGGCGTGGTAGCTGCTCCTCGGCCGCCAGGCGGCTGCGCGTGAACGAAAACGGCGAGGAAGAACAGTGCAAACGAAACGCGCGATCGTAGCATTTTGGCGCTCCCCGTTAACGGTGGAAGCGGCCCACTAAAACGCCTTTACCCAGGATATGGCCGTCGATTGCTCTCAGCACATCGGCGCGGGTAGCGTCGGGGCCCAGGTCGAGCTTCGTATCCAACGCGAACAGCTCGAATGTATAATGATGCTCCGGTCCGGCGGCGGGCGCGCCTGGTCCCATGTAGCCCACGGCTTGCCGAAGATTCTTGGCTTGAATGGTGCCGTCTGACAACATCGCGTTGGCGGGAACGCCTTCGGGCAATTCGTGAGCGGTACCGGGAATGTTGAAGATCATCCAGTGCAAGACGTCGTCGGTCTTGCGCTGCAGCGCGACATCCGGATCGTGCAGGATCAAGGCGAACGTGACCGTGCCGGGAGGAACGTTGGTCCACTCCAGCTTGGGCGAAACGGCATTGGGGTCGTTCTGAGTGAACCTGGCGGGAACAATTCCACCGTCGGAGAATGCTGAAGTTGTCAGCGTCAATCCGGGCCGCGGCGGCATCTTGGCCTGCTTGTCTTGCGCCATCGCGGAGCCGGCGGCGGCTACAAGAACTGTACAAATTGTGAATGTTCGCATGCGTTTCAGAATAACAGGTGTCGTGCCCGGCGGGCTGCCGGTGTGCGCTAAACCAAATGGATGGTCCGGTGATGGTTCTTCACGCATGTTTATGGCTCATGCGACCGATAGTAGCTTAGTATGCAAGCCCTGGGTATGCAAGCCCTGGCTCGACCGGCGTTGCGTGTGGCGCAACCAACCAGCGCCGCCGAGAAGATACCGCTGATTGTTCCATTACTGGTCAGCCTGCCCGCCTTCATTCCGCTGGCGTGGACCGCTCTGCGCGCATGGCGGAGTGGTCTGGTTCCCACCGCTTTCATTCAATACGATCTGCCCTACTATGTCGCCAATGCGCGCCAGCATTTTGTGCAGGGAATGCACTTGACTTACGGCAACCCCTACGCGGGCTATGGGACACCGGCCATTTACTTTCAGCCGCACATTTTTTTGCTCGGAGCATTGCAGTTGATGGGGCTTGGCCCCGACCTGTCGCTGATCGCATTCCACCTCGCCGCCGTGGCTTTCGCAGCCATCGTGGGCGCGAAACTTTATGAGGAATGGGTGGGATGGAACACGCTCGCGCGAAAGCTGGGATTCATTTGTTTCCTTTGGGGCGGTGGTGTGCTGTCTCTGGCCGGCGCGGCCTTCGGTCTTTTGGCACACGTGAAACTGAGGCAGGCCTTTCTGCTCTTAGACGCCGGAGATGGCTGGTGGATGTTCAACTTTGGCAGGAACCTGGTCTACCCGACCGAGGCTTATTACCACGGCCTCTTTTTGTTGAGCATTCTGTTGCTTTTGAGAAAGCGCTTCATCACGGCAATGGCGGCGTGCGCCCTGCTGTCAGCCAGCCATCCGTTCAGCGGCCTAAGTCTGGCGCTGATCCTGGTCGTCTATTCGGCGCTGGAGCTGAAGTTGAAGAGCGGCGCGGTCCCTAGGTCGCTTTTATTTGGAAGCTGCGCGATCGTCGTGCTTCATCTGGCATATTACACGGTCTTCTTGAACCGATTCGCCGATCATCGGGCGATCGAAGCGCAGTGGAAGCTGGATTGGCCTTACGTGTTCTGGACCTTCGCGCCGGCGTTGTACCTGGTGGCGATCTTCGCATTCGGCCCGCTGACACGCTGGAAAAATCTGGTTGCGGCCATGGCCCACCCGCGCAACCGTTTATGCCTGGTGTGGTTCGCTGTTATTTGCGGGCTGACTCATCACGATCTGATTATCCAGCCTCGGCAACCGATTCACTTTGCCCACGGTTACGATTGGATCGCGCTGTTTTTCTTAGGTGCTCCGGCAATTGTGGCTGCACTGGAAAAGGTGCTGGCGATTCGGCCGCGCCCGGCCATGGTTTTGGCAGTCTCCGGATTCTTAGGGCTGTTTCTATCCGACAATCTCCTGTGGTTCACGACGTTCGCGGATCCGGCGGTACAGTGGCAGCAGTTCGAGCTCACTCGCGATCAGAAAAGCGTGCTCGATTGGCTATCGCAGAATGCCAGCTCCGCTGCCTACGTGGCGAGCTCGGACCAGAGGATCAACTATCTCACGCCGACCTACACCAACATTCGGGCGTGGCGCGGTCACGACTTTAATACTCCGGAAGCCGTATTGAGGCAGTCCGAATTGCAAGCGGTATTTTCGGACGGCAAACCGATCCCTACTTGGAATCCGGTTTATTACATTCCCCAGCGCAATCAAAATTGGACGCCGCCTGCCGGGGCCAGCCGGGTGTACTCTAACGATTCTTACGATGTTTGGCTATTCCAGACAGGCGGGCCCCCCAGGTAGTGTGGTGTATTCTATTGCCGACGGCCGCAAGACGGGGCGGTGCGCTGAGCCTCACCGCTGAGCCCGAGTCTTAACTCTTCCCCCAAACCTCATTCGCAATCTCGACAATCAGCGACAACTTCGCCCACTGCTCCCCTTCCGCCAGCACATTGCCCTCTTCCGTACTCGCAAATCCGCACTGCGGGCTGAGGCACATTTGCTCCAGATCCACATATTTCGCCGCATCTTCCAGCCGCCGCTTCAGATGATCGCGGGTCTCCAGCGTCCCCGTTTTCGACGTCACCAGCCCCAGCACCACGGTTTTGTTCTTGGGCACGAAACGCAGCGGCTCGAACCCGCCCGCGCGCTCGGTATCGTATTCCATGAAGTATCCGTTGGCATTGATCCTGTTGAACAGAATCTCGGCCACGGGCTCGTACCCGCCTTGAGCGATCCACAACGAACGGAAATTCCCACGGCACAAATGCATCGTGATGATCATGTCCGCCGGCCGGTCGGAAATCGCCGTGTTAATCATCTCCGCATAAACGAGCGGCAGTTTGTCCGGATCGTCGCCCCGATCCCGCAACATTTGGCGCTGCTCCGGATCGCACAGGTAGGCCAGGTTCGTCTCGTCGATCTGTAAATAGCGGCAGCCGGCGTCCGAAAACGCGCGCACTGCTTTGCTGTACGCGGCGCCCAAGTCGCGATAAAACTCGTCCATGGTCCGATAAATCGACTCCGGCACCGCCTTGCGGCCGCCGCGAAAATGCAGCACGCTTGGCGATGGTATGGTCATCTTCGCTGTGTTCCTGGTGTGCTCCTTCAAAAACTTGAAGTGCTCGATCATCGGGTGTCCCGAAAATTTTATCTTGCCTGTCACGCGCAACGCCGTCGGCTTGGTCTCGCCGCCTTGGAACTTGATGCCGTGATCGGCCCTGTACGACTCCACGCCATCCAGGCCCGCTAGAAAATCGATGTGCCAGAATTCACGCCGGAATTCACCATCCGTAACGCCCTTCAGACCGATCGCTTCTTCTTTGGCGATAACGTCTTTGATCGCGCGATCTTCGATGGCCTTTAGTTGCTCGGGCTTGATCTCGCCGCGCTCTCGCTTGGCCCGCGCTTCTCTCAACTCTTGCGGACGTAGCAGGCTGCCGACGTGATCGGCTCTAAAGGGCGGGATGTTTCGCATCATATCCGCACTATTGTGACGCACGCGGCTCGTCCATGCAATATCTTTGCGGTATACGGCTTCTGACTGGCTCAATTGGGCCGACGGCGGACAGGATCCCAGAGCCGTTTGCCAGCAACTCGTCCTAGACGCTCGGCCTCGATAATCTCAAAACCATCGATCAATGCGCGTGATCGACTTCCACGCGCCCGCAGCGTATACGCACGCAGGCCTGAGGGATATGGTGGCGGGCTTCCCTGCGGCTTTCTATCTGCCCAGGACGATATCAATTCCTGATAGAACTGCTTCCTGCTTTGCGCGTGCCAGCTTGCCCACTCGTTCCGTAAGAAGATCTCTATCTAGCGTCACGATCTGAGAGACGTTCGCCACCGAATCCTTCGGCAGTCCTGTAAGTCGGGCTGGGAGGGATACATTCCCCGGTGCATCTGCCCATCGCAAGTTGCTCGTCAGAGGCACACACACGACAGTCCCGATACGGCTGCGATTCAATGCGTCTCCTTGCACCACGACAACCGGACGTCTAAACCCCGGACCAGATCCGGTCGGAGCCGGTGAATCCGCCCACCAAATCTCGCCTTGCGACACTACCATTCGCTTTGTTTCAGGATGCGGCGGGCGGCCGACGAGACGAAGCGGTCTGTTGGATGCCCCACCTCGGCGCAAACGCGATCCATAGCCTCGGTAACCTCTTCCGGTGCGTGCCGCGCGATGTATTCCCTGACCGCGTCGCTGAATAACTGGCTCCGCGACTCCTTCCTGCGACGGGCGAGTCGCTCCGCCCGCTCAAATATTTCGTCGGGTATCGAAATCGCGGTTTTCATACCTTTAGTATAACCAGACCGGGCGACGCTGCCGGTCCAACGCCGCGAGTCGCAGCATTCGATACTCCATGCCCCTTTCCGCCGCCCGCCAATCCGCCAACGCCGCCAATGCCTGGCTCAGCACCGGCCCGCGAACTACTGACAGCAAATCGCGCTCCTCCCAAAATGCCCGCGAGCACGGACTCACGGCCGAGGATCTCGTCATCGGTCCCGAAGACCGGCAGGAATTCGACGAACTACTCACCAGACTCCAGGCCTATGTCTCGCCACAAGGTGCGCTCCAGCAGATTTTGTTCGACGAGCTTGTCGCTGGTGCGTGGAACCTGCGACGGATTCGGCGCACGGAGACCGAACTCTGCGCCGGCGCCGCAACTTATGAAGACTTGCTCAACGACGAAGACATTCAGATGAAACTCGACCGTCTTGCTCGGCACAAGTCGCGCATCGAGCGCATGATCCCGCTCCACATCCGCGGTGGCGCTCTGCCGCTCGCCTCCGCTATCGAGATTGCAAAACGAACCCAAGCGCCCGGCGCCGCGCCCATTCTGGAGATTCTGCTAGAGGCACTAGGCCAAGAGCTCGAGGGCGTAGAGCTCGAATGGACCGCTCCAGACGTGGCCGCCGCTACGGCAGGCGGCTGAGTGCGGCGAAACGTGCTCTACTCTTTCTATGCGCCCGGCGGCACGCCTCGAAATTCATCAGTTCATCGACCAACTGCCGCTCAGCCGCTACCAGCTTCTCATCGCGAGTCTTTGCGGCATGGTGCTGTTCATGGACGGCTTCGACGCCCAGGCCATGGGCTTCGTCGCCCCTGCGCTAATCGACCATTTGCACTTCGCACGCGCCTCGCTCGGCCCGGTCTTTTCCAGTGGGCTGGTTGGCATCATGATCGGCGCACTGGTCTTCGGCCCTCTAGCCGACCGCTTCGGACGAAAGCCGATCCTCGTATTCTGCACGCTGTTGTTCGGAGCCTGCTCACTGCTGACAGCCACCGCCGTCTCGCTACCATCGCTGCTCGTCTATCGCTTGATCACCGGCTTCGGCCTCGGCGGCGCGATGCCCAACGCCGTGGCCCTGACCTCCGAATTCATGCCGAAGCGGCTTCGTGCTACCGCAGTTACGCTCATGTTCGTCGGCTTCTCCATCGGCGCCGCTGTCGGCGGTTTCGTGGCCGCCGGCCTTATAGCCCGCTTCGGCTGGCAATCGGTATTCGTCACTGGGGGAATTGTGCCCTGCGCCATCGCCGCGCTCTTGATCTTTCTGTTGCCCGAGTCGATCCGGTTCCTCCTGATGAAGGGCGGCGAGGATACGAAAATTGCTCAAAGCCTCGCTAGAATCGCGCCCGGCATCTCGCCTGACCTCACGCTATCGCTCGGTGTCGAAGAACGACCTGCTCGCGAGTTTGTCGTCAAACAGTTATTCGCGGCCGGCCGTACACCCATGACCCTCCTGATCTGGGTCATCTTTTTCATGAGCCTTCTCGATCTGTATTTCCTCAACGCCTGGCTTCCCACTGTCATCCACGATGCCGGAATCGTTATCGAAAAGGCCATCGTCCTCACCGCTCTCTTCCAGGTCGGCGGCGCGGTAGGATCGCTCATCATGGGCCGCCTCCTCGATCGCTTCCTATCTTTTCGCGTCCTGGCCTGTGCCTATCTGGCCGCGGGCGTTTTGGTGTTCTTCATCGGCGCCGCCGGAAAATCCATCGCGTTGTTGGCTGTCACGATCTTCGCTGCCGGATGCGGGGTGATCGGAGGACAAAGCAGCGCCAATGCGCTCACCGCGGAATTTTATCCCACGCCCATGCGCTCCACCGGGGTGGGCTGGGCGCTTGGCATCGGACGCGTGGGCTCCATCATCGGCCCTCTGCTCGGGGGAGTTTTGCTGTCTTTTGAACACCAGACCCGGCGCGTATTCTGGGCCGCTGCGATCCCTGTTCTGATCGCTTCCGCCGCCGGATTTGTAGCCAGTCGTACGCAATCGGCAACGGCGCGGGAATCGCGATGATGACGATATAATGGCCCCTGCACATGAAAATCGATCTCTTCAATCATTTTTTTCCGAAGCGTTTCACCGAACAGTACGTCAAGACCGGAGTGGTCGGCCAGGATATCGGCAAACGCGTATCCAACATACCTACGCTTACCGATCTCGACGCGCGCTTCCGCGTGATGGACGAATTCGGCGATTACCGGCAAGTCCTATCCATGCCCGCGCCGCCCCTCGAAGTCATCGCCGCCCCGGATAAATCGCCAGAGCTGGCCCGGGTCGCCAATGATGGCTTGGCCGAATTAGTGGCCAAATATCCCGATCGGTTCCTCGCTTTTGCCGCCTCCCTGCCCATGAACAATCCCGATGCGGCCGTCCAGGAACTGGAACGTGCCTCCACTCAGCTCGGATCGCCCGGAGCCATGTTCTTCACCAACGTCGCCGGCAAGCCGCTCGACCTTCCGGAATTTTCGCCCATCTTCGAAGAGGCCGAGCGCCGCGACCTCACGCTGTGGATACATCCCGCCCGAGGCGCCAATTTTCCCGACTACCTTAGCGAAGACAAATCGAAATACGAAATTTGGTGGACCTTCGGCTGGCCCTACGAAACTAGCGCCATGATGTCCCGCATCGTTTTCTCGGGAATGCTCGATCGTCTGCCCAAGCTCAAAATCGTCACTCACCATATGGGCGGCATGATCCCCTACTTTGACGGCCGCGTCGGCTACGGTTGGGATCAGCTTGGAACGCGCACTTCGGATGTCGATTACAAGGCCCTGCTGCATTCCATGCCGAAGCGCCCTATCGATTATTTCCACATGTTCTACGCCGACACCGCTCTGTTCGGCGGCTTGTCAGCGACCAAATGCGGCCTCGACTTCTTCGGCGTCGATCATTGTGTTTTCGCCTCCGACTTGCCCTTCGAGCCTTCGCCCGGCCTCTACATTCGCGAAACCATCCGCTGCATCGAAGCGCTCGACATCACCGCCGACGACAAAGATAAGATCTACCGTCGAAACGCACTCCGTCTTTTGAACATGGAGAGCAAGACCCAAAAGAGCGCGCCATGAAAACCAGTCTGCTTGCCATCCTGCTCTCAGCGATTACACCGGCCGTCGCCGCAACCTGCGACAGCCTCAGATCCCTCACGTTGCCCGATACGACCATGACACTGGCCCAACCTGTTGCTCCCGGCGAATTCAATCCGCCCAACGGCCGCGCCGGTGGACCGTCCAACGCGAGCTTGTTCAAAAATCTCCCCGCCTTCTGCCGCGTCGCCGCGACTTTGAAACCCACCAGCGATTCCGACATCAAGATCGAAGTCTGGTTGCCGGCGTTGGGCTGGAACGGAAAGTTCCAGGCAGTCGGCAACGGTGGCTGGGCCGGAGTAATCAGCTATTCAGCGATGGCCGAGGCACTCGAGCGTGGCTACGCCACTTCTTCCACTGATACAGGTCATGTCGGGGCAACCGGCAGCTTCGCACTCGGGCATCCTGAGAAGCTGACGGATTTCGCGTATCGCGCCGTCCATGAGATGACCGTCCAGGCCAAAGCTATCATCGGCGCTTTCTATGGCGACCCGCCCAAGCTTTCCTATTGGAATGGCTGCTCCACCGGCGGCCGGCAAGGGCTCAAAGAAGCCCAGCGCTTTCCTGACGATTACGACGCCATCATAGCCGGCGCGTCCGCCAACCCTCGCACGCATCTCTCCACCTGGCAGATTTGGCTCGCGCAGGGAGTTCTCAAAGACCCGCCCACTACATTCCCGCGAGCAAATATCCGGTGATCCACAAAGCGGTGCTCGAAGCTTGTGATGCGACCGACGGGCTCAAGGACGGGCTCCTCAACGATCCCACTCTCTGCCACTTCGATCCCAAAGTGATCGAGTGCAAGGAGCGCGACGGCCCTACGTGCCTCACGTCCGCACAAGTCGACGCCGCACGGAGAATGTACACCCCGCCGAAGAATCCGCGCACCGATCAGGAAATCTTTCCACCGGCGGAGCCGGGCAGCGAGCTCGGCTGGGGCATGCTGCTGGCCGGTCCTGAGCCGTTCTCCGCCGCCACCGATCAGTTCCGCTATGTGGTCTTCAAAGATCCGAACTGGGATTGGCGCACGCTCAACCTCGATAACGACGTCGCGCTCGCCGACAAGATCGACAACGGAACCATCAATGCCATCGATCCGAATCTCAAGCCCTTCCTCGCTCACGGAGGAAAGCTTTTGATGTATCACGGCTGGGCCGATCCAGGTGTCGCGCCGCTGGCCAGCGTCAATTACTACAAAACCGCCGTGGATACTTCCGGTGGCGCATTTCTCGGTAAGGGGGTGGTTCTCCGGCCTGCGGATGATTCAATCCGCCTTTTCATGGTCCCCGGCATGGGCCACTGCGGTGGCGGCGACGGTCCCAACACCTTCGACATGGTGAGCGAGCTCGAGCAATGGAAGGAGCAGGGCCGTGCTCCCGTCCGTATTGTCGCTTCACACCGCACCGCCGGCAAAGTCGATCGCACCCGGCCTCTGTGCCCGTACCCGCAGGTCGCGAAATATAAAGGCGCCGGCAGCATCGATGATGAGGCGAATTTCACCTGCGAGATACCGTCGCCGGCCGCGACCAAATGACTAACCGGCTTCGTGCTGAGCAGGTAGGCAGTCTGCTGCGTCCGCCTGAGCTGCTGGAGGCCCGCGCTGCGCACGCTGAAGGCCGGCTCCCGATCGATCAACTGCGTCCGATAGAAGATAGAGCTATTCTCACGGCACTT
Source organism: Bryobacterales bacterium (assembly GCA_963744555.1). Classification (GTDB taxonomy): domain Bacteria; phylum Acidobacteriota; class Terriglobia; order Bryobacterales; family Bryobacteraceae; genus Palsa-89. Next base: position 77,042 of record CAVUUB010000023.1, on the reverse strand, counting down.
GAAAAACAGCGTCAAATCGGTATCGAGATCCTCACGGACGGCGAGATGCGCCGCGGCTCCTGGCTCACCGATATGGCCGATGCCGTGGACGGTTTCGTGTCTCAAAAAGTAATGCTGGAGTGGAAAGGACCGGGTGGAGGACCCGAGGGCAGCACCGCTCAAGCCGTCGGCGCGAAGCTTCGTAAGCTCCGCAAGCTAACTGCCGACGAGCTGCCCTTTCTGAAAAAGAACGCTGCAGGTCCGTTCAAGGTCACTGTGCCCGCCCCTTCAAATTTCCTGGTGGCAAGCTTCAAGCCTGGGCTATCCGATTCCTTTTATCCAACGCAAGCCGAGCTGCTGCACGACCTGGTGGAAATCGTGCGCGATGAAGTTCGCTGGCTGGTGTCCCAGGGAGTGCAGTACATCCAGTTCGACGCACCTTATTATTCCCACTTTCTGGATCCGCGGCAGCGAGAGAAACTCCGCGCGTCGGGCGTCGACCCGGATAAGGAGTTCGAGCACGCCGTCGCGGGCGATAATGCCGCGCTGAAAGATGTTCCGCGCAATCATGTCACCCTCGGGCTGCACGTTTGCCGAGGTAACAGCCGCAGCCGCTGGTACACCGAGGGAGATTACGACGCTATTGCCGAGAAATTGTTCGGCATGCTCGACGTCGATGTGTTCCTGCTCGAATACGATAGCGATCGGGCTGGCAGTTTTGAAGCGCTCCGGCGGGTGTCGCGAGGAAAAACTGTCGTGCTGGGACTGATCACCACCAAAGAACCGAAGCTGGAGTCGCAGGACGATCTGCTGCGCCGTATAGATGATGCTTCCCGCTACGTGCCGCTGGAGAACTTAGCCATCAGCCCGCAATGCGGCTTCGCATCGGTGGCTGCGGGTAATCTGCTGTCGATCGACGATCAGTGGCGCAAGCTGGAACTGGTGGTCAGCACCGCGCGCAAAGTCTGGGGCTAGCTTTAAAACCGCACGCGCAAAACGATTGTTCCATTGCGCGGCTGCGCGTACGGGGTCGTCGGTGAAACGGCCAAGTTAATGTAACCGAAGCCACCGCTATTCAGCCCGGTTAGCGGCCCAACCTTGTTCGTAGATTGCGGGTTCGAGAAACCGGTCGCGGTCGGGTTGTTCAGATAGGTGCGGTTGAAGATGTTGGCGAAGTCAACGCGCATCTCGAGACTGAATCGTTCCTTGAGGCGCCACACGCGGCCGAGACCCATGTTCTCGATGGGATGGCGCGCGTAGCGATAGTCGTCGTAGAAAGGCGCCGCGGTACCGAACTGACCCTGAGGTGGATTAACCCAGGCAGCCGGGTTCAGGATAAAAGTTTTAGACGGGTCGAAGCAGTGGCAGTTGATGTTCTGGGTGTACAATGGCACTCCGGGAACCCGGTCCGCCAGCGTGGGCTGGAACAGTTCGTTGGCAAGACTCGTTGTAGCCGGAGGACTGGGAATCGGTAAGCCGCTGGCATAATCGAAAAAGGCGTTGATTTCCCAATCGCGAAGGGCATAAGAGACAGCCTTGTTGCCTGGCAATTTCGGCACCGTATACGTGCCTGCGAAATTGAACATGAACGGCTGATCGAAGCTCGAAAAACTCTTCGCCAGCATCGGACTTCCGACCACGCCGACGTAGTTTGCGGCGGCCACCGTGGTGCTCGTGTTCGGATCGATACCTTCTTCTAGCGATTTCTGCCAACTGAAAGAGCTGCTGAAGACGAAGCCATGGCTGAATCGCTTGGTGCCTTTCATCTGCAGGGAGTCGTACCAGGTTCTGCCCCGCGGATCGCCGATCCCGGGGATATTGCCAAACTGCGGGAATGGACGGAGCGACTGCGCGACAGTGTTGGTGAGCGCGAAGCCGGGATAGGGGGCTTTGTTGAAGCCGCGCGCCGCCGCGGTGGTCGAGTTCAGAGTGGAAAGCAGCAGCGCTTGGTCGTTGGGATTGGTGATGTCGAGTCCAAACGCGGTGAGTCTTTGCGGTGTAATCGCATTGATGTCGGAAAGAGAGGGTGATGTCCACCACGCCCCGCGATTCCCGACGTAGGCGGCCTCGACGATTAGATCCCGGCTGATCTCGCGCTGGATGCCGATACTCCATTGCGTCTGCCTGGCCGGCCGGCCAGCGTTGGGATCCAAGAACCCGATACCCGCGGGAAGAGCTTGGCCGCCGGCCGGGCTGGTAGGGAAAAGGCCCGGTTTAAAGATCGGCCAAGCGGGCTCGTCCTGAGGCGGTATGCCGCCGGAGAGCGTCATGGCAGGTTGGCCGGCGCCCGGAGAACTAAACGTCGAAGTCGCGGCGACACCAGCTGACGAGTAGCCAAGCTGGGTCGTACCGGTTTGATTGTAGATGATGCCAAAGCCGGCGCGGAATACCGTTTTTGGAGTGATCTGATAGGCGACGCCTACTCTGGGACCGAGGGCAAAAGGATAATTCTTGGCGAAGCTGCAGTTGCAAGTGGACTCGAAGGTGATCGCACCCGGATAGCCTCCGACCGTCGGGTTAAGCGTGTTGGGGGAGAAGTTGGCGCCGCGACCGTGCTCCTCTTTGAAGTAGGTGCCGTAATCCCATCGCAATCCGTAATCCACCGTCAAGTTGCGGGTCACCTTCCACGAGTCCTGAACGAACACGCCCCATTGCTGTTTCGAATTCCGATATTCAGCCGGCGCCGCTATCGAGAAGTTATCCACCTGGCCAAGCAAGAAGCTGGCGTAGGCGAAACCCGGGGAGCCGCCGGCGAATGTCCTGCCTACCAGATAGGGCTCGTTGGTCTCGTTGGCGCTGAATCCATACGATCCGTTGGTGTTGGTGTAGGGAATAGTCGGAACCGCCAAGAAATAGACTTCAGCGCCGGCCTTGTAAGTGTGACTACCCTTCACCCACGTGCCCGACATGTTTCCGGTGGGCTTCTCATAATATTGATGGCTCTGCCCGGCAATTGGGCCCATGTTGTACATACCGCCTGCCGCGGTACAAGCCACCGTGTTAGGGGCGCCCGCAGGACACAAACCGCTAAACACCGGCACATTGCGATTGACGGTGGCTCCCACCAGGCCGAATGTCTGGGCTGCGTTGAAATTCAGAACCGGAGCGTCATCAAAGAAATTGTTCTGCTGGTAGCCCGCGCCGAAGTGCAGCAGGAAGGTGGGCGAGACGGTGTAGTCGTAGTTCAGGCGCTCGACGTGGGAGTGGATAAATGTCCCACGATCGGCCGTGATTTGATTCGGCAGGCCTTCGGATTGACCGTAGATCGGAGAGAAGGGGGAGTCGGTGTGTGTAAAAGACCAATAGAACGACAAGTGTTGCCGCTCGGTGATCTGATGGTCGATTTTCGTTGCGGGGATGGTCGTATGTCGGACGCTGGGGTAGGTAGGAATCAAGTTGTTTGTGAGCGACGCTAGAGCAGGGTTCGGAATGAAACTCTGGATCTTGAGCGCCACCGGATCCATCCTCGACATCGGAATCATGTTGCCCGGGAAAGGATTCGAGACGCGGCTTCCACTGGCGGGATCAGTGTATTGGCTGTTCGGATCAAAGATTTCGTTCGCTAGTACGGACCGTCCCAGAACATCCGTTGTCAGTACGGTGTTGTTTGCGGCCGCGATGGCGCCGCTGAAGTCGCCATTGCGATAGGCCGTGCTGGGAACAGTGATAGGAGTATTATTGACGTTCTGAGTCTCACGGAACTGCTCGAAATTGAAAAAGAAGAAAGTCTTATCGCGGCCGTTATAGATCTTGGGAATGACCACTGGACCGCCTACCGTGAAGCCGTAATCGTGCCTTCTCGCAACGGGACGGACCAGTTCTCCTGGTTGTGTGTTGGTGAAGGGAGGGCCGGTGAAAGGCGTACCAGCGTTCAGTACCTCGTTCACGATGTAGTCATAGCCGCTGCCGTGGATCTGGTTGGTGCCCGACCGCATGGTCACGTTGAAGAACCCGCCGCCCACACCACCGTACTCGGCGGCGAAATTGCTTGTCTGGACTGAGACTTCCTGGAGCGCGTCCACGCCCTGCTGCACCTGAGCCGGAGCATAAGGGTAGCCCTGATTAGTAGTGTCCTGACCTTCGACGTGATAAGTCTGCGTGTTGCTGGGAGCGCCATTGATCTTCACCTGCGCGTTGGGAACGTAATAGGTGCCCGGAACCACATTCAGCACGTTATTCGGATTGCGAATCCCGGAACTTCCGGACGCTGCGGATCCAACTCCCATCAGCGGGAGTTGGGTCAACAACTCCGTGTTGATGTTGGTGCTCACATCTCCCGATTCGGTCTTTAGCATCGAAGCTTCGGCCGAGACCGTGACCGCTTCAGTGGACGTGCCCACTTCCAGAGTGATATCGACGCGCAAGGTTTGCGCAACCTGGACCGTGAGGTTTTGCCGGATGTACTTCTTGAATCCGGGTACGCTTACGGAGACTTCGTACATCCCGAACGGTAATTCAGCGAAGGTGTAATTGCCCGTGGCCGTGGTCGCAGCCTGATAGAGAGTGCCATTCTCCACGTTCCTGGCTTCCACCGGAGCGCCCGCGATGACCGCGCCTTGCTGATCGATGAGAGTGCCGGTAATGGAGCCGCGATCACCCTGGGCAAATGCCGTCAAGGCAAACAGGAAGAAACAGACTGCTCCGAACAGTGAGCGCATACAATTCTCCTCTAACACTGAGGTGGGAAAACCCCTTTTCCGCGTAGCAACACTTCATCAGCGGGCGTCTATCGACCCTGCTTTTGGTTGAGAATATGCGATCTGGATCTGAAAGTCAAGGCAAATTTGACATATCAGGTCGAGCGGTCGAAAAAGAAGTGCGGCCGGTCCCGGTTTATAGCGGCGAGTCGGGTCGCGCGATGGTGCGCCACATGTGGGCGACCGGACTGTTGTCATTGCCAAGGCCTTCCTTGGGCTGCTTGAAATGGCGTCCGATGATGTCGACGAACGGATCGACAGTCACCACGGCGTTGGGATCGAAGGCGTACAAATCGTTTACAGTTACCAGCCGTGGCTCCATGTACCACTTGTGGTTGCGGACCATTTTGTAAGTGGCTTCGATGTGGGGCGGAGGTGTGTAGTCTTTTCCAAAGAGTCGATAATAGAGGTCCGGATACTCATAGCCGGCCGCGGAATCAGGATAGAAGCGCAGGGCCTGATGATAGCGGATCGCGAAGGTGGCTTTCGGGGAAATGTAAGGCTCGAAGAGCTGCGCGCCCCACCAGCCATGGTCGGGTTTGATCAGCGACTGCACCACGTCATGAAGCAAGCAGGCCAGGATGATCTCCTCTGTCATGCCAGTTTTCATGGCGCGGGTGGCGCTTTGGAGGACGTGGTTGGCAGGGGCGAAACGGTATTGGAAGAAATCGAGCAGCGTGGGATTAGCGGGCAGCGGCTGCAACTTCTTGACGTTCCGGCCTCCGTTGGCGAAGAGATTACCCACGCCTCGGCGGTAGGTGCGCGTGTCAATCTCGGCGTCCAGCTCGGCTACGGTTGGAAATTTCTTATCGGGGCTGGTGGCGCTGGCCGCCGGCCCGTTGTCCAACTGCTCGGACATGTATTCTTCCAGTGCGTCGGCTTTCGCCTCCGAGTCCATGGCACTGATGGCGGCCGCGCCGCCGAGACTAGCAAAGAACGCGCGTCTGTCGATCTCCATACGCTCTCCTTTCGGCCGGATCTCGTCGTGGTTCCGGGTTAGCTGCAAGTATACAGGAAGATTCGCTGGATCGCACCGGGTCGGAGATAAGGGCGGAGATAAGGGTCTATACTTGGCTCAGACTCTAAACAGCCCCGGCCTGGTTCGGCTCTGGCAGGTCTTGACGCCGCTCAAGAAATGAGGAACTCGAATGACCGCTGCGTTATTCGTAGGAGCCATCACGTGCTTAACGTGTTTACCCGTCTACTCGGCTCTGCTCAGCGTGAGCGCTACCGCGACTCTTCCCGCGGGAAGCACTGCGCTCGTCACAGATTTTGAGAGCATCACTAAGACCTTAAGCTTGGTGGTGACCGGCGGAACCGGAAGTGGATTCGCCACGGCAGACCTGACCCTGAATGGAACCACTAACGAAGGTGGCCCGCTCTTCATTTTTCTGAACGGAATCGCCTCGACCACCTGGCCGACTTTCATGGCGCGCGGAAATCTGGAAGGCGATGCAGGGGATATTAACCCGTTGTTTAGCTGCACTCCGAACAACCCAGACTGCACGATCCCATTTACGTTCGGCGTACCGCAAGTGTTCTCGATGACTCTGACGGCCAGCGTTAAAATCCAGGCGAATCCATTGGCTCCGACGATTTACGACACGACTGCTCACACCAACGCCGAATTCGACGGACTCTTCGGGTTCCGCACCTGTCCATACGAATCCTGTGGACCATTTAGTCTTCTCAGTGTGGACTATTCTCTGAGCGAAATAACCGTGCCCGAATCGTCACCGGCCGCCCTGGTTGGATTCTCTTTGCTGCTTTGACCCTCGCTACTGGGGCAATTGGGAGAGCAGGGGAATGCTCTTCGCCGCGGGCGATTCGGGAATCGACTTGATGTACGCGTACACGTCGGCGAGGTCGGCGTCGGACATCACTTTTTCGCGATAAGCCGGCATCTGGCGCGGTGCGCGGACGTAAGCGGTGAACACCGGCAGAAGCATTTTCATCGGAACCAGCCGCGCGCCTGCGCCCCCGTGACCATCGAAGCTGTGACAGGCGTAGCAGGTGTACTTAACGTACAGCTCTTTGCCGTGGGCGGCGTCACCCGAGGGCGGTTTGGATTGGGCCGCTGCGACGACGGCCAGGGTCAGGACCAGGAGAAGTTTTCGCACGCTGGCTCCTTAACGCGGCTGGGTGACGACATCGATCATGGCCGGCTCGCCTCGCTTGACGACTTCGATGCCGCGCTTGAGCGCCGCGACCAGGTCGTTCGGATCGGAGATTGGACCTTCGCCGTGCATGCCGTAAGCCTGCGCCATTTTCGCGTAGTCGATGTTGGGATCCCAGAGCTTGGTCCCGATATGCGCGCGGTCGGCGCCGCGATTGTGCAGACTGGCCTGCTGCTCGACGAACATCACTTCCATGTGATAGCCGCGATTGTTGTGCATGATGGTGAGCAACGGGATGCGGTGATGGGCGGCGGTCCACAACACGCCGGGAGCATAGTTGAGGTCGCCATCGGTCTGGATATTGAGTGAGAACCGGCCGTATTTCTTGTTGGCGAGCGCCGCGCCCACCGCAGCGGGTGCGCCATAGCCCATGCCGCCCGCGCCCTGACCGCCGATGTATTGGTAATGCTTGTCGAACTTCCAGAGGCGGTTCGGCCAGTTACTGATGAAGCCCTGCCAAGACACCAGCGACCAGTCTTCGTTCTTGATCAGGGGCCACAGTTCGGCGCAGAGGCGAGCCAAAGTGATAGGACTCGAATCCCAGCCGTAGGACGCCTGTTCGATCGACATGGCGCGCGCCTTCTTGTGCGCCTCGGCCAGCTTGGCGCCACGATCTTCCATGGCGCGCTTGCGGTCCGGCGTGATGAGACGCTTGCAGGCTTCGATCAGGGCCGGCAGCGTGGCTTCCGCATCGGCGCCGATATCGATATCGACGTCGGCATAGCGGCCGAAATCCTGGATGTTGCTCTTCATGAAGAGGTCGACTGACGAGATGTTGATGACCTTGGCATTGCGGCCTCGGGCGATGCGTTCGGTATTAGAAACGTCGTTGACTTCGAGACACAGCGTGACGTCCGGCTGGTAGCCGGGCCATCCCAAGCCCGCGAGAGGATGATGCGACGGGAAATTCATCCGCTCCTGGTTTTCGACCGGAGCTTGCAGGGTCTCGGCCAGCTCCACTAGCAGAGTTACGCCCTTGGGAGTGCGGGCCGATCGCTGCGCGATGATCATGGGCCGCTCGGCCGCAACCAGCAGTTGGGCCGCTTCGTTTACGGCGGTACGTGTCGCCCTGCGGAGGCGCGGTGGGAGTCATGTGCGGGATGCGCAGAACTGGATTCGGTATTCGGCCGCGATTGCAGTTCGTGATGCGCAACCAGCAGCACCGGGCCCATGGGCGGCGTCATCGCGACTTTGTACGCGCGCACGGCGGAATCGGCGAAGTGCTGTAGCGAAGCCGGTTGGTCGTCCCATTTCACGTAGTCGCGAACCAGCGCCGGCAGATCCTGAGCGCTGTGATACCATTCCACGCCAGGCCGCCGAACCGCGGCGTCGGAGTGGTTGCCGACGATCATATATATAGGTACGCGGTCGGCGTAGGCGTTGTAGATCGCCATGGAGCGTGCTGCAGTCCGACGGTGCCGTGCAGCAGCGCCATCATCGGACGGCCCTCGATCTTGTAATAGCCGTGCGCCATGGCGACGGCCGACTCTTCGTGGCAGCAGGTCAGGAACTCCGGCATCTTGATTATTGCCGTAATTGATGAGCGATTCGTGCAAGCGATTCGAAAGTCGAGCCGGGGTTGGAGCCCAGATAGTCGATCTTCAGCGACTTGATGACGTCGACCATGAAATCGGAGCCGGGATGCTCGATGATTTTTCCGGGTGGTTCAGAGCCGCGTCCGCCTTCGCTGGTAGGAGCTTCGCGCTCTAAGGCGGCGTTGGATGGAATGGGCGCTGTGGCGTTGCCGCCTTTTTGCGCGGTTTGCTGGGCAATCGCAGGCTGAGGTTTGGCAACCAGGGCTGCCGCGCCGGCGGCCGCGCCCTTCAAGAAATTCCGACGAGCGACCGAAGTCTTCTTGGATTTCGCCATCGCGCAATCCTCCTGGATTGTTTCATAATGTAGCACGGCTGAGCGGATCGGGGTTAATCAGATATTTCAGAATGCCTAGTCGCACGAAGCAGCCCTAAATTAGGCCGAACGTTATTCGATGGATTGAAGAACGCCGAGCGCGTGCCGGGATGAAAGTGCCGGTCCGCGCCTCCCGCAGATGATGGTTTGTTTTATCGCGCGCCCCCGAGCACGATCATCAGCGGCCGGAGCAACTCAGGCGATCCGGAGAACATTCCCGCCGGCGGCTGGCGGTAGTTCAGCATCTCGCGATAAAGTCGGTCGGCCATATCGGAATTGATTCCCCATCCGGCCAGATAGGACAGGCGCAGATTTTGATCGGTGTTGATCAGCGCGCTTCGGGTCCAGGGCCGCAGATCGGATCCGGCGCCGGTATAGGTGGAAAAAAGATCGTACGGAGAATTGATGTCGATGTCGGCTAGCGACTGCCTGACGGCTGCGTAGTCGGGTCGGCTAAAGCGGCGCTGAACATCATCCAAGTCGATCTTGAGCGGATCGATTTGTCCCATGAAGACCATGTCGTAGCCCAGGCCATCGCGCAGGTTGGCCCACAAGGTGCCGTTCGGAAACGCGTCGAAGAAAGTGGCCAGCTCGCTGCGAATGGTGGGTTCGTCGGTCTCATAGAGAGGCACGTACAGCGTGAACATGCCGCCGGGATTCAGGTGCTCTTTGACGGCCTCGAAATATTCTCGAGAATAGAGCGCGGCGGTGCCTTTGATGAATACGTCCAGCGGATCGGACGCGATGATATCGAACTTCTCGGTGGTGGTGAGCAGGTAATGGCGGGCATCGTCGAACACGATGTGCGTCTTCGGATTGTTGGCGACCCCGTAGTTTTGCGCCGCGAAGAATTTGGTGGAAGCCGGAGGAATTACAGGCTCAATCTCGCATATCGTAATTTTCTGAATGCCCGGATAGCGCGTGAAGGTCCCGGCGGAAACTCCTGCGCCGAAGCCGATCCCGAGCACCGACCGAGGATCGGGATGCAGCAGGGCGGGCAAGTGTCCGACCATGCGCTGGAGCGTCATGTCGTAGAGTTCGGTAGTGGCCTCGACGTGGCCATTCACGTTGACGTAGACGGTGCCGTTATACCACTCGGAAATCGCGACCGATGAATTCCGGCCCTCGGCGGTGTAGAGGATTTTCGAATTGCCCGCGTTGATCGGCATACGGCGGCCGTAAGCGATGAGGTCGCCGGGAATGGGGTCGACCTTCCAAGCGAGGAATCCCACCACCGGCAAGGAGGCAACCAGAGCGACTGCGGCGGCTCTCGACCGGCGGAAGAACGGCGCGAGGATCAGCCATCCGGCGACAGCCGATGTGATGACCAGCAGGCGCTGCGATTGTTGCGAACCGATCCCCGGGATCAGAATCAGACTCATCAACAGCGCACCGGCGATTCCGCCCACGGTATTGGCGGCATAGACTTCGCCAGCGACAATTCCCGGCTCTCCGCCCAATTGGGCCGCGGCAGCGCAGGCCAGCGGGAAACTTGCACCCCAGAAGAGCGTCGCCGGAAGAAGCGCGACCAGGCAGCGGTTCAAATCGAGCCCGTACATTCGCCAGGCATCGTTGGTCACGAGAACGTTGTCCTTCCAATGAGGAAGGATGTGTACGATCGTGTAAGCGGCCCAGGCTACGGTCACAGTAAGAAGGATTTGGCACCAGCCGAGCGCGGCGCGCGAGTCGATCCGTTTGAGCAGGGAAGAACCTGCGGCACTGCCGATCGCCAGTCCAGTCAGGAAAACCGCGAGGATGATGGAGAAGACGTACACCGTCCCCAGCAGCAGCATGCTGAGGAGGCGCGTCCAAACCACTTCGGCCGCGAGAGCGCAGGCGCCCGACAAAGCGATAGTCAAATAAATCGGCCATCTGCTTTCTGACCCAATTTCCCGGGCGGGTTGCGTGAGCGGATGAATCGTTCCGTGATCGGGTATTTTCGCGGCGAGCGTCAGGCTGGCTGCGGCGACGACGAGATTGATGGCGGCTGCCACATACGTCGCGGTGGCCATGTCGTAAATCCGCAGCAGGTAGAAGCCGGCGAGGAGACAGCCGAGTACTGCACCGGCAGTGTTGCCGCCGTAGAAGAATCCCCACCAGTTGACGCGGGAGCGCGATCGCTCGACCCAACGAACGATGACCGGGAAGGAAGCGCCCATTAGGATGGTCGGCGGCAGCAGACAGATTCCGGCCAGCGTCGCGCGCAGGAGCATGCCGGGGAGCCCGTGTTCTGCGCCGGTGATATAAATGCGATTGAGGAAGGGAAGACCGAACTGCACCAGGATGGCGCAGACAGCGATACCCAGCTCGAGCACGGCGTAGATTTCGAGCGGGTGGCGCTGCGGAAGAATGCGCGGCAACCACAGGCTGCCAATGCATAAACCGCCCATGAACGCCGCCAGCAGAATGCCGAGCGATACGGAAGTGGACCCGATCGCAAGCGGCAGCAGTTGATACCAGACCACTTCGTAAATGAGCGCCGCACAGCCGCTGGCCGCGACCAGGATCAGGAGCAGGGGAAGGCGGTCTTCGATGGCGGATGGTAGTGGCGTAGTGGTGGATGCGGTTGCGGCCATGGGGACTGGCTCCAAGGAAAACTCCGAAAGGCAAAGAATAACACGCGGGTTTGAGGCGAGCGAGTGCGCTTGACGGTAAGATGAGACAGGAGGCTGTTTTATGACCCGTTTCCAGAAGTCAATGGGCATTGGGTTAGCGATCACAGGAGGATTAGCTTGGGTCGCTTCGGCGCAATTCCAACGGCGGCCCGTGATGAGCCCGCCCACCAGCGCGTCCGTCACGATCGAAGGGAAAACGATCCGAATCGACTACGGCGCACCTTCCGCGCGCGGGCGCAAAGTAATGGGCGGATTAGTTCCGTATGGCGAAGTGTGGTGTACCGGCGCCAACGACCAGACGTCCATCATGACCGAGGCCGATCTGGATATCAACGGCATGAAATTGCCCAAGGGCAATTACACGCTCTATACTCTTCCCAACGAGAAAGAGTGGAAGCTGATCGTCAACAAGCAGACCGGCCAATTTCACACTGAGTACCATCCGGATCGGGACTTCGGCCGCGTGCCGATGAGCATCAAGACGCTGCCTGCTCCGGTGGAGACGCTCAAATTCACGTTAACGGGTGATGGGGGCAACAAGGGAACGCTCGCGATCGCCTGGGAGAAGACCGAAGTATCGGTGCCGTTCACGGTGCTGCGCTAACTGCTGGTTTCCGCGTTAGTGCGTACGTTTCAGCATGTCTTTCATGACTTCGAAATTTCCCTCATGGCAGGCCACCTCGAAAAGCTTTTCATCAGTATGTTTGAGGCGGAGAACCGCGGTCCAGGGCTTGACCCAGGTAGTAGGGTCGTCAACAGTAATTTCGTAGCGAATCTCATACGGCGCGACACGGGTAAAGTGCTCCACCAGATGCAGGTTCTCGGCTGATCCCATAAAGTCGGCTTTCGGCGAAAAGTTGGTGGTGTCGACAACCAGCGTGTGGCCTTCCCAATGGCCGACCGAGTCGCCGTTCCAGGTACGGATATTCTGTGGAAGATGCGGGCGGCCGTCCAATGGAATAATGCGCGCATCGTGAATCGCTTCCATCACAATGACAACGTAACCGGGACTCTGGACAATCTGGTAGTAACTGGTCAAGGGACCGGGACGGGGCATGGGCACGCCAAACGTGATGCAGCGCTGAAAAGGGGTCATGTCTTCGGGCCGGCTGGGAGGGTTGTGCATGTTGGATGCTTTGGCTCCGGCGGCTCGCCGCTGTTGTCCCTCCGGTGTGTAGGGCGGAAGTTTTCCATCCGGGGGATCGATGATGAGGGAGGTGTGGTTGTCGAATTCGCGGTCGAGAAACATGGTCGGCCCGGTAGCGGTTTCACTCTTGTACCGGTCGACATTCGCTAGTGCGGCTAGAAAAACGGCATCTCCGTTAGCGGCATCGCTGTTCCCGCCGTCGAAGATCCGGATGGCGCGCGCTTTCAGTTCCGCCACTTCGGCATCGGTGAGCCGCTCGCGACCTTCCAGTTGTTTGGGCCGTTCCAGGGGAGTGGCGTTCTTGTTCATCCAGTTTCCCTGGAGATCCGGTTGGACGCCGGACGTAGGTTGCGCGGACGCGATTGCGAATGCCATGGCACCGCAGAAGGCTAGGGAACGGACGCTCATCAAGAGACCTCGCCGACAGCCAGTATACCCTGAGGCATCGGGCGATGGTAGCTAAACCGGTACAATTAACGAACGAGCCCGATCCCCGCCGATAAGAAACCGACCTAGAACCACTCACAACCCTTTATCGATCTAATTTGCTACCCTTAATCAACACTGATTAACGTTGATCAAAGAACACGCAAATGGTTCATCGCCTTCCTATCACCAAAGCCCGCATCAATCTTGGCGCCGTCGCTAAACGCGCGCATATCTCCGGTGATTATTTCATCTTGGAGAAGGACGGTATCCCGATCGCCGGCATCATGGCCGCCGATGAATTGGAAGATTATTTGGAGCTTAAAAATCCGAAGGTTCAGCGCGCTATTGCCCAGAGCAACCGGGACATCAAGGTCGGGCGGACCAGGCCAGCCGTGGACCTGCTGGCGGAACTAAAAGGAGGAAAATCGCAATCAACCAAACGGCGTCATAAATGACGCATGGGTTTTCAGTCCAGGTAACCGCGACGTTCGAACGCGAGTACCGAAAGCTCCTCAAAGGCCACCCTGATCTAACCGTCTACTTCGCGCGCGTAATTGTCGCCCTAGCTCAAGATCCATACAACAGCAACCGCCGGCATCCCATCAAACGCCTCATCGCCGTTAAGCCTGGCAATGGCCAGTACCGCATCAGGTACGTGCGCTATCGGTTCATTTATGACATCGAAGGTCAGATTGTCTATCTCAAACACTGCAGCGTCCGTCGCGAGGACACTTACAAGTAAGATCTTCCATGGAAAACGATGTGCCCCAATCCAACGCCAAAAGTTACATCCCCGAGCGCCCTCGCATTGAACCTCACCTTCAGTTCCGATCCCCCCTTCCACCTCCGGCCAGCAGCTTGCGCGTGTTCTCCAAGACTTCGTAATGCTCTTCGGTCAGTTTGTCGACCTTCTCATGCAGCCGCGCGATCTTCACCTCGGTATTGATACTGGTCTCGAACTCGATGTCTGACCGGATGCGGTCCCGCGAACGCTGCCTGTTCTGGCTGGTCAGCACGAACAGCGTCAAGAAAATTGCCTCCAACGAAATGATCACCGACAACAGGCCGAACGGATAAGGATCAAACCGGCCCAGCCCGCCCGCAATCCCTAAATTGATCGCGATCCAGCCCACGAAAAACAGCGCGTGAAGCATCGTCGACGGTAGCGTTCCCACCATCGCCGGGACCGCGTCGGCGATTCGCGTCACCGAGGTCTGCTGCTCTTCGGCCACATCGTTGACGTTGCGCGTGATGGTGTGGCGGATGAACTCGTCGCTTTTGCGTAAACGCCGCGCTGCCACGCTCAGCAGGTTTAGCGCCGCCGGCGTATGCTGGCGAACGTAGTCTTCAAAGTGCGCGCGGTCCAGCCGCAAAACTTCAACGTCCCTGATCGCCATCACCCAGGCGGTCCGCGGCCCGTCATCCAGCAACGACACCTCGCCGAAAATGTCGCCCGGCCGAGCGGTCTCCAGCACAATCTTTTCGCCTTGATCGTTCTTCAGGTAGATCTCAACCTCGCCCGAGCGAACAATGTAAAGTGCATGCCCCGGATCACCCATGTTGAAGATGGACTGCCCAGCGCCATACCGCATCAAGTCGATCTTCTCGGCGAGAGCAGCCCGATCGTCGGTGCTCAACTCACGTAGGTGCTCGATTTCACTCAATATCGATGCATCGATTGGCATGCGTAACAGGCTACCACTCCCTATACTCTCCCTCTCTAACACCCCGAGAATAGTCGACTTGTACCGGCGCGAGTAGCGCTGTTGAATAGGACTGCCGGGTATTGTCCAAATCAATCCTCGGCTTGATACTTAGGAAGCAACAAATATTTCAGCAGGTGATTCTTATGAAAGCTATCGGACTTCTACTCGCGTTTTTCGTCACGCTTCGGGCCAGCCCGAGCTATTCGATAAACGATCTCGGCACGCTGGGCAGCTCATCGGCCATCGGATTCAAAATCAACAATTCAGGAACGGCGGTGGGATGGGCGGAGACAATCTACGGTTATTCACAAGCCTTCCAATCGGCGAGCGGGGGCTCTCTTCAGACGCTACCCCCACTCTCGGCTTCCGATAGCTACGCCATGGGCATTAACAGCGCTGGAGTTATTGTGGGCACTAACTACGTGGACGGACAACCCCATGGCGTGATCTGGAACAGCGGGATTGGGAACAGTCCCGGCGCCACCGATCTCGGCGCCGGCATCTACGCGACCGGCATTAATGATCCCGACGTGATAGTCGGCGGCGATGGGCATGCATTCGTCCTGGCCGATGGCGTATATCAGGACCTGGGCGTGCTGGCAGGGCGGTAACTGGAGTTCCGCATACGGCATCAACAATTCAGGCACGGTGGTCGGCTATGGCAACGTAGCCTCTGGAAATTTCAGCGCCTTCGTTTGGAATCCGCAATCCGGCATGCTGCAACTCGGTACGTTCGGAGGCCTCAACAGCTACGCGACGGGACTCAATAACAGCGGCGAGGTCATCGGTTACGCGAGCCTGAGGAGCGGGTATGAGCACGCCTTCTCCGCGGTTGGAGCGGTCATGACCGACCTGGGAACCCTGGGCGGAAGCAGCTTCGCCTACGGGATCAACGACAGCGGCGAGATCGTGGGCTACAGTTGGCCCATTACGGGCGACGAGCCGCGTGCGTTCCTCTACCTGAATGGCATGATGATCGATCTCAACTCGCTAATCCCCAGCGACTCCGGATGGCAGTTGCTCGAAGCCTATGGAATCAACGACGCCGGCCAGATTGTCGGCGAAGGCTTGCTGAACGGGCAATCGCACGCTTTTCTGCTCGATCCGGTCTTAGTCCACAATGCACTCGCATTTACGTTCGCGACTACGGCTGTGCCCGAGCCCAGCAACATATGGCTCGCAGCGTTCGGACTCCTGCTGGTCTGGACCTGGGGTTCGCGCACTAGATTCCAGGCAAGACGTAATCTTTAAACTGCTCGCGCAACGCTCGCTTATTGAACTTGCCGACGCTGGTCTTCGGCACGGCGTCCACAAAAACGATATCATCCGGCAGCCACCACTTGGCTACCCGGCCGGAAAGGAAATCGAGCATTTCCTCTTTGGTAACCGTGCCCCGGCAATTCTCATGGAGCGCGATACAGGCCAGCGGCCGCTCCTGCCATTTGGGATGAAACACGGCGATAACGGCTGCTTCCATCACTTTCGGATGCGCCATGAGCGCGTTTTCGAGATCCACGCTCGAGATCCACTCGCCGCCACTCTTAACCAGATCTTTGGTGCGATCCATGATCTGCATATAGCCTTCGGAATCGATGGTGGCGACATCGCCGGTCCGGAACCAGCCGTCCTGAAACGCCTGGTCGTTGCGTGGATCGTTATAGTATCCGCTGGTGACCCACGGGCCGCGCGTTTGCAGCTCGCCCATGGTGGTTCCATCCCAGGCGATCTCCTGGCCTTCGGCGTCGACGATGCGGATGTCTACACCTGCTATCGGCAAGCCATGCCGCGCCAGCAGATCGAAGCGCTGTTTCTCGGGCAGGTCTTCCAGTTGGTCCTTGACCGCCATGAAGGTAGCGATAGGCGTGGTTTCGGTCATCCCCCAAGCCAGGCGGAAGCGAACGCCGTACTTCTTCTCGTACAGCTCGATGAACTGGCGCGGCATTGCGGAACCAGCCACCACCACCGTCCGCAGCGAGGACAGATCGCGCGGCTGCGTCTCCAGATACCCGTACAAGCTCATCCAAATGGTGGGCACGCCGGCCGAAAAGGTAACGCGTTCATTCTGGATTAGTTGGGCTATGTCGACGGGTTGAAGCTGGCGGCCGGTGAGAACGATGCGGGCGCCCGTCATCACGGCAGCGTACGGAATTCCCCATCCGTTGGCGTGAAACATGGGCACGATCTGCAATACGATGTCGCGCTCCGAGATCCCGAATACGTCCGCCATCGCCAGCGCGAAACTATGCAGAACCAAGGCGCGGTGCGTGTACAACACGCCCTTGGGATTTCCGGTGGTGCCGGAGGTATAGCAGGTGGCGGCCGCGGTTTTCTCGTCCAACTGCGGCCATGGGTACGGCTGGCCGCTGCTCGTTTCGATCAGCTGCTCATAGTCGGTGGTGGCCGAGAGACTAGTCTGGTCAGTCTCGGTATCGGGCAGGATGACGAACTGTTTGACGCACGAGATCTGGTCGCGGATCGGCTCCAGAATGGAAACCAGGGAAGCATCCACGAAGATCACGCGATCATCGGCATGGTTGATGATGTACGCCAACTGATCCGGTGGCAGCCGGAGGTTCAGCGTATGCAGCACGGCGCCATAGCAAGGCACCGCGAAGTAGAGTTCCAGGTGGCGGAAGCTGTTCCAGCAGAGCGTGCCCACGCGATCGCCCGGCTGGACGCCCAGTTTCTCCAGACCCCTCGCCACCGCATGCACGCGGGCGTGAAAATCCGCGTAGGAATGGCGATGCACGCCGTCGTGCATTTTGCTCGCGATTTCTTTTTTCGGGAAAAGTTTGGCCGAACGCTCCAGGACGTGCGTGAGCGTCAGCGGGTAATCCATCATCAGACCTTGCATACCGGTCTCTACTTTATGCCGAGGGCTGGATAATTTTCAACTAAGAGGGGTGGTGGGTTACAGGAGGCAGCATTTCCTGGGTGTGGTGGCCCATGACAACCCAAAATGCCGCGCAATAATGCACTGACTTTTCAGGTTCTAAGCTGCTGATACAGTTTAATTTACAATTGCACAACAGAACTGGTTCCTGGATTGCATATTCCTAATCGTATTCGGCGACGCGGATTGATTATGAAGACCGTTCAACTTGCAATTGGGGATTCTGAATACGCACAATCTCTGCGCAACTCGCTGCTCCGGGATGGCACACATCGGGTCTACCTAGTCGACCAACCTGACCTGTGGATTGATGGAGTGGTCGTGATCGATGGAAGCAGGCTCGAAAACCTCACTCCTTACGTCGAACAGTCTGAGCGATTGGTCGTGATCACTCGCACGGGAAGTGATTCGCTTGCGCGTCTGTGGAACGCTGGCATTCGTCACGTGGTGTTCGAGGGGGACCCTCCGAACACAGTCCAACTGGCCATCATTGCAGCGGAGATGCGCTTGCCAAATCCAGGGTCCAAAGCCAGCCGGGCGGCGGGTCGGGCAAACAAAAAGCATCCGCGGCGCACTCACGCATACTCCGGTTGGGGCTAGTCTCACAGCTGCATGGGGCTTGTTGCGGCAAATCACCCTCTAATCGAAGCCACCCGACACATATGCCATTCGTTGGCTTTGGTGATGGGATTGCGGTCGACTCTCCGAATGGTTCGACAGTCACCGCTAGCCTATCTGGCCAGCAATACCATCAGCCTTGGGCGTGGGCCTGGTAACCACCTCCGGCATCCTATGGCTGCTTACGCTTCCTGCCTTTCGGAGGGGTGAGGGAAACACGCCTAACATTGGCATCCTTCTATTCTCGATCAAGCGGCTCCTGCTCCCGCACCGACAAAAGACGCAACCAAATAGCTGTTTTAACATCGATGCTTCATCCAGTCCGGTGCTGCGCTTTGCGAGCGTCGGCACGGCGTCGGGTAGTTGGTCGTTTCGGCCGCAACAAGGTACTGAACCGAACGGTCCGAAACCGAGCTGTCTGCAGTAGCAACATTCTGGCGGAGGATTTGTGAATCGTTCACTACTACGAGCCGGGCGGGCGCGGCCTCACAGTTTTAGCTTCGGAAGGCCTAATCTTGCAAGGCTCTCGTCCAGCAGTTTTGGGTCAAAGCGTATTCCTGGTTCAAGGAGGCTTAGGTACGCTGAATGCAAGTCGGCGATTTTCTTGAGCCGTGCCCCGCGTTCCAGTAATGAGATGGAGCCCGCAACTACTAGTCCGCTACGCTTCGCGGCGCTCCGAGCCCGCGTTTCATCTATGAGGACCATTTCGGCCTTGGCCGTCGCAGCGAGATAAATCGCACTTCGTTCTCCGGGTCCTAGTCCCGCGCGCGCAGCCTTAATCGCCGGGCTTGGCGCTAGGGGATTTGGCTGCACCTGAATCCAGGAGGCTGTTCGAACCTCCTCCGCTCCAGGCAATCCGGCGCCTGCAACGGTCACCTCGTTGTGAACCTCACGCGGAATTACTACCTGCCCGTAAAACTCACGGAGCAGAACAAGTTGTTGGGCGCGGGCGAGAATGATGAGGGGAGAGGAATCCGAAACGACAATCACGAGCCCAGGCGTTCAAGAGTGCGGCGGTCTTCTTCCAGTTCCGAAAGATGGTACTGTAACGGCACTTCACGGCAACCGGCGAACACCATGAATGCCTCAACCGACGTTTGGCACAATTCTGCCGCACGCCCCAGAGATATCTTGTTTTCGCGGTAGAGTTCGAGCGTTAGGAGCAGAGTCGCATCGCGGGACGCGTCAGCAGGATTCACACCAGCTGCCTCCAGCAGCTCAGCTGGAATGGTAACTTGAACTTCATCCATACTCCCAGCGTACCCTGTTTCTGATCGACGAGCGTTTGAAGTTGACTCAGAGGAAAGGTTCCGCATTACCAACTCCGCCCGGGAGGGAGAGTGCGGTCACAACGATTGAAAAAAGTTTCGCGCAGGGTAACTCCCGCAAACGAATTCGGTTAAGGCTTGTTGATCCGCACGCGCCGACGAGGCTCTATAATCCCCAGGTCTAGGATAAAGCCATGCCTACGGCGATTTCCGGCACGCTCGCGCTTTTCCCCCTCACGCTTTCGGTCACTTGCACCCTCGCCGGGGTTCCCTTCACTATTGAAGCCGACCGGCAGCGACTCGGGCCGGGACAGGGCGCGACCCTGGTAGCTAGCGGAACCAGCGGAGCCAATCCTAGCTGGAACGTGATAGCCGGCACTTGTACAGTTCCGCCCGCCGGGAATCCCGTCGCCGTGACGCCGCCGGCTGGAAACGGAGTTCATCACTGCGAGATCGAGGGCTCGATCACTTTGCCCGGCGGCCACAGCAGCGTCAGCAAGGCCTTCGATTGGTCATCGTTCTTTATTTCCGCGGTGCCGGATCGCGTCACGCCCCATCAATTGGTCAGTCTGACGACCCAGCCGGCCTCGACCGTCAATTGGAGCATTTCCGCGCCGGTGGCTCATTCGCGCTCTTTATCGGGACCCGGCAGCCAACTGCAAACGCCGGTCGAGCCATCCTCATGCCAGCAGGAAGTGTGGACGTTTCGCGGCCAAAATCCCGCCGACGCAAGTGACTACGCTGAAGCCGACATTACGGTCGGTTGTCCGCTGGGTATGACTTGGCATTCCATCACTGGAGTCGAGCAAGGGCAGGCCAGCGGCTCGGCTCGCATTTTTCGCTTGTTTATCGATTTGGGAATCAATTTTCCTTTTCCTTACCGCTCTAATTCTCAGGTGGCCTCTGAAGACGGTTACTTTGGACGCCGCGTCCGTTTCTGGTCGAACTTCCGGCTGACCAGCGCTCCGAAGCAGTTCAACACCACGCTGCCCAATGCGATTGACAGCGCCATCCAGAAGGCAACGCTCAGCAATGTTGCGCAGGCTGTCGAGTTACTAGGCGGTTTGGAGTACCGGCTGTCGGAGACGGCTGATGCACATCTCAGTATCAGCGGCACGCGCGAACGGTTTGCGTTTCATGCCGTCGTGGCAGCGGGCCTCACGTCTGCATTCGACAACGCAACACCAATCACGCTCTACAAAGATATTCGGTCGCCTGCGGCCTCGGCGAAATATTATGCGATAGTAAGCCCTCCGGATGTTTCGTCATACCCAGGTCAATACTATGCGGGCTTCCGCTGGAAAACGTTCTATTTCGACGGCAACGATCATCTGCTCGACATCGCTCCCACCAGCATCGACATGTTGTTCGGTCATAACGCCGCGGGCTCAGGGTCCGGCTTCGTCCCTACCATACGCGTGGACGGATTATTTTCCTTTCCGTCCCAGAAGACCAACTTCCTGCACTTCTTCGTTACCGTGATCGCAAAACTGAATCATCCGCCTTCCGGCATTGACCCCGCGTTGGCGTCATTTCTTCAACCTGTCGCTTTTGACCCGACCCTGCTAGCCGGCGCCACGATCCTAAGCGATCGAGGAGTGAATCGGGATTTTTATCGCTTCGGCGCGGCCATTGACATTTGGAAACTGCTTGCAAAGCTGAAGGCGATTACTGTCCCAATCACAGGTCTTTAGTTGCCGCTTACCTGGGTCTCGACCTCGCGGATCGCGCGCGCGAATTCATCCGGACTATGTATCAGCAGGGTCTTACCTTTCACCTTACGGATCGCCATGGCGACCGAGTCGGGAAAGTTTGCGTCCCGTCCCCAATATGGTTTGTACTGGAAATAAAAGAATTGCGGTACGGAAGCTAGGTGCTGCTCCAGCGCGGTATCCGGAACCTTGTCGTAATAGCGCGAGGTTGGCCCCAGGAAGATCACTTTATCGGAAGGCTGCGCGGTTTCGAGCTCTTGCTTGATCAAATCCGCAAGCAGACTGATGTGGCCGCGGCGGTTCTGGAGAACTCGATAGTCGACCACCTGGAGCTGCAGATTGCTGGTGGACTGCGCGACCTGATCGAACGAGTCCGGCGTCAGGTCGTCCTCTCGAAAAAGTTCCTTCTGTTGATCCAGGTTAAACACCACCACTCGTACTGAACGCGCCGGCAACGCCTCCAGCAGGGACGCCAGCGAGCTGACCAGCATCAGGCGGTCTTGCGCTCGAAATCTGGTGGAGCGAGGATACAACGGCGCGGCGTGCAACAGCACGGTCAGACGGCCGAGTGGATTCACATCGCTGTCATCGCTCTGCTGGGACCAGCGCCGGTAAGTAAGTGGACCGGCGGTGTTCGCGGCCATCCCCAGTTTCAGGCCGCGTTCATGGGCATCTAGTTTCGCTTCCACCTTCCAGCTTTTCCGGCAAGTGCGATTCTGATCGTCGGCCAACATCCAGTCCACGGTGTAGCGTCCTTCTCCAACTTGGTAGACGCCGCCGAATTCGCCTTGCGTGTTAGTCTTCGGAACATTGCGGAATCGGGTGTAGCTGCCCAGATAAAACGGTTCGCCGCCACCGGCCGGGGTAACTCGCATAAGAATGTTCCAATGGTGACCTGGGCCGACGTACTGCTTCATCGGCATGCGCACCACGTAGCCGGTCTGAAAACGAAAGCTGAAACTAAGGCGCGCTGGAACCGGGATCACCTCGCAATGCAGTTGCCGGTCGTTCGAGTGTGCGGCTAAGAGCTTCTCCGCCCTTGGCCGATCGAAGAGATACTGGCCCAGCGCGGTGGAAGCGATCAGCAGGGCTAGACAAACCGGCCGCATTTGGTGCTACGATCCTGCTGCTATTATCCTGCAACCTTGCCCGCGAAGCGGCGGTAGACGAAAACCGAATAGAACACCGCCAGCGCCATACCTGGGATCCACCAGGCCAGCCCGATGTATAACCCGTATTCTGGCGCGGCCGCGTTCATGACGGTCAGCCCCGCGGCCGGCGAGCTATTGGACGGCAGCACGTATGGGAACACGCCAAAAACCGTGCTGGTTAACATCCCGATCAAGTACGCACACGAACTGAGAAAAGCGTATAGATCAAGTTCTCGCACACTCGAAACTCGCATCCCCGCCAACCCTGCAAATGCAAGCAGCGGAAATACGTAGCCCCACACATGCTCAGAAAATTCCTGCATGATGTTGGGCTGGAGCCGAAAACTGACGATGGTAATGATCGCGGTGAAGGCCACCACTGCCCACCAGATCCGCTGTCCGAAAGCGCGCGAGCGTTGCTGCAAATTGCCGTCCGTCTTCAACACTACCCAGTAGCAGCCGTGTAGAGCCAGTGCCGTGAACGCCGCGGCGCCGATGAGCAGCGTGTACCAATCCACGATGCCCGGGTCCTGGCCCGGTTGGAAGTTAGTCCACAGCGGAATAAAAAAGAAACCGTCGGAGTCGAGCGGGACGCCGCGCACGACATTGCCGAGGGCAGCGCCATACAGCAGGGCCAGCAGCGCGCTCGATCCACCGAAGATTAAATCCCAGAACGGCTTCCAGATCGGGCTTTCGATATGGCTGCGCAGCTCGATCGAAATGCCGCGCAGAATCAGGAGCCATAGCACCATCATGAGAGCCAGGTAAAAACCGCTGAACGCCGCTGAATACAGCGCTGGGAATGCAAAGTACAAGGTTCCGCCTCCGGCGATCAGCCAGACCTCGTTGCCGTCCCAAACCGGTCCGATGGAGTGCAGCACGCGCTGGCGCTCCGGCTCGGTGTGTGCGACAAACAGGTGAATTATTCCAGCGCCGAGATCGAAGCCGTCCAGCACCACGTAGCCTGCGATCATGATCGCCACTAAGCAAAACCAGACGATCTGAATCATCGGACACCTGCCAATTCCGCGGCTGTTTCGGGCGAGGGTCCATGATCGATCTCGCGATGAACCAGGAACAGGAACAGGATTCCTAGAGCCATATACAGGCCCATAAAGCCCATCAGGGTAAAAAGCGTGTTCCCCGCCGAGACGTGCGAGGAAAAACCTTGGGAGGTCCGCATGAGGCCGTATATCAGCCAGGGTTGACGGCCGAGTTCGGCGGTCATCCATCCGGCCGTGGTCGCGATGTAGGGAAATGGTAGAGCCAGCAGCAAAGCCCAGAGCAGCGGGCGGCTACTGTAAAGCCTGCCGCTCCAGAGAGACCACGCACAGGAGACCATCAGAAGGATGAGAAGCGTTCCCAGGCCAACCATGATGTGATAGCTGTAATACAGCAGCGGGATATTGTCGGGCCACTGATCGCGTGGAAAATCCTTCAGGCCTTTGACCTCGGCCTCCCAGCGGCGATAGGTGAGGAAGCTCAGAGCCATCGGCACGTTAATCGGATTATCCAATTTCAGGTTGTCGGTATCGGGCTGGCCGACCAATGCGATCGGGGCGCCCGCGCTGGTATCGAAGAGCCCTTCCATGGCCGCCAGTGTGACTGGTTGATGATCGGCGACCATTCGTCCCTGCCCGTCGCCAGTGGGGTAAAGCATCAGTATCATCGCGACTGTTCCGGCGATCACACCGGTGCGAACGAAAATCCGAGCATGTTCGGGGAAACGATTCGTGAGCAGATAGAAGGCGCCAATCGACGCCATGACAAAGCTGGCCGTCACCACCGCGGCGATCATGTTATGCAGGTACTGCCACTGTATCCACGGATTCAAGATCAAGTCGCGGAAACTATCCAGAAGAATCTCGCCGTTGGACCCGAGCTTGTAGCCAACCGGGTTCTGCATCCAGGCGTCAGTGGCGATGATAAAGAATCCGGAGAGCCACGAACCCAGGAAAACCAGGAACGCCGAGAGCAAGTGCATCCTAGGAGTCAGCCGCTTCTCTCCGAAGACGAACAAGCCCAGGAAGGTCGACTCGAGAAAGAATGAGAAGACACCTTCCATGGCCAGCGTCTGGCCGATCACGCCGCCGACGTTCCTGGAGAAGCGCGCCCAATTGGTGCCGAACTGGAACTCCATCGGAATGCCGGTCACCACGCCCATGGCAAAGTTAATGGCGAAGATCTTCACCCAAAAGCGGGCAGCTTGGTTGTAATGCTCATTTCCGGTCCGGAGCGCGAGCGTCTTCAAGATGACGATCAACAGGGCCAAGCCCATGGTGAGCTGCGGGAAAAGATAGTGAAAGGTGATGGTGAAGGCGAAGTGCAGCCGGTGTAGCGCAAGAGCCGAATCCATATTCGCTCCTTATAGCAGGCTTCGTACCATCTTGACTCCTACTGATCTCACGAAGTAGGGCATGGCCAAACCGGAAGTGTCGACCCATGGACACCCAGAGTCGCGGGGGCGATGCATTTTGCAGCAAGCTGCATACTGTGTCACAATGCTGAGTGATGCCATTATTGCAGGTCCGAGACATTCCGGATCACCTCTATCGCTTGCTAGTTGAACAGGCCGCGAAGGAGCGCCGCAGCTTGGCGCAACAGGCGGTGGCGGTGCTGGCTCGAGGTCTGGAGGTGGAACTCGACTCCAAAGCGCGGCGTCAAAAGGTGCTGCGCGCAATTAAAGAGGGCAGCCAGGTGAAACCCGCCAGATTGAAAGATCCGGCGAAGTTGATTCGTGAGGACCGTCGCCGGTGAGGTTGGTCCTTGACGCTAGCGCCGCGATCGAGGTAGTCCTGGCGCGAGCCAAAGCGGGCGAGTATGAGCGAATCCTGGAAGAGGCCGATCAGGTTCTGGCGCCCGATCTGATTATTCCAGAAGTTGTGAATACAATTTGGAAGTATCACCAGTTCGAAAACCTTAACCTGAATACTTGCGATCAGGCGATTGAATTTGCTATTGGCCTCCTGGATGTGCTGGTCCCATGCAAGGACCTGTTTCGGGAGGCTTTCTTGCTCGCTCGTTCCGCACGCCAACCTGCATACGATATGTTTTATCTGTCGCTGGCGCGGCGCGAGGATGCCGGATTTCTCACGTTAGACCGCGCGCTCCGGCGCGAGGCCGAGCGGCAGGGTATCCGCGTCTTATAATCGCGCTCGGCTACGCCACTGCCCGGTGGTCCGGTTCGTACCTGGAAAACAATGCATCCTGCATGGGACGATCGGAATGGAACTCGGCCAGTTCGTGGGGGAACGCCGCGATCAAGTCCGCCGGAGCCATTCGACGCTCATCACCCAACATTTCAGCTAGCTCGAGAGCGTTGACCACCGACTTTCCACCGACGTCGTTGTTGGCGAAGACGAAAGTGGTGGCGGCATGTTCCTGGATGTGCTGGATGCGCGGCTTCCACTCCAGCAGTTCTTCAGGCGAGTACAAGTAATCGTGCGCGGCCACCGGCCTTGTGGCGCGGTTGAACTCACGCTGCCAGTCCTGTGGATTGCGTCCATGCAGCCGCACATAGCCGATCGAAGAAGTAAGGAAAGACGCCGGCGGCATGGCCTTAGTGTAGGGCGCCTGGTCGATATTGGCGAAGCCGATGTGATAGTCGATCAAGGTCCCCAGCGCTTCTTCGTGGGTCCAGCTATCGTGCCGCATCTCGGCCACGAGCGGAAACTCGTGGAACGCGCGGCGTAGCGTCGATCAGGAATTCGCGGTTCTCTTCGGTGTAGCGAAATGTCCAGGGAAATTGCATCAGAACGCAGCCGAGCTTTCTTGCACCCAGCAGCGGCCATAACCCTTCTTTGAAGGCCGCGATTTCGGCCGATCCAAGTGATCGCTCATGCGTGAATTGACGCCCGAGCTTCGCCGTGAAGACAAACTTTGGATTGTGACTAACCTTCCGTAACCAAAGGCGAGTGATCTCGGGCCGGATGTTTTGATAAAACGTGGTGTTGATCTCGACGGCGTCGAAATAGCGCGCCAAATCGGCGAGCGCGTGAAAGCTGCGTCGTTTCAGCTTGGGATAAACGATTCCGTTCCAGTGCGGATACGACCATCCGCAGGGTCCGCAGTGCATGTTTTGGGGGAGGGACATGGCAGCACCGGTTGTTCTCCTTTTCTTCTCCCAACAGCATAGTAGAAAAAAAGGCGAAAATCAAGGGGGTTGGATTTTTTTTCGTCGTCCCAGTAACCTTGAGAGGTGCCTCCGACGTTATCTATGCAAATCCCCGTTACGACGGCGGACGCTTCACCCTATCACCCCAAAAAGCGTCCGCCTTTTCCATTTACTCCGTACCGATCCCCTCAAACAACGGTGTGCTCAAATAGCGTTCGCCCGAGTCAGGCAGTATGGTAACCAAGGTTTTGCCCTTCATGTCCGGCTCCTGGGCGATGCGAACCGCCGCAGCGGCTGCCGCTCCGCAGGAAATCCCAGCTAAAATGCCTTCCTCTTTGGCCAGGCGGCGCGCCATTTCGATCGATTCCTCGTTGGTCACCTGTACGACGCGATCGACCATGGAGAGATCCAATGTTCCCGGAATGAATCCGGCGCCAATCCCCTGAATTTTGTGCGGACCCGGATGCAGAGGCTCACCTTTGAGCTTCTGCGTAATCACCGGACTGCCGACTGGCTCGACGGCGATAGATAGAATCTTCTTCTTCTGCACGGTCTTTATAAATCGCGAGATGCCGGAGATAGTGCCACCTGTTCCGACGCCGCTTACCAGGACATCGATGGTGCCTTGAGTGTCCTCCCAGATCTCCGGGCCCGTGGTTTTGAAGTGGATCTCGGGATTGGCCGGATTCTGGAACTGCTGCAACAGCAAGTAGCGATCGGGATCGGCAGCCACCATTTGCTCGGCTTTCGAAATTGAACCTTGCATACCGGCCGCGCCCTCAGTCAGGATCAGGTTGGCGCCGAAGGCTTTCAGTATTCTGCGCCGCTCGATCGAAAAGGTATCGGGCATGATGAGAGTGATCGCATACCCGCGCGCGGCCGCCACGAAAGCGAGTGCGATACCGGTGTTGCCGCTGGTGGGCTCGATCAGTTCCTTACCCGGCCGCAACACGCCGCGCTGCTCGGCATCCCAGATCATGGCAGCCCCGATGCGATCCTTCACCGAATAGGCCGGATTTCGCCCTTCGATTTTGGCAAGTATGGTGGCTTGCGCGCCCTGCGCCACCCGGTTGAGCTTCACCAGAGGCGTGCGTCCGATACTTAGCGAATTATCCTTATAAAACATCAAATCTCCCAGTTGGGTACATATTTGGACTGCTTGTCGTGCCAGGTGCGAACCAACTCGGCGAAGGTCGTGTGATCGATCACGCTGGAGATCGATTGTTCCACGCGCCGCCAAGTTTCAGCGAACGGATCCGCGGCCGGGCGGCGCTGCGACGTCTTGTTGCTTTTGGTCCCCTCGACGTAGCGAAGCACTTCACCTACTGTAATGCCATCCGGAGCCCGCGAGAGCAGATAGCCCCCTTCGGCGCCGCGCCGGGATTCGACGAACCCGCCTTGCTTGAGCCCGGCCAGAATCAATTCCAGAAATTTTTGCGGGATTTTTTGCCGGCGCGCGATGTCGGCGATTTTTATCGGTTCACCCCGCTTTTGCAATGCCAGATCGAAGATGGCGTGGAGCGCGTACTCGCCTTTCACCGAGATGTTCAATCGTTTCCTACCAAGTAGAGATTGTACAACCCCTCCCTGCGGTCAGGGCTCGGAAAGATAAGAGATCGTACAACCCCTCCCTGCGGTCAGGGCTCGGATAGATAAGCGAGCGCTAGTCGAGCGCTAATCTTTCCAGAACAGCTCGGCGTCGGACCGGCGCACATAGTTGGCGTCGATGGCGGCGGGATCGGCCGCGCGGCCATTCCGGTATTCAGCCGAAGCGATCCGTCCGATGGCGGCGGCCAGAGCGCGGGGCGCAGTTATCACGGGAATAGCCGGATCGACGCTGGCGAGGAACGGCGAAAAATCGATGGCGATGAACTCGTAGCCATTCGAAGGCAGCATCGCAGCCCAGGCCGGAAACTTCATCACGACCTCCGGCGCGGCGATTTCGAGCCGATCGTTATAGACCGCGCCGTACACTTCGCCACGCCGCGCGTCCAGCACGGTCGCGCGTAACGGAGCCGTTCCAAAAAACGCCAGCGCCCGAAGGTTGGATACGGCGACAACGGGCTTGCCGGTGGCCTCCGCCAGTCCTTTCACCGCGGTTAGGCCGACGCGAACGCCGGTAAACGATCCGGGCCCGGATGCAGCGGCGAAGCAATCCATCTGATTCAAGTTGACCTGGTGCCGCGCGAGCAACTGCTCAATGCGTTGGAACAGGATGTGCCCAAAGCCGTCGGGCGAATGCAGTGGAATCTCTCCGAGTGTGCGATCGCCGTCGGTGAGCGCAATGCTGCCGAACTCGGACGTAGTGTCGATGGAAAGAATCACTTGTTGAGCTGAAACACGCGGTCGGCCGAATAGGCCTTGCCATTCGCGTTCAGCGCCGTCAGGTGGATGCTGAGGATGGCCGGAAAGTTCAGCGCGATGGACGATGGAATGACGAAAGTGCCGGGCGAGCCGGTGCCAAGCACGCGCAGACCTTGTCCGTCGATGGACACTTCGCCGGTCCAGAGAAACATCATCGACCGTGTGGCGCGAGTTTCACGCGTCAGCTTTGCGGAAAACTTCACTGGCTTGCCAGCGTCCAGCGAATTGCCGGAGGGGTCCACGATGACGTACGGCACTTTTGCCGGATTAGACTCGATCTCCTGCACTAGCGGCACCTCGCGCGAATCAAATTTGTAGGACTTCAGCATCGATTCCTTGCGGCCTTCGCGCGCCACCATAAGCACCCAGGGATGGGATTTATCGGGAGCTTCGCCGGTGAAATGCTCGCCTTTATATTTCTTCTGCTCGACGGATTCGCCGGTGGCCGGGTTAAACCACCATACGTCGTAGCCGTGCTTTTCCACCGATATTTCGACCGGGGGCCCCGGATGCTCGATGTAGCTGACATACTCCACATCTTCGAGCGCCACCGAGCGCGCGCCGTCGACGTCGAAATATGGCTCCAGCTCCCAATGCCGGGTGTCGGCGACAAAGTCGAACCAATAGCGGCACACGGCGGCGCCGGCACCGTGAAACTCGGGGTACTCACCGTCCATGGTGGCGTTCCAGAGATGCTGCGCATCGGTTACTCCGACGAAGGGCACCTGATAAAACTGATGTTCCACCGCTCCGATGACGTCGTCGGTGGTGTTTTCGATAACGAAGTTCATCCAGCCGTCGGGGAGCAGGGAAGACGAAGTCACTTTGGCATTCGACGATCGCGGGTGCTGGTAAGGATCTTGTTTCTTGAGATTGAGACCCAGTTCTTTGAGCAAGGGCCGGCCATTCCTCGAATCCTCGAACTCTTCCAAGCCTTGCCAAGTGACGTTAAATGGCGCATATCGCGCCACGATATAACTGATGAAGCGCTCGCGCGCCTGCCAATCCGGAAAAAGGCTCAGGATGTAATCCGGATTGGACCCGAGGATCAGGTCGATGGTGAGGCCGCGTTTGTGAACGGCGAGTATTCGACGGTCAAGTTCATCGAAGTAGGCCGGATTCGGCTTATCAGGAGCAAGATAGACACGGCTGCGATCAGCGGCGCCGCCAAGGATAGAGCCGCGAAAATGAGTGAACTTGTTCTGGGTTGCCGCAGCGAGCTGTTGTTCGAACTCCGGCTGGCTCAAGAACGGGAAACGATCGGCGATATAGCCCATCCATAGATGCGGTTTCTTGTCGTCGGTGGCCCAATGGTGGAAGTTGGCGGCGTTGATATAGCCGGGAGAATCCGATGCCGCGGCGTTGAAGGCGCCTTCCTTGCCGTCGAAGTCCGCGATGTTGCTGGTGGTGCGATAGGTCCACTGGCCGGGTTCGGTGGGGGTGATGCGGATGATTAACTTGCGGCCGCCGTCCCAAAACGCGGGCATCAGATAAGTCTTGAAGTGCGGCGATCGGAATTCGGCGTGAAGCTGCGCGCTGGCGTAAGGATTGGGATGAGCGGCGAGATTAGCCGCGGAGAGTTCGAATACGAACTCGCACGGAGAGTAGGCGGGAGTGCCTTCACACTGCGTCTGGCAGAACACCGGGACGGCAATTAGAAGGAGGACTGCAAGACGCGCCAGCATCCTCCTTCAGCGTAACGCAGCGGCTCTCTACTACGAAACCGCTGATTGCCGACCGCCTAAGCCGGTCACCGCGAAGAGGTCGCACGGATATGGCGGACCTCCACTTCGTTTACCACTTGCGCCACATTCGGAACGCTGGCAGCGATATGCGCCGCTTCCGAACGCGCGGCCTGCGAATCCACGTGACCCTTTAAGGTCACCACGCCATTCTTGACTGAATATTTTACAGTTTTATTTAGACGATTCTCGACCAGCGCGGCATCCAGATTCTTGTCGATTGCCTTGTCGATATCGCTGTTCACCGTTTTCGCGGCGCTCTCGTTGCCCGGCGGAACGACCGCGATTTCGTTGGCCACAACCTCGCCGGCGGCCTGAGCTTTGGCGAGAGATTCGGCCCGCATCTTCTCGGCATCGGAAGGCACTGTGCCTTTTAGAGTAACCACACCCTTGTCCCGATCCTGGCTAACACTGACATCCTTGAACCCAGCCTGATCGAGAGAGCGGTGAATGTTATCTGAAACGTCGGGCGCTTTGTTGCGATCCGAGCAACCGCCGATCGTCAACAATGCCCCTAATAGCAATGATCCGGCAATAAGTTTCATATATTTCTCCGCTGCCTACACAACCGTCCGGCGGCCGGCAATCAAACTGATGACGAATAGCACTACGAAAACAAAGAACAGTATCTTTGCAATACTTGCTGCACCAGCGGCAATTCCTCCAAACCCGAAGAGCGCCGCCAGAATCGCGATTACCAGGAAAACCCATGCGTACCAAAGCATTTCTTAATACCTCCACCTATCAATGAGCAAGCTGACTGCCACGGAGATTGTTAAGTTGGGGTTACTAATACACCATGACTGTGATCATCTCCTGATTCCAGGAATAGCTCGGAGTCCACTTCGGACCATAGATGCCCACGCTGACCGTGTACTTTCCCGCATTGGCTGGGGTCCAGGAAAATTTGTAGGTCTTCACCTCACCAGGGGCAAAATTTTCGTTCGACCTGTTTTGCTCATGGACAGGCTTACGCGATTCATCCCAGACCTCCATCTCGACCACGCTGCCCGGCGCTGCCTTTCCGTCGTCTTTGGCAGTGATGTCGATGGTGACCGGCTTGCCGCTCTGGATGGATTGAGCCGGCGCGCGGGCGCTCACGGTGAATGGCGGAGTCGCGATCGCCGGTGCGAAAAATCCTGCAATCTTGACAGCTAGAGAGTCCACCCTGGAACTACCCGAGTTTGCCAGAACGATCACGCTTAGCTGGTCATCCTCGAAGCGCTCGTAATCAGACCGGAACCCTGGGTACTGGCCGTCGTGGTGTATCCTCGCTCGCTTGAGAAATGAATCCACGTACCAGCCGAAGCCGTAATTGGCGGATGTTCCGTCATTCAAACGGACGGGCGTCCGCATCTGCTCGAGGCTCGACGCGGTGAGAGGACTGCGTGAATCTAGGAAGGCGTCCCACTTCGCAAGGTCCAGAACCGTGGAGAGAAAGGCGCCGCTGGGCCGCACGGCGATCCAGTTTTCTGCGTTGATCATCTTTCCGTCTGACTGCTCGTAACCGCTGGCGCGATGCGGAACGATAGCCGTTAGCGTCAAGAGACGCGTGGATGTCAGGCCCGCCGGGGCAAAGAGCCGTCGGGAAATGAACTCGCTCCACGATTTACCGCTCGCCTTGCTGATGATTTCCGCCAGCACGTAGTACCCAACATTGGAGTACAGCCACTTTTCGCCGGGTTGAAAGCTGAGTGGCATTGGATAGACCGACTCGATCACGTCGGATGGCGGCTGTTCTTTGTAGGGATGGTAGTCGGATGGGTCCCGGACGATGCCCGAAGTGTGTGTCAAGAGATTCCGGATGGTGATATTTTTCCAGGACGCAGGCGACCCATTCAGGTATTTTTCTGCCTTGTCGTCGAGGCCTATCTTGCCCTCCTGCACCAACAACATGATGGCCGAGGCCAGGAATTGCTTGCTCAGCGAGGCGATTTTGTACACGGTTTCGGGAGTGGCGGGGGAGTCTGTCTCCACGTTTGCCTGTCCATATCCGGCAGCTTTGATGAGCCTGCCTTTTTCCACCACCGCAATCGAGAGTCCGGGAATGTGTAGGGCCTGCATGTGCGCTTTGACATACTCGTCCACTGCCTCGGCGCGAACAGGTAGGGCAGCACCGATCAAAAGAGAGAGGACGAGATGGGTGTTACGACTCAAGATCGCAATACCTCCCGCGAACGAAAAGGTTACAAAAGGAACAACTCTCCTCTACTGGATGTGAAACCGAGCCGAGGCCGCGTAGACGCGTGGCGGGCCCTCGCTGGTGAACCAGCCTTGCACGACGTATTTGCCGCGCGGTAATTTAACCAACGGCACGCTGATGACGTACTCCTTCTGATCCCGAATCTCCAATTCGGACATGACCTGCGGGAAAACTTTACCGCGCGACCAGAGGAGGATAACGTTACCCTGACCATCGCGGATCTCAAGATCGTACATTTGACCGCTGGAGAAGCTCAGCACACCGGGAGTGCCTGGATCGCTGTTGCGGATAGTCAGGCGCCCTGTGAGTGTATCAGAAGGCGCATAAATATCGCGGTCCAGCGCTAAATCCGTCGATAATTCGCCGTGAGACATGTTCCGCCGTTCAGGCGTAAAAATCTTTGGCCCAGGCGTGGCGCTTGAGCAGCTGAAGGGTCGCCGCGTCTAGTGGACCTTTCTCGGAAACCGCCGCGTTCCGCTCGACGTTTCGAACCGTTCGCATGCCCGGGATCACACTGGAAACCGCCGAATCGGAGATGGTGAAACGGAGCGCGATTTCAGCCAGCGAACCATTCTGTACTGGCAGATCTTTTTGTAGGGCCGCGACATGCTCGACCACCTGCTTCTTACGGTCGCCTCGAAAATAGAAGGCGCGAAACTCCTTGGGGTCGAAAACAGTTTCCTCGGTGATACTGCCTGTCAGGCTGCCTTCGTCGAAGGGCACGCGCGCCAGCACGCCGACATTCTTCTCTTTGGCCAGTGGAAACAAGTGCTGCTGAGGAGTCTGATCGAAAATGTTGTAGATGACCTGTACCGCGTCGACCAGTCCAGTGCGGATCAGTTCCAGCGCCGAATCGGGCTGATGATCATTGATGGACACGCCCACTGCGCGGACCTTGCCGGCCGTTTTCAATTCCTCAAAAGCGCCCCGCCACTCTTCGCGATAGACCCAGTCAGGATTCCAGACATGCAACTGCTGGAGATCGACGGTGTCCACCTTGAGGTTGCGCAAGCTGGTTTCCGTCGAGCGCAAAATGTAATCGTAGGGGAAGACATTCTCGATGCCGATCCCCGGCCTGGCGGGCCACAGCCGATTCTTGGGCGGCACCTTGGTGGCGATATACATGCGGTGGGTGGCGTCGCGGATGATCTTACCCACCAGTCTCTCGCTGTGACCGTCCCCGTAGGCTAACGCCGTGTCGATGAAGTTGAAGCCCAGCTCCATGGCCCGCCGCAAGGCCCGGATGGACTCGTCGTCGTTGCCTCCCAGCCACTGTGTGCCGCCGATGCCCCAGGCGCCGAATCCAATTTCACTGATCTCAAAACCAGTCCTTCCGAGGGTCCGGTGTTTCATCCTGCACCTATGATAGTGAATCGAGCATCCAACAATGTGGTGGCGGAGGTTGCATGACGGCCAAGCATCAGGTGGTGATTCTCGGCGGCGGATTCGGGGGCCTGTACGCGGCCAAGGCGCTGAAGAAAGCTGCAGCGCAGATCACCGTTTTGGATCGCCGCAATTTCCATCTTTTCCAACCGTTGCTCTACCAAGTGGCCACCGGGTCGCTGTCACCCGGTGAAGTTGCATCGCCGCTGCGGCGCGTGCTGCACGACCAACAGAATACTCGCGTGCTGCTGGGTGAGGCCGTGGACCTGGATGCTGCTGGCCGTCGCGTGATACTCGCCGATGGCGAGTTAAGGTACGACACGCTGATCGTCGCTACGGGTTCGACCGATTCTTACTTCGGCCATGACGACTGGAAGCGGTCCGCGCCCGGCCTGAAAACCATCGAGGAGGCGACCGAGATCCGCAGCAAGATTCTATATGCTTTCGAAGAGGCCGAGAAGCAACATGATCCGGAAAAGCAGCGCGCTTGGCTAACGTTTGTGATTGTCGGTGCTGGAGCAACCGGTGTCGAGCTGGCCGGCGCACTGGGCGAAATCGCACACGAAATATTGCATCGGGATTTCCGTTCCATCGACTCTAGAAATGCCGAGATTTTGCTGCTGGAAGGCGGGCCGCGCGTCCTTCCAGCCTATCCCGCGGACCTTTCCGCGAAGGCGGAAGCATCGTTGATCCGGTTAGGGGTGACGCCGCGGACCAACGTGATGGTGACCGGAATCGACGAAGACGGCGTCACCGTTAAAACCTCGAGTGGCGAGGACCGGATCACTGCGCGGACGGTCATCTGGGCGGCGGGCGTGCAAGCGTCCGGTTTTGGCGACGTACTGAAGCAACGCGCGGGGGCGCAGCTTGACCGCGGGGGGCGCGTCACGGTGAGCGAGGATCTGAGCGTGCCGGGGCATCCAGA
This sequence comes from Bryobacterales bacterium, assembly GCA_963744555.1. Taxonomy (GTDB): domain Bacteria; phylum Acidobacteriota; class Terriglobia; order Bryobacterales; family Bryobacteraceae; genus Palsa-89. The sequence goes on along the minus strand of CAVUUB010000023.1, from coordinate 42,011 downwards.
GATTTTCGTGATCGGCGATTTGGCGCATGTCGAGCAGGATAGCAAGATGCTGCCGGGTGTCGCGCCGGTGGCCATGCAACAAGGCGGATATGTTGCCAAGTTGATTCAGAAGAGGCTCCAGGGTCAGTCCGAGAACGCCGCCAAGTTCCGCTATTTTGACAAAGGGAACCTGGCGGTAATCGGTCGGGCATCGGCGGTGGCGGAGATCCGCGGACTGCATCTATCGGGCCTGTTGGCGTGGCTCGCGTGGCTATTCGTGCACTTGTTGTATATCGTGGAATTTTCAAACCGCGTGCTGGTCTTTATCCAGTGGGGCTTTCTTTATCTGACTTACAACCAAGGGGCCCGGCTTATTACGGGAGTGGATGTGAGTGCCGGCAAGCCAATCAGCACCGAAACCGCTGTGCGGCGATAGCCGCGCCGCCGACAAGTTTGCGCTCCTCAACGCTTTCGCGTAGGTTGGTAAGTATGACGGCCGAACAGAGAGCCCGCCTCAATGAGATCGTATGGGTCGATGCCGAACGGCTCAGCGGCACGCCTTGCTTCAAGGGCACGCGCGTTCCGGTACAGGCGCTGATCGATCACATTGAAGGCAATTCCACCTTGGAAGATTTTCTCGCAGGCTTCCCGTCCGTTTCGCGCGAGCAAGCCATTCAGTTCATCGAGCTAGCCAAGGACAATCTCCTGGCGTGCGTATCCTCATAGACGAGTGCGTGCACATTGGGGTGAAACGCGCATTTAGCGGGCACCTGGTCAAGACGGTCGCCGAAATTGGTTGGCGGAGCAGCAAAGACGGCCCCCTGCTTACAAAAGCGCAAGACCAGTTCGATGTATTTGTTACCATCGATCGCAATCTGGAGCGTCAACAGAACCTCGCTAAGCGCAAAATGGGGATTGTCATTGTGAGAGTGCCCAGCGATGAGATTGGGTACTACGAGCCGCTTTTTGAGCAACTTAAAGCGGCCGCTGAGAAAGTCGGCGCCGGCCAGGTGATTTACGTCCGCAGCCCGCGCTTAAAGGCCTGAGCGTTCCATTCCGCAATCTTGGCCAAAAGTTCCTCTTAAGCCACGATAGAATAATAATAGCTCCCTTATGATCGACCAGGCACTGGCGAAAATCTTCGGTACCAAGAACGAACGCGAAGTCAAGCGCATTCGTCCGATCGTCGCCGCTATCAATGAGCTGGAGCCCGGAATGCAGCAGCTTTCCGACGCTGAACTGGCCCAGAAGACGGTAGAATTCAAGCAGCGCGTCGCCAACGGAGAGTCGCTCGATGATCTCCTGATCGAATCCTTCGCGGTGTGCCGAGAGGTCGGACGTCGGGTGCTGAACATGCGCCATTTCGACGTGCAGTTGATTGGCGGCATATTTCTGCATCGCGGCAAAATCGCCGAGATGCGCACTGGTGAAGGAAAAACGCTGGTCGCGACTTTGCCCGTGTATCTTAACGCTCTGAGCGGGCTGGGCGTGCATGTCGTCACTGTCAACGACTATTTGGCCAAGCGCGACTCCGAGTGGATGGGGCGCATTTACAAGTTCCTCGGCATGTCCGTCGGCGTCATTGTGCATGACCTGGATGACCAAGAGCGGCGCCAGAGTTACGCCTGCGACATCACATACGGCACCAACAACGAGTACGGCTTCGACTATCTGCGCGACAACATGAAGTTCCGCATCGAGGATTGCGTGCAGCGCGGCCACAACTTCGGAATCGTCGACGAAGTGGACTCGATCCTGATCGACGAATCGCGCACCCCGCTGATTATTTCCGGCCCCAGCGAAGAATCCACCGACAAGTATTACAAGATCAACCGCATCATCCCTAAGCTAGTGCGCGGCGAAGAGATCAAGGGCAAAGAGCCGGGCGAGAGCTACACCACGGGCGATTACACGGTGGATGAGAAGCATCGCAGCGCCGCCCTTACTGAAGAGGGCATCGCGAAAGTAGAAAAACTCTTGGGCTGCGGCAACCTCTACCAGCCCGAGAACTGGACCATCCTGCACCATGTGCAACAGGCGCTCAAGGCGCACGTCCTGTTCCTACGCGACAAAGACTATCTGGTGCAGGACGGCCAGGTGATCATCGTCGACGAGTTCACCGGCCGCGTGATGCCGGGCCGCCGCTGGAGCGACGGTCTGCATCAGTCCATCGAAGCCAAGGAAAACGTCAAGATCGAGCGCGAGAATCAGACCCTCGCCACCATCACTTTCCAGAACTACTTCCGCATGTACAAAAAGCTGGCCGGCATGACCGGTACGGCCGAAACGGAAGCCGCCGAGTTTGACAAGACCTATAAGCTCGATGTCGCGGTGATCCCCACCAACCGCCACATGGTTCGCAAGGAATTTCAGGACATCGTTTATCGTACCGAAGATGAGAAATTCCGCAACGCGGCCAAAGAGATCCAGGGCCTGTATGAAAAAGGCCAGCCGGTGCTGGTCGGGACCATCTCCGTCGAAAAATCCGAGCGGCTCTCCAATTCGTTAAAGAAGATGGGCGTCAAGCACGAAGTTTTGAACGCCAAGAATCATGAGCGCGAGGCGTTCATCGTTGCCCAGGCGGGCCGCAAGGGCGCCATCACGGTTTCGACTAACATGGCCGGCCGCGGCACCGACATTCTGCTGGGCGGCAATCCTGAGTTCCTCACCAAAGAGTATTTAAAGAAGCAGAACAAGGATCCGGATCTGCTGCAGACCAGCCCTGTCGGATCGGCGGAGCGGGCCGAATGGGACGCCGTCTACACGCGCTTCAAGGAAGAAACGGCGGTGGAGCACGACGAAGTGGTGGCGCTGGGCGGACTGCACGTCCTGGGCACCGAGCGTCACGAGTCCCGGCGCATCGATAATCAGCTGCGCGGACGCGCCGGACGTCAGGGCGATCCCGGCAGCTCGCGCTTCTACCTCTCGCTGCAAGACGACCTGATGCGCATTTTCGGCGGCGAGCGCATGCAGAATCTCATGCTGCGGCTCGGCATGGAAGAAGACGTTCCGATCGAGTCGAAGATGATTTCCAAGCGGATCGCGGCCGCCCAGAAGGCCGTTGAAGCGCAGAACTTCGCCGCCCGCAAACACCTGCTCGAGTACGACGACGTCATGAACAAGCAGCGCCAGGCCGTTTACGGCATGCGGCGCCATTTGCTGGAAGGGCAGGATCAGAGAGAGCGAGTCCACGAGATCATCGAAGGCATCGTCGCGACGTTTATCGACATGCGCTGCCCGGAGCGTACGCATCCCAGCACCTTCGATCTCGCTGCGCTGCAATCGGATGTGCTATCTTCCTTCGGCTTGAAGATCGATACCGACGAGCTGCAAGGCATGGCGCGGCAGGAGATCGAAACTCACATCTACGATCTGCTCATCGCGCGCTACAAGGAAAAAGAGGACCTGATCGGCCCGGAGAACATGCGCGACGCCGAGCGCATCGTCATGCTCAATGTCATCGACAACCAGTGGAAAGACCATTTGCTGTCGATGGATCACCTGAAGGAAGGCATCGGGCTGCGCGGATACGGGCAGAAGGATCCGCTGATCGAGTACAAGAAAGAATCGTTCCAGATGTTCCAGGACATGATGGATCGCATCGAGGACGAGACCATCCGCTACCTGTTTTTTCTTCAGGTGACCACGGGCGGGGGTGGCCCCGGCGGCGGCGATGGCGACGGCTCCGGCGGTCCGGGAGTGCGGCCGAGGCCGGTTCTGCCGTTCGCGCCTGATGAAGAAGACGAAGAGGAAGAAGAGGACAACGAAGAGGCGCTGGTGGGCGCCAATGGCGAACAGCGCCGCGCCGCTCAAACCGTAGTCGAAGATTTCACGCGCAATATCCAGCGCAAGAAAGACAAAGAAATGGCCGAGCTGCAGTTCGTTGGCGGCAGCGGGACGGCCACGGAGAAAAAGCAGGCCGTTTCCGCCAAGAAAGCCGGCCGTAACGATCCCTGCCCATGCGGCAGCGGCAAGAAGTACAAGAAATGCCACGGAGCCTGATCCTCGCTACTTTATTCGCTGCGTCGGCCTGTGCTGCGATCTGGCCCGAGCATTTAGGAAGCTATGACCGGCGCTCGGTGCAAGAATCGCAAGTCGCCACCGATGAGAACGGCCGCGAGGCAGCGGAGCAAGCCGACTACGGGCGGTTTCAAGTTACGGCCACCCGCTACAAGGATTCGACAGGGGCCTACGCCGGATGGCTGGAAACCGAAGGAAAGCCGCTCCAAGTTGGCAATTATGTGATCACCTGTAGTGGAAATTGTCCTAAGAATCTGGCCGACCTGGCGGAGGCTCTGCCTCGTATTTCGCACGGCCCGCTACCCGCCTTGGGGAGCTACTTTCCGGCCAAGAACCTGGTGCCGCACTCCCAGCGCTACATCCTGGGCCCGGCTGGCTTAGCGCAGAACGCGCCCCAAATCCCTGAAGCCGCTGTAGCCTTCCAGTTCGGAACGGAGGGCGAGATCGCCCGTTACAAGGTATCCGGCAGTGAAAAAAACCTGGCCATCTTCTCGTACCCGACCCCCGGCATGGCCAGACAACAGGTTAGGGCCTTTGAAGCGGTTCCCAACGTGGTCGTGAAGCGCGTGGGCCCTCTGGTGGCCATCGTCTTGGGAGGGGCGCCCGACCTACCGGCAGCCGGCCGCCTGCTTGACCAAATCACGTATGAAGCCGCAGTTACGGTAAACGAACCCATGCCGCTGATCCTTCGGCCCGAAACCGCCGCCCAAATGCTGCTCTCGATTATTACACTAGCCGGCATAGTACTGGTCTTTTGTCTAGCCTCCGGCCTTATATTTGGAGGCCTCCGCGTGATCGCCCGCAAGTTTGGTTATGCAGATGCTGGAACGTCGATGACGACGCTGCATCTCAGCGACAAATAACTCCTCGGGTTTCTCCACCTTAGAAACTAAGCATCGGTTTGTTCAAAGGTCTTCCACAGAATCTTCCACAGGTTTTAAAAAAGCGACACGGTAGATAACATGTGTTGATTCAATAATATAGGAGGTATTTACGATTTACCAGTTTTTCACTTGACTCGCAACCTTACCAAGCCCTATGATCTGATCACAAACAGATTTTGACGGTTGCGTTTCCGTCGAATCTGATTCTCCCGGACATCACCCTGGTAGAACAGGGGCCTGTGAATTCAGGCGGATGGTGTCGGAACGCTGGGGCCTTCGCGGCCCCAGTACCCAATTTCAGCGATAAACTGGTATTTGAATCCCCATCAGCCCAAACCGGCCGATAACCCTGCCACTTGGCGCGACCGTATCCGTGCGCTGGCTAACATGCCGCCATTGCTGCGGATGGTTTGGCAGACCAGTCCGGCGATTACGGTTGCGACGGTCGTGCTACGACTGCTGGCCGCCGTGATTCCGGTGGGCCAGCTCTGGATCGGGAAGCTGATCATGGACCAGGTAGGCCGTGCCATTACAGGGCTTCCGCGAGACCCCCAGCGAATTTGGGTGCTGCTCGCCTACGAAATCGGGTTGGCGGTGTTGAGCGACCTGCTGTCGCGCGCAATCAACCTTTGTGACAGCCTGCTGGGCGACAAATTCACCAACTATGTCAGCCTGCGGCTGATGGAGCACGCTACCCAGCTCGATCTGGTTTCTTTCGAAGATCCCGTCTTCTACGACAAGCTGGATCGCGCGAGGCGCCAGACTACCGCCCGGCTGGGGATGCTGGCAGTGCTGGCGGGTATGGGCCAGCAGGCTATCACTCTGCTGTCGCTTTCGGCCGCCGTGGTCTCGTTTTCGCCCTGGTTCCTGCTGCTTTTGGTGGTGGCCGTAATTCCCGCATTTCTGGGCGAAACGCGTTTTGCGATGCTGGCTTATTCGATCTTGTATCGCTGGACTCCCGAACGCCGCGAGCTCGATTATCTGCGCATGCTGGGCGCAAGCAGCCAGAGCGCAAAAGAAGTGAAAATTTTCGGGCTGGGCGGGTACCTGGCCGAGCGCTCGCGAGAGCTTTTTGACCGCTTCTATCGCGAAAATAAAGCGCTGGCCATAAAACGTGCTGTTTCGGGTTCGCTTCTGAACCTGCTGCCGACGGCCGGCTATTACGGCGCTTATGTAATGATCTTGGTCCGCACCTTATCCGGCGCGCTCACCATCGGCGGCCTGACCTTTCTGGCCGGTGCGTTTGCGCGATCCAGAAGCCTGATCGAGAGCCTTTTTTCGAGCTTCAATAACATCGCCGAACAGGCGCTTTACATCAAAGACCTTTTCGATTTCTTCGAGACGCGGCCGGGTATCGTGTCGCCGCCCAATGCGCTGCCGGCGCCCCGTCCCATTCAATCGGGATTTGAGTTTCGTGATGTATCGTTCGCCTATCCGGGCTCGGAGCGGCAGGTACTGAATCGGGTGAACTTTCGCTTCGACGCCGGCGAACGTATTGCTTTGATCGGAGAAAATGGCGCCGGCAAGACGACGCTGGTGAAGCTGCTAGCGCGCCTGTACGATCCCACTGAAGGCGCGATTTTGCTCGATGGCGTGGATCTGCGCGAGTACGACGTAGACGGCCTGCGCAAAGAAATCGGCGTGATCTTTCAGGATTATATGCGCTACGATATGCAGGTTCGCGAGAACATCGGTTTCGGGCGCATTGAAGAGCTTGGCAATCAGCCGCGTATTGAGGAGGCGGCACGCAAGAGCCTGGCCGAGCCATTGATCGCGCAACTGACCAGCGGCTATGAGCAGATGCTGGGCCGCCGCTTTGAAAAAGGCGTGGATTTATCGGCCGGCCAATGGCAGAAGATCGCGCTGGCGCGCGCCTACATGCGCGATGCGCAAGTGTTGATTCTAGATGAACCGACTGCTAGCCTGGATGCCCGCGCTGAATACGAGGTGTTTCTGCGGTTTGCCGATCTCACGCGCGATAAGATGGCGGTGCTGATTTCGCATCGCTTCTCTACCGTTCGCATGGCCGACCGGATTTTGGTTCTGGCCGACGGCGAGATAATCGAGCAGGGCACGCATAAGCAACTGGTCGCGCTAGGCGGGCGGTATGCGGAGTTGTTTGAATTGCAGGCCGCGGGGTATCGGTAACCCGTGAAAGCGGTCAGAATCCATCAGCACGGCGGGCCCGACGTTCTTAAATATGAAGATATTCCGGAACCTTTGATCAAGGCCAATGAGGTATTGGTACGCGTGCGGGCGTGCGCATTAAATCATCTCGATTTGTGGGTGCGCAACGGTCTCCCTGGAATAAAATTCGCTATGCCGCATATTTTGGGCAGCGATATAGCCGGTGAAGTGGTCCGCGTGGGCGATCTGTGCGAGCGAATCAAGCCCGGCCAGCGCGTCCTGCTATCGCCCGGATTAAGCTGCCGCCAGTGCGCGCAGTGCGTGTCGGGAATTGATAATCAGTGCTCGCATTATACGATGTTTGGCACAGGCGTGGATGGTGGGAATCGCGAGTACATGCCAGCGCCCGAGTACGCCGTGATCCCGATTCCCGATAACCTGAGCTTCGAAGAGGCTGCCGCGGCGCCGCTGGTCTTCGTCACGGCCTGGCACATGCTCTTTGGCCGCGCAGGACTTCAAGCCGGCGAGGATGTGCTGGTGCTGGCGGCTTCGAGCGGTGTCGGAATGGCTGCGGTGCAACTTGCCAAATTGTTCCACTGCCGGGTGATCGCGACTGCGGGCGGGGAAGCCAAGCTCGCGAAAGCCAAAGCGCTGGGCGCCGATCACGTCATCGATCATTACCAGCAGGACATCTCGGCCGAAGTGAAAAAGTTAACCGACAAACGTGGCGTCGATGTGGTTTTCGAGCACGTCGGCCAGGCCACTTGGCACAAGAGCGTTGAGAGTCTCGCGCCCGGAGGCCGGCTGGTTACGTGCGGAGCCACGACGGGCGGCGATGCAAGAATCGATCTCCGATTCCTGTTTAGCCGCCAACAATCGCTGCTCGGCTCGTTCATGGGCACGCTGGGCGAGCTGCACCGCGTGCTGAAATTCGTTTTCCAAGGCAAACTCAAGCCGGTGATCGACAAGGTCTATCCGATGTCCGAAATCGCCGCGGCGCACCAGCGGTTGGAGAATAAAGAGCAGTTCGGAAAAGTGGTCGTGATTCCTTAGCAGTTACCTTGAAGCGCGGGTGACCGGCGCTTCGATGGCCTGAGCCAGCGCCATGGATGCCCAGCCAGTCGCCCATGCGCTGAGCCACTGGTCGCCACCATAAGGGAAACCGCTTTCGAAGTACACCTGGAATTTGACCGCGCGACTTACGACATGCCAGGAGCCATCTTCGGCCTGCGTACTGAGCAGAAATTTCACGCCTTTTTGATACGCCAGATCGCCGGGCGCAACGCCGCCGGCTACAGCGAGCGTGTACAAAGACTCACCAGTGGCGTAGGCGTCGGTGGTTAGCGCGTCGCGTTGGCGCCATCCGCCGTCGGACTGTTGTAAAGCCAGGATCGCTTTCGTAAAACGGCCGAGTTCACGAGCATCTGCGCCGGCCCAGTGGAGGCCGAGCATCTGCATATTGCGATCCTCCGCATTGTGCGGTTGGGCAGAGAGCAGCCACTGCTTCGCTTTGGAAATGCGCGCGTTCATCTCGGCGGCTCGGCCGGGCGTGCCATAGATCTTCAGCGCACGAAGCGAGAGAGCCGTACGGAAGATATCGCCCTCTTCGGCGGGAGGCCGAGAAAAACCTACCGACGTGCCACGAGCCGTTAGCTAGCTGCTGGGCGGCGATGACCGAAGCCATCGCATCGGTCATCTTATCCGGAGCATAACCCATGGCCGCCAAACCGGCCGTCGAGTAGCCTGTGATTTCGGGGATGAGGAGATCCATCCGCTCGTACAATGCTTCCGCTGGATACTGAACTTTGACCATCTGGACGCGCTCCCGGGCGGCGCCGTCATCCACGCGTATGCCCTTCGCTCGCGCTTCTCGCCACGGCCATGTCGGTTATGCCCTGGCTGTGACAGGCGGCGCAGCCGCTGTTGGCGAAGAACTGGTGAGTGGTACGTTCGAGCAGCGCCACGCTGCGCTCCACCGCAGCCCTTGGTTCCAGCGGAGCGACGGCGGCCACCGGGAATGGCGCGCGGCGCTTCCTCCGTCTTCGCTTTCAGCAACTGGATTCCGGAGGGAGACCGATCTTGCGCGCCCAATCGTGCGCGGTTTCACCGAGGACGCTCTTGGGCTCTAGCTTTGCGCCGTGGTCGAGCAGCATCTGAATTATCGCCGGGTCCTGATGGTCGGTACCCACGGCCAGCATGAGCGGCGTCATGTCGCGAACATCTTTCACGTTGACGTCGGCGCCCGCATCCAGAAGGGCCTTGACCAGCTCCGGAGGGCCGAATGGGCGCCGCCTGCCCAAGTGCGGTAATCGAGCCGAACTGCGGACTACCCGCCTTGGGAGCCAGACCGGGATATAGGAACGGCGCCAGGGACACGGCATTGACTTGTGCGCCCTTGGCGAGCAACATCTTTACGGCGCGCGATATTGCCGTTATTACCGGCGCTCACAATCAGCGGCGTCATGCCGAGTGCGTTGGCGGCATTCACGTCGACTCCAGTATCAATGATCATGCGGATCGTTTCGATGTCATTGCCAGCGGCGGCTGCCATCAGCATGGTGTTCTTGAACGAGTCCGTTATCTTCGGGTCCGCGCCTTTGGCCAGCAGCAGGCGCACCGTTTCGGCTGAACGGTCGGTCATTGCCGCCAGAAACAGAGCGGTGCGTCCGCGTTTCGAAGCCGCATTGACGTTGGCGCCGTGAGCGAGCAACAGCTTCACCTTGGCCAAATCGGTTGCCGACCAGATCAACGCAGTGGATCCAAATTCGTTCTGAGCATTGATGTCAGCGCCCTTGGCAATCAGGAACTTCATGGCATCCAGCGAGCCAACCGCCGCGGCGTACATCAACGGGGTCTCGCCCCGCCCGTCCTTCGTGTTGGCGTCCGCTGAACCGTGAACCAGCGAGTGAAGGCGCGCCAGGTCATTGGCTCGGATAGCGTTGTATAAATCGTCGCTGGTGGGACCGGCCGCAAGGGCTGTGCCGCCTACCGTCAAAATGAGAATGGCTAGACCAATCCCAGTGGCTTTCATAACATCTCCCGTTCGACTGTCGTTTGGGTCTTAGTATACATCGGCGGAAGGCGACGCGTGTGTTAGGATTGAATACTAGACCGCTAGTCATGATTCGTGCCTATCGCGGCATCGTACCCAAGATTGCCGCTTCTGCTTACATCGATCCCAGCGCTCAGGTGATTGGAGACGTGGTCGTCGGCGAACGCTCCAGTATCTGGCCTAATGTCACTGCGCGCGGCGACGTCCAATTCCATCCGCATCGGGCGACGAGAGCAATATCCAGGACAATTCGGTGCTGCATTGCGATGCCGGATTATTCCCGCTCGAAATTGGCAATCGCGTCACGGTGGGGCATTTGGCCATGCTGCATGGCTGCACCATTGAAGATGATTGCGTGATTGGAATCGGCGCGGTGGTTCTGAATGGCGCGAAGATAGGAAAAGGATCGGTGATCGCCGCCGGGGCAGTGGTGCCGGAGGGCGCGGAAGTTCCTCCCGATAGCATGGTGATGGGGCTGCCGGGCAAGGTCAAGCGGCAGTTGACCGAAGACGAGCGCCAGCGCTTTCGCGAGAACGCCAAGCACTACGTCGAAGCCGCCCGGATATATAAAGACGAAGCGGCCGGATGACGCCGATGCCGCTGGCGTCCGAATAAGGATTCAAGATCGATGATCAAAGCCGTCAAAGGCACGCGCGACATTCTTCCTCCTTCCAGCACCGCCTGGAACCAGGTGGAAGCGATTTCGCGCGAGGTTTTTCGCCAATACAACTACCAGGAGATCCGCACGCCGATCCTGGAAGAGACAGCTCTGTTTGCGCGCGGCGTCGGCGAAGAGACCGACATCGTGAGCAAAGAGATGTATACCTTCGAGGATCGCGACGGCAGCTCGCTCACGCTGCGGCCGGAAGCCACCGCCTCGGTGATGCGCGCCTACATCGAGCATCGGCTGGACCAGATCCCTGGCCTGCAAAAGCTCTACTACATCGGACCGATGTTCCGGCGCGAGCGGCCGCAGAAGGGTCGCTACCGGCAGTTTTATCAGATCGGAGCCGAGGCGATCGGCTCGGAATCGCCCGCCGTCGACGCTGAAGTGATCGAGATGGTGGTGGAACTGCTGCGACGTGTGGGACTCACCAGCTTCCAGCTCTATCTGAACTCGGTGGGCGATCAGAATTGCCGGCCGCAGTATGTCGCGCTACTGAAAGAGAAGCTTCGCGACGTGGCGTCGAGACTGTGCAGCGATTGCCAGCGGCGCGCCGAGACGAATCCGCTGCGCGTGCTGGACTGCAAAGTCCCCGAGGATCAGGAAATTATAAACTCGCTGCCCTCGATTCAGGATCATTTGTGCGAACCATGCCGCGCGCATTTCGCTGCGGTGCGGGCGATTTTTGGATGATCGCGGAATTCCTTACGAAATCCGGCCTCGAATGGTACGCGGGCTCGATTACTACATGCGGACGACGTTCGAGATAGTTCACGGCGCGTCTGGGAGCGCAGAATTCGGTGCTTGGCGGCGGCCGCTATGATGGGCTGGCCGAAGCGCTGGGCTCAAAAGTTCCCGGGCCTGGTATTGGATTCTCGATCGGCGAGGACCGGCTGGTGATGAGCGTGGAGCAGGAGCATCCGGAAAGCTACAAGCCGGCGCTCGACATTTATATAGCGCCGATGGGTGCAGCGGCGGAGCGGCACGCGGTGCAGATCGCGCGGAGCTTGCGATCGGCGGGCTGTTCGGTCGAATCGGGGCTGGCTGCGAAACTCAAGCGCTCTCTGGAACTGGCCAACAAGATGAGCGCGCGCTTCGCTTTGATCGTCGGAGAAGACGAAATCGCCGCCGGCCGTTACACGCTCAAGAACATGCAATCCGGGGAGCAGCAGACGGTGGGCCGGGACGAATTGATTCAGCGGATAAAATAACTCATGGAAACAGTACAGCTCGATTTTCTAGGGGATCTTCGCCGCACTCACACCTGCGGGCAGTTGCGCGTCACCGATACAGGCAAGAAGGCGCTGCTGATGGGCTGGGTGCACCGCCGCCGCGATCTGGGTGGTGTTTTCTTTATTCACCTGCGCGACCGCGATGGGGTCACTCAGATCGTGTTTCACGCAGATGCCGAGGCCAGCGTTCACAAGAAGGCGGAGATGCTCGGGTCTGAATACGTGATCGCAGTGGAAGGCACGGTGGCCAAGCGCACGCCCGAAACAGTGAATGCGAACCTGGGGACCGGCGAGGTCGAGCTGGTGGCCGAGAAGCTCTGGATACTGAACGAATCGCGCACGCCGCCGTTCCCGATGGAGGACGAGGTCGATGTCAAGGAAGACGCGCGCCTGAAGTATCGGTATGTCGATCTGCGGCGCCCGCATATGCAGCGCAATATGATTCTGCGATCGCGCATGGCGTTCGCCATACGGGAATTTCTGTATGGCCAGGGATTCCTCGAAATCGAGACGCCCTTCATGACGCGGTCGACACCCGAAGGCGCGCGCGATTACCTTGTTCCTAGCCGCGTCCAACCGGGCTCCTTTTATGCTCTGCCGCAATCGCCGCAGATCTTCAAACAATTGCTGATGGTGAGCGGCTACGAGAAATATTTCCAGATTGTGCGCTGTTTTCGTGACGAGGATTTGCGCGCCGACCGGCAGCCGGAGTTCACTCAGATCGATCTCGAAATGTCATTTCCACAGCAGGAACGCGTCTTCGAAGTGGTCGAGCCGATGCTGCAGCGGGCCTTTCAAACTGCGGGGTTCGAGGTTCCTGTGCCTTTCCCGCGGATCACCTACGCGCAGGCTATGAAGTCGTATGGCATCGACAAGCCCGATCTGCGCCTACCGCCGTTTCACGTGCTCGACGAAAGCTGGCAACTGGGGTTGGGATTGACTTTTCCCCCGGTGGCGATCCACATTCCCAAGGTCGGCACGCTCAGCAGCAAAGAGCGCAATGAGGTAAAGGATTTCGGCAAGGAAAAGGGTCTGCGGGTGTTTGACGATCTCAAGAAGCTGGATCCGAAACTCGTCGAGCAGGCCCGCGCTCTAAGCGGTGCAGCCGATGAAGATCTGCTGATGATCGCAGGCTGGCCAGGCGCGCCTCAAGGGCATCGTCCCGAAGAGACGTTCTATCAGGCGTGCGGGCAATTGCGGCTCTATCTCGGACAGAAATACAACGATCGCCACAAGCTTCTCGATCCAAAAAGCTTCAAGATGCTATGGGTGGTGGATTTTCCGATGTTCGAGTGGGACGCCGAAGAAAACCGCTGGAACGCCGCGCATCATCCTTTTACTTCCGTGCTCGACGAAGACATCGAGAAGCTAACCAGTGATCCGGCCCGATGCCGCGCTAAATCGTATGACGTGGTGTTGAATGGCGTTGAGCTGGGCTCTGGCTCGATTCGTATCCATCGGCGCGACGTGCAGGCCAAGGTGTTCGCCGCGCTCGGCTTCAGCGATGAAGAAGCCAAGCGGAGATTCGGATTCTTGCTGGAAGCGCTCGAATATGGCGCGCCGCCGCATGGCGGAATAGCGCTGGGTCTGGATCGCTTGGTGATGATTTTGGCCGGAGAGAATTCGATTCGCGAAGTCATCCCGTTTCCCAAGACCGCGCGTGGTACGGACATGATGTGCGACGCTCCGTCGACGGTGCCGGAGCGGCAGTTGCGCGAGCTGGGTATCCGGCTTATCGGCGGCGAAAAGCAGTAACTCACCCGCGGCGAGAAGCAGTAGAGTCAAAGTCAGGGAGGGCTTCCATGTACCACTACGATCCGCGGACCGCGCTCGAGGAGCTGCAGGAGGATGCCATGCTGCCGAACCCGGTCCATATTCGCGACATGATCGTCCGTTCGAAGCTCAAGCCCGATCAGGCGTTGGAATTGAATCGCAAATTTCAAACCTATCTGCAGGCTTTTGGCGATACGCAGGAGATCGCCAAGGTGATTTTAGAGGGATTGGCGGAGCGGCAGTAGGGCGTTCACACGAGTGTGAACGCGGCACGCAGGAGTGTGACTGCGGAAAAAATACCGAGCCGATCGGTAGCCTGGGGCGGGGTTGCGACGTCGTAAGAACATGAGATCGCCTGAACAAAAACAGCAAGAGTTGTTTTGCACGATTTCGATCGAGACGCTGATCCCGTGCACTCATCCGCTACGCGCCATCCGCAAAAGAGCCGACGCGGCCTTAGAACGGATGGAGGTCAACTGGAATGAGTTGTATTCCGAGCGCGGTCGTCCGAGCGTGCCGCCGGAACAACTGCTGCGGGCGATGCTGGTGCAGATTCTCTATGGCTACCGAAGCGAGCGGAGGCTGATGGAGGAGATGCGATACAACTTCGCGTTGCGATGGTTCGTAGGTTTAAGCCTGGGCGAGGAACCCTGGGACGTAACGGTATTTACCAAGAATCGGGAACGGTTTTTGAAAGCAGCGGTGGCCGAGGCATGGCTGAAGGCGGTAGTGCTGGAAGCCGATGAGTGCAAGTTGATCGACCGGGAACACTTCAGCGTGGACGGGACGTTGATTCGCGCCTGGGCCAGTGAACGGAGTTATCAGCCCAAGGATGATCCGCCGGCGCCGGGGCAAGGGACGGGGCGGCGGGGCAAGTTACTCAAGCGCGATTTGTATGAATCGCGTACCGATCCGGAAGCCCGTTCCTATCGGCGTAGCCGGGCCGAGTTGCCGCGGCTGAGTTATCTGGGCCATGTGGTGATGGAGAATCGAAGCGGCCTCATCGTGGCTGGCGCGGTCACACAAGCCTCCACGCATGCCGAGCGCAAGACTGCTACGGATCTGTTGGGCCGAGTGAAGACGATGCGCCAGCGGCTGGGTTGGAAGGCCGGGCGAGTCACAGTGGCCGCCGACCGGGCCTACCACGAACAGGATTTTGTGGAGAGCATGCGGACTCTGGGAATCGAGGCGCACCTGCCGGCCTGGAAGAACCGACCGCGACCGGACTGGATCGGCGAGGCCCTGCGTCGGACCAAGCGGTATCGGCGCAGCCTATCCCGGCGTGGCTGGATTGAACGCTGTTTCGCCTGGATCAAGGGGCCGGCCGGACAAGGCCGCACTCGCTTCCGTGGCGTATCCAGGACGGAATGGAGTTTCCAGTTTGCAGCGGGGGCCTTCAACCTGCTTCGCATGTTGAAACTGGTTCCCCAGAGTTAAACATGCCGCGACCCAACTCCCCAGCCAAGTCGATCAAGCCCACAACGATAGACCCGCAGCCTTGTCTCGATATCGTCGGAACGCCTTGTTTTCTCAAATTTCGCGATTTTTTCCGCAGTCACAGGAGTGCGTGCGCTACTGTTGTTGTTGCTCGGCTTCGTTAGCCGCGGCGATCGCGGCAGCCTCCCAATCGCCGGGAATCGCCGAGATTTCACTTTCAGGCGGAGGCGGAGCTTTTGAGGGCGACACTTGAACCGATACGGTGAGTTGACTTTCGGTTGCCCCCTTGAAGACGCCCTTGGTGGGCGGCACGTCGGCGTAATCCCGCCCGATCGCGGTGCGAATATGACGGCTGCCGGCGAGCACGTTGTTGGTCGGATCGAACCCCACCCAGCCTAAGCCTGGCAGGAGCGCCTCTACCCAAGCATGAGTGGCGCCCTCGGGCGACCGGTCCCGCTGTTCGGAGCGCGGATACATGTAACCACTTACGTATCGGCACGGAATTTTCACATGCCGGACCAGCGCGGTCATGATGTGAGCAAAATCCTGGCAGACGCCTTTGCGCGCTTCGATGGCATGATCGATGGGCGAATCGACTCGGGTAGATTTGGGGGCGTACTCGAACCACTCATAAACGGCGACGTTCAAGTCGCGCAGAAACGTGAGCGGATCATCGCGCCGGCTAACGCGGAGCGGTTCAATCAGGCTCAACAGTCGCTCGCCCGGTTGCGCGAAAGTGCTGGGCATCAGCATCTCCCAGTAGTCGCCGGCCGCGACCTCGGCATCGAGCGCATCCCAGGATTCGGGCGTGAGCGCTTGGGGGAGTTCCGGCGGCGGCTCGATTTCCACCAATGCTTCGGCCACGATCCGCAACTCGAGATGTTTGGCGGGAACGTTGAAATGATGGATGCTGTTGCCAAGATAATCGCGGTACATATGGACGCGCGTCTTGGGATCGACGAAGAGCTGGAAGGACAGGCAGCGCTGCTCGGCTTCGGTGCGCGGATGCATGCGGACCTCCATCAAGCTTTCGCTGACCGGCGAGGTATAGCGGAACCTGGTGAGATGACGAATGGAATAAAACATGACTATTTCAATGACCTGCTAGGCCTCCAGCGCCACTTCGATGGGATAGGAAACGTAGGTCTGATACATCGCGCCGTGAACCTGGCCGCATTGGCGTAGAATGCCATCGAGATAAGTATCGAGACCGCCCGCCATAATCTCATCGATCTGGCCGTACCGCAGCGTAGCGCGCAAACGCCCGGAAATCCGCTCCACATGCGAGGAACGGCGGCTGCCGGCTTCGCGGCCGATTTCTTTGATGGCGGCTTCCAGCGCCTCGGCCGAGAACCGAATGGAATGCGGAAAACTCTGATGCAGCACCAGGAATTCGGCGATGCGATCGGGTTTGATCTGCGCGGTGTAAGCTTTGCAGTAGGCTTCAAACGCGGTGCAGGAGCGCAGCAGCCCGATCCATTCCAGGTAAGCGCGCTCGGATTCCCGATGATCCGGGTGATGAAACGCGTGGAAATGCACGCTGACCAAGATGGACAGGCACACGGCTCGCTCCAGAAATCGGCCGGCTTGAATGAACTGCCAACCCTCACCGTGGGTCATGGTGGAATCGGTAATGCCTTGAAAAAGGTGAGCGCCTTCTTTGATGGAATGAAGAAACTCGCCCGCCGCCCACACGTCTTGACCGCTCGAATTGCGGACCGCATGAAACAGGCGGTTGAGCTGCTCCCACATTTCCGAGCTTATCTGTTCGCGGACCTGACGGGCATTTTCACGAGCGCCCATGATGCTGGTTACGATGGATGCGCGCTCGGAGGTGTCGTGCAGCAAGGACTGGACCGATGCACTCGCCAACCGCGCTATCGGCCGCCGAGGATTCGACGCCCAGGGAGCGCGCCAGACGCACCCAATTGCGGCTGTCTGAACCGGCGCCGCGTTCCAGCATGAGATCGAGCTGAACCTGTGATGACGCGCGCGGTATGCTCTGCGCGTTCGAGATACCGGCTCATCCAATACAAGCTATCGCCAACGCGTGAAAGCATAGGTCTAGCTGAGCACCCAGGTATCCTTACTTCCTCCGCCTTGCGACGAGTTCACCACCAGAGAGCCTTTTCGCAATGCGACCCGGGTGAGCCCGCCCGGAACGATCGAGACCTTGTCGCCGAAGAGGATATAGGGCCGAAGATCGACGTGCCGCGTTTGCACCGCGCCATCGAGGAAGCAGGGAGCGCGCGATAGATGAATGGTGGGCTGAGCGATGTAATTGCGCGGGTCGGCTTCGATGCGGCGGCGAAACTCCTCGCGCTGTTCGGCGCTGCTGTGCGGGCCGATCAGCATGCCGTAGCCGCCGGATTCGCCGACTGCTTTTACAACGAACTTTTCGAGCTGGCCGAGCACGTGGAGGCGCTGCGGCGTATCAGACATCAAAAACGTCTCGACGTTAGCGAGCACCGGATCTTCGCCGAGATAGTAGCGGATGATGGCCGGAACGTAAGCATACAAAGCCTTGTCGTCGGCGACACCGGTGCCGAGGGCATTGGCGAGGCTGACGTTTCCGGCGCGATAAGCGTTGAAGAGACCAGGTACGCCCAGCCCAGAATCGTGCCGGAAGGCCAGGGGGTCGACGAAATCGTCGTCGATACGGCGGTAGATCACATCCACGCGCCGGAGTCCGGCCGTGGTGCGCATGTAGACGTAATTGTCGTGCGCGACCAGATCGCGGCCCTCGACTAATTCGATGCCCATCTGACGAGCCAGAAAGGCGTGTTCGAAGTAGGCGGAATTGAAAACGCCGGGCGTCAGCAGCACGATGGTCGGTTCGACAGTTCCCGGCGGAGCCAGCGCGCGGAGGGTGGAAAGCAGGAGTTGGCTGTAGTGCTCGATGGGCTGTACGCCGCATTTGCGGAACAATTCGGGGAACAGACGCTTCATCACCTCGCGGCTGACGAGCATGTAGGAAACGCCGCTGGGCACGCGAAGGTTATCTTCAAGAACGACGAATTCGCCCGAAGGCATGCGGATCAGGTCGGAACCCGCGACGGTGACATAGGCGTCTTTGCGGACATGAAGACCGCGCATCTGGCGCCGGAAATGTTTACAGCTATAGACGATCTCGCGAGGCACCACGCCGTCGTTGAGAATTTTGCCGTCGTGATAGACATCCTTCAAGAAGAGGTTGAGGGCTGTGATTCTCTGTTCCAGGCCGCGCTCGATGCAGGTCCATTCCTGGTTCGTAATGATGCGCGGAAGCAGATCGTTGGGGAAAATGCGCTCGGTTCCTTCATCGCGGCCATAAACGGTAAAGGTAATGCCCTGGTGAAGAAACGAGAGATCAGCCACCTGCTGGCGCCGCCGCAATTCCTCGGGAGGCAAGCCCAACAAGGCCTGATACAGATGCTGGTAGTGGGGCCGGACGGCGCCGCTCGAATCGGCCATTTCATCGTAAGCGTCGTCGAGTTCGTAGCGTTCGAACGGAGGCGGGAGCGTATTTTTGCTGGCAGTAGCTGCCATGAGCCTCCTCCCTGGAAGACTTCGACGAGGAAGTGGGCTGGCTTGACAAGTGTATCACCTTGGATGCAACCGGCGTGTCCGTGATCACCGGTTGGATGGCGGCGGCGAGGCGCGGACGGCGCGCTCGAACGCCCAGGCACGAATGTGATTGATCTGCTCCTTCATGGTTCGCGAGAGCGGGACTTGTTTGGCTGCGATGCTGATCAGATCCTGCTCGGTAACCTCGCGGTCGGCCAGCCGGGCCTGTGTCAGCGCCGAAATAACGCATTGCTCGATCTCGGCGCCGGTCCAGCCATTCGTAAACTGGGTCATCTGTTTAAAGTCGAATGCGGCCGAGTTCACGCCACGGCGGCTGAGATGGATCTTGAAAATGTCGATCTGTTCGTCGTGCAGCGGCAGATCGACAAAAAATACCTCGTCGAAGCGGCCCTTGCGAATCATTTCGGCGGGTAAGAGATCGATCCGGTTCGCGGTGGCGGCGACGAAGAGCCCGCGGGTCTTCTCCTGCATCCAGGTGAGGAAGAATGCGAAGATCCGGCCCTGCTCGCCACTTGAATCGGTGGACGTGATACCCATCTCGATCTCGTCGAACCAGAGAACCGCCGGCGCCATCTCTTCCATCATCCGGCACGCTTGTACGAAAGCGCCTTCAGCCTTACCGTGGCGTCCGGAAAAGATCTCGACCATATCGACGCGATAGAGCGGGAGCTGAAAACAGGAAGCGATGGCTTTGACGGAAAGGCTTTTTCCGCAGCCGGGGATACCCATCAGGAGAACGCCTTTGGGCATGATCTCTTCGGACACGCTATCGCGCAGGTGGAAGAGCTTGCGGCGTTCCAGCAGCCATTTCTTGAGTCCCGCGAAGCCACCGATTTCGCCCAGCTCCGCGCCGTCGGCGATATACTCGATGACGCCGCTGCGATTGATCAGGAGCCGTTTTTCGGTGAGTAGGGCGGGCAGGGACTCAGGGCCGAGCGTCTGATTGGCAGCCAGGGCGCGCCGCAATGCGTAGCGTGCTTCGTCGAGTGTCAGTCCCTGCAGGGCTCGCGCGAATTGGTCCAGGATAGCTTCATGCGCATCGCCGTTTTGAGGCTGCGGACGGTTTTCTCGAATCTCATCGCGAAGAAAGTCGACCAACTCCACCAGATCGGGCGGCCTCAGTTCGAGAAACATCACGCTGCGCTCGATCTCCTCCGGAATGTATTTGACCGGCGAGGTGATGATTACGAACTTTTGCCGGTCGAGACAACTTTCGTAGAGATCTCGCAGGCGGCGTCTGATCTCGGCGGATTCCCGCAATGGCTCATGGAAATCCTTGAGGTGGAAAATGGCAGGCGGAGTTGTGCGCGATGATGTGGTCGAGAACTCCGCGAGGAGTCTCGGTGCCGGGCTCGACTGGTTCGTCACCGCGACGCATTCCCTCCGTGAGGCTCCAGGTCCAAACAGGCACTGGGCCGGAGGCAAGCAGGTTCGCCGCCACCTCGGCCAGCACCCTTGCGATGCGCTGTTCTTCGGCGGAGCGAACGTAGGTCAGCGGCCGGCCGGATTCGAAGATCTCGCGAATCAGCGTGGCCGCGCGGCTTTCAGGTTTAGATATATGTGGTGTCGTCATCTCGGACGCCATTCGGCGTTGTCTCCTATTCCATTGTGGACGAATAACCGCCGGCAGTTGATCTACCGAGGTCCCAATCGGAAGTCGTGGATGGTGATACCACGCGCCGACAGCTCGTCCAACAAGCTCGCGACCGCTGGAGATAGCTGGCCGTCACCCGCTACGACCACCGCCCATTCCAGGTTCTCTCGGAACTCTCGCGAGATGATGTGCCATCGATCGAGAGATGGCGGCGTTGTCGCTCCGATCTGAATGATCGACCAATGTCGAATGAGTGCGAGCGCTGTCTCCCGGTCCGGCAATGGACCGCGCACGATGAAATGATTGTCGCCATGCACCAGAAGGCCGCTTCGCATGCTTACATTTGTAATACACTCGTGGACATGCGCAGACTTTTTCTTGTCGGGGGGCTTTTCAGCCTGTTTGCCCTGGGACTCCTGGCCCAGGTCGTCGATCCGCAGTATCAGGCCTGGATGAAATCGATGCAGCCGTCGCTGATGGCGATTCGCAACGCTCCCAACAATGCCGCCATGGTTGACGCGGCAAACAAGCTGGCCGCGACCTTCGACCAGGTAGCCATGTACTGGAAGGCGAAGCAGACGGCCGACGCAGTAGGGTTCGCGGAAACGGCGCGTGATGCCGCCAAAGCGATTGCTGCGGGCAGCGGCGAAAAGGTGGCCAATTTGGACAAGATAGAACAGCAGTGCGGCGCATGCCACATGGCTCACCGCTTCCAGCGGGGCGGGGACAAGGATCCGGATCGCGCGGTAAACGGCGGCGGGAGTCTTCCCGACGGGTTGGAACGTGCGGCCGGATCGAGGGACAGCGGACCAGATCAAGCTCACGATCACCGGCGACGTGTACCACTTCGCGATGGGACCCGCCGGAACCTTCTACCGAGCGCCGGGACGAAGTCCGGTAATTATCAATTTTCGGCGCGCCTGACGCAGACCAAAGCACCCACGCATCCGATCTCGTATGGACTCATGATCGGCGGCAGCGATCTGGCGGGCCCGAATCAGACCTATACCTACTTCCTGGTGCGTAACCAGGGCGAATACTACGTTGCGAACCGCGAGGGAGATAAGCGGCCGGTTGCGGTGGTGACGTGGACGGCGAATCCCGCGATCGTTAAGGAGGGGGCGGATGGGCGCCAGACTAATACGTTGGGAATCCGGGTGCAAGGCGATGACGTGATCTTTATCGTCAATGGCACGGAAGTGACGAAGTTGACGAAGAGCAAGCTTCACACCGATGGGATGTATGGTTTCCGAATCGGGCACAATCTGGATGTCGATGTGGATCAGGTAAACGATAACTAATCGCGCAGGGCACGGACTGGATCGGTCCGCGTGGCGCGCCAGGCTGGCAAGAAACAGGCTGCGCTGCCGGCGATCGTCATCACCAGCAACGCCAGGCCGAAAGCCAGCGGATCGCGCGGGCTCACCTTGTAGAGTAAGTTCGCTATCAGCTTCGCCATCGCGAGCGCTGCCACGGCGCCGAACACGACACCGATGGATGTCAACGCCAGGCCTTGCGACATCACCAGCCGCAACAGATTCGGCACGCTGGCGCCCAGCGCCATCCGCAATCCCAGCTCGCGCGTGCTCTGCGACACCGTGTAGGACATGACGCCGTAGAGGCCGATGGCCGCAAGCAGCAGCGCCAAGCCGCCAAACACGCCGAGCATCGAGACTGCAATTCGCTGCACGGCGGTGGTCCGGTCGACTTGTTCCTGCATCGTGATCATTTCACCGGGCGCCAGGCTGGTATCGATGGCATGAATTTCGCGGACCAATACTTTCGCCATTGTTTCCGGGCCCAGCGGAGTGCGGATCTGGATGTTCGTACCCATGGAACTCTGGCGCATCGGCACGTAGAAAAATGGCCGGGCAGTCTCCGTCAGATTCCGATACTTCGACATTTTCGCGACCCCGACCACCTGCAGCCAACGCCCTTTCACCTGAACGCGGCTGCCGACCGGATCGCGCCCGCGCCAGAATTGGGCCGCCATGGCTTCATTGACGACCGCGACCGGCGGGCCCGTTTCGTTGTCGGCGGCGCGTGAACTCGCGGCCCGCCACCATGCGGAATGCCCATGGTGGCGAAATAGGCGGGACCGACCTCGTTGTAGTCGACCGTGGGTTGCTCATCCGGCGGGGCTTCATAACCATCGACCGCGATCGGAGCGGTAGAATAGCTGCGATAGCTGAAGGGCGTCATGCGCGACATGGCAGCCGATTGCACGCCGCTGACCGCCTGAAGGCGATCGACCAGGGCATCGTCGAAATTCTTGATGCGCTGCCGATCGTATCCGGCCGCGACTAAATCGACATAGCTCGTGAGTACGCCCGGCGTGAAAATCCGGGGCTGGTATTCTGAACGGCGCGCAGGCTCTGAAGCAGTAGACCGGCTCCCGCCAACAAAACGAAGCTAAGCGCTACCTGCACCACGACCAGACTGGACCGCACCAGCGCCGCGGCGTTTCCCGCCCACGACGCCGCCCGATTCGGCCTTCAGCGCGGAGGCGAGATCGATCTTGCTGGTCTGAATCGCGGGAACCAGCCCGAACAGCAGCGTCGAGATCAGGCAGACGCCGGCGCTCAACGCGAGCACGCGCCAATCGAGGTCGCCGGGCAGGAACATCGCGACGCCGCCGCGCGCGGGGAGTAGCAGCACCAGCAGGTTGCGGCACCAGTTGGCCACCAGAAGTCCGCCCGCCGCTGCGAGCATCGCGAGGATCAAGCCTTCGGTGAGAAGCTGCTTCAGCAGCCGGCCGCGCCCGGCGCCGACGGCCAGCCGCACCGTCATTTCGTGACGTCGCCCGAAAGCTCTGACCAGCAGCAGATTGCTGACGTTCGCGCACGCGATGAGAAGCACGAAAACCACGACGGCTAGCGCGATGGATAGCGTAGGAAGCAGCGTGCCGGCGTTGTTGAAGGGTGTTTGCCACAACGGGTAAAGCTGGATGCCGCGACCGCGGTTGGTGGCCGGATAGGCGGTTTCCAACCGTTTGGCGACGGCTGAAATCTCCGCCTGCGCTTGATCGGGCGTCACACCCGGCTTGAGCCGCACGAAACCTTCGATCCAACGCGCGCCGCGATCCTCGAGTTTGTACCCGCCCGGATCGAACGTTTCCTGCATCGACGCCGGGACCCAGAACTGCATCGCCCAGCCCACAAAGGTGCCGTAGAAACCTTGCGGGCGCGACGCCAATAATCGTATGCGGCATGCCGTTGAGCATCTGCGTTTTTCCGATGATCGCCGGGTCGCCGTGGAAGCGCTCCTGCCACATCTGATAGCTGATCACGGTGACCGGGATGAGCGTTGCGGCCGAAGTCTTCGGCGGGTTCGAAGCCGCGGCCGAGGATGGGACGGACTCCCAGCGCGTCGAAATAGTTGGCTGATACCACGCTCATGGTTGTCCGGTCGGCCCGATCGCCGATGGTGAGCGTGGTCCCGGTGATGCGGTCCACGATAAAGGCGTCGAACAGCGTGCAGTTCTTTTGAAAATCGAGGAAATCGGGAAAGGAGACATCGTCGTGGCCGGGCGTCGCGCGATCGGTTCCGGTAACGGCCATCATTCTTTCCTGGTGGGCGACCAGGGGGAACGGGCGGAGCAGGATTCCTTCGATCCAACTGAACACGGCGGTAGTTGCGCCGATGCCCAGGGTCAGGCAAAGAATCGCCAGAAGCGAAAAGCCCGGACTGCGGCGGAGCATCCGGAAGCCGAAGCGAATATCCTGCCAGAGGACTTCGATGACGGGCAGCGCGTGAGTTTCGCGATAGGTCTCTTTGATTTGGGCGACGCCGCCCAAGCGCCGCTGCGCCTGCGGACCGCGCCTCGGCGGGCGGCATGCCCTGGCGGAGATTTTCGGCGATTTCCATTTGCAGATGAAAATCGAGTTCGTCGTCGATGTCGCTCTCGATAGCTTCCCTTGCGAACCAGACCAGCAAGCCGGGACAGGAACACGCGGAGCCGCGTCATGACGATGCTCCCGCGGGCTTCACGAATCGGGCCATGATGCCGGAGATCCGCTCCCAGTTTTCGAGCTTCGGCGGCGAGCTGTTTCTTGCCGGCGCGGGTGATGGCGTAGAACCTGGCGCGCCGGTTGTTATCGGACGCGCCCCATTTGGAGGTGATCCATCCCATTTGTTGGAGACGCAAGAGCGCCGGGTACAAAGTTCCCTGGTTCAACGCCAGGGCGTCGCCGCTGATCTGCTCGATGCGGCGGGCGATTCCCCAGCCATGCTGCGGGCCGAGGGTATCCAGGGTTCGAAGAACCATGAAGGCGAGAGAGCCGTGGAGGACGTCGGTTTTTTCCTTGGGCATGTGGAGGGCCCCTTTTGGTAGCCTACAGGAGTGTACAACGGCTTCCTTTTGGCTGTCAACAGGAGCGCTGCGGTTGAGCTACAATCGCGTCAGAAATGCGGGGTTTTCGGTGGGGCATGGCTGCTCGGTCTGGCGGCGGTTTCGCAGGCTCAATTCGCCTATCTGACGTATCCAACGGGGATAAATCCGGGCGGAGTCACGGCGGCGGATCTAAACGGCGATGGCCGGCCTGATCTGGTTATCGCGAATCTCGGCTCCAATTCGTTAACGATTCTTCTGAACGATGGGATGGGTGGATTCACCGCGGCGGCGCCTCTTAGCCTCGGCGCGCTGGCGCCACAGTCGGTCTTGGCCGCGGACTTGAATGGTGATCACAAAATCGATCTGGTAGTGATCAGCGCCCCGGCCATTCCCTCGACCCAAGGCCCAGGCTTTTCCGGACCGGTGGTGTTGCTCGGCAATGGCGACGGCACCTTTCAGCCACCTCTGCCGGTTGCCGGATGCGCACAGGTTACGGATGCCCAACTGGCGGATCTCAATGGCGACGGTATTCCTGACCTGGCGGTCACTTGCCTGATCGGCGGTTTCCTGATACCGGTTGGAGCGTATCTCGCCATCCTGCCTGGAAACGGGGATGGCACGTTCGGCATGGGCAGCACCTGCGCAGCTGGGATTCACCCCTTGGGCGGTGCTTACAATCGGCGATTTCAACCAGGACGGAAAGCCTGATGTGGCGGCTGCAGAGGGCGGAGGCTTGACCGTGCTTTTGAATGATGGCAAGGCGAATTTCAAAGCCGTTACATCGAGTGGGGAGCCGTGGAATTTCGCGCCAGGGATCGCGGCGGGCGACTTCAACGGCGATGGACTGCTCGATCTGGCGGTTTCCGGACAGTCGCTAAGTAATCCCGCCGAGGGAACCGTGACGATTCTACTGGGTAGGGGCGATGGAACATTTCAGGCCTCGCCAGGTCTGGAGACGACCGGGTTCGGCGCGCTGGTGGCGATGGACTTGAATAGCGACGGGCATGTTGATTTGGTCGAGGGACTTTCGAGTCTGGTGTTCTTTGCGGGGCAAGGGGACGGAACTTTCGTAAACGGACGATCGTTTCGCGGCTCGGGTAACAGCGGCGCCCTGGCGCTTGCCGATTTCACCGGCACCGGCGTGATGGGCTTTGCCGGTACTAACCATTTCGAGACGACCGACGGCATGCAAATCGCCGGGAACGGCGTGATATTGCCGCGGGCGGTGTGGCCTCTGCCGGCTCTAGCGAATGTGTCGGCTGCGCGGCTATGGTTTAGGACCCCTGGCGCCAGGAAGCATCGTGAGCGCGTTCGGTCAAAACCTGGCGGCGAAATCCGCGCAGGCCACGGGAACACTGCCGATATCGCTCGGCGGGGAGACAGTATCGGTGACCGACTCGGCGGGCGCGGTCCGGCCGGCGCAGCTTTACTATGTCTCGCCAGGACAGGTGAACTACGTAATCCCGGCTGATACAGCGCCAGGACTCAGCTACTGTCAGTATCAGCGCGAACGGCAAGGTAACGGCCAGCGGGCAGATCGACATCGTAGAGCGCGGCGCCCGCGATATTCGTTGTAAACTCCGACAACCTGGTTGCCGCAAATGTGGTGCGCGTTAGCGAGAACGGCGATCAAAATTTCGAATCGATATATCAAACCGGTCAGGACGGCAATATCACTGCACTGCCGATCGATCTTGGCTCGGAAACGGATACGGTATACCTGGTGCTCTATGGAACGGGAATCCGGAACGCTGGTAGCGCGTACTGCCACGATAGGCGGGACAATCAACGCACCTGTAACCTATCTTGGTCCGCAGGGCACTTATCAAGGTCTGGATCAGGTGAATCTCCAATTGCCGAGGTCGCTCGCTTCATCGCTGCTTCAATGGATGCGCGGACTTGGGTCCTGCAACTCACTGTGGATGGGCAGCCATCGAACCAAGTGACTTTGCTGATTCAATAGCGCCGGCGGTTAACGTACGACAACAAATCGGGAGCGATCAGGCCGGAAGCGTGTTGTACTAATGGGAATGTAGGAGAGATATTCCTTGCAGACAGCGGCTAAGCCCACCGGCCCCGATGCAATGAGCGCGGGGCCCGCCAATGCGCGTCTACTGAAGCTGCTGCTGCCAAGCATCCTCGCGCTGGTCGTTGTTCGACTGTGGCTCATGCCGCTGCCATCCAGCTTTTGGATCGACGAGATGGCTACCGTTTTTGTAGTGCATAACGGCGCCAAGGATGCATCGTTGCAAGTTGCGCCCCAAGTGGCCCAGTCGATCTATTACTTTCTGCCGGGCATGCTGGCGAAGTTCTTCGGCAATTCCGAAGTGGCTTACCGCATTCCTTCGGTTCTGGCGATGGCGGCCGCTCTCTTCTTCATCTTTCGTCTCGCGGTCCGCTTTATCCATCCGGAGGCCGGCTGGTTCGCTGTGTTCGCGTGCCTTTCACTGCGCGGAATCAACTACCAGGCCGCGGACGCCCGGCCTTACGCATTGGGAACATGTATCGCGGCGGGGAGTCTATTGCTGTTGATTCGCTGGCTGGATTCCGGGCGTTTCGTGGACGGGCTGTTGTTTGTCGCCGCAGCTTCTTTGTTGTGGCGCGTTCATTTGGTTTACTGGCCCTTCTATGGCGTTTATGTCGCATATACGATCTCCCGGATGGTACGAGCGGAGACCAAGGTTCGGATCGGCCAGGCCGCGTTAATCTTTGCTTTGCTGGGCGCTGCACTGCTTCCGGTGGCGTTCTGCTGCGCTGGCGCTGAACCGTCAGGCCCCCGCCCATGTCATTGGTCCCGTTCCATCGCTCAACGATCTAACAACTGCGATCAAGTTGGGGCTAATCGCAGGCTCGTGCACGCTGGCTGTCCTGGCGGCTCGCTGGTTCGGATGGCCTCAAAATCCCGAGCCGGTCTGTTCGCCGAGTTCGCTCCTGTTGATCCTCTGCTGGTGGCTATTGCAACCGCTTTGTCTATTTGGGTTTTCCTGGATCACCGCTAATTCCGTTTTTGTGCCACGCTACATGTTCATCGCGTTACCCGGCGCGGCGCTTATGGCGACCGCGATCGCCGCTCCGTTCTTGCCGCCGGTCCAATGGAAGCGCGTCGTCAGTGGTGTTGGGGGTTGGAATACTTTTATTCCTTGGCCAGTGGGGGCACCTCTGGCCGATGCACGAAAAATCCGGCTGGAAAGCCGCGGCCGGCAGAATCCAGGAGCTCGGCCTGGGACCCGAAGAGCCAGTGATCTGTCCAAGCCCGTTTATCGAGGCGCGGCCACCGATTTGGCGGCCAGATTATTCCCTTCCCGGCTTTTTGTACGCGCATCTTTCGGTCTACCCGATCCAAGGAAAGATTTATCCGTTTCCATATGAGGTTCACTCGAAGCCGAGAAATACGCCGCGCAGTTATCGCGAGAGATACTTGCCAGGTCCCATCGTTTCGTGATATATGGCGGGGATCACAGCGTTTGGTTTTGGCGGGAATGGCTCGCCGCCAGAGGGGAGTTATCGGGCTGGCGTGAACGACGGTTGGGTCCCTTCGGCGATGTAGACGTTGTAGCATTTGAGCCGCATTAGGTTATCGCCGTACAATCAGTCTGGATGCTCTATCTCTCTGAAGCGGACGTTCAAGAACTGCTGCCGATGCGCGACGCGGTCGATGTCATGCGCCGAACATTCGAGGCGCTGGCCCAAGGTCGCGCGCAAAACCAGCCGCGGCGGCGATTGATCCTCGAAACCGGATCGGTGCTGCATAGCATGGCCGGCGCGTATGGCAGTTATTTTGGAACCAAGTTCTACTCCACCAATCCGCGCTATGGCGCCCATTTCTACTTCATGCTGTACGATTCGAAGACCGCCCAGCCGCTTGCGTTAATGGAAGCCAATCATCTGGGACAAATACGTACCGGCGCGGCCAGTGGCTACGCTACCGATCTGATGGCGAACCCTCGCGCCGAAATTCTGGGGATCATCGGCTCTGGATTTCAGGCGCGAACTCAGTTGGACGCGATCCGCGCCGTTCGGCGCCATCAAGACCGTACGTGTCTGGAGCCGCAGCGAAGAGAAGCGCCGCCAGTTTGCGGAAAAATCTTCCGTGATCGCTGTAGATTCTGCCGAGGAAGCAGTGCGTGGCGCCGCACATTGTTGTGACGGCTACGAATTCCAAGGACCCAGTACTAGAAAGCCAGTGGATTGAGCCCGGAACCATGATAAATGCGATGGGATCAAACGTCGCCAACCGGCGAGAGTTACCGGCCGATCTCATCCAGCGCGCTGATCTGATTGCGGCCGATTCGATCGAGCAAGCCAAAATCGAATCGGGCGATCTGCTGCTGGCGGACCACTGGTCCAACGTCGTAGAACTCAAAGATGTGCAGCAACACTACGATCCCGAAGCAAATAACTATCTTTAAATCGCTTGGATTAGGAGTGGAAGATGTAGCCGCGGGAGCGTTTATTTACGAACGGGCGCTGGCTACTCCTGAACGGTTTGCTGATCGGAATCGCGCCACGCGCTGATCTTCAAGCGACGGCAGACCCAGCACAATGCCTCCGCCGAATTAGGAGCGCAGGCCGCGCCGCAAACGGAACACTTCCCCAGTCCCTTAAGTTGATCGGCCTGGATCGCCCGTTTCGCTTCTTCGAGAAGCTTTTGGTCGATCACCGGCTCCGGAATAGGCAGCGGTTTCCGTTTCATGCTACCGAGACTAAAATACCACGGAACAGCAAAGTTACGCTGCCCGATCCAGTCTCATGATGTAGCCGGGATCGAGCGAGGCCGAGCACCGGGAGCATTTTTGTCCAGGTTTCACCTTGGCTGTTTTCCCGTTACTGACCACTGTTCCTTCCACGGTGTGGGTACAAATAGGACAGTAGACAAAACCCTTCGATTCGAACTGCATCGCCACTCGAGGTTGAGCTGCTCTGTTCATACCTCCTCCTTCGTCAGTAGATCAGACGCAAGTCGAGTGCCAAAGGATTGCTAAAAATATGTAAAATGCGAGGACTGAAATGATTACGGCATACGCGAACGACGAGAAAAGACCCGAGAGAGCGATACACTGGAACTGTCCGATCATCTTATGGCAACGGCATTTATCTTTCCCGGTCAAGGTTCGCAATACCTGGGGATG
Source organism: Bryobacterales bacterium (assembly GCA_963744555.1). Classification (GTDB taxonomy): domain Bacteria; phylum Acidobacteriota; class Terriglobia; order Bryobacterales; family Bryobacteraceae; genus Palsa-89. The sequence goes on along the minus strand of CAVUUB010000023.1, from coordinate 12,220 downwards.
GGCAAGACACTCATCGAAAGCTTCCCAACGGCGCGGCGAATCTTCGACGAAGCGGACCACGCGCTTGGGTTTTCGCTCACGCGGCTTTGTCAGGAGGGTCCAGCCGAGGTGCTGCAACTGACTGAGAACCTGCAGCCGGCGCTGCTCACGGTTTCCATTGCCGCTTTCCGCGTGCTCGCCGATCAGGGACTGAAGCCCGATTACGTCGCCGGACACAGCTTAGGCGAATATTCGGCATTGGTGGCGGCCGGTGGACTCGATTTCGCCGACGCGGTGCAACTGGTTCGCAAGCGCGGCCGATATATGCAGGAGGCTGTGCCGCCCGGAGTGGGCGCCATGGCTGCGCTTCTCAAGTTGCCGGAGGGAAAACTCGATTCCATCCTGGCCGAGGCGTCCCAAGGCGAGGTAGTGAGCGCTGCCAACCTGAATTCGCCCGATCAGGTGGTGATCGCCGGACACGCCGGCGCTGTCGCGAGAGCGATCGATTTGGCCAAGGCGGCCGGGGCCAGACGCGCCCTGCTGCTGCCAGTGAGCGCGCCCTTTCATTGTTCGCTGATGAAGCCGGCGCAGGAGAGATTGGCGGCCGACCTCAATTCGATCAGCTTTCCGCGATCTCGCCGTTCCGCCTGGTCAACAACTGGCAGGCGCGTTTGATCCGAACCGTGCCGCGGATGCCCGGGAAGGCCTGTATCAACAGGTGCCGAATCCGGTGCGCTGGGCGGACGGCATCCGCGAGCTGGCCTCCCAAGGCGCGACTCGCTTCATTGAAGTGGGCGCCGGAGGTGTTCTTACTGGACTGCTTCGCAACATTAACCCCGATCTGCAAGGTTCGAAGTTCGGCGAAGCCGCCGATCTGGAGAAGATCCATGCTGCGATTGCATGAGTGGGATAGGCCCCTGGCCTGTCTTCCTTGTATGGGACTTTTACTATTGATGACAGGTTGTAAAATGCCAGGCGAACAGCAGGACTTTTCGAAACTAACCGACGAGTTCGTGTACGGCTCGCTGGCCTTGTCACCAGTTTCCGCGACCATCGCCGGGCTACCACGAACATCAAGGCATCCGGCTGGACGAAAAGCTGGACGATTTCAGTCCGGCGGGATCCAGGAGCAGCGTCAATTCTTCTCCGGCTTCCACGAGCGGCTGGCATTGATTAAGCCGGAAACGCTGGCGCCGGAAGATCGCGCCGATTATCAGATCGTACAGAACCAGGTTGAGCTGTCGCTGCTGGATCTGAATCGCATCCAAAGCTTTCGCCATAATCCGACGGTGTATGTCGAATTGGCCGGCAACGCATTGTTCAACCCGTTCGTGCTCGAGTATGCGCCCCTTGAAACGCGCTATCGGCACATCATCCAGCGGTTGTTCAAAGTGCCTGAATTATGCAGCAGGCCAAAGCGAACCTGCGCGATGCGCCCGACGTTTGGAACCGCGTTGCACAGGAGGAGAACGACGGCAATATCGATCTGATCGACAAAACTCTTCGGAACCGCGTGCCGGCGGCTTTGAAAACCGATTTCGATCGTGCGGCATCAGGCGCCTTGGATGCATTGCGAGGCTTCAGCAAGTTCCTGAAAGACGACCTGTCTCAGCCGGACCAGCGATTGGCGGTTGGGAAAAGACAAATACGATCCCAAGTTCCGTTATACGCTGGCCGCGGGAAAGACTCCGGAACAGGTTTTGTCGGAAGCGGAAACTGCTCTGAAGGACGTGCGGGAGCAGATGGCCAAGCTGGCCGCGCCACGCATGGTTAAGGAAGCGCTGGACAAAATCGCGCAGCAGCACGCTACCCCGGAAACATTCATGGACCAGGCTCGGAAAACTCTGGAAGAGGCCACCAAGTTCGTACGCGAAAAACACCTGGTCACGCTTGCCTGCGCGCAGCAACCTGCAGGTCATCCCGACGCCCGAGTTCATGCGAGGAATCTATGCCGTGGCGGGTTTCAACGCGGCGCCGGCGCTGGAGCCGCAGTTAGGCGCTTTCTATTGGGTCACGCCGATTCCCGCTAATTGGCCGAAGGATCGTATCGAATCGAAGCTCCGGGAATATAACTATTACGGGCTGCAGGAAATCACCATCCATGAAGCCATGCCGGGGCATTATGTGCAATTGGAGATCGCCAACAACCTCGAGCCGAAAACGCGGCGGGTGCTGCGTAATATTTATGGCAACGGACCCTTATGTCGAAGGCTGGGCCGTGTATGCGCAGCAATTAATGTCGGATGAAGGGTATTTGAACAACAGCGCCGAGCTGCGGTTGACCCTGATGAAGCAATTGCTGCGCTCGATCGCCAATGCGATTCTCGACATCCGGCTGCAAACCATGGGGATGACCGAGCAGCAGGCGCTCGACCTGATGATCAACGACACTTTTCAGGAGAAAGAGGAAGCCACGGCCAAAATTCAGCGCGCGCAGTTATCGTCCTGCCAGTTGCCCATGTATTTCATCGGATGGCGGGGCTGGCTGGACACGCGCGAAGATTACAAGAAGCGCAAAGGCGCGGCGTTTCAGTTGTCGGAATTCCACGATGCGGCGCTCAAAGAGAGCGCGGTCCCGCTGCCGGTGCTGCCTCAGTTGTTGAAGTAGCGTGGCTGCGCAGGCGCAAATCTCGATCGGTACTGTCGGGCATTCTACTCATTCGATCGACGATTTCATAGGCATCCTCGAGGCGCATGGCATCCGGCAACTGGTGGACGTCAGAACGATGCCGCGTTCACGCCGCGTTCCGCAGTTCAATAGCGAAAGCTTAGCGGCCAGCCTGCCGGTCGTCGGGCATTGTTTATCGGCACATGCCGGGGCTCGGTGGGCTCCGGCATTCGAAGCGCGATTCTATCAACACCGGTTGGAGGAATGCATCGTTTAGAGGGTTATGCGGATTACATGCAGACGCCTGAGTTCCGCGAAAACCTTGAAAATCTGATCGAGTTCGCCGGGCAAACTTCTACCGCCATCATGTGCGCGGAAGCGGTTCCCTGGCGCTGCCACCGGTCGCTGATCGCCGACGCGCTGGTCGTACGCGGAATTCAGGTGGTTGAGATCCTGAGCGCGAAGCAATCCCAGGCCCCATGCGCTGACGCCTTTCGCCCAGGTCGACGGGTTGTCGACGTGACTTATCCCGCCGCTGCGGCGAACGCGAGCGGTAACCTTAAGCTTGAGTTTGACGGAGCCTGAACCCTGCGTTAGAATGGCTGTGCGGGGTGGAGCAGTCTGGTAGCTCGTTGGGCTCATAACCCAAAGGTCGGTGGTTCAAATCCATCCCCCGCAACCAAATTCCTCAATTGGTTACGGTTCCTTCCGGCCCTTCTTCCCCATCAATTGCTAACGGATTGCTAACACTGGCCTCCGCTTTGTGGCGGACCTTCGCATCGGCCATCGACTTTTCGTAGCGGGCGCTGGCTTCCTTGCCGCGGCCTGGGAAGAGATGCCCGTAGGTATCGAAGGTAACCTTGATGCTGGAGTGGCCCATCTGGTCGCGAACGTAGGCGGCGGTTTCGCCCTGAGCAATCAACTGGCTGGCGAAGAAGTGTCGCAGGTCATGAAAGCGAGTGCCTGCCATGCCGGCCTTTTCAGCGATGGGCTTCCAAACCTCTGCGTCGAATTTATCCGGGTCTATGAAGCCGTTGCAATCGCCGGGGAAGATGAAAGCGCCGTCTGGTTTGCCGACCTTCAGATCGGCCAACATCTTCATTACGCTCTCGGTCGCAGCGATGCGGCGTAACGATTTCCGAGACTTCGGCGGCCCAACGTGCCACTCCCATTTGTGCGCGCCATCTGTACCACGGCGTTTCGAGATTGCGTGACGCACATTTACCTCGTTGCCAAACCACTCGATGTCATCGAACCGAAGCCCGAGAGCCTCGTTTCGTCGCACGCCGGTAAACGCTCCCGTATAGGCCAGCGCGTAACCGAGGCCGCCCAACTCCTTCGCCGCGCCGATCAGTGCCCAGACCTGTTCCGGTGTCGGCGGCGTGATCTGGCGGGATTCCAGTGGCGGAAGCTCGAGCCCCAGAGTTGGATCGTGGAACGCGAAACCACGTCGCAGGGCGCTTGGCCCCCTTTTGCCGGCTAGCATCGTGCGCAGTAGCGTAACGGTGTTGTGGATCGTCTTCGAAGAAAGCTCGTCTTCGATCATGCCGCTCACGGCCGCGTCAATATGATCGAACCGTAGAGCCGATACCGCAATCGCTCCGAGCCGCGGAACGAGTTGCTTGTTGATGATCGAACCATATCCCGATTCCGTGCTGCCGCGGATCAGACGCCTACCGGCCAGCCAATCCTCTGCGAACTTCTCAAACGTGACGGAAGATGGTCGCGCATACGTTCCCTTATCGATGGCTCCGAGGACTTCGTTCAACCGGGCCTGCGCCTCGGTACGCTTTTTGAATTTACCTTCCCACTGCTGGACGCCTGCCGGATCGCGGTAGATGATCGCCCACGTCTTGCGCTTGCCGCTAGGCTTGACGATATGACCGCCCTGGCTCATTGCATAGTCCCTTTAGCAGCCGCCTCCACAATCGCCCGCAGATCTTCCTCTGTGAATCGGACGAATTTTCCGAGTTTACGGTGAGGAATGGCCTTGCGCCTTGTGCGCTCGTAGATCCAGCCCGCCGTCACCCCCAACCGCTGCGCGGCCTCTTCGACAGTCAGGAACAGTCTGCCTATCGCAGCCGGTTGAGATGATAACACGGCGATCTGGTTGTGGTTGACCGTGCTCACCTTACCCTCCTCCGCTTCAGAATCCTCGTCTCCTCAAGAGGCATCAGCTCGCCGGCCTAGCCGACCGCCACTATCGCCCATCCTTGCAGCCGAACCAGCACACCCGGCTTGTTCCAGTCGAGCGCCTTCGTTGGACAGAAGAAAAAGAGTGCCCTCGATAGCGCTTGCCCGGCAGCAGCACGCCTCGTCCCCATCGCCTACGGGCAGGCAGGACTTCTATTTCCAGGCTTCGCCCTCCAGCCCCATTTGTACAACGACTGGCAAATCTTTTCAAATGAAGCGCACCTTCATCGAAATTCTTGAAGGGTAGAGGATCCTCGATGGAATGGGAGGGCTTCTCCAGACCCGGTCCGCTTCCTCTTTGATTGCGCCTCCGTTTGACCAGCGGCTCGGTTTCGGCAATAACGGGCCATGACCACATCAGCGGAGGCTTCAGTCATTGAGAAGGCGCTTCTTCAACGACGACTGCCTTCTGGCGGCTGGAGCTTCTTCAGCTCAGAACAAGCAAGTGTGGAAGCGACCTGCCTGGCTGGTCTTGCGCTCGGGTCCGACAGCCATGGCAACGCGGTTTCGACCGTTCGCTTCTTGAAGAAGTCGCAGCTTTCGGACGGGGGGTGGCCGGCTTTTCAAGGAGACTCTGAGGGGGCATGGACAACGGCTCTCGCCCTCTGCGCCCTGACCGTGCTGAATGAGATCTCCGACGCCAGCAATAGAGCGTTGAGATGGCTGCTGGAAGCGAGAGGCAAGGAGGGGCACTGGTTCTGGCGGTGGAAATTCAAGACCGCTGATCGCTATGTCCGCTTCGACCCTGACAAATATGGCTGGCCTTGGAGCCACGGAACTGGGAGCTGGGTGATCCCTACTGCTTTCAGCGTCGTCGCCATCAAGCAATTCACAGTCTGCAATCGCTCCGAGGCGTCGGAGCAACGAATCCATCTGGGCGTCGAGATGCTTCTCGATCGTGCGTGCGTTGACGGAGGTTGGAATTCTGGAAACAGCATTGTTTATGGGGTGCCGCTCCGCGCTCATGTTGAGGCGACGGCAATCGCACTGTTGGCGCTGCAGGACGAGCGGCGAAGTGAGCTGATTCAAAGAAGCCTGTACGTGGCTAAACAAAGAGGCGGCCAGCGTCGATTCTGTTTCCAGCCTTGCGTGGTGCATTCTCAGCTTGTTCGTGTACCAGGAGCCCGTTGAGGAGCTCAAGAACAGGCTGGCGACGATCATGGGAGACGGCCGCGACATACGGAATAATGCAACTCTCGCCACCGCGCTTCTCGCGCTGAGGTGCGGCGAGATGATTCATCCCTTCGAGGTGCTGCGATGAAGTTCGATCGGCGACGATTTCTTGGCTCATCAGTAGGCGTGGCCGCGGCAGCAGGGGTGACGGCCGAATGGGTTTGGCCGAAGCACACCGTCTCGTACCGAAGACCTCGTTCGGCTGTGGCGGTGCTGAACGCGGCCGAGTACTCGGAGAGGATCGAGGCGCTCCTTCTGGATGGATTGCGGTTGTTCCGGCTACAGGTGCTGGGGCGGTCCATTCTTCTAAAACCAAACTTGGTAGAAGACTTGCCGGGTCCTGTGAACACGAACTCGGCTCTGATTGGCGCCGCGGCGCGATGTTTCCTCCGTCTTGGCGCCGTGCGGGTTGTGATTGGCGAGGGCCCCGGACATCAACGCGACACCGAACTCGTAGTGCAGGCGGCAGGTCTCAAGCCGCATCTCGCGGAACGGCAGATCGAGTTCGTGGATCTCAACCGGGACGAGCTCAGAAAAGTGAAGCTGAAAGCCAATTACAGCGGTCTAGGCGAGCTCTGGCTGCCGCGTGCGGTTCTCGAATCCGACTTCGTTGTTTCAATGCCCAAAGTGAAGACCCATCATTGGGCAGGGGTCACGCTGAGCTTGAAAAACATGTTCGGTATTGTGCCAGGCATGAAGTACGGCTGGCCGAAGAATCTACTGCACTGGAGCGGAATTCACGAAAGCATCCTCGACATCTGTGCGACCGTTCCGATCCACTTCGTGATCGCAGACGGTATTACCGCAATGGAAGGCAACGGACCTCTTCAGGGAAGCGCCCGCCAACTGGGCAAGATTGTACTTGCCGATGATCCTGTCGCGGCAGACGCGACCTGCGCACGACTGATGGGCTTTGATCCGCTCCGGGTTCGGCATCTCTCCGAGGGGGGCCATTTCCTTGGGAACCTTCGCGAGGACCGTATCAGGATGTTGGCGGAAGAAGTCGGAGCACCGACGCGCCCGTTTTCGGTACTGCCGGAATTCCGCTACCTCCTTGCAGTGAAGAGCTAGAAAAAGAACTGCTGGAGAGAGTCTGGGGCCAACGGGCGTCCGTGAACCCAACGGAATGAGGAAAAGTGGTTCCCGCGAAAAAAATGCGGCGGTCCCCTGTCAGCCTAATGTCCTTGCTTCCTGCTGCGCCAGTCTCGGCCGGAAGGAAGGAGGAAAAGTGGTTCCCTCAAAAAACGTGCAGTGATTCCCGGCGAGCCGATCTGCTGGCGTTTCTGGGCAACCGATCTCAGCCGGAAGGAACGAGGAAAAGTGGTTCCCTCGAAAAGAGTGCGGCGGTCCCCTTGCGAACCCGACTTCCCTGGCTGCCTCTAGGCGAACGGGCTCGGCCGGGCGGCATGAGGAAAAGTGGTTCCTTCGAAAAAAGTATCGCACCTCTGGTGGAGCCTGACTCCTGGACCTCGGTCTGAACAGAGGGGATGAGGAAAAGTGGTTCCGTAAAGAAAATGTGCCGGGCAAATTGTTCGTCGCTGAATTGGAAGGTCTTCCGGCGAGCCCGTAACAAGGCAGTTTTGGCGAAAGACCGAGAAGTTGAGGAGCCCTCGGAACGATTCTGCCTTAGCATGAGGCTTCAAGGAGCCCCGACGAGTGTTCTCCTCGATCCAAGAGTTGTCCGAGAAGCTGGAGGCCGCCAAATACGTGACGGATCCGGTAACGCTCAAGGTGATCTATCTTGCCGCCCAAATGCAGAAGCCCGTCTTGGCCGAAGGGCCACCGGGCTCTGGTAAGACAGAACTGGCCAAAGTAGTTGCTCTCGCGGCAGACACCACCATCGAACGTCTTCAATGCTACGAGGGTCTCAATGAGGAAAAGGCCATCGGCAAGTTCGACGAGTCCCTGCAGCGTCTCTACCTGAATACACAGGGCAGCACGGCATCTGCCAGTTGGGCGTCCTTACGGCGCGATCTGCACACGCTGGAATTCTTTCAGGAAGGACCACTCCTGAGGGCGCTCCTGTGTGAGAAGCCGTGCGTCTTGTTGATCGATGAAATCGACAAGGTCAGTGAAGAGTTCGAAGCGGAACTCCTCGAGATCTTGAGTGACTGGCAACTGTCCATCCCTAAGATCGGCACGATCAAGGCGAAGAGCAAGCCCTTCGTGGTGCTGACCTCGAACGAAGTTCGCCGGATCGGCGATCCGTTGCGGCGTCGAAGTCTATATCTTCGGTTCGAACACCCAACGATCGAGCGGGAGACCCAGATCCTGGAAAAGCGAACGGCTGACACACATGCGGAATTACATGGCCAGCTTGCCGGCTTCGCGCACGCACTTCGCGGCTACACCCTGGAAAAGGCGCCATCGATCGCCGAAATGCTCGACCTCGCCGAGGCGCTTAAAGTCCTAGGCGTTCGCGAAATCAGCGCCGACCTGCGGGATGTTCTCCTGCCTCTGATTGCCAAGACGCAGAACGACCGCAAACGGCTCTTGCTTCGGGATGGCTTCGAAAGCCTGGTCTACGACACACAGCAGTACAGCAGGGACGGAGGCCAGGCAGCTCTTGAGCAAAAGGAACTTGTATGCACAGAGCGGCGGCGTTACTAAGCGTAGTGTGCGTGATGGCTCCCGCGTTTGCGGGGGAGTCGCTCAGCATGCGCGAGTACGAGGAGCGCTGCGCGAGCTACTACGCCCAGGAATATGGCGTCTCGCCGGCTCTTGTGCGCGCCATCATTCAGATCGAATCCGCATGGCAGCCGGGCGTGGTTTCCTCAAAGGGCGCCATGGGCTTGATGCAACTCATGCCCGCGACTGCGCAGCACTTTGGCGTGACGCACCCGTTCTACATCCACGAAAATGTGCGTGGCGGAGTCGCATACCTGGCGGAGCTTCAAGCACTCTTTCATGGAGACTTTCGCCTTGTCGTGGCCGCCTACGCGGCTGGCGAGAAGCCGATTCTCGCGCGTGGGCTGGACTACTCGTCGGAAGAGGTTTACACATACGTCCAACGGATTGTGCAACAGTATCGCGCCGAGTTGAGGCGCAAAGGAGGGAGATAGCATGGATCGTCCAAAGGCATATCTTTGTCTGGTTTGGTTGGTGGGAGTTGTTTCGGCCCAGACCGGGCAGCAGGGCCTAACAAGACCGACGCCAGCGGTGTTGGTGACGCCTGCAACCAACCGGGCACAGCTTGAACCCGTGATCCTGACTCGGGCCAGTCTTGACGAGAAGGTCATCACTTTGCGGCTTGCTCCGCGGGTGGCCACATCGATCCGAATGCCCGAGCCCGTAAATTCGGTTGTGGTGGGAGACCCGGAAAACTTTCAGGCTGAGCATTCCGAACATGAGCCGGAACTCGTGACCGTGAAGCCAGTAGCCCCTCAGCCAGCGCAGACCAACCTGTTGATTACGACTACATTAGGTCACCAGGCAAATCTTTTGTTGATCAGCTTCGGTGAGCAGAACGGCCCAACCCAGACGGTTGACGTGCTGCTGAAATACGGCAAGCCCGCTGCGGGAAGCTTCCTTGTAGAGGAGAGCCCGTTCTCCCCTTCGTTCATCGCCGAAACGCAAAAGCTTGATGTACACGCCAAGGGATTGGACGTGGCATCAGGGAGTCCGACGACGGTGCAACTCGCTGGGCTGATGAAGGCGGCGAGTTTCGATCCGCCCAGGGCAATCGACGGCAAATCCACCGAAGTCCTGGATAGACTGCTCGATCGTCAGAAACGCGCGCCTCTCCCGGTCCTGTATGGCCAGCGCCCGGGTGAGATTGAACCTGGGCCTCGCATCAAAGCTGGTGTCAGCGAGGTGCTGGACGAGGGAAACGAGGTCGTCGTTCTGTTCTCCGCCGTAAATCCCTCAAGCCATGCGATCGAGATTCTGCCACCGCAGGTTCAACTCGGCGGCAAGGTCAAGAAGAAGTGGACCACCGCAGAGCAGCTACGCGTCATCGACTTTCGACTGAGCACACGGCGGTTGGGCGCCGGGCAGCGCACGGATGGAGTGGTGATCTTCGAGCGGCCGAACTTCAAACAGTCCAGCGAAACGTTATTCTTGCAAGTCGCCGACTCGGGAGCGGTGGACCTTCCGGCGCTAGCCCCGATCGGTTTCGGAATCAGCAGTTTTCGAGGAGGTTCGGCCTATGAAGCCCGATGACAAAACTGAACGAATTAAGCCTGTAGAGGATCGCGAGGAGAACCCGAGTATCGAACGCGAGCGTGAGTCCGAGGCGGCGGAAGTACAGGAGCCACAGCCTACGGGATGGGCTGCGCAATTGCGGCAAATCATGCGCGGTTCGGCGCAGGGTGAAGCCCGAACCAACATCAAGCGTCAGCAACTCAGAGAGGATCGCACCAAAAGCTTTCTCCTGCTTGCGGGGCTCACGGTTGTGCTGGCGCTTGCGTTCTTTGTTATGTTCTCTACGCCCAGCACGGGCCGAAAGGACATCGCCAGAACCAACCAGCCCAACCTCGGCCGCGGATCAGGCGGAGAGAATACGGATACAAGCCACTCGGTGACGCCGCTTCTCAATGCCGATACGCGGAATCCGGATGACAACGCCGGGAACCTCAGTGCGCAGGACATTCGCAATACCGCGAAGCAACGGATGTTAGCGCAAGCAAGCCCCTCTTTCGGGGATGCCCCGGCACCACCGCCTCCAGCCCCTCGTCCTGAGCCCAAAGACTACGCTTTGAACAGAATTCAGTTTCCTCCAGAGCAGCCACAAACCACGACGCCCATTCCAGCTCCGAAGGTCGAGAAATTGACCAAAGCCTCGCTGGTGTTCGTGAGTTCAGGATCCGGACTGCGGGTGACCGCGCAGACTTCGAGCAGCGTGCAACCTGTGGTGCTCGAACGGAATCCGGAATTTATGGCGCTGCCGACCGGGACTCGGCTGATCGCCCGGCTGCAAACCCCGGTGAGCTCGGCTGTCAAGACGCCCGTTGTAGCTGCCATTGAGTACAACTATGAGCGGGATGGCGAGATTGTCATCCCAGCGGGCTCGAAAGCATTTGGAGAACTCAGTCAGGTGAATGATCAAGGCTATGTCGGTATTCAGTTCCACACGATCCAAATGCCGGACGAGACGACGCAGAAGATTGAAGGCCATGCGGTCGGGTTGCAATATCAGCCGTTGCGAGGCCAGGTTACCGGCCGGAACACCGGCAAGAAGTTTCTGGTTCGAAGCCTGACCGGAATCGGGACCATCCTAGCTGCAACGGTTGGGGTTCAGAGCGGCACGGGGGTTACCGACGCTCTCTCAAATAACGTTCTGCTGCGAGAGCGAGTCGCAAACAACGTCGCGGTCGCAGGCGAGCAGCAGCTGAACGACTTGGCGTATCACCAAAACATCGTGGTGACTGTGCCGGGCAACACGCGGTTCTACATCGTGTTGGCGAAACCCACTGGCAGTGGCGCTGGCGCCGGGCCAGCGGGATCGGCGCCAGCCGGGAATCCCAGCGGCGCTTCGGGCTACGCAACGGCTGCCACGCCCAGCGTGCAAGAACTACGGGAACTGATGGAGTTGAAGCGGGAACTGACCCAGATGTACCAGCAGCAACAGAAAGCACTGATCGCGCAGACGGCGACCGAACAACAGTAAAGACGTGAGGAATAGCACGGACGCTGAAAGTCAGCATGACGCCATTTCCCAGTGGCTTGGCAAAGCTCTCTGAACGGAGTAAATTGATTCCAAGGAGAGCTGTATGTCTTCTTGGCCTTTCCTCTTCGCTGCGGCACTCGCGATTTGGCTTCTCCTCAAGGGGCCGGCAGCGAAGACGCCACTCTTCGTCCAAATAGTCTGCCGCATTGCCATTGTGTTCCTCGCATACTGCGGGTTCCTGTATCTATTGAAATGGGACCCATTCTGGAAATGGATGCTGGCATTGGGGTTCGAGAACCGAAACAAGGCCGAAGGCTTTCTGATCCTGATCTCGACGCTCTTCTGGATCATTGCGACGCTGAGAATCTTGCTCCGAGGTTTCCGAATCTCCGACGCACGTGCCGTTGCGCTTGAGAGTCCCGGCCCGCGACGCGAAACGACTCGGCAAGGCCTCACGTTGACGGACTGGATTCTCTGGTACTTTTCCTTCCACCGCAAGTAGTGGATCTCGATAGCGCGCTCCGGAAGAATTGCCACGGCAGTATTTTTCGGGCCTGCTTGCCCTATTCCCTCCACATCCGGCAAGATTCCGCAGCGTAAGATTCGTTTGCGCGCGTTTTCCAATCAGGCTATTTTTTCCTCATCCCCAAACGGGGAAG
>CAVUUB010000022.1:0-570948 GCA_963744555.1 Bryobacterales bacterium | reverse complement strand
AGGCATATTTATCGGAAGCGCAACGCTTAAGCCAGACTGGCAGCTTCGGCTGGAGCGTTTTGAGCGGAGAAATCTACTGGTCGGAGGAAACCTACAATATCTTTGAATATGATCGGCGGTTAAGTCCTACATTGGAGTTGATACTTCAGCGAATTCATCCCGACGATAGAGACTTCGTGCGGCAGACTATCGACCGGGCGACCGACGAAAGGACAGATTTCGATTTTGAGCATCGTTTGCTGATGCCGGATGGTTCGAGTCAAACACCTCCACGTTTTAGCGCGCGTTAAAGATCTCGTCGGGCAACCTCGAATATGTGGGCGCTGTGATGGACGTCACCGCGGCAAAGCAGGCGGAAGAGAAGCTCCGCCGCAGCGAAGAATCTTTGCTTGAGGCGCAGAGACTCAGCCACACGGGCAGCTGGCGGCATGATGTGCTATCGGGGAGTAGTCACGATCTCGCCGGGAAATCTATCGAATTTACAGTATCAGCCGGGATGAGCATACATCGAAGGCAGATTTTTGGGTTAACAAAATTCATCCTGAAGATCGCGAGCGCGTTGGGGAACTGGCTAAAAAGAGCCAAGTTGACAAAACAGATTATGAATCAGACTACCGAATTGTTCTTTCCGACGGAACCATCAAGCACCTCCATGCAATCGGCCATCCTGTCCTGAACGAATCCGGCGACCTTATAGAATTCGTGGGCCTCCGATGGATGTCACCGCGGCAAAGGAGGCGGAAGAAAATATCCGGCAAAGCGAACGGGAGTTCCGGCAGATCCTGGATTTCGCGCCGCAGCAGGTTTCTGTATTGGGGCCCGATCGCAGCCGCCTTTATATCAATCAGGCCGCGCTCGATTATTTCGGTATTACTCTTGAGGAATGGCGAAGCTCCGGCCCTACAGGTTCGTTCATCCAGATGATCGGGAACGCATGATGAGCGAAGGTCAAAGTAATTCTTAAGCGGCCTTCCGCACGAAGCCGAATTACGTTTACTGAGAAAAGACGGAAAGTATCGCTGGTTTTTGGTCCGCTGGAACCCGCTGCGAGATGAGCAAGGACGCGTCATGCGTTGGTATGTCACTGGGACCGATATCGAGGATCGGAAGCAGGCTGAGCAGAGGCTCCAGATCGAGAACATCGCGTTGCGCGAAGAAATCGATAAGGCATCGATGTTCGAGCAGATCGTCGGAACTTCACCTCCCCTGCGAAACGTGCTGTCTCGCGTATCCAAAGTTGCTCCGACCGACTCCAGTGTTCTGATCACCGGCGAGACCGGCACGGGCAAAGAACTGGTTGCCCGCGCCATTCACAGGCGTTCCCGGCGCTCCTCGCGCGCCTTTGTGAGTGTGAACTGCGCAGCAATTCCGCGCGACTTGATCGCATCAGAATTGTTCGGCCATGAGAAGGGCGCCTTTACGGGGGCAACTCAGCGGCGTTTAGGGCGCTTTGAGCTGGCCGAAGGAGGCACGATCTTCCTCGATGAGGTCGGAGAGCTTCCTGCCGAGACTCAGATCGCTCTCTTGCGTGTTCTGCAGGAACACGAGTTTGAGCGTGTCGGTGCCGCTGGATCCATCCGCACTGATGTTCGGGTGATTGCAGCTACTAACCGTGACTTGGAGGCCGCCATCGCCGCGGGCACGTTCAGGAGCGACCTATTTTACCGGCTAAACGTTTTTCCAATTGAAATGCCTTCGTTGCGTGAACGAAGAGAAGACATTCCACTGCTGATTGAATACTTCATTGATCGTTTCGCAAGGCAATCAGGAAAGAGCTTTCAGGCTGTCAACAAAAAGAGCCTTGATCTGCTTCAGTCCTACCCGTGGCCGGGCAATATTCGCGAATTGCAGAACGTCATTGAGCGATCCGTCATAGTGTGTGAAACGGAGAATTTCTCAGTCGATGAAAGCTGGCTTTCGCGACAACCTCCCGTCACTGCGTCGAGCAGTGGACTTGAACCTCTTAGGAAGCTTCCTTCTCAGGAGAAGACAATCATTGAGGCTGCGCTGAGCGAAAGCGGAGGACGGGTGTACGGACCCACCGGCGCAGCTGCGAAGCTGGGTATGCCCCGCTCTACCTTGGAATCCAAGATCAGGTCGCTGAAGATCAACAAGAAGCGGTTCAAAACCGCATCACCCTAGGTACAACTCGCCCGAGACCGCGTTGCTGATATCATCGTTCCTCGAACTGGCGCCGAAATGAATCAGGCAAATATCGAACCGAGGCGGGCCATAGCAGAGGGGAAACACTCGCTCCCTGCGATTCAGCAGTATGGTCTTGCAGTTCTCTCCGTCTCCGTGGCTCTAGGCGGAGCGCTTCTTTTGGGGCGGTTTCCCGTCCGGAACGTCGAGATTCCGCTGTTCCTCTTCGCCGTTGCGTTATCCGCCTGGTATGGAGGGGCTGGGGCTGCCGCGCTGGCGCTTCTACTCTCGACCCTGAGCTTCGACTACTTCTTCACGGAACCTCTTCATACGCTCGTCATCTCACGTTCCGATCTGCCTTACTTTTTTGTTTTCGCCTCATTCGCGTCACTGGTCACCTGGTTTAGCACCGTTCGACGGCGGGTCGAAGCAGAGCTTCGTCAAGCTCGCGACACCCTGGAAATAGAAGTGGCGGAACGAACTCAGCAAGCCAACCTGCTCAATCTCACGCACGACACCATTTTCGTCCGTGATATGAGCGACGTCATCACTTACTGGAATCGGGGAGCGCAGGAGTTGTACGGCTGGACGGCGGAGGAGGCGGTCGGCAAGCGTGCGCATGAGCTCTTGCACACAGTCTTCCCGGCGCCGATCGAGGAGATTCGCGCGCAGTTGCTGCGATCCGGGCGTTGGGACGGCGAACTCGATAAGACTAGGTCTGATGGAAACCAACTGGTGGTAGCGAGCCGATGGTCGTTGCAGCGAGACTACCAGCAGCGGCCTACTGCGATCCTGGAAACAAACAACGATATCACCGAGCGCAGGCGGCGCGAGCAAGAGATTAGTACACTCAATGAAGAGCTTGGAAAGCGGACCGCCGAGCTTGAGTCCATTAATAAAGAATTGGAGGCATTCGCGTATTCCATATCGCATGACCTTCGCGCGCCTCTTCGCCATATGGCCGGGTTCACGGAGCTTCTGCGAAAGAATACGGCATCGCTTCTAAATGACAAGAGCCAACGCTATGTGACCATGATCATGGAATCCGCGCAACGGATGGGCAACCTGATCGACGACCTCCTCGCCTTTTCCCGAATAGGCCGCGCCGAGACGCACAAAGCGCTGGTCAGCTTGGAGCAGCTCGTGCAGGAAGCTTTAACCGAAGTCCGGCAAGACACCGAAGGGCGCAAGATTGTTTGGAGAGTGGGCGCGTTGCCGCCCTGGTACGGTGATCGTTCCATGCTAAGACTTGCGCTCGTCAATCTGATTTCGAATGCGGTCAAATTCACACGCACGCGAGCACACGCCGAAATCGAAATCGGATGCACGGACCAAAAACAAAACCAAGTAGTGGTATTCGTTCGAGACAATGGGGTCGGATTTGATATGAAGTATGTAAACAAGCTCTTTGGTGTATTCCAACGTCTTCACCCGCCGGAGGCGTTTGAAGGGACAGGTATCGGATTGGCTACTGTTCAACGTATCGTGCATCGCCACGGCGGCAAGGTCTGGGCTGAGGGTCTGGTGGATCATGGCGCAACCTTTTATTTCTCACTTTCCAAATCGCAGGAGTCTAGCTGATGAGCACCTTGGGACGCATCCTACTGGTCGAAGATGACCCGAAAGACGTAGAACTTACGCTAACGGCACTAGACGAATATAATCTTGCCAACGAGGTTGTGGTCGCGCGTGATGGCGAGGAGGCTCTGGATTATCTCTATTTCCGCGGAAACTTCATGCGGCGTGCGGGCGAGAATCCCGCGGTCCTGCTGCTCGACCTGAAATTACCAAAAGTCGATGGATTGGAAGTGTTGCAGCAGATCAAATCCGATGAGAAGCTCAAGATGATTCCGGTGGTGGTGCTCACCTCTTCGCACGAAGAAAAAGACATGATCGCCAGCTATAGGTTGGGCGTGAACGCGTACGTAGTGAAACCCGTGGATTTCCACGAGTTTGTGAACGCCATCAAGGAACTCGGCGTTTTTTGGGCGGTTATTAACGAGCCGCCGCCCGGAAGCATAAAAAAGAAGTAGTCCGGAAATGACAACTCAGTTGCGTATTCTGCATCTTGAGGACGACCTAAGGGACGCAGAGCTTGTTCAGGAAACGCTCGAAGCCGACGGTATTGCCTGCCAAGTAACGCGTGTTGAAACGCGGGCTCATTTCATGGCGTGCCTCGAGCAGGGCGGCTATGATCTGATTTTCGCGGACTTTACTCTTCCCTCCTTCGACGGCCTGTCTGCATTGAAGATCGCCCATCAAACCCGGCCCCATGTTCCATTCATCTTCATTTCTGGAACCCTGGACGAAGAAGTCGCGATCGAAGCACTCAAGATCGGAGCGACCGACTATGTTTTCAAGACTCGGCTGTCGAGGATTGTACCCTCGGTGCAACGGGCGCTACGGGAAGCCAACGAGAGAATCGAACTCAGCCGCGCCGAAGAGGCGCTGCGCCGTAGTGAAGCTTATTTAGCCGAGGCGCAGAGACTGAGCCACACAGGCAGCTTCGGCTGGGATGTTTCCAGCGGAGAAATCTACTGGTCGCGAGAAACCTTTCGGATATTTGAGTACGAACCGGTGGCCAAGATTCCGATTGACCTGGCGGTGCAACGGGTTCACCCAGAAGACAGATCGGCCATGCAGCAATTACTCGATCGCGTTTCACGCGACAGGAAAGATTTCGATTTCGAACATCGGTTGCTGATGCCTGATGGATCCGTCAAATACGTCCGTGTGGTGGGTCATCCCTCACAGGCTGAGTCGGGAAGCTTTGAGTTCGTGGGAGCAGTGACGGACATCACCGAGCGCAAGGGAGCTGAAGCCAGTCTCCAAACAGCTCTGGATGAAATCAAGAAGTTGCGAGACCAGCTTTTCAAAGAGAACATCGCGCTACGAGTCGAAATCGATAGAGCATCCATGTTTGACGAGATCGTGGGCGAGTCACCGGCTTTGCAGGCTGTCCTGGCGCGCGTCGCCAAGGTGGCTCCAGGTGACTCCAGCGTTCTGATCACAGGCGAAACCGGCACCGGGAAAGAACTGGTTGCCCGCGCCATTCACAGGCGTGCCCGGCGATCTGCGCGCGCCTTTGTGAGTGTGAACTGCGCTGCAATCCCCCGCGACTTGATCGCATCAGAATTGTTCGGCCACGAGAAGGGCGCGTTTACGGGGGCAACCCAGCGGCGCTTAGGCCGTTTTGAGCTGGCCGAAGGAGGTACGATCTTCCTCGACGAGGTCGGAGAGCTGCCTGCCGAGACCCAGATCGCCCTATTGCGCGTTCTGCAGGAGCACGAATTTGAGCGTGTCGGTGGGACTGGATCGATCCGAAGTGATGTTCGAGTGATCGCGGCCACTAACCGTGACTTAGAGGCTGCGATCGCTGCGGGCACGTTCCGGAGCGACCTGTTTTACCGGCTTAACGTTTTTCCCATTGAGATGCCGCCTTTGCGCGCACGAAAAGAAGATATCCCCCTGCTGGTCGAGTATTTCATTGACCGTTTCGCAAGGAAAGCGGGAAAGAGCTTTCAGATGGTGAACAAGAAAAGTCTCGACCTGCTTCAGTCGTACCCCTGGCCAGGTAATATTCGCGAATTGCAGAACGTGATTGAGCGATCGGTCATTGTCTGTGAGACAGAGAATTTCGAAGTCGATGAAAGTTGGCTTTCTCGACAACCTTGTCCAGCCGAGCCAAATAAGGGACTTGGCCTTCTTCAGAAGCTTCCGGCTCAAGAGAAAGCAATGATCGAGGCTGCATTAAGCGAAAGTGGAGGGCGGGTGTACGGGCCCTCCGGCGCGGCCGCCAAGCTCGGTATACCCCGATCCACCTTGGAATCGAAGATCAGGTCGCTGAAGATCGACAAGAACCGCTTCGATGCCGCAGGTTCCTCAAAGAAGGACAGTTAGTTCTCATTTCCGGGCGATACTCGACCCATTTCCCTTTGTACAGAATTCGCCAATTGGCGAACTTCGCCAATTACTGATTCCGTCAATTGTCTAAATTTAAATGGTTTACGGTTGGCGTCCCACTTGCATCCGAAGGCGAGGGAATTGGAAATGCGACGAATCGAATTACTGGATCCGACTCAAGAACGACCGGCCGGAGCATCTGGAGAACCAGCTCCGACACCACATCGTGGGGCAAGACGAAGCAATTCACCAGATTCTGAGCCGGCGATTGCATTTGCGTCAGTCGCGATGTGGGGTCGCCTGCCCTGATATTTGGCCGTGAACTAGAAGCCATTCGAGAGTGGGAAGCAGTAGGCAGCGCGGCATAACCGTCGGAGCGCACCACTTTGATTGGCAGAGAGCATAGAGTGCTGAGAATTCAAAGGTCGGCTAACGAGGAAGTGGTCTTTACTCTGAGCGGTCAAATGGACGAAGAACCTATAGCCGAATTGGAAACACTAATAAACTCGGAAGCCAATGGGATCCGAATAGTCTTGGACCTAAAAGATGTAACGCTGGTGAATGGCGATGCTATCAACTTCCTTGAGCGCTGCGAATCAAACCGCATCGCGCTGAAGAATTGCCCAGCGTATGTCCGCGAGTGGATCAATGCACAACGACGGGAAAGTTAGTGCCTAAGAACAGGGCGTTGGTGTCTGAAGTCGAACTTAAGGACGAACGAGAGGAGTAACAGAGAATGGCGATACAAGCAGTCTGGGCAACTGAAGCGCCCACAGTCAAGAACACCGCATCTTTTGAAATCGAGCATATGGCGTCAGCCAAAGCCGCGCTCGATAATGAGAAACTTTGCGACCGTGGATTACCCCGCGTTATTGGTAACAGCGACGCTCTCCGGCGCGTACTCGGCATGGTGCGGCTCGTGGGCCCGACCGATGCCACGGTGTTGATCCAGGGAGAAACTGGAACTGGCAAGGAACTGATTGCGGAAGCCATTCACAAGTACAGCAACCGATCGAGCGGTCCGTTTGTGAAGGTGAATTGCGCCGCAATTCCTGCCGGGTTGCTTGAAAGTGAGCTGTTCGGTCACGAGCGTGGCGCCTACACCGGAGCGATCGCCCGCGGCATTGGCCGGTTCGAGCGGGCTAACCGGGGCACCTTGTTTCTAGACGAGATCGGCGACCTTCCGATGGAATTACAACCAAAGCTCCTGCGAGTCATGCAGGAAAGGCAGTTCGAGCGCCTGGGCGGTACTGCCACGATTCACGCCGATGTGCGCATGATCTGCGCCACACATCGGAATCTCGTTGAGATGGTTGACCAACGTGAATTCCGCGCAGACCTCTTTTATCGGCTCAGCGTATTTCCTCTCGAGCTACCGCCGCTGCGTGAGCGCCATGAGGATATCCGTTTGTTAGTTCACCATTTTGCAATGGATTACGCCGCTCGCATGAACAAGAGAATCACGGCCATTTCAGAGGAATTCATGACTGCTCTTATACATCATTCATGGCCGGGCAACGTGCGCGAATTGCAAAACTTCATCGAGCGTTCGGTAATTCTCTCGACCGGTGCCGTGCTGAGTGGTTCCCTGCCCGAAGTCACTGCCACCTCGAAGTCGTCCGCGCCCATGACGCTGCAAGACGCGGAGCGCTCGCACATCGTTCAGACTCTCCAGCAGACGGACGGTGTAGTCGGCGGCCGGAATGGCGCAGCCGCCCGGCTTGGTTTGGCCCGGACGACTTTGATTTCTAAGATGAAACGACTGGGAGTCGGTAGCTTTCAAAGTTCGTCAGCGCTCGCACCAGCAAAAGAGCCGCTGGCCTGAGCTGGACTCACGAGCGTGAACATTGTGCGAACGCCAAGCCGGTACTGATCAACACGCGACAGCGAGGTCAACCTGGGTGGTCGGATTGCCCGCGGGTCCTTCTATCGATTCCAGGCAATCACCAACCTCGTCGCGCAAGTTCACCAGCAATGGCAAAGACTTGTAGGCACAATGGCCTCGAATGCATTCGCTCCACCGATAAACTGGAACTGGAATGTCCAGGCGAACCGCAATTCTTGACGCATCCACAACCTGACGCTGTCAGTCAGCCCTTCATGCCAAATTACGAAACGAACCCAAGCCGCCCCGTTTTGCGCCACCCACCGGGCGTAAAATCAAAGCATGGAACTCGTGGTCAATCAGCAGCATTACCGGCTCCAACTCGACCCCAACAGCCTCCTGCTTTGGATCCTACGCGATGAACTCGAGCTCACCGGCAGCAAATACGGCTGTGGCGAAGGCCACTGCGGCGCCTGCACCGTGCTCATCGATGGCGCGCCTGTCCGCTCCTGCATCACGCCTGTCTCCAAGGTCGAAGGAAAAGAGATCACCACCATCGAAGGTCTGGCGCAAAACGGCCGCCTGCATCCCCTGCAAGCCGCCTTCATCCAGGCCGACGCCCTGCAGTGCGGCTATTGCACCCCCGGCATGATCCTCTCGGGCATAGGCTTGTTGAAGAAGAATCCGCATCCCACTGAACCCGACATCCGGCGCGCGCTGGAGGGCAATCTCTGCCGCTGCGGAACCTACCCGCGCATAGTCGCCGCCATGCAAATAGCCGAAAAGGCCATCAACGGAGGCCAACATGCTTGAGCACGAGCGTTACGAATTGTTTACCGGCCCCGCTTACCGATTTGAGCTCGAGCGCCGCGACCTCTTCAAACTCCTCGGCGGCGGCCTCTTGTTCGTGCTGTTCTTCGATGGCCAAGCCATGGCTCAGGAATCCGGACGTACTCAAGGATTCCGAGCCGACGCGCGCCCCGCCGAACTCGCCGCTTGGCTGCACATCGACGAAGACGGAACCGTCACCATCTACACCGGCAAAGTGGAAGTCGGCCAGAATGCCCGCACTGCCCTTACACAAGCCGTCGCCGAACAACTGCACGCGGACATCAGCTCCATCAAGCTCGTCATGGGCGACACCGATCTGACGCCCTATGATATGGGCACATTCGGTAGCCGCACCACTCCCACCATGGCCCCCCAATTGAAGAAGGTGGGCGCCGCCGCGCGCGAAACCCTCATCGATCTCGCCGCGGAAAAATGGAAAGTCGACCGCAAATCGATCTCGGTTTCCGACGGCAAGCTGAAGAACTCCGCCACTGGCGACACAATCGGCTTCGGCGAATTGACTCGCGGCCAGAAGCTCATGAAGACCGTCGACGGAGCCGCCGTAACGCCCGCCGATCAGTGGACCGTCGCTGGAACCTCGGTCACCAAGATTAATGCGCGTGATATGGTCACCGGCGCGCATCGCTATAGCACCGACATTGTGCGGCCGGGGATGCTCTTCGGCCGCGTTCTTCGCCCCTACGCCTTCAACGCAAAGCTGGTATCGCTCGACACCAAGGCGGTGGCATCCACTCCCGGCCTGATAATCGTCCACGACGGACATTTCGTGGGCGTCGCCGCGCCCGAATGAACTCACGCTCTCAAGCGCAATCGCCGGCCTCATCCCCATCTGGAAGGCCGATCACCAACCCTCCAATAAAGATCTGTTCGCCTACCTAAGAACCCATCCTGCCCAATCACGCGGCGGTGGGGGCGGCAGTCCGGAACAGGGCTCGGTGAACCAAAGTCTGCGAATCCTCCGATCACAAGCTCGATGCCACTTACACGGTCGCTTACATCGCTCATACTCCGCTCGAGCCGCGCGCGGCGGTCGCCGAGTGGAACAGCGGAAAACTGACTGTGTGGACCGGAACCCAGCGTCCCTTCGGCGTCAAGAGCGAGCTCGCCGAAGCTTTCAAAGTCCCCGAGGATCACGTGCGCGTAATCGTGCCCGATACCGGCTCCGGCTACGGCGGCAAGCATACTGGTGAGGTCGCTATCGAGGCCGCCCGCTTGGCCCTAGCTGCTGGCAAGCCCGTGAAGGTGATCTGGACCCGCGAAGACGAGTTCACCTGGGCTTACTTCCGTCCCGCCGGAGTAATCGACATTCGCAGCGGGGCAACGAAAGACGGTGTGATCACCGCCTGGGAGTTCCACAATTACAATTCCGGACCCTCCGGTATCGACACGCCTTACGAAATCCCGAACCGTAAGATCGAATTCCATCCCACCGACACGCCTCTGCGCCAGGGCTCTTATCGCGGACTCGCTGCTACTGCCAACCATTTCGCGCGTGAGTCGCACATGGATGAAATCGCCGCGGCGCTCGGCTTGGACCCGCTTGAGTTCCGATTGAAAAATCTGAAAGATGAGCGATTGCGGGCGGTGCTTCAAGCCGCGGCTGAGAAATTCGGTTGGGGCAAAGCCAAATCCGAGCCCACGCGAGGTTTCGGCCTGGCTTGCGGCGTTGAGAAGGGCAGCTACGTGGCCGCCTGCGCTGAGATCTCGATCTCCCAGCCTGATAGAAAGGTCAAGATCGAACGTGTCGTCACAGCTTTTGAATGCGGCGCGATTGTCAACCCCGAGCACCTCAAGAACCAGGTGGAAGGCTCCGTAATCCAGGGCATCGGCGGTGCGCTGTTCGAAGCGATCGAATTCGAAAACGGCCGCATTCTAAATCCGCGCGTCGGCCAATATCGCCTGCCGCGTTTCAGCGACGTCCCGGCGATCGAAACAATCTTGCTCGACCGCAAGGATCTGCCATCGGCCGGCGCCGGTGAAACTCCCATCGTTGGTTTGGCGCCCGCGGTCGGCAATGCGATTTACCAAGCGACTGGCGTCCGCATCCGCGCCTTGCCGATGGTACCGCACGGTGTACCAAATGAAGCCTGACGTAGCGCACGCACTCCTGCGTGCCGCGTCGAGACTCATCTCGACGCTCGTTCCGCTGTGCTTCCTCTCCACCCTCTCGGCACAGCCAGTTTCGTCCAACTGGGCAGAGACCGATGTCGCCTACATCATCACTGATCAGGAGCTCGACGCATTCAATCGTCTATCGAATGATGTCGAGCGCGAAAAATTCATCGAGCAGTTCTGGCTGCGGCGCGACCCGACGCCTGACACCGTCGAAAACGAGTTCAAGGAAGAGCACTATCGCCGCATCGCCTACGCCAACGGACGATTCGGCGCCGGAGTTCCAGGTTGGAAGACCGATCGCGGCTGGATTTACATCAAGTTTGGACCGCCAGATGAGATTGAATCACATCCCGGTGAAAGCTACCAGCGCCCTTTGGAACACGGGGGTGGAACCTCCTCCCGTATCCATTCGAGCAATGGCGCTACCGTTATCTCGAAGGCATCGGGAACGACGTAGTTTTTGAATTCGTCGATCACACGAATACCGGCGAGTATCGGCTCATCGTCGACCCAACGGACAAGTATGCGCTGGCAAACTTGCGCGGCGACCCGTCGCCGGCCGCGAACCGCGCGTTTCTCGATCAGGTTGGCGTGCTCGACGTTCCGGGCTCGGACGAAGAAAAGCTCCAGGCTAGTTCTCTAATTCTGGCCGACATCTTGGAGCGACTGCCGACCAAGAATCTTGCCGCTGGGGCCTTCACCGTCGGCGACATCAAAATACGGCCGCGACCGAGTGCGACATTCGCGAATGACGAAAAACTTGGATTCTATGTTCAGCTCTATCACTTTGTGCCCGACCCTATGACTCATAAGGCGAGCGGCTCCATCGAGTATCAGGTTGTAAACAACTCCCATCAAACGGTTCTCAATTACACCGAGGAAGTGAGTGACATTCCAGGAGCAACTTCACGAGTGGTAGTCGAGAAATTGATTCCACTCGCAAGTTTCGCGCCTGGCTCGTATACTTTGAAGCTCCGCGTGACGGACCGCATTCGCAACCAGACCATCTCACCCTCGGCGGCCTTCACCGTCATTCCTTCAGCGCTTCGTTGAACCGGAGCACCGCACTTTATAATTGGGGCGTGACCGACGCCTCCATCCTCGACCACATCGCCCGGCTTCCGCACGCGCGCGCCACTTTCAAACAGCTCGTCCGTGAGCTCGGAACTCGCGGCTCTTCCCGCGAAGAGCTCGACGCGGCTCTCGACCGCTTGGAGCAGCGCGGCGACCTGGTCGAAGTGAAATCCGGCCACTTCGTGCTCACGCGCTTGAGCCGCGAATACGTGACCGGACGCCTGAACATGCACCGCGATGGCTATGGATTCGTGATCCCCGATCATCCCATCGAAGGGCTGCGCGGAGACGTCTACATTCCGCGCGATTCCGCCCAAACCGCCATGCATGGGGATCGCGTGGTGGTCCACATCGCGCGCATCGAGAACGACGGCCGCGCCGACGGCGAAATCGTCAAAATCCTCCGCCGCGCCCATCCGACCGTGGTCGGCGAATTTCGGCTCCGCAAGCGTGGGTCTTACGTCATCCCTCATGACGACCGCATTCGCCAGTGGATCGACATTCCCGAAGGCATGGAGATCCCGCCCAAATCCGGCAATCGCGACCGGGTAGGCGTCGCGCCGATTCCTGTCTCTGGCCCCGGCGATCTCGACGGCATGATCGTCAACGTCGAGGTCCTGGAATTCCCTGAAGACGGCGAACACGCAGTCGGCCGTGTCATCGAAGTACTCGGCCATCCCGACGACTTCGGCGTCGACGTCGAGATCGTCATCCGTAAGCATCACATCCCGCACCAGTTTCCTCCCGAGGTATTAGCTCAGGCCCAGAATGTTTCGAACATCATTCGTACGGACGAATTGGCCGGCCGTCAGGACTTCCGCGGCATGGACATCGTCACCATCGATGGCGAAACCGCCCGCGATTTCGATGACGCCGTTTGGGTGGATCGTCTCGCCAACGGCAATTACGCGCTGCATGTCCACATCGCCGATGTCAGCCATTACGTCACGCCTGGCACGCCCATCGATGAAGAAGCATTGCTGCGCGGCACCAGCGTCTATTTTCCCGACCGCGCCGTGCCCATGCTGCCGCTCGAGCTTTCCACCGAAATCTGCTCGCTCAAACCCGGCGTCGATCGATTGGTGCTTTCCGTGCTGCTCGAAATCGATCATCGCGGCGACGTTGTCGCGCAAGAGTTTGGCCGGGGCATCATCCGCAGCGTAGAGCGCATGACCTACACCGACGTTCACGCGCTGCTCGAAGGCGACGCGGCGCTCCGTCAGCGATATCAGCCTTTAATCGCCCGCTTCGAGCTGATGCGAGAGCTAGCGCTCATCCTGAATCGCAAACGCGTCCAGCGCGGCGCGATCGATTTCGATATGCCCGAGCCGCTGATCGAGTTCGACGAGTTCGGCGAGATGACCGGCGTCAAGCGCAGCCCTCGCAACATCGCGCACCGGCTGATCGAAGAATTTATGCTGGCGGCCAACGAAGCCGTGGCATCGCACCTGGAGCAGGCCGGCATTCCTTCGCTATTCCGCAT
This sequence comes from Bryobacterales bacterium, assembly GCA_963744555.1. Taxonomy (GTDB): domain Bacteria; phylum Acidobacteriota; class Terriglobia; order Bryobacterales; family Bryobacteraceae; genus Palsa-89. Next base: position 557,554 of record CAVUUB010000022.1, on the reverse strand, counting down.
CCACGAGAAACCCGACCCCAAGCGCGTGCTGGAGTTCGAAGAAATCGCCTCCCATTTCGGCTATTCGCTCGGCATCGGCGCGCTGCCTGTGAAACGATTCCGCATGAGCGAGCGCGGGCGCGATGGCCGGATGAGGCGAAAGGATGTCGAGATCGCCGGCGACAACATGGCCGTCACCTCGCGCAACTATCAAAAGCTGATCGCTAAGATCGAAGGCAAACCAGAGGAGCGCATCCTCACCTACCTGATGCTGCGATCGCTCAAGCAGGCACGCTACAGCGCCGAAAACCGCGGCCATTTCGCGCTGGCCGCCACCAGCTACACGCATTTCACGTCGCCAATTCGCCGTTACCCGGATCTTATCGTCCACCGCATCCTCAGCGCTTTCTTCGACGGCAAGCGCAACATCCTGGCGCCGGAGACTCTAGCTCGCATCGCCGACGATTGTTCAGAAACCGAACGCCGCGCCGCCGACGCCGAACGCGAGTTGGTGGAGTGGAAAAAGGCCAAGTTCATGGAGGACCGCGTAGGCGAGGAGTTCACCGGCCTGATCATCAGCACCACGCGCTTCGGATTCTTTGTCGAGCTGGAGAATCTGTTCGTCGAAGGGCTGGTCCCGATCGACACGTTGCCCGGCGATCGTTACATGTTCAACGAGAACACGCGCAAGATCATCGGCCAGCGCACACGTCGGGAATTTTCGATCGGCGATACTGTGCAGGTGTTGCTTGACCGCGTCGAGCCGTGGAGCACAAGCTGCAGTTCTCTCTGATCGAGCCGGAGCGCTCGCGAAAGAAACGTCGGAGCTGACCTCCGTTTACTCCTCTTCCTCTTCTTCGCCGGTCTTGGCGGCCTTAGCGGCGGCGATGATCTTGTCGGCCTGCAGCGAGGGGACGTAATCGTAGTGCGAAAATTCCATCTGAAACGACGCGCGGCCCTGAGTCATCGAAATCAGGTCGTTCTGATAGCTGAGCATGTCGGCCATCGGCACCTGCGCCTTGATGATCTGCGTGCTGCCTTTGGTGTCCATGCCCTGAATACGGCCGCGCCGGCCATTGAGATCGCCCATCAGGTCGCCTGCGTATTCAACCGGCGCCTGAACCTCGACGTTCATGATCGGCTCGAGTAAGGTCGGTTTAGCCTGCTGCATGCCGGCCTTAAACGCCTTGCGTGCCGCCAGCTTGAACGCCATTTCGGACGAGTCGACATCGTGATAGGACCCGTCATAGACAGTTACTTTGAAATCCACCACTGGAAATCCGGCGAGAAAACCGTTCGCGGCCGCTTCGACGATTCCTTTCTCTACGGCCGGAATAAAGTTGCGGGGAATCGCGCCGCCAAACACTTCGTTGGCGAACACAAACTTACCGCCGCGCGCAAGCGGTTCGAGACGAATCCAGCAGTCGCCGAACTGACCGTGGCCGCCGGTCTGCTTCTTGTGCCTGCCTTGCACCTCCGCCTTGCCGCGGATTGTTTCGCGGTAAGGAATCTTGGGAGCTTTCAATTCCACATCCACGCCGTAGCGCTTTTTCAGGCGGCTTACGATAACTTCCACATGCTGCTGGCCGCTGCCGGCGAGCAGGAATTCCTTGGTCTGCGGATCGCGATAAAAACGCAGCGACTGATCCTCTTCGAGAATTCTGGAGACGGCATTGCCCAAGCGGTCCTCATCCTGGCGGCTCTTGGCCGAAATCGCAAACGCGATAGATGGCTCGGGCAAGTGCACCGTGCGGATAACTGATCAGCGATGTTTTCTCGCCCAGCGTGTCGCCGGTGAGCGTCTCTTTCAGCTTCGCAACCGCGCCGATATCACCGGCTCTCAGTTCTGTGACTGGCGGCATCGTCTTTCCTTCGAGAGCGCCGATATGGGCCAGACGTTCGCCGCCGCCGGTCCGGGCATTCACCAGGTTGGCGTCGTTCTTCACCACTCCCGACATCACTTTGAAGTAAGTAACACGTCCGGCAAACGGATCGGCCACCGTCTTGAAAACGAAGGCGGATACCGGTTCACTGTCCTTGATGGCGCGCGTCGCGTCTTTGTCATTTATTTTTCCGGCAAGGGGTTCGTGCTCGGTCGGCGCAGGAAAGTTTTCAATGATGAAGTTAAGCAACAGATCGGAGCCGATGTTGCGCAAGCCCGAGGCGCACAGCACCGGATAGATGCGCCTTTCGCGGATGGCCTCGCGAAGCCCTTCCTGGATGTGCTCGACAGGCAGTGTGCCTTTCTCGAAGAATTCCTCCATGAACGCGTCATTGCCCTCCGCCACCATTTCGACCAGGGTCTCATGCGCTTTCTGCGCGGCATCCGCGCGATCGGCCGGAATATCGCTTTCCTTGCCCTTACCATCGCCGTCGTTGGTGTAGCTGTAGGCCTTCATCCGGACCAGATCGATAACGCCCTTAAAGTCCTTCTCGGACCCTATGGGTAAATGAACCGGGACGGCCATACGCCCGAAAACGCCCTGGACGCTTGCCAAGGCGCGGTCGAAATCGGAGCGCTCGCGGTCGAGCTTGTCGATAACGATGGCTCGCGGCAACTTGAACTCGTCGGCGAAGCTCCACACTTTCTCGGTTTGCACCTCCACGCCCGCAACACCATCCACCACCACCAAGGCGCCCTCGGCCGCGACCATCGAAGCCTTCGTATCGTTGATAAAGATGTTGAAGCCGGGCGTGTCGATCAGATTGATCTTTTTCTTGGCCCATTCGGCAAACGCCACGGCGGTCGAAATGGACAACTTGCGCTGGATCTCATCGTCGTCAAAGTCCGTGACGGTATTGCCTTCGTCGACGCGCGTCAACCGATTGGTTGCGCCGGCGGTGTAAAGAAGACCGGCCGTGAGGGTAGTCTTACCGCTGTGTCCGTGTCCGATCAGAGCAACGTTTCTGACGTCTGTGCCTTCGTATGCTTTCACTTGATTCCTACTCCCAGGTGGGTATCAAGACCGGATCTTAGCACAATTGAAACATCGTCTAAGTCTCCAAATGGAAGCGCTCGTGATAATAGCTTGCTGACGCGCGCTGCTCGGAAGCGCTGATTCTGAGCCGCGATCGTCAGAGAGCGATTGTCACACAAAAGCTTACTTGCCGAACCAGCGCAGCGGCGCAGTGGTCAGCCACGGCACATAAGTGATCAGCAGAACACTGCCCATCAGGATGAACAGGAACGGGAGAGTTGCCCAGATGATGGTGCCCATCGGCTTCTTGAACCGGTAGGCGGACAGAAATAGATTGATGCCGACGGGCGGATGCAGATAGCCGAGCTCCAGATTTGCGATGAAGATCACGCCCATTTGCACCGGATCGATCGAGTAGGCGGCAGCGAGAGGTTTGATCAGCGGCACTACTACCAAGATCGCCGCGAAGATGTCCATCAGCGCGCCAACCACCAGCAAGGCCGCATTAAGCAATAACAGAAAGACGTATTTCGATTGGACGTGCGTCCGCACCCAGTCGATGAGTTTCGAGGGGACTTCGGCGTCGATCAAATAGTTGGTGAAGCCCAGCGCGACGCCCAGGATCAGCAGGATGCCTCCCACAATGGTCGCGCATTCGACGAACACCTCGCGGTAATCGCGGTTGAGCTTCAGATCGCGATAAATAAATACTTCGACCACGAAGGCGCAGAAGGCCGTAAGCGCGGCGGCCTCGGTCAGAGTCCCAAAGCCACCGAACAGCCCGACGATCATGATCACCGGTAACATCAGCTCCCATTTGGCGTTCCAGACGGCGGCGGCGGCTTCGCGTGGCACGAAAGGCTCGCGCACCGCCTTGTGCTTCAATCCCATGTAAATGCCGACGGCAGCCACGCAGGTGACCATGAGCAGTTCAGGCAAAATCGCGCCGGTGAATAATCGCGGCAGCGGAGTATTTGAATATACGCAGTATAAAATTGCCGGAACGCTGGTGGGAAACAGCAGGCCCAACGACCCCGAAGCGGTGAGCAATCCGATGGAAAAGTTTTCGGGATAGCGAGTCTTGATCAGCATCGGCACCAAAAGACCCGCCAAGCGACAGGATCGTGAGGCCCGAGCCAGCGAAGGTGAACACAGTGCAGATGGCGACGGTGGCAATCGCAAGGCCCCCGGGAATCCAACTAAAAAGCGCCGTAAAGACGTGCAGCAGGCGCTTCGTTGCCCCGCCTTGCACCATGAAATAGCCAGCCAGCGTGAACAAAGGGATGGAAGGCAGCAGCGGCGATGCCACCAGCCGGTACATCTCCACCGGAACCGATGCGGCGGGCGTCCCGCTATTCCAAAAGAGCAGCAAGGCGAGTCCGCCGAATACGGCGAAGATCGGAAGCCCCAGAAACGTAACGAAGGCCAGCATTAGTAGAGCTAACGGCATGACGCCGGGGGCACCGACAGGAATGACGAAGCCGAGCAGGGCCGGGATGACCAGGCCGGGAGCCGCGAGCAGGCGGCCTTTCCAATTTGGACTGGCATGCAACACCGCGCGCAACGCAATCACGCCGAAGCCGACCAGCATAATGGCGAGTGCAGTCCACTTCGGCACGCCCGGAAGCAACTCGCTGCCGGACTCGCGTTCAGTCTTGACGAACACCCAACTTGCCCACGCCAGGCACGTGGAAACGGCCGCGAGGGCCGCGCCGGAAAGAATCTTGGCGGGGACGCGCCAGGAATCCGGAAGCATCGCGCTGGACGACAGCCCCAATAAACGATCGGAGCGCGACGCGAGCATGCCGCCCAGCATGCCGATCCACAAGGTGAGCTGCTGGACGACCACGGCCGACCCGGGAATCCCCGGCCACCGGAATTGCCGTGACACCATTTCGATCACCGGCAGTAGGGTCATCAGAGACAGAGCCAGGATTGAAAACGAATCTTCGAAAATCTCGAGCGGAGTGGCCGGTGCGGCGTTTTCCGGAGGCGGTGTGGCGACGCTCACGGCATGCCTGCGGCTGTCGAGCCTGGATGCGCTTTCCGATATTCGTCCCGCAGCCGCTTCACTTGATCGAATAGATCCGCCGGCACCATGGTGCCGCGCAGCTTCGGCCAGATGGCTTCAGAAAGCTGGCGCCATTCGGCTACGGCTTTCGGATCGGCATGCACTACGTTCAGACCGAACTGCTGCATCAGAGGAATGGAAGAGGCCTCGGCTTTGCGAATCTCCTCGCGCAACGACACGCCGGCGGTGCGCGCAGACTGCATCATATCCTTTTGCAACGGCGCCGGAATCTTGTCCCAAACGTCTTTCGATATAACGGTCGCGCCCACGAGTTGTGCGAACTGGATATCCAACATGTTCTTCGCTCCGCCGAACCACTGATTGCTCAGCGCCACCAGCGGAGGCGACTGAAACGCGTCGATTAATCCGGTTTGCAGGCCGGTAAGAATATCCGTGGCGGCCAGCGAAACTGGTCGAAATCCATTGATCTTATAGAGCTCGAAAGTGCTGTTGTCGCCTTGCAGCACGCACATCTTCATCTTACGGATGTCGTCGGGATGCACGGCCGGCTGCTTGGTGAAAAAGTGAACCCACCCGGCATCGCCCCAGTTGAGAACGATGAATCCGCGCTGTGCGAGCCCCTTCTCCAGACGATCCGAAATGTGATCGCGGACGTAATCCAGCTCTTCGTACGAGCTGAGCATCATGGGAATCTGGAGCGCAGAAACTGCGGCGTCGATTCCACTTAGCCCGGCGCCCGAGAGCGCCACTGCCTGTAGCTTCTTGATCCGAAGTTTTTGGACCATCTCCGGCTCGTCGCCCTGTTCGCCGCCAGGATAAATCTTTAGCTCGATTTTCCCGCCTGAGGCCTTGGTCCACTCCTCGCCCATCTTGGTGAGGATCGCGTCCCAGGGCGAATCTTTGGGGATGATGGTGCCCAAACGGATGACAGTCTGAGCAGGTAAAGTAACCAAAAAGAGCAGGAAGGCGATCAGAAGGCGGGCCATGACAAGCATGTTAGCGCGACGGGGGAAACATTTCCGGCGGAGCCGCAATTTACTGTTGCGGCTGGGCCACCAAATCTTGCTCGAAGCTGACCGGCGGATTGTAATAAAGGATACGGCCGCAGCTCTCGCAAAACATTACCTGGTCGCTATGCCGCAGGTCTTGAAAGAACTGCGGCCGCAGTACCATGTGGCAGCCCGAGCAGCGCCCTTCAGCAGCCTCAGCCACGGCCACGCCGTGCCATTTTTTCCGGATGCGCTCGTACGCCGACACGGTTTGCGGCTTCAGCCCGCCGACCAAAACTTTGCGCTCGGCCAGCAATTGCTCGAGTTGCTTTTGATCCACCGCGGTGCGCTCGCGGGCCTGGTCCTTTTCCGCCTCGACTTGTTGCTTTTCTTCCTTGAGAGCGGCTTCGGCCTTCTTCACATTGGCATCCAGCGGCTCGGCTTCGGCCATGAGATCCAGAATCCGGTCCTCTGACTTTGCGAATCGCGTCTTCGCAAAAGGTAATTTCATGCTGGAAGGCGCGGTATTGCTCGTTGGTTTTGGCGCCCAACATCTGGTCCTTGAGCTTGGAGATTTTCTGGTTCTCCACTTTGTTGTCATCTTCCAAGCGCTTGCGTTCCTTCTGATTGCCGGCCAGGGCCGCGCGATCGGCTTCCAACCTGCGCAGGTGGGAATCCAGTGCTTTTTCGATCTGTGCGATGTGTTTGGGTAGGGTGGCTATTTCCCGCTCCAGCTCACCGATTCGCAAATCCAGGGACTGGAGGCGGGTGACCTGCTCTATCTCTTCGGTCATCTGTTCAGATTTTACCACCTCGCGAGCAGATCTAGAATGTTGATCAGGTGAGGCCACGCCCACCCCACGGGCAGACATCATACAGTCTGTTGGAGTTGCGGCGCTCCGAGAATATTTCCTTCCGCTGTGATCAGCGGGGCCGACCTATCGTTTTGGCTCGGACCGGGGCGCTGACATCAAGTACTTAATTCATTGACAGTTGCCTGGAACTTAGTGTAAAAAGAATCAGGTAAAGATCGTGTTGCGACTGGTCAATGATGACCCGCATGAGCCAGGCTCCCTGGGCCCCGAATCTATCGGGTCGCAAGATCTCTCCTCTTTTCTCGATCAATACCGGCCAATGCTGAAGCTGCTTTCCGCCGCGGACGTCACTTTCCTCAAACACCAACAGTATTCGGACGTCGGCCATTTTAGAAGAGAACGTGCGGCCATTTACTTCCAATATCTTGGTGAATTGAGCCGGGATCTGCGCGCGTTGCCGCTTTGGGTGGCCCCCAACGACGGCGAAGCATTCATCGAACTGGACAAAGCTTCCTGGTTGGTGCAGAAGATGCTGGTGAAGCTGGCGCTGGAAGGCGTGCTGTACTATATCGGGTTCCCGCGGCGCGACAGCGGACAGGTTCAGCGTTGTTTCGAGCGACTCGGCCGCTTGCTCAGCGCTGCCGCGTAAGCCTTCTTAGGAACGCGATCAGGATTTCCCGATCGCCCCGCGGATGGCCGGCGGAAACAGGCAAGCGAACCGGTATCGATTCTCCAGTTTTGTTGACGGCCACGATCCAGAAGCCAAAGATCAAGGTCGATAGCGACAGGAAAGCGATATTTATCAAGTCGGTGCTCGACTTATCCATATTGCGCCAGAACATCACCGCTGCCGAGACGACCATCCAGAAGGTGAACAGAAGACCATGACTGCGCAGATTCGGTTGAAATGTAACGCGAAAGCGCGAGAAATACAGGGCGCTGCCCGCCAAAAACACTGCCAGCGTCGAGGTGGCGATGCGCATCAACAACACCGCGGCGGAGACGGCAGTACCCACTGAGAATGCCTGCTTGTCAAGCATTACCCGCGCATCGAAAACCGTGAGAGCAATGCAGGCAACTAGCGACAGCGCCATAATTGCATTTAATATACGGCCCAGATAGGAGACGATTCTCCCCTCACGATTTGCACCTCCGAAGTGCTCTGCAATATTCCCGAAGATCTCGAGCGCTGCCGCATACAGGAGGAACAAGGACGAAATTTCAACTATGATCCAGGAAATCGCGTAGGTCGTGCTGTGAAGTGGAATAGACAAGAGGTACAAAGTGCCAACCGAAATCGCGATCAGATAAGAGATAAACCATCGATATCGTTTGGGGTTGATAAATGACAGGCGCGCCACCAATCCGACGCGAACACACAGAGACGTAATCCAAACCACTTGCTCCATCCAGGTCAGGCCCCGCAGGATGACACCTCCGGGGCCTTTGTACGACAGTTTAGGCTAACTGTCAAGAGATGAAACGCTAACGTGCTTCGCAGGCGGGCGGGCACGGAGGAATTGGATTACCCATCACCACCGGCCGCTTTGGGTAAGCGAGCGAAAGCAGAACCGCACTCATTAACACCATTTTCTTCAACAACCCAAGTTTCTTCAACATTGATAATCTCCTTCTGCCGCGTATATACGTCGGCGATGTAAAGATTACCGTATTTTTTGCTTCCGAGGCGCAGGGTTTTTAGAAGAGTTAATGCTGGAATCGGCGCAGAATCGGGCCAGCCAACGCTCGCGTGGCCAGATCCAGCTCTGCAACTCGAAGTATTCGGCAAGCTCCATAAAACACAATGAGGCCGATTGGGATCGAAATCGCCAGATCCACCAGACGGGCCAGCTTGCTAACGCCGAGCCATTGTTGAATCCCGTGGCTGGAAAACCACACCGCTCCGCCCATCACCGCCGAGGCCAGGGTGATTTTCCAAATACTGGTCAGCAAGGCCCGGCCGTGAATGCCCCCAATCCGGCCGCGGAGAATGGCGAACAAAGCCACGGCTCCGAAGATCGCGACCGCGGAGGTGGAGAGCGCCAGGCCGGCGTGCCCTAAGCTGGTTCGGCCCAGCAGTAGCGATGCGGTGGCATAGTTGATCGCGATGGAGATCAGGCTGATGAGCATGGGCGTTCGCGCGTCGTGCAAGGCATAAAACGCCGGATTCAGCACTTTGAGCGCGGAATATCCGGCCAATCCGATGGCGTAGCAGGAAAGCGCCAGCGCGGTCTGCTGGGTATCGAAGGCCTGAAATTTGCCGCCCTGGTAAATGGCGCCGATCATGGTGTTGCCCAAAACGATCAGTCCGATTGAGGACGGCAGGGTTAACAGAAACACCATGCCGAGCGATCGCGACAACGTACGCCGGAATTCGTCCAAGTTGCCCGCGCCGGCGCTTCGCGATATGGAGGGTAAGGTTGCCGACGCAATCGCGACGCCGAAGAGTCCGAGCGGCAGCTGCATGAAACGGAAGGCGTAGCCCAGCCAGCTCACCGGACCGTTACCGGGGAATGCGCGAGGCGAAATTGGTGTTGACCATCACGTTGATCTGCACGGCGGCGTTGCCGAGGATGGCCGGGCCCATCAGGCGGATGATGTGCCTTAGGCCGGGATGGGACCAGTCGAAGGCCGGGTGAAAGCCGAAGCCCTCGCGACGCAGCGACGGGATCTGCCAGGCGAGCTGCAGCGCCCCTCCCAGCACCACGCCGATGGCCATGCCGGTGATCGGCTCGATACCGAGCATCGGGCCGAGCCAGTAGCCGAGCGCTAAGCCGAACACGACCGAGCCGATGTTGAAGAACGTCGAGGCCAGAGCGGGCACCGCGAAGCGATTGCAGGCGTTCAGTACGCCCATGGCCTGGGCGGCCAGCGCGACCAGCAGCAGGAACGGGAACATGATGCGCGTCATCTTGACGGCCAGCTCGAATTTGCCGGGAACCTGGCGGAATCCTGCGGCCAGCAGATGGACCAGCGCCGGACTGAAGATGACCCCCAGAACGCACAACGAACCCACGAGGAGGATCAGCGCGGTAGCGACCAGGTTCGACAGAACGGCTGCTTCTTTACTGCCTTTTTGCGCCAAAGTCTGGGTGAAAATGGGGACAAAGGCAGAGGAAAGGGCCCCTTCGGCGAACAGATCGCGCGTCAGATTGGGAATGCGAAAGCCCAGCAGGAAGGCGTCATAAACGAAGCCCGCGCCGAACAGCCGGGCCATGACGCATCTCACGCACCAAGCCGGTCAGACGCGGCTCATGGCCACGGCCACCGAGACGATCCCAGCCGACCGAACCACGCTTTCGGCCGGAGCCGGATTCTGAGTTTTCGCTGCCAAAGGAAACCTTAGCTGTCTATCGGCCATACTCCTCGAAAAAATGCGCGATCGTCATGATGCCCTGTGTAGTAATTCTCCAGACGATATTTCTCATTGGGCGAATGCAGGCCGTCGTCGGGAAGCCCAAAGCCCATCAGAATGGATGGGATGCTGCAGGTGCGTTGGCGAAATCGCCGACGACGGGAATCGAGCCGCCGCTGCGCGTAAATACGGTGGGCGGCCGAACATCTCACTGAACGCCCCGGCCGCAGTCTGGATGGCGGGATGGTCCGGATCCACCATTACAGCCGGGCTGGCGCTGAGCACCCGGAGTTCGATCCGAATGCCGGCGGGCGTGTTCTTCTGCAAGAATTCGCGAAACGAAGCCAGTATTTTGTCGGGATTCTGGTTGGGAACCAGCCGGAAGCTCACCTTGGCAGTGGCTTTGGAGGGAATCACGGTCTTTGCGCCGGCACCGGTGAATCCGCCGGCAATGCCGTGGACTTCGAACGTCGGCCGCGCCCAGATTCGCTCCAGAACGGAATAGCCCGGTTCGCCCGTCAGGGCGGTTGCGCCGACCTCGTTCTTGAGGAATTCAGCTTCTTTGAATGGCAGCAGCTTCCAGCTCTCTTTTTCCGCCGGGGCGGGCGGCGCTACGTCGTCGTACATGCCGGGAATCCGGATGTTGCCGCTGCGGATCTTTGCATTTCGATAGCAGCTCGATCAAGCCGAAAACCGGGTTCGGAGCAGCGCCGCCATACAGTCCGGAATGCAGATCGCGCGCTGGGCCGGTGGCTTCGATTTCCATGTAGACCAGGCCCGCGCAGTCCGATGCAGAGGGTGGGAAGTCCCTCGGCATACAGCGCTGTGTCGGAAACCAGCGCGACGTCGGCCTTCAGCTTGGCCGGATTTTTGGCGACGTATCTGGCGATGGACGCGCCGCCGATTTCCTCTTCGCCTTCGACTAGGAATTTGAGATTCATCGGGGAGGTGCCATTGACCGCGCGCAATGCCTCGACGGCCTTGATGTGCATGTACATCTGGCCTTTGTCGTCGGCCGAGCCGCGGGCGTAGATTTGCCGTCGCGGACGGCGGGTTCGAAGGGCGGGCTATGCCACAGTTCCAAGGGATCGGGCGGCTGGACGTCGTAATGGCCGTAGCACAGCACCGTGGGTTTGCCAGGGGCGTGCAGCCAGTCGCCATAGACCAGTGGATTGCCGGCGGTGGGAATAATCTCGACGTTCTCAATGCCGGCGCGCTTCAGGCTATCGGCGACGAAGTGGGCGGCTTTTTGGACATCGGGCTTATGCTCAGGCAGAGTGCTGATGCTGGGGATGCGTAGAAAATCCTTGAGCTCTTCCAGGAAGCGGGTCTGGTTCTGTTCTACAAACGTATCGGTGGCTCGAGACATGGGCGCGGATTTACCTCTATTATGGCAAACACGATCCCGTCTCCCGCGTAGGAAACTTTAGTTGGCGTGCTTGAGCCTTCGGCCTCCAGGATTCCACGCGTATCTGTATTCCACGAGCGTCTGTAAAGATGCGCCGCCGTCTAGGCAGAAGCTGGGCGGTGTGCCCGGAGGAAGGAATGTATTTGGCGCACCGCCAAGGGAATCCGCTCCTTGGGCTCCTTCCACGGGAATATGCTCACTTCGGCCTTGGGCGCGAGCATCGCGGCTTCCATGGCGACGGCGTACGGATGCGGCGGAATATCATCCGGCAGGATCAGTACCGGCGTCTGGCAACTGCGCACGAAATCGCGGGTCACGGTGAAGACGAAGTCGGGGTTGGTGCGGTACATCTTGGTCAGAAATTTGTCGACCGTCTCCATCGTGATTTCGTGCCGGCGCTTGACCAATTCCGGACCCCAGCCCTTCATATTGGTTTCGTAGAAAAGGTCGCGCATCTCTGGACGCGATCCGCTGGGCTGCGCCAGCACGCCTGCGACAATACGATCCGGCGCCCGCCGCAAGAGGTTCCAGATGAAGGGGCCGCCAATGCAGAAGCCCATCACCATGAACTTCTGGATGCCCAAGTGATCCATCGACCCCGAGATGGTCATCGGTATATGCATCCCACGGGCGGTCGATCTCGAGCGGGCCGGAGGACTGGCCGCCATTGGCGTTGCGGAGGTCCGCCGCGATGCAGCGGTACTCTCCCTTAAACTCCTCGATGGGGTTAAAGGGACTGCCGCCGATCAAGCCGGAGATGGTCGAATTCAATCCCCCGCCGGCGATGAGCAACAACGGGAAGCCGGAACCGGCCTCCTCATAGTGGATGCGAACGGGGCCTTTTTCGTAAAAGGGCATGGCGGCTCCTCCTTGACCATTTATTGTGGCCAGTCGTTGTCGTGCTTACTTCGGACGCCGGAACAAGCCCCCGTAGACCGCTTTCGCCAGGATGTGACCCTGAATAGCTTTCATTACGTTGGCGCGTGTCTCGAAAGCGTCGGCCGATGGTTTCACGTCCAGCTTGATGTCCAGGGCATAAAGCTCAAACACATAGTGATGGAAGGGACCGTTCGCGCCGGCTCCCGGACCGCGGTACATCGGTCCTGTGGCGCTGATCTGATAACTTCCGTCGGGCAGTTGCGATCCCTTGGGTACGCCTTCGGGTAAACCGGTCGTGGTAGCGGGAATGTTCCAAAAGACCCAGTGGGCCTGATCGTCAGTAGTCTTGTTGCGGGCGAGATCCATGTCGTGCATGTTGAGGAAGAAACTCTGCGTGCCCGGCGGGCACGTTAGCCCAGCTCATCGCCGGCGACGTACCTTCGCCGACGGCAACGCCAGGAGCGGCCTGACTGAACTTCACTGGAATTTGGCCCCCGTCGGGAAATCCCGGAATCGTCAGAGTCATGGCTGGTTGGGTGGGTGCTTGAGCGGAGAGCATGAAATTCATCGAGGCGATGATTGTTGAAAAAAGAAGAAATCGCATGGGTCTATCCTAGCGTGGAATTAGGACGGCCGGGAATCGAGCTCTCTGACGACACCTATGGCAAAGCAAAGGCAATCAATGAATCGCCGCGACTGGGATCGAACAACTGACTTCCGCCCGTGGCCGCGATAACCACGTACTGCTTTCCGTTCTTACCCTGATAGCTGATCGGAGCCGCGTGCGCACCGGCCTCGATCTTTTCGGTCCAGAGTTCCTTGCCCGTCTTGGCATCAAAGGCGCGGAACCGACCGTCGTCGGTCGCACCGATGAAAACGAGGCCTCCGGCCGTTGCAAGGGAGCCTCCCAAATTCGGCCGGCCGGTGTTACGTTTGCCCTCAGGAAGATTGTCACTGACGCCCAGAATGGATTGCCACGCAATCTCGCCCGTGTTGACGTTGATCGCCGTCAATCTGCCCCATGGCGGCTGATTACAAAGCAGACGCTCGTCCTGTTTCCAGAACCGCATCGATCCCTTATAAGGCACACGGTCGAAGGCTTTACCGTCTTTGCTTGGGACCATAACGTTGGTGCTGCCCAGGTCCTGCGTGTTGACGAAGAGATAGCCCAGCGCCGGGTCGAAGGAGGAAGGGTTGAAGTTACCACCGCCGATCGAGCTGGGGAAGATAACACTAGGTGTGGTCGAATAGTGTGTGAACGGACCGCCAGCGTGCATTCCGCCGGGAACGCTGTCGAACAGCGCCTCGCAGAATTTTTGGAGTTCCGGGGTCACCGTTGCAATATCGGAACGCTGGAAGCTGTTGCGTGCAAGCGCCGGCGGCTTCACTGGGAAGGGCTGCGTGGGCCAGGTGGTGTCGCCCGGCAGTATGTCATCCTGCGGCACGGGCCGTTCTTCCACTCCGTAAACCGGCTCGCCAGTGACTCGATTAAGGATGTAGACAAAGCTCATCTTCGTGACCTGCGCGACAGCCGGTATCGTCCGGCCAGCCTGCTTGACATCGAACAGCACAGGGGGCGCGGAGAGGTCGTAATCCCAGATATCGTGATGGACCGCCTGAAAATGCCACTTGCGTTTGCCGGTCTGCGCGTCGACGGCCACAAGAGAAGTTCCGAAGAGATTAGCTCCTTTGCGATCGCCGCCCCAATAGTCTGTAGTAGGCTCGCCGAAGGGCATGTAGAGAATGCCGCGCTGCGTGTCGAGCGTGAAGAAGCCCCAAACGTTGGCGCCGGAGCGGTTCTTCCAGGCATCGCCTTCCCAGGTATCACTGCCCGTCTCGCCGGGCCGCGGAATCGAATGGAAGGTCCAGGCCAGTTTGCCGGTGCGAACGTCCCAGGCCCGGGTATCGCCCGCCGCTCCGACGCTGGGTGTTTCCTGCACCAGCGCGCCGGTGATGATGAGGTTCTTGTAAACGATCGGCGGCGAAGAGAGGCCAAAGGGCGCGCCAGGCAGTCCGTTTAAGGCTCCTGGCTTCATGTCGAGTACGCCTTCGTTGGCGAAGCCGGGAGAAAGCTTGCCGGTCTTAGCGTTCAGCGCGTAGAGTTTTCCAGTATCGGTGCCAAAGTAGACCTGCGGCGGGTTCTGGTTATCTCCCGCCCAGTATGCGAGCCCGCGCCGTGCCGGATTCCCGTCGGGCACGCTGAACGCCCAGAGTTCTTTTCCGGTTTCGGGATCGAGCGCAACAACACGCTTGAACTGCGTGGTGAGGTACATGATGCCGCCAACCACCAGAGGAATCGTTTCCGAAGTGGGGCCGCTCGCGCCCGACATGCCGGCTTGCGCGCCTTGCGGATTCATGTGATAAGTCCACGCCCGCTTCAGCGTCGTGACGTTTTCGGGCGTGATCTGGTGCAGAGGGGAATAGCGGTTGCTACCGGGATCGTGACCAAACGTAGGCCAGTCAAGTTGTGCCATGGCGAGCGGGGCGAAGGCGACAAGAACGGCAGAGATGGAAGCAATAGGGCGCATTAGCACTCTATACAATATCCGATTCCGCAGAAGCAGCGTCGCGCCAGATAGGCTGATGGGCCTGCCGATGGGGCCGAAGCAATGAAACTCGTTTTTGTTTTGGTTGGTGGACCTGGTCGGGTTCGAACCGACGACCTCTTCCATGCCATGGAAGCGGACGCCAACACTTACATTTCCATTTCACCAAGCGAAAGGAGTTAGCGGTTCGCCCGCTTTCCCCCGCATAGGAAAAGCGCAGGCTGACCTGGTTCAACAAAGCAACCGGGGCTCAAAAGTATAAGCGGAATATGGCAGCAGAACCAGCGTTTCACTTGCCGGCGTCCCATTATGCATCGCACTGGAACCCGAAGGGCGTGCCGCTCGCGCGCGAGCGCTTCGAAAGCAGTCCGGCACATGCACCTGGCGTTCAAGGGCAAAGCCACAGCCCGGTAGCCGCCAAATTTCGGCATCAGATCTATGGCGCGCCGCCGCCCGATTCCGAACAAGGACTCGCACGCTGGAGGGCCCACAACCGGGGCGTCGATCTGCGACAACCGATTCAAGGATCTCGGGAATCTTCAGCAACCATCGCGACTTAGCAGGCATTCCCTTACCTCAACCACCTGCTGTATGTTAGTGCACATTCGCGCAATTGCGGCCTTCCTTTTCACTTATGATAACCATCACTATCGAAAGCAATCTCAACGTGCAACGTGACGTTTAACGGTCCGTGACAAGCAATCGTCGCGCCTTGCTTTATGCGCCCGAAGTTCTAGTAAGAATGGAACATCGACGCCCGGCGTCGCGTATGATTTCGAACGGAGACTGCGTGCGCCTCCAGATTTTTATTGGCAAGATGTCGAAAACGCCCGGTGTCGAACGACATTACTTTGACGGAGTCGAGAGAGGGGAGGCCTGGTTATGACTGGGATGAGCGCGGATCAATTGGATTTAGGCGAAGCTGTTGGAATTTTCTGGCGTGATTTGAAGTACGCGCTTCGCTCGCTCGCTGGAGCTAAAGGGCTTACGATTACGGTGGTCCTCACACTGGCACTTGGAATCGGAGCCAATGCCGCTATCTTCACGCTGGTGCGCGGAGTTCTGCTGCGGCCGTTGGTGAATCGCGATGAAAACAGGCTGATTTACATCAGGCAGAGCGCGCGGGGCTTAGGCACGGAGAATGCCGTATTTTCCGTTCCGGAGGTGCAGGACCTGCGGCAGCGGATTAAATCGTTAAGCGCAATCGGCGATTTCTCCACCATCGGCTTCACCCTGAATGGGCTGGGCGAGCCTCGCGAGGTGCAAGCGGGTGTTGTCGGCGGTACGTATTTCGACGTGATGGGCCTGCATCCGGTGCTGGGGCGGCTGATCGACATGCGAGATGACGGCCCGAACGCCGCCGGCGTCGTGGTTCTGACGTATCGCTTCTGGAACAGCGTGCTAAACAGAGACCCCACCGTGCTCGGAAAAGTTATCAGACTCGGATCATTCGGATCACGTACAGCGACGATCGTAGGGGTGCTGGAACCGTCCATCCCGTATCCGGCCGAAACCGAGATCATCGCCAACGTTGTCACCAGCCCGCACCACCTGTCCGCGACGATGGTGACAGGCCGGATCCATCGCATGACGGAGTTATTTGGTCGGCTGGCTCCCGGTGCGACACTCGAACAGGCCCGCGCCGAGCTCAAAGCGGCGCACGGCGTCATCATGAAAGAGCATCCCGAGTCGTATCCCGCGAAGGCGGACTTCCGCATTGACGCGGTATTTCTGCGCGACCAGATCACTTCCAAAGCCAAAACCGTGCTTTGGGTGCTACTGGCCGCATCGGGATTGATCTTCATCATCGCCTGTTCGAACGTGGCCAACCTGATTCTGGCGCGGACGATTCGCCGTGAAGGTGAGCTGGCGGTTCGGGCTGCGCTCGGTGCGAGTACCGCCGCGTTGCGGCGCGTCCTTCTCGCGGAAAGCCTCCTGCTTTGCGGCGCGGGAGCGGCCCTAGGCGTACTGAGCGCGCGGCCCATGGTGGCGATCCTGGCGCGATACGCGTCCCGGTTCTCGGTGCGGGCTCTGGATCTGACAGTCGACTCCAGCATGCTATGGGTTGGCGCTGGACTTGCCGTCTTCGCTGCGGCGCTGCTGGCGTTTGTGCCGCGACTGCCGTCCGGCGACCGGACCAACGGAATCAGCCTTTCCAATGGCAGCGTGAGGATGACCAGCGGTTCGTCGCGTCGTCTGCGTGCCTTCGCGATTACCCAGATCGCCGCCTCCTTTGTGCTGCTCGCAGGAGCCACCATGCTGCTCAAGACGCTACTTGCGCTTCAGGCAGTCGACACCGGCTTGGACACGCGCCGAGTGCTCTCCATCAACGTGCCTGTGATGTCGTATGGGCGAACAGATGGCCAGGTGGTGGATTTTTACAAAGAAGCCATGCGGCGCGTCCGCCAGTTGCCGGGCGTTGACGGCGTCGCTCTAGGGATGCTTACGCCCTGGCGCGAGGGTGGCACGTTCGGCCCCGGCTTCCAATTCGCAGCCGAGGGTCACGTTCGCGGAAATGGAGAAGACGATCCGCGCGGCCAATTCCGTATCGTGTCGCCCGGATTTTTCGCCTCACTCGGCGTTCCGACAATGGTGGGACGCGATTTCAACGATCTCGATCGCAAAGGCAGTGAGCCAGTCGTGATCATAAGTCAAACCGTGGCGCAGCGAATGTTCGGCGACCGCGACCCGCTCAACCGCCACATCACCCTTACCGACCCCGTGCTCAACCTCATCGGTATGAAGCCGACGCCGATGCGCGTCATCGGAATCGCCAAAGATATTGACGACGAGCATTTGGTTCCGCGCCCAACCATGACTCTGTATACACCGTTCGGCCAGGGACCGCTGTTTTCCGGGCGCCTCTTCGTCCACGTTCGATCGGATCCGTATGCTCTGATCACGCCAATCACCCGGACCATCCGCAATCTATCGGCGGACCAGCCGGTGGAGCGCGCCTCGACATTGGAAGATGTCCGCGCCGAGGTGTTGACGCCGGACCGCTTGAACACGATCGTGTTCGGAGGGTTCGCAACGGTTGCACTGCTGATAGCAGTAGTCGGTGTCGCGGGGGTACTAGCATTTTCGGTGAGTGCACGGACGCGCGAATTCGGCATCCGGCTGGCGGTCGGATCGCAGCCGCGGCATCTGCTGGCGCGCGTAGTAGGGGAGGGGACGGTAATTACGGCTGTGGGAATTGGCGCCGGATTGGCGTGCGGTCTGGCGCTTCAGCAACTCGCCGGCAGTTACTTCGAGAACGTGCGAATGCCGGGGGCTTTGGTCGTGGCTGGGGCGGCGGTCATATTGCTGGCAGCGGCCGTGGTCGCGTCCGCGTGGCCGGCGATGCGAGCCGCGCGCGTGGATGTGATTCAGGCTCTGCGGACGGACTAGTCCCACGCCCGGCCGGACTTGCCGTAGCGCGGTTTTCAAGCCGGGCCACCCGATCCCGATCGACATCGACGTGCAGGCGCCAAACCGGAAGTTTGCCTATAATCTCTCCAAGTGCGAGGCTCACTGGCGTGACGAGGCCCGTGTGGTATGTCGCGGCGCAAGAGTTTCGTACGTAGGGGTGGGTCGCGAGGCCCGGGAACGGCCCAGCGCTTGTGGCGGAAAACGATGTGGTCCAAGTATTACAAGCCAGAGCAATGCGTCGGAAAAATCCCTCCGCAGTCAACGGGCGACATGCACCTAATCCGCGAGCTTTTCCGTAAGGCTGAGAGTGGTGGGAGATCTATGATCTCGCCGAGAGACTGGTTAAGATGTGCGGTCGAGGGGAGGAGATGGCCTTTCGTATTGAAGCGATATTCTCAGAGGCCAATGAAGTTGATGTCTGTTGCGAGGACGGAACTATCGAGATGATTCTGTAAGCCCTTTGTTTTGATTGGTGGACCTGGTCGGGTTCGAACCGACGACCTCTTCCATGCCATGGAAGCGCGCTCCCAACTGCGCCACAGGCCCACGTGAGAGGTACTTCACTCACTATATCACGCCGGTTTCGTTACCATGGTCGGGACGGAGCGAAATTTGAGAATGGATCGAAATTGAAATGGATCGCCAACAAGCCTGGAACCTTCTTTGTGAGTTCACCAAATCGGACAACCTCCGGCGGCATGCCCTGGCAGTGGAAACCTGCGTGACCGCCTATGCGCGAAAGTTCGCCGAAGACGAAAACAAATGGTCGGTGACGGCGCTGCTGCACGACTTCGATTGGGAGATTCACCCCGAACTGCCGGACCATCCCGATCAAAGGCGAGCCCATTCTGGCCGAGCGCGGAGTAGATGAGGAGATCCGCCGGGCCATTCTGTCGCACGCCGATTTCACTGGCGTTCCGCGCCAGTCGATGCTCGAAAAGACGCTATTTGCCTGCGACGAGCTAGCCGGTTTTCTTACCGCATGTTCGTACGTGAAGCCCAACCGGAGCATCCACGAGGTGGACGCCAAATCGGTGCGGAAAAAACTGAAGGACAAAGCCTTCGCGCGTTCCGTCAACCGCGACGACATCACCAACGGCGCGCGGGAATTGGGTGTCGAGCTGGACCAGCACATCGAATTCTGCATCAAGGCGATGAAGCAGCGGGCGGCCGAGCTGGGCCTGGCCGGGACGCAGCAGGCCGGGGCAGCATCTTAGCCCTGCTAGAATCTCCTTGGAAGCTATTCTTGGCCGGTGCTGGGCCTGGTCTTCAAAACCAGCGTGCGGCACTTTGTGTCGCAGGTGGGTTCGACCCCCACTAGCTTCCGCCACACCAAACCAACGCCAAACTGCACTTTTCTGGTACCATTGATTTCCGTGTACCGTCCGTGTACCATGAACCATGCCGTTAACGTCGTACAGGCGACACACGAAGGCTTGCACCAAGGGCTACCCGCAGAACCACCGCACGTTCCAACCGCAGACCGCCACGGATCGCCGCGCCGACTGTGAGTGTCCGATCGTGGTGTCAGGAACCCTTCGCGGCGAACCACGCCGGATCAAACATGTGTCCACCGAAACCAACCGCTGGGACCGCGCAGCCGCAACGACGGAACTGTGGGAGCGGTGGGAAGCTCTGACCGATCCGTCACCCGCACCCACACCCGTCGCACCCGTCGGCGTCGCGGAAGCGGCGGACAGGTGGGTAGCACTCAAAGGATCGCACGGGGAAAACATCGGACCCGCTGCGCTGGGGAAGTACCTCGTTCTGCTGTACCAGCGGATCGTGCCGTGGTGCGTCGAACACGGACACCAAGCCGTGGCGGCATTTGATAACGCTACCGTCGTCACGGATTGTTTTCTATCATTCAAAAACCTCAACCCACATCGGAACCGCAAGGACCACGCGGCGGATGCCGGTGACGTTCCCCTAGCCGACGCCATGCGGCGCGCAGAGCTGGAGCGGTTCCGGGGGTTCCTCCGATTCTGTGTTGATCAGGGATGGCTGAAACACAACCACGCCAAGAAGATCAAGCTCGGTAAGGGGTCGCCATCTGCCAAATATGGATTGACACCGAATGAAGAGTCACAGGTTTGGGACGCGATCGAGCTGGTGTCAAATCGTGGCCAGCTCGACCAGTACAACTCTCGGGAGCTGCGCGCGCTGTGTCTGGTGATGCGGTACGCGGGGTTGCGGATCTCCGACGCGGTAGCGCTCGACCACACCCAGCTCGTGCGACGCGAACACGGCGACGGATACGCGATCAAGATCATGTCCCAACAAAAAACAAAGGAATGGGTCCGGGTTCCGATCACACGCGAGGTGGTGGATGCACTCCACAGCTTGAAATTCAAAGGGGAATCGAGCGGAAAGAAATACTGGTTTTATACGGGTGCTGGCGGTCGGGACACAGCCGTGAATAATTGGCGTGAACGGATCTCAACGCTATTCAAACTCGCGCAGCTCGACAAGCCGTTTGCACATCACGCGTCGTCCCACACGTGGAGACATACGTTTGCTATTTCAATGTTGAACGCTGGGGTGGAGGTGAAAATGGTGTCACGGTGGTTGGGGCACTCATCAATCAAAGTTACGGAAGCTCACTACGGGCACGCCAACCGCGCCACACACGTCGCGTCGGAACGTGCGTATGATGCGGCGCTGGGCGATCCACCACAGGACACACCCCGTGGTCTAAAGCTCGTACGGCGGTCCGCCGAAAGACGGTACAGGTGACCCCGTGCAACGCCGAATAAAAACTCTCATCGACCGCGCACGTGGACCCGTGGCGACCCCGGCTGTCGCCGACGTTCCAAAGGTCGAATACACGAAGGAGTTGGAACTGGCGATCAAAGCGGATGTGCTGGCGGGACGGACGTGGACGTACAACGCAGCGGCGGAACGGTACGGATGCTGCACCGAGAAGATGCGGGTGCTAGCGCAAGGGTACCCGATCATGCGGGCGTGTCGACCACACCGCATACCGGAGTGTGTGTTCAAACTGATCGTGCGGGACAACGCGACGATACGCCCAGGCGTACGGGCTTTCGGGGATGGTGCGGACCGAGGCGACAACGGATAATGGGAGTAGTATCGGGAAAGCAGGATGAGAAGAAAATTCCTAAGACCGTGCTTGACGCAGCCCAGGCGCAAGTAGGCTACACGGCAGGATTCACCAGCGCGGAAATCATCCACGAGATGGACGCGCTATATGGAAGTGCGGAGAACCTGCGGATACCACTGATCTCCGGGGCTATGTGGGTCGGTGCGAAGCTGGGTGGTCGGATGACCACCGCTGAACTAGAAGCGGCGTTGGTGAGGATGCGGACCGGTGCCGCAACGACAACCCCAAAGTGATACCGTACGATTTGCGACCGCCGACGACCCTCAGGTACCACGCGGTACTTGGGGTTTTGTGTTTTCAGGGCTGCTGCTGCGGAGGAAGAAGTGTATCCCTCAGAGCAAGGATTTCCTTACGCCGGTCCGCTTTGAGTGCGGGAACGACGTAGATTTCGTGGAGTACATCCCGCAGCGAGACAAGGATCAGTCTGAGGTGTTTTGCTTCCCATCCGTCGAAGGATTGTTCGTGGACTTTGGTGCTTGTGACTTGTTGGATGGTCAGAAGCGTGTCGAAGAAAGCGGCATCCACTTCAGGATGGATCTGTTTCAGGGCTTTTACGCGCTCATCGTAATTCTCACCCGTGGCGTTGCTGAGGAGCGCGAGTTCGTAAATGATCTTTCGAGCGCACGCAGACCCGCCCGTCAGGAAGTTACTCTTGAGACATCCCTCCGCTTCGGTGAGAAGCTCGCGGAGGATTCGTGGCACTCGTTCATCGAGGACAAAGAACGATGTCGGGACGGAGTAGAAGAACACGTCGTCCAAAGCTACGTCGGAGGGAACGTTAATAAACCTATAAACCTGCTTGCCCTCACGATTTCCCCCAATTGTAAGTTCCAAAGAAACGTATGTAAAGTGCATCGATTGTTTCTCGCAAGAATCGCATTGAACAAAGTACACAAAACACCGCTTTTTATCTGTCCAATCAAATGACATGTACGACCGAACAACATACGAAACATTCCGCCGATTACAAAAAGGACAGTTGTAGACCTTCGAGTCTACGAAATACTTATCATCAAGATGCGATTGATCTGGCACGCGGTTTCACCACGAGCTATTATCGCGTGTTTGGATACCGGCGAAACAAAGACATCACACCCGCAAGGGCTGGGGTCGTGGTGTTTTTGGGTCCGCTCCGCACCAGGAAAAAACGCCCGTGAGCTGTTGGAGACTCACAGGCGCAAAACGGAGGACAGTCTTCGATATCGCTACCGTAGTGCTTGCTCGGTCGAGATCCTCTCGGAGTTTGTGTTACGGTACCACGCTTTCTCGCGGATCGCGGCGCGTTCGCACCCCGCGGACCATTCGGATCGTTTGAACAGTTGCCGCAATCGGAGGAACGGGATTGCTGCGAGGAGTCCGAAGAAACCGAGACCTACGATCACGACCACGGCGACGCTGAGTGTTTGCATTGGGGAGGTAGTGGGATTACGGCGGGGGTCTTCTCACCAAGAAGAAACCGTAGGGCGAAGCGCCGTGCGCGCGAGCACCCGCCACGCCCGATCATCCCCGACCAGGGCGACACGGAACACCGTCTCCATCGTCGGGCATTGACCTCGCCAAAACGGATCGGCAAAGAATTCCGTGGCGGTGTGCCGCAGGTAACGCCTCGGCTGAAACGCTCTTAACACGCAATCCATCTCCCCAAGTAGACGCCCCTCCGTTGCCGCTGGTGTCTCATAGGAATGGAAGGTGCTGCTTTGCCAGCCGCCCGCGAAAGGCGACCAGAGGGGCGTCAAGGTTTCCTAGCCTAGCATCATCGGCTGTTCGGCGATCGTAGAAATCGAATGCGTATCTCGCTAATCATCCATCCAATCCATGCTGCGCTGATACCGGACAGAAGGTGTTTCGCTCGTCGCGTTCGCCGCGCTGACACAGACTAGCACCATCCGAGTCCTAAGCCGTTGCAAGACCGCTTCTACACGCTGAGGTTCAAGCCCCAGTAGATGCGCTACAGCAATGACGATCTGATCGGGGTTCTCCCAAGGTCCAGCGCCCAGCGCGGCGTTTGCTATCGTGCGTTCGTCGGAGGTCATGTGTTTTATCGTACATCTCATCGGGATCGATCTACCGCTGGGGCGACCGGGGCGGTGATGACGGAGCGGGTAGTAACGAGAATTTAATACGTCAACCGCATCGCTGGACGAATCAAACACTCCACTGCAAAAAGCAGATACGAATGTCATCCCACACGTATGTTCATAAGACCACGTCATTGAAGGATTGTTTGTGTCGACGTTGCTATAATCCGGCAGCTACCCTCGCGCAACAAAGCTATCTCATCTACAAACAGGAAATGCCCATGCCCCAGGAAGTTCTTCTCGTAGAGAACAGTACTTTGGAAGCAAGGCTCACAGAGCACATTACCGCCCACGGTTCCACGCCGGTCAGAATCATTGCGGCGAATGACTGCTCAGGAGCACTGGCGAGACTATCCAACGTGCGGTTCACCCCAAACCTTGTCATCGCGAATATGGGCGTGTTGGAGTTTCGTGCTGTGGAACTCTTGAGGCGATGCAACCCGCGTGGGATTCCAGTTGTGGTGTTTAGCGGGTCTGTAAATCCAGCCGACGAAGCACGAGCAATCAAGTTTGGCGTAAAGGAATTCATTGACAAACCTCTTCAGCTTGACGATTACGTCCAGGCGATATGGAAGATCATCGGGAAGTGGGCGAAGCCGCAAGCATAGGGTGGATGAAACCGATCGTGCGAGATCAAAAGAGCGACTGTCTGGCGAGATGCGATCTGAAGTAACCGTTACGTCTCGTCAGTACTAGTCATTTATATTGCCCCATCGAACGATGCACGGTACGATGTTCATATCCCGATTTTTTGGAGCGTTGTATGTCCTCCCCCATCGCACGTTTTCGTGTCATTTCTCCGTTCGTAGCTTTCCACGCGGTCGTTACGGACAAGCCGTTCCTGACCGTGCCTATCGGTTCGATCGTTGAAACTCGCGAGGAATTCCATAGTCCAGGACTGTTTGAGATCCGGCTGAACGATCAGCCGCTCCTCGCGTTCATGCGCGACATTGAGGAAAGTACGGAACCGATGTATCTCGCACGTGCTGTTGGGAATGGTTGACGTGGATAGCTTCGCGGAGCTTCTAGCCAAACTCGAAGTTGCGCGCGCGGAATATCAGCGGGCGTTCGCAGCACAACGGGAAGCGCTTTTCAGCTACACGGATGAACCTGATTCAAGTACTGCACAAGAGGTACATCAGGCGAACGAAACGTTGAAGTTGGCACTGGTGCAATATACGGATGCTCTGGACAGGTTGACCGACCACGTGCTTACACGAGTCCAAGATCGAGCACCATCACCCCGATGATACGAAATCGTATCAAACCACACTGCGCGTAGCTGGTTTTCTAATTTTTTTCGTTTTTCGTTTTTTTCAATTTTTCAAATCGTGTTTTTGCACTGACTGCGCCACTCTGCGGTAGCGCCTCTGGTCCCACCCTCAAACTGGCGTTAAGAACGACATTACCCCCGGCAGTCGTCCGGTACCATCAGCACATGGGACCCGTCGCGATTTCCAAAACGACGAGCGATGTCGGGGGCACCGCGGCGCATCTTGGTGTCATCGATCGGCGTGTGAATCGCGACCGCGGAAGCATCGCGACTTTAACCGACGTACCCCGAAAGCACGTCAGAAAAAACTTGCCTTAGATCGCAAATTAGTACTTGCACGCGACGCGCGATGCGCTTATTCTGGGTGTGCTTCTGATGTTCGATTCTTGAAGCGAATCGAACACTAGAGCGAACGGGACTGCGACAGACGCCAATCTGGCACAGCCCCTAAACAAACGCGAAAGGTTAGGTTTCACGAATGTCTACTTCAGACAATACCGCAACGAATCCACGCGACGTTTACCAGAAGGTAACGGACGCGATTATCAACGCAATTGAGCACGGCGCGGGCACGTACCGGATGCCTTGGGTTGTCCGTCAGGACAAGGGCTTCAGTCCGATCAGTGTTTCGACCGCGAAGCCGTATCACGGGGTAAATACGCTCGTGCTATGGTCCCAATCGCAGACCAAAGGCTACTCGTCGGCGCTGTGGGGCACGTACCGCCAATGGCAATCCCTCGGGGCACAGGTCCGCAAGGGCGAGCACGGATCGCCTGTTGTGTACTGGGGCAGCTACGAAAGCGAATCCAAAGAATCGAAGGATGATGATACCGACGCCACACGGACGCGGTTGTTTTGCAAGGGCTACACAGTTTTCAATCTGGAACAAGTAGACGGCGCAAAACTCCCCAAGCGTTTTGATGTCACGCTATCGGCTAACGAACGAATCGCCCGCGCGGAATCATTCTTCACAAGCGTGGGCGTTCCTGTCCGAGACGGCGGAAATCGCGCGTACTATCGCCCCGATACCGACGCGGTGTATATGCCGGAGTTTCGGCAATTCCCAGAAGCGTCGCGGTACTACTCTGTCCTTGCCCATGAAACCACGCATTGGACTTCCCATGCGTCGCGGTGCAATCGGGAACTGGGCAAGCGATTCGGAGACGATCAGTACGGAATGGAAGAGTTAATCGCGGAGCTGGGCAGCGCCTACACCATGGCTGCGCTGCAATTGGAATTGACTCCGCGTACGGATCATGCGGCGTATATCGATTCGTGGTTAAAGGTTCTCAAGAACGACAAACGGGCGATTTTCTCAGCGGCATCCCAGGCTCAACGCGCCGCGAATTGGCTGACCGAGCGAACCGGGTGCCCTACCGAGGTAGCCGCATGAACCGGGGACGCGCTGTCATACTCAATCCGTCGCGTCCTGATAGCGTCAAGCGCCGCGAGTTCCTGATCGACTCGCTACGAAAATCGGGACTCGAATACACAGAAACAATCGAGGAAACCCGTTTGGTCATCATCTGGGAAGGCGAACCCAAGCCGAAACCAACGCGGGCGGTATCGCATAGGCGTACGCTACCACCTCCGATGAGGTTGGAGCAAGCGCTCAAGTCGCGGTACAACTGTGAACCGGACGATGTGGAGTACTGGGACGAAGTGGTCCGTCTCACAGCGGAGCGCGAATCCGTCGCGGTACGGCAAATTCAGATCCGCACGAAGTGGGAAACCGACCAATGGCGGGAAACATGGGCTGTCCCAATTGGCGATCATCTCGCCGTCAACCGTGGCGACGGGTACTGGACAATCACTCATGTCGGTAGCGGATTGGTTGCGGCAACGGCATCGACCCTGCGGGATGCGATCCGCACCGCACGTGAGGTAGCCCACTGGTCTGAATGGGCGATCATCCGAACGAAAGATGACGTAACACCAGAATTCCGTCGCAAAGCGTCGGAAACGTTCAAGGCGATAGCGGCATGAAGCCAATCACCGAGCTAACCGGGGTTGAGAAGGGGACGGATATAATTCCGTCCCCCTCACTTGAACAAGTGCGCGAGTACATCCGCGCATCCAAAGCAGAAAACACCCTGCGCGGGTACCGTGCGGACTGGAGAGAGTTTAGCGCGTGGTGCGAAACTCGCAGTCTTTGCGCGTTGCCCGCGAATCCTGAAAGCGTTGCCGAATACCTGGCCGTATCCGCGAGTCGCCTCAAGGTTGGAAGTATCCAGAGGCGCATAAACGCAATCGCTGAAGCTCATAAAGCAGTCGGTCTAGAATCTCCAACGCATCACGCGATGGTCATTAACACCATGAAAGGCATTCGGCGCACACGCGGGACAGCACCGGCACAGAAAGCACCGGCGCTAACGGACGACATTCGCGCAATGGTGGATGCGACGGACGCCGGAATTATTGGCGCTCGTGATCGGGCGTTAGTGCTCACAGGCTTCTCAGGAGCATTTCGACGTTCCGAATTAGTTGGGTTAGACGTTGAGGATTGCACGTTCAGCAAAGACGGCCTGACGATCACGTTGCGCCGGTCGAAAACGGATCAAGATGGAGCTGGCCGGAAGATTGGCATCCCCTACGGATCGAATCCCGAAACGTGCCCAGTGCGCGTCCTTCAATCGTGGATGGAGCTGGCCGGTATCAGCACCGGACCGCTGTTTCGGTCGATATCGCGGCATGGGCGCGTGCAGACGGGGCGGCTGTCAGGCGTCGATGTGGCACGCATCGTCAAAAAGTTGGCGAAGCGGGCGGGCTTGGACGCGGCGAAGTTCGCGGGGCACAGTTTGCGAGCTGGACATGCAACGAGCGCCGCCATCGCGGGCGCATCGGAACGAAGCATCATGAATCAAACCGGGCATCGGTCGGTTCAGATGGTTCGCCGGTATATTCGGGATGGAAGCCTGTTCCGCGAGAACTCGGCGGGGAAATTGGGACTTTAGCTGGCTTCCGCTGTTAACGTTTTGAAATGAGGATCAGCAGCGCCGCTCCGACGAGGGAGATGGCGCAAAGCATAATTGTGGTCCGGTTTCCCCATCTTTCGACGTAGGTCTTGAGTAAACCAGGTACGGGCGGAATCAAAAGACGCACTGCAACTAGTGCGATAACCAAGGCAATCGTTAGAACCAGTGCCATACGGCTCCAAGGCTATCACAGTCAGATATCCATTTCGCAATCGCCTCCCGAACGGCTTAACATCCTGACGGGAGCGGTTTCAGGTTAACTTCGTCTCGGAATCCCTCGATTGTCCACTTTCAACTTATCCGGTGGCTCTCCTGGATCGCCGGGTTTTGTTCCAAAGAAACCGACGCCCCGCTTGGGAGTCTTACAGCTAAGAGGGGTGTCTGTCGTTTGACTATCCTATTGATCGAAGATAACCCCGGCGATATCCTCCTGATCCAACAGATCCTCACGGCCACAATCGCCTCCGTTGAAATTCGCCTGGCGATGGACGGGGAACAGGCGCTTCGGATGCTGGCCGATCCTGAGTTCAAACCGGACCTTATTATTCTGGATTTGAACATCCCCAAGGTTCCGGGGATCGCGATCCTGGCGCAATGCAAACCCTCCGCGCCCGTGGTGGTTTTCTCGTCTTCGTCGAATCCCACGGAGATAGAGCGGGCAAAGGAACTGGGCGTCCGCGAGTCTGTGCATAAGCCGATTGATTTCGATGAGTTTGACCGAGTGGTCAAGCGGATAATCCAGAACTGGGCAAGTCCTGGAATCAACTGTACCACCTAGTTTTCCGTTACCCCGCTGCCGTTAGCGAACGTGCAGAACCACCCAGGTTACGATCGCAATCAGCAGAAGCAACCCTCCGGTGATCGCTGTTATCATCCACAGCCTTTGATTGGCACGCCTGGAGGGACCTTGTTTCAAAACCGGATCGTCAGGCATTAGTGATAGGACTCACGCACTCTCTGTCCGGTGATCTGCGGGGCTTCAAGCGGCATGGCCTTTGCTAGTCTCTTGTTCAAGTTGGCGTTCTGCTTCGAGCCAGTCCTCTTCGGCTCCTCCGTCCCCGCCGCCGCGTGCTTCCCACAAAGCGCGGGCTAACTGTGCGATCTCGTCATGGGACGGCGTGTCATGGGACTGCGCGTTGATGCTCGCATTAGCAGCCTGTTTTTCTTGAGGTGTGACGTAATCGCTTCGGTTCACAGGTTTCTTTTCGGACATTCTACGCTGTTTCTCCCTTCGCTAGGTCACCGCGCTTTTGAATATCTTCGTAGAACATCACGAGCTTTTTATCGCCCCATTGGACATCGACTAAGCGTTTGTCGTCTGGGCGCGGACCGCTGAGGACCGTGACTGTTTCACCTGCGGGCACCATGACGGCAACTCGATTGTTATCGCCGTTGGTCTCGATTCCGAGAATCTCTACGAGGAGATGGAAACGCCGTCCACTTAGCACTGAGTCTTCAGTTTATAATGGCATCGCATCGATTCGAAACTAGGGAAACAGCTAGGCGGTACCTGGCCCTGGTAAAGCAAGGGTATCGTCGAACCACTCGGCTCGACGGGGCATTGTTCATTCGGTCAGCGTGACGAAAGTCGTCCTGTTCCCGCTAGTGAACGTCCAGAATCACCATCGCCGTCACTATCCACATCTTCCGATCAGCACGCTTCCAGGGACTTGTTTCAAAATCGAATCATCAGGCATGGCTATAGGACTTACTTGTCGTAGCGGGAGAAAAAGGGTTCCTCGAAAATCGCGCCTCCGACTTTAAGCCGCCATTCAGAGTCCCGAAGGGTAGTTCGTAGCCACGCGGTTCCCGGAAGCACAGCTCAATTCCGACCATCGAGGAATCCCTTGAAGAGTTTCCAGTCCGATTCTACATCTTCACGTTGTTTTTGCAACCTGGATGAATTGCCAGGGTATTGTGGAGATGATTCTAGGACGATCCGGCGCGTCGTGCTCGAACACGTTCCACGATAGGCTTCCAGTCCGGGGTAATCGGCTTCTTGAGGACTGCCGCGACTCCGAGTTTCTGAGCATCTTCCGAACTGAGACTGTGAATCGAGCTGGTGATTGCGATGATTTGAAGATCGGGAACACTCCGGCGCAGAGTTTTAATCAGATCAAATCCGGTACCTCCAGGTAGATCCAGATCGACCAAGGCTACGGAGAACCCGAGATTGCCGGATAGTTCTAATGCACGGGCCGCATCTAGCGCTAAGAAAACTTGACGTTCACGGTTCAGGATTTGTAGGGCTTGATCGAGGACCGTGGGGTCGTTATCAACTACGAGGATCATGGGGGAGAGTTAAACGTTATCAGGATGGTACCACGACCGTGTTTTATACTCTTAGAACGCTATGGAGGTCTACGAACGCGAGACGCAAGAAGTGATCCGACGCTTTCTCGCCCACAGGCTTACCTTCCCCGAGTGTATTGCCGCGCTGGATGCCGCGCTTGCGGGTCTGGTACCTAGACTTACAGGGGAGGAACTCGCCGAACTTCGCGTTGTGATGCTCGCCAACAACCAAATCGTGATGAAAGAGATCGAGCGGCGCGGGTCACCGCAATGATGGCTTCAAAAGCGGTCATACTCCCGCGTGGGCCGTAACGAACGTAGTTGCGAGAACGGCGGATTTGTTCGTGAACACGCCGCAGCCATGCGCGGCGACGTGTTGTACAAACTCCACCCCGGCACTTTCGCTGCGGTCGTGTGCTTCGATCACGTTCGATCGCAACGCGTCGTACTCGGCTTGTGCTGGAGGACCCTCGTGCTGAACCAATCGCGTGACCGCCTCAGAGTATTCACGTGCAGCCAGCGCGAACTGCTCTGCGAACCGTCGCCGATCTTTGCAGGGAGTCATGGGGGAGTACTAGTATATCGAACCCTAGTATTATTACGTGGTTTGATGTGAAAAAAGTTAAGTCCGATTTAGATAATTTCTTGCATCCGGTCCGGTCCTTTAAGGCATCCCTAGGGCGCTATGTATGTTGACGTATTGTTGATAGAAGACAACCTCGGTGATGCAGTCTTGATTCGCGATGCTGTCAACCGTGTGCCCTTGCCGGTCAATCTCCACGTCGCTCTGGATGGTCAGCAAGCCGTGCTTATGCTGAGTAATCCCAACTTTCAACCACACCTGATCGTTCTGGACTTGAACATTCCGAAGATACCCGGCAGGGCGCTGCTTCAGCGATGGAAAGGTAATCATCGAACGCCGGTGGTGGTCCTTAGTTCCTCCAGCAATCCAGCGGAGAGGGATTTCTGCCTCGCATCTGGCGCTCGCGAGTTTGTCTCGAAGCCGGTCGAGTTGGAGGAGTTCCAGAATGCTGTCGCGAGAATCGTCGAACGATGGGCGTCGAAAGCGGTTTCGGTACGTCGCCCCGTGATGGCGTGCGTCAATAAGCGGAGATCGAGGGTTATGCGTTCGTAGCTATCCGGCGAGGCGCAGAAGATGGAATATCCTCTAGCTTCGAGTTAGGTAGCGAAGGAACAAGATTGCAAGTACGATAACCATCGCCCACAGCGAGTCACGCCAGTCTTGCTCGAAGTGTGGATGCCGCCGATCGGGCATGGTAATGGGGTAGACGGGGTTGACCTGCGGGAGATTTAGCTTGGAGTTACCCGGTTCGAGTCGGAGCGTGACGGCGCGTTCGGCACGGCGCAAGCGCGACCGGTGACACTACAGCCGGGGAAACCCCTTCGACGATCCGGCGGTCGGCGTCTAGAGGTGTTCAAACCTGCGCCTCTTTTCGGAGTCGAACTTCAGCCGACACGGCAGTCTACGGACGGTTGGTTTTCAGATCCGCCCGCAGCCGGTTCGCCAACGCGATCGAATTGCTCACCGAGAATTCGAGATAAAGTTTCTGCCGGTCCTGGAACTGCAAGCGATATCCTAGTGCCCCCCCTTTTCCCCGCCATTCGTGGATCAGCGTGATATCGGCGACCGATCGCACTTGTGGCTCAGGAATCCCGATCGTCCGAAACTCTAGAGTCAACCCGTCATAACGGAACTCTGCGATCATTCTTCTTTGGAACCAGGACTGGACTCCGATTTCCACCGACCGCCAGCAGTACGAAGAGAAAACTCACGAACAATCGCGCTTTGTCGGGAACCGTATGCGGCGCGGCCATAAGGCGTGCGGTGATAAAGCCCATCCCACCGAATAGCAGGCACATGAATACGGAAGTGGATTTGTGTAAATACCGGCACCATTTTGGCATCACACCTGTGAGCACACCACGGAAATCGTCCAAGGATTGCGAAAACGTTAGAGTTCGTGAAGGGAGAGCTTGTTCAGTTCCACGACTGGCCGTGTTCGCCGCTTTTCCAGGAAGATTGAGCTTCGCGGAAGAACTCATAGCCACGGCTTCCCGCATACCGGTCGCATCCGAGTCTAATATCGGCGCAAGGCTACACCTGCGTCAGCGGCGGTAGATCCCGATCGCCAGCTTACCGCTCCAATATCGTTGCGAGAAGTCTCACGCCATCGTAGCTCGGAGTGCTTCGATAATCGCATCACGCTTCTCCGGTGGGCAAGGATACTTTCGTTCGCCACGGCGATTCGGAGAACGACGCACCGGCATCCCGAGTTGTTCTTTCACATCCGCAATCCAGGAAGCTTGGGATTGAACCCAGCGTGCCTACGGACACGAAACTGAACTTCTTTGTTGAATGACATTTCCAGACCCCATCACCTTGTAGCGTTATTCTAATCCGCTGAATGTCATGAATCAATCGGCAAAGGGTTACACGTCCCGTCCCGCAGCCGGTCCAGCGGTTTACAACAACGATTTGTCGAACCACCGCATCGCCGTCACATCGTACTGCTCGACGCGGGTGAACTTCGCGAGGAGTGCCCGCACGATCGCGGGCATGTGAAGCACGCCGCAGATTACGATCACCACCCGTGCTCCGGCGATGGCTCCGAGGAGTTCGTAAACCATATAGGCTTCTCGCTGATCGTTCCAATGGGCTTTCTTTTCAGGCGGAATCTCCGATTCTGGATCGACAGTGTACATCGGAGGAATCCCGAGTTCCGCCCGCCGCTGCGCGGGCATCTCGATGTTGCGATAGCGTAGCGCTTGTTGATCCGCCACGGTCTCGGCGATACTCTCCGCGCCGTGCTTGGCTTCCTCGCAGATCACATCCACGGGGTGACGCCCGGTGAGGTCACGAAGGAAATCAAGGTACCGGAGCCTGAGCTTGTTTCGTGGGTCGCTGGGCACGATGTCCTCAACGAAATGTTGGATCTTATGATCAACCCCGACGACGATCCCGACCTGGTGTGGACGAAGGCTTGAAAGCGGTTCCATATGAATGAGCGGTGCTATACGAGCACGCTCCAACCGTTAGATCCCAGCCGAACGGATACTGTGCCCGTGGGGCAAAGGATTGAGTTTATCAGCCTGGGATGAATCGCGGTATCAAGTGGATACGTGATACGAAACCGCCCTAACACCCGTATTTGGTGCGACGGATGTTGAGCATCGTGCGGGCGTCCTCGCAGTCTTGGCGTGCTTGATCGGTGATGTGAAACTGGTCCACAAAACCGTCACGGTTGCCCGTGCATTCCGCTAATCGTTTAACCTTGTCCGCGAATTTTACTACCGATTCGCGCCATTCAGTTATTATTCTGTTCCGGTCTGGGCAATCCGGCACGGTAAGTCCCTTCGTCGAAACAAAAGAGAACGTGATGAGCAACGTGGCCTTGAGGATCGGCGATCGATGGTAGCACGACCCGTGTTTTATACTCTTAGAACGCTATGTGCGTCGGGAACGCCACGTAGCGGTGCCGTGGATTGCGGATGTCGAACCTTGAGGCTACATTTACCTCAACGGCGCATATCCGCGTCGCCTACACCGCTCCCAATCGTTGGTGAGGTAGCCTCACGCCATTCGAGGCTCGTGCCTGGATGGAGGATCTGCCTGCACATCCTAGAACCTGCCAGGGTATCCCTCTGCGGGTCGATTCGAGCTGACTTCAAGTTTGTAACTCTTTGATTCGCTCAAGAAGCCATGCACACGATTCTTCTGGATTTGTGTAGCTACGAGTTCTATGCGCCGAGAGCCGCCAGCCTCCGTAACCCAGATGGGCTTCTTTAGGCTGACGCGCATCTTTGTGGGCTTGGAACCGTCCTGCTTGACCAACAAATCCAGAATCTGTCGCTGAGAGTCTACGCCTCGGAGTGAGATGCTGACAGGTCCAACTTGCTTGAATTTTCTAGATGGCGTCAGCGTGAACTCATAATAACTATGCGGACGGAGTCGCGAGGGCTGTTCTGTTCTGGCGATCTTCGTTCTTGCCTGACTAGGCTGAGGATTCACGATGTTCCGGGGCGTTGAAGTTGGAGGCGTATCGGAGCCATGGAGTTTCCCAGCCACTGACCGGAGGTCGTCTCGACCCTGACTCAACGGAGCTGGCATCGGATCGCGGGACTTGATTTCGCGCGTGAGAAGCGCGAAGCTCAAGGCAATGACGCCAACGAGCACGATACCACTGACAGCGACAACCGGTCGCCAAAACCGGGTGCCCATTCCTCGCTCGACCTCAGCTTGGTGGTCCTGAGCAATCGTGGAGTCCGCTGTCGTAACCTTATCCAGGTCGCGCTCAAACTCAGCGTATTGCAACCTGGCTTCAATGTAGCTCTCAAATGCGGCACGTTGTTCCACCGCCAGCATACTCATTCTTTGGGTTTCGTCTGCGGAGGAAATCGGTATCGGCATACGCGACGTAGCATCCTTCAGCAGGTCTGAGGCATACCTGTATTTGTTGTATGTGGCCTGCATCGAAAGCCAAAGCTCATGTTGCGTGTCACGACGATCCATAAGAGGGGAGGGGTTTCAGGGAATCTTGTTGTTAGGGAGATGCGTGCTGTGATTCCGAGATTCATTTAATTTGTTTGGAGCAAAGCTCACGCCAGTCTTGCTCGAAGTGTGGATGCCCGACGGAAACTCCTCCGGCCGATCCGGCGGTCGGCGGTCGGCGTCAATATAAGCAGAGGTGTCCGGTATGACCTTCCGACATCACACATGGCTGGCGGATGCTGTGGGCGGGTTCGCCATGCTGCTCGCGCTGTATATCATCCTGCTGGAGTTTAGCAAGGCGAGGTTGCCGTAGGTGGATGAAGTGGCTCGTGACAGTCCATTGGGGCTTAGAATGAAGCTAGCCCGGAAGCCTTTAACCCCCCAAAGCACCTACTTTTTCCAGCGCGAATCCTGTTCAGCGGAGGTAGGCTATGTTCTCAAGAATATCGTTCGTCTGTGCGAGCGCAGTCGTAGCTACCGTGTTGTCGGTCCCGAGCTTCGCTCGCGCAAAGACCAACACGGCGCGTACAGCCACGGTGACCGGATGCTTGGCTCAAGGAGATGAGCCGAATGAGTACGCGATAAAAACCGAGAATGGCAAGATTTACGGACTGAGCAGTTCGACCGTCGATCTCGTAAAGCACATGAACCATAGGGTAACCGTGACCGGCGCAGTTACAGCCAACAACGAAAAGAACAGTACCACTTCGATTGGGCAACCGGAAGAAGACTTCCTTATGAAAGTGACCAATTTGAAGATGGTCAGTACCACGTGCCAATAAGGTCGTATTTCGTTTGGCATTGTTACGTGGCTCGTGTTGTCGGAGCGTCGGAGCAAGCACCGCCTGGTCCCTTAACGATGTTTGCCTAGGTCGAATCGTTCGGCGGTACGCTAGCATCCTAGAGACAGCACGATCCGTTCGCACCCCGGCCTATCCGACGGGTCTCCTAACCATTCATCGGATAGGCTGGGCTTGTGGGGAGCCGAGCACGCGGTTGACGGCGCTGGGTTCACGGTGTTCGTCGAGCAACATCACTTCGTCCCCATAAAGGCGAGCCACGCCATAGCCGCGTTGGAATATCGCGTCACGGCTTCGGCATACTCGCGCCCTTGCTGGCGGACGGCTACCAACGCTTCGCGACCCGGAGCACCTTCCTCCGCGATGGTTTGCAGAGCATGTTCGTATCTCAGGTGGGCTACCTGGAGTGCCGCGAAACCATCCGACGCAGCTTGGCGCAACGCCTCGGCGTCGGATCGGTAAGAGTCGGATTGGCGTTTCTCCTGTAGCATCGGTTCGCATCCTCCGAACCGGCGAGATTACGGAGTCATGAGTCGCGTCTGCCCCGATTGAAGCGACTCTACTATCATTTTCCGATCATTCCTGAGATAAATCACAATGTAACGGTTAACTGAGCAGCTATGTATCCGAGGACGCTGATCGAACGATCTCCTGGCAGTCTTGCCGCGTGAACTCCCGTACGACCGCTCCACCTGGGATGTCGAGTTCGACGACGTGCGCGGTGGGGCGGGTGTCTCGCACTAACACTTCAGCCGCACGAGCGAGGGAGGTGTACAACTCCGCGTCTCGCTTGCCGTCGGCGCGAAGTTGGAAGTATCGCGGTCGCATCAGCGGTACGATCTCATGTCCCTTGTCAGTTCGAGTCCTATTTTTCCGTTAGCCGGAGAATCGACTTCCGGCTGCGACGATTCGCTACGCGCAGGCGTCCGAACGTCCAGACCACCACGGCTATAGTGCCTGCACCTACGACGAGCGCTGCCAATATTGCGACATCAATGGCGAACATCGTGGGGTTACTTCGGTAGGAACATCGGCGGGTAGGTGCTTGGGCTTTATACCTTAGTCGGAGTGCGGGAGCGATACGGG
The DNA here is from genome assembly GCA_963744555.1 of Bryobacterales bacterium. Classification (GTDB taxonomy): domain Bacteria; phylum Acidobacteriota; class Terriglobia; order Bryobacterales; family Bryobacteraceae; genus Palsa-89. Next base: position 521,084 of record CAVUUB010000022.1, on the reverse strand, counting down.
TCCGCGTTGTATTCTTCGACGAGATTTCCCGACGCCAAGCGCTTTCGGATTGTTGATCCTGCTCGGGATCGGCGGAAAGCCGGGACGACAGCCATTTCCAGTCCACCCCTTGGCGCAACCCGCTGACGCCGCGATTTTGCTATGCACAGCGCTCGGCACCGGCACCGTGTCCTGCTCCCGGAACCATCCGCGCGGAGTGTTCCGGCGCGTGCAGCCAGGACCGCAGCGGGGCGGCGGTGGTGCGGGTGCCCTACGTGCGCCGATGTGAACGCCGCCCGCCCAACACCACAAGCCCTATCGCGAGCGTCAGTAGAGTCGAAGGTTCGGGAATGGCGGCGAGCAGGGTCGTATTGCCCTGGTCATAAGAAATCGAATTCACAGCGACGGCGAAAGGAAGCGTGAACGATCCTGGCAACAACGTCGGTGCGGAATTGGGTCCGCTATAAAGCTGGGGACCGCCGAATCCTGTTCCCAATCCGTTCGGAAAGACTCCATTACCGCAGGGCTGGGTGCCGAAGCAGATGAAAAATCCGCCTCCGTTCGCAGCAGTGAAGAAACGGATAGATGTCGGCATGATTGCAACGAGCGAGCCGTTGAGGGAGTAACTGAAATTTGAAAACGCGAAATCGAACCCCCCGTTGCCAAAGTCCAAGATCGTGGGGTTGCTGTTCGCCTGGAAGGCGAACGCCCATGCTTCGCTTGGTGCTGAGAATGGGGTAGTCGGCGTCGATGCGGTGAAGGTGCCGCTGTCGGTGTAGGAGATTGTGGCTGCATGAGCCGGTAGCCAACAAAGAACAACAGCAAGCAAAAACCGACGGTTCAGTTTCGTTTTCATGGAGCACCATTATAAGGTAAAACTCCGTCGCAAGAACCATCGTGGCGCAAATTGAAACTGGTAGTACTGCGTAAAGAACCAGACATTCCCGAGGACCCCGCCGGTGCGATCGTAGACGTTGGATTACGCGTCGCTGCGTGGGTAGCCGTAAGCGGCGGCACCGCTACGATGCTGATTGCCGGGGTCCGCCGACGTGGTTTTAGCGTTCGCCGACGCCGGATCGACCGCGGGCGACGCCTCAGGCGGGAGCCGTGCCGCAGATTGGCGGGAATGTATTCTTCGACGAGCCTTTCACACCCGGCAGGGTGGTTTATCGCGTTGGTTTTGCTGGCAAATGGCAGTGGTGGAAGGCGGATTTTTCGTCGGTGGGGCAAGCCGGTGAGGGTCGGACGTAGCGCGGCGCGGCGTCCCTCCGCCCAGTAGCAGCGGTGTGGTATCGGTGTGGTAACGAGTGTGGTATGGGCTATACCACACTCTAACCCTAGGACTAGCAAGGATTTAGATGAAGGGTGGTATGTGTGGTATCGATTTGGGGAGACAGACCCCCCTACACACAAATTCAACTCTCCGCCCGCCCCACAATTTTTCCACACGGGGGTATCTTACTACTGCTACATACCACACATACCACACTTATATAAATATACTACTAACTACCTGTTTTTACATGGGGTTGGGTGTGTGGTATCAAGTGTGGTATCGCCCCGATGGTCCATACCACACATACCACACCCCACCCACCCGCTACCCAGCTTTGGGAGCGTCGCCGACCTCCGGTTCGTCGGCGGGTATCCACACCCCGATCCGCTGACCGGCGCGATGACTGGGCACACCATCCGACTCGGTGAGCAACCGGAACCGCACGAAGTGTTCGCCACGGATTCGTGCCCCGAACTGCCGCACCTCGTCGGGGATACGGAGGTTCGGGAGCTTTTCCCGTACGAGTGCTCCGTGCAACGATGACGCTATAAACGCGTGCAGCGCACCGAGGCGACCAGAACCTTTCGGGTACTCGAAATCTGCGTACAGTTTCGGTTCGCCTTTGTTCTCCCGGATGAGGTGCAGGATCGGTTCTTCGTATGAGGATACGTTCTCCTCGACCGCAGCGACGCCATCACCGCCCGTGCTCGCGCCACGCGCCCGAGGAATCTCGCGGTCCCAAACCCGGATTTGTTCCGCCGCCCATTCGTCCGCTGCCGTGTAATCGTGATCGTCCGTACGGCGCATGATCCGTGCGTACGCGATGAGCAGGAAGCACACTTCCCAGAAGTGTCGGTTGAAACGGTCGATCGGGCGGAACCCTTCCAACCACTGTTTGATCCTTGGGTCAGCTCGAACACTGAGATAGTCCTGCACCACACACGCCAGCGCGGACATGATCCGATCGCGGTGAGTTTCTTTTATGGCTTGATGATACGCGTCTTCGTCCAACCGGGGTGTATCCTTCGCAAGCCAGTAGTTCACATACAAACACCGGTCTTTGAGTTCATCCTTTGGTGGACCTTCGATCGACGTGAACGCCACGATCGGACGGGGTGCGGCGTAATGCACGTTTCGGTGTTGATCGGATCGGAGCCGATCTCCACCAGTTGCCATACGCAACAACCAATCGATCACCTCCGTGGAGAAGTTTACGTTTTCTTTATTGTCTAACGCTACCATCCCCTGCTCGTGCTGGTTATCCAACGCGGCTATCGACGGATCAAACGTCACATCGTCGAACCCGTGGAGCAGCACGGCTTGTTTCGAGGCAAAGGTTTTTCCGTGCCCCTTTTCGCCAATATGGAGCATCAGGAACCGGTTTTCGGTTACGTCCCGCACGATCGGGAAGATTCCTTCCGCCATCGCAACAAACCACGCCATCTCGGGTACCTTGCACGCCTGTGGGATCACCAGAAGATCTTCGAACACCTTGAGCGCATCGCGAACGTCCGCGAGATCCGCGGGACAGATCCATGTGAATGGGTTTTCTTTGGGGTGTTCTAGCCAAAGTTGGTCTTGGTTGTTGCCGTTGGGTACGGTGGAGATTCCGGCGGCAGGTGAAATACAAAGAATCTTCCCCGGTTCGGAGATTGGGAGGTATACCCGACTATCCCAACCACCTATGGATTGGTACATCGCGGAGAAATTTCGCATCACCATTTCGGATGCTTGGCCGTGCGCGAGAATGTTGAGATGTTGGACCGCCATCTGCGCTTCTGGGGACAGCGTTGTGATGTTGCAGGCGTCGCGGAAAAACGCTTGGAAGTTCATCGATTTCGCGTCGATGGGGATGCGGCGTCCACCGATGATGATGTGGTACATGCCGTCCGTGCCCCGTAGGAAACATCCTTCCGCCGCGCGGATGTAGTTTGCCGCGCGTCCTGCGAACTTCGCACCTTGCGCTTCATGCGCGGGTAACGCACGTTTCAGCGCCATGTATGCGAAGAGTTGTTTTATTCCGGCTTGGTTTGTGACGACGTAGGCGGGTTTACCGGTCGGAGTATTCCCAACCGTGTAGCATCGGATTTGTTTGTTTATATCAAGTTTGAACTTGTGAAATTCTTCGTCTGAGAAGCCGGGTAGGGAGATGGATTCAGAATCGGAGGAGGCTCCGTTGGTGGAGGTTCCGTCGGGTTCATCAAATCCTTCGGCGAGATTTCCTATATCTTCGATGTGAAGTTCGTTGCCGTATGCGTCATACCCGATGTGTATATTGGGGTTATTGTCGTTTGGAGGTTCGGGGTTCACGCCACACCTCCCCGGCTGCGCCGCGACAACAGCGACGGCAGAAACGAACTAGTATTTCTTGGACTGGTAAACATGACTCGTGACTCCGTTATGGATTTTGACTTGCTTCACGACCGTGCGAAGGTGCCGGTGGGCTTTGAAGACTTCCTGCACGGGCAGGGCTGCGCCCGCGAAGTACTCCTCCACGGCGGGTGCTACGCTGGGATCGAACATGAACTGGACGAGTGCGCCTTGCGGTACTGCGAAGAGCACGCGGTGACCGGATGCGACGAGAAACGACGCGATGTCCAACTCGGTGGTGATGTAGGGTCTTGACAGCTCGCTGGAAGCGTCGCTGTCGGAAGGAAGGGGAAGGATAGAATTATTCATAACTCCTCTGTTGTGATTGGTACGAGCCATACGGGCGTGGTGTGCGGTGCTCGCCCGCCGTCGGCTTGCGATATCCGGCAATCCTTGCGCGAGCCGCAGCCGCGACGCCGGGATCAACCTCCGTGGCAACGTAACGCCGCTTCGTGGTAACACAAGCGACTGGTACCGCCCCTCCGCCACAAAACGGATCACACACAAGCTGCCCCGGTAGTGTGAAACGTTCGATCAAGTATTCCAATTCACTTGCTCCTTGACCTAGCGCGTGGTGGTCTTTGTCCCGTGTGCCGTGTACGAAATCCCCAAACCAGGGGTGCTGCGGGCGCGTCGGCTGCTGCGGACGTTTTGCAAAAACTACAATGGGCTTCCAACCGTTGGATACCCTCCGTGCCCAAATTCGCGTGCGAGGTCCGCTATGGAGCAACGCGCAAAGCCAGTAGTACTCCAAATGCTCGCTCATCGCGGCGATGACTTCCGGGAGATGAAGCTGCCCAGCGTACGCGATACAGAAGCACCCCGGCTTCAATTTCGCCGCCGCCAATTTCGCCAGTTCTCCGTAAAGTGGCACGGCATCGCTCGTGTAGATGGGATCGGTTAGGAACAGGTCAACCGAGTTGTTTTGTAACACCTGGTGGAGCAGGGATAGGTCGCCGGTGTAGATTCCCACACCCGCGGGATTGGTCTTCAAGGCGGCACGGATGCGGGAAGCACGATCGGCTTCCCGGCGGTACTGTTTTGCATCTTTTATGGTTAGCGTCCCGGCGACGATCCGCTCCAGGATCGTGGCGTCTTGTTTGACCAGCTCGGAGATGGCGCGGATGCTCCGCTGGGACACGCCACCCGCCGCAGCCGCCAGCTCCCGCAGCCGGGGTGTCGGATGCTTGGTGGACACGCCGACCACCAAGCTCAGTTTCGGTCCGCGACGCGCCAGCCCACCCTTTCGGGCGCGGGTGGTTTTCGAGATTGCCACGCGTCGCTGCAAGATCCGGTACGCGATTGCCGCACGCTGGTCGAGCGTGAGGTTGCGGCGTCCGAGTTGGTTTTCTTCGATCCACAACCGTGCCGCCTCGCGGCGCGGCAACGCGATTTCGGAGGTGGTGTAGGGAATCCCGAGCCGGGTGCAAATCTCCAGGCGGTGGTGTCCGTCGAGTACGACGCCTTTCCAGATCACCAAGGCATCACGGCAACCTTCGGCGACGAGGTTTGCTTCGAGTTGACGGTGCTCGTCCGGGGTTAGCGGCGCGATGAGGGATTGGAACTCAGCATCGACCCGCAACGGCGCTGCTTGGCTGCGTTGGGCGGTCGGCGGCATCGACCATTGATCGGCAGGACCGGCGGGAATGTTTAAGGGAACCAGGGATTTCATCGCCGTTGTGGGGATGGGTCCGATCGGGCGGATCGCCGTCACCCGCCGGTGACTCGGTGTCGTCCACATCCTTGAGCGCGTTGCCCGCGATCGGTATGGATACTTTCCATGTCCCATCTGCGAGCCGTTCGGACAATATAATGCTTCCCTTGCTCGCCTCTCGCCACTTCAGACCATCGTCGGTCTCGACCACCACCTTCGCGTCTTTCGATGTGGCGAGCCACTTCTCCATGAAATGATCGCGGCTCGATCCGTTGGGGAGCTGGTGCCAGTCGCCGGTACTGAAGCGGGGCTGGGTCTTCGACAGCACATCGAAGTGCGTGGCGAACGTGCGACCGGGCGGTTTGGGTGCGGAGATATGGTAGGTGTACCGCATCGAATCCAGATTGTTTGAATACCGGAGCTGGGGTTGCCAGTCGTCGAGCATCTACTGCACCACTCCCTTCACGGTGTCGAGCTGAAAAACGACGCGGGTCGGCACGGCGGTATCGTACGCATCGCTCCAACGGTAGTTGGAAAAACTGGGCAACTGCCCGGTGCCGTGGTAGACGGTGTATCCGCGAAGGGAAAACCGATCAAGCCGCACGTCGATAGTGCGCCCGGTAGCGGTGCCGAAGATGGTATCGGCGAAGGTTCCAAATGTTATGGTCGGATCGATGTCGAGCAGGGCTTGCTCGATGGTTTGTTGGTTAAGATTGGTTGTGACGGCAATTGTTGCCATGAGGGATATACCTAACTGATGTATTCCGAAGGGAACGTCGTTCGGTAGGACGGGTACGATGACGACTGACAGCGATCAATACAATCTACACTGCGGTACGGCGACGGCAAGGACCACAACGATACGGATGAGGGAACGGATCACCACTACCAACTTTCCCGCTCGGGATGATCGTACCGCCAGTCGAACGTCACCCGACCGAGCCACACCTTGAGCATGGAGCCGGTAAGTGGTCATGTGCTTTTTGTTCCTTTGTTGAGGTAGGGAAACCAGTTCAAGCGGCGACCTGGCGGAATTTGTTCGAGGCAAGGTACGCTTCGCGTTCGGCGCGTTGTTTCTTCCATCGCTCCATCCAGGTCGTGGTTTTGCCGGTAACGGTGTCGCGGTACGGATCAAGCTCGGGATACATCGGGTAAGTCTCATCCACGCGAAAACGGAGGTCCACCACTCCATCGGGACCACACACAACCTTTGGGGGTAAGTGGTGTTCACACGGGAGAGCTAGGGCTTTGCGGTAAAAGTAATAACTCGAATACCCAAGGAGCTGCCGAAGTTGCTCGGCTGTCAGGAAATACGGATCACCCTCCACAGCAACACTCGTGCGAGGCAGACGACGGCGTGGGCATAGGGCGCGGCAGAACTGATCGAATGTGAGATGGTCTAGGGTGTAGGTTTTGCGAGGCTTACGACGGGAACCGAGCATCAGTCGTCCCCTTTCAGCGCGAGGATATCCGCACGGCGAAAACGCGTCAAACGGCGGGAAAGACGGATCACGGGTATGCGTTTGTCGCGGACAAGCCGCCATAGCGATACGCGGGATATATGGAGTAGTTCGCAAACATGCGATGGGGTTAGCACTTCTGACGTAGCGAGGGTAGCAGAGAGGTTGGGTTTCATAAAAACTACTGAGAGGAGCAACTTTAAGACTTACCGAGGATCGCTTCGGTGGGCGGTAACTGGCGTAACTAGCAGGTAACTAAACGAGATCCGATCTACCCTTTCATTATACCATTTTCCGATATGTTCCCGCCGTTACGTAACACCGGGAAACCGCCAACAACGGTCGTCGGGAGTTGTGCGGACAGAGGCGAGTTAAAGCCGCGCGGACGGATATCATTCGCCCGAACATGTCATGGAATAACTCGACGGTGTGGAGGATAAACGTATCGCCTCGCCAGGGTATGGTGGATGCGGACAAGCGGTGACGTCGGCTTGTGCGGTGCTGTGCGGGCGTGGTGGGGGATGTAGGGTGCGGGATACGAATCAATCGCGTAAAGCTCTTGTCTTCGAACGTTCAAACATTTGCTCAGGATTACGTGTGGGAGAATGGCGGCATGGGTAACAGCCAGGATCGGCGCAGGGAGAGTAGGGAGCGTATGCGCCTTTTCCAGGGATGGATCACGTCTTTTGGTGAAGGTGCTGATAGGAAAGCTAAAGCGTATTTCCTCGCCACATTCGCACTCGCTCTGTTACTGGCTGGTTTGCCTATGATCGGTTTAACCGTCAATCTATGGATAGGCGCTCCGGTTATGGCCTTTGCCTTTACGTGCGGGGCGACTGCACTATGGCTATGGGAGGGATTTTCTAGATTTCATCTTATTCTCCGTTGGATAACCGTAATCATAGTGGGCACAGGGTACTGTGTAGTGGTAGGCCGACAGATTTGGACGCAATACGAGCTGGATCATCCGCTGCTGGTTCTCGACATCCCCAAGTGGCCGACACCGCACATGCCGTGGTACGTGACAGGAGTTGTGCCGACGCACTCCACCACAAACGCAGCGCCAATATATAAGTTGCATCTTGCGTTTAAGGACTCTCCGACATTAAACGCAACTAACAAAACTGCCATAAGTAAGGAACTGAATGCGTTTTATGACTATCTGACTGCATTAGGCTTTCAAATGACTACCGATGTACCACCGATCGGCATCGTGCCTGGTCGCGGGGGAACAACGGGCGGAATGTTCGCGAAGCCGATAAATTCAAGGCTAGTCGGATTGTGGGCAGGCTCAGATGACCCCGCCGGGAGTGCGCGGGAAGCATACAGTAGGTATGTTTTCACGTTGTTGGTTCGGATCTTCGATTATTACCCGCAAGAGTACGACAACAGATTCAATGCTATGAATGTGTTTTCTGAATACTTTTCTTCGAGCTTCACGGACAAGCGGCCTATCAATCCAGATTGGTCAAAAGACTGGATCGCCGCATTATGGGAGGTCAGAGCTAAGTACGGAAAGTTGTTCGTAGACCGGTCGATGAAAGAAGCGGTCGTGCTTATTGATGACCCTAACTTCGCACGAGATGTATCGCCAAACCTTTTCTTCTATCTCCGTTTTCGTTACGGTGAGCAGGCGGTTACTGACGATCATCAGAAGCTCGGCGGCGTCGATGAGATTTTTGAAAAATACCATTTGTATGAAAGACCAGAGTGAGTGAGTGGAGCAAAGCCGAGAATTATGTGGTGTTGCGAATTATCCCACACCCGCCCGCTTCCGCTTCGCCCATCGCCTTCGCTGTGCCCGCGCCATGCGTGCTCGTGTCGCGGCAGTACGGGTGAATGTCTTGGCTCCGTCGGGTGATAGTGGTACAGCGCTCGTATCCAAGCCGGAGGGGGTCCGCGGCGTCCGCCAGCTTACGCTCATGCGCGGGTGATCCAACAACAGGACGCAAGTCGTGGAAGGATGCGGCACGGCTGGCGGCTACCCAAGGCACCACCTTAACGGTTACAACGCGCAATGTTATTTGTCGTCGAGAATCTCAGATACGTTAGGGCAAGCAGCTAAGTTGAAAAATCGGAGATGGCGAGCAACAGGAGGTTCGCAGATATGAAAAGCTCAAGCGTTGTTTTGCTCCTTTCATTCGCCCTTGCTCTGTCCGTGGGTGCCCAAGCCCAACAGGCACCCAAAGAGCACAACATGACGGGATGTTTACAAAAAGGTGCTGAACCCAACACCTACATGGTTACCGATGTCGAGGGCAAAGGACCGAAGACGATCGGCATCGTCTCGTCTACGGCCAATCTTGCGCCACACGTGGGTCACAAAATCGAGGTGACCGGCACCACTGTTCCTGCTAAAGAAGCCGAGGCGGACCAGAACGTACCGAAGGCGGCTCATTATATGAAGTTGACTGCGATTAAGATGATCTCAACGACCTGCCCGTAATTGGTCGGTGTTGTTCGGTCGCCACAACCAGCATCTTTTCGCACTCGCCCGGTCCCGCCGCTTTTATGCAACGGGGTCGGGCTTCCTCTTCTGCGGTTTCAAGTGAGCTAGGAGCACGTTATGCCTGCCAATCGATCCATAGTGATTTGTTTCTACCGAAAAGATGGTCACCGTGAACGAATCCCTCTCCAGCACGGCACGTTAGCGGAAGCAGTGATGGGAATCCAGCGCGTGTTCCATGTGAGTGATGAATTTTATACGAAAGCTGAGATTCTTCGAGACGGCGAACTCGTGGAGACAATGGAGAACCGTTCTACGCTTCGCGTAGAGGCTATTCTGATCCAATAATCGTTGGCTCGATCTAAACAGGCACCAGCCGTTCGCTCGCGATAGGTTTGTTTTGGATGGCTGCGCTGTCTATGTTCGCAACCTGATCACGGCTGCACTCCGAGCACCTGCGTGTACTGCCCACACTCCGAACACTGCCCCATGCCTCCGACGTGGGTCTTACCGGCAATCTCGGCGACCCGACCGACGAGCGATAGCTCCTGTGTTTTGGTGAGCCGTGCCAAGCACGCGCGACAAAACGCGTTATCGTGCAGGTACAAGATTTCGATAGCCGATTCTCGCACGAGGCGAGGGTAGCATGAAGGTGGTTTCAGAAGGGCTATGACCGTTGGATAGCGTGTTAGCGGTTTTCCTGAATGCCGGATCGTGGCGTCGCCGATACGGCGGGTAGCGAGGGGTGTGGGAGACGGGTGGTGGTGAGGTTACCGTGAAAGTTTCCTGAACACCACGGCGTAGCATGTATCGCCGTGTTGCACTTGATTCCGTCTTGATTGATCCGTTGCCGAAGGCGTGATGTTGAACAGTGCTTCAACGACCGTGGCGGGAAGGGTTTCTTCGGCAAGTTGCGGCGGCTGACCAGGGGTCCATCTGCCTGTCGTCACGACGCTCCAGTTGCTCTCCCCGGCAGGTGTTGCCTGGATGGTTACCTTGTACATGGGTTGTTGTTTAAGTATAGTCTGCGTCTGTCTTTCCAACCCCCGCTCAGACGCTACCAGCCGCACCACCAGGTCGGAGACCTCCCCGCGCTGTCCGTGCCGTCTCGTCGTAATCGCTTGGTTACGAATTACCCCCGTGATACGATGGCTTCGAATGCCTACCGACCACATACTCAGCCTACTCATCGAAGAAAGAAACAAGATCGACCGTGCGATAGCGGCGCTACAAGGAACGCCGCGAGCCGGTGCGCCGCGTAAGACCGAGGCACCAGCGGTTGAACCCACACCCGCCATGAACCACACTCGCAAACGGCATTGGACGCCTGCGATGAAACGTGCCGCTGCCGCGCGGTCAAGGGCAATGTGGGCAAAGAAACGCAAAGCCGAGGCGAAGAAGGGTTAACCCGCTCCACGGTATGAAACTTGAGATTCCCGACGAGGATATCGATCTCATAGTCAGCGCGTTGGAGCACTACCACGCGTATACCGTCGCCAAGAACGCGGAGGATTCTCGGTACCGCGATCTCGCCGATCGGCTGAAGCGGAAACCGACGGAGCGGGAGCCAGCGTCGCAACCGGCGAAGAACGCCAAGCGTCGGGCGTGATTTGGAATTCTCCCTACTGATGCAGCTCTTCAATTTTCACGTTGACGAACGTTCCAGAATAAATCCACGGAATGCGCCGTTTAATCTGCCAGAACCTGCAATCTGACCTCTGTTGTTGATTGCACTTGCCACCTCCAAGATCCACCCGTCGCTTTCCTCCAGTAGGCTGTTAAGATCGCTCATCCGGTGATTCAAGTAAACAAAGGCTCGTGGTTCACCTGCCAGATTAGTCGAATATCCAACAATCTCACTACGGTCGTTAATGCCGACGGCTCGCGCGAAGGACCCGCCCAGGTTACCGAGGTCCATCATCTTGCCGTCAGTATACAGAAACGCGCGATATTTCTCGACTTGTTGACCGGCTTGCCCTACAATCTCGCCGAGGTTGTTAGCGTCATAAGTATTCACGTATGAATCCCAACCGAACGTTGTGAGATTCCTTCCGTCGTGTATCCAACCATCTCCGATTATTAGTCCCCAATCAGTGATTCGCTTCGCCGGAGATCCACCAGGGCTACCGAGAAGTGTGAGCTTTCCCAATTCCAATGAGAAAGCGTCGAACCGCCCGTTTATTGAGGCGCTTCCTACAACTGCTTCAAAGTTATTGATCCCGTAGGCAACACTTGGATTGCCAGTGAAATTGCTAAGATCCGTCATCTCCCCACCACGGTAAACGAAAGCTCTCACTGGACCACGAGTTCGCGCAGACAGACCAACTAGGGCACCCGCATCATTGAGATCATAGGCGAAACTGAATTCGTCTCCACTCAAGATAAGGTCATGCCCTTGCCAAAACGCGTGTGACATTTCCCCGTCCAAGTGAGAATCGCCGACTACCTGCCCCGCGTTGTTCATCGCAAGAATGTTCCGCGGAACTCGACTACCGATAGCAGATACCGCGCGCACTCGATATCTGACCGAGCGTGCTCTCCCGTCGCCGGTTGTCCGAAGCGCGCGATCACTCTTGGCGGATCGTTCGTCGCGATCTCCGAAAAGTCTGCTCCTGAGATCCGCGTAATCAGTCGCTAGGTCGGGTCTGTAGTATCGAAATGGGCGAAGCAGAAGGGGGATATCAGTTGGCGATCCGTTAGGCGGCAGCACCGGAATGAATCGAGTATTCTGTGATCCTGAGTCATAAATCTGTTGATATATCAATGTCGTTTCGAACATCACGCCCTTGCCACCCGCGCCGCTGGCGCTCGCTTGATATTTCGCGGTGCAAACACAGATGACAAAATCCGCCGTTTGAAGTTCTTGGACCATCCACTTGGGAAAGCCTTCTGCCGGATGCGACTCATCTTGATCAATGTGTACGTCAAGCCCGTCGTCTGCCAGACGTGCCGCGAGATTCGAAACCCACTTCTTGTGTTCTGGCGAATCATGGCTGTAACTTATGAATACGGTTGGCACTCTTTCAGTCTCCAAATTCAAGGGTATCCGACAAAGGCTCGTCGTTCGTTATACGTGCCCACCGCCCGGTCGTGCTCGGTTTCGTTCACGGACGCGGGGGGTAAACGCACGGCGTGGAGATCACCGCAACAACCCTTTATGAGGCTGTGGTCCTCGCGTTAGCCGAGTTCCGGCGCTGTGGATTTGCTGAGGCAATGTTTGGTTCGGGGACGAAACTCACGGTCAGGATTCGTCAGCCGGAGATGTCGCATACGGTAAGCGTGGGTCGGCTCCGATCGTGGCTCGATGGGGTTGGGAAAAGTCCCGGTGAAAATGCGATGAGGAGCGGAGCAGGTTTAGAGCGCTAGCCGCTCGTACGGGAAAGCGTCTCAGGCAGTCCCAACTAGAGATGGCACAGCAGAACTCCGAATGGTCTTGACAGTTCCATCTTCCGTGCAGATATCGACTTCGGTGTATAAGCCATTTCCGGTGTACAGCAACCACTCGGCTAGTTCCCGCGCGTCAGCCAGCGTGTGGTCGGAAATCTTGGTTTTCGCGCCTTCCATCTTTTCGGGCGCAATGAAGGGTGATGGTTGGTTCGATGTGCATATCGATTCTCCTTCGTAAACAGTTGGCACGGCGCGAACCCCGAACATTCCCAGGTTTCACCCCAACAGGTTTACGGAATGTGATAAGTCCCTGAGAGTCCTAGATTCAGAACTGGAACAAAACGGCTTTAAATCTCCCTCGACCGCCGGTCGACCAGAACAAGAGTGTTGTAGCTTCGGACTAAGTTATCTATGGCGAGCCGTTCTGAGCCTGTGGCATTTGACCTAGTGCGGCTTTTGATTCGGGGTAGTAAAAAGGCTGTGTCTGTGTCTGGTTGGACGGAGCCGGGTCGCGCTTCGGCGAATTCGTGACGCGGAGGTTGATCTGGCATCACACCAGATGCAAGACTAGCATTGAGAGGTTTTATCATAATGCTTTCAACTGGATATCCCCTTGACTCAGCCGACCCCAACATATAGATTTCAGGAATGGAGGATTACCCGCGCACCGTTCAGGAGTTCGAGAGTCGTTTCGCGAAGGAAGAAAACTGCCGGGCCTACCTAGTCAGCCTGCGATGGCCCGAGGGATTTCAATGCCCGTGCTGTCACGGCAAGAAGGCGGTTGTGGTTCGTGACACTTTGTTCCAGTGCTGTGGCTGCCGCCGCCAAGTGTCGGCCACCGCGGGTACCATTTTCCAGGACACCCGGAAACCGCTGGTGATGTGGTTTCGGGCGATGTGGTATGTGACGAGCCAGAAGAACGGGGCGAGCGCCCTGGGTTTGCAGCGGGTGCTCGGCTTGGCTAGTTATGAGACCGCCTGGACCTGGCTACACAAACTGAGACGGGCAATGGTCCGGCCGGACCGGGATCGGTTGAGCGGTTGGGTGGAAATGGACGAGACCATGGTGGGCGGATTGGAGGAGGGAGCTTGGGGAAGGCAAACCGCGCGAAAGGCGTGGGTTGTGATCGCTGCCCAGGCCGATGGAGCGGGCATTGGGCGCATCCGGATGCGGATGATCAGGGACTGCTCGGCGGCCAATCTCCACCCGTTCGTGGAGGATTGCATCGAACCCGGAAGCGTGATCCACACGGACGGCTGGCAAGGATACGCAGGCTTGGAGAAGCAGGGCTATCAACGGGAGATCACGAGGTTGGGGAATCGAAGGAAAGAAGCTTCCAAGTTGATGCCTCGGGTTCATCGGGTCGTGTCGCTGTTGAAGCGCTGGCTGCTCGGTACACACCAAGGCGGGGTAGCTTATTACTACCTGCCTTATTATCTGGATGAATTCACATTTCGCTTCAATCGCCGGAAATCCAAGAGCCGAGGGAAGCTCTTCTTTCGGCTCGTGCAGCAGGCCGTGAATACGCCGCCGAACACCTATGAGTCGATAGTGAGAACGGTTAGCGGGCCACCACTACATATGGGGGCAAGCTGAGTCAAGGGGATATCCAGCTGCTTTCAAACAATAAACGTGAGCCTTTGTTACGGACATTGAACGAAATCCAAGATCGCCTCGTGTACTTTGCTACCACGGTATTTGAACACGATGATCCAGAATCAGCCGCATTCATCCGATCGGCCATGGAGAGTATCAAACATGTGATCGATCGACTTTCTTTACGGGAGTCAGCCGGATCGTCCTCCGCGTGAGCCGCCATCAGGGCGCGGACGGAGGATTGATTCCGTATGGATCTGAAACTCGAATCACACGACGGCTTGCTGCTGGCCACGGTCACCGGACGAGTATCGTTCAGCGAAGCACTGAAGTGTTGGAACACTGTCTGCGATGCCGCTGCGGACAGAGGGTGCCGTAAAATCCTGTTTGACTGGCTTGGTGTGGAAGGTGAGATTTCCGACTTGGAGAAGTATGAAGTGAGTAAGAATATCGTGGAACGCTGCGTAAACACCTCTGTGTCTTCCACCACCGTGGCAGTAGCGGGCAAACCGCCAACGATTACTGGATTCGGAGCACTGGTCGCATCGAATCGCGGGTTGATGACCCTGACGTTCTCCGAACGACAGGCAGCGCTGGAATGGCTTCACGCGTTCGGTTCAAAGACTACCGCGAGGTGAGCGTTGGGTTTGTCGCGGACCTTCGATGACACCCGCACTAAGCTCTGCTAATCCACCCATGTGCTCGACCACGTAGATGCCCTTACAACAACGGCACTCTATAAGTTCGTCATAGATAGCCTTAGTCTGGACTCGCACGATATCAGCCGAGTTACAAGATGGGCAGCGGTAATCCTGTAAGTCGTACATGACCACAGCTTACCAAGCTGGACCACGATCGCCAAGCTGGGAACATTACCGTGTTGTATTGTTTTTCCGAGACCGCGGACGAGTGAACGAACCAAGATGCGGTCATCCTCGAAGCGGATGCTTTTTTTGTTGGGCACCACGTCCTAAATCTTCGCTGGGTTGTCGGGTATTACGAAGGTTTGGCTTACCCACTCCGGCGACGATTCGGCTCTTAGCTGAGATCAGCGGTCGTTGCTACACCGATTGTCGATGGGTGAAGGACCCCTCGCGTGCGAAGGTCTACGGCCAACATTTGTGCCGGTCGATTCTGATAGCGGATCTTTACAACACCTTTTCCGGTGATATCGCCTGCTACGAGAGTCACGCAAGCATCTGCTGGAATCGTTATCACTTTGCGGTTCTCGGACCGCATCGCTACGGAAGAGCTGTGTAACTTGAAATTGAGCTGTGGCATACGCCATCCCTTCGACTCGATGAAGACGGGAGTGTATTGGAGTCTTACGTCTAACAATCGTGTAACTGGATTGTAAGTCCGGTTCTTTCTTGCTACAAGCTAGGAAACTCCCCGGATGGTAGGGGTGCTACGAGGTGTTTTTCTTGGTCGCGGTTTTATATCTTCAGACCACGCCGGAATCTTCGAGCCGCCAGCAAAGCCATTCCGATACCAAACAACCCGACCGACCGAGGCTCCGGCGTCGGCTGAAACGCAATGTCACCCGCAAAGTTCGTCCCCGTGTTTCCGATGAAGGTTGCAGCACCCGTAGTCGGATTGAGGATAGAAACTCCAGCAAAGAATTGTCCGGTGCCCGGACCGAGATCGCCCGCACCATTACCCGCCCAGATAACGCCCGAGGCGCTAATACCAAGAGCAGAGTAGAAGTCGGGTACCGGCACGGATGTAAGTATGGCTGCGGTAGCCGGGTTCAGAGTGTCCAAAGCGCAGTTGATTTGGTCAGGACCGCCACAGTTTGTTGCTTGACCCGTAACATTCAAATTCGCCGAAGTCATATACAGCGTCCCGTTCGACGCGAAGGCAATGGCTCCGAAAAAGACACCCGTGTTTCCAATGAGTGTTGCTGCACCGGTAGTCGAAATCGTGTAAAGGTTCGCCGTACCAGTAAAGTTCACGTCGTTTGGGCTTTGAATCCCAAAGATCGTGTTCGTACCTGGCTGGGTTGCTAGATCGGCGATGCTAACCGCCGTGCCAGTCGCCGTCTCGATCAAGTTGCTGGAGATGAGCGCTCCGGTCTGAGGGTTGATGTCGATGAGATCGCTGGTGGTGTTTGGACCTGGCGGTGGAAGCATACCACCCCCATTTTGCGTAGAAGCCCAGAGGTTTCCGTTCGAGGTGAACGTCAATCCGCTGATCGGGTGTTGCGGCATAGGTGTCCCGATCACGGTGACTGCTCCGGTCATCGGGTTGAGAGTGCCTATCGCACCGTTGTTAGTCGAAACGCCGTTCTGTCCTCCAAGCCCCACGTAAATCGTCGCGGCTTGGATCTGAGTGGTTGCAACGGAAAGGAGCGTGATGCACACTGCGGACGTGGCAAGAAGGGGGGAAGTGTGGCGCATGTGAGACCTCGTATTGGATTTTGATACCGGGAGTTAGTCATGCGTTCCGCTGGGCTACAGTATACGCATAAAACTTGCTTGGCGCAATCTACCAGGGTATAGAAAAGGTAAGGAACGGCACGAATCGGCAAACAATCCGCAGACAGTCGCCTTACTCGATCTTCGGCTTGTTCTTGCTGCCTGGTGGTCTTCCCCGGCGTTTTACCGTTTTCATCCAAGCCGGAGGACGACCACGCCGCTTGCCGCGCCCGCTCGCGATACGTTCCAGCACCATGATCGCTTGTTCGATCCCTTCGCGTTCCGCTTTCAACTCGGCGAGCATCTTTGCGACATCCATTTCTAAAAGTGTACTGCAAATTGAACCGTATATTCGCAAAATGATTCCGCGTCCCCAGTGAAACATTCCGATCGCCAGCGGAGTCAAACCGCCAAGTGGCAATTCCTTTAGTGAAGGACAAACTCTATGTCGTTCTTGGCTTGGATCGTTTTGGGGTTACTTGCCGGATTCATCGGCAGCAAGTTGGTAAACAAAAGCGGGGAAGGGTTGATTCTTGATATTGTCCTCGGGATTGTGGGTGCCTTCGTAGGCGGTTGGTTGTTCAATACCTTTGGTGCCACTGGAGTGACCGGACTGAACTTGTATAGTCTGCTCGTTGCCGTTATTGGTGCCGTGGTGGTGCTCGTAGTTTACCACGCGATTCGCCGAGTGTAACGGGTTTTGACCAGCGGCGCTCGGAGATCCGCCTACTCCCGATCGCCGGAACTGTGATTACGGATACTCTTGGTTCTCCCGACGAAGTATCCCACCACAACTGCGAACACAAAGCAAAGAACGATCGGTGACGGGGCGTCCACGATTATTGATCGTCCGAATGAATTTCGATCTTCATAGCGGGCTGTAATCGAGCACCGGCGATACTCGCACCAATATGATCACGACTACGCTGCGGCCAAAGCATTCTCGAATATCTTTTCTTTGTTCAGCACGGCCACGAGATCCGAACCTGGTTGCTCCAGTTCGTAACGAAACGCAGCGCCTCGAAAAGCGTCGGAGACATCTTCTGTTGCTTGAAAGTCCTCAACCGAACTCGGTACGTCTAACGGCAGTTCGAGTTGGGGACCGACCTCCATCCATTCCGAATCTACCGGCGCTATGAGCTGGCAGCGGTCTTTCCTCAAACGCAGTCCGAGGTTTCGACGGGAGCGGTAGTCGATTGTAGCGGTGATCAAGTTTACGACCTTCATAGATGTCTAGATGCGCGGACGTGGAATCTATTTTGCGAAAACAAAGGCAATTGTAACATTCCACTTCACCACTAATCGAATCACGGCTGCACCCCGAGCACCTGAGTGTACTGTCCGCACTCCGAGCATCTACCCATGTCTTCCACGTGGGTCTTACCAGCGATCTCGGCGACCCGACCGCCCAACGATTGCTGCTGTGCCGTGGCAAGCCTCGTCAAGCACGCTCGGCAGAATGCCCGTCCAGGGTTGTCGTGCAAGTATAAGGATTTCGATGGCGGATTCTTGCAGCATTGGATGCGTCACTTCACAAACAGCAACCTGCGTAGCTGTCTCCGCGCCGCTGGTTTCCGCGTCGCCACATACCCCGCCAACTCATACGGATTGAACACCCGCCAAACCGCTGCTAGGAACCTCGGCAGTTCCTTGGTGAACTCGGGGCGGTGTTCGGCTGCCTCGGCAAAGTTCACAAGTTTTTCGCCAATCAGGTAGTCGAGCGCGTTCGCCGCTCCGAAGCGACGCCGGATTCCTTTGGTCGCACGGGTTTGGGCGATCCAGACTTTTTCAGATCTCATTGACGGCTACTATACCGCTGTCCAACCGAAGCCTGCAACGAAAGTTGCGATGCTTCGATCGCGTGAAATATCGTATTTCTTTGTTTGCGGATGAAGTTAAAGTACATTCTTAGCCAGCCGTTGTAGCGGCACGCTTCTCAAACAGCTCGTGCCTCCCCTCGTACTGCGAGTAGTTCGGGTTGCGGATCTTCCACCACGACTGCCCGTACGAGCCGAGTTTCCACTTAGCGACTACTCCGTCCAGATCCTGGTCGCACGCGAGCCGGGAAAGGTCGGTGCCATGCTGCTCGATGTGATCGGCGTATAGCAACGATGACGATTCCACTGCACCACGGATCGCAACAGCCGTTTCCGTTCGATGAGCGGGCGCCCGCGAAGCTCCGTGCCGTCGAGCCACAACAGATCGAATACGTAGAGCACAGGCTCTCCCCGCCTGCGGAGAAGTTCGTAGAACTGCGGACGCCCCTCCGCATCGAGACAGACAATCTCGGCATCGAGGATGGCTTCCCACTTCAGTTCGGTTTGAATTGCGGCGCACAACCGGGGAAAGCTGCGGTACACGTTGCCGCGCCGGGAAACCAGTCGCACGCCGTCTTTATCGATGTACCCAGCGCTCGGAAGCCATCGTGTTTGAGTTCGAAGATGTAGTCGGCGTGGCCGAGGGGTCGCGCCGGAGCACTGGACTGGCCGGGATGAAGCGTGGGAATCGCAATCTTTGCTCTCAGGTACCGAACCTCTCGGTTCGTTCCGAGCGTTTCGCCCGTCAACAATTCCGAAAGTACGCGAGTGCCATGATCGTCACGGCCATGAACGAAACAGTAAGAAGCCGTCTCATCCCTCCGACTGGGATGGCCGGGACCGCAGAGAAATAGATACCGCACGCTTGGCAGTATGGAGCCTGATCGTTCGTAACGGTCTGGCAGCGACGACACCGCTTTGCCATTGTGCTAAAGGATTATCGCTTGGAAAACTGGCGTCCACAATCAGGTGGACCTGTTATGCCGTTCGCCTTCTCTTCGCCTATACTAGAGTCGTGCCAACGGCTCGCCGCTGTGTTGTGTCATTCACCGATTCGGACGGGATCACTCACGCGGTGGACATTGTAGCCTCCACACTTTACGAAGCCGCCGCCCTCGCCCTTGCGGAGTTTCGACGTTGCGGTTTCGCAGAAGCCACGTTTGGTCCTGCAACGAAGCTCACCATCCGAGTCCACCACCTGGAGATGTCCCACACGGTTAGCGTGGCTCGGCTGCGATCGTGGCTGGATGGGGTCGGGAAGAATCCGGGTGAGCACGCGATGAAGAGTCGGTTGAGGGGACTCGTAACATAGCCAGTGCCGGATGTAACACTCACCGAAGAAGAGTTCAAGATTCGGATCATCGGAAAGTTTCGTGACAGCGCCACACTCGTCACAGGTGAATGCCAACAGGCGCGACAAGCCGGGACGCAGGTGAACCGCTCCGCAATGGGCACAGGTGGCGCTCGCAATATCCAGGGATAGTTCCATTTCATGGAGCGTTTTCTCTAGGTCGGGCGCAGCCACGGTTCGAATGACCTTGCTGCATTGCATTGGATGACGGCAATATCTCCGCGAATGATTCCGTTCAGACAACCCCAGCACTCAGGATCTCCGAAGTCGGAATGCGGAATGGTTGTCGGTATCTCACCGTCCGTCATGCACTCCACACGTGATGCGGCCCTTCGTTTATCAGGTTATCCTTGGTCCTGCTTCGGCTTGTTCTTGCTTCCCAGTGGCCGTCCCCGGCGCTTTGCGCCCGTCATCCACTTCGGTGGGCGGCCACGACCGACAACTATTCTTTCGAGAACGAGTATCGCCTGCTCGATGCCTGCGCGTTCCTCGCGAAGTTCGGTTAACATCTTCTCCTATTCAGCGGCTCCATAATCCCCGTTGGTTCATCACCCAAACCGCATTCTAGTTCGCCATCGACACGACTACATACAAAGCATAGAATCGGCCTGAAGGTTGTCCAAGAGGATTGAAGCGTTCGTCAGAAGCTACAACGCGCCATGCGATCTGCCAGTCGTGCCCGTCCGGGACTCCTCCAGACCTATATCTTCGCGGCTCGCACCTTTGCGTTCGCTCCAATATGGCGACTGACCGTAGAAGCTGTGTACATCTTCTCCCCACAGCGTGTCGGTCATATCCGGCCAGTTGTCCTTATAAAACCCAGGAGCATTCTCTAACTTGGCTTTATCCGCGTCGAGGACAAAGCATTTCCGATCTTCGTCGAGTGTCAGCGCGTTCCACGGGACCGCGAATAACTTGTCCCCCATGCCCAAGAAGCCACCAAACGATAGCACCGCGTACGCTACGCGGCCCGATGGGATGTCAATCATTAGCTCTTTGATCTTGCCCAGGTCTTCATCGGCCCGATTCTTTACCGAGTCGCCGCACATAGTGCTGGCAGTGAGTACGCGGCGAAAGCGTTTCTCGGGATCTGTTTTGATTACCTTTGCCATAGAGTTCTCCTCGGCAAATTGACTCTCAGGCAGGCGTAATGGTGTCATGCACCGTGGTGATGGACTCGTGCGATTCGGGTACCACGACAGTACTGGCACAGCTTCCCGGCCCCGATTGGGCTGATCGATTGTGAACAGCCATGCGTGTGCGCGTAACCCCGTTACCTGTCGTCCCGGCATTAAGGTTGCTCACGAAGAGGTAAGGAGGTTTACGATGCAGAAAATCTTATTCGCAGCACTGGCAATCCCTGCCGTCATGCAAATTGGTGTGTACGCCGACACGATTTTACCAGGTACCCAGATCGCCGTAAGAGCAGACCAGCCCATCGAAGTGCATACCCGGGATCGTGGACGAATCTATCCCGCCCATGTAGCGCGTGATGTTACAGGCAGGGATGGTGACGTTGTGATCCCTCGGGGTGCTTCAGCGGAACTAATTGTTCGCCAAACAGGTCCCGGGCAGATGGCGCTGGATCTCGAATCGGTTACCGTGAACGGAATGCGTTACGCGATGGATACCACCGGTCCGCAGTACAACATGCCGAGAGGAGATTATGAGAACGGCGGTGGTCTGCTCGGCGATATCGTTGGCGCAATTTCGGGCGGTCAAGTGCAGGTTGAAACACGCGGCAGTGAACTTCGCGTACCAGCCGACGCGGTAATCACCTTCAGACTCCAGGAGCCGTTACATGTGGTGGGATGGAACGATCCAGGGTACAACCGGGATCGCTCCCACTACCATCGAGATGGGGATTGGTATCGATAGCGAAGATCCGCAAAGATCGGCACTTGGCAACGCTACGCAAATCGTGAAAGCCGGTCCCTTCCAAGTCGTCCAACTATAGAGCAGCGTCAGTTTCCAGATTGACGCAGCTCTTTTTTTGGAGCTGTGCCGTTCGGCGGTGACATACGAAGGCCGAACGGGGGTGCCTAAGAATCGGGTAAAAGAATTCTAGCGCGGTTTCTGTGGCGGGTACAAGCTAGGAAACTATCCTGGCGGCAGTTACGATCCATTCGGCTTGTTCTTGCTACCAGGCGGTCTGCCCCGACGCTTCAGTCTTATTGATCCACTTCGATGGACGTCCCCGGCGCTTGCCGCATCCACTCGCGATCCACTCTAACGCGGGAGTGCGTTCATCACGGTTACATGCACCCTTGCAAGTGCTTTTACTAGTTGTTCACGCTCGCTACGCCTCGATACCATGAAGCATTACCAGCACATCTGGAGCGTGAACATACAGTCCGTTGCACGTTTTCGAGTAGTTTCCTCTTTTCTTGCGGTTCAGCTCTCAGCCCAACAGGAACGTTTCGTTAACGTTCCTATAGGGGCTATTGTCGAAACCTCCAGAGATTTATAGGAACCGGCTTGGTCACAATCACACTCAACGGTCGGAGTCTTCTGGTATTCCACCGTGACATCATGGAACGCGCAGAACGTCTCGATGATCGTCGGCTATCTCAGGGAGCATGAGACCAAACAGTCTGGTCCCTGCCCATGTCCAAATGGGAGTCGATCCGTAGCGAAGGCTCGTCGGGATCAGTGGAACAATGGGTCTTATGCCGATTCTTCTATCATGAGCCACATCACCGACGCGCCGCTACTAGCGTGGGGCCAAACTGAGTAGGACGAATGACGTGGCGCAGCAATGGAACTAAGAAAACGAAGCCTCGGCGCGATACCCGCACTGCCGTGAACGGCTCGCTCAGAATTCTGTGGGAGGACAGCGCCGGGAAGGAGAGGATCTCGCAGGCGACGATCGTCAACGTCTCGCCTCGGGGTGCCCTACTGCGGCTCGATGAAAAGATCCCGGTGCGTTCGTACGTGACGTGCAACGACGAGAGACTTGGAATTCGTGGCCGAGCATCGGTTCGTTACTGCAACTTTGCGAAAGGAAAATACGAGATCGGCTTGGAGTTCAACAACGATAACGGCTGGCGCGGAGTAAGCGATCGAAGCATTTCCTATTCCAACCCGCGAAGGTGAAATGCCCGTTGGCGTGGTAGTTAGCTTTTAACAGTAGACCTTTGACACCGGAAGTTCCAGGACCATAGCCGCAATTGGTCATCCTGCCTCGGAGTCGTAACGGTTTCCCCTCTCTGGGCCGATCGTTAAGACAGGCAGTATGACATCCGTTCGGCAACCTGATCGGCTGGTACTAGCGCTCAAGCTGGTTGCTGATCTTCCGCCTCTTTCACCGATGGTTCGGCACCTGCTCGCGACTCTCTACTCCCAGACCGATGACATTTCGCTATCGCAAGTAGCAGTTTGGATCGAGAAGGACACGCTCACTGCGGGAAGAATCTTGGCATTAGCCAACTCGGCCTACTACGCTCGCACCGAGCCGATTGTCTCGGTCCATCACGCGGTCTCCCGACTTGGCCTGAATGCCATTCGCAACCTTGTCGCGAGCATGTCGATGTCTCGGTATTGGAACAGAATTCCCACGCCCCCCGAATGGTCCACGTCGCGATTTAACGCACATTCGATTGGTGTTGCGGTTCTATCGGATATGATCGCCTGTGCGATAAGCCCCGACAAGGCACAGACAGCCTTCCTAGCTGGACTCTTTCATGATATCGGTCACGTCGGTGTTGCATTGCTCTTGCGTGACGATGCAGATGCCATAAAGAAACTGATCGCCTCAAAGCACATTCACGCGGAGCAGTTGGAGTCAGAACTACTCGGCTTCTCTCATTCAGAACTCTCAGCCGCAACGGTTCGATCCTGGAATTTGCCCGCAGTGATCGAGGATGCCGTCCGATTTCACGCGGCAGAAATCGACTGCGACCGGATCAAGGCGGGGGATGTAGCGCTCAGTGATATCGTACATCTGGCCGACAGCTACGTGGATTACGAGGGACTTTCACTCAGCGGTCGGAAAGAAAAAGGGGACATGCTTTCCATCTTCGATCAGCTTGGCCTAACCACAGAAGCAAACATCTTCGCTGGGTTCCATAACGAATTGGATACTCTGCTGAGCGTTATCTGACTCTGATCCATCCAACTTGGGCACAGGTATGATCGAATTCCTGCCCAGTACCTGCGTTTCGCCGTGTTTGAGCGGGATGTGGTGGCGCGGTTGATTCTGGTACGGGATCGAAGCGGTCGGTAATTGAAACGTTCATCGTTGTATCCTTTCCCGTGGTGCCACAATGCGCGTGTGAAGGCGTGGTTGGATCGCGTGGGCAAGAGTCCGCGAGAGCAGGTGGAGAAGAACCGGTTGAAGTATCTGTTGACGCGGTGAACGGCGGCAAGAGCACCGGCTCGCCCGACCGCCGGGATCGCCGAGCGCCTGACCACAAGACAGTCTGGATCGAGGCGGCGAAGGTCGCCATGAAATTCGGCGTCAACGCGGAACCTCCGCTCGTGACAAGTCCACCTCGCCGCCATCCACCCCGACCGCGACCTGGTCAGCGATTGATCCTGCGGCTTACCCCCCTTGGTAGCGTCGTAAGCATGTATCGCCCGCTCCAGCCCGGACAGTTCGCCGCGGTCTGAAATTTGCGGATATCCGCAATTTTGAGCGACCGTCGCCTCCTGTATATGGAGAATTTCTGGAGCCTGTTACGCGAATGTTAAAGGGCACGTACGTAAGCGTTGAGCCGTTCATGTCCAAGTTGGTCACAGTTCCGAAAGCGGAACTGCATCGTAAGCTCGCTCAAGAGCAAAAGCGCAAGGCCAAAAAGACAAAGTAAGCAAGTCATTTGTCCTCGTCTTTGATAAAAGCTATAAGCCTAAAAAACAAATATAATCACCAGAAGGTATAGCTTGATGATGTTGTCTCTGTATCCCTCAGAGCGAGACACGCTGGAAGTTGTCACAGCTATACACGCTTTCATTGAACGGGTCGCAATACTTGTCTTTATTGGCGTTGTGGCATGTGACGTCGTACTACATTTGATTGGGGACAAGAGCGAATCGGATAAATTGGTCAGTTGGAATGAACATGTCTGGAATATCGATCTACGCGGCTTCACTAAAAGGTTGCGATTGCCCCAATATACTGGCAGGTTGTCATCTCGGGCAATTCTCAAGGTTGTGTCGCTCATCGCGTTTGGTGTGGCGATTGGGCTAGAGTTTATTGCACTTCCGTACAGCGAGAGAATCGATGAATTGACGCGCTTAGAACAGGACGATTCGCGAAGGCAAACGATCAGATCCGTTCTTTTCGCGAGCGAGGCTAATCGGAAAGCAAAGAGTGCCGAATTAGAAACGGCACGCTTGTACGCCCTAACCGCGCCGCGACGGCTTAGCCCAGAGGAGCAGGCAGCCGTCACCAACTCATGCCGCCGGTTCGCAGGACGTATAGTCCTCATTGACACGTATGTGGCAGACACGGAAGCTATGGCTTTGGCAGACCAGATATTTTCAGTACTACACTCGTCCTTGCCACTAATGCAATTACAAACCTCGGGAGTGCGGCCACTTCTGGCGAGGCGCGCTGCACGGAATTCGTGTGACTGGACAATTTTCTATGGCAATCGAATCTTCGCTTCGTGATAACGGGCATCTTACGATAGCTGCTGCGGATGAACATGTCATATCACTAACAGTCGTGCAGCCGCTCTATAGTGTTTGCGCCAGGTCCGTTCGCTGAACCACCAGTCGCCGATATTTTTATTGGCGTAAAACCAGTCGTCTTAGCGCCTCTCAGATAATCTTGGCCTGTACCAGTAGGAGGACTTGCCGTCCACTACCCACAGGGCCCGGCGTTCCGCCGTCGTGCGCCGTGTACCATCCGTGTACCACACGGCGTGGGAACCCCACGGAATTCGTACGATCGTGACCGATCACGACGACCGTCGTGGGTTTGCGTTTGTGCAAGTTACACATTTGGTGGAGTGTCGCGCGTGCGACCCCCACTAGCTTCCGCCAATTTTACTATTTATTTTCAATAGCTTGCCAGGATACTTTTTAACTGTACCAGAAAATGTACCAAAATCCAGGCCGGCCGTGGCCGCGTCCAGGTGGGCTTGGAAGGACTTCACGAACGGCGCGTAGTGCTTCTCCGTGGTCTTGATGCTGGTGTGACCAAGCAAAAGTTGTACGGTGTGCAGCGTGTTGCCGAGTTCCAGCAGCCGCACGGAGAACGTGTCACGGAAGCGGTGGGGATGGCCGCTCACGCCTGCGAGAGTGCAGACACGGCCGATGGTCTTCCGCGCGTTCCCAACGCACGTGTATAGCTTCGAAACGCCATTCCAGAAGAAATACCGCTCGCTCTCGGGGGCAACGCCTTCAGGGCTTGAACAGCGAGATCCCCGAGCCGAACGTAAAGCGGTACTCCTGTTTTCATCGTTCGCAGCAGCAGCTTGCCCGATTCAAGGTCGACTGCCTTGCGATCCAGTTTCACGGCATCAGAGATGCGCAGCCCCGCGTACAGCAGGACGAGGCAGAGCGCCCGCGCCCGGCGCCTGGTGCGCTCGGCCGTATGCGGGTTGTCATCTTCCAGCCGGCCGCACGCTTCGAGGATGCGCGTCACTTCGTCGCGCGTGAACGAGCCTATACTGTGCTTCGGCATCCCCTTGGACGGCAGCTTTGCGATACCACTCTGCCGCTTCAGCGTGATCCTGAGCCACCCCTTCGCCGCTGTCGTATGCGATAGCAAGTTCCAACTGAGCGTCAACGTCTCCCTGCTCAGCAGCCCGGCGATACCACTCTGCGGCTTCAGCATAATCTCGGGCTACTCCTTCGCCGCTGTCGTAAGCACAACCGAGGTGGAACTGGGCGCGGGCATGTCCCTGCTCAGCGGCCTTGCGAAGCCAGCGAACACCCTCAGCGTAATCTTGCGACACCCCTCGGCCAGACGTGTATGCGATGGCAAGTTCCAACTGAGCGTCAACGTCTCCCTGCTCGGCAGCCTTGCGATACCACTTTGCGGCTTCAGCATAATCTAGGACGACTCCTTTTCCACTACCGTATGCGCGTCCGAGGGCATACTCCCCCACTGCGTCTCCCTGCTCAGCGGCCCTTCGATACCACCTCACGGCTTCAACGTAATTCCTGGCTACTCCTGCGACGCCTCGGCTGTATTGAGAACCGAGGCTTGTTTGGGCGCGGGCGTGTCCCTGCTCAGCGGCTTTGTGAAGCCAGCGAACACCTTCAGCGTAATCTTGGGCTAACCTGACGTTGTAACTTTCGCGAAGCCCGTTTGTGGCCACGCAATGAGATGGGTGCCGCCTTCGACCGGAAAGATGAGCGAAGGCGGCATCTAATTAGCTAATCCAGAGATCACAAAAAGTAATGGACGCTTGCCGACCATCCTGGCGCTATCTGAACACGGCATTTCTAATGACTTGCTTACGCGGGAGTTCCGCCATTAGTGGCGTGTGACGCTATTTCCCGACCGGCACTTTCCGCCGCAGTTCGTCGAAAAAGTTCAATAAAAAGACGACGTGCGTTTGCGGCTTGACTTCCGCATCCGCTGAAGGCACCAGAACCGCGATGCGCTTGCCGTCGGACATCACGTCAAGTGATTGGGGACCTACTGGGGGCACGCCAGTCTCCGACCACTGTCGAGGAGGATTTGCCGCGAACGAGTCTCCCTTGCCGCTAAAGTCGACAACCCATAATAGTCCGTCGGGGGCCCGATAGGTAAGCTCGCGGCCGTTCATAAGCCATCGGAGGTAGCCGGCACCTCTGGAAGAAACTTGCCATTTGCCGCCTAGGCCGGGGAACGGCTGCACAAAAGCTTCCAACCGGACCGACTCATAGGATTCGTATCCAATCCATCGACCGTCCCGTGAGAACGAAGGACCTCGCACCTCCACCTTGGACTTGAGGAGAGACTCAGGCTTGCCTGGCACTGGGTGATCTGGGTCAGCTAGATCGAGCGTCAACGTCCAGAGCCCGTACGGGGGAGCGGCGCTCCAATAGCCCATTAGTTTTCCGTCAGGCGAAGTTGATCCAAATACCCAGTTTGCGCCACCCAACAGCTTTTGCGGCTCGCCCGCGCCGTCGGCGCGTACCCAGTAAAGGCCTGGTCCCGCCAATTGATCTGCCGTCATGCCCAAAACCAGGTGCCGACTATCTGAAGCCCATCCTAAACCGAAAATTGGGCCCTTAAACGATCCGATTTTCGACATGCGCGCCTGGGCCACGTCGTAAACCGAAAGGCTCGTACCCGCGGCATCATTCGCTACTAGTGCTAGCTTGGTACCGTCGGGTGATGCTTGGAGGGTCCTGTAGTTAGACGGCGGCACTCCTTGCACCGCAGTTAGCTTTCCCGAATTGTCCATCCAGGACAGCGAGCGCTCGCCGTTCGTCGCGGGAACATAGGTAAGAATTCCGAAGGGCGTGAAATCAAAGTGCGCGTATCCATTGAACCCAACGCGCATGTCCTCTACAATCGGCAATGCCGGTCCCGTCAGTTCCAGGCGCTTGAGGTCCATGGGAGCGGCGTACAATTCGCCAAGGTGCATATAGATTAAGTGGCCGCTTGGAAGATAGTGTGCGTATGAGCCGCCCTCGACGAGCGTCTTGCGCTGCCCCGTCTTGATGGACTGAACGTGAATCGTCGCCTCCCCGTTTGAGCCTAGGGCTGTCCGAGACTGAAAGAGGATTGCCTCGCCGCCCGGCAGAACTTGCGGGTAGCGGTTACTGATTTCGCCGTTCTTCACGTCAAGCTCCGTCGCGGGTTTCGGATCCCCGCCAGAGGAGGAAACACGGGACAGGGGCACTCGGTTCTCTGCGGCAAACACGATATTGCCATCTTCGCCCCACGACGCTCCGCGGGGATTACGGGCTTCGCACAGGGTTGTTGGCTTGCCTCCTTCCACTGATATCTTCTTGAGTTTTCCACCGGCGAAAAACGCGACCCATCGACTATCCGGCGAGAAGAACGGAATAGCCGCTCCTTCCGTGTCTGGGATGACGGTCGACAGACCGCTATCGAGAAGCTGCAGCGCGAGGTGATCCTTCCCATCGGAACTCCGAGTAACGAATGCGAGTCGCGAGCCATTGGGCGCGATGGCCAACACGGAGCCCTCCCCGGCACCAGGAGAAACGTCGACGCCGAGGTCGGCGTCTAGCCGCATTAGAGGTTTGAGTTCCCCGGGCTGCGTTGCGCGGTAAGCGACGAACGCTACCCCAGCCAACGCCGCAGCTAACACGGCTGCAGCAGCAACGGCAACCCTTCCGAGCCGCGACAGTGATGGAGTGGAGATCCCTGACGCGCTTCCAGATTCGGGGGCGCTCGCGATCCATTCCAACTCCGCTTCAGATCGCGCGCCGACTGCCAGCGCTCGTCCGGATCCTTCGCCAGGCACTTTTGCAGCACCCGATCGAGCGCGGGAGGCGCAATGTGCGCGATCGAAGGCGCAGGACGTTCCATAATCGCCGCAATCACACTCGCTGGAGATGAGCCGTCAAACGCCCGCTTGCCGGTGAGCATTTCATACAGCACCAGGCCGAACGAGAAGATGTCGCTGCGGCCGTCGATCTCCTGGCCCGTGGCTTGCGACTGCAACTGCTCGGGCGACATGTAGTACAGCGTGCCCACGATCTCGTTCTTGCCGGTGAGCGCCATGGTGAGCGTGGCGTCGCCGAGCAGGCATTTGGCGCGCTGGCGCTCAACTTGCGCGAGTCCGAAGTCGAGCAGCTTGATGCCTTGCCTGGTGACGAGAATATTGGCGGGCTTCAGGTCGCGGTGCGTGATGCCCTTCTTGTGCGCGGCGTCGAGGGCATCGCAGATCTGCGCCGCATACTTCAATGCCTGGTCGAGCGGCAAAGGGCCTTTGAGAGGCGTGCCTTCGATGTACTCCATCACCAGGTAATTCGGTCCGACATCGTACAGATGGCAGATGTTGGGATGATTCAGCGCCGCGATGGCGTGGGCCTCGCGCTCGAAGCGTTCGCTGAACTGGGCAGTGGAGACCTTGATCGCGACGATGCGTTCGAGGCGCGGTCGTGCGCCTTCCACACCTCCCCCATGCCGCCTGCGCCGATGGGCGCGAGGATTTCGTATGGGCCGAGTTTGTCGCCTGGAGAGAGTGCCATCTAAGCGTTAGAGCCAAGTTTATCCGATCAGGAAGCACCCAAGTCCTGAGTCACGGCGTAACCGGAAGTTATCTGAATTTTCCGTGACCGTGCCGCGTCCCAGGCGGCCCACAGGCGGAAAAAAGTTTGTCAGCCCAGCATGGAGTTCAAGGCGTTTCGGATCTTACGATCGTGGCCAGGTTTGCAGCGACTGTCGCAGCGGAGCCACCAGCCGACTATCGTGCGATCGCTCCAGCCAGCCTTCTTCGCCACCATGTCTTGGGTCAGACGTTTATCGAGCTTCTCGCGGTATTCGGTGGCTGCGTCATGGAACAGCGCCCGGCGTTCCGCTTTCTCGCTTACCGCCTGATCCGTCCGCACTGACTCGAACGAGGCACTTGCTGGCACCAACTCGCGCAGGTAACCGGCAGCACCTATCGTCAGCAAGCGGATAAAAGCGTCCTGCACGTCTTGCTCGTAGACCGCGAGGCCGTTTTTGTATACGCGGTCATGCCCGCTTGTGTTTTCGGTGAAAGCTCCGGCATAGCCGGAAGATGGAGTTCCCACGGAATCGAGCATCACTCTTCGAGTCTCGCCGCCGGGACTTCCGATAAGTCAGCCACCGTCCCTAACTGTACCGGAGAACCGCTTAGCTGGCATATCTCGCGCTAGTGGCGCATTGCGCTTTCAGTATCTTACTGATTCGAGGAATACCGTGCTGGTTCGACCCCCACTAGCTTCCGCCACGATATCTTCCAAAAAAATATCGCCATGTAACATTGCTCTTAGTCTTAATGGCATTGACCCCTTATCGACGGCACACAAAGGCATGTATTAAAGGATACGAGCAGCATCACCGGACCTTCCCCCCGCGCACTCCAGAAGAAACCCGCGCCGACTGTGAGTGTCCAATCGTCGTGGCCGGTTCTCTCCGGCTTGAGACGAAACGAATCCTGCACGTTTCCAAGGAAACCAACCACTGGGATAAAGCACTCGCGACCGCTGAACAATGGGAGGCTTGGGAAGCTCTCATCAATCCGTCGCCTGCGCCAGCACTCCTCGGTATACCAATCTGCAGTTCGAAATTGATGGAACACCGCTTTCGGGGGTGCCGAAGCCATCCGAGTTTTGGATACTTGGTCCCGCTATTGGCGCGATGATATTTCGACGGTATCGGCAGCGATAGAATTGGAAAGAGGCCACGCTCTGGCGGCGCCAGCGGCTCATCGGCTTATCTTCGAGCCCAAGTTATCAACGAGGCTTGATACACACCCGTCTGTTGATCATTCTGACTGGCCGCCAGCGGCCCCGCTGGCGCTTGGTTCGATCCATTCCCGAACCACTCGCGTGACCACATTGGAAAACTCATCGAAATCGATGGGCTTACGTACAAACTCCCGTACTCCAAGCTCCTTGGCTCGTTCGATCTCCGCCGGATTGGACGAGGAACTGAAAATCACAACTGGTGCGGCAGGTTTGCACCGCGCTAAGACTGCGATGCCTGGGACCTTCGGAATGTTAAGGTCCAAAATGATGAGATCGGCCTTAAAACCGGGATCGGCAAGTATTCGAATGGCCTGCTCTCCGTCTATGGCAACACTCACTTTAGTGGCTGGAGTCAGCTCCGAAATGACCTTTCGAATCGCGAGGATATCCCCGGCGTTATCCTCAATCAAAAGGATCTGGCTCACGTTAGATTGACGTCCATCTGACGTTAGTCAGTCTATCACTTTTTGGTTTCCATCTTTCTTGGGCGCGGCCTGGGACCGTGGTCACACCACTAGAAACCTTTCGCCGAGCTGAGGGCCACCAAATCGAACGACTCTGATCTTACTTCGAACTGGTGCTCTTCGGTGGCCGCGGCTGATACAAATGATTGCCGGCCGGATAGGGCGTCATGGCGAGGCGGCACGACATCCCCTCACCGGATGGTACCGGGAGATGCCATCTTTTCGCGGGCGCATAGACGACATCGCCGGTGGACGCCACGAGAGGATCCAGCCCTTCGATGGCGAAGGATTGCTGGCCGCGCATGATGATCCAGATCTCGGCGAAATCCGTATGGTAGTGACCGAGATCGCCCGGGGTGTGCTTCACGTCGGCAGCATACCCGCAAATGATATTTGCATGGGCCCGATTCTTCCGAACGGAGAGATCGCTCCAGGACCGGCGTCCCGGGTGCTCTTTCTGCAATTCATCGATATTGAAAAAGACACGGTCGGGCTTGCCGTCGTTGGGCACTTCGTCCGGATTGTTGCCGATCGACAAAGTCACGGGCGTGTATTCCATGCCCTTCTCGGATTGTTCGGGCTTGGCCTCGTAAATGGTGGTCGTGTCCGGGAGCGTGACCTGAAAGCGAATGGCCGGAGCAGATCCGATCACTTCCAGCGAATGGAGGTGCCGCTCGGGCGCCAGCACCAAGTCACCGGGGGCGGCTTCGAAGGTCTGGAATTTCCCCGGGGGATCTTCAATCTCGAATCGAATCCGGCCTTCCTGCACAACCCAATACTCCGGCGCATCGGAATGCAGGTGACGCGGTACTTTCGTCCCCGGCGCCGCGGAGATTACTTCCGCGCGATTATTCTTGTCGTAGACGACCAGCTCGGTCCAATTGGCCTGGCCAGCGTGTTTGGATTTTAGATCAGCGAGACGCACCAGCGGCTTCATTGGCGCCACGTACGGCATCGGCTGAATTGGCTTGGGAGCGTAGAATATCTTCGGCTCGGTCTGTGCCGACAAAGCGGATACGGTAAGTAGTCCCAGGAAGCAAACAGCGTTCATAGTGGTAACCTGTCCATCATATAACGCCACGGGTACCGGCGTGGTCCGCCGCGAGCGAATCAGTTACGCACAGCGACATCCCAATCTACTGCCTTTCGAACACCAACACTTCTTCAACCTGATGTTCGCCGGCGTTGTATTTGCGATGTACCGTGTGGGTTTTGTTGTCCGGCGCAACAATAGCGCGGCGTTGGTCAATGATCTTTCCGTCTTTCAAACGGGTGCTGATCCAGGTCGAAGCATCGGGATGCTCATTGATTTCAGCAACGCCTTCAGCTCCCTCGACAGAGCGCGACTTGCCGTCGAAGATGCGTACGGTTTCGGAATGATATTTTTGCCCCGTTTTGAGAACCACGTCGTAGGTAAACAGAAACTCCAGGTTGGCACGCTGGTCGATTTTCACGATTTGGCTTGCAATCTCGGGACGCGAGGACGATTTTCCAATATCAAGCTTCCAGGTGCCGGCTAAGTCAGCACCCAGAATCGTCAGGCTAAACAAGAACACTATAAGAGCCGCCGGTCGTAACACGCAGTTCATTATATGGTCCTTTCAGTTCGAACCAGCATAGTACGGCACCCTTCCTAATTGCGCACCAGGATCGCCAGTTCGGCGCAATTCTTCACGCCCTTCTCCGCGAGAGTCTTGAGCGTGCGCTCAGGGAAAGTCAGGCTATGCTCAAAAGCCTTGGTGAAGGATTGGATGACTTGGATCACGTGACCGGCGCCAAACTCCGCTTTGTGAAAGCCGGCGACCCCGATCAGAACAGTCTGAATGATGCCGTAGTGGACCATCATTCGCAGGTACTGATCGCGAATAGAGGTAGCAATGTGATGCACGCTAAGCCCTCGATTACTCTCTTGCGGGCCGAGGGGAAACAGGGTTCGGTGGACGTAATTCACCAGGTAATGCTCCAGCATGTGCTGATGCTGGGCCATAAACGGCTCATAGTAGCGTGAGGAGACTGACGCATAATTCCGCCCGATTTCGTCCATGCTGGATTGCGTGGTCCATTCGATGCCTTGCATGAATTCCTGATAGCAAGTGAGGAATCGCTGGGGAGTAAAGTCGGAACCGATACGCCCGACTATCAACTCCAGGATCAGCTCCAACTGCGCCACTGGCTGACTACTATGGTTTTCGAGCGCCTGGTCAAATAGATTGCGCTTAGCCGCGTCGCCGTACGCTTCCACAATCTCGAGAGCCTGCGAGTGCCGCCCCTCTTCGGTCATGGCATGCAGCTCGTCGCAGAAAGACCCGAGAATCACCAGACGTTTCCATAGAGGATAGGCGCGGTATTGCAGCAGCCAAATGACTAAAGCGCGAATTTCACGGAAATATTGATACGGTTTGCCGGAACCTTCGTTGGACGTCGTCAGCACGGACAGATGCCCCAGGCGGGAGTCGCGCGGCGGACCTTCGTCCTCATCGAACTGCATTGGAGCGGGATCAAGCAGCACCAGACGAGCCGCTTCGGGACAGGATAAATCCAGCGATCGCTCAAGAACATCGTCGACCACGTTCATGACGCGCGGATACGTCGAACACATCATGGACAGGTACTGTTCGCCGAGCTTTTTCTGAATAGCGCAGAGGCCTTCGGCCAGAAAGGGACAACCGGGTCCGGAGAGCGTTATCCGGGCATAATTGTCGTCGCTGTTGCCGGCGGCACTGATGGTCACCAGTTCGTGAAGGCGCGGACCTAGCTCCGGATCATCGCAGTTTTGGTAGGCATTGTAGGTATCTTTATCGATGTTGACGATCCAACCGATGCAACAGGTGTCCTCGCATTCGGCGCCGATGCAACGAAAGCCATGATAGGACCGCGGTTGGAGCCGTTTGACCGGCTTCAGCACGGATTGAGGATAACAGAAAACGCATACGAAGTCGCATCGGGCGTCGAAGTGGAGTACAATTTCGGCGAGGTGTATGCATGCGGGACTCTAAGCGATCCGGGAAAGACTCTGAGCGATCCAGCCGGCGGCAACTGCTTCGAATAGGGCGCTGCTCTGGGCGGCGGCCTGGTGGCAGCGAGCGAGAAAGTACACGCCGATGATGGAACGCCAGGGCAACTGGGCATTCCGCTAGGCCCTTATGGGGAACGGTCGCCTTATGAGAAGGCGGTTCGCTGGAGACGAGACACCAAGACGCCTGAGACCGGTTCCAGCTTCACGCCTCTGGCGGACTCGGTCGGCACGCTGACCCCTTCGTCGCTGCATTACGAGCGGCATCACGCGGGGATACCCACCATCGATCCGGCCCAGCATCGGCTGGTGATCCACGGCATGGTAGACCGGCCGCTTTCCTTGACAGTGGCCGAGATTCGTCGCCTGCCATCGGTGTCAAGAACGCTGGTGCTTGAATGCGGCGGCAACAGTGGATCGGAATGGGCGGCCAAGACGTCGCCCGACGTCCAGCGCGGCTACGGGCTGGCCAGTTGCAGCGAGTGGACAGGCGTGCCCGCTGTCGCTGCTGCTTACCGAAGCCGGCGCCCAGCACGGGGCGTCCTGGGTGATCGCCGAAGGCGCGGACGCCTGCCGGATGGAGCGCAGCATCCCGATTGCGAAAGCGATGGACAACATCCTGCTCGCGTATGGGCAAAACGGCGAGGCGCTTCGTCCCGCGCAAGGATATCCGCTGCGCCTGATTATTCCCGGATGGGAGGGCAACGCAAATGTAAAATGGCTGCATAGTCTGAAGCTCACCGATCAGGCTTATATGGCTCGCGACGAAACCTCGAAGTATACGGACCTGATGCCGGATGGGACGGCGCGGATCTTTACGTATCAGATGGAAGCGAAGTCGGTGATCACGTTTCCATCGGGCGGGCAGACGTTGCCGGGCCCCGGTCTTTATGAGTTGACTGGCCTGGCGTGGTCCGGACGCGGCAAGATCGAGCGGGTCGAGATCACAACCGATGGCGGGCGAAGCTGGGTGAACGCGCAGTGCAGGAGCCGCGCCTTCCCATCGCGTTTACGCGCTTCCGGCTGCCCTGGCGTTTTGATGGCCGCGAAGCCGTGATTGCGTCGCGCGCTGTCGACGAAACCGGATACGTGCAGCCCACACGCGAGGCTCTCATCGCCGCGCGCGGGACCAATTCGGCTTATCACTTCAACGGAATCAAGTTTTGGAAAGTGCAAGCCGACGGGGCGGTGACCAATGTGGAAGCTTAGCGCGATGTTGGCGGTGCGCGGCTGCGCTGGCCGCGCAGTCGCCGAAATACGGAGTAGG
The DNA here is from genome assembly GCA_963744555.1 of Bryobacterales bacterium. GTDB lineage: Bacteria > Acidobacteriota > Terriglobia > Bryobacterales > Bryobacteraceae > Palsa-89. The sequence continues at coordinate 485,235 of CAVUUB010000022.1, read as the reverse complement.
ACGGCCGGCGACGGAGGAGCAGATCCGCGGCTTGGGTACGGCGATTGCGCCGGACGGTAACGGGCCTGCCGGAAGGCTCCGGGACGCCCGTCGGCGGGTCGAGAGATCTTCGCGGCTCGGTGTTCCAAATGCCACGGAGAAAAGGCGCAAGGAGACGTGGGGCCGGCGCTGGTGGGCGGACAAGGCACGCTGACACGGCGAAACCTCTCAAGACAGTGGGCAGTTATTGGCCCTATGCGACGACGGTTTGGGATTACGTCAATCGCGCGATGCCCTTCGATCAGCCTGGTCTGCTGAAGCCGCCGGAAGTATACGCGGTGGTCGCGTACATTTTGAATCTCAACGGCATTATCGGAAATGATCAGGTGATGGACGCCAAGAGCCTCGCCGAAGGTGAAGATGCCGAACCGCAACGGCTTTGTGGCGGATCCCCGGCCGGACGTGGGAAAGAAGACCAAGGGTCAGTAGACCGAGACAGCAACAGCCGCTCCTAAGCTGCGTTACGCGCCGGACAAACCCAATGAAAATGAATTCGAATACGATCTTCATCACCGGTGGGGGCTCCGGCATCGGAAAGGGTCTGGCCGAGGCTTTCCACAAGCTGGGCAATCAGGTGATCATCAGCGGCCGTCGTGAACAAGCGCTCAAAAAGATCTGCGGCGCCCATGCCGGAATGCGCTATTACGTGCTGGATGTGACGGATCTGCGTTCGATACGAAGCGTGGCGGAAAAAGTCATTGCGGATTTCCCGAAGTTGAATTGCGTATTCAACAACGCGGGCGTGCAGAAGTACGTCGATTTTTCAGGCGGCAAAACAATGGATGACGCCGCGCTGCTCTCGGAGGTTAATACCAACGTGCTCGGCCTGATGCGGATCAGCGCCGAGTTTCTCCCGCACCTACGGAAGCAAGATCACGCGACGCTCGTCAATGTTTCGTCTGGGCTCGCGTTTGTTCCGCTGGCTCGTTTTCCGGTCTATTGCGCGACTAAAGCCGCGGTGCATTCATTTTCGGTCTCGCTGCGCGCGCAGCTTAGAGGTTCGGGAGTAAAGTTGCTGGAGCTGATCCCTCCTTATGTCGATACCGAACTGGGCGGCGGCTCGAAGACGCGGCCGAACGGAGGTCCGGTTCCGATGCCGCTCGATCAATTTGTTAACGAAACGATGGAGGCGCTAGCCGGAGACTTGGACGAGATCGCGATTGGGCCGGCCAAGAATCTGGTAGCTGCTACCGCTCCTGAGTCGTTTAAGAAAGCCTTTGCCGGCATGAATCGCTGAATCTTAATTCCCGGCTTCGATCTTGAGCTCCGTGCCATTCGATATTATCTTGCTGATCCGTAGCGTTCGCACGCCGCTTTGCGCGCGATAGCCGGTGATAGTAACTTCGTTGCCATCCTCCAGCGTGGTGGCGGTCCATCCTTTCGAGGCCAGACGGGCCGCACTGGTGAGCTCGCCTTGCCACTTTTGAACTTGGCCATGCTCGTCCGTCACCTCGAAATCCACGACGCTGTGAGGATTGACGAAGTGGAAATCTGTCACGGTTCCCTTGAACGTTACCGTTGTCTTCGATTCAAATGCCGCCCATCCGTGGTGCCCGCTAGCCAAACGCGGCGTCCAGAATAAGCCGGCAGCGATAACCAGAAACGTCAACCACATGTTTTTCATTTTGTCTCCCGCGCCGGCCCATCGTCGATCCAGCGATCCAGTTCCCGCACATACTGCCGTCCCTCAAAAGTATAGGTCGGGACCGTGACCACCAGGAAGCCCTTGCCAATCAGGGGCTGGCCCCTCTTATCTTTTTCACTACTGGCGGTCGCAATCACCCAAAGGTCGAAATTGTTGTTAGCGCTTTCGGCGGCAGGCGTGAAGAAACCATTGGAATTCACTTTGCCGACGAAATCCGTGCTGTTGCCCTCCAGGGCGTAAAAAATCTCGATGGACCAGGTCACATCGATGGGACCCAGTTCGACATCGTCGGCGGTGTGGGCTCTGCCGTCCGCGCCCCGGTAATATCCGATGGCCTCGAATTGCTGATAGCCACGGGCGTGCTGGCGATCGCCGAACGCCGCCAGCGACGAGTCGGGCGTCACTTTGACATAGTCCACGCGATCATAGATGGCGATGGCCTTGGGCATCACCGAGCGCTGAAAAGTCACGTCGCGGCTGCCGAGCGGTGCACCGGCGGCGACGTCCACTTCAGCGACCACATCACTCGGAGTGCGCGAAACAATGCGGCGCACTTTCACTCCGGGCCCGAAGTTCAGATCAGCAGGATTGATTTGGAAAGGAAGATTGTCCGCTATGAGCCGAATTCGGGTAGCTTGAGAGCCCGTCTTCAGTGACGGCCGATCCACCGCCAATAGCGCCGCATCCGAAGAAGGCCGCTGAAGCTTAACATCAATGCCGAATTCCTGGTACTGTCCCCAGAACCAGCGCCCCTCGGCCCGGGACTGATCCGGCGCGATCCACATCACTTCGCGCGCGTCGCTCGAAAGATCGTCTGGAGTGGAACCCATAGGAGTAGGGCCCCCTGGAGCCATGCCCTTGGAGCGCCCGCGCCACGCATAACCGGCATACACTACACTGCGGCCCGATCGGACAATCTCCGATCCGTCCTTAATCGATTTCAGATGCACGATGTTAGTAAATTCGTCGTCGCCGGCCGAATCGATTTTCATCTCACCGTAGTACTTGCCGCGACCTGGAACATAGGCACTCACCAGCCAACGGCCAGTTAGGTTCAGCGCGCGCGTACGGGCGTTCCACGCGGTCCATTCGGGAGTGCGAAGGGCAGCAGTCTTGGCGAGAAATGCGAGGGCCTCTTCGTTGGGCTGAGCTTTATAGCGAGTCGCGTGCGTTTGCGCGAGCTGCTTCCAATCGCCGGGTGAACGCCGCCAGGAAAGCGGGCGGGCCAGAGCGTGACACTTCGCGCACGCGTTCCGAATGTTCTCGCTCGCCATCGCAGTTTCATCGTGAATGCGGCGCTCGGCGTCGTACATCACGGTTCTAGCTTCCTCGGGCGCCAGACCATGCGACGTGCTGAGATACTTGACCATGGAACGCGCTTCGGCCGGCGTGAGGCTGACGCCGTTCCCCAGGATCATCTGTTTCAGCACCTCTTGCCAGCCTTCGGGCGTGGTCCGCTCCCAGGAAACGCGGTCCATGTTTCCCTGCTGGTCGATGGCATGGCAAGATCCGCATTTGGCCTTCACCAATGGATCAGTGACGGGGATGCCTGCTTCGTCTGATGCCTGGGCCGAGCTCGTGACTACACAGGCGAACAAAAGCAAGCTCAATGCGAGTTGTGCTGTTCTCAATCGAAATCTGGAAGGCATTACTTCCCCCGGACGTACGACGGAGTAAATGCGACCGACGTGGTCGAAGGGCAAGGCAAAGCCGAGCGCGATGTCAGGCCTTGACGGGCTTAGAGCCGTCGATGATCTGCGGAATCAACTCGCCAGCGACGTCGGTCAGCCGCATGTTGCGGCCGTTGAAGTAATATGTCAGCCGCTTGTGATCCATGCCCAGCAAGTTGAGCAGCGTCGCGTGGACATCGTGATTGGTGACCGGCTGCTCTTCGGCCTTGAAGCCGACTTCGTCGCTGGTGCCGATGGACTGGCCGCCCTGGATGCCGGCGCCGGTCATGAAGACCGTCATGGCGCCCGGATTGTGATCGCGGCCCACTCCGCGCTGCGAAATCGGCATGCGCCCGAATTCGCTGTGCCACATCACGGCAGTCTCATCCAGCAAGTCCACGGCGCTTCAGATCGGTGATCAGCCCGGTGATCGGCTTGTCGACTTCCTTGGCGTGCAACTGGTGGTTGGCTCACGATATTGGCGTGGGCGTCCCAGGTATCTTCGATGCTGACGTACGCGCCGCTGATCACCTGGACGAAACGAACGCCGCGCTCGACGAGCCGGCGAGCCAGCAAGCACTGCCGGCCGTATGGGCGCCGTGACCGGATCGTCTAAGCCGTACAGCTGCTTGGTCTCGTCGCTCTCTTTGGAGATGTCCACCGCTTCCGGCGCACAGGCCTGCATCCGGTAGGCGAGTTCATAGGACGCGATCCGCGCGGAAAGTTCCGAGATACCCGGATACTTTTCGTCGAAGTTCGCGTTCAGCTTGGCCATCTGATCCAGGCGCGCCCGCTCGCGGTCCGGCGTCATGTAGCCGCTGGGAGCCGACAGATCCAGGATGGGATCGCCCTTGGAGCGGAACACCGTTCCCTGATAAGCCGCCGGCAGGAACCCGATCTGCCAGTTCGGCGGACCCGCATACGGACCGCCCTTCTGATCCAGCAGAACCACGAAGCCTGGCAGGTTCTGGTTCATCGCTGCCGAGACCGTACGTCACCCACGCACCGACGCTCGGGAATCCCATCTGGATGGAGCCGGTGTTCCATTCGTAGTGCGAAATCACGTGGTCGTTGGAAAGACCCTGGCAGGAGTGAATGAACGCGAGATCGTCCACCATGGTCGCGATGTTCGGGAAAATTTCCGAGACCCAAGCGCCCGATTGTCCGTACTGTTTGAAGCTGAACGGGCTCTGCATCAGCGGTCCGGGATAGCCTTGGCGGACCTTGATCTCGCCGTGCCCTTCCATCGGCATCCGGTTGTACTTCTCGAGCGCCGGCTTGTATTGGAAGGTGTCGATGTGGCTCACGCCGCCGCTCATGAAGAGCGAAATCACCGACTTTCGCGCGCGGCTTGAAGTGCGGCGGCTTGGGCAGCAGGAGCGAATCGACCGCCGCCGGCAGACCCGCTGCAAGACGCAGGAGCGGACGTTGTCCGCGGCCAACAGTCCGATCCTGGCTCAGCAGGTCGAGCAGGGCCAGGCCGCCGATCCCCATGCCGGCTTCCATCCAGAATTTCCGGCGGGAAATGAACTCCCGCTTTCGGCCGTGATCGCTGCTGCTGTCAATGATGTCGCTCATTGGCATATTCCTCCCTATTGAATATACGCAAACTCGTTCAGATTCAGCGTCACGTGAGCCAGATCGGTGAGAGCGCCAGCTGACGCCTTGTCCGCGGTCGCCCGCGCCATTGGCCAGCTCGTGGTCTCGTCTGTTTTTTCAGGAACGCCAAGTTGCTATCGCAGTTCCTTTCGAGTTGGTTCCCGGCTCAAAGCAATCCGGTACATCGTCTTGACCTGCTCGGCCGGGTTGCTGCCGGCTTCTTTCAACACGCGCTGGGCGAAGTGATCGGCCTGAATCAGCATGAATTCGTTGTTCAGCATCGTCAGCGCCTGCGTGGGAACCGTGCTGACGGCACGCCGCTCGCAGGTGATGTTGAGATCGGGCACATCATAAACCTCGAACATCGGATACTTCAGGCCGCGCTTGACGTAGGCGTAAACGCTGCGCCGCCAGGTGTCCGGCCCTTCCTTGGTAAGCTCCCAGATGCCGCGCGGCTGATCCGCGCGCACGCGATGCCGGAATCGATGGGAAGAACGGCCGGCCCGCCCGCTTGCAGATTCAAGTTCGCCGCTCGCGTCCAGAACTGATATCGCGGATGATCTCCGCTTCGACGCGCTGGACCGGGAATCTCCACAGATAGATGTTGGTGGGATCCTTCTCCATGTCGGTGGCGCTGATAGAACGCCGACGCCATCTTGTAGGTTTCCGAGTTCATGATCAGCCGCTGCATCTGCTTGATGCTCCAGCCTTGGCGCACGAACTCGGTAGCCAGCCAGTCCAGCAGTTCCGGATTCGATGGCAGCGTCGCCCATCTTTCCGAAATTGCCGGGCGTGCGACGATGCCGGTGCCGAAGTGCCAACCCCAGATCCGATTGACCATCACGCGCGCGGTCAGCGGATTGTCCGGGGAAGCGATCGCTTCCGCCAGGGCGCGGCGGCGGCCGCTGGTGACATAGTCGGGCCGGTTGGGCGGATCGGCAGCCGGCGGCGGCGTTCCTTTGACTCAACACCTGGAGGAAGCCGGGCTGAACCGGGAACGTGCTCTCGTTGAATTTGATGTCGTCCCCGGCGGCCGCAAAATACACCGGCGGCACTTCATATTTCTGGCCCGGCTGCGGGAATGAAGCAGCACTTGACGTCGTACGTCGGCCGTCCGGTGCCCGGGATGGTGCGAGTCGCCCAGGCCGTCGGGTGTCAGCCGGTAATCGCCGTCGCGAACGCCGTCGGCGATCGGCAACGGATCCGGCAGCCGTTCCTCGATCGCGTCGATCTTCGCCTGCAGCGCCTTGCGCTTGGCTTCGTCCTCGGGGCTGAGCTTCAGAGCGCGCGCGCTTGTAGCCCTCACCGCCCGCGACTCCGAAAACCTGGTTCGCCTTGGCTGCAGCCTTGGATTTTGCGGTGGCGTTCAGGTCGGCCACGATCATGTCCGGGTTCGCGTCCTCCGGACTGATCAGTACCTGCGCCACCAACAGCTTCTGGCCCGGTGTTCGCTTGTCTGCCGGCGTCTTGATGGCGATCTGAATGTCCTCGGGGAACTTCTTCAGCGCATCCTGAATCTGCTGCTCGCGCTGCTTCTCGCGGTAAGGCTTTTCGATCCGGGCGATCTCCTGCTGCAGCGGAGTGATCTCGTTTTCGAGCTGCTTCTTTATGCGCTCGTACTCGTCGACCTTCTCCTTGGGAGCCAGCGGATGGTCGTATTCGACATAGCTCCAGAATGCCGCCACGGACCGGTAATAATCCATGCGCGTGATGGGATCGAATTTATGATCGTGGCAGCGCGCGCAATTCACCGACAGTCCCATGAAGCCCTGGAACGTGGTTCGGACCATGTCGTCCATGTAGTCGTAGCGATAAGAAGGATAATTCTTTTCGCGGAACCGGACGCGCGGGCCGATTCGATATAACGTGGTCGCGGTCAGGCTGTCGTAGGTGGGATGGTCCAGCTCATCGCCAGCCAACTGCTCAATGATGAACTGATTGTAGGGCTTGTCCTCGTTGAAGGCTTTGATCACGTAATCGCGATAACGCCAGGCGTTCTCAATCGTGATGTCGTACTCGAAGCCCGAACTGTCGGCATAGCGAACCACGTCCAGCCAATTCCGGCCCCACGCTCGCCGTAATGCGGCGAAGCGAGCAGCTTCTCGATCAGCTTCTCATAAGCTTCGGGCGACGGATCGTTGACGAATTCTTCAACTTCAGCCGGGGGCGGCAGCAAGCCCATCAGGTCCAGATACGCGCGGCGGATCAAGGTCCTCTTGTCGGCCTCAGGCGCCGGTTCCAGGCCTTTCTTCGTTCAGCATGTCGCGAACAAAGGCGTCGATCGGGATTGCGGCCCCAGCGGGCATCGCTAACCGGAGGCGGCGGGATTACGAACCGGCTTCTGGAAGGCCCACCATTGGCCGATCCTTGTCGGTTAGCTGCTTCTCTTTGTATCCGGCGGTGGTCGTTGAGGTGGAGGCCGGTGTCGGCGCCGCTGCAACGGCTGAGGTCCACTGCGCGCCCTGATCGATCCAATTCTTCACGAGCGCGATTTCGGACGCGTTCAGCGCCGGCACCGGGCGGCATCGGCATGACGGGCTGTTGAGCGCCGCTGATTCTCTTATACAGCGAGCTGGCCGCCGCGTCACCGGGAACCAAGGCCGGACCTTTTTCGCCGCCCTTCAACATGCCTTCGCGAGTACGCAAATCCAGCTTCGACATCTGGATCGCTTCGCCGTGGCATTGGAGGCACCTTTCCAGGACCGGACGGACTTCTTTATCGGTAACTTGGGCTTTTTGGGCGGCCGGCTGCGAATGCAGAGTCAACAGAACGAGCGAGGCGAAGCTAGCAATCCCCACCACGCGACGAAGCCTCGCTTTGACTCTCGAAAAGCTTTCTGGGATCATGAACGACCGCCCTTCCGGATGCCTGTCTGTGCTTGGTGAATGCTTATCGCATCTATTAAGAAAGTGTATACGATCCGCACTCAAACCGGAAGAGCCTTCTTTCGACTGTCTAACAAAATGTTTGTAATCACGCGCTTAGAAAGGCGTTTCGCAACGCCGATGGCCCGGGGATCAGATCTTAAGGCCAGTTGAAGCCGTGTCAGCTATCGCTACCATGGAAGCAAAAAAACAGTAGCAATAACGACGACCAGGTGTATACTGACTGGAACAAACGGGACTCTTACATCAATCGGGACTATTTCAAAGAGGTGCCGGATGGGACGCTGTTTCCAAGTAAGATTCAGACTTCTGATTTTCATGGGCCTCGCCCTGTTGGGAGGTTCAGCGGTTGTTAGTCGACTCCAGGCGCAGTTGCTCCAAGGCAGCATTACCGGAAACGTAACCGACGCCAGCCAGGCGGCAGTTCCCGACGCGAAAGTTGTGGCGAGGGAGCAGACAACCAACTTCACTCGCGACACCACCACCAACGCGGCCGGCATATATAACCTTCCAACGATGCCGCCGGGAACCTATAACATCACGGTGACCGCGCCTTCGTTTCAGACCAGCAGCGATCACCGGAGTCCGTCGTCTCGCCCGAAGAAGTAACGCGAACGCAATGTCATCCTGACGATCGGCCAGCTCACGCAAACCGTGGAAGTCACGGCCGAGGCGAGTAGCTTTGCAGACCGACCGCGCCGAGATACGGGACGACGTAGGCAGCCACGCTGCTGCTGAATGTCGCCGGTTCCCATCGGCCGCAACTATCAGAGTCTGTTTATTACGCTTCCAGGTGTCTCGCCACCGACGAATGCGAACTCCTTTACCGCCAATGCGCAGCGCGGATTGACGTTCGTCGTCGGCGGCGGCCTCGCAGGCTACAACAGCATCCGTGTCGACGGTACCGGCACGTTCGATATGACCGCGAATAGCGAGGCCCAGTACACTCCCGGCCCTCGAAGCCATCGAGAATGTCAGCATCGCGGGCAACTCCTTCGATGCCGAGCAAAGCGCCGGTGGCGGAGCCATCAACATTACGGTCAAGAGCGGCACCAACACCATCCACGGGGTGCTCTTTGAAGACCACACCGACCAGCACATTGAGGCCTACCCTTGGGCCGGCCAATCGTTCGCTTGCCAAACCCGAGATACATCAACAATCAGTACGGCGGCACCATCGGTGGACCGATCAAGAAAGACAAATGGTTTTACTTCTTGAGCTATGAGGGTACCGGCCTGGTCGCGACTGCTCCGTTTCTGGCGGAAGTCCCCACTGCGCAGATGAGAACCGGCAATTTGAGCGGCGCAGGCGGAATTCCAATCCAGCCGTGATCTACAATCCGTTTACGGGCAATCCCAGCTAATGGACTAGGCAGGACACCTTTCGCCGGAAACATCATTCCAACCAGCATGATCAGCCCCGGGCGTGCAGAACTTGCTCAACTACAGCGCGGCAAATGGCAACCTATGGGCGCTTCCGAACCAGCCAGGAACCGGATCGTTGGGTCTCGCCAACAACTCGAAACACGAACGGCGAAACCTACTTAGCGCGCCACCAAACTGACTTCAAAACCAACTGGAACCCGACCTCGAAACTCAGCACGTTTGTCCGTTTCGGTTGGGGCAACAACTACTGGACAACGCCGACTCAGTTCGGCGTTCTGGGCGGCCCTGGCCTGTCCCAGACCAACACGGCCCAGGGATACGGAGGCACCAGCGTCTACAGCGGAACCGTTTCCGGGACGTACATTATCAGTCCCAGCTTGATCTTCGACGCACATTACGGCTATGACGTGAATAGCGCCTTTAGCGTGCAGCCGGCGCGAATTAAAACCTGGGCTGTACAGTTATGCAAATTCCGGGCTTGAGTACCGCGGGGCAGCCAGCGAACATAGCTCGCAAAGCAGGGCGGTTTGCCGGCCATCGTATTCGACACGGGCTTCAGCCAGCTCGGTTCGGTGAGCAGGTTCCAACCGCAAGACTACTGGGATCCGGAGAAGAACATCGACGCCAATCTCACCTGGATCAAGGGAGCTCATAACCTGCGATTCGGTTTCGACTCCGACTTTCAGAATTCACGGGAGACGCAGTATCAAAGTACCGGTGCCGGTGTCATCAGCGGCGCGGGAGGGTTCGAGTTTCAACAGCAAAACACGGAACTCTGTAAAGCCGCCAACTCCTCCGGAGTCTGCACCTCGAATTCCGCGGGGAACGAGTACAACTCGTTTGCCTCATTCCTGCTGGGTGTTGTGAACAACGGCGGCGCGATCTATCAGACGGCGCCGAGTTACTCTACCGATACCAAGTATTTCGCCGTGTTACGCCCGCGATCAGTGGCAAGTCAACTCGAGGCTCACAGTGAATGTCGGACTGCGCCTTGATTTCTTCCCGATCCCGTTGCGCAACGGCGACGGGCATGGAGTACTACAACATCGCCACGCAATAATATGCAGATTTGCGGGCTCGGTGGCGTCCCGACGTTCCTGTGATATTTTTAACAACTCCCAATGCCATCTGGCTCCCCGCGTTGGCGCCGCCTACCGCATCGGCGACAAAATGGTAATCCGAGCCGGTTATGGAATCTCAACCGACCCGACCAACCTATTCGCGCTTAGCGAACGCCGGATTAACTTCCCTTACATAGAAAGCTATGTCCTGGACCCTCCCCAAACCAACGCCTATATCACAACCCTGGCGTCAGGGCATCATGCCGCCTCCGAACCCGTTCCCGTCTGCCGTCTAGTGGTGCAATCCCGCTGCCCGGCACTGTAGGCGTTTTCAACAACGACCCAGGCGACTGGACGCGGGGTTATGTCGAGACTTACAACTTTACGGTCGAAGAGCGTATACGGCCGGGCTGGACCGCCTCGGTTGCGTACGCCGGCTCAAAACAGATAGATCCGATGGTTTATACAGGACCAAAACTTGTCTCCGATCGGCACGGGTACCGCCGGACAGCTACTGAATACTCCGGGCGTAAACGGCGAACCGCTTCACCGGCTTTTCGCCCGCGAATCCGAACTTTGGCGGAGGCACGGGTGGACGCATTGCCCATACCGGTCTCCTTCACACCTTTGGGACCACCAATTACAACTCCTTGCAGGCGCGTACCAACGGTCGCGTTGGTGATTTAACCTTCAACTTAGGCTTCACCTGGGCCAAGAACCTGGGATTCATTAATCCCGGGCGAGTCACAGGAGGCGCAGCCATGCCTTGGTTATACCGAATCTATAACTACGGTCCGATACCCCAGCTCGACATCAAGTACAACTTCGAGGCGACGGCGATTTACGACTTGCCTTTTGGCAAGGGCAAACATTGGCTTTCGACTGGCAAGGCGGCCAATATCCTGGGCGGCTGGCAGCTCAGCGGCCTGTTCAGCGACTTCACTGGACGGCCGTTTAGCGTTGTCGCCAACAACAACCTCAACGCGGTCAGTTCCTACCAGTTCGCCAACTGTAATGGAACGCCGCAACAGGTCGGGAGCGCTTTTGGAATGGTACAACCCGGCCACCTTCTCTGCGCCGTCGGCTACCGGCTTCGGAAATTGCGGCATGGGCGTCTTGAGGGGCCCCGGGTTGATCAACGGGGATCGCGCCCTGGAAAAGAAATTCGCCATCCAGGAACGATATAACTTTGCGTTCCGGACTGAAATGTATAACGTCGGGAATACGCCGCATCACGCGAGTCCCGGCTACGGCCCTTCCACCGGGACTACCAGCAACAACAACGTGCAAAATAGCGCGTTTATGCAGGTTCATAACCATTGCGAACACCGGACGGGACGGCATCGATCAGCGAACCATCAAGTTCAGCCTGAAGATGACTTTCTAGGACGCAAGGTTCCCATGTTGAGCCAACAATGTGCAAAAAAAGTGCGTCCATGAATATTACGCAGATTGCTAAACGCCGGCCCCGACGCAATCGATCAACGTGCTCAGTTGAGCGTCAAGGTGACTTTCTAGTACACCAGCCTTGCATCTAAAAGTTGTTGAAAGAGGCTCTTGCAGGCTGTTATTCGTAACGAAGTGCGATGATCGGATCGACGCGAGTCGCGCGGAACGCCGGCAACAAGGCGGACAACGCCGCCACGCAGAAGACCAGGGAATTCACGCTCACATAAGTGATCGGATCGCCGGGCTGGACTTGGTAAATCATAGTGGTCATGAGACGCGCGAGGCCCAGCGCTGTGGCGACGCCCACAATGACTCCGGCCAACACCACGCGCAGGCTCTGGCTGAAGACCATCCGTACGATGCCGCTCCGGTTCGCGCCCAACGCCATTCGAATACCGATCTCCTGGGTGCGCTGCGCTACTTCATACGCTAATACTCCGTAGATGCCGACCACGGCCAGAATCATGGCGATGGCCGAGAAGATGCCAATTAACACTAGATTGAAACGCGACTGCCAGAGTGCGTTTCCGACGGCGTGCCGCATGGTCTCCAGATGCGAGACAGGCATATCGCGATCGATGCTCCAGATGGTTTGTTGGACCGCTGGCACGAGTGCCTCGGCGTCCGAATCGGTGCGAATGACGATGCTTACATATGCCTTCCACGGATGCTGGCTGATCAGGAAGTCCGCATCCTGGAGGAACGGAATGTAGACCTCGTTGTCGAGAGGTCCAGTCCAATTCGATTGCTTGATATCCTTGATCACGCCGACGATTGTGAGCCACCGGGGATTCGTGGTGTCCAGCGCGATTCGCTTCCCGATAGGATCCAGGTTGGGCCACGCGCTCCTTGCTAGCGTTTCGTTGATGATAGCGACAGGTGGACTGTTCAGATTGTCATGTTCGGTAAACTCACGCCCACCGCGCAACGGGACTCGCATGGTCGCAAAATAGTTGGGGCCAGCTTCGCGATAGATCGTGTTCATCTCGTGGCCTGGCGCAGGAATCGGTCGTCCTTCGATGGCCATGTTGGTTCCCCAGGTGTCGCCCACCAGGGGAAGATGATTAGTCATGGCTACCAAACGGACTCCGGGAAGACCTTGCAGTGCGGTTACCAGCCTACGGTAGAGATTTTCCCGTCGCGGGCCGGTGTATTGTTGCTGGCCGGCCACCGATACGGTCATTGTGAGGAGATTCTTTGTATCGAAACCGGGATTGACGTCGCGCAGATTCAGGAAGCTACGCATCAATAAACCCGAACCGATCAGCAGCACGATCGCGATAGCAACTTCGGCGGCGACCAGCACTTTTCGGAGTCTTGACCCGCGCCCGCCGGCGAGTGACCGGCCGCCTTCCTTGAGACGATCGTTCAAATCCTGGCGCGAAGCAAAGAGCGCCGGCGCGAGTCCGAAAAGAATGCCGGCGGCCAGCGAAAGCAGAAGAGTAAAGCCGAGCACGGGCGCGTTGATTGCAACGGTGTCCCAACGCGCCAGCCGGACACCGGCGCCGGGGTCCGGACGCAGCATCGCTTGGATAACGTTCGTCCCCCAGACCGCCAGCAGCAGCCCCGGAATAGCGCCCAGGAGGGAGAGCACAACGCTTTCGGTGAGAAACAGGCGCGCTATCCGAATGCGCTGCGCCCCTAGCGACAACCGGATGGACGTCTCGCGCTGCCGGGCGGTGGCACGGGCGAGTACGAGGTTCGCAACGTTGGCGCAAGCGATCAATAGCACTAATCCAACTGCGCCCAGGATTACGAGCAACGCGGGACGGACGTTGCCGACGACTTTCTCTTGTAGCGGTTCGACCAGGACCTGCATATTCGTATTGCTGGCGGGATAGGCGCGCGCCAGATTGCGGCATATGGCGTCTGTTTCCACTTGCGCAGTCGCGGCGCTGATGCCCGGTCGAAGCCGCGCGAAAACCCGCAGCGAATGGAATGAACGCTGTGTAACGCGATCAGAAATGTCGAGCGGCGCCCACATTTCCGCCTGCGTAATCCAGAACGGCGTGAATTGAAACGAGGCAGGCATCACACCGATTAAGGTATAGGGCTCGCCATCCAGCACGACCGTTTGTCCGATGGCGTCCTCTGCGCCGCCGAACCGCCGCTCCCATAAACCGTAACTGATCACCACGACTCTTCCGTGCGGGGATTCGAAATCATCTCTGGAAAACGTGCGGCCACGGAGCGCCGGCACCCCGAGTATGCGGAACATATCTTCGGACAGATGCAGACCGACGATCTGTTCGGGAGTAGAGCGTCCGCTCAGGTTACCGGTCCATCCCTCGGCGGCTGCAACCGCTTCAAAGGATCGGGCCTGGCTGCGGATATCCAAGAAATCGGGCGGGGAGAGGGGATGGGATCTTGGCCCCAGCAGCGTAACGAGCCGCGTAGGGTCGGCGTATGGTAACGGCTCTAGGAGCACAGCATGGACGACGCTGAAGATCGCGGTGTTCGCTCCAATGCCGAGCGCCAGCGCGAGCGCGGCAATCAATGTGACTGCGGCGTTCTGGCGCAGCGCACGTAGCGAATATCGGAGATCCTGAAGGAGCGTGATCACGTCCGTTGGACGACTTCGGACCGGAACGGTTAGTAGGGCAGGCATTCAGGACCGGGGCCATGTCCACCGACAAAGTTACGAACGGCGCTCGATTCGAGATACTGGAATAGGTAAGGGGAGGAAAGCTCGTGTTCTGTCCTCGATGCGGCGTAGAGTACCAAGAGCAGCTTGTCGAGTGTTCCGATTGCCATGTTCCCTTAACGGACCGCCGGCCTGAGGAAGCGCATCCAGCAGCGGATGAGAGTGACCTCAGTGTCCTGATCCGAACTGGCTTTGAGAACCCTGTAGCAATCGGCCTGGCGAAGACTCTACTGCAGGAAGCGGGAATACCGTTCTTTTCCATGGACCAAAATCCAGCGGCACGTCAGGAGAGCGGGAATATCCTGGGGTGGTGGGACGTTCGGGTGCCGCGGGACAGGGCATCCGAGGCTCGCGAGATCTTGCAAAGCGTGCAAGGAATTAAATAAGGGGTATGAGCGGCGGCCGGCCAACGACGTACTCACGAGCGGCGAGTTTCCCGGCTGAGACCCTCGTGGACGAGCATCCTGAGAAGGGTCTGGTAGCCGATTCCTTTCCGCTCGGCGATCTGGCGGGCATGTTCAAGGTCTTGTTCGGGCAGACGTATAGCGATTTGTACGCTGCTCTTCTTGTTCAGTTTGGCAACCAGGCGCGACCCTTTCGTCTCGACTCCTTTCGATTTGGCGAAGGAGGATCTCCGCTTAACATAATCGCGGCCAGGCTTGCTGGCCCACCAGTCGGCTTCCTGGCTCTCGTTCTTGAATTTGGGAATTTCAATCTTTTTCTTGTTCATTATGTTCACTCTCCTATCATTCTCCTGCGGAGATAGTCGCGCTTTTGAGCGGCATCGAGGTCGTAGGCCGTTACGACGCGCAACTGTTCTCCACGCTCGGTCACGATGACGGCGAGGAGCCGACCCGAATTGGTTTCGCCATAGTACACATAGCGTGGTTCTCCTCCGACGTCGTGTTCATAGATTGGGACCGGAGCGTTTAGGAGCGCTTCTTCTGCCTCTTCCGGCGTTATTCGGTGCGCCCTGATTTTTCGTAAGTTGCTAGAGTTCCACTCGAACATCGCCTATTCAATTGTATATGCACTGTATATGCACATGGTGGAACAAAGCGAGCCTGATAACCTAGATCCGACCCCATAAGCAGTCGCCACTTGAGTCCGCGTATAGAGCAGGTGAAGCATTGTCTGGTCATGCGGTGAGGGTCATTGGATGATTTCAAAAAACAAACCCATCGTCCGCAGAGCCGCGGCTATTCTTCCGTCTCGAACAATGATCTTGGAAGTTTACCCAACCGGTACCTCAACCTGCGTCACAAAGACTTCGTTGCGAAAGCGCCGGGTGAGTTCGGACGGGGTGGCCGTTTCGAAAAAGAGCGTGAGGGCCTCGATGAGGTTCGTTCGCGCCTCTTCAATTGAGGTGCCTTCGCTCGCAATGTCGAACTCCGGGCACAACGCTACAAAGCCGTCGTTCTCACGTTCGATGATCGCGGTCAAGCGCTGCGTCGACTTCATAGTCCGAGTCTACACGGTTTCGCCCTAGGGCCCGGGGCAATGCCCATCCCTGATTTCCTGATCGAGACGCTGGAACTACTGCCCGAACGAAAGCTCGCGAATCGATGACGGCACAGTTCGCGGACACGAGTGGCTCCTGAGTCTGAGTGTGCGCCCGTGATTTCGTGAACTCTCCTGATTTCGTAAATTCCCGTGATTTTGTAAACTCCCGTGATTTCGTAAACTCTCGTGATTTCGTAAACTGAAGTTACGTGGAAGAAGAAGTATTAGGCAAAGCGTACGACGGGCGGCTCATGCGGCGCCTGCTTACCTATATCCGGCCCTATAAGGTCGAAGCTTTCGTCGCGCTGGTGCTGCTGTTCGTCAATGCCGCGCTGCAGGTGATCGGACCGCTGCTCACCCAGATTGCGATTGACCGCTACCTGGTGCCGTCCGGAAAGCCCTCGCACTCGCTGATCGATCCCTATCTCGCAAGCGATCCCTGGAAAGGTCTTATCCAGATATCCTTCCTTTACCTGATGGCACTGATCGGCGCCATGTTCTGCGATTTCGGGGAGCAATACCTGATGCAGTGGGTCGGACAAAAGGCCATGTTCGATCTGCGGCGCCAATTGATGGGCCATCTGCAGCGGCTGGATGTCGCATTCTTCGATCGCAATCCGGTGGGCCGCCTGGTAACGCGCCTCACCACCGACGTCGACGCGCTGAACGAGCTGTTCTCCTCCGGGCTGCTGATGATTCTGGGCGACCTGCTGATGCTCAGCTTCGTCATCCTGGCGATGCTCAAACTCAGCCCCGGGATGACGGCGTTCCTGCTGGCGGTCATGCCGCTGGTGGTCCTGGTGACGATGCAGTTCCGGCGCTCGGTGCAGCAAAGCTACCGGCGCATCCGCGTCGCCATCGCAAGAATCAACTCCTATCTTCAGGAGCATATCAACGGCATCGCCGTGTTGCAGCTTTTCAATCGCGAAGAACGCAGCCGCGCCGAATTCGACCGCATCAATCGCGATCACATGGAAGCTTTCAAGGACTCGATCACCGCGTACGGCTGGTTTTATCCGGTGGTCGAGTTCCTGGGAATGCTGGCGCTGGCGTTGTTGCTGGCATACGGCGGATTCCGCATACGCGGCGGCGCGCTGAGCCTCGGCATCCTGGTGGCTTTCTTTCAATACGGCCTGCGATTCTTCCGGCCGATCCAGGATCTCAGCGAAAAGTACAACATCCTGCAAGGGGCCATGGCGGCGTCTGAGCGCATCTTCAAACTGATCGATACGCCGGTTGAGATCCACTCGCCGGCCGAGCCAGCGCCGTTTCCTGCGGGAGCCGCGCGGCATCGAATTCGACCATGTCTGGTTCGCTTATAAAGACGACGATTGGGTGCTCGCGCGATGTCAGTTTCCGCATCGAGCCCGGCGAGACAATCGCGGTTGTCGGGCATACCGGCGCAGGCAAGACCACGCTGACCAGCCTGCTGCTGCGCTTTTATGACGTGCAGCGCGGGGCTATTCGGATCGGCGGAATCGATATTCGGCGACTTCGATCTCGAGGATCTGCGGCGCAATTTCGGCGTGGTGCTTCAGGATCCGCATCTGTTCACGGGAACCGTGGCCGAGAATATCCGGCTGGGAACTGCCGGCATCAGCGATGAACAATTGGCCGCCGCGGCGGAACGGGTGAATCTGCTCGATTTCATTCGGACGCTTCCGAATGGCTTCGAGCAACCGGTGCGCGAGCGCGGCAGCGGATTTTCGACCGGCCAGAAGCAACTTATCAGTTTCGCCCGGGCTCTGGCGCACAATCCCCGGTTCCTGATCCTGGACGAAGCCACTTCCAGCGTCGATACCGAGACCGAGTTCCGCATTCGCGAAGCGCTCGATCATCTGGTGGAAGGACGAACGTCGATCGTCATCGCGCACCGGCTGTCCACCATCCAGCGCGCCGATCGGATTCTGGTGATGCACAAGGGCAAGTTGCGCGAGATGGGCACGCACCAGGAGTTGCTCGCACTGCGTGGGATCTATTGGAAGCTCTATCAGCTGCAGTATAAGGATCAGGAGTTCGGTGAAGCGCGGGCGAATGAGCCGGAGGTCGTTAGCGGCGATTAAGTTAGCGGCGATTAAGTGCGCCAAGCTGGTTCAATCGGGGTATAATTTCAACTGTTTGGGGGTCACGTATGAACCGCCGTTCCTTCCTCGCCGCTACGCTTGGCGCCGCTGTCTCCGTTCGCGCCGCCGCGCGACGTCTCGATCGATCCCGGGTTAGCGCCATCACGGATGAAATTTCGCGCTCCCCGGCTGAAGCGATCGATTTTGCCCACGAGTTCGGGCTGCAGTGCCTGTCGTTACGCGATATCCCGGCTCCCCTCGGAGCCGAGAAGATCCCTTATTACTCGCTGGCGCCAGATGCAATGCAGCAAGTCGCGAGCGAGTTTAAAGCGGCCGGCATCCGGATCGCGTTTCTGGATACTCCGTTTCTGAAGTTCAGCCTGCCCGGCACCGAACCGAAGCTGAGCAAACCGGAAAATTCATCCGCACGCGAGAAACGAATCGCGCGCGACCAGGCTCTCTTTGACAGCCGTCTGGATGACCTTCGCCAGGGCATTCGCGCCAGCCACACGTTCGATTGTCCGCTGGTGCGTATTTTCACCTTTACTCGCGTGGCCGAGCCGGAATCGACTTTTCCCCGCCTCGCCGAGATTATCGGTGAGATGGCTGGGATAGCCGACAAGGAAGGCATCAAGCTGCTGATTGAAAATGAAACCACGCAAAACGCCGGCACTGCAGCGGAAACAGCCAAGCTTTTGAAACTGCTGCCAGCTAACGTGGGAATCAATTGGGATACGCTCAACGCTGTGCCGCTCGGCGAGAAGTCTTACCCGGATGGTTACGAGTCACTGCCCAAGGACCGCATCTGGAATGTGCACGTCAAGGGCAAGAGTTTGCTCGATTATCCGGACCACCTGGATTGGCCCACGATCCTTAGTGCTCTCGAACGGGACGGCTTTCCGGGAAGCCTGGAATTAGAGACTCATATTTTCGGCGAACAGCAGATCGCGGCATCGCACGCATCGATGAAAGAACTCCTCCGGCTTCTGGAAGCAAGGAACAACGCGTAATCAAGCGCGCATGGGCGGTTCCTGGGGCGAAGTGCCATCGGGATCGTTCAATACCGCGCCCTCCGGAGCCTTTAGCGGACCGCGCAGCAGCGGATCGTCCGTTCGTTTCATCCAGGCGTCGAGCCGTCCCCGCATCTCGGTAAGCGCCTGGGCGCACGTTGGGTCTGGCGCCAGGTTGCGAGTCTCGTTGGGATCGAAGATCACATCGAATAGCTGCTCGCGCGGGACGAGTTGATTTTTCCAACCGCTCTTCAGCCATAAATCCTTGCTCGGACTGTCATCGCAGTTCGGCAGAACAGGATACTCGCGATCCCCGAAGCGCCGGATGTAGTTCCACCGCAGGGTGCGGACGGCGCGCTTCGGTTCATAAGCGGCGTGATAATTCACCTCGGCGAAAAGTTCGTCGTGCAATTCCTGAACCTGGCCCCGGACTAGGGACAGCAGCGATTTGCCCTGCAACCAAGCCGGACTCTCGATATTGAGCAGGGAACAAATAGTCGGATAGAGATCCAGATGGGAGACCATCGCGTTCGAAACGCGTCCTCCCGAGAACTCGCCCGCGCCTCGCATGATGAGAGCGACACCGGTACCATGTACCGTGAGATTGCATTTCATAGCCGGGAAAGGGATGCCGTGGTCGTTGGTCGCAATCACTAGCGTGTTGCCCGCCAATCCGGCCGAGTCAAGCGCATTCAGAATATCGCCGATCCCCTGATCCAGCACGCGAGCGCTGGCTTTGAACGAAGCCATGTCCCGCCGCGTCGCGGGTGCATCCGGGACGGGCACCGGTGGCGTACAAAACCGTTCATCCTCCTGAGGGCCAGGCTGGTGGAATTCGCGATGTGTTTCGAAGAACCCGATATCCAGGAAAAATGGCTGCTCGGGCGATAGCTTGAGGAAGCGTACTGCCGCTGGCGTAACTTCTGCAACGTGCACGCCTGCGGTCTCGACAATCTCGTCGTATCCAATTACCGTGGGATTCTTGGCGATGTGCTGGACGCCGATGAGAGTGGAGCGATAGCCATGTGGCCGAAGCGTGTGCAGGATGTGCTGCTTGTAGTCGTTCAGGGAAAACCCGCGATGCGCAAGTCCGAGCATTCCGTTGTTGTGGGGACAGTGGCCCGTCAGAAGGCTGGCGCGGCTGGGAGAGCAAGTCGGCGCCGCGCTGAATGCATGCCGGAACAGGACCCCTTGGCCTGCCAGCTTCTGCAAGTTCGGCGTGGGGACATCGAATCCGTAGGGCTGAATGTACCTGCCGGTATCGTGCGAATGGATGTAGAGAATATTGGGCTGGGTAGTTGCATCCGCCGACTGGCCGCGGTTCGCAATCAGAGCGGTTCCCGCCATCCCCTTGATCCAATCGCGCCGGGAATTGTCCAATATGTCTCATCCTAACATCAGAACTCCAATCGTGCCTGGAATGCGATCATCCGTGGCGAGCTGTCGCCGCCCAATCCGACCCCCAGCAATCCCGTCGGCGGCGACGTCGGGTAGCTAAGCGCTCCGAATCCGGTTTGAGTGGAAGGTTTGCCGGGGATTCCCGCGTATCCGAGATTAGGAAGTCCGAAATTCGGATGATTGAAAATGTTGAAGAACTGGCCGTCGATGCGTAGCTTTACACGTTCCGTCAACTGAAACCACTTGGTCACGTAGAAGTCGCTCCACAAGAAATGGGGGCCGCGCAGCGCGTTCCGGCCGAGATCGCCGAATTGGCAATTAGATGGACTGACGCCGCCGGCACACGCGCCGGTGCTCGGATCGACCGCCGAAACAAACGCGTCGGGATTGAGCCACTGGATAGTTCCAGGTTGCGTCACACCGGGGATTGGGCTGTGTTCGTATAGCGGTATGCCGGGAACCACGCTGGCGTACTGCGGTCCACTGCCTTGAACGATGCCATTGCCATTGGCGGAATACGGCGTGCTGAGAACTGAAAATGGCAAGCCGCTATGCCAAAACGCGGTGCCTGACAGCTGCCATCCGTTCAGTGCTCGAGCCAGCGTCGGATTGCCGAATCTCATAGGCAACTGATAAACATATTGCGCCGTGAAGTTGTCTCGTACGTCGTAATCGCACGGGCCATATTGCCGGCCAAGCTCGCCCGGCAGCGGAGAAAGGATCGCGCCCGCCGCGAATGGGAGGAATCCGCCATTTGAGACCGTGTCCATACATCGGCTCCAGGTGTAGTTGGCCTGAACTAGCAATCCGTGACCGAGCCGTTTATCGGTCGTTAACTGGAGACCGTTATAGTGGCTGTTCGCGCCGGTATTCAACTGCGTTACCGCTCCAAAGCGGGGGTCCACGGGCTGGCCGTAAGGGAATGGCGCAAAACAGCCCTGGCAGACCGTTTGATAACCGTTCGCCTGCGTTTGGTAAGGCTGGTTGACTGCGCGCGTTCCGACATATTGGGCTCGAAGATTAATGGAATTTCCGATCTGGTGTTCCAAGGCGAAGCTCCACTGCATGAAGTAAGGCGCATGCAGCTTGCCATCGGGAACGGCGGTGATGGAAATCGGCGGAAGGCACGAGTTCGGATTCGCCATGGGAGAGGCGCAGGAAAGCTCACCTTTCGCGAAGCCGGAGATGAATTGCTGATTAGCGGCTGCCGTTGCATCGATAGCGCTGTTCTGAACCCCTGGAGCGATGGCTGTCCCACCGACCGTTCCGAGCAATCCGCCCCGGAAGGTATTTGAATAGGGAGGATTGACGCCCAAGAGATCGACAACGCTGCCCGGCAAGATGTCGCTGAACAGGCCAAACCCACTGCGCAGCACCGTATGTGGCGTAAACTGCCATGCGATCGCGGTTCTCGGTTGAAGGATGGCCTGGGGCGTGGCAGCAAAAACGTTCGTGAGATGCGTCTGAATCACCGCATTGAGCGGCTGGTTCACATCGTGGGAAATGGCGCCGAATGAGCCTGAGAGTCGCGCCACGGCGGCATGTGGATTCATGGGATTGGAATTGTACGTATCGCGGACGCCGAAGGTCCAGGTTAGAGTCCGAGTCACTTTCCAGGTGTCCTGTGCGTAGAAGTCCAGGTTTAGGAAGTTGTAGGGCTGAGAATTGGCCAGCGGGAAGGTTTCCGACGCAGTGGATGCGACACCGTAGATGTATTGCGGCAGGGTGGCGTAAGTGACCAGCGGGACGACGCCCGCTCCGAAATCGTAATCGTTCAGCCGGAAGATACGGCTGTTGGTTCCGAACCGAAATTCGTGAGAGCCGACGGTCCAAGCGAGATTATCATTGATGAAGAAGCGAGTTGCGCGCCGGCCCTGTACCCACGTATTATCCAGGCCTCCGAGCGTGCTAAACGGTGCATTGGCGCCGCTGCCTTGGAGGACAATTGGAAATGCCGCCAGCGTCTTCCCGAAATCAGCCGGACCGAACAGACTTTCATACCATGAGAACGCGGGATTGAAGTAATTTACTAGGCGCCCGGAGAAGACGTGCGTGTAGCCCGACGCGAACGAATAAAGCGGCTGCGGAGAGAAAGCGTTGAACAGCGGATTGATCGGATCGGTGTAAGCAGCCTGAAGACCGGTGTCGGACTGAAAGCGGAACCAAGCGATGTTCTTCGAGTCAATGTTGTAGTCGACGCGAGCGGTTTGTACCTGCTCGCGGTCGTCGCTGGAATGCGAAATGCTCTGCCGGTTCGCGCAACCGTTCCCATTCAAAGGACTGCCCGGATTGCCAGCCGCGGCCGCTCCATCGCTGTTGAAAGGACAACCCAGCACAGCCAGCGGAGTCCCGGCGGTGTTGCCATAAAGCGAAAAGAGCTGACGGTAGAACGGCGCCAGTTGGGGCGCCGCCGGATACATCGATCCGGTGACCGAATCCACACCGCCCTTCGGCAATTGCTGAAGGACATAATCCTGAAATGCCGGCGTGGGCACGGTCGTCGCGGTGACGATCGGGAGCGCAATCCGAACCCATTCCGAATCGAAGAAGAAAAACAGCTTATCGTGAACAATCGGGCCCCCCAGACTTCCCCCAAAATGATTTACCGTGGAGCGCGGCTGATGGTTTCCTGGCGTGGCGTTGGTGAAGAAATCCGCCGCGTTGAGCCGCGATCCGTTCCACAACTCGTATAGACTTCCGTGAAACTGATTGGTGCCCGATTTTGTGACATAGTTGATCTGAGAAGCGCCGTACCTGCCTAAATCGACCGCGTATGAAACGGTATTGACGGTCACCTCCGCGATCGAATTCAGTCCCAGCACCAGATTGGTCGAAAGGCCGCTATTCAGGTTGGTCAGCGGATCGTTGGTTTCAAGGCCATCCACGATGTAGCCGTTCGCAAGAGATGGCAAGCCATTGAATTGCACGTTGCCATAGCCATTCGTGCCGCCGACGAAATCGTTGCCGCTCCCGGCCGTGTTGACGAGAGCGCCCGGGGCGAACTGCAGCGGATAGGTCATATCGCCACCGGGATTAGGAAGATCTTCGAGGGCCCGGGTCGTCAGAGTAGTAGATGTATTGGAGTTCTCCGGATTTATCAGCGGCGCCTGCTCCTGAACGAGAACGGTTGCGCTGGCGGCCGCAATCTTGAGCTTGAAATCCACTGTTTGCCTTTGCCCCAGCCCGGCGGACACCGAGTTGTTGTGTTGTGTCTCAAAAAGGTCTGCCTCGGCACTTACCGAGTACACGCCCGGCTTGAGTTGCGGAAAACTAAACCGTCCGGAGTCGTCTGTCTTCACGGATCGTTTGAGGCCATTCTCGATATTGGCGACGGTCACGGTGGCGCCCGGGATCGCCCCGCCGGCCGGATCGGTGACCAATCCTACAATCGCGCTAGTCGTTTCGCCCTGAGCCATCGCCAGCAATGCAATGAGCTGCATCGAAAGCCAGACTTTAGGCATGCCTAAATTATACAATGTAGGCGTGCCACCCGGCCCCTATAACACCGAATCGGTCGACGATTATCTAAAAGCGATGCTGGAGCTGGGTGGCCCCAACCAGGACCGGGTGACCAGCAACGCCCTTGCCCAGCATCTTGGTGTCCGTGCGGCTTCCGTTACGGGAATGCTGCAAAAGCTAGCTGCGCAGACGCCGCCGTTTGTGAAGTACGAGAAGCACCATGGCGCGCGTTTGACCGCGGCGGGAAAGATGCGCGCTCTCGAGGTTCTTCGGCACCACCGTTTGCTGGAACGCTTCCTCCATGATTTCCTGGACTATTCCTGGGACGAGGTTCACGATGAAGCAGAACGGCTGGAGCACTTCATCTCCGAGCGGCTTGAAGACCGGATCGCCGCGAAGCTGGGGGATCCGGAAACTGATCCACACGGGCATCTGATCCCCGAGCGAAGCGGAGCGCTCCCGGCCCGGGAAGAGGTGTTGTTGTCAAAATGGGCGTGTGGAGTCCCAGCCATTATAAGCAGCGTGTCGGACCGTGATCCCGCCGCTTTGCGTAAGATGACCCGGCTCGGGTTGAAACCCGGCGTCGCAATCACGGTGGAAACCGGAACACGCAACGCTTCTCTGCGAATCCGAATTGGCGATTGCACGGCTTCGCTGCGCTTGAGCCAAACTCTTGCCTCGGGAATATCCGTAATTGCCGGTCCAAATCACCGGGTGCACTCGGAGCGCGGGTCCTCGACAGACTAGCCCATCCGCTCGCGGCTCAGGGCGGCGACTAGAACGTCATCTTCAGCGCCAACTGCATCACGCGGGGCGTAAAACCGATGTTGGTGGACGTGATCTGGCCGAATGCTCCCGCGTTGGTCGGAATGCCCGCGGGGTTGCGGCTCACCGTCCAACTGGAAATGGCGGAGTTCGGAAGCGCGAAGTTCGGGGTGTTCGTGATGTTGTAGGCCTCGGCGCGGAACGACAGCCGGTACTTTTCCGTGAACGCGAAGTCCTTGAAGACCGAGAAGTCCAGGCCTCTCCATTGCGGGCCGTAGCACTGAGCACGTCCTTCGTTCCCGGGATTGCCGATGGGCTGCTGCTGGAAGGCATTGTAATTGATCCAGTCGTGAATCGACGGGTTCGACGCCTGGCAGGACTGGCCTGAGACCTGATTCGGGCGGTCCGACGCTGATATTCGGCAGATTGATTAAATTCTGTCCGTCGGTGACCGTGTACGGCTCACCCGACTGCCAGAAAGCGATCGCGTTCACCTGCCACCCACCGATGGCCGTCTTGATAAAGCCCGTCGCGGACTTACCGAACGGAAGCTCGTAATTCACGCGCATGGTGAACTTGTTCTTGAAGCCGATGCTGGAGTTGCCCCAATCGTAACCGCGGTTATTGCTAACTGGTCCAATGGGTCTCCGCGATGTCGGTTAAGCTGGTCAGGTTGCGGGCGAACACATAGTTGGCGTTCACGGTCAACCCTTTCGAATAGCGCCGCTCGAAGATAAACTGCGCGGCGTTGTATTCGCTGGCTCCGCCCGTACCGTAGAGCGTTGATGCCCGGTTATGTTGGGTAGCGTCGCGGCACGAATGTAGCTAGGCGTCACGGCCGTTCCTGAGGGAGCCGGTAAATTTACGTTCGGCGCATATTGCAGGTGACGCCCGAGTTCGCCGACATAAGCCACCGTGAAAACGTTCGCGCCGAGTTGCTTCTGCATCGTGAAGTTCCACTCCATGACTTTCGCGCCCGGATAATAATCGGAGTGCGCGCTCAAGGACGAATTCAGACCGCCGGCAACCGGCCCAAGGAGCTGCGGGATATTGGGCGGCACGATCGGAGGCGGGCCCTGCGACAATTTACCGATACCCGCCGGACACACCGACGATCCGGTCAAGGCCGCCGGAGAGCAGGTGAAGCTCACCGTCACGAAAGGCGGGTTGGGAAGATTCAGTGAGCCCGAGGCATAATCCTGGGCGAAGTAGCTCATGCCGAATCCTCCACGAAACACGAACCCCTTACCCGCGTTGTAGGCGTAGCCGAAGCGCGGTTGGAACTGCTTCCAGTTGGGCTGCACGCAGGCAGCGGCGCCAATGCAAAACGTGTTGGTGTCGATCTGATAATTGGAGCGCTGGCCGGTCGCGCTTTGGAGCTGGCCGATGTGATCCCAGCGCAGGCCAAGATTGAGCGTCAGCTTGCGCGTGGCATGCCAATCGTCCTGGATGTAAATGTGAGGTTCCCAGGTCCGGTAGTACTGAAACTGATACGGATACTGCCGTGTGATGGTAGTCGGAACGCCCTGCAGGAAGTTCGCGAGGCTGTTTGGCGGCGCGCCCGCCGTGGCCGCGCTCCACACGAAATTGCCCGTACCGTTTTGGATTTGGTAGTACTGCTCCTGACGCCGGATCATGCCGGCGCCGATCTTGACGTTGTGGGTGCCGTGCGTCCAGGTGATCGCGCCCTCTTCCTGGAATACGTTGTCGATTTCATAAATCGGCACGGAAGTGCAGTCGCCCAGCGTATTGCAGCTTCCCGGTCCCGGTGTAACCGTTGATCGAGGTATTCATCAACCCTGAAACGTATTTGTTCACATCGGCACCGGGAATGCCGAACTTATTCGATAGGTTGGTGCCCTGATTGGCCGAGAGCGTCGCGATATTCAGCCGCGTGAAGCCGTCCTTCAGTTCCATCACCAGCGTCGGGCTGAAGATGTGAATGTAATCCAGCATGTACGCCTGCGAGTTTTCGGTCGAGTTCCCGGGATAAATGCCGTTGCCCGGATTGACCGTTATGCCGTCCACTTTCACCTGCGGATACAGGGTTGGATATACGGTGGTCGTCGGGTTGTAGGTGAAGCGGCCAAACATGCTGTCCTTGTCGGAGAAGCGGTGATCGATTCGCACATCGATGGTCTTGGCAAAATACTGGTTGTTCACGTTGCCCGAGTAGTTGGCGGTGGGAGGCGCGCCCGGAATGTTCGCGGCCGGAAAGAGCTGCAAATACTCGACCGCGACGGGATCGAGCTTGGACGGCGCGGAATCACCGGTCCGCCTACGTCGGAGAAGTTGCCGGGATTCGCCTTTTCAAAAGCTGTCGGCGTCGCCAACAAGCCTGTATTCTTGCCCTGGATCAGCCGCAAGACCTCGATATCGCCGAAGAAGAAGGTCTTGTTCTTCTTGATTGCGGCCGCCCAGGCTGCCGCCAAACTGGTTTTGCCGGAACTCCGCGCGCCCTATGCCCGAGCTGTTCGCGAAAAAGTCGTTGGCGTTCAGTTTGTCGTTGCGGAAGTACTCATACACTCCGCCGTGGAAAGCGTTGGTGCCCGACTTGGTGATCAGATTGATCACCGCGCCGCCCGCCCTTCCCTCTTCGGCCGGGTAGGCGTTGGTGTCTATCTTCACTTCCTCCAGCGAGTCGATCGAAGGCCGGTACAGAATCGAGAACTGCTCGCGCTCGTTGTTGTCCATGCCATCGACCAGGTGGTTGTTGAAGGTCTCGTTCTGGCCGTTGGCGACAACGGCCGAGGTCTGCCGCCGATCATCCGGGCGCGTGCCGCTGAGAATCGAGTTGGAAGGTCCGGCAGCGGCGCCTGGCGCGGTCTCGACGAGTGTGATGTAATTGCGGCCGTTCAGCGGAAGATCCTGCACGGACTGCGCAGATACGGTATCGCGCAACAGTGGAACTGTCGGTCT
Organism: Bryobacterales bacterium; assembly: GCA_963744555.1. Taxonomy (GTDB): domain Bacteria; phylum Acidobacteriota; class Terriglobia; order Bryobacterales; family Bryobacteraceae; genus Palsa-89. Next base: position 457,739 of record CAVUUB010000022.1, on the reverse strand, counting down.
GGAGCGCCGGTGTGGTCGCCATCACTTCCACGGTCTGGCTCGCCTCCCCGACTTGCAACTGGGCGTCGACGCGCGCGCGGTCGCCGGCGACCAGAGTCACAGTGCTTACCGATTTCTTAAAGCTGGCGCTTCTATGGTGACCGTGTACTGGCCGGGCGGCAACAGGTTGACGACGAAATCGCCCGATCCACTGCTCTGAACGACTCTCGTTTCGGACGTAGCTGTATTGACCACCGTGACCTTGGCATTGGGCACCACGGCGCCCGCGGAGTCGGTAACCGTACCTAAGATGTCGGCGGTGATGAGCTGGGCGAAGGCATGACCAGCCATGAATAAACAAAAGAACAGAAAATACGCAATGAGTGTGCGAAGCAGACGTTGTTGCATACTCCCCCATGAGTTTTAGAATGTCTGAAGCTTTGTACATTTCTACTACTAAGAAGAACCGTTGTCAAGTGGACGATTGTAACAATAATGTTGAAAACGCGCGCTGGATGCCTCAGCTACAGCCAAACGGGCTTCCACCACGGCGCCGATTCCGGGAAACGCTTGGAGCCTTTTAAGATTTTCTTCTTGATGTCCGGCCAGAACTCCTGCCACAGGTTCGATCCGAAGCCTAGCCCGACACCAACCGAACCTTGGCGAAATCCCCGGCCGACGCCGAATCGCTCCGGTCTCCAGGTTTCGGCCAGGAACGGCGTCGCGTAGTCGGCAACCAAGCGGCTGTAGGCCGGCATCCATCCTCCGTCGTCCTTCCGAGAAATGAAGGCGCGCGCAAAAGCGTACTTTGTGCGCTGCCGGCCGGTTCCTTTTTCCATACGGAAGTATCGCGGATCTTCCCGGTCGAAGGCGCGCACGCCAAACGCGATGTTTTGGCGCAAAAAGCTTCGCCCGAAAGAGTTCGCCATGCGGACGCCAAACGAATCCACGCCGTTGCCCCAAGCACCCGGCGATTTCCGAACCTGATCCATGGCCGCATGAACGGCGAAACCGATCCAATGCGCCGGGCCAGCCATTTCGTGGAAGGAATAAAAATATTTTTGCGTCAGATCCAGCGGGGTGTAAGCTAGCGCGGGCGCGATCGCTGAGTTTGAATCCGATACCATTGACTCCGGCGGATCGGGCAACCGAGCCGGGTCCGCCTCTTGCGCGGTCATACACCTGGCCCAGCACACCAGAAGCAGTGTGAGTACACTAAGAGAGCCAAGACTGCAGTTCAAACCAATCTCCGTTACGCCACGCCAGTACTCAGGCGGTTCGGATAACTGTATACCTGTCTGGTTAGGATTGCAAGGCCTGGGAGTAATGGCACGGATGAAACAATCGGGCGGCAATCATTGTCACATGAGTGAGGAGTACATCATGGCCAGTGTAGTGTGGAAGGGATTCGTGAGCTTTGGATTGGTTTCTTTTCCGGTACGTCTGCAAGCCGCGGCTCGGAACAAACCATTCCGATTCAACATGCTGCACAAGAAGGATCTGTCTCGGGTAAAAGAAGTCTTCTTCTGCAGTCAAGAGAACAAGGCCCTCCAACGGACCGAGATCGTGAAAGGTTTCGAGGTGGCCAAAGGGGATTACGTGGTGGTGACGGACGAGGAACTACAAAAAATCGCCCCCAAAACCGCGAAAGTCATGGAAATCCAGCAATTCGTGAAAGCCGGCGACTTTGACCCGGTTTTTCTGGACAAGTCATATCACATGCTCCCCGATGGCGAAATCGTCAAGCCATATGCGCTGCTGCGTGAAGCTATGAAGGAACGCGAACAGTATGCAATCGCCAAAGTCGCGATGCATAATCGCGAGCACATCGTCGCAATACGTCCGTCGGGAAATGAGCTGATGCTGCACACCATGTTTTTTGCTGATGAGATCCAGCGAGCCAATGTCAAGGCGACGCCAGAGAAGTTCTCAGAAAAAGAAATGCAACTGGCCGCGCAGCTTATTGATTCATTGACCGCAAAGTTTCAGCCCGAAAAGTTTCACGATGAGTATAAGGAAAACGTCGAGAAACTGATTTACCAAAAGCAGAAGGGCGAGCAGGTGCGGCCGGTCAAACACGAGCAACCCCGCCCGGTTGTAGACATTCTTCAGGCTCTGCGGAAGAGCATCGCGGCAAGCCAGGGCAAGGAGAGACCGGCATCACACGCCAAAAATCGGAAGCGAACGGCGGCGTAAATTAATCTATTAGGACTTCGGACTTCGCTGCAATGCTTCGATCAGCCCGGGGAGCGATGACAAATGCGCGCCAAACACGGCTGCCGGCTCGCCATATCCTTTTAACTTTACGATGCACTTCTCAAAAAGGCGCTCCGCGCCGGCAATCGAACCCGCAATCAATTCGTACGTTTCTTGGCCGAGCGCGAGATCGAAGGCCATCGTTCTGGTCGCGGACTCCAGGCGAAATGCCTTATTCACGACATCGCCTAGCGCCGTGTAATCTGACGAAGCGATGCTCCCTACGTTTCCGACCATCGCTCCGCCGCTGTTAATTCCAGCACCGATCCGAATCGGCTCGGCGAGTCCAAATTGTTGTTGCAGGCCAATCGCTATCGCATATAGCCGCGACAGCGCTTCAAAAATGGCGGCTAGCTCATGTGCATCCGGAGCGCGCTTTTTGTGCCGCCACACGGCCATAACTGCATCGCCGATATATTTCTGGCCCCAAGCGCCGCGTTCATGAAGCTCCAGCCCACCCAACCGAAATAGAGTTCCTGTAACTTCTGACAATTTCGACGCATCCATGCGTTGCGCCATCCCTGTGAAATCGCGGATGTCGACCACCAACACTGTGATAATCGACCAGGTGAACATAACATTCGTCGCCGTCTCGCTGCTGACGCCTGGAGATTCCGCCGCACACTCCTGATGGAACGTAAGTTCGTGGCTGCCGATCTGAATCTTATCGCCGGACCGAAGAATCACCGGTGCGGCGGCGCGCGAGTCGTTGACGAAAGTCCCGTTTCTGCTGCCGCAATCGGTTATATAGAACAGACCCTGCTCCGAACCCTGCAACATAGCGTGATTGCGAGAGACGCCGTCATCGTTCAGCACCACGTGATTCGCTTCGCTACGGCCGATTCGAAGGATCCGCTCGCCCTCCAAAGGGAACTGGCGGACTTGACCATCGATCTCGGTTTCAAGATAAGGGGGGGGAACGTCGCGCATTTGCTTTAGGATTTACTGGAGAGCGATCGTCACCGGCGCGCTGGATTGTCCTGCCACGGTGACCACCAACGGCACATTGTTGGCTGGAGCAATCCCACCTGGGACAATCGCGTTCACCTGATACAGCCCAGCGAATCCTGGCGCCAGACCACCGAACAATACCTGGGCACTTTGGCCCGCGATCGTGACCATCACGGGATTCACTGTGTTCGATAGTTGAGTCAGCGACGCGGCGCTACCGGCCGCCACGGGCGGATCTACGGGCCCTAATCCAGCGCAATATATGACGATAGCGTCGCCCGCGCTGCCAGGATTAGACGCACTCACGACGAATTGGGAGCCATCCGGTAGCACGTCAACGACGATACCGGCGCCCTTGCCGCTCGCATCAGCCGTGAACACCGCTGGTTGCGCGGGCGCAACAATCACGGGCTCGGGCTGTGAATACGCGGGACCGTTCACCACAATCAACTGCTGCGTCGCATTGGCAGGTATATCGTAAGGGATGATGGCGTTGATCTGACCGCCCGTGGCAAACTGCAAGGGCAACGGCCGTCCTGCCATGACCACCTGTGTCGCGCCCAGCTGGGTTGCCAGCGGTAAAGTGGGCGATTGGTTCAGTCCGCTGCTCAAATTCGCTCCGAAAATCGAGACAAATCCGCCCGGCGCCAGGGGCTGATTTGCGGTAAAGCTGGCCGCGCTCACCGCTCCACCCGCTGAAATAACTGGCGTCGAAGGATTAGACTTCAATGCGCCGCCGATCGATGCCGTACCGGATATGGACGGCGCGGTTTCCTGGGCGGTGGCCGTGATGGTCACCTGGGTCGCCGAAGCACGCGGCTGCCAGGTAGCACTCCAGCGGCCGTCGTTGAGCGACGTCAGTGAAAGCGGCGGATCGCCGGACGAGAACGACGTGACCACGGTGCCCGAAGTCAGGAAGTTCCCGCAATCATCCACCACGGCAACCTCCATCGGAGTCGGCCAGGCTGCCACTGTCGTGAAGCTTTGCCCGAGTTGCGTGAATACCGGTATCAACTTCGTTGATGCGCAACTGGACGCCAGCGGATGCGTATCGAGCGCCCCAATTCCGGCGCTTGACCCGGCGGGAATCACGATCAGCAGCACGGCGATTTGGCGGTTGGTATTGTCCGAAAAAATCAGGGTCAGTTGCCCGATGTATACGCCCTTCGCCAAACCAGAGATCATGGGTTGCACTGTTAACGCGACCGGGCTTGCGGAAGTTACCGAGCCGCTGGTGGGAAGAACGGTAAACCAGTTACTTCCTTGCGCAAATGAAGGTGAAGCGGAGAACGTCAGAGACGTCGTGGATGGGTTCGTTATCGTTATGGTTTTTGCCGCTGGATTCGTACCGCCAGCCTGTCCGACGAAAATCAGGCCGGTGGTAGACACAAACGCACCCAGATCGGTGCCCTGCGCGGCGACATTCACTACCACGGTCGCGGTCTGCGGGGAATTGTCCACTCCAGGAGACGAGATCTGGATTTGACCGTAGTAATCGCCCGCCGCTAAACCGGTTGGATTTATATTCACCGAAATCAGAGCCGGAGTTGTAGAACTAGCCGTACCGGAAGAAGGTGATACCGATAACCACCCTGAACCACCGGATAGTGTTGACGCAGAAACGCTGAAGTTGAGAGTGCCGGCGCCACCGTTCAGAACTTCGAGCGACTGCGATGCCGGTGCTGCCCCGCCCGCGGCAGTTTGGAAACGGAATCCAGTTTGCGTTACTTCAATTCGCTGTTGCGCGCTGCTCACAGTCGCTGTGACCGCGACTGTCGAGGTTTGACCCGCGGGAGAAAGCGCGATTGAAACGGTACCTGTATAAGTGCCTGCCGGCAAGCCGCTTGGATTAACTGTTACTGTCACGGAACTACTACTAAAGGGGGCTACGGATCCGCCTCCCGACACACTCAGCCAGCCGCCGGCGCCGGAACTCGTGCTGGCGTTAACGGTGGCAGTCTGCGTCTGCTGGCCACGATTGGAAATCAGCACGGATTGCGAAACGGCCGCTGCCGATCCCTGCGCCAGAGGGAAGCTCAAGGCTGCGGGGGAGACCAAAAGAGTCGGGCCGCTGGACCCAGTCACCGTAATTGTAAAAGGGATAGGAACTGAATATGTATAGTTGAAGTTGTTTGGGCCGCTTATCACCTCCGTCAAGTCAGCCGTAAAATTAAACGTGCCGGCCGTTGTCGGCGTTCCACTAAAAGACAATAGGTTAGGAGAGGACGTAATTCCCGGCGGCAGCGTTCCGGAGGATACTGTAAACGAAATCGTCAATTGATAACCCAGCTGTTGGAACTCGGCTTCAATCTGGCTTAGGTCTACTCCGGCAAAGAAATCATAGGTGTATGGCGTTCCTACGACGCCGCTAGGAAGAGGATAGCCTTGCGCACTTAGCACGCCGGCGCAAGCGCCGATCAGCAGACAGATATTGGCAAGGGATTTCCACATTTAGCGCTCATCTTAACACGCTTCAGCGCGACCCAAGCAGCCCGGTCCGAATCCTCGGCAATGCGGTATTCGCGCTAGCTTCGCGGCTCACCCCAAAGGGCGTTGCGAAAATTCGATCCCGCACTCATTGAGAAACTTCTTGGGGTTCTCGCCGCCTACCATGACGAACAAGAAGTCGTTATCGATCTCTTCGGGTCCCGCAGCTGTCTTAACCACCACGGAGCGCTCGCGAATCTCCACGACAGCCGAGTTGAAAAATGCTTTCACGCGGCCCTCATCCATGGCCTTCTTGACCTTCTTCTGATTACGCGGCTTGGCTTGAGCGAAGGCGTCGGTACGGTGCACAAGCCATACCCGGTTTTCGAGGTCGGGTCGCGCCAGACCGCAGGCTGCCTCGATTCCGCTGTCGCCTCCGCCCACGATACAGATTGCCTTGCCGTGATACGCGTCCGCATCGAGAAGGTTATACGCGACTTTCGACGAGTCCTCCCCCGGCACTCCCAGCTTGCGCGGACTGCCGCGCTTTCCGATGGCCAGGACCACGCACGCTCCTTTATATTCGCCCTTGGTCGAATGCACCACGAAGTGTCCGGGGCTCTGAACCACCCGCAAAACTTTTTCCTCTTCCTGAATTGTGAGTCCGGTGGATGCGATGATCTGCTGCCAGCGCTCCAACAGCGACTCTTTGGACGTGTCTTCCATCCAGAGCGGCCCGTACAACGGAATCATCACTGGCTCGGCCATGACGAACTTCTGGCGAGGATAGTTTCGAATGGTGTTGGCCTGGGTTCCCTGTTCCAGGACCAGAACTTTCAGACCTTCTTTCATGGCCGCTAAAGCAGCGCTGGTTCCGGCCGGTCCCGCCCCCACCACGATCACATCGTACGGCATCCCCGGCTCCGGACGGTTCTTCAGAATCGATTCCACCACCTGCTTCCCCTGGTTGATGGCCACTTTGATCAGCGCCTTCCCGGTGACTTCTCCCGCCAGGTAAACGCGCGGCGACATTGGTCTCCAGGTTCGCGTCGTAAATGGGCAGCTCCACGGTTTGCATGGCGCCGCCCGCCACCAGCACGATCGCCTCGGTGGGGCATTCCGCGGCGCAAGCTGCGAAGCCGGTACAATCGCCCAGACGTGCCGCGATCGCCTTTTCATTGACGATTTCCAGCACGTTGAACGGGCATACATGTACGCAGGTCCCGCAGCCTACGCACAGATCCAGATCGATCCGCGGACGAAGGTTGCCGCCTGGGGCCTGATTATCAGTGGGTTTAGGCTCGGCTGCTACGGCCGCGCCAGCCGAGGGAGCCGAGGCCGACTCTGGAGCGGCAGCGGGAACGAACCGAAGTCTTTTCGCGGCCTCGGTCTTGAATCGCCCGTGATTAATTCGCAAGCCTCCGGCAACCGCGGCGAAAAAGAATAGAGGAACCCCTACCAGGGCGCCCAAGAATATAAGCAATCCGCTGGGCCCGCTCTCAGCCATTTTCGGACCCGGCGCGGGCGAGTCCGGGAAACGAAGCACGGTCAGGATCGCCGATTTTTCGGATGGGTGCTCCAAGTGACAGCTATAACAGCGCTCCCGAAGCGTCGCTTCCGGCCCGAAACCGTGGCATCCGAGGCAACGCAGGCGCATGGCCTTCAGCTCGCCGGCGCGAATCGCGGGCTTCTGAGAATTCGCCTCTAAAAGACCAGGATCTCCGCCGGTGTGGCAGGCCGCGCACGCCGCCGTTAAATTGGCATGCTTGTCATGCAGGGCGTCGCCCGCTTCGAAGTGGGCGGCGAAGGCTACCGTTGGAGCCTGCAGACCTGGCTGCGGAGGGGCTTGCCGGGCGAGAAGATTCTTTTCCGCGGTGTGAACTGTGACATGACAACCCGCGGCCTGACACCCGCTGCCTACGTTGCGCGCGATATCGAACTTCGCTCCGCGATGTTCGGAATGGCAATCCTGCGCAGCCAACCATTTGGCTCTGGTGGATAGCACTAGCTTTCTGATCCGCGTGACAGGCTTGACAGCTGGTATCCGAGACTCGCGCGAAACTTGAGTGACAAGATTCACAGCCGAAAGCGGCGTGAGATGCGTTCAGGGGACCGGGGCTATAGGCCGAGTTCCATTTAGCGGCGAACGCGATCGCGGCCCAGCCCAGAACGCACAGCAGGCCGATCAAAAGCATTCTCGACCGGAACCGGTTGGGCAGAATATCGGAGGTCGGCACCCAAATTGGGGCCTTGGCCCGCATCCAATGAGGTAGGGCGGAAATCGACGCGGACGGTTTGGCTTGCCCGCCTTCGACATGCGGCGGTGGGACCACCACCTCACGATAGTTTCCGGGTATATTCTCCGGCGCCGGCTGCGATTCGGGAGCGCTATCCTGAATCCCCAATACACACATCTCATCGGTGAGCGAGATCGCGATTTCGAACGGTCGAATGGTTACCACGTCGCCACTGTGGAGCTGCTGCTGCACCACGCGCTGGCCGTTTACATAGACTCCCGCGCCGCTGGATTCGTCGGTGATCCAGACCCCGTCCGGGCGGTGCTCCAGCTCGGCATGCACCGCCGCCACCGCCGGATCGTTCAACTGAATCGGGCAGACGCTCTTTCGTCCTACCAGGACGATCTCCTGCTCGATCACCTGCGCCGCACTCCCGCCACCCTTTCGTTCAGCGACAAAGCGGAAGGGCATCCCGGCGCTGGCGGCCACCTCCCGCACTTGAATCCGGTTGTCACCAACAACGATGTCGAATCCCGCGTGGAGAGTTACCGTCTCGTGTGCGGACACCGTTGACGAAGGTTCCATTGGTCGATTTGTTGTCGACCAGGAGGTAGTCTTCTCCGTGCCGCTCGATGGAAAAATGGACGCGGCTGATGTCTTCGCCCTGCAGCACGAAGTCGCAACTCGGCTGCCGTCCGAACCAGGCCTTATCAAACGTCAACCGGATTGCCTGGCCTCGTTGTGCGCCTTCGATGAAGATGAGTTCGAGCATCTAAAATCTCATTCGATGATCTAAAATCTCAATAATACAGCGCGGTAAAAATATGCACCGCCGCGAGTCCGAACATGGTTCCCGTGCTGACGATGTGGAACGTGAGCCACCCACGCAGCACGCGTTGCAGAAGCAATTCCGCGTTCATCTTGTTCACCCGAAGAGCATATTCGGCGGCGCGCTGGAAACCCCGATGCTCTTCTGGGCGCAAGCGCTCCAGGCAGCCGGCCTGTTCTTTCTGGAAAGCCGGAAGCTCTTGGGCGAGCGTGGACCGCCGCCGGTAAAACCGGAACATGCGGCTCCACGACGCCGTCTCTTTCATCAAGCGCTGTTCCACCAGTGCACGGAAATCGGTCGAGCCCCCGCTGGCCAGTTCGAACATGCCTTCCAGGCATTGGCGCGCGCCGCAAGCAGATCTTCGAGAAGAGCCGGGGTCTCTTCGATGTCGGTCAGCAGCGGCGGCAACTTGCGGGCGAACCACCAGCCCATCAGCCCGCTCACCACGGTGAGTGAGAAAAACGCCAGCAGCCACGCCGATAGCGGACCGCCCGCGCGCAATCCGGAGTGATAAAAGATGGCGAATGCCGCGATGATGCCCAGATAAATGTGCGCCGTCAGCCAAGCCGACATCCTCCCCACGCCCTGATAAGCCACGCGCTTGCGGATGCTCAGAGCGGCCGCCACCAGCGCCAGCGACGTGCCAATCCAGCCCAGAGCTCAGCACCAGGCTGTGATAGCGGTTGGCCGATGGCTGTCGATGCGCCGAGAAGTACCACCATGAAAGCGCCGCCACCGACACTACCGCGAAGATCTTGCCAGCCTCGCTCCGCCCGTTTGCGCCCGAATTCCGCTGGTGGAGACCCGCGCTCCCGGGGCTACGCTCCTGGCGGCATTCATCCGGCGCCTCGAACTTCGTGCAAATAGGCGCCCGCGTCCATGCGCTCGATTGCGCCATAAGGGCAGTTATGCACGCATCCGTGATTGTAGTTGTAATCCTGGCAAAGGTCGCACTTTACTGCCACGCGCCGTACCACCGCCTTCTGATTGTTGCTTTCGATCTCATGCATCATCGGCTCGTTTTCCGGAGTCTTCCAGAATTTCAAATAGCCGCCGATGATCGGGGCGCCGGTGCGCTGCTTGGCCAGTTCCTCCTGGCTTCGCACGTCGGCCATCGAGATGTTGCCATAGGGGCAACGCCGCGCGCAGTTGCCGCACCCGATGCAGGATTCCTGGATGATCACTTCACCGTTCACGTCACGAGTAATCGCCCCGGTGGGACACCCGATCATGCATTCCGGATCCAGGCAATGCATGCAAGATGTGGTCACCAGGAGTGGTTCCAGAACCGTTAGGGTTTGCGCGCACCGGCGCCTCGAACAGCATCCCATGCCGCGTTAACCGCGAAATCCCGTCGTGCAGCTCCGCGCAAGCCTTGACGCAGTTGCCGCAACGCGTGCACATGTCGCGGTGGATCACCAGCGCGGAGGTAGCCTTCACCAGGCCTCGCTCCAGCGCTTCTCCGATGAATCCCAGCGGAGACGAGGCCTGCTCCGAAGACGGCTTTTGGGGTAGGCGCCTTTGCTCCTCCTCCGCCATATGGTCCGCGAATTTCCGGTCCCGGTTCACCAGCGCGAAGAAGTCCTCCTTCATCACCTGGATTACTTCCACCTTGCCCATGGCGATGATGGTAGCGTTGCGGCGGTTGGCGCTGAGCAAGGCGGTCTCGCCAAAATAGGAACCGTCCTTGAGGTATGCGACAGTTCGCTGCTCTCCGCCGGTCATGGCTTTCACTACCCGTACGTAGCCCTCGCGAATCAGGTAGAAGCTGTCCGCATCGTCGCCCTCGCGGACGATCACTTCATCCTTGGAAAAGATTCGCAGCCGGACCTGTTTCACCAGTTCCTGTATGACCTTCAGATCCAGATCCGCGAAGTCCGGAATCGTTCGCAAATGGTTTCCAAGGCCTCGCTCGATGTAGGTCTGGTCCATCGTGCTGCGGAACGGCCCGGGCTTCTTCATCCACAGCTCGAATGCCCGCCTGGGGATCTCAATGACCTGACAGGGTTCCAAGCGCGGTAACCGTCGCGTTTCGCGGCAGTCCGCTGATCAGGGTCATTTCGCCGAAAAAGCTGCCTTGGCCGAGGGTCGCCAGGCGCTGAGCTTCCGAACCCAGGGTTACGCCGACCGTGCCACGCGTGAGAATAAAAAAGGAATTTCCGAAACTACCCTCGCTGGTGATCCGTTCCCCGGCCGCGAATTGCCGCAGAGCGCACTCAGCGCCGCCTTCGAAAGGAGCCTTGCCCAGCCACTCGGTCAGCTCGTCCGGATCCTTGCCTTTGAGCAGATCCATGGAACGCAACACGCCCAGAATTTCTGGCGTCACCTCCTGCTCATTCATTCATTCATTTCCTTGGTTTGAATATTCGCTGGACGCCCATGCACAGGAGATCATTCTAGCAGCATCACTTCACCGCGATGGTCACTGGCGGACCGGGCTGTCCTGAGACGTTGAGCACCACTGGGACCTGACTCCCGGGCGTGATGCCGGCCGGAACGATGGCATCGATCTGATACAGCGCCACTGAACCCGGCGAAAGCCCCGAGAACGTCACCTGCGCCGCCGCTCCACCGATGGTCACGATAGGAATACTCAAGGTTTTCGCGGGAGGCGAAGGCGCGGCGCCCCCGTCGGACACGGGTTGATCTACCGGACCCAAGCCCGTGCAGAAGATCGCGATCGTATCGCCCGCGGTTACCGGAGTACCAGGCTGGGCGACAGCATAGGTCACCGCATTCACGATGGCGCCCTGATTGGGCGGATCGCCGGGCACCGGATATCCGAAGATGGCTGGCTCGGCCGGCCCAACGTCCACGGAAATCGGAATAGAAAGAGTATTGCCCCGCTGCACCACGATCTGCTGGTTGGTGTTGGTGTTTATTCCGGCCGAAACTACACCGTTGATCTGCCCATTGGAAGCAAAGTACAACGGTAGCGGATTGCCCGCCATCAACACCGTGGCTCCGGCGAGGGTAGTACCCAACGGAACAGCGCTGGCCGAAGCAGTGCCGTTCGCCAGATCCTGGCCGTACAGCGAAATGATGGATACTGGCGCGAGCGGTGTAGTTGCTGCGGCGCCGGCGGCGATCACTGCTGCGCTAAGCGTCGGCCCTTGCGATGAATCGCCCAGCCCGCCCGTTACTTCGCGCGTGCCCGTTAAGTTGCGCGCGGGATCATTGGCGGTCACTGTCAGCGTCACCGGGCCGGTGCTATGCCCCGACATCCAGGTGGCTTGCCATAAGCCTCCGCCAGCCAGCGAGCGCAAGTTGATCGGTGGATCGCCATTGGAGAACGATACCCCCACGTTTCCGCCGTCCAGAGTATTGCCGCAATCATCCAGGACGTTTGCCTCCAATGCGACCGGCCACGCCGCCGGCACTCCGAAGGATTGGCCCAGTGTTGTGATGGCGGGCACCAGTTGCGTAGGAGTACAGCCGGCTGCGGATTCGACTTGTGCGGAGCTGAAGGAGGTCCCTGGCGCCGGCGTAGCTGGCGGTGGAGTAATGATCGTCCGCATGCCCACGCGGCGAATATTTCCGTCCGAAAACTGCAGCGTCAGCTCCGCGTCATAAATTCCTGCGGTAAGGTTGCCCGTCAGCGGCTGTACCACCAGTCGAGCGGGTTCAGTGAGCGTAAGCTCCGAATGTTGAGGAACGACTCTGAAGCGGTTGTTAGGATCGGAAGACGCGACGCTCGAAACGTAGGTCTGCGGCGTAGCGGAGATATTATACACGTGCAGATTCATTGAGCCCGGTGGCGGCGCCCCTTGGACTGCTTTGATCACGATCTCGCTCGGCTCGATCACCGGACCCGGATCCTGACCCGCGGGCAAGACCTGCAGCGCGATGGTGGCCATCTGAGGTGTATTCGCGGCGCCTGCCGAATCAATACGTACCTGTCCGTAATAAAGCCCGGCCGCAAGACCGGCTTGATTCACTGTGATCGCGACGATGGTAGAAGGTGAGCCGCTAGTGGTCGCCCCCGAGGATGGCGTCGCCGAAAGCCATTGCTGGCCCCCAGCCAGCGTACTAGTCGAGACATTGAAGTTCATGGTTCCACGGCCGATGTTTTTCACCGCAAAGGTGCGTGCTGGAACCACGCCGCCGCCGGCCACGGCCGTGAATGACAGAGCCGCGCGTGACAACTGGATCGCCTGATCGAGCGTGCTCACGGTCAGCGTGACAAGAACAGTGGCGGTCTCGCCCGTGGTGGAACTGGCAATCGTTACCGTGCCAGTGTAGGTTCCGGCTTTGAGTCCTGCTGGATTGGCGGTCACCGCGATATGCACTTGCGGCTGCGGGGTCGCCGAACCGTTGGAGGGGCTCGCGCTTAACCAGGCGCCGCCGTTGTTGGTTTGCGTGATCGCCGAAAACGCGAGACTGCCGCTCCCGGCGTTGGACACGCCCACCAACTGCGTCAGCGTGCCGGTCGGATTTCTCGGAAAAGTGAAAGACAGGGCGGTCTTATTGACCGCCAACTGTGGCGGATTCCCAGGCGCTACCTGGAGGGTGATGGCCACATTGCTAATCATCTGAGCGGCCAAAGGCGACGTGATAGTGAGTGTGGCGTTGTATGTTCCTGGAGCCAGGTTCGACGGATCGACCCGCAAGTTGACAAGTTGCGGAGTGAAACCTCCTTGTGCATCCAGCACCAGCCAATCCGCTCCCGGGCTTTTGCTAAGCGTGAAGGCCAAACCGCTCACCGGACTGGACATCGTGAGCTTCTGCGGCGGTGTCTTGGGTCCGCCCGCGTTCGCGGAAAAACTCAACTGGCTGGGCGAAGTGGAAATGGGCGGGGGAACGGCCAACACGGAGCGGATGTTATTGCCGGCGGCGTCGGAGATCAGCAGGTCGCCTTGGGCATCGAAGAGTAGACCCTGCGGAACGAAAAAGCTGGCTTTCTGTGCGGGTCCTCCGTCGCCTGCGTCCGCCATCAGCCCGTTTCCTGCGAAGGTGTTAATAACGCCGCTCGGAGAGACGATGCGCACCCGGCTATTGAAGCCGTCGGCGACATATAAGTTGCCTGATTTGTCGAGCGCCAGCCCGGCGCGTTCCAAAATCATCATCCCGGCTTGAGTAGCGAGGCCTCCGTCGCCGCTGAATCCCCCTTGGCCGTTACCCGCGATGGTCTTCAAAACGCCTCCCGGCGTTATGTATCGTATGATCTCGTTGCCTAGTCCCAGTTCTGGCGATTCTTCGAAATAGAGCCCGCCCAGTCCGTCCAGCAAGAGTGCAGTCGGCGTCGCTATCGGCGATCCCGCCGCAACCGAGCCGTCGGGGGTAAACCCGCGCACCCCGGTTCCCGCGATTGTGCGAATCGTGCCCGCCGCGGTCACTTCCCGGATACGGTTGGAGTTGGGATCGGAAAGATATAAATTGCCCGCTGCGTCGCGCACTACGCTGCCCCCGCTTTGAATCTGGGCCTGCAACGCCGGTCCGTTGTCGCCCTTATCTCCCACGATGCCGTTCTGGTTAACGATCACTGTGACGGTTCCATCCGGCGTTAACTTGACCAGGCGATGCGCGAGCAGAACGTACAAGTTGCCACCCGGGTCCGAAGTCATTCCGTTGATTACTTCCGTGTTCCCGATCGGCGCATAGTTGGCTGCGCTGAGAACGGTATTGATGATCCCGCTGGGAGAAATGCCCCGCACCCGGGCGTTTAGCGAGTCGATGACGTACACCGTGCCGTCGGGAGTCTGCGTCATCGCTGTGGGCCCCTGAATCAAGGCGTCCAGCGCGGGGCCGCCGTCTCCACTGAATCCGTAACTTCCGTTGCCGGCAGCTACTCTGAGAATCCCCTGTGTGTCTATCTTGCAGAGGTATCCATCGCGGCTGTCGGCCACGTACAGGTTTCCAGACCCGTCGAATGCAATACCACTGTTGTCGAAAAGCCCCAGCCCGACCACGTAAGCCGTGCTGGCCGGCACGTTAGCCATGAACGGCTCTTCCGTTGTCGTGGTAATCAGGGTGGTAGTGGTGAAGGTATTCGCGCTGGTCCCCGACAGCTTAAACAGCAAACCGGCGGATGCGCCAAATCCATACACCGCGCCGGTTGAATCCACGGCTAAGCCGCCAATCTGGGGTAGACTCAGCTTCAGCGGCGCTAGGCCATTGGCCGGATTCAAGGCTCCGCCGCCGGCGATCGTTGAGATTACTCCCGACGGGCTGATCTTTCGAATCCGCGGCGAGACATTCAATACGTCACCATCGGCGACGTACAGATTCCCGAGTGCATCGAAAGCCAAACCGAGCGGCTGCGATAATTCCGCGGCGGTTGCCGGCCCGCCATCGCCGGAGAATCCACCTGTGCCCACGCCCGCGAACGTCGAAAGCGTGCCGCCCGGTGTCAATATTCGTACACGGTTTCCTTCGCAGAAATATAAATTGCCGGCGCTGTCAAACGCCAATCCGTTAACGATACCTAGCGCCGCCTCAGTGGCCGGGATGGCCGTGTTGATAGTCTTGGCTCCGCCCCCGGCAACCGTAGTGATGATCCCTTGCGGGGAGACCATTCGCACGCGATGGCTATCGCCGAAGTACACATTGCCCTGCTGGTCGATGGCGATGCCACCCAAGCTTCGCTGCTCAAATATCAATCGCACGTACTGGTCCGGATTGTCCGAGGCTGCGATGGCGGCGGACGTCGCGGGCCCGCCATCTCCCGAGTACCCGGCGAGGCCGTTCCCCGCAATCACTGACAGGATGCCGTTGGGGGCGACGCGCAGCACCAAGTGTTCTAGAGGATCGGTGAAATAGACGTTCCCCGCGCGATCGGTGGCGACTCC
Organism: Bryobacterales bacterium; assembly: GCA_963744555.1. Lineage (GTDB taxonomy): Bacteria > Acidobacteriota > Terriglobia > Bryobacterales > Bryobacteraceae > Palsa-89. Next base: position 442,272 of record CAVUUB010000022.1, on the reverse strand, counting down.
ATTGATGTAACCGATGGGGACCACTGAAGCCAGCTTCCCGTCACCATTGAAGCTAGAATCGATTCCGGCGATGGTCGTAATGACGTTCTGTCCGGCCAGCGGATGGAGCAGCAGGACGAGGAGAGCGCCGGAAAATACGCGATCCTGGAGCATTGAGAACCTCCTGCAACGTTACTTGATCAAACGGTTAGCCGCAAGCCGACTGGTGGCGCCGATGTCCTTTAGTAGTACCAGCAGTACCGGGTCGAAAGAGGTGCCGCTTGACGAGCCGGGGCCGGATGCGTGAAACTGGCAGGTAATCGATTGTCAGCCAAAAACATTTTCGCTAGAGCAGCGTTGCTAATAGCTGCCGCCACGGCAGCGTTTGGGCAAAGCACTACATCGCCACCATACGTCCCCGGTGTGACTTATCAAGCCACTAACCCGAATTATCCCCTGCCGAATCCTTTCTACTTTGAGGGAAGGATCGATTGGAACCTGCTTAAGATCACCACTCCCAGCAACGCCTGGGAATTCGCCCAGCGAGGCATCTACAAGCAGGACGATCTCGGCGACCCGGCTGGGGCAATCGCCGATTATCAGCAGTCGATTGTTTTGAATGGTCTGACAAACGGAACCTGCCAGATCGTCACCACTTCGATTCCGGCCAGCGGCGTCTTGAATCCGCCTCCGTGTATGTTCACGGTGCGTTTGCGGCTGGCAGGGTTGTTGCGGCAAAGCTCTCCGAGAGCGGCGCTTTCTTTGTACCAGGAAGTCACCCTGATCGACCCTCTGCGGCTCGGCGTACATGAGGCCATGGCCGAGACTTACGTCGGAATGGCTGAAGCTGAAGCCGACCCGGCCAATGCGGCGGCCGACTACAATCAGGCGATTGCCCAACACCAGGCAGAGCTGGATCTTTCGCCCATTACCGATTTAACCATCGGTCTCACCGGCGACCTGGCGAACAATGCACACGTCCATTGGGGACTGGCCCAGATCTATCGCACGCAAGGTAATTCCACTCAGGAAGCGAGTGAGCTCGATCTTTATCTCAAGGCCACTCTATGGCACAGCGATACGTATCCATGGCGTCTGACGTTGGCCCAGGCCAGACTCGCGGCGTTAGGTATCGTAGCGGATTACTCCAAGACTCCGGCAGTAGTGAAGCAGAAGTACCAGCCACAAGCACAACCTGGAAAAAAGCGGACTGAAAAGGCTACGCCCAAACCTTAGATGGGAGAACCGTCTTGACGAGGCTTGCGGAAGACAGGGCACTACTGAACATGCAAAACGCCGCGGCTCTCCGGGTGTGTTCTCAAGCTGGCTTTGCGATCGGCTGGTTGATTTTGACGCTGGGATTTCCTTGCGCGCTTTCCGGTCAAGAAGCCAAAACTCCGGCACCAACCGTTGGCGACTTGTGGAACACACTGCTCGAAGGCGCGCCGGCGCCAGTAAGCCACGATCCCGCCTTGACCCCTCCACAGGTAGGCGGGAACATATCGGCAGCGGGGAATTTTCTCAATCATTTCTTTTTTGAAGGCCGCTCGGACTATTGGCGTTACGACACGTCGTTTACCGGCAACCCCACGGTAACCGGCATTATCAACGCGCCCAATACCGGGGTAGCGAACCCTAGCGGTTATCCGTATCCCTCCATTTTTCAACCTGGCGCCAATCGCATCGAGACCCTGCTCGACCTCGGCACGCGCGGCTGGGGATGGGATCGCCTCGACACCCACTTTACGCTCCGCCAGTATCAAGACCTCACGCCCGTCAACCCGGGCGCCCCGGCCGAGAACATCATCGAAACATTTCCCTTCAACCGCCAGTATCAGGTGTTAGAGGCATCCGTCGAGATCCACGGCAAGCCTGGCGAGGGATATGGGTCGGGATTCTCCGCTGAGATCGGCAGGCTTAATGTTTATGGCGCGGAGTTGGCTACGCTCGATGGTGGCTCGGTGTCTTTGGACCGGCCCAATTTCGATATCACACTTTACGGCGGAAGACGATATACGTACTTTAGCGATCCGGTGCAAAGAGGCATCGCCGGCGTCAACTTCAATTGGAAGCTCGGCCCCGACACCAGCATCGAGTATGACGGGCTGTGGTATATCAAATCCATTCATAGCCTGGCGTTTCGAAGGCGCTTTGGGCCTACCTGGCTCTTGAGCAGCTATTTCCGGACGGTGGGCGGTTCGCCGGTCGATTTTAGCGCGCAAGTCATATACGCGCCGGGGAGCGGAAAAACCACCCTACGCGGAAGCTTCTTCCAAAAGCTGAGCAACAAAGACTTCTTCTATGACTACACCCTGAATGCCCGCGACAACGACACCTACAATGTGCTGCCGCGTCTTTACCTGGGACAGATTTCTCCCTACAGCCAATTTGTGGTCGACGCGCGCAGGACTCTGGCGACGCGTTTGAGCCTGGGCGCGTCCGTTTGGTTTCGGCGCTTGAATAGCCAGAGCGACCAAGGCCCATACGACACCTCCTTTGAAGACTATCGCGTCAATAGTCAAATTTTCCCGAAGCGTAAAACAGAGCTGTTTTTCGAATATCATCAACGCAATTCGGACCGGTTGAGTCCGCTGAACGCGACCACCTTGGACAATGTCAGCTATTCGGGCGAGACCAGCGTAAAGGACCTTTCGGGCGAGATCCGGCGAAGCTTTGGTGAAGGACGGTTCGGTCTGAACGGCGGCGTTTATTACCGGCGCGTGAGTTTGCAGGATCAGTTCTACATTTTGAACGGCCTCCACCAAAGCGGATGGTTGGCCGGCGCGTGGTGGAAGCTCGATTCACACAGCCGGATTTTCCTGGACTACAACTTGGACAACGACTTTTTTCTGTTCACGCCGGACTTGAAGAATTCCCGTGCCTTACACACCGGAGTGGTTTGGAAATACTGAGCAACCCATGACCACACATACGCGGACGTCGCGGCGGTTCCTTCCGGCCTTGGCTGGCGTGATTCTATTTGCGTACATCGCCCTCGCTCAAGCTCCGCCGGCCAGCCAACAGGTCCCACCCGCGGCCAAGCCAACGGCGCCGGCCGCGAACAAAAAAAGCGCGCCCACCACCGGAGCCAACGGAGAAATCTACGTCCACGCATTGCATGCCGAAAAACTGGGGAGTTTAGAGTGCTCCTTGTGCCACACTGCGGTCAAGGATGGATCGGTAGAACTCCAGCGCCCGGGTCACGATCAATGCATGGCCTGCCACCCCGACGACTTCGACAATAATTACGCCAAAGCGCGGGCGCCGTTGTGTGGCGTCTGCCACACGTCCACCACCGAGGGCAGCAAGACCGATTTGTTACCTTTCCCTCGCTACCGGGGGCAGCGGGCATTGCTGTTCCAGTTTTCCCATAACAAGCACGTGGATAAGCAAAACCGGAAAGATCCAGCGACGGGCTTCCGCGGGGATTGCACTTTCTGCCATAAGTTCGATCAGCAAGGCATTTTTGCGAAGTTTCCGGGCCACACTGAGTGCGCCTCCTGCCATTCCAAGGCAGGTGTTACTCCCCAGCTAACGCCCGCGCTTAACGCCGAAGGTTGTACCGGCTGTCACACACCCCAGGAAATCGAAAACCCTGGCTTTACTGAGAATCGCCGCTTGATAACCCAAACAGCGGTTTCGGGTAGATACGTCGACATCAAATTTACCCACATCGCGCATTTCGCGGCGAAAGAGAAGTTCAACATCGATTGCACCACCTGTCACTACGCCATTCCCAGAAGCACCAGCCTCTCGGATCTGAGCCTGCCCAACATGGTGGATTGTGTGCAATGCCACGATACCTCGAAGAGTATGCCGGTCGACTTCCGCATGTCGAACTGCAAGACCTGTCATGCCGATACCGTTACCGGGCTATTCACTCCCGTCAGCCACACCCGCAACGTGAAACCCGCTAGCCATACCGAGAGCTTCCGCGTCCATCACAATGAGGCCGCTGGCGAGGCGAACGCCAAATGTTTCGTCTGCCACCAGAATGTGTCAGCATCGGTGGAGGCCCGGAATCAGTGCATGGCATGCCATGTGGTGATGAAGCCAATTTCACACACTGCGCGCTGGAAAGACGATCTGCACGGAAAATACGCCGCTCTCGATCGCACCACCTGCGCAACCTGTCATCAAGCGGACTACTGCATCCGCTGCCACAACGAGCTGCCGAGGAGCCACACCCCGCTGCCGGTCTTCGCGGGAGGCGGACACGCTGCCCTGGCCATGCTCGACACGCGCTCTTGTCTGACGTGTCATACCTTCCAAAATACGTGTGCGGAGTGTCATACCGCAAAGTTGAATCCGCAGTCCACGGCTAAACCCAAGTCCCGGTGAGCTGAGTGAATCAAAACATATAAAGGGAGAAATGGAATGTTCGCCCGTTGTGTTTTGAGTGTTCTGCTTTTGGCGGGCTTATCAGCCCAGGTACAAACCGGCAACCCGACTCTTGCGGACTTCCAATTCCAACCGCTGTCAGACGCATCGGGTGAATGCAAGGCCTGCCATCCACGTCAATATTTCGAGATGAAGCAAGCCGTTCATTTCGGTTATCGTAACGTCAGCCCCCTTTTCAACGGCCTGGAAGTGGCAAGTAATTTTTTTACCGTGGGATTGGCCCGTCCGGTTTACGGCGATAGCAGCAAGACCCTTCCCAATGGCGCGCCCTTCAACACCAACATGCTTTCGACGCCCGTGTTTACGGACCCTCTGCAAGCCACCGCCGGGTTCTGTTACACCTGCCACCAAGCTTTGATGGAGCGCAAAGGGGAAGATCCCACCCAACGGGCCGTGCCCGAAATCGCCACTGGAAATGATTTCAGACCCGATCTGCTGCGTCCGCTGCGCGACTACAATATTCTCGACGCCAACGGCAATCAGGCTCTCCCTCTCACCCCCGGAGGCCCCATCCCAACCGACGCGGCTACCTGTGGCGTCGACGGAGGCTGCTTCGGCGATCCACTCTCTACTACCGGGATAACGTGCGACTCCTGCCATGACGTCGCCGGACCGGATCTGAACCGCAGTTTTCAGCACGATGGCTTCGGCAACATGAGCATGCTGTTGAATAACACCATTGAGAAGGTGGGCCAGTTTACTTTCCCGCTAGCTGTCAGTGAAGGGTTCCATGTCGGGAGCAGTAATCCGGCCAAGATCAACTATATAAATAACGCGGCCTTCTGCAATGCCTGCCACGACGTGCGAATTCCGCGCGCCTGCCGGGCGACCTTCAGCATAAAGAGGCCAACATCAACCCGGGCGGAAGTAGTGTCAGTTATTTCCGGCTGGAAAACCTGAGCACCGAGTGGCAGACCAGCGCTTTCAGCGGTGCAAACAACCCGTTCGGCAAGGTGGTCATTTGCCATGATTGTCACACCTCGCTGTTCCCGTTCAATTCGACCTCGACCTATCAGGCTGGGGATATGACGGTGACCGCGGCGACCCCCGGGATTTTCCCCGTGAACTATGCCGCCGCCCAGGATGTACCCTTTACCTGCAATAATGCGCAAGGCCAGCCGCTAGGCGTTTTTTGCTCTCCTCCGTCGGTTGGAACCGCTCAATTTTGACAATGTTGGCTTATCGACCGATATTCAGAACGCGGTCATGGGTGGATTCCCGCTTCAAAAGCGCGTTGTGTCCAGTCACTACTTCACTGGTGTGGATGTTCCGCTCATGTCGTGGCTGGAACTTACCAGCCGCCTGGGCCCCGATTTCTCCGATCCCATCACTGGCTCTACCGGCATCAACGACGACGGCACTCCCGGCGGCACCGCAGTGGACCCGGGCGGCATCATCTGCACCCTGGACCAGCCCTGTTTGAACGAATATGGGCAGCCGCGGTCACTGGAACTGCGCCGTATTGAGCTATTGAAGAACGCCGTCCGCATCAGCCTAAAGCAAACCGATACCTCAGCCAGCGCCGGCAGTACCTTCACTGTACGAGCCGAAGCTGTCGCGCTCACCGGCCACCGTTTCCCGGCCGGCCTTTCGCAGGAACGCACGACCTACATCCAATTGAACGTGACCGACGACAACGGTTGGTTTATCAATCCGGGTACGTTGTCGACAAACCTCACCCGCAGACCGGCGAGACCGCGCCCGATGGCAACCTGGATGACGAGGATTTAGAGCACGTCCACATTGTGGCCGATCCAGGCCATCACACCGACGTCTATCAGCCGGGTCCCGCGACAAACGGCCATACCAATCAGGTGATCGATGATGGTCCCGATAACGGCCCTGAACAGCGCCTCTTTTTTGGCGCGGACGAAGGCCTGGTGCTGTTCCGCAACGAGCTGCAGAAAATATTCTTGCCTGGCGAGGCTGTCGGCAGGCTGGATGCGAACGGCGATCCGATCATTGCGCAAACGGCCCACCTCGAAGAGACTTTAAGCGCCGACCTGAACAACACCGTCGATAATTATCGTTCGCTGCAGCCCTTGAATCCCCGGACCTTCCGCTACGACATCACACTTCCCAGCCAGCAGGAATTGAATGAGCTGGGCGTAACGCTGCAAGGGCCGCTCCACGTACATGCCCAAATCAACTATGAGCATTTTCCGCCGATGTTTGTGCGATTCGTCGCCCGCACGACCAGCGCCGAAGGGCCGTCGGGTCAAGACATGAACCTGATGAACGAGGACATGCTCGATACCTATCTCGAAAACATCCAAGGAATTGCTTCCGACGACTTTACCGTGCAACTGCACCAATAGGCTGGCTCGCCGTTTTATTGCTCGAGGTTGACTGTAGTGTCCGCCGAAGCAAGATTCTGCAGATTCTTCAGCAGGTCGTCGATCCGCTGCTCGGAAAGAAGGTTCAGATTGTGGCCGGAGGGTCCGCTCGCACTGGTGGTCCGGGCTAGGAACCGGACGAACAAGGGCGGGAAATGTTCGTAATTGATCTGCGCGTGTACATGCAACGGTGTCTTGATAGAATCCACGCCCATCTCGGCTAGCTCCTGCTGCGTTGGTAATGTGATGTCGTAACTGAAGGTTCGCGGAACCAAGGGCTGCAGTGAGCGGAAATTGTCGACGGTATTGGCGAAAGCCGCGCTGAACGTCTCCTCGGCATGGGGTGTCGTGGCGATGATCGGATTGCCGTTCGCATCGTTTCTGCCCAGGCTTTGGCCAGGCAGGAAGATGTGTTGCAGCTCGTTGCGGAAGAGCACCAAACCTTCGTTGTTGCCGAAATACACTCGCGATTCGGGGCCGTCATCCGGACCGGCCTCGAACACCTGGTTGGTGTGACCGGCATTGGCATTGCTACCGGCCGGATAAGGCTTCGTTTGGTCGCGATTGTGGTTGCCCGGATCGACAACAGCGTGGACGTGCTCCAGATCTTCGTCGTCCAGATTGCCGTCCGCCTGTGCTTCACCGGTTTCCGGATGCGGCTTGTCGACCACATAACCGGACTGGTACAGCAAGAACCCGTTGTCATCGGTGACCGAGAGTTGCAGGTAGGCCGTGCGTTCCTGCGAGAAGCCCGCCGGGAAACGGTGGCCGGTCAGGGCAACGCATTCAGCACGCACCGTGAAGGTCTGTCCGAGCTGGGCCACTGCGTCGGTTTTGGCCAGACTGACGCGCGCCGCGGCATTGAGCAGATCCTGACGGCGCTGCGCCAGAGAGTTCGGGATGCCGTATTCATCCGTGCCCGGCTGATATGGATCGGGATAATCGGCCCCCAGCCGCGCCTGCAGCTCGGCCGGATACAGCAACGGCACGTCAACGCCGCTGAAATGATGATTCACCACAGGGCGCTTCTGCAGCGGAAAATCTTCGAAGGTAGAGACACCGGGGACGGCGGCGTAGTTGCTGAACAATTGCGCCGGAGTAGGACTGGTGATGTTGAGATCGCCGACCTGGTAGGTCGAGTTGCCGCCATACGGGAACGTGGACATGTGGCAATCCTGACAGCGGATTACCTTGCCGAACGGATTGTTGGTGCTGTTATACGCGCCGAGTTGGAACTCCGAACTGAGATTCTCCAGTCGGAAGTAAGTAACGCTCTGGTTGCCCGTATTCACGTCGTATTCTGCATGCTGTAAATCGCCGGGAGCCGCCACCGGAACGCGAACATCGTGACAGGCATTGCAAAACGCCGGACTGCGCAGGAATGCGATCTTGTCTGGGTTGTTGCTGGAGCTGTGGAAAAATCCCTTCACCGCCACGGGTTGACCAAATGGTCCGACCTTCTCGATGGTGTGATTGAAATCGATACTGTTATTGGCGAAACCGTCGCCTTGAACGCTCCGATTCAAATCCGGGCCTTGCAGATTGTGGCACATGTCGCAGGTAATCCCCGCCGCGCCCAGAGACGGCCCCGAACCTGGCGGAGGATCACCGCCGATCGTCGCCGGGAGCACCTGATTGCCGTTACCATCCACCAGATGGTAGTCGCGCAACGGCCTGATCAGTTCCGGCACAAAGCTGGTTCCGGTACCCGCCAACTCCGGAACCTCGCGCAGCGTGGGATCGATGTCGGCTCCCTGCATGAGCGGGCCGTTGTGGCAACCCAGGCAGAATCCGGCCCGCAACTGATTCACATTTTGGAAGACCGGTGTGGTGAACATGTTCGTGGTGAACGGGATGACCGTCCCGTTTGCCAATGTCACCGTCTTGCTGCTGTCCGCGTAAACTGGCCGCAGCAAGCCACCGTTCAAAAAATTGGCCGACAATTCCAGACCGTTGAACAAGGGACTGACGTTGCGGTAGCCGGACTTCACCGAACTGCGCAATTCGTCGAATTGCCTTTGGTGGCAAGGCAGGCAACTCTGCGGCCGCTGAAAATCCTGATTCTTAAAAGGCGTGTCTGCGGGAGGGCGGACTGGTGTTTGACCCGCCAAGGGCAGAACCGCTACTACGAAGAGAAACAACGTGCTCGAACGTTCTATAAAAGGCATGGCAGCAAGGTTTTAAATTAGTATACATCGATCGATGAATTGATTCACCCCCTTACTTCACTTTTTCCCGGACATTGAACTCCAGCTTCCACCGCCGGCCGTCGCGCGCTACCGACCAAAGCTGCAGCATGCCGGTTTCGGTGACCACCGTTTCCAGCGTGACCGGCAGGAACTCGCCTGATTTGCCATCCGCCGGGAGACAGACCTCCACCGGCGAAAGCTCTTCCAGATCGTCGCCGACGTCGTCGAGCATCGCTCCGGCTGCGTCATTTTTCCGCGTGGCTGATTGGAAAAAGCGAAACTCCGCGGGCTCGCCCACCACCAGGCTGAACTCGCGCTCTCGCAACTGGGCCGAGCTTCCTTCTTCCATCCCGAAAGGAGCAACGGTCAAGGCCTTCAGCGGCGCGCGCATCCCGGGGACGGCCGGCATAGCGCTTTCGATGCCCGACATAATAAGTACGCGGCACCCCGCCTCGAATTCGGACACCACGTCCTGTGCGGGCCAGCCCATAATAAGCAGCCCCGCGCGCCACGGCGTGCATCAGGTCTTCGCCCACCAGCGGGACAGCCGCCTCTAAGCCCTCTTCTTTGAGCCAGCCATTCAACACCTCCTGAATCCGCTGCCTCACCAGATTTGCTCGCAGCACGCCGCCGTTGAATAACACGTGAGTGGGCGCCGCCAGACCGCTCGCTCCGCGACGCACCGCGCCATGTTCCGATTGCGCAGCTTGCTGCCTGAGGAATCGCGCTAGATGCCGGGTGATAGCCGCATCGGCGGCGTACGGAAGCCCGATTTCGGCTAAGCCCGTCCTACGGCGTTGCGGCATGTCCTGGCTCGAAACCGATGGCAGGAAACCCTCGCCCAGAATGCGGTCCACATCCTCGCGCAGCAGTTTGGTCTTGATGGTTCCGCCGACCAGGCCGGTGCCGCGGCCGAGAATCGTCACCGGATGCTCGCGCTTCTTGTTGTCTGGCTCCAGCAGCTTTTCTTTGGCCAGGCGGCACTGCTGCCACAGCGCGTTTAATTGCATCATGTCGAGCTTGGTCCCTTGAGCGCCGAGCTGTTGCTCCAGGTGGCGAGCGAGCGCGAGATCGACGTTGTCCCCTCCCAGCAGGATGTGCTCTCCCACAGCGACGCGCTCCAGTTGCAGCTCGCCGCCTTCTTCCGTCACCGCGACCAGCGTGAAATCGGTAGTGCCACCGCCGATATCGACCACCAGAATCAAGTCGCCCACTCGTACGCGCTCTCGCCAGTCCGGATGCCGCTCGATCCAGGCATAGAACGCCGCCTGCGGCTCTTCCAGCAATAGAAGATTCTGGTAGCCGGCCTGCTCGGCGGCCTTGAGCGTCAGTTCGCGAGCGACGGCATCGAACGACGCCGGCACCGTAACAAAAACTTGTTGTTCTGTGAACGGAGCGTCCGGCATCTTCGCATCCCAGGCCGCTCTCAGATGCTCCAGATATCGCCGCGAAGCTTCGACGGGCGAGATCTTCTGAACGCCTTCGGGAGCGGTGGGCGGGAGAATCGGCGCGGTCCGGTCCACGCCGGCATGCGACAACCACGATTTCGCCGACGCCACCAGGCGGCTTGCGACTTCCGCTCCACGCTTCTGCGCCAGTGCGCCCACTACGAAGGGCGGGGTTTCGTTCCAGGGCAGCGCCGTCGCGCCTGCGGGAAAATCGGATGATCCCGGAATATACAAGAAGGACGGCAGTAGTGGCTCGTCGCGCACCTCGCCTGGATTTGTTAACTGCGGGATAGCTAGCAGATCAATGGGTTGAACATCCCGTGGATCGCCGCCTGCGGGCGCATAAGCGATGGCGCAGTTGGTCGTACCCAGGTCGATACCGATTACATATTTATGAGACAAAGCAGGTGTGGGCAGAAGTTTGCTAGCCGACACACCCAGTGTAGCTAAGATGGAGCTTTGCGAATAGCACTGATCGGTTACGGAAACGTGGGCCACGCCTTCGCCCACTTACTCGAGCGGCAGCGCGCCACCTATCCATTTCGTATCGTAGGAATCCACACCGCCCGCCACGGAACCGCTTATGACGACTCCGGTCTGGCGATCACCCCCCCGTTCGGTCCGGCCGCAAGCTCGGTAGAAGAATTTCTGGATCGAGCGAAATCGGAGATCGTGGTCGAGATCACCACCCTGAATCCAGCGACCGGCGAACCTGCGCTGTCACACATCCGCTCTGTCTTCGCGCGCGGCCGTCATGTAGTGACCGCCAACAAGGGACCGATCGCGCATGCCTATGCTTCGTTGCGCGATGAAGCTAAGACTGCCGGCGTCGAGTTCCGTTTCGAATCTACAGTAATGGACGGCGTCCCGGTCTTTAATTCTGTACGCAAGAACTTGCCGGGCGTGAAAATGCTGGGCTTTACCGGCGTGTTGAATTCAACGTCCAAGGTTGTGATCGCCGCGATGCGGGAAGGCAAATCGATGGAAGATGGCATCGAAGCCGCGCGCCGCTTGGGTATAACCGAAGCCGATGCCAGCTACGATATCGACGGCTGGGATTCGGCCGCGAAGACCGCAGTGCTGGCCAATGCTCTGATGGACGCGCGCGTTACTCCGCACGATGTTGATCGCCGCGGGATCGGCCGCCTTACGCCCGAGCGCGTGTTGAAGCTGGCAAAAGCTCGCAAAACGGTGTGCTTGATCAGCCGCGCGCGCACTACGCCCGCTGGCATCCGGCTGCGCGTCCGCGCTGAGGTGATCGACGATACCAGGATTGCTGGCGTCGGTCGACGGCACGTCGAATCTGTTGCTGCTCGACACCGATTTGATGGGAACGATCGGTATCATGGGGATCTCCGCGAGGTGTCGAGCAGACCGCTTACGGCGTATTCAGCGATGCCGTCGATATCGCCCAAACTGTTGCCCCTCGCCGGCTCATCACTTGAGCCCCACCGCTGGTCTTATCAAAACGCACTTTGTTCTTCTCCACCCATTCCGACCGCAGCTCATGTACGGCCGCTGGTGATTGATGCGCACAACGCATGAGTGTATGGAGCAGCGAGCACTCGCCGCAATTATGGACGCCAGCCGTCCACGGAATTAGCCTAGCGATGGACTCGCCCACGAAAATCCATTACAGTAACTTCACATGGGATCTATGGTGGTTCCCAGCTCGGGAGAACGCCCAGCCCAGGTGAACTGGTGGCTGCTCGCTCTGCTATCCGCTTCCTGCTGCATCAACTATATTGACCGCGGCAATCTCTCGGTGGCAGCGCCGCAATTGTCCAGGGAGCTCTCACTCGGCCCGGAAAAGCTCGGCCTTTTGCTCTCCGCGTTCTTCTGGACCTATGCGTCATTCCAGATTATCGCCGGCTGGCTGGTGGACCGTTTTGACGTGTACTGGGTTTTTGGAATTGGTTTTTTCCTGTGGTCCGCCGCAACCGCGGTAACGGGACTGGCCGGAAGTTTCGCGATGTTGTTCGGCCTGCGGCTGGTGCTGGGCATGGGTGAATCGATCGCGTATCCCGCCTATTCCAGGATCATTGCGGGCGAGATCCCAGAGCGCCGGCGAGGACTGGCCAATGCGCTGGTCGGCGCAGGATCGCAAGCCGGCCCGGCGCTGGGCACGCTGGTTGGCGGGCTGGTCGTCGCGCATTACGGGTGGCGACCGTTATTTTTAATCCTGGGCTTCGGTGCCATGTTATGGCTTCCGCCATGGTTCGCGTCAAGCGCTCGCCAGCCGAAGCGCACGCCTGGACTTTCGCGGCGGCAGACCGGACCGGGCATGCTCGATATCATCCGCCGCCGGCTGTTTTGGGGAACTGTTATCGGATTATTCTGCCTGGATTACGCCTTGTACTTCCTCATCACCTGGCTGCCGTCATATCTGGTGACCGCACGGCATTACTCCATCAGCCGGATGGCAGTCATCGGCTCGTTTCCATTTATCAGCCTGGCTATTGGATCGTTGTTTGGCGGTTGGGCTTCGGACCGGTGGATTGCCGCCGGCTCGTCGCCGACGCGCGTGCGGCGCACCTTTGCCATAGCGGGCCAGTTGATGTGTACGTTGCTGGTGCCGGCAGCCATGGTCAAAAGCCCCGTGATCTCGATCGTCCTGATGATGGTCGCTTGTCTTTCGCTAGGACTGTTCCTGTCAAACGTTTGGGCCATCACCCAGACCCTGGCTGGACCCGCCGCGGCCGGCCGTTGGACAGGCTTTCAGAATGCGCTCGGCAACCTGTCGGGTGTGGTGGCGCCTGCCCTCACCGGCTGGATTGTCGGAAAAACCGGTTCGTTCTTCCTCGCGTTTGTCGCGGTGGGAGTCGTGCTGATCCTCGGCGTCCTCGCGTACGTGTTCTTAGTCACGGATGTGTCACCAGTCACCTGGAAGAGCCAGATTGTCAGAGCCGTCCATCGCAACCGCCGCGCGAACGTAAACCCACCGCCATGGCACAGAAATAGCGCCGTTATTTTACGCAGGTTTTCCCGCCGCCTGCGCGTTCATCGATGCCATCCGCGCTTGCATCTCACGCGTCAGGTGCGGCACGATGCCGACCATCCGCTCCATCAGCATGAGCTGGCCGCGGTGGTGCATCTCGTGTTCCTTCACGCCTGCGATCATCTCGAAGCGCGTTTTCGAAGCCGGCTGCATGCCCGGCGGCATGGCGACGTGCTGGCCCAGGAAATCATCGGACAGGCTGTCGACCCAGCCCGCGAATTTGTCGCCTTCCTCGCGCAGAAAAGCAATAATCTGCGCTTTGTTGCGCTGCACTTTTTCCTCGGCCACGATCTTCTGAACGAAGCCGGGGAAATCAAAACCTTCCAGCGTCGTGCGATGTTCCACGCCGTGTATCTGCTGCGCCATTCTTGGACCCAAGCCGATATGCACCAGCGTCTGCGCCACCGTCCGAGTTTCCGGAGCAGGGCTGAAACCGTAGTGTTGCTCGCCGATCTCCTCAGCAATGGTGATCGTGTTCTTCCGGACCGTGCGGAAACTGCCGGCCAGATCCTTAGCACTGTAGTAATTCATAGGTTTTATCTTACCGCCTGGGGGCTGGCACACCCTCTTTTTGCAAAACGACACCCCAACCTCCTTCAACCAGGAATCGCAATTCGATCCTCAGTTAGTACTAGTCGAAATGATCGGGCAGGTCGGATAGTGGCGCCAGCTACCGAGATCTCATGGAGGCGATGAAAGCATCTATGTGAGTCTTATCGAATCGCCGCTGTGTTTTACCGAATCGCCCCTGTTCTTCTGCTGCTTTTCTCGGTCGGAAATACACTCGGGATCATTTTGAGCTCCTAGAATCAGTCTCCCGGGCTCACACTCGGCAACGCAGGCCGCATGGGGTAACGGAGATCCGTGCGATGAAAGCCGCACCCGGGCGCTCTCAAGTATACTCGCGCGGCCTTGATAGAATCCGAACAACGCCAGGTGTAGGGCTAGTTTTCCCCGCGCGTGTAGCCTCCCTCCGCGGGGCTCCCCCTGGGCTTTTGACTTCGACCGTCCATTTTCGTACACTCGACCCAAGCGAAGGAGAATCCCAAAATGCCACAAATTTTGTCGCCCGCCGCTGAGGAAAGCATCCTGTCCCGCGGCTTTACTCGCAGGCAACTGGCCCGCATGGCAAGCATCCTCACCGCCGGAGCCGCGCTGCCCTTTTACAACGAGGCGGCCTTCGCCCAACGCGCCGCCAATCGACGGGAAATGCCGCCTGACGCGGTCCGCATCAATGAAAACGAAAATCCGCTGGGACCATGCACCGATGCACTGGAGGCGATTTACCAGGTCGCCAAGTTCGGCGGACGATACTCGCCGCACAACGAATCCGGCGAGCTGGTGAAGACCTCGGCCGCGCTCGAAGGCCTCAAGCCCGAGTACATCACTCCCTTCGCCGGCTCCAGCGATCCGCTGCATCGCGCCGTCTGCGCCTTCACTTCTCCCACGCGCGGCTTCGTGATGGGCGACCCCGGTTACGAGTCCGGCGCTGGAACCGCTCGATTCATCGGCGCCAAAGTCACTCGCGTACCGCTGCGCAAGGACTACTCGCACGATGTCGTGGCCATGGCCAAGACCGACCCCACCGCCGGGCTCATCTATATAGTTAATCCCAACAACCCGACCGGCACGCTCACCTCTCGCGCCGACATCGAATATGTTCTGGCGAACCAGCCCAAGGGCTGCGTCCTGCTGCTGGACGAAGCGTATCTGCACTTCTCCACCGCCCAGACCGCGATGGATCTGGTGGCCGCCGACAAGGACCTTATCATTCTCCGCACGTTCTCGAAGATCTACGGCATGGCCGGGATTCGCGCCGGATTCGCCATGGGGCGGCCCGATCTGCTCGAAAAACTGCGGCCGTTCGGCGTTGGCTTCCTCCCCATCACCGGAGTGGCGGCCGCAACGGCCAGCCTGAAGTCGAAGACCGTGGTCGCCGAGCGGCGCAAGATCAACAAGGACATCCGCGATAACGTTTTCGAATTTCTGGAAGCCAAGAAGATCGCCTACGTGCCCAGCGAGGCCAACCATTTCATGATGGACGTCAAGCGGCCCGGCGGCGAAGTGGTGAGCGCCCTGGCCGATCAGAAGGTTTTCATCGGCCGGCTCTGGCCCGCTTGGCCCACGCACGTTCGCGTGTCGATCGGTACCCAGGAAGAGATGGACAAGTTCAAAGCGGCCTTGGTGAAGGTGATGGCCTAACGGGTTGTTGATGCGGAACATTTCGGAGGGATCGTGAAGAATCCCTTCCGCGATTACAACGGACGCCTTTTTGCGGGCGATTTCTTCGGCGGCGCTATTGCGGCGCTCATCGCTTTACCGTATGGTTTGGCGATGGCCTCGCTCATGGGGCTGCCTCCCATCCTGGGCCTTTACACCTCGCTCTTCGCCGCGCCTATCTGCGCTCTGCTCGGCAGAAATCCGGTCCTGATCGGCGGCACGTCCAGCGCGACGGTTCCTTTCATTCTCGGCGCCGTCCGCGCGGGCGGAATCAGCGGCGCGGCCAAGATCTGCATTTTCGCGGCGGTCTTCCTGCTGATCTTCTGCATCATGCGGCTGGGCCGCTATGTCGCGAAGGTTCCGCATTCCGTGCTGGCGGGATTCTCGTGCGGCATCGGCGGGCTGATGGTCATCTCGCAATTGAAAGTGATCTTCGCCCTCAAGGCGCCGCCGGGCGGGTGGAGCGAATCCATGTTCGGCCAGTTGATGCAGAGCCTGGAGCAGTTCCGCGCAGTTTCATTGGCTTCCCGCGCTGATCGCCGGCATCGTCATGCTGATTTCGACGCTGGTGCGAATGCGCTATTCGCGAGCGCCCGGTCCGTTCCTGGGCGTGGGCATCGTGGTGGCGGCGGCGGCGATCTTCGGCTGGAAGGTGAACGAGGTCGGAAACATTCCGCTCAGCATGCCGCCCGTCATTGGATTCACCTGGACACCGGCGGATGTGTTCAAAGTGCTTCCGTCGGCTCTCGGCCTGGCTTTTGTCGCGTCCGTCGAGCTGCTGATGACGTCGCGCGTGGTGGATCATTTCCGCGGCCGCCACAAGCTGGTCAAGAAAGTGGATGCCGATATGGAGTTGGGCGCCTATGGCATCGCTAATCTGATCTGCGGATTCTTCGCCGCCCCCACCAGCGTCGGCATTCCCTGCCAGAAGCGTCGCCAATGTGCAGTGCGGCGCCACTACTAAAATGTCCAACGTAGTTCACGGCGCGCTGCTTGTGGGGCATGATGACCGTCGGGGCGACGTTCATTGCTCACGTGCCGCTGGCTGCGCTGGCCGGCGTAACTGCCTGGATGGGCTTCCGGCTGCTCGATTGGGGCACCTGGAAGCGTTTGCCGAAAATGCGAGTGGTGGACGCCGCCGCTTTCCTGGCCACCGCTTCGCGGGGTCTTGATCGCCGATGCGGTCATAGCGATCACCATAGGTTGCGCTCTGCACGTTCTGCGTTATCTTGTACTGCGCTATATCGGCGCGCCGGCCTGGCTCGAGCGGCAGGAACAAGCAGCATCAACGCACGAGCAGATTACCGCCGAAACCAATTCCGCGTCCTTAACCACCACTTCCGGCTCCAAATAAAATGCATAATCACTCTCACACTCACAACAGACACGGTTCCCGGCGCGACTTTTTTCAGCAACTCGTGGGCGGCGCCATGGCCGGAGCGTCGGTGCTCGAAATGGGATTTTTCCGGGCGGCGGTGGCTCGCGCTCAAGCTCCCGGTGCGACCACGCAGTTGTTCGATATCCAGAAAATTGCCGACGGAGTCTACTTTGCTTTGGCGCATCCGCAAGCCTTGACCAATTGCAACGCCGCGATTTTTGTGAACTCGCAGGATGTCCTGGTGGTGGACGCGCATTCGAAGCCCTCGGCAGCGGCTTCTCTGATCGCGCAGATCAAGAAAGACGTCACTACCAAGCCGGTCCGCTATCTTGTAAACACGCATTTCCATTGGGACCATACGCAGGGCGACGCGGCCTATCGGGCGACTGGCTCAAAGGTCGAGATCATCGCCAGCGAGACCACCAAACAATTGCTGGCGCAGAACGCGCGCAATCGGCTGAAGGAATCGCTGGACGGTGTTCCGAAAATCATCGACGGCCTGCAGGCGCGACTGTCTAAGGCGACGTCGCCGATGGAGAAGGACTTCTTCCAAGAACAAATCCGTCTGGCGCAGGCTTATCAGGCCGAAATGAAGAGCTTCACGCCGGAGCTGCCGGATATCACCTTCGCGAAGGAGCACGTTATTAAAGACCGCGCGCACGATCTGCATGTCCAATTCCACGGTCGGGCGCACACCGCCGGTGATGTGGCGGTATTCTGTCCGCAGCAACGCGTTGTCGCCACCGGGGACGCGATCATCGGTTTTCTTCCGAACATCGCCGACGGCTATCCGCGAGAGTGGCCGGGGACGATTAATTCGATTGGCGAGCTTAAGCCCGAACATCTTCTGCCCGGACACGGCACCGTGCAGAACAACTACGATCGCGCGACGCAGATGCGGAATTACATTGAGGAACTTACCGCGCTAGTGGAGACTGGCAAGAAAGCAGGCAAACCACTCGTCGAGTTGCAGAAGACCATCGCGCCGACGTCGCTGAAGAGCTTTCAGGCCAATGGCTACGGCGCCTTCGTGACGGACACGATGCAGAAGTACAGCGTCTACGTGGGGTCAAGGACGGCGCTGGAAGACCGGTTCGCGGCGAACATCGACACCATTTACAAGAACCTGGATCGCGCCTAGTAACTCGTTTTCTGAGCCGCGACCGCAGGGAGTCGGAACACTTCCCTACCGCCGCGCCGTCACCGTGACTTCGATGTGCGCGTTCGGCGCCGCCAGCTTGGCTACACCTACCGTCGTCCGAGAGGGCCGGTTGTCCTTAAAATAGGTCGTATAGATGGCGTTCATCTTTTGGAATTGATCCATGTCCGTTAGATAGACCTGGACGGCGACCACGTCGCCATAGTTCATCTTCGCTTCGCGAAGAATCACACCAATGTTTTCGAGCACCTGTTTGACTTCGGCGTCGAAATCGTCCGGGATCTTTTGAGTTTTCAAGTCGCGGCCGATCTGCCCGGACACGTATAGCGTGCCGTCCACCAGAACCGCTGGATTGAACGGCCCGCCAGGAGCGAACTCCTTAGGCTGAATGATCTTCTTCTCGGCGGCCAGAGGCAGGGCGGCGAGCAAAGCAATCGCAAGCAGGCAAACAGGTTTCATAGGTATAGTGCATCATACCTCGCTTGCAGCCGCTGGAGCAGCGGCTCAACTCCGGCGTTTCACTGAACGGGAAGCGTCAACGCCGGCGATGCAACGCCGCCGATGGAGACGATCACCTGTTGATTGCCCGCCTGAATACTCGATGGGACCTGAGCATTCACCTGGTACAATCCCGGGAATCCAGGAGCTAGACCACTGAACGTCACGTTAGCCGAGGTCCCGCCGATGGTCACCGTGGCTGGGGTCTTCGTCGTCGAAAGAGGGACACCGGCTGAATCTCCCGATGCCGGCTGATTGGTCACCGGGCCGAGGCCATTGCAGAAGAGCGAAACGACGCTGCCGCGAGCTGCCGGATTGGCTGAGGTAATGACTTGGCCGGTGGTGGCATTCTCCGCCGCCGCGATGCTAGAGCCGAACATGGCCGGAGTATAGTTGGCAAGGGGCACCGTGACGACGTTGCCGAAGCCGAACTCATACAATGTCACTTTCATCTTGGCCGATGAATATCCCTGCAACTCCCACGGCACCTGAATATTCACCTGGTTAGGACTGACATAGACCAAGTGACCGGGCACGCTAACGGCCGGCAACGCACCGCTGGCAGCCGCGTCGAACGAGACCGTCACCTGATCCATGGAAAGAGGCAGACGGACCGCGCTGTAGTTTTCATCGGTCACATTGCTGAGATTGCTTCCATAGATCGATACATACGACCCGGGAGCCACGGGCGAGGTGGAATTCGCCGCGTTCACTACGCCACCCGCGCTGACGGTAGGCTGAGGCGATACGCTTCCTGAAAATTGATAGGACTGCCCACCCCCCGAAGCGTTCACAACATACGTTCCGCTTTGGGATCCGATGGTGACTGTCGCGTAAGCGAAGCCGTAGTTATCGGTGGTAGTTGACGCGTTAGTGATGGTCAACGGAACACTGCCCTGTCCTTCCGAGAAACTCACCGCGGTCCCGGTCACTGGCACACCGTTAGCATCAGTCAATTGGAAACCCACTACGCCATCAGGAATGACTTGGCCGGCGATGGCTTGGTCCCCGTCTCCCGATATTGCATCAAGATTCACCGTTCCTGTCGTCGGAGAAAGAAGCATGTAAGAAATGTGCATCGGAACGGAAGCGCCCGATACCGTGATGAAGCCGTAATAGAGACCGCCCGACGCTATGGTCCCGCTCAAGCTGACCGTCAGCGTGCCCGACTTGCCGGGCGCAAGAGTAAGCGATGAGGGGCTGGCGGAGACAGTAGTTCCAGTTGCGCCGCTGATGGTGGTCGTCGCGAACGAAAGATTGACGCTGGATGAGCCGGTGTTGGTAACAGTGACTTGCTGGCTCTGCGAAATCGCGGAGCCGCTGGCAAAAGAACCGAACGAGACCGTGGACGGAACGATGGTCACATTAGTCTGGATCGCCAAATCGGCGGCGACCAGGCCCGATCCGGACTGCAAAATGTTGAGCGTGGCCGTAGTTCCAGTGAAACCTCCGTCGTCGGTAATAACGGACTGAGCGGCGGTGTTCACGATTGCCGATTTGACCTGCTGGCCGGTATAGCCGGGATGCTGTTGTTTGACCAGAGCAGCGCTGCCGGCCGCCAAAGGCGTTGCGAAGCTGGTGCCGCCGGCGGCGATGAATCGGTCGGAGCTGTACAATTCGCCCAGCGGGTCATAGTTCTGAGCACCCATGTAAATAAGATCGAAGCTGCTGGACTCTGCGCCTACGGCGAGTACATCCGGCTTGATACCGTTGGTGCCAAGACCCGGCCCGAATGACGAATAGCCAGCTAGCACCACGGCTCCGCCAAGAGCGACCTCAATCGCCGATGGATTGATGGTAGCGGCGTAGCCAGGGTTGGAGTCGATGAAAGATTTCAGATTCTGGCCGTCGGCCATACCGATGATGAGAACCGGTTGGGTGAAGTTGGAAAGCCCGCCCGGACTGATTAGCGATTCGTTGACATTATCAAAAAAGATTACGCCCCGCGCGCCGGCGTTGGTCGCGTTAGCCATCTTCACCGAGAAGTTGCATGTGCCCCGCTCAATGAGAGCGAAGGCACCGAGCAAAGAGAACTGCGGGAGCGCGTTGCAGCCCAGGTCGCTACTGTCGCCGATCTGCGCCAAATCGACCAGCGGCGCCGAGTACGCACCGAAAGGAATGAAGGCGTCGGTGAAGTTGGCGGCAATCGAATTCAGATTCGAGGGAACACTGGCCCCAGTAACCTCGACGTCGGGATTGAAGGTGTGCGTGTTGCTGACAGCACCCACCGCGATCACCGAAGGCGCATCCGCCGGGGAGCTAATAGTGTTGTATTGGGGATACGTACCGGTTCCATAGATCCCGCCTTCGCCTTCATTGCCCGCGGCAGCCAGCACAACAAGGCCTTTTGCGGCGGCCTGCTCGAAAGCGTAAGCGAGAGGATCGCAGGGAACGCCAGCCGCGTTGCCGCAGACTGGGCCAATATCCAGCGGACCCGTAGTTGACGTGCCCCCAAATGAAGTGGTGACGACGTCCATACCGTCGTTGACGGCATCTTCGACGGCTTGAATGAAAACGTCATTGCCGGACCCGTCGTTGACACCGGGCGAGCCTGAAATTTTGTAGTTGCCGATCCATGCTTTCGGCGCCATGCCGTTGATCGTCACCGCGAGCGCGGCGGTGTTTCCGGCGGCAGCGGTGGCGACAGCCGTTCCGTGACCGACGCGGTCGCGGGCCGAGTAGTCATCCGGCGTCGAATCGGCAGCGGGATTCTTCGGGTCGGACCCGGCCGCACCCAGTGCCACATAACTGCGCGCGACAATGACCTTGCTGTTGGTGAAATTGGTGCAATCGCTTTGGACGTTGCACTTCGGAAAGCCAGCGGGCGTTTGCAAGGAACTGTCCTGCAGCGAGGGGTGCGTCTGATCGATTCCGGTATCGAGAATACCGATCTTGATTCCAGTGCCGGCATTACCGATTCCGCCGAGGATGCTCCAGGCCTGCGGGCCGTCCAGAATCTGGGTGGCCTGATTCAGCAGCATCTTGCTGCGGCCGAGCTTCACGACGTCGATGACCCCGGGGATGGCTCTGATTTCCGCCACACGCGCGGCCGGAGCGGCCACGAATATCGCGTTGAGTAGGGTGCTTACAGATCCAGTTACTCGAATATTCCGCGTGGCCAGTTCATTTCGCACCGCGCTTTGCGCTGCTTCGATCCGGCCGCGCCAGGCCGCGCCCGTCGCCGATTGCATCTCTTCACGCGACGAAAAATGCTTTGCCACTGGCTCATCGGCCAGGAAGACGGCGTAGTGGTTGGGCCGGCTCTGTGACCATCCAGGCGAGCACAACAAGAGCGCAAATAGAAAAGAAAGTAAATAAGAAAGTAAGTAAGTCCGACGATGTCGAATCAAATGATACCTCCGGGGATTGGGGCAAAGCGCCTAAGGACAGCAGACGGAAGCGCTCGCTAAATGGTTTCGGAAACTCAAGTATACCAGGACGGCACGAATGCAATGCTTTGAAACTGCTCTCCAAAGCGAGGCGTCGAAGCCGGTATACGTTCGTCGTTGATTGTAAGTACTAGCGATGAGCGTGCGTCAGAAAAAATAGAAAGGTTAGTCTAAGTGAAAAAACTTTACAGTTCTTTACTCGCGAGTTCCCTGTTCGCGTTGTGCATTCCGCTCGCCAACGCCCAGAATGCGTTTGACGTCAATATCGGTTTCGGGAGCTTTCACGATTCGGCCGCCGGCGGCGGCCTGGATAACGCCAATTCCCTAAATGCCTTCGGAACCTGTACGCCTGGCTCGGGGGACACATTCTGCCAAGCGACCGGCGGGCTCGGCAGCTTCTTCTTGGGTTTCGGTGGAGACATTATGTTCAACAAGCGTTTCGGCGCTGGTTTCCAGGCCGATATCCAGCCTGCGCGGAGCAATTATGGCCCACTCCAATATCGCCAAAGTTTTCTGGATGCGAACGGCATTTACGCGCCGATCGATCGAAAACGATTCGTGGTGCAACTGATGGGCGGGCTTGGCGACGCCAGGACGAGCTTCTCCTTCACGCAGAGCGGCTGTGTCGGTACGGCGGTGTGTACGTCGCAAACCGTGCCGGTTGGAGCCGCCAATCATTTGGATATTCATGCCGGCGTGGGCGTGCAAATCTACCTGACCTCGCACGTGTTCATCCGTCCGCAGTTCGATTATCACTTCGTACCAGGCCTGACCAACCAGTTCGGCAGCGATTCAGTTCCGGGCGCCACGATCTGGGTGGGCTACAATTTCGGCGAACGTTAATCGGCAAACGTTAATCGGCAAACGACAAGTAGCCCGGGACAATTCGAGGTCTCTGCCTCGCTGCGCGCGGCGCTGTTCTTTTCGATATGATTCACGCATGCGACGCAGAGACTTCCTTCCCGCGCTTGGCGCCACCGTAGCGGCAGCGCAGTCGACAACCAATTCCGAGGTCCCGCGCAAAGGGCGTTTGAAGCAAGCCTGCTTCCGCCGGAACTTCGATCCCAAAATGCCGTTCGACGAGATGTGCCGCCAGGCCGCGCGCATCGGAGTCCAGGGCTACAGTGGGGCTCCTCAGCAGGAATGGCCCACCCTCAAGAAATACGGCTTGACTCCCTCCATGAGTGTGGGCGGTGGCATCTCGATCGACAACGGCATTATCCGGAAGGAGCTGCACGAAGAGCAGGTGAAATCGCTAGGGACGTTCATCGATGCCTGCGCAGCCGCGGGCGGCTCGGACATCCTGATTACCGGCGGCCGCCGGCACGGCATGTCGTACACCGAAGGCGCCGATATCGCGGTTGACTTTCTTAACCGCGTCAAGAACCATGCTGAAGACAAGGGCGTAAACCTTTGCCTGGAGGTGATGAACAGCAAGTACAAGGATCCAGCCTATGGCCGCGACGATCAGATCGGGGATCACTTGCCGTGGGTCGCGGACGTGTGCCGGCGAGTCAACTCCCCGCGCGTCAAGATTCTGTTCGACATTTACCATGTCCAAATCATGGATGGAAACATTGTGGCCAATATCCGCGAATATTTTCCTCTGATCGGCCAATTCCACACCGCGGGTGTTCCCGGACGCCGCGAGATTGACGACACCCAGGAACTGAATTACCGTTTCATCGCATCGGTGATTGCCGGGCTCGGATTTACCGGCTTTGTCTGCCACGAATACGATCCAGCGCCGGGACACGATCCCATTCAATCGCTGGAGAAAGTCTTCGCGTTGGCGAATGTGTAGCGCCGGCGCGCTGTAAGGTAAACTGGTCTCATTCCGAATCTGCTATCGAGGTGACCCATGAAGACTCGTCTGGTTGTGCTGGCCTTTGCATCATTGGCGGCATTCACCGCCGCCGCCCAGGAAACCCGCTCTGCCACGCGCCTCACCAACGATCACTACTTTGACTTCGAGCGCGTTAGCAACGCGCAGATTTCACCCGATGGCGCCCGAATTGTCTACACCCGGCAGCAGGCCAATAAGATCGAGGACCGCTGGGATTCCTCCCTTTGGATCATGAACTCCGATGGGAGCCAGCACCGGTTCCTAACCAAGGGCGCGAACCCGCGCTGGTCGTCCGACGGAAAACGCATTCTCTACATCGCCGATGGAGAGCCGCGCGGCCCGCAGATCTTCGTCCGCTGGATCGATACTGATGGACCAGCCACGCAAATCACCCACGCCACCGAGAAGGTTGCTGACGCGCGCTGGTCTCCGGACGGCAAGTCTATCGCGTTCTCCATGTTCGTGCCCGAGAAGGAGAACTGGAACATCAGCATGCCGCCCGCTCCTCAAGGTGCCAAATGGACCGGCGCGCCGCGCGTAGTGGAGACTCTCCACTACCGCCAGGATCAGGTGGGTTTCCTTGCCGATGGGCAGAATCATCTGTTCGTCGTCTCGGCGGATGGCGGAGCGGCGCGGCAACTCACCAATGGCAAGTGGAGCGCGGGCGCCGGAGAATTGCGCGGCGCGGTGCCCATGGACTGGACTCCCGACAGCAAAGCCATCGTATTCCAAGCCGACCGCAGCCCGGAAGCCGATCTGCACTATCAAACCTCGCAACTGCTAGTGATCGATATCGCGTCGGGCGCTGTCCGGGAGCTGGTAGCTAAACCCGGCTCCTGGAGCCGCCCAACCGTCTCGCCAGATGGCAAGACTGTCGCCTTTACCGGCTATCCGCAATCCAAGCGTACGCACTCGGTATCGAACCTTTATGTAGTTCCATTCGCCGGCGGAGAAATGCGCAAAATCAGCGGTGACTATGATCGCGATCCTGTGACTTTGCGATGGACGCCGGACTCAGCGGGCCTCTACTTCGACGCTGAAGACCGCGGCTCCCGCAACATCCAGTTCGCGGCTCTGGCGGGCGGCGGTGTTAAGCCCGTCACCACCGGCACTCAAGTGCTCACCATGGATTCGTCGTCCAGCGACCTGATGGCGGTAGGTACGCGGACTGATCCCCAAAATCCACCGGACGTAGTTCGCTACAACCTGCGCCGGCCCACGGAAATGACCAAACTCACCAACGTTAACGGCGGCCTGCTGGCGGGCATGCACCTGGCGAAAACGGAGGAGATCAACTTCACCTCCACCGCCAACGCGAAAGTACAGGGCTGGGTGGTGAAACCGCCCGATTTCGATGCCACCAAGAAGTATCCACTCATCCTCGAAATCCACGGCGGACCGTTTTCGATGTATAGCGTGGCATTCAATTATATGTTTCAAAACTTCGCTGCCAACGATTACCTGGTTCTTTATCTCAACCCCCGCGGCAGCACGGGATATGGCACTGCCTTTTCCGGCGGCATCGACCACAACTATCCCGGGCCCGATTACGATGATCTGATGGCCGGCGTGGATGCCACCATCGCGCAAGGCTCTGTCGACACCTCTCACATGTATGTCTCCGGCTGCAGCGGCGGCGGAGTACTGTCAAGCTGGGTAATCGGCCACACCGACCGTTTCGCGGCGGCAGCGGTGCGCTGCCCGGTAATCGACTGGCTCAGCATGACCGGCAACACCGACATTCCGCTCTTCACTTACAGCTTTTTCCAGAAGCCGTTCTGGGAAGACCCGAGCGACTGGCTTTCGCACTCTTCCGTGATGACCGTGGGTAAAGTGACGACGCCGACGCTGCTGATGACCGGGGTGCTCGATCGCCGCACGCCCATGCCCCAGACCGAGGAATACTATGCAGCGCTAAAGGTTCGCGGCGTGCCGGTGAAGCTGCTCCAGTTCGAAGGCGAGTACCACGGGACCGCGTCAAAGCCGTCGAATTTCATCCGGACTCAGCTCTACATGATGAGCTGGTTCAAGAGGTACGCACGCACGCCGGAGGGCAAGGCGACCGCGGTGTCCGAGTGACGCCGCAGGCGGCCAAGACGACTTAGCCTGTAACTGTGCCTGAACATTGGCAAGTATCTTTTGCCGGGCGGCCGTGCTCCAGGCATAGCGCGACTAGATCCGAGATATTCGCTTCACCGACGCACATGACCGTGTCCGCGGCGCCCCAATAGATCTTCACCGTTCCATCGGACTCCGCAACGGCGCCACACGTGAACACGACGTTGTGGACATATCCCGTAATTTCCCAAGGGGCTTCAGGCTGCAGAATCCAGGAATCGCCCACGCCAATGATCTTGGCGGGATTATGCAGGTCGTGAAGAGCGACACCCAGGCGATAGACCGACCCGTCCATGGTCTGGAAAACCCCGTGATAGATGGATAGCCATCCCTGGTCCGTTTTAATAGGCGGCGCGCCGGGCCCGATCTTCATTTCGTCCCAGTGATATTGGACCGGTTTCATGATGAGCCGCGACTCGCCCCAAAAACGAAGGTCGGGAGAATAGGAAATCCAGATCGACCAGGGCGCGATCTCCGAGTGCGGACGATCCAGGCGCGCATACAGCCCGTCGAACTTCTCGGGAAAGATCACCACGTTCCGATAGTCCGCTTCGGTGATGAGCGAGACTCTTTCCACCTGACTAAAGTCTTTGGTTTTGGCCAAAGCGATCCGCACTCCATTGCGCGAGTAGGCGCTATAGGTGATGACGTATTCTCCATCGAGCGGAGTGATGCGCGGGTCCTCGACACCGAACTCCTCGTACTCGGCGAAAGGACCGTCCTTGGCAGGCGTCAGAAAGGGCTCCGGATCGGGGATGAAGCGATACCCGTCGTAGCTTCGCGCCAGCCCGATAATGGAACGGCCCGTGCGAAGATGCGAGCGGAACAGCATGATGTATTTGCCGTTGAGCTTCACCACCGCCCGCGTTGTGAACCGTTTCCACCGGGTACGGGATGTCGCCTTTGCTGAGGATCGGGTTCTGGCTGTATCGCCGCACGATCTCCGGTTTCATGATGATTTCCTTGCTTCCAGATCGAAAATAGTAGCGTAAACGCGCTCGTACGCCTCCACCATCGTCTCGATAGAGAAACAGTGCTGGACGCGCCGGCGGCATTCTTTTCGATCAATTTCGTGAACTCGGTCCAAGGCGCTGTACGGCTTGGTCGGCACTCGCGACCAGAAAACCCGTCTGCCCATCTTTGATGACTTCGCGGCAGGAGCCCAGGTCCATGGCGATAACGGGCACGCCGGCGGCATTGGCTTCCGCCAGAACAAGCCCGAAACGCTCCGGGATCGTGTTCAGATGCAGTAGCGCTCGGGCACGCGCGAACAATTCGTTCTTGCCTGGGACGTCCACCGGCCCGATGTAACGGATCTTCTGATCGAGGTGGGGCTGAACCTGCTCCCGGAAATAGGTCTGATCCTGAATAATGCCGGCGATTAGGAGCGGCAACCCGCTGCGGCGCGCGACCTCGATCGCCAGATGAACTCCCTTGTCGGGATGAATCCGGCCGAGGAAGATCAGGTGATCGCCGGCAACTGGCTGGAACGGGTATAGCGACAGGTCGATGCCGTTATAGACCGTCGCCAGGTAATTCAGCCTGGGCGCGCGATCGGAGTTACTGATGGATACGAAATATCCGTCGCGATATTTCTCATAGACGGGCATGATTCTGGGCGACGAAAATCCGTGGATTGTGGTGAGTACCGGAGTCTCCACCAACCGCGTGTAGGACAGCGCCATGAAGTCGTAATGGCTGTGGATGAGGTCAAACTCAGCGGCGTGCTCGAAAGCTTCGGAGATGTGAAGGTATTCGGCGACCTTGGGATCAATAGACGAATCCTCTTCGTACCCTTTGTCGACCACGGCGTGCAGGTGAGCGCGGGTCTCTGAATCCTTGGTAGCGAATAGCGTCACATCCCAGCCGCGGGCGACCAGTCCTTCAGCGATGTTGCCGGCGACTGTCTCCCATGCCCCATATTGTCTGGGCGGAGTTCTCCAGGCCACTGGCGACAGGATGGCCACGCGCTTGTCCGGAGTTCTCATTCGGATTGCATGGCCGCCAGAACCTCGGCCAACGGGACGGTTGCGAAACCGGTGGCGTGATCGGCCAAGCCATAGGGAATGATCAACACGCCGTTGTGAAGCAGAGCGCCACAGGTATACACGACGTTCGGCACGTAGCCCTCGCGCTCATTTTCGTTGGGTTTCAGCAGCGGCTCGCGGAGGCGGCCGATGACCTTGCTGGGATCATCGCGATCAAGCAGAAACGCGCCGATGCAGTACTTTCGCATAGGGCCCACGCCGTGGCTCAGGACCAGCCATCCGGCATCGGTCTCGATCGGCGATCCGCAATTGCCGAGCTGGACCAGTTCCCAGGGAAAAGTAGGTTTGAGGAGCACCTGGCGCTCGTTCCAGAAGTGGACGTTTTCGGAAAACATCAGGTAGATGTTCTCGTTGTCCTGGCGCGACAGCATGGCATAACGTCCGTTGATTTTCCGCGGGAAACAGCGCCATCCCTTTGTTCTCGGCCGCCGGACCGTTCAACGAAATGAAGCGAAAGCGTAGGAAGTGAGAAGTCTCCACCAACTCCGGCACCACCACCCGGCCATCGTAAGCGGTGAAGGTCGCGTAGTAGACGTGCGTGCCGTCCTCGTTCTGGAAACGGACGAACCTGGCGTCCTCGATACCGTTACGCTGAGAGGGCGTGGCGGGGAATAGAACGCGTTCGGACAACTCCTGCTCAGGCTGGAACTGGACCTCGTAGTTGGAGCGGGCCAGCATCCAGATTCCCTGCGCGGCGGTCTGATCTTCCTGCGCCATTCCATCCGGATGGCGGAACTGTTCGGCTTGGAGACTGGCGCGAAGCTCGTCCAGCGCGAACGACTCCCCGAGTCTGTTCATGACCCGGCGCGTGAAGTCGCTGTTCAATCCCACTTCAAATAGTTTCCTGCGCGAATAGTTCCTTCTCATACAGGGGATGTGGGACCTGACGAGGCTCGGTGAGAAAGCCAGTGGGGGTGGACACCTCGATCCGCTGATCGGGATGGATGATACCGGTTCGAAAAGTGATGGAAGAAATGTGTCCTTCCCCGGTAGCGCGCAGGCTGAGGATGAACCGCAGGGCGCCCGGCGGCAGATCCGGTCTGGTCAGGATGCGGGACGATGGACGGATTGAACAGCGCGGCGGATTCCAACGAGTATTCGGCCAGAAAATAGGAGCCGATCAACAGTTGTCTTTGTTCGGAGAGGTTGTCACCGGCCGGCATCAACTCGCGGACTTGTTCAAAGCGTTCCAAGAAAGAGTTTGCGGATGGTGCTGATGCCGCTGCGAGAATTCGGCGCGAGATCTCCTCCAGCAGTGGGCCCGACCTGGTCTTCGGGAATCGACATAATCCGGGAAATGATCCGGCCCATCCGTTCGGACCCTCCCGGACTGAACGGCCGCAGAAGAACGCGCGACTGGTCGGGCTCGAGGATCGGCGGCGTGCGATGGACACGAATGGAGGCAGAACTTGGGGCAGCGATCATGACGCTCCGATCGAGATCGGTTCCTTTCCAATGGAGATTCGTTCCCTGAAGCTGGCCACCATGTTTTGCGCCAGGCGCATTTCCGCTAATGAAAGCAGGAATGCCAGAGGTGGATTCCGCCCCCTGGTTTCCATTGACGCGATCCACGTGCAATCCGTCGCCACAGCCGCCGCTCTCAGGCGAATAGAGTTCCAAGCCCAGATCGTTCCAGCCGATGAACCAGTCGAAGGCGCGCTGGGCCTGTTCGTACCACCAGAAGTCGGAGGTAGTGCGATAGGCTTCCAGACAAGCCGAGACCATGGCTTGAGCTTCGATGGGCTGCTGGTCGAAATTCGCGCGCGGAGCCGCCGCGCCGGTAGAAACCATTGCTGCCGATGGGCCGAAAGTGGCCGTTCTCGGAGATTTGTAGCTCGTTCAGCCAGCGCAAGGCTTGCAAGCCTCGCTCCAAGACCCGCCGTTGTCCGGTCGCGTGTCCGCTCAGAATCAAGGCGTGGGCGAGTTTCGCGTTGTCGTAGGATAGCTCCTCTTCAAACCAGCACCAATCCGGGCGGTCGTTGCTTGCCAACAGGTCCATGAGCCGGCAAGTAAGCGTCTCGCGAGTCTGCTTGACGAGACTATCGCCGCTCAGCCGGTTTAGGTATTCATGGATGCCGATCAGTCCGAATGCCCAGGCCCGCGGCGACGTAAAGTCCGCCAAGGCCGGCAGCGCCCGGGCGAAGAGCTGCCCGGCCATCATCTGGAAGCTTCGGAACGGAGAACGCGCCACACCTATGCCGAGGGCCCATAGAGCGCGGCCATGACAGTCCTCCGATCCGCGATCATCCAGCCACCGGCGGTCGAAGCTCAGGTGATTGTGGAATCGTTTGGTCTCCGCTATCGAAGGCGTGATGAAGAAAGGCGGCGGAAGTGGTGGCTACGCCCAGCAGCGCTTCCGGCTCTTCCCCCAACTCGCCCAGCAGAACCGCCAGGATAAACGCGCGCGCATTATCATCGGTGCAATAGCCCTCGGAAAAATTCGGGACGCCGAAAACCGCGTGTTGGAAGACGCCTGTCGAATCGGTCATTCGCAGCAGATGATTCATCTTCAACTCCGGAAGTTCGCGGGGCCTCTGGTCGAGCGTTTTCGTAATCAGAGATTTTCGCGAGAGCGCCGCGCCCTCCAGCCGCGATGATTCGAACGATCGCATATATAGCTGCGCGACATTGCTCCAGATCATCTCGCGGCCGATCCGGTAGGCGTTCTTGCGCATGGCATGCCGGCGGTTGTCGTCCCGCAGCAACGCAATCACTTCCCGCGCGATGGCCTGTGCATCGCGAAAAGGGACCAGCACTCCGCGGTCCTCGGCCAGCAGTTCCGCGGCGTGCCAGTAAGGCGTGGAAACTACGGCTTTGCCGGCGCCAAACGTGTAGGCCAGGGTTCCCGACGTAATCTGCTCTTCGTTGAGATAGGGCGTTATGTATAAGTCGGCGGCTCCGATGAACTCCTTCAGATTCTCGAGCTCCACGAAATCGTTATAGAAGATGACGTTCTTCTCGATTTTGTTCTTCTTGGCAAGCATTTCCAGGCTCACCCGGTACGCTTCGCCATGCTCGCGGAGCTCATTCGGATGGGTGGCGCCCAGGACAATATACACAACCTCGGGAAACTGCTCCAGAGATTTGCGGCAGAGCGTTGAGCATATACTCGATGCCCTTATTCGGCGAAAGCAGACCGAACGTGAGCAGCACCACTCGTCCTTCCACTCCGAACTGGTCCTTGAAATACGTTGGGTCGACGAACCCCACATCGGGAATCCCATGCGCGATCAGGTCGATCTTAGCTAGCGGCGCTCCGTAGATGTCGCTGAAGCATCCTGCCGCCCGAGTTCGGTCATCATCACGACTCGCGTCGAAAGCGAGATCAGCTCCTCCATGACGCGGCGCTGTTCAATCCTCGGCTCACGCAATACCGTGTGCAGGTGCTGACAACGGGCATTCTCAATTCGCGCAGGAATGCCAGGATGTGAGCGCCGGCGGGCCCGCCGAAAATTCCGAACTCGTGCTGCAGACAAACGATATCGACGTTGCTGATGTTGAGGAAGTCCGCGGCGCGCAGATAGGACGACAGATCCTGCTCCTCAATCTCGAAGCGGACCACTTCCGGGTATTCATAGCCGCCCGGAATGTCGTTGACCGACACGGCCAGGCAGCGGCTTTGGGGATGCGCGGCGGCGACGGCCGCAAGCAAGTCGGACGTGAATGTGGCGATGCCGCACTTGCGGGGCAAGTGGTCGCCAACGAAAGCGATCTTGTGGACTTTAGAAGTTTCCTTCATGAGGCCGTTTCCATGGCTGCCGTTTCCATGGCTGGCATTTCCATTGCTACCAAACGCGCTCATGTGATCCTTTCTGCCCGTACGATAAACCTGTCGGGGGCCGCTCCGACGAAATAAAACGGATAACAGGTGACCAGAGTCAGGATTTCGTTTCCGCCGGGTTTCAACACCGCGACATCATTGGGACCCACTATCTTCGTGGACACGACCCGATAGCGATATTCGCCGAGCAGGGTGGTGAGTGTGATGATGTCATTCCGCCGGATATTTCGCAGCGGTCGAAAGAACGTGTCGCGGTGCCCGGAGATTCCCACATTCCCCCGCTGCCCCGGAAACGCCGTGCCGGGAATATGGCCGACTGCGCGCCGGAGGGTGGTGCTGCTGATTCCCTCGAAGACGATCGCAGAAACGCTGAGACGTGGAATTTGGATGCGGCCAATCAGGCCAGTCGCCACGACGGCCGGAGGCTTGGGCGTCGATGTGGCGGACAGCAGTTGTTCGAGAACGCGGCTTTCCCGCTGCTGGAAAATCCAGGCGTCCACAATCGCGAATCCGCAGTAACCGAGCAGCACTAGGGCGGCGGCAAAGAACAAATGCTGGGACCATTGCAGAACGCGCTTCAGGGGCCCTCTTTTGACCAGGACTTTCATTTCAACAGGCTTGGATCCGGCAGTACTCCGGCTGCCACATGGCGTCTTGCACTTGCTGGACGATGTCGTAGAATTTGATACCCGCCAAGCCCTCCGCCACGGCTGTTTCAGCGACCGCTACGGCGACTGTAGCCGACACGCTGCGCAAATCGTCCATTTGCGGCAGCAGCGACGCGCCCGGCTGGCGCACCGTCACCAGGCTCGAGACCGCATTGGCGGCGGCGGCGAACATGCCGTCACTGATGCGGCGGGCCCGGGAAACGATCGCCCCAAGGCAAAGCCCCGGGTACAGCATGGCATTATTCATGTGGCCGATGACGTAGGTCACGCCTTTATAAGTGACTGGGGTGAAGGGGCTGCCGGTGGCGATCAGCGCCCGCCCGTCGGTCCAGGCGATCAGATCGGACGGAGTTCGCCTCGGCGCGCGCGGCGGGATAGGAAAGCACAAAAATAATGGGCCGGCTCGGTATGCGCGGCCATGTCCCTGACGATGGCTTCGGTGAAGCTGCCCGCGACGGTCGACGCGCCGATCAACATGGTGGGTTTCACGCGATGCACCACTTCGGCCAGGCCAACGCCGTTCGCCCCCCGCGTCGTGGTTCCAGCTCTTGCTTTCGGCGGCGGGACGGGCATAGGCGACCTGATAGTCGTGCAAACCGGCCATGCCGGCGATGAGCAAACCCTGGCCGGTCCACGCACCAGAAGCGGCTGGCGGCATCCTCTTTGGATAGCC
The DNA here is from genome assembly GCA_963744555.1 of Bryobacterales bacterium. Classification (GTDB taxonomy): domain Bacteria; phylum Acidobacteriota; class Terriglobia; order Bryobacterales; family Bryobacteraceae; genus Palsa-89. The sequence goes on along the minus strand of CAVUUB010000022.1, from coordinate 409,143 downwards.
CCTCACGCACCATGGCGTCGCGAATCTGGTCGGCGATTCCCATGCCGGCCGTGCCGGCTCCAAAGATCACTACGCGCTGGTTGCGCAGCGGCGTTCCGCACACCCGGACGGCGGAGATCGCGGCCGCCAGAGTGATTGCGCCGGTGCCCTGCATGTCGTCGTTGAAGGTGCAGATCCGGTCGCGGTACTTTTCGAGGATGCGCCGTCCGTTGCCGGGCGCGAAATCCTCCCACTGCAGCAGAGCGTTGGGGAACAGCTTGGTCACGGCTTGGACGTAAGCATCGATGAAGGCGTCGTAGCGCTCGCCGCGGATGCGGGCATGCCGGTTGCCGATGTACATCGGATCGCTCAGCAGACTTTCCCGGTTGGTGCCGACATCCAGCATCACCGGGATCACGCGCGTCGGATCGATTCCGCCGGCCGCCGTGTAGATCGCCAGCTTGCCGATCGACACTTCGATGCCGCCCACGCCCCAATCGCCGATGCCCAGGATTTGTTCGGCGTCGGTGGCCAGGACCAGGTCGATGTCGTCGGGGCCGGCGCCGAGATTGGCAAACGCCTCCTCGATCGCCTCCAGATGATCGATCGACAGATACACGCCGCGCGGACGCCGGCATTCGTGATGGTACTGCTCCATTGCCATTCCGACCGTCAGATCGTTGACGATGGGAATCATCTCCCGCAGGTGCTCGGAAAACAGCCGGTAAAACAGCACCTCATTGCGGTCGTGCAGGGCGGTCAAATAGATGTTCTTGCTCAGTGCATCCGGCAGCCGCTCGTACTGGATGTAGGCGCGCTTGACTTGGCCTTCCAGCGTGCTGATGTCGGGCGGGAGCAGGCCGGTGAGGCCCAGAGCTTTTCGCTCGTCCGCCGTGAAAGCGGTCCCCTTGTTCAGTAGCGGCGAATTGAGCACCGCCAGCCCGCGAGCCTTGGTCTGGTGACACCCGTCTCCGTTCGGCTGGCGCCTGGTCACAGGCGCCAGTAGCGGGATGACTCTCTGTCGCATCTTGTTACCTTTTCTGTTCGATCTCCGCCTGCCTCGAGCGGCGCGTTGGGATGGCCGCGCCGCCTGACAGAATCACTAGCGCCTGACTAGACGCGTTTTGCGATTACATGGACAGCGAAGGCCGCGCCTAGCGCCAGCAATCCGAACAGCCCGATGAGCGGCAACGGACTGGCGGTCTTCGGAAGTTCTTCTGGCTGCCGGCGCACGACCGATGCGACTTCAGGCGGGCGGCGGAGTAACCACCTGCGGCTACTTCCACTGCTTCTCCGGTCGGCTGGACGGCCATGATGGGCGCCGCCTTCAACTGCACTACCACCGGCTCGTCGGCGGTCTTGATCGGCGCGGCGACTTCCACGGGAATCTCGGCTTCAGTGAAAAGCACGGGCGTATTGGTGGCCTTGGCAAGTTCTATAGCCTTAGCCTTTGGATAGACGAATTCCTCGCCCCAATTTCGGCCGGGATAAAACCAGGCCCGCAGCGCTTCCGGCTCGCCGGCCGGTCTTTCACTGAAGGTCATCACGGTTTTGTCGGTGGCCTTGAGGCGATAGTTTGGGATGGCCAGGATGGTGGCGTACACGGTCAATTCGTCCTGGCTGAAAATCTGGACGATGTGGCGGTCCGACTGCGAATCCAGAATCTTGAACACATAGGTGCCGGCCGGCAAGACGCCCCATCCGGCTAAGTGAACCCCGGGAATCTCCACCGGGCCGCTGAAAGTGATGGTGGTTTTCCGGTTCCAGTCGTCGGCTCGCGCACTGGGGGCGAACGTCACGCTCGCCAGCGCAAAACCGCATACTGCCGCTAATGTTTGAAAACGGGTCATTTAATATTTCTCCTCTTGTGCTTACGTGAGACCCAAGGCATTCCGGGGTCCGTAAGGGCCAAAGGGCGGTTAGTCTTTATGTGTCCACGCCGCAGCGATTGCGTAGCGAGTGAGGTCATCTAGAAACTGACCTTACGGGGTCATGTGGCCGAATATGGTCACCCGCGGTTTGCCCCCGCGCGGAGGATTCTTTCCAACCTCGTTTGCAACCATGGCTTTGACGCGCTTCTAAAGTCGCGGCCACTGATGTGCTTTTAAATATCGTGCCGAATCGGAGGATACGGCAGCGAGGCTTCCTCGAAAGAAGAAGCCTCGCGGTCCTCGGCGCGTCGGAAAGGAAGGATCAGCATGTTGCTCCTCATTATTATTTTGTTGTTGGTTTTCGGAGGCGGTGGAGGATATTACGGCTATGGCCGCTGGGGTTCCCGCGGTGGCGCGGGCATCGGCTTAGGAACCATATTATTGATTCTCCTCATCGCCTACATGCTGGGGATTTTCCACTAAAGCGCATTCTCGGGTTAATCGATGCAGCAATCGGAGGATTGCATTATGAAGTTTCTAGGTATCTGTTTAATGACTTTCCCGCTCCTGTCCGTGGGCGCTGTACGCCACCGCCATAAACGTGGATCTTGGAACCGCGGATCCGTTTGCAGTCCTGGCGGGATCGACCGTGACCAATACCGGGCCATCGATTGTAGGTGGGGACCTGGGTGTCTCGCCGGGTAGCGCCATCACTGGTTTTCCTCCGGGGATGGTGAGCGGCGGAACGACACACGCCATGGACGCCGTCGCCCTGCAGGCTCAGAATGATTTGACCACGGCCTACAATTTTGCGGCGGGCGAATCGTGTGGGACCGATTTGACCGGTCAGGATCTAGGCGGACTTACTCTTACGCCGGGAGTCTACTGCTTTATGTCATCGGCCCAATTGACGGGAATCCTTACTCTCAACTCCCAGGGCAATCCTAATTCAGTCTTCGTCTTCAAAATCGGCAGCACGCTAACTACCGCAAGCGCCTCGTCCGTTGTTGTCGCCAATGGCGGTGAAGGCGACAACGTCTTCTGGCAGGTCGGCAGCTCGGCGACTCTCGGCACCACCACCGCGTTCGAGGGAAATATTCTAGCGCTCACCAGCATCACCTTGGATACCGGCGCAGATATCGGGTGCGGCAGAGCTTTGGCGAGGAACGGCGCGGTGACCATGGATACCAATGACGTTTCGATTAATACGGCGGGCTGCGAAGCCACGACCAGCGGTGGCGGTGGTGGCGGAGGCGGCGGTGGTGGTGACTCGGAGGCGGCGGCGGTGGCGGCGGTGGCAGTTCCGTCCCCGAGCCCTCTACCGCCTCGTTGCTGCTCCTGATCGGCGCGCCGGGTCTCCTGGCTGCTAAGCTAAAGTTGCGTAAGTCAAAATTAGCCCGTCCGTAATCGGATCTCCGGCGGCGGGTTTTCACGACCGAAATGACCGCCATTCCCATCAAAGAGATCGGGCCGCTCCTCCGGTTGACCGGCCGGAACTGGATCGACGATAAAGTTCCGCGCCTCGGAGCGGCCCTGGCCTTTTACATCGCCCTCTCGCTGGCTCCAACTCTGGTGATCCTGCTCGCTATCGCCGGACTGTTGTTCAGCGCCCACGCCTCCGAGAACCGCTTGATTCTGGAGGTTCAGAGCCTGGTGGGACAGGAAGGCGCCAAAGTCGTCCAGGCCATGATCGAGGGAGTGCATCGGCCCCGGAGCGGCGTCGCGGCCATCCTGCTTGGGCTGGTACCCCTGTTTATCGGCGCCTCGGCTGCCGTCAGCGAGCTGAAGGACGCGCTGAATACGATCTGGAAGGTTCCCGACGACAAAACTTGCAGTACCGCTCGAAGTGTGTTCAATGTCGTGAAAGCGCGCTTTCTTTCATTCGCGGTCGTGCTAGGCGCCGGCTTGTTCTTACTGACATCCCTAACTGTAAATGCCGGGATTTCAGCCGCGGGTCCCTTCTTCAAACCGCTAGTGCTCCCCAGGGCTGTCATCCAAACCGTCGACTGGATAATCTTCTTAGTCGTTATTACGGTCCTGTTCGCGTTCATTTTCAAAGTTCTGCCGAGCGTGTCCCTGGAATGGAGCGATGTAATCATCGGCGCGGTCCTTACCTCGTTTTTGTTCACGGCGGGAAAGTTTTTGTTGGGAGTGTACCTCGGCAGAGCCGGTTTTGCGGACACCTATGGCGCGGCGGGCTCACTTGTAATTTTGCTGCTGTGGGTTTACTACTCGGCGCAGGTTCTGTTTTTCGGAGCCGAATTCACTCGGGCGTACACGTCCCGCTGGGGGTCGATGAGTTGCGCGGCGGCTGCGCGAATTTCGGCTTCCGCTTTCGCTGCGGTAATAGTGAAACAAAACGTCGATCCAGCTCCCGGCTTTGATTCCACCCAGATGGCGCCGCCCCGTTCTTCAATAATTTTCTTGCAGACCGCCAGACCGATTCCCGCGCCCGGGACCTCTTTGGTATGCAGACGCGTAAAGAGACCGAATACACGCTGATGGTGCTCTTTCGGGATTCCGATGCCATTGTCGTGGATTTTGATCACCCAGTCCGGCCCGGCCCGTTCGGCGGTAATGCGAATTTCCGCTGGCTCCTGGCCGCGATACTTCAGTGCGTTACCGATCAAGTTCTGAAAAAGCCGGATCAGATCGCATTCGTTCGCTTCGACGGCTGGCAAAGGCTCGACCGTAATCTGCGCCCCACTGGAAGTGATGGCTGCCTTCAGATTCTGCATGGCCTGCTGCGCCGCCACTTCCATTTCCACGTGATCCAGCGCCCCCTTAAACCCGTAACTGGCCGATGACAGCAATTCGTCCAGTAATGTCGTCATACGGCTTACGCCGTTCGACGATGAAATCGGCGAACTCTCTCTCCTCTGGACGCAGTTGTGCTTTCCGGATTAGGAGTCCGCGTGAAGGAGGAAATGGTTCTCAGAGGCTCCCTCAGGTCATGCGCTACGTTTTGAGCAAACGCCTGTAGCTCCGCATTGGAGCGGGCCAGTTCCTCGGCATGCCGATTCCGTTCCTCTTCGGCGGCTCTGCGGGCGCTGATTTCCCGAGAGTTTATGACGATTGCCTGCACATAAGGTTCATGCAGCAAGTTAGAAGCAGTGCTCTCCATCCAGCACCACTCTCCGTTTTTGCAGGCGAAGCGGGCGTGCATTTGGAGCGGGTTGTCGGGCTTAGCGAGCACTTCCTTCAGCGCCCGGCTGGAATCTTCTCGGTCCTGCGGATGAACCAGTTCCAAGCCGTTCCGCCCCAGAAGTTCTTCGGGCTGGTATCCGAGAACCTTGGCTGTGGAGGCGCTCGCATACATAATTTCGGTCTTTGGATTTACTAAAAAAATCGCGTCGGAGCTGTTCTCGATCAGGGCGCGAAAGCCGTTCAAGCTGGTGGCCATGTGTTCACCTCGATACTGTCTGCTGGCAGAGACGCATATCGTCAGAAGGAAGCATTCCAGGTGCAATACACAGTCCAAACCGAATAGTACTCCGTGTTCGCGGGTTGCCGCGCTCTCGAACGCCGGCGACACTGACCGCCGGATGCCACCTGACGGAATAAGGTCAAATAAAAACGGGGCTCGGGAGGCGATCGATGCTATACTCGAACCAATCGCCAAGCTTGTCTGGCACTGGTTGTAGACATACGGCGAGGTGTCGGCAGGCGGTCCCGCCTCCTGGATCGACGGGGGAAGGAGTAGCCTTTGGCCACCGAAGCCTTACAGTCGCAAACCACCCGCTGGCTGGTGGAAAACGGTCCGAGAGAACTCGAGCTGCTCTTCCGGGCGATTGTGTTCCATCCCGCTGCGCCAGTTCTGATTGCGGACAACGACCGTAATTATCGCGACGCCAGCGCCGGCGCCGGCAAGCTGCTGGGACTTCCGCGCGATAAGATCATCGGACGCAGGATCGACGACTTTGCGGCGCCCAGCTTCCAAGCCTCAGATTTCGCAGCTTTGGCGCGCGTTTCTAGAACAGGGCGAGCAAAACGGCACGCTGCAGCTGATGCGTCGCGGATGGAAACCTGCGGGAGGTCGAGTACACCGCGAAGGTAAACGTCTTACCGGTGCGCCACGTCGTGGTTCTGCGCGACAAGACCACACCGGCGGAAACCGGCCAAGCCGAAAAGGAGCGCATTCCTTCCTGGGTGCAGGACTATGCACTCTTCATGCTGGACGTGAACGGATGTGTGGCCGCCTGGTATTCGGGAGCAGCGCGCATTTACGGCCACGCCGAAGATGAGGCCCTGGGCCAGCATGTGTCTTTTCTCTATCCGTCGCGAAGAGACTCTCAACCTCAAGCTGCAGGAGGAATTGAAGAGGTGCGCCGCCGAAGGCCATTTTGGAAACGAAGCCTGGCATTTGAAAAAAGATGGCTCCCGGTTCTGGGCCAACGTCATTACGATGGCTCTGAAAGATGAAAACGGGGAGTTGCAGGGCTTCGCGAGAGTAGTGCGCGATTTTAGCGAGCGTCATGAAAGGGACGAGAAGCTGCGCCGCAGCCGCGCGCGCATCCGGCCTATTCCCGCGGAATCGACCATTGCCGGTATCGTATCCGGCGAGTTTGACCGCATTCCCGAAGTGAATGACGCCTTTCTCGACTTGGTGGGTTACAGCCGCGAGGATTTGGCGTCTGGCCGGTTGCATTGGCCCGATCTTACTCCGCCGGAATACTCCGCGCTGGATGAACTGGCGCACGAAGAAGGCTTGCGGTTCGGAGCCTGCACGCCGTATGAGAAAGAGCTGCTTCGCAAGGATGGGACCCGAGTCCCGGTTCTGCTTGCTACCGCGGTATTGAAGCTCGCTCCCTTCCGCTGGATCACGTTCGTGCAGGATCTCCGGGAACGCGACCGGCTGGAGAATGTCGAACACGAAGATGTCGAGGTAAAAGATGACTTCGAGGAGATCGTCGGCACCAGCGCGGCTCTGCGGCGGGTTCAGCAGCAGGTGGAAGTGGTTGCTCCTACCGATGCGAATGTGTTGATCCTGGGGGAAACCGGCACGGGCAAGGAATTGGTGGCGCGCGCCATCCACCGCTTGAGCCCTCGCAAGACCCGTCCGTTCATCACGCTGAACTGCGCCGCCATTCCGACCGGCTTACTCGAAAGCGAGCTGTTCGGCTACGAGAGAGGCGCCTTTACCGGCGCACTTTCGCAAAAGATCGGCCGTTTTGAGATGGCGCACCGGGGCACTTTGTTTCTGGATGAAGTGGGCGACATCCCGCTGGATCTGCAGCCCAAATTGCTCACGGGCTCTACAGGAGAAATCATTTGAGAGGTTGGGCGGCACCAAAACGATCCCGATTGACGTCCGGCTGTGGCGGCCACGAACCGCAATCTGACACAGATGATGGGAGACAAACTCTTCCGCAGCGATCTCTACTATCGGCTGAAGGTCTTTCCCATCACCACGCCTCCGCTACGCGATCATCCCGAAGACATACCGATACTGGTCCGGCATTTCACCAAGAAGTACGCCGCCAAAATGAATAAGCAGATCGACAAGATCCCGGCCGACACCATGCGGGCCCTGGTGAGTTGGTCGTGGCCGGGGAACGTTCGGGAGCTGGAAAACTTCATCGAACGGGCCGTCATCCTGTCGCGAGGTCCGAACCTCCGCGCTCCCTTGGCCGAAATACGGGCGGATGCGTCGGAAACCATGGCAGCGACACGCTTGGAGCATATGGAGCGGGAACATATTATCCGCGTGCTGCGCGAAACGGGCGAGGTAGTTAGCAAGGCAGCCACTCGTCTGGGCGTGCCACGTACAACCCTGAATGCCATGATGCGGAAACTGGGGATCTCCCGCAAAGATCTGTAACGACCACACGGGGTCATTTGACCTCCTGCGGTCAGTCAGGCTAACGGAATCCAGAGCCATAGCCTGTGCTTGCATACGACCGGCGAGAGGCCAGCAAAGTGCCCATCTGTAGGCAGAGGATTCCAACATGCATCGCTTCTTAATTTTGAGCGCATTTGTACTGAGCGCCGCTTTTTAGTCTCCGGTCGCAGCCCGAGCGGACGACCGGGACCATCACGAAAAGCGCTACTACGATCGGGACGGCAAAGACTACCACACCTGGAATAACAATGAAGATCGCGCTTACCGCCAATATCTCGGCGAGCAACACCGCGACTATCGCGATTTCAATAGAGTGAACCGTAACCAGCAACAGCAATATTTCGGCTGGCGCCATACCCACCCCGACAGCACGCTCTTCAAGGTGGAGATCCGGTAGCTATTCGGTGCAGGGGCGGCCAAGTCCGCCCTCGCCAGCCGGGCTTCTGAAAAGGAGAGCGAAATGAATTGGGATCAAATCGAAGGCAAGTGGAAACAGTTTACGGGATCTGCCCGCGAGCGGTGGGGGAAGCTCACCGATGATGACTGGCAGACTATCGCCGGCAAGAAGGATCAGCTGGTGGGACGGATCCAAGAGCGTTACGGGATCGCCCAGGTGGAAGCCGAGAAGCAGGCCGACGAGTGGTCTCGCGCTCTGAAAGAACCCGCGAGTGGCAAAAACCTGGCGCTCCGTTTGTAGCCTGCGGTTGATTCTGGCGGCCTTGCTTTTGGCCCCGGTATCATACGGCTACACAGTCCTCACCCACGAAGCCATCATCGACTCCGTTTGGGATGCATCTCTACAGAAGTTGCTTCTCAAACGATTCCCCGGCGCGACACCGCAAGAGTTGGAGCAGGCGCACGCTTACGCCTACGGCGGCTGCATCATTCAGGACCTGGGGTATTATCCTTTCAGCAGCCGCTTCTTCAGCGACCTCACGCATTACGTCCGAACTGGGGATTTTATTTCGGAGCTGATTCGCCAATCCCAGGACCTCAATGAATATGCGTTCGCGCTGGGCGCCCTGGAGCATTATGCCGCCGATACGGAAGGTCACCGCCTCGCCACCAATCGCGCGGTGCCGATCCTGTATCCCGAACTCCGGCGCAGGTACGGGGGTTCGGTGTCGTATTGGGAGAATCCCGTGGCCCACATCCGGACCGAGTTCGGCTTCGACGTCCTCCAGATCGCGTCGGGACGATATGCGCCAGAGCGGTATAAGAGCTTTATCGGATTTCAAGTGTCGAGAGACGTGCTGGAGCGTGCGTTCTTGAGTACGTATGGCATCGAAATGAAGGACATATTCGGAAATGTCACCCTGGCGCTAGGCTCATACCGGTACGCCGTCAAATCGATCGTTCCGGGCATGACACGGGTGGCCTGGAGTCTCAAGCAGGAGCAGCTCAAGAAAGAGATTCCCGGCATCACGCGCAAGAAGTTTCTCTACAATCTCTCGCGCTCCAGCTATGAAAAAGAATGGGGCATGGAATACCACCGGCCCGGCTTTGGGACGAAGATTCTGACGTTCTTCTTCCGAATTCTTCCTGCGACCGGTCCCTTCAGCGCGCTACAGATCCGCCCGCCGACTCCGGAAGTGGAAAAAATGTTCATGGCTAGCTTCAACGCATCCGTAGATCACTACCAGGCGGCACTGGCCAATGTCGCCGCGGGCCGTCCTGAGCTGCCGAACGAGAATTTCGACTTAGGCGAGCCGCCGCGGGCCGGCCAATACAAGGGAGCCGACGAAGCCTACGCCAAGCTGGTGGGAAAGCTGGCGGAACAGAAGTTCGCCGGAATGTCGGCCGAGCTTCGCGAGAATATCTTGGGGTTTTATCACGGCGCGAATCCAGGCGTTGCCGCCAAAGCCACTGAAAAGGAAGTCGCCGGCCGAATGAAGCTGATCGAGCAACTCGACCGGCTGAAAGCTGTCCCGGCAAGCGAACAATAACCGCCGGATTTCCTAAGTGACCGGCTTGTTTCGCTGAATTGCGGAGCCGGCTAAGAAACCGATGCCTGCGGCCAGAAGCAGGAACCCGGTGGGGTGTTTGCCAATCACTTGCCGGAGGTTGATGAGCATATCTCCCACATTGTGACTGCGCACATAGGCGGCGCTGGAATCCAACTTGCCGGCTGCGTTCTGTGACAGGGTCTCTATTCCTTCGGCCCCTTGGCGTCCGCTGGTTCGAACCGAGGAAGCGGCGCTTTGGAGCGCGTCGGCTGTTCCGTTGCTGCCTTCGTCCAACCTTTCACCGGTAGTCCGTTTCAAGTCCTCCATACGCTCCTGCGCCCGATCCAGCCCTCTAGTGGCGTTCGACTTCGTCTCCATGATGTTCATTCCTGGCCTCCCAATTTGATCGCCGAAAGCATCTTCTTAAGTTGCATGTGTAGTTACTGCTGCGGGCTTGTCTTTCGCCGGAAAATCGGCCTTAGATTCGCCGGCCGAGGCGATGTTCTCCGCGCCGGTCTTCTGGAGCAGCTCTTTTGCGCGCGTTACCCACTCCGGACTGTCGCAATGGACCGAGAAAAGAATGCCACCCGCTCGGATCCGTCCCTCGTACCGCTTGGCCTCATACTCCGGCATGCCCAGCCCGATCAAGGCGCCAACAATCGAGCCCACTCCGCCACCCACGCCCACCCCGGCGAGCAATCCCATGATGGGACCCGCCGCGATAAAAGGACCGACACCGGGAATGGCCAACAATCCGATGCCTGCCAGCCATCCCAGCGCGCCGCCGATGAGAGCCCCCGAACCGGCTCCCACCGCCGCGCCTTCCGGCGCTTTTGTGTTTTTTTCGAGAGCGAAGTCCTGGGTGCCCGGATTATCCGGGAACAGAACCGAAATATCGGTATTTCGGAACCCGCTCTGCCTCAGCGTTTCCACTGCTTCGTCGACGCCTCGCCGATCTTTGTAGAGGCCGTAGACTGCTGTATTCGATGCCATATTTCTCCTAGTCGGATTTCTCTTGTACGCTTCTGATCTCTCGCTCAAAGCACGACCGTGATCGCCATGGCCTCGTCGGGATGCCTGCGGTTGTACAGGTAATACCCGTCGTTATAGCCAACATAAACGTCGTCGGAGGCATACCAGTTTGGAGCCCAGTCTGCTGGCCACGGGTCAACCATCATGAACGAGTAACCGCCGTACTGGAAGCGCGGGTAACCCCCAACTATGATGGGTTGGCTCTGAATGCGAAACCAGTGTTCCGCGCCAAAGTAGAGCCCGAAACGATCTTGCGGAATGTAGTAACCGCCATAGCCGCCGCGCTCTCCCCAGGTGCGGTGATCCGTCTGCCAATGCGAGGAGCGATCCTGCTGCCAGGTGGTGTGTTCCTGCCAAGCGCCTTGGTGGCTCCAACCGCTTTGCTGTTGCCATACGCGAGCCTGTTGCTCGGTGCGTTGCGGTTGCTGCTGGACGCGTTCTTGCGTTTGCGCCCGTTGGGCCCGTTGTTGCTGTTGCGGCTGCTGAGCACGCTGTTGCTCTTGGGGCTGCTGAGCACGCTGTTGCTCTTGCGGCTGCTGAGCACGTTGTTGCTGTTGCGGCTGTTGAGCCCGCCGTTGCTCTTGCGGCTGCTGAGCACGTTGTTGCTGTTGCGGCTGTTGAGCCCGCCGTTGCTCTTGCGGCTGTTGAGTACGTTGTTGCTGTTGCGGCTCTTGAGCGCGTTGCTGCTGTGGCGCCTGTTGAGTACGTTGTTGCTGTTGCGGCTGTTGAACACGTTGCTGCTGTGGCGCCTGTTGAGCACGCTGCTGCTGTGGCGCCTGCTGGACGCGTTGAGGCTGCTGGGCGTGTTGCTGCTGCGGTGGCTCACCTCTCTGCTTCTCAGACTTATCCTGCTCTGGTCTATTGTGGCTGGGTTGAGCGTACACAGAAGCAATCGCTCCTATAAGCGAAAACACCGCCAACGTGCCGATGGAAAACACTTTCATAAGGAACACCTGCCTTGGTTAACGATGCACTTGGACCACCAACCGTTGCCCAGCCAGAAGACTGCCGGTGCCTTCCGCTCATAACGATATACGGTCACTTGACCGCTTATGGTCGAAGAGCAGATCCAATACCATCGAACGGCCATCGTAACGCCAAGTCAAGACCCAACGGCTGGTGAGTTGCTTCAGAGTTAGTAGCGGAGGATTAATGACATGAATCGTTTTCTGATAGTAGGTGGGTTGCTCCTGAGCGTAGCCCTCATCGCCCCGGTGGTGGTAAAAGCCGACGACGACCATCATCGCGAAAGGCGCTATTATGATCGGGAACACCATGATTATCACGTATGGAACGACCACGAAGATCGTGCTTATCGGGTGTATCTGGGGGAGCGGCACCAGGAGTATCGTGAGTGGCATAGGGTGAATCGCGACCACCAGCGGGAATACTACCGGTGGCGCCACGAACACCCGGATCACACGCTTTTCAAGGTTGAGATCAGATAGGCATTTTCATCGACAGGAGGTGTATTTGCGAAGCATGTTTGCAGTGATCCCCGGTCTTTTTATCGGGATCGGTTTCGGCCAGACTGTTGTGTCCAGCCACGATCTTGCGCGAGGTTTTCTCGAAGCATCATTAAAGGACAAGAATCCGGACAATCGCAAGCAGGCGGTAGAGGCGCTGGGCTTGGTCAGCGTGCGCGAGCCCTATCTTTCCGAGCTCGAAGGGATGTTGGATGACAAAGACGTCGAAGTAAGACTGGCTACGATCACCAGTCTGGTCGATTTGAAAAATAAGCGTACCGTCGCGACATTGCAGAAGGCGCTCGATAGTGACGTTCCGGAGGTGAGTTTTGCCGCTGCAAAAGCGCTCTGGACGCTAAAGGATCCAAAGGGGCGCGAAACCCTGATCTTGGTTCTCTACGGCGATGAAAAGACGTCGTCCGGCTTCATCACCAAGCAGAAACGGCAGGCTCTGAGGATGCTCCATACGCCCAAGACGATGTTCATGTTCGCGATACGCGAGAGCGCCAGCTTTGCCCCCGTGCCTGGAGTGGGCGCTGGTATCTCCTCGCTGCAAGGCATACTTTCCGATCCGGGCGTCTCCGGGCGCGCGGCCACGGCGCTGCTGCTTAGCACGGACCGAGATCCGGAGGTCTTGCATGCGCTTCAAGATGCCCTGGGCGATAAAGACTGGTCCGTGCGAGCCGCCGCGGTGCATGCGATCGCATTGAGGAACGACCCCGCTTTGGAATCGAGTCTGGTGCCGCTGCTCGACGACAAGAAAGAAGCCGTGCGGGTTCGGGCGGCCGCGGGTTACCTGCGATTGGAAGCGATCCAGTCCATGCGAGTAAGGAAACCTAGCGATTCGAAAGTAAAGCCTTAAGCCGGCTTTGCGCGACGCGCTGCCGCCGCTCAGTCCGTAATCCGAACACCACCAGGCTGTTCAAGGTCCCGGCATAGACCTTGCCGTTGGCGATGGTTGGTGTCGCGAACTTCACGTAAGAACCCACGCTCGCATGGTATAGTTCGTTCGCGAGATTACTCGCATCGTACGCGCGCAGTTGCGCGCTGCTGTCGATAACCCAAAGGACGCCGTTAGTCGACCCGTTGGCTGAAATGCTGGGCGCCGAACCCAGGTATGGAAAAGGGCCAAGGCTTTGCGACACAGGTTGCGCCGACAAAAGGCCGTTGGAGACAGAAAAAGCTTTTATCGCATCGTTCTTAGCGGCAAAATACACCGTGTTATTGAAGTAAACGGGAGTCCCAAACACGGGCCCAACCGCGGACGCTAGGAATTGAACGATCTGGGTATCGCCGCCGGCATGAAAACGGCCCAGGTTGTCGCGGTCGAGCACATAGATACCTCCTGCCTTGCTTCCGCTCACCAACAGATGCGGGTGCGCCGGGGTTCCAACCGCATCGGGTAGCAGTAGCGTTCCGCTCGATCCCAGGTCCATATCCTTTAAGCTGAGCGAATCAGCGTCGAACGGCGTGAAGTAGTCTGCGACGGAAAGAGTATTCGTGGTCGAAAGTTTGATGACGCTCTCACCCAGATCCGAGCCCCCGCGCTCGGCATCGAACGTGCCGTTAGCGCTGACCAGATATATGTTGCCGTTCTCGTCAGCCGCCGGCGCAGCACCGCCCTGCCAAAAGGAGCCGGCGTACCAATTCGGAGTGCTGGTGTAGACCGAGACGCGTTGTAGCGTGGCCGCGTCATATCCGATAAACCAGCCGTGGTAATTGCCCGCATCACAGTGAGATGTCCAAGCGGTGTAGACTACACCTTTTAGCAGAAGCAATCCGGCACGTTGCTTATACAAAAACGGCTTGAACGTCACCGTCGTATTTCCGTCGCCGGTTCCCGGCACAGAAGCCTCGATATCAACCGGACTGCCGGGCCGCTCGGCGCCCGTGGCCAGATCCAGCGCATGCAGCCGTTGCACATAGGTTTGGCCGAACTGTTCAAGCGTCATCGCCACCACGTACAGTGTTCCCGTCGCCGGATCGATCACGGGTGTGCCGGTAATACCGATCTCGGGCACAATCACATTGCAAACCAGGCTTTCCGCCGGCACTGTCGTAACTCCAATCGCGGTATTGGTGAAATTTACGTGCCACAACGGGGCGTCAGCAATGCCGTCGGCATCGAACGCGTAGACACTATCGTGTTCGGTGACGACGAAAACGACGTTAAAGACGCCTTTTCCGGGTATGTTCACGCCGGGCACATATAACGGCTGGGCATAGACTTGGCCGTCCACCGCATTAGCGAAAAGCTGCCCGAACCTTCCCGAACGGATGTTGGATGGGCTTAGGATCGTCTCATTTAGATTTTGCCCGGTTCGGGCGAGGTCATTGTGATACGTGAGAACGCTGACTTGACCCAACGACGGCAGGCCGCATAGCAGAATGGTCCAGGCGAGACGCATGCCGCCTATATTATAGGCAAAGATATCGGTCTTATAGGCAGGCCGCTTTGATTCCGCGAGCATGATCCATTTACAGAGCAGCTAGATGTTTTACAGATCGCATAGGATGCTTTATAGATCCCGTATGATGCCTTTATAGAAATTGTTGAGCTCTGTTTGTAGTGCTTTCTCTACACACTTATTCTCAGTTTCGTCGAAGTTATAAGTATTCCCCTTGAAACCATTGAAACGACGGTAGAATAGTTGTAGAATTTTACATCTAAGGGTTTTAAAGGACTCTGGATGAAAGGTAGGTGTGGTGAACAAGCTTACAGCGCTCCTTTTGTGGTCGATGCTTTCTCTTAGCCTGAAGGCTCAAATTAGTTTGGGACCGACAGTCGCGACTTTCGGTGTTCTGGCTGGCTCAACGGTGACGAACAGTGGTCCAACTGTGGTCGCCGGTAATCTGGGTGTTAGCCCAGGCACGGCCATCACTGGATTCACCGGGATTGCTCCCGGCGGTCCGGGAATAGTGACCGGCACCATAGATTCGGCCAATGCCGTCGCGGGGCAGGCCGAAAGCGAGTTGACTGCGGCTTATAACGCCGCGGCTGGGGCAGCTGTCACCGCCACCAAAGCGGGAGACCTGGGTGGGCAAACTCTGCCGCCAGGCGTTTATATGTCCACGTCAACGCTGGGGATAACAGGGACGCTCACGCTCGACGCCGGGGGCAACGCCAACGCTCAATTCATTTTCCAGATCGCAAGCGCCCTGACTACCGCCACCGGCAGCAACGTGGTCCTCATTAACGGCGCCAATGCCGCCAATGTCTTTTGGCAGATCGGTAGTTCGGCGACCCTGGGGACCAGTTCTATTTTCGCCGGGGACATCCTGGCATTTTCATCCATCTCGCTCGGCACAGGCGCCGTTCTTAATGGGAGAGCTTTGGCTAGGAATGGTGCGGTTACGTTGCTGAGTAACCCTATTACCACCCCTTCAGGGCCCGGAGGAGGCGGGGGCACCGGGGGAGGGGGCGGCGGTGGCGGGACACCTACTCCGACACCTGCTCCGTCAACGCTTATTTTGGTTATTACCGCGCTGGCCTGCGTCGGAATTTATCAAACACGTGATCGGCTATTAAGACTTTTCAAACGGAATTGAACGGGCATTGTTCCGAATGTCGTGGCGGCAAGCGCTTGTTGTTCTAACGGCCTTGGCCCTGGTGGTCTGTTATGCTCCAACACTTCGAGGAATGTTTGAGCAATGGTCGAACGACGAAGACATGTCCCACGGTTTTCTGGTTCCGATCGTAATCCTGTGGATCGTGTGGCGGGAGCGCGGGCGGTGGCGGAGGCTCAAAACTGAGCCCAACTGGTGGGGTTTTGCGATCCTGGCATCCGCCGCGGTGCTGCAGTTCGCCGGCTTGCTCGGCGCTGGCCTTTTCGCCGGCTCAGTCGCGTTATTGGTGTCGATTGCCGGCGCAGTGCTTTGTCTTGGCGGCATCGGCTGGCTGAGGGTTTTGGCTTTCCCTTTGGTGTTGGCGATCTTTATGCTGCCGAAACTGGCCGTAGTCTATAACCAAGTGACGCTGCCCTTGCAGTTGCTCGCCAGCCGGATCGCCGCCGGCATCTTGACATTCGCCGGTATCGGGGTCATTCGCGAAGGCAATATTCTGGATGTGGGCGGTCACAGAGTCGCGGTGGTTGAGGCCTGTAACGGCGTCCGCTATCTGCTCTCACTTGGGTTCATGGCGGTAGTGTTCGCCTACCTGTCCGATTCGAAAGCCTGGATGCGGTTGGTGCTGCTGGCCGCCGCCGTACCAATTGCCATCCTCGCAAACGCCGCCAGAGTGGCAGCGGCTGGCTGGTCGCCTTCGCTTGAAACAGGCCTTCCCCACGCAGTCTGCGGCTGGCTCATCTTTGTGGTTTGCCTGGCCACTCTAATGCTTTTTCGGCAACTGTTCAACAAAGTGTATGTCCGTTATCAGTCCTAAGTGGCGCGGTGCACTGGTTCCGCTGTTCCTGGCTGCTCAGATTCTCGTGGTGCATCCCGCGGCGACTGGCGAGCATCCCCCGCCGCCCCCCGCGCTTGCCCGTTTTCCCTCCGCGTTCGGCCCATGGAGGCTGTTCCATGACGACCCGATCGACGCCGCCACAGTGCGGGAGCTCAGCGCCGATCGTTTGGTTAGCCAGACCTACGTCGAAATTCCAACAGGCTCGGTTGCCAGCCTGTTTGTGGCCTGGTTCCAGACGCAACGCGACGGAGCTCGACAGCCTCATTCGCCCAAGGTGTGCTTGCCGGCGGGGGGGTGGACGCCTCGAGTCGTGGACCGCGTCATGGTCGACACCCCCGCGGGAGCAATATCCGTCAACCGCTATATCGTGAACAAGGGTACCCAGCGCGCCGTGGTCCTTTACTGGTATCAAACGCCTCGGCGCGTCATAGCCGATGAGTGGGCCGCGAAATTTTGGTTGGCAGCCGACGCTTTGCGGGACAAGCGCACCGACACGGCGCTGGTTCGGGTGATTACGTGGCCGGCCAGAGGTGGGGACGACACGGCCACAGCGGCCGCCACCACATTCGCTCGTAATATGTACCCGATGCTGCGAGATTACCTGCCGCGCTGACGAGCATCCCGCCGCTTACGCGACCCTCGACGTCGGAGAGACGCTACCATAGTGGGAGCTGACGCTCCTCGATGTCCAACGATTCTAAACCCAACATTTTCTCCCGGCGCGAGCTTTTGTTTTGGCCGCCTTCTCTGTTCTTGGCTCAGAAGTTGTTGGCCGTCCAAAGTGACAGCCCCACCTTTTCCACCGAAGTCAAAGTGGTCAACGTGCTCGCGACTGTGCGTGCCAAAAACGGAGAATTTATCCGCAACTTATCCAAAGACGACTTCTCATTGTCGGAAAACGGGCATCCCCAAACCATCCGCTATTTCTCACGGCAGACGGACCTGGCTCTCACCATCGGACTGGCAGTCGACACCAGCCTCAGCCAGGAGAAGGTGCTAAACGCCGAACGCTCCGCCAGCTTCCACTTTCTTGATCAGGTACTCAGAGACAACCTCGACCAGGCGTTCGTCATGCAGTTCGATTTCGGCATTCAAGTGCGCCAGCGCCTCACCTTCTCCCGCCAAAAACTTCAGGATGCTCTCACCATGGTTGATACTCCCAGCCACAAAGAATTGGAAATGCAGAGGGGCGGCGGAACGCTGCTCTTCGATGCAATTGTGATCGCCTGCCAAGACGTCCTGAAGGATCAGGGCAATCGTAAAGCAGTAATCGTCATGACCGACGGCGTGGATTTTGGCAGTGAAGCCACGGTGGATATGGCCATCGATGCGGCTCAGCGCGCCGACACCCTGATTTACTCGATCCTATTCTCCGATCCAGGCGCGTATGGGTTCTCCTTTGGAGGGCCGGACGGCAAGAAACCGCTCATGCGAATGTCGAGAGAGACCGGTGGAGGATTCTTTGAGGTGTCGAAGAAGCAGACCATCGATCAGATCTTCGACATCATTCAGGATGAGCTGCGCAGCCAATATAATTTGGGCTATGTATCGGATGAGCCGGTGCGGGTTTCCGAATTTCGCCGCATTCAACTAGCCGCGAAACAA
Source organism: Bryobacterales bacterium (assembly GCA_963744555.1). Lineage (GTDB taxonomy): Bacteria > Acidobacteriota > Terriglobia > Bryobacterales > Bryobacteraceae > Palsa-89. The sequence goes on along the minus strand of CAVUUB010000022.1, from coordinate 391,000 downwards.
AAGGGCGTGGTGGTGCAGGCTCGCGACCGGTATTGGGCTAAGCGTTAAACCGACAATCTCCGCACCAGGGTCCGCAATTCCGCCGCTAACGGGGGGACGTCGGTCTCGGCATTGTCAGCCTCGTATTCAAACCCGACGTAACCTTTGTAATTCGATTTCCCGATCATGGTAAGCAGGCGGTTCCAATCCGCTTTCTCGGTTTTTCCGTCGGCTGTTGTGATATCCCGCTTCAAGTGAAAGCTGGTCGCGTAGGGGAGCACCATCGCGAATTGAGAATATCCATTAGCGCGGAAATTGCCTGAGTCGGCATTTATCCCAACCCAGGGCGACGCTGCTTGCTTCACGATCTCGATAGTGGGTTCAGCGGCGATGGTCAGCCCCCCATCGTCTTCGACTCCGAGGATTATCCCTCTACTGCCGGCATATTCTGCGCCGCGTTTCAGCACTTCCACCGACCACGCAATAGCCTGTTGCTCGGTGGCGCCCTTGGGTATCGGGCCGCCGAAAACCCGCACGTGACTGGCGCCGATGCGGTCAGCGACGTCCACCCATTTCTTGATATTCTCGAACTCCGCCGCCCGCAACTCGGGCGTGGGCTGGGCTAAACGCACTCGAACTCCAGCGTTATAAATCTGCACGCCATTCTTGTAGGCCGCCTTTCGCAGCGACGCCAAGTACTCGTTGGACGTATCCGGAAACCAGTAGACGGTGCAATCCAACCCGTCGAGGCCCCAGTCCGCAATCCGTTCGATGAGGCCCACGTAATTCAGGGCCTTCGATTCAAATTGTTTCCGATAAGAATAGGCGACCAAACCGGCGCGCAAATGAAATTTTGGCTCGGATTGGCCATGGAGTTGGGATGCGGCGGGAAGGGCCGCGATGGTGGTGAGAAGTTGTCTACGGTTCATGGAGGCTCCTTCGAAATTCTACCGAGAATCGTACTCCGTTGCCAGGAGCAAGGCCATCGCTCCGCCGCGCGCATCCCGATCCAGGATTGCGGCACGATGAATATAGTCTTTCAGTGACTTCTGTTTCCCGGTCGATTCGCAGACGTCCATCAATCGCCCGTCAGCGCTGGTCCGCGCCAGAATAGCGCGCCATGCCAGATCTACGCGCGGCCGATAGGTAGCGGATTCTAACCACCCATGCTTTATCCCTATCAGCATCGCGGTCGCGATCATCGCGGTCGCCGAGTATTCCGCATAAGAGCCTCGCTGATCGATTATCTCGCGCCACATGCCGTCGGCCCCCTGGAATGGGGCCAGCGCGGTGATGTGCTCTTGGAACGCTCGCACCATCCGGCTGAATTCCGGGTGCTGGCTCGGGAACTCGGCGAGAGTCCAGGCCAGGCCTAGCGCCGGAAAGGCATTCCCGCGCCCCCAAGCTGCTTCATTCAGCGGCGAATGGCGATACAAACTATCCCGCCGGAGGCATAGCTTCTGCATGAATGAGAAATGGCGCGCGGCCATATCGAAATATTTGGACTCGCCCGTCAACTTGCCCGCACTCGCCAGGATGGGACAAGCCATGAACACCGAATCGCTCATCTCATCGTGAAGAGGCATCGATTCTTTCATTTCGCCCGCCGCGGTGAAGCCCAGATCCGCCGTTCTTTGCACCAGCCGCAGGTAGCGCGGGTCGTGCGTGCGCTTCGCTAACTCGGCGAACACCAGGTGGCCGGCAAGCGTGGGTGACGTGGGTTTAGCGAGGCTGTCCTTGGAACCGTCGACGAATGGGGAAACCAAGCGCTCGACGTCAGCCTGATGCCCGAGACGAAGCTGGCCGATCAGCGCAATCGCCTGGATGTAGGCGGGCTGATCGAAATCATGTCCGTAATATTGCGCTAGTTCTTCGGCGAGCTGCTGCGGCGTGCGGCTCAGACGCCGGTCGATCTCCTGGTGGGCCTCCGAGCGAGGCAAATCTTTCAGCGATTTCAAAATGCCAGGTTCAGCTCGTACACGCCGCGCTGGGATACGGCCGACTCCCGCGACGGCATTTTGAGCCAGCGCCTCGGCCAACCCAAAATCCTGATTCCCAGCGACCAACACCAGATCCGGAGCTTGAATTGCGATCCATCGCCAAAGCGCGTGCGATTCCGGATTGTCCCTGTACGCGATGCCCACCGGTGGAAAGGCGATACTAGCGTGATCGGGATTTGCGAGTGGAATCGCCAAAAGACGGAAACGGCGATGATCTGGCCGGATGCCTTCGAAGTTTCGAATTTCCTGCCTGACAATCCTAACTGAAGCGTCGTCCGGGCCGGCCAACCCACCAATCAAGACCACGGTCGGTAGCGTCGGAGAGCGAGCAGGTACCGAAACTGCCTCGATGACGGTTCCCTTCTCGGTCAAACCCACATCCAACGTGTCAGCTGCGAGCAGTAGTGCAGGAAACACTAGGGCTGATGTTTCCTGCTACTCGCAGCGTGCCGGAAGTCAAGTCAGTCCGCTTCATCGACAACGGAGAGTTCAGCGACTCTTCGGATCCCTGGAATTTCGCCGCTCGTGAGGTCGCGATAAAGATCAACGAGATTCTCCTCGAGTTCTTTGAGCGACTCGCCCTGAGTCAGGTAATCCGGGAACTCTTCGAAGTAGCCGAGCCACATTTCACCGTCTTGCCAACGGATATAGCGTGCCGTGCTCATAGCTTTATTTTACTGCTTGCCGCCACCGCTCCTGATAGCATTGATGTAGACCATCCGGGTATGGACAACGCATTCGATCTCATCGAGCAAGCGGCGCGACAAGGCGGTGCCGATTCCGCACTTGACTTGCTAGTGACCATTTCCCAGAAAGACAAGAATTATCCGCTCTTGTTCGAAGCGCGGCTCATGCAGGCGCGTCACAAAATCGGCCTGCCCCTGATCTTCAATGCCCCGCTCGAGGACCTGCCCGCGGAGCAACGCCAAGCCTACGAGGAGGCGATGCGAGACGCCGCCCGGGAGACCGGCAATCTGTTTCTCGCCGACGGAGACATTCCGCGCGCGTGGCCGTACTTTCGAGCCATCGGCGATCCGGCGCCCGTCGCCGCCGCTATCGAAAAGATCGATTCGCACGATCAACTCGACGGGATCATCGAGATCGCCTTCGGGCAAGGCGTTCATCCCCGCAAAGGCTTCGAGCTGCTTTTGAAAACTCATGGCATTTGCCGCGCGATCACCTTCTTCGGAGCAATGTCCCGATCCCAAAAGTCGAGATGAATGCGCGCTCTCTGTTGCTTCGCGCACTGCACACCGAGCTACTCGACAATCTAAAACACGCTATTTCCCGAACCGAAGGGCAGCAACCGGACAGTAACAGTGTCACCGATCTCATCCGTGGCCGCGACTGGCTTTTCGGCGAGTATGACTACTACGTCGACACCGCGCACCTGACGCCCGATCATTCCCTTGGCGCTCGATTTCAGCGATCCCGAAGCTCTGCGACTGGCGCTCGAGTTGTGCGATTACGGCGCGCATCTGTCTTCGAACCTTCAGTGCCGCACCGATCCACCGTTTGAAGATTTTTTCAACGATCATGCGATTTACCTCAGGGCGCTCGCGGGGTGCGAGATCGATGCCGCTGTTGCGCACTTCCGCAGCAAAGTTGGCGACCCGGCCGCCGCCACCGAGGGCACAGGTCCGGCACAAATTCTGGTGCTGCTTCTGACTCGGCTGAAGCGATACCGCGAAGCCATTGAGGTGTCGCTCGACGCATCTCAGCGATCAGAACCCCAATCAACTGGCCTGCCCCACCATTCCTCAGCTTTGCCAGCTTGCCGGAGATTACGATTCCCTGCGGGAAGTCGCCAGGCACCGCGGGGATATGTTGAATTTCACAGCCGGCCGCAATTGGGAAATAACACGCGCATCATTATGATAGTGTGGTCGATGATCCTATGAGATTTCGCTTCTCGGTCCTATTGTTTCTGCCGGCGCTTGCGGTACTGTACGCTCAGCACGGAAGCACGCCCGACCGTCCGTTTTCTACTCCCGATGACGAAGCGGCCGGAGCGCAGTCCTTCCGTTCTCAATGCGCTGCCTGCCACGGCGGGGACGCGACCGGTGGAGTCGTCGGACCGAGTCTGGCCACTGGCAACTTCAAGAGCGGCGGGTCTGACGAAGCGCTGTTTCGTGTGATCACGAAAGGCATACCCGGAACGGCCATGACGGCTTTCCCCTTGGGCGGCCGTGAGGTCTGGCAGCTCATTGCCTATTTGCGCGCCGTCAATATTGGAAAGGCAGCCGAGCAAGCTAAAGGCGATCCCGCAAAAGGCGAGCAGGTATTCAATGCCAATGGCTGCGGCTCATTGCCACACCATCGGTACGGCGGGCGGCTTCGTCGGCCCCGACCTGAGCGAGATCGGTTCGCATCGGTCGCTGGCTCAGCTGGAAAGCTCCATACTCGACCCGGATGCCGACGTCGCCTCCGATTATTGGTCGCTCCGGGCACGTACGAAAACCGGTCAGACCGATTACCGGTATCCGGCTGAATGAGGACATGACCTCTTTTCAGATTCGCGAAGCCTCGGGACGTCTGCGCTCGGTGTGGAAGACCGATCTCGCAAGCTACGACATCGTTCGCTCTTCCCCGATGCCATCGTTCAAAGGAAAAATCAGCGGCGGCGATCTGGAAAATCTAATCGCTTATCTGGCGAGCTTACGGGCACAACCCAATTCTGAGGTGCAGGCGAAATGAGAAGTTTTTTTGCGGCTGTTATTGCCTCCGGAGTATTATTTTGCTGGACGGCCCCGGCTCAAGTATCGTTCGACCGGCTGGTTCGGGCGCAGCGCGAGCCGCAGAACTGGCTCACCTACAACGGCAACCTCGGGAGCACGCATCACAGCGCCCTCGATCAAATCAATGCGGCCAACGTCGCGAATCTGGATCTCAAGTGGGTTTCACAAGCGCAGTCGCTCGAGAAGTTCGAGGCTACGCCGCTGGTGGTGGATGGGGTCATGTATATCAGCGAACCGCCCAACACCGTGGTCGCGATCGACACCAGAACCGGGCGTCCTTTCTGGATCTACGAGCACCCCATGCCCGAGACCACCTATGTGTGCTGCGGAAATATCAATCGCGGCGTCGCGATTCTGGACAACACAATATTCCTCGGCACGCTGGACGCGCACCTGGTAGCCATTGACGCCTCCACTGGCCGCAAGAAGTGGGAGACCAAAGTAGCCGACTACACTCAGGGTTACGCCATTACGGTCGCGCCGCTGGTTGTCAAAGATAAAGTAATCGTCGGACCGGCGGGCGGCGAGCGCGGCATCGCGGGTTTCCTCGCCGCGTACGATGCGCAAACCGGCAAGGAAGTGTGGAGGTTCAACACCATTCCTCATCCGGGCGAGCCCGGCAATGACACTTGGCCAGGTGATTCCTGGAAGACCGGCGGCGGCTCTGTCTGGGTCACCGGGTCATACGATCCGGAGGCGAATCTGATCTATTGGGGCATAGGAAATCCCGGACCCGACTGGAATCCGGCCGTGCGGAAAGGCGCGAACCTCTACGCCGATTGTGTGGTCGCTCTGGATGGCGACACCGGAAAACTCAAGTGGTATTACCAGTTCACGCCTAACGATGAATGGGACTTCGATTCGGTCCAGGTTCCCGTGCTGGCGGATCTTTCCTGGAAGGGCAAGCCGCGCAAGACTATGCTGTGGGGAAATCGAAACGGATTTTTCTACACGCTCGATCGGACCAGCGGCCAATTCCTGCAGGGCAAGGCGTTCGTCAAGCAGACCTGGGCGGTTGGAATCGATGAATATGGCAAGCCCATCAAAGCTCCCGGCAAGAGCCCCAGCCTCGGTGGCACAGACGTGTGGCCCGGAGTGCAAGGCGGCACTAACTGGTACGCGCCATCCTTCAGCCCCCACACCGGTCTGTTCTATGTGACGGCGTGGGAGGATTACCACACCAATTACTTCACCTGGGAGCAGGAATACGAGGCCGGCAAGTCGTACACAGGTGGCGGCGCGCGCGGGCCGATTCCATCCATCCGGCGCGAACCCTTTATCAAGTGGGGAACCGAGTGGGGCTATGGCGTCGTTCGCGCTTTGAATCCCGTCACTGGAGAAAAAGTGTGGGATTACAAGATGCGCGATGTCAGCGATGCCGGCATCCTCACGACCGCCAGTGATCTACTTTTCTCCGGCAACCGCGAAGGATATTTCTTCGTTTTGGACGCAAAGACCGGCAAGGAACTTTGGAAGAAGTACCTCGGTTCACAGGTCGCGGCGGCACCGATCACCTACACCGTCGATGGCGTGCAGTACGTCTCCGTCGCGGCCGGACACTCGCTATTTACGTTCGGCCTCAAGGCCGCGCGCTAGCATCGTCGTAGTCCCCTGAGCTTCTATTCTATTACCTGTGCCGCGAACCGCAGTCAAGAAATCCAGGAAGCAAGAGAGCGCCACTGTCTTAGTACTGATCGCCCTCTTTAAACTGGTCAAGGCGCTGGCCCTCATTGCGGTCGGAATCCGAGCGCTTAAGTATCTGCATAAAGACTTGGCCGCGAGCGTCCTCCATTGGGTGAACGTGCTGCGCGTCGACCCCGACAATCGCTTCATCCAGCCCATCCTCGCGAAGGCCTTTTCGGTAACGCCCAGGCAGCTCAGGGAATTGAGCGCGGGTACATTCTTTTACGCCGCCCTGCTGTTGATCGAAGGAATCGGACTGCTGCTGCGCAAGCATTGGGCCGAATACTTCACCATCATCACTACCGGCGCGCTGCTTCCACTCGAAATCTACGAGCTGGCCAAGCACGTGACCATGGCCAAGACAATTGTTCTGGTAATCAACGCGGCCATCGTTTGGTATCTCGTCGTAAGGGTTCGTTCACGGCGCCGTTAGCGCTGGTGGGAGTTCACTATGGGCTACTACGCCACTGCGACGCGGCTTCGGCCACCTGCACGTGTTTGATCGCCGCTCCGGCCAGCAGGCTTCCTCGACGCTCGCGGCCCGGCCGCCAAATGCTTCAGGAAATCGATCCAGCTTTGCCGCTCTTGCGCTTCCGCGAAGGTCGTTTCCCAATACCCGCGGAATTCCGCCAAGCGCTTGCGTTGCCTTTTCTTGAGCCACGCGACTACCGGCTCGGCGCCTTCGTATTGGCCAAGTATGTCACGCACCGTCTCAATATCATTGATGTCACCGAGCAGCGTCTGCACGCGCCGCATCGCTTCCAACTTGGGATTTAGTGACGTCCCGCCTATGGGCGTGAATAGTTCGAGCGTATAGCGGAACTTTTTCGAGACCAGACGAAACCGGTGCAGGTCCCGCGGATCGGCTTTGACGCTGGCCGCCTGGTCACCGCCCTCAAAGAAATCCTGTGCCATGCCCGGCAGCATTTGCCGCGCCGTCTGGGCCGTGGGCGTCTTGCCAAAACCCTCGCCGGCCTCTTCGGCTGCGCGCCCCAACGCGTCTCTCCACTTCACTGACGACTTTCGTTCCAGCCAGCTCTTCAGCAAGGTTATCAGCGAGCGTTCCGTCTCCTGCCGCCGGCTTTGGATTTTGGGCTGAAGACTGGTCCGCTCCGGCCGCTTCGACTTGGCCAGCAGCTTTAAAGCGATGTCGTGATTTCGGACCTCTCCGGCGACCGCCATGATTCGCTTCAGCTCTCGACGGATCTTGCGCAGTTCCTTGCCGCGAAAACACGGCTTGAGCACGCGCAAGGCCTGTACGAACCTGCGGATACTGACCCGGAGGTCGTGAACCGCCTCGGCATTATGCGATTTGACCGCACGGCCGATTTGAAACGCCAAGCGCCCCAACAAGCGATCGGCTTGATCTCGGGCGAACCGTCGGGTCGCCGTGCCGGCTATCTTAACAGATTGGTCCAACTTGGTTATTGTCACACATTTGTAAGTTTTCGGGTCACGAAAAGATCCGCGCCTCTTTGTCCCTTTTTTTCAACAACTTGCTCGACCTCAAATCACTCCGCCCGTCCACTCGCATGGTATCTAAATCTTAGGAGACAAAACCTATGACCCCGTCATCGAATGGAAATCCCGCCCGCGCCGCCATCAATCGCGCCAACTCGGAACATTCCACCGGACCCCGTACGCCCGCCGGTAAGCAGCGCTCTTCCCTGAACGCCCTCCGCCACGGCCTCACTGGACACGTAGTCGTCCTCCCCACCGAAGACCTGACCGCCTACCAGAGCCACCTCAAGCGCTTCGTCGACCAGTTCCAGCCCAAAGGCGCGCTCGAAGATCAGTTGGTCCAATCGCTCGGCGACACCACCTGGCGCCTCAATCGTGTCCCCGCCATCGAGGCCACCTTTCTTACCCTCGCCGCCGAGGACCAGCTCGACTCCATCCACACCAATGAACCCCGAGCCGCCGGAGCCCTGGCCCTCGCTCAAGCTTTCCACCATCAAAGTCGCGCCCTTGCCAACATCAGTATTTACGAGCAGCGCCTCGCCCGCCTGTTCGACCGCACTTTCAAGCAGCTCCGCGAGATCCAAGCCGAGCGCCGTGAACACGAACGGCGTCAGATGAACGATGCCGCCGAGATTCTCCAGATGCACGCGGAACGCGACATCCCCTACGATCCCGCTCAAGATGGGTTCGTTTTTTCACCAGCTGAAATCCAGATCTTCATCCAGCGTCGCGACCGTCTCGAAGAGGCCTACTGCGAGCCCGATCGCGAGCTCGCCGCCGCTTCCTAGTTTTTGTGGCGTACGCACTCGTGGTTTTGTGGCGTACGCACTCGTGCGTGCCGCGTCGGCACTCATGCCGACGCCTGGACTTGCCAAAGTCACTTCCGCCCCCGCCGATCCTTGAAAAGCATATCTTTGGGGCGAATCCGCCGTTCCCGGCAATATGCCAGATATAAATATCCATAACTGCGCGTAATGTAGTCGGACCGCGAAAATCCCAGCATGCGGGCAGTCTGATCGATCCATCGCGGCGGCCCTTCCAGCTCCAGGTAGTTCCCGATGGGGGTCTCATCCACCAGCACTTTGCCGAGGCTGCGCGGCTTCGAATATTCGGCGCGATATTTCTCGTACCGGAAGACTGGATGAAAGCCCATGTGCATGAATATTGCTTCCACGCTTGAATTATCCGGCAGATTGAATTCAATCTCCTGGCGCTTCTTGTAGCGGCCGGTCTTCGACGGTCCTTTGTAGGTGAGTACCCGATGCCCGCTCATGCGTCGAACTCGGACGATCATCCCGTGTTTGCGCAGGCTGCGCTTGGAATTATCGAAAAGGATGTTGGATTCGAGTGCGCGGTGCCTGGTGACTCGAAAGCCCAGATTGCTGAGGGTTTGCCGGATTTTGGCAAGCTTGCCGGTAAGGCGAAGCTTGATTTCGATTTCGAGCTTCAATCGGTCACGCTAAACTATTGCGCTGGGTCATGTCAATGGGTCATGTCAATGGGCAACGTCAATGCACAGCCAAATCGCTAAACTAACTGCATGACAAACCGGCCCGGTCCTGTCAACGAATGGCGGCTCCGTTAACATGCTGCTGGCCGCAGTCGTCGAAACTTCCCGGCGTGTCGCCGATACCACCAAGCGCCTCGAAAAAGTCGACCTCTTGGCCCGGCTCTTGAAGCAGGTTCATCCCGGCGAAGTGGAAATCGTCGTCGCGTTTTTGACCGGCCGTACTCGCCAGGGACGTATTGGCATCGGCTACGGAACGATCCGCGACGCGAAAGGCTCGCCCGCCGCCGAGCCGAGTCTCGAGGTAGCTGAGATTGACCAAATTTTCGAATCGACCACGAAGATTCAGGGAAGCGGCTCCCAGCGGCAAAGACTGGAACTCTTGGCCGGCATTTTCGCGCGCGCAACCGAACCGGAGCAGCAGTTTCTGATCGGCCTATTGATGGGCGAGCTTCGACAGGGGGCATTGGAGGGTATCATGCTGGATGCGGTCGCCAAGGCATCCGGCATTCCGGCCGATCGAGTCCGGCGCGCGGTCATGTTGGCCGGTGACATCGCGGTGGTGGCGCAGGCCCTGCTTGAAAGAGGCGAAGCCGGACTGCATTCCTACGACGTGCAGCTCTTTCGCCCCATCCAACCGATGCTAGCCCAGACCGCCGAAGACGTGACCGGAGCGTTGGCCGATCTCGGTGAAGCCGCTCTCGAATTCAAGATGGATGGCGCTCGCGTTCAAGTACACAAGTCCGGCGACGACGTCGTGGTCTATTCACGCGCTTTGAATGACGTGAGCGCCGCAGTGCCGGAAGTGGTGGAAGCGGTCCGTTCCCTGCCCGCCCAAGACTTGATTCTGGACGGTGAAGTTATCAGCCTGCTGCCCGGCGGGCGCCCACAACCATTCCAGATCACCATGCGGCGCTTCGGGAGAAAGCTGGATGTCGAGCGGATTCGCGGCTGAGCTGCCCATGACCCCTTTCTGGTTCGATTTGCTGTATCTCAATGGCGGATCTTTGCTGGACGAGCCACAAGCGCGCCGCTTCAGGCCCTCGAAGAACTAGCCCCGCAATCGCTGATTCCCTCACGTCATCGCCTCGAATGCCGCGGCCGGCGATGAGTTCTTCGAGCAGTCGCTCAGCCAGGGTCACGAGGGCGTTATGGCTAAAGCAACCGGCGCTGCCTACGCGGCCGGCGCGCGCGGTCAGAGCTGGCTCAAAATCAAGCGGGCTCGCAGTCTTGATCTGGTGATCCTGGCGGCCGAATGGGGCCACGGACGCCGGAACGGCTGGCTGAGCAACCTGCACCTCGGCGCGCGCGACACCGAAAAGGGCGGCTTCGCGATGCTCGGCAAAACCTTCAAGGGGCTTACCGATGAAATGCTGGCGTGGCAGACTCAAGAGCTGCTCAAGCTCGAAATTGCGCGCGACAGCTATACCGTCCATGTCGAGCCGAAATTGGTGGTCGAAATCGCCTTCAACGAGATTCAAGTTAGCCCGCGATATCCCAGCGGCCTGGCGCTGCGGTTTGCCAGAGTAAAGCGCTATCGGCCCGACAAAACCGCGGCCGAGTCCGACACCTTCCAGACGGTTCAGAAAATGGCAGGCATGAATGTCTAAGCCGGTAGCGCTGACCATCGCGGGTTCTGATCCCAGCGGAGGGGCCGGAATCCAGGCCGATCTCAAAACATTTCATCAGTTCGGCGTGTATGGCGAGGCAGTAGTCACGCTGATTACGGTGCAGAACACGGTCGAGGTGAAACGAGTAGAGTGCCTGGCAGCCGATTTGGTGGCCCAGCAGATCCGCGCCGTGGTGAGCGACATTCCGCCTCAGGCAGCCAAAACGGGCGCGCTCGGGAATTGGGAAATCATCGAAGTGCTGGCGGCAGCGGCGGCGGGCTTCAGATTTCCCGCTCGTGGTCGATCCCGTGATCCTGACCAAACATCACGCCGCGCTGCTGGCGGCGGATGCAATCGAGGCGTTAAAGACCCTACTCTTCCCGAACGCTTTCTTGCTGACGCCCAACCTGGAGGAAGCCGGCATGCTTACCCGCACCGAAGTGTCCGACGTCGCGAGCATGCGGCGCGCTGCCGAGATCCTGGCGGCGATGGGGCCGAAGGCCGTTCTGGTAAAAGGCGGGCATCTGGCGGGAGATGCCGTCGATATTCTCTTCCATGAGGGCAAGTGGCTGGAGTTTACCGCACCGCGAATCGACACCCGTCATACCCACGGCACTGGCTGCACTTATTCGGCCGCGATTACGGCATCGCTAGCTTTGGGCGACGATCTTCCCACGGCAGTTGGCCGAGCTAAGCGCTACATCACCGAGGCGATCCGTAGCAATCCGGGCTTGGGCGCCGACGCTGGCCCGGTAAACCATCACACCGCTGTGCCAGGTAAGGAGGTTAGTTGACGTTACTTGTTCTGCTTGGGCTGATCGGGCAAAATGAACGACGTCTCGCCTGGGCGAAGCAGCTTCAACTGCTTGCGAATCTCGAGTTCCTGCTCGGAGGGGCTGTCCTGCAGCTTCTTGATGCGATCGCGCCGATAGTCGTTCTCGCGTTGCACACTCGCGTTTTCCTCTTCGAGCCTGCGTATCTCTTGCCACTTGTCCATCAGCGCGGGAACCCCTTGCGGCCCCCGCAAAGAAAGGTAGCCATAGACTCCGACTAGAACGAAAACGATCAACACAGCAGCGCGGCGGATCAGATAATGCAGTCGCAAATGGTTATGAGTCCTTACATTCGTTTATAATCCTGTTTTGTCAAAAGATCCAGTGGGAAGAGCAAAAAAAATTAGATGACCGACAAAATCGTGGTGTTGACCACCTGCGCATCCGATGAGGAAGCCGCGCGAATCGCCCGCGCTTTGGTGGAAAAGAGACTAGCTGCGTGCGTGAACGTCATGCCCGCCAGTCGCAGCTTCTACCGATGGAAGGGCGCCATTGAAGACGACCAAGAGTCGCTGATGGTGATAAAGTCGAGCCGTGGGTTGTTCGACCAACTGCGGGTGGAGATCGAGAAGCTCCATTCCTACGAACTGCCGGAAGTGATCGCAGTGCCCATTGTCGACGGCTCAGAGGGATATCTGGAATGGTTGGATCGGGAGTTGGCAGCAAAGCTGGAACCATAACCGAGCGGCCTTCGCGCGTTCGGTACGGCGTGATCTTCTTCGCCATCACGTTGGCGGTGCTGTCCTATATCGACCGGGTCTGCATTTCGCAGGCGGCCCCGGACATTGCGCGCGACCTGCATTTCTCCGACGTCGATATGGGTAAGATCTTCGGCGCGTTCGGCATCGCCTATGCCCTGTTCGAAGTCCCGACCGGCTGGCTCGGTGACTGGATGGGCCCCCGCAAGGTTCTGATGCGGATCGTGCTGTGGTGGTCGGCTTTTACCGCGCTCACCGGCGCAATGCAAAGCTTCACGACGATGTGGATCACGCGTTTCCTCTTTGGCGCGGGTGAAGCCGGCTGCTTCCCTAATCTGACCAAGGCGTTCACAACCTGGCTCCCCCCAGTGGAGCACGCCAAAGCGCAGGGCATCATGTGGACCTTCGCCCGTTGGGGCGGCGCGTTCACGCCGGTGCTAGTGGTCTTGGTCCTGCGATATGTGAGCTGGCGCCTTGCCTTCGTGATGTTTGCCGCCCTGGGCATCGTATGGGCGTTCTTCTTCTACGCCTGGTATCGCGACGATCCGCGCCAGCATAAACAGGTGAATGCCGCTGAACTCGCGTTGCTGGCTGGTTCGGAGCGGCTCGCGTCCGGTCACGGCAATGTACCCTGGGCCAAGCTATTTCGGTCGCGGTCGGTGTGGCTGCTATGGCTGCAATATTTCTGCTTGTGCTTCCCCTGGTATTTCTACGTGACTTGGCTTCCTACGTATCTCCAGCAATACTGGAAGCTCCCGGCGGCTGAAGCGGCGCGTTTGGCAATCTTTCCGCTGTTCTTTGGCGGCGTGGGTTCGCTGCTCTGCGGTTCCGTTTCCACACGCTTGGGGAAACGCATCGGACTAACGCGCAGCCGGCGGCTGATGGCGACTTTCGGTTTCCTGGGCGCCGGTCTTTTTCTCGCCTTCGCCACCCGTCTGCAAAATCCCAGCTGGGTGATGCTGGCCATGGGCATGGCCGGATTCTGTAATGATATCGTGATGCCGCCGAGCTGGGCAGCCTGCATGGATATCGGCGGAAAGTATGCCGGGACCGTTTCCGGTTCGATGAACATGATGGGCAATCTGGCGGCCTATGTATCACCCGTGGCCGGCGGCTACATCCTGGCGGCGACGGGCCGCAATTGGAATATTTTTCTGTACTTAATGGCCGCCGTATACCTGCTGGGAGCGCTGATCTGGCCGTTTATTGATCCCGAGACCCCGATCGAGTAGGCGTCGGCCCAAAGCGCTTGGGTCTTACTGTAATCCTTGCATGCAAGTCCGATAATCCAGGCCGCCTGAAGACCAGATCGTAATCGCCAAAAAATCCCAGGCCAGCTTGCCAATAGAAGACGCCACCCTTCAACGTGGATCCGATTGGAAGAGAACGTTCTTCTCCGTTAACCAGAAGACCGCCGCTGCTCGCGCTGAGATCGAGTTCGATCCGTTCCAGTTCTTCGATCTCAACCCTGAGCACGCCGTCGTCATCCAGCTTCAATTGAGGTGTTGTGCCCTTTAGTGGAGCAGAACTAAGCGAAGTCTGGAGGGGCGCGGCCGCTCCGCCACTGTTCAAAACATTGAAGTACCGGCTGCCGATTCCATCGCCGCGCCCTTGGTTATCGACCACGCTCCACGAAATGTTGTGCAGTCCATTCGCGAGGGTAGTCGTATCGATGTAGTAGAAGCCCACTGCGCCGTTGCTGTTTGCCAAGCCCGGAAAGAGCGTTGCGATGTCGCTGCGGAATTGGTTGTAAGTAGGATGCCCAACAGCCACTCCATCCAGGTACACGTTGATTGTCGACCCGTCGATAGGAATCATATACGGGTTCTGCGTCACCGCCCAGCCGAAGTTCACGTAGGCGTTCCCCGACGCAGTCCCGCCCTGTGCCGGCGTGTCGATGGTGCCAAACGGTTTCGAGGCGTGCGCATTGTCAACGATTATTGTTTTAGTTCCGAGATCTGTTGTCATGCCCGCCTGATTGTGAGCGATAGCGTGCAGCTTGTATGTCCCGTTGCCCAGACCTCCGGTGCCTCCGTTATTGTTGGGAAGGAAATTGGTCAGCAGCATGTAGCCCCACCCGCCCCTCTCGTTTAACGGTATGTTCGGATACTTGGGCGGGAGATCTGACCGGACGCCCGCGATAAAAGTCCCATCGCCGACATAAACGAGGGTGCCTGGGGTCTCGGAGCCAACGGGTTCACGCCAGATATCAACCTTGGTGACCCCGATATTGTCCAACGCCCATCCGGTCACGGGGATCGCGCCGGCGACGCCGGTCGTGTTATCCGCGGGCGTGTCGAAACTCCCGAACGGCGCGCCATTCGTGACATTGAAGATGCGAACCGGTATCCCTGCGCTGGACGAAATGCTAGGCGCTTCGATTGTCACATATTGGCCTAAACCGGGAGTGACGGAGACTTGCAGTACAGCATTGCCAATTCCAGAGGTTGGTGAGACCTTAATGTTCGGCCCGCCGGCAGTTGCCGTCCAAGCAGGCTGAGCGGGTCCGCTGAAGGTAATAGTGATAGGTTGTGGACTGGTGACTGTCGATCCACTGATAGCGAAATTGAGTCCATTAGGCTGCACGGACATCGTCGTTTGCACAACCGGCTGGGTGACAGTTATGGTCACCACTGTTGTTATCGGGGTCAAACCTGTGAACGTGATTGTTCCGACCCTCGGTTGCAGGGTCTTATTCGGCGTGGCGGATACGCTGACTGATTGAAATTCGCGCTGCACTCCCGAGACACTTAAGGACAGCCATCCTACATTGTTTGTAGCCGTCCACGTACAGCCTGGTCCGGTATAAACAGAGAAGAAATCCTCATTGAATATAAGCGATAGCGCCGTGGAATCGAGTGAATATTTGCAGTTATCCGCTTGGGAAAGAGCCAGCTTTTGCCCCGCAACACTGACGAACGCTGACCGGGCCGCACCGGGGTTGGTGGTCATCGTGTATGTGACTACCCCAT
This sequence comes from Bryobacterales bacterium, assembly GCA_963744555.1. Classification (GTDB taxonomy): domain Bacteria; phylum Acidobacteriota; class Terriglobia; order Bryobacterales; family Bryobacteraceae; genus Palsa-89. Next base: position 375,519 of record CAVUUB010000022.1, on the reverse strand, counting down.
TTCCTTCGCCAGATGTTGTTGCGCCGAATGTCACCCAAGAATCAGCCTTTCTCGCGTACCAGAAGCAACCTGGCGGCGCGGTCACGAAAATGCTGCCGCCGGCATCGCTAGGCTGGATAACTGAGGTCGAAAATGTGCAGGCGCTCGGATCACTGATCTTTGTTATATAAGCGCCGGTTCCGGCGACCGTTTGTAACGTTCCTGGCGTTACAGGGAAATCCGGAGAGCTTGTACCGCCTGCAACGTAAGCGTTGCCCGATTGATCCAGTACAACCGACTCCGCGTTTTCGCCAACCTGGCCACCGAGATAAGTGGAAAAGACAGTATGGGATCCGGCTCCGTCGAGCTTAGTGACATAAGCAGTCGTACCCGGATTTCCGACGTAAAGCGAAGCGTTGATCGATTGAAGAGCATTGGAGACTGGAAAGTCCAACGAGGTTGTCGAGCCAACGATAGTCGCATTCCCAGCGCTGTTTATGGCGATTGCGGCACCTCGGTCGTCACCAGAGCCTCCCAGGTAGGTGGCATAGATAACGGTGGCGCCATCGGGGCTCAACTTGGCAGCGAACGCGTCGTAACGGCCTCCGCCATATTGAACCTGCATGGCTCCGGCCGTGGTTGGAAAGTCAGTTGAGTTTGTCGTACCCGCAATATAAGCATTGCCCGAAGGGTCTACCACAATTCCGTTTACGAAGTCGTCCCCAGTTCCACCGATGAGTTTGGAATACACGAGATTAGTTCCGGTAGGGTTCACCTTCGCGACAAAACCGTCGTTCACAGGATGGGTCAGGATCAGGGCCGCAGGCGTGCCGACCCCTCCCACATAGGCGTTTCCGCCCGAGTCCACAGCAATTGCGGAGAGCACCGTGCCGAGAATACCCGTTCTTATTATTGTCGAGTACATCAAACCTGAGCCGTCCGGTTTGAATTTCGTAACAAAGGCCCCCCAAGTGCCCGCTTGCGGTTGTTGATAGGCTCCCGGCGTCGTTGGAAAATTGCTCGATTGGGTCCCGCCCACCACGTACGCCGAGCCGGAAGCGTCAATGGCGACGGCGGCGCCACCATCCCCGGCATTGCCTCCAAGATAGGTCGAATACACGATCGCTCCGGTCGGACCCAGTTTCGTTAGGAAAGCATCGGCCTGAGCAGATTGCGGAGGATTAACGGCGTCACCGCCGGTGGTTTGGTAGGCCCCCGGAGTAGTAGGAAAGGAAGTGGAGGTGGTGCTTCCAGTAACATAGGCGTAGTCGGACGAATCGATCGCGAGGCCGCCCGCACCACTTGGGTTCCCCGACCCGGTATTCGCAGGACCGAAATAGGTAGTGTACAGAACCTGGCTTAACATCGGATTCAGTTTGGTTACGCTGATCGTACCTAGGCGGCGCGAGCGGTGTAGACGCGTTGATAATGTACACGTTGCCCGTAGGACCGAGGGCTTCCGTGGTTTGTCCGCCTGCCTGTCCTAACGTGGCAGAAAAACTAATTACTGGATCGATAATGAGTGGCGCGCCGCGGTCATAATCGGAGATGCGGATCGCAACATGCTTAGAACTCGACAAAACGAATTGTGCATCTACCTGTACTCTTTCGCCGGCGGTTTCTTGATATACGGCCGGTTTTTCCTGGCGCAATACTCCTGAGCCGGTATGTAGGAGGAGGTTACCGTCATCGTCCAGCGTAATGCTGGATGTTCCCTCGATTTCAAGCTGAATCTTGGTCGTGTCAGCGCCGGGCGACACTAAGAAATCGTACTCGAGACGGCCGTCCCGGCTGTGGAAAACAAGATTAATTCCGGGATACACTTCGTCATATTGAACTCGGGAAAAATGGGGGACGCCGAGCCGCCATTTTGACGGGTCCGAGCCGAAAATGTAGTTGCTGACGCCGCTGGTTGGCTCTTGTCCCTGGGTCGCCCGCGGGTTTCTTGCGCCAACCAGGCGCACTTTTACTGGCGCGGCGTCTTGGGACTTCAGAACCAATTCGCGGTCAGTCAAAAAAATTGCGTGGTCGCCGCCCGAGGCAAGAAATCGAACGTGTGGGGGCGCTTGACCCTGATTCGGCTCAAAAAACAGTGGTAAACCGCTGTTAGCGCCGAAACATGCCCGGAGCAAAAATAGAATTACCGCTATTCGGGTACTGATTGCAATCATCCCGACCTCCGATTAATTGAGAAATCTATTTATGCAATTGTATTACAAAAACAAATTATACGCCGGCTTTGGGGAGCTGAAGCAGGTACTTGCAAAGCGCGTCCATATCGGCAGCGTTGAGCTTGTAGGCTGGCATGATGGTGCCGGGCGAAGTGCTCGCGGGGTCGGCGAAATGTTTTTCGAGCCACGCGCGGTCGTGCCGCAGGCCGACGCCGTCGAGCGCGGGACCCAGTTTCTGGCCGATTCCGTTGATCTGGTGGCACGCGTTGCATTTGTTGGCTTGATAGACCATCGCGCCCTGGACCACGAAGTCGGGCGCGGACATGAAGGCCTGCTCGTTCTGCGGCGTCAGTTTCAAAACGAATGCCGAGAGGGAATTCAGGGCGGCGTCAGGAAGCGTGACCGGGGGCATCGAGCTGCCGGGGACCACAGAAGAGGGATTCTTGAAATGCGGTATCAACCAAGCGGCATTGCGATGGTCGGCCGGCATGGCGGTCAAGTCGGGTCCGATACCTTTTTTGCCTCCGCCGGGATGACAGGCGACGCAGTTTTGCTTGCGGAAGTAACTCGAGGCCTTCGAGCTCCGGCGGGCGACAACTTTTGCCAGGCCTGGCACCCCGCCGGCGTCATCCGTGGTAACGAGCAGCTTCGTTCTCCTCAGGATTCGGAGGCGTAGTGAGGACAGCGGCAGTGGTCAGGCCGGTCCATGCCAGGATACCTAGAAGCGCGAAGGTAAAAGCGAATGTCCGCTTTCCGAGGCGCACCATCGGACCGCGGTCGATGAAAGGAACCAGCAGGAGAGCGAGCACCGCGACGCCGGGCAAAACCACGGCTCCGACGACTTCGAGAGGACCTTTGAAGAACTTGAGCGTCTGGAACAGGAACAGGAAATACCATTCGGGCCGGGGAATATAGGCGGTATCGGTGGGATCGGCCAGCCGCCCCAGAGGGACGTCGGCGACCACGGCCATGGTGAACAGAATGATGAAAGCGATGGCGACGCCGACGGTGTCCTTGAAGACTTGCTCCGGGAAGAATTTCCGCCGCGGCGCGGTGTCGTCGACAGCGGGTGCGACTCCATGTTTACGCACCAGATAAATGTGGATGCCGATCAGGATCATCACCAGCGGAGGCAAAAGAATCGTGTGCAAGGCGTAGAACCGTGAGAACGTGACGACGCTCACTCCCGATTCGGCGCCCATCAGCCGCAACATATAAGGCCCGAGCACGGGCGCCATTCCGCTGATCTGCGTCGTTACCACAGTGCCCCAATACGCGCGGTTGTCCCAAGGCAGCAGGTATCCAGTCAAGCCAAAAACCAGCACGATCAGCAGCAGAACAACCCCAACCATCCAGGTTGCTTCGCGAGGCTTCTTGTACGCGCCATAGAGAAACACCTGCAGCATGTGGAGCACGACGATGATGAGCATCATGCTGGCGCCCCAATGGTGCAGTCCGCGGATCAGCTTGCCGCCGGTGAGCGCGGTCATGATGTACTTTACGCTGTTGTAGGAATCGCCCGGAGTCGGCGCATAGTTGAACGCCAGCAGGCCGCCGGTGAACACCTGGATCACGAAGAAAAAGACCGCGGTGCTGCCGATGATCTGGTGCCAGCCGCTGGAAGCCGGAATGTCCTCGTAGAGGAAATTCTTGATGGCCGTTTCGAGGCCGGTGCGATGTTCGATCCAGTCGATGACCTTACGCATGGGCCTCCGGAGGTCCGATCTCCAGCTTGCCGGCGTCGATCTTGACCATGTAGCGGTCGAGCGGGCGCGGCGCGGGACCGGCCAGAACTTTGCCGTCGATCGAGAACGAGGAGGTATGGCAGGGGCACACGAAGGTGTGGGAAGGGTCGTCCCAATGATACGCGCATCCCAGGTGGGTGCAATTGGGCGTGAAGGCGACCACTTGGCCGTCGGGCTGCTTCACCACCCAGGCTGTGGCTTTCTCGCTGAACACCTTCCAGCCATCCACGCGGTTTCGCTGGAAAGAAATTTCGGTGGGCATGCCCACCGGCAGCGAGGCAAGGTCGGCGGTCTGAACCCACTCGGTTTCCTTGCGGGCTTTGGGGGGGAAGAGCAGATAGATGGCGGCCGGAATTGCCAGCGCTGCGCCAATCAAGCTCATTGTGCCGTGAATTAGATACATGTAAAGGTTGCGGCGTGTTGGCGGCAGCTCGACCGCCGGCTCGTGCGAATGATGTTCGTCCATTTTTTCCAGTTCTCCACTCTATCTTGAGTGTAACCCAGGGTCAAGTGCCAAAGGTGAAGGAAACGATAATTTTATGTGATTTTGGAGTCCACGGGGGCGCTATCGTCCATGCGACAATGGGACTTGCCAACGGCTCTCATGACTAACGAGCAGCTATACCTGGCGATCGGCATTCCTATGCTGTTTAACGCCGCGATGATGGGCCTCCTCGTCGCCTACATAAATTCGAGATTCAACGAGACCAACGAACGATTCCGGAGCGTCGACCAACGTTTCGAGGTATTGACAAGCGCTTCGACGACATGCGAGATCTCTGGCGCGCCGAACTTCACCGCGTGGAAGAAGTCCTGGACGCGCGGCTGAAGCATCTCGAACAGCGCTAACCACCGCTAAAGCGCGCCTTCCCCCCGGTCGTCATTCCGGATCCGGATGGCCTCCGCCACGTCGAAAACGAAAACCTTGCCATCGCCGATCTTTCCGGTACGCGCGCTCGCAACCACGGTGCGGACCACTTCCTCGGCGCGAGCGTCCGGCACCACCATCTCCAGCTTAACCTTGGGAAGCAAGTCCACCTGGTATTCCATGCCACGATAGATCTCTTTGTGGCCCTTCTGGCGGCCATGGCCCCGCACCTCCGAGATGGTCATGCCGTCGATGCCGATGGCCTTGAGAGCTTCCTTGACATCCTCCAGTTTGTGCGGCTGGATAATCGCTTCTATCTTTTTCATGTCTGGTTGTATTGTTCCGAGGCTACGATTCGAGATTATAACCCTCTTCGCCGTGCATGCTGACATCCAGCCCTTCGAGTTCCTGGTCGGGCGTGACTCGGACGCCCAGAATTACGTCGCAGATCTTAAGGACGATCAGGGTCCCGACGATGGCTAAGATCCAGGAGATCGCGACGCCGATAGCCTGGTTGAAGACCTGGCCGGGAACGCCGTCCACCAAGCCCAGAGGCAGCACCTTGCCGGCGGAATCCTTGAGCCCATCGTTGACCGCGCTGGTGGCAAAGATGCCGGTAAGGAGCGCGCCGATGGTTCCGCCGGCGCCGTGGACTCCGAAGGCATCCAGCGTATCGTCATAGCCGAATTTGCTCTTGACCGCTCGTGACCATGAAGAAGCAAACGATCCCGGCCACGAATCCAATCAGGAGCGCGGGAAAGGGCTGGACGAATCCCGAGGCGGGCGTGATGGCGACCAATCCCGCGACGGCACCCGAAATTCCGCCCAACACGCTGGGCTTGCCATTGCGGATCCATTCGACCAGCAGCCATCCCAGTACCGCCGCGGCCGTAGCGAAATGCGTGGCGACGAATGCGCTGGTGGCCAGGGCCGATGCAGCCAGCGCGCTGCCGGCATTGAATCCGAACCAGCCCACCCACAGCAGACAGGCTCCGATCACGCTGAGCACGATGCTATGCGGTTTCATCGGCTCGGACCCATAGCCTTTCCGTTTTCCCAGATAAAGAGCACAGACCAAAGCGGAGACGCCGGAGCTGATATGCACTACGGTTCCTCCGGCGAAATCGAAGCAAGGAATCTTGCCGCCCGAAAAGGCGTTCAACAGCCCGCCTTTGCCCCACACCATGTGGGCCATCGGAAAATAGACGATCAGCGCCCACAGCACTGTGAACAGCAGCATGGCGCTGAACTTCATTCGCTCGGCGAAGGCGCCGGAGATGAGAGCGGGCGTGATGATGGCGAACATGAGCTGATAGATCATGTAGGTCTGTTGCGGGATGGTGGCGGCATAATCGGCATTGGGCGCGGCGCCGACGTTGTTCAGAAAAGGTATCGCAAGTCGCCCAACACGGGCGAGCCTTCGCCGAACGCCAGGCTGTAACCAACGATGGCCCACAGCACCGTGATGACGGCCATCAGGATGAAGCTATGCATCATGGTGCCGAGAACGTTCTTGCGCCGGACCAATCCGCCATAGAAAAGCGCCAGGCCCGGGCCGGTCATCATCAGCACCAGCGCCGCGCTCACCAGCATCCAGGCGTTGTCGCCGGCGCTTTGGGCCGATTTGACGGCGGCTTCGAGATTGGTAAGGCGAGCCTCCGGCGACGGACCCGCGGCTTGGGCCATCGCGAGAACAGGAGTCAGCAGCGCGACCCAAAAACGGAATGGCATAGATCTCTTGATTATCTACTTGCGGAGTGGCGGGCCGGATAGGAAAGTTCTATCGAGGGGATAGCATGTTTCTATAACGAACTCGGCGGAGCGGCCGGCTGCGGCGGCTTCCACTTCATTCCGACCGCGAATTCGAGCCCGACCAGGTACCGGGTGCCCTTTCGTTGACAAGTCCGAACCGAAGCGCGGCCGTTCAGTTGCAGCTTGTCGCAGCGGAGCATCACATAGGAGCGTTCCTGGAGTGGCTCGGGAACTTCGATACGCATGCCGACCTCAGAAATGTTAAGGGTGCGGGCGTTGGTGAACTTGTCACCGCCGTCGCGGTCCTTCCACATGACTTGAATGATCTCGGAGTGCTCGGTTCGATCGTGCCGCCGGGTGCCCTTCGAAGTCATAGATCCTATAGGTTCTTATCGGCAGCGCGCGGATAATCAGTTAATCGGGGCGATTTTCGGGGCTATACTGCTTGAAAACGTGCAACTTCCGGCGCATATCGGCAAGTACGAGCTGATCGAGCCCCTAGGCGGGGGTCAGGCTGAAGTTTACCGCGCTCGCGACGCCAGTTTGGGGCGGATGGTGGCGATCAAGATTTTAACCGAGGCAGCCATGGCCGATCAGGAGGCCCATGCCCGCTTTTTGGCCGAGGCACGGCTCACCGGCAGCCTGACGCATGAAAACATCATCGGGTTTTATGACTATGGCGAGCAGGAGGGCCGGTCGTTCCTGGTCATGGAGTATTTCGATGGCGAAAGCCTGGGGGCTGCCATACGGGGCTGGCGCACTGGTGATCTCCGTAATCAATTGCTCATCGCGCGCCAAATCGCCCAAGGGCTGGCTTATGTCCATTCCAAAGGCATTATCCATCGAGATGTAAAACCGGACAACATCTGGATCGACTCCACCGGCAAAGTGAAGATCATCGACTTCGGCGTCGCGAAGACCGACGAGTTTTCAATTACCGGAGCGGGCTTCACGCTGGGCACGCCGTATTATATGGCTCCCGAGCAGGTACGCGGGGACAAGCCGACGGTACTGGTGGATATTTACTCCTTTGGCGTGCTGCTGTTCGAGTTGGTCACGGGGATCCGGCCATTTGAAGGCCAGACGGTGAACGAAATTTTCGACCAGGTGCTGCACCAGGCACTGGATCTGGAGCCGCTGAAAAAAGCCAAGATCCCGGATGCGGTCAGCGACCTGATTCACGGCTGCACGGCCAAGGAGTGGATCTCGCGGACGCAGGATTTTTCGACCGTCAGCGGCAAGATCGATGAGATTCTGCGGCGGATGCCCGAGCGCCGGACGCGCCGCCGGTGGATGTGGATCGCCGGCGGACTGATTTTGACGGCGCTGGCCGCGGCGACGATTTACATTGTGTTACGACGTTATTGGTGAGGGATTGGGCGAAGGACGCTCGACCACATCCTGCAGCCTAATCCCGGTATGAAATTGGTGTTCGCCGACCTGCCTGGAATGCATTACTTCGCCCAGGGCGAATGTCGCGCCGCTCTGGACTTGGACGATAGTGCCTGGCGACAGTCGTCGGGGGACGAGCAGGCCAAGGCCATTCTTCGAAACATCAGCAATTTGGACCCGCCAGCGGTCAGGCAGCGCAGGCGCGAAGGAACGCAAGAACACGGCGTCAGAAATGCGAAAGCGCGGCTCGGTTCGCTTATTGACCCCCTCCTCGTCACGCTGTAAATTAACAATCTTAGCCGCAACTCGAGCAGTCATACCGAGCCTGTCTTTGCACTGCGCGCAATCAAACGCGTGCTGCTCCAAAACATGGACCTTCGCCGCGCTCAAACGGCCGAGGACATAACGTTGTAAGTCATCATCATCAGTGTGATCCGCGGGTTCAGTTTGATCCGCGGGAACTTCAGGATTCACTACCTTTGGACCTTTTCGCGGTTCGGCTTCATTGACGGAGCTTGGAGAGTCGTATGAGAGCTGAAATGGTGGTGTCGATCAGACGCAATTCCTCGCGCAGTTCGGCGATCATCTTGTTCGTGGACGACTCCCGCCGCCTCTCGGCCCATCTGTTCTTCTTTTTGGCGGCCGATAGGCCTTTGGCTCTCTTGCCGTCAATCACCTGTGACTCATTCTAGAAGAGTGGATCGCTGCCATGAGTAAACGACGAGTATGGCCGGAGTCTACGAACAGCGCTATAGAGAGGAACTTGAACTTCGTGTAGGACTACTTGCCTTGTTGGCGTAGTGATTTGTACGAGGCTCGTGTTGGCTTGCGTTCGGCTAACCTGGAGGTGTTATCGAGGGCACCGAAGAGAGGGACAGATGGGCGACACTAATCCCGACCTTTTGCGTCTCGGCGAACTGACGGGCGGGCTGAGCCTGCACGAACATCGTTGCCTTATCTACGACACCCAAGAGCAACAGCTGGCGGCGGCTTTGCCTTATCTGAAAGCCGGCCTGGAGCGACGCGAAAGATGTCTCTACATCACGCAGGAGAACACTGCTGCCACTATCCTGGATGCTCTGCGTAAAGATGGGGCCGACGTCGATCGCTGCCTTCGGAACGGCGCCATGATCATCACCGGCATACAAGAGACCTACCTTAAGCAGCGACAATTCGACCCGGATTGGATGATTGGCTTCCTAACCCAATTGAGCGCTGAGGCAACGGCTGCGGGTTTTTCGGGACTGAGAGTGCTGGGCGAAATGACCTGGGTGCTGGGAACGAACAGCAGCACTGATAAGCTTATCGAGTACGAGAGCAAGCTGAACCGCTTTGTCCGCGAGCATCCTGCTCGAGTCATTTGCCAGTACAACCGTAATCGCTTTTCGCCGGAGCTCATACTGAGTGTCATTCGTACTCATCCTGTTGTAGTTTATGGCGGAATTATTTGCAATAACCCCTACTATGTCCCTCCCGACGAATTTCTGAAGCCCGATCAAGCTGCTCGGGAGGTCGAGCGCCTCTTGAACAATATTCTGAGATGGGAGCAATCACTCGCTCAATTGCACGCTCTGGCAGCCCGGTTGCAGACAGTGCGAGAAGATGAAAGAGCCAGAGCCGCCCGGGACATTCACGATCAATTGGGATACGCTTTAGCCGCTATCAAGCTCGAGCTTGCGGCTCTGCTTCGAGATCTTCCGGCGGATGGAGGGCTAGCCGATCAGCGCAGTCAATCTATCTTAAGACTCGTGGATGAGGCAATCCAATCAACCCAAAGAATCGCAACAGAACTTCGACCCGGAATTCTGGACGATTTGGGTCTTGTGGATGCCGTGGAATGGCTTGCGGAGGATTTTCAGACTCGCACGGGAACGAAGGTTCAGCTTGCGTTGCCGGAGGTCGATCTGGCCATCGACTCGGAGCGCGCGACAGCACTCTTTCGTATCCTCCAGGAGGCGCTAACCAACGTCTCACAGCACGCCAACGCGACTCAGGTGAGGATACGGTTGGCTGAAGAGGATGGCATTCTGGCTTTGGAGATTCGCGACAACGGGCGAGGGATCACCGCGGAGCAGCTTTCAGCGATCAACTCGCTGGGCATCCTGGGGATGCGGGAGCGATCTCTGCTGCTGGGAGGCGAGTTCACAGTCAGCGGCGCTGCAGCATCTGGCACCACAGTCATGGTCCGGATTCCGGTGGGAACCCAGAAACGGCCGGGCGACGAAACATGACTAAGGTACTCATCGCCGATGATCATACGATCCTGCGCGGACTGAAGGTCCGGCAGCGAATCGTTTCAGGTTGTAACGAGTAAATCGGGAGCGATCATGCTCGCCATAGCCGGAAGCATGGCGCTGTTACTGGGTCTTACTCGGAATTTACGGCGTGATCGCCTACTCGATATCGCAGCGCACGCGCGAGAGTGGAATTCGAGTGGCGCGCAGCGCCGGCAACTGGCGGGGATATTCGTGCGCAACGGGTTTGCAACTAACGGCAGCGGGAGTTGTTTGCGGACTCGGCGCCTCAGTCGCGCTCACGCGCCTGATGTCGTCGCTGTTGTTCGAAGTGAGGCGCTTCGATCCCGTTACCTGCGGCGCGGTTCCGATCGGCCTGGTGGCCGCGGCCGCGCTAGCTAGCGGCGGAATAGATCGCTCCCTCACGGTCAAGCATTTTCTGAGCCACGACCAGAGGGAGTGAAACTACAACGGCAATTCCTCTGGCGACTGATACCCGTGCTGCTCGCGTCCGATTTTTCCGTCGTACTTCACGGTCATCTTGAACAGCTCCAGGCGGCCGTCGGCGGAATATGTCCGGCATCGCTCGCGCAAAGCCTGCATAGCTGAGGCTTCCAGTGGCTTGAACCCGCAGGCTATCCCCAGGTTCTGATGCAGCACCTCCAGCGTATCGACGCCGCTGATGGTGACCGCCACCGGCAGGCTCATCGCGTAGCTCAGCGCTTCCACGGGAGTGACAGCGCCTTTTCGCAGCATTTCACCGCTGCCACCGAAACTCTTCATACCTAATGGCGCGATGCCCTGACGATTCAGTTCGGGAAGGACCTGCTGCTCAAAGCTCCGATACGTAGCGTCGAAACAGTTCAACGGCATCTGAACGGTGTCGAATGGGAATTTGTGCGAGAGCATCTTCAGGTGAATACGAGGATCTTTATGCCCTGTAAATCCGACGAATCGCACCTTCCCCTGCTTCTTTGCATCCACCAGCGCTTCTGCCGCGCCGCCCGATGCGAAGATCAGGTCCGGGTCGTTCCAGTAAATGACCTCATGTATTTGCCACACGTCGATATGGTCGGTTCTCAGCCGCCGCAGCGATTCCTCGAGCTGCTGCATGGCCACGTCCTTCTTACGGCCGTGCGTGCAGACTTTGGTCATAACGATGACCTTATCCCGCTTGCCCGCCAAGGCTTGCCCGACCACCTCTTCGCTCCTCCCATCGTGATAATCCCAAGCGTTATCGAAGAAGTTGATTCCGGAGTCGATCGCTTCATTTACGACGCGGTCGACCATTTGCTGGTCCTGGATGGTCCCGAGATGATAGCCTCCCAGGCCCATGCACGATACTTCGAGCCCGGTTCGGCCGAGGGACCGCTTCGGTACGCTCGCGCCGGGTTGTGCCATAGCCAGACCTCCTGTGCCCAAGGCGGTGGTTTGTAGAAAACTGCGACGAGAAAGACGATTCGCCATATCTGCTTGTTACTGCTGCTGCGGACTGTATTTCGGATAGGGTTTGCCGGTGTTCTGAGACGCGCCCAGCATTTCCTTCACTTCCTTCTGCTGCATGTCGAGAGGAAATTCGTGGGCGAGCCGCGCTTCCGGATTGTCGAACTTCAGCGAAACTTTGTAGGGTTCAAAGCGCGCATCGGCGGCGAATGGGCGCAGGCGATCGCGCAGCGCCTGCATTTCCTCGGGCTTCATCGGCTGGAAGTTTATGGCGATTCGCAGGTGATGCTCTAAGATTTCGGGCTTTTCCATGCCTGCGATGGTGGTCGTTACCGGCAAGCTCATGGCGTAACGCAGCAGTTCGTCAGCGCCTACGACGCCCTTCTTAACGGACTCGGCCGTGCCGCCCATGGGCTTCATGCCCAGAACAGCAATGCCGCGACGGTTCAGCTCCGGCAGAACCAATCGCTCAAAGCTGAACTCGAAGGTCGCATCGAATGGATTCAGCGGCATTTGCACAGCGTCGAACGGAAAGTTCGTTTTGAGCATGCCCATGTGAACATTGGGATCTTTGTGGCCGGTGAAGCCGACGTACCGCACCTTGCCCTGTTTCTTGGCAAGCTCCAAAGCCTCGGCGGCGCCATTGGGCCGGATGAACAGGGCCGGATCGTTCTCGAACACCATGCCGTGCGCCTGCCACAGATCGAGGTGATCGGTCTGCAGCCGGTGCAGCGATTCTTCGAGCATCTTCATGGCGAGCGCTTTGTCGCGGCCATGCGTGCATACCTTGGTCATCAGGAAGACTTTGTCGCGCTTGCCCTTCAGCGCGCTGCCGAGCCACTCTTCGGACTTGCCCTCGTGATATTCCCAGCAGTTGTCGAAGAAGGTTATGCCGCCATCGATGGCCTGATTGACGATTTGCCGGGCGACGCGTTCCTCGTCGGGATCGCCCAGATGGTGCCCGCCGCAAGCGAGAGCGGAGACTTTGACGCCAGTACGACCGAAATCGCGAACAGGAATGCTCACATCCCAATGATCTTCAAGATGGCGTGTAAGTTTCACAAGTCACCGTTAGTTACCTGCTACCATGAACGATCGGGGAAACGCCGGTCTCGCCCGGAGGAGAGGAAGAAAAATGTCCGAAGCCAATAAGGAATTGGCTAAATTGTGGTTTGAGGAAGTCTGGAATAAGGGGCGCCGCGAAGCTATTCGTGAATTGCTCGCGACCGACGCTGTGATATACGACTCAAACGACGCGATAAAAGGCACCGAGGGCTTTTATCCTTTTTTTGACCGGATGCGAGCCACCTTCTCCGATATTCGTATCTCGGTTCAAGATGCCGTGGCCGAGGGCGACAAGGTTTGTCTTCGATGGGTATGCACCATGCGGCACACAGGCAAAGGGCTGGGGATGCCTCCGACCAACAAGAATGTTCAGGCCACCGGAATGACCATAGTCCAGATCGAGAATGGGAAATTTGTGACGGGCTGGCAGAACTGGGACATGCTCGGGATATTGCAGCAAATCACCGAACAACCGAAGTCCCCGATTTATATTGGCGCCAGCCCAAGTACCAAGACGTTCCCGTCATAAGTCGGCAGGAACACCTTGCCATTCCAAACCACTGGGCGGTTGAACTTGTTGTGAGTAAACTGCCAGTTCCACTGCTGGCTGTCCCACAAAGGCACAATCGACCCGCTGCCATCGGCGTATTTGCCGAAATTGGCCGCATCATAGGCCAGAAACCGCCCCGGACTCACCTCCATGTTGGCGTCCGTATATGGAATGGATGCCCATAAAACTCCGCCGCTCGCTCCGTTAGCCGAGAGACAAATCATTCCACCGGGCATTCCGCCGGGCGGGACCGGCGAATCGACCGATGCTACTTCCGCGCCGCAAGCCAGATACGTCGACACCCCCGATCCCGCGATCGACCACGCGCGCAGATTGCCATTTTCACCCCAGCAGAAATGAGTGAGACCGTGCGCGGCGCTCTTCCAGATCACTGGCGTTCCATGCAAGTGATGCGTGCGCTGCCCTTCCAGCACATTCAACGTATCCACCGCCGTCGGCGCAGGATTGAGCTGCGGACCGGGGTAATAGGTATAGAAGATGGGTGGCGCTTTTAGCTTTTGGTAGTTCTGCTCGGTTGTTGCCGGCGCGAGGTTCGCAGGCTGCGTCTTGCCGAGGTTCTGCAAGTTGGCGGTATAAAGAATGCCATCCTTACCGGCGGCCAGCAGAACACTGATGTCGGGGGCCAGCACGGGTCCGCCCGAGCCAAAATCCTGATCTCCCCAGGCCCCGCCCATGTCCTTGGGATGAACGCCCCTGGCCGCGAGGCGCGGGACCATGCGTACGTTGGACGGCCGAGGCACGGAGTTATCTTCTCCCTCCGGCTGCGCACCGGTGCGTCCATTGTCGGTCCAGGGCGTCCACCAATCCGCTACCCCCAGGGATCCCTGGGCGCCAGCGCTCGGCGGCGTGTACCGAAGCTTTACGATGCTCTCTCCGAAGTCGCTTACGGCATCAAAAGCTCCGTTCCCGGTCACGACGTAGATGTTGCCTTGGGCGTCGGCCGCAGGTCCTCCACCAGAATGCCAGACTCCACCGCCACTCCCGCGGGATGTCGACGTCCAGGCCGCCGATACCTGAAACCTGGCCGTATCTACCGCAATCAGCCATCCTCGGGCCGTGGAAGCAGTCTCGGCGATGGTTCCGAAACCAACGAACACGGCGCCGTTCACGAGCAGTAAAGCCGCACGCTGCTTTCTTTCGACCGACCGAAACTTTTGAACGGGCAATCCATGTCCCGGATCATAAGAAACGCCTTCCAGGTTGAGTGGTTGATGCACTGAACTGCCGTCGCGCAGGCGAATAGCGCACAAATAGTGTTGGCCCTTTGCCACGGATCCATCGATGCTGATCCACGCACATGCGTACAACACGCCGGCTGCCGTGTCTATCACCGGCGTCGACAAGATACCCCAGCGATCGTTGATGAGGTATCCGTCGATTTGGTTGGTCCCCTTTATTGGCGTGCCTAGCTGGACCATCCATAACTGCGCACCCGTGTTTGCGTCGAAGGCAAACACCTGATTCGCCATGCTGGCGATATAGACCACGTCGTGCGTGCTTCCGTCCGCCAGTTTCACTTGAGGAACGATGAGCGGCTGAGCCTCGCAGCCTCGCGCATCACCGGGCAGAGCGAGCGTGAATAGCCGTTCAATGCCCTGCGCGCGGATCGCCGCCGGCGTCAGAATCGTCTCCTGAACATTGGCGCCGGAGCGGAAGTTGTCATAAGATCGCGTCGTGATTGCAAAGCTCATAGCGCGAGTTCCTGCGTGCCCGTATAATTTACTGTAAGTTCGTATGCGGCCCCGGTAGGCGGCAGCGCATCGCCGGTCAGGCGCAATGCGAACCATCCCGATTTGTGGGCGTTAATAGACGCCCGCGCCTCTTTTGAGCCCGCTGTAAATTGCACGCTCTTCAGGACGGCTCCCTGATCGTCGGCAATTTCCAAGACGATTTTCGAGGCGGCGCTGAAACCCGCTGTGTCCGGTTTCAACTCGACGTCGAGCGCAGTGCCCTGCTGGCACCAGATGCGGTTTGGCTGCCCGACACTTCCATTCATGGCGGGTCCATTATCCAAGTCCGCTGCGCCGAAAAATGTTTGTGTGGTCGTGATTTGACCAAGCGAGAAAGGCTGCGCATAGCCGGTGCGCGAAAAGCAAAGATAGCTCTGGCCGTTGATGTTTCGCGGGACCGTGAAAGTCGCTTCCCCCTGCCCGTTTGTCCAAATGTCGGGATGCTTGCCCGTGTACTCGTGCAACTGAGTATTGGGGCCAAAGCTGGTCTGGACGGTACGCTGATAACTGTTGGACTGATCGTTGTTGAGCGCGACAAGCAGCCCTGGATATCCCTGCCTCTCGAACACGTAGACCTGCGGATCGTTCCCCCAGCGCGTCCTGGTTGTTCCGAAAGCTAGGTTCTCGTGGATCCAGATCAGGTTATCGATCAGCGGCTTTAAGCCGTAGCAGCCTGGGTCCGTGCTGTAGTCCTTGTAATAAACGGACGGGTATCCCTCGGCCGTTAATATCAGGGCGTAACCCAGCATCTTATTCCAGATCACGTTCTCGCCGTACGACAGATCCGTGTCCGGGTTGTCGACGAACGTGACCGCTTTGGTTGGATCAATTGCTATATAGCCTGCGCCCTCTAAACCGCCCATCCACCAGCGCGAATTGTTATTGCACATGGCCTGGATGGCCCAATGCAGAGTAAAGTCGAAGACGGCGGATCTTCCGCCCATTCCACTATTCTCAACCCACCAGTGCAGCGCAGACGGATCGCCGTCGAAATACTCGCCTACGGCAAACCTGCCGGCCATGGCCTTCAATTCCAGAAATTGCCGGACCGCCTCTACCGCCATGCCTTTGGTGTCGTCGACCCGGTAACCGTCGAAGTCCAGCGTCCGGGTAAGCCAGTCGGCCGCATCGATAACGCCCGAAAGCATGTAGCCCTTCGGGGTCGAATTGATGTAGGAGGCCATGTCCCCGAAGGCGAAGTTGCCTTCGGGATTCGCAACCGGGTCGACCGGGACGCGCGGGGGAGCGCCCACGAAACAGGACGGGTGCTTGGGGAACCGTCCATTCCGCGTCTTGCCGTCCGCGCCCAGGTATGTATACGTGCCGTTGTCTCCGCCGTCGTATTGATGCAGCACGACGTCGCCATACACCTGCATCCCGCAAGCGTGCATGACCGCGATCATACGGCGCAATCGTTCGTGGTCCCCGAAGCGCGTCGGGATATTGAAGAATTGATTCTTCGAGCCAATATCGTAGTTGTCGAAGAGCCCGTAGCCATCGGCGTCCGCAGCAGCGCCCGAGGCTGTCTTTGAGACCGGAGGCAACAGCACGGCGGTGAAACCGGTTCGCCTGAAATCCGCGGCTTGATTGGCGAGATGATCCCACCACCACGGCGCGTTTGGCGTGTCTTTGTCGATCGGCGCCGGCATAACGACCTTTTGGCCGCCCGGTCCCATAAGGCGGTAGTGCGCGTGCAGCAGAACGCCCATCGGATTGACTGCCTCCCGCTTCGGTTTAACCAAAGCATAACACTGAGTCGCTTAGAAAGTGATGGAAATGTGGTGCGTATTTTGGCTGGTAATGAATTGAAGGGACGATATTTAAGTTTATTTTCGCGAACCCTCAAAAGTGGTGATCGCTTTACTCAGTACGCAACGCCTCCACTGGATCTACGGCTGTGGCCCGCCGTGCTGGAACGTAACTCGCTAGAGCCGCGGCCGTGATCAACAGCCCGGAGACCAGGGCATACGTCGTAGGATCGAGTGGCGTAGTTTTGAACAGCAGCGAAGACATCAAACGAGTGAGCATGACCGCCGCCACGAGGCCCAGCGCAGCACCTACGGCTGCTAATACCAAACCTTGGCGCACAAACATTCCCTGAAGTCCCGCAGGCTGCGCCCCCAGCGCCATGCGGATGCCGATCTCGCGTGTCCGCTGTGTGACGGCATACGCGATGACGCCATAAATACCTACGACTCCCAGCACCAGAGCCATCACGCCCGAGATCGCAAGCAGCACCAGCATGAAGGACGTTCGCGCCATCGACTCGTCATAAACATCTTTCAGCGTCCGCACCCGGAACACTGGCACATTCGCGTCGACGGACCAGATGGCTCGGCGGGCTTCTGCAAGAAAACTCTCCATGCCGGCACGATTCGTCCGGACCGCGAACACACCGTAGCGGGTCGCGTGCAATGCTTCGAGCTCGAAATGATCCAGCATGCACGGCCAGTAGGCGAACGACGGGGCTTTCTGCTCCACGCCATTGTCATACACGTCGCCCACCACACCCACGATCTCGCGCCAAGCGTCATTTTGGAGTCCCGTTCGCACTTGCTTCCCGAGCGCGGCGGCGGCCGAGCCCCACATTTCTCGCGCCAGATTCTCGGAAACCATCGCCACGTGGCGCTTGTCATAGACATCGGTCCAGGTAAACTCTCGTCCCGCGATCAATGGTGTGCCGTCGGTTTTCAGAAACCCTGGCGAGATGTACCGAAACGCCCGAATCGGGGGAATCTGCCCGGACGAATAAGTCTTGTCCTGCGCGTAGAGCAGATCGTTCTGGTTGTTGAATCTTTCGAGCGGAGCGGCGCTGGCTAATCCCGACCGATGCGACACCGGGAATTGCGGCCAGCTTGTCGATCATCTCGTTTTCCATGCGCATCACACGCTCTGGCTCCTTCACCTGTGCGTCTGGAATTGAAATATGCAGCAGTTGCACTTGCTCGGGGTGGGTAAATCCCGGCTGAACGCTCCGCAATGCCTGGAACGTTCGAATCATCAGCCCCGAGCCAATCAGCAGCACCAACGCCAAACCCACTTGCGCCACGACCAACAGATTTCGCGCGCGGTGCCGTTCGCGGCCCTGACTCATGGTGCGTCCGCCACCGCGAAGTGTTAACGCCAAATGCGGCCCGGCATACTTGATCGCGGGTATCAAGCCAAAGAACAAGCCGGCCAGCAGCGAAACCACGAATGTAAATCCCAGCACCATCGGATCGATCCCAATTTCGCCGATCCGCGGCAGGGTCGCCGGTCCGTGAGCGATCAACATACGCAGGGCCGCGTACGCCAGCGCCAGCCCCAGCGCTCCGCCCAAGATTCCGAGAGTCAGGCTTTCGAGCAGCATCTCGCCGGCGATTCGCCTCCACCCTGCGCCCAGAGCCGCCCGAATAGCCAGTTCCTGCTGCCGGCTTTCGGCGCGCACCAATAGCAGATTGGCGACGTTGGCGCACGCGATCAGCAGCACGAGCCCGATGGTTCCCATCAGAACCCAGAGCGTTGCCCCGATGTCGCCCACGACTTCCTGCTTCAAGGGCTGAACCAAAGGCGCAAAGCGCGCATTTTCGAAAAGCGCCCGACTGAAACCGGGCGCCGCGGGCCAAGCCTTCAGCCAGATGGGCAACATCCGTGCCACGTCGGTATCAGCTTGTCGGATGGTGACGCCCGGCTTCAACCGCGCGATTCCCTGATAGCTGAAGTTGCCGAGGAAGATCTTATTCCGGTCGAATTTCTGCGGCAAGATCAGATCTGCGCGAGAGTTCAGGAACCGGAAATTCTGGGGCATCACGCCGACGATGACGTGTGGTTTTGAATCTACGATCAACGTGCGTCCAACCGCGGATTCCGGGCTTGCGCCGAAGTGCCGCTGCCAATAGCTGTAGGTGAGTATCACCGTGTCTGGCGCGCCGGTAGTATCGTCAGCTTGCGAAAACCAGCGTCCCGCCGCCGGCTGAACGCCCAGGGATTGGAGCGTACCGTATGTCACGTCCAACGCACGGACCTGCTCGGGGTCGCCCGCGCCCGTCACGGTTACGCCGTCGTTCGACCACAAACCAAAATCCTGAAAAGTACTGTTTTCCTCCCGATATGTAAAGTACATGGTGGGCGAGCAGTTGATATTGCCTGCGATTCCGGTCACCCCCGGCGCGAGGTGCCAGACCCCCACCAGTTGCCGCGCGTCAGGATAGGGCAGCGGTTTGATCAGGACTCCGTTGACGACGCTGAAAATGGCCGTGTTAGAGCCGATTCCGAGCGCCAGCGTAATCAATGCCACCGAGGTGAACATCGGGGCGCGCCCGAATCGCCGGAAAACGTGCCTCAGTGAATTCATGAAAGGTAATACGATGCAGAACGGATTTGGTTCCGCCAGATGAGGCGGTCGCCGAGCTTTGAATCTGCTAGGCGCCCTTGGCTGCGAGCCACTTTTCCGCTAATTTGACAGGATCACTAGATAGGTCGATCGGTGTGCTCTCCAGTTCCCTGCCCTCGTCCAAGAAAACTGCGAGCACGCCGCCCACCGTAGGACGCAGTTCCAGTTTTTTGGCGCCTGCTTCCAAACGGAGCGTCGAATCTACCCAGACCGGCCGCACCAGGATTCGCCTGCGGTGACCGATGTCCCGGCAGGCGGTCAGCAAACCATCTTTGAATGGTCCGTTGCGCAGGGCCTCGGCGTGGGGCGCGATTTGCAATGCCACCGATCGGGCAGCCTCTCGCTCGGCAGCCGCGCGCGCCAGGGCGGCGGGATCTCTTTCGTCCCGTGATTCCAGCGCCTTCAGATTGTTTTCTAAATTATCGAGGAAGCTCACTCTTCTTAGGATAGCGATGTCGCGGGAAAACTACGTCTTTTAGGTTGACGTCGCTAACGCGAGCGGATACCAGAATCACCTCGCGCCAGATACGGTTTTGTTATCTTCGGAGGCGGACTGGGGCCGGCCCCGGATTAGGAACTCTCTCTGGACTCAGCGGCGAGTAAAACAGCGGTTGTACTTAAGCTATTGCTGAAAAACACCGGACCAGGAATTGTCAGGCCGAGTCCTTCGTCATGTGGTGCTTGACTCGCATTGGTTTCTGGATTCCGGGCTCGCCCCCCGTTGTCGGCGAATTGAAATGCCCAACCTCGGTAAGAGCGGACCGACGAGGAAACGTTCGCGCGCGGACCGCCAAACGAGAACTCTGGAAACGTGGATGGCTGGTCAAACCCCGGGAGTCGGACTAGAGACGCGAAGTCCCTCTCTCTTTCATGATCGCCGCCAATGCGCGCATGCGCTCCGCGTCCGCCGGTGACTTCGCCGCGACTGCGTCCTTCTCGAGGCTCACCACCATGGCCTTGAGGTCGGCGACTCCTTTAGCGTCCGACGGGGATGCGTCGACTTTAGCGATTAGGTCGTTCAGCGCGGCAATCCGGGCGGGCGCAAGCGCGCCGCTACGGGAAAGCTGGTCGATATAGGCGCGGGCAACCACGAAGTTTGCCGGCCAGGTAATTTTCGGCTGGTTCTGGACATTGAGCTCATCAAAATGCACTTGATTGGCGGCGTCGATCTCATTTTGCGTAATGAACTTGCTCGGCGACAGCTTGAACACATCGACCCCTCGTGCAATCTCCGAACCATAGATGTACCCGTTGTACCAATAAGCGGACCAATAGCCGCCCATACCGCGTTTGGTCGCGTCCAAAGGTCCGCGATCGAAGTAGGCGATCTCGATGGGATGGGCGGTATCCGTGAAATCCACCACCGAGACGCCACCCTGATACCAGGCCTGCACAAAGATGTCACGACCCGGAATAGGGATCAGCGATCCATTGTGCGCCACGCAATTCTCGAATTCGGTCTGCGCGGCCGGCATTTTATAGTAAGAGGCGAGTTTTAGCTTGCCCTTCGAGAGCTCGAAGATGGCATCGGCGCCCCAGTTCATCGGATCAGTCGCGCGGCATCGGGGTTGCCCGCCGCCACCCCACTCGTCCGTGAACAATACCTTGGTGCCTGCGTTGTTAAAGGTGGCGGAATGCCAGAAGGCGTAGTTCGGATCGCTAACGGCATCAATGCGGACTGGATTGAGCGGGTCGTGTATGTCGATCAGTATTCCATTGCCGGAACACGCGCCCGCGGCCAGCCCGATGGCCGCATAGACCGTGATGTCGTGACATTTATCCGTGCCCGCCGTGGTCTGGGTGCCTTCGCCATGGTTGCCACGCTTCCAAAGGCCATTGATGGCTCCGGTTTGCGCATCGGTAAAGAGGCGCGGGCTGGATACGATCTTCGCCAGCTCCGGGTCTGCCAGCGGCACCTTGATGATATCGATGCTGAATAACGAGGTGTTGGGATTGGCCGCAGGATCGTCCCCGCCGGAGCACCCGGCCAGTTCTTCGGCCTGCCGAACGCTTCCGGTGCCGGAGATATAAATATAAACATTGTCCTTGTCTTTGGGGTCGATCACGAGCGTATGCGTGTGGGAGCCGCGGCAGCTCTGCACGGCGGCTACCTGCTTCGGATTCGAGAGGTCGCTGATATCGAAGATGCGCACGCCGCGGAACCGGTCCGGGCTGGCGGGCGGAAGCGGACGTGGCTTTCGCTCCGGCTCAACCCCATGGACGACCGGGCGCCGGAGGTGGCGTCGGGGGTGGGACATAACCGGCCGGCAGAGGCACGCCCTGAGTGCCGCAGTCGAGGCGTCCGTTGATTGCCTCCGCCGACATGAAGAGGAGATGGCCGTACACCGAGACGTCTCCCTGACCGCCTGGGCAGACCAGGGAAGCTCGGAGCTTGACCTGCGCCGGGTTGTCGATGTCGTAAAAATTTATCCCGTTGTAGTTACCGACAAAAACATGGTTACCGCTGAAAGCCAGATCCGAGTTGGTGGAACCGTATTGAACCGAAGGAGGCCGCGCAGGCTGACCCGGGGCTCGGCGGCTCCGGTGGCTGCTGGCGGAGCACCGTTTGGAATGAAATTGCCAGGGGCGAATCCGGGTGGCTTGGGAATAGAGGCAAGCTTCTCCAGTCCGAAAACCGCTTCGCCGGCGTCGTATAATCCTGCCTTGAGCCCCACCCGCGGATCGTCGGATGACGCGCGCGGATTGGACGGAGCCGAAAGACGTCCCGAGGCAGGGGCGCTGGTTTGACCCGCGCAGAGCACGGGGAAAAAAACAGACAACGCAAATGAAAGGGTCAGGGTATGCCGCGAAAGCCGTGAAGCTCGTTGTTCGATCATTTCTTCTCCTTGAGGAGCATGCCTCGCATGATGTTAATCTCGGCGCGCTGGGTGTTATCGATGTCGGTGGCGAAGTCGAACAAGACGGCATCCTGGCCGGCTCCCGGCGTATCGAAGAGATCCTGCACCATAACCAAGGCGCCCGTGTGGTGCTGAATCATGCCGGTCAAAAACAGGTGATCAAATGCCGGGCCGGTGGCCCGTTCCAAGGCCTTCATCTGCTGTGGAGTCAGCATGCCCGGCATCAGTGGCATGGAGTCCATCATGTTCATGTGGTCCATGCCTTTCATGTCAGCCATATGATCCATGTGGCCATGCTCCATGGACGCCGGCTGGCCGCGATCTTCAAGCCACTGCTTCATGTATTTCATCTCGTCCGTCTGCGAGATGCTGATCCGCTTACCCAACGCTTGGAGGTCTTGGTTGCGGCTGCGGGTCCGAAGCAGTTCGGTCATCTCCACTGCCTGCGAATGATGCATGATCATCCCTTGCATGAAGTTGATATCAGCCACCGCAGGCGTTCGGAGGGGAATGACGGCAGTCTCCGGCGAAAGGATCTTACTGCTTTGCCCAGGCGCGCCCGGTTGCACAATGGGCGCGCTGCCGGGTGCCGGAGTTCCAGACTGACTCCAGACAGTTACGGCGCTCACGAAAAACACGACGACGGAAGTAAGTACTTGCCGCAGATCTGTCATCATAATTGTTTTCCCGACCGGAACACAAAGACTCGGGCATTCCCGGCCTGTTTTAAGACTGGAAATTCGCTTGGCTACTCGGCCGGGAAACGATGCCCGGGGAAACGCGCCTGCGGGTCTCGGGAACGTGGAGAGCAGCACCAGAAGCTTACAATGAAGACGCGGATTCAGTCAAGAGGGCGAATTTGGCTGTCAGCGCAAAGTCAGAAGTTCCGGTTTTCTGCAAAGTGAGAAGTTCCGCTTTTGACCGGGCCCTTTTCTACTGCATGATACTCTGACCTGTTCCACGGAGGATCGCGCCTCGGTGGAGTTGCTCAGCCGAGGCGAGGGAGTCGGCTCCGAAAGCAATCGGCACAAGCCCTGCTCGAACGGTCGGAAACCGTGCGGAGGGCTTTCCCGTGCAAGATGCCTAAGAAGCTGCATCGCAGGCTCCTTTGAACGTATCTGATTATTGGGAGGAGGGAGGCAAATCTCAAAAAGCACGATAGGCCGGCCGCTATTTGTATGCTGAAGAAGTCAGGCCCGAAGACCTGGGCGTCGAGCCGGCGTTCGCTGAAAACCCATCGCCCACGGGTTTGTCCCCCTTCCGCTCGAGTCTGCTCTACACGTTGCGGGATTCTATCGCGACCATCCCACGCTCACAAAGGACGTGGCGTCCGCTATTGTGTCTAATAGGCCATTTTCCTGAGATAACAATATGACTAACAAGATTCAACTAGGGGGCATCTTGATTCTGCTGGGATTTTATCCGTCCAGCGACGCAGCCACCCTCAAACCAGAAACGAAGGCAGCCTGGGACGCCTATCTTCAGGAAGCAAATGCCGCGATGCAGGCGCGTCTCCAGCCGGGCGCTCATTTTCTATGGCTCGATGACGAACCATCTCGCGCCGAGGATATTCGGACCAAGGGACCCTACATCGCGCCGATCGGCCCGCATATTCCAAAGAAGGTTCCCTCCGGACTCATCCACGATTGGCTTGGTGTGGGCTTCGTCCCAAATGCGAAAATCGAGGATATTTTGCGGATTCTACGGGACTATGACCGGTACAAGGAAATTTACCAACCGGGAGTACTCGACTCACTCTCTCACAGCACTGACGGAGTGAAAGATCTCTTTTCCATGCGCCTCGCGAACAGATCGGTGGTAGCGAAGACGGCTCTCGATACTGAATGCGAAGCTTCCTATTTTCGCGTGGATGAACGGCGCTGGTACAGCGTTTCCAATACAGTGCACATCCAGGAACTTGATAAATTTGGAACGACAGGAGCAGCGAACCTTGCCCGAGGACCATGGCACCGGCCTTATATGGCGGCTATCCAGCATCACACGCCTGGAGGAGCGCGATGGCGGGGTGTATGCGGAGCTCGAAGCCATCGCATTAAGCCGCGATATTCCTGCGGCGTTCCGCCTATTCGTGACGCCCATCGTGCGACGCGTATCGAGAGATTCGCTCGCCACATCACTTCACCAAACGAAAGTAGCCATCGATGAGGGCATGGCGCACCGCAAGCAGGAAGCATCTGATCATTGAGCTGCTGGTACATTAGCCGTAGGCTAACAGGGGGCGGGCATTGACGGCCCTCTTCTACGGCAATAGGTATCCGCTGTCAGCTAGGATCGTCCGACCGTCTGGGCCGAGGAGAAATGAGCGAAACTGTTTCGCTTCTTCGATCCGGGCGGATCGAGCCACAATCGCAATCGCCTGCTCGATCGGATGGTAGAGGTGCGGATCGATCTTTAGAACCGTTCCTCCGTCGTGCAGCACCAGCGAATAAGCCGTGAACGCCGCGTCGGCGTTTCCCGACGCCGCCATCTGCTTGGCCTGACTAATGCTGTTTGCGTAAACCACCTTTGGCTGCACGGCCTCCCAAAGAT
The DNA here is from genome assembly GCA_963744555.1 of Bryobacterales bacterium. GTDB lineage: Bacteria > Acidobacteriota > Terriglobia > Bryobacterales > Bryobacteraceae > Palsa-89. Next base: position 350,789 of record CAVUUB010000022.1, on the reverse strand, counting down.
GTGAATTCTTCAGGACCTCGATCGTCGCTTGACCGTAAGGCGCCAACTCGGGTTGAGCCACGGAAATAAAGCGAACCTGCTGCCCCGCCAAATCTTTCAACTCGCGGATGCCGCTTTGCTCGCCTTTGGGAATCCAGAGAGCAAGTTGACCCACGGCGTAAACGGCCCGGCTGTCGGCGGTGAGCTTTCGGGACTTGACGAGGGAATCGACATGTTCCGTATCGGCCGCGGCGAAAAGGTCGAACGGAGCGCCGTTGTCGATCTGTTGCGCTAATTCAGCAGTGGGTCCATAGCTAAAAACCACCTCGGTGCCCGTTTTCGTCTTAAAGGCGCGGCCGACCTCTGCGAAAACATCCGTTAGGTTTGCAGCGGCCGCGACGGTGAGTGGTCGCTGGTGGTTCGGGAGTTGGCCGCGAGCCGCAAGAGCCGAAAAGCGCGGCCGCGCATAGTAGCCATCCTCTGTGTCGGCAAGTGCATAAACGAGACTGTTGCGTTTATTATATGCCGTCTCGTGGACGCTACAACAGCTGGCCTGTTGTGTTAACATAACGACGTTCTTCTCGCACTACAATTATGTCTAACCAATTACGGCTAAGCTTCTTGTGGTTTTTGTTGGGGCCATGCTTCTCACTCGCTCACCGCCCAAGTTTCGGCGATCCTCTCAGGCACTGTAACGGACCAGTCCGACGCAGTGGTCTCAGGCGCCACCGTCACCGTGAAGAGTGTCGACACAGGAGCTGTCCGGACCACTTCAACGGATGGTTCCGGGCTGTATCGAGTTCTCTCTCTGCCGGTTGGAGAATACGAGATCCGTGCGCAGAAGCCGGGTTTTACCGATGCGGTCCGGACAGGCGTTCACTTGGTAGTGGGTCAAAACGCCACAGTGGATTTGGGTCTGAGCGTGGGAGGTGAGCCAAGAAGTGACGGTCAACGCGGACGCCCCTTGGTTAGTGTCGCACCGCGGACATCTCCGGCTTGGTCGGCGAACAGCAGGTGAAGAATCTTCCGCTCAATGGACGGAGCTTCGATGAACTGCTCACGCTGAATCCCGGCGTCGTCAATTTCACATCGGAGAAGTTCGGCGGTATCGGCGGGTCCAATTCGACGGTTGGGAATAACTTTGCGGTTTCCGGCAATCGGCCGCAGCAGAATCTGTTCCTGCTGAACGGCATCGAATTCACTGGCGCAGCCGAAAACAACATGCAGCCGGGCGGAACCAGCCAGCTATTGCTGGGCGTCGACGCAGTTCAGGAGTTCAACCTGCTGCGCGACTCCTATGGCGCCGAATATGGCAAGCGGCCGGGCGCGCAGGTCTTGATCGTCACCCGATCCGGCACCAATCAGTTTCACGGCTCTGCGTATGAATTCATCCGGAATAATATCTTTGACGCGCGCAATTTTTTCGATGGACATTCGGTTCCGGGCTTTACGCAGAATCAGTTTGGGGCGGCTCTCGGAGGGCCGCTCCGGAAGGACAAGACGTTTTGTCTTCGCCAACTACGAAGGGTTCCACCAAGAATCTGCATCAAACCGGCGTGGATCTGGTCCCCGACAACAATATGCGAAATGGGTTCCTGCCGTGCAAGCTGATCTCAGCCCGCGCCCAGTCCCTGCCCTGCGTCGGGATTGGCGTTCGTAAAGGTCTCGCCGCTTGATCAACGCGTGGCCGGCGCCGAGCCCGGGTGCTCCGGATTTCGGCGGGATCTCGGAAGCGTTCAACAACCCGCTGCAAACCATCCGCGATAATTTCGGAACCGCCCGGCTGGATCACATCTTTTCACGAAAAGATTCGCTGAGCGCGATCTACACCATCGACGACAGCACTGACTTCACGCCCCTCAGCACGAATGCTTTACAGCCCCAATGTCGCGAAGACCTTCGCGAGCAAGTGGCGAGCCTGGAGGAAACGCACATTTTCTCGCCGACCGCTGCTGAACACCGCTCGCGTCGGGTTCTCGCGAGCCGGTCTATTTCTTCACCGGGGAGCCGACGCCCGGCACGCCAGCGGCGAGCCTGCCCGGTTTCCTGGCCGGCGATCCGATTGGCGCGCTTGTCGGTGGGCGGCAGCGCGGCATCGAACCCGGCCGCCGTGATCGCTCTCGCCGGCAGCAATAACGGAAGCAATCTGCATGTCGCGCGAAATCTGTTCACCTATGAAGATCGCGTCTCCTTCACGAAAGGACGCCATCAGTTCAGCGCTCGGCGCGTGGTTTCAGCGGCTGCAATCCAACGAAAATCTCGCTCTCAGCCAATTCGGCCAGGCGACTTTCACGAGTCTGCAGACCTTCCTGCAAGGAACGATTGCGAACTCTTCTTTTCGATCCCGCGCCCACCCCGCTCGGCTGGCGTTCCTGGTTGGGAGCGTGGTATGTCGAAGATTCCATTCGCCTTGGTCCAAACCTCAAGGTGACTCGTCGGATTCCGCGACGAGTTCACCAACGGCTGGAACGAAGTGCACGGCCGGGCGTCCAACTATACATTCACCGAACGGAGTGATCAACACCAATCCGCACATCGGTTCCTCGGCCTTTACCGTGAACAATGCGAAATTCCTGCCGCAACCGCGGATGGGTTGGCTTGGAGCCCGTTCGGGAATCAAAACAAAACCGTCGTGCGCGCCGGGTTCGGCATGTACAACGACCTGCAGGATGCGCTGGGCTATCGCACCGATCAAAACGCGCCGTTCAATCCAACCTACAGCCTTCCGAGTCTCCAAGGTTTCCAATTGCCCTTGTCGCCGTTCGCCACCGTGCCGTCTGGCCGCGAAGCTGGTGCCGGGCGGAGTGCAGCCGGATCTGCAGACTCCGACTCTGATCTCCTGGTCGTTCCGCGATCGCAGCAAGAACTCACCGCCAACACGGCTTTGACCGTCGGATACGTGGGATCGCACGGCTATCATGAAATCATTGGCGTGGATGCGAACGAGCCTTTTCCCGTGATCTGTCCGGCCGCTCCGTGTCCCGCGACCTATCCCAGCCAATTTCCCGGCCGGCATCGCCGGCACGCCGGTGGCCGCCGGGCACCTACTATGTCCCTACCGCCGACCAGAGCCAATCCCGCGCTCAACAATACTTGGACGTACTTTCTCCGAGGCCGACAGCTCTTACAACGCGCTGCAGGTGGACCTGAACCGCCGCTTCAGCAGCGGCTTGGTGCTGCGCGGAGTCTATACCTGGTCGAAGACCATCGACGACGGGGATTCGCTGAACGCCACTACCTCAGGAAATCAGCCCGCGCTGGCTCTCGAATCCGTTCAACCCGCGCGCGGACCGGGGACTGGCGAACTTTGATGTTCGCAACGCGGCCGTTATCAGCGCAGTCTTATGCACTGCCGTTCGGACGAGGAAAGCGATTTCTGAACAACGCGAGCGGCTTCGGCAAACGCCTGGCCGGCGGCTGGACCATCAACTCCATCGTCACGCTGCAAGGCGGATTCCCGTTTTCGCCGCAGCTCAGCTACAACCCGTCGAACAACGGCGACACGCGCAATCCGGTTCGCCCGTTCGTGAATCCGGCTTTTACCGGCCCAGTGATCCTGGGCAATCCGAACCAGTGGTTCAACCCCGCCGCGTTTCTGGCGCCGCCGAACAGCAGCGGATTTTATGGCAATCTGGGACGGAACACGCTCATCGGCCCCGGCTTGGCCACCGTGGGACTTGTCGCTGATGAAGGACACCCGGATCAGCGAGCGGCTTAACGCTGCAATTTCGCGCGGAGTTTTACAACCTCTTAAACCGCGCCAATTTCAACACGCCGAATGCCTGTGACTTTCACGCCCACGGCGTTTCCCCCACGGCCGGGCTGATCACCAGCACGTCCACGACCTCGCGGCAGATTCAATTCGGCCTGAAGTTGCTCTGGTAAGGCGAGTCTCGGCAGACGCTACAATGTGAGGTAGTCATGTATACACGACGCTCTTTGGTTTTGGGGCTTCTCGCAGCGAGCCTTGCTGCCGGCGCAGGACGCGCAGCCAACGGTTCAGGTCACGGGCGCGGTCAAGCAGGCGCTCACATTATCCGCCGACGATCTCGCGAAAATGCCTCGGGCAACCGTGCGACCACGAACAACGGAATGGAGACGGTTTACGAAGGCGTCTGGCTCCATGAAGTACTGAAGAAGGCCGGCGTTCCGCAAGGAAGCGAACTTCGCGGCAAAGCGCTTTCGAGCTATGTGCTCGCCGAAGCGCAGGACGGCTATCAAGTTGTGTTCTCGCTCGGCGAACTCGACCCCGCCTTTATCGACAATGAGATTCTGCTGGCGGATACCGCGAATGGCAAGCCGCTGTTCGGCGCGCAGGGCCGTTTCCGGCTGGTTGTGCCGAAGGACAAACCGGGAGCGCGCTCGGTCCGCATGCTGACCAAGCTCGAAGTCGTTCAGTTGAGGAAGTAACCATTGTGAAGCCGCGCGTCGAGAACCGGCTGGGCCAGATTCGAAAGAGCAGAGGCGTGGGCGCCTCGGACCTGGCGCGCCGCGTCACATGTGAGCCGCCAGACGATTTACGCGATCGAAGCCGGAACCTACGTTCCCAATACCGAAGTTGCGTTGAATCTTGCGCGCGAGCTGGAAGTCACGGTCGACGAGCTGTTTTCGCTTCAGAACGGGAGCCCAGAAATCGCCCGAGTCTCTGGCCGCGGAAGTGCTGAGCGCGGAAACGCCGGCGAAGGGCCAGCCCGTGCGCATCTGCCAGATCGGATCGCGCTGGGTCAGCGTGCCGGTGAGCGCATCTCCCTACTACATGCCGGAAGCCGACGGCATCATCAAGCGAACCGGCACGGACGAACTGGCCGCGCGGACCTGGTGGTATTTGCGAAGGACGAGGCGGCCCAGAAACGGCTGGTGCTAGCGGGGTGCGATCCGGCCACCGGTCTGCTTTCCCGAATGGTGGAAAAGATCAGCGGCGTGGAAATCGTCTCCGCGGCGGCTTCCAGCAAACTGGCGCTCACCTGGCTCAGCGAAGGAAAAGTGCACATCGCCGGCTCGCATCTGGAAGATCCGAAAACCGGAGAATTCAATCTGCCGTATCATCCGCAAACAGTTTCCCGGACGAAGAATTCAGCGTCGTCACGTTTGCGCGCTGGGAAGAGGGACTGGTCATCGCGTCTGGAAATCCCGAAGGGCGTATCGCAAGATTGAGGATCTGGCGCGGAAGAACGTCAGGTTTGTGAATCGCGAGCCCGGCTCGGGAAGCCGCGGGCTGCTGGACAAGCTTCTGGAAAAGACCGGGATGGACGCGCAGAAGGTCCAAGGATATGATCGGATCGCGTTCGGCCATCTTGCGGCTGCGTATTGCGTGGTCTCCCGGGAAGCCGATGTGTGCCTGGCGACCCGCTCCGCCGCTCAAACCTTTGGACTGGATTTCATTCCGCTGCGTAGCGAGCGCTACGATCTGGTGATGCGCAAGCGGACCGCGGATCTGCCGGCGGTCAAGGCGTTTCTGGATGTCTTGCAGCGGGCCACGCTGCGCCGTAAGTTAGAGGTGCTGGCCGGCTATGACACTTCGGAAACAGGAACGCTGGTTGCTTAGAGCGCTTCACCCTCGGATTCGCCATCGCGGTCGGCTTGATGGGCGCCGATTTCGACTGGAATCTGCCCAAAGGATTTCCTCGTCCCATGGTCCCAGCCGATAATCCGATGAGCGCCGCCAAAGTCGAGCTCGGCCGCTATCTGTTCTACGACAAACGGATCTCGGTGAACGGGAAAGAATCGTGCGGGAGCTGTCATCGGCAGGAACTGGCCTTCACCGATGGACGGGCTCGCGCCGAGGGCACGACTGGCCAGCTCCATCCGCGCAGCAGCATGAGTCTGGTCAACGTCGCGTATGTGCCGCTATTGACGTGGGCGAATCCCACGCTCGATTCCCTGGAAGAACAGGCGCTTGACCCCGATGCTGGGCGAGGAGCCCATCGAACTTGGATTGAAGGGACATGAGCAGGAGTTCCTGAACACCTTGCGGCGCGATCCCGTCTACCAGCGCCTGTTCCCCAAGGCCTTCCCGGAAGGCGGCGACGTCTACACGCTGCAAGAATGTCACCAAAGCGATTGCCGCGTTCGAGCGGACGATCATTTCCATGAGGTCGCCCTATGACCGATACCGCTGGGGCGGCGACTCATCGGCGATCTCGGATTCGGCGAAGCGCGGAGAGCTCCTATTTTCCTCCAGCGAGCGAGGCGGATGCTTTCAGTGCCACGGCGGCTGGAATTTCACGACAATCCGATTCGAAGGAAGCCGGGATGAACGCGGCGAAGGCGATCCGCGCGGCGGCTTTTTCAACACGGGCGTATCGCTGTATGCGCCGCCAAACCGCGGTCTCTATGAACATACACACCAGACCTGAAGACATCGGAAAGTTTCGAGCGCCTACGCTGCGGAACATCGCGCTTACGGCGCCGTACATGCACGATGGCAGCCTGGCGACGCTGGAAGAAGTGATCGATCACTACGCGGCCGGCGGCAAGATGGATCACCCGAACAAATCGCGCATCCTACGGCCGTTTCGGCTGACAGACGGCGAAAAGCACGATCTGATCGAGTTTCTCAAGTCGCTGACCGACGAAGAGTTGCTTCACGATCCTCGGTGGAGCGATCCCTGGACCACAATAAACAGACCGATCGCGTCGAAGTAACGTAGGGGCTAATCCTTTGGGAGCCATCGCTTCTGTTGACTTGATCACGACGGTGACCTTGTCTCCCTTTTAAGGCTAAAGCTCTTCCGCGCGGCGTCTCGCGATCACGCTTTCGACTTGGCTCTTTCCGATTTTCACGATCATCCACGGGTTTAGATGTTCACGTCGACGGAATCGAATTGCGATCGGGCAACGCGCAGCTGAGATAGCAACCCCGGGCAGCAGCCAGGTTCGGGCTCCGTGTTTTTTCGCTGTGCCAAGGCGTCAGAAGGCGAACCGCACTGAGAATTGCACCGACCGAGCCGGAAGTTGATTTGTGATACCGGCCCCTGGCGAGCCGAACCCAGCTGCGGCGGCGGCTTCGTTTCCGTAGGTACCGATATAGCCCTCGAAATTCGCATGATTCAACACGTTGAAGGCCTCCACGCGAAGGTCGATCCGCAGGCGCTCTCCAAATGGGAACGCGCGTTCGAGGAACGGCGACATGTCATAAACCGGCCGCCCGTGCCCGGCATTTCTTCCAATCACGACGCCATTGATTACTGGACGATCCGCGGTGGCGCCGGAATCTCCGAAGTTGTTCGCGCCTGTGACGTAATTAAACGGCAGCCCAGAAGCTAACGTCCCCACTCCACCGAAATGAATCTTCCAGGGGAGAATATAGGTCCCGCTCAGCACAAGTCTCTGGCGCTGATCGAAAATAGCGTTGCCGTTTTCGATCTTGCCGGTGAAGTTCGGGTCATTCGGGCTCTGGCTCGGCAGATCCGGGTCGACGTTGTCAATGGTGTGCGACCACACGTAGCTTGCCAGAATCTGGAATCGGTTCGAAAACCGATGGCTGAGATTTATCGCCAAGGCGTCGTAGTAGGAATAGCCATCGTTCACGTCACTCAGGATCTGCGCGTAGGGTGGCTGCGGGTTGCTGGCCGCGCTGGGATTGCAGGTCGTCCCGAGCTGCGCATAGAAGTAGATCCAGTAAGGACGCGTGCAGTTGGCTTGCTGCGCTGTGCGAATCTGGCCGGGGGCGGTCCGGATGAACGGCGCCGGGCGATCGACATCGAGTGGCCGATTGATGCGCAGTGTGTGGGATCCAATGTAGTCGACCCGCAGAACCCAGTCGGCCGCAACCCGTCGTTCCACCCCGAAGGTCCATTGTTCTGAGTAGGGGTTCAGCAGTTGCGATTGGTAACCGGCCAGGACCGACGCCGGGAAGAACTGATTGAGAAACGCGTTGTCGCCGGGGCGCACATACAAATTGCGCAGTGGCGCTTGTGCGGCGGGTGGAAACGCGGGAAGCGGCACGGCGGCCACACTAGTAGGGAACCCGATCTGGCCCGCCGAGGCGGTGTAATTGAACACGCCTGTAGGCCCGGTGAGCGCGTAGTTGGCCTCTGAGTTATCGACAATCTGCGAATAGTAGATGCCGAATCCTCCACGAACCACGGTCTTTCCGTCGCCGTGGACGTTATAAGCGAAGCCCGCACGCGGCGCGAAATCCTTGCGCGAATCGGTGAAGGTCTGCTGCTCATAGCGCAACCCGAGGTTGAGCGTCAGGTCCGGACGCACATGATAATCGTCTTGTATGAACATCGCCCACAGTGTGTCATTCACTGTGTAGCTCGCATTGCCGTAGCTCTGCGTATAGGTGTTCACGTTGGCAATAGTGCTGAGGTACGCTTGGCTCTCGCACACCGCCGCACCCAGGCTGCACGATTTGAAGGAGAACGAACCAAGATAAATCGGCCCGCCGAACTCCTTGCTGTCCCCGCCGGTGTGGGCGACGATCACGTCCGCCCCGAATTTCACCTGGTGGTTGCCCCACGATTTCGACAGAGTATCGTTGGCCTGATACTGGCGGTTCATCAGCAGCGCGGATTGCGAAGTGCCGGTGGTGAACGTGCCCACTCCAGCAATCGGCACGACGAACTGGGTGCTATCGATCACCGGGGTGAACTGAGTGATTGGCGAAGCCAGTTGATACTGCAGGTGCGCCGTGTTCAGCAGCGTGGGCGAGAGCACCGCGGTTTCGCCCAACTCTTCGGAATAGGTGCGGCGTTCAAACACTCGAGCCACCGTAGGCAGAGTATTGCCGCCGACGATTCCGTTGGGATTCGTATCATGAAATCCGTCCAGGTTCCCGCGGAAAAATCGTGTGTTCCGGTCGTTGATCTGATGATCCACGTGCACGAACGCCAGCCAGCCGCGATAATGCCCGACGTAGCTGCCCGGAGCGACCGGCGCGATGATCGGCGACGCGCGATCCTCCCGGCTGAATTCCCCTGCAACGAAGAAATGCGTGGCGCCGCTGGACCCGATGGGACCACCCAGCGACGCCGCCGTCTGCCCGAGTGTGTCGCTGGTGATATCGTTTCCGCTGGCCGCATTGGTGGACGTAAAACCCGAGAGGGCGGCTTCAGGACCGGCGGGCCGCCACAGTTCGAGAATGTTGCCCTGCAGTTGACTGCCTCCCGATTTCGTGATGATGTTCACGGCGCTGCCGGTGCCGCCTCCGTACTCGGCGGAGAATTCGTTTTCGATCACGGTCATTTCCTGAAGCGAGGTGATCGGAAGATTACTGAAAATGGTCTGCCGGCCCCAGCTATCGTTGCCGGTGGCGCCGTCGATCTCGAACCACGCCTGCCTCCGGCCCGCGCCGTTGGTGGTAAACAGATCCTCATTCATGAAGACGTCGCCCTGATTGATGGCCTGGCGATTGGCGGCGTTGAGCAGCGGTAGGTACGTGATGCGCCGGTTAGGCAGCGGCGTTTCGCCCATCTGGCGGGCATCCAGGCGGTCACCGAGCTGCGGAGAATCAGTGCGGATTTCGCCCGGGACGCCAGTGACGGTGACCTGCGCCTGGGAGCCTGCGACATTGAGTTGCAGCGCGATATCAGCAGTGGTCCCGCCCTGGAGCGTAATGTTATCGGCGCGCGCGTCGGCGAATCCGGATTTCGTCGCAGCGATCGTGTAGCTGCCCGCGATAGGAAGGCCTGGAAGCGAGAAGTTGCCCGCGTCGTCAGTTTGTGTGGTGCGACCTACGCGGGTAAGTGAGTTGGTGACTTTGATAGCGACGCCCGCGGCAGGCGCGCGGGATTGATCGACAACACGGCCATGGATTGTCGCGGTATCCGGAGTCTGAGCGGCGAGGACCAATGAAAACCCCAGGAACGCGATTAATCGATACATGGTCGAAAAACCTCAGGCTACACCACGCAGATGTGTTACTACCAGAGATCGTAGTTAGCCGGCGCTGGGATGAACGTCGGATGCCGGTCTTGGATCGCGCTCGATTTTACTGCCGCGGGCTAACCACGTAGTCTTTGAAGTAGCTGGTGCTGTCCGTTTTCGACCAAAGCCCGACCTTGCCGGCGACGGGGGGGCGAAGTACAGGATTGTTGGCCGGGAACAAATCCTGGTTCGGCGGCCCATTCCTGCCTGCCCGCGGCTCGCTGCCGAGTATGTATTCCAGCGCCTGCGCTCCATCGAGCCAGGCCTTGAAGCTTGCTCCGTCGATGGTCATCTTCAACTCATGCCATGCGCTGCGCTCCAGCATGAACGGCTTGTTGCGGCCGCTGAACCTGATGTTCCTTCTTATCCCGTTATGAAATTCCCACAGCGCGACATTGTTTTCCGTGTCGTTGTAGCGGACCGCCAACCAGTCGCCGTTGGGCTTCACGTTGAAGAGAATGCCGGAACAGCGGTCCGAGTCGCCGGCTATGGTTTTGAACTTCATGCTGATGGCGCCGTTGGAGAAATTCTCCATGTTCCTGAGGATAGCGACCGGATAGTACGCGAACTGCTTGGCGTTGTCCATCAGCTCTTCGTTGGAGGTGCCATACAGCTTGCGCGCGGTCTGGAGTAACAGCTTGGTGGGATTGTCCTTGCTCGCGACCCACGGCCGGCCATCGATCATAATCACTTTGTCGCCGCCCTCCTGTGCGACGACCCATGTTCCCACCATCGGCTCAAACGTGACCGGCGGCTTGCCGACTTGTTCACTGGTGAGATCGACCTTGATGTCTGCCGCCACTGCGCTCGCGGCTACAAGAACGGTGATAGAAAGAACAAGTCCGCATCGAATAATAGCCTTCATCTGAACCCTCTTCTTACTAATATTCCACTGATTACGATCACACAGGGCCAGAGAACATAGAAAACCGTTCCAGCGCCCTTGGGCGGAACAGCGAGCGGCTGCCCGCGAAAAATGTCCGCTTCATTTTCGGCGGGCGGCGCGACGCCGGCCAGCGAGTAAATCGGCTCAAGCACACCCTCGGCGGTAGTCACGCGGCTCATCGTCCTGCGTCCGCCTAAGTCGTACCAAATCTCGCCGTACCCCTGACTGGTTTGTTCGAAAAGACCGATCGACGTGCTGGATACATAATGCACTTGCAGCTTCGGCATAACCCGCCGCAGCTTTAATAGGGCATGCTGTTCCAGATCGACCCGGCGGGGATCCTCGGGCGCAAGATGCGGTTCGATACGCAATGGCGCATGGATTTGCCGGAGCGCGCGCTCGTCCTCCCGAGAGAACGAGTTGCTTCGCGCTTGAGACGTATCCCAACTCGCGTTGAGGAACGTACACGCGAAGATACTGGCAACGGCGAGCACGCCGATACCGGCCGATTCGTACGCCCGGCGGCTCACATTCACGCCCAGCCGCATCCAGAGTGCCGCGAGACCGAGCCCAGTCAGTGTCAGTGCGAGCGCGATGAGGACGGTGTCTAGTCGTAGGAGACCATGCTGGAAATCGGCGACCATAGCGGCGGGCGTGTAACCAGAGGCGCGCTCCCACCAGCCACCCTGCACGGCACCAAAGAAATTGATGACCCACGTGCCGACCGTGACGCTGAGCGTCAAAATCGCCGCTGTGGAGGGATGTTCGGTGACCGAGGACATGGCGGCGGCAAGCCCAATCGTCAGGCCCGCATTGAGCACATGGCCAATCGTGAGTGTGACCAACTCCGGCGCGTAGACATTACCGCCGTAGCTTTTCCACAGCAGGATAGCACTCAGGGGCGGCAGCATAGCCACCAGCCAGCCTGCCATCAGAACAAACGCCTTCGCTACGATGCGAGCAAAGGAGGACATGCCCTGCTGAATTTCGAGCTTGAGGGCGCCGCTCTGCCGGTCGCCGGCCACGAGGCGAATCGCCACGAAGGGCAACAGAAATACCGCGGCCAATTCGCAGGCGCTGAAGGTGGGAGCCCAAACTCCAACTAGCGGTGATAAAGCCTCGCCTACGCCCGCGGATGTCCCGTTCAGACCGCTCACCTCCGCATAGGTCCATACCGAGGAGATGAAGGATAAGCCCACCAGCGGTCCGATACCGAAGAGCAACACCCACCATGCCCTTGACACAATGAGTTCGCGACATTCCTTGTTCACGAGCCACAAAAACGCGGACCTAGGTGAGGGCAAGAAAGACCTCTTCGAGATGTCCATTCACTTCTGCCGAAGCGCGCGTTGCTGCCAGTGCCGCGAGTTCCTGTACCGTGCCCTCGCCACGCACCCGCCCACTGCTAAGCAGAATGAACCGGTCGCAGAAGCGCTCGGCATCGCTGATTTGATGAATCGAAAGGAACAGCGTCCGCCCGCGGGCCGCGTGCGCTCGGAGCGCCGCCGCAACATCGCGCGCTTGACGCAAGTCCAGGCCGTCGAACGGCTCGTCAATAAGCAGCGCCGGTTGAGACGTCAATAGGCCGATTCCAAGAAGGACCCGCTTTCGCTGGCCTTTGGAAAGCGTGGCGATTGGTTGGTGTAGCAACGTCTGGAGATCGAGTTGCCCTACAACTTCATCGCGAAGAGCCGCGCGACCTCTGAGAAAGCCTATAGTGAATTCGAGCGCCCATCCCACGGACTGCGCCGGCCAGGGAGCGATGCCGTCCGGAACAAAAAACAGCAGCGTAGAGCGCTCGCGCAGTCCAACTGCCCGGCCGGCTGCGCGTATCGTGCCACTGTCGGACGGCAATACTCCCGCGAGGCACTCAAAAAGCGTGGACTTACCGGCGCCGTTAGGACCTATCAGCCCCAACACCTCGCCCACTCGCACGTGGAAACTAACGTCCTCCAGCGCGGCGATCTGACCAAATCGCTTGGAAAGCCCCTCGACCTCAAACAGCATCGTTTCCATAAGAATATCCGCACCGCTACTGGCAGCGCAAACGCAGTAAGACGTTCGGCAACTGAGCATTGCTTTTTTCGGTACGGATGGCAGATTCACCGGCTCTCCGAGGCGTTCCCTGGACAAGTAATATGTCTACACTTTCAAGAACGTCACCAAAGCAATTGCTGCTTTCGAGCGGACGATCATCTCCATGAGGAGAACTCCTATTCTCCTCAAGCGAGCGAGGGGGATGCTTTCAGTGCCACGGCGGCTGGAATTTCACCACCATCCGATTCGAAGGAATACGGGATGGACGCGGCGAAGGCAATCCGCGCGGCGGGTTTTTCAACACGGGCGCAGCGCTGATATGCGCCGCCAAACCGCGGTCTCTAACCCAAAGACCTGACGATGTCGGCAAGTTTCGAGCGCCCTCACTGAGGAACATCGCACTTACGGCGCCCTACACGCACGATGGCATCTTGGCCACGCTGGAAGAAGTGATCGATCACTACACGGCTGCCAGCAAAATGAATCACCCAAATAAATCGCGCATCCTACGGCCATTTCGCCTGACAGACGGCGAAAACTTCGTCGCTAGGCAGGCGAGAAAAGCGGATCGCGACTCAAAACGACCCTCTGGCCGTTCCTGAACGCGGTTTGCCCACCCATCTACACGCCTGCGATTGTTGATCGCATCGCCTCGCGAAGCCACACGTGACGAGGGTCGGTGTTGTGTCGTGGATGCCAGGCCATCAGGAAGTGAAACGCGTGAAATTCCTTTGGCGCCCGAACAAGACGTAACTTGCGATCCCCTTTGACAACCGATGTCATGCCACTGGTTAGAGTCAGTACAAGTTCTGTGCCTGCGAGGCATTGCAGGGCAACGCCAAAGTAAGGCACTCGTATGCACGAGTTGCGTTTTGCGCCGACAGCCGCCAGTTGCTTGTCCGGAATGGTCTGCACGCCGGCATAAGTGGAGACAACGATGTGGCTTGCCGCCAAGTATTGCTTAAGCGATAGCGAGTCTCCAAAGCGGCTGTCTTGCGCAACGGCGCAAACCCAATCCTCGCGATAGAGCCGTTCCGACTGAAAGTGCGACGGCAGGAGCCCGTCATCAATGTGGAGAACAAGATCCAGCTGCCCGTGTTCCACCAGTTCCGCGATGCCACTCTGCCACGGATGGAATTCAAAATGCACCTGGTAGCGCCCGTTCGCATATTGCCGGCATAAACGCGGGAGCACGACCGTGCAAACATTGTCAGGGCCAGAAATCCGGAAGTGGCTCTTCTCCCGCACTGGATCGAAGGCAGTGGGCGCGACCAGGTGTTCCATCTTGGGCACCAGACCCTCAAGCTCATCGAGGATCTTGCGGCCTCGCAACGTGAGTTCGAAGCCATTCGGCGACCGGACCAGAAGATCATCCTGAAATAGTGCGCGAGCGCGCTGCAGCGCTCGGCTTACGGCGGGCTGGCTCAGCAATAGCCGTGACGCTGCTGCCGTGACGCTCTTCTCCTCCGCAATCGCGGCGAATGTAATCAGAAGGTTCAAATCGACCTGGCGCAGTTTCTCTAAACGCATGGACATCATGATCATTATGCATGAACCGCATGCGAGATCCGCAGCATCTGTGACTGTGTAGACAGAAAAGTGCGCAGAGAGGAGAATTCAGTGCAACAAGGAAACGGTTTACAGAACAAGCGGGTGGTTATCTTGGGTGGTTCGTCGGGAATTGGTTTGGCGGTCGCCGAGCAGGCGGCGTCACAAGGGCGCCAAAATCGTTATCGCCTCAAGCAACGCGGAACGAGTTCAGAAAGCGGTTGAACCGTTTGGCAGAAACGCGCAGGGACACGCCCTTGACCTCTCGGACGAACAGGCCGTCGAGACCCTTTTTACGAAGCTTGGCGCTTTCGATCACTTGGTATTCACCGCTGGCGATAGCCTCCATTTGCACGACCTTGCCACCACGGACCTCAAACAGGCCAGACGAGCTTTTGAGTTGCGTTATTGGGCAGCTCTGGCTGCGGTCAAATACGGAAGCAAGAATATTCGCAAGGGTGGCTCTATCGTGCTCACCACTGGAGTTGCCGGGCAGCGCCCGCGTAAAGGATGGGTTGTTGCCGCCAGCGTTTGCGGAACCATCGAAGCCCTGACACGCGCCCTGGCCCTGGAGTTGGCGCCGATTCGCGTGAACGCAGTGTCTCCTGGAGTTGTTCGGACGAACCTCTGGCAGAACATGGCGGCAGCCGAACGGGAGCAGCTGTATGAGAGCGTGGGCAATAGTCTGCCTGTGGGCCGAGTCGGTGAACCTCACGACATAGCGACAAGCCTATCTGTTCCTGATGCAGGAAGGATTCAGCACTGGGCAGACCATAGTGGTCGATGGCGGAACGGTCCTGGTCTGAAGTCTGGACTGAGAGCGTGGCGCTGCGGTAAGGCCAAAAATCGAACGGTCATCCCGGGAAAGCCCATGGATCTGACTGGTACGCGTTCAGCCAGCGCGGATCGGAAACGATGAATGCACATGCGCGCTGCGAATCCAGCATAGACGGGTCCGGCGCTCGGATGTGACCGGCGTTCATCACGAATAGAACCGGGTCTCGCGGCTTTTCCGGATCCACAACGGTTTGACCTTCGACGCCCTCTGGAATCCGTCGTACATCGAGCGTGAAATGGCTGGATCGCGGCGTAACCGCGGCTATAGCATCCGCGCGTTCTTCTGGCCCTTGAGAACCAGTTCTGTGGCCAACAGGGCGGCGGCCTGATTCTGGGCCACCTGCGTGCGGTTCACAATGTCGTCGACGAACTGCGGCCCGAACGGCAACGCCAGATTCTTGCAGTCAATATAGCGGGCCGATTTGCGGTCGACGATCAACAGGTGATCTCCACCCGGCCGTCCGGCAATGTCGATGGTCTTCCGCATTTCGATATAACCCTCGGTTCCCAGAATGAAGGTCCGTTCGTCGCCAAAAGCCCCCAGGCCATCGGGAGTGAACCAATCCACGCGAAAATATCCAAGACCGCCATTGCCATGAACCAGCATGTCGCCGAAGTCCTGGAAGTTCGGGCGATGGCGGTAATTTAAGTTCGCCACCTGCGACATCGTCACCTCCGCCACGGTGGACCCGGTGAAGTAAACGAACTCGTCGGCCTGGTGCGAGCCGAGGTCGCACAGAGTGCCGCCGTAGCGCGCCGGATCCCAGAACCAATCGGGGCGGGTATTCTCGTTGACCCGATGAGGAGCGAGTTGGACCGTCTGCAGCACACGGCCAATAGCGCCATCCTTTAACAGCGCACCCGCGTGCGTTGTCACCCTTGACTCCAAGCGTCCGTACATGATTCCGAAAATACGACCGGTTTCCTGGACGGTCCGCCGCACTTCGGCAAGTTGCTCCAGCGTAGTGATGGCGGGCTTATCGCTCAAGAAGTCTTTGCCGTGGCGCATCACCCGTACGCCGAGCGGCGCCCGAAGATCCGGGACGGCGGCGGAACAGACGAGCTGGATGGACGAATCGTTCAGGATTTCATCCTCGCTGCGGGCCACCCTCACGCCGTCATAGCGCTTCTGAAATGCAGCGAGAGCCTGGGGATCTGTGGAGTGCACCGAGACCAGTTCGCCGCCGCTGCGCCGGATCGTATCGGTGATGCCGTTGATGTGGTTATGATCCAGCCCGATGACCGCGAACTTAATCGTGTGTTCGGGCGTGGGCTCCTGCACAGGAGCCGTTGCCACCTCGTGTGTCGCCTGGCCAGTGGTCTGGAAGGCCAGCGCAGTCTCGGGCAATCGCCCCATGATTCCCGCCGATCCCGCGGCTTTCATAAGGGAACGCCGACTTACATTATCGATCGCCATGCCGGTAGTGTAGCTCGACATGGGCGCGATTAGTAATGGATAGGTTTCCTCACTGGTCCGAATGGCGGTTCAGGGGACGGCTCGCTCCGCGTCTGGACCGACAGCACCACATGGGAACAAAGCAATTCGCAGCATTGAATCTGCTCGCCCGGCGCTACTCCGAGACTCTGGCCAGTCTCTTATACGCTCGGATCGCCGTGTTTTGAAACTCCCACGCTTGTTGACCGGGTGGTGGCGCACCCTTCCACTCAAGTTGCCAGGCGAATCCTTTCGAAAGCGGCCGGGCGATGACGCGCAAGGCATGCTCGGCGAATTCGGGATACTGTTGGGCGGCCTCAGCGAGAGCAAGGCGGTTCAGCTCCGGGTCTATTTCAATCGACTGCATGCGACCATCATACCTTCACGAGTGGGAGCGCCCGTACACCCCTTTCCAGGTGGCCGACAATAACAAAGCCGCTGGGCGGCGGACGCTTGGGACGCGGCCGAGTAAGAGGGCGGCCACTCGATGAGGGTACTCAACAAGGAATCCGACAGTGTTCTGCTCGCAGCAGCAACCAAAAGCATACGTCTTGACAAAATATCACATTAGATATAATCTAAATTCTTCATGGACGCCGAGGCGATTAAACGGTCCTTGGAGGGCAGCGGGTTGCGGTGCACTCCGCAGCGCTACGCCGTGATGGCATTCTTGATGGAACACAACCGGCATCCCACGGCTGCGGAAATCTTCGAAGCCGTGAATCGCGTGGATCCGCGCTCTTCAAGGGCCACGACTTATAACAATCTGCGGGACTTGGTGCAGGCGGGTTTGGTGCGTGAAGTGGCCGTCGAGGGCCGCGCCGCGCGATTCGATGCGAAAGGCATGCGGCATCACCACTTCATCTGCGACCGCTGCGGCAATGTTGAGGACATGGAGTGGTACGACGTGCCCAGGCCTGCCTCGGGCTCCCTCGGTAAGCGGATTCTTCGCGAATGCGAACTCATTTTCCGGGGGCTCTGCACGAAGTGCGCTCCGCGGCACGCTTCCCGTTAAGTGTCGTAGGCTGAGTCGGATTCGTAGTTCGTCGCAATTGTTTTTGACTAATTCGAAGGAAGAAGGAACATATGGAGAAAGAACTCACACCGCAGCCGGGGCGGCTGTCCCCGATAATCAAGAGCAAAACATATCACCCGAAGCCAAATGCCCGGTAACGGGCGGCCCTCGCAGACACACGGTGGCCGGGGCCCCGACGAATGCGGGCTGGTGGCCGGATCAGCTGAACCTGAAGATCCTGCACCAGCACTCCCCCCTGTCCGATCCGATGGACAAGGAGTTCAATTATGCGGAGGAATTCAAGAGCCTCGACCTGGATGCCGTGATCAAGGACCTGCATGCCTTGATGACGGACTCGCAGGACTGGTGGCCGGCCGACTATGGCCACTATGGGCCGTTCTTCATTCGTATGGCGTGGCACAGCGCAGGCACGTACCGCATCGGCGACGGCCGCGGCGGGGCAGGCTCCGGCACACAACGTTTTGCGCCCCTCAATAGCTGGCCGGACAATGCGAGCCTCGATAAGGCGCGCCGGTTGCTCTGGCCGATCAAGCAGAAGTATGGCCGGAAAATCTCCTGGGCCGACCTCATGATTCTCGCCGGTAACGTCGCCTTGGAGTCGATGGGGTTCAAGACCTTCGGTTTCGGCGGCGGGCGCGAGGACGTCTGGGAGCCCCAAGAGGACATTTTCTGGGGGCCTGAGGGCAAGTGGCTGGGGGACGAGCGCTACAGCGGCGATCGTCAGCTCGACAATCCTCTCGCCGCCGTTCAGATGGGCCTGATTTACGTGAATCCGGAAGGGCCCAATGGAAAGCCGGATCCAGTCGCCGCGGCACGGGATATCCGGGAGACGTTCGCCCGCATGGCGATGAATGACGAGGAGACCGTTGCGCTCATTGCCGGCGGGCACACGTTCGGCAAAACCCACGGCGCTGCCGATGCGGGCAAGTATGTCGGCGCCGAACCCGAGGGCGCCGCCATCGAGGAGCAAGGCCTCGGCTGGAAGAACACCTTTGGCAACGGCAACGGCGCCCACACGATCACCAGCGGGTTGGAGGGCGCATGGACCACCACCCCAGTGAAGTGGAGCAACAACTACCTGGAAAACCTGTTCGGCTATGAGTGGGAGCTCACGAAGAGCCCGCCGGCGCGAACCAGTGGGCTCCCAAGAACGGGGCTGGAGCGGGCACCGTTCCCGATGCCCACGATCCGTCGAAGCGGCACGCCCCGTTCATGCTCACGACGGACCTCGCCCTGAAGATGGACCCGATCTATGCGCCGATCGCGAAGCGCTTCCTCGAGCATCCGCAGGAGTTCGCAGACGCGTTCGCCAAGGCGTGGTACAAGCTGACGCACCGCGACATGGGGCCGATCTCGCGCTACCTCGGCCCGCTGGTTCCGAAGGAAGCGCTGCTCTGGCAGGATCCTGTTCCCGCAGTGGATCATGAATTGATCGGGGAGCAGGACATTGCTGCTCTGAAGGCCAAGATCCTCGCGTCCGGACTGTCCATCTCCCAACTGGTCTCGACGGCCTGGGCGTCGGCGTCGACGTTCCGCGGCTCCGACAAGCGCGGTGGCGCGAACGGCGCGCGCATTCGCCTCGCGCCGCAAAAGGATTGGGAAGTGAACCAGCCGGCCGAACTGGCGAAGGTCCTGCAGAAGCTGGAAGCGATCCAAAAGGATTTCAACGGCTTCGCAGTCCGGCGCAAGGAAAGAAGGTCTCGCTTGCCGACCTGATCGTTCTGGGCGGCTGACGCGGCCGTCGAGGAAGCGGCGAAGAAAGCCGGGCACGACGTGAAGATTCCCTTCTCGCCGGGGCGCACGGATGCTTCGCAGGAGCAGACCGATGTGCACTCCTTCGCGCCGCTGGAGCCGGTCGCGGACGGGTTCCGCAACTACCTCCGCAACGGACAGCCCATGCCGGCGGAGGAGCTGCTGGTGGATCGGGCGCAGTTGCTGACGCTGACCGCCCCCGAGATGACGGTTCTCGTCGGCGGCATGCGCGCGCTGAATGCGAACTTCGGGCAGTCCAAACACGGCGTCTTCACCAACCGGCCCGAGACGCTGACGAATGATTTCTTCGTCAACCTGCTCGACATGAATACGAAGTGGCAGGCCTCCTCTACATCCGAAGGCGTGTTTGAGGGGCGCGATCGCGCGACGGGCGAAATCAAGTGGACCGGCACCCGTGTCGACCTTGTCTTCGGTTCGAACTCCCAGCTCCGGGCAATCGCGGAAGTCTATGCATGTGACGACTCGAAGGAGGCGTTTGTGAAGGACTTCGTGGCTGCGTGGAACAAGGTGATGAACCTTGATCGCTACGACCTTGCCTGAGCCCGGCGGAAGACGAAACAGCTCTTTCTGTCGGCGATGGAATCGGTGGCGCCGTTCGCGAGCTCATTCGGAGCGCGGTCACACCGCTAGGCCCAGATCATGGCGACAACCGTGGCGGGGAGACCTTCGCCTGCGCTTCGGTTTGTCGCGGTCAGCTTGGTACTTCAGACCACTCCCTGCGGTCGCGGCTCGGTAACGGGCTCTGGCATGGAAAAAGCATTCACAGGCCGGAGACTTGCGCCAGGATGCGAAAATGAAGCATGTCGTCGTCGTTACCCTCGTTATCCTTTCTTGACGCAGCGCACTCAGGCGTTTCCCGTCTTGACCTCAGCGCAGATCGATCGCATTCGCCCCTTGGGACGGGTGCGACAGGTGCAGCAGGGCGAAATCCTCTTTGAGCCCAACGATACGGCCATTCGGTTTTTCGTGGTGCTGTCGGGAAGCATGGAGATCGTGCAGCCGAGCCTGGACGGCGAGCGCGCACTCGTCTCGCATGGTCCCGGGGCAGTTCACCGGCGAGATGACCATGATTTCCGGGCAGCGCTCTCTGGTGCGCGGGCGCGTGACTGAAGCCGGGCGAGTTTCTCGAACTCGACGCGGATACGCTGCGGTCGCTGGTAGCCAAAGACGCCGAGCTGAGCGAGATCCTGCTGCGCGCGTTCATTCTGCGCCGGATCGAACTCATCAAACAGGGCTTTGGCAATGTCATCCTGATGGGTTCGAACCACTCCGCCCGGACGCTGGAGTTGCGTGAATTTCTGGGCCGGAACGGATATCCCTACACCTACATCGATCTCGATACGGACCGGACCTCGCAGGAGTTGCTCGACCGCTTCGAGGTGAAGTTGTCCGAAGTTCCGGTGGTGATCTGCAACAGCCGCACACGTGCTGCGAAGCCCCTCGATTCAGGAGTTGGCGAACTGCCTGGGCTTCAACAGCCGAATCGACCAGACGCAAGTGCGCGATGTGATCATCGTAGGAGCGGGCCCGGCTGGTCTGGCGGCAGCGGTTTACGCGGCGTCGGAGGGCCTGAATACTCTGATGATCGAGACCACCGCTCCCGGAGGCCAGGCAGGATCGAGCTCGAAGATCGAGAACTACCTGGGCTTTCCGACCGGAGTCTCCGGACTGGAACTGGCTTCGCGCGCCACCACCCAGGCGCAGAAATTCGGGGCGAGCATGCTGATCGCGCGCAGTGTGGTGCGGATCAATTGCGGCCGCCGACCCTACGAAGTGGTGCTCGAAAGCGGCGATGCGCTGGCGGCACGGGTTATCGTGATCGCCACCGGAGCGCAATACAAAAAGCCGCATCTTGCGAATCTGGCAGCAGTTCGAAGGGGAAGGTGTCTACTACGGCGCCACGTACATCGAGTCGCAGTTGTGCGGAAACGAAGAGGTGGTTGTAGTGGGAGGAGCAAACTCAGCCGGCCAGGCCGCGGTGTTCCTGTCGCAAACTGCCAGCAAGGTACACATGCTGGTGCGCGGGTCAGAGTTGTCGAGCACCATGTCGCGATATCTGATCCAGCGGCTAACGCGAGAACCCGCGGATTGACCTGCATCTCAATACGGAAATTGTCGCGCTGGAAGGCGACGCGCGCCTGGAGCGAGTGGTATGGCAGGACAAGAAAACCGGCGAGACTTCGTACTCGCGATATCCGGCACGTGTTCATCATGACCGGAGCATCGCCGCGAACCGAGTGGCTGCGAGGTTGCATTGCCATGGACGACAAGGGCTTCATCCTGACCGGGCGCGATGTGGATGGCCGCGTTCCCACCGACCAGACGCCAGCGTGGCCGCTCTCACGCCCTCCCCAAATGCTGGAAACCAGCCTGCCCGGCGTATTTGCGGTGGGTGACGTTCGCGCGGGAAATGTGAAGCGCGTGGCGGCGGCGGTCGGAGAGGGCGCCATCAGCATTTATCTGGTTCACCGCGCGCTCGCCGAGGTATAGCGGCCCAGCCGGTAGCGGCCAAGCCGCTTACGGCAGCTGCGGTGTCGCGGCTCGTAGCATTTTCGCAACCCAAGCGGCGTGGGGAAAACCGGACGCGGAAAAAGCGCGAATCTCCTGTTCCACGTCATACTCCACGCGCCGGATGGAAGGCTTGGAATCATCCAGCAAAAGATAGGCAGCGCGGCGATCGCCATCGTAAGACAGACTGACGCTGCCTGTATTGGCGACCGTCATCCCCGAAACAGCCCGAATGTAGGGGTGGTGGATATGCCCATAGATAACAATCGACTGGCCTAGCGGCGAGTAAACCGATTCCAACTCGGCATCATTGGCTGTATGGCCGGGTGAGCGCCAAGTACTTTCGGGACTCGCATGCACTAGCGCCATTGGATCCTGAACTTGAATGCATGGCAGGTCGCGCAGCCAAGCGATCCGCTCGTCTCCGAGGGCTTCGCGGGTAGCCGCGACCATTTCGCGGATTGCGACCCAAAGGGCCGGCGGGGCTGATGATTGGCTCGCAAACTCCTCCAGAGACTCAGGCTTAAACAGCACTTCATCGGTATTGCCAAGCACGCCTGGCCAGCCCAGGGAGCGAATCTGGTCCACGATATCCGCCGGACTCGATCCTCCGTGGGGTAGATCGCCGCCATGCAAAATCAGATCTGGAGAGGTTTGCCGAAGATCCGCCAAGACTGCCTCAAAAGCGGTGCGATTGCCGTGGATGTCAGAGACAATTGCAATGCGCATCAGATTTCTTGGTAAATCTCCGTTGAATTCATGGTATAGTATTGGCAATCGCCAGTACCGCCGCTGTCCTGGACACTTAAGAGATTCAGCCGCCGTTCCGCAAAGCTTAAGAGATTGCTGATAGGATCTCGCGCATGGATAGTTTGGCGGCCCCGCTGTTTGTTTGTTCACTTACCCTTCCAACTAACAATCTCGGCCGGATTTGTTTGGTTAAACAAATGCTTGGCTTCAGGAAAAGTTCCGTTATTTTGTTGCGTTGGCCGCATGAAAAGGGGCGAATGACCCAAAATTGGGGAACTACTTCCCTGGCATGGCGCGAACCTCGACAGTAATCATCGGGTAGTTGTTCGAATCATTTCGAGAGATCCGCGGAACTGTTGCGACCGCGGCGCCGACGGGCGTGTCATAAACGCATCTGGTTTTTGTGCGTTTTACGTGGTTGTAAGGGAGTGTGAGTTGAAATGCGCGCACCGACTCGAGTTGTTAGGCAAGATTCTCTCGATCCAGGAGCCAGCCCAGGTCCCGCGACTACGCCTTTGGAACCGGTCGATGCCGCCCTCGCCGATACTTCGATCGGCGATCCGCCCGATCATTCCGAATCGATCACCAGCCGGGTGGATTGGCAGGAGCTCGTGACGCGAATTCAAAGCGGAGACAATTCCGGATTGGAAGACCTCTACGGGCTGTTTGCGCGCGGTATTCGCTTTTATCTGTGCCGCCAGCTCGGTCCTCAGGAACTGGACGATAAGGTGCACGATGCTTTCCTCATCGTAGTGCAAGCCATCAAGCGCGGCGACTTACGCGAGCCAGAGCGCCTGATGGGCTTTGTGCGGACGGTTGTTCGCAGGCAGGTGGCGGCCTATATCGATGACGTGGTTCACAGCCGGCGAGAGGAACTGCATCTGGATGTCGGAGTCCGAGTGGCCGACGGGCGCAATAATCCCGAGCAGGATGCTGCCTTCCAACAAAAGGTCGAATTCATGACGAGCATTCTTCAGAGCTTGACGGACCGCGACCGCGAGGTCCTGACCCGCTTCTACCTGGATGAGCAGACCCAGGAGCAGATCTGCGAGGAGATGGATCTGACGGAGACGCAGTTTCGCCTCTTGAAATCTCGTGCGAAGGCCCGGTTCGGCGAACTGGGTAAGCGGAAACTCCAGCAAAAGCCGTTGGGATCACTTTTTTTGAGAACTTCGGCCGACTCCGCCCACTAAAGCCATCGAAGAGCCGTTTTGGGGCTGATTAACTCCCCGCGGCTAAACTGGGCGACCAAGGATCAGGTCCTCTGGGAGGGTTCTGTCATGAACACTGGCTTTCTTACTCACGTTTCAGATGACACGCTGGAAAGTTACGCCTTGCAGAGAATTCCTGAACTGGACCTCGCCGCAGTGGAAGGACATCTGCTGATCTGTCTCGCATGTCAGATCCGTCTGGAAGAGATGGATGAGTACATCAAGGTCATGCAGGCCGCAATTGCAGACGTCTCGTGCGTAGTTGGCGCGTCTTAAGACTCCACCAGACCGCCCCGCCGCCTCAAATACTCGCGGTAATACTGATGGGCCAAGTAAAGGAATGGGGTTATGAAAAGCCCAGCCTGCCAACCTCCAATTCGGTTCGCAACAATGATCAAAGTCGCAAGCACGCCACCAGCCACGTAATACCAAATCAGATATTGGGTCATGTTTCGCCAGACCGCGCGGAAGGCTTCTTGCTCCATTAATGCGATCATGCCGGATACGAGTCCGGTATTGACGACGAAGAACACCAGTGCCGCCAGAGGCAGCATTCGCGGCGCATGATCCAGACCTTCGCTGAGGACGAAGTGGGAGGGGTTGTAGGCAATCGTTACCGCGATCGCTACCGCCGAAACGTTGAACATGATCTTCCGGGCCTCGCGTTTCTCGTCGGGCCTCCACATGCATTGCACTAACGTCGAGCCGCACGCGATTATGAGAGCCTCACCCAACGAGTAGTTCGCAATACCAATCAAAACAAAAGCAAAGACCGGAGTAACGTTTACGGAAATTCCCGGCACCTTCACCCTCCAAGTCGCGCTTAGCATGCCAAGAGCGAAGTAGGCGAAGAACTGTTGAAAATCAGTGGGTGTAAATTGACTAAGCCCGTTGGAAAACAGGAAGAGCCCAATACCGACAACACAGTAAAAATAGGCTCTGGAGCGCGGAGACATTTGTCAAACGTAGGGCAATTGCCAGACCAGTCAGACTATATAGGAATCAACCTGTTACAGTCCTGTAGCCCACCGGGTTAACAGTCAGTTTGTCACCTGTCAGGTCAAAGTGTCGTCTACTAGAACCTACTACCAAGGGAGTACTATGCTCAGAATACGCGCCGGCTTAACCTATCTATAGTGAACTTGGCAGTATCAGCAACCGCCATCACCGCCATTACGCCCGCCTGGACCGGATCGGTGACCACCAGGTCGGCAGCTTCCGGAACACTGCCCGCCATGTTCAAGCTGATGACCAACAAGCCCTGCGCACGGACTTCGCGCACCGCCTTCTCGATTTCGCCGCCCATGAGCGCGCCAGCCAGCACCAAGGCTCTGGCGCGGGGTAATCGTGCGACCGCGCGAACCGCGTCGGCCAGCGGTTGCTCGCCAACCAGGGGAATCGTATCGACAGAGATGTGCTCGCCGCGGATATTGTGCCTGTCAGCTTCCGATATGGCTCCGATGGCCACCTGACCTACCTGCGCTCCGCCACCGACGATGATGATCCGCTTGCCGTAAATCTTCTGCAGGGTCTTGACGACGGTGACATTCCGGACAATCTCCAATCTCTCGAGATCAGACTGCAAAACGGAAGGGTCGACCGGCAGATCGATCTCAAAATAGATGCGCGATTCGGGCGGACGCTCCTCGATAATCTCCACCGAAGCGATGTTGCCGCGATGGCGGGCGATGACGCCGGTCAGCTCGTGCAAGACGCCCAGCCCCGAACGAGCCACAATGACAATGCCAATCCTTTCTTCACTCATTTTCTCTTCGCTCATCTCACCTCATATTTCCGCAATAGATCATCCCAATGGCCTTGTGCCTTCAGCAGGATCTCGGCTACTTCTCGCACCGCGCCTTGTCCGCCGGCGCTTTGGGTGACATGCTTGGCCGAACGTTTCACCTCCGGACGCGCATTGGCGGTGGCGATTCCCAACCCCACGCGATTCATGATCACCACGTCCGTCAGGTCGTCACCGATGTAGGCCACTTGGGCGGCGGGAATGCCGGAGCGGCTCAAAATCTCTTCCAGGATCGGGATTTTTTCGATGTGTCCCTGATAGACGTAGGTCATGTTGCATTGCTTGGCGCGCAGATCGGTGGCTGGTGAGACACGCCCGCTGATGACGCCCGTCACGAATCCTTTCCAGGACAGCCACTGCAGCGCGATGCCATCTTGTGTATCGAATCCTTTCGTCTCCACGATGTTGCCGGCCGAATCGGGAACACCGTATACCTTGGCATCGGTGAGAACACCGTCTACGTCCATCAGCAACAGGCGAACCTGCGCGGCCAGTTCTGTCACGGTAGCAGGCACGATATCAATTCTCCTGAAAAAGTTTTTGGAACAGCCGGCGCTGGCGCTCCAGCAGATCAGTATAGACGGCGCGATATTCTGCTCGCGGCTGACGAACCGAGCCTAATCGCGGAGCCACATCACCCACGTTCTTGATAATGCCGAGCCGCTCGAGCGCTAGCAGCGCAGCGCCGCGGCTGGTTGCCTCGGGCTCGAGACAAGTCGTAACCGGCAGGCCCAGCGCGTCGGCCATCATCTGCGTCCAGGCTGCCGATCGCAGCGATCCGCCGCCGGAAGCGATCAGGGCTAGAGGTGGGCCCAGGTTCTCCGCCATCAACTGGTAGGTCTCTAGAAAGCGGAGCGCTACCGATTCAAGTGCAGCTTCGAGCACATCGATGGGCCGCGTCGAAAGACTCAGGCCGGTAATCGCTGCGCGCAGGTCCGACCGCCAATAGGGCGACCGTTCACCCGCCAGAAAGGGCAGCAACAGCAGCCCATGCGTCCCGGCCGCCATGGCCTCGAGTTCTTTTTCTGTCTCGTTCGAATCCGGCAACGCGAAAGTACGATGCATCCAGTCATATACGTCCCCGCCGTTGGAAAGCGAGCCTCCCATAACAGAGCGGCTGCGGTCCACTCGATAACACCACAGTCCGCACGGCAATTCCACCGCCGGCTGGCAAATCGCGCGCAATGCTCCGCTGGAGCCAACCATCAGAGCGAAACGATCGGGCGTCACACAGCCGCTGCCAACGCTGTCGCAAGCCCCGTCGCCTGAAGCTGGAAACCAGGGAATGCCGTCAAAGGCGGGCAACTGGTTCCGATAGGAACTGACCAATGCCGATTGTGCGTGATCCATGTCCTCGACCGGGCAAAGATGCGACTTATCCAGCGGCAACGCAGCCAAAACTTCATGGTCGTAATCATTGGCAGCCTGATTCCAAAGTCCGGTAGCTGAAAGCATGGACGTGGATGCAGTGGCCACACCAAATAGTTTCAGAAACAGGTATTCGCCGAACGAGATCCAACGATCCGTGGCGCGGAATACATCCGGCCGGGTTTCGCATAGCCACAGAAGCTTAGCCGGCCAATAGCTCGAATGTAGAACGCAGCCGGTTCGCGCGTGCACGCGTTTGGGATCGAGGCGCTGCCCCAGTTCCTTCACTTGGTTTCTACTGCGCGTATCGAATAAATGCAGCAGTGGGGTAGTCGGCTTCCCTGCCCGATCCACGCCCAACAGGCTGTGCCAAAATGTGGAAATTCCTACTGCCGCTGGTTTGATCCCGGCCTTTCGTACCTGGTCATGAATAGTGGAAAGCGAGCGGAGGGTCATATCCAAGAGCCCATCGGCCTCCAGCTCCACGCCCCCGTCGGGCGTGGCCGTAAACTGATAGTGGATCTGCTCTCCGAATCCGGGCTGCAGGCGCGCTTGGGAGTCAAATAGCAATGTCCGAACGCTGGACGTCCCGACATCGAGCGTGACGACCAGGGCCTCCGCAGACATGCCATTCATGGTAACCCGGACCTTGGCGGTTTTCGGTAGCTAGCCGGCGTTGGTAAGAGTAATCGGCCAGCGATCCACGATCAGCAAATGGCGTTTTTCAGGCACAATCCATCGAGCCCTGTTTCACGATCGGGTAAAATGACGCACTCCGGTTTTCCGCACCCGGAGGAGGCGGGACTGTCAACTCCGTGGGCCACTGGAGTCGCTCGGGATGGAAAACCCACAAATAGGCCCCGCGGGGCGGTCAGATGTATAATCGAGGCGACTTGGAGATAAAAACGGAAATTCCGGCTGATGGGACACCTGGCGGGCCATTGATCAGAGAAATTGAAAGAACTCTACACGCCGTTGTCGCCGATTCGTAGAATTGGAAACTTGGGCTGCATGGCGTGGCGGGCTTTCCGAGAGACAATCGCTTTCACATTGGGGGTATCATTGCCGGAAACCGGTAGATGGAGAGGTCGCGAACCACGCCCAAACCGCTGAACCTTTTTGTGCGTGTGGAGCGCCTGGAAAAATGCCAACCGGGTCTCTCGGCCGTGCCTCCACGAATGAGGACGACGGGCCGCGCTGACCAGTCGTCGGAACAGGAACGGAACAGGGGGCTCATGCCGAGCGAAGAGCACGACGAACTCGTGATGTCGCTGGTGGAATCCGTCATGAAACACCCTCCGGAAGAGCGCCCAGCACGCCTCCAGGCTCTCTGCCGCGACCCCGCGCTCCATGAAGAAGTGCGGGGGTGCGTTGAGTGGG
Organism: Bryobacterales bacterium; assembly: GCA_963744555.1. Taxonomy (GTDB): domain Bacteria; phylum Acidobacteriota; class Terriglobia; order Bryobacterales; family Bryobacteraceae; genus Palsa-89. The sequence continues at coordinate 322,364 of CAVUUB010000022.1, read as the reverse complement.
AAGAGCGCATGGGTGGGTTTTTGCTCGACCCACTTCTCAAACGGCCCGCTGCTGAGCACATCTTCCCCGAAGATTACTGCCTCGGGGAGCGCTTTCGCATCATCCGCAAGGTAGGGCAGGGCGGGATGGGGATTGTGTATGAAGCCATGGACCGGGAATTGGACCGGCGTGTGGCCTTGAAGTGTGCCAAACCCGGCCATCGCAGTCACCTGCCACCGGAGGCGCGCGCCGCGCGCGAAGTGAGCCACTTCCACGTCTGCAAGGTGCACGATCTGCACAAGGCTTCTACCGACTTTGGCGAAATGGACTTTCTCTCGATGGAGTTCATAGAGGGAGAAACGCTATCTCAACGGATTGATCGGGACGGGCCGCTGTCGAAGCGGGAAGCTCGGGAAATTACGTTACAGATCTGCTCGGGTCTGGAGCAAGCGCACCGCCAGGGCGTCATTCACGGTGATCTCAAGTGCAGCAATATTATTCTCGCGCGTGCGCCCGAGGGGGGTATGCGAGCGGTCATCACCGATTTCGGTCTGGCCAAGCTGAAGTTCGCCGAGGGAAGCAGTTTAGTGAGCGTCCGCGGCGGCACGTTCGACTACATGGCCCCGGAACTGTTCCACGGCGAGCCGGCCACGGTGGCCTCCGATCTCTACGCCCTGGGTGTGCTCTTTCACGCCATGCTGACCGGAGATACTCCGAGAATGCTTCATCCGTCGCTGGCGCGAGAACTCATCCAGTCCTGGAATTGGAAAGCCGGCTCGCAAACCAGCACCGCAGCGCTTGACCCGGCAATAAGCGATGCGGACTGGCAGCGCCAGATTGAGGAACTCCCGTCGCCGTGGAAAAAGGTCGTCTCGCGCTGTCTAGCGCCTCAGCCGAAGGACCGCTTCGCTTCCGCCGAAGCCGTGAACCAGGTTCTCGTGCGCCGATCGACATGGTTCCGCTGGGCCGCCGCTGCTGCGGCTCTTGCCGCTTTAGCGGTCGGATGGCTCGTGTCGTCCGGAAATCAGGCGAGCCCTTTGCAGGACCTGGTGCAACTCACTTCCGCCACCGATTTGTCGGGCTCCCCGAACCTCTCCCGCGGAGGGGGAGTGATTGTTTATGCGTCGGACCGGGCTGAACCCGGAAACCTCGATATTTGGATTCAGCAGCTGCCTGCAGGAGAAGCCAGGCGGCTCACCGCCGACCCATCCGAGGATAACGACCCCAGCGTTTCGCCGGATGGGCGAACCGTCGCTTTTCGCTCTGAACGGAATGGCGGCGGAATCTATGTGGTGGATACGTCCGGAGGGGCCGAGCGGTTATTGGCCGCTGGAGGCAGAAATCCTCAATTTTCCCGCGACGGCCAGCGCATCGCCTATTGGACAGGCGATATGAACGAAAGCATCCCATCGGCACGTATCTATTCGATTCCAGTGCGGGGAGGTCCTGCAACACTATTGGCGGCAGACTTCAAAGATGCGCGCCTGCCGATTTGGAGCTCCGACGGCCGCTTTCTACTCTTCAGCGGATGCCGCGCTCCAGGACAGCCGCTCAGCGCGTGCTCGGACTGGTGGGTGATGAGCGCAGATGGCGCTCGTTTTTCCAAGACCGGTGCCATGGCACTCTTGCGTCAGCAACAAGTCGTTCTCACTCAGACCCTGGGCGCCTGGCACGGCGAACAAGTCGTTTTCGGCGGAAGGCATGGAGACGTAGATAGTTTGTGGGAGCTCACCATTTCGCGGCGGGACTTGCGTGCAGTGGGTCGCCCCAGACAGCTTACCTCAGGCGATGCGAGCGAGACGGAAGTGACGGCTGCCGAGAATGGCTCCATCGCGATCGGCCGGCTTTCCGCGGCGCTCCACGTATGGCGTATCGACCACGCTGCTATTTCTCTGGACATTTCTCCGGCAAAAGTGACTGCCGAGGCCGGGGTCGATATATGTCCGAATGTAAGCCGCAATGGCCATTGGTTGGTATTCGGCCGCGGTTCACGAAGCCACAGAGACATTTGGGTAAAGGACCTTCGATCGGGGATAGAAACTGCATCCGTGATCTCGAAATTCGACAAAGCTTCGCCTCTCATCGACGACCGGGGTACGACGATCGTTTATGAGCAGCGCGAACCGGAAGCATCGACTATCTGGATCTCTAGCGATCAATCTCACAGGAAGTTATGCACGGGGTGCGGCAATCCGACAACTTGGTTTGGCGAGACTGAGGCATTTTTCTATTCGGGAAACGTGCCATCCAGAATCATGATCGCTGACCTCAAGACGGGGACTTCGAGGGCCGCGCTCGACGGCCACTCCGGATCGGTTGGAAATGCCGACTGGTCACCCGCGAACCAGTACCTGCTTTTCACGGCCTCGCCGGATGGCAGCCGCAATCAGACGTTCGCGGTACGTTTTCCTCGCTCCGTCGGCCAACCGGCGGGGGAATGGATTCCGGTCACCACCAAATCGGAGTGGAGTGGCTGGCCGCGTTGGTCGGGAGACGGAAAAACGGTTTTCTATCTGTCGAGCCGCGACGGGTTTTATTGCGTTTGGGGACAACACTTCGATCCTGTCCTAGGGAGAATAACGGGATCTCCATTTGCCGTAGCGCACTATCATAATCCACGAATCTCTCCCAACCGCGTAAGGCAAAGCTCCTTCGCGATGGCAGTCTCCGGGGATTCCGTCTTTTTCAACTTGGGTGATGTAACCGAAAGCATCTGGACTGGAAAGCTGAGAGCGGGCAACCTATTTCGCCTGAGCAGTTTGTTTAGATTTTAGTGCTTAGATTTTAGTTGCGTTTGGCAGATAGTTTGAGTATAGTAGCCACGATTGGAGCTTAGATGGCTAAGAAACCAAAAGGACTTAGACCGGCGATCGAAATCACTGTAGAGATCCCGGCCGGCACGAAGAAGCGGGAAGTGGCTAAGAGAATCCAGGCGGCGCTGCAGCAGGTGCCCACCGACGTCTTCGAAAATGGCGAGACAATCGTCGTCCGCAGCCAAGTTTTTGGACCACCACTGAAGCCGCCGAAGACGAAGGGTTGAAGTTTGTCCCATGCACGTATGCCTGATTACGGCGCCTACGGCGGCCGAATTCCAAGAGCCTGAGGAATTCACCAGTGTGTCGGTTCAGGATGTTTCCGGCGACCCCCAACTGGGCATTCTGAGCCTTGCGGCTGTTCTGGAACAGCGCGGCGATCTGTGCCGGATTGTCAACTTAAATCGTTTTTTCTTGGAGTATGCAAATGCCGGGGGGGCTCACAGGGTTCGGGACTTTGCCTCGGCGGCCGCTGAGTTAATCTCGGGAGCTGAGGCGGAAATCTATGGATTCGGAAGTATCTGCAGCAGCTTTCCGCTCACCATTCGTATTGCCCAAGCGGTGAAGGCTGTCCGGCCGCGGTCTACCATCCTGCTCGGCGGCCCTCAAGCGTCGGTGGTCGACGTCCACTCGCTGGCTGCGTTTCCATTTGTCGACTTAGTGCTTCGCGGCGAGGCAGAACTAACTTTACCAACTCTCCTGGATCAGCTTACTCATGAGCGACATCTTGAACACGTCCTGGGGTTGACATATCGCGATCGCGGACAAATCCGCCGTAACCCAAGCGCAGCAGTAATTTCCGATCTGGACGCCCTCCCTTCGCCAGCCTATCACCTGACAGGCGAACTCACTGGGGCCACGACGGCAGCGCTGGAAATAGGGCGCGGATGCCCCTTCGCATGTACCTTCTGCTCCACAAATGACTTCTTTCGCCGGAAATTCCGGCTGCGCTCCCCCGAGCGCGTTCTCGGTGATATGCGGGACATTGCTTCCCACTACGGAATCCGCGAATTCGGGCTCGTACATGATATGTTCACGGTGGACCGGAGCCGGGTGGAGGCGTTTTGTGACGCTATGTTGGCTGCTGGTGATGGTTTCAAGTGGTCATGCAGCGCCCGGACCGACTGCGTAGACGAGGCGCTACTCGAACACATGCGCCGTAGCGGCTGCCGCTCGATCTTTTTCGGGGTGGAGACCGGTTCGGAAAGGATGCAGAAGATTATCGATAAGCACCTGGACACACACCGGGCCCGGCAGATCATCGACACTGCCGAACAGCTCGGTATCCACACCACTGTTTCGCTTATCACAGGATTTCCGGAAGAGAGACGGGATGACTTGCGGCAGACCCTCGGCATGTTTGTCCATTCCGCACGCTGTCCCCGGTCGGCTCCGCAGTTGAACCTGCTGGCGCCCTTAGCTGAGACCCCAGTGTACTGGAAGCACAGGCACGAACTGGTGCTCGATGAGCTCTGCTCGGACGTGTCGCATCAAGGCCGAAATCAGGACGAAGCTGACCTGGAACTGATCCGCCGTTACCCCGAAATTTTCCCGAACTTCTATCTTCTCCCAGCGCCGCAACTGGACCGCAAGAGCCTCATCGAGTTGCGAGAGTTTATCTTAATGGCTACGGTTCGGTTCCGCTGGCTATTGTGCGCCCTTGATCAGACGACGCCGGATTTCTTGGATTTCTTTGAACAATGGCGCGAGCATCGGCTGGCCTTGCGTCCTGCGTTGAACGGCCCGGACCTGCGGCACTATTACCGTACCGACCAATTTCGCGAGGACTTTCCGGCGTTCGTGCGCGGCCATCCGGTGGGTGGAGCTGCGGTAGTGGCGGCGTTGCTCGATTATCACCAGGCGCTAATGCTGAGCAGCCGGCAGAATCCAGTCGAACTACCCCATGCTGACGTAGTAAAGAGACGTGCCAGGTTGCGTTGGACTGATATCCCGGTCAGGGAAAAAAACACGCGCGTGCTCGAACTCGCTTGTGATCTCCAACTCATTGTTGAAGCTTTGAAAAAACAGGACGTCCCATGTTGGAAACGGGGACAGCACTTCTATACCACTCGTGAGTTCTCTCCAGGCGTGGGGCGGTTGCATCGGGTTTCGAACTGGGTCGGTTGGCTGCTTATGGCCTGTGATGGGCATCGGACCATCCAACAGGTGGTAGAGTACCTGTCGTCGCGGATCGTCGAAGTTGATAAATCCGAGCGAGAGTACGTGCTTGTCCGGCTGGTGGATGGCGCTCACGCCCAAGGGTTCATAGACATATACCGACTTAAGTCGGTATCGTACCGAAGTGTAAATCGTCTTCAGCGTGTGGGATAGCCGCCAGTTTTCGGCCGGCCGGCGCATCGGCCACCGACTTCGTCCAGCGAGAAGTACGTCAGATGATCCCAAGTCTCGAAAGTCGGGATCTCGTCATGTGGGTTGACGATCGAGTTTCCCGACTGGAATTCCTGCGACGGGAGCCCACAACGACCAGCACCCGACCATGGACCCCAACCGGCGTCCATCATTCACACGCAATGCATCCAGCGGGTCGACGCGTGACGCACGCCGGGCAGGCCAATACGCGGCGGAAGAAGCTGTAATTAACAGGAGCAAGGTCGCGCACGCGACCACGGTCGCATCTTTCCCCTGCACGCCGAAGAGCCGGTTCTCGACCAATCGCGTGGATGCAAGTGCCGCAGGGATTCCAATGCCCAATCCGAAACCGAGAATCCAAACAACTCGGGCATAACCATTCCCCGGATTCTGGCCAGACGCAGCGCCGAGCGCCATGCGGATGCCGATCTTGGGCGTACGCTGGGCGACACCTGTGCCATCACGGCATACAAGCCAAGCTTCGCCAGAATACTAGCCGCCCGCTGCCTCACATGATTTCCTACTTTGTACAGCATACTACCAAGATGATAGGGCGCCCTGGTTACTTACCGGAAAGTACTAGAACCGCAGTAAGTTGACAAATGTCATATGGTCGGGCAACCTAGTATTGTTGCCGGTAGTATGATCTCTCAAACTGAATCGTATCTCTTAGAATCTACATTCGCTCCCGTAACTCATCCGTGGTTTGCAGTTCGGGTCCGCTCTAAGCATGAACGCATTTCCGCGGTACACCTTGAGGAGCGCGGCTACGAGCAGTTTATGCCGTCCTACAAGACTGAGCGCCGCTGGTCCGACCGCAAGAAGGAGATTGAGCAGTTCCTTTTTCCAGGCTATGTGTTTTGCCGCCTCAATCCTGATAACCGATTGCCGGTACTGAGCGCGCCGGGCGTTGTGGGTTTGGTCGGCTGTGGAAGGATTCCGACGCCAATCCCCGATCAAGAGATCGATCGAATTCGTACGATGATACAATCTGGATTGCTGGTCATGCCGTGGCCTTTCTTGGAGTTGGGTCAAACGGTTCTGATCGAACAGGGACCTTTGGCAGGCGTGGAAGGCATTCTTGAAGAGGTAAAGGGGAAATGCCGCCTCATTGTCTCGATCAATTTGCTGCGGCGTTCGGTAGGCGCGGAAGTGGATCGAAATTGGGTGCGCCCGGTCAAAGCGTCCAATCGCATGGCAACCCTCCAGCATTGATGACTGGACGGAAAAGAACAGGATGCTTCGAATGACCTCCGACCGGTGTTTTCGTACTCTCTTCCTTCTGAGTGCCGCGACGTTTTTCGTTCAGGCGCAACCGCCCCAACAGCCAGGTCAACCAACGCCGGCGCAAGGACAAAATGCCCAGCGGCCAGCCCGATAACGCCAATCCAGGCCAACAACCTCCAACTATTCCGCGTGAACTACCGCAAGATGCGATCCGTCCCAACTACGTACTTGGCCCCAACGACCAAGTCCTGATTCGCGCGCCTGAGGCAGAGGAGATAAACGAGAAGCCGTTCCGTATCGACGCCGAAGGCAACATCAATCTCCCGCTACTTGGCCGCGTGCGGGCAGGAGGCATGACGGTTCAAGAGCTGGAGACGGATCTGGTTCGCCGGTTGCGCGAATATATCCGCGAGCCCCAGGTTATCATCACCGTAGTCCAGTTTCGCAGCGAGCCGGTCTTCTTCGTTGGAGCTTTCAAAAATCCTGGAATCTATCCTCTGCAAGGGCGGCGAACGCTGGTGGAAATGCTGACAGCTCTGGGCGGACTCCAGCCCAATGCGAGCCGCCACATAAAAGTGACGCGGCGGGCTGAATACGGACCCATTCCGCTGCCGAACGCAATTGACGATCCCGAAAAAAAGATCAGCACCGTCGAAATCAGCATGGGAAGTCTGAGAGAGAATGTGAATCCAGCCGAGGATATACTTTTGCAACCTTATGACGTGATTTCGGTGGAACGGGCCGAAATGATCTATATCAATGGCGAGGTCGGCAGAGTCAGCGGCCTGGAACTCGGGGAGCGGGACTCCATCTCGATCACACAAGCTTTGACGCTGTCGGGAGGATTTACAAGAGACGCGAACAAAAACGAGGTACGAGTGCTGCGGCCGATCGAAAACACCAATCGACGCGCCGAGATTGATATCAATGTCAAACGCGTCCTCGAAGGCAAAGACAACGATTTCCCATTGTTGCCAAATGATCTGCTGTACGTTTCCCATTCCTACAAGCGAGCGGTCTGGACCACCCTTGGAGCACTCGCATTGCAGACGCTCCCTGTTACGCTCATTACTCTTATTCTTCGTTGAGTGAATAGCGCCCCTTACAATTCGGAATGATATACTGATGCTTCACCATGCGTGACCGCGCCAATCGAAGTCTGTCTGTGCGTTGCTGGCTGCCTCAGGTGCTCGCGATTATTCTCGCTGTAGGACCGGTTTGCGGAGGTGAGCAAACTCCCTCCGCTCAGGCGCCGAACCCTTCGGTTGCCCAGCCTGCTCCCACGGCGCCCATGGCGCAGCTGCCGATGATGCGCAGTCTTAAGTTGACTGCGCTAGCAGGAAATAAGGCAATGAACGATCTGGAGCGCGGTCTGATGTCGCCCCTGGTGATCCAGGTACTCGATCAAAATGATCGCCCCGTGGAGGGCGCTGAGGTGGTGTTTCGATTTCCATTAAACGGCCCGGGCGCGACGTTTCGAGGAGGCAATACGTCGCAAACGGTGCGGACCAACGGTCAAGGCCAAGCGGCGGCCACGAATTGGACAGCCAACATCGGGTCGGTACTTTTGACGTCCACGTTACGGCGGCATACGGCAACCAATTAGGTGAGACCACGGTTTCGATGACCAACGTGACAAGAATCGTGGAAGCCGAAAAGGGCGGGCGGAAGCAGGCCAAGTGGTACTCATCTAAATGGGTGAAAATCGCGCTCATTGCAGGCGGGGCTGCGGCGGTGGCGGGCATCGTCCTGGCAACGCGCGGCGGCGGAGGAAGCTCTAGTTCCACGTCCACCGTCACCATTACGCCCGGATCGCCCACCGTGGGAGGTCCGCACTAGTCGATGCGTCTTCTATGGGCAGTCCCCCTTGGAATCGCTGTATCGATTGGGCCTGTTTATTCACAACAGACCTCCCTCACCGGCCCTGTCCAGGGTTATACATTTGATCTACCCAGCCAAAGTTTTCGGGCGGTGATCGGACTGCCAGGCTCAGCATCCTTCGGGCCGGCCTTGGCAACCGGTTTCGAAACGGGATCGGTCGCGCCGCACCAGAATTATGCTGTTGGCTTCCGGCCCGGCGCCAGGAGACTCCGGGAACTGACCGTTGGACGCGTCCCGGCCGGCGACACGGCGACCAACAGTTGCTGGCTGGTCGCTGGGTTGAATTCCACTCCAATCTCGACCAGAATTGGAGCCTTGCTAGCCAGCCGGATGGAATCGCTTGGTCTGGCGACGGCTCGGTCGCGGTCCTATATTCCCGTGCGGAGCCTGGTTGCAAGTGCTGAGCGGACTTCCCGGCGCTCCCCATGCCGGCGCGTTGGTGGATGTTTCCTACTTGGGCGGATCGCTTTCCGCGGTCGCAACGGATCAACAGGGCAAGAACATAGCGCTTGGGATTCAGGGCAACCTCGCGAATCAGGGCCCGGAGCTGGCGTGTTTCTGTCGAGCGATGGTGAAAATTTCGTTTCGGCGCTACCGACGTCAAATCCAGTCGCTATGGCGTTCTCCAGTGATGGCGCCAGTCTTTACATTCTGGATGGCGGCGCTCTTCGAGTTAAGCGTCTTCGCGATCAATAACCATAGTTTTCAGAGTTTCGCGCTCAACGGTCTTCAACATCCGTCTGCCATCGCCTCCAGTCTGGATGGCCAAGGCCGTTCCATTGTGTATGTCGTGGGCGGCCGTGATCAGGTTTTTCAGGCCTACGACCCCGCTACTCAGCAAGTCCTGGTGAGTCTTCCGCTCTATTTCCAGCCCACTGGCATCGCTGCCTTCGGACCAAACAGTTTTGTCATCCACGCTCCTTCGCAACCGAGCGACCCGTTGTGGCTGTTCGCCAGTGTGCCGCAACCCGCTGTGTACTTCGTCCCCGCGGCGCCGGCTAGCGGCGGAGGGTTGAATTGACGCCTCTGGCGTTCGCAAGCCGGGCTATATTGCTGCTCGGATTAATCGGCGGTTGGGTATCCGCGCAGACTTTCCCATTTCAGCTCCGGGTAACTTCCTCTAGTACGGCGGCGGTCGTGCCTAATGGATCGACTATTGGATTTTCAACGTCGCTCGGCCAGAGTCAAACAGTCCGCTTGACCGCTACCTATGACGGAAGCGGAAGGATCACGGTGCCGCAAGCTCCACAGATTTTTGGTCCGCCGGATTTCACCGCTACTCTTGCCGGAACTCCGCCGTTAACTCTGGATCCCGGCGAAAGTCTGATCGTGGATATCCAGTATCACCCCAGCACCGCGAGCGGGAGGAATGCGCAATTCAATCTGCCGTTCACGCGAAACGACGTCAATTACCAATCCGCCCACGGTCTCGCAAAACCAGATCAGTTTGAATTTGCAGGGCACGGCCGATTCGTTCGTGTTGAGCTACGTTCTGCAGTCGGACTTGAATACGGTCCCGCTGCAGCCGGGTGGGACGATCCCTTTCCCGCCTACAGTAATCAATACAGTTTCCCAAGCGAACCTGAATATAACGAACGTTGGTAGCGGCACCGGCCAGGTCACCGCGGTTACTATAACCGGCTCACCGGCCTTTAAATTGGTCGGCCTACCGCTGTTTCCGGTGAACGTGGCCGCCGGACAGTTTTTCCAATTACTAGTCCGCTATCAGCCGACCGTCGTAGGCTCGGATTCGGCGCAGATCCAACTGAGCTTCGACTCAGGCACGCCGGTCACCGTCAACCTTCAGGGCACAGGCGTGTCGCCGATGTTCTCCTACAACGTGATTCAGGCAGGTCAGACCACGCCGGTAACGCCCCCGGGCCCCATTTCTCTACCGGATACAAATGTGGGAAGCAGCAGCAGCGTTGTCATTCAAGTCCAGAACACCGGCAATACTACCGGGACGATTAACTCTCCTCCGAGCGTTACCGGACCATTTCAGCTCAGCACCCTGCCCCCGTGTTTCCGCAGGTCTTGATGCCTAACGGCAGTTTCACGTTCACGCTGACGTTTGCGCCGACGCAGCCGGGAAGCCAGACCGGTCAGTTACTGATCGGCAGCGACTTATTCACCGTCAACGGCAACGGTCTAGGCCCGAATATCGTGTTCTCGTATGTTTCCGGAGGAACGACGATCACACTCGGCCCCAATGGCTCAGTTATATTCAGCCCCACCCAGGTAAGCCAGACCAGCCAGCTTACTTTCATGATCAGCAATATGGGTACGACTACCGCCAACGTATCGAACATAGGAATCGGTGAAGCAAACAGTCCCTTCTCGCTTTCTGCACCTCCAAATCTGCCCACCAGTCTGGCACCCGGTCAGACGGTCCAGTTCAATATCAATTTCACGCCCACCACTGTCGGGCCGGCCAACGGGACATTGCGCGTCGATGCGACCACTATTCAGTTGATCGGCTCCGGAACGCCGCCGCCACCCTTGCCTGCGTACACGATTCAGGGACCAAGCGGAAACGTGGCTGCTCAATCGCAGCCTGTGGTCAGCCTCAAATTAGCCAGCCCTTACCCATTAGCGTTGACTGGGGTCCTGACCCTGAGTACATCCGGCAATCTCGTGAGCGATCCCGCCGTGCAGTTCTCAACCGGCGGCCAAACTGTTCCGTTTGTCATTCCAGCTAACAGCACCGATGCGAACTTTGCCAATCAAGGACCGCAGCTGCATTTGCAAACCGGCACCGTCGCCAGCACGATCACATTGACGCCGACATTTGCGACGCAGTCAGGCGGCGTCAATGTCACGCCAAGCTCTCCCGCGACGCTGCAATTCACAGTCGCGCCGGCGGCTCCGGTCCTGATCTCGGCTGCACCTGCGAGTGAAACTGCCAACAGTTTCGTCCTGAATCTCATCGGATACTCGACCACTCGCACGCTCACATCGGTGACCCTGCAATTCACTGCGGCGGCGGGCAAGACTTTGGGGACATCTCAGGTAACCATAAATATTCAGCCAGCTGCGACAATCTGGTTCCAAAGCACTGCCTCGCAGGCCTTCGGCGGGCAGTTCGAGGTTACCTTGCCTTTCAATATGCAAGGCACGGTTCCTACGGGGCAGACGCTGTTACAGACCATCGCATCCATTTCAGCGACGGTCAGCAACGAAGTGGGAGTGTCGAATCAGGTCACTGCTATTCTGCCGTAGGAACCACTAGCAACAATAAGAGCGGGCAACTACGTAGGCACTGGAGAGCCACCGGTTGGGTTGGTGCTGAGACGCGTTGGTACGACCAAACGAAAAACGCCACTTCCTGTAGAAACGAAGTGGCGTTATAGAAGGATCGAATGGGAGGGAGCTACGGTTTTCAGGACTTCGACGGCTCACGACGCAGCTTGGTGCCAGCGATAGCGACCAATGCCAACGCTCCCAGGAGGAACACTCCGCCTCTGGGTTCCGGTGTGAGAGTCAGATTGTCGATGCCGATGGTGGCAGGCCAGTCCATAAACTTGAGCGACGTGGCACCCGACACGGTTCCCGACCAATGACCAATCAACTGCGGCGCCTTCTCAGGGTTGTCGTTGGGAGATTGCGTTGAGCTACCGTTCGTAGTTCCGGGTACCGCGCCCCAGAAAGTGGTGTTAATTGAGGTAGTACCGCCGCTGGCCGTGAAAGTCAAGTCAGGCAGATTTGAGTTGGCCGTACCGCAAGTAATCGAGCTCCCGCTATTCAGGCTCGGGCAAAGCCCGTCTGGAAAGATCTCGTAGTCAAAACTTAACGTACCAGTGAGCGAAACTCCATGGGAGAACGTGATCAGTATCCCTTGGGAGAGGTTGGAAGGGTTATTCCCGTTGGAGTCAGCCTCCGTGTTGGAGATGTAACTGTCGTAGGCGCCCGGAGTAGCCGTGTTATCCTTCGCGCCATCGGAATTACCGAGAGTAACTGGTTTGCCACCTGGGCCAACGACAAAGCCATCACCGGCGTACTTCTGGGCAACGGCTACCCCGTAACCTGAACCGGAACCGGTGTTCCCGTTGCCGTCCAATCCGCTTACCGTAACGCAATTGGAACAGTTGAGCACACTGTCCATATAGAGTGCGATCGCGTTAGAGCCCCCAATGGGGTTAGAAGATTGGTCTGCGGTTGAGGGCGTCAGAGAGTTAAAGTTAAAGTTATAATCAGCGCGGGCGGATGCCGCGGATCCCAACAGTAAGATTGACCCGGCTAGGAGGGTTAGTTGTCGTTGGATTCTTGGAGTCATGAAAGTAGATCTTGGTCTTTGTTAACATCTCACCGTTAGGTGAAATCCGCAAGTACCAGGTGACAAACTTTGTACTAATCGTCCTAGGCTTTTTGAGGAAGCTTCAAACCGGTGTCGCAGCGGCTACTTCGGTCAGTAACTTTCGCACCTTCTTGAGCCACTCGGGGCGCGAAATGGCATCAGAACTGGAGGGTCGTTCCAGGTTAGCGCGCGGATGAATCGCGGTTGTGAGGGCCGGGGAAGCTTTGCCAATCACGACAGTCTTGAAGTTCGGATAGGTGCTACTGAAGATTTGCAGCATTCCCATGGCGCCCGGGAGCCGAGGATTCAACACCAGCAGATCGATCCCCACTTTAAGCTTCTGCATCAGGGAAATTGCTTGCTCACAACTCAGAGCCGGCAGCGCGCGACATCCGACCTCACTGAAAATCTCGCCGAGCCACCAAACGAACCCAAGATCGTTATCAACGATCCAGACCGTCATCAGGGCTGGCGGTGGGGTCACCTCATCAGACTCCGCACCTTGTTGCTGGACTTAGACGACGCGAGCGCCGGCCGTGCGGAATTCATGCTGCTTGGTCCGGACGGCAACGCCATTGCCATCGCTCCGAACCACGCTTCCTTGTATCACCAGCTTCAAAGGACAAACACCCTCTAGCAGAAAGGGCCACTGCATCAACAACTCGATCGAGCTGCCGGCAGGTAAGGGCTCGTTGGCTTCAAACAGAACACCGCCGCTGCTGACGTTGAGCGTCTTTCCCAGCCCAAGGCGTTCCACACGGCCTTTGCGGAGCAGCTTATACTCGATTTCCAACACTATTGGATATCTTCGATTCAATCTCTGATCGACGTGATGTAGCTCTAAAAACCTGACCTTTGACGCCAGGGCGGGAGCGGGGGACATTCTCCCTCCTTATAAAATCTCAGTGTTCGGAAGTGACCTTTGTACCACTTTTGTCAAATGAGGTCAACAGTGATTCGTAAGAATTTTGATTCGTACTAGTACTAAAACAGGTTTCTGCTTTGCGAACCTAGTAAACTCCCTCGGTACCAAGAAAGGGGCGCTTCCACAGAGATTGTTGGAATATAATTGAGAAACGCTGCATGTTAACGAACATGTCCTTTTCACCGCCGATCTTGATCCTGTGCGCTGGGCATTATAGTTTCGTGCCGGCAGAGTCCGCAGCAATATGTCGCCAAAGGCAATAGCTTTTTACGCAGCCGGGAAGTACGAAGACGCAATTATCAATTACAAGAAGGCCATCCAGAGGGATCCGAAATTCGGCGAAGGCTACTACCGGCTCGGCTTGGCCGAACTCAAGACCGGCAACATCCGCGATGCCTACGCTGCCCTGAGCAACGCGAGTACGTTGCTGCGGGACCGCGCCGACGTCAAAGTGGCGTTCGCCGACTTCTTGCTGCTAGGCTACTTCGAAAGCAAGAACCGGCCAGCCGTGCTCTACACGCAATTGACCAAGTTAACCGACGAGCTTCTGGCAAAAGATCCGAATTCTTACGACGGGCTTAGGATCAAAGGCGCTCTAGCTTGGACCGATGGCCGGCTGAAAGAAGCCGAAGAGTTCTTTCGAAAAGCAAACGCCCGAAAGCCCCTGGAACCTGGCCTGATCCTGATGTGGGTCCAAGTTTTGTTCCAGGATGGACAGTCCGCGAACGCCGAACGGTTGGCGCTGGAATTGATTCGCGCGCACAAGGACGCAGGGTCGATTTACGACCTGTTGTACACCTATTACCGATCGAAGAACCGCCCCGCGGATGCCGAGGACATCCTGCGAGCCAAGGTGAAGAACAATCCGCAGCAACATCAATGATGCGATAGAGTTGGCGATGTTCTACGCCGCCGCGGGCAAGCGCGAGCAGATGACCGCCACGTTGCAGCGCGTCCTGGATGATCCGAAGACCTTCCCGGATGCCCGTTTGAAGGTAGGTGATTTCTATGGCGACCTGCATGACTGGCCCGAGGCCTTGCGACAATATCAAGAAGGCGCCAACAACAATTCCAAAGAGAAGGGCACCTATCTGAAACGCATTGCCGATGCCTGGCTTGCGCAAGGCAAAGGCGATCAGGCCGCCGGTGTAGTGGCAGAGATTCTCAAGGAACATCCCAACGACGACAGCGCAAAGGCTGTGAACGCTTCGTTGCTGCTGAAGACCGGCCAGACCGGATAAGGTCCAAGCGGCCGTGAACGATTTTCAGAGCCTGGTAAAGAAGCAGCCTGACAATCCGCTCATGGAGTTCGCTTTGGGGCGAGCGCTCCTCGCCAAGGGCGACCAGAATCAGGCGAAGGCGCAATTCCGCGAATCACTCAAGAAAAATCCCCAGATACATTCCATCCATGATGGCACTGGCTGAACTGAGCCTCTCCAGAAGGGACTACGCCCAGGCGCTTCAATACGCCAGCGGCGCGCTGTCCGTGAATCCTAGGCTTGCTGAAGCGCGACTGGTTCGAACGGCGGCTCTGCTGGGCACGCAGAAGTACTCGGAAGCCCGTTCTGAGTTGACCGCTCTCGCAGCCGACTTTCCCCAGAACATCGAAGTTCAGTTTCAGCTGATAGGAGCTGGATTTGGCGGAGAAAAGATTCTCGCAGGCGGAGACTCGCCTCGAACAGCTGTACCAACGAGATAGGTATCGAGCGCTAGCCGGTTTGGTGGAAGCCTATAGAATGCAGGGTCAACCCGATAAGGCGTTATCACGGCTGACACTGGAATTGGTAAAATTGCCCAACAGTCCGGTCCTACACTCGTTGCTGGCTGAGGCTGCGGTGCGTTCTTCGAAGTACGACCTGGCGCTGCAGCAATATCAGCAACTGCAGGTCATGTTTCCCCGATCCCCGCAAGTACAGGTGCGCCTTGGCACGGTCTATCAACTCAAAGGCGACTTGAGCAAAGCCATCGCCAGCTTTGAGCAAGCCAAGGAGTGGGCGCCGCATGATCCGCTCGTCGCCGCAGCGCTGGCGGACGCGCTTGCTGGAGCTGGCCGCAATGCCGATGCCGCGGCAAGCTATCGGCAAATGCTGGTCTTGGATCCCGAGAATGCGAACGCCATGAACAACCTGGCATACGCGCTCCTCAACACCGGAGGCGCACCCGATGAAGCGCAGAAACTAGCGGAACGGGCCTTGCAAAAGTCGCCGCGAAATCCAAGTTATGCAGACACTCTCGGCATGGTGTACCTCAAGAAGAACCTCGCAGACAGCGCTTTCCAGGTGTACAGCGGTCTTACTCAGAGATTTCCGGACAACGCAGTATTTCGTTACCATTACGCCCTGTCGCTGACCCAGCTGGGTCAAAAGGAAAGAGCCAAGACCCAACTCGAGGCGGCTCTTCGCAAAAGCCCTACCGACGAATTGCGGAAGACGATTGAATCCAGCCTCGCAAAGATTCAGCAATAATCCAGCGTTTCTAAGCATGGCGCCGGGGCTCTGGAACCCAATGGGCGTGAGGTTGGAAATCGCGAGTTCTGACATGATTCAGCATCTTCACGGGTGCGGGGGCCAGGCTAGTACTGCTGTGAATTTTGCGACACGGAGCTATCAGAACGTTTTGGATTATAATCGGCTATCCTTATCCGACTTCGAGGACCTTCGCACGAGGACATTCACACGATGAAGCGAGCCGCCATCCCCGTTCTCCTGCTGGCGCTTCTGGCTTCTTGCCGGCAGAGTCCGCAGGAATATGTCGCTAAAGGCAATGGCTTTTTCTCCGCTGGCAAGTATGACGATGCAATCATCAATTACAAGAAGGCCATCCAGAGAGATCCGAAATTCGGCGAAGGCTACTATCGACTGGGCCTGGTGGAACTGAAGACTGGCAAGAGCCGCGACGCCTACGCGGCCCTAAACAGCGCCAGTGCCCTGCTGCCGGACCGCACCGATGTCAAAGTGACGCTGGCAGACTTTCTACTATTGAACTACCTCGGAAACAAGAACCGGCCAACGGCGCTTTACACCCAGTTAACCAAATTAAGCGAGGACCTCATCGCGAAAGATCCAAATTCTTACGACGGGCTGCGTATCAAAGGCGCTCTCGCATGGACCGACGGCCGGCTCAAAGAGGCCGAAGCGTTCTTTCAAAAAGCGAACGTCGAAAAGCCTTTCCAGCCCGGCCTGATCCTGATGTGGGCCCAGGTACTGTTCCGGGACGGACAGTCCGCGGAGGCGGAACGGCTGGCTTTGCAATTGATTCAAGCGCACCGGGATGCGGGGCCGATTTACGATCTCTTGTACAGGTATTATCAATCGCAGAACCGCCCCACCGATGCCGAGAACATCCTGCGCACGAAAGTAAGCAACAACCCTGGCGATGTCAACGATGCGCTAGAGTTGGCGATGTTCTACGCCGCGGCGGGCAAGCGCGACCAGATGATCGCCACATTACGGCGGGTTCTGGACGATCCGAAGACATTCCCGGACGCCCGTCTGCGGGTCGGCGATTTTTATGGGGCTCTCCATGATTGGCCCGAGGCGTTACGGCAATACCAGGAAGGCGCCAAGGCCAATCCGAAAGCGAAGATCGCCTATCTGAAACGCATTTCCGACGCTTGGCTCGCTCAGGGCCAAGGAGATCAAGCTGCCGGTGTGATCGCCGACATTCTCAAGGAGAGTCCCAACGACGACAGTGCGAAAGCTGTGAACGCTTCGTTGCTACTGAAGACCCGCAAGCCTGAAAAGGTGCAAGCCGCCGTGAACGATTTTCAGGACTTGGTCAAGAAGAAACCTGACAACCCTCTCTTGCGATTCGCTCTCGGCCAGGCGCTGCTGGCCAAGGGAGACCAGAACGAAGCTGCCACTCAATTTCGCGAATCGCTCAAGGAAAGTCCCAGATACCTACCGTCAATCATGGCGTTGGCTCGGCTAAGCCTGTCCAAGAAGGATTACGTACAGGCGCTTCAATACGCGAGCAGTGCCATGGCGGTGAATCCGAAACTTGCACAGGCGCGGCTGGTGCGAACGGCTACCCTTCTGGAAACGCAAAAGTACGTGGAAGCTCGCCCTGAATTGACCGCGCTGGCCAGCGATTTTCCTGAGAACATCGACGTGCAATTTCAGCTTGCGTCT
The DNA here is from genome assembly GCA_963744555.1 of Bryobacterales bacterium. GTDB lineage: Bacteria > Acidobacteriota > Terriglobia > Bryobacterales > Bryobacteraceae > Palsa-89. Next base: position 304,745 of record CAVUUB010000022.1, on the reverse strand, counting down.
CTGGACATGTCCGAGAAAAGATATCCGCAGGCAGAATCGCGCCTCGAACAGCTCTACCAGAAAGATAAGTATCGAGCGCTCGCCGGTCTGGCGGAAGTCTACCGGCAGCAGGGCCAACTCGATAAAGCTGTGTCACGGCTGACCATGGAGCTGGGAAAGTCTTCGGACACCGTTCCGCTGCACTCCTTGTTGGCCGACACGGCGCTACGAGCCCGAAGATACGATCTGGCTCTTGAGCAATATCGCCAAATGCAGATCCTACTTCCGCGATCCGCGCAACTGGAGATGCGTCTCGGCCTGGTGTATCAACTAAAAGGCGACTTACCCAAAGCCATCGATAGCTTCCAGCAGGCTAAGGAACTGGCGCCGCGTGATCCGCTAGCGACAGCGGCTCTGGCGGAGGCATTTCGCATGGCCGGCCGCAATGCGGAGGCGGTCGCGAGCTATCGGGGAGCATTGGCCTTGGATCCGGACAATGCGAATGCTTTGAATAATCTGGCGTACACGCTGCTGGACATCGGCGGCTCGGACGATGAGGCGCAGAAACTGGCCGAGCGGGCTTTACAGAAGTCACCGCGCAGTCCAAATTTTGCCGATACTCTCGGCATGGTGTACCTCAAGAAGAACCTCGACGATAGCGCCTTACAGGTGTTTAGCGGACTCACTCAACGATTTCCCGACAACCCGATGTTTCGTTACCATTACGCCCTGACGTTGACTCAGAAGGGCCAAAAAGCGAAGGCCAAGGCCGAACTCGAGGTCGCTCTTAAGAAAAGCCCTCCCGAAGAGTTGCGGAAGAACATCCAATCCAGCCTCGCCAAGATCCAGCAATAACGGGGCGTTCGAAATCCCCCGGCCCGTCTGTGGTTCCATAGATGAATATGCACGCCGAGCGTGATCGAATTCTGGAGTCGAACAGCAGGGAAAAATATTGGAGGCGTTGGGGACCCTATCTGGCGGAACGTTCCTGGGGCAATCCACGGGAAGACTACAGCGCGGATGGGACTGCATGGGATTACTTTACGCATGATCACGCCCGCTCGCGCACCTATCGGTGGACCGAGGATGGCATCGCCGGAATCTGCGACAATCACCAACGGCTTTGTTTTGCCTTAGCTTTTTGGAATGGCCGTGATCCGATCTTGAAGGAGCGCCTGTTCGGCCTAGGAGGGACGGAAGGCAATCACGGCGAGGACGTCAAGGAGTATTATTACTACCTCGATTCCACGCCGACACACTCCTACATGAAGTGCCTTTATAAATATCCGCAGTCCCAGTTCCCCTATTCGCAGCTGGTAGAAGTAAGCCGCCGCCGTTCAAGATCGGAGTTCGAACATGAACTGATCGACACCGGCGTTTTCGATGAAGACCGGTATTTCGACATACTCGTCGAATATGCCAAGAACGAAGTCGATGACGTGCTGGTACGCGTTACCGTCATCAACAGAGGACCTGAGGCCGCAACGCTGCACTTGCTTCCAACGGTCTGGTTCCGGAATACCTGGAGCTGGGGCTATGGCGTGCCGCGCCCCGAATTGTCGCGTTTAGATTCCCATACCATCGTCATCAATGAACAGTCTTTAGGACAGTTCAAGCTGTGGCTTGAAGACGCTCCTCCGTTGCTGTTCACCCAAAACGAAACCAATACGGAGCGATTGTGGGGCTGGCGTGGGGCGGAGAAATACACCAAGGATGCCTTCCACCGCTACCTCATCAACGGAGAAAAGGATGCCGTTAATCCGGATGAGACCGGAACCAAGGCCGCGGGCGTCTATCAGACCGAGCTGCAGCCTGGCGCCGGCAAAGTGTTCCACTTCCGCTTATATTCCGGAGAAGGTCCTCAACTGGATTTCGACCAGGTCTTTGCGGACCGCATCGAGGAGGCGAACGAGTTCTACAGTTTCGCTCCGGCGCGATTGTCGGATGATGCCCGGATGGTCCAGCGGCAAGCGTTTGCCGGATTGCTGTGGAGCAAGCAGTTCTATCACTACGTCGTGGAGGAATGGCTCAAAGGCGATCCCGCCATGCCGCCGCCACCTCCGCAACGCCTCCTGGGACGGAACCGTACTTGGATTCAGGTATACAACGACGATGTCCTATCGATGCCCGACAAGTGGGAGTATCCATGGTTCGCCGCCTGGGACCTGGCTTTCCACACGATCCCGTTCGCGCTGATCGATCCGGACTTCGCCAAGAGCCAGCTCTCGCTGCTGCTGCGCGAGTGGTACCAATCGCCCAATGGACAATTGCCCGCTTATGAATGGGAATTCAGTGATGTCAACCCGCCCGTTCACCCCTGGGCTTGCTTCCGTGTTTTCAAAATCGACAAGAAGCTGACTGGAAAACCGGATTATCATTTTCTCGAATCGGCCTTTCACAAGCTGTTGATGACTTTTACGTGGTGGGTGAACCGCAAGGATTCGCAAGGCAACAACATCTTCGAGGGAGGTTTTCTCGGGCTCGATAATATCGGCGTGTTCGACCGAAGCAAACCGCTACCCACTGGCGGTTTCATCGAGCAGGCCGACGGCACCGCTTGGATGGCGATGTTCAGTCTCAACATGCTGAGGATCGCCATCGAATTGACGCCGCACGATCGGTCTTACGAAGACATTGCCAGCAAGTTCTTCGAGCACTTTCTCTATATCGCGAGCGCCATGAACCGTATGGGGGAAGGCGGGTTGTGGGATGAAGAGGATGGCTTTTTCTATGACTGGCTGCGGCTACCGGACGGACGCAAGATTCCACTGCGGGTGCGGTCATTAGTGGGGCTGATTCCGCTCTTCGCCGTTACGACCCTGGACGCCCACGCGATCGAGAAGATGTCCGGCTTCAAGCGGCGCATGAACTGGTTTGTGAAGCATCGGCCGGATCTGTGCGGCAATATCGCTTCTATCACGCGGCACGGAGTCGAGGAACGCTTGTTGCTCTCGATGATGCACCCCTCTCGCCTCCGCCGCGTGCTCGAAACGATGCTGGATGAAGATGAGTTTCTTTCGCCGCACGGCATCCGCGGCGTTTCACGCTATCACCGGGACCATCCTTTTGTTCTGCGCGCCGACGGACAGGAGTACCGGGTCGACTACGAACCCGCGGAGTCGACCACCGGGATATTCGGTGGAAACTCCAATTGGCGCGGTCCAATTTGGTTTCCAGTCAACTATTTGATGATCGAATCGCTGCAACGGTATCATCACTATTTCGGCGACGAATTTCAGGTGGAATGCCCGAAAGGGTCTGGTGTGATGATGAACCTCGCGGGTGTCGCGGCCTATTTGTCGCGGCGGCTTTCGCGGCTTTTCCTGAAAGACGAGCAGGGCCGCCGCCCGGTCTACGGGGGGGCTGAGAAATTCCAGACCGATCCGCACTTCCGCGACCACATCCTTTTCTATGAATTTTTCAATGGCGATAATGGCGCCGGCATGGGCGCCAGCCATCAGACGGGTTGGACCGCGCTGGTAGCGAAGCTGTTGCAGCAAAGCGGGGAGTAACGGCGTCGAGCGCAGGCTCCTCTCGCGACAATATCTCGATCAAAAGAATCCTTATCTGAGGATAAGTCATCCAACCGTTAGGGCTGGAAGGCGCTAGCCGCGCATCGGCAGCCGAAGAAAAGGAGATGCAAGGATGATTCGCAGACTTTTTGCCACGGATGACAGCACCGCGACCGCGATTCTTAGAATGGTGCTGGGTCTTGTCTTTTTCGCGCACGGAGCGCAGAAAATGTTGGGCTGGTTCGGAGGATATGGCTTCTCCGGCACAATGGGATTCTTCACCGGCACCATGCACATCCCCGCTCCGCTGGCCTTCTTAGCGATCGCGGCGGAGTTCTTCGGTGGGCTGGGGCTCGATTTTCGGATTCCTCACCCGAATCGCCGCATTCGGAATCGCGGTGAACATGCTGGTCGCTATTGCGACCGTGCATGCGGCCTTCGGTTTCTTCATGAATTGGAGCGGCACGCAGAAAGGCGAAGGATTTGAGTATCACCTACTGGTGCTCGCGCATCACAACATTCCTCATGATCCGCGGGGCGGGAGCGTTTTCGGTGGATCGCGCCCTGGCGATCGCTGAGGCGTCCGGCGGGGTACACCGGCATTTGGCGCATTCATGAGCGCGAGCGCTCGGCTGGAGGCGCCTCGTCTGTGGATCGTCCTGTCGAGGTGCCATCGCGCGGTGAGCCAAATCGCGGAGCACAGCATCGCGGAAACGGGATTGGGCCTGAGCGATTTCGCCGCACTGGAAGCGCTATTGCATAAAGGGCCGCTGACGATTACACGAGATTCAGGCCAAAGTGCTGCTGGCCAGCGGCTCGATGACTGCGGCGGTCGACCGGCTGGAGAGGAAAGGCCTGGTAATCCGAAGGGCTACCGCGAGCGACCGGCGCGCGAAGAGTACTGGAGCTCACGCCGGAAGGAAAGCGCGTCGTGGAGAGCGGCCTTCCGGCGCCACGCCGTGGAACTTGAGGCAGCCATGGCCATCTTGAACAGCGCGGAAAAGCGCCAGCTTTATGGACCTTCTTAAGAAGCTGGGTCTCTTCGCGGCTGAAGTGCGCGCAGAGGCAGGCAAGAATTCGAAGACAACCGTTCGTAAAGGGAGAGTTAGAAATGATACAAGTCCGCAAGAGTGAAGAGCGGGGCCACGCCGACCATGGATGGCTCAAAACGTACCACACGTTCTCATTTGCCGATTACTACGATCCGAAGTTCATGGGCTTTCGGAGCCTTCGCGTTATCAACGAAGACCGCGTGGCTCCGGGCCAGGGATTCGGGATGCACGGCCACCGCGACATGGAGATTCTGACCTATGTCGTCCAGGGCTCGCTGGCTCACAAAGACAGCATGGGGCACCAGGAAGTCCTGGGCCCAAACGAAATCCAGCGAATGTCGGCCGGCACGGGCGTGAGGCACAGCGAGTTCAATCCGTCCAGCACCGAGCCGCTGCACTTTTTTCAGATCTGGATTGAACCGGCGACGATGGGAACACAACCGAGTTATGAGCAGATCCGCTTTGATCCGGAGGAGAAGAAGAACAAGCTGAAACGGCTGGCCGGACCGGACGGCGGGAACGGCGCGGCTCGGATCAATCAGGACGCGCACATGTTCGTGGCTGAGCTGGCGAAAGGGGTAGAGATCCCTTATTCGCTGGGCTCGAAACGCTAGCGCGTGGGTGCATGTGGTTCGGGGCGGAGTGGCGGTGAATGGGATCGAATTGCACACCGGGCGATGCCGCGGCCGTGAGCGGTGAAGAGAACTTGGCGCTGACTGGGGTTGATTCCGATCCGAGCGAGATTCTGCTGTTTGATATGGGTCAAGGGCGACTGGACTTCGAATCTGTGACCGGCGCCTGCTTTCGCTTTCAAAAAAAGTCCCATCGTCCGAAAGGAGCAAATTTTGATAGGGCGCCGGTCTAAGCCACGCCGATAGCGGGGCCGGCGGTGAGGGTGGGATTCGAACCGCGACCGAGTCGTCGCTGTTTTTTGCGCCCGCGTTTTGGCGGGGGGCCTTTTTTGCACCCGTAAGTGCGTCGATCGATTTGAAGCTTACAGACTCGATCGTAGATTGGCCTCTCATTCCATCTCTGGTTGATCAGACTGTAAATATTAGAGAAGACCGGTCAACGGCGCTGAGGATGAACAATCGAGAATCAATTACTGAGACACGCTCAACTGAGTGGTGTTGGACATAACTCCCCCCTGCGCGACCACCACGTTCAAATCGCCGGAATTCGCATTTTGCGGAACTTGGAAGTTGATTTGATATAAACCAACGGAGCCGGGCGTAAGCCCCGCATAGGCCAGGCTGGCGGACTGGCCGTCGACGGTCACCGTGGGTTGCAACGTCACGCGCGCGAGTGGTTCGGACACCGGCGCCGCTGCACCGGTCGGTACACTCGGATTCGTGGGACCCATCGCCGTGAGATACATGACGAGAAATTCGCCGGGTTTAGCCGGATGACTGGAGTCCACCAACGTGAAGTCTGAATGCTGTGCGAGGAGATGGCCATCCGCAAGCGAAGCAACTCCTGGTTGCGCCGGCACGAGATCAATCGTTTGCGGCACCGTATAGGCGTTGTTTGCGCTAACTACGATGACGTATTGCTGCGTGGCAGGCAATTCGCTTGGAATCTGGACATCCAACTGGCCGTTGCTCAGATAGAAAAGAGGAGACTCGACCCCGCCAACCAGCGCGAACGTACCGTTGAGGGTGGTCGGCAAAGGAACAGAGCCGGCCGACGCAGTCTGCGAAGCCAGCCCGCTGCCGTATACTTCCGCAACGGTTCCCGGGGCTAACGCGCCGGAAGTTCGATAAAATGCGTTCACCGTGCCACCGGGAGCCAGACTGGGGGCTCCATTAGGAGCGATTCCTCCGATGAGCTGGGCCGCGGCAGGTTGCAGAGTTCCGCCCGTCGCGTTGAATGCAATGCTGGTTTGCGAGCTCGCATGGACCGGCTGCCAGGTGGCCGAGTACGCGCCTGTTTGCCCGTCACCGCGTAATGACAAGGGCGGATCGCCATTCGAAAAACTCGCCACCACTGAGCCATTCAGCACAGCCGCCCCACAGTCGTCGTTGAGCCGGACAATTAGCGTTTCCGGCCAAGCGGCGGGAACCGCGAAGTTGTTGACCAAGCCAGTTTCCGTGAGAACGAGCTTATTAGCCGAGCAGCCGGCCGCCTGGGCAATGGAGACATGAGCGTGCTCCGTGTTTGTCGTGCTTCCACTCGCTAAGACCACCGTTGTGACATTGACGGTGCGAACTACACCCGACATGGAAACGTTTGCGTTACCGGTATAGACACCGGGACTCAAGCCGGATGGATTCACCGAGACGGTGAAGGTCCCTGGCGTTTGTCCGGAGGAACTGCCCGCGGACGGATTAACAATAAGCCAGGGCGACCCTTCAGCGGTCGAGGCCGCGACCTGGAAGGGGACAGCCATTGAGCTGCTGGTGTTGACGGTTACGACTTGGGCGACGGTCGCCGATCCGTGGGAGCCCGCCACGAAAAATAACCCCGCCGGGGATGGATCAGGCAATGGCGGCGCAGAGTTGCTTTCGAGATCCAGGACAACCGAGACATACTGCGGTGAGTTCAGCGCATTCGGATCCGAGATGCGTACCAGCGCGTAATAACCTCCGGGCGCGGCCTCGGTCGCGGCCGGCGTTGCTGTAACCGTCAGGGCGCCGGGATTGGATGCGGCCGCCGTTCCAGTCGAAGGCGAGAGCGAGACAATGTTGGCGCCGCTTACCAGATCGGCAGTCCAATTCACGGTCGTCGAGGGATCCCCGGCATTGAGAACGTGTACCGTTGGGGAGTCGGAGTAGCCGCCTCCTTGCCGGGCCTGGAGCCTCAGGCCGGTGACGTCGACGCCGAGAATTGCGCCGCCCTGGGCTACGAAGAGCGAAACGCCAACACTGACGTTACCGGCGGAGGATGAGACTTGAATCAGGTCTTTATAACTGCCCGTGTTAAGCCCCTGCGGGTTGACAATGACCTGGAGGAAGACGGGAGAATTCGGAGCGGTCTGGCCCGAGTTGGGGCTCACGCTGATAATCCACGAACTGGCCCCCACCACCGAAGCCGTGAACGCTAACGAACCGCCGCCGCTGCTCACAACCAACGTCTGCACCAGTGCGGTAGCAGCCTGCGCGCGAGCCGAGAATGCAAGGGCGGGTGGAATTACCTGCAACTGCGCAGTGCTCGCCGCGACGGACAGCGTCACTCCGACGCCGCTCGCATTGCCGTTCGCGTCGATAATCTGAATTCGGGCGGAATACATTCCGACCGGCAGCGTGCCTTGAGCCACGCTCACCACGAGCTGTGCAGGCGCATTGCCGCTTGACGGCGTAACTTTAATCCAGGGCGGCGGTGAGGTGTTGGACCCGGCATCTACGACGACCCGAAAACTCAGAGATGCCTGCGAAGTAGAGGCTGGGATAATCGAGATTGCCTGTGAAGGCGGCGAATCGGATCCTGTTTTGGCGGAGAAGTTAAGACTGGATGGCGAAGCCTGCAGCAACGGAGTCGACGCCACCACGCTGATCTGGAATGTTTTTGCGGGTGCTTGAGCCCCTAGGTTGTCTATAACCTCCGCCGTAAACGAGAATGTTCCCACCGCGGATTGGGCCGGTGTTCCGCTCAAAATACCGTTGACGTCCAAGAGCAGCCCGGCGGGCAAAGCGCCGCTGGTTGAAAACCGATAGGGGTTCGCGCCTCCGCTGACGCCGATTTGCTGCGAGTACGCTACGCCGGCGGTTGCCTTCGGAAGCAGCGATGTGGTCACGATGGTGGGCCCCGCATTGATAGTCAGGGAGAACTGGCCTGTACTCGGCGCCCCGGTGGAGTCCTTAATGGTGACCGTGAATATACAGGCTCCGGGTGTGGAGGGTGTCCCGCTCAGGTTGCCTGTCGGATCCAATGACAAGCCGACCGGAAGAAGGCCCGCGGAGATACCAAAAGTGTAAGGCGGCAGGCCGCCTTTCGCCACAATACTCTGTGAATATTTGGCTCCTGACTCTCCGGAAGTAAGCGTAGAAGGCGTCTCGAAAGATATCGCGACCGGTTGTATGGTCAGACTGACGGAAGTTGACTGCGTGACAGGCACGCCTGCCACGGTTGCAGAGGCCAAAACCGTCAGCGTTACGCTTCCGACGGATTTGCCCACTGGCGCCGAGACGGTCAGTATCGATGATTGCCCTGCTGTGATTTGAGATGGATTGAACGACGCGGTAATGCCGGCCGGGAGCCCAGTGACGTTTAACGCGGCAGGTTGATTGAATCCGGTGCTGGTGTTGAGGCTCACCGAATATGACGTCGATTGCCCCTGGATCACGTGGGCTGCGGGCGGCGCGGCGCTCAAGCTGAAAGAAGGAACAATCGTCAGAGGAGTGGTTGTGCTCGCGCTATTGCCGTTCACTGTGATGCTCAAAGGGCCTGTAGCAGCCCCGGCCGGCAATACAAAAGCCAGGCTGGTGGCCGTTGCGTTGGTGACCGGCGCGGAGATAGTTCCTCCGCCCTGTTTTGCGAGTATGACTTGAGCGGCCGTTCCTGTATTCGGCTGCAAATCGGTTCCATTGATCGTGATCAGCGTCCCGACGGACGCCGACTTCGGATTGAAGTCTGTGATGGCAAAGCCCGGAGTCACAGTGAAAGCATTCGCAATGGATGCCACTTCAGTTGCCGACGTGACCGTCACAGCGCGTGGGCCAGGCGTGGCGTTCGCGGCGATCACGAATTGAGCAGTGATGATCGTTGGAGAGCTGACCGCAACCGATTGAACTACGATTCCGGCGCCCGCGTTGACAGACGAAGTGCCATTGAAGAAGTTCGAATACAAACCTTGAATGGTCACGACGAGGGTGGTTCCAGCCGGCCCGCTATTTGGCGTCACGCTCTGAAGCGTGGCCGGTGGGTTGATCAAGAGGTTCGCTGAATTGCCGCTCGTGAATGATTGGCCTTGGACCGCATCAGCGATCGTCACCAAATAAGGCGTTGGCTGAGTAATCGAGAGCAATGGGACAACAAACGAGACGCGCTTGGAGGTGCCGGCTAGATTAGCGACCGTCGCGGCTTGCACCTGCGCGGCCGGTCCGGTTGCCGGAGGACTCGGCGCCAGGCTGACGGTGACATTCGCCGGGGCAATGGCGGTGGCCGGAAAATTTATTCCGGTGACGGTCACGGTGGTCAAACCGACCTCTGCGACGGCGGCCGACCCATTCTGTTGCAGGGTCACTACGCTCTGCGCCCTCAGGCCAACGCACGCGGCGGTGAGCATAACAAGAAACACACTCGTTTCGCGGAATGCAGGGCATGGCAGGCGAGGAATAGCGAAGGTCATGTCGCGAATAAAAAGACGGTTGTGCTCCCGTCTTACTCCGAGCGCCGGCGAGCCACGGACGCGCCGAGCGCCAAAAGGCCACCTAGAACCAGAATCTCGCTAGCCGGTTCGGGAACTGCGGCGGCTTCTTGGACCGGCGCCGAGCCGGACACCGAAATATTGGCGAAGCCGATATCTGGTGTCAAAGTCTCCGAAACGAAGGTTCCAGTAGAGGTGAAGATATTGCCGTTGTCCAATCGGAATGTTGCAGGCGAGATGGCGCCGGTTAAGATTGCGGACTCGAACATGATTTGTGCCGGATTGAATTGGTAGATGGGCGTCGAGCCCGGGCCGGTAGAGGATACGGAAATGGAACTGTTGTGCGTGTTCCCCTTCGAGTCCTCATAGGTAACGCTCAGCAACCCCGAAATGCTTATGCCGCCGCAGGCCGGAAATGTCGTCGAACACCCAAGATCGGCCACGTCCGTGAAATTGTCGAGGAATATGCTTGTAAGACCGGCTATAGGCGCGTCAGGTTGATAGGAGATGTCGCCCAGCAGAATGGGATTGGCGGTCAGCGGAGTCAGGGCTGCAATTAAGAGCACGGGGAGGATGCCAATGCTGCGCATATTCACACTCCACGCGGCAGCCGAGCTAATCTCGATTCAGCGCGACCACATTCGAAGTATTCACCTAAAATCGGAAAGCTTCGGACCGTCGTCAGGTAAAGTCCTGCAATTTCATCTCTTTCGCCCAGGAAAGTCAGCATAAGTAAATGGCCGAAAAAAAGCGCGATTCGAACTCCTATAAGGTCCATACACTTGTCAACAAAGGACCGCGCTTGTTTCGGATTGTCCCATCGTAAGTGGGTTCGCTAATCTGCGCAAGAAGCTGTAATGGCTTTTGTACTAGTATTCCTGCATGGCCAGTACTCATGAGCCAGCGCATGACGCCGGCGCTCAAGTAAGTAGGCATTGCGCCCTCGCCTTGGGCGGTGACTTTTATCGCAGTATTGTTAAGTCTGGCCCAACACGTTACGGTTGCGATGGATGGCGGTAACGGGCAGGGGAATGGGAGGTTACAATCAAACGCGATGCCGCCGTCCAGTTGACCACCGCGCTAATAGGGGCGACGCGCGGCGCCAATTGGGAGGATTCAATGCTGTTCGCTCTCTAACACCTTAACAACCACGTCCACCGGAGTGGTCAGAACCCCGTCGTCTGCGTAGGCCCGTAATTCATAGGTCCCGGGTTGACTGAATATTGCGGTAGTGGTTGCCTTCCCGCTGATCAGTCCCGCCGTCGGCGGCAGCGCCGGGAGACGGCACGGCCACCACGGGAACTCGCATCGGATTGAACGTGACGGCGCCGGGTCCACCGCGGTACAAGACCCAAGTCACGCCCAGCCTCACTCCGCGATCCAACTTCACCACCGCCTGCGACATCGGACTCTCCAGCTTTGGACCCTCGATTTCGATGCCGCTGGGCGGCTTCCCCGATTGAACCGGCCGAACGCGTGGTATCGGGTAGCCGTCATCCGACACCTCCACTGACAACGACAGCGGCTCACCCGCGGCGACCGTCCTCCGCGCGGAACCCACCATCTCGATTGTCGGAGCTCGGTTGGGCTGCTCCGGGTAAGTCAAATCCCCGGAGCCTTTCCGATTTTCCTGGTACACCAAGTTACCGATTTCCCAGGTCGCGAGCAGCGAGCCATATGCTTTCTCGGTCTTGCCGGCCGACCTCAGCGTCCAAATCAGATCTTTGTCGCCCCAATCCTTGGGAACCTTTACTTTGAACACGAATTGCTGCCGTCGCGCATAGAAATGCGCCGGCTGACCTTGATCAACCGGACCCGGCGCGATCGTGTTGTCTGGACCGACGGGAATGTCAACTTCCTCCTCATAATTCCGGTTCATGTAACCGAACACCATGTTGATGGTCCCGTCGGCGTTCCGCTCCCATCCCTCGAAAACGGGGACCACGTCTTGACCGCGTTCGTAACGAACCTGAGCGCTAATCCCCGCGACCGCTAGAAGAGTCAAGACGGTCGCGATCGCGCTCGGCCGCCATCTGGAACGCAGCTTCATAGGATTATCGCTGGCTGGTCAACTTGGCCGCCTTGGTGTTCCGGGCGGCCACTTCCGCGTTGAATTCTTCGTCACTGAGATAGTAGTAGTTGATCCATATCTTGGACATGTCGTCAATGGTCCGCTCTCCGTATCCCACCCAGTTCCTGGCATCGGGATTCCGCGGATTCTTAGTCGAGTTGTCATGCCAATTGATAATGTGCAGGATGGTGCCGGCGGGCAGCAGTGGAGCCACATCGTCCGCATAGGTGTAGACAATCTGCCATTCGTTGTTGAAGCGGTTCACGCAGTTCAGTTGCTTTACTCGCATGTTGGGGTAAATCGCCTCGACGCACTCTGCCTTGCCACGGTCATGCATGTGGGGCTGAAAACTGAGAATTCGTGCGGGCTTTTCCAACTTGTAGTAGGCGTCGGAACGCACGTTGTCCTCGCCCGCGCCAATGTCAAGATCTTGCACTCCCGGTTGAACCGTATTGATCACGTGCTTTGGAACGTAACCTTTGGGATAAAACACGAGACCGACGACAGTTCGATCCGTGATTTCCTCGCCGACCGCATGGTAATGCATGTTGAATTGGATGCGCGAGCCGGCCTTCATTAGTTTGCCTGAGCCATCCGGATAAATATCGCCATTCTTGCCCGAGGCATACTCGTTGAGTGTGCCCCCTTCCGGCAGCGCCATCTTCACCGAGCAGACTTGTCACAGCATGATGAACGACTTTGGATCCGCCGCCGGGCCCGGGTTTCGTCTCGATGGCCTTGATATATCGATCCTCTGTCAGCCCCGAGTCCACATTGAAGTTGCCCCACCAATCGGACGCTTGTGGTTTTACCGTGTAGGCAACAGGCATCGATACGATCAAGTCCGGCTTACCGATGTGCCACTTATCCGAATCTTCGAACTGACGCGGTGGAGGCATGTCGGCTCTGTTGCCTTCCGGCGCGCCGGCGTCAACCCAGGCAGCTATGGTCGCGATCTCCTGGTCGGTTAGGGACGGATCATCCTTGAACTCGTGGATCCCCACGTTACGGTCAACAAACCAGGGCGGCATATTGCGCTTCACGACCTTCTCTTTAATTGAGCGCGACCAAGGCCGCGCGTCCTGATAGGTCAAAAGCGACATCGGAGCCATACTATTCGGCCGATGACAGTTTTGGCATGAGCGCTGGAGAATCGGCGCAATGTCCTTGGTGAATGTGACTTGATCTTTGCCGGTGGTTCCGTGGTAGCTCGGGTTCCTTGCGCGCCGGCGATTTCGGTTATCCCAAGCATCGCCGCCGCAGCCATCAGGCTCGTTCTAAATTGAGCTTTGAACCACCGCAATTGTCCGGTTGTCATTCTCATGGTCATGCCTCCTGCCTGCTTACAATTCTAGAACAGGACCTTCATAGCCAACTGGCCGATTCGCGGATCGCGGGCGCTGAGGATATTTCCGAACCCCCCGCCGCTGACAGTTGTATTCGGGTTATTGAAGTTAGCGCGGTTGAAGAAGTTAAAGAACTCCGCGCGAAACTGAAGTTGCAGGCGCTCTTTAATTGAAAAATTCTTGAACGCGCCAAGATCGGTGTTGAAGAAACCGGGGCCGCGTAAAGTTCCCTTGGCTAGATTGCCGTATGTTCCCAAAGCCGGCAGACCGAACGCTGAAGCGACCAGATAACTTACGCACGGCGCTTGGTTCGCGCAAGGACCCGAAGTGTACGGCATTACCTCCCAGGTATTGCGCGTGATCGGCGCCGATGCCGGTCTGCGACCTGTCCGTTCCAGCATACAGCGTAATCGGCGGGCCGGTTTGAGCGGTTGTGATCCCGGTTAATTCCCAACCTCCCGCGACGCCCCGTATCCAGCGATTGGAGTGCGCCAATTGCGCGAGTTGCCACACGTAGGAAACAACGAACGTCTGGTTGAAATCGAAATCAGAAGGTCCCGTGTCAATCGATTTGAAGTTCGGAATGTATGGCGACATTGCCAGCGGTGCGTTCAAAATAGGGGATGTGACGTCCGCGCCGTACGGAATGTTATCGATGCTCCTCGACCAGGTATAATTCCCCAAAATCGTAAACCCGTGTGAGAGCCGTTTCTCCAAACTTAGCTGCAACGAGTTGTACCGCGAATTCCCTGCGCCACTCGCTTGCACGATGCTGGTGTACGGCTGGAATGGCCTCCGGGCATCGGTAGAAAGCGTGCTGCCCGGAATGTAGATCGCTGGATTTAGCTGTATATTTTGGTTGAGATGGGTCGTTCGCGAACCCACGTAGGCCAACCGCACTAACCAGTCCGGCCGCAACTGACGCTCCAGCGTCAGATTCCAGCTGTAGACAGTCGGGGTTTGAAGCTTGTAATGCGAAGCATCCCACGAGTACACCCGCACCGGCGTGGGGAACACGAAGTTATGCGGCACTGGGAACGTCAGTGGAAATGGATTGTTGAAGCTCTGGTATGGGTTGCTGAATCCACCCGGCGGGTTAGTAAACGATACCGTTGGACTGAAGGGCGAGGTCTGCACCTGACTGTCATTCGAGAATGCCGGCACAGCGGAATTCAGGAAAATCCCGGTACCTCCGCGGAAGCTGGTCTTACCGTCTCCGAATACGTCATATGCGAAACCTACCCGTGGAGCGAAGTTGTCCCACGAATTGGAGCGACCATCCACCGGGAATCCCGGATCGCCAGAAAACAGTTCTCCGGGATAAGCATTCGTGTAGACTTGTGACCTCACGCCCTGAGCGTAGAGGGCTGGCGAGAACGCTTCGGCCTGATTGTAGAGATCGTGCCACGGAAAGGACGGTTCCCAGCGAAATCCGCCGTTCAGAGTCAACCGGGAGCTGGCCTTGAAGGTGTCCTGAATGAACGTCGAGAACAGAATGTTACGGTCGGCCTGGAACGACCCCCATCCCTGCGTAAACGTGCGAAGGTTCCCGGTAAGGAAATCCGCAATCGCCAAGCCGGTTATGTCGCCGGTAAAACTGAAGGTGCCGTTCTGAAAGAGGTGATTGTTCTGATCGAAGCGCGCACGTTGGAAGGAGCCGCCGATCGAGAAGGTGTGGCGCCCGATCGTCCAGCGCAGAGTTTCATACCAGTTAAACATCGTGCGCGCGAACACGGAATCGGCAAATGCGCCGAAGGTGAAGAAACCCGTGACACCGAATGATTCGATCGCCTTGTCTGGTGTTTGGTAGATGTTCTTTACGCCGAAATCCGCGACATTAGGGGTATTCGTAGGCGGATGACGCGAGGTGATCTCCCGCGCTACCTCGAACCGGAAGTCATTTAGCATCGTCGGGCTGATAACGTGCGTCTCTTGTATGGCCGTGTTGTAGGAAGTATCGGGGGTGTAATCGGCGTACGTCAAAAGGTTGTTGTTTGCCAGGATGCCCGGCGCACTGAAGTAGCTCTTATTGAAACGGTAATTCAGACGGTCATTCGCCGTGAGGCTGTAGTCGACGCGCACAATAAATTCGTTAAAGTTCTGGATGATCGGCGTGCTGTAGAACGCCAGCCCGCTGGGCGCGGAGCTAGCCGGCAGATATTTCAACATCGCCAGGGCTGCTGGGTTGAGGCGATTTAATGGAATCTGATTTCCGGGAAAGGGCTGGCCGTTGGTTGGATCTTTCAATGTGACGACGCGGCGGAGCGGGTTGGCCGGATCGCCGGCGTTCAAGTAGGAAGAGAAGTCGCCTGCCAGATCGCTGGCCGTAGGCACGAAAGCACTCAGTCCCCCCTGCGTGTTGCGGATTCGCGTACCCTGATACCCGCCAAAGAAAAACAGCTTGTCTTTGATAATGGGACCGCCGAATGTCCCTCCAAACTGATTGCGTTTCAATTGATCGCGCTTGGCGGCGAAGAAATTTCTGGCATTGAATACCGCATTGCGCACGAACTCGAACGCGTCGCCATGGAAAATATTGGTGCCGGACTTAGTAACTACATTCACCACGCCCGAAGAGTTCTGTCCGTACTCCGCGCTGAAGTTGTTGGTTTGAAAACTGAACTCCTGAAGCGCGTCCGGAAATGGCAGCGGCTGGTTGACGTTGCTGAAAATATCCTCGGCGGAGACCCCGTCGATGTTGAAGGCGATGTTGTTCTGCCGTCCTCCGTTCACCGACACCGTCACTGCCGAGGGAAAAGTCTTGGTAGCCCCTTGATCCGCGTTGTCTGTGATTGCGTTCACAGCTCCCGCGACGAGCGCTGTCAATTGGGCTGGGTTGCGGCCATTCAGCGGAAGTTCGACCATCCGCGCCGAGTCCACTACCTGACGAATCGTGGAGGTAGATGTGTCGACTTGAACCGCGCTCGCGTTCACGTTAACTGTTTCCGTTGTCGCCCCAACTTCGAGCTTTACGTTGATGGTGACCGTGTCATTGGCTTCCAGACACGATGCCGCTCTGGGTGACCTGTCGAAACCCACTGCCTTCGATACTGAGCGTGTATCGCGTCGGCCGTAAGCCGCTGATGACGTACAGTCCATCCTGATTACTGAGTGTTGTACGGGCTAGGCTGGTATCAACCTCCGTGGCAGTAATGGTGGCTCCGGCAACGACCGCTCCGGAAGGATCGGTCACACTGCCGTTGATGGTGCTCAAACCTTGGCCTCTCACCAAGGCGGAAGACAGGAACAATAGCGCGGTTCCAAAGGCGCCAATACTTCGTCGCATAGACTCCTCCACTGTTGCGGTGATTATATCAGCGATTTGCCGGTAACAGGGATACTTAGGCGACATACTTGGGCGACACTAGCGCTAATCTAATGAGGTTGGGCAACGCCGCCGTGCGACTCTATGCCGCCGTGCGACTCTATAAGGTTAACCCTCATGCCCTCTCAAAAGAGCACTCTAAGCCCAGTCCCAAGTGATATCGACATTGGCTTCGATAAGCTGCCGATATGCAAGGCCAAGACTCATCTAAGCTTGAGTCACGATCCAAATTTGAAAGGCGCACCATCGGGATCATTCGTGCCGGTGCGCGACATCAGCGCCAGCGTAGGAACTGGCTTCCGTTATCCGCTACTCGGCGCGGTGAGCACTATGCCCGGCTTGCCGACCCCGCTGGCGTATTACGACGTCGACCTGAATCTGAAGACCGGCCGCGCAGTCGGCTTGGCCTGAGCCATGAAATCGCCCATCGGTAATGCGACCATTGACTCCTTTCGCGAACACATCGCAGACGCTAAGGATCCTATAGCGGGTGGCGGCGCCGTTGCGTCTGTTTCCGCAAGTTTCGGCATGGCGCTGCTGGCACTCACGCTGAAGGTGGCGTCTAAGCGCAAGGATTTTTCAGGCGACCGCACACGACTTATCAAGTTGATGGCTGCCGTAAAAAGAGAATCCGCTCTTCTGGCGCGATGCGCCGACCAGGATATTGCCGCCTATCAGCAATATCGCGATAGTCTCAAGCGCAAACGAGGCGTCGAGGCAGCGCAGCGGAGAATTGTCGAGACACCGCTCGAAGCGGCTGGTTCGGCTACTCGAGGCGTGGACTTCTGCGAGGAGGCGGTATCCCTGGCGCCAGTGTCCGTTGCGTCGGATCTGGGGGCCGCGGCGACACTGCTGGCTGGGAAGTGTAAAGGCGATCCTGCTCACCGTCGACGTCAATCTCCTCCAGCTTTTGCCCGACAGCAAGCTTCGCGTCAAAGCGGGCAAGACGCGCCGGGATTTGGAGACGAGGGCAACGCGGCAAGTGGAGCGGGTTTTGCGCAAGGTCGCGCGTCTGATCTAGCGCTATGGCAAACTATTCGCGCTGCCAATTCACCACGAAAACGGAAACGTTGCGGTTTCCGCTGCGCAGCACCAGGCGCTTCCAGTTATTCGCAGGACCGGGCGGCTCGACCAGGCTCACTTCGGCGATCCGCTTTGGATCCCAATCGTGAATCACTACCTTCCATCCGTTCCAAGCGCTGGGCGGTTGAGCAGTGTCCGATCGTTCCGGATCTTTGGAGTAAACAGCGATGCCACCGTCCACCAATTCCGCCGGTTGAAGGCTAATTTTAACAGGAACTCCCGGTAGTGCTCCACTGAGAACACCCGAAGAAGCGCCCGCCGGTGTGATCGACAGCACCGCGTTTTTGTGGAGCGATCCGGTCCAGATGAGACGTCCACCGCGCAATTGCGGCGGACCAGCCAAATGGGCCGGGGCGGTGAGAACGGCGGCGAGCGGCGAGCCATTCGCCAATGGAGGCGCGGGGGCTGAAGTATGGATGTCGGGAAGATCCGGCAAGTTCATCGTCGCGATTTGTGGGGTTTGCGCTCAGCGTGTGAACCGCTGGCGCGGGCAGCTGAAAAATCTTGACGTGTTTCTCCTTGTCGAGCTTCGGCTGTTTTTCAACAACGCGCTGGACCGGTTGTTCTGGTTGGAGATCGGCGGTAACCGGAGGGGAGAGTTTGCGTGGACTTTCAGGCGAGACGGTGGCGACATTCACCGCGCGCGGGTGGCAAGCGTTCGGGATGCGAAAGCCTTCGCGGGAGCAAGCTTTGCAGGAACGGGCGGGGCGGAAACAAGTGCGCCAGAAACAGGTGGTCCTTGGGACGCGTTCACGTGGCGCACAGGATTGATGAAATAGAGAACAGATTCGGACGACAGCGTGGCTACCGCGCATCAATTTCAAACGTACTTCAATATTGTCCGAGTGGGGCACAAACAGGATGCTGCCGTTGTCCAATTCCCGTCTAGTGACGGGGATCGCGACGGGCGCCGTTTGACCATCGCGGATTTCGAGCGTCGCCCGGGAGGCTGTGCGGACGGCTTTCTGTGCGGGATCCCATTCGATTCGAACGTTGGGACCCCAAGTCGCTTACATGCATGGGAATCGAAGTCGATGGAACGGCCCGCGCTCGCACAAATAGCCCGCCGACGGAGACGAACAGTAGTAAGAGGATAAGCGAAGCCGCCATGTTCCACTCGCTGAGCTTCCAGTGTCGCTTTACCTGACGGACGAAGCGAACTTAGCCGAGGAGCGACAAAAGAGTTTACGCGACGAAGCACAGCTTGGCCATTCACCTGGCTTCGGTTTGACAGCGATGGGCGCGGTCGCGATAGCAGCGCTGGTTGCGGCGGGCACAATGCCCTGCTCCACGGGCGAGAGTAAGAACTCGTGAGCGCAGACGAAAGACCGGTCGACTGCTCCCCGGATGAAAAAGCCCGCGCGAGCCGGTCCAAATCTCGCGGGCATCACGATCAGAACCAACTGCCACGGTCCAGCCGGCAGCCGATCGAGAATCTTGGCCTCGGTCTCCGTCACCGCAAAGCCCTGCCGCGAATGTGATACATAAAGCCCAACTGGCTTGAAGCGGCCTAGTTTGTCACTCGTCAGCGTGGCATCCAAAGCTTTCTCGTCGGCCGCCGACAAGATGAATAACGGCCCCAGCTTGTGCTCACACTCAATCGGCACACTGCTACGATCTCCATCGATCGATCCGTCGCGTCTGCCGAGCAGCATGCCGCCGCTCTCCAGACCGGCATGAGACAGCCGGCTGCGACCTTGGGCAGCCTGGTGCCGGATTGTTTCGAGAACAGCGCGCGTACACACAACCTCGGCATCGAGCGGCGCGTACCGCCAAATCAGACGGTCAGTGCATAGGTAATCGATAGCGACCGGCAGTTACTTGCATAGCTCCTCGGCACCTCCGCAAGCACGAAGAAGCGCTGTGCTATTTGATGCATTTCAGTATAATGCGTTACAGGTGTCGATCGAACTGGGGATAGTTCCAGGATTGTTCATAGTACTGCCGACGTTGGTGTAGTACTAGTTGAAGCTCCCTGGCGGTCACGGCTCAGAATCGGGCAGAACGCCATATCTCCGATTGGTTGTGGGATCGGAACCCTCGGCCCTATCTCGAATTGGTCGCAACTGCGCCCTAACAATGGTGAGGAACTCCTGGCTGGAGGGTGCGGCAGCGGGCGGATTCCCCAGCATTCCACCCTCTATCCAAGCGTTTACCGCGCGCTGTACGGCGGTAGGCTCAGCCGCGGCCGGCTGGAAAGCATTGATAACGCAGCCCACCCAGGCATACAAGGCGCGCATGCGCGGCCGCATGGTCGGGCCACCATGATCCGCTCCACGCACGAGATGATATTCGTGCGATATATCCAAATCCCATAGCACGCGATGCAGGAATTCAGCGCCGTCATGAGCATTCAGGAAGTCCTCATCGCCGGCATCGATATAAATTGCTAAGCTCGTTTTGCGAATCAGTACGGCATTGGCCCGTGCGCGGTTGGCAGGATTGTTGGATTCAAAGAGCGCGGCGATGCGAGTCGGACCCACCAACTGCGGCGGACCGCCAGCCATGTGATGAAGCCGGTTGCGAGCGCCGACGTCGGAATCGTGAAAGCCTGGCTCAAGCATGGGCTGCATCGCCGCCACCACTCCAAACTGATCGGGACGCGCGAAGGCGGTCTTGAGGGCGCCGTACCTACCGATGGAAATCCCGGTGATGATAGTCAAGAGTCGGTCGGCCGACACGTTGCAAGTCGCGCGCAGGTGCGGGACGAACTCCTCGGCCAGAAAAGAGTCCCAACGAACACCACTTAGGGAATCTTCCAGGTAGTAACTCATTGCGGGGCTCGGCGTAGCCAGAACCATCGGCGGAAGCGCGCCTTCAGACCACCAACTCTCGAACAGAGGTTGGCAATCGGCGAGGTTTTGGCGGCTGCCGCCACCGCCCATCAACATCAGGCATAGTGGAAGCAGCGTCGACTCTTTGTAGCCTGGCGGAGTGATGAGCGCGTAAGGCACCGCGTCAGGCAGATTTTTTGAAGGTAAATCGTGTAACTCAATATCTGAATGCAAGGTGTTCGATCGCAAGATGATGTCGCCCGCGGTAACTCTAGGGAATGTTCCCGGGAAACAACTACTGCTTACACTGGAGCACGTCCCGGATTAGACAATACCATTCTCCGGCGGTTCACGTGCATGATCGAACCGCACTACGGAAGGTGGAAAGCGCACGTCTACCTGCTGAATAACGCATCTCGTGTGGGTTGCCATGTTCGAGGTTCGATCAGCGTGGTCAGTTCTCCATCCAACGCAACATAGGTGAATGTCGGGGTTGTCGTCCCAAACCTGGACAATAACGTCAAGCAACAGACAACCACGCACTGGATTCTGCATTTAACAACCAACAACACCGTTGATGTGCGGCCCATCCAACCGAAACATCGGCTAGCGGACTGAGTCAAACCTGCATGCAAACCAGCAATGGCCATCGTGATATTCCTTATCGAGCGCTGGGACGAACCGGCGAGAAAGTATCGGCCATCGGTGTAGGCGGCTTTCATATCGGTAGGATCAGCGACCCCAAGGAAAGCGTCCGAATCGTGCGCGCCGCCATCGACCGCGGGATCACTTTTCTCGACAACTGTTGGGATTACAACGATGGCGAGAGCGAGATCCGCATGGGGAAGGCGCTGAAGGACGGCTATCGCGACCGGGCATTCCTCATGACCAAGGTCGACGGGCGATCCAAGAAGGAAGCCGCCAAACAGATCGACCAGTCCTTGCGGCGCCTCAAAACCGACCATGTCGATCTGTTGCAGTTTCACGAAGTTATTCGATTCGAAGATCCCGACCGGATCTTTGCGGCCGACGGCGCTATCGAGGCTTTCTTGGAGGCAAAACAGGCCGGCAAACTGCGGTTCATCGGATTTACGGGGCATAAAGACCCTCACGTACACCTGTACATGTTGGAAACCGCCGGACGACACAATTTCCAGTTCGATACCGTCCAAATGCCACTGAATTTAATGGACGTTCATTTTCGAAGCTTTCAGCATCACGTGCTACCAGTTCTGGTTAAGAACAACATAGGCGTGCTCGGCATGAAGAGCATGGGCGCGGGAGTTATTTTACAAAGCAAAACGGTCACGCCCGTCGAGTGCTTGCATTACGCCATGAACCTGCCGACTTCGGTGGTGATCACCGGGATCGATAAAATGGAAATTCTCGACCAGGCTATTCAAGCGGCCAGTACATTTCGGCCATTGACCAAAGATGAAGTCGCGAAACTGGAAGCTAAGACCACGAAGGTAGCCGCGTCGGGCAAGTTTGAGCTTTTCAAAACCACATCGCATCACGACAGTACGGCACAGCATCCCGCTTGGCTGGGTAAAGATCCGGCAGAGGCGGAGGAATTGGCAAAACTGGTGGAATGACGGAAGTGATGTTAATGCAATTGCTTCTTATAAATAAAGTTAACGCTGACTATCCCGTTCTGATCTCGCATGGCCACCGCCGACCATCGGGGATTAAGCGCCCACTCGACTCGAATTATTTGCGTATTCGATGAATTCAACGGGGTCACATAAGTAAAGGTCAGGTTGCTGGCGATCTGCTGCTGTAGAGTAAGCTGTGCCGTGGGCAGTTCCGACCCACTGGTGAATGTGGGATCGACCTTTAGTTGGCTTACCCCAAACACGCGCTGCAGTTGGCTGGCGACGGGATCGGCGATCGCTCGGCCGACCAGAGCCGATTCGCCCATCTGCTGGAAAGATTGTGGCGGCTGCGAGGGCTGATTTGCAAGTAGCGTGGGATCCGAGGTCGGAGTTGTCCCCGCGGCCAGGAGAGCGACGATCTCCTGAAATTGGAGCGGTGGATCGGACGTGTAGCTGAGCTTCATGTTGTCCACGGGGCCGGTGACCCGCAACACTACGTCCACTCCCTTGGCCGTAGTTTCCAAACTTAGATCCAAAATTGGTTCAATCCGAACTGGATTGTAGAACCCGATGGTGCCCGTGTTCACGGTGTACGTAGCGCCGAAGAATATGAGCTGTCCTTGGTTTATAGTGATTCGTCCGAGCACCCCTGGATTGCTCGCAATACCTCGAATGTGCAGATCGGCGTCGGCTTGTAGATTCTCCGCCAGAGAGCTTTGAACCGCAGTGGCGCCGGTACTTCGAACCCGGATGTCGAGTTTCATGTTATCGAGGAGTGGTGACGGTGCGCCAGCCCCTTGCACCGGCGGCGCCGCCCGCGAGAGCACCGAACCAAGATCGGTTCTCGGGGCGTAGGTCACTCGATCGACGGTAATCGCGCCCGAGAGCACGCTGCTATCGCCGGTTCCGGCCAGACGTAAATTCGCGTCCGCGATGATACTCACGCCTTGTTGCAGTCGCACGCGCACGTTCGACGCATTGGCGCGCAACCCGAACCGTAGACTGTCATCCAAGGTAGTGAAGCCGTCCAATGTGACCTTGCCGCCGCCCGATTCGGCCGTTAGATTGCGAACCAGCGCGCTGTTTCCGTTGAATGTCACTACGCCATTGGCATTAGAGATCCCGTTCGGCAAGCTGGCGTAGTTGAACGAAGCATTCTTCAGTTCCAAAGTTCCGTTCATCAGCGGCTTAGTGAGCGATCCTCGCACCATGGTGGCGAGTACCACTGTGCCCGAGGATGTGATGTCCTGACTAAAGTTCTGCAGTACCGCCAGATTCATATTGCCGTTTACGGTGACATTCATGGCTTGGCCTTTCAAGGGCACCGTGCCTTTGGCCTGAATATCGGTCTGCGGGCCGGTTACATGGGCACTGTCGATCCGAACCACATCGTGATCGAGCGAAGCCGAGATCGGTCCCTGATTCTGGAACACGATCGGACGAACAGAGCTGGCGCCTGCCGATGGGATGTTGTTCACTTGAAGGCGCGTGACCTGGAGCGAGCCGGTCAGTTGGTCCGTTTTCAATATTGGGCCGCGCGCCGAGACTTGACCGTCCGCTAAGGCTTCGAACTTGGGCGGCTCGCCATTGTTGAAACCCAGCAGGTCTTGAACTCGCGTCCAAGCGACGTTGCTGAAGGCCAGTTGCGCGTCGATTGGATAATCGCCGGTCAGTTGAGCATTGCCGTTAACATGAATCGTCGCACCCGCCACGTTCGAGTCCACCGTCAAGTTCAGTTTGCCGCCGGCAGTGTTCGCAGTCAGTGTAGCGTCACCGAAATTCTTACCTTGCGCCGCAAGGCCGCTGGCTTTGATATTGGCGTTGAGATCGTGAATGGCCAGCCGAGCATCCTTGTCATGGACCTCCGCGGCGCCGCTTCCGGCGATTTGCAAAATACCGCCCAAGCCAGGCCGCTGCTCCTGTACGTGCTTGATCCGCGCCAGATCGATGCGGCTATTATTCACTCGGAACTGGAGATTGCCCTGCTGGAGATTGCCGGAGGGGTGGTCATAGCGCGCTGTAAGATCGATCTGCGACGGCCCGGATACGATTTGGAGCTGCTGTATATCGATGCTGCCCGCGAAATAAGTGACACGCGCCCGCACGTGATCGAGCGGCTCCTCATATACCACCGCGCTTGCGAGATCTACCTCCGCGCTTCCCTGTGAATTGTCCAGTGTTCCAGTAAAGTGCGCGGTTCCCGATAGATTGCCCTTGGCCGGAAGATCCGTACGTTGCGCCACCTGAAGCACGCGCTCCACCGGGAGGTTGCGGATATTCGCGTCCGCATTGGTTGGATATCCGCCCACAAGCTGGGTGTTGCCGTTCACTCTAATATTGGAGCCCGCAAAGTCGGACGTCAGTTGATAAGTGACCGCCGAGCCGTTGGTGCGTGCGCTAGCGATGAGGTCGCCATAAGTCTGGCCCTCAAAGCGCACCCCTCGCGCGGATGCATCTCCGTTCACGCTGGCGAGTAGAAACTCCGTTTGGGGTTGGCCGCCTCTCTTCACTTCCGACAAAGTGCCGGTGAGGTCGGCGTTCAACTGCAGCAGGCCCGACGTGTTGGCCCTCTGTTTTTGAACATTCCGTATCTGAGCCAGGTCTACCTGATTGCTTTGTACGTGGGCGTGAACCCGGCCGGTGGTGAAACTGTCGCGCGGATGTTGAAATTCCGCTGTGAGGTTGACGCGTGCCGCGCCAGCCTCGAGCGACGCGTTCGTAACAGTAACCAGCTGATCAGTCAGATTCACTTGGGCCTGAACGCGATCGAAAGGCTCGCCGTAGATGGCGCCATTAGTCACTAGCAGACCGGCCCACCCGCGCGGATTGCCGACCGTCCCACTCAAATGGACGTTCGCGCCCAGCATGCCGGAGTAATCGCTGCTCGACTGTCCGGCCAGCGCAAGCATGTCAGCAAGATCTCCATTGCGAATCGATGCGTCGGCCGTGACAGGTTGGTTGGGAAGCGCTTGCCAATTCCTCAGACCAACGCTCGCGGAGAACTGCGCCTGCATTGAACTACGGTTCAGATCGCCATTCCGGATAGTCGCGCTTGTGCTGGAAACGGCCGCGTCGGCATCCAGCTTGTCGAACCCCCGGCCTTCGATGCTGAACCTGCTTACCGCCAAGTGACCAGTGATGCGCGGCGAGCTCAGCATGCCCACCACAGCCCCGGTAAAGGTGGCCTCGCCACCATTCAACGTCACCGGAGGCTTCGAGCTCAAGGAGGTAGCCGCCAGCAGATCGCTGAGGTCGGTGCTTGTGAGTGTAACGTTCAACTGCTTATCCACAGCACCGTTCAGTGTCAGGCGGCTGTGCGGCAGCGCGAGGTACGAATTCTCGACACGCATATCATCGGTGGCGCCATTATAAGCGGCACTCAGCCGACCCGATACCGGAATGCCATGCTTACCTGGCGTAATCGATAGCCGAGCGGTAGCCGTAACGCCCGTGGTTCCTGGTTTTTTCACATCTCCAGCCGCTTCAATTGGTCCCGAGACGACGCCCGAATAAGGAAACTGCTTCTGTCCGGCGGCGCGAGCAGCCGCACTGAGATCGAGACCACGCAGATTTCCATCCACGCGATAGCGGGCCAAGTCCTGAAGCGAAGCATTGCCTTCGAATTCCCCGCCAAAAACCGCCAGCCGCAGTCCTTTCAAATCCAGATTGTGCGGGTCGAGCTCAATCGCCGAGTACAAATTGATGTTGCTGATCCGCTGCGCGCCCTGCTGAAATGACACGCCCGTCGCCTGCACGTTGCCTTTGACCTGATAGTTGTTGCTGGCGTCGAGCTTCGCACTGCCATTCAATACGACCGTCCCCTCCGGGCGTGCAGTGACCTTCGCCAACCGGCCCAGCTCGCCCAAAGCCAACCGGCTCTTGAACTCGAGCCCGCCAGTGCCCAAAGGGCTCTTCAACGTACCCGACGCCTCGAGATCTGAATGCCCAATGCTGAGCCGCAATCCGCTTACCTGAATGCTGTTGCCAGTTACGACCGCATTGCCATCCACATTCACCGCGGACGGCATGTTTTTCAAGCCAGTTACTATCGGCAGCTTTCCGGCGTTCTTCAAATCCTCCAGAGCGACTCGCCCATTGATATGGGCCGAAAGCTTCGGGTCGCGCATGCTCTCGACAGACCCGTTGATAACAATCGAAGAGAGCGCCGTGCTGATCCTGGCGTCGCGAACATCCACGCGGTCGCGCTGCAGCGTCACCGGCAGCGTGACGGTGAACTTCACCGGCGTGTTTCGACCCGACGCCACGTAAAGTAGCTGAAACGAAAGCTGGCCCCGGTAACCTTGCTTGAGCGCGTTATACCAAAGTTCCGCCTTCAGCTCGTTGCCGCGAATGTTTATCTCCTGTTGCTGGGACGCGACTGTCAACAGGCCATTGGTCAGCTCGAAATGGTCTACTGCCAGGTTGACCACCGTCTCCAGTGGAGTTTCGTTGGATGTCGACTTTTGTTTCGGGTTGGGAATGTTAGTCCGTCCATCTGGAAACACGATCACATTAGCTTCGGGCTTCTCAATGCCCAGATATGCGACATCCAGGACATGATGAATGCTCGTGAAGAGCCGGATGTCCACCTGCACGCGTTGTGCGCTCAGAAATGGAGCGGCTCCAGGCGGCTCGCTGCCGTGGATTACAAAACCAGTCACGACGGCGCGCATTTGTCGCCAGTCAAAACCAAACGAATCAATGTTCACTTTCCCGCCGGTGCTTTGCTCGGTCGAGGCGATGATCTTTTCCTTCACAAAGGCGCGGAACCAATCTGTCTGAACAACGAAAAGCGCGGCCACAATTAACACGGCGATAAGCGCCCCAACTCCGATCGCAATATTGCGAATCATTCTTGCAGGCTTACTCATTGAAGGCTTCCTGCCTGTATTCGATCCTGGCTCTTTTACGTGCTTCCGCCAGCCATTGCTCGAAGTTCTCATTAATCCGCTGTCCCTCGAGTAGGCTACGAATCCTAGGCTCCAGTGTTTCAAAGCTCTGGTCACCCGGATACTGGCGCCGAAGCTCGGCGAGATGCTGATTGTAGTAGGCGTGGACCTCTTCGTCGGTTACGATAACCGCGGGGCGAAAACGCTCGTCAATAAAGCGTAAGACGGTAAGTTGCCACAGCAATTGGGCGCGCAACTGATCTTCGGTGACGCCATAGCGCTGCAACTCTTCGCGCATTTTGACGTCGGATCCCACGAAACGGTCGCGCCGCAGATTGTTTACCAAGGCCGCCGCTTCGCTGTCCGGCGGACGCCTATAATTGCCGGTTACAATCTCCTGTCGAATGATTTCCTGGTCAATCAGCCGCTCGGCCGACTGCCGCTTGGCCGTCGGAGTAAAATTCAAATGCTGACGGTTGAGAAAGCCGGTGACTCGCAAATCCCAGTCCATGTCGCTGGCCTTGATGACGTGCTTGTCCACGATCACCGCCATGCGGTCCAACACCACTACGGCGCTCGAAGCACTTGCGACCATCAGCAGAAACAACAAGTTTCGCATCAGAACGTCTGTCCTATGGAGAAGAAAAATTGAAAATGGCCGGTGTTTTGTTGAACCGGCTGACAAAAGCTGGGTAGTGCTGAGGGAGGCAGGCTGGGATTGCACTGCAAAAGCTGCGTCGGCGTACCGTTAAATCCGACGAAGGACGGAGGATTAATGCTATAGGCCAAATCGCCGCGGATAGGGCCGATGGGGGTTTTGTAGCGGATTCCAAATCCGACCGCGTGTACAGCGTAGTTGAAATCCTGCAGATTTTTCTGGTGGAATCGGAACGACATGTCACTCACGGAGCTGTAGACGTTCCCCATATCGTGAAAAAGAACGCCTTGAATGTTATCGCCGATCAATGGAAACCGCAGTTCCACATTATTGATGAATAGTGCATTTCCACCCAGCGGAAACCCGGTTGGAGCCGAAGTGGGTCCGCCCGGGACGAGGGATGCGCCTGTGTCGCGCGGGCCGGCTTCGTTGTACGCAAACGCTCGCAAGGAGTCTGCCCCGCCCCCGAAGAAACGCTCCGGCAGAGGGATCGACTCTTGAGAAGACAAACCCGCCGGTGCAGAAAATGGGCGAATGACACCGAACTGCGTCTGCCGGGCCAGCACTATGTTTCGGGTCAGCTTATAGTAGGTTGCGTTGCGTAACAGCACGCGCGCGAAGCTGCGATCCGAACCGAGGAATTTGCCGGTCACGCCAAGATCCACCGTATTGTAAATGCCGTGATGAGGATCAGCCGGATTATCGCGCCGGTCTTGCACGAAGTTCGCGGACAGTATTCCCAGGCGCACCGGTTGCAGGAACTGAGGAACAAGTAGAACAGGGATCACGACGTCGCTCACGCTGACCCGGCGATAGGACAATCGGAACAGTCCAGTAAGGCTCTTTGAGAACTTTTGCGAAAGCTGTACCGAGGCTTCCTCCCGTTTGGACGCGAAAGTCCGCACGTTCAGCGTATTGTCAAAGAGAATCGCATAGGTTAAATTCCGGCCTTCAGTGTTCATGAAGCGTGGCTGCAAGTAACTGATCGAGGCCAGTTTCTCGAGCGAAGAGTAACTGCCGCGCACCGAGATCATGTGTCCCACTCCAAGGAAATTCAACCGGGTCAGCGTCGCCGTGTACTCGGGGCTGAATCCGGTGGCGCCGGCTGGCGCCGCAAGATTGGTGGTGCTGGGTGTGCCAAAGCGCGCCACCTGTGCTCCGATGCCTAAAGAAAGATCGTAGCGATTGGCTTCTTCGAAGTTGTAAAGCACATATTTGTGGTCTGTTTGGCCTTCCGGATTTTCGATTGCAGTGTCTACACGTGCAAAGATGCCGAGATCGTAGAATTTTTTCTGTATTTCCGTCTGCTCGATGGGCGATAGTGGATCTCCAGGCTTCAGCTTGATCTGTTTCTCCACTATGCTGGGGCGGGTGGTGCGCAGGCCCGAGGTAATCACTTCGCGAACGTATTGCCGGTCGCCCTCGGTAACGGTATAGACGACGTTGACATGATGCGGCTGGCCGTCGATTTGCCAGGACGCTTTGATGTCCGCTGCCGGAAAACCATGCGAATAATAATAAGTGAGCACTGTGTCGCGATCGCCGGCCAGATTCACCTCGGCGAACGGCTGCCCGGCGATGGAGGCGAGCTTGGGCCGCAGATCATCGGCGTTGACTTGCATCACTCCGCGCAGCGCCAGGCTTTCGACGAACCACTGCGGCCCTTCGTCGATTTTCATTGTCACGGCGATATCGCCCGCGCTATTGTGATACTCCCGGTCTACGATCGAAGTGACTTTCACATCGCGGAAGCCATTTGCGCGGTACAGATCGGCAATGTTTTCTTCATCTTTCCGTCGAAACGCCTCGCTGTAGCGTCCATGACGCAACCGGAATGATGCCGGCTGTATGAACATTCGTTCCCGAATCGTCTCGTCGTCAAAATATTCATTGCCCGTGATAGCCACGTGGACCAGCCTGTACCGTTCTCCGCGCGAGATGATGTACTCGATCGTCTCCACATCATTCTGCGGGGGAAGCACTCGAAAGTCGACGTCGACGTCGTAATAACCTTGGCTTTGAAGATAATCGTGGATATTGCGTTTGCCTTGCACTAGCAGATCGTTGTCTACCGTGTTTTCCTCGAAAACCGGCACGTAGCGTTTTAGTACCCGTTTCGACATCTTCGCTTCCAGAGCTTTCACTTCTACTTTCGGGCCTGTATCCACGCTCAGGTTCGGGGTCACGCGCCGGCGCTCGGCGTCATAGTCCAGTTTCTTCAGCTCCACGCGGGCCGTGAGACGATTCTGTTTTTGATATTTAGCGAGCAGCCCGTGCACTCCCTTGCGCGTCCTGGCGTCGGTTACCTGACGCCACCAGTGAATGATCGGAATCCGCCACCCGGTGACCCGCAGAATCGTGTCGTTCGACAGCTTCGTGTCGCCTTCGATAACCGGCTGGTCGTACTTCGCGCGTTTGCCTTCCTTGACGTGGATGGTGATAAAGACTTCCTCCGCTTTGCTGCTACGGTCCACCGATGGCGTGATCTGGGCCTCATATAGGCCGTTCGCTTCCATCAAATGCTTGACGCTCTCGACCGCTCGGGTAACGTCCTCCTCATGAAAGGGCGTTCCCAGGGATAGTTGCGCGCCGCTGGCCACCTGGCCACGGTTGGGCGCGCTTCCTACTTTGCCTTGAACCGATACGCCACCCACGAACCAGGAGAGCTTGGTGACGAAGCGGATCGCGACGCCATTGCCCGACGCTTCTCCCTCCACTGCGATGTCCTCGAACCTTCCGGTAGCGAATAGCCCGTCGATCGCGTGTGCTACGTCCGATATCCGCAAAGGCTGGCCGACCTTCAGCGGCTGGACTTTGGCCAAATCAGCCGGATCTAGCGGCTGGACTCCCGAGAAACGGACGTCGACAATCGGCTTTCCCTCGAATTGCGCGACCTGGGCGTTAACTAGGCCACAGAAGAAGGCGATGGCAGCTAGGGCAAGTGGAATGCGCGGCACCGCCAGGTTCACGCATGTTGGACACAGCGGGCGTTGCTTAGTTACGCGGTGTTAACGAAGATGTAACCCCTTGCGAAAGCGTGCTACGACCGTCCGGCGCCAACACTACCGCTCCTGGCTGTTGCGGGACGAGTTCGAGTTTTTGTGTGAAGTGAGAGCCATATCTCCTGGCGTAGATCTTCGTGAATTCCGCGCCAAGGAAAAACAACTGCGCCGAATAGTACACCCAAACCAGAACGGTGACCAACGAGCCGGCCGCTCCGTAAGCCGACCCCAAACCTAACTTTCCCAGGTACAGCGCCAGCAGTTGCTTGCCGATCGAGAAAATCAGCGCGGTGTAACAAGCGCCGACAATCACATCTCGCCACTGCAGCGATACGTCCGGCACGAATTTATAGATGGCAGAGAAAATCAAGGTAATTGTGACAAACGAGACGAGGAATGTGGCCAAGTGTAAAACGGCTCGGGGCAGCGACACTACCGAGCCGACGTATCGCCCCAGAGCTACAATCCAGACGCTCCAAATCAGAGAGACCACCAGAACGAAGCCCGCTCCGAGGATCAGCAGCAAAGAAAAAAATCGCTCCTTCAAGAAGTCGGCGACGCGACTGGAGAATTTGCCGGCCTTTACTGGAACATGCCAGATGATATTGAGCGCCTCATGCAGCTCAACCGCCACCGAAGTAGCGCCAAAAATGAGCGTGAGCAGGCTGAGAATCGTTGCGATGACGCCGGCCTGTGGTTTATAGGCTCCCCGGATCACTTCCTGAATCGCCTGGGCTCCCACCGGGCCCACTAAGTCTCGAATCTCCCAGGCAAACTGTCCTTCAGCCGCCTCAGGGCCAAAAACGGCCGCTCCCACCGCAACGATCACGACCACCAGCGGGGCCAGCGATAGTAACGTGAAAAAGGCCAATGAAGCGCCCAAACGCTGGGCATTGTCGTTGTTCCATTCGCTGAAAGTCTCTTCGATAACGCCCGGTATTTCTTTCAGGTGCAAGCGTGAGAAAAGCTTCAGGTGGCGCAGGATCTCGTGACCGGTTCCCGCTTTGGCCTCTCTGGTTGTCTCGGCCATAATGGCCACTCACGTCCGAGAGTGAGACGTTGGGCTACCGGAAATATTTCTCGTACCACCGAATCGAGCGATCAGTCGCGTCAATAACATGCTTGGGCTCGCGCAGACCGTGCCCTTCCCGCGGATACCGGACCATCACGGAATCCACGCCCACGTCCCGGATCGCGATGTAGTATTGCTCGTCCTCGGCGATCGGAACGTCGTTGTCGTTCTCTCCATGGATGAACATCGTGGGTGTGTGAACGTTGGCTACGTGTTTCAGCGCCGAGCGCTCCCAAAGCACATCCATCAGATTGCCTTGATGCGGAAAAGCGCCCCATTCCATTTGCTCGTATTGGTTGTAATAAGTCATGTAGTTGTAGCTGATCAGATTACTGATTCCAGCTAATGGAATGGCCGCCTTGAACTGATTGGACTGCGTGATGATCCAGTTGGTCAACTGACCGCCGTAGCTGGTGCCTTCGATGCCCAAGCGGTTGCGATCGAGCCAGAGATTTCGCCGGAGCGCCGCGCTCACGCCATATAGGACATCTTGAGCCTCGTTGCCATTCTGATCGCCGTAGATCGCATCGGTGAACTTCTGTCCATAGCCCGTCGATCCCCGGTAGTTGACCATCAACGACGCCCAGCCGTGTGACGAGTACACCTGGTTCTTAAAATCGAAGGCCGGGCCTTGCTGGCCATGTGGGCCGCCGTGGATGTTGACAATCATCGGATACTTCTGGTCGGCGCGAAAGTTAGCCGGATAGGTGAGAAACGCCTCGACGGTCCACAGATTATCGTTGCTGATGAAGGTGAACGATTCCACCGGTTCGGCCGTTTTCCCACCTAGCGCTTCCTTATTCAAGTCGGTCAGCTTTTGCGGCGCCTCTTCGCCATTTTTCAGATAAAGCTGAGCCATGTCGCCGGGCGAAGTGAACGCGTAAGCAATCTGATTGCCGTGCGACGACCAAGCTCCGACGCTGCCGCGATCATTCACCACCGCTACTGGCGCGCCGCCCGATACCGGCATCCGATACAGTCTGACATTGCCCCGCTCCAGCACTCTGAACAACACCGCTCTGCCATCGTCCGCCCAACCGGCGTCGCCTTGCCGATTGTCGACTGCGCCTGTGAGTTCATGCCGGTTGTTTGCGTCGGCATCCATCACCCAGACGTGCGTGTCTTCCATAGTGGTCTCCAGGTCGGTGAGCCCCCGCTTGGTAGCTTCGTAGACGATCATCTTGCCATCCGGCGACCAGCGCGGCCGGTACTCGGCATTTTCCGTTGCGGTCAGCCTGCGCGTTTCGCCCGTGGCCGGATCGAGCGTCAGAATATCGTAATTGAAGAACTGGTCTTCGTTGGGCTCGCGATTGGAGATGAAGGCGATCTCTTTCCCGTTGGGTGACCAATCGATAGAGTGCTCATAGTGCGTGCCCGTGGTGAGCTGTTTCGATGTGCCCGACGCAACGTCGACCACGAAAATATGCAGCCGCTTGTTGTCATTGAAATGCGAATTGCCTTCGGATGCTGTGGGTTTGTAGAGATAGCGTGTGATGACAATCGGGTCGCCCGTGGACTCGGCGGCTTCGGGACCAGGCTGCGAGGTGACGTAGGCGATACTGTTGCTATTGGGAGACCAGGAAATATTCTTGCCGGTGGTCGGCAGCGGCGCGTTGGTGCCGTCGAGCGGTCCCAGATACTTCTTCCCGCTACCATCCGGGTGTGCGACGATCAGGCCCGACTTGCCGCCCAGTCTGCCGGAGTAGGCGACCCACTTTCCATCCGGCGACCATTCCGGATCCCCGGATGGCTCGTTCGCCGCGCTCAAACAGATCGACTTTCGATCCGCCAGCGTCATGATCCAAAGCTGTCCAACCGGGCGGTCTGGTACGTCGTTGCGCGTGATCGTGTAGGCGATGCGTGAACCATCGGGCGAAAATTGAACCGTTCCGACCGAGCGCATTTTAAGGAGATCAGCCGGCTGAAATCCAGCGGGAAAGCAGCTTACCGCACAGGCCGCTAGTAAGAGAAGTCGGGTGCACATGGCTGCCAACATAGCAAATGGCGGCAGTACTCGGCCAGACACTACTGATTGCGCTAACCTGCTTTTGGATGAGCACCGCGTTCATTTGTATGACATGCGGCGCGCAATTCCCTGCTTCGGCGGAGCCGCCATCCGCCTGTGCAATTTGCGAGGATTCCCGTCAGTTCGTTGGGCTCGATGGGCAGCAATGGACCACGATCGAGGAACTCGCACAAGGGCACCACAACGTCATCAAGCAGGAGGAGCCGGGGCTCTATTCCATCCATACTGAGCCTCACTTTGCGATCGGCCAGCGGGCCTTTCTGGTTCAGACATCCCAAGGCAATGTGCTGTGGGACTGCCTGGCGCTGCTCGATCTGCCGACCATAGACGCGGTTCGCGATCTCGGCGGCATCGCGGCCATCGCGATCTCGCATCCCCACTATTACACGACCATGGTGGAATGGAGCCTGGCGTTCGACAACGCGCCGATTCATGTTCACTCGGCCGACCGCCAATGGGTGATGCGGCCGCACTCGAACATTGAGCGTTGGCAGGGCGATAGCCAAAAGCTGCTCGATGACCTGGTCCTAATTCACACGCCTGGTCATTTTGACGGCTTCCAGGTTTTGTATTGGCCAATCGGAGCCGATCGAAACGGTGTTCTTCTGTCAGGCGATCAGCCGCAGGTCTGCATGGATACGCGCTGGGTATCGTTTATGTACAGCTATCCGAACTACATTCCACTCGGAGCGAAGGCGATTGGCGAGATCGTAGCCCGGCTCGAGCCGTACAATTTCGACCGCATTTACGGGGCGTTTCCGCAAAGGACAGTGATCGTCGATGCGAAGCAGACCATGCGACGCTCAGCCCAGCGCTTTATGGACGCGATTGCCGGCGCCTCTTAGCGACGCTAGGATGTAACCCGGTTCGTATTTCTTATAAAACCGAAGTACACGAGCGACATAGGTTCTGGTCTCGCGAAATGGAGGGACTCCGCCGTATCGCTCGACGGCCCCTGGACCCGCGTTGTAAGCCGCGATCACTCGCTTCAGTGCATCGCGCTTTCCAGCATAGCGGCGCGATAGCCAGCTCAGGTAATGCGTTCCAGCGTCGATATTTTGCTCCGGAACGGCGGGATCTGCGCCGAACTCGCGGGCCGTCTCGGGCATCAGTTGCATCAGCCCGATGGCACCCTTGGTCGACACGGCAGCCTCCGAAAATCCGGATTCGGCCGCGATGATGCTCTTCACGAACGCGGGACTAACTTGATGCTTACGAGACGCGGCCGCAATTACCTCGTTCAATGTGAATTTGGGAGCTGGAATGTGAAGCCGAGTGAGTACCGGCCGCAGGATCTGGGTCTTGAGCACTTCGAAAGCGCGCGCGGCAATTATGCACAAAGAAAAGAAGAGGAGGAAAGTCAGGAGTTTCAATAGGCTCCGCCAGAGAATCGTTGTGGGACACCCACAAGACGCGGCCGGCTATAGGAATAGTTACGATCCGGGGGCTTCCTAACGGTTAGCTAAATACGCGGAGGCGATAAGAGCACTTCGTCGGGACTGCGATGATGCAGTGAAAAACTGGTGCGGATGATGAGGGCGGAGGCGGGATGAACACGCGGCCGGTGATTCTATCCTCCATCGCTCGAACCACCCACAATTTTTCGTGAACTCGACAGGAGTTGTACCACGCGAAATATACTCGGACGAGATTAGCAATGCCCTTGACAGAAGCTCAACATATGTCCTAATTTATGACTAGTCAGACTAGTCATAACTACAAGGCAAGACAATGTCCAAGACCCTGAAGAAACTCAGCCGTGGAATCAAACCTGCAAACGCAAATGCCCTCGCTGGTGGTTGGCCGAAGCACATTTGGCAACTCCAAACCGCTAAGGCCAAATTTAGTGAAGTGTTCCGGCTGGCTCGGACCGAGGGGCCCCAACGGATTACCCGGCAAGGCAAAGAGGGTGTCGTGATGATCTCGGATGAGCAATACAGCCGGCTTACGGTTAAGTCACACCAACCGAAAAGCATTGTGCAGTTCTTTCGAGAATCTCCCCTCGTTGGTCTTGAATTGGACCTGGAGAGAGACAAGGATACAGGCCGAGACATCGAACTATGAGCGGCTTTCTCCTCGACACGAATTGCATTTGGGAGCTTGTTCGCCCGAAGCCGGAGCCGCGTGTTCTGGAGTGGATGGAATCCACCGACGAGAGCTTGCTGTATTTGAGCGTTCTAACGCTTGGAGAAATTCGAAAAGGCGCCGCCGCTCTACAACAGGGAAAGCGAAGGACACATCTGGAGACATGGCTGGAAGTGGAATTGCGAGCCCGGTTCGCGGGAAGAATTGTGCCGGTTGACGCGGCGATTGCCGATCGCTGGGGTTTGATCGCCGCCGATGCAAAACGTAGGGGGAAAGACTTGTCGGTCATTGACGGAGTGCTCGCAGCGACCGCGCTTCACCACAATCTGACCGTCATCTCACGCGATACTAGTAACTTTATCAATGCGCGAGTTCAGGTCTTGAATCCGGGGGAGTCGTAATCTGGCAGTAAGCGTCCGCCGCGTCCGGCGTAACCACTTCCCGATAATGGCCAAAGAGCATCGCCGCTGTCGTATGACCATTTGCAGAGCGAGCGCCGGGGCGTCTTGAAACTTCGCGAGATGGAAGCTCGCGAACCTATGCCGGAGCGCATGGGTCCACCTCAGGTGGACGAGCTCGTTGCGGGATTTCTGCAAGACAAGGAACTCGACTGGAGGCGAAAGACACCGATGTACAACTTCCGATGCGTTTTAAAGAGCGTGCCGGAACCGTACGAGCTTCGTGGCGTGGCCGAATCTTACCACGGAAACCTTAGCACGACCGTTGCAGAGTAGAGACACAAAGGCCGCTCGGAACTAAGCGATCTGTATCTTGTTGAAATTTATGGTGCGGATGAGAGGACTTGAACCTCTACTCCCTTGCGAGAACTAGAACCTGAATGCTATCGAGGGGTTGGTGAGCAGTGGCGTACACTGGCGAATCAATGATGTACAGCTTTAGACCGTGGGATGCGTGGCGTCCACCGGCGACACATTTGCTTCGGATTTGCTACGGATCGTCGTCTACCTGCACCCGCCACCGTTCACTGCACCTACGCTGAACCACCGCGCCCGAGCCGCAATGTCGGCAGGTGAACGCTTCCATCGCGGAGAAACCGGAAACACGTTGAGCGCACCGCAGCTAGGGCAGGTTTCGGTACAGATTTCTGCGGATGCCATTTCGAGAAGGACGCTCTGCGCTTCGGTAGCACGAACAGTGAGGATCACCACGTCGCATTCATTGCACACGATATCCGCTGGCTCGCCGCGAATCACCGGAAAGAGACACCCGCAACACTCGGGGTCGCCGTGGTCTGAGTGGGGGACGATGATAGGAATCTCTCGGTCCACACCATCATTGTAATCGGCGCGGTGAGCTAAGACTCGAATCACTGATCCCGTGGGTGTTCTGTCGATTAGCCGTGTAGCCTTCTGTCACCCATCTTGTTCTTGCGCCGTACCTCTCCTGCGGAGGTATCCTGCAAAGTGGAGGCGATTTATGATTCTCTGCGATCTCTGCGGCCAAGCCAAGGACTGCCAGCAAAAGCAAATCGAGAGTAAGGACTACGACATCTGCGCTGATTGTTGGAAGCCGTTGGCCGAGAAGCTGAAGGGCAAAGGCAGGGCGAGGAAGGAACGTGAAACTGTTTTTCTGCCGCCGCTCACGACGGAACCGGAACAGCCAGAGCCGACGCACGTACCGGGCAAGGCGCCGAAGATTTGGGGCGGCGACCGCCCACACTGAACTCCTGATAGAAACACGGACTTGCTGTTGCGGTAAGGTGTGGCGCTTCACCGAAAAAGCTCGAATGATCGTTGTCCGTGCCTTGGGAGCACAGCCCCGGAGCTTCGCTGCGACGAGTTGCACGCGTTAGAGCCGCGCCTCGTCAGAGTATTGATACCATTTCGATTCGAGAGGGGAACATCACATGGTTCAGCAAACTCGGAGTGGCATCATGAACCATTGGAAAGGAGCGAAAGAAATGAAAGCATTCCGAGTGCTGATTTGCGAGACGCGGGAGGGTTTCCGGCTCTTGGTTGCGTGGTTCGTCGGATTCATCAGTTTCGGCTTGGTGTCTGAGGTTTCAGCGAGGGTCATAGCGTATCTTGAACCGTGGAAAATTGGACGAACTCCCCGCGACGAAGTGGATCTGGTTTTGCTGTGGTCCCTAATTGGCGTTGGGCTGATGGCGATCGCGGTAGCTTTGGTATTTGAGGGGTTAAGGCGCACGAACCGCGCAGGAGCATCCTGAATCATGAAGCAGAGCCTGTGTTTGATTTCTTTGGTCATCTATTGTGTGGTGCTGGCGCTGCCCGCGACGGCTCAACTCGATTCGTCGGCGCTGCGGGCGAAGTATGGTCCACCCCTACACCGCGAGACGTTTCGAATGCCAGCCGGGTTCGACGTGATCGTGGATTACAGCGCGGGTAATCAGGTTTGCAAAATCCAGGTTCCGGCTCTGATGCCCTCGACCGAACAGGTACGGCGGGGCGCTGAGATGAAGCAACGTATGTATGACTTCCTCGCGGACCTGGTACCGGATTCGTTGCGCGGGAAGGAAGTCGGGCGATACGCGGGAATGATGGGCTTGATATCTATGTTGATTGTCGAATACGAACGCGTCAGGATTAACGAAGTCGACGGCAATGACAACACCATAACCGTCACGTTCAAGAATAATGACTGCCAGAACGTAACCGGGCAATAATTGTATAGGCGGGATGCGGTATGAACTGGACGGCCCGCCGCAGGGGAGCCTGCTATCGTTCCACCATGCTCATCGACGTTGAGGGGACGAGGTTAAACTGGAGTTGGCGCTGATCGAAGAGGGCGCGAACGCTCGGGCTGACTGGATGTTAGTGATGACCGATTCCGCGCATGACTACCAAAGAGCAAAGGCCAGCCTCTTCGCCGAAGAACGCAAGCTCATTCAATTGCTTTCAGCTAATCCGTTCTTGCTAGAAATTCAGGAAGCGAGAGAGCGCATATTGGACCGCATTGAGAACGACGATAGCACGATCCTTCGACAGGAGCTAACGTGTACGTTCGCTATAAACATGGTGCTCACGAGTTCCAGACAGACTGCCGCTGTTGGGCTTGCCTTAAGTCAGGTTCGCGATCTAGATGCAAGATGCGCCCCTTTACGTGATGAGTGGCACGCGCTACTTAAATTGAGGAACGGGCCTTCAGACTGAACAATTACACTACTCGAAAGCGGCCCGACTTCCACCGGGCGCGGCCGTTAGAATGAAGATCACGATGTTCCGATTCGCATATGTGCTACTTCTCATCGGCGTGATGGCACCGAGCTTTCCGCAGGATGCCAGTTCAGCGGATTCGGAGCGCGAGAAAGACACGTATGCGATCTACTCCCTGCTGTTGACCAACCCGAGAACCAGTCATGGTGTGGATAACAACGAGCGGTACCTCATCGCGGCCACGACCGTCCCGGGTGTTCCACCAATACCATGTATCCGACCGCCGAAAGATCGTGAGGGAGATTTCGCTGAGGTCCTCGCAGACTACGATCGCCGCAAGGCCACTCAGCAACCACTCAAAGCGATGTTCTCGATTCCGAAGCCGTATGTCCTGTTAACTGAGGAAGAGGTTAAAGCGTTTATCGAAGAACGCTTAATTCCACGACCGAGCCAGAAACCGCGTGACGAACGATTCCGAGGCGTCATTGATCTTTTCAGACTGACCGACGTTTTCTTCAACCCTCGCCGAACGCTTGCCTTGACACAGAATTCCACGTGGTGCGGTGGTCTATGCGGCCTGTGGGAATGGAAAGTATTCGAGAAAGTTGACGGCAAGTGGGAAGAACGGCAATGGTTGACATGCTCGACGATTAGTTAGCCAGTTCGAATGCCGCATTCGTCACGATCGCCTTGTACCAGACGGATGTGAACGCACAGGACCGTTGCTGCTTACCGACCCCGTGGCGCAGCTCGTCCCAACCACCAGCCGACGAGAGTGAGCGCCACGAACAAACCGACGACGATCAGATTCGGATACACGATCATTCCCTGCCAGCGAGGTTCATGCCCAGGAATTCCTCCAACTGCTTTATTCTTTATGGTGCGGATGAGAGGACTTGAACCTCCACTCCCTTGCGAGAACTAGAACCTGAA
Source organism: Bryobacterales bacterium (assembly GCA_963744555.1). Lineage (GTDB taxonomy): Bacteria > Acidobacteriota > Terriglobia > Bryobacterales > Bryobacteraceae > Palsa-89. Next base: position 264,901 of record CAVUUB010000022.1, on the reverse strand, counting down.
TCCAAAATTACGACCGCATCTGATTATGCCATCCGATTTTTTTCAAGGTGTTGACCGACAGGCTTTGCGTGGATTGTGCCCGGTTCTCTTTTGCGTGGGCACAGTCGTCGGGCACAGTGAAATTCAGATTTGGGTTCCCATCTACGACCGTCCATAGGATCGGGTGGGTTAGTTGCTCGGGACGAATCATTGTCTTCATTGACGAGGCCGGAAGTATGTTGGCTGATGCGCCTGGAACTCTGGTCCACATTCCTCTTCCCAAGGGAACTTTCGATCTCGGTCGGGCCACACACACTGAATGGCCGGAAACTCGCTTCCTTCGTAGTGCCAAATCGCCCATCCGAAAAGGTCGGCATAGTATTCCGGCAGAACTCTGCGAAAGGCACACTCGTACCCATCGAGAATGTCGTCGCTGGACTGTCCATCCTGAAATCTCTTGCCTTGCTTTACATCAGAACCGATGTTGTTGAGGATCTGGTGCATCGTGTCGAGGGCCAAGCCCACGATCAAAATTTCGGGATGCCCAAACGTCTGGAACAGACCAATCGAGTAGGCAAACGATGGCCTCGGATCTTTGGCGAACACCTTCATGACGTGCCAGCCGTACTTCTCGATGTCCTTGCCGACCTTGGCTTCACTTTCGGTCATAAACTTTCAACAATCAGTCCTCAAAAAGATGATCTAGCGGTCCCTTCAGGAAAAGCTCGAAACGCACGCCACTGGCTTCTCGTGCCTCCTGAAGCCGCTGGACGCCATTGTGCAGGTCGGCTTCATCCACGATGTTGTAGCGGTCAAAAACGGATCGGGTTTTATGCTCGGTGATGCTCATGATGACCCGTTCAGGAACTCTGGCCCTGGAGAAATTTCGTACCGCAGTGCGCCGCAAATCATGGAAAAGTACGCCCGGTTGTTTCGCTCGACCGCACGCACTGCTCCATCCAGATTTGATGGACTTGATCGGTTTTCCTCGGAACGTAAAGACGTGCTCCGATTCTCTCGGCAGATATCGGAGCGCATGAACCACTGTATCGGTCAGCGGAATGGTTCGAGCTTCACCATTTTTCGTCTCGCCAGCTTCGAGCCGGATCACAGAATTTTCCAGATCAACCTGTTCCCACTTCAGTCCAAGGATCTCGCCACGCCGACATCCAGTTTCGTAGGCGAAAACCGCAATCGGTCGAAGATGTTCCGGCAGTTCGGATAAAAGTTGGGCGAAACTTTCCGGCGTCTGAAACCCTCTCCGAACATTGTTCTCTTCAAGTTTTTGGATTTTTGGAAACTGAACTTCACCCAAGTTGAATGCCCGTCGCAGCAGCGAAATTTCCCGGTTGATCGTCGCATTTTTGCGGCCAGCGTTTTTCCGCTTCAGAATATAGCCACGGATGTCCTGCTTCGATATTTTCTCCGCTCTCATCGAGCCGAAGTGTGGACGAAGATGGGTCTCAACAACCAACCTTGCCCACTTCACGCTCTTGTCGTTAATTTCATAATCTTCAATCAACCCGTCCAGCAGGACTCCGACGCTGCGCTTGTCCTTCGGCTTCGATTCGGCAATCCGGGTCTTCAGCCGCTCCACGGCTTCCTCACGATCTTCTTTGCCAGACGATTCCCGAACTGGCTTTCCATCTACATAAAATTTCAGCCACCACTTTTTCGTGCCCGGTCGCTGATAGACTGTCCCTGCAATATCACCCATTTTTTCCACTACCCTTGACCACGTCATGCTTGGACAGAATTTTGCTGACGCTGAAGGGATACCACTTACTTCCACGCCGGGGCCGGATGCCCTCTTCGTTCAATGCCGCCGCAATCTTGTCATAGGCCATGCCGGATGTACGCAACATTTTCATCTTCTCCAGCACAACCTGTTCACCTTCGTAAAATCCAAACGGTTTCGCACCCTCGTGTGCAATTCCGGTTTTCGCCTTCAAACGCTGCTTCGCTCCCCGGAGTTTCAGAACGAGAATGTTCTTCTCGTACTCGGCAAAAGCGCCCAACACCTGCCGCATCAACTTTCGAGACGGATCGTCATTGCACAGGTCTGGCTCGGCCACGCTGACAAGCTGGAAGCCACTACGCTTCAGGTCTTGGATGATGCTCTCCTGGATCATCAAATCCCTCGCCAGACGGTCCAGGCGCTCCACCAGGACTAACGTCACGCCATTGCTGTGTAGTGCTTCCAGCATCTCCGAGAAGGCAGGACGGTTCGCCATGTCCTTCGTCCCGCTAACGCCTTCTTCACGGAACGCTTTCACGATCCTGATGTCATGAGCTTTGGCATAAGACTTCACCGCCGCAAGCTGACGGGTGAAGCCATCTCCCTCCACTTGCGTCTTGCCGCTGACACGCAGGTAGACGAAGCACTTTTTCACTTCTTCATTGTACGGCCAAGTCCGGGTGTCGTCAACTTTCTGGACAGATAGGTGAAGCTGATGTATCTAAACGCTCGAATGATATACCTTCTTCGGGAGATATACGGGTTCCGGCCCCGGCCCGGATACGACACAGGTGTGCCTTTTGGGTGTTCCGACAGGGACGCCCCTGGAAATTTCAGTTTGTGTAGATAGTGATGCAGGCGAAAGTCTGTCGTGTTGTAAGGACGCAACCGGACCCGACTTCCTTCTGGCATTTCCATGCTGGCAGGCGGCTAAAGTGATCGGTAAAAAGAAGGGTACTGGAGAAGAACGAGACCATGCTGGAAGGCTTGGGAACTTCGACAAGAAGGAATCATTCTCCGAAGGCGTTGATTCGAGCACGGAAAAGTTGGACCCGGACCTGAACGCATCGTGCGATGGTCCGACGCCATGCGAATCAGAACTTGGTTATGCTGCACACGCTAAAACGAAGTGTGCCGATTCCGTGCGGCTCCAATACGCAGGATTTTGATGCGAATCCCTTTTCGGTAAGGGGTTCGTGTCTCAAGCCGTCCACCAGCCGCAGATGGTCCGAGAAAACAAATTTCGTCAAGAACGTGAAGCGGCACGCTTCACGGCTGCGAAGCAGCCACTTGAAGTGAGATGCTGAAGTCGGATGATTTCGTTTCGGTACGAACTTGAAGGTGGGGGTTGGGCAGACGCCTACTTGAGTGATGGCACGAACTCCGCAACAATTCCTGCGTCATACCTGTGCGATGCGCTTCGTAATCTTGTAGACGCCATCCATAGCCTGTTCACGACGGATAGTGCAGAGTGCGTCTGGCAGGAAGAACCCGGCGAAGCGAAATGGCGCTTCTCCAGGAACGGAGATTCCGTTCAGCTTCGGGTGGAATGGTGGAATGAGGTCAGAACTCACCTAGACCTCAACGGTTGGCAACTTAATGAGTGGCAACTGGAACTGGACAAGGTGATGTTTTCAGGTGATGCGAAGCTTCTCGACTTCGCCAACCAAGTAGATCGAGAACTTCAACGATTGCTCGACAAGTGGGGTTTGGACGGGTACGTGCGGGAGTGGATAGAACACCCATTCCCGGTTGAATCTCATCAGCGACTTCGACAAGCCATCGCAGCCTACGAAGCCGCAAATCAGTCAGAATCAACAGGCACAGTTCCGGGCACAGCCACGAAGTAGCAAGGGCTTGGTGCTGAATCGTTCAACCACAAACTGTGGCCGCTGAAGAATTTATTTGGTGCGGATGAGAGGACTTGAACCTCCACTCCCTTGCGAGAACTAGAACCTGAATCTAGCGCGTCTGCCAATTCCGCCACATCCGCACGGTGGTGGGCCGTTTCTATTGTCCGAGACTGCGGCGGCGAGTGTCAACCTTCGAAGTGGCGGCCTGGTTGGTTTTTTTTCTGGCCCGCAGCGCGAGAATGAGTTGCATCACGCGCAGTTCGATCTGATCGCGCACTTCCCGATAGATCTCTTCGCTTTCGCCGATCGGATCGCGGATGTCCCAGCGCTCCACCGGAACCGTGGGCTTCACCGGCAGTTCCATCCCGGACATATTAATGACGAGGTCGGCATGGCCAACCGTGGTCTTGAAATCCTTGGGAAATATATTGCCGACATCGATGTTCTTTTCGAGCATGACTTGGTGGGTCAGCGGCGCCACGGACATTGCAGGCGCAAGCCCGGCGCTGTATGCCTGGAGGACGTCGGACCCGTATGTGCGAGCGAAGCCTTCCGCCATCGGGCTGCGGCACGAATTCCCGATGCAAAGAAATAAGACCCGAGTGTGGAGCACTTGCCTCTATTTTAACGGAAATACTGCCAGGACCGATTTAATAGCAGTACTAGACCTTATCCAGAAACATTTTGTGAATACGGGAATCGTCGGTCAGCTCGGGATGGAACGTCGCTACCAGATGCCGGCCCTGCTCCACCAACACCGGATCGCCTTGGTACTTGGCCAACACCTTGGCTTGATTGCCAACGCGGCGGATAATTGGAGCGCGAATGAATACCGCTTCCAAGTCGCCGTCCAACCCTTCCGGTTTCAGCCGCGCAATCCGGCTATCGAGCTGCCGCCCGTATGCATTCCGCTCGACGCCGATATCCATGAGCCCCAAAGAGCGCTGCGGAGGATTTAGAACTTCCGAGGCCAACAAAATCGCACCAGCGCAGGTGCCGAAGATCGAACGCCGCGCACCGAACTCGCGCAACGGTTCGAGCAGCTTCTCCTCTTCGAGCAGCTTCAACATAGTGCTGCTCTCACCGCCTGGGATCACCAGCCCGTCTACCTGATCCAGATCGGCGGCAGAGCGCACCTCGACTGGCTCCGCTCCGGCCCGCGCCAAGGCTTTTTCGTGTCTTTCGAAATCGCCCTGCAACGCCAGCACGCCGATCTTTTTCTTTGACCCTGGGCCATTACCAGCCTCGCGTCTGCAGCAACTCCGATTCGGGCAGCTTGGCGATGTCGAGGCCGAACATCGCGACCCCCAGATCTTCGCTCGCTTCGAGTAACTTGGCCGGGTCGTTATAGTAAGTGGCCGCCTTCACGATAGCGCGCGCTCGGGCCTCGGGATCGGAGGACTTGAAGATGCCCGATCCGACGAACACCGCTTCGGCGCCCAGTTGCATGACCAGCGCGGCATCCGCCGGAGTCGCAATACCGCCGGCTGAGAAGTTGGGGACCGGCAGCTTGCCGTGTTCGGCCACCCATTGCACCAGCTCGAGGGGCGCTTGCAGCTTCTTCGATTCCGCGACCAACTCTTCGGAGCCCAGGACAGTGAGCTGCTTCATCTCTTTGACGATGGTCCGGATATGGCGCACCGCCTCGACGATGTTGCCGGAGCCCGCTTCGCCCTTGGTACGAATCATGGCCGCGCCTTCGGCAATCCGCCGCAGGGCCTCGCCAAGATTGCGCGCTCCGCACACAAACGGGACTTTGTAATTGCGCTTGTCGATATGGTGCTCTTCGTCAGCCGGGGTCAGCACTTCGCTCTCATCGATGTAGTCGACTTCCAACGCTTCTAAAATCCGCGCCTCCATGAAATGGCCGATGCGCGCCTTGGCCATCACCGGGATACTCACCTGGTGCATGATCTCGCGAATCTTGCTGATGGGCGCCATGCGCGCCACACCGCCTTCTTTGCGGATATCGGCGGGTACGCGCTCCAGCGCCATAACAGCGGTGGCGCCCGCCTTTTCGGCAATGACCGCCTGTTCGGCGTTCGTCACATCCATGATCACGCCGCCTTTCAACATTTCGGCCAAGCCGACTTTGAGGCGGAAGTTGTCGTCGAGGTACATGTATTCTCCTTAGACCATTGCGGGAGCTTCGATGAGCGGGGAATGCGCGCGCATGCGCTCCAGTTCGTTTTGAAATATACGACCGAGGATGGCAACGCCGGATCGGATCTGATCCGGAGTCATCCCGGCAAAACTGATGCGTAAACTGTTCGGCTGCGGGTGCGATACCGCAAAATATTTGCCCGGCAGATAGGTGACGCCTTCGCGTTCGGCGCGCGGCAGCAACTCACCGGCATCCAGCCCACCCGGCAAGCGGACCCACAGGCTCATCCCGCCGCGCGGCCGCGTAAAACTCGTTCCCCGCGGAAGATACTTTTCGCAGGCGTTGAGCACAGCGTGCAAACGCTCGCGGCCTGCCATGAGCATCCGCTGTCGATGTTGTTCCAGCCGTCCCGATTCGGCGAACCGCAGTAAGACCGCCTGCGAAAGCTGATCGGTGTGCAGGTCGCTCCATTGCTTGGCTTCCGTCAGCTTCTCAATCAATGGACGCGGTCCAATTACCCAGCCGACGCGTAGCCCGGGAAATGCCAGTTTCGAAAAGCTGCGCAGCAGGATCGTGTCCCCGGTTTCATCCAGACGCTTCAGCGGGGCTATGGGGTCGCCTTCGTAGGCGAGCGGGCCGTATATGTCGTTTTCGACCACGATGACGCCTGCGGCCTGCGTTATCCGGAGCAACGCTTTTCGGGATGCCAGCGGAAGCGTCGCGCCGGTCGGATTCTGGAAGTTCGGAGTTACAACCAGCAGTTTCGGGTGCTCGCGCGTTAGGATCCGTTCGAGAGCCTCGAGGTCGAGCCCCTGGTCGCTCACCGGAACGCCGATCAGGCGCGCGCCGCCTCGTTCGAATACATGCCTCACGCCTAGATACACGGGGTCTTCAAGCAGAACCGTTTCGCCATTTCCGGCCAGGGTGCGCTGGAGAAGATCGACGGTCTGCTGGCATCCACTGGTGATTAAAATGTCGTCGGTGTGGCGGGCTAGGCCTTCCGCACGGGCGGCTTCGAGAAGATACCGGCGGAGCGGCGCGTAACCGGAGGGCGATCCTAACTGCAGGATGGTTTGCGCCTCGGCGCCCTGGATAACTTCCGTGCAGCTGGATCGGAATTCCTCCAAAGGAAATAGCAACTCGGAGGGCCGGGAACTGGAGAAGCTGGCGAGCGGGGTGGATGCTGGCGCGGCTTGAGACTGGATGGCGGGGTCCAGCACGTCGGACCAGTTGAGTTGGGTTCGTTTTGAAATACTCTCGGCGACGAAGCTTCCGCGGCCCACGTGGCCCGTAATCAGTCCCTCGGATTCGAGCAGTTCATAGGCGGCGGAGACGGTGGTCCGATTCAGTCCAAGTTGGCCAGCCAATTCCCGCGTGGCTGGTAAACGGTCTCCTTTGGCAAGCTGTCGGGATTCAATTAACTGCTTAATATTTAGGTACAACTGCCGATAAAGAGGGGAGTTTGAACTCTCATCAAGTGGGCTGATCGGCAGCATATTGGTACGCCCATGAGCATACCATATTGGCTGAGTTGGCTGCAAGGTAGTGGGTCAGTTGAATGGACTGGCAAAGGAGGCGAATGCAGCTAACCGCCAAAAGTACATCCAAAGCGGTCAGGCAGTCGCGGTATCCTTTACCGAAGGAGAACCGGATGACGATTGCGGCAGGCTTTGTTTGTGGTGACGGAATTCTTTTGTCCGCTGACACTCGCCTGACGGAGGCGGGTGAGATCAAATTAGACAGAAGCAAAATAATCGAAACACTACTGACAGACGACTCAAACGCCGTGTTCGCGTTCGCCGGAAACGACTACTTGATGAGAATGATCATCGAAGAGTGTCGCGACAATCTCCGAGCCCAGCTACACGATTGCTCCCTGCAACATTTCAAAGCCATTGTTCGTGAAACAATCAAGCCGATCAGCGAAGATTATCCGAACGAGACCCTTCAGTTGCTAATGGCTGTTCGCCTACGTAATGATCTTCATTTACTGGCCAGCTACTGCGCCGTTGTTAAAGAAGTAGACGGCTACGAGTGCATAGGCTCAGGACATTCGATTGCTCATTATGTTTTGAGCAAGTCATTTAAGTATTTCGACCACCTGGAGATGACGCGCTTTCGAGCGACCTGCGCGCTCAAGGCCGCAAAAGAAATCGATGAGCCGTGCGGTGGCCGTTCAGAAATGGTGCTGCTCCGCTCCGACGGTACAACTGATCGTCACCCTCCACGCCCCACACAGTTCTTGGAGGAGTGTATCAATAAGTGCGAGAAGCTTTCCGCAGAATTGTTGTGGACCGTTTTTGATCCTTTCATGACTGACGAGCACTTCAAGAACAACTTCACCATGATCTATCAATTGACCTCATATATTCGAGATCAGTACCATGCGAAGCGCAAAGACCTTGAGATGCTGGAGAACCTGCCGGATTTACCCCAAGAGAGCGATGATCTCGGCAATACTCCAAACGTGATCAGCGAGGGTGGTAGCCATAGCGGGAGTGACGCGTAAAGTCTGATGAATCCGACACAAGTTGTAATGTATATAGTGAATCGCAATAACAACCAAGGTGAAGGACGAACCGAAAACCGCTCTTGAGATGGCAAACATCCTCGTAGCTTTCGCAAGGGCTCTATCTCAAGACGATAAGTTGCTAATCAACGCTCTTGCGCTCTCTCGGGAGGCGATACACGCGGATCGCCAAGCCTCTCGGAAATGTCCTTCAAGGTTGGGATAAGTTGCTCTCGAATCGTTGACTCTAGGTTGCTTACAACGTGACATAAATTGGTGACTTGCTTCGCCAGATCTAGAGGCGGTTCTGGTGGCGCTGACATCGGAGTTCTCCTTTCAACCGGAGCATATCACCTGCAATACCTGCTATGCTCACGCCATGAACCACAGGTTGATCCTTGCTGCGTTCTTTGTCGCTGCGTTTCACCCGCTCGTTGCCCAGACACCTATAGCGTGCGCCGGGCAACTTGTGCCGCTAAAACCCGTTGCCATGGCCTCGTGTACCAATGCGGAAACGGTGTGTATCGCCGATCAGTATGGGATGCGCGGGCATTGGGTGTGGGGTTGCCCAAGCGGGTCGCAGACCGCCCCATCGGCACCGCTCCCCTATGTCCCGATTCCATTGGGCGTTATTCAACCGCATATCAACACTCCGCTAGAAAACGCCACAGAAGCTGAAAGGCTGCGGTCTCTGCGTTTACAGAACCAGCAGATGGAGCAGCAGTTGCGACAGCAACAGCAGGAACCAGAGCAAGGAGGGCAAGAAGTAGAGCCGGAGCCGCAACCGTTACCGTCTCTTCCAATTTCTAAAGTCAGCCCGAAACAGTCCACGGCTAATTTCGAGAAGATCGACTTGGCTTTAAAGCAAGGCCATATGCTCGACTGTCAAACAGAGAGGATCGGAAAAGACGCGCTCGGCACACTCAGTAAGATGACCTGCACGATTCTGATCGATAAGAAGTAACGGCGCGCGGGGAACCAAAAACATCGTAGTGCTAGAATGTTCTTTAGATGGCGACGCGAAGTACCGCGAAATACTTCGAGGTGTGGAGAGGACCGACAGCCGCGAAGAGATACCGCATATATGGTAACGGGCAAATTGAGGGATTCGATTATGACGCACGGGTCATTAACGGCTATCCATCACTTGTGACCAGAGCCCTACGGCGCTACGCCTCGGAGAACGGTATCGCGTTCGAGTTCGATGGGGCAACGAATGGTTCTACATCTTCCTGCGAGGGCGCTGAGCATTCTACAGGACGAAAGTCGGAGAACACCCCAGCATCACCAGCTATCTCTGCTGCCCTCGGTGAGAAGTAAAGCATATTCCCCTTCCGAAATACGCCCGCATCTTTCGGAGCTCCTCGCATCGCCAGAGCAAGGGCAAATGCGGATTGAAGTTGCTCCTCTCGATTAGCCTCAAGATCAGATTGCGATAGGACTATTCGGACCCATGGCATGTGTATCTATTTGTTCTTTTTCCATCGCGCCTTTGCCGGTCGTGCTGCGATCTGGGAGCGCTTCTTAGGTGCCAGCTTAGCGTTCTAGCTGCCCCGCCCTGAGGCCACCCAGGCGTCCGAGAGCGACAAGCGTGGGGATTCTTGGAGGGATCAACAACCGGCGCTGGCTCCTGGCTGGGATCACATTTCGGCCCTTGGCTGGTGGATTCGAGCATCACCTGATAGGCGAGCGGGTTTGGGTCGCGAGGGCGAGTCTTTGAGCGGTCAGGCATAGGTGCTTTCAGTATGACAACCAAGCGGAAACCGTCCCGGGGCTATTTCCAAACTGACCCACTACCGGCTGCAAGCTAGCGGTTCAGCTAGTGGGCCAATTTGCCGAAAGCCAGGAATGACCTACACTGAAAGTGAACCTCGGTTCCGACCGTAACAGCTAGTATGATCATCATCACCGTCAAGAAAAAAACACCCCTCACGGTGCCGGAGCCCGTGCGACGCCGGGCAGGTTTCAAGCCGGGCGACCAGGTGGAGTTCAAGGCATGCGGCGGCGTAATAACTATTCGAAAATTGCCCTCGGCCAGCGATGAATACACACCCGCGCAACGCCGGATCATAGACGCACAGCTCGACAAAGCTGAGAAACGTCCGTTCCACGGTCCATTCAATACCGTGGACGGCATGATCGCCCACTTGAAACGCGAGGTTAAAAGGCGGATGAAATCATCAGCCGCCGTCGACATGAGCAAGCCATTCCCCTGCTTCAGGCTTCCGAAAGACGCGGGGCCGATTACGATCGAGCAAAAGCTTCAAGCCGAAGACGAACTGTAATCCGGTGCTTCGACCGCCAGCAGAACCAGCGATAACCACAGCAGATCGGCCAGCAACAAGTGCACCAACTGCATCCAGACCGGGGCGAGTAGCGTTAGGTTGATCGCTCCTGCTCCCAGTTGTGCCACAGCCAGCACGATCGCTGTCAGGGCGATTTGCGCGGCCAGCGGCCTGGGCTTTGAACGCAAAACCGACATAGCAGCATAGCCGAAGTATCCGGCGGCCAGGACGGCCAGCACCGGATGAAGAACGCGAAGACGTAAGAGAAAACTCGAAGCTGTCGAAAGATCCTGGCGCATGCCCTCGGCCAGCGATGCCACTGGATAAAGCGTATCGCCCAGAGCCGCAATGGCTCCCGTCACGCTGACCACCACGGCCACGGGCAGGGCCGCCATCACGCGCGGCGTTGGGCGCACGACGGCCGATACGGATTCGCGCGAATACCAAGCTGTCAATGCCAGCGCGGCCAACAAGAATTGCGTATTCACCAAATGCAGCGACAGATAGAACGCCCGTCCCACCGAAGCATTGGACGCGACGAACTCGAACAGCACCAGCCCGGCGCCCAGCAGCGCTTCGGCGAACAAAAAGACAACCGACAGCAGAGCGTAACGCCGCACCTGATGGTCGCGCGGAAAACGGAGCACGCTCCACACCGCCAGCCCGCCGGTAGCCAGAAGCGATACCGCGCTGGTCATCCGATGCGTGAATTCGATGATGGTCTCCAGGCGTGGCGCGCGTGGGACTACGTCGCCATTACACAACGGCCAATGATTGCCGCAACCGGCACCCGATCCGCTAGCGCGTACATAAGCTCCCCACAGCACCACGAACAGATTCCAGCCCAGCACGCGCCCATGCATAGCGCGTGAACGTGGCCGGCCGGCTCTTGGGCGGAGACGTAATGATTGCGGGCACGCAACCTCAATGTAACAAGCCTTGATAATGTAACAAGCTTTAATGTAACAAGCTTTGATAAAATTGGTTCGCTAAGCTGTGATGCATTTTCGCTCGGTCCGCCCCGCTGTTCGCGGTTCTCCTCGCTCTGCTCGCCGAAAATTTGCCCGCCCAAAAGAAGAAACCCGCATCCGACGACGAAGGCTACATCCCGGTCGTCGCGCCGGAGACCAAGCAAAAGAAGAAGAAGGACGAAGGCACTCAAACGCTGCCTCCCTCTAAGGAGCTCCCGGGCTCTGTAGTGGCCGAAACGGAGCGGCTGGCGTTCGGCGCGTCGCCCTTAATCGGAAAAGGTTTGCTTTCGCAGCAGACGCGGGACGCGTTGAAGGCGCTACTGAAGACCAACCATGGGACCATCGTCAAGCTGCGAGCGTTCGTGGCCGGCTCGGGCGATCTGCGCCGCGTCGGCGAGCTGGTGGCCGAGACATTCACCGAAAAACATTTGGCGCTACCGGTGTTGAGCGTGGTGCAGGTAGGCGCGCTTCCCATGGAAGGCGCTCAAGTGGTGCTGGAGAGCATCGAAGTGGACAAGCGAGTGGTAAATCCCCACGGCATTGCTTTCTTGGCCGGCCAAAACGCCGCCAGCGTAGCGCAGTCTCTCGCAAGACTGAAGGTGGCTCTTAGCGGCGGCGGCATGCAGCCCGAAGATGCGCTGCGCGTGACTTGTTTCGTCAGTTCGCTCGACGAGCAGCGGGATGCGCACCAATTAATGATGGCCGCTTTCCCAGGCGCCATACTGAACTATGTACAGATGCAGCGCGAGCCAGTGACGCCGGCGGCGGAATGCGAAGCGGTGGCTCGACTGCGAGCGTCGATCCCAGCACCAGTGAGCTTCCTCAATCCGCCCGATCTGGACAAATCGCCGAACTATTCGCAACTGGCGCTGGTCAAGAGTACGAAGCTGGTGATCACCGGAACTCAACTTGCGTTCGGAAGCCAGGAGGCCGACATCAAGCTGGCGTTTGAGCGGCTGCAGCGGGTGCTCAGTTCTTCCAACGCTCGCTTCGACCAGGTGGTGATGTCACACACTTACGTCACTTCCAGCGCGATGATCCCACGAGTGCGCACCGTGAGAGCGGGCTATTACAGCGGCACCACGCCGCCAGCCAGTACACTTCTGTCTTTCCAGGGTCTTCCATCGCTCGATGCCGCGTTCGGCGTGGATGTGATCGCGGCCACGGATTCGCCTACGGCCCGGCGATAATGGGCAAATACACGGCACTGCCCAAATCAAAGCCAATCCCCCGAGCCGCTCTCGGCTTGCGAGCGCATTCCGGCTGGGCTGCGCTGGTGGCCTTGGCAGGATCATCTGAATCCGCAATGGTGGTTACCCGTCGGCGGATCGAGACGGCGGACCCGGCCATTCGAGGATCGAAGCAGCCCTTCCATGCCGCCGAGCCTCTTGATCTGCAGGATGCCGAGGCGCTGATCAAGAAGTGCACCGAGAGCACCAGGCGGCTGTCGCGCGACGCCCTCAAATTGGCGGTCGGCGACTTGCGCGCGAAAGGTTTCGAGGTCGGCGGCTGCGGAGTGATTCTCGGATCGGGCCGTTCCCTGCCAGCGCTCCCAGCGATCCTGGCATCGCACGCGCTGCTTCACACGGCCGAGGGAGAGTTCTACCGCCAGGCGCTGGTGGAAGCGGGCGAGTATTGTGGTCTCCGAGTGGTTGGCGTCAAAGAGCGCGAAGTTTACGACCAGGGAGCGGCGCAGTTGGGTCTTTCGGTGGCCGGGCTCGAAAAGCGCATCGCCGAGCTCGGCTGCGGCATCGGTCCGCCATGGACGCAGGACCAGAAGTACGCGGCGCTGGTGGGATGGATGGCGTTGACCAAGGCGGGCGACTGAGATGGTACCGAGAATAATCCTCGCGATGCTGTTGCTTCTACTCGGCGTGAATCAACTCGCCTTGGCCCATGGCGTCACAGGCAGCGACGCAGACTTCCTCAAAACCGTCTCCGGCCCGCACATCTGGCCGTTCCTGTACCTGGGCGCCAAGCACATGGTCACCGGTTACGATCATCTGCTGTTCCTTTTCGGTGTGATCTTTTTCCTTTACCGACTGCGTGACGTGGCGGTGTACGTGACATGTTTCGCGGCCGGCCATAGCATTACCCTTCTGGCGGGAGTGCTGAGCGGGGTGCACGTGAATCCTTATCTGGTGGACGCTCTGATCGGGTTTTCGGTGGTCTACAAGGCGTTCGATAACCTGGATGGCTTCCGTACTCTCTTCGGCTGGGAACCAAATCCGAAAGCTGCCGTCTTTATATTTGGACTCATCCATGGCTTCGGGCTCGCTACCAAGCTGCAGGACTTTGCGCTGTCGTCGAAGGGCCTGATCACGAATATGATTTCATTCAACGTGGGCGTGGAGATCGGGCAAATCATCGCGTTGTCCATCATCCTGGCCTTCATGGTGGTCTATCGCCGCACCAGCGGATTCGTTCGCCATGCCGTGCTTGCCAATGTAGTGCTTATGACCGCGGGCTTCGTCCTGGCCGGATACCAGATCGCCGGCTATGTCCTGGGACCAGCCGCATGACGCTGAGCATGCCCGGGCCGCGCGGCCTCCTAATTCGTACCGCTATTGCTGCCGCAGTCGGAGCTTTCATCGTCTTCTGCGTCGTTCTCCCGGCCGAATATCGGAAGGATCCCACGGGATTTGGGCGCATGACCGGCCTGCTCGATCTCAGCACGCCGCGCGTAACGAAGCAGGATGCTCCGGCGGCCGTGACATCGACGGTGGCAACGACGGCACAGTCGAATCTACCGGCCCTGAATGCGTGGTTTTTCCCGGCCGCGTACAAAACGGACACGATCCGGATCCCAATTGCGGGCGACGGAGAGGTGGAGTACAAGATCAAGATGAAGGCCGGGCAAGCCTTGGTCTATAGCTGGCAATCGGACAGCGGAAATGTCTATTACGATTTTCACGGCGAGCCGCTCAACAATCCCAAGGGGTCGCAGACGTACAAGAAGGATGAAGAACTCACCAGCGCCAATGGGGCTTTCGTGGCGCCGTTCGATGGCATTCACGGCTGGTATTGGTTAAATCTGACGGCCAGGCCCATCAAGATCACGCTCAAGATTAGCGGATTCTACGAATCGCACGACTACGTGAAATAATAGCGGCGCAGCCATCCAGGAGGGCGAATGCTCGTACTCCGTGAGCTTTCCAAAAGCTTTTCCGGCATCCCTGCTGTCGACGGAATAAGCTTTTCAGTGCAGGCCGGCGAGGTTGCCGGCTATCTTGGGCCGAACGGTTCCGGGAAGTCCACCACCATGAAGATGATCACCGGGATCATGGACATGACCTCGGGTGAAATCCTGTTCGACGGCCAACCCATCCAGCGCGATTTGATCGCCCACAAGCGCCGTATGGGCTACGTACCCGAGGAGGCGCATCTATACTCGCATCTCTCAGGACTCGAGTATTTGACGATGGTGGGGCAGTTGCGTGAGCTACCCGCCAAGTCGACGGCCGACAAGATCGATGGACTCTTGCGGCTCTTTGCGCTACAAGGCGACCGTCACTCGCCGATTTCGAACTATTCGAAGGGAATGCGCCAGAAAATACTCTTGGCTGCAGCTCTGTTGCATGATCCGGACCTCATACTCCTGGACGAACCATTTTCTGGGCTCGATGTTGGCTCGGCACTAGTGATGCGAAGTTTGATCAAGGAACTGGCCGGACGCGGCAAAGTGATACTGTTCAGTTCGCACGAGCTGGAAACGGTGGAGCGTGTTTCTTCCCGAGTGATCATCCTGCATCGAGGCAAAATCGTAGCGGACGATTCGATCGAGCGCCTGCGAACGCTGATGTCGCTGCCCACGCTCGAAGAAATCTTTTCGCAGCTTGCCGTCGAACAGGATACCGCGGCCGTTTCGCGAGAAATCGCCGACCTGATTCGGTCGTGAGCAAATGAAGAACGTCCCGTTCCGGGTTCTCTTTCGCGAGTTTTTGTTCCGGATGGTCGATCTGGAATTGCTGGCGCCGAAGGGTGACATCCACAAGCTGCTGGGCCAATTTGCAGCATTGCTGATTTTCGTAAGCGCGGCGTTCGGGCTCCCAGCTCTGTTCATGGGCAGCACGGAAGGTCTAACCGGCCAAATCGCTCTCATGCTCACCTTGAGCATCGAACACTTCCTGATCGCGACCACGATGCTGATAGTGGGTCTGTTCGCCGTCTTGACTTGGGACTCCACGTTTCCCAATCGGCGAGACGTCTTCGTGCTGGCGCCCTTGCCAGTACGCACTCGTACTATGTTTCTGGCAAAGATTGGCGCCGTCGCCGCCGCACTCGCCATCACCGTGCTCGCACTACACGCCATGGGTGGAATCGTATGGCCGCTGGTTCTGCATTCGCAGGGCGCGGCTCAGTCCACTCCTGCCCTGACTTACGTCGCGGCGCTTCCTCCGGTTGATGCGAACGGGCTTGAAAAAGTCCTGAACATCGACCTAGCGCCGGCAATCCTGCCCGGCCGCGGTGCTTTCGCCCCGGAAACGGGAGCGGGAGAAGTGGTCGGAGTGTTGCACCACGGCGTCCGCCGGATCTTCGCGTACGGAACCGCCCAGCCGGACTCGATCTTCGAGATCGGATCGATCAGCAAAACGTTTACGGGCCTTCTGCTCGCGCAGATGGCCGCTCAAGAAATGGCGGCTTTGGACGAGCCAGTGCGCGAGCTGCTGCCCCGAGGGATTGTTTCGCGACCTGTCGGCCGGGAGATCACCTTGCTCGATTTGGCGACGCATCAATCCGGTCTACCGTCCTGGCCCGACAACCTGAAGCCAGCCGATCCCGAGAATCCGTTAGCCGACTACGGCGCGGCTCATCTCTACGCATTCCTGTCGAAGCGCGGTGTGGCCCGAAAACCCGACGTTTCCTTCGAGTACAGCAACTTCGGCTACAGCCTCCTTGCAGTTGCGCTCGCCAATCGCGCCCGGACTTCTTTTCCAGATTTTCTGAGGCAGCAAATCGCCGGCCCGTTAGAATTACGCGATACGGTTGTAGCGCTATCAGACGAGCAAGCGGACCGGCTTATTCAGAGTTACGACACACGGCACCGGCCGGTTCATCGATGGGATATGGACGCGATGGCCGGTGCGGGCGGAATTCGTTCGACGGCCGGCGACATGCTCACGTACCTCGATGCGCAGTTGCATCCCGAAAAGGCAGGAGGGTCGCTCGCCGCGGCAATCAGCCAAACGCATAAACTCCGGGCCGATGTCGCCGCAAGCTATGGCATCGCGCTGGCGTGGTTGTACAGCGTCGATAACGGAACATATTGGCACAATGGAGCGACAGGCGGTTACTCCAGCTACGCGTTCTTCCATCCAAAGGGCGATTACGCCGCCATCGTTCTAGTAAACCAGCCAGGACTCGCCAGTTTGCTAGGCGAGCATATTCGCCAAAGGTTCGCCGGTGAACCGGCCGTGTCGCTTGACAATGTGGTCATACCCGCTCGAACAGGTTTTCTCGCGTTCGCCCGCTTCTTCGTTACGTACTGGTTGACGATGTTCACCGCGGGCGTGTTCATCTTTTGTTTTGTCCTCGGCCTGCAAGGACTCGCGGCGCAACTCCTGCCCCGGTACTTGTTCCTGCGCGTGTCCGCGCTTCTGCAATTCGCCACGTTTGGCGCGTTCATCTGCGGATATATGCTCCAACCGATGGCCGTCACCCCTGGAGCGATCCTGTCTGCGCAGAATCACGGACTGGTTTATTGGTCTCCGTCGTTTTGGTTCCTGGGACTCTTTCAGCAACTGAATGGGTCGCCCGCGCTGGCGCCATTGGCTCGCCGGGCCTGGCTGGGCCTGACGATTTGCGTTTTCTTGACCGCGACCGCATACCTGCTTTCCTATCTCCGGACGATCCGCAAGATTGTCGAAGAGCCCGACATCGTGGCCAGCTCCCGCAGCTTGCACTGGCTACCGCGATTCGGAAACCCGCTGGCAACGGCAGTGACGCAGTTCAGCATCCGTACGCTGCTCCGCAGCCGGCAGCATCGTATGATTCTGGCCTTCTATTGGGGGATCGCATTCGCATCTGTGATTTTCGTTGCAAAGAGTCCTGGCGTGCAGAAGCAATTAGGCGCGGGCGAGAACATGTGGCATCAGCCGAACGTACCAATGCTCGTGGCCAGCGGGTTGGTCCTGTGCGCCGCGATTGTGGGAATTCGCGTCGCGGTCTCCATACCGCTTGAACCGCGATCCAATTGGATTTTCCAGATCACCCCGCTTCAGGGCGGCCGACAAAATCTGGCTGCTCTACGGTGGGCCCTTTACATGTTGGGGCTTGCTCCGGTGTGGTTTGCGTCAGCGATGTTGTTTCTGGGGCCCTGGCCTTGGCAGGCCGCGGTGAGTCACTTGGCAGTCCTCTGGTTGCTAGGAATCGCCCTCACCGAGTTATGTTTGTCCGGTTTTCACAAGATTCCCTTCACGTGTTTATGCGCCCGGAAGATCTCAAGCGAATATGGCCGTACTGGGATTCCTAGGGCTTCTGTTTCTTACCCTCAAAGCCGCCGAAGTCGAGCGGCGCGCCCTCGACGATTCGGCGAGTTTCTTACGAATGATCGTCGTACTCTCAATCTTGGCGGTCTTCGCCAGGTGGCGAACATCGGCGTTGGCGAAGTCGCCGCAATCTGAGCTGCGATTCCAGGACGAGCCGATTCCTGCTATCTTCGCGTTGGACCTGCATCGAGACGGCACGCCGTTCAGGTGACTTGCCAACACAACCCGGTCATAATGAAAATGATGCTCGACTGGACCACTTGCAGCGGTGTAGAGCGGGATCCACGGAAGCTTAGCGGGACCTGGATATTCCTGGGAACTCGTGTGCCTGTCTCGGCGCTTTTTGCCAACATTGAGGGAGGCGCGACCGTAGAGGAGTTTATTGAGTGGTTTCCGGGAGTAACTCGCGAACAGGTAAATCTCGTTTTGGAGCACGCTGCCCGGAGTTTGGCAGAGCCTTTACGTGCGTGAGAGAGGATGCGAATCCTCCTAGACCACAATACGCCTGCGCCTTTACGGTACGCACTTCATGGGCATCAAGTTGAAACCGCTTATGAGAGAGGCTGGGCTGAACTCACCAATGGAGAACTGCTCTCCTCCGCGGAAGAAGCGGGTTTCGATTTGCTCATTACGACCGACAAAGGAATTCGATACCAGCAAAACTTAATGGCGCGCCGGCTTTCGCTCCTCGTACTTAATACGAATGATTGGATCCGGATTCGGCAATTCAAGGGCTTAGTGCTTGCTGCCCTGACTTCCATCCAAATCGGCGAGTATATCGAGCTAGAGATTCCTGTTCGCTAATCACGGCAGCCCGCGGTAATCCCGATCGAAATACAACAGCGGCCGTCCACCGAGCGTCTCGGCATGTATCACTTCGCCCAGAAAGATGGCATGGTCCCCGGCTTCGATAATCGACGAGAGACGGCACTCGATATTGGCGATGCATCCACGCAGCAGCGGCGCGCCGGTCACGTTGGTATACCACTCGACACCTTCGAAGCGGCCCTCCGGCTTGACGGCGAACGTTACTGAAAGGTCGCGTTGCGTTTCACTCAAGACATTTACGGCGAAGCTGGAGCACGCGCGAAAATGGGAAAGAAAGTTGAAAGCGTAATCGATGCAGATCAGGATCATCGGCGGTTGGATCGAAACCGACGTAAACGAACTCACGGTCAGCCCATGTGGCGTTCCATCTGGTGCTCGAACGGTTGCGACGGTGACGCCGCTGGCGAACATCGAACAAGCTTTCCGGAAGGCTTCCGTGTTGAAGAGGGGAGCCGGGCTGGCCTGCGAGCTGGGAGCCGGTCTTGACAAGGCTATAACCCTAATCCTATCATGAGGTTTGCTCCTGCCTTCCGCGTAGGTGGGGCATCATCGGGAGCGATTCCGCTTGCATTCAGTGCCGTTTTCATCCTCAAGGGGGACACCGTGATCAAGCTCGACATCATTAACGAAGTGGTAAACAAGACTGGCATCACCAAGACCAAAGCCGAGATGGCGGTGGAAACGGTCTTTGAGAGCATGAAGCGAGCACTGGCTCATGGGGAACGCATTGAGCTGCGAGGCTTCGGCATCTTCAACGTGCGGCCGCGCAAGACCGGGATCGGACGCAACCCGCGTACTGGCGCCGAGGTGGCTATCCCGCCCGGTAAAGCCGTGCGCTTCAAACCGGGTAAGGAGCTGCAGTCGCTGCAGTAGGGTAGTCGTTGTGGTTCCACGCCCACCGGCTGACGGCTTCCGGGTCGCGCTGACACTTCAACATCCCGCGATTTCCGCTCCGGCGCTGGGCGGTCCATTGGTTCCTTCTGGGGCTGACTTTTCTTACCACTACTGTTGTTGGCGTGGTGCTGGCGCTAGCTTTTGAGAACAACCGGCCAATCGACCTCGATCAATACGTGGGTGTGTTCGCCTTGATTGGCGCGCGGCCACTGGTCTTGCTCCGAGGCCTGCCGTTCTCCGTAACGTTGATGTCGATTCTATTGGCGCACGAGCTGGGCCATTATTTCGCCTGTCTCTATTACGGGATCGACGCCAGCCTGCCCTACTTTCTTCCTTTTCCTTCCCCGATCGGCACGCTGGGCGCGTTCATCCGAATTCGATCGCCCATCTACACCATGCGCGCGCTTTTTGATGTCGGGATCGCCGGACCGCTGGCCGGTTTCGCGTTACTGCTTCCAGCCATGGCGATTGGGTTGGCAAGTTCGAAAGTGATTCCGGGGATTGCCGAGCGCGGCGATCTGTCTTCGGAGTCCCGGCCATCCAGCGCGGCATGGAATGGCTGATGTTTCCGGGTGCACGGGCCGCTGACATCTACCTGCATCCGGTTGCACGGGCGGCCTGGGTGGGGACGCTCGCAACCGCGCTCAATCTGCTGCCGATCGGACAATTGGACGGCGGACATATTCTTTACGCATTCACGGCGGGTAAACACAAACTGTTGTCGCGACTCTTTGTGCTGGCGCTGATTCCGATGGGGATCTTCTATTCGCGCACTTGGCTGGTGTGGGCAGTGGTGCTGTTCTTCTTCGCGCTTCGTCATCCGGTGATTTGCGACGTCGCGCCGCTAGGTCGAAATCGAGTGCTGCTCGGCATCGCCGCGCTGGTGATCTTTCTGCTTACCTTCACCGTTGTTCCGATACGGTAAGAGGTCCTGGTTTCTCGTTGCTAGTTTCTGGTCAGGTTATAGACCAAGCCAAAAGGATCTTTGATATAGCATCGCGGGAAATCCGGTTCATCCTTGACGATCTCGCAACCATTTCTTAGGAGCCGGACTTTAGCTTCTTCGACGCTGTCGACCGTCACTTCCAACACTGCCCCCAGCGCCGGACCCCGCTCGATGAATAAGTTTATATGCTCACCATGGAGGCTGATCATGTTCGGCGCCTCTTCAGTGATCTCGAAGCCGAGCTGCTTTACGTAGAATAATGCAGCGTTCTTCGGATCTTGCGCTTGAATCAGAATATCCGTACCAAATTTGTTCGCCATTTTGGTTCTCCCGCTAGTTTCCCACGGAGCTTAGCACGTCTTTGATCGGCTTCCCAGCCTTCGGCACGGCTCCGGCATAGTCTTCGCCGAGCAAGGCGGCCAAAGTCGCAGCGATCTGGCTCTGCGTCACCGGTGCAACCTTAGTACGTTCGCCGAGCGCACGCGTATCCGGCCCCATGAACGCCATCCAGATATATTTCGACTCGGCGATCTTTTCTCCGTGGCTCTTCCATTCCACCGGCGCCGGCCCGCGTCCGTGGTCGGTTAGAAAAATCAAAGTGGTTTTGCCCCGATATTGATCGACGGACTGTACCGTTTCCCATAACTCCTTTAGGTATTGATCCACCCGATGAGCGGATCTCAGATACAGCGCGTAATCGCCTCGATGGGCCCACTCGTCGGTTTCGCCCAGCGACAAATACAGAACGCGAGGCCGGTGGAGCTTCAAGTATTCGACCGCGGTGTGAAAAGTGAATGAGTCGAAAGGTTCGTCGTCCCAGATCCGGGTCTCGTGCTTTAAGCGATTGAGCAATGTCAGACGATCGGTCACCGGTGGCGCAGTCAGCGGCTCATATCCGGAGTTGCCGACAAACCCGGCGCGTTGGGAGTTCACAATCGAAGAAATTACGCCCCAAGCGCCGAACGCCGCCACCTTGCCGCGATACGCCGGCTTTTGATTTAGCCATTCGAGCACGGTGACGTTTGGATTGGCCACCTTGTCGTTACTGTGGATGCGTGGGTCCGCAAATCCCGAGAGCGTCTCGTTATAGCCGGGATAAGAAAAGTTGAAACCGTTCGTAACGTAGGCGTCTGATCCGAGCGTACGATTGCCATAGATCTGCCCGTTCTTCGCGACCACTTGCCAAAGAAACGGCAGAAGGACCTCGCGGTGACCGGCGGCTACTTCATGATTCTTATCGTCCATCAAGGCGGCGTCCGCGCCCTGGAATACCTCCTGCCAGCGCAGGCCGTCGGTCATAACGAGAAAAACGTTCTCGGTCTTGTGGGACTGCTGTGCGGACGCGCACCAGCACAACGCAGCCAACAGCGCGATGTATCGCCTCATTTGATTTGCGCGACAGACGAAGCGCGCAGAATGCGGCCGGGCCGCGCCGATGTCAGTTGGCCGCTCGCAATCACGCGCTGCCCGTTGATGATTAGATCCTGCACGCCTTCGGCATACTGATGCGGATTGGCATAGTCCGCTTTGTCCTGAACCTTGGCCGGATCGAAGATGACGATATCGGCCTTCATCCCCGGCCGCAGCAGGCCGCGATCGAGCAGACGAAGCCGCTCCGCTGTAAAGCCGGACATCTTCCGAATGGCATCCTCGAGTGTCAGCACTTTGCGCTCGCGAACGTATTGGGCCAGCACCCGCGAGAAAGTCCCGTAGCTGCGAGGATGCGGTGCGCCCTTGCCGAACTCGGGGATTTCGCCGTCCGAACCGATCATCGTATAAGGCGAGCGCAAGATCCGCTCGATGTCCTCTTCGCTGATGGCGTGATACACCGCCTGGCAGCCGCCTTTCTGCTGGATCTCGATGGCAGTCTCGGCAGCGTTTTCGATGGTGACAGGCCGGCCGCGCGCGGCAGTGATGTCGGCCAGGCTTTTTCCGTCCAGCGAGGTATCGAAGGGGCAATTCGCCATGACGACGTTCTTGGGATCTCCGCCGCCGCGATCCACCTTGATGCGCTGGACGATTTCGGCTTTGATCTTAGCTCGCTGATCGGGTGCCGCCAACCGTTCCAGCAGCGCCTTCTGGCCGCCGGCTTGCGACGCCTGCGGAAACAGCGCGGCTGTGCCGGTGCTCGAAGCGGTGTAAGGATACTGGTCGATAGTCACATCGACGCCTCGCGCGCGAGCTTCTTCCACCAGCTTCAGGGTCTCGACGCTTTTGCCCCAGTTCGCCGCGCCAATGATTTTGTGGTGCGTCACCTGGGTAGGTAGGCCGCCTTCTTCGCCGATCCGGATGGTCTCGCGAACGCTATCCAGAACGCCCGCCGCCTCATCGCGCATATGCGAGATATGCATGCCGCCGAAACCGGCCACCACCTTAGCGATCTCGATCACCTCCTCCGTGGGCGTGAAGTTGCCGGGTACATAGAAGAGGCCAGTCGATAGTCCAAAAGCGCCATCCAGCATGGCCTGCCGGGCGATCTCCTTCATCTTCGCGATCTCCTCCGGCGTCGCTTTCCGGTTCTCAAGCCCCAGCACCTGCTGGCGGATGCTTCCCTGCCCCACGAAACTGCCGAAGTTGACGGCGGGATGCACATCCGCCACCTGCTTGAGGAACGGCGCCAGCGGTATGGGCGAACTGCCATCCTGCCCTTCAATGAGCGTAGTCACACCCTGCCGGATGTAGTTCTGTGCTGCCGGGTCTTTGAAAATCCCACGGCGGGCGTGGGTGTGGATGTCGATAAAACCGGGCGCGACTGTCAGCCCATGGGCATCTATGGTCATCTTTGAGGGCAGGTTCTCAAGACGCCCGATGGCAGCTACGGTGTCTCCTCTAATACCGATGTCGCCTTGGTACCAAGGATTGCCGGACCCGTCCACAATATGGGCGTGTTGAATCAGGATGTCGAAGGGTTGGATTTGAAGAAAGAAGCTTAACGCAAGCAGGACCTGCGGCATGCAGGCCATTCTACATCACTGCGTCCTATGTGCAAATCTTTCACAGTTCTGTGTCAGATTGTGCCTCGGTATCGCTTTTCGGCGAATCGGAGAGCATCGAGAGAAACAGGCCCAAAATCACAAAAACTGCCAGAATCGCGCCGACCATCATAAAAAACTCCCACCTTCTGGAACATTTGATCTGCAACTGGAGGGCCAGGGCTGCGATGCCAGCGGAGAGCTACGGGATGCGAGGTTAAGAAAATTCTATTTCGGCTCCAACGCGCATGTTAAACTAAGACAATTCGTGCTCGCTGCCGGCGCTAATGTTTTTGAGGGGCGCCGCAACCAAAACTAACGGCAAGGCTGTTCTGAATCCAGATGTAGTTCTGACGTTCATGGAAACTTACGCTATAAGTCCGATATCCACGGGAGGACCAATGTTCAAATTTTCAACTTCTCAGGTGACGTGTGCCATCGCTTTCGTCATTTGCCTGATTTTGGGTAGCCATGCTGCCGCGCAGTCTACCGCTTCAATACAGGGAACGGTGACCGATGCGACCGGAGCGGCTGTGCCAAACGCGACTGTAACCGTCAGAAACCAAGGGACCGGCGAGGAGCGCGTCACGCAATCCGATGCCACCGGCGCTTATCTGGTAGCCTCGCTGCCAGTTGGACAGTATCGCGTCGAAGTGAAGTCGCCCGGGATGCAAGCGATGGCCCTGACAGGCTTGGATTTGCCGGTCGGCACCACGTTCAGGCAGGACATCGTGCTCAAGGTCGCAGCCAGTAGCGAGGTCATCGAAGTTAGCGCCGCTGCACCATTGGTGGAGAGCAGCGCCGTGTCTGTCGGCAGCGTTGTGAATCAGACCACGGTGCAGGAAATCCCACTGAACGGGCGGCACTTCGTGGATCTTGCTTTGTTGGTTCCTGGCACCGTGACACCCCCCGCCAATGGCTTCCTGACTGCC
This sequence comes from Bryobacterales bacterium, assembly GCA_963744555.1. Taxonomy (GTDB): domain Bacteria; phylum Acidobacteriota; class Terriglobia; order Bryobacterales; family Bryobacteraceae; genus Palsa-89. The sequence continues at coordinate 240,402 of CAVUUB010000022.1, read as the reverse complement.
CCGCTCAGAGGCCAGGGTTCCTTTTCGTTCAACTCGGCCGGCGCCCGGGAAGACAGCGTTAATTTCCAGGTGAATGGCATCAATTTGAGCGATCCCAATCAAAACCAGATCACCTTCCAGCCGACCATTAACAACGTAGAGGAGTTTAAGATCGATAACCAGACGTTCAGTGCCGAATACGGCCGGAACTCTGGGTCGATTGTGAATATCGCCACCCGCGCTGGTGTAAACGCATGGCACGCCGAAGCATACGAGTTCATTCGTAACAACGACCTGGACGCCCGGAACTTTACCAATCCGACTCAGACCACCGTTGGGGGAGTGAACGTACCCAATCTGCAAGCTCCGTTCAAACGGAACCAGTTCGGCGGGGATGGCGGCGGCGCGCTCAAGAAAGACAAGACCTTTATATTTCTTGCTTATGAAGGCCTGCGGCAGCGCCAGGCCGTGCCGCTTGGCACTACGACCCTGACATCCGCCCAGCGAGCACAGGCCCAGACCAGTAGCGACCTTATCGTTCAGAGTCTGTTGCCGCTCATTCCGCTCCCCAACTCTGGGACGAACCAGTTCGTTGGCTCCGCTGTCGCGCCCGTGAATATCGAGCAGGGCACCGTCAACTTCAGCCATAGTTTTTCGGATTCGAACCGGGTGAATGTCTACTACGCGATTCAAAGAGACCAGCGTAATGAGCCCCCTTCGACCGACGGCAACAGCTTTCCGGGTGGCGGCGACATGCGCAACGGAAAGCGCCAGTTGTTGACATTCAACGACTCCTGGGTTATCAGTCCGACCTTGGTAAACGAAGCGCGCTTGGGTTACAACCGCATTCTCATCACTTTCCAGGCCGACAACAATCTAAACGCCGCCGCCTACGGGATTAACAGCGGCATTAATGCGCCCATCGGTCTGCCTCAGATCACGGTGGCCGGGGCCTTTGTGTTTGGAGGAGTCGGCGGTTTTCCGCAGGGCCGCGGCGACAATGTCGAAGTGCTTTCCGACACCTTGAGCTGGGTGCACGGCAATCACGCCATCAAATTCGGCGGGGAGGTACGCCGGCAAAACTCTGACAATTTTTCCTTCACCCCCGGTACCTTCAGTTTTCCGAACATAAATGCCTTCCTGGCGGATCAAGCCAATGGCTTCACCGTCACGAACTCGAATCGCTCCAACCGTACGTATGGCACTTCGGTCGGAGCATTCGTAACCGACGCCTGGAAAATGAGCCGTTCTTTTACCGTCACACTGGGTGTCCGATACGACTGGTATGGCACTCCGACCGAAGCGGAGAACCGGTTCGTAGTCTTCGATCCAACCTCGGATACACTCCAGCACGTTGGCCAGCAGGGTGGTTTGGGCCAGGCGTACAACCAGAGCGCTTTGAATTTTGAGCCGCGTGTCGGAATCGCCTGGGACCCGTTCCACAACGGAAAAACCGTTATCCGAAGCGCCTATGCGATCTTGACCGATCAGCCGACCCTGGGCCTGGTTACCGGACTCGCCGCGAATCCACCGTACGCTTTTCCGGTTTCTTACTCGCCCAGCACGGCCGTTCCTTTCATTACGATGGCTAACGCGTTTAACGCCGCTGGCGGGACGGTGTCTCCATTTTCTGTGGCGCACAGCTACCACGATGCCTACGTATCGGAATGGAACTTTAACATCCAGCAGCAGTTCGGACATGACATCGGTGTCATGGCCGGATATTTTGGCAGCAAGGGCACGGATTTGAACATTGAGCGCAATTACAATCAACCCATCAATGGCGTACGCCCCTATGCCGCTCTTTCGAGCAGCAGCCCCATCGATGCCGGCTTGCCGCTCTCTAACATTTTGGTCTATGAAAGTGTTGGAAATTCGTCCTACCAGGGACTCTGGCTTACCGCCACCAAGCGTTTGTCGAAGGGACTGCAGTTCAGCGGATCCTATACCTGGTCTAAATCCATTGACGACAACTCCAGGAATAACCAAGGATTGGTAATTCAGAACAGCTACAACATCCGTGGCGACCGCGGCCTGTCGGATTTCGACGCTCGCAATCGTTTCGTTCTGAACGGTGTATACGACCTGCCGTTCAAAGGGAACCGTCTAAAGGAGGGCTGGGAGTTTGCTCTCATCGAGAGCCTGCAAAGTGGCAACCCCCTAAACCCCCGCCTCAGCAACACGTCGTTTGCCGGCGCAGCCGTGCTGCGTCCGAACATCATTGCGTCCCCGATTACCGGGTATGCTCCTGCAACAAATGGCAGCGCTTCCGTAATCACCTATATCCAAAACCCCTCCGCGTTCGTAGCTCAGGGCACCACTCCGGGTACCACGCTGGGCTTTGGAAACCTCGGCAGAAACGCGATCATTGGACCCGGCTTCTCGAATCTCGATTTCGCGCTGATAAAGAATACTCGCATCACCGAGCGCTTCAACTTGCAGTTCAAGGTCGACGCCTTCGACCTGCTCAATCAAACCAACTTCACCAATCCGGTGCTGACGGTAGGCTCGTCCACTTTCGGCTTGATCACTGGCGGCACCCGATTCCCGGCCGGGGATGGCGGCACATCGCGACAGCTCCAGCTCTCGTTGAAGTTGATGTTCTGATAAGCAGGCTTACCTACGGGTGCGGCGCTCAACGCGGCCGCACCACTTCTACCATCTCGCGGATCGCTTCGAGCACCACTTCGGGCTGGTCGAGATGAATCCAGTGGCCGCTATTAGGTACTACGAAGTGCTTGCCGCGCGGCGACTGGCTGGCTATCGCATCTCGCTCGGCAAGTTGTCCCGGCGTGGAGTTGCCGGCCGAGAGAATCGTCACCGGTATCCGCGGAAGATCTCCTAACGCCGCGGCTTGCTCGGCGCTCTCGGGGAGCGCTTTGAAATATTCGGCCATTCCTAAGAACGCCTGGGGCTGGCACCAGTGCGCTTGCACCATCGGCCAGACTTGGGGCGGCATCTTTTGTACCTCGCCCACCAGTCGCGACAGCGTGGATTCAGCGCGCCCGCTGGTCAGCCTTGCAACCAGCTTGGGGATCTTGCGGCCGCCTCCGTATAGCAGAGCCAGACTCATCCGAACCACGCCCAAGCGTGCCAGCAGCGCCCCTCGTCGCGAGAGTCGTATGCCCCAACGCAGGATTCGTAATCGGTCTCCTGAAACATGCGCCCACTCCGATGCCGGCAACGGATCGATCAATACCAGGCCCGCGACTTGGTTGGGACGAGCGACTGCATAAGCCTGTACCAGAAGTCCGCCAAAGGAATGACCGGCCAAAACGTAGGGCGCGGGAACTTGTGCTGCCTCAAGCAAAGAGTGGAGCTCGTCCACCAGTTGCGCGGCCACTCGAGGCGCCGGGGCCGGATCGCTCCAGCCCAGCCACGCACGGTCATAGGCACAGGCGCGTGTGAAGCGAGCGACAGCGGTTTGCATGGCTGTCCAATTGAGAGATGAAGCCGCGATTCCGGATTCGAAGATTACGGTAGGACTACCCTGCCCCGCGTCGACCAGATGCCAACGCCGGCCACCTATATCCACCAGGCGCCCAGGCGGCGGAAACTTGCGATGGTCTCTAGCCGATCCGGCCGCCTGATAGAGGAATCCCGACAGAGGAAGAAGCACAACCAGCAGAGCGATGAGAACTAGGACTTCCAAAGCCGGGATTCTACCGCATTCGGTCTAGCCTAAGTTCAGACGGCTCAGTTCTGGACTGCGGCCCCGCCCTCCGGCCTATGCCGCCGGGTGTGCATCGATGCTTGCAGTGTCGACAACTTCTGCTGCTGCTCGGGCGTCAGCATCTTGAACATTTGCGCCCGTGCCGAAGCGTGGATGGCGGCTAGCTGGCCCATCTCGGTTCCTTCGGTGGCTGCCAATTGCTGGATCTGATTCGAGTCTCCAGCTTGCACTGCGGCCTGCAGCGACTGCCGGGTCTGCTTTAATTGCTGCCGGACTGGCTGCGCGGATTGACGGGATGCCTGGAAGATCGACTTCATCTGGGTCTTCTGAGCATCCGTGAGGTTCAGCGCCGCAGCTAACTGGCCATGTTGATGGTTGTGCCGCGCGGGTGGCGGCGTTTGGGCAAACAGGATGACTGTTCCGAGAGCGGCCACTGCCATCCATGCGCCCATTTTCTTAGTTAGGACTTGCATACTTATGTTCTCCTACTCTTGTGGACGGGCGCCATGCCAGGTAGGTTCATCTAGAACGGTCAGTTACCGTAACGCATCGTAAACGACTTGCCATTCAAACCCAGTTCCGTTACAGTGGGTCACTGAGGAGAGGACAATGGCTTTCTGTTCAAATTGTGGAGCGGCGGTCGACGGCCGCTTTTGTCCGAAGTGCGGATCGGCCGTAGACGCGGGAGCCCCAACAGCAGGACCGGGTGCACCTCCGCCCCCAGGACCGCCGCCCGGTGGCCCGCCACCGCCGGCATACAATCCGCCGCCCGGATACTCGGCGCCAGGAGGCTATGTCCAACCAGCGCCAGCGGTGGCTGGAATGACCGACAACATGGCAGGCGCCTTATGTTATCTGTTCGGCTTTATTACCGGAATTCTATTCCTGGTACTGGCGCCCTATAATCAGAACCGCAACATCAAGTTCCATGCGTTCCAGTCCATCTTCCTGAACATCGGCTGGATCGTGTGCTGGATCGCAGCCACCATTCTCTCTATCGTTTTGCATGCCATTCCGATTCTGGGGGCGATCATCTCCATTCTGCTGCACGCGTGTATCGGAATCGGCTTCTTCATCCTTTGGCTCTATATGATGTTTAAGACCTACAACGGCGAGAGAATAGTTTTGCCTGTGATCGGTCCGCTGGCGGAGAAGCAGGCGGCAGCGTAGCGCACGCGCTCCCGCGTGCTGCGTTCACACTCGTGTGAACGGCTTCAAAAAGATGTTAGCAGGAGTGCTAACACGGCACGCACGAGTGCGTACGCCACATTTGCTGGTTACCGTAGATCTTTTTCTTTCAAATACCCGATCAGCGCGGCCGGATCGTCCGTGATAATGGCGTCGACTCCGGCATCGATCAGCATCTGCCAGTCAGCGGGAGTATCGGCCGTCCAGGGCACTACTTGGATCCTGGCTTGGTGAGCTGCTTTCACCTGGTCGGGCGTTACCAGCTTGAACAGCGGCGAGATGATTCCGGCTTCGCCCTCGCGCGCGATCTCGATAAACGGCCGCGCGGCGCCCTCCCATAAAGCCGATAGTCGAATATCCGGCGCCAGGCGCTTCATAGCGTGCAGAGTCCGGAAGTCAAAGGACTGAACGATGGAACGCGATTCCAGCCTATGCTTGCGGATCACGTCCAACAGCATGCTCGCGAAGACGTCAGGCGTCGGCGTCAGCTCCGGATGATCGGGAAAACTCTTGGTCTCGATATTGAACTGAACGTTATTTCCGCGCGATAAGGTGAGCACTTCATCGAGCGTAGGGATGCGCGTCCCGGGCACAGGCTGCTGCTTGGGGAAATGGGGGTTCTTCAGCGCGCCGCAATCGTATTCGCGAAGCTCGGCTAGAGTGAGCTCGTGGATGGCGATCCCGGGGTGTGGACCCTTGCAGATTTCCGCATTGATATGTGGATCGTGCGAGATCACCAGCACATTGTCTTTGGTCACCGCGACGTCCATTTCGAGGAAGTCGGCGCCGATCTTGATGGCGTACTCGAAGGCGGGAATCGTGTTCTCGGGATAAATCGCGCGAGCACCGCGGTGGCCATGCACCAGAATGTGGGGAGCGGCGTTGAGAGTCATAAGGGCAGAATGCGGAGACGAGCAGGGCGCGCACAAGGCGAGGAAACATACCCACTAGAATATGGGATTTTCGGTTTGTGGCGGCGGAGGCTCGGGGCTTTCTTCCGGCGTAAGATCTACTCTCTGATGCTGCGAGCGGAGGCTCCAGCGCAACCTCTAGTTGAGCCGGGGCATCCGTCTGGATTACAACTTCTTCCAGGATAATGGGGGCCTCCGCAGCCGACAAAGGGATCTCGCACTCGCAACAATCGCTGCAGCGCTTGCATCGGTCACAACGATGATTGCTGCACGCGTCTTTGGTGCAGTAGACGCAGATTTCTCCGGCCGGTTCGCCGCAGATGCTGCAAATGAAGATGGCCGCTTCTGCAGTCACTTGCGCACCGCCTTGGTCGGAGCCGCGGGTTGTTTCATCAATGACTCGCGGCAGCGCTGGGCTTCCCGATCGGCAATCCGAAATTCCTCTTCCTTCTGGGTCGCCAGATCCTGCACGTACTGCCTCAGCTTGTCGGCGTTTGAGCTATTTTCCGAAACCACCGATTGCATGAGATCGGCCAGGGCCGGGATTCTGATACTTGCGGATTCCTTCCGTAACCGAACTGAGGGTCGATTCCAAGGCCTGCATTCGAAAGTAGGTGTCCAGCGCCAGCGGGAGTCGTTCGGGCTGCTTGGAAAGCGCCTCGCTGGACGACAACAAGTACTTCAACTCGGCCTGCGCAGTGGTCCACTGCGTCACATACGCCTTTGGAGCCCCTTTGGCTACCCAGGTCTCGGGCTTTACCTGGTCGATGATGGGTTTCACATGTTGCGCCTGCAGATCCAGGCTATCGAGCAGCTTTCGAACATCCCATTCCGACGCTACGCCACCAGAAGGAGGGGATTGAGCGTTCGCAAGAGTGGCGAACGAACACCAAGCACGTTAGTAGACCAGACTTCATCAATGACCTTCCTAAGGCTAGTGTGGCACAACAACAATGGCTGTAACGCCTGATGTTGCTTTAATGCGGAGGCGGGGGCGGACCGGCCGGCGGCGGAGGACCAGGAGGCGGAGGCGGGGCCAGGAGGCTGAGTCCAGACAGCGTCGGACCGCCCGGAATAGTACTACCCGGGTGGGCCGGAGCGTGAGTGGCCATGGTGAATGCCGCATCCCGCAGGCCCTGCAGGATTTTGCGGACCACCGCACCTTTGTCGACCGTGCTCTGGGCCAAAGGCTGATCCCTATACATATGGATCGACTCGCCGGCGTTCAGCGTTTTTGTTTCCGAGGGCCGAAGCGCGTGGCGAACATCCACGACCCCTTCTTCTACGGAGACGAGCGTCGTTTCATCGTCATCTTCCACGGCCACGTCGAATGTGGTGCCGCGTACGGAAATGACCGCGGTGGGCGTTATAACCCGATTGTTATTGGGCTGTCCGCCCAACTTCTGGATGTGTATTCTCACCCTGCCGACCAAAACGTCCAGCAGATCGCGCCAGTTGCCGGGATTCTTACGGAAGATAACATTGGAGTTCGGATAGACCTCGAAAGTGCTTCCATCGGAGACCTGGAACTTCGCATATCCGTCTCGACCGGTGATAATGACTTGCTGGAGCTGCACTTGATCGCCGACGTTAAGTGCCCAGGGCGTGGTATCGCGCAGTACCGATACATCGCCATCCAAAGAAAGGACCTTGGCGGCACCCTCTGAGGAACGCGGGAAGATCTGGGCCGAACTCACCATCGCGCAGCACACCATCAGCGTCGCGACCGCGATCAGCAGTCCCAGCGGGTATGCGCGGCTGGCCCAAGGGCTCATAAAGAAAAAGATCGGTCTGGCCGATGCCATTCTATAGTACTATGTGGCCAATTACTTGCGGCCAATATCAAGAACACAGTCTACCATCAAAAGTGCATAGCAAGATGGTGTCCGTTCAGGGTTTTTGTGAGAAACTCTGCTTAAATTCAGACCTTTCCAGTTGGGTAAAACGTCAAAAAGGATACAATAGACTCGTCTTATGTGTCGGAGGGCCACAGTACGATTTGGAAGCGCCGCAGTGCTGCTGGTGGCATCCACCTGGGCTGCCAAAGCGCAGCCGGTGAGCCTCGATTGGCGGCACATTGGGAACTCGGCCATTGAGCTATCCATGCCTTCGGTTGCTACCGGTCCGGTCAACCGGGTTTGGTATTCCCAGGATGGCATCTGTCCTCTACGCGCAGACCGTCTCCGGCCGGATCTTTACGACCACCGATTTTGAGCAATGGAAGCAGGTGCAGGCTCAGAGCGTCGTGCCCCCGGCTCCAGCGAATCTCGAAGCGGTGACCGTTCCTGAATCGGGACTGAAGCTCCGCAGCCAGCCCGGCTGGCCCGAGCCGCTTCTACGGAGTCGGGCACAACGCTTACCGATCGGACGACGGCGGTCGTCACTTGGACGAATTTGACTGCCTACAAAGGCGCCTCAATCCTGGGCGAAGGGTTGGCCGACCTGGCCGTTTCTCCGCGCGATCCCGATGAAGTGGTGGTGGCATCGAACACAGGAGTCTGGCGATCGATGGATGGCGGACTCACCTGGACTGGCCTGAATCAATTCCTGCCCAATCTTCCGTCCGGCCACCTGTTGGGCGTTCCAAACGGCCCCCGCGGTGTGCGGCTGGCATTGGCCTCGGGAACTGCCGAGATCGAGTGGGCGCCCGGCGAGAAGACCGCTTGGCGGCCCGTCGACAGCGCGGATCTGGAGCGCGAGAACAATACTAAGGCGGCGCTTTCGCAGCTCTTAAAGCACTCCGTCACCGCCGTTGCCACCGCCAAAGATTACATTTATGCGGGCGATTCAGAGGGCCGCCTGCAAGTTTCGCCCGACGCCGGCGCTTCGTGGCCGCAGCAGTTCAAGCTGGCTGATCTTGGCGCCGTGGAATCCATTTGGGTTGATGCCAACGATCCTCGCGTAGCCGTGGCAGTGTTGTCGGCACGCCCCGCCGGAGCGCAGATCGCAGTCCAAGCCCACTTACGTGCTGCGAACCATGAACGGCGGCATCTTCTGGGACGACATCACGGCTAATCTTCCGGATACCGCGGCAGCGCACGGCGTGACGGCCGATCGCGCCAGCGGCGCTGTATATATCGCTACCGACACAGGCGTGTTCTTCACGATGACGGACTTGGCTGCGGCGGGCAGCCCCACTTCCTGGGCTTCCCTGAGCGCGAACCTTCCGGCCGGCGCCACCGATGTGAAGCTCGACGCCGGGGCTAACCAGCTTTATGCGGCTTTGGACGGTTACGGGGTTTATGCCGCGATCGCCCCGCACCGCTTCCGCGTACGCGAGTGTGGTGAACGCGGCCGACTACAGTTCCAGGCCCACCGCGCCAGGCGCGCTCTTGAGTGTGCTGGGAACGCGCGTGGAATCGGCCAGCAGCGCCAATACGGTGGTGCCGGTGCTGGCTGCATCCAACACGGCGTCCCAGATCCAGGTTCCATTCGAAGCGAAAGGAAACACCTTATCGCTGTCATTGGAAGCGGCCGCCGGGCGGCTTACGGTCGGGCTTCCGCTACAAAACGTTTCGCCGGCCATTTTCGTCGATCCCGAGGGAACGCCGTTGATCCTGGATGCCGAGAGCGGCGTTCTGCTCGATTCCACTAAGCCGGCGCATTCGAATTCCCGCATCCAGATTCTGGCTACCGGGCTCGGCCTGGTGAAACCCGACTGGCCGACTGGGCTGGCGGCTCCGCAGACCGATCCGCCGCGCGTAGTTGCAACGGTGCATGCTTATCTGGATCGAACGCCGGTGGACGTGACCCAGGCCTCGCTGGCGCCCGGCTACATCGGTTTTTATTTGATCGAGATTCAGCTTCCGCAGGTTGTGAATGCTGGTCCCGCGGAGTTGTATGTCGAAGCCGAGGGCCAGCAAAGCAATCGCGTGCGGCTGTACATCGAACCGTTAGCGATTCAGTCGTATGCTTCCGACTTCCTGGCGACGGCTTCTCAGTCTAATCCGAATCCTGCTCGGCATGAGCTGTCTGGCCATCCAACTGGTAGCCTCCGGCTTCGCGATCACCGATACGGTGATCCTGTTCGCCGGCTACACTATCTACGCCTGTGTCGCGCTGTTTTGGAGGAGCCTGGAGGATTCCGGGTATCCGAGCCTGGCCCTGATTCTGGATTTCGTTTTCTTCTTCCTCTCCACCACCAGCAGCGCTTCTTACAGCTATTGGGTCAGCTCGGTGTTCTACGCTTACCTGCTGCTGGTCGCCGTCATGCTGCATCCCTGGTGGAAGGCGGTGTCGTTGGTGGCCGCATCGCTGCTGCTGGTCTACGCGGCCAGTCCGATGCACGCGGCGTTCCTGCGGCCCGGTCTGATCGCCGCCGGTATTCTGGGTTGTGTGCTGGCCATCCAGCGCGAGTATCTGGAAGAGCGGCTTTCGAACGCTTCGCGCCAGACGGTGCTGTATCGCTACGACGCCGAGAAGGCGCGGGAATCCGAGCGACAGCGCATCGCCGCCGATTTTCACGACGGCCCGCTGCAAAGCTTCATCAGCTTCCAGATGCGTCTGGAGATTATCCGCAAGCTGCTGCTCCGGGACCAAACCGCCGCAACCGAGGAGTTGATCCAGCTCCAGGAGCTGTGCAAGAGCCAGGTCAACGAACTGCGGTCGTTTGTGCGCAGCATGCGGCCGGTGGACGTGGAAGGAAGCCTGAATGCAACGCTGCGCCGTGTGGTGGAACAGTTTCAAAAAGACAGCGGAATTCCAGCCAGCTTCGTAAGCGCGGAATTTCTGGAGCCGGCAGAACCCGAAGTCTCGCTGGAGCTGCTGCAGATTGTGCGCGAGGCGCTGTACAACGTCCAGAAGCATTCCGCGGCCACGCGCGTGGCGGTGAGTATTGCGAAGTCCGATCGGGCGCTCGAGATCGGGATCGAAGATAACGGCGCCGGTTTTCCCTTCAGCGGAAAGTACACGCTGGATGAGTTGGAATTGTTGCGTCTGGGTCCCATGAGCATCAAGCGGCGAGTGCGCACGCTAGGCGGCGACCTGTTGCTCGATTCTAAGCCAGGCCAAGGCGCGGGTTTGAAGATCCGGCTCGCCACGTGATCGCGCGGCCAGCCGTCTTTCCCGCCTGTTTGTTCCTCTCTCTATTCCTGTCAGCCTGCGGCAAATATCGTGATTTCGCGCTTCCGGCCCAGCCCGGCGGACCATCCGTCGCATGGCGCTGGGAAGCGCTTCCCGAGCCTGTTCTCTTGCGCGGCGGTTCAGGGGAGTGGGATGGCGTTGATGTTTTGAATCCGTCGGTGATCCGGCAGGGCGAAGCCTATTACAACTTGTATTCGGGTTATGACGGGCGGACCTGGCACACTGGCTTAGCTGTTTCCGCCGACGGCGTCGCCTGGCGCAAGGAAGGCAAGATTCTTTCGCCCAGCCCGGGGACGTGGGAATCCGACGAGATCGCCGCCAATGGTTCGGCGCTGGCATCCGAGAGCGGCATCCTGTATTACTACCAGGCCGGCAATCCGGTGCGAATCGGCCTGGCTCAATCGGCCAACGGACACCAATGGCAGAAGCATGGAGCGCCGGTGCTCGACGTTGGCCCGCGTGGAAGTTGGGATGAACGCGGCGTCGCGGACCCCTATATCATCCGCGCCGGCAACGCTTATTACATGTTCTACCTGGGAGCGGACCGCGCGCGGCGCCAACGCTTGGGCGTCGCCATGTCGAACGATGGAATCACCTGGTACAAGCTGCGATCCAATCCTATTCTCGAATTGGGCGAATACGGGGCGTTCGATGAAAATGGGTTGGGAGAACCGGCTGTCTTCGCTGCGCACGGCTACTATTGGATGCTGTACACCGGGCGCGATCGCGGCGAAGTCCGGCGGCTGGGCCTGGCGAAGTCGCGCGATGGCGTAGCGTGGGAGAAGCAGCCCGGCGTTTTCGCTGGGAGACCAGGCGTGGGATTCGAAAGTGCTCTGCGATCCTTCCGTGCTGGCCGAGCGCGATCAAGTGCGCGTATGGTTCGGCGGCGGCGATATAGCGCGCCCGGATGCAGAACATTGATGGTCAAATCGGCTTGGGCTCGCTAACGGCACAATTGAAATAGCATGAAAATCGGAATCACCTGCTATCCGACCTATGGAGGCAGCGGAATCGTCGCCACCGAACTTGGGCTGGAGCTGGCCACCCGCGGCCACGACGTGCATTTCATTACCTACGCGAATCCTATTCGCCTGGACCCTGGAATCGCGGGCATCCACTATCACGAAGTGGAAGTGTCCAACTATCCGCTGTTCCAATATCCGCCTTACTGCCTGGCGCTGGCGTCGCGGATGGCCGAGGTCGCCGAAAATTACGACCTGGATGTATTGCACGTTCACTACGCGATCCCTCACTCGATTTCCGCACTGCTGGCCCAGCAAATGCTCGCGCCGCAACGCCGGGTACCATTCATTACCACGCTGCATGGCACCGACATCACGCTGGTGGGAATGGATCGGTCGTATTTTCCGATCACCAAGTTCTCAATCGAGAAATCGGATGGGATTACGAGCATCAGCGCGCACCTGCGCGAGCAGACCAACGAAATCTTCGGGGTGCGCAACGAGATTCGAGTGATTCATAATTTCGTGAATGTCGACATTTATAAGCCGATGACGGACCGGCCGAACAACGAGAAACGCCTGATGCATATCTCGAATTTCCGCCCGGTGAAGCGAGTGGTCGATTGTATTCGCATTCTCGCGGAGGTGTTGAAGAAGACGCCGACGCATCTTTACATGGTCGGCGACGGCCCGGACCGTCCGGCGGCTCATGGGCTCGCGCGCCAGCTGGGCATCGACAAGCATGTCACTTTTATGGGTAAGCAGGATCATGTCGAGCGCATTTTTCCGCGGATGCACGTGCTGCTGATGCCGAGCGAGATGGAATCATTCGGATTGGCGGCGCTTGAAGGCATGGCTTGCGGCGTACCGCCGGTCGCGACTCAGGTCGGCGGAGTCCCCGAACTGATCACGCATGGAGTGGATGGGTTCCTGGAACCTGTGGGCGATATAGCGGCGCAGGCCGCGCGCGTAGTGGAGCTGCTTTCAGACGACGAGCGGCATCGGCAGATGTCCGAAGCCGCGCGCCGAACGGCCGTGGAGCGTTTCGCGACGTCGCTGATTATTCCGCAATACGAAAAGTACTACGAGGAAACCGTTGGTCGTCTCTAACGGTGTTTCGCTGCCCGCAGGCTCGTTCGATTAGATAATCGACGTCGAGGCATAGAATTTCTCGACCTCTGTATCATTCCTGAACATGATGCGTTCGGGAAAAATAGAAAGGTCGGTTTCTTTCGTTGGGTACAGTTCGAAACCCTCGTTGATCCCTGTCGTGGAACTACGCGCAGCAATTGAAAAAGAATACGGGAGCAAAGAGCGAATGATCCAACATGGAACATTCGTAATACTCATCGTTTGCCAGAAGCATTTTAATATTGGCATATACCCACCGTCAGTAACGTCCGGGCATGTGCAATCTTCAGCGGATCGTTTTGGGCTCTCGCCCGAACCTCACGCTTCCGCGCTGTTGTTTCGTGCGCGAACTGCGTGGCGGATGCTATTTTCGATCGTACCCCCCTCAAAGAAACACGCCCGCGGAGGTGTATGGTAACTCAATATACTCAGAGGTTCAGGAGGGCCTTCAGCTTGTTCGCTACAGTACGCTGTGTGGAAGCGTCCACAACCCCGAGGTATCGCGCCAGGCTTGACGAATGGATAGTCGCCAATTTGTGCAGACGCAGAGCCGAGATCGTCTTAAGTTGGGTCGAACGGAATTCAGGCTCCCCAGGACTTAAGATCAGGTCCGACGAGAGTGGCTGGGTCGGGATGACGGATGAGATGTAGGCGACCAAAACCTCCGGAATGGAGCCAATAGGTCCAGTCAACAGCCATACGGGACGAAGCTTCATTCCAGGAACGTCCCCGAATGGGAACTGGGGCTAGAAAGATGTCACCGGGGCGCATTCACCGGTTGCCCGTCTTCGAGCGTGTAAATGTCTTGCCGTGAGTCCTGTAATTCGTCAGACCATGCTCTGCCCACGCCTTGAGCCCAAGCGATGCCGCCCTCATCCTCATCCGGCAATAGGACGATCAAACGCACCGGTCCGGCTGGAACGTCCTCCGGCACATGAGCCTGAAGTCGATGTTGGTCATCGATGTCACCGATGAGTTCGATAGCTCTCATAGAAAGGTTATCCATCCGAGCCTTGGGTCTCACCAGAGCACCCGAATCATAGCAAATCTCAGACTTCGCACAGGTTTTTTATGAATCGAAAATTCCCGGGTCCCCTAACCCCCGCATTTTAAACCAGAAACTAGAAACCAGGAACTTAAAAACCGTCCCCGGTGTCTAACCCAACAAGAGAGATACTCTCGGCCCCGGCCGGTTTGGGGCTACAATTAGTTAGGTAAGAGGGCCATGGCGGACACGACCGTTGGTCTACATCTGGACGCGTACCTCATCTCCGCCCCGGAGGAGGACGCACTCGTCGCTGCGCTTTGCAAGGGCGTCGAGGAAGCCTTTGAGATCCTGATCCAGCGCTATCAGCAGCCGGTCTACAATCTGGTGTGCCGCCTGCTAAATGATCCTTCCGATGCCGCCGATATAGTGCAGGAGGTCTTTCTGAAAGTATTTCGCAACATCGGATCGTTCCGGGGCAACAGTAGTCTGAAAACCTGGATCTACCGGATTGCGGTGAATGAAGCCTACAACCACCGGCGCTGGTTCTCCAGGCATCAGCGGCAGGAAGTTGCGTTGGGACGCGAAGAGGGGCTCCCGAGTTACGCGGACAGCGTGGCCGATCCCGCGCCGACTCCGTTCGATCAGGCCGCCGATCATGAAACGCGCGCCTTGGTGGAAAAGGCGCTGGAAAAACTGAATCCGAAGTTTCGCGCGGCCGTGGTTCTCAGGGACATCGAAGACTTGAGTTACGAAGAGATCGCCGCGGTGCTCGAGATTTCCCTCGGCACCGTGAAGTCGCGCATCCTGAGGGGGCGCGAGGGTCTGCGAAAAGTTTTGGAAGGCCGGTTGGAGTCGGAGGGAGCATGTCGTGGGCCTCCCAACCGTTGACGGAATAGTATGGAGTGCTTGACAGTCAGACGCAAAGCAGCGGCTTATGCCGATAACGCCATGTCGCAAGAAGAACGCCGGGAAATGAGGCAGCACATGCAGGATTGCCAGGTTTGCGCCCGCGAGTCGGAACGCTATCAGCGGATTCGCGAGGCCTTGCGCTCCCTTCCCCGTCCGTACTCCGCCGTCCGATCTGACGGTCCGGCTGCGCGTGGCAGCCTCGCAGGCGCGCACTAAGACTGCCAATGGGGCTAGCGATTGGACCCGCTTGCGGGATCGCTTCCAATTAGCTCTATCCAATCTGATGCGTCCGCTGGCGCTGCCCTTGGCCGGCGGATTGTGCGCGGCGCTGGTGTTGTTCAGCGCGCTGGTGCCGACCTTCACTTCCACGTTCGCCAGCAGTAAGACCGATGTTCTCTTGGACGTTCCCACCATGCTGACCACCGAACCGTCGCTGAAATACATGGCGCCCATCGCCTTTGCCGAGGCGGATGCCGTCGTAGACCTGAACATCGACGATCAAGGCCGCATCGTGAATTATTCGATCGTCAGCGCGCCCGGCCAAACCGAGCAACTGCGCCGCCGCATCGAGAACAACCTGCTGTTCACCGAGTTCTGGCCCGCCACCGCCTTTGGCAAGCCGATCTCCGGCACGGTCCGGATTTCGTTCCACAATTCCAGCCACGTCGAAGTAAAAGGATAGTTGGGTCGCCGGCTCGGACAACACTTCCTCGCACGGCCTAGCGTGCTGGAACGCATTGCGGAAATTGCGTGCCCCGAGCCGGCTGATACCGTCATCGAAATCGGACCCGGAAAAGGCGCACTTACTTCGCATCTTCTGAGCCGGGCCGCGCGCGTCGTCGCCATTGAGATCGACCCGGTGCTGGTTCACTACCTGCAGGCCAAGTTTCGCGATGAACCGCGGCTGGCGCTTGTTCCCGCGGATGTTCTCAAGGTCGATCTGGCGCAATGGGGACCTGTGACCGTGGTCGGAAATTTGCCGTATTACATCACGTCGCCGATAATCGAAAAAACCCTGGCGCTGGGGCCCCTACTGAAGCGCGGGGTTTTTCTGGTGCAGAAGGAAGTCGCGCAGCGCCTCACTGCGTTTCCAGGCACTCGCGACTATGGATTCCTCAGTGTTCAAACCCAGCTGCTGAGCTCGCCCGAGTTGGTTTTGGCTGTCCCTGCCGCCGCGTTCCGCCCGCCGCCAAAAGTCGACTCTGCGGTAGTCCAATTGACACCCCGCAACAACTTCCCTGCCCTCGACCACGCCGCTTTTCTGAATTTTGTCAGCCGCTGCTTCCGCCAAAAACGCAAAAAGATACGCAACAACCTGATCGGCCCTTACGACCGCGCACTGCTCGATTCGATTCCGGCCACCGCGAAACGGGCCGAACAATTGTCGATCCCGGAGTTGGCGGAGTTATTTAAGCAGTTAATGGTGGACCGTAAGGCCACCGATTAAGAGCGGCAATCTGATACGCTCGCTCGCAGGTGAAGCTGCCAGGAGCTGAGCAAGCTGTCGTCGATATCGTCAAACTACGGGACTACTGCCTCAACCCGTTTCATCCTCGAGGACGACATAAAGCTCATGTGTTCGCTTCAACTCTGGGACTAATGTCTGAGGATACCGGCTTCCTGAGCGACGAGCTGCTTCGTGCGGCGCGAGCCGCGGATGCGATCGAGAGTCACTCCGACGAGTTCGGCAAGCGATACACGATCGATTTCGAACTCATACGGAACGATCGCCGAGCAACGGTTCGCAGTGCCTGGATAGTTCGCCGAGGTGAAACATTTCCGCGGATTCTGAGTTGTTATGTACTATTGAAGTAAGGTGTGCTATGCCTGAAATCGCGTTGCTATCGGTGGTTGCCCTCCTTGAGGATGTTCCCGAAAAAGGGTTACGACGGGGTCAGGTCGGCACCATCGTGGAAAGTCTGGCGCCGGGCGTGTACGAAGTCGAGTTCAGTGATGATTCAGGCCGAACTTATGCCTCACTAGCCCTCCGCGCCGACCAATTGATGCTCTTGCATCACGCGCCGAGCCATCAGGCTGCCTGATAAGGGGGTAGCGTTCTAAAACTGTGTGAAAACCACAAGGGGTTGCGAGACTCAACTTAGAAATCTAGGTGTGTGAAATTTAGAACTAAGTTATGCCGAGACGCACAACAATTCCGCGACCGCCAAACAACGATCAAGTCAAGCAGGCAATTCGGGAAGCTCAGAAAATATGGAATGACTGGCGGGATGTGTTCGAACATACCGGATGTCTCAACACCAATCCTATACTTGCAGACTCGGGTAGATTTAGGTTTTTTTGCAAAGAGTGGAGCGTAGCTCGAACCCTACGAGCACAAACCAGCGATGGCTTTCGCTGCTGGTTACGTGAATCACAGGAATTCGCAACGGCGCTTGATGATTATACTGGATGCGCGCTGGATCAACTGCATACAAACGTACTTCAGGTGCGTTTTGGAACGCGGGGAGGCAAACGGGGCGTTCGATCTGCATTATCGAAGGTCGCGACGTTCATCCGACCGGCATCGTTTACAGCGTGGGACAAATATGCTTGCTCCGGCCTCAATGTTGTAATTGGACGCAGCAAGAGTAGTTCGTTCGCAAGCTACGCTGAATACCTTTCCAGGTTTAACGATGTTTGGAATGGTCCGCATGGCGAACGAATTTGCGAGATGATAAATCCGATAGGCGAACCGATCCAAGCCGAGCCACGTTTTCAGCGGCGTATTCTGGATCTCTACCTGATGATAGAAGGAGGATACGTTGAACCTGGAGGAGGAATAAAGTGCTGTGCGACTCCAGCGTAGCGATTGAGAGGTCCGTCAACTCACGGTTCAGACACTAATCGTGAAAACGCCGGAACAACAAGATTAAGAATGAAAAAGTGGCTCGTTTTGGCACCCACTGTCGTATTCATTGGTGGAACACTATACGGCAGCTACCAGTGGAAACAGCGCCATCTGAGCAATGGGTTCAGACACATCCTGCTGGTATTGTTTGATCCATCCAACACGAATACGGACGTACATGGTTATCTTCACGATGCCCGACTAGCAGCTAAGACTGCCGAGGACGGTCGGGTACTGTCACAGGTGGAAACCATGATCCAACTTCGTGTCGAATCCATCAAAAAACAGCAACAAGCTAACGAAGGCTACGAGAAGGTACATCAGAGATGGGACCTAGTCAATTCAACTTTGGCAACGGACGAAGAACAGAAGCAGTTACATATCTACCGGACTCAGCTCATCCGCGAGGAGATCATCATTGAAAAGGCGCTATCAATGCCTTACGACCTTTTAGCCCAACAGTCGAAGGAACTTTCATATAAGGCCAACGCCCTGGAGAAATCCATACGGTCTGGGATGAAGCTGCCAGCCGAAAAATAGGCTACCTTCACCCTCTTTTAGGACACCACCGATCCGCGCACACCGATTCTTCCGCCTCCTGTATCCTGAAATTTCATGACCCCGCGCGTCCGCTTCGCACCCTCGCCCACCGGCTTCCTCCACATCGGAAGCGCGCGGACCTTCATTTTCAACTGGCTTTACGCTCGCCATACCGGCGGCACGATGATACTGCGCATCGATGACACCGATGTCGACCGAAACACTCAAGCTTCGCTCGATTCCATTTTCGAGGGCCTGAACTGGCTCGATCTAGGCTGGGATGAGCAATACCGCCAGTCCGATCGGCTGGCCCAGCATCAACAGCTGGCCTGGAAAATCTTCGAACAAGGCTTGGCATATCGCGACTTCACTCCGGCTTCAACGGACACGGAAGACAAGCCGCATGACGCCGGTCCATGGCTGTTCAACTCGGGCATGCGAGAGATAACGCCCGAAGAAAGCCAGCGCCGGGTCGACGCTGGTGAACCCTTCGTGCTGCGTTTCCGAGTTCCCCGCGACATTGCACGCTGCGTCGAGTTTCACGACAACGTGTACGGCCATCAATCGAAGTCTACGGCCGACATCGAGGACTTTGCGCTGCTGCGCAGCAACGGCATCCCGACCTATCACATGGCCTCCTGTGCCGATGACATCGACCTCCGCATCAGTCATATCATTCGCGGCCAGGACCATCTGACCAACACCTTCAAGCACGTATTGATCTTCGAAGGCGCGGGCGCAGCACCGCCCCAGTTCGCGCATTTGCCTTTATTAATTGCTCCCGACGGATCGAAGCTCTCGAAGCGTAAACACGGGCCAGTGGTCAGCGTCACTACCTATCGGGACGCCGGCTTTCTTCCGCACGCCTTCGTGAACTTTCTATGCCTGCTGGGCTGGTCGCCCAAAGATAATCGCGAGCAAATGACCCGCCAGGAACTGGTGGACGCTTTTTCGTTCGAAGGAATCAATCACAGCAATGCGGTCGTGAACTTCACGGAAGCCGATCCGTTCGATTCCAAGGCTGTGTGGCTGAACGCCGAGTTGATCCGGACGTTGCCTTTGGATGAGCTGGCGCAGCGGCTCATGCCGTTCATTCCTGGAGTAGACGCCGCGAAGATGAAGCAGATCGCGCCGCTGGTGCGAGAGCGCATCAAGCTATTGGGCGACGTCCGCACGGTCGCTGACTTCTTTTTTGTCGATAAACTGCCGCCCTACGATCCGGCTGAACTGATTCCACAGAAGGGTGATCGGGCGCTGGCGTTGGCGGTATTGCAACGCGCGCGGGAAATCCTTCAGAACACCGAATTTCGTCACGATGCGCTGGACGCCGCCCTGCGAACCGGAGCCGCGGACCTGAAAATCAAACCCGGCCAAATGTTTCAGCCCATCCGTGTAGCGGTTTGCGGAAAGAAGGCGGCTCCGCCATTATTTGAGACGCTGGAAGTGGTCGGGCAACCAGTAACACTTGCTCGAATCGATCAAGCGATCGCGCTGCTGTCCGGCCAAGGAGACTATGAATCCGTTAAAGACTGAGGCTGATACCGGAGCGGCGCCGGCCGAAGCGGTTGCACCTTCGAACTTCATTCGCGAAACCATTATCGACGACTTGAAGACCAACAAATACGGTGGACGCGTGCACACCCGCTTTCCTCCGGAGCCGAATGGCTATCTCCACATCGGCCACGCTAAATCGATCAACTTGAACTTTGGCCTGGCTGCCGAGTTCGGCGGCCAATGCAACCTTCGATTCGACGACACTAATCCGTCCAAGGAAGAGACCGAATACGTCGACTCCATCATCGAGGACGCCCGCTGGCTGGGCGGCGATTTTGGCAACCGTATCTTCTACGCGTCCGATTATTTCGATCAGCTCTATGAATGGGCTATCCAGTTAATCAAAGCCGGCAAGGCCTACGTCTGCGATTTATCGGCCGACGAGGTTCGCAAGCAACGCGGCACGCTGACCGAGCCCGGCCAGGATAGCCCGTACCGTAATCGTTCCGTGGACGAGAATCTGGATCTGTTTGCCCGCATGAAAGCCGGAGAATTCCCGGATGGTGCGCGAACCGTGCGCGCCAAGATCGACATGGCCTCGCCGAATCTGAACATGCGCGATCCGGTGATGTACCGCATTCTGCATGCCGAGCATCATCGCACCGGCAACAAATGGTCCATCTATCCGATGTACGACTTCGCTCACGGCCAGTCCGATTCCATTGAGCGCATCACGCATTCCATCTGTACGCTGGAGTTCGAGGATCATCGGCCGCTTTATGACTGGTACATCGAACAGTTGGGCATCTACCATCCGCAGCAGATCGAGTTCGACCGGCTCAACCTCACCTATACTCTCTTGAGCAAGCGGAAGCTGCTGCAACTGGTTCAGCAGGGTCTGGTCAGAGGGTGGGACGATCCACGCATGCCCACTATTTCAGGGCTTCGCCGCCGCGGTTACACATCGGAAGCAATTCGCAATTTCTGCCGCCGGGTAGGTGTGTCGAAGACAAACGGCACCACCGAACTCGGACTTCTCGAATATTTTCTGCGTGAGGACCTGAACAGACGGGTAAACCGTGTCATGGCCGTCCTGCGACCGCTGCGAGTTATCATCGACAATTATCCGGAAGGTCAGGTGGAGCACATGGAGGCCGTCAACAACCCGGAGGACCCCAGCCAAGGGACCCGCCAGGTTCCCTTCTCACGGGTGCTTTATATCGAGCAGGACGATTTTCGCGAGGACCCGCCCAAGCAGTATTTCCGGCTCTCGCCTGGTCGGGAAGTTCGTCTGCGATACGGCTATCTGGTCACTTGCACAAGTGTCGTGAAGGATTCGAGCGGACAAGTGACCGAAGTTCATTGCACCTACGATCCCGCTACGCGCGGCGGCAACACTCCCGACGGCCGGAAGGTCAAAGGTACGATTCACTGGGTATCTGCGGAGCACGCCATCGACGCCGAGGTTCGTATTTACGACAATCTGTTCACCAAAGAAGATCCCAACGAGGTCGCCGACGGGCAGGACTTCACGGCCAATCTCAACCCCAATTCACTCGAGATCGTGAACGCCGCTAAACTCGAACCGAGCCTGCGCAACGCGAAACCCGGATCGCGCTATCAGTTCGAACGCCTCGGTTACTTTTCTGTCGATCCCGACACGACGCAGCAGAAACTGGTGTTCAATCGAACTGTCGCCTTGCGCGACACCTGGGCAAAAATCGAAAAGAAATCGAAATGATCATTCTCGGACTCGGTGGGATTCTCAGCGAGCCCGCCTGCGCCGTTTTGAAGGACGGCGAACTGGTGGCCGCCATTGAGCAGGAGAAGGTCGCGCGCCGGCCACCTTCGGGCGGGTTGCCCGACGAAGCTATCGCGCTGGCGCTACAGCTCGCAAACGCCACTCCGGCCAATGTGAACTGTGTGGCCCTTGTGCGCCCATTCGCACAAAATATTCACCTCGCTTTGCGCTCGCAATTTCCGAACGCTCAAGTGCTCATGGTGGAGCATCATACGGCGCATGCGGCGTCGGCCTACTATGCGTCGCCATTCGACCAGGCCACGGTGCTGACGTTAGACCGCGATGGTGATTTCCGTTCGGCCGCCCGCTGGCATGCGTCCGGCAACCAGCTCCAATTGGAGAAAGACCTCTATTATCCCGACTCTCTGGGAGACCTCTACGGCCGTGTCACCGAATTGCTGGGATTCGGAGCTGGTGTAGATGAGCACAAGATCCAGTGGCTTTCGACTGCTGACGGGGGCGGCGCTTACGAGCCTCTTTTCGAACAGATTCTTGGAAACACCGAGTGGCCCGTTCTCAATCGCGCCTACTTCGATTCCGACCGCCTGACCGAGGGCGGCTTCAGCGAAAAATTTTACGGACAGATCGGTTTGGCAGAGGGAGCTGAAATTCCGAGCGAGATGCATGCGCCGCTCGCCGCGGGTCTTCAGCGGGCCATCGAACGCGTGGTCCTGCGCATGGCCGGACCCAACGATAACCTCTGTCTGGCGGGCGGCTTGGCGCTGAATGCGCTGCTCGTCAGCTCGCTCGAGCAATCCAAGAACGTCTTCGTGCAGCCCGCGGCTGGAAACACCGGTACCGCGCTGGGAGCTGTGTTCTACGCGTGGAACGGGGTCATGGGTGAGAAGAAGCGCGCTTCATTGAACGAC
This sequence comes from Bryobacterales bacterium, assembly GCA_963744555.1. Lineage (GTDB taxonomy): Bacteria > Acidobacteriota > Terriglobia > Bryobacterales > Bryobacteraceae > Palsa-89. Next base: position 218,027 of record CAVUUB010000022.1, on the reverse strand, counting down.
CTATGCCTGGGGCCCAGCTATGACGGCGAAGAGATCAAGAAGGTCCTCGAAAACTGCAAGCTGCGATTCCGCTACCTGCTGACCACAGGCGAGCTGATCGATTCCGCTGTTCGCGATCTCAATGGGGAAAAAATCATCGCCTGGATGCAAGGCCGCATGGAGTTCGGACCTCGCGCGCTCGGCAATCGTAGTATCCTAGCGTCGCCGCTCAATCCCTATTCGACCGAGAATCTTAATCTCTTCATCAAGCACCGCGAGCCCTTCCGGAAATTCGCCGCGTCGGTGCCTGCCGAGGTGTCTGGCGAGTACTTCGAAACCGGACCAAATGCGCGCTACCTCGCCACCGTCGGGCGCGTGCATCGCAAGTATCGCAAGACATTTGAAGGAGCCGTCATGGGCGACGATGCCGTTCGCGTCCATACTGTATTCAAAGACGACAACCCGCTCTATCACAGCTTGCTGCATGCGGCCGGAAAGGCCACTGGGCTTCCCGTGCTGTACAACACCAGCTTCAACCTCTTCGGCGATCCGCTGGTTTGTACGCCGCGCGATGCCGTTCGCAGCTTCTACTCTTCCGGCATCGACGCGCTGTTCGTCGGCAATTTCGTGGTAGAAAAGTGAGTTCGTTTTCAGGTGATTGAAAACAGCATCTTTATTTCTTATGTGGGCTACTCTGTACGAATATGCGTACAGTAGCGGCCATGCAAGCCCGCAAAGACATCATCCTTTAATAAGCGCTACGCGCAAGAACTGTTGCCGTCAATAGAACCAAGGTGCCCGGCTCGAAGCGCCGCTTTTGGATTGAATGTGAGTGCCCGATCTAGATTGAGCCCGCACATCGGCAGGCGATTTCATTCCGCTCAGTAGGGGAAACTTAGCTTGGCGGCGCCCAGAAACGATAGCAAGGATATTTCGTGTCCTGGATAAGAATAGACTAGAACTCAACTAAGGAATAAATTACTAGCAGTATTTTAGGTCCCTGAATAGTGTAAGCCGATATTTGATGTTCTTGCCGTCCGGTAAGACGTACGTTGCCACTGCTTTACAGTTCATGCCGATGAATATTTATACGCTCTTACACCCGGCCGGATGGCCCTGGCCGTCCAGTATCACATGCCGCCGAGCCAAGCCGCGTTTCAGTGTCATAGCCCCGCAGGGGCATCTAGGCTTAGGCTTGGCATCAGCTCCGCCGGCCGCGACTTGCCGCATAGTCTCTATTCGCTGTTCTCTAGTAAGTCGGTGCCAACGCGCTTTTGCCATTTCCGAGGTCACCAAGCTCATTAGCTCTTTACGCTCCTCCTTGCTCGAATTTTTCAAACGTTTAGCCAAGTCGGCGGCCAGATTGTTTTTCTTCGCCACTAGGTCCGATACTAGCACGGCCCCTACGATTGTCTCCTGATGTTCGCGTCGTTGGCGCGGCGCGTAACGTCCCCGCCCTTCGCGGTCCTGGCCTCGGCGATCTGCGTCACCGCGTTCTTTACGATGATTAGGCACGTCGTTCCTCTAGTCCGTTAATCTTGTTATAGAAATCAGCAAGTTACCTGAATCCACAGACGGCCCTGCCATCATGGTAGAAAAGGAGACCTGGAGGTGGAAGTGAGAGCGTTACTCGCTTTACTGACGATTGCATGTCTTAGCAACTGCGGCTTGTGGGCTCAGGAAAGACCGCAGGCTGCTCCGTTCAATGCGTCGCAGATGGACATGCAGCCTCCGCCTGCACAGGGCATCGCCGTGCGAGCCGGCCGCCTGTTCGATCCCAAGTCCGGTACGAATGTACGGAACCAGGTGATCCTGATCAAGGGCGATCGCATCACCGATGTCGGCCCGGCCGATCGTGTGCAAATTCCATCCGGGGCGAAAGTAATTGATCTTAGCCATGCCACCGTGCTCCCCGGATTGATCGATCGCCACGTGCACCTAATGCAAGACCAGTTTCCCAACGATGGCCGCGCATCTTTCACCGGCCTGAACTATGCTCTCAAGGATCTTCGTGCCGGATTCACCACGCTCCAGGACATGGGATCCGCTTATACTTACGCGACGGTCGAGCTGCGCGACGCCATCAACAAGGGCCTGGTGCCGGGCCCGCGGCTGCAAGTTTCCGGACCGCAGATCAATCCACGCGGCGCTGCGTACTATCCGGCGCCATCGGTTGTCACTCCTTTTGGCCAGGGCCCCGGCGCCGCAGTCTGGCAGCTTTCGAGCGATGTGAATTCGCCGTGGCTGGCTCGCGCAGCAGTCCGCGAGCGATCGCACTACGGCACCGACTGGATCAAAATCTACGAAACCGAAGATTATCAAGGCAGCGGATATCCCGATCCCGACGGCGCTGGCGCATTCAAACCCGATGGAACGATGATTAACGTCCCATCTTTGTCGCTCGAAGAAAACCAGGCCATCGTCGATGAGGCGCACCGTAGAGGACTGAAGGTCGCCTGTCACGCCTATGGCGGGGAAGGTCTGCGCAATTGTCTGGCGGCGGGCGTCGACCTGCCCATGCACGTGATCGTCGGAGTTACGGGGGCCGCAGGTCTCGACGACGAGACCTTGCGCTATTTCAAACAGCCTCTAGCCGACGGAACGCTCCGGCCCGTGCAGCAGACGCTATGGGATTTGATCGGTGAACTCGAGACTCGCGACCTGAAGGCCAGCCGCGGCAAGGCCACTCGCATCGGTCTCACCGAGCTGAGTTTCAAAAGACTGAATGCCGCCGGTGTTAAACAAGTTTTCGGAAGCGGCGCCTACACTGGGGGACACGGTGTGCAAGCGTTCCAGTTCGCCTATTACGTGAAGTGGGGTATGAAGCCGGCCGACGCGCTGCGCATGGCTACCAGCAATGCCGCCGAGGGCCTGAACTTTGACCTGGCGCACGAAGTCGGCTTCGTCGAGAAAGGCAGATTCGCTGACCTATGCGCAGTCGCCGGCGACCCGCTGTCCGACATCACCGAGATAGAACGCGTCAAGTTCGTCATGAAAGGCGGCGTGGTTTTCCGCGATGATCCGATCTCGGCCGGCGCGGCGTCCACCGGCGGGCGCTGAGCAGAGTTCAACGCCGGATTTCCGCCCTGTGACTCCTGGCGAAAATCGGTGAGATCGCTTACCACATCCAGTTTCCTCTCACGCTGGCCACATGCCTATCGAAGGCAGCCTTAACTTCGCGATACTTGTCTTCCCGCTGACCGGCCGATTCGAAGAAGCCCGCTTTGATTACGGCTGCCACTTTCTCGGGGTACGGTTCGTCTTTTCGTAGTGCCGTCTCCTCCTGAATCCCCGGTGACCCTTCGTAGCTGCGTTTCCACCCGAACCGCCCCACAGACGCCCATAAAGTGAAATTGGGTTTCGTCGCTTTCATTTCCGCGAGAGCCGCGCGTGTGGTCTCAACGTCGCAATGGCATAGGCATAGCAGATATTCAAACCAGTCGAACGTACTGTCGTATTCAGCGTCGCTCGGTAGGTACTCGCGAAGCGGCGCGCGCAGAATCTCAAAAAGTCGGTCGCTCAGTGGCGTATGGCGTCTTCCTAAGGCTTGCTGTTGATGTGATCTTTCAAGGACACCCTGATCGTAGATGAGGGCCGCTACGGTTTCTTCAGGCTTGTAGTCGTCTTCCCTAACCTTCAAACCAAATAGTGACCGTAAGAACCGGTAGTTGCCTCGACTTAGGGCCGCGAGGCCCATGCCATAAAGCAGCACCAAAGAGGGGTAGCGCCGCAGTTTAATCCAGACCAGAAGTCCGCTCGGTGGCCCAGTCAGATCTGCGAGGCGCTTGAAACACTTGAGAAGTACCGCGTCATGCTGCGGTTCTCCCCAATGCGCGGCACAAATCATCAGGCCCAAAACCGTTTCAATCGCCGCCTCGTAGGCCTGTAGCCGCACCGGAATATCAGCCGGAGCAAGACGCGATCCGGTTAGAGAGAAACGAGGGCCCGTGAGGACACTATATCCCTTCTCAGTTTCAGAGGTTAGCAAGTCGTGCATGTTTATGCGCTGTGAATGGTCGGAGAGATATTTCTTTATTCGCACAACCGCAACCTTCGTCGAGAGGACGTCCTTTTCCAAGAATTCCTCCAGTGCCAAGACCTTCTCCGATAAATCGTTGAAGAACTCATCGGCCCCGGCAATCTCAACGACGGTCGCTTGCCGCAGAACAGCCAAGTCTTGCGCCTTCTGACTCAACTTACTCTTCGTGGCCCAATAGGTAGTAAAACGGCGCGTGGAGCATCGTTCCAGAGCGGCGCGCAATGCTGTGTCCCATTCTCCTGACCACCCGCATACTATCAGGCCGTACTCGTCGAAGACCTGATCTAATAACCTCTCGACAGCATCTTCGTAACATGCGAGTTCATCGCTGGTGTTCTTCAACCTGCTGTCGAGGTAATCGCCGTTCAGCTTGATTACCGTACATCGAGAATGTGCCAGAGGCAAAACACCTTTCGCGGCATCGGGTGTGCTGATAACAAACGGCTGGATGCCGACATCCGCAAGTGCCAGTTCTAGCAATCTATCGAAGTTCGTCGTGATGAGCACTCGGACGTAGCCCTTCGCGACCAAGTCCGCGATGGCGCGATGCGCACGCGTCGGTAGCTTGCGGCCTTCCCCTCGGTCTGCGTCGGTCGGCTCAAAGTAGCTCCGCAGTAGCTGCATTCTCTCAGCGGACGATTTTGCAACCTCATTCAGAATCTCTGAATAGTCTGGCATGCTGCCGAATTTGGTCTGATACCACTGCTCTGGGTCTGGTTCGCAAGATTCAGTCTTCAGATGTGCCAACCGCCGTATCAGGTCCTGAACTATCTCCCAACCAGTAGGAACGCCGGAGGTGCGAGATACACCCGAACCGAGTAGCAGGGCATATACTCCACGGTTGCTGTGGATCGAGACCGCTAGACTGAGGGAGGGTTCAAGCATGGAGTCCCTTAGCCCCTTAACATCCTGCAGCGCGGATACTGTCGGACCGGATAATTCCGAGCATCGATCCAGATGCAGCTATCGTGAAAAGGGTTCGCATGAGTAAATTATCGTATGAGCTATCCTGGAGCGGATGAGAACCACTTTACTCGCCGCCTTCTTCCTCGCTTCGTTCGCCCATGCGGCCGACCGCTTCCCGGTCGACTGGCCCAAACTCCAAACCGAAACGATGGACTACTACACATCCGTCATCAAGATCGACAGCAGCAATCCCCCTGGCGACGAAACCAAAGTTGTCGACTATCTCAAGCCGATTCTTGACCGCGCCGGCATCCCGACCGAGGTGCTTTCCCTCGATCCCAAGCGCGCCAACCTGATCGCGCGCATCAAGGGCAACGGCTCCAAGCGGCCGCTCATCATCATGGGCCATACGGATGTGGTGGGCGTCCAGCGCGAGACGTGGCCGCCGGGCATCGACCCCTTTGCTGCCCTCCGTAAAGACGGATACATCTGGGGGCGCGGCACATCCGACGACAAGTCGCATGTCGCGTCCTGCCTGATGACCATGCTCTTACTCAAGCGTTTCAATGTTCCGCTCGATCGCGACGTCATCTTCATAGCTGAATCGGGCGAAGAAGGCAGCGCCAATTTCGGCATCGGCTTTTTGGTGGATAAACATTGGAACGAGATCGAAGGCGAATACGCGCTAGCCGAGGGCGGCCAAACCGTCTCGCGCAATGGCAAGGTTAGCTATGTCGGAATCAGCACTACCGAGAAAAGTCCACGCGGCGCGCGCCTGGTGGCTCACGGCACCGCCGGTCATGGTTCGCGTCCCCGTCCTGACAATGCCATTCTGCACATCGCCGCCGCAGTCTCGAAATTCCAGACCTGGCAGCCGCCCATGCGCTTAAACGACACCACGCGTACCTATTTCGAGCGGCTCGCCACCATCAGCCCTCCCGATCAGGCCTATCGCTATAACCACGTCACCGATCCCGCCCACACCGAAGAAATCCAGCGCTACTTCCTGGAGCACGAGCAGCCCAACTATTCCGTGCTCCGGACCTCCGTCGTCCCCACCATGATTCAAGGCGGCTTTCGAACTAACGTGATTCCGTCGCAAGCCGAAGCGACGCTCGACATCCGAGCGCTTCCCGACGAGAACATGGACCAGCTTTACGCTGAGATAAAGCGCGTCATTTCCGACCCTGCCGTCGAGCTCGTCACCAACGCCACCCGCAACCGGCCCATCGCTCCGCCTTCATCGATCGACAGCGAGATGTTCCGCGCGCTCGAGCGGACACAGAAAACGATGTTCCCGGACGCCGTAACGATTCCCGTGATGCTGACGGGCGCCACCGACATGGCCCAGTTGCGAGGCAAAGGCGTACAAGCGTATGGCTTCGGTGCAATCGCTGATGAGAGCGAGAACGAGCTCCACGGCGCGCACTCAGATCAGGAGCGTCTGCTCGAAAGCTCCATCCACAAGATGGTCCAGTTCCTGTGGTACACCGTGCTCGATATCGCCGCTTCGAAACTGAGCCGCGCGCGGAGCAAGCGGTCTTTTATTCCGCCGCTCGCTTCCCGCTCGCTCCGCCCGGTCCCGCCGCGCAAGTGAAATTGGCCGCGTCATCAGTGCTTCCCGATCCCTTCCACTGCGCCACCTGCGGATAAGGACACAGCGGCCGCGTGCGCTCCACCCCGCTAGCCGGATTCGTGGTTTTATACTTAGTCGCGATGATCTGCGCCGGAGCAACGCCGTTCTCCACCCACTGTTCCACTGCGCGATTGATATCGTGCTGCGCGTCGCCGTCAACTTCGCTGGTCTGGCCGAAACTGTTCGGGCCCGGCCCGCCGCCGCAATGCTGCATTCCCGGCACCATAAACAGGCGAACGAACTGATCGGTTTGCTTGGCGCCCATCTTCGGCGACCACGCTGTTGTAGTACTGGATCGCGTTCGCCGGCGGAATCGCGGCATCGCTCCAGCCGTGATAGACGATCAGCTTTCCTCCGCGGTCCTTGAACTTCTTCAGGTTCGGATCGGTCGCGTTCAGGATCTGGCCAACTTTGTCATCGGCCACTTTCATATCATGCTCAACCGAGAACGTCTTGATATCCCAATCCGGATTGTCGAACACCATATATTTGAAGAAATTCGTGCCGAACGCGTACTGCAGGCTCTTGCCAGCTCCCCCGCCGCTGATCCAACCGCCCCAGCCGTTAGGTCCAGGCTCACCGCCAGGGCTGTAACCGAGATACATCGGCTTGCCCTTCGAATCCTGTGGACCCGGTATAGATCTTCTTCAAGGTGCCGATCTGCGCCTCGGTCAAACAGCTATTCGATTCCTCGCCTTTGCACAACAACACCGACGGATCGAAATGGCACGCCGCCGGATTCTCGATCACTCCATCCTTCACGCCGTCGTTCGCGTCACAGGCGTTGAGTGCCGCCGCTTCGATCGCAGGCAGCTTCGCCGCGGGAATGTAATTCGCCGGATCGCTGCACCAGTGCTTGCGACTCCCAGGTGCCCGACGAAATCAAGTGCGTCCAGTTGTTCGCGGGCGCGCCGGCGACGATGCCGTCGTAATCGGCTGGATACCGCTGCGCCTCCATCAACGCCTCGCGGCCCCCGTTTGAACAGGAGCTGAAATAGGATTTCTTCGGTCGATCGCCGTAAAACGCCGCAATCACTTCCTTGGCCGCCTCGGCTGTTTCGTGGACCGCACGATATCCGAAGTCCACCACCTTCTCGTGATGTCCCAGCGCCCACTTCGCATCCGTCACGCCCGGCTTCGTGTCCGGTATCCGTCGACGCCGTCGCAAAGCCGCGCCTCAATGCCGACGCCAGCCCAGGAAACGTGACCGACCCTGCGAACCCACCATTTCCGACGCCATAGAACTTCCCGTTCCAGCCCGAGCTCGGAAGCCACACTTCGAACACTGATTTCCGAATCGCTCGCCGGCTTGATTACGCCGGCCACCCGGCAAAATGCGGGCAGTTTTTCCATTGCCGGTCCCGTCGGTGGCTTAAAAGATCCACTCGTGACTGATTCGGCGGTAGTGATCGTCGTGTTTGGACGCCCCAGCGTAGCAAGGCTTTCGCACGTGGCTGCGGCGGCCGGAATTCCCGCAAATAGCGCCAGCATGAGTAAACGGTGTCGCATTAGAATCCTCCCAATATGTCTTCTAATTCTAGAATGAAATGGGATGCGAGCGATTTTGATTGCCGTCTGCTGTCTGGCGCTCCGCGGCCAGGATGCCAACGTCTCTGAAGGCTACGATCATTTCTACAATCTCGAATACGACCAGGCCATCGCGACGTTCACGGCTGAAACCGAACAGCATCCCGATGATCCGAACGCGTGGAATCATCTGGCGCATGCGACGCTCTACCGCGCCATGTATCGAGGCGGCGCACTCGAGAGCGAGCTGGTCACCGGCTCCAACCCGTTTCTGAGCCGGCAAAAAGTCAAAACGTCAACGGCAGAAAACCAGCAGTTCTACGATGCCATCGACAAAGCGCTCAATCTGGCTCAGTCGCGCTTGCTCGACAGCCCAGACGATCCCCTCTCGCTTGGCGCTTTGGGTGTTTCTTATGCGCTGCGAGCCAATTACAATTTCCTGGTGCGCAAAGCCTGGACCGATGCACTGCACGACGCCACCGACGCCCGCAAAGCGCACAAGCGTCTGACTGAACTCCAGCCCGACAATGTCGACGCCCGATTGATCCCAGCCTTGTACGATTACATCACGGGGAGTCTTCCGATCGGATATCGAATTCTCGGTTTCTTGGCTGGCTACCATGGTGATCGCAACCGCGGCATTGAAGCTTTGCAGTCGGTAGCGCAAGACGGCAAGTCGAATCGCTTGGATGCTGAAATCATGCTGGCCGCCATCTACCGGCGGGAGCGGCGCGCGCAAGAGGCTGTTCCGCTGCTCGAAGATCTACTCCAGCGATTTCCGCGCAACTTCTTGCTTCGCTTCGAACTCGTACAGATGTATAGCGACCTGGGCGACAAGCCCGGCGCGCTCTCGGAGATCGCCCGCATCCGTGATCTCAAGCAAAGTGGCGCCCCCGGATTCACCGATCTGCCGCCAGAGAAAATTGACTACCTCGAAGGAAACCTGCTCTTCTGGTACAACGACCTCGACCCGGCGCTCGCCGACATGAAAAACGTCACAGCCAAAGCGCATGACCTCGACATGAACACTAGCATCATGTCCTGGATGCGCTTGGGCCAGATTTACGACCTCAAAGGCCGTCGCGTGTCCGCCGTGGCCGCCTACAAAAAAGCCGTCGCCATGGCGCCGCTCTCTGAAGTGGGCAAGGAGTCGCGCCGGTACGTCACCCAGCCCTACAAGCGCTCAACGCCAGGGATCAATTCCGAGCCGTGACCGTCAGGGAGCGGTCCAGAAACGAGAAACTTTGGTAAACCATCTGATCGCCGAGAAAAGCCCATACCTGCAACAGCACGCCCATAATCCCGTCGACTGGTATCCCTGGGGTGACGAAGCTTTTGATAAAGCGCGCCGCGAAGACAAGCCCATCTTTCTTTCCATCGGCTACTCCACTTGCCACTGGTGCCACGTGATGGAGCGCGAATCTTTCGAAAATGATGCGATCGCCGAAATCATCAACCACTCGTTCGTGCCGGTCAAAGTGGATCGCGAAGAGCGCCCGGACGTCGACCGCATTTATATGACTTACGTACAAGCCGCCACCGGCAGCGGCGGATGGCCTATGTCAGTGTTTCTCACGCCCGATTTGAAGCCGTTCTTCGGCGGCACTTACTTCCCGCCTGACAATCGCTATGGCCGTCCCGGTTTCCCAACGCTCCTGGAACGCATCGCGTCGGCCTGGCGTGAGCAGCGCGCCGAGATCGTTGAGACCAGCGGTAGAGTCATCTCGCAACTCAAATCCATTTCTGATCCGGCCTCCACCGGCGGCATCGCCGACAAAACCACCCTCGATTCGACCTTCCAATATTTTCGCCGGACCTTCGACACCACTCATGGCGGTTTCGGCGACGCTCCCAAGTTTCCCCGCCCCGTGGCCTTCAATTTTCTATTTCGTTATTATGTGCGCACGCAGCGTCGCCGAAGCGCTCCAGATGTCACTGGACACGTTGCGCGCCATGGCCGCGGGCGGCATGCACGACCAGCTAGGCGGGGGCTTCCATCGCTATTCTGTCGACGAGCGTTGGTTCGTTCCCCACTTCGAAAAAATGCTCTACGATCAGGCGCAGCTCGCGATCTCCTATCTCGAGGCCTATCAGATTACGCACAACACGCTTTACGCCGGCATCGCGCGCAGCACACTCGATTACGTGCTCCGCGACATGACTCATCCCGATGGCGGTTTCTACTCCGCCGAGGATGCCGACAGCGTTATCGATCCGGCTAATCCGAAAGAAAAGGGTGAGGGTGCGTTCTATATCTGGACTGCCGCTGAGCTGGAACAAGTGCTCGGCCTGGAGACCTATGATCTGTTCGCCGCGCATTACGGCGTCGAGAAAGACGGCAATGTCCACCAGGATCCGCACGGAGAATTCACCGGCAAGAACATCCTTTATTTGCGGCAAGCGCCCGACCCCTCCGTCGCCGATCAATTACAAAAAGCCAGGGCCACGCTGCTCGAGGTCCGATCCAAACGCGTCCGGCCTCATCTGGACGACAAGATCCTCACTTCCTGGAATGGGCTCATGATTTCGGCCTTCGCAAAGGCGGCTCAAATATTGGACGACCCGCACTATCTGACCGCCGCCCAGCGCGCGACTTCTTTCATCCTCACCCGCATGTACGATCCGGCTACAAGCCTTTTGCAACGCCGCTTCCGCGAAGGTGAGGCTGCCATCCCTGGCTTTCTCGACGACTATGCTTTCTTAATCGCGGCACTACTCGATCTCTATGAAGCCGATTTCGATCCTGCTCATCTCGAGACTGCGCTGTCTCTCGGCACCAAGATGCGCGAGCTCTTCGAAGATCCCCAGGCCGGCGCGTTTTTCACCACCGCCGGTCAAGACAGCAGTCTGGTGCTTCGGATGAAGGACGATTACGACGGCGCCGAACCATCCGGGAATTCCGTGGCCCTGCTCGATCTACTCCGTTTGGCTCACCTCACCGATCGCGACGAGTATCGCCAGTCGGCCGTCCGCACTCTCGATGCTCTCATGGCGAAGATGTCCAGCCAGCCCATCGCGGTGCCGCAAATGCTGGTCGGCCTCGACTATTCGCTCGCCCCCAAGCGGGAAGTAGTCATCGCGGGTGATCCACAGGTCGAGCCCACCCGCGCCCTTCTGAACGAATTGCGAAGCCGCTTTCTTCCACACACGATCACCCTTCTCATCGATTCCGATGCGACCCGAGAGAAACTCGCCCGCATTTTCCCCGCCGCCGGCGTCATGCGCCAGATCAACGGCCAATCCACCGCCTATGTTTGCGAAAACTACTCTTGCCGTTTGCCCACCACCGAGGTAGCGAAGTTTGCCGAGTTGCTACAATAAATCGAAAATTCAAAACACGAGGAGAATTCATGGAAAGACCTGGAGCCACGACGATGAGAGGAAAACCGCTGACGCTCATCGGGCCGGAACTTAAATCCGGTGACAAGGCCCCCGATTTTGACGCGGTGACCGATTCGCTCCAACCTGTCAACCTGCAAGGCACCGGACCAGCCGTTCGTATTTTTAGCGTCGTCCCATCGCTCGATACGCCGGTCTGCGATATGCAAACCAAGCGCTTTAATGAAGAGGCGGCGAAGTTGCCCGGTGTCGAAATTTTTGCCATCAGCATGGACCTGCCGTTTGCCCAGAAGCGCTGGTGCGGAGCTTTCGGCATCGATAAGATCAAGATGGTTTCCGATCACAAATCCGGCTCATTCGGCGAGCATTACGGCACGCTGATCAAAGAACTGCGCATCGAGAGCCGTGCGATTTTCGTACTCGACAAAGACAACACCATCAAGCACGTCGAGTATGTGAAAGAAGTCGCTGAGCATCCCAATTACGATGCAGCATTGAGCGCCGCCCGCTCCTTGTCGAAGTAGCGCACGCACTCGTGCGTGCCGCGTTCACACTCGTGTGAACGCTTTTTCTTATGTGGCTTTCTTTCCGAACCTTCCGCCGCGCTCCAGCGATAACCGCCGTGGTTCTCGGTTCCATCGCGATCACCGTCGGCGCCACCGCGGTCGTCTTCACCGCCGTCAAAACTGTCTTACTGGATCCCCTGCCCTACGCTAACGCGGATGAGCTGGTCCAGTTTCGCACTGAATCTGCGCGCGGCGGCGACTCCCGTGCCGACTGGGTTACTTGGCCAGACATGCAGGACGTCAGGCGAAGGAATCACACGTTCCAGTCCGTCGCAACTTACCACTATGCTCTCTTGAATTTTTCCGGCGACGGCAACGCACCGCCCGAAGCGCTGTACGGGTTGGCCGTATCGGCCAACATGTTCCCCACACTTGGCGTGAAGCCGATGCTGGGGCGCAATATTCTTCCGGAAGAAACCCAACTCGGCCGCGACCGCGAGATGATCCTGAGCTACGGCCTTTGGACTAGGCGCTTCAATAGTGACCCCAGCGTCATCGGCCGATCCGTTGAAGCCAATGGCCACGCTTGCACCATCATCGGCGTTATGGAGCCCGGATTCGATTTCCCCATGCGCCTCGCCACCACCGTTCGCACTCCGTCGCAGCACATGGATTTCTGGGTCCCCAGACGCCTGTCGATCCCGCCAAGAACACTCGGCAGTCTCCCGGCATGGGCGCGATCGCGCGCCTTCGCAAAGGCGTCTCACCAGCCGAGGTTGCGCAGGATCTTCAATCCATTAGCGCCGCGCTCCAGCGCGAATACCCGCTCACCAACCAAGACCGCTCGCTTCATGCCATTTCGCTCCGCAACCGCACTCTCGGCTTTTCGCGCACTGGTCTGCCGCTTCTACTCGCCGCCGCCTTGATGTTTCTGCTGATCGGATGCGCGAACGTCGCCAATCTCCTCCTGGCCCGCACGTTCGCCAGACAGCGAGAAATCGCGGTCCGGATGGCGCTGGGCGCTGGACGATCGAGAATCGTGCGGCAGCTCGTCTCCGAAAGTCTGCTGCTCGGTCTGGCTGGCGGAATCGCCGGCTACGCCTTTGCGGTATTGGCCTGGAAAGTTCTCCCCTCAGTCGCTCCCATGAGCATTCCGCGACTGGCCACTGCCCACCCCGATTGGACGGTGTTCGCCTTCACGCTAGCTATCTCGGCCATCAACGCGTTGATATTCGGCCTCGCGCCCGCTCTCGGCTCTGCCCGCGGCGATCCGGCTCTCGCGCTACGGGAATCCGGCAATCGTGGCTCCATCGGCGCAGCCCGTAATCGCATACGCTCGGCGCTCGTTGTTGGGGAAGTTGCCTTAGCTGTCACGCTGGTGATCATCGGAGGCTTGTTGACCGGCAGTTTCGTGAAACTCATTCGGACCAATCCCGGCTTCGATGCCGATCGCGTTTTGGCGTCCATCATCATCGCCGCCGGCGACCAGTACCGGACGCCAGCTAAACAAGGCATCCTATTCCGACGTATCGTGGATTCCGTTCGCGCTTTGCCCGGCGTGGAATCGGTCGCCACTGTTGATGCCTTGCCTTTCAGTGGTGAGAATCACGGCGGCACGATTCGAACGGATCTATCCGCTCCGGAACAGGCCGCTGAGATCGATCGCGTGAGCGCCGATTACCTTCAAACCATGGGCGTTCAACTCCTTCAAGGCCGTTGGCTCCGCGATGATGACATGGCTTCCGATCGCGATACAGCTATCGTCAACGACATCGCCGCCGCCCGGCTCTGGCCCGGGCAGAATGCGCTGGGCAAACGCTTTTGTCTTTGCTGGGATGTTAACGCGCCAATCTGGAAACGAGTGGTCGGCGTCGTGCAGACCATGCGGCACTCCGGACTGGATGAACCCATCGGCGCGTCAGTCTACTTCGCTTCCAGCGCGCTCGAGCACGCACAATTCTTGGTGGTTCGGACCGACCGGCCTTCCGATGAGCTTGCCAAATCGGTGCGCATCGCCGTCGCCTCGGTGGATCCGAAACAACCTGTTTTCTTAAGCGCGAGCATGTCGCGCCTCATTGGCGATACCATCGCCGACCGCCGTTTTATAATGACGCTGCTCGCCATCACTGGCTGCCTGGCGCTGCTGCTCGCCGCTGCGGGCGTCTACGGCGTGATCTCGTATGCAACATCACTTCGCACTCAAGAGATCGGTGTCCGCATGGCCCTTGGCGCCACGCCCCGCAACGTCCAGCTCCTGATTTTCCGTCACGGCATGCTGCTGACCATGGTCGGCGTAGTAATCGGACTGGCCTCAGCGCTGGCCGCGATCCGCATCTTCAGTCTGGCATCCGCTGATGCAGCGTTGGTCGCTCTCGCAGTCGCTCTAGTTGTCGTAACCGCTGCTGTCGCCTGCTTTATTCCCGCGCGCCGCGCTACCCGCATCGATCCCATGCTCGCTCTCCGCGACCAGTAGCGCACGCACTCATGCGTGCCGCGTTCACACTCTGTGAACGCTTTTACTCTTCCCGCAACGCAACCATCGGTTCCACCCGCGCCGCCCGCATCGCCGGCAGTAAACTAGCCGCGATCGCCACCACCGCCAGTCCGGCCACCGACGCTCCTATCGTCACTGGATCGCTCGGCTGCAAACCGAACAGCATTGAACTTGCCGCTCGCCCAACCGCCAAAGCGAGCCCGATTCCGATAACTAATCCCGCCGCCAGTAGCACCCCAGCCTCTCGCAAAACCAGACTCAGCACGTTCCCTCGACTGGCGCCTAGCGCGATCCGAATTCCGATTTCATTCCGCCGCCGCGCCACCATGTACGAGATCACGCCATACAATCCGACCGTCGCCAGCGCTACCGCCAGAAATCCGAAGAACCCCGATAGCGTCGCCATCAGACGCTCCCGCATAAGTGACTCCTGCACCTGAGTCGTGAAGACCTGAAACTGCAGCGAGATCTCTGAATTCTCGTCCAGCACTGTCTTTTTCACGGCTGTCATCAGTGACCCCAACGGAAGCATGGACCGCACCATGAAGGTCACCCCCAGACCCGGTTCTTTGTTTTGGCTCTCGGCTACAAAAACGATCGGCTTAAAGTCTTCCCTTAAACTCTGATACTTCGAGTTCTTCACTAGTCCTACAATCTGGAAAACGTGCTGAGGCTCGCCCGGTCCCACTAACATGCGGAAAGACCTTCCGATCGGATTTCCGCCGCCCATAAACTTCCGGCTGAACTCCTGATTCACAATGGCCACCTCGGGAGCCGAAGGAGTATCGCGATCGTCGAAATCGCGGCCGGCAAGAAAAGAGGTTCCCATCGTGCGAAAGTATCCCGGGCTGACGCGATCGAACCACGGGACCATCCGTTCTTGCGCGCGCTGGCCAAGCATTTCGATACTGTCGTTCCAGCCATTTCCGCTGATCTGCACGACGCTGGCGCTGGCTGTAGCCTCAACGCCGGGAATCGCCCTCACGCGGGCGAGCAACTCTTGGTAGAGCGCAGCGCGCCGCGCCAGCGGAAAGTTGATCCGGGATATATCGAGCCACGTAATCAGAAGACCATCCTCGCGAAAGCCGGCATCCAGTGTCGACAAATTTCGGAGACTTCCTACAAAGAGCAGCGCCCCCACCAATAGCACTAGCGAAAGCGCCACCTGGCTGATCACCAGCATCCGGCGCAGGCCAAACTTGCCGCGATCGACTGTCAGACCGCGTCCCGATGCCTTCATTGCAGACGCCGGAACCGCGCGCGACGCTCGCAGTGCTGGCGTCAATCCAAAAAGAACGCAAGTGAGAATCGCGAGGCCGGCCATGAATCCGAAGACCCGCCAATCCGCACCCAGCTCCACGAACAGCGGACTATCTTTGGTTGTCAGGAACGCAACCAGATAACGGCTCAGAAAACTTGCCAGCACCGCGCCCGCCAGCGCGCCGGCCACCGCGAGCAACAGGCTTTCGGCCAACAGCTGCCGGATCAGACGCCCGCGATCCGCGCCAATCGCCAGCCGAATTGCCATTTCGCGCTCCCGTGTGCTGGCTCGGGCCAGCATCAGATTGGCGAGGTTCGCGCAGGCGATCAGCAAAGCCAGTCCGGCGATTCCCAATAGCAGCAACAGCGGCTCTTCATATCTCTGGCGTAGCGACGAGACGCCGGAGCCCGCCGGGTTCGCGGTGAGCTTGTATTGTGCGTAGTACTTCGCCGCGTCGGGACGATAATTCGGAGGAACCGTACTCTCAAACACTGCCGGCGACATGGCGCGAGCCTGTGCCGCCGCGCTTGCTGTCGTAGAGCCAGGCTTCAGCCGTCCGATAATCGCCAGCCACCAGTGATTGCGCTTGGCGGTGTGGCTGTTCTCCCCATTGATCCATGGCTCCGCGCAAGTCGGAACCGCCACATCGAAACTTTTGCCGACCTCCACGCCGAAAAACCCGGCCGGCGCGATGCCTATGATCTCCACTGGATGTCCATCGAGCGAGAGCGTCTTCCCGATCGCTTGCGCGTCTCCGGCAAATTCACGCTGCCAGAACGGATAGCTGATCACCGCTCCCGGCGAGCCGCAACCCGGGCGGTCATCTTGGTTCGTAATCGTCCGGCCGGCCAGGGGCTGCACTCCCAAGGTTCGGAAGTAGTCGCCGCTCACCCACAAGCCTTCCGCATAACGCGCCTCTCCGCCCGAAGCCAGATTGAAGCGCGTGTCGCCCCACGCGAAGATACCCGAAAAAGCCTGCTGATGATCGCGGATCTGCTCCCATTGCGGATAAGTGAAGTTCGGCCGGCGGTCGGAGAAATTACCCGAGCAGCAGTGCTCGTCTTTAGCGATCTCCAGCTCCGCAAGCTGTTCCGGATGCGCCACCGGCAGCAATCGCAGGCGGACTGCGTCCAGCAGTTGGAAGATGGCAGTGTTAGCGCCGATCCCCAAAGCCAGCGACAGGGTAGCAACCGTAAAGAAGCCGGGATTCAGCCGGAGCAGCCGCGCGCCGTATCGGAGGTCGCCAAGTGTACCCATGTCCCTATTAGAAACGTTTGGACGTTGAAAAAGTTAGCTCGCCCGACTGCTTTTCGTACCCGGTGCAACTCAGTACCGGCAGCCGGGGATACTTCGGAAAACGGGGATCTACCTTGGAAAGTTCACACAAGTAGAACACCGAGCCGCGATCGGATTCGATCCGCCGAACATTCTTGCAGCTCTCGCACAACCCGACCATTTGTCTTACTCTACCGTGGCGCACGCCCCTGCGTGCCGCATCGACAGACACTCGTGTCTATGCCAGGGCCCGGGGTCCTTTTCTGATGTCCCTGGATCTGATTCTGATGTCGCCGGATCTGAAACCAGTTTTCTGAGTCGCACGTGATCTTTCTGCCCTTCGTTGATACGGATACACCTTGATACGGATACAGCTTACTAGGAACGGCCAACCTTGCTAACCTAGTTGCCTACGCCCAATGCCCGCTCGCACGAGCGAATCCTTCATCCTCCAAACTTACCCGTTCCGCGAATCCGACCTCATCGTCAGCTTCTTCACTCGCGATCAGGGCAAACTCCGCGGCGTCGCCCACCGAGCCCGCCGTCCCAAAAACTCCTTTGGCTCCGGACTCGAACGCCTCTCGCATGCCACCATGTCGTATTATCAAAAGGAGAACCGCGAACTGGTTAGCCTGAACTCCTGCGAGCTGGTTCATTCGCAATTCGCGCTGGCCTCGAACTACGAAGCGAGTGTCGCGCTCGACTATCTAGCTGAGGTCACGGAGCAATTATTGCCGCCTAACGAAACCAACGAACGCCACTTCCGTCTCCTGATCGCTGTCCTCGACTACCTGCGTTCCAACGCAAACATCTGGCCGGCCGTCACCTATTTCGCGCTGTGGTCGGTGCGCCTAGCCGGACTCCTTCCGGAGCTGCGCGTCAACGCTGAATCTCGTGAGATCGCCCAGGAGATGCTGGTCACGCCCGTACATGCGCTGGCTCCGCGTCCCTGGACTGGAGAAACCGCGTCCGACCTGCGCCGCCTACTCAACCGCATGATCGAAGAGCACGTCGAGCGCAGGCTCCGCACCACTGCGGTCTTGGACAACTTATGAGCGGCCTCACTTTCCAGGACACCGTCTTTGCACTCAAGAAATACTGGTCTGACCGCGGGTGCATCATCCAGGAACCTTACGACGTCGAGGTCGGCGCCGGCACCATGGCGCCTGAGACATTCCTCCGCGTTCTCGGCCCGCAGCCTTATCGGGTCGCCTATGTCCAGCCCAGCCGCCGCCCCGCCGACGGCCGCTATGGCGAAAATCCGAATCGCCTCTACAAACACCAGCAGCTTCAGGTGATCCTGAAACCATCGCCCGCCGATGTCATCGATCAATATCTGGGCAGCCTCCACGCCATTGGCATTGACCTTAGCAAGCACGACATCAAGTTTGAAGAAGACAACTGGGAAGCGCCCACCCTGGGAGCCTGGGGCATCGGCTGGCAAGTGATGCTCGACGGCATGGAGATCACCCAATTCACTTACTTCCAGCAGTGCGGCGGCTTCGATCTCGACCTGGTCCCCGCCGAGCTCACTTACGGTCTGGAGCGCATTGTTGCGTTCCTGCAAAATGTGGACAGTGTGTACGACATCGAATGGGCCCCTGGCGTCCGCTATAGCGAGGTCCGTTTTGAGGACGAGCGCCAGTTTTCGAAATACAACTTCGAGCTCGCCGACGTCGCCATGCTATGGAAGC
The DNA here is from genome assembly GCA_963744555.1 of Bryobacterales bacterium. Classification (GTDB taxonomy): domain Bacteria; phylum Acidobacteriota; class Terriglobia; order Bryobacterales; family Bryobacteraceae; genus Palsa-89. The sequence goes on along the minus strand of CAVUUB010000022.1, from coordinate 199,371 downwards.
TCTTCGACCTGCACGAGGCCGAATGCCAGCGCCTGCTGAAGGCCGCCGAAGTCGTTCTCCCGGCCTATGATCAGGTGCTGAAATGCTCGCACATCTTCAATCTCCTCGATGCTCGCGGGGCGATTAGCGTCACCGAGCGGGTCGGCGTCATCGCCCGGGTCCGTAGGCTCGCCTTAGGGGTCGCTCAGATGTGGCACAGGCTTTCAGCCTGTGAAGAGGAAGTCGCGTGAGCCTGCCTTTCCTGCTCGAAATCGGCACCGAAGAGATTCCGGACTGGATGATTGTGCCTGCATTGAACAACTTGCAGGATATGTTTCAGGGGTCACTTGACCAATATGCTTTGGGTGGGAAGGTGGCTTCAACCGCCGCCACGCCTCGGCGTTTGGTGCTTCGCGCAGAAGGCTTGATCGAACGCCAGGCTGACGCCGAAGAGCTGGTCCTCGGCCCACCAAAATCGGTCGGGGCAGGAGCTGCCGCTGGATTCGCCAAAAAGATGGGCACTACGCCAGATCAGCTGAGGACCGAAACCACCGCCAAGGGCGAATACTTCGCGTTTACAAAACGAACCCAAGGTCAGGCGACGGCGGCCATACTGGCCCGCGAATTACCAAATCTGATTCTCAAGATTCAGTGGCCTAAGACAATGTATTGGAATGGGAAAGGCAGCGAGCGATTTATCCGGCCCATTCGTTGGATCGTGGCTCTGCTTGGCGACGCGGTCGTTCCCTTCGAGATCGGCGGCGTTAATTCCGGCAATACCACTGCCGGTCACCGGCTGCTCGGCAAGCCGTCGATCCTGGTAACTATTCAAGACTTCGAGCACCAGTTGAAGTCCAACGGGGTAATCCTTTCAGCCGACCAGCGCCGCGCCAAGATCGAGACCGAAATCACTGGGTTACTGGCAGGCCGCAACCTGAAGGTCAAACCCGATCCCGACCTGTTGCACACGCTCGTCTATATCACTGAGTTCCCGACCGCAATCCTCGGTGGCTTCGATTCGCAATATTTGGAGTTGCCGCAAGAGGTGCTGGTGACCGTGATGCGTCATCATCAGAAGTATTTCTCGGTGGAAGACGCCAACGGGAACCTGGCGCCACACTTCATCGCGGTCATGAACACCATTGCGGATCCCGACGGCCTAGTCCGTCACGGCAATGAGCGGGTGCTGCGCGCCCGGTTCAACGATGCTCGGTTTTTCTGGCAAGTCGATCAAAAGAAGCCGCTCGCGGCTCGTGTAGAAGACCTTAAGAATGTGACGTTCCAAGCCAAGGTGGGTTCGTATTTTCAAAAGACCGAACGTGTAGTCGCGCTGGTGCAAGCGTTAGGAGGCGACCAACATGCCCAACGCGCCGCTCTGCTCTGCAAGTGCGATCTCACGACCGACATGGTCAAGGAGTTCACCGATCTGCAGGGCATCGTCGGCGGCCTTTATGCTAAGGAGCAAGGGGAGCCCGAGGAAGTCGGGCGGGCAGTCTACGACCATTACAAGCCTCTCAGCATGGAGGACGCCGTTCCGTCCACACTCAACGGCTGCCTCCTGAGTGTCGCCGACAAATGGGACACCCTCACTGAGTGCTTCAAAGTTGGGATGGCGCCCACAGGCTCGCGCGACCCATTCGGGCTCCGCCGCGCGGCCCAAGGCATCGTCCGGATCAGCGCCGAAGGCGATGTCAACTTTCGAATTGCCATCAACGCGGTGAACTCGCCGATTTCATGCGCGACCGTGTCGAATACTACTTCCGTGATGTTTGCGGCTTCGCCTATGACGAGGTGCGCGCCTGCATGGCCGTCGGCTGGAACGATCTCCTAGATCTCCAACGGCGCCTGAGACGCGTCCAGGCCGTTCGGCCTACGCCCGACTTCGAGCCCTTGGCCGTCAGCTTCAAACGCATCAAGAACATTCTCAAGCAGGCCGAATACAAAGACGGCGGGGCCTACCGCGAAGATTTGTTCGAATCCGGCCCCGAGCTTGACCTTTACAAAGAAATTCGACGCACGGATGGCCAGCCACTGGAATCCCGCATTGGCCCCCTGCGGCCCAAAGTCGACCTTTTTTTCGACAAGGTGCTCGTTAATGCACCCGATCCTAACATCCGGCGCAACCGGCTTGCGCTGCTGCAAAGTCTCCTAACGGAATTCTCGGACGTAGCTGATTTCTCCGAGATCGTGACAGAAAGGTAAATCGATATTTATGAAAAAACATGTATACGCATTTGGCGGCGGCAAGGCCGACGGTGACGGCAAGATGAAAGATGTCCTCGGCGGCAAAGGCGCTGGCTTGGCCGAAATGAGCCGCGCGGGAGTTCCAGTGCCGCCCGGCTTCACCATCTCCACCGAAGTCTGCAATATTTATTTTCAAAACAACAACAAGCTTCCCAAGGAGATCGAGCAGGAGATTTCGCAATCGCTCGCCCAGCTCGAACAGCAGACCGGCAAGAAGCTCGGTGATCCATCGAACCCACTGCTGCTCAGCGTGCGATCGGGCGCCAAGTTTTCGATGCCCGGAATGATGAACACCATTTTGAACCTCGGCCTGAATGACCAAACCGTCGAGGGCTTGGCTCGCCTCAGCGACAATCCGCGCTTCGCCTACGACTGCTACCGCCGCTTTATCCAGATGTTTGGCGAAGTCGCGCTCGACATCGAAATGAGCAAATTCGATCACATTTTCGACGAACGCAAGAAAAAAGTGAAGGCCAAGCTCGATACCGATCTGAAAGCCGACGACCTGAAAGTGATCATCGACGACTACAAAAAGCTGGTCAAGAAAGAAACAGGCAAACCCTTCCCGCAGGATGCGCGCGAGCAGCTTGCAATGTCGCGCGACGCCGTATTCCGCTCCTGGTGGGGCAAGAACGCGGTCACCTACCGCCGCATGGAAAAGATCCCCGACGAGATTGGTACTGCAGCCAATGTGCAGACCATGGTGTTCGGCAATATGGGCGACGATTCCGGAACCGGCGTTGGCTTCACGCGCAACCCTTCCACCGGCGAAAAGGTCTTTTGGGGCGAGTTTTTGATGAATGCGCAAGGCGAGGACGTGGTCGCCGGCATCCGCACGCCGCAACCAATCGCCGATCTCGAAAAGCTCATGCCGGATGCTTACCGGCAGCTCCGCGACATCACATCGAATCTCGAAAAGCACTATCGCGACATGCAGGACTTCGAGTTCACCATCGAAAAAGGCAAGCTGTACATGCTACAAACCCGCAATGGCAAGCGGACGGGCGCGGCCGCTCTTCGCGTTGCCGTAGAGATGACCAAAGAACGCCTCATCGACAAGCGCGAAGCCGTGCTGCGGGTCGCTCCCCAACAGCTCGATCAGTTGCTGCATCCGCTATTCGATCAAGCTTCGCTGAAGTCGCTTACCAAGATCGCTAACGGCATCGATGCTTCACCCGGCGCCGCTGTTGGTCGTGCTTTCTTCACCGCCGATGCCGCGGTGGACGCGTCCGAAAAGGGTCCTGTAATCCTGATCCGCAAAGAGACCACTCCCGACGATATCCACGGCATGGAAGTAGCGGAGGGCGTGCTGACCGCCGTCGGAGGCAAGTCGAGTCACGCTGCTGTGGTCGCACGCGGCATGGGACTGCCTTGCGTAGTGGGCGCCGGCGCGCTGCACATTGATGAGCACAAGAAACAGTTCACGGTGAAGGTTGGGGTCAAAGACGTCGTCGTCAAGGAAGGTGACTGGATCTCCTTCGACGGGACCACCGCCGATGTCTACCTGGGCCAAGCCAAGACTAAAGAGCCGGATCCGAAGTCGCCGCTATTTGTCGAGTTCATGACCTGGGCCGACGAGTTTCGCGGCAAGTTCGGCGTCCGCGCCAATGCCGATATTCCGCGCGACGCCATAGCTGCCCGCGAGTTCGGGGCCGAAGGCATCGGGCTGTGCCGCACCGAGCACATGTTCTTCGCCGAGGATCGTATCCCGCACATGCAGGCTATGATTCTGGCCGACGACGAGAAGACCCGTAAGATTGCGCTCGATAAGCTGCTCACTATGCAACGCAAAGATTTTATCGGACTGTTCGAGGCCATGGACGGATACCCGGTGATAATCCGTACGCTCGATCCGCCGCTGCACGAGTTCTTGCCCAAGCGCGAGAACCTGATGGTTGACATCGCGCGATTGCCGCACGCCAGCGGAAAAGACAAGAAGCAGATGTCGGAAAGCTATGGCATCCCAGCCGGCGAACTAAAGAAGAGGCTGCCCGTGCTCCTCAAGCGAGTGGAGGATCTTCACGAGTTCAATCCTATGTTGGGATTCCGCGGATGCCGACTCGGAATCGTGCATCCCGAGATCACTGAAATGCAAGCCCGCGCTATCTTCGAAGCCGCTGTCCAGGTGGCCAAGAAGGGCGTCAAGGTGATTCCCGAAGTGATGATTCCACTGGTCGGTTTCCAACGCGAGCTAGCGCTGCAGAAAGAGATCGTGGAACGCGTCGCGAAGGAAGTGCTCGAAAAGGCCAAGATGAAAGACCTGAAGTATTTGGTCGGCACGATGATCGAGATCCCGCGCGGCGCTGTCACAGCCGATCAAATAGCCGAGGTGGCGCAGTTCTTCAGCTTCGGTACCAACGATTTGACGCAGACCACGCTAGGAATGTCGCGGGACGACTATACTAAGTTTTCGAAAGAATACGAAGAGCTGAAAATATTCAAGGCCGATCCCTTCCAGACCATCGACCAGGAAGGCGTGGGCAGCATCATCGAGCAGGCCGTCAAGCTGGGCCGCAAGACCAAGCCGAACCTCGAGATCGGAATCTGCGGCGAACACGGCGGCGATCCGAACTCGGTGGAGTTTTGCTATCGCATCGGTATGGATTACGTTTCGTGTTCGCCCTACCGGGTGCCCATCGCAAGGTTGGCGGCGGCGCAGGCGGCGATTAGCGGCGCGGATCGCTCGGAGTCTATGAGGACGGCCTAGACCGCTTGCTCACGCGCGCGGCTCAGTAAATCTTACTGCTTATCGGGCGGCTTTTCGCCCGGCTTATACAACGAGGGCGCCTTGCGCTTAGGCTTGCCGTCCTTGGTGTCGGTGTTGTCGGCGGTCTTTTTCTCTTCCTTCTCCTTGGTACCGAGCGCAGCCTGCTTCTCTTCCTTTTCCTTTATGTCTTGGGCAGCCAGGCCGGTGGCGCGAGTTTTGAGATCTTCCTGCGACAGCTCCTCGCTGTCGGACGTGGTGTCGATGGCGGCTTTGAGGGCGAATTCAAAGCGCGGAAGATCCTTGGCATCGGACTCCTCGATCTTGTTCAGCGTGGCCAGCATTTCCTTTTCAGCGTCGGCGACGGCCTTCATTCCCACATCGAGAGCGACCTTACGCCGTAGCGCATCGTCGGACACGGTGTCGATGGCTTCGATGATTCGCGTGTAGTCTTCCAGCGCATCGTGTATCAGCGCGGAACGGCCGGCTTTTTCCTTGCTGAGGAACTTCTGGATCTCGGCGATTCGTTCTTTGGCAAAGTGGACATATAGCAGCAAACGGGCGTTGGGCTCCTGAGCCTCGCGGATCTGGTCGACTTCGTCGGCGGTCAGGTAATCGCGCTGCTGTGCAAATCCGCTGATCGCCAGCGCTAGTATCGCGGTAAAGTATCTCATCCTGGCCTCTACTTCTTCTTGCTCATGACATCATTAACCAACTGATCGTGCACGTCCGACAGCTTCTTGATCACCGCGTCCACCGACTGGCGGGTCTCGAAGCCCACCTCCTCACGGAAGCTGCTTAACCTTCGCACGAGCGCGCGCACTTTCAGCTCAGCGTTCTTATAATACTTGCTCCTGCGCGGGTTTTTGTTGCTATGTTCGAGCGCGTCGTAGGATACCTCGACTAACTGCTGCACTTCCAGAAGGGCAGCATGTTGGGCTTGGTCGTCTCCGTTGTTGTAGGCCTGCTTGGCTTCGTCGATGGCGTGATCAGCATTGGCCAGCGCCAGTTCCGACCGCTTCTCCAGATCAGGCTCCGACTTCACGGCGGTGATGTCGGCGAACGCAATCAACAATACCAGTACAAACGTCATTACCTGCCAATTTCTCTTTGTAGAATTCGAACTCGCTGGCGCGCCTTAAACTCCTCATCCGGATTCTGGCCGTTGCTCACAGCCAGGAATTTCTGGTAGCTTTCTAATGCTGGCTTGATCTGTCTGACTTTATCCAGCACGATCGCCCGCAGGTAAACATGACCGGGTTTTTCAGCATGCAGGGCCGCCAGACGGTCAAGCGCACCCAGGGCCGCCGGATAGTCTTCGGCCATCACGAGCACGCCCGCGAGCTCACTCCAGGCGTTGGAATAATCCGGTTTCATCTGGGTGGCGCGCGCGAAATCTTGCGCGGCGGCGGTGAACTTGCGCTGGTCGCGAAGTATCCGGCCATGCAGCATGCGGATGTCAAAATTATTTGGATCTGTCGCCAGTATAGCGTCCGTCACCGGAAGCGCTTTGTCAGGCTCCTTGTTCTTGATGTAGGCCTCGGCCAGGGCCGCGCGGTTGGCAGTGGTCGGGGATTTCTCGATCGCGGCCTGGAAATGTGTGACGGCATCGGCCGGCTGTCCGGATGAAAGCAGCAACTCACCGAGTCTCTCTTGGGCGCCGGGATTGTCGGGGAACTGCTGATACAGCGCGATCGCTTCAGCTGGCTGTTTCTGCGCTTCATACAAGGCGGCCAGTTCGAGCAACCCATCGTTATATTTCGGATTCAGCTCGGCGGCTTTCTTGAAGTGCGGCGCCGCATCGGTGAGCTTGTTCTGCTTCGACAGCGCATGGGCCAGGCCCAACTCCGCATCCGGTGACTTCGGATCGAGGTTGAGCGCGGTAGTGTAGGCCTGCTCGGCCTTCGCAAAGTCGCCGGAGGCGAGCAGAGCGGCGGCCAGGTAGTAATTGGGCCGGTACTCTTGGGGTTTCTGCGCTACCGCCGCGGCGAGATAAGGCAGCGCATCGGCGGCCTGCTTGCTGCGCAGCAGTGTAATGCCCAGGTTGAGGTCGGCCTGGTAGAGGTCGGGCTTCAGCTCCAACACTTTCTTGTATTGGGGAATGGCGTCGGTGTCATTGCCTGACAGGCTGTAGGCCAGAGCGAGATTAAAGTGCAAGCTATAGTCTTGGGGCTCGGCTTCTATGGCTTTGCGAAAATCATCGACGGCCACCTGGTACTGATTCTGATCGAGCGCCTTCAGTCCCTGCTCGTAGTAATTAGTTTGGAAGGCCAGGAAAACGACCAGTAAAGCAATCGGCCACATTGGTACTTCTATTTTCTCACTGATTAGACAATCTCGACACGGCTGATATATCCCGAGCTTGTTCTCTGGCCAACCTGGAGGGATACCGGTACCGGAGTCGCAAGGCAGGTTGTAAGGGGCTCAGATATTCCGGCTCGTTCTTGGATCAACTCGGAGAATCCCGCGCAGATCCCTGCGTCCAACACCCGCCAGGCTGGCGCCGATGAATTCTATTCTTCGATTGTCCGGTGCCTTGGCTCTCTGGTGGATTCTACTCCGTGGGGCGATCGGTGAACAGGGCATGGTAAATGAGGTGGGTTGCTGAATCGATCTGGCGTGACAACTGTGCTTTGGGCGATTGAACGGCTTGGGCCAGAAGGGCCCAGAAGAAAGTGTCCATCGCGTGAGCGAGACCAGCGATATCGACGCCATTTCGCGCGCCCGGAAGCTGCTGGAAAAATCTGAATACCGCTGTGACCCGGGCGGTGGTCCAAGCGCGAATCTGCCGCTGTTTGCTCGCCAGGTCCGGATCGGAAAGTACGGCCTCCTGCCAAGCGCGGTACGCACTCAGATAGCGGAGGTCGTGCGAAAAGGCGCCTTTCAACAGAGCTCGTAGACTGCTGCGAGGATCGGACACGCCTTGCGGGCGAAGGTTAAGCCGGCTCAGCTTTTCGAGCAGCTCGTCCATGAGCACCAGCAGAAGCTGCCGTTTGGAATGAAAATGCTGGTAGAAACCTCCGACCGCGAGTTTTGCACGACTGGCAATATCCTCGACCGAAGCGCCCTCAAAGCCTTTCTCAGCGAACAGCGCCAGGCCGGCCGTTTTTAGCCGCGCTCGCTTTTCCCGGCTTCGCTTTTGGAGGGGATCGGGTGGAAGATCCTCACCGGCAAGCAGGTTCGGACGGTTCCTTACGACCGCTTTCATGAGCGGATGGTTACGCCCAACAGCGCGCCGGCACAACACCAAAGCATCCAGCCGCCGAATATGCCGGCTACTTCAGGTGCCATATTCGGAAAGACAACTGGAAAAAATGCACTGGAGAACGGGTCGAGCAGCAGGGTCGGCAGAGCTACGGAGAGAGCGCCCACGAGCCACTGGTCGGGCGGCAGTTTAAAACGGCGGCATAGGCGGCGGACGATCCAGGCCATCAAGGGGAAGCTGATTGCGAATAGGACCAGGGTCCGCGGCCAATCGCCAGGATGCAGCAGGTACTGGCCTCTCATTCGCAAGAAGGCGGTCGCTCCGGCCCAGATTGCCAAGCCGCACAGAACTAGCCGGATGTTCATAAACAGAATATGAATTCATATTCGCATCCCGAGGCCGGCAAATACAAGTCCTGGTCAGAAAGAGATGCCCACCAGGCCAGCGGCTTCGTTTCTGCGGAGGTCAAATTGGGCGGTGCTGCCCCAATATGTATACCGAAGTTCCGGGGTCACGGCGATGCGGCCGACACGAAAACGGACTCCGGCCGTGAAGACAGCGCCGACTCCCACGTTCGAGCGGAAGTTGTACTGGAAGGAATTTACATGAGAATTACCACTGGCATCGATAACCGTTTGACTGACGTCTTCATGGAATCCGACGGTGCGGAGGACCCAGCCCGTGCTAAGGAACGGCTGCCAAGGGGCTGTCCGGGGCCGGAAGTAATATTTGACAAGAAAAGGAAATTCCCAATCATTCCCGCGTTGGCGGTTGATGTAAAAACTGGTCGGCGGAACGACGTTTAAACCGGCACCAATGCTGGAGAAGTTGAACCCGGACGTATTTCCGAGGCGCCGATAGAGGGCATCAACTTCAATGGCAAAGCCGGCAGGGAGGCGAAATTCGACGGATGGTCCGACGATATAGGGCCGCGATTCATCGCCGCCTTGATTCGTGTCCAAGAAAGGAACACCGCCTTTCACACCAATAGACACTAGTTGTGCGGAAGCAACCTGGTTTGTTGCGATCGTAACAAATACAAATAGAATTGTTTTCATGCAAGGATTGCGAGGCACGTTCCAAGCCATCCTTACGGTGCTCAATTTGTTGATGTTTGTTGTGCGCGAGCGTGAATTCGACGCACGCGTGTGATTACTTGCCGATCATGTGGGTCGCGTCTCTTTCGTTATCGAGACAGTAGTAATCCAGCAGCTCGGTGTTGAGTACAACGAGCTGATTGAGCTTGACTGTCCAAGGTTGCGTGTACGCTTTTGGGTCGTCTACGGTGACTTCGATTTCAAGGCGACCATAGTTGACACGCCGGAACCGCTCAGTGATTTTGGCGGCGTCGGTCATCGGACTTCCCTTGCGATCGAGCCAAGTGCCGTCGCGCAGGCCAATGGTGTGGGCGACCAACGTGTCGCCCTCCCAGTTGGCGGTCGAAAAGCCATTCCACGACGGGTCGGGATCCTGGGGTAAAGGGCGCCCGTCAGTGAATATCTGACGATAAGTCACGTCGCGCTCAGAAAGTATGACGATCTCTCCGGGAAGTTGGAGGATCTTTCGGGGGGGCGGGAACGTTAGCAGGCGAATCGCGCCAGCCGGCCTGCACCAAGCGACAGGATCATCTTTTCCCAACTGCGCCCATCGCTTTTCGACCAACTCCGCGGCCCAAGGCTGATAGGGCAGACCGCCTTTGAGTCGCGCGCCGAGATCGATGAATTCGGGCGCGGCAGGATAGTCGCCGCAACCTTCGGGCGGGCAGCGCGCCTCCAGTTGCCAGATTCCGGAAAGGTCGGGCTTGCCGTCTGGGGCTCGCGGAGCAGGCGCTGAAAGGTTGGGATTCCCGTTGCGCAGGCGGGGAACTCGAGCGGTAGGGTAATTGAGCCATTGAGCGGAGGAAGGTGGGACGGGTAAGAGGAACGCTATGAGCACAGTGCTGTGGACGATTTGTCTTGGATTCATGTTATTTGCCGGAGACCAAATGGGCGATGCCGAATGCGGCGGCCGCGGCAAGTCCACCGATCACTACCGTTCGTATTGCGCTACCAACGAGGGGCATGCCGGTGTAGTGTCCTTTTATGGCGCCGAAAATGGCTAGCGCGATCAGGGTCGCGATAACTGAGGAGAGCAAAGCCGAATTGGCGTCGGCCACCAGCATGTAGGGAGCAAGTGGGATCAAGCCGCCGGCGATATAGGCTCCGGCGATGGTCAGCGCGCTGCGCAGGGCACGCTTAGGATCTGGCTCTTCCAAGCCAAGCTCGAACCGCATCATGAAATCGATCCACTGCTTGGGGCGGGTGCGCAGAGTGTTGACGATGGGGACGGCTTCATCGTGAGTGAGTCCGTAAGTTTCGAAGACTTCCAGAACCTCGCGCGCCTCCTCATCGGGAATTTCGTTTACTTCCCGCTCTTCGCGGCGCAGTTCGCTAGCGTAGTGATCAGCGTCGCTCTTGGCCGCGAGGTATCCGCCTAATCCCATGGCGATGGATCCAGCGGCGATCTCGGCCAATCCGGCAACCACGATGATTCGCGTGCTGGTGTCGGCGCCCGACAGCCCGGCCGCGAGCGCGAATGGAACGGTCAGACCGTCCGCCATTCCGATGACGATGTCCCGAACGAATTCCGAAGCCGTGAAATGCGTTTCCAGGTGCGGCGTTATCGGCATATCTTTTGAAGTATCACCCAGTCAAGTATCGCCCAGTCAAGCATCGCCCGGCCAAGTATCGCCCCGTACGGTTATGATTGTTGAGATGAGAACGATCCTGTTGGGATGCGTGGCTTTTGCCACGCTGTACGGGCAAAATAATCTGACGACCACGGCGGTCCAGCGCTATTTCAACCCGGTCCGAAGAAACCTAGAGGCGAGCGCCGAGCTGATGCCCGCGGAGAAATATTCGTTCCGGCTCACACCCGGCCAAAATACTTTCGCCGAATGGATGAATCATTCCTCGGAGCGCAACTACCGGGACTGCTCGACGCTCAGAGGCGAGCCCGCGCCCGATGTGGCGAAGCGGTTGCCGAGCCTGAAAGAAAAGGCTGAGGTTACGCAGGCGTTGAAAGATTCCTTCGCATACTGCGCGGCCGCGCTGGAGAAGATGGACGATCAAAAAGCGGGTTCGTCGCCGGAGATGAGCGCGGCATTTCTGCACATTATTGTGCACAACAACGAGATCTATGGCAACGTGGTCGGTTACTTGCGATCGAGCGGAATAGTTCCGCCGTCGACGGCTGGGATGAGGAGTCAGGGCAAGACGAAATAGGAACGCACCTCAGATCAGCGTGCTGGAAGAAGGTCCTCAAATTCCTCTTCGAACGCCCGCAACGCGTGTAGGACATCTTTACGGCATCGATTCATTTCCACGTGCCTGGCTACACCTCTAAGCTCCGGGGCTGGTTTATACATCGCTGAATGCTCGACCTCCCAGAAAAGCCCCGTCAGCATCGAAACGATTTGATACTCACCCCGGACCGTTCGATTCGCTTTACGGTAGCCGTGATATTTGAACGCTAGCATTTCCCCGTCTTGCTTAATGGGATCAGGCTTCCAATGGAATATTCTGCGCAAAGCAGAATCGATTTCCATCAACCGCCTGGGTGGAAAGGCCATAACACGGACTCCAGCCAGATCTTTCAACGATCTAAGTGAATACTTTTCGGGGTGGTCGCTATCGAAGGTTGCTCCTTCCCGGCCTCGCCCTCTGTGAAGTTTTTGAACTGCGCTCTCACAGTCCTTAACTCGCGAGGTAACTACCAGCCGTTCGTACTTGTTCAGCTTTCTTGAGATCGGCAGGAGATGGTATCTGATTTCGGCTTCCAATTGCTGTGCCACGCGCCGTATAGCCGGTAGCAGATCGAAATACTCTTCACGCAATCGATCTTCGATGGTTCGCTCGGCTCTAGCCTAGCACCGCCTCGATCTCACGTCTCACGGCATTAGGCGGCTTCTCATTAAAATAAAACCGCCACTTCTTCCCGGCAGGCCCCTCGCGAATACATTCCTCCAGTGTTTTCTCATCATTGTCTTCAATAAAATCAACACTGAAGATTTTCTTCGTTTTCCGATTGACATAGATCTCGCGATCAAAATTATACGAGAAACCAGCGGCGTCTAGAATTCTTTGTTTGGGATCGATAGCTCTCACTTCAAAGTACCTTTAACAGCATTGTAACCAAGATCCGAAACGCCAGCACCTTCGTTCTTGTTCACCGCGCGGCGTTGGCCGCGGACTCCTTCAAATAGAACCCGGTGTAGGAATTGCGCGCGGCTGCGATCTGTTCGGGCGTGCCTTCGGCGACAATCTGGCCGCCACGATCGCCGCCATCGGGCCCCAGGTCGATGACCCAGTCGGCGCTACGGATCACATCCAGATTGTGCTCGATGATCAGGATGCTGCCGCCGTTTTCAATCAAGCGCCGGAAGGCGGCCAGGAGCTTGGCGATGTCGTCGAAGTGGAGGCCGGTGGTGGGCTCATCGAAAATATACAACGCGCCGTCGCAGGTGGCCTGGCAGAGATGCGCCGCCAGCTTGACACGCTGAGCTTCGCCGCCGCTCAGTGTAGTCGCAGATTGGCCGAGCCGAAGATAACCAAGGCCCACGTCGTCAAGAACCTTAAGCCGGCTGACCAGGCGTTTCGACTCCGAAAAGAAAGAAAGCGCTTCCTTGACGGTCAGCTGCAGCACTTCATGGATGTTCAAGCCCTTATAACGGATGTCCAGGATACCGGTCTTGAAGCGCGTGCCCTTGCACTCTTCGCACATCAGTTCGACGTCGGCCAAAAATTGCATTTCGACGGTCACGGTACCGTCGCCTTGACAGTTCTCGCAACGGCCGCCGGGGATGTTGAAGGAGAAATGTCCGGATGTGTAGCCGCGCTTGCGGGCGTCAGGAGTGGAGGCGAAGATCTCGCGGATGAGGTCGAAGGCCTTGATATAGGTGACCGGGTTGGAACGAGGTGTACGGCCTATGGGCGACTGATCAACCAGGATCACCTCGCGCAACAACTCGGCTTTCTCAACCCGGCGGCAGGTTACTTTCTCGACAGCCGGTTGAAGATCTTCAGCTACGCCCTCGGGCACCGGGAGGCGAAGGCGCTGCTGTAGCGATTGAAAAATGACGTCATGCACGAGCGTCGACTTGCCCGATCCTGATACGCCCGTCACCGCCACCATCATGTTTAGCGGAATGGCGACATCGATGCCCTTCAGGTTGTGAGCGCGCGCGCCATAGAATCTGACGATGCGTTTGGGATCGATGGGCTGCCGCGACCTATAGCTGGAGGCGTGCAATTCGCCACGCAAATATTTCGATGTCAGTGAGCTTGCACCGTCGGCGAGCATGGTGCGGTAAGAGCCTTCAAAGATGATCCGGCCGCCGAGTTCGCCCGCGCCGGGGCCCAGGTCCACGATATGGTCGGCAGCGCGCATCACGTCGGCGTCGTGCTCGACCACTACGATGGTATTGCCGAGATCGCGAAGTTCTTCGAGGATGCGGATCAGCCGTCCAGTGTCGCGGCTATGCAGGCCTATGGAAGGCTCGTCCAGAACATAACAAGCTCCCACTAATCGCGATCCCAGGCAGGTGGCAAGCTGAATGCGCTGCGCCTCGCCCCCGGAAAGCGTGGAGGCAAGCCGGTCGAGTGTCAGGTAATCGAGCCCAACGTCGTTCAAGAACTTGAGCCGCTGGCGGATCTCGACCAGGATCTTGTCGGCTATTTCCAATTCTTCCGGTGACAGGTCCAGCGCTTGGAAGAATTCGTAAGCCTGGGCGATGTTGAGCCTGACCACCTCCGCGATGTTCTTTTCGCCGATGCGAACGTTGCGGGCCTCGGCGCGCAGCCGCGATCCCTTGCAATCGGGGCATTCGGCGTAACCGCGATAACGGCTGAGGAATACGCGTACATGGACCTTGTACTTTTTAGATTCCACTTCGGCGAAAAACTTGTAGATGTGGTCGTAGACGAGTTTCTGTTCGGCCGCCGTTAAGTCGCAGAAGGGAATGTTCCAGCGAACTTTCCCGCGCGTGGACTTGCGGAAATGCGTCCCGAACCATTCGTATTGCGGCTTGGTCCAGGGCTCGACGGCGCCTTGGTCAAGCGTGAGCCCAGGATCGGGAATCACCAGGTTCATGTCGTAATCGATGGTGTTGCCGAATCCCTGACAGCGGGGGCAAGCGCCCATCGGGTTGTTGAAGCTGAACAGGCCGGGTTCCGGAATTACCAGATCGATGCCGCACTTCTTGCAAGCGAATTTTTCGCTGAAACGGATGGGAGCGGGAGGCGGGTGGTGGGGAGTGGCTTCCTCGAACAGCACCTCGCCGGATTCGCGGTAGCAGATTTCCGTGGTATCGACCAAGCGCTGATGGAGATCGGGCGAGATGACGAAGCGATCGACCAAAGCGAAGACCGGCTGGTTGAAATCGATATCAAGCAATGATTCGGGTGTCGAAAATTCAAACACGCGACCGTTCTGATAGAGGCGAGTGAAGCCCTTCTTGCGAAACTCAAAGAGATGGTCGCGCAACGCCTCGGTGGTGCCGCCGCGGACAACGGGAAAGAGCGCGTACCATCGAGAGCCCTCGGGCTGGGCGAGCATAGTCTGGGCGACTTGGTCAACGGTGTCGCGCTGCACGCGCTGGCCGCATTTGGGGCAGTAAGTACGTCCGACCCGAGCATAGAGTAGCCGCAGAAAATCGTAAATTTCGGTGGAGGTAGCGACGGTGGATCGGGGATTGCGCGTGGTGTTCTTTTGCCGGATGGCTATTGGCGGCGCGATGCCCGATATTTCATCGACGTCGGGCTTTTCCATGCGCTCGAGGAATTGGCGGGCGTAAGAGGAGAGCGATTCAACGTAGCGCCGCTGGCCCTCGGCATAGACCGTATCGAAGACCAGCGAGGATTTGCCGGAGCCGGAGACACCGGTCACCACGGTCAGTTGATTGTGTGGAATCGCGAGCGAAATGTTCTTGAGGTTGTGGACTCGCGCGCCACGGATGAATATGGAATCTTCCAAGGTTTCTGGGGAAGCGGGGGGAGGCCCGCTGGCTATATCGATTATCCCAGATCGGTCAAGTCGCGGTGAAGAATTTCAGCCTGCTTTGCGCTTGAACAGAAGTACGCGGCTACGTTTGGTTTGTTGCATCCGCGTGATGGCGGAAGCAATGGTTGCCGAGAGCGGTTCATTCTCGACACCGATGCCACCCCAGCTAAACAGAACCGTGAAGCTGCCCTGCCCTCGTAGCTGGAAGTTCCACAGCCGCTCGGAGATTTCGTTCAAGCGCCGCTGCGCCTCCGCACCGCGCAGTTTGGGACAGACGATCAGGAATTCGTCATCAGCATTGCGGCAAGCAAAGTCGGCGGTGCCGAGCAGTTCCTCAATGAAGGGCTGCGCCGGATGTTCAACATGCGGCGTGCGGCTGTTTGCAATGCCCACCAAAACCACCAATCCCGTAAACGGTGGGTCCGCTGCGAAAAGAGGCTGAAGCGTGGCGCGGTCGCACATACCAGTCGGAATGGAATAATGATCGCTTGGAGGTACCTCCAGGGGCGCAGGTTTGGGATCTCCCAGGTGCTTCCACAGGAAAGCGTCGCCGAGGTGCTGCCAGAGGAACGCATCCACGGTAAGAGCAGGCTCAGGGGTAAGGGCTGGCTCAGGTTTGCGCGGCTGGATCGGAATGGGCTTTTCAGCCGCGATGATCGGGGCCGCTTCCTTAGCGCGGCGCTGCAATTCCCGCATGGCTTGCCGAAGCTGTTTGTTCTTCTTTTTCAATCGGTAGGCCAGCCACACCACTGCCAGGGCGAGGAGGAGAAAAAATCCGCCGGCAGCGGCCTGAATGGCACCGAAATCCATGTGGTTCTGATTGTAGGTCCTATACGAGGGTTGGCAAATAGCCGGGCAGTAACAAAGACGGCAGTACTAGTTTACTGCCTCGAGAATAGCCCAAAAGTTCTAGTTCGCGCTGATCAGAGCGGCCAGCGGCGCTGAGATGTTTGCGACTTGCGGCTTGGCAAAGGACCCGGGCCGTCGCTCGAATGCGTCCGTCCCATGGAGTTTGAAAAATCGATATCGCTAGAGGTGAATGATAGGGGGCGATCCAAAACCATATCCATCGTGGTGCCCTTAGCCAGGATCGCTTCCGGGCCGCGGGTAACCAGGACGCCGATCAAGCCGGCGGTAGCTCCGGCTGCGGCGCCGATGCCCGCACCCAGTCCAGCATGTCCCGCGGCGGCCCCCGCCAAGCCTCCGGCGGTTGCGCCCGCGCCGGCGGCTTCGCCGATCACTTTCACGTCGCCCGACTTGTTGCCCTCGCTCTTGATCTTGCCCTCTTCTTTATCGAGTGTTTCGGCGGCGCGGCCATCCAGGCTGCCGATGCGCGCGCGGAAATCGCGAGTCACGCCGTTCGGCAAGGTCAACGAATCGAAGCGGATGTATAGTTCGCCATGCCCCTTCAGACGGCCCGGCCTTTTCACGTCGGTAACCGTACCGGCGACGTAACTGCCGGGCGGGATCACGATCTTTCCGTTGGCCAGGATCGGGAACACTGTCTCCAGATAAATACGCTCTCCCTCGCTAGCGGTCTTGGTGCTGACGCTGTTGATCATGCTGAGAGGGACTTTGGTGCCGGGCGGAATCAGGAATTGGCCGGCTACGGCGCTATCTTCCCTGGCGGGGCTGAGGTTGTCCGCGGGAGGCGGGTTTATAGGAGCTGGTTCTTGCGCGCTAAGCGCAAGACAGGCCGCTAATGCTATGCCCGTTAATGTTGGGAGTGTTCCGCGCAGATACATATATACCCCGGTTATCGGACGTTATCTCCTTTTAGTTTAAACGCACGGGAGGACGGGCGGGTTTCGGCGCTGCGGTTCGAGGCTTTTGAGATTTCGCGGCAGGCTTGAGTCTAGCCGCGCCGTGCGCTCGGGTGGTTACAAGTTGGGGTGGATTAGCCGCCAGAAAGAAAGCCAGTAAGCCGGCCGGCCACAGTTGCATGATCAGGCGTTCCAGCGAAACATTGAGCTGGGTAACGATATCGGGTGGGAACGCCACATAAGCTACGAATTCGCCGGCCAGCATCAGGCCAAGCGCCAGAAGCACGGTGGCGAGGGGCGTACGGTCGCGTTCTGCGACATGGAAACGTACCAGAAACCAATAAAGCGCGAGGATCAATACAATGGGCAACAGAAAGCCGCCGATCACAAAAAGTACCTTCGCCAATCCTTGGAGGGCGATAATCCAGCGTCCGAAAACCGCGAGGTGGGCCATCAGATCTGCGGGCTTCTGCGCAAGGACATCGTTTCGCGGGGCGAAGTGGATTTTGAAGAAGGTCACCACGGCTACGGGCGGCAACGCACCGGCCGCGAACCGGATGAATTGAGGGCGCAGGACGGCGGGACCATCGAAGCGCAGGATTGCGATCAGCCGGGCCAGCACTACGGCGCCCAGGAAGAGCCAGCCTTCGTTCTTAGTCCAGGGGGCGAAGCCGGCAGTCAGGCCAGCCGAGAGGCTGAAGCGCAGGTCGCCAGCAAAACGATCCTGCAGGCCCAACAGGGCGAGGGTCGCAAGGATGTAAAAGCTCATCGGCAAGTCGGCATATTGCATGGCGCCGAGTTGCACGAACGACGCTGCCGCCAGCACGACAATGCCGGCCACGAAGGCTTGCGTTTTGCCGCGCAGGATGCCGACGGACGAGATCAGCAATCCACAAACGCCCAGAGCGAACAGAAAGGCGACGGCGATCGGCGCGGAAATCGATTCCCCGCGCGCTAGCGCCCAGCACATGGCCACGATAGACGGCAACAGTAGCGGATAATCCGGGTGCGAGCTCGGTATCTGCGAGGAAAGAAGGTTCTTCCAGCTATCACCTCCGCGAAACAGGAAGCGCGCCTTGAGATTCCAGATGGACCAGGCGTCCCATTCGCCGTGGGGCTTTTCGAGACAAAGTATAACGAACATACCGGCGGCCATTGCCGCAGCCAGGACCAAGAACCAGGTGAGATAGGCGGGAGTAGCTGGACCGGACGCCCATTCGAGCGCGACGCTCCGATTTTTGGCGTTCATGCTGCCTAAAATGGCAGCGGCAGCTACGATCGCCCCAAATCCGGCCAGAATCAGTGGGCTAGGCCCGAAGAGCGCGAGGCAAATGAAATAGAGGCAGGATGCGATTCCGATTCCCAGGCCGCTTCCAAGCGTAAAAAGGAATAGGCTATGCAGGGACCAGCGGAGCGGAGCGGGAAACAAAAAGCGAGCGAAGCTAAAGCCTGTTAGCCAAACCAGTGCAATACAAAGGAAGGTCATCGGGCGTCGTTACGGCAGAGCAATACACCTTTTCCGAAATCGCGAATGGGCGTGAGATGCCGGGAGTGAAGAACCGCCTGATCCGGCGTGCTGCTGTGATAATTCACCACTACCAGGCGCTGGTCGATGTTCGGCAACACGATCGCAGGCGCAAGGGTGTACTGCGTGAGGTTAAATTCGGACTGGTTGCTAGGATCGTTCACCGGATTGTCGGACAGATAGCCCAGCACGGTGTGAGGCGCGAGAGTCTTTCGAAAGTCGCTGAAACGGTCTTCGAACGAAGCCACGCCAAAGGTGGCGGTGCTGCGAGTGTAGTCCGAGAAAAGATCCAGCAGTTGCCAAAAGCCGGAGGCCAAGGCGACCGCCGCCAGTGCGATTACGGCGAATTGATGGCGTGCCAAGCCGTTCAGTTTATCATTGTGGGCTGACGGCAATGTGGAGCCCGGCTACGCTTACTGCAGCGCCAATTGCGATTCGAATTTCGGGATTGGCCCCCGTGGCGGCGGGAAGCGTGACGTCGATCTGATAGAGCCCGGAGAAACCGGGGGCAACGCCGGCATACGCAATGCCGCTGGGGTCGATTGCGTTGCCGTCCAACAGGACTTGGAAGTTGGAGAGCATCGCCAGGGGTGCAGGAACGCCAGGCAACTCGCCGTAACTTGCGGGTGGGACGGTTGGGCCGAGCCCGGTGGCAAATAGTACGACCACATCGCCGGGGTGAGCCGATGCGGCTGGAGTAATGAGCGACCAATCGGCGCGGGTGGCGATAACGTTCTGCTGGTCGAGCTGAAAAAGAGCGGGGGCGGTCGCGCCCAGCGTTACTGAAACGGGTGGCCCGGCCAGGCCATCGATGACGAGCTGCACTGTAGTGGGCCCAGGCAGCAGGTTGGGCGGTATCAGAAAGTTGATCTGGGTCGGCGAGAGGTAATACAGAGGCGCCACGTAACCGCCGATGTTGACCGTGGCGTCGCCGCCGACCGGGGAATTACCCGGCAGCGTCTGGGTGCCGTACGCGAGATTCTTGCCGTACACGGTGGCGATGGTATTGGGCGCGAGCCAACCCGATTGGTTATCCGCCGCATTGACCAGGCTAGCGGCAGAGTAAATCGGTGCATCTGCCGTTAGGAACGATGTAACCGAAAACATCCCCAGGGCGAAGGCCAGAGCGCGCATACGCGAACGTAGTGCGCCGATATCCCAGGAAGTTCTCAGGAGTAGCGGGGAACGGAAGGATCGATCTGAAGGCTCCAGCGGTCGATGCCGCCGGCCATGCTTTGGCATTCGGTGACGCCTTGTTCGCGTAGCCAGTTGACCACGTTCAGGCTCCGGACGCCGTGATGGCAGTAGACAATCAGCGTGGCATCGTCCGCCGCGGCTTCGAGGCGCTGGAGCTGAGCGGGAACGGCGCGCATCGGAATCAGCTCGGCACCGGGGATGCGGGCAACCTGGAATTCCGTGGGCTCACGAACGTCGACCAGGAGCAGTTTTTCGCCCGCCGAGATGCGGCGCTGGACGTCCTGAGGAGTGGTTTCTAGGGGGAGAGCAGATTCTGCCAAGCTTCATAGTAGCTTGCCGGTCGTTTATGGCGTGTGTCTGTGGCGGAAAAGTCGCTGGTCCCAAATGACGGGCCTTGGGGCAGTGGCGCGGAGCCGTCTGAATTCAGGATGATCCTGATTGATGGCGATATTTCGCTCGGGCCTGGCGACGATGGAGGGCACTACCAGCACGGCCGTTCGTCCTTGGTCGTACCATTGGTCTCCGAAGCGCCGGCTGGCACGCTGATCGGCAGCGTCCCAACCGGGGATGCCGACGGCATGTGCTTCTTCGATTCGAATGCCTTTCGGAATCAGAATCTCGATCCAGGATTGCGTGTTTGGGAGTCTGCCGATGTTGGCATGGACGAGCGGTTCCAGCATTGCGCCCGCGTAGGTCTCTGCCGCGTAAATAACGCGGCGGCCGGGCGAGTTCCACCGGCCACCTACGAGCGCCGCCCCTTGTCCATCGAAGATCTTGTGGCGGCGATCAGCGATGCGATAAGCCCGAAGTCCGCCGCTACGCGGGAAGGCCATGGAAGATTTTGTCGAGGATCTCTTCCACCTGGCGCGCGCCAAGTTCGGTGAAGGCCGCGTCCAACGGAGTACGCCCTCGCAGGGCGGGATGAGGTGTCGTCATGAAGCGGCGGGCATCGGAGCGATCGCCCCACACGAATTCCGCGGCGGCCATGACCCGGGCAATTCGCTCGGTCCGTTCGCTTTCGGGTATGCTCAGCCGCTCGCGGCGGCGCTTGAAGGTGGCTTCCGGAACGATGCGATTCATCAGCCGGCGCTGTTCGGCGCGGTCGTCAAAGAGTCGGCCAGCTGTCTGACGGAGGGCGGCTTTGGGAAGGCCTGTCGACACGGCATCGCTCAGGGCACTAAGCGAGGCCAAACGTCGACCGAGGACAGTTGGTCCGCCCATGATTTCGGCGATGCGGGTAGGGGCGATCATGCTGGTATCATTGTATCCTAATTAGCAGCTCAAGTGATACCAAACTGTGAGACACGGATGTTCACGGGGATGCGCACGCAACTGACTGTGCGTGCGCCACGACGTGGGAATACACTGTGAAACAATATAGACATGAAGCGACCATTCGCCGCGACGGTCTGGCGCGAAGGGGACTGGTATGTCTCCCAGTGCCTAGAACTGGATGTAGCCAGCCAAGGCGGGAGTGAAGAAGAAGCTCTCGAGAACTTGAAAGAGGCATTGGAACTGCACTTCGAACCGCCGCACGCAACGCGCCCGCCCACCGTTCGAACTGTCGAGGTCGAGGTTGGGGCGGCTTAAGCCGCAACCTTTCCGCGAAGTCAAGCGCCGGCTTGAGGCGGCGGGATTTGTTGAGGCGAGCCAAAAGGGCAGCCACGTCAAATTCGTCCGCAGAGCGGGAGAAATCGTCGATAGCGCGATAGTCCCCAAGAGATCCGAGGTTCCGGTAGGTACGTTGCGAAGTATCTTAAATCAAGCTCACATCGATGTGAACGACTGGGACAAACTGGGCTGAACAGGCCGCGGGTCCAGGCGTTCACACGAGTGTGAACGCGGCACGCACGAGTGCGTGCGCCACAACTGCAGAGTGCGTGCGCCACGATTAGCTACACGCGCTACAATAACCGCTGGTACTTCTGCCATGACTCGAAACATCACTTTAACCATCAACGGAAAGAAGCGCGCCGACGCGGTCGAGCCTCGGATGCTGCTCATCCATTACCTACGCGAAACGGTCGGTCTCACGGGACCGCACATTGCCTGCGAGACCTCTTTATGCGGCGCCTGCACGGTGCATGTGGACGGCAAAGCCATCAAGAGCTGCACCATGTTTGCGGTTCAAGCCGATGGACGCGAGGTGCTGACCATTGAAGGCCTGGCCGCCGACGGAAAGCTCGATCCCATGCAGGAAGCATTCTGGAACGAGCACGGACTGCAATGCGGATTCTGCACGCCGGGAATGATCATGACCGCCAAGCAGATCGTGGAGCGGAATCCGAGCCGACCGACGAGGAGATACGGCATGGCCTGGAAGGCAATCTGTGCCGCTGTACCGGCTACCAGCACATCGTCAACGCGGTCCGCGCGGCCGCGGCAAAGGCATAGGAGGACAGCATGGCGACAACCATCACAAAAACCGAAACTCTGGTCGGCAAACGAATCCGCAGACGCGAGGATCCGCGCCTGATCACCGGCACGGCCACCTATGTCGACGACATTCAGATGCCGGGCATGCACCACGCCTGCATCGTGCGCAGCCCGCACGGGGCGGCCAAAATCAAATCCATCAATATCAAGCCGGCGCTCGATCTTCCGGGCGTGGCGGCCGTGTTCATCGGCAAGGACACCGAGAAATGCGCGCCCGTGCCGTGCGGCGCTTCCCTGCCCGGCCTGCGCGTGCCGCATCATCATCTGCTGGCGATCGACCGCGTGTACTTCATCGGACATCCAGTGGCGGTGGTGGTGGCGACGGATCGCTATATCGCGCGCGATGCGGCCGATTTGGTTGAAGTGGAGTATGAACCGCTCCCGGCGGTGACCGATCCGGAGAAAGCGATAGCCCCTGGCGCTCCGCCAGTGCATCCCGGAGTGGCCCGACAACACCGCCTTCACTTTCCATCAGGAAGGCGGCGAAGTGGACAAAGCTTTTGCCGCGGCCGATGTCGTCGTGAAGGAGCGCATCATCAGCCAGCGCCTGATCCCCATGTCGATGGAAACGCGCGGCTGCGTGGCGGACTGGCATTCGGGCGACAAATCGATGACCATCCACCTTACGACGCAGGTTCCGCACCTGGCGCGTACGCTGCTGGCCGCCATGCTGGGGCTGCCGGAAAATCACATGCGGGTGGTGACGCCCGAAATCGGCGGCGGCTTCGGGAGCAAGATCCAGGTGTATGCCGAAGAAGCGCTGATGGGCTTCGTCGCGCATGAAGATCGGCAAGCCGGTCAAATGGATCGAGAGCCGGCGTGAAAACTTCACCGGCACGATTCATGGCCGCGGGCATGTCGATTATTACGAAGTGGCGGCCAAGCGCGATGGCACAATTCTCGCCATCAAGCTGAAGCTGATTCAGGATCTGGGCGCGTTTCATACCCTGCTCACGCCGGCTATTCCGACTTTGTCGGTACTGATGATGCCCGGCCTTTACAAGTGCCAGAACATCCGCGCCGACATTGTGGGTGTGTTCACCAATTGCATGGCGACGGATGCTTATCGCGGCGCCGGCCGTCCGGAAGCTACCCACGGGATCGAGCGCATGGTGGACATCCTGGCGGCGGAATTGAAAATGGATCCGGCCGAGATTCGCTTCAAGAATTTCATCGGCAAAGACGAATTTCCATATGCGACCGCGACCGGACTGAGCTATGACAGCGGCAACTATGCGGCGCCGCTCGAGAAAGCGCTGGGCATTGTCGGCTATAAAGAGCTGCGCGAAGAGCAGAAGAAAGCGCGAGCAGAGGGCCGGCTGATGGGAATCGGCATGTCGGCCTATGGCGAGATTTGCGCCTTCGGTCCCTCGCCCGCCACTCCGGCCGGCGGATGGGAGAGCGCGACAGTGAAGATTGAGCCGGGCGGCACGGTTACGGTTATGACCGGCTGTTCGCCGCATGGCCAGGGCGAAGAGACCACCTTCGCTCAGATCGCAGCCGATGAACTGGGCGTCGGTATCGACGACGTTATCGTGCTGCATGGCGACACGACCATCGTTCAATATGGCATCGGAACGTTCGGCAGCCGCGGCACAGCCATCGGCGGCACGGCCATGTATTTCGCGATCCAGGAGCTGAAGGAGAAGATCAAGAAGTACGGAGCGATGCTGCTCGAAACCGATGACGTGTCGTTTTCCAATGGGGCGTGCGTGGACAATAAAACCGGGAAATCGGTGAGGTTGTCGGAAATCGCCAATGCAACCTACCGCGCCATGAAATTGCCGCCCAATACCGAACCTGGTCTGGTGGCAACTTATTTCTGGGAGCCGCCGAATTTCACCTTCCCCTTCGGCGCGCACATCGTTATCACGGAAGTGGACAAAGACACCGGGCGCGATCGCGTTGAAGCGCTACGTGGCGGTCGACGACTGCGGCAAGATCATCAATCCGCTGATCGTGGACGGGCAGGTGCATGGCGGTGTAGCGCAAGGACTTGGGCAGGCGCTGTGGGAGCAAGCCGTCTATGACGATACCGGCCAGTTGGTCACGGGCGAGCTGATGGATTACGCTATTCCGAAAGCCAGCATGCATGCCGTGGCTCGAGACCAGCCACACGGAGACTCCTTCGCCAGTGAATCCGCTGGGCGTGAAGGGCGTGGGAGAAGCAGGAACCATCGGCTGTTCGCCGGCGGTAGTGAATTCGGTGGTGGATGCACTGAGCCCGTTGGGCGTACGCCATATCGATATGCCAATGACGCCCGAAAAAATCTGGAAGCTGATTCAAGCAGGAGGCCAGGCATGATTGCGCAGAATTTCGAGTACTCCGCGCCGGCGAGTTTGAAGGACGCGCTGGGCCTGTTGGCCGGCGACGACGTCAAAGTGCTGGCCGGTGGAATGAGCCTGATCCCGCTGATGAAACTCCGGCTGGCCACGCCGGGACAACTCGTCGATATCGGCCGCATTCCGGATTTGAATTACATCCGCGAAGACAAGGGCGTGCTGCGGATCGGCGCGACCACTACGCACTACCAAGTCGAGACCTCGGCGGTGGTGCGCTCGAAGTGCCCGCTGCTGGCGGAAGCGCGCGGCCCATATCGGCGATATTCAGGTTCGCAATGTGGGCACCATTGGCGGCAGCGTCGCGCATGCCGATCCGGCGGCCGATTATCCGGCGTCATTGCTGGCGCTCGAAGCTCGCGTGGTCCTGGTCACAGCCAAGGGACAGCGCGAGATTCCGATCGCCGACTTCTTTGTGGACACATTCACCACCGCACTCGAGCCGGGCGAAATCATCCGCGAAGTAATCGTGCCGGTGGAGGAGCAATCCGCCGGTACCAGCTATCAGAAGATGCTGCAGCCGGCTTCCGGATTCGCCATTGTCGGTATCGCCGCGCGCGTTAAGAAGTCGGGCGGCAAGGTCACGATGGCGCGCGTGGGAGTGACTGGACTGAGCGGCAAACCTTATCGGGCTCAATGGTGTCGAAAAAGCACTGGAAGGCACGGCGGGCAGCGCGTCCGACGTTCAGAAAGCAGCCGCAATCGTGGCCGAAGGCGTGGATGCCAACTCCGATCTGCATGCTTCGGCGGAGTACCGCAAGCATCTCGCGCGCATTTACACCATGCGGGCGCTCACGGTGGCTCTTTCGAGGACGGCTTGAAGATCAGCGGTTCTTATACCGTCCCAGTTCCGCGCGAGCGCGCTTATCAACTGCTGCAAGATCCGGTTATTTTGGCGAAGTGCATGCCGGGCACCGATCATCTCGAAAAGGTCGGCGAGGACGAGTACGAGATGAAAATGAAGATGGCGATCGCCAGCATCGGCGGCCTGTTTTTGGGCAAGGTCCGGCTGGCCGATCAGACCCCTCCTGAAAAATTCAAGCTGATGGTGGACGGCACCGGCAAGATCGGGTTCGTGAAGGGCGAAGGAGTGCTTACCCTGGAGCCCGCGGGCGAAGCGACCGATGTAAAGTACGAGGGCGAAGTTCAGGTAGGAGGCACCATCGCCAGCGTCGGCCAACGGCTACTGGATACGACGGCCAAACTGATCATCAAGAAGTTCTTTGAGAAATTCTCGGAAGCCGCTCAGGCTTAACAACAAAAAGGCGCGGCCCGATGGCTCGGACCGCGCCAACCAGAGGAGGAGAAGGTCGTGACTTACGCTTCTCTGTGTAATGAGACGTACGATAATGCCGGCGGGTTGCCTCGTGTGCGGATGTAAGAAAACAATGATGTTGTTACGGCGCATTGTCGCAATTAGCTTCTTCGTCTCCGTTCCCAGCTTGGTGCTGGGGCAGTTCGCGCCTCTCACTATCTCGCCAAAATCCCTGCCTGACGGCGCCTTGGGCAGCAGCTATAACGCTCAGTTAACCGCTAGTAATGGCAGTGGCAACTATCAATGGTCGGTTAGCCAAGGAACATTGCCCCCGGGCTTATCGCTAGGACCAAGCAGCGGGGCCATCACGGGGACACCCAACACTGGCGGTACGTATCAATTTACCGTCACCGTGATGGACACACAAACTCAACAATCTACTTCGGCCGGATACACGGTCGGAATTCTAAACATCACGAATTCGTCGCCGCTGCCAGGCGGGACTACTGGGACGCCTTATTCAGTGACCTTCAATGCCGCGGACGGACCGGCCGGGACATATGTCTGGTTCATTAAACCCGCCCCACCGGGTCTCACTCTGGACTCGACTACCGGCACACTGAGCGGGACCCCGACCACCAGCGGGACCTTTAGGTTCACCGTCGGCGTGACTGACAATCCACCTCCGGGTAATGCGTCATTTCCGAGTCTTTCAACGTCAAAAGTGTTCTCCCTAACGATCCAGGCGGCTGCTCCTTCGAGTCTGACCATCTCTCCACAATCACTGCCATTTGGCGCAATAAACAGTGCTTATAGCGGGCAATTGACGGCGAACGGGAGCGGCGCTTATCAGTGGTCGGTCAGCCAGGGAAGCTTGCCGCCTGGTTTGACGCTAGGGCCCGCGACAGGAACCATCACAGGCACGGCCACAGGCGGGGGAACCTTTCCGTTCGTAGTCTCGGTGACAGACACAAGAAGCCAGGCGACGGGTTCGGCTGGATTCACGATCGGGATCCTGAACATTTCGAATTCGTCTCCGCTGCCGAGTGGGACCACCTCCAATGCTTACTCGGTAACGTTCAACGCCTCCGATGGGCCTGGTGGCACAGCTACGTGGTCTATTGTTCCGGCCAATACAACGCCGCCGGGTCTGACGCTCAATGGAAACGTGTTGAGCGGTAATCCAAGTATGACTGGCGCTTTCAATTTCAGTGTCACGGTCACGGTAGGCGGACTTTCGGTGTCGAAGGCTTTCGTTCTTACAATTGGCTCCAGCCTAACGATCACTAATCCTCCAACCCTCCCGGCAGGAGACGTTGGCGTGGCATACGGCTACAGTTTGGCAGCGGTTGGCGGCCCATCTCCTTTTTTCTGGAGCGTCAGCCAGGGATCATCTCCTCCGGGATTGATGGTCTTCGATCAAACTGATCCAACTCAATCGACACTGAGCAAGACACCGACCGCGACTGGCACCTTCACTTTTACCGTCCAGGTACAGGATAAATCGCAAGATACGACCACTAAGGCGTTCAGCCTGACGATTAATCCGGCACTCTCGTTCACCACGACAGCGCTTCCCGGCGGGACCACTGGAGCGGCTTACGCGCAGATCATCGGCGTGACGGGCGGAACGCCGCCGTATACTTTCTCGCTGTCTAATGGGCCACCCGGCCTTTCGATCGACCCGAAGACCGGCTTGATTACTGGAAGTCCAACCGCCGCGGGCGCGTTCTCTCCGGTCGTCACGGTAACGGATTTCGCCAGTCTGGGGCTTTTCCCCGGGTCAGCCACAAAGACTTTCTCGCTGACCATTGCGAGCACAACGTCGCAGGTGACCGCTGCGCCTCAAAGTCTTTCCTTCACCGGCGCTGCGGGAGGCGATTCGCCACCGGCGGAGGTAATCGTGGCGTTGCCGGTTGGCGTTTCGACTGCCGGATTCCAGGTAGTCGTAGATAGTGGGCAAGATGGCTCAGCGGCTCCCGGATGGCTCACGGTGACGCCGACCAGCGGCAGTACACCGGCGAGATTAGTGGTCCGGGTGGATCAGGGGTCTATGCCGGCGGGCAACTATTCCGCCCGCATACGTGTAGTCGACAGCTCCAATAATCGCGACGGATGTGCCGGTGACGCTCACGCTCACAAGCGCCGCCCCTCAGTTGGACGCGGCTCCGCGGGTTTTGCATTTCGCCGCCCGCATTCAAACACCGGGGACGCTGGATCAGATTATTGTGGTTCGCAATAATGGCGGCGGTGGCCCTCTGAACTTTAATGCGACGGTGGTTGGCGCGAGCCCTTGGATCTCCAGTGTCACGCCAGCCTCAGGCCACACCGCGCATAACGCGCCTGTGTTGCTACACGTGCTTGTCAACACGCAAGGCCTTTTGGTGGGCAGTTACCACGATGTGATCCATATTTCGTCGGCGGCAGGAAATGTCGATGTCAATGTATCCCTGTTCGTGGCCGCGAGCGGATCGATCCTGGGAGTAGATATCACGGGGGTGACATTGCACGGGGAGCAAAGCAGCGGATATTCACATCCACAAACGATCAGGGTGCTGAATCTCGGCGATCCGGGGACGATGGTCAACTGGACCGCGGACGTTCCCTTGGGCAATACATTGGTATCTCCAAGTCCGGCCAGCGGGACAGCAGCGCCTGCGAGCCCGGGCACACTGACTCTGACGCCTAGCGCAAATGCAGTATCGTTGGCCGCGGGTGGCTATTACGCATTGGTTCGGATTTCGGATGCGCAGTCGCTGAACTCGCCGCAATACGTGGTGGTGCTGCTGGATCAACAGAATAGCTCTGCCCCTGTATCGCCAGATCCATCGCCAGGAGGACTGTTCTTCACAGCGGCAGCCGGGGGAAACCCGCCGGCTCAGCAGGTCAACATCAACGCCAGCGCCACATCGCCGTTCCAAGCGTCGACGTCGACCACCGACGGCGCCAGCTGGTTGAGCGCCAGTCCCACTTCGGGGAATGCCGCCGGTGAGATCGCGGTCTCGGTGAATACTGCCGGACTTGCGCCTGGCGTATATACCGGCGAAGTGGATATTTCGATGTCGGGCGCAGTGGTGTCGGTGGGCGTGACGCTGGTGGTGCGGCCGGCGGGAACAATCGCGTCATTAGAGCATGTTCAGGCGGCAGGCTGTACACCGAGCAAGCTCGCGATCACGCAAACGGGTCTGGTGAACAATTTCTCGGTTCCCGCCAAATGGCCTGCGGCTTTAGTTGTCCAGCTCAATGACGATTGCGGCGGTGGCGTGACAAATGGGTCGGTAGTGGCGAGTTTCTCCAATGGCGATGCACCGTTGTCCTTGCGGGGAGACGGACAAAGCGCTACATACGCGGCTACCTGGCAGGCCGGCGCGGTGACGCCGAGCATGGTGGTCACTCTCCAGGCAGCGGCTGGGACATTGCAGCCTGCAACCGCGCAGTTGACTGGAGGTGTTTTGCAGAATCAAGCACCCGTGTTAGCCAAAGACGGCACGCTGAACAATTTAAATCCGGTAATCGGAGGAGCTTTGGCGCCTGGGACCATTTCTCAGGTCTACGGAAGCGGGCTGGCCGCGAGCACGGTTACGCCCGGGCTGCTGCCTTTGCCAACTTCGTTCCAGAACACAACCATGCTCATAGGGGGCTTTAATGCTCCCCTCTATTATTTGAGTGACGGCCAGCTGGACGTTCAAATCCCAAGTGCGTTGAAGCCCAACCAGCAGTACGCGACCGTCGTCAGCGCCAACGGAGCGCTTACCTTGCCTGACCAGATTGATGTCGTTCCGGCCGCTCCCGGCATAGCCGCCACTGCCGACGGTCAGGTGATCGCGCAGCATGGCGTGGATTATACGTTGGTGGATGCCGGCCATCCAGCTAAGCCAGGCGAGTTCCTGGTCATTTACCTGGTGGGGATGGGCGCGACTAATCCGACTGTCGATTCGGGAGCCATATCGCCGGTAGCTCCGGTAACTTTGCAGCCTACGCTCATGGTGGACGGCCAGACCGCAACCATTATTTATGCCGGCCTCACTCCCGGTTTCGCCGGGCTCTATCAAATCAACTTCCAAGTTCCAGCGAGCGCTCAAACGGGCAATCTGACTCTGCTAGTCACTCAAAATGGAATGGCGTCCAACGCTACCAAGTTGCCGGTGTCGCGGTGAGCAGGTTTCGCGAGAACTAAGCAAAGCGCTCGGGGCGGTAGGGCGCGAGAAGCGGCTGCTGCGCGCCGTCCACAATTTCGACCGCGGCCAGTTCGCCGATTATTGGGGCGAGCGTGACGCCGCTGTGGGTCGCGGCCACGTATAGATTGGGACACTGTTCGGAGAAGCCGATGATCGGGTATTCGTCGGCGGGCATGACGCGGTAGCCAAGTGTCACTTGCTCGATCGCTCCGGCGAAGTCCAAGAATTCGCCAAGCCTTTGAAAGATTTTCAGTTCATCGGCTTCCGGCGTTTGCGCGGTGCCAGCCCCGCCGACAATCTGGCCGCCCGCCACGATTCGTCCGTCGAGCTTCTGCCTGAAGTGAACGCCTGGAGCCTGCACGATGGGGTCGACAAGCGGGTGCTGAGGAGTGATGTGAACCAGGATTCCCGGAGCATCTTTGAGTGGCACGTTCACGCCTGCGAGTTGGGCCAATGCCGGCGAGTTGACTCCGCAAGCCAGTACAACAGTGTCGGCATCGATAGCGCCCTCGCTGGTGTGTACAGCTCTCACGCGGCCGGCGGCGAGATCGAAGCCGGTCACCTGGCAGGGATACCGGACCTCGGCGCCTTTTTGTCGACTCCTATCCAGGAGCACCGAGGCCGCGTGGATCGGATCGACGGCGCCTTCGGGCTCCGAGTGGCACGCCGCGCCGATCGGCCCTGGTGAAACACGAGGCAGTAACTGCCGCACTTCGGCTTCGTCCAAGAGCCGCACGGCGTAGCCCCATTGCCGATGGTGCAGGACATCGCGACACAATTGTTCGGCGTCAGGCCCAGGTGGAAACCAAGCCACACTGCCGCCCCATTGGACTTGCAGATCGCCGGCGAGCTCCTCTTCGAGCCGGTGCCAGCCGTCGATGCCGAGCATGCTGAAGTCGAAGTAGGAGCGCGGGCGCTTGGAGAAAGTCGCGTTCAGCCATCCGAAGGATTTGCCGGTAGCTCCGGCAGCGGGATGCTGGGCGTCGACGATGGTGACACGGGCTCCACGTTTGGCGAGATGGTAGGCCAGGGATGCGCCGATGATCCCGGCGCCGATGATGACGATGTTTTCGTGGCGATGATGAGCCAATTTAGAAGTGTATACTATTAAATAGACATTTGGAACAAGGGCTTTGTTGGCATGAAAGCGACTATTCTGGATCTTCGATATCGGACGAAAGACGTGCTGAAGGCGGTCGAGCGCGGGGAGACCATCACTGTGTTATATCGCGGAAAAGAGAAGGCACGTATCGTGCCGGTCCGTTCTCCGCGCAGCGGTGCCAAAGTTCGCACGAGTGAAGCGTTCGGCATGTGGAAAGATCGTAAGGATTTAAGTAACGTGCAAAAGTTCGTCCGGAAACTAAGGCAGAGCCGTTTCCATGATCTTTGATACGGATGTGCTGATCTGGTTCTTTCGCGGAAATCGACCAGCAGCAGAACTAATAGAACGGCAAGCGGACCGGTCTGTCTCGATTGTATCGGTGATGGAACTATATCAAGGAGCGCGCTCCCAAGAGGAAATCAGAACGATGCGACGATTCTTTCAGGAGAGCAGCTTTCGTGTGATTCCGCTTAATGAAGCTATGAGCCATCTGGCCCTCACACTAGTCGAGGAGCACGCGCGAAAAGATGGCCTCCAGATGGCGGATGCGTTGATCGCGGCCACAGCGCGCCAAACGGTCACTATCCTGGCAACGGGTAACATGCGCCATTTCCGCTCCGTGCCCAACTTACAGTTGAAGGCATTCCGCGCGGGTCAATGACTGAGCGGGCCGCTGACGCGAACTACTCTGTCACGGATGCTAAAATGAGTTCGGGCTAATGGAACGCGCCGGCAAATCGCTTGCAAAACTGAAACTTTCCGATGCCATCTCCAAGATGACCTGGCGCGCGCAGCTTGGCCGGCGGCGGTGGGAAAGCGTATCGCCGCGCATGCGGCGGCGAAATCGCTGGTGCGTGGATCGCTGATCGTCGAAGTGGAAGACGGCATCTGGCAGAAGCATCTCTTCTATCTGCGCTTTCAAATTCTAGCGAAATTGCAGGAAGTTCTGGGCAGCGGGCATCATCACCGACGTCGAGTTTCGCGTCGCGACGCCGCGCCGGCCGCCACAACCGGCGCTGAGCCTGAACGATTCGAAGCCGACTGACGAAGCCGACGCGAATCGACGATCCCGGGATGCGCATCGTATATAAACAGGCGAGGAAAAAGGCGTCGGCGTGAAGATCACCGAACAGGAAGTTCGCTACGTGGCCGACCTCGCAAATCTCAAACTGAGCGACCAGGAGATCGGCCGGCTTTCGAAAGATCTGGACGAAATCCTGACCCACATTGATACTCTGAACGAAGTCGACACGTCTCAAGTCGAGCCTATGGCGCAAGTGCTGTACGACGCCGAGGAAACCGCCACGCTGCGCGAGGATCAAGAACGCCCGTGTCTTGGCAACGAAGCCGCGCTGGCCAATGCGCCGCTTGCCGGATCGGGATATTTCAAGGTGCCGAAGGTGATCGAGCGATGAGCGCGCAGGCAGCAAGCGTCGCGTACCCTCACTGTCGAGCAAGTTCGCAAGGGCTTGGCCGCGCGCGAATTCAGCGCCGTCGAACTGGCGCAATCGGCGCTCGAGTTTGCGAAAGCCGAGAATCCGAAAACCAACGCCTATCTGCACTTTTCGTCCGGAGCGCGCGCTGGCAGCGGCGGAGCGCGTGGACCGGAAGCTAGCCGCGGGCGAAGATCCGGGACCATTGGCCGGGGTTCCGGTTGCCGTTAAAGACGTCATCATCACGAAGGGCGTGCGCACGACCTGCGGGTCGCGGCTGTTGGAGCGCTACATCCCGCCGTACGACGCGACGGCCGTGGTGCGACTGGAACAAGCCGGCGGCGTCATCCTCGGCAAAACGAATTGCGACGAGTTCGCCATGGGATCTTCCAACGAGAATTCCGCATTTGGACCGGTGAAAAATCCAGCCGCGCTCGATCGCGTGCCGGGAGGGTCGAGCGGCGGCTCGGCAGCGGCGATGGCGCAAGGAACGGCGGTAGCTCGCTTTAGGATCGGACACCGGCGGATCGGTTCGGCAGCCGGCATCTTTCTGCGGCGTGGTGGGAGTGACGCCGACCTATGGCCGGGTTTCGCGCTATGGGCTGGTAGCGTTCGCCAGCTCGCTCGACCATATCGGGCCGTTCGGGCGCACGGTGCGCGACGCGGCGCTGTTGCTTCAAACCATCGCCGGCCGCGATGAATGCGACTCGACTTCCGCTTTTGCTCCGGTGCCCGATTATGTTGCCGCGCTCGACGGGCAACGTGAAGGGCAAGCGAATCGGCTTGCCTCGGGAATATTTCGAAGGCTTGGGGAGCGAAACGGGCGACTCTGATCGCCAAAGGCATCGAGGTGCTGAAGAAGCTCGGGCTGCGAGGTTCGCGATATTAGCCTGCCGGCGACCAAATACGCTGTGCGCCTGCTACTACATCATCGCCACCGCCGAAGCCAGCTCGAACCTGGCCCGGTACGACGGCGTTCGATACACATCGCGCAGCGAATCGGAAACATTGAGCGATATGTATCGCGCCACGCGCGGAGCCGGTTTCGGAGCGGAATGCAAGCGGCGCATCATGCTCGGAACTTACGTTCTGAGCCACGGCTATTATGACGCGTATTATCTGAAGGCGCAAAATGTGCGGGCGCTGATCGCGGAAGATTTTCGAAGAGCATTTGCGGAAGTGGACGCGATTGTCGCGCCGGTCTCGCCGTTCCCGGCATTCAAGATCGGAGAAAAGATCGACGACCCGCTGGAGATGTATCTGTCCGACATTTACACCATCACGGGCGACCTGGCGGGCATCCCTTGCATGAGCGTGCCGTGCGGAAAGACGGCCGCGGGTCTGCCGGTCGGCATGCAGATCATGACAAGACATTTTGACGAGGCGGGCATGTTCCGTCTCGCGGATGCATTTGAAAAAGCCGGCGGCACGGCCGGCTAATAACCAACACACTCTAAGAGGAGGATTATGGCATTTACTGTTCCCCCGCTTCCGTACGCGTTCGACGCGTTGGAGCCTTACATCGACAAACAGACCATGGAGATCCATCACGACAAACACCATGGCGCGTATGTCACGAATCTGAATAAGGCGCTGGAGTCGGCGCCGGATCTGCAGAACAAGACCAGTCGAGGAGCTGCTGGCCAACAACTGCGCCATCGTGCCGGAAAATATCCGGACGGCGGTGCGCAACAACGGAGGCGGCCACATCAACCACAGCATGTTCTGGCAGATCATGGCGCCGAAAGCCGGCGGCACTCCCGTCGGGCAACGTCGCGCAGGCGATCAACAGCACTTTCGGAAGCTTCGATCAGTTCAAGGAAAAATTCAACGCGGCGGGCGCCAGCCGATTCGGATCCGGTTGGGCCTGGCTGGTGAAATCGGGCGGCAAGGTCGAGATTATCTCCACGGCCAATCAGGACAGCCCGGTCATGGAGGGCAAATTTCCGGTGATGGGCGCTGGATGTGTGGGAGCACGCGTATTATTTGAAGTATCAGAACCGCCGGCCGGAATATATCGCGGCCTGGTGGAACGTTGTAAACTGGCCGGAGATCGAGAAGCGGTTTAATTCCGCGAAGTGACCTTGAGCCGGCGATAGCGACAGGTAGGAGGCGGATGTACTACTTCGAGCAGTTTTATCTGACGTGTCTGTCACACGCCTCCTACATGCTGGGCTCGGAAGGGATCGCGGCCGTGGTCGATCCTCAGCGCGACGTCGGGATATATCTCGAAGAGGCCGCCAAGCACGGATTCTCGATCCAATATGTCATCGAGACCCACCTGCACGCTGATTTTGTTTCGGGGCACCAGGAGCTCGCCGCGCGCACCGGCGCGAAAATTTATCTGGGCGCGAAGGCCGGCGCGACGTTCCCGCATGTGCCGATTCACGACGGCGACGAACTCACTTTCGGCAAATGTCAATTTGAAGTTTCTGGAAACGCCCGGGCATACCATCGAGAGTGTTTCGGTGCTGGTAACGGATCTCGAAAAGCCGGATCATCCGCTGGCAGTGCTGACCGGGGATACTTTGTTTATCGGCGATGTGGGGCGGCCGGATCTTTCAGGCGACCTGACGCCGCAGCAACTGGCCGGCATGCTCTACGACAGCCTGCATCGCAAACTCCTCAAGCTTCCGGATGATGTCCTGGTGTTTCCCGCGCACGGCGCCGGATCGTTGTGCGGGCGGCAAATGAGTTCCGAGCGCAGCTCTACCATCGGGAACGAGAAGGCGACAAACTATGCTTTACGTCCCACCAGCCGTTCGGAATTCGTGAAGCTGCTGACCGCCGAGCTTCCGGAGCGGCCCGGCTATTTCGCTCTGGATGTCGAGATCAATCGATCGGGGGCTGCACCCCTGCTGGAGCTGCCGGTGCTTCCCGCGTTGTCACCGAACGAGGTTGTGTCGAGGCGAGATGGCGGCGCGATCATTCTAGACACGCGTTCGCCGGCGGAATTTGGCGCGGCGCACGTTCCTGGATCGATTCAGATCGGGCTCGCTGGCCAATACGCTTCGTGGGCGGCCATCGTGCTCGGCCTGGACAAGGAGATTGTATTGGTTTCCGACGACCATCAAAAGGTCGATGAATCGCGGCTGCGGTTGAGTCGCGTGGGCATTGAAAAGGTAACCGGATATCTCGACGAGGGAATCGCCGGCTGGGCCAGCGCGGGACTGCCGATAGAACAGACGTCGCAGATTTCCGTTGAGCAGCTTCACGATTTATTGCTGGAAGACCCGAACGGCATTCAGGTGCTCGATGTACGGAGAGCGTCCGAATGGCAAGGCGGGCGAGCGCAGCACGCGCTGAATAAGCCACTGGACAATTTGACGAGGGCTTTCGGCGACCTCGACAAATCGAAGCCTGTCGCGGTCTACTGTAAAGGCGGCTATCGTAGCGCCATCGCAGCCAGTTTGCTCCAGCGCGCCGGGTTCGAACAGGTGTTGAATGTGATCGGCGGCTTCGATGCCTGGAGCGCTTGTCATTTGCCAATCGTCACAGATGCGCCGGTGGTAGCTTCAACCTGACTTGGACATGAATGCTGTCCTGGAGCTTCGGGAAGTCTCGAAGCACTACCCTACCCATCGCGCCGTCAACGGCATTTCCGTGAGCATTGAGAGAGGCGAGTTTTTCGCGCTGCTTGGCCCGTCCGGATGCGGGAAGACCACTACTTTGCGGCTGATCGCCGGTTTCGAAGAGCCAAGCCACGGCGAGATCCGCTTGAGTGGCGCCAACATTCACCATCTGAAGCCCTACCAGCGCAATGTCAGCACCGTATTCCAGAACTATGCCCTTTTTCCGCATCTGACCGTGCAACAGAACATAGAGTTCGGATTGCATCGCAGGTCCGAAAATCATATTGGGAAGCGCGTCAGCGAGGTGCTGGAGCTGGTGCAATTGGCGGGCAAAGAATCGCGCTATCCTTCCGAAATTTCCGGGGGCGAGCGACAGCGGGTGGCGCTGGCACGATCGCTGGTGCTGGCGCCGGAAGTCCTGTTGCTGGACGAACCGCTTTCCGCGCTCGATCCGAATTTGCGTAAGCAGGTGCGGGCGGAGCTAAAGGACCTGCAGCGGCGCGTCGGCATCACCTTCCTGTTCGTCACGCACGATCAAGAAGAGGCGCTGTCGATGGCGGACCGCCTGGGGGTCATGAATGCCGGCGAACTGCAGCAGGTGGGCACGCCGGAAGAAGTCTACTTGCGGCCGCGGACCCGCTTCGTGGCGTCGTTTCTGGGCGCTATCAATTGGATCGGAAATATCGGCGTGCGGCCGGAAGCGTTGCGAATCGCGAAGAGTACGGCCGGGCAAGAGGCCCGTTCCAGTCTGGCGACCGTCGTGCAATCGACTTTTTTGGGAAACTGCGTCCACGTGGAAGCGCGCTTAGCCGACGGCCAGACGGTGGTGGCCCAAGTCTCGCGGCTCACGGAACCGTTCGCGGCGGGCGAGGCCGTTTACGTTTCGTGGGAGCCTGGCGACGAGCAGACATTCGAATGAATCGGCTGCGCGCCTGGTTTCTGGCTCCATCCTGGGCCGTGATGTTGGCGCTGTTCCTGGCGCCGCTCGCGATCATACTGGCCTATAGCTTTCTGACCCGCGGAACTTACGGCAGTATTTCCCTGCCCTGGACGGCCGAAAGCTATCAGCACTTGATAGACCCAATCTATCTGGCGATTCTCTGGCGCTCATTTTGGATCGCCGGCGTTTCCACCGTCCTCTGCCTGCTGCTCGGATTTCCGCTCGCGCTCTTCATTTCCCGATCGGGCAAACAGAAAGACCTCTATCTCAGCCTGGTGATGCTTCCCTTCTGGACCAGTTTCTTAGTACGCACTTATGCCTGGATGTTTCTTCTCCGGGACACCGGGCTGATCAATACGTTGCTCCAGAAGCTGGGACTCATACATAGTCCGCTTCCGCTGCTCTACAATGACGGCGCAGTGATCCTCGGACTGGTCTACGGCTATCTGCCGTTCATGGTCCTGCCGCTTTACGCCACGCTCGAACGGCTAGACCGCAACCTGCTTGAGGCGTCGGCGGATCTCGGCGCGCGTCCCTGGGCCACGCTCACGCATGTGATGGTCCCGCTGTGCGCGCCCGGCATCCGCGCCGGCACGATCTTGGTTTTCATTCCCTGCCTGGGCGCTTATCTGACGCCTGATCTGCTGGGCGGCGGAAAATCCGTGATGATCGGGAACCTCATCCAGAACCAGTTCACAACTGCGCGCGACTGGCCGTTCGGCTCGGCGGTCTCGCTAGCGTTGATGGCGGTGGTGATGTTGCTGCTGGCGGTGTTCGTGCGCCGTGGCGAAGAGGGTCTGCTATGAAGCGCCCAGGAGTCTCGCTGTCGATCTACGCGCTGGGGGCGTTTCTGTTTCTCCATCTGCCGTTGCTTATACTGGCCGTGTTCAGCTTCAATGCATCGCGCTTCACGGTCTGGGAGGGCTTTTCGCTGCGCTGGTACACGGGCGCGTTGCAGGATTCCCAGTTGATTGAGGCATCCTGGAACAGTCTGATTATTGCGATCTTCGCCACCGTCGTCTCGACGATCATCGGAACCCTGTGCGCTTATGGATTGTGGAAGCGCGGCTCGCCTGTCCTCACTGGCTCGCTTTATCTTTCACTAGTGACGCCGGAGATCGTGACCGGCATCTCGCTGCTCGCCTTCTATCAGTGGATTTTTCGATTCTCTGCACGTGCAGTTGGGAATGCACACTGTCATCCTGGCTCACATCTCCTTTTCGATCGCCTACGTGGTGATCGTCGTGATGGCGCGTCTGCGAACGGTGGATGCGCAGCTTGAAGAGGCCGCGCTCGATCTCGGCGCCAACGAATGGCAAGCGTTTCGCTATGTGACGTTACCGGCGATTCTCCCAGGCGTGATCGCGGCGGCGCTGCTGGCCTTCACGGTATCGTTCGACGATTATGTCATCACCAGCCTGGTGGCCGGAGTTGATTCCGAGACGCTGCCCATGGTGATTTACGCGATTGCTCGGCGCGGAGTGAATCCGGTGGTGAATGCGATCTCGGCCATGATCGTGGTTGGTTTCGGCGCGCTGATCCTGATTTCCGAGAGGCTCCGGACCACGTGAAGCGACGCCATTTTCTCATGGCGACGGCGGGGCTGGCTGCCTGCAGCCGCGATCGAAGGCAGCGCCTGAACGTATTCAATTGGTCGGCCTATATCGATCCTGAAACGGTGCCTAAGTTCGAAGCGGCGGCCGGTGCTCGCGTACGCTACGGGATCTACGAAAGCAATGAAGAGATGCTGGCGCGCGTCATGGGGGGAAATTCCGGTTGGGACATTGTGTTTCCAACCGACTACTTGGTGAAGCCCATGATCGCGAATGGACTGCTGTCGCCGATTCGTCGTGAACTGCTTCCGAATCTGGCCGCGCTCGAGCCGGCCTTCCAACAGCCGGAGTGGGACCCGGAGCTGAAGTGGTCCGTCCCCTACATGGTGACAGCGGCCGGCATTGCTTACAATCGCAAGCTGAACCCGCCGCCCAAAGCCTGGGTAGATATGTGGGACGAGCGGCTGCGCGGCCGTATGACCATGCTGGACGATCCGTTCGATACGATCGGTGCTTGTCTAAAGAAGCTGGGGCTCTCGGTGAATACCAGCGACGCCGGCGAGCTTCAACGCGCCTCCACCGAAGCGATCCGCCAAAAGCCGCTGCTGCGAGCTTATTTGAATGCCGAAGTGCGCGACCAATTGGTGAGCGGCGATGTGCTGGCGGCGCACATGTGGAACACGACTGCGCAACAGGCCATGGATTCATCGCGGGACGTCGGCTTTGTGTATCCGGCGGAAGGATACGCGGTTTATCCGGACTGTTCGGTGATCCTGCGTGAGAGTAAGCATCCGGAACTGGCGCATCAGTTCATCAACTTTCTGCTGCGGCCGGACATCGCGGCTGCGAATGCGCTGGCGGCACGGACGACAACCACTAATGCGGGGGCGCGGAAGATTTTGCCGGCGGTATTTCGTGACAATCCGACGCTGTATCCTAGCGCGGCGGTGGTGGCGCAGGGTGAATGGGCCCGCACCGTAGATCCTGCGATGCAGCGACTGCGAGATCGGCTCTGGACCGAGATCAAGTCAGCATAAACTAGGGACAGTTATGAAGGCCGTAATTTTCGACTATGGAAATGTTTTGTGCCAGCCGCAGCATGCCGCAGAGGTGGAAGCCATGGCTGCGATCGTGAAGCTGCCGCGCGACCAGTTTGAGCAAATCTACTGGCGCTATCGCCTCGCGTACGACGAAGCCAAACTCAACCCCGCCGAATACTGGCGCGATTTTGGTCCAGTCACGGCCGCTCAAATCGACCAACTAAATCGGCTGGATGCCATGAGCTGGACCTATCCCGATCCGCTGATGCCGCATTGGGCTCGGCAACTTGGAAAAGCCAGGTTTAAGATCGCGCTGCTTTCCAACATGCCGTTCACGGTCCGCGACGCCGTGCTTCGCTGCCAATGGCTGCCGGAATTCGATCAACGGACGTTCTCGTGTGAGCTGGGAATCTCAAAACCGGCGCCTGAAATCTACGAGCACTGCCTACGCGGCCTAGGCATTGACGCCGATGACGCACTTTTCATCGACGACCGGCTTGAAAATATTCACGGAGCCGAAGCGCTAGGCATGCACGGACTCGTGTTTACGTCCGCCGGAGAACTCGCGGCCCAACTGGCGCGGCGGTTCGACATCCCGCCGCCGGGCATTGCTACATTGAAAGAGGCAGATGAAAAAGACGAATGATATAGCGGAACTGCAAGCGATCGCCAAGCAAATGCGGCGGGAGATCGTGGAGATGATCACGCACGCCAAGTCGGGCCATCCCGGCGGATCGCTATCGGCGGTCGAGATCCTGGTGACGCTGTTTTTCGACGTGATGCAGCACGATCCGCAGAATCCCAAATGGCCGGATCGCGACCGCTTCATCCTTTCAAAGGGCCACGCCGCGCCGGTGCTGTACAGTGTGATGGCCGAATGCGGCTACACGCCCAAGGATCAATTGAACACGCTGCGGAAGCTCGGCTCCATCTATCAAGGCCACCCGGATGTGCGCTTTATTCCGGCGCTCGAGGCCTCCACGGGTTCGCTGGGCGAAGGGCTCTCCCTCGGCATCGGCATGGCGCTGGCGGCCAAGCTGGATGGACGTCCGTCGCGGAGCTACGTCGTTCTGGGCGACGGCGAAAGCCAGGAGGGCCAAATCTGGGAGGCCGCTATGTTCGGCGGCGACAAGAGCGTCGACAACCTGGTCGCCATCGTCGATTACAATCGCATCCAACTGGACGGCTTCGTGGATGACATCATGCCGCTCGATCCGCTGCCCGAAAAATGGCGAGCTTTCAAATGGCACACCATCGAGTTGGACGGGCACAGCATCCCGGCTTTGCAGGCCGCGTTTGCCGAAGCGGCCGCGACCAAAGGCAAGCCGACCGCAATCATTGCCCACACCATCAAGGGCAAAGGCGTATCGTTCATGGAGAACAATCCGAAGTTCCACGGAACCG
Source organism: Bryobacterales bacterium (assembly GCA_963744555.1). Taxonomy (GTDB): domain Bacteria; phylum Acidobacteriota; class Terriglobia; order Bryobacterales; family Bryobacteraceae; genus Palsa-89. Next base: position 158,463 of record CAVUUB010000022.1, on the reverse strand, counting down.
CGCCCACCGAGGAAGAGATGAAAAAAGCATTGGTGGAGCTGGCCTAATGGAAACTAAAACGAAATTCGAACTGAAGCTGGGCGTGGCCACGCGCGAGGCTTTCGGCCAGGCGCTGGTGGAAGCCGGGCCGCGAGAATAAGAATGTCGTGGCGCTGGACGCCGACCTTTCGAAATCCACGTACACGCATTTTTTCGCGAAAGAATTTCCGGACCGGTTCGTCGAATGCGGGATCGCCGAAGCCAATATGATCGCCATCGGCGCCGGCCTAGCCTCCAGCGGAAAGATCCCGTTCGCCGCGAGTTTTTCCTGTTTCGCCATGAACAAGGGATTCGAGCAAATGCGAGTTACAATCGCGTTTCCGAACGTGAACGTGAAAGTGGTGGGCACGCACAGCGGCATTTCGATCGGCGAGGACGGGCCGTCGCAGATGAGTATTGAGGATCTGGGCCTGGCCTGTTCGCTGCCCGGTTTCACCGTGCTGTCTCCGGCGGATGAAGTATCGATGCGGGCGCTGGTTCACGCTGCGGTGGCGCATGTTGGCCCGGTGTTCATTCGGGCCGGCCGGCCCAAGGCGCCCATCGTTCATGCCGCGGATCAGCACTTCGAGATTGGCAAGTCCATTCAGTTGACCGACGGCAAGGATCTCACGATTATCGCTCACGGGCTGCTGGTGGCCGAAGCCATTCGCGCGCAGGAGTCTCTGGAAGCGGAAGGCATCTCTGCCCGCGTGATCGACATGTACTCCATCAAGCCGCTGGATCGCGACGCCATTGAGCGAGCCGCGAGCGGAACGCGGGCCATCGTTGTAGCCGAAGAGCACCTGGTGGCCACCGGCCTGGGCGTGCGTGTGGCGCAGGTAGTGGTCGAGACCCGGCCTTGCGCCATGGAGTTCGTGGGCATTCAGGACACCTACGCGGAATCGGGCACGGGCGAAGAGTTGATGAAGAAGTACGGTCTGGTCGCAAGTAACATCGTGACAGCCGCCAAACGCGTCTTGAGCCCGCAAATAGGCTCTTGGCCGCAGTATCGGCCATTTCCAAAAGAGCCAGTCGCCGGCGCCGTCTACAAAACAATTCCCTACTTTCTTGTTGCGTTGCGGCCCAAAATCATGCATGATGAGCGATAAGCCTAGTAGGCCCAGTACCTATTTATGAAAGGCAAAGGGGTGGCGCCCCCACAGCCTGCGCTGGCCCAGATGCTGTTCGCGGCAGTCAGCGAACACGAAGCTGCGCTGGGACGGGTTTCCCGGCTGTTGCATGATGACGTGAGCCAGGTGTTGAGCGCCGTTGGACTGCAGCTTGACGCCATGCGGATGGATTTCCGGGCTGAAGCTCCCGGAATTGAGGAGCGTGCTGCCGAGATTCAAAACATGCTCGAGCAGGTGATCGAACAGTTGCGCGATATCAGCAACGAATTGAACCCGTCGGTGGTGGAGCGGGCGGGCTTGCAGTTCGCGCTGGACCGTCTGGCCGGAAAGGTTCGCGAGAATTTTTCCGGCACGTTTCGGTTGCACTTTGATCCGAGCCTCCACGTGCCGACCGCGATCGCCAAGACCTTTTACAAAATCGCCGAGTGCGCCGTGGATAATGCACTGGCCCGCCCGGAATGCACTACGATCGAGATTCAAGTCAAGAGAGCGCGGGGGGAATGCGTTCTCGAAGTGCATGATAATGGATACCTGGACACTACCGACTCCATCACAGCGCCGTTGGGACAGATGCTGATGGACTATTACGCCAGCAAAAGCGAGGTGTCTTTGAAGGTGAAAGGATCCGCGGAGGAAGGCACCGTGGTGCGCGCCAGCTATCCTCTGTCTAGTCTATCCGGGAGCGCCAGTTAGCTACTATGCCTTTTCAGGTTCTTCTCGTCGACGATCACAAGATCATGAGAGATGGGATTAAAGCCATTCTGCGGCACAGCGAAGAGTTCCAGGTAATCGGCGAAGCGGAGAGCGGGACCGAAGCGGTCCAGATTTGCAAGAAGAAGCGCCCCGACATCATTCTGATGGACATCGGCCTGCCTGGCCTGAACGGAATCGAAACCACCACCGAGATTCTGCGCCACAATCCCGAGGCCAAGATCATCATTCTCTCGATGTACGACGATGAGCATTCGGTGGTGAGCGCGATTCGCTCCGGCGCGCGTGCGTTTGTACTGAAAAAAGCTTCCGACGACGATCTGGTGGACGCGCTGCGCACGGTTGCCAAAGGCGGATCGTATCTGAGCCCGCAGGTGTCTGACCGTCTGCTGCAGCGCATCCAGCGCGGCGATCTGGAGTCGAAACCCACGGCGTCGGCGCTGTCCGATCTCTCGCCTCGCGAGCTGCAAGTGCTCCGGCTAGTGGCGGAAGGAAAAACCAGCAAAGAGATAGCAGTGATGCTCGATCTGGGTCTTCAAACGGTGCGCAGCTATCGCAAGACCATGATGAAGAAGCTGAGCGTCAATAATGTCGCGGGTCTCACGCAGGTGGCGCTCGCCGCGGGCATCACGCGTTTTCCAGTGCCGATGCCGGACCAGCCAGGCCAGTGATGGAGACGCCCTGGGGCGCGCTGGCCGTATCGGACGCGCACGTCCATTTCTTTTCGCATCGGTTTTTCGCCGCGCTGGCCGAGCAGAAAAATGCGCCCGTGGACTCGCTCGCGCCACTGCTCGGCTGGCAACTGCCCTCCGAGAATCCCGAGCATCTGGCCGCTGCCTGGGCTCAGGAACTGGATCGTCAATGGCGTCAGCAGAGCAGCCTTGATTGCGAGCGTGCCGGGCGATCAGGAATCGGTCATCGCCGCGGTCCGCGCGTTTCCTCAGCGATTCTACGGCTACATGATGGTGAATCCGGTGGCGCCTTCTCCAGCCGCCGACGTCGCAACGTGCCCTCGCGAGCGGCCATATCCACGGCTTGTGCTTCTTTCCGGCGATGCATCGTTACTCAATCCAGGACGACCGGGTGGCCGCGGTGCTGGATCTGTCTGGCGAACAGCCCGCGCACAATCGCATTTGTACATTGCGGCGTGCTGAGCGTCGGCGTTCGAAAGAAGCTGGGTTTGCCGTCGCCTTTCGACATGCGCTTTTCCAATCCAATCGATGTTCACGCCATGGCTCTTCGGTATCCGCAGATTCGGTTCGTAATCCCTCATTTTGGCGCAGGATATCTCCGGGAATCGCTCATGCTGTGCGATCTATGCCCCAACGTATACCTCGATACGTCGAGCAGCAATAGGTGGATGCGTTACGAAGAGGCTGATGTTGATTTGCGCGCGGTGTTCCGCCGGGCACTTGAGGTGGCCGGACCCAAACGTCTGCTCTTCGGCACTGATTCCTCTTATTTTCCGCGTGGTTGGAACCAGGAGATCTTCGAGGCGCAGACCAAGGCGTTGTACGAAATCGGCATCACCGAGGAAACGGCGCGGCTGATTTTCCACGAGAATTTGATGCAATTGTTTTCCTGAGACAATCGCAGTTCGAGCGGCACTTCATTGGCGGAAACCGCCATGATTGTACGTATCCAGTTGCGACGCCGCAAAAACGGCGCTCGATTCGTTCACCCGATGGACCCCATGCCTCGCACCGCTATTCTGGCGCCGGGCTTTCAAGAAACCAAGCTGACGCGCGTCTTTCCGGCCGGCTGGAATGAGGCTGCCGATCGTTTTCAGCCGACCTCAATCGCCGGACCGCCGGACCAGTTGCGCCGGCTCGCTCGCGCAGGCGTTCAACCGCAGCACTCGGTGGTGGCCTTCAGCTATGACGGACAGGAGGGGCTTACCACTTCGGATCGCGAGCTGTTCTGGAGAACGTTCGGCGTTCCGGTATTCGAGCAGCTTCTCAGCGCCGGCAACGAACTGATCGCGATGGAGTGTGACGCGCACGATGGACTGCATCTGGTGGGCGATTTCAAAGATCTGAAGGCCGGCATAAGCAAGTGCCCATGCGGAAATCCAGCGCCGCGGCTGGCCCGGCCGCGCCGCATCGAAGAGTTGGCGGATTTGCTGGCATAAACCTGTGCCTCGGTATCTTGAATCTGAATTGGCGTCCTGAGTCTGAATTGGTATCCTAAGTCTGAAGCGAGTCCTGCGCTGCGAACGTGGCGGAACTGGCAGACGCACCAGACTTAGGATCTGGCGGCCGAAAGGCCATGGGAGTTCGACCCTCCCCGTTCGCACCACAATAAAATCGGGTATTCCAGAGAAAATTACAGGTCGTGCGGCGACACGAGGGCGAGGACCCCGTAGCAAATCATCAGGACGCCTCGCTAACCGCAATCTTGTCCTCGGATTTCGACGCCGCGTGGCGCTTACTCCACGCATCGACCGTTTCGTCGCCAAGCGCCGATGGACCACCGACTTCAACAACCGCGTTCGCGGTATTCTGCGACCAGGACTAATAGTACTTTCGATGTGTGGACAGATTGCGGCGAAGGCAGTTTTTGTTATATGCTCCTGCGGGGCGGTATCTAACATAAACTCCTGGTATCAAATCTCAAAATGAGGTGCTCGCATGCAGCAAACTTCCCGCATTCTGATCGCAGTGTGCATTACGCTCCTTGCTGTTGCAACCGTTAAAATCGAAGCCGCGACGATTTACGTCGGGCTTGGAGGACAGAACGGCGTTTCGATGAACAACGGCGCGATCGGCACTATCAATCCAGCGACTGGAGCGGTCACGGTAATCGGTACGCCTGCTGGGGTCGGCGTGATCAGCGGTTTGACGTTTACTTCAAACGGAAATCTCTGGGGATCTACGCAAAATGGCGGCGGCAAGCTTCCGCCTCCCGGTCCAAACACCACCAGCGATCTAATCCAGATTAACCCTCAGACGGGAGCGCTCATCTCCAGCAATTTAATCGAGACTGCCACTGGCACTTCGGTTAGCATTGCCGACCTAGCAACCCAGCCGGGTACGAACACGATTTTCGGGATTCAAAGCCCAAACGACGTGAACTTTACTGGTACGGATAACCTCTACACGATTTCGACCACCGGTACAGCAACACTCATTGGAAACACGGGCGTCTTTTTCGGGGCCATCGCCTTCGCGCCGAATGGGACGCTTTATATGACGTCGGCGAATTTGAATCTTACCGGCCAAGCAACAAACTGCGGTGGACCGGACCAACTCAACTGTGCGTTGGACACTCTGAATCCAGTTACCGCAGCCATACTCACCTCGGTGCCGGTACCCGACTTCTACTCTGCTCTTGGTATTAGCGGTACGGGCGTGATCTGGGCAGGTAATGGTGCTGGCGATCTTGGTCCCGGCACGGGGCAATTCTTCGCCGGAGTTTCTATCCTCAATCCGACAACGGGCGCTGCAACTTTCATCGGAAACACGGGGACGAACTTTGCGGGAGACATCGCCTTTCAGCCGACGCCCGAGCCCTCGTCGCTTGTGTTATTTGGCATTGGACTAGCTTCGCTTGCGGGTCGAAGATTGCGGCGTGGTCTGAAGACATAAAATCGAAGCACGACTTCCACCTTTGGCACGTTCACAGTTCGGTCGAACCAGTTGTTCGCGTCGCCTTTCCAGAAGGAGAAGTATCCGTCGCCTCTCTCGATGTAGACATCGTGGCCGAGACGCCGCAATTCATCATCTATCGCCGTGCAGACTCGGTCAATCTATGGCTGGGGCAAGCCTTTTTTCGTTTACCACCAAATAAGATCGCACGTCCAGTCGTTCGGGTGTCATATAATCACTTTCGGTCTTAATAGGAGGTAGCGAATGTCTATTATCGGATTCATCGGCCTTGGAATTATGGGTCGACCCATGGCGAAGAATTTGCTCAAAGCTGGACACCAGCTGATCGTTCACGATGTTGTGCGCGGTTCCGTCGACGAGGTCGTAGCCAGTGGCGCCGCGCGCGGCGAATCAAGCTCAGATGTGGCTTCGAAATCGGAAATCGTGATCACGATGTTACCGGACGGTCCTGACGTTGAAGTCGCCGTGCTTGGCCCGGCTGGCGTCTTAGAAGGAGCACGCAAGGGCTGCATTTTGGTGGACATGAGTTCCATCAGTCCGATGGTTTCGCAAAAAATTGGAGCAGCGTGCGCCGCGAAGGGCGTCGAGTTCTTGGATGCGCCGGTTAGCGGCGGAGAACCCAAAGCCATCGACGGTACCTTGGCGATCATGGTCGGCGGTGAAGCCCGTGCGTTCGAAACCGTCAAGCCTGTCCTTGAAAAGATGGGCTCGAGCGTACTGCTGACCGGCCCGGTGGGCGCCGGCAACGTTACGAAACTCGCCAACCAGATCATGGTGGCATGCAATATCGCCGCGATGGGCGAAGCCCTGGTCTTAGCCACTCGAGCCGGCCTCGATCCCGAAGTGGTTTTCAACGCTGTCAAGGGAGGCTTAGCGGGCAGCACGGTCCTCAATGCCAAGGCCCCCATGGTGATCGGGAGGAATTTCAAGCCCGGCTTCCGGATCCGGCTGCACCAGAAGGACCTGCGCAATGCATTGCTGGCCGGTGAATCAATGAAGGTGCCCTTGCCGCTGACCAGCCTGGTGCAACAGATGTTGATCACGCTCATGAATGAGGGAAAAGGCGATCTGGATCACTCCGCCATCGTGAACTTTATTGAACAGGGCGCGGGAATCGAAGTAGAAAGACCGCGGACTGTGAGCGCGTGACGCGGATCTACGCCGAAACCGTGCCGGTCTGAACGCTGCTGGAGGGCATGGAGATCACCTGGTCGCGAATGGCGCGATTCAAGGCGCTTGTGATGGCGTTTAACGACGCCGTCAGAATGTTTCGATGCATGCCGACACCGGTCACGGGATCACTCTCCCCGGCCCGCAGTTCCACGAATGAAACCGCCGTTGCATCCGCGCCGCTTCCCACCGCGTGCTCGCCGTAATCCAGAATTCGGACCGCGAAGGCAAATTCCTTGTTCAAAGCTTGGACAAATGCATCGATCGGGCCGTTGCCGTCGCCGAAGATAACGCGTTCGCTCGAGCCGTCGCTAACAGTGGCCGTCAACTGGCCGCTCTCGCCGGCGGAATGTTCCGAATGAGAGCGAATCGAAAACGGCGCCTGTCGCTCGATGTATTCGGCCTGAAAGGCCCGCCAGATCTCCGCCGAGGTAACCTCGCAGCCGGTCGTGTCCGTGATCTGCTGGATGACGCGGCTGAATTCGATTTGCAGTTTCCGCGGCATTTTGATGCCGTAATCCCGCTCCAATAGGAATGAGACGCCGCCTTTGCCGGATTGGCTGTTCACTCGAATGATGGGCTCGTAGCTACGTCCCAGGTCCTTGGGGTCGATTGGCAAATAGGGAACTTCCCAGAGAGCGCCCTCCTGCTGTGCCCCGAAGCCCTTCTTAATTGCGTCTTGATGCGAACCAGAGAATGCCGTAAACACCAGGTCTCCCGCGTAGGGATGGCGAGGATGCACGGGCAACTGGTTGCAGAATTCCGCGCATTCGATTACGTCGTTGATGCGTGAAATATCCAGTCCGGGGTGCAGGCCTTGAGAATACAGGTTCAACGCCAGGGTGACCAAATCGACATTCCCGGTGCGCTCTCCATTGCCGAACAAGGTTCCCTCCACCCGCTCGGCGCCGGCCAGCATTGCCAGCTCCGCGGCCGCCACCGCTGTGCCTCGGTCATTATGCGGATGCACGCTCAAAACCATGGAGTCCCGATTCTTCACTTGACGGCCGAACCATTCGATCTGATCGGCGTAGATGTTCGGAGTGGCCAGTTCGACGGTCGCGGGCAGGTTGATGATTACCTTGTTTTCCGCGGACTGCCAGACCTCCATGACCGCTTCAGAGACCTCCAGCGCGTAGTCCAGTTCCGTAGCCGTGAAGCTTTCGGGAGAATACTGAAACACCCATTCGGTCTCCGGGAACTGTTCGGCGCATTCACGGACGGCGCGAGCGCCGGTTAGGGCGATCTCTTTCACGCCGCTCCGATCCATCCCGAAAACCACGCGGCGTTGCACTGTCGACGTGGAGTTATAGAGGTGCACAATGGCGCGGCGCACTCCTCGTACCGCCTCGAACGTGCGTTCGATGAACGCCTCTCGGGCCTGCACCAATACCTGGACCGTCACGTCGTCAGGGATCAGGCTGCGCTCGATCAGCTCGCGGCAAAAATCAAAGTCAGTTTGCGATGCCGAGGGAAACCCGATCTCGATTTCCTTGAATCCGATGTCAACCAGCTTAAGGAACATGCGCGTTTTACGGGCGGAATCCATCGGCTCGATCAATGCCTGATTCCCGTCCCGCAGATCCACGCTACACCACATCGGCGGCTTCTCAATGACACGAGATGGCCATTGACGATCGGCCAGTTCAATCTGAGGAAAGGGCCTGTATTTCTTCGAAGGATCGCTCAACATACATCTTCACTATTTCCCGACCAGGTGCACAATGTCCTTCTCGTTTTCGACACAGTAGTAGTCCAGAAATTCGGTGTTGAGGACGATGGTCTGAGTCAGCTTCACCGTCCACGGCGCTGTGTAGGCCTTAGGATCGTCCACGGTCAATTCGATTTCGAGTCTTCCGTAATTCGGCCGCCGGAACTTTTCGGTGATTTTTGCGGCATCGGTTATCGGGCTGCCGCTGCGGTCCAGCCACATCCCGTCGCGGAAACCATTCGACTCCACCACCAAAGTGTCCCCCACCCACTTGCCGGTCGAGTATCCATTCCAGGTCGGGTCCGGATCAACCGGAAGGGGCCGTCCATCGGTGAAGATTTGGCGAAAGTTCATGTTGCGCTCATTTAGGATCACCAGCAAACCGGGCGTTTGGATGATCTTCTTGAGCAGTGCCGCGGTGTGCAGCTTCACGATACCCGTCGGCAGGCAGTGTGAGCCTGGATCGTCTTTGCCGTTTTCGGCCATCCGGGCTTTCCTGAGATCCGCCGCCCACTTTTGATAAGGCAGGCCGCCCTTGATTCCCCAACCAATGTTCGCGAACTCCTGCGGCGTCTGGAAGTCCGCGCAACCTTCCGGCGGGCATGGCTTATTCTTCAGCGGCTCCCACATTCCGGAAAAATCGGGCTTGCCGTCGGCGGTCTTAGGCGTGGGCGCACTCAAATCGGGCTGGCCTTTAGCATTCTTGGGAACACCAGCGGTGGGGTAGTTTAGCCACTGTGCCAGAACCGGCGTTGAGATCACGAACAGGACGGCAGCCACTCGCATGCTTACCTCCAGACTGGCTCTTTCCAGACTGGTTTAGATTATCTCAAAACGTTGCCAGCGCGTTGAACGACGTGGCGGTACCGCCGGGAAGACGCGTGAACTGGACCGTTGTGAGAAATTCCCAGCGCTTGCGGCTGGCCGCTTCCTTCGCGACGTCTTCGAAATAGCCGTTATCCACCAGCGGCACGCCCATTATGGCAATCGTCAGAGTATGAACGGGGCGCCCGGCAGCTTCACCGGTACCAACCACTCCGGAAGGTTGAACGTCGTTCACGCCATCGCCACCCAGCAGCGAAATGTCCCGCTGCTTGATCCACGGCATAGTCGAAGCATGCAGGCCAGCAGCCTCGCGGCCCACATTCCACGCTCCCATCTTCGCTCGACGCGCCCACCGGCCGGTGCGGATGAACAGAGCGTCGCCGCTGCCGATCTTAACGTGCGCGTACTTTTCCCACGCCTCGAGATCGGATACGTAAATCGGTGTCCCCGGCTCCAGATACTCGACGCCCTTCATCAGCGGGATATCCACCAAAATGCCGCGTGTGAAGATGCCAGGGCCCATGCGGTCCATGCCGTCGGCCTTGCATCCCTTTGCGTCCAACTCCTGCGGATGACCGTTGAACACCTGCCACTCTCCGTTGCGCATCACGCGATAGTGACACAGGGCATCGAGATGAGAATTAGTACCGTCGTGAATTCCGAACGTGATAATATCCAGTGCGAAGCGCGGCACGCCGGTCTTGGGATCCAGGCCGTACATCTCGTGTTTCGTTTCCCCGAAATTGAAGTTGTCAGCGGCTTTCTCCAGGCTGGCGAAATGCGCGAGCGATACCGTGACACCGTCCTTCACCAGACGAGCGGCCTGCACTTCCTTTTGCGGCGTCACGAGATTCAGCGCCCCGCGCTCGTCATCCTTGCCCCAACGTCCCCAGTTAGAGAGATCCGTCTCCCACTGATTGACCTGTTCGATGGTAACGGCCGGATGTTGGTTGGAATCCGGCTTGGCTTGCGCCCGCGCGCGAACGGACCAAACGCCTGCCAGACCTGCGATCGCAACGCCCAGCAAGATTACAACAGGAAAGCGTTTCATCTATTTCCTCCTTACGGCGTGGACGGCGGTAGCGCGCGCCGCTTGGTGGCCTGCTCAAACGCGTACGCCAGCTCGATCAGTTTCGGCTCGCTGCACGCCATGCCGGTGAAGCTGACGCCGAACGGCTGAGGTTTGGCATCGAAGCCCGCCGGGAACGGAGGCGTCGGTGCATTCGGAACCATTCCGAACGGCACGATCACGGTCGGATAGCCGGGCTTGGCGGCAATGGCGGCGCCGTTCGCGCCCGGAAACAGCAGCGCATCCAGATTGTTGGCCTTCATCGCCTCATCGATTCCATGCGTGCCCGCCAGATCGATGTCCTTGGCGCGATCGGCTTCGTAACGCGCGCGGTCCGCTTCGACATCCATTTCGTCCGAGACATCCAGGTTCGACTGGCCGTAGCGAATCGCGCCAGCCTTGGGTATGCGTGATGTTCCATTCCCGCAACTCGGTGAGCGACTTCACCGGCGCGGCCGGCCCGAGCGTGGCCAGAAATTTGTTGAAGTCGCGCTTCATGCCGTACTTCAGTACCACGGAGCAGTTGGCGTCCTTGCCCTTTGCACCGGTGTTGCCGCCGCATTGACCCCACAACAGAAAGTTCTTGTCCGGATCTTTGGTGACGATGCTGGGAATGTCGGCCGGATCCACAATGATGGCGCCCTGCTGCTTGAGAATCTCGATGGCTTCCGTCATCACCTTGGCCTGCTCGGGATTGAGACCACCGCCGCCACTATCGGGTCCGCCCCGCCCTCCAGCGCCGCCACCGCCCCGCCCTTCCTGCTGCGGTCCCGGCGGCGTGATCTTGTCGTAATAAAACGCGCGCGGAATGCCGATGCGCGCGCCCTTCAGGCCGTCGGCATTCAAGAATCTGGTGTAGTCGCGGCCCGGCGGAGGCATGCACTTTTGCGTGGCCGGATCGTTCGGATCGGGCTGCGGGCTTTCGAGCGCGCCGAACATGATCGCGACGTCGGCCACGATCTTCGCCATCGGACCGGCGGTGTCCTGATCGGCCGTGATCGGAATCACGCCATAGCGGCTGATGCGGCCGACCGTCGGCTTAATCCCCGCGAGCATGTTCTGATTGGACGGGCTCAGATATCGAACCCGATGTCTCGCTGCCGATATTTCCCGCCCAGAAATTGGCCGCGGTGCCGACGCCCGAGCTCGACCCGCCGGTCTGCAGCGCGGGCCGTCCGTCATTGGTTCCTTCGCGCGGATCGCGCCGCGGATCGTAGGGATTGAAGCCGAATCCGCGCACCGCATTGTAATTGCCGGGCATCGGCGTCGGCGCGCCGGCCACCCAATTAGCCAGCTCCGAAAGGCCGGTCTTCGCGATGATGATGCGCGCCGGCGTCGCGCAGATTCTTCACCAGCGTCGCGTCGTACGGCGGCATAAATCCGTCGAAAGCCAGCGCGCCGCCGGTGGTCACGATGTCGTGTGTGAGGATGTTGTCCTTGAGCGCGATCGGGATGCCGTGCAGCGGACCGCGTACCCTGCCCTGCGCGCGCTCACGATCGCGCTCGTCGGCTTCCTGGAGCGCGTGCGGATTCACCGTAATGATGCAATGGAGTTTGTCTTCATACATGCGCGATCCGGCTGAGATATAGCATCACCAGTTCGTGCGACGTATACGCGCCCTTGCTCCATCGCGGTCCGCATGTCCGAGATGCTGGCCTCGACCACCGTAAACTGCCGCTCCGCACCCGGCAGCCGCGACCGCGCCCACCAAAAGCGAAAGAATCAGTCGTCTCACTGAACCCTCATTCCAGTCAGAGCCACTGGCTCGGCGGACGGGGCCTTCTCCCAGGTGTAGGCGCGCTTCATGGCTTGCGACTCGAACCAATCCAGCTCGGCATTCATCTTGAACAGCACGTGCCGCAGCTCCTGCCCAGCCGTGAGGCTCGCGCGGCGCGACATAGAGGTGCGTGGGAACGCCGTTGCTCTTAAGTGCGCGATACATCTCGATCGATTGCGGCTCCGGCACGCGCTGATCGTTCTGGCCCACCAGAAAAATGGTCGGCGTGGTGACGTTGGCGACATCCTTGAGCGGCGAGTTGTTCCAATACACGCTGATGGGCGCGTCTTTCTGCCAGGGCGTTCCGCCGAACCAGGGAGTCCGGAATGCGCGGGTATCGCTCTGCGCGTACATCGAAACCCAATCGGCCGCGCCCGCGCCGGAAGATGCGGCCTTAAAGCGGTTGGTGAACGTGATGATCTTGTTGGTCATGTGCCCGCCGCCGCTCCAGCCCATCTTGATCATGTGATCGGGATCGGCGATGCCCGCCTTGATCAGGTAATCCACGCCGGCCATGACATCCAGATGCGCGTTTTGAAAATAATGTCCAACCATGTCGCGCAGAAACGCGTCGCCATAGCCGGTGCTGCCGCGATAATTCGGCTGCAGAACCACGTAGCCCTTGGCCGCCAGTACCGGCACGTAATTCTGAGTGCCGCCGAAGCCGAACTTGTCGGATGCTTGTGGACCGCCGTGCGTCTGAACCACCAGCGGATAACGCTGCCCCTGCACGTAATCGAGAGGATAGTAGACCAACCCTTCGACCGTGGTTCCGTCCGCGCCCTTCCATTCCACGCGCTCCTGGCGGGGAAGCCGGAAATCGCGCGTAAGGTATTCAAACACCGAAGTGACTTTGCGCGGCGAAGATCCAGCGGCATCGAGGATCCACACTTCGCCCGGACTCGTCATCTCATGCGACGTGAAGACGTGCTGACTCGTGCGCCCTCGGCCATGGCTCCACTCGGTGATGGCATGCTTTCCCGTTGGTGAGCTGTCGCGGTTTGCCACCCTGCAGCGCTCACCTCGAACAGCTCGGCGTGCACGCCCATGTTCGCCAGGAAGAAAATCGACTTGCCGTCTTTGGACCACGCCGCTCGCTCTACTTCGTAAGGCAAATCGGGCATCAGCGCCCGCGCTTCGCCGCCGTTCGCGGGCGCGATGAAAATCTTGCTGTTGTAATAGGTCTCGAACTTCTGGTCGGCCTGCGCGGTGAACAGAATCTGGGAGCCATCCGGAGAAATCGCCGCGCCGCTTTCCGACACTTTGTTGTGGGTGATCTGCCGCGCGCCTCCGCCACCCGAATCCATCACCCATATTTCGCTTTGGTCCATGTCCTCCAGCAACGGCGTGGGAGCGCGATGAAACGCGATCTTGCGCCCGTCGCGCGACAACTGATAGCTCATCACCGAATAATTGCCGTCCGTGATCCGATGTTCCGCCTTGGCTCGAAACCGAAACACTCCAGAGATGCTGCTGCTGATAGTCTTCGTCGAACAGGAAGACGTCGTCTTTCAATTTCTCTCGGGCCTTCTGCTGCTCGGTTTTCGGATCCGGCGCCCGGAAATAAATGAGCGAGCCGTCCGGCGACCACGTGATATTGGATACGGCTGCGGCGTGGTTGGTGAGCGGGCGCGCCTCTCCGCCGCCATTCGAGAGCAGATAAGATCTGATTGGCTTCGGCTCTCCGCGCGCTTGGCGACGAAAGCGATGGTCTTGCCGTCCGGCGACCAGCGCGGGTCGGCTTCGCCATCGGGACCGTGGTCAGCTCTATCAGCCCGGAACCGTCGGCGTTGATTTTCCAGATATGGCTGACGCGCTTGTTCGCTTTCCAGTTCGATTCAGCCAGCACGTACAGAATCTGCCGGCCGTCCGGAGAAAGCTGCGGATCTCTCACCTGCGGAACGTTGAGAACATCGACCAGCGTCATTGGCCGCGGGCTCTGGGCCAGCGACACACTTACAGTAAAAATGCAGGCAATCAATTGCGAAGATTTCAGCATGGCGGCTCCTAATTAATTGTGGAAAGATACTATCAGTGAATTTATCATGACTTCTGGCCGAGCCGCGACCAGAGTCTTGTCTCATGCAAGATGAGCCTGGAGCCGGAACTTGTTTCTCACACAAGATGAGCCTGAAGGGGAGATTCCGCATGCTGGGGATTGATCATCAGCATGGAAAACGGAGAGAAACTGAGCCTGGAGCAGATCCGGGCCTTGGTGGAGGCCAGCGAGGAAGTCCGATTCCACTCCCAGGACCGGGGGGAGTTGTACGAGTGGGTGAACCGGACATTGCAGCAGCAGGATTACGGCCGGCTGAAACGCGGCGGCAAAGGACTGGTGCGACGCTACATTGCCAAGATGACCGGATTGAGCCGGGCCCAGGCGGCACGTTTGATTCGGAGCTACCAGCAAGGCGGAGAAGTGAAGCCGCCAGTTTATCAGCGGCATCGATTTTCGAGGCGCTACACGAGGGCCGATATCGAAGTGCTAGCCGCGGTGGACGAAGCCCACGAAACGCTGAGCGGTCCGGCCACGCAGAAGATTTTGCAACGGGCCTGGCATGAGTATCACGACGCGCAGTGCGAGCGGCTGGCGCGGCTCTCAGTGGCGCAGTTATACCGACTGCGAAAGAGCGGGACGTACCGCCACCGCGGAGTGGCCTATCAACCTACCCGTCCCACGCAGGTGGTGATCGGAGAACGGCGCAAACCCGATCCGCAAGGGCGGCCGGGATATCTTCGCGTGGACACCGTGCATCAAGGAGATCTGGATGGAGTCAAAGGTCTGTATCACATCAACGCGGTGGATGAGGTGACGCAATGGCAGGTGGTGGGCGCCACGCCGCAGATCTCAGAAGCCTGGCTGATGCCGGTGCTGGAAGCCATACTGACACAGTTTCCGTTCCGCATTCGGGCCTTTCATTCCGACAACGGCAGCGAGTTCATCAATCACACCGTGGCGCAAATGCTCGACAAATTGCTGGTAGAGCAAACTAAGTCGCGGCCGCGCCACAGCAACGACAACGGGCTGGCGGAATCGAAAAACGGCTGGGTGATCCGCAAACACATCGGTTACGGTCACATCGCCTCGGCGCATGCGGAGGCTTTCGACGAGTTCTATAGGCTGCACTTCAATCCGTATCTGAACTTTCACCGGCCGTGCGGAGTGCCCGAGGTGATTGTGACGGCTAAAGGTAAACAAAAGCGTGTCTACCGCTGGTACGCGACGCCGTGGGAGATCTTGCGGCAGTCGCCCGGATTAGCCGGGTTCCTGCGCGCGGAGCGGACCGTGGATCAGTTGCAGCAAACCGCCGGGGCGAAATCCGACACCCAGGCCGCGATGGAAATGCGAGAAGCGAAGCGCAAATTATTCGCCCGCTTGCAGCACAAGAGGAGCGCCTAAGAATGAAACCGGAGAGGGCCGTGGAAATGACGGGCGCGTGGAAAACGAGGAAAACCAAACCCAGGTTTCCCATCGTTTCCCACAGCCCTTGGAAATCGCTGCGCGATTCCCACATTCCCACCGCCCCTACGTTTTTTGTGTCTCAAAACCTTCAAAACCAAATTCAAGAAAGGAGACCCTGGCGGCGGATCGCTTCGCTCCCGCCTCCAGGCTCATTCTTCAATGAGAAAATGCTCCAGAGGGAGCGGTCCTTGTGGTACGCTCCATCAAGGAGAATCGATATGAAGAGGAAACCTGTCTTTGCAGCATTGGCTCTGTCCATGCTCAGCTCGTCCCTGGCACTCGCGCAGCAGCAAAAAGGACCACCGCCGCCGATGTCTTTCTTTGTGACCAGCACCGGTTCCGGCAAAGGAGCCGATCTGGGCGGCTTGGCCGGCGCCGACGCGATCTGCCAACGGCTGGCGCAAGCGGCGGGCGCCGGTAACCGGACCTGGCATGCCTATCTCAGCACCAGCGGTCCCAACGCAGTCAATGCACGCGATCGCATCGGACAAGGTCCGTGGTACAACGCCAAGGGCGGCCGCGTAGCTCAAAACCTCTCAGATCTGCACGGCGACACGCTCGATCAGGCGCGCGTCGGCAACACGCTTACGAAAGCGACCGCGCTCACCGAAAAGGGCGACACCGTGAAAGGCTTCGGTGACACACCGAATCAGCACGACATGCTCACGGGTTCGCAACCGGACGGCCGTGCCTATACGCGACAGCGCCGATCATACCTGTCAAAACTGGACCAGCAGCAGCGACGGCACAGCCCAACTCGGCCATTTTGATCGAACCGGCGGCCCGAACACGTCCTGGAACTCGGCGCATCCCAGCCGAGGCTGCAGCCAGGAAAACCTGGTCAGCACGGGCGGCGCCGGATTATTTTATTGCTTCGCGGTGCAGTAACGCGGACGGCCTACTGCGTTTTCTTTTGCGCTGCTGCCGCCTTCTCTTTGGCGCGCGCTCCAGCAAGAATATCCTGCAGCGCGTAATTGCCCTCGTGGCAGGCGTATTCATAGATGGGACCGTCGGTTCTCTCCATCGGGACTGACGCGGTCCACGGCCGGGTATATGTCGCCGGATCGTCAACTGTATAGGTGTAGTCGATCGTGTTCGCATCCACGCGCCTGAAGCGTTCGATCACGTGCAGACCCGAACCGGACCCCGGACAGCAGTTGAAATTGTTGGAAATGATCTTGTCGTTGTAGTTGGTCGTGTCCACCACCAGCGTGTCGCCTTCCCAATGCCCGCGCGAATCACCCATCCACAGACGGATGTTCTGATCGACATGCGGGCGGCCATCCAGCGGGATGATGCGAGCCTCGTGAATCATTTCCTGCATAATCATCACGTACCCGGGGCTTTGCACAATTTGAAAATTGTTGTTGTAGCCGCCGGGCAGCTTGGGAGTGCCGCGCGTGAGGCACCGCTCGGCCAGATTGCGATCCAGCCACGAGTCGGCAGGGTCAGGACCACGACGACGCCGATCTTCAGCACGCGCCGCCGCTTTCTTTTGACCTTCCGGAGTCAGGGGAGGCAGCCGGCCATCCGGTGGATCGATAATCAGCGACGTTCGTTGCAGCACCTTTCCGCGCTCGCGCCACAGCTCGTTGTAAGACCGGCCGACGTCGGCTTCGGCGCCTCCATCCCGGCGATCGGTGCTCAGTTCTTCGAGCAGCCGCTTTTCCCGCGCCGCCGCCTCTTGCTCCGTGAAGAATTCCTTGCCCGCCAGATCGCGCGGACGTTCCAGCGGCGTCAAGGTGGCATTGGTCCAGATGCCCTCCAGATCCGGATGGCCATCCGCGGCGCGAGGCGCGGTCCAGACTTTCGCAGCAGGCGCGCCCATCGCTTTGGCCGCAACTATCGGGGCCTGAGCGGCGGCGGACAGCGAAAGAATAACCAGAAGCGCGATGAAACGCATGCAACCTCCCTGTCACCCGCCAAGGTACATTCGATTGACGCCGATGTCAAGGTGTTATGGTGACGTCGATTGTCACCGAGGCCTGGATGACCACCATTCCGGTCTCGATAGGAGTGCTGGCCCCGCCTGCGATGGGCGAAACCCCCGTTGGATTTGCCGTGTTTACACCCTCGCTCGCATGTAGCACGGCTCCGGTGTGAACATTAAGACCCGAGGCGATTGCGGCAGCTTGCGAGAGCGCGCTCGACGCGGCCGTTTTCAACACCTGTGCCACTGACGCGGTATTGTCCTGGAGGCCGAACGAGACGCCTTGTACGCGATTGGCGCCGCTCTGAATTGCAGTATCGATCACCTTACCCACCAGAGTCAGATCGGTCAGCCTGACCTCCACGATATTCGTGACCAGATATCCAATGATGGTGGCATTCTGTCCTGCGCTGGATTGTTGTACACCGGCGACACCGAGTAACTGATGGTCTTGATACTTGCGGTCGTCCCCAGCAAGGCTTGCAAAGCGCTGATCATGGCGCCGGCTTGAGCCGCGTTTTGCTGGCTTGCGTCCTGCGCTGTAGCCGCCTGAGCTGGCAACGCCCAAGTCCACCAGCGCAAGGTCTGGAGTGACCGATATACTGGCCTGCCCCACTGCTGTGATAGAGGCGACACGCATAGGTGTCTGTGCGTAGAGTACTGATATAAACGCAAAGCCGGTCAATAGCTTGCCGATTCTCATGATGGCCTCCTCGCCGTTTCCGCCCGTCTTATTGAACTCTATAACAAATGCTGGCTGCGGTCCGAGGAAGCTGTCTACCGTAGCCGCGGTTTCAGCGCAAATTCAGCTGGTTAGAGCGCTACGGCTCGCGGCAGCCGCCCGAAACCATCCTGACGAAAAGAATTTCCGCTTAAATCGATACGCGCTGGACTCGATGCTGCCGCCACTGCAGAACTCCGCGATCTTCACGCACTCGGCGAGAGTGCGGCGCTTGGCGGCCGCCGGATTGAATTCGGACGCGTCGAACAAATTCTCATCCACCGGGATGTCCGCAATCCGGTTGCTCTCTATTTCTTCGCATGCGCCACGCGGAATGGGCTGGCCGTCGAGCCTGCGATTGAGAACGTACTTTACGTGCGACGTGCCAACACCCCGTTGCTCCAGATCGTGACGTCTGCGAGCCGCGAGGAACAGCGAGGGCACCGAAGGCGTGGTGACCACCAGCACCGCCCTGGCGGTTCGGACCACCACTTCTGTGGCTTCGTTCACCACTTCCGGCAGGTCGCAGATAATGACATCGTAGCGGCGGCGCGCAAACGCCAACAATCTGTGGTAAGCCCACGACGAAACGCGGCGAACACCTTGCTGGCTCATCGAAGGCAAGACGTCGATGCCGTCCACCCTAGTCGCCAGACGCTGCCACCTTTCATCGGTCAGCCGATGTGAGTCTTCCAAAGCGTCCATGATCGAATATTGAGGCCGGATGTCATACAACATAGATACCGGGCCGGCATGCAAGTCGCACTCCAGCAGCAGAACCTTCTTATCGACCATCTTGCAGAAGATGTTTGTCACAAATAAGGCAGCCGTCGTTGCCCCGCTCCCAGCTTTGGCCGGCAGGAATGCGAAGACCGGCGCGTTCTTCTCGCTGGTTCGTGCCTGCAGCGCTCGATGCACCGCCTCGCTGAATTTCTCCCTTTCACACGGCAGGTGCAGAACCTGGAACGTACCATAACCGTTTTGCTGCTTCGACTGATTCTCCGAGCGGCACGAGACCCGGACAATCGTCGTGCCTGAATTGAAACTTCGCGTGTCTAACTCGATCGTCATGGCGGTTTCCTCATCGTCGATATCCAGAAACAGGAGTTGCGGCGCATAGGAATTGAGGAGTTGTATGGCTTCACGCGCTTGAGGATAACGGTCCAAGCTTCGATAAAGCGATATGTCAAACGCTTCGGAGCACAGTCGATTCAGGCCCGACACGACATCCGCATTCGCGCTGAAGATCATCGCAGTCAACATGCTCACTGGCAATGCAATCGCGGGTCCACCAACTCGGATGTTCAAAACACAACGGCCGCGAATAGTCCTTAGTGGTTCGCGGCGCCACTATTTTGGCTTCGCGCCATCAACTTGACGCACTCGCCGGATACCGGCCTGCGCCAGTCTTCGGCTGCGAAAGAGTACAATTAGCGAAACAGATCCAATATGCCGGACAGCCGAACAGTTTTTCTCTTTGACGTCGACAATACGCTGCTCGATAATGATCGCGTAACCGCCGATTTGAAACGCCATCTCGACTCTAAAGTCGGCCCCGAGCGGGCGCAACGCTATTGGCAGCTCTTCGAAACCATCCGGTCGGAGCTGGGATACGCTGACTATCTAGGAGCGCTACAACGCTATCGCATCGATTACCCGCACGATCCAAACCTGTTGGCTGTCTCCTATTTTCTTATCGACTACCCCTTCGCGAATCGTCTCTTTCCAAATTCCATCGACGCCGTCGAACACGTTGCACCCTGGGGACCAGCGGTTATTCTCTCCGATGGCGACGTCGTCTTCCAGCCGCACAAGGTCTATCGTTCGGGGCTATACGAGAGATTCCATGGCAACGTCCTCATTTACGTGCACAAGGAGCAAGAGCTCGCCGATGTCGAGCGGCGTTATCCGGCCGAGCATTACGTGGTGGTGGACGATAAGCTGCGCATCCTGCAGGCCATCAAGGAAATTTGGAAATCCCGGGTTACCACCGTATTCGTGCGCCAAGGGCACTACGCCTACGATCCGGCGACGCTAGCGAAATATCCACAGGCCGACATCAGCCTCGACCGCATCGGCAATTTGCTGAATTATGAACTCAGCGCATTCAGCAGAGCCGCGGCGCAAAGCTAGACCTTCGACCCAACCGCCCCCAATACCGTCGCGACGATCTCCTGCGCTTCCTCCTGAATTCGCCGCAAGTGCTCCGCGCTCCGAAAACTCTCGGCATATATCTTATAGACGTCTTCGGTGCCGGATGGCCTGGCCGCAAACCACCCGCTTCCGGCAATCACCTTGATGCCTCCGATCGGATTTCCATCGCCGGGAGCAGTCGTTAGCACTTGCTGAATTCTCTCGCCGGCCAGCTCGGTGGCCGCGATGTCCTTCGGGGACAGTTTCGCGAGTGCGGCGCGCTGCTCCGGATTGGCTGCCGCGTCGATACGTTCGTAAAAAGACTCTCCGTGCTCGCGGGACAGTTCCGCATAGATTTCCCCCGGATCCCGGCCCGTACGTGCCGTGATTTCAGCGGAGAGCAGCGCCGCGATAATCCCGTCTTTATCGGTGCTCCACGCCGACCCGTCGCGCGCCAGGAACGACGCTCCGGCGCTTTCCTCTCCGGCGAAGCCCAGCCGGCCTTCCAGCAGGCCGTCGACGAACCATTTGAAGCCCACCGGCACTTCAAATACTTTTCGGCCCAGCTTGGCGCTGACTCGATCGATCATGCTGCTGCTGACCACCGTTTTCCCCACCGCCAGCTCTTTGCGCCATCCCGGCCGATTGCCGTAAAGATAGTGGATACACACCGCCAGATAGTGGTTGGGCGGAAGCAGTCCGGAACTTGGCGTGACGATGCCATGCCGGTCATGGTCGGTATCGCAAGCGAACGTGATCTTGAACTTGTCTTTCCTCTCGATCAGCCAGCGCATCGCGTATGGCGATGATGGATCCATTCGAATCCGGCCATCCCAATCCAGTGTCATGAACCGGAATGTCGGATCGACGGCATCATTAACGACTGTGAAATTCAACCCGTAGCGCTCCCTGATCGGCCCCCAATAGTTGACCCCCGCGCCGCCCAAGGGGTCGACGCCCAGTTGGATCTTGGAATTGTGGATGGCGTCAACATCGATCACGTTGGCAAGGTCGCCCACGTATTCGTTTACGAAATCATGCTCGCGCGTAGTCGCCGTCCGCAGGGCGCGCTCGAAAGGAATGCGCCGGACGCCGTCGAGGCCGTTTTCCAAGAACTCGTTCGCCTTTCCTTGTATGAAACCAGTGGTTTGACTGTCCGCCGGACCGCCATGCGGCGGATTGTATTTGAAGCCGCCATCCTCGGGAGGATTGTGCGATGGAGTCACGACGATTCCATCCGCTAGTCCGGCAGGTTTGCTTTTGTTGTAGTTCAGGATTGCGTGCGACACCACCGGAGTGGGCGTGTACTCGCGTCCTTGCGCGATCATCACTGTAATATCGTTCGCCGCCAGCACCTCCAGCGCACTCACGAAGGCCGGCTCGGAAAGTGCATGTGTGTCAATCCCGAGAAACAGTGGGCCCTCAATGCCTTTCTGCTTTCGATAAAGACAGATCGCCTGACTGATGGCTAGAATGTGCCACTCGTTGAAGGATCGATGCAGCGATGAGCCGCGATGACCTGAGGTTCCGAAGGAAACTCGCTGGCTCGGAATGTGCGCATCCGGGCGATCGGAAAAATAGGACGTCACCAAACGCGGCACGTTGACCAGGTCGGACTGTCGCGCCGGTTGCCCTGCCAATAAACTTATGGCCATAATTTGATTTTCTCGTCCCTTCCTAGATCTACTCCGGCCGCTCAGTCGACGCGCGCGCCCCAGGCCCCGGCAGCGCGGTTTTCTGCCGCGCGCGTTCCTCCTCTTCCAATAAGACACTTTCGTTTGGATAAGAGTAAATGGTCGGAGCATGATTCATCATCAGCCCGCCTGTATCCGCCGTCGGCCCATAAGTGCTATGCAAATCGTGCTTCAGCATCCGGAGCAACGCCGTCTGTTGTCCCCGATGATGCGCCGTGTGGGTCAGCCGTCTCGTCATGATCCAAAGTCGCGTCCGCCGAACGTCGAAAAAAGCTGTCTCACCCTCCCACCAGGCCTCACTGTTTGCAGAAATCGCGGCCAGCCTTAACCGGCTATTCCGCGCATAAGATTGCATAAAGCCGAGCCGCGTCTCCTCCGGCGGCAAAGGATTCTCGGTTACTGCTATGCCCAGCATGGTCTTGAACCAGATGTCTTCACTCACCGATTGATGCACCATATGTTCGAGTAGATTCCGTCCACGGTTATCATCCAAGCGCGGCCTCTGCCGTAGATCCGCATCATCGAACATGCTCCAGACGCCCAGGACTTTGATAATTTCGCTCTCGTAGGTCTCCACTAAGAATCGGTACCGCATTGGTTGTTACCGAAAGGTTAACGTACTCGGTGACTAATAGTGAATCCGGCACGGCGATTGCATTCTGGTAACAGCATGCGGTGCCAACTCATAGCAATCTTGCTGTTGCTCGCCGCGGCGGCGCAACCCGCAGAAAAAGCTCGACACCCCTACCGCTCCCGGTACGTAAAAGATACCTTCGGCAAACGCGCCGCAGTGCGCACCGGGGTCAGCGCCGGGATCCAACAGGTTCGTAATAGCCCCCACGAATGGGGCAGAGGAGGCTCGGGTTTTGGAAAGCACGCTGGCTCAGCCTTCGGACAGCACATCATCAAGAATTCGATCCAGTATCCCATCGCGGCCATCCGGCATGAAGAACTCGGTTATCGTCCTTCTGGCAAGAAAGGTTTTGGGCCCAGGCTGGGTTACGCACTCACAAGCACCGTCATCACCCACAAAACCACCACCGGGAAGAAGACCATCGCAGCCGGACGAATTTCAGGAGCCATGGGCAGCGGATTCATTTCGCGAGCTTGGCAGCCGGCCCGTCTGCACACCTTCTCTAGCGGAGCCGCATCGGGTGGTATCATGCTCGGGGTCGACGCCGGCAACAACGTGGTCCGGGAGTTCTGGCCGGAAATCCGTCATCCCCACAAGCGCTGACCCGGCTCTACTGGCGCGCTCCATTGCCATTGCCGTTTCCGTTTTGCTCGACCACCACCTCTACGACGTCTCGCACCGCCTCTTTTACCGCTTCCTTCACGGCATCTTTGACGGCTTCCTCCACTTGCTGTCGGTCAAGGTCGATGTCAGCATTGGCCCCGACCAGTTCCTTGACGATCACCTCCACCACGGGAGCGAAGGGAGGCAATTCCTTAGCTACCGCCTTGGCGACTTTCTTTGCGACCTTGAGGGCCGGTTCCGGCGCCGTTGTTTGGTCGGCGGCTTCTGCAGCGGGACGATGGATGGCTTCCCAATCTTCCGTGAAAGTCTTCATCAATTGGCTTATGATCTTGTCATCGCGGAAGATAATGCCTATTTCGCGCCGTGCGCCCAATTCCAATTCCCGCAGACTTTGGCTTCCGACAAAAGCCTGCATACCATCCCGTATGATGGTTCGCGTGTGCAACCGCATGGTCGACAGCTTATGCACCTGCAACTTCTCACTTTTTCTAGTCAACCGGCCAATGATTCTGATTTCTACTCCGTCTTTAGCCCGATCTTCCAGGATGCGGATCATGGGTTGGTCGCTTATCTCCGGATCGTAGATGAGAAGCTGTTTTTTCGCGCCCTGCAGAAAAGCAGAGAGCTGTTTGCGAGCATTTACCGGGCTGACCACAAAGTTCGGCTGACCTGCGGAGTAGGGCTGGCGTTTCGTATCGGCTTCGAAGAGTTTGACAGCCTCGGCCACGAGTTTCTTGTTTCCCGTAACGACGCCGAAGGCCCGGCTGTGATCCATATCCAAATACGTGAAGTTAAAGGCCAGGACGTAGAGTTCACGCCGGTCGATGATCATCATCTTCCCGTGGTAGCGGACCAGATCGTCGGCGGTGCGACCCACCGTCACACCCTGCGCCAGCAGCCGCATCTCTAGCTTTCTCAGATTCTTTTCCCCTCCGCGATTGGTATACGCAATGAGGGCATGCACGAAGACACCTCGGCTCGCGGCCGTAACCAACGCTTTCTCAATCTCGGTACGGTCGAAACGAAAGATGACAATTTCCACGCGGTGTTTGGCATTATTAATCGCCTTGACTAAGGGCATCACCCCGTCGGCCGGTTGCACCATCGATTTCACCCCCACCCCCCTAAGTTGAGACGTTCCAACCGCTCGCGAAGAGTCACCCTGTGTACCGTGGCATCGCTTTTGCTTAATCAAGATGGTGACCATTTAAGACGGGTGGATTGTATGCTCAACAAGAGTAAGAGAGTTACGCTATTCCTGACCGCTGTCCTCGTATGCCTTCCGGCCGCCCAAGCCGCGAAAAAAAAGCCGAAGGCGGCCCGCGCGGATGCAGAAATTACCGGAACTGTGCGTACCATGCTTTGGCGAGAGCCCAAGAATGTAAGGAGCTTAAACCTGTACTATGGCCCCGGCGGCCCCGACCATGCGCCGCACGGGACGCTCACTTTCTTGAAGGAAGATCGCAAGGGCTCCAATCCGAAGTTCGATGTTGAAGACGACAGCGGCGTCAAATGGAAAGTGAAGCTGGGCTCGGAGGCGCGGCCGGAAACGGTCGCAGCGCGGCTGGTCTGGGCGGCCGGGTATTTCGCTAACGAGGATTATTATGTCCCCGTCTTGCATACCCGAGAGATGCCCTTTCCCCTGCACCGTGGAGGCCCGTTGATCAACCCCGATGGCACCGCCTACGACACCCGGCTAAAAAGAGAACTAAAAGGCGAGAAAAAGATCGGAGTCTGGCATTGGCGCAGCGATCCTTTTGCCGGCACTCGAGAGTGGAACGGCCTCAGAGTGCTCATGGCGCTCATCAACAATTGGGACTTGAAGGACGAGAATAATGCCATCTACGAGGAAGAGCGCAACAAGGATTCCGATGAGCTGCGGCGCGTCTACATGGTTACCGATCTCGGCGCCAGTTTCGGCGAAGTGAAGCTAACCCGCGCGCGCCAAGCCTCCAAAGGCAACCTGGAAATGTATCAGCAGTCCAAGTTTATCGACCGCGTTGGCCCCGATTATGTGGATTTTGAGGTGCCCCACCGCCCCTCCGCCGCGGTATTAGTGAACCCTCACGAATACTTCAGCCGTGTTCGAATCGACTGGATCGGCAAGCATGTTCCCCGTGCCGACGCCCATTGGATGGGACAGGTGTTGGCGCAACTCTCCCCCAGTCAGATTCGCGACGCTTTTCGTGCCGCTGGCTACACGCCGCAGGTTGTAGAGGGATATGCCGCGGTGGTCGAATCCAGAATCGCTGAACTGAACAGGCTATAAAACATTCCTGTTTTAAGACAGGCCTACGGTCTGTTTCTCGGCTTCCTCATCGACACTGAACTGAATCTTGTAGAGTTCCGCATATAAGCCCCCGGCCTTCAAAAGCTCATCGTGTTCGCCACGCTCGATGATCACGCCGTCTTTGATTACAAAAATGATGTTGGCCCGGCGAATTGTGGACAGCCGGTGCGCGCTGACGATCGATGTCCTGCCCTCCATCAGGCGGCCTAAAGCTTCGAAAACCAGCTTTTCGGAAGCAGCATCGAGGCCCGAGCTTGGCTCGTCGAGCAGCATGATGGGAGTGTTGCGTATGATCGCGCGAGCGATCGCAATTCGCTGTCGCTGCCCGCCCGAAAGCGTCACGCCGCGCTCCCCAACCATGGTGTCGTAGCCATCCGGCAGCTTTTCGATGAACTCGTGAGCGTTGGCCATCTCGGCCGCGCGTACAATTTCCCTCCGCTGCGCCTCCGGTTTCCCGTAGGCGATGTTGTACCAGATGGTTCCATGAAACAGCAGCGTTTCCTGCAGCACAAAACTCATTTGTTGGCGCAGCGACTTTTGCTGAAACCGCCGAACGTCCTGGCCGTCGATCTTCACCACGCCGGAGGTGGGATCGTAGAAGCGCGGAATGAGACTGATAATGGTCGACTTGCCGGCGCCTGTGGGACCCACCAGGGCCGCCACCTGCCCTGGCTCGATTTTAAGGCTGATGTCGCGAAGGATCAGCTGATCGGGCTGATAGCCGAAATTCACATGGTCGAACTCGATATTACCTTTGAATCTCGGAGCCCGCCGGGCGCCCGGCATATCTTTGATTTCGCCGTCTGTGTCGATTATCTCTTGAATCCGCTCATATCCGATCGACGCTTTCGAATAGGTATCAGTCATCTTCGAAAGCTCTTGCATGGGTTTGTACATCTTCGAGAGATACATGATGAAGACCACCAGCGATCCGGCCGACAGTCCCGGACCTGACAGGGCCATGCGTCCTCCAAACCACAGCACCATTGCTGTTCCCGCCGCCACGATCAGTCCGACTAAAGGCGAAAGCTTCGCTTTCAGGCTCCTGGCCCGCATCGCAATCTCGACGCTTTCCAGGCTTTCCTCTTCCAGCCGGCGTTCCTCGTACTCCTCGCGCGCGAAGGCTTTGACAACACGAATAGATGACAGCACCTCCTGCATTACCGACACCATTTCACCCTCTTTTTTTCGTACCTCGCGCGAAGCCTTCTTGATGCGGCGGGTATAGCTATACACCACCACAAAAAGCAGGGGCGCAATCGAAAGGGCGATCAGCGTGAAGCGCCAGTTGAGGTACAGCATCACTCCCACCATCCCGAACAAAGTCAGACAGTTGACTAGTGCGCCCAGCAGACCGGAAGTGATGAAAGTCTGAATAGAGTCGATATCGTTGGTCGCCCGGCTAATCAGGTCGCCGGTCTGTTTACTGTCATGGTAGGCCAGCGATAAGCGCTGGATGTGGTGGTACAACATCCGGCGCAGATCGTGCATGACCCATTGGCCCACGCTGGTGGTGACATATTTCTCGGTATACGTACAAATCGCATCTACCATCGCGATAGCCAAAACTGCCATAGCGGCAAATTTCAAAATTGCCAGTTTCTCGTTACCGACCGTCGACAGAATAAGCGGACTCAACCATCCATGGATCTGGCGGGACTGTAACACGTTGTCGAGCACGATCTTCAACGGCCAGGGTTGTAGAAGATCGGCGACCCCTTCGCCGATAACCGCCGCCAGCCCCACCATCAAGAGCCTGAGATGGGGCCTCAGCAGGCTTTTGATGTTGAGCCGGCTCGGTTTAGCTGAGTCCTTATCCATGATTGGGTTCCAGAGGGCTGCCATCCGCACTTCCACTGTATAGATGCTCGGCCCAGCCGAAAGTTAACCTGTGGTCACCTGATGATGGAAAAGATTGGCGGGGTCTAGCCTGGGGCGCAGGTCTCCGACTTGCAAAGCTTCTTCAGCTAGCTCTTACTGGGTCTTTGCAAACATCCCGTAGGCAGGTACAGTTACGCCCATACTTGCCGCCCTCGCCAGCGGTAGAGTTAGGCGTTCCGACGTGGCCGTCGCAATTCCTTGCTCGAGGGCATAGCGTGTCAGCTCCGCGGTCGTGCGCAGCCCTAGCTTGTCCATGATAGCCATCTTGTGGAAGACCGCCGTCTTGACCGACAGCTTCAGAACATTGGCAATCTCTTTGGCCGTGCATCCTTCCGCCACCAGTTGGAGGACTTCTCGCTGGCGCGAGGTGAGGGCCGGGCCTGGCTTCACTGTCGCCCGCGCGGCTTCCACTGCTCGTTCGGCCACCAGAGGCGTGACATAAGTGTGGCCGTCCAGCACCTGCCGAATCGCATGCACTAACTCGGAGACCGCACAGCGTTTTAGCACGAACCCGGTCGCGCCCGCTCGAAATGCCTCCACCACGTATTGCGGCTCGTTGTGCGCGGTCACCATCACGACCTTGGTGGATGGCGAAATCTTACCTAAGCGTCGCGTAGCTTCAATACCGTTGAGCAGCGGCATGCCGATGTCCAACAAAACTATGTCGGGCTTCCAGGCCGCGACTGTATCCAAAAGCTGCCTGCCGTTTGCCACTGTTTGGACCGATTCAAATTCGCACTCCAGCAGCTTTCGGAGGCCTTCCGCCATGAGCGTGTGATCTTCAGCAATAAGGACCCGAGTTTTGCAATCCATTTTCTTCCAACGTTGGACTAACTTCAGGCGCTCTCTGTTACAAACAATTTGATCGACCTAAGGGAAAGAAATACTGACTTTTCTGCCGATCATGGTAGTTCCGCCCATCGATCTATAGTCGAAGGTCCATCAAATACATACGACTAGCCCGACCGACGAGTGGTGACCGACTTGCTCCCATTGAGGCGTAGCATCCCAACGTTTGGGTTGTCATGGAAAGGTTACACAAAGTGATGCGGGTTCGCCGGGCTCGCTGCAACAAACGGACACCTCAAGCGACGAAAGGAGTCGTATGGCAAAGAATACGGCTGTGTTTGGCATTTACCCCAGCCAGGCGGACGCCGAGAACGCCGTCAACGGACTGAAGCTGGCTGGCTTTCGCAACACCGACATCTCGATCTTGGTACCCGAGAACGAGGGAAGTAAGGACCTGGGACTGGAGAAGAATACTAAAGCTCCGGAAGGTACCGCCGCCGGGGCTGGGTCCGGCGCCGTCATTGGAGGTATTGTCGGTTGGCTGGTCGGCGCTGGTGCGCTGGTCATCCCCGGCTTAGGACTATTCGTCGCCGCCGGCCCTATCATGGGGCTACTGAGCGGCCTAGGCGTGGGTGGAGCGCTCGGCGGAATCACCGGAGCCCTGGTTGGATTGGGGATTCCCGAGTACGAGGCGAAACGCTATGAAGGCCGAGTGCGCCGGGGCGGTATCCTGCTCTCGGTGCATTGCGACGATTCCGACTGGGTGAAAACCGCCAAGACCATTTTGGACCAGACCGGCGCCGAGGACGTGTCGGCCACTACCGAATCCAAAGCTGATTTCGGGTCGAGCGACCGCCCTCGGTCGCGGACCATTGAAACCCGCACCACCTGACCCGCGGCTTACTGGACTGCCTGCTGTTCGCCGCCGGAGTAGGTCTTAGGGCGGACGACGACCCGTAAATGAACTGGTGTTCCATCCGGGCGTTCAAACAGCATGTCGTATTCGCCTAGGAACACCGGCGCCAGTTGCCAATAGAAGACGCCATCCAGCAAGGTGGATCCGATGGGCAACGGCTGCCTCTGGCCATTGGCGATAACATATCCGGATACCGCCCCGAGCGGCACTTCGATGCGATCCATCTCTTCGACTTCCAGAGAGATCGGGCCGTTGGCGAGAGGTGCCAACCGGTTGGCGGCTTGGCTGGACCCACCGGATGGCTGTATGGTGACAAGCGCTGTTAAGGGAACCGAGGTTGACGAGGTTCCGACGTTAAGCACTTTAAAAAACCGGCTCCCCACCCCGTTGCCCCGCAGCTCGTTATCCCATACGTTCCAACTTATACTGTGTAGTCCATTCGATAACTTGGTGGTATCAAGATACGCGAAGCCTATTGCTCCATTGCTGTTGGCATATCCCGGAAACACGGTTGCAATGTCACCTCGGAACTGGTTGTAGGTGGGATGCGCCACGGTGACTCCGTCTACGTTCACCGTGATTGTTGTTCCATCGTTAGGAATGACTGCCGGCATGGGCGTCAGGGCCCAGCCGAAATTCACATAGGCGTTTCCCCAAACGGTAGCACCCTGAGCAGGCGTGTCGATAGTTCCGAAGGGTTGAGTTGCGTCCGCGTTGTCAACCATGATGGTCCGTGCTCCCAGATCGATCACTGCTCCCCCCTGATTGTGGGCTAAGGCGTGAAGGATATACGTCCCATTGCCCGATCCTAGCTTGTAGTTGGCATTCGGCAGGAAGTTGGTAAGCATCAAGTAGCCCCAACCGGCCACATTCGCATTGGGATAGGTTGAAAAGGATCGAGCCACATCGGGTCGGGCGCCTGGAACAAAAACAGCGTCGCCTATATAGACCAAACCGGCCGGCTCGGAACCTATCGGTTCCCGCCAAATGTCCACCTTCGTAATTCCGACGGAATCCAGAGCCCAGCCCGTCACGGGAACGGCAGCCGAGACCTTGGCGGCGTTCAATGGCGTGTCAAAGCTGCCGAAGGGTCCTTTCACATTGGCTGTGCTTATCTGGACTTGGATCGCCTGCGGCGAATTCGCCACGCCCGGTGCATTTACGGTTACGACACCGCTTGATCCCGCAGTCACACTGATTTGCAAGGTTACGTTTCCAACACCCGACGTCGGTGAAACGAGAATGTTAGGCACACTCGATGTAGCAGTCCAACTCGAGTTGCTCCCACCTGCAAAACTAAGACTCACCTGTTGCGGTGCAGTTGTAAGAGCGCCAGCAGTTCCTAAAATAAGCGAGCTAGGGAACAGCATCATACTTACGATCGACCCACTTCCCGACTGGTTTATTGCTATCGTCTCGCCCGCTATACTCAACGACCCGATCCGGCTCCCGGAACCGCTGTTCGCACTGACTGTCCAGTCAACCGTGTTTGCCGAAACCGTCGCGGTTGCCCACGATACATTCGAACTCGCAGTGGGACTTCCGCAGGTGCTTGAGCTGGGATTGACGGATATCGAGCCGGAGCCCCCCGTCGCCGCCACATCCAAGCTGGTCGTGTTAAGGCCGTATGTGCAGGCTCCCACAACGGTAGGCGGGCCATATCCAGTTTCCGCAAGCACCACCCGATGGTTGGCTGGATTGCCGAAGTTCGTGTCCCATAGAACTGTGCTTCCATCCTGCGAAATGCAGGCCCGCGCTGTGTCCCAATATTGCGTCTGAACGCTGCGGTGCATAGCCAGGCGCCGCACCTCGGTACCGTTGCCGCGGATTACTATCACTTCACTATCGAAAGGCGCTTTTCCATCGCGCAGCTGGTTCGGGATATTCGGCTCCGAAGTATCGTTCGATACCACGCAAGTGGCCGTAGTAGAGCGGGCACATCCGTAGTGTGGCGATGACCAGGTCAGCCCGCATTTGAACAGCGTAAAAAACACTTTTCTACCGCCGCCCGAGTCGACCGGAGCAAGCATTTGCAAGCCCTTGGAGATTTGCAGACTCACCATGTCGTCCTCGCAAACAGGTATCTCAACGCCTGAGTCCACCAGGATGTACTGTCTGCCATTGTCCTGAAAAACATCCGCGTGAGGATTGCTGAAACAAGTCTCGCCTGGATCACAAACACCGTCATGGTTGTGCGGCCCGCTATCGCCTCCCATGAGGCCCGCTGGGATCTCCGGCCCGCGAAACTCAAAATCGAGGTTCCCGGTCTGCTCATTTACCGAATAAATCCCCATGGCCGGCTGTGCCATCAGTAGCACGTACCGTTTATTGGTGTCGACGTCTAATCCCTTGGTAATTGTGACGTAATCGATGAAGGTCCAACCCACTCGGTTATTTGGATTTGGTGCTGTATAATCGGCGCAGAAAGTCTTTACTCTATTTAGATCAACAGCGCAGACGTGGTGCTCGTTATCCGCCCAGAAAGCTGCCCAGTTATCCGCGGACATGTCACCCGTGCCGCCGTTTTGAATGTTGGTGAAATTGTGTCCATCTTTCGCGTAATCGACGACCACGCTTTTCGTGCCAGTCGATACTTGATACTTGACGATTTGCGTGCGGACCGGGTCGTCCCCAAGGCCATACAGCACATCATCGTCCAACGAACTCCAAAGGCCTGCCCAGTAATCCACCTTGAACGTGAGGTCTGCCACGATCTTAGCGGTGGCTGTTTCAACGATGCGAGTGTCCCCATTCGATTTCAAAAGCAGCACGTACTTTCCCGTTGCGCTAAATGCCGAAGGCGTTGAGTACTGATGAAGGCTGTTAATAGTTCCATCGGTAAGCAGCCGGACCTTCGCGCCAAAATTCGGGTCGATATAGAAACCGTTAATCGGAGGTATTGGAAAGCTTCCCAACGGAAGTTCGCCGGGGGCCGTGCAGAATGCCGGGACCGTGTAGCCGTATTCTGCCAGGCAGAAGTTCGGGCCGCTAATATAGGTGAAAACTGAACTCCCGTTTTGGCCTAATCCGTTGATCGCCAAGGAACTAGCCAGCGACACAAAGAGTAAGATGCGACGATGCATTGGTATTTATACCCATTGTAGTCATCGTCCAAGGATAGTACTAGCTTTAGACAAGTCCTGATGCCAGCCCTCCATCTGCTGAGGAAAAACACTGAGAAAGCCCCGGCTGTCACACTGAGAATCGTACAAAATAACGTCTAGGTTGGCAGCCGCGGACGGAGTCCGATGAGAGCGTTGTTATAATCCTGGATATGTATGACCCTGAGCCGACGGGGGTCCGATCCACGGCAATCGAGCACCTCCGTGAGGTGGCAGCTGGAGATCGTTTTGAATTCGGCGAAAACTGGTCGCGGTTCCTCTCGGTCATTGATGATGACCGCATCCGCCAAGCTGAGCTCTCCCTGTCCACCATGCTTGGCTTTCCACTGGCAGGCAAGTCATTTATAGATGTGGGATCGGGAAGTGGACTTTTCAGCCTGGTCGCCCGCCGCTTGGGTGCTCGAGTGCATTCATTTGATTACGACGCCAAATCGGTGGCATGCGCGCGAGAGCTAAGACGGCGGTATTTCACGGACGACCCCTTGTGGACCGTCGAACAAGGTTCCGCGCTTGACCCGAACTACCTCGCATCGCTCGGGAAGTTCGACGTGGTCTACTCCTGGGGCGTCCTGCACCATACAGGCGCGATGTGGCAGGCTCTTGAGAATGTCGCTGGTTTGGTCGCCGAGGGCGGCACTTTGTTCATCGCCATTTATAACGATCAGGGTAAGTTTAGCCGGCGCTGGACGCGACTCAAAAGGTTCTATAACCGGTCTCCGAAACCAGTGCGGCTTCTGTGTGTCTTCGGATCTTGCGCCGTGCTGTGGTGGCGACCTCTGCTTAAAGATCTCCTGCACTTGCAGCCTTTTGAATCCTGGCGACTTGCCGGCCGTGCCCGAGGCATGTCAGCTTGGTGGGATGCCGTCGACTGGGTCGGAGGATACCCCTTCGAGGTTGCCAAGCCGGAAGGGATCTTTGACTTCTACCACAAGCGCGGTTTTGTCCTGGAAAAATTGCGAACCGAAGGAGGCAGTTTGGGATGTAACGAGTTCGTTTTCAACAAGTCCGATCGCGAGAACCGTGCCGGATCTCGCGAATGAAGGATGCCCCATTCGCATACGCGCGAGGATTAGCAACTATCGAGAAGATGGCTAAGGCTACTCTCACTGGTCTGCTATGCGGATCGCTACTAATCGCTCAATCCGGCAAACAGGTAGTGCCTCCCGGCGCTTTGCACCAATATTCCGGCATCACCCCTCTCAGCGCTCGTAACGACAAGCTCCACACCTTTGATCTTCACGGCCAAGCCCGGGTCCTAAGAGTCCAGGATGCATCCGTGATTGCAGACCCAGCCCCTTACCCCGAAGCCCACTGGGACAACGCCGACGACGACCTCATGTGGGTGATTGGAGCAGGCGGCAATCACAGTAAGAACCGAATTGAGACCTGGCGGCCCCGTACCGGAAAATATCAGACTGTGATCGATTACCGTGGCCGCTTCGAAACCATTACTACTGGCGCCACCAGCGATCTCACCCATGACGACTGGGTAGCGTTCTGGGCTCCCGCCGAGCATCAGGTCTGCGCCGTCGATCTCAAAGCGAAAAAAACTTATTGCATCGACTACAACGTACCCGATCCGGTGAATAAGATGGGGGAAACCAAAGAGGTCGATTACGTGGCTGTCACTCCACGCGACTCCAAATCCGGCCTGCATTACCTCGTGATGCTAGCCAATCCTGCGATGGCCGTTTTCTCAGTCGACGAGACTGCGGGAATGCTGCGCTGGGTTGTGCGACCTGAAACAGTGGTGCCCTGGATGGGCTCCGGGAAGGGAAATAACGATGGCAATTGTGATCCAGGAGAGTCCTGTCTTACCAGCCCCCATGGCGATGTTTTCGTGGCTCCTGATGGCCAGGTCTACTTCGAAATGCAGGTCGGCATCGAGATTCATTCCGGGGCGCAGAATGCCTGTGAAGCCGGTCAGGGATTGTTGCGCTTCAACGCCGGTCCTAAGATGACCACGCCCGAGAACGCTTTTGGAAAGACCGGCGGCGGAATGAAATACATTGGCCCTGATTTCGCTTGTGGTGGCTCTCAGGTATGGTCGGCGCAGCACACTGGCTGCGCCCGCTGGGGGCCGCATTGCGTCATCTCTTTCGATACCCCTCCTCCGCAGCCGGGTCAATCCACGCCGCGCAACGAAGAACTGTGGCTCATCGCCCTTACGCCAAGCGGCGCCGTCAGCTACAACAAGCTGGGCAACTCCAATTCATCCGCTTTTCAACAAACCAACGATTCGTACTGGTCTACTCCGCGCGCGGCTATGTCCATGGACGGCGCCCTTGTCCTCTATGACTCGGATCACGGCACGCATGGCGCGAGCCACGCAATCTATTTGCTTCCGTCAGGCCTGCCACCGGCTCAGCGGCACTGAGCGCGATCACGCGTGAAGAGCCGAAAAACGCGCGAGTATCCAACTTCGTAACATTAACCGATGATGTTCCGCTAGGCATACGAAAAATGCCGGGATAAAGAATGCCACTGCTATAAGGCCGCTTACCGCGAAAAGGATCAGCCAGCTATCCCGAGTCTCTACGATCATCCGCAGCCACAGCGCCAGCGCTGCCACCGGCACCGCGATCAATGCTGGGCGAGCATAAATGGAAAACATGAAGGCCGCAAACGAAAGACCAAGCTCCCGGCTCAAGAGCCACGGCACGAAAAGACCG
This sequence comes from Bryobacterales bacterium, assembly GCA_963744555.1. Taxonomy (GTDB): domain Bacteria; phylum Acidobacteriota; class Terriglobia; order Bryobacterales; family Bryobacteraceae; genus Palsa-89. The sequence goes on along the minus strand of CAVUUB010000022.1, from coordinate 123,574 downwards.
CGATTTAAGATCATGCAAATCGAAACCACGTACGCCGCCCCCAGGATGCCGTAGCGCGTGGTTACCACGATGAGCCCGGCCAGGCTGACGATCGCTTCGATCAGCTGCCCGCGCGCATACCATTGGTGCCGCCCCAGGCCTTGTAGTAACATCCCCGAGCTGAATTGGCCGGCCACCGCGATGAGATACCCAATCGTCAGGACCGGCAATATCGGCGCGGCATATTGCACAGCCGTCGGAACCCAGAGCTTGAAAAGAGCGTAGCCAAAAATCGAAAACACGATCGCCAGCGGCGTGAACAGGGCCAAACAGTATCGATTCGTAAAGATCGCCAGTTGCGACAACGCGCCCATCTCGCCCCGCGCCTGAAGTTCGGCAGTGTTGGCATTCACCACCGCCCCTATGCCCGAAACAGCGCCGCCCGTGTACTGAATCAGTCGATTCGGCAAGCTGTAGAATCCAACAAACGCGGCTGGAAGAAAATGCCCGATCACCAGAGGCGGGCTTTGGTTCAAAAACAGCGTCGAAATATTGAGAACAAAAGTATGAATACCGAACTTACCCATCTCTCTCAGCGTTTTGATGCTTGCATAGCCAGTAGACAGCTTCAATTGCGGGAAGATTCTTCGAAAGCTCACAACGTTCAGCACGTACCCGATACACTGGCTGATCACTGTCAGCACCCCTATGCCCAGCAGTCCGTAACCTCGCCACAGCAAAACGGCGGTCCCGGAGGAACGGATCAACGTGGTCACGACGTTCACTTTATTGGACAAGTCAAATCGTTGAACCGCCTCCAGCGCCGCGTTAAATGTATTGAAGACAAATCCCAGGCACCAACTAAATGAAATGAGTATGATCAACAACCGGAAGGTGGGGGTCAGCTCCGGAGAAATGTTGAAGAACTTATGAAGATTGTTGGACGTCAGAACTATGGTCGCCCACAGGGGCGCCGAAATCACTCCGGCGTACAGCAGCGACGTGTTGAGGATGGCGTTTACATTATCGTGTTCAGAAAGCGCCCAAAAATGCGCCACGTACTTCACTGTGGCGGAGCGGAACCCGAGATCCAGGAAGACACCGTACTCTACGAGTGAAAAGGATAATACCCAGATTCCATATCCTTCCGGCCCGAGTTTTCTTACCAGATAGGGAGAAAGCAGGAAACCGGTGAACAACGTCGTGCCGACACCCAGCCACGTCCAAAAAGTATTGATGATGAAGCGAGCGGCGCGATGGCGAGGAGCCGCCTCTGGTGTCCCGGCCATGAGCAACTACATTATCGCAGGTTAAGGCGGAGCCTCAGAAAATGTTCGCACTACCTATGAATGATAAATTGAGACTTGAAATCCACCTTCCGTGCGACGACGCTCGCCGACCGCGCGCAACTCTCGGTCCTGTTGACCAGCGCCTTTGACGACGTCCGTCCCGGGGCCAGCTTGCTGGATCCGGCAGTGATGGCTTGGAAGTATTGGGCCCCGCGCGGTGATTGGACTGACCCGCGAAGTTACGTGCTCGAAAGAGACGGCCGCCTGATCGCTCACGTGGCCATCTGGCCAATCACCTTCGAAAGCGTCAATCCGGTGCGCGGCGTTCAAATGCTCGACTGGTGTTCGGCCAAAGACGCCCCCGGCGCGGGAATCACGCTGGTGCAGAAGCTCGCCTCCATGTTCGATTTCATTTATTCCATCGGGGGCTCGGATATGACCTTGAAGGTTCTGCCGGCCTTCGGCTTTCGGGAAGTTACTCAGGTCTGGACGGCCGCTCGACCCCTCCGGCCTCTGCGGCAGATGCTCACGCACCAAGCTGTCAACTGGAAACTCGCGCCCCGGTTCCTTCGCAACTTGGTGTGGGCGAAATCCCCACCCCGACGCCCCAGTGCCGGCTGGAAAACCGTGCCCCTCCAACCGTCAGAACTTCCGCGCGAGTTTCACCCATGTTGCCCCCCGCGCTCCAGAGAATTTTTCGACTACTTGCTCCGTTGTCCATCGACTAAGTTCGAGCTGCACGGACTCGCAAATGAGCAGGGTCTTCAGGGATGTTTCGCGATCGGCCTCTTGCGCGGACAAGCCAGAATTGCCGGCGTCTGGTTGCAGAACCCAACCGAAGAACACTGGCGGGTCGCTTATTTATTGGCGCAACAGACTGCTGGACGCTTGAAAGGCGCCTTCGAGGTCGCCGCCCGAGGCTCGGTCGGTGCCAGCGGCCAAGCGGCCGCCCAGGCCGGCCTTCGAATGATCAGCCAGACGCCGGTGTATCTGCTAAACAAGAAGGGCAATTTCACGTTGCCCAAGGATTTTCAATGTCAATTGGCCGACGACGATGCAGCATTCCTGGACGTGGGACAAGCATCTTACTTGACCTGATGCTTTCTCAATCACGCTGCTCCCTTTCCAAGTATTCCACCAGAAGCCGCTCGCGAGTTTGCATCCATGCAATCCGCCGTCCCTGGAACGCCGTCGCCGGCTGAGGCTTGCGTATCAACATCGCTTTTTGTGACTTCATGTTGCCGATCTGCTTCTCGAGATCGTCCACCTCGAAGCACAGATGATGCAGCCCGCCGCCCTTTTGATCGAAGCTGGCCACTGGAGAGCCGCTACCCAAGGGCTCAATCAACTCGAGCTTCACGCCGCCGTCTGGGGGCAGATCCAGGAATATCACCCGCGCCCGTTGGATCGGATCGTCAAAAGGGACCGAAGTCGAAATAGCCGAGATGGCGTTTCGCCAGCGATCGATACTCTCCGCGATCGACGTGACGACGTATCCGACATGATGCAGAGATGGCTCAGGCACGGGCGCTGATTTCACGCAAGCGGTCTAGAAGCGCGGCAAACGACGTCGCGCCCTCGAATTCTTCAAAATCGATGTCCATATCGAACTCCTCTCCGATCACGCTGAGCAGATTGACTTGCGCGACAGAATCCCACTCGCTTAATTTTTCGGCGCTGGCTGCCGGAATCTGTGCTGGATCTAATTTGGGAAATACCGCCTTGAAACATTGAGTGAGTCTCTCTGCTGCGTTATTCATGGTTCGATTCGATCACCTGATGAAATAGTTGAGGCCTGTGCTCATCAAATATGGCAGCTGGTAGGTCCAAGCTCTCCTTACCTAAACCTGCCGGAAAAAACCGCGCCAAGCATTCTTGCAAAGGTCCGTTGCGCTCCGTCGGGTGAAACGACAATCGAATGCATGCAGCGTCGAATTTCTTGTACAGCCGGTCGAGCATCTGAAATTCAATGTGCCGGGAGAACGCACGACAGCTCAGAACCCACATGTCCGCTAGTATCTTTCCAGACTCGTGGCGGCCGGCCAACACGCCGATTTTACCCAGCGGTCCGAAACGATCTTCGTAAGTCGCCGTGACCAGGAACGCGCCCGGCGCCCGAAAGTAGTTTTGCCATTCCGCTTCGCTGTATCGGCGTCCGTTTAGATTGAACTGATTGGTCTTGTTCACCAGCTCCCAGGCCCTTCGATCGTTGGGCGCACTCGAGTATTCCAGCGTTACTTTGGCATTGAGGCGCTCCAGGAAATCGGCGGACGCCTCCGCCGAACGCGCATCCTGCAGTTCGGCCGATGAGCGCAGGCTCTGTAACCGCAAACGATCTTCTTCCCTAATTTCATTTTTTCCAAAGCGCGCGCGTAGCTGGGTCAGCAGGTCGATAATTCCCGCCGGATCATCCGAGGGGAAACGCAAACATTCGATACCCGGATACTGTCCAGCAACTTCGGCCAGCTCCATGGGACTATCGTCCACGAAAACCACACTATCGGCGGAAATGTTCCAGGCCTTAAGAATCCGTGCCACGCTCTCCGATTTTGCGCCCCAGTTCGATTCCACCGGAAAGACCTGCGTCTCCTTCAGCAACATGTCCGAGCGTTGAAATGCGCTCCACACCAACTCCGGATCGTTCTTAGACGCGATTGCGATCAGTACGCCGGATTCGGCCAGCGATCGCAAAAGTTGTTGGTAAAGCGCGTGCACCTGAGAATGGCTATCCACAGACCAGGATACCCCGCTTACGCCCACGTCCCCTAGAACGCCTTTCCATAACGTTTCGTCTAGATCGGTGATCAAGCCCTTCTTAGGAGCCGCCGGAAACAGGCAATTCAACGCCAGTTCGCCCACCGCCGCGGCATGAGCGATGCTGTAAGGGAAGCCGGCATGCAGTTCCATCTTCACGTCATGACGGCTGGAAAAAGGCGATGATTGCGCCAAAGTAGAATCGTTTACCAGGCGCACCCCGGTGTTTGCGACCAACTGGCTCACTAAGCCGATCAGATTGCATCGCAGCTGCAGCTCGAAGCTGCTGGTTTGAGCCAGAGGCAAATGTGTAAGCGGGGGAAGAGGCAGCGTGCCGGTGACCAACGCCACGGGCATTTCGTCAGCCAGACCGGAAACAAGTTGTTTCAGCCGGTGGATTTTGCCGCCCACTTGTTGAAGAATATCGTTGAGAATCTGCGTGGTCCAACCGGCGGCCGCGCGAAATCCGAGCCGCTCATCCAGGTCGCTCCATTCCACCACGACAATTGCGCCCTCGGCCGGCTGTTCGCGCGCACGTTTCAGATTGCCGTCCAAATCGCCAAAAAGTCCCGCCGTGATCGTGACCTCGTCGCCGGGAAACCGGCGTTTAGCATAGGCCGTAACAAATGTTTGCAGGTGGAGCGGCGTAAATCCACTGACCAGGTGAATGTTCCTGGAGTGTCCGTTTGCCAATACGCTCTGCTGATTGATTCGCAGTGCTTCGCTAAGACGCATGAATTCCAATTCTACCGGGCCGCGCTCGTCTTCAACAATGAAACCCAACCAGCGTCTCCAGCTCGTGCGCCAAATCGGTGGATCCACCTAAGGGTAATCGACGGATGCGGAGCGGATCGGCCTTCAGGGTGTTCAGGCCGTACGTACATGTTACTGCCGACGCAAAACCCGCTTCGCGCACGCATTTAACCGCGGCCTCGCTAATATCGATCTCGCGGCCGTTGGGATAACAGAAATGCTCCACCTTGCGCTGCAAACGAGCTTCCATCAGCTCCTTGGCGCCAGCGATCTCGCGCGCCAGATCCGACGTTTCGCCAACGCGCGACAGAATCGGATGGCTGTCGGTGTGACACCCAATCTCAACACCCTCCGCCGCCAGCGCTCGCATCTCTGCCCAGCTGAGCGACGCGCGATCGGGCGGGGGCGAAGGTGGAATTTCAACGCCACAAAGCCTAGCGAAATCGCTCAGGAACGTCAAGCGGCGTTCGTTCGGAACTATTTTGAGCCCTTCCCACAGCGCCTGGGCACTTGTGGCCTTTGATTTCGCCGACGAGAGATCGAGGTCCAATACCTGCTCCTCGCAAAGCTGCACTCGAATCGATTTCTTAGAAGTTTCGTTTAGTATGAAAGCCACCTGATCGGTCCACAACCATAGCCTCCCATCGGCGAAACCCACTACCGCGAACAGGGTAGTCGGAATCCCATGTCGCTTAAAGACCGGATGTCCATTCGTCAGGAAGTTTCGATAACCGTCGTCCACCGTCACCGTAACGGCATTTGACGGTAGCGCCCTCTGTTCGCGGATAGCGGCCGTAATCATGGCTAGCGAAACCGGTTGGAAGTTACGCGCGAGGTGTTTGCAGATTGGTTCAAGGGTGCCTTCGTAAACGTCGTCGAATTCATGGAACATCACAACGCCAAACTTGTCCCTCTGTAAGAAGCGCAGCGCTGCCAAGCCACCCGCCTGATGGAGTGCTCCTTGTCCGATCTGCTTCCAACGCATACCGTGTCGCTACACATACTATCGTAATATCTGGATTTGACCTTATCCCTGAGTATCTTGAGTGTCCCTAGTGAAGACCCTGGGTGGCAAGAAATCTTGTAACACGATCATTTTGATGGAGTCTAACCTTGACTAAAGAACTGTCTTATCACTAGCATAGTATTGTGAATTACATTGCGCCGGGAGTGTAGGAATGAAAGCTCTGCAAGTCGAAAAAAATGGGTCAAAGACGCGTGAAACCAACGTTTTGCTGAAAACTCTGGTTGCCTTTAAGCGCGGCAACTTCTCGGTTCGGATGCCGGTTCATGAGACCGGACTGCCGGGCAAGATCGCTGATACTCTCAACGAAATTCTCGACCTGAACGAGAAAATGGTCAGCGAGTTCGCGCGCATCAGTAAGGCCGTCGGCAAGGATGGCCGAATCACTCAACGCGCCTCTATCGGATCAGTTACAGGAGCATGGGCCGACTGCGTAGAGTCGGTCAACAGCCTGATTGGCGATCTGGTACAGCCCTCTACCGAAGTTGCCCGCGTCATCGGCGGCGTGGCCAAAGGCGACCTGTCGCAGACCATGTCGCTCGAAGTGGACGGGCGCCCCTTGCGCGGCGAATTTCTGCACACCGCGCGCGTCGTCAACACCATGGTGCAGCAGTTGAATTCGTTCGCTTCGGAAGTTACGCGCGTGGCGCGCGAAGTCGGTACCGAGGGAAAGCTCGGCGGCCAAGCCGTCGTGACCGGCGTCGCAGGAACTTGGAAGGATCTCACCGAAAGCGTAAACTCGATGGCCAGCAACCTGACCAATCAGGTTCGCAACATCGCCGGTGTGACCACGGCCGTTGCTAAGGGCGACTTGACCACCAAGATCACCGTCGATGCGCGCGGCGAAATTCTAGAGCTGAAGAACACCATTAACACCATGGTCGACCAGCTTAGCTCGTTCGCGGCCGAAGTGACCCGCGTGGCGCGCGAAGTCGGCACCGAAGGCAAGCTCGGCGGTCAGGCGGAAGTGAAAGGCGTGGCCGGCACCTGGAAAGATTTGACGGACAGCGTCAACTACATGGCCAGCAACCTGACCAACCAGGTTCGCAACATCGCCGAAGTTACCACTGCCGTCGCGAAGGGCGACTTGTCGACCCGCATCACTGTCGACGCACGCGGTGAAATTCTACAGCTCAAGAACACCATCAATACGATGGTCGATCAGCTCAGCTCTTTCGCGGCCGAAGTGACCCGCGTGGCCCGCGAAGTCGGCACCGAAGGCAAGCTCGGCGGCCAGGCTGATGTGCCCGGCGTAGGAGGCACCTGGAAAGATCTCACGGACTCGGTCAACTCCATGGCCGGCAACCTCACGGCCCAAGTCCGCAACATCGCCGAAGTCACCACCGCCGTCGCCAAGGGCGACCTGTCGCGCAAGATTACCGTGCAAGTGCGCGGCGAAATTTTGGAGCTCAAGAACACCATCAACACTATGGTGGATCAGCTCAGCTCCTTCGCATCGGAAGTGACCCGTGTGGCGCGCGAAGTCGGCACCGAAGGAAAACTCGGCGGCCAAGCGGAAGTGGAAGGCGTGGCCGGCACCTGGCGCGACCTTACCGAAAGCGTCAACTCCATGGCCGGCAATCTGACTAATCAAGTCCGCAACATTGCCGGAGTCACCACCGCAGTCGCCAAAGGTGACCTCTCGACTAAGATCACCGTCGACGCGCGCGGCGAGATCCTCGAGCTTAAGAACACCATTAACACCATGGTGGACCAGCTCAATTCGTTCGCCTCGGAAGTTACCCGCGTGGCGCGTGAAGTAGGAACCGAAGGCAAGCTGGGTGGCCAGGCCCAGGTGCGGGGCGTAGGCGGCGTGTGGAAAGATCTTACCGATTCGGTCAATTCCATGGCCGGTAACCTGACGGCCCAGGTCCGCAACATCGCCGAAGTAACGACCGCCGTCGCCAATGGCGACCTGTCACGCAAAATCACAGTCGACGTGCGCGGCGAAATTCTGGAGCTGAAGAACACCATCAACACCATGGTGGACCAGCTCAATTCGTTCGCTAGCGAAGTTACGCGCGTGGCGCGCGAAGTCGGAACCGATGGCAAGCTGGGCGGCCAGGCCCAGGTGAAGGGCGTCGGCGGCGTCTGGAAAGACTTGACGGACTCCGTGAACTCCATGGCCGGCAACCTGACTGCTCAGGTCCGCAACATCGCCGAAGTCACCACCGCGGTCGCTAATGGCGATCTGTCGCGCAAGATCACAGTCGACGTGCGCGGCGAAATTCTCGAGCTCAAGAACACCATCAACATCATGGTGGATCAGCTCAATGCGTTCGCGGGCGAAGTAACTCGCGTGGCGCGCGAAGTCGGAACCGAAGGTAAACTCGGTGGACAGGCCGTGGTGAAGGGCGTTGCCGGAACCTGGAAGGATCTTACCGACAGCGTCAACTCGATGGCTAGCAACCTGACCAACCAGGTCCGAAACATTGCTGAGGTCACCACTGCGGTCGCGACGGGCGACCTGTCTCGCAAAATTACGGTCGAAGTGCGCGGCGAAATCCTGGAGTTAAAGAACACCATCAACACCATGGTCGACCAGCTCAACGGGTTTGCAGGCGAGGTAACTCGCGTGGCGCGCGAAGTCGGAACTGAAGGCAAGCTCGGCGGTCAGGCCGACGTGCACGGCGTGGCCGGAACCTGGAAGGATTTGACCGATTCCGTCAATTCGATGGCCAGCAACCTGACCAGTCAGGTTCGCAACATCGCCGAAGTCACCACCGCTGTCGCTAAGGGCGACCTCTCGCGTAAGATCACTGTGGATGTGCGTGGCGAAATCCTGGAGCTGAAGAACACCATTAACACCATGGTCGACCAGCTCAATGGGTTCGCGGGCGAAGTAACTCGCGTGGCGCGCGAGGTCGGCACCGAAGGCAAGCTGGGCGGCCAAGCCGAAGTGAAGGGCGTCGGCGGCGTCTGGAAAGATCTCACCGATAGTGTGAACTTCATGGCCGGCAACCTGACCTCCCAGGTTCGCAACATCGCGCAAGTGACCACTGCGGTAGCCAAGGGCGATCTTTCCACCAAGATCACCGTCGACGCGCGCGGCGAAATTTTGGAGCTGAAGAATACCATCAACACCATGGTCGATCAGCTCAATGCCTTCGCCAGCGAAGTCACGCGTGTGGCTCGTGAAGTCGGAACCGAGGGCAAGCTCGGCGGCCAGGCTGACGTGCGTGGTGTAGCCGGCACCTGGAAAGATCTGACGGACAGTGTCAACTACATGGCCAGCAACCTGACCAACCAGGTTCGCAACATCGCCGGCGTAACCACTGCGGTGGCTCGCGGCGACTTGACTACCAAGATCACGGTGGACGCGCGCGGCGAAATCCTGGAGCTCAAGAACACCATCAATACGATGGTTGACCAGCTCAGCTCGTTCGCGTCTGAAGTCACTCGCGTGGCCCGTGAAGTCGGAACCGAGGGCAAGCTCGGCGGCCAGGCGGAAGTGAGAGGCGTCGCCGGAACATGGAAAGATCTCACCGAGAGCGTTAACTCCATGGCCGGCAACCTGACCAATCAGGTCCGCAACATCGCCGAGGTCACCACCGCCGTCGCCAAGGGCGACCTGTCGCGCAAAATCACTGTGGACGTGCGCGGCGAAATCCTGGAGCTCAAGAACACCATCAACACCATGGTGGACCAGCTCAGCTCCTTTGCCAGCGAAGTCACCCGCGTGGCACGGGAAGTCGGCACCGAAGGCAAGCTCGGTGGCCAGGCGAATGTCCGCGGCGTCGCCGGAACATGGAAGGATCTCACCGAGAGTGTTAACTCCATGGCCGGCAATCTTACTGCGCAGGTCCGCAACATCGCGCAGGTTACCACCGCCGTCGCCAATGGAAATCTCTCGCGCAAAATCACGGTCGACGTGCAAGGCGAAATTCTCGAGCTCAAGAACACCATCAACACCATGGTGGACCAGCTCAATTCATTCGCCAGCGAAGTAACGCGCGTGGCTCGCGAAGTGGGTACCGACGGCAAGCTCGGCGGGCAGGCAGAAGTGAAAGGCGTCGCTGGAACCTGGAAGGATCTGACCGACAATGTGAATTTCATGGCTGCCAACCTTACCACTCAGGTTCGCGGCATCGCCAAGGTCGTCACTGCGGTCGCCAACGGCGATCTGAAACGCAAACTGATTCTCGAGACCAAAGGCGAGATCGCCGAACTGGCCGACACGATCAACGGAATGATCGACACCTTGGCCACCTTCGCCGATCAGGTCACCACCGTAGCCCGCGAGGTCGGCATCGAGGGCAAACTGGGCGGCCAGGCGCGCGTGCCCGGCGCGGCCGGAATCTGGCGCGATTTGACCGACAACGTCAATCAGCTCGCCGCCACGCTCACCAACCAGCTCCGCGCGATCGCCGAAGTCGCGACCGCCGTGACCAAGGGCGACCTTACGCGTTCCATCGCCGTCGAAGCCCAGGGCGAAGTGGCTGCCTTGAAGGACAACATCAACGAAATGATCGTCAACCTTGCGGCCACCACCCGCAAGAACAACGAGCAGGACTGGCTGAAGACCAATATCGCGAAGTTTACCGGCATGATGCAGGGCCAGCGCGATCTCTTGACGGTGTCGCAGTTGCTTCTCTCCGAGCTAACGCCGCTGGTGGGCGCTCAGCACGGCACCTTCTATATCGCCGAGACACACGAAGACACTACCGTCTTGAAGCTTCTGGCCGGCTATGCGACCGATGAAAGCAACGTCCCGATGCAATTCAGGATCGGAGAAGGACTGGTCGGTGAGTGCGCTCGCGAGAAGGAGCGCATCCTAGTTACCGACGTGCCCGGGACCTATGTCCGAATCAATTCGAGCCTGGGCGGCGACACGCCCGTCAGCCTCGTCGTCTTGCCGGCACTCTTTGAAGGCGACGTGAAGGCGGTGATGGAGTTGGCGTCCCTCGGCCAATTCAGCGAGATTCACCTCGCGTTCCTTGATCAGCTCACCCAATCCATCGGGATCGTGCTCAATACCATCGCCGCTACCATGCGGACCGAACAATTGTTGACGCAGAGCCAGGCGCTGGCCGAAGAATTGCAAAGCCAGCAGCTCCAATTGCAGCAGACCAACGCCGAGCTGCAGGAAAAGGCCCAACTGCTGGCGGAGCAAAAGACCGAAGTCGAAACCAAGAACCAGGAAGTCGAGCAGGCTAAGAAAGCCCTCGAAGAAAAGGCCGAACAACTCGAAATAACGTCCAAATACAAGAGCGAGTTCCTGGCGAACATGAGCCACGAACTCCGTACGCCGCTCAACAACCTGCTTATTCTGGCCAGGATGTTGTCGGAAAACTCGGATAAGAATTTGACTGCCAAGCAGGTCAAGTTCGCCGAAACCATTCACACTTCGGGAACCGACCTGCTGGCCCTCATCAACGACATTCTCGATTTGAGCAAGATCGAGTCCGGAAAGATGGACGTGGAGCTGGGCGGTGTTCGCTTCACAGAACTGGAAGATTACTGTTCCCGGACCTTCCGTCACGTGGCCGAGGGCAAGGGCCTGGATTTGCGGATCGAGCTGGGCAGTTCACTGGCCTCAGAAGTCATGCACACCGACGCTAAGCGCCTCCAGCAGGTTCTCAAGAACCTGCTCTCCAACGCGCTCAAGTTTACCGAGCATGGATCGGTGCTGCTCTCCATTGATAAAGCCAATTCGGGATGGAGCGCCGGTCATCCCATTCTGGGCCGCTCCAAATCTGTCATAGCGTTTTCAGTTTCAGATACCGGGATCGGGATCCCTTCCGACAAACAACGCATCATCTTCGAAGCCTTCCAACAGGCTGACGGCACCACCAGCCGCAAGTACGGTGGCACGGGACTGGGACTTTCTATCAGCCGTCAGTTAGCACGGCTTCTGGGTGGCGAAATCCGATTGCAGAGCATGCCCGGCGCGGGCAGCACCTTCACGCTTTATCTGCCGCAGGTGTATGTCACTCCCGTCCAGCAGCCGAAGAGCGAAGATCTATTGTCCACTCCCATCCTGATGGAACAAGTGGCCGCCCTGCCCGCGCGCCGAAGTCGATGTTATCCTGCCGTCAACGCCATTGAATACCGAGGGGATGGTCGAAGACCTGGTCATCGACGACGATCGTAACCTGATCCAGCCCGATGACTCGGTTCTGCTCATTATCGAAGACGATATTACCTTCGCGCGCATCCTGGTGGATCTTACCCACGAGCACGGCTTGAAAGCGCTGGTTGCTCTGCGGGGCAGCAGCGCCATCTCATTGGCGAGGGAATTCAAGCCCGGCGCGATGACGCTGGATATCAATCTTCCGGATATGGCCGGTTGGACGATTCTGGACCGCTTGAAGCATGATCCTGCCACTCGCCATATTCCGGTTCACATTATCTCCGGCGACGAGAATCGCCGCCTCGGAATGGCGTTGGGCGCCATGACCTATCTGGAAAAATCGGTGACCAATGAATCGCTGGCCGAAACATTTAACGCCATCGAGCACTCTGTCCAGAAACGAGTGAAACGGCTGCTGGCGGTTTGTAGCGACGAGCGAGAAAGACGGGAAATCGTCTCCACCGTCTCGGCCCCGGATGTCGACGTGATCGACGTAGCAACAGGTGGAGAAGCCATGGCGGTTGTGAAACATCAGTACCTCGATGGCATCGTGATCCACCTTCGCGTGGATGATATCGCGCCGCTCAATCTGGTGGAAGAAATCCAAAGCAAGGCCGGGCCCCACATCTGCGCCTGTCATTTTGGTTTGCGATCGCCCGCTAACAACCGACGAAGACCTGGATCTCACGCGGCTGACGCGGAGCACCATCGTGCGGCTGGTTTCCACGCGCGAACGGCTGCTGGATGAGTCCGTTCTTCTGTTGCATCGCGCCGAAACCGATCTACGGCAGGAGCAGCGCAGGATCTTGGAGCAACTCCGCGAGACCGACGTTACCCTGGTCGGCAAGAAGGTGTTGGTCGTTGACGACGACGTCCGCAATATCTTCGCCTTAACCAGTTTACTCGAGGACCATCACTTGAAAGTGGTCCACGCCGAGAACGGACGCGCCGGCATCGAGGCGCTGAAGAAGAACCCCGACATCGATCTGGTACTCATGGACATCATGATGCCGGAAATGGACGGCTACGAAACCATGAAGGCCATTCGCCAGGAGCCGAAGCTGCGCTCTCTTCCGATCATTGCTTTGACCGCCAAGGCCATGAAAGGCGACCGTGCGAAATGTATTGAAGCGGGCGCTTCGGACTATATCACCAAACCGGTCGACCTGGATAACCTTTTCTCAGTACTGCGAGTATGGGTGAGCCGGGGTCACGAACTGACTCAAATGGCAGCGCCGAGCGTCTAGATAAGAGGATCTGATTAAAGCGGATCCCCGAAAGTGACAAAATGAATCCAGACACCGGCATGCCCCCTTCTACCGAGCAGCCTTCGCCGGAACGGGTAAAGATCCTGCTGGTGGATGACACGCCCGAGAATCTCATTTCGCTGGAAGCGGCGCTGGATGGGCTCGGCCAGGAGCTGGTGCTCGCTAACTCCGGCATGGAGGCGCTTGCGTCACCTGCTCCATGACGACTTCGCGGCGATTCTGCTGGATGTCAAGATGCCGGACATGGACGGCTTTCAAACCGCCGAGCTGATCCGCTCGCGCAAGCGTTCCCGGCACACGCCCATCTTGTTCCTGACCGGTTACAAAAGCGACGAGCATCTTTTTCGCGGCTACGATCTGGGCGCGGTGGATTTTCTGTTTAAGCCCATCGTTCCCGAGGTGCTGCGATCGAAGGTCGGTGTCTTCGTCGAGCTCAGCCGCAACACCGCGCTCTTGCGGCAGCAGGCCGAGGTTCTCAGCAAGGCGGAACAGAAGTTCCGGTCGCTGCTGGAAGCGGCGCCCGACGCGATGATCATCAGCTCGGAAGACGGCCGAATCAGCCTGGTGAACTCCCAAGTCGAAGTCATGTTCGGGTTCCGCCGCGAGGAGCTCATCGGGCAGAACATTCGGCAGCTTGTTCCGGAGTGGACCCCCTCCTCTCCCCTGTCGCTCGATTCGCATGGCCTTGCGCCCGCCGGTCTCAGTGCGCCCAAGGAACTCTGGGCGGTTCGAAAGAACCAACAGCGCTACCCTGTCGAAATCAGCCTGAGCCCCTTGCAGACCGAAGAAGGGCTGCTGCTCACCTCCGCCATCCGGGACATTACCGAGCGTAAGAAAGCGGACGAAGCTATTCGTGAATTGAATACAACTCTGGAGCAGCGCGTCGCCGAGCGGACCCAGGAGCTGCTGCAGTCCAACGAAGCTCTGCGGCAATCGAATGACGACTTGAATCAGTTCGCCTACGCCGCCAGTCACGATCTCCAGGAGCCGCTTCGCATGGTTGCGCTGTACAGCCAGATGCTGCAGCGCAAGTACGCCAACTGCCATGGATCCTGAAACGGATCAATATGTCGGCTTCATCGTGGGCGGGGCCAAGCGCATGGAGATGCTCTTGAAGGATCTGCTGACCTACTCGCAGACCGGCGCCGATGTGGGTCCAGCCCAGCCCATCGATTGCGAGCCGGTGATGCGGAAGGTGCTTCTTAATCTGCAGGCCTCCATTGAGCAGAGCAACGCGGACATATCCTGGAACCCGCTCCCCACCGTGCAGGCGCACGAAGTCCGGCTGGTGCAGTTGCTGCAGAACATCGTCGGGAACGCAATCAAGTATCGCTCCGAGGCGCCGCCAAAAATCCGGGTGGCCGCCGAGCGCCGCGACGCCGATTGGCTCTTTCTCGTCGAAGACAACGGGATTGGAATCGAACCCGAATACGCTCCGCAGATTTTCGGCATCTTCAAGCGGCTGCACGGCCAAACCTATCCGGGCACGGGAATCGGTCTGGCTATCTGCCAGCGCATCGTGGAACGTTATGGCGGGCGCATTTGGGTGGACTCGAAAGCGGGGGAGGGCTCGCGCTTCTACTTTACGCTTCCACTGGCGGCCGGCGAATCCAGTGATGAGGCCCCAGCTGAGCTAGCCAAGGCTTCCGTCCGCTGAACGACCTTTCAAGAACTCCGCAATCTCCGGGTGCCCGGCGGCTTCCGCCACTCGCAGAGCGCTCAAGCCACTCGCAGTCAGACGTTGGACATCGGCTCCCGAGTCCGCGAGCAACTGGACCACGTCGCCTTTGCCCATCGCCGCCGCGGCGTGCAGAGCGGTAATGCCGGTTTTATCGGCCGCGTTGATGTCGGCGCCACGCTGCAACAACAATGGCGCCGCCTCGGGATTGCTATTGACGGCGGCCATCAGAACCGTGACACCTTCGAGAGTCGAAATATTTATATCGGCGCCGGCATTTAACAATAGATCGGCTAGTTCCGTGTGACCTCTCACCACTGCCGCGATCAGGGGTGTAATGCCGGATTGCCCCGCGCCGTTCGGGTTGGCGCCCTTCTCCAGCAGGATCTTGACGGCCTCCGCGTGTCCGCCCAGGGTGGCCGCCAACAGAGCCGTGGTTCCGGCAGCGTCCGCGGTTTCAATGTCCACGCCTTTGCCCAGCAGCATGGGTAAGGCTTCGGCGTTTCCGCTCGCAGCCGCGGTCACCAGAACCGGACGGTCGCTCTCATCGGTGGATTCCGGATCGGCGCCCTTTTCGAGCAAAATCCAAGTCACCGCAGGGTTCGCGACCACCGAAGCCGACAGCGCGGTTAATCCTGATTTGCTGGCCGCTGTTATGTCGGCGCCGGCGCCCAACAATGCGCAAACTACTTCGACATGGCCGTTCACCGCCGCGCCGATCAAGGGTGTTACACCGCGCTGATCCGGCGTGTTGGGATCTGCTCCGGAGGCGAGCAATGTCTCTACAACTCCGGCGTGCCCTTCGATTGAAGCGGCCAGCAGAGGCGTCACCCCGCCGCTGGTTTTTTCATCGTGACTCGAGCCCTTTTGGAGCAACAGGCGAACGATCGCGGCATGACCTTGCGTCGCCGCCATCACCAGCACCGTAGCTTCGTCCTTGTAGCGCGCCTTCACGTCGGCGCCTTGCACCAGCAGAAGTTGCACGGCATCCACCCGGCCCTCCACAGCCGCCGCAAGCAAAGGCGTGGCGCCATTTTTCAAGCGCGTGTTGGCCTTGGCGCCTCGGCCGAACAACGATCGCATGCGGTCCAGGTTGCCGGCTGCGGACGCTTGGATTAACTCGAGATCTCGCTGACTTGCCATGGCTCCGAGTGGGGACGATTAACGTCTCGCCAACCATTATCGCGCATAGGCGAACATCCGAAATCGTTTCAGGTGCTCGTGGTGCTTACGATTTGAGACTTTTCCTGGAGGTCTTCGTTGAAAACAGAGAACACCTGTCCGTTCCAAAGAACATTGATCAGGCCAGACCGGGCGGCCTGTCCCTCAGCCTCGATAATAGCGTCCACCGGAATCTCAACCAACGTACCGGTCGGATCCGGAAGGCTGCTGCCCGGCCGCGCCTCAAGCTTGACGGCGTGTATAGGCACGGCTACCTTGTAACGAACTGGTGGCAGACGGCCACGCATGATCGCTCTCCTCCTCCTAGGCTGACTGCTTGCGCCCAGCATAACACGAAGCACGGTGCCTTGAGCTTCGGACCGCACACCTGGTCACTTTTTCCTGGTTACTAATTCTTGTAACCTCTGCGTATGTCCCAGCTTTACCGGCAATTACCTCGACACGACCCTACGGCTATTAACTTGCAAACTCCGCAGGAAGGAGATCTCTAAAAATGAAAGGCATCCTCGCAAGCACGAGTCTGGTCGTGTTGTTGAGCACGGCCGCATCCTCGCAAACCGGCCCACCGCAAGGCAACCCTCCTGACCCGCAGCCCATTTATCGCGTGACGGTGGTGTCGCGCACACTGGCTGCTATCAACTACGAGCATCGCAGCGGACCCACCAAGATCGACTTTCAAGGAACGGTACTTCTTCCGAAGGCCAAAGGCGACGCAACGGTGGAGAGCAAGCGCGGCCGCATATCGATCGATGCGAAGTTCGATCACCTGGAGCCGCCCACCAAGTTCGGGCGCGAATATCTGACCTATGTCCTATGGGCCATTACGCCACAAGGCCGGCCGAAGAATTTGGGTGAGATCGTAGTAGGACCATCCGACAAAGCTAAGATCTCGGTGACAACCGATCTGCAGGCGCTGGGATTGATGGTGACTGCCGAGCCGTATTACTCGGTAACCGCACCCAGCGATGTGGTGGTGATCGAAAATATGGTCCGGCCGGACACGGTCGGGAAGGTGGAGGAAGTAGCGGCCAAGTACGATCTGCTGCCGCGCGGCCAATACACCATGAATGTGAATCCGAACCAACTCCGCACCGTGGGAACTGAAGCGGAGGCGCTTCCATATGACCGGTACGAAGCAGTGCTGGAACTGTATCAGGCCCAAAATGCTATACAGATCGCTCGCTCCTTGGGCGCCGATCATTTCGCCGCTGACACGCTGTCGAAAGCGGAAACTCTGCTGCAGGAGGCGCAGGACTTGCAGGCGCGGAAACAAGATACTCACATGATCGTTTCCCGAGCGCGCGAGGCTGCCCAGACGGCCGAGGATGCGCGCATGATCACGGTCAAGCGCCGTGATGAGGATCGTTTGTCGCACGAACGCCAGCAAGACCAGGACCAGAGCCGCGTTCGTACAGAAGCCCAGGAAGCGCAGGATCAGGCCGCTTCGGACCGATCCGCGGCCGAGGCAGATCGAGCCGCCGCGGAACAAGCGCGGGTGGAAGCCGAGCAGGCGCGGGCGATAGCGGCCCAACAACTTGCCCAGGCGAACGCCGAGCGATCGCGTCCCCAACCTCCGGCGCCGGCGAGTTATCAGGGGCAAGCCGTCGCACAATGGCAAACCAATCCAGGGCAAACCGGCATTCAGCGGCAAACCCGCGCCAACCTGCTAGCTGGGTTGAACGGCATCATGCCGGCGAGCGATACGCCGCGCGGACTGGTCGTGGTTGTGCCGGACTCAATGCTGGAAACCAGCCCGCGTAATCCGGCGCCTCCCGTTGCCAGGCAACTGGCCCAAATTGCTGCGCTGATCACCACCTATCCAGGTCTCGGCGTCCGAGTGGAAGGCTACAGTGACGACCGGGGCAGCGACGTCGAATCCCGGTCTATATCCCAGGGACGCGCTCAGGTGGTACGCGATATCTTAGTGACCAATGGAGTGCCTCAGGGTGCGGCGATGGCCACCGGCTATGGCAAAGACCGGCCGATTGCATCGAATGACTCCGCAGCGGGGCGCGAACAGAATCGCCGGGTTGAGATTGTGATCCAGGGTCAGGCGCTCAACTCGCGGCCTTGAATATAGAGGACAGCGCTCGAAGCCGCGATGGTCGCTTCAATAGGCTCCTGGCTTTTTGGGAGATTGGGCGGGGGAGGCGGAGAGTCCGGATTGCCGCCATAGGTTTTAGCGCCGGTCCACACGACCATTTGCCAATCTGATTCGCGGGTGTCGATCTGCAGCGATCTTTTCTTCGGGCCGAAGTTGCACAACAGTAATGCGCGCGAGCCGTCAGGATCTCGACGGTCGAGAGTGAGCCATTGCGCTTGCTCATCGATATCCACCTGCAACAGATCTTTGCGGCCATTGGCAAGGCATGGCCAGCGCTTGCGCAGCGCGAGAAGATGACGATACAAGCGCAAAACCGCAGCGTGTAAAGGTTCGCCTGCGAGCGCCCAATTGATTTTTGATTTTCGAAAGGTTTCTGGCGATTGTGGGTCCGGAAACTCGCCGGAAAAGGCGAAGTCTTCAAACTCGACTCGCCGGCCTTCGCTGACCGCGCGCGCCAGCACCGGGTCGGTGTGGCTGGTGAAGTAGAGGAATGGCGAGGTATCGGCGAATTCCTCGCCCATGAAAAGCAGAGGCAAATAGGGAGAGCAAAGCAGGAGCGCGACGGCTAGCTTGTATTGCTCTATCGAAACCAGCTCAGACAACCGGCATCCCTGCGCGGTATTGGCCACTTGATCATGATTCTGAATGAAGGCGACGAGTTTATCGCCAGCTTCATCCCGGCTGGAGCTACCGAAGCGGCGGCCTCGGTAAGCCGAATATCGGCCATCAAAGATGAAGCCTTCCTGGATGGACTTCTGAATATCCTGAAGCCGGCCGAACTGGCCCATGTAGCCCCGTTGAATCCGTGCCATGTAGCTCACGACCGCATGATGAAATTCGTCGTGCCACTGCGCATCCATTCCATACCCGCCCATGGAGCGAGGCCGGATTACGCGAACATCGTTGAGATCGCTTTCGGCGATGAGCCAGGCCTGGCGTCCGAGCAGCTCCGCCTGCCGCTGAAACGCGCCGGTCAGTTCAGCCAAGATATGAACAGCGCTGGAATCGAAGATGCCGTGAATCGCATCCAACCGCAAGGCGTCGATGTGATATTCGGTTAGCCAGTAGAGGGCGTTCTCGATGAAGAAGCGCCGCACGCCATCGCTCCCCGAACCGTCGAAGTTGATGGCTTGGCCCCAGGGAGTTCGGTAACGGCTGGTAAAGTATGGACCAAACTCGGCCAGGTAATTGCCCTTCCGGTCCGAGATGATTGTAAACGACATCCAGCACCACCGCGAGTCCTTCGCGATGACATTCGTTCACCAGTTTCTTTAGTCCGCAAGGGCCGCCGTAAGCCGAGTGGGGCGCGTACAGATTGACGCCATCGTAGCCCCAATTGCGGCTGCCGGGAAACTCGGCGACGGGCATCAGCTCGATAGCCGTAATCCCCAGTTCTTTCAAGGAACGAATTCTGGAGGCGATGCCTTCGAACGTTCCGTCGGGAGTAAACGTTCCAGTGTGGAGTTCGTAGAAGATATATTCGCGAAGCGGGAGACCCTTCCAGTTTTGGTCGGACCAGACAAAGGAATCTGGATCGATAACCTGAGAAGGGCCGTGAACGCCTCGCGGCTGCGAGCGCGAGACTGGGTCGGGCCGGCTCGGTTTTATCATGCAGGACCAGGCTATACAGATCGCCTGGGCGGGCGTCGGGAACTATCACTTCGAAATCTTCGCCGACTCGCGTCATTGGAAACAAGGAAGATATTCGGTCCATCTTCACAGCGAGCGCGGCGAGATGGGGCGCCCAGACGCGAAACTGAACGCCTTCCCGGCCGAGGGGCGTGGCTCCGTAGTCACTTCGTTTTCTCAGCGAACAATAGCGCGACGGGGCAGTGCGCGAAAACCTTACGCAGAGAGAGGGCGGCCTCACCCTCGCGTTCTTCCGCCGTAAACGTCTGCACCGGTGAAAACATCTTGAAAGGACGCAGACTTGATCCTCTTAGGAAGCAGGACGGCGGTATTGTTCCAAACGTCTCCAATTGGAGCGGAGTGGGAATTGCGAATCCTGAGAAAGAATCGACCTACCAGCGCGATCGATCGTCTGGCCGTTCCACTGGCCGGGCGAAAGCCACGACATGATTCGACCGGCTTCCATCCGCGGCCAGCGGAATATAAGATCCCGCGGCGAATAGCTGCCGGTGATCTCTTCGAAAGCGTAGGGCTCGGTGAGTGATGAAAAGCTTGATAGCGCCGTCACAGGGGTTGCTCATGAGCCGGTCCATCAGGGCGGCCGGATCGGCAGCCTCTTTTTCACGCAACTTCGACAACATTTTTCGGCGCCGATCGAAATCCACGGGCTGGCGATTATCCGGATCCACCAGATGGAGACTCCACAGCTCGTTGCCCTGATAGAAGTCCGGCACACCCGGCGATGCGATTTTCAACACCACCTGGGAAAGAGAGTTCCACATGCCGGCTTGCGCAAAGGGAGCCTGAAACTGCCGGAAGTCTTCGAGAAAGGGATTGTCAGCGGAGAGTTCCAGCACCTGGGCCACAAAGTGCCGCACGGCCTGCTCGTATTCAGCATTGGGACTAACCCAACTGGAGTGGAGTTTCGCTTCGTGCACGGCCTTCTCCATGTAGGCCTGGATTCTCTGGAGGTAGGCGGCATGCTGTTGGGCGTTCATGGGGAGCAATGGCCAGGAGCCTAGCAGCGTCTGATAGAGCAGATACTCTTCGTTCGAATCCGGGGCGGTCAGCTCACCCACTTGGGTTTTCCAGCGGCGATTAATTTCGCGCCAACGACGAATCGCCCGGTACCACTCCGATGGCATCTCAGAGAGAGCATTAATTCGCGCCCGGACATCCTCGCCGCGCTTGGTGTCGTGCGTCGAGCTGGCATTCATGGAATTGGGCCACAACTCGCCGCGGATCGAGGTTTCGCCGATGGAATGCATTCAGGGAAATTCCAAAGCGCTCCGGATTTCCTCCCACTTCGTTGAGCGATGCCAGCGGATAATACCGGTAAAACGCGGTATCCTCCACCCCCTTGGCCATTACCGGCGCGGACAATTGTTGGAACCGCAGGGCGAACGCATGACGTTCGGCGCGTTGCGAGTCATCGAGACCTTCCGGGTGTTCGAGCAGCAGGACGTTCTGAATAAACTCGAATACCGATTCGCTGATGGCGGGGTTCCGGCGCTTGGCCTCTCGAATGGCGCCTGTAATCTGGCGGCGGTCTTCGGAATCCACTTCTTTCTGATCGCTGCGGATATAGGTGCGATACACCGGAAAGGTAGCCAGGACTTCTTTCAGGGCGTCACGGAGGCTCTCCAGCGTGAAATCGCGGTACCAGCGATGCTGCTCGGAGATACCGTCCAGCTTCCGCGCCAGCACATTCAGCTCGCTGGACATGGCCACTTGCAGGATCAGCCGCTTGCTGTCGGACACCAGATCTTCGAACTCCTGCGACCAGCCGGTAAAGCGGCGATATAGCTGCTGAAAGGCTTTGGCCTTGGTGTGGTCGACGAACACACCGTTCGCCAGGTTCAGGAAAGAATATCCGGTGGTGCCTTCGACGGGCCACGCCGCACGCAAAGGCTCATGGTCGATCAGGATCTTTTCGGCCAGGATATAAAAGGTACGATCGGCGCCGTTACGATCGCTCTTGCCGTTCGACTTGGCGAGAGGGCTTTGCGCCAGGCAGACGTCCTGCAGATAACGGAAGTATTTCTCCGGCTCGAAGAGACCGTCGGGATGGTCCACGCGGAGACCGGTTATGTGGCCGCGGCTCACCAGATCGAAGATCAGGGCATGCACGGCGGAGAAGACTTCGGGATCTTCCACGCGAATGGCGGCAAGCTCATTGATGTCGAAGAAACGCCGATAGTTGATTTCGTCCATGGCAACCCGCCAGAAACTCAGCCGATAGGCTTCGCTTTCGAGCAGACGCTCCAAGCGGTCGAAACTATGCGGCTCGCCTCGGCGGCCATTGATCTCGGCCAGCGCTGTCTGAATTGCTTCCGCAGCTTCGGGGCTCGCTTCCATCAGTCCTGAGAGCCGGCGTTTGACGATGGCCTTCTCGCGATCACGCTCGTGGATCTTGGCCTCGTCCGTTTCAGTATTGCCGGGCAAGTGGCTAAGAGCGGTGGTGATGCTCTCGAGCTCGGCGAGATGTTCATCCGATGAGCCAACCTTATCGCGAAGCCGTGCCGCGGCGGGCTCCAGGACCATAGTCCAGGTCCAGGGAGCGAGAGGGAGGGGGTTGTCATAATAAACTGCCTCAAACTGATCCCGAACATAAACGATCTTGATCTCCTGGTTTTCGAGAACACGGCCGTACTGATCGCCCAGGAAGGGAAGCAGAACTTTATTGGCGAGCTCCTCTTTCGGAGGGTGCCAGTCGATGTCGAAAAAGCGCGCGAATGGACTACTGGGGCCGTTCTCGAGTACATCCCACCACCACACGTTGGAGGGGTGAGTGATGCACATGTGGTTGGGCACCACGTCGGCGATCAAGCCCATCTTACGCTCTTGGAGGGCTGCCGAGAGCCGGAGGAAGGCCTCCTCGTCGCCAATCTCCGGATTGAAGCGGGTTTGATCGGTAACATCGTATCCGTGGACGCTGCCGGGGCGCGCCATCAGGAACGGCGAGGCGTAGACGTCAGTGATTCCGAGCTCATCAAGATAGTCGACGATGGCGGTGGCCTGATCAAAGGGGAAAAGATGGTTGAACTGGAGGCGATAGGTGGACGAGGGAGTACGGACGGGTTGCGTTTTGCGACGCTGCATTGGGGCTGCGGGCCTCTTCAAGGTAGGACTCCGCTACAGCGAGAAGATTTCTCGACGAAACGACAAAAAGGACTGGAATAAGTTCGCGTTTTGAGAACCCTAGGTGGCCAAGGAAGCGTGAGCGGGGTCGGCTGGGGCCGTCCATTCAAGATCGACGGCGTCGAGGGAGCTTCTGAACAGCCAGGAGGAACCGGCGGCTTGGGTTCGTTTTGTAATTTCGATTGTCGAGGCTAAGGGAGGGGAGGTTTCAACAAAGGTGCTGGGTATGAACGCTCCCACGGCCTGATTGGTTTGCATGGCCTTTAATTCTTTGAGGCTACGGTAGAACGTGCGTTCAATGCGCGACTTGTGACGAGCCAGACGATCGAGCTTGGTTTGGATATGGTCGTTATCGAGCAGATCGAGATAGCTTGGAGCGCCGGCGCAGAGTTCAGTTTCCATGCGCCGGATGCGGCGCAGGTTCCAGGCGGCCGAGACCAGCTCGTCGAAGAGGGTCTGTTGGATTACACCTTGAGGAGCGACGTCGGACTGGAAATCGGCGAGCATCGCGTCGAATTCTTCGCGATCTTCCGTGCCGATCACGAGGTCTTTGGCCGTGAGCGCATGGGTGCGAGCGTTTCCCGAAGAGCGGGCTTTGCCTTCAGGCGTCTTAGGACCGGTGCTGAGACGGGCATTGGCGGCGTTGATAGATTGGCGGGCAGCGGACGAGGGCATGGTTTGTGTTCCCTTCGGTCTAAGGATAAGGGCGGAGTTAGCAGGAATTACGCAGGAGTAATTGGAAGGTGCAGAAAGCGCGGGGAATCCGATCGAGAAAGTTTGGTGAATGGCTGGGGCGGGCGTCGGCACAAGTGTCAACGCGGCACGCCAAAAAGTGCGTGCGCCACGGTTAGGCGAGCAGGCGGAGGATGGCGCGAGCGGGGATGCGGACCCACTCGGGACGATCGCTGAGGTCACCGGCGATTTCTTCGAGTGCCCGCTCCAGCAAGAACGCATCTAGCAAAGGACGAAGCTGAGCATCGGCGGCGGGAAATAGCCGGCTTTCTCGCGCGGTCTCGAAATAGCCTTTCAGGAAGATGGCGCTGACCCAGTCGGACCAGTATCCGGCCCAGAACTCCAGCGCGGGGATTGCCTCGTGGCGCCTGGTGACGCCGGGAACCTGGTCGAACAGCACCGAGTGAGCTGCGTACTGAAAGGACATCAGCAAAGTGGCGACGTCGCGCAAGGGACAGCGCTTGATCCGCCGCTCGCTAAGTGGACGATCGGTCCGGCCTTCGAATCCCACGAACACAAAATCCTTGCCGGTGTGCAGGACCTGCCGCAGCTCCAGCTCATCATGCAAGCGGGTCCGCATGGCGGGGATCTTTTGCTCCGGGATGAGTCGGAAGCGGCGACGGATCTGATCCTCCTGATCGAGGACCTTTTGAGCTTCGGCCTGGGCCGGGGACGGCAGCGTAGCCAGCCGCTGGCGAACCCGTTGAAGAGTTTGATTAGTCAGCGCCGACATGCTGTGGTAGAAGGCTTGGCGGTAGTGATCGGTGAAGGGCTCGGGTGCAAACTGCGGATCGTCATGAGTCGAACTCAGGGCGAGATGCAGCTCGGCAGTCCTCTGGCCGAGCAATTGCGCGGAGCCCAGGTAGGTACCGATCAACTCGTGGACGTGCCCAGGAAATTCTGCATTGCGAAGCTCGTAAGGATGGCGGTTGCCCTCCGGAGCTGCATGCTCGGACTCGCGGCGGGCGAGCGCGGCTTCGAAAAAGCGGCTGAGAGAATCGAGTGTATAGTGCCAGGCGTCGCCCTGGTTCTCGATGAAGGCGTGGAGCACGGCTACGCTGGTCGGCACACCATATTGCGGGCGATACTCGAGGGTTCCGGTGAGAGGCGCGCTGTGCTGGAATCCCTGCTCAGTGAGGAACGAGTCGATTTCGATCTCAGGGTGAATGCCCGGCTCGACGCGGCGATAGATCTTTAAGATGAAACGATTGCCGAAAACGACGGAACTATTGCTCTGCTCGGCCTTCAAAATGGTTGCTCCGAGATCGGGATGTCTCTCGCCCCAAGCTTTGCGAAAAGCCCGATTGTGGGAGCCGACCAGTTCGCCGGATCGCCCGCGAAAACGGCGCCTTCTGGCGATAGCGCTGAGGAGAGCGTCGCAGAAAGCGGTGTCATACATGGCGCTATAAAGAACTCCCCGGCTGCCATCCTGCGCTTGCAATTGCGCCACCGCCACATCCGCCAACTTTTCCTTGACCTTCTCGGCTTCGTCGCCGACGGCCACGGAACCTGGCATGATGTAAATCTCCGGATCACCTTCGACATACTGGATCTGCCCCAGCAGGATTTGCGCGGCGGTATCTGGAACCGGGACGGTATCGAGGACGTCGATGGAGCGGATAGTTCGAGCCTTGCCCTGAAACCAGCGACGGGTTTTCAGGAACGCGGGCAGGCGGCGCAGGAGCACGGTGAGGCTGCGACCCTCAAAAACTTCATCCCAGGATTCCACCACGATGAGGGGCAGGCCGGACGGTGTGAGGGCAGCTTGAATGGATTCTTGATGGGCCTGTTTGGATTCCAACGAGAGCCACATGAACCCGAGCGAGCCTAGTGTAAGAAGGTAGGGCTGATCGCCGACGGGCGGAAATTCGGCTCGCCCAAACATCTCGACGGGCGTCAGACCCTTGGCGGCCGTTAGATCCAGCTCGACATGTTGCGGAAAGCGCGACAGGTTCGCGATCACCAGGATGGTCTCTTCCTGAAAGCGGCGGTAGAAGGCCAGCACCTTGCGATTGGAGGGGCGCAGGAATTCGAGTGTCCCGCGACCGAAGGCCTTGAACTGCTTGCGCTGCTCGATGAGGCGTTTCATCCACCACAGCAAGGAATGCGGGTTGTTCTGTTGGGTCTCAACGTTGACCGCTTCAAAGTGGTATTCCGGATCGATGATGACGGGCAAATAGAGCTTCTGGGGATTGGTCCGCGAGAAGCCGGCATTGCGGTCCGGGCTCCACTGCATGGGTGTCCGGACGCCATTCCGATCGCCGAGATAAATGTTGTCGCCCATACCGATCTCGTCGCCGTAATAGATGACCGGAGTGCCCGGGAGCGAGAACAGGAGCGCATTCATGAGCTCAATCTTGCGGCGGTCGTTTTCGAGCAACGGAGCGAGACGCCGGCGAATTCCGAGGTTGATCTGCATGCGCCGGTCGTGGGCGTAGACCCGATACATGTAATCGCGCTCTTCGTCGGTGACCATTTCCAACGTTAGCTCGTCGTGGTTTCTGAGAAACAGCGCCCACTGGCAGTTGGGCGGAATAGAGGGCGTCTCCTGGAGAATCTCCATGGCCGGGAAGCGATCCTCCATATGGATGGACATGAACAGACGCGGCATCAGTGGAAAGTGAAAGGCCACCTGGCATTCGTCGCCGGCGGCGAAGTAGGCGACCGCGTCTTCGGGCCACTGGTTGGCTTCGGCCAGCAACATTCGGTCTTTGTATTTCGCGTCGACATGACGGCGGAGGTGTTTGAGGAATTCGTGTGTTTCGGGAAGATTCTCGCAGTTGGTTCCCTCGCGCTCATAGAGATAAGGGACCGCGTCGAGACGGAATCCGTCCACGCCGAGATCGAACCAAAAATCGATCACATCGAGCATGGCTTGCTGGACGGATGGATTGTCGTAGTTCAGATCGGGTTGGTGCGAGTAGAATCTATGCCAGTAGTAGGCCTTGGCGACCGGGTCCCAGGTCCAATTGGAGGTCTCGAAATCCTTGAAGATGATGCGCGCGTCTTTGTATTTCTCGGCCGTGTCGCTCCACACGTAGAAATCGCGCCAGCGGCTTCCGGGCGGCGCGTGACGCGATCTTTGAAACCAGGGGTGCTGGTCGGAGGTGTGATTGAGGACCACTTCGGTGATGACGCGGATGCCGCGGCGATGCGCCTGTTTCAGAAAAGTCTGGAAGTCGCGCAGGGTGCCGTAGGCCGGGTGGACGTCGATGTAGTTGGAGATATCGTAGCCGTCGTCCCGCCAGGGCGAGGGAAAAAAGGGCAGCAGCCAGATGGCGGTAACGCCGAGGTCGCGCAGGTAATCGAGGTTCTTGGTGAGGCCGCGGAAATCGCCCATGCCATCGTCGTCGCTATCGGCGAGGGCGCGCACGTGGGCCTCATAGATGACCGCGTCTTTATACCAAAGCGGGTCAGCTTCCAGATTTGCGGTGGAATCGTTGGTCGCCAATTGTTATGGCTGCTCCAGAGAAGATCGGACTCCTCATTATTGTGGAGGCATGAGTAGGCCAGGAGGTTTCAAAGGCCGACGCTGAATGAGCGTCGGCCCATTAATTGCAAGATTCCGTGAAGTGCGTTAGTGGCTCTTGTGCGCCAACCTGCTGCAGGCGGCGTCGGCACCAGAGATATCGACGGCCCCGCTGCCTTCCTCGATGTTGGCGATCTTGCCATCCTTATCGATGACGAAGGTGGCGCGGTTGGCAACTCCCATCTGCGTAATCAGCACTCCATATTGCTCGGAGACTTTGCGCATGTGGTCGCTGAGCATGGGGTAGCTGGCGTTGAGTTCCTGTTTCCAATGCTTCAAGGTCGCACCGAAATCTGTGCTGATGGCGATGACCTGGGCATCATTCTTATCAAAATTAGCGATACCAGACTGGTACGCAGTGAGTTCCTTCGTTCAACCACCGGTGAAGGCAGCCACGAAGAAGGCCAGAACGACGACTTTTTTCCCGCGAAAATCAGAGAGTTTAACGGGCTTGTTGTCGGTATCGTTCAGGGTGAAGTCGGGGGCTTCGTCGCCGACTTTGAGCGTGGTCTTCGGCGGCGCGAACTGCTGGGCCGAAAGAGTGGTTGCGAGTACGGTGCCAGCCAGGAGTGCACTGATGGCTCTCATGATTCCTCCCAAAGGGTTCTAACTTCTTTGCCACAGGATAACACGGGGAAGATGGGTACGGTAGTGCGTGAGGCTCTTGTAGGATTGAGGATTGACGCATGAAGCTACTGTGGGTTTATAGCGACTTTCTACATCCCACCAATCGCGGCGGCCAGATCCGAACATTGGAGACCTTGAAATGCCTGCACCGCCGGCATGAGGTGCACTACGCGGGTTTGTGGAATCCAAAGTTTCCGGAAGGCCCCGCGCGGGCGAAAGAGTACGCATCGTATGTTTACCCTGTGCGGCGGACGGTGACGGAAAAAACTTCGCCGGCGTTTCTGATTCAGCTAGCCAAGGGGCTGGTGACGGACATGCCGGTGGCCGTTTTCCGGCATCGTAACGACGAGATGAGGGCGACGGTGGATCGGCTGCTGCGCGAGCACTCGTTCGATCACGTCGTATGTGATTTCTTGAGCTCTGCTCCGCACTTCAGCGATCTTTCGAGCGCGGTGCTGTTTCAACACAATGTGGAGGCGATGATTTGGAGGCGCCACGTGGAGCACGCGGGTTCGTCGTTGCGGCGCACTTACTTTAGACGGCAAGCACGGCTGATGCTGGAATATGAGCGGCAGGTATGCCGGTCGGTGAAGAATATTATCGCCGTGTCCGAAGCGGACGCTAAGAAAATGCGAGAACTTTACGGGGTTCAGCATGTCGCGGCGGTGCCCACGGGAGTCGACCTGGGATATTTCCAGCCGACGGCGGAGGCGACGGCGGCGACGGACCTGGTGTTCGTGGGATCGATGGACTGGATGCCTAATATCGATGGCGCGGTGTGGTTCGTGAACGAAGTTTTGCCATTCATCAAGCGAAAGGTGCCGGGATGCTCGCTGGCAATAGTAGGTCGTACACCGGGCCGCGAGGTGACCGAGCTTGCGGAACGGGAGCCGGGGATCCAGATCACCGGCACGGTGGCGGATGTCCGACCGTGGCTATGGGAATCGAAAATATCGATCGTGCCGCTGCGGATCGGTGGCGGAACGCGGCTCAAAATTTACGAGGCAATGGCGGCGCGCACACCGGTGGTGTCGACTACGGTAGGTGCGGAGGGACTCGACATTACGCCCGGGGAAAATATCATGATTGCGGACGAGCCGGAAGCGTTCGCGGAGGCTTGCGTACGACTGATCAACGATGGGAATGAGCGGCGGCGGTTGGCTGATGCGGCGTGGCAGCATGTGGAGACGAAGCATTCGTGGGAAGCAGCGGCGGTGGAGTTCGAGCGCGCGCTGAACTAGCGCTGTTCGCTAACCGATTTTTCCGCCAGCTCGCCCAGAATCGGCAGCTTGTAAGTCTCATCCTGGCCGGTCTTGATGATCATGAAAATCCAAGCGCCGAAAATGGCGGCCTTCATCAGCACTGGAAAAATCCTGTAGAAAGACGGCCCCCAGAAGTGCGGAAAGCTGAACAGGGGGCTGAGCACCCAGTCCACGATCAACCAGGCTACGAATAGATAGAGTCCTTGAAAGGCGTGGAATCGAACGCGAGTGTCGCCTCGGAACCGCGCCGACGCCAGAATCACGATGGACACGATCCAGCCCACAATCGGGATGTAGCAAAGCAGCGACGCGGTGCGCGGGCTAACTCCGTAAAGGTAATCCGTAACCGGGGTTGAAGCGGGCTGGCGAGTGCCACAACTGGCGCAGTAAATGTCGTGAGTTCCCGACCGCCCGTCCGCATTGGCAACAAAATGGCATATCAGACTGTCTATCTTTAACTACGTTACGCCGAAGCAGTCTGTTCCGGCAATATGGTCCGGCTGTGATACGATTCCAAAAGTGCAACCCACGCTGTTTCGTTACATTCTAATGCTGGTGCTGCTTGGTCTGGCGCCGGTCCTGCTGAGCGGCCAAGACCCTCGAAGTCTTTTTTATCGATGTCGAAGGCGGCCAGTCCACGCTGATCGTCAGCCCGTCCGGCCAATCCCTGCTGATCGACACCGGCTGGCGCGGTTTCGACGGCCGCGATGCCGACCGGATCGCGCAGGCGGCCAAAGCGGCCAGGGTCAAGCGGCTCGACTATGTTCTTATCACCCATTATCATCGCGACCATGTGGGCGGCGCGCCGCAACTGGCCGACCGCATTAAGATCGGCACCTTTGTCGATCATGGGCCCAATATGGAGGATTCCAAAGTCGTCAAAGAAGACTATGCCGACTACGTGAAGCTGCTGCAGCGTCCCGATATTCAACATCTGGTGGTCAAACCGGGCGACAAGGTCCCGATCAAAGACATCACAGTACAGGTTTTGACGGCGGCGGGCGAGCATATCCAGAGTCCGCTGCCCGGCGCGGGGCAGCCTAATCCATTCTGCGCTTCCAGTCCAAAGCGCGAAGCCGATCCGACCGAGAATGCGCGATCGCTGGGCACGCTGATCACTTTCGGAGATTTCCGGCTGCTCGATCTGGGCGATCTGACCTGGAACAAGGAATTGGAATTGATGTGCCCGAATAATCCGATCGGAACCGTAGATGTCTACCTGACTTCGCACCACGGCCTGGACCAATCGGGTTCGCCGGCGCTGGTTGACGCCATCCATCCGCGAGTGGCCATCATGAACAATGGCGCTCGCAAGGGCGGCAGCCCGGCCGCCTGGCAGATCATCAAGGATGCGCCGCAGCTGGAGGATCTCTGGCAGATCCATTACTCCATGGACGGCGGTAAAGAACACAATGTTCCGGATCCGTTCATCGCCAACGTCGATGAACACGGCCAAGGCGACTATATAAAACTGACCGCCCAAGCGGACGGCTCGTTCACGGTGTATAACTCACGCAACAAATTTCAGAAAACCTACAAGGCCCACTCACGATGAGATTGATAGTTCCCTTGCTCGCTCTCTCCCTGGTTCCGTGCGCGCAGGCGCAATTGAAATCGGTCAATCCGGCCGTTCAGAAGATCGTCGACTCAGTTTCGCAGGAGCGCATCACCGAGATTTTGAAGAAGCTGGAGGGTTTTCAGACGCGCGGCATTTTCTCGGAACAGGACAACCCCACGCGCGGTATCGGAGCGGCCCGGCACTGGATTTACGATCAGTTCAAGAGCTATAGCCCCCGCCTGCAAGTCAGCTTCGACAGCTACCGGGTGAAAAAGGGAAAGGACGCCTCATACAGGACGTCGAACTTTACAATGTCGTGGCCGTGCTGCCAGGCAAGCTGAATCCGGAGCGGCAATTCGTCCTCAGCGGCCACTACGATTCGATCGCAATGCTGCGTCGAAATCCGGATGGAAGCGCTGCTGTGCCCACGGATGGCGGTGGCGGCGGTTCTACTAATGGGAACGGCGGTGCGGCGGGCGAAGGTGCTTCCCCGGCGCCTCCCTTCAGTCTATCGATGCTGGCTCCGGTTGAGCCCGGCGTTACCGATGATGGCAGCGGAACAGCCGCTGTGATGGAGCTGGCGCGCATCATGAGCCAGTATGAATTCGAGAAGACCATCGTGTTCGTGGCCTTCGCCGGCGAGGAGATGGGCCTGGTCGGCAGCAGCCTTTACGCTCGTAAGGCGCGCAAGGAAAACCAGATCATCGATGGCGTACTGAATAACGACATTATCGGCAGCGACGTTTCCGGCAACGGCCGGATCGACAACTCGACGATCTCGGTTTACTCGGAAGATCCCGACGATTCCACTTCCCGTCAACTGGCGCGCTATGTCAAAGACGTCGGCGAGCGTTATCTGCCGTCGATAAAAATCGATCTGGTCTTCCGCGCTGATCGCATTGGGCGCGGCGGCGATCACACGCCTTTCAATCAGGAAGGCTATCCGGCGGTTCGCGTCACCACACCCAATGAGAACTACGCCAATCAACATTCGGTGACCGACACTTTTGAAAACACATCGGTTTCGTACGCGTCGCGAGTGATCCAGGCGAACGCGGCGGCGCTGGCGAGTCTCGCGCTCGCGCCCAAGGCTCCGGTCACCAACGAAATGATCACCAGCGGCGCGCGCAAGGGCCAACTGACTCCGATGCTTTCGCGCGGCAAAACGCGTTACGACGCGGCGCTGCGATGGAAAAATGAAAATCCGGAGCCCGACCTGCTCGGTTACGTCATCGTGATGCGCAAGTCGACGGCGCCTTACTGGGAGAAGGAAGTGTTCGTGGGCAAGGTGATGGAATACACGTTCAAGGACGTCTCCATAGACGATGTGATTTTCGGCGTTAAGGCGGTGGACCGGGACGGGAACGAGAGCCTGGTGACTCCCTACTTACCGGGGCCACGGCAAAAGCTGGAGATCGAGACGTATTAGTCCCTCTTCAGCCTGCGCTGCTGCCGGACCGCTACCCGCTCCAGCACGAATCTGGGCGTGTGCTTCATGAAGAACACCGCCGTTTTATACAGCGCCCCGGGGACTACAACAACCTGTCCGCGATCCAGGGCGCGCAACGAGGCCGCCACGATGTCGTCGGCGCGCATCCAAAGGTTGGCCGGAATCAGCTTTCGATCCATTCCCGCGACATCGTGAAACTCCGAAAGTGTGTACCCGGGACAAAGCGCTTGCACTTTAACCGGCGAGCCGACGCTCTTCAGTTCCAAGGCGAGGCCTTCGGTAAAGCTGTTCATCCAGCACTTGGTGGCGCAATAGCTGATGCTGCCGGGCGACTGCCAGAAGGCTGCTACCGAAGAGACGTTGATGATCGCGCCTCTGCCGCGCGTCGTCATGCTTTTGAGCGCGGCGTGTGTGAGCCGCATGGTCGCAAGAACGTGCAACCGATGCATTTGATCCTGGCTTTCGACATCTACGCTGAAGAACTTGCCCTGCGTGCCGAAGCCAGCATTGTTGACCAATAGTTCCAGGTTATCGGCCGCTCGGATGCGCTGCTCGACGGCGTGCAAATCGTCGTCGACGGTCAGATCGGCGGCCAGGATGTCGGCCTTGATCCCGTGTGATTGCTGCAGCGTCGCCGCCATCTCCTCCAGCCGGTCTCGCCGACGCGCCACCAGCATCAGGTCGTAGCCCCGCCCCGCCAGATGCGAAGCGAAGGTCGCCCCAATGCCGCTCGAACTGCCAGTAATCAACGCCAGAGGTCGCATGTCTGTCTGGGGCAGAGCATACCACGCGACATTCTCACAAAGGGCCGCGGTCTAACGGAGGGCGGTGGTTTGTGGCGAGCCGGTATCCCGGTATGTTATTTCGTACGCGGTCTCCGCGAACGGCTTTCCATCGATTTCGCTGTAGGGATAAACGAAGTAATTCAGAGGATCGGCTTTCTGCCGGGGCGCAAGCAGCACGTCGCGGCCTTCGCTAAATTCGACGCGGTTCTCGTCGTGCGCTCCAAAAAAGTACTCGCGCTTGGATGGATCCTTGGAGGCTTCCGAGGCGTCAATCGGTACCCAACCGATTCCTTTGGCATAGAACTCGGCCCAGCAATGATAACCGGCAATCTTCCCCTCCCCACGGTCAGCCGGGAGCGGAAACCCAATGGCGAAGCGAGCGGGGATTCCGACGGCGCGGGCATAGCCGATGAAGATGGCGTGAAAGTCGGTACAATTACCGCGCCGCTCCTCACAGGCATAGTAGATGTCGCCGCGGCCCCAGCCTTTGCCGGTCTTGTCGTATTTCACAGTCGAAACTACGTGATTGTATATGGCGCGAGCCTTTTCAAGATCAGTATGAGCATTGGCTTTCTGGACCACGTCGAGGGCCCAGGCGCGAATCTGGTCGTCGAGTGGGACCAGCCGATCCGGCTTCAGGTACTCCGCCAGTTCTTTGGGGTCCGCATCCCGCGCCAGTGCCGGACCGCCAAACAAACGCGATTGAATGTGTTCCGCTCGCACGGCATCAAAACTCAACGCAACCGTGAACGTGCTTTCCTTCGGATCATTGATGCCCACATGCAGCATGTTGTTCTCATGGGAAGCCGTGGCGATTTTGTAGGCGTGCGGAGAGTCGATTCGCAGATTCTTGATCCGCTGATAAGCGTCATCGTGGGGAACGGGAACCCACAAGTCCACGTGTCTGGCGCCGGACGGGATTTCCTTCACGATAGCTTTGTACTCGAAACGGAAGCTGCGGGTACGCGGCTGGGGCTGATCGGCGGAGACGGCGAGGCCGATTCCGGCGAGAATTGTCACTACAACGATTGTTTTGTTCATGAACGATAGGCTCCTGTGGCTTTGGGCGCACCGATTGCGGTGGTGCGATCTTGGAATTTACCGCGTGGGTTTAGTTGCTCCGAGCCGGCGAACTGCCGGGCGTGAAGGGCTTTCATGGCGCCCCTCTGAACCGGACCAGGTGTACCAATTCCGCGGGGCTCATACAAGCAGGCACGACGGCGCGCGACACTGCTGTTAGGATTGCACAAAAACTGCCTATGTCACAGCTTCAGCAATTTCACCAGGTTCCCGCCCAGCACGGCCTCCTTGTCCGAGTCCGGAATCTCTGCCGTCAGGATCGCATCGATGGTATCCGGCCATACCAGCGGTATGTCCGTGCCGTAGACAACTTGTGTCGGCCCCATTTCCGCCACCAGATGCCGGATGCCCTCCGGTGAGAAGACCATCGAATCGGCCAGGATCTGATCGTGCAGATAGTCGCGCGGATGTTTTTTGTTCACGCATTTGGCATTTGGGCGGACGTCACAAGCTACATCCGTGCGTCCGAAGTACGAGGGCAGGTAGCCACCCGCATGCGCGCCGCAGACCTTCAAGCCCGGGAAGCGGTCGAGCGTCCCATCGAAGATCAGGTGAGACAAGAAGAGGGCCGTTTCCAAGGGATTTCCAATGATGTTGCCCAGATCGCCCGCGCCCGCGAATGCATCCGTCTTAGCAACGTTCTCCGCATTGTTGGGGTGCATGAAGACGATCACACCCAGATCCTGCACTTTGGCCCAGAATGGATCATACTTCGGCAGCGACAGCGGCTCGCCTGCTACGTGACCGGCGATAGCCACACCGCGCATTCCCAGTTCTTTCACAGCGCGCTCGGCCTGCTGCGCAGCCAAATCCGGGAATTGCAGCGCCGGCGAAGTGAATGCCACGAAGCGGTCAGAATGCGCGGCGCACCATTTCGAAAGGCCTTCGTCGTGCACCTGTACGATTTTGGTTGCCAGATCGCGATCTGCCGAGTACCACCAGAAGGTGTTGATATCCAGCGCCTGTACGTCGATGCCGCGTTTATCTAACTCCTGAATGCGATCCGGTCCGAGCGCCCGCCCCCCGCCGCGGGCGAAACGCTATAGCGGCGTACCCTTCAAGACGTCAACAACCTGTGCGATGGCGGCGTGCGCATGCGCGTCGACGACTTTGACGCGTTTCCCGCCCACGCGCACTTCCCGCCGCGTCACCGGAGCGCCAGACTTTGGCGCTGGAGCGCCCTCCATCAGCCCGCGGCCTGAAACAAGCGCTCCCACCGCAACGCCCGCCACTGTCCGGACGAACTCCCTGCGATTCCGCATGCTCTGCTCCTTGTTGTTAGTTAGCAGGTTGTTACTTAGCGAGTCTGCCTTGAGTTTTGAGGCGGGAGAATTGACAGGCGTGTACGACCCATATCT
Source organism: Bryobacterales bacterium (assembly GCA_963744555.1). Classification (GTDB taxonomy): domain Bacteria; phylum Acidobacteriota; class Terriglobia; order Bryobacterales; family Bryobacteraceae; genus Palsa-89. Next base: position 88,319 of record CAVUUB010000022.1, on the reverse strand, counting down.
CTGACGTCGCCGCACGATTCCCAATGTCGCCACCGCTGCAAGCACGTCAAAGTGCTGGAGCGCACGGGTCTGGTGGGTCGTACTCGCAAAGGACGTGAGAACACGCTGGAGTTATCGGCGGAACGCCCGCCGCGATGTGGCGCGACGATCGAAGTGGGCGTTCAAGAACCGCTCGTATCTCATCGATGTAAGGGTCACCCGCGTGATTCCTGCGCTAGTTGAGGAGGTGTTCGACGTCTGGATGGATCCCAAGAGTCCAGGGGCATGGTGGACGTCACGTTTGAGCCGCGAGGGGACCAGTGCGAGGTCACGTTGCGCCACTCTGGTGTTCCAGACGACGAAATGGGACACCAGCACCAGGAAGGCTGGACTTGGGTCCTATCGACGCTGGCCGAGCGATTCGGTTCAGGGGCGTCTAGTCCCGCGTCCGGCTAGCGGCCGATGAAACGCCACGACCAGGTGGTGCGTCAGTCCCTTGACCCCTACGGCGAATAAGCCTAGAATGAGGTAAGACCAGATTCGGCTAGGGTGGTGAATTGTATGAAAACAAGGCTTTTTTTGATTTGCGGCTCAGTGACTGGCCTGTTTGTCGCGGCCCAATCAGTCCCGTGCCCAGACATCCCCCGCCCAGCCCGCTGCGGCTCAGGCTCCGGCGGCCCAGTCCACCGATACCGAAAAGAAACCCGTTTCAGACACAAAGAGGCGTGAGACGGTATCCAAGCCGATGACCGACAAGCAGCGCAAGAAACAGGAAGAAAAGCTGCGCAAAGAGCTGGAGACGCCCTACAGGAAATGGCTCAATGAGGACGTCACCTACATCATCACCGACGAGGAACGGCAGGCCTGGAAACGGCTGAGCACCGACGACGAGCGCGAGCAGTTCATCGAGCAATTCTGGCTGCGGCGCGACCCCACTCCCGATACCGAGGAAAACGAGTTCAAGGAAGAACACTACCGCCGCATCGCCTACGCCAACGAGCATTATGCGTCCGGCATCCCCGGCTGGAAGACCGACCGCGGCCGGACCTATATCGTTTACGGCCCGCCCGACGAAATCGAATCCCATCCCTCAGGCGGCACCTACGAGCGGCCTTTTGAAGAAGGCGGCGGCAACACCTCCACATACCCGTTTGAGAAGTGGCGTTATCGCTATATCGACGGCATCGGCAATGACATCATCATCGAGTTCGTCGACACCACCATGAGCGGCGAATATCACATGACCATGGACCCGTCGGAAAAAGACGCACTGCTGTATGTTCCCGGCGCCGGTCTCACCATGACGGAACAGATGGGCTTGGCCGACAAGACGCAGCGTTTCCACGCGCACCGACGGCACGCACCTGGGCACCGGCGCCGAGCCGCTGCCCGGAAAGCATGAACGAATTCACGCGCCTGGAGCAGTTCGCCAAATTGCAGAAGCCGCCGGCTGTGAAATTCAAGGATCTGGAAGCCGCCGTCAGTTCGTCGATCCGGTATAACACGCTGCCGTTCAAGGTTCAGGCCGATTACATCAAGATCACCGATTCCACCATCCTCTCCACGATCACCATTCAATTCGAGCGCAAGGACCTCCAGTTCCAGCAGAAGGATGGCGTAGCCAAGGCGACCGTGAATATCTTCGCGCGCATCAGCAATCTCGCCGGCCGCGTCATCAACACCTTCGAAGATGTCGTTAGCGTAGAAGTTCCCGCCGATCTGTTGGGCAAGGCGATTGAGGGAGCTTCCATCTATCAGAAGGCCGTGCCGCTGGCGCCCGGTATGTATCGGCTGAACGTGGTCTGCAAGGATATCGTGGGCGGAAACATGACCAGCTATCCCATGGCGCTGAACGTCCCGCACTTCGATGAAGAGAAGCTGGCCTCCAGCAGCCTGATCCTGGCGGATCTGATCGAGAAGGTTCCCACCAAGAGCATCGGAAGCGGCCAGTTCGTGATCGGCGACACCAAGGTCCGGCCCCGATTGAACGATACCTTCGATCGGAACGAGAAGCTCGGCATTTATACGCAGTTCTACAATTTTGGTCCGGATGACAAGACCAAGAAACCCAACGGCTCGATCCAATACGAAATCATGAAAAACGGCGTCGAAAAGCCGGTATTGGACTATACCGAAGAGATTAATCAGATACCGGGCGCTTCGGCGCAACAGGTGACGGTGGAAAAACTGCTCCCTCTGATGACCCTGGAGCCGGGGCAGTATACGTTGAAGATGAAGGTGATGGACAAGAACCGCGATCAGGTCCTTACCCCTACCGCTAACTTTACGGTAAAGTAAAGGATAGGTGGCGGGGTTCCGCCTGAGCTCTTGACTGGATGATGACCGGTCGGCTAAAACTCGCGAGTGGCTGGATGGCCGCGCTCTTGTTGTCGCGCGCCGGCGGCTTCTCCGGCTGAGCCCACTCAACTCGCCGGGCAGCATCGCAGGTTTCGTCCGCGATTCGACCGGCATCCCGCAAATGGGCGCTACCGTCCTGCTCTTCAATCGTTCCGAACGGCTGATCCTCAAAACCATCACCAACGAGCGCGGCATTTTTGGATTCAGCCTGCTGACGCCCGATCTTTATTCCGTGCGCGTCAGCCTGGCCAGCTTCGTGCCGGCCATGAAGCAGAAGATCGCCGTCCAGCCGGGCATGCAAAGCCTGCTCTATGTAGATCTGGCCAGCGTGCTGAGTTCGATCGAGCTGGTCTATGTCGCGCCCGGCCAAGGCGCGCTCATGAGCGACGATTGGAAATGGACCCTGAAAGCATCCACCGCTACGCGTCCGGTGCTGCGCCTGCTGCCCGACCAAAGCGGCTTCCGATCCGAATAAACGCGATAACGCAGTCGGCAGCGTCTTTACCGATACTCGCGGCCTTCTGAGTGTTTCGGGCGGCGATCCCGGCTCGCTGGGAGGCGACGACCTCCCAAACCGATCTCGGAACGGCCTTCGCGCTCGCCACCTCGGTGTGGGGACGCAACCAGCTTCAAGTCAGTGGCAACGTCGGCAATAACGCTCGCGGGGGAACGCCCGCAGGTGGTTTCCGCACCAGTTACAGCCGCGAGGCAGGCGGGCCGGAAATCGCGGTCACCATGCAGCAGGTCTTTCTGTCCGCCCGAGGCAACCTGGGCGAATTGACCGGACAACCGGACGGCGGCCCGGCTTTGCGGACTATGTCGATTTCCATGCAGGAAAAATTTGCGCTGTCCGATGACCTGCGCTGGACTACGGTATGTCGCTCAATTCGGTTTCCTTCCTGGATCACCTGAATTACATGAGCAAGTTCGTCCGGCTCAGTCGCGACATGGCAAATATAGGCACGCTCCAACTGGCCTATAGTTCCGGAGCGCCTCCGACCCAGTTGCTAGTGGAAGACGGGCAGGGCGATGAGATGAACATTCGCGGCGATCAGACAGCCTTGGCCGAAGACCTGGCAGCGCTCTCCATTTTGCCCCGTTTGTCTCTCCTCAATGGCCGTGGCGCCGTTCAGCGTTCCCAGGATCTGGAGATCGGGTACGAAAAGAAGCTGCGGGCCACCATCTTCAATATGACCGGTATATCGAGAGACCGTAAGCAATGCAGCCATGACGATCGCGGCTCCCTCCGGGGACGCTTTCGCGATCGGCGACGTGCTTCCTGACATTTCCTCCAATAGCGGCATTCTGAACATCGGCAGCTTCCAACGGACAGGGTTCGCGGCGTCGGTCACCCGAGCCCTGGGCGACCGATTACAACTCGGCACTTCGGTCGGACGAGGCGGAGCTTTGGCGCTGGCGGATCATGGCGTGCGCTCGAAACTGCCAATGATCTGCGGTCCAACATCCACACCACTCAGCGCTTCTGGGCATCGGCGCGGGCGTCGACGACGCTGCCAGTGGTCGGCACGCAAATCAGCGGTAGCTACGAGTGGACCGATTACAGCACCATTATGCCGAGCCACTTCTATCTGACCCAGAGCGCCTATCCGGAGGGCTGGCCTGAACATTCGAGTGCGTCAGCCAATCCCTTCTTTCCCCGGCATTCCCGGACGCCTGGAGGCCACCGCTGAACTGCGCAACGGCTTGGCGCAGGGTTATATTCCGATTTCAGACGGTACTCAGCGGGTTCTACTGATGCAGCAGCCGCGAGCCCTACGCGGCGGTCTGAGCTTCATCTTCTGAACTAAGTCTTCTTATTCCTGATGGCCTTCTGCGGGAGCATCTGCCCGTAGAGCGCAAAGCGGAATCGTCTTTTTTCTTCTTGGATACTTTACCGCGGAAAGGGTTCAGCTTGCCCCAGAATCCGACCTTCTTGGGGCTCCGCAGGCTGCGCTTCGGGCGCCGATCTGCGGGACGGACGGGGGCGGCGGCGCCTCAGCCTGTTGTGGCGGGGCGTTTGAACCTCTACCGTTTCTTCGCTGGCGGTTTCCGGCTTGGTCTCTTTTGGCGTTGGAGCGGATCTCGACTTACTGGCCGCGGCAAACTGTTTTATGACCGGCTTGCTGACCGGCGTCGAAACGGGCTGCACTGGGACAGGCCGCGCGGAAGCGGGCTGCTGCTCCAACGAGGGTTCGCTAGTGGCCGGCAGGTCCGGCGGTATGGCAGCTAGATTCGCTGGCGCTTTCGGCGCTGCCAGGACCACCGGGGGAAGAACAGGAAGCGGCTCATTGAAACGGTTCCACGCCACCGCGCCTACTCCTGCCAGACCACAGATTGTCACCACCGCAACGCCGGCTAGAGCTTCGGAAATTACACGCCGCTTCGACCGCACTCGCGGCTTGGGAGCGGAAGTTGCCTCCGGCTGCTGGATAATCTCGAGGGCGGCCAGAAAATCTTTGGCCGAGGAATAGCGCTGGCCGGGCTCTTTGGCGAGCGCTTTAAGAATAATGTCATCCAGGCCGGCGGGCAGCTCAGGGTCGATCAAGCTGGGCAGGCGCGGCTGCTCCTCCACCTGGGCGACCATCAGCGAGAAGCGGTCTTCATAATCGAACGGTTTCTTACCGGTGACGATTTCATAGAGGATGGCGCCGGCTGAGTAAATATCCGATCGCGGATCGGGATCCGTAGAACCCTTCACCTGCTCGGGCGACATGTAGTACAGCGATCCGATCATCGAGCCGCCATCGGTGAGCCGCAAGTCGCCGAAGCGACTTGGCCACTCCGAAGTCCATCAGCTTAACCAGCCCGTTCTCGGTGATCATCAGGTTGGCCGGCGAAACATCGCGATGGATCACACCGTTGTGGTGCGCGTAATCGAGGGCCTCCAGCGTTTGACGGACGTAACCGATTCCCGTTTCCAACTGGTGGACGGCCCTGCTTCAGAAGATTCTCGAGCGTCTGGCCTTCGACGAACTCCAGCACCAGGACCATGCGATCCTTCAGCCGGAACGCGTTATGCACGGCAGCGATGTTGGGATGATTGAGACGCGCCTGGACCTCGATTTCGCGCTTGAAGCGCTGGACCTGCGTATCGTCCGCCAAATCGGCGATGAGAACCTTCATCGCCTCTTTCCGCTTCGTGATTTTGTGCTCGACCTGGAAGACTTGTCCCATCCCACCGGCGCCGATAATGCCGATAACGCGATAGTCTCCAACAGCCTCGCCTACGTGCAAGCTCATAGCCGCACCCTCCACACGCTCCTGGGCAGACTAAAGTCACCACTACTCGATTATTCGGACCTTTCCAATCTGAAGGGAAATAAGCGGAATGTACTGATCGCACTCGGTGAAAACACCTAGAGCCGGTAATACAGCCGGGAAACGGTAAGATCCTCAGCTCAATCGCCTTGTCCTGCGACCGCGAAATATCCCTTTGCGAGCGTGCACTCGCAAGCCCGGCTGGCGCAATCGCACCTGCAGCTTGCGAAAAGAGCCGTCATGGAGGCGGTTGGTGGGCACATAACCCAAAGCGTATTGGCTGCGCATCTCAGCCTCTATGATTTGAAAGATTTCGGACAGTGAAGTCTTGACGGTTATCTTGAACGCCCGGCCGCCCGCCGGCTCGGCGAGATCATTCAAGAAATTGCAGCCGGCGAAACCCGCCTGGTAGCAGATTCCGTAAACGATAGTGTTGGTCGTCTGCGCCGCCGCTACGGCTTCCTCCAGCTTCTTTACGACTGCCATTGTCCAGGCCGTCGGAAATGACCACCAGAACCTTGCGTCCCGGTATGCCTTTCAATTTCTGATGAGCTGTTCCATAGATGGAGTCATAGAGCAAAGTGCCCGGCATCGGCTGCCCGGCCGGCGGGAGTCCTCGAAACGGGATCGCGTGCAATCGCGCCAGCGCATCCTCGAGCGCCGGGGCCGAGGAAGTAAAATCCTGCCAGAGGATCATCCTGCTGCCAAACCCGATCAGCAAAGCTTGATCCTCAGGCCTCAGAATTTCTCTTGAAGAATCGCCCGGCCGTGTCCTTTTCCAATTCCACAAATCGCCGCACGCTGCCGCTGACATCCACCAGCAAGGCCACGCGTGAGAGGCAGATTTGTTTCCCGCGCGAAATAGCGAAGCTGCTGCTGCTTTCCGTCCTCTCGAACCTCGAAATCCTCCCGGCTAAGATCGGTAACCAATGCGCCACGTTTGTCGTAGACGTTGCAAAGCACGTTGACCAGGTCAACGTCCACCTTGATGGGGGGCTGGGGTTGGTCTTCCGAGAGGGCTGTGCGCAGGTCTGGCATCGGATCGCAAAGATGAGCACCAAGGTGAGAATCGCGCGCATGCGGTACTCTTGTTCCATCGTATGACGAAATGAGCGTTTTGATCATCTGGCAAAGCAATGGCTTTGTAACGGTTAGAGCAAGTTTTTGTTTCGGGCACGTAACAGAAGCTTTCTGTTTGGATCAAACTAGCAAGAACCCTAGGTGGACCTCCCTGGTCAACTCGAGCCCCATATGGAAATGCCGGAAGTATTTCTGATCGAAGACAATCCCGCCGACGTGCTTCTCACGCGTCAGGCATTGTCCAAATATCCGATCCCTCTCAAAATTCGTGTCGCGAAAGATGGCGAGCAGGCCTTGATGACGCTCACCACTCCGGATTGCAAGCCGAACCTGATTATCCTCGACCTCAATATGCCGAAGGTCGACGGCCACACTGTGCTGGAGCGTTATCAAGAGCAGAGAATGTGCCAGTGGTGATCTTTAGTTCCGGTGGCAACGAGGCGGAGGTCGAGCGCGCGCTCGCGCTCGGGCGCCCGGGAGTATGTGAAAAAACCGATCGGATTTCGTCCCTTCGTGGACGCGGTGTGCTGGCATCGTCGACCGCTGGCTCGGCCGTTAACGCGACACCCGCGCACAGTCGCAGTCTCCTGTTACCACCCGTAACCGCCCAGCACCTCCCTGAGTCTAACGGTGCGGAGTGATTAATCAAGTGACCCATACAGAAGAGCCACAGACAAGTCGCAGCAACGCGTCTCGAGCGGAGTAGCCGGACTCGACGAAATCCTCCACGGGGGCCTGACTCCGGACCGGATTTATCTGCTGGAAGGAAATCCTGGCACGGGCAAAACCACGTTGGCGCTGGGGTTTATGCTGCAAGGCGCCAAGCTGGGCGAAAAATGCCTATACATCACCTTGTCGGAGACGGCGGAAGAGTTGCGAGCCATCGCGCGCTCGCACGGCTGGTCGCTCGACCAAATCGAGATCTTTGAACTGACGCCGCCCGAGGCCAAGCTCGATTCCGATCAGAACTATACGCTATTGCATCCATCCGAGGTGGAACTGAGCGAGACCACCCGTCTGATCCTGAATCGCATTGAAGAGTTGAATCCCCAGCGGGTGGCTTTCGATTCTTTATCCGAAATCCGGCTGATCGCTCAAGACCCGCTGCGTTATCGCCGGCAAGTGCTGGCATTGAAGCAATTCTTTTCCGGACGCCGGTGCACCGCGCTGCTTCTCGACGATCTGACTTCCCAGTCGCACGAACTTCAGGTGCATAGCATCACCCACGGCGTCATCGTCCTGGAACGCGTCACGCGAGAATATGGCGCCGAGCGCCGAAGGCTGCAAATAACGAAAATGCGCGGCTCCGAATTTCGCGGAGGATACCACGACTTCGTGATTCAGAAAGGCGGTTTGGCCGTTTTTCCGCGGCTGGTCCTGCTCGATACGCGACGATAGCCGGCGTGGGCGAGCCGGTAAGCAGCGGTGTTCCAGAGATGGATAAGCTGCTGGGCACGGGGTCAATCGAGGCACCAGTATGCTGCTGGTGGGGCCAGCCGGCGTCGGAAAGTCTTCGCTGGCCACGCAATATGCCCTGGCGGCCTTGAAACGCGGCGAGAGCGCGGCCATTTATACCTTCGATGAAGGACGAAGCACCTTGCTGCAGCGGTCGGAAGGCCTGGGAATGCACCTCCGGCCTTTCTTGGAGAACGGCCAGTTGACCATCGATCAAGTGAATGCCGCGGAGCTGTCGCCGGGCAATTTCGCGCATCACGTTCGCGAACGGGTGGAAAACAACTTTCGCGGCGTAGTGGTGATCGATAGCCTGAACAGCTATCATGAATGCCATGCCGGCGGAGCAGTTTCTTGTCATGCAAATGCACGAGCTGCTGGCTTTTCTTGAATCAACAAGGGATCTTGAGCATCCTGGTGATGGCGCAGCACGGCTTATTAGGTCACATGACAGTCGCCGGTAGACCTCAGCTATCTGACCGACACCGTGGTCCTGCTGCGCTATTTCGAGTTCAAGGGAGCTGTCCACAAAGCAATCTCGGTCATCAAAAAACGCAGCGGCGCGCATGAAGGGATGATTCGGGAATTTCACCTGGGCGATCAGGGCGTCTCGCTCGGACCCGCGTTATCCGACTTCCACGGCGTATTGACAGGTGTGCCAACCTATACCGGAAAATCCGATCAACTGCTTTCTAAGGACGGTCATGGAAGAGCAGAATGAATCGCTTCGGAATAGAGTGCTCATCCTAACTCCCGTTGGCCGCGACGGCGATCTGGCGCGTTCGGTGCTGCAGCAGGATCGACTTGGCGGCCGAGATCTGTTCCGATGTGGAAGATCTTTGCACCAAGCTAGGGGAAGGCGCAGGAGCAGCCGTCATCGCCGACGAAGCGCTCAACGCAGTGACTCTTCCGTCGCTCGCGGATTGGGTCCGAAACCAACCCGCCTGGTCTGACTTTCCATTTATCATCCTTACGGCCGGCCGTACGCTGCACGCCGACATGCGGCGCAGATTCGAGGCCACGGTCCCGCTCGGAAATGTCACTTTACTCGAGCGTCCGCTGCGTTCGGTGACTTTGCTCACGGTGGTTAAATCGGCCTTGCGCGCTCGCGCCCGGCAATACGAAGTCGAGCATTATGTGGATGAAGTGCGCCGCGCTGAAACGGAACGGTCCCGGGCCTTTGCCGGCGAAGAAGCCGCCCACGCGCAGATCGAATTGCTGAACCACTTGGGCGAGATCCTGGCGGCTGAACTGAATCTGGACGCTCTGCTTCCCGCGGTGGTCGATGCCGGGACGGATTTGAGCGGTGCCGATCTGGGCGTATTCTTCGGCGAAGACATCGTCGATCCCAGCGGTCAACTTCCATCTGCGCTGCGCGTCCGGCATCACGGTGGAGCAGGCGGCTGAGCTTCTGGGCGATCACACGGAGCATTTCCGGCTCAGGAATTCTCCGCCAAGCGGCCTCTTCGCTGGGCGCAACACAGTGACGGCCGCTACAGCAGCGACGATGGCTCCGTGAAGGTCATCGCGGAAAAGCTGTCGCTCCGCAACTGTATCGCACTGCCAGTGTCCTCTCGCCGGAATACCGTGGTCGGCGTTCTCTTGTTCGGCCATCGTCAGCGACGCGACCGTTTTCCGAGCGCGAAGAGCGAGTGGCGGCGAGCCTGGCCTCCCAAGCCTCGATCGCCATCGATAACGCGCGGCTGTTTGTCATGGCGGAACAGGAGAGAAGCCGGCTCGAAGTGGCCCGCCAGGCGCTGCAGCGGTCGAATGACGAACTTCGGCAGTTTGCCTATGTGGCCAGTCACGATCTGCAGGAGCCGCTCCGCACCGTCGCCAGCTTCACGCAATTGCTGGTCAGCCGCTATCGCGATCTCGGCGACGCCGAAGCCGATGAATTTGTTTCGCTGATCGTCGATGGAGTGGAGCGGATGAGCGTTCTGATTCACGATCTGCTGGAATACTCTCACACCGGCGTGCAAAAGACGCTGCCCTCCGAGCCCGCCTCCGCCGAGGTCGCTCTGGGTGAAGTGCTCTTTTCGCTGTCGGCCGCGATTCAAGAAAGCGGCGCCACTATTACCCATGACCCGTTGCCGGAGGTCTGGCTGGAGAGCCGTTCCCTGGTCCAGCTTCTGCAGAACCTGATCGGCAATGCGATCAAGTATCGCGGGCCGGATCCGCTGCACGTGCATGTGTCCGCGGAGCTCAAGGAGCGATGAGTGGCTCTTCTCGGTGAGCGACAACGGCATCGGAATCGCCCCGCAATATCACGCCCGGATTTTCGGAATTTTCAAGCGGCTGCACGGAAAAGAAATTCCTGGCACCGGTATCGGCCTGGCGATCTGCCAGCGGATCGTGGAGTGGCACGGCGGGAGAATCTGGGTGGATTCCGAAGCTCGGGTCGGGCGCGGTGTTTCACTTTACCTTAGCGAAAGAGCCGCAACGAGTTCAGCGGGAAATGGCGGAATTTGCGTCTCTGGGCGGCAAACTCAGTGAATCGGCCATCACGATCCTAGGTGCGGCACTTCCCGGCTGTCGACTTAATTAAGGTAACGCAGCAATTTGCCTGATGGCCGGGTTTATCATAAAGTCGCGATCCTAAGAGAGACATGCCGTCCAACCGCCGCAACCGATTTCTGCTGGCCGTATATGGCGTAGCGCTGGCCTGTGAGGCGATACTTGGCGCTCAACCCAGCGTGCTGACCTGGCACAACGACAGCGCGCGCACCGGCCAGAACCTGCAGGAGACCATCCTCACGCCCACGAATGTCAATTCGTCGACATTCGGGAAGCTGTTCGTTATGAATGTGGATGGTAAGGTGGACGCGCAGCCGTTATACGTGCCTTCAGTGACCATCCCGGCCAAGGCGTGCACAACGTGCTGTATGTGATGACGCGAGCATGCTAGCGCTTACGCATTCGATGCCGATAACGGAACGCAATTGTGGAAAGTATCCGCGCTGGGTTCGGGCGAGACGACATCGGATGACCATGGCTGCGGACAGATAACTCCGGAGATCGGTATTACGGCAACTCCTGTGATCGATCTTCAGTCCGGCCCGAATGGAACGATATACCTGGTCGCGATGTCGAAGGACGGCTCCGGAGCATTATCATCAGCGCCTGCACGCGTTGGATATTACCACCGGAGCGGAGGAATTCGGTGGGCCAACCGAGATTCACGCAACTTATCCTGGGAGCGGTGCTGAGAACACTTTTCTCCCCGGCCAGCACGTGGAAAGGCCCGGATTGTTGATCGTTAACGGCGTGGTATATACCAGTTGGGGATCGCATTGCGACGGCGGCCCTTATGCATCCTGGGTGATCGGCTACAACGAGACCACGCTGGCGCAAGTAAACGTGCTCAATCTGACTCCGAACGGCAGTGAAGGCGGAATTTGGGCGGCTGGCTCCGGTCCGGCAGCCGATGCAAACGGGAATATTTATCTGTTGACTGGCAACGGCACTTTCGACACGACGCTCACTGGCGGCGGGCTTCCGAACAAAGGCGACTACGGGAACGCATTCGCAAAGATCTCGACAGCCGGGGGAACGCTCGCTGTTACGGACTACTTCACCATGTTGAACACCACCAGTGAATCGAACGGCGACGCAGGATCTTGGATCGGGTGGGTTGATGTTGCTTACCCCAGCTCAACGATGCGCAGGGGACAGCGCGGTCGCTGGTGGTAGGAGCTGGAAAAGATAGCAACATTTATGTCCTGGACGAAAGCAATATGGGCAAGTTCAGCCCTTCCAAAGATGGCATTTATCAGCAGTTGACGAGTGCGCTCCCGGGTGGCGTGTGGTCCAGCCCCGCCTGGTTTAACGGAACGCTTTACTACGGCGACCAAGGGCAGCAGCTCAAAGCCTTTCATTTTGCCAACGGACTTTTCCAGACGTCCGCTTCGTCACATTCCGCGCATTCGTTTGTTTATCCGGGTGCAACGCCGTCGATTTCGGCGAACGGCACATCGAACGGCATTGTCTGGGCGGCGGAGAACACCAGTCCGGCGACTTTGCATGCCTACGATGCCACCGATCTTTCCAAAGAGTTGTATAACAGCAACCAGGCCGCCAACGGGCGGGATCATTTTGGCTCAGGCAACAAATTTATCGTGCCTACGGTAGTAAATGGGAAAGTGTATGTCGGAACAACCAATGGTGTGGGCGCGTTGGGCTTGCTGTGCAGCTATGCGATTGCTCCTCAAAACGTGACCATTCCAGCCAGTGGCGCCACCACTCGGACGTTAAATGTAGTGGCAACGAACGGCTGTTCATGGACGGCATCGAGCAACGCGGGCTTCCTAACCATCACCAGCGGATCATCGGGCACCGGAAGCGGCAGCGTTACATACCAGGTGGCGGCAAACTCCGGGGCCACGCGATCCGGCACTTTGACGATTGCCGGCCAGATCGTTCACGGTGATTGAGACGGGAACTACGTCGCCGGTCTTGACGCTAAGCCAAAGCACGTTGAATTTCGGCTACAGCGGTTCGTTGATGACGAGCCCACAAACGATTACGGTGACTTTTGCCGGGGGCTCATCGATAGCCTGGACGGCGACGTCCAATCAACCCAACATCCTGGTTTCTCCAGGGCTCGGGAAGCGGCAACGGCACCTTCCAGATAACGGCCTCGGCGGGTGGAAGCGGAATAGTGACGGTAACCGCTGCCGGGGCATCGAACTCGCCGAAACAAATCCAAGTGAATGTCGTTGACCGCGGCGTCTGGCACGCCATTTGGCAGCTTCGATACGCCGCTCAACAATACCACTGGCATCGCGGGCGCTATCCCAGTTACCGGTTGGGCTCTGGACAACATTGGCGTGACCAGCGTTGGCATCTATCGCGACCGGATAGGCGGCGAGACTCCCGGCTCAAACGGGCTGGTGTTCGTCGGCGATGCGATATTTGTTCCTGAGCGCGCGTCCGGACGTCGAATCAATTTATCCGAATGCTCCGTTGAACTATCGCGGCGGCTGGGGTTATATGCTGCTGACCAACTTGTTGCCGAATAACGGCGGCTCATCGGGTTCGGGCAATGGCACCTACAACCTGCACGCCATCGCGATGAATGCGGCCGGCGCTACGCAGGATCTGGGAACTCGCACCATCACAGTAGATAATGCCCATGCCTCAAAACCATTCGGGACTATTGATACTCCGACTCAAGGCGGCGGCGTCTCCGGCAGTGCATTCGTTAATTACGGTTGGGCATTGACTCAGAATCCGAACGTCTATTCCCACGGACGGCTCGACGCTCGCGGTAATCGTGGATGGCGTATCGCTGGGCCATCCGACTTACAACCAATATCGCAGCGACATTGCGACTTTGTTTCCGGGCTTGGCCAACAGCAACGGAGCGGTCGGGTTTTTCTATATCGACACCACGACGCTTGCAAACGGGATGCATACGATCAGTTGGGTAGCCAATGATAGCGCGGGCCATACTGATGGGCTAGGCAGCCGGTATTTTACGGTATTGAACAGCGGCACTGTCGCGGCGCCGGCCGAGACAATCAATCATCCCGCCCATCCGATGACGGCGCGATCAATCGACATCCAGGAGCTTGACCGGATTCAGCTAGAGGTCGGCGCGGACGCTGGATTCCTGATCGTTAACGGCGAGCGGCGGCCGCTGCCGATCGGTTCCACTTTGAGAGACGGCGTATTCTACTGGCAGCCTGGACCGGGATTCCTGGGCGAGTATCAACTACTCGTTCGAACGACCGGGTGCGCAGCCCATGCGGGTCAACGTAGCCGTCCGTCCGTTATCCTGTTCACTGACCCGTCCGGCCGGCTGTGCGCACCCACCGGTTCGCGCATGTGCGCTCGTACATGAAACTCGGCGATCATTTTCCGATTGAACATCGGAATGTCGCCTGGTTTGCGGCTGGTCACAATGCCGTTGTCAACTACTACTTCCTCGTCCACCCACCTTGCTCCGGCATTCCGCAGGTCCGTCTTCACCGATGGCCAGGAAGTCAGCTGTCCGCCCGCGAACGACATCCGCCTCGACCAACATCCACGGCCCGTGGCAAATGGCCGCGATCGGTTTCTGATCGTCGACGAAAGTCCTGACAAACTGGACCGCCAGCGGGATGGTGCGAAGGTGGTCCGGATTAATAACCCCGCCGGGAAGCAGGAGCGCATCGTAATTGTGCGGATCGGCCGATTTCAGTTCGACATCCACGTGGAACTTCTTGCCCTTTTCGTGATGGTTCCAGCCTTGAACCTCCCCGTGCATGGGCGAGACGATTTCGGTCTTCGCCCCGGCTTCGTCAAGCGCTTTTCTGGGGTCGGTCATCTCCACTTGCTCGAAGCCGTCGGCTACCAGAATCGCGATTCTTTTTCCGCTCAGTTCATTTGACATGTTAAACTTCCCCGCCCCGTTAGACCTTGGCATCGCTACATGGTTTCGAAAAGTGGGCTTGGTCACGGTTACGGATCCGTTGCTAAACAATACCGAGTGACAGGTACCAAGCCCGAAGCCTGGTTGAAATTCTTGTAAAATGGAATTTCACGCCACGAGCGCACTCCGTTCGTTGACGGATCAATGCGTCGTTGTTAAGAACAGAGGTCAAAAGATGCCAGTAACACAAGCGGGACTCGAGGGCATTGTTGCCGCGGAGTCCGACATTTGTTTCATTGACGGAGACGAAGGCCTTCTCAGCTACCAGGGCTTCAACATCCACACGTTAGCTGAACACGCTACTTTCGAGGAAGTCATCTACCTGCTTTGGCACGGGAAACTTGCCGAAACAGTCAGAACTCGACGCGCTGAAGAAAGATCTCGTGCGGTACCGGCCCATCCCCAAGGAAGTTATCGAGTTCCTCGGCAAAGTGCCCAAAGCTCCGCCCATGGATGTGCTGCGCACCGCCGTTTCCATGCTGGGGCTGTACGATCCCAAAGCGCGCGACAATTCTATCGAAGCAAGCGTCGAAAAAGCCGGGCGTCTGATGGCGCAGATCGCGACCGTCGTTACCACTTATGACCGGCTGCGAAACGGCAGGCCGGTCGTCGACGGCGATCCCAACCTCAACTACGCTGCGCAATTTTCTCTACACGCTCACCGGTAACAAGCCGGACGAGGTGATGGAGCATGTGTTCGACATCGCGCTCATTCTGCATGCCGATCATGAGTTGAACGCTTCCACCTTCGCCGCGCGCGTCACCGCCGCGACGCTCTCCGATATTCATTCGGCCGTGACCTCCGCCATCGGAGCACTGAAAGGTCCGCTGCACGGCGGCGCGAACGAAGACGTAATCCGCATGTTGCTCGAGGCGGGCGACGAAAAGACCGCGCTGGCGCATGTGCAGGACATGCTGGCCAATAAGAAGAAGATCGCCGGTTTCGGCCATCGTGTCTACCGCACGGAGGATCCGCGCGCCACACACCTGCGCGCCCTATCGGAAGAGCTCGGCCGCAGAACCGGACATTTGAACCTATACCTGACCTCTAAGAAGATCGAAGAGACCATCAAGCAGCAGAAGGGTCTGAACGCCAACGTGGACTTTTATTCGGCGTCGACCTACTATTCGCTGGGCATCCCGATCGACCTGTTCACGCCGATCTTTGCCGTCAGCCGCATGTCCGGATGGACCGCGCACATTCTCGAACAATATCGCAACAACCGGCTGATCCGGCCGCGCGCCGAGTACACTGGCAAGCCGGTCGGCCAGCAGTGGGTTCCGATATCGGCCCGCTGAATTAATCGTGCATGATCTCTCTCAGTTCAGGGCTAACCTGGACACCATCGCTCAAAGACTGGCGACGCGCGGGTTCGCCCTGGATGTAGCGCAGTTTCGCGCTCTCGATTCTGAGCGGCGCGCGGCAGTGACCGAATCCGAACAGCTCAAGGCGAAGAAGAACAGCGAGAGCGCTGAGATCGGCAAGCTGCTCAAGCAAGGCGGCGACGCCGGTGAGCGCCAGCAACAGGTGCGAGCGATGGCCGAACGAATCGCCGCGCTGGATGAAAAGGTCAAGACCCTCGATGAATCGTTCCGGACCATGCT
Source organism: Bryobacterales bacterium (assembly GCA_963744555.1). Lineage (GTDB taxonomy): Bacteria > Acidobacteriota > Terriglobia > Bryobacterales > Bryobacteraceae > Palsa-89. The sequence continues at coordinate 72,172 of CAVUUB010000022.1, read as the reverse complement.
GGCCGGGCATTCCGAATATCCCGCATGAGTCCGTCCCGATAGGCAAAAGCTCCGACGACAATGTTGAAGTCCGACGCTGGGGCCAGCCCCGAAAGTTCGATTTCGAACCGAAAGCCCACTGGGACCTGGGCCCCGAGCTTACACATTCTCGACCTGGAACGGGCCGCCAAGATCACCGGCGCTCGATTCGCCGTCTACTGGGGCATGGGGGCGCGACTGGAGCGCGCGTTGATCAACTTCATGCTCGACGTTCACACCCGCGAGCACGGCTACACCGAAGTGCTGCCGCCGTTTCTGATCAACTCGGCGAGCCTTTTCGGAACCGGCCAGCTGCCCAAATTCAAGGAAGACCTGTTTAAGATCGAGAATCACGACTTTTGGCTCGCGCCCACTGCCGAGGTGCCGGTCACCAATCTGTTTCGCGATGAGACTCTCGACGCCGACAAGCTTCCGATCTCGCTGTGCGCCTATACGCCGTGCTTTCGCAGCGAAGCCGGATCTTATGGGCGCGACGTGCGCGGGATCATCCGCCAGCACCAATTCCAGAAAGTCGAGCTGGTGAAGTTCGCTCGGCCCGATCACAGTTATGACGAACTTGAAAAGCTGACCGCCGATGCCGAGGATATCCTAAAGCGGCTCGGCCTTCCCTTCCGCACGGTGGCGTTATCGACTGGCGATATCGGCGCGTCGTCGGCCAAGACCTACGACCTGGAAGTTTGGCTCCCCGGCCAGAACGGCTACAAAGAGATCTCCTCGTGCTCGAACTTCGAAGCCTACCAGGCTCGCCGCGCGTCCATTCGCGCCAAATCGGGCAAAGGCAAATCGGAGTACGTCCACACGCTGAACGGCAGCGGCCTGGCAGTGGGCCGGACGTGGGTGGCGATTGTCGAGAATTACCAGCAAGCCGACGGCAGCGTGGTGGTTCCCGAAGCGCTGCGGCCCTATCTGGGTGCCGAACGGATCACCGCGGAGTCGCGGCCGTTTAACTAACAAACCCCTCAAATCGGTTCCGGAGTAGCCGCTCCGTCGGCGCGCGGATCGGAAGCGGCGTAATTAGTTCCGGTTTTCGAATCGTGCATGACCGCCTGGCCGCGGCCCATCTCCTGCGCGTACTCGGGGCGCTCGGCAATTACGTGGCCCATCTCGGACAGCCCGCGGATGGTCCGGATCGGTACGCGAGATTCGATCGATACGTCGCACCCGGCGGAGCTTCCTTTGAAAAATCTGGGAGCTTCCATGGCCTCCTGCAGGTTCATCCCGTAGTCGACCACGTTCGATACAAACTGTGCGTGTGCAAGCGGCTGGTTCGCACCGCCCATGATCCCGAAACCCACCTGCCAATTGTCGCGTTGCATGAAGCCCGGAATAATGGTGTGGAACGGCCGCTTTCCGCCCGCGAGCACGTTGGGATGTCCCGGCTCGAGCGTGAAACCGGCGCCCCGGTTCTGCAATTCGAAGCCCGTACCTTGGACCGTGATTCCTGATCCGAAGCTGGCGTAGTTGCTCTGAATCCAACTCGCGATGTTGCCGTCGCGATCCACCACCGACAGATAGATAGTGTCGCTTCCGGATGGGCAGCCATGACCGGCTTCCCCATTGGCCCGCTTCGGGTCGATCAGCGCGGCGCGCTTGCGGCCGTACTGTTTGGAGAGCAACTCCGTGACCGGGATGTGCGAGCTTCGGGGATCTCCGTTATAGCGGTAGACGTCGGCATAGGCGAGCTTCATGGCCTCGATTCGATGGTGCATTTCGGAGGGACTGAGTGGTCCGTCCGGATCGTCCGGCCTCGACTCCATGATGTTCAGCATTTCGAGCGCGGCCATTCCTTGACCATTGGGTGGCAGCTCGAAGACACGCCAACCGCGATAGTCGATCGAGATCGGCTCAACCCATTCCGATGCGAACATCGCCAGGTCGTCCGCGGTCATGGTCCCACCCATGGCTTTCGACGTGGCGAGAATCGCATCGGCGATCTGCCCTTTATAGAACGCGCCAGGCCCCTCTTCGGCCACGGTTCGGTAGGCTCGCGCCAGATCGGGATTACGGAATATCTCACCCTGATGCGGCGGGCGGTTGTTTGGCAGAAAGACGCGCGCGGTCTCGGCCGTGGTATGCAGTTTACCAGAGCTTGCGGCGGCCTCCCACAGTTTCTGCACGATATCGGAAACCGGGAAACCCTGCTCCGCATAAACAATCGCGGATCGAAACAGGCTTTTCCAAGGCAGCTTGCCGAAACGCCGGTGCATTTGGGACCAACCATCGATGGCCCCTGGCACGGTCACACAGTGGATTCCTGCATCCTCCATGGAGTGAATTTCCCGTGATTTCAGAAATTCCGGGGAAAGGCCGCACGGTGCCGGTCCGGATGCATTCAATCCGGTGAGCGTGCCGCTCTTGGCTTCCCAGTAGAGGACAAACAGATCGCCGCCTATGCCGTTCATCATCGGTTCCACTACGCCGAGAACCGCGTTCGCCGCGATGGCGGCGTCGGCCGCTGTACCGCCCTCCGCGAGGGTCTGCGCGCCGGCCTGCGAGGCGAGCGCTTGGCTGGTGGCCGCGATCCCTTGCTGCGAGATCACCATCGAGCGGCCGTAGTTTCTTCCGAAGGGAGGTTGGACTCCTAGCATCAGAAGCCAGGGTAACAAGAAAGGCGCGTGGCTACGGTCTTGTTAGTAGTCTGACTGTGCGTTTGACGTAACGATTAAGCACTAGAGCATGATCAACCCCTGGCGGATTCCCTGCGTTACGGCTTCAGTCCGGCTGCCGGCATCGAGCTTTCCCATAATCGAGGTCACGTGAAATTTGACGGTGTGCTCGGAAATACCTAAACGATGAGCGATGCTCTTATTGCTTTGTCCCTCGGCCAGCATTCCCAGAACTTCAACTTCGCGCGGCGTGAGCGGCTCAGCCAAGCTGGCCGGCTGGGGATTAACCAGGAGCCCGTCTAGATCGGCGGGCTGCAGCACGACGAAGCCGGCCGCCGCAGCTTCAATCGCGGCCACGATCTGCGACGCGCTTGAATGCCTGGGCAATACCGCGCGGACACCGGATCTCAACGCCTCAGCGACGCCGGACAAGCCTGGGTCATCGGCCACTAGAACCCAGGCCGCTTCCGGCACGCCATCGACGGTTTCGATGGAGAGGTCGTCGCCGTTCTCCCAGTCGGCCAGTACGACATCAGGATCTTCTCCGGAGTATTCAGCCCAATTGGCGACGCTGCCTATGACGTCGACCGTGCCGGTGCCGCGAAGCAGCGATTCGAGCCCGGCCCGAGCCACTGGCGACGGCGCCAGCACAAGGACACGCGTCACGCTGCCTCCGCACTCCCGGCTTCGAACCGAACCACCACTTCCCTCGTTTTGCGATGGTCGCCCCGAGCGAATTGCAATGTGAGCACTCCGCCGACGGCGGTGTCAATGGCCTCGGCAAGGTCGTCCACATCTCGAAAACGCTTGCCATTTGCGCCGAGCAACAGATCGCCGAGCAGAATCGAGGCGGCGGCGCCAGGCCCTTGTGGTACGACCTCAAGCACTACCAGGGCGATCGAGCCGCGATCATCCAGCGGCACTGGCCGGACGGTGACGCCGAGGGCGGGACGATTGGCTCCGCGGCGGAGAAAATCCGCAATTGCGTTGCTCGGAACTGCCAGCGCGAGGCCACCGCCCGCGATCATGGTGTTCACGCCGATCACCTGTCCGCGCGCATTGGCCAGCGGTCCACCGGAGTTCCCCGGCGCCAACCGTACCGCGGCTTGCACCCAAGGTTGACGACCAATGCCTCGTATTGGGCCCAAAGCATGCACTACGCCGGTGGTCAGCGCGCCGATGAAACCCATGGGATTTCCCACCGCCAGCACTAACTCACCGGGCCGTAGAGCGCCGGAATCGCCGGGAACAGCAGCGGGCAGATCACGCTCGGAAATTCGCAGCGCAGCCAAATCGCGCCGGGCGTCTCGCGCAGTGACCCCGGCTTCAAATTCCCTGCCATCCCATAGTTCTACTCGAGCACGGTCGGCACGCGCCACATGGGCGTTGGTGATAATCAAACCATCGGAGGTCCAGATGACACCCGAGCCGCTGCCCGGTCGCGATCCAGGCATCGAGACTTGCACGGTCGAGCGGCGGAGCCGTTCGGCTACTTCTCCAAAGTCCCGGGCAGCCATCAGGCCCTCCTTCGCGGACGCTCACCAACCGTGATGGTACGCTCGATGAGCTCGCCGCCACGCAGCCAGGACGATGTTAGCGGCTTCCCCACGCGATCACCCGACAGAAATTCCTGAACGTCGTCCGTCCCGGCTCACGGGCGTACCATCGAGAGCAATCAGCACGTCGCCAATCAGTACGCCGGCTTGTCCCGCCGGCCCGTCGGGCTCTACGCTTAAGCACGATCAATCCAGCTTCGCTACTCTTCGATCCAGGTGGCAATTTCAACTTAGCTCTCAGATGCTCGGGCAGGGGGATCGGTTGTAATCCGACTCCCAGATATCCACGCGCGATGTGTCCCTGGCGAAGCAGCTCGTCAGTGACGCGATCGATGCTCACGGAAGGGATCGCCAGTAGAGAGGTGCGGGAGAGCCCGGCGGTTGCGATACCAATCAGTTTGCCTTCCGAATCCACCACGGCTGCGCCCGATACTCCCGGATAGAGGCCGATGTCTAGGCGGATGAAGCGGTCCAGCTTGCCGCCACGCCAGGTATGCCATGGTCCGGAGGCATTGCTGACCACGCCCATAGCGGCGCTCACGCCGGTTTGTTCCGAGCGCCCGATGGCTAAGGCAAGACTACCGGTTTTGATGGAATCCGGCGCGGACGGCCGGGCAATCGGGGCATCCGCGGTGTCGACCTTGAGAACCGCCAGGTCGGTTCCGGGATCGCGCCCCGCCAGCTCCGCGGCTGCACTGCGGCCGTCCGGCAGCGTAACGCGAATCTCTTCTTCGCGCCGAATGGTATGATCCGCGGTAACAATCACGCCGTTGCGCCAGATCACGCCGCTAGAAGCATTCCGCCAGCGGGCGTTCACGGCGACGACGGACCGGCCTGCGCGCTCAGCAGTGGCCGCTAATTCAAGGGATAAAGCGATGAGTGGGTTTTCCATAAGACTTCGTGATTCAAGGATGGCTTTTTTCGCGCGGCGGCACATCACCCGATCGGGCAGGACGCGGCCTGGAAAAAGGTCTGGGTTCGTTGGCGCCATTAGGCCACCCGCCACCAACCACCTGCAGCCATTAAACTCAAGATGTGGGCCGATCCTTCCTAGCTCTGGCTGCGTGCAGTGCATTGTTCGTTGCAAGCCACCGCCCTGCGCTGGCGCTTAATCCTCGGCGCGCTCTAACGCAATATACGCGCACCGTTTGGACCCAGGAGCACGGGCTTCCCCAAGACACGATCCGAGCCATTACGCAGACCAAAGACGGCTACCTGTGGCTAGGCACCGATGAGGGACTGGCTCAATTCGACGGGTACGATTTTGTCATTTTCAACAAAGAAAATGGCGCGTTGCCGACCAACAGTGTAGGCGCGCTGTGGGCCGCCCGCGACGGGGGCTTGTGGATCGGCACCGCGGGCGGGTTGACCCTCTATCGAGACCACAAATTCACCACGTATACGAAGAAAGACGGCCTGGCCGACAGTTTCATCAGCTCGATCACCGAAGATCAGTCGGGCGCGCTTTGGATGGCGGCGGGTATCTTCGTGAGTCGTTTCCAAAACGGTAAGTTCACCAATTTCACTCCGGGCGACCGTCTGCCCATCGAATCACCAAGAGCAGTCTACTCAGGCCGCGACGGCGCCGTGTACGTGGCAGGCTTCGCCGGAGTCGCAAAGCTCGCGGGCGACCGCTTCGTGGCGGTGGTCGGGCCGCCAGAAGTGGCCAGAGATATTGTTACCACGCTGACTCAGGATCATTTCGGCAACCTTTGGGTGGCGGGTCCATCTGGCCTTCTGATGCGTACCCCGGCCGGAAAGCTGCGGCTCTTTCAAACCAAGGACGGGTTGCCCGACAACTTCGTCCGCTCGCTCTGGGAAGATCGCGACGGCAACCTGTGGGCCGGAACCAACGGCGGTTTGGCGCGGCTCGAGAACGGCCGTTTTGTCAGCAATCCGGTGGCAACCTCGCGCGAACGGGATTGGGTGCGCTGCATCTTCGAAGACACCGAGGGGAACCTCTGGGTGGGGATGAACAGCGGGCTAAATCGTTTCCGCGACGACATGTTCACAAATTTCGGCGAAGCCGAGGGGCTGCCAAGTGACGAGCCCACCACGGTCTATCAGGACCGCCGCGGCAGAATCTGGATCGGCTTTCACGATCGCGGACTAGTACAGTTGGGAAACGGAAAGCCGCTGGTCTACACCACGCGCGACGGGCTCCCAAGCAACGAGATCTTTTCCATCCGTGAAGATCATAATGGCGATCTGCTCATCGCCACGCGCGAGGGGCCCAGCCGGATGCACGAGGGCCATTTCATTAATCAGGTAATCGAAGATCCGCTAAACCGGCGGCTGGCCTTTGATTTCCTGGAAGACCGCGCGGGAAAGCTATGGGTTGCCTTGCCCGCGGGCTTGAGTGAACTGCAGCGTGGCCGTGCTCGCAATGTCATTCCGGGCGGACCACTCCTCAACGATGCATTCGTCATACTGTGCGAAACGCGCGAAGGCAGCCTGTGGGCCGGATCTTACGGGCACGGCTTATGGCGTCACAAAGATGGGAAGTCGCAGCTTTTTACCACCGCCGACGGACTATCGAGCAATGAGATCCGCTCTCTGGTTGACGATCAGGATGGCACGTTCTGGATCGGGACTTTCGGGGGAGGACTGAACGGCCTGCGCAACGGACATTTCTTCAGCGTCACCGCCAAGGAAGGACTATTAAGCGACAACATCTCGCACGTCGAAGATGACGGCCGGGGCTCGCTGTGGCTGAGTACTACTCGCGGAATCTGCCGGGTACGAAAAACGGACCTGAACGATTACATCGCAGGAAAAATCAAATCCATCACGCCCGTGAATTACGGCGTGGCGGACGGCCTCAGAAGCGCACAGTGTGCTCCGGGCTATCCGACCAGCCGCGGAGGCACGCAAACCGCGGATGGACGCCTGTGGTTTCCCACCAGCCGGGGCCTGGCAGTTGTGGATCCCAGCCAGCGGCCTCCGGAGCTCGACGCAACTGTGGTGCATCTGCTCGATGTCACGGTGGATGGCCGATCCGTCGCTCAGAATAAGCCGGCCGTCTTACCGCCTGGGGATGGACGCCTGCAGTTCCGCTACACCGGAATCAATCTCAGCACGCCTGAACGCGTTCGCTACTCTTACCGTCTGGAAGGGCTGGATCGCGACTGGGTGACCGCCGTTGCCCGCCGCGTTACCAACTACAACAGCCTGCCTCATGGCAATTATCGTTTCGTTGTCAGGGCTCGGCATTCCAGGAGGGCCCTCGAGCGAGACGGCGTTTTCTTTTGTCTTACAGCCGCATTTTTACGAGACTGGGTGGTTCCGCTATCTTTGTGTCGCGCTCGGCGCGGCGGCCATTTGGGGACTCTTCCGGCTGCGTGTGCGCCAGATCCGGCAGCGCTTCGCCCTCGTTTTGGAGGAGCGCGTACGGTTGGCGCGCGAGATCCATGACACGTTGGCGCAGGGATTCGTGGGCATCTCGTCGCAGCTCGACGCCGTGGCACTTACACTTAACGGCCACCTGGAGTCGGCGCGCACGCACCTGGATCTCGCGCGCAAGATGGCGCGTCATAGTCTGACTGAAGCTCGCCGGTCGGTGATGGACCTGCGCGCCTCCGCGCTCGAAGGCCAGGATCTACCGGCTGCCCTTTCGCAAGCCGCTCGCCAGTGGACCGCCGGTTCGCCGGTCAAGGTTCACGTCGAGGTCGAAGCAGCGGGCCGCAAGCTGCCGGAGGAAATGGAGCAGCATTTGTTGCGAATCGCGCAGGAAGCGGTCACCAATACCGTGAAGCATGCCCACGCCAAAGAGGTTTGGATTCAACTCGCCATGAGCAACGGGACGTTGAGGATGCGCGTGGCCGACAATGGCGAGGGTTTCGAGCAGACCGACGCCTTTTCGGAGATCGGCGGCCATTTCGGTATCCTTGGCATGCGCGAACGAGCAGAGCGGCTGGGCGGTCAACTGCAATTGCATAGCGAACCGGGCGAAGGCACCGAGGTCGAAGTCACGGTACCGTTGTCATGAGCCAGGCCGCGGGCGCCCCACACGCCGCGCCCCACGCCATCCGCATCCTGATCGCTGAGGATCATCTCATCGCCCGGGTCGGCGTCAAGACCATCATCAATATGCAGCCCGATATGACCGTGGTGGGCGAGGCCGCTAACGGCGCTCAGGCGTTGGAACTGTACCGCAAACATCACCCTGACATCACGCTGATGGACATGCGTATGCCGGGAATGACCGGCCTGGATGCCATTATCGCGATTCGCGCCGAACAGCCGAATTCGCGCATCATCGCGTTGAGCACTTACGGAGGCGATGAAGATATCCGTCGTGCGCTGCAAGCCGGAGTGCGCGCTTATCTCACCAAAGACGTCCTGCACGATGAGCTGATCCGCGCCATCCATGCCGTTCAGGCAGGCGATAAGTACCTACCCGCATCCGTCGCCGCCGTGCTGGAAGCGAGTTCCCTGCCCGCCGGTCTCAGCAGCCGGGAGATGGAAGTGCTGTCGCTGATCGTCAAGGGTCAGGGCAACAAACGGATCGCTCACGAGCTGAGCATTGCCGAGCATACGGTTAAGAATCACGTCAAAAGCATCCTCAACAAGCTGGGCGTGGATGACAGGACGCAGGCGGCTACGGCGGCGATCCAGCGGGGGATCATTCATTTGTGAAACGGGCGTTGATGTGGGTGGTCGTCGTCGCGATTCTGCTGGTTGCGTATCTCGTCTACCGGTCTCGCTCGAATCGACTGAATGTCGATCCCGACGCGGCGCGGGAGATCGAGAAGGCCAAACGGCGCTAACTGGCAAACTTACGATGGAGCCATCACTCCGGTGCGAAGGACGCATCTACTGAATGCCGTTCTCTCGAAGAACCTGCTCCAAGCTTGCTCTCTTCCCAGGCTCTTGCTCCGCACGCCTGGCAATGATGAAATCAGCATCGTCCCCAGTGACCCACTCAGGATCGGGAAGAAGCGCACACTCTTCGTCCGTTAAGTTAAGCCGTTCAGCTCTAACTCGCTTTTGTGCCGCAGCGCCAGGATCGCTTCGGTCACTCTTAGAACTTCGTGCCACCGCCTTTATGCTAAGCCTCATTGTGCCTTTGCGCAACCCACCTGAGACGACTGCCAAGATAGGACCGGCCCGTTCTAGATCCAAGATCAATAGACGTATTATTATCAGCTAGATACGGGATATTTAAAAACTCGAACTTGAACTTATCGACCCGATACCGATGCCCCGCCTGGAATGACTCTAAAGGGCTAATAACTTCTGGCCGTCTTTAAACATCTTTACAAACATATAGTCCGAGTTCTCTATGTGGCCAGTTCTCTATGTGGATTGTTAGATTAGCCCTTCGCCGCCCGTATACCTTTGTCGTGATGTCGGTTGCCATTCTCCTGCTTGGCATTACGGCTATCAAGACCATGCCGATTGATATCTTCCCCTACATCGATATCCCCGTGGTTAGTATCGTTTGGACGTATGGCGGTATCTCTCCGGACGAAATGGAGAAGCGCGTCGTAACGATATTCGAACGCGCCATGACCACCACCGTCAACGACATCGAGCACATCGAATCGCAATCTTATACGCGGCGTCGCCGTTATTCGAGTCTATTTGCAGCCGCACGCGCGGGTCGACTTGGCGATGTCGCAGATCTCGGCGATGTCGCAATCGATCTTGCGGGGTATGCCGCCTGGTATTTTTCCGCCCAGCATCCTGAAGTACGATGCGTCCAGCGTTCCGATCCTGCAATTGGGGCTGGAGAGCAAGACCGTCAGCGAGCAAGAGATTTTCGATCTCGGCCAAAACTTTATACGTACGCCGCTAGCAATGGTGCAAGGTGCTGCCGTGCCGTCACCCTACGGCGGGAAGTTCCGCCAGATCGTTGTGGATCTCGATCCGGACGCCTTGTATGCCAAGCAGCTTTCACCGATCGATGTCTCAAATGCCGTCAATCTCCAGAATCTAATCCTGCCCGCCGGAGACGTCAAGATCGGCGACCGCGACTACCAGGTGCGGCTGAACAGCAGTCCCCAAGTGCTCAGTGAAATGAACAGCCTTCCCGTCAAGACTGTGAATGGCGCCACCGTTTACCTCAAGGACGTCGCGAACGTGCGGGATGGCTACGGAGTGCAATCGAACATGGTGCGGACCAACGGAACCCGCGGCGCTCTCATCACTATCATGCGCAATGGTCAGGCTTCCACGCTCGATATCGTCAATCAAGTGAAAGCAGCGTTGCCTAAGATTCTGGCCGGTCTTCCGCCAGCGAGTTAAGGTCCGGCAGCTTTTCGACCAGTCGCTATTTGTGCGCGCATCGATTAACGGCGTTTTGAAGGAAGCGAGTATTGCCGCCATTCTAACCGGCCTCATGATCTTGCTCTTCCTGGGAAGCTGGCGTAGCACTCTGATCGTGTGCATTTCGATTCCGCTCTCCATTCTTACCTCTATCGTCATCCTTTACCTGCTAGGGGAGACCATTAACGTGATGACGCTGGGAGGAATGGCTCTGGCAGTCGGCATTCTGGTGGACGACGCGACCGTGGAAATCGAGAACACCCACCGCAACCTGGCCATGAAGAAGCCGCTGGTGCGCGCCGTGCTCGATGGCGCCATGCAAATCGCGGTGCCGGCGCTTGTTTCTACGCTATCGATTTGCATCGTTTTCGTTCCAGTCTTGTTGCTCACTGGCGCGGCCAAGTATTTATTCACGCCGCTGGCGATGGCGGTGGTGTTCGCGATGTTGGCGTCCTATATGCTGTCGCGCACACTGATTCCCACCATGGTTCACTACCTGCTGAAACAGGAAGTAGACATGTACCGCCGCGGAGAGCATGGAGAAGGCGCAGGGGACGGAAAAAGGCACAGCATCATTTGGCGAATTCATTTCGCCTTCAACCGCCGCTTCGAGCGTTTCCGCGCCGCGTACACCGGTCTACTGGACTGGGCTCTCGAACACCGCCGCGGGGTCCTCACGGGCTTTATGGTCTTCGCGCTTGGTTCTCTCGGGCTGATTTTTCTGATCGGAAGCGATTTCTTCCCAACCGTCGATTCCGGTCAAATCCGCCTGCACGCCCGCGCCGCGGCTGGAACCCGGATCGAGAAAACCGAAATGATCTTTGCCGACATCGAGAGAGAGATCCGAAGCGTTATACCAGGCAGGGAGCTGGATACCATTCTGGACAATATTGGATTGCCCAACGGCGGTTTCAACCTGGGATTCGGCGACAGTCCCACCATCGGAACGAGCGACGGCGACATTTTGATTTCGCTCACGCCCGAGCACGAGTCCAGTGAAATCTATACCGAACGGCTCCGCAAGCGTCTGCACGAAAAATTTCCCGAAGTTGTGTTCTTCTTTGAAGCCGCCAACATTACTAATCAGATTCTGAATTTCGGCTTGCCGGCGCCAATCGATGTGCAAGTAACCGGCCGCGATGCAGAGCCGAATTACAAGATCGCTCGGCAATTGGAGGCGCGCATTGCTCAAATCCCCGGCGCCGCGGACGTGCATATCCATCAGGTGGTGGATGGACCCGAACTGCGAGTGAACGTCGACCGCATTAAGGCCGGGCAGATGGGTATGACGCAACAAGATGTGGCGAACAGCATGCTGATTTCCTTAAGCGGCAGCGGCCAGGTGGCGCCCAATCAGTGGCTCAATTGGAAGAACGGAGTCAACTATCAGATCCTGGTTCAAACGCCGCAGTACAAAATTGACTCGGTGGATGCGCTGATGCGAACACCGGTGGCGCCGTTCGAACCGCGTCAGTGATGTCTAATACGGCTGGTTCAGGCCGGCACGTCAAACGCCACCGACGGCTCCACTGGCGCGGCGCCCAATCAGGCTTCCATGGCCTACGGAAATCCCGGAGCGATGCCCTACCCGACGCAGTTGCTTTCGAACCTGGCGACCATCGATCATGGCCTCGCTACCGAGATCGTCAACCACTACAATGTCCAGCCGGTTTTCGACGTGTACGCCAATGTGGACCGCCGCGATCTGGGAGGCGTCACATCGCAAGTAGAGAAAATCCTGGCGCAAACGAGCGTGCCCAAAACCACCACACTCATACTGCGCGGGCAGGCCAAGACGATGCGTGATTCGTTTTACCGGCTCGGCCTGGGCCTAATCGCGGCCGTGGTTTTGGTATACCTGTTAATGGCCGTCAATTTTCAATCCTGGGTGGATCCTCTAATCATCCTGAGCGCGTTGCCAGGCGCTCTGAGCGGCATCGTGTGGATGTTGTTCGTGACCCAGACCACGTTCAGCGTTCCGTCGCTGATGGGCGCCATCATGTGTATCGGCGTAGCCACCGCAAACGCCATTTTGATGGTTGTGTTCGCGAATGATGAGCGTTTAGAAGGCAAGAGCGTTCGAGCCGCGGCGTTGTCGGCGGGTTATACCCGGCTGCGCCCAGTGCTGATGACGGCGGCCGCCATGATTCTGGGCATGATTCCCATGGCGCTCGGAATCGGCGAAGGCGCCGAGCAGAATGCGCCTTTAGGCCGCGCCGTGATCGGCGGCCTGTTGATGGCCACGGTAACGACCTTGTTCGTCGTGCCAATCGTGTACACGTATCTACGCAAGCAGCCGCCCGTGGACCACGATAAACAGATCGAGGAAGAAGAGCGGGAAGGCATAGCGGATCTGGAATTGCAATTGTATTGAAAACTACGATGACACGATCGAGCAGCAACGAACCGGACAACCCCAGTAGGACGATACTGGGCAGCTTAGAAGAAGAACTTCGCGCTGAAATCGAGCAACTCAAGCAGCGGTTGCACCATCAAGAACACGCGCACGCCGGAACGCATGTCTTGGAGCATCCGCCGCGCCCGCGCAACCGTACCATCCTAGGATTGCTTGTGTTGATCGCGGCCATCTTCGTAGTGGCTTTTTTTGCAGGCTATGTACCGCGCCATCGAACCGCATTGCAACTGGTCACTGAGGCGCATGCCGAAGAAGAATCACTGCCTGAAGTCAGCGTCATGGCCGCCATCCGGGGCAGCAACATGGGCAATCTGGTGCTTCCCGGAAATATCCAAGCGGTAACGGAAGCTCCGATTCTGGCCCGCGCGGAAGGATTCATCCAGCGTCGTTACGTCGATATTGGCGACAAAGTCAACGCCGGGCAGCTACTGGCCGACATTCAGGCTCCGGATCTCGATCAGCAGGTGGTGCAGGCGCGCGCCGCCGTCCAGCAGACACAGGCTGATCTGGAGCGCGCCACGGCGGCTTTGGAACAAGGCAAGGCCAACGAAGCGCTGGCCAAGGTCACCGCCTCGCGTTGGGACAATCTCGCCAAGCGCGGCGTAGTTTCGCGTCAGGAAAACGATCAATATCAGGCGCAGTATCTGGCCCAGTCCGCCAACGTCCGCGCACTCGATCGCGCAGTAGCGGCCGCCAAGGGTAATGTCGCCGCCTCGCAGGCCAATGTTGCGCGACTTATCGAACTACAAGGCTACTTGCAAGTTCGCGCGCCCTTTGCCGGCGTCATCACACTGCGCAACATCGATGTCGGCGCTCTGGTCAATACTGGCAGCACGCTGCTTTTCCGCATCGCGCAGTCCAACCCGCTTGCGCACCTATGTAAACGTCCCGCAAGTCAGCGCCCCAGAAGTGCGCGTCGGACAGACTGCGACACTTAGTACGGCCGACCTTCCCGACCGGAAATTCAACGGCCTGGTTACGCGGACCGCCAATGCGCTTGACCCGGCCAGCCGCACGCTGCTGGTGGAAATCCAGGTGCCCAACCCCGATGGCAAGCTGATGCCAGGAACGTACGCGCAAGTGGACCTCAATCTGCCTCGCAGAGATCCGCCATTATTGATCCCTAGCGACACTTTGGTAGTGCGGCCCGCCGGCACGCTGGTCGCTCTGGTGGATAGCGGCAGCAAAGTCCATTTCCAACCCATCACCGTCGGCCGCGACTTTGGCGACCGCATCGAAGTACTGTCCGGCCTGAAGCTGGGACAGCGTGTGATCGTGAACCCTAACGACTCCGTCCAGGAGGGAGTAAAGGTTCATCCCGTCTCGGGCAAGTAGTGCGGGCATTAGTGCTCCCGCCGTAAGATCGAAATAGTCATGATCAAAACCTGCATTGCTATCTTTCTGTTGTTGCTCCAGACAATGCCTCTTCCCGCTGCTGATGGCGGCCCCGCCGGACTATGGCGCGGGTTCGCGCGCACTTACCAAGAGCGTCCCCTTCCGGCGGTGGATTTCACGAATACTCCGCGCATTCGCCAGTTGTTGCGCGCGGGCAATATCTATTTGTCGCTTTCTGACGCCATCGCGCTCGCCATCGAGAACAATCTGGATATCGAGCTGCAGCGCTATGACCATCAGATGGCTAATGCGGAGCTGCTGCGCGCCAAAGGGGGCGGTTTGCTGCGCGGACTTACCTATACCCTCGCCGAGGCGCCCGTGGGGGTCGGTGGCCCGGCCAGCCCATTGGTGACTAGCGCCGCAGTGCCCACGATCCAGAGCGGCGCCGTACCCACAAATCCTTCCGAATTAGGTGTGCTCACCGAACCTCAGGACAATCTGCTGGTGCAAGAGACTACCGCTCTTTCCAACGGCTCGCCGATTCCGTTGTATGATCCTGCCATCGCTTATCAATTGAACTGGAACCATCAAACGTCACCGATAACCAATCCCTCTATCGGCGGCGCGAACGCGCTGGTAACCAACACGATGTTGTTCAACGGCGGATATGTGCAAGGCTTCGGCCCCGGCACACAGTTGAACGTGACGTACAACAATTCGCGGGAAACGCTGAACTCGTTCAACTCGGCGTATAGCCCGTTCACCAGTTCTAGTTTCGGTTTCACCGTGACGCAGCCGCTGCTGCGAGGGTTCGGGCTGGCCGTGAATCGCCGCTTCATCCGTATCGCCAAGAACGAGAAGAAAATCGCTGATCTTCTGCTCCGCCAGCAGCTCATCGCCACCGTCTACGGAGTGGTTCGTCTCTACACCGATTTAGTCGCTTTGTACGAGGACGTCAAGGTGGAAGAAGAAACGCTCGCTTCAGCCGACAAGCTGTACTCCGATACCAAGGCTCGCGTGGACGAAGGCACGCAAGCGCCCATCGAACTGACCCGCGCCAACGCCCAGGTGTACGGGATCCGGCAGGACGTCATCAACGCGCGCGGGCTGCTCGAAGAGCAAGAAGCCATCGTCAAGAACGTCATTACGCGCCGCAGTTCGGACGACGCCGAGATTCTGAACGCTCGTGTGATTCCAACCGACTCCATCAACGTTCCCGAGAAGGACGAGATTCTCCCCATCCAGGATCTGGTTGCGCAAGCGTTCTCCAATCGGCCCGATCTGAAGCAGGCCGGCGTGCAGATCGAAAATTCTCAAATCAGTCTGGAGGGCTCACGCAACAACCTGTTGCCCGAGATCGACCTGGTGGGCGTGGCGCAGAACAATGCGTCTGGCGGGCCAAAGGAATCCCTTGACGTCAATCGTGGATCCTACCTTCATTGGCGGATATGGCAGCGCGCTCGAGCAGCTTGTCACGCGCAAATATCCGACTTACGGAATTGGCCTCAACTTCAATCTACCCTTACGCAACCGCATCGCTCAGTCCGATCTCGCTCGCGATGAGATCCAGGTGCGGAGGACGCAAATCCGCTTTGAGCAGTTTCGCAAACAGGCGCAGCTCGAGGTCGAAGACGCTTTGGTCGCGATGCGCCGTGCGCGATCTTCCTACGAGGCCGCGCTACAATCCCAGGCTTTGCAACAGGAATCTCTGGAAGCCGAGCAGGCCAGGTTTGATGTGGGAGCCTCCACCAGTTTCTTCATCGTTCAATACGAGAGCTACCTGGCCCAGGCGTAGATCCACGGTGGTCGTCGCTAAGAGCTCCTATCTGAAAGCTCGGGCGGCTCTCGAGCGCGCGGTGGGATCGATTCTTGACGATTATCACGTTATAATTCCCGACGCGATGCGGGGCCGTTAGCGCTCCGGCAGACCCGCACTTGTAAAAAGAATGCAAACACTTTGTAGAACGCTTTGGGCGCGAGAAGTCTGCCTTTATACTCGAATTGGATGCGCTTCGCTTGTCTTCTATAAACCTTGGTCCCATCGAAAGCCCGCTGATTCCAACACGCGAATCCACGCGCCTTCCGGTGTTGGAGCTGGCGGAGCGCGCCACCGGTATTCTCCTGCTGGTTGCCGTTAGTCCTGTCCTAGTTGCGTCGGCTTTGGCTTTGGCGCTGCTTTCGCGGCGCTCGCCACTGGTTGCTCATTTGCGGGTTGCGAGGAACGGCGTGCCGTTCTGGATGCTAAAGCTGAGAACCATGTGGAGCGACAATGAGCCGGCGCCAGTCGACGACGGGTTGGATCGAACGCATCGTCGAACGTATCATCGCCGAGCCAGGGACCGATGGCAAAGATCCATACGATTCGCGCGTCACCAGCCGGTTGGCGGCCTTCTGTCGCCGATACTCCATCGACGAACTTCCGCAGCTCTGGCACGTTGTCAGTGGCGAAATGGCGCTGGTGGGGCCGCGGCCGTTGACACGCACTGAGATCCGTCGCCATTATGGAGCGCAGGCGGCCGAGCTATTGTCCGTTAAACCGGGGCTGACCGGCCTTTGGCAAGTTGCCGGGCGCAGCGCCATCGAGTTTCCGGAGCGCCGGGCGATGGATTTGGAACTCGTGCGATCGCTCAAACCTCGGACGTATTTGACTATTCTGGCGCGGACCTTGCCGGCCCTTATTACTGGCAAGGGAGCGTGGTGAGAGTCGCAAGCTGTTCAAGATTCAATCGTCCCGTATAAATTGCCATGCCTAGAGCCGCATGAATTCCCAGGCTCTGTAGCTCGCGGATCTCTTCCATAGTCGTGATTCCACCGGCGGCCGTCAGTTCGTGCTTCGTCAGGGCCCTTAGGCGCTTAAACCAATCCAGATCCGTGCCCTGGAGCATGCCTTCTTTGTCGACGTAAGTGCACAGAAATCCCGAACAGTACCGCTCCAGATGCGGAATCATTTCTTCGGCGGTAAACTCGGTCGCCTCCTGCCAACCTTTGACGACAACCTTTCCTCCTTTCGAATCGAGCGCGATGATCAAGCGCTCCGGACCCACCGCGTCGGCAATCTTGCTAAGCAATGGCTTGTCGAAAGCAGCGGTGCCAACGATTATTCGAAAGGCGCCCTGTTCGATCAGCCCGCGGGCCCGTTCGGGGGAACGCACGCCGCCTCCAACCCGCGCCGCTGCGCGGGATGCGATCAGCTCTACCAGATCATCATTCGAGCCTTGGCCCATGGCGGCATCGAGGTCGATCACTTGAATCTGGGGGAACGCGGCGAAGCGCTCCAGCATTTCAAGCGGCGTGCCTCCTTCGAGAGCTTTTTCGCGGCCCTGCACGAGCTGCACTACCTTACCGCCCATCAGGTCGATGCAGGGGATGATCATGGGGCCGGCCTTACCGGCACGTTATGCTCGCGCAAGAACGTCTTAAGATCGCTGACCGTGTAGGTGCCGTAGTGAAAGATCGATGCAGCGAGTGCTGCGTCGGCCTCGCCTTCCGTCAGAACGCGCTCGAAGTCCTCCGGCTTCCCTGCCCCGCCGGACGCAATCACCGGAATATGCACCGAGTGAGAAATCGCGCGAGTCAATTCGCAGTCAAACCCGTGCTGCACTCCGTCAGTGTCCATGGAGGTCAGCAGAATTTCGCCGGCGCCCAACGTTTCACCTTTGAGCGCCCATTCGACCGCGTTGATTCCCTCGTCATCCCGGCCGCCGCGAGTGAAGACATTCCAGCTTCCTTGTGAGTTCCTACGAGCATCGATCGCTAGCACGACGGCCTGTGCGCCGAATTCTTCGCTTAGCTCGGTGATCAGCTCGGGCCTTCGAACCGCCGCGGTATTCACGCTAACCTTGTCCGCGCCAGACATCAGGATTTTGCGCGCGTCGGCGATCGAGCGAATGCCACCGCCCACGGTCAGGGGGATGAAGACTTTGCGTGACGTCCGCGCCACCACGTCCGCCATGATTTCGCGCGCATCGCTGGAGGCGGTGATGTCTAAGAAGACCAGTTCATCGGCGCCTTGATCGTTGTAGCGGGCAGCCAGTTCCACCGGATCGCCTGCATCGCGAAGACCGACGAAGTTTACTCCTTTGACGACGCGGCCGCCGGTAACGTCCAGACAGGGAATGATTCGCTTGGCGAGCATCCGTTACAACCCAACCATCCGCTATGACTCCACGAAGTTGCGGACAATCTTCAGCCCGAGCGGTCCGGACTTCTCGGGATGAAATTGGACACCATAAATGTTGCCGCACTCGAGCACGGCGGTGTAGTCAGCGGTATAGCTGCAAACAGCGGCCGTCGCGCTATGAATCGGCGCGAAGTAACTGTGCGCGAAGTAAAGATACGGATGTGGCGCAAGACCCGATCAGCAATTTCGAACCCGGACGCGGCTGTATCTCGTTCCAACCCATGTGAGGAACTTTCGCCTCGGCAGGAAAACGCCGGTTCGTGCCTTCGAACAGGCCCAGTCCGCGCTCTTCCGGAGCCTCTTCGCTGGACTGAAAGAGCGCCTGCAAGCCCAGGCAGATCCCTAAAAACGGCACGCCCGCCTGCATTCGGTCGATCAGCGCCTCACGAACCTGCATCTGATCGATCGCGCGCATCATCTGGCCGAAATGGCCGACGCCCGGCAGAATGATTTTGTTCGCGTGCTGCAGGCCATCGCTGTCACGTACGAGTTCGTAATCAGCGCCGATCTCGGCTAGCGTATTTTGAACCGAACGAAGATTGCCCGCGCCGTAATCGAGAATGGTGATCATAGCAGCCCCTTGGTGGACGGAAGCTGATCTTTCAGTCGCTGATCTTTCGAGCAGGCATAGCGCAACGCTCGAGCAAAGCACTTGAAAATGGCTTCGATCTTGTGATGGCTGGATCGCCCATACAAAACCTTGGCGTGCAAGTTCGCGCCCGCGTGGTTCACGAATCCGCCGAGGAAATCCTCCACCAGCTCGGTTTGCAGATCGCCCACCATCCTGACTTTCACTTTGTCGTCATAAACCAGCGCCGGCCGCCCACTGAGATCGACCGCAACCACCGCCAGCGTTTCATCCATCGGCATCACGAAATAGCCGGCCCGGTTGATACCCTTGCGATCACCCAGAGCCTTTGAAACCAGCTGGCCCAGCACGATGCCAACGTCTTCCACCGTGTGGTGCTGATCGACATCCAGGTCGCCAACGGCCTTCAATTTCAAATCGAAACCGCCATGCTTGGTGAACAATTCGAGCATGTGATCGAAGAACCGGATGCCGGTAGAGATTTGGTACTTGCCTCGCCCGTCCACGCGCAACGACCCACGGATGTCGGTCTCTTTGGTTTTGCGGTCGATGCTAGCCGATCTCATTGATGTCCTTCAACACCTGAATCGCGCCTTCGGTCCGAAATAGCTCCAGCAACTCGGCCCGGCGAGGGCTTTGCTCGGCGGCGATCCCGACAAATGGCACTTGGGCGGCCCGTGCGCAGCGTGCATCGTCTACCGTGTCGCCGACATACAGCAGTTTCTTCGACGGCCGCAGTCCCGGCGATCTTCAGTAATCCATCCGGCGCGGGCTTTTCATGCTCCACATCGTTGGCGGTCACGAGTAGAAACCGATCGCGCAATCCTTCGCGATTCAACGTAATCTCGGCTTCTTCTGTCGTCCGCCCGGTGAAGATGGCGAGTTCGAACTTTTCGCCCAGCCGATCGAGCAATCCGTTTTGCGGCAGCCAGCGCTCGCGATGAATCAGCCCTTGCTCCAAAAACAACCAATTGAAATAATCGACGATCGTGGCATAAGGGATGTCGACGCCGAGGTCGTGGCAGATCTTCTGCGACAGCGCCCAGTCATTGTTCCAGCCGCCCTGGTTCTTATAGTCCTGAATCGTATCGCGCGAGATCGTCTGGCCGGTAAAGTGCTCGACGGTGCGAACAATGGTCTCGCGATACGAATCGGTCACATCCACCAAGACGCCGTCCATGTCGAACACCAGCACTTGCGACTCGATCCATCACCAAATCTGCTCCAGTTCGGTCAGAAAACGCCGGATCTGGTCGCGCGTACCGACGGTCACGCGAACGCAACCGGGGATCTCATAGCTACGATCGCGCACCAGCACGCCACGGCGGCGCAGCTCATCGCGGATCGGAATCGCGCGCGCGCCAGCTTCAAACAGCACAAAATTGGCCTTGCTCTCGTAGTAAGGAATGCCAAGTTGTTCCAGACCCACGTACAGCAATTCACGAGCCGCCAGCACTTCAGTAGCGTACTTTTCGATGTAAGTTTTGTCCTGAATCGCCGCGTGGGCAGCCAGTGTCGCCACGGTATTCACGCTGTACGGCGATTGCGCCTTATGCAGGAAATCCACGTTGCCGGATTGCGAGAACAAACAGCCCAGCCGCATCGCCGCCATGCCGTACACCTTTGAAAATGTGCGGCTCACGAACAGATTCGGATAATCGTTCAATAGCGGCAAAGCCGTGACGCCGCAAAATTCGAAATAGGCCTCGTCGATCAAAACCGCGGCGCCAGTGGCCTGCTCGAGAATCCTTTCGATGCCGGCGCGCGAGGTTCCGGTGCCCGTTGGATTGTTGGGATTGGCGATCAGTATCGCGCGGGTCGCCGGACGGATAGTTTCGATCAACTCTTCCAGCGGAAATGCCAGCTTCTCGGCACGATAAGGAACTTCGCGAATACTTGCACCAGCCACTTCCGCATAAAAACGGTACATCGCGTAGGATGGCTTGAGCAGCAATACTTCATCGCCATCGTCGACATAGGTGTTGATCAAAACCTGAATGGCTTCATCGGTCCCGTTGGTAAGAATGAAGTCGTCCGATTCGACGCCGAAAAATGCTGCCAGCTCCTGCTTTGATTTCGCCGTACTCAGGATAAACAGCCAAGCCCGCTTCCGTCAGGTTTTGGCGCAGATATTCAAGCACTTTCGGCGACGCGCCAACTGTATTTTCGTTGAAATCGAGCCGCAGTTTGTCCGCGCGACCGGCGGTCGGCGGCGAATACGGCGCCATCTTGAGGACCGCTTCGCGCGGTTCGAGCACGCCCGGCGGCAGATCGATCTTCTTACTAGCCAAGCCGCACCTCCACCGAGCGCGCGTGCGCTTCCAGACCCTCGGCGCGGGCCAATGTCGTAATCGCAGGCGCCAATTTGATCAATCCTTCAGGTGTGAGTTCCTGAACTGAAATTACTTTCACGAAATCGACCGGCGACAATCCCCCGCGAACGCGCGCGGCGCCCGACGTTGGCAAAACGTGGTTGGGACCTGACGCATAGTCGCCCGCCGCCTCCGGACTATGGGCGCCCAGAAAGACGCTGCCAGCGTGTTGGATTTTCGGCAGCAGACCTTCGTCATAGATCGCCAGATGCTCGGGCGCCAAGACGATTGGACGCTTCTATCGCGGCATCCACTGACGGGCACAGGATAATAGCGCTGTTGTTGCGGATCGATTCGCATGCCACCGGCGCGGTCGGAAGCGTCTCCAACTGGCGGCCCACTTCGCGCGCAACTTCTTCGGCCAGCTTCCTGGACGTAGTCAGCAGAATCGCGGAAGCTTCGACGTCATGCTCCGCCTGCGCCAGCATGTCGGCCGCGAGATGCCGCGGATCGGCGTCCTCCGCGATGATTACGATTTCAGTCGGGCCGGCCACAAAATCGATACCTACTTCGCCGGCCAACAGCTTCTTCGCAGCCGCGACATAGATATTTCCGGGCCCGACAATGCGGTCGACCTTGGGAATAGTCGCGGTGCCAAACGCCAGAGCGGCGATAGCCTGCGCACCGCCCACACGAAAAACATTCTCCACTCCCAGGAGCTTTGCAGTCATCAGAATCTCCGCAGTCGGCCGCGGCGACGTCACGCAGATGGTCTTGACACCCGCCACCTGCGCGGGAATCACGGTCATCAGGATGGTGGATGGCAATGGGTAGCGGCCGGCCGGAATGTACGCGCCCATCGATTCCAGCGGCCGGATCACGTAGCCCAGCCTGCGGCCGTCGGGAAACCTGACCCAGGTTTCTTGTGGAAGCTGAAGCTCGGCGTACTCGCGAATATTCTTGGCGGCCGTGTCGAGCGCGCCCATGAATTCCGGCGTCATCTTCGATTCCGCCGCGCGCCACTCCGCGGGACGAATCGCTCAGGTCGCTGCCGGTGAGGCCGTCGAACTTGCGCGCATATTCGAGCACCGCCTCATCGCCGCGTTTTCGCACCGCATCCAGAATGGGCGCGACGGTCTGTTCGGCTTCGGCCAGCCGGACCGCTTTGCGTGTAATGAACGTCTGGGCCTGATCGAGAGGGAGAATTCTGAGCATAAATCACATCACAATCTTGTTCAGTGGATATTCCACAATTCCCTGGCCGCCCGCTTCTTTCAAGCGCGGGATAATATTCCGGACCGTCAATTCGTCCAGAATGGTGTGTACCGCCACCCAATCCTCGTCGCTGAGCGTCGAGATGGTCGGATTCTTCAACGCCGGAAGAATATTCAGGATCGCAGGCAGGCAATCCCGGCGCACGTTCAGCATCAGCCCGACCTTACCGAGAGCGTTGATCGCGCCCTCGAGCAGCATGCGAACATCTTCCATTTTGCGGCGTTTCCATGGATCGCGCCAGGCGGTCGAGATTGGCGATGAGCTGCGTGTTGGATTCGAGCACCGTCTCAATGATGCGGAGCTTGTTCGCGCGCAACGAAGAACCTGTTTCGGTTACTTCCACGATCGCGTCGGCCAGCACCGGCGGCTTCACTTCGGTTGCGCCCCAACTGAATTCGACCTTCGCCGTCACTCCGTTAGCCGCGAGATACCGCTTCGTGGTGGCCACTAATTCGGTCGCGATGATCTTGCCTTCCAGATCCTTGACGGTCTGAAAATCGGACGATTCCGGCACGGCCAGCACCCAGCGCACCTTGCCGAAGCTTTGCTTGGCATAGATCAGATCGGCCACGGCATGCACTTTGGCTTCGCTCTCTTCGATCCAGTCGCGTCCCGTAAGTCCGGCATCGAGGACGCCATCTTCCACGTAGCGCGCCATCTCCTGCGCGCGAATCATCATGCACTCGATTTCGGGATCGTCAATCGCGGGAAAGTAGGAGCGCGAACTGGTGGTGATGTTGAAGCCCGCGCGCCGGAACAAATCGATGGTCGCGTTTTCCAGGCTGCCTTTTGGAATGCCGAGCTTTAGTTTCACGAGTTGCTCCCGTAAACCGCCGCAGGATCGTAAGCGCGCGGTTCGGACTCCACCCAATGGCCCGAGTCGAGCCGGCGAAAGAAACAACTCTCGTAACCTTCGTGGCACACGCCCGGCCCAAGCGATTCGACCTTGATCAAGAGCGCGTCGCGATCGCAATCGGTCGCGATCTCTTTCACGACCAAACGATGCCCCGAAGTCTCACCCTTGAGCCATAGCTTGTTACGCGACCGGCTGAAAAAAGTGACGTAGCCGGTCTCCACGGTCTTGCGAAACGCTTCGTCGTTCATGAAGCCGACCATGAGCACGCGGCCCGTCTTGTGATCCTGCACCACCGCCGTGATCAGGCCGTTGAGCTTGCTGAAATCCAATTCCATATTCGATACCAGTGTCTATAGCAATAAAAAAGCCCGCCTGACTATCGGCGGGCTGTTTGTTCACTTCAAAAACTGATCAGAATGCCGCCGATCGCCAAACAGTCCGGTGATGGTGGTGATGGGCGGAACGCATGAAGTTTTAGTATAGCACCACTCGCTAACCTGGAAATTTCTACGCTACGCGTCCTTATAATGACCCTGTTCAGCTGTGTCACGGCTTTGGAATCGAACCTGCACCGCCGCTCTGTAAGGAGGCTATTAGATGAGCACTGCGTTAGCGATTGTTATCATCATTGCCGTTATCGCCATCGCGTTCGCTGTCTGGATGTTCGTCGATAAGCGACGCACCCAACGGCTGCGTACTCAGTTTGGATCTGAATATGACCGGATGGTGGAAGCGTCCGGCAGAAAGCAGGCCGAAACAGAACTGGAGAGCCGGTCTAAGCGGGTCCAGAAGTTCAGAATTCGCCCACTCAGCACTGAAGAACAGACGCGCTTCGCCGAATCGTGGCGGCAGGAGCAAGCGCATTTCGTAGACGACCCACGCGCCGCGGTGGAAAATGCGGATCACTTAGTGGGCGAAGTGATGCGCACGCGCGGCTACCCGGTCGGAGAGTTCGAGCGGCGTGCGGCCGACCTTTCCGTGGACCATCCGCGTGTGGTGGAGAATTACCGCAGCGCGCACGAAATCGCTCTCCGCGATTCCCGCGGCGAGGCGTCCACTGAAGATCTGCGCCGGGCCATGGTACATTACCGGGCTTTGTTTGAAGATCTGCTTGAGGAACACGTAGTCGAACACCAGGAGGTGAGGAGATGATGGAACGAACATTACAAGTAGCAGAGTCGGAGGCTACTACAACTGCGGATATTGCCAAGACGGCTAATATGGGAATGACCGGGCGCGGACCGACGGCCCCGTGTCCCTCTTTTCAGAAGAGGAAGCGCGTGGTTTCCGCAAACGCTGGGAGCAAGTCCAAACCGAGTTCGTAGACGAGCCGCGCGGGTCGGTCGAAAAGGCCGATGAACTGGTGGCATCGACGATCAAGCGGCTGGCCGAGGTATTCGCCGAAGAAAGAACCCGCCTGGAGCATGAGTGGGCTCAGGGCGATAATGTGTCGACCGAAGATCTAAGACAAGCGCTACGCAAGTACCGCAGCTTCTTCGATCGCATGCTGGCGGTCTGAGTTCGCTTATCGTGAAGGCAGGGGTGGCGGCGTGGCTGCCCCTGTCCATTTCCGCCCGGCCGTTTCCGCTGCTATTCTTATCCATGAATGACCTTACGCGTTCCGCTTGCCATTGTAGTGTTTGCGTCCTCCCTGGTGGCGCAGGAAAGCCAAAACCTCACTGATCGATACCGGGAAACAGCCGGTAAACTGATTGACGCTGCCCTGGCGGATAACGGCGGGATGGAGAAGTTGTCCTACCTTTGCGATCGCATCGGCAACCGATTGAGCGGTTCTCCAGCGCTTGAAAAAGCAATCACCTGGGCCGCCGCGCAAATGAAGCAGGATGGGCTGGCGAATGTCACTACTCCGCTGGTGAAAGTCCCCCACTGGGTCCGTGGCAACGAGAGCGCTTCACTAGTTGAGCCTGTCAACAAGCCGCTCACGATCCTTGGATTGGGCGGAAGCATCGCCACTCCGAAGAAAGGCATTACCGCGGAAGTCGTGCCCGTTTCGACCTTTGAAGAGCTCGACAAAAAAGGCAAGGCCGTCGAGGGGAAGATCGTTCTCTTCAACGTCCCCTACGAAGGATATGGGCGCACGGTTACGTTCAGAACGGCCGGCGCATCCCGCGCCGCTCGCCTGGGCGCTGTGGCCATGCTGGTCCGATCCATCACACCGGTGAGTTTGCAATCACCGCACACCGGCGCGCTCGAATACGCACCTGGCATTCCGAAGATTCCGGCCGCGGCAGTCACTATAGAAGACGCCATGCTCATGCAGCGGTTGGTAGATGCCGGAAACACCGTAACTGTACATCTTGAAATGGAAGCCCGGACTCTGCCCGACGCAGATTCAGCCAACGTGATCGGCGAGATCCCCGGCCGTGAAAAGCCGGAGGAAATCGTGGTGATCGGCGGCCACATCGACTCTTGGGACGTCGGCGCTGGGGCGCAGGACGATGGCTCGGGAATCATCACCGCGCTCGAAGCAGCGTTCCTGATCCACAAGCTGGGGCTGCAGCCGCGCCGCACGCTCCGCGTAGTGTTCTGGACCAATGAAGAAAACGGCGGCATGGGCGGCGAGGCCTATCGCGACTGGGTCGGAGACCAGATCAAGAACCACGTCGCCGCCATTGAGATGGATGGGGGCGCTGAGAAACCGGCCGGCTTCGGCATAAGCGGACGAAGTGACATGCAGGGGATGTTGACCAGGGTGCGCGAGATCGGAAGGCTGCTGGAGCGGATCGATGCCGGCTCCATTCAGCCTGGCGGAGGCGGGGCCGACATAATGCCTCTAATGCGCGATGGTGTTCCGGGCCTGGCAGTGCGCACCGCTGGGACGCATTATTTCGACTGGCACCATACCCGTGCCGACACTACCGACAAAGTGAAACTGGAAGACCTGCGCGCCAATATCGCGGCCATGGCAGTGATGGCTTACGTACTGGCCGATATGCCCGACGGGCTTCGGCAGGTACCTACATCGACCCGCTGAAATCAGTGGATAGCATACGCGGCCGCCTGCCATTTGCCATTCTCCTTCACAAGCGTGAGCCGTTCCGTCACACCTGTTTTGTTCTTGAAACCGGTGGTGTAGTGGATGATGGCGTAATCGCCATCCGGAGCCCCGCGCAGGGACTTGGTAAAGTCCACGCGAGCGGTAGTCCGGGAATCGACGGAACCCAGCGGCGCTCGAGATTGCTTTAGGGCAGCCAGCCAGCGCTCTTGGGTCACCTCGCTGCGGAACATAGCACTGGCCTGAGTCCAGCTTTCCTCATATTTCTGGTCATCCAGGAGAGCGAGCCATTTCTGGCCAATAGCTGAAGCCTCTTCCTCCGGCGTCGCGGCGACAGCGATGAGGGCGGCGGCGATTCCCGTCACAGTCATTAGAAAGATCAGTCGCAAATTTCCTCCGTTCGGCGCGGCAGATAATGCCGCCATTATAGCGCGCCCCTCGCTGAGCGCTTTATCTTTGGAGGTTTTCGAAGATCCGATGAATGGGCTTCTCAGGCTTTTGAATCGAGAGGTGAAAGGTCAGCTCTGCCGTTGGAATGCCGCTGGCGATCGACACGTGCGCGGCAATCCGGTCCAGCACGCCAAATTCGGGCAGGCTCTTGGGATCGATCACTACATCGTATTCGCCTTCGCTCAAGTTATAAAATCCAAAGCGACCTTCCGGAGTGGGCGTGGTGTAGCGATCCGTCGACAGAAGTTTCACGATCACTCCGTCCAACGCCGTTCCGTCCGGGCCAATGATCCTGCCGGGAAAGACACCAGAGGCGTCACGCTCAATTCCGCGTTAGTAACGCGCCGCGCCTTCACGTCGATGGTGACTTCGGAGGTTGGTCCAGGATCATAATCAGCCGGCAGCTGATTAACCGCGAGAGAAACCCTATGGCGGCCTTCGGCGACTCGCGAAAAGCGGAATAAACCGTCTTCATTGGTCGTAACTATGGTGCCGTCATCCAGAACGACCGGGACGCCTTTGGCCGGATCGCTGCCATCCAGGTGGCGCTCGCGAACCGTTCCTTCGATGCTCCCGATGATCGGCAACTGTGCGGCGGTATAGCTGTCGATGTCGCCCGACGGCAAGCCGTGACCCCAGCGGACGCTTCTGCTCACCCGAAAGAAGGCGGTCCACTGATTCAAGCCCGCAACTGCGTTGGTGACAAACGCACCTTGGTTCTGGAGCAGGAAAATGTTCTCTGGATTGAGGTTGATGTTGAGCAGGCTTCGCGATGCCTCAAACTGCACGTTCCACTGCTTGGTCACCCGCAAAGCGCCGCCGAGCACGGTGGTGTTGAACGTGTTCGTCAAAAACACAGTCTGATTAGCAAGATCATTGCCATGTTCGATGTAGGCGTAGGCCGAGACGCGCTTGTATTGGGTTTGGGCGCTGCCGCGGACAAAAATCGTGCTCTTCGACTGATCCGTGAGCAACTTCTCGTCGCGAACCGCCGCACCCAGCGAGAATCTCTTGAACTGAACGACGTCTCCAATTTCGACCGACTGCTGGCGTTGATATTTTCCGTCGTTTGTAAGATCCAGGTCGCGATAGGAGAACAACAGGTTGTGGTTACGAATCGGGCGGCCCAGCGTACCGATGATTTGCTGGTTATGAGAGTTCGACAGTCCAACGCCCGGCTGTTGCACTGAGTAGTCGATGGTTGACAACTGCCCGCTGAGGCTGAAGCGGTAAGGCAGGGCAAAAGAAGCGCCAGCCGAACTAGCGAAACTTCGATAGGTTGGGAGTTCGGCGGAATTGTCTATATTGTTGCGATACTGGCTGACCGAACCGAACAGCTCAATGGCGTCGATCGGCTTGTATTGCGCCTCCGCGTACGACCCGGCGCGATCGCCCAGGTAATATCCCGCCACCGGAAGATAGGATGCCGATTCACGAATGTAGTTAGCCTTGACGGTGAGCTTGCGCGTTTTCCATACCGGTCCTCCCGTGAAAGAAAATGGACTCCGGCGCGCATTGGGAAAAGCCACGGAGCCGCTGGTCGCCGACGTGTCTGCTTCTCCATAGACCTGGAGCAGGGAAGAAAGTTTGTACAGGACGCTGGCCGAGAAAACACTGCTGGACTGAAAATCCTGTCCGGGTGCGAAAAGGTTACCCGACGGCGCGTTCAAGCCCAGCGCGCTTGATCCCGTGGAGAGATGAATCGCGCGGACGCCAATTTCCAGCTTTTCGCCGAGCTTCTGTACCATGGACGCTCCCAGCACATTTTGCGGCACCTGAATTAGGAATGGAACGCGGGGTCCCGCGATGAGGGTTTCCACACCATAAAAGAACGTGTACCGGCGGCTGGCGCTGGCGGCTTCGATCTTTACGCCATCGGCAGCAAGCTCGGGCAGAAAGATGTTGGTGAATGGAAACGGCACCAGGGCGATCGGCACGCGAAAGTCGCCCCCCGTAATCCGCCAGCGATAGCCATGCCAGGTGGCGCCGCTGAGTTCCAGGTAGTTGTTGCCGGCGCGGAACTGGCCTTGTCCGCCGTAGGTCTCCATGTTGCCGCTCAAAAGTCCCAGGTTTGGAAAAAAACTACGGAAACTTGCCGCCACTCCCGTGATGTCGGTCAGCGGGCTGGAGTCCGTACCGAGATAATATCCTTGAAATGCGATTTCGCCCTGACCGCCTGGCTCGGAGTCAGCAGCACTCGCGGACGTTACGCCTGCTGCCAGCAAGGCTATCGTCCAGCGCGCGAGGGTTAGGGGCTTGAACATGGCGGTCTCAGGAACATCGGGTCACCTACTGCTCGGCGTGAACTATCGCAGTTCCCTCTTCGATAACGTTCGTTCCAAAATCCACTCGGGCACGTAAAGTGTAAATGCCGGGGGCCAAATCAGTGGTGAACGGCACGATGTAGCGTTGCTCCCTTTTGGGCAGCGCCGGTAGTGGGGTGAGCGCTACCGACTCCAGTACCTTGCCCTCGCCATCCAGCACGGAAAGTTCTCCGACCGGGCGGAAATGAGTCAAGCTGTGATTCTGCAACACAACTTCACCGACCCAGTGCGGTTTGTCCCCTTCGGTGCTATGAACCAGTTTCAGCTCCTTGAATTCGCCTTCAATGCCCGGCGCACCGACGACCACATAGAATGCCGAGACGACTCGTACGGCGGTATTGATTCCATTGCCTCCCACTTGACCGTCGGTGGGCAGTGTCGTAAATCCGATGGCGCAATGATATCCGCGCGGGGATTCCACGCCGGCCGGTACGCGTACGGTATATCGGATGTTCACCTGTTTAAGGTGCGCGACTTCCGTTTCAACCGGATTGACGCTGACCCACTCGCGACAGGAAAATCCTGTTTCCGACTGGAGACTGGGTTCGAATTGCGGCGTCTGGTCCTGGTCGATCCAAAAATCCAGCGCTTCGGCTCGAACGCGAACCGTGTCGCTCGAGTCGCTACTCAGAGTCAGGACGCCTGATTGTTGCAGCCCTGGCGTCGACTTCATTTCCAGGCGCATGGGGCTGAGCCCCAGCCCGACCTGGGCCGAGAGGGCTTGCGCAAAGGCCAGCAGAACGCCGGCGCTTAAGGCGCGTTGACAGTGTATGTAAGTGAGAGTGAACATGATGAATTTGCGATATAACTCCAGCTATCTGCCAGAGTGAAATTGATGGTGACCGAGTACGACTTGCCAGCACCGGCCGCTTCTTTGCCGCTGGCGACTTGTTGCCCAGCGGTGGATAGTGCAAAACCTGAACCACCAGTGCAGGCCCCTGCGGTTCCGCCGGCGACGCCCGTGCACTTCGCAGTAACTGCTGACGTTGGAACCGTTGCGCAGCTTGCGAAGGTTGCGGAGGTCGCTTGCACTTTCAAAGTCCAGGTGCTACCCGCCGCTCCACCTGATGTCGTCCAACTGACTGTTGCCGAAGAGCTTCCTGTGAACGGCCCCAGATCCGGATCCGTGGCGGTGAAGCTGATCGTTGCTGGACTGGCCGTCACCGCGCTCAAAGTCGTAGCCATCGGCGAGACCCTGCTCGCCGGAACCACGATGTGCGCCTTCTGCTGCGCCGAGAGCATTTGAACAGTTCCGCCGGCCAGGACCACAACAGACATCAGATGGATCAGCCGTATCATGTGGCGCTGATCGTATAAGTCACGGTCGCCGTGTAAGAGCCGGTGTGATAGACAGGATCGTTAGTCAGAGACCAGACGGTCGAAGCCGCATTGCCGGCATTGGCCGAGCTGGCGCCGGCGCCGAAAGTCGCTACGCTGGTTGCGGAAGCCGTGCTGGCGGTCGTCGCGGAGCTACAGCCCGTGGCAGGCGCAGTGACGGTGCACGTGTAAGTTAGGGCATCGCCAGCGGTAGGCGGCGTCGTGACTGAAGGACCATTGGCCGGACTGAAGTCTGAAGTGACTTTCAGCGTCACGTTCCCGGTTCCAGTCGATTGCGTGGTCCGGATCTTGTAAGTCAGGTTGGTCGTACCGGTATAGGGATTGAAGATCGTCCCGAGAGCGGCCAACGTGGTGGTTGAGGTTGTGACCGAGAGCGCGGCTTCGGCACTGACCGTTACCGATAGGGTAGTGGTCCCGCTAGCCGCGAACTGGCCATAAGAAGCGGGGGCTGCAATAAGCGCCGCCGCCAGAGCAAGTATATATTGACGTTTCATGGTTTCTCCTAAATAGCGCTGATCGTAAACGTTAGTGTTGCTGAGTACGTTCCCGTCTTAAACGCGGGATTGTTCGATAGCGTAAATGTGCTTTGCACGGAATTGGGATTGGTGGAACTGCACGATCCGCCCCCTCCCGTACAAACACCGGCGCCCAGCGTCACCACGTTGGTCGGTGATGCCGTCGAGACTGTCTGTGTGCCTGAGCAGGCCGCGCCCAAGGACGCAGCGCTGCAGGTATACGTAAGCTGTCCACTTGAGATGGATGGTCCGCCGGCTGGGCTAAAATCAGCCGTCGCTTTTAGCGTAAGAGACCCGCTCCCCGTTGCCGCGGTAGTACGGGTTTTGTAACTGACTGTCAAGCTGCCCGAATACGCGACAAAAGTTGTGCCGGCGCTTGTCAGAGTCAAGCTAGACGGCACGGAGACTTTACCGATTGCATCGATTGTGGCGGACAGCGTTTGTGTAGTGGTGCCTGTAGCGCCGAAGAGAAACGCGGGGGCAAAGATCAGCACTGCGGCGACACGCACGAAGCGTGGCGCCACTGTGTACGAATCAGTAGTTCGTTCTGAAAACATCGCAACCTCCTCGGTATGCGACGAGATCCAGCGTCCTTGCTTTTCCCGTTCCTCTTGTAATCGGCGTTTCATTCGGCTCGCTTTAGTACCTTAGAACCACAACTTCTTCTTCCGTAATGTATATCCGGTATCTTGCATGCGTTTGACCAAACACCGCGATCCAACAAAATCAATAGATTATGGTTTTAGAGGTTTTTGAAATGAGACAGAATGTCCCGTAGAACAGGGGACGTGGTGTCCGAGCATAACGCGAAAAAGAGGTAATGAAAAAGCGGCAAGCTCTCGATAGAGTTCTTTTGACAACGTTTCTCAACACCCATGAACACGTGTAATCCCGCGATCCCACCAGGCCTACTGAAGGTCCCGCCGTTTCCGCCGGTGGCGGCGCGACTGCTTACGGTGCTGTCAGGGCCAGAAGTGGAGGTCGCTGAGGTGGCCGAACTCATCAAAAGCGACGCCACGCTAAGCGCCCGCATGCTCCGTTGCATCAACTCAGCGGCTTTCGGGCTCGGCCAGCAGGTTAGCGACATGCGCCAAGCTGTGGCTCTTCTAGGGTTTGATCGAACCCGGCAAATCACTGCCATGTGCGCGACCGCTACGTTCGCCAAGGGAACACGCAGCAATGCTGAGTTACAGATCTGCTGGCAACATTCCATGGCAACCGCGATTCTGGGAACTGAAATCGCAACATCCTGCCAAGCTTTCGCCAAAGTCGCCTTTACGGCGGGCATTCTACACGATATCGGCCGTTTGGGGCTTATCGTTGCATATCCGAGCCGGTACGCGCATGCCATGCGGGGGGCCAATGGCCGCTGCGTGGATTTTCTTGACTTCGAGCGAGAACAGTTTGGATTGGATCACGCCGAGGCCGGACGGCTCCTGGCGGAAAGCTGGGAATTGCCTGACCAGTTCCGCATTGTCGCAGGGCGGCACCATGATCCGTGCGAGGGGACCGAAGTCGACCTCCTCAGGATTGTCCATGTCGCCTGCCGGTTGGCCGATGCGTTGGGCTATGGCCTGGCCGCGCCGCGAACCGATATCGGTATGGCGGCCATCTTAGAAACGTTACCTGAGCCTGTCAGGAAACAGCTGCAGCGGACCGAGGAAGAGCTCAAGGCGCAGATAGAAGAGCGCATCCATGCCATCGTCTAGCACCCCACTCCGGGGGGCATTCGGGACTTACGCGCGTACTTCATCCCACAGCAGCCGGATATCGTGCGCCGGATCGTTCTCAACCCGGGTGTTTAGGTCGAAAATCATGGTCGGCCGCTGATTGGCGTTGTAGGGAGGCCAATGCGGGATAGCTTTATTATTCGGGTCGCCCGTCTTCGCAAATGCGAGCCAGACGGAAGACAGCTTTTCAGCCACGGTTTTCGTTTCCGGAGTGTTACCGGCTAGCGGCGGAGCCGGATTGTGGAGAGCCAGGCTGACATCCATTCCGTGAATGGCGCCGAACTTTCCACCGTAGGCAGGTGACGGGTAATCCCAGCGATAAAGATAAACGGGCGCACCTCCCTCGGCTGCCTTGCGCTCGGCCATCGTGGTCGCGTTTCGGCCGCCGCCACTATCGGTGGCAATGCGAGCCTTGATCAAGAATGCCCTCACGTTCGGATAAGCACCGCGGTAGGTGGTTAAGATGCGATCGGCTTTGTCTCCGTAGGTCTTCTGCACCCACGATCGCAAGCCATCCTCGGTGATATCCCAATCGTTCATTCTCAGTGCCGCGTCTTCGAGCGTGGTCGAGACCAGCATCGGGACTCCGGCGGAAACCTCCGGCGCCGTGGGATCGAACGGATCTCTGGGAATGATTTTCCCATCGACGCTGGGCGCGAATCCCACGGGCGGCGGATGCCGGCCCAGAGAGGCTTGAGCCTCGACGATCTTTTCGAAGGGGACATTTTGCAACTCGGTGATACGGCCGTTATCGAGACCAAGTGCGGCCAACAACTGTTCCGCGTTCTTGGTGGCCGCTTCATGGTGCGACAGCCGCAGGGTGGAGCCGCTCTGAACAGCCGCGCGATGAAACAGGCCTTTGGCCGACGGCATGCTCAAAAGCACGGATGTCTTGGCGCCTCCGCCGGATTGCCCGAAGATAAAGACATTCTCCGGGTTCCCACCGAAGTTCGCGATATTATTGTGAACCCACTCGAGCGCCGCAACGCAATCCATCATGCCGGCCACGCCGGAATACGCGAATTCCGGACCGGCCAGATCGCCCAGATACGTATAACCAAGAGCGCCGAGCCGGTGATTTACGTTCACGATCACAACGTTGGCCCAGCGTGCCATCGCCTCGCCATCGTATCCGGGAAGATTCCCCGAGCCAGTAGTGAAGCCTCCTCCGTGATATTGCACCAAGACCGGTAGCTTGGCCCCGCTTTTCAGCGACGGAGTCCACACGTTCACATTGAGACAGTCCTCACTGAGCCCGCCCTTCTCCTTATCCCACTCGATGGCTTTTTCGTAGTCGCCCGGATTAGTCACCAGGACTTGAGGGGAAATGTGGCCAAATTCAATGGCATCGCGAACGCCCACCCACTTGGCTGGTTTCTTGGGCGGCATGAAACGATTCTTGCCGGCTGTTGATTCGCCATAAGGGATCCCTTTGAAAATCTTGATGCCGCCGGAATCGACGCCGCGAACTTTGCCATCGTTGGTTTCAGTCACTACCGAACCGTTGCCCGGTTCCTTGGCTGGAGCCCCGCGGGCAGCTTCCGACAAAAAGGGCAGGACTGCGCCAGCCTGGGCGCTGGCCATTATTTTCCTTAGAAAGTCGCGACGGCCGTCGTTCATAGAGACTTCCTTTCCTACTGTCGACTAAGCGGTAGGTTAACCGACTGTCCGGTTGAGTTTAACGCTAACCGCCATATATGTCAATATCTTTGAAACTGTTATAATTCACGAGACGATCTTATTCGAAGGTGAGTTTTGCCAAAGCAAGCCAAGACTAAGAAGGCGATTCCGATCTGGCGGAAAGAAGACCGCGCCGACCATATCTACCGCGTGGCCGCTGAAGTGATGTGCCGGAAAGGCTACGCCGCCACCTCGATGAACGACATCGCCGACGCGGTGGGACTCACTAAGGCTGGGATCTATCACTACATTCGCGGCAAAGAGCAGCTTCTGTTCGAGATCATGAACTTTGCGATGGACATGGTAGATGAGGATGTGGTTGCGCCCGCGCGCGAGGTCACGGATGCTGAAGAGCGGCTGCATACGATCGTCGACCGGCATGCCAAGAGGATCCTAGAAGTGGGTGGCGCGGTCACGATTCTCCTGGAAGAAATGGCGGCGCTGACAACGGCGCATCAACGTACCATCCGGAATCGCAAGCGAGCCTATTTTGAACTGGTCCGGCAGACGCTGGAGCAACTTGCGTCCGAAGGCAAGCTGCGTGACGTTAATCCTACAGTGGCCACGTTCAGTCTGTTTGGCATGATCCTGTGGATCTCGCGCTGGTATCGCCGGGACGGCGACCTCGCGCCGCAGGAGGTTCTGCGCGATTTTCACGAGATGGCCTTGAATGCCGTGCTGCGAACCGAAGGCGTCCGCAGCACCGAAAAGGCTGTTGGCCCTTACCTTAGAAAGTAAACCGGGCTCCGACCTGGAATGCCCGGGGACCCGCTGAGCCAAAGGTCTGGTTGACGCGCTGGGTCGGCTGGCCGAAGGCGTAGGTCTGCGTGGCCGGATTGGCACTCTTAGTATCCAGAGTCCATGCGGCGCTCGGATACGTGAGATTAGAGATGTTGA
This sequence comes from Bryobacterales bacterium, assembly GCA_963744555.1. Classification (GTDB taxonomy): domain Bacteria; phylum Acidobacteriota; class Terriglobia; order Bryobacterales; family Bryobacteraceae; genus Palsa-89. The sequence goes on along the minus strand of CAVUUB010000022.1, from coordinate 36,788 downwards.
AGGCGTTAAATACCTCGCCCAGGATACTGAATTTATATTTCTCTTTATAAGTGAACACCTTGGTCAGGCGGAAGTCCTGCGTTATAGTAGGATCGCCAAACTGGTAGTCAGTTGGTACAACCAACGGGGACGAAATGATCTGGCCTTGGGCATTTTTCGTGCCAACCACGTTCGCATTATAGGACGCAACCGCGGCGGCTAGCTGCGATTTACTGCATCCCGCTGCAAGACAACCGTAACCCAAGCCGGGAAGCGGCTCGTTGCTGCCCGTCGGAGCGGTGCCGGGAAGATCAAGACTTGGCACCACAGCCGTCTGCGGAGTGCGGCTGATGAATGAGGAGTTGAGCGAGAGCGTAAAGCCCCACGGCAGGTCCAACGTGCCAGAAATCTGCAGATTGTGGTGCGGAAGATATTCACCGTACCCCGACATATAATGCTGGTTGTCCCATACTGTCTCGTCGAGGGCCTTCTGAAACGCGTACGACGCCAGGAATTGGAAGTGGTTCGAGAAGCGCTTGCTGAGTTTCACGAGCAATCCATCGTAGACAGCGCGGCCTTGATCCGTCCAGAAAGTTATACTGCCGGTAGAGCATTCGTCGGCCGGATTGTAATCCGGGCTCTTGGCACAAAGCGGAATCACGGGAGCAGGAGTGGGCGTGCCCAGATAGCGAGTGAACAGATTCTGGTCAACCTCTCCCAGCGTGACATTCTCGCCTTGGCGGCGGGCCCAGTCGGCTGTGATCACCATGCCGTGCCCGAGGTCGTGCTGAATGCCAATCGAGGTTTGATAGCTGCGGGCCAACGGGAAATGGGTGGGATAGATCTCCACACCCTGCTTGGCATAGTTGATATTGGGATATGGGAAAGGCCCGCTGCGGGGCGGGTTGGGCGGGGCAAGAACAGCCGCGACACCGGGTAACTGCTGATTCACTATGTTGACAAATTGACCGATGGTCATGTTGGTGAGGTGGCTGAGGGGCAGAGCCTGGCCCACGGCGATCGGAACTCCGCCCAGGCTGAAGTCGAGAATGCCAGGATAGATGTTCGTAAACGCGCTGCCGGCCAAAGTACTTCGAGCGCTGCCAGGGGGGCCAATCACAGAAGCCTCGCGGAGCTTGTAATATCCCGGCGTACTGTCCCAATAAATGCCGGCGCCACCGCGGATGACCCATTTCTGATTCTTACCGGGACTCCACGCGAAACCAAGCGCCGGCTGGAATTCTTTGGTGTTGTTGGCCGTCGGTCCGAGATTATTCGACCCCGTTCCTAGTATGGGCGCCAGGTAGGACGGCCGAGGCAGGTCGGAGTTGTAGAAGCCAACCTGGGCGTTCCATGCCAAGCCGTAGTTGACGGTTAGATTTTCGCGAACCTTCCAGACGTCCTGAACATAGACCCTGTACTGGTTGTAATGTTCGTTTTCATTGTGATCGTAAGCACCGGGCAAAGAAACGTTGCCGACTCCAACTCCGCTGAAGATGCTACTGGTCAGGTTTAGGATAGGCAGATTCAGAACGTCGGCATCGGTCTTGAGCTGGGTGGGAAGCGTCGGAAAAAGAGCGTTGACTGCGGCTGCAGGTAATCCCGCTCCCGCCAGCGTGGCTCTAACGAAAGTCGGCGAGAAAGCGGCAACGCACATCGGCGTGCAAAATCCCCACAGGCCCGCGGACTTAGTGGGATTGAGGTCGCCACCGAATTTGAACCGATGGGAACCTTTTTGCCAACTGAGCGTGTCCACGAATTCGAACCGGCGCGTGTTTCGCCCTTGTGGAGCGTTAAAGTTAGGGCCGATGGCTTGCTCGTTAGAGCCTTGGAAGTAGAATACGTTGGGCAGGCTTCCAGCCACGCACGGCGCCGAGCAGTCCGATGCCACCGCGGGATTGTTGTGGTTATTCCAATAGTTGTACTGGAAGCGGGCATCGTTAACGATGGTCGGCGTAAGTGAGCTGGTGAGTCCAATGATGGATTGATCGGCCCAATTGGTGTTGTGCGGCCAATTGGATGGGTCGCCGAACTCCAGCGACTGTCCAAATCCGGAGTTGCCGTCGTGCGAGTAGCGTAAGAATAGGTTATGTTTCGAACTGATGTGATAATCGAGGCGTCCGCTGATCTGCTTGCTTACATAAGGGCTGCCGTAAGTGTTTTGTAACAGGGCGAAGGCAGGATCGGTGTTTTGAATGCTCAAGGCCTGAACCTGGTTGAGAAACTCGTAATTAAAGAAGAAGAACAGTTTGTCCTTCTTGATGGGGCCGCTTAAGGAAGCGCCCGGATTGCGGCGGACAAAAAACGGGTTTGGAACGCTCGGAAGGCGTTGCAGGTTGGGATAAGCGGCCATATTGTGGTCGCGGTAGAAGAAGTAGGCGCTGCCGTGCCAATCATTGCTTCCCGAGCGCGTCACGACGTTGATGGCGCCGCCTGACGAAATCGGAGTCGCGATGTCGAAATTCACTTCGGAGAGCTGGAATTCCTGAACGGTTTCTTGCGAAAAGTTCATGGATGACATCCCGCCGCCGACATCAATGTTGTCCGAAACATTGCCGCCGTCTATGGTGACAGCGGTCCGGTTGCCGCCGCCTAAAACGCTGACGGTAAATAGGACATTGAACTGCGCGACCGTTCCGGAGGAGACTTGTACGCCGGGTTCCAGTGCTGCCAGTTGGAGGTAGCTGCGACCGTTTAGGGGCAGGTCCTGAATGGTGCTGCGTGAAATAACGCCTTCTATATTGTGGGTTTCGTAGTTGATCTGCGAGGTGGCAGCCTCGACCGTCACCACTTCTTTGGTGGCGCCCAGGGTCATCGGCATATTCACTGTAGTGGTGCTACCAGCTTGTACGGTGGCGTCGCGCTGAACGGTGCGAAATCCGGACACTTCCGCGCGTACTTCGTAATCACCAGCGGGCAGCGAAGGAGCGCTGTAATAGCCCTGGGCGTCCGTCGTTGCGGTGCGTGCGACAACACCAGTGGCTTTATTGGTGATAGTGATCGTCGCGTTGGGGATCACGGCGCCCGATTCGTCCGTAAGAGTTCCTGTAATAATCCCGGTAGGCGCTTGAGCCAGTACGATCATGCACATGAGCGTAGCAAGCAACATCAACGCAGAAGTTACTCGTAACATTTTTTCGACACCCTTTCCTTTGGCCCTGACGAGAGCAATTGGTCAATTTTGTCCCAAGATCAACCCGCTGTCAAGAGGAGTTTCCGGTTCAGGAGTTAACGCTGGGTAGGAAACCTCTTGACAAATTGGGGGGTTACGCTCAACCGAACGATCGGTCGATCTACCGGAGAGTCAACAAAGCGCAAAATTAGGCCCCAAAAGCGTCAAAAACGGAAGCGAACCGTTGCTTGTAGCGATCGTGGGCCACCCGATTGAAAGACCGGGGCTAGGCCGCTGCCCGGACTTCCGGCGCCGAGCATCAGATTCAGCATAGAGCTGGATTGGCCGAACAGCGGGCTGGCGAGGAACCGGATCGGATCGGCGAAGTTGGCGTGATTTAACGCATTAAAAGCCTCTAATCGAAACTGAAGCGATCGTTTCTCGCCTAAGGTGAATTCCCGCCGAACCGCCAAATCCACCTGTGACATCCCGAATCCAGTGAGCGCATTGCGTCCCAGGTTGCCTTGAATGTTTCCGGGCGGAATCTGAAAAGCACCAGGATTGATCCGCCGGCCCCCAGGAACCGAGGGATCAGTAATCCAGACCGGTTGACCGGGCACAAGGTCAGGCCGAAAGACGTTTTCAAAGCTCAAGCCCATGAACTGCTCGGCTCCCAGCACATTGATTGGGAATCCGGTGCGGGCGCGAAACATTCCATCCATGGCCCAGCCACGGAGCATGCGCGGAAGCGTCCGCGCCGGGACGTCGTAGCTGAAACCGGCGGTGAAGGAATGCCGGATGTCGAAATCGGAGGAGCCGCGATCCTGACCGAGCACCAGGCCGGAACCGGCCCAGTAGAGCCCGGCGTCGGTGGAACTATTGTCGATCGAATGGGACCAGGAATACGAAAGAAGAGCCTGAAGACCGGATGCCAGCCGCCGACGATATTGAGCCTGGAGGCTCTGGTAATCGGACTGGCCATGATTGGTGCCGAGCGCGAGCAAAGATGAGTTCGTGCTACCCGGCCCGCCGATCTCGCGACGGATCAGGCTGTCACCGGACGAGCCGACATAGCCCGCGGTCACGACGTCATTGCGGTCGAAGGCGTGTTCAATTGAAGCGTTCCATTGTTTCACCAGCGGCAGGCGGAGGCCGGGGGAGAAGCCAAAAACCAGTTGAGCGAGGGCGATACCATTGCGCGGACTCTCGAAATTGGATACGTTCAACGGGCCGTCATTTACCAGATCGGTCGCCAAGCTCAAACTGGAATCGAAATAGTATCCCACGCCGGCGCGTACGACGGTCCGCCCGTTCGCGAAGGGCTGATAGGCGATGCCGAAGCGAGGCGCAAAGTTGGTAAACGTGGATGGCCAAGTAGGCCGCTGAACATCCTGCGACGTGCTGGTTGCGGGATCAAAAATAGTGGCGCCGCGCAGCAGCGGCGCGGGGCTGATCTCCCAGCGCAGACCGTACAGTATCGTTAGCCGTGGCGTCACGCGCCAAGTGTCTTGCACAAAAGCAGAGATCTCGCTTACAACGGCGGATACGTATTGTTGCGGGGAGGTCGTGTGCCAGAATTTGTTGCTGCTGGCCAGATCTGGGACCGTATCCCCAAGAATGCTGAGAGTGGCAGTGGCGTCGCTGCGAATGGGCGCCAAGCGCCGGTAGTCGACTCCGAACTGGATGGAGTGGGTTCCCTTGTTCCAGGTCGCGGACGGAGAGATTTGATATTGGGATTGACTGCGGCGCCCCTCGGAGCCCGAGACCACTTCTCCGACGCCCGCGATGGAGAGACGCACCAGGTAGTTGCAGGTGGTTGGAATCTGGAAGAACTTGATCGTGGCCTCAATCGAACAGTCGGGCAAGGTTGCGCCGTTCTGAGCCCAACTAGAGGTCACGTTTGCGCTGGAGGCGTTGAGCCGTAGATCGAACACCAGGTTAGGCCGTGCGCGCAGAGTGAGGCCTCCCGTGACGGAACGGGAACCAATGCCCAAGGAGTTGATTGGATCGCTGCCATATTCAGTAGACGAAGGAGTCTCACTAAATCTGGCGAAACCTGTGAGCCGCGAGGTAAATGCATGATCCAGGCGCAGCGCACCCGCGTCAAATCGGGCAGGCCGGCTGATTCCTCCACTCCACTCCGCCAGGCCTTTTCCCAACTCCGGCCCGTTTGGCGTGGGAAACATATTCAGTAGAGGCTCTGCCCAAGGGAGTGAGTTCTCTCTCGAAGCGAGTGTCGGCACCGGCACGTTCCAGACGAACGGCTGCTCCATCCGCAGGCCTTCATAGGATGCAAAAAAGAAAGTGCGATTGCGCCAGAGGGGACCTCCTAGAGCGGCCGAGAAATCCTGGAGGCGAAGTGGCGCGCCGCCGTCCCTATGCTGGTTCGCAAACCAATCGTTGGCGTCCAGCGCATCGTTGCGAAAGCTATCGGCCAGCGATCCATGCAGTTGGTTTGATCCAGACCGGCTGCTGAGAGAAATTTGGGCGCCGGGCAGCCGGCCAAACTCCGCGCCTGTCGTTGAAGTCTGCGTGCGCACTTCCTGGAGGGCGCCGACCGAGACCAATCCGTCCAGGCTTCCGAACGCGGTCATCCCTGGAAGCGCGCCTCCCGTGGCTTCCGCCGCTGTACCGCCTCCGCTCACGCCCGAATTGGCGCTTACTCCATCCACGGCGAAATAGTTGGTGTTGGGACGCTGGCCGTTGACTGTAAACTGGCCGGCTTCGCCACGCGTGGCGGGTGTCACGATCAAGCCGGGAGTTAATTCCAGAATACTGAGCAATGGTCCGCCGTTCAGGGGCAAGCGCTCAATCTGGTCTGCGCCCACCACAGTACCGACCGCGGCGTCGTCGCTATTGAGTAACGTTGGAGATCCTTCCACAGTTATGGTCTCTTGCAGACTGCCGACCACCAGCTTGAAATCCACGCGCGCAGGCTGCGTTTCATTTACTCGGATTCCGAAACGGATCATGGTGCGGAATCCAATCTTACGGACGGTGATCTTGTAGAGCCCGGGCTGCAGCGAAGCGATCAAGTAACCGCCGTCGGATCTAGTCAACGTGGCGTGATGAAAGCCGGTGTCTTCGTTCACGACGCTGACAACTGCATCGGGCACGGAGGCGGTGGAAGCATCTACGATGACGCCGGAAATATAAGCGTACTGTTGCGCCCGCAAAATCCCGCTGCCAGCCAGACAAAACAATATCGCGGCTAAGCGGCGGGTGTAGATCACTTATTGCTCCGCTCGTAAGAATCTAACGCGGCCCGCAATTGTGCCAGACTAGTCTTTAATTGGGCGGAGATTTGCCCAGCCGGTGTTTCGCTTGGCGCTGCGCCGAACATCACTCCCAATAGCTTATCCAGTCGGCGAGCCGATTGGAAAAGGTTCTCCGTGGCAGCTTGCCAGGGCTCCAATGGAATGCCTGTGTCCGGCGGTGTGCCGGCATCGCCGTTTATGCTTGCCAGGACGGGCTGCAGAGCACGAGCGATCCCGGTGGCTTGCTGCCGCAACGCCGCTAAATGCTCGCCGCGCATCCGTTGGAGCAATTGTCTGTCACTGACGCTCAAGTCTCGCTCGACCTCCACAGGAAATTGTTCCGCTAGACGACGCAAGGCATAAGCTCTCGCCATCAGCGATTCGCTGGAGTCCAGAACCTGCGCGGCGAGCTGGTCCAGGTTAGCGCGGCCTCCGAGTTGTTCGGCCAGCCGGGATTGTAGCTGCCGGACATCGCCTCCGGCTGGCGTGGGATTGGGAGCAGCGGGCTGGTCCGGCGCCGCAGCCGCGGGCGGATCGGAAAAATGAACGACTACGTGAGGATTCGAACCTATGGCGCTCTTGATTTCCTGCTGGCGCACCGGTGCGACACCAACGCCGCTGACCAGGACTTCGCTTCCCGAGCGGGACACCTCCACTGGATCGCCTAAGTCGGCGCCCATGTCGTGCAGCGCAGCTAGGACCTGCAGTTCTTCCGCAGCGCTGGCCGGCCGACCAGGGGCCGTTACCGCGTTGGGTGCTTCCGCGACCGGTGGTTTCAGGTTGCCGGCCGGGGGACGCTCGTCTTTCTCACCGGCGATGCTCGATACCAAGGGCGCGGAATCCTCGGCGACTTCGGTGATCTCGACCCATTCCTGGTTCGAAAACTCTAGTCGCTCTTCCACCGGCGTGAGATCCGCGGTGCGCAGCGTCAACCTGGCCTGCCTCAAATCCGACTCGTCCGTACTGGTTTCAATTCGATAGGACTGCTGCTCTTCGCTCACTTGGTCACGCTTATCGGCAAGCTGATTTCGCCAGGCTTGGAACGACTGGGCGCTGAGCGGATCGGTCCAACTGTAGTTAGCACGTTCAAACATCGCCTGGAGCGAATTCAAAGCAGCAGCGTCCGGAGCACCAAGACCGGTCTTCTGGGACCCGACGGCTGGGCGAATGAGCCGGCGGTCTCGCGTCCGAATTTGAATACGCCGGGGCTGCTTCGGATGTGTGTTGGCGGCCACTACCGCTTGACGCAGCAATTCGGAGGCTTGGACTGAAGGCGTCTGACGATAGCGGTAGAAAAGTCCAAGCAGGATCAGGACCGCCGCAGCGGCAACCGCCCACTTCTTCGTAGCTGTATCGAAGGGCGATTTCAGTAAACGCAGGATGCGATTAAAGAGAACCGGCTCCACGGAAGCATCGATTTCATCAAAATGGCGATGAATATCGACCCATGGAGCCGGCGGAGTAGGAAGATGGCGTTGCAGTACAGTTTTTCTGTAATGCACGCATTGGCTGACGACGTTCTGTAATTCCTCCAGTGCCGCGCGGCACTGCCAGCAGGCCTCCAGATGCGAGCGGACCTCGCCGGATGCCTGGGTTGGCAATTCACCGTCGATATAACGCAGCAACTGCTCTTCTTCGGGGTGGAGAGTGAGTGAGGACCCCTTCATATTTCATCCTTCTTTAGCCGCGAGATAGCTCGCCGCAAAAATTCGCCGACAGCCGAAGCGCTGATTCCCAGGACGGATCCGATCTCCGGATAGCGCAGGCCTTCCAGCCGCAGCATCAGACAGCGCCGTTGTTGCTCGGAAAGCCGCAGGACGGCCTGGTGGAAGCGCAGCGTTTGCTCCCGCTCTAGCAGGTTCTGTTCCGGGTCCATGGCCGGACCGGCGAGCCGTGATTCCAGATCCGGATCGAACGGCGCTTGAGAGCTCTCGCGCGCTCGTATCTTCAATCCCAGATTGTGGGCCACCCGAAAAATCCAGCCTCTCGGATTTTGGATCTCTTCGCCCTTCTTGAGAGCGGTGTACAGCCGTAAGAAAACCTCCTGAGCTGCCTCCTGTGCTTGCGGAGGATAAAGCCCCAAATTCAGCAAATATCGAAATACGTCGTCGCGCGCCTCCTCGAACAACTGGGCCACCTGATCCTGCAACGTCATGGCGGCTCGCCGCTTCTGCACAACACCCGCAAGCTCTTCACCCAGCGGATACGACGACATCACTTCCTAGACTATAAGTTCTAACCTAAGATCCGCAGCTACCCGCTTTCAACTACAGCTGGGCGAAAAAAATTTAAGTTAGTGACAGGCCGGTGTAGTTGAAAACGCCCGATCCGGGTCTTTGAGATGTCGAACAGCCCTCTCATCCATGCCAACTTCAGTTTCGGTCACGATCGTCACCTATAACAGCCGGCAGTATCTGGAAGCTTGCCTGCGGTCGATATTCGAGCAAAATTACCACCCGCTTGATATTGTTGTCGTCGACAACGGATCCATGGATGGTACCCGCGGGTTCCTTTCCCGGTTTGAAGACCGGCTGCGGGTAGAATACAACGACCGCAACATAGGATTCGCCGCTGCGCAAAACCAAGCCATCGCCAGCAGTAAGGGCGACTGGGTTCTGGTGCTGAATCCGGATGTGGTGCTGCTGCCTGGCATCATCGAGCGATTAGTGGAGGCGGGCAGGATCGACGAAAAGGCTGGAACCTTGTGCGGTCGCCTGTTGGCAATCGGCCGGGATCTGAAGCCACCTCAGATTCCGCTCATCGACACCGCGGGAATATACTTCACCGAAGCGATGCGTCATTTCGACCGGGGCTGGCATGAGCCCGATGACGGCCGTTTCCGCAAAATGGAATATGTGTTTGGGGCGAGCGCAGCGGCCGCGCTCTACCGGCGGGAAATGATCGCGGATATTTCGGAGGGATGCAATTTCTTCGATCCCGATTTTTTCTCTTATCGAGAAGACGCCGATGTGGCGTGGCGGGCTCAGTTGCTTGGCTGGCGGTGTCTCTACGCACCGGACGCGGTCGGCTATCATGTGCGGAGCGTTGGGCCGGGTAACCGGCACGAAGTGCCGGCAGTGATCAATATGCATTCGGTAAAAAATCGATTCTTGATGCGCACCAAGAACATGACCAGTGGTGTATTTCGGCGATTCTGGCGCCAGATGATCGCTCGCGACCTGCTGGTGATTGGCGCCGCGTTGCTAATAGAACAAAAATCGCTTCCGGCGTTCTGGCGATTGGCCGCGTGCCTTCCTCGAACTCTACGCAGCCGCCGCTGGATTATGAGCCGCCGTCGTGCAAAGGATGAAAGCCTGGCGCAATGGTTCAGTACCAGGCCATCGGCTCAGCCCGTCATGGATGTGGCGCGGCCTACGAAATCGCTGGACGCGCTTTCGCGCGGCGTCTAGCGGGTCGTACCGCACGCTTCAGCGTGCCGCGTTCACACTCCTGTGAACGCTCTTGGTGTGCGCAAGAGTGCACACACGGCACGCACGAGTGCGTGCGCCACGTTTAGCCGTTGACGTCGATAACCGTACGGCCGCGAGTCTGACCGCCTAGGATCTGCTCTCCGAGCTGGAACACTTCGGTCAGCGGTTTTACCTGGATCATGCTGTCGAGCAACTTGGTTGGAAGATCGCGCGCGAGCCGGGCCCAGATCTCGCGGCGGCGCAGATTGGGCACACGTACCGAATCGATCCCCAGTAAATTGACGCCGCGTAGAATAAAGGGAAACACGGTGGTATTAAGAGCAGCGCCTCCAGCCAAACCGCAGGCGGCCACACTGCCACCGATCACGATTGAGCGCAGCAGCCCGGCCAGCGTATCGCCACCGACGCTGTCGATACCGGCAGCCCAACGTTCTGAATCGAGCGGACGCTTGGACGGCGCCGCCAGAACATTGCGATCGATAATGTCGCTCGCGCCCAGACCTCGCAGATAATCGTGCAGCTCGGCGCGCCCACTAGATGCGACCACTTTGTAGCCCAGCTTCCCCAGGATCGCGATGGCCACACTGCCCACTCCGCCAGCCGCGCCGGTCACCACTACTTCCCTGCTCCCCGGTTTGAGGCCGTGCTCTTCCAGAGCCATGACGCTTTGCATTGCTGTGACGCCCGCTGTTCCGATGCCCATCGCCTGTTGCAGATTGAAGCCGTCCGGCAGAGGCACGACAACTTCTGCGTCCAGGCGCGCATATTGCGAATAGCCGCCCCATAGCGTCTCTGAAGTGCCGCAACCGGTTACCACGACTTTGTCGCCCGGCTTGAAATTGGCGGACGACGATTCTTCCACAGCCCCAGCAAGGTCGACACCCGGCACCATCGGATATTTTCGAATCACGCCCGGCTTGCCGGTAACCGCAAGCCCATCCTTATAATTGAGGCTCGAATATGCGACGCGGATTAGCACCTCACCGGGCGGCAGCGCGTCCGGCTGAAGTTTCTGGATGGAAGCAGCGAAGTTACCATCGGTCTGGGTGACGAGGAGCGCTTGAAACGATGTCATCGCCATTTATTCCACTCCGAACGCGAGCAGCACGTTCCCTGGCATGCCAAAGAAATAACCGTAACCGGAATTGACGAACAACATGCCGCCCGCGACAGCCGCCCCAGGTCCGTCTAGCGATCCGCCGCGAGCCGGGATCTGGTTTACGGTTTCAAAGTCGCGCACCGTGTCGTAATCCCAAATGATCTTTCCATTCTTGCTCGAATACGCCCGGAAGTGGCCGTCCATCGACCCGGAAAAGACGACACCCGGAATTGTCGTCACTGCCGCCGATTGCGCGGGACTGCAGCGCGGAGTATGGCATTCTTCTGGCACTGCGCTCCAGAGCTTTTCTCCGGTGGCGAGCTGAATGGCGAAGAGACCGCCGCCGGTTTTCGGATCCGGCTGCAGGCCTTCCGCCCCCGGTACGAAACCGACGTCCGAGATCGCTGCATAGGCGGTCTCCGAATCCGCGGCCGGACCCCACTGAATTCCACCCAGAATGCTGCCCTTGCCTAGCTTCTGTTGCCACACGATCTTACCCTCATTATCCGGATCGAGAGCGTGCAGCACTCCAGATTTCTGGCCGGCGATGAGCAGGCGCTTGCCGTTTGATAACGTTCGAAGGATGGTGGCCGATCCGAAATCGAAATCCGGCCCGGGCTTGTCAGGACAAAGACTCGTGTCCCGCTGCCCGCAACCTCCGTTGAACACATCGCCGCTGGTGATTTGGCGCGCCCAGGTAATCTTGCCGGTGTCGAGCGCTAGCGCTACGATCGCATCTGTCATTGGCGTGGCCGGTTCAGAATAGTTATCGCCGGTCGCTATATAGAGGACGTTGCGCTTGGTATCGATGGCCGGCGAACCCCACACACCTCCGCCCGAAGGTCCCCATAGCTGCGTGCCGTTCTTGGTCTTCCGAGTAGGCTTGGGACGATCCGCGATGGTATAGGTTTTCCAGATCTGCTTCCCTGTCTTGGCGTCCAGCGCGGCGACGCTGCCACGGAACGTGCAGCATTCATAATGACTATCGGCCGCCAGCCACTCGCTGCGCGACGCCACAGGTACATACAGCTTGCCTTGGTACAGGACGGGTGACCCGGTGATACGCGCCAGCGCGTGATCATCGACAGTTGTTTTCCAGAGCAGCTTGCCGGTGACCGCATCCAGGGCATAGGCGTTCGCTCGCAAGTCTCCAAAATAAGCGACATTGCCCGGACCAATCGTGATGGCGGTTCGGACGCCAGCTGCCGCATCGAAACTCCAATTGGTGCATCCGCTCGCGCTATCGAGCGAGTAGACCATTCCGAGCGCGCTGCCGACAAAAACACGCCCGCCGGCCACGATCGGCTGCGCGAACGCGGAATAGCTGTCGGCATATCCGAAAGCCCATTTCAGTTTCAGGCTCGGGACCTGGTCAGGCTGTCAGGCCTGCGGCAGCGGCCGGTTGGAATCTGCTGTTGTCCAGATCGCCGCCCCAGCCGTTCCATTGAAATCCCGCAAAATTCGGCGACGGTGCGGCGGCGCACCGGCCCGCGCCAGTGTTTACGGTTTGAACCGATTTGCCAGTCAGGTACTCCGCGATGGCCGCGCGCTCTGCGGCTTGGAGGCGCGCGCCTTGAGCGTGCATGGTCCCATTCGCGAGAGAGCGAACGATGAACTCCGGCGTCAGGTTTTTCAGTAACGCGCGATTCTGCGCCGCCAGCGCGATCACTTCATGGCAAGAGGCGCAATGCTTGGCATACAGATCGCCACCGTCGGGGGTGGCCGCTGTCGCCACGACGGTCGCGGACAAGATCAGGAAGACCTTATGACAGAGATGCATGGATATTTCCCAACAATATCAATTTGAGCTGATTGCCGCTATTGTTTTCGCAGGATGCCCTGCTCCGTCATCCAATCTTCAAGGCGCAACGGCCAATTCGCGGTGGGCAGTCCACTATGCACCATGCCGAAGCCGTGACCACCCTTCAGATAGATGTGCAGCTCGGCGGGCACTTTCGCCTGCAGCAGCGCTAAATAAAAGCGGATGCTGTTCTCCGGCGAGACGGTCGGATCGTCGCTCGCCTGGACCAGAAAAGCCGGCGGCGTGTCGCTGGTGACGTGAAGTTCCTTGGGCATCGCCGGGTAGGCCAGGATGAGAAAGTCTGGCCGGGAACTCGCCCGCTCGACGGGATCCGTCGCGGAACTTTGACCCTTGTCCCAGCTCATTCCCGCGCGCGCCACCAGGTCGCCACCCGCCGAGAAGCCCATCATGCCGATGCGATGTGCATCGAGATGCCACTCCTCAGCCCGCGTGCGGATTATCCGGAGCGCGCGTTGAGCATCCTGAAGCGGCGCCTCCATGGTATAGGTCATGCCCTTGCTGCGAGGCAGCCGGTACTTCAGCACAAATCCAGCGACGCCGATAGAGTTGAGCCATTTCGCAACGTCGTGGCCTTCCTTATCGATGGCCAGATGTTCGTAGCCTCCGCCCGGGCACAGGATAATTCCGACACCAGTGTTTTTCTCTTTAAGCGGCAAGTAGACCGTCAGGTCGGGTGTGCTGACAAAGGTGACGCCCCGGTCGACCACGCCGTTCTTGCCGCGCTCGGTCCAGGTTTCCTTGATTTCGGAAGACGAAGGCGTCTTAGCGGAATCGGGCCAGAGGTTGACAGTGGAGGGCTGGGCCAAAAGCGCAAGGGGAAGAGCGAAGAGCACGAAAGGCGAACAGCGAAGGATACGTGTCATTGGTAGAAGATTCCCACTACACGATATTGTTTGGAACGGCGGTCCGTCAAGTCCCCGGGGTTAACTTCAAACGCCTATAATCCAAGCAAGACCATGACAAGCGCACAGGCAGCCACCAACTCTCATCGCAACCTATATATCAACGGTAAGTGGGAGCCGCAGACAGGGACCGGATCCATCAATGTCCTTTCGGCATCCACCGAAGAAGTGATCGGTTCTGTTCCGGAGGGGACTCTGGAAGACGTGGACCGCGCCGTTCACGCGGCACGAGCTGCATTCGACAACGGCTGGAGCGAAACCACGGTTCAGGAGCGCGCGGAATGGCTGCGCAAACTAGCCATTGCCCTCAAGGAACGGAGCGAGCAGATCGCCAAAACCATCGCGCAGGAGGTAGGTTCCCCGCTTTCGATGGCGACCAGCATTCAAGCCGGTCTGCCCGTGGTAATCACGAACAGCTATGCGCAAATGATCGCGGAAGCGAAGCTCGAACAGGAGATCGGCAATTCGATCGTATTCCGCGAGCCGTTTGGAGTGGTTGGCGCGATCACACCCTGGAACTATCCGCTACACCAGATCATGGCAAAAGTCGCCCCGGCGCTCGCGGCGGGCTGCACCGTGGTGTTGAAGCCCAGCGAAGTGGCCCCGCTCAACGCGTTCCTTTTGGCGGAGGCGTGCGAGGCCATCTCCCTGCCTGCGGGTGTCCTGAACATCGTTACCGGCTACGGCTCCATGGTTGGCGAAGCGATCGCAACGCATCCGCTGATCGACATGATCAGTTTCACCGGCTCGGTGCGCGCTGGAAGACGAGTAGGTTCCCTAGCCGCTGACACGATCAAGAAAGTCACGCTCGAGTTAGGCGGCAAGTCCGCTTTTGTGGTGCTGGATGACGCGCCGTTCGAGAAAGCCATTCCGGCCGGGGCGCGCAACGCGATGCTCAACTCCGGACAGACCTGTTCTGCCTGGACGCGGATGATTGTCCCCCGGAGCCGCCAGGAGGAAGCGCTGGATCTGGCTTCACAGGCCATTGGCAGCTTGAAGTTGGGCGATCCGCTGGATAGCTCGACCCGGCTCGGTCCGCTGATTTCAGCAACGCAGCGCGAGCGTGTGGAAGGCTACATCGCGAAAGGCAAACAAGAAGGCGCGCGCGTGGTGCTGGGCGGCGGGCGTCCCGCAGCCTTCGCAAAAGGCTACTACGTAGAGCCCACCATCTTCGCGGACGTAAAGTCGACGATGACGATTGCGCAGGAGGAGATCTTCGGGCCTGTGCTATCGGTCTTGGCCTACGATACGGAAGAAGAGGCTATCCGCATCGCCAACGACACCATCTACGGGCTAGCGGGCGGCGTATGGTCGGGCGATCCGGAACGCGCTATGCGAGTAGCCCGGCGTATGCGAACCGGCCAAGTGGATGTGAATGGTGGAAAGTACAACCCTCTCGCACCATTCGGAGGCTACAAGCGCTCTGGAATTGGTCGCGAGATGGGGTTGTACGGCCTGGAAGAATATCTCCAGGTCAAAGCGATTGCCAGGTAACACTGGGCACCTCGAGCAGCCCAGGCCTCGGCGCTACTTCGTTTACTGAAGCGTGGAATCCGACGCTGGCTTCAATGAGCCAAACAAGCCGTGCTGTCCTTGGGACGGTGCAGCGTTGAAATAGAGGGTACCCGGATCGCCGCCACTTCCGCCGTTGCCCCATTGCAGGGCCCAGAGCCCATCAATAGCTATGTTGTTGCCATGGCCGTCCTGCATAGTCCCCAGATAATTGCCAGTATCCAGGTCAAAGGCACTGATCGTCCCATCGCCGAAATTGCCGACGATCAAGGCATAACTGAATGAACCGAAGTTTGCTCCAGTTACCGCCATGCCCCAGGGCAGGTTTAGATGCGCATTGTTCGGAACCAGGTGCTGGAGCAGGTTCCCGTTCAGGTCGAAGACGTCTATCAATCCGGTACCAGGGCCGCCGAAGGCGAGGCTGCCGGTGCTATCGGAATAGGCGAAGGAAACATAAAGTCTCCGGCCAAAGCGCTGGATATTGAACGGAAAGTAGGAGTTTGGAAGGTCGAGGTCCTGAAATCCACCAGGCAGCGTAACTTGCTTGAGAGTGTGATCGAAGGTGTCGATGGTTCCGTTAGAGAAATTCGCGGCATACAAAGTTGGACCAATGCTGCTGACGCCGATCGCCAGTCCGGTGTAGGCGGCTGCATTAGCGCTGTGATCTACAAAGGGAATCGCCGTGTTATTAGCAACGCCTCCGTACCAGCCCGATATCGTGCCGTCGTAGGTGGCAAACATAAAAGATGCCGGATGGCCTGCAGCTACCTCGAAATTACCGGCGCCATAACCGTTATTGACCTGGCCAGTCGGCAGACCAGTTTTACCCTTGTTCTTAGCCGACGGCGGAATGACGGCCACGAGGCTGTTTACTACCGGCACCGTGGGGGCGGCTTCAGTCACCGCGTACAGGGTCGAGGTGCCGGTCGCGGTATTAGACACCCAGAAAGGGCTGGACGCCGATGCCGACATGCCCCAACATCCAACTAAGTTAGGATCTGTAACCGCTGCCACGCCTGCTACATCGGCAACCAGATTGGTTTGAACAAAGTTCGTCGCGGCAAATGCCTGCGGCGCGAGCAGCGCCAGAGCAAGTGCCCAGGCGCAATAAACACGCTTCTCGTCGAGATACATGTACTAACCTCCAAAGAACTAATAGTATTCCAGAAATTTACGAGGAAAAATCGTCACAGGCGTAAACTCTTTGTAAAACCGTTCAAGGCTCGGCTCTTGTGAGCGCGCTCGCCACACGAAAGGGCCGTATTGTATCCTTGTATGTTATTGAGTTGAGGAATCAATTTGTCCAAGGCGACTAACTACAAGGCAAAGATCACCGCGCTCGGCTGCTACACGCCGCCGGGTGTTCTGACCAACCAGGACCTGGAGCGGATGGTCGAGACCAGCAATCAGTGGATTGTCGAGCGCACCGGCATCGTCGAACGTCACATTGCCCCGCCCGAAATGGCTACTTCCGACATGGCTGTCGAGGCCGCCCGCATCGCGCTCGAGCACCGTGGAGTTGACGCCCGCGATCTGGATGCCATTATCCTTTGCACCGTCACGCCGGACATGCTGTTCCCCTGTACCGCTTGCCTGGTGCAGGATCGGATCGGAGCCAAGCGCGCGTGGGGATTCGACCTGGTGGCGGCCTGCTCAGGTTTCATCTACGGCCTGACCACGGCGGCGCATTTGATCTCCGCGGGATCACACAAGAAAGTGCTGGTGATCGGCGCCGACACGATGTCGCGTATTATCGATTACACCGACCGTTCCACCTGTATTCTCTTCGGCGACGGAGCGGGCGCCATGCTAGTTGAGCCCACTGAAGAAGGCGAGATTGGCTTCATCGACTTCCTCAACGAGGTCGACGGTTCCGGCGGCGATTACCTGAAGCAGCCCGCCGGGGGAAGCCGCATGCCGGCCACCGCTGAGACCGTCGAGAATCGACTGCATTTTGTAAAGCAGGACGGGGCGCAGGTCTTCAAATATGCCGTGCGAAAGATGTACGAGGCCTCCAGCAATCTCTTGGCGCGAAACCAGCTCACGGCCAACGATATTGCGGTTCTAATTCCCCACCAAGCCAATCGCCGGATCATCTCGGCCGCCGCCGAGCGCCTGGGAATTAGCTGCGATAAGGTGGTTATCAACATCGAGCGCTACGGCAATACCACTGCCGCCACCATCCCGCTGGCGACGCGTGACGCGCTAGAGGCTGGAAAAGTGAAGAAGGGCGACTTAGTAATGTTCGCCGCGGTGGGCGCAGGATATACCGTGGGGACAAATCTCTGGCGCTGGGAAATCTAGTACTGCTGCCAAGTCGCTACGCCACCTTTTAAGCGTTATTAAGTACCAATCGACAATTCTTCCAGCCAAACTCCGGTTATAATCGAAAGTTCATAAAAGGAATCGAAAACGATGTCGCTGAAACTTCGTATTGCGCCTTTATTCTTTCTTCCTTTGGTGCAATTGAGTGCGCAGTACGTGATCAGTACTTTCGCGGGTGGAGGCACACCCCCACCACTACCCGCAACCAGCGTCGGCATCGGCCGACCGCGACATTTGGCGGCAGATGCAAATGGCAACATTTACATCATGTCCGACACTCAGAATCGAATCTTTAAGGTCGATTCAGCGGGTACTCTCACAACCGTAGCGGGCAACGGGGGGATTCCACTCCCAACTGACACGCAGATTGGACCTGCCCTCGGAACCTCAATGTACCCCGCGAGCATCGCGGTAGATCCGGGAGGGACTCTTTACGCTGGCGGGGGAAATTGCTGCGTTTTCAAAATAAGCAATGGACTCATTACCCGCGCTGCCGGCAACGGCACACAAGGAATAGCGGGCGATAGCGGACCCGCTTCTAACGCCTCAATCAACCCAGGGGCAGGCATAGCGTTTGACGGCATGGGCAATCTGTACATATCCGATCCATTGTATTTCCGCATACAAAAAATTAGCAATGGCATAATTTCAACCGTGGCCGGCAACAGTGGCAAAGGCTTTTCCGGGGATGGCGGTCCTGCAACTGGAGCATCCTTGTGGTTGAATTACGAATCCGCTTTGGCGGCCGACAACAATGGCAACCTTTATATTGCTGACACAGGAAACTATCGAATTCGAAAAGTGGCCAAGGGCATTATTACGACCATCGCCGGCGACGGGACAGGAGGCTATGTAGTGGGTTCTCCCAACAGCATTCCAGCAGCCGGTACTCCTCTAGGTTCGCTGGGCGATGTCACGGTCGACGGGTTGGGAAACCTTTATATTTCAGACCTCTGCTGCAGTGATTCCTTTAATATCAGAAAGCTAGCGAATGGCCTTATAACAACGATCTCGGACACTCTTGCGGCCTGGTCGCTGGCTGCAGACAACACTGGAAATCTCTACGTCGCGGATTACTGGAAGCAACAAGTGTGGCGAATCAGCAACTCCACCGTTACGACGATCGCCGGGAACGGAGATGGTAGCTTTCTCGGAGATGGCTCCGCAGCAACGAGCGCCGATCTTGCTCTTCCCTCCTATGTCGCCGTCGATCGCGCGGGAAATGTTTTCTTCACCGATTCGGGCAATCATCGGATTCGAAGGGTCACTGCCGGCCGGATTACTACTATCGCAACGTCGAATAACCGGAGCTACGCGTGCAACACCTGCCCCGGCGCCTTAACCGTGGACAGCAGCGGCAACGTATATTATGTCGATGGTGTTCAGGTGCATGTTAATTCAAATGGCGTAAACTCGGTTGTTGCGGGCAACGGATCTTCATTTTATTCCGGCGACGGTGGCCCTGCTACCTTGGCGGGAATTTCGCCTCAAGGGCTCGCCGTCGATAGCCATGGCGACCTTTACATCGCTGATCAGATGAGGATCCGAAAAGTCAGCCAGGGCGTAATTACAACTGTCGCCGGAAACGGAACGCAGGGCTCTTGCGCGACCACGAGTTCCGCGACCGGTGCATCCATGAATAACGTGGTTGGAGGACTCACAGTCGACAGTTCGGGAAATATCTACTATGTGAATACCATAGAGAATGAGTTGTGTAAGGTCAGCAATGGGACGGTGGCTTCGATCGCTAATGGCTCAACACCTGGTTTCCGACTTCCATCCGGTGTGGCCCGTAATGAAACGGGAGATTTCTTTATCCTAGCTCAAGGAGGCGTCTGGAAACTCTCGAATGGCGTACTCACAAACATTGCAGGCACTCCGCTTCCTTATGACTTGGTTGGTTATTCGGGTGAAGGTGGGCCCGCCGCCAACGCCGCGTTGAATACCGCGCTCTTTTCAGGGATCGACCTGGACGTTGCCGGAAACATTTACATAGCCGATAGCGGCAACAATCGCATCCGAGTCCTCAGCCCAACCGGATCTGGCAACCCCATCGGCAGCTTCGACACTCCCCTCGACAACACTATCGGCATCGCGGGCGCCATCCCCGTCACCGGTTGGGCGCTCGACCGCGTCGGGATATCCAAAGTCCAGGTTTGGCGCGAGCCGGTCGGCAACGAACCCGTTGCTTCGAACCATCTGGTCTATATCGGGGATGCTGTTCAGGTTCCGGGTGTGCGGCCCGACGTCCAAGGGCTTTACCCCAACATGCCCTTCAATGATCGCGCCGGATGGGGCTACATGCTCCTCACGAACTTTCTTCCCAGCGTCTCCGGTGCGCTGGGCAATGGAACCTACAAACTGCACTTCATCGCATACAACAATGCAGGCGGCCAGACCGATCTTGGCACCCGCAGCATTGTTGTAGATAATGTACACGCCTCCAAGCCTTTCGGCACGATAGACACGCCCGGGCAGGGTGACACCATAGAGGGCAACGCCTACGTCAACTTCGGCTGGGCGCTCACCCAGAATCCCTACTGCATTCCAAACGATGGACACACCCTCAACGTCTTTATCGACGGAGTGATATTAGGCCATCCGACTTACAACCAGAAGCGCAGTGACATCGCGACTTTGTTCCCGGGCCTGTGCAACAGCAATGGCGGAGTCGGATTCTTCTCTATCGATACGACCAAGCTCGCAAATGGGCTGCACAACATCGCTTGGGCGGTTACCGACAACCAGGGCCGCGGCGATGGCATCGGCAGCCGTTACTTCACGGTTCAAAACGCGGGCGGAGTAGCGGCGCCGGGCGATATGGCTCCGGAGTCTGTGAAGACCCGCACCGCTCAAACGCGACGCGGTTCCTACGCTATCGAAGTTGAGGAACTGGATCGGATAGAGCTAGACTTAGGAGCAATATCGAGCGACTCGCTGCCTGTTGGGTCAACTCTCAAGGACGGGGTGTTCTATTGGCAGCTTGGGCCGGGGTTTCTGGGCGATTACGAGTTTCGGTTCACGCGGGCGGATGGAACCCGGGCACTGCTGCACGTCAAAGTTCGGCCGAAAAGCTATGCGCGAAACTAAGACCTCTCCCGCAGCAGCTTAGCAATCCGCTTCGCCAAATCGTTGGTCAAGCCCAGGTTTTCGCCAAAAAATCGAACCTTGCCGGATAGGTCAGACTCGAAAAGGACATGTCCGTCACGGGGCAGCTACAGTTGTGATCACATCCAACGGTAGTGCCGCCGCTCACAGTGGTCAACTCGCGCCGCAGCTGACTGCCTTCGGTGAACTTTCCAACCTTGGTTCGCAGGGTCACCAGGTCAGCAACGTCTTTTGCTTCTGACCGCCGCTGCGGTACACCTTTCGGAAAGCTCCATCTTTATCGTCGAGTCTCCAGCCTCGATCGGTTCGATTTGAATGGCCGAGGCCGATAGTTTCTGCGGCTTGACCTTACTGTCTGATTGGCGTGAAGTAGCCGGCTGAGCTATCGCAAGCTGCGAAACGAGCATCGCCAGAAATCCGAAGATTTTCAACGGACGCTTCCGCTTTCATGGCTGTTTCCCTTCTTTCAACTCCTGCACTGAGGAAGCGCCGCTCTCCCGCCCAGCGGCGATGAGTTGCGCGCGCATATCCGCTCCCTGCCCTATTGGAAGCGCGAAGATTGCGGCATGCAGCGCACCCCCGGTACCGTGGTAGAACCTTGCCGCGTCCATAAGGGGCAGCGATCGAGGCTGTCTTGACCCCTCGGCCAACCTTCCCGCCCGATTGCGTGGTCTCGGAACCGACATAAATGCTATCAATCGAGGTGACCGGCACCTTTGCGACGTCCCTTCCGCCGGTAAACTGCATGGCCCCGTTCTGCACGCTCAGCTTCCCGCTTTTTTGAGAACTGATATTTTCCAGTCCGATGACATGGCGGACTCGCCGGAGTTTGCGCGACTAGATCAAAAGCCAGTGCGATTGCGAAAAGGATGCGGGAAGACACGTGCACCTCGCGCCCAATTAGGATACCGCTCTTGATTGGCTGCAGGCGAAATCTGTTAGCATAGAATACGCACGTGGGAACGAAGCTAGTTTGGTCTACAATTTGGGCACTGACCGCGCTGCTGTTGATCGCGTCGGTCGACGCTGTGCCCGATCCTCCCGCAGTGAATCCGCACACGACCGAGGTCAAAGCACCCTGTCTGACTGAGTGTCCGGAAAGCTTGTGTCTACAGATTTTGAGCAGCGCGTGCCCGGGTGCTTCCTCTGACGCGTCGCCACGCTTTATCTCGCTCGCGCGCGACTCCGAGCCGAATCGGCCGAGCGATCGCATCGTCTTAAGCGGACAAGCTACAGATCCTTCTCCTCCAGCGCTCTAACTATAAACTCTACATCCAATTGAGTCCGGTTCAGTAATCTTTCGAACCGGACTTGGCGCTTTCCCGCTTGTGGAAGGCGTTACCGGAGCGCGAGCGCTTTCTCAGCGCAGCGAAAGGATGATCAATGAAGACCTCAGAGATCCTGAGCGCGTGGCAAAAGATCCTCAAAGGGGAGCGGCCCTCCCTATCTATCGAGATCACGCGCGAGTGTCCGCTGAACTGCCCTGGATGCTACGCCTATGACGATGCGCACCTCGGTGGGGGCGAAACTTTACGTGGTCTCAGCGACCGAAAAGGACAGGAACTGATTGATGGCGTTCTGGAGGTCGTCGAACGCCTCCAGCCTTTGCATTTGTCGATCGTTGGAGGTGATCCTCTGGTCCGATACCGCGAACTGGAAGCGCTGATCCCGTTATTAATCGAGCGGCGTATTCATGTGCAACTCGTCACCAGTGCCTTCCGGCCACTGGCGCCCGCATGGGCGGCGCTCGCGCACCTGAACGTGGTCGTTTCCATCGACGGATTGCGCCCTGAGCATGACGCGCGTCGTGCGCCGGCAACGTACGACCGGATCCTCAAGAATATCGCCGGTCAGCACATTACGATCCATTGCACGATCACCGCGCAGATGATGAAACGCCCTGGCTATTTGAAGGAGTTTTTGGAAGTTTGGACGCCCAGGGGCGAGGTCCGAAAGGTATGGTTCAGCCTGTTCACCCCACAAGTGGGAGCTCGACTGCCCGAAATGTTGAACTCGCGAGAGCGCGCGCAAGCGATTGCCGACATGCTCGTGCTGCGAAGGGAATTCCCCAAGCTGGACATGCCGGAAGGAATGATTCATCAGTTCGCCTCGCCTCCCAGCAATCCACACGACTGTGTTTTCGCACTCACCACGCAAACGATATCCGCGGACCTGAAGACCAAGATCATGCCGTGTCAATTCGGAGGCAATCCGGATTGTGGGTCGTGCGGATGCGTCGCGTCCATGGGCTTGGCAGCTGTAGCGGCGCATAAATTAGGGGGAATTCTCCCGGTGGGAACGATTTTCAAAGCCTCCATCAAGATTGGCGAGGCTCGAAACAAAAGAAAGGCGCAGCTGGTTGAAGAACGGCTGCGGGTGCTGCCCTAAAACGGAGAAAACGTATGAGCAAGAATATGACGGCGTCCCAAAATCACGAGCTGAGACGGCTGCTGGAACTCTCGGCGATGATCGGAAGCGACCCGCTTCTCACCCAGGCCAGTACTGGCAACAGCTCGATCAAGGTGAATGGTACCTTGTGGATCAAGGTATCGGGCAAGTGGATGGCTGATGCCTTACGCGAAGACTTTCTGGTGCCGCTGGATCTTGCAGAGGTTCAGGCGTGTGTGAGGCAATACATCGATCCTAGCGAGCTTCACACCAGTGCCTCGATCGAGACGGCCATGCATGCCGTGTTGCCCCAGCGTGTGGTTCTTCACGTACACTGCGTAAACACGATCGCCTGGGCAGTGAGGCAGGATGCGAGGAATCAACTGCGTCAGAAACTTGAGGGTTTGCGCTGGCAATGGATCCCCTACGTGGCCTCCGGGCTCGCGCTTGCCAGTGCAGTCGAACGGGCTCTTTCGGTTTCCCCCAACACGGACTTGCTGGTTTTAGGCAACCATGGGTTAGTGATCGGCGGCGAGGATTGCCGAGCCGTGGAAGATCTCTTGTGGGAGGTGGGGCGCCGCTTAGCCATCCCTGCTCGCCCGGCGCATCCGGCCGACTACGCGGTGCTGGCTGACATTGCCGATCGCTGGTCTTGGGATCTGCCGGATGACGATAATGTGCATGCGCTCGGTACCGATCCGGTTTCTCGATCAATTCTTTCCGGCGGCCTGCTTTACCCGTGCCAAGCAATCTTTACGAACGCGAGTTCGGCGGAGCTATTCCGAGCAATTCCTTCCGCCGAACCAGGAGGCCGGGAAAAGAACCTCCATCGCAGCCGGCCCTTCTTGATCGTCCAAGAGCGTGGCGTGATTTTCAGCGCGGCAATGACATCGGCCGAACGCTTTATGATCAACGGGTTGGCGCAGGTGGTCCAGCGGATACCTGCGAACGCTCCTATTCGCTATCTCAACGAGGCTGAGCTGTCAGATATCGCCGGGATGCTGGCTTATCGCTATCGGGAACTGGCCAATACGAGTCATCGAAATGGCGCGCGCTAAGGCATCCCGCCGCCTTGATCGGCTATTACCGCCTATTTCCAGCCCATTCTGTCCCTCAAACTAGTAATGTGAGCCACGTGGTGCCGGCCATGCCAGGCATAGAGCGCCGCGTTCTGGTCGAGCCGCCGCAGGCCCAGCTCCGGATGACGAAACGACCGCTTCCAATCGGATTCGGTCATCGACTGCAGCAACGTCACCCAACGCGAATGCAGGCATTCGAGCAGCCTCAGCGACACCTCCACCGGCCCAGACTTGCCGTCGGTGAGCTCAGCCCAGAGGTCCTCGGCGTAAGGCTTGATGGTCGGCTCATCCTCGGTTAGCGCCAGTTTGAAACGCGTGTAACTGTTGAGATGGCTGTCGGGAACATGATGGATAACCTGCCGAACCGTCCAGCCTTCGGGCCGGTAGGGCGTGTCGAGCTGTACATCCGAGAGGCCGCCGATCGACGCTCTCAGGTGCGCCGGAGTCTCACCAATTTGAGCGATGAACTTACGCCGGTCATCAGCGCTGACTGCCTCGGGAAACTTGAACTTTCCAACTGGAAAACGAAGATCTGGAGCATCCATGGAGCTAAAGATTCAAACCCGCGCCGCCAGGATTCAGCAATTATGTGCCCATGCTATGCTGTTTCCGGGGTGTTTAACCGTCACTATCGAAAAGTCAAAGCCATCTTCGGCTTTACCGACGTAATTATCACTTCCTTAGCATTCCTGATCGCTTACGAGACCCGCATCCGCCTGCGTTTCGAAAAGCAGTTCTTTCTCGATTTTCCGATAGCCGCGTTGCTTTTGGTGGTGTCCATTTTGTGTTGGATCGCGATTGGGTATTGGTTCAACATCTATGAAAAACTGGACTCCGCACACCCGCGTGTGGTCTTGCGCGATACATTCCGGCAGTGCGCGCTGGGTGCAATCTGCCTGGTGGTCGCGGAGTACATCCTACGCCTGGACCTCAGCCGTTCGTTTGTTGCGCTGTTCGCCGTTTATGCCTGGGTGCTCTTGTGCCTGTTCCGCATTAACGCCGCACGCGCGATCGGCGCGGTCCGAAGAGGCTTTGGAACGGCACATTTCGTGATGGTGGTGGGGTCGAGTGAGAACGCGCTGCACCTTGGCGAAGCACTCGAGCAATCGGCCGACTATGGCATTCGGCTGATGGGTTTCCTGGATGATGAGCCCGGCCAAATCCAGTTGGCCAAGACCTATCAGCGCTATCCTCTGTCGGCATTACCTGAGTTGTTGCGACAGCATGTCATCGACGAAATCATTTTTGCGGTCGATAGCAGTCGATTGGGGGCGATGGAGGAGGTTTTCCTGCTGTGCGATGAGGAGGGCGTGCGCACCCGCGTAGTGGTTGACTTTTTTCCTCACGTCAACAGCCAGGTCTATCTCGACCGGCTCGGAACCACGCCGCTGCTGACGTTTTCCGCCGCGCCCCACGATGAAATCCGCCTGCTGCTCAAGCGCTCAACCGATGTAGTGCTGGCCGCGGCCGCCCTGGTCCTGCTGCTGCCGTTCATGCTAGCGGTCGCACTATTGATCCGGATAACGTCCCCCGGTCCGGCGATCTTCCGGCAGGTGCGCTGCGGGTTGAACGGCCGGAAGTTCACTTTCTACAAGTTCCGGTCGATGTGTGACAACGCGGAAATCCTGAAAGCTTCCGTGATGCACCTCAATCGCAAGTCGACTGCATTTAAGATTCCCAATGATCCGCGACTCACTCGCCTGGGTTGGTTTTTGCGCAAGTTTTCCATCGACGAGTGGCCGCAGTTGTGGAACGTGCTCAAGGGCGACATGTCTCTGGTGGGCCCGCGCCCGGCTGTGCCCGAAGAGGTCGAAATGTACCAGCGTTGGCAGCGCCGGCGGCTGCGTATGCGCCCCGGCCTGACGTGTTTGTGGGCCGTAGCCGGACGAGATTCGATCGACTTCGAGACCTGGATGAAAATGGACATGCAGTATATCGACAATTGGTCGTTGGCTCTGGACTGGCAAATTATCCTTCGAACCATTCCGCGCGTTTTGACCGGCAAGGGAGCCAGCTGAACCGCATGTCTACAATGAAAGTAACGATATGCATCTAGTACCGACTCAAGAGGAAGTGGTCCAACTGCTGCGCCGCACAGGCGCCATCCGCGACGGACACTTTGAATATCCCAACGGCCTGCACGCCACCGAATATATGCAGGTGCAGCTCGCCATGCGCTATTACCAGCACGCCAAGGTGCTGAGCGTAGGGTTGAGCCGGCTGCTGCGAGCCAATTCCGAAATCCGGGCGATGATTCCCGAGCTATCTATCGTCTCCCCCGATACAGGCGGCCTGCCCGTCGCGTATGGCGTATGCGAGGCGTTGCGCGCTCATCAGGTTTATTGGGCCGACGAAAAGAAGAGAACGGGGCCATGCGCTTCCGGCAATATCTGGAGCAGACGCCCGGCGAAAAGGTGCTACTTGTGGATGACATCCTGCGATCCGGCAAGAACCTCGCGGAGTTGAAGCGGCTGGTGGAGTCCACCGGTGCGCAGGTGGTCGGGCTGGCAGTCATTATTTATCAGCCAACGCCGAAGACGGTCGACTTCAGTCCCTTGCCCTTTTATTACCTCGCCAAACTGGACGCGACCTATTACAAGGATGCCGGGTCTTGTGAAATGTGCAAGCGCGGCGTGCCGGCGGAGAAGGTCTGGATCTAAGCGATTTGGCTATTGCTTCGTGTCTACGGGGTGTGCCGACTCCTCGAAAAACTCCTTTTGCAACCTTGGGCCTACCTGATCGGACTTGATGGCTCGAATGGCGCTGGCGATGGCATCGGCCCGCATTTGCTGAAGAGCGGCGCCGCGCTCCGCTGTAGCTCCGGAAGCGTCGCCTTGGTAGTGGTTAGGGAACCGCGCATACCACCAGATTCCCGTGTAGACATTGGCCGGCAGGTCGAGCCGCTTTTGGTCCGCGCCCGATTGCGTGCCCGCTCGTTCCGGGTGAGCGAGTTCAGGGCGGGCAGCCATAATACTGGCGATCTCCGTTTCGCCGGCATGACCGTCCACGCCGGGTTTTGAAGGCCGGGCGGCAACGGGCATTTGCGCCGCTTGCCCGGGAGTGTTGGTGATGGCGTAAACGACATATTCCTTCGGAGTTTCAAGCGTAGTCTGAGCGAAGAAGGCGATCAGGTTCGTGTTGCCGCCATGGCCGCTAACTATCACGACCTTCTTGCATCCGTTACGCGCCATCTCTGCCGTGGTCTCTTGCAACAGCTCCAGTTGGAGATGTGTGCTGTAAGCAATCGTGCCGGGCTGATGCTTGGCCTCGAAGATCTGGCCGAAATAATATTCGGGGAACACGATCGCGTACTCCTGCTTGGTAGCCAGGAACGTCGCGTAGCGCACGTTGATCAGGTCTGTACCCATCGGCCCCGAAGGACCGTGTTTTTCAATGATTCCGAACGGCAACAGGCACACGCCCTTGGCTTGGTCAAGCGCTTTGACAAAGTCCGGCGCTGTAAGCTCCTCCCAATGGGAAGAGAAAGTCTGCGCCGAGCAAACGAAAGCTGACAGCAAGAGAATCAACAGAGATAGACAAGTCCTATGTTTCATGGTGTTCCTTCCATTGCAGCATTTATTCCAACCGCAGCGCCGTGGCTGGATCGATCCGCACGGCCCGATAGGTCGCCGGAAACGCCGCAATGGCCGCTACTAGCCCGATCAGCAACAAAGCAGAGATGACGGCCATTGGCTCCCAGGGATGCACCTCAAAAAGCACGCGGCGAATCCACACGGCCGCGCCGGCGTAGGCGCATAAACCCAGAGCGATGCCGCACGTCACCAACAGCAGCACCTCACGCGACAACAGCCCGACGATCCGCGCCGGCTGCGCCCCCAGCGCCATCCGTACTCCGATTTCACGCGTGCGCGACTTCACCGCGTAATCGAGCGCGCCATATAGACCGATGCTCGCCAGCAGCGCAGCGATCCCTCCGAAGATGATTGCCAGAACGGCCAGGAGCCGCTCCTGCCACAGCGACGCCTCGACCTCCTCGCGCAAGGTTCGCACTTCGATGAACGGCAGCTCGGGGTCGAGCGAACGCAAAAGTTCGCGAACGGGCGCGACCATCGCCTCCGGACGCTGCTGAGTGCGAACGTGCAGGATAAATCCGTTCTCAAATCCGTCGACCACCGGATTGTAGACCGTGGGTGGAATCGGCTCGCGAAGCGACCGATATTTTGCGTCGCTTACCACGCCGATGATCTCATTGTCCGCTTTGGCGACGCCGCCGGCTCCAGCGAATCCGAAGCGGCCGCCAATCGGATTTCTGCCCGGGAAGTAGCGCCTGGCGAACATCTGGTTGACGATCACTTTGCGGGGCTTGGTTTGATCCCGGTCGAGCCAATTGAACTCGCGGCCCGCGAGCAGATGCATGCCCATGGTTTCGAAATAGCCCGGCGTGACGTCGTTGAGGCTGCTGCCCAGAAGATCGTCGGTGGTGATGCGAGTCCCGGCCGGGGCAAAAGTGGCCTTCATGCCGGTACCGCGCATCAGCCCCAGCGTCCGCGACACTGGCCGCGACAACTCCCGGCAGTGCGCTGGCTTTCTCCAGCAGCGCTTTACTCAGCGCGCGGCTCTGCTCCGGCTTGTACCCTTTCAGGCTCGGGTCGATGCGTGAATGTCACCACGTGATCGCGGTCGAAACCGGGGTTCATGTCGCGCATGCGCTGAAGCGTTTCAACCAGTAGAGCCGCTCCAATCAGGATCAGCGTGCAGATGGCCACCTGAGAAATGACAATCAAGTTGCGCGGCAGCAAGCGGCGCGTCGTGGTGCGCCCGGCCCGCAGAGTACTCGCGACGTCGAAGCGCGCGCAACGCAACGCCGGAGATATGGCGAACAATACCGCGGTCAGAAGGGTAATCGATCAACGTGAAGCCGAGCACGCGGAAGTTAATGTCGATGTGCAGCACCATAGGCTGGAGCACCGCGCCACGGTCGCGAATCGGCGGCAGGCCGCGAATGAGCAAAGGCAGGCACGCCCAAGTGAACAGGGTGCCGGCTGCGCTTCCCAACAGCGCCAGCAGCAGGCCCTCGGTGAGGAGCTGCCGACAATGCGGGCGGGGCTTGCGCCAAGAGCCAGGCGGACGCCCATCTCCTGGGCACGCACAGTGGAACGCGCCAGCAACAGGCCGGCCACGTTGGCGCAGGCCATCAGCAGCAGTAGCGCGACGCCGGCCATCAATACCTCCAGGCCGCGCGAGAATTGGGCGCGCAGCGTGGATACTCCAGTGGCGACCGATTCCAGGCTGAAGGTGCGAACGCCTGATGTTGCTATCCGGAGCCGCCCCCTTTTCTGACGGGAAGATCTGATCGAGCAGGTCCTGAAATGTCTGGTGCAATAGAGGATCGACCTCAGCGCTGGCTCGCTCGATCGGCACCCCGGCGCGCAGGCGCGCGAATATCTGACCAGAGAGAGGATCGGCAGCCGGGTTCATATCCCCGAATGGTTTTACGATGGAGCGATCGACGGCGGCGGGAACCCGAATGTCCGGGACTGGTTTCGATAGTCAGGCCATTGAACGCCTCGGGCGAGACCCCGACAATCGTGAACGGGTGGCCGCCCAAAATGATGCCGCGGCCCAGAATTGAGGTATCGTTTCGGAATCGCCTCTGCCAGAAAGCGTAGCTGAGTACGGCGTTCGGGGCGGCGGTGCGTTCGTCGTCCGCGTTGAGCACGCGGCCGAGATAGGCATGCACGCCCAGAGAAGAAAAGAAATTCGGCGAGACCAGATGGACCCGCACGCGTTCAGTGGTGTTTCCATCGCTAAAAGGGACATCGGTTTCGCCCTGGCAGATCGCCTCGGATACGCTGGCATCTTTCGCGGCCAGCGCGTCGCAGAGCTTGTAGGGCAGGTCCCAGGTGATGAAGTCGTTCGGATGAGCCTCGATCAGACGCACGAGATTCTCCGGATGCGACACTGCCGGCGGCGCAGCAATAGCGCATCGACGACGCTATAGATCAGCGTGTTCGCACTGATGCCGACGGCCAGCAGCAACGCCGCGGTGATGGTGAACACGGGACTCTTCGCAAGCAGGCGGATGCCGAACTGGAGGTCGCGAAAGAACTCGGTCACGACCCTTCTAGCGTAACTCTCATCAGGGAAAATTCGTGCGGCGGCGGACCTCTCGGGTTCGTTTGGTAATTCAGCTTCGGCGGTGAAAAACCCAAAGAAACACTGTCAGCCCAATGCTTGCTATCACATAAATGATTGATCTGAGTAGCATCATGGCGGGAATGAGGTCGCGCAAGACACCCTGCACTGTATTGATGAAGTCAGCGATAACGAGAACCGAGAGCAGGATCATCCCCACCAGTGCCAAGAACGCCGCGCTCTTAACGTTCATGCTCGTAGTATAATCCCGACGATGCGGCACACGATCGACAGACGTCGATTCATGAGAAGCCTGGCGGCCGTCGCGGCGACGCGCTTCGTCGAACCCGCCTATTCGGCGCCGTTGCCCTCCCGTGGCGACTTGATTCTGCGAAATGCCTACGTCATGACCATGGATTCCGGCTTGGGCGATATATCGGGCGGCGATGTTCACATCAAGAACGGTGAGATTGTCGCGGTGGGCAAAGCGATCCAGGTTCCCGGCGCGACGGTTCTCGATGGCCGCCGGATGATTGTTCTGCCGGGCCTGGTCGAGACGCACTGGCACATGTGGAATACGCTGCTGCGCAGCTTCGGCGGCGAAAAGCCCGACCAAGGATATTTCCCGACAGCGGCGGCTTACGGCCAGGTCATGACGCCCGACGATATGTATCACGGCACCCGTTTAGCGGCCGCCGAAGCCTTGAACTGCGGGATGACCACGGTCCATGACTACTGCCATAATCTCCGCAGTCGCTTACATGCCGAAGCGGATTTACGCGCGCTCAGAGAAGCCGGGCTCCGCGCTCGCTGGTCCTATGGTTGGCCGCAAGGTCTGGCGGATACGCAAGCCTGCAACATGGACGATCTTCAGGCGCTACATCGCGATTGGGCCAGCTTCTCGCATGACGGACTCATTTCTCTTGGATTCGCCTGGCGCGGCATGTTTCGTAACACCGCTTTGCCGCCCGCGGTCTATCGCTCCGAGTTTGAGAAGGCGCGTCGCTTGGCCCTTCCAATTTCGCTGCATGTAGGAAGCAGAGAGGACGCGAAGGGGCAGATTGAAGCGCTCGCGAAAGAGAATCTGCTGGGCAAAAACGTGCAGATCATTCACGCACTCTCGGCATCGCCTGCGGAAATTCAGATGATCGCCAGAGCCGGATCCCCGGTAAGCGTCTCGCCGGGCACGGAACTGCGTATCGGTTACGGCTTCACGAAGATAAGCGAATTCCTGGATGCCGGCGTTCCACTCGGCGTGTCTGTGGACTCAACTGTGCTGTCAGGCGATGCGAATCTTCTTGGCCTCCTGAAGTTGGCTCGAAATATCGAAAACGCCAGGGCTCACGACGAGTTCAAGCTGTCCGCGCGGCGTGCCCTGGAGCTTGGCACCATTGAGGGCGCCCGCTCTCTGGGAATCGATGACCGCGTCGGATCGCTCAAGCCCGGAAAACGCGCCGATGTGATCATGATCTCGACCAGCCAGTTAAATATGGGCGTCTTTACCGATCCCGCACACATGGTGATCGAGTCCACTCAGCCTGAAAATGTCGACACAGTCATCGTCGATGGACGTATTCTCAAGCGCGGCGGAAAACTTACGGCGATCAATACAGACCAGGTCGTGTCGGATGCGGCGGCTTCATTCGACGCCGTACGAAAGCGAGCAAATTGGCGATAATTTCGGGAAGCCTGATTAAGCCAGCGCGTTGAGAAGCTTGTCGATGTCCTGCTGATCGTTGAACACCGACGGTGAAATGCGGAGCTGATGCTCAACCACTTTGGCCGTCACATTCGCCTTCTTGAGCTTGGCGATGGTCACTTCCGGATTTTTGACGACGAACGTCACGATCGGCGTTGGACTGTCGAGCGGCGTCATCGAGGCGTAGCCCAGCGACGGCATTTCCTTCTGCAGCCGGTCCGTGAGCAGCTTGACGTGGGCCCGGATATTTTCGACGCCGAGCTTGTGAATATTCTGGAGCGACACCGAAAGTCCTGCCGTCACGCAATTGGCGATAGTGCCGAGCTCGTAGTGACCGGCGGCGTCGGGCAGCCGCTCATAGGTAAAGGGCGATGCGTTGGGCGGGTCGCCGGGGAAAATGTGATATTCGAAATTCTGGAACTGCCTCCAGCCATACTGCGTCGATTTCACTACTTTTCCCTGCAGGTCTTCGCGGACATATAAAAACCCGAGCCCCATGTCGCCCATCAACCACTTGTAGGATCCGCACGCCGCGCAGTCTACACCGGTACCGTGCACATCCACTGGAATGCAGCCGGCGGCTTGAATAATGTCGGCGTAAACATACGCGCCGTGGGCGTGCCCCAGGTCGCTCACCGCTTTGAGGTCGTGCTTGAAACCGTTGACGTAAGAAACTAGCGAGATGGCGATGAGCCGCGTTTTTCGATCGACCAGTTTCTCGAGCTCGCGCATTTCTATGCGCCCCTCGCGCGGCATTGCCACGCGCAGCTCCACGCCCTGCTTCTCGAGTTCCCGATAGAGGTACAGCGATCCCTCGAAGTGCAGCGCATCGGTGACGACGTTACCACCGGCTTTCGGTAGGCTCAGCCCACCTGCAACAATACTCTCGCCAGCCATGGTGCTTTGCACGAACGCAATCTCGGAGGGCTTGGCATTGATCAGCTTGGCAAATTGCTCCTTCGCTTCCCGGGCCCGGGTGAGACGGGCAAACAACTCCGGCACGGGCACGCTGCCGTCGGCATCCTTACCGTCGATCTTGCCCGTATTCTTGAAGTCCACATAGGCTTTGACGGCGTGCGCCGACGCGGCGGGCATCGGATGCCAGCCCGCGCAATTGAGATAGGTTTGGGTGTCGGCGATCGGAAAATCTGCGCGAGTCAGGACACCGGGGACATTCTTGCCGCGAACGGCCGCGGGCGCCATTTTCGTTGTTATCGCGAGCAGTCCAGCCTGACTCAGTAAGTCGCGACGGTTTAGTTTCATTCGACCCCTCCTGCCAGAGCCGGCCGCTAGCCGCGAACTCCAGTCTCCAACAAATATACTCCACTCCTGTACTAAACTGAGCGAGGCCGGAGGCAGGACATGACCGACATCACTCGACGAGGATTAGTCAAAGCAGCGGTATTAGCGCCTCTAGCTTTGCCGTTGAGGTCGGCGGCGCAGCCTGTGGCCGGGTCGGAACACTTTGACTTTGTTGTCGCCGGCGCCGGTCACAACAGCCTGGTCTGCTCGGCTTACCTCGCCAAAGCCGGTTATAAAGTTGTGGTGCTCGACGGCCGACCGACCATCGGCGGGGCTGCAAAACTGCCGAAGTGTGCCTGCCTGGTTTCGAAGAGGACCTCTGTTCCTCGGTGCACAGCGGACTGCAAGCGAATCCATTGCTCCGCAATAATGAGCTAAATTTACGGGATTACGGACTGGAATACATTGATCCGGATCCGGTGATGCACATTCCTTTCTTGGATGGCGCATCCGTTACGGTCTGGCGTGATCTGGATCGCACCTGCGAGACGATCGCCAGCTTCTCTAAGAAGATGCCGAGACGTTCCGGCGATTGGTACCGGAGTTCAAGAGCAATATGCAGAACGCGGCGGCAGCGGACCGCGGACCCAACCGACGGCCACTCGGAGTCTTTCAACGCCTTTCCGCCATGTCCGGATACGACGCCGTGCATTTGCTTTTTGAGAGCGATCATATGCGCGCCGCGTGCCTATCGTGCGGCCATTTTGGCGGCGTGCCCGGCGGCGATTTTGGGACTGGCAACCAAGCATTTTCTCTTGGAGGCCAAGTGCTCAGCGGCCGACCGATAGCCAAAGGTGGGTCGGGCATGCTGAGCGTCGCGCTCGGACGTTTTCTCGAGGCCCACAACGGCGTCGTCCTGACGAATAAGCCGGTCGCGCGCCTGGTGATTGAGAATGGCAAGTGCACCGGCGTCGAGTGCGTCGATGGGAGTCGATATCGTACCCAGAAGGCGGTGGTTTCTACTATCCACGTCAAGCACCTGGTGAACATGGCGCCGATCGAGCTATGGGGCGAGGAATTTACCAGGAATCTGGAAGTGTTTCAACCGGAGCACGCCATGTTTTCGTTCCACTTCGCGACGTCCGATCCACCCAAGTATGCGCTCGCTGGAGGAGGCACGATCTCTACCGTGGAAGCGTCTCTCATGGAGCATCCAGAGAGCGTTCTGCTGCTCAATGTCTACAACGCACGCGGCGACGTGAATGTGGAAGATATCCCGCTGCAGATAGTGAGCCCGTCAGTTTGCGATCCCTCGCGGGCACCGGCGGGACACCACACGGTGAAGATCGAGGGCACCATGCCCTACGCGCTCAAGGAAGGGCCGCAGCATTGGGATAACATCAAAGACCAAGTGGCCGAGAAAATCATGGGCCGGCTTCGCCGCGTGTCGCCGAATCTAACGCCCGACAAAATCCTGGCGAAATTTCTCGAGAGCCCGCTGGATATCGAGCGGATGAATCCGGCGATGTGGCGCGGAAGCGCGCATCATGGCGACCGGCGCCTGCCGCAGTTCGCATCTTACAAGATGCCGATCCCAGGGTTGTATCAGACCGGGGCCTGCACGTCCCCGGACGGCTCGATCACCGGAATGCCGGGGCGCAATACGGCTGCGGCGCTGCTCAAAGATATGGGAACTAGCATCGAAGAAGTGGTGAACAAGAACGTGAGCGAGAAGAGCTGATTGCGAATCGTAGCCTTGCTGCTTTCGGTCGCATTCGGCGCCGCTGCGCAACAAGCGTCGTCCGCAAAACAGGAGGTGCCCGATAATATTGCGCCGCACGCCGCGCCCGCCCAGCCGCTGCCCTACAGCCCACAAGACTCATATGGGAGTCGGCCTGGAATGCCGGCGATGCCACACTAATCCCGATCCTGGAAATCAGATGACGCTTCCGGCCACCACTGTCTGCATGACGTGCCACAGCACCATCGCCAAAGACAAACCCGCGATCATGAAGCTCGCCGATCTCGCGCGGGCGGGCCAGCCGATTCCGTGGCGGCGCGTCTACCAAGTCACTCCCGGTGTGACCTGGACCCACCGCAAGCCCCTAGCGGCCGGCGTGCAATGTGTGATGTGCCACGGCCAAGTGGCTCAAGTGGACATGATGGCGGAGAACACCAGCGTCACCAGCATGGCGAGCTGTATCAGTTGCCACGAGTCGCATAAGGTGAGTACGGCTTGTCAGACCTGCCACGCCTGGCCAGTTTCGTAATCGACGAACGGTTGCCGTATGATGGATCTGTATGAGCGAGCTGGTCTTCGAGGTGACCCAGGAGGCTGACGGAGGCTTTTGTGCTGAGTGTTTGACCGAGAACATCTTCACACAAGGCGATGACTGGGGTGAATTGCGGAAGAACGTTCTTGAGGCCGTGAGTGCATTCTTCTTCGATGACTCCGAAACCCATTCCTTCGTTCGTCCGTTCCCACCGCTCGCCGGTGCCATCGCTGGACCAAGAGATCTTTCAACACGCAAGGGCTTTTCCAAAAAACTGGGGCGCTAGCCTGACGTCAGTTTTAGAACTCTAGCGGCTTCCCATTCTTGGGTAGTGCCTGAAAGGTCCGTTGAATCAGCCTTCGCTCATCGTTGCGAGCGCCCCCGAACCAAATTGACCACGACGCCAGCCAAGCAAAAGGCCACCCCAATAGGAATAGCGACCCATGCAATTAAGTAGAGAACAAACGGAAACGTGTCTTCTAAGCCGTGGTTGTAGATGAGAAGTGAGACGAGCGCCAGCACCCCAATTGCGACTGTGCTTAGCCCAGATCGAAGGACAAGATTTCGAGTGAAGGGGTTCAATTTCATAAAATGAAAATTCGCCCCCTCGATTCTATCGCAGCAGTCCGGTCAGATCCCAGACATGATCCGTGATTCCTGCTTCCATCAATTCTTGACGGCGACCAGCGTAGCATTCTACGACAATAAACCATGCACGCCCAAACCACGCGACCATTGACGTCCCTGCTGATGGCGAGACTCGTCGCCAGCGTCACGGCGGGAATGCTGACGGCGCAGCCGTTCAAGGCCGCGAAAAGCCCTGCGGGCGCGCCTCCGACGACCATTCCGACGTTCTCCACTAGCGACCTTTCGCGAACCGGCATCTTCTACGCCGGCGGCAAGTATGTCGGCGAGCCCGGCCAGGAGGTGATGGGCGGATCGGCTTACGTCGAGGTTTGCGTGCCCAAGCAGATCAAGCATCCCTATCCGATCATTTATATTCACGGGGCCGGACAAACCGCAACCGATTGGCTGCAG
Organism: Bryobacterales bacterium; assembly: GCA_963744555.1. Classification (GTDB taxonomy): domain Bacteria; phylum Acidobacteriota; class Terriglobia; order Bryobacterales; family Bryobacteraceae; genus Palsa-89. Next base: position 426 of record CAVUUB010000022.1, on the reverse strand, counting down.
ACTCCAGACGGGCGTCCAGGCTGGGCCTATTATTTCGCCAAGCTTGGGTACGTACAGTACATGGTCGACTCGCCGGCGCGCGGCCGCTCGCCTTACGTTCCTGACCATGACGGTAACCTCAACATCCGTACCGCGGCGAATCTGGAGGCAACCTTCACGGCGTCCGCCAAGAAGGGCGATTTCCCGCGCGCTCATCTGCACAACCAATTTCCCGGTACAGGCCAGATGGGCGATCCGATCTTCGACGACTTTGCCAAGACGCAGGTGCAGTTCCTCGGCGGCGGCGGTCCCGCTTCTCAAGATGAATTGAGCCGCGATGCGATCACGCGTTCCCGCGGGAAGCGTTGGCTGAAGTCCTGAAGGTTGCGTCCGAGCTCACCGACTCATTCCATGTGGCTGCTTGATGCCAACATGGATGTACATCTT
>CAVUUB010000021.1:0-385000 GCA_963744555.1 Bryobacterales bacterium | reverse complement strand
ACGCAGCCCCATGGCGATGTCGCGAGTGGTCTTGAGCGTGGTCTCGGCCAATTTTTTAGCCTGGTCGAGATGCGGACCTAGATCGACTCCCGTGGCAGCGCGGATTCGCTCCAAATTACCGAGCTCCATGCGGAGCGCGGTTAGCAATTGCCCGATCTCGTCATGCAGCTCGCGCGACAGCGACTTGCGCTCCTGCTCCTGCGAAGAGACTAGTTGCTGGGAAAGAAGCCGCAGGCGCTCCTCGGCTTGCTCGGTCTTCCGCTGATGTTCAGCCGACTCCTTCTCCAGAGCGGTGATGCGGAAAATACTCGCGCCCGCAATGATTGCACCGACCACGAGAGCCGTTATAATCGTCTCCCAGATGTCGTATTGCAGATTCTCCACCGACTGGTTCAAAGCGCGCCGCCGCGATTCGAAATTCTCTTCGTTCAGTTTTCCGAGTTCCTCGGCTACCGAAAATATGGTCAGACTTTGAGACCGGAACCGATCGTCGAACTCCGCTCTAAGACCGGCGGCTGGGGTGGCCCGGAATTCCGCAGCGACCGCATCCATATAAGCCCGCAAAGCGCTTTCTAGCCGCTCGAACGCTTTGCTGTCCTGCTGCAGTTGAATGGACCGCAATTGCCCCATAGTCGCCTCGGTCTTGTCTCGCAACGCGGCCAATTGGCGTGCATAGCTGTCCGCGGAAGCGCCTCGGTCCAAGAGCCGGTCCCGCTGTAGTACTGCCACCTGCGAAGTATCAGAACGGACCGCCTCCACCATATTTTCGATGTGCCGGTAATTATCTTCTACTGATAAAATCTGCTCATGGATGCGGCGCGTTTCCTGGATGCTGGCCACGCCCGATAAGCCCATGATCAGCAAAAGAAAACCCAGACCGAAGACCGACACCGGCCAAATGCTCTGTTGTGATGTATTCACCTTAAACTTTTAACCTCAGCCTTAGCCCTGGCTACTATATCGGCGTGATAGCTCCTTTTCCTTAATTGGTCCAAGATGAGTGAGGTGGCACCCCCGGGGCCAAGTTGATAAGCGCCGGATTGCTTGGGGAATTTCAAAACATGGAGGAGTATGTAATGAACCGTATATTAAGGGTCGTAATTTTGGCCAACATCTGGCGCGACGAGCGAGGACAGGATCTAATCGAATATGCCCTCATGGCTGGATTCGTGGCGGTGGCGGCAGGCGCCATCATGCCCAGTGTCGCTTCCAGCATCAGCACCATTTTCAGCCAGATTTCGTCGGTACTGACGTCCGCGTCCACGCAAAGCTAGGCGAAAGCGATTTCCATTTTCTTGCTGCGAACTTTTGAGCAGGCTGCTCGTATAGTAAGGCTATGGGCAGCCTCCTCTCCGACCTTCGTCACTCTATTCGGGTTCTCCTAAATAGCCCTGGTTTCACGACCATCGCTATCGCCGCATTGGCCCTCGGTATAGGTGCCAATACGGCGATTTTTTCAGTTGTCAACACCGTCCTGCTTCAGCCGCTACCTTACACTGAGCCTGATCGCATCATGCGCGTCGAGCGGGGCTTCCCACAAGGTGTAGGATCCTCTTCGTCGATTCCGAAATTCATGGCGTGGAATAAGAACAACCAGGTCTTTGAGTCCATGGCGATCTACGATTTCCAAAGCCTGGGCATCAATCTAGGCGCCAGTGACCGCCCCGAGCAAGTGCATGGTATTCATGTTTCTCGGGTTACTTCAGCGTCTTCGGCGTCGCACCCGGACTCGGGCGCACATTCCTTTCCGCAAGAAGATCTGCCCGGTGGCGCGAAAGCCGTGGTGATCAGCAATGCACTCTGGAAAACCCGTCTCGGCGGCGACCCGGCGTTCATCGGAAAACCCCTTACTCTGGCCGGCGATGCATATACGGTTGTCGGTATTTTGCCCCCCGGCTTCCGGCCGGATCCTCCAGCCGACGTCTTCATACCTCTGCAGGCCGATCCCGACAGTATCAATCAAGGCCACTATCTGCTAGTCGCAGGCCGTCTCAAGCCCGGCGTAACAGTCGAAGCCGCTAAAGCAAACATGAAGCTAGCCGGGGAAAGGTTCCGCGCGGCCAACCCCAAGTGGATGGACAAGACCGAAAGCGTCGCGGTGGTGCCGCTGCGTGAGGCCCTCGTTGGCGACGTCAAGCCGGCGCTGCTCATCCTGGTTGGCGCAGTCGGCTTCGTGCTGCTGATCGCTTGCGCGAACGTGGCCAATCTCTTACTCGCGCGCGCCTCCGGCCGCCAAAAAGAAATCGCCATTCGCACCGCGGTGGGGGCCAGCCGCGGCCGCCTGATCAGCCAACTTCTAACCGAAAGCGTCCTGCTAGCCTCCGCGAGCGGCTTGATTCGGCTTCCTCATCGGAGCCTGGGGTGTCCGGGTCTTACTGGCCCTCAGTCCCGGCAATCTTCCGCGAGTCAACGAACACGATCATGCCGCCTCCATCGTGACCGCGCTCGACTGGCACGTCTTAGCTTTCACGTTCGGCATCGCGCTCCTCACCGGCATCGTGTTCGGCCTGTTCCCCGCTCTGCACATTTCCCGGCTCGACGTAAACTCGGTCTTAAAAGAAACCAGCGGGCGTTCCGGCACCGGCCTCCGGCAGAATCGTGCCCGCAGCATTCTGGTCGCGAGCGAAATGGCGCTAGCTGTGATTCTGCTGGTGGGCGCGGTGCTGACCATTCGAACCTTCGTCGGGCTGAGCTCCGTTCAGCCGGGCTTCGATTCGCACAACGTCATCACCATGCAGACCTCACTATCGGGTGGAAGGTACGACTCCACGGCGAAAGTAGAGAACCTGTCCCGCCAGGTGGTGCAGCGCATCGAAGCTCTTCCCGGCGTGCAGTCGGCCGCCGCCACTATCATGCTACCCATCGAAGGCGGAATCGATCTTCCGTTCCTGATCGAAGGACGTCCTCCGGCCAAGGGAGATCTCTATACCGGTGACGAGCAATGGCGCGCGGTATCGTCGCACTATTTCACAGCCTTCCGAATTCCATTGCTTCGCGGCCGCGCCTTTGAAGACCGCGACACTGGAAAATCCGAACGAGTGGTGATCATCAACCAGGCCATGGCCAAGAAATATTGGCCCAAGGACGATCCGGTTGGGCAACGCATCATGATCGGCGGAAGTGCGCTCGGTCCAGATTTCGCGGAGCCGGCTCGCCAGATTATCGGGATCGCCGGAAGCGTCCGCGAAAACGGCCTCAAGGATTCCGACCAGGGAGTCATGTACATTCCGCAGGCCCAAACGACCGACGGATTGACTAAGCTTGCGAACAGCGTCCTCCCTTTGAGTTGGGCGGTTCGCACCGCGAACGATCCGTCCGCTCTCAGTACCGCCATCCAGCGCGAGATTCTGGCCGTGGACGGACAACTGCCGGTCTCGAAGATCCGCACCATGGAGCAGGTTGTTTCAGAATCCACTGCGCGGCAAAATTTCAATATGCTGCTGCTTAGCATTTTCGCGGGCATGGCCCTGCTTCTCGCCGCGATCGGTATATATGGACTGATGTCCTATACCGTCGAACAACGCACGCAGGAGATCGGAATTCGCATGGCATTAGGCGCGGGCCGCGGCGACATGCTGAAGCTTATTGTGCGCCAGGGTATGTTGCTGTCGGGAATCGGAGTGGCGGTCGGACTGGCCGCAGCCTTCGGTCTGGCGCGGGTGTTGTCCAGCCTGCTATTCGGCGTCAAAGCCACTGACCCGCTGACCTACGCGACTGTGGCGGTGGTCTTGTTTTCCGTCGCCTTATTCGCGTGCTATGTGCCTGCGCGGCGGGCCACTAAGATCGATCCCTTGATCGCGTTACGATATGAGTAGCCCAGGCCGTTCGATGATTGAGGATAGATGAGCTATACCGTAATCCTCGAGCAAGATCCGGACGGCGGTTACGTAGCAACGGTTCCTGCGCTCCCCGGTTGCGTGTCCCAAGGGAAAACTCGTGCCGAAGCGATGGCGAACATCCGCGAAGCCGCTGAACTTTATATCGAGGACTGCGTAGCCGCAGGCGACCCCGTGCCCAATGAGGCCGGCAAAGAGTTCGTAGAGCTTCAAGTTCCAAGTTAATGGCCAAGCTCCCGGCTGACGTATCCGGCCAGGATCTTCGCAGGGCGTTACAGCGTGTCGGATTTATCTTCACCCGTCAGCGTGGAAGCCATATGATTTTGCGTCGCGACCAACCACGGGCGAGTCGTTGTTCCCGACCACAAAGCGATCCGTCCCGGCACCTTGCATCAGATTCTCAAAGCGGCAGACCTCACGATTGATGATCTGTTACAGCTACTCTAGACCTCTCGGCGACGCACCTCGTTAAGATAAATCCCTTAATCACTTATAAGATACAAGCGCGCGTGGAACAAAACCCCGTCCTCTGACGTATACTCGGAGGAGCCGGGCAAACACCTATGAGTTTCCTTTCCAAGCAATTCATTGATGTCATCCAATGGACCGAACCCGAAGATGGCATATTGGCCTACCGTTATCCCATGGAGGACATGGAGATCCAGAACGGCGGCAAGCTCACGGTTCGCGATTCCCAGATGGCAGTCTTCGTCAACGAAGGACGCATCGCCGACGTCTTCGGCCCCGGCCTCTATACGCTCAGCACCCAGACGCTGCCGATCCTGACCTACATCATGAATTGGGACAAAGCGTTCAAATCCCCGTTCAAGTCAGACGTCTATTACTTCTCCACGCGCCTGCAGACCAACCAGCGTTGGGGAACCGCGACGCCCATCACGATTCGCGACAAGGAATTTGGCGCCATCCGCATGCGCGGCTACGGCATTTACACTTACAAAATCGCCGACCCGAAAGTGTTTTACCAGAAGCTCAGCGGGACGCGGGATATGTACCGCGTAGCTGATCTAGAGGGGCAACTACGTAACACTATCGTCGCGCGCATGACCGATACCTTCGCGCAAAGTTCGGTCCCCTTCCTCGACATGGCCGCCAATCAGCAGGAGCTCGGCCAGAAGATCACCGATAACCTGAAGCCGTCGTTCGCGGATCTCGGCATTTCGCTGGAAGCGTTCGTCGTCGAAAATATCTCGCTGCCGGACGAGCTTCAAAAGATGCTGGATCAGCGCATCAGCATGAACATGCTTGGCGACATGAATAAATATACGCAGTTCCAGGTAGCGCAATCCATGCCAATCGCGGCTGCCAACGAGGGTGGCGGAGCGGCCGGAATCGGCGTGGGTTTAGGCGCCGGCATGGCCATGGCACAGAGCATGATGAACGCCATGAAGCCCGGTGAACAACCGCCTCCCGCAGGTGGCGGCGGACCGGCGACCGCGCCAGCTTCTGGACCCACGGCGCCCGCAGCCCCAGCAGCACCGGCCACTGGAACGAAGTTCTGCATGAACTGCGGCAAGTCGATTCCCAAGGGCGCGAAATTCTGTCCGGAGTGTGGCGGCGCGCAGTCGTAATCCATAACATGTGCGGTCTCGAGTGGATCGTTGAGGCTCACGGCTGCGATGCCGCGGCGCTGGCGGATCTTTGCCGGATTGAAATACTGTTCGACATGCTGATCCGCGAAGCTCGATCTTCATCCGCTCGGCAAATCCAACTGGCATCAGTTCCCGCTCACGGGCGGCATCACCGGCTTCAGTCTGCTCGCCGAATCGCACCTCGCGTGCCACACGTTTCCCGAGTACGGTTCGCTTTGTCTGAACCTGTTCTGCTGCCAGCCGCGCGAGGGCGCCGATTTTGAAGGCCTGCTAAAGAAGGAATTCGGCGCTGCCCGAGTTGCGGTGCGCCGGGTAGAGCGGCCCTACCAACCATGAGCGCGCCGGCTGCGAACTGCCCCAATTGCGGTGCGCCGGTCACGTTTCGATGGTCGAGCGCCGTGCAGATAACCTGCGAGTTCTGCCACTCCATCCTGGTCCGCACCGATGTCGATCTGAAGAAGGTGGGGCAAGTCGCCGACTTGCCTCCGGACGCTTCCCCCTTCCAGATCGGCACGGAAGGCGCCTATCAGAACAAAAGCTTCGTCGTCATCGGTCGAATTATCTATGAATACGAGCAAGGCGATTGGAACGAGTGGCATGTAGTTTATAACGATGGATCGAACGGCTGGCTCTCCGACGCGCAGCTAGAATATGATCTGTCCTGGCAAAGGGCCTTGCCCTCTCAGTTGCCGCCTGTCAATCAAATCGCCCGCGGGGGAAAATTTCAGTGGGATGGCAAGGAGTACGAGGTTACCTCCCTGACCCAGGCCCATTACAAAGGCGTGCAAGGCGAATTGCCGTTCCAATATTGGGACAAGACTGATCTATTATTCGCCGACCTTCGTACTTCCGGCGGCGATTTCGGCACCATCGACTACAGCGAAAATCCGCCGCTGCTTTTTCTGGGCCGCGCGGTCGAGTTCGACGACCTGCATTTCAAGAATCTGCGCGAATTTGAGGGCTGGTCGTGACTGTCAAAACCAAGTCGCTCTCCTGCCCCAATTGCGGCGGTCCGGTAGCGCTGCGCGGCTTCGCCCATACGCTGAATGTGGTCTGCCCGCAATGTTTGACCGTTCTCGATGCCTCTACTCCCGAAGTCCAGATCTTGCAAACGTTCCAAGCAAAGCAGCGCGTGCAACCGAAGATCCCGCTCGGTTCGCGCGGCAAAATCCGCGACACCCTGTACGAAGTCATCGGATTCCAGGTGCGCGAGGTTCAGTCCGGGGACGATTTCTTCTCTTGGGACGAATACTTGCTCTTCAACCCTTATAAAGGCTTTCGCTATCTCACGGAGTATAACGGCCATTGGAATTTCGTCCGCGTGCTCAGCGCGCTGCCGGAAGGCTCAAGCTCCGGCCGGAGATTTGCCATGCGCGCTCAAGGCGTCAGTTATCTAGGCTTCGACAGTATGAACGCCAGAACAGGCTTTGTTCTGGGCGAGTTCCCCTGGCAAGTGCGAGTGGGGGACACAGCAGCGTGCGCCGACTTTATATCGCCGCCCTATATGCTGTCTTCTGAATCGACCGGTGGCGAAATCACGTGGTCGCTGGCCGAATACATGGACGGACGAATGCTCTGGCAAGCCTTCAAATTGCCGGGCGACCCCCCGGTGCCATCCGGTGTTTTCGCTAATCAGCCATCGCCGTACAAGGGTTCAGTCGGTTCCGTCTGGCGGACCTGGGTGTGGCTCAACGTCGCGCTTCTAGCGCTCTTACTCTATTTCAGCGTCGCGTCGATGGGTCATGAAGTATTTAGCCAAAAATACGGCTTCTCCGCCGCAAGAACGAACGATGCCGCGTTCGTCACTCCGGATTTCAGCCTGAGCGGCCGCGGCTCCAACGTCGAAGTCGCCATCAAAACCGATTTGGTCAATAACTGGGCCTATTTCAATTTCGCGCTTATCAACGAGGAAACCGGGCAGGCATTCGACTTCGCGCGCGAGGTGAGCTATTATCGCGATTCGGATGGCGATGAAGGCAGCCCAAACAACAGCGTCATGGTTCCCGGCGTGCCCTCTGGAAAATATTATCTGCGTGTCGAACCTGAAATGGACCGCGGGGCTGCTCCGATGAACTATCAACTTGCTATACGCCGGGATGTTCCGAACAATACCTTCTTCTTGATCGCGGCCGGCTTGCTCTTGATACCGCCGATCGTCAAGACTGTTCGCCGCTCGGGCTTCGAGGCCCAACGCTGGCGTGAAAGCGACTATGCGCCCATGGTATCCAAGGTTGGGACGGGACTGGCCGCTCTGGCAGATGATTAACTAATGACAAATAATCCTTTGTTCCTGCTGTACGGTGTCTTCTTGCTCGGCCTCACCGGCGTCGCCGAGTATCGCGGTTGGAGCTTCTCCAGTGTCACTCAGCAGAAGGTCCTTCCGAAATCGATCCGCGATAATCCCGGCGCGTATCGTTCCACTTATGGCGGCTACTCCCGATACATCGGAGGCAAATAATTCATGGAAGACTTCCATCCCGGCTATCTGCTCAATGCCATCGTTTATGCCTTTCTCGGCATCCTGATTTTCGTGATTGCGTTCGTCGTCATCGATAAGATGACGCCCTATCATCTCTGGAAAGAGATCGTGGAGGACAAAAACGTCGCGCTGGCGGTGTTGATCGGCGCGATGTCGATCGGCATGTGCATTATCATCGCCGCCGCGGTCCACTAGTAGCGCACGCACTCTCGCGTGCCGCGTTCACACTCGTGTGAGCGCCTGTAAAATGACCATCGCTCTCTTCCTCTCCGTCTTCCTGATCGCCGCCTGCGGCCTGGTCTACGAACTGATCGCCGGAACCCTCGCCAGCTATCTGCTCGGCGACACCGTATTCCAGTTTTCCACCATCATCGGCTGTTACTTATTCGCGATGGGCATCGGCAGTTATCTTTCGAGATTCCTGCGACGCGGCTTGGTAGCCCGCTTCGTCTCGATCGAGCTGATGGTTGGGCTGATCGGCGGATTCTCGTCCTCGATGCTGTTTCTCGCGTTCGCCTACACCGAAGCATTCCGCCTGATTCTGTACGTCGTGGTAATTCTGGTGGGCACGCTGGTCGGCCTGGAGATCCCGCTCCTCATGCGCATCCTCAAGGAGCGCTTCCAGTTTCGCGAGTTGGTTTCGCACGTGCTCACGTTCGATTACCTGGGAGCTTTAGGCGCGTCGCTGCTGTTTCCGATTCTGCTGGTTCCTAAGCTCGGGCTGGTCCGGTCGGCGCTGGTTTTTGGGATTCTCAACGCCGGCGTAGCGCTCTGGTCGACATATATATTTCGCGAGCAGCTCGGAGGGGCGGGCTATGGATTGCGAGGCGGTTGCGTCGTTGTTCTGGCTCTGCTCGGCGTCGGAACAGTCTTCGCTGATCGCATTTCCTCAGCCGCCGACAACAGCCTCTACGCCGACGAAGTGATCTTCAGCCGCAACACACGCTACCAGCGCATTGTTTTGACAAGGTGGAAAGACGACCTGCGGCTGTTTTTGAACTCACATCTTCAGTTCAGCTCGCGCGATGAGTATCGCTACCACGAAGCGCTGGTGCATCCCGGCCTCGCCGCGCTTCCCAGGCGCGCGCACTGTTTTGGTAATGGGCGGAGGCGACGGCCTGGCCGTTCGCGAGATCCTCAAGTATCCGTCTGTGCAAAGCGTCACTCTCGTCGATCTCGATCCCGAGATGACGCAGCTTTTTTCGAAGCACCCGGTGCTCTCGGAGTTGAATCAACACTCTCTCACCGCGCCGCGCGTCCACGTCATCAACGACGATGCCTTCCGCTGGCTCGACGCCAATTCCGATCGCTTCGATTTCATCGTGGCTGACTTCCCTGACCCTACCAGCTATGCGCTCGGCAAGCTCTTCACGACCACTTTCTATCGCTTGGCCGCGAAACATCTCTCCGCCGGCGGATTGATCGTCGTGCAAAGCACGTCGCCGTTGTTCGCGCGCCAATCCTACTGGTGCATCGTCGAGACGGTGAAGCTGGCCGGCCTGCACACTTATCCTTATCACGTCTATGTGCCGTCGTTCGGCGAATGGGGCTACGTCATCGGCAGTCTGGTTCCGTTTGAGCCGCCCACCCAGTTGCCGCCAGGGCTCCGCTACCTTAGCAATGTCCGCGAGCTGTTCGATTTTCCGGTCGACATGCAGCCGGTCGATGCGCAACCGAACCAATTGAACAACCAAATCCTGGTCCGCTACTACGAGCGCGAATGGAAAGACATCGCCCACTGAGTGGCGCACGCACTCCTGCGTGCCGCGTCGGCACTCCTGCCAACGCCTGGTCTCGTCGCAAATTTCTGACCACTGCGCCCGCGCTACTCGGTCTCGGCCCTAAAACCGATCGCCCCGTCACCGGCATCTTTCGTCAACGATTCCTTCCCGACCGGCCACCGCCTCCGCGATCATGCCTTCTTCCCGTCTCCCACCCGCCAGCTACGCGTCCCCATAGTCATCATCGGCGGCGGCATGGCCGGGCTCAGCGCCGCCTGGCATCTCGACAAGCGCGGCTTCCACGATTTCGTGCTGCTCGAAATGGAATCGCAACCCGGCGGCAATTCGCGCTGGGGTCAGAACGAAGTCTCGCGGTTCCCTTGGGCGGCCCATTATGTTCCCGTCCCCGCAAAAGGCGAATCACTGGCACGCGAACTGTTCGAGGAGTTCGGCATTTTGCGCGACGGCAAATGGGACGATCGCGCGCTTTGCTTCGATCCTCAGGAGCGTCTGTTTATTTATGGCCGCTGGCAGGAGGGCATCGAGCCCGAGAACGCCACGCCGCGAGACACGGAACAATACCGCCGATTCTCAGACAAGATCAGCGAGTTCCGCGCCACCGGCCAGTTCACCATTCCGATGGAGCGCGGCGCCAAGCCCTCCCCGCTCGACCGGCTCTCCATGGCCGACTGGCTCGCGCATGAACGCTTCGACTCGCCCACCTTGCGCTGGTACATCAACTACGCCTGCCGCGACGACTATGGCGCGCTCGCCAAAGATACGTCCGCCTGGGCCGGCATCCACTATTTCGCCTCCCGCGAGCCGGAGGAGAAAGGTCCGCTGACTTGGCCCGAGGGCAATGGCTGGATCGCGCAGCGCCTCATCAAGAAGCTAGACCGCTACATCCGCGCCGGATCCGTGGTCTATCGCGTTGCGCGCGACGGCAATCGACTGCGCGTTTTCACGGAACAAGCCGAGTACGTCGCCGATGCGGTCATCTTCGCCGCTCCGACGTTCCTCGCCCAGTACCTTATCGAAGGCGCGCCACCCGCCGACGGCTTCGAATATTCGCCCTGGCTCACCGCCAATCTGACGCTCGACCGCGTGCCCGTTCAGAAAGGCGCGGAGCCGGCCTGGGACAACGTCATCTACGACTCCCCGACGCTCGGCTACGTCAACGCCACGCACATGAGCCTGGCCAGTCACATCGACCGCACGGTCTGGACTTTCTATTGGTCGCTCGCCGAGCACACGTCCCGTCGAGGCGCGCCAGTTGCTGCTCGCCAAAGACTGGAACTATTGGAAAGAGGCCATCCTGAACGACCTCGCGCGTGCGCATCCCGACATCCGGCGATGCGTCTCCCACATCGACATCATGCGCATGGGCCACGCCATGATCCGGCCGTCGCCGGGCTTCATGTTCTCCGCCGACCGCGAACGCTGGCTGAAGCCGCTCGGCAATATCTTCTTCGCCAATTCGGACCTCAGTGGTTTCTCGATTTTCGAAGAAGCCCAGTATCGCGGTGTGGAAGCTGCCCGGCGCGCGATCGACGGTATATACTTTCATCACCGGCTGTAGAAGGAGCCGCGCCAATGAACAAACGAACTTGTGTATTGACAGCCCTCGCAGGCCTGCTTTTCGCCTTGGGGTCAAACTCTCAGACACCCGCGCGTCCCAGCCCAAACCCTGGCGTCACTCCCGTCCGGCTCATGGATCGTTCAGACGTTCGAGTCACGCGCGTAGAGCTCCAGCCTGGCGCCGTCCGCAGCGTGCACGTTCACGACGACGTCCGCTACCACTTGTTTATTCCCGTCAGCGGCCAACTCGAGCTGACCATCGGCTCGGCCAAGCCCGTGGACGCTGCTCCCGGGCAAGCGTATTACATGGAGAAAGGCACTCCTCATGGATTCAGAAATGTCGGATCTTCACCGGCCATGGTGATGGAGGTCTTCGTGAAAGATGGCGCTTAAGCTCGCAGCCGCACTGCTGCTTCTCGGATTCCTGACCGGTTGCGGTCCGCCCCAACACGCCGCCGGCACCGCGAACCCCATCACCGTCGATTCCACGGAAGACCAAATCAGGCAAGCCGTCGGGACCGCCAGAATCGGCAAAAAGCTTACGCCCAAAGTCTGGCCCAACGGCGCGCGCGTGGCCGTCTGCCTCTCGTTCGATGTCGACAATGAATTGTTGCAACGCGCCAACCCGCTGCCCGTGCCCTTGTCGGTCGGAGAATACGGCGCCACCACCTCCATCCCGCGCATTTTGGCTCTCCTCGATCGACACCAGGTCCCGGCGACATTCTTCATCCCCGCCATGGGCGCCATGCTTCACCCGGAGATCGTGCCGTCCATCCTGTCGCGGCACCGTCACGAAATCGGCGTCCACGGATGGATCCACGAGTTCTGGCCGGGCATCGGCGACGCCGCCAAAGAAGAGCGCCTGCTCACGCAATCCATCGACTATCTGACCAAGGCCGCTGGCACCGTCCGTGGGAGTCCGCGCGCCGGGCTCCGGATTCAGCCCAGATACGTTCGACCTGATTCGTAAGCCGGATTTTTATACGACAGCAGCCTGTTGGCCGCCGACGAGCCTTACGAGATCGTTTCGCGCGGCCAGCCCAGCGGCGTGATCGAGATCCCCATCAGCGAGGTCGATAACGATTATGTTTACTACGGGGAAACCGCCAATGGATCGCTGCCTTCCCCGGATGCCGTCTTCCAGATCTACAAAGCCGAATTCGACCTTGCCTTCGAGGAGCGGACGCTATTTATCCTTACGCAGCATCCGCACGTCGGCGGACGCCGGTCGCGCATCGTGCAGCTCGATCGGCTGATCACCTACATCAAATCCAAACCCGGCGTCTGGTTTGCAACCATGCAGCAGGTTGCCAATTACGTTAAGCCGGGCCTCGCCGCCTCGGCTAAGGAATCCCGATGACGTGGAATCGCTGAGCTCCTGTCCTTAAGTGCTTCCATTTTCTTCTCAGCGCCCGATTCCAATACATCAGCGCCCCTGTGACGGTCAGCAGCGGAATCGCCAGGCCGGCCAGCGCCCAAAGAACTTTAACGGTCATCCCCCAATAGGTGCCGAAGTGCAGCGGGATCTGCAGCCAGATGAACCAGTCGCCCAAAGTTTGATTGATCCCGTACCGCCAGGTCGCCAGATACTTGCCGTCGTAAGGATCGAAGAAGACGTTGTCGGCATACTCGTAACCGGGCCCTGGCCGCCGGCGCATCAGGACTCCTAAGCGGCGCCCTGCGGGTCGCGGGAAATGCGATTCCCATTAGGGTCGTGCCCTGGATCCAGAACGCCCGCCTGCGAAATCAAAGCGCGAAGATCGGGCGGAGCACTATCGCGCTGCGGCCGCACTGAGACAACCGGCGGTCTCACGGTAACTATCGGGGAAACTTTCTGGACCCACCTAAACGTCTGCGCCGGCCAACCGAAATAGATTCCCGAAATTGCCCAAAAAGACGAGATCCCGAGCGTCCAGAAACCGACCGCGCGATGGGTATCGAAGTTCACGCGTCGCCAGGTTCGTCGAAAGTCGACTATCAAAGCGCGCACCCAGGTTTGGATGCCAGGCCACCACACCACCAATCCGGTAATGTTCAACAACAGCAGAAACGCCGCGCCGTAGCCATTCACGCGCCGCCCTTTCGCCCCGATCAGCAAGGTCTCGTGCAGCCGCGTTACCACGCTCAGCCAGGTGTCGTTTCTGGGGAACTCGCCGAGAATCTTTCCCGTCGCCGGATCAGCGGCGACTCTGATTTCCGTTCTGTCGCGATCAAAATCCTGAACCAGCGCCACAAAAGTGGGCTCGCCTTCGGTGGGTGTGAACACCGAGATGATCTGCCCCTTCGGATAAGCTGCCTTGACATTGTCGATGACCGTCGTGAGATCGGCATAAGGCTCGTCGCTTTGATGCTGTGCCATGGTTTCAAGCCGATCAACGACTCGAATTCTGTCCGAAAAACCAGGATCGCGCCCGTCACGCCGATCACGATCATGTACAAACTGAGAATGATTCCGACCCACAAGTGCACTTGGAAGTTGAACTGCCGCACCCACAGCCTTTGTGGCCGGTGGACAAACTGGCGGAGGAAATTCACGAGGTCATTGGCGCGAAAAAACCTGATGCGTGTGGGTGGGCCCTTTGCCGGGCAGCGTCACGTCCGAATCGCAGTTGAGCGTCTTACCGTCGGACGAGACCGCCATCGTGCCGTTTGCAGTCGGCCGATTTGGCCCCGCCAATACAACCTTATAGAGAGACCCGCTGGCCTTCGAGATTTTGACGGTGCCGATTTTGTCCCCTTGCGAATTCTTTACCTCGGCTTCGGCGCCGTCCAGGTGCGAGGCAAAACTCATCGAGACAAACTGGATATTGTTCACCGGCAGCGAGTAGCCGAATTCGAACGCATCGCCGCGCTGGACAATCCGAAGCGTGAGCTGGTCGGCGTCAGTCTGTTGCCCGCCGACTTCCTGGCTCTTCAACAGCCACCTTCCCACCAGTGGCTCCGTAGCCCAGGCCTGTGCCGCCGCAAGCAAAAAGATCATGGCTAGCAAAAAAGGTCTCGTCATCGTTCACTGGTCCTTTGCCGAATGATAGCAGGTGATACGCTACTGAAGCGGCAGATTGCCGCTCCCGTTCGATCCATCGCCGCCATCTTCTTCCGCCGGGATCACCGACGCCGCCGCCACCAGGTCGCCTTCGTCCATGCGGACCAGCCGGACGCCCTGCGTGGAACGCCCGGCCTGCCGGATCTCGCCCGATTCGATGCGGATAATCTTGCCGTCCTTGGTGATGATCATCAGGTCGGTGTCTTCCTTCACCGACAGAATCGCCACCACCTTGCCGATCCTGGGCGTCACCTTCATGTTGATCACGCCTTTTCCGCCGCGGGCTGTCAGCCGGTAATCCTCCAGCGGAGTTCGCTTGCCGAAGCCGTGCTCGGAAATCGACAGAATCAGCCCTTCCTTCTCCACCACCTCGGCGCCGATGATCAAGTCGCCATCGGCCAGATCCATGGCGCGAACTCCGCGCGCCGGCCGGCCCATCGCCCGCACGTCTTTTTCGTGGAAGCGGATGGCTTTGCCGTCGTGCGTGCCCAGGAAGATGTAGTTCTCGCCGTTGGTCAGCCGCGCCGCCAGCAACTCATCGCCTTCGTCCAGCGATAGAGCGATAATGCCGCGCGACATCGGATTGTCGAACTCGGTCAGCTCGCACTTCTTGATCACGCCCTGCTGGGTCACCATCACGATGAACTGGCCCGCAACGAAATCCTTCACCGGCAGAAACGCCTTCACCGCTTCGTCGGCTTGCAGATTGATCAGACCTGAAACGTGCTTGCCCTTGCCGGTAGTGCCCGCATCGGGAATTTCGTAGATCTTCAGCCAATAGACGCGGCCCTTGGTGGTAAAGACCAGCAAATAGGCGTGCGTGGACGCGACCACCAGATTCTCGACCACGTCCTCGGTGCGCGTGCCCATTCCGATGCGGCCCTTGCCTCCGCGCGATTGCCGGCGGTAGGTATCCACGGCGGTGCGCTTCAGATAGCCGCCGCGCGTCACGGTCACGGCGACGTCTTCCACCTGGATCAGGTCTTCCAGAAGGATCTCGCCCGTGTCTTCGATAATCTGCGTGCGGCGCTCGTCGCCGAACTCCTTCTGTACGTCCTTCAGCTCCTGGACGATCAGGCCGCGCAGCTTCTTGTCCGAAGCTAAGATCTCCAGATACTCGGCGATCTCCTTCTGGATGGAGCCCAGCTCGTCGACGATCTTCTGGATCTCCATGCCAGTCAGGCGCTGGAGTTGCAGTTCGATGATCGCTTGGGCCTGTTTCTCGGTGAACTCGAAGCTGCCGATCAGGCCGTCGCGCGCTTCTTTCGGCGTCTTAGACCCGCGGATCAGCTTGATCACCGCATCCAGATTGTCGAGCGCTTTCTTGAAGCCAAGCAAAATATGCTCGCGCTCGCGCGCTCTGCGCAGCAGATAGTCGGTACGGCGCCGCACCACGTCGATGCGATGATCGATGAAGCGCCTCAGAACGTCCATCAGGCCCAACTCGCGCGGCTGTCCACCCACGATGGACAACATGATCACGCCGTAATTGACCTGGAGCTGGGTCTGCTTGTAGAGATTGTTCAGAATGACTTCGGCCTGCTCGCCGCGCTTCAACTCGAAGACGATGCGCATGCCGTCGCGATCGCTTTCGTCGCGAATTTCCGAGATGCCTTCGATCTTTTTTTCGTTCACCAGCCCGGCGGCGGCTTCGATCAGCCGCGCTTTGTTCACCTGATAGGGAATCTCGGTGACCACGATCGCTTCGCGGTCCTTCCCCATCGGCTCGGTAGCGGCCTTGGCGCGCAGCTTGAGACTGCCGCGGCCCCTGGCGAAGTAATCGACAATCCCCTGCCGGCCCAGAATGAAACCGCCGGTCGGGAAATCGGGTCCCTGCACCATGGCTGCGATTTCGGCCAGCGAGTGTCTCGGGCTTCTGCACCAGCGCAATGGTCGCGTTGATGATTTCGGTAAGGTTGTGCGGCGGGATGTTGGTAGCCATACCGACCGCGATGCCCGACGATCCGTTGATCAGCAGATTCGGAACCCGCGTCGGAAGAACCTCGGGCTCGACGCGGCGCTCGTCGAAGTTCGGACGAAAATCGACCGTCTCTTTGTCGAGGTCTTCCAGCAGCGCGGTGTCGATGCGCGACAGCCGCGCTTCGGTGTACCGGTAGGCCGCCGGCGGATCGCCATCCACCGATCCGAAGTTGCCTTGGCCGTCCACCAGCGGATAGCGCAGCGAAAAATCCTGCGCCATGCGGACCAAGGCGTCATAAACCGATTGGTCGCCGTGCGGATGGTAGTTGCCCAGCACTTCGCCGACGATGCCGGCGCACTTGCGATAGGCGCGGTTGAACGCCAAGCCCATCTCCGACATGGCGTACAAAATTCGCCGATGCACCGGCTTCAGACCGTCGCGAATGTCGGGCAGCGCGCGCCCGATGATCACGCTCATCGAGTAGTCGAGATACGACCGCCGCATCTCGTCTTCGATGTTGATCGAGATTATATTTTTGTTGCCGCCATCGCCCCCCAGCGGTATTTGCGAGCCGGGGCCGGGCGGCGTCGGCGGGATAGTCGGATCGTCAGGACTTGCCAAGAGTTAACTCCTTGAAAATACTGGGCTAAAAAGGACAGAGACAGGATCTGATTTGCAACTGTTATTCTAGCATTTCACGAGGCGCAAAACCGAGGAAAAATCCGAGGTCCGCGAGAACCTCTCATCGCGAAACTAGATCCTTGGATGGGCCTCTAATAGTTGAGTGGACGATGGGAACGTCCACCCGGCCTAGAGGAGGCTTTTGCTGTTTGCCTCTTCTGAATCGCGGACCGAAGGAGGACGGCGGCAGGAAAGCGAAGGTCGCTCCTTGAAGGTAGTCCAGGCGGAAAATGTTCGGTGTGGTGCAGGGTTTTTGCCGTCTCCCCTGCTTCGTGGCGGCTCCGGGAACGGTAAAATCGTTCAGCGAGAACAGCCCGGGGAACCAACACATTGGATAACCGGACAGCTTTCCGCCTGGGCTTGGGCAACAGTTCATGAGCCGGCTTCAGTTCATAACGGCGATTCCTCTGAATGTGCGAGCGGGGCAGCGGATGCTACGTCGGAACCTGGACGCTGGCACGAGCGCTTCGCGAGCTGGGAGTCGAAATCGACATAATCGCCCCGCGCGTTTCACGCCGGCCTATATGGCCACGCGCATCCTTTTTAATGAGACACTGCGCTGGCGCCGGTTCGACGGCGACGCGACCATCGGCATCGATGCCGATGGCTATACAATCGTGCTGGCCGGCGCGGAATCGCCCGCCGCACATCGCCTGTATCAAAGGCGTTCTAGGCGATGCGGTCCGTTTCGAACACGGCGCGACTCGGGCCAGCATGGCGCTTCAAGCCCGGCTCGAAGCCATACATGCGCGGCGCGCCGATCTGGTCATCACCGTCAGCCGCTATTGCGCCCAGCGTCTCGAAGAACTCTATGGCGTAAGGAACGCGGTCGTAGTGCCGGAGTTGATCGATCTGGACGCCTGGCGCGATCGTTTCCGCGAATCCAGCCGCGCCCGATCCGAGAAAGTTCACCGTTTTATCGGTCTGCCGGTTCTATCCGCGTAAGCGTTTGGATGTATTGTTGCGCGCTGTCGCGTTGCTCCGCGGCCGGATGCCGGAGTTGGAAGTGAGAATTGTCGGGCAACGGGCCGGAGCGCGGTCGATTGCACGACATGACGCGCGAGCTGGGCGATCGAACGGTTCATCACCTGGGTCGGCGACGTGAGCATTGACCAGCTCGCCACCGAATACAATCGAGCCGACGTCTTTTGTCTGCCCAGCGTTCAGGAGGGCTTCGGCATCGTGTTTCTGGAGGCTATGGCGGCCGGGAAAGCGATTATCGCGGCGAACGCCGCCGCTGTCCCCGAAGTAGTTCGCCATGGCGTCCTATTTGAGCCGGACCATCCTGAATGTCTTGCAAATGCTTTGATCCTGCTGAATTGTGATCCTGATCTACGGCGTTTACTCGGAGCCGCCGGATCGCGAGACGTCGAAGAGTTCGCCATGCACACCGTTGCCCGGCAATTTCTGTCCGAAGTGGCGAGAATTGCACCCGGCTTAGCTTTATCCGAGGACGTGCCCGCTTTGCCTGATGAAGAGAAGAGGGAGGCCGCGCATGCGACTTAGACGGAAATCGAAACCGTGGCGCGGTCTGCTCGCCGGAGCAACAGGAGGTCTAGCCGCGTCTCTCCTGATGGTCGAAGAATGTGCTCCATCACACTCCTACGCGCCAGGAGAAAAAGGCCGCCGCGCGGGTGGTCCAACTATCTTCTTGGCGCCGCCGTCGGAGCCGCCTATGGCGTGGCCGCCGAAACGATTCCTGCCGTCCGAACGGGATTTGGGTCCCTGTTCGGCGCCGCGGTTTGACTGGGCGCCCATATGATTGCGGTCCCAGCTCTGGGGTTATCCGCGCCGGTAACGAAATCGCCGATTAGTACGGAAGCGCGCGAATTCGGCCCACAGCTGGTTTATAGGACGGTGTCGGAAGGCCTAAGACGTGCCACGCGCAGCTACGTGCTACGCTAACCAAGAACGCGGTTCATCTCTAATCCACGCCCTAGCTGAGCCACGATGTGAGCCATGCGAACGTTCATCTTTAGTCTGATCGCGGGTCTTCTGATCCCGGCTCTGTTATGGGCCAGCGGACCCGGTTTCCGAAGCCGGGCACAACTCGACGAGCATTACACCAAGCATGGGTCCGAGTTTGGCAACATCAGCAAGCAAGAGTATCTTCGGTTGGCACAGGAATTGAGGGATGCACCACGCGGCGGTCCGATTCTGGAAGCCAGGCGATCCAATGGCGAGTTCAGCCGGTTCGACCGGCGTCACGGCTATTTCGGCGCCTATAATCCGGACGGCACCATCCGAACATTCTTCATCCCCAACGACGGCGAGCGCTACTTCCGCCGGCAAGCCAGACGGGCGTATGACTGACGAGCAGATGGTCGCCTATCTTCGCGATAACGGATATCCCGAGCATGTCGTTCGGGCTGGGCGCGCAGGTTTGATCGACCGCTGGCGGAAGTTCGTCGAGTCCGTCGAGCGCGGCTACAAATTGGGATTGGAAGACTACCGCAACGATCTGGATCTACGCGGAATTATCGCCATGGTTGGTCTGGACGCCGATGTCCAAGATTGGATCGCCGATTCGAAGCCTTGCTGACCGACCGTGAAAAGCGTGTCTGGGAGACTTCAGCCGGGGAACCTTTCTGGGACTTTGGGTATCCGCGAAATGCGCATGGTGAGCTTTTGGAAGACCTTAAAAAAGAAGGACTTGTTTCTTAAACATTGTAATCTCTATAGACATTGGGCAGATTACGTGTTAATCTGCTGTTGATGTCCACACTCGGCCATCTCAAGCTGCTCGAAGCCGAAAGCATCCACATTCTTCGGGAAGTGGCGTCGGAGTTTCAGCGGCCGGTGATGCTTGTATTCGATCGGCAAGGATTCCTCGGTGCTCGCTAAGGCTGGCGCAGAAGGCTTTTCATCCGGGCGCGATTCCTTTCCCGCTGCTGCACATCGATACCACCTACAAATTCCGCGAGATGATCGAATTCCGCGACAGCTACACGCGCGAAGTGGGCACGAAGCTGATCGTACACACCAATCAGCAGGCGATCGCCGACGGCGCAAATCCATTCCGGCTGGGAACGCAGCGCTGCTGCGGGTTGCTCAAAACGAAAGGCCTGCTGGATGGCCTGCGCGCCGGCGGGTTCGATGCGGCGATCGGCGGGGCACGGCGAGACGAAGAAAAATCGCGCGCCAAGGAGCGCATCTTTTCCTTTCGCGATGCCAAGGGCCAATGGGATCCTAAGAATCAGCGGCCGGAGTTGTGGAACCTCTACAACGCGCGAATCGAGCCGGGCGAAAGCTTGCGGGTGTTTCCGCTTTCGAACTGGACCGAGATGGATGTTTGGCAGTACATCCATGTCGAGAAAATTCCGATTGTGCCTATGTATTTCGCCAAAGACCGCGAAATGCTGGTTCGCGGCGACACTTTGATTCCAGTCGAGCAGCCGTTCATCCCGATGCTTGCCTGGCGAAAAGGCCGCAATGGGTGCGCTGCCGGATGCGTTCGCTTGGTTGCAGCCCCTGCACCGGCGCAATTCGATCCGACGCAGACACCGTACCTAAGATCATCGAGGAACTGGTTTCGTTCCGGCGCTCGGAGCGCGAGAACCGGGTGATCGATCACGATCAGGACGGCTCCATGGAAATGAAGAAGCGGGAAGGATATTTCTAATGGCCGCTCTGGCAGACCACGCGCTCGCTTTCGACATTGAGACTTTCCTCGCCCAGGAGCAAGCCAAGGATCTGCTGCGCTTCACTACCGCCGGCAGCGTGGACGATGGCAAGTCAACACTCATCGGCCGGCTTCTTTACGATTCGCAGAATGTTTACGAAGACCAATTGAAGGCGGTGACCAAGGCGTCGGTGAACCGGTCGGCGGGACCGATCGATTTTTCACTGCTGACCGACGGCTTGCGGGCCGAGCGCGAACAGGGCATCACCATCGATGTCGCGTATCGCTACTTCGCGACGGCTCGGCGCAAGTTCATCATTGCCGACACGCCGGGTCACGAGCAATACACGCGCAACATGGCCACCGGCGCATCGACCGCAGAGCTGGCGATTATTCTGATCGACGCGCGCAACGGCATCTTGCCGCAATCGCGCCGGCATGCCTACATTGCATCGCTGCTGGGCATTCCGAACTTTGCGATCGCCGTGAACAAGATGGACCTGGTCGAATACGACGAAGCGGTCTTTCGCGCGATCGAGCGAGAGTTCCGCGAATTCCTGGGACGTCTAGACGCGACTCCGCAAGTTTATTTCTTGCCCATCAGCGCGCTCGAAGGCGACAACGTGGTGCGCCGCAGCCGCAAGATGCCCTGGTTCGAAGGGCCCAGCCTGCTGGAGTTCCTGGAGACTGTACCCGTGCTCGATCGAGTGCGCGCGGCTGCGTTTCGCTTTCCTGTGCAGCGTGTGGTGCGTCCCGACCAGACTTTTCGCGGCTACGCGGGGCAGGTTGTTTCGGGCGCCGTCCGGCCGGGCGATGTCATTCGTGGCGTTTCCCTCGGGGCAGCGGTCGCGAGTACAGAGTATCGAGACCTTCGATGGACCCGCTTCAGGAAGCCATCGCGCCGATGTCGGTGACGCTGACGCTCGAAGACGAGCTGGATATCAGCCGGGGCGACATGATCGCGTCCGCGCAAAGACTGCCGGAGGTGGCGCGCCAGTTCGATGCCAGCGTAGTGTGGCTGAACGAGCAGCCGCTCGACCCGGCGAAAACTTATGTGGTCAAGCACACGGCGCAGAGTGTGGCAGGCCGAAGTGAAAGCCATAAAGCATCGCGTGAATATAACCACGCTGGCGCACGAGCCGGCCGAGCGGCTTGGAAATGAACGCCATCGGCGTTGCTGCGAATCGAAACCAGCCGGCCGATCTATTTCGACGCTTACTCGGCAGAACCGCGCCACCGGCAGCTTCATCCTGCTCGATCCGTCAACCAATGCGACCGTGGGCGCCGGGATGATTCTCTCAGCGGTGCAGGCGGAACGCGCACGGCGGACAATCGAGTTAAAGCTCGGCCGCGTGACGGCGGCGGAGCGGATCGCACGTTACCGGCATTCGGGTGCAACCGTGGCACTCGGCCGCAGAGAACAACTGGCGTGGCTTTTGGAGCGAAAGCTGTTCGATCGTGGGTGTTCGGTTGTTATAGCGAACGACACAGACCTGGATGCCGGTGCAACAGGCTTACTTGTCTTGCTCGTTTCAGACCAAGAGTCTGATTTTGAATTGCCCTTGGACGATTCGCTGGCAGCCGACGAGGTCATTCGAAGGCTGGAGGAATCTGGCGTTCTGCTGCCGGATGAATCCCTGACCGGAGGCGAGGGAATTTAGATGACGCCGCTCGAAATTAAGCTCGATAGCAAAATCGAAGAAGCTTCAACCGTGATCCGCGCGTGCTTTCTGAAGATCCCGCGCGCGCGTGTGTCACCTGCAGCTTTCAGGCTGAGTGCATGGTGCTCGTGGATCTGCTGGTGGCGGAGCAGCCTGACATCCCAGTGTTGTTTCTCGAAACGGGCTACCATTTCCCGGAAACCTATGCTTATCGCGACCAAATGACCGAGCGGTTGCGGCTGAACCTGGTCAATCTCTCGTCCAGACTCACCGTGGCCGAGCAGGAGTCCCAGTTCGGCATCCTCTACCAGAGCGCGCCGGACCGTTGCTGCGGGATGCGCAAAGTGGAACCGCTTTTCCGCGGGTTAGCCGACTACGGCATTTGGTTCACCGCGCTGCGACGGGAGCAATCGCCGACGCGCGCGAATCTTCAAACCGTCGATCATTTCAAGCTGCCGACCGGCCAGCAGTTGCTGAAGGTGAGTCCGCTGGCGGATTGGACAAACGCGGACGTGTGGAGCTATCTGAAACGGCGAGGCATTCCCGTGCTTCCACTATACGACAGTGGATATTCCAGTATCGGCTGCGCGCCTTGCACGACGCCGCCGGCCGATCCAGACAATTTGAGATCCGGCCGGTGGGGCGGACGCAAACTCGAATGCGGCATCCACATCGCTAGCGATTGAATCTCAGGGTTATATGGAGATCGTCCTTGGATTTCTGATTGCCGTTGCGATTGGAATCACGGGCGTCGGCGCAGGCATTATCACTGCGCCGGTCCTGATCCTCTTCTTCCACATGCCACCCGTCCATGCCGTAGGGACAGCGCTGGCATTTGGCGTTGCGGTGAAGCTGCTGGTTGTTCCGATGCAGCTATATCGCAAACAGGTAGACTTCCGGGTGCTCGGATACATGCTGGCGGGCGGAGTGCCAGGAGTGCTGATCGGGTCGGTGCTCCTGGCGAAGTTAAACACTCCAGGCCGTCAGCCTATCCTGTTCGCAGCGCTCGGCTCGACCATCGTCCTCATGGCAGCGCTCAATCTATACCGTCTGTGGCTTCGACCCGCTCAACAGCCGGTTCGAGACCGTTCTCGATGGCTGCCCTTCGCCACTCTTCCGATCGGCGCCGAGGTTGGATTTTCGTCGGCCGGCGCTGGGGCATTAGGATCGCTCGTCCTATTGGCGATCACTCCGTTGACTGCGGCGCAGGTCGTCGGAACTGATCTGTTTTTCGGGCTGTGCGTTTCGCTGGTCGGCAGCGGATTTCAGTTGAGCGCCGGCAATTACGACTCCGTCATCTTGACCCGCCTGATAATCGGCGGGCTGCTGGGCGGTCTGGCAGGAACGTACCTTGCGGGCGTTGCCCCCCAACGCGCATTCCGCGTGGCACTGTCGCTGTGGTTGATAACGCTGGGTATCCAGTTGTGCTGGACCGGCGTTAAACAGTGGTGACAGTGCGACTTTTTGACATGCTCATGCATCCAAGGTGCGGGGGCAGGCGTGAACAGTCGCGGAAACGAATGGGCCACGGATTATCCGCTATTATCCCGTATCAGTTGGCCATCTCTTCTAAAATCTAGGCGCGCTCAACGGATTACGGTCGTCGTATTGATCGCTCTGGTGATGATCGCGGGCATTTCTTTCGAGCTAAGAAATTCCTGGCTGCAGTCGCAGGTTTTTCGCGCGGCGGACAGGCACATTACATACCGTGTTAGCGACGGCCCAAGCCATGCCATCGACTACCCAGCTGCCGGTCCTTATGATTGGGCGCTCGGTTACGCGCGCATGCCTGTTTTCCTCCCGCGCTTACAAGCTGCGGGATTTCACGTTGATGCCCAGGCCGAGGATTCGAAGTTTTACTCCATCCTCACACGCACGGGCGTATATCCGGTCTATCCCCAGAAAGATCAGGCGGGGTTGAAGATCACCGATCGCGACGGACGGGACTTGTTCGCCGCCGCGAAGCCGAAGCGCATTTACCATACTTACGCCGACATCCCTCCGTTGGTGGTGACTACATTGTTGTTTATCGAAAACCGGCACATGTTGGATGCGAGGTACCCCAATAGAAATCCGGCGGTCGAATGGGACCGTTCAATGAAGGCCGTGCTGGACTACGGCTTGCACGCGGTCGATCCGCGTCATCCGGTCATCGGCGGCAGTACGTTGGCGACGCAGCTCGAAAAAATGCGGCACTCGCCGGGTGGCCGGACGCACTCACCGCTCGAAAAATTCCGGCAGATGACCTCCGCGACATTGGCGGCTTACCAACAAGGAAGTGCCACGCTGGAGGCACAGCAAGGGATCGTACGCGATTATCTTAATTCGATTCCTCTAGCCGCGTCGGCCGGGTTCGGTGATGTCGAAGGGCTCGGTGACGGGCTGTGGGCGTGGTACGGCGCCGATGTTTCCAAGGTCGACCCGCTTCTTCTCGTTCCTGAGTCGAATCTTAGTCCCAGCCAGATGTTGGATCGCGCGTTAGGGTATCGAGAAGTATTGTCGCTGCTGCTGGCGCTGCGCGCACCCGCCCATTATCTGGTGGATGATCCGGACAACTTGGCTTTTCAAACGGATCGTTACCTTTTGGCGCTAGGCGAACGAGGGATCATTTCGACCGGGTTGCGCGACTTGGCGCTCAGGGCTCGTGTGCAGCCTTTGAGGCGTGCTCCCGCCGTGAGACCGCAAAACTTTGTCGAAAATAAAGCCGCCAATACTGTTCGGGTAGCGTTGCTGCCACTGCTCGGACTTTCGAGCACATACGAGCTCGACCGCTTGGATCTGTCTGTCCATACGACCATCGATCAAACCGCCCAGCAAAGTATCACGCAGTTTTTCGAACGCGTCGCCGACCCCAAACAGGCGCAAGCGGCCGGACTGTCACAGTATCAACTTCTAGAGCAGGGCGACCCGTCGAAAGTGGTTTATAGTTTTACTCTCTACGAGCGAGGTTCGGGCGTGAACCTGCTGCGGGTTCAGACCGACAACTTGAATCAACCTCTTAATATTAATCAGGATACTAAGCTGGAACTCGGCTCAACGGCCAAGCTGAGAACTCTGATTACCTACCTGGAGATCGTCGCCGCCCTGCACCAGCAATACGCTGCGCTCTCGTCCGAAAAACTAAAGGCCCTGGCCACCAAGCCGGACGATCATTTGACCGAATGGGCGCTAAAGTACCTTGCGACGGCGCAAGATCGCAGCCTGAAGACTATGCTGCAAGCCGCGCTGCAGCGCAAATATTCCGGTAATCCAGGCGAGACATTTTTCACAGCCGGCGGCGTGCATCACTTCGAGAATTTCGAAAGATTTGAAAACGGCCAGATGTTCACCGTGAGTAGCGCCTTCCAGAATTCGGTCAACCTCGCGTTCGTCCGGCTGATGCGCGATATTGTGAACTATTACCGTTTCCGCGTGCCCGGCGCTTCGCCGGCAGTCCTCCAAGATCGGAACTCTCCGGCCCGGCAGCAATATCTGACCCGTTTCGCCGACCAGGAAGGGCGGCTCTACCTGGGCCGTTTCTATGAGAAGTATCGTGGCCAGTCGCCCGATCAGGCACTCGAAGCGCTGGTGCATGGCATGGTGCATCTGACTCCGCTGCGCGCCGCCGTGATTTACAGATCCGTCCGCCCGGCCGCCAACCTCGACCAGTTCACGGCTTTCATGCAGGCTCATTTTCCAGCCGCTGCGCTGGTGCGCGAAGATCCCGCCAAGCTTTACAGGAAGTATGGTCCTGACAAATTCAATCTGTCTGACCGCGGCTATCTGGCGCATGTCCATCCGCTCGAGTTATGGATGCTCAACTATCTTCAACGGCATCCTGGCGCGCATTTGAAAGACATTAGTGCGAACAGCGCGCAGCAGCGGCAGGAAGTCTACTGGTGGCTCTTTAAGACCGCCCATAAGACCGCCCAGGATAATCGCATCCGTACGCTGCTCGAGCAGGATGCTTTCCGCGAGATCTGGAAATCCTGGAAGCGGCAGGGCTATCCGTTCGATTCGTTAGTCCCTTCGTACGCAACCACGATCGGAGTATCAGGTGACACGCCGGCGGCGCTGGCCGAGTTGGCGGGAATCGTGATGAACGGCGGCGTTCGATATCCGGCCATGAAGATCGATCAGTTGCATTTCGGCGGAGGCACTCCTACCGAGACTATCGTGAGCCGCGACATCCCGGCCGGAAAGCGCGTCATTGCACCTGAAATCGCCAGTCTGGTTCGTCACGACATGATCGGCGTGGTTGAGAATGGGACCGGCCGGCGCGCAGTCAAATCGATTGTTTTGTCGAATGGCAAAATGATTCCCGTCGGGGGCAAAACCGGCACAGGGGACAATCGTCTGGAGAGCTTCTCGGCATCAGGACATGTAATTGGATCCAAGCCGGTGAGCCGAACCGCTACATTCGTGTTCATGGTGGACGACCGGTTCTATGGGACGATCGTTGCCTACGTGCCGGGCTCGAAAGCGGCATCCTATCGGTTCACCAGCGCGCTAGCGGTGCAGATCTTCAAGGATTTAGCTCCCCAGATCAAGCGCTTGATCGAGCATGCGCCGGAAGCCTCGAAGATTGCATCCGCCCGACACCCCCAACCGGGACCTCGTTCTTGACTTTCCCGGTCTGAGTATTCTATTGTAAACATTCGACTTGGCCACGCTGCGGCCCGCTAAGCGAATCTATGCCAGACCGCCACATGCTGCTCGATTCCAATCTGGACAGCGTGGAAATCGCGGAGGCTGCGGTTCTCGAGGAGGCGCATGCCATTGGTTTTGGAGAAGAAGAGTTACATCAGTTGGGAATGGCGGTTCGTGAGAGCATGGTGAATGCCGTGGTTCACGGGAACCGTTACAACGCGCGCAAGAAGGTGCATGTTTCCGTAACAAAAGGCTCTGATCGCCTGACGGTCGTGATCGCCGATGAAGGCGAAGGCTTTGAAATGGTGGACGTGCCTGATCCGCTGGCAGAAGAGAATCTCTTGCGGCAGTCCGGTCGGGGACTTCTTCTGATGCAAGCGTTCGTAGACGAGTTTCAGGTTCGCCGTGGGCACCCCAGTGGGACCGAAGTGCGAATGGTGAAGTACCTGGCGAAAGCCAGTTGATGAGATCCAAGAATATTGAGGGAGGTTCGAATTCGTGAGTGTTAAACTGAGCACACGCAAAGTGGGGGACGTAACAGTAATCGATTCGGCTGGTCGCATCACCCTGGGCGAGGGCGCCAGCAGTTTTCGGGATACGATCCGGGATTTAGCCAACAAGGGCGAGAAGAAAATTCTGATCAACCTGAGCGAGGTTTCCTATATCGATAGCTCGGGGATTGGAGAAATGGTTTCCAGTTTCACGACCGTGACCAATCACGGCGGCCAGCTGAAGTTGCTCGGCCTGAGCAAGCGGGTCAAGGACTTGCTGCAGATCACCAAACTTTACACCGTATTTGAAGTGTTTGACGATGAAGCCGCCGCAGTTCGCAGCTTTGCCTGACGGGTCTGAGCGTTCGCGCAAGGATCGCCACGGAAGCTTGGCCATGATCGATCGCTGGAGCGAAGCCTAACCTCAGCCCATCCATTCCGGATGCTGGGCTGTTCCATCGAACTGTGTGGTCGTTTTGAAGAGCTCAAACTTCCCAGTCATCGCGGCTTCCTTAGTCTTCGAAACGATCGCCTGGAGTTGCTGCTCGGACATCGGCTTAAAGGTCCGCACCGCCTCGAAAGCCTGATCCAGGCGCTCCATCGAGTCGCATCCGTTAATCACCACCGACGTTGGAAGATTCAACGCATAGTGTAGACATTCGATCGGTGTGGCCACGCCGGCTTTCAGCACATCGCCAAACGCCATCGGCTTCATCCCCAGCACGGCGATCCCTTCCTTCACAAGGCGCGGCACCACCTGATGCGCGAAACTCCGGAAGTGATAGTCCAGCACGTTCAGCGGCATCTGGCAGGAATCGAAATGGAACTTGTTCTGCGCCGCCACGTCCAGCATTCGCAAATGCACGGCTGGATCTTTATGCCCGGTGAATCCGATATACCGCACCTTGCCGGCCTTTTTCGCCGCCATCACAGCCTCCAGCGCGCCGCCTGGAGCGAAAAAGCGATCCGGATCCTCCATCCGGATGTTCTCGTGGAACTGAATCAGGTCGATCGTCTCCACTTGCAGACGTCTTAGCGATTCGTCAATTTGCTTTGCCGCCATGCTACGCGTGCGCCCGTTGTACTTGGTCATCAGGAAAACGCGCTTCCTGTATCCGTCCCTGAGCGCCTTACCCATGCGGATTTCGCTTCCTCCATCGTGGTAATCGCACGAGTTGTCGAGAAACGTGATGCCTCTATCGATGGCGCTCCGTACAATCCGGATACTCTCGCTCTCTTCCTTCGGCACGCCCATGTGATACCCGCCCAGACCGAGAGCGGAAACACGCTGGCCTGTGGTCCCGAGATTCCTGTAGATCATCCCGTTGGATGTCTGCGCATTGAGCTTCGCCGCGGCCTGCAGAGCCGCGAGCATAGTGATAAATTCCCGCCGTTCCATGACTGATAGCTTATCCTCACTACGCCAATCCAGGCAATCAGTGAACTCACCAGGTCTTGGCCGCTAGCGGATTTGTCGCGCGCGCTTCGCCCAGCGGCAGATCGACGGTGATCGGGTTATGATCCGAGATCCGTTCTGGAATACTATGATTCAGGTCCTTGAGTGTTCGTCCATAATAGGGGACGAAGCGCGATTCTTCCGAATTTCCGTTTGGTCGCTTCAGCTCCGCTGGCCGAACGAATATCCAGTCCAGTTTGTAGCGCCCGATTGGGCCGTACGTTTTTCCCAGTTCATTAGTCGGAACAAACCCTTTCTCGCTTCGTTCGTTTGAATTGGCAAGCTTTCCGCTCCGCCCGTTGGAGGAATGCTCCTTCTCACCTCGGAAATCAAACGTGTTTCCGTCCGTAAACTGGAATTTTTCCAACATTGAGAAGAACTTCGCTTCGGGATTCTCGCCCATCAATGGAATGCTCTTTCTTGTTGGGTCATTCACCTTCCTCGTGAATCCAATCAACCCGAGAGAGACATTGTATGCCCATCCCATAGGTGTTGCGTATCGAAGGGCTTCGACTGTTCCCTCTTCAGCCCACCACTTTCCATTGCCGAACCTCTGCTTCATAGCCCGCGTCACGCTAATGGGCACGCCGGTATGGGTGGAGGTGTTCATGTCGCCCGCCAAAATGACAGGGTGATCACTATCCGCGATCTTGTCGAGGATTTCTTCCAGTTGCCTCTGCCGCTTTGCGGGCGTCGTGACGTCTTCCAGGTGGGTGGCCACTATCGTTACCTTACCTGAAGGAAGATCGGGGTCTGAGATGTCGGCTAATAGCATCATCCGTCCGCCGCGCCGGACCTGACGAATGAGCTGTTCTTTGAAGACAGCCGCACTCACCTTGCCTTCCGCCTTAGCTGCAATCGAAGCCTTCTTTTCGTCGGCGTACCAATCGTGACCCTGGACCACGAATGGAATCAGTCGCACGTTTTCCAATCGATAACGGCTGAGTATCGCCGTGCCATGCATACCTCGGTAACGTTCCGGGTCAGGCTTCATCACCTGTTGGACATGCTCGATCATTTCCGCCTTGCTGTCATGTGGATCCGCATAGGCTTCCGCGACCTCGCGAACGATAACTTGTTGGTCGATACCCATTGTGATGGGGTCTACTTCAACAAATTCGACCCCATACGCGTAATTCATTCCAAGTCTATCCGCCAACTCTGCCGCAACGTTTCGGAACAAGGTGCGATTCATGCCCCAGTCCACTTCATTCAGGACCAGCAAGTCGGCCTGCTCAAGAAGGGCGATTTGTTCTCGAATGGATGCCCGCTCGCTTTCGCTCGCCTTGGACCCCTTGTCTTCCATCAAAGCATTGAACTGCTTCGGATCACTGAAAGCGAATCGAATGGCATCGAACTCGAGTCCGCGTTCGATGTTCCATTGCACCACTCTCAAAAACGATCCCATTTCTGCTGAGCTGGGCTTCAAAGGCGTCCGGCCGGCGTCGGATGCATTGTTCCGGACGAAGGGCGTCGTCAATAGTTTCTTCAATTTGTCGCGCAGTGGCGGGGGCGGATCCGCCTGTTGATACAGTTGTACGATTTCGTCGTAAGTCAGCAATTGCGGGTCAGCCGGCGGCTGCGCTCGCAGTTCGGACTTGCAAGATACCAGGAGAGAGAGAAGACAAAAAGTCCATCGGATACGCTTAGGCATTTCCCCCTACCAAATCTTACAATTCAAAAGCAATTCGTTTGCCATGGTTGCCGTAAAATAGACGCACGCGTGGCCGTCCACATTGAGTTTTTTCAGCCGTTGAAACGCCTGCTGCTAGCGAGCCGTCGCAATGTAAGTACCTCATCGGTGGCGCTACTGGAAAGGAACAATGCGCGCGAAGTGTATTAATTCGTTTACCATCAGCGCCTTAGCGACGATCTGCTGTGTCACCTGCTCCATGGCGCAAACCGGCCGGATTACGCAAACAGTCGATAATCGAGTACGCACCGTCCTGACGGGGCATCTCCATCCGAAGGCGTTGGCCGCCATTGACCAGGGGCGGGTGGCGCCGTCGCTTGCAATGTCTTACATAACTCTGCGGCTTGCGTCGTCGGCGAATCAGCAGGCTGAACTCGAGAAACTCCTGGCCGAACAGCAGACGCCGGGCTCACCAAATTATCACCATTGGCTAACCCCGGAAGAATATGGGCAACGCTTCGGCGCGAGCGATGCCGATATTAACAAGATCACCCAATGGCTTCAGCAGCAGGGCTTGCAAGTTGTTTCGGTGTCTCGCGGGCGAAACTGGATTGCGGCCAGCGGAACGGCGGCGCGGGTCGAGCCGGCCTTTCAAACCGAAATTCATAGTTACGTGGCGGATGGCGAGACCCACTACGCGAATGCGTCGGAGCCGAGTGTGCCGGCAGCATTCGGTTCGGTAGTACAGAGCATTCGCGGCCTGAACGATTTCCGGATGAAGCCGCGGCTTCACTCGCTGACGAAGCCTGCTTATACATCCAGTTCAAGCCAGGCTCACTATCTGGCGCCCGACGATTTGGCTTCGATTTACGACATGACGCCGTTATACGCTGCCGGTATCAACGGCTCCGGACAGAAGATCGCGGTCGCTGGCCAAATTGAGGTAAATCTTTCCGACATCGAGCAGTTCCGCTCTATATTCAATCTTCCAGCCAACGACCCTCAGACGCTGCTGGTGCCAGGGTCGAGTAACCCCGGCAACAGCTCTAAATCGGGAGACCTGGCCGAGTCTGACCTGGATTTGGAATGGTCGGGCGCGGTGGCGCGAAATGCCAGCATCATTTTTGTGTATTCATCAGATGTCATGACTTCGGTGCAGTACGCCATCGACCAGAGCCTTGCGCCGGTGGTCAGTGTGAGCTATGGCAATTGCGAGCAGGAGTCGGCTCGGTCGGACATCGATTCGTTCCAACAGTGGGCGAAGCAAGCCAACGCGCAAGGAATCACGTGGCTGGCGGCCTCGGGCGACAATGGCGCGGCGGATTGCGCCGATTCACAAAATCCCGGGCTAAGTGTTGACCTTCCGGGCAGTCTTCCGGAAGTGACCAGCGTGGGTGGAACGGAATTCGTGGAGGGGACGGGGACCTATTGGAATCTCACCAACAATGCAAATGGGGCATCGGCCCTATCTTACGTTCCAGAGACGACCTGGAACGACAGCGTGGCAGACGGTCAGCCGTCTTCGAGTGGTGGCGGCGCGAGCATTTTATTTTCCAAGCCTTCGTGGCAAACCGGTCCGGGCGTGCCGAGCGACAACGCCCGCCATGTACCCGACGTATCGCTAAACGCATCGGCCGATCATGACGGCTACCTGGTCTACACTGGCGGGAGCCGACAGGTTTACGGGGGCACGTCGGTGCCAACGCCCGCGTTTGCCGGACTGGTGGCGCTTCTGAATCAACAGATTGGGTCGGGTGGCGTCGGCAATATCAATCCGAATATGTATGCGCTCGCGCAATCGAACCCAGCGATCTTTCACGACATCACCACCGGAAATAACATCGTCACCATCCCCTGTTCGCGCAGAGCCCTGAACTGCACTACCAATCCAGTTGGATACGACGCCGGCGTCGGCTACGACCAAGCGACCGGGCTCGGGTCGGTGGATACGTACAATCTGGTGATGGGATGGACCGGTGGGAAAGTGACACCACCCACCTCGGCCGCCAGGATCTCGCTGCTTAGCAATTTGACCAGTGTATCCCCGAACGCAGTTGTGTATTTGATGGCCACCGTCAGCTCAACAGACGGAACGACCCCGTCCGGGTCAGTCTCATTTTCGATCGACGGGACTTCACTGGGATCAGCCTTATTGACCGGATCGGCGGGGACGGTGACTGCAACTCTGGCGGTGAACGGCTTGCAGTTGCCGGTTGGGGCCGGAACAATTACAGCGACCTACAACAGCGCCGGCAGCGCATCGGTGAATGTCAGCGTAGCGGCGTCTGGTTCTGGCTCCAGCGCCACGCCAGCGATCACGGGTCTCGCAAATGGGGCTAGTTTCAAGCAAGGGTTCGCCCCGGGCTCGATTCTGAGTGTGTTCGGATCTCAGTTCTCTCCCGTAACACAGAGCGCGTCCAGTGTGCCTCTGCCGCTTTCGACCGGAGGAGTCGCGGTGCTGGTGAATGGGATCGCCGCGCCACTGTATTACGTCTCTACGGGCCAGCTGAACGTGCAGATCCCGTATGAGGCGACGGCCAACAGCCCGGCAGTGCTCAGCGTCAATAACAACGGGCAAGTGACCACGCAATCCTTCCAGGTGGCCGCGGCCGCTCCAGGGATTTTCACTGATTCAACCGGCGCGCTGGCTCCCACCGTAGCGGCGGCGCGCGGTCAGGAGATCGCGTTTTATATTACTGGCGCAGGGACTGTTTCTCCGGCCATCTCGACCGGTGCCGCGCCTCCCGCATCGGCTGCGATTGCGGATCTTCCGAAGCCGGCGCAGCCAACGAGTGTGACGATTGGCGGAGCGACAGCGAAGATCGATTTCATCGGCATTCCTTCCGGTCTCGTGGGCGTGACGCAGATAAATGTGCAAGTTCCGGGCGGTATTGCGACTGGATCTCAACCGGTGGTAGTGACGGTGGGCGGAGTCGCCAGTGCGTCGGCGACGATCACAATCACCAATTAATCAGCACCTTTACGGCGCCTTACACACGAAATTCGCTGCTTCATCCGTGCTTCCCGATCCTCTGTAATTTGCCACCTGAGGATACGGGCACAGCGGGCGCGTGCGGTCAACGGCGCCATCCTTTACGCGGGACGCGATGATCTGATCGGGCGCCTTGCCGTTCTCCACCCATTGCTCCATGGCAGTGAGCATGTCGAAGTGGTCGGTACCCTCGCTGCCTCCGCAGTGGCCCATCCCGGGAACCATGAACAGGCGATAGGAATCCTTCACTTTCGCGGCGCCGCCCAACGTGTCCAGCACGGTCTTGTAATAATTGACGCTACTCAGCGGCGCGATCTGCCAGTCGTTCCAGCCATGGTATTGCAGCAGCTTTCCCCCATGAGAGAAGAATGGCCGCAGATTCGGATCGGTGGCATTGATGATGCCGTTGTCCGTTTTCTCGGCCAGCGCGATGTCACTGTCGAAATTAAGCGTCCGGTAATCCCAGCTCGGATCCTTGAACACTACATACTTGAAATGTTCCTGTGCTATTCCAAACGCCTGGGGGCCCGCCATGACGGCCCAGCCGAGCTCGCTCCCTGGCTCTAACCCAGGGAAGATCTGTTCTTTGGTGCGCGAATTCGCGACACCCGAGTAAATTCTGCGGGCTGATTCTACTTGAGGCGCGGTCAAACATGCGGAGCCGTCAGCGCCCTTGCACTCCAGCACCTTTGGGTCGAACTGGCAGCGCGTCGGATCATCCACGATCCCGTCTTTCACCCCATCGCGCGCATCGCACGCCTCCAGGGCGGCATTGTGGATGAGCGCGTACTTCACCGGCGGAATGTAACTCGCTTCGTCGCCATGCACTGCTTGCGCGATCCATAATGCATGGGCCGCGCGGCCGTCCAATTGTAGGCCGGGGCACCGGCAATGATCGCATCGAAATCTTCCGGAAATCGCTGGGCTTCCTTGAGCCCCTGTTTGCCGCCGGCCGAACAGCCATTCCAGTAGGAAAGCTTGGCGCCCTTCCCGTAATAAGCCGCGATAATGGCTTTGCTCTTCACCGTCATCTCGTGGACGGAGCGATATCCGTAATCGACCAGTTTTTCGGGATGGTCGAGCGCGAAACGGGCGCTGGAACCCTCGTGTCCGGTATCGGTACTGGCCGAAGCGAAGCCGCGCTGAACCGCTGCTGCCAGCGCCGGAGTGCTGATCGCGCCCGACCAGCCGCCATTGCCGACCGCTTCAAACTTGCCGTTCCAACCCGAGGCTGGCATCCAGACTTCGATCTTGATATCGGAGTCACTGGAGGGCTTGAGCGTAGCCGCGACCCGGCAGTAGGGCGCTAGATCCTTGTTCGACGCGACGACCTGCGCTGAGGTAATGATGGTGTCCGGCAGTGGAAGCGAAGCCAGG
Organism: Bryobacterales bacterium; assembly: GCA_963744555.1. GTDB lineage: Bacteria > Acidobacteriota > Terriglobia > Bryobacterales > Bryobacteraceae > Palsa-89. Next base: position 350,270 of record CAVUUB010000021.1, on the reverse strand, counting down.
CTCTCGCAGGACGCCGCAAAAACCGGCGCTACGCTAAGTACGGTTGCTACCAGCATTGAAGGTGACATGGCGATTAAAGATGGATCTAGCATATCGCACAATTACCCTGGGCTACACTGAAATTCAACTACACTGAAATTCCATGCGCTGGAGCAAGCTCTTCATCCCCACGCTGCGCGAGTATCCAGCGGATGGGGAAAGCATGGGCCGTCAATTGCTCCTGCGGGCAGGCTATATCCGGCAATTGTTGCCCGGCGTTTACATTTACCTGTTTCTGGGGCAGCGCTCGCTCGGGAAGATCGCGCAGATTGTCCGTGAAGAAATGGACGCGATCGGTGGGCAGGAGCTGCGGCTGCCGGTCTTACATCGAGCCGCCAGCGTGGTAGCCGCAATCGCGGAAGGAGAGCTGCGCAGCTACCGCCAGCTTCCGCAGATCTGGCATCATATTCAGACGCGGTTCGATGAGCAGAAGCACTCGCGTCCCGACCTGCTGCGTGCCCGGCAGTTTCTAGTAAGTGAATCATTCTCGTTCGATCTCGATGCAGCGGCGCGGGATGTCTCGTATCAGAAGCACTACGATGCCTATTCAAAAATATTGGATCGCTGCGGACTGACATACATGGCGGTCGAGGCTTATACGGGCGCGATCTTTGTGGCTGCTTCGGATGCCGGCGAAGTTCACGTGATGCGCTGCCGGAGTTGCGGCTATGCGGTGGGGTTGGAGAACGCCTCGGCGCGAGCGACGCCGCCACCCATCCCTGATCCAGACGGCGACTTCACGCCCGAAGTGTTCCACACGCCCGGAAGGAAAACCATCGCCGACGTGGCCGATTTCGCCGGTCTTCCCGAGACCTCGCAGATGAAGAGCCTGGTGCTGGTCGCCGACGGCAAGCCGGTGCTGGCGCTCGTGCGCGGCGATCATTCGTTGAACGAAACGAAGTTCGCCCTCGCGGTGCAAGCCGCCGAATTCCGGCCTGCGCATGCCGAGGAAATCCGCAAGTGGTTCGGCGCTGACGCAGGATCGCTGGGACCGGTCGGCGTCAAGAATATGCGCATTGTTGCGGATGAGGCGCTGCGAGGCCGCCGCAACATGATCGCGGGCGCCAACCAAGACGATTATCATCTGCGGCATGTCACTCCTGGCGAGGATTTTGAGGCCGAGTATTTCGACCTGCGGCATGTAGCACCGGCGACAGATGTCTGAAATGCGGCGGCATGCTCGATTTCTTCAAGTGCATTGAGATCGGCCGTGTCTCCAAACTCGGCTCTCCGGATTCGAAAGTAATGGATCTTCAAGTTCAAAACGAAGCGAGGGAAGACATCACAGTGAACATCGGTTCTTACAACGTCTACTTGGAGCGCATCTTGAGTGCAGCCGCGGAACTTCATCACGACCAGGACGGGATGGCGCTTCCCGCCGCCATCGCTCCGTTCGATGTCGTGATTACGCCCGTGTCCGTCACAGACGCCGGCGCTGCGGTCGGCGTCGGAAGAGATCTACGAAAGCTGCCGCAAAATGGGTCTGGATGTGCTGTTCGACGATCGCGATGAGCGGCCGGGAGTGAAGTTCAAGGATGCGGACCTGATCGGTATTCCGTACCGCATCACGATCGGCAAGAAGCTCGCGGAGGGATTGGTGGAAGTGGTCGAGCGCCGAAGCAAGCAGCGGGATGATGTCGGCAAAGATTACGCGGCGGCGTTTATCGCAGGGAAGACCCGGCCATGATGGTCGACTGGGCAGCGGTTCGTGACGATTTCCCCGCTCTCGCGCAACTGGACCTATCTCAACACGGCGACGTTCGGCCAGTTGCCTAGGCGGTCAACCGAAGCCGTAACCCGGCATTTCGCGCATCGCGACGAGGTGGCCTGTTGGGATTTCTTGACCTGGTACGATGATGCCGATCGCCTGAGGTCGAAGATCGGCCGGCTGATATGTTGCTGGACCGGAAGATATCGCCTTCGTTCCCAACGCTTCCACCGCGCTCGGAATTTTACTCACCGGCCTCGACTGGCGCGCGGGTGATCGCATCGTTACGCTGGAACACGAGTTTCCGAATAATCTCTACGCGCCCGCGCTGCTGGATCGCCTTGGTGTGGAAATGATCGAGACGTCCGTGGGAGCGCTTCTACGAATCGGTGGATGAGACGAACCCGGCTGGTCGCTATCAGCTCGGCGAATTACAATACCGGCTTCGCGCCGCCGCTGGCTGAAATCGCGGATTCTCTTCGCGCGGCGAGGTGTGCTGCTGTACGTCGATGGCACGCAAAGTCTGGGCGCGCTGCGTTTCGATGCCAGCCGCATTCAGCCGGACATGCTGGCGGTTCACGCCTATAAGTGGATGCTCTCGCCGAACGGCGCTGGGTTCATGTATGTGCGGCCGGATTTGCGCACAGCGGCTTCGTCCGAATGTCGATGGGCTGGCGCAGCCATCGCGACTGGCGCAACGTCGACAATCTGCACCACGGCGTTCCGGAGCTGACGGCCACAGCAGAAAAATACGAAGGTGGCTCGGTGTCTCTCGCGTTGCTCTACGCCATGGAAGCTTCCATTGACCTGATGCTGGAGATCGGTCCGGAGGTGATTGAGCAGCGCGTGCTGGGCTTGGCAGCGAAGACGCGCGACATCCTGCGCGGCCTCGGCGCGCAGCGTCAAAGTTCAAGCCTCGCCGATCGTCGCCGCACGATTTGAAAATCGCGATGTCTCCGCGCTGGCGCGCGCGCTGAAGGAGAAGCGTGTGCTGGTAGCGGCCCGGCGCGGGCATCTTCGAGTGTCGCCGCATTTTTACAACAACGAGCAGGATCTGGAGATGTTCAAGGACGCGCTGAAAAGCGAGTTGGCCGTCAGCCACCGCTGATCGCAGGAAGATCGTGACCTCCGCGTCGTCCGATAAACGACGCCCCGAGCCATTCGCCAACCATGTTTAATCAGGCACGTATTGTCGCAGATAGCGGTGCGCCATCTGGAAGCCGGTTTTGTAGTCCGTCGCTGAATTCGGGACCGGGATGGTCCGCGCCGTACAAATTGTCTTCGTGCTCGATGCTCATCGCACCGGTGTAGCCGGCCCTTTGGAGCACGCTGAAGAATTCGGACCACTGGATGGAACCGAGGCCGGGCAGCCGGTAACTCCACCATTTCGCGGCGTTCACCGGATTGATCCCGCAGCGGCGCAGCACGTCCCAGCGAATCTCGGTGTCCTTCAGGTGCACATCGTAGATTTTGTCGACGAAATCACGGGCGGTCTGGATAGGATCCATCATCTGCCAGACCAGGTGCGACGGATCGTACTGCAGCCCTACATGAGGCGAGTCGCCGAAGCCTTTGAACAGCGCTTCGAAACCCACCGGGCTGACGGCCAGATTCGGCCCGCCGGGCCAAGGCTCCCAGAGAATCCGCACGTGGTTCTTCTCGCAGACTGCAGAAATATTTTTCGTTATAGACGCGAACGATTTCGTCCACTTGCGCTTGAAATGGCTTGCTCGCGTCTTTGCCGGAACAGGTTCCGATGTAGGGAACGCCCAGTTTTCCGGCCAACTCGATGGCTTTCACGAAATAGCTGTTCTCGTTGGCGCGCTGCGCCGCGTCGGCGGAGATGTGGTTCTGCGCCAACTGAAACGCCGAAACGTGCATCTGATTCGCGGCCAGCGTCGCCTTCACGCGCTCGATCTTTTCGTCTGTCATCGTGCTGGCATCAAGCGAAGATCGCGGGTCGGCGCCCAGGATCATGTTGGTGAAGCCTTCCTGACGCGCGAATGCCACGTTGGCTTCGGTGAACGGCCCCAGCACTCCCAGCTTGGGCTTCCATTCCTTGTTTTGGCCTTGTGTTCGCGAGGCTGCGGCGACAGCCAGAGTGCCCACCAGCGTTCGTCTAGTCATGCTCTTCAGTGTAGTCTGAGAAGGGGTCAGCGAACATATGCCAAACACCGTCCTGATTCGACCCGCGATCGTATCGGAGCAGAAGACCCTCGAAGCTTTGCAAAGGCGAGCGTCCCTCAATAATCCAGGGGATCGCGATGCCTTGCTCGCCAATCCGGATGCCATTGAGCTGCCGCTGGAGCAGATCGAAGCTAATCGAGTCTTCGTTGCGGAGCAGGACGGCGCAATCCTTGGGTTTTCTGCCGTACTGCCTCGGGAGGGTGGTCAAACCGAGCTCGACGCCTTATTTGTCGAGCCCAGATTATGGCGGAGCGGCGTTGGAAGGTTGTTGGTGGAACACTGCGCTGATGTGGCACGCGCACAAGGATCATCCTTGCTACATGTCATCGGTAATCCTCATGCTCAGGGTTTTTATGCCGCCTGTGGTTTCAAGATGATTGGAACGATTGCAACCCGCTTTGGCGTGGGCCTGTCGTTGATTAAGACCCTGTCGGATTAAGACATTGTGACGTCAGCGCGGCAGGCTGAAAGTAACGTTGCGTTCGCGGTTGAAGCGCTCGCTCAAGTCACGGTCGACCGAGGCGAGTGCCGCTTGCCTCTGTTCGTGGTCCATCGACACATAGTGTAGTGTCGCACCATCCACCCAGTAGGCGAGCACGGCCTTGATACTGCCATCCTTGAACGCGAGCAGGAATAGCGGCGTCTCGTATTTCTGTTCTTGAGCAGCGGGTGGATATTGCCGAACGGCTGGCTCCGGGGGTGGCGCATAGTCGGGAGGCGGCGCCGCTGGGTAGCCATACGGAGAATTCGAAACAATCATCACGCTGGGTCCGCCCGAAGAGTAACCACTTGAGCCCGCGTATCCGTACGGATACGGATTAGAATAACCTGAGTAATCAGAATAGGAATCGTAGAAGAACGGATCGTAATATCCATAGCCACCGTAAAGTCCATAAAACGGAACGATCCCGAATCGCCCACGGAATCCAAAGCCGCGGTTAAAGCCGCCCCGAAATCCAGTGCCGCGGAAACCACCACCGCGGAAGCCCCCACCACCGCGGAAGCCCCCGCCACCGCGGAAGCCCCCGCCACCACGGAATCCACCTCCGCCCCCGCGCATGCCACCTCCGCCGCCGCGCATGCCGCCACCACCACCGTGACCTCCGCCGCGCTGGGCAAACGCTGGGGCGGCCAGGATGAAACCCGAAATTAACACCGGCAGGATACTACGCATTCTGGGCCTCTCTACCCACGAGCTTAGCGCCGAATTTGGAGGGTAGCAACTAAGCCCCCACGTACCGCGCATACAAACTCCGTGCCACCCCGATATCGGTGGTTCCCTTCACGATCGCTCGGCCGTCGCGAAAGACGGTCAGGAGATAAGGTGGCGTCTCGAACCTGAGAGCGAACTCGTTGGCGCGCACCACGCCCAGGGGAGCCAGCCGCGCGGCCAGATCATTAAGATCCACAGGCCGGCTACGCTCGTGGATCTGCACGGCATTGCGCCCGCACAGGCTCACGGGCGATCGACGCTCGCCGTTGAGATAGGGAAACTCGCGACGGCCGCAAGTTGGACAGTGTTCATCAGGTGAAGGCTGGACAAGCTGCCGAATTTCACCGCTCCACACATCCACAGTTGTGATCTTGCGGGATACTTCAGCGCCGCATAGGATCTTGAGCGCTTCGCTCACCTGCAGGCTGGCGATGAGTGCGGTGATGGATCCCAACACGCCGGCTGTCTCACACGTGGGTTGGGCGCCCGCGGGCGGATCGGGATAAACGCACCGCAGGCATGCCGTCGTTCCTGGCACCACCGGCATCGTGATTCCGTAGCTTCCCACCGCCGCGCCATAAACCCATGGCCGGCCGCGCCTCACGGCGTAATCGTTGATCAAGTAGCGGGTCTCGAAATTGTCGGTGCCGTCGAGAATCAAGCCGACATCGCCCAGCAGGTCGTCGATGTTCTCTGGCGTCAGGTCGGCCACGGCCGGCTCGACTTCGATGTCCGAATTAATGGCCGCGATCTTGCGCGCCGCCGCGATCGCCTTCGGAAGGCCTTGCTCGACGTCGCATTGGTCGAACAGCCATTGCCTTTGCAGATTGCTCAGCTCGACGTAATCGCGGTCGATGATCCGCAGAAAACCGACCCCGGCCCGCGCCAGTGCTCCGGCCTGAAAACTGCCCAGCGCGCCGCAACCCACCACCGCCACGCGCGCGTCCAACAATCGTTGTTGCCCCGCTTCACCGATGCCCGGAAACCGAATCTGCCGCGAGTAACGTTCCAAATGCAGCGGGGTCATACATCCAGATGGTACCAGCCGATGCGCTAAGATGGTCGCTTGTGTCGACCCGGCTGGGCTGGTGGGTAAGTGTGTCCACGCTTGCCGTTCTAAGCTGGTTCCCGGTCGACGGCTGCTACCGGCGAGTACGAAGGGAAGACGATTGCGAGCATACAATTCGATCCCGAGAAGCAGCCCTTGGCGACGGACCGGTTGATTGCAATGCTTCCGCTACGGCCGGGCGAGCCATTGCGCAGCGCGACCGTGCGGGATGCTATCCAGCGCCTGTATGCGACCGGGGAGTACGCCGACATCGCGGTGGACGCTACCCTGGGGGCGTCGGGCGTGAATCTGAAGTTCTTGACCAAGCCCAGCTATTTCGTGGGACACGTTGCGCGTGAATGGCGTTCCGGAGCCTCCCAACGAAGGTCAATTAGTGGTGGCAACCAGGCTGCAGCTCGGCGCCGAATATGTCGAAGGGACTTGAATCGAGCGGTCGAGCACCTGGTCGATGTCGCCAGGCGAAACGGTTTGTATAGTGCAATGGTGAAGCCGCAGACCACCTTTGACTCGAATACTCAACAGGTGAACATCGACTTCGATGTCGCCGCGGGCACGCGCGCGAAGTTTGATGGCGTCATCGTGACGGGCACTCCCGAGCGTTCCACGGAGAGCATCATAAAGTCGGCTGGATGGAAACGATTTCGCGGCTTGCTGGGTTGGCGATATGTCACCGAGAATCGCGTCCAAAATGGCGTCGATAATGTGCGCGAGTGGTATCCGAAGCATAATCGGCTGCTCGCCAAAGTAACCCTGGAGAAGCTGGATTATCATCCCGACAGCAACACCGTCACCCCCACGCTCAATATCGACAGCGGACCGCCGGTGGATGTGCGGGTGATCGGCGCGAAAGTCTCGGCGGGCAAGCTGCGAAGCATCCTGCCGATCTACGAAGAACGCACCGTCGACCGCGACTTGCTGATGGAAGGAACCCGCGACCTGGTCACTTATCTCGAATCGCAGGGATATTTCGATGCCCAGGTGAGCTACAGCCTAGCCCAGCCGCCCAATGGCAGCCAATTGATCGACTACCAGATTGAAAAAGGCGTTCGGCATAAGATCGTCAAACTGGTTATTGAGGGCGATCATTATTTTGATGAAGACACAATCCGCGAGCGGATGAATATCCTGCCGGCCACGTTCATTCGCTACCGTTACGGGCGTTATCGCGAGGACCTTCTGGAGCGCGACCTCAACTCCATTCGCGATCTGTACCATTCCAATGGCTTTCGAGATGTTCAAGTGAGCGGCAGGAAAGTTGACGACTACCAGGGAAAGGGCGGCCACGTCGCTGTCTTCGTTGAGATTAAAGAGGGCGCGCAGTGGTTTGTGTCTAAGCTCAGCTTTCGCGGCGTCTCACCCCAAGATGAGGATGCTCTGCGTTTAATTCTACAATCCACCGCGGGGCAGCCGTATAGCGATTTGGCCGTCGCTTCAGACCGGGACTCGACTCTCGATTACTACTTCAATAATGGTTACGCCGAGGCGAAGTTCGACTTCACGGCCACGCCTGCCGCGGAGCCCAACCACGTGAACCTGGAATTCGTCGTCACCCCGGGCGGGCGTCTGTATGTACGCGATGTTCTGATAAGCGGCTTGTATCGAACCAAGCCGGATCTGGTCCGGAGCCGGATTCATCTCCAGCCGGGCGATCCACTTTCGCAGGACCGGATCACGGGCAGCCAGAGACGCCTCTATGACCTCGGGATATTCGCGCGAGTAAATGCCGCGATTCAAAACCCGGAAGGGAACGAGCCCACCAAATATGTCCTCTACTCCACCGAGGAGGCGAAGCGTTACTCCATGAATTTCGGAGTCGGGGCGGAGATCGGGAACATCGGCGGAGGCACCACTACGCTCACCTCCCCAGCCGGCACCACGGGTTTAGCCCGCGCTTTATCTTCGGCATCAGCAGGTTGAATATCTTCGGTCTCGGCCATACGGTCGGCCTTCAGAGCTTGGTGTCGACGCTCGAACAACGCGTGCTGCTCACCTATCTGGCGCCGCAGTTTGAAGGAAACCCGAATCTGAGCCTTCAGTTTTCCGGGCTATTCGATACTTCGCATAATATCCGGACCTTCTCTGCCCGGCGTGAAGAGGGATCGGTGCAATTGGGACAGAAGCTATCGCGGGCCAATACGATTCAATATCGCTACACCTTTCGGAAGGTCAATATTCTCGGGACCCCGCTGGTCTCTCCGGAACTGATCCCGCTGCTTTCACAACCAGTGCGGGTTGGGTTCGTTTCCACCACTTTTGTTCAAGACCGCCGCGATGATCCGCTGGATGCGCATCACGGTATATACAACACCGTCGACCTTCAGCTAGCCGCGGGCGCGTTCGGTTCTCAGACCGGATTTGGGCGCCTGTTGGCCCAAAACTCGACTTATACGTCGCTTACCAAGAATCTGGTATTTGCGCGCAGCACCACTTTCGGCCTGATCGAGCGCTACTGCGGGGCTGCCGGAGATTCCGCTGGCCGAGCGGCTCTTCGCTGGCGGGTCCATGTCGAACCGCGCTTTTCCCGATTTCCAGGCCGGCCCGCGTGATTTGGTCACTGGCTTCCCGATCGGAGGAAATGCTCTGTTCAACAATACCTTCGAGCTTCGGTTTCCTCTCATCGGCGACAATTTGGGAGGTGTGTTGTTTAACGACTTCGGAAACGTGTATGCCGATGTGAAAGATATAAGCTTCCGGTTCCGGCAGCGAAATCTGCAGGACTTCGATTACGCGGTGCAGGGTTTCGGATTCGGGATCCGCTACCGCACTCCCATCGGTCCGGTGCGCGCGGACTTCTCGCTAAGCCCCAATTCGCCGCGCTTCGTGGGGTGCCAAGGCAACATCAATCAAATCTTGTATTGCGGTTCGACCAATCCGCCTCCCGGAGTAACGGTACCGCCTATCGTGACGCAGAGAATCAATATTTTCCAATTTCACATCTCGATCGGGCAGGCATTTTGATGAGAGGTCTGCCTGCTGCTGGCTGCTTCTTGCTGCTTGGTCCAAGCCGGAGATTATCGACCGCATCGCCATTTCCGTCGGAAACCAGGTGATCACCGAAGGCCAGGTGGAAGAAGAGATCCGGCTCACGGCTTTCTTGAATCATGAGAAGCCGGATTTTAGTGTGGCCGAACGGAAAAAGGCGGCAGCCCGTCTCATCGAGCAGGCGCTGATCAAGCGTGATATGGAACTTGAGCCGCTACCCGCTGCCTGCGTCCAGCGAAGCCGAGGCTTCTTTACGCGACGTGAAGCTGAGCTATGCTCCCGAATCGCTGTATCAGCAGAAGCTCCGGGAATATGGAATAACCGAAGATGCCCTTCAGCGGCGTCTTTTATGGCAGTTGACGCTGCTGCGCTTCATCGATTACCGTTTTCGTCCCGCGATTCAGATTCCCGACGCCGACGTCAAGACTTATTACGATCAAGAACTCGCTGAGTGGAAGCAGCAAGGCATTCAATCCATTCCTACGCTGGAAGACTCGCACGCGAAGATCGAGGAAATCCTTACCCAGCAGCGCATCGATCAGGCATTAGATACGTGGATGGCGGAGACGCGCAAGCAGGTGACGATTAATTATCTGGACGAGGCGCTCAAATGAGCGAGCCCGTCAAGATTGCCGCGTTCGGCCTGCTGGGCCTGGCTGGAATCGCTGCTGGCGATTGTCGTCGCCGGCCTGCTTACCGTTCAAAGCGATTGGTTCAAGAACAAGGTCCGCGAAAAAATCGTCGCCGTGTCTCAGAATGCCAGCGGCGGCCGCGTGGAGATCGGCAAGTTCAACTACGACTGGCATAGCCTGACAGCCGAAGTGGGGCCTTTCATTATTCACGGCCGGGAGCCTGCATCCGCGCCGCCCTTTTTTCGAGCGGATAAGATTCGAATCGGCCTGAAGATCATCTCTGCTTTGAAGAAGCAGGTGGACATTGCGTCGCTGGACGTGGAAAAGCCGCAAATCTACGTGACCGTGGCGCCCGACGGCTCGACCAATGTCCCCACTCCCAAGATCCCTCGCTCGAAGCAAAATTTCGCCGAACAGCTTCTCGATCTGAAGGTTCGACACTTCGCCCTACGCAACGGATTCGCTGAATATAATTCGCAGCGAGTTCCGCTGGACGTTCAAGGCAACGCACTACAGGCCACGCTCGGGTACGACCCTCCGGGCCCCGCTATACCGGCACTATCTCTTCGCACGAACTGCAATTGTCCGCGCCGCAAATCAAACATCCTCTCGCCTTCGACCTCTATACCAAGCTCGCGCTGGAACGGAACTCCATCCAGGTGCTCGAAACCAGCCTGTCGTCGAAGGCGCCAATATCGAATTGAAGGGCGCGGTAAACGATTTGTCCGCGCCGCAAGGCCGCGCTCGAAATCTCCGCGGCGCTGCCGGTCAAGAATTTGAACCAGGCGTTCGGGCTGCCGCTGGAATCGACCGGCGGTTTCTCGTTCTCGGGTTCCGGGATCGGTGGAGATCAATCCGCTTCAATATAAGGTCGAAGGAAAACTCATCGGCCGCGGGTTGGCTTACAGCTACAAAGACACCAGCGTGAAGAATATCGTCTTGGAATCGCGCGTGGAGGTCACGCCGGCGCGAATCAATTCTGCGGGATTTGGATGTGTCCGGGCTAAACGGACATTTTCACGGCGACGCGCAGTTGGCCGATTTCAAGTAGATTTACTCTCAATGGGACGGCCAGCGGTTTCTCCATCCAGGAGCTCGCCGTGCTAGGGCAGCGCGAAGTTGGCGACTTGAGCGGAACGGTGGATGGAACGGTCCACCTGGAGGCCGTACTGGCGCGAGGGCGTCTGACACGGCGTCAAAGCGCAAAGCAAGCTGAATATCGCGCCCGGCGTCTAAGGGTGTGCCGTTGAAAGGCGGCATCGCAATCGACTACGACCAAAATGCGGCGGAAGATCCAGCTGGTAAACTCGGAAATCTATCTTCGGATCCACTCACGTCGCTATGTCCGGAACGCTGGGCGAGAATCTGACAATCCACGTGACCACCAGCGATTTCAACGAGCTTCTGCCGGTCTTTCCGCTGTTCGATGCAGACTCCTCCGGAACAGCTACCGATCGCTCTTCACGGCGGCCAGTTGCGTTTTGACGGCAACATATCCGGCCCACTTTCCGACCTGCGGATAACGGGAAAAACCGATATTACACATCTGGCTCTCGACCAGCGCGAATTCGATCACTTTACAGCATCGGTCGACATCAACAAATCCTTAGCCAATCTGAATACTCTGACTATCGAGCAAGGCAAGATGCGCGTGGAAGGGCAAGGCCGCGTCGGGCTGCGCGACTGGAAGCTGGAAGAATCCAGCTCCATCTCAGCTCTGATTTCGCTGCAAGGCGCCGACCTCCACGAACTGGCGGCGGAAAGCGGGAGCCAGATCGCGGTGACCGGAACGCTCTTCGGAACTTTGCAGGTGACCGGGACGTTCGATTCGCCGGTGCTGACCGGCAGCGTGAATGTGCCGAATATCGCGGCTTATGGCGAGCATTTCGATCGCGCGCGGGCCGATATCACCTATACTCCAACGTCGCTCGAGGTGCAGAACGGAGAACTCCAGAGCGGTGCGCGCCATAATCACCGGGAATGGCGTTTATAATCATCCCGCCAACGACTGGAGCGATGGATCGCTGCGTTTCGAAATGGCCGGCAACCGCATCGGCGTGGCGCAGATCAAACACGTGCAAGACTACCGCCAAGGCCTGGGCGGCGATGTGGATCTGAAAGCCAATGGCACGGCGAAAGTGGTGAAAAATGCGGTCAGTCTCACATCGCTGAATGGTCAATTGAACCTGCGCAACGCTGTGTTGGACGGCCGCCCCTACGGCAACATCCAATTGACCGCCAGCACGCGGCTGCCGGTGTTAAGCATCGACGCGCGAGTCAACTTCGGCGGCATTCAGCTTGAGCGGCAGCGGCGAGTGGCGCATGGAAGGCGATTATCCCGGGCAGGCGCATTTCCAAATTCCGCATGTCACGTTTGCCGCGCTGCATGACCTGGCTCCGGGGGAGCATCTGCGCAAGGATCTGCCGTTCGACGGCTTCTTGCAAGGCGAAATGACCATCAGCGGCCCGCTCAACCGGTTGGATCAAATGAAGGCGGATGTGACTCTTTCCGCCGTGCAGCTGAATGCCGGTCCGAACGCGCAACCGCTGGGAGGCCTGAAGCTTGAGGATCTGGTATTGAAGAATGCCCAGCCCGTCCGGCTGGAAGCTACCTTGAAGAGCATCGATATCCGGAGCGCCGATTTCGTCGCCACCGACACTACTCTGAGCGTGGCGGGCCGCCTGGCTCTCGATACCAAGAATCCATGGGATCTCAGCGTGAAGGGCCGCATCAGTCTGTCCATTTTGCAGATTTTCAATCCCAACCTGCTGGCTTCCGGGGCATCGGTAGTGGACATGACGGTGCGCGGCCCGTTGACCGAGCCGCAAATCGACGGGCGTCTGCAACTTCAGAATGCCTCTTTGTTTTTGCGCGACTTTCCCAATGGCGTCGACCAAGCCAACGGGTTGATCCTGTTCGATCGCAATCGCGCCACGGTGCAGAACCTGACGCGCGGTCACCGGAGGCGGCAACGTCGCCTTCGAGACCGGCAGCTTCGTCGGATTTCGCGGCGCCGCGCTGGTCTATTCCGTCCGAGCCTCGGCGCAAAACGTGCGTTATCGCACGCCCGATGGCCTCAGCGTCACCATGAGCGGAAACGTGAGCCTGATCGGCACCTCGGAGAGCAGCGTGCTCTCGGGAACGGTCACGGTCGACCGCGCCAGCTTCAACCCCCGGACCGACGTCGGCTCTTTGCTGGCCTCCACCGACAAACCGGTCTCCCTGGCAGCCGCGCCGAACGAATACTTGCGGGGCGTCCAGTTTGACATCAATATCGTGAGCTCGCGCAGTCTGGAGGTGCAGACTTCGCTGACGCGGAATATCCAGGCCGAGGCCAACCTGCGTTTGCGCGGAACTCCCGAGCTGCCGATGGTGCTGGGCAACGTCACGCGTCAACTCCGGCGAAATCGAGTTCTTCGGAAACAAGTACACCATCAATCGCGGCGAAATCGACTTCACAACCCGCGCCAAGATCGAGCCCATTATCGACATGGATCTGGAAACGCACGAGCGCGGCATCGTGGTCGACATCCGTTTTGCCGGCCCGCTCAATAAGCTGAATTTTTCTTATCGCTCCGATCCGCCGCTCGAGACCAACGACATCATCGCGTTGCTCGCGGTGGGACGCACCCCGTCCACCACGGGACCGCTAGCCTCCACCAGACCGCGCAGAGCACCAACTACTGGCCACCAGCAGCAACTCTCTGCTGAGCCAAGCCATCGCGCCTGCCTCGGGCCGGCTGCAGAGATTCTTTGGAGTAAGCCACATCAAGATCGATCCACAGCTCACCGACATCACCGCGGTACCGCAGGCGCGGCTTACGCTGAGCAACAGATCTCTACCGTCGTCACGGTCACCTACATCACCAATCTGGCCGTCACCAACCAACAGATCGTCCGCGTGCAGTGGGACCTCAATAAACAATGGTCCGTGGTTGCATTGCGGGATGAGAACGGCGCCTTCAGCGTCGACTTTCAGTACCGGAAGCGATTCAACTAGACCGCCATGCGACTGCGGAAGGTGCAGAATAAGCTCAAGGTCGAGCACAGCATCATCGATGGGCTGCGCGATGTCCTGGAGCGCCTGCTCGAAGAGAATCCCGCCATCCGATCCATTATCCCGGGAGTAATTCGTCCGGTTCGCGATGCCAAAGGAACGGTGAAGATCCACGTCACCGTCCCGACCACGAATGGCTGGAAGGCGATTGCGCTGAGCGCCGGCGCGCGCCAGGAGCTGTTCATCAGCACCGGGCTTTCTAAGGAGGATCTGGAGCAGGCCATCGGGCGGGCTTTGGGACCGGCCGGATGAATCCGCGGTTGGAGTTTTCTCCGGAACGGATGCGCGAGATCGGATATCGCGTGGTGGACCGGCTGGTGGATCATCTCGCGACGCTTCCCGAATCAACCGGTAGGAGCCAAAGGAGAACCGGCCGCCTTGCGGGCGGCGTTGACCGAGCCGGCGCCCGAGCACGGAATGGAGTTTGAAGCCGTGCTCGAACAACTGGAGCGCGACATTCTCTCGGAATACGATGCACGTGAACCACCCGCGGTTCTTCGCGTATGTTCCCGGGCCGGGCAACTTCGTGAGCGCGATGGCGGATGCACTGATCTCCGGCTATAACGTCTTTGCCGGAACCTGGATCAGCGGCTCGGGACCGGCAGCCGTTGAACTGGCGGTGATCGAGTGGCTGCGGGCGGCGTGCGGATTTCCGAACGGCGCCGGCGGGCTGTTCGTAAGCGGCGGCACGATGGCCAATCTGACGGCGCTGGCCGTGGCGCGGCATGTCGCGCTGGACGATCGGCTGGATGGCGCGACAGTATACTTTTCCGATCAGGCGCACTCGTCGCTCGAAAAAGCCTTACGTGTAATCGGCTTGCCGTCCGGAGAACGTGCGGAAGATAGCCTGCGATACGGATTACCGGCTGCCGGTCGGCGAATTGGAGCGTGCCATCGAGAAAGATCGCGCAGAGGGAAAGCGGCCGTTCTGTGTGATTGCCAACGCCGGCACGACCAACACGGGAGCCATCGATCCTTTAAGCGAACTTTCGCGACTATGCAAGGATCAGCATCTCTGGCTGCACGTGGATGGCGCCTACGGGGCTGCTGCGGTGATCTGCGATCGGGGCCGCGAATTGCTGGGCGGCTTGGAACTGGCCGACTCGCTTTCGCTCGACCCGCATAAGTGGCTGTTCCAGCCCTTTGAAATCGGCTGTGTTGTGGTGCGGGACTTGGCTCATCTGCGGGACACTTTTCTAGTTTTTCCGGAATATCTGAAGGACACCCACCAGTATTCGGACGAATTCAACTTTACCGACCACGGGCTGCAGCTCACGCGCGGCTTTCGAGCGTTGAAGTTGTGGATGTCCATTAAGGTGTTCGGAATGGCGTCCTTTCGGGCGGCCGTGGAGCGGGGCTTCGCAGCTGGCAGAGTTCACCGAGGCGCGGCTTCGCAAAATGCCCGGCTGGGAGATCGTGACTCCCGCTCAAATGGGCATTGTCTGTTTCCGATACGAAGGCGCCGACGACGCTGCTCATCTCAAGTTGGTGCAGAGTATCCTCAAAGACGGGTTCGCGCTGATCACGTCCACTGTGTTGCGCGGGCGGACGGTACTTCGGACCTGCACTATTAATCCACGGACCACCCTAGCCGATATAGAGGACACATTGGACCGATTAGGCCGCCTAGCTCGCCGTCGGTAGCGCGGGACCTCAGCCATGAAAACGATGCAGGAAAAGGTGTTATCTTCTTAACGTTAGGGGCGCTAAGGTTAATACTATTGCCCGCCGATGAGAGGATATAGGGCATAATCTTAGCCTTGTAGGAACCAGTTTGCGTATTCTTGCGAGACTCGCGTGAAGATCTTAATAGCAGACGACAGCATCGTTTCGCGCCATCTCCTGGAGGCCACACTCCGGAAGTGGGGCTACGAGGTTGCCGTGGCCTGCGATGGCGTCGAGGCTTTCGAGATACTTCAACAAGACCAAGCTCCGGCGCTTGCCATTCTGGATTGGATGATGCCCGGCATGACTGGCCTGGAGGTATGCCGGCGGATACGGCAGCTGGCCCGTGAACCTTATATCTACATCCTGCTGCTCACCTCCAAGAGCCAGAAGGAAGATTTGATCGAGGGGATGGAAGCGGGCGCCGATGATTACCTCACCAAGCCCTTCGATCAGCATGAGCTTCAGGTTCGGCTGCGCGCCGGTACCCGGCTGGTGGATCTGCAGGCCGAGCTGCTTTCGGCGCGGGAGGCCTTACGCGAGGAGGCCACCAAAGATTCGTTGACTCATCTGTGGAATCGTGGTTCCATTCTCGACCACCTGGCGCGCGAGTTGTCGCGTTCAGCTCGCGAAAAGGGTCCGGTCGGCGTCGTTATGGTGGACCTCGATCACTTCAAATCGGTCAATGACAATTACGGGCACCTGGTCGGCGACGCGGTGCTGTGTGAGGCTGCTCGCCGGATGCAGAACGCCATGCGGCCGTACGACTTCGTTGGCCGTTATGGTGGCGAGGAGTTCCTCATCCTGCTGCCAGGCTGCGATCAGCAGACCAGCTTCAGCCAGGCGGAGCGGTTGCGCAAACAGCTCGCCCAACCCAGCATGTCGCTCAACGAAACTTCGATCTGCGTGACGGCCAGCTTCGGCGCCACCTCCGCTTTACCCGGCCAGCCCTGGACCCAGGAAGGCTTGATCCGGAAGGCGGACGAAGCCTTGTATCTGGCCAAGAAGCTGGGTCGCAATCGCGTGGAGTTTCTCTCGTTCGATTCCGAGCCAGTAATGTTATTCAACGCCGGCAAGACGGAACCGATCGCGCGATAAGAACCCAGCTCAGTGGATGTGAGGACTATTTGGAGTCGTCCGCACGGCGCCACGCGTAGGGCCCTCGCTCCAGCGACGGGGGTGATGTGAAAGCCTCCTCACGGAATGGAACGTTGAAGTGTACGTCATAGTCCCAAGCGAAGGGCCGAGCCGCTGATATACCCTGAACCACATGAGTCGGGACAAAGATCCCATCGATTTCGCGATATTTCGAGAGTTCGTAGTGTTCCTGACTCACTTCAGGCAGACCGATGATGTGATTTCGAACGTAAACGATGATCCGGGCCGGTAGATGCGTATGCCTGTCGAGGCGGAAATCCGCGCGATAGCGGTCGCCCTCCAGTTTGGTCTCAATCGCATCGACTCCGCGTGGAATACTATCGCGGATCATGCGCATCGGTTGGGGGTGCAGCCATTCGCTCTCGTTCAGATAAATGAGTTGCGCTTCCAAGAGGTGGTATCCTGCTGGCTCGCCGCCCGAAAGCTTGCGCGGTGGCTCATTTGGATAAGCAAGATAGTGCACCCCAAGGCTCAGATTATACACATCCAACGACAATCCAAACACCGAAGACCCGCCGTCAAACCATTGCCACATGCGGTCCGGGAAGACGAAGAATCTGACCAGTTCGGTGTCTGTGTCCTTTAGCCGGGGCTTTGCGGCGTATATTCTCTGCCGTTGCGTTTGTGCCATGGAGCGAACCGCCATCAGGCGATCCCGACCACCTTTTGCCAGGAGCATCTGTTGCCAAACCTGCTCGGCTTGTTGTTGGCTAGGGTTGGCTTCCGTCTGGGGCATTGCTGCGCTAGCGACCAGCGCCGAAAGAATGCAGTAGGCTTTAGCGGCTTTCATGGAACTCCATCAGGAGCAATAGCGCTCGACTAGTGCCGCTGCGCCACCTGGAAATGGCTCAACGTATTCGCGTACCCGGCCAAGCCCTTGTATAGCGCTTCCGCCAGCCGATCGCGATATTCGGCGCGCTTCATGATGCTCTCATCGTGTGCATTGCTGATGAAGCCGATCTCCGACAACACCGACGGCATGGTAGCGCCGATCAGAACCACGAACGGAGCCTTCCGGATGCCTCGGTCTTTGGCCTTGGGATCGCCTTTGGCCGAGAGGCTGAAGAGTGCTGACTGGATTCGCGTCGCGAATTCGCGCGACTCCTCCACTTTGTCCTTGAGCGCGATCTTCTCCAACAGGTCCTGCAGCTCGTAAATGGTCTTCTGCGAACCCGCATTCTCTCGCGCCGCGACTTCCAGCGCCGCCTTCGAAGTGGTGAAGTTCAGGTAATACGTCTCAACGCCCGCCACCGAGTGTAGCGTGGAGGAATTGGCGTGAATCGACAAGAACAGGTCGGCCTTAGCTTCATTGGCTATCTCTGTCCGGCGCTCCAGCGGGACGAAAGTGTCATCGGTGCGGGTGTAAATGACCTCGCTGCCCAGACGGTCCTCGATCAGCGCCCCCAGCCGTTTGGCGACGTCCAGAACCAAGTCCTTCTCACGCAAGCCTTCCGGTCCAACGGTACCGGTGTCATGACCGCCATGTCCAGGATCGAGAACGATCCTGCCGACCTTGAGCCCGAGCACGCGGATCATGGAGCGTCCTCCGGCGGAGTTACGCTTCGCTGGAAGCGCGGTTTCTGGAATAGAAGGCGGAACAGCGGCCGGCGTCGGGGGTGTGATGGACGTCACCGACGGAACAAGCGGTAGCGGTGGTGGCGCAGCGAGTGAGCTGCTGGAGAAGTTCGGCGCCAGTTTGGAAGCGAAGTTAGACGCCAGAACGGTGTTCGATGAGCGGCTCGCAACCTTGGGCGGCTCGAGCATCGCCACTTGAACAGCTTTTTGCGGCTCGGCCTGCGCAGGAGGCGGGGGATTGAACAGGCGAAGTTCAATTGGCTCCTTCCGCGCCGTTTCCTTAGGAACGCTTTCTTTCTCAACAACCGGCACAATTTCGACTACCATCGTGTCCAAGGGCGGCTTGGCGGCGGCCGCGCTCTGCGCCGGGGCCCGCAATTCAATGATTAGTCGATTGGGATTGTCCAAGCGCGACGTGGTCGCTACCGCCGGACCCACCATATCGAGAACAATTCGGGTTACATTCCGCTGAGTCTCGGCGACGCGGATCTGGCGGACCAGATGGTCGGAGACCGGAATAACGGTCATGTTCTTTTCGCCTAGGCTAGGTTGGGTTCCCACCAGGTCGAAGAAGAGACGGTCGGGATTTTCCAAACGGTCGGACCGGACTTGAAACGCGCCATCGGTTTCAACCGCTATTCGAGTTACATCTCCCAGCGTCCAGAAGCGCACGGCCTTCACGTGATGCGTATCCTTGGGGTCCGCCGCCGGCAATCCGCTCGCGATCAAAAGCGCAAGTGGGACGATGCGGCGCCAGACCTGCTTGGCAGCATGTGTGGGGGGGAGGTGGGACATAATTTCCGAGTTAACGGGTAGCGATGTGCAGCCGGCCCTCCTGATCGATATATCCGATCACGTGATGAGTTTCCCCCTCAGCCGGTTCCGATTTTTCCACTACTTTGTCCGGCGCGGGCTTTGCCACTGCAGCGCTCTTCGCGGCCGCGTGTTGCGCGCTCCTGTACTTCTGGCTCACTTTTGTGACATAGTCTACGGTCTCGCGATAGGGCGGCACGTTCTTATATTTCGCCACTGCTTTTTCACCGGCATTGTAGGCAGCCACCGCCAGCCGGTCGTCCTGGAACGTCTCCTGGAGGAACTTGAGGTAGCGTACGCCACCTTCGATATTCTGCTGGGGATCGAAGCTGTTCGTCACGCCAAAGCGACGCGCCGTGTCGGGCATCAGCTGCATCAATCCCCGCGCTCCCTTGGGAGAAATAGCATAGGGGTTGTAATTGCTCTCCACTTGGATCACGGAATCCACCAACAGCGGGCTCACGTCCAGATTCTTAGAGGTCTCCTCAACCATAGCGCGAACCCGAGTGCTCCTGCTCGGCGCCGATTCGCCGCCAACCGGCGGCTTTACCACGAGGCTTCGCACCAGGCGGCCGCTGCGCGCATCCACACGCACCACGGAAACCACGCTCGGGAGGGTCGCGGTCGCGTCTATCGCCCTTAAATCAACCGTGGGGGGGAGCGTGTTTTCAGCGTAAAGCCCGGTCCAGACTATAGACCCGAAAACTATCGATCTAAAAACCATCGTCCTCAGAACAACTTCCGAACAAAAGCGCATCCTCTTGTTTTATCCGATTATACCCGGATTTCTCCTCTCCGCAAATCTTTGTTTCTGAGGGATGAATCCGGACCGCAATGCTATTATTCTCTCATGCGGCGGTCCGGATTTGTGCTGGCGGGCGGTTCCAGTTCTCGGATGGGCCGCGACAAAGCATTGTTGGCTTATCGCGAAACCTCCCTGGTGGACTATTTGGCGCGCGCGGTGCGAGAGGCGATCGGATCGGTAGCTCTGATTGGCGACCCGGACCGATACCGCGACCTGGGGCACGCCGTTTACCCCGACAAAGTGCCGGGTTGCGGGCCGCTGGGAGGGATCTATACTGCTTTGACCGTCTCGCCGTCCGGCTGGAACTTGCCTGCGGATTGGAACTTGGTGGTAGCCTGCGATATGCCCGGTATCTCGGCGCGGGTGCTGCGAGGACTGATTGATCCGGAGGCCGAACCTGGCCGCAACTGCGTAATGGCTGTGGGTCCGGGCGGTGATCCTGAACCGTTGTGCGCCCTCTACCATCAACGCTGCCTGCCGGTGCTGGAGCGGGCAATTCGGGAGAAGCGATTTAAAATGAGAGACTTAGTACAGGAGCTAGACGCCGACCTCAGGCCATTAGAGGCTACCGCGCTGGTCAACGTCAACACCGCTGCCGACTGGGCCGAGTTCCAAAAAGAAAATGCACGATGAGTGAAAAGCTCCACTACATCGAGTTCCAGCATGTCTTTAAGACGTTCGATCGCCCCATTTTAGTTGACGTCAACTTTCACGTCGACAGCGGGGAAACGCTGGCGATCATCGGCCGGAGCGGTGTCGGTAAGTCCGTGAGCCTAGGGCACATCATGGGTTTTCTGAAGCCGGACCAGGGGCGCGTCATTGTGTCCTATCAGGACATCACCGACTTCGACGAAGCCCAACTGCGCGAAATTCGCAAGAAAGTCACGATGGTGTTCCAATCCGGCGCTCTGTTCGATTCGTTAACGGTGGCCGAGAACATCCTGTTTTCGCTCGAATTGCGCAGCGATTACGACGAAAAGAACAAGGAAGACGTGGTGGACGGGCTCCTAACACTGGTGGATATGCTGCAGTTTCGCGATGTCTATCCTACCGACCTGTCAACCGGCTACAAGCGCGCCATTGCCATCGCGCGGGCGTTGGCGGCGCAGCCGGAGTGCATCCTTTACGACGAGCCGACCACCATGGTGGATCCGCTGATGTCCGATACGCTGATCAACCTGATGCTGAAGCTGAAGCGAGAGCTACGCCTGACCGGAGTGGTGGTGACGCACGATCTGGACCTGATGCGGAGAGTGGCGGACAAGGTGGTGGTGCTCTACCAGGGGCAAGCGATCTACTTTGGACCGGTGCGGGATCTGGAGAAATCACAGCATCCACACATTCGGGAGTTTTTGGCGATGGACCGGGTAGAGTTGGTGCCGGGGGCGGTGTCGGAGTAGACGCGAGCTGGTCGTCACCAGACGGCGCGCCGGTAATGGCGGCGAATCTTCTCGTCCTTCGTTACAAGTGGCGCTTCGTTACTGCTCGCTTGCGCAACGATCAGCCGGTCAAAGGGGTCACGAACCCACTTCTGCTGCAGAGCGTCCTCCACAACCCTCGCGAAAGTCAATTCGCAAACCCGCAGCCCGACATCCCTAGATAATTGTGCAATCACCTTCGAAGCTGGTGCTTTTCCTCTGCGTATTTCGTGGAGGAACTCAAGCTCAAGAATCACGGCCGGCGAAACGAACAAGTCATCGTCCTGAATGTGCGCCGCCGCCGCGGCGCTCAATTTGCCACTATCGCCTGTGTAAAGCCACACGACTACGTGCGTGTCCAGGTAGGTCACTTCAATTCGCTCCACTCCTTGAGCCAATCCATGTGTACGATGCTTTCTGGGTCACCGACCAGGTAGTCTCGCTTCTTCAATTTGGCAAGTTTGGATGGTTTTGCTTCGGGAACGATCTTGAGAATACGACCTTTGCGTTCCACTTCGACCGGGACGCCGGTCTCCAATGCGTGGTCAAGAATGTTGTAGATGTCCTCTCGAAGCTTGGACGCGGTGATCTTCATACGCATATTCTATCACGTACGTACGATATCTTAAAGTACGTACGAATCCTTAGATCGCGTTTCTAAAGGGCTCGACGAACGGGCTCATCGTTTTGCAAGCGCTGCAGCGCCAGAAACGCTGGCCGCTACGATGCAAATTCGCAGCCGGATGCCCGCTGCCACAGTACACGCAGACGTTCAGATACGCAGGCTGCTCGAGAACAGCCTGGCTCGGATGAGCAAAGTAAAAGGCCCAGCCATAAACCGCCAGATTGGTGTGAAAGAGCCGGTCTGTAAAACGAGTAGTTCGGTAAAGAACTCTTTGCGCCCTGTATACCGCGGTGCGAGGCACACGACCAAAAGCTCGCGCTCTTCGCGGTAGACTCATCGGCCGAGTGTCCAGCGCTTGGGCCAAGCGATACAAATAAGCGAACGACGAATAGAGCTTGTGCCAACTGCTCAGGTGAACTCCCGCGCATCGTTCCACCAACTCGACTGCGCGCTGTTTGGTGAAACGATTTACATGCCCCCCGCCTTCGAACACAAATCTGTAAATCCCGTCGCAAAGACCAAAACCGTTGGGTATGGAGATCACTAATCGGCCGTCGGGCTTCAGCACACGGCCGATCTCGCCTAATGTCTCTTCGACGGTTGGTATATGCTCCAGGCCGTGATGACAGATCACCAGATCGAAACTCGCGTCACAAAATGGAATCAGGCCGCTCTTGCCGAAGGTCCTGTAATGTGGCCCGGGCTCGGAATGTCTAGGACTCTCGAACGCCCCTGCATCTTCGTCCAGCGCGACAACAGTGCAAGGAAGTCCGGCCGGATTGAAGCTGCCGGCTCCGGAACAGAGATCTAACACGCGCTGACCGCTCTGGAGCTCGAGAAGCCAGTCGTGCACTGCGCTACTGCTTAATCGTCACCATCTGCTGCCCAGCCGCCAGCACCGCTTCGGCATCTTCGGCGGTGAACTGCTCGGTCTTGGCCGAGTGGTTCATGGAACAGAACTTGGGACCGCACATCGAACAGAATGCGGCATCCTTGAAGCCTTCTTCCGGCAGTGTTTCATCGTGCATCGCCTCGGCGGTCTCGGGATCGAGCGACAACTCGAACTGTTTGCGCCAGTCGAACCGATAGCGGGCATGTGAAAGCTGGTCGTCACGGTCCCGTGCTCCAGGCCGGTGCCGTGCAATGTCGGCCGCATGGGCGGCGATCTTATAGGCGATGATGCCCTGCTTGACATCTTCGCGGTTTGGCAGGCCCAGGTGTTCCTTGGGGGTGACGTAGCACAGCATCGACGCGCCGTACCAGCCGATCATCGCAGCGCCGATGGCCGAAGTGATGTGATCATAGCCGGGGGCAAAATCGGTTACCAATGGGCCCAGCGTGTAGAACGGCGCCTCGTGACACAGCTCCAATTCCTTCTCCACCTGAAGCTGGATCTGGTCCATGGGGATATGGCCGGGCCCTTCGATCATCACCTGCACGTCGTAATCCCAGGCCTTCCGGGTTAATTCGCCGAGCGTTTTGAGTTCCGCAAACTGAGCCTGATCGCTCGCGTCGGCCAGGCAGCCAGGCCTCAACCCGTCGCCCAGCGAGAAGCTGACGTCGTGCTTCTGGAAGATCTTGCAGATGGCGTCGAAGTTTTCGTACAGCAGATTCTGCTTGTGGTTCTTGACCATCCATTCGGCCAAGATTGCCCCGCCGCGGCTCACGATGCCGGTGATGCGTTTCGTGGTGAGCGGGATGTACTGCACCAGCACGCCGGCGTGAATGGTCATGTAATCGACGCCCTGCTCGGCTTGCTCTTCGATCACTTCCAGCATCACGTTGATGTTCAGATCTTCCACGCGGCGCACGCGGCTGAGAGCTTCGTATATCGGGACAGTTCCGATCGGAATCGGGGATTCGGCGATGATCGCCTGGCGGATGCGCGGAATGTCGCCACCGGTGGAGAGGTCCATCAATGTGTCGGCGCCATATTTGACGGCGTAATGCAGCTTGGCGACCTCTTCGTCGATGTTCGAAGTGGTGGCGGAGTTCCCGATATTGGCGTTGATCTTGCAACTGGAAGCCACGCCGATGCACATCGGCTCCAGATTGGTGTGATGGATATTGGCCGGGATAATCATCCGGCCGCGCGCCACTTCAGACCGAATCAGCTCGCCGGTAACGTGCTCGCGCCGGGCGACATATTCCATCTCCTGAGTGATGACGCCCTGGCGAGCGTAGTGCATCTGGGTTCGGATCGAATCGTTTAGCCGGGGAGAAATCCATTCCTTGCGCATACCGGCCATTTTAGCGCTTTTACCGGAGATGGCTACGCGATCTTCTCCCAGTAGTTCATGCGGCCGAAGGGAGTGATCGCCACATGCTTCAAGAATGTGCCGCGAGCATCGGTGAACGAGGCTCCATCCGGATAGTTTTCGCCTGCGACCGAGTTGTACAAGACGCCGATCGACTGCGGTCCCACCGGGTCGTTGGTCGCCGTCGGCGATGGCGTCATGACGGGCGGAGTGAACGGCGGATAATCCGCGAGGTTGATCGAGACCTTAATCGAACCGGCGGGAGGGTGTGCCGGGTCATACGGGATTGTGCCTGGAGCCGATACACCCGGGGCGATTGAGACTGGAGGCTGCAGCGCCGCGGGTACCCAGGTGTAACCGAAATCGGAGCGCTGCTTCATCACCAGGTATGCGTCCCAAGACCAGACCATGATTGGGACGTCGATGACAAACCCCTTGGAGGCGAGATCAGCCCCGCGCGTAGCTCTGCTGTCCTGATCTGGTATCGAAGGGAGCGCTCGCACCTCGGGCGGCTGAAAGGCCCAGTAAGCTTGATCGAATTCTGTTTGCGGGTCCATGTGCTCTTAGATTCCTTTCGTGCTGTTCGCAAGGTAGCATCGCCGGCAAATGCGCTTACGCGTCGGAAACAGCAAAACATTGAAAAGAAGGGGAACAAAGGCCGTGATCAGCGGTGATCAGCCGTTGAACTTTACGGAGCGCGCTATCTTTACCGCCGGATTCTGGAGCAACTCGGCGAGCACCGGCTCGGGCACGGGCTGATCGGTCTCAATTACCGATACCGCCTCGGCGCCGGCGCTCCTGCGCCCCAGCGAGAAGGTCGCGATGTTAATGCCGTTCTTGCCGAGCACGCCGCCGATGTATCCGATAACGCCGGGACGTCCTTGTTTTTCAGGAACGTCAGATGGCCATCGAGCAGCGCTTCGCAATAGATGCCATCCACCTGGAGCAGGCGCGGCTGATCGAGCACCACCGCTCCTTCCACCGAGGTCATTCCGGTATCGGTCTCCAGTTCCAGACGGACGGAGTCGGTATGGGCGGCGCGCTTGTCATGGCGCTCGGCAACAGTCAGGCCGCGGTCGCCGGCGATTTGCATAGCATTAATCGAGTTCGCTTTATTCGCGAGCGAACGCTGCAGCACGCCGGCCAGTCCTGCGTTGCGCACCAGGATGCGTGTTCAGCTCGGCGATCTTGCCGAAGTAAAGCAGGCGAACGGCTTTTGGATTGCCGCTCGAAATAAATGAAGCGAAATTGCCCAGCCGCTCGGCCAATTGACTGTAAGGCCCCAGGGTCTTGTACTGCTCGGGCGTGAGCGCGGGCATGTTCACGGCATGCAGAGCGACGCCATTCTGCAGATACTCG
Source organism: Bryobacterales bacterium (assembly GCA_963744555.1). GTDB lineage: Bacteria > Acidobacteriota > Terriglobia > Bryobacterales > Bryobacteraceae > Palsa-89. Next base: position 324,706 of record CAVUUB010000021.1, on the reverse strand, counting down.
ACGATCTGTTCGGCGATGCGCACGCCGACGATCTCCTGTGCCTCTTCGGTCGAACCGCCGATGTGCGGAGTGGCGACGAAATTATCCATCTTCAACATCGGATCGTCGCCGGCGGGCGGTTCCTGTTCGAAAACATCCAACGCCGCGCCGCCGACCTTTCCGGAAGTCAGTGCGTCGCGAAGCGCATCCTGGTCGATCAACTCGCCGCGCGCGCAATTGATAATGCGCACGCCGGTCTTCATCTTGGCGAAGGCGTCGCGGGACAGCAGATGGTGCGATTCCGGCGTGAGGGCGGTGTGCAGCGTGATGTAATCGCTCTCGGCGTAAAGGGTCGCAAGATCCACCAGGTCAACGCCTACATCTTTGGCGGTCTGCGAATGAACATAAGGATCGTGGGCCATGATGCGCATCTCGAAGGCCGCGGCGCGCTTTACCACCTCGCGACCGATGCTTCCCAAACCGACGATGCCGAGTGTCTTTCCACGCAACTCCGTGCCGATGAACTTACGTTTCTCCCATTTGCCGGACTTGGTGGATGCACTGGCGGTCGGAATCGACCGGGCCAGGGAGAGCATCAGCGCCAGGGTGTGCTCGGCCACCGATACCGCATTGCCACCGGGCGTGTTCAGCACCAGTACGCCGGCGGCGGTTGCGGCAGGCAGATCGATATTGTCGACGCCCACGCCCGCGCGTCCGATCACGCGCAACTTCGGCGCGGCGGAGAGAACGGAGGCGTCCACGGCGACGGCGCTCCGGACGATCAGCGCATCGGCAGACGAAAGATGTCGCGCGAAGTCCTTCGGAGTCGAAACGACGATGTCCCATCCCGGCTGGTTGTTCAGAAGTTTCAATGCCGGGGCAGCCAACGGCTCGGCGATCAGGATGTTCATGTCGAGACCGGCTCAGGCGCTGACCGTTTCCTTCGCCAGAGCGGCGTCGGCGTAAACGTTCTGCACGGCGGCGACCCCGGTTCCGAATTTCACCGGGATCCCCTGCGCGGCGAGAATGATTTCGAGCTCGGCGATGACGCCGAAGAGATCGGGAAATCGAAATAGCCCAGATGGGCGATGCGGAAGATCTGTCCTTTCATCGATCCTTGGCCGTTGGAGATGATGGACCCGAAGCGGCTGCGGAACTCTTTCACGATCACGCCCGAATCCATGCCTTTGGGCGCTTTCACGGACGTTACCGACGAGCCGGGCGAGTTGGGAACGAACAATTCCAGGCCGAGCGCGGTTACGGCGGCACGCGTCGCCTTGGCCAGCATCTGAGCGTTTTCCATCAGCTTGTCCATCCCGATCGATTTGACATATTTCAACGCTTCGGCCAGCGCCAGCAGCAGAGAGGTATTGGGCGTCCAGCTGGATTCGCCGCCCGCTGCGCTCTTCTTCTCCCGTTTCAGATTGAAGTAATAACGCGGCAGCTTGGAGGTTTCGGCGAAAGCCCAAGCCTTCGGGCTGACGGACAGAAACGCCAAGCCGGGCGGAATCATGAAGGCTTTTTGCGAGCCGCCGATCACGACATCCAGCCCCCAGCGGTCGATATCGAGCGGCATGGTGCCGAGTCCGGTGATGGCGTCGACCACGAAGATCGCGTCGGTCTTCTTGATGGCCTCGCCCATGGCGCGCACGTCGTGCGCCGCGCCGGTGGATGTTTCGGAAGCTTGCACGAAAACGCCGCGAATGTTGGGATTGCGACTTCAGCGTGTCGGCTACGCGTTGCGCGCTGACCGCTCCGCCATATTCTTCCTGCAGCACGATAGCATCCAGACCGTAGGCTTTGGCGATCTCGGCCCAGCGCTCGCCGAATTTCCCAGCCACGCACACGATCACGCGGTCGCCTGGCGAGAACAGATTCGAGACCGAGGCTTCCATCGCGCCTGTGCCGGAGGACACCAGCGCCAGAACGTCGTTGGATGTGCCCATCACTTCCTTCAGGTCCGCCAGAACGGCGCGGTAGAGACTGCGGAAGTCTTCGGTGCGGTGATGGATGTCCGATCCCATCATGGCGTGCAACGCCTTGGGGTAGAGCGGCGTGGGACCGGGTGTCAATAGACGTTGTTTCTTGATATACATGAGAGGGATTGATATTAGAATAGCAAAACGATGCCTTTACTCGACCGGATTCAGAGCGACATGGTGGCCTCCATGAAGGCCAAAGATGAAGCGCGGCTGAACGCCATCCGCCTGATCAAGACGGCGCTCAAGAAACACGAAGTCGATTCGATGAAGCCGCTGGATGAAAACAGCGAGCTGCAGATTCTGAGCACGCTCATCAAGCAGCGGCGCGAGGCCGCCGACATGTTTCGCAAGGGAGGCCGCGCGGAACTGGCCGATAAAGAAGAAGCCGAGCTGAAGCTGATCGAGTCGTACATGCCGGCTGCGCCGAGCGATGCTGAGATCGACGCCGCGATTACGGCCGCGCTGGCGGAGACCGGGGTGACGTCGGCCAAGCAGATGGGCGTGGTGATGAAGGCGGCTCAGGCGAAACTGGCGGGCAAGCGGGTGGATGGCAAGGCGCTGAGCGAGAAGGTGCGGGGGCGGTTATCGTGAGCCGGCTTAACGGCCTTCCATGGCTTAACGGCCTTCCATAACGTTGTCGCTAAGGTCGGTAGACGCGCCAAATCATCAGAGCCTCAAAAACTGCGGAGAGCCTCGCGAAGTCCGACGACGCGCATAGCCTGAATAAACTCCTCCGAGGGGCTGGGCCGACCCACTTACGGGTGCGCGACATAGAAGTGGAAGTCAAGCAGCCCGGCGCGCCTCCCAGTAGTCCTCAAACCGGCCGTTGAGGTGGCAGCATCGCAGGGCGATGATGGCGTTGGCTCCCCGAACCGTCCAGAACATGCCGGACTGTTTGAGCCGGGAGCCGATCACGGTCTTGCAGCCGGCTTCGATGACACCCGAGCCGACAAAGAGGTGCTGGCGGCGAAACTTGGGATAGCGCATGCGCTCGGCGTTCCTCTCAAAGTAGTCTGCCTCGATGCGAATCTTTTCGGCCACTTCGGGATTGGTGGAAACGATGGAGCGAAGCGCGCAGCACCAGCTTTTCGATTTTTCCCTTGTCGAGCAGTCGCCGCTGGTGGACCTTCATCCAAGCTTTCTGGTTGGCTTCGTCATTGGGATGCAGCTTGCGCGCCAACTCCCACAGGTGCTGGCGCGCGTGATACAGATCGACGATCTGCACCGCGCCCGGGAAAGTGTTGATCGGCAAGATTCCAGATCCATTCGGCCCCATCGCCCATGACGACCTTCTTTTCCGCGCGGCTCCAGCCGCGCTTCCAGGCTTCCAGGTAGATTCGCTTGCCAAACTCTTCGGCGGTCTCGATGGCGCCGGTGTAGGTGGTGGAATCCGGATCGCGGATCGGGTAGCCCTCCTGGTCCCAGGTGGTCTGGGTGAAGACGCATCCCAACTTGACCTCCCGCGTATGGGCTGGCTGGCCTTCCGTCTTGCCTTGCCGACCCACCGTCTCTTTCTTCACCACCGGTACTCCCGTCCCATCCATCTGCACATACAGGATCGGAATCGGTTCGCCCACCACCATCGGCAGATCCAACTGCACGGCCCGCTGGATCTCCTCCTGCTCGCTGCGGCGATATTCTCTCCGATGGCTTCCGCCGTCCGCTCCACGGCTTTGGTGGTCACCTCCAGATCGGCGAGCAGTTTCATCTGCTGGCGCCCGTGGTCGAAGGGCGCCTCCTGGCCCACCACCGCCTGCATGCGGCGCACCCCAGGAGAGAACTCCGTGTTTTCGATATCCAGTTCGACATCGGCGGGGAATTGGCCGGTATGGCAGTGCGGGCACAAGTAGTAGGGGCGCGATACTTCCACTTGCCCACCGCGGTCAGGACCGGCTTGGAGCGCAACTCCCGGTAATGAGCCTGGTGGCCGCAAGGGCAAGGAATGGTGCGCTGGTCGGCAGCCGGGGCTGGGAACTGCAGCAGTTCGGTCAGCGCTGCTGCCCCGGCCTGATGCATGGCCGAGCGCACCGCCATCTCGATGGCTTCCAGATCCAAACGCCCCGTCTTGCGGCGGGCGCTGAAGATACGCGCAACAGTTGGTCTACTTCGCGCGCGACTTCCTTGTGGATCGCTTCGGCCGTTTTTTTTCCTGGGCTGACGGCGGGCTCTCCTCCACCGGCCGCAACTGGCAGATCTGTTCATTGACATCCAACAGTTGCTCGCCCAGTTCCCGGAAGCGCTGGCATTCGGCGACCTCGCGCTGCGCTTTGGCCAAACTCGCCGGAGAAGAAAACGTTTCGGTGACGGTTTTGCCATTCACCTTGCGTGTCAGTCGAAAGTAGGGGCCGTGGCCGGGATCACCGGCCTGATGGCAATGACAGTTTGGATTTCCACAACGACCACCTGTTCCAGTAATGGAGCCGGACCGCATGTCACCCAACTGGGCGATCTGCAATTGAACAGCGGCGCGGCGGCTTTCTAGGTCAGCCAGAGAGTCGGGCATAAAGCCTCCTATAACCTAGCGTATCATTACGCTAGGTTAAAGGTCACAAAAAAAGAAAACTCGCGAATCGTCACGCCCAAGTCGCGCACCCCCCACTTACCCATGGAATCACGCCAGACATAGAAATGAAGCACAATAGTCGGATATGCCAGACGTATCCACATCCAACGCGACGGCGACGCAGGTCGCGACCAAGTCGGCCAAGCGCGATATTGCGACGTCTATTCACCCATACACGAACTTAAAGCTGCACGAGACCGAAGGCCCGCTAGTCATCACGGAGGGTGATGGCGTTTTCGTGCGCGATGAAAACGGCAAGAGCTATTTGGAAGGACTGGCGGGGCTGTGGTGCGCGAGCCTCGGATTTTCCGAGCGCCGGCTAGCCGATGCCGCGTACCAGCAGATGCTCAAGCTGCCCTTCTATCACACCTTCGCGCACAAGGCGCACGACATCGGCATCGAACTGGCGGAAAAACTTCTCAGCATTGCGCCGGTTCCGATGGCCAAAGTCTTTTTCGTGAATTCGGGATCGGAAGCCAACGATACCGTCGTGAAGCTGGTCTGGTATTACAACAACGCGCTCGGGCGTCCCCAGAAGAAGAAGATCATCAGCCGCACCAAGGCGTATCATGGCGTGACCGTCGCTAGCGCCAGCTTGACCGGGCTGCCGAATAATCATCGCGACTTCGATCTGCCGATCGCCAACATCCTGCATGTCGACTGCCCGCACTTTTATCGGTTCGGGCAACCCGGAGAAACCGAGGAGGCCTTCGCGAGCCGCATGGCGGAAGCGCTGGAACAACGCATTTTGACCGAAGGCCCCGAGACGATAGCGGCGATGATCGGCGAACCGATCATGGGTGCGGGGGGAGTGCTGCTTCCGCCGGTCACTTACTGGGAAAAGGTTCAGGCGGTTCTAAAAAAATACGACGTTATGCTCATTGCCGATGAAGTTATCTGCGGCTTCGGCCGAACCGGCAATATGTGGGGAAGCACTACTTACGGTCTCAAGCCCGACATGGTGGCCTGCGCCAAGGCGCTGTCGGCGAGTTATATGCCGATCGGGGCGGTCATGGTTTCCGCGAATATCTATGAGGCCTTAGTGAAGCAGTCGGAAAAGATCGGCGTGTTTGCGCACGGTTTTACGTACAGTGGGCACCCCGTGACATCGGCGGTTGCGCTCGAGACGTTGAAAATCTATGAAGAGCGGGACCTGATTTCGCATGCTCGTGAAATTGCGCCTCGGATGCAGAACTGGCTGCGTCGCTTCCAAGATCATTCGCTGGTGGGCGAGGTGCGCGGAATCGGATTAATCGGCGCTATTGAACTGGTGGCCAACAAGGCTGCCAAGACGCCATTCGATACTAAGGCAGGCGTGGGCGGATTTCTTGCGAAGCGGGCGCAGCATCATGGCCTCATCATCCGCCCACTCGGCGACACGATCGCGTTCTGCCCGCCGCTAATCATTAAAGAGGACGAGGTCGATTTGATGTTCGAGCGGTTCTCCCGCGCGCTCGACGACACCGCAGAGATGGTCCGCGAACGGGGCTTGGCAAGCCAGTAAGCCGGCAGGCTGGGTTTGGTGTCGCGCAGGATCTCCAGAATCGAGAGCCGATCGCCGGCCGAGAGGTTTGAGAACTTCTGATCCTGATCCTTCCCGGTCAAGATATCGTACAGCCGTTGCTGAATGCGGTCGCGAACATTATCTGGAAGCGCGTCGAATTGCGCGCTATAAATCAAGTAACTCAGCGGATAACGGAACAAGCGCTTCTGAAGATCAAAATCTCGAAGCGAGCGCCCTTTTGAATCACGCGGACCGCGCTCGGGAAACGTTTTGGCGAAAGTAGAGACACCTTCGATGGGTTCCTTAAGCGGGACCTCGTCTGCGAAGAGCATGTAAGTCACCAACGCTTCGATGTCGGCGGCGAGTTGAAGACGAGTGGGATCGTCCGGCTGGGCATCGTGCTGGGTGTTGTATTGGATGATTCGCGCCTCCCAACCTACACGTGTGAAGTAGTTCATCATCTGGGTCTGATGCTCGAACGTCATAAGCGCCACGATGTCACTTACTGCCGTCAGATAACCCCCAGGAGCAAACCGTCCCATTAAGTTAGTCAAGTTCTGCTTGCGGTCAATATCTAGAACGTCGGGCTCGGCTGGATTCGACGCCACGGCGTTGGCACGGTCGAGTTGCTCACCGCGCTTAGCGTTGACGTACCAGCCTCCCCAGCGATCTTTGAACGGTGTGCGCTGATCGGTAATAATCGCGCCGTCGCGCTGCGGCAATCCCAACTGACTGGGAAATACGGAGCCGACAAATACACCGGGCACGCCGAGTGTCGCCGGTCCCTGGTGGCATTTTAGGCAGACGTCGCGGCGGGTGAGTGATGGCGCGCCGGACTCGTCCACATTAAAGGTATAGAAGACAGTTCCCTGCTTGGGATCGGTACCCGATACTTCGAACCCCTCGCCGCCTCGAACGTAGCCCACGGCGACGTCATCCGAAAAGTAGACCGCACGCGGGTTCGAAGGAGAAATAGTCGGCGCCTGAAAACTGGTTTTTGAAAACACCAACGCTTGCGAATCCGTTTTAATTCCGAGATGCTCCAGCAGACTCGCCAGATATCCCGACGCGTCGCCGCGCGATTTGAGCTTCACGGTTCCGCTCTGAAGCTGCTTAGCAAGGCGAGTTACGGGATCGTCGAGCGGTTCTTGATAATACTGGATGGCGGGATGGCCGGCTGGGATGGCGGGGAGATATTCCTGCGCCAGGCAAATTGGGCAAACGGCTAACGTGCAAACGAGTAGCAGGACTTGTTTGGCCGGCATGCTCTTCCACCGACTATTCTACGACCTGAGTAGAGCTCGCCTGCAAAGAACTCCGGTAGACTAAGATTCAAACGTCATTTATGGATCAATCCAAGATTCGAGCCTGGTATGCGCATCGCCAGGGCCTGGACGGAAGCCTGGACCGCAAATCCGCGGCCGAAGTCCTAGGACGAACCGGCTGGGCTCGATCGGTGGGTGGCACCGGTCCTTACTTAACGCTTTTTTCGCGAGCGGGCTTAAGCCGCGAAGAAGTGGACGCTTCCGTCGCGAAGCTGGAGATTCATGAACTTCCGAGCGCGCGCGGCTGCACCTATGTTTTGCCGGCCAGCGACTTCGCTCTCGGCCTGACAGTCGGCCATGGTTTCGGCGACGAGATGAAGACCGCCGAAAAGCTGGGTGTCACGGAAAAAGAGGTCGACAAGCTGTGCGGCGCGGTTATCGCAGCGCTTGCCAGGGAGCCACTCGATCCGGAAAGGCTGCGAGAGGCGACCGGGCGAGCTGTTCGAAACTTGGGCGCGGCAGGACAGAAGAAAGGTCTCACCACTACCCTGCCCGTGGCGCTGGGAAAGCTGCAGGCGAGCGGCGATATCCGAAGGATTCCGATCAATGGGCGGCTGGATCAGCAACGCTATAAATACACGCTGTGGCGGCCGAATCCGCTGCGCGGTTTCAAGCTGCCCGCGGAGGATGCTTACGCGCAATTGGCACGGCGATTCTTTTCCTGGATCGGACCGGCCACCATCGCTGAGTTTCAGTGGTTCTCGGGCCTGGGAGTAAAACCCGCAAAGGCAGCTGTGGAACCCCTGAAGTTGGAGCCTCTTAAGACCAATGATGATCGCATGCTCCTGCCCGATGATCGCGCAAAGCTGGAGGCCTTCAAAACACCGAAGGACCCGTATTATGTATTGGTAGCAGGGCTCGATTCTATCGCCCTGCTGCGCCGCGATCTAAAAGGACTGCTAGATCCCAAAGATACGGACCGCCAGGTTTTCGTCGATAAAGACACCAAGCCGCTCGGCGGACTGGCCGATCTGCCGAGTCACGCGATTCTCGATCGCGGACGCGTGGTGGGGCTATGGGAATACGACACGGCCACCAATTCGATCGCCTGGTTGGCTTTCGTGAAAAAGGACCATGCGCTGCAAGAGGCGGTAGCGCGGACCGAGCAGTATGTGCGCGAACAACTGGGCGACGCGCGGTCGTTCAGCCTGGACAGCCCGAGGAGTCGAGCGCCGCGCGTGGAAGCGCTTCGAAGGGCCGCCACCGGGTAGCGTGGACTGGCGATATATGCCAGGCATAGGCCATTGGTAGTACCTATTCGCCGGCGCTGCGTCCGGGCGCTCCGAGAGATCCGCTAAAGCCTTTCCCCTAGAAGCCGATATAACACCTAGGTTGCAACTAACGGAAATAGCTCCGGAGCTTGCCGACGCCGCCGACGTACTCAGCGACCAGCTACGTGTGCATCTGCAGCGGCTCGCCGTATTCTTGCTGCCGCACGCCGAAACTCTGGACCGTAAGTTCTTTTTGAAACTGAAAAGCCGGCAATTCGAGCCGCGGGAATACGAAGCCAAGATCCGCATTGCTTTGGCGTCGCTCACTCCCTGTGCCGCCGCGCGGATTCTGGCCAGTGGACAGCCTCCTCTGAAGTTCATCGAGCAAGTGGAATACAACGGCCGCCGGCTCGCCAAGCTGAACCTGCCGCCCAGCAGCATTGTCGAGGCGCTTCAGGAATATGACCGTCTCTTGACGCCCATGCTGCGCAAGCTGCTGCCCAACGAATACGCCAATTTCCAATGGGTGCGCGAGCAGCTTCACTTTTGCGTCATTCTCACTCTGAACAACGCCTACTATCAGGTTCGCGAAGCCGAAACACAGGCCTTTTACGAGCTGTTCCGCGTCGAGCTGGAGTCCCGCAACTTGGACGAACTGCTGCGCCGGTTCCTGGAAGCTCTAGTGCAGGTTTGCCAGGCTGACGCGGGCCGCCTGTATCTATTGAACGATCCGCGAAGCGCCTGGGTGCTGCGCGCCAAGGCGGAAACCCGGGTGCTGAACCAACCGACAATCATCGAGGTCCGGAATACCCCGGCGAAGCTGAAAATGCTGTCCACTTCCCGCCAAATTCACACCCGAAACGGTAGCGGGCATCTACTGCTCGAGCCTGGTTGGAAAGATCATTTCCAGACCTGCTGGTCCATTCCCTTGACAGCCGGTGGGCGAACCGCCGGGGTCATGCAGTTTGCTTTTTCAAAGCCATACGAATGGCTGCCCCGTGAACAGGAGCTGCTGGCGGCAGCGGCGGAGCGCTGTCTGATGGCGGCCGACAAGGCGCGGCTGATGGAGGATCTGGCCGCTAGCGAAGAACAGATCCGGCAGTTGGCCGAGCACATGTTGCACGTCGAGGAAATGGAGCGCCGTCGCATCAGCCGCGAGCTGCACGACGAGGCCGGCCAGTCGCTGCTATGCATCCGGCTGCAGATGGAGTTGCTGGAGAATTCGATCCCGCCGGAGCATGTCGAATGGATCACGAAGCTGAAAGAGGCGCGGGATCTGACTGAGCGGACCATTTTGGAGATGCGGCGCCTGATCGCGGCTTTGAGTCCGGCGGTACTCGAACAACTCGGCCTCGGCGCAGCGCTACGGCAACTGGTCAACCGCTTTCGCAGGTTACACCCTATCCGGGTGCGGCTGCTGTTAGGCCGGCTTCGCAGGCTGCCGCAATATACGGAAATTATTGTTTATAGGCTAGTTCAGGAATGCTGCAACAACATCGCCAAGCATTCGGGCGCCGCCAGCGTAAACATTTCGGTTAGTTCCGCCGATGGATGGGTAAGACTGGCCGTTGAGGATAACGGAGTCGGTTTTAAGGTTGAAGAGGCGCTGGCCCGGAAGGATTCTTTTGGCCTTTCCGGCATGAGAGAGCGCGTTGCCCTGCTCGGCGGTAGGTTTGAAATCAAAAGCCATCCCAGCATTGGGCCTGGTAGCGGGAACTCGCAGTCCGACCGGAGGAAAAAAGGCCGCGGAACGAAAATTTCGATCACTCTTCCCGTAGCGAAAGAGCCACCGTCCTTCGGTTTGATCGAGCCGATCCGAGCAAAACCGATCGGTACGAGGAATGGACGGAAAATGAAGGCCGTGGGAGAGTGATCTGACAGCTTCCCAGCCCGTAGGTTGGAGAGCGCAGTCCTAGAAAGGGATCTAAGAGAGATTCGGGCAAACGTTATGGCAAAGACTCGCATCATGCTAGCGGACGATCACACACTTTTCCGCCAAGGCATCAGAACGCTAATATCCGCGGAGTCGGATATGGAAGTGGTCGGAGAAGCTTCGAACGGCGGAGATGCCGTCGAGAAAGCTGCCGAAGTTCGGCCGGACGTCGTGCTGATGGACATCGGCATGCCCGGTCTCAGCAGCTTCGAAGCCACCCGCCAAATCAAGAAAAACCGGCCTGAGACCAAAGTTCTGTTTCTCACCATGTATGACGATGAAGATTACCTGGTGGAAGGCATGGAAGTCGGCGCCAGCGGCTACGTCCTCAAGGACAGCCCCTCAGCGCAGCTAGTCGCCGCGGTTCGTGACATCTGCCGGGGTGGAAGCTATCTCAGCCCGCGCATGCTGTCTCAGTTGGTAGATGATTTCCGCTCCAGAATTAAATCGGCCAATCGCCTGCCCCGCTTTGCCACGCTCACTACCCGCGAACGCGAAGTTCTCAAGATGTTGGCCGAAGGCAATTCCGTCAAGGAAATCGCCTGCGACCTGAACCTGAGCGTCAAGACTGTCGAAGCACACAAATTTAACCTGATGCGTAAGCTGGATATCCACAACAAAGCGCAGCTCGTGCAGTACGCGATCCAGAAGAAGATCATCAAGATCCCGAACCTGGTCTAATTGAGCTTGCTTTAACAGGCTATTCTGGTTCCAGAGTGAACCGGAACATCCTTACAGTCCCTGTTCAGAGGTTCGAAGGCGATTCCTCCGCTTCTTTCCAGGACCTGCTAGCCGTCGAAGAACCCCTCGAAATTCGTCTGGGCGATAAGACCATCTCCATCACCATGCGAACGCCCGGACATGATGCGGAACTCGCGGCTGGATTCTTGTTCACGGAGGGCATTCTCGTGGGGCCGCACCAGATCCGTGGATATCCAACATGCCAAGAATTCGATCGCGGTTCAGCTCAACCCGGATGTGGAAGTTGATTTCGAGCGGCTGCAGCGGAACTTCTACACTACATCCAGTTGCGGCGTGTGCGGCAAGGCTTCGATTGAAGCGCTGCGGATGCAAGGCTGTCCGGTGTTGCCCCGAAGCTCGACGGCAATGGATGCCGCGTTGATTCACCGGCTCCCCCAAGCCCAGCGCAACGAGCAGGCGGTATTCCAGCGGACCGGCGGTCTGCACGCGGCGGCATTATTCGATCTCAAGGGCAATTTGATCCTCCTGCGCGAGGATGTCGGCCGGCACAATGCGGTGGACAAGCTGATCGGAGCGCAGATGCTGGCCGGCCACACACCGCTGTCCGATACACTGCTGCTGGTGAGCGGCCGCGCGAGTTTCGAATTGACCCAGAAAGCGCTGATGGCCGGCATTCCGATTCTGGCGGCGGTGGGCGCGCCGTCCAGCCTCGCGGTTGAGACCGCCCAGCGCTTCAACATGACCCTGCTCGGCTTCGTCCGCGATGGCCGTTTTAACATCTATTCAGGGGCTGAGAGAATCCAATGAAACTGCGCATACAAGGAAACGCTCTGCGCTTGCGGCTGAATCAGGCCGAAGTCGCCCAGTTCAGCAAGACCGGTTGCTACGAAGATTCGGTCGAGTTCAGTCCGGGCGTATGCCTTACCTACGCGCTTGAGTCCAGCAGCAGCATCCGCTGCTCCAAAGGCGATCTATCGAGATGGGTCGTTACGGATTCAAGTGCCATACCAGGCTGGGTTCGAGTGGGCCACTACGGATAAAACCGGATTCTCCGGCGGCGATCATCTCACGATTACCGTCGAAAAGGATTTTCAATGCCTCCACGGAGACGGATCGCGCGATCCCGATGCTTACCCGAATCCGCTTGAAGAGACGGCGGGGAGCCTCAAAATGGAATAGGGCGCTGAAATGATCAGCGCCCCATTGCCGCGTCGTTCAGATTCGACCCTGGAGTTGTAAAGTCTTGGTCCCCTTCTAATCGGGGTAGCTCCAAGGTGTCGTCAGAGCGATTCTATCACGAAAGTACTACGATACCTTCTCGGCGATCGACTTGGCCTGCAGGAACTGCAGCAGATAGTCCGGGCCGCCGGCTTTTGAATCCGTGCCCGACATATTGAAACCGCCGAACGGATGCGCGCCCACCATCGCGCCAGTACACTTGCGATTGATATAGAGATTGCCGACGAAAAACTGATCGCGCGCTTTCCGGATCTTCTCCGGATTTTTCGTGTAGGCGGCGCCGGTTAGCCCATACTCGGTATCGTTGGCGAGCTGCAGGGCGTGATCGAAGTCCCGCGCCTTGGTCACAGCCAGCACCGGACCAAAAATCTCCTCCTGGAAAATGCGCGCCTTCGAATCGACGTCGGCAATTACCGTCGGCGCGATGAAATATCCGTCGCCCGGCGCGGCGGCGCCTCCGGCAATCAGCCGGCCTTCCTTCTTTCCAACTTCGACGTAATTCAAGATGGTCTTCTGGGCGCTCTCGTTGATCACCGGACCCATGTAGTTCTCCGGCTGGTCCGACGGCCCGACTTTGAGACCCGCGACTTCGGCTTTGAGCTTTTCCAGAAACTGATCGTAAATCGCCTGATCCACGATGGCGCGCGAACAGGCCGAGCACTTCTGGCCCTGATAACCGAATGCGGAAAAAAGAACGCCCTTCACGGCGCTGTCGAGATCGGCCTCGCGGTCGACGATGATCGCGTCCTTGCCGCCCATCTCGGCGATCACGCGCTTGATCCAGATTTGCCCCTTTTGCGGCTTAGCGGCGAGCTCGTTAATGCGCAGACCAACTTCTTTCGATCCGGTAAACGCCACGAAGCGCGTCTTGGGATGCTGGACGATCACATCGCCCACCACGGCGCCGCTGCCCACCAGCAGCGAAAACGACTTCGACGGAAAACCCGCCTCCAGCAAAACTTCAGCGAACTTGGCGGCGATAGTAGGGGTGTCGCTGGAGGGCTTGATCACCACCGTGTTGCCAGCCACCAGAGCCGCGGTGGTCATGCCAGCCATAATCGCCAGCGGAAAATTCCACGGCGGCACCACCACTCCGACGCCCAGCGGCAGGTAAACCATCTCGTCTTTTTCGCCGGGCAGCTGAACCAGCGGATCCGGTTTGCTCAGCCGCAGCATCTGCCGGGCGTAATACTCGCAGAAATCGATCGCTTCCGATACATCGGCGTCGGCCTCGGGCCAGGTCTTGCCGGCTTCGTAAACCAGCCAGGCGTCGAATTCGAATTTGCGCTTACGGATCAGCGCGGCCGCCCGCAACAGCATCTCGACGCGAGTCTCGGCCGGAGTCGCGGCCCACTGAGGGAAATAAGCGTAGGCGGCTTCTATCGCTTCGTTGGCCAACGCCGCCGTCGCTTTGCTGTGAACGCCAACCACTTCGCTCGATCGCGACGGATTGAGCGACGTCAATTTATCCGACGTTTTCTCGCGGCGCCCCGCAATCACAAGATCGTATTCGCGCCCGAGCTGCGCGCGCACATCGCGCAAGGCCTTCTCCATCGCCTCGCGATTAGCAGGCTTCGAAAAATCGGCGACGGGTTCGTTGGAAAAGGCCGGGATCGTTTTCACCGGCTCGGCAATCGTGCTGCTCATTTTGTTATCTGCTATCCCTTCAAATTAGCCGCGGTCCCTTCCACGATTTTCCGCCCGCGCTCGAACATATCCGCTGCGTCGTCGGCCATTTTGCGGCCCTTTTCGTACATCTCCTTGCCCCGCTCCAGCATGTCCCGGCCGGAATCGGAGATGGCCTCGCGACCTTCCTTCGTTCTCTTAGCGATGGTACGCCGCGTCTGTTCGCCGGACGCCGGAGCGTACAGAAGAGCAACTGTCGCCCCGATAGCGATTCCCGCCATCAACCACACTACCTTACTGCCGTAATCTTCAGCCGCCATAAAGCCTCCATTCACCATTCTAACGCCGCGCCCGCTGTTATCCTCAAGACATGGCGCGTCCAACGACAAGGACGGTACGCACCAAAGTCTACCTTATGAAGATACTTCCGCTCGCGTTATGTTTCGCAATTTGCGCATGTGCCCAGGATGAAGACGCGCCTCCGGCGCCGCGGCCCCGCTTCCGACGATCCCATGAATGCCGCGACTTTCAGCGGTTTGCGATTTGCGCGGCATCGGACCGGCATTCACCTCCGGCCGTGTAGTCGGATTCGCGGTTGACCCCGAAAATTCCCAGCATTATTTCGTAGCGGCCGCGTCCGGCGGCGTCTGGAAAACCACCAACGACGGCACATCCTGGACGCCGGTGTTCGACACGCAAGGGTCGTACTCGATCGGCACGGTGGTAATCGATCCTAAGAATCCGTCGGTGGTGTGGGTCGGGACCGGGCGAGAACAACGACCAGCGCAGCGTCTCCTATGGCGATGGTGTCTACAAGAGCGAGGACGGCGGCAAGACCTGGCGGAACGTTGGATTGAAGCAATCGGAGCATATCGCCCGCATCGTCATTGATCCACGCGATTCGAACGTCGTCTATGTCGCCGCGCCCGGACCGCTATGGAAAGGCGGCGGAGATCGAGGGCTCTACAAATCCACTGACGGCGGCAAGAACTGGACCAGCCTGATCAAAGTTGGCGAATACACCGGCGTCGCCGACGTGATTCTGGATCCGCGCAATCCGGACATCCTGCTGGCCGCCACGCATCAACGGGAGCGCAAGTACTACACGCTGATTCACGGCGGACCGGAAAGCGCGCTATGGCGCTCCACCGATGCCGGCAAGACTTGGACCAAGGTGACAACCAGGAATGCCGACGGGCGAACTCGGCCGCATCGGACTGGCGTATGCTCCATCGAATCCCAGCATGATTTATGCGCAGATCGAGGCCGGCGAGGGCCGCGGCGGTCTGTATCGCTCCACCGATAACGGCGTCACCTGGGAGAGGCGCAATAGCTCGGATTCGCAAGGCCAGTATTACTCGCACGTAGTTGTCGATCCCGTCAATCCGGAGCGCGTCTACATCATGAACGTCAATATCTCGGTGTCGAATGACGGCGGCCGCACGCTTGCCACGCTACCGACACGCAACAAGCATGTCGACAATCACGAGATCTGGATCGATCCCAAGGACAACAATCGTTACCTGGTGGGCTGTGACGGCGGGGTATACGAAACGTTCGACAAAGGCGAGAATTGGATTTTCAAGTCCAATCTGCCGATCCCGCAGTTTTACGATGTCGCCGTCGACAACGCCGAGCCCTTCTATAACGTCTACGGCGGAACCCAGGATAATTTCAGTTTCGGCTGTCCTTCGCGCACGCGGAACGCCGTGGGCATCACCAATTCCGATTGCTTTGTCACCAACGGCGGCGATGGATTCTACACTCGCGCCGATCCCAAGGATCCGAACACCGTCTACGCCAGCATGCAGAACGGCGGCCTGGTCCGCTTCGACCGGCGTACCGGGGAGCGCGTGGCCATTCAACCTCAGCCCGGCAAGGACGATCCGCCCATGCGCTGGAACTGGGATGCGCCGCTGATGATCAGCCCGCATTCCAACACCCGGATTTATATCGGCGCACAGCGACTCTACCGCAGCGATGACCGTGGCGATAGCTGGCGCGCAGTAAGCCCCGACCTCACGCGGCAGCTCGATCGCAACAAGCTTCCGGTGATGGGCAAAGTGTGGGGCGTGGATGCCGTGGCGAAAAACGTCTCCACTGCGCTATACGGAAACATCTCCGCCATCGCGGAGTCGCCCAAGCAGGAAGGTTTGATCTACGCCGGCACCGACGACGGACTGGTGCAGGTGACTGAAGACGGCGGCAAGACCTGGCGCAAAATCGACAAGCTATCCGGGCGTACCCGAAAATTCTTATGTCCAGCGCATCGTGGCGTCGCAGACCGACGTGGGCACGGCGTATGTAGTCTTCGAGAATCATCAGAACGGAGATTTCAAACCGTACATCCTCAAGACCGCGGATCGTGGGAAAGGCTGGGCGTCTATATCCGGCAATCTGCCCGAGAACGGCGCAGTCTATGCGCTGGCTGAAGATCCTGTCGATCCGAAACTGCTGTTTGCGGGCACCGAATACGGCTTGTACTTCACGACTATCGGCGGCGAGAAATGGACCAAGCTCACAGGCGGATTGCCAACCATTCAAGTGCGCGATCTGGCCATTCAAAAGCGCGAAAACGATCTGGTGGTCGGGACATTCGGCCGGGGGATCTACATTCTCGATGACTACACGCCCCTGCGAAGCGTGAGTCCTGAAACGCTGAAGCAGGAGAGCGCGCTGTTCCCGGTAAGGAACGCCCTGTCTTATATTCCCGCGCAGCCGCTGGGCTCGAATGGCAAAGGTTTCCAGGGTGAAGCGTTTTTCGCCGCTCCGAATCCGCCGTTTGGCGCGGAGATCACCTATTTCCTGAAAGACGGCTTGCGGACCAGAAAGCAAGCAGCGCCAGCAGCGTGGAACGCGAAGCCGCGCGCAAGAACGAGACGCCGCCTTATCCAAACGCCGACGAGCTGCGGGCGGAAGCCGAGGAAGAAGCGCCGGCAATCGTCCTGACGGTGACGGACGCGTCGGGCAAAGTGGTGCGGCGTTTCGACGGGCCTGTCACGCGCGGCATGCATCGCGTGGCTTGGGATTTGCGCACGCCAGCGCCGGTACTCGCCAACGTGCCGGCCAGCTCGTGCCGCGGGCCGTGACGAAGAAGAGGAATTTTTCTTCCGCGGACCCACCGGCTCGCTGCTGGTACCGGGCAAGTACACGGTGACGCTGGCCAAGCGCGTCGATGGCGTCGTCACACCGCTGGCAGGCTCGCAGAGTTTCGAGGTTGCGGCCGAAGGCGTCTCCACGCGCGAAGATCGCTTAGCAAAGGCGGAATTCGAGGAGAAACTGGCGCGCGTGCAAAAGGCCTTGAGCGCCGCCCAACAATCGGCCACCGATGCCCGGGCGCGCCTGGATGCTATCCGCAGCGCCATCGACGCGACGCCCTCGCTTTCACCCAAATTGCGGGAGGACGCCATCAACCTGGAGAAGCGCTTGGACGAGATCAACCGCGATGCTGCGTGGCGATCAGGTGTTGCGGTCGCGCGATGAACCGACGCCGGAATCGATCTCTGAACGCGTGAACTCGGCCGCCGCGACCATGCGCCTGACCACCGGGAGACCCACCAAGACCGCCCTCGAAAGCTACCAGATCGCCTCGGATGAACTGGCGTCCGAGATCCCGAAACTGCGGCGCCTGATCGAGATGGATATCCGAGCGCTCGAAAAGCAACTAGATGCAGCGGGAGCGCCGCCGACTCCGGGTCGTCTGCCCGAATTGAAGAAATAGAGATGTAATGAATTTAGGGGCCGCAAGCATCTACAAAGCGAGAGCAGCGGCACATGAAACCAGGTTACTTAATTGTTACAGCCCTGGCGGCCATTAGCGGGCCTGCCATTCGCGCAGGTATATGAGATCGCTGCATACAACACTGACATTGCAGCCGCCATCGATGGCGCCCAGGATCCCAATACTTCGCAGGGTCCTGGTCAGAGTTCATCCCAGCCTGCTTCCGAACAGCCGAACGCCCGCGAGGATGCCCGGGATCGTGTCTTTTATCCTGGCGACACCGAGCGGGCGAAACCGCTGGCGCGCAAACTGGTCGGCAATATCCTGCTCGATCAAAAGGAAATCTGGACCAGCCCGTTCCACATGCACAAGCGTGACGCTGGGTGGTGGCTCGGGATGGGGGCAGTCACCGCCGCGCTGATCGCGACCGATCACCAGACGTCCACAGCACTGGAGAATAGCAAGGGCCAGGTTCTTTGGGGCAATCGCGCTTTCCAACATCGGCGCCGCCTATACTTTGATCCCTATAGTCGCCGGCTTCTACACCTTCGGTGTGCTCGACGACAATGCGAAGGCGCGCGAAACGGCGGTACTGGGCGGAGAAGCGCTGCTGGACAGCCTGATCGTGGTGTCGGTTCTCAAACCTATCGCAGGGCGCAACCGGCCCAATGCGAAAGACGATCCGGGCAGTTTCTTCGATGGCGGCGCATCCTTTCCCTCGGGGCATGCGATCGAAGTCTGGTCGCTTGCGTCGGTGATTTCCTATGAGTACGGGCATACCAAGCTGGTTCCGATTATTGCCTGTGCATTGGCAGGCGTCGTGACTGTCGCGCGATTCACGGCGCAACAGCACTATGCTTCCGATCTGGTGGTGGGCGGGGGAATGGGTTGGTTCATCGGCCGGTATGTGTGGAAAACGCATCAGGACCATGCCATTCACCCGCACAGCAAAATTCAAGCCCAGATCATGCCCGCAAATTCAGCCCAGCACCGGCACCTACGGCCTGGCGGTGGTGTTATCGGGTAATCGCTAAACTACTATTTTCGTCTGCTGGATTCGCGCGCGATCAGCCGCGGCGGAATCAGTATCCGCCGGGCCGGCTACGGGCTTCTTGGCTTCAATGCATTCGACCAGCAAATCCGCGGCAGTCTCGCCAATCAACGTACTGCTCTGATCGATGGTCGAAAGCGGGACGCGCAGAAAATCGGAATAATGGACATTGCCGGCGCCGATCACAGCAATTTCGTCGGGCACTTTCAATCCGGCCTCGAGGATAGCTTTGATGGCGCCCGCGGCCACCGGATCGTTGTAACAAAACACGCCGTCGGGACGCGGCGATACTCCGAGCAGCTTCCGCATCCCTTCATAGCCGGTGCTGTCTTCGTGCTGGCCGCTGATGATGTAATCGGCCGGCGCGTCGAGTTGATGCTTCGCTAGCGCGCGACGATAGCCGCGCAACCGTCCTGATGCCGGTGGAATTCGCAGGGCCGCGCAGATGCGCAATCCGGCGGCAACCTTGCTCGATCAAATGCTCGGTGGCCATCATCCCGATCTCTTCATCTCGGCCGCCGACAAAGTGACCTTCGAATCCAGCGGGCAGGCGGTCGATCACGACATACGGTATTTTTCGCGCCTGTAGCGTCTTGAACAACTCGCCGCGGACGTTAGGCTGAGCCGCTGCGATGATGATTCCGTCCACGCTTCGATCCAGCAGCACTTGAATCTCGCGGAGTTCCGCATCGGGGTTTTCTTCGGAATTCGAGATGACGATCTGATATCCTAGCGGCTCGAACTTCCGGGCGATTCCCTTGGCGACTTCGGCGAAGAAGGAGTGCATCAGGTCGGGAATGATCAGCCCAACCATATAAGTGCGGCGCGTGACCAGGCTGCGCGCGATCCAGTTCGGCCGGTAGTTCAGCTCGCGGGCGCGTTTCAAAACACGGCGTTTGGTGGTCCTCGCTGATATCGCTATGACTTCGCAATGCTTTCGAAACGGTCATAAGCGACACGCCCAAATCGCGGGCGATGTCTTTCATTCGCGCACCCAAAGGATTCCCCCAATCAACCAGTATAGGGAATGCTCAGCAGCGTCCCTTGGGATTTCTCGTGGCGTAGCAGCCACTCTTTTCGAGCCAGACCGCCGGCGTACCCAGTCAACGCCGATGAAGCTCCAATGACACGATGACACGGCACAATGATCGCGACAGGATTCAGTGAGTTCGCGTGTCCGACGGCTCTGGCGGCTTGTGCGCGACCCAAGCGCGCCGCCAACTCGCCATAAGTTTGCGTGTGGCCAACAGGTATTTCTCGGAGCGCCTTCCAAACCTGTCCCTGAAATTCCGTTCCGCCCATTGAAACCGGAGTGTCATCCAGCGCGTGCAACTCGCCATCGAAGTAGCTCTGTAAGCACAGCTTCAACTGACAAGGATCAAAGCCGCGACGAAACTCAAACTCACCGAATCGCCGCGTGAGTAAATCCCCCATCCGGCTCTCATATCCCGCGTAGTCGAGCGCGCAGATTCCTTCGCCGTTGGATGCGAAGAGAATGCGGCCAATCGGGGATTCGAACTCGTCGTAATCCAGTAACGTGCTTTTAATCGTCATCATGCAAGGATTCCCACAAATACATGGCCGCGTAAGAACGCCACGGCCTCCATCGCTCGGCTAATTCCGCGAGTTTGCGAGGCGAAAATGCTCGCGCCGCTTTCAGCAAGCCCAAATCCGATGCCGGAAACGCGTCTGGATCGCCCAGCGCACGCATGGCGATATAGTTCGCGGTCCACGGACCGATACCGGGTAGCTCGCACATCCGGCCGATCATTTCCTGGCTCGACACGGCTCCATCGAAGCGAATTCGTTGGTCGCACACTGCTCGCGCGAAACCGCGCATTGATTCCGCCCGCGCCTTCGGCAGACCGATCGCCGCAAGATCGGCATCCGCCAGAATCGCTGCCCGGGGTTGACCGAACCGCTCTACTAAGCGTCCGGCCAGCGTCGACGCGCCTTTTACTGTCACTTGCTGGCCAAGCATTGCTCGTACTGCCAGCTCAAATGGGTCCCAGCAACGGGGAATTCGAAGCCCCGGATGCTTTCCGACGATTCTCTTGAGCAGTCGAGACTTCGCCAGGTGCGCTGCAATCGGGCCGTGGATCCGCATCAAGGTCGAAGAAGAACCGGATTTGCAATGCGACCGCCACGGCGGCGTTGCTCGCAATCAGGCCATTTCGATCCGGATGCTTCCTCACTGTGACGCCGGAGCGATGATAGCTGCTCTCTTCCACCCGTTCGAGGCCAGGAATCGCACGCGGTCGTACGAATCGCAAGAACGCGGGCCAGTCGTAAGGCGGTTGGTAATCGAACATCAGCTCGGTGCATGCCGCCGTCGCATCCATAACGCAAGTATGCCACGCTACCTCCCCGCCTCCTGCCTTCTGCCGCCTGTAAAATGGTGTTTCACTGTGACTCGCAGATCCTTGTTGAGCCTCGCTGCCACTCGTTCCCTCCTGTGTCAGGATATCCTCCAGCTCCCGCCGCCTAAGGCTAATGCGCGAATCCCCTACGGCAAGGATCCGCAGCAATTCGGCGATCTTCGATTGCCCAGCGCTAACGGCCCGCATCCCGTAGTCATTTTCATTCACGGCGGGTACTGGCGAAACGCCTACAGTCTGGATCACGCCGGACACGCTTGCGCCGCGCTCGCGCGTGCCGGAGCGGCGATCTGGAGTCTCGAGTATCGGAGAATCGGCGACCCGGGCGGCGGTTGGCCTGGCACCATGGATGACATACTTCACGGCGCGGAACACATCAAGAAACTGGCGGTGCGCTACCACCTGGACCTAGAACGCTTGGTCGCTTCCGGACATTCCGCCGGGGGGCAACTGGCGCTCTGGCTGGCTGCGCAAATCGCCGTGAATCTGCGAGGCGTCATCCCGCTGGCGGCTGTGTCCGATTTGCGCCGCGCGTGGGCGCTGCAACTGAGCAATGGCGTTGTCCGGCAACTGCTCGGTGGAACGCCGGAGCAGGTTCCACAGCGTTACGCAACCACTTCGCCAATCGAGCTCCTGCCGATTTCAGTTCCACAGCGCGTAATTCACGGCACCGCGGACGACACCGTGCCCTTCGACATGAGCCAGCGGTTCGCCAAGAAATCGCTAAATTCCAAACTGATTCCGCTCCAAGGCGCCGGCCACTACGAACTGATCGATCCCCGATCGCGCGAGTGGGGGACGGTGCAGAAAAACATTCTCGACTGGGATTTTTGAACTATGGATCTGGGATTGAAGGATCGCGTGGCGGTGGTGGCCGCATCAAGCAAAGGACTCGGCAAAGCGGTCGCACTTGGACTTGCGGCAGAAGGCGCCAAGCTCGCTCTTTGCGCGCGGGGCAAGGAAGAACTAGAACGCACGGCTAACGAGATCGGCAATTCCCTGCGCACCGACCTGCTCGCCCAAACCATCGACGTCACAGTGGAGGCCGCAGGTCCGCGCGTTTATCGAAATGACAATGCGCAATTTTGGCCGCATCGACATCTGCGTCACGAACGCGGGCGGCCCTCCCGCCAAGCGGTTCGAGGACACATCGGTTGACGACTGGCGCTCTGCCGTCGATCTGAATTTCATGAGCACTCTGCATTTTGCTCGCGCAGTGCTGCCCATCATGAAGGATCAGCGCTGGGGCCGGCTGATCGCCATCAGTTCCGTAGCCGTGCTGCAGCCGGTGGACGGGTTGATCTTATCGAACGCCGCCCGTTCGGCGGTGCGCGGCTTGGTGAAGAGCCTGTCGAATGAATACGCGCCCTTACAATGTGCTGGTCAATAACGTCTGCCCCGGCTACACCGCCACCGAAAGGCTGTTGAAACTGGGCGTGCATCCGGAAGCGCAGATCCCTCTGGGCCGGGTCGGCACTCCCGAAGAGTTTGCGAATCTGGTGGTGTTCCTGGCATCTGAGCGCGCCGGCTACATCACGGGAGTTTCGATTCCGGTGGATGGCGGCTGGGTCAAGGCCATTTAATTCGGTCTGTAACCGGTTACAATACATAAGAGTGCGATCCACAGCGCTCCTATTTTTCGCCGCGATAGTTTTGCTCGCTGCTCCCGAGTATTTCTCCCCTCAACACCGCCTTTCGGGCATCGGTGTGGATCGTGGCGAGATGACGCCGGCGGTGCTGGACGCTCGCACCGGCCGCATGATTCAATCGCAGACTTTCGTGATCATGCGCGAGCCTCAAGCCACAGCCGGCGCCGAGCGGATCACCGGCCCGCGCCTTGCACAGATCTTTCGCCGCGCCGCCACCACCAGCGGCATGCCAGCTTCGTTGATCTCCGCGATTGCATATCTGGAAAGCTGGGGCGATGCCCGCGCTGAAAGTCCCGCCGGACCCAAAGGCATCATGCAGTTTTCCGAAGCCACCGCGCGAGCGGCCGGTTTGCGTGTGGTTCGCGTGACGCGATTCAAGATCATTACCGAGCGCAAGCTGGTGGCCCGCAAGACTGGCCCGCCGGTGCACCGCACTGTCCGCCACCGGATCCCTTACACCGTCACGGTGCGCGACGATCGCTTCAATCCTGAACGAGCGATACCCGCCGCCGCTAATTATCTCGCCCGTCTGGAGACTAAGTTCGGCGGCCGCGACTGGGCGGTCTTCGCTTATCACTGCGGCGAGGGCTGTGTGGCGGAGCTGCTCCCTTTGGCTCAAGCGGCGCTAGGCGGCAAGCAACAGCCCAGCGTGGCCGCGATGTTTTTCGCCGCCAATCCCGCGCTGCATCGCGATCTTTACGATGCCATCCAGCGCCACATGCAGCGCGACTATTCGCCCACCTACTGGTTTCGTGTGCAGCGCGCCGAGCAGTTGCTGGAGCTCTATCGGGCCGACCCGGCCGCCTTTGGCGAACTGGTGGATGAGTACCGCAATCCGATCAACGCCCAGCATCGCGCCAATGATCGTCTCATGGTCTGGCTGAAATCCGAGGACGTGTTCTACAAATCCGCTGGATGATCTGAAGCAAGCCAGCGGCAAGGCTCTCGAAAGAGTCTTGGACAATCCAAAAGCTTTTGGTTTCTCTTTGCCGGCCTTAGACGCCGACTCGGAGACCAAGGAACTGTATCTGCAGGCGTCGCCCGCCGCGATTGGCACGCTGCTCTACATCGCTTTCGAGACGCACCGTTTGTTTGACGCGCTCAAACCTAAAGGCGAGGAGTTCGTGCCGCTGCAAATTACCGAACTGGTGAGCACCACCGATCGGCCCGCCGAGGCAGGCACGCTGCTGGTGGATCCTGAGTTTCCCGAGCACTCCACCGGTCAAGTGTTCGACATCGACCGGTCGAATCTGCCGCGCGGCGAACGAGAATCCCTGAACTTCATCCTGGACGACATGGGCTGGGATGGATACCTGGGCTTCATTCAGGTGACTGGCGATACGTTGCACATCGGATGTTCGCCATCCTCGCGCGCGTTCTTCGCCTCGGTGTTTCAGGATGCGGTTAAGGAGAAGTGAGTAACGAGAGCCTCGACGGCAGTGATTACCTCCGATGAGAATCACTGCCGCCGTCATCGAGCGCTCCACAGGAACAACTCTGCGGTTCTCTCCCAGGTTGCTGAGGCACTTATAGATCCACAATTGAATCGTGTGGAATGTTAAGGATGTAAGGCGCGGCGGGCATCCACTGAGACAGCTTGGCTGCGCTCGCGAGACATTTTGCCCCTGTGAATTTTTTAGAGAGGCTGTTTAGGCGGGCTGTAGGCTCGCGCACGATGGACTGGATTTCGCGAATCACCAACTCCAGCTCTTCATCACGGGTATAAAAATGCGGAGCGATCCGAATTCCCGCGCCAGGTCTGTAGTCCACCAGGAAATCGCGGCGAAGTAACTCTTGTGTCACGTCCGAGCCGTTGGGTACATCCAGCGTGATTGTGCCTCCACGTTGTTGTGGATCTGTCGGCGAGTTCACGCGATAACCAGCCTGCCTGGCGAGTTCCATCAGCATCGATGTCTGGCGAATCGATTTGGCGCGAATGTTCTCGACGCCCACTTGATTGATGATCTCGTATCCTGATCGCGCGGCATATAAGCCCGGAATGTTGGGCGTTCCGTTCAGGAAACGAAAAGCATCGTCCGCATAATCGATGGCGGCGGGATCGAACGCGAAGGGCTTTCGGTGGGCCATCCAACCGGTGACCCGCGGCTCGAGTTTTCCCCAAAGATCGCGGCGGACGTAGAGATAGCCCGCGCCAGGGCCGCCACATAGCCACTTCACCGATCCGCCGGTCGCGAAATCCACGCCCCAGCTCCCGCACGTTGACCGGCACCGCGCCCGCGGATTGATAAATATCCGCGATCACCATCGCGCCCACTTTGTGAGCGCGCTCCGTGATGGCGCGCAGATCCTGGATGAAGGCGCTCTTGAAGATCACGTGCGACACCGAGACTAGCAGCGTCTCTTCGTCGATCGCGGCCAGAAGTTTGTCGAAGCGGCACCGTGATGCCATCCTCGGAGGGCACGGTCACCACGCGCGCGCCTAACGATTCGAGCCGGCGATGGATGTAGAGATTCGACGGAAAATTGAGCCCTTCGGAGACGATCTTGTTGCGCTTGCCGTTCCAATCGAAACACGAAGCGACGATAGACTGGCACACCGAAACGTTGGGATGCATCGTGACCTCGCCTTCGCCCGCGCCGATAATCTTGGCGACAAGATTGCCCGACAGTGATGGGCATCTCCCACCAGCCTTCCTCCCAGGCACGAATGCTGCGCGTGGCCCAGATGTCGGCGTACTCATTCAAACGGTCGCGCGTGCGGCGAGGCATGGCGCCCAGCGAGTGACTGATCAGGTAGACGGTTTTGTCGAGGACCGGAAACTCTTTTCGCCATTCCAGCAGCGGATCGCGCATTCCTTTATGATATCCGCGCGAAGCAGCGCTCGCGAACTTACCGCGGCACGGTGAAACGAAAGATCGCGCCTTTGCCCGCCTCGGATTCCACCCAGATCCGGCCGCCCTGCTGCTCTACGATCCGTTTGCAAATGGCCAGGCCCATCCCTGTGCCAGGCCTTTCCCGGCCATGCAGCCGCCGGAAGATTCCGAAGATTTGCTCGTGATAGCGAGGATCGATCCCAATGCCGTTGTCGCGATATGGAGAAGACTGGTCTCCCGGTCCGATTCGTCGCGCCGCAATATGAATCCGCGGCGCGTCGGCTCCACGAAATTTGATTGAGTTCGCAATTAGCTGGCGAACAGCAGGGTCAAACGCGCGAAGTCGAAATTGATCTTCGGAAGTGCATCGAACGTCACCTTCGCGCCGCTCTGCTGGATGTCCTTTTCCATGGTCAGCAAGACGCCTTGCAGCACTACCCTCCGGATCGATGAGGTCCGGCGGCGCCTCCAACGGGCGAAACTGATGGGAGTAAGTCAGCAGGTCGCCCAGCAACTGCTCCATGCGGTGCACTGCGTCGACAATAAAGCCGATGAACTCGCGGCCATCGTCGTCCAGTTGGCTGGCGTAGCGGCGATCGAGCAGTTGCGAGTAGCTCGCTATCATGCGCAGCGGCTCCCGCAGATCGTGGGACACCGCGTAGGAGAACTGGCGGAGTTCCTCGCTGTGGCGCGCCTCTTCCTTGCGAAGGCGGCACGCGTCAAGTCCTCGATGGTAGCCTGCAGGTTCTGCGCACCGGCCTCTAACCGCGCTATCAGCGTCCGCCGCGGAAATTTCGGCTTTCTGCTCCGGGGCGCTCATCGATTCGACTTCCATTTCAGTATCGATCAAGTGGTGGGATTCCGCTCAGTTCGCGGTTGCGGTTCTCGTAATTTTGCGCGTAGTACTTCAAGTACTGCGCCCGAGCGCACATGCTGAACCCATTCCTGGTTCGCGCGGTACCAGTCCACCGTCGCCTGAAGGCCCGGTTCGAAATCCATCAGCGGACTCCAGCCGGTCTCCTTCATCAGTTTTTCGCTGGACAAGGCATAGCGCCGGTCGTGCCCCGGCCGATCCGTGACGTATTCGATAAGGCTGGCGGGTTTCGCGGTGATGGCCAGAATCCGATCGACTACTTCTTTATTTGGAAGCGAACGATTGCCGCCAATGTTGTAGATCTCGCCGTCCCGTCCCTTCTCGAGAATTGTCAGTATCGCGCGGCAGTGGTCCTCGACATACAGCCAGTCGCGTATCTGCAGGCCGTCGCCATACACCGGCAGGCGGCTTGTCCGCGAACGCGTTAGTAATCATCAGCGGGATGAGCTTTTCAGGAAATTGGTAGGGACCGTAATTGTTGGACGCGCGCGTCACGATCACCGGCAGCTTGTAGGTCTTGAAATAACCGAGCGCCAGCAGATCCGAGCCTGCCTTGGCCGCCGAATAGGGACTGCTGGGCTGCAGCGGAAAATTCTCGTCGGCTTCGAGCGGCGCCGCCAGACTTCCGTAGACTTCGTCGGTGGAAACGTGGATAAACCGGCTCACCGGCTGGGCTCGCATCGTCTCCAGCAGATTGAAGGTTCCGCGCAGATTGGTTTCGAAAACCGGCTGCGGCGCGAAAATGCTCCGGTCGACGTGCGATTCGGCGGCGAAGTGAACCACCGCATCCGGCTTGGCCTGCTCAAAAATGGGCCGCAAGCCGTCCAGATCGCAGAGATCGGCCTTGATGAACCGATAGTGTGGATGATCGGATACCGAAACCAGATTCTCGAGATTCCCGGCATAAGTAAGCTTGTCGAGATTGAAGATCTCAACGGCTGGGTTTTGAAGGGCGAGGCGCACGAAACAAGAACCGATAAATCCCGCGCCTCCCGTAACGAGTATTTTCATCAAGTCTTATTGTACGTGCTGCGCGAGCGGCCCGACCTGTACTAATGGGACTAGAACTAGATTGAAAAATCCTAGACCGAAGCCGAGGCCGAAATGGTTTCTTCCACAATCCGGCCGTCGAAAAGCGTAATGCTGCGCTCGGCGCAACGGGCATAACGCGGGATCGTGGGTGACCATGCAGATGGTCGCGCCCTCCTTGTGCAGCTCGCTGAGCAGCGCCATCACCGCCTCGCCATTGGCCGAATCCAGGTTGCCGGTGGGCTCGTCGGCGAGCATGATGGAGGGATGTCCGCCGAGGGCGCGCGCCACGGCCACGCGCTGCTGCTGGCCGCCGGAGAGCTGCGAGGGATAGTGCTTCATGCGATGCGACATGCCCACGCGCTCCAGGGCATCGCGCACCAGTTCCTTTCGTTCCGCCGACGGCATGTTGCGGTAAGTGAGCGGGAGTTCGACGTTTTCATACACCGTCAGGTCGCCGATCAGGTTGAAGGCCTGGAAGATGAAGCCGATCTCGCGATTCCGCACCCGCGCGCGCTCGGACAGTTTCATTTGATCCACGCGCGTGCCGTTCAGGACGTACGAGCCATCGCTGGGCGTGTCGAGCAGGCCCAGAATGGCCAGCAGCGTAGACTTGCCGCAGCCCGAAGGACCCGGAAATGGAGAGTATTCGCCTTTGCGGATCTTCAGCTCAATGCCCGCCAGCGCGTGGGTCTCCACTTCATCGGTGGTGAACACCTTGGAAACGGTCTGTAATGAAATTAGCGTCCTGTCTTCTGAGGTCACATCGACTCCTCTTCTTTGAACCTTGCCGGGCTGACGCCCACCTGGAAGCTTAGGCCGTAGCGTTCAACACTTGGACGTACGCTCCCCGGCTCGAGTTAGGTTCAAACAAAATTACTGCATTTCACAAAAAAGGTTACAGGTTGCCAGGCCATTTTCTGGCGCCGCGGATTACAGGGGTACCGTGTTAGCCAGTTGGCAGCGCCAACGAGTGGGGGCAGAGGCTTACTCGCCAACGAGAAAATGCGGCCGCGACCTCGGCTTCAGTTGCGAACTCGCCAGCGTCAGCCTGCCGAATGCCTTCCTGGATGTGTTCGATCTGCCACTCCTGAACGTCCAGGTCTGGATCCATAGCGTCATGGTACCAGGCAGCACCGCGCTCGAGACCAGCTCTACTTGACCGGCAACATCAGCCGCGCCTCGCAGCCCGGGCCCTCGGTCGCGTTCTGCAGCGTCAAAGTCCCGCCATGCGCCTCGGCGATCTGGCGGCTCAGTACCAACCCAATGCCCGAGCCGGTCGGCTTGGTGGTGAAGAACGGCACGAACAGATTGGCACGTATTCGGCAAGCCTGGGCCTTCGTCGCGCACCCACACGATCAGGTGCGAGTTTTCGCGGCCCCAGCCCACCCGAACGCCGCCGCCGGTTTCGAGCGATGCATCGGCGGCGTTGCGGATCACGTTGATCAGCAGTTGCTCGAGCTGATCGGCATCGGCCTGGATGGTCACTTCGGGACCGGGCTGCAGCTTCGGCGGCGACGCGAGTCTCGAGTCCCACTACCCGCCGGACCAGGTCGCTGACGCCAACCGGCGCCAGAGTCGGCTGAGGCAGCCTGGCCAGGCGCGCATAGGCGCCCATGAAGCGGCTCAGCGATTCGCAGCGCGAGGCGATGACGGCCAGTCCGCGCCGCATGTCGTCTTCCCAATCCTCCGGGCGTGGCTGGCGGGTCAGGATACTCTCCAGGCTGCCGGCGATGGACTTGATGGGCGCCAGCGAATTGTTCAACTCGTGGCCCAGCACGCGCACCAGCCGCTGCCAGGCCTTCAATTCTTCTTCGCGCAAGGGCCGCGTGAGATCGGTGACCACCAGCAGCTGGTGCGGCAGCCCGCCTTCGCGAAAAGTGCTGCGGCTGATGCCCCAGCGGCCGGTTCCTCCGGAGAAGTTGTGCTGCACGGTCTGCTGGGCTTCGCCTGCGAGATATTGCTCCAGGCCCAGCGATTCGGCGGGCGCGGCGAGCAGGCGTTCGGCCGGCTCGCTCAACAAGCGTTCGCCGGCGCGATTCACCAGCCGCAGCCGATGGTCGCCATCGAAGGCGAAGACGGCCACGTTGATCTCTTCCATCACCTTGCGCAGCAGCGTGGTGGCTTCGAGCGCGCCCAGCCGCTGCGCGCGCAGCGTGGCGCTCATGGCGTTGACCTGCTGCATCACCTCGCCCATGGCGTCGTCGCTCTTCACGCCGCGCGCGCGAATGGAATAGTCGCCTTCGCGCATGGCCTCGAGCAGATTGGCGAGCGTGCGCAGCGGCGACGCGACGCGTTCGCGCAAGCCGAAACAGAAGCCCAGCCAGCACGCCGAGAATCACCACCGTCAGAGTCCATTGGACTTTGGGCGTGTAGTCGCCCAGCCAGAGCATCAGCATGCACGTGAGCACGGCCGGGGACGCCGGCCGCCAGAGCCAGCACGAGAATGCGCTGCTCGTGGACGAGCTGCGGCTTGTGGAGCTTCATGGGGCGTGACCCGGCTGTGTCACATCATAGCCCGTAGCGCTGCAGGCGGCGATACAGCGCGCTGCGGCTCAATCCCAGAGCGCTGGCGGCGTGGCTGACGTTGCCGCTGTAGCGCGCCAGCGCCTTCTTGATCAGGAACGCCTCCACTTCCTCGATGCTCATGTCTTCCAGGCGCGGGCTGCCTTCGCGCGTCGAGCGCAGCGCCAGGTCCGCCGGGCTTGAATCTGACTGTCCTGCGCCATCAGCACGGCGCGCTCGATCACGTGATTCAGCTCGCGCACGTTGCCCTGCCAGGGATTGTCGAGCAGCGACTGCATGGCCGCAGTGGTCGAAGCCCGCGATCCGCTTGCGATAGCGCTGGGCGTGCGTGGTCAGGAAATGCGCGGCCAGCAGCGGAATATCTTCGCGGCGCTCGCGCAGCGGCGGCAAATGGATCTCGATGGTGTTCAGCCGGAACAGAAGATCCTGGCGGAACCGGCCGGCTTGGACCTCTTCATCCAGGTGCGCATTGGTGGCCGAAATCACGCGCACATCCACGCGCTTGGTTTTCGACGAACCCACGCGCTCCATCTCGCCGATCTCCAGCACGCGCAGCATCTTGGCCTGCAGATTCATCGGCACGTTGGCGATCTCATCCAGAAACAATGTGCCGCCATCGGCCAGCTCAAAGCGGCCCACGCGATCCGCCTTGGCGTCCGTGAAGGCGCCCTTGACGTGACCGAACAACTCGCTTTCGAAGACGCCTTCCGCCAGACCGCCGGCATTCACGGTCACCATCGGCTTGGCGCTGCGCGGCGAAATCGCGTACAAGCGTCTTGGCGACCACCTCTTTGCCGGTGCCCGGCTCGCCGGTGATCAGGACGTTGGCGTCGGACGGGCCCACGCGCGAAATCATCTGCAGCACCGGCTGCATGGACGGCGACTCGGCGATCAGGGAGGGAACGCCTTCGGCGCGCAGCAGCCGGTTCTCGGCTTCCAGGCGCATGCCCCGCCGGATGGCGTTGCTCAGATCGATCTGGGTCTTGACGATGCTCACCAGCCGCTCGTTCTCCCAGGGCTTCTGGATGAAATCGCGCGCGCCGCGGCGCATGGCCTCGACCGCCAGTTTCACGGTGCCCCAGGCCGTCATCACGATCACCGGCAGGATCGAATCGATGCTCTGAATGCGCGAGAGCAGATCCAGACCTTCCTGGCCGGAGGTGGTGTCGCGGCGTATAGTTCAGGTCCATGAGGACCACGTCGAAATCGCGAGCTTCCAGCGTGGAGACGATGCGGCCGGGGAGGTGGCGGATTCGATCTGATAGCCCTCGCCTTTCAGCAATAGCCGCAAAGCTTCCAGCACGTCGGGCTGGTCGTCCGCGATCAGAATCCGCGGAGCGGAATCGGAACAATCTCATAGGACCGTTTCTAGTTCCTGGTTCCTGGTTTCTAGTTTCTGGTTCTCGATGTTGCTTCTCGAAGCCAGAACTAGAAACGAGAAACCGGATACGAGAAACTTACTTATATCTTAGTGCGGTCTCCGCGCCGGGAACGACGCAAATTGATGCTTCCGTTCACCGTCGCGATTCTGAGCTCCGGACCGCCATGGCCGATTGACGCCGTCGGCCCGCTTGCTCAGGAACTGCCCCGTGGACGGGCAGGCCGAAATCGGTATTGATGCCTCCGTTCACGGTGTTGGCATGCACCCGCGCGCCGGTGCGGGACGGCATTTCGAGCGTAATAGCGCCGTTCACGGTTGAGAACTTGGCCGCGCTCGTGATCTTTCCCATGGAGGCGGTGATGGAGCCGTTGACCGTCTCGCCCTGCGCAGCGCCGGCGGTGCTGAGCCGCACGTTTCCATTTACGGTATGGGCTTCCGTGTCGGCCTCCAGCGACTTCGCTTCCACCAGGCCGTTGACGGTCCGGGCGACGAAGCGCACCGCTTTGGGCACGCGCACCGTAAAGTCCACGCTGACGTCATTGTTCGGCGAGCCCCTTAGCCGGCATTGCACTCGTCAGTTAGTCCGTCACTGGAAGGGTAAACAGCACAAATGGTGACACCGCCATCGTGTTGCACCACGCGCACGTCGATTTCCGCGGGATCGTACTCGCGTCCGTTCTTGAACGCAATCACCTCCACCTCGTCGCCCGAGGCGGGCTCCGCATGGATGCTTCCATTCACGCCCCGAACCTCGAGCCGTTGCCCGGCCGGCATTGGCCGCTCCAATGAAACGTATCGATGCCGGTGGCGCCGAACAGGCCGCTAACAGTAGTCAGTAAAACGAACAGCCGTGAAAAGATTCACTTCAAGCTCCTTCTATTCATATCTCCCTATCCGTATCTCCCTCTCCTATTCGTATCTCAACGCCACGATCGGATCAACTACGGCAGCCTTTCGCGCCGGGAAATAGCTGGCGCCGAGCGCGACCGCGCAGAGCATCAGCGGCACTGCGACAAATGTCCACGGATCGGTCGGGCTGACGTTAAACAACAAGGACCGCAGATAACGCGTCAGACGCGAACGCGCCGGCCAACCCGGCCGCGGTTCCGATCAGGCCAGCAACAGTCCCTGGCCGACCACCAATCGCAATACCTGATCACGCTGCGCACCCAGCGCAACGCGAATTCCGATCTCATGCGAGCGCTGCGCCACCGAATAAGACATGACGCCGAAGATTCCGATGGCCGCCAGCAACAGCGCCAGCCCGGCGAAACTCGCGAGCAGTACCGACTGGAATCGCGGCCGCGCCACCGACTTCGACAAGAAAACATCCAACGGCTGAATATCGGCGATAGCCTGGTCTTTGTCGTAGCCATGGATCACCTGCTCGATCACGGGAGCGAGCTTCATCGGATCGGCGTCCGTCCGGATCACCAGAGTTCCTCCGCCATTGGGTTCTTGCGCGTCGGGGAAATAGACGGTCGGCTTAGCCTCTTTATCGAGGCCTTCGTGTTTCACGTCGCCCACGACGCCGACGATTTCGTAAGGAGTCTCCCGCCCCCATTGCACGAACAGGCGCTGGCCGATAGGATCGTTACCAGGAAACTGTTGCCGCGCGAGCGACTGGCTCACGATGGTCGCTTGCGGCGCGCCGGCGCGATCACGCTCGCCGAATAGCCGCCCTTTCACCAGCGGAATGCTCATGGTCGCGAAATATCCTGGGGTCACAATGGAAACGTCCGTGACCGGCTCGTCGCCCGGTTTAGGCGCCGGGCGGCCGGCGACGCCAAAAACCGGTGGCCGAACCGAGGCCGCTCAGAGGCGGCCACTGAATGGATCCAACTGACGACACGCCCGGAACTTGCTCGATGCGGCGGATGATTTCCGCCAATCCGGCGCTGGTCTGTTGCAAATTCGCATAGCGCGTTGAAATCAGGCCGATGCGCATCGACAGAATACGATCGGGTTGGAAACCGGGCGCGACGTTCTCCAGGCGGACGAAGCTCTTGATCAGCAGTCCGGCGCCGATCAGCAGCATCAGAGCCACTGCCATCTCGCCCGCCACCAGCGCGGCCCGCATCCGGTTTCGGCTCAAGCTGCCAGAAAGCCGCGCGTCCGCCTTCCTTCAAGGTGTCGCTCAAATCAGGACGCGCAGCTCGCAGCGCGGGCAGCAATCCGAACAGCAATCCCGTGCCAAGCGAAGCCACTACGGTGAATGCCAGGACATTGTAATCGATGGTCACGCTGTTCACCTTGGCCACCGACATGTCTCGGGCAGCATAGCGAGCAGCCCGTCCTTGGCCCAAACCGCGAACAGCAAACCCAACACTCCGCCCACCGAGCCAAGGATTGTGCTCTCCACCAGCAACTGCCGGATGATTCTGGCGCGCGCCGGCACCTAGCGAAGTACGGATCGCCATCTCGCGCTGCCGAACACTGGAACGCATCAGCATAAGATTGGCGACATTGGCGCAAGCGATCAGCAGCACCAGGCCCACCGCGCCCAGCAACACCAGCAGCGGCGTTCGAAGCTCGCCGGTGAAATTCTCTCGCATCGGAACCACGCCGGCGCCCCATTTGGTATCGAAGGCGGGATTCTCGCTTGCAAGCTGCGCGGCGATGATGTTCATGTCAGCTTGCGCTTGCTCGATGCTGACGCCTGGTTTCAGGCGCGCGATCGGCGCCAGGAATCGGCCCCGACGCGGGGCTTGGGAATCGAGGTGGATCAGTTCCCAGATGTCCGCCTTCACGTCCGGAAAGCGGAAACTGGCGGGCAACACTCCCACGACCATGGTTGGCGTGCCGCGCACGATCAGCTTCTTGCCGAGAATACTCGGGTCAGCGCCATATTTTCTTCGCCACAATCCCTCACTGATCAGAGCGACATTATTCTTGTCGCCGGAAACATCTTCCTCGGGAAGAAAATCGCGGCCAAGGATCGGTTGGACGCCGAGAATGGAAAAGAAATCGCGAGTCGCATAGTTGCCGGGGACCTCTTCGGGCGTGCCGTCGCCGGTGAGGCTCATAGTCTGCTGGAAGGGTAGGTACGCGGCCATCTTTTCGAACGACCGGTTGCGCTTCTGCCAGTCGGCGAGATTTTGCGGATTGGCGACGTTTTTTTTGCCTGTTCGCGGGCTGGCCTCCCAAACCATGACCAGCCGGCTAGGGTCGCGGAAGGGCATCGGACGGAGCAACACCGCATTGACAACGCTGAAGATAGCCGTGTTCGCGCCGATGCCCAAGACCAGCGCCAGCAACGCGATTCCGCTAAAGCCGGGACTCTTCCAGAGCACCCGGACCGCGAAGCGGAGATCCCTGCCGAGGCCGTCCATAGTCGTTTCCTAGAGTGCAAGTGCCTGCCATGGCAACTTGCTTCAAATCAAAGAGTTGTACTACTGCTGTGTTCGCTTGTGGGAAATCTCGGCACGAAACCGAGCGTTAATCTGTAATCCAGCTAATCTGTAATCCAACCGTCGACGATTTGATGACCCGGTTGCCGTATTCGGCGTTTCGCTCGTTGTGCGTCACCTGGATTATCGTCGCGCCTTCATCATTCAATTTCTTGAACAGCTCCATGATCTCCTTGCCCTGGCTGGAGTGCAGGTTGCCGGTAGGCTCGTCGGCCAGAATGATCTTGGGGTTGGCCACGATGGCGCGGGCGATGGCAACCAACTGCTGCTGTCCGCCGGAAAGCTGGTTGGGATACAGATCCTTCTTGCCGACGATCTGGAAACGGTCGAGCACGTCGCAAACGATGCTGTCGCGCTCCGATTTCTTGATGTTTCGGTAGGAGAGCGGGATGTCGAGATTTTCGTAGACCGTCAGCGAATCGAGCAAA
Source organism: Bryobacterales bacterium (assembly GCA_963744555.1). Classification (GTDB taxonomy): domain Bacteria; phylum Acidobacteriota; class Terriglobia; order Bryobacterales; family Bryobacteraceae; genus Palsa-89. The sequence continues at coordinate 289,360 of CAVUUB010000021.1, read as the reverse complement.
TGATAGCTCTGAAATACGAAGCCGAAGTATTTCTTGTAAATCTCCATCCGGTCTTTCTTGTTGATTTTGTGGATGGCGTGGTCCAGGAGTAATACTCGCCAGTCCAGGCGCTGTCGTGCATTCCCAGCAAATGCAGCAGCGTCGATTTGCCCGCGCCCGAGGGCCCCATGATGGAGACAAACTCGCCTTCTTTTATTTCGGCGTTGATGCGCCGCAGAACGAAGGTCTTGGTGGGCCCGTGCTCAAAGTATTTCTCGACGTTCCGCAGAACGATCAGGGGTGAACTCATATGTAACTATATTCGCCTATGCGGACTGGCCGGCATTGGCGCTTTGACGTACGCCCTAATTAAATAGGAGCGCGATCGCGTCCGGGTCGGGCACTCTCAGAGAGGACACGTGGGAAAAGGCGAGCAACGCAATAGCGATAAGAAGAACCGCGACAAAATCGACGTGCCGGCGAAACATTACGCCACTCCTACGCTTTCCTCCACAATGCTTCCGTCAAACAACCGGATGGTGCGATCGGCATAGCGGGCATAGCGGGGATCGTGGGTTACCATGCAAATGGTCGCGCCGCCGCGATGCAACTCGCGGAGCAATTCCATGACCGCTTCGCCGTTGGTCGAATCCAGGTTTCCGGTCGGCTCATCGGCCAGCAGGATCGAAGGATCGCCGGCCAGCGCGCGGGCCACTGCCACGCGCTGCTGCTGACCTCCCGATAGCTGCGAGGGATAGTGCTTGATGCGGTGCGACATTCCCACGCGCTCGAGCGCCTCGTGAACGCGCTTCTTGCGCTCGGCCGACGGCATGCCGCGATAGGTGAGCGGCAGCTCGACGTTCTCGTACACGGTGAGGTCGCCGATCAGATTGAACGCCTGAAAAATGAAGCCGATTTCGCGGTTGCGGATGCGCGCGCGCTCTGAAAGCTTCAGGTTCTGAACCGCTTTGCTGTTGAGGATGTAGCTTCCGTCACTGGGCGAATCGAGCAGGCCCAGAATCGCCAGCAGAGTCGACTTGCCGCAGCCCGACGGCCCGGAGATCGACAGATACTCGCCCTTTTTGATGTGCATGTGAATGCCGGCCAATGCGTGCGTCTCCACCTCGTCGGTGACGAAGACCTTCGTCACGCCATCCAAACTGATCAAAGCATTGGGGTCGTTTGCCATTGAAGAATCCCTTTCGCTAATTCAAACGGATGCGGTTGAAGGCATCCTGCGCCGACATATCCGACAAAATTACCTGATCGCCCACTTTCAGCCCGTCGACCACCTCGATGGTGTTCACCGAGCTGCGTCCCAGCGATACGGGGACACGCTGCGCTTCCTTGGTGTCCGGGTCCAGCTTGAACAGAGTGATCTTCGCACCGGGCTGCCCAATCACCGGCCGGCCCACATACACCACATCGGCCAATCGCTCAATCGTAATGGTGCCGTCCACGCTCAGATCGGGGCGCATCCCGTCCGCCGTACCTTCAAGCTTGACGTCCACATCCACCGTTCCGTTGACCGAGGCCGGATCAATTCGCGTGACATGACCCGGAATAATCCCATTTCGCGTATCGATGGACGCCACCTGGCCGATGGCCACGTCCTTGACCTGGGTTTCGGGAATCTTCAGAGTGGCTTTCAGTTTGTGGGGCTGGGCGATCTTCGCAAGTATGGCGCCCGGCGCCACGCGCATGCCCACTTCAAGCGGCGTCGTGGGCGTACCAAGCACGGTCACTACGCCTTCCACGCCGGCTCGAATGGTCAGTTGCTCCACCTGCTGTTTCTTTAAGTCGTAGGCGGCGCGGGTCTTTTCGATCAAGATTTTTTGCGCATCTAATTGCGCCTTAATGGCCGCGTTGCTGATCTCCAACTGCTTCTTCGATAGCGAGAATCGCCCTTTCAACTCGTTCCACTTTGCCTCGGAGAGCTTGGCGTCCAAGTCGGCCTTCAGATCGAGTTTGTTCAGCGCCTTGTCTCGATCGGCTTGCAGGCCGGCCTGCTCCATATCGGACTGGACCTGTTCAGTGAGCGCCTGTTGAGCCAGTTGCGCGGTCTGGAGCTGCACCTGCAGGTTGTCGTAGTTCGCTTCAGCCTGCTTGATCTGCCACTCCAGATCGGCCATATCCAGCTCCATCTGAGGATTACTCAGCACCATGAGGACATCGTTGGGATGCACGCTGGCGCCTGGCAGAACATTCATCTTCTCTACCCGGCTTTCAAAATTGGCCGGGATCCAGATAAACTCTTCCACCACCAGCGTGCCGAGGCCTCGAACCTCGCGCAGCATGGGGCCGCGCTTCACAGTGTCGATCCAGACCGTGGCGCGATCCACCGAGGGAGCGGCCGGCTTTAGCCGCGAAAGCCCCCAGGTGATCAGAGGAATGGCTGCCACAATGAGGGCGATGTATACGATTCGGCGAATAAGTTTCCGGCGAGCTACTTCTTTACCGCGAGGAACGTCCATGATGGCTCCCAATACGATTGGCAACTACCCTGCCAATGTCAATGTTACTGAAAAATAAGGCTAAAGTGCCAAGCGCCCGGCGCTCGGCCACAAACCGTTGTCCGCTTGTGGGATTGTCTGTGTACGCAGTGGGACACGCTCTCCGCGCGGACAAAACGAACCCAAACTAAAATCTTAGCGCGAAAGCCAACCGGCGCGGAGCTGGAGTTCAGACTTTGCCAAGGTCTTCGGCCCAGCTGACGGCGTCGGCATAGGCGGTCGAGAGCGCGAGCCTGGAGACGCCCAGCCTCTGGGCGCATTGGTCCACCGTCTCCCAAGCAGCGGATTCATAAGCGGTGACCAGCGAATAGATGGCGCCCACCGCATCGCCCGTGTGGCTTTGATTCAGTAACGCGTTGCGGATGTCCTCATTGAGCTCGATATGCTCAATGATTTCTTGCGTGGGACGCCGCAAAATCGCCTCGAAGAGCGATAGCATTCCGAAGAGGAACAACTCCGAGCTTCTGGTCTCGAACCCCGCTTTGGCGGCGATTAGTTCACAAAATCGCGCGCGAATGATCGCAACCGGGGTCAAAGATGTAGGAGACCGCTCGGTCAATGCCGAAAGGGCCAGTAGCCCGATCCACTTGCGAATTTGGTCAGTGCCCAGCAGCGCCAGCGCATGCCGTATCGAATCAATAGGTTGCTGCCAAGAGAAGGCCGCCGAGTTCAGATAGCGAAGTAATTTGTAGACCAGCGCGGGCTCCCGCTTCAGCGACTCTTCGATCCGGAGTAAATCGAGCTCGGGCTTGTTGGACTCGCGAATCAAACGCAGGAGAGCCACCTTGGCCGGCGGAATATTCGTCCCGGGGATGATCTTCGGCCGGGCGAAGAAGTAGCCCTGCGCGAGCGTATAGCCCAGCTTGACGGCTCTTTCGAATTCGTCGGCGGTTTCCACTTTCTCGGCCAAAAGACGAATGGATCGTTTGATGGCCTGACGCGCAACTTTCTCCTGTTGATGGTGGTCGGCAGTGCGAAAGTCCACTTTTACAAAATCCGCCACGGTAATCAGCTCGCCGACTTTTGCCAAATCCGTCACATCGTCCAAAGCTATTTTGAACCCCTGCTGTTTTAGCTCGCGACAGCGTTCTACTATCTCTTTGTCAGGCTGGACGGTTTCCAGCACTTCGATCACGATTCGCGCAGGCAGCAGCAGCCCGGCTAGATCGCCCAACAGCAGCTCTCGATCGAAGTTCACGAAGGCGGGCTTTCCGCCGACCAATTGGTCCATCCCGATGTGCAAAAGCGCATTCAGGACGACATCCGTGGTGGCTTGGGTGCTGGAGAGGCCGTCATAGCTGTTATTCCAACCCGAGCGGTACAACAACTCGTAGCCGTACACACTCTGGGAACGATCGAGGATCGGTTGGCGAGCGACGAAAGTCTCGCATCCGGCGTCGCTCGGTTCGGACGGCGGCAGGTTGTGCGGCGGGGCTGTGAATTTTGGGAGCAGGCTCGCCACGGCGTCAAACCCTAAAAGGGTCTTATCGACTGCTGGCGAGGATTTCGCCATATTACTAACGCCGGCTTACGTACTGGGGTATCCGCTAAAATGGCGGACGCGATGCATCAAAAGTATTTTGTCTTTGCCCTTGCTTCCCTATGGCCGATTTCCGGCATGGCCGCGGTCCAGCGTCCCATGACTGCGGCCGACACCCTGGCGGTCAAGAACATCAGTGAGATAGCGGCCTCACCGGACGGCCGGACGATCGTGTTCGCGCTCGGTTCCATCGATCTGGCGGCAAATAAGACCCGCGAGCAGCTCATGCGTATCGCGGTCGCTGGCGGTGAGCCGGAGCCGGTGAAAGGAGCGCCCGAAGGCGCGGGCAGCGTAAGATGGTCGCCCGATGGCAGCCGGATCGCGTTTATTGCGAAGTCCGATAAAGGCACCGCTATCTACACGCTAGAGATCGCACCCGGGAAGCTGACGCGGGTGTGCGATTACGGGCGCTCGAACGGCTTCCTGGCGCATTCGGGCAACATGCTGGCTTGGTCGCCCGACGGCCAGCGGCTGGCGTTTGCCGGAACGTTGGAGCCCGATCCGCCCGTCCAAGACCCGCTGGTGGTCACCCGCATTCTTTACAAGACCCGCACTTCCTTTTCCGACAACCGGCCCACGCACATTTACGTCGTCGGCGCGGGGGGAGGCGAACCGCGCGCTGTGACGAGCGGCGCTCATGACGAGCACTCGATCGACTGGGGTGGCGATGGGCACGAGATCGTTTTCGTGTCGAATCACGAGAAGGACCCCGATGCAGTGCTCAATTACGACATCTTCGCGGTGGACGTGAAGAGCGGAGCGGTCCGCCAGATCACGCACACGCCGGGCGTCGAGATGGACCCGAGGGTTTCGCCGGACGGCCGTTCTATCGCCTACACGGCCACTCAGCGCAAGATCACGACCATCGATAGCGTCGCCGAGGATGCACACGCATGGGTGATTCCGGCATCGGGCGGCGAAGGCAAGGAGTTGAACGGGGCGCTCGATCGGCGGACATCGACGGTCATTTGGTCCCCGGATGGCAAGAGTGTGTTCTATACAGCCGGCGACCACGGCAGCGTACTCGCGTGCAGGACCTTTGTTAGCACCACCGAGACGTCTTGCAAGGTTGGCAAAGGTGCGCAGGTTGGCGGGTTGGCGGTGGCGCGCGATGGATCGATGGCCTTCGTCATGAGCAAAGAGGCTATGCCGCCGGAACTGTTCGACCTCGGGACGGGCGGCGGAGAGCCAAAGCAGTTGACGCACTTGAATTCTGCATTCGCCGAATCGCATCAGCTTTCCACGCCTGAGGAGATTGAATTCGCAAGCTTCGATGGGACGCGCATCCAAGGCTGGTTTTATCCGCCGCAGAATGCCTCCGGGCGTTCACCGATGATTCTCACGATTCATGGCGGGCCGCACGGCCAGTTCGGCTACGCATTCAATCCTCAAGCCCAATTCTGGGCGGGCCGCGGCTACGCCGTGTTGGCGATCAATCCACGCGGCAGTTCCGGCTATGGGCAGAAATTCTCGGACGGCTCGATGGACAATTGGGGCGGAGGCGACTACAAGGATCTGATGGCGGGCGTCGATCATGTTCTGGCCACCCATACGAATATCGACGCCGGCAAACTCGTCGTCACCGGGGGAAGTTACGGCGGGTTCATGACCAACTGGATCATCACGCAGACCAATCGGTTCAAGGCCGCGGTCTTGGTAGCGAGCGTGTCCGACATGATCAGCTTTTATGCGACGTCGATGTATCAGGACCTGGTGCATGCCGAGTTTCGCGGCTTCCCGTGGGCCGACGACAATTACGCGCTTTTGTGGAAATGGTCGCCGCTCGCGCATGTGCAGAACGTAACCACTCCGACCATGTTTCTGCACGGCGAGAACGACAATGACGTACACATTACGCAGGCCGAGCAGATGTTCACGGCGCTGCGCCAGCGCGGGATCGAGAGCGAACTGGTCCGCTATCCGCGCGAGGGTCACGGATTTCGCGAGCCCAAGCACCGGCTGGACTCGACCGAGCGAACGGTCGCGTGGTTCGATCGGTTCCTGCCCAAATGACGCCCGCTGCGGTGAAGGCCACGGTCTCGAAAGAGGTGTTGGACCAGGTTGACATCCGTGTCGGGACGATCGTTTCAGTTGACGATGTCGCCGGTTCGGACAAACTGATCTCCTTGCGCGTGAATTTCGGCGACCATCAGCGGACTATCGTGGCCGGGATGAAGAAGGAGCGAGTCGATCCCAGGGAGATTGTCGGCAAACAGGCTCTATTCGTAGTGAATCTGGAACCTCGCAAGATGCGCGGCGTTTTATCCGAGGGGATGCTTTTCGACTTGGGCTATGCCGACGGGATCACGCCGGTGCTGGCGATGCCGGAGCGGCCAGTGCCGGATGGAACGCGAGCAGGGTAGCGCAGTGGCGCACGCACTCGTGCGTGCTGAGTTTGCACTCCTGCAAACATTCTTTTCATCGAACCTTTTCGCGTAGCTCCTGCCACTCGCACTTTTCTAAGTAAGAGGGATAAACGTCCATTTTCGTCCTAGCGACCTGGCCCCACAAGTTCCGTATCGCCCCGCGGGCACTCCGGAGCAACTGAACTTCGTTTTCGTGCAAGATCCACAGCTTCGAATCCTCCCCTCCGTAAAGCCATTCAACGAGTATCGTATTTATGCCTTTATCGCCAAAACTATACCCACTTACGTACAAATGCTGGATTCTACCCATCTGCCTCCGGAATGTTGCGAAGAGCTCAAAGTAGGGCGGTTTGATATAATCCCGGATTTTGTTAAAGGTTCCGATGAGTGGCCTTTGCTCCGAACGGTAGTTCAGCGGTCTGCCATCGCCCTGGGAAGCGTGGTCGCGGTCAGGGCCGACGAACTTCGCCAGTCCCTCGACATAGCTGAACCAGTTGATAGAGCCATGCAACTTCAGAAAATACCGCGGCGAAGCCTCATCGAAAAGGCTCTTCTTCCACAGGGCTATGTCTCCGTCAGGCCCTTCAAATCCGTCTACAAAACTTATCTTGTTGCTTTCAAGTACGTTTTCAATCAGCAAATCGTGATTAAGCGTAAAGATATCGCATCCTTCGATCGTCGCGTCCTTCGTAGCATCGACCAGGCAAGTTAGATGATTTAGAGCGGTAATAGGAGTTTTCAGCTTCAGCTCTAGTGCAACCACGTCCGAGATATACTCGCACACTAGACTCGCCGTTTCCTTCAATTGATCGCGCGGTTGCTCCGTGCAACTAACGATTTTCTCAACAAAGGGTTCGATGGCCGGGTTCTCATACTCCTCCGACAAGTGCTCGTTAAGCTGATTGGCGGCATAAAACCAATCTTCGTAGTTTGGGTCTCGCGACGAACGGTTCGCATTGAAATAACGACGGCAATGAGCATCGAGCAGTTCGAGCATAAACCTAACACGTGATCTCCACGAATGGTCATCCAGGTCGTAACGCCCGACCATCACAAACGTTCCGTCGCTGTAGCGGTCATAGTTCCCCACCAGCCTGATCTTCTCAGTAAGAGCTTGCGTGGTCAGCGCTCCTGCCGGAATCGAAACGCCTGCGCCCAGAAGAAATCCTATTCTCATTTGGTTAAATGTTGCCACGATTTCTCTAGTATCTGGCGATGCTGGAGCGGCCCGGTGCCGGACGGCAGCCGAGCAGGGTGATTGTCCCGATGTTATATGTGTTTGCACGAGGCAAACACGGCACGCAAGAGTAGCGTGCGTGCGCCACGAAGCTGGACTCCGTCACCTCGCGGCGGTAGAATCCTGTCTGATGAGCAGGATCTCGCGTCGGGAATTCATCGAAACCACCGGGGCCGGCATAGTCATCGCGAGGGGCGTACCGCTGCCCGCCCAGGAAACTCCTCCAACCGGCTCGCGCAAGACTGTGAAGTTAACGGTCAAAGGCGTCGAGCATCGAGCTGAAATTGGAGACCACTGGACGCTCGCGGAGATGCCGTACCGAGAAGAGCTGGATCAGCGTCTTGCCGGCCTTGAGAGCAATCCTCGCTCCGGAGATGGCTGGGACAGCGTAAAGTCTCGTATTGTACGCAGCAAGCAGGACATTACTCCTGGCTAACTTTACCAGGCTCCCCAGATGTTTTATCCTGGACTTCACAGGCCAAGGAGGATAGTATGAACCGCGTTGTTTACGCCGTGTTGGCGCCCATAACCCTCTCGCTCGCTTTCGCAGCTATTCAAGATCCTGTCCACGTGCAGAATGGACTCGTCTCCGGGGAAGCCGGCAAGGACGCGGCTGTCCACATCTACAAAGGGATTCCGTACGCCGCGCCGCCAGTAGGCGACCTGCGATGGAAGAAGCCGCAAGCCCCCGCTGCCTGGCAAGGCACCAAGCAGGCGACGGAATTTCCTAAGGCCTGCATGCAAGCGCCTTACCCGCTGACCTCGATCTACTACCGGCCTCCCGAGCCGATGAGCGAGGACTGTTTGTATCTCAACATCTGGACGGCGGCGCAGTCGGCCAAAGAGCGCCGGCCGGTGATGGTCTGGGTGCACGGCGGCGGCTTCACGCGCGGTTCAGGGATTGTAGCGACCTATGACGGCGAAAATCTCGCGAAGAAGGGCGTGATCGTTGTTACGATCAACTACCGGCTCGGCATCTTCGGATTCCTCGCGCATCCGGAGCTGACCAAAGAATCCGACGTGAAGTCATCGGGCAACTACGGGCTTCTCGACATGGTGGCGGCGCTCGAATGGGTGCAGAAGAACATCGCGGCCTTCGGCGGCGATCCCAAGCGCGTCACGATCTTCGGCGAATCGGCCGGCTCTTCGGCGGTCAATTTCCTGATGGCATCGCCGCTAGCGAAAGGGCTATTTCAGCGAGTAATCGGCGAAAGCGGCGCGAATTTCGGCCGCGGCGTTGCTTTGACTGATATGGAGCAGAACGGCAGCCGCCTGGGATCGCTGGCGGCGCTACGCGCCAAATCGGCGGATGATTTGCTGAAAACCGAGGGCTCCTTCCGGCCCTGCGTGGACGGCTGGTTTCTGCCTGAAAGTGTGGGCGAGATTTTCGCGCAGCACAAGCAGAGCGACGTAGCGGTTATCGCGGGATCCAATGCCGACGAAGCAAGATCGCTCGCGCCCTGGCCTACCAACGCGACCGCTAAGACATTCGTCGATCAAGCTCACAAGCGCTACGGTAATTTCAGCGACGAGTTCCTGAAGCTTTATCCCGCCGGATCCAACGAGCAAGCGGCCGAAGCGCACTATCGAAGCTTCACGGACAGCACAATGGGTTGGGAAATGCGCACCTGGGTGAGGGCGCAGACCAAGTCGGGAAAGGCTCCGGCCTATCTGTATTACTTCACGCGTACACCGCCGTGGGAGCAGAGCAGCCGCTATCGCGCCTATCACGCCGCCGAGATTCAGTACGTTTTCGCCAACCTTCGGCCTGGCCGGCCGTGGGAGGACGCGGACCGCAAGCTGGCGGACGAGATGTCGAGTTACTGGGCGAACTTCGCCGCTACCGGCAACCCCAACGGCAAGGGACTGCCGAAGTGGCCATCCTATGACTTGAAGCGCGATGCCGCGATAGAGTTCGGCGATCACATCGACGTGCAGCACGACATCAACAAAGCCACACTCGATTTCTTCGATCGCTTCTTCGCTGCCGAGAAGGCCGCGCCGCGAACGGGCAGCAACTGAGCGCTTCACAGCGAGCTTCGAGTGATCGCGAGTCTCGAAACCGAGCGGCTCATCTTGCGGCAGTGGCGTCCGACTGACCGGGAGCCGTTCGCGTGCATGAACGCCGATCCTGCAGTGATGGAATTCTTCCCGGCGTGTCTCTCCCGCGCTGAAAGCGATCAGGGTGTGGATGGCGTTGAGAGGCACTTTCGCGAACGCGGATTCGGCCTGTTCGCCGCGGAACTCCGCCGCGACGGCACTTTCATCGGCTTCATCGGGTTGAACGTGCCTCGTTTTGTGGCGCACTTTACGCCTTGCGTCGAAATCGGCTGGCGATTGGCGGCGGCCTATTGGGGGCAAGGGTTGGCCACCGAAGGCGCTCGCGCGGCATTGAGTCACGGGCTTGAAAAGCTTGACACTGGACGAGATTGTCGCGTTCACAGTGCCAGGCAACGTGCGATCCAGGCGCGTAATGGAAAAGCTCGGGATGACGCACGATCCCTCGGACGATTTCGACCATCCGGGCCTGCCGGAGGGCCATCCCTTGCGAAGGCACGTGCTATATCGGATCAAGCGAACGTGAAGCGACTACTGGCTTTCTTCCTTGCCCATATATAACTCGCTCACTACATTGCGGTGATTCTCCAGCACGCGATTTCTCCGGACCTTCATAGTGGGAGTCAATTCGCCGGTCTCGATGGTAAAGTCGCGCTCCAGTATCCGGAACTTGCGGATCTGCTCGAATGGCGCGAGCTGCTTGTTCACGCGGGCCACGGCCTTCTTCACTTCGGCCAACACGGGCTCTTCACCCTTCAACCCATCTGCGTTCGCGAGGTTCACGGTGAACAGAGCCGTTACATATGGCAAGCGGTCGCCAATCAGCACCATCTGATTGACGATCGGCTCGGTCTTGAACAGCCCCTCGATGCGCGCCGGATAAATCTTCTTGCCGTTGGAGGAAACGATCAGTTCTTTCTTGCGGCCGGTGATGTAGACGTAACCATCGGGATCGATTTCGGCGATATCGCCGGTGTACAGCCAGCCATCGCGGAGCACCGCCGCAGTCGCTGCCGGATCCTTGTGATATCCGGAGAAAAGCGACGGGCTCTTTACCAATAACTCGCCATCTTCGGCCAGGCGCAGCTCGGTTTTCGGCAAACTGACCCCGATGCTGCCGGACCTGGGCTGGTCGATGCGGATTCAGGCAGACCACACCGCCTTCAGTCAGTCCGTACCCTTCGATCAGCGGCAAGCCGATCGCGGAATAAAACCGGGCCAGGTCTTTCCCGAGAGGCGCAGCGCCGGAGCAAACAATCCGCAGCCGGCCTCCCAGGCGCGCGTGTACCTTCGAAAATACGAGCTTGTGCGCGATCTTGAGAGAAGTCTTCATCCACCTGGGAACGGGCTTGCCTTCTTCGCGCAGCCGGCTGACTTCCGCGCCCAGGCCCACCGCGCCGTGGAACAGCTTCCTCGCGACCGCGCTCTTCTTCTTGATCTCAGCGTTAACGCTCGCAAAAATCCGCTCCCAGACGCGGGGCGGAGCGAGAAGAAATGTCGGCCGGACGGTTTTCATCTCGCTCGGCAGCTTGGCGAGGCTCTCGGAAAACCAGACGGTAACGCCCAAACGGATGGGCAGCAGCTCGATCACTACACGCTGCGCGATGTGCGCCGATGGAAGGAAGCCGATGGTGCTGTCCGTGGGCAATAGAGGCAGCACGGTTGGACCGGTGTCGACGTTAGCTACCAGCGCCGCGTGAGTGACCAGGCCCATCTTCGGTTCGCCCGTGGCGCCGCTGGTGAGATATAGTATCGCCAGATCGTCAGGGCTTACAGAGGCGCGGATCTTTTCGAACGCTTGCGGGTCTTCGGAAAGCGCCAGGCGGCCTTCCGCGCGCAATTGTTCGAGCGTCAGGGTATCGCCCGCCTCGCCCGTCAGGAGAATCCAGCGCACCGGCAATGCCGCGCCGCCGGAGGCGTCCATAAGAGCCTGCATGCTCTTGGGATCTTCGACGAAAATTACTTTCGCATCGCTGGCGCGCAGGTTTCCGATTTGGTCAGGCAGCGGATAGCTGGTGTACAACGCGGCGGCTATGGACCCGTTCGACATGATGCCGAGGTCGGCCAGGTAAAACTCGGCGCGAGTCTCCGAATAGAGGGCGACAATGTCGCCTTTGCCGATACCCAGCCGGCGGAGTCCGCAAGCGATTTCTTCAACCGCTTGTTTATATTCGGTCCAAGAGTAGGTCTGATACTTGCCCTTGCCGATCGGTTGGTGGAGGGCCGGCGCGTTTCCGTAAGTTTGCGCGGAAGTCTCCAGGACCGAATAGATGGTTCGAGCGCTCATGCAAATATTTTAGGCATGCTAGCGTGTGGGTTGTGGAAAAGAGCTGGTCCAGGGAAATTGAAGTCTCGGTGCAGGCTGCGCGCAAAGCCGCCGAACTGGCGTTACGGTATCAATGCAGTGTCATTGCTGAGACGAAGCCCGACAACTCGCCAGTCACAGAGGCGGACCGTGAGTGCGAGCGGCTGATCGCGCGCCTATTGAGTGAAGCATTTCCCGAAGATGGTTTGTTAGGTGAAGAGGGCACGCTGGCCGAATCCCGGAGTGGCCGCCGCTGGATCATCGATCCAATTGATGGCACGCGCGATTATGTCCGCGGTAATCCGCTGTGGGCGAATCTCATCGCGCTTGAGGAAGACGGCGAGGTTGTGGCGGGAGTGGTGAATTTGCCGATGCTCGGCAACTTGTATTCCGCTTGGCGCGGAGGCGGGGCATTGCACAATGGCTCTCCTATTGGCGTCTCCTCGAAGAGTTCAATCGATGAAGCGGTGTTGTGCATGAGCTGCGTTTGACAAGCTCGAAGGAACTCCGCTGAAGAGCCGCATGCTCGATTGGATGGCCCGCTTCTGGGCAGTACGAGGATTGGGCGGAGCGACGGATGCGATGATGGTCGCTTCCGGACAGGCCGAGATTTGGATGGAGCCCCGCGCCTCACCCTGGGACTTCGCGCCATTGAAGGTAATCGTCGAAGAAGCCGGCGGCCGTTTTCTCAACTTCGACGGCGGAAGTAGCATTTACGCGGGCAATTGCGTTGTATGTGCTCCGGCGTTTGAGCGAGAGGTACTAAGGTTTCTGGGGCTCCCCAGTTAAATCCGGTTCACGTGACGGGATTTTAACGCGCCTCGGCGAAACTCCAACTGTACGAATGCATTTGCAGGTATGGAAGGAGAAACGAACGTGAAGACAACGATGTTATCGATGAAGGCCGCGGGCTTATCGATGATAGCCGCGGGATTGATCGCGAGCGTCCCTGGAATCGTCTCCGCACAGGAGGGGCGCATCCAGCAGCGGAAGGAGAACCAGCAGCAGCGCATCGCGAACGGCGTTGAAAATGGCTCCCTGACCCCGAAGGAGACAGCTCATCTAGAAAACAAGGAAGCGAATCTGAATAAGGAGATCCGCACTGATCGCAAGGCGAACGGCGGTAATCTCACCAACAATCAAAAGCGGCAGATCAATCGCCAGCAAAACCGGCTGAGCAAAAACATTTACAACCAGAAGCACGACGGCCAGCACCAGTAATCACTTTTCGGAGGAGGGAAGCCCGGCGCGCTTTATCGCAAAAACATGGCGAGGCGCGCCATGGCTTCTTCGACGATGTTGCGCTCGGCCGCGTAACAGATACGCACCGAGCCTTCGCCGCCTGCGCCGAACGCGACGCCGGGAGCGAGTCCTACCTTGGTCTCCATGAGCAGCCGCTTGCAGAAGTCGAATGAGTCGTTGGCGCCGGCAATCTTCGGAAAGACGTAGAACGCGCCATCGGGCTTAGGCACGGTGATGCCCGGCATTTTGGCAAGAGCTGCCAGGCAAAAATCGCGATTCTCTTTCAGACGGACCAACATCTCGCAGAGCGTGTTTTCGCCCCACAGGAGCGCCGTTTCGGCTGCGCGCTGAGCAAAGCTGGGCGCATGCGAAACGACGAACTCGTTAAGTTGGGTAGCCCGCGCCGCCAGATCGCGCCGCGCCACCAGCCATCCTAGTCGCCAGCCTGTCATGCAGTACAGTTTCGAAAACGATTGCACCACGATGACCGCATCGTCGCGAGTGGCGAGCTTGAGAATGGTCGGGGCCGGGGTCGTCGGCTTGGGTCCGGTATAGTTCAGCCGTTCGTAAACTTCGTCCGCTATCAAGCCACAGGTTATGACGGCGCGCGAATTCCAGAAGCCGGCGCTGTTCGTCGACGGTTGCGACCCAGCCCAAAGGATTCGACGGCGAGGTGTAGAGCAGCATTCGCGTTCGAGGGGTAATGGCCGCTTCGAGCGCGGCGAAGTCGATATGGTAGCGATCACCCACCAGCGGTTGTGCGATTTCCTTCGCAACCCCGTTCGCCATGGCGACGTTGGAAGCACCGTTCGGCCAGGCGGGCGTCAGTACCAGCGCTTCGTCACCCGGATCGATTACGCAACGGATGCCGAGGTTGAGCGCCTGTACGCCCGACGCGGTGATTACGATCTCGGTCGCCAGGATCGAGTTCGACACCCTGCAATTCCTGGTAATACCGCGCCAGCGATTTGCGCAGCGATGGCAGACCGGCGTTTTCGGTATAGAACGTAAAGCCATCGGCCATGGCCTTCTGCGCCGCGCGCTTGATGTACTCGGGCGTCGGAAGATTCGATTCGCCGAAGTAGAGTTTCAATACGCCATCCATCGACATGGCGATTTCGGCCAGCTCACGGATGCGGGAATGGGGGACGCGCAGCGCAGAGGCTGCGAGAGTGGGAGTCATGCTGTTTTTTATTTTAAATGCCTTCGAAGATTGCTGAGACGGGGGCGGAAAATCCAGGGAGAACGGGATCGGTCAAAGTTTGGCTCAGCTCGAATTTTCTAGACTGACCGCTGGCGTCGAAGATCCGAATGACCCGCTGCTTGGGATAAACGACCCAGACCGATTGGCTGCCGTGCGCGAAATAGAGCTCGATTTTTTCTTCGAGCCGGGCTGCCGTCTCGGACGAAACGACCTCAACAGCCAATTCCGGCGCCGCTTGAATCAAGCCGGTACTGCCCGGACTGAGGCGCCCCGGAAAGACGACGCCGAGATCCGGTATCAGCGAATTGTATTCGTCAAGTTGATACATCGTCTCCGGGAACAATTCAGCGATGGGATGCTGCGCTAGCCATACCACCAGGATCTTGTTTAGATTTTTCTTCACTACCTCGTGCGGAATCTTGCCTCTGCCCATGCTGACGACTTCGCCCCCGATCAGTTCCAGCTTCTGGCCCTGAGGCTCGGGCATCTTCAGGAACTCTTGGACTGTCACCAGCGTCGTGGTCGTCCATGTCTTGATTGCTACTATTCGCCTAGCGCCGGCGGCCTTTGGCGGCCACCAGCTCTTCGATCTGCACCAGTTCGGTCGGATATTCGCGCGTGTAGCAGGCGTAGCAAAATTGCTGCTTGTCGTCAGACACGGCTTGCCGCAGAGCTTCGATCGAAAGATAGGCGAGCGAATCAGCTTCGACAAACTCGCGGATCTCCTCCACCGAGTGGTTGGAAGCGATCAGCTCGTTTTCGCGCGGAGTGTCGACGCCATAGAAGCACGGTGAAATTGTGGGCGGGCAGGAGATGCGCAGGTGTACTTCGCGCGCGCCCGCATTGCGCACCATGCGGACGATTTTGCGGCTAGTGGTTCCGCGCACGATCGAATCGTCCACCAGAATCACGCGCTTGCCTTCCAGCAGGTGCCGCACCGGATTCAGCTTCAGCTTCACGCCGAAATCGCGGATGGCCTGCGACGGCTCGATAAAAGTGCGGCCCACGTAGTGATTGCGGATGAGCGCCTGGCGAAACGGAATCCCGGATTCGGCGGAGTATCCGATGGCGGCGGCAACGCCTGAGTCCGGCACCGGAACCACGACGTCCGCATCGACGCGCCGATTCCTTGGCCAGCAGCCGCCCGAGATTCTCGCGTGATTCCTCGACGGCGCGGCCGAATACGATCGAATCCGGACGCGAGAAATACACGTGCTCGAAAACGCACTGCGCGAGCGGAGACTCTGGCGCAAAGCGCTCCCGCGTCATGCCCTGCCGGTCCGATGCATATCATTTCGCCCGGTTCGACATCGTTTACATACACCGCGTTGATCAAATCGAAAGCGCAAGTTTCCGATGCAAAGACGTATGCCGTCCTGCCATCGGGCATTGCCAGCTCGCCGAACGCCAGGGGCCGGAATCCGTGGGGATCGCGCGCCACGATGACCTGATTTCTGGCCAGGAATACCAGTGAAAATGCGCCTTCCAGTTGCAGCAGGGCCTCGCGCAATGCACCGGCAAGCGTACGCTCGCGCGATCGTGCGACCAAATGCAAGATCACTTCGGTATCGCTGGAGGCCTGGAAGATCGAGCCCTCGCGCTCCAGTTCCCGGCGCAATTCCCCGGCGTTGGTGATGTTGCCGTTGTGCGCCACCGCGATCTGCCCTTTGTTGCAGTCCACCAGGAAGGGCTGCGCGTTGAGCAGCACGGTGTCGCCGGCCGTGGAATAACGGGTGTGGCCAATGGCGAGGTCGCCCGGCAGACTCGCGATGCGCTCCGGAGTAAAGATGTCCGCTACGTGGCCCATGGATTTGTAGCAGCGAATCTCGCGGCTATCGCTGGTGGCGATGCCCGCGCTCTCCTGGCCGCGGTGCTGCAACGCATACAAGCCGAGATATGTGAGGTTCGCCGCTTCGGGATGGCCGTGAATAGCGAACACGCCACACTCCTCGTGGAATTTGTCGTCGGAAATTCGATCCCAGGGGAGGTGGTTCATGGCTGGTGCAGCGTGCGTTCGAGGGAGTTTTCCCATGGTTGCGTTAGCTCGCTCAAGGCGCAATCCAGCAGGTCATCCGAACCGTTACCGATTTGTAGCCGCTCCTTCATCGTAACACCGATTTTTGCGCATCCGACGCCATGTTCGAGCGCTATTTTCTGGACTCTTTCCGGCTCGCCGGTGGAGATGATGATGCGCGAAGGATTCTCGTGAAACAGAGCGATTTCGCGGCGGCCTTCCAGGTCGAGGGAAACGCTGGCCCCACCTCGGCGGGCCCAAAACAGCATTCGGCGAGGGCTACCGCGAACCCGCCATCGCTAATGTCGTGCGCCGATTCAGCCAGGCCCGCGCCGATGATCTCGCGAATGGCCTGCTGCACGCGCTTCTCATGATCCATGTCGAGCGCCGGCGGCAAACCCCACAGCGATTTGAGAATCACCTTGGCATATTGGGTTCCGCCGAAATGCGTCGCATCGCACTGGCCAAAGTCGCCCAGCAGCATCACGGCGCGGCCAGGCGTCTGGAAATGCATCGGCGTCGGGCGGCCGTCTTCATCAGCCCGACGATGCCCATCACCGGCGTCGGATAAATCGCTTCGCCCAGCGTTTCGTTGTACAGGCTGACGTTGCCGCCCGTGATCGGCGTCTCGAAGAACTTGCATGCTTCGCCGATGCCTTCGATCGATTCGACCAGCTGCGCCATGATCTCCGGCCGCTCCGGATTGCCGAAGTTCAGATTGTTGGTCGCGGCCACCGGCAGCGCGCCGGACGGTCGACAGATTGCGGCAGCATTCCGCCACGATCAGCTTGGCGCCTTCGCGTGGATCGAGCACGCAATACCGGGCGTTGCCATCCAGCGCCATCGCGATCGACGTTCCGGTCTCTTTGATCCGCACGATGGCCGCGTCGGAGCCGGGGCCTTGCGATCGTATTGGTGCGAACCGTGTAGTCGTATTGCTCCCAGATCCAGCGCTTGGAGCAGATATCGCCGGAGCTGAGCAGCGCGATCAGATCGGACTTGATGGCATCCGCACTGGCGCGACTCGGGATCGCCGGGGCATTCATCGGCGCCGGCCGATAGGGCTGGGTGTGCGGCCGGTCATAGAGCGGAGCTTCGTCCGCCAGCGCGCGATTGGGAATTTCCGCCACGACTTGGCCGTGATCTTTCACCCGCAGAATTCCGTCGTCGGTTACGTGCCCGATCGTCAACAGCGTCCAGTCCCCATTTGCGGAACACGCGAAGCACTTCCTCTTCGCGGCCCTTCTCGGCCACCAACAGCATGCGCTCCTGCGATTCCGACAGCATGATCTCGTACGGCGTCATGCCGGTTTCCCGCTGCGGAACATACTGGAGATCGATCTCGACGCCTGTGCCGGCGCGGCTTCCCATCTCACAAGTGGAACAAGTGAGTCCGGCGGCGCCCATGTCCTGAATGCCGACGATCGCGCCGGTCTCCATGGCTTCCAAACAGGCTTCGAGCAGCAGTTTTTCCAAGAATGGATCGCCCACCTGGACGTTGGGCCGCTTCTGCTTCGATTCTTCGGTGAACTCGGCGGACGCCATGGAAGCCCCGTGAATCCCGTCGCGACCGGTCTTGGCGCCTACGTAGATCACCGGATTGCCGACGCCGGTCGCCTTGCCGTAAAAGATCTGATCTTGCCGGAAAACACCCAAGCGCGAAGACGTTGACCAGCGGATTGCCGCTGTAGCACTCTTCGAAAACGCACTCGCCGCCGACCGTCGGCACGCCGAAACAGTTTCCGTAATGCGCGATGCCGGAGACGACGCCTTCGAGAATCCGGCGATTGCGTGGTCTGTCGAGCGGACCGAAGCGCAGCGCGTCCATGACCGCGATCGGCCGCGCGCCCATAGTGAAGATGTCGCGCAGGATTCCGCCTACGCCGGTGGCCGCGCCCTGGAACGGCTCGATGAAGCTGGGATGATTGTGCGATTCGATCTTGAACGCGATGGCGTAACCATCGCCGATATCGATGATGCCGGCGTTCTCACCCGGACCTTGCACCACCAGCTTGCTGCGGGTCGGCAGCTTCTTCAGATGCAGGCGCGAGCTTTTGTAGGAGCAGTGCTCGCTCCACATCACGCTGAAAATGCCGAGTTCGGTGTAGTTGGGTTCGCGGCCGAGTAGCGCAACGATTCGGTCGTATTCCGCCGCCGTCAGTTGGTGGGCCTCAACGACCTGCGGCGTCATGGATTAGCCTGCGGACAATACCGGCGTGACGGCCTGCGCCACAAAGGAAACCATGGATTGAAGAATCACCAGCCCATCGCTCGATCCCATGAGCGGCTCGGTAACACGCTCGGGGTGCGGCATCAATCCCATGACGTTGCGCTGTTCATTCAGAATGCCGGCGATGTCGCGCATCGATCCGTTTGGATTATCGAGATAGCGCAGCACCACCCGGTCTTCCGCTTCGAGCTGATCGAGGGTGCGGTCGTCGGCGATGTAGCAGCCCTCGCCATGAGCGATCGGCATCACCAGACGCTGGCCTTTCTGGGCTTGGGCGTAAATGGCGAGTTCGTAGTCTCGACGCGCAGCGGCACCGGCTTACAGATGAACTTCAATCCGCGGTTCCGAACCAATGCGCCGGGCAGCAGCCCGCTTTCGGCGAGAATCTGAAATCCGTTGCAGATGCCCAGCACCAGGCCACCGGACGCCGCGAATTTGCGTACGCTCTGCATCACCGGCGAAAACTTCGCGATGGCCCCGCAGCGCAGATAATCGCCGTAAGCGAATCCGCCCGGCAGGATGATGGCATCGACATCGCCGACGGTGGCGGCGTCATGCCAGATGAACTCCGCCTCTTGTCCAAGATTATTTGAAACCGCAAACCACGCGTCGTGATCGCAGTTGCTGCCAGGGAAGACGACGACACCGAACTTCATCGGAAGTTTAATTGTAACGTAAAATTCGAATAGCGAGGAAGAAATTGTTCGGCGAGACGCTGCCGCTGTTCGAAGAACCGTTCGAAATTGATCGCGCCCGCTTGAGCGCCAAGCTCGCCGCCCTGGCGTCAGAAAACATCTTCATCGGGACCAGTTCGTGGAAATACGAAGGCTGGATCGGGCAGATCTATTCCCGCGACCGCTATCTGGCACGCGGCAAGTTCTCTCAAAAGCGCTTCCAAGCCGAATGCTTGAGTGAATACGCCTGCACTTTCCCTATTGTCTGCGGCGACTTCTCGTTCTACCAGTTCCCGCCCGAATCCTATTGGAAGGGACTCTTTGGTTCCGCTCCGGCTTCGCTCAAATATGCGTTCAAAGTACCGGAAGAGATCACCATCAACACCTATCCGCGACAGCCTCGCTATGGCGACCGCGCCGGCGCATCGAATCCGTCGTTTCTGGATGCCCTGCTTCTGCGAAATGTTTTCCTCGACCTGCTGGAATCCTACCGCAGCCGTATCGCCGTGTTGATCTTCGAATTCGGCGCGTTCCCCCGGCAATGCTATAGCGACGACCGCGAGTTCGTCGCAGCACTCGATCCGTTTCTCGCTTCGCTGCCCGCCGGCTTCCGTTATGCGGTCGAGATCCGCAATCAGGAGTTTCTTACGCCCGAATACTTTGCCTGCTTACATCGCCACGCCGTCGCGCACGTGTTCAACGCCTGGACCCGGATGCCCGAAATCCACGAGCAGATGCAGTTCCCCGATGTTTACACCGCCGATTTCACCGTCGCCCGTGCCCTGCTTCGGCGCGGCCGCCCGTACGAGCAGGCGGTCGCGAAATTTTCCCCGTACAAAGACATTCAGGATCCTAATCCCGAGACCCGGCAGGCTTTGCGGGATCTGATTTCGCGCGCCAGGGAGCGTCACCAGCCGTCCTACATTTTCGTGAACAATCGCTTGGAAGGAAACGCGCCCCAGACCATCGAGGCCGTGGTGGATTGAAACGTAAAGTTGTCGTTAACAACGGTCGATACGCAATTGAGGTATCTTAAAAGATCTCCATGCGCTTGCGCTTCTGGGGTACTCGCGGATCGATTGCCGCTCCGGGCCGGGAAACCAATCACTTCGGTGGAAATACTTCCTGCATCGAGCTCATCGGCCGGGGATGGCGTGCGCATGATCCTGGATTGCGGAACCGGCGCGCGGCTGCTCGGCGATGAGTGGATGAAGCAGGCGAGTGGCCCGATCTCGGCAACGATCTTGCTCACTCACACGCACTGGGATCACATCCAAGGGTTCCCGTTCTTCGCGCCGCTGTTCGCCGCCTCCAATCGTTTCACGGTACGAGGGCCGGAGGGCGCGGAGATGTCGTTGCGCGACGTGCTGGCCGGCCAGATGGAACACCATTATTTTCCGGTGGAGTTGGATGAGCTAGCCGCGCGAATCAGCTATGGCGATATCGACGAAGGGACGTATCATCTCGACGGTCTGCGGGTGAAGGCTCAGCGAATGAATCATTCGACACCCACGCTCGGATATCGGATCGAAGCCGATGGCGGGTCACTATGCTATCTCAGCGATCACGAACCGTTTTTCGAAGATGTATGGCACGACGGCGCGCTTGCGCCGGCCCGGCTCGACTTGATCGCCAATGCAGGCGATCGGCGCCATGCGGAGTTTATGTCGAACGCGGACGTCGTCATTCACGAAGCGCAGTATACTCCGGAAGAATACCTAACCAAGAAGAACTGGGGGCACAGCAGCTACACCTACGTTGTCCCAATTGCGGCCGTGGCGGGCGTACGCCGCCTGTTTCTGACTCATCACGATCCATCTCATAGCGACGCCTTTGTCGCCGGGATTGAACAACGCGCCCAGGAACTGGCTCGGCGGCTTGGCTCGGACATGGAAGTTCGATGCGCTTACGAAGGCTGCGAGATCCTGGTCGAGAGCGCGACCGCAGGGCATCCGGAAACGGCCCATCATTCGAGTTGACGGCTACTCCAATTGGGAGGTGCAGTTGGGGCAGCGCTTGGCTTTTAGCGGAATAGCCGAGGCACAGTAGGGGCATTCCTTGGTGTTGGGAACGGCCGCCGGCTGCCGCCTCAGCTTGTTGGCCTGCCGCACCACCATAAAGATCACAAAGGCTACGATGAGGAAGTCGATGATGTTGTTCAGGAATACTCCATAGTTAATCGTGGCCGCGCCGGCTTTCTTGGCCTCGTCGAGCGTCGCGTGATGCACGCCGGAGAGGTCGAAGAAGAGGTTGGCGAAATCCACTCGCGCCAGAACCAATCCGATGGGCGGCATAATGATATCGCTCACCAGCGAGGTTACAATTTTCCCAAAGGCCGCCCCGATGATTATGCCCACGGCTAGATCGAGCACGTTGCCGCGCATGACAAACTCTTTAAATTCTTTGAACATGATTCCTCCCCGGTCTGACGCTCCCGTGGCGCTCATCATAACATTCGGCCCTCGCTGAACGGCTAAACTTGGGTCTTGAAAACCTGGAAACTCACGGTGGAGTACAACGGCACCAAGTACAGCGGCTGGCAGGAACAGCAGAATGCGCGCACCGTGCAGGGCCAGCTTCGTAAAGCGGCCGAGGATTACTTCGCGACGCCGGTCGAAATCCAGGGCGCCGGCCGCACCGATGCCGGGGTCCACGCCCGCGCTCAGGTGGCCCACCTGAAAATCCGCCCAAAGCCCGGCGGGAAATTGCGATTCGCTCCCGTGGACACAATTCTACGGGCGCTGAACGAGCGCCTTCCCGCCGACGTTTGTATCATCGACGTAGCCGAAGCCGCGGATGATTTTCATGCCCGCCACGATGCGATCGCACGCACCTATCTCTACCAGATCTCGACGCGCCGCACAGCGTTCTTCAAGAGGTACGTCTGGTGGGTGAAAGAACCGCTGGACGTCACGGCCATGAGCCGCGCCGCGGAGTTGCTGATCGGCCGCCACAATTTCACCTGCTTCCGCGCGCCCGATCCGTCGAAGCTCGATGAATCGCCGATCGTGGTGGTGGAGGATGCCAGCATCGAAGTGGAGGGCGACCTGATTCTGTTTCGGATTACGGCTTCGCATTACTTATGGCGCATGGTGCGCCGCGTGGTGGGCACGCTGGCCAAGATCGGCAAAGGCGAGATCACCGTTGAAGATTTCGAGCGTCTGCTGTTCGGCCAAGCCGATCCGTCGATGGATGTGGCGGCCTGGACCGCGCCGGCGTCCGGGCTGTTTCTGGAAAGCGTGACTTATCCTGATCGGGACCGGTGATATCGATACGCCGAAGGCTTCGTGGTTGACAAGAGTCAGCTTATAGTATATAAATATAAGTGGATCGTTGTGATCCTTTGAAGTTTATCTATCTAAAAGAAAAAGACGGTATATAGAAATGAAGCATTTGACGATTGAAGAAGTAGAATCTCGACTTGAGCAGGGTCTTGCGAAGCTTCGGTCAACAGAATATAAGTCTTTAGAAACGCTCCTACAACCGCTCATTCCGAGAGGTTACCGGGTTCGCGTATCTCTTGTGGATAAGAATGGCCGGAAGAAGCGGAAGAGCGCATCAGCGGATAACTGGTCCCCCGATCTCGGCGAAGTAAAGATCAACTTCGAACCGGATGTTGATTCCTCTCTCGTGATGGCCGAATCATCACCAACTCCATCAATCGAACGTCCCACAAACAGTAATATCGTGGCTTCCGATCCGATTTCGGATCTTGTGCGAACTCTTGATCGAGTCGAGGCTCGACCAGGCTACCAGTTTGTGGCGCTGAAGTGGTTCCGCGATGTCGCTCTGCCTGCCGAGGCTTTCGAGTGGGTCCGATCGGACTCCATGCGGCAGAACATTCTGCGTGAAGCAATCGAACGGCGTCTGATTCTCACCAGCAGAGTACCAAATCCGAAGTCTCCGCAATATCCAGTAACCGCGATTCGGCTGAACCGCCTTCTTCCGGAAACTCAGGCGATGCTTGGAGACCAGATCACTGATACAGAATTTAAACCAGTGGATATCCGAGGAGAGAGCTTGTCCGCGACGGTCTTGCGTGATAGGCGTTAAGCCGTTTGGCCCTCTACTACCTTGAGACAAGCGCCCTAGTAAAACTGTACATCCGTGAGCCCGGATCAGCACGGCTGCTCCGGCTCGCTGCCCGAACAAACGACCATCGGTTTGCTGTCTTGGTGCTGTCAAGGGTGGAGCTTCATTCGGCGATACGCCGCAGACAACGAGAAGGCGACGTCGATACGCCACTCGCACAGCACCTCCTAAACCAATTTGATCAACACATGGAATCAAAGTTCATAAAACAAATCATGAACGAAGCGCTCATCGATATCGCTACAGGTCTAGTCGATCGCCATGCTTTGCGTGCCTACGACGCCATTCAGCTCGCGGGATGCATTGCGCTCAAAGCCAATTCCGGCGGCGACCAACCGACCTTCGTTAGTTCCGATCGGCGACTAGTTGAAGCAGCTGAGGCTGAGGGCCTAGCTTCGTTAGATCCAACTGTTCCGTAGAAGCGGAAGGATCATCACAGTAGGCAAAAAAGCCCGCCCCGAAGGGCGGGCCGTTCTGACTTCTGTCAAAAGACGGAGCGATTCTGCGCCGGAGGCGCTTTGGCCGCCCCGCGAGGGGCTTAGTAATCCATCTCCGGACCGTGGCCGCCGCCCGGCATCGGAGCCGGCGACTTCTTCTCCGGAATCTCAGCGATCATCGCTTCGGTGGTCAGCATGAGAGCCGCGATCGAAGAAGCGTTCTGCAGCGCCGACCTCGTTACCTTGGTCGGATCGATCACGCCCGCCTTCACCAGGTCTTCGTACTCCGCGGTAGCAGCGTTGAAGCCGTAGTGCGGATCGTTGCTCGACCGAATCTTCTCGATCACGATCGCGCCCTCGTATCCGGCATTGCCAACGATCTGGCGAACCGGTTCCTCAGACGGCCCGGCGCACGATGTTCACGCCGATCTGCTCGTCGCCGTTTAGCCTTCAGGCCATCCAGTCCCTTGACCGCGCGCAACAGCGCTACGCCGCCGCCCGGAACAATGCCTTCCTCGACTGCCGCGCGAGTTGCATGCAGCGCGTCTTCCACACGAGCCTTCTTCTCTTTCATCTCGGTCTCGGTGGCCGCGCCGACTTTGATGATTGCCACGCCGCCCGCCAGCTTCGCCAGCCGCTCCTGCAGCTTCTCGCGATCGTAATCGCTGGTGGTCTCGTCGATCTGGGCGCGCAACTGCTTAATGCGGCCTTCAATGGTCTTCTGGGTGCCGGCGCCATCCACGATGGTGGTGTTGTCCTTGTCCACAGTGACGCGCTTGGCGCGGCCGAGGTCTTCCAGGCGTACGCCTTCCAGCTTGATGCCGGTCTCTTCCATCAGAGCCTTGCCGCCGGTCAGGATCGCGATGTCCTCCAGCATGGCCTTGCGCCGGTCGCCGAAACCGGGAGCCTTCACCGCGCAAGCGTTCAGCGTGCCGCGCAGTTTGTTGACCACCAGAGTTGCCAGCGCTTCGCCTTCCACTTCCTCGGCGATCACCAGCAGCGGCTTGCCGGAGCGGGCGATCTGCTCGAGCAGCGGCAGCAGGTCTTTCATGTTGCTGATCTTCTTTTCGTGGATCAGGATGTACGGATCTTCCACCACGCACTCCATCCGTTCCGGATCGGTGATGAAGTAGGGCGACAGATAGCCGCGATCGAACTGCATTCCATCGACGGTCTGCAGCTCGGTGGACATGGTACGCGACTCTTCCACCGTGATGACGCCGTCCTTGCCGACCTTCTTCATCGCCTCGGCGATGGTGTTGCCGATGTCGATGTCGCCATTCGCTGAAATTGTTCCGACCTGGGCGATGGTCTCGTTATCCTTAACGTCCTTCGAAAGCTTCTTCACTTCGTTGACGATTACTTCGACAGCCTTCTCGATACCGCGCTTCAGAGCCATCGGGTTCGCGCCCGCGGCTACGGCTTTCACGCCTTCGCGGAAAATCGATTGGGCCAGAATGGTCGCGGTGGTGGTGCCGTCGCCGGCCGTGTCGGAGGTCTTCGAAGCAACCTCGCGCACCATCTGCGCGCCCATGTTCTCGAGCGGATCCTTGAGCTCGATTTCTTTTGCAACCGTGACACCGTCTTTGGTGATGGTCGGGCCGCCGAATTTTTTCTCCAGGACCACGTTGCGGCCACGGGGGCCAAGCGTTACCTTGACGGCATCAGCCAATTGGTTGACGCCGCGTAGGATCGCCTGGCGGGAATTTTCGCTATAAACAATCTGTTTTGCTGGCATTTTGAAATCTCTTGTTCTCCTTGTGAAAATTCTCGACGCTTAGGCCGCTTTATTGGCGGACTTCGCTGCGCCTTCCAGAACGCCGAGGACCTCGTCCTCGCGCATGATCACTAATTCTTCTCCGTCGATTTTGATCTCGCTGCCGGAGTATTTGCCGAAGAGGATGCGGTCGCCTTTTTGCACATCCAGCGCCACCACTTTGCCGTCTTCCAGGCGTTTGCCCTTTCCGACAGCCACCACTTCTCCCTCTTGCGGTTTCTCTTTCGCCGAGTCGGGGATAAACAAACCACCGACTTTTGTCTCTTGCTCTTCGATCCGTTTCACCACGATCCGGTCATAGAGCGGTCGAATATTCATAGTTTTGGAACCTCCTTCAAAAGTTTAGTTATTGAGTTTAAAGGCTGGCGAACAGTGCATGCTCGCCTCAATAATATTAGCAGACTCAGGCGAAGAGTGACAAGTTTATCGTTTAACTATATTGATAAATAACTAACTTATAGTTATCAGACGAATCCATGGACAGCGCTGGCCGCTTCCCGATATGCTGGAAGTGTCGATGCGCAAAGTCCGGCCTGTGCTTCTTTTGGCCATTCTCGCGATTCTGGCCGGCCTGGCGAGCCACCTACTTCGCCCGCCTCAAACTGCAAGCCGGCTCCGCGCTTGCCAAACCGAAGGCGCTGGCGCCGGGCACGCTAGCCACGTCGCATGCCTGGACCTATAAGCAGACTACCAACGGCAAAACCGCCATCACGCTGCATGCGCCCACGATCTTCAAGAAATCGAAGGCAAGCAGGAACTCACCGGCGTCGAGCTCGATATTTATCACAAAGAGGGCAATGAATACGACCACGTGAAATGCGCCAAGGCGGAGTTCGACATGAATCAGGCCGTGCTCTATTCCGATGGCGATGTGGAGATCACCATGGGCGTGCCCGTGGACAAGCCTCCCACCGGCCGGCTGATCGTCATCAAATCCTCGGGAGTTCGCGTGGAGAGCAAAACAGGCAAGGCCCACACCGACCGGCTGGCGACTTTTCAATTCGATCGGGGCGAAGGAAGAGGCGTGGGCGCCGACTACGATCCGAACACGCGCGAACTCGTCATGCATAGCCAAGTGGACCTGACTTGGCGCGGGACCGATCCGAAGACGGTGCCCATGAAAGTGGCCGCGGGCGAGGTTACCTACAAGGAACGTGAGTCGAAGGTCTTCCTGTCGCCATGGTCTAAGCTGACTCGCGACACGATGCATTCTGAACGCCGGCCCCGCCGTGGTTACACTGGTGAGCGGCTCCATCAAGCTGGTTGAAACTCAGAATGCGGTGGGTGCCGACCAACGTCCCGGCCGCAATCTGGATTACTCGGCCAAGCAACTCCGCTTGGATTTCGACGACAACAGTCAGATTCAGAAGATTACCGGTGTGGATCAGGCGCGCCTGGTCTCGACGCAAGAAACGGCCATCACCACTATGACCGCGGACCGGGTGGTGATGGACTTCGATACCTCCGGGGACGGCAGCGTGCTTCAGACCGCGGTGGCATCGGGAAACAGCATGGTGGAAACGAACCCGGTTCCGGCCAAGGATGTCGAGCTGGCTGATACGCGCATTCTCAAAAGCGATACCCTCCGGACCAAGATGCGCGCCGGCGGCCAGGAGATCGAATCGGTGGAGACGGACATGCCGGGCTCGATCGAATTCATTCCCAATCGTCCGGAACAGCCGCATCGCTGGATGAATGGCGATCGCGTGTCCATCGTCTACGGCCCCAAGAACCAGATCCAGTCCTTCCGCTCAGTCAACGTTACTACCCGAACCGAGAAGCCTAAGCTGGCGGACGCCAAGGAAGCGCCCGCGCCGGAATTCACCTGGAGCAAAGACTTGCTGGCCACCTTCCAGCCGAACTCTTCGCAACTCGGGAAGCTGGAACAGTCGGGCAATTTTCGCTACGAAGCGGGCGAGCGCCACGCCAAGGCCGATCGCGCCGCGCTGGACCAGCCCAATAATCTGATCGATCTTATCGGCGGTGCGCGAATATCGGATGCCACCGGCTCAGCCGACGCCGACAAGATCCAGCTCAATCAGATGTCCGGCGATTTCAGCGCCGAAGGCAACGTCAGTTCGAACCGGCTGCCGGATAAAAAGAAGGAAGCCTCGGGCGGAATGCTATCTGAAGACGAGCCGCTGCATGCCCGCGCGAAGAAGATGAGCTCCATGGATAACAGCCAACAGATCCGCTATGAGGGCAATGCGGTGCTGTGGCAGGGCGCCAATCGACTGGAGGCCGACAGCGTGGAGATCGATCGCGAAAACAGCGTGCTCAAAGCCCATGGACACGTCGTGAGCCAGTTGCTTGACAAAGCTCAGGACTCGACGCCCGACGCCGAACAAAGCGGGGCAAAACCAGGACAAAGCAAAGGCCAACACATCCAAGAAATCAGCAACCAACCCGGCGCCTCGCGTGTTTACAGTAGTGAAGGCTCCCGAGCTGGAGTACAACGACATGACGCGGGTGGCGGACTACAAGGACGGAGTTATCCTGGACCGGCCGAACTATGAAAGTGAAGGCCCGCGAGGTTCATGCTTTTCTGCGCGACAACAGCGACGATTCTTCGCTCGATCATGCCTTCGCGGATGGGCAGGTGGAGATCGTCCAAACCGCTGTGGGGCGCGTTCGCAACGGGACGTCCGAGCATGCCGAATACTATGTGGATGAAGACAAAGTTATCCTGGAGGGTGGGAGTCCGCAGTTCATCGATAGTTTGCGCGGCAATACACGGGGCGAAAAATTGACCTGGTTCTCCAAGGATGATAGGCTGCTGGTGAACGGCATCGAAAGCAAGCCGGTTAAAACCGTCATCCACAAGAAAAAGAAGTAGTCAGCCTTCATGCGTACTCTGCAGACCGCCGAAATCTCGAAAAGCTACCGCGGACGCAAAGTGGTCGATAACGTGTCGCTATGGGTGAAGCAGGGCGAAGTGGTGGGTCTGCTCGGGCCCAATGGCGCGGGCAAGACCACGTCTTTCTACATGATCGTCGGGCTCATCAGCCCCGATTCCGGCCGCGTGCTGGTCTCCAACGGCCAGGGATCGGAAGACATCACCAGCATGCCGATGTACCAGCGCGCGCGGCGTGGGATCAGCTATCTTCCGCAGGAAGCTTCGGTTTTTCGCAAGCTCACGGTGGAAGACAACCTGATGGCCATCCTGCAAACGCTCCGTATGCGCGGTCGCGTGAGCGGCGGGAACGCATGAACCGGCTGATCGAACAACTGGGCCTCGAAACCGTTCGGCACAACAAGGGCTATGCGCTCTCCGGCGGCGAGCGCCGGCGCGTGGAGATCGCCCGGTCGCTGGTGATCGAGCCTAGCTTCCTGCTGCTGGATGAGCCTTTCTCCGGAATCGACCCCATCCAGGTGCTGGAGCTGCAGCGCATCATCTTCGATCTGAAAAACTCCGGGATCGGCATCCTGGTGACCGACCACAACGTTCGCGAGACTTTGGCCGTCACCGACCGCGCCTACATCATCAATAACGGGAAAATCTTCCGCGCCGGCACTCCCGAAGCCCTGGGCGCCGATGCCGAAGTGCGCCGCGTTTATCTGGGTGAGAATTTCAACCTTGAGTTCGAAACCGGACGCTGGAAAACGGTCGCGGAAAACTAGTTTTCCAATCCCGATGAAACCACGAGTCCCCCCGCCCCTGCCGGAATACCTGCGGTTTCCTGGCCCCTTTCGAATCTCGAATCACGAAGCTGGCCCTGGCTACCCGCAAGCTCGTCCTGGAGGAAGCGCCTGATTCCATCGAGCTAATCTACGATGCCTACAACGCCGTCGCCACGGGCTTCGGATTTACGGGCCGCCCAGTGAATGCTTCATCCACATCGCGGTCTATGCGAAATGGGTGAATCTCGGATTCCATCGCGGATCCGAACTGGACGACCCCAAAGGCGTGCTGCAAGGCACCGGCCGATTGGTTCGTCACATTCGAATTTCGGAGCTCGCAGACTTGGATCAGGCCCGCGGTTCGAGCTTTCGTGAGAGCACGCGATGGCGCGAGCAAAGCGTCCTGCCCCCGCGGCCAAGGGCGCGCCGAAAGCCGAAAAGCGTCGTGCGTGCGATCTACGCCCGGAAGCGCCGGCCTTCGAAGAAGGCCTGATCCGCTTTATTGCTGCTGAGAACCCCACTTGATCGTGAAGTCTGCCTTCTCATCCACGATTGTGTAATCAGGCGGTGGCTGAAACAGGCTTGGGTCGGGCTCGCTCCGATTAATATTAATCAGCTTTTGAGTATGTTCCCCGCTGCGTGGGTCGTTCGTCTGGCTAAGGATGACTATCTTCAGTTCCGGCGACATCCACATTTCATCCGTTCTCGTAATAGGGCGATCGTTACCTTGGGCGCCTACTGGCCAGGTCATAGTGTTCCGCGTTCCCTCTACCACCACGCCCTCGATGGTCTGGTTTGCAAGTTTTTCTGTAGTCATCTGCGGACGCGCTGGGTCAGTCATTTTACCCGTTGCATTCGGAGTTGGAGCCGCTCCCAGGCGGCTGGCGAAAGCGCCTCCATTGATGGCGAAGGTGGCGGATCCCGAGACGTCCCCGCGGCCCACGGGGTTTGCTGCGATGGTATCCGGTCTCGATGCCCCCAACTCTTGTCGATGTGCAACCTTGTTTTGAGCGTCCAATGTGTATCTGGATTGTGCAACGGGGTCGATGATTTCAATGATGATAGGTGCATCGGGAACGTTATGCCCAAAACCTACGGGACCCCGGAACATCTGGCGCTCGGTGCGAGTTCGGCCCAGGGAATCGCGATAAACTTTCGTTGCCGGCATCGTTTGGGTGATATGAGTCCCATCCGCCAGGGTTTGCACCGTTTCGTTGACTTGCTCGCCTGAGTAAGGAGCCCCGGTAATCGGATCGCATGGCGAAAGGGGGCGGACCAAAATGCATCATACCGCTGCCATTCGCACCTACCGATGTGGCAGAAACCGAGGTTTGCGCGAATGCGCCAGAAACCGAGGTTTGCGCGAATGCTCTCACGGCGAACAGCGCGACCATAGCGAATATCCGCAAGACAACGGGTCATAATTACCTCTGCCAGGAGTGTAGCCGAATCGGGTTCGCGCGGCAATCCCCAAAGTGGATCGGATCTCCCCGACCAGGACCCCACTACCCCCGTATAATCGTATCTTGGACCTCGAAAAGATCCTTCTGCGAAAAGTCGGCGAAGCGGTCGGCCGTTTTAAGATGATCCGCAATGGTGATCGCGTCGCCGTTGCATTGTCAGGCGGCAAAGATTCGCTGACCTTGCTCGAAGCCCTGCTGATGCTGGCCAAACGCGCGCCGGTTGATTTCTCCGTGTGCGCCTTCACGGTGGAGCAGGGCAAGTTCATGCGACCCATCGAGCCACTGGGCGAGTATCTGAAGCAGCGCGGCATCGCCTGGACTTATTATCAGGACCGGCCATCTCTCAGGTTGCTGAAAGAGCAGCCTACTCACGGTTGCGATCTGTGCAGCCGCTACCGGCGGCGGGCCGTTTACGAAATCGCTCGCGGCCTGGGCGCTAACGTGGTCGCGTTCGGACATACTGCCGACGATTTCTGCGAATCGTTCCTGCGCAATGCGATGTTCACCGGCCGCGTGAGCGCGCTGCCGCCCATCACCTACTCGCGCGACAAGGAATTTCGGCTGATTCGTCCGCTGGCGTTCGTCACTGAGGACATCACCAGCCGATTCGCCGAGTCTCTGGGCGCGCCCATCGTGCCCTTGCGGCTGTTCGGAACGGACCGGCACCGTGCGAAAGTCCATCCGCAGCCTGTTCAGTGAAATCGAGAAGGATCACCCGCATCTGAGGGAATCGCTTCTGGCGGCCATGGGTAATCTGGAGCCGGATCGGCTTCTCGACCCCCGTTTCCTGGATCTGGACGGCATTCACCACAGAGAAATCCTCCGCTATTACCGGTCCTGTCCGACTAGGATAGTAACTTTTTCCTTACCGGACGCTCCCAGAGCAAGCGTCGGCGATCAACCGTTCAACGCCCTCAATAACTTAGCTCACGCAGAACTCTGGAATCGAACTTGCTCCCTCCAGACGCCCGGAGGTGCGTCATGCTGTACTACGCACTGATGTTCTTGATCGTCGCGCTCATCTGCGGAGTCCTGGGCTTTGCAGTACTGGCAGCAACAGCGGCCCTCGTCGCCAAGGTGCTGCTGTTCCTTTTTCTCATCCTGTTCCTCGCTGCTCTTCTGCGTGGCCGGAGACGAGTTCTCTAGTTTCAGCGGTGGATCGATATGACAAGGCCAACCTCGGTCTTCCCCGAACCTTTGCACCGGTCTTATCGTGCTGGCGTGTAAGCGCCATGTCGTGCATACTGGTTTACTCCGGCGTTCAGATCCTGATGCTTTTACGCTAGTCACAAGAATCTAAAACTATTTCTCCTTGAGCATGCAGTTAGTTACGAGAGCCGCACTCCTCAACGCGAATATCCGAGCCTTAAGCTGGACTCAGTTGGGTGTTGTCGTGGAGGCCACGATGGGCTGCGATGCATTGCTGTAGTTGCGAGGCAGCACTGCGTCGCAGCCAATTGTGGCTTGGTTTGTTGTGGCTTGGCTTGGCCGATCTTCAGACCCGGAACAGATCCGCCCGCCAGGTCACCACTGCCTTCTTGATATCGGCCGCTTTCATCTGCTCCTTCAACGCCTTTTCCACCAAAGCGCCACTTCTGCATCGCGACGCAAACCGCAACGCCACTAATTGTGATTCAGTAAGATCTCCGATTCGCGATCTCAGCGGCTCATTCAAGAGCGCTGCCAGGCGCAACCGCTCCTCCAGCCGGATCACGCGATCCTGAGCCCGAAGGGGATTGACTGCGGATCAGAAGAATCGCTATCGGCGCCATCACGCCGATCAGCAGCAAAATCCAGGATTCCAGCAAATCGTAATGCCGCACTACGTTGACGATCGTCAAGATCAGCAACGCCAGCGCAGCGGGGAGCAGGAAGAAGTGAAAGGGCGGATGCATCCGCACGTGATTCGCGTAAGTCTGTGGAACTTTTTCTGCCATGATGTCTCCTTGCGTCTGAAGATGTATTCTACTAAGAGGGGGTTTAGTCGCGCTGAACGCGCTCACAACTCCCTAAAAATCTAGTGTTTCCGGCCTTGTAATCGCTGCATCAACTATGCTACGGTAACGTTTTTAGGGTATCGGTTTCGGGCGTCCGCCGGGTGACGCGGCGCTTTCTCAAGTCAACAAGTTCCCTTCACTAAATAAATGGACGCAACCTTACACGATCTAGGTCGATTACTGCTAAAGGCGATACCCACGGTGTTGCTGTTGCTGATCGTGCACTTGTACTTGAAGCGGATGTTCTTCGGTCCGATGCGCGAAGTATTGGCAAAGCGTCGCGAAGCCACCGAAGGCGCTCGGAAATCCGCGGAGGCGCTCTTGGCCAAAGCATCCGAGAAGGCGGCCGCCCTCGAAGCTGCGTTACGCAAGGCTCGCGAAGAGATTTATCAGGAGCAGGAGGAAGCGCGGCGCGGCTGGATCGGCGAACAGAACGCCCGGCTGGAAGAAGCCCGGCGCGGCTCTCGCGATTTGATTCACCAAGCCAAGCAGCAACTCGACACCGAAGCTGCGGCCGCGAAACGTGACCTCGCTGCCACTACAGCGGCGCTTGCAGACCAAATCGCCCAATCCCTGCTGGAAGGGAAGGCCGCTTGATGCGCCGCATCACCCTCGTCCTCGCCTTCGGATTAACCTTCGGCGTTCAGTGCTCTGCCTCAAGAATCACGGCCAGCGCCAGGAACACCACAGGAAAGCGAACAGGGCGATCCTTGGATTTGGTGGAAGTGGGCGAATTTCCTGATTCTCGCCGCCGGGCTCGGCTACCTGATCTCTAAGCACGCGCCGCCGTACTTCGCGGCCCGCTCCCGGGAAATCGAGGAGTCTTTGGTTGAGGCGGCCAAGGCCAAGCAGGATGCCGAGGCGCACGCGGCCAGTATCGACAAGCGTCTGGCGGATTTGGACCGCGAGATCGAGAGCTCTGCGCCAGACGGCTCGCGCCGAGACGGCCGCTGAAAGCGAGCGTCTCCGCGGTGAAACGGAACGGCATCTCCAGAGAATCCAGAACAGGGCGCCCAAGAGATCGAACTGATGGTCAGCGCGGCGCGTCACGAGCTGCGAAAGTATGCGGCGCTGCTCGCTCTCGATCTGGCCGAGCAGCACATCCACTCTCGTCTGACCAAGGATGTGCAGGAGGAGCTGATGGACGGTTTCCTCCAGGATTGCGAATGCGGGTGAAGCCCGGCGTGACGGCGGAGCGCTAACCATGGCAGCCGCAGTCGCCAATCGTTACGCGCGCGCTCTGGTTGACGTCGTCATGCCTTCGGCCTCGACGGTTCAACCGGAAGATGCCGTTCGACAGCTGCGAGCCGTGGAAGAGATGATCGCCGGCTCCGCCGAGCTGCGGACCGCGCTTCTCACGCCCGCCATTTCGAACGCGCGCAAGCGGGCGGTGATTGGCCGCTTGCTCCAAGAAATGTCCATATCGGAGTTGATACGGAATTTTGTTTATGTGGTCATCAATCACCGGCGTATCGGAATGCTGCCGGAGATTTCGGAAGCGTTCGATCTGCTCATGGATCAGCGTCTGGGCTTTGTCAGGGCGGAAGTGACCTCCGCCTCAGCGTTGGATGCGCGGCGCAGCGCCAGCCTGGAAGCAGAATTGTCGCGCTTGACGGGCAAGCGCATGCGCTTGCGGTTCGCCGTGGATTCGAGCTTGCTGGGGGGCGCGGTGGCGCGCATCGGATCGACGGTGTATGACGGCTCTATACGGGGACAGCTTCAGCAGTTACGGCGGCAGTTGATTGAACACTCCGTCGTTGATCGAACACTCCGATGGATAAAGGGGAATATGGCTCAAATCCAAGCAGATGAAATCGCGCGCCTGTTGCGCGATGAAATTGAGCACTACGATAAGGCGGTAAATGTGAGCGAGACCGGATCGGTGATTTCGGTCGGCGACGGCATCGCTCGCGTGTACGGGCTCGAAAACGTGATGTCCGGAGAGATGGTCGAATTCTCGCACGGGGTGACTGGCATCGCGCTCAACCTGGAAGAGGATCAGGTCGGTACCGTGCTGCTGGGCGAATATCAAGAGATCAAAGAAGGCGACGAAGTGCGGCGCACGGGCAAAATCATGTCGGTTCCCGTAGGCGACGCCCTGATCGGCCGCGTGGTGAATGCGCTCGGCCAACCGATCGACGGCAAAGGTCCCGTCGCTAGTTCGGAATCGCGGCCAATTGAAGCCATCGCCCCCGGTGTGGTGGATCGTCAGCCGGTCAGAGCGCCATTACAGACCGGCATCAAAGCTATCGATGCCATGATTCCGATCGGCCGTGGCCAGCGCGAGTTGATCATCGGAGACCGCCAGACCGGAAAGACAGCGGTTGCCATCGACACCATCATCAACCAGAAGGGCGGCGACGTAATTTGCATTTATGTCGCGGTTGGGCAGAAGCGTTCCACGGTTGCGCAAGTGGTCAAAACACTAGAAGATAACGGCGCCATGGACTTCAGCATCGTGGTTGCAGCCACTGCCTCCGATCCAGCGCCCATGCAATACATGGCTCCTTATGCTGGCTGCGCCATGGGGGAGTTCTTTCGGGACAGTAAACGCCACGCGCTTCTGATCTATGACGATCTATCCAAGCACGCCGCCGCCTATCGTGAGATTTCGCTGCTACTGCGCCGCCCGCCCGGACGCGAAGCTTATCCCGGCGACGTTTTCTATCTCCATAGCCGCCTGCTGGAGCGCGCCGCCAAACTAAACGACGAGAAAGGCGGCGGGTCGCTCACGGCCTTGCCGATCATCGAAACCCAGGCCGGCGATATTTCGGCCTACATTCCTACCAACGTGATCTCCATCACCGACGGCCAGATCTTCCTGCTAGCCGATCTGTTCAATTCCAACATTCGGCCGGCGATCGATGTCGGGCTTTCGGTGAGCCGCGTGGGCGGCAGCGCGCAGATTAAGGCCATGCGTCAAGTGGCCGGGTCGCTTCGTTTGGATCTGGCGCAGTATCGAAATCTCGCGGCGTTCGCGTTGTTCGGATCGGAGCTGGATAAGGTTTCCCAAGCCCAATTGAATCGCGGCAGCCGCCTGGTCGAGATTCTCAAACAACCTCAGTATTCGCCACTGCCGGTTGAAAAGCAGGTTCTGATCCTCTTTGCCGGCGGCAACGGAATGCTCGACGACCTGCCTGTGGAGCAGTGCCGGCTTTTTGAAACGGAACTGTACGCCTTTATGGATTCGACGCACGCCGGCGTGCTCCAGACCATCCGTGAAAAGAAAACCATGGATGACCAGCTCAAGGGCCAGGTGAATGGGATTCTGAAGGAGTTCAAAGAGCGCTTCGTGTCCAAGCACAAGGAAGCGGCCGCAACAGCCTAATCGATGCCCAGCCTGATTGATTTACGCCGGCGAATCCGCTCGGTCAAGAATACGCAGCAGATTACCAAGGCCATGAAGGTGGTCTCGGCGGCCAAACTGCGGCGTGCGCAGGAACGAGTCTTGTCGGCGCGTCCCTATGCTCAAATCATCCGGCGGATGCTGGTGAATGTCGCGCAAGCAGCGGAAGAACAGCACGAAGACGAGGGTATGGAGCTGCTGGCGAGGCGGCCCGAAAAGCGCATCCAACTTCTGGTGATCACCGCCGATCGCGGCTTGGCCGGAGCCTTCAACTCAAACGTCATTCAGCACGGCTCACAAATTTATCCAGGAGCATTCCGATGCGGAAATCGAACTGGAACTGATCGGGCGTAAGGGGCGCGATTTTTTCCGCAAAAGGCACTCGCGTGTAACGGGCGACTATTCCACGCTGTTCCAAAAGGCTCCGCGCTTTGAGGACGCGCTCGACATCGCCCGCAAGGTGACCGACCGATTCCGCAAAGCCGAGATCGACGCGGTGTATCTGGTGGTGAACAACTTTAAAAGCATGATGTCTTCGCGGCTGGTAGTCTCGCGTGTGCTGCCGATCGAAATTCCCAAGGAGCAGGAGCAGATCGATTACATATATGAACAGCCGCCCGGAAGGTTGCTCGCCGAGTCTGCTGCCGCGTTACATCGAAGCCCAGATTTTCCGGGCGATGCTGGAATCGGCCGCGGCCGAACACGCCGCCCGGATGACCGCGATGGAGGCCGCCAGCAGCAATGCCGCCGATGTGATCGATTCGCTGACGCTGACCATGAATCGTGTTCGGCAGGCCAGCATTACCAGAGAGATTATCGAAATTGTTAGCGGCGCCGCCGCTTTAGATTGAGTGGCACAGGCATTCTTGCCTGTGTTCTGAAAGGCATTTATGGCAACTACTAACGGATTAGCTGAAGGCAAAGTTATCCAAGTGTCCGGACCGGCCGTCGACATTCAATTCGCCGAACACCAGATCCCCGTCATCAACACAGCGATACACATCACCAGCGAGGGCTTCACGACCTCAATGCCGATCGACGTGATGGTCGAAGTGGCGCAGCACATCGGGGAGGGCCGCGTTCGGACCATTGCGCTTCAGCCCACCGACGGCATGGTGCGGGGCATGAAAGCGGTAAGCCTGGGACATGGGGTCGAAGTGCCGGTCGGAAACGAGACTCTGGGCCGGGTGATGAACGTCATCGGAGAACCGGTGGACAATATGGGGCCCGTGAATACCAAGTTGAAGTGGCCCATCCATCGCGCCGCGCCGTCCTTTGAAGAACAAGCCACCGAGCTCCAGATGTTCGAGACCGGGATCAAGGTCGTTGACCTGTTGGAGCCCTACCTCCGCGGCGGCAAGATCGGTCTGTTCGGCGGCGCCGGCGTCGGCAAAACGGTCGTCATCATGGAGCTGATCAACAACATCGCGCTGAAGCATGGCGGCGTCTCGGTGTTTTCCGGCGTCGGCGAACGAACGCGCGAAGGCAACGACCTGTGGCTCGAGATGCAGGAATCCGGCGTTCTCGATCCACATGACTTTAAGAAATCCAAGGTCGCTCTCATCTATGGACAGATGACCGAGCCGCCTGGCGCGCGTCTGCGCGTCGGCCTCAGCGGCCTGACTGTGGCCGAATTCTTCCGCGACGAAGAAGGCCAGGACGTGCTGCTGTTTATAGACAATATCTTTCGTTTTACGCAAGCGGGGTCGGAAGTATCGGCGCTCCTCGGCCGCATGCCTTCCGCGGTCGGTTATCAGCCCAACCTGGCCACTGAGATGGGCGAGCTGCAGGAACGCATCACCTCCACCAAGAAAGGCTCTATCACGTCGGTTCAGGCGATTTACGTGCCTGCCGATGATTACACCGATCCCGCTCCCGCCACCACCTTCGCGCACCTGGACGCCACCACCAACCTGACCCGCAGCCTGGTGGAGCAGGGCATTTACCCGGCGGTGGATCCGCTGGCGTCGACCTCCCGCATTCTCGATCCTCGCATCGTGGGTGAAGAGCACTACGCCGTCGCCCAGCAGGTGAAACAGATTCTCCAGCGCTACAAGGACCTGCAGGACATCATCGCTATTCTCGGCATCGACGAGCTTTCCGACGACGACAAGCAGATTGTGGCCCGCGCTCGCAAGATCCAGCGCTTCCTCTCCCAACCGTTCCACGTCGCCGAGCAATTCACCGGCTTCAAGGGCAAGTACGTTCCGCTGGCAGACACGGTGCGGAGCTTCAAGGAAGTGGTGGAAGGCAAGCACGACGATCTTCCCGAGCAGGCCTTCTATATGCAGGGCGACATCGAAGATGTCAAGAAGAAGGCGGAGGAATTGCGCAAGCAGGGCGAGGCCTAACCGGTGGCCGACACGTTCGAGATCGAGATCGCAACCCCCGAGCGGCTGCTGGCGCGCGAGCAGGCTATCCGCGCGCAGATTCCGGCCGCGGAGGGCTACATCGGCGTGCTGCCGGACCACGCGCCGTTGCTTTCCGAGTTGGGCATCGGCGCCATGACCTACACGACGCCCGGCGATCATCGCTTCAGCCTGGCTGTCAGCGGCGGCTTTCTGGAGATCCACAACAACGTGGTTCGAGTGTTGGTCGATATCGCCGAGAAAGCAGACGAGATCGACGTGAGCCAGGCCGAGAAGGATCTGAAGCATGCCCAGGACGCCATGATCAACCCGGCGCTCGGGATCGACATCGCCTCGGCCCTGATCGCCGCCCGCCACGCTCAGGCTCGCATCGACGCGGCGCGCAAGGAAGCGACCAAAGAAGAATAGCCCTCTAAGCGGCTAGAATTAAATCAGGCGAATGTTCCGCGTCATCCTGTACCTGATTTTCGCGGTGATCCTGATCTCGGTCCTGCGGGCCATCCTCAGAATCATATCCAAGGGGTTCGGCGAGCTGATGAGTCCAGGAGCCAGCCAGCCCGGCCAATCCAGCCAGGCTAAAGGAAAACAGGTCCCTCTGACCGGAGAACTGAAGAAAGATCCAGCCTGTGGAACCTACATTGCGGCCGCGACATCCATCCAGGAAAAGGTCGGAGGCGAGATCTTCTATTTTTGCTCCAAGCAATGCCGCGACAAGTACGTTGCGTCGCTCGCTCGCTAGCTTCGCCGCGTTGGCGGTGGCGCTAACCGGAGCGATGGCAGGCCCTCGCGTCACCTTCTACAAAGACGTCCTGCCGATTCTCGAGCAACGCTGCCAGGAATGCCATCGGCCCGGCGAGATTGCGCCCATGTCTTTCCTTACGTACGCGGACACTCGGCCCTGGGCCAAGTCGATTCGGGAAGCGGTGCTCACCCGCAAGATGCCGCCTTGGTTGGCGGATCCGAAGTACGGGCACTTCGCCAACGACCGGTCGCTCTCGCAAACGCAGATCGACACGCT
Organism: Bryobacterales bacterium; assembly: GCA_963744555.1. Lineage (GTDB taxonomy): Bacteria > Acidobacteriota > Terriglobia > Bryobacterales > Bryobacteraceae > Palsa-89. The sequence continues at coordinate 249,878 of CAVUUB010000021.1, read as the reverse complement.
CGCTAATTGGGTGGACGGCGGTACCGCGGAAGGCGACTCCGCACGACGCTCCACCTCCGCGCGCCTGGCCGCAAGGTTGGGCCATAGGGACTCCTGACGCGGTCTTCGAAATGCCGAAGCCCTTTCCCATGCCCGCTAAAGGCACGGTCGATTATCAGTACATCATCTTGCCCACGCACTTTTCCGAAGACAAATGGATTCAGAAGGTCGAGGTCCGGCCCAGCGATCACCGTATTGTTCATCATGCCGTGGTCTACATTCGTGAACCCGGATCGAAATGGCTGGAAGGACAACCGGGCAGCGATCGCGTTTTCAGTCCCACTTGCAAAAGGCTTCACCACCAGCGACATACTGATGGTTTACACGCCTGGAAATTCGCTGGACCAATGGAAACCCGGGATGGCGAAGAAGATCAAAGCTGGTTCCGATCTCGTGCTGCAGATGCATTACACGGCGGACGGACAAGCCGTGATGGACCGCACGCGCATCGGAATCGTGTTCGCCAAAGAGCCGCCCAAGCTGGCCGTCCTCACGCTTCAAATGGGAAACGACAAGTTCCTGATCCCACCCGAAGATCCGAGCTATCGTGTCTCGGTATCCGGCACCCTGCCAAACGACGCGCTGCTGATCAGTCTTTTTCCACATATGCATTTGCGCGGCAAATCATTCGAGTACTCGATCGCGCGGCCGAATGGGAACATCGAGACGCTGCTAAAGATCAACAATTATGACTTCAACTGGCAGCTCAATTACCGATTGTCCGAGCCGCGTGCGATTCAGGCGGGAACTCGCCTGCGATGGACCGCCTCCTTTGACAACTCGCCGAACAATCCTCGCAATCCCGATCCCAGCGCCGAGGTCCGGTTCGGCGAGCAGAGCTGGGAAGAGATGATGATCGGGTTCTTTGATGTGGCGGTGGATGCCGGTGTCGACAAGACGACTTTCTTCGCTCCGCCAACGTTAGCGCAAGGTTTTCCCGCGCGCCGGTCAAAGGTACACAACTGCTGTGTCGCAGCCGACCACGTAACCGCGTTAAACTTGAAGAGAAGTAAGCGCCCTGTGAAGTGGCAGGAGGCGTGCTCCTCAGAGTCGACTTATGTGGGGAAAACCAGGAGAGACTCAACCAATGCAAAATCCGTCCCAACAGGGCAATCCAGCCCAGGGCAAACCCGCCCAGGCTAATCCGGTCCAAAGTAATCCGGCCCCGGCTAATCCTGCGCCGGCGAACCGGCCGCCCGCAACCAGTGGGAATACGCCGGGCAACTTCGGCAAAACCCGAAGGCCCGACCATCTTCGGCAAGACCATGAAGATCGTCGGCGACGTCAAATGCGATGAAGAGCTGTTCGTCGACGGTGAGATGGAAGGCAGGCTGGACTTGAAGAATCGCCTGACCATCGGACCCGAGAGTAAAGTGAACGCCAATATCAAAGCCAGAGAGGTGATCGTGTTCGGTTCGGTGCGTGGGAACGTAGAAGCCGAGGAGCGGATCGCACTGCGCGCCGGCGCCACCATCGTCGGCGACATCAAGACCGCCGGCATCATCATCGAAGACGGGGCATATTTCAAAGGTGGTATCGATATTTCCAAAACGGACGCGCCCAAGCCCGCCCAAAAAGCATCGCAGGCAGCCGCGGGCGACAAGCGCTAAAGCTGCAAAATACTGGCTACACAGTAGAAACAGATTCTTGTAACGCACCGTCTAACCCTTGAGGTCGCACCCTCCATCGAAAAGAGGAATTGTGGCCTTTGGAGGAGAGCGCCCGCCAGCAATGGCGGGCGTTTCTTATTTCAGCAGCACTTCAGCTTGTTTCCGATTCGCTTCCTGCGCGGCACGGTCAGACGCGAGTTTGAGTGCTGACTGATAGGCCGCTCTGGCTTCCGCGGCATGCTGACGACCCGCTTCAAGGTCACCAATCTGTTCAAAAATATCCGGATTCTGCGATCCCTCGGTCGACACCTGGCGCAGTTCCTGGAGCGCCGCATCTGTCTCGCCAGTCTTGCTGAGCAGGCCGGCCAGTGCGATTCGCGCGGCCGGATAGTCGGGCTTCGCGTCGAGGATCTTGCGATATTCTTCAATCGCAGCCGCGTTCTCGCCGCGCTCGGCCAATGTTCCCGCCAGGCTCAGACGCGAAGGCAGATAATCGGGCGATTGCCGCAGATTCTCACGCCACAGATTGATGGCTTCCGGTTGGCTGTTGCTTTGGCTTGCAAGCAACAACGCCAGATTGTGGCGCGCGGCCAGCAGGTTCGGATTCTTCTGTAAAGATTCGCGATAAAGCTGCTCCGCTTCGCTCCGCTTGCCCTCCGACGCCTTGAGCGTGCCCAGCGCGTTGTACGGCTCGGCCGAATTGGGCGCCAGCAGACTGGCTTTCCGGTAGGCCGCCTCAGCATCGTTGCGGCGATTCAGCCGCTGGTAAACCAGCCCCAGATTGTACGGCAAGTAGCTGTATTGCGGCGTCAGCCGGATGGCTTCCTGGTAAGCCCGGATAGCCGATCGATAATCACCCGTCTCGACGAACGCCAGCGCTTCATTGTGGAGCGGATAAGACCAATGCTGCGCGCGGCGGACCGCGTCGCGAAAGGCTGGAATGGCTTTGTCGTACTGCGCCTGCTCCAGATAGGCGATGCCGAGAGCATTGAACCCATAGGCTCCGCCCGGATCGATGCGCACGGATTGCTCCAGCAACTGAGCGGCTTCAGGGAATTTCTTGTCGAACAGCAGCGCCCGGCCCTGAAAGAAATCCTGACGGCCCTCCAGAAACAGCGATTCCTGCGTCAGCCGGCGCGCGGCGTCCATATATCGGCTGGCTTGGTCGAAGTCCGAGCGCGATTGCGGCATCTGGTCGCCGGCGAGATATCGCAACAGAACTTCCTGCGCTTGATTTTCGAGCGCGACCTGAAGCTGATTCTTACGCTCCTGGTATTGGCCTGGATCGAGTTGATTTTGTAGCCGCTGCAAAGCATCGAAGGCGTTGTCCGGTCTGATCGGGCAGAATCCGGCCCGCGTTCAGCGCCGAGGAAAAGCGATCCACCTCGTCCGATGCCTGTTGTTCGAACGGCAAGCCGGTCATGGACGTCGACGCCAGGTACAACGGCTGGCCGCTGCGCGAGTCCAGAGAATTCGCCAGTGCGCCAGGTTGATTCCGGGCTTCTTGACGTCGGATAGCCGCAGGGTGTTGTCATAGGTGCCGAATTCGCGCGGATGCTGTTTGTTGTCGGTCGCCATCGGCACGTTGTCGTTGACGTACTTGATCAGCTCGTTGGCATCCACCACGCCGTCGTTATTCTGATCCGCGGCGCCCTCCAATCCCTTGATGACGTAGTAGCTGAAAACACCGTGCCCGCCGCCGAATTCCGGCCCTTCGAGCGAGACCTCCTTGGGACGGCTGGCGAGCAACCCGAACAGATCGCCCTGCACATCGCCTAATTGCTGGACATTCGCGCTTACACTGGTGTTGTGAATGGTGCCGATGGTTCCCGCCTTGCAGACGTCCACGAACAGAAGCACGCGCCCGACCTTGGCGAGTTGCTCTTCGAACAACGACTGCAGCTCGGCCATGGGAAGCGCGGTGCTTTTTAAATCTTGCGGGTCGGAGTCATAGGTGAGAATGAACGCGTTCTTGCTGCCAGGCACCTCGACCGTGCCGTGGCCCGCGATCAGGATGATCACAGTGTCATTCTTCCCAGCCCGGCGCTTCAAGAAATCCTGGAAGCCGTTGCGGACGGCCGCCGTGGTGGCTTTCTCATCCGTCAGCAGCAGGACATCATCGGGCGGCAGACCACCGCCGCGCGGGCTCTGTAGAAGCTCGCCGAACACGCTGGCATCGGCATGGGCAAATTGCAGCGACAATTCCGGCTTTTGGTACTTCGAGATTCCCACCAGCAGAGCGTAGGTTTTGCCGCCCGCTCCCGCGGCAGCAGTTGTCGCAGCCGACCTGGGTCGCCACGGTCTCCTCCAGTTCGAATATTTTGCTCTTGATCCAAACCGCATCGGGCCAGACTTCCCGGAGCTTGTAATACATTTCCAATGCGTTGGCGGTCAGCTTGTGATTTTCAAAAACCGTAGCCTCGGCGATGAGCGCGGCGGGTTCTTTGGGATCGGCTGCCAGAATAGCGTCCTGAGGCGCAAGTTCGGCCTGAACGTCCGCGCTCAGCTTGTCGCGAGGCGTGGGCGGAACTTCGGGCTTATTGATGCCGCGCGTCATGCTGACGCCGTAGTGCTGCTGGCTGGCCGTCGCGACGCGCAGCGTTTGCGGTAATGTGCAGGCCCGCGCCGGCTGCTCGGAGATCTTGCCGGTCTTCACCTTGGGCTGCTTCGATTCCAAGCGAACTTCGCCCGCGGGGCCGAGCGTGTCGATAGCCTTCGACGGGCAGAACAAGAAGGAGGCCGGGGAGCTCTCGGTGCGCAAACCGTCGCCGGCGAACAACAGGTCGCCCGGCCTTGCGCCCAGTGGCGTCTCTGTATCGGCGCGCAGCAGCTTGCTTCCGCCTGCCGACAAAACCAGGCCGACAGGTTCTTCTTTAGTGTCGGCAAAAACCAGAGCAGCGGACGCCAACAAAACGATCAGCGACCGGCTACGCATTTGCCACGGCCTTGGGCACCAGCGAAGCAACCGTATATAAATTGATCGGAACCGCTTTGCCGCGCACCGGCACTTGGCCCAGATGCACTGTTTCCACTTCGCTTCCCAAGAGGGCTTGCGTCGCGCCGGACATCAACAGCTTCGTATGATGCTCCTTGTTCAAACTTTCGAGCCTGGATGCGAGATTGACGGTGTCGCCCAAAACCGTATACTCCATTTTATCGGCGGATCCCACGTTTCCTACAACTGCCGGTCCGCTGTGAATCCCTGCGCCGGTCTGAAACTGGCTCTGAGCCGTCACCATACGGGTAGCGCACCGAACGGCGCGAGACGCGTGATCACCCCGCAGAGCGCCTTGATCCTCGTCGCAAAATATGGCCAGGATTCCATCCCCGATGAACTTATTGGCGTGGCCGCGGATAGCTCACGATGATCCCGACCATCATCCCCATGTACTCGTTCAACAACCGTACCACCTCTTCCGGTCCTTCCTTCTCGCAGACATCTTCGGTGAAGGCCGTAAACCCGCGGATATCGGTGAACAGAATGGTGACATCCAGACGTTTTCCTGAAAGCGCAATCGCCTGGGTTTCATCCAGCGAAGTCGCCAGTTGCTTGCCGACGAACATGGAAACGGCGCGCCGGAAAAGATTGCGGCCTTTTTCTTCGGTACCAAAACGATAGACTACGGAGCCGATCAGGCACAGTGAAGTTGCCAGCACCATCTCGGAGGTCGAAAGAATAAAGCCGCCTTCGAACACCAGATGTGTCGCCGCCAGAATCGCAATCACCTCCAGCAGGACGAATACGGCCGCGCGCCAAGCAACCATCGTGGTCGCGATCCAGACCGTAACCGAGGTCGCGAGAATCAGGGCCAGTAGCCGCACCCATTCCGGAACCGGCACCAGATACAGATGGTCGAGCAGAGTGCGGACCGTATTGGCGTGGATTTCGACGCCGGCGGTGAGCCACTTGGGGCCGCCGAAGAGTGTGTAGAAAGGCGTCGCCTTCCGGTCTTCGTCGGCGAAATCGATGCCGATCAGCACGATTTTCCCATCCACCCAATTCCGCAGTTTGGCCTTGTCCCCCGCTTTCGCGGCGGCTTCAAAATCGGCCAGCGAATAGCGCGGAAACGTGCCCGGAGGTCCAGCGTAGTTGATCGCGAGTGAACGGTCTGGCGAAATCGGGATGGCGATCTTGTCGAGCACAAGCTTGCCGTTCTGAATTTCGGCATCGACGCCCAGATATTTCTCGGCCACGCGCAGCGCGAACGAGCGGTCGGGCGGAGGATCGGCCGGATTCTTCGATTGAGCCTCGATCAACTCCTGCCTACGGACGAAATCGTCCACGTCGGCCGTCAGATTAGCGAAAGCGCCCAGGCCCAGACCCGCGGCGATCATGTTAATGGGCATGGATTGCGACGCCGTGTTGGAGTTCAGGTCAGTAACGTAGCCGTAGATCACTGGGGCAGCCGACACGCTGAGAGACTCGCCAATCAGACGATCGTAGTCGGGTTCCCACTTGTCGACTGGTATGCCGAAAGCATGGTCCAGCCCGATCACCTTGGCGCCCGCGTCCGAGGCCGCGCGGATCGCGTCGGCGTAGTGCTTGTGCCAGAACAGCCGCGGTTCGGAAAAAGTATCGAAGGTCTTCTGATCTTCGACTAAAAGGACGATGTTAGAGATGGTGGGCGGCCCTTGCAGCAGGGAACGGAGGACGAAGTGCCCATCGTACGCCTTTAAGTTCAAAATCTCGAAAAAGCGGGCGCCGCTGAGCGACCACGCGGCGGCAGTGCTTCCGAGTGCCAGTAAGACACATAACGCCCAGTGCCTCCACTTTCGCTTCATGTTAACCTGCATCTTACTACGGCTGCTTCGCACTCGCGCTTTAGAGTCTCTATTAATGACTTCGAGCATCCGCGCGCTTCCGTTGGTGTTGTTCTCGACGGTAGCTGGGCGTCTCTCAAACCACGCAAGGCCTGATTTCAGGCCAGTTGCTCAATTCCGTGACAGGCCAGCCGCTGGCCGCGGCAAGCGTCATCTATTCCAGCTCCACTAGCAATCTGTCCGGCGCCGCCCGCAGCGATGCCGCCGGTTATTACTACCTGCCGCTGCTTTCGCCCGGCTTCTATCGGATCAGCGTGGCGCACGAGAGTTATCAGACGCAGGAGGTTCAGGAACTGGAGCTGACCGTGGCCGCCCGCCTTGAACTGGACTTCCATCTGCGGCCATTGAACGATGTCTGGGAAGCGGGCGAATACAAGAGCGTGTTTCTGCCCGGATCGAAGACCATCGTCACCTTCTATGGGCCGGACGTCGATCCCAGCAAATCGGGCTCATTTGAAGCGCAGAAAGGGCGCAGCGCGGCGCTGGAATCGACCGTATCGGAAGTGATCGACTCGGGCGAGCTCAATAATCTGCCGCTGGAAGGCCGCGATGTTTACACCATGCTGGTGACCCTGCCGGGCGTCACTTCCGATGCCGCAATCGGACGAGGCCTCGGATTGTCGATCAATGGGCAGCGTCCCTCGGCATCAAATTTCCTGCTGGACGGCGTCGAGAACAACAATTATCTGATCACCGGACCCCTGACCACTCTGGCGCCAGAGGCCATTCAGGAGTACCGAGTATCCACCAACAACTTCTCGGCCGAATATGGCCGGACTTCCGGCTTTGTGGCCAACGCCGTCACCCGGTCGGGCGGCGAGCAGTTTCACGGCGCCGGCTACTTCTATCTCAAGAACGATGTTTTGAACGCGAATGGTTTTCAAGAGAACCTGCAGGGCGCGCCGCGAACGCCGGATAAAGAGCTGGACCCGGGCTATGTGCTGGGTGGACCGGTTCTGCGAAATCGCCTGTTTTTCTTCAGCGCTCTGGATTACCTTCGCAGCCGCAGCCAGCAGGCTCCGACTACGTTCTTGCTCCCGACTCCGAGCCTGATCGCCTTTGCCGCCCCAAACTCCCTGGCCAGGCAGCTGCTCACCGAGTTCCCCGCCCCTGCCGTCACCAACGGCAATCTGTTTACTGCACCCGCTCACCCTTGCTCCTCCGGTTGCTGTGAATCGCGCGCTGGCAATCGAACGATTGGATTATAACCGGCCCAACGGCCAGGATCGCATCATGGGACGCGTTCTGATTAATCGCCTCTCTGAGCCGGATTTCATCTGGAGTCCCTATAAGGACTTCATCTCGGCCCTCCATGAGAACACTTGGGCGCTGGGCATCAGTTACATTCACTCCTTCCAGGCCAACCTCACCAACGAAGCCAGGTTGAGTTACAGCGACGATGATCTGTACTGGAATCGGCCCCATCCCGAAATTCCCACGCTGGTTAGCGGAGACGGCGTGACGCTGCCCGGCAGCCCGGCCTTTTACGAGTACAAGAACGACAACAAAAGCGGGGAGTTGCTGGACAACGTGATCTGGGCGCATGGCCGGCATCTGATTACCACTGGCGCGGGAGTGCTACTGCGCTCCTCCGGCGGTTATCTGACGGCCGGGCTCAATGGCGAATACATTTTCAACAATGTCGCCTTGTTCGCCTCGGATATCCCGTCTTTCTTCAGCGCTTCAATCGATCGAACGGCACTGCCCAACATACAGCAGCCCGGCACCAATCGTAGCTACGATTATCGGCAATTCTTCCTGTTCGTTCAGGACACTTACAAACTTACTTCCCGACTTACTGTGAATTACGGCCTGCGATACGAATACTATGGCGCGCCCAACAATACCGGTGCCGTAAAGACGCCTTGGTTCAGCTCGGCTCGGGGTCCACCTTGGCCCAGCAACTGGTTGGCGCGGCGCTGGTGAAACCTTCGGGCTCCGGAAACCAGCAGCTCTTTGGCTCCGACAAGACCGACTTCGCCCCGCGCGTGGGCGCGTCCTACGACCTTTTCGGTTCAGGCCGCACACTGCTGCGCGGATCTTACGGGATATTTTATGACCGGCCTTTCGATAACTTGTGGGAAAACTTGCGGAACAACAACCTGATCGTTCCCTTGCTGCCGTTGCCTTTCGGACGGACTAACTATCTGGCGCCGGTCGCGACCGAACTTGCGACTTTTCAAGGACAGGCACTTAACAGCAACTTCCCCGACCTTACTCTGGTGAATCCCGGACTTCGCAACGGTTATGTTCACAGTTATTTCGCCGGCGTGCAGCATCGCGTTACGGATAACCTCATCGCCGAAGTAAACGGCTCTGGGCAGCTACGGGCGCCAGCTCATCACCACCGATGTCATCAATCGGGATTTCTCGACGCTGGCTGGCCGCTATAATCCCAATCTGCCCGATATCGCATATCGCGCCAACCAGGGATTCTCGGATTACAACGCTCTGACCGCCCTGGTCCGCTATCGAACCACTCGCGGAATGGTACAAGGCTCGTACACGTGGAGCCACACCATCGACAACCAGAGCGACCCCCTGATCGGCGACTTTTTCAATCTGAACTTCACCAACATTCAGAGCACGGCGGAATCGAGTGGCCGCTCGACCTTCTCGGAGCAGTTCAATCCGCTTGCCGATCGCGGGAATTCCGATTTCGATCAGAGGCACAACCTGGTACTGTTTTCGTACTGGAATCTGCCTCCGGCGTTCGCGAGCTCGAAAGCGGGCTTCCTGTTTCGCGATTGGACCGTGGCGGAGATGGCCGCGGTCCGCTCGGGATTTCCTTACACCGTGATCGGCACGACGACTGCTATTCCGGGCCAGGGCCTGATCCTGAACAACCGGCCGAATATTATCGAGCCCACCCAAACGCATGCTGCCAAATCCCGTGCCGGTGGCGGGCGGCGTCCAAATATTGAACCCGGCGGCCTTCGCCGAAGCCGCGCCCAGCACGCTGGGCAATGAGGGCCGCAACGCATTTACTGGTCCTGGATTTTACAGCCTGGATCTCTCGGTGGCGCGATCGTTCCCGCTCCGCTGGCTGGGCGAATCGGGACGGCTGAGGGTCCGCGCTGACGCGTTCAATGTGCTAAACCACGCCAATCTCGGCAATCCGGATTCGCTGTTTACGAATCCACCCTCGCCGACCTTTGGGATCGCGACCTATGGCCGGCAAGGCGCGCAGTCGGGCTTTCCGGCGTTAAGTCCGTTGAATGAGACCCCCCGGCAGATTCAACTGAGCGTCAAAGTCGAGTTCTAGAACCTGTTGCCGAGTCGCGCGTCAAGCAGCAAGGAACTTTCGCACACCCCAGGTGTCTAAATTGCCGTGGCGATGCCAATGGCGAGCGGCAAAGTTTCAGCGATTATCAACGTTACGCCGCTGATCGATGTTCTGCTGGTCCTGCTAATCACGTTCATGCTATTGCCCAGCCGAACGCGCGGCCTGCCTTCGGAAGCTCCGCAGCCTTCGCCAGAAGATCAGCCCGCGCCATCAAATCCTCAGCACCTGGTCTTGCGCATTCAGAAAGACCACTCGATGGACATCAATTCGCAGCCGGTGGCGCTGGTTGAGTTGGAAGAACGCCTGAAACGATTGTTCGCGGTGCGGCCGGAAGGAGTGCTCTTTGTGAACGGAGCCGGGGAACTCGATTTTGCCGACGTCGCAATCGTCATTGATATCGCCCGCGGTGCCGGCGTGGGTCGCATTGGCATCATGACGGAGCGACAGTGAGGATTTTATTGGATCAGATGTTCCAGGAACCAATGCACCGGGTAAAGTAAAGCCGGCTGCAGGCCGATCGCAATCACGCCTGCGGACAACATGACTACGCCGCCCGCAACCAGGCAGCCCATCCATCCCCCGGACGCGTTGTCAGTTTCTGGTGCCGCTGTTAGTAGCCGTTGGACCCGTTCAGATAGATCATCGTCGCCGGCCAGCAGCGGAGCCACTAACGAGGACGCTCCCTGGGCAATCCCCAAGCGACTCACGCTCACCAACGCGCTTGCCAGCGAAAGAGATCGCACAGCGTCCCCGGCGACCGCCCGATCGTCCGCGGCTCGTTCGGTATATCTTGCCCAGCTACGCTCCAGCATGCCGAAGCCGTGGAGGAATGGCAGCATGTCGGGCGCCAGCAGCAGAAGAAGGCGTTTGAGGTTATCGCGCGATGTCCAATGGGCACGCTCGTGTCGTAGGGCGGCGTCGAGTTGATCCCCGGAAAGCGCCCTCATCGCCTGGCGCGAGATAAGCAAACTTGGACGGGTGATTCCTGCCATTGCGAACAGGGCAGCCGGCTCCTCGACCATCCAAACCGGCAAGGTTTCTCCCGGCACGCTTCGTCTGCCGGCCGTTGCAGCGGCAAAGCTGCAGGTACCGGATCGAGCGCGCGATCGCAAAGCAGGCCGCGCCTGATCGAAACCGAACATAGAAAAACGGTTAACATCGAGAGTCCCAAACACAACCAGCCGATTCCTTCGCTTGTCGCGGTTTTCGGCTCCAGCCAGAAATAGCTTGGGACGCAAAGTCCGGCCACGATGAGAACACCGCATCCGGCCGGGAACATCCGTGCGAAGAACAGAAGCCGTGCCGCCCGGGCCGGTCGGATCCGCGCTGCCAAGCCAAGCGCTAGCGGCGTGGCAAGCCTCACTACCAGAGCTAGCGCGAGATGAACCAGAAAGAACGAAGCCAGACCAAGGCACACCAATTTGAGCAGATACGACAGTGTCATGGCGTTCCCCTCCGGTCAAGCTCTCGGCGTTTGGCCTTGATCTTCTTCTCCAGCTCAGCGAGCAGCGCTTCGTCGTGCTGGCCGACCGCCTCCACCAGCGATGAAATCAACATCTCGCCCGACGGTGGGGAGCCAGCCAAAAAACCGGCCACCAATTCGTCGGCGCGCGTTCGCTCCCACTCCGGCCGGGAAAGGCGTGGAACGTATAGGAACGCCCTTTCGGGCTTCCGCCGGTTCAGGAACCCCTTCTTAAAGAGCCGGTCCAGCGTCGTCATGACCGTCGTGTAGGCCAGCGGGCGCTGGAGCCTTTCGATCACGTCGTGGACGCTACTCTCGCCCCGTACCCAGAGAATCTCCATAACGGTACCTTCCAGGTGCCCCAAAGAGGGCAATGCTGGGTTCCGGCCAGGTGAATGACGCTTCATGAAACGAATCATCGTGATCCAAGCCTGGAGAAAGTCCCAGGCCTGACTGGAATTAATTTTAGCCGATTACGGGCTTCCACTCCGGTAACCCCCGAAAAGAAACCTCCCCGCCACTTTCTGCTTCCAATGAGTTTGAAATGCACCTAGGCCAGGGCGTAGCCTGGCTATGACTTTGGATAGAAGTATGACTGTAGCTTGACGAAAAAGCTGCCGATACCTCATAATGTGAGCACAGGCTCCAAATAGTGTTATCAGGCGAACGGTGGGCCGGCTCGTAATCGTCGCTTGCCTGTAGGGATGAGAATGTATCTACTGAAGACCGCTCGTCTTTTATCTGCTTTTGTTCTATTTACGCTCGTGGCCGGCTCGGCTTTCGCTCTTACGCCCGCCAAAACCAAGAAACATCGCAAATTTCATCGCGGCAACCACTGCCGCAGCGGCTTCGGTGACGTTGGCCTCCTTCAATACTCCCGCACACCTGGTGTCGGCGCACCCCGCGGTCAATCATCTTTCTGCACTTCAGAAACGTAGCTCTCGCAGCCCCTGGACCTCACCGACCTTTGCCGATTCCACCGAAGGCGATTCCGTGGATGGCGAAGACCTGATGGTCCGCCGCGCTGCCGTCGCCGCATTGGGCCCCTACAACGGCAGCATTGTGGTGGTAGACCCTAAGACCGGCCGTCTGTTGACCATCGTCAACCAGAAGCTGGCTTATCAAAGCGGATTCCAGCCCTGCTCCACCATCAAAGTTGTGGCGGCGTTGGCGGGTCTCAACGAAGGCGTGATCGATCAGAACACGAAATTGAAGATCACCAAGCGCCACGGCATGGATCTGACCGAAGCGCTCGCTCATTCCAATAATGCATTCTTTTCGTCGGTAGGCTACAAGCTCGGTTACGATCGCATTATCCAATACGCGCAGATGTTCGGCCTGGGTGAAAAAGCAGGATTGGATTTGGACCAGGAGCAGCCCGGAATGTTAGCCGCCGCGCCCCCCGCCGATGGCGTCGGCATGATGACCAGTTTTGGCGAAGGGATTTACATGACCCCGCTCGAGCTCGCCGCCGTTATCTCGACCGTCGCTAATGGCGGAACGCTCTACTATCTGCAGCACCCGCGCTCCAAAGAAGAAATCGAACAATTTGTTCCCCGCGTAAAAGACAGCTCGATATCGCGCAGCTGGTGCCCGAGATCAGACCGGGAATGCAGGGAGCAGTCGAGTACGGAACGGCGCGGCGGGCCGGCTATTTCGCTACCGATCCCATTTTCGGCAAGACCGGAACCTGCACCGATGGCCGTTCGCCGACTCATCTGGGCTGGTTCGGATCGTTTACTGAAACGGGAGATAACAAGCTTGTCGTGGTCGTTCTTTTGACGGGTGGACATTCCGTGAATGGCCCATCGCCTCCGGAGTCGCGGGCGCGGTTTACAAGAACCTGTCGACCGAGAACTATTTCGCCCAGGCTCATGCCCACTTCGCCCCTGGCCCTGATCTCCAATCAGTCCTGCTGCAACTCACAGTAACCGAGCCGCGCCCGTCTCTTACCTGCAGCCGCGCCCAACGGATGCGGTTTCTAAAAATGCTCCTTCAGCTCCGCAAATCTTTCCAACTCGCACCAGCCGCCCATTTCCCTCCCGCACTTCCTCGTGCTCCAACCTCCAAGTATGCTCGTGCGGCACAAACACGGCGTTGATCCCCGCTTCGAGCGCCGGATTGATGTCCGACTTCGGCGAATTTCCGATCATCCAGCTTCGCTCCCGATCAAGCTGCCGCTCGCGAATCAGCGCCGCATACGAAGCCGTGTCTTTTTCCTTCACGATGGCGGTGTGGCCGAAATAAATCGCGAGTCCAGACCGGTCCAGCTTCAGCTTCTGTTCCTCCGGATTGCCTTTGGTGAACAGCGTCAGGTCGTGCCGCAGCGAAAGATATTCCAGCGTTTCCTCCACGCCGGGGATCAACTCAATCGGATGATGAAGAATCTGCTCGGTGAAGCTCATGATCATCGGCAGATCCTCGTGCGCGGACGTCGCGCTCCACCAGCTGGTGATAGCACTCCGTCAGGTTTCTTGCAAAATTGGCCGTCCCGTAGCCGTGGATCTTGCTGTTGACGGTCTCGATTTCATCCAGCACGGCCCGAACCTCCACCGGCGACATGCTGGAGTGCGCCAGAAAATCGCAAAACTTGTCGAAGGCGCGCTCGAAGTAGATGTTATTCTCCCAGAGCGTGTCGTCGGCGTCGATGATCAGGTGCTGCCGTTCTTCGATCCTCACACGCCCGGCGGCCACTTGGCATGTCCGTTGGTGGGAGCGACGGCGCGCGCGTGCTGGATCTGGCGCTGGCGGGAGCTGTAACCGGGAAAGAAATCGGCCAGCTGCTTCATGCGGTCCGCTTCCGAACGCGTGGCCAGCAGCACCTGGCGGAAATCCAGATCGGGCACCACTTGCGCCAGTTGAAAGCTAAGCTGCGGATCGGTCATCTCCGGATCGTGCGGCGTCTCGTTCTGTTCCAGCTTCCGAATGTCGTTGTAAGCTTCCATCACGCGCTTGCGGACCTCGGGCGTAATCGGATCCGACGCTTCATCGTCGAAGAACTCCACCGCGCCGCGCAGATATGGCTTCTCGTCGTTCAGAAGAATGATCTCGAAACGCCGCCGCCCGACCGTGAGCAGATCCATCCGGCCATCCGGGTATTTCTTGATGATCTTTTCAATCGAAGCCGTGCAGCCCGTGTTCACGATGCCCTTCTCGCCGGCCAGCACCACGCCGAATTCCGCCTTGCCGCGGAGCACCTCGTCGATCATCTGCTTGTAGCGTTCTTCGAAGATATGCAGCGGCAGAGAAGTCCGCGGGAATAAGACCACCTGGAGAGGGAAAAGCGGCAACAGCTCGTCCTGCATTGTACTATTATGGCTTCTTACCTGCCGGAGATGCAGATCCATGATTGAGCGGAAGGGCCGCCAGTGTCGAGGTGTGGATCGAATGATCCTCAAGCTCAAGCGCACGCCCGGAATCTACCTGGTGGGCTTCATGGCTTCCGGCAAAACGACCGTCGGCCGCCTGCTCGCCGATGAACTGGGCTGGGCCTTCGCCGACATGGACGAAGACATCGAGGCCCAGCAAGGCCGCTCCATCGCCGAAATCTTCGACACCGACGGAGAAGAGACATTCCGAAAGATCGAGAGGGCGGCGATCCGCAAACGCATAGACGAAGTAGAGCGCGGAAAGCCTATGGTGGTGGCGCTCGGCGGCGGCGCCTTTGCACAAGAGGCGAACCACGCGCTGCTGGAGGACAATGGCGTGACCATCTGGCTGGATTGCCCGTTTCCCAAAGTTTGCGCCCGCGTGGAAACCGCCACGCACCGGCCGCTCGCCCGTGACGCCGAGAAATTCAAACAGCTCTATGAGGATCGCCGCGCGGCGTATCGGAAAGCCGACCATTCGATCCAGATCGATAGCGATGATCCGGCTGCGATTGTGGCGGCCATTCTGAAGCTGCCGGTCTTTTCCTGACGGCGCGCATGGCTGCTTCTCTCTCGCGAGACGCTCTTCGAATTTTTCAGGCTGCATTGAAAGCGGCCGATCCCGCCCAGGCGGTGCTGCGGCATGTGGAGCTCGACTCGCAATGTTCTCACTGCCGGCCGCAAGCGTTATCGCCTGGACAACTTTCGCAATATTTATGTGATCGGCGCCGGGAAAGCCAGCGCTGAAATGGCGCAGGCGATCGAGCGGCTGCTCGGAAAACGGATCGCCGGCGGCCTTATCAACATCAAGTACGGTCACGCCGCCCGGCTGCGGCGCATCGAGCTGAATGAGTGCGGCCATCCTATTCCCGACCGCAACGGCGAGCTGGGCGCCCAACGCATCGCTGAAATCGCCCGCCAGGCTGGGCCGAATGATCTGGTGCTCTGCCTGATCTCGGGGGCGCTTCCGCTTTGCTGCCGTTGCCCGCTCCGCCGATCACTCTGGAGGAGAAGCAGGAGACCACCCGGCTGCTGCTCCACTGCGGCGCGAATATCCACGAGCTGAATTGCGTTCGCAAGCATATTTCGGCGGTGAAGGGCGGCCAGCTGGCACAGCTTGCGTGGCCCGCGACGGTGCTGACGCTGATCTTATCCGACGTGATCGGTGACGACCTGGATGTCATCGGCTCCGGCCCCACTGTTCCGGACCGTTCCACGTTTCGCCGACGCGCGGGCCATTCTCGCCAAATACGGAATCTCCGGCAAGGTTCCTGCCGCGGTGCGGGAACGGTTGAGCGGCAGCGCCTCCGAGACGCCCAAGCCCGGCGACAAAGTTTTCAAGAACGTGCAAAACCTGATCGTCGGAAGCAATCGTTTGGCAGTGGATGCGGCCGCCGAGCAAGCTAGGGCGCTCGGCTATCACACGCTGGTGCTGTCCACATTCATCGAAGGCGAAACGCGGGATGTGGCGCGCGTGCATGCCGCGATTGCGAAGGAGATCCGCGCCACCGGCCGGCCAATTAAGCCTCCGGCGTGCGTGATTTCAGGCGGCGAAACCACGGTCACCATTCGCGGCACAGGGCTGGGCGGCCGCAATCAGGAGTTCGCTCTGGCCGCCGCGCTGGATATCGCCGGCTTGCAAGGATGTCGTCATCCTCAGCGCCGGAACCGACGGAACCGACGGACCCACGGATGCGGCCGGTGCCATCGCCGACGGAAGCACGATCGCGCGCGGGCTGCGATGCGAGCAGCCTTTCTCGCCAACAATGATTCCTATCATTTCTTCGAAAATCTAGGAGATCTGATCAAGACCGGACCGACCGGCACCAATGTCGCCGACGTGCGCATCATGCTGGTCCGCTAGCGTGGCGCATGCTTCAGCTTGCTGCGTTAACACTCGTGTGAACGAATGTTTTCGCTGCTTCTGTAGGCGTCGGCATTAGTGCCGATACGCGCGCATGGGCAAAGCCCTATTGCCGCTCCACCTTCAACGGCGGCTTCGGCGCATCAGGCAGCGACGGGATATTCGGGAACGTCACGTCCTCCGCGCTTGCCTTGCGCACCGTAACCGCACCCCGGCCGGTCTCCAGCCGGAATTGCGGGCCGCCGCTATTGCCCACGATCGTCGCTCCCCGATTCGATTCGTCCACCGTCAGCGGAGCGCCAAAGTCGTTATGGGCCTCGCCTCGATCGGTCGACGCCTTCAAATCGACTTTTGCTCCGGCCGGCAGCGCCAGGTCGATATCGCCCGACCGCGTGTGAACCTCGATCTTCGGCACGGTCTTGCCGGCCCGCAGCTCCACATCGCCGCGCTCCAGCGTCAAATCCAGCGACTGCGTGAAGTCGGACATCTGCACGTCGCGCGATCTCGCGTTCAAACGGATCGGGCCGATCAGATTGTTGCCGGTGAATTCGCCCAGCCCCATATGAATCTGGCCGGGCAGCTTCTCAGGCTCACCGTGATCAGCGGATCCTCGTAACGCAGCGGCTGCGCCAGATTCCGAAGCTGGATCTTGGCCGACATAGGTGCCGCCCACATTCACCTGCCCGTCGATGTTCTGCAGCTCCACATCCTGGCCGCGGCCTTTGAGATCGACCGTGCCCTTGACGCCGATAGCGCGAATGATGTCGCTCTTGCGCAGATCGATGCGCACGTCGCCGCCGATATTTTCCAGACGCACGCCCGCATTGTCGCTGTTGATATCGACAGCCCCGCTCACGTTCTGGATGTCGAAATCTCCCAAGCGTCCATGCGCTTCGATGGAAGAGCCCATCGGAACCGTGATCTCGAGATCGGAATTGACGCGAGTGCGATCGCTCACCCGGTCCTGATTGGTGCGCACGATGATCTCGTCGCCTTGCTGGATCAGTTCGAGCGGCGTCTCTTTGTTGGCGTTGTCGGCGTCCGATTGCTGGAACGAGCGGATGGTTTCGCGGCCGCTGGCCTTCACCATGGTCTCGTCGGCGCCAGTGATCTTGGCATTGCCGCGAAAGCTTTCAATCAGCACTCTGCAATTCTTCGCGCACGGCTTCTCGGCCGCCGCCAAAGTATAGTCGTAGGGCTCGCCCATGTTGACCATCACGCCGCGCCACGCCCGGCCGGCCGGAAACCAGACGCATAGTGGCGGGCCGTGTACATGGTGCCGCCGATGACGCAGATCAGAAACACCAGCATCCATTCCCCGCCCGAAATGCCGTTGCGCGGGATCGGCTTCGACATCGCGGCCGCCAACAGGATCTCGATTAACCGCAGCCCGCCCCAGGCGATCAACACGAACGGCCAATAGCGCGAGATGAGATCCGCCAGAGGAATATCCGGCCACAGATTCCGCATCAGAAACAGCGCGCCGATTACGATCAGAATCAACGGTCCGATCACCGAGCCGCGTCTCATATCACATTCCCTCCCTGCGGCGTGTTATCGATGGGAGGCGGTCCCAGGGGAGGCGGCGGCATCGGATGCGCGACCAGTTTCTCCAGCAGCTTTAGAAAGCCGAAAACGATGATCAGGATCGGCCAGGTCCGGCTGAAGCCGTATACGCCGAAATAATCCATGGCCACCAAGCGTTCCCAGCAGGATCAGCATGATCGGCCCGCGGATCGCCTGAACCAGGTTGTAGCTACTGTCGTTCATGGGTGGCCTCCTGTACGCCGGCGGGGCCGGAGTGCCGATGCTCGACTGACGACAGGCGCTCGTACAGCATGTACACTCCCAGGGCGATTAAAGCGATCGGCCAATAGCGGATGATCTGGCTGAAGCGGATAATTTCCATGTTATTCAGCAGGAACAGCAGCCCCACCGCGATGAGAACGGCCGGTCCCACCGGAAAGCTGGATTGCTGGCCGTGCAGCGGCACCAGGCTCGAGAATTCGTCCACCGTGCTGGCCGAACTGGCGTTTTCGCGCGGTGTGATAGGCTTCGAACGCCATGTAAAAAACCCAGACGCCGATCATCATCCCGAACAGCGGCTCCAGACCGCCCGAGGCTTCGTTGCTGCTGACGATGCTGATGAGAACGCCGAGAACTACCACGTGGATCAGCCCTTTGACGTATTGGCCGTTATAAATCGCTCCGACGCCCGGAATAAGGCCGAGCAGAAAAGCCAGCCCCGGCGAGGCTCCGGCGTCGGGAACCGGCCCGCGCGCGCTCACCGGAGCTGGCGACGGCGCCGTATAAGGCGACGATTCAGCCGCGGCTCCCGGTCGCGGCCGCGGCCGCCGGAGCATGCTCCTGGCAGTATACGGTTCCTCCAGCACTCACGCGGCAGGCTTCGCAAAGCGCCTTGCCGCAGGCCCGGCAATAAGCTATGGCCGGCAAATCGGGATGATTCACGCAATTCATCTTAGTTACCTCTTGTCATTCGTTCCACTACTTGGCGTTCCGTACTTGCTGCTGCCGCTTCTGCCGCAGCTACTTCTGGCCGCTGCTCTCGATGCCCTGCGCCTGTTCGGTCCATTCCTTCAATTGCGACTGAACCTCGATCACCAACCGCAGGTTGTCGTAATATTTCACCGCCCGGTCCCAAATCCGGTGCGCCCGATCGTCCACCGACTGCCAGATCTTCACCGGATCCAGATCCTGCGGATTCAATTGCCGCGGCTCGATGCCAGTGAAGCGCGCCAGCATTGAGAACGACAGAATCGTCATCGCCATCCCCATGGCGTAGCGCGGCTGCAGCACGGATTCGATCCAGCCGCCGAAAAGCCTGCGCCACCAGGACGGCCGGTCAGCCGCGCGCTGGCGGCCGTGCGGAATCTCGTGCAGGATTCGCGTCAGCAATTCCGCCGGCGGTTCCACCGTCGCCACGCGTTCCAAAAACGCCGTCGCGCCCGCGACATCTTTCGCCAACTCCGTGCACGCGCTGCATCCGGCCAGATGACTCTCGAGCGCGGACTTCTCCGCCCCGCGGAGCGTTCCGTCCACGTAGTCGCACAGCAGGATTTCCAGCTCAGCGCACGTCATACCCGAACCTTATGCCGCCGCAGCACGCGAGCCAGTTCGGCCCGCCCGCGGTTCAGTCTCGACTTCACCGTTCCTTCCGGAACATTGAGCACTTGGGCGATCTCTCGATATTCTAATTCTTCGAGATCGCGGAGGATCACCGTCTCTCGCAATTCCGGCGAAAGCTTCTGCAGGGCCGACTGCAACAATTCGCTGGCCTCTCGTCCGGCCAGCATTCCATCCGTCCTGGCCGACATCGCCGTGCTCTCTTCGAGCGCCGTGCACCTGATCTTCGATCGACTCCGTCGCGCGATCCAACCGCGTCCGGCGGTAATGATCGATCAGCAGATTCCGCGTCAGCCTGGTCAACCATACCACGAACAATCCTTCTCCCGATCGAAAGCTCTTCAGATTCTTGAACACCCGCAGAAAAACGTCCTGCGTCAGATCCTGCGCCTCGGCATCGCTGCTGGTGAACCGGTAGCAGATCGAGTAAACCCGCCGGGTATGCAGCTTGACAAGGTCTTCCCAGGCGGCGTCCTGGCCGCTGAGGCAGCGTTCTACGAGTTGGGCATCTGCGTCCAAGCCAATGCTCGCCCGAGGTTGTGAATAGGGTGGCGCCCAGTTCCATTTTGCTGCCGGAACTGCCACCGTGGCCATGATTCCTCTTATCTCCTGCTTCCAGTAAAGGAAACGAGGATTTATGATAAGAAGTTCACTTGAATCCAAGATTTACATTCTACAAGGGTCATGTCCAGCGTACCAGTTCCGGGCCGCGTCCGACCGGAGGAGCCCGGTGGTAGACGCCCGGCGACCGTCCAGCATGGCGCCGCTGGACCGTCAGGCTGGTGCTCTGGCCGCCGCGGCGCTTGCTGCTCATCGCGTGGCTGCTTTACCGGCTCCGCGGAAGCTCGTTTCAATGGCAGCTCTTCCTCAGCACCCTCTCGCATGTGAACGCGGCCTGGTTGATCGGTGTCCATCGTACTGATCTTACTGACCTATTGGGGCCGCGCCCTGCGCTGGGAGGTTATGCTGCGGCCTCTGGGAAGCACCCGTGACCGTCCGCAAGCTGACCTACGACACCGCCATCGGATTCACGGCCGTCGTCCTGCTCGGGCGGGCCGGTGAGGTAGTGCGGCCCTATCTGATCTCGGTCAAGCGCCGGCGTGTCGTTTTCGTCCCAAGTGGCGGCCTGGATGCTGGAACGCATTTTGGATCTGCTCGCCGTACTACTGCTGTTTGGATTGGCTCTGGCATGGATTCCCGGCCGGGGTCTGGCTCTGGGTCCGGCTCTGCGATGGGCGCTGGGGGCGGGAGGCTATGTGGTGGCCGCCATCGGCGTCGCTTTGCCTGCTTCTGTCTGGTGCTGTTTCGAAATTTTTCCGAGTCCGCTCAGGCGCGGCTCCTGAGCGCCGTGACCTTCCTGCCCGAGAATTACTACAAGCGTGTAGAACGGATGCTGAAGGCGTTTTCGCAAGGTATGGAATCCACCCGTGATCCGGAATCCTTAGTCTTGCTGTTATGCTATACTGTGCTCGAATGGGCGTTATCATAGCCGCCTACTACGCTCTTTTCCGATCCTTTCCCAGTCAGCGCTCAGTTTAAAATTACTGATGTAGTAATTATCCTGGGATTCATGGCGTTCGGAAGCATTGTCCAGATTCCAGGAATCGGCGGCGGCGTTCAGATTGTCTCAATCGTAGTGTTCACAGAGATATATCGGCTTCCGCTCGAGGCGGCGGCTGGGCTTGCGATTTTCATCTGGATTATTACTGTTGTAGTTATAGTGCCCTTTGGCTTGGTTTGTGCCTTTCACGAAGGTCTGAACTGGAGTAAATTCGAGGCAGCTGCCCAAGGACGTTTCCCTATGACTTGCCCGTTTTGCGGATTCAAACAAGACCGCGTCATCGACTCGCGGGAGAGCAAGGAAGGGGACGTCATCCGGAGGCGCCGGCAATGTCGACAAATGCGAGCGCCGCTTCACCACTTACGAACGGAGCGATGAGATCCCTTACATGGTCGTGAAGAAAGACGGGAGGCGGGAGAAGTTCGACCGCCAAAAAGTGCTGAACGGGCTCCTGAAGGCCTGCGAAAAGCGGCCGGTGCCCATGGCGAAGCTGGCTGAGCTCGTGGACGCCGTGGAGAGCCAAGCTTGTCCGACAGTTCTGATCGGGAAATTAGTACTACAGATATAGGAGAAATGCTGATGGAGAAGCTGAAGAGCCTCGACAAAATCGCCTATGTGCGCTTTGCATCAGTCTATCGGGACTTTCAAGACGTGGAAGCTTTTCTTAATGAATTGAAGAACTTAGTGCTTCACAAGCGGTCCTGATGCTCGTCGCAGACGGGTAGAAGGCCGACCCGATCGCACGCGCCAAGTTTCGTGTAACCAATCGCAAACATAAACATCTTTTATTTAGGGCTTAACTTCGAAATCGATTCGAGTTATAATCGATTGCTACACACGACGGCAGAGCGGCTTACGGCGCAGCGGAGGCGGGAGTCTGTATAGCCAGTTTAACATAACCCCATGCGGGACCGAAGTTTGTGCCCGGCTGGGAGGTGAGTATTTCAGTGGATCAGTTTGAAGATCAATTTTTAACAGACAGTCACGAGCCTCTCGGGATCCCTTTCGACGAAGAAACTAATTTCTTCCACCCCGAGGAAGTTCAGGACGAAGAGTTCCCTGCTGCCCAGCAGGTCGAAGAGTCGATCTACACCGACGACCCGGTACGCGTGTATCTGCGCGAAATGGGCGCAGTACCGCTATTGACTCGCGAAGGCGAAGTTAACCTCGCGCGGCGCATGGAGCGCGGCAAGCTGCGGATGCAGAAATCCATCAGCCGTTCCGCCGCTGGTGCAGCTGCGCGTGGTCGAGATCGCCGAGCTGCTGAAGCAAGGCGAAGAGGAACTGGACAATTTTGTAGACCTGGGGGACGTGGAAGAAGGCAGCCCCGCCGATACAAAAAAGCAGGCCGAGGTCCGCGCGCAGTTCGCTGAGATCATCGCGCTGCACAAGCGGCAGCAGCAGTTGGTCGAGAGGGTGGATTCGGTCCCGCTGAGCAACAAGAAGATCCGGCGCCGGTGGAGTGGCAAGCTGAACCGCGTGCAAGGTGGAAATTTCGCGAGAGATCCGCCGGGTGGCCTGGCTCCCCTCGCGCTGGAAGCAGTTCGCCAAGGAAATCGAGCATGCGGTGGAAGCAACTGGCGCATCTGGACCTGGAGTTTCGCAAGCTGGAGGGCCGTAGCGGT
Source organism: Bryobacterales bacterium (assembly GCA_963744555.1). Taxonomy (GTDB): domain Bacteria; phylum Acidobacteriota; class Terriglobia; order Bryobacterales; family Bryobacteraceae; genus Palsa-89. Next base: position 227,098 of record CAVUUB010000021.1, on the reverse strand, counting down.
GTCGCCGCCCAAGCCCGCGCGCGCGAGCTGAGGCGGGAAATTCGCAAGCTCGAGACCGCGGCCGGCGCTTCGCTGATCGATCTGAAGCACAGCTTGGCCGTGATCCGCCACGGCGAAATCGAAGCCGAGCGCGCCAAGAAGGACCTGGTGGAAGCCAACCTCCGCCTGGTGGTTTCTGTCGCCAAGAAGTACGTCAACCGCGGGCTGCATCTGCTGGATCTGATCCAGGAAGGCAATATCGGCCTGATGCGCGCGGCCGACAAGTTCGAATACCGGCGCGGCTACAAGTTCTCCACCTACGCCACGTGGTGGATCCGGCAAGCCATCACGCGCGCCATCGCCGACCAGTCCCGCACCATCCGCATTCCGGTGCACATGAACGAGAGCATGAACAAGTTCCTGCGCGCCACGCGCGAGCTCGAAAAGGAACTGGGCCGCGCTCCGACTAACGATGAGATCAGCCGCCGGATGGATATTCCGGTGGAGAAAGTCCAGAAGCTGAAAACCATCTCGCGCGATCCGGTGTCGCTCGAAACGCCCGTAGGCCGCGATGGCGAATCGGCGCTGGGCGACCTGATTGAAGATCGCTGGGTAGGTTCCCCGGTGGATGCGGTGATCGATTCCAACGTCCGGGACGAGACCGCCAATATTCTGAAGACCCTGTCTCCGAAAGAGGAGAAAGTGATCCGGCTGCGCTTCGGCATCGGCTGCGAGCGGGAGCACACTCTGGAGGAGATCGGGCAGGAGTTCGATGTCACTCGCGAGCGCATCCGTCAGATCGAAGCCAAGGCTTTGCGCCAGCTTCGGTCGCCTGAACGGGCGCGCCATTTGCGCGCTTTACTTGGCTGCCAGGTAAAGCCGCTTCCTGCTCCATGTGAAAGGCCGGGTTAATAGTCCGGCCTTTTTTATTTGGTAGTCTGGGCGAGGCAGGACTCTTTTCATGCGCCGGAAAGATCTATGTACGCTTGGCCTGCTGGCATCTCTAGCAAGCTCTCTTCGGGCGGACTGGAGAATCACCACGGTTTCGAAGGTTGAAGGCCGGAAGTCTATAGAGACTGAATACTACAAAGGCGCGATACGGCGCACGGATTGGGCCGACGAAGATGGGAATCACAAACACGTCGAAGTCTTGGATTTTGGTAATCGCCGTCTAACCGTCTGGGATTTTGATTCGCGCCAGTATGCTATTCATCGATTCAACCGGCCGCGCACTGCGGCAAAACCCTCGCCTTCTGGCACAGTGATCACTTTCGAGAGATCGACGACGGATACGGGTGAGCGCCGGGTTTTCTTCGGCCGGACAGCGCGGCATCTGATCACGCACGAGCCCGACAGCCGATTCAAGGGCGAAACTGTGATCGACGGCTGGTACATCGATTCAGAAGGGCTGCCTTCGCGAACACGTGAGGCGGTACTTGTCAGCCACGTTGTCGGCCAAGCATATGGATCGCCGGTTATTAAAGTGAATCAAACCGGACCGAAGCCCAACGGGCTTGCCGTTCTGCTCAAAAGGACTTCCGCGCATTTCGAAACGACCAGTGAGGTCACTGAGCTGAAGGAAGGTCCACTATCCGATAATTTGTTCGAGCCTCCACCCGGTTTTGAACGCGTTATCCGGTTTCGGGACGAGCTCCGCCTGACCTGGCAATGGCTTCAGGATTGGGTGGCCAGTTTCTTCTCCTGAGCCACGAATCTCCGAGCTCGTTGTCTAACAGCAAGAAAGGTCAGAATGAGGCAAGCCGCCAGCAGCACGCCGTCGCGCAGCAGAGTCCACGCGGTGATTGGCTCGCCCAGGCCGAAGCATCCGCAATCGATCTTCAGCCCTTGCGCGTAAGCATGCACCATGATGCCGAAGAAGACGCCCAACAAAATCGCGGCCGCGGCGGCGGTGTAGCGGAGCGCCATGCCCATCGCCAACAGCAAGCCCAGCAACAATTCCAGCCATGGGATGGTCCGGCCCAGCGTCAACACCGCCCACTGAGGCAATAGCTGGTAGGCGTCGATCGACATCGCAAATACCAGCCAGGGCTCACGGAGTTTCGTATAGGCGGCGTAGAGAAATACCGCCGCCATGAGCAGCCGCAGAGGTAGGATCAACCGCCGCACGCTAGTTTGCAAGTAGCTGGTCGATAAAGCGGCGCAATATTTCGTAGCTGGCGCCGCCGGGAACCCGATACTGCTTCGATCGGTGCGTCAGGATCAACGTGGGCGTGGCCGATACATTGGCATTGCGGCCGGCCTGAATATCCTGCTGGACCTCGGCGATGATGGCTGGATCCTTGGCCAGCGCTCGCACTTTCTGCGCTTCGACCGGTGTCAGAATACTGCAGACAGTTTGGTCCACTTTGCCGCTGGCGGCCCAGCTGTCCTGGGTGCGGAACAGCACGTCACCGGCCTGTTCGTATTTCCCGACTCGACTCGCCGCGCAGGCGTAGCAAGCCGCTTCCATGGCATGCGGATGCATCGGCAGCGGGAACTCGTGATGGATCAAGTAGACTTTGCCCTTGTCCACGTAGTCCGCCATGAGCGGAACCAAAGTCCTCTCGTAGAGCGCCTTGCAAGCTGGGCATTGATAATCGCTGTAAATATCGAGTTGTACGGGAGCGCCAGGCGTGCCCCGGCCCTTTATTTGCGCGGCGGGCAAGGCCAAGGTCGCCGCCAGCATTGCCACCCAGAGAGTTGTATTTCTCATAGCGATGAGATAATTCTAGCGTGGTTTCCTTCACTTGCAATATTTGCGGCGCTTATAACCAAGTGGAGGCCTTCGCCACCGAGCCTGCCAGTTGCGCGTGCGGGTCGAACGTTCGCCTCCGCGCGCTCATCCATCTACTGTCGATGGAACTGTTCGGAAGCAACCTCATTTTGAAGGACTTCCCAACGTTGAAGGCGATTCGCGGCCTGGGGTTGAGCGATCACCACGGATACGCGGCAATCCTGGCCGAGAAATTTGATTACACCAATACCTACTATGATCGTGAGCCGCGCTTCGACATCGCCGAACAGCATCCACAGCTCGCCGGAACCTATGACTTTATTCTCTTAGCGGACGTGTTGGAACACATCGCTCCGCCGGTGGAGTGCGCGCTTGAAGAGGCTTGCCGGTTGCTCAAGCCGCGCGGATTTTTGGGGATTACGATCTACTGCAATCCCCAAGACAAGCTGCGCGAGCACTTTCCCCAACTCAACGAATACCGCATTGTGCGGCTCGGCGATTCCGAAGTCCTGGTCAATCGCCGGCGCGACGGGAGCCTGGAAGTCCGCGATGATCTGATCTTTCATGGGGGCTCCGGAGCCACGCTTGAAATGCGAGAGTACGGCATGACAGCGCTTGAGAAACAATTACTAAGCGCCGGTTTTCGGGAAGTGTTTTTTCTGACCGGTAACGTGCCGCCGATCGGAGTGCTGTTCGATCACGATGTTTCCCAGCCGCTGATCGCCCGCAAAGAAGCCTTCGTCATGGATCGCTGCGCCGTGAGCCAATTGGTCGAGCAGTGGCGCGCAGCTAGTGCCTTGGCAGAAGGGCGGCAAGGCCGAGCCGACACGTTGGCAAGCCAGATTCGAATGGCAGAAGACTCGCGCTGGCTGCGGTTGGGTAAGAAGCTGGGAGTGGGGCCGAAGTTCAGCCTGCCGGAATAAGCTCGTTTATGCCGCCGTCGTGACTTCCACTTCTCCTGCCAAGCTGGAGGGCGGGGGAACCGGATCCCCGTATTCCCGCAGCGTTTGGAGATGTCCGAGAATTGCTTCGCGGATGTTAGACTTTGTTTCGTTGAGCGTTTTGCCCGTCGACATGAATCCCGGCAGGTCAGGAATGACCGCGTACTTGACGTTCATTTTCTTCACAGGGCAAGCCCGATGGCAGGGCCTCGCTCTTTCCATTCTATAGATTGGGCATCGCCAATGCCTGAGATCGGACGTAGCGCACGCACTCGTGCGTGCCGTGTTTGCACTCTTGCAAACACCATGCGGAACAAAAGCGTTCACAATAGTGTGAACGCGGCACGCAGGAGTGCGTACGCCACATTTACGCAACCGAAAGCATGTCTGCTCATCCAATAGGTACGTACTCCCCATTGTCTACTGACAAATAGGTGATAAGATTAGGGCGAGTCTAATGTCTGTCGCTACTTCCATAGTTCCGCCGGTTTCACGACTGGTGTCGACGAATCTGCTCCAGCTCATCGGTCACACGCCGCTGATCCCCATGGAGCGGATTGCAAGCGACCTGCCGGGCATCGAGATATACGGGAAAGCCGAGTTTTTCAACCCCGGCGGGTCGGTGAAGGACCGGGCGGCCCTCAACATGATCCTGGACGGGGAGCGAACCGGCAAACTGACTCACGATCGGGTACTGTTGGACTCAACCAGCGGGAACACCGGCATCGCTTATGCCATGATCGGGGCATATCGCGGCTACAAAGTAAAGCTGTGCCTGCCAAAAAACGCCTCCATGGAGCGCAAGCATGTCTTGCAGGCTTACGGCGCCGAAATGGTGTTTAGCGATCCGGGTGAAGGATCGGACGGGGCGATCCGCCTGTGCCGCGAAATCTACAAGCAAGATCCCGACCGTTATTTTTATCCGGATCAATATAACAATCCGGCCAATTGGAAAGCCCACTACGAAGGAACGGCGGTCGAGATTCTGGCCCAGACCGCCGGTCGCATCACGCACTTCGTGGCTTGCATGGGGACCAGTGGAACCTTCATGGGCAACTCGCGGCGCCTGCGCAAGGAAGTCCCCGGTATCAAGTGCATCTCGGCGCAGCCTTCTTCCGGTTTTCACGGCCTGGAAGGATTGAAGCATATGCCGACCGCGATCGTCCCCGGCATCTACGATCCGGCTCTGGCGGACGACAACATCTGGATCGAAACTGAGGACGCTTACGCGATGTGCCGCCGGATCGCTCGCGAAGAGGCTCTGCTGGTAGGTATTTCCTCCGGCGCGAACCTGGTGGCCGCACGCGCGGTGGGCCGCAAGTTGGTGGAGGCCGGCGAGACGGGTGTGATCGTTACCGTGTTATGCGACGGCGCATACAAGTATTTGAGTGAGCCCTTCTGGAGTGAACCGGACGGAGCATGATCCGGATTCAAACGCAGGCATGGGATACCATGGTTTCGCATGCCGAGAAGACCTTCCCCAAAGAGTGTTGCGGCGTGATGCTGGGCTCAGACGGTCTTGTTCGGGAAGCCGTGCCGCTGCCCAATACGTACACGGGCCCGCAGGAAGATTTCTTCGTAATGGATCCGAAAGATTTGAATCGCGTCGACCGGGAAGCGCGTGAGCGAGGCTTGGACGTTTTGGGCGTGTTTCACTCCCACCCCGATTGCGACGCGTATTTTTCCAAGCGCGATCTGGCCAACTCCTGCTCCTGGTTCTCCTACGTCGTATTATCGATAAAGAACGGGCGCTTCGACCATGCCAATAGCTACCGGCCGGACTTTGACCAGAAGGAAGCTCCCAAGGAAGAATTGATCTATGGCTAAGATTCTGATTCCCACTCCGCTCCGCCAGTATGCCGGCAAGCAGGATGCGGTGCAGCTCGCGGGCCAGACCGTGGGCGAGGTATTGCAGTCGTTGACCAGCCAGTATTCCGATCTGCGCCGCCATCTCTACAACGACGAAGGCAAGCTGCGGAGCTTCGTCAACGTCTATGTCAACGACGAAGACATTCGTTATTTGAGCAAGGAAGCGACGCCTTTGAAAGATGGCGACACTGTTTCGATCGTTCCCAGCATTGCCGGAGGATCGGCCGGGATCGCGGCGCCCCCGGTGACGCTGTCGAAAGAGGAAATTCTACGCTACAGCCGCCACCTGATCATGCCCGAAGTCGGCATGGAAGGGCAGTTGAAGCTGAAGAGCGCCAAGGTCGCGCTGATCGGTACCGGCGGCCTGGGCGCTCCGCTTGGCATGTATCTCGCGGCCGCGGGCATCGGGCGGATTGGCCTGGTGGACTTCGACGTCGTGGACTTCACCAACCTGCAGCGGCAGGTGATTCACGGCACCAAGGACGTCGGGCGCAAGAAGCTGGATTCGGCGGCGGATACCATGCTGGACATCAATCCCTACGTTGAGATCGACCGGCATGAGACCGCCCTGACCAGTGAAAACGCCCTGCAGATTTTGAAGGACTACGACATCGTGGTCGATGGCACCGACAATTTCCCGACGCGATACCTGGTCAACGATGCCTGCGTGCTCCTCGGCAAGCCGAACGTATACGGATCGATTTTCCGCTTCGAAGGACAAGCAACGGTGTTCGCCTACCCAGGCGGACCGTGCTATCGCTGCCTATATCCCGAACCGCCACCCCCGGGTCTGGTGCCGAGCTGCGCCGAGGGCGGCGTGCTGGGAATTCTGCCGGGAACTATCGGATTAATCCAGGCGACTGAGACCGTAAAGCTGATCCTGGGTATCGGCGAACCTCTAGTTGGAAGGCTGTTGCTCTACGACGCGCTGGCCATGCGCTTCCGCGAGCTGAAATTGCGCCGGAACGTGGACTGCCCGGTGTGCGGCGACCATCCGACTATTCGCGAGTTGATCGATTATGAGCAATTCTGCGGCATTCCGAATCAGCAGCATGAGCCCGTAGCCGTGGAAGGCGACATCGATCCAGTAGAAGTAAAGGCCAAGATCGATCGCGGCGACCCGTTCGTCCTGATCGACGTGCGCGAGCCCCATGAATATCAGATCTGCAAGATCCCGTACGCAAAGTTGATCCCGCTAGGCGATCTGCCGAAGCGCGTCAACGAACTCGATTCAGCCGACGAGATCGTCGCGCATTGCAAGAGCGGCGTGCGTAGCGCCAAAGCGGTGGATTTCCTGAAGCAGGCCGGATTCCGCAAAGTCCGGAATATGAAGGGCGGAATCCTGGCCTGGAGCGATAAAGTGGACCCGAGCGTGCCGAAGTATTGATGGGTTCGTTTTAGCCGTAGTGCGGAGCGAATCCTGGCGGTTGCGATGGTACGACGGATGCTAGCGACGCACGGAGAGTCCCACTGTGAGGGCACGGGGAGCTGAGAGACTCGGCCCGTGAATCCGCCGAGCACACGCCGATCGGCTCAGGTGTGCTACAATCTCGTTGGTCGCGACACCGTGACCTATTCCGGCATACGCCGAATCTTGGAGAGTATATGAAGACCCCTATCGCGCTCCGCGTGAGCGATGCTGATTATTGCAAACGGATCAAGGACCCTTTTGATCCAAACCTTCACCACCTCGAAACGCTTCTTCCCTTCAGCGAAGTAAATAAACTGGTCAGTGGCAACGCCAACGTCCGGAAGCCTAAGGAAAGCAGCAAGCCGTACAAGAACATGATCGCCACCGTGGAGAAAAATCCGCGGGCGTTTCACGTCAAGAACCGTGGCATCACGTTCATCTGCGCGGCGTTCGACATCACACCGAACAACTCGGGCGTGCGTCACTTGAACATCCACCTTGAAAAGGATGGCGAGAACGACCTCATGGACGGTGAGGTATCGGACGCTCGTAAAGTGGGCATCGCCGACGGGGGGCACACCTTCGCCGTAATTTCCGACACGATTGAACGGTTAGACAAATTGAAGGCGGCTGAAGAGTGGACGGAGCCGTATGTGAGGGTCCGTTTTCTGACCTCTAAAGCCGCGTACGTGGTACCAGAAGAAATGGTGGAAGCTCTGAACACCTCTACCCAGGTAAAAGAGCACACCATGGATGAGTACCGGAATGAGTTTCAGCCGTTAAAGGATATTCTGGCGAAATCGGGCTTTGACATCAGCAATATCTCCTTCAGGGAAAACGACCCCGGCGCTTGGGATGTTCGGGAGATCCTCCAACGGCTAGGGTGTTTCTTGAAGGACAAGCCAGCACTCGGCCCCCAGATGTACCGCAGCAGACAGAAGGCCCTGAAGATGTACATCGACCCGAAAACTCACGATGACTTTCTTAGCCTCTCGGACGTAATGGCCGATGTGGCTTTTCTGCCCGAGTACATCGAATCCCAGTTCAGCAGCAAGGAAAACATGAAGACACGAAACCGTTTCGGCGGCCTTCGTGTTGTCGACGCGCTCGAGAACGACCATACCTACCCGAGTCTCGGTTTCAAGACCCGCCACCGTCTAGACTTGGCGGCAACGCTGCCTCTGGCGGGCGCTTTTAGGGAGCTGCTACAGGTCGACCCGAAAACCGGTAAGCAATTCTGGATTGTGGATTGGAAGGAAGCCTTCAAGCGCACTGCAGACGAACTTTACCGCGCCTTGACGAGCAACCTCGCCACAGCGAGCGGCGCATCCGGTTTAGGGTCTGACCCCGGCTACTGGACCACTGCGGCCAATGTGATCCTCCGGGTCAAGTCAGAGATGCTTCAGGAACGCATCCTCGCAGTGTCGCAGTAGAATTCCGGCGTGCCGCGAGTCTCCAATACAACGGAGCCGCCAGTCACTATGACACTGGCGGCTCTTTTTCACTTCCGACCAGATTTTCACCTGTAGACTTATCTGCCTTCGAAGGAGGATTGACCTTGACAATTAAAGACGAACATCTGTATCACTGTGCCGCTCTAATGCAGATTGCTGAAGATGACGAATTCACAGCCATTAACCGACTGGACTTGCTGGGCAAGCGGTCAATCTCTGCTTTTCGGATCAACGACAACATCGGTGTCTACCTGAAGTACAATTCCGTGGAACCGAGGCCCAATGGGGAGTACCCATTCACCTTTTCTCAAGACACCTTAAAAGACCTAGCTGCCATGGAAGAGGCCAAGCTTAAGAAGGTATTTGTCGCCTTGGTTTGCGTCAAGGCAGAGCAAGTCTGCGTCGTCACTTGGCAGAAGCTGAAAGAGATGATGGCTATCCGCGAAAAGGCGGCAAAAGAAAAAGAGAATCAGTATGTCGTCTTAGTGACAGCTCTGGAGCACAGCAAACTCCGTGTCTATTTGAACGTGCCCGGCAAAAAGGGGCTATTGCTGAAGAAGACTGAGAACAAGGTAGCTAGGAACGAGTTCCCCTCGGTTTTGTTTGCGTGACCACTCGACTCACGTTATCCCCAACCGATCGTTCCCCAGTCGATCCGCAGCGAGCTGGGTTCGTTTTTGCAGGTCTCTCGCCCTATCCCAACCAGCGAGGGGCGTCGCGGCGGGCGGCCACGGTAAAGTACCAGGTACGATGACCATCCGGTGAAGTTTTCTTCTCCTTGGAAAGCAGCGTTTTACACAAATTTTCTAGTTGGCTGGGACACTTCGGATGTGATACGATAGGTTAGCTTTCATGGATCGCATCCGCGAAGCAGTTCCGCCCAATCCCCAAAAACGGAGTTAACGACACCGCAGAATGAGTTTCACAGTGTTCCTCGGAAATTTGCCTGTCTGGGTTACCAAGGATGACATCAAGTCCTGGCTTAACGCAGAAAACCTCGTCTATGATGACGTCAAGGTCATTCGCAATCCTGAGACCCAAGAATCGAAGGGTTTTGCATTTATCGACACGCCCAACTCGGAAGAGATGAATCTGATCATCCGCCGTTTCGACCGTGCACCGCTGGAAGACCGGCTGTTGCGGGCCAACCAAGCCCAACCGCCCAGGTCAAAAAGTCAAGGCCCAGGTCCAGGTCCTGGCCAAACCGGTCAGGTGAATCGGGGCGCGCCTCCAGCAGCTCCGCGGCGTGAACGCGGTGGCAGAAAGCATAAGCGCCCGAACGGCCCCAACAGCCCTAACGGACAGCAAGGTCCACAAGGACCTCACAGCGCATTCGCGGAAGAATTGGCTAAAGCTCTTTAAATCAAAGGGCGCGATCATCGGCAGCCCATCAACTCCTCTCTAGCCCTCCTGTAACCCCCAGTATTTCTTTCAGACTCTGGTTCTGTTATCAGTGTTATACTCAATGGCGCACAGTGTAACGTGGGTAATTTTAATCCGCGATGCACAGTCCGCTCTGTTGGGGGTGGTAGTGTCGTGAATAGCCTTCTTATCATTCGCGTCCTCTTTATCCTGCTGCTGGCAACGTCCGCTTGGTATTTGCGGCCCTTCGATCTTTCCAGCCAATTTGCAGCAGGGACCGGCCTGGCTTTTGGAATAGCGATAGTCCTGTTCGAAGCGCAGGTTCGGAAAATTACGCTCAAACGCATAATCGGCGCGGTCGTTGGATCTCTTCTCGGAATCATTGGAGCTTATTTGATCGCTTTGGTCCTATCCCGCGCCATTCCCGGGCCTTCCACCACGGTTTCGTTTCTGCAGTTGTCGCTTCTGCTGTGGCTGGCCTATGTCGGCCTGGTCGTCGGCGGCAGCAAGGGCGAGATGCTGAACCTGGGCGCGCTGGGCGGCCTTTTTGGCGGCGAACAAACGTCCAGCCAGTCGTTCAAGATACTGGATACCAGCGTCATTATCGACGGCCGCATCGCCGATATTGTCGAGACGGGTTTTATGGATGGCACTCTGGTAATTCCCCAGTTCGTACTGCGCGAGCTGCAACTGGTAGCGGACTCGGCCGACTCGCTCAAACGTAACCGGGGCCGGCGCGGCCTCGATATTCTGCAGCGTGTCCAAAAGATGACCCAGCTTAATGTTCAGATTCTCGAGGATGATTTTCCCAACGTGCCGGAAGTCGATATGAAGTTGATCGAGCTCGCCAAGGTGTACAGCTGCAAGATCGTTACCAACGATTTCAACCTGAACAAGGTCGCGCAGCTTCACGGCGTCGAAGTGTTGAATATCAATGAGCTCGCTAACGCTCTCAAGCCCATCGTGCTGCCGGGTGAAACGATGCGCGTCTTCATTCTCAAGGAAGGCAAAGAGTACAACCAGGGAGTTGCTTATTTGGATGACGGCACCATGGTGGTGGTGGACAACGCCAAGAAGATGATCTCCCGGACCATCGACATTTCCGTCACCAGCGTTCTTCAGACCACCGCCGGAAAAATGATCTTTGGCCGATTTGACGACCGCGTTCACGGCGTCCACGACAAGAGCTCGAGCCACCCCGAACGGCAGGCCGGCGCCGCGCGGGAGCACCAAGTTTCTGGCGCGCAACCGGCTGAGGCACGGGGCTCAGGTGTCGGAGCAGCGGGCTAAAGGATCGACATGAAAGTTTCGGTAATCCTCCCCGCCGCGGGGCTGGGGACTCGAATGGGACGCGCCGTCCCTGAGAAGGCAGGCACTAGCCGCAAGCAGTTCATGCTCCTCGAAGGATCACCCATTCTGCTGCATACTATCCGTAAATTTGTTTCCTCTTCGGCCGTCAGCGAGATCGTAGTGGCATTGCGCGCCGAGGACCTGGAGTGGGTGCGCGATCTGCTGGAGCGGGAAAGTTTCCCCAAACCGGTGCGGCTGGTGGAGGGCGGGGATAGCCGGCAAGAATCCGTGGAGAATGCTTTGGCGACGCTGGACGCCGCAACGGAGCTGGTCGCGGTGCATGACGCCGTGCGGCCGTTCATCGAACTTTCCGTGCTTGAAAAGGTATTCGCGGAGGCCGAGGAGGCTGGCGCCGCAATCGTAGGCATCGTACCGGTAGACACGGTCAAACAAGTACACCGCAATAAGATCCGCCAGACTATCCCACGCGACCGTCTGATTCTGGCGCAAACTCCCCAAGTGTTCCGCTTCGATTTATTGAAGCAGGCTTTTGCAAAGGCGCGCGAGGATGGTTTTACGGGGACAGACGAATCCAGCCTCGTAGAGCGGCTCGAGCAGGTGGAAGTGAGCGTGGTTCCGGGCAGCGACCGCAATATCAAGATCACGAAACCATCGGACATGGATCTCGCCCGGTTATTCCTGGCCGAGGAGCTGACGCCCCGGGTTCCCTCTTGACCGATCTGCGAATTGGACAAGGCTGGGACGTGCACCGCATCGGTCCCGGCCGGCCGCTCGTCCTGGGTGGAGTAAAGATTGAATCCGAGTTTGGACTGGAAGGTCACTCCGACGCCGATATTCTTTCGCACGCCATCACCGACGCGCTGCTGGGCGCCGCCGCCCTGGGCGACATCGGTATGCACTTTCCCGATTCCGATGCGAAATGGAAAGACGCTGACAGTGCACATTTTCTTCGGGCTGCCCGCGATCTGGTCGCCGTCCAGGGATATAGCATCGTCAACGTGGATTCGACCGTGATTCTCGAGCGGCCGCGACTCAAAGACTTCCGGCAGGCGATCCGTGAGAAACTGGCGCAGACCCTCGGCCTCGAAGTCGGCCGTGTTTCGGTGAAGTTCAAGACCGCCGAGAAAACCGGGCCGGTTGGGGAAGGGCGCTCGGCGGAAGCGCAGGCTCTCGTAACGATATGCCGGCAGCACTGATCACTGGAGCTTCCAGCGGTATCGGGCTCGAGCTCGCACGAGTATTCGCCCGCGAGGGCTATCGCTTGGTCCTGGTAGCGCGAACCCGAAAGCGTCTGGAAGAGATTGCCCAGGAGCTGCGCCCCGCGGAGACTCAGGTGCTGGCCATCGATCTTTCAATGCCCGACGCACCAGAAGAAGTACATCGGCAAATTCCAAAGGTTGATGTCCTGGTCAACAATGCAGGTTTCGGCGTTTTCGGCAAATTTGCGAACCAGAGTCTCGCCGAAGAGCTGAATATGATGCAGCTCAATATGACGGCGCTGGTGATCCTTACCAGGCTGTATCTGCCCGAGATGATATCGGCCGGGAACGGAAAGATCATGAATGTTGCTTCGACGGCGGCGTTCCAGCCTGGTCCGTTGATGGCCATCTATTTCGCTACTAAAGCCTTCGTGCTTTCGTTCTCCGAGGCCATCGCGAACGAGCTGGGGGGCACCGGCGTGACCGTCACCGCGCTCTGTCCCGGCCCGACTGTTTCGGATTTTCAAGAGCGCGCCAATATGCAGAATTCCGGTTTGGTTAAAGGCAGGAAGATGATGGACGCCCGGACAGTGGCGGAGATTGGCTACCGGGGAATGCTGGCCGGCAAGACCATCGTCATTCCCGGACTCGGGAACAAACTGCTGACACAGTCCCTCCGGTTGAGTCCCCGAAGCGTCGTCACCAAGATGGTGCGCCGGATGCAGGAAGAGCGCTAACAGCTAGCGTCGGTCTTTAGTGAGATAGAATAACGAAACATGAGACGCTCACTCTCTGCCGCGTTACTCATAGCGGGCGCAGGCCTCGCATTTCAGGCCCCCCCGAAACCGTCGCTGCCGTATAAAGCCATCGAGCATGCCGATTTCATCCCCGCGTCCCAAGCCGTTTTCATGAGCGACCGCGATCGCTTGATCGGCGTGATGGATGGAAAGATCTCCAAGGCCTATCCGGCTGGAATCCTCGCCCAACATGGACTGGTCCAAGATAAGCTAGCGGCCGGTCCGATCGCCGTCACCTGGTGATCGTACTGCAACACGGCCCTCGTGTTTAGGGCCGAAGCGAAAGGCCGGGAGCTGCATTTCGAAAATGCCGGCGTAATCGGCGGCAATGAAGTCTTCCGCGATCGCGAGAGCGGCAGCCGATGGCAGCAGTCCAGCTTAGAAGCAATTTCAGGACCGATGAAGGGCGAGCATGTGAAGCTGTATCCGTTCCTGCTGACCAACTGGGGCGAGTGGCGTAAACTTCATCCCGATACGTTGGTGTTGAAGCCGCAGCCCGGCTATGCTGAACGCATTCCCGAGTTCAATAAGAAAGTGCTGGAAGGCCTGTCGCAACTCGGGCGCGCTCCCGGTGACTTGTTGCGTACCGATAAGCGGCTTCCGCCCAAGACCATGGTCCTGGGCCTAAATACAGGTGGCGCGAACACGGCCTTCCCGCTGAACGCGCTTCGTGAGGCGCGGGTAATCAACGAAACGCTCGGCACGGAACCGATCCTGGTGGTGCATCAGCCGGGCTCGGACACTACCACCGCATTTTCGGCGCGTCTGAACGGGAAAACGCTAAAGTTCACGCCTGCCAATCCGGAGGCGACGGAACTAACGGATGCCGAAACGCATTCACGCTGGGATCCTTACGGGCGATGCATGTCGGGCCGTCTGGCGGGGACTCAGCTACAGTCGCTCATTCTCGAACCGGAGTACTGGTTCGCGTGGTCGGAATTCCATCCGGAGACGACTATCTACCAACCTGCGCATTAGTGCGCGCCAGTCGCTGGACCAGGCATCGTCAAGGTCGCACCCTTCTTGGCGAAGATTAGCGGCAGAAGTTTCGCAGGCTCGGTACTGCTGGCATTCTTCGAAACCTCGCGCGTGGCGCCGGGCGCTTCGTAGAACATCTCTCCGGCTTTATAAATTCTCTCGGCCTGGCCCGAGATCTTGGTGACGACGGAGCCTTCCAGCACGTACGCCAAAACGAATCCTGCATGATGGTGTGTCTGACCCACTCCGTAGGTTAAAACATGTGCCAGGATGTTTACAGACGCACACAATGTATGACAGATACCCTCTCCATTCGAATTGACGCGGATACGAACAAGAAGCTCGATGCGCTGGCACGTCGTTCTAAACGGTCGAAATCGTTCCTGGCGGCCGAAGCCATCGCGGCATACGTTGACGCTGAAGAGTGGCAATTAGGCGAAATACAGGCAGGTCTTGCGGATCTTGACGAAGGTAAGACGGTCAGCCACGACCGGGTTGCCAAATGGCTGCGTTCCTGGGGGAAACGCTCCGAACACAAGCCTCCACGATGAAGATCGTTTGGTCGAGGCGAGCAATCAGCAATCTGGTGGCTCTTCGCGACTATATTGCGGGACAGCCCTAACAACGCCGCCACGGTCGCTGGACGCACCCTTAATGGTGTTGATCTACTCGCCACTCAGCTTCAGATGGGCAGGCCCGGTCGGATTGTTGGTACGAGAGAACTGGTTATTCCTGGCATGCCTTACATCATCCCGTACCGCGTTCGAGGTGAACGTCTGGAGATTATTGCTGTCTTTCATGGCCGGCAGAAGTGGCCTGACAAGATCTGAATTGAGAGGCTACCGCACTGCAGCACACGCTAATTGTCACTTGCTGACGCGCGTGGCTCAGTATTATTTGCCGCTGCCCGGGCCGGGCACTGTGAGGGTCGCACCCTTCTTGGCGAAGATCAGCGCCAGAAGTTTCGCAGGCTCGGTACTGCTGGCGTTCTTCGAAACCTCGTGCGTGGCGCCGGGCGCCTCGTAGAACATCTCTCCGGTCTTGTACGTCCTTTCCGGCTGACCCGAGATCTTGGTGACGACGGCGCCTTCCAGCACGTACGCCAAAACGAAACCTGCATGATGGTGTGTCTGACCCACACGTCCGGGCGGGTACGGAACATGGCTGACCGTCACTTGCCAGTCATCCATGGTTAAGTTGGGAAGGTCATGTACAAAAACTGCATTCGCATCAGCCCCCTTTTGAGTTTGGGCTGAGGCGGCAGCCTCGGTGAGCAAAGCTAAAGCGGCGGCGAGAGCATCGCGACGAGTTGTCATGACATATGATACTAGCTGAACCCGCGAAAACTATGAAGCGTCACCTCAACATTCTCCTTTGGCTGGGTTTCGTCCTTGTGCTTCTGGCGGTGCTCACCTATATTCCGATCTTTGCGGTTTTTGCCAGCACGCGGGACGTCCCGTGGGTGAACTACCTTCTCTTCCTGGCCGGTGCGATTTTGCTCGCGCTCGGTCTGCGGCGGGCCTTCGGGCAGCCCGAAATCTACCGTGGGAAAATCCTCGGGTCGATCCTTGCCAGCCTCAGCCTGTTGCTGTTCGCTCTCTTTTGCTTTGTGATTCTTTACGCCTCGAAGGCCATCCCGGCTTCGGAAACCGCGGTGCGTGTGGGACAACCCGCGCCCAATTTCACGCTCGCGAACTGGGACGGAAAACAGGTCAGCTTAACCGATCAACTGAAGAATAATCGCGCCGTCGTCCTGATCTTCTATCGAGGCTATTGGTGACCGTTCTGCAACTCCGAGTTGCGGAGTTTTGAACAGCACTTGAACGATTTCACCCAGCGCCACATCGAGATCGCGGCCATTAGCGTCGATTCAACCGACAACTCACGGAAGCTGAGCCAAGAGAAAGGCTACACATTTCCGGTGCTATCTGACCCAGCGGCCGAGGTCATCCGGCGCTACGGCCTGTTGCATCCCAAAGGCGGCGAAGACGGTCAGGACATTGCCCGTCCGGCCGAAATACTGATCGATTCCAGCGGAACGATCCGGTGGGAGAACCTCACGGACGATATAAGAGTTCGCGCGCGTCCGGGTCAGGTTCTACAGGCCTTCGATAGCACTGTAGGAAAGTAAATAGCTACCAGTTCTGAGCCAGCCGAACGAACGTCCGGACCCCGACCCCCGAGGCGCCCTTCGCCATATACGGCTTGGTTTCCTCCAACCAGGCAGTTCCGGCAATGTCGAGATGCACCCATGGAAGGTCGTTTACGAAATCCTTAAGGAACATGGCTGCCGTGACCGATCCGCCCGGACGCCCGCCGATGTTATGCAAATCGGCGAAATCGCTCTTCAGCGCCTCTTTATACTCTTCGTCGATCGGCATCTGCCACATCTTCTCACCCTCGGCTTTTGCCGCCGCCATGAGTTTGTCGAGAAACGGCTGATTATTCGTGAAGGCGCCGATGTTGACGAACCCGAGTGCGACCACAATGGATCCGGTGAGCGTGGCGGCATCCACCAAATGGGTGCAGCCCAGCCGCTGGGCATAGGTGAGCGCGTCAATCAAAATCATGCGGCCCTCGGCGTCGGTATTCAGCACCTCGACCGTCTTGCCGGCCAGCGAGGTCACGATATCGCCGGGCCGTTGCGCGCGGCTTCCCGGCATGTTCTCGACCGCTGGGATGATGGCCGTGACAGGGATAGCGGGTTTGAGCTGCGCGATAGCCCGCATCGCTCCCAGCATAGCCGCACCGCCGGCCATATCGTATCTCATCTGATCCATGTGGTCGGCCGGCTTGATGGAGATGCCGCCGGTGTCGAACGTTACGCCCTTGCCCACCAGACCCAGGTGATCTTTTGACGCCGGTAAAGCCGCGGCTTGTAGCGCAGAATGATCATGGCTGGAGGCTCCGCGCTACCCTGCGAAACGCCTAACAGCGCGCCCATGCCGAGCTGACGCATGCGGTCCTGATCGAGGACCTCACATTCCAGACCGCAATCCGCCGCCATTTTACGCGCGCTCTCCGCCAGCCCAGTAGGGGTCAGTAAGTTGGCGGGTTCGTTCGCCAGATCGCGAGTGAAGTTCTGCGCTTCGGCCAGAATGCGCCCGCGCTCGACCGCCGCCTGTGATCCGCCCAGCACCGCGAAAGACGCCACCTGCTTCTCGTTCTTCTTCGGATCGGTCTTGTAGCGATTCGCCTCCAGATCGCCCAAAAGCGCTCCTTCTACAGCGGCGGCGGCAAAATCGTCGGAGCGAAACGGCTCATCCAGCGCCATGACAATACTGCGGACGCCTTTCGGTTTGAGCGCGCGTAGCATCGCGCCCGACAGCTTGCGCATGTCACTGGGCTTGAACTCGCCCGGCTTTCCCGCGCCTGCCAGCACCAGACGTTTGGCTTTCAGCCCGGCGGGATGGTGCAGGATGGCGATTTCGAGCGCCTTGCCGGAGAATTCACCGGCGTCGTACAGCTCCTTGCTCGCTGCGCTGGCATGTCCACCGGGAGCGGTCCCTTCAAAGCCAACCACTATCAGAGCATCCGCTTCCACTTCCGCGATGGGTTTCGCCTCAACCTTTATGTCCATGTTCCCTATTCGATATTTCCAGTCGTGTACGTTATAGCCGCTTTCGATTCATACCCGCGCGAGCCTCCGCTTCCATTTCCCGAGTCCGCTCGCTCTCGCGTTTATCGTGCAGCTTTTTCCCTTTGGCCACCGCCAATTCCAACTTGATCCGCCCATTCTTCAGGTACATCTTGGTCGGTACCAGCGTCAAGCCTTTTTCGCGCGTCTGCCCGAGCAGCTTGTCGATCTCGGAGCGATGCAGCAGCAGCTTCCGCCGCCGGGTCGGCTCGTGATTCTCGCGATTGCCGTGCGAGTACTGGCCAATGTGCGCGTTCAGCAGCCAAGCCTCGTTGCCGGCCACCTCAGCGAAGCTGTCCTTCAACTGAACCCTGCCGTCCTTGGCCGATTTTACTTCGGTCCCGGTGAGCGCAAGACCGGCCTCAAACCGCTCCAGCAAATGGTAGTTGTGGCCGGCATGACGATTATCGCTCAAGATTTTGATCTTTAGGCTCCACTGTGGCCAGTTTTTGTACTCCACACTCGGAAAGTACGCTGCGTCAATCGTTTATGTGGCTGGACTACGGCCCAGCGCAGGTTCATTCTACCACAAGGCGTCCGTTAGATAATAAGATGATTGCTTACAATAAGTTACGTGGTTTAGCGATACTTGCGGCGGTGCTTATCCTGCTGCCTGTGCCCGGTGCCGATGCCAGCAACAGGAAGGGCGACAAGTTCCTCAAATTAGGTCAGGCGGCCGAGGCTCGCAAAGATTATGATGCCGCGCTGGAATATTATACCACAGGCCCTGAGCACCGGATCCGAAGGAGCTCGTCTACCAGTTGGCCGTGCGGCGCATCCGCTTTCAGGCCAGCCAGATGCACGTCGAAGCCGGCATGAAACTACGGCAGGCCGGCAAGCTGGAACAAGCGCTGGTGGAGTTTCAAAAGGCGTTCAGTATCGATCCGGGATCAACCGTCGCTCTGCAGGAGATAAAGCATACCACCGACGCGCTCGATCAAGTTAAAAGGGGCAATGTTCCGCCTGGCGAGACTCCCTTGACCCCGGCGGAACAGTCTCGCGTAGATAGCGTGAAAATGATCGAGTCCATGCTGCCGGTCCCGGTGCTGAAACCGATCACCAGCCAGATCTCCTCGCTGAAGATGAACAATCAACCGCCCAAGGTGCTCTATGAAACGGTGGGAAAGTTGGCTGGCATAAACGTATTGTTCGACCCCCAGATGCAACCGGGGCGTCCGTCGAATCTGGACTTGAACAATACCACGCTGGATGAGGCGCTGGACTATATCGCGCTGCTGACCAAGACGTTCTGGAAACCGGTAAGCGCGAACGCCATTTTCGTAACCGAAGACAACGTTACCAAGCGCCGGGATTATGAGGATGAAGTAGTGAAGGTTTTCTATTTGAGAAACCCGACCTCGGTGCAGGAGTTTCAGGAGATCATTACCGCGGTGCGATCGGTCACCGATGTTCGCCGCATGTTCACCTTTAATGCGCAGAACGCGGTCATGGTGCGCGACACCGTGGACAAGGTCGCGCTGGTGGAAAAGCTGCTTCACGACATGGACAAGCCCAAATCCGAAGTGATGGTGGACGTGATCGTAATGGAAGTGAACAGCGATAAGAGCCGCAGCATTGCATCGGCTCTGGTATCCGGCGGCACCACCGGGCTGGCGCTGCCCATCTCGTTCACACCTCGAAATCCGGTCACTACGTCGACCGGCACTACCGGCACCGGGACTACTGGGACGACTGGAACAACCGGGGACGACCGGCACCACCGGCACGACCGGTACAACCAACACCGGTGGCAGCGCAGTCGCGCTGTCGCAGCTCTCGCATATTGGCACGGGCGATTTCTCGACCACCCTGCCGGGGGCCTTACTGCAGGCCGTAATGTCGGATTCATCGACTAAGGTAATGCAGTCGCCGCAAGTGCGCGCCTCGGACGGACAAAAAGTGTCCTTGAAGATCGGCGACAAATATCCGTACGCCACTGGCAGCTTCCAACCGGGTATCGGCACGGTAGGTGTTAGCCCGTTGGTGAGCACGCAATTTCAGTTTGTCGATACCGGCGTCAACGTCGAGCTGACACCGCATGTTCATGGCACTGACGAAGTGACTTTGCATATTTTGGTGGACATCTCCCAGGTAAGCAGCACCATTGAACCTGGGCGGACTGCAGCAGCCGGTAATTTCGCAGCGGAAGAACGAGGCGGACATTCGGCTGCGCGATGGCGAGGTCAGTTTAGTGGGAGGCCTGACTCAGACTTCTGACACCAACAACACCAATGGAATTCCGGGTCTGACGAGTATTCCGATCTTGGGGAAGTATTTTCTTGGCTCGAACTCGAAGGACAAATCGCGCGACGAATTGATGATCGCTCTGATCCCGCACATCCTGCGGACGCCCGATATCACCGGGCTTGATCTGCGCGGAGTGTCGGCGGGAACCGATACCGACGGTGAAGCTGAGCTATGCGCCCGCACAAAGAGGAAGCGCCGCCGGCCCCAACTCCCGCCGGCTCCTGCGCCCACGCCCGCGGCTCCAGCAGCTCCAGCTCCCGCGCCCGCGGCTACTGCGCCGTCGGCCATGCCTGTGGCGCCCCCAGCCCACCGAGATTGTCGTTCTCTCCGGCGCCCATTCAGGTCGCATTGAGCGCTCCCGTGGTGGTATCTTTGCAAGCCGACAATGTGACTGACCTCGGATCCGCGCCGGTAAAAATCAAGTGGGATCCGAAAATCCTGCGCTTGAATCAGGCTGCGCCGGGGACTTTGCTCGGGCAACCCGGCAGCGTGAACGCGCCCACCTTGGATATTCGCAATGACGCCGGTGAAGCCACCATCGAAATGAGCCGTCGGGCAGGGGCGGGCGGGGTGAGCGGCTCCGGTCCCATTCTGCAATTGACGTTTATGGCGATCGGCAAAGGATCGACCACGATTACCGTAACCGAAGCCACCCTGAAAGACTCGAAGCAGCAGCCCATCACTGTTGCGGCGCCTTCGGTGACCGTCACGGTGCAGTAGAGGGGTAACATGAGGCGGCGCAGTCGACAAAGCGGCTTGACCCTGGTGGAGCTGATCGTGGCCTTCACCATCCTCATGGTGCTTTCCGCGATGGCCGTCCCATTGGCGCGTTACAAGGTGCAGCGGGACCGGGAACGCGACCTGGAGCACGCTCTGACCACCATGCGCAACGCGATCGACAAGTTCAAAGACGACATGGATGCCGGAAAAATCGGCCCGGCCAAGATCGATACGGACAACTATCCGGAAACGCTGCAGCAGCTGGTGGACGGCGTGAAGGCCACCGGCTCGGTGGACAAGAAGATCAAATACCTGCGGCGGATTCCGAAGGACCCCATGACCAGCTCCCTCGAGTGGGGTCTGCGCAGCACTCGCGACGATCCGAAATCGCAGTCCTGGGGCGGCCAGAATGTGTTCGAGGTCTACACCAAGAGCATGGACAAGGCGCGCGACGGCACGCCTTACGGGGAGTGGTGAGTTCATGAACAGGCGCCGCTTCGGATTCACGCTGGTGGAGCTGATGATCGTGATGGCGATCATCGCTATTCTGATGTCGGTGGCCATACCGATTTACAGCCGGTCCATCACCCGTTCCAAGGAAAGCGTGCTCAAGAACAATCTGTTCACCCTGCGCAACGTGATCGACGAGTACACCTACGACAAGCAGAAAGCGCCGCAAACATTGAACGACCTGGTGAGCGACGGCTATCTCCGGCAGATCCCGGTGGACCCGATCACCGGCACGGCCGACTCCTGGAAGATCATCATGGAGGACTCCAGCAATACGGTGAATCAGAGCGAGCCGGGCATTTTCGATGTACGCAGCAGCTCGGACAAGATCAGTCTGGAAGGGACGCCGTACTCGGAATGGTGACGCGGCTGGGTTGTTTTCGATGCGGCGCGCGAAGCCAAACTGTAGCCCGGTAACACATCAGCACCGCCCAGATTCCAAAATACATCAGCGGCAGCCGGACGTCCGACTTCACCAGCCAATAGTAATGAATCACGCCAGCGAGCGCGCTGAAATAAATCAGCCGATGCAGTCGCTGCCAGCGTACAAAGCCCAGCCGCCGCACCCATCCCGCCGTAGACGTAATCGCCAAAGGCAGCATCAGCAGGAATCCCGTCATGCCCGCCGTGATGAAGCGCCGCTTGATGACATCCTTCCACATTTCCGATAGATCGAAGAACTTGTCGAGCCCCAGCCAGGTCATCAGGTGCAGGCACCCGTAGAAAAAGGCGAACAGGCCCAGCATCCGGCGGAAGCGCGCCAGTTGCGGCTGGTTGAATAGCTTTCGAAGCGGCGTGACGGCCAGGGTGATGAGCAGGAAACGGATCGTCCAATCACCCGTGAAGTGAGTGATGTACTCGATCGGATTGGCGGTCAGATCCTGCTGATAAGCGCGCCAGCCCAGCCGCGCCAGCGGCACCAGGCACAAGACAAAGAGGACGACCTTGGTCCACCGGTTGGAGAGGACCTTCTTCATGCCTTAATAATTCTTGCGAAGATCCATGCCGGTGTAAAGGCTGGCCACCTGCTCGCCGTAGCCGTTGAACTTGAGAGTATTGCGCTTCAGGAATTCGCCCAGGCGGCGCTCCTTGGCCTGGCTCCAGCGCGGGTGATCCACTTCCGGATTGACGTTCGAATAGAAGCCGTACTCTTGCGGCGCGGAAAGATTCCAGGTAGTCGGCGGCATCTTTTCCACCAGCTTGATCTTGACGATCGACTTGATGCTCTTGAATCCGTATTTCCACGGCACCACCAGCCGGAAAGGCGCGCCGTCCTGCGGGGGAAGCGTCTCGCCATAGAGCCCCACCGCCAGCAGAGCCAGCGGATTCATGGCTTCATCCAGCCGCAAGCCTTCGACATACGGAAATTGGATGCCAGCCCAGGTGCCCTGCGGCATTTGCTTCCGGTCATAGTAACTTTCGAACGCCACGAACTTGGCTTTGGCGGTCGGTTCCACTTCCTTGAGCAGCGCGTTCAAGCGGATAGCCGATCCACGGAACCACGATGGACCAAGCCTCCACGCAGCGGTGCCGGTAGATGCGCTCCTCCAGCGGCGCCAGCTTCATGAGCGCATCCAGATCCAGGATCTTCGGTTTGGCGACCTCGCCTTCCACCTTCACCATCCACGGCGAAGTGCGGAAGTTCTGCGCGTTTCTGGACGGGTCTTCTTTGTCCGTGCCGAACTCGTAGAAGTTGTTGTAGTGCGTGATGACATCCAGCGGCGTGACCTTGTCGTCCACCGTGTAGGAACTCTTGGTGACGCCAGTGAGTTTGGTGGTGGCCTGTGCGGCGCGCGAGCCGAGCAGTGCGCCCAGCGCGATCGGAGCGGCGCCCAGGAATCGGCGGCGATTCAAATAAACTTGTTTAGGCGTTACCTGGGAATAGGGAAGGTCGGACGGTTTGCGGATGATCATAGCCTTTTACTCCATAGTACCGCTCTCAGCGGCTAGGACGCTAAAAGTCGATTACCGGCCGGATGACCCGAATCCCCCGGCCCCGCGCGCCGATTCGCCCAGCTCGCCCTCTTGCCACTGGATGGCTTCGTAGCGGGCCACAATCAACTGCGCGATTCGGTCGCCTTTCTCGACCGTGTATTCCGCGCGGCCCAGGTTGAACATCACCACCCGGATCTCGCCGCGATAGCCGGGTCGATGGTTCCGAAATTCACGGTGAGGGAGTGTTTGAGCGCCAGGCCGCTGCGGGGCCGAACCTGCGCCTCATAGCCCGGCGGTAGCTCGATGGCGAGCCCGGTGGGAACACCCTGCGCGACGCCCGGTTCCAATACGACCCGCTCCACCGCCCGCAGATCCATCCCCGCGTCTTCCTCCGGACCATGGGCGTAGGTCGGAAGGATTGCGTCCGGGTGAAGCTTCTTGATGCGAATTTGCATGCTTAAGATATGGTGGCACGAGTCACATTAAGATGCGTAAAGCACTGATCCAGCAGTGCAACCAGGCCTCTCTGTCAGGGCTCATGTGCTATCGCTATCATGTACGGGTTGCATCTGAATGTTAAGCTAGGCAGAGGAGGCCCAATGTTAGCTCGGGTTACCACCCTTATAATCGCGATTGCGACCATATGTTCGGCCGATTCACTCACGCTTCGCAGCGGTAGGGTGGTGCACGGCCAGTATCTCGGAGGCGACGCCCGCCAGATCCGCATGGCCGTACGGCGATCGCGTAGACACCTTCGATGTGGCCGACGTATTGAACCTGCAGTTCGGGGGCGGAGAGAGACTTTCGTCCGACAATTCCGGCTACCCGCCAGATGCCGCAGTCGCCGCCTCCCCGCGCAGCAGCAGCCGCAGTACGCGCCTCCGCCGACCAGCAGCCGCAATATTCCCTCGCGCCCCAGCAGGACACTGCTCCGCCGCTGCAGCCTCAGAGCCCGGCCTATGGAGCGCCGTCGCAGCCGCAGAATACAGCCGGAATGCAAATTCCCAGCGGTACACCGATCACCGTGCGCATGATCGACGGCGTCGATTCGGAACAATCCCGGCTGGGCCAAACCTACCGCGCCAGTGTGGATGAACCCGTCCTGGTGAATGGCCAGACCATCATTTCGCGCGGATCGGATTGCGTGGCGAGGCTGGTGGAAGACAAGGAATCCGGTAAATTTGCCGGTCGAACCGTGCTGACGCTGGATCTGCAACAGGTGATGGTGAACGGACGCATGATCGATGTCACTACCGGCGATGTCACGCAGGCCAGCTCATCGCGTGGCGCGCGGACGGCCAAGGTGGTGGGTGGCACCACGGCGCTGGGCGCAATCGTCGGCGCGCTCGCCGGCGGCGGCAAAGGCGCGGCCATCGGAGCAGCTTCAGGCGCGGCCGTCGGCGGCGCCGCTGAAGTGTTGACCAAAGGCCAGCGTGTGAAAATCCCGTCCGAAACTCGCCTGACGTTCACGCTTCAACAGCCCGCTAATCTATGACGCGGCTGTTCGCGGCCGTTGGCGCTGTCCGCAGCGGCTGAGCAGCATCTTATGGAAGGCGCGGCTGAAAGCCCAGTGCGGGTGTTGATCTACGAAGATCTGCAATGTCCGGACTGCGCCGCTTTCCGCAGCATGCTCGATAGCCAGCTTCTTCCGCGCTACGCCGCCACCGTCCGATTCGAGCATCGCGACTTTCCACTGGCCAAACACTCCTGGGCGCGAAAAGCGGCCATTGCAGCGCGCTTCTTCGAAGAAGCACAGCCCGGCCTGGGCGCCACGTATCGCAAGTATGCGCTCGCGAACCTGCGCGACATCAACCTGACTAACTTCAATGCGGTGCTGTCCCAGTTTGCGGCCGGGCACGGCGTAGATCCGGCCGAGGCGGTTGCCGCGCTCAGTAATCCAAGTTTGGCGGCGCTGGTGGAAAAAGACTACCAGGAAGGCGTAGCGCGCGGCATCGCCAGGACACCCACCATTCTGGTGAATGGAACGCCATTCATCGAAACCTTCGCCTTCGAAGACGTCGCCAAGTCCATCGACGCCGAACTTGCCGCGTCCAAATTCCGCCTCCCGATAAGCCAGTCGCGTTGGTCACTGGCGCGAGCCGCGGAATTGGCCGCGCCATTGCCCTCGAGCTTTCGAAAACCCATGCAGTTGTGGCGACTTATCGCGGCAACACCGCAGCCGCCCAATCGCTCGCTCAGGAAACTGGCGCTGATGTCGTTCAAAGCGACATCAGCTCCGCCGGCGATCGCCAGGCATTGGTAGAGCATCTAAAGACAACGTACGGACGAATTGACCTGCTGGTGAACAATGCCGGCATCGCGCCCCGCGAGCGCCGCGACATCCTGGAAGCCACCGAGGCCAGTTTCGATGAACTGATCGCCACCAATCTCAAAGGCCCCCACTTTCTAACCCAGCAAATCGCCCGCTGGATGGTGGAACAAGGCCGCGGCCGGATCGTCTTCATCACCTCGATTTCCAGCTACACGGCCTCCACCAATCGCGCCGAGTATTGCATCTCGAAAGCCGGACTCAGCATGAGTGTCGCTGTCTACGCGCAGCGCCTGGCGCCGGGAACGTGCAAGTGTTCGAAATCCGGCCCGGCATCGTGCGCACCGATATGATCGCGGCCGTGGAAAAGGAGTACGACGAAAAAATCGCGGCCGGCCTGATCCCGCAGCGCCGTATGGGCGAAGGCCAGGACGTGGCGCGCGCAGTTCGTGCCATCGCCGATGGCCTGCTCGACTATTCCACCGGCCAGGTGATCGACGTGGACGGCGGTTTCCACCTCCGGACCCTATAGCGCTGCCTTTCCCGGTATCATAGGACCGATGCAGCGGAAGTTCTTCGGCTGGTGGATCACGGCCGCGGCCGTCGTCACCTTCGGCCTGGCGGTCGGCGTTCCGTATTACAACATCGGATTTTTCTACGACTACTTCCAGCGCGAATTCCAGTGGTCGCGCTCCGATATAACGCTCGGCTTCCCACTCGCCGCCGCCCTCACCATCTGGTTCGGCCCGATGGTTATCCATCGATTCAGCCCGCGCAAGCTGATCTTGATAGGAACGGTGCTCACCTGCATCGCGCTCACGGGCTTTGCCAACATGGGCAGCGCGCTCGCCGTCTATTACGGTTTCTGGGTTGTCTACACTCTCGGCTATTTTCTCTCCGGGCCCGATCCCGCACCAGTTGATCGTGTCGCATTGGTTCCAGCGCAGCCGCGGCAAAGCCATGGGGATCGTTTACGTCGGCGTCGGACTGATGGGTTCGCTCGGCTCTTTCCTGGTGAAATGGCTGACCGACGATTTCGGCTATCGCGTGGCGCTGATGGTGCTCGCGGGATTGATTTTGCTGGCGTGGCCGCTGGTGATTTTCGTGATGAAGGACAAGCCGTCCGACATCGGCCAGAATCCCGACGGGGCCGCCGACCCGCCCGCCGAGAACAAAATTCAATCCCACACCTTCGGCGAATTGCTCCGAAGCTGGCCGTTCTGGCTGCTCCTCATCGGCAGTTTTTGCTCCATCGGCTCCATCGGCGCCATTAATTTTCACATGAAGTTCGTGTTCCTGGACGCCGGCTTCGAGAAGGGTTCGGTGGTGGATGGCGCTTGGCGAACGGCTTCGGTGCTGATCCTCTGGTCCAGCATCGGCGGCCGATTGCTGATCGGCGGGCTGGCGGATCGTTTTTCGAAGAAATGGGTCATGACCGCGACCTATTTTCTGGTCGCCGGCACCATTCCCATTCTCCTGATTGTCCGCCCGTCCAACGAAATGTATCTTTACATGTTCGCGTTGCTATTCGGATTCGGGATGGGCGCCGACTACATGCTGATCCCGCTTGATGGCCGCCGAACAGTTCGGCGTGAACACGCTGGCGCGCGCGATGGCCGTTATCCTGCCCGTGAACACGATCGCCCAGACTTGGTTCCCGTACTTTGTCTCGGTGCTGCGCGATCGTGCCGGCAATTATGGAATCGCCATGGGTGTCGTCCTGACGCTAGCTCTTATTGGCGCGCTGTCGATCGCGATCCTGCCGAGGCATCGACAGGTTAGCCTGCCGGCGTCGGCTGAAAAACCCGTGAAGGTCACTGCGAGAGCGTGAAATTCACGTCCACCTGCGTAAGCACTTCCACCGGCTGTCCATTCAGCAAAGTCGGTTTGTAGACCCACTGCGACACCGCCTCCTTGGCCGCATCGGCCAGCACCGGCTCGCCGCTGATCAGGATCCACATTCTGGACGTGGCCATCTTTCCCGATCAGCACGCGTGAATTGAACTTTCCCCTGCACGCGATCCTGTTTTGCTTGAAGCGGATAAACTGGCTGGACTTTCTGGATCAGATTCGCCTGCTGCACATTGCCGCCGACGCGGATCCGTCTGCGGCGGCTCCATTGTCGAGCATGATCGTGATGACGCCGCTTTTGTGCCACCCTGACGTTCAAATGTTCGTCCACGTCCCGGACTGCCGCGATCAAGTCATTGAGTGAGTCTTGCGTAATCTGATCGCCTTCGTGCAGCGAAATGTGGCTTTGAAGCTTCTGCTTGAGTGCATCCGGCACGGGCATGTCGATTTGTTTCACGCTCGGGGTGCCTTCCGGCGCGGGTATCGGTATGCTAGGGGACACGTGTTGGGGCATCCTGAATTTGATCGTGACCTGAGTTTTGGTGGGAAGCTGCGCATCGTTCGCGTAGTGCCATTGCAGTACGGACTCCAAGGTCGCCTTGCGCAACTCGTCTGGTCCGCTCAACACATGCGCGTCTGACACCGAGCCTGTGGCGCCCAGAGTCAGCTCTACGATCACATCACCCTCGATTCTCTTTTCCAGTGCCTCCTTGGGATACGCAACCGGTACCTGATGCAGCAACGTCAACCCGCCAGAATCTACCGAAATCCGGACGCATCCGCCTGCCGCGTTTATCCTGCGGCGCGGCCTGCAGTGGAAAGGATCTCACTCCCAGCCATCCGGCCAGCGCGAGTGCAGCGACGAACGTCGCCAATGACCAACTCAATCGTAATCGAGACATGGAAACCTCCTTCAATAATGAAGCAACTCTTTTCTGTAAATGACGTCTTCGCAGAAACGGAGACGCCGGAACTAAATCTATTCCAACCTTGGCCGAGGCCAGCGCCAGCAGCGATTCCAGGTACCGCTCGCGCGAGGTCAGTATCGCCACCGCCTCCCGGTCGACCGCTTCTTCGCGCGCCAGTTGAATCTGCGCCATCAGCCACCACATCGCCGGATGAAACCAGAACAGCGCGAGGACGCACTCTTCCATCACGGTAAATAGCCAGTCGCGGCGGCGAACGTGCAGCAGCTCATGGCACGCAATCGATTCGTCCTCAAGACACGTTGCGGGTAGCAGAATCACCGGACGCAGAAATCCGAATGTCACTGGTCCTGGCGTCTCGGACGAAACATGTACGTCGGCATGGATACCTATCCGCCGTTCAAGATCGTGCAACGCTCCGGGTACGAGCTTTGAATCCCGCCGGTACCGCCGCAGCCTCCCGAATCCCAGGGCGAGCATCCCAAAACGGATCGCTGCGCCGCTGATGACCAGCAACCAGATGAGATTGGGTAACGGAATCTGCATGAATCCCGAGCCCGTGACCTCGATCGACCGGCGTGAAAGATCCTGTTGTAATCTGCACGGACGAATCGATGTTCAAGCGGCGCCAAGGTTCGATCGCCGGAAGCAATAGGCACGCCACCAGCAGCGCCTGCCAGCAGATGAGCCGGGCTTTCGGGATTCGAATGCGCAGCACCTGTATCAGGAGTCCACCTGCCGCCGCGATCAGCAGGATCTGCAGGCTATAAAAGCCGAGATTGCGCAGCCATAGGGACGCCATTCTAGCGATCCTTTCCGATCATGCGGCGCAGCTCGTCCAGATCTTTATTGGCTAAGCTTGCGGTCCTCAATCAGATGCACCAGTAGCGGCTCGGCCGAACCATTGAACACGCGATCCACGAACTCGCGCACCATCCCCTGAATCACCTGTTTCTTGGGCTTGGCGGGCCGATATATGTAGGCGCGATCTTCGGCGGACTTTCGCAGGTACTTCTTCTGCTCCAGGATGTTCATCATCGTCATGACCGTGGTGTAGGCGATTTTGCGACGTTCCAGCAGCGATTCGTAGACGTCGCGCACCGTCGCGCGGTCCCGCTCCCAGACGATCTTCATAATCTCGAGTTCCTGCTCCGTCAAGGTCGGGGTTTTAGGCCGCATACTAATTAATTAGTACTAAACGAGCCGGATGTCAAGCAAAAAATAAATTGACGTGGCGGGCCAACGGCGGCGAGGTATTCTGAAACTATGAAGGCCGTTGCGGTTTTTCCGGCTCGTCGCGAGGTGCAACTCATTGATCATCCAGAACCTAACATCCAGTCACCCACCCAGGTAAAGGTGCGCGTACTGGACGTCGGCGTGTGCGGCACCGACCGCGAAATTATCTCGTTTCAGTACGGAACACCGCCCGATGGCAGCGATTATCTGATCATCGGCCATGAGTCGCTCAGCGAGGTTGTCGAGACCGGCGAAAAAGTAACCAATGCAAAAGCGGGCGACCTGGTGGTGCTGACCGTGCGGCGCCCCTGTCACGCACGCCTCCTGCATCGCCTGCCGCTCCGGACGTCAGGATTTTTGTTATACCGGCGATTTTACCGAGCGCGGCATCAAGCAACGCCATGGCTACATGACCGAATTCGTAGTCGAGGAAGAAAGCTACGTTAACGTCGTTCCCCGCGAGCTGCGGGACGTGGCTGTGCTGGTTGAGCCGCTGACCATCGCGGAAAAATCGCTGGCCCAGCTTAGGGCGGTCCAACAGCGCCTGCCCTGGGATGGCCGGGGACATCGCAACGCTGTCGTGCTGGGCGCTGGCCCGGTCGGATTGCTGGGTGCGATGGCATTGCCAGTCGCGGGCTTTGAAGTCACGGTTTATTCACGATCGAACCAGCATGCAGAAAAGGACGACATAGTCAGCGCGATGGGAGCGCGTTATATCGCGGCCGAAACGCACTCGGTGGACGAAATGGCGCAGGCTGTCGGAGCGATCGACGTGGTCTATGAAGCGGTTGGCGCGTCCGGCCTTGCGTTCGACGTGATCAAGCACCTGGGTCCCAATGGCGTGTTCATGTTCACCGGCGTGCCGGGCCGCAAAGGGCCCATCGAAGTGGATACGGACTACATCATGCGTGATGTAGTTCTGAACAACCAGGTGATTCTCGGCAGCGTCAACGCGCCGCCCGCAGAGCTTTCAAGCGGCCATCGGCGACCTCGGCGCATTCATGCAAAAATGGCCCGATGCCGTGCATTCACTGATCACCGCGCGTTTTCCGATCGATCAAGCCACCCGGCCTTTGGCGCCTGACGCCGGTGGAATCAAGAACGTCATCACGGTTTCTGCATGAGTCATGATTGGATCGATATCTCGGTCCCGCTGCACAGCGGGATGGCGCATTGGCCAAATGATCGCGCGTTCGACCGGGTTGAGACCGAAAAAATCGCGAAGGGCGATACCTGCAATTTGTCTGAAATCAGCACCAGCGCGCACATCGGCACGCACATGGACGCGCCGCGCCATTATTTGCCGGACGGCGCAGGTATAGAAACTTTTCCGATTTCCGCCGGCGTAGGCCCCGCCCGAGTGATCGCGATTCACGATCCGGAGTTGATCCGTGTTAGCGAGCTGAAGCCCTATCTATTAACGAAAGGCGAGCGCGTTCTCTTCAAGACCAGAAACTCCGAAGAATGCTGGACCACCTCGAAATTTCAAGAGAAGTTCGTTCACATTCCCCTCGAAACCGCCGTCTACCTGGCCGATAGCTGCGTTCAGACCGTTGGCGTGGATTACTTATCAGTAGGTGGCTATGACAGCGATGGCCCCGAGACTCACCGCACACTGCTGAGGGCCGGCATCTGGATTATCGAAGGCTTGAATCTGAAGGGCGTCGAGCCCGGTCATTACGACTTGATCTGTCTCCCGCTGAAAATCGTCGGAAGCGATGGAGCACCGGCACGCGCGGTCTTGCGGCGGTGAGCCGCGCGCGTCAGCAAGTGACACTCTATCTTCGCTCGACCATCATCCGCATTCCGTACTTCGTCCTCAACGTGATGAGCGGCAGCGGTTCCACGCGCTGATCTTTAGCTAACCGCAACTGCCACTTTTGCGCGATGGCCGCGATCATCAAGACGCCTTCCATCCAGGCAAAGCGCTCGCCGATGCACACTCGCGCACCTCCGCCAAACGGGAAATACGAGAACTTTGGCCGGGAGTCGCGCTCCTCCGGCGTCCAGCGCTCGGGATCAAAACGCTCGGGATCGTGGAAACCACCGGGCATCGCGCTGCATCACATACGGGCTGATGATGCAGATCGATTTGGCCGCGATCGGGATTCCCCCCAGTTCAAACGCACCCTTTGCCATTCGTCCGATGGCCCAAGCCGGCGGATACAAGCGCATCGCTTCGGCGAAGACCATTTCCGTATACCGCAACTGCGGCAGATCGGCCATGCCCGGAACGCGGCCCTGGAGCACCGAGTCGATTTCTTGCATGCAGCCGACGCTCGCAATCGGGGTTTTGCGAAAGCAGATACCAGGTCCAGGTCAGGGCGTTGGCTGTAGTTTCATGGCCGGCCAGGAACAACGTGAGCGCTTCATCGCGCACTTGCTTGTCGGTCATACCACTGCCGTCGGCTTCCTCATCGTGCGCCAGCAGAAGCATGGAGAGCAGATCGCCGGTGTCTTCACCGCTACGCCGGCGTTCATGGATGAGGCCATAGATGGTCTTGTCCAATCGCGCACCTGCTTTTTCGAAGCGCCGGATCGACGGCAGCGGCAACTTTTGAACATATTCCGAGAACGGCATCATCAGCATGCGGAACATCTTCAGTACGATGGTCAGCGCTTCGCCTATCTCTGGAGCCTCCGCCTCGATGTCGGCGCTGAAGAGTGTCTTGCCGACGACGGCGAGAGTCAGCCGCATCATCTCCACGGAAACATCCAGGGTGGTTCCAGCGGTCCACCGATCGCGAAATTGTGCGGCATATTCGCTCATCACCGCTGCATAGGCCGCCAGCCGTTCGCGATGAAACGCGGGCTGCACTAGACGCCGCTGCCGCAGATGAAACTGCCCTTCGCTGGTAAGCAAGCCTTCGCCCAGCAGGATTCGCGCGCGCTGCAGGGCTCGGCTCTTGGTGAAGTTGGCTTGATTGGTGACCAGAATTTCCCGCACCAGATCGGGATGATTGACCAGGTAGACATGCTGCGCGCCGAGCCGGAAATACGCCAAGTCGCCGTACTCGCGCGCCATCTTCATCAGGAACCGGATCGGATGGGCTCGAAACGCGGGCAAATGGCCCAGGACAGGTAGATTCTTCGGGCCTCGGGGATGGGGCGCGGTCAGCAGCACGGTTTTACTCGGATACGCTCACAGTGTACACCAGCGCATTTCCTGCCGATATCAAACTAGAATGCATACAGAGGGTCATATGCGGCTGCGGACTGTGCTCATTTCAATAATGTTCGCCAGCCTCGCGTTCGCGCGCATGGAAGGTGTCCGCTACCTTCGTTGGACTGAAATACAGGCGCTTCTTTCCGGGATCACCACGCCCGCCGAGAAGGTTCCCGACGTCACCGATTCCAAGCAGTGGGACGCTTGGATCCGCCAGCACGATGCTGAAATGCGCGGTGGTATCGAACGCTGCCTGGAAGACTCCATCAGCATGCTGATCATGTATGGGACATCGTTCACAAGACAGCCTCGGCTAGCGAGTCCGCCAGAAGCCGTAACTTCGGCCGGAGACCTCACGCCGGCCGCCCGCATCAGAATGGACGCGTTCATCAGCGGCCTCGATCAAATCGACGATGAGCGTTTTCGCTCGATCTTGCAATTTCTCCGCCGGCGGCAGATCGCGCAAGATGAACTGCGCGCCTTTCTTATTGGTAACTTTCGGCGCGCCGCATTGGAACTGAGGCCTGCTCGGCAATTGCATAACGGCACTGCGGCAGCCTCTTCAATAGAACAGTCACTAAGAGATCTGATGAGCGCCGGAAAGGCCCCCTCTCGCATCCGCCGAATAGCCGTGCTTGGGCCAGGTCTCGATCCCGAGTTTGATCCGGACACTTACAACCTGTGGGCTGGTCTGGACGCGGCTCTGGCATCGGGGCTTGCAAAGCCAGGCAATGTCGAGGTTGTTGTATTCGACATCAACCCCTGGGTTCTGTCCTACGTTCGCGCTGTCGCGGCCAACGCCAGCGGAAGGAATGGGGCTCGCATCCGCGCTGAAGATCTGAACGTCGTCACTCAGACTGTCGACGCAGCTCCAGGCCAGGGATTCGACCTCGTGGTCGCGGTTACCGCTCTGGCCGGCTACGGCCGCGTCGGGCAGAGGTTGGCGATGGCGAGTGTCGCGCGCATGTTGGCGCCCGGCGGTGTCTTTCTTACCAACAGCGCGTCGCCGGTCGCGATTCCAGCAGGATTGTAGTCTTCACTTCCGCTCTGAGTCGATCTGGACCAGCTCCTGCGCTGGCGCGCTCTTCTTCACCGGCGTCAGCAGCGACCGGGGGAGCTTCGAAAAATAGACCATCCGTTCCACCCACGGCAGCATCCGCCGCACGGTCCGTCCATGCAATAGCAGGCTTCCGGCCACCAGTAACGGATGGGGTATGGTCGTGCAGCAGCGCGAGCAGATCGCGATCTCACCCGCCCGGCCTTCCACATGCAGCCCGCGCATGCGCTGCATCTCCTCGGAATTCCAAATCTCTGGAAGAGATTGCGCCGCCACATTCCCCACCGGCCGGCCGTCCAGCATATAGCTCTGGCAGCACGGATAGACGTCGCCATTGTGCTTCACATACATCGGCCCGCGCCACAGATAGTGGCAGGGATGGTTCCAGTCCTGCGCCGCATGCACCGCTTCCGGCTGCAGCAGATTGGTCTCGTCTTCCTTGATTCGAACCTGATCGACCCCCGGCACCGCGCTCCAGAAACGGATGAAATCATCCACTTCGCCGGCATTGCGCTGCATCCGCACCATCTGGACCACCACCTGCACTTTGGCGCTCGCGCTCGTGCTTCATGCGCGCAAACCGCACGAAATTGTCGCGGACCCTTTCGAACTTCGCGCCCTTGCGGTAATACTCGTAGGACTCCTTGGTCGCGCCGTCGAAACTCAGCGTGATGTGCTCGAGTGGCGTATCGAGCAGCCGCGCGCAGGTCTTCTCGTCGAAAAAGGTGCCGTTGGTCGAAAGCAGCGTCGAGATATTGTGGCGCGCGCAATATTCGATGCGATCGAAAATCTTGCGATCCATGAACGGCTCGCCCAGGCCGATCAGCATCATATGCTCGGCGCTGCTGGCCCGATTCCTCGCACCAGCCGCGTGAAGATCTCCTCGGTCATGTCTTCTTTGGGCTGTTTATGCGTTTCGCGGGGACACATCGGGCAATACAGATTGCACTTGGCGGTGGTTTCGACGATGTACTCCACCGGCAGCGCGTTCAGTGTCGATTTGCGCCGCAGATAGCCCCACAGCAATTTCGCCCGGTTCCAGGCTCGCATGACAACAACCTCATTGTAGCCGCCTGGCGGAATCCGGCTGCACGAGATAGACGAAGATTGATGTCATGAACATCACGGTCACGGGTGCCACTGGCTTTATTGGCAACCACTGTCCAGGAGCTGCTCCAGGCCGGGCATAGTATTCATGCTCTGGGAAGAAAACGAAACGCAGCCTTCCGCAAGCTGTCCGATTCTCGGAATGGCGATCCACCGAATCCGAGCCGCCGTCCGAAGCCCTCGCCACGGCCGACGCCATCGTTTACCTGGCGGGCGAGTCCGTCGCACAGCGCTGGACTCCGGAGGTGAAGCAGCGCATTCGCAGCAGCCGCGTCGATGGAACGCGAATCTTGTGAATGCACTCGCCAAGCAATCGCACCGGCCGCAGGTGTTGGTATGCGCCTCCGCTATCGGCTACTACGGCTCGCGCGGCGATGAGGTCCTCACGGAAACGTCGGCGCCGGGCAGCGACTTTCTCGCGCAGGTCGTCATCGACTGGGAGCAGGCCGCCCGGCAGGCCGAAGCCCTCGGAATCCGGGTGGTCCCGCTGCGGTTCGGCGTGGTGCTTGGGAAAGATGGCGGCGCGCTCGCCAAGATGCTACCGCCCTTCCGGCTCGGCCTCGGTGGACGCCTGGCTTCGGGTCAACAGTGGATGTCCTGGATCCATGTCGACGATGTGATCGGCCTGATCCGGTTCTCACTCGACAATTCCGCTGTCCGTGGCCCCGATGAACGCCACCTCGCCCGCATCCTGTCACCAACGCCGAGTTTACCAAGGAGCTCGCCGCCGCGCTGCATCGTCCCGCGATCTTCCCGGTACCGAAATTCGCCCTCAAAATCCTGTTCGGCGAGATGGCCGAAGTCATTCTGGGCAGCCAGCGGGTGCTGCCCAAAGCAGCCCAATCGGCGGGTTTTCAGTTCCAATACCCGGAACTGAGGCCGGCCCTGGTACGTCTACTTTCCAAATGAACTTGGGGCACAATAGTAGTAGTATGCGGTACGTCTTGATTCTTGCCGCCGCGGTCGGCCTCGCCGCCGCGGACATGAGCTTGACCGTCGATAAATTGACGAACTTCATGCGTTCGGCGATCCAGCTCAAAGAACCCGATAAAGACGTGGCCGAGTACCTGCACCACGTCAAAATGGTCGAGAAACTGGACGACCGGATGATCGAAGAGTTGCAGGGCATGGGAGCTGGACCGAAAACTGTCGCAGCTCTGCGCGTGCTGGGTAATGCGTCTTCCACGCTGCCCGTGGCCGCGCCGCCGGCTCCGAAACCCGTATACGTGCCTCCGCCTCCGCCCAGTTCTATTGAGCAGGAAAAGATCATCGACCAGGCGCGCGAATACGTGATGAATTACACCAAGAACCTGCCGAACTTCATCTGCGTACAAGTCACCCGCCGCAGCTTCGATCCCAAAGGCGGAAACAACTGGTACAAGGGCGACACCATCACCACGCGCCTGACATATGACGGGCAGAAGGAAGATTATCAAGTCGATCCTGCATAATGACCAGCCCGTGACCAACAAATCCATGGAAGCCTTCGGCGGCACAACTTCGGCGGGTGAATTCGGGACGATGATGAAGGAGATTTTCGAGCCCGAGAGCCATGCGCGTTTCTCCTGGGATCATTGGGGAACATTGCGCGGCCGGCGGACCTACGTATTTGGCTACGACATCGAGCAGCAATTTTCGAGGTATCACATTCTGGTCGAGGACAATTTGAATATCGTCCCCGCCTATCGCGGCCTGGTCTACATCGACGAGGACACCAAGATGGTGACGAAACTCACGCTGGATCCTTACAACCTTCCGGAGACGTTTCCGGTGCGAGAGTCCCACCAATCGCTCGATTACGATTTCGAAAAGATTGCTGAAGCCGAATACTTATTGCCGCTGAAAGCCGTCCTCACCGTTAGCCGGTCGCGGTATGGTTCAAAGAACGAGACCGAGTTCCGTCTGTATCGCAAGTTCGAAACCGGCAGCACCATCAAGTTCGAGACTCCCGACGCACTGCCTGACGACAGACTAAAGAGAAGCCGGCGGCAGATAAGAGTCAGAAAAAGCAGTAGGCAGCAAGCGTTTACGCAGGTTTTACAGCCCGGATGAAAGCGCTCAAAAACTTTCCATCCACTTGGGGCGCGATAGCCTCGGCGTCGATGCCTTCGCCAGCCAGGAAGTCTCTGGCGTCTTCGGCGCGATAGACCGAGTTGGCTCCAGGTCGATCTGTTCGAAGCCCGCCGATTTCAACTTGCTTCGATACTCGCTTTCGTCCAGCGCGCCCGCCACGCAGCCGACCCATAGCAGGACGCTCTTGCGGATTTCGGGCAGGATCTCGCCGCGCGTGACCACGTCGGAGACGGCGAACCGTCCACCCGGCTTCAACACGCGGAAGGCTTCGCTGAGCACACGGTCTTTATTGCTGGACAGGTTGATGACGCAATTCGAGATGATGACGTCCACCGAATTGTCTGGCAGAGGGATGCTTTCGATCTCGCCCTTCAGGAACTCGACATTCTGGACGCCGGCTTTTCGCTTGTTCTCCTCAGCCAGGGCCAGCATGTCGTCGGTCATGTCGAGACCGTAGGCTTTGCCGGTGGGCCCGACCCGCCGGGCCGAAAGCAGAACGTCGATGCCGCCGCCCGACCCCAGATCGAGCACCGTTTCGCCGGGATTTAGCTTCGCCAGCGCGGTCGGATTTCCGCAGCCGAGCGATGCTTTGACGGCCTCTTCGGGCAACACGTCGGTCTGAGAGGAATCGTAGAGATTGCTGGTGATGGGGTCGCAGGAGCCTCCGCAGCATGAACGGGTGCCGCTAGAAACGCCCCGGGCGGCGCGTCCATATCGTTCTTTGACGACTTCCTTGATGTCCGTTTCCATATTTCTATAATAATCGAAGTATAGCCTTTGTCAAGGGGCTTGGCCCGGAAAATTGGTCGGCGCGAAGCACGTCGATTTTGCCCGGGCCGGTGGGACGCCAGCGCTGGAACATTCGTTCGGATGCAAAGCCGGCGAAGATGCTGATCATCGGGATGCCGCAGGCCGCGGCGACATGCCCGCCGGCGGAATCGTAGCCAACGTACAAGTGACTGCGCTGGATATGCGCCGCGAAGCCGGCGAACGATCCGTCCCACATCGCGATGCCCGGGCCCGCTCGAGCAACCGCGCGTTCGACGCGATCGGCTTCTTCGCCACCCGCGCCGCTGTCGATCAGAACCGGTCGCGGCAGACTGCGGAGCAGCTCTTCTTCGAACGGATCGGCAACGCGCTTGGCTGGATTCTCCCCGACTCCGAAGCTGACCGTAGTCGCGACTTCCGCGGCATCCAGGCCGGTGCGAATATAAGGCCGCGGCGTCGGCGACCCCGAATGTTTCCGAAACCCACCGCCGCGCCAGACTCGGAGAGAGGCTCATCGCCGTCGCCGCCGTACGAGCGGCTTTCGAAGAAGTAGTAATCCTCTTCCGGACAGACCGGCAGCAGGCCCAGCTGCGTCAGGCGGGAATCGGGATCGATGACGATGCTGGCCGGTTTGCCGATGGTTTCCCGCAGAGCCGCGCCAAATCGAAAGCCGGTCGTCGAGCGTTCCGCTGCGGCCATAAGCAATGGCAGATGTGTCTCAATCGCGGATCGGCCGCAAACAGCTCCCAGGCTTTCTGCGGTCCGACGAAATAGATCTGAGCGTTCGGGAACTTCTGCTTGGCCGCATCCAGCATGATGCTGGTGACCGCGACATCGGCGCCCAGCGTGACGCGGGAAAGCACGAATACATTTCGAATCGCGGCGGGATCGCGATCGAACTTTCGCGGCCGCCGCACCCGCTCGTACCGCGCCACCAGATGCTCGGCATGCAGATCGGGAATGCGCCGCGCGATCACTTCCGAGAACAGATCGGCGTAAACGTCGCACAGCCGCGGCTCGAACAGATCGGCCAGACGCTCCACCACGATGCGGAACAAGGCGCGGCTGCGGTCTCCTTCGAGCAAATCATCGAGCAGCCGTTCAGGGCAGGGTGAGCCCGCCAGGCAGTGCGCCAGCAGTTCCTGCGCCAGTGAATCAGCCGAGGTATTTTCCAACCAGCAACTCCAGTTTCTTCCGGGTGGCTTCCGGGATCGTCTTGCGATCGGTAATCAAGGCGTGGGCCAACGCCGATCCGCACTTGCATTCGCGCGCGGCCGGCATGCCGGCGACAGTGGCGGCCACCACTTTGCAGGCGTTCTCGGCATTCTGGCTCAGGTTGGCGAGGATATCGGTGACCGTCACGGCATCGTGCTCTTCGTGCCAGCAATCGTAGTCGGTGACCATGGCGACCGTCACGTAGCAGATCTCGGCTTCGCGCGCGAGCTTGGCCTCCTGCAGATTGGTCATGCCGATCACGTCCATGCCCCAACTGCGATAAACGTTCGATTCGGCTTTGGTCGAAAACGCCGGACCCTCCATGCAGAGGTAAGTGCCGCCCTTGTGCCACGTCGACCCCGGCCTGCACGCACGATCTGCGCGACGACTTCGGAGAGCTGCGGGCAGACCGGATCGGCGAAGCTGACGTGCGCGACCAAGCCTTCGCCGAAGAAGGTGGAGACGCGGCCGCGCGTGCGATCGAAAAACTGATCGGGGATTACGAATTTCAGCGGCGGATGTTCTTCTTTCAGCGAGCCGACGGCGCTGAGCGAAATGATGCGCTCGACGCCGAGCGATCTTGAATCCGTAGATATTGGCGCGGAAATTCAGCTCCGAAGGCGAGATGCGATGGCCGCGGCCGTGACGCGCGAGAAACGCGACCTCTTTGCCCGCCAGCTTTCCGACGACGTACGGATCGGAGGGCCTGCCCCACGGCGTGTCGATCGTCACTTCCTCCTGCGCTTCAAAGCCGGGCATCGAGTACAACCCGCTGCCGCCGATAATTCCGATGGTTGGTTTCATTCCTGTATCAGTTCGAGCAAAACGCCGCCGGTCGAGGACGGATGCACGAAGACGTAAAGATGGCCGCCTGCGCCCGGCCGCGGTTCGTTCATCAAGCGCGCGCCGCTGGATTTCAGACGCGCGACGGCGGCTCGCAAGATCGGGCACTTTGATGGCGACGTGATGCAGCCCTTCGCCGCGCTTGTCGATGAACTTGGCGATCACCGAATCCGGCTTCGGTGGCTTCCAGCAGTTCGATGCGCGACTCCGCCGGCGGGCAGCATGGCGACGTTCACTTTTTCCTGTTCGACGGTTTCGCGCAGGCCGACCGCGAAGCCGAGCTGCTCTTCGTAGAAGCGTCAGAGCGGCGTCCAGCGACCGCACGGCGATGCCGAGATGATCAATCTTTAGGCATGTGTTTGAGCCAGCCATCGATGATTCGAGTAAGGATCCTGTTGCCGCGCCGCGACCTTTTCCGCGGCGGCCTGGAAATCGACATCCGAAAAGCGTTCCAGCAACCGCTCGCGCAGCATCTCGCGCAGCCGCAGATGTCCAGTTCGCGACGGCGCGGCTTTCGCTGCCGCCCCGCTGCTAGAAACGATCGTATCGCGGCCAGAGCCTCAGTCGATTCCCTGCCCTTCGGTCGCGACGGTCCGAATCGACCGGCGGCATCCAGCCGTCTTTGCGGGTCGATAGGCTTTGGATGGCTTTGATCTCGCGCTCCAGGCGGTCCGCGCCGGGCTGATCGGCTTTGTTGATGACGAAGACGTCGGCGATTTCCATGATGCCGGCCTTGATGGCCTGCACATCGTCGCCCATTCCGGGCACCAGCACCACCACCGTCACGTCGGCCAGCCTCGCGATTTCCACTTCGTCCTGGCCGACGCCCACGGTTTCGATCAGCACCACGTCTTTGCCGGCGGCGTCCAGCAGCAGCGCCATATCGGTAGTGGCCGCGGCCAGCCCGCCCAGCCAGCCGCGCGTCGCCATGGAGCGGATGAAAACGCCGGGGTCGGCGTGATGGGCCAGCATGCGGATGCGATCGCCGAGAATCGCGCCGCCGGTGTAGGGACTGGTCGGGATCGACCGCGATAACGCCGACCTGTTTGTTCTCGCGGCGCAGCTCGTGGACCAGCCGATCGACCAGCGTGCTCTTGCCCGACGCCGGGGGAGCCGGTGATGCCGATCACCGTCGCCTTCCGGTGTGAGGGAAAGAGTTCTTTGAGCAGCGCTCGGCGCGATGGACCGGTTCTCGATGGCGGTGGCGGCGCGGGCCAAGGCGCGCGAGAGATCGCCGGCCACGGATTTCGCTGAGGCGCGCCCAGTCCGTCCAGTCAGTCACGATCTTCAACAATTGGCGGGCGATCACCAGCCGCTGGATCTCGCTGGTGCCCTCGCCGATGGTGCACAGCTTCACGTCGCGATAGAACTTCTCGACCGGATAATCCTTGATGAACCCGTAGCCGCCGTGGATCTGCACGGCTTCGTTGGCCACGCGCACCGCGATCTCGGACGAGAACAGCTTGGCCATCGACGATTCCTTGGTGACGCGCTGGCCCTGGTCCTTCATCCAGCCGGCGCGATAGGTCAGCAGGCGCGCGGCTTCGATCTCGGTCGCCATGTCGGCCAGCTTGTTCTGGATGGCCTGGAACTCGGAGATGAAGCGGCCGAATTGCTTGCGCTGCTTGGAATATTTCAGCGCGGCTTCGTAAGCGCCTTGCGCCAGTGCCGACCGCCAGCGCGGCGATGGAGATGCGGCCGCCGTCGAGAATGCGCAGGCTATCGACGAAGCCTTCGCCGCGCTTGCCGAGCAGTTGCGATTCCGGCGACGCGGCAATCGGTGAACAGCACCTCGCCGGTCGCGCTGGCGCGCATTCCGAGCTTGTTCTCCTTCTTGCCGACGCGGAAGCCGGGCATGCCCTTTTCGAGAATGAATGCCGAGATGCCGTGCTGCGACGCGGCGCGATCGGTCACCGCCATGGCGACGCAGACGTCGGCGTACTGGGCGTTGGTGGTGAAGGTCTTGCCGCCGTTCAGCACCCAGCAATGCGCCGTCCTTAACGGCTTTGGTGCGCGTTCCCGCGGCGTCCGAGCCGGCTTCGGGCTCGGT
This sequence comes from Bryobacterales bacterium, assembly GCA_963744555.1. Classification (GTDB taxonomy): domain Bacteria; phylum Acidobacteriota; class Terriglobia; order Bryobacterales; family Bryobacteraceae; genus Palsa-89. The sequence goes on along the minus strand of CAVUUB010000021.1, from coordinate 185,453 downwards.
CAGCGACCAGCAACCGATCCACTCGCCGGTCGCCAGCTTGGGAATGTATTTCTGGCGCTGCTCCTCGCTGCCGGCCAGATAAATGTGATTGGTGCAGAGCGAATTGTGCGCGGCGACGATCAGGCCGACGGACGGATCGACGCGCGACAGTTCTTCGATGATGATGGCGTAATCGATGTAGCCGAGTCCGGCGCCGCCCAGTTCTTCCGGGAAGATGGCTCCCAGGAAACCGAGTTCGCCGGCTTTCTTGATCGCCTCCAGCGGGAAAGATCTGCTCCTCATCCCACTCGAGCACGTGCGGAGCGATCTCGGCTTCGGCAAATTCGCGGACGGTCTTTGCGAAGCTGGATCTGCTCCGGCGTGTAGTCGAATTCCATGTCGCGGATCAGACGATCATCTTCTTTCTGCGGGTCCCAGCGCATCGTCGCGGCTGCTGGCGATAGCTGTCCACCGCCATGCGGCAGGCGATGGAGACGCGGAACCCCAGATCGAAGGGGCAGTTCGGTTCCTTGCCGGAGCGGATGCAGTCGAAGAAATTCTGCATGTGGGCGTTGGCGCGGCGCGTGGTGCGGCCCAGCAGCTCCGTCGCCGTCGGGGCGATTCACTTTTTGCGGCATGTAGCGAATGGCTGGCCCTTGGAGATGGTGCCGTCGGTCGCCGAGCACGTCTTCGGTGACGCCGAGCTGGTTGTTGCCGAAGCCGGAATCCCAACTGACGAGAATCTCTTCGGGCTGCTCGAGCGAGACGTTCATGGTGTCGGGAACTTCGCGGCCGTCCTTCCACAGATAGATGCCGCCGGTCATGGTGACGGCTTTGGGGATTTGCAGATTCAGCGCCTTGTACCAGAAGGAAAGCTGGTGGCACATGTTTTCGTAGACGTTGCCGCCGGAATAGTCCCAGAAGAAGCGCCAGTTGATGTAGCGATTGGCGTCGAAATCGCGCTTGCGGCGCTTCGCCGAGGAACGAATTCCACAGAATGTTTTCCGGATGTCATGTCCGGATAGACCGGGCGCGCCCACTGCGGTTTGCCATGCGGCGTGTTGCGATACATGTGCATGTGGACGGCGGTGATTTTCCCGACGTTGCCGCTGGCGAGGAAGCTCAGCGCATCGGGCATCTGGCCCGACGAACAGGACTTGATGGCCGACCTGGACGGTGAGCTTGGGCGCTTTGCGGTAGGCGGCGCGCATGCGCTTGGCGTGGTCCACCGTGAACGCCATGGTCTTTTCCTGATAGACGTGCTTGCCGGCCTGGATGGAATTGACGAAGTGCTCGCAGTGCAGGTGCTGCGGCGTGGCGATGATGACGGCGTCGATGGTTTTGTCGTCGAGCAGGCGGCGATGATCGAGATAGGTGGCGGCGTTGGGGACCAGCGCTCTTGGCATCTTCCAGGCGCTTGGTGTAGATGTCGGCGAAGGCGACGAAATCGACGTTGGGGCAGGCGAGCGCCCAGTGGACCAGCTCGGTGCCGCGGTCGCCGATGCCGATGATGCCCATGCGGATGCGGTCGTTCGCGCCCGAGCACGCCTTGCGGTGAGGCGAGGGTGGTGGCGAGGCCAGTGGCCATGGTGCCGATGAATTTACGGCGGGAATCCATGGATTGACCTTCTATGGTTCAATCTTATCATTCCACTCTAGTTTCAAGGCGTTACCAGGTAAGCAGATGCAGGCCGCGGATGGCTTGGAAGTGAACATCGCGCGTCACCACGGGGAGCCGATGCTCGCGCGCCAGAGCGGCGATCCAGGTGTCATTGCTGGGAACGGGCGTTCCTGCAATCTTCAACTCGCGCCGAAGTTCCGCATATCGCCGCGCTGGTTTCGAGACCGACGCCCAGCAGTTCGAACAAGGACAGATTTTGGCGTCGAACGGGGCTCCTCGTCAATCAACGCCGATCCTCTTCGTCAATGCGCTCGAATTCCCGTTGGATGACGCGATCCAGCCGCTTGGTCTCTCGATGCAAGTCGCGCAGGCCGCCGAAAGCGCGCATCCAGGGTTTGTCGAGGTTCGGCAAAGCAGCTTTTTTTCGCAACCGGTCGCGCACGGCCTCCGTGAGGAAATCCTTGAGGGAGGAACCCTGCTCGGCGGCGGTCGCTTTAACCTGGTGGAACAGGGAATCGGGGATTTCGGTCGTAGCCTTCATTTGTCCAAACAATAACTGAGCCGAGAGCGGCGCTGGTTTATTTTAGCGGGTCTGGCGCTTACGCCGCCACGCGAGAACCCCGGCAACCCCGAACAACGCCAGTCCGAACGTGCCGGGTTCAGGAACTTGCGGCGTCAAGAAGCCTTCGATTTCGCCGCCGGGAAATTGTGTCGTGTGAATGTTCAGGTAGGCGTCTCCAGCGGCGAGTCCCGGCTGCCAGAGTTGCTTCCGCGCCCGCCGGAGTTCCTCCATTCGCACTGATGAACGCCGGGTTCCAGGAAGAGCCCATCGTAAGATCGAAAGTCTGCATGAAGCTTCCAGAGGTGACGCCAAGCGGAAACAAACTGAACGACGGGACTTGGGTCGCTACGCCCGCTGTTCCGGTCAGGGGAGTACCGGTGCAACAGTGAATGTGAGACGCGGTCGTGTTCGCCAGCAAACCAGAAAAGGACTCCGTTACGAACAACGTGTTGGCCGTGGTATCAATTATGACCAAACCAGTTCCGGTGCCCGGAGATGGAGTGCCTTCATTTGGTCCGTTCAAAGTGGCGACGTAAGTAATGGGAGCCGCGACAGCGGCAGATCCAAGCCAGAGAGCGATTCCGAAAACCAGCAGAGATAGCTTCATTGGTTCCTCCAAAGATACCTGGCATTCGAGTATACACCCGCCCCTGGGCTGCGGCGTCCGGTCCTAATTCAAAGGTGTAAGGCGAGGCGGGCGGAAATCGGGTTCGAGCAGCCAAGCCTTGCGATCGGGGTAGTAAGTGCGGAGTTTTTCGTTTTCCTCGGAGCCGAGGTCCCGCGCCCAAACAACTTTCGAGGCATCGATATCGGCCAGGTTGTGGACCCACTCGCGGAATTCGTGCGGCGGGTAATAACGAACAAATACCAGCTGCTTTCCGGGAGACTGCGCAAGCTGCTTGTTGATCGCGATGCGGCCGTCGGGATCGTCATGATTGATGGCGTCCCACGTTTCGTACGGCGTCATCGCGGCGTTAAGCGGCTGATTCCCGGAAAGATGCAGGCCGTACCAAAATGCGAAATGGGCGGCGCAAAGAAACAGGATCAGGCGTGCAGTATTGAAACGGTTTAAGCGTTCGAGCGCGATAACACTGACCAGTACAAACAGGCAGGTGACGGCCGCGATGTAGTGGGCATAAAAGTACGGATAGAAATTAGCCCCGAGGCTGAAAATGAGCAGCGTGAGGATCACCCACTGGAAACGGCGCTCGCGAACCACGAGCAAAAAGGCCGGCAAGGCGAGATAGAGCGGCGGGAGGAAGAAGAAGCGGTAAAAGCGAACGCGGCTGAGGTAGCGCCCCCAGAACGTCCGGACCGTGTCAGTCGTGGAGCCGTGGGCCTCCGATTGGATTTCGTAGTCGAGCTGCTGCTCGCGCGTAAGCTGCCGGTGTGGGACGGGGTTGGGCTGGAACGTAAAGCTGGCCGGCACGCCGTATTGATTTTGGCTAAGCATGTAGGGCAGCGTGGTCCAACTGCCGGTAACCTGCTTGTTCTGGAGTAGAACCAGCCCGATGGCAGGAAGCAGAACAAAAAGCGCTGGCGTGAGCTTCAGGGCTTCGCGGAAGGCGAGTAAAACAAACAAAACCACGCTCGCCAGTAGGAAGATGAACTCGTAAGGTCGTGTGAGGAGCTGCAGGGCCAGACCTAGCCCGAGCAGTGCAGCGTTCCGAAAACTTGGAGATTCGCGCAGTCTCGGCAACGCGCCAAATACAAGGCAGCCCGCGCAAGCCGAGACTGCCCCGCCCCAGAAGCTGTTCATCCACTGATTGAGCGGTCCGAATTCGATGACGGCCAGCAACCCTCCTACCAGGGCCCATCCGGGCGTGGTCCAGGCGCGGAGCATCCAGTAGCACAACGCGCACAAAGCGCCGATGGAAAGAGCGACGCCTGCCCAGGGATGTCCGAAGATGCTCCAGCCGAGAGCGAGGACGATGCCTTGGCCGAGCGGAAAGATCGAACTGTAGGTTGGTTCCTGGAGCACGAAGAATGTTTCGAAGAACTGATGCAGCGCGTGGGGAGGATTGGCGAGACGGAAATGGCGCAGCGTGTCGGCAAGAAGAAGATAGCTGAAGTCATCGGTCACGTTGGGAGACGGGATGGGATATTGCGGCAGCAGCGCGAGACGGAGCGCGATGGGGAGCGCGGCGAGCAACAGCATGGACCAGATGGTATGTTGAGCGAGTCTGCGAGCGTAGGGCTCTAGAACGGGACGTGAAGCGAGTACAAGCATGGCCAGGAGAACCACCAAGATCAACTCGATGAAATCAGCGGCGCCAAATCCGATGGGATTGCGAAGCGGCAGAAAGAAGCGCAGGAAATCCATTAGCTAGTGCACCTGCTCGAGCCGGAGTGGCGAAGGTTGCGGGATGGGTGCGGGCGGCTCAGCGACGTAGCGGGTGAGCTGGGGCGGGCGAGCATCGGGTTCCAGCAACCAGACGGCACGATCGGGATAGTAACGCCGCAGTTTTTCGTCTTCAGTTGCGCCCAGGTCCCGCGCCCAGACGATGCGGGCGCGGTCGATATCCGCTTCGTTGTAAACCCACTCGTCTTGGAAAATGTGCTGCGGCGAGTAGCGGACGAAAACGAGCAACTTGCCAGGAATGTTTGCAAGCTCGCCGTTGACCTCGATCCGGCGCTCGGGGTTGTTGTGGTTAATGAAGTCCCAGGTTTCAAAGCGTCGCATCGCGAGCGAGAAATCTGCCGTGTCGAAAACGTGAAGGCCGCAAAAGAAAATGAAATGGACGAAGCAAAGGAACACGATCAGCCGGGCGGCTTCGTTGCCCACGGGCCATCCCCGAATGGTCAGCCGGCTTAATTGCCGAAGCCCCGTGACGCTTATGAGAACGAACAGGCACGTAACCGCGGCGATGTAGTGAAATTGGAAAGCTGGGAAAAAATTAACTCCAAGCACGAAGATCAGCAGCGTAAGCGCGACCAAGACGAATCGGACCTCGCGTAGCGCGAAGAGGAACGCAATGAGAGCGAGATAAAGCGGCGGGAGAAAGAAGAAGTGATAAAATCGCGCTCGGTAGGCCAAGCGCGTCAGATAAGTCGCGACTGTTTCGGGACCGCTCGGCCCGAACGCTAGCTGCATCTTGTAATCGAGCTGCTGTTGTGGAGTGAGATCGTTGTGAGGAACCGGCTTGGATTGAAAGGTGAGCGCGGCTGGGACACCGTATTGGTACTGGCTCATTATGTAGGGGAGCGTCGTCCAACTCCCAGTCACTTGCTTGTTTTGGAGCAGCGTGAGCCCGACGGCGGGCAGTAGGACGAGCAGGGCGGGCGCGAGTTTGGCAGGTTTACGGAATGACTGGGCGAGAAACAGCGCTGCGCTCGCGAGCAGGAAGATGAACTCGTATGGTCGAGTCAGTAGCTGAAGAGCCAGGCCGAGGCCGAGGAGCGCCGCATCACGAGGCCTGCCGGATTCGCGCAATCGCGGTATCGCGCCAAAAACCAGGCATCCGGCCGTTGCCGAGAGCGCTCCGCCCCAATAGCTGTTCATCCATTGATTCAGCGGACCAAATTCGACGGCTGCGAGGAGACCTCCAACGAGCGCCCAGAGGGACGTGGTCCAGCCGCGCAGCATCCAGTAGCAGAGCGCGCAGAAGGCCGAGGTGGACAAGAGAACGCCAGCCCAGGGAATGCCGAACAGCATGCGTCCAAGCGCCATCGACAGGCCCTGCCCAAGAGGATAGATGGAGCTGTAGGTGGGCTGCTGTAACACAAAGAACGTTTCGAAGAACTGATGCAATGGATGCGCTGGATTGGCGACGCGAAAATGCCGGAGCGTGTCGGCCACCAGAAGATGGCTGAATTCGTCATAAATATAGGGCGAGGGAACCGGATGATGAGGTAGGAGCGCGAGCCGTAGCGCAACCGGCAATATAGCCAGGAGCAACATGCACCAACCGGTTTTGGGCGCTAACTTGCGCGCATAGGGCTCGATCCAGCGGCGTGAAACCAGCGCCAGCAGCACCAGCAGCGCCGCGATGATGAGTTCGATGAAGTCGCTGGCGCCGAAGCCGATCGGGTTGCGGAGCGGTAAGAAAGAACGCACCAGATCCGCGAAATTCATGAAGGTTCCATTTTCCCAAGACGTTCGGCATGTCGCGGCTGGTACGATAACGCTGATGATGGTACCCGGCAGTCCGGAAGATCTGGCCGAAGCGCTAGCCGTAGCGCAACGCAACCATCAGACTATCCAATTGTGCGGCAATTCGACCAAGGATCGGATGGGCGGCCCGATCTCGGTGGCGGATGTGCGGATTTCGACGACGAAGCTGAATCGTGTTTTGCAATACGAGCCCAACGATCTGACGATCAGCGTAGAGGCCGGGATCCCCTACCGTGAATTGCTCCGTGTGCTGGCTGAGCATCGGCAGATGATTCCGCTCGATCCTCCATTTTCTGAGAACGCGACCATAGGCGGGATCGTGGCAGCAAATGCGAGCGGCCCACGCCGGCGTCTGTACGGGACTGCGCGGGACATGGTGATCGGTATGACGTTCGCGACGCTGGAAGGCAAACTGATCCGATCCGGCGGAATGGTGGTGAAGAACGTCGCCGGATTGGATATGGGCAAGCTGATGATCGGATCGTTCGGGACGCTGGCGGCCGTGGTCGTGATTAACTTCCGCTTGCATCCGATGCCTGCGGGGACGCGAACTTTCGTGCGGGAATTCGTTCGGTCGGCGGAGGCGATCGCGGCGCGGGACAAGGTCTTGAAAGGCCCCCTCCAACCGGCCGCCGTAGATATCGTCAAATCGGCAGCGGGTTATGATCTGATGATTCAGGGCGGCGGAAGCCCGGCGGTGCTAGATCGCTACTCGCGCGAATTGCCTGGCGCACGGGTGGTAGAGGGGGCTGGGGAACAGGAACTGTGGGAGCGGATTCGCGAGTTCACGCCGCGGTTTTTGCGGGAGCATGCAGACGGAGTGGTAGTGCGGATTTCATGCACGCTTTCAGAAGTCGGGCAGGTGCTGGAGACATTGCCAGCGCCGGTATTGGCGCGGTCGGGATCGGGTGTGTGTTATTGGTACTATTCGCAACCCGGAGATCTCCGCCATATCGAAAGGCTGTATCGGGAGGGGCATAAAGGAAAGTGCGTGGTGGAATTCGCTCCGCACAGCGTCCGCGAAACGTCAGACTTATGGCCCGAGCCGGGAACCGACTTTGCGATGATGAAAAAGGTAAAGGAAATGTTCGACCCGCAGTATCTTCTTAACCGCGGCAGACTATATGGCCGTCTCTGAGCTCTTGAATTTCGACAAACCGCAACAGGCCGATCTCGACCGCTGTGTGCATTGCGGCTTGTGTTTGAACGCCTGCCCGACCTATCGCGAGCTGCGCGTTGAAATGGATTCTCCGCGAGGGCGGATTTATCAGATGGCGCAGGTGTCCAGCGGCGCAGTGGCGATTAGCCCCTCCTATATAGAGCACATCGAGCTTTGCTTGGCCTGCCGCGGTTGCGAAACTGCCTGTCCTTCGGGCGTGCAATACGGGCGCCTGGTAGAGGCAGCGCGCGCTGAGATCGAGACCAAGATCCAGCGGCCGTGGCACGTTCGAATGCTTCGCTGGATTGTGTTTCAGAAGCTCTTGCCGTCCAAGCTAAACCTTGGGATAGCCGGCACGCTGCTTTATTTCTATCAGGCCACCGGCTTGAAGAAACTGGTTCGAATGCTGGGTTTTTTGCCGGCCAGAATGCGTGAGGTGGAGAGTCTGGCGCCGGAAATCGAATCTCCTTTCTTCTTCGGCTATTACGGGAGGGTGCTGGCGCCCGAGGGTACGCAGCGGCATCGCGTGGCGTTTATGGGGGGGTGTATCGCGAACATCAGTTTCGCGCGGCTCAATGAGGCGACCGTGCGAGTACTGCAGAAGAACGGCTGCGAGGTTTCGATTCCCCGAACTCAGACCTGCTGCGGCGCCCTGCATGTGCATGCCGGGATCCGGGAGAAGGCGCGGGAGCTGGCCCGGCAAAACATCGATGCCTTGCTGGAAGGTGAATATGACGCCATCGTTACCAACGCGGGCGGCTGCGGATCGACGCTGAAAGAATACGGTGAGCTTTTGGAGCACGACGCTGAGTATGCGGAGAAAGCCCGGCGTTTTTCGGCGCTGGTGAAAGACGTGAACGAGTTTCTCGCATCCATCGATCTCAACGTCATGGACATGAAGCCCCAGTCGGTGACCGTTACATACCAGGATTCGTGCCACTTGGCGCACGGGCAAAAAATCCGTTCCGCGCCCCGGAAACTATTGAATGCGGTTCCCGGATTGCAGCTTCACGAGATGCCTCTATCGGACTTGTGCTGCGGCAGCGCGGGAATTTATAACGTCGTGCATACGGGGATGGCGATGGCACTGCTCCGCAAGAAGATGGATTTCGTCAATGGTACGGACGCACAGGTGATCGTCACGGCGAATCCAGGATGCATGCTGCAATTGGCCGCGGGTGTTCAGAAGTTTGGCCGCGGACAGAGAGTGGCGCATGTGGTGCAGATTCTGGATGAGGCGTATGGCGGGCCTATACGTGCAAAGTGAAGACCGCGCCGCCGCCGGGTCCATTGGCAGCGCTGACCGTGCCGCCATTCTGCTCCACGATGGACTGCACCACATAGAGTCCCAGCCCCGAGATAATCGACTTGGTTGACACGCGCGGCTGAAAAATCCGAGGCAGCAGATCGGGGGAAATTCCCGGGCCGTCATCGCTCACGACAATTTCCTGCTGGCGCGCCTTCACGTGAATATTCTTGGCGCCGGCCTGGGCGGAGTTCAAGAATAAGTTGACTAGGACGCGCTCCCATTGAGCAGGATCGCCTTTCAAGTGAAACTCACGGTCGATCTCTTGGGTGAATCCGATTCGCTGACTATTGGCGCATTCCAGATAATCCTGGCAAAATTGCGCGGCGTTATCGATGACGGGCGCCAGATCGGTAGCCGAGCCGGTGGTTTCCAGAATGCTATGCACGATTCGCTGGCCGCGATGGACGCTGCGCTGCAAGGTCTGTGCGACCTTCTGCCATTTAGGATCGCTTTCGAGCAGATCGGCGTTCTCTCCGATCGTCTGAAACACGTTATTCAAATCGTGAATCAGGCCTTCGAGGGTTAGATCAGCTACTGCCATACGGGTGACTCGATGTAGTGTAGCGAAAAATTCGGGAAAAGACACGGAGGCTGACTCGGCGCCTGTGATGGTGCAAGGACCGTCGGCAGCCAAGGCTGCGATGGAAAAGGCCATGGCAATGCGGTGGTCGCCGAAAGAATCGAGCTCAGCGGCGTGGAAGTGCTGGCGGCCCGGCACCTGGAAGCCATCCGGACGAATCTCGATCGCCAATCCCATGCGATGGAAGTTGTCCGCAATAGTAGCGATGCGGTCGGTCTCTTTGACACGCAGTTCGGCGGCATCGCGGACGATAAGACCATCCTCGCTGGCTGCGCCGAGGACCGCCAGAACGGGGATCTCGTCGATCAGGGCCGCGGTCCGCGCTTTCTCCAGCAGTCCGCCGCGGATCCGCGATTTTTTTATTGATACGTCGCCGATCAATTCACCGGCGGTCTGGGTGATGTCCAGAACCTTGATGGCCGCGCCCATTTCGGCAAGGAAATCGAGCAGGGCGGAACGGGTCGGATTCAAGCCCACGGAGCGAATGGTTAAATCCGACTCAGCGACGATCAGGGCGGCAACCAGGAAGAACGCCGCCGAGGAGAGATCTCCCGGCACGCGCAGATCGCGGGCTCTGAGGTGCGGCCGCCCAGTCAGAGTGATTGATTTCCTCTGAACCTCGAGTTCCGCGCCGAACTCGCGCAATGCTAGCTCGGTGTGATCCCGAGTGCGGACCGGCTCGTGAATGATAGTGCGGCCATCGGCATAGAGGCCGGCCAACAAAACGCAACTCTTCACCTGTGCGCTCGCGACAGGCAGCGTATATTCGATCGGATGAAGCTTCGTTCCACGAATGGTCAGCGGGGGAAAGCGATTCTCGCGGGCTTCAATGCTCGCTCCCATTTCAGTCAGCGGTTTCATGATCCGCTCCATGGGCCGCCGGGATAGCGATTCATCGCCTCCGATTCGAGCGTCGAAGCGTTGCGCTGCTAAGATGCCCGAGAGCATCCGAATGGTGGAACCGGAATTACCGGCGTCGAGCATCGCGGAGGGCGCATGCAAACCGTCGAGGCCGCGCCCCTCAATGGATACCAAGCCTTCCTGTTTTTCGACGCGCGCGCCCAGCGCCTGCATGCAGGCCAGGGTCGACTGGCAATCGGCGCCGGTGGAATAGTTCTCGATTTTCGAAACGCCTTCGGCGATGGCGGCCAGCATCCCGTAGCGATGCGAAATCGACTTGTCGCCGGGGAGTTGGATGGCGCCGCTCAAGGCACGGGCCGGAGAGATTTGCTCGCGCATCCGGTAAACAGTAGTGTAACTGAAGCAGACCGTCAGGTGACGGCGCTTTGGACGGCTTCGGCGAGCGTCGGATGAATGTGAATAGCGTCACGAATCACGGTGGATGATGCGCCGGCGTTCATGATGTCGATAAACATGTGGACCAGCTCGGCGCCCTCGGTGGCGAGAACCGCCGCGCCCAGAATTTTGCCGGTGCCTTCTTCGAGCAGAACTTTGATGAAGCCGTCGGGCTCGCCGATCTCGCGCGCTTTACCATTGCGCTTCATTTCGAAGCGGGAGACGCGAAACTTCAATCCTTTCTCGCGCGCGTCCCGTTCGGTGAGCCCAACGCGGCCAAGCTCGGGATCGGTAAACATGGCATATGGAACGATGCGGTCGGTGGTACGCGAGCCGTCGCCCGAGATCTGCGACAGGAGAATGCGATAGTCGTCCCAGGACGTGTGCGTGAAGAGCGGGCCGCCGCGGATGTCGCCGGCTGCCCAAATGCCCGGAATGTTCGTTGCAAGGCGTTTGTCGATTTTCACGAAACCGTGCGGGTCCGTTTCCACACCAACGGTTTCGAGGCCGAGATCATCGGTGTTGGGCGTACGGCCGGTGGCCGCGAAGACGTGAGTGGCGCCCAGTTGATCGATGGATTGTATGTGAGCATTCAGGTGAAACTGGATGCCTTCGCGTTCGAGGAATTGCTGAATCCCGGTGGAGACCTCCTCGTCCTCATGCACGGCGATGCGGGGCGAGGTCTCCCAAACAGTAACCTGACTTCCCATGCGCCGGTAGAACTGAGCCATTTCAAGCCCGATATAGCTGCCGCCGATCATGGCCAGGCGCTCGGGAAGTTCGGTATGGTCGAGCCAATTGCCGGAGTGGATGTAGGCGACTTTCTCGAGGCCGGTGTTTTTTGGAATGGTCGTGCGGGTCCCTGTGTCGAGGACTACCTGCTTGGCCGAGACCCGCACTGAGCCCACCTGGAGCTCGAAGCCGGGGCCTAGGAATCGCGCGTGACCGCGGAGCAGTTTCGGATTTTCTGAGTTTTCGAAGCTTTTATCGTGCCCGCTGCGCGCTGCGAGCGCAATGGCGCCGGCGCGTCGGAGGACGGCGGGAAAGTCGACTTCCACTTGCGGGATTCGAAGACCAAACTCTGTGGCTCGCCGGGCAAGATGAGCAAGCCGGGCGGAGGCGATGGCGGCTTTGGTGGGCGTGCAGCCGACGTTAACGCAGGATCCTCCGAGGTACTTGCGCTCTGCCAGAGCGACCTTCTTCCCCGCTTTCGCGAGATCGCGCGCCAGCGGCAGACCGGCTTGACCGCCGCCGACGATCAGGAAGTCATATTGGTCTGGCATTTTCAGGCTGGGAACACGGCGCGCAACGCATTCACCGCCGCGCCGATGACGGCCATCTCGTCGCCGCCGGGAACGACTTCGAAAACGTAACCTTGCAGAGGGCTCATCTTGACCATGTCATGGAGATACTGATGGAGCAGGTTGATATCCAGATGCTTGGCGTTAAATCCGGTGACGAAGAACTTGCCTGGTCCGGCAAGATGAATTGAGCTGGCGGTTGCGGCGGCCAGCGCGCTATGCCACAGCTTTACGAACTCGACGCAGCGCGGGTCGCCTTTGTGGGCGTTGTCGAAAATTTCATCCGGCTCCATATCCAAGAAGCGCAAGCGCATGGCGCGATTACCCATGATGCCTTCCAGATGCCCCGTTCCACCACAGCCGCAGTAGCGCTCGCGGGGGTCCAAAGAAACGACAACGTGGCCGCCTTCCCAGATGCCTTCGTGCCAGGGATAAATACCGAAACCGATCCCGAAGCCGAGGGTCCACACGCGGATGAGCCGGTCGAGATGACCGCGCGTAGCTGCAAGGCCGGCAGCCATGGCGTCAGCGTCGTTATAGACCTGCACGGGCACATCGATACCCACGCCGCGGAACGCGCTCGACAGCGCCTCACGGATATTGGCGCCCTTGAGCTGCCTCAGGTTGGGAGATTCTTCGATAAAGCCATTGCGGATGATGCCGGGAAATCCAATGCCGATGACATCGATGTGGGTACCGGCGGCAACGGTCTGGACCTCGCGCGCAATGCATTCGGCGATGCCGGCCAGCGGCGTGCTGAAAAGCGGCTCGGATTCGGGTCCTTCTTCAAACACGCGCAGCGGGCCGATCAGACGATGGCCCTCCACCAGGCCGGCGGCGATGCGCTCTGCAGTAGTGATTCCGATGGCTTTCATTTTGATTCGCAGGGCATGGCCCCGCGCCACTCAAAGCTTGGAGAGCTTGTTCAGACCGTTGAACGCCGCGGCTTTATAACATTCGGCCAAGGTCGGATAATTGAAAACGGTATCGACGAAATACTCCACCGTGCCGTCGAAGATCATGACCGCCTGGCCGATGTGAAGAAGCTCCGACGCTCCCTCCCCGATGATATGGACTCCCAGCACCTTCTTTGTTTCACGATGAAAGATAATTTTCAGGCGGCCGGTGGTGTCGCCGCGGATCTGGCCGCGAGCGATTTCGCGGTAATAGGCTACGCCGACTTCATACGGAACATCTTCGTCGGTGAGCTGTTCTTCGGTCTTGCCGATAAAAGAAATCTCGGGGATCGTATAAATTCCGTACGGATAACTGGCCGGATTAGACTGAATGATTTTGCCGAAGGCGTGAGCGGCGGCGATGCGGCCCTGCTCCATGGAGACCGACGCCAGGCTGGGGAACCCGATGACATCGCCGACGGCGTAGATGTGGGGCTGAGTAGTACGGTAGTCGGCATCTACCTTTATGCGGCCACGCGCATCGAACTCGACCCCCGCAGTGGCGAGGTCCAGCTCGTCGACGTTGCCTTGGCGGCCGACCGCATACAATAGCGCATCGCCGCTTAGTTTTTTCTTGCTTTCGAGGTTTGCAACCACGGAGCCGTCGGGCAATTCTTCGACGCTCTCGACCTCTTCGTTGAGCCGCATGGTGACGCGATGGTCGCGCAGATTGTAGGAGAGCGCCTCGACCATTTCCGAATCGGCGAATTCCAAAAGCCTGGGCCGCTTTTCCACCAGGATGACGCGCACGCCCAAGGCCGCAAACATGCAGGTATACTCGACGCCGATGACGCCACCGCCGACAACGATCAGCGTTTTTGGAATCTCCGGCATGTCCAAAACCTGGTCGCTATCGACAATGTTTCGACCGTTGGTCGGAACTTTGGGCGAACAGGCCGGCTTAGTGCCGGTGGCGATGATGATGGCTTCGGACGAATAAGCCTGCGCGCCGCGCGAATTTTGGAATCGGACGGTGTGCGGATCCGTGAAAGTCGCGAGGCCAGTGATCAGCTCGATATTGTTGCGCGACAACTGCGCCTGGATGACGTCAATCTCGGTCTTGATGACGTGCTGGACGCGGAAGGCCAGGTCCGCCATGCTGATCTTTTCTTTGACGCGATAGTTGACGCCGTAGACGTTCTGGTAATAATAACCGGAAAGATGCAGGACGGCTTCGCGGCAAGTCTTGCTGGGAATTGTCCCGGTGTTGACGCAGACGCCACCGACGACTTCCCGCCGCTCGATAACGCCGACGCGCTTGCCTAATTTTGCGCCTTGGATCGCTGCCCGCTGCCCGGCCGGACCTGAGCCGATGACCAGCAGGTCGAAAGTTTGCACCTGAGAACTAATTTAGCGCACTCGCATCGGCGCTTGGTTTCTAGTTTCTGGTTTCTAGTTTCTGGTTTCTGGTTTCTGGTTGGGCGGCTACGCATGAGCCTCGAAGTCGTGCAGGTCGGCTTGCTGGCGGCGTTCTTCGCGGCCCATATAGGTTTCAATTTCGGCGTTTGGAAAAAACGAAGCCATCGTCGGCGGGATTGTAGGGGGTGAGATTGTGCGGGGCGGTCAGGTGGAGGTTTTCGTCCTGGTGCATTTTCAAAATCTTAGCGGCATTGTCGAGTTGGCGCTCTTCGTTTGCGCGGCGGTCGGCTTGGATCTGGCGGGGTTGATTGAGAGTGCGGTCGAACTGGCGGGTGAGGCGCTGGCGGGAAATGCCGATGTTGGCGAAGGCCCGGTTGTGCTCCCGGTAGGCGAGCGCCATGGCGAGGGCAGTCTCGGCCTCAGGATGGCTGGCGCGGATCCGTTCCTCCATTTCGGTGATGCCGAGCGAGAAGAGGTTGGTCTCGACGGCGGCGGCGCGGTTGACTTGCCAGGCGGTGTCGAGGAGGGACTGGACGAGTTGGGTTTCGGTGGCGCCTTTGGGCTGGTATTCAGCGAGGAAGGACTGGGAGTGGCGCTGGTAGGCGGCGAGGTCCTCGGAAGGCAGGACGATGGTTTGACCTGTTAATCCGTGGCGCAGAGCGTTGAGGGAAGAGCGCTGTTTACCGGCTGCGGTGCGGGGTCCGGTGGATTTCTGGGCGTTGGCTTTATTTATGGCGGCGCGATGGATGGCGCGATCGGCAGTGGAAACTTTTGAATCTGGCATCTGATATCTCCTTCAATTTGGTTTTAACTTGCGTGGGTGGGGCGCGACGGGGTGGAAGTTGGGAAGTGGATGAGGGGGAAGGGAAGAAAAAGGATTTGGGCTCGTGATTCACCTGCCTCGGCTGTGCTCGATTCCTTTCCGAAATGCACGGAAGTGCTGTTGGAACCGCGACGCTTCGCGTTGCTGCATATCTTCCCGATCCAGCTCTAGCAGTTCTTCGTCAGAAATGCCCTGGGCTTGTAGAAAGGCCCTTAAAATTCCGGCCTCTTCATCTGCAACGATAGCCCCCACATCCATGCCGAGGAGAAACGCGTTGGCGTAATCGATTTCTTCCAACTCCGCCGCGAAGACGTCGTCGCTAAATATACGATCGCTCGCCGCCTCATAGCGGCGGAACAATTCCGTGAGGTCAAAGAGGTCTTTCTTTCGACCATTTTGATCCTCCATGAAGGCGATGATCTTGAGCAACGCGATGACCGGTGGAGGAGCCACACGGTAGTGGACGCCATCTGCGAATGAAAATGGCAGCGCCCGGGTAAAGACGTGCTCGAAGCCAACCAGGCTCATTTCGAGCTCACTCTCGGGCCAAACAATACGCTTCGCTCGGCGCAGTCCCGGACCGGCCGGCAGCAAATCGATGATCGAACCTCTCGGCCCGTGCCAACGATGCTCTCTGCGGCCCTCCTGAGTCCATCCATGAGTCCTAAGTTCGCCGGCGAACGCCGTAAAGTCTTCCAGATCCAACGCCACCACGAGATCAATATCCCTGGTGAACCGTCCGATATCAACGAAGCAAAGGAGAGCAGCCGCACCGATGATGGCAACATCAGCTTCGAATTGTTCGGCAACGCCGTGCAGCTGGGCGAGATCCTCTAATTGGGGCCGGTGTCAGCACGGTGAGCTATAACGACAATTCTTTCTGAAATTCGCGCGCGGCTTCGTGTGCGCGCGGGTCATTGCTGTACAAAAGCTCGGCATAGATCAGCCACGGTGGCGCGAGCATATGATTATCACGCTCTTGCCAAAACACCGTTTCCCCAAATGCTCGCAACAGCGTTACCGGGCCTTCACTGTCTGGGAGCAGCCTAAGCTCCTGCGTCATTCGACGGGAGGATGGTTCGAGGGACATCGGCACCTCCGGTCCCCGATAGAAGTGTTGCAGGAGATCAATAGCCGGCCCACCTGTCAGTGCATACCTGAGGCCCGAGGGCGTGCTGTTACGAAGGCGAGCTAGAAACATTTCCGCTGTCTTCTCGCCGAAGCGAAATCTGCCGACCACGAGTTTTGGACGGAGCACTTGTGCATAACCGAAGGAGACGCGCTCAGCCAGCAAGTTCTTCGGTCCAAGCCGATAAACCTTCCCTTTGCGCGTGAGCAGGCCCTCGGCGACCAACTGTTGCCGGGTTTGTGCGGCTCTGCTCTTGCTTATGCCAGCTGCCAACTCCAATCGGCGGACCGGCCAGTTGGCCGACTCAGGATGGGTGACGAACTGGAATAGCAATTGAAGTTGCGCCGCACTAATAGGGCGTCGTGCTGACACAGGTTCCGATGCTGGCTTGCCGACGACGGTCCAATTGTAGCGGTCTCCCAACGCCAGATGGATGTTGCCCACAGCGTCCGCGAAGTTGACCTTGGCTTCGATGAGACGCTCCGCAACCGGGCGGGGCATGTGACGCGCTAGCAGAATAACCTGGTGCGGCTTACCGACCTCACCTGCTTAACCCAAGCAAGAAGTTGATTGACCCCGGAGCGAGTGAGGAAGGATCGCTTAGCTTCGGCCAGAAGGTGAAAATGACGAGCAGGAGTTTGAATATCGAGTTTCCCGTCGCACGCCAGGTCCTTCCCGTTGGGTGCGGGTTCATAATGGAGATCGCGCACGAACGGAATGCGCCGGAGAGCGTCAAGGGGCTCGAATTCGCGATCCGTTCTATGAGCCATTTGTCCACGATAATAGCATGTCTACTAGTAGTGGACAAGGCTAGATACTGGACAGAGAAACTGTGATTGGTAGCCGTTGCCTGGATATCATCACAAATAAGTAACATATAATCAATAATTTGAGGGACGCCAAGCTTTAACTCGCGTGTCGGGCGCGACGGGGTGGGAATTGGGAAGTGGGTGAGTTGGGCAGGGAAGAAAACAGTTTTGGACGCGTCACTGGGCGGGGCTTCCGTGTAGATTTACTGACAAGGGAAGGGTCTGGACTCAGTGGCGTCCTGCGCGGCATACTGAACCTATGGTGAAGTCAGTCGAAGGAATCTACCGCAACGGGAAACTAGAAGTTGTGGAGCCTCTGGCAGCGGCCGAAGGATCACGTGTCATCGTGACCTGGGTCCATCCCGCCGAGCCGGGTCGATCTTCGCGAGCGAGGGGTCGACGAATCTCAGGCTGCCGATCTGCGCCGATGGTTGATTCCGTTTGCGGAGGATTGGGAGCGGCCCGAAATGGCTGCTTATGATGAACTATCGCCGCGGTGATGTTGTCTCACGCTATCCCATAGTCATCGAGCCAACCGGGATCGGGCGCTCCGCCTATTCGCCGGATGTTTCCGGATGTGTGGCGGTCGGCGACACGGAGCAAGAAACCCGCCGTAACCTCCAAAAAGCCTTGGTAGCGCACTTCGAGGCGATGCGCGAAGTGGGCGAGCCCATTCCCGTACCACAGACTTGAGTCGGTTACGTCGAAGTCGCCGTATAGTCGCCCCTCGGGGGAATTCGTCTCACCATCTGCGAAAGTCCCTGAGAGATGGGGGACTCCGCTCCTTGGCAACGTGAGTGGATCAGGAAATGCAGGCGCGCTTCTCGGGACCAATCGCTGGGAGTAAATTCCGGTGGCGCGTGCACGGGATTCTCGCGGTTCTTCTTAGGTGCCTGGTCGACTCGTCAGGAGCTGATTTCGGCCCGCGCCCAGAAACCACGAGCGCCGCTAGACGGGCCATCGAAGTTATTCTCGACAGGTCCAGTAACCTCATGTTCGACAGGCCCAGTCCGATTGGCATGTGGAATATTCAATTCATATCGCAAAGCAACGGCAGCCACAATCCTCCCATTCCCGACGGCTCGCTGATCGATTTCGGCTATGCGCAGTGGTACAGCGATCGCACCGAGGTTATGAACTCGGGCGCGCACGCCCCCGCAACCCAGAATGTCTGCCTGGGCGTTTGGGTGCGGACCGGATGTTTACGTAAGAGGTGAATCACTTCGCACTCAGCTATGACGCCACGAGCGGAGCGCTGCCGAACAAGGTCAATGTCCGCGAGCAGATCACGCTCGATCCCAGCGGCAATGAATAATTAAGCGGCGCTTTCACTATTGATATTTTCGACGCGGGGGGTACGCAGCAGGTGGATCATGTCGCGGGAACTATTGCGGCGACGCGCGTCACAGTGGATCAGGCGACACTCTAGCGTTCGTCCTCAACCGCGCGTGAATAGGGGGGCGAGTTCGTCCCCCTTTCGATTTTTAAACGGTTCTCAGGGAACCGGGATTCGATAAATGTTGCGATGCGCCGAGACTTGGGGATAGGCGTACACCTCTGGATTGGCGCTGAAAAACGGCCGTTGCCGAGGGATGAGCCGCGATCCCCGGATCGGAGGCGGCCCAAGGCGCGATAACAACCCGGCCGGAGGTATCGAAGGCAGCGGGTGACCGGGTTTAATTGGCAAGGCGTAAGTCTGGTGTGAATTCCCGGAATAGAGATACAGCTCCTTGCCGTCGCCCGACCAGCTCACAATCGGCGGCGTCACCCCTCGATCCTCGGCGCCGGCTGACGCGCAGTCCGTGCATAATAGTATCGGAACCCCGCCGCCGGAAGGGTAAACTTTGATGTCGTATCCGAACCACGCTGCCAGCCACCTTCCATCCGGCGAAATATCGTACAAAAAGAGCGCCTTTTCCGGCACGACCTTTTGAAGACCGGTGCCGTCGGCCTTGATCTTTTGAAGATACGTGGCTTCGGCCTCTCCGCCAACGAAATAAATTTCGCGGTTGGGCGCGAACAATGCGCGAGTGCAATCCTGATCCACCAACCGGCGCGCCGGCGAACTTCCATCGGTGCTTCCAATCCATAAAGCGCGTCGCGTGCTCGCCGCATTGACGAAGACGACCTGCTTTCCATCTGGCGAGACACTGTAGTTCTCCATCATGAGATCGGGCAGCAGGCGCTGCTTTTTTCCGGTCTGAAGATCGATCGTCCACAGCTCCCCGCTGACGAAGCGGCGATTCGCGCTGGAGCGCTGCAAATAATACAGCCGGCTGGTATCGGCGGAAAACGAAGGCAGATAAGCGTAGCCTTCAAACGTGACCTGCCGCTCCCCTTTCAAATCGTGAACCCACAAGGTGCTCCGGCTTTCGCCGACCGACGTGACGAACGATTTTCCGTCAGGGGCGAACGAAATGCCATGCTCTTCCGTGGCGCTTGAGGTGACCTGCTCGGGCCTGCCATCCGGAAAACGCTGGCGCCAGATATGAAATCCGTTACCCGTGTCGGCGGAAAAATACATCCAATTTCCGTCGGGCGTCCAGCCTGCATAAGTACATTGAGCGGGCTCTGGGCCTACGCGCCGCCCGGCCGAGCTCCCGTCGAATGGCACCAGGCGGCATGGCAGCCACCTGCCCGTGTCCATTTCCGTAACGATCACGAAATCGCCCTTGGGGGAAAGGAAGGATCGATGCGCCATGCCATCCACGCTCGCCGGCATGTATATTATTCGTTGTTCGGAGCGGCTCTCGGTCGCCGTGAAGATCCCCATGTGAATCCCTTCGCCCGTCATCGCCGAGTACAGCACTCGATACGGCCGTGTGTTGGCATTGGTCCAAGTGAGACCTTCGGCATTTGCCAACATACGGGCTGGCTCTCCGCCGAGCACGGGAACGGACCACATCTCCCATACACCGCGCGTGTAAGCGATTCGCGAGCCATCGGGGGAGAAACTGACTGGCCCCATCTTCTCGCCGCCGTCATGGGTGAGCTGAACGGGATCGCCGTCAGGAAGCAGCTTCACATAAACCTCTCCGGGGCCCGTGAACGTGCTTTCTCCTCGAATGAAGGCGAGCATGCGGCCATCGGGTGACAAAGCAGGAGTCACCGCGGAATCGGTGAAATTGGTGAGCGAGATGTACTCCAGTTGCCGCGGGGGCGAACTTTTTCGCGAAGAGAACACAAGCGTGCCAAGGGTCGCGACGGCAATCGCGGCAAGCCCGGCCGCGGCGATCCATCGGCCGTGATGCCTCCGAGGCGCAGCCGCCGCCTGGCCGCTGGGGCGTTGGACGGCGCGCAGATCCGACACCAGCTCGCGCATTGATGGATAACGATCGGCCGGATTTTTTTCGAGAGCCTTGGTCACCAGCGCCCGCAACGGCTCGGGAATATCCTCATTCAACGGAGCGGGCTTTGCATGAATCACATGTTGCAGCAATTCGAGATTGGTCGCTGCCCGGAACGGCCGTTGTCCGCCCAGCATTTCATACAAAACCGCGCCGAACGAAAATATGTCGCTGCGCGCGTCGAGTCCCTGGCCGGAAGCCTGCTCGGGCGACATGTACGCGATGGTCCCGATAATCATTCCCTTGCGGGTCAGCTCTTCGGAGAGGGTCCGGGTCGCGGACTCAGGCGGACCATCTTCGAGTTTAGCCAAGCCGAAATCCGCCAATTTGGCGTAGCCGCTCGCGGTGACCAGGATGTTATCAGGCTTAATATCGCGGTGCAGAATACCGGCTTGATGAGCGGTTGCCAGACCATCCGCGACGCCGGTCAACAGTTGGGCGACATCCTCCCAATTCCGCGGTTGCCGTAGAGCCCACTCCCTGAGAGTGCCGCCGTCAACGAACTCCGTCACCAGATATTGCCGGCCGTCAAATTCACCCACGTCATAGACGCTGAGAATATGCGGATGATTGAGCGACGACGCCATCTGCGCTTCGCGCTGAAATCGCCGGCGGGCAGCCGCATCCGCGAGGTCGTCGGAGAGGAACTTGATCGCGACCGGGCGGTTGAGCCTGGTGTCGACAGCCCGAAACACAATGCCCATCCCTCCGGCGCCGATAGCGATATCGAGCCGGTACTGGCCAAGCTGTACGCCCGGGCCTGGGAGCGGCGCGGCCACCAGTTCCGGCTCGGTTTCCCAAGCCGTGCGGTCGAGCAGGTTCGATCGGGCCGGCTGCGCCAGCATGGCCTCGACTTCCTGACGTAGGTCTGGACTCGCCGGGTCCAGCAATGCGGCTCGCTCTTCTCCCTTGAGTTCGATCGCCGCCAGATACAACTCCTCAATTTGGCGCCACCGCTCGGGAGTCATCCTCCTGTATTATTGCGCGGACGGTGGTGGCAGCGACAGAAGGCGCCCGGCAGGAGTCAAGGTCCTAGTTTCTGGTTTCTGGTTTCTGGTCGGGCGGCTAGGCATGAGCCTCGAAGTCGTGCAGGTCGGCTTGGTGGCGGCGTTCTTCACGGCCCATATAGGTTTCAATTTCGGCTTTGGAAAAAACGAAGCCATCGTCGGCGGGATTGTAGGGGGTGAGATTGTGCGGGGCGGTGAGGTGGAGATTTTCGTCCTGGTGCATTTTCAAAATCTTAGCGGCATTGTCGAGCTGGCGCTCTTCATTTGCGCGGCGGTCGGCCTGGATCAGCCGGAGTTGATTAAGCGTGCGGTCGAACTGGCGTGTGAGGCGCTGGCGGGAAATGCCGATGTTGGCGAAGGCCCGGTTGTGCTCACGGTAGGCGAGAGCCATGGCGAGAGCAGTCTCTGCCTCAGGATGGCTGGCGCGGATCCGGTCCTCCATTTCGGTGATGCCGAGCGAGAAGAGGTTGGTCTCGACGGCGGCGGCGCGGTTGACTTGCCAGGCGGTGTCGAGGAGAGACTGGACAAGCTGGGTTTCGGTGGCGCCTTTGGGCTGGTATTCAGTAAGGAAGGATTGGGAATGGCGCTGGTAGGCGGCGAGGTCCTCGGTGGGCAGAACGATGGTTTGACCTGTTAATCCGTGACGCAACGCGTTGAGGGAGGAGCGCTGTTTACCGGCTGCGGTGCGGGGTCCGGTGGATTTCTGGGCGTTGGCTTTATTTATGGCGGCGCGATGGATGGCGCGATCGGCAGTGGGAACTTTTGAATCTGGCATCGGATATCTCCTTCAATTTGGTTTTACCTTGCGTGGGTGGGGCGCGACGGGGTGGAAGTTGGGAAGTGGATGAGGGGGAAGGGAAGAAAAAAGTTTTGGACGCGTCACTGCGCGGGGCTTCCGTGCCGTTGACGGGGACTTGATGGGGTCTACCGCAGCGATGGGCGTCGACTCAGGCGAATCAGGGGAGCCAAGCATGTGGTACTAACGCAAACCGGAGGGCGACTCCGTTGCCTTCTCAGCCGATTCCCAACGCGCACGCGCCCTCCCTCAAGTTTCGGCGTCTGGGTCGATATGCAATCGCGTGAGACGCTCGGAAGGGGATTACTTTAGGCGAAGAGTCGAAGAGTGAAGCGCTCGTCCTCTTCGATCAGTTCCGGTTCGGTGCCATTGTGGGCTCTCATACCCCGAATGATCTTGAACGGAATTCCCATACCCATGTGCTCGAGATAGCGATAGTCGCGCATAACATCCTTGAGGAGTTGGTTCCGAGCCGCACGCGTTCCTGCTCGCATCCGATCGGGTGTAATGCCGTTCGGGAGCCTTCCCGGTGATATGATCTCCAAGCGATCGCTGTAGATTGCGAGTTCTATGTCAGTGCTGGAGAGGAGGTAGTCGCGATGAATTAGGGCATTCACGACGGCCTCACGGAGGACGTCCGGAGGATAACTAGGTTTCTCGGTCCTTATGCCATTTTCGAGCGTCGCAGTAACTGGGGTATTTCTCCGTACGAAGTCAAGGGCTTGTTCAACGAGCCCGTTTTCTGTGAGCATTCCAGCGACGTTGAACAACGGCGTCATCGGCCCGCGCAACGTTAGCCGCTCCCGAGCGGCATAGTCTTTCTGGACGCCCGGGAAGGCAACCGCATCAATGCCTGCGTGGGGAAGAAAGCGGTTTGGGTTCGTGCCGAAAAGGAGCATTCCTCCAACAGTGACGCCCTCCTCAATCATGAGCTCCGTATTCGAAAGTAGCGCTCGCCAAGTTAAGTCATCTTCCTCAGGAGGCGCTGCTTGTTGCCGGATGCGGGAAAAATAGTCCGTCAATCGCCTCCGGTCGAGATCGCTAAGCAAGGCCCCTGAGACGGGCCTTAATTCCGCACGGATGGTGCCTCGTTGCTGGAACAGGCGTCTGAGCTCTTCCTGGCTCGCTTCCCTGCTTTGCGTTCCGACTCGAACGTAATACTTACTGCTATCCTTGTGCCATACTGCGTGAACATCGTACCCACGCGTAACACGTACGACAGCGACGTCCTTTCTGGGCTCGACGTCGCGAAGAACCTCAAAAAACGGAATGATTGGAGGTCTGATCTTAATCCTGCACGTGGTCATTACAAATTCTTCGATATGGGTTCTCGTCAGGCCAAATATGGTGCCATTGTCTTCCACGCCAAGAAGCACCATTCCGCCGCTGAGGTTGGCGAAGGCAACGAGCTCCTTGGCTAAATCGTGGTTTTCTAATTCATCCCGTTTGAACTCAACGCCCGAATTTTCTCCGTTAGCGATGGTGTCCAACAGCTCTGTTCGCGTCATGCTCTAGAAACCATATTTAGACCGGCGCATCTCAAAAGCGTCCTTACCACCTTCCAGGATCTCTTCTACCAATTCACGGACCGGCCGCGAGTCGATCGACCCCATATGCTCGCGTGAGATCTTGGCGTGGCCTTCGTTGCCCTCGCCCGAGGCAGCTAATCCAAGGATCAACTCCGCGTCACCCAAGACGGGAATGTTCGCGTTGTGCGTGGATAGCACAAATTGACGGCGGCCTTTCTGCTGGCGCATGAGCGGCACGACTCCTTCGGTAATGAAGCGGTTGTCGAGGTCATCTTCCGGCTGATCGACGACTAGTGGGGCGTTGGATTCCAGCAGAAGAAGTAGTAGCACGGCGGTGGCTTTTTGCCCGGTTGAGAGCGCTTCCAATGTCTGCCACGTAAGAGCCTCGCCGTCGGGAGCCGTATTCAGTTCGATTTGGGTCGTTGGCGGGAGATCAAGTTCCTCTATCCTCATGAACAAGTCAAGATCGGCCTGAGAAATACGTTCAGCAGAGCCTGAAGGCAACTTGTACCGCACCATAAGTGCCTCTTTCCCATCTCGACAGCACTGTGCAAATTCCCGAAGAGAGAGTTGTTCCACGTCGCGCAACCGCTCCAGGGCAGCGGTCAGGTTTCCGCCAACCTCCCTCAACAGCTGATCGAGGGGCTCACGATTACCGGACATGGTTACTTCAACTCTGACCCGGTCACGGAGCTTTCGTGACACCTTTTTTGCGGCGCTTTGGATCTCCCTATACTCGCTTGCCTGGATATCCTCCCATTCTGAAAGAAGTTTTCGGCGCTGCGCCTCGTGCGCGGCCAGATCTCGCTTCAGGACCTCCGCCCTCTCACGGAGCGGTCGAAGCTCCTCGATCTGTCGCCGAAGCCGAATGAACTCGGCTCCGTCTATCTTTACCTTCTGAAGTTCGCGCAGCAGTTTCTCATAGGTCTCCTCAATGGCTCTCCGCCGTTCGCTCCAACGAGCCTTTGTATTTGCCAGGGCGGCGTCCGCTTCCATGAGGGCCTTGGCAAGCTGGCCAGCAACAGCCTTCAGCTTCGTACTTAGAGTGCCGAGGATCGTTTCTATCTCGACAAGGATGTCGGCATTCGGTAACCCTTCAAGGGCTTTGGCTGAAACGAAGGCGGCGTCTAGAGGAAGCGCCTCGGCCAAGTCACTGTGAAGCATTCGAATGGGCTCCAGTCGTTCTACGACATTGGCGAATACACGCTCTTCCCTGATGAGGAGGCTCTTTTCTCTTAGTCGTTCTTCGAGGCCTGCCTCCTTGAAACGCTTTTGAGTTTCTTCAAGTCCGGGAAGCGCAGTGAGCCGCTCTTCAAGCGCCTTCATCTCGCGGCGGACATCTACGATCCGGCTTCGCGACCGTTCAAGATCCAGCTTGATCTTGGCCTTGCGTGTCGTCACTGTCGGATCATGATCAACGAAGCGCTCCAGTAGTATCGTCAGCTTCTCCCGGCTTTTGGTAAGCTCCGATATCTCATGCTGCCCAAAGACCTCCACACCCGGCATTACATCTCGGGGCGAAAGAGTCATGACTTCGCCGGTCTCGTCCTTGACAATCGGAGGATTTGGAACAGATCGTTCGATCGTATAACAGTGTTGTGACGGAGTATGGGAGCACACCAACAAAGATATTTTCGTGCCGGAGCGAAGCACATAGCGCACAACGCCCTCGTGTGCCTTGCGAGCTTCTTCGCCAAGCGGATCGAGCCCCAACACATAACGCATGCTCTCAATCAAGGTCGATTTCCCGGTCCCCCGCCCCCCCACGAGGACGTTAAGGTTGCCGTTGAAGTGAACGGATGTGTCAGCAAGAAATCCGCCCTCCCAGGTTACAGCCAAGAACTCCGCATGTGGCTCGGGCTGTGGATCGCTGTTCAGCCGTATTCGGGATTCGGGATCGAGGAAGGCCTGCCGCAACGCTTCAACAGAGACGTTCGACATCTTGATGAAGCACGACGCGCCGTCTTTTAGTAGGTCCTTCGGGCCGTTGACGTCCGACGCATTAATCACAGCCATAAGACGGTTCCGCCTGTGCTCCGCATCTTTGTTTTCAAGGATCGGGCGGATGTTATCTGGAGCGTCGGAAATGGGCCCAGCCAGAGCGCACGCAATAAGATCGGCTGACTTCCAGGCATTAACACGGGACTGGCCCGAGAGCTTCTTCAAAATGCCGCCATCGGCTGCAACATGCGCCGCAATGCAGGCCGCCTCCCATTTCTTAGCTTGGGCTGGGAGTTCGATAGAATCTAGGGTACCGGTAGGCGAGGCGGCTTTCGTATCATGGACGCCACATTCACCGATAAACCGTTCCAATACATCGTCCTTGTCCGGATCAAACAGGCATAGGAAATGAACACCATCTTTCGTGACAGCCTCGAAACCGCTGAAGGCATATAGGCCGGCCGCCCGCGCGGCCTGTACGAGGCTAATGGATTCGTGAGCCCGGTAGTGGTCTGTCACGCCAATAACCTCAATCCCTACTTCTTGGCAAGCTGCGATGATAGCTGCGTTGTATTCTGTTTCTGTACGGAATGAAGTTTCGTTGCTGTAACGCCTCAAGTACGCGAAGGGGTTCACCTGCAAGGCGCATCGGTAGAACCGTGCGCCGTTTGGAAGGTTCAAGGCGATCTTCAGGCGCGCCGAGATGGTCCCTGGCGCCCCGTTCGTCTTGGCTGTCATTTTCCCCGCTTCCGTGAGCACCTTCTTGGGCACTTTTCTTAGTGTTTCCTGGAAGCGTCTCGCTGGCCCGCGACGTATCGCTCCGCAGCGTCACGCACGGCCCAAGTCAGCGATGCTTTTTTTCCTCTAGCAAGCTGTTCGAGTGTCTCGTACAGATCAAGAGGAAAACCGATCGCGGCGCCAACGCAGCATCGGTTCTGCGATTTGTTGCTCCTAGTGCTCGGCTCTTTTTCGTTCCTCCTGAGCATTGTTACCCATTCACCACATTACATCATACCGGTGAATTTGACCGCCGACGGAGGGTGCGCGACTTGGGCGTGACGATTCGCGAGTTTTCTTTTTTTGTGACATTTAACCTAGCGGAATGGTACGCTAGGTTATAGGAGACTTTATGTGCGACTCTCTGGCTGACCTAGAAAGCCGCCGGGCCACTGTTCAATTGCAGATCGCCCAGTTGGGTGACATGCGGTCCGGCTCCATTACCGGAACAATTGGTCGTTGTGGAAATCTTAACTGTCATTGCCATCGGGCCGGTGATCCTGGCCACGGCCCTTACTTCCGACTGACACGCAAGGTGAAGGGCAAAACCGTCACCGAAGACGTTTTCTTCTCCGGCGAGTTTGGCCAAAGCGCAGCGCGAGGTCGCCGAGTGCCAGCGCTTCCGGGAACTGGGCGAGCAACTGTTGGATGTTAATGAACAGATCTGCGAGTTGCGGCCGGTGGAGGAGAGCTCGCCGTCAGCCCAGGAAAAAAAACGGTCGAAGCGATCCAAAAGGAAGTCGCGCGCGAAGTAGACCAACTGCTGCGCGTAGCCTTCAATGCCCGCCGCAAGACGGGGCGTCTGGATCTGGAAGCCCTAGAGATGGCCGTGCGTTCGGCCATGCATCAGGCTGGGGCGGCAGTGCTGACCAAACTGCTGTAGTTCCCATCCCCGACTGCCGACCAGCGCAACATTCCTTGTGCTTGCGGTCGCCAGGCTCATTACCGGGAATTACGCTCCAAGCCAGTCCTGACCGCGGTGGGCAAGGTCGGAAGTGTCGCGTCCCTACTATTTGTGCCCCCACTGCCATACCGGCCAATTCCCCGCCGATGTCGAACTGGATATCGAAAACACGGAACTCTCTCCTGGGGTGCGTCGCATGCAGGCGGTAGTGGGCCAGGAGGCGCCCTTCGACCACGGCCGTCAGCAGATGAAACTACTCGCCGACCTGGAGGTGACCACCAAATCTGTGGAGCGTACGGCGGAAGCTATCGGAGACGATATCGCGCAGGCGAGCAGGAAGAGATCCAGCGAGCCGTGCAGTTGGATCTGCCGATGATAGTGGGAGAACCGGTCCCGATCCTGTATGTCCAAATGGACGGGACGGGAATACCTGTGGTAAAAAAGAGACGGTGGGCCGGAAGGCAAGACCGAAGGGCGGCCCGCCACACCCGCGAAGTCAAGTTCGGATGCGCCTTCACCCAGACCAGGTGGGACCAGGAGGGCTATCCTATCCGCGATCCGGATTCCACCACCTACACCGGCGCCATCGAGAACGCCGAAGAGTTTGGCAAACGAATCTATCTGGAAGCATGGAACCGCCGGATGGAATCGCGCGGCAAAGAGAGTCGTTATCGGCGACGGCGCCGAATGGATCTGGAACCTTGCCGATCAGCATTTTCCGGGCGCGATTCAGATCGTCGATCTGTATCACGCTCGTCAACATCTGTGGGAGTTGTGCCCGCAGGCTGCATCCCAATGAAGAAGCCAACCAGAAAGCCTGGGTCAAGGTCCACCAGAGGAGACTACTCGACAAAGGAAAAATCGAAAAGCTGGTTCGCGCCCTTCGTTCCATCGTTTCCACCAACCCCGAAATGGTCGAAACGATTCGCATCGAGGCTGACTACTTTGCTAGAAACGCAGCGCGCATGCGCTATCCCAAGTTTCGACGCCAGCACTTCTTTGTCGGCTCGGGTGTAATCGAGGCCGGCTGCAAAACCGTGATCGGGTCCCGGCTCAAACAGTCCGGCATGTTCTGGACGGTTCGGGGTGCCAACGCCATCGTCGTCTCTACGATGTTGCCACCTCAACGGCCGGTTTGAAGACTACTGGGAGGCGCGCCGGGCAGCTTGACTGCCACTTCTATGTCGCGCACCCGCCGACGGATAGGCCCACCTAGGTCGGCATGGGCCGGCGATGCGTGTCGGACCCGTCAACCTGGTTCCATCACGCCTGACCTATTGATCTGCTTTTGTCGAATCGAGCTGGATGTCCGGGTGGAAATGCCGGTCAGGCCGAGAGGGAGTACATCCAATCGCTGTTTATTCCAGATCGCATTCGAGGAGCCGTCGGGCGCGCAGGAAGACCGCGCGGAACATCGCTTCGGTCAGTTTGCCGGTGGAGGTGTTCTGCTGGCTGGGATGGAACGAGCTGATGAGCAGCGGCTGGCCGGGGCCGGTGCGATGCTCATTGTTATGGCCGAAGACGAAGTCGGAGCGGCGCGCGATCTTGCCGTGGCCGCGAAGGATGGTCAGATACACGTCGAAGGCCAGGCGGCCGAGGGCGACCACCACTTTCAGATCGCGGAGCAGCTCCAATTCTTTTTCCAGATATGGACGGCAGTTGCGGATCTCTTCGGGGAGCGGCTTGTTGTCCGGCGGAGCGCAGCGGACGGCAGCGCAGATGTATGCGTCGATGAGCGCCAGGCCGTCGTCCCGAGACACGCTGGTAGGCTGAGAAGCGAAGCCGGCCTCGAAAAGGGCCCGATAGAGGAAGTTTCCGGAGCTGTCGCCGGTGAACAGCGCGGCCGGTCCGATTGCCGCCGTGCGCGGCGGGCGCGAGGCCGATCAGGAGCATACGGGCGCGGGGATCGCCGAAGCCGGGCACTGGCTTGGCCCAATAATCCTGGTCGCGATAGGCGCGCCGTTTCACGCGTCCGACCTCCTCGCGATATTCGACCAAGCGGGGACACCGGCGGCAAGCGACGATCTCATCGTTCAGAATTCGAAGGGCTTTCAAGGATAGCTTTATGCTATCTGGAAATCTGGACGCGCATATTCTCGAGCGATCGTTCCAACGCCATCAGATCGCTGGAGGGTTTGGATTGGATGATGCTGAAGAACAATGGAACCAGCTCCGGGTCGCGCCACCCGCGCTGCACTTCGTCCTCAAGCGTCGCGAAGGCTTCGGCGGCGGACATCGCGGCTTTGTAGGGGCGTTCGGTTATGAGGGCGTCATAGATATCGGCTACTTGCAGGATGCGCGCGAGCAGCGGAATGTCTTCGCCCGCCAGGCCGTCCGGATAGCCCGAGCCATCCCAGCGCTCGTGATGATTGCGGATGATCGGCAGAACGGGCCGCAGGCTTTTCATGGGCCGGCAAATCTCTTCGCCGCGGACAGGATGGCTACGCATCACTACCCATTCCTCGGTAGTCAACATACCTTTCTTGAAGAGAATGGCGTCGGGGATGCCGATCTTTCCTATGTCGTGCAGGTAGCCGCCCCGCAATAGCGCGGTGAGGTCGGAGTTGGAAAGCCCGAGGGCTTCACCCAGCATCACCGATATGGCGGCCAGTCGCTGGCAGTGCTGGCCGGTGCATTGATCGCGCCGCTCGACCGCCTGGGCCAGGGCGAACAGAATGGTCTCGGCTTCCTCGAGCGAGTCAATTAGCGCCTTGTTGCGCAGCATGGCACGCACGCGGGTCCGCACCACGGCCGGGTGCAGAGGCTTTACCAGAAACTCGTCGGCGCCGGATGAGATGCTCACGATCTCGTTTTCGACGCCCTGCACGTTGGTGATCATCAAGACCGGGACTAACTGGGTGGGGCGATTGGAACGAATCCAGCGGCAAAGCTCCGGGCCGCTCATTTCCGGCAGCATCAAATCGAGGATGACGAGATCGATTTTGTCCGACTGGAGCAGCGCCATTGCTTCAGAGGCCTTGCGCGCTTCGAGAATCCGATAAGGCGCGGTTTTGAAGATGGCCTTGAGGAGACGGCGATTGATCTCTTCGCTATCGACGATGAGTATTGCCGCAGGTACAGTGTTGTGGTCGTCAAAGAATGGGCCGGCTGGAGAAGGTCCGATCTCAAACGGAGCCGATACTGTTATCTTTCCGGACATTGACGACCGAAGTGGGGTAGCCTCCCCATATAGGATCTATCGTCCGAAAATGGGAAATGTTTAACTTCGTTGAGATCCGCGGGTTGCGCTTTTCTACTGAAAAGAAAGCGCTTAGCTCACTTCTTGGGAAGCTTGGACAGAATATCAGTTACGTAATTGATGGTCTCGGCGATGGGGGGAACACCGCCTTCGCTATCGACGCGGCCAGAGCCAGCGTTGTAGGCGGCCAAGGTGAGCTCAGTGTCGCCTTTGTATTTTTCCAGCAGTTGCTTCAACAGTTTGACGCCGGCGTCGATGTTCTGCTTGGGATCGAAAGGATCGTGCACTCCGAATTGCGCGGAGACGGCTGGCATGAGCTGCATCAATCCCTGAGCGCCCTTGGGCGAGATGGCGCACGGCCGGGCCCCCGATTCCTGGGTGATTACGGCGCGAATCAGATCGGGCTGGACACCTGATTCCTTCGAACTCTCGCCGATCAGCTGGTCGAGCTGCTCTTCCGGCAAGGGATCGCAAGGCGGCAGAACGAAGGAGGGGAAGTCGATCCAAGGGACGGTGAAGAAGGATGCGGCGGGGGTTGTGGATCGCCCGAGTAAAGAATCGACTTGCTGGGTGATGGATACTCGCTGCTTCTCCAGAGATGCGGCCATGGCGGGTTGGGCCGCAGGCTTAGGAGGATCGGGGGCTGGTTGCGCCCATACGCAGTTCAAGATCACAAATGCGACGACGATCCATCTCATCAAGTTTCTCATCGGCCTGATCGTGCCGATTCTGAATAGGACCAGCGGTATAGTAGAGCTTTCGTATGAAGATCATCTCCGAGGCGCCGTGCCGCGTGGATCTGGCCGGCGGTACCCTAGACATTTGGCCCTTGTATTTGTACCATCCGGGAGCGGTGACGCTGAATTTCGCAGTGGACCGCTGGACGCGCTGCGTGGTGGAGCCCCGGAAAGGGCCGGAGATCCGATTGCGATCGGGAGATTTGGAAGCGGAAGAGACGTTTGCGTGCTTCGACGAAATGCGAGCAGCGGAACGGCCGCGCCTGCCGCTGGTTACCTATGTACTACGGTTCTTCGAGCCTCGCTCGGGCCTGGCGGTACATACCGATTCCGAAGCGCCGGCGGGAGCGGGCATCTCGGGATCATC
Source organism: Bryobacterales bacterium (assembly GCA_963744555.1). Lineage (GTDB taxonomy): Bacteria > Acidobacteriota > Terriglobia > Bryobacterales > Bryobacteraceae > Palsa-89. The sequence continues at coordinate 153,852 of CAVUUB010000021.1, read as the reverse complement.
GGCGCTGATCATTGCGGTGGCGAGCGCGCTGAACCGGCTGACCGGGGCGCGGCACACGATCGAAAAGCTACGGGAGATCGCGCAAAACGTAGAGGCGCAGATCATTCGGGTACCAACGGGAGCGCAGGATTATTATCCGGCCATGTATGGCGGCGTGAGCGCGATCGAGCTGGGAGCAGGCGGGATCCGGCGCGTGCCGATCGCGGTGGACGTGGATGATTTTAACGAGCGGATCGTGCTGGCGTACACCGGCGCGCCGCGCAATTCGGGGATCAACAACTGGGAAGTGACCAAAGCTTATATCGACGGGAATCGGGACGTGCGGCGCAACTTTGAGCAGATTACATCGATTGCGTGCGCGATGCGCGCGGCGCTGGAGAAGCCGGACTGGAAGGAGACCGGCCGCCTGCTGCGCGAAGAATGGTCGCACCGGCGCAGGAATGCTCCGGGAATCTCGACGCCTTTTATCGATCAACTGGTGACGGTCACGCGCCGGGCAGGAGCGATGGGGGCCAAGGTGTGCGGAGCGGGCGGTGGCGGCTGCGTATTCTTTCTGGTGGATCGCGGTGCGAAGGATAAGGTTTCTCGCGCGATCGAAAAGGCTGGCGCGGAAATCCTGCCGGTGAAGGTGGCCACGCACGGCGTTAAGGTCCGGGTGGCGCGGAGCGTATAAGTAGATGCCGCTATTGGGAGCAATTCTGCGAGGCGAACCGGCTGGGGAACTAGACGCAGCCGCGCTGGAGATGGCGGCTATCGACCGGCCGGGGCTGGATCCGGCGCCGTATCTGGAAACCCTGGATCAGCTCGCATCCGAGATTGCGACTCGATTGGGCCGTGGATACGATGGCCCCAAGTTCGTACGTGTGGCCAACGACTACTTATTCGAAGAGTGGGGCTTCCGCGGGAACGAATCGGAGTATTACGATCCGCGGAATAGCTGCCTGGACGCGGTGCTGGATCGACGGACGGGAATCCCGATCACGCTGTCGGTGGTTTACATCGAGGTGGCGCGGCGCCTGGGTCGGCCGGTGTTCGGAATCGGGCTACCGGGCCATTTTATCGTGCAGTATAACGATGGGAAATATTCTACCTTTGCCGATCCATTTCATGGCGGCAAGCTGCTCACCGAAGAGGATTGCCGCGTGCTGGCGCGCGAGGTGGGCGTGGACATTGCCGCGGAGCCTTCGACGCTTGAGCCGGTCAGCAATCGATATATTCTGGTGCGGATGCTGAACAATCTGCGGTCCTCTTATTTCCGGTCGAAGGACTATCGAAAGGCCGTACAGGCGCTGGATCCTCTGGTGGAAGCGTTCCCCGCGAACGCGGAGTACTACAAGGCGCGCGGGGTTGCTCGGCTGCAGTTACGCGAGTTCCGGCCAGCCAAAGCAGATTTGGAGAAGTATCTGAAATGTTCACCGGAGGCCGAGGATAAAGCGGAGGTGACCAAGCAACTGGAGGCGATCCACCGGTGGTTGGGGCGGTTGAATTAAGACGGGAGACAGAGCGCAGGAGGCAGGAGGCGGGGGGCGGGGGCAGAAGGCAGAAGGCAGAAGGCAGGAGGCAGAAGGCGGGGGGCGGGAGGCAGGAGGCAGAAGGCAGGGGCAGGGGGCGGGGCGGGAGGCGGGAGGGCAGGGGGCGGGGGACAGGAGACAGGGGCAGGGGCGGGAGACAGGAGAGAAGACAGGAGGCAGACGGCTCATGGATATACTGGAACCACGGCATGATGCAGCAGCGTCACAAACGGATGACTCGGCAACAACTGTTGGTAGCCCTGGCAGTGGTTTCTTTTGTTCGACCGGCCGCTACACAGTCGCACGTGTCGGCGGTGGGCCCGCGGCCCAATTTCGAAGGCATCTGGAACTCAGCGACTGCTACTCCGCTCGAACGTCCGGCGCAGCTCAAAGACAAGGAGTTCTTCACGCCCGAGGAAGCCGTGAATTGGGAACGCCGTGCAGCAACCCGATTGCAAGATCCAAAGCCGGAGGCAGCGACGAAAACCTTCGCCAGCTACAACGCGGTCTTTTATGAAACTGGCACGAAATTACTGAAGAGTCTCCGGACGTCCATCATCACCGACCCTGCCGACGGAAAGATTCCCGCCCTGCTGCCAGCCGCTGCCGCCGAAAAGAGCCGCCGGCTGGCGTTGCTCCGTCATCCGCGAAGCGCGACAGACCTCGGTCTTCAGGACCAATGCATCGTTTTTCCTACTGCCGTGGCGCCGATGATCCCGTATATCTACAACAGTAATTATCAGATCGTCCAGACCGGCCACGAAGTGATGATGAACGTCGAAATGATTCACGATACGAGAATCATTCGGCTGGATCGCCAGTCTCACCTTTCGCCCAGTGTGCGGCTCTGGCTGGGCGACTCGGTGGGGCACTGGGAAGGCAGCACGCTGGTGGTGGATACCACGAACTTCAACGATGGCGGCGGTTTTTTCGGTGATGCCGGCGGTATGTTTGGCTCCGACAGGAATCTGCACATCGTGGAACGCTTCAACCTGCTGGACGCGGATACGATTCAGTATCGATTCGAAGTCGACGATGCCACCGCTTTTACGCGGCCGTGGAAAGGCGAACTGACCTGGACCCGATCGGCCGGCCGGATTTTCGAATACGCATGCCATGAGGGCAACTACGCGCTGCCGGATCTGCTGAACGGCGCACGCGCGCTGGAACGCGCGGAGGCTTCCCCGAAGAAACAATAACCGGACGCTCGGGCAATTTAATAGAGCCGGACGGCGCGCGCTACTTGAAGGGGTTACCAGGGGTGGACCGGAATCCCCCGAACAGCTTCCGCCCATCGGCCAACGTCACCATGCGGACATTGGCCATGTTTCTTCCGTCTTTCGCGGCGTAGCCATCCACCGTGATCTGGTCGCCATTCTTCAAATCCGTCCTTTTCCATCCTCGGTTCTCCAGGCCGCCGGGGCTGGCCATTTCGAACTTCCAGCTCCCCGCCTTACCCTCCGCATCCTTTCCGTCGATGTACAGCAGCGCATGCGGATTGGTCCATTCGAACGTCGTCACGATGCCGGAGACCGTGACCAGCTTGTTGGCGTCGTACTCGGCGGCAAATGCGTGATGGGCGGAAGTGGGAATCGCCGTAAAGAGCAGAACGGCCGCTGCGGCGCGCAAGGTCCTGCTCATTTCAAGAATTTCTCCCTCTCATCGAAGGAGATGATAGGCTGTCCGTCATAACTGAAACTGTATCACTTGGCTGTCTGGGCGCGGGGAATGGCCGGAAACCCACGGTCGTCTTTGGCCTAAGAGCCAGTTTCTGCGGGCGCCTTGTCCAGATCCATCAACACGACATTTCGGGCCGGACCGCCGTTGCAATAGTCAGTCTGGCTAAACCGTGCCAGGAGCCGCCGCCAACCAGAAAGACAATCCACTTGGCTGGTTTGTCGCCATTGCCGACTTGTACCGTTGGTCGTTCGGAAAATGGATCCTCCCTTGCCGCTCAGCGTTTTCGGGTCGCGCTCGGGAAGCGGCGATGACGCGGGGAGTAGCGCGGCTGCAGCTGCATGAGCTGCGAGCGGCCAAGTCGGACCTGGAGAAGTATCTCAAATTTTCACCGGAGGCGGATGATAAAGCGCTGGTGACCAAGCAGCTGGAGGTGACCCATCGGTGGCTGGGGTGGTTGAATTGATCAAAACCGGCACATCTCAGTAACGGGCGTTTCTCGGCCGCGTGACAGCCGCGCCACGGCGCTCGGTGTTTTCCAAACGCTGGGACGATACTAGCGGGCGTCGGTTAATATGAGTGGACAAAGCGATGTTTCAGAGTTGAGGCCGCCGGTTGAAACCGCAGACCAAGCTATCGACGTCGATGACGCAAGCTCAATTCGACAACGGCTATTGGTACGCAACGGAGCTCAAGGAGTTTGCAAAAACAATCGGGATTCCGTCCGCGACCAGGTTACGCAAGGACGAACTCGAAAAGGCGATCAGGGTCTTCCTTATGGCCGGCAAGATTGAGGGTCCGACCAAACGGAGACTATCGACATCGGGAGCCAAGGACGTCGAACAAGGGCTGAGCCTCAGTCTTCTCGTAGCGGTCTACACGAACGACAAGGAAACCAAGGATTTCCTTGAAAGAGAAGCCCAAAAACTTGTTCCTGGCCTGAAAAGGAAATCCGGCGCGCGATATCGGCTCAATCGCTGGCGAGAAGAGCAACTCGTCCAAGGCGTCAAGCTCAGCTATGGAGACCTGGTCAAAGAATATGTTCGACTGAACCTGACCAAAGAGCCGTTCGCCCAGATCCCACATGGGAGGTATATCAACTTCATGAGTGACTTCCTTGCTGGAGAGAAAGGCGCTACGTGGGAGCAGGCGCTGCGTGCTTGGAAGAAGCTGAAGAAGCTTGACGTACCCAAGAACTATCGTTCGTGGGTGAGCCTCAACTTGTCGAACCAGGTTTAACTTTCGCACCATGCGAGCGAAGACCGATCACGTAAGGGAGATGTGCCAGCCGGAAACCGGATAATACTCAAGAAACGCCGCAGTGTTTGGGGATCGTAAATCCAGTTGGAAGCGAAGCCGCCGAATCGGATTTGTGCGCTTAGATCCGCGGCAGAAATTTCAAAGAACAAGATGGGCGTTTCCCGGCAACTTGATTCCGATCTCAGGCTCTCGAGCATCTTGTCGCTCTATGTATTACCAGTCGTCGTAATCCTGGACTCATTCAGATCCAACTCGCGTTCGATACGACGCAGGACCTCATCATTGATGCGGCCCTCATCGCGCAGACGGATTGCGGCCCCGCGCTCGACGCGCAGTGCCTCCAGAGAAAGCTCGAGATGGCGCTCGTGGTAGGCGATATCACCTTTGTTTCCGCCGCCGGGCTGAAGGCTTGCCAGGCGTTGGTGATAGTGCCTGCTTAGGTCTTCGTAGAGCGCCGCGGATTCTTGCCTGTCCTTTGCTTTCGCTTCGTTCAGATGGGACAACGCGGCTTCGATCACAATGCGACGCGCCTCCAGTTCCTCGCAATTTGGCCCGGCTGCTCCGGCTAGGCCGAGCGCCCGGATAAGGGGTGCAAGAGTGACGCCCTGCAGCACTAGCGTTACGCAAATAACGCAGAATGTGAGAAAAACAATTAAATCCCGTTGGGGGAAAGGACTGCCATCGGTCAGCGCCACCGGAAGGGCGAGAGCGGCAGCCAGTGAAAGGACTCCTCGCATGCCTGTCCATCCCAGGACGAAGATCTGACGGGAGCCTGGCCTCCTCTCATTCTGGTGAAGAAGCCGGGTTCGCACCAGCCAACCGACGCCGGCTCCTGGGAAGACCCACACCAGGCGCAGTAGGATCAGGAGAACGCTGAAGACCGCCCCGTCCACCACGAGGGTGGAGAGACTATAGCCACGGATAGAGGCGCGAATCGCCGGTAGCTGCAGTCCAATGAGGACGAAGACCAACCCATTCAGAACATAATTCAGCGAGTCCCAGAAGGACCAGACCTGGATGCGAACCGAGGGCGAGAAAAAGTTGACGCTGCGACGGGAGAGGTATAATCCGCATGCGAGCACCGCCAACACGCCCGAGGCGTGAATCTTTTGCGCCGCGAGATAAGCGGCATAGGGGATCAAGATGCTGATCGCGATCTCAATCGGGCCGTCGTTGATCCTGCGCTCAATGTAGTAAGCAACCAAGCCAATGAGGAGGCCCAGCCCAATGCCGCCGACGGTTAGCCACGCGAAGGTCAGGATGCCGCTGGAAAGTGTCGGCACATGCTTCTGGACCACAATACCGGTGGCGAACTGAAGGGCCACCAGACCGGTAGCGTCGTTGACAATACTCTCTCCTTCGAGAATGTCTACAATGCGGCCCGGTAGCCCGATGCGCCGGGCGATCGAAGCTGCGGCAATGGCGTCAGTAGGGGCCACGACGGCCCCGAGCACGAACCCCAGGCGCCAGTCAAAGTCGGCGAAAACAAGTGGTGCAATCAGGGCAACGGCGACAACCGTGAATCCGACTAAGCCAAAAGCCAGGAGGGAGATGCTGACAAGGTTGTACCGAAAGTCGCGCCAGGAAATCGTCCAGGAAGCGGCATAGAGCAAAGGCGGGAGAAGGACCACGAAGACAAGATCGGGATTCAGTGTAATATTTGGTATGCCGGGAACAAAGCCGAGCAGCAACCCGCCAATAACCATGACGATCGGGTATGGCATTCCGAGTCTTCGGGCGAGTAGTCCGAAAACGACGACAAAAAACAGCAGAAGAAGAAAGATAACCTCGACTTTTCCGATTTCACTCATTTGGCGCCACCTCTTTTGACGATACCTGGGCGGGACTTGTGGAGCAGACTAGGCGTGCTCGAGCCGAGGGCTTCTTGACGTAATGTCGGCATGCTGACTTGTACCGTTCGTCGATCGGAAAATGGATCTTCGCTTGCCGCTCAGCGTTTTCGGATCGCGCTCGGGAAACGGCGATGACGGAAGGTGGGTGTCCGATTAGCCTGTCGGACTTCTAGCGTTTAGTACAGCCGGACGCCGCGAGGTAGCGGCCAAGTCGGACCTGGAGAAGCATCTCAAATTCTCACCGGAGGCGGACGATAAAGCGCTGGTGACCAAGCAACTGGAGGTGACCCATCCGTAGCTGGGGCAGTTGAATTGATCGAAACCGGAACATCTCAGTAACAGGCGTTGTACGTCCAACTTGCCAAAATCGGAAGGAGACCATGCTCTTGCGCGGTCCCCGTACTCGGACATCGATGTCGGCACGCTGCCACCCTCGCGTGGCCGTGAGGCACCGCGCAGCCTGCCTCTCCGTTTCGTCCCAAATCATCGCATATCAGTTGGCCGAAACCGCGATCCAAATCGCTCCTTCGACGCTAGTGAGATCGCCCACCTGCAGCACAACGGGGACGTAGCCGCCGGGCTTTACACTCGAAGGAATCTGAACGACCACCTGCATCATGCCGGCCACTTCGGCAGGCGCTGCGCCCGCGTACACGACTCGCGCGGGCTGACCATCGACAGTGACTTTTGTTGGCAGAACGGGCTGCGGCAGTGGTTGTGTGATCGCGGTGATCTTGCCGTCAGTACTTTCAGGAGCCGTTTGGCCTGCCCCCGTTGCGTACAAAGAAAGGTAACCTCCAATGCTGACCGGATGTAGAGCGTCGTTCCCTGAGCCATCCGCATTGACAGCCGCCCCCTGACCTGCTCCGCTTCCATTTAGCGAGAAGATTGATGGTGAGGAGGCTGCTACCGGGACAGTGAAGGCCGGCGAGGTTTGGTCTTGATACTCGACTGTAATCTGCGTGCTTGTTCCCGAGATAGTGTATGGTACGATCGCGGAAACCTGAGTGTAGGACGTGGACAAGACCGGGGCGGAAATTCCGCCGATCGAGACAGTTGTTCCGCTCACTTCGATCGAGAACGCACCGTTGGCAGGTTGATTACGCGTCAACTGGTCTGACCCAAGGCCCGCACCATAGATCACGATAATCTCACCGGGCGAAATCGGACCCACGCTTTGACTGGCGGCGTCGACCACTGAGCCGATCAATGATGACTCGTTGGTCGGTTGCAGCATCCGCACGGAGCCGTCCAATTCCGCAAGAAAGACCCGCCCGCGGCTATCAACTCGTAGACCCGGGACGACGCCGGAAAGGTAGCCGTTCGTCGCCGGCCACCCATCGGCAACAAAATGGCCGCCAATGAGCTGTATGTTAGAACCCGAAGTTCCGGCGATTGTTGTAATGATCCCGCTTGATGAAACCTTGCGGATGCGGAATGGGAGGGTCTCAGCAACGAATAGGTTGCCGTTACCATCGACGGCCAGCCCTGCGGGACCGTGGATAGATGAGCTTGTTGCCAGCCCTCCCTCGCCGGAATAATCGACCGCGCCGTTGCCCGCAACGGTGGTTATAATTCCATCCAGGGAGACCTTGCGAACCCGTGCGTTCACCGTGTCTGAGATGAAGAGATTGCCGTTTTCATCCACCGCTACTGCTCTCGGGAGGAAAAGTTGCGCACTGGTGGCCGGGCCCCCATCGCCCGAGAATCCTTGGCTCCCATTGCCCGCCACGGTTGTTATGATCCCGTCGTTGGAAACTTTCCGGACACTATTGTTCGCGGAATCCGTGATAAACAGATTTCCAGACCGATCCACCGCGATAGCCGATGGATAATTCAGACTTGCCTTCGTGGCCGGGCCATGATCGCCGGCGTAGGTGCCGAATCCGTTGCCGGCAACAGTCGTGATGATGCCATTCTGAGAAACCTTGCGAATGCGGTTATTCTGCGTGTCCGCGATAAACAAATTTCCTATTTCGTCCACTGCCACGCTCGAGGGTTCGGCAAGCAATGCATTCGTGGCAGGACCCCCATCACCAGAAAACCCGAAATTGTCGATCCGAGACGATCCAGCGACAGTGGTAATGGTCCCATCGGTCGTAACCTTTCGAACAACACAGTTGCCCGAGTCTGCGATGAACAGGTCACCGCTGCCGTCAATGGCTACATCCGAGGGTGCGAATAGTTGCGCTCTGCGTGGCAGGTCCGCCATCCCCGCTAAAACTGTAGAGTCCATTGCCGGAGACAATCGAGATCATCCCATCGGGCGAGATCTTTTGAATCCACCCTGCGGCAATATAAAGATTGCCGTCGGGCGTCGAGCGTCACAGCCGATGGCAGGAATAAACTAGCTTTTGTCGCTGGGACGCCGTTCCCGGGAAAAATAGACCCTCCGCCGACCACGGTGTTAATCACGCCGTCCGCCGTCACTTCGCGGACACGATAGTTGCCGCTGTCGGCGATGAATACATTGCCCGAAGCATCGACCATTACGCCGCGAGGCGATGAAAGCTGAGCTTCTGCGGCAGCGCCGCCGTCCCCGGAAAATCCCTGGACGCCCGTACCCGCTACGGTGGAGATGGTCCCATCGGTCGAAACCTTGCGCACACGATGGTCAGTGAGATCGGCAATGAACAAGTTGCCGGCGCCGTCTATGGACAGGCTCGTCGGATCCAATAGCCGCGCGCTGGTGGCCGGTCCGCCGTCCCCTGGCGAAATGGTTCCCCCGCCAGCTATCGTCGAGATGATTCCATCAGGTGAAACCTTTCGAACCCGGCCGCTGGAGCGTTCCGAAATAAGAAGGCTCCCGAACGCATCCACGGCAACCGCGGCGGGAGAAGCGATTGTTGCGCCGATTGCCGGACCTCCATCCCCTAAAGGACCGTTAAGGCCGCCATTGCCGGCAACCGTCGTGATGATGCCTCTGGTCGATATTTTCCGAACTCTGTCGCTCCCGGAATCCGCAACGAACAGATTGCCCGACGAATCGAACGTCAGGCCGGCTGGCCCGCTCAATTGAGCGCTCTCGGCCGCCCTTCCGTCTCCCGTGAAGTCGCCTCGGAATTGGCCCGCAACGCGCGTAAGTATGCCGTTGCGATCTAACCGGAAAACGCACTCTATGCTACTGAAGAAAACATTGCCTTCCGAGTCCACCGTGATTCCCGCCGGAGGCGTGATGGCCAGACTTGTAGCTATGGCTGGCGTGATTGGCAACGCTCCTCCGGCCACGGTCGAGATCACATATTGCTGGGCCGGCAAACCGGTGACAAACAGGAGCGCAATGGCAAGTCTTCCTCGCAATCGGCGCAAGACGGTCATAAGAGTCCAGTGTATCCTTGCAGCTAGGCTTCCACCGGTAAGTTACGTCGATTTCAGCGGATGATAGGCAGCGTGGGTGCGCCAAATAAGCCAACTCCCTAGATCGCGCTGCCTGAACCAGGCTTCGGTAATTTGGCGACCTGGCGAGTGCTGCCAGGCATCTGGCTGGTTTGTCGCCATTGCCGACTTGTGCCGTTCGTCGTTCGGAAATGGATCTTCGCTTGCCGCTCAGCGTTTTCGGATCGCGCTACCTCAGCGGCCCATCTCAATTTGTTCTATCTTGCCACCGCTAGAGTCATCTCAAGAAAGTGAGTAAGGTCGGTATCTTCTAATGCTGAGCAAGCACGGCGGAAGAAATCTCGCGTCTGAATCTCTGGTGATGATGTGCGCCGTGGCTGCGGCAACGGTTGCGCTGACCTTCTCGCTAGTAGTGCGCGACGCTCAAATCCGATCCGAAAGGGCCCTAGGCGTTACCTACACTTGGACCTGGACCAACAATGCAGATGTACGTGAGCAAACGGGCGCACAGCCTCAACAGGCGATGTTCACCGCGAGGCTGCCGCAGGTTGGGTCGCTAACCGGTTTGATTTTGATGGGTGCGGCCGCTGTGCTGATAGGCGGAATAGCCTTTTCATTGCTCAAGATGCAAAGGTCCGTTCCCTCGGCCAGATCTCGAAAGCTGGCCAGGGAATGCGACGCTTTCCAAGGCGATTTGGTGAGGATCGAGAGGGAAAAGCTGCTAGAACAATCCCCCCCCCGCGACGAACCATATCCACATCATGAGACCCATCCTGAAAGCCCGGGCGAGGACCAAGGACAGCTCACATCGCATCTATCAGGTTCCACTCCGTTTTTCGATGAAGTGGACCCTGCCGATCATCGGTTACTGAAGTTGTAGAACGCTTTCCGCGGAAACCGTAGCCTCTTGTCCGGCCAACCCGTCTCGCCATCAATCACTTGATCGGCACGATTGCCGGCGCGGCTTCGAAGCTGCCGCCCAGGGCAAGGTGCAGATTGATGCGGTTGGCCAAGCGAGCGTTCCGCAGCTTAATTACATGCGATTTAGAAAATGTTTGGGGTTCTTGCGCAGCCTTTGAGCCGCAAATGCGCGCCACACAAGAAACACTAGCTTTGACATGGTCCTGCTCGATGGAACACTACGAGGATTACCCAGAACGCTAGGGTTCCAACAAAAAAAGAACCGAAGGCCAATCCGGCTGAGTCGATCATTCACGAACGAGGTGCGTATGGATCGTCGACGGAATCTTCTATGGCTGGTCGGGGGCATGCTGTTCGGGTCAGTAGGATTACTGACAATCGCTGGTCTTTTCACTGGCTCCGGATACGCGCAAACGCCCGGCACTCAGAAGCCTAACATCGTATTCATCATGGGTGACGATATCGGCTGGATGCAGCCGAGTATCTACCATCGCGGGCTGATGGTCGGGAAAACCCCCAACATTGATCGCATTGGCAATGAAGGCGGGATCTTCATGACCTATTATGCCGAGCAGAGTTGCACCGCCGGGCGCAACGCCTTCTTCACTGGCATGCATCCGCTGCGCACGGGCATGATCCCGCCGCAACTCCCGGGGAGCCCGTCCTATCTGCGGCCCGGTACTCCGGCGCTCGCGTGGTTCCTCCGTGATCTCGGCTACACTACGGGCGAGTTCGGCAAGAACCACCTGGGCGACCATACCGATGCCTTGCCGACCGCTCACGGCTTCCAGGAATTCTGGGGCTACCTGTATCACCTGGACGCGATGCAGGGAGTAAGCTTCCCTGACCTCAACAAGACTCCGCTGGTGCAAGGTGTCGCTCCGCCGTGCAAAAATACGCCGATTCCCGGCCTGCCCGAGGTACCAGGCGCCGTAGATCCCAAAACAGCGACTTGCCTGACGCCCCCACGCCCGGTCCTCTGGTGTCATTCCTCAGACGGCACAGTGAAAAACCAAATGTGTAAGGACGAAGGTCCGCTGACCCTGGATCGCTCAAGAACAGTGGACGAGGAAATCTCCGCTAAGGTCGTCGACTTCCTCGATCGCAACGACCCGAAGAAGACCAACAAGCCCTTCTTCGTGTGGTACAACCCGGCCCGCATGCACGTCACGACCGTGCTTTCCGATAAGTACATGGCCATGGTAGGGGAACCCGGCGGATTGGACTGGGGCGTCAACGAGGCCGGCATGAAGCAGATGGACGACAACATCGGCTACGTCCTGGATAAGCTGCAACAGATGGGCCAACTCGACAACACGATCATCATCTTCACCACCGACAACGGCGCCGAAACCTTCACCTTCCCCGACGGCGGCATCACGCCCTTCAAGGGCTCGAAGATGAACACCTGGGAAGGCGGCATGCGCGCCCCCTGTGTCATGCGCTGGCCGGGACACATCAAACCCGGCACGGTCTTCGATCAGATTTTTGCCTCCCTCGACTGGGTGCCGACGTTCGTTGACATCGCCGGCGGTCCGAAGGGGGACGGTTTAAAACAGCAGATCGAGGCCGGCAAATATCCCGGCATCGTGAAGACGACGCTCGACGGGGTCGATCAGCGCGCGTACTTGGAAGGCACCTCGGACAAATCAGCGCGCGACACCTTCTTCTACTATTCCAGCAGCCACCCGTCGGCGGTACGCTACAAGAATTGGAAGATGTATTTCGCGATCGCGCCCGAGACCGCGACGGGCTTCATGTCCCCGGGAGTCCAGACCGAGTTCGTAGCCGGCGTAGTAAACCTCAAGCGCGATCCATTCGAGATGTCGTGGGGCGAGGAGAAAAAGGCGAATTTCTGGTTCGGCGGCGCGCTCGCCGGGCCGGTCACGGGTTACATATACGACTGGAACATGCTGCCCATCGGGCAGGTGCTGTGGCTCAAGGAGCTCGAGTCCTACCAGGCGTACCCGCCGATGCAGGATCCAGCGAGCTACAACCTGACTCAGGTCATGGAGCAGGTCAAGAAGATGACTCACCCGAGCGAGTAGCTGTTTGAGACCAGTGTGATGTCAATAAGCGGGCGCTCCTTCTAGGCGCCCGCAACGGCCTGGCTCCGATTCCATAATGTGGATTATTGCGGGCGATCCTGAACGAAAAACCTATCGCTTGGCCAGATGAAGTATTGCGGATGCGTCCTGCACACTTCCGCATCTTTCCGAGCAAGATCGACTGGGCACGCAAACCGCAGATAGTCGTTGAAACTGTCCTGAGCTAGATGGTAGTCGAGAAGGTTTTGCCGCATTTTAATTTGGTCAACATCCGCTTTAAGAGCTACCGCATTTCGATACTCCAGTGCAAGTTTCTTGATGTCCTCGACGGCTGTCCCCTTGAACCCATAAGACACGACTGTATTTTCTTTACCGAGTTGCATAACCCTGAATTCAACCGCCAGGCTTGGATCTTCTCTGTACACCATGAATGAAAAGAGCCCAGCGACTTCAAAGTCGTTGTAGCTTGGAAACATGGCCGCCCTGCCTGCTTCTGCTGGGTGGTTGTGAAAAAAGATCATCGGCTTCCCGGCCTTTATGATGGCCTTCAGTTTTTCCGCATCATGCCAAACTCTTTCTCTCGCAGAAAAGAGAGTCGCATCGTGCAACTCACCGTTGTAAACGAGGAGATGTTCCTTGCCGTCGGCATGTGTTCTGAAATATTCCGCCGCGATTCTGTCCCCCTGGTCTATCTCGGTTGGCGCTGGAACGAGCACTACATCCTTCACTTTCTGGAGAAACCTCTCATATGTTAAGGTGTCCCAATGCTGGTACGTGGCGTACGCCTGCAAATACTCTTTGTAGCGTGACTCCCCGATGACTTGAAGAACGCAATGCTCTTCGGCAGCTTCTATGTTTGCGCCGTTGCGGTGGTATCCAGTCAGATCGTCGTTCATGACATGGCAAACTTCATGAAGCGCTGATGCCTCAAAAAGAATTTCTGGCTGTTTCTCCAGAAAGTCTGTGGTCACGTTAATGATGAACGACTGGTTGCGCATCTCCTCATTGCGTACCACGTCCGTAAAAACATCACCAACAGTCGCCGCGTACCCTGCCTCTACCGGATTATTAACGAGCCGAAGGCTCATCTTGTAGCTTGCGCCTAATCTCGGCATCGATTCCGTAATCTTGCGTTGATACGCCGCCACTTTCTGATTCAGCCCGCGCTCAGTGATGCAGGCCGGCGAGATCTCAAATCCAGCGAAGCAGGGTGGTAATTGAGCCCGGGCTGAAGCGCAAGATGAAAGCAGCAAAGCAGCGCAACCAACCAACTGCCCCACACTTTGCCTCACGACTGGTCCTCCGGCGGTATCTTGGGTGCCTCATGCTTTCGCATAAGGAGGAATTGTAACCTAAACTACCCACGAGACGCTGTTCCACCGGCGGTGCGAAGCGACCCTCCGAGGCAGCCAGCGTCCGACAAATCCATTTGGCTGGTTTGTCGCCATTGTGAGTTGTGCCGTTCGTCGTTCGGAAAATGGATCCTCCCGCGTCGCTTTTCGGATCGCGCTCGGGAAACGGCGATGCCGGAATATGGATGTCCGATTAGCTGTCGGACTTCTACCGTTTAGTACAGCCGGACGCCGCGCGGGCCGGGCTTGCCGGTCATGTGAACGGTGTCGCGAAAGCTGACGTTGTTGGGCGATGCCGCACGTTCGCCGCAAATAATTTGCATCAGCAGTTTTTGGGCGATCATCGTGCTTTTCGAAACTTTGTGCGCTTAGGGACAGCCTTACCAGCGATACGGCCCACGGGCAAGCAATGTTCGGAAGCCAGCGCCTTGGATTCTGTTGGATTGCTCAGGCTCCGTTAGAGAAGGCTCTACGTGAAGGCGAATTATGAACAAGAACGGGAGCAGTTTAAATGAAAGTCAAGATGTATAAAGTTGGGGTCCTTCACTTCTTGGCAGTTGCGGTTCCCCTGTTTTGCCAGGAACAACCTCAAACACCTCAGCAAAACTCAACAGCGGCGGCGACACCGGCCGCGGATGATTCCGAGAATCTGGCAAAAGCGGCACAAAACCCAATCGCCAGTCTCATCAGCTTTCCGGTGCAGAATAACACCGCCTTCGGCGTTGAACCCCACGACCGAACCCAGAATGTATTGAATATTCAGCCGGTCATTCCCTTTCAGCTCAGCGAGAAATGGAATCTCATAACGCGAACCATTTTACCCATAGTCTGGCAGCCGAACGTAAGTCAGAGCGCTCAGGGTTGGTCTGGTTTCGGAGACCTAAATCCGCAATTGTATTTCTCTCCGGCCAAGCCAGGCAAATTGATCTGGGGCTTTGGTCCGAGTTTTGTGCTGCCGACGGCAATCGCACAACAACTAGGGCAAGGGAAAGTCAACATGGGACCCGCGCTTGTACTGCTCACCACTCCGGGCCACTGGGTCATCGGCACATTAGTGAACAACGTCTGGTCGGTTGCCGGGTCGGGCAGACGCGTCGCTGTGAACCAGATGTTAGTGCAGTGGTTCGTGAACTACAACCTGAAGAAGGGCTGGTATATCGTTACGTCGCCAATCGTCACGGCTGACTGGAGGGCGAGCAGTGGTAACCAATGGGTGGTTCCGCTCGGCGGCGGCCTTGGCCGGATTATTCGCGTAGGAAATCAGCCCATGAACATTACGGCCCAATTCTATGGCAATGCCGTGCATCCGAATGGAGCCTCGCCTTGGGGCATGCGGCTACAATGTCAGCTACTGTTTCCTCAGAAGCCGAAATAGTCTGGACTCCCGCCATGGCGCACTGCAACGCCGCGCGGTCCCCGAGATGAATCCCAACGCGCAAGAGCCTTTGGTCCATTGATCGACCGGCTCTATCCAGCGGGCTTTCTCGACGGCCCTCCACAGTGGCGCGGCTTGCTAACCGCAATTCAGACCTTGCGCGACAGCTCGGCGGATAACTTCCCGATTCACGCCACGCGCGTGAAGATAATCCCGCGTCACTTTATGTGAGGTCGATGTTTCAAGAATGGTACGTTTCGGGACGAGGACCAGACCTCTATAAAATGGGGTGACTTGTGCCGTTCGTCGTTCGGAAAATGGATCCTCCCGTGTCGCTCGGCGTTTTCGGAATCTGCCCCTCGGGTCGAAGATCAAAATGCGCGGATGTTCGTTGACCGCTAGCGCCACGGCCAAGAGCGGGACTGCTACGGTTAATCAAGCGCTCGGGAAACGGCGATGACGGAGTGTGGTGTCCGATTAGCTGTCGGACTTCTACCGTTTAATACAGCCGGACGCCGCGCGGGCCGGGCTTGCCGGTCATGTGAACGGTATCGCGGAAACTGACGTTGTTGGGATTCAGGGTCATGACCAGGGAATGGGTGCGATAGCCGTCGCCGAAGAAGCGGACGCCTTGAAGTAGATTGCCGGGGGTAACACCGCAAGCGGCGAAGATGATCTGTTTCCCGGGGGCGAGATCCTCGGCATGATAGACGCGGTGCGGATCATCGATGCCCATGCGCTGCATGCGGCGCTCCAGCTCGGTGCTGTTGACTACCAGCCGTCCGACCATTTCGCCATGCAGGCAGCGCATGGCCGCCGCGGTAATCACACCTTCGGGCGCACCGCCGATTCCCATGACCGCGTGAACGCCGGCGCCACGTACGGCAGCCGCGATGCCGGCCGACAAATCGCCGTCGCCGATCAGGCGGATGCGAGCGCCGGCTTTTCGTATTGCGGCGATCAGTTTCTCATGGCGCGGGCGGTCGAGAACCATGACCACCAGATCCTCCACGGGCCGATCGAGGCGACTGGCAATGGCCTTTAGATTCTCTTCCGGGGGTGCGTCGATATCCAGCGCGCCTTGGCAGGCCGGGCCGGCGATGATCTTGTCCATGTAACAATCGGGCGCGTGCAGCAGTCCGCCGGCTTCCGAAGCCGCGAGCACAGCGATGGAATTGGCGGCGCCGGTGGCGCAAAGGTTGGTCCCTTCCAGAGGATCGACGGCGATGTCGATGGCTGGATATTCGAAGCCATCCCGGGGCGGAGCACCGACGCGCTCGCCGATGTACAGCATGGGGGCTTCGTCGCGCTCACCCTCGCCAATCACGATGTTGCCGGCGATGGGCACATTCTCGAAGGCTTGGCGCATGGCCTGGACAGCGGCGTGGTCCGATCCTGGCCGGTCGCCTTGCCCCATGGTGCGAGCGGCCGCGACGCCGGCTTCTTCAACCACGCGCGCCAGCTCGAACGCCAGCTGCTGATCGACGTTAGCCGCTAGCTTGGCGCTGCTTTCCAGATTGTCGGTCGTCCGCGCCGTTGCCATCGGCACCTCCGTTGCGTGGTGTATGCTACTTGCCGTGAGACGCCACGATCATATCATGGGGTGGTGGCGACGGAACGGACGAGCACGGTGGCGCTGCTGGATTGCATGGAATCGAAGTAGGTGTTGAAGCGCCGGGGCTCTTCGGCCTGGT
This sequence comes from Bryobacterales bacterium, assembly GCA_963744555.1. Lineage (GTDB taxonomy): Bacteria > Acidobacteriota > Terriglobia > Bryobacterales > Bryobacteraceae > Palsa-89. The sequence goes on along the minus strand of CAVUUB010000021.1, from coordinate 136,825 downwards.
CGTACGGCTTGAGGTTGTTGGCCCAACGGAAGCCGATGGGCTGATACCACAGTTCGGCTTCGATGATAAAGGGTCCAGACGCGGCGCCGAGTGGCGCGGAATAGCGAATGCGGTCAGTGCCGGCGGTGAAGGCCGGGTCTTGGAATGCGTCTCCAATTACCGCGATATCGTGGTCGGCGGTCTGCTTGTCGAAACCGTCCGGGAGCAGGCGATTGTCCTTGAGGTAGCCAACACCCTTAAGGAGTCCGGTGGTCACATGCCCATTCTCATCACCAAGAACGGATTCGTAAATCTGGACTTGATCGGCGCTGCTGATTTCGGTGTAATGCGGCTCGAAACGGGCGGGGTCGGCGTCGTTGTCATTGCCGGCGATTGATCCATCGGGGTTGAGGGCGCCAGACTCGAACACCGCGCGGCCGTCGCGGTCGCGCACTATGAAGTGGAGCCAGGCTCGGCGGGATGGGTACGCGGTCGGCAGCTTGTGGCCGGTCTTGTTTCGAACAATGACATCGGCGCGGAGCCGGCCTGACACCGTCGTCACGTTTTCGATCGCGACTGAGGCTGTTCGGGTTCGCAGGAGATCCAACGTGGCTTCGACGCCGTTCTGCAGTTCCGGCGGCAAGGCTGAGACACTCAACTCGCCGCGATAGCGATTGAGCATATTCAGCATGAAGAAATTGCCGCCGACAAAAGAATGAACCCGGGCGCCTTCGCGCAATTCGCCGAGTACGCGAGCCACCTGAACCGGTTCCTTGATTTCCGGCATGTGGCAGTCCTGGCAGCTTTGTTTATTTCGATAATCGGAATGGAACCACTCCGGGTACGGCATCTGTTCGGGGAGCGCGCCGATCACTTTGCCGCCGGCGCCCAGCGCTTCGGTTTTGAGGGTGTGACAAGTGGCGCACAGCTCGGAGTCGCGAATGTGGTCGCTTTTATCGGGATGGTATCCTTCCGTGGACGACCGCATGATGGTGATCCGGCCCTTCTGGATCTCAAAAGGACCATATTCGGTGCGCAGGCCGTCCGCGTCAGGAGGGTGGACGACGAAGCCGCCGTTATAGCTTTCGGGGGTACCTAGCTTTTCCTTCGTGATCTGGTGACAAACGGAACAGGAAACTCCATCGGCAGCCTGACGCTGCTCGGCGTCATCGGTGCTGATGGGAAGGTGGGCGAAGATCTGGCCAGTCTTGCCGCGCAGCTTGGCCTCGTAGCGCGTGATAGGCATGTGACAGACGGAGCACTCATCTTCAATCTTCGGTTGTGATTCGGGATGATCGGTGACTTCGCGGCGGACGCTGCCCTGCCAATAAGGATCATGCGACGAATTGGCCATGATGGTGGCGCGCCAGTGGAATCCGATGGAGACGTCCGCGCCCGAGGCGGTAGCGAGGCCGTTGTGGCAGGCCAGGCACCGGTCGGAGGTTTGGAATTGCGGCTCGTTACGCTTGGGCTGGATACCGTCATGGGCGGCAAACAACACGCCGGCAGCCGCGAGGGCGATCATCGGGAGCCCTCGTGCGCGCATCATTTCCACCCGCTCAGAAGCCCGCCATCAAACCAGTCCCACAGGACATAGAAGACCAACTGAACAGAACGATCCGATGTGTTCGTAACCGGAATGCTGGCGCCAAGGTTGAGACGAACGTGCTGACGCTTGCTCAGTGTGACTTGAAACTGAGGAACAATGTCCCAGTCCGGCGTTGAATGAGGCAGGAAGTTCTTATTCGCGATCAACTCCACCATGGGAGTCCACATGCGCCCCAAGCCATTGGACTGGCGCCACGTCTTGCCGAAGGCCGAACGCCAGAAGAGCGATCGGGGAGTCTTCGATGGATCGGTGGGCTGGTCGGTTCCCAACTGCAATTGCACAAAGCTCTCGCTGGGAAGTATTTGCGCAAAGGCGGCGAAAGTTTCAAACTGTGTAACGCCCGTTCCCAACCCGTAAGTTCGATTTCCACTCGGAATAATGATCCCGGCGAATCCGCTCAGCATGGAGCCGACGTTCAGGTTGGAAAACACCACTTCCTTCATGCCGATGGTGGCATCGCCGATTCCACCATGCCACAGCCCCGGAGCTGAGCGGACGAAGTCAATGGGGGCATCGATTTCCAACTGGCTGCGCGCTCCGAAGGTGTTTTCCGAGATGATGTCAGTCATCAAGCCCGGCGTACGCTGAGCGTTGAGCCTGGACGTAATGATTACCTCATCTTCGGGAAACGCCTTCTTGGTGAACTGTGGCAGAGGCAGGTTAAACTCTCCGCGGGGCCAAGACTTATTCGTGCAGAACCCTCGCATGTACTTGACCACGCTCTCGATTTGCTTCATGGTCAGCGCATCGGCGAAGGACGGCATGATGCGAGAAAAGCCGCGGCCGGCCCCTCCATACCGGATAGTCGCCTCCCAGTCTTTATTCAGCTCAGGCGTGGTCTGGTCGCACTGGGTGAAGTCCGGGAAGGTCTTGGGCTTTTCGAAGCCGACGGTTGTATCAGGCGCGCCTTTACCGTCATGGCCATGGCAGGCTACGCACGCGGCTTCGAAAATTTCCTTGCCAGTGTCGAGTTTGAACGGTTCCGAAGGTTTAGTTTGAGCGGATGCGCAAAGAGTTAGACATACAAACGTCAGGACTGGGCGGACGCGATCGGATGAATCACTGCGCGACAATTATCGAATGTAGCACGAAGCGGATGGCATTGGCCTGCTTCGCGGCAACCCGCTACAGTAGAAGTTGGAAGACGCAAGCGCCCGCGAGAATCCCCATTGATTGGTATATATCCACTGTTGATCGGCTTGGTGCTGCTGACGCTGGCTGGTGCGGCAGCGGGCATCAAGCTGGCCGAAATGCCGTCGATCTCGCAGCGGGTTCTGCCGTTCAGCGGAGGACTACTGGTGGGCATTGCGATGTTCTGGATTCTTCCCGAGATCGCTGAGGATCATGGCTGGATAGGGGGTTGGGTGGGGGCGAGTGCGGGCCTGGCGATCGGTTTCACGCTGCTGTGGCTGATCGATCATTACGTTTATCCGGTCTGTCCGACGTGTTCGCATACACACGATCACGGCAACTGTAGTGAAGAGCTGCACGGCTTCGCGGCTCCGCTGCTAATCGCATCCGGACTTCACAGCTTTTTCGACGGCTGGAGTTTAGCGGTATCGCAGCAAAAGGGCTTTGAGGATCTCAAGCTGGCGTTCCTGCTGGGTATTGGAGCCCACAAGCTGCCGGAAGGTTTGGCCTTGGGCGCGCTTTTGGCAGCCGCTTTGGGAACAGCTCGAAAAGCGATGCTGGGCGCAGCGGCGGCACAACTGATGATGATCGCGGGAGGGGCGTTGGCGGTGATAGTCGCGCCTCACCTGGGCGCGAGCTGGACCATCGGATTTTTGTCGGTGGCCGCGGGCGCTTTCGTTTATTTGGGCTACCACGCGGTCGACAGCGAGTATCAGCTGAGAGGGATTCGGACGTCGGTGATGCCGGCGTTGACGGGGGTGGTGGGGGCGGCGGCGCTGCGGTCGGTTGTGGGGGGGATTTAGGCATTCACACGAGTGTGAATGCAGCACGCAGGAGTGCGTGCGCCACGACATCGGGGGGCGGCGGCGCTGCGGTCGGTTGTAGGGGGATTTAGGCATTCACACGAGTGTGAATGCAGCACGCAAGAGTGCGTGCGCTACGGCATGGGGGGCGGCGGCGATGCCAGTCGGTACGCGCTTGAAAATCTCTGCCGATTGTAAGCAGTGTGTTCTCCGTATACGGCCGGCCGACCAGTTGAATCGCAATCGGCATTCCGTCGGCGAAACCGCAGGGCAGCGAGAGAGCCGGCAGGCCGGCCAGATTGCCCGCCGGAATGAGCGGCTAGGGGCGCCTGGCTCGGACGATCCGAGAGGCGGCTGGGTGATTTTGGGGGCCGGACCGAAGCGGGAAGGCGCGAGCAACACGTCGATATTATCAAAAAGATCGCTGAAAGCAGACTGAATCAGGCTGCGGATGCGCATAGCCTTCAGGTAATCCCCGGCAGGAATTTCGAGTCCGGCCTTCAGGCCCGCGATCTGCTTGGGATCGGCCAGCTCATCGACCTTACCGCTCTTGATCAGAGGCTCAAAAATTGAAGCAGCTTCGGACGAGATGATGGTGCTGATGATCGGGCCGTAGGGAAACTCGGGCAGCTTGACCTCGGTGACCTGGACGCCCAGCGAGCGGATGGTCTCGAGAGCTTTGGCGAAATCGGGGCGCGCGGCAGGCTCGGCCGCATCGTCAAAATCAGCGGGAGCGAAGCCGACTCGAATGTATTTCAGATCACGGGTAAATTGCGGCGCATAGTAGAAGCTCTTGCCGGCCGTTGCGGGATCTTGAAATCGGCGCCAGCAATCTCATGCAGCACCAAACCGCAGTCTTCGGCCGAACGGCACATAGGGCCGATCTTGTCGAGAGTCCAGGAGAGCGGCATGGCACCATGGCGGCTCACCAAGCCATAGGTTGGGCGCAGGCCAGTGATCCCGCAGAAAGCGCTGGGTGTAAGGATGGACCCGGAGGTTTCCGAGCCGAGCGCAAACGTGACTAATCCAGCGGCGACCGCGATTCCCGAGCCACTCGACGATCCTCCTGACCAGCGCGTGGGATCCCACGGATTCAGTCCCGGGCCGGTGAGGGACGCGTTGGCGTAGCGATAGCTAGGGCCGCCGGCGAGCTCGACCATGGCGAGTTTGCCGGTGAGAATGGCGCCCGTCTTCGCAAGCTTCGTCAGCGGCGTGGCGGTGTAGTCAAAGACCTGTCCAGCGTACGGGCGCGCGCCCCAAGTGGTCGGCTGCTTGGCATAGGCGAGCAGGTCCTTGGCGCCGAAGGGTATGCCTTGCAGCGGGCCGCGGAACCGCTCGCGCTTGATGTCGCCGTCGACGTCGCGAGCCTCTTTATCGGCTTGGCTTGCGGAGAGACAGCGCCAGCGCGTTGTAGCGAGGACCCAGGCGCTCGAGGCGCTCGGAAAAAGCTTTGGTCAGCTCCCGCACTGAAAACTCTTTGGCCTTGAGCTTCTGATTGATCTCGGCGATGGTCGCAAAGAATATGTCGTCGGGGATGGTGGCCATCGCGATGTCTTAGGCTTTGAAGTGGACGGCAGGCTCGGTGGACATGGGCAACGGGAATTTGGCGAGTTGCTCGGAGTTCTGACGGATAGCGTCGCGCGCGGCTTTCAGCTCGTCATCCGGACTTAAAGCGGGATTTTGAGGAACTGGTGGAGCGGGCGTCTGCGCGCGCAAAACCACGGAGGCCGAAAGGGCCGTTGCTATTTCACGGCGAGTGAGCTTGAGAGTGGCCATCAACCGGAGTTTAGCGCTTCCAGCGCGGCTTTTTCCATTACGGTGCGTGGCGCGGTGCTTCCGGTCCATATCTCGAACTGGCGCACGGCCTGCTCGACGAACATTTGCAAGCCGGAAACAACGGTCAAGCCTTGCTGTAGCGCGTGGCGCGCGAGGGTGGTCTCGATCGGATTATAGACCATGTCGAAATACCAGTTCGGCGGGAATCGAGTTTTGAAAGAAGCAGCCCTCGGTGTTGGGATACATGCCGAGCGGGGTGGCGTGGACGACCGCATCGAACTTGCGGGCTTCGGCCTGTTCGCGCAGCAGCGGCTCAGCGCCGCAGGCTTTGGCGAGCGATCGCACGCGATCCGGATTGCGGCCGACGATGGAGACTTTGGCGCCGCTCTCCATCAGCCCATAGGCAGCGCTGCGGGCCGCGCCTCCGTTTCCGATCAGCAGAATAGTGGATTTCGCGAGGCGCAGTTTACGGCTGAGCGGCACGGTGACCCCTTCGGCATCGGTATTGGTTCCCCGCCATTTGCCGGCTTTCTTCCAGACGGTATTCACGGCGCCGATGCGGCGGGCCAGCGGGTCCACGATGTCGAGATAGCGGAGCACTTTCTGTTTGTGCGGAATGGTGACGCTGAAACCAGCGATCGGCAGTTTTTCGGCCAGAACGAAGAAGTCTTTCAATTGCGCCGGCTGCACCAGAAAGGGCAGATACACCGCATCCATGCGATGGGCCTGGAAGGCGCGGTTGTGTACGGCCGGAGAGATGGAGTGGCGAACCGGGTCGGCAATGACGCCGTAGATCTTCGCGGCACGCGAGAATTTCTCAACGCGATACAGATGACGCAGGAGGCGCGCGGTGACCTGGCCGGTGGCGGTTCCCTCCGAAGCATTGGGCGCGGCATAGGTAAAAATCCCGCCCCAGGCAGTGGAAAGCACGCGAGTCGGAAAGCCGGTTTCGCCCATCGCCAGAACGACCAGCGGCGTGCGCGGATGGCTCTTGGTCAGCGACAGGATGCGGTAATTGTCGGACGGCTTGCGGGCGGTGGTGACGATTTTGTAGCCGTCGGCCGGAATGCGCATCATGCGGCGCAGAACCGTTTCGGGCGAGGGCGTTCCATCGTAGTTGTGATAGGAGATGATCAGGCTGCCTTTGCCCCGGAAGCTTTCGAGACGGGCCGCCACGTTTTCAGCACTTTCGATTTCGATGTCTATAGCGCGCGCGCCGGCGTCCAGGGCCGCATTGAGAATCCGGACCTGGTCTTCCACGCTGCCATTGAACTTGCCCTGGTTCTGGTGGCGGCGGCAGGTGGCCAGAATGCAACACTCCGGATGCGCCGACAGGAACTTGCGAATAATCGGGAGCCCTGTTCGGGCACCGGCAAGTAGTCCAGGCGGAACTCGAAGAAGGACTCACCGGCGTTGGTCTCGCGACGCGCGTTCTCGAGCAGCCGCTGTGCTTCCGGGAAGCCCATGGCGATGCAGACGCGGGGAAGCGCTAGTGTGGAAGGCATGACTGCTGCGAGGAAAACAGCATAACACACCGGGATCGGTAGAAGGAGGCAGAGTCTTGTCTCATGCAAGATGAGCCTGGAGCCGGAACTTGTTTCTCACACAAGATGAGCCTGAAGGGGAGATTCCGCATGCTGGGGATTGATCATCAGCATGGAAAACGGAGAGAAACTGAGCCTGGAGCAGATCCGGGCCTTGGTGGAGGCCAGCGAGGAAGTCCGATTCCACTCCCAGGACCGGGGGGAGTTGTACGAGTGGGTGAACCGGACATTGCAGCAGCAGGATTACGGCCGGCTGAAACGCGGCGGCAAAGGACTGGTGCGACGCTACATTGCCAAGATGACCGGATTGAGCCGGGCCCAGGCGGCACGTTTGATTCGGAGCTACCAGCAAGGCGGAGAAGTGAAGCCGCCAGTTTATCAGCGGCATCGATTTTCGAGGCGCTACACGAGGGCCGATATCGAAGTGCTAGCCGCGGTGGACGAAGCCCACGAAACGCTGAGCGGTCCGGCCACGCAGAAGATTTTGCAACGGGCCTGGCATGAGTATCACGACGCGCAGTGCGAGCGGCTGGCGCGGCTCTCAGTGGCGCAGTTATACCGACTGCGAAAGAGCGGGACGTACCGCCACCGCGGAGTGGCCTATCAACCTACCCGTCCCACGCAGGTGGTGATCGGAGAACGGCGCAAACCCGATCCGCAAGGGCGGCCGGGATATCTTCGCGTGGACACCGTGCATCAAGGAGATCTGGATGGAGTCAAAGGTCTGTATCACATCAACGCGGTGGATGAGGTGACGCAATGGCAGGTGGTGGGCGCCACGCCGCAGATCTCAGAAGCCTGGCTGATGCCGGTGCTGGAAGCCATACTGACACAGTTTCCGTTCCGCATTCGGGCCTTTCATTCCGACAACGGCAGCGAGTTCATCAATCACACCGTGGCGCAAATGCTCGACAAATTGCTGGTAGAGCAAACTAAGTCGCGGCCGCGCCACAGCAACGACAACGGGCTGGCGGAATCGAAAAACGGCTGGGTGATCCGCAAACACATCGGTTACGGTCACATCGCCTCGGCGCATGCGGAGGCTTTCGACGAGTTCTATAGGCTGCACTTCAATCCGTATCTGAACTTTCACCGGCCGTGCGGAGTGCCCGAGGTGATTGTGACGGCTAAAGGTAAACAAAAGCGTGTCTACCGCTGGTACGCGACGCCGTGGGAGATCTTGCGGCAGTCGCCCGGATTAGCCGGGTTCCTGCGCGCGGAGCGGACCGTGGATCAGTTGCAGCAAACCGCCGGGGCGAAATCCGACACCCAGGCCGCGATGGAAATGCGAGAAGCGAAGCGCAAATTATTCGCCCGCTTGCAGCACAAGAGGAGCGCCTAAGAATGAAACCGGAGAGGGCCGTGGAAATGACGGGCGCGTGGAAAACGAGGAAAACCAAACCCAGGTTTCCCATCGTTTCCCACAGCCCTTGGAAATCGCTGCGCGATTCCCACATTCCCACCGCCCCTACGTTTTTTGTGTCTCAAAACCTTCAAAACCAAATTCAAGAAAGGAGACCCTGGCGGCGGATCGCTTCGCTCCCGCCTCCAGGCTCATTCTTCAATGAGAAAATGCTGGCAGGAGGCTGGGGGCAGGAGACAGGAGTCAGGAGACAGAAGTCAGAACGCGGAAAGGCAGCAAAGTAGCCGTGCGTGAAGAATCGCTCAGCGGCGTTTGGCTCGGGTATTGGTGGTTCCGACGTTGAGTCCCAGTTCTTTCAGGCGCGCTTTGGCCTTGGCGGCGAGGTCGGTATCGGGATAGCTGGTGTAAACATCCCGAAATTCCCTGGCGGCGGAGTCGTTCCGGCTAAGCTGCATCAGCGCCATGCCTTTCATATAGTGGGCGTCGGCGGTTTTGTTGCCGTCCGGAAATCGCTCGAGGACATTGTCGAAGGCTTGGAGCGCGTTGGTGTAGTCCTGCTTCTTGAAATAGATGTCGCCGATATAAAACTGAACGTTGGATGCAAACTGTGTGTTGCTGAAATACTTCAGATAGTCGTTGAACTCCGGCATCGCCAGGTCGTACTTGCCGCCCAGATAGTCGCGATAGGCGTTGGTGTAGGCGGTTGACGCTTCCATCCCTGGAGGCGGACCGGCCTGGGCTGCTTCGGGAGCGCCTGGCGCGCCGCTCGGAGAAGTAGCGCCCGGTGGCGGGGGCGCGGGAGCCTTAATGGTGTTGATGAGATTCTGGAGATCGGCCATTTTGGCGTCCAGCTTGCCCATACGCGTGTTCATATCGAGCACGGACTCGCGCACGGCGCGGAAATCTTCGGCCATCTGGTCGAGCTTCTGGCCGACGCTGGCGACCGGCGCGCTGACGCTAGCCTGCTGCTGCTTCATGGCGTCGTTGAACCGATCCTGCATCACAGCCAGGGCCCGGTCGGTATTCTTGGAGTAGTCGGTGTTCTGTTGGACGAGGGCCTGAAGGGAGGTCAACTTGTCGTTGAGCGCGGCCTGCATTTTTTGGACCTGATCCTGCAGCATAGCGACGTCACGCTGCAGCTCGACAATCTCCTTACTGGCGCCAAACGTGAGAGGCGCGAGAGCGACAAACAGAATCAATGTGCGGGACAAGCTCATAACAACTCCTATGACGTTCGGCGGGCGCCGGTATCGTGGCCAGCGCCCGCGTTTCACTTAACTGATCTTCACTGCCCGGCCGACAGATGCCCGCGGCGGTTCTTCTGCCAGCAATCCTCAGTGGCTTCGGTACACTGCGGCCTCTCCTTGCCGTAACTAATGGTCTTAATGCGGTCGCCCGGAACTCCCAACTGAACCAGGAAATCCTTGGCCGCTGTAGCGCGCCGGTCACCGAGCGCGGTATTGTATTCGGCTGAACCACGCTCATCGCAATGGCCTTCCATCACGACGCTGAAATTCGGGTCCTGGGCGAAGATCTGCTTCAAGAGTCCGGCGTTGTGAGTCAGAGCATCGCGGGCGTCGGGACGGATGTCGCTCTTATCGTAATCGAAGAAAGCGTCCTGGGACTGCTGCTGTAACAAGAGCCCTGGGTCTAGAGTGGGAGGCCTTGTAGTAGCAGGCGGCGGAGGAGGCGGCGTGCTAACCGATACAGTAACGGATCGCGTATCGTTGCCCCCCGGACCTCTGGCGGTCAAGGTGTAGCTGGTAGTGCTGGTCGGGAAAACCTGCCGCTGGCCCTGGCTCTGTACAGCACCGATGCCCTGGCTGATCGACATGTCGGTGGCGTTGCTGATGGACCAGCTCAAGGTTGACGACTGGCCGCGCTCGATCGCGGACGGCTCCGCGGTGAAGCTATTGATCGTAGGTCTTTCCAGCCTGGCAACGGGCTCGGGCGTTTGCTGCGGTGGTGGCGGAGGGGGCGGAGGCGGTGGAACTTTTTTCTTGCATCCGGAGGCAAACGCTAACAGCATGAACGCCAACAACACGGCGCTCATCTTGCCATAAAGGCGCGCAGAGCGGACGGCCGCGCGGGAGTGATTCCGATTCAATCGTGCGAGGCCGCAACCTGTGCGTTTGTAAGCGAGCAATCTGTCACTTTCACTCATCCTGAACATTCTCCTCTTCTGTTTTCCAGCATGTCTTGTGGGGCGGGCTGGTATCCGCACGCCGTGCATTGCTACTGAGTCGCTTTACTCCAAACCGGCTTCTCGTTATTTCCTTGTGTCGTGAGCTGTTGTACTCCGGTGCCATCGGCGAGCATGGAGTAAATCTGCGTGCTACGCTCGCGCGTCGATGAGAATACCAGATGGACGCCATCGGGCGCCCAGCTCGGATTTTCGTTTCGCCCCGCGCCATGAGTAAGTTGCACAAAGTCTCGCGTCGCAACGTCCATGACGAAAATGTTGAAATTTCCTGGTTCGAATCCACGAGTCCACGAAAACGCAATATGCTGGCCGTCTGGACTCCACGAAGGATTAACTGCATCGCCTTCCCCCGTGGTCAACCGGGCCACATCTGTTCCGTCTATATTCATTCTATATATTTGCGGCGTGCCTCCGCGCCCGGATACAAACACGACTTCATTGCCGGTCTTGGGATTCGCCTTGGCTTCCACTTCCAGGGATCCGGAATGGGTGACCCGCCGCAGTCCGCCGCCGTCGATATCGGTCTCGTAAATCTGCGAAAAGCCGCTGGCCGTGCAATAGATGAGAAGGTGGCGGCTATCAGTCATGAAATCGGAAGCGGCGTTCATAGAGGCTTTCTGGTTGTAGTAAACCAGCTTCCTGCCCGTTTCGATCGAATGCACATAGATCTCCGGCTGGCCTTCACCGATCACCTTCCCTCCCGCCCCCTTGCGGACCGGATAGGTCGTGAACGCCAACTTGGTTCCGTCCGGCGACACGACCGGAAAAGTAGTGATGGTCCCGTAAGCGGTGAAAGCTTTTTGATTCGATCCATCATAATCCATCGACCAGATCTCTTTGTGACCGGTGCGGCTGGACACAAAATAGATCTTGCTGCCGATCAGGCTGGTGGCGCCAAAGTACTTCAATATATCGGCGGCAAATTCGCGCGCGACTTTCGTGGCGCCCGCTTCGTCGAGGCTTCCGACATAGACCTTGCCCATGAGTTGGGCCGAGCTAGGGTTGGACTGCATCACATCATCCAACCAGCCATACAAGACCAGCTGGTTGTTTTGCACGGCCGTGTATCCGAAGGCCAGGTAGTTGGCGTTGACGGGGGGGCCTGACCAATCGGTCAACCACGGTCCTTGACTTCGACCATTGAGCGGCGGATGAAGGTCGGTCGGCTGCTGGGGAACCTGCAACGGATAGACCGTTTTGGGAATCAGCTTGAGCTGACCGGAGGTTTGGAGTTCCCGGAAGAGCGTAGCGTTGAAGGGATCCATCAAGCGCTGGGCGTCGCCCGAGCCGCGAAAATCGGGGACGGCGATGGAAGGTTTCTCGCCAGGTTTATTCACCGTGACATTGATCTGTCCAAGGACGAGAACAGATATGCCGAGAGCAGTGCTAAAGAAAAGAATTGTGCGTTTCATCGCTGTAATTGAAAATGAACTTCCACGTTAGCCACGTTCCGGTCGTATTCGGGCGGAAGCGGCGGGAAGGGTGCTGCATCCATAACGGCGCGAAGGGACGAGTAATCGAGGGTGGTATTGCCACTTCGCTGGGCGATCTGTGCATTTCGGATCGAACCATCGCGCAAAATATCGAAGGTAACGATAACTATGGGAGCGGACTGCACTCCTGCCAGTCCGCTGGTGGACCACTTTTCACTTATACGCTTCACGACCAGGTCCGCATAGGCGCCAAAGCGGTTACCGAAGACACTATTAGGACCGATGCCCACTCCTCCGGAACCGGGCTTCTCGAACATGGGAGCGACTGCGGCGGGCGCCTGACTGCTGAATACCTGGTTTGGAACCGGAGGATAAGGCCGGTAGCGCTGCGGCGCCTGCTGCCGGGGCTGCTTTTCCACGAACCGGCTTTTCATGGGAATGGCTTTCGGTTCAGGCAGCTTCACTTGTTTTTTGGGTTCCGGCTTGGGCGGTTGTTGAACCTGCGATTCTGTATCATTAGCAACCGGATTCACAGGGCCGGTGCGTGAGGGTAGCGGAATGGTTTTGATGGGATTGACTTGGACCGCATCGCCGGCCTGGGTCTTGGGTCCACCCCAAATCTCACGTGAATGCTGGTAGCTGATGCCTCCGACGGCGAGCAGTCCGAACACGGCCGCATGAAACCCGACTGATTCCAGAAACGGCCAGCGTATCGAATCCTTTTCGTCGAGAATGTCTATGCGAGATGTCATGCCGCGCGGTGTCATGCTAGCGTCGCCTTTCGGCCTGGTCCTCCGGCTGCGTGACCATGTTAACGGCTAGCTTGGCTTCGCCTAAAGTTGCGACGACCTGGGCGATGGGGTCCCAGGGAGTTCGGCGGTCCGCGCGCACGTACACCGAAGAAGCATTTTTGAATCGCTTGCGGACTTCGTCGGCCAACAAGTTGATGTTCACGGGCTTGTCGTTCAGATAGGACGTACCGTCGCGGCCGATGGAAATCACCGGCAGCTCCTGCACATTTTCCTTCACCGGCTTCACTTTCGGAACGTCAATCTCGAGGCCGAATTCCATCACGTGCGCCGTGAGCATGAAGATGATGAGCAGCACCAGAACGACGTCCACCAGCGGGACGATATTGATCTCGGCCAGAGAGGTGGTGGTTCCGCGGAAACGGCCCCGCCTGATTCCACCGGATGAGTTTCCCAGCGAGAAGGCCATGTTACTCCATGCTTCTTTCGGTGAGGTTCAGGAACTCGAGCATGAAGTCTTCCATGCGCGCGCCGAATTCCTTGATGGTGTTCCCAAACTGATTGTAGAAAATTGCGGCTGGAATAGCGGCCGCCAGCCCCATCGCGGTCGTAATCAAGGCCTCGGAGATTCCGGGCGCGACTGCGCGCAGGCTGGCCGCACCGGCGGTGGCGAGTTGTTGGAAAGCATCGATGATGCCCCAGACGGTTCCGAACAGTCCAATGAACGGCGACACCGTCGCGGTGGTGGCTAGCAGGCTCATGTTGCGTTCCAGCCGGGTGATCTCCTCGCTCATTCCCAACTGCAGACTGCGCTCCAGCGCCACCGGATTGGTGACGGCGCCACGAGATTTCATTTGCCGGGCGACCTCGCTGTATCCGAAATCAAAGACGCCGATCAGAGGCGATTTGCGGAACTGCTCGCTGGCCACGGCCACGGCTTCAAGGCCCGGAGCTTTGCGAAAAGCCCGCAGAAAGGCACGATTGGCTGACCGGGCGCTCCGAAATACGGCCCACTTGGAAAAGATGATCGCCCAGGAAAGAACCGAGAAGATCAACAGCAGCACCATGACGGCCTTGGGCAAGGGACCGGAGCTTTGAATGAGATCCCAAAGCTGCAATTGCAGGAACAGCCCGCCAAGTTGGGGAAGTATCAACCGGGCTCCTTTCGCTTCAATGATAGCGTGCCGCCGGTCATCTAACACTGCAAAATCATCGACTACTCTAAAATCATCGACCACTTTGAAATCATCGACGATCGCGAGATCGATCTAAAAAACAGAACACGGTGCGCTCTGTTTCACAGTATGACGCAAACCGCGGTCAAAAAGACGGCGATCTAACCGTTTAGACGGAGCGAAACCTCGTATAATTTCATCGAGTGTTGCTGGAACTGGTTGTGGAAAACTACGCGGTGGTGGAACGGGTCCGCGTTCGATTCCACCCCGGCCTGAACCTGCTAACCGGCGAGACGGGAAGCGGCAAATCCATTGTGGTGGATGCACTTGGGCTGCTGTTCGGAGGCCGGGCGTCCGCGGACATGGTGAGGTCGGACACCGACAGGGCCCGGATTTCGGGCATTTTCGAGGCGCCCCAGGAGCCGGCCTGCCGGGCGTTGCTGGAGGAAGCCGGCGTGCCGCTGGAGGATGGAGAATTGCTAATGGAGCGCGAGGTGCTGGCGGGCGGCAAGTCGCGCGCGTTTCTCGGCAACCGTCCGGTGACGGCGGCTTTGCTTCGAACGCTCGCGCCGTATCTGGGCGATATCCACGGCCAGCACGATCAGCAACAGCTCTTTTCGGCCGAGGCGCAGCTCGAACTGCTGGATCAATTCGCGGGCCTGGAGGAAGCGGCCGAGCGCGTGGCCGGTTTGTTCCGCGAGTGGAAGAGAATCCAGGATGAGCTGAGCGATCTGGAAAAGTCGGAGCAGGAGAAGCTGCGGCTGGCGGATTTGTGGAGCTTTCAGAGGAAGGAGATTGAAGCGGCGGGATTGAAGGCGGGCGAAGATTCCGAGCTCGAGAACGAGCGCCTGGTGCTGAAGAACGTCGCTAAGCTGCAGGAGAGCGCCAACGCCGCGTACTCGGCGCTTGTATGACGCGCCCGAGAGCGCCTCGTCGCAGATTCGAATCGGCTATCAAGAAGCTGGAAGAATTGTGCCGCATCGATGCCAGTTTGCAGGGAACGTTTGGAAACGCTGCGATCGGCCGAGATAGGAGTGGGAGAAGCGTCGCGCGCGGTGCGAGACTACCTGGACCGGTTGGAGGCGGATCCGGACCGCCTGGAACATGTCGAGTCGAGGCTGGCGCTGATCGACCGGCTGAAGCGCAAATATGGCGCAACTCTGGCCGAGGTGCTTGGCGTTCCTCGACAACGTGCGCGCGCAGATCGAGGCGGTCGAGACGGCCGGAGAACGGAAAGCCAAGCTGGAGCAGGATCTGGCATCCTCGAGCGAAGCATATCGCGAAGCGGCGGGTGCTTTGAGCAAGTCGCGCAGCGGCAGCCGCTCAGAAACTCGCCAAGAAGGTGGAAGGCGAGCTGGGCTCACTGGCGCTGGAGAGCGCTGTTTTCCGGATCGAGATTCAGCCGGGTGTCTGGTCTGAGCGGGGCGCTGACCGCGTGGAGTTTCTTATCTCGGCCAACGTGGGCGAAGAGCCGCGCCCGCTCGATAAAGTGGCCTCGGGCGGCGAGCTGTCGCGCATCGCGCTGGCGCTCAAGACCTCGGTTGGAATCACTGGGCAGTACAGGCGCCCAAGCTGGCCGGAAAAACCGGACGCAGCGCACGCTGGTGTTCGATGAGATCGACAGCGGCATCGGAGGCGGTGTGGCCGAGGCGGTCGGCCGCAGGCTCAAGAAGCTGTCGGGAGCGAGCCAGGTGCTGTGCGTGACGCACCTGGCGCAGGTGGCCGGATTCGCCGACCATCACTATTTCGTCGAGAAGCGCGAGGTGAAGGGGCGCACCATCGCCGAGATCGAAGAACTGCAGGGCGAGGCCCGCACGCGCGAGATCGGCCGGATGTTGTCGGGCCAGCGGGTAACGGCCGAAGCGTTGAAGCACGCCGAGCATCTGATCCGGCTGGGCGCGGAGCCGGGCCGCTAGTCATTCTTGCAAATGGCCGCCGCAATCAAAACACGCGCGGCGCTGCGCTCCTCGGAGTGGCTACTGATCGGCTACTTCAGCTATGTGGCTTTGATCACTCCTTTATTTCCGCTCGACCCGCAGGTAAAATGGCTGGCGCTCGCGGTATTCGTACTGGTCGCCAGCCTGCTGGTGGCGCTTGCGTTTGCAGAATCGTACGGCAGCCAGGAAATCTTCAGCATCGCACGCGACTGGATTCCCTTCGCGCTGACCCTGGTCGCATACCGGGAGATGGATTGGTTCTCGCCACTCGATGCGCAACTTCAATCTGGAACTTACACTGGCTGGAGTGGGATCGCAGGCTGCTGTATGGCGCTGGTTTACAGCGCGCCATTGAGTGGCTGGGCGCGTTGCTTGCCGGCGTATCTGGAGTTCTGCTATCTGCTGGTATACGCGGTGGGTCCGATCTCGGTGGCGTATGTTGTACGGTCAACGGCGGCGGGAATTGGTGAATCGGTTTCTGCTGTTGTATCTGGCAGGGACGCTGCTGGCCTACGCGCTGTTACCGTACTTTCCTTCCGATCCGCCGCGCACGCTGTTCGGCGGAACGCGATCTGCCCAATGTGATCACGCCCATCCGGCAGATTCAATCTCTGGATCTTAAGCGGCTACGGGATTCACTCCAGCGTCTTTCCGAGCGCGCACGTATCATCGGCATTCTCGGCGGCATGGGCGCTATTATGGCTGCTGCCGGAAAAAAGAAGATTTGGCTGGGTGATGCTGGCTTATGCGGTGAGCGTGGCCGTGGCGACGGTCTACGGGCGCTACCACTACGCCGCGGATGCCATCGCGGGGCTAGGTGTCAGCGTAATCGCGGCCCTTATGATTCTTCCGTTTGTTGTTTCGTCGCCCTCGTCGTGCTCGCGGCCTTCCTTGATGGCCTTGAGACGTTCTTCGCGGCGCCTGGCGCGTTCAGCGGCGCGCTTCACGAGTTCGGAGCCGACCAGCTCGAGCATGGCCTGCTCGGCGCCGTCGCCCTTGCGAGGGCCCAGGCGCACGATACGCGTGTAACCGCCGTTGCGCTGTCCAAAGCGAGTGCCCAATTTGTCGAAAAGCTTCTTCACCGAGGCGGGAGTTCGTAAGAAGGCCGCGGCTTTCCGGCGCGCGTGGAGGGTGTCCTCCTTCGCCAAGGTGATCATTTTTTCCACCAGAGGTTTGGCGGCTTTGGCCTTGGGAACGGTCGTGATTATACGCTCTTCCTCAATGACGCTGGTCACCAACCCGCGGAGCAGCGAATCGCGCGCGGCGACATTGCGCTTCAGTTTGAATCCAGCCCGTCCGTGTCGCATGGCTATTCAGGCGCCTCTTCAAGGCCCTGCTCGTCATCCTCTTCCGGTCCGGGAGTGAAATGAGGAAGCGAGCCCGGAGCCGGGACCAAGCGCCCTTGCGCGTCGAATTTCATGCCAAAACCCAAACCCAGGTTAGAGAGGATCTCTTTGATCTCGTTCAGCGACTTGCGCCCGAAATTCTTGGTGCGCAGCATTTCGGCCTCGGTTCTCTGCACCAGGTCGCCGATGGTCTGAATGTTGGCGTTCTTCAGGCAGTTGTAGGAACGGACGCTCAACTCGAGCTCTTCCACCGAGCGGTTGAGCACTTCGTTCATCTGATTCATGGCGCGCTCGGCCGGCTCTTCGGCAGTTTCGGGGACCTCTTCGAAGTTGATGAAGATGGCCATGTGATCCTTCAGCAGCTTGCCGGCCTGGCCAATGGAGTCCTGAGGAGAAATGGCGCCGTTGGTCCAGACTTCGATGGTCAGCTTGTCATAGTCGGTCATCTGGCCGAGGCGGGCGGCTTCGACGGTGAAATTGACTTTGCGCACCGGCGAGTGGACCGAGTCGATGGGGATGTAGCCGAGGGGCAGATCCTCATCGTAATTGCGGTCGGCCGAGACGTATCCACGGCCGGTCTTCAGACGCATTTCGATGTTGAGCTTTCCGCCCTCGCCGATGGTGGCGATCGGCATATTGCGGTCGAGCACTTCGACGTCCTGATCGGTTTCGATCTGGCCGCTCAGCACCTGGCCGGGCTTATCGACTTTGAGGCGGGCGATGCGGGTACCCTCGCCGATCATCTTGAACGGCACCTGCTTCAGGTTGAGGATGATATCGGTGGCGTCTTCGACCACGCCGGGAATGGGGCTGAACTCGTGGGCCACGCCATCGATCCGGACCGAGGTGATGGCCGCGCCTTCGATGGAGCTGAGCAACACGCGGCGCAGGCCGGTGCCGATGGTGGACCCGAATCCGCGCTCGAACGGTTGGGCGGTGAACATGCCGTAACGCTCGGTGAGCGTCTCGGTGTTGGCAACTAGTCTTTTGGGTTTCTGGAAGCCTTTAAACATAATTTGTTAATTCCTTTTGTTTTCTTTAAAAAACATTATTTATTTCGAATACAGCTCGACGATCAACTGTTCGTTGAGCTGAATCTGGACGAGTTCTTCACGCTTCGGGTGTGCCAGCACGCGGCCTTTCAAGTTATCGCGATCGACCTCGAGCCAGTTGGGCGAGGGCGCATGCGCGGTGGCGTCGCGGGCCGCGAGGATAGTCGGATTATTCTTGCTCTTTTCGCGAACTTCAACTACGTCGTTGGTCCTGACATCGAAGGATGGGATGTTGACCTTGCGGCCATTCACCATAATGTGTCCGTGGCGCACCAGCTGGCGGGCCTGATTGCGGCTGGTTCCGAGACCCATGCGGTATACGACGCTATCCAGACGCCGCTCGAGCGAGCTCAACAGCGTTTCGCCGGTGATGCCCTTCTGGCCGGCGGCCTTCTCGAACATGTTGCGGAACTGGCCTTCGAGCAATCCGTAATAGCGGCGCGCCTTTTGCTTTTCGCGCAATTGGAGACCATAGCCAACCAGCTTCGGCTTACGATCCTTACCGTGCTGGCCGGGAGCGAAATTGCGCTTCTCGATGGCGCACTTTTCGGTGTGACAGCGCTCGCCCTTTCAAAAATAACTTCATGCCCTCGCGCCGGCAAAGCCGGCAGACGGGACCGATGTATCTAGCCATTCATTCGTCTCTACCTTTCCAAAAGGTGCAGTTTACGACCGGTCAGCCTTACGCTGACCCGGCCTTCTTCCTGCTTCACTACAACCACGGCGTTCACACGAGTGTGAACGCGGCACGCACGAGTGCGTGCGCTACTATACGCGACGTTTCTTAGGCGGCCGGCACCCGTTGTGCGGGATCGGCGTACGATCTTTGATCGCCCTCACTTCAATTCCAGCGGTCGCCAGAGCGCGCACCGCCGACTCGCGGCCGGCGCCCGGCCCGCTTACCCGAACCTCCACCGTTCGCAGACCGTATTCCTTGGCCTTGTTGGCGGCAGTCAAGGATGCCTGCTGCGCGGCGAACGGAGTACCTTTTCTCGATCCACGAAATCCCAACGAACCTGAGCTGGACCAGGCCAGAACATTGCCCACCTGATCGGTGAACGTGACTATCGTGTTGTTGAACGACGCCTGGATATGCATGATGCCGTTGCTGACAACCTTCTTCTCTTTCTTCTTGAAGGTCTTCTTCTTGCCGGTCTTTGCGGGGGCTTTTGCCATGTATTCGTCCTTAGGTCTTGCCGGTTGCTTTCTTCTTGTTAGCGACGGTGCCGCGGCGCGGTCCCTTGCGGGTGCGCGCGTTGGTGTGTGTCCGCTGGCCGCGAACCGGCAGACCACGGCGATGGCGAAGACCGCGATAGGCGCCCATTTCGATGAGCCGCTTGATGTTCATCGAGACTTCCTTGCGCAGGTCGCCTTCGACGGCCCCCTCGTTTTCGATCAAGGTACGGATCTTGTTGACCTCGTCCTCGGTCATGTCAGCCACTTTCTTATTGGCGTCCACGCCGGCCCGGTGCAACAACGAAAGCGAACGAGCCCGGCCGATGCCGTAGATATAAGTGAGCCCGATTTCGGCCCGCTTCTTGGCTGGTAAGTCGACACCTGCAATACGCGCCATATGATTCCTCTATCCTTGCCGCTGCTTATGCTTCGGGTTGGTGCAGATGACCCGCACCACGCCCTCGCGGTTGATCACCTTGCATTTATCACACATCTTTTTGACAGAAGCTCGAACTTTCATAATCACTCCCTGGCGCCAGCACGAGTGCTGGCGCGGCACGCAAGAGTGCGTGCGCTACAAATTTACTTCAACAAGCGAACAATTCTTCCGCGGCCCGGATCGTGGGGCGATAATTCCACCTCCACCCGATCTCCCGGCCGCACCCTCACAAAATTCGTTTTCGTCGCCGAGGCGGCATGAGCGAGAACCAGATCCTGATTCTCCAGCTTCAAGCGAACCACAGCGTTCGGCATTAACTCGACTACTACAGCCTCGATCGCCTTCACGGCCGCGTCAACACCCACGGTCCGTTCTCCGTTACCGCGACGCAATGCTCGAAATGGGCCGACACCGAACCATCCTTGGTCACGGCGGTCCATTTGTCCGATAAAACGCGCATCTCCGGGCCGCCGGCATTCACCATGGGCTCGATGGCGAGCACCATGCCTTCTTTCAGCCGCGGATTCTCATTTCTGCGATCCACATAATTCGGAATCTGGGGCTCTTCGTGCAACTTAGTTCCGATTCCATGGCCCACCATCTCCCGAACCACGGAGAATCCATTCTGGACGACGTGCTGCTCAACGGTCCCGCAAATATCAAACAGCCGGTTGCCCGCTCTAGCCTTGTCGATGGCCATTTCGAGCGATTCCTTAGTGACCTGGAGCAGGCGTTTTGTCGAATCGCTGATTTCACCGACCGGGAGCGTAATGGCCGAGTCGCCGAAATAGCCATCCAACTGCACGCCGGTATCGATGGAAACGATGTCGCCCTTCTTCAACTTTCTCTTAGCCGATGGCATTCCGTGAACGATCTGCTCATTGACCGAAGTACACAGAACATACGGATACTTGCTACCGGCAGTCGGCGTGTAATAGCCCTTGAAAGCCGGCCTGGCGCCCGCATCCTTCATCATCTTTTCGGCCGCCGCTTCCAAATCCTGGGTGGTAACGCCCTCTTCCACCATCTTCCCCAGCTCTTGCAGGATCTGCCATACCAGCAGACCGCTGCGGCGCATCTGTTCCAGCTCCTTTTTATTCTTGCGGATAATCATCTCCGTCCGAGCGCAGAACGCCTCCAGGGCGAGAGGGGGTCGGTACTTTTATTGTAGACCACTCTAGGGTTTATTGGAAACTGGGCGGGGCGGCCCATTAGAAACTGCTCCGGCGGCCGCGAATCCGGCCCGCGCGCGGTGTGAAGCCCTCATAGTGCCGCATGATGAGCTGCGCCTCGATCTGGTTGACGGTATCCATCGCTACACCGACCACAATCAGCAGTGAAGTTCCGCCGAAGTAAAAGTTGACATTCAGGCCGTCCAGCAGCCAACGGGGGAAATAAGTGTCTATCCAGTTGCCGACTAAGGGCAAGCGCTGCAGCTTGATACCGGCGATCATGATCTGCGGGATCAGCGACAACACCGAGAGATAAAGACCGCCGACCACGGTAATCTTGGTCAGGATCTTGTTCATGTAGTCGGCCGTGTTCTTGCCGGGCCGGATGCCCGGAATAAACCCGCCGTATTTGCGCATGTTGTCCGCCGCTTCATTGGGGTTGAAGATGATGGACACGTAAAAGAAGCAGAAGAAGATGATGAGAACGCAGAAAAGCAGGTAGTAGAGCGGCTGGTTGCCGCCGATGGAATTCAACATTCCGCTCAGGAACGCGCTGCTTTTCACAAACTGCACGGTCATTAGCGTCTGCGGAAAAGCGAGCAATGAAGAAGCGAAGATGACCGGAATCACGCCGCCGGCATTTACCTTGAGCGGCAGGTGCGTGGACTGGCCGCCCATCATGCGCCGCCCCACCACACGCTTGGCGTATTGCACCGGAATCCGGCGCTCGCCGCGCTCGACCAGCACGATGAACCCGACCACCGCGACCATCATCGCCAGGATGACAATCAGATGGATGGGGGTCCACTCTTTGGTGACAAACACATGCTCGTAGATGTTCTGAATAGCTCTCGGGAGGCCGACCACAATGCCCGTAAAGATGATCAGCGACATCCCGTTTCCGATGCCGCGCTCGGTGATCTGCTCGCCCAGCCACATGATGAACGCGGTGCCGGTGGTGAGGCTGAGCATGGTCATCAGCATGAAGCCGACGCCGGGATTCAACACGAATCCGCCTTCCGCTTTCTCGAGCGTCAACGCGATTCCGAAGGACTGCATCAATGCCAGGATGACGGTCAGGTAGCGGGTCCACTGCGTGATTTTGCGGCGGCCGAGCTCACCTTCCTTTTGGAGTTTTTCGAGCGTCGGCACGACTACGGTCAGAAGTTGCAGGATGATCGATGCCGTGATGTACGGCATGATGCCCAGGGCGAAAATGGTCAGACGCCGCAACATGCCGCCGCTGAACAGGTCGACGAATCCGAAGATGCCGCCCGAGTTCTGGTTGAAGAATTCCTGCAGACGGTTGGCGTCGATGCCGGGCGTGGGGATGTGGCCACCTAGGCGATAGATAGCCAATAGACCCAGCGTAAACAAGACGCGTTTCCGCAGATCCGGAATCCGGAAGATATTCGCGAAGGCTTCGAAAAATTTCATCTTTGCCTACCTCGACGGACTTTTACGACCGCTCCCTCACGGTCACGGCTCAGTAACGCTGGCACGACCGCTCCCTGGCGGTCACGGCTCAGTGACACTCCCGATCACTTCGCCACTACCACCGGCCTTCTGGATCTTCTCCAGAGCCGATTTCGAGAATACATGCGCCTTTATTGTAATCTTTCGGGTTAGCTCGCCGGAGCCGAGAACCTTGAGGCCCGTGCCCAGCTTCTTGATCGCGCCGAGTTCCAGCAAGCGGCCCGGATCGAATGCTTCCCCTTCGAGCTGCTCCAGGCGCCCGATGTTAATTATCGCGTACTCTTTTCGAAAGATATTGTTGAACCCGCGCTTGGGCAAGCGGCGATGCAACGGCATCTGGCCGCCTTCAAAGCCGCGCATGATGCTATAGCCGGATATGGATCTGGCTCCCTTGGCGCCGCGGCCTGAATATTTACCGCGACCGCTGCCCATGCCTTGCCCGATACGCTGCTTCTTGTGCTTCTGCCCGCGAGGCGGTTTGAGTTTACTGAGGTTCATATTAGTCCTTCACGATTGCGAGCAGATGCGGAATTTTCGCTACCATGCCGCGGAACGCCGGCGTATCCGGCCGAAGCACCACGCGATTCATCGTCTTCAGCCCCAGCGACCGCACAATGGATTTATGTTTCTCAGGACAGCAGATGGTGCTGCCTAT
This sequence comes from Bryobacterales bacterium, assembly GCA_963744555.1. Classification (GTDB taxonomy): domain Bacteria; phylum Acidobacteriota; class Terriglobia; order Bryobacterales; family Bryobacteraceae; genus Palsa-89. The sequence continues at coordinate 113,807 of CAVUUB010000021.1, read as the reverse complement.
AAGCTTAATCTTGATCCAGTTAGCCTTGTCCTTGGTCATACTAAAATATCTTCTCCAGGCTCAATCCGCGCATTTCCGCTACCTGGGCTTTGTCGCGCAACTGTTCGAGTGCGTTGATGGTCGCTTTGACCACGTTGTGTGGATTGTGGGAGCCGATCGATTTGGTCAGTACATTGGTTATTCCAACCGCCTGAATCACGGCTCGAACCGGACCTCCGGCGATCACTCCGGTGCCTGCCGGGGCCGGTTTCAGCAGCACCAAGCCGCTGCCGAAGCGTCCCAACACGGCGTGCAGGATGGTAGTTTCCAGAACGTTGATCTTGCGCAGATTCTTTTTCGCCGCCTCGATGCCTTTCTTGATGGCGGCCGGCACTTCCTTGGCCTTGCCGGTGCCGAAGCCCACGATCTTGGCGCCCGGATCGCCTACTACCACGAGCGCGGAAAAGCTCAGATTCTTGCCGCCCTTCACCACTTTGGTGACGCGGTTAATCGAAACAACTTGCTCTTTCAGGTTCAAAGAACCGGCGTCGATTCGTTTTGCTGAGGGTGTAGCAGCCATTCGTTAGAACTCCAATCCTGCTTGTCGAGCGGCATCGGCCAAAGCTTTTATCCGGCCATGGTAGAGATAGCCGCCGCGATCGAATACAACTTTCTTGACGCCTTTGGCCTGCGCGCGCTCGGCGATCAATTTGCCGACCAGCTTGGCGCCCGCCAGGTTTCCACCGTTGCCGGCGCCTTCCTTTTTCCCGCCCGAGGATGCGGAAGCGACAGTGTGCCCTTTGCGGTCGTCAATCACTTGCGCGTAAATATGCTTCAAACTGCGGAATACGGCCAGCCGGGGCCGCTCCTCGCTGCCCCGGACCCTCAAGCGGATCCGTTCATGAATACGAACACGAACGTCGTTCTTGGAAGATTTCGCCATTTTACTTCGCTCCTGCCGCTCCTCCGGCTCCGGTCTTGCCCACCTTCTTGCGTAAAGCTTCGCCGGTGTAACGGATGCCTTTGTTCTTGTACGGGTCGGGCGGACGCAAAGCGCGAATATTTGCGGCTACCTGGCCAACCATCTGCTTGTCATATCCGGTGAGCACCAAGTGGGTCTGCTTGTCGATCTTGAGCTCGACGCCGGGCGGCAGCAAAACCTCGATGGGATGCGAGTAGCCCAGCGTGAAAGTTGCGATGTTGCCCTTCACGTCGCCGCGATAACCGACGCCCGTGATATCCAACTCGCGGGTAAAACCGGTGGAGACGCCCTGCACAGCGGATGCGGCCAAGGCACGTGTCAGCCCATGCAACGGAGCAAGTTGATCCGATTCGCGCGCGAACACCAGGTTTCCATCGGCCTGTCGGGGCTCGATGCCCTTCGGAAGCGGCACTGTGAGCTTGCCCTTTGGTCCTTCGACGAGCAACTCGTCGCCCATGGTGATCTTCACGCCTTTCGGCAGTGGAATAGGTTTGTTTCCGACTCTCGACATATGTATTACCTCATTACCAGAGCTGGCAGAGGACCTCTCCGCCGACGCGCTCTTTACGAGCCGTGCTGCCGGTCATGACGCCGCGCGGAGTGGTCAGGATGTTGATGCCCAACCCGCCCAGCACTTTGGGAACTTCCCGGCTGCCTACGTAAACGCGACATCCCGGCCGTGATACGCGTTCGATGCGCGAAATTACCGGGACATTGCCGGGCGTATATTTCAGGTAAATGCGAATGCTTCTCTTGATGCCTTCATCGGCCAGCTTGAAGTTCATGATGAAGCCCTCTTCTTTGAGAATGCGGGCGATCTCCATCTTCAGCTTCGAGGAGGGCACGTCCACCTTGGGATGATGCGCCATCTGAGCATTGCGGATTCGCGTCAGCATGTCGGCGATTGGATCGGATGTGGCCATAGTTTCTTGTCCCCGTAATCCTTTCGCCTACCAGCTGGCCTTGATCACGCCGGGAATCTCGCCGGCCAGTGCGAGCTTCCGGAAACAGATCCGGCACAAGTTGAACTTGCGGATATAGCCGCGCGGCCGGCCGCAGCGGAAACACCGGTTGCGAAGCCGGATTTTCACCCGGGGCGGGCAGTCCTTAGACAACATCTTGATCTTGGTCTTCTCTTCTTTGGCGATCTTGGCTGTAGTTGCCATGTGAGCTTTATTCCTCGAATCCTTACTGCCGGAACGGCATTCCCATCTGTTTCAACAGCGCGAGCCCTTCGGCATCGGTCTTCGCCGTGGTGGTGATCGAAATATTCATTCCCTTGACCTTCTCGACCTTGTTGTAGTCGATCTCGGGAAAAATCAGCTGGTCCTTAATTCCGAGAGTGTAATTGCCGCGTCCATCGAACGATTTGCTGGAGACGCCGCGGAAGTCGCGGACGCGCGGCAGCGCCACGTTCATCAGGCGATCTAAAAACTCGAACATCCGGTCGCCGCGCAGCGTGACCATTACGCCGATCGGCATGCCTTCACGCAGCTTGAAAGCCGCAATCGATTTCTTGGCTTTGGTTATCACCGGCTTTTGCCCGGCGATCTGTCCCAGCTCGTGAACCGCGCCATCCATCAGCTTGGCATTCTGGGTGGCCTCGCCCAAGCCGATATTTACAGAGACCTTTTGAAGTCTCGGCACGGCCATGACATTCTTGTAGCCGAATTCCTTCACCAGGGCGGGGACGACGTGATCCTTGTAATGATGCCTGAGCCGGGCGTCTGCCTTCTTGGACTGCTTGGGAGGCTTGGGTCCAGCTTCGGCCTTGGCGCCTTCGGGCGCCTTCGGAGCCGCCTCCTTCTTAGGACCTTGCTGGGGCTTAGGCTCCTTCTTCGAGCCCTGCTGCGGTTTAGAAGCTTCTTCTGGTTTCTTTTCCTTTGCCATTGATCCCTGCTTTTCTAGGCGCGCTTGTCTATGGCTTCGCCGCTCTTCTTGGCGATGCGCACGCGCCGCTCCGATGTGCCGGAGCCTTCCATTTTGTACCCGACGCGCGACGCCACGCCGCCGGACGTCAGAACCATTACGTTCGAGATCGAGATCGCGCTCTCCCGCTCGGCGATCCCGCCTTTGATCTGTTTGGACGGATTGGGCCGGGTGTGGCGTTTAATCATCGAAACACCTTCCACCAAAACCTTCCCGACCGCGCGATCCACTGAAATTACGCGCCCGGTCTTGCCTCTGTCTCGTCCAGCGATGACCTTCACCTGGTCATCCTTTTTAATGCGGACTTTTATAAACCGCCGGCTGTTGTCCTTGGGGCGCGGCATCAGATAACCTCCGGCGCCAGCGAAACGATCTTCATGAATTTCTTGTCGCGCAACTCTCTCGCTACTGGCCCGAAGACGCGCGTGCCCACCGGCTCTCCGACCTCGTTGATCAGGACCGCGGCATTGGAATCGAAGCGGATGTAGGTGCCGTCTTTGCGGCGTGATTCCTTGCGCATCCGAACGATGACGCAGCGCACCACTTTGCCCTTCTTGATGGGAGACTCGGGAGTCGCTTCTTTAACGCTGGCGGTGATCACGTCGCCCAGGCCGGCTCGCAATCCCAGATCGCCTCCGCGGGGCAAAATACACTGCAATTTGCGCGCGCCGCTATTGTCGGCGACTTCCAGCAAGGTTCGCATCCCTATCATGACGATTTCCTCTTGGTTCCCTTGGCGGTCGGGGACTTCGACCCGGCCGTCGGCTGCATCAAATCCAGATCCACCGCGCTGGGCTCCACTGCTACTTGCACGGCTTTCCGCAGCACTTCGCCCAGCCGCCATCGCTTGAGCTTGCTGATGGGCCGGCATTCGATGATGCGCACCACGTCGCCTACCTGCGCGGTCTGCTGCTCGTCGTGAGCGTAGAATTTCTTGCGCTTGTTGATGATCCGCTTATAAACCGGATGCTGAACTCGCCGCGTGACTTCCACCACGATGGTCTTCTGCATCTTGGACGAGACCACCTGTCCCACCTTCTCGTTCTTGTTACCGATCGGTTTCTGCTCTGCTGTCTCCGCCGTGGCCATGTCTCACTTACCTTTCTTTTTCTTCTTTTTTGCCACCGGTTCGGGCGCCGTATCCGGGTGCAGCTCACGATCCCGCAGGATGGTCAGCATCCGCGCGCGATCCTTTTTGAGGCCCCGGAGTTTCTTCAACCCGTCGGTCTGCCCCATAGCCATCTGAAATCGGATGCGGAAGGCCTGCTCGCGCATGTCTCCGGTTTGTTTGCGAAGTTCGGTGCTATCCAGTTCTCGTACTTTGTCGGCTCGCATCGTTATTCTCCGGCGTTTACGCGGCTCACCAGCTTGGTGGGCAATGGCAATTTTCCCGCGGCTAATCGGAAGGCCTCTTCAGCCGTGGCCTTGGGGACGCCTTCCATCTCGAAAAGAATCTTGCCCGGGCGGATGACACACACCCATTGCTCCGGAGCGCCTTTGCCTTTTCCCATGCGGGTTTCAGCCGGCTTCTTGGTGATGGGCTTGTCGGGGAACAACCGGATCCAAACCTTGCCGCCGCGCTTAATAAAACGCGTCATCGCGACGCGAGCGGCTTCAATCTGCCGGTCGGTGATCCAACCGCAGCGCATGGCTTTGAGGCCGTAGTCGCCGAACGCTAGCGTAGAGCCTCGCCAGGCTTTCCCGGTCATGCGCCCGCGCTGCTGTTTTCTGTATTTGACCTTTTTGGGCATCAACATGAGAGTCAGTCTCCAATAGTTCGATTATTTATTCCGGCTTCTCCCGCGGAGGCTCGGGCGGCGTACCGGATTCCGGCGCGGCGCTATCGTGTTTCAACTCCTGCTTCCAACTGGGCTGCGGCGGAGCGAGAGGAGGCAGAATTGGCGCAGGCTTAGAAGTCGAGGACAGATCCGGCGGAGCCGACTGCGTTGCAGGACCGCTGGCTTCGATAGGCGCTACGGACGTGGGCACGGGTGGACGGCGCTCGCGGCGGTCGCGCAACGGTGGACGGCGGGGCTCCGGATCGTTACGGAGCGAATCCCGGCGGGGGCCGCCATCTAATATTTCGCCCTTATAGGTCCAGCACTTGATTCCGATGACGCCGTAGGTGGTGTAGGCCTGGGCAAAGCCATAATCGATATCGGCGCGCAAGGTATGCAGCGGCAACTGGCCCTGCAGGTACCATTCACTACGCGCGATCTCCGCTCCGTTCAGGCGTCCGGACACGCGCACTTTAATGCCTTTGCATCCGAAGCGCAGCGCCGAATCGACTGCTTTGCGCATGGCTCTGCGAAAAGCTACACGCTTTTCGAGTTGCAGCGCGATTGACTCGGCGACGAGTTGGGCATCCAGCTCCGGCTTGTGCACTTCCTGAATGTCGATGAAGACTTCGCGCTTGGTCTTCTTGGCCAGATCGGTTTTGAGCTTCTCGATCTCGGCGCCCTTACGCCCGATGATGATGCCGGGGCGGGAGGTGCGAATGGTCACGCGCAGCTTGTTGCCGGGACGATCCACTTCGATCGAGCTGACGCCGGCTGCTTTCAGCCGTTCGCGCAGCGAATCCTTCAGGTCCAGATCTTCTTTCAGCAGCTTCGCGTAATCGGCCTTGGCGAACCAGCGTGAGCGCCAAGTCTTGGTGACACCCAAGCGAAATCCGTAGGGATGTACTTTTTGTCCCACTATGCTTTCTCCTCGGTCTGCTTGTCGCCGACCATGACGGTGATGTGGGCCATGCGCCTCTGATAGCGATAAGCCCGGCCCATCGGCGCCGGACGGATGCGCTTCATCCGGGGTCCTTCGTTCACGTAAGCCTCGGTGACAATCAACTGGTCGACATCCACATCGTTGTTGCGGTTCTCGGCATTTGCGATAGCCGAGCGCAGAACTTTCTCCACCATGGGAGCAATGCGCTTGTTGGTGGATCGCAGGATGTTGATCGCCGCGCCGGCCTTCTGGCCGCGGATCATATCCACCACCAGCCGCACCTTCTGGGGCGATGTTCGAACGTATCTAGCTTCTGCTCTGGCTTCCATGGTTTACTCCCAAAGGTTTACTCCCAAAAAATGCTCAACTCCTAGGACGGTTTGGCCGTCTTCTCCGTTGGCGCCGCCCCGCCGGTCGTGGGCGCTGCCGCAGCCTTCACCGAGTGTCCACGGAACTGGCGCGTGGGGGAAAACTCGCCCAGCTTGCGCCCGACCATGTTTTCGGTGATATAGACCGGAATGAACTTCTTGCCGTTATGAACCGCCAGCGTGTGCCCGATGAATTCGGGCCGAATGGTCGAGCGCCTGGACCAGGTCCGCACCACCTTCTTCTCGTTGCTCTGGTTCATCGCCGCCACTTTGTTCATCAGATGGTCGTCGGTGAACGGTCCTTTTTTTAGCGATCTGCTCATGTCCTGATCCTTATTTATTCGGCTTCCGGCTCACGATCCACTTGTTGGTGCGTTTGTTGTTGCGCGTCTTGAAACCGCGCGTAGGCTGGCCCCAAGGCGTCACGGGATGCCGGCCGCCGGAAGTCTTGCCTTCGCCGCCGCCGTGCGGATGGTCCACCGGATTCATCGAAACACCGCGATTATGCGGCTTCTTGCCGAGCCAACGAGTTTTACCGGCTTTGCCGTGCGATTCGTTTTCGTGCTCCACGTTGCCGACCTGTCCGATGGTGGCCATGCATTCCACCTGCACTTTGCGGATTTCGCCCGACGGCAATTTCAGAAGAGCGATCCCGCCCTCGCGCGAAACCAACTGCACCTGCGCCCCCGCCGATCGAGCCATTTGCGCGCCTTTGCCAGGACGCAGCTCGACATTATGAATTACAGTCCCGGCGGGGATGTTCTTGATTGGCAGCGCGTTGCCGATCAGGATGTCGGCCTCCGGTCCGGAACTGACCGTGCGCCCGACTGTAAGACCAACCGGGGCGATGATATAGCGCTTCTCGCCATCGACGTAATTTAGCAGCGCGATGCGCGCCGTACGATTGGGATCGTACTCGATGGAGGCCACCTTGGCCGGGATACCGATCTTATCGCGCTTGAAGTCGATCACCCGGTAGGCTTTCTTGGCCCCACCGCCGCGGAACCGCGACGATATCAATCCTTCGCTGTTGCGCCCGCCGGTTCGTTTCTTGCCGGAAACCAACGATTTCTCGGGATGCTGCTTGGTGATCTCTTCGCGCGAAACAACCGTGATAAAGCGGCGGGATGGCGTCGTCGGATTGTAGGATTTCATCGGCATGATGTATGTTCTCCGTTAAATCTCGGCGTACTCGGGCATCTTCTCGCCGGCTTTCAATGTCACGTAGGCTTTCTTCCAATCCGATCGATAGCCCGCAAAACGGCCGCGCCGGCGCAGCTTGCCAACCGCGTTGGATGTTCGGACGCCGGACACCTTCACCTTGAACAACTGTTCGACGGCGGCTTTCACCTGTACCTTGTTGGCGTCGCGCGCCACTTCGAAGCACAGCGTGTGCTCGGCCTCTTTCTTGGCGACGCCTTTCTCAGTCACGATGGGGCGCTTGATTACTTCGTAAATGGTCATTTTGCGAGCGCCTCCGAAAGCTTTCTGGCGGCGTTCTCCGACATCAGCAGACCGGCATGGCCCAGCAAGTCGTAGACGCTCACTTCCCTGGCTGGATACCAGCTTCACGCCCGGCAGATTCCGCGAGCTAAGCGCCAGGTTGTTATTCTCTTCGTTATCCACCAGCAACACCGTCTTGGGAGCGCCCAGCACGTTCAGAACCGCGCGCATCGCTTTGGTCTTGTGATCGGAAAGCGTGAAGGTTTGTACCACCTTCATTTCGCCGTCACGAAGCTTGGCCGAGAGCGCCGACCGCAACGCGCCCAGCAGCATCTTGCGCGGCAGTTTGTAGCTATAATCGCGCGGCTGCGGCCCGTGCGTGGTCCCGCCATGCCTCCATAGCGGCGAACGGATAGACCCCATGCGCGCGCGGCCGGTGCCCTTTTGGCGCCACAGTTTCTTTCCGGAGCCTGATACTTCGTGCCGCGTCTTGGTCTTGGCGTTTCCGCCCCGCGCTCCAGCTTGCGAGTGACGCACCGCTTCGTAGAGCAGCGCCTCATTGACCGGCGCGTTGAACACTTCATCGGCCAGCTCCAGCGAGCCGACCACCGCGTTATTTAAGTCGACGATATCCACACTCGGCATGGTTGGTTACCTCTTGGCCCTTCGCACCAGCACATACCCGCCGTTGGGGCCCGGGACCGCGCCCTTGACCACCAGCACGTTATCCTCGGCGACGACGTCCACTACCTCGAGATTCCGCACCGTCACCTGCTGGGTGCCCATGTGGCCGCCCATGCGAGTGCCGGGGAAGACGCGCGAAGGAAAGCTGGACGCTCCAATGGAGCCGGGGGCGCGATGAAACATCGAACCGTGCGAACCCGGACCTCCCTTGAAATGATGCCGCTTGATGACGCTGGCGAAGCCGCGGCCCTTGCTGACGCCGATTACATCCACTTTGTCGGCCGGCTTGAACTGGTCGACCAGGACGCGATCGCCCTGCTTTAGATCGTCGTCGCCCGGCCGCATGCGCAATTCGCGCAAGAATTTCACGCCGTCGGCACTGGCCTTTTTCAGATGCCCCGCCGCCGGCTTGCTCAGGCGTGACGCTTTGGCGAACTCCACCAACCCGAGCTGTATGGCGTTGTAGCCATCCGTGGTCGGCGTCTTGCGCTGGACGACCACGCAGGGTCCCGCCTTCAGCAGCGTGACCGGCACAGCTTGCCCGTCCGGCCGGAACACCTGGCTCATCCCGATCTTCTTTCCTAAAATGCCTGGGCCCATAAATACCTCAGTCAGCAGAAGGCGGAAGGCAGCAGGCAGCCGGTTCCGGTGACGGTCGCACCTGCTTTCTGCTTCCTGCTTTCCGCATTCTTACTTTCCCTTTCCAAACGCCTTGATCTCCACATCCACACCCGCGGGAAGATCCAGCTTCATTAGCGCGTCCACCGTGTCCTGGGTCGGCTCGAGAATATCGAGCAGCCGCTTGTGGGTCCGAATCTCGAACTGCTCGCGCGACTTCTTGTCCACGTGAGGAGATCGCAGCACGGTGTAACGATTCTTGATGGTCGGCAGCGGAATCGGTCCAGCGACCTGCGCTCCCGTCCTCTTGGCCGTGTCAACGATCTCCGTCGTCGATTGGTCCAGAATGCGGTGATCGTACGCCTTGAGGCGGATACGGATGCGTTCGCGGAGGCTCATGATTATTCCAAAATCTCCGTCACGGTTCCCGCGCCCACCGTCCGGCCGCCTTCGCGGATCGCAAACCGCAATCCCTTATCCATGGCCACCGGCGTAATCAGCTCCACCACCAGACCCACGTTGTCGCCCGGCATCACCATCTCGGTCCCAGCCGGCAACTCCGTCACTCCCGTCACGTCCGTGGTCCGGAAATAAAACTGCGGCCGGTATCCTTTGAAGAACGGCGTGTGCCGCCCGCCCTCATCCTTGCTCAATACGTAAATCTCGCCCTTGAACTTCTTGTGCGGCGTGATCGATCCCGGCTTGGCGATCACCTGCCCGCGCTCCACGTCATCTTTTTCAATTCCGCGCAGCAGCAGCCCGACGTTGTCGCCCGCCCGGCCTTCGTCCAGCAGCTTCTTGAACATTTCCACGCCCGTCACCACCGTTTTGCGCGTGTCCCGGAAGCCCACGATCTCCATTTCCTCGCCGACTTTGCAGATCCCCTTCTCGATGCGCCCCGTCACCACCGTCCCGCGGCCTTGGATCGAGAAAATATCTTCGATCGGCATCAGGAACGGCTTGTCGATGTCGCGCGCCGGCAGCGGAACGTACTCATCCACCTTGGCCATCAGCTCTTCTACCGTCTTTTCCCACTTCTCTTCGCCGTTCAACGCCCCCAGCGCGCTCACCCGCACCACCGGCAGATCGTCGCCCGGAAACTGGTACTTCGACAGCAGCTCGCGCACTTCCAGCTCCACCAGCTCGAGCAGCTCCGGATCGTCCACCATGTCCACTTTGTTCAACGCCACCACGATGCAGGGCACGCCCACCTGCCGGGCCAGCAGCACGTGCTCGCGCGTTTGCGGCATCGGTCCGTCGGTCGCGGCAACCACTAAGATCGCGCCATCCATCTGCGCCGCTCCCGTGATCATGTTCTTGATGTAGTCGGCGTGACCCGGGACAATCCACGTGCGCGTAGTGCCGGTTGGCCGTCTCATACTCGATGTGCGCCACCGCGATCGTGATTCCGCGGGCTTTTTCTTCCGGCGCGTTGTCGATGGAATCGAACGACCGGAACTTCACCTTCGGATTCTTCTTGCCCAGCACTTTCGTGATGGCCGCCGTGAGGGTGGTCTTGCCGTGATCGATGTGCCCGATCGTCCCGATGTTCACGTGCGGTTTGCTGCGATCAAATTTTTCCTTGGCCATGGGTATTGAACTCTCCTATTAACTGCTGCCTTCTGCTTTCTGCTACTTCGTTACTTTTCCTTGTATCTTGGCGACGATTTCCTCAGATAAGTTTTTTGGGACTTCCTCGTACTGCCCGAAATGCATGGTGAAACTGCCGCGGCCCTGCGTGCGCGAGCGAAGCTCGGTAGCGTAACCGAACATTTCCGACAACGGCACCATCGCCTTGATCAACTGCGTGGTACCGCGGACTTCGGTTCCTTCCAGACGTCCGCGGCGCGAGCTCAGGTCACCGTTCACCGTGCCCATGTACTCTTCCGGCACCACCACTTCGATGCGCATCACGGGTTCGAGCAAGACCGGCTTGGCGCGCCTGCAAGCTTCCTTGAAACAGATGGAGCTGCAAATCTTGAACGCCATTTCCGACGAGTCCACTTCGTGATAAGAGCCGTCGTACAACATCGCCTTTACATCCACCATGGGGTAGCCCGCGAGAATTCCGCCTTCCAGCGATTCGCGGACGCCCTTCTCGACGGCCGGGATAAATTCCTTGGGGACCGAGCCGCCCTTGATCTCGTTCTCGAATTCGAATCCCTTGCCGGGGTTCGGCTCGACTCGGATTTTCGTGCGCGCGTACTGGCCCGAGCCGCCGGTCTGCTTCTTATGCGTGTAGTCGAATTCGCGCCGTGCTACGAATGGTCTCGCGATAAGCCACCTGCGGCTTGCCGACATTCGCGCCGACGTTGAACTCGCGCTGCATGCGGTCCACGATGATCTCGAGATGCAGCTCGCCCATGCCGGCCAGAATGGTCTGCCCGGTGTCGGGGTCGGTATTCACCCGCAAGGTCGGATCTTCCTGCACCAGCTTCTGAATCGCCATGCCGAGCTTTTCCTGATCGGCTTTGGTCTTGGGCTCGATGGCGAGCTGAATGACGGGCTCCGGGAAGTCGATCGATTCGAGCAGAATCGGATGCTTCTCGTCGCAAATCGTATCGCCGGTGGAGACGTTCTTCAGCACCGCGGCGCAGATATCGCCCGCCAGGATCTCCTGAATGTCCTCGCGCTTGTTGGCGTGCATTTTCACCAGCCGGCCCACGCGTTCTCTGCGATTCTTGGCAACGTTGAAAATCGATTCGCTCGCGCCCAGCCGTCCGGAATACACGCGGATGTACGCCAGTTGCCCGACAAACGGGTCGGTCATGATCTTGAAAACCAGCGCCGAGAAGGGAGCGTCATCGGTGGCGGGCCGTTCTTCCATGACTTCGGGATTATCCGGGCAGCGTTCCTTTGACCGGCGGAATATCCACCGGCGAAGGAAGATAATCCACCACGGCGTCCAGCAGGTTCTGTACGCCCTTATTCTTGAAAGCTGAGCCGCAGATGACCGGGAATATCTTCTGCGCGATGGTGGCCTTGCGGATTCCCTCCATCAGCTCGGCTTCTGAGATCGGCGACCCTTCGACGAATTTGGCAAATAGGTGATCGTCCGATTCGGCGACGGCCTCGATCATTTGCTCGCGAAAGGCCTTAGCCTTATCCAACATGTCGGCCGGGATTTCGATCTCATCGTACTCGGCGCCCAGGGTTTCGTCGCGCCAAACTCGCGCTTTCATGGTGACCAGATCGATGGTGCCTTTGAATTGATCCTCGGCCCCGATCGGGATCTGAATCGCGACCGGGCGGCACTTCAGGCGATCGACGATGGTGTCGACAGAATGGTAGAAATCGGCTCCCACGCGGTCCATCTTATTGATGAAGCAGATTCTGGGAACGCCGTACTTGTCGGCCTGGCGCCATACCGCCTCGGTCTGCGGCTGAACGCCCGCCACGGCATCGAATACCGCGACCGCGCCGTCGAGCACGCGCAGGCTGCGCTCCACTTCGGCGGTGAAATCCACGTGACCGGGCGTGTCGATGATGTTGATGGTGATGTCGCGCCACTCGCAGGTGGTGGCGGCGGACGTGATGGTGATGCCGCGCTCCTGCTCCTGCTCCATCCAGTCCATGATGGCGGTGCCTTCATGCACTTCGCCGATCTTGTGCGTGCGGCCGGTATAGTAGAGCACACGTTCCGTAGTGGTCGTCTTGCCGGCATCGATGTGGGCCATGATGCCGATGTTTCTCATTCTGTCGATCGGTACGGTACGTGCCATAAAAACCTACAATTCGCTAATTACCATCGATAATGCGCGAAAGCCTTGTTCGCTTCCGCCATTCGATGCACATCATCCTTTTTCTTAATCGCTCCGCCGCGCATATTGGCGGCATCGTTCAACTCATTCGCCAGCTTCTCCGGCATGCCTTTTTCCGGACGGCTGCGGGCATTCTGCAAAATCCAGCGGATCGCCAGGCTGGTGCGGCGGTTCTGCGGAACCTCGACGGGCACCTGGTAGTTGGCGCCGCCCACGCGCCGCGTCTTCACTTCCAGCAGCGGCTTGGCGTTCTCCACCGCCTTCTTGAACAGCTTCAACGGATCGTCCGCGGTGCGCTCGCGGATGGTGTCCATGGCTTTATAGAAAATCCGCTGCGAGGTGTTCTTCTTGCCGTCCCACATCATCGAGTTCACGAATTTCTCAGCCAGCGTGGAGTTGTACAGCGGATCGGGCAGGATCTCGCGAGGTTCAGGTCTGCGTCTGCGTGGCATACTCTTATTTCGCCGGTCCTTTCGGCCGTTTGGCTCCGTATTTCGAACGCCCCTGCTTGCGGTCCGTCACCCCGGCCGCGTCCAAAGTGCCGCGCACTACGTGATAGCGCACGCCCGGCAGATCCTTCACGCGTCCGCCGCGAATGAGCACGATGGAGTGCTCCTGCAGGTTGTGGCCGACGCCGGGAATATAAGTGGTCACCTCGATCCCGTTGGTCAATCGCACGCGAGCCACCTTGCGCAGAGCCGAATTCGGCTTCTTGGGAGTGGTAGTGTAGACGCGCGTACAGACTCCGCGCCTCTGCGGGCAGGCTTGCAGCGCCGGACTGGCCGTCTTATAACGCGGCGGCCTGCGCCCTTTTCGCACGAGTTGATTAAACGTCGGCACGAATTTCCTCTCTAGACGTTGTGTTGTTTCGTTTACGTACTGACGGCAGGCGAAGAGCCAATGCCGCGAAAAAATAAAACTGCAAATCGGCGAGGGTACTTACTATGGACAGGCCCATGCCCTGACTGGCTCAAATCCGATCAGAACCTCGGGGCCGACCCCCGGACGGACTCTCACAGCAGAGAGGGGTAACCGGGAGTAGAAGACACGACTCGCGTAAACTCTTTCCAGGATAACCGAGGGCCGTTCGGTTGTCAAATTGCTCTTACGAGAGGCAGTGGCCTAGTTTGAGCATGGGCTTTTTTCCAGGGTAACTCCGGCGGTCAACCCTTTGATCGTACGACAGCGGAGCGCCGGGTCCACACTAGCCTCAGGGGAGTCACGGGGCTTGCTGGACGGCAATACGGCGGGCTAGCGGAATAGTGTATTCTCTTTCATGCCGGCGACCGAAGGCGAGCATTCCAAGCTAACTCGAAAATGGAGGACACTAGCGCTGCACAGCTCCATCATCATCTCTTGCGGCGGCCTGAGCGATCCTCGTTGAGGTGCCGCGAGGTCCGATGCGATAGACTATTTGGGTAATCAGCATGCACTATAGCCGGATCTCAGCTTTTCTGCTGGGCGGACTCCTTATTGGCAGTCTGTTCATGGGGTTCGTCGCCACCGGGAATTTCCAGACCGTAAGCGAAATACTGAAGTCTCCTCCCCCGCAAGCCGAGAAAATGATCAAGGCTCTGGGCGATGAGAATGCACGGCTGCTGCTGCGCTATCAGGCGGGCGAAGAGAATCGGCTCTTTTTTCAGACGTGGGAAACCGCGCAGCTGGTCCTAGGGTTATTATTGGCAGCCTTGTTATTTCTCATGGGCAACCGGCGCCTGCTGGCTGGTTTCGCGGGCGCGATGCTGATTCTGACAGTCTTCCAGCACTTCAAAATTACTCCGGAACTCGTGTGGCAGGGCCGTTCTATCGACTTTGTGCCGGTCGCCGGAGACCCTGCGGCGCGACAGCAGTTCGGCAGGTTGCACGCCGCCTATGGAGTGATCGAGGTGGTCAAACTGCTGCTGTTGATCGTGATCGGCATCGGTCTATTTCCGCGCCACCGGCGTTCCAGCCAACGAGTCCAGATCGATGCGGTCGATTACGCCCACCACCGCCATGTCGATGGGTGATTCCGGCCGTCCCACGCTGGTCATCGCGCTGAATCCTTCCGTGACCAGCAGCACGCGATCGCCTACGCCTGCATCCACCGCGTCGAACGCGATCACCGCGTCGCCGCGCTTGGAGCCATCCAGATCGAGCGGCTGCACGATCAGCGCCTTGCGGCCGTCGTGGCTGGCATGTTTGTGCGTGGAGACCAGCTTCGCCGATCACGCGCGCGATGAGCATTTAGACCGCTCCCTGGCGGTCACGGCTCGCAGATGTAAATCGTCGACCATGCCGACGATTGTGTTATCCGTCGGCACTTCGGCGGGCAGAAATGGAAAGCTCGACTCCTTGCCGCGGCACCAGTAAATCAATTCGCCCGCGCCCGACCCCGACCGCATCCAGCATGACAAGGCTGCTTGCCGGTCTCGGTAAGATCCGGTTTCAAGCGGCTGCACGATCAACAGGCGCTGGCCCGTCAAGGCAGCATCCTTCATGGTCGAAACAACGGTACCCACCACGCGCCCGAGAAACATGGCTACTTTGTTCAGTGTCACGGTGTCGACGATGCCGACGATGGCTCGCATCCACAGGCTTGTCCTTGCAGCCCTCCGCCATGCGCGCCGAACTGCCGGAAACGACGATCACTGTCTCTTTGGAACCCGCGCTGACGGTATCGACGGCGATCACATAGCCCGCTTCGTCTTTGCCTTCGGGCGCGACCGGCTTCACGATCAGCAGCTTGAAGCCTTCCAGACGCGGATCTTTGCGGGTGGCGACGACGGTGCCCACCACGCGGGCCAGGATCATGCGAAACCTACTTGGCGGCCGCGTGGCGACGCCTTGCCGATCGGCAGAACATCTTCCAGGCTCGGGATGGGGCCGCGGGATGACGTGAACGGCGATCAACTCTCCCACCCGCCGGGCGGCGGCCGCTCCGGCATCGGTGGCGGCGCGCACGGCTGCCACATCGCCGCGCACCATCGCCGTGACATAGCCGGAACCGATCTTTTCCCAGCCGATCATGCGGACGTTGGCGGCCTTCACCATCGCGTCCGCGGCTTCGATCATCGCCACCAGACCACGGGTCTCGATCATTCCTAACGCTTCACCCATTCGACCTCCAGGACTAACATTACGCCAGCACGCCGCGTGCGCGCAAGGCGTCATCCACCAGAGCGATCAATTCTTCGCGCGTGACTTGAAATCGCTCCTGCCTGGTCTCCATGTCCTCGGCCACCACCGGACAGCCCGGCTCGATGTTGGCCCGCGACTTCACGCCGTATCGCGTTCGCGAATCAAACAGTTTATCAACCTCCTCTTTCGGCAGGACCTTCGGGCCGCCCAGAAGCTCGGCCACCAGCGCGATGCGCGCGAAGTGCTCCACTGTTTCCATCTTGAAAAAAGCCTTGTACACGTCCTCGCCGTAGCTCACGCAGCCGTGGTTGCCCATCAGGATCGCATCGTACTTGGGGATGTACGGCAGCATGCCTTCGGTGAGCGCGGGCGTGCCCGGCAAACCGTATTCGGCGAGCGGAACGCATCCCAGACCGATGATCACTTCAGGCAGCAGCGCCTGAGTCAAGGGCCGGCCCGCCACGGCGAATCCGGTCGCCACCGGCGGATGCGCGTGCACCACGGACATGATATCCGGCCGCATCTGATAAATGGTCAGGTGCATGGCGATCTCGGTGGTGCGTTCTCGCGAGCCTTCCAACTTGTTGCCCTCCAGATCGCAGACGATCAGATCGTCCGGCGTCATCATGCCCTTGCTGATGCCGGTGGACGTGCAGAGAATCCGGTTCGGCTCCAGCCGGACGCTGATGTTGCCATCGTTGGCGGCCACCCAGCCCTTCTGATAAACCAGCTTCCCGACGTCGACAATGTCCTGCCGATATTCTTTCTCGCGTTTTCATTGGAATTTTCAATTGTAGCAATCCGTGCGTTCAGGCGCGCGCTGTACAATAGGGTCGAGTGGATAAACGACGCATGTGCCCGAATTGCCGGGCGTTTGTGACGACCAGCGATCGGGTGTGCCCGTATTGCGAAATGAAGCTCGGCCCGCGCGCCATCGAGCGCCGCGCGCCCGGCGAGATCCTGGGTGGGCTGATCCCGCACGCGCGGTTTACCACCGTGATGATCCTGCTGATCAATACGGCGCTCTTTCTGGCGGAGTATCTGAATCCGTCGGCGGGTCTGTCGCAGCTGGGGCGCGAGCCTTCCGGCTGCCGATGATGCAAGGCCAGTGGTGGCGCCTGATTACAGCCGGCTTTCTGCATGGCGGCGTTTTTCACATCCTGATGAACTCCTGGGTGCTGTTCGATCTGGGCGCGGAGGTGGAAGAGCTTTACGGCACCAGCCGTCTCATCGTTTTTTACTTCGTCTCCACGGTCACCGGTTTCTGGACCAGTTCTCATATCGGGATGCACGTGTCTGTGGGCTCGTCGGCCGGAATCTTCGGACTGATCGGCGCGATGCTCGCTTTCGGAGTCAGCGACCGCTCGGCGCTTGGTTCCATGGTGAAGAGTCTATATATGCGCTGGGTGATCTATGGTCTGGTGCTGAGCTTTCTTCCTGGAGTCGATTTCTGGGCGCACGTCGGCGGATTAGGCGGCGGATTCGTCGCGGGTTGGCTGGCCAGCACCCCGCAGGGCGCGACAGATGTGGAAAGAGCCGCTGCTGCGCGCGTTGGCTGGAATCTCGATCGCCGTGACGTTCCTGGCATTCGGCATGATGTACCTGGCGATGACACGGGCGTAGCGTTCACCCGAGACTGCGGCGATTATTCAGAATCTTCACAAACGAGCGGCCGCGCAATTCTTCGAGCGTGAGCCCGGTCGCGCATGCTTCTTCTTCAGTGAATGCCCCGCAATTGATTCCGCGTAAGAAGAAATTGAGGAGCCCCTGCCCGGTGGCGGCGTCGTCGAACACATCACCCACGAGCGTCGCCTGTGCCGCTTTCTCGACAAAATTGCGCAGGCGCGCCGAGGCGGTTTCGAAGCTTTGAAGGAAGAACGAGTAGACGGCGGCGTACCGTGTGGGAAGCTGCCCGGGATGCAGATCCCAACCTTGGTAGTAACCGTGCATGAGCGAACGCTGCACGTGCTCGAAGTGCAGCCGCATCGCGCGATGTACCACCGTACGGTTTTCGACAACTTGTTCGGTGGTTACTGAGCCGCCTGGCTTCGCACGATGGCGTGGAATCGGCATGATATTAGTGGCCCCATCAGAAAGCGTGACGCCCCGGCCGGCGGCGCTGACCTGGATTACATGCCGGGCAAAATCGCAGGCTGGATGCACCATCGTTTGATGCTCGGCGGTGATGTTGCAACTGGCGGTGTAATCGTAAAGGCCGAAGTGCAGCCCCCGGCAGCGGCCACGCGAAGCTTCTAGCAGCTTCGGAATCGCGAAGGAGCCCGAGCCGTCAATGATCGATTGCGGCGTCTCGATCATCAACTCGATTTTCAGCGTCCCTGGTTGGATCGAGAGGCGCTGCTCCATCGTTTCCAGCAGGCGCACCAGAGCGTTGACCTGTTCGGGCACCGTGACCTTCGGCAACGTAACGGCGAAGCCGGACGGCACACTTCGCGCTTCGGACAACATCGCGGTAAGGAACAGATCCAGGGTCCGGATGCTGCGCTCACGCAAGGCTTCGGTAAACGGTTTGATTCGAATTCCGACGAATGCAGGAAATCCGGCCTGGTCTTTGCCTCGCGCCACGGCTTGCGCGGTCGAAACCGCGTGACCATCCTCTTCGGCATCTGGCCGGTTTCCATAACCATCCTCGAAGTCGAGCCGATAATCCTCTACCGGCTCGCGCTGCAGCTTGGCGACCACACGTTCGTACACAGTGCGCGCCAAACGATCCCCGGCCGATAACCCGACGCAGTGGGCAAGCGCTGCGGCGTCAGGAGCATAATCGTTCAATAATTTCAGCGCGAGTGAGCCGAGCGTAGCCGCTGTGTCCTCCTTGAATAGATGCGCGCCGCCGTAGACCGTGTGAGCCGGCTGCCGCTCGGCAGGCTCCCCCGGAAAGAGCGCGTCATGCGCCTGGTTGGCGCGTGTCATCGAATCGAGAATCGGTGCGGTAATCTCGGAAGTAAGCGTGGTTTTCATGGCTTCTTTGCTATGGTAGTCATGACACGGGTCGAATAGTGAATCACTTTATGGAACGAGCGATTCAGCTTTCGCTCGACAATGTGCGCGGCGACGTGGGTGGACCTTTTGCGGCGCTGGTGGTGCGAGACGGGACGATTCTTGGCACGGGGACCAATCAAGTCACGACGACACAGGATCCCACGGCGCACGCCGAGATCGTGGCCATTCGAGCCGCGTGCCAGGCGATCCGCGCGTTCGAGCTACGGGATTGCGAGCTGTATACGACTTGCGAGCCTTGTCCGATGTGCATGGGCGCGATCTATTGGGCGCGCCTCGCGAAAGTCTATTACGCGAACACGCGGGAAGATGCGGCACGCATTGGCTTTGACGATTCGTTTATTTACGATCAGCTCGCTTTGCCGGTAGAGTCGCGCAAGATTCCGATGATCCAAATCATGCACGACCAGGCGCTGGTGGCGTTTCGCGAGTGGGAAAAAGCACCGAATAAAATTCAATACTAGCGGCGCGTTAACTTCGCTTCGATATACCCCGATGGCTCGTCGGTGGGAAGGAAGATTTCGTTCGGATTGTCCAGGCCAAAGGGCGAAAGATCCACCAACAGCGCGTGCTTGTTTGGCATGCTGAGCTGGATTTCAGTGACTTCCGGGAACGCCGCGAGCATCTGTTTACCGATGGCATGCAGAGTATGCTGCACCGAGCGGCTCTCGTGCGTTGCGAAAGTGTCGAGAATGGTGGCGCGTATACTTTCCCACTGAGCGTTGAAATCAAGCGAGCGCGATTTGTATCGCCAAGTGGCCAGCAGGGCAGTCTGAAAGATTCGATCCTTAGTTTCCGGAAGTGTTGTGTACTGATCCTTGATATAGCCTTCGAAGCCGGACCCGGCACTCCTCAAGATCAGCAAGTCGTCGATACCTGCGTCAATCGTCACGTCATCGCGTGTGCAAGTCACCACCGCGGTCCGTTTCCCGCTCGCGCGCGTAAACGCGGTCGAATTGATTCGCGACCAAAGGTGCTCAGTCATTTCCACGCGCACTTCCGACACCTGTGGATTGTCGTTTAGAAAATGGTCGATCAGGCGCAGTGCGAATTCTTCGATAGCGACGATTTCGTGCTTGCGCGCCAGCACGTACACGGTGTTCTTGATCGTGTCGGTTGGAAGGATTTTGCTGTTATCGCCGGACTCGTAGCAGCTTGCGAAGTCCCCCTTGAATAGGATCTCGAGCGTCATTTCTTTGAGATCGTGCCGGCCTTCCTGCCGCGCGAGTTTCATCAGGCGGACGCGGGACTTCCCATAGGTGTCGGAGGCGAGCACCGAATCAACTGCCGCGGTAGGTGGTGTATCCATAAGGACTCAGCAGAAGAGGAACGTGATAATGCGTGGACGGATCGCGCACCAGAAACTGCACGGTGATCTCCGAATAGAAGGAGGCATTGTCGCCGAAATATTCGCCGGCATGGAACGTCAGTCGATACACCCCGGCTTGGAGTGCTGCGCCGCTTCCGAGCAACTGCGGAATGCGGCCATTGCCGTCGGTGATGCCTTCGCCCGCAGCCACGAAGTTTCCGTCCGACGACAAACGTTCGGCAGTTACGCGGACTCCTTGCGCCGGTCGCCCCTTCGCCGTATCGAGAACGTGGGTGCTGATTCCGTTCATGCCGTCAGCAGCTTCTGCAGCCTCAGTTGAGTAATCTTATTCTGTTCCTCCGCCGCCACGCGGATCTCCTGCTCCGCTGAATTCGAGAGACGCGATCGCAGAATCGCAAGCATTTCCTCGGCGCTCTTTCCGCTGGCGCACACAATGAAAATGTAGCCGAACTTCGACAGATATTCGCGATTGGCCTCTTCCAGATCCGTCGTCACTCCGGGGTCCGCGCGGCCCATTCCCGCCTGCTCCTGTGCCGACCAAGCCTGCGCCTGCGTTGATTTGTGTGTTGTAGATTGACGCTGGCCGATTTGCGGATGCGCGCGAAAGGCCTGCATCCAATCCTCCGGATCCAGCCGCCACCAGATCTCGCCAGCCGCGTCGAGGAGGCGATCCGAATTGGAAAATGGCCGCCTCCGCGCCATCCACTGGGCCCAAGCCGTCGAACTACAACACTTCAGCAGCTCATCTTCGGCCCGGTAGCGCGGCAACACGTTCAATTCATTCAAAGTCATGCCAGCAAAGTTTCCAGGAATTCTTGCAGCAGGTTTACGCTAACTCGACGGCGATAATCCTGAGTCGACCGGATATCGCTGATCGGCGCGATTTCTAGCGCGATTTTCGCCTTTGCTTCCTCGATCACTACACGATCGACCTTGCGGCCCGCGAGAACAGCTTCCGTTTCTGTGCATCGAATCGGCATCGGCGCCACGCTGGCTAGGGCAATCCGGATCCGCTCCACCACACCGCCGCTAGTCTTCGCTAAGCCGGCCATAGCGACTTTTGCGATCGCCTGCGCCCGCCGCGTTCCCACTTTGCGCAAGTATTGAACGCACCCGGCAGTCACGCGAGGCAGCCGGATGTGGCCGATGATCTCGTCGGATCGCATCACGCTGGTTTTGTAGCCCATGTGGAATCCATCGTATGACACCCACCGTGCTCCACTAGCTGACAAGAGTTCGATTTCGGCATCATAGACTAACAGCGCCGGCGGAGAATCCGCGGCGGGTGACGCGTTCGCAATATTTCCGGCCAGCGTTCCGCGGTTCTGCGTCGCTACTGCGCCGGTCCAGCTCGCGGCCCTGTCGAGGAGAGGAAACTCGCGCTGCATGATGGCACTCCGCTGAATTTCCGTGTAGGTCGTGAGAGCGCCCAAAGTCAAGTGCGTTTCGCTGGTCGAGATTCCGCGCAGCTCCGGAATCCGCCACAAGCTGACCAGCCTGCGGTACGGCAATTTGCCCGCTTCAAACAGCACCATCAGGTCGGTGCCGCCAGCTATAGGCCGCACCTGATCCGCCACCAATCTCAGTGCTTCGTTCAAGCTGGATGGCACCACCAGATCATACTCCGGCACGTACGCCCTCATGCTTCGCTCGCCTGTCGAACCGCATCGAAGATTTTCTGATAGCCGGTGCATCGGCACAAATTTCCCGCCAGCCCTTCGCGGATCTGCTGCTCGGTTGGGTTCGGCCATCGCGCCAAAAGCTGATACGAGGCCATTATCATTCCCGGCGTGCAGATGCCGCATTGCGCGCCGCCGGTTTTCGCGAACGCCTCCTGTAAAGGATGCAGACGTCCGTTCTTCGCCAGACCCTCCACCGTCAAGATCTCGCAACCGGCCACTTCCAAAATCGGCATCAGGCAGCTATTCACGAGGTCGCCATCCACTAAGACCGAGCACGCGCCGCATTCACCTTCACCGCAGCCTTCCTTGGTCGCGGTCAAGCTCAACTTTTCCCGCAGCACATCGAGCAGACGTTCCATCGGATAGACTTCCACTTTGTGCGATGTTCCGTTCACGCGGAATTCCACTGTGATTCTAGACAACGCCCGCCTCTTCCATCAACATCTCAGGCAGGAGCGGAATTTGATCCACGGCTATTCCCAGCGCGTTTTCAATTGCATTGAGAACAGCCGGCGCCGGACCATCGATTGGCAACTCGCCGATTCCTTTGGCGCCCAGCGGTCCATATTCATAGGGGGTTTCTTCGAAATAAACTCGGATGCGCGGAACATCCACCGAGGTCGGCATGATGTAGTTCGTCATCTGATTATTGGCCATGCGGCCATCTTTCCACACGACATTTTCGAACACGGCGAAGCCGATCCCCTGGGCCACGCCGCCTTCGATCTGTCCGGCCGCCAGCACGGGATGGATCACGCGTCCCACTTCTTGGAGCGCTACGAAGTCCTCCACTTTGATTTCATAGGTCGCCGTATCCACCGCAACCTCGGCCACGTAGACCGCCCACGCGAACGCGCCGTATGCATCGCCGCGATAGGTGTCGTCATCCCAGAAGATGCCGGGTGGGGCTTGGTATTGGCTGAATGACTTCAACGGCCCGAACTCGCCGATGTATCGTGCACAGGCGTCTGCGAATTCCGGGGCGCGATAATTTTCAGCGAGAAATCTGGCCTTCACCAAGGTCTGCTTCAGCCCTATCGCCGCCGATTCGAGCAACTTTCCTACGACCATGCAGGTTCGCGACGCCACAGTCGGCCCGCTGTTCGGAACTAAGCTCGTATCGGCTTGAGCAATCTCCACCTGATCGTATTCGATACGCAAGGTCTCGGCCACGATCTGCGAAAGGATGGTGTTAGTCCCCTGCCCGATCTCGGTGCTCGAGACCAGAATGCGAACGCGCCCATCGGCCAGCGCCTCGACGCCGGCGATCGACTGCAGATAGCGCTCACCAGATCCCGTGAACCCAGCGCCGTGCATAAAGGTCGCGAATCCGATGCCGCGTTTGATGCCTGAGTGTTCATTGTGTTGCGCAAAGGACTTCGTCTTCGAGTGATAATCCGAAAGTTCCAGCGCGCGATCGAGCAGCCGCTCGAGAATGACCGGGTCACGGATTTCCTGACCGGTCGCGGTAGTCTGGCCCCGATGCAAGAAATTACGCCGGCGAAACTCTTCGGGCGTCAGCCCGACGGCCCGCGCGACTTTGTTCATATGCCGTTCCAGGGCGAAAATGCTTTGGGGCGCGCCGAATCCCCGGAAGGCACCGTGCGGCGGCGCATTGGTCGCTACAGCTTGACTGCGAATGCGGATATTCGGGCAAGCATACGGTCCTCCCGCGTGTATCGTCCCGCGCGAAAGAACCACGGAAGACAAGGTTGCATACGCACCGCCGTCGACGACGAATTGTATGTCGATCCCGAGCAGCTTGCCCTCGCGCGAAACTGCCGCCTTGATGCGCGTTCGAGAGGGATGCCGCTTGGTGGTCGCCGCCATATCCTCGGCACGATCGTAAATCATCTTCACCGGTCTACCTGATTTCCACGCCAGCAATGCGGCGTGGCCGGCGATCATCGACGGATATTCTTCCTTCCCGCCAAATCCTCCGCCGGTCTCCATCTGGATAATGCGGATTTTTTCCGGCGCGAGCGGGAAAGCCTTTAGCAGAGCCTTGTGGATGTAGAAGGGACACTGCATCGAACCCCAGATGGTCACGCCTTCATTGGCATTGGCCACGGCAATGACTCCATTAGTCTCGATATAAAGCTGCTCCTGTGCGCCCGTGCGATATTCGCCTTCGACAATGTGCGCGGCCTCGGCCCAGACGGTATCGACGTCGCCTTTCTCAACCAGAAAACTCTTGAAGATGTTGTCCTCGCCCCAGACAATCTCCTTCTTCGCGAGGGAATCTTCGAGGGTAAAGATCGCCGGCAACGGCTCGACGTCCAGAAGAACAGCGCCGCGGGCCTTTTCCGCCAGATATTTGTCCGGATGCGCGAGCAGCACTACCGGCTCCTCTGGATGATTGACAAATTCCGCCGCCAGATATGGCTGGTCGTCAACGATTAGCGCGACAACATTCTCGCCAGGAATGTCCTTGGCCGTGACGATGGTGAACTCGTTCCAAGGCAATCCAGGCGGAAATGCAATCCCGCGGATGCGGCCGCGCGCCACCCGACTGCGCACCGTCACGCCTTGCAGCATGCCTGGGAACTTGAGGTCGTCGACGTACTGGGCCTCGCCCGTGACTTTTTCCCGGCCCTCTTTGCGCGGAACCGCTTGGCCTACGGTCTGAAACATCTTCATTTACTCTAAGATCTTGCCGAAGACGCGCAACCGGCTTACGCCGCCATCGGGATAAATATTGAGGCGCACGTGCGTCGCCGCCGGCGCGGCCTTTAACTCCCTTTCGAAATGCCGTACTGCATTGGCTTCGAGCTTCGCCGCCGGCACAATTTCTCTCCAGGCAACTTTGCCGGTAATCAGATCTTGGATCAGAGTGCCCGCAGCGTCGCATACATCACCTCGGGTATCACATACATCAATAGTGCAGCGGTCCGGATAATTGCCCTTGTAGTGTTCGGTCTCAACCGAGATCTTCTGAATTTTCGCGCGCGCCCCGAGCTGAACAATGATCCAGTCGTAACCAGGCCCCCGCCTGCGCCGCGTCTCCCAGCCGCCGCCCATGTTCGCAGGCCGGCCCGGCAGGATCAGGTTCTGCTCATGACCGAAGAAGTTATCGCTCGATGCCAGCACTCGCCCGCCGTTCACCACCGACGCGACATCCACCGGCTCCGGCGATGCTTTCAATTTTTCGAGATCGGGAATAACTTCGCCATACAGGCGCAGTCGCGCCACGCCGCCATCCGGGAAAATATTCAGGCGCACATGGGTCAGTCTTCCGGGATGCTGAGTATCGAAAAAGTTGTGCCCGCCGCCCGCCAGCCGGACTTTCGCCAGCAGCGGTACCCAATCCTTTTCCGCCGGATCGCCCCCAGCCGCGGCGCCATCCAGCGAACAGTGCTCGGGAAAATTGCCAAGGAAATAGCTGGTGTCTACATCCACCGTGCGAACCACTCCTGGAAGTCCCAGCCGGAGCGTGCACCAATCGTGTCCGGGCGTGCGTTTGCGCCGCGATTCCCAGCCATCCATCCACTTGCCGCGATCAGTATACTTGTCCGGCACAAAGACCGGCGCGTCCGCTTTTAGTAGATTCTCCTTGGGCGCGAAAAAGTCGTCGCTCGTGGATAGCGCCTTGCCACCGACCAGTTCTGAGGCAAGATCGATCAGGCCCGGAAGCATTGCATACCTTTCGGTTCGCCTCGAAACGCTCCGCGATCAAAAACTTTCTCGCCACGAAGGAAGGTCATTTCGACGGCGCCGGAAAGCATTTCACCAGCGTACGGCGTAAGGGGATGGCGGTGCTCCAGCCGGGCGCCATCCACTTGAAACTTTGCGTCCGGATCGAAGACAACTAAATCGGCATCGTGGCCTTCCCGGATCGCGCCCTTCTTGCGCTCCAGGCCCGCGAGCTTTGCGGGCTGCTCGCTCATCCAACGCGCCACTTGAGTGATCGAGATGCCGCGTTTGTGTGCCTTGGTCCACACCACGGGTAGGGCCACTTGCAATGACGCGATGCCGCCCCAGGCTTCGAGAAAATTTCCATCGCCTCGGGTCTTCATCTCCGGAAGGCACGGCGAATGATCGGTCGCGATCAGATCGATGTCGCCATTCTCGAGGGCCTGCCACAGCCGTTCGCGATTCATGCGCGACCGGATCGGCGGAGCGCACTTATGTAATGTCGCGCCATCGGCCACGTCTTCGGCGGCGAAATGCAGATAGTGCGGGCATGTTTCGACGGTGATCGGCAGTCCCTCCGCTCTCGCAGCTCGCAAATCAGGCAACGCTTCAATAGACGACAAGTGCACGATGTGAACGCGGCATCCATATTTCCGACTCAGCTCGATCATCAGCCGGATCGCTTGCACCTCGGCTGCGTCCGGCCGCGATGCAAGATAGGTCGAGTAGCGCTTCCAATCGCGGCGCACAGTATTCAGTTCGGCGGTAGCTTTTTCGATAGGCCCGGGCAGCTCCGCATGCACCAACAATGGAAGGCCGGTGGCGGCGACCTCCGGCATGGCTGCCTCGAGCTGCGCGCGCGTTACCATCGTGAAACCGTCGATACCGGGGTCAACCAGAAAGCATTTGTAGCCCAGCACTCCCGCCGACGCCAGCGGTCCGACGTCCGCCTGATTGTCGGCCACCACACCACCCCAGAATCCGTAATCGACCACGGATTGCCCGCACGCCGCTGACTGTTTCAAGCGGAGATTCGAGACCGTCGTCGTCTCCGGCAGATTATTCAGCGGCATGTCGATCAACGTAGTATAACCGCCCGCTGCGGCCGCGCGCGTCGCTGTCCGGAAGCCTTCCCACTCCGTACGCCCCGGCTCGTTGATATGCACGTGCGTGTCAACCAGGCCTGGAAGAACGTACTTGTCGCCCACATCGACAACCTGCGCGCCGTCCAGCCCCCGGTCAAACGGTCCGATCGCCGTAATCCTGCCATCTCGGATTTCGACCGACGCAGCCTCGAAGCCGCCAGGAAGAACAACACGCCGTGAGCGAACTAGAACCACCGCGTCATCAGCACTTTTTGCTCGGTATAGAACATCACGGCGTCCTTACCGTGCGCATGCAGGTCCCCGAAGAACGAATTCTTCCAGCCCGCGAACGGGAAGAAAGCCATCGGTGCCGCCACACCCACATTGACGCCGATCATGCCCACCTCCACCCGCGACGAATATTCGCGCGCCGCCTTCCCACTGTTGGTGAAGATCGATGTCGCGTTGCCGAAGCGCGATGTGTTCACCAGCTTGATCGCGTCATCGAGCGTTTTCACGCGAATCACCGAGAGCACCGGTCCAAAAATCTCCTCGCGCGCGATCGTCATCTCCGGCCGCACGTCGTCAAAGATGGTCGGCCCCAGGAAAAAGCCGCCGTTATCGCCAGCAGTCTTGCGGCCGTCCATGAGTGGCTTGGCGCCTTCGGCCACACCCTTCTCGATGTATCCTTCCACGCGCGCCTTATGATCTTTAGTCACCAGCGGTCCCATGTCAATGCCTTGTTGGGAACCGTCGCCGACCTTCATCGCGCCCACTTTTTCAGATAACAGCTTGAGCAGCGGATCCGCAACTTCACCGACCGCCACCAGCACACTTCCTGCCAGGCATCGCTCGCCCGCAGCACCGAACGCCGACCCAATGATCGCCTCCACGGTCTTCGGCAGATCCGCATCCGGCATCACGACCAGGTGATTCTTCGCACCGCCCAGCGCCTGCACGCGCTTTCCTTCCACCGCCGCGGTCTGATAGATGTACTTCGCTACTGGCGTCGAACCGACGAAGGAAACCGCGCGCACCAGCGGATGATGCAGCAGCGCGTCCACAGCCACCTTATCACCGTGAATCAGATTGAAGACACCCTCCGGCACACCGGCCTCGTGCAGCAGCGCGGTTGCCATGGTGGGCGTCATCGGGACTTTCTCGGACGGCTTCAGGATGAACGTGTTCCCGCAGGCGATGGCAAACGGCCACATCCACATCGGCACCATCGCCGGAAAATTAAAGGGGCTGATGCCGGCGCACACTCCGATAGGTTGACGAATCGTATGGCTGTCGATTCCAGCCGCGATATCGTTCAATGAATCGCCCATCATCAGGCTCGGCATCCCGCACGCCACTTCCACCATTTGGATGGAGCGCCGCACTTCCATTCGCGCATCGTCCACCGTCTTCCCGTTCTCCGCCGTCAGCGTAGCCGCCAAATCGTTGGCGTGTTTTTCGAGTAATGCCTTATAGCGATAGAGCGGTTGGACGCGTTCCACCACGGGTACGTCGCGCCATTTCAAATAAGCCTGGTGAGCCAACTCCACCGTTCGGTTCACGTCCGCTTCGGATGCATACGCAACCTGCGCGATCTCGCGGCCGGTAGCCGGATTGGTGATCGGCATCACTGGGCGGTCTCCCGCATTGGTCCAATTGCCGTTGACGTAGAACGAAACGGTCTTGAGAGGCGATTCGGTTGCAATCATGTTTCTTCTCCTACTAAATTGGCGGCGCGCGCCGGAGCTCGCTGCATCAGGATGACGTAAGCTGCGCCTGCTACCAAGAATCCCACAAACCACGCGTAGTCGTACAGCCAGCGCAGCGGCGGCAGTACTAATCCCAGCAGAGCGATGATGATGCCCAATGCGAGGGCCAACAGCGCTCGATAATTTACGCCGTGGTCGTATTCATAAGCGCCGTTTCTTCGGTACAGGTCGTCGACGTTAAGCTCGCGCCGCCGGACGATAAAATAATCGGCGATCATGACACCGGCGATCGGGCCCAGTAAACCCGAGTACCCCACGAGCCAGCCGAAAATATAAGCGCTGTAATCGCCCAGCAGTTTCCAGGGCATCATCAGGACGCCGATCACTCCGGTAATGAACCCGCCAGTGCGGAAGGAAATCAGGCGCGGATTTAGATTCGAAAAGTCGTTCGATGGCGAGACGACATTCGCAGCGACGTTGGTGTTCAAGGTGGCAATCAGCAGCGCAACCAATGCAATCGATGCGACAACAGGTTGATGGAACCGGCCGAGCAGCGCTACCGGGTCCCAGATCGCTTCACCGAACAGCACCACCGATGCCGACGTCACCGCCACGCCGATGAACGAATACAGCGTCATCGCCAACGGCAGCCCCAGCGCCTGGCCCAGCATTTGATCCCTCTGCGACTTCGCGTAGCGCGTAAAGTCCGGTATATTGAGCGCCACTGTCGCCCAGAATCCCACCATGCCGGTCAGCGAGGGAACGAAGAAGTGCAGAAACTCGGCGGTCGTCTTGAACCTACTCGGTGAGCTTAACACCGGGCCGAAACCACCCGCCTTGGAGGTGATCCACCACAGCAGCAGTAGGCCAATCCCCAGCATGAACGGCGCGCCGATGCCTTCCAGAAACTTGATGGTGTCGATGCCGCGCCAGATTACATACAGATTGAGCGCCCAAAAAGCCAGGAAGCAAATCCAGATTCCGCCGGGGAATTCGCTAGCCGCCGGCCACACGATCCGCAGCATCGAGAAAATGGCCTGTCCCCCGATCCAGGTCTGGATTCCAAACCATCCGCAAGCCACTAGCGCCCTCAGAACGGCCGGGACATTCGCTCCCTTTACGCCAAACGACGCGCGCACGAAAACCGGAAATGGAATGCCGTAGCGCGTACCGGCGTGCGCATTGAGCAGCATCGGAACCAGTACGATCAGATTGCCCAGCAGGATGGTAAGAATCGCCTGCCACCAGCTCATCCCGCCTGCGATCAATCCCGACGCCAGCATGTAGGTCGGGATGCAGACGCTCATTGCCACCCAGAGCGATGCGTAGTTGTAGAGGCCCCAGGTGCGCCGTTCGAATGGGATCGGGGCGAGGTCCTGGTTGAACAGCGTGGGATCGTACGTTGCGGCCACTAATCTAAGGATGATGCCACACGGGCCACTGGAACTGGTGGCGGCCTCCCGCGCGCGGCCCCTTGAAACCCGCTTGCCGTAGATACCTAATCAAATCGGCCCGCTTCATCGCGCCGAAGGCAGGCATTACGCTACTTCGGTATATTTCAGCTCGATCCCTTCCACAACGGGCAACTCGTGGTTCAGAGAGACCCCAAGTAGTATCCAGTCTTCTAGCGCTTCCTGAAGCTCTTCTCGGCAGGTTTCCAGCGTCGGCTCGTTGGCCCAAACGCCCTCGAATCCGGCTATCGAGCCATAGTAGCTCTTGTCGTCCAGAATCTCGTATTGCGCGCGCTTCATTGCTGCCTGGATGTACTTAGTCAGCATCTTCTGTCTCTATTCTACGCCCATGCCCCACCACGCGCCGCCCGTTTGAGATATTGTCCGCGCCCGGTTTTCCCTAGGAATTGCCCCTGATCCACGATCACCTCGCCGCGCGACATCACGGTCCGAACATTCCCCTTGACGCGGAAGCCTTCAAACATCGAGTAGTCGACGCGCATGTGATGCGTCTTGGCGCTGATGGTGTGTTCCGCCGCCGGATCCCACAGCACGATGTCGGCATCACTGCCGGGAGCCAGCACCCCTTTGCGGGGATACATTCCGAAAATCCGGGCCGGCGTGGCCGAGACCAGCTCCACAAAACGGTTCAGGGTAAGCTTTCCTTCGTTCACGCCGTGATGATAAATCAACTGCAGCCGATTCTCGATGCCCGGCCCGCCGTTCGGAATCTTGGTGAAATCGTCCTTGCCGAGCTTCTTCTGGTCCTCAAAACAGAAAGGACAGTGATCGGTCGAGACCACTTGTAGATGATCATGCTTTAGTCCGTCCCAGAGCTTCGGAAGATTCTGTTTCTCGCGCAATGGAGGGGTGAACACGTATTTCGCGCCTTCGAAATTCGGCCGCTCCAGCTCCTCGATCGACAGCAGAAGATATTGCGGGCACGTCTCCGCAAACGCTTTCACCCCACGGTCGCGCGCTTCGCGCACCTCGTTCAACGCAGCTTCGGACGACAGATGCACTATGTAGACCGGCGCGCCCGCCATCTCCGACATCGCAATGGCTCGATGAACCGCCTCCGCTTCCGCTGTGATCGGGCGGGTCAGCGCATGATAGATCGGCGCGGTTTTGCCTTCCGCCAGCGCGCGCTGGATAATCACGTCGATCACGCCGCCATTCTCGGCGTGCATGCAGATGAGCGCGCCATTCTTGGCAGTGCGCGACAGCGCCCGAAAAATAGTGGCATCGTCCACCATCAGCACGTTCGGATAGGCCATGAAGAGCTTGAAGCTCGCCACACCCTCGCGCACCATGTCATCCATATCTTCAAGGCCCGCGCCGCCCAAGTCAGTCACGATCATGTGCAGCCCGTAGTCGATACACGCCCGGCGCTCGGCCTTCTTCCACCAGGTGTCCAAAGCATCACGCATGCGGGTCCCGCGTGCCTGGATCGCAAAATCAACGATGGTAGTTGTCCCGCCGAATGCCGCCGCCCGAGTCCCGGTCTCAAAATCGTCGCTCGAGGTAGTCCCCCCGAACGGCATGTCAAGATGCGTATGCGCGTCGATACCGCCGGGCATCACCAGAAGTCCCGACGCATCCAGAACGCGATCGGCCGCGCTCACCGGGATTCCCTTGCGGACCTCCTTGATCTTTTCGCCATCTACCAAAATGTCGGCCGCAACGCTCGACTCCGCATTCACCACGGTGCCGTTCCGGATCAGCGTGCTCATTCAGCACTGCCCTCCCTTGCCAAGCGCCGCCACTCGTTGGGACCACGTCTCAGGCGGCCTGCCCGTATCCACCTGTTCCATCGTGATGCAGCCATCCACCGGGCAAACCAGCGCGCACAAGTTACATCCGACGCACTCGATTTCATCCACTCGAGGAATGCGCGCGAGCGGGGTCCCGTCAGACCCGCCAGTTAACCCATCGACGCCATCCAATTTCGGGATCGGCGTGCTTGTAATTCGCCCGCGGCTCTCCGCTTCCACTTGCGCCGGTGTCCTGTGTCCGTTGCCATTGCTAGTGGAGACACGGTCCAGGTGAATGCATTGGTGAGCACCATCCCAGCAGGCCGTGTAACAAAGTTCGCAGCCGATGCATTTGTCCGGATGAATCCGCGCCACGATCTTATAATTCAGGTCGAGGTCCTTCCACTCCACCATTCGCGGAAGACTGAGACCGATGAAATCATCGATAGTCCGGAATCCTTTCGAGTCCATCCAGTTGCTCAGGCCATCGATCATGTCTTCGACAATACGAAAGCCATAGTGCATCGCCGCGGTACATACCTGCAGCGTTCCCGCGCCTAGCAGGATAAATTCCGCGGCATCCTGCCAACCAGAAATTCCACCGATACCCGAAACCGGCAACTTCGACTCCTGGTCAGCGCCGATCTGCTGAACCATATGCAGCGCGATCGGCTTCACGGCCGGTCCGCAATAACCACCGTGCGAGGACTTGCCGCCCACGTCCGGGCGCGGCGTCAACGAATCCAGATCGATGCCCGTAACCGAATTGATGGTATTAATCGCTGACAGGCCGTCCGCGCCCCCGCGCTTGGCCGCCCGCGCCACCATGCGAATATCGGAAATGTTGGGTGTCAGCTTCACCAGCACCGGGGTTCTCGCGGCTTCCTTCACCCAGCTCGTGATCATTTCCGTATACTCGGGCACCTGCCCCACCGCGCTGCCCATGCCGCGCTCGCTCATCCCATGCGGACATCCGAAATTCAGCTCCAACCCGTCGGCGCCCGCGTCTTCGGACTGCCGCACGATCTGGCGCCAAGCCTCGCGCTTCGATTCCACCATCAGCGACGCGATCACTGCGTGCCGGGGATAGCGCTTCTTCACCTCGCTGATCTCGCGCAGGTTGACATCCAGCGGACGATCCGTAATCAGCTCGATATTGTTCAGCCCCATCATGCGCTGTCGATTCCAATCCACCGACGAATAGCGCGAGGAAACGTTCACGATCGGCTCCCCCAGCGTCTTCCACACCGCGCCGCCCCAACCCGCGTCGAAGGCCCGCATCACCTGCTCGCCGCAATTGGCCGGTGGTCCCGATGCCAGCCAGAAAGGGTTCGGGCAGCGAATCCCCCCCGCAAAGACAGTGGTCAGGTCAGCCATTCCGCTCCTCCCGATGTGGCGCACGCACTCTTGCGTGCTGCGTTCACACTCGTGTGAACGTTTGAGCCGGGGACCATTGGAGACGAACTTTCACGCTCCCGTGAATCGCGAGACCTGCGTTCACACTCGCGTGAACCGCGAGACTGGCGTTCGCATGAGTGCGAACGCGGCACGCAGGAGTGCGTGCGCCACGGATGCATCTTCATACTTGCGCCTCCAGCCAGCTCACAATTCCAGCTCCTGCTCGTTTTCCTTCGGCCACTGCATCCACCACTTCCCGGCCGCCGTTCACGCAGTCGCCACCGGCGTAATATCGCGGATTCGACGTCCGCCCAGTCGTTGCATCCACGACCACCGACCCGTCGCGAACTTCAACTCCCCGGCAGCGTCGCAGAAATTCGAGAAACCGTGATTGCCCAACTGCTGGTATCACCATGTCGCACTCGATCCAAACTTGCGATCCCGGTATCAGCTTCGGCTTACGGCGTCCTGACGCGTCGGGCGCTCCCAGTTCGACGCGCACGCACTCCAATGCGCCAACCCGGCCCGGATCCGACGATGAAGGCCGAATCGCAACCGGTTGTGCCTGAAAGCAGAACTGCACGCCTTCGAGCTTGGAGTGCTCGTATTCGAATAGGAACGCCGGCATTTCCCGTTCGCTGCGCCGGTAAACCATGGTGACTTCTTCGGCGCCCAGCCGCTTGGCTGCATTCGCGGCATCGATCGCGGTATTGCCGCCTCCGATCACCGCTACCTTGCGGCCGACTGGGATAGTCTGCGCGGTCTTGTAATCCGCGATAAACCGTAACGCGTCCACAACGCCCGCCAGGTCTTCCCCCGGAAGTTTAAGCGGCTCGGTCGGGCCCAGCCCAATCGCCAAAAAAATCGCCTGATAATCGCGCTCCAAATCCTCCACGGTAATCTTGTCGCCCACCGTCACCCCGAACCGAAACTCAACCCCCAGCGACTTCACCAGTTCCACCTCGCGCAGGCTATCCGCCGGCCTCAGCTTGTACTCCGCTACCCCGTATGTATTCAAACCTCCGGCCAGTGGACGGCTCTCGAAAATCGTCACGCCATATCCGTGCCTGCGGAGCTCCGCCGCGCAAGCCAGCGACGCAGGACCCGCGCCGATGCATGCCACTTTCGCCAGCCGATCGCTGGCTGGCTTCCAAGGCAACTTGGCGCCGTTCCCGTAAAAAAAGTCCGTGGCGTAACGCTGCAACCGTCCAATCTCAATCGGCTGCTGGTTGTAGCGGTGCATCACGCAGGCGCCCTCGCACAACACTTCCACCGGGCAAACTCGCGAACAACTCGCGCCCAGAATGTTCGCCTCGAGAATCGTTTGCGCCGACCCTCGCAAATTTCCAGTCGCGATCTTCTTGATGAAACGCGGTACGTCGATGTGCGTGGGGCACGCGGCGCTGCACGGCGCATCGAAACAATAAAGACAACGATTGGCCTCCACCAGAGCCGCTTGCGGATCGAAGGCTGGGTGAATCTCCGCAAATCTCGCCGCGATATCCGAGCCTACGTTGGACGCCATCCCGGGATCAAGCCCCCTAACGAAGAATGCGCGGGTGAACAACCCGCGCACCAAATGTTTAGGGCTTTATTATGAACCTATCGAGTCGCGCGTGGCAACTCGACCAGAAATTATTCGGGATTCTTTGTTTTAAGACAGCGCTTCAGTGCGCGGCTACGGGAGTGGCTTTCTTACGAGCAGACCGGCGTTTTTCCACCGGCGGCTGCCGGTCGCTCTTCTTAAGAGCAGTGATGGCGATGGCCAGGACAAATTTCTTTTCGCCGTGATCGTCGAATTTGATCACGATATATTCTTCGGTGCAAGAAAGCACCGAGCCCAAGCCATACTTGGCGTGTTCGATCTGTGCGCCTTGCGCAAAGGGAGGTTTGCTAGCCATAAGGGGGGTAAATCGGCGCCTCAGCGCCTCTGAATATATGGTAACATCTTGGCTTCCTTTTGTCGAATGCAGCGATTTGTCCCTAGTACTGATAGGCCATCGCCCTACAACCTTTGCCGTCCAGCGGGGTTAACCAAAACAGTCTCCTGTATAGGGATTTGGGCTATTCGCCGATTTATCCAATAAGATTCCCATGAAATTTCTGTGCCTGGTTTTCATCAGCTCTTATGCCTTCGCAGCCACCGTACCCGATCGCTTCATCGTGCAACTGGCCGGCGAACCAGCGGCGACTCGTGCCGTCCGCGTTCGTGTGGCTGATCCCCAGTTTCGCGCGCGCGTATCGACGTTGAAGCAGCAGCATCTCCAAGTGAGAGCCGCCCTCGAAGCGGCCGGCGCCGTGGTGATCGGAGAAACCACCGCAGTGACAAATGCGATGATCGTGCGGATTCCTGCCGAGCGCGCCGCCGCCCTAGCATCCATTCCAGGCGTACTGCGAGTTCACCCCGTGCGGATGTTCTATCACACGCTGGACCATGCGCTCCCCCTTGAGAAGGTTCCCGACGCCTGGAACCAGATCGGCGGCCAATCGAGCGCCGGAGCCGGCATAGCGGTCGGCATGATCGACACCGGAATGGATTCGGGACACCCCGCCCTGAACGATCCTACCCTCACTCCCCCTAACGGATTTCCTATCGTCAATCAAGCCTCCGACGTCGCCTACACAAATAACAAGATCATCGTCGCGCGCAGCTATGCCATCAATAGCGACGGTACAAATGCGCCTGCTATCGATACCGATGGACATGGTACTGGTACGTCCACCGTCGTCGCCGGCGCCCCCGTGGCCGATCCCAACGGACCGATTTCCGGAGTTGCTCCCAAAGCCTTTCTTGGCAACTACAAAGTCTTTCCCGACGATTCCACTGGCGCTCAAGAAGACTGGATCATCAGCGCCATCGACGACGCCTTCACCGACGGCATGAACGTAATCAATCTCAGCCTTGGTTCATCTGTCGCTTTGCGCCCGGCTGACGACCTTCTAGCACAGGCCGTTGAAAATGCCACCGCAGGCGGCGTGATCGTGACCGTCTCGGCGGGCAACGCCGGTTCCGATCCTAATACCATCGCCTCGCCGGGAGTCGCGCCCGATGCCATTACGGTCGGCAGCACCTGGAACGATCGCGATTTTGCGGGAATGCTTCAGCCTGCTACCGGAGCAGCACTGGCCGCCTATCCCGGCAGCGGCCCGAATACCACCACGCCAATTTCCGCCCCCTTGGTCGATGTCACACAGTTCGACCCTACTGACCAAGCGTGTAGTTCTCTGCCGCCTAATAGCCTCACCGGAATGATCGCTCTCATCTTTCGCGGCGTGTGCACCTTCGAGACCAAGATCGATAACGCCCAACGGGCTGGCGCGGTGGCGGTGATCGTCTACACAGACGCCGCCCGGCCCGATGCCTTTACGATGAGTGTTGGCGCCGCCAGTCTTCCCGCGGCACTATTGACCTATCAGGATGGAGCATCGCTCGAACAACAGTTGGCCGGTGGCTCATTCCAGGTGACCATCAATTTCAATCTGCAGCCTGTCGCGGTCAGCCCCAATCGCCTCAGTTCCTTTTCCAGCCAAGGGCCTAACAGCGATCTTGGAATCAAGCCGGACATGGTCGCCGTTGGTGAACCGGTCAACACGGCCTCGCTGAACGCCAGTTTCGTGGTCGAGAGCGGCACCAGCTTTTCGGCCCCGATGGTTGCCGGTGCGGCGGCTCTGATCGAAGCGGCTCGGCCAGGTCTCGCTTTCAGCCAGTACCGGTCGCTATTGGTGAATAGCGCTGTTCCCATCGTTCGGGATTCGGGCGCGCCGCTTACCATTCAACAATCCGGCGCGGGTTTTCTAAATGTGTTAAACGCGCTCAACAGCAACATCGTCGCTGCCCCTACATCTCTCAGCTTTGGCGCCAGCTCGGGATCGGTAAACCAGACCAGCACTCTCACCCTCACCAACATCGGCGCCGCGAGCGATACTTTTTCGATTAACGTTCAGCCCATCGGCAACGGTCCTGTTCCTACGCTTTCCTCTAATAGCATCGCGCTCAACCCCGGGCAATCCCAGGCCATTTCAGTGACCTTCACAGGCTCCGTACTCAATCCCGGCGCGTATCAGGGTTATTTGCAAATTCAGGGCACGCAAAATTCCGTGGTCGCCAACGTTTCCTACTGGTATGGAGTGCCCTCTGGCGTTGCGACTCACGTCACGGTCCTGGATGCACCCACCAACGGAAATCCACGTTCGCTGCAGACTATTTTGGTGCGGCCGGACGACGATCAGGGCCTGGCGGCAGCCGGCCCGCCCACCGTCACCGTCAGTTCCGGGAACGGAACCGCCATCGACGTGGCGTCCATCGACAACGCTATCCCTGGCGCGTACCAGATCCGCGTTCGTCTGGCGGCCGGCAGCAATACATTCACGATCGCGTCCGGCCTTGCTTCTACCGACATCGTCATTCAATCGCCGTAACGGCCGGCGTCACTGCAAGCGGAAATTAACCTCAATATGCGCGGCGACACGAACGGGGTTGCCGTTCTTCTCGCCGGGCTTGAAACGCCATTGCTGGATCGCCGCCACCGCGCTCGGGTCAAGTCCTCCATCCAGGCTCCGCACTACTTGGATGTTTTGGGCCAAACCATCCGCATCGACCTCTACCGAAAGTTCGACAGCGCCTTCGATCTTCGCGTTGCGCGCCTCGTCGGTGTAAACCGGCTCAATCTTTGACAGGACCTTTGGCGGCGTGACGCCTTCTTCACCAATACGATAGACTTTTTCGCCGGTCTGAGCCGCCGCGATCTGTATCAAGCTCAGCGCAACCAGACCAGCGATTGTTAGAGATTTAGCCTTCCGCATTCCGCCTCCTTTTATGGCTCTCGTCAAGCATCGTACTCAACGTGTAGCACGAGACCGCAGCGTTGTCGACCCCCAGGGATTACCGCGCCGCTTCCGTTGTTGACGCCTATAATGTAAACAGCCTCGAAATGCAGGAACTTATAAAGAAGCTGGAAGATGAGATCGCACTGCTCGAAAACGAATTGCGAATTCAACTCCCCCGAGAAATCGCCAAAGCCCGGGCGCACGGCGACTTGAGCGAAAATGCTGAGTACCACGCTGCCAAGGAGCGGCAGGGAATGGTTAACGCGCGGCTCGGCCAGCTTCGCGCCCGCCTCCGCGAGCTGTCCATGGTCGACTTCTCCCGCATCCCGCGCGATCGCGTCGGGCTCGGTTCATCCGTCAAAGTACTCGATCTCACGAAGGAAGAAGAGATGACCTACAAGCTGGTGACCAGCGAACAAGCTGATGTCGCCAAGGGTCAGATTTCTACTACCTCGCCCATCGGTCGGGCGCTGCTCGGCAAGAAAGTGGGCGAGACAGTGAAGGTGCTAATCCCAGGAGGCACGCGCGAAATGGAGATTTTGCAGTTGACTACGATGCATGACTTGACCGATTCAACTTCGGGTTAGAATCGAAAGGGGGCCGTCCCAGAATGACATACACCCGCGCGATTGGAATCGCGTGCAACAAAGTAATCCGCCTCATCGTGCATGGTCTCGCCCTTTCCAAGATTCATCCCAATGTCCTGACCTTTCTTGGACTGGTGATCAACATCGCTGCCGCGGTGTTGCTGGCGGCTGGTCGCTTTCGCGCGGCCGGTCTGGTGATCATTGGTGCTGGGTTGTTCGATATGGTCGATGGGCGGGTCGCCCGCGAGACCAATCGAGTGACCCGCTTCGGTGGGTTCTTCGATTCCGTGCTGGACCGCTACTCCGATCTGGCGCTTCTCATGGGTTTGTTGGTCTACTACGGAAATATCAGCCGGCCGTTCTATGTCGTCCTGACTGCGATCGTCATGACCGGCTCCGTCATGGTCAGTTATACTCGGGCTCGCGCCGAGAATACCATCCCCAGTTGTAAGGTGGGCTTTATGGAGCGCCCCGAGCGGGTAGTGCTCTTTATCATCGGCGCGCTCTTTGATCGAATGGCCCCGGTCCTTTGGGTAATTGCAGTTCTATCCAACATAACTGTAATCCATCGTATGGTTTTCACCTATCAGGAAGCCAAACGGTTGGAAGAAGCCCAACTCCGTCCTCCAGCCGTCCGCGAACGATCCTCTTTGTAACACGTAATACTCCTGCGTAATAAGTTAGATTAAAGTGAAACAGCCCTTGACGTCATGGGTCAAATCATTGTATTTGTACTATGCGGCCCGCGCCCGCTAATTTGTGCCCTGCACAGGGTGTTTGAGCCAGTCGCATCGGATTTGCGGCGTTTCAGTGGTGTAAAAAAAGGAGAAAACATGAAATTGCTTCGAAGCTTGGGTGGTGCGTTTTCTGTTGCATTGATCTTGGGCTGCTGTCGGCCGCGGTTCCCGCTGGAGCGCAGACACTTACCGCATTAACCATGGAGCGAGTCCTTACTCTTAGTTCTGCTCAATCGAGTCTGACGTCGAACCTGCCAGCCAGCGTGCTGGCCTCAATTGCGTCCGGCAATCTTGAGATTCATGAACAAACGAATTACAACCCGCAAGCGAACACTTTGACATCGACTTTTTTCTTGGAGCCCGCGGGGACGACTCGCCTCCAATGAATCATGGGCACGGTTCCCGGCAGCAGTATTCTCGCCATTGTGGCTATGACTCCCGACAAAATCTATGTCACCAGAGCGCGGTCCAATTCGTCGGATTGATCTCTCAGAGCAACACTCCTCTGTTTGGAACCGCGAGTTACCAGGGAGTACCAGCCACTCCTCGTTCGGATACACAACCGCACGCCGCCCAATGATTCACGACGTGATCGAAACGGTCGCTGGAGTCGCGGTTGCCTATACCGCTCCGCCACCGGGACGTTCACATCGTCAGCCACCTACCACAGGCGGCGGTGGCACCGGCGGTTCGGGCGTTACCATTGTAGTTAACGGGTCAACCGGTGGCCCAAACCGCCAATCTTTCCAGACCGACGTAAATCAACTTACTCTGAACGCCTCCAGCTTCCACGTCCAGCAACGCGGGAGCGTTGACTTATGCGTGGACGATCCCACCGACGCGCCCAGCGTGGGCATCAGCTACCCGGGCGGGAATACCGCGATGGCTCTTATTCAGCTTGTCGGCGGTAAGCAGACCTACATCGATCACGCTGACCGTAACCGATTCGACTGGCGCCACCTCCACGTCGACTATTACCATTGACTTTATCTAGACGCCGAGTTACGGCGCCCTAAAATTTGACACCACCGGGCGGCTCGTCCTTAATGGCGGGCCGCCCACATTTCGACAGTTTTGAGATACCTTTAGAGTTAGTGGTTCATCTGAGATACTGTTTCGTTCTTTTGGTAAGTGTCCTACTGCGGCGGACTCTCTTTTCGCCGCTTCGTCCGACACTCATACTCCCGTAATTGTCGAGTTATTCACTGCCGAAGGCTGCTCCAGTTGCCCGCCCGCCGACCAGTTACTCGCCCGTCTCGAACAAGCCCAGCCAGTCCCGGAGGCCGATATCATCGTCCTGGGCGAGCACGTCGATTACTGGAACCAGCTCGGATGGCAGGATCGCTTTTCGGCTCGTCTGTACACCCAACGGCAGCAAGAGTATGCCTATGCTTTCTCGATCGAGGATATTTATACGCCGCAAATGGTAGTAAACGGGCAAGCGCAATTCAACGGCGCGGATGGACCGCGCGCGCTTCAAGAAATTCGCCGCGCCGCCGCCGCGCCCCATGCCAGCGTGTCGCTAATGCGGAAAGATCCCTCGGATCTCGCGCTAACCGTCAACCATTTCCCGGCGGCAATCAAGAACGTGGAAATCCTCCTGGCCATCGCGGAAGATTCGCTGGCGAGCGACGTCCGCAGAGGAGAAAATGTCGGACGCCGCTTGACTCACACCGGCGTAGTCCGTAGCCTGGTCTCCGTGGCCCGTTTGGACGCCCGCAAATCACCCGACTTCACGTCTGATCTCCCGCTGCGATCTTTCCGAGGACTGGAACCGTGAAAACCTACATGCCGTCGTGTTAGTCGAGGTTCGTGGAAGCCATCGGATTGTTGGCGCAGCCAAACTAAAGCTGTAAATTGTCCAGCGCTTCGCCGGTCACGCGAAACAACGTCCAGTCATCCAGCGGAACCGCTCCCAGCCTGCGATAGAAATCGATCGCTGGCCGGTTCCAGTCCAGCACCGCCCACTCTAACCGTCCGCAATCGCGCTCCTTCGCGATCTTCGCAATCTCGGTCAGAAGCGCCTTCCCGATTCCCTTGCCCCGGTGCGCAGGCTCCACGAAAAGATCTTCAAGATAAATTCCGGGACGCCCCAGGAAAGTCGAGAAGTTGTGAAAGAAAAGCGCAAATCCAGCCGGTTCGTCCGGCCAGATAGGCGATCAGGACTTCGGCCACGCGGCGCTCGCCGAACAGCGTGTCGCGCAGCAACTCTTCTGTGGCGGCAACCTGGTGCGATAACTTCTCGTATTCAGCCAGCTTGCGGATGAAGCTTAAAATAATGGCGACGTCGCGCTCGGTAGCCGATAGAATCTTGAGTCCTTCAGCGGGTTCTGCGCTCATTCTGCAATTGTCGCAAGTCGTTCGGTACGATAGTCCAAGATCTTATGGACATTCAAGGAAAAGTCGCGCTGGTCACCGGCGGAGCTTCAGGACTGGGCGCGGCCACCGCCAGGATGATCGTGGCGGCCGGCGGCCGGGTCGTCATTCTCGATCTCAACGAGAAATTGGGCCACGCGCTTGCCGCCGAACTCGGCGACGCCGCCCATTACGCCCGCGCCGATGTCAGCGATCCCACCGAGGTCGAACAGGCTGTCAACGCCGCAATGAGTACCTTTGGGGCTCTGCATATCTGTGTCAACTGCGCGGGCATTGGCGATCCGCAGCGCACGATCGGCAAGGAAGGCCCCGCCGACCTCGCCCGCTTCGCGAAAGTTATTCGCGTAAACCTCATCGGCACGTTCAATGTAGCTCGGCTGGCCGCCTGGGTAATTGCCCCCAACGCTCCCAATTCCGATGGCGAGCGTGGCGTGATCATCAACACGGCCTCGGTCGCGGCCTTCGATGGACAAATCGGCCAAGCCGCTTATTCAGCGTCTAAGGGCGGCATCGTAGGCTTGACCTTGCCGCTCGCGCGCGATCTTTCGAGCGTCGGCATTCGCGTCTGCACCATCGCGCCCGGCCTGTTCGACACTCCGCTGCTCGCGTCGCTGCCAGACGACGTCAAGACGGCCCTTGGCGCCATGGTCCCTTTTCCCAAACGGCTCGGCAAGCCGGCCGAGTATGCCCTACTCGCGCGCCAGATCATCGAGAATCCCATGTTGAACGGTGAGGTAATCCGCCTCGACGGGGCTATCCGCATGGCGCCAAAGTAATCCGTCGGCTTTACCGCGATCTGGACCGAGTTCTAGCCTGCCCCACTGTGCCGCGGCTCTTCCGCGCCTTCGCCGCCCTCTTAGCCTGTTTTGATAAGGCGGCGTGCGACGCGGCTCCCCGGCCTTCCCTTTTTAGAGCAGCCAGCGTGGCGCGCGATCGCTTGGCGGATGGCTTCCGATG
This sequence comes from Bryobacterales bacterium, assembly GCA_963744555.1. GTDB lineage: Bacteria > Acidobacteriota > Terriglobia > Bryobacterales > Bryobacteraceae > Palsa-89. The sequence goes on along the minus strand of CAVUUB010000021.1, from coordinate 71,658 downwards.
GCTCCCGCTTTGTCCCCTCTCATAATCGCGTTCGGCCCTGGTTTCTGTCTCTTTAGAGACACGTCCTTTTTTCGGAGGCGGCAGTTTTACTCCCGCTCGCCTGGCCTTCGACAAACCGATTGCAATGGCCTGTTGCGGTGATCGGGCTCCATGCTTGCCCTCCCGGATGTGATCCATCTCTTCGCGTACGAACTCTCCGGCCTGCGTGCTGGGCGCTTTACCTTCCCGCGCATCTTCACGGGCTCTTTCTATCGTCTTCTTTTCGGGCATCGTTACCTCCACTGCGAACTGGTACTCTGCGCCAACCGGAGGTGCTCCTCCAACGTCGGCAAAGTCTTCGAAGCGAATTGCCGGACATCCGGGTCCTTCGCACTCTGCGCTTCCTGGCGAAACTCTGATACGTCCTCTTGGTGGTCCTCAATCATAGCGCGCATGTAAGCCTTATCGAATGCATCACCCGAGAGACGCGACAGCCGATCATACAGCGCCTTGTCCTTGGCATTCATCGAATCCCGCAACGTAACGCCTGTCTTGGATGCGATATTCTTAAGCTGGTCATTGGCTTTGCTGTGATCCCTGACCATACGGTCACCGAAATTCTTGACCGCCTGGTTGGATCCCTTCTCTTTGGCGAGTTGCCCCAACTTGACCTCGGCCAGTCCACCTTCGGCCGCTTTACGGACGAACGTACTCTCGGCGGGAGCCAGGTTTCCTGCCGCAGCAATAGCCAGTCCGGAAACAGCCGCGCCTAACAAAACGATCAGCGCTTTGTGTTGAGTCATGAATCCCTTTCCCGGGACATTACGTCCCAATCGTTAGACAACGTTGCAAGCCGTTTACTATCCGCTCAATTCCGGCGCTAACAGTTACATTAGGACGCGCTGTATCATGGAACCGAATGCTGAAGAAATTTAGTCTGTTGCTGCTGGCTGCGGCCGCGACCTTCGCGCAGATCTCCGACCTTTCCGGCGAGCGCGTTCGCGCCCATGTTAAATTCCTGGCCAGCGATTTGCTGGAGGGACGCGGCGTCGGAACACGCGGCGAAAAGCTCGCCACTGAATACATCGCCACCCAATTCGCCTTAATCGGCGCCAAGCCGGCCGGCGACCAGGGTACCTATTTCCAAAGAGTGCCCATGGTGGGCGCCACCACCGATCCCGGTGCGACCCTTTCCGCCGTCGGGGCCAATAAAACCGTATCGTTTCGATGGCTCGACGATTTCGTGGGGGTCAGCGAGCTGCAACAGCCAGCCGATCAGTTCGACGCCGAAGCGGTTTTCGTCGGCCACGGCATCGTCGCACCGGAATTCCAATGGGACGATTTCAAGGGCGTGGACGTGAAAGGCAAGGTTCTAGTTCTTTTCACCAACGAGCCACCTTCCGAGGATCCGAAGTTCTTCGGGGGCCGCGCACTCACGTATTACGGACGCTGGACCTATAAGTACGAAGAAGCGGCGCGCCTGGGCGCCAAAGCGGTGCTTATCATTCACACCACGCCCACCGCCGGCTATGGCTACGATGTAGTGCGAAGTTCCTGGGGCAAGGAAGATCCGCAGTTGAAGCTCCCCCCGGCCAGCCTGCCCTGGCACTCGCCGGATGGTTGACTCAAGATGCAGGGGAGAAATTGTTCGCGATGGCCGGCAAGAACGTCGACGAGTTACTGAAAGCGGCGAACTCGCGCGACTTTCGTCCCATTCCTCTAGGAGTCCATATCCGCGCGAATATCCCGACCAGCATTCGCCAGATCGAGTCCCACAACGTCGTAGCGATGGTTCCCGGCAGCGATCCGAGTCTCAAATCGCAGGCTGTGATTTTCACCGCGCACTGGGATCACCTGGGCATCGGACCGGAAGTGAACGGCGACACGATTTATAATGGCGCGGTCGACAACGCCACCGGTTGCGGCATTCTGATCGAGCTCGCGAGAGCCTGGCACGAGCTCGAGCATAAACCACGCCGCTCGGCCATCTTTGCCGCGGTCACCGCCGAAGAGGCCGGCCTCCGTGGCTCGGAATATTACGCCGCGCATCCCGTGGTGCCGTTAGGCAAAACCGCCCTCGACCTAAATTTCGATGGCTTTTATCCCTTTGGACGAACCAAGGATGTTTCAGTCGGCGGCGCCGATCGCACCACCGTTTGGCCGGTGGTGGAGGAAGCCGCGCATCGCATGGAACTGACCATCAAGCCCGAAGCGCATCCGGAGCAGGGACATTATTATCGTTCCGATCATTTCTCGCTTGCGCATGCCGGAGTACCGTCTTTTTCGATCAGCCTGGGCACCGATTATTACGGTAAACCGGCCGGGTATGGCGAAAAGGTCTTCGAAGAATATAACGATAAACACTACCATCAGCCATCGGACGAATATCACGACGATTGGGATTTCGCGGGCATGGAAGAGGTCGCCCGCTTCGGCTTCTTAATCGGGACCACGGTGGCTAATCAGGATAAGCTGCCCACCTGGAAATCCGGCGACGAGTTCTTGCCCGCTCGCGAAAAATCGCTGCGGCAGTAGCGCGTCGAGCCGGCTGGCAAGATCGCGGACGTATCAGTACTGATCCAGACCCTCGGTCAGCTCGATATAGGTGCCGAACGGGTCGGTCAGAAACGCAATGGCGATGCCTGCGGCCGGAATTTTCTTGTACGGCACGTCCAGTTTCACGCCGTTGGCCTCCAGCTTCTTGCAGAACGCTTCCAGATTCTTCACTTCGAAACCGATGTGATCGACCGATCGGCCTTTGGTGCCGGTAGTGGGCGGAGTTCGTCGAGACTCCGAAAGTCAGATTCATACCGGGAATGTCCGCGGCATCATGCATGCCGCGCTTTTTCACGGTTGCCGAGAACGTCTTTCGCATACCAGTCCCATCAACGTAATCTGGTCGCCCGCCTTGTTCAGGAAGTGCAAGTGATAACCCATGGCCGGCATGGTCTGTGTCGTGTCCTCTTGCGATCTCGACTTTCACGTCATCGGGGCCAATCATATAGGCATTCGGAAAACCTTCCGAGCCTTTGAACTCGCGCTGGATCTGATAGCCGGCGGCGCGGCACTTTTGACCACTTCGGCCGTGTTGGGCACTTTGAGACCGAAGTGATCCATCATGGTTCCCTTCGCTTGGACCGGTTGGCGCCTGCTGCCGGATTAGAATGAGCATCCCGGGAATCTTCACGCCTTGCAGCCCTTCTTTCTTCAGAGGCACCGCCGCGAATTGCTCGATCCAAAATTTCCTCTGTGCTTCCACATCGCGACATTTAAATGGACGTGGCCCATCGCGACACCGGCTTCGTTAGGCGCAGCGAGCTGCGCGTTCGCCGGCGCGAGGAGCACCAATCCAGCCAACAAGCCGAGCATAATTTTCATAACGATCATCCTCGGATGTGTAGTATACACGCTTTCTAATGCCTCTACGGGCCGCCCGGTAACGATAACGACGTCGAGGGCCCTTGCGTCTGTCATGGGCCTGTGATATTTTGCTTACCACTCGTAACGGTAATGCTCTAGGAGGCTGAATGCGCCACGTACTGCTCATTTTCGGACTCTGCCTGTCCGCCGGTTTCGCCGCAGGCCAAACATTTGGATCTATCACGGGAGAAGTCAGAGATCCCAGCGGTGCTGTTATGCCGAACGCGTCGGTTACCGCGACCAACGTCGCCACTAGCGTTTCGCGAGCCACCGCGACCAACGATTCCGGGGTTTATAATTTTCCGGATCTGAATCCGGCCACGTATCAAGTTAAGGTCAGCGCGCCCGGCTTTCAGACCACCACCAGCACGGTCGAAATTCAGGTGCAACAGACGGCCCGCGTGGACTTCACGCTAACCGTCGGACAATCCACGCAAACCATCGAAGTTAGTGCCTTGGCCGCGACTCTGACCACGGAAAACGCGACAGTAGGAACGGTGATCGCGGAAAAGAATATCAACGATCTACCGCTGAATGGACGCAATTTTTTCCAGTTGGTCGCGTTGGCGCCGAATGTGACATACGGATTCGCTGCTCCTCCTAGCGCATCCAGCCGCCAAGGTGGCGACCGCGTGAATCAGAATATCTCGGTCGCCGGCATGCGAGGCACTTTGGAACAACTACACCTTGGATGGAGTTGCGGATACTCGATGCCAATTTCAATCTCTATATCCAGGTTCCCTCCATCGACGCCCTTCAGGAATTCAAGGTCCAGAGCTGGCATTTACCCGGCCGAGTTCGGACGCGAGGCATGCACAGATCAATGTGTCGACCAAGTCCGGAACCAACGACTTCCACGGAACGGCTTACGAGTTCCTTCGCAACGGCGATCTGGATGCCAAGCCCTACGATTTCCTTGGCACCAGCCCCGCCAAGACTCCCTTCAAACAGAATCAGTATGGCTATTACCTGGGCGGGCCCGTTTGGATTCCGAAACTGTACAACGGAAAGAACAGCTCTTCTTCATGTCGAATTGGGAGGGATTCAAGAGCCGGCTTCACGAACGCAGAACAATTACACCGTTCCCACGGCCGCCTGGCGAAACGGAGACTTTTCTGCATTTCCGACTAGCTTTGTCGATCCGAACACCCGCGTGAAGGGCTCGAGTGGTATTTAGACGGCCACGCCATTCCCTGGAAATATTATTCCTGCCAATCGATTGGATCCGACCTCGCAAAAACTGTTCGCGTTCTTGCCTCTGCCAAACATCAATCCCCTGAATAGCGTAAACCCCAACAGTAATCTCCAGATTCCCGAAGAAATCACGGTTGACAAGAACCAGGTCACTGAACGCATCGACTTCAACCAAAACTCGAGATCGCAATGGTTCGGACGCTTCGGTTGGACGAACGAAAACACGGTGATGCCCATTCTGCCGCAACAGGGAGGTCACGCTCGGCAACTAATTCCAAGCAATACATGGTTTCGAATGCTTGGGTTTTGTCACCCAGCAAGGTGAATGAGTTCCGCTTTGGATACACCTCGATGTTCAATGCCGTGGCGGATATCTTGAGCCGGCAAGACAGACGTGGTCTCAGCAATTGGGGCTTCCGTTTCCGCACGGAGGTTCCTCAAAGTTGGGGAGTTCCCACGGTGTCGCATTGGCGACCAATGGCCTCAGCGGCTTCGGGCGACAACACCAACGGTCCTTTCGTCATCAACGACACATACCGCCCAGGTGTTGGACAACTTCTCCTGGAACCACGGCAAGCATTCGATCCGGTTCGGAGGCGAGTATCGCTACGACATTTTTAATCAATTCGGCAATCAATATACGCGCAGCCAGCTACAGTTCAACGGCCAGTACACCGCCGAATCCGCAAACTCTGATTGGCGGGAATGCCGCCGCGGATTTTGTATCTCGGGGATCTCCTTACCGCGTAGATCTTGGCGCTTCAGGTCGCCCAAGCGAATGACACAGCCAACAGCTTGGCGTTTTATGTTGACGACACGTACAAAATGACACCCAAGTTGACCGTCACGCTAGGATTGCGCTGGGAACTGGTTCAACCTTGGCTGGATACCCATGCACAACATGACGAACTTCCAGTTCCAATGGGCCAACCTTCCCCATCAGGCGAACGTGAATCCGAGCTTGTATCCGGTCTTAGTTCGGGCGGGTACAACGGGAACTTCTACCAAGGTCTGAACTACCGCTACGTCAACCTCACGGGAATCGGCACGGACCGGTTGCAGTCGCCAGGGACGGTCGCCTCGGCGCCCGGATGGTCAACACGGACTAGGCAAAAATTTCGGCCCTCGTTTCGGTATCGCCTACAGTCCTTCTTCCAAATGGTCGATTCGCACGGGGTTCGGAATTTTCTATTCGCAGGAAACCGCACAACCGAAGTTTGACGTGAACCGCGCCACGGCTGGCCGTTTGACCGACCTGCCGAACACGCAGTCGCCGGCGACCCTCACTTATGGGAATTCCTTCAGCACGGCCATTTTGCCCGTGCAGCTCAATCCCGGATTGACATGGGCCATCGCAGCGAGATATTGGTACTCCCATGTCGATGATGTATCTGTTCAATGTCCAGAGACAATTGGGCCAGTCCACCACGCTCGAAGTCGGCTATCAAGGCGTGTTGGATCGTCATCTCCAGGACCAATACAACATGGACGCCGGGGTTCCTGGAGTTGCGGCGGCGCAAACTCGGGTTCCGTTCCCGATGTACTCTTCCGGTATCGAATTGACGGAGGGTTGGGGCACCGGCAACTATAACGGTTTGTCCACCAAGCTGAGCCAGCGATACAAATCGGGCTTGACCACCTTGGTTGCCTTTACCTGGTCCAAGGCGCTCGATAATGGAAGCGCTATCCGCGGGACGACTGGCGACCAATATCCGGAAAATCCGTATTGTATCTTGAGCTGCGAGTGGGGGCCTTCGGGTTTCAATACGCCCCTTCGCCTGGTGACCTCCATTCTGTATGAACTGCCGTTCGGGAGAGGCAAGGCAGTTCCTCAATCGCGGCGGCTTCGCAAATCAAATCATAGGTGGCTGGCAGGTCACCACCATCTTTACCGCCCAAAGCGGCCGCCCGCTAAATACCGTGAGTTGGGATGCCTCCGGCCAGATTATTCAACCGAATTCGAATCGGCTGAACTCCACCGGAATTAGTCCCTACGCCGCCAACCCGAACCAGAACCAATGGTTCAATCTCGCGGCCTTCTCAAATCTGGCGCCTGGAACGTTTGGCAATATCCAGCGCAATAGTCTGATCGGACCTTCCACCTGGACGGATGATTTCTCGGTGTTCAAGAATATCCGCTTCACCGAAAGAACCACCCTGCAGTTCCGCGTCGAGGCCTTCAACGTAATGAACCATGTGGCATTGGGCAACCCGAACGTGAGCTGGGGTGGGAGCCAAACCAACCCGATTTCGAGCTTCGGTCAGATTCGAGATGTCGGGAGCACCCTCGGCACCGCGTACACAATGCGCCAGATTCAGTTGGCGCTGAAGTTCATTTTCTAGCAGAATCGGGCTGGCCGGAACTCGAAACTGAGCGGCACTGTGTTACGCTGTCGGTTCAAGTTCCGTGCAGCCAGTCAACAACTCAGGACTCATTGACGCACCGGGATTCCAGCCGCCACGACTGATCGACAATCTAGGCGATTGTTCGTTTTATCACGCCATGGATTTGCCCGGATATGGCTTTCAACCGGGCCACTGGGACCTTCGCAAGGACGTCGACAATTACCTGGGCAAGCAGGATTTCCGGGGCAAAAGCGTTATCGATGTTGGGACCGCGTCAGGCTTTCTGTGCTTCGAGATGGAGAAGCGCGGAGCCGACGTGACGGCCTTCGATCTGTTCTTCAAGCATGGCGACAATATCATCGAGCGGATTCCCTACAGCGACTTCGACCAGCGATTCGGAATGACGCCGCGGCAGCAGGTGGAAGAACGCCGCTACATGCTGAATAGGGCCCAAAATAGCTTCTGGCTGTCGCATCGAGCGCTGCAGTCCAAAGCTAAGCTCTATAGCGGAACCGCTTACCAGTGTCCCGCCGAGCTGGGCCAGTTCGATTACGCGTTCTTCGGATCGATTCTGCTGCATCTCCAGAATCCGGTGCAGGCTCTGATTTCGTTCGCGCAAGCGACCCGCGAAAAGGTGATCGTCACCGACCTATATGAAAACATCGGCCACGCGGCGGATGGCCCTATCCTGTTCTTTCGGCCGATCGCGACCGACAAGAACTCGGACACCTGGTGGTACATAACGCCTAAATTTTTGCAGAGCTTATTGGGCATATGTGGATTCCATAAGTTCTCAGTGAAGACCCACCAAGCCAGGTTCGATCTGAGTAAGAAGGACGTGAAGCTCTATACAGTGGTGGCGGAGCGATAACGCAGACTTAAGGAAGAACAACAAGCTCGGTGTTATGGATATGCTGGGTCTCGCGCGTAAGTACGGCCGGCATCTCGTCCCACGTGCGACCGTCTAGAACGCGGCCTGTTCTCGCCTTGAGTACGCCACCCCATTGTTTAAAGAAAAATGGCACTCGTGTGCGAGCGCAGCAATCTCGGATCTCGCGTACCCAATCCGGATTCATGGGGCGCGAGCCCGGCCCGGATTCCCCACCAACGATAACCCAATCGATTCCACGCAGATTTAGCTTTCTTAGCGGACCGACCAGCGGTTCGATGCTGAGGAACTTTACGTTCGCCCCTGTCAACCGGAGATGATCAGAGCGATACAAATATTTTTCGTTCTCAATACTGACGCCCATCCATATGTGGGGGTGCCAGAACAGTACGGAATTTAATTCCAGTAATCGCTCTGATCTCTTCGTGAGCACTTGATACTGGTGCCACGGAGCGCGCCGCATCACGTCGAACACCCGCGCGATATAGGACTCGTGGACTTCGTCGTGAAACAAATCACTCATGCTGTTAACGAAGATTCGGCGAGGCTGCTTCCATAACAGCGGATGTTCAAGCATGTGTGGCTGCAAGGTCACTTTGAATCCGTCCCGGTAATTCTTCTGTCCCATGGCTTGGAGACGCCGCGAGAGGCGTTCGGCATAACAGAACTTACAGCCAGGACTTATCTTTGAGCAGCCCGTCACAGGGTTCCACGTCGCATCGGTCCATTCGATATGAGAGTTATTTGCCACGACCTACAGGCCTTGTTTCTTTCGATACTTTTCGAAAATGTCCTCCACAATCTTCTCGCCTGTTTTATTCGGAGACGCGAAAAACAGGTAATAGATCGTGCGGCCTAAGCTATTCACGAAGCGCAAATGGGCGCGGCGTGAATCCGAAACCTGCGACGTCAACCAACCGTCTCCGATAGGCCTCTGCGATTTTCTCGTTTGCATCCTCAACTTTCACCTGATCAGTTTCCCCAAAAAGGCTGCTTTGCCGGTTCACTTCATAAGTTACTTGACTCCAAGACCGATCACGCCAAAAACGGTTCATCCGGGCGACGTCCGAATCCCTGGCCTTCGATCGATCACGGAGGAGGACATTCATATTCATGTCCATGACCATGAAATTGACGAAGATCTCAACTGACTTCATGTGCCCCGCTTTAGCAACCACGTCCCAGGAGAGGTTAATGTTGTAAGGGTCGAGCAGACAAAGCGCTCGCCGACGGTCCTCGTAACGGGCGCGTGGAAAGACGTCGCTTAACAAGATTTCATTGCAATCGCCTTGGTGCACATAAACGTCTGACCGATCCGCTGTGTACTGCTTCAACTGCTCGACACGTGCGGGGTTCTTATCGATGAAGTGATATTCCTGGAAGGGTGGTTTAGTTGAGAGAGCAATGAGCGGGCTTCCGGGCACTACCTCACCAGTTGTTCCTGAGATGTGAGATCCGCCAGCCGCGAATGCATCAATGTACAAGTGATGAAAACGATTTGCCACTAGAATTGTGGAGTATGGAGCGGCGTACTCGCCGAGGATCTCTAGCTTGACTTCAGTCCATGAGCCAATCACATCCTGCCCGGAAGCCACTAAAACCTCCAAGACAAAAGTGTATCAGAATGTTTTAAGCAATGCTTACACTGCTAACTTCGCATCAACCCGGCCTTCACCCGCGCCGGCGTAAACGGAACCGCGCGGAGCCTGAGCCCGGTGGCGTCGAATACCGCATTGCCCAAGGCGGCAGCGACGGGCGCCGTGGATGCCTCGCCCGCGCCTAGCGGTGGCAAAGTCGGACGGTCGATCAGCGCCACCTCGACGGCCGGCATCTCCGGGAAGGTCAGGATCGGATAGCTCGCCCAATCGATACTCGTAACCCGCGAGCGATCGAACTTCACTTCCTCATGCAGCGCGCGGCTGAGCGTCTGCACGATGGACCCTTCGATCTGGTTCCGCAAAGAATCGGGGTTGATCACCAGCCCGCAGTCGTGTGCGCACGTGACACGCTGCACGTTGATCTTGCCGGTGGTGCGGTCGACTGTGACCTCCATCGCCATCGCGACGTAATTCTCAGCCTGCTTGTAGCGCACATAAGCGAACCCGCGACCGGTGAGCAAATTACCCTGCGCTGACGCGATAGTCGGGCTGGGCGATGGCCGCGCTTGCCAGCCGATCATGCCGGCCGCGCGCTGAATCACTTCGATGGCGCGAGAGTCCGTCAGCCCGCGCAGCCGGAAAGCGACGGCATCGATTCCAGCCGCCGATGCCAGCTCATCGGTGAAGCTTTCCACCGCAAAGCTATTGGCGATCTTGCCGGGCGCTCGCAGATTCGAAATTCGCAGCGGCGTCTCCTTGGTCCAGTGCACTGTCACCCGGACATTCGGAGCCGCATAAGGCGGATCGCCGTTCTGCGAGATCTGGCCCGCGCCTTGTCCGTGCGCCTGCGCGATCCCCGCCGCGTCCACGCCGAGGATGGGCCGATTGCCCGGCGTGCTAGTGGGCAACCACATATCCGTTTCCCATGCCACGATCCGTCCTTCGGCATCCACGCCGCCGCGCAAATCGAGAAGCTGCGCCGGACCTTTCGGGTCCCAGCCGTGTTCGTCATGCCGCATCCACTGCACGCGGACCGGCTTACCGGCGGCCTTCGAAAGAAGCACCGCGTCGGCAGCCGCGTCATCATTACCGTTGCCGCCGTAGGAGCCCGAGCCATCTAGATAAATGACTCGCAGCTTGTCCACCGGAATGCCGAAGATCTTAGACAGGTTGGCGCGCAGACCGTGAGTCCCTTGCGTCGACGTCCAAACCGTCGCGCCATCGGTGCGCACATCGGCAACGGCGCAAGACGGCCCGAGCGAAGCATGGCTCTGCAAAGGCCACTCATAGGTCGCTGCAAACTGCTTGTCGGCTGTGGATAGCGCCGCGGCCGGATCGCCCCGGCTCACCAGGTCCTGGTGCCGGTCAACTGCGCCGTCGCGGATGAAGCGCCCCAAATCCGTCGCTTCCGGGCAGACCCTGCCACTCGCTCCAGGTCGCCTTCAGCTCGCGCGCGGCTCGCACCGCGGCCCATTCGTCGGACGCGACCACGCCCAGAAAATTCTCGATACGCACCACGCGAACATCAGGGATCGCTCGTATGGGGCCTTCATCGACGGAGAGCAGCTTCGCGCCGATCGCCGGCGGCCGGATCACGCGGCCGTGCAGCATTCCGGGCAGCGAGTAGTCCTGGACATAGACATGCTTGCCGGTGCACTTCTCGGGCACGTCGGGACGCAGCAGCGGTTTGCCGACCAGAGAATAACTGACTGGATCTTTCAGAGGAGCTTTCGGATCCACCTTGAGCGAGAAACGCCGATTGCCGATCAGCTTGCCGATGTCGACGCCTTCGCCTCCGGCGGACGGCCGCACCTGACCATCGACGATCGTCAATTCAGCCGCCGACCGCTGCAGTCGCTCAGCGCCCAATTTGAGTAAAGCCTGTCGCGCGGTAGCCGCTGCTTGGCGTACATCCACGCCGCCGCGCGGGATGCCGGTGCTGCCGCCCGTTCCACCATGATCCGGCGTAAGAGCTGTATCGCCTTCCACCATTGCGATGCGCTCCACCGGAATACCAAGCTCCTCGGCAGCCATCTGCCGCATGGCGATACGCAACCCGACGCCGACGTCGACATGCTGGTATAGAGCGTGACGGAGCCATCGGCATGCACCGCGAGAAAACTATCCACCTCGTGCGGGTCGACCGGCTTGCCAAGATCGACACCCGCGCCAGAAGCCTGCGCCGCCACTCGCTTCGGCGAGCCCAAAGCAAAGCTCACAACCACAGCGCCGCCGGCTCGAAGAAGATCACGACGAGAAATATTGTTCATGATCCCTCCTTACGCCTTCGCCGCCAGCATGACCGCTTGCACGATCCGCGTGTGAGTGCCGCACCGGCAGAGATTGCCCGCGAGCCCTTGCTTCACTTGGTCGAGTGTCGGCCGCGGCGTCTGGTTGAGCAGCGACTTCGCCGCCATGATCATGCCATTAGTGCAATAGCCGCACTGCGCGGCCTGCTGGGCGATGAAGGCGGCTTGCACAACGTCCGGCTTTTCGGGCGTGCCAAGCCCTTCGAGAGTCGTGACAGCGCGGCCCGCCACTTGCCTCACGGGAAAAACGCACGAGCGCTGGGCTTTCCCATCGATCAGCACCGTGCACGCGCCGCATTGAGCGAGTCCGCAACCGAATTTCGCCCCATGCAGGCCGAGAGAATTGCGCAGGACGTAGAGAAGCGGCTGCGCCGGATCCCAGGATTCGACCGAGACTGGCCGGCCGTTTAGCTGGAAACTGTACTTCGGCATGATCTGCCTCCTATTGCTATTGCTTCAAGGCGAAAGTAAACAGTGAGTTGCCCGCGGCTACACCGACATATTGCCGGCCACCCACCGAATACGTCATCGCGCCAGAAGCCACCGCGCCGCCCACGGTGGCTTTCCATAGCGGCGCGCCGGTGCGGGCATCCAGCGCAAAGAAGTAGCCTTCGCGTCCGCCGCTGAACAACAGATCGGAAGCGGTGGTGAGGATGCCTGCATCGGTGACGTCGTTCATCTTGAACTCCCACTTTCGTTCGCCGGTCGCAGGATCCACCGCCCGGATCGCGCCATAGCCCTCGTCTTCTTTGCGGAAATTCTGAGTGCCCCGCCCGAAGGGAACCGCCGACCTCGGAAATCCGCCGGCGTATCGTCGGCCCTCAACATAGTCGTCATCTTTCCCTTTGACGTAGATCGAGGAATAGTTCGCCCAGGTCGGAATATAGAACAGACCGGTGTGCGGGCTGTAGGAAGGCGAATACCAGTTCGTCCCGCCCTGGTTGCCCGGATAGATGAGCGTCCCCTCCGCGCTGGGAACTTTCCCGGTGACCCGCATCGGCCGGCCCTTCTCATCGAACCCGTTCATCCAGTTCACCTCGACGAACGGTTTGCCCAGCAGGAACTCGCCGCTGGTGCGATCCAGCACATAAAACAGGCCGTTGCGATTCGCCCACATCATCACCTTGCGCGGCCTCTTCACGCCATCCTTGCCGGCCCATTGCATATCGGCGAGCACCGGCACCTGCACGGCATCGTAGTCAAACTCATCGTGCGGCGAGAACTGGTAATACCACTTCAGCTTGCCGGTATCGGCGTCGAGCGCGACCACCGAATCCGTGTAGAGATTGTCGCCCGGCCGTGAATCGCCGTTCCAATCCGGGCCAGGATTTCCGATGCCCCAATAGGTCAGATTGGTGGCCGCATCATAGGAGCCGGTCACCCACACCGAACCGCCGCCGGTCTTCCACGAGTCGCCACCCCAGGTCTCGTGGCCGGGCTCGCCGGGTTCAGGGATGGTGTGGAAGCGCCACATCTCCTTGCCTGTGCGGACGTTGTAAGCGGCGATGAATCCGCGGATCCCGTACTCGCCACCGGCCGTGCCGACGATCACCTTATCCTTCACCACCAGCGGAGCGTGCGTCAGCGCGTAACCGGATTCGGCCTTGGCCACAGTCGTGTTCCAAAGCGGCTTGCCGTTCTTGGCGTCGATCGCCACCAGGTGCGCATCGATGGTGCCCATGAACAAGCGTGTCTCCCAGGATCGCCAGCCCGCGATTGATCCGGCCGCAGCAGGGACGTGATTCGGGCGCCGGAGTGTACGAGTACGTCCAGAAGAGCCGTCCCGTCACGGCATCCAGAGCGAGCACGTCGTTGGGAGCCTGCACCGTGTACAGAACGCCATCCACCACCAGCGATGTCGCCTCGAACTTCTCGAGCGACCGCGCCTGATAGACCCACTGCAGCTCCAGGTTCTTGACGTTGTCGGGAGTGATCTGAGTCAGCGTGCTGTAGCGCTGGCTCTGGACGCTACCGGAATAGGTGAGCCAGTTCTGCGGCTCCTTATCGGCGCGCATGATTCGGTCAAAGGAAACCTGCGCGAACAGAGAACTCGTGATGGAAATGAGCAGCAGCGCACGGCGATTCATTGCTTGTCGATTCCTTTCAGTGAGACCAGATAGCTGACCAGATCGGACAGTTCCTGCGGGTTCAGCTTGCCCCGGAACGACGGCATGGGAGATTTGTTGGTGAAGGCGTACTCTTTCAGTTTCGACTTCTCCAGAGACACCAGCCGGTCATTAGTATCGTAAAGCTGGATCGTAAAGGCGTCCTGGTTCAGCAGTCTGCCGTTAATCGTCGCGCCGTCGCGGGTCACGACGCGGATGAAGCGGTTCTGTGGCAGCACTTCGGCATCGGGCTCCAGGATGGAGCGTTCCAGTTCAGCCGCGCGGCGGAGCGAACCGATGTCAGTGAGTTCCGGCCCAAGTCTCGCGCCGCTGCCGTTAACGCGGTGGCAATTGAGACATCCCTTGCTTTCGAAAACCGCTTTACCGTGAGCGGGGTCACCCGTTGCAGCCGGCCCGCGCGATGGGGACGCTGCCATAAAGCGCAAGTAGGCGACCACGGACCTGGCTTGAAACGCCGTGAAGGTATGGGGCGGCATGGCCGTGCCGGGAATTCCTTTGCGAATGATGTCTACTAGCTCATCATCGGACGATCCGTGCCGGAACTTTCCATGATCCAGCTGGACGCCCGGCACGGATTCGCCCTCCGGGCCGTGACAGACAGCACAGTTGGCGACATAAAGACGACGGCCATCATCGACGTCGCCCGGAGAGTAATTTTGTTGAGCCAGCAGCGTGCCCGCCGCCGCCAAAACAAAGCAGGAAATGGGAAGGGCCCTCATACGCAGAATGCCTTTCAAACGATGTGGCTATACTACCGCCGACGGAGCGAAAAGGTCAAACCTGGTGCTCACTCTTCCCGCAGCGCACTGGTCGGATCCAACCGTGCCGCGCGATGCGCGGGGAACCAGCATGCCAGGGCGGCAATCAGGAAAAAGACCACCACGATAGACGCGAAAGTCGGCGGATCCGTGGGCTTCACTCCGATGAGCATACTGGTCATCGCGCGCGTTAGACCCAAGGCCGCCGCGACTCCCGCGACGATTCCCAGCGCGGTCAATCGTAAACCATGGCCGACCACGAGATTGAATATGCTCCTGGGCGCGGCGCCCAGAGCCATGCGGACACCAATCTCGGCGGTGCGCTGGCGAACAACAGTAGATAGCACTCCGTAGAGCCCGACCGCGGCCAGCAGACCCGCGATCGTCGCGAAGATGCCGATCAACACCAGCGAAAATCGGGTCCCGGCCTGGGCCTTCTCCACCAGCGTATCCATTGGCTCGATATCGTGGATCAGCAGGTGCGGATCAACTTTGGCGATCTCGGCGCGCACCAGCGGCGCATACTTGGCCGGATCGCCCGAAGTCATGATAGCCCATTGCCCGACATTTCCGTGCCGCAGAAATCCATCGGTAAAGTAGATCTGCTCGCGCCCTGGATCGGCGATCGAAGTCTGGCGCTGATGCGCCACTATCCCGATAATCTCTACCCATTCCGGCTCTGGCGTCCGGAGTCGAATAAGAATTCGTTTCCCGACCGCCGACTCGCCCGGAAACGCTTTGGCGGCGAAAACCTGATCCATCACTACCACGTTTCGCTCCGGGATATTGTCGGCATCGCTGAACGTGCGCCCTGCCACCAGCGGCGTCCGCAGCGTATCGAAGTAACCGGGGAGCACCACTTGCCAATCGACGGCCTGATACTTGCCTGGATCGGCCAGTGCGTCTTCCTTTCCCCATCGAATTGTAGAGAATCCCCCGGCCAACGGAAAAGGAAACGAGCCGGTCGCGCTTTCGACGCCTGGCAGCGCGCGCAGCCGGGTTTGAATCTCGCGCATGCGAGCGGCCCGCTGTTGCGGAACCGTGTTGCCGGGTCCGTCGAGTATCCCAAAGGTCAGAAGATTGTGCGGGTCGAATCCCAGGTTCGTATGCTGCAAAGCCAGAAAGCTGCGGAACATGAGGCCGGACCCGATCAGCAGCACAAACGACAGCGCCACTTCGGCGACCACCACGCCGCTCCGCAATTGGTGCGAGCCCAGCGCGACCGTCCTGCCGCTGGCCCGAAGGACATTCATCACGTCCGGGCGCGAGGCACGCAGCGCGGGTACGATGCCGAAGATAGCCGCTGCTAGCGCGCCGGCCACAACCGTGAATGCGAGCACCTGTGGATCGAGCGGCACCGAATCGAGGCGTGGCAGATTCGCCGGCGCAATCCTCAGTAGCTCATGGATGCCGAGCCATGCCAGCCCTACTCCCAAGAGGGTACCGAGTCCAGTTAGCAGTAGAGCCTCGGTGAGCATCTGCCGGACCAGCCGCCACCGGCCGCCTCCCAGGGCCGCTCGCACGGCTAGTTCGCGCTCGCGCAGAGACACGCGCACCAGCAGCAGGTTCGCGACATTGGCGCAGGCGATCAACAACAGAAAGATAACAGCGCCCATCAGCGCTAGAATCGCCGGCCGCACTTCAGCAACCATATACCGCTTCATGGGCTCAGCCCGGTATTGGAACCGGGCGGTGCGATAGAGGGAAAAGTTCCGGCGGATCTCGGCTGACACCAGATCCACCTCTTCTTGCGCCTGCCGAAGCGTCACGCCGGGTTTCAACCTCCCGATCGCCCGCAGGAAATAAGCGTTGCGATTCGCATTGTCGTAGCGCAGGCGGGCCGCGATCCAGATGTCGGGATGGCGCTCCACCTCCGCGCCCGGCCGGAATAATAGCTCGAACCCGGGCGCAAGAACGCCCACGATCTGTGGATTGAAGCCCGGCGCGTTATTGAGCATGGGGCGGCCCAGCACCGCCGGATTTCCGCCGTAGCGTCGCTGCCAATATTCGTAGCTCAAGATCGCATTGTCTGGAAGCTTGGACGTGGCGGGCGCCGCGCCCCCGGGTGGCGGTGCTGGCTGAGGCTGGCCGTCGGAATCGGTAAAATCGCGTCCCAACGCCATTCTTGCGCCCATCAACCCAAAGAAATTTGTGGTCACTTGAGCGAAATGGACCTGCTCCGGCGTACCGTCCTCGCGGGGAAAATTTCCGCGATTGGTGAACACGGCGCCGAAGTCTTCGAAGTTGCGTTTAGCCCCGTTGCGCAGATCTATGAAGTTCTCAGCGGAAACGGGTGAGTCGACCACGTTCCGCGTCTGCATGTCGGCGCAGGCCAAAACCAACCGGTCCGGGTCCATATAAGGAAGGGGCCGCAACAGGACCGCATTGGTGACGCTGAAGATGGCCGTGCTTGCGCCTATGCCCAGCGCCAGCGTAATCACCGCGGTCGCAGAGAAAACGGGCGTGTGAAGAAGGGCGCGAGCGGCGTGCTGGAGTTCGCTACCGAGCATGTTTTTGCCGACTCCTTACAGTGCTAGAATCTAAAGATTATTCCTTAATTTTACGATGGAGAGGGGCGAGATGGTACTGCGCCTGGCTTGGATTTGTGGACTTGTATCGACGCGCGACTACGATTCGCGGATGCGTCAGAGAAAAATAGGGAACGCCGCGATTGCGGCCAATGACGGGGCATTAGAACGCATGGAGCGCTCGCTCGTAGAGGATCGGATCGCGGTCGTAGTATTTCTGGTCGCGATTACGATCTTTCTCTATACGCTCGAATACGCTCCCGCGTTTAGAGCTTAGTCGTCAGGCTCTTCGTGCCAGGTGGGCAATCAAAGAAACGACGAAGAGCACGATAAAGATAAAGAACAGGATTTTTGCGACGCCGCCAGCCAGAATGGCAACGCCTGTGAATCCCAGGACGGCCGCGATAAGCGCGATCACGAGAAACATCAGAGCCCAGTAGAGCATAGCTTGAACTCTCCCTTCCGTCGGTCTAATTGCAGCTTCAGGTCCACGCGAGGATTTCCTTTAGATTCAACATCTATTGACACCGAACGGCGATCTGCCGGGTAGAAATCGCCTGCGCGTTGACTTTTTTGCGTGACTAACCTGCACCGAATAGATCTTTTATCCGATATGTAAGGGAGGCTAAGCTGCACTACGCATGAACCCGGCTGTGATTATCCCGGCAGGTCTGAAGAAGGTCCCTCCCTTTCCTCCCGTCGCGGCAAGACTACTAACCTTGCTAGCCCATCCGGATGTGAAGGTCAAGGAAGTGGCCGAGCTAATTGCTTCGGATGCAACGTTTACGGGGCGGCTGCTGCAGTGCGTGAACTCCTATGAGTTTGGGCTGTCCTACCCGGTAAGTGACGTAAAGCAAGCTGTAGCCTTGGTAGGCCTGGATCGGACCCGGCAAGTCACTATTTCCCACGCGACGGCCGCCTATGCCAAGGGCGCGCTTCGAACCGCCGAGTTGCGGCGCTGCTGGCAGCACACGGTGGCGACCGCGGTATTGTCTGAAGAGATCGCGCACGCCTGCGATGCCTTTACGAACGTGGCATTTACAGCCGGGGTCATGCACGACATCGGCAGGCTGGCGCTGCTGGTGGCTTATCCGCAGGAGTATGAGAAGGTCATTCGCGGTGCAGCCGAGCAGAGCCTGGACATTCTGGATTTCGAACGTGAGGAGTTCGGCGTGGATCACGCCGAGGCCGGCCGCGTTCTGGCCGAACGTTGGGGCCTACCGCTGGAGCTGCGGGTGATCGCCGGGCGCCATCATGACCCCAGCGAAGGCTCTGAACTCGACCTGTTGCGGATCGTGCACGTGGCCTGCAGGTTGGCGGAGATACTGGGATACGATATAGTCCACGCATTGGTCCAACAGGACGTCGATACTGTTTTGGCCGAACTGCCTCCCCGCGCACGGGCGCGTCTGAAGAAGACGCCGGCGGAGTTGTGCGCGAAAATCGAACAGCGGATTCTGGAATTCGACTCCGATAACGGCGACAAGCCTCCTCAGGCGGCGCTTCCGGTGTTGGCTGCCGCGACTGCCGAAGAGCCAGAGACTGAACCGGAACCCGGACTCGAAACAGCCTATGAGACCGAAGTAATTCCGCCCGGGCCGAATCGGATGGCACGTTTCGCGATCGCAGCGGCGGCCGTGGCGCTGGCGATCCTTTCCGTCATCCTGCTCTGGAGAATGCAGTAGAACAGTAGGTCAGTCGTGGATTTTGAGCACAGCGGCGCCGCGAATGGCGTCGTTCTTCAGCGCATTCAGCGCGCGATTCGCTTCCCGCAGCGGAAACACCTCAAACTGAGTATGAATCGGAATCTGCGCGGCGATGCGCAGGAAATCGTGGCCATCCTGGCGGGTGTTGTTGGCCACGCTTCTCACGACGCGCTCCTGGTAAAGCAGATCGTAATCCAGCGCCGGAATAGCGCTCATATGGATGCCGCCCAGGGCCAGCGTTCCGCCTTTCTTCAGGGCTTTCAACGCTGCTGGAACGATCTCGCCGGCGGGTGCGAAGATGATCGCGCTGTCCAGCTTTTGGGGCGGCTCGGCCACCGTGCCGCCGGCCCACACCGCGCCTAATTCGAGCGCGAGCTTCTGGTGTCTTTCATCGCGCGTACAGGCGTAGACTTCGGCGCCCCAATAGCGAGCGACTTGGATCGCGACGTGAGCTGCCGCTCCAAATCCGTAGAGGCCAAGGCGTCCGCCGCGCGCGATCCCCGAAAGCCGCAGCGACCGGAAGCCGATGATGCCGGCGCAAAGCAAAGGAGCCGCGTGGAGATCGGCAAAGCCTTCCGGAATAGGATAGACGAAGCTCTCTTCGGCCAACGCGTACTCAGCGTACCCGCCATCCACTGTGTAGCCGGTGAAGCTGGGATGATCGCAGAGGTTTTCCTTGCCAGCGCGGCAGTACTCGCAAGAGCCGTCGGTCGAATGCAGCCAGGCGATGCCGACGCGCGCGCCGATAGGATGCAGATTAGCGCGGTCTCCGGCGGCTTCGATCACGCCGACCACTTGATGACCAGGCGTGATGGGCGACTTGCGGGGCGGGAGTTCGCCTTCGATCACGTGCAGATCGGTCCGGCAGATTGCGCAGGCGCTAACACGCACCAGCACCTGCTGACCTGTTGGCACTGGCTTGGGTACCTCGGCAAGTTCGAGTGGGTTGGTCTCTATCGGAGCGGGAGAGCGGAGAATGCAGGCGTGCATGCAGTTGATCACAGGCCTCAGGCCTGCGCCACTATAGTAACCTGAGGTTTCCATGGTTATCCCGGGCCGCAACTTCGCGTTCAATCTGGTGCAGCGCCGCACGCTCCTGTTCCAATTGGTCCGCCGCGATTTCGAACAGCGCTTCGTGGGTTCTGCAGCGGGCTGGTTGTGGGGGTTGATTCACCCGGTGGTGCTGCTGGTAAGCTGGGTCTTCGTCTTCCAGGTATGCCTGAAAACAACGCTTCCCAGCAATGAGGTGACGCAAAATTACTCCTTGTTTCTGTTTTGCGGCTTTCTTCCGTGGCTGCTGTTTACCGAGACCGTAACGCGGTCGGCCGTATCCATGCTCGACAACGCCAATCTCATTACGAAAACGGTGTTCCCGGCTGAAGTGGTACCGGTTTCCATTTTTCTTTCATCGCTCATCAGCCATTTGATGGCACTTGCGTTAGTGATTGCCGTGGTCGGATTCTATGTCGGCCACTTCAGCCTGTGGATGCTGTTACTGCCGCTTTACATGCTGCTGATCGGGCTGTTCGCGATCGGGGTGAGCTGGATCGTCTCCGGATTGCAGGTCTACCTGCGGGACACGGCCCAGGTGCTTTCCGTGATCCTCACGTTCTGGTTTTGGGTAACGCCCATCTTTATTCCTGAGAAATCCTTTCCAGAATGGGCGCGGTTTGCCCTAAGGCTGAACCCTCTGGCGTTTGTGGTTCGGGGCTATCGCGACCGGCTGCTCTCCTACCGTGTCCCAAGCCTGGAAGATCTCGCGATCGTCAGCCTGTATGCGGTGACGGCCTTCTTAGTTGGCGGCTTATTCTTCCGGCACCTGAAGCGTGGCTTTGCCGACGTGCTGTAGCGGCGCCGCGCGCTACATGTTGCCTTCGTCGGCCGACGGTCCGTAGATCGACGGGACTGGAATATCGTTGAGCCGCAGATAGACGCCTAACTGCGCCCGATGATGAATCACGTGGTTCATTACGAAGGTCCGGACGCACGCGATTCGCGGCATCGTAAAGAGCGTTTTTCCAGCAGCCATCAGCGACCAGGGTTTTAGGAAGACCTCATCACTGGCGCCGGCGATTGCGGCCCGAGCGCTGGCGACGCTCTTATCGAACTTCTCCAGTAGTTGTTTGGTGGATGCGGCAAGCTCTTCTTTGTAGGGCGGCGCGCCGGGGGGCGAGATATCGAATGAATCCTTGTTAATGGTATCGGCAGCCCATCCGGTCATGGTAGCGATATGGGTGGCGAGCGAGATCATGCTAAACGATTTTGGATGTGGCTTCCAGGAGAACTTATCTTCCGGGACTCTTTCGAGCGTCTTGCGAGTGTTGGCCATCTCCTGATCGAATTCGGGGAGCAGAGCATCTTTAATTGTCATAGGGTTCGGGTTCCTCTCGGGTTCGTTTTGTAATCGGCGTACTTGGTCATCATAGGCGAATAATAGGCGAAAATCAATAGGAAATGTATGTAACGAAACCCACTAACCCCTGGTGCTCATCTAACGGGTGGAGGGGAAAATTATGTTAAGAAAAATCGGGCTTCCTTTACTTGCGCTGACGGCGATGCTGATGTTTGTGGCACCGACGCATGCCGATGCAAGGGTCGGCTTCGGAGTGTACGTTGGCCCGGGCTACCCCGCCTACCCGTATGCCTATGGTTACCCCTATGCGTACCCATACAGTTACTATGATCCCTACTATTATCCTTACGCCTACGGTTATCCGGGCTACGGATTTTATGGCGGATACTGGGGCGGCTATCGCGGTGGATACGGATACCGTGGTGGATACGGATATCGAGGCGGCTACGGCGGATACCGCGGCGGCTACGGCGGATATCGCGGTGGGTACGGTGGATATCGCGGTGGATACGGTGGCGGAGCACGAGGTTTTAGCGGCGGCGGAGCGCGGGGTGGCGGCGGCCACGGCGGTGGCGGACGCCGGTAGTCCAATCCGGTAAAGTGGTGGATTGAAATCAGTCCACCTTGTTGCGCTACGCGCGTTAGAGATTAGGGACATGCCGCTGCCGGCAGATCCCGGACCGGACGAAGTTCTGGTGAAACTCCGTTCGGTCGGGATTTGCGGCAGCGACATGCATTGGTACCTGGACGGCAGCATCTATGGGTTTCCTGCCACTTATCCACTGGTCTTGGGTCACGAGCCAGCGGGAGAAGTGATAGGTGTCGGGAAAACGAGTTTTCGGCTTGCGCGACGGTGATCGGGTATCAATCGAACCTACCATTAGCTGCGGCCATTGCGAATATTGTGCGCGCGGGCAGCATAACAATTGCGTGCAGTCCCAATTTATGGGGTCGCCGCAACGCCCCGGCCTGCTTGCGCGAATATGCGGTAGTTCCTGCACATAACGCCGAGTTGGTTCCCGAAAATTTCAGCTACACACAGGCGTCTTTGATTGAGCCAGTCGCGGTGATCATGCACATGCTTGAGTTGGTGCAGATTCACGCGGGCGACAGCGTGGCGATATTAGGGGCCGGTCCCATCGGATTGCTGGCGGCGGCTGTAGCGCGGCATTGCGGCGCTTCGCAGGTCCTGATCGCGGATAAACTTCCGCATCGGATTAAGATGGCGCAGGAACTGGGCGCGACGGCGGCAGTGCCGCTCCAGCAATTCCGCGAGCTGGTAGGCGATAAGACTCGAGGGAGGGGCGTTGATTTAGCGATCGATGCGGCGGGCGCGGCTGAAACAATCAACGCGGGGCTCGCTGTTACCCGCTTGGGCGGCACATTCGTCCTGATCGGCATTCCGCATCAGGTTCCTGTCGGCGTAGATCTGTTCAGCGCCATGGCCAAAGAGATTCGCATTCAACCGCTCAAGCGATCGAATCACCGATCGAAAACCGCCATCGCGCTGCTCGCTGCCGGCGCGATTCCGGAAGCCATCGTCACGCATCGCGTGGATGTCGAACAAGCGCCAGCCGCATTCCAGACACTGGCTGAGTATCGGGACGGAATCGGCAAACTGGTTATTGAATTTCCGGCATGAACCGGTTTCTGGCGATCGATCTCGGCGCCGAAAGCGGACGCGCCATGCTCGGAAGTCTAGAAGACGGAAAGCTCGCGCTCGAAGAGTTGCATCGCTTCCCAAACACGCCGGTGCGATTGCCGACGGGTCTTTATTGGGACACGCTGCGGCTGTTTCACGAGATCCGGCATTCACTGACCATTTGCGGGCGGGAGCGAAAGATCGTGCTGGATGGCATCGGCGTGGATACCTGGGGCGTGGATTTCGCATTGCTGGGCGCCGACGGGGCGCTGGTGGACAATCCGAGGCATTATCGGGATGCGCGCAACAACCATATAACGATGGACAAGGCCTTCGTGTCGGTGCCTCGCAAGGAGATTTTCGCCGAAACCGGCATCCAGTTCATGCCGATCAATACTATTTACCAGCTGAGTGCCATGACGTGGGCGAAGTCGCCCGCCCTCGGAATGGCGAAAACGCTTTTGTTTACGCCAGACTTGTTCAACTACTGGCTCAGCGGCGTGATGCGTGCCGAGGTCAGCATTGCCAGCACTTCTCAGTTCTACAATCCGGTTACAAAAGATTGGGCAAAGGGTTTGTTGCGGAAGCTGGGGATCGAAGAGTCGTTGCTGCCGGAGATCGTTTCTTCCGGTACGCGGCTGGGGACATTGCTCCCCGAGGTGGCGGAATCCAGCGGCCTTTCGGCTGACACGCCGGTTTTTGCAACGGCTTCTCATGACACAGCTTCGGCGGTAGCTGCCGTTCCAGCCGAAGGCCACGACTGGAGCTACATCAGCTCGGGCACCTGGTCGCTGATGGGCGTGGAACTGGATGCGCCGGTGATTAATGAGCATTCGGCGGCGCTCAACTTCACCAACGAAGTGGGAGCCGGAGGAAAGATCCGGCTATTGAAAAATATCGCCGGGTTGTGGCTGCTGCAGGAGTGCCGCCGAGCGTGGGCGCTGGCGGGACGTGAATACGGCTACGCAGAGCTGGTTGAACTCGCGGCCGCCGCGCCTTCTTCCGGGATGACCCTCGATCCTGACGCCTTCCCGCAGCCGGGTCGCATGCCGGAGCAGATTGCGGAGCATTGCCGGGCACGTGGCTGGAAGGCGCCAGAACAACCGGGCGGCATGGTGCGGTTGATTCTCGAAAGCCTAGCCGCGCGTTACCGCGAGGTGCTCGAAAATCTAGAGGCTCTGACCGGTCGCCGAATAAACCGCATACACATCGTGGGCGGCGGTTCGCGTAACGAACTGCTGAACCAACTGGTGGCCAATGCTACCGGCCGCACCGTGATCGCAGGCCCGGCGGAGGCGACGGCGGCGGGCAACGTCCTGGTACAAGCCATAGGAGCAGGAATAGTTTCGGGTGTCGGCGAGGCGCGCGAGATCGTCAGGCGCTCTTTTCAAATTCAGATTTACGTGCCACGCTAAAATGAAGGTGCGAACACAAATGGCTATTAAGCGTATCGGTATCTTGACCGGCGGAGGAGATGTCCCAGGGCTCAATTCAGTCATCAAAGAAGTCACGTATCGCAGTACCGAACACTGCTGTGAAGTAGTGGGGCTGCGGCGTGGATGGGAAGCGCTCACGCACCTGAACCTGGACGATGAGCAGAGCCGGGCGCATTATGTGCTACCGTTGACGCGCGAGAACACTCGCACCATAGATCGCTATGGCGGGACGATCCTGCACAGCAGCCGGACGAATCCGTCCAAAATGACCGAGCTTCCCGATTTCTTGAATGGGCAAAGCTTTCCTCAGAAGCAGATCACCAAAGGCGGAAAGACGTCGGTGGCGTACGACGTCAGTTCGCAAGTCCTCAAGAATATCGAAGCGCTACAGCTTGATTATCTGATGCCGATCGGGGGCGACGATACTTTGAGCTATGCCGCCAGGCTGCACGAGATGGGCGTCAAGGTGGTGGCGGTGCCCAAGACCATGGACAACGATGTCCGAAACACGGAGTACTGCATCGGATTTTCAACCGCGATCACCCGCGCCACCGACGCTATCAATCGCCAGCGGACCACGGTTGGATCGCATGAGCGTATCGGCATCTTTCGCGTGTTCGGGCGCGACGCAGGCTTTACCTCGCTTTATACGGCGTACGTAGCGTCCATTCGCTGCTGCCTTCCGGAATACAAAGTGAACCTGGATAAGCTCATCGATATCCTGCTCAACGATAAAAAGCACAATCCCAGCAATTATTGTCTGGTGATTCTTTCAGAGGGCGCGGAGTGGGAAGGCTACCAGTTGCGCGAGTATGGGGAACCAGACGCATACGGTCACCGCAAGAAGGAGAACATAGGGGAAGCCTTGAGCGACGAGATCAAGAAGCGCACCAAGGAAGAGACTATCGTGAGCGACCTCACGTATGACCTCCGCAGCGGCGCGCCGGATTTTGTCGACAAACTGATCGCTTCGACATTCGGAACGATGGCGCTGGACTGCGTGCTCTCTAATAAGAGCGGGCTGATGGCAGGTTTAGTGAATGGCTGTTACTCGATGGTTCCGCTTCCCGATCCCAAGCTGGGCCCGCGGCACGTGGACGTCGCGACCATGTACAACACCGAGCGCTATAGGCCGAATTACGAAAACAAGACTGGGCTTCCGATCTTCCTGACCCGGGCCTGATGGCTTCAATCTGGAAGCGGATGTTCGGGCGGATTCCGGCGCCTGTTTCCGCGCGATCAATTCCCGAGAGCGTTCCGCTGCCGGAGATCATTCGCCACTTCAACCAGGCCGCATTGGACGAAGAGCACTTTCCTTCGACCATCGATCCGCGAATTTATCACGTTCAGTTGATCCTGGAATATTTCGGCGATTTGAGTGGAAAACGGTTGCTGGACGTGGGCTGCGGCAAGGGTCGATTTGCGCGAGTGTTGGCGGATCGGTTCCCGGATTCGGCCATCGTGGCGTTTGATCTGGCTGAGGCGATGCTGCGGCACGTGCCCGCCGGAATCAGCCGCTGCGCGGGTTCCATGACGGCGCTCCCTTTTGGCGGCGAAAGCTTCGACTTCGCTTACGCGACTGAATCGCTGGAGCATGCCGTGGATATCGAGGCCGCCATCGAGGAGATGTGCCGGGTGGTGAAGCAGGGCGGGCGGCTCGTGATCATCGACAAAAATGCCGAGCAATTGGGCCGTTTGAAAACGCCGGAGTGGGAGAAGTGGTTTGGGCGAAAGCAGCTGGAGGATCTTCTGGCCCGGCATTGCCGGCGGGTATCGAGCCGGCCGATTTCGTATTGGGAGGATGTGGCTCCGGACGGTCTATTTTTGGCGTGGCTAGCCGAGAAATAGCTCTTCTGACATCATCAGGTTATGCGTATCCTTAAGCGCTGGGTACGACAGAAATTGGAAGCGGCCGGCTACTTCGTTTTCAACACGCGGACGTCTGGGCTCTACGGACAAGATGGCATCTTCACGTTTAACAATTCCCACTTTGCGCAGGACCCAAGCTTCAAAGCAGCCTATCAGCGCGGCGTCCAGGCTAGCTGGGGAGTAGATCCAAAAATCGAATGGCGTGTGCATATCGCACTCTGGGCGGCGAGATCCGCCATGCAGGTTGAGGGCGATTTTGTGGAGTGCGGCGTAAATGCTGGATTCATGAGTTCCGCGATAATGCACTACCTTGGATGGCGGTGGATCGAGAAGCGGTTCTTCCTGATCGACACGTTTAGCGGTCCAGTGCTTTCACAGTATTCGGATGAGGAGGCGCAGCAACTGCGGGTGACGGAGGATGCAAGGGCGAAGGGATCCTATGTTACGGACCTCGAACGCGTGCGCGCTAACTACGCGGAGTGGCCGAATGCCGAGATTGTGCAAGGAGTAGTCCCGGATGTGCTTGAACAAATGAAGGTGGAACGAGTCGCATTCCTTCACCTGGACATGAATTGCGCTAAGCCAGAACGCGCGGCATTGGAACATTTCTGGGAAAAGCTATCGCCCGGCGCAGTAGTGTTGCTGGATGACTACGCGGCTCTATGGGTACGATGCATTAGCGAAGGCGATCGATGACGCCGCCGGCGCACGGGGGCCGAAGTGCTGTCATTGCCTACAGGGCAAGGGCTCATTTTGAAACGGTTTTTTTGAAACTAAAGGCATCATGATGCTAGTGTGATAGCATCAAGGTGTGCCAAGGACAACGATCACGCTGGACGAAGATGTTCACGCGAAGCTGGAAGCCGCTATGCGAAAGTCCGGCAAGTCGTTCAAGGAGACGGTGAACGAAACGCTGCGTTCCGGGCTGTTCGCTCAACGGAAAGCTAAGACGGTCAAGCCGTTTAAGATCCGGGCGAAAGATATGAAATTGAAGCCCGGCTATAGCTACGACAAGCCGTGGGATCTGATTGAGGAAATCGAAGGTCCTGGCTACAAGTGATCGTGATCGACGTGAATCTTCTACTGTACGCCTACGACTCGGCGTCTTTAGAACACGATCGTGCCGCCGCCTGGTTGGATCAACGGCTGTCTTCGTCCGCAACGATCGGATTGTCGTGGCACACAATCTTGTCTTTTATCCGCATCTCAACGTCACTCAAGATGATCCTTCGCCCAATGGAACTAGACGAGGCAGTATCGATCGTTTCTGACTGGATGGCGCGGCCAAACGTGTCGATTATCGGTCCAACAGAGCGGCACTGGGAGATCTTCAGTCAACTGCTCCCGCGATTGCGGGTGCGTGGTTCATTGATCATGGATGCGCACCTGGCTGCTCTAGCCATCGAACATGGCGCGACGCTTTGCACCAATGACCGCGACTTCGCGCGATTTCCCGGCCTCAGGGTCGAATATCCTTTGCAGTAGCGAAAACAACAGCAGCACTTCAGGCATGATAAGAAGGCGTGCCTGCCCCACCACTGATCAGCATCGTCACACCTACTTACAACATGGGCCGATACCTGGAAGAAACGATCCGAAGCGTGCTGAGCCAGGACTATCCGAACATCGAATACATCGTGATGGACGCGGGCTCGACCGATGAAACGCTCGCGATCCTGGAGAAGTATAAGGGCAGATTGGAGTTTCACTCCGGCCCGGACGAAGGTACGGCGGACGCGATCAACAAGGGATTCGCGCGCTCGCATGGCAGCGTGTTCGCGTATTTGAACGCGGATGACATTTATCTGCCGGGGGCAATCTCGGCCGCAATGCTTTCACTAGCAGGGGAGCCCGACACCGGCGTAGTTTACGGGGATGCCAACTGGGTGGATGAGAGCGGCCAAGCTGCTGGCGTCGTATCCGGTACGCCCGTACGATGCGGCGCTGTTCAAGCAGGAGTGCTTCATCTCGCAGCCGGCAGCTTTCATCCGGCGGGAGGCTTTCGAACTGGCCGGCCGAATGGATCCGAATCTGCAATATGCGTATGACTATGACCTGTGGATTCGCATATCGAGGCTGTATCCAATGCGGAAGATCGATGCGGTGCTGGCGACTTCGCGGATGCACACGGAGAACAAGACAGTCGGCCAGCGGCGGCGGGTGCTGCGGGAGACCTTGCGACTGCTCGAATCGCACTATGGCTACGTGCCATTTCAGCCGGTCCACGCTTATGCTTGCTATCTGGTGGACCATCGCGATCAGTTCTTCGAGCCGCTGCGTCCGTCAATTTTCAAGTACGTGCTAAGTCTTTTGGTGGGGCTCCGCTACAACGCGGGCCGGCCTTTTCGATTCATCCGCGAGTGGGCGGCCGTCATGTCGCTCGAGGGCCTGGCACGGCGGTGGCGAGGCTTCCTGGAGCGACCAGATCGTTAGAGTCGACCAGCGTTGGCACGAGTGCCAACGCGGCACGCATGAGTGCGTGCGCCACGAACGCGAGACCACTGCCACTGCAGAGAATACTGCTTGGGCACGATGTTGACGCGGACCCGCATCTGCGTGCCATCCGGCCGTTCGAACACCATATCGAATTTGCCGAGGAAGGCCAGCGGGGCCTGCCAATAGAAGACGCCCGCCTTCAGGCGTGGAGCCGAACGGCAGATGCTCGGCGTGGTCGCCCACGACCAGATAGCCTTTGGAGGCGCCGAGCGATAGCTCGATACGTCCGAGCTGCTCCATCTCGATCGAATAGGATCCGGAGGCGTCCGGATCGATCACCGCTTGCGGCGCATTGAGGTCGTATCCGGTGCGCAATCGGACCGGTCCGGCCAGCGACTCGGGCGTCGGAGCTTCTTCTTGGGCGCCGCCACACCGCCGCCGTTGGCGTTTAACACTTCAAAGAAGCGGCTGCCTACACCTTGGGTGCGGCCACCATTGTCAGTCACGCTCCAACTGATGGTGTGAATTGCATTTTGGAGCTTGGTGGTGTCGATGTAGAAGTAAGCCTACCGCGCCATTGCTATTCGCCAAGCCGGGGAACAGCGTGGCGATGTCGGAGCGGTATTGATTGTACACGGGGTGCCCCACCGCCACGCCATCCAAGAAAACGAAAATAGTGGAGCCGTCGAAGGGGATGGCGAACGGATTTTCCGTGAGGGCCCAGCCGAAATTCACGAAAGCATTTCCACTTGCCGTGCCGCCCTGGATCGGCGTATCGATGGTGCCGAACGGCAGCGTGGCCTGGGCGTTATTGACCGTGATGGTGCGAGTCCCCAAATCTACTGCTCGGCCGGCAGTATTGGTCACGATGGCGTGTATTTTGTAGGTTCCATTGCCGAGCGGGCCGGAGCCGGCCGAGTTCGGCAGGAAATTGGTCAGCATCAGATAGCCCCAGCCCGCGCGGTATTGATAAGGCGAACTGGGATAGATGCCTGCGACGTCGGGCCGTGCGTCGGCGACGAAATTCGCGTAGCCGATGAAGACCAGGCCGTTGGCGGCAGTTGCTTCACCAGGGACAGGTTCGCGCCAGATGCTGACGCCACTCGTACCGTTCCGCATTGATGCCAGGCATTTCGATGCTGTCCAACGCCCAGCCGGTCACGCCGATTGCACCGGTAACCCCGGTGGTGTTGTTTATTGGAGTATCGAAGCTACCGAACGGCGCGGCAGGAGTGACGCTGGTCACATTGACCTGGATTTGCTGCGGCGACCCGGTGGCGCCGGTTGAGGTGACGGTGATGATGGCGCCGGCCGTTCCGCCGCCCGATGGCGGGGTGGCGGTAACTTGGAATGTTCCGCTGCCAGTTCCGGAAGCAGGCGAGACAGTCACGTTGGGACGATCCGAGGCAACGGCCCAACCGACGTTGAGTCCGCCTGATATGTTGACAGTGACCGTTTGCGGGCTGGTTATTAAAGAGCCGCTGTAGCCAAAATTCAGCCGCGTCCGATTAACTGTCAGGGTCGGCGTACCGATTGTAATGACAGTGGAGTCGCTCCAACTTGCCGAAGCCGATCCACCGCCGGACACGCTCACCTGGTTGACTAGAGGCGAAGTGGCGTTACCAGGACGTTGACGGTGACTGTAATGGGTGGGTAACTCTGGCCACCAGCTAATGCATCGCTGCGAGTGCAGACGTTGGAGGCACAGTTCCAGCCGGAGCCAGCCATGGAGACCAGAGTGAGGCCGGAAGGAAGCGTATCGGTCACCGTCACGCCGCCGCTGGATGTGGCCGCGGCATTGTTATTGGAAACGGTCACCGTGTAGGTGGCGTTTTCTGTCCTTGCGCGAAGGTGCCGGAGTGCGACTTGAGTATGCTGAGCGAGGGCTGGCCGGCGCTGAGAATGGTGGTGGAATCGTTGGCTACGGCCGGCGCGGATGCTCCGCCCGAAACGGTGACGGAATTATTCTGAGGCGAGGTCGCGGCACCGGAGACATTGACACGTAACTGTGATGGACGGATAACTGGAGCCCCCGGCCAGAGCATCGCTGCGAGTGCAGGAATTGGATGGGCAGGTCCAGCCGGTTCCCGCCATGGAGACTAAGTGAAAGCCCGAGGGAAGGGTGTCGGTTACGGTAACGGTTCCGCTGGTGGGAGCCGCACCAGAGGCATTTGAGACCGTCACTACGTAGGTTGCGCACTTGCTGGCCGACTGTGAAGGCGCCGGAGTGAACCTTGGTGATACTGAGGGATGGGGCACCCAGGATGGTCGTGGAATCGCTAACGCTGGCGGTTGGTGAGCCGCCACCTGAAACACTAACGTTGTTGATCTGCGGTGAAGTAGCAACGCCCGCTACGTTAACGGTCACGGTGATGGCCGGATAGCTTGGCCCGCTGCAGAGCAGTCGCTACGCGAGTACAGGTAGTGCGCGGAGCAGGACCAGCCCGATCCGCTCATAGATACCAGCGTCAGACCGGAAGGCACGGTTTCGGTCACGGTAACAGTTCCGCTGGTCGCGGCCGTGCCCGTATTTCCGACAATAACGGTGTAAGTGGCGTTGGTCTGGCCTTTGAAGAAACTGCCGGCGTGGGTCTTGGTGATGCTCAAGGTGGGACCGGCTGAACTATCCGAAATTTTGGCGAAGAAGCCATGAGCCCCGGTCGCGGATGCGGCGCCGGTGGTGTTGGGGAAGTTGGTGGATGAGGTTATACCTCCGATAAAGGCGTCGCCCGATGAATCGATGGCGACGTTATCCGCCTGGTCAGTATCATTCCCGCCCAGGTACGTCGAGTAGACCAAGGAAGGTTCACCTGAATCGTTGGTATTGACTTTGGCGACGAAGGCGTTGAACAGGCGTACTCAACGTATTGTCGTCGACGATGGCTCCGCCCTGGTAGGTGGCGAAGCCGGCCGAGAGGCCGGGCGGTGGGAAAGTCGCTGGAGTTCGTTCGTCCGACGATATAAGCGTTGCCGGAATTGTCGGCCGCGACGCCGGTTCCAGCATCCGAAAGACTTCCGCCCAAGATAGGTGGAATAAAGCAGGCGAGGCGTTTCCACCGACGGTGGTGTTGTATTTCGACAGGAAGGCATCGGTGCACGGCGCGCCCGGCGCGATGGTGGCGCATCCGTTGCCGCCATTGGTCACTTGAAATCCGCCAGCGGTGGTGGCCAGTACGTTCGTGGTTCCGTCCACTGCGCCCGTGACGTACGCGGAAAAACTGGTGTCCACTGCGAGCGCGCTGACCGGCGCCGAGGGCAGGAAGGTGAGATAAGTGGCGGCGGACCCGGCGGAATTCAGCTTGACGATGAATCCATCGTTGGTGGTGGTCGCCTTAGAAGTATTAAATCCGGTGGCGGAAGTAGGCTGGAAAGAGGCAGAGCTGGAGGTAGTTGCACCGCCGACATAGCTATTGCCACTGGCGTCAACGCCGATGCCATTGCCCGAATCGGCGCCGCTGCCTCCAACGAATGTGGAAAAAATCAAAGACGCCTCGCCTGTGACGTTGGGATTGAATTTGGCGACGAATGCATCAGTGCCGCCGCCCGCAAACGCTCCGCCAGTGGTGTGAGGGAATCCGGTCCCACCCACGGTTTGTCCGGTGATATAGGCGTTGCCGGAAGCATCGACAGCAATCGCATTACCGGAGTCGTTTCCGACACCGCCGAAATAGGTGCCATAAATCACGGCTTGGCTGGGCAGCGCGACATAATCCAGAAAATAGGCGTCGGTGGCGAGACCAGTGCGGATCGGCGAGTTGTGGTTTGATAGCCGTTGGCCGCAGAAACTGGAGCCGGAAGCCGCTCCTGTCAAATAAACCTTGCCGCGCTGGTGACAACCATTCCGCCGACGGTGTCCGCGCCGACGATAGTGCCCGATTATGACGGTTCCGCTGGAGCGAAGGCGAGGATAGCGATGCTTCCCTGCCGTTAGCTCACCGCCACGTATATGTTGCCCCTGCATCGACGCCCGCCAGAACCGGTTATCGTAGCGCCTCCACCTGATGGTCGGGCTGGAAATGGCTAAGGTGGGGTCGATCACCAGTTCGTCGAGACCGGTCGTACTCACCGAGTTGGATGCGAACTTCGTCGGTGGCGACCAGGTTGTAGCCGGCTGGAACTTCTTTACGCTGATGATCGATCATCTGGAACGCCAGCGGCCGGTGATGGGTGACAGTGCCGTAAGGAGTTTGAAGCTCCAGATCGCCCGCGGAATTCAGGGCAAAACGGCTTTCGCCGGTGAGCTTGATGGTGATGGAGTTAGGATCGGCCTGGGGGGCGACGACCATGTCGTATTCGAGCTGGTCCCGATTTCCGTAATAGACGACGTCGATTCCGGGCCAGACTCCGCGATATCGAACCTTGGCATAATTCGGCAGACTTTCTAGCAGACCCTTGGGATCATTGGAGGTGAAGTACGCGCTGGTAAAAGCGACGCGGTCCAGGCCTTCGGCGGGCGATGAGGGATTTGCTCCGACAAGCTGCATTTGCACCGCATGGGAACTCTTTGTTCCGGCATCGAATAGCTCCAGAGTCGCGCCGCTGAGGCGACAGCAAGAACTTATGGCCGAATCCGAGGGCGACGAAATCGACGCCTCTGTGGAGCCTGGCCGCGGTTCTGCTCGAGCGTGAGGGCGGATTGTCGAGAAATTTTCGAGAACCTGCCGGACCTGGGCCCGCTTATCCAGCTGGGACACGGAGAACCCGGCGCCTGGGCCATCGCCGAAATTCCATCAGCACGCCAGCACGACTCCGATTGACTTCATATATTAATAATTCCTCTCCTCGAATCTGGTAGAAACGCAAGAATATTACGTACTAATCATCACACGAGTAGTTTGATGGGATGAGAGCGGTGCAATTCTTCCTCGTGTCGCTCGGGCATTCTGGACGCGGTGCCCCGAGGATAACAACCTAGAGCTAAATTCTTTCCCGATAGTAAGCTTTTTCGGCTACGCGGGTCAACTGTTTTGGACCAAGGTTTTAACCTTAGTACCTCCGGTTAGGTTCGACGGTACCTGGACGCGTTGAATGTAGACGCACCAGTGAGTGGAGAGTTACTTGTGCTGAGTTTCCCAGTCGTATTGGATCTGGGGATCGTTGTAGGGAATGCGGCCTTCGTCCTGGGGGTCATAGAATCGGTCCGTCACGTAAACCAGGAAGGCCGGGTCACGACCGACGACTTTATAGCCGTGCGCCACACCGGGCGGAATCAATAATTGCCACGGGCGCAATGCGCCAACGTAGAAAGTGTTGCGAACGCCGAAAGTGGGGGAGTGCTTGCGAAGATCGACCAGCGCGACCTGA
This sequence comes from Bryobacterales bacterium, assembly GCA_963744555.1. Lineage (GTDB taxonomy): Bacteria > Acidobacteriota > Terriglobia > Bryobacterales > Bryobacteraceae > Palsa-89. The sequence goes on along the minus strand of CAVUUB010000021.1, from coordinate 37,765 downwards.
AGCATGCCTTGCACAGGCACCCAGCAATCGGTTTGATGACGGTGAAAGTGAAAAGCTTTGATGGTGCCGGGGTAGCTCAGCGCAGCGGAGATCTGGGTGGTGTCTTTCGGAAATTCCGTGATGAGCCCAAGGCCCATGCGGGCAACTTCGAGGAAATAGCCGCGGTCGTCCGGCCAGATCGAATGCGGCTGGACGCGAACGCCGGAGATCAGGTCTTTGGAATCCGCAGCCAGGATGACTTTGCCGATGCCCTTGTCACAGGCCGGCGTGGTCAGTTCCAGCAGTGCTTGTTCGGCGATGCTCATGCGAGTCACTCATTATCGCATTGAACCGCGGATCGCGTTTGTCGCGCTGCCGGGCAAGCACGTCGCCCCAGTAAAAGCCAGTGAAACCAATTGAGTGCTTAATCAGTCTAGAAGTCTTATTATTAATCTATGGGACAAGGCGCCGTGCGATTGTGCCGCGACAGTGTTCCGCCATCGGGGCGGAAGTCTCATAACCTCGATGTAACAAAATCCGCGCGCAAGTTTCCATGGTGGGTGCCTTTAGCATGCTGCTGCGCCGCTGTTCTGATTCCTGTTTCAAGTGTACGCCCCAGCGATGCGGGCTCCATTTTTCTTCGATGATTTCGCGCTGCCGTTCACGTTGCAGACCTATCGCATCCGGCCTTTGAGCGAATGGCTCGCGGGAGTGCGTCCGGTGCTAATGTTCACTTATTGGATCAATTATCAGCAAAGTGGAATAGACCCCGCGCACGTATCATGTTCTGAATATCTGGCTACATTTTTTCAACGCGGCTCTGATTTTTTGATAGTGCGGAAGGATCGGAAGCTGGGTCGAGCCGGATGCCTGGAAGCAGAAACGTTCTGTCATTGTTCGCGGCTGGATTGTTTTTGCTGCACCCGGTCCAAACGGAGGCTGTCAGTTATATTACAGGCCGCTCGGACGTACTGAGCTCGTTGCTGATGCTGGCGGCGATGCTGGTATTCGTTTATCGCTGGCCGGATCGCATTTCCACACGGCTGGCTGCTGCTGATACTTGTGCTTGCTTGGCTTGGCCTGCGGCGCTAAGGAATATGCCGTGGTCCTGCCTGCCGTGCTGCTGTTGACCGACTGTTTTTGGACGTCCGGAACAGTTTGGGCCGCGATTCGCAAGAACCGCGTTATATATTTGGCGATCGGTGTTCTAGGCCTGGCTGGAGCTGGCGTACGTGTGGCGCATCATGGCGACGGCTCCCACGGCCGGATTCGGCATCAAGAGTTTCACCTGGTATCAATATTTCTTTACCGAATGCCGTGTGGTGTGGGTTTATCTTCGCCTCTTCATTTTTCCGTTCGGGCAGAATGTGGACTACGACTTCCCGATCTCTAAGACTCTGCTGCAGCACGGCGCCTGGCTGGGCCTGCTGGGCCTGGTGTTGCGGTTTGGATGAGCTGGCGATATCGCGGCCGTTATCCGCTGGCGTGTTACGGATTCTTCCTGTTCCTGCTGTTGCTGGCGCCGACCTCTTCCTTCGTTCCGATCATGGATCCGATTTTCGAACGGCGGTTGTATCTGCCGATGATCGGTCTGTTGTTCATTGTGTTCGATTTGCTGCGCCGTTTGTCCGTGGGGAAAAGCCGAACTTTCGGTATTGCTGCTGACGATTCTGGGGATGAGCGGGGCTGCTCACTTATCAGCGGAATAATCTGTGGTCGAATGCGATCGCGACTGTGGCAGGACGCCGCCTCGAAATCCCCGTCCAAGATGCGCACCCACTACCTGCTGGGCATGTCACTGCTAACCGCGGGACGGTGTCAGGAGGCCGAGCAAGAATACGCGAAAGCAGCCACGCTTCTGCCAGTGGATCTCAAGCATCCCACCACGATCACCGCCGACATCCTGGTGAACTGGGGGCTCGCTTCTTATTGCCTCAAACAGACCGAGCCCGGCATTGACGAAGACTCTTGCAGGCCGCGGCCATCAACCCGACCGCCCAGTTGTATTCCCAGATCGGCATGATTTATGAAGGGCTGCACGCCTGGGACCGGTCGCTCGATTTCCTTCATCGCGCCCTTCAGATGGACAACGCCTATGAGCCGACCTACGTGTATCTCGGCAATCTTTATATGGAGACGGGCAACCCGCCGAGGCGATCCTTACTATCAGCCAAGCTACCGCTCTCGATCCCGCCGATGAATATGCGCGATCTGCCTTGGAAGCTGCGCGCTACCGCGCCGCCAAATTAGCAACTGGGGAAGGCAAGCAGTCAGCAATTGAGGAGTCTAAAGCGCGCTTCCGGATTCGTGCAACGGCGAGCCAGCGGTCCACTGCCTCCAACACCTTCGCGGTACTCTCCGCCAAGGTCTCCTGATCGGTGCGGCACTCGATTTCCGGCGTCTGCGGGCGCCTCATAGGGGTCATCCACGCCGGTGAAATGATGAAGTTCGCCCGTTCGCGCGCGGCGGTATAAGCCCTTGACATCGCGCTGCTCGCAGACGGCCAGAGGCGCATTGACATAAACCTCAAGAAAGTTTCCGATGCGCCGCCGCACTTCGTCCCGCACGGAGCCGTACGGTGAGATGGCCGAGACCAGCACGATGACGCCATTGCGGGTCAACAGCTCGGCCACGAAACCGATACGGCGGATGTTTTCATCGCGATCCTGCTTGCTGAAGCCGAGATCCTTGCTGAGGTGCTGCCGCACGACGTCGCCATCGAGCCATTCCACTTTGTAGCCGCGCGCCCAAAGCTTTTCGTAAAGCGCCTGGCAGATGGTGGACTTACCGGCCGAACTCAGGCCCGTAAACCAAACCGTCAAGCCACCGGTTGCAATTCCGGCCCCCGGGGCGGCGAGCATCCCCGTTCGAGCGCTACGTTTCGCCCGAGATCATGCCCGCCGCCACAGTTTCGTTGGTATTGGGATCGATGACGATAAAAGATCCGGTTACCCGGTTCTGGCCGTACGGATCGGCATAGAGCGGCTGATGGCCCTCGATCTCAACTTCGCCGAATTCATTCAGAGCCAGCGTATTTGCCGGCTGGCGGCCGAGCGTGGCCGGGTCAAGGACGGAATGAATTCGCACCACGCTGCCGCACACTTGCCGGGTGGTGTGTTTAATCAAGTACGGCCGGCCGACCGCGAGCGGCTGGTTGCCCATCCACAGAAGCGTGGCCGCTACGCGACGCGCCGTCAGGGTTGGAGAGCGAGGGTCCGACAGCATGTTCCCACGGCCGATGTCGATTTCCTCTTCGAGCGCCAAACTTACAGAGAGCGGCGCAAATGCACATTCCATTTCCTCTTCGCCCAAGCGGATGGAAGCGACACGAGTGGTGCGTCCCGACGGCGCTATAAGCACTGGATCGCCGCGGCGCAAGACTCCAGAAGCGACCTGGCCGGCATATCGCCGCGCCCCGGCGCGCATCACGGATCACGTATTGCACCGGCAATCGGAAGCGTTGTGGTCCTGGGGGGCACTGATTGGAACGGTTTCCAGATGTTCCAGCAGGCATGGGCCCTGGAACCAGGGCGTTCGCGCGGAGGCATGCACCACATTGTCGCCGTCCAGCGCGCTGGCCGGAACGAAATGAAGCTGCGCCGGGCCGAGCTTGGAGATAAACTGCGTGAACTCGCTTTCGATGCGGCGAAAGATTTCTTCGCTGAATCCAACCAGATCCATCTTGTTGATCACTACCGCGAAGCTTGCGAATTCCGAGCAGCCAGGCAATGACGGCGTGCCGATGAGTCTGCTTCAACAAACCCTTGTGAGCATCCACGAGCAGTACGGCCAGACTGGCGGTAGACGCGCCGGTGGCCATGTTGCGCGTATATTGTTCGTGGCCGGGAGCGTCGGCGATGATGAACTTGCGCCGGGCGGTAGCAAAATAGCGATAAGCGACATCGATCGTAATGCCTTGCTCGCGTTCCGCCCTCAGGCCGTCGGTGACCAGCGAGAAGTCGATGCCATGGGTCCCGTTCGAGGTTGACGCGGCGCGCAGGGAGGCGAGTTGATCCTGATAAATTGCATTGGAGTCGTGCAACAACCGCCCAATCAGCGTCGACTTTCCGTCATCCACGCTGCCGGCGGTAATGAATCGCAGCAGATCGCGTTCGCCGTGGGCGGGTGACTTCGGCCACTAGAAATAGCCCTCGCGTTTTTTCAATTCCATCGATCCGTCCTGGTCGTGATCGATAATCCGGTTTTCACGCTCCGAGCGGACGGCTTGCTCCAACTCGTCGATAATTTTGGGCACGGTGTCGGCACTGGAACGAATCGCCCCGGTGCAATGGGTACAGCCCAGCGTGCGCATCCGGCAGCGGACCAGTTGGGGAGCTTCGCCGGGGCGCAGGGGCGGATTGTGCTCCATCGGGATGAGAAGGTCGCCTCGAACCAACACTTCCCGTTCTTTGGCAAAATAAAGCGGCACTACGGGAATGCGTTCCTGGTGGATGTACTGCCAGATGTCGAGTTCAGTCCAGTTCGACAGAGGAAAGACGCGGATACTTTCGCCGTTCTCGATACGGCCATTGAACAGGTTCCACAGCTCCGGCCTCTGATTGCGCGGGTCCCATTGGCCGAAGGCGTCGCGGAAGGAATAGATTCTTTCCTTGGCTCGGGAGCGCTCTTCTTCGCGGCGAGCTCCGCCGATGGCGGCGTCGATACGGTTTTCCTGCAAGGCGTCGAGCAGCGCGCGGGTCTTGAGCAGAGCGCAACACTTGGCGGTCCCCAATCGGAACGGATTTGCGCCCTCGTCGATCGCGCGGTGGTTGGTATGGACGATCAGTTTCAAGTCCGAGCTCACGGCAGGTACGATCTCGGAATTCGATCATCTCCCGGAACTTGAAGGTCGTATCGATGTGCAGGAGCGGAAACGGCAAAGGCGCGGGAGCAAAAGCCTTCTGCGCCAGCCGCAGCAAGACAGAGGAGTCTTTGCCGATCGAATAAAGCAGCGCGGGCCGCGAGAATTCGGCGGCGGCCTCGCGAATAATCTGAATACTCTCCGCTTCGACGAGACGGAGGTGTGAAAGGTGAAACTGTTCGAGAGCCATCAACCTTTACTGTTGTTGGGAATCCGGCGCGCCGGGCTAGTCAGCTCCAGTAACGCTTATTCCGCCACGCTCACAGGCGTCACCATTATCGCATCTGAAACGCCATTTGAGGTCACGATGCGAGATTGCTTAGCGGACGAGCCCACGGAGAGTCAGAAGTTGTCCGTATCCGCCCAGGACAGATGCCACGCCTCGCTTGCCAGAAAGGAGCGGGCACAGGCGCATCGGACAGCCACTTGAGAATGAGCTTGAACTTGACAGGCGATCTCAGGAAGCCATAGCGGTAGAGGCGCCAGCGGGCGGCGTCCGGACGAGTTGCCATGATGACGACTCCACCGGTACGCGACTGCCGCGCAAAGCGTTCGACTTCTCGATGAAGTGCGCAGGCGGCCGAGGCATGTTCGGAAAGGATCATTAGGTCCACGATAGCCGTCATATCGAGATTGTTGATGGTGCTGTTCCGAACCACCGCCATGCCGGTCAACTCCCGCCCATGGTATAGGGCAATGATGCGATACGATGTCGCCGGAGCGCTCAGCCGCCAGCGAAAGAAATCCGGCGTGCGAACGAGGTAAATCTCATACTGGGAAGACCACGCCTTTTGAAACGATTCGTATTCGGGCAACGCGAAGAACTCTTCCGGCGAATATTGCCGGCAGACGCCGCCGTCATCGCGGGGAGCTAATCCGCGCGCCGCTGCCTGGTAAGAGCGCACAGGGGCCGCAGAACCGGGACGAGTGAGCGAAGGCCGCGGGGAGCGAGTAGTGTAGTCGGATCCAGGAGCTTGAAATAGACCGGGAAGTTCGAAGGCCACCTTCCAACCGACTTTGATGTGCCCCGGCAACACGGAGGGCCGGATGGGATAGCCGGTTACGAAGGAAACGCCCTCTTTGGCCATCATTTCGGTCGCATATCGGCCCTGCATCGTAAAAATGCCTTTGCCGCGCATGTGGGAATCGGTCATCACGTCGCAAACCATGCCTGCTATGCGGGGACTTCCGCTTACGTGATAAGTGAACGGCAGGGCGCCGTAATAGCCCACCAGTCGCGCGCCTTCGTAAGCACCGAATTCGAAGGCGGGGGCGGCCTTACCAACCGCGCCGTATTTCCAAAGATAGTGCTCGGGCGTTTCAATGGAGGTGCCTGCGGTCTCGGGAAAGCAGTCCTTGAAAAGTTGCTGATACTCAGAAGCCGAAGCTGGCGGGCACCAAGCGCTTTTGCTCGATGCTCAAGTATAGAGCCCTCCATTCAGGTGGTACACCTGGCCACCTGAGTAGGCGCCCGATTCATTCAGCAGGTATGACACCAGACCGGCCAATTCCGCCGCTTCACCGAAACGTTGGGCGGGTATTTGGGACTTGATCCGGTCCTGGTGTTCCTGCGGAATAGTATTGATCAGCCCGTACTGAAAATACCCCAGTGCGATGACAGATACCGGAATCTGCTTAGGGGCCAATTCCAGCGCCAAAGACTTGCTAAAGCCGATTACGGCGGCTTTGGCGGCTGCGTAATGTGACGTGCCGGCGGCGCCTGTATAGGCGACTATGCTCGAAATATTGATGATGCGCCCGCGCGCCTGCTCGCGCATTTCCGGGATGAACTCGCGGCAGGTCAAAAACGTGCTCATGAGATTCACGTCCAGGATCTTTCGGAACTCGTCGGTGGACAATTTCCAGGAGACCGAATTGCTGGATCCGCCGGCCAGAGTGACTAGCCCGTAGAGCGTGCCGAAGGCGACGCGGATCCGCCGGTGCAACTCGGCGGCTTGGGCTTTCATCAGTCAGGTCGGCATGGAAAAGCCGCTCGCGAGGATCGAGGCCATGGCTCGATAATACTTCCGCTATACCATCCGGCCGGGTGCTGTATTGGCAAACGATATTTCGCCAACCTGCCTCAATCAGGAGCGCGGTAAGAACCTTGCCGATGCCTCCACTGGCGCCGGTGATCAACACTAAATCGGTATTGGACATGGAAGAGAGGCAGTCAGGATTTTTTCCGCGGCCGGCCCAGCCGGCAATTTTTTTCCAAACCGATAAGATGTACATCGGCATGACGCGGTAAACGTGATAGGACGATGAGGTTCTTTGAAAGCCGTGCTGCTCCAGAAACTGTTCGACCTCGTAGCCGGTATGGTAATGATCCCAAGGCTTTTCGATGCGGCCCAGGATGCGGCCCCAGCGCGTAAGGAAGTTCTCGCTCGGACCGGACGTGAATAAGTAACCATCGTCCTTGAGCCATTCGTACAAGCGGCGGATGGGCACGTCCAATTCCTTGAAATGCTCGAGCACGTCGGCAGCTACGATGGCGTCCGCTTTTTCGATCTCGTGCATCGTTCAGATTATAGATATCGGCATTGATGAGCCGCACATTTTGCAGTTTGTAGGCGTTGACAATCTCTTTTGCCTCGTGAGCCTCGATGTCGATTCCCTGTACCAGATCGAACGTATTGGCCAAGGTCGGAAGGAAAACGCCGCTTCCGCAGCCGAAGTCGATAGCGACCCGGCGTTGGGGAACGGTTTTCAGCATGCTGCGATGAATCGCTTTGAGGCGGGCCCAGAAGAACTTGCGGACAAAACGAATCGGATAGAAATACAAACGCGGCATTCGAACACTGACGGTCGCAATCTGTCTAAGAATTTCCGGGGGAATCTCCTCAAACTTCGCCGGCGGCTTTGCGATCATCCGTCCTGAACTTCCTTTCAGCGAAGACGTAGATCCCCTGGACTCCGAAGCTGAGGATTGAAAGCAACGTCTCGACTATTGCCTTTGCAAATATCGGCTGCATGCCGCCGGCAATGAGTACCCGAATGACGCTGAACGACACCGCGGCGAAAATCGCAAAAGTGAAATAGTACCTTGCCAAGCTGCGGAACAGATTCGCCTTGCTCTGAAAAACCAAGCGCCGGTTGATATTGAAATTAACAAAGGCGGCAATGAGAAGGCGTCCCACCAGAAAGCTAAGCAGGAGATTCTGAGTCAGCTTCATCGCGACGCCGAACACGATCAAGTCCAAAAGCGCTGCGAGGGCCGACGAGGCGTAGAACTGTAGGACCTTGTAATAAATCTTGGCCGAATCCACCAGGGGATTGAAGTGCGAGGATTTATTGTTCTCCAGATAAACAGTTTCGATCGGAATCTCGCGAATTGCAGGAGTATTTTGTGGCCGCGTAGAAGAGCATGCTCATTTCATAGTCATAACGCTGTCCTTCAATGCGCAAAACGGAAGGAATGAGCGACTTCGGTAACGCACGCAAACCGGATTGCGTATCGTGCAAATGCCGTCCCGTCAGACAAGCAAACACGAACCCGTAAGGCGGTTACCCAAATAACTTCGAAGCGGGATCTCGACGCGAAAAAATCCGCGCACCGATGGCAAAGGCGGACGGATTTTCGATCAGAGAGCAAGCCAGGCGCAGAATATCGTCAGGAACGTGCTGGCCGTCGGCGTCCGCGGTAACCACACCGACAGCCTCGGGAAACTGACAGGCCGCGTAGTTGAGACCGGTTTTGAGCGCGGCGCCCTTACCGAGATTGACGACATGGGTGAGCACATGGGTTTTCTTGGTGGCTGCAATCGCTTCGAAGACATTTTGATATGCCGGGCCGCTACCATCGTTGACGACAACAACCGCGCCCACGCGGTCGTCATTCGCCAATTGACGAACCAGATCTGCCAGCCCGAAACTCGGCTTATATGCGGGGAAGAGTATTATCGGGCAGGTGGTCGCGGAACTTTGCGGGGCCACGGCCAGAGTGGCTTGGATGGAACTCATGAGAATCCGCCGCCGTGGCTGGAAACTGTCTCCCGGCGCGTATGATCGGAGACCATTGCGACGAGTATCTCATATGAATTAAGCTGTCAGCAATGCCGGCTGACGAACGAACTGCGCCTGAATCCGAGGCGCTTCCAGCCTCAGTGCGAGCTTTCAGAACACCCGATCTAACGGGCAAAAACTTCCTGACTTTTGATATTGAGGAGTGGTATCACGTCAACTACCAAGGCATCGACTTGTCGCGTCACCGCGGCGAGCCCACCCATTTGGAGTCGCTGGTGGACCGGCTGATTGACATCTGCGGCCAGCACGGAGTCACGCACGACCTGTTTCATTCTGGGCGACGTTGGAAGGCAAACTCCATCAGTTGTCAAGAAGCTGCAGGCGCACGGTCATGAAATCGCTTCGCATGGATATGCACATGAGAGTGTCTATCCCATGACTCCGGACCAGTTCCGTGCCGATCTTAAGCTGTCATGCGACATTTTGGAGAATTTGACCGGTGAAAAAGTTCTCGGATTTCGCGCTCCGTCATTTTCTATCAGACAGGATACGCTTCACGTGGTTTTATCCGGCGCTGGAAAGCCTGGGGCTTCGTTACTCGTCTTCAGTGTTCCCCGGTCAAACGTTTTTGTACGGAATTCCCGATTTTCCGCGAGCACGTGCATTACCCGGTTGTGAACGGTGTGACACAAAAGATCCTGGAGTTTCCGATGCCTCGCATAGAGTTCCTGGGCAAGCAGATGGGACTCTACTTTCGGCTGTTCCCCGCATGGATGATCCGCCGCAAGATCCTGAACGACAACCGGATGGGAAGGCCGGTTATTCTTTACGTGCATCCCCGGGAGATCGATGTGGATCAGCCGCGGCTGCCTTTGCAGGGCTTCGAGAAGCTCATTCATTATTGGGGCATCCGCACGTGCGAGGACAAGCTGCGCGCAGTACTGCGCGACACGCCAACGCAGGTTTTCCGCTTTTCGCGACGTGTTGGATGACTAGCGTTGGTAACTTTCTGAAGGTCCCGTTACGGCGACTTTCGAGCTTTGAATCAAACTGGTCAACGGCGACGATCCTGATATTTCTTGTTGGTCTGGGGACGTTTATCCGGAATCTAGCCGTTAATTATCCTCTTATCTTTGGCGATGAGGGCATCTTCCTCATTCGAGCAAAGTATGCCGGGCGGCCACAGATGCTACGTGGCGATGAACTGGCGGCATGGGTTCCCAACTCGCTGTACCTGTGGGTGAATCATCCTATTTTCTTCCTCGGGAGCAAATTATGCGATCGGAGCCCGCCTGATCAATGTGCTGTTTCTTGTGCTCAGCCTCATCGTTCTATATGCGATCGCGTCAATGTTCGTCTCTTCCCGGAAAGCAGCGACGGCAGTCCTCGCTGTTGGCATCGGCCCAATGGGCGTGTACACCGCGTTTGTCATGCCCGAAACGATGTTTATGTGCGCTTTCCTTTGCCTGGCGTTCGTACTTGTTCGTTATAGCCACGACCATCCGATTTATGCCGGTTTTTTGTCAGGGATCGCCCTCGGCGCCGCTTCGCTGATCAAGCCGCATGGCCTGCTTCTGATTCCTGTCGTTCTTTTCGCGCTGCTGATCTTGAAATTGTCTGTGCCGGAATGGTGCCGCTGGACTACTTGCGGATTTGCGGCGGCAGCGGTCGTGGGCTCTGCGTTCGCGACCATCGAACTTCTGGACTATTTGACTTTGGGTCGGTTTGGGTTTTCACTGGGCCCAACTTACACGACGCTCGTGAGCAAGAGCAGCGCCGCTTGGTCGATCGCTCCGATTATCTCCGTGATGGGCGGGCATATTGCGCTCGTGCTCTCTTTGTATGCTCTTCCGGTGCTGGTTGCGCTAATGGCGCTCTTGCGCGGCACGGTGGCGACGCGCACCCTGTCAGAGCGTATCAAATTGAGGATGCTCTTGATCTTCGCCGTCTCAACCGGCTGCCTGCTGTTAATCACAACCAGTAAGTTCACAGTGTCCGTTGTGGGTCTCAGTCCCTATGAGCAATTGAACCGGGTGCATGTACGGTATTACTTTTTCGTCCTGCCGTTATTGATTGTTCTGTTTCTCGCGGTTTATGAACGACTGGACTGGCAGGGACCATGGGTCAAGAACGTATTCCGGGGTGGCTGCATAGCGATGTGCGCCTTTACGGCGTTCTGCATTCTGGTGCTGGATCGCCGCTACAGCTTGTTCTTCCCGGACTTTCCCGATGGATTCTGGTTCACCATGAACCCCAACATCGGGCGATGGGTGGTCTTGGCGTGTACATGCGGGACGCTGTTGGCTTATGCCTGGCGCAGGATGTCTGCCGTGGTTTTCTTGTGCACCTTTGGGTTCGTTTCGCTAGTGGGAAATTCCTATATCTCTCGATTTGTGATTCAGCCGCCGCCGGTGACAGATCGGGCCGCGGCGGTCTTCGAAAAGATAATTGGCAAGGAACGGCTGGATGCCGGAACCGTCTTCGATACCGAGCCAGGAGACGGAGAGGTGTACAGGCTGCTGTTCGATCTTCCGGCCGCGTACGATCTCAAAGTCGTGACCAATCAGGATCCAATCACCACTGACATGGTTCTTGAGAAGCAGGAGTGGGTCCTTGTGACCTCAGCGCGCCAAGTCACGTTTCCTTATGCCGAGAGTCTAGTCTTCGGCAGGTATCATCTCTACTTGCGTGGAGCGCAGCCTAATAGGACGGCGTCAGTTCGGCAAACGGAGTTAGCCCCCAGCAATCCTTTTTTGACGGGCGCATGTGCGGGAGGTCAACTGATCGGTTTTCAGCAACCGGAATCGTGGGGGGTTTGGTCGGCGGAGGACCCGGCGAGGATCACGCTGCCGCGGGAAGTGCGCGGACGCTTCAGCATCGTGCTGGTCGGCAACGCGCTGGGGAAGGAGCCTCAAACGCTCCAGGTGTACATGGACAACAGTGTCCAGACGATACAGTTTCGTGCCGAGCCAACTACATCGCAGCTTGACTTTGACCTGCCAGCGCCGGTCAAGGCCATTGTGTTTCGGGGAATAACGCCGAAGTCTCCCTCGGAACTTGGCATCTCGGCTGATGTCCGGCGGCTAGGTTTTGCGATTGACAAGCTGGACTGCAGTAGCGTGGCTGGCAAACCATAGCTTTGACCTGCGCAGGGTTCTGACATTATCCTATTCAGCCTTCGCCTCTGTCGCTGGGTAGTGAAGCAAGTCATGCCCAACAGGTTGAATGCGCATGGACCTGAACGCAAGACCAAGTGCGCGGTTATCTTCGGACAACCCCAGTTGGGTCGGACTCATCGGCTGATCGAAACGGAATTGGAAATGAAGCGTTTTGCCCAGCAAAGCTTCTGGAGGAATCATCGCTCGCACATCTTGCGTTTGTCCGGAAACGTTGAACCGCCATTCTGCGATGCTAACGCCGTTGATAGTCAGGCCGACCTTAAGTTCGCTGCCCGGACAAAAGGGATCGACGGTAGAAATCAATTGGAGAATTTGTTTCGGCAAGCTGTCAAGCCGTAGGAGCAATTCGGCGCTGGCGCCATCCGTCCAGCATGCCCATTCTTCGGTTGTGGACCATCCGGCGAGCATATAGGGTCGAGCATTCCCGCTCTGGGTGAAATCGATGCGCTCACCGATGCGATATTCACTAGCGAACTCGGGTGACGCCACCTTCGATACAGTAGCTGCGAGGTTGACCGTTCCCAGGAAATGCTTGCTGAGGGAGCCCGAAATCTCAAACGGGCAGGCATCGTTCACATAATGGAGAAGGTAGTGCATGCCAACCTTGCCTGATATGAGATCAATGGTGAAGCTGTAAGCTCCAGGTGCGAGATTGAGAGGCAGGCTGAAAATGAACTCATATACCTCGCCAGGGGAAAGGCTCACAAATTCTATCGGATATTTCGTGAAAGTTCCATATACAATTTGGCCGTACTTGTTGACGAGTCGAAAAACTAGCCCGACATTGGCGACTGGGCGGTGCGCCAGCACGAAGATGCTGACTTGACAATTGTCACCTGAACAAAACCGCAACGTATCACCATTCCGCGAAGCGATTCTGACAGCAACAATCAGTGCGTTATTCCCATGGATGACGTGCTCAGTGCTGCTCGTAACGTCACCATCGATGGCGTTCGACTGCGAAGAGATGGATGGCAGGCCATTTTGCGCATGAGCGGTAGTCGACGCAGCTCCTAATATTATCTTTCGCCAGGAGGCTCGCGTTCGCTTTTCAAGAAGTTCTCGGCCAACTCGGTACAATTCTGCGTCCAGATAATTGGCTTTCAAAATTTTCTGACGAGTGTGGGTATCAATGTCGCTCAAAGGTTGTCGCTCGGCTGTTACGTTTTCGTAGGGAACTTTGCTGACCGGAGGCCAACCGAAGGTATAACTCATGAGGTCAACCGAATCGGCGAGTTCCTCATAGATCCCGACAAAATCGCAGCCTGCGAGCCGTTTGCAGGCCAGCGCAACAGCTTCGTTTTCCGTCATGGCATAGCTGTGCCTGCCTTGGGCCGCGAAACGCCACACCGCATCGTTAAAGAATGCCTTGAACTCGTCCTGGCGTTCCACAATCTCGTCCAAAGAAAGGTCCTTGCAGAAACGGACATGCGGCGCGTCTGCATCCGCCGTATCTGAGGCCAGTTGACGGAAAAAAAAGTATTTTGACACGACCACGTCAATCGGGTCACGCAAGAACGTGAGAATCCGACGATTCGGGAAATGCACCAGTTGATCGTAGCGGAGGTGTCCAACGATCATCCGATAGCGGCAATACTGCTCGATGTTGATTTCATCGAAGTGCGCTCCAAATCGGGGACCGACGGCCTTGGCGCCCAGTATCTCCTCCAATGCCGTGATGATACTAGAGCCAGCTGTTTTAGGAACGTGAATGAAAACGTAGCGATCCATCAATAGGTAAACCCGGCTGTCGGCCTACAGTTGCCGTTCAAAGGCAAACTCGCGTCAGGCAGGGGTTTGCATGTGGCGGGATAGTGGCAGATGCGCGCCACAAAGGACAAACGCCGCGTTCGCCAAGCTCCTGGACCAATAGTAGCATCGCACGCACCCCGCTTTCAATGTTATCGTTCCAATGAGGTGACATCGCAAGAGAAGGTCCGCAGTTCACTGCTCTGCTTGCACCCGCCCAGAAAACTGTTCGAGGAGGCGGGACATTGGAACTCATAGGACGCTAATGAGAGTGGCATTTGGAAAACGCATTTTCTCGCTGCAGTTGACAATTTCGATTACAATGTTCGAGAACCTACTAACCCACTCTTGGAAAGCATGACGAGGCAACAGCGGTCCAGCGCCGAAACCGTGATCCCGTCGACATCCCATGTTTTGGCGTTGACCGGCAGACTTCGTGATGGCGTTCTCTCCAAGCCGCTCGTTTATTTAGCAACCTTTCTTACGCTATTCGCCTCAAAGCTGCTCTTGGTGCATTCTTACACGCTACCCCATCCGTTTTGGGATTCCTGGCATGTCGAAGGTGAGTGGCTTTACAAACCGTACCTGAGCGGGAATCTAACCTTCGCAGACTTATTTAAGGCAGCGAGCGAGCACCGGCCGGTAGTTTTGCGGCTGTACGGCCTGGCGCTGCTCGGCCTGAACGGACAGTGGGACGTGGCCTTACAAATGACAGTTAATGCGGCATTGTTCGCACTATTTGGCTGCATTCTTTGGCGTGTGTTTTCTGGAGGCCTTGACCGCCTGAGCGCCTTGCTGCTTTCCTTGGTGATCATTGTGTCGTTATCGTTGCCTTTGAGTTGGGAAAACACGTTGAACGGTCACCACGCCGGCTGGTTCTTCTTGTACATCTTTTCGACTCTAGGCATGTGGCTGGCGGTCGCACGGCCCCCTTGCGACTTGATCTGGTTTCTTTGTCTGCCGCTGTTCGTGGCGGCCTACTTCTCACAGTTCAGCGGCGTGATTTCACCGTTGGCAGCAGCGGTAACTCTCGTTTTCGGAATGCTCCGTGTTCGGCGCGTGGATCGGCAGACCAGCGTGGGCGTCATTTTGTTGCTGATCCTGGCAGGTATAGGCATCGCGATTGAGCCACGTTTCGAAGGGCAGGCTTATGACAGGGCACACTCGCTAGTAGCATTCTTGAAATCGCTCGGTTATGTACTTGCATGGCCGCACTGGGATATCAGTTGGCGTATCGCCTTGCTCCATTCGCCATGGATAATCGCGGTATTCTGTCTGCTCTTCGGAAAAATCAAAGACAATGTGCCGACGCGGATTGTAGTCGTTCTAGGCATATGGACTTATGCTCAAGCCGTCGGCATAGCGTATGCCCGAGGCCGGGATGGCATGCCGCCGGCAATCCGCTACATGGACATCTTCACGATCGGATTGATCACTAATTTTGCCGCGTTGCTTCTAATAGCACACTGGAAGTCAGTGCCATGGCGCGCTGCGACTGCTGGGCTCGCACTGGTTTGGGGTTGGTCAACGTGGACCGGCCTGAAAGCCCGCACTGCGTACCAATACGCGGTGATGTTACCAGCCAAGCGCAAGTCCGCGGATATTCAAGAATCGAATCTTCGCGCATTTGCGGCATCTGGGCAATTCGCATATCTCGCGAATAAAGCGGACGACGAACTCGCCTATTACGGAGGCCCCGCCAGAGTTGCGGAACTTTTGAATGATCCGATTCTCCGCACCATCTACCCAGCCTCGATTCGTGCTCCACTGGCGGTGGTTTGGCCGGAATCTAAGGTGTTTCGAGATAAGGGTTACGCGTCGTATACACCGCATATGGAGGACAGAAACGTCCTTGGCAGTTATGGCCGGGCCGGCAATTTGACGGAGGGCTCGATCGAAAGTGAACTCATCAGTCCACCGCGGTTGCCCTATCTTGAATTTCGCGTCACGGGTGACCTGGGTCGGCCCGGGCTGCTCCTCAAGCTCGTTGGGCAGTCAGGCAGTACGATCTTTGTGGCGCCTCCGTCACCATCACTTACGTCTTGGACGGGAGTGCGCGTGCGCGCGCCCAGCGAACCATTCCGAATAATTGCCGATGATGAAAGCGAGCAGGGTTGGATCGCTTTTTGCCAGCCGCGTGAGATGGGTCGTTTGTCGTTCTATTCGAACTGGCTGCTCGAACACGGCTCGGGATTCCTGGTGGCTGGAAGGGCTGTAATGTTCTTACTGGTTCTGCACGAGCTTTGGTTGTTGCTTGCGAAGTGGCGCACGCGCGACAGGAAGAAATCAAAGAATCTTTCCAAAGGACTTACTGTACGACCAACGTGAATTCGGGTGATTCCCAGTAGGACTTCCCGTCATTAGCGACTACACGAACCGCAAATACATGAACACCCTGCGTCATTTGGACGGCGGGGATGGTGAAATCGAAGCCGCTAGTCTCATAGGACGGCTCTTTGTAATAAGCGGCTACATCTTTACGCGAGATCCGGTAGTGAGCGGCATATGGAATATGATCAATAACTATATCGACGCCCCCGGCGGCAGCCTTTCTCGGGTCATCAATCGCCCAGCCGTAGACGAGGAGCTCTTTTGATGGCACTTCAATTGACGGCTTGGTTAGCGGATTAACGACCGGCCCGACCATATCAACGTGATAGGTCATGGGGGCACTTCCACGAGCCAGATTCCGCGTCGCGCCAGTAGCACTGGGTTCGTTCTTTCCGGTGCTGCAGCCAACACTCAACAACGAAAGAGCAAGCATAGCAAACCAAGGATTGTGAAGTCTCAGCATCGTCGCGATTGGGTTCCATAATACTACGTGAATGACGCTGGCAAGGCAAGAATTAGCATGTGCCGTTGTGGCCGAGAAGGTGCAATCCGGCTATAATAACTTTGATTGGAACAGCTATTCGACCATGACTGGCAGATCACCGAGATGGGCTTTGATCCGTGCGTGGTCAGCGGAACCGACCACGTCGGATCGCCGCTATCGATCGTCTTCGCTTCCCGAGGTCTGCTCGTTCTGATCTACGATGTCAATGGGAAGACCCTCAAAACCTTCAGCCAGGGCCAGATGCGGTTTATTGGACCAGGTGCACATTATTACAGAATTATCGACGGGATGAAAAAGAACTATCCGCGTATCGCCGACGGACCAGTGCGGGATTCGCCGCCGGCCGTTGTTTGCGGAAAGACACCGCTCCGCTCACCGCTTTCTACAGAACCAATTCAGCGTCGGTCGCACCGCCATGTTAGTTAACCAGGGTCTGGCAATGTTCGTGGCTGATACTTGCGCAAGTCACCACAAGCTTGACGAGATGGCTGTCGGTCGTCTCGACGTGGCATTTAAAGCTATCACCGACGACACTCGTTCCTCAGTGAGCTATGAGCTCAAGAAGCTGTTTCGCGCGAAGGCCATACTCACGACCGCTCCCAACGTCAGTGCAGACCCGGCGTCGCTCCCGCTGCAGACGGTGTTATCGCGCAGTGATATCCTTGTGCTGTATGCGTCACATAAACCGTATCTGGACCTTCAGTTGGACGGTAAGGTAGTAGTCGACATCTGGAATCTCTGGGGAGTCAAACGAGGCGTCGCCGTAGCCGAGGCATGAAAGCCATCGTATCTCCCAACAGTCGAATCCGGCACCCCAAGCATTTCGAAATCGGCGAGGACTCCATCGTCGACGACTTTTGTTATTTTTCGACCAAGGTTAATATCGGTAAAGTTACACACATTGCTTCGGGTTGCAGCATTGCGGGCGGCCGCAGCCGGCTGTTCAAGATCGGTGACTTCTGCAGTCTCTCCTCGGGTGTGAAGATTTGGTGTACCAGCGATGATTTTGCGAACGATCTCATTACCATCATTCCGGAAGGTGTGGACCAGGTGAAAACGCATCTGATTTCAGGTGACGTGATACTCGGTAATTACACGGCTGTTGGTTCAAATTCAGTAATAATGCCGAACAATACCATACTGGAGGGCACCGTAATCGGAGCTCTCAGTTTTGTGCCGGCGGAGTTCGACTTCGAACCATGGAGTGTCTATGCGGGAGTGCCCGTTCGCCTTATTGGTTCTCGTAACCGCGCCAATGTTGAGGAACAGGTTCGCCGGCTGGAGTCGATGCTCCGGGCGCGAGACAAATGCTCATGAACAGGAAAATTCCTTGGTGGGTTCCTGAGATCGGGGCCACGGAGTATGAACTGATCAAGGGCGTGTTGGACAGCAATTACATCAACGATGGAGAAGTCACCGAACAATTTGAGCGCAGTCTAGCAGCGTTGCTGGAAGTTAAGTATGCAGTCGCCGTAACCAGCGGGACGGCCGCCATTGCTCTTGCCTTGGCCGGCCTGGGGGTAGGTGCTGGCGACGAAGTCCTTGTGCCCGACATAACTTTTATTGCGACCGCAAACGCGGTGAAACTTACCGGTGCTCAACCTGTGTTGGTAGATGTCAATCCCCGCACGTTGAACATCGACCCTGATGTGGCAGAACACGCGCTGACGGCTCGAACCCGAGCGATCGTACCGGTGCACGTAAGCGGAAGGGCTGCAGCCATGGATGCAATTTTGGATCTCGCACAACGGCACGAACTGTTTATCGTTGAGGATGCGGCCGAGGGATTCGTCTCTCGTCACGACGGCAGATACTTAGGCACCCTGGGTCATGCTGGATGTCTTTCGTTCTCGCCGAACAAGACCATTATGACCGGTCAGGGCGGTGCCGTACTCACTGACGACGAACGCCTGCATGTGAGGTTGCGCGAACTAAAAGATCAGGGGCGTCCAGTTCGCGGGACGGGAGGCGACGATATACATCACAGCGTGGGATATAATTTTAAGTTTACGAACCTCCAGGCGGCGGTTGGTTTGGCGCAGCTGACCTACTTGGAAACACGACTTGCCAGAATGAAACGCACGTATTCGATTTATGCCAATCGCTTGCAAAACCTCAAAGGCATCCGTCTTCCCGGGTTTTGTCTAGACGGCGGAGAGTGTCCTCAATGGACGGACGCCGTCGTAGAACGGCGAGACGATCTCGATCGCTTTCTGCTGGCGCGGAATGTTCACTGCCGACGATTCTGGTTCCCAATTCATACCCAGATCCCCTACCGTCAACCGGATGAGTTCTTCCCCAACAGTTCGGCCGTGGGCCCACACGCTATCTGGCTTCCGTCCGCGTTCACTCTTTCGGATGCGGACGTGAATGATGTCTGTGATTATATTCAGGAGTTCCTGACTTCACGCGTTGGAGAAGTCGCCAATGCTGGAAAATCAAGTTGAAACAGCCAACGAAACGCCCCATGGAAATTTCTATTTTGATGCCGGTTCGTAATGAGGGCATCAATCTGAGGATCATGCTAAAAATTCTCCGAGCTGTTCTGGAGATCGATCACGAGGTGCTGGTAGTTTGCGACGATCCGGGCGATACGAGTATTCCTGTGGTGCAGGAGATGCAGCAGGAATATCCGAATCTGCGTCTGGTCCTAAACCAATATGGTCGCGGTGTAACAAATGCGCTTCATGCGGGCGTGGACGCCGCGCGCGGCGAGTATATTCTGATCTTTGCCGCCGACGAAGTGGGCCCAGTCCTGGCGATCGAGGACATGCTCGAACTTTTGCGCGGGGGAGCCGAGTTCGTCAGTTGCACTCGATATGCACATGGCGGGAGACGATTGGGCGGATCGCTGATCGGCCAAATCCTGTCACGCATTGCCAATCGTTTGTTCCGGACACTTTCGGGATGCATTTTGACCGATGCAACTACCGGAATCAAGATGATGAAAAGATCCGTCTATTACCAGCTCGATCTCACAGCGCGCCCGGTGGGCTGGGCGGTAGCGTTTGAAATGAGCATGAAGGCGCAGATTGCTGGGCTAAAACTGGGGGAGGTACCTATTATCTCGGTAGATCGTCTTTATGGGGGAGAATCCACGTTCCATGTCGGACCGTGGACCATCGAGTATCTGAGGTGGTTCCTTTGGGGAGTCAGGCGCCTTCGCGCCGGCACCGGCAATAAGCAACTTTCCGTTGTAGTTCGACCGTCCTCCGAGGTTCCACTGGCTGCGCAGGTGAAGCGATGACCAAATCTTATCTTGTGACCGGGGGCTCCGGATTTCTCGGAAGCGCGTTAGTGCGAAAGCTGGTGCGTGGTGGTTCGCGCGTGCGTGTATTGGATAACAATCTACGGGGAAATCTTGCCCGTCTGGAAGACGTTCGCGGCGAATTCGAGTTTATCCAGGGTGACATTCGCGATCCGGAAGCAGTCGCCGGAGCCGTGGAAGGCGTAGACTCGGTTTGCCATCTGGCCTTCGTCAACGGCACCGAATTCTTTTACAGCATGCCGGAACTGGTGCTGGACGTGGGCGTCAAGGGTATTGTGAACGTGGTGGACGCTTGCCTCCGGCATAAGGTCGGTGAACTGTTGCTAGCCTCCAGTTCCGAGGTTTACCACGAACCGGAAGTTGTTCCTACTGACGAGACTGTGCCTCTGAGCATTCCCGACCCGCTAAACCCCCGCTATTCATACGCCGCCGGGAAGTTGATCAGCGAGATTATCGCCCTTAATTACGGCCGAACGCGCTTTGAACGTGTGCTCGTCTTTCGTCCGCACAACGTGTACGGCGCCGACATGGGTTGGGAACACGTAATTCCGCAGTTCGTTACGCGGATGAAGGAGGTCTGCAAGAACCCTATTGACCCTGTGCGGTTTCCTATACAAGGCAGCGGTAAGCAGACCCGAGCGTTCACCTTCATCGAGGACTTCATCGACGGACTGATGCTCGTGATGGAAAAGGGCGAGCACCTCGGAATCTACCACATTGGCACGATGGAAGAAGTCACCATCGAATCGCTGGCTTATATGATCGGGGAGTACTTCGGCCGGCGTGTCGCAATCATGCCCAGTGAGCCGGCCCTTGGTGGTACACCTCGGCGTTGTCCTGACATCCATAAGATTGCCGCGTTGGGCTTCCTCCCCAAGTGGTCGTTGCGCGACGGCGTTCGTGTGACGGCAAAATGGTACGACGAAAACGCGAAGATCGCCGGTAATCCGGCCAGGAAAGAGGACTCCAGATGGCAAGTAATAAACGCCTAGCAGCAGGAACCGGATCAAGCGTTGTGGTGGAGAGCTGTCAGGTCTGCGATTCTCCCAACCTGGAACCCGTGCTCTTTCTGGGCTACCTGCCGCCGGTGAACCAGATGCGAACCATCGGACAACGCCCCGCAGAACAGCCTGCATATCCGGCCGAGTGGCTGTATTGCCCAACGTGCCAGTTGGTGCAGCTTGGCCTGGTCGTCGACCCGCAGATATTATTCCCGCCGGAATATCCCTACACCAGCGGCACTACCAAAATCCTCCGTGATAACTTCACCGAGATGTATGCCGAAGCGCGCACTATTCTGCCCCTGGCCGCCAACGATCTCATCGTTGACGTTGGTTCCAACGATGGAACTCTCCTGTCCAATTTTAAGAATGGCGGCCATCGCGTCCGGGGAATTGAGCCCAGCCAGGTCGGCAATCTGGCCAATGAGCGGGCCATTCCAACATGGATCTCGTTTTTTGGGCAGGAAATCGCGCGGAAAGTTCGCGATGAGGAAGGCCCGGCTACCATCGTTACGGCCACGAACGTATTCGCCCACATTGAAAACATCCACGATATTGTCAATGGCATCCTGGTCATGCTTGGTGACAAAGGTGTGTTCATCTCAGAATCGCACTATCTGATGAGCCTTTTGGAGACGCTCCAATACGACACGATCTATCACGAGCATCTGCGCTATTATTCACTGCACAGCTTGCAGTACCTGCTCAACCTGCATGGCCTCGAATTGATTCACGCTAAGAGAATTCCGACACATGGCGGTTCAATCCGCGTGTATGCCGCGCACAAGGGCCAGCACCCCCCCAGACTCTCGGTAGCTGAAATCCTGAACCAGGAGCAAAAGGCCGGACTGGACGGCGCGAAGCTCAAAGAATTCAAGCGCCGGGTGGTGCTCTCAAAACTCGACCTGCATGGCCTGCTCGCCGGTATTCGCAAACGAGGAGAGCGGGTTTATGGTATCGGCGCGCCCTCGCGCGCCAGCACGCTAATCAATTATGTCGGGCTCGATGATGGCATTCTGGAATGTGTTGTCGAAGTGAAAGGATCTTTGAAAACGGGTAAGTATATGCCGGGGACTGTCATTCCTGTGATCGACGAGGCGCGACTCTACCATGAACAGCCCGAGTACGCGATGCTACTCTCTTGGCACATCGCCGATGAGCTTATCCCGAAAATCACGCAGAACGGTTTTCGTGGAAAGTACATCGTGCCGTTGCCCACACCTCGCATTGTCAGCCATGCTGACGAACTGGCGCGCGGTGCAAGCATCTGAGGCCTCGTACCCGTTCCATACGGCAGCGAAGTGAATCAATGGGTTTTCCAAAGATCCTGAACCGCACACGCACACGAATATCTCCGTGGGTGGAGCTGATCGAGAAAACGGTCCAGTTGGAGGCGGATCGCCCGACCGAGTTGTATCATTTTATGACGCAAAACGCCTACGTCGGCATGCTTGTACAAACCAAGAACGGACTGATTCCGATCGTGCGTCAGTATCGCCCTTGCGTGGAAGAGTTTACTTGGGAATTGCCGGCTGGAACCGTCGACGATGGGGAAACTCCAGAGCAAGCTGCCAGGCGAGAACTTTTCGAGGAGATAGGGTTGGAAGCGGAAGAAATGACATACTTGGGGAACTTCCACCCAGATACCGGGAGGCTACAGGTAGATTCACACGCTTTTTACGGCATCGTCGCTTCCACTGTTACCCCACCAGTGACGGAGGACGGCCTCTCAGTCACGTATGTAGATCATGAGCAATTGAAGCAAATGATTGTCGCCGGCGAATTCCGGCATCAGCTCCACTTGGCGATCTATGCGGCGGTCATGGCGCGTGGTATCTTGCTCGGGTAAACCAGATTGAACACGCGTATCCTCCAACTACCTCCTCGGAGCAAACTGCGATACACTGGCTGTTAAGTTCGAATCCCGTAGCATCTCCATCAAAGTGGCGGGCTGAATTAGCGATTCTGGAAGCGTATTCTGAAGACAGGCCGCTCTGGCGAGACGGATTTCATTGCTTTCAGCAGATTCGAGAGACATGGACAGGCGGGGGGAACCCGAGTCACCCTACATCGTGGATACCCAGTCAAAGGTGTGGCTGCGCCCCGGGGCGACTTCCAGCGCCATTTCGACTGACGCTAGCGTGGAGCTAGCCGCCCAAGTGATTCGAGCCGCTCAAGATGTCGCTTGCGGTTCGGAAGAACTAATCGCTGCGGTGAACGATTGGTCCACCCAATATTACTTCGGGCCGGAACGGGCCAATATTTTGAGACCGGTGCAGCGATTTTTACGGGAACGCGTTCTCGAAATCGGCTCGGAGTGCGGCGCAATTACACGGTTTCTTGGCGAGACGGAATCTGATGTGGTGGCCTTGGAGCCTGACCGTCGGAAAGCCACCGCCGCAGCAGCGCGATGCCGTGGATTGAACAACGTAGCCGTGTTGTGCGACGAGTTCGCAAGAGCAGAGCTTTGCGGCCCTTTCAAAGCCATCACTCTCATCGGTGGTCTGGAGTCTGCTTCACACCCGACCGAGCTTCTGGAACGTTGCGGTTCTTTACTGATTGATGACGGCATCCTTCTGATCGCGGTGGAGAACAGGCTGGCATTGAGGAATTTTGCGGGCGCCCCGGAAGACGCCACCGGCGGGATTTTCCACGGGGTAACCGGGTTGGATCATGCGATTACTAGCAGATCATTTGGCAGACGAGAGCTTAAAGAACGGTTGCTCAAAGCAGGCTTCGTGCACTGTGAGTTCCTCTATCCGCTGCCCAACTTCCGATTTGCTCGTCTGATGCTTCATCCAGATGCCTTTCAGGTTGAGTCCGGGAGCTAGCCTTGGACCTGGTGCAACGATTTTCGACATATTATGACCCACGCTTGAATTATGAGCCTTTATTTTCAGAGCGGCGCGCATGGGCCACAGTGCTGCGTAATGGGCTGGCAGAGGATCTAGCCCCTTCCTTTCTGATTCTGGCGACCAAGCAAAGCCGGCAGTTGCTCCCATCCGATGTACTGGCGTACAGTTATTCAACAACACGCCGCCGCTGCTTCCAAAAGGAGAACATCCTACGCCGGAGGAGCGGCCAGCTCTCCATTTCGCGTAGCAAGCTTTATAACATTGCACCTCCAGACGGAGGGCCCTGGCAGGAGTTGCGGAACGAGCGGTATGAACATGGCCGCCTCTGGGCCAACGAGTTGCACGACCGGCTTGACAAGCCAGGCTGGACATTCCAGACGATTCTCGATTGGTTTGAGCCTTATTTTGATTTCTTGATGCAGCATGTCGAAGGGCGTAATGGCGTGCCCCTGCTACCGGCAAATTTCTTGGATTGCAGCCCGTTCAACGTCGTTCGAAAACGTGATGGCGCCTTCGTCTCTTTCGACTTGGAATGGGTTTCCCAGGCCCCTGTCCCGCTCGATTTCTTGCTCTTTCGCGGCCTTTTTTATACCCTGAACGAAACGATTACAGTAGCCCGACCGGATTATATCCAGGATCTTCACATCCTGAACATCATGCTGCGTCTCATGGCGAGTGTAGGCCTAAAGATCAACGACGCAAGGCTGGAACAGCTCTTTGAATTCGAAGACGCGCAGCAGAAGCGCGCCGTCGGCGACCACGCCACCGTTTCGAGAACCTACTGGGCAAATGCGTGTCTGACGCCACGAGTTGAAGACGTTCGTGAGGAACTAAGACGGCGGGATAGTAGTGATGCTGAGCATGCTGCCATTCAGCGCCAACTAGAGGATCGCGGGCGGGAGATCGCCTTACTCACTGAACAAGCGGCCAATCGAGAAGTCCGGGTGGAAGAATTGATTCGTGAAGGCGCTCGCCAAGCGGACCGTGCAGTCGCGGCCGAAGCTTCCTTGTCGACGGCTCTCACTGAATTGGGGGGGCGCGTTGAAGAAATTGCTAGTCAGAATGAGCGAATCGTCTGGTTGGATAGTCACGTTAAGGAATTAACTCCCAAGCTGCGGGCCGAGAACTATAAGCGAATTCAATTCGAAATTCGAGCCGCACGGCTACAGGCAGAGCTGGGCGCGGCCAAGAGCAGCGCTCAGCAGTTTGCCCGGCTGGAACACGATCTTGCCGTACTTCGAGCTTCCTGGTCATGGCGTTTGACGTTGCCTTTACGGAAATCTATTGATCTTGTCAAAGTGCTCTCCCAGCTGACGGTTCGCGCGGGAACCCGCGTACGGTTCGCTTGGCTTTGCCGCTCAGCGGAGCGCCGCCGAACGCTTAGGATCATCAGCGAAACTCGCTTGTTCGACGACGGATATTATTTACTGCAAGGCGCCGACATTGGGAAATCTGGCATTCCCGCTCTGGTGCACTATTTTCTTTGGGGAGCTGCCGAAGGCCGGAATCCACATCCTTTGTTTGATGCGCAGTTCTATCGCGACCAATGCGCGGACCTTAACTTTAGTCAGCTGACCCCACTCGAACATTATCTTCAGGTGGGTTGGAAAGAAGGCAAGGACCCGCACCCGCTGTTCAACTCATCTCTTTATCTCCAACAGAATCCGGATGTCGCTCAGTCAGGCGTGAATCCGCTTGTGCATTATCTGATGTATGGATCGAAGGAAGGTCGATGGAGGCAACCGTGGTTGAATGCTACATGGTATTTAGAGCGATATCCCGACGTTCGCAGGGCGGGCCTCGATCCGCTCGTTCATTATTTGCTCTGCGGGGCCAAAGAGGGCCGCGACCCTAGTCCGACTTTTGACTCTGATTGGTATCTAGCAGCGCACCGTGGTGTAGCTGAGTCTGGTCTTAATCCATTGGTTCACTACGTGAGGTTTGGCCGCGATGAAGGCAGGGCCACACGGCCAGCTGAGGGCGGGCGAATCAACCAGATAAGCGACGAGCTTCCGCACTTTCGCGAATCAGCGACCCAGTTGCGATCGGACGTTGAACTCATCCAGCCGTTCTTCGACGTCGAATTCTACATCCGTCAGTGCGCTGACCTGGAATTGTCTGACATCAGCCCCTATGACCATTACCTGAAAAGTGGCGCCGCCGCAGGTAAAGACCCTCACCGATTATTTGACACATCCTTTTATCTTGAGAACAATCCCGACCTAGCACAAAGCGGAATCAATCCTCTAGTGCATTTTGCTATGCAGGGCGGTCAGGCGGGCCTCGACCCGCACCCGCTGTTCGACAGCTCGTACTATCTTGAGACCTACCGGGACATTGCTAAATCAGGTCTTAACCCTCTGCTCCACTATCTTCAGACAGGCGCCTTGGAAGGCCGCAGTCCTAATCGCTTATTCGACGGAGCTTATTACTTGCGGTCCAATCCGGATGTGGCACATGCAAAACTGAACCCGCTGGTTCACTTCCTGAGTTTGGAGGGCAGAGCGCAGGAGACCGCATCCGGCTTTTGATGTCGACCTTTACCTGAAACAGCACCCTGAAGTTGCAAAGTCCCCTATCAACCCGCTCATCCATTATTTTGAAGCCCCGAAACCTCGAACAGCACTTACGCCAGCTCCGCCGTTGCTTATGCCGGAAAAATCTCGCTCGGCGGACCGTTTCACCGTGGAGGCGTTAGATGGCTTCCGCGAAAGATCACAAACTTTCCATCTAGCGCGAACGGTCTTGTGTGTTACACACGTGCCACCGTATCCTCCGCGTGCTGGGAACGAGTATGCGGAATATCGGCAACTTGCTTATCTGGAACACCACGGTTATCGAATCGTGATAGCTCTTTCCCCGTTGCCGGGCGAAGAAATTTCGAGCGAACAATTCCGCGCGATCTGCAACCGTTTTCCTTACACAATACTCTGCGGTCGCGATGGCGTGGTGCAGCACCGCTTGCCAGAGGGCCAAGCGATTTTGAAAGCTCTTGACGGTATTGCGTTGAGTCCGCTTGCAGCCGAACTTGGTGAAGATCTCGTTGAAGATGCGCATGAGTGCTGGCTGATCGCTACCGAACGAGCCGTTCGGCCTCGTCATGCTCGAGTCGCTGGCCTCGGGCACGCCGGTCCTGGCGTTCCCGGAAGGCGCGGCGCCGGAGGTCGTCGAGGACGGAAAAACCGGGTTCCTCTGCGCGGACGAGCGGGCGATGACCGAGGCGATCCTGCGCCTCGACCAGATCGACCGGGCCAACTGCCGGGCCGCGGTCGACGGCTACTTCTCGACCGGCCGGATGGTCGCCGACCACCTCGATCTCTTCGAGTCGCTCGTCGGGAGCGGATGACATGAAGAGGCCCCGGGGGGTGGCTCGACTGTCGGTGCTGGGGGCGATCGTCGGCGCGCTCGCCCTGCCGATCACGATGCCGATCACGATGCCGGCCGGCGCGGCGACGACGCCGGCCGCTCCCCCGTCGTCAGCCGCGCCCCGCCCGTTCGGGCAGCTGACATGCACGCCGGAGTACGGCATCCGGTTCTGCCCGGGCGGCCAGCAAGGGTCGACGGACCGGCGGGTGCCGAGCTTCGACGGCGTGCCGCTCGACGCGGACGTCGCCCTGCCGGCCACCGGGAAGGGCCCGTTCCCGCTGATCGTCCTCCTGCACGGGCTCGGCGAATCGAAGAAGGAGTACGAGGTCAATAGCGACGACGGCGGGATCGACGACGTCACGCTGGCCGACCGCGGCTACGCGGTGCTGATGTACACGGCCCGCGGGTTCGGCGACTCGTGCGGGACCGCGGCCAGCCGGGCGGGGACGCCGGCGTGCGCGAAGGGCTGGATCCAGCTGGCCGACCAGCGCTACGAGGTCCGCGACACGCAGTACCTGGCCGGCCGGCTCGTCGACGAGGGGCTGGCGAAGCCGGACATCGCGGTCGCCGGCGTCTCGTACGGCGCCGGCCAGGCGCTCGAGCTGGCGATGCTCAAGAACCGCATCCGGCTACCGAACGGCCGGTTCGCGCCGTTCACGAGCCCCGGCCGGCACGTCCCGATGGCGGTCGCCGCGGTCTACGCGATGTGGCCGTGGGACGACCTCGTCACCGCGCTCGTCCCGAACGGCCGGCTGTCGACGACCGCGAACACGCCGGCCCGGACAGATCGCGTGCCGGTCGGCGTCGAGAAGCAGAGCTGGAACACACTCCTCTACGGCGTCACCGCGTCGTACTACCTCTCGCCGCCCGACGTCGATCCGCAGTCGGACCTGACGACGTGGTACCACGAGATCTCCGCCGGCGAGCCGTACACCGCGTCGGCGGCCCAGGCGCTGACGATCCTGCAGACGTACAAGTCGGCGATCGGCATCCCGATGCCCCGGGGCGGCCCGGCGCCGACGGCCATCCAGAGCGGCTGGACGGACTCGCTCTTCCCGGTGTCCGAGGCGACGCACTACGCCAACCGGGTGACCGCGTCCGGCGCTCGGACGCCGCTGCTCTTGATGTTCGACGATGTCGGCCACGGCTGGGCCCAGGACAAGGCGGCCGACATCGCCCAGACGAACGAGCGCGGGCTGGCGTTCCTCGACTCGGTCATGCTCGCCCGCCGGCGGCCGGCCACCGGGACCGTCGCCATCGCTCAGACGTGCCCGAAGACATCGCCGTCCGGCCCGCCGATCACCGGTCGCAGCCTGACCGCCCTCCAGCACGGATCGGTCCGGCTGACCGGTCCGGCCGACCAGGTCGTGACGTCGTCCGGCGGCGACCCGACGGTCGCGGCCGCGCTGAACCCCGCGTACTCGTCGTCCCTCTGCGATCCGATGCCCGCGACCGCGGAGCCGGGCACCGCGGTCTACCAGCGGGCCGCCGGTCCGGCCGGCGCGACGTTGCTCGGCGGCGTCCAGGTCACCGCCCGTCTCCGGATCACCGGCAACTACCCCGAGCTCGTCGGCCGGCTGTGGGACGTCAACCCGGACGGGACGCGCCAGATCGCCGCCATGGGCGTCGTCCGGCCGCCCGTCAACCAGGGGGTCGGCGACCAGGCGGCCGGCACGCCGGCGACCGCGGTCGCCACGACGACGGTCCGCTTCGAACTGAACCCGAACGACTACCGGTTCGCCCCCGGCGACACGATCGAGCTCGAGCTCGTCGGCTCGAACGCGCCGTACTTCCGGGCGTCGAACGGGACGTTCCAGATGACGGTGACCGGCCTCGTCGCCAAGGTGCCGACGACCTGATCGGTCAGCTGCCTCGCTACCTCTGCCTACTAACTTCCTCTGCCTACTAACTTCGGCGGCGGCCGACGAGCAGCCAGAGGATGCCGACGACGATCGCCACGAGGATGACGATCTTGATCAGGCCCCAGAGGATGCCGGCGACCGCGCCGAGGACCCAGAAGGCGACGATCACGCCGACGACGCCGACCGCGACGAGGACGACGCCGTCGACCACCCGGAGACCACCGCTCTTACGCTTCTCGATATCGCCTGCCATACCAGCCTCCTGTCGGTCGGTCGGGGGCCCGCCGGCGTCCCGTGACGCCCGGAGCCCGGCGCGCCGTTCCCGGTGGGGCCGATGCTACGTTGCCGAGCTATGGCCGAGGTGTCGCTCCGTGACCGTCGCCAGGCCCTCCTCGACCAGCCGGGACTGCGGGGCCGGGCGTTCTGCCGGGCCTACGCCGAGGCGGCCGACGCCTGGCTGTCCGGCCTGGCCGACCGGGCCGAGCGACGGCAACCCCCGGCGGCTGGCCCTGCTCGCGGTCGGCGGCTACGGCCGCGGCGAGCTCTGCCCGTACAGCGACCTCGACGTCGTCCTCGTCCACGAGGGCGGCGGGACGTCGCCAAGCTGGCCGACGCCATCTGGTACCCGGTCTGGGACCAGGGCGTCCACCTCGACCACAGCGTCCGCCGGCCCTCCGAGGTCGTCGACGCCGCGGTCGACGACCTCCGGGTCGCCCTCGGCCTGCTCGACGCCCGGCTGGTCTGGGGCGACGCCCGGGTGGCGGAACCCCTGCTGGCCAAGGCGACCGAGCTCTGGCGGAGCCGGCTGGGCGCGACGTGGCTGCCGGCGCTCGCCGCCCAGATGGCCGAGCGGCGCCGGACCTACGGCGACCTGGCCTTCCTGCTCGAACCGGACCTGAAGGACAGCCACGGCGGCCTCCGCGACGTCAACGTGCTGCGGGCCGTCGCCGCCTACGCCCCGCTGCTCGCCGACTACGTCGACCTGGCCTCGCTCGAGCCGGCGGCCGGGCTGCTCACCGGAGATCCGCGTCGAGCTGCACCGGAGCGCGGGCGCGAGCTCGACCGCCTGCTGCTGCAGGACCAGGACCACATCGCCGCCGTGCTCGACTACGCGGACGCCGACGGCCTGATGGCCGCGGTCGCCGAGGCCGGCCGGACAGTCGCGTGGGTCAGCGAGGACGCGTGGCGGCGCCAGCGCCTCTGGCAGCCCGACACCGGTCGCGGTCGGGGTCGCGGTCGGTTCGGACGGCGGTCGACGGCGGTGGGCGACGGGCCGCCGCCGGCCGACGGCGAGGTCGAGCCGGGCGTGGCGATCGTCCAGCGGCGAGGCCGCCCTGACGCCGGCCGCCGCGGTCGCCGACGACTCGTCGCTGCCGTTCCGCGCTCGCCGCGGTAGCGGCCGAGCGCGAACGTGCCGATCGCCCGGGCCGCGCTGCACCGCCTGGCCGACCAGATCGCCGGCGCTGCCCGACCCGTGGCCGCCGGAGACCCGCCAGGCCCTCGTCCGGGTGCTGGCGACCGGCCGACCGGCGATCGACGCGCTCGAGTCGCTCGACCAGCAGGGCCTGCTCGTCCGGTTCCTGCCCGAGTGGGCGGCCGTCCGCAACCGGCCGCAGCGCAACGCCTACCACCGGTTCACCGTCGACCGGCACCTGCTCGAGGCGGCGGCCAACGCGGCCGCGCTCGTCGACCGGGTCGACCGGCCCGACCTGCTGCTCGTCGGTACGCTGCTCCACGACATCGGCAAGGGCTACCCGGGCGACCACACCGAGGTCGGCGTCGTCCTCGTGGCCGGACGATCGCCGAGCGGATGGGCTTCGCCCCGGACGACGTCGACACGCTCGTCGCCATGGTGCGGCTACCACCTGCTGCTGCCGGACGCGGCGACCCGCCGCGACCTCGACGACCCGACGACCATCGAGACGGTCGCCGCGGCCGTCGGCGACCGGCGCACGCTCCGCCTGCTCGGCGCGCTCACCGAGGCCGACAGCCTCGCCACCGGCCCGTCCGCCTGGGGAACGTGGAAGGCCGGCCTCGTGGCCGATCTCGTCAGCCGGACCGACCGGTTCCTCGACGGCGGCGACCGGCCGGCGACCGGCCCGGGCGGTGGCTGGGTCACCGACGCCCACCGGGCGGTGATGGACGACGTCCGGTCGACCGGGCGAGCCGGCGGTGCTCCTGATCCGCCGCAGGTCGTCGTGGCCGCCGCCGGACCGCCGGGGCTGCTGGCCGTCGGTGGCCGGCATCCTCGCCCTGCACGGCCTCGACGTCCGCAGCGCCGACGTCACCAGCGACGGACGGCGTCGCGGTGGAGGTGTTCACCGTCGAGGTCGGCCGCGGCTCGTGGCCGGACAGCGCCGGCTCCGGGAGGATCTCGACGCCGTCCTGGCCGACCGGCTGGCCCTCGACGACCGGCTGGCGGCCAAGGCCCGGGCCTACGCCGGCGGCCGCCGGCCCGTCCGCGGCCCGGCCGGTCGATCCCCAGGTCCTCGTCGACAACGAGGCCTCGGCGTCGTCCACCGTGCTCGAGATCCGGGCCCCCGACGAGGTCGGCCTGCTGCACCGGGTCACCCGGACGCTGTTCGACTGCGACCTCGACGTCGTCTCGGCCCGGGTGTCGACGCTCGGCGACGAGGTCGTCGACGCGTTCTACGTGCGTGACGCCGGCGGGCCAGAAGGTGACGGACGGCCGGGCGCTCGGCCTCGATGGCCCAGCGACTGACCGACGCCATCGAGTAACCAGCGCCTCCGGCGGGACCGATCGCCGCCCGGACGTCGATAGCGTCGCCCGCCGACGACAGGAGATTCCCCGTAGCCAGGGAAAAAGTGAACATTGTTGACGGTTTCCGCCGTCATGACGCATGTATCATTCGAATGGCGGTCAGGTCGGCGGAATCGGAGGGACAGATGCAGCACGAAGCCGGCCCACGGCCGGCCGCCGAAACGGCGGACCGGGCTCTGGCTGACGATCGCCATCGTCGTCGTGCTCCTGGCCATCGTCGGGGGCGGCGTCGCCCTCTACCTGCATCCCCGCACGGCAGCACCGCCGCGGCCACCGGCACGCCGACCATCCTGCCGCTCGACGTCGTCGCGACGACGCCGGCCACCGGAGCCACCGACGTCGTGCCGTCCGCGACGATCACCGTCGACCTCTCGACGCCGCTGGCCCCGACGAGCCCGATGCCGACCTTCTCGCCCAGCGGTCGCCGGCACCTGGTCGCCGCTCTCCGCCGACCGACCTCGAGTTCGTCGCCAGCGGGCCGCTCGTCCCCGGCTCCAGGAGTCGCTGACGATCCCCGGCGGCCCGACCGGGCTCGTCGCCGCCGAGGGCCAGCACCTGACGGCGACGGTGACCGTCGGCTTCACGGTGGCCCCGGGCTCGACCCTGCGCCTGCAGCAGCTGCTCGCCCAGCTCGGCTACCTGCCGGTCAGCTTCACGCCGGCCACGCCGTCGACGTCGCCGCAGCAGGAGGCCGACGCCCAGCAGGGCACGTTCTCGTGGCGCTGGGCCAACCAGCCGGCCTCGCTGACCTCGCTGTGGACGCCCGGCACATACAACGTCATCACCAAGGGCGCCATCATGAGCTTCGAGACACAGCACGGCCTGAAGACCGACGGGCTGGCCGGCCCGCAGGTCTGGACCGACCTGCTCCAGGCGGCGACGACCGGGGCGACCGACCCGCAGCCGTACGGCTACGTCTCGTGACCGAAGACACTCCCGGAGACCGCGACCGTCTACCAGAACGGCTCGGTCGCCTACTCGACGCTGGCCAACACCGGCGTGCCGGCCGCGGCGACCGCGACAGGGACGTTCCCCGTCTACGCCCGCTACAAGGTGACGACGATGAGCGGGACCAACCCCGACGGGCTCCAACTACAGCGACCCCGGCATCCCGTGGGTCAGCTACTTCAACGGCGGCGACGCCCTGCACGGGTACGTCCGCGGCAGCTACGGCTTCCCCCAGAGCGACGGCTGCGTCGAGATGCCGCCGGCGAACGCCGCGGTCGTCTGGCCGATGACGCCGATCGGCACGCTCGTCACCGTCGGCTGAGCCGGCCCCCGGCCCCGGGCCTGAGCCAGCTGTTCAGCCGTCTTCGGCCGCCGCGGCCTCCATCGCCGAGTGCTCGATGAGCGGGTGGACGAGGCCGAGATCCCGCAACGTGACGTCCGGCCGCCGGGGGGCGGCCAGCTCGATCGGCGTGTCGGGCAAGGCGAAGACGTAGAGGTTCCAGAACCGCCCGAGCCCGGCCGGCGCGATGTCGGCGTAGAGCCGCTGCTCGACGTCCGCCCAGCGGTCGAAGCCGGCATCGGC
Source organism: Bryobacterales bacterium (assembly GCA_963744555.1). Classification (GTDB taxonomy): domain Bacteria; phylum Acidobacteriota; class Terriglobia; order Bryobacterales; family Bryobacteraceae; genus Palsa-89. The sequence continues at coordinate 4,530 of CAVUUB010000021.1, read as the reverse complement.
GAACCGGGCCGTCCACCACCCGAACGACGCGATCGTCAGGTGGCCCTCGATCGGGCCGCCGTCGGCGTCGACGGCCAGGTCGTCGTCGGGACCGGGCCGGTCAGGCCGTCGCCGAGCGCCTCGTAGTCGGCCAGCCGCTCCGGCCGCACCTTGCCGTCGAGATGACCGTCCGGTCCGGACGCGTTGTGGCCGAACGACGGGATCGTGGCGTAGACGATGCCGCCGCAGACGCGACGGAGCTCGGCCAGCGCGGCCGGCACCGCGGCCGGCGGCAGGTGCTCGAGGATCTCGAGCGCGGAGACGAGCTCGAACTCGCCGTCGTCGTACGGCAGGCCGTGCGACAGGTCGCCGAGCCGGACGTAGCCGAGCGCACCGGGCGCGGCGTGCTCGACCGCGTACCGCTGACGTCGCACCCGTGGGCGTCGACGCCGAGCTCGCGGAGCGCCTCGACGAGGTAGCCGCGGGCGCAGCCGACGTCGAGCGTGCGCCGGACCCGGAAGTTGCGCCAGAGGAGGTAGGCGGCGATGTCCGCGTTCGACGAGACCCGGTCGTAGGTCGCGTAGCCGGAGTGGCCCTGCCGGTCGCCGGACGGGTCGCGGCCGACGCCGAAGTATCGGTCGCCGTAGAGATCGTCACCGGCAGACCGGGCCTCGGCGACGACCGTTCCGATACGAGCCGCTCGCGCCAGTTCGTCGGCGGCTCGGGACATGACGCCCCGCACGGCTGGGTGGGCGGTCGCCAGGTGCACCAGCCCCTGACGCCCCCGAGCCAGGACGGGTGCGAGTCGGGGGCTGACCATCACGAGCGACAATAGTGGCCGTCATCTCCCCCAGGTGCTCCGAGGGGCCGGGCGCACCGCCGGTCGTACCCTTTTGGCAGCCGGCATCCTGGTCCTGCTCTTCACCGCGTTCGGGCTCTGGGGCACCGGGATCTTCGAGGCGCACAGCCAGTCCGTGCTGCGGGGGGAGCTGGCGAAGACGCTGCCGCCCGGGGCGACCGGCCGGGCGGCCCGGATCGCCGCCCGTCCAGCTCCGGCGAACGCCCTACTCGCCCCGCCGGCCGCCAGCCCGCCCCCGGCCGCCCCGCCCGGCCCGCCGGCCGTCGCCCCTCGGTCGCTCCGCCGGCCGCCGGCCAGCCGATCGGCACGATCCAGATCCCGACCATCGGGCTCGACCAGGTCGTCGTCGAGGGCGTCGGCACCGACCAGCTCGAGCTGGGCCCCGGCCACTACCCCGGTACGCCGCTCCCCGGCGAGCGGGGCAACGTCGCCATCGCCGGCCACCGGACGACGTACGCCCACCCGTTCTACGACCTCGACCAGGTCACGCCCGGCCGCCCGATCGTGCTCACGACGGCGCAGGGCATCTTCGTCTACACCGCGGACGCCCAGCAGGTCGTCCAGCCGACCGACGTCGCGGTCGTCGGGTCGAGCCCGCGGGCCGTGCTCACGCTCACGACGTGCAATCCGCGGTACAGCGCGGCGACCCGCCTCGTCGTCACGGCGACGCTGACGTCGTCCCTCCTCTTCCCGGCCGCGGCACCGAAAGCCACGAGCGAGCGGGCGGCGGACGGGGGACGGGCCGCGAGCCGGGCGCCCGGCCGGGCCGCGGCGACGTTGCCGGGGACCGGCCTGGCCGGCGGCACCGGTGAGGGGGCCGGGCGCTGGGCGGCGGCCGTCGGGCTCGGCGTGGCCGTCGTCGCGGTCGACGGTCGCGGTCTGGCGGTTCGCCCGGCGGGCCCGGCGACGGTGGGCCGTCTACGTCCCCGGCGCGGTCGCGGTCCTCGTCGTCCTGTTCTTCTTCTTCGCCGCCATCACGCCCTTGCTGCCGGCCAGCCTCTGATGGCACCGTGGCAGTCCGATGAGCGCTGATCACGACCCCGACGCCGGCAACGGGCCGAACCGCGACAACGAGAGCGGTGCTGGTGGTAGTGGGGGGCCGCCGCTGGCCGACCAGTTCCGGTCGTTCGCGGTCGCGGTCGGGCGGGACGGCACAGCCGTCTACGAGCGCATCTGTCGCGGCGTCGCCGACGACCGCTCGCTGCTCGACCTGACCGGCCTGGCGCCACCGGCCCAGCGGCGGCCGAACCTGCTGCTGGCGGCCGTCCACTTCCTCCTGCTCGGCGGGGCCGACGACCGGCTGGCCGACCACTACCGGACGGTGGCCGAGTGGCGGGGGACGCCGGCCCGCCGGCCGGCGGACGACCGGGACCCGTTCGTCGAGTTCGCGGCCTTCTGCCAGGCGCACCGAACCGAGCTGGCCGACCTGCTGGTGACGCGGGCAACGCAGACGAACGAGGTCGGTCGTTGCGCGGTCCTACTGCCGGCGTTCGTCACGGTCGCTGCGGCAGCCGGCCGGCCGCTGGCCCTCGTCGACCTCGGTGCGTCGGCCGGCCTGAACCTCCTCTTCGACCGCTACGCGTACCGCTACGCCAGCTCAACGGGCGCCGATGCGCCGGGCGCCGATGCGCCGGGCGCCGGCGTCGCCGGCTCGCCGGTCATCCTCGACTGCGACGTCCGCGCCGGCGTCCTGCCCGACCTCGCGCTGCCCCCGGTCGCCTACCGGGCCGGGATCGACCGGCAGCCGGTCGACGTCGACGATGACGACGCGGCCCGCTGGCTGCTCGCCTGCCAATGGCCGGAGCACGTCACCCGGTTCGCCCGGCTGCGGGCGGCGATCGACCTCGCCCGGGCGGCTCCCGACCGGGGAACGTTCGCACCGGCGACGTCGTCGACGACCTCGCCGAGACGCGTCGCCGAGGCGCCGCCGGACGCCCACCTCTGCGTCTACCACTCGTGGGTCGCGGCGTACCTGACGACCGAACGCCAGCAGGCGCTCGGGGCGGCGATCGCCGACGTCGCCCGGTCCCGGCCGGTCTCGTGGGTCTTCGCCGAGCTCCCGTACGAAGTGCCCGGCCTGCCCGTCCCGCCGGCGCCGGCCGACCGGGCCGGTGACCGCCCGCCCAAGGGGGCCACCGCGGTCGTGCTCGTCGACGTCGACCGCGACGGCCGCCGGGTCGCGGGTCCACCGGCTGGCCGACGTCCATCCGCACGGCCGGTGGATGTACTGGTGGGGGGCCTAGGACGCGGGCCGGTCCTGGTCGTCGCCGCCGTCCCGGTCGGCCGCCGGCCCCCACGGCGCCTCCCGGCGGGCCGGGACGGTAATCCCGTCGTCACCGACCATAGCGACGGTGCCGACAGCGCGACGGCCGAAACGGGAGCGGATGGCGTCGACCGCCGCGGTGACGTCCGCCCACTCGGCCTGTAGTCGGGCCGCCCGGCGGCTCCGCTCGTCCGCGCTCGTCGGCCCGGAGCCGGCCGATTCTGCGCCGACGGCCCTTGGGCCGGTGGCGTCGGTATCGGCATCGAGATCGAACGCGAGCTGCTGCGCCCGGGCGGACGGCTGGAGCCCGGAGACGCTGATCCCGAGCAGGCGGACGCCCGGGTCCGGGTCGACCGCGTCGAGCAGGGCGCCGGCGACCGCGGCGATCGCCCCGCCGGTGTCGACCGCGACGGGGAGGGTGTGCGACCGGGTGGCCATCGTGAAGTCGGCGAACTTCACCTTGACGGTCACCGTCCGGGCGGCCAGGTCGCCGTCGCGGAGGTGGCCGGCGACCGACTCGGCCATCCGCACCGCGTGGCGCTGCAGCGTCGCCGGGTCGTAGAGGTCGTCGCGGAACGTCTCCTCGTGACCGACCGACTTCGCCGGTCGGTCGGGCACGACCACCCCGGGGTCGTCGGCCCGGGCGAGGGCGGCGAGGTGCAGACCGTGGGCCCGGCCGACGCGGCGGACGACGACCTCCTCGTCCAACGCGGCCAGCTCACCAACCGTCCGGACGCCGACGTCGTGCAGCCGCTTCGCCGTCGCCGGACCGACACCCCAGAGCGCCTCGACGGGCAGCGGGTGGAGGAACGCCAGCTCGTCGTCCGGCCGAACGACGACGACGCCCGGCCCCGGCCGCCGGCCGGTACGGTCGGCCGTCGGCTTCGCCGCCCGCGACGCCAACTTGGCGACCATCTTCGACCGGCCGACGCCGACGGAGCAGTCGAGCGACAACCCGTCGCTGACGCGCTGGCGGATCTCGTGGGCGATCGTCTCCGGCGGGCCGAGCAGCCGCCGCGCCCCGGTCACGTCGAGGAACGCCTCGTCGAGGCCGATCGGCTCGACGAGCGGCGTCACCGACAGCAGGACGTCGCGGAGCATCTGGCTCATCGCGGCGTAGCGGGAGTAGTGACCGTCGACGAAGATCGCGTCCGGGCAGAGCTGCCGGGCCCGCAGCGACGGCATCGCCGAGTGGACGCCGAACGCCCGGGCCTCGTACGTGCACGACGCAACGACGCCGCGGGCCCCGCTCCCGCCGACGATCACCGGCTGGCCGGCCAGCGACGGGTCGTCGAGAACCTCGACCGACGCGAAGAAGCTGTCCATGTCGACGTGAAGGATCGCCGGGACGATCTCCCGGCCGCCGGCGTCCGGCTGGTCAGCCACCGAGCCGCAGGCGGCGGAACCCCTCGGCGTAGGGGACGCCGAG
>CAVUUB010000020.1:0-698928 GCA_963744555.1 Bryobacterales bacterium | reverse complement strand
TTAACGTACACCCTGTCGCCGGTCTTGTCAATTCTGAAATCCTGAATGACCCAGCCTTCAGCGGGGGAAATGCATTGGAGCAAGCCGAGCGAGAGCAGATTCTGCGAGCGCTCCGCGAAAGCAACTGGGTTGTCGGAGGCGCACGTGGAGCGGCAGCTCGCCTGGGCCTCAAGAGGACGTCGCTGGCATACAAGATGCAGAAGTTGGGGATCTCTCGCCCACCACAATAAGAGCATCCGCCCCGTGTCAAGCTCATGGCCCACGGGCTAAAAGGCGGTCGGCGACTTTCATGCGGGTGAGCGCGTCGACGATCCACGAACGTATCCGCAGCAAACCCTCAACGGACACGCCAGAGTTATCAGATCTCGCTTGCACTTCACTATTGATGAGTATATACTCATCTATAGAAAGCCGCTGACTAATGGCGAAGCCGAAGAGCGAAGACAAACGCAACGCGATCCTTTCCGCCGCGACCCAGGTTTTCGCGGAGCGGGGACTGGGTGCTCCGACGGCAGCCATTACGAGTGCGGCCGGGATTGCGGAAGGCTCGCTGTTTACCTACTTCAAAACGAAGGATGAGCTGATCAACGCGTTGTATCGCGAGCTCAAGTTGGAGTTGGCGGATGCGATGATGTCCAGTTTCCCGCGTAAGCAGAGCGTGCGCCATCGATTAGAGCACGTCTGGAATGGCTATGTACAGTGGGGCGTCGCCAACCCGGACCAGCAAAAGGTTCTCAAGCAAATTCAGGTCTGGGGTGGGCTGACAGAGGAGTCGAAGCAGGCGGGATCCGCACCGTTCGCCGAAATTCAGAGGATGGCGGAGGATGCGGTGACACAAAAGATCTATAAGGATATACCGCAGGCTTTCATCGGGGCGGCGCTGGGCGCGCTCGCAGAGATGACGATGGACTTTATGGTGCGGGAGCCGGAAAGGGCAGAGATGTACCGGACCGCCGGGTTTGAAATGCTGTGGGCGGGGATTACGCGCCGGTAGCTTTTTTGAATCTTGATGAGTGCGCACGCATTCATAGTGGTAGAAGCGAGGATACCATGATCGTGGAAAAAGGAGATTCATATGAAATACCGACTTTTGGGCAACAGCGGACTTCGAGTTTCAGAGGCAGCGCTCGGCACGATGACCTTCGGCGAGGACTGGGGTTGGGGTACGGCCAAGGACGAGGCACGGAAGGTATACGATGCCTTCCGCGAGGCTGGGGGCAATTTCATCGACACCGCCAACCTCTACACGAACGGGACGAGCGAATCGTTCCTCGGCGAGTTTATGGAGGGCCATCGCCAGAGCGTAGTGCTTGCCACGAAATACACCAACGCTTTTCCGGGCACAGACCCGAACGCCGCGGGCAACCAGCGCAAGAATATGATGCAGGCGGTGGAAGCGAGTCTCAAACGACTGAAGACCGACTACATCGACCTTTATTGGGTCCATATCTGGGATCAGATCACGCCCGTCGAAGAGGTCATGCGAGGACTCGACGATCTGGTTCGAGCGGGCAAGGTGCTCTACACGGGCATCTCCGATGCTCCCGCCTGGTGGATCGCTCAGGCGAATACACTGGCCCACCTTCGTGGGTGGTCTCCCTTCGTCGGATTGCAGATTGAATACAGCCTGATCGAGCGAACGGTCGAGCGGGAGCTGATCCCGATGGCCAAGGCGTTGAACATCGGAGTGACGGCGTGGTCGCCGTTGGCGGGCGGCGTACTGACCGGCAAGTATCACGGCCACGGGTCGCCTGAGCAGGCGCGCATGAACACCGACATGGCGAAAGACTTCATGCCGGAGCCAGTGCGCAGCGGCCGCATCGTCGCCGCCGTCAAGAGTGTGTCCGATGAGACCGGCCGCAGCATGGCGCAGGTGGCGCTGGCGTGGCTTCGCTATCGACCCGTGCCGGTCATTCCGATCATCGGCGCGCGGAAGCTGTCGCAGTTCCAGGACAATCTCGCGAGCTTCGATCTGACGCTCTCAGCAGATCAATTGAAGACGCTGGACGAGGCAAGCGTGATTGAACTTGGGTTCCCGTACGAAATGTATGCAAAGGCGATGCCGCGAGCAATCTGCTACGGCGGTCTGCGCGACCAGATCCTGGCATAGGCGCAATTCGATTTCGTCCGAGCATGAATGAATCAAGAAAGGATCAGAAAATGACACAGAAGACTTGGTTGATTACGGGAAGCGGAAACGGATTGGGGCGGAACATCGCCGAAGCAGCACTGGAGGCAGGTGACAACGTCGTAGCCGGAGCGCGTCGCACGGAAGAACTGGCGCCGCTGGTGGCGCAGTACGGTGAGCGGGTGAAGCCCGTTACGTTGGAAGTGCGCGATGAGGTCGGCCGCAAAGGCAGCCGTGCAGTTAGCGGTGGACACCTTCGGGCGGCTGGATGTGCTGGTCAATAATGCCGGTTATGGGCAGTTTGCGCCGTTCGAGCAGATGAGCGCGGAGGACTTCCAGGCGGTCGTGGACACGTGTTTCTACGGCGTGGTTTACACGACGCGCGCCGCTATACCGGTAATGCGCAAGCAGAAGAGCGGTCACATCTTTCAGGTGTCGTCGGTCGGTGGCCGCATGGCGTATCGCCGGCAACACGCCGTATCACGCGGCCAAGTGGGCCGTGGGCGGTTTCAGCGACGCTCTGGCGATGGAGGTCGCGCCGTTCGGGGTCAAGGTCTGCACGCTGGAGCCGGGCGGCATTCGGACCAACTGGGCGCGGCGGGCAGGGCAGAATGCGCCGGATCTGCTGCCGGACTACGAGGCCTCGGTCGGTTCGATGCTCAAGCTGCTGCGAAGTCTCGAAGGACGTTCGGAAGGCGACCCGCGCAAGATCGCGGACGTGATTGTGCAACTGGCGAACAGCGATGAGGTGCCGCTCAGGTTGATCCTCGGTGTGGATGCGGAGAAGCGTGTGCACCAGGCGGAAGCTGCCCGCGCAAGCGAGGCCGAGAAGTGGCGCCATCTCACTGTGTCAACTGTGTTCGAAGATGCGGAATCCATTCCTGAGCCGCTGAATCACTAGCCCAGTCCACGATGTTAGTGATCGACCGAGCTCTGTGATGTGGCCTCTCGCAGATGCACTCGGCGGGTTCGAGGTAATCCCCGGTGAGCGCAATTAAGCCATCATTCATGACAGCGTTTCGCCGGTGTGAGCTGGACGGCGGAACGGAGGGGCGTCACCCGAGGGGGTGAACACCCCTCCTTGTTGATCAGCTCTCTGGATCCTCAAATTCGTCCTCTCCGCGGCGCTCGGCGCGATCCAGCTTCAGGATCGATTCGAGACGGCATTCGAAGACTTTGTGCTTCACGCCGTCCTTCTCGTATTCGCGGCCACGAAGTTCGCCTTCCACCTGCACGTGGGCGCCTTTCTTCAAGGTTGCCGCGAAATCGGCCAACTTGCCGAACGAAACGCAGCGGTGCCATTCGGTGCGGGATTCCCACGCGCCTTCCGAGTTCTTCCACGAGCGTTGCGTGGCCACCGAGAATGCGGTGAAGGTTGATCCGTTACTGATGGTCTTTGTCTCGGCGTCTCCGCCGATGAATCCGATGAGGGTGAGTCTGTTGAGGTACATGGTCGTTTTTCCTGTTCTGCCCGCGTGTCCTGGGGCACTCAAGAGCGAGAGGCCGCCGCTCCCAAGGCAAGAAGCTGCTTTTCTGGGGGGACCAGAATGGGGGAGCCAGAACCGGAACGGCGTCGTCAGACGAAGCAGAAGCTTCGAAGACCGCAGGGCGCGGGAATTTGGCCCGAAGCTGTGCCCAGGACCGAAGGGCAGATCAGGATAATGACGTTCCTCGACGCTCCCCTTCAGGTTTCGCCGAGATCGACGAAGACCATGATCAACGGGAAGAACCGTCTGCCTATGGGCGAGGCCGCGATGCAAATCGAACTGGTTACGGAGGCGCAAAATCCGAACTGCTTCAAACGGCTGCGTCGTGTGGTTGGCCGTTTGTTGCCACGTTGCCAGATCGGGTGCCCGTCGACCACGCGAAGTCGAAAAAAGGGCTGCTGGAAGCTAGAGGCGAGTCGGTTCGATCGTGACCGTTACGACACCGCGCCGGACAATAGTTTAGGCCGACCGCGGATTGAACTGGGAGCAGAGCGCGAAAGTCTTCTCCAGGTGCTCGATGAAGATCCGTACTTTGGTCGACAGCCGGCGGCTTGCAGGTCGAACCGCAAGGATTGGCACAGTTCGTTCGTACGGAGTCAAAAGACGTACAACAGTGCCTTCCCTGAGTTCTGCGGCGAAGAGCCATGCCGGCGCCTGGGCAATCCCCAGATGCTCAAGGACACCCATCCGCATCTGTTCAATATCGCTGGTACGAAAGACTCCTGTGGGGATAACGCGCTTCGCGTCTCGTCCAGAACCAAAGCTCCACGGCTGTACGGAGCCTCTCTCGACAAAAACGACAGATCGAAAGCGCTTGAGATCGTCCGGCGATTCCGGTGCGCCGTGCCGTGAAAGGTACTGAGGAGTGGCGACGAGAATGATCATCGTCTGCGCGAATCTTCGGGCAACCAGGGTGGAGTCTGGAAGCTCACCTGAGTGGATCGCCAGATCGAAGCCGTCTTCGATGATGGTTGAGGGACCCTCCGACGCCGACATCTCAACTGCCAAATCTGGGTAGGCGGCAAAAAATGCAGCCAGCTTTGACACCATGTGGAGACGGGCGAACGTGGGAGGAACGGTCACGCGAATGAGACCTTTCGGTGCAGTTTGACCTCTGCCGATTCGTGAAGTCGCGTTCTCAAAATCGTCCAGAATGTGCAAAGCAGACTCGTAAAAGTCGCGACCTGGTTCAGTTAGCGCAATCGACCGAGAGGTGCGGTGAATGAGTTCGGTACCGAGCTCATTCTCAAGGGCGGAGATCTGCTTGCTCACGGCAGGTTGACCGATTCCGCGTTCCTTTGCGACAGCGGAGAAGCTCCCTTTTTCAACTACGCGGACGAACATCTGCATCGCATCGAATTTGTCCACATGAACCTCCCTATTCTTCTATGGAATGGATGCTATGCCAGTAATAACGATTCTACGGCTTGTTTGGCCAATTAAGGACCGGGGTATAACAAACGCTCTCTTCTCTCCATCGTGCATTCCTATCAGGAATAGCCGGTATTCCCAATTGCGCCAAATCTGTTTGCAGTGACGGCACATCAACATACCAGGCGGTTGAGATCGGCAAAGGGCTGAATCGCTCAGGAGAAAGAATAGGAGATCACATGTTGGCTTTAACGGAAAAAGTTGCACTTGTTACCGGCGGTTCGCGTGGCATCGGCGCAGCGATCGCAAAACGGCTGGCTAAAGATGGCGCAAGTGTGGCCATCACATACGCGAAGGACGCCAGCGCGGCGTCTGCAGTGGTCAAAGCGATTGAAGGCAATGGCGGAAAGGCTGTCGCGATTCAAGCGGACGCCGCCGACGCTGAAGCTGTGAAGGCTGCGGTCGAAAAGACCGTTGCGACCTTCGGCCGGCTTGATGTGCTGGTGAACAATGCCGGCACCGCCATTCCGAAGCCGTTCGAAGAGACCACGCTGGAGGAGATGGATCGCGTGATTGACATCAACGTCCGTGGCGTGTTCATCGCGACGCAGGCGGCGCTGAAGCACATGAAGAGCGGCGGCCGCATCATCTCGATCGGTTCCGCCGTCGGCGAGCGTGTCGCGGCGCCCGGGCTTGTTCCCTACGCGGGCACGAAGGGAGCCGTGAAGATGTTCACTCAGGCTCTGGCTCGAGAGATCGGGAGCCGAGGCATCACGGTCAACAACGTCCAGCCGGGTCCGATCGACACGGATTTGAATCCCGCAGCAGGCGATTGGGCAGTGCCTCAGAAGGCCGCCACCGCGCTCGACCGCTATGGGCGTGTTGACGAGATCGCCGCGATGGTGGCATTCGTCGCCGGCCCGGAGTCCTCGTACATTACCGGGTCAAACCTGACCGTGGATGGCGGAATGAATGCCTGACGGGAAGGGCTTCCAAATCAAATAAGGAGGGAATAGCGATGAGTTCACCCGTTGTTTTGATCACAGGGGCACTGACAGGCATCGGCCGCGCTGCCGCACTCGCCTTTGCGCAGGAAGGAGCACGCCTTGTTGTGTCAGGTCGTCGAGATAAGGAAGGACAAGAGTTAGCTGCCGAGCTGCAAGGGCTCGGAGCGGAGGCCATTTTTGTTCACACTGACGTCCGCAATGAAAATGAAGTGCGGGACTTGGTGGATCAGGCTATCGCACGCTTTGGTCATCTGGACGTGGCTGTCAATTGCGCCGGAACTGAGGGCAAACGTGGCCCGGTGACGGAACAGACCGCAGAAACCTACGCCGCGACGTTCGACACAAACGTGCTGGGTACGTTGCTCAGCATGAAGCATGAGATGCGCGTGATGCTCAACCAGGGAAGCGGGAACATCGTCAATGTATCGTCTACCTACGGCCGTACCGGCGCTGCCGGCGCCTCTGTATACGCGGCGAGCAAGCACGCTGTTGAAGGCCTGACCAAGTCGGCTGCGCTCGAAGCCGCGGCATCGGGGGTACGCATTAACCTGGTCGCCCCGGGCCCCATCGATACGGGGATGCTGGATCGCTTCACCGGAACCCCCGAAAAAAAGGCGGGTCTGGCCGCGACGGTGCCACTCAATCGGGTAGGACGGCCTGAAGAGATCGCCCAGACCATCGTGTTTCTTGCGTCGGACAAGGCGTCGTTTATCACCGGTGCGTCGTACCTCGTCGACGGCGGTAAGACGGCAAGATGATCTTTTGGGCAGAACGGCGGCCTTAGGCCGCGGCGTCCCGCCATTCGCCGCCGTTGAAGTTGCATTCAAGAGGAGGTCAAAACATGAACGAAAAGCAGGTCAAGCTTCCAGGTCCAGATCATCCGATTTCCATCGAACGCAACCGCGCTCGCGTCGTCGTGTCCGTCGCGGGCCGTGTGATTGCTGATACGCGCAGCGCGCTCACGCTCCGCGAAGCTACGTATCCGCCGGTTCAATACATTCCATTCGAGGATGTTGATTTCTCCCAATTGGAACGGACGGATCACGTTACCTACTGCCCCTATAAAGGCGATTGCAATTACTACAGTGTGTCCGCAGGAGGCAAGAAGTCCGTGAATGCGGTGTGGTCATACGACAATCCGTTTCCTGCCGTTTCGCAGATTAAAGGACATGTTGCGTTCTATCCGGAGCGAGTAGATGAAATAGCAGCGCAGCAACCTGGGACCTGAACAGCCCACCCGACCCGCCATCGCCGCCTCAGCTCATCGCCGTCCACGCCGGACGGCGGAAAGTCAATATCGCTCGGTCCTGATGCCGTGAGAGGCCCAGCCAGAGCCGTAACCTCGACGGAAACCAGACACTCAGGATTTTGTGAACATGGCGTTTCCGCTGGGTGTATCGGCCGCCGAGACTTCCTCCTGCATTACGTCCCAGTGTTCCACAACTTTGCCATTTTCGACGCGGAAGATATCTACTGCGACCATTGGCTTTGGTCCCCAGCCGGTATAACGCCCATGGACCATTACGAGGTCGCCATCAGCGACGGCCATGCCGGGTTCATACGTGAGCGCGGTAAGCGTCGGGATCATCTCAGCAATTGCTGACGGACCGTCCGGGATTACTGGGTTGTGCTGCTTGTAGTTCGCGCCGAAATATTGCTCAACCACTGTCGGATCTCGATCGACAAATGACCTCTTGAGTACTTCGAGTACGATTTCTTTATTGGATTTGGTCATAGTGTCTATCCATTCCTTTTCTCCGGCGCATAAACAGGAAACGACGTACCAAACATCGGGGCCTTGCTCTTCGATTGGTCTTCAGTCGCCTCGTCCTGAATGACGTCCCAGTGCTCGACCAGAATGCCGTTCTCGACACGAAGTATGTCTGCCGCAATCCAGTTCACAGGGAGACCAATGCCGCTGAAGCGCCCATGCACGATTACAAAGCCGTCGTCGGCAACGATCAGCCCGGGTTCGTACTTCAGGGTCGCCGGAATGCTCTTTACAAGGTTGAACAGTCCTTCTCGCCCTGGCTCGATGTGTGCGCTGTGCTGGACGTACTTCGGCGACCAGAACGTTTCAGCCGTCGCATAGTCGCGCTTGTTGAACAATGTGTCAAACGCCTTGAGTACAAGATCTTTGTTTTTCTGCTGGATCGATTTCTCCACTTGATTCTCCGTTTGCAGGGATTTGAACTCCGGTTCTTCCGCCGACCGAAATGCTCCTTTAACCCTTTACTGCGCGTGCCGAATTCCATAACACTGCGGGATTCACTCGATCGGGATGGATCGCGAGCATCTGGTCGTACAATTCCCTGGCGGTTTGCGTCCTTGCTGCAATCCTGTCGAAGTCCCGAATGTATTGTCTGGTTTCCTCAACAATGCTCGGAGCATCCGGGCGGCCCGGCCTCTTGTGCCCCGCGATGACGGCGCGCGGCTTCAGCGATTCGATCATGTCGAGCGCGGCGATCCACTCTTGTCTTGAATCAGCATTCGACTCGCCGAGGTGGATATGAACGTCGTTGTACGCAACGTCGCCCGCCACGACCAGGCCGATCGAAGGGACATGGAGGCAAGTCGTATTCCGGGTATCAGTATGGCCCGCTGGAATACTCACGAGTTCCTCACCTTCAAGTTGAAAAACGCCCCCAGCGAGTTCTTCTGCAATCGGAAGCGCCGGGTCGATCTGCCCAGGGAATCGGGATTTCCAATATGCCTCAAGCCAGGGCGGTGAGAGTTGCTCTCGCATCACCGAGATGGCCTCTCGCGATGCGATAAACCGGGCATTGGGAAAGCGGTGTTGAATCGTGTTTACACCGAAGAAGTGATCTCCATGGCCATGCGTCGCATAGATCGTGGTCAAATTCTTTCCACTTGCGACGACCCATTCGGCAAGCGCCCGGTTTTGCTCCATGGTGATGAAGGTGTCGACCAACACGGCATCTCGTTCGCCCGAGATCAGCGTTGACGATATCGGTGACCATTTCCTCTCCGTTGCGCCCGGCGGCAAGTCGCTGGTGATGACGGCGACCTGAGGGCTGATAAAGACCTCCCACTTCAAAGGGCTGTTCATAGCCTTCGCTCCTTGACGGCGAATTCCCGTCCTACTTTGCGTGAACCGGCTTTGCGTGAACAAGCGGCGCATCCACCAAATGCTCACTCAGGAACCATGCCTGCAGCTCGTTGCGGCGCAGAACTTCGCTGACAACCAGATCGTTCGTGCCGTCGTCCCCGAGTTCGCCGGCACGGCGTGCCAGTTTGCGAACCTGTCCAATGATCACCTGATGCGCGTCCAACAACCTGGAAAGCTGTACCGGGACGGCCTCACGTCCGCGAGGTGGACGCTCGATTCGCGTCATCTCAGCAACATCGTGCGCCATCGCGATGCTGATGCCGCCGAGGAGTTGTATCCGCTCGGCGATGGAGTCGACCAGTTCCACTTGCTCGTCGAAGTGCTTGTCGAAAAGCAAATGCAACTGGTAGAACGTCGGCCCGGCGACCTGCCAGTGCGATTTCTTGTACAAATCGCGGAGCGTCATTGTGTCGGCAAGAAGTTGGTTTAGCTGCGCGGTCATCTCCAGCCGAACCGTCTCTTCGAGTTCAAGAGGCAGTAAATGGTTTACCGTTCCGTATGCCTGAATCTCAGCGGCACGTTGATGGAACCGGGGTTGTGCGGTGGTTCCGTCTGATGCCGCACTTTCACGTTTGTTCTTCACAACGAATCCTTTCCTAATCTTTCAAGCCGCGGCCTGTCGCAAAAGATTTTCGACCTTAGCGTCCAGGTCGCGAGCTACGTTCAACGCCTCGCTGTTTCCATAAGGCGCTAAGAGGCTGGCCATCCGGTCATATGAAAGATGCACGCCATCGGCACGCTCATCGACAAGGACGGTTACCGGAGCATAGGAGCCGGCGTCCGGAACAAGCCTGGCCATGGATTGCATGATGAGCGGGTTGCCCATGATTACGCGTACGCTCTTCGGATCGCCGTCTACTCCGGCTTTGGCAAGTATCGCGCCGTGATCGAGCCGCATGAACTCCATGAGACCGATCTCGCTTACGCTCTCATTAATCACGTTCTGCATTTCCTCGAACGTCGTTGCGGCGGCGACCTTTGCCGTGAATTCGACCATGTTCGGCCTGCCGATCGCGTCTTCCACCGCCGCCAGAACGGTGTCAAACGGCTTCCGGGAGGTTATGCTCCACCGTTGTACGTTTACCTGATGAGTTTGCATTTTCGGTTTCACCCCCTCTTTTGTTGGGTCGCCAGCGGACCCGTAGTTCAAATTTGCGCGAAGCCTCCGTCGACGAACAGCTCAGTGCCCGTGATGTAACTGCTGTCATCAGATGCCAGAAACACAACGGCGTTGGCGACCTCGTCTGGCTGGCCGAACCGGCCGAGGGGTATGGCGCTCGCGACCATCTTCCGCCGCTGCTCACCCGCTTCACCGGATGCAAGCAACTCATTCAGTCCCGGCGTGTCGATGGTGCCAGGGCTGATCGCGTTGACGCGAATTCGCCGGCCTTTAAGGTCCGTCGTCCACGTTCGCGCGAAAGAGCGGATGGCCGCCTTCGTAGCGCTGTAAACGCTGTTGGAGGCCAGGCCTTTGCTGGCCACAACGGACGCATTGAGAATGATCGAGGCGCCTTCAGGCATCAGCGGGAGCGCTTTCTGTACCGTGAACAGCACCCCTTTGACGTTGACGTTGAAAATGGAATCAAATAGTTCCTCAGTGATGTTTCCGAGTACAGCGTACCGGGCAATCCCCGCATTCGCGAAGAGAATGTCGAGACTCTGTTTCTCGCTCTCGATCTGCGCGTAGAGCCGGTCGAGATCGCCGGCATTCGACACATCTCCGCGTACACCGGTCGCATTTCCCCCAATTTGTTGGACAGCCGTTGCGAGTTCTTGTTCGCGACGGCCGGTGATGTAAACGTGGGCTCCCTCTTTGGCGAGTGCTTTCGCCGCCGCAAGGCCGATCCCACTCGTCCCGCCCGTTACCAATGCTACTTTTGCGTCCAGTCTTGGCATTCCGGCTCCTTCCAATGGTTCAACCTTCCGGCTTGACGATAGCTGTCGCGACTTCCCGATATCGGAAGCATTCGACGAGGTGGTCGTTCACCATTCCCACTGCCTGCATATGGGCGTAAATGACCGTGGAACCCACGAATCTGAATCCACGGCCTTTCAGGTCTTTGCTCAGCGCATCGGATTCCGTAGAGGTGGCGGGAATCTGCTTCATGACTCTCCAGCGGTTTACTTTCGGCTCTCCACCGACAAAGCGCCACGAGTACGCATCAAAACTTCCGAACTCCTCCTGAATCGCGAGAAACGCACGCGCATTGCGTACAGCCGCCTCGATCTTTTGCCGATTTCGAATGATTCCTGGATCAAGCAATAGCTTCTGAATGCGCTTCTCGGTATATCGCGCGACTTTGCTGGGATCAAATTCGCTGAATGCACGGCGATAGCCTTCACGCTTGTTCAGGACGATCGACCAACTGAGCCCAGCTTGCGCCCCTTCGAGAATTAGAAATTCGAAATGTTTGTTGTCACTGTGAACCGGTACGCCCCATTCCCGATCGTGATATTCGAGCATTAGGGAATTGCTTTCGCCCACCCACCCACAGCGTTTTTTGGGCATGGACTCAAGCTCCCGTCAGCAACTGCCGTCGCCTAGGCAATCGAGTAGATGATCCCATGGAATTCTGTCCGTTTCCTGTTACGATTGTTGGCTTTCATTGAGGAGGTTGCCGAGCACCGCAGGCCATCCTTTCTCGAAATCGCCGTCCTGCTGCAAACCGCGCTCCAACAGCGCTTTCACGCGCCGCTGTGTTTCAGGCCACGTCAGGGCGACCTGAAAGGAGTTGATGGCGTCCAGAAGCCGGTCGGCGGATGGCAACGAGACTTGATTGATTAAGTTCTTTGCCGCGGCGATGGCGCGCCGGTCGAAAGAAGCGATTCGGCGTGCGAACGTATCGACGAAACCGTCCAGTTCCGCATCCGCGAGGGCACGATTGATGTAACCGTAACGTTCGGCTGTGTCCCCGTCGAAATCATTGCCGCCGAGAACGATTTCGAAGGCGCGACCGCGGCCGACCAGGTGCGGGAGGCGTTCGGCGCCTCCGCCGCCCGGATGCAGGCCAACTGCGACTTCGGGTTGGCCAAGCCGCGTGTTCTCGCGCGATGCGAAGCGCATGTCGCACGCGAGGACGAACTCGCTGCTTGCGCCGCGCGCGCATCCGCGGATTTTCGCGATACTGACGACCGGCGACTTCGTGAGACGCACGAACGTATCCAGAAGTACCGGGAGACTGGTAGGGCCAACGCCGGACATGACATTGCCCAACTTGCCGGTCAGGTCAAAGTGGGCAAGGTAAAAATCAGGAATTGCGCTTTCAAACACGACGACGCGAAGGGTCTGGCTTGCGTCCATTCGCGCGAGCAAATCCTGGAGGCTTTGGAACATCGTGCCGTCCATCACGTTGAACGGCGGGTAATCAAAAACGACCCTCCAGTAGGCGGGCGTTTCCTCGACGACCCGCAATGGTGAAGTTGACTCAGCCATGGTTCACGACCTTTTCATCAACCTCAAACCCGCGAGAGGGCTCGGTAATTTCTCTTTTCTTCATAATTGCGCATGCGGGCAAGCGCCGTGTCGGAGGTGCATAAGTCTCAGGAAAAGATTTCGTTCGAGAGCCAGCCCGTCCGCCAAAGGCGTTTCGTTGGCGCTGCGGACGAGGCGCTTAATGTAAGCCGCCGATTCCGGCGGATGTTTCGACAAATGCCTGGCAATCTCCATCGCGCGATCGATGGCTTTACCCTTGACTGTTTCGTGGACAAAACCCCGGGTTTCGGCTTCACGCGGACTGAGAGGCTTGCCCATAAGAATGTGCCAAAGCGCAGCCGCCATGCCGACCGTGCGCGGAAGCCTTTGCGTTCCGCTTGCGCCGGGCAGAAGACCGAGTTCCGTTTCCGGTAATCCGATCAGATAATCGCCGTCTTCGGCGATGCGGATGTCGCAGGCCAGAGTAAATTCAAAAGCGCCGGCAAGAGCGGTGCCGGAAATGGCGGCAATAACCGGTTTCGGCATCGTCTCGCAGATCGCCATGGCCTTATCGAAAAATCCGCCATGGTAGCTTGCGTTGTCCGGCCATTGGCGGCCCGAAGCGCGAATTTGTTCGGCAATATCGATGAGCGCTGGAATATCAAAATGGCGATTAAAATATCCGGGCGTTCCGCCGGTTATGATGACGACACGAACGTCAGGATTGCCGGCGAAAGCCTGTAGCTCCTCCGTAAGGGCGTCACCCATCGCCATATCGAAATACATTTTCTTTGGACTTCCCAGGGTGACGACGGCAATTTTGTCGATGACTTCTGTCGTAAGGATGTCGGTTTTCATCGGAGATCCTTCCTGAGTTCCACGATCTGTTTTCCGATAAAGCCGTCAGGCTTTTGCGGATGATCCCTGAACAGCTTTTGCGGCGGCACGGATAACGTCCACGACGAAGCCTGGATGGGACAGCATCGGGACGTGGCTGCTGTCAACAGCGTGGGTGCTTGCCTTCATCCGTTTCGCCAGGAACCGTTCCAGTTCCGGCTGCACCGTGCGGTCATGGTTGGCGACGATATACCAGCTCGGCTTCGACTTCCAAGCGACGCCAGGCGCGTTCCGGCTGAAGAGATCGAGAGCCGGGGCGTAATGGGTCGCCCACACAAGCTTTTGCTCTTCCTCCGGGAGGTCTCCCGCGAAGCACTTGACGCCTTCCGGCTTCATCCAGAGGCGCCCATCTCCCGGTTCGACGTACTTGAAGACATCGGTGGGTGGGTACGGCGCCTGCTGGCTTTGCGATGTTTCGCCGGCATCGACGTCGGGAGCGAGAGCGGCGATGTAAACGAGTCCGACGACGCGATCATCGGTCCCTGCGGCCGTAATCACGCTTCCGCCATAGGAGTGGCCGACGAGGATGGCCGGGCTGCTGACCCGCCCGAGCGTCCGTTTGACCGTGGCGACGTCACCTTCGGGTGTGTCGAGGCCGTATTGGGCGGCGATCACTTCGTATCCTTCCGCCTGTAGCGGGGGAATCACCTTGCTGAAGCTCGAACCATCTGCCCATATTCCGTGGCAGAAGACGATGCTGGGTTTCTTTGTGTTCATCTCGAGTCTCCCTTCTTTTTGGTCTTCATTACCGTTAATGCGCCGGCCGCTCGCGTTCCTGCACCATCCACTTTTTGATATAGGCCGAGGCGTTCAACACCGATACTCCCTGCTCCTCGCACGAATTCAGGAAGTGAATGGCCTCAACATCAACAAGGTCTACTTCCTCCAGGTCCAAAACGCTTGGTGATCCGCACTGGTCTATTTCAGTCTTTACCTGATGCACATGCCCGGATCGAAACTCGCCACTGAGCCGAACCCGATCACCGACGCGATCGATCCTTAGCGTCATCGTTCTCCCGCTCGAAAGCTGTCCGTGCTATTGCAATGCGTTTGCCATGACCGATCCACTGAAACGAAGGAGGTTGGAAGTTTTGACGATCCTGAACTCTCAGGAATTCCTGTTACATGAGGAGGCAGGATGAGCTTATAATCCGGTGATGGCTTCCATGGACGAATTGCCTGGCATAGCTGGGAAGCGAACCCTTGAGATGCTTGCTGATGGGGCAAGCCTCTCCGAAATCCTGAACGAGTTGTGTTCTGTCATCGATGCATATGCCTCGGCAACCTCTCAGGTGTTGCTGATGGATCCAACTGGCCATCAACTGCTGCCCCTGGCCGGTCCCAATTTCCCACCGGCAGTGACTGCTGCTTTCGCACCCTGGCCGGTCGGACCCAACCGGGGCTGCTGCGGCACCGCGGCGTTTTTGGGAAAGCGGGTCATCGTTTCCGACATGTCCACCGACCCGCGTTGGCCTCAGGACGAGCAAGGGGAAGTTGCGCGCAGGTTCGTTATGGATCACGGGCTGCATGCTGCCTGGTCGGAACCGCTGATTTCGAACTCCGGTGAAGTTCTTGGCACATTCTGTATCGGTTATTCACAACCGCGGACCCCAACGAGTCAGGATTTGCAGTTAATCGAGTCGGCTGGTCACATCGCCCGCATCGCTATCGAACGTCACCAGTCGCAAGAGGCTCTCACCGCGGCGCTGGCGGCGATCAAGGACTCGGAGACCAATCTTCGCCGGGTGATTGACACGATTCCGACGCTGGCGTGGTGCAACTCGCCCGATGGTCCCAACGAGTTTCTGAATAAACGCTGGCATGAATACACGGGCCGTTCCCACGAAGAGTCAACCGGGTGGGGCTGGCAAGCCGCGTTCCACCCGGAGGACGTGCCGCCACTGATGAAGAAGTGGCGAGAGCTATTGGCATCCGGCGAGCCGGGTGAGATCGAGGCCAGGCTTCGGCGTCACGATGGCGTCTATCGATGGTTTCTGATTCGAGTTGAGCCGTTTCGCGACGAGCATGGACGGCTCTTGAAATGGTACGGAACCAGCACCGACATCGACGCTCTCAAACAAACGCAGGAGAAACTGCGCGAGGACGAACGGGAGCTTCGCCGGATTACCGATGCGATACCGCAGACAATTGTGGTGTTAGACCCTTCCGGTGCTCCCCTCTACGCGAACCAGGCGACGCTCGACTATGCCGGATTGACGACGGAGGGTGTCGTGACCCCTGGCTTTCGCGAACGATTGTTTCACGCGGACGATCTGGCAAGATTTCGCGAGGAACGGAAAGCTGCTCTCGATCGCGGGGTTCCGTTTGAAGCCGAATTGCGAGCACGCCGGAAAGACGGCGTGTATCGCTGGTTCCTGATCCGATACAACCCCTTCAGAAACGAGCACGGGCAACTGACCCGCTGGTACGCAACGGGAACCGATATCGACGACCGCGTTCGAGCCGAGGAGAGGACGCGGAACGAAAATCTGGCGCTGAGAGAGCAGATCGATCGTGACTCGATGTTTGAAGACATCGTTGGTTCGTCCGACGCGCTCAGAAAAGTTCTGCGCCGGGTTTCCAGGGTGGCGCCTTCCGACTCCACAGTTCTCATCCTGGGCGAAACGGGCACAGGAAAAGAGTTAATTGCGCGTGCCATTCACAAACGATCACGGAGGGCGGATCGCGCATTCATCGGCGTGAACTGCGCAGCTATTCCGCCATCGCTGATCGCTTCCGAGCTGTTCGGGCACGAAAAGGGCGCGTTTACCGGGGCGACCCAGAGACGTCTGGGCCGTTTTGAATCGGCAAATGGCGGCACAATCTTCCTGGACGAAGTCGGCGACCTGCCGGGAGAAATTCAGATCGCACTGCTGCGAGTGCTGCAGGAGCGGGAAATCGAACGCGTCGGCGGAAACAATTCCATTCCCGTTGACGTCAGAGTTCTGGCGGCAACTCATTGGGATTTGAACGTACTCGTGGCTGAAGGACGATTCCGCGAAGATCTTCTGTACCGGCTCAACGTCGTACCTATCGAGGTGCCGCCCCTCCGTGAACGCGCAGCCGACATTCCCCTGCTTGTGGAGTACTTCATCGACCGCTTCGGCAAAAGGGCGGGGAAAAAATTCAAAACGATCGACAGGAAATCGCTGAAGGCGTTTCAATCATACGAATGGCCGGGCAATGTCCGCGAGTTGCAAAATGTTATCGAGCGCGCGGTGATACTCAGCGAGGGTGAAACGCTCGCTATGGAGGAAGGCTGGCTCAAGCGGGAGCTCCGCGGAAACCCGAAACGGTCAGGCACGCTACCCGGCTCGCTTCTTAAACAGGAAAAGGAAATGATTGAAGCCGCGCTCGCAGCGAGCCAAGGCCGCATATCGGGGCCATCAGGGGCGGCTGCCAAATTAGGTCTGCCGTCGCGTACACTCGATTCCAAAATTAAGCGTTTGAAAATTAACGTCTACCGGTTCAAAACGCCACGCTAGGCAATGAATATGGCTCGGTTTCTCCCAGACACTATATTCGCCGGTGCGCGATCACGGAATGGAGGCGAGGCCGGATGCAGTACTCGGTAGTCGTGCTGGGCGCGACGGGCAACGTAGGCGGACGCATCGTGCAGTTGCTGATCAAAAACCCGCTGTGCAAGAAACTGGTGGTCATCACGCGCCGCAAGACGGACGTCTTCGCGGCCCCCAAGGTCTTCAACGTGGTTGTCAACATGGACCGAATCGAAGAGGAGGTTGCGCCCTACGCCCAGGGAGTTCACGTCGCCCTCGCTGCGTTCGGCGTCGGCAAGGGCAGCGCGAAGATGCCCGAGGAGGAGGTGCGCAAGATTGAAATCGCCTACCCGGAGGCCTTTTGCCGCGCCGCTAAGGCTGGAGGCGCTCGTGTGTGCGGGGTCATGACAGCAGCGGGCGCGAACCCCAAAAGCGGAATGAAGTACGCGAAGATCATCGGCGAGAAGGAAAAGGCCGTCGAGTCCGTCAAGTTCGACTTCCTGGGGATCTACCGTCCTGCCGTCATCCTCGGCAACGCCAATACGCCGAGCGTTCTTAACTACCTCATGCCACTCCTGCACTGGGCCATGCCGTCCAAGTATCACTCGATCCACAAGAACGACCTAGCTCGCGCGATGGTGGCGCAGTCGGAGCAGGCGTTCCTCGCGATGGCGCAGGGAAACGCTCCCAAGGGCACAACCGTGAAGATCCTGGAGTACAAGGACATGGAACCCTTCTTCATCAAGGGCGAGCGCGACGAGCCTTGAACAGCAGCAAACCGCTTGCGTTGGATTGAAGTGTTGCGGTGTTTGGTTACCGGAAGGTGACGTCTCGCATCATTGTCGCGACTGCACGAAAATGATCAGCGCAGAGGAGGTATTCCGGGGCATTGTATACTTGGCCGATGTCGCCGGAGCAGGAGCAACTTCTCTGTGATGCGCTCGTGCAATCTTGGTCCGGTGGAGACTGAGCAGGGCCTGCACGCTGAGGGCGTCCGTAAAATCCAAGAGGTCCTGCATTGCACCCTGGCCGACGCACGGACAACGCTCCGAGAGTTGCGCGTGCGCAAGCGCATCGAGGAAACGGCCATACCTATCGAGCAACTTGACCAGCCGCACTTTCGGTGGGTACAGCCGTCAGCGTAACGAACATGAGACGGGGAGTTGATGCGGTACACTCCCCGCGCTGACCTTACTGCATTGCTTCCATTCAGCTCGCGATGGGGTTGTCCGTGAACAGCCGCGTGACCATCGTGGAATCCAGATTCGCCCGAACTTTGATGATTACTTCGTCGTGATACGTGTCTGCCATGCCGTCACCGCCTTGCGCGAGCATTCGGTGGAACTGTGGGTTCAGTCCTGTCGTGTACCGGCGCAGTTTCGGAGCACGGAGGTCCGCATTAACGACATCAGGAGGACCGCGGGTTCAGGGCGTTCCACGCAGCCAGAGAGTCCATATAATCTCGCCAATGAACGATCTTTCGATCGGCGACGGTAATGATCGAGACGAACCTATTGTCATAGGGCACGCCCGTTCGCAGGACCTTGCCGTGCACCTCGTATTCGATGATCACAACTCTGCCGTTGTCGGCATGATAAACGACAAGCTTGTCGGCTGAACGGAGTCTGATGCTGTTGCCATATCCGGAGTACGCCGTCATCAACTCGGCGCGTCCCCGGATTGTTCGGGGCCATCCAGGGAATTCGTAGAGGAACTCGAACATCGCATCTTCAGCGACGGTATCGAAGTAATGATCGCCGTCAACGACCCCGCTCAATCCCTTCATAATAATCTCGAAAAAGGGTCCGAGAGCTTCATATGCAGCATATTTCGCTTCCGACATGGCCAATTCCCCTGGAATATTGATCGTGCCCGTCAGGGCTAAGAACTCTTCTGGCGCCAGGAACACGAAAGAACCGTCCGAAGACAGTAGCACGCCAGAAACCAACTCAGCGCAGCGTGTCGAAAAAGAGATAAAGAGCGGCAATCCGGCCATCCCGGGCAATGATGAAATCAGTCCCGGCGTAAGCTGGCGCATCGCCAGGACGCCCTGCTACCCATCTGACCCGCCCGCCATCGCCCACTTCCTCAGGCTCGTCAATTGGCTGATATCGAAATTCAGGATGAGTGGCTCTGATCTCGCCCGCGATACGATCGATCTCGTCGCGGCCGCGATAGACGCCCTTGCTGGGGTCGTAGAACACGCCATCTTCGAGGTAGAGCTCGTCGACGGCTGCCCGCCGGCGCGCGGGGTCGTTTTCACCGAAAACCTCCTGCAGATTGCGGGTCAACAAGGTCGATATGCTGTACGACATGGCTGTTGTTTCTCCTCTTTGGACCGTCTGGCGCTTGCGCTAGCCGATGCGATACTGGCCGCCGTCAACGACGATTGCTTGCCCAGTAATGAACGCCGCATCGTCGCTTGTCAAAAACAGAACCGCCCCGGTAACGTCCTCCGGTTCCTCCATCCGCTTAATAGCCTGCTGTTCCCAGGTGGCGCGTCTTTGTTCTTCCGATTGTGGTGCGGTTGCCAGAGTATTCGTAAGGCCAGGCAATACCGCGTTCGCGGTGATGCCATCGCCAGCAACATCGTTCGCCAAGCCCTCTCATAAACCCGATGATCCCCATTTTGTCGCGATGTAGTGGCTCATGCCGGGTATCGCTAAGCCGACCATATTTGACGATATGCCGATGAAGCGGCCCCACTTCTTCTTTCTCATTGTTGGCAGGAAGTACTTCGCGCTCAAAAAGTGGGAGTCCAAGTTCGTAGCGAACGTTTTCCGCCACGTCGCCAGATCCAATTCGTCGATCGAGCGATTGGGAAAATAACCCGCGTTATTCACGACGATATCGACCTCGCCCACATCTCGGATCCTGGCGGCGGCAGAACGCCACTGTTCCTCCTGCGTTACGTCAAGTTGCAGCGCGTGTGCCGTGGGACCAATCCTCCGCGCCGTCTCGTGCGGCGGAGCAAGATCGGTTGCGATCACCTGCGCGCCGCGTTCTGCCAACGCCAACGCAATCGCCTTGCCGATGCCTTGGCCGGCGCCGGTGACCAATGCGACTCGCCCCTCGTGTGTTCTCATCGGGGTTTTCATCCTCCCTCCGTTAGCGCTCGCGTGCAGTCTTGAGTGCTGCCGTCCACCAGAGCAGATCGTCTATCATGACGTTCGCTTGCTTCTCCAACTCGGCGAGGCCCTTCTCCACGTCGCCGCCCTGGAAATGCGCCCAAAGCGTTGCCACGGGGATGTGAACGGATGACCGAACAGGCGCCATCTGAATCTCGATGCCGTCTCGCGAAGCTGCTGGACGCCTCGGGCACCCATGGCGCTTCCGTAGCTCACGAACGCAGCAGCCTTGCGGTTCCACTCCGGATAGACCCAATCGATCGCGTTCTTCAGCACCGCGGAGGGGCCGTAGTTGTATTCCGGCGTGACGAATACAAAACCATCCGAGGCCGCAATTTGGGCCGTCCATTTCTTCACCACCTCATGTTCGTAAGGCGGCCGGCCCGGCATCGCTGGCGGCATGGGCTGGTCGAAGAAAGGCATTGGGAAGTCGCGGAGGTCGAGAAGCCGCGCTTCAATCCCCTCTCGCTTACGAAGCTGCTGAAGAATCCACTGCGCCGGCTTTTCGGAAAACCGGCCCTGACGTGTGCTGCCGACGATCACTGAAATGTCATCATGTCCTTGCTCCTTGACGATGGTTTCTATCGACCATTATGAAGCGGCGCGAGCTCAGAGGCAATCCGCTCTGCGCGGCTACTCGCCGTGAGCTCACGTTCGGCCTGGAGCCAATCTTCGAGTTCACGGCCAGATTGTGCCCCGCGAGCGAGATAAATTTCGTAGGCGCGACCCCTGATTTCGTGCTCACGCCGGGCCACACGAAGCACGATCTTGCCGTGTGACCTGCGTCTTGCCGCTCCCGGCCCACTGGGCGACATCCCATGAACCCCTGGCAGGTTCCTGGCGATGTCCTTCCATGCCTGGGCCGCATCCTCGAGCGCGTACACGGTCGCGACGTCTGGTCGTATCGTCCCCTCTTCCAGCAGTCGCGCGATTTTGCCGAGTACGTCCCCTGACGGCGCGAGCCTCATCATCGCGCCCGACACACGGTGCCTCGCGGCCTCTTCCTGCGATACGGGCTGGACCGCGGAGACGAGATGGCCGCCTTCCTTCAAGACGAGGAACGACCGCTTCTGTGTATCGCCACCGACCAGTCGAAGACCACATCGACCTTCTCTCGCAGAACCTTCTCGAACTGCGCCTCTCGATAGTCGATAACCCGGCTGGCTCCGATGGACTTGAGATACGCCTCATCGTCGCCGCTTGCCGTGGCAATGACGGTGGCGCCGGCATGCGATGCCAATTGAACCGCATAGGCGCCCACAGCGCCCGCACCACCATGGATCAGGATCGTTTGTCCCTTTTCCAGGTGACCGTGGGTGAAGATTCCCTGCCACGCAGTTTGGGACGCCACCGGCACTGATGCCGCCTCCTCAAAGGAGAGGTTGGATGGTTTCCTTGCGATGGCCGCCGCCTTGACAGCCACGATACTCCGCGTACGCGCCCATTCCGGTGGTGGTACCGAACACGGCATCACCTTCCGCCCATGCCGCAACGTCACTGCCAATCTGTTCGACGACCCCTGAAAACTCATGACCAGGTATCCACGGCAGGTCGATCGGGAGTATCTGTCTTGCCGTTCCGGAGGCCTCAACAAGATCCAGATGATTGACGGCGGTACTCTTGATCTTCACCAGGATCTCGTCGCGGGCAATTGTCGGCGTCGGTACATCGTCGAAACACCAACTGCCCACCGTATTCCAACAATCTGACAGCTTTCATGCGAGCTCTCCTTGAGCTCCGTTTCAGCGCCATTTGGTCGCGCGTGGCGGCGCGCCCAGTCGGGGAGCTTCGTCAGCGTGCGGCCGAACTCGCGTTCCAGGCCGGCGATGTCTGCGCTGTAGCCGACGCGCTCGAACCATTCGAGCATCAACGCCATCTCCTTGCTGTACTGCCGGACCGGTTCGATTGGCGTCTGCGCGAACGCAATCGGCCGGCCCAGCGCCTCCGTCAGGATCTCCGCCGCTTCCGGCATCGTTCGTACGTCACCGGCGAGATCGATCTCGCGGCGGTTCAAGGCAGCGGCATCGGTGAACGCGCGCGCGCCGAACCAGCCAATGTCGTCCACCGCAATCATCTGCAGCTTCGTGCCTGGCCCGAGCGCCCAGGCCAGCGTGGAGCCCTGGAGACTGAAAGGCGCCACCAGGTTCTCCATGAAGAACACCGGACGCAGGATCACATGCGAGGGGAAGCGGAGGCCGCGCACGGTCTCCTCGATGCGCCACTTGTTGTCGAAGTGCGGGACGCCCGTCCGCTTGTCCGCCGATCCCACGGATGTGTAGACATAGTGTTCGACGCCGGCCTCGCGCGCCAGCGTCGCAAGACGCTTGCCCTGCGCCTCTTCCCGCTCGACGCCCGCCTCCCCCGCGTTCTGCACGCCGAAGACGCCCCAGGCGCCGGCCAACGCACGGCGCAGCGTCGCCTCGTCATCCAGATCGCCCTTGACGATCTCGATGCCTTGGTGCGCCAGCGCCGCGGCCCGCTCGCTTTCCGGCTTGCGCGTCAGGCCGCGCAGATGGAAACCCGTGCCCCGCAGCGCCTGCGCCACCGCTCCGCCTTGTTGGCCTGTCACTCCGGTGATGAGAATCGTTCGATCGTTTGCCATGGTTTATCCTTATTGCCGTCCTTACTTTCAGTGCCGAACTACATCCCTGGTTGATCAGGCGCGGGCGTGGACTCGGGCCTGGAACAATGCAGCGAACGCCGGTCGTACGTCGACGAAGATCACCGCCCACAGTACAGCAACGAAGAGGGCCAACGGAAGCCCGCTCGGGGCCATCAAAACATGGAACGAAAGAATATTGACGATCACCGGCGCCAGCATGGCCACCGCCAACGGCACGTAACGGTTGACCAGCAGAAGCACCCCAGCGACGAGTTGAAATGCGAAGATCACCCAAAGATAGTGTGTGGCATACAGCGCGCCCATGAACTGTCCCGCGATGCCTCCCGGCGGCGGCAGGGGAATGAAGTTCAGGAAGCCGTTCAGGCCGAAAACAAGAAAGATTACGCCCGCCAGATAGCGGGCGATTGCAGACACGGTTCTCATAAGGTTTTCCTTTCGGCGACGACCATGAATCATGTCGTCAATCATATTGAAGTCAATATAGTTGATGGCGTATACTTTTAGAAGATTCAGGTTTTTTATGGCCCAAAGCATCCAGGAGCCGGAGCACGTCTGGCTTGTCATGATGAAGGCGATGCGCGCGCTGACAAGGTACGCAGCCGCGGGTATTGAAGAGACCGGGCTCGGCCTCTCGGATTTCGGCGTGCTGGAAGTCCTGCTACACAAAGGGCCTTTGCCGGTCAATACGATAGGCCCGATTGTCGATCTGACTCCAGGTTCGATCAGTATCGCCGTGGACCGCCTTTTCGCGAAGGGCTTGGTCAGCCGGGTAGAGAGCGGCGAAGACCGCCGGGTTCGTATCGTTGCGCTCACATCGCGCGGCAGGGATCTCATTGCTCCAGCCTTCCGAAAGCATGCCGGGCAAATGAGGAAGGTGTTCTCGGAGCTGAGCTCGGAGGAACTTCGCAGCCTCGAAGTGGCGCTCAAGAAAATCGGTAAGCGCGCTGCGGCGCTGATGGAGCAGAGGGGCTAAAGGTTTGTACGCGCGAAGCCAATGCGCTTGCATCTACAGCGGCGTCCGCCGATGAATTATTTTCCGTAGGCCTGGGCGATCTGGCCAACAAGCTTGGCCCAGCCCATGTCCATGGCGCCGTAAACCTCGCCGGCCTCCGGTCGCGCATTGTCCTTGAGGATTTCCACCATCAAGGTCGCGTAGTCCGAGAGAATGACGCCCGCCTGCAGCATGCGCAGAAGCCCGACTTGCCGCTTGGTCTCACTGAACGTTCCAGAGGCGTCGACCGCCACATACGCGTCCAGCCCCTTACCCACCGCGGTCATTGCCGGAAAAGCTGCGCAGACTTCGAGCGAGATGCCAGCGAAGATCAGCTTCTTGCGGCCGGTCGCTTCGATGGCGCGAGCTACCCGCGCGTCGTCGAAAGCATTGACCGATGAGCGGTTGATGATTTCAATTCCCGGCAGCGCTTCGACAAGTTCCGGGAACGTCGGACCCCACATGCTTTCGCGCGCCGTCGTGGTGACGACGATCGGCAACTTCAGCGCTTTGGCCGCTTTGGCCAGGGCCACCACGTTGTGCTTCAGTTCGCCGGTCGAATAGTCACGGACGCCCGTCATGAGGCCGACCTGATGGTCGACGAGGACGAGCGCCGCGTTTTCAGAGGTGAGGGGTTCGTAGGGTCGGATTTGATTCGTCATTGGATTCTCCTTTTGAGGTGAAACCTGGCTACAGATTGCAGCTCGGCCTGCAGCCATTTAGTTTCCTTTACGTTCCGTTTTATAATAGAGCCGAAGCGGCGAAGATGTCAATTGACTTTACGCTACGTTCCGTTAAAACATGAAACATGAAGAAAGAAGCGCTTCCGGCTGTCCGTAAAGGTCGGCCTCCGAGTGAAATGGCGGCGTCGCATGCCGTCATCATGGATGCGGTCTACGCCCTGCTTGAGGAAAAGTCGGTGCGCGACTTGACCATTGAGGCGGTTGCCAAACGGGCCGGGGTCGGCAAACCCACCCTGTATAAATGGTGGCCGACCAAAGCGACCTTGGTGTTGGCGATGCTCTGTGAGCGGATGGCGCCGAAATTGGAGAAGCCGACCGTCCTGACCGCGGAACAGTCCCTGCGGTTTCGAGTGCGGAGCTTGATCGACGCGTTCAACGGGCCGTTTGGCAAGATCGTGGCCGGGCTGATCGCCGAGGGCCAGAGCGAACCGGCCGTTCTTCAGGAGTTCTTTGACCGATGGGTTAGTCCTCGACGGAATGCTACGATTGCGGATCTGCAGCGCGGCAAGGATGCCGGGGAACTGGGATCGGACACAGAACCTGAACTGCTGAACGATGCGATTTTTGGTGCGATTTACTACCGCATGTTATTGCGCTCCGGTCCATTGACCAGGCGGTTCGGCGAGGAATTGGTCGACCAGGTCATCCGCGGGCATCGCTCGGGAAACGCCCATAAGTGATGAAATCGAGAGACACGATGGCGCGGCCACGATATCGAGGTCGTTCATAAAAGCTAATGGGCGTGCAGAACGGTCACCTGCCTACCCGGCAGCTCATGAATTGTGGCGATCTGCTGCGGTAAACTGGACTTCTCGCATATTTCGATTCTTGCTGGGATTCCGGCAGTCGGTCGATCAAGCGACGTGGAGCGAGAGGACCACTATCGTGGAACCTTCACAACAACATCTCGAATCCCTCCGCAAAGATGAGGAGTTCGTCTTGTATCGCTCGAACCAACCCGGTTCAGCGTCAGTTCTCCTGCTAGCTCCTGCTTCGCAAGTCGCGATTTCTCTGGAGAATGTCGGGCTTTATTCCGAGCTGCAGCGCAGCGAAGCTTTCCTGGCTCAGGGCGAGAGGATGTGCCAAACGGGCAGTTTCGGGTGGAATATTTCGAGCGGAGAGATCTACTGGTCGGACGGGACCTACAAGATCTTTGAGTATGATCGAACGGCTAAGCCAACGTTAGAAATGGCATTTCAGCGAGTTCATCCCGACGACAGAGATTTCGTTCGGCAGGCTCACGAACACGCGATCAATGAAAAGACGGACTTCAATATGGAACATCGTCTGCTCATGCCGGACGGCGCAGTCAAATACGTCCACGTCATGGGCCGCGCGTTGCAGACCTCGTCAGGCGACCTCGAATTTGTGGGCGCCGGGACGGACGTTACCGCGGCAAAGCTGGCCGAAGAGAAGATCCGCCAAAGCGAAAGCGAGCTTCGACAGATTCTGGATTTTGCTCCGCAGCACGTTTATGTGTTAGGGCCGGACCCGGACACCACGCGGCTCTATGTGAATCAGGCCGCGCTCGATTATCTCGGCCTGACCGCTGATGAGTGGCGGATCTGCGACCGCCGCAAGTTCTTTCATCCGGACGATTGGGAGCGCGCGACGCGCGAGGCTCAAAGCAGCATTCGCCGCCGGTCTCCCGCACGAAGTCGAAGTGCGTTTACTGGGAAAGGACGGGAAATATCGCTGGTTTCTCCGACGCTGGAACCCGCTGCGGGATGAACACGGACGCCTCACCCGTTGGTATGTCGCCGGAACCGATATCGAGGATCGAAAGGCGGCGGAGCAAAGGCTCCAGGACGAGAATGTTTCGTTGCGCGAAGAACTCGACAAAGCATCCATGTTCGAGGAGATCGTGGGAAGTTCGGCGGCGCTGAAAAAGGTGCTCTCCTGCATCTCGAAGGTCGCGCCCACCGACTCCAGCGTTCTGATCACCGGCGAGACCGGCACTGGCAAGGAACTGGTGGCGCGTGCCATTCACCGGCGGTCACGGCGATCCTCACACACGTTCGTCAGCGTGAATTGCGCCGCGATTCCGCGTGACCTCATCGCCTCGGAATTATTCGGCCATGAAAAGGGCGCGTTCACGGGAGCAACACAGCGTCGTTTAGGACGCTTTGAGCTGGCCGAAAAAGGCACGCTGTTCCTGGACGAGATCGGAGAGCTGCCGGCCGAAACCCAGATTGCTCTGTTGCGAGTGCTGCAGGAACACGAATTTGAGCGCATCGGGGGAACCGGGACGATTCGGGCCGATGTTCGTGTGATCGCCGCGACGAATCGCGACCTGGAGTCCGCGATCGCCGCAGGTACGTTCCGAAGCGACCTGTTTTACCGGCTGAATGTCTTTCCCATCGAGATGCCGTCTCTGCGAGAACGAAGAGAGGACATTCCCTTGCTGGTGAGGTATTTCCTGAATCGCTACGCTCGGAAAGCAGGCAGACGTTTTACCGCGGTCGACAAAAAGAGCCTGGACTCTGCTGCAAGCGTACACCTGGCCCGGTAATATTCGAGAATTACAGAACGTGATTGAGCGGTCAGTCATTGTGAGCGAAACAGAGACATTTTCAGTGGATGGAAGTTGGCTGTCCCGGCAACGTTCGACTGTTCCGGATATCCAGCCGGGCCTCTTCAACAGGCGTCCCGCTCAAGAGAAGGCCATCATTGAGGCTGCCTTGCGCGAGTGCGGCGCGCGGGTGTCCGGGCCGTCAGGAGCCGCTGTGAGACTGGGCATTCCCGGGACTACTCTCGAATCGAAGATCAAGGCACTCAAGATCAACAAGAACCGCTTCAAGGGGATCTCTCGAAAAACAGCCGGCTCTACGGACTGATTCGCACCGACGTCATAAAAGGCTTTTTTACGAACTTCGTAAATTAACGACGTTTCGTAAATTGTCAGCTTCATTAATACCTTTAATTTCAGCCACTTTCGGTTGGACCTGGAACTGCATCTTTGTAGGCCAAGGTCTTCCTCGGAAGAGCAGAGTGTTCAGAATTCACAGGTCGGAAAACGGGGAAGTGGTTTTTACGATAAGCGGCCGGATCGACGCAGAGCATATCGCCGAGTTGGAAACACTCATCGGCGCGGAAGAAAAGGGCCGCCGCATCATTCTCGACCTGAAAGATATGACTTTGACCGGTCAAGACGGCATCGATTTTCTGACCCGGTGCGAAGCATCTGACATCGCGCTGGTGAATTGCGATCCATACGTTCGCGAATGGATCACCAGACAACAAAGCGGAAGTAGCGCATCAACAGGGCGGGATTCTTATGGAGAGCAAACTGGGGTAAACACCATGGTCGAGACTTCCGTGGAGCGAACGCAAAGTGATATGTGGGTGGACGTGAGTATGACAGTTAACGGCTCGCTACGGACGCTAAGAGTCGAGCCGCGGACGACATTGCTCGATGCATTGCGTGATGAACTGGCCTTGACTGGCCCGAAGAAATCGTGCGATCGCGGGGAATGCGGGGCGTGCACAGTCCACATCGAAGGCAGGCGGGTTCTGTCCTGTATGACTCTGGCGGCGATGCACGATGGCCATCAAATCACCACCATTGAGGGGTTGGAGAGCAACGGCAGCCTGCACTCGCTCCAGGAGATGTTCATCGAGCATGACGGGTTTCAGTGCGGTTTTTGCACGTCGGGCCAAATCATGTCTGCTGTCGCAATGATCGAAGAAGCGAAAGCGGGCTGGCCGAGTGCCGCGACGATAGACGTCACGAAGCCATTCACGATTGAGGATCTCTACGCCGGCAGAGATTCGCGAGCGCATGAGTGGCAATCTGTGCCGCTGCTCGTGCTACCCGAACATCGTTGTGGCCGTCGCTGAAGCTGCGGGGAGGCATTAAAGCCATGCATCCCTTCACGCTTTCGCGGCCAACCGACGTTTCAGCGGCGATCGCGGCACATGCTCAGAACGCCAAGCAAGCCTTCATAGCGGGCGGCACCGACCTGATCGGTTTAATGAAGGACCGGGTCACGCTGCCCGACCATCTATTGGACATCAATAGGCTTGCCGGGATGTCGCAAATCGAAGCGCTAAGCGACGGTGGGCTGCGCATCGGCGCGTTGGCGCGAATGAGCGATGTGGCAGCGAACCCGGACGTGAGGTCTCGTTTCCCGGTCATCGCCGAAAGTCTACTGTTCGCCGCATCGGGCCAACTCCGAAATATGGCGACTATCGGCGGGAACATCATGCAGCGTACCCGCTGCACTTATTTCCGGGATGAGGATGACCTGCCCTGCAACAAACGGCGGCCGGGCTCCGGGTGCTCGGCGCGTTATGGGATCAACCGCAAT
Organism: Bryobacterales bacterium; assembly: GCA_963744555.1. Lineage (GTDB taxonomy): Bacteria > Acidobacteriota > Terriglobia > Bryobacterales > Bryobacteraceae > Palsa-89. The sequence goes on along the minus strand of CAVUUB010000020.1, from coordinate 670,204 downwards.
CACGCTATCTTCGGATGGTCCGATGACTGCGTAGCGACGCATCCTTCAGATTTGGCCGTGGCGCTTGCGGCCCTGGATGCCAATGTTTTAGTGCGCAACCCTGGCGGACAACGATCGATTCCGTTTGCCGAGTTCCACCGTCTGCCCGGCAACACTCCGGAGCATGACAACGTGCTCGAACGGGGCGATCTCATCGTGGCGATAGAAGTCCCCGCCGCGTAACGAGGGCCGCGCCTCGCATTACCTGAAGCTTCGCGATCGCCAGTCGTATGAGTTCGCTCTTGTTTCCGCGGCAGTGGCGGTGGCCGCCGACCGTAGGCGGATTAGTCTGGCACGCATCGGAATGGGCGGCGTCGCACACAAACCTTGGCGCCTCACGCGAGTCCGAAGCCGCCTTACGTGGAGTATCACTTGACGACATCGGTGCACTGAGCTAGCGCTTGCGGTTTCGTTCGCCGATGCTCGACCATTGGCGCAGAACGCTTTCAAGATCGAGCTTGCGCAGCGAGTTGCGCTTCGGGCTCTCGAAACTGCAGGAGCGCGTATATGAACGCGATTGGACAGCCATTTTCGAGAATCGACGGGCGCCTCAAAACGACGGGCGCCGCGCGCTATACGGCAGATATTCCGATAGCAGATGTTGTCTATGGCGTACTCGTCCAAAGCACGATTGCAAACGGCCGGACAGTCTCGATCGACTCGAGCGCAGCTGAACAGGCTCCCGGCGTCCTCAAGGTTTTTACGCACGGCAATATGCCGCGCATGAACCCGACGCCAAAGCCGTGGAGTCACTTGCATCCGCACGGGCAGTCCTATCTTCCGCTGCAAGACGACAAGATTCTGTACGCTGACCAACCCATCGCTCTCGTAGTCGCCAGTACACACGATCAGGCAGCTTTTGCCGGAACGCTGATCAGGGCAGAGTACGAAACGCAGCCCGCTGCAGTGTTCGACCGGCAAACGGCGAAAGACGCTATCCAGCCTCCCCAATTTCTCTGGCCAGTGTCGTCATCGGTGGGCGATGCCGATAATGCGATCTCCAGCAGCGCCGTCCAGATTAACCAGACGTACTCTACGGCGGATCGGCATCACAATCAGATGGAGCCACACGCAACGACCGCGGTCTGGGACGACGGGACGCTTACGCTGTATGAAACCACGCAGCACATTTTCGGGACGAGAGAACTCGTCTCCATGGTTCTCGGCATTCCCCGAGAAAAGGTCAACGTCGTTTGTCATTTTCTGGGCGGTGGTTTTGGCGGCAAGGCGTATGTCTGGCCTCATACTTTGATCGCGGCACTCGCCGCCAAGGTGCTGAACAGGCCGGTCCACGTTCAGCTCTCGCGCGCACAGATGTACTCGATGGTCGGCCATCAGACGGCGAGTATGCAGATGATCAGACTCGGAGCGGAACGCAATGGCAAGCTGAACGGCATTCGCCACGACAGTGTGACGCCGACATCAATGTTCGACAACTACATCGAGTACGCGGCCCTTTGTCCCCGGTCGCTTTGGGCCGCAAATGGCGGAATCGCGACCAATCACAAAATCGTGCATGTGAATCGCAACACGCCGACCGCGCTTCGAGCGCCGCATGAAGCGCTCGGTCATTTTGCGCTTGAGAGCGCATTGGACGAGCTTGCTTACGCCACTGGAGTCGATCCGGTAACTGTTCGCCTACTCAACGATACGGACATCGACCCGGAGAGTGGCCGTCCCTTTTCCACACGCGCCATGCGCAAGTGCTTGGTGGAGGGCGCTGCTAGGTTCGGCTGGGAGAAAAGAACACCCGAGCCTTGCTCGATGCGCGACGGCCGCTACGTGATCGGGCAGGGTATGGCGGGCGCGATCTACACACATTGGCGCTGGCCGGCACAGGCGCGGGTCACGCTGATGCGCGACGGGTCAGCGCTAGTCGAGGCCGGGACACATGAACTGGGAACAGGTACGTATACCGTGCTTCAACAGATCGCCGCCGAGACACTGGGGATGCCTCCGGAGAGAATAAGCGTTCGAATTGGCGACACAAGGCTACCTGCGTCGCACGCCTCGATCGGCTCCGCTACGCTGGCAAACGCCGGCGCCTCAGTCATGCTGGCCGCGAAAGACGCACGCGACAAAGCAATCGCGCTCGCTCGAAGTGGCCAGTTTGCGCCCTTCGCCGATACGAGGAGCACCGATGAAATTGTCGCCAGCGCAGGAAGTCTGATGGTTTCAGGGCAGTCTGTGAGCTACGACGATTTGCTCACCCGGAACAATGTCCCGTCGCTGACTGGTGACGGAAACTACGATCCCAGACCTGAGGGAGCGAAAGCGACCTTCAGCTTCTCCGCGGTCTTCGCCGAAGTTCGCGTTGATCCCGAACTTGGGCTCGTACGTTTGAACCGCTTTGTAGGCGCGTATGACTGTGGTCGAGTGATCAATCCAAAGACCGCGCGCAGCCAGGCGATCGGCGGAATTATATGGGGTGTCGGCCAGGCCCTGATGGAACAATCCGAAACCGATCCCGCCCTGGGTCGCTTCATCAATCGTAATTACTCCGGCTACCTGGTGCCGACTTGTGCGGATATCCCAGAACTCGACGTCTTGTTCGTGGGTGACTTCGATGAAGAGGCCAGTCCAATCGGCGTAAAAGGTCTGGGAGAGCTCACTTCGGTATCGGTCGCGCCGGCGATTGCCAATGCTGTCTATCACGCAACCGGTAAGCGCGTGCGGGACTTGCCGATCACAATTGAAAAGCTGCTGTGAAGCGGCTGAGCTAGCGGTAAGCATGTCGTGCCCGCTTGCAACGTCATCGTCAATTCGTATTGCTTGAGGCAGGCACTCCAGCCATGGCGCGGCGTGGACGGAAGGGCAGGAATCTACATGGCACCGTCTAGCGAGAATCCGTTTGCCGCGCTGACGACCGTCGTGGCGCCTGCAATTCTGACCAACGCGTCGTCCGTACTTTGCCTGGGAACGGCCAATCGGCTTGCCAGGATCGTTGACCGGACACGCGTCGTATCAGCGGAACTCGCTAGTGTTGCGCCAAACGCAAAGAGCTATGTGGTCTGCCGGCGCCAACTGGAGGCTCTCAGAACGCGCTGGACCCTTGTTCTCAAGGCGCTGACGTTGTTCTACATGTCCCTCGGATCGTTCGCCGCGGCCACTCTGATCTCGCTTGTTGGGGCGGTATTTGCAGCGTCCGGCCTGCACCTCCCTTTCCCTTTCATCGCTCTCTTCGGCCTTGTTTCCGGCACACTAGGTGTCGCCGGGTTGGTTTTCGGTTGCTCCATAATGGTGCAGGAGACACGGCTCGGTCTTCAGAATCTCGAACAAGAAGCGAGACTAACGGCTCCTGGCGTCGAGAGTACCTGATTGCGGCGGTGCTGTTCCTGGCGCAAATCCTTCATGCTCGCACCAGTAGACCAGCACTGGTTCAGTTCCCCAAACATTAGAGGGTCAGTGTGGCTTACGAAACAGCTAGACCTTATCTGGATACATCATCTGGATACATCCTTCCAAAAGCAGCTAGCCCTCCCGGCTGATTCGCCCGTCCTGCATTTTTGCGACATTCGTTAATTAACGAAGTTCGTAAATTATACAATCCAATAACCCATTTCTTTGCTGTTACTTCAGATTGGTGTTGGACCTGCATCTCATAGGCAAAGTCTTCCTTGGAAGAATAGAATGAGAGGACAAATGCCATGCAAACGGCTCAATCGGACTATTTCTCGGCCTATCGCCAACTGAAACTGACGCGGGACGCCAAGGGCGTGCTGGTGGTCGAGTTCCATAGCAACGGCGGCCCGTGCATTATGAACGCACAAGGCCACACTGAATTTGTCGATGCATTTTACCGGATCGGACAGGACCGTGCTAACAAGATCGTCATCATCACCGGCGCGGCAGGGGACTTCATTGTCGATGTCGACTGGTCATCTTTCGGCGATGTCGCAGATCCCGAAGTCTGGAGCCAGGTTCACGACGAGGGTGTTCAAGTTTTGGAAAACATCGCCAACATTCGCGTGCCGGTAATTGCGGCGATCGAGGGACGCGCCTACGTGCACTCCGATTATGCATTGCTCGCCAATGTCATTGTGGCGGGCGAGGGCGCGACCTTTCAGGATGTCGCGCATTACGCCCAAGGTGTTACGCCGGGTGACGGCATCTTCACCACGTGGAGTTATCGCGGTGGAGCGGGACGTGCCGAGGCGTTTCTGCTCGATCCGAAGCCTCTGCCGGCGCGCACTGCGCAGCAATGGGGAGTGGTCGCGGAGGTTGTGCCGAACGGGCAGGCGCTCGATCGAGCGCGAGAATTGGCCGAACTGTACCTGAAGGCTCCGGAGGTTACACGTCGCAACACACGCGTACATTTCATCCAGCCATTGAAGGAACGCGTGGTGCGGGAAGTCGGCTATGGGCTTGCGCTCGAAGGATCGTCCGCCGCCGATCTCGTGAAATCAAACCAGGTCAAGAGCGAACCAGTTGCGCAGATGAAAAAGACTGGCTAAGAAGACAAGAGCTTCACTGATTCTTTGGGCAGACACCATTCACGGGATCGAGCCGATGATATCTCCCCGGGAGGGCCCTGCGGTTGAGGAAGCGCATCGATTCACGCCACGGCGTGATCGCTATCTCGTCGACTGGTCTGATGCAAATCTCACGAAAGAAAGGAAGGATAGCGGACAATGGCGTCCTCGGAGAGAATTATGAGTAATGACACTTTAGAACAGCAGAGATACGACGCGGCGGAACATCAGAAGATTCAGGAATGGGCCTATCAAAACTGGCTACGGAGAGGTAGCCCGATCGGTTCACCGGAGGTTGACTGGTTTCTGGCAGAAGAGACAGACCGAGAGCGGCATTCGCAGGAGCAGGGTTAGTTCCGGTGTCTTTAAGTTGCCATGAACCATGCTGGAACTGAACTTGTGGCCGGGGCCGTAAAGCGGCCTTCAAGACGGAACGAACTCTTATGTCCTGGCCTGCAGACGGGCTATTGCGCGGCAATACGAGAAAGACGGCGTGAAGCACAGAGTCTTCGAATGCCGTCTCGAATCGATCCTGAAGCTGGATCGCGCTGAGCGACGCGGCGAGGACGAGTCTGGCGGCCCAGAGAGCTAGTATCAAAGAGGGGTATTTGCCGCATCGGGCGAGTGCCCTTCCGTCCCCACCCCGCGAACCTCACAGACGTCGGTTGCCTTTTCGCGAGGACTACGCAGCAGGTCAGAAGAGAGATTCGGAACGGCTTCACTGGGGAGGCCGAAAGATCCCCAACTTGTCCATCTTGTATGCCAGCGACGTCCTCTTAAGGCCCAGGCGAGCTGCCGCTCCACGAGCGCCGCCGACAACCCAATTGGTTTCGCGGAGCGCTCGCAGAATCTGCTCTCGCTCGGCTTGTTCCAATGCGTTTCCCCCGCTGAAGGCTGGGTCATTCAGAATTTCAGCCAACGGCACTCGCAGGGATGGGCCTGTGGATAGCAGGGCGGCCCGCTCCATCAGGTTCTGCAGCTCCCGGATGTTGCCCGGCCAGCTATAACGCGAGAGCGCGTCCATCGTTTCGTTGGGAATACTCTCGATTTGTTTTCCCATGCGCCGAGCGTACTTGTTGGCGAAGTAGTGAACGAGAAGCGGAATATCATCGCGTCGATCTCGCAGCGGAGGAACATCAATCGGAAACACGTTCAAACGATAGTAAAGATCACGCCGGAACTTCTTTTCGGCGACCAATTGGGAGAGGTTCGCGTTCGTAGCCGCCAATAGGCGAACGTCGACGCGTTGGGTGCGAGTACTCCCCAAGCGCTCAAATTCCTGCTCCTGCAGAACTCGCAGAAGTTTGGGTTGCAATTCGAGCGGTATATCGCCGACCTCATCCAGAAAGAGCGTTCCCTTGTGCGCCAATTCGAATCTTCCAATCCTCTGGGCTATGGCGCCGGTGAACGATCCCTTTTCATGCCCGAACAACTCGCTTTCAAGAAGGCCGAGAGGAATCGCGGCGCAGTTCACCTTTACAAACGCGTGACCCTTGCGAGAACTGAGATTGTGAATCGCGCGCGCGATCACTTCTTTGCCGGTTCCGGTCTCGCCCTGTATGAGGACCGTCGAATCCGCCGGCGCAACGATTCGAACGCTCTCGAGCACAGATTTCAGCGGCTGACTATTTCCAATGATCTCTTCGAAATTGTGCTCAAGCCGGATTTCGTTTTCCAGGTAGAACGCTTGCTCCGCCAGCCGATCCCTAGCCTCCGCTATCTGCTCATAGTCCAAAGCATTCTCTACGCCGATGGCTATCTGCGTCGCTACCTGTGTAAGGAACGCGATGTCAGCCTGGCTGAAGGCATTCTCCTCCCTTCTGCCAAGTCCCAAAAGGCCAAGAAGGCGATTCCGGCTAACAAGCGGCACGAAACAACCGGTCTTAAGGCCCTCTGGGATAGCCGGTTCATCCTTCAGACCCAACTGAAGTACGTCGGCGGCATTTCCTATCCAAGGCTTGCCAGTGCCGAAGACATAACCGCCAAGCGACCCCTCCATCGAACAGTAATCCTCTCGAATGAATCCTTTGCTCTCCGGAAAATCGAGCGTGAAGGTTTGCATCCTGTTCCCGTCCAAGTCCGGAAGGAAGACGCCCACCAGATCGCATTGCATGACCCGGCGGACGCTCGCTGCGATGGCCCGCAGGAGATCGCGAAGCTGCAAATTTGAGACAACCTGACTGGTGACATCGAGGAGCAACTGCAATCGGTCTTCGGCTTGTTTGCGCTTATCGATATCGGTAAGCAGGACGTACCTGCTGTTGATGTGACCTTGCGTGTCCCGCACCGGCAGAGCGCGAACCTGGAACCAGAGGTATACGCCGTCGGCACGTCGGCAACGGTGCTCGATGTCGTAGGGGAGCCCCGTTTCAATGGAACTTGCGAACGCGGCGATCACGCGGGCGCGATCGTCGGGATGGACGACGTCGCTGGTCGCCCAGTTCTTCAACTCCTCCGTTGTCTTGCCAAAGTATTCCAGCAGCTGGCGGTTAAGACGTTGCACTTCGCCAGCCGCATTCATTGTGCATACAAGCCCTGGAATACTGTCGACGACCAGGCGCAAATTTTGTTCGCGCTCGCGAAGTCCCTCCTCAGCGCGCTTCAGATCTTCAATCTCGGTAGCAATGCCATACCAGCGAATTACGCGTCCGCTGGGATCTCTCAAGGGCTGAGCATTCGTTCGAAACCAGCAATAGACGTTATCGAACCGCCGCACACGTTGGTCTACATCGCACGGCTCGCCGGTTGCAACAGAATGCAACCACGCATTTTTCGTTCTCTCAACATCCTCGGGATGGAGTACGTTAGCCCATCCAAATCCCACCAGTTCCTCCATCCGTACCCCGGTGAAATCCAGAATGCGCTGATTCAGATATTCGATCTTTCCATCCGTCCCCGCATACCATGCGAATGCGGGAATGCTGTCGACGATCAGGCGAAACCCATCTTCGCTTGCGCGCAAGGCCTCCGTGGCATGTTGCGACGTGTCGAAGTTCATTGCGTCGTCCACTGCCAGCGCCACCTGGTTGGCGACGAGCGAGAGGAAGCCGACTTCCTCCTTACTGTATGCGTCGGCCTCCAGGCTGCCAAAAGCGAGGCCGCCGAGGCGCCGGTGCACCGTTGTCAAGGGAAGTGAGCATACCGACCGAACTCCGCGGCTCCCGAGCATCGCGGTGACCCCCGGGAATCGCGTTTCCTCGTCCAGTTCGGGAATTATCAGAGGCTCTTGATGCTGGTACACCCACCAGCTGAAGGTCTCTTCCGGTGCGAATCGAGGAGCCTGAAGGGGAAGACCTGGCTCTCCATACGACGTGGTCTCCATTTCATGTGTCTTCTCGTCGTAAATGCCGACACCCATGACATAGAAGTTCACCACCGAGCGCAGCTCTCGTGCGAGAACACTCGAAGAGTTCTTCTGACGATCGAATCGAGATGAGGGTTTGGGAAACGCGCAGGAGCGCTTCGTACCTCTTACTTCTCGCCGTTTCGGCCGCGCTTTGACCCATTCCGCTCATCACAAGTCCTGCAGCGAACACTTCGTCGACCAGAGGACCAGGGCGCGGCTTGTTAACTCAAAACTTGGCACTGAACCGCGGCGGACCATTCGCTTGCGGCAGTTCACCTGCCTCAGCTCCAAGGGTGCGACGCTCGTCAGAATTTCGCGCCCTCCCCCGACAATATACACCAGGATGGGTGCCGACATCATCGGGCATGCAGAACCCGTCCTACAGCCGTCTGCTGAGGTGACGGACCTCTGGCAGGCGAGCCAAATCTCCGGCTCCGAATGATTGATTTCGCGCATCAAGCACCACCCAGCTCGTTTCCAAGAGCTGCTGCGTCAAGGGGATGGACGGATCTAAGACGCTCATGCTCCTTTGGTTCCTCAACTGCGAATGCGGCGCTGGCTCATCGAACTCGTCGCAGCGATTTGTGTTCGGACAGACGGGATCTCAAGGGGCGCGAAGCGATTCGCCACCAAATTTCATTCCTCGCGTGGTCGGCATTCTCAGGTAAGAAGCGGATGCCTGGAAAACATTGGGTCAGTTCCCAACGCTTACCGCAGGAGTAAAGGAAGAGCAGTGCTCAGGATCACCATGACGAACTCGCCGGCAGAACAGCGGTGGTCTTTGCAGGGCCAATTGGTCGGCCAGTGCGCAGCTGAGCTCCGGTCCAGCTGGCGAAAGGCTCAAGTAGAGGGGGACAGCCGCAAGTGCATCGTCGAACTGACCGAGGTGACAGCGATCGACCGCAATGGCGAAGAGGCTCTTTCGGAAATCATGAGTCACGGGGCGGAGTTCATCGCGAGCGACGTATACACAAAACATCTTCTGCAAAACTTGCGCAGCGATGACGAAGCCGCGAAAGAAAAGCGGTGGCACCGGTCATGAAGCGAGAGACAATGGGCACTAAGCAGGTCGATTTCATTATGGCTCCTGCGCCTATTGGCATTTCCGGATTGAGGCGGCCGAGGTGAACGCACCAGAATACGACCTTGTCGTAATCGGCAGCGGCCCGGCCGGGCAGAAGGGTGCCATCGCCGCGGCGAAGGCGCGCAAAAGTGTCGCCGTAATAGACCGAATCGGGATGATCGGAGGCGTGAGCGTTCACACCGGCACGATACCCAGCAAAACGATACGTGAAGCCATCTTTCAGCTAAGCGGGCTTGCTGTCAGCGCACTGTACGGCGCGGGGCCCCCAGGTCGTGTCGACATTTCTGTCGAAAATGTCTCCTCCCGCGTTAACGCAATCGTTGCGCGAGAGACCGGGGTGGTTCGGGCACAACTCGAACGTAACGGAATTGTAGTGCATCCCGGGGTGGCGTCATTTCTGGACCCTCACACAGTGGAAATTCTGGACGGCAATGGCGAAGCGATCAGATCAAAGCCCGTAAGATCCTGATTGCCTGCGGTACCCGGCCCGCCCACAGCCCGGACATTCCCTTTGACAACCGTCGCATTGTGGATACCGATCACCTTGGCGATCTGGGTGGCCTTCCGAAAGAAATCATCGTGGTGGGAGCTGGCGTCGTAGGCCTCGAGTACGCCTCCTTTATGACTGCCCTGGGCGCCGAGGTTACCTTGATAGACCAGCGGCCGGTTGTTCTCGATTTCGTGGATCGGCAAATCGTCGAAGCGCTGTCGTACCATTTGCGCCAGCATAGGTACCACATTTCGTCTCGCAGAGAAAGTGACGCAGGTTGGGATCGACCCCGCTCGCGGCCGTGTTTTCGCGCAATTGGAGAGCGGCAAGAGAGTACAAGGCGACGCTCTTGTTTATGCTGTCGGCCGCCAGGCCAATGGCGATCAACTCCATCTCGAAGCTGCCGGCTTGGCGGCCGATTCGCGTGGCAAGGTGAAAGTGAACGAGTTCTTATCAAACTGACCTTCCGCATATTTACGCGGCCGGGGACGTGATCGGCTTTCCGGCACTTGCAAGCACCTCCATGGAACAGGGCGCCTGGCGGTCTGCCATATGTTTGGGATTCCTTTTGAACACATGCCCAACCTTTTTCCCTACGGTATCTATACGATTCCGGAAATATCAATGGTTGGTCAGACCGAAGAAGCGTTAACGGCGAACAAAATTCCTTACGCTGTAGGAATCGCGAAATATTCTGAGTTGGCAAAGAGCATGATGCTCGGTGACGAGACCGGGATGCTCAAGCTGCTCTTTGATCCGGAAACGCACAAACTTCTTGGCGTGCATGCCTTGGGACAGCGCTCAACCGAAATCATCCACATTGGTCAGGCCATACTCTTCTACGGCGGGTCGGTGGAGTATTTCCACGACATGGTCTTCAACTACCCGACGCTCGCCGAAGCTTACAAAGTGGCTGCTTTCAACGGGCTGAATAGAGTCTGAGAATAATGATCGACCGTCGCGAATTTCTGATGGCAGGTGGAGCGCTCGCGCTTGCTGCGCCGGTGACGGCTGCTCCGCAGACTGCTCAAAGAGGAACTATGCAAGCCAACAATACCGATCCGTTCTGGCCCGATAACGCTCGCCTGGTCATCTCGATCTCGATGCAGATGGAAGCCGGCGCTCAGCCCGAGAGCGGAGCCGAGAGTCCGATGCCGAAGCTTGAGCCCAAATACCCGGACATTGCCGCTACCAAATGGTACGAGTACGGTTTCAAGGAAGGCTTGCCGCGATTGCTGGACATGTTCGAGCGCCGCAAGTTAAAGGTGACCTCCCACATGGTGGGCTCCGCAGTCGAAAAGCACCAGGCGCTTCCGAAAGAGATTGTCCAACGCGGTCACGAACCCGCCGGTCACGGCCAGACATGGGCGCCACAGTATTCCATGAACCCGGAACAAGAGCGGAAGAGCTACACCGACTCGACCTCAACTATCGAGCGCGTCACGGGCGTGCGGCCCGTCGGCTTCAATGCGTTCTGGCTGCGGGGTACAACACAGACGCTCCAGATCCTGCAGGAACTTGGCTATACCTACTACATCGACGACGTCAGCCGCGATGAGCCATTCCTGGTGAACGTTCGAAACAAGCCCTTCGCCGTGGTCCCCTATACGCTCCACATGAACGACATTGTGAACTACGAGGGACGGTACTTCGGCGGCGATGCATACGCAGGTGACCTGAAACGCGAGTTTGACGTTTTGTACGAAGAAGGCGAGCATCGCCGCCGCATGATGTCGGTCAGCGCGCATGATCGGATCGCGGGTCGGCCCGCCCGCATGCGCGTGCTTGAGGATTTCGTCCAGCATGCACAGTCGCACCGCGGCGTCACCTTCATGCGCAAGGTCGATATCGCGAACTATGCGATCGCAAGCGCGCGAACCGTTCGTGAAGGGATTTAGGAGCTACAGCATGAACGGCCACACCATGAACGGGAAGCTCGGTCATCTCTTAGCCTGCATCTTTGTCATGCTCGTCCTCGGCGGTTGCCGTAGGCAAAGCGCATCAGCCGGCCCCAGCCAGCCCGATCCAATTGCTGTCCGGGTTGCGACTCCGAAGCATGTTCGAGTCCCGGCGGAAGTCGTGGTCAGCGGAACTGTCGAAACGCCATCCGCGCCAACGACTGTTGGATTCCTGGTATCTGGCAAAGTCATTCAGGTCGGACCTCGCGAAGGGGATTTCGTGAAGGCGGGAGAGGTGCTCGCCGTCATTGATCCGGCGGACTTTCAGTTCGCGGTGGACGAGGCCATCGCACAGACTGCGCTTGCTCGCGCTCAGAACGAGAAGGCTTCGGTGTCCGCGCGCCCGGAAGTCGTCGAACAGGCGCGGGCAAGTCTCTCGCAAGCCGAAGATGAGTTCGGCCGGATGAAGGCTCTTTACGAGAAGAAAAGTCTCGCGCCGAACGATTACAAGAAGTACGAGACTGCCTACACAAACGCACAGCAGCAGTACGCGCAAGCTCAGAAGGGCGCTCAGCAGGAGGACAAGGCTGCCGCAAAGGCCGCGCTCGAGCAAGCCGAGGCCGTTGAACGTATCGCCCGGAAAAGGTTGAGCGACGCCACACTGATCGCTCCCATCAGCGGCTTTGTGTCGAAACGCAACATTGAGCAGGGGGCCATAGCGAGTTCCGGCGCCGCCGTTTTCACGATTGTCGAACTGGATCCGGTGGAGATCCAGGTCGGCGTGCCGGAAACCGATGTTCGCCTGGTCCACGGAGGACAGAACGTAATCGTAACGGCGCCGGCTCGCCCGGGTATGAACTTCTCCGGAAAAGTCCGGCTGGTCAACGTATCGGCCGAACCGCAAACGCGAACCTACATGGTAAGGATCACGGTCCCCAACCCCAAAGCCGGTCTTCTGGTGGGAATGATTGCTGAAGCCCGTATTTTGGGCAATGAAACCCGTGATGTCCTTACGCTTCCGGGTCAATCGCTGGTGCGCGATCCGCAAGGGGCGCCTCAGGTGTTCGTCTACTTTCCAAACGAGAAGCGGGTGTATGCCAGACGCGTGACGGTGGGCGGAATCATGGACCAGGATGTGCAAGTCATCGATGGTGTAAAGGACAGCGATTCAGTCGTGGTCGCTGGCCAGCAACTTGTTCGCGAGGGATCAGTAGTCAGCGCGAAAGAGGAAAAGCAGTGAATCCGATTAAGGGTTCTCTCCGCTATCCGGCGGTGACGCTAAGCCTGACTCTGGGGCTTTTGCTGCTCGGTACTCAGGCAATCCTACACATGCCGCGCATGGAAGATCCCAGCGTAACCATTCGGACCGGCATCGTGGCAGCACTTTATCCGGGCGCAACCTCCGATCAAGTCGAGAGCCAACTCGCTAGAAAAGTCGAGGATCATCTCTTTAAATTTGCGGAAGTTCGCAAGGAAAAGACCTATTCCACCAGCCGGCCGGGGGTTCTTTTTGTAAGTGTGGAGCTGCAGGACAACGTAAGGGACGCTGATGAGTTCTGGTCCAGGCTGCGCCACGAGCTCAACGAAGCTCATGCCGGAGGCGAGTTTCCGCCAGGGGTCGCCGGACTAATCGTCGATTCCAATTTTGGCGACACCGTAGCGATGCTTGTTGCCGTCCATGGGAATCGTTATGGATATCGTGAGCTGAAGGATTATGTTGAACGCATCGAAGACGAGCTGCGCACGATTCCGAATGTCGCCAAGCTGCGACGCTATGGGGAGCAAAAAGAGCAGATACGCATTACCGGCAGCCTGCAGCGTATCTCTCAATATTTTGCGAATCCAACCCAGGTTGTGCAGGCGCTCCGTCAGCGCAACATCATCGAGGATTCGGGCTCTCTGCTTACACCGGATGAGGACATTCCGCTAAAGACGAATGGACTTTTGGTTACCGAGGAACAGATCAAGAAGATCCTCGTGGATGTTTCGAAAACCACGGGTCAGCCGGTCTACATAGGGGACTTTGCCAGCGTCGAACGCCGGTATCAGGACCCGGACGCCGTTGCGCGGTTCGATGGCGAGCCAAGTGTTTTGCTCTCCGTGGAGATGCAAAAAGGACGGAACATCGTGGAGCTTGGTGAACAGATCAGCGCGGCGCTGGCCCAGGTGCGGCCGCTGCTTCCACCCGACCTCAAGCTTGACTTGATCGCCGATCAACCGTCTGTCGTTCGCGAGCGAATCCAGGACCTGCAACGGGAGTTCCTACTGGCTATCGGATCAGTAATCATCGTGACGATCATCCTGCTCCCGATTCGTGTCGCAGTAATCGCCGCAACCGCCATTCCGGTGACCGTCGCTGCGACGCTGGGCATGCTGAACGCCGTCGGGATTCCGCTTCATCAGGTCTCGATCGCGGGCCTGATCGTGTCGCTCGGAATTCTCGTTGATGACGCAATTGTCATCGCCGACAACTATGTCGAACTCCTCGATCATGGCGTGTCGCGCGAGGACGCGGCGTGGAGATCCGCAACCGAGATGGCCGTGCCCGTCCTCGCCGCTACGCTGACGATCATCGCGTCGTTTCTGCCGTTGGTCACGTTATCCGGGTCGCCTGGCGAGTTCATTCGCGGTCTCCCCCTCGCCGTGACTATCGGATTGGCGTGCTCGTTTGCCGTCGCAATGCTTCTCACACCGCTGCTGTGTCGTTTTTTCATAAAGAAGGGGCTGCATAGCGACGCCGCCGCGGGCCGCAAGAAGAAATTCGACATTCTCGACTTCATGCAGGCTGCCTATAACCGCGCGATCACTTTTCTGATGGGTAGGAAATGGATCGCGGTCGGAGCTGGAGTCGCGGCGTTTGTGTCCGGAGTCTTATTATTCACGACGGTTCCACAGCAGTTCTTTCCCTCCGCAGAGCGAAACCAATTTGTGATCGATGTATGGATGCCTCCGGTTACGCGCCTCGAACAGACCGACAGCGTGATCCAGAGAATCCAGACATTCCTGAAGAAAAAGACAGTTGTCGAACACGTAGCGACCTTTGCAGGGCAGAGTTTCCCGCGCTTCTATTACAACGTAAGCCCGCAAGAGCCCGACACGCGATACGGCCAACTAATCGTGATCACTAGGTCCGCCAACGAGACGCCGGCATTGATCAAGGCTCTTCGATCCGAACTGCCCAAGTTAGCCCCGGAAGCCCTGGTCATGGTGAAGGAGCTGCAGCAAGGCTCTCAGATTGAGTCGCCGGTCGAAGTCCGTATTTCCGGCGACGATATCGCGGTCCTGAAGAAACTCGGCAGCCAGGTGGAAGGCATCCTTCGCGAGACACCAATCGCGACCTACGTCCGCGACGATTACTACGAGGATTCCTGGATGGCCGGCGTGAATGTTCGTGCGGAAGAAGCGAATCGGCTTGGTCTGACAAACGCCAGCATTGCGCAGCAACTCTCCGGTGCGTTCTCCGGCTCCTCCGTAACGACTTTCTGGGAGGGCGACCGTCAGGTAGATGTCCTGCTTCGGCTTGATCCCGACCAGAGACGGGGCTTCGACGACGTGCGCAACGCATACCTGACTTCGACGCTGACAGGGCAGCGAGTGCCGCTTCGTTCCGTGGCGGAACTCAAGCCGGCATGGCAGATCACCCGAATCGTCCGACGGAATGGCGTCCGAACTCTGACGGTCGGTGGATTTCCCACGTCAGGACATTATGGGTCCGATGTCCTCAAGGCGATCGATCCAAAAGTAAAATCGTTGGCGCTGCCCTCTGGATATCGCATCGAGTACGGCGGGGAAATCTACGAGCAGAACATCACGTTTGGACAGATGCTGGTCGCGCTCGGAATCAGCCTCGTATGTATCTTCATTGTGCTCTTGTTTCAGTTCAGGACGATTTCCGAGCCGTTGGTGGTCATGTCCGCGATTCCTCTTTCGCTGTTCGGCGCAGTTATGGGCTTGGTGATAACGGGAAATCCTTTCGGCTTCACCAGCTTCATGGGATGCATCGCCCTGTCAGGAATCGTGGTCCGAAACTCAATCATTCTGATTGACTACATCAACGAAAGGCGTCGAGCGGGCATCGCGCTGGAAGAAGCCGCACTCGAAGCGGGCGAGCGCCGGCTCCGCCCGATTTTCCTGACGACAATGGCAGCGGCAGTGGGCGTGACTCCCATGATTCTGTCCCATTCCAGTCTGTGGAGCCCGCTGGCCAGTGTCCTTGCTTCCGGTTTGGTGTTTTCGATGTTCTTCGTTCTTCTGGTTGTTCCTGTCCTGTTCGTAATTGTCGAGAGAAGAAGCGAAAGTGTCCACCGTCTGTCCATCCCGGCTCCGGCAATCGCACCGGTAATCATCGCCCCGTTGATAATAATCGGGGGACTCTGTTTCGCCGGCACACTGCACGCCCAGGCGCCTCGGAAGCTCGCCCTCTCCGAAGCTGTCGATCTTGCGTTGAAGCAGAACTCCGATCTTCGGATTGGTAAAGCAAAGGTCGGCGGAAACCAATATCGCGCCGCGGGAACACGCGCGGACGAACTTCCACAAGTCAAGACAGATGCCGCGGTATTCGGAATCGCGAAGACCCAGAACCTGACGATTCCCGCGGGATCTTTGGGCGAGTATCCCGGGATTGGTCTGTTGCCCGGATCGCCCGTGCTCATTGATCAGGGGAACCACAGTTTCTTCATCACAAACACGACCGTCGAGCAACCGCTTACTCAATTGATCAGGCTCCGGGCAGCCCGCCGCGCCGCCGAGGCAGATGTGAGTACATCGCAAGCGGATCTACACAAGGCGGAGAATGAGGTCGCGCTACAAGTGCGCCAGACCTACATCGAAATTCTCGTCGGGCGGCTCGAAATGCAGGCGGTGGGCCTTCAGGTTTCTGCCGCCGAGCAGAGTTTGAAGGAAAGCACCGATGGCGTTTTCACGGGAAACCTGCTGGATGTCGCCATCCTCGGGCAGAAGACAACTTTACTTCAGAGCAAGTACCAGCTCAGCAAACTCGAAAATCAGATTTCCGATCTGATAGGCGACCTGAACGAGTTGATCGGTTTTCCTATCGACACGGAGCTGGAGCTTCAGCCCATTTCGATGGATGCCGAGGCACCGCTGCTCTCGCTGGCCGAGTATCGCGATCTGGGGATTAAGCAAAACCCCGAAATCCAGGCCGCAATGGCAGCTGCCGACAAAGCGCGGCAAGGTGTCCGAATCGCGAAGGCGGATTATATTCCCGATGTTGGGGCTTTCGCACAGTACACGTATCAGAACGGTGTGCCGTTCCTGCCTCACAACAATGGCTCGATCGGTCTGCGGATGAGCTGGAACGTATTCGACTGGGGGAAACGGTCCGCCACTCTTGGTGAAGCGGAAGCTCGACAAACGCAAGCCGAAGAGAATATCGAACGCCTGAAACGGCGGGTGGCTCTTCAGGTAGAAAAGAGCTATCGCAACCTGGAGCTCGCGAAAGAAATGACGAACACTGCCCGAGCCGCGCTAGAACAGGCCCGCGAATCCAGGCGATTGGATGGCGATCGCTACATAGTAGGAGTCAGTTTGGCTTCTGAGGATTGGCGCGCGAAGGCAGGCGAAGCCTCTGCTCAGGCTAATCTGTTGCGTGCCGATTTGAATTACTTGCTCGCGAAGGGGGAATTGGATGTGGCGACAGGCGCAACTCCGAAATCGACAGAACCGAGGCAGTCAAAGCCCTGATTCGGCGGCTGGGTACGCTGCATCGCGGCATTTGATTTAGAGGCGCGAGGTGTGAGGTAAAGGCAAAGGAGACATCGTGAAGGATTCTTCAAATGGCTCGCCTTCCGTTTCGTGTACGGCATCGATAATCTCCTGCCGAGAACGTGCGTGAAGCCAGGAGCCATCGGCGCCGCGGCACCCACCGACTTTGGTCACGATCACCAGATCATCGGGGTAAGGATGCAGCGCCTGCTTAATGATCTGATTGGTCACATGAGGGCCGTAGAAATCGCTGGTATCGATGTGGTTCACTCCCGACGCGACAGCCTCGCGAAGAACCGCGATCGCACCGGGAACATCGCGTGGCGGGCCCCAAACCATCTTGTCGCCGTCCCGTCCAGCGAGTTGCATGGCCCCATAACCGACACGGTTTACAGTCAGCGACGTGCCCGCGAAGGTAAAGCTGCCACCGAGACTCGTCCCTTCTTTCATTTCGTTTTCCCCCCTTGAGTTCAAAAAGACTCTCCGACCAGTTCCTCGCTCTTCTTCCAAAGCGCCTCGGCCTTGTGCGGATCGAGCGCATACTCTCGGACGCCTTCACTGATTGCGCTGATAACCACATCCTCCGGTACGATCGTGCCGACATGGCAATTCTCACAATAGCGGCCGCCGACTTCATCGGCCGGGGCAACGAAGCCAGCCCAGACTGAAGTCGCCGCTCCCTGCGGGATCGTCTTCCACTCGAACGGAGCCTTGCCTTCCGCCGCCAGTTGCTGATTCATGTGATCGATCATCTTTTGTAGTTGGGCCGAATCCATGTGACGGCCGAGTTCGGTATGGATGCCTCCCGGGTGGACGGCTGCCGCACGGACACCGCGCCCGCGATGCCGCTGGTCGAAGGCAACCGCGAAGAGAATGTTGGCTGTCTTGGACCGGCCGTAAGCGACGAACGGATCGTAAGCCGTCCGTTGGAAATTGGGATCTCCCAGGTCCACATTGGCGAAGCGATGCCCGGCCGACGCGAGGTTGACGAGGCGTCCGCCGGAGCGAATCAGCGGAGCAATGCGATTGACCAATACAAAATGGCCGAGGTGGTTGGTGCCGAACTGCGTCTCAAAGCCGTCCACGGTGTGCCCGAACGGAGTCGCCATTACTCCTGCATTGGCTATGACGACGTCGAAAGCCTCCCCGCGCGCCAGGAGTTCGTCGGCGCAGGCGCGGACGCTCTTCAAACTGGCCAGATCGAGCGCGATCAGCTCGAAACTGCCACCATTCGCCGCGGCGTCCTTTTGCACCTGCGCTGTCGCGGCTGCGGCTTTCGCAAGGTCCCTCACTGCTCCTGTCACCTGCGCGCCGTGGGCCGCAAGAGACCGCGCCGTCTCAACGCCGATGCCGGCGGACACGCCGGTAACGAGAATGCGTTTCCCGTGTAAATCGATTCCCGACAGAACCTCGTCGGCAGTTGAAGTCGCTCCCCATACTTTAGTCATTTGTTTCTCCTTATTGGTGCGTTACTGCTTCGAGCCAGCGCATCTGTTCGAGATCGGCAATTAGTCCCGGCCCGGTTGGACGCCATCCAAGCCGTCGCCTGGTTTGTGCGCTCGAAGCGGGCATATCGTAGCTCACGAACATCGCCAGCCAGCCAAAATGAGCCTGCGCTTCATGTTGAGAGAGGCTGACGACGGGCACCTTCAGGCCCCGGCCGATAACCTCAGCGATCTCCCGCATCGATACTCCTTCTTCAGCCACCGCGTTGTACCTGCTGCCCACTTCGCGCTTGGCTTCGTGCTTTTCCAGCGCAAGCCTGTAAAGACGTGCAACGTCGAGAACATGCGCCGCCGGCCAGCGATTGAGTCCCTCGCCAATATACGCCGAGGCGCCCTTTTCGCGGGCAACCTGGACCGCGTAGGTGATGAGGCCCTGCTTCACGGTGTCGTGGACCTGAGGAAGACGCATTACTGACACGTTCATGCCACGCTCCGATACGGCAGCGGCGGCGACTTCCGACAGTCGGCGCGGATTCGGGTGGTCGGGATCGAAATGATCTTCGGTTGCGGGTTGACCCGGAGCAGCGTTCCCCATTCCCGTTCCCGACGTGATGACGAGCGGGCGGTCCGATCCCCTGAGCGCGTCTCCGAGAGTTTCGATGGCACGCCTGTCCTTTTCACAGACCTCAAGGAACTTCGAGAAGTCGCTTCCGAATGCGCTGTGATCGAAAGCACAGTGAATCACCCCATCCGTTTGGGCTGCTCCGCTGCGCAGGCTTGCCGGGTCTTCAAGACTTCCCCGATGCACCTCGGCTCCGGCGACAACGAGAGACCGGGCGCCGGCTTCGGATCGCGTCAGTCCGAGCACCTGATGACCCGCGTTGATGAGCTCCGGTACGATGGCAGATCCGATAAAACCCGTAGCTCCTGTAAGAAACACACGCATGCTGTTTTCTCCTTCCGCCGTTCGCATGGCGAATCTGTAACCGGCGAATATTGACGAATGGTTGCGCGCCCTGCTAAAACGGAGTTAGTCTCCGTATCTTTAGATTAACGGAGACTATCTCCGGTTGCAAGGTTTTTTCGAGTCATGCCCACAAAACGTAAACAGGCTTCGGTTCGTAAGCCGCGCCCAAAGCTGAGAATAGACGCACAACGGAATCGAGAACGCATTCTAGAAGTAGCCAAGGAGGCGTTTACGCGCTCCGGCGCAAACACGAGCCTCGACGACATCGCCAGAGACGCAGGCGTCGGACCGGGAACGCTATATCGTCACTTTCCTACGCGCGAGGAACTTTTGGAGGCGGTTTATCGGACAGAGATGGAAAAGCTGGCATCAGCGGAACAGCAGTTTGCTGAGGAATTGCCACCGATCGAAGCACTACGGGCCTGGTTGCTGTTGTTTGTCGACTACATCGCTGCGAAGCAACTCATCGCACCTGCGCTCAACGCGCTGGTGGGTGATCCAAAGAAAGTGTTCGAGGATTCCTATACACAGATCTGGGAAGCGATTCGCGCACTGGTGAAGCGCGCGATCAAGAGCGGAGACATCCGTAAGGATCTCGATCCGATCGACCTGCTGCGTGCGCTGATCGGCGTAGCCAACGTGAACACCAGCCCGGACTGGCAGCAGAGCGCCAGAAGACTAGTCGACATCCTAATTACCGGCTCGCGCCCAGCCAAATAGGCCAAAGGCTTTCGGTCTCGGGGAGACGCGCAATCGGGGAAGCCAATCAGCTGCCGAACAGATCGAGGTGGGAACGTACTTGATGTGCCGTCCATCACGACCTACCGATTTTGGCCGCTACTGCTGGCAAAAAGTGCCATAAAAGGGTCGCTTGGGCTGACTGTTTGTTGAACGGTAGGTCACTACGCGTCCCGCAATTGAGCCGAGGGCAATCGAGGGCAAAATCGAGCGCCACGGCGGTATCTCGCCACAATTGCCATGCACTCTTCTGGGATCCCGTGCACATCTTCAGTCAGGTACGGACAGACACGCGGTAAACGGCGGCGACTCACTGGTTCGCAGAGTTCCATCCTCAGCAATTCCCGTTTTGGCTACAGACACCCCCATGAGCGAATGCGCGGCGGGACGAAGAAATGAGCCGCGGTGCCCTCCCCCTTCGAAGCCGGAGGCCACTATGGAGTCGAATTCCGCTTCTTCCAGAGCGACGGCCTCTTCTGGAGTGGTTGCTAAGCGGGTGGGTTTTTGTTCACTACGAATGTGATTTAGTTCAGCGTTATCGCGAGCTTGCCGAGGTAGTGATCGTCGAGCGCGCGTTGGGCGTCGGCCGCTTGCTCGAGAGAGAAAGTCTTCGCCACTTCGATGTCGAAGGGGCCGGACTCGATCATGCGATTAATTTGCTCGAACGGCGGATTTTGATATTCCCCGTTATACGCCTGCACGGTGATGCCGGGACGATCTTTCTGCGGCAACTCAACACCGTTCGGATAGGCGACTCGTCCACCGCCACGCAACGTTGTTAAACATTTCTCCGCGCCAGCGCCGCCGGCTGTCAGCAACACCGCGTCAATCCCCTTCGGAGCGAACTCGCGCGCGGCGGCCACAATATCTTCTGAATAACCGTCGATGACTTTATCCGCTCTCAATCGTTTCGCGAGGGCAACACCATCTTGGCCGGAGGCGACCGCGAGTACGCGTGCGCCCATTCGTTTGGCGAGTTGAACCGCCATGTGACCAATTCCACCACTCGCGCCGAAGATGAGAACCGATTCATCCGACTTGAGATGAAGCGTGGTTTCAAGGCCCGCGTAAGCGGTTAAGACATCGACCGCCATTGCGCCGGCTTGCGTGGCAGAT
The DNA here is from genome assembly GCA_963744555.1 of Bryobacterales bacterium. Lineage (GTDB taxonomy): Bacteria > Acidobacteriota > Terriglobia > Bryobacterales > Bryobacteraceae > Palsa-89. The sequence goes on along the minus strand of CAVUUB010000020.1, from coordinate 648,885 downwards.
AATTTTCCCGGAATGCGCGCCGCATTGGTTTCTTTCATCACCACATGCTCCGCATAAAAGCCGCCTTTGGGGCTCATGAAACTAATGCCATAGACGCGGTCACCCTTTTTTGAAATGGCTTACTTTTTCACCGACGGCCTCGACGGTTCCCGCACCATCTGAGCCGAGAATGATTGGGAATTTGGGGGACATGTTAAACTCCTTAGCAAAACCACCCTCCCGCTCGAAAGGATCCCAGACGCCGACACCGGCGGCCTCCACGCGCACTAGAATTTCGTTCGCATCCAACTCCGGCACAGGAAGCTCGCGAATCTTCATTTCGTCTAAACCGCCAAACCGATCGATCGCCACCGTCTTCATCGTTTTATTCATGGTTCGATTCATAAACGTCCTCCTATCGTTGGTCTGACGTTTGAAAAAAGCGAAGGTTACATCCGGGAAGGGGCGATCCGCCTTTCCGACGACAGATCTTGTCGCGAGCACAAAGACAAACTTGACGTTTGATACAATTACGCCGTCGGTCTGTTGGAACTTGCGGAATCGACCGTGGGTATTTATGTATCCCCTCCCCGGCACTGTGTAATTCGCATGTTCAACATCTAGAGAAAGGAAACTATGTTTCAGAGAGATGTTCTTCAGTCGGCGCCGGGGCCTACTTTCGCTCGCGAGTCTCACCACCTATGTTATCGCTCTTGGTTTGAGCCAGAGCCCTGCTCGGGCAGCCAGTCCCCTTCAGATTTACTTTGTTGACGTGGAAGGAGGAGGGGCCACGCTGATTGTGTCGCCATCGGGAGAGTCGATGCTCGTGGATACCGGCAATCCACCTCCGGCCGGGGAACGAGATACAAAAAGAATCTACCAAGCGATTCAGCTTGCGGGCTTGAAAAAGATCGATTATCTGTTTATCACGCACTATGACGGCGATCACGTAGGTGGTGTCTTGCCGCTTTCTAAGATGATACGGATCGAGAAGTTCGTCGATCACGGCGATATCGACGCGGCTTGGAACCAGAACCCTCACTACGAGGATCGCTGGCACGACTATTTGTCGGCATCCTCCAATCGGCGGATGATCGTCAAGCCGGGAGACATCGTTCCGCTGAAAGGAGTAAAGTTCAGGTAGTTGCTTCGAACGGTGAGGTTTTGGCCAAGCCCATCAACGGTGGCGGACTCGAATCCTTATTGCAAAGACGCCGAGCAGAAGGCGCCGGACAAAACGGAGAATTCCCGCGCTGCAGGTTTTCTGCTTACTTATGGCAAATTCACGTTTGTGGACTTGGGAGACCTCACTTGGGACAAGGAGATGGCGCTAGCATGTCCGATGAACAAACTTGGGCACGTCACTCTCTACCAGGCTACACATCACGGCTTTTATCACGCCATGTCAGGTGCTCCGGCGCACGTCTGGGGCATCCAGCCGCAGATTGTGGTCGTAAACAACGGCCCGAAGAAGGGTCTCGAGAACACCGCAACCTACGACGAGCTCATGAAGATTCAGGGACTCGAGGGGCTCTGGCAAATGCATCTGTCCTTGGTTAACGACCGGGATCACAATACGAAGGAAAGCATGATTGCGAACCTGGAGCCGACGGATCAATGCCAAGGTCATTGGATAAAGGCTGCAGTCGAATCAAACGGCAAGATTACGATCACCAACGGCAGGAACGGATTCAGCCACAGCTATCAGGCCAGGTAGCAAGTCCCTGCGTGTCAATCGCGGAGCATAGTGACACGCTCAGCATTATCGGAGCGGCGCCCGTCTGGCGTTTGCCATGGCTCCACGTGCGTTCACGATGCCGGCGGCGCGTACTATAATATGAATCCCATGGCGGCCTATTCGTGGAGAGCAGCCCCGGCCTTCATTATTTGCGTTCTCGCCGCCTGTTCCGCGCTTTGCTACGCCCAGGAAGTCGACTTTAATCGCGATATCCGTCCGATCTTCTCGGACCGCTGCTATGCTTGTCACTGCCCGGACCAAGCGAATCGCAAGACCAAACTGCGCTTCGACACCGAGGCTGGGGCCAAGCAGGATTTGGGCGGCGCGCACTTCGCTGTTGTCCCCGGGGATCCCACCAAGAGCACCATTCTGCAGAGGATCAGCGCAACGAACCCGGCTGTCCGTATGCCGCTGGGCGGTCCAGCGCTCGATGAGAACGAGATTGGCCTGATTCACCGCTGGATCGAGCAGGGCGCGAAATGGGAGAAGCACTGGTCGCTTATCCCACCCAAACGCCCGGCGTTTCCAAGTGTCGACAACAAAGCCTGGCCGAAGAATGGCATCGACTGGTTCGTACTCAACCGTCTGGAACGTGAAGGCCTGAAACCATCCGCCGAGGCCGGCAAAGAGGCTCTGATCCGCCGTGTGTCGCTCGACCTGACTGGCCTTCCGCCCACCCCGGCGGAAGTGGATGCCTTTCTAGTCGACCAGTCTCCCAACGCGTACGAAAAGGTCGTTGACCGCCTGCTTGCCTCACCCCGCTATGGCGAGCGTATGGCGGCGCCGTGGCTGGCCGCAGCCCGCTATGCCGACACCAATGGCTACCAGACCGATGCCGAGCGCTACATGTGGCGCTGGCGCGACTGGGTGATCGATGCCTTTAACCGCAATATGCCGTTCGACGAGTTCACCATCGAGCAAATTGCCGGCGACATGTTGCCCGGCGCGACCCTCGATCAAAAAATCGCTAGCGGCTTTAATCGCAACCACCGCGGGAACGGCGAAGGCGGCATCATTGCCGAAGAGTACGCCGTTGAATATGTTGTGGACCGCGTGGAAACGACCTCAGCCGTCTGGCTCGGCCTCACGGTGGGCTGTGCGCGCTGCCACAATCATAAGTACGATCCGATCACGCAGAAAGAGTTCTACCAGTTCTTCGCTTATTTCAATAACATCCCGGAAAAGGGTAAGGCCAATAAGTACGGCAACTCTGCCCCCATGATTAAGGCGCCGACCCGCGAGCAGCAAGCGCAACTCTCCGAGATCGAATATAAGTTGTCAGCCGCAGAGAAAACTTTCGTCGCGCTCGCTACCGACACCGAGCACGCCCAGAGAAGTTGGGAGAACTCGCTTGATCGCTCGAAGCCCATTTTGTGGTCCGTCGACCGCGGGATAACGTCACAGTTTCCCTTGGACAAAGACGCTGATTCTCATTTCGACGGCAAGCGCGCCGCCGAGCAAGGCGACAACGGCAAATTCGGTTTTCTTGACAAGTTCAGCATTGCTGCTTGGATCGATCCGGCCGCGCCTACTGGCGGCATCGTGACCCGAACGCTTGACATCCCCGAGGGCCACGGTTGGGGCCTTTACCTCAAAGATGGCAAGCTGCAGCTCAACCTTGTGCAGCGCTGGCTCGATGATGCGCTCCGGATGGAAACAGAAGATTCTCTGCCCCTGAACCAGCTCCACCACGTGCTGGTGACCTATGACGGCTCGCGCGTGGCCGACGGCGTCCACATGTACGTGGATGGCAAGCCGCAGAAATTGAAAATTCTTCTGGATGAGTTGAACCAGGACTTCGCTTCCAAAGATCCCCTTCGCATCGGAGGTGGCGGTGGGCCGGACAATCGCTTCAACGGTGTAATTCGCGATGTCCGAATTTACGATGTGGCGCTGAAGCGTGAAGAGGCCTCTGTCGTGGCCGTCGCTCCCTCGATCACCGAAATGGCGGTGATTGACCCGGCCAAGCGCACGCCGGCCCAACGCGACAAGATCAATTGGTATTTCCTCGAGAACCAGGCTCCTGATTCAATTCGCCGAGCTTGGCGCGAACTCGTGGACCTGCGCAAACAAAAAGAGGACTTCGAGGATAACTTGCCCACCGTAATGGTGATGCAGGAGATGCCCGCGCCACGCGAGACGCACCTGCTCATCCGCGGTGCCTACGACCGTCCGGGCGAAAAAGTGCAGCCGGGCGTTCCGAATGCGCTGCCCGCACTGCCCGAAGGCGCGTCCAATAACCGGCTGGGATTCGCCAAATGGCTTGTAGATCCCGTCAACCCGTTGCCGGCGCGGGTGGTAATGAATCGCTTCTGGCAGATGTATTTTGGAACCGGCTTGGTGAAGACCGTGGAGGATTTCGGCTCGCAGGGCGAATGGCCATCGCATCCAGAGCTGCTCGATTGGCTGGCTACCGAGTTTATCCGCACCGGCTGGGATGTAAAAGCCATGCAGAAGCTGATTGTCACTAGTGCAACCTACCGACAGTCATCGAAGACCACGCCCGAGCTCGTGCAGAGAGACCCGGAGAATCGTCTCCTGGCTCGTGGACCGCGCTTTCGTCTCCCTCCGGAAGTCATTCGGGACCAGGCCCTGGCCATTTCTGGTCTGCTGGTGGAGAAAATCGGAGGGCCATCGGTAAAGCCCTACCAGCCCGCTGGACTGTGGAAAGAGATCAATGGGCAGAATTACCCGCAGGATCATGACGAAAGCCTCTACCGCCGCAGCCTGTACACCTTTTGGAAACGAACCGCCCCGCCGCCGACGATGATGACTTTCGACGCGGCGGGTCGCGAGGTCTGCGTGGTGCGCGAAAGCCGCACCAACACACCCTTACAGGCGCTCGATCTGATGAACGATGTCACGTATCTCGAAGCCGCCCGCGTGCTGGCGGAGCACATGATGATTGAGGGCGGAACGACGCCCGCTGAGCGCATCGCGTTCGCGTTCCATAAAGCCACGGCGCGCGGTCTTTCAGCCACTGAGAGCAGGACGTTGCTGGATAGCTTCCAGTATTACCGCGACACTTATCAGACCGACCCCGACGCCGCCCGCAAGCTTGTCAGTTACGGTGAGTATCCTCGCAATGAGAAGCTGAATGTCAGCGAACTAGCAGCCTATACCACGGTCGCCAGTCTCATACTGAATTTGGATGAATTGTTGACCAAGCAGTAGAATTATGCCTCCCTCGCTCGAACATGCCCTCTTGATGACGCGGCGGCACTTCTTCGGCCGGGCGAGCACCGGTCTGGGCACGGCCGTGCTGGCTACCCTGCTCAACGACGATCTTCGCGGCGCCGAGGCTCTCGCCAATCCCGACGGAGGCCTCCCTGGCCTGCCGCATTTTCCGCCCAAAGCCAAGCGCGTGATCTACCTATTCCAGGGCGGCGCGCCTTCTCAACTAGAGCTGTTCGACTTCAAGCCGCGCCTCTACGATCTGCGCGGAACCGAGCTGCCGGATTCGGTCCGGCAGGGCCAGCGCCTCACCGGGATGACATCCACGCAGTCAAGCTTCTCCGTCGTGCCTTCGCTGTTCAAGTTTGCGCAGCACGGCAAGTCGGGCGCCTGGGTTAGTGAGCTGATGCCGCACACCGCCAGCGTGGCCGATCAGTTGTGCTTCATAAAGTCGATGTACACCGAGGCCATTAACCAAGACCCCGCCGTGACTTTTTTCCAGACTGGCTCCCAGCTGGCGGGCCGGCCCAGCATCGGCGCCTGGCTTGCATACGGGCTGGGAAGTGAAAGCAAGGATCTCCCGGCCTTTGTGGTGATGGTCTCGGCAGGTTCGGGAAACGGCGACCAGCCGCTTGCTGATCGCATGTGGGGCAGTGGCTTTTTGCCCACCAAGTATCAAGGGGTAAAGTTTCGCTCAGGCGGCGATCCGGTGCTCTACCTGTCCAACCCGGCCGGCTTCAGCCAATCCGATCGCCGGCGCTTTCTGGATGATCTGAGCAAACTGAATCAGCTTGAGATCGATAAGTTCGGCGACCCCGAGATCTCCACGCGCATCGCGCAGTATGAAATGGCCTACCGAATGCAAACTTCGGTACCCGAACTGACGGATCTATCTAAAGAACCGGCCCGCATCTTTGACCTTTACGGGCCGGATTCGCGCAAGCCCGGCACGTTCGCAGCGAACTGCTTGCTGGCGCGCCGTCTGGCCGAGCGCGGTGTGCGGTTCGTCCAATTGTTTCATCGCGGCTGGGATCAGCATAACCAGCTTCCCAAGAACATCGCTCTTCAGTGCCGCGACATCGATCAGGCCTGCGCTGCGTTGATTCAGGACTTGAAGGAGCGCGGCCTTCTTGAAGATACGCTCGTGGTCTGGGGCGGCGAATTTGGGCGGACCGTGTATTGCCAGGGCAAATTGACCGCCGACGACTACGGCCGTGACCATCATCCGCGCTGCTTCACCGTCTGGATGGCTGGCGCGGGCGTCAAGCCCGGCATCACACACGGCGAAACCGATGATTTCTGCTACAACATCACGCACGATCCCGTCCACGTTCACGATCTGCACGCCACGATTCTCCACACGCTGGGCATCGACCACACCCGTCTGACTTTTAAGTTCCAGGGTCGCCACTATCGCCTGACCGACGTGGCAGGTACTGTGGTGAAATCCGTGCTCACTTAGAGTGCTCAACCAAAGACAGGTCCCGAATCGGCTTCCTGATCATCCAAAACCGCAAGCTGATCTACGAGCACAACTGGCTACTGCCACCGGGCGCTGCGACCTCACGGGACGGATGCCCACGGCGCGGCAAGTTGTTTGCCTTCGGTTCTGGTCTTCGCTCGGCCGGGGAGACGCCGCTGGTTTTCATTGTCCGACAAGCGAGCTTGGGTAGTCAGACCCTTACTTTTTCCCTGAATTGAGTTTTGGCGAAGCAGAAACAGCCGCCGTTGGATTTACTGGCACCAGCACCGGCGCCCCCTTGTCCTTAACTAAAAACACGATGAACTTTGCGGGTTTCGTGGTGCTTGCGTTCCGGCCAACGGTATGAATGTCGTTGAGACCTTCATAAAAAGTCTGTCCTGGCGTGAGAGTGATTTCTTTCCTTCCTTTCAACTGCATCACAACTGAGCCTTCCAGCACGTAAAGGAACGCATACGCGTTGTGCCGATGAATAGGATCCGAGGCGCCTGGCGGATACACCACCGTGATCATCAGACCTTCCTTGCCCGGAACTTCCGCAAGATCTTTCGACATGAGCGGTGTGACCTTAGCCTCCTGCGCGATTAGGCTGCTGGCGATAAGAAACGCCAACACCGACATCGGTCGTGAGATTTTCATAATCGTTCGCCTTCGCTGCACTTACGCCCGCTGCGGAAGCGTCTTTGGGACTGGTTTCGTAGCATGCAGCCAGTCCTCGAAGCGCGCCTCGCCGAGTCGGGCGTCATCGTTAGGAACCAGTGTCCTCTCGCTCACCGCGATCCCGTAGTAGCGCCCGAGCGGGTCGGAGATTACCTCGCGGGGATCCTTGCGCGCAGCCAGGTCCTGTCGGATGAGTTCGTCCAGACGAAACTGTTCGGGACCGCCTATTTCAACGGTGCCATTCACAGGTGAGCCCATTGCGATTCTGCCTACTGCAGTGGCGACATCATCGGCTGCCATAGGCTGAATGAGTACGGGAGGCAGGCGCACCTTATTGCCCTCCGTGGACAAATCGGCGATCTTCTCTACGAATTCAAAGAACTGCGTCGCGCGGACGATTGAGTACGGGATTGAGGAGGCTTTGATCAGGTTCTCCTGAGCAATTTTTGCGCGGAAGAAGCCGCTTTCGAGGAGACGTTCCGTTCCTACGACCGACAACGCAACGTGATGTCCGACGCCCGCAGCAGCTTCATTGGCGAGGAGGTTACGGGTTGATGTCTCGAAGAACTTCAGCACTGCCGCGTCCTCCCAGGAAGGGGAGTTCGTTACATCGACGACCACCGAGGCGCCTTTCAGCGCATCCGCGAGTCCGTCGCCGGTGAGGGAGTTGACGCCGGAAGCGGGCGATGCCGCTACTACTTCCTGCCCGTGCTCACGAAGCTTTTTGACAAGCTTCGATCCAATGAGTCCAGTGCCGCCAATTACCACGATTTTCATGATTGTCCTTTCCTTTCTAAAATCACATCTCAGCGAACTACAATCTTGGTCTGTACCGTTATAACCTCGGTAAAACCAACGTGACACTCTAATACCCGTTTTGAAATCGTCGCGAAGTCAGGCGGCACGTTAGTTTTCAACAACAGCATCTCGGTATGCGTGAAAGGCTCCGGGCAGATTTCGGTCTTATGCTGTGGCCCTTTTCGAATGCGGTGTGCCGATGTATGGGAATTCCTTCAGAATGTCGGTGTGGGGCTTGAGGCCTGTGGGCGGACACTGATTCTTTGTCAGGAAGGCGATGCGGTAATTGATCACGTCGTCAGTGAAGACACGGCCGTTGGGATACTCGGCGGGCTTCGTTGGATCGAAACTTAGCACGTCGGGAAGCGTGCGCTCCTTGTCGATCGCGGCAATCGCTTCCACGCGGGTGTAATTGCCCGTATGCCCCATCAGATGCACGAACTGGTCCAGCCATCGCTTGCGGTCATTGACGGGCTCGCTCGCGTTGTATTCCTCCTTTGTGTCATCGGTGTTGAAGAAGCTGCTAACGCTGGGATGGCCCGCGCGATCGACGTGAAGCAACTTGCCATCGCGTCTTACACTGCATCGCCCCCAGATGTGGATCTCGGGCTTGGGATTGAGTTCACTTGTCGGCAGCTCGATCACAGTCGAAAACACGTTCGCTTCTGTATTGGAATCCACCCCGGTCCATGGAGACTCGCCGCCGAGATGAGGCTCGGTGAAGTTCCGTTTGCCTCTGGTATCGAACAGGTTCTTGATTCCGTCGAAGTCGAAAAAGAACGCGTCACTACGGCTTCCGGCGAAAAAAGTGTAGTGGCCCGACTTGATGATATTCGGCTTGGCGACGAAGGAGATCTCGGCGTCAGCTATTACCTTCGTCCCTGCCGCTTCGACCGAGCGGGATTCCGAGCCCTTCGCCACGAATACGTTAACGGTCTGCTTGCCATTCTGCGGCTTCGAGAACACATAGCTGAACGCGATGTCAGTCAGGTAATCGCCGTCGTTATCAATGTTGAGGCGATAGATTGCGTCGGGATGAAGTGCGTCCGCATTGGGATTTGCATTGAGGATGAGCACGGTTCTGTTTTTGTCGGCGGGTGACTGGAATGCGTACAGGTCGCAGAGGTCGAGCCGTTGATCGCCCAGCGGCGGGCCGAAACTGAGTCCAGTGAAATGGTTTGACATGGTCCTTCTCCTTTTAAGTTAAATCCTTAACCGTGCGGCGTCTCCACGTCCGTACGGGAAGAGCATCGTCAAAGATTCCAATTTCGGCTGCATGATTCATTAAATTTCGTTTGACAGATCGGACGTCGTTGGAACAAACTCAATCTACTTGGCTGAGTAACGCCCATCCCGGGCTCTTGACACCTTCGCTGCTGACATGCAGACGCAAGTCCGAGTCGGCGACAAAACATTCTGGGGGCGGAGGGATTAATATGGTGGAGATCTGATCGCTGAGCGCCGAATTTCTATGAGCGCTCACTTCCGCGCACTTCACAACGGCCCAGGCGCGTTCGTAATTCCGAATCCATGGGATGCTGGCTCCGCCCGCATTCTCGCCGGTCTTGGCTTCCAGGCATTGGCCACATCGAGCGCTGCTGCCGCCTCTACCATTGGTCGAAGAGATCACGGGCTGACGCGAAGTGAGGTTCGCTCAAGTTGGAATATCAATGAGCATGCAGCAGTTTCAGCTTGCTTTACTCCGTCTCCGGGAAAGCCACGTTTTCGGCGACGAATAATGTGATTTCCACTTTTCCCGATCCGGGTAGTTCGTGATATTGCACAGGAGTCGCAGCGCCGCGCGCCTGATTACTTCGCAAGGGAACGTAGATGTTCCCGCCTGCCCGCAGCATCATGTTTTGCAAAGCCACGCTCCCGCGCATCCGGGCTATTTCCAGCCGTGACTTTAGTCACCACTCCCGCCGCCACGTCGCCAATCCGTGCCAGATCTCTCCCCGCTCTGCGTCAACTCCTCGGCCAGCACGAAGGTAACTGTTTGGCCGCCAATAACTCCCTGCGAACCGAAACCATCCACGGCAATCAGCTTCACCGGAGTCCCTTCCCGCAAAGTCGGCACGCTCGCAGCCGGTCCGCCGGACGCGTGGCTCGTAAACTTCTTGAGGAAAAATTCCTGGGCCAGGTTGAGGCCGATGAGCCCGCCCAAATGGAACATCACGCCCCTGCCAAGCAAGGTGTATTGTGTACGAGAACCTGGATAATACCGCTCTGAAAGTTCGGCCGCGACGACCGTTCCCAGCACGCTGGAGTACGGCGGCTGCCATTTCCCGTTGTCTCCTTTGGCCCGAAACGCAGATTCGATGGCATACCATGCGCGCTGCTTCTTGGTTCCCTTTCCGCTATAGAAGTAGCGCGGATCCTGATGTAGCACTGAGGCCGCCAGAACGGACGTGAACACAAGGTTCGTGGCGGTGGTGCCGTAGGCCGCCCCAAAACGCTTGCTGTAGCCCTCGCTACCCTGACCGAATTGGTAGTAGCTGTTTCTGATTTGCTGAATTCCAGCGGTAATCCCCACGGCAGCGAAGGTGGCCGGGTCGATAAGCGTCTTAAAGCTCAGATTGAATTTTTGCCGGGGCGATAACGGGGCGGCATGATTGTCATAAGCCACAAAATAATTCGGAATGATTCCGGCCACGCGCTGCTGCATTTCACGCTTAACCTGTTCCTCTGCCAATTCTTTGGGCGACAGCCCGACCGTCACGCTCGTCACTGTCGGCGCCACCTGCATCACGGCCAGCAATGGTTTCGTGTCCGCGGCCGACACAGCCACACTCTCTGCGGTCCAATCGGACATACCACTGGCTGAAATCTTCACATTGAAATTGCCGCGCGGGAGGATGGAAATCTGAAACGCGCCCTCAATGTTCGTCACCGTCGTGCTCGAACCGCCGCCGCCTTCGACGGTGACCACCGCGCCGAAAATCGGTGCGCCGGACGAATCGGTCACCTTGCCCTGAATCACACCGGCTTCCTGCGCCGGCGCGCTCTGCACGCCGAATAGAAGCGCCAGAATTGTGAGCCAGAGCACGGCCCCGACGTGGCGTGCCGCTTCGCTCGATGCAACCTTTTCGGGAATCGATCGCATATCACCTCTGCTTCCGGCCCGCTTTCGACTCAACCAAGTGCGGACGGGAACCGGAGAGAAACGAGCAATTGACATTCCATTCCGGAAAACCGCGAATGCCCGCATTTTCAGCGTTCTTTTTGATTTGACCCGCGACGACATTGTCATCCGACCGACGCCTGTCGATTTTCCGAGCATTTGCCACCGGGCAGGCCCGCCAATCTATCTGTTCGCGGATACGCTGCCGCAAACAGCGCAGCTCGTCAACCTGTTCGCCTCGCGCGCACGCAGGCCAGCTTCCGTTTCAACCGGGATAGGTGTCCGTGCTCAGGTTTTTCGAAGCCGATTCGGGATCGTCTTCATGATTTATTGCTCCGAAACGTGTCATCGTTTTTTCGATGCTTCTTCAGCCGCCCGTTCCAATTCCGACACGCGCGCGTCGATGCCTTCTGTCTCAATGCCGGGCGGTCTTCGACCAACGGGTCGCGGTGAAGTGAGCCTTACGCCTTCGAGGAAGTGCTACTTCCCTCCGCCGAACGTGAAGATGACGCCAGCCGTGTAGCGTATGCTGTTCTGGTTTTGCGTCTTCCCCGTCGATAGGCTGGGAAAGCGGGTCAGCACGTAATCCACAGCAACCGGCCCGAAGCTTAAGTGCTTGGTGGCCCTGAAGTCAAGGCCGCCGCCCGCGGCCGCCGCCCGCGGCCCATGGCAAAGTACGTTTGTGACTCGCTCAATCGAGCCGTTACCTCCGCGTCGGGCCCCGGAAACAGACTAGCCGGCTGGACCACAGGCAGAAACGGTGTGTTTGGAGAATGCCCCGGATCGAATTCATTGCCATCCGCCACCGAGGGCTTTGTAGAGTTGCACCACCGTTAGCAATTCACTGAGCCTGATTTGCGATAGCGACAACTCAGCCGAGAAGAGATCCCGATCGGCGTCCAGCGCGTTGAGCTGGGTGTCGACGCCTCCGCGGTAACGAATGTAGGCCAGACGCTTCCGGTCCTGCAAGGCGATGACTAGCTCCTCCTGCTTTTCTCGGCTCTCGCGGGTGCGTTGGTGCGCGATCAGGCTGTTCGACACTTCAGAGAATGCGGTTTGAATGGTCTTTTCGTATTGAATCAAGGCTTCCTCGCGCTGGGCCTCCGTCAGCCGCACGTTTGATTTCAAGCGACCCGCGGTGAAGATCGGCTGCGCAACTTGCGGCGCAAGCGTCCAAGCGGTGGTAGGCCCAGTAATCAGACTCGCGAGCTGAGTGCTTTGTCCGCCCAGGAAGCCGCTGAGGGTCAATTGCGGAAAGTAAGCGGCCCTGGCGACTCCGATTTCGGCATTGGCTGCGATCAGGTTTTGCTCCGCTGCTCGGATGTCGGGGCGGCGTTCGAGTAATGCCGATGTAAGCCCGGTGGGAACCTCCGCAGGAAGATCCTGCGCGGTGAGGATTCTTCCGCGCAGCACGCCGCCAGGGGGTTCGCCGAGCAGAAGGTGGATCTGATTCTCGGTCTGCTCGATCTGTTGTTCGATTACCGGAACGGTCTGGGCCGCTGTGTCGACCAGCTGTTCCGCCTGGCGCACGTCTAGCCGTGTTGCGACCCCGCCTGATTGCCGGGACCTCACCAGATTGAGCGATTGTTGCCGCGTCTCCAGGGTTTCGTTTGAAATCTCCAGCTCATAATCAAGCTCGCGCATCGATAGATAACCGGTGGCGACATCGCTGACCAATGTGGTGAGTACTGTCTTGCGATTTTCCTCCGCGCTCAGAAGATTGGCGCGCGCTGCTTCGGTGGCGCGACGCAGCCTGCCCCACAGATCCACTTCGAACGAGAGCAAGTTCAGTGAGGCGCTCCCGAAGTTGCGATCCTGCGAAGGCAGAAAGATCGGGGGTAGCGGCGTAGCGCCGTCGCGAGACAAACGGTTAATTTCGACGCCCCCGCTCGCCCCGAATTGAGGAAACTGATCCGATCGCGTAATCCCCAAATTGGCGCGCGCCGCTTCCACCCGGGCAACCGCGTCCCGAAGATCGTAGTTTTGCACCAACGCTGTGCGAATCAGCGCTTGCAGTTGTTCGTCCTTGAAGACCTCAAACCATTTCAGATCCGCAATGGAGGCGGCTTGCTGCGACGGGAGCGGCTCCGGAGCCCGAAACTGCGCGGGTGTCGCAAGCTTGGGACGTTGATAATTGGGGCCCACAGTGCAGCCGCAGAGTACCCAAAGTAGGATCGCGGAGATGGCAGTTTTCCGAGGCATGGAATCAATCACCCTGCGCAGGCGACGGTGGCGGGTCAATCGTGAGATTTCCTGGCGCGAGATTCCGAGGGACGCTAGCGCCGGAGAGTTTTTCGACGATGTAGAACGCGGAGGGAATGATGAAGATGCCAATTAAGCTGGCAGCTAGCATCCCGCCGATGACGGTGGTTCCCATGATTTGACGCGATACCGCCCCGGCCCCCGTGGCGATCCATAATGGCACGCATCCCAGGATGAAGGCGAACGATGTCATGAGAATCGGGCGCAGGCGCAGACGTGCGCCTTCGAGCGCGGCATCTATCAAGGGCTTGCCCTTCTCGAGTTCGTCCTTGGCGAACTCGACGATCAGGATCGCGTTTTTCGCAGCCAGCCCGATGAGCATCACCAAACCGATTTGCGAGTACACATCGCTTTCGATCTGGACCATGTAAGGCGGCAGAATGTGGCCCAGCAACGTGCGGCGCAGCCATAGCACGCCCAAAGCTCCAAACACCGCGACTGGCGTGCTGAGCAAGACGCTGAATGGCAGGCTCCAGCTTTCATAAAGCGCGGCAAGAATCAGGAACACAAACAAAAGCGAGAATCCGAAGATCACCGACGAAGACACGCCTTCCTGCGCCTTTTTTTCCTGGAACGACATGCCCGAGTAGTCATAGCCCATCTCGGGCGGCATGGTTTGGGCGAACACTTCTTCCAGCGCCTTCATTCCCTGGTTGGTGCTGTAACCGGGCGCGGCCGCCCCGTTCAACTGCGCAGATCGATATTCATTGAAGCGCATCGTGAATTCGGGCCCGCTTCCGGATCTAAATCGCGTCAAGGCGGCCAGCGGCACCATTTGACCGGCCGCATTGCGCACATAGAACTGGCCGACATTCTCGGATTTCGTGCGGTACTCGTTCTCGGCTTCGACGTAGACTTGCCACTGGCGGCCGAACCGATTGAAGTAGTTGACGAACAGCCCGCCCATGAAGGCCTGGATGGTCCGGTAAACGTCGTTGATCTGGACTTGCTGCTTGATCACCTTATCGCGATCTACTTCGACGAATTGCTGCGGTACGCTCGGCAAGAAAGTAGTAGTAAGAGTTCCTATCTCCGGCCGCTTGCGCGCCGCGGTCATAAACTTGTTCAGGTTATCGGACAAAAACTGAATGTCCTTCCCGGCCCGGTCCTCCAGGATGAACGTGAACCCGCCCGAGGTCCCGACTCCGGGAATCGCGGGTGGCGAGAAGCTGAACGCCACTCCTTCCGGAAGCGTACTCAGCTCCCGGTTCAGGCGAGCCTTGATAGCCTGGAACTGCTCGGCGCGGGTCTTCCGATCGTCCCAGTCCTTCATGGTCACAAAGATGAATGCGTTGTAGCTGGTTCGCACCAGGCTGAGCAGACTGAAACCCAGAATGCTGGTGGAGTACCGGACGCCAGGGGTCTTCGCCAGTATATCCTCCACCTTCGCCGCGACCTGCTCGGTTCGCTGCAGCGAGGCGGCGTTTGGAAGCTGGATGTTCAGGTAAAAATAACCTTGGTCCTCGTCGGGAACGAAACTGGCCGGTAGTTTGTCGCTGATGAAATAGCTCGCCACCCCACAGCCAGCCAGGAGGATTAGCGCCACCACGCTTTTTCGGATGAGCACGCCGGAAAGCCGGACGTAGCCCTCGGTGGCGTGTCCGAACATACGGTTGAACCAGGCGAAAAATCTCGCCAGCAAACCCCTGCTTTCCACCTTCGGCTTCAAGAGAAGAGCGGAGAGCGCGGGGCTCAAGGACAGCGCATTGAACGCGGACAGGATCACGGAGATGGCGATCGTGACTGCGAACTGTTGATATAGCTTGCCGGTGATCCCGGGGATGAAAGCGGTGGGTACGAAGACCGCGGAGAGGACCAGCGCAATCCCGATAACGGGCCCCGAAATCTCCTCCATCGCTTTCAGCGCGGCCTCCTTCGGAGCAAGGCCATCTTCGATGTGACGCTCCACCGATTCCACTACCACGATCGCGTCGTCCACTACCAGGCCGATTGCCAGCACCAAGCCGAACAAGGACAGAGTGTTGATGCTGAAGCCGAACAACGGAAAGACCAAGAAGGTGCCCACCAGCGACACGGGAACCGCAAGCAGGGGAATCAGCGTCGCTCGCCAGCCCTGCAGAAACAGGTACACAACGGCGATCACTAGGACCAAGGCGATCACCAGCGTCTGGACGATTTCCTTCATGCCCGCACTCACGGCCAGCGTGGTGTCGACGGGGACTGCGTAGTCCATGTCACCTGGAAACCGCTTTTTCGATTCCGTCATCAACTTTCTTACCGCTGCCGCCGTCTCGACGGCGTTCGATCCCGGCAACTGGTAGATTGCGATCACTGCGCTTGGCTTACCGTTCAGGTGCCCTTCCACGCTGTAGTCTTGCGCGCCCAATTCTACTCGCGCAACGTCCTTCACGCGGACAATCCCCGTATCGGGAGTCTCGCGAAGGACGATTTGCTCGAACTCCTGCGGCGAAGTCAGTCGGCCTTGGGCGCGCACTGAGTAAGTGAATTCCTGCCCCTTCGGAGCGGGTTCGCTGCCCACTTGCCCGGCCGGGTTCACGGTGTTTTGCGTCTGGAGAGCCGAGACGATTTCCGGGACCGTGATCTGCAACTTAGCCAATTGGTCGGGCTTTACCCAGAGACGCATCGCGTATTGACCCGCGCCAAATATTTGAACGATGCCAACACCTTTCACGCGGGTCAACGGGTCGTTCAAATTGATGTACGCGTAGTTGGCCAGGAATCGACCATCGTAAGTGCCCTTCGGCGAATATAGGGCTACCAGCATCAAGGGCGCGAGCACCGATTTCTGCACCGAAACGCCGTAGTTGATGACATCTACCGGTAGCTGCGGCGCCGCCTGCGTTTCACGGCTCTGGGCGAGGATCAGATCCGTGTTGGGGTCGGTATTCACATCGAAATCGACAATCATCCTCATCTGGCCGTTGGCCGTGGCATTGAGCGAATACATGTAGTTCATGTTGTCGACGCCGCTCATCTGCTCTTCGATAGGCGTCGCCACCGATTGCTCGATGGTCTGAGCGTCCGCGCCGACGTAGATCGCCGAGACCTGAATCTCCGGCGGTGCGATGGCGGGGAATTGCGCGACGGGCAGGCTCACAATTACCACCGCGCCCACGATTACAGTCAGGATGGCAATTACCATCGCCACGATCGGCCGGTTGATGAAGAATTTGGACATTGGGCAGCCTATTTCGTCGCGAAGGGCTTGGGATTCACTTGCATTCCCTGGCGAACCTTCTGTATGCCTTCGGCCACGACGCGTTCGCCGGGCTTGAGGCCATCGCTAATCAACCACTGATTGCCGATCCGATCACCTACCTTGACGAATCGAATGTCCACTTTGTTGTTGGGATCCACAACCGCAATTTGATAGCTACCCTGAAGCTCATTCACAGCGCGCTGCTGCACCAGCAGAGCGCCGGTTTGCACTCGCAGCGCCGTGCGCACCCTGCCATATTGGCCGGGCCGCAAGTTGTTTCCCGGATTCGGGAACAATCCCGCCACCCGGATGGCGCCGGTCCTGACGTCCACCTGGCGATCCGCAAAGTAGAAAGTCCCGGTTTGCCCATAAACGGTCCCATCCGCCAAAATAAGCTCCAGCCGCAAGCCCTTCCGCTCAGCGTTCAGGGTGTCCGGTGTCGAGTAGCGCCGGTGAAAGTCCAGATATTCCTGCTCTGCCACCGTGAAATAGACCCTGATGGGATCGAGCGTCGAAACAGTGGTGATGGTCGGGCTGGCCGGACTCACCAGTGAACCCACTTGCTGCTGCGCGATGCCCGGAATACCGTCGATGGGCGATGTGAGCCGCGTAAATCCCAAGTTGATCCGGGCCGTTTCGGCGGTAGCCTTGGCCGATTGAACGGCGGCGTTGGCAGCGATGATCTGAGCCCGGGCAGTGGCCACTTGCGCCTGAGCGGCCTGCACCTGCGCCTTCGCGGCGAGATTATTCTGAGTCGCGTTGTCCAGATCCTGTTGCGTGATGGCCTGCTGCTGGGCCAGCGGCGTGTAGCGATCCACATCCAGTTGGGTACGGCGTTGATTCGCTTCCGCTACAGAAACCTGCGCCTCGGCCTGCGCCAATTCGGCTTGCGCTTGCGCTAACTGTCCTTCCGACTGAGCTTGCTGCCCTAGCGCCAGATCCAAAGCTGCTTGAAACGGGCGCGGGTCGATTTGAAAAAGCAGTTGACCCTTCTTAACGAACGAACCCTCCTGGTAGGCTTGCTCCAATAGGTAGCCTGTTACTTGAGCCTTGATGTCCGCGTTGACGAGGCCATCCAAGGTGCCGATCCACTCGCTATAGATGGGGACGTCGCGCTGCTGCACCTCGACCACTTCCACGTCCAACGGCGCGGGATTCGCTGCTCCGGTAGTTTGATTGGAGCAACCGGAGGTGAGGACCAACGTTGTCATCAAGAAGACCAGCGTCAAGTTGGAGGCCTCCAGAAAGCTGTTAGCCATCGCCTCCTCATGGAGGAGTCTTTCGTGTGCGATCGGTCCGGTGCTCATGAAAGTTCAGTCCCTCTTTGGCTGCGCCTTAGTATAAGAGTATACGGCACTCGCGAATCCAACTTTACTTGCGGACCATGCCTTGTCCTTTTGCTTTTACGAGGCTTTCGGGGCGCGTTCCTTTGCCGGTGATCCGTGATTTTGTCTGGTCCTATATAAAAAAGGGGCCAGTCCGCCAATGCCCTTAAGCAGATCGGAGAACGCGCCCTGTTATGGTCGCAATACCGGAGCCTATGCGGAGGCCCGGGCTGGCGGACAATTGGTCTCTTGCGCCGCCTTCCGAATCAGTCGGTTTGAGTTCCGGTGCGGCGGATTCCCACGCGGACTGAGTCATGTGCCAAAACCCTTCGTACGAAGTTGATCATGTCGAAAAGGAGTACAAAGGTCAAAATCGCGCGCCCTGAAGTGTTTCTAAACCTGATGCTTTTGACCAACGACCCTGGGGAAGTCCGTGATTCGCCTTCAGAGGTCTCCGCGGATTACGGCACCGTGCGAAATCCTGAGAGATACCACGTCGTTCGTTCCTAACTCCTTGATTTGTCGCCCCCCTTCACTTGGCCTTGGGTCTTTTCTCGCTTGATAGCCTCGCTTTGACGGTTTCTTTGACGGTTTCCTCGCCTGTGGTCGCTTGAACTCGCGCAGCGGTGTGGTAGGAATCACGCAGTCGCCTTTCGGCGGCTTACGCTTCGATCCTGCGATGTTTTGCGGCACTGCCTTGATCCGAACCGGCGTTCCGGTCCAGCCGCATTTCTCGCAGGTTGGTCGTTCCCATTCGATGCTGGGAGACCTCCGGTGATAGCCACGTTGCGGCGAGAGCCGTCTCGATCCGCAGGCCGGACACTGGTCGGGCACGCCCCGCAAATGCTGAATGACGGCTGAAACGCAAAGACCAAGGGCCTTGTCGGTGACGGAAACCGCAGCCTCCGCATCATGCCAGCACGACGATTTGGAATGGGTGAGCCAGTTCGTGAAGTCCCACGCGATTTCGAGAAGGGTCTTAAAGAGCTGCCGCCTGTTCTTGTGCGACTCGCCGGCGAGTGCGACGCTGCAAATGTGATCGTGAGCACGCCGAACCTCCGTGCAGTTGCCACAACCGTCACCTTTCGAAGCAGGCTAAGTCGCGCTTCGATATCCCTTACTTTCACTGCTGTGTCGGCTCCGAAGGTGATGGGTTTTCGAACCATGATCCGATCGAATCGCGGCTGGGGCGGACCGTAAATCCCAACGCGATGGATTTGTTCTGGCCTCTGGAAGCTGATAAATCCATTTCGAACTAATCTTTGGGGGAGGCGGACTCTCGTCCTTCGAACTTCACAACTGATTGTTAGCTCTAGTTCTACGGAAGCTTGGTTCTGAGAAATCCATGGAAACCTTTGTGCCATCCTCCCGAATTTCGTGTACGTGAACGTGATCAACTGGCCGCCTTCCCGAACACCGTACGGGGGATCACCTATATCCTCGCGGGTGCCACGCAGCGTAGCGACTCCGATCCGTACCACCAGACGAGCCCACTTCCCCAGCTTATTTTGCCGGCGACGGGCTTTCGATTCGACTACGGGATGCGAAGGAGTTGTCCGTTGGACGGCTTAACAATGGGTGACATTGGAATTACGCTTTTGGGGGATGCGAGCCCACGAAGCAAGCTCTATCATCAAGATTAGGAGCGAGGCAGGTCAGCGTCGCCCGCTGGTGCGTCAGGCCTCGGCGCGGGTTTGTCGCCTAAACCAATGAAACCCCGGGGTCTCGTATTTGACGCGTACGGAACACTGTTTGACGTTCGTTCGGTTTTGCTACATACTGACGACGGAATTGCAGCCAACCTGCGCTCCCTTTCAACATTATGGAGAAGCGGCTCGAATTCAGATGGTTGCGCGCACTCGTGGAGCGGTACGAGGATTTCTGGAAATTCACGGCGGCCGCCCCGCACCCGGCATTCAGGCAACTCAAGATCCAAGCAAGCGAGGCTATGCAGGCTTCTCTCTTCCCCTCGGAATTCCCAGGCGTAAGACCTGCTTTGGAGCGGTTGAAGAGATCGCATCCTCTCGAACGGTACACGTGCAAACTGAGCGAGTTTACGCACTCGGTCCACACATCTCGGATACTCCTGGCGAACAAATTCTCTTTGTTTCATCTAACCCCTGGGACGCTGCTGGAGCTAAAGCTTTTGGCTACCGTGTGTGCTGGTCCAACCGAAGCGGTGCGGAAATCGAGCACTTGGGGTTCGCTCCTGACATCATTACGTCGGAGTTACACGATCTTGTTAACGTTACGCCAGTCGCTTTCTGATTGACCGAGTCGGCTTTCCAAGCCTGAGGTGTTGGGTATGAACTTACTGACGCAATCTCTGCCCCAAGAGCTGCCAGGAATAGGGCCGCAAAACAACTTGGATTTCTTCTCTAGCGAGTCTGTTCTCAACATTCTAAAGTTGATTCTCGCTGGATTTGAGTTATCTGAGGTGCTGGCTATCATTGCTCGATTAGTCGAATCCCAGGGCAACGGCGCCTTGTGCACAATCTGGCTTCCCCATGCGGATGGAAAGCACCTCTATTGCGCGGCGGCGCCGAGTCTTCCTGGATTTGCTGCCAGCTCGGGGCTCACGCTAATCGGTCCGAAGGGCGCTTCCTGCGGTACGGCAGTTTATCGCAAGGAGCCGGTCTATATCGCCGACATCTGGAGCGAGCCCGCCTGGGACGAATATCGCGACCGCATCCGGCCTTACGGGATTCGCGCTGTGTGGTCGCGCCCGCTGTTTACGCAAGCAGGCACCGTGCTCGGCACTTTCGCCATCCTTTATCGTGAAGTTCGGAATCCCGACGCCGTCGACCTGCAGTTGATCGAGAATGCAAGCCACATTGCAGGCATCGCAATTGAGCGGCGCGCGAGTGAGAAAGCGTTGGGGCATGAACGCGATCGCCTGCGACTGCTTCTGGAAATCACAAGCAGTGTGACATTCAGGTTGGACCTCCGGCAAGTCGTTGAGGGGCTTTCGACGAGTCTATTCAGAGTAATGCAATGTGACGTGTCGGCTTTGCTCCTACCCGACCCGGAAAGCGGCGAATTGCGCGTAACTATCTTGCACAACCCCGATGCGAGAGGGCCCTTCCGCGAGGGATCGTTTGTGCCGATGAATAGTTCGATCTCGGGTCACGTATTACGGAAGGCCAAGAGCGTCTGGATCGATAGCTTCGAACGGTTCCGTGACGACTCCGAAATTTTCGGGAATCCCGAAGGCCGGCTTCTTTACGAGCGCGTGATTGAAGAAGGCCTCAAAACGGGCTGTTATCTTCCGCTCATAGGCCGCGAAGGCGTGGTCGGGGTTCTGATGCTTTCTAGGCGTTCGGACAATACTTTTAAGCAAGAAGACGTCCTCTTGCTCGAGCAGGCGGCCTGTCAGGTAGCGATTGCAGTTGAGAACACGTTGGAGTACGAAAAAGCGACAAAGGATCGAGATAAAGAAACGAAACAGCGACGATACCTGGAGGAGGAAATTCGCGCCCATTGCGGAGCAATCGTTGGCGAGAGCTCCGCCTTAAAGGCCGCTTTGCAGCTCGTCTCCGTTGTTGCGCCTACGGATTCAAGCGTGCTGATCTCGGGCGAGACCGGAACCGGTAAGGAGCTGGTTGCCCGCGCGATCCATGATCTGAGCGCGCGCCGCGAACGGGCCTTCGTTAAATTGAATTGCGCCGCGATTCTGCTGGGGCTTCTGGAGAGTGAGCTGTTCGGTCATGAAAAGGGAGCGTTTACCGGGGCCATCGCGCAAAAGGTTGGACGCTTTGAGCTCGCAAACAAGGGCACGCTGTTCTTGGATGAAGTCGGCGACATTCCTCTCGAACTTCAAGCGAAGCTATTGCGCGTCTTGCAAGAGCAGGAATTCGAGAGGCTCGGCAGCAATCGCACTCATAAAGTCGATGTCCGGCTCATCGCAGCGACACATCGCGATCTGTCCGAGATGGTTAAGCAGTCGACTTTTCGCAAGGACCTGTATTACCGATTGAAGGTATTTCCGATCAGCGTTCCGGCGCTGCGTCAACGTACGGAGGACATTCCGAAACTGGTTTGGCATTTCACTGAGCTCTACGCCCGCCGAATGAACAAGCGAATCAGTGAAATCCCCTCGGAGACAATGGATGCCCTGGCGCGATATCGATGGCCCGGAAACATTCGGGAATTGCAAAACTTCATCGAACGAGCCGTTATTCTCTCTCCGCACTCGGTGTTGCGCGCCCCCACTTCCGAGTTGGAAAAATGCCCCGCACGCGCCGCCACCAACGTTCCGATGACTGGTCTTGACGAAGTTGAGCGAGATCATATCGTCCGCGCGCTTGAAGCGAGCAATTGGGTAGTGGGCGGAGGTAATGGAGCTGCGGAGCGATTAGGAATGAAGCGGACATCGCTGGTTTACAGAATGCGAAAGCTGCGCATCAGTCGTCCCGCGCAATTCCAACAAAATGGCGCGGCTCGGAACGGCGCTATCCAAGCGTGATTCGCTCTTCACGCTAGTCCCAACCCTGTCACTGACGCCCCAAGACAGCCGTCAAGCGCCATTTGGCGCCCTCCTTTCGGTAGTGAATCAGGGGGCGACTTGGGCAAACCGTACCGGCGCAACGCACTGATTAGGAAGGTTAATGTGCAGTATGCAAAGTCCTCGCGTCCCCGCATGGTGCGCTCCCGACAAAACGGTGCCACTCCGTGGTTATAGTTTTTGGATTCATCCATCTGGTCGCCAAAGTATTGCGGGTTCAGTTTGGCGTAGGCCAGGTCAGGGTCCACCATTCAGTGATCGGAGCCCGCGACGAAATGCGCGACCAATGCGTGTCAGTGTTGGAGATCTGTCGTGACTTGTTAATCGATCCAGGGACCAAAAGAACAGGACGTCAAACCTTCTCGCAGCCGCGTCGCGTAACATTTGTTGAAATGCAGTGCGCTCTGATTTCCCTCCCGACTCGTGGTCTTCGTATTCTTGAAGGACCGACCAATGCTGGGCGCGGCAGAATTCTCGGAGTTGTAATAGCTGGTTGGCCGTTTCCTGGCCTTTGTGTTGGG
Organism: Bryobacterales bacterium; assembly: GCA_963744555.1. GTDB lineage: Bacteria > Acidobacteriota > Terriglobia > Bryobacterales > Bryobacteraceae > Palsa-89. Next base: position 626,142 of record CAVUUB010000020.1, on the reverse strand, counting down.
TCGAGACGCGGGCATATAAGCGCAGCCCTCATCTTGATACCCTCCGGGCATCGCCCTGCCCAGAGCCTTGGGCAAAGATGCCTGGAAAGGTGAGATTCCTTACTCGGCGAGGAGCGCACTGCCTTCTGGGCTTGGATTTACACCGAAAATTCTAAAAGCGTCCACGACGGGAGCCACAACTTTTGTTTCAATAGCTTACAAGTGAATTTAACCGTACACGTACGAGTTTTGTACGGGGACCTCAAAGCGTAACTCATTGATTCACGGAGAATTGTTCAAGCAGCATGGATTTGAAAATCGAATCCATAAACCGAATTGGCCGTGCGGACAGCGAGAAACCTTCAGTCGAAAAGCTAGTGTAGTGCGTCTGAAATAGCGCTACTTATATCGAACATCCGGGTTTGTCTTAATAGGAGACGACCCGAATGCGAGTTGCCGCTCAAGTTGTTTTGACCGAAGAGCAAAGATCGGAGTTGTCGGCTTACGCGCGGCGCCGGTTAGTTTCTTTGCGATTGGTGGAGCGGGCTAATATCGTTCTGCAAGCAGCAGAAGGAAAGCAAGACCAGGAAATCGCCGCTGCGCTTGAACTCGGTCGCCACACGGTGGCACGATGGAGAGCACGTTTTTTGCAGCACGGCATCGCGGGAATCGAGAAAGACGCTCCCCGGCCGGGAAGAACTCGAACCATCGACCGGGAAGAAATTATCCGGAAAACAACGCAGGAAAAGCCGGCGCAGGGGACCCATTGGACCACCCGCACCTTGGCCCGCGCTTTGGGAATCAGCGAGGCCACGGTTCGACGCGCCTGGCATGCCCACGGGCTCAAGCCGCATCTGGTGGATACCTTCAAAGTCAGCCGCGATCTGCAGTTCGTTGAAAAACTCGAGGACATCATCGGGCTGTACTTAAATCCACCACAGCAGGCCATCGTGTTTTCGGTGGACGAGAAGAGTCAGATTCAAGCCTTGGATCGCACGCAGCTCGGCTTGCCGATGAAGAAGGGCCGCAAGGGGACCATGACCCACGACTACAAGCGTCACGGAACGGCCACGTTGTTCGCAGCCCTCAACACCCTCACCGGTGAGGTTCTCAGCCAGTGCCGGCCTCGACACACCAATGAGGACTGGTTAGCGTTTCTGCGTCTGATTGCGCGGAGCACTCCCAAAGACAAACAGATCCACGTGATTGCTGACAACTACTCGCCGCACAAGCACCCCGCGGTGAAGACCTGGCTGGCGCGTAACAAGCGCGTCCACATGCATTTCACTCCGACCAGTGCTTCTTGGCTCAACATGGTCGAACGCTTCTTTCGTGACATCACAGAGAATCGGATTCGACGCGTTCCTGAACTAATCTCCCTGATCCAGGACTACATCCACAATCACAACCAATCGCCGAAGCCATTCATCTGGACCGCTAAAGCTTCCGACACCTGGAAAAAGTCACCCGCGCCCGCCGCACTCTGGATAAGGTCGCATCTGAGTGACGCACTACGCTAGTTCGCCTGACGGCACGGCTTACGCGTTCCGCCCGCCTCCGCCCGAGGCGCCCAAAACGCGGTCGAGCGCGAATCGGAGACAGTCGCCCTGGGCAGATGGGTCGCATTTGGAGCGAATCGTGGCGCCTTGCCAGCAATTGATGAAAAGCGAAGCGAGAAGATCTGGGTCTTCTTCAGCCGCGATTTGCCCCTCCGCCTGGACGAGAGAAATCAGAGCTGCAACCTTAGCGTCCCAGCGCCGGACACCTTCAGCGAGCTGCAATTCCAGAGCGGAGGGGAGCGCCGGACCCTCCGCCGACAAAGTGCTGATGAGCTGGAGTGGGGACACTATAGGCCCTCGCGTCGAAGGTTCGAGGGACTGGAAGTGCCGCCTGAGACGAACTCCAGCGGTCTCGCTCCCGCTTTGATCAAGAGCTTCCATGAGGGCATCGAAATGCTGAGAGAGGATAGCCGAAGCGAGAGCCTCCTTGCTCTTGAAGTAGTTATAGAACGTGCCTTTCGGGATGTCGATGGACGAGGTTATGTCCCGAACGCTGACGTGCACGTAGCCAAAGCGCTGAAACAGCGCGGCGGCTGAACCGGATAGCTTTTCGCGCACGTTCGGGGCACCCAAGGGAGTCTCCGAAGAAGGTTCCACTTGCGATGATCGACTAGAAGTGGCCGCCGTGTTTTGCGAAAACGCGCCGGATTTGTATATTCGAAGTATCCGGTGGCGAAGTACCCGGAGGTTACCCGTTCGGGGGATGCGGCCGGACGGACTTGTGTAGATAATGGTCGAATGAGCCGACCGGTCGTCTCGCCACGACGGAAAGCTGAAGAGGTCCGGGCCAACCATGCGGTTCGGCGCGCGAAGTCGGACGCGCTGATGTTCGGATCGTCCTTGGCAGATGTTTTCAGAGTGCCGGCCTACGACTGCAGGGCAGTTGGCCCGGACCAAAAGCCCGAATTTGCCGTGACCCGGTTGCGCTCAGGTCCACGAGAAATGGAGAAGGCACCGGCCTATCCCCCGGATCAGGCAGCCTTGATCTGCGTCTCCCTTACGCCCTCAGCCATCGGTCAGTGGCAAGCCCTTTACAACGGTAAGAAGGTTGGGGTCACGCGAGCGATACCGTTCGCCACGACGTTCATCGATCTGAACTGCCGCATGGAAATGTGGGTGCGCGGCCCGTTCGATTACTTGCACTATTACCTTTCTCAAGGACTGCTAGGGAGGATCGCGCTCGACAACGGCGTCTCGACGTCGTTCCGTCTTCAGGAGGCGTTCTTTATCGAAGATTTGGTTGTGGCGCAAATGACCAAGAGCATTCTCACCCCGGTCGAGCACGGAGAGCCGCTCGATAGGCTGGCGCTCGACCAGATTGGGATGGTGCTCGGCGCTCACACTTTGCAGGCGCATTGCGGGGCGCCAAAGTTCGCAGCCGGACCAAGGCGAGGGTTGGAAGCGTGGCAAAAGCTGCGAACCGAGGAGATGTTGCGCGCGCATCTTGAAGGAAATATCACGGTCAAGGAACTCGCCAGCGCGTGCTCACTTTCGGGAAGTCATTTCGCGCGCTGCTTCCGGACTAGTTTTGGCGCCTCGGTCCATCAACGTTTGATTCAACTTCGGATCGAGCATGCCAAAGACCTGCTTTCACGGACCAGCAAGCCTCTGGTAGAGGTTGCGTTGCTATCCGGCTTCTGTGACCAGGCCGCCTTTACGCGGAGCTTCAGCCGCATGGAGCACATAACTCCGTCACACTGGTGCCGCGCCAACAGCAACGGGGCAGCTGCCACGGGGAAATCCCACAAATTCGTCCCAAGCGACGACAACTCTCCCGCGAAAATGCAGCGCTAACCTTCATCCGTGAAATCGAGCAGAACTTTGCCACCGCCGCCCAGAGCGTGACGAAGAGCTTCCGGGAAACGCCGCACCGGATAGACCGCGGCGATCAGTAAACGAAGCTGGTGGTTGGCGACCAACTCCGCCGCGGCACGAATCTTCTCCGGAATTTTGGGCAAGTTGTCCGGGTAATGCATGAAAAACGGGTGGATGGAAGCGCGCTTGGCAACCAGGCCAAACGGGTTCAACTTGATGAGGTCGCGGGTCGGAAACGCATAACAAACGATTTTTGCTTCCCAGCCGACGATGTCCAATAGTGTTCCGGTCGCGTCAGAGCCGACCCCGTCAAGCGCCAAGCGCACCAGAGCGCCGCCAGTGGCGCGGTTCGCTTCCGCCGCGGCATTTGGTCCCGCCAAAAGAACAACATCGGCACCTATATCTTTGAGTTCCTGGATGAGTTCGGGACGGCGAACGATATTGATGGTCCGGATGCCTTTTTGTTTCGCGAAGCCGATTACGGATCTCCCCACTCCGGAATTCGAGGCGTTCTGAACAATCCAATCACCGGGCTTCAGAGAAACGAACTCCTCGAGAAGGAGTGCTGCGGCCGGAGGATTAATACTGAGCATCGCCGCTTGCCGGGGATCGATCTCAGCAGGCAACATAATCGCTTTTTCAGCCGGCGCTAATACCTTCTCCGCCCAGGAGAACACACCCAGAGGGATTACGACACGGTCGCCAATCTTGACGTTGTGCACGCCATCACCGACGGCCAATACCTTCCCAGCTCCCTCGTTTCCGATAACGCTGGGAAGCTTCGGTTGGATCGTGTAGAGCCCGCGGGCTAAGAGCATGTCGTTATCGTTGATGGGCGCGTACTCAACGCGAATCAAGATTTGACCTGGTTTGGGACGGTCCGGTTCCGCAATCTCCGCGAGCCGAAGACTTTCCTCCGGCTCACCGTACTTCGTCAACTGGATGGCTTGCATCAGCCTATTCCTTTCGCGCGTTCCCTTTTTTCTTTTCGATCTCCGTTCTCCAAAGCTGATTGATCTCGCGATAACGAAAACAATCGACGAGGTGATCGTTTACCATTCCAACCGACTGCATGTACGCATAAACGACCGTCGAGCCTACGAAACTGAATCCCCGCTGCTTGAGGTCTTTGCTGAATGCATCGGATTCGGGCGAGGTCGCAGGAATCTGCCCCATCGCCTTCCACCGGTTAAGCTTCGGCCGACCGCCGACAAAACGCCAGCAATAGGAGTCAAAATCCCCGAACTCTTCCTGGGTTTTGAGAAAGGCACGCGCATTTCGCACTGCGGATTCGATCTTCATCCGGTTGCGAATAATCTCCAGATCAGATCTAAGCTTCTGGATTCGCGCCTCGGAGTAGTGCGCGACCTTCTCAGGATCGAATTTGTCGAATGCGCGGCGATAACCCTCCCGCTTTTTCAGAACGACTGAGAAGTTCAATCCGGCCTGTGCGCCTGAGAGCACGAGAAACTCGAAGTGTTTGCGGTCATTATGGACGGGGACACCCCATTCACGATCGTGATACTCGAGCATCAGCGGATTATCCACGCTCGCCCAAGCGCACCGATTCGTTGTCATAATTGCGGCCTTGAGTTCCAGGGCGTCGTGAATTCGCACTTGAGGCAGTCGGATGCATTCATCTGGGATATTATCCTCGTTCCAGGAAATTGTGGCCGGCGAGAGGGCCGCCTGCCTGCTTGGCCAGGCCTCCATCGCGAAGGTCGCCAAGATAGATAGCCATCACCTGTTGGGATGATCAGCTAGCCCCCTGGAGCAACCTCTTCACCTTCGCATCCAAATCTTGCGCGATCTTCAAAGCCTCCGCATTTCCATACGGGGCCAAAAAGCTCGCCATCTCGTCATAGCTCAGGTGCACACCATCTGAACGCTGATCAATCAGCACTGTCACGGGCGCATAAGACCCCGCATCCGGGACAAGCCGAGTCATCGATTGCATGATAAGCGGATTGCCCATGACCAGGCGCACGCTCTTGGGATTTCCGTCGACTCCGGCCTTTGCGAGGACAGCACCATGATCCAGCCGCATGAACTCCATGAGATCGATCTCGCTGACGCTGTCACGAACTATTTTCTGCATTTCCTCGTAGCTCGTTGCGGCAGTCATGCTAGCAATAAATTCGATCATGTTCGGCCTGCCGACAGCTTCTTCCACCGACGCGACAACGACGTCAAAGGGCTTCAGCGGTGTGATGCTCCACCGTTGCATGTTGACTTGGCGAGTTTGCATGTTCGTTTTCCTCAGGCGTGGCCCGAAACGGCTGGGGGACCGAAGGTCACCGCAGTCGTTGCTGTAGAAATTCGCTTGTCCGCTCGTTGGCGAGCGCTGCCGCCGCGGCATTGTAGTGCGTTCCATTATGCCGAGCAAAGGCATGACGCTGCCCCGGATAGCTGTAGACTGTCGCGTTTGGTTTGCCGGCAAGTGCCGCCTTGATCTGAGCTTGCGCAGGCTTGGAAATGAACTCGTCCTCCTCTCCCAGATGCATAAGCAGGGGCGCACTAAGATTATCGACCTCGCCCAAGTACTTTTCGGTGTCAGCGCCGTGATAGGCAACGGCGGCATCAACATGGCAGCGCACGGCCGTCAGGAACGTCATCAAGGCGCCGAGGCAGTAGCCCTGGACGGCAATCTTGCCCGTGCACTCAGGCAGTTTGGCCACAGTGTCCAAAGTGTCGCCAATATCTCTGACGCCAGCGTCGCGATCATAGGCTTGATAAAGGCGAAGGCCGTGCTGCCAGTCAGCCTCCGACGTGACGCTAAGGTCAACGCCCGGCTCCTGACGCCAGAATAGATCGGGCGCGACCGCGACAAAGCCTTGCTCTGCCAGTTCGTCGCAGGTCTTGCGGATGTCGGCGTTGACCCCAAACAACTCCTGCAGAACAACGACGGCTGAAGCCTGCAAAGTCTTCGGTCGTGCAATGTGGGCATAAAATGTGCCGTCTCGGCCTTCTATAGTGATGCGATCTTTCATTTGTGTTCTCCTCAGACCCGTCCATCGGAGCCTCCGCCGACTGTTGTCAGGATCGGCGGAGGCCTACCTACGAGCGGGCCGGGCTCAGGCAGCCGCCAAGAACTGCGCTAACGACGCCCTTGATCAAGGCTCCAGCTATCGATTAGCTGGCGCAGAGGTCGCCGCCTCTTTTTTGGCTGGCGCAGTGGTGGCCGCCTCTTCAATGAGCTTGGCTGTTTCCTTCGGGTGAGACATGTATGCCACATGGCTGGAATTCACTTCGACCGTCTTGGCATTGGCGCGTTTCGCCATCATGCGCTCCTGATCCGGATTGATCGATCGGTCCGCGGCGGCCACCATGTACCAGGTGGGCTTGGTCTTCCAGGCGGGTTTCGTAACTTTGTGGGTGAACGAGTCGGTGGAGATCGGCACCTGCGATATAGCCATGAACTCCGCTTCATCCCGTGGGATATCCGCTGCGAAGTCAGCCGCGAAATGCGCCTGGTCTATCCACCAGAGCCCGTTGCTGTCCGGTTTAAACGCCTTGGAAGCTTGCGGCACGGCCTGTTCGATCGACGCGCAGCTCTCACCTTCATCGAGAGCAAAGGCGGCAATATAAACAAGCGCTGCAACGTTTGGATGATTGCCGGCCTCGGTGATGATGGACCCGCCGTAGCTGTGGCCGACCAGAACCACTGGACCGCCCATGGCGTCGATTGCGGCCTTCGTGTACTTTTGGTCGTCGGCGTACGAGGTCTCGGGAGGCTGCGCCACCGACACCTTGTAGCCATCATTCTTGAGGATGTCAGCGACGGCTTTCCAGCCGGAGCCGTCGGCGAACGCACCGTGCACCAGGACCACGTTCTTAATATGCTCTTTCATGACTATTCTCCTTTTCAGTTAAAGATCCACTCGGACCGTTTTGATTTTCGATGTCGAACGCCTTCGCACCAAACCGCTCCTACCTGTGCGCAGAACGTGCTTCTCACTTGACCGTAAAGACCTATTGGCTACCTGTTGTTTTCTTCTCGAATAGTTGTTTTCTTCTCGAATACAGGTTAAGGCTGGCGGCAGAACGGGTTCTTGCGCGATTTCGCCTATTTTGTCGTTTCCTATCGCGGCATAGGATATGGGAGTGTAAACCGGAGCCGACTCCCCACCATGGGTGCAATGGAAAGGCCTATGGTGAATCCTATCGGCTGTGCAGCTTGACCGAGAGTGAAGCGGCGACGCGCCGGCCCCGATTCAATGGAAAGTATTTTGTACCGATTTTGTACCGCGATCCTGCTTTTGAGGCTTTTGACGAGTTCTGCGATTTTGTGTAATCAATAAGTTACTCGACTTCGAAAACTTGTCAAGTTCGTGGTTCGAATCCATGCCCGGGAACCATTGCTCACGCTGATTCGATTGTATTTAACGTCGCGAGCGGTCGCTCACCTATCGTGGATTCGAAGGGCGTGGGCGTTGAAACCTGCGTCTAGAAACTCAATCCACAACGCTGCAACTTAGGACGGACCCAAGATTAGCGCTGCCGCGGCTTCCCAACCGTCGTCTGGTCAAATTCCACGCTGCAATCAGAAGTGACAAAGTGGACGTGACAAAGCTAACGGACGAGCACTATAGAGGACCGTGGCAAATCTAATGTGAAGTCCAAGATCAAAGAATCGCTCGAAAACCGCAAAGCGGAAATTTCTGCGGGGATTATACGGGAAACCGAACCGCTGATTCGCAAACCCACTGCCCAGACTCCTCCGCGACGACCGGACTTCGCGCCGAATCCGGGGCTCGGGACGTCCCTCCTCAGCGTGAACCAGTCGAGCGCAGAACATTTCTGTCGCGTACACAAGAGCCTGAGAACCACACCGGCAATGGCTGCTGGAATTTCCGATCACATTTGGAGCGTGCGGGAATTGCTGGCATAATCTGAGAGCGAGAAGTCTCTACATGGCTCGTAAGCTAAGTTATGCCGAAGCACGCCAATACGCTATTACGAGCATCAGGGATTTTCTCGACGGGACTGGAGGGAAATGGGACTGGGACGATTTCACATCGATCCCGCTGGATTTCCCGGACCTCGAAGCCGTGCAGAATTTCTGTGCGTACTTGTCCACAACTCACCCGCATCCAGGCGCTTACTGTAGTGAGGAAGGATTCAACCTAATGCGCCAGAAGCTTGACGAATTGGAGCACGATGAGTCCGTTAAGGATTAGGCGCACAGATTTAGCGCACCCCCCTTCCTCGCAAATCGGGCACTTGCGCCTTGAAAACTTGCTGCGCGGAAGCCTACGACGCGATCCGGACGGGCGATACCGCGGACTCTGCCCTTTCTCACGCCCTCCCAATTCGTGCCTGGCCCGCGGTTAATCCGCGATTGAATTAGGGAACCTGATCGAGTTTCTCTATGAAGTGCACGAGTCAGTTTGACGATAGATGGTCTTGGAAGGGCCACCGACTGTAGTTCTGTGTTTCGTGCTCGCGATTGTCATTGGATATTTCGCGGGTAGAATTATGGGCACTCGAGATCGGATTCGATCCGATCGAGAGTAACTAAACGGTAGCGTTCCCCTTGGTCAGGCCTCCCGCCTGACGGTGAACTAAAGGTCAGGCAGCGCGTCTTATCGCGTGGTACGCCACTAAAACCACCACGGCACCCACTACCGCGACCAAGAGGCTGTAAAGATTCAATCCACTAACTCCAGCAGCGCCGAATCTGTTGAACAGCCATCCTCCGACGAGGGCTCCGACTATTCCCAACACGATGTCAAGAACAAAGCCTTCGCCCGTCCTGTTGACAAGTTTACTCCCGATGAATCCTGCAACCAAACCTAAGATGATCCAAGCAAGAATGGACATGAGTTACCTCTCGTTTCTCCGAATCTTATGGTGCAAGCGAAGGCCCAAGCGCCACTCTCATAGAAAACGCCTACAACGGCACACGGCGGTCGAAACAGTCTTTGACGACCCTCGGTCACATGACCACCCAGGGTCACCTTTCGTTCACCCGACGAGGGCCTCCCAACTGCCGAGGCATGGCCTTGAGATCTACTTTGCCGGGTTCTGAGGAGCCTTCTCTTGCAGGCGAGCTCCCCTGAGAATGTCTCCCATTGCGTAGTTCCCCTCGTGGCATGCGTACTCATAGATCGGGCCAGCCGCTGCCAGGAAAGGATACTCTCCCGTCCATTGCCTCGCAAAAGTTGAAGGATCGTCGATTGTGAATCGGTAGAGAATTGTGTTCGCATCGACGCGGGTGAAGCGCTCGATCACGTGCAAGTTTTCGGTGGACCCCCGAAACCCAGTCTTGTCGGTGAGATTCGTGGTGTCGACGACCAGCGTATCGCCTTCCCAACGGCCCAGCGAATCCCCCATCCACTGGCGGATGTTCGCGGGAAGGTGTGGGCGTCCGTCCAAGCGGATGATGCGAACGTCATGGATCTGTTCCACGAGAATCATCAAGTATTTAGGAGTCTGCACAATCTGATAGTTGTTGTTGTAGGGTCTTGGAAGCATGGGCGGGCCCCCGGTGGAAGCCTGGCCTATGACGCAACGCTCCGCCAGTGGCCGGTTCCGGTAACTATCATAGACCTCCAGACTCTTGGTTTGGGCGGCCAAACGCTTCGCTCCTTCCGGTGTCAAGGGAGGGATTCTGCCATCCGGCGGGTCCACAATTATCGAGGTGCGCTTCGTTCCGTCGATCGTGGCGAGTTGTGTACCGCGATCCATAAACAAGTTGTTGTAGGCGCGAGTGACATCAACTTCAGGGCCCCCGTCGCGTCGGTCGAAATTTACGCGGTCCAGAATTTGCTTTTCGTATGCCGCAGCCTCGGTCTCAGTCAGAACCGATTTCCCCGCAAGGTCGGTGCTACGTTCCAAGGGTGTAATGGTCGTGTTGGTCCATATCCCCTGCAAATCCGGATGGCCGTCCGCCGTCCGCGGCAAAGTCGAAGCCTTTGTCTTTATACGAGCAGATTCCTTCGTCGCATGGGTAGCGGTCTGGCCGGCGAGAGGCAGAACTATTGCGATCGCCCAAACAACTAAAGACAGGAATAGTCGCGTGGTCATCTGGCCCCCCTAACACTATCTCATGCAGCGAGGGTTAGGTTTTGTTCTGCCGAATCTTGTTCTTCAACCGGTTGACCAAATCCCGCGCCGGCCAAAAGGCACACGGCCCGTAACTTAGGGCGATTGCGGGGCTATTTTGGGAGTGGCACGAAGCCCAACGCCTTGGTGAGTTCTCGCGGAGCAGATCATTCGCGAACGGTCAGCAATTCATAACAGCCGGTCATAACAGCCGGAAATTGACTTCGATCGTGGCTTGCACTGCGACGGCTCGTCCGTCTTTCATGCCAGGCTTGAAGCGCCATTTCTCGACGGCTTCGATGGCTTTTTGATCCAGACCCAAGCCGAGCGGGCGGATGACCTTGAGATCCCGAGGATTGCCCTTCTCGTCGACAACTACAAAGAGCACCACAGTCCCCTGGAATTTCGCTTTGCGCGCTTCCTCGGAATATTCCGGCTCAACCTTGAAGATCACTTGTGGCGCAGAGACACCACCTCCGATGCGATAAGCTCCACCGCCCATGTTGCCGCCTGAGCCGGGACCGAAGCCTACGCCGTTTCCTGATCCAACACCTCCACGGGAACCGCTACCGATCCCTGCGCCGGAACCCGGACCATTGGAAGCGATCATCGACTTCGCCAAGGGATCGCCGAGCACATCTATGTTGACCTTAGGAATATTCGCGTCAGGTTGGATAATCAGCGTTGGCTCCATCACCAGCTTCGGATCGGGATTGTCCACCACGGCCATCGGGGGAACGAACTGTTTATCGGACAAGCGTGGCAGTTTGCCTTTACTGGCAGGCGTGGGCGAGCGATCTCCACCGCCGCCACCGTCACCCATCGGATCTTTCTTCACGGCCGGTTGGTAAGGCGCGAGATCGGGCGCGATCAGCAAGATCTGGCGGCGCACTACTTGTTGAACCGCTTGGTTGGTACCGATGATAAACAGTAAGCCGATCGCAGCCGCGTGAATCGCCAACGAGCCGAATCCGGCGCGCTTTTCCTGCCCTCCGTAACAGCCCCAGATGTCCTTCACGGGCACAGGCCGCGACGTCACCTCCAGAGGTGGCAGTTTGGGAGGGTGAATCGCTTCTTTTATAGCGGCCATAATATTCGAATACCAGGCGCGGTCTAGAGCCTCCTGGGTGAGCGGAAGAACGGGTCCGGTTGCGAAGCTGGAATGCACTGCTCGCTCACCCGCATAATGGACCGAAGCTCGAAACCACGCGAGCGGTTTAGCGAGGCTCTCAATTTCTGCGCGGCAAGCGGCGCATTCGCGTGCGTGCCGCTGTCGGTCCGGATCACCGGCGCCGGTCAGGCATTCAAGAATTTGCTGCGAAGATAAGTGTTGGCTCATTTCGTTTGCTCCTCAAGCGCGGTCCGCACCGACTTCAATGCGCGAAATAGGTGTGTTTTAACCGTTCCTTCTTTCATCCCAGTGATCGCGGCAATTTCCAGCAGTTCCATGTCCTCCGCGAATCGGAGCAAGAACACCGTTCGTTGTTTCCCGGACAATCGGCCCGCGACCTTCCAAATTTTCTCGACCTGCTGCCTGGCTGCCGCCATCTGTTCAGGAGACATCTGCGGGTCAGGGATCCAAGCCCCGGCGTCCGATAGATCCACGTCCGCGCGCAGCATGCGCCTCCAGAACTTCAAGCGGCCGCTCGCTTCGTGACTGCGAACTAAATTCGCGGCGATCTGCATCAGCCATGTTCCGGCGCTCGAAGCGCCGCGAAGTTGATCGCGAGCCCGGTAGGCCCTCACGAAACAGTCCTGCGTAAGGTTCTCGGCCGATTCCTTGTCCCGAAGTGACGCCAGGATAAAACGAAGAATCCGTGGACGATACCGCTCGAACACCTCATCAAAATGATCGAGCGGACCACCGCTCCCCACGGTTACCGGCGCCACCTCGAATGAAAGTGCTCTTTCCATCCGCCCTGTTAGACTGATTCGGCTGATAGAGGGTTTACACCGAACTTCGGCTAATCTGCACTGCCAACCGCGGTGACTGCGAGCAGTGACACGATGTGCGGTCACGCACAAACGTGTGAGCCCTAGGTTTCGGGTTCGAAGGAAATTTCCACCGGCTCGCTGAAGGGGCTGCGCGCAGTCCGTACCCGCACGGGATGCGTTCCCGGTGGAATGTCGCCGGGCAGCCGCGAGTCGGCTTGCCAGCGGCCGTCGCCAACATTCATCAAGAAGACAACCGCGACGTCGCGGCCGTCCACTTGGATAGAAACATCCTGGCGGGTCAGATTCGTCTCCCTGCTCCGAAACCTGGCGCAGAGATATTCCTTCTTATAGCCGCGAAAACTCGACGTTCCTGTGAGATTGTTCCTGATGGCGTAGATGTCGGGTGCTGCTTCGCTGACCTCGACGACCGGCTGGAAGCTCGCGGCGATTTCCCGCGGCGGCGACGGTCCGGAGGTGATCCCAAAAATGTTGCTGTAGCCACTGGCAGTGGTCCGAACTCGAATCTCGTGAACGCCGGCGCTCAAGAACGGAGGCACTTTGAGATTGGCTTGCCATTCGTTGGCCCAGTACAGGCGGCTCAGCAGCAAAACCGGCACGCCATATTCGTCGATCTCCACGCGCATCTGATCGCGAGTCAGATCCGGTTGCAGCGAGGCGAAGTATAAGCAAATATATTCATCCTTGGCCGGAGTGAAATACGTCGCACTAGTGCGGTTGTTCACTGCCGCGTGGATGCGGGGCGGCGCCGCCGTCGGACTGGCTGGTGGAGGCTCGAAGTTCCGGTAACACGTCGCTCCCGCGCGACGGTCGGTCTGATGCTCGAAGACCACTCTTGCGAAGCCGGCGGCGCGGCACAAGGCCATCAGGCAATTGGTATTCGGCCCGCACCAATTGTCGATCTGGCCGCCTAGCTCGTTGGTCTCGTAAAACTCGAGCGTGCAGGGAGCAGCGGGGTCGGGACCGGCGTCCGTCACGAATGATTCCACGAATGCGGCTTCGGTGGTTAACGAGCAGATCCGCTCCAGGCCGAGAAGTGGGTGACGAAGATGATACAGAACACCGAAGAACAGCACGTAATCGAAGCGGCCGACGGACTCAGGGGTGAGCTCGTCGACGTCCATAATCCGATAATCGACCTTCGAGCCGAGCAGCGTGCGTGCCATCTGGAACTCTTCGAACTCCACGCAGTCGACCGCTACAACTTCAGCGCCCCGTCGTTCCATTTCGAAGCTGTTCCACCCCGAGGCCGCGCCCACGTCGAGCACCCGCTTGCCGCGAAGATCGTCGGGAATAGGAAAGGATCGGATGCGGGCCTTCAACGCATCGATACCAATCAATCCGGGGATTACCGTGCCATCCGCAAGCTCCAGGCTATGGTAGCTGCTGTGCCTGGACAACTCCTCCACCTGCTGTTGCGTGCGGCGGCGAAACTCGGGACTTTGCGTCAGACTGGCTATCTTAGACATCGGAGCCCGCCACCAACTCGACCTGGACCGGCGGGGTCACCAAGTCCCCTGCTGCCACGTTGACGTCCACCGGGCCAGGCGCGATTCCGAATGGGATCAATGCATTTACTTGTGTGAGACCGTCCGCGTCCGGATTCCCTAAGTACTCGGTGGGAAGATCATAACCATCGAAACGCACGCAGATCTCCGGCTTCGAGGCGCCGCTCGGCAACCCGCGCACCCACACCGAGATCCAGGCATGTTGGCGCTTTCGTATCACGTTGCGTTCCCACGTTTTTCCATCCATGGCCTCGTTGATTTCGAACCCTGGTGAATTTGGCGACGCTAGCGTGCGCTGTCGCCGCTGTTCCCGGCTCACGTCCAGCCCCAGTTTAATGGCGTTGCTGTAGGCGCTATCCCGAACGCGAAGCCTAACCTCCGGCCATCCCGCTTGCAAACCAAGCGGCAGCTTGAAGACCGTCTCCCATCCTCCCGGCCCAGCGGACACCACCTTGACGGGGCGTGAGCCGTAGCCGCCCACCTCCGGAAAAACATCATCCGTTGTTAAGCCGGCACCATCATCCAAAAACCAAAGCGACACGTATTCGTCTTTGGAGGACGAGAACGCCAGGTCATGCGACATCGCGTTTTCCATGCTGACAATGTACGGCGCCGGTTCCGTGCCTTCGCCGCCGTCCCAGCTTCGAAAACAACTGACATGGGCGCGATCGCCCAACATACCCTGGAACCGGACCCGCGCGAATCCGGCGGTTCGGCACATGGCCAGCAAGCAAGCCACGTTCGGAGCTACCCAGTTGTCGAACTGCCCGCACAACTCCGTGGTCTCATAAAACTCCATCAGCGGGACCGCGTCGGGCTGGTAGCCATCATTGAGCACCACCGACTCGACGCACACCAGGTCCGTACTCATCGCGCAAACCCGTTCGAGAGCCAGCATTGGATGTTTGAGATGATAGAGCACGCCCAGAAATAGAACGATATCGAAGACACCCAGATTCGAAGGCCGCAAATCGCACACATCCGCGACGTGGTACTCGATTCTGGAGCCCAGCATCTCACGCGCTTGCAGAAGTTTTTCGTTGCGGACGGCATCAACTGCTACCACCGACGCTCCTCGCTTTTCCATCTCGAAGCTGAACCAGCCGTCCCAGGCGCCGATGTCGAGAACGCGCTTGCCACGAAGATCTTCCTGTATCGGAAATTGCCGCAAGCGCAGACGTTGCTGCGCCAGGCTTTGAATGCCTTGGATCACCTCGCCGTTGGGCAGTTCGATGCTGTGATACCAGCCCAGCGCATGCATCTGTGTGATGAGCTGCTGTATCTTTTCGGTGTCGCCGGCGTCGCGCGCCTTCATGTTTTAGAGCTTCTCCACTTCCACGCTCGCGCGCAAATTCGCGACCCCGGCCGTGTATCTGGAGTCGGTCACCACAAACGCCAGCGCATTATCGATCCAATCGTGCGCCGTTCCATCCGCGTCGTGAGAAGCCGCCGTCAATGTGTATTCGCCGGGACACAAGTCGCAACGAAATCGGAAGACCGCCTGCATCCGGTCGCCTGCTACGAAGCTTGCCGGTCTTGATCTTCTCCAGCTCCGTATTGGTCCCGTACACAGCCAAGCCGATGCGCGTGCGGATCAGAATGCCGATCACTGGTTCTTGCACCGGCTCGAGATAACGCACCAGCACGCGAACGGAAGCCTGTTCGCCGCTCCGCCAGATCATGGTCGGCTTGCCCCGCTTCGCCCAGCGTATCGAGCGACAAAATTTCTGCGCGCCCATCTCCGCGCTCGCAGCAACCGGCGGATCGGGCTCAGCCTGCGTCTCGCCCCAGGCACGAAATTTTTCCGCGATGCGGTCCTGATAGGCTTCCAACACTTCACCCGGATCGCCGCGGCTTCGTAGCGCGCCCGCGTCCAGCCACCAAACCTCGTCGCACAGCCGGCGCAGCAGATCCGGTTCATGCGACGCGATCAGCACCGTGGCTCCGTCGGTTCGCAGCCGGTCGATTCCTACCAGACGCCTGGGACCGCGCCAGCGCGTCCTGCTGCGCAAGGGAATGTTCCATCACCAGCAAATCGACTGGCGATAAATCGAGCGCGTCGATGGGGCCCAGGTAACGCCTTGCGCCTTCGCAGACTACTTCCCCGGCCAACGGCTTTTCCAATCCCGCGGCCAAGCGCAGCAAGGCGATTTTTCCGGCGCCCTTCTCTCCGATGACGCCGATGACCGCGCCGCTAGGAGCCGACACCGTCAGATTGCACAGCGGCGGAAAGCGTGCGCCGCGAAATTCAATCGCCATGCTAGATAGAATAACGCTTGGTCCTCGCGCTGCTCGTCGCTCTCAGCTTTCCGCAGACCGGCACGGTTCATCTGCCATCCGGACCAATCGAAGTTTCCTCCGAGCTCCGGCTGCCCGAGGGCGCGCACGATCTCATCATCTCGGGCGACCACACAGTCTTGCGGGCGTCCGCAAGTTTCCACGGGCGAGCGATTTTGAGCTGCCGGGGTTGCCGCCGCATTACCTTCCGCAATTTCGCTATCGACGGCAATCGCGCGGCACTCGAAAAGCCTATGCCATTACCGGATGGCGACAAGGCGTTCGCGAAATTCTATCCGAACAACGGCATTCTCATCGAAGAAGCCGACGGCATAGCGATGGATCACCTCGATTTCACCAACATCGCCAACTTCGCCATCCTGGTGAATCATTCGCACGACGTGTTCCTCGATCACATCTCGGTCGAAAACAGCGGCTCGCGAAATGCAAAAGGTCGAAACAATACTACCGGCGGAATCCTGCTGGAGCAGGGCAGCAACAGTTTCACGGTCGCCGATTCGATTTTCCGCAAAATCCGTGGCAACGGGGTGTGGACCCATTCCTATAACGAATCGCCGCGCAACCGGGGCGGGAAGATCGCCAATAACAAGTTTTTCGAGATCGGACGCGATGCGATTCAGGTGGGACACGCGACCGAAGTGGTGGTAGTGGGGAATACCGGCAACCGCATAGGATTTCCAGTCGATCTCGTGGACGTGGAGGGCCTCGGAATTCCGGTCGGCATCGATACTGGTGGAAACGTCGATCACTCCACCTACGAAGGCAACCACTTCGAAGAGGTCGACGGCAAGTGCATCGACCTCGACGGATTTCACGATGGCACGGTCCGCTCCAATACCTGCATCAATCGCGGCAAGCCGGAGGATTATCCTTACGGCAATTTCGGAATCGCCATGAATAACGCGAATGCCGGGATGCATTCTCAAAATATCCTCATCGAGAACAATCAGCTGGAAGGCATGAAATTCGGCGGTATCTTCGCGCTCGGCGAGGGGCACAGGATCATCAACAACCGCATGCTGCATCTCAATACCGCGCACTGCAATGAGACGCACGCGAAATTCGGCTGCCTGGCGATCGCCGGCGAGCCGGGCTTTCTAGAAAGCGGCATCTATCTCGCCAAGGGTGGGGAACGGCCCGGGCCGGCGCGAAACATTATCATTCAAGGCAACGTAATCAGCGGCTACAAAATGAAGACGCATTGCATTGAGTCGGCCCCGAGCGTCAAGCTGGCCGACAATACCATCCAAGGCAACCGGTGCGTGGATGAGTGAAGAACAACGCGGCGTTTCCGAGCGGATGCGGTCGGACTGGAACCAGCGCGCGCGCGAAGATCCGCATTACTATGTCGCCTTCGGCGGGCGCGATCAGGACGAAGAAACTTTTCTTGCCACCGCGGCCGATGTCCTGCGGCTGTTGGAAGGCGAACTCCGGCGACTAGCACCGCTTGCGCCCGTACTGAGCCGCACCGCCAGGAAGCGGTCCCCAAATATGGCCGCGCTCTCGAAATCGGCTGTGGACCCGGCCGCCTGATAAAGCCTCTCAGCCGGCACTTCAGCGAGATTCATGGTGTGGATGTCTCGGACGAAATGATCCGGCTCGCGCGCGACCGCCTGCGCGATATCCCGCACGCTCACGTACACGCCACCAATGGCGCCAACCTCGGGCAGTTCGCGGATGGGTCGTTCGACTTCGTTTATTCCTACGCCGTGTTCCAGCACATTCCCAGCCGCGAGGTCGTCCTCGAATATATGAAGCGAGATTAGCCGGGTGCTCAAACCCGGCGGCATCTTTCGAGGCCAATTTAACGGGCTTCCGCACTCGGGCGCGCCGGACACCTGGTCAGGCATTACGTTCTCTGGCGAAGACATCCGCGCTTTCACACGCGAGAAAGGACTCCAGTTGCTGGCGCTGGAAGACGTCCAAACGCAATATATGTGGACCACCTGGCGCCGGCCGCCCCCGCATGCGGCTGTCCCCGCGGCGCGCCGCTCATTAAAGGCATCACCAACGCCCACTCCTACGAGCCGGTAGCGCCCAAGCGCGAACGCCATGCCGCGATTTCGATCTGGATCGAGAACCTGCCCGAAGATTGCGATCTGAACAACCTCGAGGTGCTGGTCGAAGGCGCACCGGCCGATCCGTACTATATCGGCTGGCCCATCGCCGAAGGTGTCCGCCAAGTGAATGCGTGGCTGCCGCGCGGCCATGCGTACCGGACTGCTGCCGGTAGAACTCCGTCTGACGGGCGCGCGCTTGTGCGGGCCCGGAACGCTGCGCGTAATTCCGGCCGGTCCGCTGTTCCCCGCATCATCTCCATCAGCGACGGATTCAACCTGCTGGAAAAAAACGCCTCGAGCAGCGGCATCTTGAAACTCCAGCTCGAAGAGATCGCTTCACCCGACTCGCTGGTATCAGTATAGGCGGCCGTCCCGTGGACTGGCTCGAAATCAAGTGCATCGATCCACGCGCCCCACGGCACGAATTGAACCTGCGACTTCCCGAAGGCCTGCCGCCTGGCCGCCATCGACTTCTGATCCGGATCGGGCGCTGGCAGTCTGCCCGCGGAAATCGAGATTTCTAGAGCAATTGGCTCCGAGAGCACCTTCTTCGTAAGGTACTGCACCTTATATAGATATAATTCTTGACGACCCACTATATATTGCGGCATGATTACAAACAGCCGCAAGTCAGCCGTTGAGTTGACCAAATCCAAAGCGGCCAGATTGAAGGAGTTATAATGGGTTAGTAGGCATCAGCCGTAGCCAAGATTTCCGAAGTGCAAACGACCAACAAAAGGCCACTTCCCGTAGCCGGACGCACGGGGGTCCGCTTTCCGAAATATTTTACGCAAAAGCTCGAGGCCGGGAAGACTCCCTACGATGAGATCGCCTGGGAGCTGCGGACGGCCGCTATCGCCAACGACAAGGGCGCAATCATATTCGAACAAAATGACGTGGAGGTTCCGGCCGACTGGTCCCAGACGGCCACTAACATTGTCGTCAGCAAGTATTTCCACGGCAAGATGGGGTCGCCCGAGCGCGAGAACAGCGTGCGTCAGTTGGTGCATCGCGTGGTGGACACGATCGCCGATTGGGGCAAGACCGATCGCTATTTCCGAACGGATGAGGACGCCGAAAATTTCCGCAACGAGCTGGCGCACCTGATGCTGACTCAGAAGGCCTGCTTCAACTCGCCGGTCTGGTTCAACGTGGGCGTCAACCGAATCGCGCGGCTATGGTTTCTATTACGACGAGCCGACCGACAGCATCCTGAAGTTGAAGAAGGGCGAATCGCGCCCGCAATGCTCGGCCTGCTTCATCAACTCGGTCAAGGATTCGCTCGAATCGATTCTGGATCTGGCCAAGACCGAAGGCATGCTGTTCAAGTGGGGATCGGGCACCGGCACCAATCTTTCGCCGCTGCGCGAAGAGAACGGCGCGCTGGCGGGCGGCGGATCGGCTTCCGGGCCGCTGAGCTTCATGAAGGGCTTCGACGCCTTCGCGGGCGTGATCAAGTCGGGCGGCAAGACGCGGCGCGCGGCGAAGATGGTGATCCTGAACGTCGATCATCCGGACGTCGAGCAGTTCATCTGGTGCAAGGCCAAGGAAGAGAAGAAGGCGCACACGCTGATCGACGCCGGCTACGATTCGACGCTGGATGGAGAAGCGTACGGGTCCATCTTCTTCCAGAACGCCAACAACTCCGTACGCGTGACCGACGAGTTCATGGAAACGGCAGCAGCCGACGGCGACTGGTGGACCCGTTCGGTGGCCGACGGCCAGCCCAAGAAGCGCTACAGCGCCAAGGACCTGCTGCGCCAGATCGCCGAAGCAACGCATCAGTGCGGCGACCCGGGCATGCAGTTCGACACCACCATCAATCGCTGGCATACGTCGAAAGCGACGGCGCGCATCAATGCATCGAATCCGTGCTCGGAATACATGTTCCTGGACGATTCGGCCTGCAACCTGGCATCGCTGAACCTGATGAAGTTCGTCGGACCGGGCGGCGAGTTCGATGTGGAAGCGTTCCGCCACGCCTGCGACACCATCACTCTGGCGCAGGAGATCATCGTCGACAACGCCAGCTATCCCACCGAGAAGATCGCGCGCAATTCGCACGATTTCCGGCCGCTGGGTCTGGGCTTCGCCAACCTGGGCGCGCTGCTGATGTCGATGGGCATTCCCTACGACAGCCCGCAGGGCCGCGACTGGGCCGGCGCGATCACGGCCGTCATGTGCGGCCAGGCCTATCTGACCAGCGCGCGGATCGCGGAAGCGGTCGGGCCGTGTCCCGGCTACGCGGTGAACGAAGAATCGTTCCTGGATGTGATCCTGATGCACGGCAAAGCAGTCAGCGGCATCGACAGCAAGCGCGTTCCGGCGGATCTGTACCGGGCGGCGGTGGAATGCTGGAACGAGGCGTATGGCCTGGGCGAGCGGGTCGGTTTCCGCAACGCGCAGACCACCGTGATCGCGCCCACCGGCACCATCGGCTTCATGATGGATTGCGACACCACCGGCATCGAGCCCGATCTGGCGCTGGTGAAGTACAAGAAACTGGTGGGCGGCGGGATCATCAAGATCGTCAACAACACCGTGCCGCAGGCGCTGATCAAGCTGGGCTACAGTCCCGAGCAGGTGGAGATGATCGTCACGCACATCGACGCCACCGGGACCATCGAAGGCGCGCCCGGCCTGAAGGACGAGCATCTGCCGGTGTTCGATTGCAGCTTCCGGCCGCAGAACGGCAAGCGGTCCATCCATCACATGGGCCATGTGCGCATGATGGCGGCGGTGCAGCCGTTCATTTCGGGCGCGATTTCGAAGACCATCAACATGCCCGAGGAATGCACGGTGGAAGAGATCATGGACGCCTACATGGAGAGCTGGCGGCTGGGTTTGAAGGCCGTGGCGATCTATCGCGACGGTTCGAAGAAGGCGCAGCCGTTGAGTTCGGGCACGGGCAAGGGCGAGAAGAAGGCCACCGCGCCTGTGCTGCCTGTGCCGGCGCCCGTGGAGAAGATCGTGTACCGGCCGGTGCGCCGCAAGCTGCCCGATGAGCGGCAGTCCCTGACGCACAAGTTCTCGATCGGCGGCCACGAGGGTTACATCACGGTGGGCCTGTACGAGGACGGAACGCCGGGCGAAGTTTTCATCTCGATGGCCAAGGAAGGGTCCACCATCAGCGGCCTGATGGACAGCTTCGCCACCAGCATCAGCTACGCGCTGCAGTACGGCGTGCCGCTGAAGTTCTTCGTCGACAAATTCAGCCACGTGCGCTTCGAGCCGAGCGGCTGGACCGGGAATCCGCAGGTGCCGTACGCGAAGTCCATCATGGATTATATTTTCCGCTGGATGGGCACCAAGTTCCTGGGACCGGAGTACGCGATCAGCGAAGCGGGCAACGCCCAGGTGTTGCGTCCGACCGAGCCCGAGCCGCAGCAGGCGCTGCCATTCGATCCATCGGTGAGCGATGCACCGTTGTGTTCGGAATGCGGCGGCTTGATGACGCGCAACGGTAGCTGCTACAAGTGCGAGAACTGCGGCGGGACGAGCGGGTGTAGCTAGGCGGTGCTCGCTAACCCAAGATTTCGGTGGGAGGTGTCATTCCTCCATAGCTTCAGGGCGGCCTGCCAGGGCCGCCTTTTTTATCGGCAGCCGCTTGCGAAACAATGAATGATATGCAGCAGGCGATCATGCGTAATCCCGAAATCATGCACGGTGTGCCTGTTTTCCGTGGAACACGGGTGCCTGTCCAAACGCTGTTCGACTATCTAGAGGGCGGAGAGAGCCTTGAAGATTTCCTCGCTGGGTTTCCCATAGTCCAACGGGAGCTCGCGCTCCAGGCGCTCGAAGAAGCGAAACGGCTCCTCCTGCGCATATCCTGATCACATCCCAAACTGTTTCCAAGTCAGACCCTACGTCGCCTTCATCTCACTTAAGATGCCGGCTGCGGCAATTTATCAGGGGCTAGGCGCGCTTGAAGCAGCGATTGGCGGCGCCAAATCACGACCTGTAAGAGTGTAAATGCCCAGAAACCGGACCGTCGCGATGGCGTCCATAAAAACCGGTATCCACATGCCGTTCACGGCGGCGAATTGGACGGTGATGTTGACGTCCTTGATCCAGAAAGAGGGAGTCTTGACCGGAACTCCAACAATCTGCCGGATGTGGTAGGTCTTGGCATCCACCCAGATCTCGCCCAGGAAGCAGGCCCTTTTCCTTACGCTTTGGAATGATGTGCAGCACGTACTCTGGAACCGCTCCAAAGTTTTGCTCGCGCAGGAAGACGAAGTCATAATTGGATCGGCTGATGTCGCCTTTTTGCCCTGCCTTGGCAGAAGCTATTTCCTGTTCCAAAATGGCCCTTACGATCTTTTTACCGGTCGGGTTACCCTGCTCTTCGGTGATTTTGAATGTTTTGATGTCAGGGGGAGTGAAGCTGATTTGAGCGGTTGCTTCCGAGGAAGGCTTTGGATCGTCGCCCCGGAATACTTTATACTGCCGCGTCACTTCGTAGGGCCGAGAGAGGCCGGGTTCTGCTCCTCGGTTCGCTCCAAAGAATCCAGAATCAAGTCCAGATTCGGCGGGCTTGCCTTTAATTCCTGTGCGTTTAACGAATAAGAAAACACCCACGCCGTTGCCAACAGAGCAATGGGACGATATCGCTC
The DNA here is from genome assembly GCA_963744555.1 of Bryobacterales bacterium. Classification (GTDB taxonomy): domain Bacteria; phylum Acidobacteriota; class Terriglobia; order Bryobacterales; family Bryobacteraceae; genus Palsa-89. The sequence continues at coordinate 603,307 of CAVUUB010000020.1, read as the reverse complement.
CGCTCGTCGTCCAAGGCAGCTATCCGACCCTGGCTCGCAACGCATTCAACTCCTGTCACAACTTCGAACGGGTCTTCCGGGAAGATACCGAGGGTGGTCCACATCGCGACCTGCTGAAAGCTTCACCCCTCGCCTTATTTTAACCTGGGTCGGTTCGGGCGGCTAATTTCGGAGGTAGCGGTCGATGGAGGCGGCGGCCTTCCGGCCTTCGGCGATCGCCCACACCACCAGCGATTGGCCGCGGCGCATGTCGCCGGCGGCGAAAACTCCCGGCGACGGACGTCATGTAGCCGGCATCGGTCGCGACATTGCCGCGCGCGTCCAGATCCACGCCCAGCTGCTCGATCATGCCCGCCGCGCACCGGCCCGGTGAATCCCATCGCCAGCAGCACCAGGTCCGCATCCATCGTGAATTCGGTGCCGGGGATCGGCTCGAACTTCGGCGCTGGGCCCACGCGAACGGCGTGCAGTTTGCTGCACGTTGCCCGCGCTCGTCGCCGGTGAAGCGCGTGGTCGCGACGCTCCAGTCGCGAATGCCCGCCCTCTTCGTGCGCGCTTTCCGCTGCGCAGTTGCAGCGGCCACAGCGGCCAGGGCGTTTGCGGCGAGCGCTCGCCCGGCGGCATCGGGCATAATCTCGAACTGATGCACCGACATCGGCTTCTGGCGATGCGACGTGCCCAGGCAATCGGCGCCCGTATCGCCGCCGCCGATGATCACCACGCGCTTGCCGGCAGCCAGAATCTGGTTCGGCTACCGCGTCGCCCGCGCACGCGCCGGTTCTGCTGCGGCAGAAAATCCATCGCGAAATGGATGCCTTTCAGCTCGCGGCCCGGAACCGTCAGATCGCGCGGTTGCTCGGCGCCGCCCGCCAGCAGGATCGCGTCGAAATCCTCGCGCAGTTCCTCGCCCGGGATCGCTTCGCCGACGTGCGACGTTGGTGCGGAACTCGACGCCCTCGGCGACCATCTGCTCCAGCCGCCGGTCGAGCACCCATTTCTCCATCTTGAAATCGGGGATGCCGTAGCGCAGCAACCCGCCGATGCGGTCGGCCTTCTCGAACACCGTCACCGAATGCCCGGCGCGATTCAGTTGCTGCGCCGCCGCCAGCCCCGCCGGACCCGAGCCGACCATCGCCACCCGCTTGCCGGTGCGCTGCAGCGGCGGCTCCGGCCGAATCCAGCCTTCGCGGAACGCCGTGCTCGATGATGTTCTTTTCGATCACCTTGATCGCCACCGGCGGCTCGTTGATCCCCAGCACGCAAGCGGCTTCGCACGGCGCCGGACAGATGCGGCCGGTGAACTCCGGAAAATTGTTGGTGGCGTGCAGCGCGCGGATCGCTTCCCGCCAGCGGTCCCGATAGACCAGATCGTTCCAATCCGGAATCACGTTGTTCAGCGGGCAGCCGGTGTGGCAGAACGGCACGCCGCAATCCATGCAGCGCGCGCCCTGGGTTTGAACTTTCTCTTCGGGAAATCCTGATAAACCTCGAACCAGTCGTTGACCCGCTCGGCGACCGGACGCCGCTGCGGCAGCTCGCGCGTGTATTCCAGAAATCCGTGACCTTACCCATGGGCCGCCTCCTGCCTCTCGCGCGGGTTGTTGCGATGTGCGGCCGCCGGCCGTGGCACGCACTTCGGAATTCCGAGCACGCGCTTGTACTCGTGCGGGAAAACCTTGACGAACTTCGGAACCATCGCGCCCCAGTTTTCGAGAATCCACTGGCCGCGCGGGCTGCCGGTCGCCTCGACATGCTTTTCGATCAGGTTCTGAACGGTCTGCATGTCGACCGGGTCCTCCAGCGGCTCCAGATCCACGCCGGCGCGGTTGCAGCAGCACGCTCGAGAACTCGCCGGTCTCATCCAACACATACGCGATGCCGCCGGTCATTCCCGCCGCGAAATTGCGCCCGGCGCGCCCGAGCACCACCACCAGGCCCTTGGTCATGTACTCGCAGCCGTGATCGCCGACGCCTTCGACCACGGCCGTCGCGCCCGAATTGCGCACCGCGAATCGCTCGCCCGCCATGCCATTGAAGTACGCTTCGCCGCTGGTCGCGCCGTACAGCACGACGTTGCCGACCAGCATGTTTTCTTCCGGCAGGAATGTCGATGTTCGCGGCGGATAGACGATCAGCTTGCCGCCCGAGAGTCCTTTGCCGACGTAATCGTTGGCATCGCCTTCGAGCGTCAGCGTCACGCCCTTGGCCAGAAACGCCCCGAAGCTTTGTCCGGCCGAGCCGTTGAACTCGAACCGGATGGTGTCGTCCGGCAGCCCCGCCGACCCGTAGCGCCGCGCGATCTCGCCCGACAGCATCGCGCCGACGGTGCGATGCACGTTGCGGATCGGCATCTTGAATTCCACGCGGCGTGCCGTGCTCGATCGCTTCCCGCGCGTGATCGATCAGCTTGTAATCGAGCGCCTGCTCCAGGCCGTGATCCTGCGCGATCATGCAGCGCCGGCCCACTCGCGCGGCACCTGCGGGTTGTACAGAATGGCCGAGAAATCCAGCCCGCGCGCCTTCCAATGATCGATGGCCTTGCGCATTTCGATGCGGTCCACGCGCCCGATCATCTCGTCCATGGTGCGGAAGCCCAGCTTCGACATCCACTGGCGCACTTCTTCGGCGATGAAGAAGAAGAAGTTGATGACGTTCTCCGGCTGGCCCTGGAATTTCTTGCGCAGCGCCGGATCCTGCGTCGCGATGCCCACCGGACAAGTATTCAGATGGCACTTGCGCATCATGATGCAGCCCATCGCCACCAGCGGCGCGGTGGAGAATCCGAACTCCTCCGCGCCCAGCAGCGCGGCGATCGCCACGTCGCGGCCGGTTTGCAGCTTGCCGTCGGTCTGCACGCGGATGCGGCTGCGCAGATCGTTCATCACCAGCACCTGCTGCGTTTCGGCCAGGCCCAGTTCCCACGGAATGCCGGCATGCTTGATCGAAGTGAGCGGCGAAGCGCCCGTGCCGCCATCGTGGCCGCTGATCAGCACCACATCGGCATGCGCTTTGGCGACGCCCGCCGCCACCGTGCCCACGCCTACTTCGGCCACCAGCTTCACCGAAATGCGCGCCTTGGGATTGACGTTCTTCAGATCGTAGATGAGCTGCGCCAGATCCTCGATCGAATAAATATCGTGATGCGGCGGCGGCGAAATCAACCGCACGCCGGGAATCGAATGCCGCACGCGCGCGATCGTTTCGTCCACCTTGTGGCCGGGCAACTGGCCGCCTTCGCCGGGCTTGGCGCCTTGCGCGATCTTGATCTGCAGTTCGTCGGCGTTCACCAGGTAATTGGTGGTAACGCCGAAGCGCGCCGAGGCCACCTGCTTGATGGCGCTGCGCCGCCAATCGCCGTTCGGATCGCGCTGGAAACGCGCTTCGTCCTCGCCGCCTTCGCCGGTGTTGGATCTTCCGCCGATGCGGTTCATCGCGATGGCCAGCGTCTCGTGCGCTTCTTTGCTGATCGACCCGAACGACATCGCGCCGGTGGCGAAGCGCTTGACGATCTCGCGTCGCCGGCTCCACTTCTTCGAGCGGAACCGGCTTCTCGGCCGGCTTCAGCTCCATCAAGCCCGCGCAGCGTGCACAGCTCGCGGCTCTGATTGTCGATCAGCGGCGTGTATTCCTGGAACGTCTCGAAGCTCTACTGCCGCACCGCATGCTGCAGCTTGCTCACCGTCAGCGGATTGAACAGGTGATACTCGCCGCTGCACGCGATACTGATAGTTGCCGCCGATGGCCAGCTCCGTGTCCGCTTCAGAAACGGGCCGGAAAGCGTGGTCGTGCTTCATCCGCGCTTCGCGCGCCAGCACGTCCAGCCCGACGCCTTCGATGCGCGAAGACGTTCCGGTGAAATATCGCTCCACCAGCGATTTGTTCAGGCCGATGGCTTCGAACACCTGCGCGCCGCGATAACTCTGCAGCGTCGAAATGCCCATCTTCGAGAAGACCTTGAGCAGGCCTTTGTTGATGGCCTTCTTGTAATTCTTGAGCGCCGTCTCGAAGGTGATGCCGCTCCGGCAGATTGCCGCGCGCGGCCTGATCTTCCAGCGTCTCGATGGCCAGATAGGGATTCACGGCGCTCGCGCCATAGCCGATCAGCAGGCAGAAGTGCATCACCTCGCGCGGTTCGCCGGATTCGATGATCAGCGCCACCTGCGTGCGCGTCCCTTCGCGAACCAGATGATTGTGCACGGCCGTCAGCGCCAGCAGGCTGGGGATCGGCGCGTATTCCTCGTCCATGCCGCGATCGGAAAGAATCAGCAGCGTGTAGCCGCGACTTCATCGGCCAGCGACGCGCGGCGGCATAGCCCGTCCAGCGCGCGTTCCAGTTCCTTTTCGCCGCCGGCCACGCGGAACAGCATCGGCAATGTGTTGGCGAGCAGATCGCTGGTGGAGACGCGCCGCAGTTTTTCGAGATCGCGATTGGTCAGCAGCGGATGCGGCAGCTTCAGCGTGTGGCAGTGCTGCGGCGTCTCTTCCAGGATGTTGCGCTCGGTCCCGATGTAGCTGGTCAGCGACATCACCAGCTCTTCGCGGATCGGATCGATGGCCGGATTGGTCACCTGGGCGAACAACTGCTTGAAGTAATGGAACAGCGGCTGCGGCTTGTCCGATAGACAGGCCAGCGGCGTGTCGGTGCCCATCGAGCCGATCGGCCTCATCGCCGGTTGCGGCCATCGGCTGCATCAGCACGCGCAGGTCTTCGTCGGTGTAGCCGAAGGCGCGCTGCCGCATGACGATGCGTTTCGAGATCGGATTCGTACACGCGCGGCGGCTCGGGCAGGCTGTCGAGCGTGATCTGGTTCGCCTTCAGCCATTCGCCGTAAGGCTGGCGGCTGCCAGAGCCGTTCCTTGATCTCCTCGTCGGGAATGATGCGGCGCTCGATCGGTGTCCACCAGCAGCATGCGGCCGGGCTGCAGGCGCCCTTTGAACTTCACCTCTTCCGGCTTCACCGGCAGCACGCCGGTTTCGGACGCCATGATCAGCAGACCGTCTTTCGTGACCAGATAACGCGCCGGGCCGCAAGCCGTTGCGATCGAGCGTGGCGCCGATCACGCGGCCATCGGTGAACGCCACCGCCGCCGGGCCGTCCCAAGGCTCCATGAGCGAAGCGTGATATTCGTAGAACGCCTTTTTCTCGGGCCGCATGGTCATGTCGGCGTCCCAGGCTTCGGGAATCAGCATCGCCATCACGTGCGGCAGGCTGCGGCCGGCCAGCGTCAGCAACTCGACCGCGTTGTCGAGCGATGCCGAATCGCTGCCGCCCGGAGTGAATGACCGGAAACACCTTCTTCAAGTCGTCGCCGAACAGCGGCGACGCCAGCACGTCTGGTCCGCGCATGCATCCAGTTGACGTTTCCGCGGACCGTATTGATCTCGCCGTTGTGGCACAGATAGCGGTACGGATGCGCCAGTTGCCAGGAGGGAAACGTGTTGGTCGAAAAGCGCTGGTGCACCAGGCACAAGCGCGCTGACCGCGTCGGGATCAGTCAGCTCGTTGTAGAACTCGGCGATCTGCGGCGCCAGCAGCAGCCCTTTGTAGATGATGGTGCGCGACGAGAGCGAGGGAATGTAGAAGAAAGCTCTTGTCCGGCAGATCGGACGCGGCGATTTCCGATTCGGCGCGCTTGCGCACGACGTAGAGCTTGCGCTCCAGCTCATCCTGCGTCATGCCGGACGCGCCGCGAATGAAGATCTGTTCGATGTAAGGCTGCGACGCGCGCGCCACGCGCCCGATGGCGTCGACATTCACCGGCGTGTCGCGCCAGCCGAGAACGGTCAGGCCTTCCTCGCGTGCGATCCGCTCCAGAATTCCTTCGGCCAGCAGACGATGCGACGGCTCGACCGGCAGGAACACCATCCCGACGCCGTATTCGCCAGCCGGCGGCAGCGTGAATCCGAGCTCGGCGCATTCGCGCGCGAAGAACTTGTGCGGAATCTGGATCAGAATGCCGGCGCCGTCGCCAGTCTCGGATCGCAGCCGCAAGCGCCGCGATGCGCGAGGTTGATCAGGATCTGCAGCCCTTTGAGGATGATCTCGTGCGACTGCTCGCCCTTAATGTTGACCACGAAGCCGATGCCACAAGCGTCGTGTTCGTTTCGCGGGTCGTACAGACCCTGCTCGACTGGGAGGCCGGCCATGCTTGAGTATAGCAGCGGGCTAATATTAGATCAATAGAAATTTGCATTGACATTATATTAGATATTCTAATACAATGTGATTACAGTGGATCTCGAACGAGCCAAGCTTTTCAGAGACATCGCGCAGAGCCGCAGCGTCAGCAAGGGCGCGAAGCTCAATGGCATCAGCCAATCCGCCGCCAGCCAGCATCTTCAGGATCTGGAGGAGCAATTAGGCCTGGCGCTGCTGGATCGTACCAGCCGTCCGCTCACTGTGACCGACGGCGGAAAGCTGTATCTCGACATGTGCCGCGACGTCCTGCGGCGGCAGGATGAGTTTCAAGCGGCGTTGGAACGGATGAAGACGGAGGTGGAAGGCACGGTGCGGGTCGCTTCCATTTATTCGGTCGGGCTGTCGGAGATGTCGCAGCTCGAGCAGGAGTTTTCGCGGCGGTATCCGGAAGCGCATCTGGAAGTGGAATACTTGCGGCCCGAGAAAGTGTACGAAGCCGTCGTCACCGATCGGGCCGATCTCGGACTGCTGAGTTACCCGGAGGCAACCAAGGAAGTCACCGTGCTTCCGTGGCGGGAGGAGGAGATGGTGGTGGCGGCTTCTCCTTATCACGCGCTGGCAGCGAAATCCGAATTGCGGCCGGAGGATCTGGAAGGGCTCGACTTCGTCGGCTTCGATGAAGACCTCCCGATTCGCCGCGAAATCGACCGCTTTCTGCGCGAGCATCATGTCCAGGTAAACCTGACGCTGCACTTCGACAATTTGCAGATGATCAAGGAAGCGGTGGCTCACGGCGAGGGTGTCAGCATCATGCCGGCGCGCGTCATGGAGGAAGAAGTGAAGCAAGGGCGGCTGGTTCCGATCCCGATTTCAATTTCGAGCTTGCGGCTGTACCGCCCGGTCGGGATCGTGCATCGGCGCAAGAAGCGCTTCCATCGAGCCGGGCAAGCTTTCCTGGAACTGTTGCGGGAGCCGCCGGCGGGATGGAATCCAGCTCTGAGCGAGGCTTAAGCAGGGCTAAACGGAATCGAGACGCCATCCTAGCTTCAAATTACGTTCGTCATCGTAGGGTGGAGATCCATTCCCTCTTGGTGATGTAAAAGTAGGTCTTGAAATCCTCTTTGGGATCTCGATCGCTTCAGTAAGACCTCGAAGGATCACTTGGTCCACGTTTTCGTAGTCGTCTGAGATGGTGTTCAGGACTAAGAGCCGGACAAGCTCACGCCGGTTCATGAGTCCATTTCAGCAAAATCGGTACGATAAAAGAACAATGCGGTTCCTTGGGGCGGTACTACTTTGCTTCGTGTGTGGCAGTCATCTTGTCGCGCAAGGCGATTTTTATCTGAAAGACGGCGACACCGTCGTCTTTCTATGGCGATAGCATTACCGATCAACGTCTATACACGACATTTACAGAGGCGTATGTCGTCACGCGATTCCCCAAGCTAAACGTTCGCTTTGTTCACTCCGGCTGGTCGGGCGACCGAGTCGATGGAGGCGCCGGCGGTCCCATCGATACTCGGCTCAGCGCGCGATGTGCTCGCTTATCAACCAACTGTTGTAACGCTCATGCTGGGAATGAACGACGCCGGCTATCGGCTGTTCGATCCGACACTCTGTTTAAGAGTTACCGCGTCGGATACGAACACATCGTGAAGGCCTTGAAAACGGCCGCGCCCGAACGTGCGCCTTACGGCCATCCAGCCGTCGCCCTACGACGACATCACGCGGGCCTCCGCTTTTCGAAGGCGGCTACAATAACGTGCTCATAAGCTACGGCAAATTCGTGCGCGAACTTGCCACGCGCGAGGGATTGCTATGCGCCGATCTGAACACCAGCGTGGTCGCTGCATTGCGCACGGGCGAACCAAGCGGATCCGGCGCTGGCGCAAAAATTAATTCCAGACCGCGTGCATCCATCAGCCCCCATTCATTTCCTCATGGCGGAGGCGCTGCTGAAGGCCTGGAACGCGCCGGCCGTTGTATCGGATGTTGAGATCGACGCCCTTCGCTCGCGGCGCGAAAGGCGATCAATACATCCATTTCGGAGCTTTCGAACGATGGCGGAATTGCATGGACGCAGGTTGACAATTCGCTTCCCATGCCGATCGAGACGTTTCCGTCGGAGGAACTGCTTCGCCTGGCGCTTCGCTCCTCGGACTTCATGGATGCTTTGAATCGTGAAACGCTGGCGGTCACCGGCCTTACGCCGGGTCGTTCCTACGCGCTTAAGATCGACGGGCAGGCGATCGCTAGCTCATTCGGCGGACCAGTGGAGCGCGGGCGTCGATCCTCGGCCAGGCGATTACGCCGATGTCCAAGCAGGCAATCGAGGTCCTTCAATTGATTTATCGCCACAATAATCTGCATTGGGCGCGCTGGCACATGATCCAGACTTCCTTTGAGATCGAGCAGCCGCCGAGCATGGATCGAGCGATGGCTTCACTCGATACGCCTCGATACCGAGGTCGCGGCCATGGCGCGCGCGAAAGCCCAGCCGAAGCCGCATCGTTACGAATTGGTTGCGGTGGAATAGCTCAAGCCCGACAACGGGAAGCGCAAATGTGGAGTATACTGTGGATGGAGTTCCACATGGAGACCATACAAGTCGTTCTCGATAGCAAGCTCCTAAAAGACACGGACCTCGCAGCCAAGCGGCGAAACGTGAATCGCTCGGCCCTCATCCGACATGCGCTACAGGAACATCTGAAGCGTCTGCATATCTTGGAATTGGAGGAACGGGACCGGCGGGGTTATGAAGCTCGGCCCCAAACAAAAGCGGAAATCAAGGCCTGGGAAGATGTGGCGGCGTGGCCGGAAGATTGAACCGTGGCGATGTGCATCTTTGTCGGTTCGCGTCGCCGGATAAGCAACGCCCGGTTCTTATTCTGACGCGGGATAGCGCGGTCGGACATCTGTCGACTGTTACCGTGGCTCCAATTTCCTCCACCATTCGCGACGTCCCATCAGAAGTGATCCTGGGGATTCTTGACGGAATGAAAGGACCTTGTGCGGTTAATCTACACAACGCTGTCACAGTCTCTCAGGACCGATTAGGCCGCCGAGTCGCCAGCTTGAATGCTGGACGGATGCATGAAGTTTGCGCCGCTTTGCGATTCTCGCTCGGCTGCGGCTGACGATCTATTTGCCGCCTTTGCCTTACGCGGTCTTGCCGCGGATACTGAAGTGATACACCAGCGCGCCGGCGCCCACGGTTAGCGCCGCCAGTCCCGAAACACCGGGCCGCAGCCGGATGGCGAGGATCGTGATCCAAACGCCCATGGCGACAAAAAACGCCGGCACCAACGGATATGCGAAATTCACGACCCCCAGCTTCTGCCACCCCTGCCGCCGGCGGAAGATAAAGATCGAAGCGACGGCCATCACGGCGAAGAAGTTCAGCAGCAACCCGATGTACATGAGCAGATCGACAAATGGACTAACGGTCATCAGCATGGTGCAAATTGCCTGGGAGACTATAGCGATGACAGGCGTGTGCCAGCGCGGGTCGACCTTCGCAGCGGCCGGAAAAAAGGCGCCGTTCTTGGCCATCGCATAATAGACGCGTGGCCCGATCGTGGACATGGCGTTCACAGTCGCCAACAGGGACAGCATCATTGCGGCGCTGAAGAATCCTGCGACTGCGGGACCGAACAGGTGCGTCGCCGCGAGCGCCCCGATAGCAACCACTCCCTTCATCTGCTCCAGCGGTACGGCATAAATAAACAGCACATTGAGCAGAATGTAAAGCACCGCTACTAGGGATGCGCCGAAGGCCAGTGAGAGCGGCAGCGTTCGGGCCGGGTGCTGCAGTTCTTCTGCCACGTAGGTCGCGGCGTTCCATCCGCTATAGCCGAAGTAGATGAACAAGAGGCTCACGAAGAACTGCAAAAAGATCGGCGAGGAGGATGTGCGGCTGGCAGTTTGCGTAAAGTTGTCCCAGCTTCCATCGCCAAGTGCGAACCCGGCCACCAGGAAAATCAGAATCACCAGAACCTTCACCGACGTAAGCACGTTTTGCACGCGCGCCGCGCGGCGAACGCCCAGGCAATTGAGGATCGCGAACGCAGCGATCAGCGCGCAGGCCAGCAACTGTGGCAATCCGACCTTGAATTCCCAAGCTCCGGAGCCAACCAAATGCCGCGCGTTCTCGAGCTTGAATGCAGGATAAAAATGCCCGAAGTAATCGGAAAATGCCAATGCGGCGGCCGCAATCGGCGCCGAAAAGCCCGCAAAGAAGGACACCCAGCCCGACATGAAGCCCCAGGTCGGACCGTAGGCTTCGGTCAGATAAACATATTCGCCGCCAGAGCTGGGGAAGTTGACGCCCAACTCGGAGTAGCAGAATGCCCCGGCCAGCGCGCAAATGGCTCCCACGGCCCAGATGAGTAGAACCAACTGAACCGAGCCGAGGTCGCCCGCGAGGAATCCCGTGGTGGTCAGAATTCCAGAACCGATCATGTTGGAAATCACCAATGCCGTCGCACTGACGATTCCGAGCTGCCGGAGGAGAGGTGCGGTTTGAGTTGTCAATGGATTTCCGCGGTCGAAAGGCTGGAGCGCACCAGGGACTGTCCGCCGTCGCATACATAGACTGCGCCGGTGATGTAAGCGGCCGCGTCGGAACAAAGGAAGAGCGCCAGGTCGGCCAACTCGTCTTTGGTTCCAAAGCGCCGCAGCGGAACGGCGTCTTCGACTCTACGGCGAATTTCCGGAGTCGGCGCCAACCGCCGCATTCCCTCAGTGTCATCGGTCGGTCCGGGCGTGATGCAGTTAGCGCGAATGCCCGCCGGTCCCCATTCGATGGCCAGCGTTCGCGTGAGAAGGTCGACCCCGGCTTTGGCGGCACACACGTGCGATTGATTCGCAATCGGCATGGATGCATGGGACGCCGAGATGCTGATGATAGCCGCGCCCGGTTTTCGCAGATGCGCGTAGGCAGCGCGGCAAGTGTTGAATGTACCCAGCAGGTCGATATCGATGATGGCCTTAAAGCCGTTTGCGGACATCCCCAGAACGGGCGCTGGGAAATTTCCGGCCGCCCCGCAGACCAGGATGTCGATCTCGCCAAATTGGTCTTTAGTTTTTTGAAGCGCCGCCTCGACGGCGGGATAATCACGCACGTCGAGGGACGCAGTAGCCGCCGTCCCTCCGGAAGATTGAATGGCTGACGCGGCGGCATCCAGTTTCTCCTGTTTGCGGCCCGCCAGCATCACCTTGGCGCCGTGCTCGGCGAAGCGCTCGGCCATGCGCTGCCCGATTCCGCTGCCTCCTCCGGTGACGAACGCGGTCTTTCCCGCGAGCAGACGATCCCGAAAGATACTGGCCATCGATCAGCAAATGTACCACACTGCACTAACGTGCGATTCTCGAAGAATGAGTTTCATACGGATGCTGGTCGCGATTGCGCCTCTGCTCGTAATGTCAGGATGCACATTGAAGCGCGGCCCGGCGCCCGGGCATCTCGATCAGGCCGGATTTCAGAAGCTTATCGGAACGCTGACGGACGCCTGGGATTCAAACAACGCGCGCCAAGCCGCAGACTGCTTTACCGAGGATGCCATGTTCAGCTCGCCGCCGAATCCCGAGATCCGGAAAGGGCGGAAAGCGCTGTTCGAGTTTTTCGGAGGCGAGAAAGGCCGGCCGAAACCCGTATCCATTTTATGGCATCGGCTAATTTTCGACCCTGCTCTGCAGATGGGCGCCGGCGAATACACCTTCACTTATAAGGTGAGGACTCACGGAATGGTGATCCTGCGCATTGTAAACGGCAAGATCGGCAACTGGCGGCAATACGAAGTGGAGTCGCGAATGAACTGGGAGGAGATGGTCGGCGAGAACCGATTCTAATTACAAAACGAAGCCAAGTGTTCAAAATCGAACAGCTCCGCCCATGCAACTCCTTTGTTTTCAAATGGTACCGGCGGAGGGTCGATTGCTGACAAAGGGCTATGATCAATCCGTTCGAAGACCTACGTTACGCGTTTCGGGGCTTGCGAAAGAGCCCGATGTTCACGATCGTAGCGCTGCTATCGCTGGGTCTCGGCATCGGCGCTAACACGGCCATCTTCAGCCTGATGGATCAAGCACTGCTGCGGTCGCTCCCTGTAAAACATCCCGAGCAACTGGTTTTATTCAGTGCCAAGGGGCCGCGGCGCGGACAAGTCAACACCAGCTACGGTGATATTTACACGTTTTCGTACCCCATGTATCGCGACTTTCGCGACGGCAACCAGGTGTTCAGCGGGGTGCTGGCTCGATTTCCAATCAGCTTCTCGGCGAGCTGGCACGATCAAACTGAGCGCATTTATGGCGATCTGGTTTCGGGCAATTACTTCGATGTGCTCGGCGTACACGCGGCGATCGGGCGCACATTCACGCCCGAAGAGGACCGCACGCCTGGAGCCAATCCGGTAGTGGTGCTGAGCTACGCATACTGGAAGGGGCGTTTCGGCGGAGATCCAGGCGTGTTGAACCAGACCATCATGCTGAACGCGCATCCCATGACGATCGTCGGAATCGCGCAGCCTGGCTTCAAGGGTGTGGGCGTAGGCGAAGCTCCCGACGTTTTCGTTCCGATGATGATGCGGAACGCAGATGTCGCCGTTGATGAACGACCTGGAGAACCGGCGCTCGATGTGGCTGAATATTTTTGGGCGCCTGAAGCCGGGAATATCGCTTCAGCAAGCCGAAGCAGCGCTGAATACGTCCTGGAGGCCGATCCTGGAGCTGGAAGCGAAAGACTTGAATTTTTCGCCGCGCCTGCGGGAGCAATTCTTGAATCGTCATCTTTCGCTGCTCGAAGGCCGGAAGGGGATCTCGGCCGCTTCCTCGCAGATCAGGTTCGGCGATCGTGGTGCTGATGTGCATGGTGGGATTGCTGTTGTTGATTGCTTGCGCGAACGTAGCTAATCTATTGATTGCGCGTGCGACAGCACGCCAGCGCGAGATAAGCATCCGGTTAGCTATGGGTGCAAGCCGAATGCGGTTGGTTCGGCAATGGCTGGTGGAAAGCCTGCTGCTGGCCTTGGGCGGCGGTATGTTGGGGCTGCTGGTTGCGGAATGGACGGGAGAAGCTTTGCTCAAGTTTCTGCCGTCTGATCAATCCATGCTGGGAATCTCCAGCCAGCCCGACCAGCGAGTTTTGTTGTTCGCCTTAGCGTTATCGGTGGTAACCGGTGTCTTGTTCGGTATTGTTCCATCCTTGCAAGCCACCAAAGGCGAATTGGCCTCAACTCTAAAAGACCAGGCCGCTGCGGTGGTAGGTGGCAGCAGAAGTCATCTGCGCCTTCGGAAGAGCCTCGTGGTTACGCAAGTCGCGCTCTCGTTGATGCTGCTGATTGGAGCGGGGTTGTTCGCGCGAAGTCTTTACAACGTGAAAAACATCGACGCCGGTTTTCACACGGATCATCTCATCTCGTTCGCGGTACAGCCTTCCCTGAGCGGATACAGCCAGGAACGAATGCGCGCCTTATTCGAACAGTTACAGCAGAATATCGCGCGGCTGCCCGGCATCCGAGCGGCGTCTCTTGCGGAAGTGACTCTGCTCTCGGGAGACAACGAAGACACCTCGATTCAGATCGAAGGCTATCAAGCTAAAGAGGACGAGGACATGGTGGTTGCTCAAAACAAAATCGGCCCCGGCTTCTTCGCCACTCTAGGCATTCCGCTCTTAGCGGGCCGCGATTTCACAAATGCGGACGGGCCCAAAGCGCCCCTCACCGTGATCGTGAACGAACGCCTCGCCAAACATTACTTTGGTGATGAAAATCCGATCGGCCGGCGAATTCAGTTCTCGCCGGGAAAAGGACAGTATCGAAATCGTCGGCGTGGTTCGTGATGGGAAAATCGTGATCTTCGGGAAAAACCGCACCGCTGCATTTATTTGCCATACGCTCAGAGCCAGATCGGATACATGACCTTCTATGCACGGACCACGCAGGAGCCATCCGCGGCAGCGCAAATGTTGCGCGAAGAGGTGCGGCGGCAAGATCCCAACCTGCCGATCTTCAACGTGACGGACGATGGAGCGGCAGATCGATGAGTCGCTGTTTATGGATCGGCTGGTGGCGGCGCTATCCGCCAGTTTCGGCGCGCTGGCGACGTTGCTGGCTGCGGTGGGGCTGTACGGAGTGATGGCGTACATGGTGGTCCGGCGCACGCGTGAAATCGGCATTCGCATGGCTTTAGGCGCCGACCGCCGCGAAGTGCTTCGGCTGGTGATGAAAGAAGTGGTGCTGCTGGCTGCGGCCGGCATCGGGATCGCGGTGCTGGCTTCGCTGGCAATGGGCCGGCTAATTCAATCGCAGCTCCTGGACGTTAGCGCGCGCGATCCGTGGGTTATGGCGGCTGCCACGCTGGTGCTTGGCGCGGTGGCGTTGTTGGCCGGTTTTCTGCCGGCGCTGCGGGCCACGCGCGTGGATCCGCTGACGGCCCTGCGCTACGAATGAATCTCGGCTTGCTAACGCGCGCGGCTCGGAAACATTGAGCGGCGCTAGCCACAAATGCAGGTATACGAGATAGGCCGAAGGCGCATGATCGTGGCCAGCCAGGTCGCGCATCAGGACGTTCTCGCGACCAAAGCAAGGCACTGGACTTCTACACCAAGAAGCTGGGCTTTCAAATTCTGACCGACCAGTCGTTCGGCACCCAGCGCTGGATCGAGCTCTGCGTTCCGGGCTCAGAAACCCAACTCGCCTTGTTCTGACAGCGCGCGGAGTCGAATTTGAAAAACCGCCAAAGAACGAATCCTGGGGCACTTCGGCGGCCTTCATTTCTCGAGGGCTTCCAAGAACAGCTTGCGCCAGGGGGCGCCATCCGCATCCAGGGCGACGCGCGCGTTCGGCCGGCCAGGAGTCTGTATGGTTCGCCCTTCTTCGGGAGGGTCTTGTCGGATGTCGATGTGGAGGTTCGAGGTCTTGACCACGGCCGGATGCAGCAGCGCGACGGCCGCCAGCGGATCCCAGGCGTAGAAGATGCCGGCCTGGATAACTGCGCGATCCGTTTCGAGCACCTGGGCAACTACTCGCGCCAAGGGCGAATGCGCGCCGGATTGAAACTTCGCGAGAAAGTCCAGGTCGACGGGAACTTTATTGGTGGCATCGAGCGGAATCAGGCGGATCGGAATGCCGGAGCGAAAGACGATGCGTGCCGCCAGTGGATCAATGAATATGTTCCACTCCGCGGTGCTGTTGTGGGTTTTGAATGCGCCGCCGTCGCCGAGGTTGCCGGGAACGCGCAGTGCGCCGCCCATGATCACCAGCTCTTCAATCGCGCTGGCGGTGGCGGGCTCGCGCTTCAGCGCTTCCGCAAGGTTGGTCAACGGACCGAGAGCGAGAATCCGCAGCGGGTGGGTTTGGTCTCTGAGACGTTCGATCAAATAATCGGCGGCTGGCTTTGATTCCGGTAGTCGCGATGATGCCGGAAGAGTGACGCCGGGAAGGTCGTCTGAGATCCTGCGCCATTCGGCGGGAAACTCGGCCTTTCCCTGGAGCGGGGTGCTTCGCCCGGCGAAGACGGGGATATCCTTGCGCCCGGCCACTTCGAGTAAACGGGCGATGTTCTTCGCGCCGGCATTAGGGTGCGCCAGGCCGTTTACTACAGTAATCGCTTCGATTCGGACGCTGGGTTGGGAGGCGAGAAAGGCGATGGCCATGAGGTCGTCGGAGCCGCCATCGGTATCGATGAGGATGGGGTGTTGGGCCAGAGCCGCTAATGCAAAACACAAAAGGAGGACCAGCCGGAGCGAGCCATCGAAAGTACAGAATAGCAGAAGTGCAGATGCCAGAAGGCAGAAGCGCCGGGGCTTATGGGTGAGCGTCCGCTGTTCGATGAATGCGCCTCACACGGATTTCCTTCTCGCGCTTACGCGTCTGCGCGATATCGTAGGCGGATTGCATTCGCATCAGCGTGTCCATCCTAACGCCGAAATGCCTTCTCGATTCGTAAAGCCATTTCGCCGGACAGGTCGGCCCTTCCGTTGAGCAAACTAGACAGGGCGGGACGGGAAACGTGAAGCGCTTCGGCGGCGGCGGTGACAGAGAGGCCAGCGGGTTCAATGACCTCGGTACGAATGAAATCTCCGGGATGGGGCGGATTCTTAATGGGCATAACGGTTGTTCCTGTAGTTAGTGGTAATCCTCTAAATTCACGTCCCGGATTTCGTGCTCAGCGGCGTCGATACGGAACGTCAGACGGCGGTTCCGGGTGACGCTCAGGCTCCATGTTCCTTTGCGATCGCCGGTGAGCGTGTGTACCTTCCATCCCGCGAGCACTCGCAATTCTTCCGGGTCGTCCATATTGTCAAGATATGCGAGCATTTTTCGCAATTTGGCCACCGTGTCAGGTGGCACGCCTTTCGCGCTGTCTTCGTGTAAAGCCGCTTGAGGCCCTTATGGGCAAAACTCCGTATTTTCACGGGAAGGCTGTAGCCTGTAGCTTAACACTTATCAAGCAACAAATGCTAGCGTCGCTCCGGCTAGTAGGAGAGACTACGTGGTTTTGGAGGTGAGCGCTTTGGGATACACCATCACGCCACTCTCGGACGCACTGAAGATTTTGTACAGGATCTGATTAGTGGGCAACTGGCTTTCCAGATAATCGACGCCCTCGGCGCTGATGATAAAGCTGCTGCGATCATCCTGCACGACGTAGCGCTTGGCGCGCAGATACCACAGCGCGAACAACAAGCGCTCGCGGGGGAACGCCATGATGTTCTCCATGTCCAGCAAGGAAAGCGCGGCGATAGTCAGGATTCGCGCGGCGCTTGCTATAGAGAAGACACAGCACGCCGATGCGGATCTTAGCTTCTGAATCGATACCGTCAGCGAATTCCTTGCCGAGAAAAATGGCGAGTGGACCGGCCGGAGCCGCTTGGAACTGCTTGTCGTATTCGGCGCGCTTGGCTGGATCGCGCAGGATCTGATAAGCGTCGCTTAACACGCGGAATTTTTCGGCGTCGCCGGTGGCCTGATTGTCCGGATGATAACGGCCCGCCAAGATTCGATACACCCGTTCGATGGTCTCGATCTCGGCATGGGGATTAATCTGAAGCAGGTCGTAATAGTTGACGGCTGGCTGGAGCGGCATCCTGCGTATTTATCGGCAGAATGGGCCGGATCGCAATATGGTACTAGGCTATTTGCGGTAAGGCCTGCTCTAGCGCCTCGACGAAAAAGTACTCGCCCCACATGACCGATTCATCCACGCCCAGTTCTTTGTGCAAATGATAGACGCCGCCTTTCAGAATACCCTCCCACTTCTTGTCTTTCTTGGCGAGGTGCTTCTCGCACAGGGTGCGCAAAATGAGAATCGCGGTCGACCAATAGTAGTGACCCTTCACCGGATCGTGCAACAGGCGGCACAGCCGCAGCAGACCGGAAGCAGCAATCGCGGCCGAGGAAGTATCGAGCAGCTTGCGGCTTTCCGGCGGCGCGTTGAAATCCCAAGGCGGCACGCCGTCGCTGTTGGAGTGAGTGACGTAATAATCGGCACAGGCCTCGGCGGTCTCCAGAAATCGCGGATCACGGCTGTACTCGTACGCGTTGCCGAATCCATAGAGAGCCCAGGCTAGCCCCCGCGACCAGCAGGAATCGCCGCGGTAACCCTGCTGAGTGGCTTGGCGGAGAAACTCGCCGGTTTCGAGATCGAAGATACCTTCGTGTGCGGTGGATCCATCGCCGCGGACCAGAACGCGCCGTGTGGTGAGGCAATGCCGTAGCGCGATGTCGCGCAACCGGCGGTCGGCCGTTTCGCGGGCGGCGAAGAAGATTATGCCGACGTTCATCATGATGATCGATGAACAAAGAATTTTCCGCCACGAACGACCGCAGGTATTGGCCGTTTTCCTGAAAACGCATGGCCTGCGTCTTCCCGGCTTCGATGATGACGTCCTTGAGCTTGGGATCCCGCGTCACCTGATACCAGCGGTAGTAGGTCGGCATGAATAGGAAGCCGAGATCGTGGACCTCGCGGTCGTGTTTGCGGACTTCGATCGGGACGGTGTAGCGAATGGCCTGCTCCAACCAGTACTTGCTGTCATCGCCGTTGTGCGCCGGCCGTTTTTGGAAAAGCCACATCATGCCGGGCAGAAAGCCTTCGCACCAGTGCGTCCAAATCTGGCCTTCGTGCTTCCAGCGGCCGTTACTGGTGTACATCGGATCGAAATCAGGATGGTTCTCGATCAGCTTGCGTACCTGCTGGCGGGCAAAGCTGAAAGCCTCGGCGAACAGCTCGCGGTCGGTTTCGAGGACGAATTGGATCATCGGGGCCTGCTAAACGACGGTCTTCGGTGGAGGTAGTTCTCGGGCGGGGCAGCTCGATTCAAAACCCTGCACCTTGTGATTGCCATCGCAGAACGGTTTGTTTTGCGACAAGCCGCAACGGCAGAGCGAAATTACCTTGCGGCCCGCTAGCCCGTATTCTTTTCCGTCAGGATCGTGAATCGTAAAATCCCCTTCAATGCGGATCGGCCCATTATTGTTCACTGTAACTTTAGTTGATGCCATCACAGCGATGGTATCAAAAGCCTGAACGTAGCTTGATTGCTCGGTGAGCACGCAGATGTCTCGAAGGTTGCGATAATCTTCTGCGAAGTCCAGCCCGTAGCCGACTACGAACTCATCCGGGATCTTGAAGCCCACATAAGATACGTCCACCGGACGCAGCCGCCGCTCGGGTTTATCGAGCAGGGTGGCGATGTTCAGCGATTTCGGCCGGCGCTGTTTCAGGACGTTCATCAGGTAGGTCAGTGTCACGCCGCTGTCGACGATATCTTCGACCACCAGCACATGATGGCCTTCGATGGAGACATCCAGATCCTTCGTGACCTTCACTTGGCCGGAAGTGGTCTTGCCTCGGCCGTAGCTGGAAATGCCCATGAACTCGACGCGGGAGGGGGTCTGGATGGCGCGCGAAAGGTCGGCAAGAAACATGAACGCGCCTTTGAGAATCGCAACCAGGTAAATGGGTCCGTCGGGAAAGTCCGTGCTGATCTGCCGGCCCATCTCGCGCACGCGGCTTTGAATCTGTTCAGCCGTGAGGAAGACGCGCGGGACTAAAGCCATCGGCTAGTCGGCGGCGGTGCTATGCAGACGAGTGCTTCCTGGACCAATGTGAATGTGCGCCGCAGTGGCTTTGCCGGGGATCGCGCGCGTGAACGCGTAGTAGGGAATTTTTCGGGCCTTGAGGTAGCCGCGCAGCCAGATTCCCTCGGGAGCGTTCGGACTCACAGCCACATCGACGCGGCCGCGATGATCAAAACCCAGCGCGCGATGCAGGCCGGTCTCTCCTTCGGCGCTGATCGGAAGAGGATGATCGAACTTCTGTGCGAAAGCCAGGGCCAGAGGCTTCAAATCTTTGGATTCCCGGAACAATCCGTTACCTTCGTAATGTTCCATGCCGGGTGCGAAGGCATCGGAAAATGCTGCGCTGGTAACGTCATGGATTTCGGCGGCCGTCTTTTCGTACTTCGCCAATGCGGCCATCTCGCCCATCAGGCTGGCGCGGGTATGCGCAAGATTCAGATTGGTCTGACGGATCGAAAGCTCTTCCTGAATCGGCGTCAGAGACGACTGTGGGGCGATGCCACTGGAGACCAGCTTCTTGGCTTCCTCGAGCTTGATCTGCTGGCGCTCCAGGCGACGCTGGGCGGCTGCGATCATGTCGTCCAGCATTTGATCGTTGACCTTGTCAACCTGCAGGTCGCCGTAAAGAGTGCGCTCCAGGATCGCTTCGTCCTTGGCATCTTCAACATTCTGCTGGGCCTGTTCGAGGCGGACGCGCGGCAGGGCGCCGGTCTGAACTAAATCAGTGACCCGCTGAAGTTCTTGGTTGGCTAGGTCAATCTGTTTGTTTGCAATCGTTTCGGGATTATCTGTAGGAGTCTGGCCGAAGATTGCCAGGGCGCCAACGGACAAAAACAAAGCCACGAATTGTCGCATTGGTGATTTCAGTGTACCATACGTATAGGGAGATTTACCTAGCTATCCGACAGCAAAGTACCACCGTCATTCAACCCCTAGCGTCAGCGCTTAGCACCCCTCCTTGGCTCACTGCGGTCCGAGCCGCCGAATCGAAGAAAGCGATCGACATTCGTGTGCTTGATTTGCGCGAGGTCACATCGTTCGCAGACTTTTTTGTGGTCTGCAGCGGCGCGAATCCAAAGCAAATCCAAGCCATCTGCGAAGAGATTGGCTCGCAACTGGCGGACCGAGGCGAGCATCCGGTCAGCGTGGAAGGTTTCGACAATGCCGAGTGGGTATTGGCCGATTACGGCGATTACCTGATCCACGTTTTCTCCGCGAAGGCGCGGACCTATTACGACCTGGAGCGGTTGTGGAGGCACGCGAAGTTGGTGGCGATACCGGAAGCGTCGTAGGCGCGCGAGCTACTGCAGCACGCTAGCGGTCTCCTGCTTAATGCCATTTACTTACTGGAACGGTCCGATAGTGGGCCAATCAGTAAGCCATGTGTGGCAGGGTTATGCGGCAGTGCTTTTCCTTGAGTTCGGAAGGCTGAGCCCGGCTGAATACACGTTGCGCGACGGAAGGCCAGGTGAACCCACTGGTGAGTTCGGTCTGACCACAATGAATGGTTGGGCTGCGTGGAAACTGTTCTTGCATGGCAAACAGATCATGAAGTCTGATGCTCTGTACGGACACATCAATCGGTCGATAAAACGGTTGATCGGTCGCCGGCTACAAACGTTCGCAATTGACCCGGGCGCACAATCTACTCGCCTGACTTTCACCAACGGACTTTCGCTGATGACAAGCAGTATTGCTGATCCACTGTGCGTGCCTCCACATTGGCTCCTCCGTCTGCCGAACAGCGGCCCTAATTGGCCGAGCGTGATTCTTGGCAACACAGAATCGCCGCGACTGTAGCGGCATGCCCTAGCGTTAAGATGGGCCATGCTGCCTGCGATCTTTTTCGGCCACGGCAATCCGATGAATGCCGTGTGGAACAATCGCTACACCGAAGCATGGCGGCGGATCGGGGTGGAGACTCCCCGCCCCCAAGCAATACTGTCCATCTCAGCGCATTGGTTTGTTCCAGAGACAGGCGTGACCATAACCACGGCGCCCAAAACCATTCACGACTTCGGCGGATTTCCACGCGAACTTTATCAGGTGCAATATCCTGCTCCCGGCGACCCGGAGCTCGCGCGCAGAGTGCAACGAATGCTCGCGCCCCTACCAGTCACGCTCGACGAATCCTGGGGACTCGATCACGGAACGTGGTCCGTGCTCCGGCATGTTTACCCTGACGCTGACGTACCGGTGGTCCAGTTGAGCATCGACGAAACCCGGCCGGCGGGCTTCCATTTCGAGATCGGAAGGAAGCTTGCGCCGCTGCGGGATGAAAACATTTTGATCGTGGGCAGTGGAAATCTGATCCACAATCTGCACGCGTACGCGTGGGGCCGCCACATGCCCGATCCATACGACTGGGCCGTCCGCTTCGAAGAAGCCGCGCGTGAGATGATGCTGGCTAGCGCATACCAGCCGCTCATCGATTACGAAAAACTCGGCCGCGACGCGATGCTCTCCATTCCGACGCCGGACCATTACCTGCCTCTGCTGTACGTGATCGCGACCCGGCAGGCAGGCGAGAAACTTTCGTTTCCGGTGGAGGGCGTGGATGGCGGATCGATATCCATGCTCACTGTGCAGGTCGGATAGCTCCACTCTAAATTGGATAAGTTTCAAAACTGGAAGTAGACGAACGGCACGGCGGCTTCTGTATACCCGAGCAATTCCACGCTCAGCAGAAGCAGCGCGCAGACCGCCCCGTAGGCCCAGGCCGGGCCGATAACGACTCTTTCGAACCAGGCCATTTTTTCCTCCAAAAATGCCAGCAGCAGCGTGATCAGCGCCAGGTCGATTTGCCACCTCATCAGGAACATTGATCCGATGTTACCGGTGAACATCTGCCGCAGAACAAAGATGCTGTCGTGGAAATTCACGGCACGGAAGAAGACCCATCCAATCATGACCAGTGCAAAAGTGAGAATCGCACGGATGGGATAAAACAATGTCCAGCGATCCTCTTCCGCTGTGCGCTTCAGGCCCAGCATTCGTTCGATGCTCAGGAGCGCGCCATGATAGCCGCCCCAGACCACAAAGTTCCAACTTGCGCCGTGCCATAATCCGCCGAGCAGCATGGTCAGCATCAGATTGCGATAGGTCATCAGGCGGCCGTGACGGTTGCCGCCGAGCGGAATGTAGAGATAATCGCGCAGCCAGCGCGATAGCGACATGTGCCAGCGATGCCAGAAATCGGTGATGCTGGAGGCGAGATAAGGGCGGCGGAAATTGACCGGGAAGTGGAAGCCGAGCAGCAGCGCCATGCCGATGGCCATGTCGGTGTAGCCGGAGAAATCGAAATAGATCTGGATGCCGAAGGCGACGACGCCGGACCAGGCTGTCAGCAGGCCGGGATGTCCAGCGACGTCCTTGAAATAATTGTTGGCGACCTGGCGAACTGGTCGGCCATCACCATCTTCTTGGCGAGCCCGAGAATCACCAGCAACAGGCCGCGCAGTACTTCGTCGGAGTTGGGCGCTTGCCAGTGATAGAGATCGCCGAAGAACTCGCGGGCGCGCACGATGGGGCCGGCGACCAGTTGCGGGAAGAAGGAAATGAAGAGCGCGTAGTCGATGGGATTGCCGATTGGCTTCTGTTCGCCGCGATAAACGTCGATGACGTAGGACATGCTCTGGAAGGTGTGAAAGCTGATGCCCAGTGGGAGGATGATGCTGAGGGCGAAGGAGCTTTCTGGCTTGCCGAGCAGGTGCGCGATGTTGGCGGCGAAGAAATTGTAGTACTTGAAGAAGCCGAGCAGTCCGAGGTTCGCCGCGAGACTGACGATCAATGCTATTTTTCGGGAGCGCGGCGATTCGGTTCGCGCGATCCAGCGGGCGGCCGCGTAGTCGATCACAGTCAAGGCGAGTAGCAGCAGGATGAACTTCGGAATCCAGCTCATGTAGAAGAAATAGCTGGCGCCCAGCAGGATGATTCTTCTCCAGGAGCGCGGCGAGGAATAGAAGGCGATCAGTACAATGGCGAGGAACGCAAAGAATTGAGGTGTGTTGAACAGCATCGCCGGCTCAGGACTTGGGCGGCCCAAGCACCCGTCGAACCTGGGCGGCCAACATCCGGGAGAAGCGATTCATGCCTTCGCCGGTCAGGTGCATGGGGTCAGCGAACAAGTCGGTGCGCTCGAGCGGGTCGAAGAGATGTTCATCCAGGACGATGACATCCGGTTCGGACGCAATCTGGCGAATCGCGCTGTTAAGCTTGGGCGGATGTTCAGGCGGCGGCACGGGCGCGCGAGGCACGCGCAAGAAGATGAGCTTCGTCCCCGAACCGCGATAATGATCCAGGATTCGGCCGTACCAGTGATGGAGGTACCCGGACATCTGGCCGCCATCCGGCGGTCTGGGTTGGAACAAGACATCTTCGATAAGTTTCCTTTGTTGGGGAGTAAAACTGGGGGGAAGCGCGCGACGTTATGCTGCCAATCAATCTGCAAACCGGCGACGCTATGCTCCGGTCCCTCGTAATCATAAATCCAACTGCTCGAATGCACCTTAGATAAACGCGCCTTGGCAATGCGCGCCTTGGTGGCCGACAAAAACTCGAGAAAATCGCGCTTATAGACGTAGCCTTTGAAGAGAATGTCGCCGAAAGTCACCCATTTGAGTTTGTAGTCGTCAAAGGACCAGGGATATTCGGTTAGATCGCTGAGCTTAAGGCGGCTTATCAGGTAGCGGGTATCAAGTTCGCGGTTGTTAGGTTCCTCGTAGTTATCAGGCTCGTTGAAATCGTCGGTGGGAATGATGATTGCTGCGTACGTGCGCGCGCTAGGGTCAAGTTCGCGGAGTTCGTAATACCAGCAGCGCGGCGTGCTGCCGCCGAGACCGACGCTGGCGAACCGGTAGCCGGTGGAGGGCTGCATTTCGTTGGCAACGCGCGGCAACAGCGCCATGCGCGAATGGCCGACGGCCAGCACTTGATTGCGATCGGGCTTGGGCCGCTTGATCTCGTTGTTCAACTGCGTCTCCATGGCGCCTGCAGTCGACTCGGGCTCGAGGATGGATGGATAGAGACGCGTGTGGAAGATCACGCCTTCGAAGGCCGCGAAGAAGATCAACGTGGCGAGGATACGCGGAGCTACTTTAATCGAGTTGGCCGCCAACGAACCAATATACATTCGGGCGGAGGCGATCGGGAGCGGCGGTTGACTTACGCTCCCCGCAAGACTTAGGCTTCCAACATGCGCAATCGTTGGCTGCGTTTTGGACTGCCGGGGCTTTCAATGGCGGGGCTTTTCCTGGCGGGGCTATCTGTGGGGTCCGCTTTCGCGAAGAACAAGGAGAAGACGCCGGTGCTGAAAGATCAATACGTGCAAGTGAATGGTTTACGACTGCACTGTGTGACCGCGGGAAAGGGTCCGCTGATCCTTTTTCTGCATGGCTTCCCGGAGTTCTGGTACGAGTGGAAGAATCAGCTCACCGAGTTCGGCAAGGATCATCTGGCGGTTGCTCTCGACATGCGCGGCTACAACCTGTCCGACAAGCCGAACAGCGAAGAGCAATACCGGATGAATTATCTGGTGGATGATGTCCTCTCGCTGGCCGATCATTTTTCCCACGGTAAAAAATTTGTGCTGGTGGCGCACGACTGGGGCGGGGCCGTAGCGTGGGCTTTCGCGATCGCGCATCCGGAACTGTTGGACAAACTGGTGATCGTGAACGCGCCGCATCCAGGCGTGTTCGGACGTCTATTGGCATCGGACGCGAAGCAACAGCAGGCCAGCCAATACATGCTGATGTTCCGTGGTCCGCAGGCCGAGCAGACGCTTTCGGCGAACAACTACACGCCGCTGGTGAACGCGGTGCTTGGCGCTGGGCTCCAGAGCGGCGTCTTCAAGGAGGAAGACAAGCAGGCATACATCCAAGCCTGGTCGCAACCAGGAGCACTGACAGGTGGCCTGAATTACTATCGCGCCAACGCCGTCGGACCGCCCCCGCCGGGACAAGCTACCGAGCGAAAGCAGACTTCTTCAGGCAGTTTCGGAGCGGATCCATCGAGGCTCATGGTAAAGGTGCCTACCTTGGTGATCTGGGGTGAAAAGGACACCGCGCTGCTCACCAGCAATCTGGATGGCCTGGACCAATTCGTTCCACAGCTAACCATCAAGCGTATCCCCGACGGCACGCACTGGGTGATTCACGAGAAGCCCGCCGAAGTAAACGGCTACATCCGGGAATTTATTCGTTAAGCGGGCGCTGAGGCGCCATCTTTCGAGACCAACGGCTCGAGAATGCCGGTGATTACTTCAAAAATGTAGCTGGGCGAGCGGTCGCCGCGGATCTGGTAATAGTTTCGATCCTGGTAATAGGCGAGCACGGGGCGCGTGAGCTCATCATAGGTGCGGAGGCGGTCTCTCACAACATCTTCCTGATCGTCCTTACGGGTGACCAGCGGCGTGCCATCGTCATCGCAGATGCCCGCTTTTTTCGGCGGCTGATGCAACAGGTTGTAAATTCTCCCGCACTTCGGACACTGGCGGCGCGAGGTCAGCCGGCCGATCAGAGCATCCATGGGCACGTCGAGATGCAGGATGATGGGCTTTGGCAAGCCGCGCTCTTTCACTAAAGCGTCGAAAAACTCGGCCTGCTGCAAGGTCCGCGGGTAACCGTCGAGGAGAAATCCCCTCTGGCAGTCGGGCTGAGCGACCCGGCGCGCGAGCATTTGGTTGACGAGATCGTCGCTTACCAATCCCCCGCTGGCCATGATGGAGCGCGCGGCGTTACCCAGTTCCGTGCCGGCCTGAATTTCCGCCCGCAGCATGTCACCGGTCGAAATCGCCGGAATCCCCAACCAGTTTGTGATCAGCCTCGACTGCGTCCCTTTGCCGCTGCCTGGCGGCCCAAAGAGCAGAAGGACCACGCTACTTTCCCCTCATTAAGATACGGAAACCCCTTGTTAAGATACTGAAACCTTGGAAAAGGGTCAAGCTGTTAGAATCAGCAAGACTCCTATGATGAGACTAGTACTATTTTGCATTATTTCGTCAGGCCCGGTGTGTCGCGCCGCCGATCTCGAGCTGAAAGCGACGCCGCAGACCGTGGTCTGGGGCTATTATTCCGCATCGGCCAAACCCGCCCTACGCATTCATTCCGGCGACACGGTAAGGATCGAGACCATGTCCACTGGGAGTCCGGCGCAGTTCGAGGCGGCCGGTGTGCCTGCCTGGTCAGATTTCAGAAGCATTCCGCACTATCTACAACGAGGTGACCGACCGCGGACCGGGCCGCCATATTCTCACTGGGCCGGTTTATGTGGAAGGCGCCGAGCCTGGAGACGTGCTCGAAGTTCGCATTCGCAAAATCGAACTGACCTCGCCATTCGCCTACAACGGGTTTCGCCCCGGCTTCGGATTTCTTCAGGACGATTTTCCTTATGAGCGGCTCAAGATCATTCCACTCGACCGCACTCGTATGCTGGCGCACTTCAGCGATTCCGTCGAGATTCCGATCAAGCCGTTCTTCGGCAGCATGGGCGTTGCGCCGCCGGAGGTGAATGGCCGGATCAGCAGCGCTCCCCCGTGGGTGCACGCCGGCAACATCGATAACCGCGAACTGGTGGAAGGCACGACGCTCTTTATTCCTGTACATGCCAAGGGTGCGCTATTCGAGGTGGGCGACGGGCACGCCGGGCAAGGCAACGGCGAGGTGGACATCACGGCCATGGAGACGCAGCTCACTGGAACTTTCGAGTTCATCGTTCGCAAAGACATGCGGCTGAAGTGGCCGCGCGCTGAGACGCCGGCGTATTACATCAGCATGGGCTTCCACGAAGATCTGACGGAGGCGACCAAGATCGCGATTCGCGAGACGATCGATTTCCTGGTGAGCGAGAAGCATCTGAGCCGCGACGAGGCTTACATGCTCGCGAGCGTCGCGGTGGATTTTTGTATGACGCAACTGGTGGACGGGAACAAGGGCGTGCATGCCATGATCCCCAAGAGCATTTTCATGCGAAGTCAGCGCTGATGAGCGCCGGCTAGTACTTTTCGCGCCGCCTCGACGCCGCAGACGGGCAGCGTGAGATCGTTGAGCAGGCCGATCTGCTTCAAGACCGACGCCTGGTCCCAATAAATGTGCTCGTGCGCGAGCTTGCCGTCGCGAAAATGGACGATCGCTACCAACGGCACTTCTACGCGCTTGTTGGTGGGCGCAACGCCAGGCAACATCCAGGGCATTTCCATGGTGTGGGTGAAGGAGAAGATCATCTCGTCGACCAGTTGATCTTTACCGACGGTGCGAGAAACCGGCGTCAGCGTTGTATCTGGGGGCATCTTGGGAATGAAGTCGCACGAATAGAAGCGGCGCAGGGCGTCTTTGCCATAGGCGCCAGTCATCACGGGAATGTGATTGACATAGGCGTCTTCAACCATGGTGTCGAGGGTGGCTTGGGTGTCGCGGGTCGCAAACTCATGCTCGGTGTGCTTTTCCCAAAGCGCGCTCAGATCCGAATTGTCCATGAGGCTTATCGTACTAGACTGCTTTCCGAGCCGCGCGCGTTAGCAAGCGTTTCCGGTTCACTTTTTGCAGGCGAGCGTCAAGCCATCTCGTATCGGGAGCATGCTGAGCCATACCCGTTCATCGTTATGCAGACTTTCATTGAAGGCGCGAATCGCGCATGTGTCGGCATCGTTCACTGATGGATCGATTACTTTCCCATCCCAGAGAACGTTGTCTACGGCGATCAATCCTCCCTGACGAACCAGTACCAACGCGCGCTCGTAGTAGTTGATGTAATTCCCTTTGTCGGCGTCGATGAAGGCGAAGTCGAACCGGCCGCCCTGTCCTTGCGCGATGAGATCGTCCAAGGTCTTCAAGGCCGGGCCCAGCCGGAGATCGATCTTGCGCTCGACACCCGCCTCGCGCCAGTAACGCCGGGCGATGGAGGTCCATTCCTCACTGATGTCACAAGCGATGATCCGGCCGTCGTCGGGAAGCGCCAGCGCTACCGCAAGCGAGCTGTAACCGGTGAACACGCCGATCTCGAGAGTCTTGCGCGCCGACAGCAGATGAACGAGCAAGGCCATGAACTGCCCCTGCTCCGCCGAGATCTGCATGCTGGCGTAGGGATGGTTGGAAATTTCATCGCGTAGCCTGCGCAAAATCTCAAGTTCTCGGAGGGTAACGCGCCCGATGTAGTCCAGCAGTTCGTCGTCAATGGTGGTGTCGCCAGTGGCCATAACAACTATTGAAACACCGGCGAATAAAGAAAAGGATCGTGGCGCTATCGGCCCGACAAGAAAGAGAATGCTGTCAGCCCCAGCGACACGATGAACGCCAGCGCGAGGAGCAGCGAGTATCCATTGCCAGCCGATCCGGAATGCACAGGCGCGCACTCGCCACAGCTATAACAGACTCGTTCATTCTTGGCCAGGATTCCGTTGCATTGGAGACATCGAGTCATGGCTAATTAAACCGCGAATTCAGTTTTCGATCCATCACCCTAAAGAACCATTTATTGCTCGGGCTTTCATCGCAGTACGGCAACAGCAGACGTCGGGGTACGATGCCGCGGCGCGTCGTGTTACAGGGGAGCGCGGAGTACTGAAGAATGCCGCGTAGCCTCTCATGGCCTAGAGCGATCTCGAACCTAAGCCCAGTACTCCGCCGAAGCAGGGCCCATCAGGAAGTGGAGATGGTCCCCATTTTGCCCTCGCGGAAGTCGCGGAAGGCTTGGCCCACTTCCTCGCGCGTGTTCATCACGAACGGCCCATATCGTTCCACCGGCTCGCCGATCGGTTCACCGGCGATCAGGAGCAGCTCGACCGGCTCGGCAGATGGATTGGAAATCGAAATCTCATCGCCATCGTTCGCAAAGATCACTACTCGGCCTTCACCCTGCGTGTCGCGTTGACCCGAAAACTGAGCCTTGCCTCGAATGACCAAAGCGAAAGCACTGAAAGTCTTCGGAATGGCTTGGACGTGCGTGGCGCCCGGCGCGAGCGTCAGATGGAGGTAAAAGATGGGCGTGCGGCTCTCGATCGCTCCGCGCGTTCCCAACGACTCGCCCGCGATTACACGCACTTGAACATCTCCGGTTGCGTTGCTGGCGCGGGGAATCGCGGCCGATTTCAACTCCTGGTAGCGCGGCGCCGTCAGCTTATCGCGGCGGGCAAGATTTACCCACAATTGGAAATCCTCCAGACCCGCCGGTGCGTACCAGCTCGCGACCGGGCATCTCGGAATGCACTAAGCCTGAGCCGGCGGTCATCCATTGCACGTCGCCGGCTTCGACCAATCCCTGATTGCCGAACGATCCTTATGCTCAATTTGGCCGTCCAGCAAATAAGTAATGGTCTCGAAACCGCGATGGGGATGATCGGGAAAGCCGAGGTCTTGGCCGGGTTGGATCCGAATTGGTCCATATGATCGAGCAGGAGAAAAGGATCGACGTCTTCGAGCTGCTGGGTGGGGAAGGCACGGCCTATCTCGACGCCTTCGGCCCCAGCAGTGTAACATAGCTCTGACATGATCACCGATACTGAGCGCCAGAAAGCGCTGGAGTTACTCATCCGCAGCCGGCAGGCGCTGCTGGACGCGGTAGACGGAGTCACGGAGCAGCAAGCTCGCTGGAAGCCGGCGCCGGAGCGGTGGTCCATTCTTGAATACGTGGAGCACCTCGCGGTATCGGATGACGCGCTGGTCGCGCTAGTTGGGCGATCGCTACAATCGCCGGCGCAACCGGAAACCGCCGATCAGCGGCAGGCTCGCGAGCAGAAGATCCGCGAGACTCCGATGCCGCGCGGCGTAAACCGCGCCCCCGCCACGCTGCAGCCAAGCGCACGATTCGGATCTCTAGCAGACGCATTGGCAGCTTTTCAGAAGGCGCGCGACCGGACCATGGAATTTACGCGGGATACGCAAGAAGATCTGCGATCTCATTTCGCGCCCCACACAGTGCTGGGACCGCTCGATGGCTATCAATGGCTGGTCGGAAATGCGCGCCACGCAGAGAGCCATGCCGGACATATTCGCGAAATCCGAAGCCTAACGGATTTTCCGTCGGCTTAATCTGACAAAGTCAACCATCGGCATCTCTTCAATCAGGCGCCCCGTGCCGAGCTAGGTTGTCCAAAGACCCCTTTATGCAAGCGGCTGTATACGCGCCTCGAATTGCCCTCGAAGATCTTCTGCTTGTCCTTATCGCTCAGGCGGGGAGCCGCGTCGATGTAGCGCTTCGTATCGTCAAAGTGGTGGCCTGTCTCCGGGTCGATGCCTTTTACAGCACCCACCATTTCAGAGGCAAACAAGATGTTGTCAATCGGGATCACCTTCGTTAACAATTCGATTCCTGGCAGATGATACACGCAGGTATCGAAAAACACATTGTTGAGCAATAGCTCACCGAGAGGCGGCCGTTTCAAATCCTGGGCGAGCCCCCGATAGCGGCCCCAATGATACGGCACCGCGCCGCCGCCATGCGGAATGACAAACTTCAGTGTCGGGAAATCCTTGAAGAGGTCGGATGTCAGAAACTGCATGAAGGCCGTGGTGTCGGCGTTGATATAGTGCGCGCCGGTGGCGTGGAAGTTGGGATTGCACGACGCGCTGACGTGGACCATGGCGGGCACGTCGAGCTCGACCATCGTTTCGTAGATCGGATACCACCAGCGATCGGTCAGCGGCGGATCAGTCCAGTGGCCTCCGGAGGGATCGGGATTCAGATTGCAACCCACGAAGTCGAGCTCCTTGACGCAGCGCTCCAACTCTCCGGCACAATTGGCGGGAGGGACGCCGGGCGATTGGGGCAATTGGCAGACGCCGACAAAATTATCGGGATAAAGCTTGCACACGCGGTAGATCAGATCGTTGCAAACCTGGGACCATTGCAGGCTCATCGCAGCGTTGCCTAGATGATGTCCCATGGCGGAGGCGCGAGGAGAAAAGATCGGTGACGTCGGTCCCGCGCTCGCGCTGGAATTTGAGTTGGGCCTTTTCCAGGCTCTCGCGAATCTGGTCGTCACTGATGGCCGGCGGCGCTACCGAAGTATCGTTCGGATTGGCAAGTTGACCCTGCCGCCAGAGCCTCCAATTCAGGCGGCGCAGTGGTGTAGTGCCCGTGACAATCGATGATCATATTGTCACCAGGCGAGCCCTCAGGAGGGCTGATTCACGCTGCATGGTCGGATGCTAGCAAGCGCGCCGCGTGTCAGTCAAACGAACTAAGATTTACCCAACATCGATCATCTCCAGCGGATACCCGTGCGCGCGCCAGGCTTCGATGCCGCCCGCGAGCGGCCGCACGCGGATCACTCCTTTACGGAGCAGTTGCAGCGCCGCACGGGCGCTGGAGGCTTCGTTTGGTCAAGAACAATAGAGGACGACGTCCTTATCGCGAGGGATCTCCTGCTCGCGCGCGTCCAGTTCGTCCAAATCGATCCAGATCGCGCCCGGCAATTTTTGGCTATCATGTTCCACTTCGAGCATGCGCCGCAGATCCACCACCGCCAGATCTTCGCCGGATTCGATCATTTTCATCAACTCTTCGGGCGTGACGCGGTCCACGCGCAGGTCGCGAATGAATCGCCGGCGTTGATAATATTTCCAGGCGATGTAGCCCGCGAGTAAGCCAGCCAGGAGAAGCAACAACCAGGAGCCCATGTGTCCAACCTGCTCGGCCGCCAGCTCCAGCTGATCGCGGAACAAGTACCCAACCACGAGAGCGCTTCCGCTCCAGGCGGCTGCACCGGCAATATCGGCGGCCAGGAATTTCAGCAACGGCATGCGGATGAGCCCGGCCATGGGAGCGGCTGCGGTGTTGAGACCGGGAACGAATTTTGAAAAGAGCAGCGCCAGCGCGCCGAACCTGCGGAAAACAGTTTGTATGTTGCTTACGCAGGAATCGGGCTCCAGTGATATGCGGCACAGAAGATTAAGAATCGAATGGCCACGAACGCGGCCGAGACGGAACCAGATCAGGTCGCTTGTTAGAGCTGCGCAGATCGCTAAGGCCAGTGCCACTGCGAAAGAAAAGTTGCCCAAGCCGGCTAGCGCCCCCATCGCCAGCATCACGGGAATCGCAGGGATCGGCAAACCAGCCTGCTCGGCCAAAACGTTGGCAAAGAGCACCCAGTAGCCGTGCCTGAGCAGGAAAGGGATGATTCCGTGCATTAACTAGATTGTAGATGTTGCGAAAGAGGAGGGCGATTCAGAGTGGCGCGCGATTAGGCTGGTTTCGGCTCGCCGCTCACGTCCGGCTGGGGTCCATTCCAGTTTGCACGCAATGCGCGGATATACTCGACGGCATCGGTGTCTGCCCAGATTTCCTTGCCGACGCCGCGCATTTGAAGAATCGGATCATTGTCCTCTGGGTTATCTGATGGGTTATCTGATGCGTTATCTGAGCGCAGAAAGATATTATCGGCTGATTCTGGCGCTATAATTCCCCTTTGAAGAACTTTGCGTTGCTTCTCCTCCTTGCGCTTGGCGCTTCAGCTCAGCCTTACGACCTTATCATCCGCAACGGCCATATCGTCGACGGAACCGGCTCGCCGTGGTATTCAGGTGACATCGCGATCGCGGGCGGACGAGTGGCTGCGATCGGGCGCTTGACCGAAGTGCCAGCCAAACGCAGCATCGACGCCCATGGCCTGGTGGTCGCGCCTGGATTCATCGACATGCTGGGCCAGTCCGAATTCACGATCCTGGTTAACCCGCACCTGCCCTCGAAGATTTTCCAAGGCATCACCACCGAGATCACCGGCGAAGGCAATTCCATCGCGCCGCTCAACGACAGGATCGTGAAAGCCGACGCTGCGAGTTACGACCACTTTCAGATCAAGCCGGATTGGACGAACTTCCGCCAGTATTTCGCGCGCCTCGAGCGGCAAGGCATGGGCATCAACCTCGCGAGCTATGTGGGAGCGACCACAATGCGGAGAATGGTGATCGGCGATGACAATCGCGCGGCGAATCCCTCCGAGCTTGAACGCATGCGCCAATTGGTTCGGGAAGGCATGCGCGACGGGGCGGTCGGGTTGTCGACGTCTCTGCAATACGCGCCCGCGCCTTACGCGTCAACCGACGAGTTAATTGCGCTTGCGTCGGAAGCCGCCAAGATGGGCGGCATCTACGCCACACACATGCGCAGTGAAGGTGATGCGATCGTTCCGGCTATAGACGAAGTGATTCGAATCGCGCGTGAAGCCAAGATCCCCGCCGAGATCTGGCACCTGAAAGTCGCCGGCAAGGCCAACTGGGGGACGGATGCCTGAGATTGTCGGCAAAATCGAAAAGGCGAGGCAGTCGGGGCTCGACATCACCGCCGATACGTACGCCTACACAGCCTGGTTCAATACGTTTTCGGCCTTCATTCCGCCTTGGGCGCATGATGGCGGCGATGCCAAGTTGATCGAGCGGCTGAAGGATCCTGCCATGCGCGCGCGAATTCGCAAGGAGATGCAGACGCCCAGCACCACTTGGGACAACGAGTGGCAGGAGATCGCGGGACCGGACGCCATCCTGGTCAGCGTGGTGCATAACCCGAAGCTGCGGCCGCTGCAGGGCAAGACCATCGCCCAAATCGCCAAGATCTGGAACAAAGATCCGATAGACACTATCTTCGATCTACTGATTGAGGACGACGCTTTCACCTCAGTGGCCGTATTCGGAATGTCGGAGCCGGACGTCCTGCTGGCGCTAGAGCAGCCGTGGGTTTCCGTCTGCAACGATTCGCAGGGCACGGCGCCCGACGGTCTGCTGGGCCGCGAACATCCGCATCCACGCGCTTATGGAACGTTCCCACACATCTTGCGCAAGTATGTTCGAGAGGATCAGAAACTCAGGCTTGAGGAAGCCATCCGCAAGTTCAGCGCGCTTCCGGCCCAGCGGATGCGCCTGACGGATCGCGGAGTGTTGAAGCAGGGCATGTGGGCCGATATCGTGATTTTCGATCCGGCCACGATCACTGACCGCGCCACGTTTGAGAATCCCAATCAACTATCGGAGGGCATGCAATACGTGCTGGTGAATGGCGTGCCGGTGATCGAGAACGGAAAGCAGACCGACGCGCTGCCGGGCCACGTAGTCCGAGGACCAAGCTACGTTCCGTAGCTGTTACTGATACAGGCGACGCTCCCGGCGCATGAAAGCCGGCACTTCCAGATCATCCGCGGGCACCGTAGCCGGCTCGTGCTTCTCTTGCGGTGGCGGCGCCGGCGGCATATCACGGAATAACGAGGCGTGATTCATGGCTGGTTCCATCACTGGAGCGGGAGGGGGAGGCATTGGCTCCGGCATCACGGACTCAACCGAGGCCACCGCCCGTCGCGCCAGTTGCGGCAGGTTATCGCGCTGGAAACCGGTAGCGATCACCGTGATCTTTACCTCATCCTTCAGCGATTCATTCAGAACCACGCCGAAGTTAATCTGCGCGTCCTCATTGGCGGTCGCGGCCCGGATCAGCGAGCAAGCTTCATTCACATCGTGCAAACTCAGGCGGCTGGAGCCAGTAATATTGATCAGCACGCCGCGCGCGCCTTTCACACCGCCCTCTTCCATCAGCGGCGAACTGATGGCCTGGCGGGCCGCTTCGATGGATGCATTCTCACCGGACGCCGCGGCGGTGCCCATCATGGCATAGCCCATGCCCAGCATGATGGCCCGGATATCTGAGAAATCGCGATTGATGAGACCGGGTGTGGTGATGATGTCGCTGATGCCCTGGACGGCCTGTCGCAAGATATCGTCGGCGACGCGGAAAGCTTCGAAGAAACTCGTGCCGCGCGGGACCAGTTCCAGCAAGCGGTCATTCGGCACAGTAATGACGGTGTCCACCGTGCCGCCAATCTCCGACAGCCCGCGATCGGCCTGTTTCATGCGCCGCGGTCCTTCAAAGGCGAAGGGTTTGGTGACAACCGCAACCGTGAGCGCGTTCAGTTCCTTGGCGAGCGAGGCGACCACCGGCGCTGCGCCAGTTCCGGTGCCGCCGCCCAGACCCGCCGTCACGAACACCATGTCGGCGCCCTCTAAGACCTCGATGATCTTCTCGGTGTCCTCAAGCGCGGCTTGCCGGCCCAGATGCTGGATCGGAACCAGCTCCCAGACCGTTGGTCACCTTCGATCCGATGGCCAGCTTGTTGGGAACCGATGAAGCATTCAACGCCTGGACATCGGTGTTGAGGATGTGAAATTCAACGCCGGTAAGGCCCTCGTCCATCATGCGGGCAACCGCGTTTGAGCCGCCGCCTCCCACCCCGATGACTTTGATCTTGGTGCCGAGCAGCGCCTCTTCCTGGATGGCAAACTTCAATGCGTCCATTCAAACCTCCTCATAAGACAGGCCTCAGCCTGAGTTAGCAATCACCGAAACAACATCCCTACCAGCCCGGGAGCCTTACGCCGGCCTTCCCGATTCGTTTTTAATCGCGCCGAATATCGCGCCAGACCGGCCACCGTGGCCCAGACCGGATTGCACAGCTCTTCGGGAAAACCCCGAATTCCGGTTGGCAAAGCGTTGCGCGCCGGACAATTCAAAACTCTCTCCGCCATGTCGCACATGCCGTTGAGCATAGCGCCGCCGCCCGCGAGGATCACGCCTTCCAACAGTTTCTGATCCATCCCGATGGTGACTAGCTCCGAGCCCACGTAAATGAATAACTCTTCGGCGCGCGCTTCCAAAATTTCGTTCAATTGTTTGCGTGGCGCTTCGCGTGGCAAACGGCCCTCGGCCGACGGTACCTCGATATAACTGTTGTCGGATGTCAGGCCGAGCATTGCGCAGCCATATTCGATCTTCAGTCGTTCGGCATCGTTATACTGGACTGTCAAACCGACCGCTACATCGCGCGTGAAATGATCCGCCGAGATCGGGAGCGTGCGGGCCAGAAGTACCGCCTCGCCGTCGTAGACAACCAGATCGGTAGAGTGCAAACCAATGTCGATCACCGCCACGCCGCGGTTGCGTTCTTCCTGCGAAAGAGCGGAATAACCGGCTCCAACGGGCTCAAACATGGTCTCTTCGATGGCGTAGGAGGCCTGCTGAACAGCGGCGATAATCGAATCATGCTCCTGTTGGGAGACAGTGACCAGATGAACATTCGCCTCCAGCCGCGAGCACGTCGAACCGCGCGGGTAGCGCTTTCCGGAGCGGCCATCCAGTGTGAAGTCTTGTGGGAACAGATGCAGGATGGCGCGATCCTGTTCTAGCCGCACCTGCTCGCTCCGCTCCACCGCGTAAGCCATGTCGTCCAGCGTTACGGCCCGAGGCCGGCCAAATTCATACAGCCCGCGGCAGTTGTGGCCGTCGATGCTGCTCCCGCCAATCCCTACGACCATCGCGTCCACGGGAACGCGCGCTTCCATTTCAGCTCGCCGTACAGCCGATTGCACGCAGGCGGTAAGCGCTTTTTGATCCACCAGCCTGCTCTTGCTCCAGCCAGTGGATTCCACTTCGCCGTGGCCCAGGTATGCGAGGCGCCCGTCTTCCATCGCCAGGATTAAACAGCGCGTCTGCGCACTGCCCGCATCAAGCCCTACAGCGATCGTGTTCTTATCGTGCATTGCCAGCGGTCTCCAATCCCGTGATCCGGTCGTCGAGCCGTAGATCGAAAGTCGACGCCTGCGGCATCCGGGCGTGTATGTCCTGATAATGATCCAGGAAGTTTCGGAGTCGAGACGAAAAATTCCGGTCCCCCAACATCAGCGACACGGCCGTTCCCTCCACCTGTTCGGTAATCTTCAAGTCGTCCAGGTCACTGACGTCGACTTCCGAAACCTTGTCGGCCAGCCGCCCCAGCTCCTTGGTGAGACGCTGCATCCGGCGCACGCGCGTGCCGCGTTTCTCCAGACTCTCGCTAGGGCGGATACCGGCCAACACAGGCAGCCGGAACACCGACTTGGCCGGCGGGTCCAAAATCACGCCTTCATCGTCAATCAACGCCCAGCGCGCGATGTTGTCGGCGGGCAATTTCACGAACGCCGCTGGCTGGCGTTCGATGATCTGCACGGACAGGCGATTCGGCCAAATGCGCAAGACGGTGGCATCGTGCACCCACCGCACGTTCCGAAGCGTCTTGCGACGATCGGCCAGCGGAAATAGATACAGGCTTCGGCCATAATCCTGGTCGAAAACGCGCAGAACCTGCGCGCGGGAAGCGTACTTTACTCCTGTGAGCTCCAGATTAGGGCTTTCCAAGCCATAATCCACTGGACCAGGCAGAAAAAAGCGCGGGTCCCGAATCATAAACTGCTGAAATTGTTGCGATGCGTAGATCCCGCCCGCTAACGTCACACTGATCGCGGTTATCAGAAGCCCGTAACGCAGAACTGTACCGAGGTCCGGCGCGTGGCGTTTCTTGGCGGCTGCCGGTGGGGCCATTTACGCGGCCTCCCGCAGTTTTTCGAGGACCTTCTCGCCGGCCTGCCACACGTTGCCGGCGCCGAGAGTCAACACCACGTCCTTTTCGCGGACCTTTGCAACCACCATCTCCACCGTGCGCTCGATGGTTCCGGTGTATTCGACCGAGCGGTGTCCAAAATCGCGAATACGCTCGGCCAGCACGCGACCCGTGACGCCCTCAATGGGCTGCTCGGATGCCGCATAAATGTCGAGCACGTACACCATGTCGGCTTGATGAAAGCTCTTGGCAAATTCATCCATCAGGTGCTGCGTGCGCGTATAGCGATGCGGTTGGAAGACCGCGTGAATGCGACGAAATTTGCACAATTGCGCGGCCGCCAGCGTGGCGCGAATCTCGGTGGGATGGTGGCCGTAGTCGTCGATGACGGTGACGCCTCGGGCTTCGCCGCGGATCTGAAACCGCCGGTCGACGCCCGTGAACGCTTCAATGCCTTCGCGGATGGCTTCCAGTTTTATCTCTAGCTCGAGCCCGACAGCGATCGCTGCCGTGGCATTCAGCACATTGTGAACACCCGGTACGCGGAGATGAAAGCGTCCCAGGTCGTGGCCGCGCATGCGCACCGAAAAATGGCTTTCAAACGCTCCGCAGTCGGCTTCCGGAATGGTCAGAACCGCTTGGTGGCTGCGCCCGTAAGTGATGCTGCGGCGATTCACACTCGGAAGCACGTGCTGGACGTTCTCGTCATCCAGGCACAGGATCGCGGCGCCGTAGAAGGGGACTTTTTGGATGAACTCGAGAAACGCCGCCCGGATCTCGTCAATCGACGCGTAATGATCCAGGTGCTCGCGATCGATATTGGTGACTACCGCCAGAATGGGGCTGAGCTTCAGAAACGACCCATCGCTCTCGTCTGATTCCACCACCAGAAAATCGCTGTGGCCGACGCGCGCGTTCGAACCATCCATGGCCGCGACTTTGCCACCCACCACCACCGTTGGATCGAGCCCGGCCGTGCTCAGGACGGAGGCAGTCATCGATGTTGTTGTCGTTTTTCCGTGGCTGCCGGCGATCGCAATGCCGTATTTGAGGCGCATCAGCTCGGCCAGAAGCTCGCCGCGCGGAATGACCGGAATCTGCAACCGGCGCGCTTCCACAACCTCTGGGTTTGCCGCATCCACCGCCGAACTCACCACCACCGCCTTGGCTCCGGCGACGTGCTCCGCCGTGTGCCCCTCGCGGATTCGGGCGCCCAGACGGGCCAGCCGCTCGGTGGTCGGGCTCAGTTTCAAATCCGAACCGCTGATTTGGTAGCCCAGATTGAGCAACACCTCGGCGATGCCGCTCATGCCGATTCCACCAATGCCGACGAAGTGCAGGTGTTGAATCTTAAAAAACATTATAAACTCGTATTGTTTCGGCTTTCGAGTCGGTTGTCAATGACTTTCTCACCGTGTCAACTCCTCCACGATGTCCGCCGCTCGACGCGCTGCATTGGGATGCGCAAATGTACGCGCCCGCTCGCCCATCCGCTTTAATAGTTCCGGCTGGGCGCCCAGCTTCCCGGCCTCTTCAAAAAGCCGCCCGCCGTCCATATCCTGATCGAGAATCAGCCGGGCCGCGCCCGCTTTGTCGAAGGCCTCGGCGTTGCGAAGCTGATGCTGATCGGCAGCGTGCGGCAGAGGAACCAGAATGGACGGCTTGCCGGCGCCGGCCAGCTCCGCAACTGCACCCGCACCCGCGCGGCAAATTACCAGATCGGCACGCTGGAAAGCCCCCGGCATGTCATCGATGAACGGCATTATCTCGCCATCGATACCGCTCTCCGCGAATTTCTTGGCCAAAGACTCATAGGTCGCCGATCCGGTCTGATGGATGAATCGCACCGGAAATCCGGCTTCTCGAAAATAGCGCCAGCTTCCGGCGGCGGCCTGATTCAAAGTCCGTGATCCCTGGCTTCCTCCCGTAATAAGGATGGTCAACTTAGCCTCGCGCGGCTTGGGCTGGATGCTGAAGAACTCCGGCCGCACGGGAAGCCCCGTAATCTCAGACTTTCCCTTCGGAAAGAAGCGCGCCGCTTCCGGAAAGCTCAGTAATGCGCATGATACGAAGCGGCCTACCTGGCGATTGGTAAGCCCCGGCATCGCATTCGGCTCCATTACCACCAGCGGTAAACGTTTTCGCAAAGCGGCGAGCACGACAGGACCGGCCGCATAACCGCCCAGACTGAAGACCGCGCTCGGTTGATGCTTATTCAGCATTTGGATTACCTTGAGCACGCTCAACGGAAGCTGTGCAAGCGTCCGAATCGTCCGCAATGCGCCGACGCGCTTCAGCCCGCCGATCTCGATGAACTCCAGCGAAAATCCGGCGGCCGGGACCATCTTCGCTTCGAAACCGGTGCGCGTGCCGATGAACACACACTGGTGTCCGCGCTCCTTCAACTCGCGCGCCACGGCGAGCAAAGGAACAACGTGTCCCCCCGTTCCGCCCCCGGCCATTACGATGGTTGCCATTTGCGTTCATAGTTTGCAAGGACCAGCGTGCGTCCCGGCGTTCATCCCGAGCGCTCGCTCACGCTCAACAACATTCCCAGGCACATGAGAGTGCTCATCAACGAACTGCCGCCGGCACTGATCATTGGAAGGGGAATTCCCTTGGTCGGCCCCATTCCGAGCACCACACTAATATTGATCAACGCTTGAATCACAATCGAACAAGTCACTCCTAGCGCGAGATACCGGCCGAAGTCGTCGGGCGCTACCCAATAGAGTTGCAGGCCGCGCCAGAGAATTACCAGGAACCCGCCCAGCACCGCCGCGCAGCCGAACAGGCCCAGTTCCTCGCCCACCACGGCATAAATGAAGTCGGTATGAGCCTCGGGCAGATAGAGAATCTTCTGTTTGCCTTGCATGAGTCCCAGCCCGATGAATCCACCGCTGCCAACAGCGATCTTGGATTGACGCACCTGATAACCGGCGTCGCGCGTAGTCACTGATTCGCTGACATACTTCTTAATCC
The DNA here is from genome assembly GCA_963744555.1 of Bryobacterales bacterium. GTDB lineage: Bacteria > Acidobacteriota > Terriglobia > Bryobacterales > Bryobacteraceae > Palsa-89. Next base: position 562,754 of record CAVUUB010000020.1, on the reverse strand, counting down.
GTTCCTGCCGATCGATCATCGAAATCAGTTTGTATTGCGGATCGAAGAACCCGATGATGCGCGCCATGCGGTACGGTTTCGATGCCACGAAAGCAATCGAGAATGCCAGACCCGTGAGAAGCGCTACGGCCACGAACTTGCGCTCCAATCCCGCCACATAGAAGACAATCGCAGCCGGGATGATCAACACCAACGCCGTCCCAAGATCGCCGAATCCCACTGCGGCCGCGATCACCGCTAAGGCCAAGGATGCCGCCATCATCGTGCGTTTCGAATTGATAGCGTCTTGCTTTTCGGTAACGAAATAGGCGAAGAAGATTACCAAGGCCGGTTTGGCAAACTCGGATGGCTGCAGCGTGCCGATGCCTTCCAGGCGAAACCAGCGATGCGTTTTCGAATCCATGAAGAAGACCAGAATCTGCAGGAACAGAACCACGCCTAGCGAGCCAAACGCCCAGCCGGGGCTTTGTAGCGCGCGATAATCGCGGCGTTTGAAATACATCAATGCACCAAAGGAAAGCGCGGCCCAGACCAACTGATGAGCGGCGTAGTAAAAACTCGATTTGATTTTCGGATTCATCTGCGCCACCACCGATGAGGCACTGTAGATCATCACCAGGCCAAAACCGACCATGACGACGATGGTCCCGAACAGCACCCAATCAGTTCGCAATCGTTGCGCCATCAGCGGCTCCCTCCCTCTAAGGCATTCACCAGCTCCTTGAAAACGCGGCCGCGATGTTCGAAGCTTTCGAACTGATCGAAGCTCGCGCAGGCTGGCGCGAGCAATACCGTGTCACCAGGCTTGGCCGAGCGATGCGCTTCCCGGACAGCCTCTGCCAGCGTGACGCATTGCAGTAACGGGACAGAGTCATTGCCCAGGTGGCCGGCGATTTTGCCAGCCGCCGCCCCAATCAACAACGCCGCGCGCGCCCTGGCACGTAGCGGTTCACGCAACACCGTGTAGTCGCTATTTTTGTCTTTGCCTCCCAGAATGATCCACAGGCCGCCCGGAAAAGCATCAATGGCTTTCAACGTTGCGTCGACGCTAGTTGCTTTTGAATCGTTGTAGTAGGCTACGCCGCCGACCTCCCGCACCAGTTCCAGACGATGTTCCACTGGAGCGAAAGTGACCGCCGCGCCCGCTATCTGCGACAGTTGTGCGCCAGCCCGCTCGGCGATGAGAGCCGCGGCCATTACATTCTCGTAGTTGTGGCGGCCCCGCAAGCGCAGTTCGCGAACGTCGAGCAGCGCTTCGCCTTGGAGCTTGATCACATTTCCCTCCAGCCAAGCGCCGGAGACCGCGCGCGAACCGCTGAACCAGGTAGTCTTCCCGGATGTGTGGCTCGCGAATTCTACCGTGACGGGATCGTCCGCGTTGAGAATCGCCGCGTCGCCATGCTCCTGCGTTTCAAACAGGCGCGCTTTGGCGTGGACGTAGTTTTCGAAGGTGTGATGACGATCGAGATGATTTTGTGTGATGTTGAGGCAGGCGGCTATGTGAGCGCGAAACGTCTGAATAGTCTCCAACTGGAAGCTCGAAAGCTCCAGCACATTCCATTGACCGGGCACCGATGTCTCGACCATGGCCGCGGGCGGCGTACCGATGTTTCCGCCGACCTGGCAAGGAATTCCAGATTCCTTCAATATATGTCCGACCAGCGCCGTGGTCGTCGTCTTTCCATTGGTGCCGGTGACTCCGATGTTCCGGCCGTTCAGATATGCGGCCGCCAGTTCCAACTCTCCGATCACCTCAGCGCCGCCGGCGCGAGCTTTTTCCAGCACATCGAGATCCGCCGGCACACCGGGCGAAATCACCACTAAATCCGCATCACGGAATGCAGCTTCCTTTTGTGGCTCAACTGTCACACCTAGCACCTCGCCCATCGGTTTCTCATCCACGGCCCGAACCAGCGCGCCTTTCTGTTGCAGCAATCGCACAGCTGCGACACCCGACCGCGCCATCCCCACCACGACAACTCTGCGACCTTTGAGTTCCATCCCACCCTGCTATCCACCTCCTAGTAACTTTGCGCTAACGCAGCTTTAGTGTCGTTAGCGCGAACAACGCCATCACCAGCCCCGCAATCCAAAACCTCGTGATGATTCTCGATTCCGGCCAGCCCAGCGCCTCAAAGTGATGATGAATCGGCGCCATTTTGAAGATCCGCTTCTTACGCAGCTTGTAGCTGCCCACCTGCAGGATCACGGAAAGCGCTTCGATGACGTACACGCCGCCGATGAACACCAGCAAAACCTCCTGCTTGATCAAAACCGCGACCACGCCCAGCGCGCCGCCCAGCGCCAGCGATCCGACGTCGCCCATGAAAATCTCGGCCGGATGTGCGTTGTACCAAAGAAAGCCGAGCGATGCCCCCACCATTGCGGCGCAAAAAATCGTCAGCTCGGAAGCGCCCGGCAGGCGGGCTAGATCCAGATACTCGGCAAACTGGGCATGGCCGGTCACGTAGGTCAAAGCCGTCATCGCTCCGGAGGCAATGATCATAAGCCCGATCGCTAAGCCATCTAAGCCATCCGTTAAATTGACTGCATCGGACGCGCCGACAATCACCAGCACCATGAAGGTATAGAAGCCGGCAAAAGCGAGCGGATAAGTGTACCAATTGTGCGCCAGCGGCTCGATCAGCAGATCGGGCTTGAACGTTTTCAAGAAGGGCACATTGATGCTGGTGGAATATGCCTTGTTGGCGTGCAACACCAGCAAAATGAATCCTACGATCATGGCCGCCAGCACCTGCATAAAAAATTTCTGCTTCACAGTGAGGCCCAAATTCTGTTTTCGCCTTAACTTCGCGTAGTCGTCCCAAAAACCGATTACCCCGAAGCTGATCAATCCGAACAACGCGATCCAAACATACGGATTCCGAAGATTTGCCCACAGCAGCGTCGGCACGACAATCGAGATGATGATCAGGATCCCGCCCATAGTGGGCGTCCCGGCCTTCTTCATGTGCGATTTGGGCCCTTCCTCGCGGATGTATTGGCCGATCTGGAACTCGCGCAGTCTGGCGATCAGCCACGGCCCCAACGCGACGCACAGGAACAGTGCCGTCAGGCTCGCAAATGCGGTACGAAAAGTTGCGTAACCAAACACGCGGAACGGCGTGAATACATGAAACAACTTCTCATAGAACAGCCAATAGAGCATTCAGTTTGGTCGCGCGAGAAATCTCTCCAGGGCCCGTTCAACGTGCGTGCCTCGCGAGCCCTTAAACAAAATGACATCGCCCGGGCGGGCAATCTGCCGTAGGTAGTCTCCTGCAGCGGTTGTGTCGGGGAAAAAAAACGCGGCGTCGACTGCCTGGCCTGCTTCCCTGGCTGCGTCAACTAGGTGGCGGGCCTCGCCGCGTATCCCTACGAGCACATCAATCCCGCAGTTCGCGACGTAGATACCTACGTCGCGGTGCAGGGACTCGGCCCAGCGGCCGAGCTCGAGCATCTCCCCCAGCACGGCAATCCGCCGCTTGGCTGGTGTTTCCCGGAGCACGTCGATCATGGCGCGCGCCGCATCGGGATTGGAGTTGTAGCAATCGTTCAAAATCAAAATATCATTGTGTACAAATCGCTGGCCGCGCATCGAGCCGGCCGAAAGTTCGCTCACCACGCCAGTCAGCTGTTCGGGATGGATGCCGTAAAGCCCAGCCACCGCGATTCCGGCCAGCAGATTCAGGATGCTGTGGCGGCCCATGAGCCGGCTCTCGAACTGAACGCCGCCGACCTGGAAACGGATGCCGTCGTCAGTATATTGCACCTGTTCCGCCCGAACATCCGCGCTTTCGCTCAGTCCGAACGTGATCGTGCGGCCCCGGTGCACGTCGCGGAACCGGATCACCAGCGGATCGTCGGCATTCAAAACCGCAATACCGTCGATAGGCAGCGCCTCGATCAACTCGCGCTTGGCGGCCGCGACTCCTTCGATCGAATCGAATGCTTCCATATGCGCATGACCAACGTTGGTCACTACTCCAATGCGCGGGAGGGCGATCGCGGACAAGTCGCGAATCTCGCCCGCGTGATTCATTCCGATCTCCAACACGGCCACAGGCGCCACGGGGGGCAAACGCAAAATCGAAAGCGGTACACCCACATGATTATTGAAGTTGCCGATGGTCTTGCCGGCTGGCATCTTCACGGATAACATCTCCGCGATCACATCCTTGGTCGACGTCTTGCCCGCGCTGCCAGTCACAGCAACCACTTCCCCGCCCCACTGATCCCGCGCCCAGGCAGCAATCTTCTGGAGCGCCGCCAGCGAGTTCGGCACAATCAGCAGTGGCCGCGGATCATTATCCCGAACGTAGTCCTGCTCGTCGATAATTGCCGCCACCGCGCCTTTTCGAAGCGCATCGGCCACGTACGCATTGCCATCGTGATTCGGTCCCCGCAGCGCAAAGAACAAGTCGCCCGGCGCCACAGTTCGAGAGTCGACACTCCACCCGGTGATTCGTGCATCGCTGTCCGCTCGAACTCCAATCACCGCGCCAATCTCCCGCACCGTGAACTCCACCATTCACCAGCCACTAACGTCTCCCGAAACCAAGATCGCGCAGAGCCGCGCTGGCTACCTCGCGGTCGTCAAAGTGTATGACGCGATCTTTCAAAACTTGATACGGTTCGTGTCCTTTTCCAGCCAGGATAACGATGTCACCGGGCTTAGCCGCCTCAAGGGCCGCCCGGATGCCCTTTTCCCGGTCCGGCTCAACCAAATGCGGCGTGTCGAAACGCCGCAAGCCCGACCAATGCGTCATTCATGATGCCTAGCGGATCTTCCGAGCGCGGATTATCCGAAGTTAGCACTACAAAATCGCTACCTTCGCCAGCCGCCATCCCCATCAGCGGACGCTTGGAACGGTCGCGGTCGCCACCGCACCCGAACAGCGTAATAACCCGTTTGGGATGCAATTCGCGCGCCACTGAGATTACGTTGCGCAGTGCGTCATCGGTGTGTGCGTAATCCACCACCACCATGAAAGGCTGGCCTTCTTCAATGCTTTCAAATCGCCCCGGTACCCGCCGGCATTCGGCAATCCCAGCGGCAATCGTCTTCCAATCGAACCCGTAACTCAGCGCCGCTCCGCACGCCGCCAGAATATTGTAGGCGTTGATTTTGCCGACCAGCGGTGAGTTGAGCTTCACTTTCTCGCGGCCATGCTCCACGGTCATGCGCAATCCCTCGAAATTCATTTCGAGCGCGGATGCTCGCAAATCCGCGTTGTCCCCAAATCCGTAATGCAGTACCTCGGTTCCACTGGCCGGCTGAATCGTCGACCCATAAGGATCGTCGCTGTTAATGACCGCCCAACGCGGCGGCGCAGCCCCCTCCGGAGCGAACAGGAGTCGCTTAGCCGCGAAATAATTGTCCATGGTTTGGTGGAAATCGAGATGATCCCGGGTGAGATTCGTGAATACCGCGGTGTGGAACGTAATGCCGTAAACTCTGCCCAGCGCGAGAGCGTGGGACGAAACTTCCATTGTGGCATGGGTGCCGCCGGCCTGTTCCAGGGTGTGGAAAATGCGATAAAGATCCAACGACTCGGGTGTCGTATTCACCGCCGTTCGCACTTGGCCCGCCAGCCGGTATTCGATCGTGCCCACCATGGCGGTGGTCTTGCCGGCGGATCGCAGCACTGAGTCGATCAAGTACGCCGTGGTGGTTTTTCCGTTCGTGCCAGTGATACCGGTAATGCCCAGCCGCTCGTCCGGCTTTCCGTAAAAATTGCGCGAGGCCAGCGCCAGCGCCCGGCGACCATGCTCCACTTCGATCCACGCTCCTCGAAATTCCGGCAGGCGCGGGAAGCTCACTGGCCACTGCGATAGCGCCTTTCTCAATGGCGGATTTCGCAAATTCGCGGCCATCGGCGCGTGCGCCGGCAAAGGCGAAGAACAGGAATCCCTGTCCTACCCGCCGCGAATCATATTCCAATCCCGTTACTTGCATTTTCCGCAGATCCTCGCTCAGCCCTCTTCGGAGCCGAACCCCTTGGAGGATCTCTTCGATCGTCATGGCGGCGGCGTCAGCGGCCGAACTGAACCCGTATCGATTGGCCCGAGGGCAAAATGGCGCCTGGCTCCGGAAACTGCCCGCGCGCAACTCCGCTCCCCGTAAACTCTACCGGCATTCCCAGTGCGGCGGATTGCTCGATCACGTCCCGCATCATCTTGCCCTGAAAGTTCGGCACACGCGGCCCCGCCAGATCGCGAGACGGTTCCGTGACTCCCTTCGCTAAAAAAGTCCGCTGGTCCAGAGCGCTATTTGCGGAAGCCACCGGTCGGTCGTCGGCGGCAACGGCATCTCCCGCTTGGACCAGCGGGGGAGGGATGGAAGAACCAAGGTCGGCGATCGAGACGTCATTTTGATCGGCCTGATCGACGCCCTGGGACGGTACTGCTTCGGGCAAATCTTTGGGAACATCCAGCATGCGCAACGCAGCCGCGGCAACCGCTCGAAAGGCGGGACCCGAGGTCGGGCCTCCATAACCGCTCTCGCCTTCGGTGCCGTTCACAGTCACCACCACTACGATGGCCGGATTCGTCACCGGCGCGAAGCCCATGAAGGACGCGTTGTACATATGCGTGTACTGATGAGTGCGAAAGTTGTAAATCTGCGCGGTACCGGTCTTGCCGGCCGACGTGTATTCCAGCAGGCGCGCGTATTTGTGGCCCGTGCCGTAGGGCTTTATCATCACGCCCTCCATCATCCGGCGCATAGTGAAGGCTGTCTCGGGCTTGAGAACCCGCGCCGGCTGCGCTACGGGCGTGTCCAGCGTCAAACGGGGCTTGACCAGAAAACCGCCGTTTGCAATCACCGAACACGCCTGCGCAAGTTGCAGTGTCGTCACTCCCACCTCGTGACCCATCGCAACTGAACCGATAGAAGTTTTTTCCCAGCGCTTCAACGGCCGAACGATTCCCGACGATTCTCCCGGCAAAGGAACGCCGGTGCGCTTCCCGAAACCGAATCGCCGCAAATATTCGTACATCTTGTTCTGCCCGACCGTCAGGCCGATATTGATGGCGCCGATATTGCTCGATCGCGCCAGCACATCTTCCATCGAAAGCGACGCATAACTGTTGTGATCGTGGATCGTGCGGCCAAATAGTTTGATGCTGCCGTTCCCGCAGTTGATCATTGTCTCTGGCCGCAGCGGCGTGGTCTCCAGCGCCGCCGAAAGAGTGATCACCTTGAACACGGAACCCGGCTCGATGGGCGCGGTCACCGCCAGATTTTCTCGAGCGGCCAGGCCGGCGCCTGTGGGCGATTCGTTCGGATCGTAAGTCGGGTAATTCGCCAAAGCCAGAATATCGCCGGTTTTCGGATCCATCGCCACGATGCTGCCTGATTTCGAATGGTGCGCCTCGATCGCTTTCTTCAACTCGCGCTCGGCGACAAATTGGATCCGCGAATCGATGGTCAGCCGGATCTGCTGGCCCGCTTGGGGCTCGCTCGCGACCTTGCCGTCAAATCCGCGTTTCTGAACGTCCGAGATCACTCGCAGCTCTCCGTCCAGCCCTTGCAGCTCTTCATTCAGAGTCTGTTCGACCCCACCATTTCCCTTTTCGGAAAAATCCACTCCGCCGATCACGTGCGCAGCCAGCTTCTTGTTCGGATAGAAGCGCTGGCTTTCGGTGCGGAATTCGATCCATTCCAGCTTCAACTCCCGCAGCCGCGCCGCTTCCTCGGGCGTGACTTTGCGCTTCACCCACAAGAAGCCACGCCGGTTATCCACAGCCCCCTGCAAGTTGTGAAGCAAATCGTTAGCGTCTACGTCCAGAATTCTTGAAAGAATATCAGCGGCCACCGCGCGGTCCGGCACTTTCAATGGATCGACGCACACCGATTCCACCGGCAAGCTCATGGCCAGGCGCTGTCCTAGACGGTCCACGATAGGGCCGCGCGGAGCCTGCAGTTCCACGATCTTTTCCTGCTGCTGGTGCGCCAGCCTCTGATACTCGCCGTGCTGGACGATTTGAAGCTGGATCAGGCGGCCGACGATCAGGAGCGCCCAGACGAATGCCAGGCGCGCCAGCATATAAACTCGCCTTGTCGCCAGCGTATCCATATCTTTTTCTTGGTCCGCAACCTGATCTCGTGCCGCGCCTAACGTTGCGCTAGCTTCTGCTCCGACTTGTTATCCAGGTACACTACCTTCTGCGGGGCTGGATCGATGAATTGCTGAATCCTCGCCAACTCTTCCAATCGGGCCGGGCTGAGCAGCTTGGCCTCCGCCAGTTCGAGCGATGCGCGGTCCAGTTCCAGGCGCTGCCTCTCTTGCCGTAGAGCTTCTATCCGATATCCTGCGATCAATCCATAGAGCGTGGGAAGAAGCAGTCCGATCACCACTACCGCGATCGCAAACGAGGTTCCGATCAGCCGCCAGCACACTCTGCGTGCAGCCGGATCGGATTCGCGCAGCACCTGAGCATTATCGATGTGCTTCACATAGAAGTACACGTCTTCGTTCGGGAAAGGAGGAACTTCAAACGGATCCACCTCCTCCAGTACGCGAGCCCGCGGCGCGGGTTGCTCGAAGGCTTTCGCCGTTGCGAATCGATCGAATATGGTTGCCAGGGTTGCCATGTTCTCTTCTTCACCGCCTCATCTCCACGGCGCGGAGTTTCGCGCTCCGCGAGGGAGGGTTATCTCTCGTTTCTTCTTGTGCCGGCCGGACCACGTGCTTGGTGAGCGTTACCGCCCTTCCCGCGCGCGCCAATGCCTGCAAGCTCTGCTTCACTTTGCGATCCTCGAGCGACATGAAAGAGAGGATCACGATCCTTCCGCCGCTCTGGACCAATTCCGGGGCGATCGCTAACAACCGGTCCAACTCGCCTTGCTCGTCGTTCACTGCCATCCGCAGCGCCATGAATGTCTGGGTAGCCGGATGCAGCTTGCTCGTCCGGGGCACGGCTTCCTCGATCACTCGCGCTAAGTGCGCGGTAGTGTGTATGGGCCGTGCCCGAACGATTGCTCTGCTGATTTTCCGCGACCTCCTTTCTTCGCCGAATCGATAAATCAAATCGGCCAATTCCTTCTCTGCTGCAAAATTGACAAGCTCGTCCGCGGTCGTGCCTTGGCTGCGATCCATGCGCATGTCCAAGGGGCCTTCGGCCATCAACGAAAACCCGCGCTCCGGTTCCGTCAGCTGATAGCGGCTTACACCCAGGTCGGCTAACAACCCGTCCACCCGTTCTACTCCGAACGCGGTCACAGCCGAGCGGAGTTCCGAAAACGATCCCTGATGGTAGCGAATGCGATCCGCCCATTGCGCCGTATTTCGTTTCGCCATCTCCAGCGATTCCGCATCCCGGTCGTTGGCGATCACAAGCCCACTCCTCAAGCGTTCTGCGATCGCCGCCGTGTGCCCGCCTAAACCCGCGGTCGCGTCCAGATAGATTCCGTCCGGGCGCACGGCCAGATATTCCAGGCATTCCCCGACCATTACCGGGACGTGCATACATAACCACTACTTGAATCCCTTCAACTTCGCGGCCTTCAACTTGTCGGCCAAGCCTTCCTTGGCCCGCCGCTTGCGCGCTTCGTATTCGGCCTTCGAATAGATATTGATCGCGCCCTGCGACCAATCGAGCCGCACTTCCTGGTTCTCCAGGGTCATGGCTCGCCGCAGGTCGGTCGGCAAAGTCACACGGCCTTGCGGGTCCACCTTCGCCTCGGCGCCGTAATCGTTAGTGACAAAAAACAGAGCCTCGGCCGCGTCCGGATCCGAAGTGGCTAACTCGTCCAGAATTTTTTCGTTTTGCTGCCACACCGAAATCGGGTAAATTCTAGTTATGCGGTCGTCCACGCTTGTCACGTACAACTTGTCATCCCCAATCGCGCCCAAATACTCCTGGAAGTTGACCGGCAGTTTAAGCCGGCCCTTGTCGTCGACATGAGCGGAAACCGACCCGCGAGGGGGCTCCACTGGCGTCGGCTTGGGCTTCTCTTCCACTTTTGACCACTTTGGACCACTTCGGGCCTTGAAAGATTCTGACACGAGTATCAAAAGGAATGCAAGGACTTTTTTCGATTACTTGCCGCCCCTGAACGTTTTACCAGGGTGCCCCTACGCTTGGTAGCCTTGGAACGATGAAACCCAGCCTGTACGATCTCGATCCTAGCGATCGACTTTCCCCGACTAGTCCGCATGGTGGTAGAGATCCCGAAAAACTCCACCAACAAGTACGAGTACGATGCCGAATTGGGCCTCTTCCGGCTGGATCGCACGCTCTATTCTCCAGTTCACTATCCCGGCGACTACGGCTTCATTCCCGGCACGCTATCTGATGACGGCGATCCGCTGGATGTAATAGCACTGGTTGAAGAACCGAGTTTTTCCGGATGCCTGATCGAAGTCCGGCCCATCGGCATGCTGAAGATGATCGACCGCAAGAAACACGATGAGAAAATCCTGGCGGTTCCAGACGGCAATCCTCGTTACGACGAGGTGCAAAATATCGATCAGATCTTCACGCATATCCGGCACGAGATCGAGCATTTCTTCACGATTTATAAAGAGTTGGAAGGCCGCGCCACAGCTACCCTCGGATGGGGGAGCCTGCGTGATACCCGCAAAATAGTTGTCAAGAGCCGCAACAACTACCTCAAAACTCGCCGCTGAGCGCCGCAAGCATCCGCGGATCGGACCGGATTTTCTCCGCGAGCGGGTATCGATTTTCAACGTTCTGTAACCACTCGGGGTCGAGCTTGGCGCCGGCCCGCACCAGAAGCGCGACTATTTCGTAATAAGGCTCCCGCTGGGCGCGTTCCAGTTCGCCCCAACCATGCAGCGCCCAGTCAAGAGGCGTTCCACCAAAGCGTTCCTCTTTCACTTCGATGGGCGCCCCGCGATCCAATAGTAGCTGGACGATGGCCGGGTGTCCCGCGTGCGCGGCCCAATGCAGGCCGGTCTCTCCGTGTTTGAGCCGGGCATCCGTTTTCATTCCTCTTTGTAGCAGAAAATCAACCACGCTGATCCGTCCAAATTCACAGGCCCACGCGAATCCGTCCCGCATTTGTTCTTCGGTGGCAGGTGGCTTCAGCCTGCCATCCTCACTAAAGAAGGTTTTGACGACGTCGAGCCGCCCGACTCCCGCCGCTCCTTCCAGGTCTAAGCGTGCGCCGCGACTCGCGAGGAACTCAGCCGCCTCCCCGCGCCCGTTATGCAGGCAGCCGTTGACCCCGCTATATCCATCCGGACCGTCGATGATTGCGCCACGCTCGATCAGCAATTCCATCAGGGGGATCTGCACGCCGGCGTTGTGTGGATGGCAGCTGGTCGCCGTCAATCCCAGCGTCGTCCACCGGCCGCGATAAGCGTCTGACTCCGCATTCACATCCGCGCCGGCCTGTAGCAGCAGTTTCGTGATCTCGACGATGTTTTTCGGTGTCTTCTGGCGGAAATCCTCGACGCCGTTCGCCGATACATAATGAAGCAGCGTAGAGCGGTGATCCCGCGTCGACCGCACGCGCGCCAGGTCCGGGCTCTCGCTCAGCAGCTTCTGGAGGCCAGGCAAATCGCCGCTGACGATAGCATCCACTGCCTCTTCGAACTTCGAAACTGGCGAATTCTCGCGCGCCAGCGCCTCCACGTGCCTGGCAAATTTTGGCCAACTCGCGAAGCCGTGCGCGCGCGCAATGAAGAGTTGGGCGTCGGCAAGCTTGCAACGCGTGGCGCCTTCGTTCATTCCCCCGAACTTTCGCCAATGATCCCCCCAGTCCGGAGCCGGGGACCAGCGCGCGGCCCAATCGCGTATGCCACGGGGATCGCTCGACCTCGAAGCGCGTTGCAAATCTTTGGCGAGCTTCTTGTATTGCTCGAGGTTAGGACGAGGCGGTAGGGGTAATGCGTCAGACATACGAATCTCCTTTCACTGCGTGCCTGGAGTCCGCACGAATCAGGCTGAAAGAAGGTTCGTAACCTTCGGTTTGTTTGAGTGGGTGGGCACGGCCCTTTCCGCGGACTGGATGCGCCCCTAGCGCTGCTTCCCTTTTACCATGACCGGAAAAGGAAAGACAACCGTATACAGACGCCCTCCGCAGTCAGCGATCAAACGTCATGCGGCGCCTCAAGGTAGGCCCAGCGCTCCACGATCTTTCTGCCTGCAATTCGCCAGATCACTATGCCGCGGAACCGAAGCTTCTTCCCATTTTGGGAGTCCGTCGCTGTCCATTGATTCCGCACCACGACTTTGTCATCTTCGGCAATCATGTCTTCGATTTGTACATGCAGATCCGGAAATCGCTTCATCGCGCCGCTCACATACTGAATCGCCCCCGCGGGTCCTGGCGGCATTCCTGCCGGCACATCCGCCCCGTGATCCACAAAGTCCACAGCGAAGTTTACATTCCCAATCTGCACGTTCTTTCGGTTGACGAACTCCTCGAAGTGGTTCCGGATAAATTCCCGCGCTTCCGCATGTGTCATTCCGGTTTTCGCGTTGATTGGTTCCATGGTGTATCTCTTTATCAGGCCTTCGCCGCCTGACCGCGAAACTCTTCCGCAAATTCTTCCAGGAATTGATCCATCGTAATCGGAGGCCGCCCCAACAACCCCGCGAGCACTCCGTCTACCGTTCCGCCCCTCCCGCCGACGTAATATCCCTGTAGTTCCAGCAGCGCAGTCACCTGCCACTCCGGCATTCCCTGTTCCAGCATGGCCTTGCGCTGCGCCTCAGCTGGAATGTCCACGTACTGTACTGGAATACCCGCGTGGCGTGAGATTTTCGCCGCGACCTCCGAATACGTCAAAGCTTCCGGCCCATTCAGTTCATACGTCTTGCCATCATGCTCGCTACTTCGCAGCGCCTTCGCCGCCACAGCCGCAATATCCCGCACATCCAGGTAGCTCGTCCGCGCGTTTCCCATTGAGCCGTAAAACGCTCCCTGCGCGCGAATGCTCGGCGCATAGTACGTCAGCACGTTCTGCATAAAACTGTTCGGGCGAAGAATACAGTGCGCCAGCTTAGTCGCCTTGAGCTTGTCTTCTACCGCCCGGTGCCAGCTTGGAAACGATTTCCCGTAATCTCCCGCGCCCATAGCTGAATTCAGCACGATTCGCCGCACACCTGCCTCGACACTAGCCTCAATCGCGTTTCCTTCCAGTTGCACCAACTCTGGTATTGGAGAACAAACCAGATAAACACTCTCCACGTCGCGCAGCGCCGGCAGAAGGCTGGCCTTTTTCGAAAAATCCGCGATCACCGCCTCTGTCCCCGCCGGCGCCTTCGCTGCCTCCTCTTTGGAACGGTACATCGCCCGAACTCTCTCCCTGCCTCGCGCTACTTCCGCTAGCACTGTCCTTCCCAACTGTCCCGCTTGCCCCGGTAATCAAAATCATTTTTATTTCTCCCACCCGAATGGTATAACCATCTGGTAGTCACTTGGAAGTACGCACATTTTTGTAAGTATGGAGGCGCCGCTTGAAAAATCATTACGGATGCCCCGTGCAGGGCACGATCAATACGGTCAGCGGGGAAGTGGAAGGTCTTAGCCATCTGGCATTTGGGCTTCAGTCCGAAACGTTTCGCCGAACTTCGCAAGCTGCTTCCCGGTATCAGCGAAAAAGTCCTGACGTCCCAGCTCCGCCAGCTCGAAACGGACGGCATCGTCAGTCGTAAAATCACCCATTCTTCGCCGCCCCAGGTGACCTACTCGCTCACCACCGCCGGCGAGGAACTCATCGAGCCCATGAGCGCCTTTTGCGCCTGGGGAACGCGTCATCTTGGCATTCAACCGAACCTGCCCCGCTACCCGAAAGCCACGGCTTAAGTCACAACCCGCACGCTACACTGGGAGGGAGGCTATGCAAAAATTAACACTTTCGTTCGCAATTTTATTGGCCTTGGCCGGCGGATTGTTAGCCCAGGTGCAGCAGTTCGAAGCCAAATTACCGCCCCCCTATGCCACGCCGTCGTCCGATAACCGCCCGCACGTTATTTCCCACCCCAGCGGCGCTCAACTACAGGTTCCGCACGGTTTCGAGATCGAGGAATATGCCAGCGGATTCGACACGCCGCGCTTCATGTACACCGCGCCGGGCGGCGAGGTCATCGTGAGCGACAGCTCGGCCGGCTCGGTCTACGTTCTCACCGACAAGAACAAGAGCTACAAGGATCCGGAGCGCAAGAAAATCCTGGAGGGTCTCGACCGGCCGTATGGGCTGGCGATATGGAAAGACTATTTGTATGTCGGCGAGCGCACGTCCATCAAGCGCTATAAGTACGATGCCAAGGCTATGACTGCTACTACTGGCCAGGAGATCGCGTCCCTGAAAAATTTCACGGAAGGACACTGGACCCGCAGCCTGTCGTTCGATTCCAAGGGCGAGAAGCTGTACGTCGGAATTGGCTCCGGCTCCAACGTGGATACGGGCGAAGATCCTATGCGCGCCGCGATTAATCGTTACAACCCGGATGGGAGCGGTCACGAAATCTTCGCTTCGGGAACGCGTAACCCAATCGGCCTGCACTGGTATCCCGGCACCAATATTTTATGGGCTGGTGTGCAGGAGCGCGACGCTCTGGGCGACGACCTGGTGCCCGATTACTTCACGCATATCCAGCAAGGTGCGTTCTACGGTTGGCCCTATGCCTACGCCGGCCCACATGAGGAGCCGCGCCATAAAGGCGAGCGGCCCGACCTGGTGGCGAAGACCATTCCCGGCGACGTTCTGCTCCAGTCCCATGTAGCGGTCCTCGATTTCCTTTTCTACACCGGCAAGCAGTTCCCCGCCGAATATCAAGGCGGGAGTTTTATCGCGATGCATGGTTCCTGGAATCGCTCCAAGCGAGTAGGCTACGAGGTTTCGTTCGTTCCTTTCAAGGATGGGAGACCGAGTGGGCCGGTCCGAGAGTTCCTTACCGGCTGGCGGATTTCACCCGAGTCGCGCGACGTTTGGGGACGCCCGGTGGCCATCATGCAATTGCCCGACGGCAGTATCCTGGTCTCAGACGATGGCGGTCACAAAATCTGGCGGATCAGTTATAAAGGCTAGTCTTCCGAGCCGTGACCGTCAGGGAGCGGTGCTCTGCTGCCTGCTGCTTTCCGCCTGCTGCCTTCTGGCCGCGGAACCGCCGCCCCTCAAAGAGTTCAGCCACCAAAAGCACCTGAAGCTGGGCAACGTCGCGCCAGTGATCGCCGCCGCCATCGATAAAGGCACGTACCTTGGGAAGAACGGCGCGCAGATCCGTCCGCTGTTGAACTCCAGCAATCAGTGCGAGGCCTGTCATCGCGGCCTGGAAGTTTCAGAGAAGGTGAGCCGCGCCAACATGCCGCAGATGGCCGATTGCCTGGTCTGCCACAACGAAGTTGAACCGCCCTATAGCTGCGAATTCTGTCATCCCCAGGATGCTCAGCTAAAGCCTCCAGAAATTCATACCGCGAATTTCCTGGACACTCACACCAAAAAGACCGCCACCTTCGACAAAGAATCCTGCGCGGTCTGTCACGGCCGCAAGTTCACTTGCCTCGGCTGTCACCTGAAATAAGCGCGGCCCTACTCCTTCGGCACAATCCCCAGCGCCTTCATCTTCCGATATAGATTGCTGCGCTCCAGCCCCAGCATCTCGGCCGTCCGGCTCACATTTCCCTTAGTCTCATCGAGCGTCTTCAGGATATACTCACGCTCGGCGGCCGCCCGCACATCGTGAAGACTTCCGAAGCGCTCCGACCGGCCGTTCGAACACCGACCGTTTGGCTGGATTGAGCGGGATGTGCCGCGCGTCGACGCGTACCTGCGGATTCATGATTACGATGCGCTCCATCAGATTCCGCAATTCGCGAACGTTACCGGGCCAGCGATGTTGCTGCAGCACTTCAAACGCCTCGGCCGTCAGTTCCTTGGGCTTGCGCCCGTAAGCCAGCGTGAATTCCTTCAGGAAATGGTCCGCGAGGAGCGGAATGTCTTCGATGCGCTCGCGTAGCGGCGGCACTGAGAACGGAATCACGTTCAGCCGATAAAAAAGATCTTCGCGGAAATTCCCGCGGTCGATTTCGTCCTCCAGGTTCTTGTTGGTGGCCGCCACCACCCGCACATCCACCTGAATAGAAGTCTCCGCGCCCACCGGCTCGAAACGCTGCTCGTCCAGCGACCGCAGAACCTTGGCCTGCGTCTTGAGGCTCATATCGCCGACTTCATCGAGAAACAGCGTTCCACCGTGAGCCTTCTGCAGCTTTCCGATCTTGTCCTCCACCGCGCCGGCAAAAGCGCCCTTGCGATGTCCGAACAGCTCGCTCTCGATCAGATCCTCCGGGATGGCCGCGCAGTTCACTTCCACGAAGGCTTCCGAAGCCCTCTGGCTGCTGCCGTGGATAGCATGCGCCACCAGTTCCTTGCCGGTTCCGCTCTCTCCGTAGATCAAAACCCTTCCATTTGTCGCGGCCATCAGTCCAAGTTGCTGGCGCAGGGCCTTCATGGACACGCTATCGCCGATGATCTGCAGCCGCTGGCGGCCGTCGC
Source organism: Bryobacterales bacterium (assembly GCA_963744555.1). Lineage (GTDB taxonomy): Bacteria > Acidobacteriota > Terriglobia > Bryobacterales > Bryobacteraceae > Palsa-89. The sequence goes on along the minus strand of CAVUUB010000020.1, from coordinate 546,279 downwards.
CTTTCAAGCGCTCCAGCTCTAATTCCAGGCGGTGCTGCTGCAGCGCATTCTTTGCCACCACCGAAACTTTTTCGATGGTCAGCGGCTTTTCGATGAAATCGAAGGCGCCCAGTTTGGTGGCCTTTACGGCGGTCTCGATGGTGCCGTGCCCGGAGATAATTATCACCGCCGGACGGTCGGCAAACGGGATTTCTTGAACACGCGCCAGGGTTTCCAGGCCGTCCATGCCGGGCAGCCAGACATCCAGCAGCACCAGATCGTAGGCGGTGTGGCGCAGCTCTTCGCAGCACTGTTCGCCCGACTCGACCGCGTGGGTTTGATAGCCTTCGTCCTCCAGCACTCCTGAGAGCGACTGGCGAATCAGCGGCTCGTCGTCGACGATTAGAATTCGCGCCGCCTTCAAGATCGACTCTCCGCGGCGGCAAGTTCAGCCGCTTTGGCCTCACGATCGGTCGCGGCCAGCGTCGGCACTTCGATAATGAAGCGGGCGCCCGCGGGTGTGTTGTCTTCCACCCGGATGGTAGCGTCATGATCGGCCAGGATGCGGTTTACGATCGCCAGACCGAGACCCGTCCCGCGGCCCTTAGTTGAAAAATACGGCAGGAACAGCTTCTCTTTGTCGTCACGCGAAACGCCGCAACCAGTGTCGGCCACCACTAACTCCACTGAATCGGCTTCGGTCGCGCGCGTGCCGATATAAAGCCGCTTTGTGAACGAATCCTGCATGGCCTCGGCGGCATTGTCAACCAGGTTCACGACTACGCGCTTGAACTGGTCGCGATCGATGCAGACCGCCGGCAGCGCGGCGAGTTCCTTCTGCACCACTATGCCATCCAGCCGTCCCTCAAAGACCGAGAGAGCTTTGTCCACTACTTGGTTGAGATCGGAGACCACCGGCTGTGCTGCCGGGAAACGCCCAAACTGCGAAAATTCGTCCACCAGCGTCCGCACGCTTTCCACCTCGCTCGCAATAGTCATCGAGCATTCCCGCAGGATGCGGCGGGTTTCCGGGGTCTGCTCCGCCCGATCCAGTTGACGCGCTATGCGATCCGCGCACAGGGAGATGGGCGTCAGCGGATTCTTGATCTCGTGCGCGACGCGGCGCGCGACTTCGTGCCAGGCCGCAGCCTTTTGGGCGCGCAGCAGCTCGCTGGTGTCTTCCACTACCAGCACATAACCCGAGCTTCTCTGTAAGTCCAGAGCGGCCACCGTCAGCGCCAGGTGCAGGATGCCGCGTTCGGCTTTGTACTCCAGTTGCGTGCCGGCGACACCGGTGCGGCGGGCGCGATTCATCAGGTACCGGATCTCGGCGGTGTCCTCGCGCGAGAACAGGTCGCCCAGACGCACCGCCCGCACCACCTGCTCTTCCGGGAAGATTCCCATCAGCGCCCGATTGACGCGCTGGATCCGGCCGTCGGAGGTCAGTGAAATTACGCCGGTTGGAATGCTTTCGAGGATAGCTTCAGTGAACCTGCGCCGCGCCTCCAGCTCTTTGCTATTGGTCTCCAGCGCTTCGGTCATCTCGTTGAAGGCCTTCACCAGCGTGGCCATCTCGTCGATGGCGTTCACGTGTACGCGATAACCCAGGTTGCCTTTGCGAATCTGCTCGGCGGCCTTGAGCAGCGCCGTAATAGGCGTGCTGATTTGCGACGCCATGTAGCGCGCGATCCAAATGGCGAAGAACAGAATGAACAGCGTGATCAGCGACAGCAGCAGCAGGTAGGTGCTGCGATAAGCTTTCCGGTCCACGGCCAACTGATTGTATTCGGCCACGTAGCGATTGATCTCCTGCTGCTTGGCCGCGACATTCAATGGCGTTCGGGCAGAAAGCGTCAGCCTGCCTGCAGTGGTTTGGATTTCGGCGGTGTAGAGATCTCCGTCGTGCGCCTTTGGCACCGAGCATAGAAGCCGCTTGACGCCGTGCGGTTTCTCAATCTCAGCGTGCTCGATCTGATTAGCCATGCAAAACTGCTCGTAGAAATCGGCGCTCTCGCCCATCGATTGCGATGCCAGCAAATGCGCCTGCGCCGCTAGCTTATCTCGTACCACTTGATCCAGGGCCGTGCCGACCTGGCTCAGATCGACGTTCATGCTCCGGGCCGGCCGGCTGAACCAGCTATCCAGATTGCGGTTCAGCACCGAAACGCTCCACAGCACCAGGAAGACGACGGGGAGTACACTGAGGGCCAGCGCTCCACCGATCAGCTTGCTCTTGATGTGCGACCCCGGCCGGTTGGACTGGCGTTCGATGTAGAGCCGCACGGCCGTCCGGAACAGAATGAACCCCAGCATTACGGTCAAAATAAAGACCAGCGTGGAGACGGCCCAGAACAGGTAGGTCTGCTGGATGCTGGAAGGAGCAAACTGGTCCAGGTTGAACGAGCCTTGCCACACCACTAGCGTCACCAGGATGGCGAGCAGGACGACGCCCGAACCAAATGCCAAGTGTTTGCGCATAGGCCCTGTTCGAATTATAGGTGGTGGGTAGCGGTAAGTGGTGGTGGGTAGTGGAGCCTGCTCTGCCTACTCCCCACCACCCACCTCCGTCAGAAGCGGATGCGACTGCCTAGAACCGGAACGTGAAGCCCGCCTCGCCGGCGAAGAACTGTGGAATCACAACGCTGGAAGCAGCGATGAATCCTTGAGGTTGGCCGAAAGATCCAGAGCGGATATTGTTGGAGTAATTGCCTCCGAAATTAGCGCGATTGGTCAGGTTGAACGCCTGAAAGAAGAACTCCAGACGGTAGTGCTCACGGAACGTGAACATCTTGCTGAAGCGCGTGTCGAGTTGGAAAAAGGGCGTTCCGCGCAGCGAGTCGTATCCGGCGATAGTGCAGGTTCCGGCGTTAATACATTGCAGGACTTGCGTCGCAGTGTAGCCGGCGGTCGCCTTGTAGTTGTTAGGCGAGCTCTTCAGCAGCACTGCCTGTTCAGTAGTGCCACCTGTTCCATAGCCCCAATAGTCGACACCCTGGACCGGATTATAGGGCCGTGCAGAAGCAAGTTGCATGATGGGCGCGAATTGGAACCCCCATGGCAACATCACGATTCCACTTAATACAAAGCGATGCGTCTCATCGGAAGGGGTCGGTCCGAAGTCGTACGGCGCCAGGTAATTCAGGACATTCGATGGAGCGTTGCTATAGCTTGCCGCCGCGCCGTGGTAGGAGAGCGCGCGCGAAAGCACATAGCTCGTATTCAGGCTGACGCGCTTACTCAAGCGTCGCCGGTAGGCGAGATTGAACCCGTCATAGCGGGACCGCCCGACCGAAAGGGAATCTGTAATGCCTGTTAACACCGGCTGGCCCGCCGCTTGCAGAGCTGGGGTAAAGATACGCGGGGCGCCCGGCAGCAAGGGATTCTTGGGATTGATATTAACGTTCTTGTTCTCACGTAAGCCGAGCACATGCACGTAATCCGCCTCGATGACATTGTTGTCATTGAGCGACCACGAATATCCGATGTTCTCCTGTTCGGTGTAAGGATTGTGATAGCCGGGATCCATCAGGCGGCCCGTTGAACCTGCGGGCAAACTGGTCGGCGGCGGCGGCGGCACCGGAAGCGGATCTATGCCGTACTGCCATTGCGAGAGCAGCTTGTTTGTTCCCGGCACCAGATCGGCGGAAGTGCTGGGTGGCACGCCTGCCTGTGGAGCGGACGGATTGGCCAAGCTGAGGGTCGTCGCGAAAATCGTCGGATTGGACTGCTGGATCATGAACAGTGGGATGTTCTCGAAGGTCTGGCCGTAGTAAATACCAAAGCCGCCGCGGAGCACGTGTTTGCCACTGCCGGTAAGATCGTAGGCAAAGCCGACGCGCGGGCTGAAGTCCTTATTGTCATCGCTGCGGCACTGCGGCGTACGGGCTGCCGATGGCTTTCAATTCCAGATAGGTCCGGCTCTTGAATTGTTCCGGACCGGCGACGAGATTGAAGTCCTTGTCCCAACGTATGCCCAGGTTGATTGTCAGACGTCTGGTGACCTTCCAGTCATCCTGGAAATACAACGCCGAACATCTTGGTGCTCAACAGGAAGTAGGGGTTGCCGGCGGTTTCCTGAGATGGTGGAGACGGCGCCGGGGGTCGCGAAGCCCAGCGGGTAGTCCGCTTTGTCGCTCAGGATCTTGCTCGGATCGTCGAAGAATGTGATTCCCGGAGTGGGAGTGAACTCGAAGAAACCGCCCAAGTACGGGCTCGTATAGGTAATCAAAGCCCACCTTGAAATTGTGCCGGCCCTTGGTGATGGATAGATCGTCTTTGAACTGCCACTTCTTTTGAAACGACTGCTGCGGAACATTGACATTGGTTCCGAAGTATTCACCGCTGCCAAAAGTGACGGTTGGGACTTTGGTTTGTGAGTCGATCAGATTGTTCCAATACTGATACCCGAATGTCACCGCGTTCACCACGGTGGGCGTGATGACCGAGTTGAGGTTGAGACTGGCAAGAATCAACTGGTTGGTGGTGAAATTACCCGCCGTCAAATCGTTGTTGGCAGCCGATTGGTCGTTTAACCCGTTGTTGTGCTGGTTCGTATAGCTGAAAAACAGGTTGTTCTTGTCGTTAATGCGATGGTCCCAACGGCCGTTGTATCGCCAGTCGAAATAGGGCGTCGGGATAGAAGTCGCCGGTTGTGCGGCCAACCCGGCGTTCTTGGCAAGCAATAGCTCGTTGTAGTAAGTGGGATTGACGGCAATGCTAGTGGCCTCGCGCTCGCGCTCGATTGCGAAGAACAGGAAATCCTTGTCCTTCCGTACTGGCCCGCCAATCGACCCGCCGAATTGCTGGCGGCCATAGTCCGGTTTGGGGCTACCGCCCTGCTCGGAGAAATAGTCGTTGGCATTCATGGCCTGATTGCGATCGAACAAATAAAGCGAGCCATGCAGTTGATTGGTTCCGCTACTTGCGTGATCGCGGTGATCAAGGCGCCTTCGCTCCGGCCATTCGCAGCCGAGAAGCGCTGCGTGCTGATCTGGAACTCCTGAACGGCTTCCAGCGGGAGCTGCATCACCGGCCCGCCTACCGTGTTGTCCTTGTCATCGACGCCGTTCACAGTCACGTTGACATTGCGGCCGCTGGAACCATCCACGGCGAAAACGCCAATGCGGTTCTTGGTCGGATCGTATGAGTTGACAGGCCGCGCGCCGGGGGCGAGGTATGCCAGGTTCACGAAATCGCGTCCATTCAAAGGCAGGTCCTCGATCTGCTGCGTCGTAATCGGCAAGCTGACATCCGTCTTGGTTGTGTCCACCAGAGGCGCACCGCCCGATTCCACCGTAATAGTTTGAGCTTGCGCGCTGGGCGAAAGACTTATGTCCAATGGTCGTGGTCTGGCTCACCGAAACGCCGACATTTTCGTATGTGGCGGTCGCAAAGCCGGGCAGCGTCACGCTCACTTGATAGATTCCGGCAGGCAGCAACTCAAACCGGTATTGTCCGGCCGAATTGCTCGTCTCCTGGCGGGCCAGGCCGGTAGCCCGGCTGGAAAGCTTCACGGCCGCGTTCGGAATCACCGCGCCGGATTTGTCACTCGACGACTCCTTCAATCGTCCCGGTTGCGTTAACTTGCCCGTACAAGGAAAAGCCACACAACAAAACGGCAATAACTAACGAAGTCCACCTCTGTATCATCTTGATTCCCCTTTGGTTGATAACACCAGGACCTGTCTACAGCTTGGCTAACAACTAGCTAAAACGGTTTTAAACATCCTACCACAAAAATAGCGTTTGTGTTTGGGGATTAACGCGGCTTGGGGATTAACGCGGCTAAATGTTAATGCCAACCCGCCACAGCAGATACCCGACCGCTTGCCGATAGTACTGCCACTTCTCTTGCCAGCCCCCGGGCGGAACGGAGGGGCGCGGCGACCCGTAGACCATCAGTCCGCTCGATTCCAGCATCCTCTTCACACGAAAGATGTGATAGCCGTCGCTCACCACGATGGCGGATTTCAGACTCATGCGGCGCATGATCTCCACCACCGCCGCGACGCTCTGGGCCGTGGTCTCGCCTTCTCGTTCCACTACGATCGCTTCGGGCGGTACGCCGTGCTCGGCCAGATACGAACGCCCCACGGAGCCTTCGGTAAACACTGGATCTCCGCCGGCTCCGCCGGTAGTGATGATGCGCGGGGCCATCCCCTTCAAGTAGAGGAACAGCGCATGATTAAGACGCGCTTCCAGCACCGGCGATGGTTTACCGCGATACTCCGCTGCGCCCAACACCATGATCGCGTCGGCACGTTGAGCTTCGTCAACAGTGGATTGGCTTTGGATGGCCGCAGCCACCTGGGTGACCTTCAACACCGTAGCCGTCACCGCTAGCAGTAGCGCGATGGCAACAATCCATTTCATGATAGATTTGGCAGGCGACCGAGACCGGTCTTCAAACTCTACTTTATGCCAACACTCACGAGTCCGCGAAATCCACTGCTAAAGGAAGTCCGCAAAGCGATCCTGCGCGGCTCCACCACCGACGATGGATTCTCGATCGCTGAAAGCTTCCATTTGCTCGAAGAAGCGCTGCGCAGCGATTGCGAGATTTCAACGGTGTTCGCTGCTGAATCGGTGCGTACCGCCGTGGAAAGCCACGTGCGCGGTTTGAAGAAGATTCGCGTAGTGGTTCTCCCCGATGATCTGTTCCAAAGCATCTCCGCCACCGAGGCCAGCCAGGGTGTGCTTGCGCTGGTGCGTCCGCCGCGCTGGACCGTCGAACAATTGTTCCGCGGCGAATGCCTCGCGGTGATCCTGGACGGCTTGCAGGATCCGGGCAACGCCGGTGCAATCCTGCGTGCGGCCGAAGCGTTCGGCGCCACCGGCGTAGCGTGTCTCAAGGGCACCGTCAGCCCTTACAATCCGAAATGCCTGCGTGCTTCGGCCGGTTCGGTCTTCCGCGTACCGCTGGTCGCCGCCATGGACCCGCAACTTCTGCTGGCCGCCATCGAACAACGCAAGCTGGATATGTTCGCGCTGATGCCCAACGGAACTCTCGATCTGGGCGAGTGCAACTTCGGCCGCAAATGCGCCATCATCGTCGGCAGTGAAGGACGCGGCGTCAGCGACCGGCTGCGCGCCAAGGCTATCGACGTTCGGATTCCAACCGTCGGCGTGGAGTCGCTCAACGCAGCTTTGGCCGCCGGCATCGCTCTCTATGCCGCCAGAAAACAACGGATGGCCGCAGCGTGAGCCTCTTTGAACCAGATCCGTTAGCGAGCGCCCCAGAGGATGCTAAACGGCCGTTGGCCGAACGCATGCGTCCCACCACGCTCGAAGACTTCGTCGGACAGCAGCATATTCTCGCGCCGGGCAAACCGCTGCGCCGCCAGATCGAGCGCGATCAGCTCACGTCCATCATTCTCTGGGGACCTCCCGGTGTCGGCAAAACGACCCTGGCCAGGATCATCGCGCGCCTCACCCATTGCGATTTCATTCCCTTCAGTGCCGTACTCAGCGGCATCAAGGAGATCAAGGCTGTCATGGCCGACGCCGAGCGCAATCGCCGGTCGGGACGACGAACGCTGATCTTTATCGATGAGATTCACCGCTTCAACAAGGCCCAGCAGGATGCCTTTCTTCCGTACGTCGAGCGCGGCGACATCATACTGATCGGCGCGACCACCGAAAATCCATCTTTCGAGGTGATCTCGGCGCTACTCTCACGGACGAAAGTCTACATGCTGAAGCCGCTCACCGAGGACGAGATCGTCGGCCTGCTCGGCCGGGCGCTACCGGCTGTCGGAGTGAAGGCGCCTGAAGATCTGCTTCGTCAGATCGCGATCTATGCCAACGGCGACGCGCGCACCGCTTACAACATCCTGGAGCTTTCAGCGGCGGCTTCCAAAGAGGGCCAGCTCACCACCGAGGCCGTGGAAGATTCCATCCAGCGGAAGATGCTGCTCTACGACAAGGCCGGCGAGGAGCATTACAACGTCATCTCGGCGCTCCACAAATCCGTGCGGTCGAGCGATGTCGACGCCGCGCTTTATTGGCTGGGCCGGATGCTCGAAGCCGGTGAGGATCGTATGTACATAGCGCGACGCCTGGTCCGTATGGCCATCGAAGATATCGGGCTGGCCGATCCGCGCGCTTTAGAGCAGACTATTGCCGCCCAGCAGGCCGTCCATTTCCTGGGGATTCCGGAAGGGGATCTCGCCCTCGGGCAGGCCACCATCTATCTGGCTTCCGCCCCCAAATCGGATGCTTCCTACCAGGCCCTCAACCGGGTGATGGAGGCGGTGGAGAATCATCGGGCCGAGCCGGTCCCGTTCCATCTACGAAACGCTCCGACCGGGTTCATGAAAAGCTGGGGTTACGGCGCTGGCTACCAACACGCCCACCAGTTCGAGGATGCCCTGACCGATATGGAGTGCCTGCCCGAATCCCTCGCCGGCACACGCTTCTATGAGCCCACCAATAGGGGCGTAGAGCAGAAAATCGCCGAGCGCCTGGAAGCCATCCGGGCCCGCAAAAAGCCGTCGAAGTAATAGGTTCCGCTGGCCGTAACGTACTACTTCATCCAGGGCCTGGTACCACCCCAAATTAGGAAGACTCTGCTATTGTTGCCCTCCCGTCCCTACCTCAATCTGGGTGTGCAAGCGAGACCTAGTGAAACTGAACACTTACGGGAGCACGTTGTGAGACTGGAAAAAGACGAAAACGATCGCCGAGGCGCGGACCGGTTCCCTATCGAGCGGGAAGTCCGTTTCAAGATTTTCAACCGCAAGAGCACAGATGACGTGGGCGTTGGCAAAACGCTCAACATGAGCAGCAACGGCGTCCTGTTTACCACCGATCGGCACCTGTTGCCTGGAAAACGCCTGGAAATCTCCATCAACTGGCCGGCGCAGCTCAACGCCACCGTCGCTCTGAAGCTGGTTGCCCGAGGGCGCATAGTCCGTAGCGAAGAAGGAATGGCCGCCATCGAGATCCATCAATACGAGTTCCGGACTTCTTCGGCCGGCATCAGCAACGGCCCTTCACTGGTTCAGTAGCGTAGCGCACGCACTCTTGCGCGCCGCGTTCGCACTCATGCGAACGCCTTCGCATGGCGCCCTCGCTTACCGGTTGCCAGTAGCACTCAGAAAGAGCCTCTGGCGACCCCTCCGTTTGCTCCCGAAATTATCGACGAATTCTCTCCCCATGCTACCCGCGGCTACAGGTGCCGCGGGTCAAAGACATAGGTGTCCATCGATACTACGCCAGCGAGATCCATGCCTTGAATCCGGCCAACAACCAGATCGTCGGCTTCGTACAATAGCACTTTGAACCTGGCCCAGCTCTTCGACCTCTCGCTCCTCGGCCGCCGCGACACGCCCGCGCTCGAATATCAAGGCGCCACCTACACCTTCGGCGACATCGACGCCCGCACCAATCGCCTCGCCCAATTGCTTTCCCAGCGCGGTCTCCACCCTGGGGATCGCCTCTGCGCCTATCTCCCCAACTGCACCGAGATGATCGATCTTTACCTCGCCTGCGTCAAGCTCGGCGTCATCTTCGTCCCCATCAACATCCTCTATCGCGATCGCGAGATTACTCACATCCTCACCGATGCCGACCCGGTCGCCGTCGTCTCGAACACCGAATTCGCGAGCCCTGTTCCTATTTGGGATCCCGCCGGCCTCGCGCGCACCGCCGCGGCGCTGCCCAACGAGCGCCCTCACGTTGACCTCGATGGCGATGCTCCCGCGGGCATCATCTATACTTCCGGGACCACCGGCACATCCAAAGGCGCCGTGCTCACCCACAACAATTTCGCCGCCAATGCGATGAATCTCACCGCCTGTTGGCAGATCACTAGCGCTGATCGATTCCTGCTCGCCCTTCCGCTTTTCCACGTTCATGGCCTCGGCAATGGCCTGCACACCTGGCTGGTGAGCGGATGCCGCATGCGGCTGCTCGAACGTTTCGAGCACCAAAAAGCCGCTGCCGAGTTTCTCGATTTCCGCCCGACGCTCTTCTTCGGCGTCCCGGCGATTTACGTTCGCCTCCTCGACATCCCCGTCGAACAGGCCCACCAGATCGGCGCGGCGATGCGGCTCTTCGTCTCCGGTTCGGCTCCGCTTCCGGCGCAAATCTTCGACGAATTCCATGCGCTATTTGGCCACACCATCCTCGAACGCTACGGCATGAGCGAGACCATCATGAACATCAGCAATCCCTACATCGGCGAGCGCCGGCCTGGCAGCGTAGGACTCCCTTTGCCTGCCGTTTCCGTGCGATTGCTCGATGCCGAAGGCCGCCCGGTCGCCGACGGCGAAACAGGCGAAGTCTATCTCAAAGGCCCCAACATTTTTCCCGGCTACTGGCGACGCGATGAAGCCACCCTCGCGGCTTTCCGCGATGGCTATTTCCGCACCGGCGATCTGGCCGTCCGCTCTCCCGATGGCTACTACACGTTGTGCGGGCGCAAGAGCGATCTCATCATTTCCGGCGGCTTCAACATCTATCCGCGCGAAATCGAGGAGTTTTTGGAAGAGCAAGAAGGCATCGCCGAGGCAGCCGTCGCCGCTGCACCCGACCGCGTTCGCGGTGAAGTTCCCGTCGCCTACATCGTCACCACCCGGCCAGTCAATCCCGCCGATCTCGAAGCCTGCTGCCGCGAAAAACTTGCATCTTTCAAAATCCCGCGCCAATTCATTTTGGTGGATAAGCTTCCCCGCAACGCCCTCGGAAAAGTCCAGAAACATCTGCTGCCGAAGAACTAAGATGCTCGAAGTCGACAAAATATGAGAACGCGGCCGCGACCTTCGCGGACGATGACTCCCTCCGCCCCAAATCGCACAGCTCCTCAAACACTGTCGAGCAGCTCGACCGCCGGATCGTCGTCGATCACTTAGGCGCGCGCACGTCATCCAGCGCAAGGGCGCAAACATCGAGAAGTAATCGCATTCCGTGACACGCTCCGCCTCGACCCAGACGCATCACCTATTCGCTGGGCCATTCGAAGGCCAAAGGTTTATTCTTCGTGGGGCAGCCCTCATCTGCCGACGGTCCCCGACCCGCCATCCCTTTAAAATAGGAATTGGCTCAAGCGACTTCTTCCCGCCAAAGCACTTGGTCCCCCCTGGCTTATACCTGGTTTCGTTGGTTGTGGATCGCGAACGCCGTATCCAACATCGGCACCTGGATGCAAAACGCCGGCGCCGCCTGGTTGATGGTGACCCTGGCGCCATCGCCGCTGCTGGTGGCTTTGGTCCAGACCGCCACGAATCTTCCCGTATTCCTGCTCGGCGTTCCAGCCGGCGCGATCGGAGACATCGTCGACCGCCGAAAAATCCTGATCGTCTCACAGGGCTTGATGCTGGCCGCCGCGGGCGTTCTCGGCGCACTAACAGTCACTGGCAAAACCGGCCCCTGGACACTCTTATGGTTGACCTTCGCGCTCGGCCTCGGCGCCACCCTGAATGGACCCGCATGGGCGGCGATTATGCCGGACCTGGTGCCGATGTCGGAGATTCCGGCCGCCGTCGCCCTCAACTCGGTCGGCTTCAATCTTGCGCGCGCCATTGGCCCCGCACTTGGTGGACTAGTGGTTGCTGCCGTCGGCGCCGGCGCTGCCTTTATCCTCAACGCCATCTCTTTCGTCGGCGTAATGGTCGTCCTCTATCTTTGGAAGCGCGAGCCCATCACCACGCCCAAATCCACCGAAACAGTGCGGAACGCGATCTGGGCCGGGATGCGCTACATACGCTTCGCTCCTCCTATGCACGCGGTGCTATTACGATCCGGCGCCTTCGTCATCTCGGCCAGCGCCTTGTGGTCGCTGCTTCCACTGGTAGCGAAAAACGAACTGCATAGTGAGAGCACTGGTTTCGGCCTACTGCTCGGGTGCCTCGGAGTCGGTTCCGTGATCGGCGCCCTGATCAGCGGACGACTACGCCAACTGCTTTCGCCCGAAGCGATCGCCACCTCCGCCGTGGTCCTCTTCGGCCTGGTGAATCTGGCGCTGGCCTATCTGGAGAATTTCGTCGCCGTAACAGCACTGATGCTGGCCGGTGGCATCGGCTGGATGTGTACCAACTCTACCTTGAACACCGCCGCGCAGACCTCGCTTCCCGCCTGGGTCCGCGCCCGGGCATTAGCTGTCTACCTGCTCGTTTTTCAAGGAGCCATGGCCGTCGGCAGCGTGATCTGGGGCGAAGTTGCATCGTATTTAGGACTCCGCACAACTCTAGCCATAGCGGCTGTCACCCTGCTTGCCGGCGCCGCCGCCACTTCACGTCTGAGGCTCGCCACTCTCGGAATCGACACCACGCCGTCCCTCCATTGGCCGGAGCCGCCTCCGCTCGCTGGCTTCCATCCCGAGCACGGACCGGTATTGGTAACAGTCGAATACCTGGTCGATCCGGCCCGCGGAAAGGAGTTCGCGCACGCCATGAAAGCAGTACGGCAAATCCGCCGGCGCGATGGAGCCATTCGCTGGGGCCTCTACGAAGAGGCCGCCGAGCCCGGACGGTTTCTCGAGACCTTCGTGGTCGAAAGTTGGGCCGAGCACCTGCGCCAGCATGAGCGCGTTACTGTCTCCGATCGAGAAATGGAAGCGCTGGCCCGAGCTTTTCATCGGGGCCCTGAGCCGCCCAAAATCACCCATCTGATCGCAGCTCGGCAATAACAAGAATGGACCATACGCTACCCGAGTACCGCGACAATAAGTCTCAACTAGTCCTCTCTCGTCCGAAGTTTGATGCGCTGAATCCGCTCTGTGCTCAATGACTTCCAACTCTTGCTGGATTGGTCTGCAACCTGCTAAATCAATCGCGGAGATTACGCGACGTGGTTACGACTTGCATGTTCTGTGAATCGAGCCTCTCATTACCAATGAGACTTCTTCACGAGCGGTACTGCTCTGCTGAGCACAAAGAGGCCTATTTCAAAGCCATGGACCGATTGGGGCTGGAGCGCCTGTTCGCAGCGAAACCTCCAATCAAGTCGTACGAGCCCTGCACCAAGCCGTTGGAACTCGAAGGGCAATCGCCAGCGCAGCCCATTCCAGCGACGGCCGAACCAAAAGCTCCGAAATTCTCAGCGCGTCTGCACTCGCAAATGGACCTTTCCCACGGTGAAGCTGCTGCTATAGCCGGCCTCTAAACCAACCTCGATCCTTCTTCTTTCCTAACCTTTCGATCCTGCTCCAGCGGGTATATACTAAGCCGTCAGGGAAGCCGAAAGGAGCGCTCGCATGCGGACCAGAAGGACTCTGTATTTGGCAGGTATCGTGGCGGCCGGCTGTGTGGTTTATCTAACCGCGCAACAATCCGCTAACGATGTGCGCATCGACAACGACGATATCGGCGGCGTGGTCTCTAGCGCCAAAGGGCCCGAGGCTGGTGCCTGGGTGATCGCCGAAACCAAAGACCTGCCGACCAAGTACGCCAAAATCGTGGTGACCGATGATCGCGGCCGCTACGTGCTCCCGGATCTTCCGAAAGCAAACTATACCTTGTGGACACGTGGCTACGGCCTGGTCGATGGGCCGAAAGTCCAGAGCATGCCTGGAAAGATGGTAAACCTCACCGCCATGGTTGCGCCGGATGCGCGCGCGGCCGCTAATTATTATCCGGCCAGCTATTGGTATTCGCTCTTGAAGGTTCCAGAAAAGAACGAATTCCCCGGCACCGGTCCCAAGGGCAACGGCATTTCGCCGAACATGAAGAGCCAGGCCGAATGGCTGGAAATGGTGAAGACCGATAGCTGCTGGTCGTGTCATCAATTAGGCACCAAGGCCACGCGCGAGATCCCCAAGGCGCTCGGCAATTTCGATTCGCCCGCGCAGGCTTGGGACCGCAGAATTCAGTCGGGACAGGCCGGAAGCGCGATGGTCGGCGGCATCGGCCGCATGGGCAAGGAGCGCGCCGAGGCCATGTTCGGCGACTGGACCACTCGCATCGCCCAAGGCGAGTTGCCCCCGGCGCCATCCCGCCCGCAAGGCGCCGAGCGAAATGTCGTCATCACCGAGTGGGATTGGGCCAGTCCGAAATCTTACTTGCACGATGAGATCGCCACCGACAAACGAAATCCCACCGTGAACGCCAACGGCCTGTTGTACGGGTCGCCCGAACTCAGCACCGATAACGTGCCCATCCTCGATCCGGTGCACAACACCGCCAGTTTCGTGAAAGTGCCGGTGCGTGATCCTAAGACCGAGGGTCCGCCGCCGCCAATGAAGCCTTCGGCGTACTGGGGCGACGAAGCTATCTGGGACAGCCTCACCAACATCCACAATCCGATGTTCGACGAGAAAGGCCGCGTGTGGCTGACGTCGGTGATTCGCCCTCCGGAGAATCCCGCGTACTGCAAGGAAGGCTCGCCGCTGTTGTCGGCGAAACTATTTCCGGTCAACCGCAGCGGCCGGCAGTTGGCCATGTTCGATCCTAAGACTAAACAGTTCACGCTCATCGATACCTGTTTCAGCACCCACCATTTGCAGTTCGCCGAAGACGCCAACCACACGCTATGGACCTCGAGCGGCGGTGGCGGCGACGTGGTCGGATGGCTGAACGTCAAAATGTTCGAGGAGACGCACGACGAGCAGAAATCGCAGGGCTGGACCGCGCTCGTTCTCGATACCAATGGCAACGGCAAGCGCGATGCATATGTCGAACCAGGCCAGCCTGTCGATTCTAAGAAGGACATGCGCATCTCGGGATCTTTCTACGGCGTGACCGTGAGCCCAGCGGATGGTTCAGTCTGGGGAACGGTGCTCGGGTTCCCCGGGTCGATTGTGCGGCTGAACCCGGGTTCGAATCCTCCCGAGACCGCGTTGGCAGAACGCTACGAGCTACCCTGGAATAATCCCAAAGCCCCGGTTCAAGGTTTCTCGCCGCGCGGCCTCGACATCGATACCAACGGCGTCGTGTGGACCGTGCTCGCCAGCGGCCACTTCGCCAGTTTCGACCGGCGCAAGTGCGCAGTGCTGAACGGCCCCAGTGCAACTGGACAGCATTGTCCGGAAGGGTGGACGCTCTATCCGTTCCCCGCGCCACAGTTCAAGAACGTGAAGGATTCAGGCAGCGCCGAGGCCAGTTACTACGACTGGGTGGATCAGTTCAATACCTTCGGTTTGGGCAAGAACACTCCAATCGCCACCGGCAACGGCGAGGATGCGCTTATGGCGCTCTCGAACGGCAAGTGGGTTACGCTGCGCGTGCCATATCCGATCGGATTCTTCGCCAAGGGCTTGGACGGCCGGATCGACGACCCGAAGACCGGATGGAAGGGCAAGGGACTCTGGTCGACTTACGCGACTCGAGCCATGTTCCATACCGAGACCGGGAAGGGCACGATGAGCAAGGTGCTGCACTTCCAGTTAAGGCCCGATCCACTAGCCAATTAACTGAATTTATCGTGGCGTACGCACTCGTGCGTGCCGCGTCGGCACTCACGCCGACGCTTGGGTTCGCCTATTCCTCCCGCAAAGCGACCATCGGATCGACACTGGTCGCCCGAAGCGCCGGAATCACGGTTGCGGCGAACGCCACCAGGGCGAGAATCAAAGCCACCGAGCTGAACGTAACAGCGTCGGTCGAAGTGACTCCGAACAGCAGGCTGGTCATCGCCCGACGTCAATACCAGGGCCCCGATCAAGCCGCCTACAATTCCGATCGCCGCCAGTTCCATTCCCTGCCGGACCACCAAGCCGAGAATGTTACCCGGCTGCGCGCCCAGAGCCACTCGCACTCCGATATCGTGCGTGCTTTGCGATACCAGATACGACATTACACCGTAAACTCCCACCGCCGCCAACAGCAAGGCAAACGCCGCGAATGCGCCCAACATCAAAGTCGAGAAGCGTTGCCGGGCGAGGGAATCGTGGAGCCGATCCTGCATCGTGCGAACCTGATACACCACCGCATTCGGATCGACGGCGTGAATTTCACGGACGATCGCGCCGGTGAGTCCCACCGGATCGGAAGCCGTGCGCACCACCAGGTACATAATATTGGATTGCCCTTGCTGATGGGAAAAGTACACCGCGATCTTGCCTTCGCTATCGAGACCGTATTGCTTGACCACTCCCACCACGCCGGCGATGATGGATGGCTTCTCCGGATGATCGAACCAAAGATGCTTTCCAATCGGATTATCGTGCGGCCAGAAGCGCTGGGCGAACTTCTCGTCGATGATCGCCATCCGCTGGCTGTCCTTGGTGTCATGCTCGTTGAAGAACCGGCCTTTCAGTAAAGGTATATCCATGGCGCGAAAATAGTCGTTGCTCGCGACGCGCACGTCCACCTGAAGTTCCTGACCGGGCGGCGGCGTATATCCCTCCACATTGATCTCACCCCAACCCACCGATCCGGTCAGCGGCAGCGCCGAAACCAGGCCTTGGCTCTTCACACCCGGCAGGTGGGTGATGCGATCTCCGGCTTCCTGGAAAAACTGAGCCGCGGCCGTGTGGTATTTCGGGCCATTTGCCACCAGCATCGAAAGAATGTGGTCGGTTGCAAAACCTGGCGGGACACTTTGAAGCCGCACGAAGCTCCGGATCAGCAGCCCGGCGCCGATCAGCAACATCAAAGAAAGCGACAGTTCGGAAACCACCAGCAGCCCGCGCAACCGATTCCGCGCCAGACTCAGACCACCATCGCTCTGTCCGCTGCGCCCACCCGACTTCAGCGACGTGTTCAGATCCACCTTCATAGCCCGCCATGCCGGCGCCACGCCAAACAGAACGCCGGTCACAATGGAAATCCCGAAGGTAAACGCCAGAACTGCGCCGTTGATTTCGATGTCGTCCAGCCTCGGAATATTCCCCGGATTGACGCTGCGGACTAGATAGAGCGTCCATTGCGCGATCACCAACCCAGCCGCGCCGCCGACCACGGCCAGCAGCACGCTTTCAGTCAACAATTGCCGGGCGATCCGCAGCCCTCCCGCTCCCAAGGCCGTGCGGATGGCAACTTCCTTCTCGCGCCCGGCCGCGCGCGTCAGTAGCAGGTTCGCCACGTTGGCACAGGCGATCAGCAGAACCAGCGCCACGGAGCCGAGCAGCACCAGCAACGCACGCCGCACATCGCCCACCACTTGCTCCTGCAATCCGGTTACGGTCATGCCGAACGTGCGGTCGCGCTTGTCCTTCACCCGTATGCGATTTGCGATGAGGTCAACATCTGCTTGAGCCTGCTGCACCGAAACGCCCGGCTTCAGCCGCACCATTATGTTGTAGTTTTCGTCTCCACGCCGTTGCGCGGCATCGGCGCCGAGCGGCAGCGGTAGAAACACATCCACCTTGTCAATAGGCCTTCAGCCGGCATCGCCTCTGAATTAATCGAAAAGTCCGAACGCAACACGCCGGCCACGGTGCATTGTTTCCCGTCCAGCGTGATGCTCTTGCCCACGATTTGCGGATCGGAGCTGAACAATCGCCTCCACAGCCGGTAACTAAGAATCGCGACGTCCGCCTTGCCCGGCTTGTCTTCTTCGGGCAGCAGCACGCGTCCGAGCAGCGGCTTCGCTCCCAGCATGCGCAGCAAGGTAGACGAAGCTCGCATTCCATCGATCCTCTCCGGCTGATCGCGGCCCGTTACCGTCATGCCATAGAGATGCGCGATGGCCATCTCTTCGAACGAATGGTTTTCATTTTGAATATCGACATACTGTCCCGGCGATGGCCAATCGCGAAAGATGCCGATGGCAGGCGAATGCAGCCAAATGTTGGCCAGCCGCTCTGGTTCAGGATAGGGCAGCGGCCGAAGCAGCAGCGCGTCGACCACGCTGAAGATCGCGCTATTCGCGCCAATCCCGATCGCCAACGAAAGCACCACCACCGCGCTCAAGCCCAAGTTCTTGCGCAGCATCCGCCAGGCGTACCGGAAATCCTGTAGCAGTAGGTTCATCGCTAAAGATGCGACGCGATCTTGCGTGCGATGTCGCCGCCGCGAGTGCGCGCGTCCGGTACCCATGTCAGCTCCAGGCTGATGAGGTTGTCTCCTTGGAGCACATGCAGAACGTGCCCGAACGAGCCGACCATGGCATGATCGCCGACGCCTTGCACCTCCTGGAAGCCCGGAACCAAGGCCGTCGTGGCTCGAAGCGTGGTCCAGTTTCCGCGTCCGAAGCCCCGGTCCACTGTAAACGCAAAAGCGCGGCCCTCTTTGTCGCCACCTTGCGTCAGGCTCAAGGCCTTCACCACTCCTTCGAGTTGGTTGACGTTCTTCAGTAATGTGAGCGGATTATCGGATTTCGAAGCAGGCTCGTCTTTCGCAGCCTCTGCCTGCTTACGCGCTTGCTCGATGGCTAAGTTGCGAAGTTGCTCGAAGCCGGCAGGATTAGTGTAATAGGCGCAGCCTGGCGCGGAACCTTCCATGATCTCTACAGTTTTTTCAATCGTAACCCCGAGCAACTGTTGCAGGTCATCGCGAGAAAGCAGCGAGCAGGTGTTTCCGTGCGTCACTCGCACCTCGGCCGGAGAGCCCACCATGCCGCCGCTGTAGGACGCCACCTTGGCGATAGCCTTGTTCTTGAACCAATAGAAACCGTAAACGGTTCCCGCGATGCCCGCGGCAAACAGAACTACTACAATGGCGCAACCGATCAATAAGGGTTTTCGTGAACTGGAGGGCTGGGCTGGGGCTGCAGCGGGTGTTACCGGCAGTAGTGGTGGGCCGGAGTTACAGAAGCTTGCAGCTTCTGGCCGCAAGTCCCACAGAATGGGCCGGAGACGGGTGAGCCACAGTTAGAGCAGTAGCTCGGCATGGGTCGATTTTACAAGAGTAAACTGTGGGTTACAATCCCGATCTTCCACCGTAAGATAGCTTTATCTCCGAGGCACTGAAATTGCCCGCTAATTCTGCGAAGGAGGACAGACAATGAAAAAAGTACTCTTAGGTTCCTTACTCGCCGGCGGCCTACTTTTTGCCGCCAAGAATAACGACGTGACTACGACGCGGATTTCAGGCGATGAGCAGATCGCGCTCGCCTCGCAATCGCCGCGTGTCCATCCGGCCCGTATGCATAAGCATCAGAATGCCAATCAAAGGATGGATCAGGTGGTGAGCGATAAGCGTACGGTCAACGCATTTATTCCCTACGGCAAGTAGGTACATCCTTCAATAGCAGCACAGTCAGTGGCGGGCACGATCAGGTTCGGCAACAAAATCCGTGCCGATCAGCCCGCCTTTTTCCCTCAATTCGCTCTGGCGTGACGGCCGAAGCGCCGGGCCATCCCTCGCAACGGCGCCAGCCGGCCGTGCTCGCCAGCTATACTACGCTCCAGGGCCATAGTTCGTTTTTTCTATTTGCCCTCCTCGCGGGCCGACGGGAATCATGACCGACCATGTACCCGATGAACACCTGGCGCAATACAGCAAAGGACTGCTGCAGGAACCTCGCCTCGGCGAAGTGGAAGAACATCTGCTGATCTGCGAGAAGTGCCGTGCCAAGCTCACGGAGTTCGATAGTCAATGGGGTTTGAACGGCTGAGTGTGAGCGAGACCCCCTGCCTCCTGCCCTCCTGCCTCCAGGCTCCTGCCCTCCTGCCTCCAGGCTCCTGCCTTCTGTCTCCTGCCTTCCGCCTTCCGCCTCCTGCCTCCAGCCCTCTGTCTCCTGTCTCCTGCCTTCTGCCGCCTCCTGCCTTCTGCCCCTGCCTCCTGCCCTCTGTCTCCTGCCTCCTGCCTCCTGCCTTCTGCCCCCTGCCTTCTGCCTCCAGCCTCCTGCCTTCTGCCCCCTGTCTCCTGCCTTGCTACGCTGAAAGTACATGGCTTTATCCGATTCCTTCTTCGGGCAAAAATTCGGCATCACCGAGCACGACCTCCAGTCCTATCTCGATCAGGCGCTTTCGGCCGGCGGTGACTACGCTGATCTGTACTTCGAATACCTGGCTACCAGCAGCCTCAGCATTGACGAATCTATCGTCAAGAGCGCCGTCCAGGGAGTCTCTCTCGGCGTCGGCGTGCGTGTGATCGCCGGTGAGCGTACGGGTTACGCCTATAGCGACGATCTCAGCCCGGAGAGGATTCGCCGAGCCGCCCGTGTCGCCGCCTGCATCGCGAAAGGGCCCGCGAAGGTCGACAAGACCGGATTTGAGGAAGCCAACAAGCGCGATCTTTATCCAATTCTTCAGGCCCCCAACGAAACCAGCCTAACCGAGCGCGTGGATCTGGTGAAACGAGCCGACCGGGCCGCCCGCGCCTATGATCCTCGGATTTTCCAGGTCCAGGCCAGCTACGGCGACAGCCTGCGCCACGTACTGGTGGCCAACAGCGATGGCGTGCTCAGCTTCGATCGGCAGCCCATGGCGCGCTTGAACGTCGGCGTGCTCGCTCGCGAGGGAAACGGCAGTCCGCAGCGAGGTTATGCCGGTGGCGGCGGACGGGTTGCGCTCGATTTTTTCCAGAACGAACAAGTCGCCGGAGGCTTTCGCCCAGGAAGCTGCCCGTCAGGCCATCGTGCAACTGGACGCCGTGCCTGCCCCCGCCGGCGAGATGACCGTGGTGCTTGGCCCCGGCTGGCCTGGCATTCTGCTCCACGAAGCCGTGGGGCATGGCCTGGAAGCCGATTTCAATCGCAAGAAGGTCTCGGCCTTCAGCGATCGCATTGGACAGCAGGTGGCCAGCCCACTGTGTACTGTAATTGACGATGGCACTATCCGCAATCGCCGAGGATCGCTCAACGTCGACGATGAAGGCGCGCCGACGCAGAAGAACGTCCTGATCGAGAAAGGTGTGCTGCGCGGCTACCTGTTCGACAAGCTGTCCAGCCGTCTTTTGCGATCCGGAGTCACCGGCAACGGACGCCGCGAAAGCTATCAGCACATTCCCATGCCTCGCATGACCAATACCTTCATGCTGGCTGGCGACAGCGATCCCGCCGACATCGTACGATCCACTCCGCGCGGCCTCTACTGCGCCAATTTCGGCGGCGGCCAGGTAGACATCACCAGCGGCAATTTCGTATTTCAGCGCATCGGAAAGTTACCTGATCGAAGACGGCCGCATCACCCGGCCGGTCCGCGGCGCCACGCTGATCGGTAACGGCCCCGAAGCCCTCAAGTACGTCAGCATGGTCGGCAATGATCTGAAGTTGGATGAAGGCATCGGGATCTGCGGCAAGGAAGGCCAGTCCGTTCCAGTCGGTGTTGGGATTCCCACCATTAAAGTCGATCGCATGACCGTAGGCGGCACCTCGGGATGATCGACGCCGAGCTGGCCTCTCAAGTGGTCCGGCTCGCTCTCGACCGCGGCGCGAGCGATGCCGAATGCACGCTTTCGGAAGGCGAAGAATTTTCGGCCGGTGTCCGCATGCGCTCGCTCGAGACGCTGAAAGACGCCGGATCCCGTGGAGCGGGTCTGCGGATCTTGCTCGGCAAGCACGTCGGCTCGTCCTATACCTCCGACCTTTCAAGCGAAGGCATCCGCAAGCTGGTCGATTCGGCTATCGAAATCGCTGCCATCTCCACGGAAGATCCGCACGCCGGCCTGCCCGACCCATCCGAGCTCGGTTCGCTTCCTGGCGATTTGCAGCTTTACTCGGACGACGTCAGCCGCATCGACACCTCGCAGCGAATCGACCATGCGCTTCAGGCTGAAGACGCGGCGCTATCCGCCGACCCGCGCATTACTAACTCCGAAGGCGCATCCTTTGACGCCTACAGCGGGGAACGCGTCTTCGCCAACTCGCGCGGCTTCCTGGGCTCCTACCGGGTCAGCAGTTGTTCGTTGAGCACCACTCCAGTGGCGCGCGAAGGCGAGTCCATGGAGCGCGATTATTGGTATTCGAACGCCCGCAGTTATGCGAAGCTTGAGAGCCCGGCCGCAATCGGACGCAAAGCCGCACAGCGCGCGCTTCGCCGCCTCGGTTCGCGTAAAGTTCCGACTCAGAAAGTACCGGTGGTCTTCGACCAGCTCACCGCCCGTTCGCTTGTCAGTAACATCTTCGAGGCCATTGACGGCGACTCGATCTATCGCAAGGCTTCCTTCCTGGCGGACAAACTGGGCGAGCGCGTCGCCTCGGAAAATATCACGATCATCGACGACAGCACCATCCCGGGTCTCTTCGGCACTTCGCCCTTCGACGACGAAGGCGTCCCCACTCGGCGCACCGTGGTGATCGATCGCGGCATTCTCGCCAGCTATCTGCTTAACACCTATACTGCTCGAAAGCTGGGCCTTCGAACTACTGGTAACGCGGCGCGCGGCCTCACCGGCAACGCCAGCGTCGGGCACGGCAATCTATTCCTTGAAAAGGGCGAGCGCTCGGCCGAAGAGATCATCCGTCGAATCGGAAAAGGACTGTATGTCACCGAGTTGATCGGTTCCGGCGTTAACACCGTCACCGGCGATTATTCGCGCGGCGCCGCCGGCCAGTGGATTGAGAACGGCGAGTTCGCGTATCCTGTATCCGAGATCACCATCGCGTCGACGCTGCAGCAGATGTTGATGGATTTTGCAGCCATCGGCTCGGATCTGGAGTTTCGCGGCTCCGTGGCCTCGCCGACGGTGATGATCGGGGAGATGACTGTCAGTGGCCAGTAGGAGCGCAATCTACATCCTGGCCGCCATGCTATTGCTGGGCGGTGCGGTGGTCTGGTACGTCAATCATCCCGCCGCTGCTGCTAGCGCCCCGCCTCTAACGCCGGATGCCAAGGCCTACGTTCGCAATCTCCAGTTGGCCGACGTCACCATGAAGGCCACCGAAAGCTACGTCCAGCAGATGGTGACCGAAATCGAGGGCAAAATCACCAATGGCGGCCCTCGTCCGGTTAAAGAAGTCGACGTTTACTGCATCTTCTACAACCGGTACGGCGAGGTTGTTCTCCGCAAGCGCGTGCCCATCGTCAACAGCTTGGTAAAGCCGGGAGAGTCGCGCTCGTTCCGCTTGCCTTTCGATGAAATTCCAGAGAGTTGGAACAACCAGATGCCGCAGGTAGTGATCGCGGGCATCGAGTTTGGCTAAATGGCGCGCATCCTGGTGGTGGAAGACGATACCGGTCAGCTGGAGGTCCGGCGGCTGATTCTGGAACAGTCCGGCCATGAGGTCGTAACCGCGGAAACCGCCGCTGAGGCGCTCGATCGGCTTCCCGGTTGCGAAATGGTCCTCATGGATCTTCAGCTTCCAACACCGGAGGACGGCATGCGGTTGATCCGCGCAGCGTCGGGTGCAGCGCGCATCATCGTGCTTTCGGGCGGTGAACATCAGAACATGCCGCCGGTGGATGCGTTCTTGACCAAGCCCTGCTCGTCCAGGAAGCTGCTCGAAACGATCGCGCGATTCTGCCTGCTGCTAGCTGTGCTTCTCGGTGCTACATGCCGCGGCCCTAACAGTCTCGCATCCGCAGAGCGAAGTAGTCGCCGAACTCGATTTGCGCGCGCCGGGTACCGACTGGAGCCACGAAGGCAAAGAAGCGGCGCTGGCAACGGTCTTTGTGGACGGGCGCGCCCAGCAGCAGATTATGCTGTACGCCGGCGGCCGGGAGTTCACATATACGGTTTTCCTGGGCGCCCTTTCAGCGGGACAGCACGACGTCGACGTCCGCGGCCCAGGCGTCGAGTTTTCGGGAGTCCGGTTTCGCGAAGATTCATCGGACGTCGTGGCCAACGCGCCGGTGTTGTATGCGCGCGCGAACACGATCGGAAAATTCACGGATATTCCGCTGATTGTCTACTGCGAGCGCCTCTCCGATAACGGCACTCCGTTCCTGCAGTACACCGTGATTTTCTCGAACGAAGATGGCGGCACTTCCACTCGCGCTCTAATGGCCCGCTGGGGACGAACCACGGATGTCGAGTACGTGTACCGGGCTTTTCCGGGGCGCGCGACCATCCAGGCCTCGGGTCACAAAGAGGTCGAGTTTCATGGGCAGCGCGACGGAACGCATCCGCTGCTGATGCCCATCACCGACAACAATATGATCGGCGAGGCGGATAATCCTACGCCGATCCGGTATCAGATCGCACCGATTCTCATCGATCTCACCGGCCATTCTCGCGAAGAGGTCATAGATCAACACCCGATTGCCTACGAAGTCATGGCCAAGGAGCTGCAGCGCGAGGGTAAGCTGCGGCCGTTTGGCGTGGTCGATGGCGAGAAGGTCAGCGATCCAATCAACTATTTGTACCTCGAGATGAAGCTAGCGAAGCGTGAATCCTTCGTTGCGACTCTGGTACGTCTGAAAGGTGATCCGCGCTGGTACGGCTCGCACCTGGGCCACGCTGACTTTGCGATCCGGACCTGGACTCGCGGCGCGGCCGAAAGCGCGAGCGGGTTTGTGCGGACCACGGTCGAACTGCCGCCGGGAACCAAGCCGGATCAGATCTCCGAGATCGGTTTCGAATGCATCGTTCCGGAAAAAGTGATTTCTGATTCGCCCTGTCGTGTAGAAGCCGTTACCAAATGCTTCTTTCTGGACCGCGATTACCGGCCCGGTTCCAACGTGTGGAGCATGCCGGCGCCGGAGGAAATCGCCGCCGGCCAAATATGGACATCCGCATTAAAGTAACGCCCAAAAGTTCGAAGACGGAGTTGACAGGCTATCTGCCCGACGGGACATGGAAGCTGAAGGTCGCGGCCGCTCCGGAGAAGGGCAAAGCTAACCGCGAACTATGCGAATTCCTGGCGGAGAAACTGGGCGTCGCGAAATCAAGAGTACGGATCGTTGCCGGCGAGACCTCGCAGCTCAAGCGAATTCACGTCGATGATTGATCGACCGGTGAGGCCAGAGCAGAAGTCCGATGCCGGCGGCCAGAGTGGCCAGCGCAATCCACTGCGTGTAAGAAAGTCCGAAATGCAGGCCTTGTTCGTGAAAGCGGAAGAACTCGATGATGAAACGGGCGCTGGAGTATAGCGCCAGATACCATCCCAGGATCGAACCCGACGAGTGCGGCTTGCTGATCGTGCGATAGAGGAAAGCAAAGATGAGCGCGTCGGCCAGCGATTCGTAAAGCTGCGTGGGATGCAACGGCACGCCCAGCGGGACGCCGGTTAGATTATACGCTTCGGGATTCTTGAAGGTGACGGCCCAAGGCAGATGGCACTCGATCCCCCAGCAGCAGCCGGCCGAGAAGCAGCCCAAGCGGCCGATGGCTTGTCCCAAAGCGATGCCCGGCGAGAAGACGTCGCAAGTATCCAGCACCGGCAGCCGGTTGTGGCGCATATAAAGAATGGCGGTTATGAACGCCACCAGGAAGCCGCCTTGGTAAACGCCCGCTGCTTGCAGAGTGCTGAAGGAAAACAGCGAGGCCGGATCGCTCCAATAAGACTTCCAATCGAACAGAATCATGAACAGCTTGGCGCCCGCTAATCCAGCCAGGGCGCAATAGATGGCGAGATTGGTCACCGGCTCGGCGGGAAGCTTGGCCCGGCGTGCGAGCCGGACGGTGACCCATAGAGCGATCAAGAAGGCGATGGCGACAAGAGTGCCGTAAGTCGGAATGAAGAATTTTCCGATGGATACCAGCTTAGGAAACATTTCTTATCACCTCGGCACGTCTACTGTTTCGGGCTTTTGTTCCCGGGTGCGCCACATGTCCAGCAAAAGCAGGCAGGCCCCGACAGTGATGGCGCTGTCGGCTACGTTAAAGGCCGGAAAATAATAGGGGCCCCAATGTACTTCGACGAAATCGGTCACGGTCTTGTGTACAAGGCGATCGTAAAGGTTGCCAAACGCGCCTCCCAGGACCAGGCCCAGGCCCGCTCGCAAGAGGGGTCCATGGTTGCCGGCGGGGTCGGGCCGCACTAGAACGGCAGAAATCACTAAGAGCACCGCTAGCGAGAAGCCGATCAAAAGAACATCGCGCCAGGGACTGGATGTATCCGCGAGCAGGCCAAAAGCGATGCCGGGATTTTCGGTGTGGACGATGTTGAAGAAGCCCGGAATGACGGCCAGGGAATCCCATGGCGAAAAATGGCTCTTGATCATTTCCTTAGTCAGACGATCCAGCAAAACGACAGCGGCGGCAATGAAAAAAGGAAAAACGCGGTGATTCATCTCACTCGCCCAATATTCCCTTCACGGCATCTCTGCAAGCCGCGCAAATGGTCGGGAAATCGGGATCCACGCCGACGTCGGTGGTGTACTTCCAGCAGCGCTCGCACTTCTCGCCCTGGGCACGTTCGATCTCGACCGACAGCTCATCGCCCGGCGCGCGCTCCAGAACTACCTGCGAAACGATGAAGAGGCCTGGCAGATCGTTCAAATATTCGTCGAGCAGCGGGTAAAGCTTGTCGCCGGCTTTGAGTGCGCACGCGGGCTTCGAGCGGCGCGCCGATGACTTTTTCCTGGCGCGCGACCTCCAATTGTTTTAGAACCACATCTCGGACGGGGATCAGTTCGTCCCAGTTTCGCAATCGGCTTTGTTGCCCGGTCGAGAACCCGGCGGTAAGCTCTTCGGGCTGCGGGAATAGCGCCAGATGCACGCTGTCGGGACTGCCTTCCGGTTTTCGCAAATAGCCCCAGACTTCCTCGGTGGTGAAGGCGAGAAGCGGAGCGATCAACCGCACGAGAGCGTAGAGGATGCGATAGATCGCGGTCTGGGCGCTTCGACGGAGGCGCGATCTCGGAGCGGCTGTATAGAGGCGATCTTTCGCGGCGTCGAAATAAACCGCGCTGAGCTCGGTAGTAGCGAAATCGTAGACCGCTCGATAAACCTTGTGAAATCCGAACTCCTGATAGGACGCCAGGCAATCGGAAACCAGCGTCTCGGTTCGCGAAAGAATCCAAAGATCGATCTCCTGCATCTCGCCGGGGGAAACAGAATCGGTCGCAGGATCAAAATCGTTCAGATTGCCGAGCGCCCAGCGAAAGGTATTCCGGAACTTGCGATAAGCTTCGCTAAGACGGGCAAGGATGGTGTCGGAGAGCCGCACGTCTTCGGAGAAATCGACCGAAGACGCCCACAGGCGGAGAACATCGGCGCCGTGTTTGGGGATCACTTGATCGGGATGAATTCCGATGCCCTGCGATTTCGACATCGCGCGGCCCTGTTCATCGAGTGTCCAGCCATTGGTGGCGCACTCGCGGTAAGGCGCCTCGCCCTTCAGTCCGACGCCAACCAACAGTGAGCTATGGAACCAGCCGCGATATTGATCGCCGCCTTCCAGATACATGTTGGCGGGCCAGGGCAGGCCGTTTTCCGGTGTCAGAACGGCGAGGTGGCTGGAGCCGGAGTCGAACCAGACATCGAGAATGTCGGTCTCTTTGCGGAATTCTTTGTGGCCGCAGCGCGAGCATTGGACGCCTGGGCCCATCAAATCGGCGGCCGAGTGAGCATACCAAGCGTCGGCGGTTTCTTTGGCGAAGAGCGCGACCACGCGGTCCAGGACCTTGCGATCGGTGAACGGCTCCTGGCAATTTTCGCAATAGAAGACGATGATCGGAACGCCCCAGATGCGCTGGCGCGAGATGCACCAATCGGGGCGCGTGGCGATCATGTTGGACATACGTTCGTCACCCCAGGACGGCATCCACTTGACAGCCTGGATGGCCTTGAGTGTGCGGGCACGCAAGATCGTTGCGGTCCATTCCGATAAACCACTGCTCGGTGGCGCGAAAGATGGTGGGGTTGTGGCAGCGCCAGCAATGCGGATAACTATGCGTGATCTTCTCTTCGCCGAGCAGCGCGCCACGCGATTTCAGAATCTCATTTACGATCGGGTTCGCTTGCCAGACGGTCTTGCCGATTAATTCTTCGGGTAGCCTTCCGGCCGCGCCTTCTGCATGGAAGATTTTGCCGGTGGGATCGACGGGGCAATAAACCGGAAGCCCGTACCTGGCGCCAACCTCGAAGTCTTCCGCTCCATGCCCGGGCGCAGTGTGGACCGCGCCAGTGCCCTGTTCCAGCGTCACATGTTCGCCGAGAACGCCGAGCGAATCTCGATCGATAAACGGATGCCGGAAGATTGCGCCTTCAAGCTTCGAGCCCGGGAAACCGGCGATGACTTTGGGCTCGTTCCAGCCAAGTTTCTCGCCCACGGTCTTGAGCAGTTCGAGCGCGACGATATAGACATCGCCGTTGACTTCGGCGGCCACGTACTCAAATTTCGGATGAAAGGCGATGGCGACGTTGGCCGGAATGGTCCAGGGCGTAGTGGTCCAGATGAGGCCGTAGATTTTGCGGCCGGCGAGCGCGGGGTTGATCAGGGCCGGGTCGGACGTCAGGGCGAAACGCACCCAGATGGACGGGCTGGTGTGATTTTCATATTCGATTTCCGCTTCGGCGAGGGCGGTGCGGTGATGGATGCACCAGTTGACGGACTTCAGGCCTTTGTAGATGTAGCCGCGATCGAGGAAGTCAACGAATGCGCGGGCGATGATGGATTCGTATTGCGCGCTCATCGTCAAATAAGGGTCCTGCCAGCGGCCGAAAACTCCGAGGCGTACGAAGTCGCGGCGCTGCAGGTCGACGTATTTGGCCGCGTATTTGCGGCACTCGGCGCGGATCTCGACAGCGGTCATGTGGGCTTTGCGAGAGCCAAGTTGGCTGTCGACTTTGGCTTCGATGGGGAGGCCGTGACAATCCCAACCGGGCACATAGGGCGAATCGTAGCCCTGCATGGTTTTGGTCTTGACGACGAAGTCCTTGATGATTTTGTTGAAGCCGGTACCGAGGTGGATTTCGCCGTTGGCGTAGGGCGGGCCATCGTGCAGTACGTACATGGGACGGCCGGCGCGGGCGGCGCGGATCTTGGCGTAGAGGTTCTCGGCTTCCCAGCGTGCCAACAGTTTAGGCTCCATTTGCGGGAGGTTGGCCTTCATTGGAAAGTCGGTACGCGGGAGATTGACAGTTTTCTTATAGTCCACGCTAGTCGCGCCCATGGGGATACTTTCATCGTACTAGATGTGGTCGGCGAGGACCGGGAGTTGGAGGATTCGTGAGCGTTTTCGATAGGTGAAAGTGCCTTCTTGCGGCTTGATCCCGAGATTATGGGGCTGCCAGCCGATGAGGTGTCGGATTGGCGTTGAGGAGCTTTCACCTTGCATCGGAGTCTCAGCCGGGATGTTGCCGCTCTTAAGATTGATGTTTAGAATAAGCAGGATAGGTGTACAATTGTACATATATGGCCGTGGAGTGGGATCCGCGGAAAGCGAAGCTGAACGCTCGCAAGCACGGAGTGCATTTTGCCGACACCGTACCGGTCCTTGAAGACGAGCAAGCGTTAACGATACGCGATCCGACCTCCAATGGGGAGGAGCGCTGGGTGACCATCGGGCTGGATGCATTTGAGCGTGTGATTGTCCTCGTTTACACTTGGCGGGGAGAGCGCGCAAGGCTGATCTCGGCACGCAAAGCAACACCACAAGAGCGGCGAATGTATGAGGAAAACACATGAAACGTGAATACAACTTTTCAAGCGCCAAGCGCGGGCGGGTGATGTCCATTCCGAAGGGAAAGACGAGAATCACTATCCGCCTGGACGAGGACGTAATCGCCTGGTTCCGCAACCGGGTTGAGAAGGCTGGTGGCGGAAACTACCAGAGTCTGATTAATGAAGCGCTCCGGGAACACATTGCGCACTCCAGAGAGCCGCTCGAAGCCACGCTGCGCCGAGTGATCCGCGAAGAGATCCGTCGAACCGGTTAACAACGCCTTTTAGCAACACCCTACTTGTGCTACGATGCCCATCAATATGACCCGGAAATCTCGGCTCGGCCGTTTCCTTGGCCTGCTATATATTGGTCTGTTTCTGCTGGCGTCGAGCCTGTGGATCATACACGCCCAACAGAAACAGGAGTCCAATTTTACTGGCAACATCAAGCGGATTGAAGACGACGCGAAACCCGGCATTGCCCATATCCACTTCGATCCGGGCGCGCGGACCAAGTGGCATATTCATGAAGGCGGACAAATCATTTTGGTTGAGGAAGGTGTCGGGCGCACTCAGGTGAAAGGCGGCCCCGTTATCGAATTGCGCGCCGGAGAGACCACCTACGCTGGCCCCGGAGTCGCTCACTGGCATGGCGCGTCGCCCGATCAGGGAGCAACTCAATTCAATGTGCAGCGCGGCACAACAACCTGGCTGGACGCTGTAACAGATAAAGAGTACAAAACGCCGCCCAAGCGATAACCGGCGTAGCAAGGATCGCATTACTGTCTCGGCGGGTCGGCGCTGATGATAAGATGGTCGCTCAGACTGCAAATTCAGCGAATGATCGGCCAGACTCTCCAGCATTACCGGATTGAGACCAAGCTCGGCGCGGGAGGGATGGGCGTGGTCTATCGTGCGCTCGACACGCACCTCGACCGGCCCGTGGCTATCAAAGTTCTCCCTTTCGCTGCAGTAGGCAATGCCGACCGCAGGGCTCGCTTTGCTCAGGAGGCCCGCTCGGCTTCCGCTCTGAGCCATCGCAACATCATCACTATCTACGACGTAGACACGGGAGAAATCGACGGCCAGCCGGTCGAGTTCATCGCCATGGAATTCGTTCCCGGCAAGACGCTCGACAAGCTGATCGGACGTAAAGGGCTACGGTTAACAGAGGCGCTTCGCTATGCTGTACAAATTGCGGACGGTCTAGCGGCGGCCCATGGAGCGGGTATCATCCATCGAGACTTGAAACCCGCCAACATCATCGTCAACGAGCAAGGCGATGTCAAGATACTGGACTTTGGACTCGCTAAGCTGACTGATCCAGAAGAACCGGATGTCTACGCGCCCACCGAGAGTGTTCATCTGGACGCCATGCTAAAGACCGAGGCCGGCACGATCATCGGGACCGTGGCCTACATGTCGCCGGAGCAGGCCGACGGGCACAAAATGGATGAGCGGTCCGACATTTTTTCGCTCGGCGCAGTTTTGTACGAAATGATCACCGGCCGCCGCGCCTTCGCGGGCGACTCCAAACTGTCGACCCTGGCTTCCGTCCTCCACAATGAGCCCAAACCCCTGGGGCAGTCTGCCGAGGGCGTTCCGCGCGAGGTGGAGCGGATCATCATGCGCTGTCTCCGAAAGGATCCGGAGCGGCGTTGGCAAAGCATGGCCGACCTCAAGGTCGCGCTCGAGGATGTGCTCGAAGAAGTTGAGTCGGGAAAGCAACCTCCCGCCGAGGGTCTCACCGCCGCGGCGGCTGGCCAGCGAAGCCTTCCACTCCTGATCTGGGCGGCCGTCGTAGTTGTAGCACTGGCGGGAGGCGCGTACGTAGGATCCGAAGCTTTGGCCCCGCCACAACCGACTTTCCAGCGGCTGACTTACCGGCGCGGTAATGTCCAGGCCGCCCGATTCTCACCCGACGGCCAAACGGTGGTACTCAGCGCTCAGTGGGCCAATGAGCCGATGACCATGTTCTCGATGCGCCCCGGCAGCCGCGAATCCCGCCCCTTGGATCTCCCAACAGGTCAAATCCTCTCGATTAGTTCTTCCGGCGAGATGGCCATCCTGCTCGGCACGACGACGCCGGGCACCCTGGCGCGCGTACCGCTTTCCGGCGGAGCGCCGCGCGAAATCCTGGAAAACGTCAATGACGCAGACTGGTCGCCGGATGGAGCCAAGTCTAGCGGTGTCCCGCACCATTGGCGGCAAGAATCGAATCGAGTATCCGATCGGAGCCGTATTGTACGAAAGCAAGAGCCGGCCTCCCGTGAGCCTCCGCGTTTCGCCCAAGGGAGATTCACTTGCATTCTTCGAATTCGACAACGCAGTGGGCGACTATGCAGTGACCGTTTTGGATTCTCACCGCCAGAAGCGGGTCCTTTCCCGGGGATGGCGAGTCGCAGGTAATCTTGCCTGGGCGCCCAAAGGCGATGAAATTTGGTTTGGCGGCAGCAAAGGCCGGAGTCAATGCTGCGCTGTATGGCGTAACATTGGACAACAAAGAACGCACCGTGGTGGAAATGCCGGCTCCCATGGCGTTGGACGATATTACCCGCGACGGCCGGGTCTTAGGCGTGGCAGCCGACTCGCGCATGGGCATCTCGTTCCTCTCCCGCGGCGACAAAGAAGAACGGGATCTATCCTGGTTTGATGGCTCCCGGGCTTACGACATTTCCGCAGATGGCAAGACCATCCTATTCGTCGAATTGACGTACGGACAACCGCGCAATGTCGCTATTTACCTTCGAAAGACGGATGGTTCTCCAGCCGTGCGCCTGGGCGACGGCAACCGGCCGGCGCTTTCGCCGGACGGCAAATGGGTTCTGTGCATTCTGAGCGATGGCCCGAGAACCACGCTCACCATGTTGCCGACCGGCGCCGGCGAAGCCCGATCCATCGGCACGGAGGGACTGCACTACGAGCGCGTCGAATGGTTTCCGGATGGCAAAGCGGATTCTATTCACCGGCAATGAGCCGAATCGCCCGCTCAGAACATTTATCCAGAGCTTGAATGGGGGAAAACTCACGCCAGTTACTCCCGAAGGAACGGTCGCGGCGCGTGTTTCACCCGACGAAAAATATGTGACGGCAGTGGCTGAGAACAAGCTCATACTTTTCCCGATCGAGGGCGGCGATCCGAAGCCGATTGCAGATCTCGAGCCGGGAGAATCCGTGATTCGCTGGAGCGCGGATGGACGCCATCTATTCCTAAGTAAAGTAGAAGAACCCGCATTCGTGAAGATCAGCCGCTTGGATGTATCTAACGGGCGCAAAGAAGTGTGGAAAGAGCTGAGAACCCCGGACCCGGTGGGAGTGGCTATCTCGAACGTCGTGATGACGCCGGACGGTGAATCTTTCGCCTACTCCTTCCAGCGCGACATCACGACGCTTTTTCTGATCGGTGGACTGCGATAAATTCAGCGGTGCGCGATCACCAGCAGCGACTTGGCCCGCTTGAGCACGCACTCCACGGCCCGCTGCAAGTTTTCGGGATCAAGCGCAGCGAAGCTTTCATCCAGCACGACTACCTCGGCGTCCTGCAGTAAAGCGCGCGCGATATAAAGCCGGCTTCGCTCGCCGTGCGAGAGCTGCCAACCCGTCTCGCCGACCATCTGTAGCATTCCGGCCGGCATGCGCGACAGCAGATCGGTCAGGCCCAGCTCCTGGCAGATGACCTCGGCCTCCTCCAAGTCCCGCCGCCGGAGATTCCCCCGGCGGCCCATAAACAAATTGAAGGCAAATGTTTCGGCGAGAACGTAATTCTCGTGGAACTGCGGCGCGGCG
Source organism: Bryobacterales bacterium (assembly GCA_963744555.1). GTDB lineage: Bacteria > Acidobacteriota > Terriglobia > Bryobacterales > Bryobacteraceae > Palsa-89. The sequence goes on along the minus strand of CAVUUB010000020.1, from coordinate 513,258 downwards.
GCGATGCGTTGGCGCCAGCGTTCTGAGCCGAGCGTGTGCAGATCGAAGCCATCGATGAGCAGCTCGCCGGAGTTTGGCTCGCGCAACCCGGCCAAGATGGAAACGAGTGTCGATTTTCCGCCACCGGATGGACCCTCCAGCACCAGGCGATCGCCGCTGTAGATCCGGAGGCTGCAACCGCGCAGCACCGGCTCCTGACGCTCGTGATAGCGATACACTAGATCGCGCGCGTCGACAACGGCTGGTGAATCCGTCGGCGGTAAGGCGCCTGGCGAGCCTAGCAATTTCCGGACGCGTGGCGGAATGGTAGAGCGTAGAAACGCGCTCCCAGGCGACTGCTGCTCCGGCCACTTGCCATGCGCCCACTGATAGTCGTTTGAGAGCTCGATAGGCCAGCAACATGCCGCCGACAGCGATGGCCATTCGCGCCGTGGAACCGCCGCCGCCGATGAATGCCGGCAAGAGACCGAGCAGAGCGATGACCAGCCAGCCGCGCGGGACGATGGCGATCAGGGCCATGGTCGATCGGTCCATGGCGCGAGATACTTTGCGATACTGCTCCAGCGCTTCGTCTTCTCCCTGATGCCATCGATCGGGCGGGAGCTGTGCGAGGCGCGTGCGATGTCCGACCATGCTTTCCACCAGGTCGTGCGTCATCGCGAGTCGAACATCGGTCCAGGCGCGATTCCGTACAAAGTATCGCCAGGCAAGCACTCCCGTGATTGCCAGCCATGCCAGCAGTAAGACCGAATGAAGCAGGCCGCCCGCGCCCACGGCCAACACAAAAATCGCGATCGCGAGTTCGATGATCGCGACCACGCCAAGGAACCCGCCGCTCAACGCCAGGGCCTCCACCGCCTCGGATTCGATAACGCGTCCCAACAACTGGCCCACTCCCTGATGACGGATGCTATCCGGCTCCAATCGCAGCGCGCCGCAAAATAGCCGCTGCTTCAGTTTGGCGCCGGCGCCGATCGCGATTTGTCCTTGCAGCCAGGTGATTAGCACGCGAATCGGCACCAGACTCAACAGCAACAGCGCCCAAAGCACCAGCCAATTCCGGCCGCGCCCGCTGAAGACGTTTCGTCCGACCATCCACCACGCCAGAATCCACAAAACAGTACTGAATTGCGTGTGCGCCCGCCAGCGTGACAAGGCGCTGTGGCACTCCTGCCTGGCGGAGTTGCAGCCAGAAATTCGCACTGGGCGGTAGACGCAGAAGCCAGATTCCGCGGATGGGCTCGGCGCTGAGTCGTTCGCGCAGGATAGCCTCGCGCGCGCGAGCTTGCCGGGAAACCGGGACCTCGGCAGACTCAAGTGTTTCCTGAATCTGCTTCAAGACCGGCGCCTCCATTTCGTAACAGAGCGCCGAGCGGACAGCTGCGGGATCCATCGCGACCTTCTTGTGGTCTGGCGACAATAAAGTCGAGTTCGCCAGGATGGCGAGAAAACCATCTTCACTTGGAAAATGCAGGAGTGCCGGGCCGAGTTTTGGGAGCTGGCGTTCAAAATCCGCATATGACATTTCGGTTGCCAATGCTTCCAGCGCCATGTGCTGGGCGACTGGATTCTCGCGCCAGTGCTACCCGCGCATCGTCGAAGCGCGCGGCGGGCCAGACGCAACGCTGTCAGCTCCGGATTCATTGCTCGATTAGCGCGCCGTTTTGGAGATTCAATCTTCGCCAGTCGCCAGTGGCCCACAATTCTTCTCGAACGGCACGCTCGGCTGCGAGCATGGCCTGCAGACGCGAACCCGGTATCGAGGCCAGCTCGCTCGGGTTTCCGTCTTCGACAATGCGGCCTTCCTCAACCACCAGCACACGATCGAACGTCATGCTCTCGGCGATGTCGTGGGAGATAACCAGAAGGGTACAGTCGCTCCAAAGCCGGCGCGCCCGCTGGAGCAGGACGTGACGCTGGTCGATGTCGAGCCCGCGAAATGGCTCGTCTAGAATGACCAGCCGCACATTGCGGCCGCAGCAAAGCGCGTGCCAGGCGGACTCGCTGTCCTTCTCCACCCGAAACCAGCCCACCACCTTCACCGAGCGGCGTCTGGAGCCCATCCGGGAAGCCCATCGAGCACGCGTCGCAAGTCGGCGGCCTCGACTGCTTCCTCGATCGACATGCGCGGGCCGTTGGCGAGACCGTACTTCAGATTATCGAGCAGCGGCCGATTCCACAATTGCACCGCTGGGTCGACCCATGCGATGTTTGGTCGCAACCGCTCGACCACCGCCTCATCGAGCTCCACTCCATCGATCATGACGCGGCCGGCTGCCGGCCGATACCATCCCAGCAGAATTCCCACCAGGCTAGATTTTCCGGCGCCCGAAGGACCGACTATGGCGATGTGCTCCCCCGCATTGATGCTGAGATCGATATCGCGAAGCACAGTGTGACCGGCGGCAGTCACGCTTACGTTCTCAAACTTGATGGCAGCCGCGCTGGCTTGGGACTCGAGTATCGGAGCCGGCTGAGCCCTTCGCTGTTCGATGGCGCCGAGCGGCTCAAGCAGCCGCAGCGTGACATTGCGATAGGAAGGATACTGCCAGGCGATCAACGCGACTTCTTGACCGAGGGCGGGCAGATTGAGAGCCCAGTAGACCAGCAGCAAAACGCCGCCGCTTTCGCCGGTCCTGCTTAGGTGCGATGCCAGCAGCCAGATCGCGAGTGCGAAGCCGGCGAGAAACTGAACGGTTTCGAGCGAGATCACAGCTCGCTGCAAGTTCAATCCAGCCTTGGTCCATTCAGTGAGCAGACTGGCATGCGCGCGCCGCACGGCAGGTTGTGCGCCGTGGGTATGAATCGCCACCAAGCCGAGCAGCGCGTCCAGATAGAAGTGGCTTAACGCTCCGGCATGCGTGCGCAGCCGCAGATCGCGCTCGATCAAGAGCGGCTGCGAAAGGATGGGGATCGCGACCGCGGCCAAAGCGGACAGCACCGCAATCGGTGCGCTCAGCGGATCAAGCCAGATGATACCGGCCGTAGTGAAGACAATTTCGAAGGCGTAGCGCAGCAGTTGGCCGCCGAGATCCGGAAGGCGGCGGATGAGATGGATACTGTGGCTGCGCTCCGCCATGTCCGATTTCAAACGGCTCTGGAAGTAGCGATCGCCCAGGTGCGGAATCTTGCGTAGAAAAGCCTGGCGCAGCCGGATCTCTAGATGCCGGCCCATGCGCAGCAAGCCGCCAGTCAGCGGGATCTCGAGCAGTAGCAAGCCGACCGAAAAGGCGATCAGAGCCAACATTACCCCCAGCCGCGGAGTTTGAATCAGAGCGCGAAACAAGATCGCTTCCACTACCACTGCGGCGCTTCCCAGGGCCAGCGCCGCCACAATAGTCGCTGGAGTGAAAATGCCATCAGCACGGAGGAGTCGCAAGAGTTCCAGGCCGGGGCGGGCGGGTGGTTGTTGTAACGACGCGATGAGCTCCGGTGACGAGAGCGCGGGGCGTTTTTTCCGTTCGGCTTCCGGCCATCGCCCCAGCGCTCGCACCAGGACTGCGCCGCGCAACAAAAGCTGGCCTTCGTCCTTAGAGGGACGGACCGACCAATAGTGATCGGGGATCGTTTCAGTCTCTTTCAAGAAACTTTCCAGCACGCGAGCGGTCTGGCGGCCACGGGTTAGAGCGCCTGAGCTCGCGATGGATTCGACCATCCGAACAGCGGCGTCGAGCGCGGCGATGGGCTGCCAGTCCGGGTGGCTGATTACCCGCCGAAGCGCGCGCTCCACTTGATCCGACGACCCCAGGCGATCGATGCGGCGCCGCAGCGGGCCGATAAAACTGTCGGAGAGCGCGTACTCGCACCAATCTTCTGCCGGGACCGGCATTTTGTGGATGTAAAGCTCCTTCAGTAGCTCTTTCGCGTGTGTCAACCGGCGCCCCGTTGCCGGGTCCATCACTTGTAGCCATTGGCCATGCCGCCGCCACACGACAACGAAGTGAGTAAGACCGTTCGGCAGCACCACGACAGCGATGGCCGGGAGCGCGTGCGCTTCATCCAGCAGGACGTGATCCGCTGGCAGCATAATTTGCTCGGCCTGGACGCCGAGCTGGTTGGCGACGTCCTCGATCGTATCGATGGAAGTGCCGTCAACGTCCGTCTGGCACGCTTCGCGCAGCCGGCCATAGTGCACGTTGATGCCAAAGCCACCCAGCAGGCATTTCAATGCAGCCGGTCCGCAATCCATGTTGGAGGTCTGCACGACCTCCGGAACGATGAAGCGGGCGCGCAATTTCATCGATCCAGTTTAGCGCGGGGACTTCTCATTTCCCGCGTTCAGGTGTCTAGTCCGAGGGGCTTCTTGGGGACTTGATCGCGCTGGCTGCGCCACTTATGCTGGATTCCGGATACTTCAAAAATAACCACCAGTAGTAAGATCAGCGAGAGAGTCACGCTTCCGGCCACCCACAAGGGCGAGTGGGATTGCCATTCTCGCCCCACTCGCATCCACAGCAGGACGAGAATCCCAAGACTCAGAGCGATCCGCAGGAGCCGTCTGAAGGACATCCTGTAGCCATTATCCTCCAGGGTCTTACAAAAATGGTTGGCCGCAAAAAACTAGCGGCGACCTGATCGGCCGCCGCTCCCACCCCTGGTCTCCTCGCGGAGCCAGGAAATTTATGTTTATGTCGATCTTTGTAAACGCCTTGCCGTTAGCTCTGCGTCGAAGCCGCGGTCATGACGCTGGAGATCTTGCTGAAGATGGTGCTGATGCTGCTGGCAACGTTGGGCATGATCGCGCCCGCCGCCACGGCAACAAAGCCTGCCATCAAGGCATACTCAATGAGGTCCTGGCCTCGAGTATCCTTCCAAATTCTCAGCTTCCAAACCAGATTCGTGATTTTTTTCATTTTTCCCTCGCCTCCATTTGTGAACGGAACGTTTGTCCCTGGTGCTAAATTATCATCCAAACACGGTACGAGGAATGAGAGAAACCCCTTAGATGACCCTTAAAAGCCACTAGCGAACTGGCAGCGATTATTTTAGTCCGGGCTAGTTCAAAAGTTCTGAACCCCACCGCGACGGCGGCCTAAGTACTAACTCGCTTCCCGGATGTGGGTAGCGATATACCATTGATTGCCGAAGACATCTTTCACGCCGGCGCTACGGTCGCCATAGGATTGGTCAGCTGGCTCACTAGTAGAAGTAGCGCCAGCGTTTACGGCACGCGAATACATCGCGTCGACATCGGGGACATATAGGTAGAACACGGACGGCATCGGCTGGTACTGGCCATGGGCCTCTCCCATCTCCAGCATGGAGTCGCCGATCCTGATCTTGGCGTGATGGATCACACCGTCCGGGGAAGCGTACTTTTCTAGCTCTTCGGCGCCAAAAGCGCGCTTCAGGAAGCTGATGACAGGTTCGGCTCGCAAGGGATGCAGGTACGGGGTGACGGTGTGGAGGCCTTCGGGAATATGGCGGTCGCCTTTATAGGTCGCGATGTACCAGTAATTACCGGCGAGATCCTTCACGCTTCCACTGCGTTCGCCATAGACCTGATCGGCCGGAGGCTGGATGGAAACTGCACCGGCGGCGACGGCTCGCTCGTATACGGCATCGGTGTCTTCCACATAAACGTGAAAGGCCATCGGTTGAGATTCACCGCGCCATGAAAGCCCCGGGCCTCCGCCACCCAGCATGAGCATCGAATCGCCCAAGCGAACTTCCGCGTGGATCCCGCCCGCTGAGCCAACCGCGCGGAATTTCTCCTCCGCGTCAAAAGCTTGTTTCAGGAAATCGATCAGGCCCGGGGCGTCTTGAGCTATGGGATAAGGCGTGAGGGTATGAAAGCTTTTCGGGATGGGGCTGCTCGCGGTTTTCTTGGCGGCCTGTTCCTTCTCCATGGCCTCGAAGCGGCGATGCATCTCCTCGGCGGACATCTCCTCCTTGCGCATCGCGATGTCCCAGGTGTATCCGAACGGATCTGCGACCAAGCCCGAGCGGTCGCCATAGAACTGATCGCTAACCGGCCGGATTAGCCGCGCACCGGCAGCGACCGCCTGGGCAGCCACTGCGTCCGCGTCGTCGACGGACAGGCGGATACTGACTGGCGAACCGCCCAGAGCCGCAGGTCCGGGGAAGCCGTATTCCGGAGCTTCCTCGCCCAGCATGATGGTGGAGTTCCCGATCGCAAGCTCGGCGTGGGCGATCTGGCCATGGACGTCAAAGCGCATAATCTCTCTGGCTCCGAAGGCCTGCTCATAAAACTCGATGGCGGCCGCGGCATTCTTGACGCGCAAGCGCGGCGCCGCCGTTTGACGAATAGTGATAGCTGTTTGAGTTTGACTTGACATATATGCATTCCTTTCCAATTCAGACTTAAGACGTGACTTGAAACTCTCGCGCGGAAGATCGACCAGCTCGCGCGCGATTGCGACCAGGGGTGCAAGGCCGGGGTCGACGGTGGCGGACGGACGCCCACTTAGCAGCCCTTGTATCGCGTCATCCACCTGGTGGATTAGAGAGCGCTTAGGCATGGCCACCCTCCATTTGCGCCCGCAAGCTCTGCAAAGCGCGGAATTGAAGCTGCTTCACGGCCCCTTCGCTGCGCTTCAGCTCTTGCGCAATTTCACGAATACTTTTTTGCTCCACGAAACGCTGTACGATCACGCCCCGCTGATCTTCGGGAAGCTTCTCTACCAGCCGAAACAGGCGAGCCCGATGTTCGATTGCCTCCAGATCCGGTTGGACGCTCGGTTGGGGCGGTTCTTCTGAGCTGAGGGCGATCTCACGAGCCGTGCGCTTGAATTGATCCGCCACTGCGTTGGCGGCAATCCGGAATAGCCAACCGGCAAAGGGCGCGCCTCGATCTTCGTAGCTCCGCAAGTTGGCCAGCGCTTTGTGAAAAACATCCGAGGTCAGATCTTCCGCCGTTTGCCGATCGCTTACGCGACGGGAGATAAATGCATAGATCCGTTCGAAATGAAGCTCGTATAGATCTCCAAACTTCACGGGGTCCCGTTGCGCAGCCTCCACCAGCAGACGCTCGTCTGGCTCTTCGGCGACTACTTGTGCTGCCGGTCTTTGGACGGCCACCGTTCCTCTGACTATATAAACTGGCGAAGGGCGAAAAAGTCACGCGCCTACCGGCGATCGTTTCTTGGGTCCATTGAGCGCATAGAAACTTTCGATTGGCGGTTTTCGCCGGCTTCCCTTAATATAATCCTGACGAGCCTTGTGGGCCCGTTCATCTCCTCGTAGTACAGTCTGATCCGGTCATTGTTCTTGACCGTCTTTTTTCCGAAACCATATTCCGGAGGAAGTGTGTCTTTCAGCAAATTCATTCCGTCGTTATTCTTTTGCGGGGCGCTATTCGCGCAGATGGGGCCCGCGACCGGCGAGCTGAGCTTCAGCGGAGAGATTCAGTCTAATGGCTCCACGCCGCTCAACACGCTTTGGGTGGAACTATATGACCCGCGAAATCATGTTGTGGTTGGGCGCACCGAGGTTTCTAGCGACGGCAGTTTCCGTCTTGACCATGGCAGTGTCGATTCGTCCTATACGATTCGCGTTGTAACCGCGCCGGGAGAAACTCCCTTGGTGGAAGAACCGCGCCCAATCGGCATCGGCAATTCTCTGGTGCTGCATCTGCCGGACCAGAAGACAAACCAGCCCCCGGCGGGAAGCGTTTCACTTCATCAACTTCAGCATCCGATTCCGAAGCAGGCCATCCGGGCGGTGATGGAGGGGCAGCGATATTCGGAGACTCACGACACTGCGAAAGCAATCGCGAAACTGGAGCAGGCGATTCGGATCGCGCCTGCATTCCGGGAGGCACACGCCAACCTGGGTGTTCAGTACGCGCGCGCGGGCCGGCTGGATGAAGCGGTGGGGCAATTCGACGCCGCGCTCGAAATCGGTCCACCGGATGTCCTGATCTATTCCAACCTGGCCCTGGCGCTTCTCACGTTGAAGCAATACAAGGAGGGTGAAGAGTTCGCTCGCAAGGCGGTAGCGCTGGAGCCGGGAAATGCAACCGCGCAGAGATTGTTGCGGTACGCGGCGGCGAACTCCCGAATCAGTATGGATCGGTAACAGATCAGTACAAGGTAGAATTGTGTCATGGTGAGAGATCCAGCCGAGGTTCTACGCGACGCATTAGAGCTTCCCCTGGAGGCCCGTGCAGCGCTGGTCGATTCGTTAATTGAGAGCCTCGATCAGATCGTCGACGAAGGCGTTGAAGAAGCTTGGCGGGAGGAGATCTGTCGCCGTCTTCAGCGGATTGACAGTGGAGCTGTTCAGCTCATCTCATGGGAGGACGCCCGCCGCCGGCTTCGCACTCACGTCACCAGGTGACAAACAAGTCCGTTCGAATTCATCCTACGGCTTTGGAGGAAGCTGAGGTGGCAACAGTGTGGTACGGTCAACGCAGCGCAAAGACTGCGGAAATGTTCCTCGAAGAGCTGACCGTGAGATCGAGCGCATTCGTGCGAACCCAGAACAGTTTCCTCTACATGAATCCGGAACCCGCAGGATCACACTTCGCAGATTTCCATACCTCATTATTTTTCGAGAAACAAGTGCTGGCTTAGAGATTATTGCGGTAGCCCATGGCCGGCGTCGACCGGGATATTGGCGAGATCGGGTGGATTGATATCTAGTGAGTTGCGTTTGGGCGGTCAAGCGCTACTCTTGCCGCGGCTTTTGCTCGCGCGCCAGACGCTCGGCCAGGAAGACCTTAAGGAGAGACTGATACGGAACGTCGCGCCGATTCGCGAGTACTTTGAGATCCTCGATCATCGAGACCGGCAGGCGCAGCGATATCGTCTTTAGGGTCGGTTTGAGTTGCACGAGTTTTGTCCGTTTTCCCGATTGCCAAGGCACGAACTGCGTCGAATCGGCAGTAGCCCAGAATCGGCGCTCATCGTCTTCGTTTTTGAATTCAGGAAGTTTCTTAGTCATATAGCGGCTCTCAACTTCGACAAGTGTAAAACGCTGCGCACAGACGGTTTCATTCCGTACTCGTCTCCTCAAAGCCTGCCGCCACCAGATCTAGAACGGTGAAAACTTGTGTTATCGAGGGGCCAGTGCCACCAATCTCGATGCTGCCAGGGTTTTTTTCCAGGCTCTCCCTTATGCCGACGATTTGACGTTCCGGAAGATGCAAAGCCCTCATCGCCCTTGTCAGCCCAGGCATCTTGAATGGTCGTGTTGAGAACGGAACCCCTTGATGATTCAGCGGGAATGCGCGCATCCGGAATAATCCACCGCCGTGAGCTACTGCGTGGACCACATAGGGCCGTTCCTCGTATTCGCCAAAACGGTCGATGACGACTGTGCCTCCATCGGGAAACACGGCCTGTATCCTAAGTTCACCCCCAGCTGCGTGGACATAGTTTCTCAGAGTACTGAGATACATGTCCGCACGCTGCTCAATCCTAGAGATCGAACTTTGCGGCACGTCCAGCATTTCGGCCATATCAGCTTGCGTGAGTTGCTTGGCGCCGCGCAGTTCTTCCAGAGCCATCCTCTGTAGTTCCTCGCGCACCCGCCGTTGGTTGTCGAGACGGCTTGCGGGGTCCATCTTTGCTCGAAGTTCTTTGTAGTTCCGTGCCATTTCGTTTATCCTCGATTGCTTAGCGCAAGATTTTAGGACCAGCGTTTTTCTTGTTCATCCTCGATTTCTCTTAAATGCCGGTCGTATATGGCGTCTGCGAGTGGTACATACTGCTCATACCAGCGATTGTTGCCTGTCTTGTCGCCGCCAATCAGAAGCAGTGCCGCCCGGCGCGGGTCAAATGCATAGAGGACGCGATAAGGCCGTCCCTCATGCTGAACGCGTAACTCACGCATGTGCCCGTGACGCGACGTCGCAACTCCGGAAGAATGAGGCATCTTCAAGGTCGGACCAACTGCCTCCAGAAGGCTGACTACGAAGTCGACGCTCTTCTGTTCGGCTGCGGTCAGAGTATTCCACCAGTCGCCGAACTCACCGGAGAATTCGACTTCCCAGGCCAAACTTTAGTATGTCATATAAGGCATTATGTCGTCAAGGGCATACTATGCGTCAATATAGAATATCGTCAAAGTGCGGGCGAGGTGCAGGCGGGATCCAAGCCGATAGAGTAGAAGCGCATTCAATAACGCACCCAACGCGCGCAGCCAGGCCGTTGTTGGTGTCTTCTACCATTCGTGGCCTTATCCTCGCTCTTGTCTCAAACAATAACGTGAGACACACTAGTCTCGGTATTGGAGGCTGATGCTGCTTTTATAACGTGGATGGCGAATCCCATCTCGGACCGTTGGGGCGAGCGGCGCAAGAGCACAGCCGGGCAACACGCATGCGCGCGCCACCCTACCGTGACTGAGCCACCGGGTCCACCTTCACGCCTTCGCGGATGGTGTCGCTGGGGTTGGCGATCACCAGATCGCCCGGCTGTAGACCGTTGATGATCTCGAGCTTGTCGCCGTAATCGCGGCCGACTTGGATGCGCTGCAGATGGATGGTATGATCCCCGCGAACCACCGCGACCTCGGTGCCATCGGCACGGACGATCAGCGCATCGCCAGGGAGCAACACCGGGGGATTGGCGCGCGGGCTCGACAAATCCACCAGCGCATACATGCCAGGCAGCAGTACGCCATCCTTATTCTGCACCTGCACTTCGACCAGCATGGTGCGGCTGTTGGGGTCGAGCGAATTCGCGGTCCGCGCCACCGTCCCGGAAAACTTGCGGCCGGGCAGGTTGGAAACGGTCAACTGCGCGACTTGGCCGACATGTATGGAATCGGAGTTGCTCTGCGGGACATTCACATAAGTGCGCAGCACACCCATCTGCGCGATCCGGTAGAGCAGCGTGTTGCCGGCGTTTACCAGCGTTCCAACATCCACGTTCCGTAACGTGACGATGCCATCGAAAGGCGCTTTGACTACTCGGTAGCCCTGCACTTCGTTAAGACGCGATACATTGGCCTGGGCGGCCACAACGTTGCTTCGAGCAGCGGCCACAGCCTTATCGAGTGAATCGAGATTGGCAACCTGGGCCTGGTATTGGGCCTGATACTGATCGTTTTCCTGGCGCGAAACGACGCCTTTGCCGGCCAGATTTTTCCAGCGATCGGCTGTGACGCGCGCAAGCTCCGTATTGGCTTTGCCCTGGCGCTGATTCGCGAGCGCCTGATCGAGCGCCGCGTTGTTCTGCTGCAAGTTCGCTTGGGCTTGCAGAACCTGCTGATCCAGCTCCGGGGCTTCAATTTCGGCTAAGGGTTGGCCGGAGCGGACGCGATCGCCTATATCCACCATGCGGGTCTTGACATAACCGTCGGCGCGAGCAAGGATAGGCGCTTCGGTGACCGCCTGGATACTGCCCGGTAGCTCCAGTTCGCTTCTGGCGGAGGATCGGCCCACCTCGATCACGTCCACGCGCGGCAACGCCTCCTCTTGTTCCCGAGCCTGGTTGAGAATGACGCCCTGGCGCTTCTTTAGTGGAATGTAACCGCCCAGGAAAGCCGCCACAATCAGGAGAGTGACCACCAGCGTGATGGACCAAATCGTGATGGCCGATGGATGCCACACTTTCCCGGCCCCAGACGCGTGCGGAGAGCCGCGGGCCAAGCGCTGGTGTTCCTGAAGCTGGCGTTTCAACTCTTCATTTTCCCGGCGGAGCCGCTCTTCGGTGGTCTCGTCGAGGGCCTGGAACTCGGGTTGATCAGGTTCGGTATGGCGCATTCAATGTTCTAGATACGTTCAAAATTCCACTCGGATTCTGCAGGGCCCTCCCGCCTCTGGGCTTCTAGTTGGCGTTCATGATCGACCGGAGGTTTCGTCCGGAGGTAACTATAAATGATCGGCACCACGAAAAGCGTAGTGACGGTGGCGAACATCAGACCACCGATAACGGCGCGTGCTAGCGGCGCATTCTGCTCGCCGCCTTCACCCCAGCCCAGCGACATCGGCAGCATCCCGAGGATCATGGCGGATGCGGTCATCAGCACCGGGCGGATACGCGCGTGGCCGGCCGACATCATGGCTTCGCGGGCGGAAGGCACAACGGATCGCTCATCGTTGGCGAAGGTGACCATCAGAATACTGTTCGCAGTGGCGACGCCGATGCACATGATCGCGCCCATCAGCGAAGGGACGCTCAGCGTGGTGCCGGTAACGAATAGCATCCACAGAATACCTGCCACCGCTCCAGGCAGAGCGGTGAGGATGATAAACGGATCGAGCCAGGATTGAAAGTTCACGGACATGAGCAGATAGACCAGGACCACGGCGAAGACCAGGCCCACACCGAGGCGGAAGAACGACGATTGCATGGTCTGATACTGACCGCGCTGATCGAGCGTGGTGCCGCGCGGTAAATGCGCGCTCTCCTGCTGCATGATCTTTTCCACTTCTGAACCGACGCCGCCGAGATCTCGACGGTCGACGTTAGCGTAGATGTCAAAAACCGGCCAGACGTTATAGTGATTCACGATCACCGGCGCATAGTCGCGTCGAACGGTGACCAAATTAGAGAGCAACTGCGTGCTGCCGGGCATGGCGCCTGGATTTCCGTAAGCCTGCGAAGACCCGTTCGGTGATGCGCTGACGAACGCATTTCCAGCCGCTGATACGCCGCCTTGGGACCCGGGTGTAGTAGTGTTCACCGCATTGGTGGCCACCGATACGGGCGTTCGAAGCAGGGCATCGAGGGAGTTCACTTTGTATTGCGGAGTCTGCACCCCAATGTTGTAATTGACGCCATTCGACCAGTTCAACCAGAAGGCCGGCGCGAGCGTGCCATTTCCGCTTAGCGAGATCAGCATGTTGGTGCTGACGTCCCGTTCGGTCAAACCCATTTGCGAGGCTTTGGCTCGATCCACGTTCAATTCTATTTCCGGTTGATTGACCACCTGGTGCACATGCACGTCGGCGGCGCCGGGAATGCGGGAAATTCTCTGGGCGAGCTTCTGAGCAATCTTATAGTTTGCGGCGGCGTCGCGTCCGACTACTTGCAGATCAATGGGCGCGGGTAGGCCGAAGTTCAAAATCTGGGTGGTGATGTTGGCCGGCTGGAAGAAAAAGACGGTGTCTGGAAATTTTTCCTGTAAGAGCTTGCGGAGCTGAACTTCGTAATCACGCGTGGGGTGATGCTCTTTCTTTAGCGAAATGAGGATGTCACCATCGGAGCTGGAAATGGTGGAAATGTCGCCTTGAGCGAGGCTGCCCCAACTATTTGGAACACCGATGTTGTCGATAATGGTGTCCATCTCGTCCGCGGGTATCACGCTGACGGATTTCGTGCTCGATGGCGGAGAACCGGACTTCGGTTTGTTCAATGCGCGTGCCGGCGGGCGCGCGGGCATGCAGCTTCATCTGGCCGGAGTCCACATTGGGGAAAAAGTCCTTGCCGACTAGCCAGGCCAAGCCCAGCGAAGCGATCGAAACCGCCATGAAAGCCGTGAGGACGCGACCGCGATGCCTCAGCGACCAATCGAGCAGGCCGATGTAGCGATAGCGAAGGCGCTCGAAAAGCCCATTGAATATGCGATGCATGCGCCAGAACAGTCCGCGGCCGGCGGCAGTTTCTCCGTGTGTTCCTTGTTGGTACAAGTGGGCTTCCGACTTTAGCAGATGGTTCACCATGGTCGGGACCAGCGTGCGGGACAACAGATAAGACGCGAGCATGGCGAAGACCACGGCCATCGCGAGCGGAGTGAAAAGATAACGAGCCGTTCCGGTGAGCAGCAACACCGGCACGAAGACTATGCAAATCGAGAGCGTCGAGACAAACGTCGGGACGGCGATCTGCGACGCGCCATCCAGCACGGCCCGGACCAGCGGCTTGCTCATGCCCAGGTTCCGGTGTGTATTCTCGATCTCGACCGTCGCGTCGTCCACCAGGATGCCGACCGCCAGCGCCAGGCCTCCGAGCGTCATCACGTTGATGGTTTGTCCCATCAGGCTGAGGATGCAGATGGAGGAGAGAATCGAGAGAGGAATCGAGATACAGACGATCAGAGTGCTACGCCAGCTTCCCAGGAAGAGAAGGATCATCATGCCAGTGAGGCCGGCCGCAATCAGGGCTTCGCGTACCACACCTTGAATGGACGCTCGAACGAACAACGACTGGTCCGCCAGCGCGGTGACATTAAGCTCTTTCGGAATGGTGGCAAGAATTCTGGGGAGGACCTTTTTGATGGAGTCCACGATGGCGAGCGTCGAGGCCTTGCCGGTGCGGGTGATGGTCATGAGTACGCCGCGCGCGCCATTCATGCGAACGATGTTGGTCTGTACGGAAAAACCGTCGCGGACCTGCGCAACATCCTTTATGTATACAGTTGCGCCGTTCACCGTTTTGATGGGCAGGTTATTCAGCTCGTTGAGGACCAGCGGGCTGCCGTTTACTCTAACCTGATATTCGGTCTCGGCCAGCTTAGCGGTACCGGCCGGGAGAATGAGATTCTGCAGAGTCAGCGCGTTCGAAACGTCGATCGGCGAAAGCTGCTTGGCGTAAAGCTCATCCAGATTCAGGTCAACCATCACCGCGCGATTCTTTCCGCCGAACGGATAGGACACGGCAGCGCCTTGCACGGTGCCGAGCGGAGTGCGGATGAAGTTTTGGCCCCAGTCGAAAATTTCCTGCTCGCGCATGGTCTTGCTCGAGAGCCCGAGCTGCAGGACCGGAACGCTGGCAGCGTCGTACTTTAAGATATTGGCCGGGAACATGCCCGGCGGCATTTGGCGGATAGCGCTCTGCATCTGAGCATTCACCTGCGCCACCGCCATGTCGATTAAAACGTTGGGATGGAAGTAAATCCGGACTACAGCGATGTTGTTGTAAGACTGCGATTCGATGTGCTCGATGTCATTGACATTGGAGGTGAGGCCGCGCTCGAAATTGGTGACGACGCGCTTCTCCATCTCCTCGGGCGAAAGCCCGGAGTATTGCCACAAGACGGCCACGATGGGGATGTCGATGTAAGGGAAAATATCGACCGGCATGGTGATGATAGCGGTGATACCGAGGATGGCGATGAGGATAGCCATCACGACGAAGGTATAAGGCCGCCGCAGCGCAAGCCAAACTATCCACATAATGTTATTGTTGCAGGTCCTCCGGAAAGCCAGTATATCAGTTAGCCCTTTTGAGCTTCCGAGTTCTGAGGAGCCGGCGTGATGGCAGATCAGGCCTTCGAGGCGGCGGCTAAGGCTTTTTGCACGGCGCGGGGGTTTCGATCAATGACAGTAAGGTAAGCGCGCACTGCTAGGTCCGGTTCGGCACGGCCCTGCTCCCATTCTTGAACCGTCCGAGGATTCAGGGCATAGAGAACCGCAAACTGCGCCTGTGAGAGACCACTGCGTTGACGCACCGCGCGAACATCGATTCGCTCCGGAATGTGGTACTCGTAGCTCGGCAACTTCACCTCGCCGCGGAAGTGAGCAGCGGCTTGCTTAAGACCTTTTACCAGATCGTCGCCCAACTTGGTCGTGCGGCCTCGATTTGTCCTTCGCGATTGCAGCTTTAAGCTCGTCCGCTGCTGCTTTGAGGTTCTTGCGATCGGCATTGGTCAAATCTTCCTTTTCGTCCTTCGAGTAGGCATACAAGAGCACGATACGTTCCGGGACCGCGTAGAAGTACACAATGCGCGTGCCTCCACGCTTTCCCTTGTTCCGGCTGCGCTGCGTCCATCGCAATTTCCGTAAACCGGACAGGCGCGGTACGATGTCACCGGCCTCCGGGTATTCAGCCAAGAACCCACGAACAGCTTCGCGCTCTTCATCCGTGAGCAACTCCTTCGACCTCCGCGCGTATGCTTCGGTTTCAAGGACCGTCACACTCACTGAGCCGATTATACGGTAATCACGTAGACTTGCGCAAGCGACCCCCTAAAGCTCGGTCGGCGACTGCAGAGGATGCCCAGGCAGCGGAGTTGCAGGCTTCGTAATATTACGGGCTCCCCGTCCTATGTAGAGTGCTCGTTTCTCCCCATTTTCTGAGCGGTTCATCTTGAGCTTTCGGTCGTGGCTGGGTGTATGCTAATGAGGATGGAATAAGACAAGCTGGCCGGACAGGAGTAAAACCATGTCTCGCAACGATGGGTTGGATCGCAGATCGTTCCTCAGGAACGCTAGAATGACGGCGCTAGTGGGCGCGGTAGGATCGAGCTCACTAACAACCGCGGCTGCTTTCGCGGCGGATGCCACGATGGGCGGCAAATATGATTTCGACACTCCCTACAATCGGATCGGGACCGATTGCATCAAATGGGACCGGCAGATCAAAATGTATGGCAAGGACAATATTGCCGCCGGGATGGGCATCGCGGATATGGATTTCCGGTGCGCGCCGGCTATCACCAAGGCGCTGGAGAAGCGAATCCAGCACGAGAACTGGGGCTACCTGGAGATGCCTACCGCGTTTACCGACTCAATCGTCAATTGGAATAAACGGCGTTATGGCATCGACATTAACCCTGATTTGATGCTGCTGACTTCCGGCGTCCACAACGGTATCATTAGCGCGCTGGAGACATTTTCTCCACGCGGGAGCAAGGTTCTCATGCTCACGCCCGCTTATGACGGCTTTTATGGCGACATCTCTTATGTCGGATGCACCCCCGAAGAGTGTCCCATGAAGCTCACTAACGGCCGCTATTCCATCGATTTCGAAGATCTCGAGCGGCGCATCAGTCATGAAACGAACACCATGATCGTCTGCAATCCCCACAACCCGACCGGCAACGTCTGGTCGCGCGAGGATCTGACGAAAATCGGCGAAATCTGCACCAGGCGCCGCGTAGTGGTGCTGGCAGATGAGATTCACTGCGATTTCGTGAATAAGGGCAACAAATACACTCCTTACAGCACACTCGCCAACAAAGACATCGTGATGAACAGCATCACCTTCAAATCCGGGAGTAAATCATTCGGCTTGTCGGCCATGAAAAGCGCGTGGATGTTCTCCGACAACGCGGACCTTATCTCAAGAGTGAAGGCGAACTACAGACAGGAGTCCAACACCCTTGGTATTGTCGCGAGCCAGGCGGCTTATACCGAAGGTGGCGGTTGGCTGGATCAGCTGGTTCCGTACATCGATGGCAATGGTGACTTTGCGGAATCGTTTATTCGCGCGAATATTCCACTGGTCAAATGGGTCAAGGCGCAAGGCACGTATCTGGCCTGGCTGGATGTCAGCGGGGTTGAGGACAAGATTGGCGCCAAAGCACTGGCCGCTGAGGCAAATAAGACCAACACTTCGCGGAAGCCGATCACGCCGGAGAACGTGATGGAACGCTGGTTTGTCCAGAACGCCAAGGTTCAGATCAATGCCGGATCGAATTACGGATTGGGTGGGGCCGGCCATATGCGGATGAATCTGGCGACGTCGCGGAAGACGCTGGAGATGGCGCTCAATAATATGGCGAGCGCGCTGAAGAAAGCATAGAAGCTTACTTCTTTCTCGGTAGAAACCTTTTGTCGATGGACGCGACCACAACGTAATTCGGGTCCACCATCTCGTCCAGGTGGATCTTCGCCACCTTCGACAGCAGTTCGTAGGCATCCAGACTCGAAAGCCCGTAGTCTTTGTGTATCCAGTCGACTAGTTCCGTGAAGGCGATTCGCAGCGCGTCGTCGAGCGGCCGGTAGGCGCCTACAGCCATGATGGAATCGATGTTCTCAAAGCGCGGCCAACTGATCTTCTTGCCCTTGATCACGCTGACCTGCACTCGCGCGAGCAGCGCCACTTCGATCGCCGTCCCAGCCACCTCGCCATCGCCCATCGCGGCATGACCGTCGCCCATATATAGCAGCGCGCCGGGCACGTTGACAGGAAGATACAAGGTATTGCCCACGCTGGCCTCGGGCGCGTCCATATTGCCGCCGAATTCCGCGGGCACGATCGAACTGCGTGCTTCGCCGCCGGCGGGCGCCACTCCGATGCAGCCGAAGAAGGGGTGCAGCGGAATCTTGACCGAAAATTTCGAGTCCAGCGCCTGGAACGTGGCCGTGTTGCTGGCCTTGTCGATGGGATAGAACCAGATTTTTTCGGGCAACGGCTGATGCAGCATAGGCGTATAGCCGGTTTCGTTCAAGGCCCCGAACCCCGGCGCGAATGCCCCGACGCCCTGATTCCCATCCACCTGCAAATCGAGAAACTTCACAGCCAGCGTGTCGCCCGGTTGCGCGCCCTCCACATAGAATGGCCCGGTGAGCGGGTTGTCTCCCTTCACCATGCTCTGCTTGTCGCCGGGCTTCTTCAGTACATTGCCGAATGCGTCGAGCGTATTGGTCTCGATGATGTCGCCCGGCTTTACGTGCGCGACGGGCGCGGCCGAGCCGTACAGATACTTCACATCGTTGATGGTGGCGTGATACTTCACCACGTTCGGAGCCTGCGCCCCGGCTACGCACGAAAGAGCCAACAGAAGGTAAATTCGCATGTTCTAACGTAACAGTTGAGAAGGCTGGCAGCGGAGAGATGTCAAATAGGGGGCGCGCGGCGAAGCTTTCGACATGCGCGTCCGAAAATGAAGCTGCCCCAAGGGCGTGCCGCGCCAATGGCATTGCTCGCCAAGCGTCAATGTCCGCATGGCTCGCGCTAAAATACGTCTGAGGCGCTCATGGACAATGAGCACATGCAGACCGCCATCAAAGAGTTGCAGGATGCAATGGTAGTAATGGCAGTTATAGAGAAGCAGCAGAGCGAACACATTCGAGATCTGCGCGAGTTTCAGCACCGAACGGAGCAGAATCTGGCCGAGATAACCGGCCAGCTCAACGGTTTGATCGGCTTCATCGCGGGCCAGCGCCCCGGAGGATCGAAGCAGTAAACTGACCCGGCAACTGACCTAGTAGCAGGCCCCATCGTTTCATGGGATACTCATGTTACCTTGAGACTGTTCATCCCGTCACTTCTCTTGTAGTTTCACAAAGATCCTTATTGAATGATGACCAATACGACAACCACAGCCACAGAGCCCCATGCTGGAGAGCGTGGCAGGGAGGTGCCCTATCCTCCCGGCAAGCCCCCTAGCAAGCCAAGGAAACGCGGTTTCATCTGGTTCTTTTTCCTTGTAATCGTAATAGGTGTAACGGCTTATGCCGTTTGGAGGGCCTCCCAGCCCGGCTTGATTCCCCAAACCAACCAGGGTAAAGGCGGGGGCAGGGGAAAGGGTGGACGGGGGGGTGGCGCCGGTGGAGCGCTGCCGGTGGCGGTCGCGACGGCGCGTTCCGGCTCGGTCCCTATCTATTTGGTCGGATTGGGCAACGTTACGGCGTTCTATACGGTTACGGTTAAATCGCGGGTCGACGGCCAGCTCATGAAGGTCAACTTTCAGGAAGGGGATCTGGTCAAAGAAGGGCAGGTTCTCTGCGAGATCGATCCCCGGCCTTTCCAGGTAATGTTAGCGCAGGCCGAGGGCACGCTAGCGCATGACCAGGCGCTGCTCGAAAACGCCAAAGTCGATCTGAACCGCTATGACGGTCTGGTTAAGCAGCAAGCCATTCCAACCCAGCAGCTGGATACTCAGAAAGCGCTGGTGGCACAGTACGAAGGCAGCATCGCGCAGGATAAAGCTAACGTCGACAATGCCAAGCTGCAGTTGGTTTATTCCAAAATCACGGCTCCGATTACCGGAACGGTAGGGCTCCGGCTGGTGGATCCCGGCAATATTGTGCATGCCTCCGATGCCAATGGAATGATAGTAATTACCCAACTTCAGCCTATCTCGGCACTATTCACCATTCCCGAAGATAATCTTCCAGAGGTCACTAAGAAACTGCGGACCGGGGCACACCTGCCGGTGGAAGCATTCAATCGCGACATGTCCAAAAAGCTTGCCGCTGGAACGCTACTAACGCTGGACAACCAGATCGACAATACTACTGGAACTTCAAAACTGAAGGCCATCTTCGACAACAAGGACTTCGAGTTGTTCCCGCAGCAGTTCGTCAACATCCGCCTGCTGGTTGACACGTTACAAAACCAGATTCTGGTGCCTACTGTCGCGGTTCAGACCGGCCAGCAGGGGACCTTTGTCTATGTCATCGACGAAAATCAGACCGCGCACCTCCGGCCAGTTGAAGTTCTGACATCGGACCAGTCCGGCGCTGACATCAAGAGTGGTTTGAAGGCAGGGGAACAGGTGGCGGTGGACGGCGCTGACCGGTTGGAGGATGGCGCGCGGGTTCGCGTCCGGCAGGCTGGCGAAGTCGAAAAACAGGCTGCCGATGATGCGGCTGCACTCGCCAATCGCAACCGGAACAAGGGTAAAGGCGGTCAATATAAGGGTCAGCCCGGCGGCAATCGCCCGGATGGAAAAGGGGCCCCTCAGCAGTGAGTCCGTCCCGAATTTTTATCCTCCGGCCAGTGGCCACATCGCTGATGATGGCCGGTATCGTGCTGGTCGGCATGGTCGCCTATTTTCAATTGCCGGTCTCGGCCCTGCCGCAGGTCGACTATCCGACCATACAAATCCAGACTTTCTACCCAGGCGCCAGTCCGGAAGTAATGACTTCCGCCGTTACGGCGCCGCTGGAGAAACAATTCGGACAGGTGCCCGGACTGAGCCAGATGACGTCCATCAGCTCCTACGGAAGTTCGCTGATCACCCTGCAGTTTTCTCTCGATCTGGCCATCGACGTGGCCGAGCAGGAAGTGCAGGCCGCCATCAACCAGGCGGGAACCTATCTTCCTACCCTGCTGCCGAATCCGCCCATTTATAGCAAAATCAATCCCGCTGATGCTCCGGTGCTTACTCTGGCAATCACGTCCAAGACCGTGCCGCTCATCAATATCGAAGACTATGCCGAAACCCGGATGGCCCAGAGGATATCGCAGCTCAAAGGCGTGGGCCTGGTAAGCATCAGCGGCGGACAGCGGCGCGCTGTCCGCGTACAGGCCAACCCCACCGCGCTGGCTTCCTATGGCCTCAGTCTCGACACCTTGCGCACGGCACTTAGCAGCGCGAATGTGAATCAGGCCAAGGGCAACTTCGACGGCGCCGACCAAGCGTGGACCATCAACGATAACGACCAGCTCAGCTCGGGAGAACAATACAAGCCCATTATCATTGCGTACCGGAATGGCGCGCCCGTGCGGCTTTCCGACGTCGCGAATATCATCGATGCGCCGGAGAACACCAAGCAGGCAGCCTGGGTCGGCACCAATCAGGCCATCGTTCTCAATATTCAACGCCAGCCCGGGACCAATATCATCGGGGTGGTTGATACGATCCAAGCGCTGCTTCCGCAGATTCGCGCGTCCTTGCCGGCGGGCGTGAACGTCGATGTCATCACCGATCGAACCACCACCATCCGCGCTTCGGTGAAGGATGTCGAATTTGAACTGATGCTCACCATCGGGCTGGTGGTGATGGTCATCTTTCTTTTTCTCCGCAGTCTTTCGGCCACCATCATTCCGGGGATTGCCGTGCCCCTTTCGCTGGTCGGCACTTTTGGCGTCATGTACCTGCTGGGGTACAGCCTGGATAACCTTTCTTTGATGGCGCTTACCATTTCCACCGGGTTTGTGGTGGACGACGCGATCGTCATGATCGAGAACATCTCGCGCTACATCGAGATGGGCGATTCGCCCATGGAAGCCGCGCTTAAAGGATCGGCCGAGATCGGATTCACCATTATCTCGCTGACCGTTTCGCTGATCGCGGTACTGATTCCGCTCCTGTTCATGGCGGACATCGTCGGCCGCCTGTTCCGGGAATTCGCCGTAACTCTGGCCGTTACCATCCTCTTCTCGGCCTTCGTCTCCCTGACTCTGACCCCCATGATGGCGGCCAGAATCCTGAAGCACAAGCCGGAGCGCGAACAGGGCCGCTTGTATCGTTGGTCGGAATGGTGTTTTGTCAAAACGATCGAGCAGTACGGAAAAATGGTTCGCGTGGTTTTGCGCCATCAAACCTTTACATTGATGGTCGCGCTGGGGACGCTGGTTCTCACCGTCTATTTGTATGCCATAGTCCCGAAGGGCTTCTTCCCGGTTCAGGATACGGGGGTCATTCTGGGCATTTCTCAGGCCCCCGATGCCATTTCGTTTCCTGCCATGAGCCGCCGCCAGCAGCAGCTTGCGAAGGTCATTCTTCAGGATCCCGCGGTAGAGAATCTCACGTCATTCATCGGAATCGATGGTCAGAACACCACGCTGAACAACGGCCGCATTCAGATCACACTGAAACCGCTGGACGACCGGGCCGGCCTTTCAGCCGTGGATGTAATCCGCCGGCTTCAGCCGAAATTGGCGGCGCAGGTCCCGGGCATCGCTCTCTTCATGCAGCCTGTGCAGGATCTCACGGTGGAAGACCGCATCAGCCGCACGCAGTATCAATACGCGCTGGACGCTCCCGATAAAGCGACATTGGACCTGTGGGTGCCCAAACTACAAGCGCGGTTGCAGCAGATTCCGGAATTGCGCGACGTCGCCAGTGATCTGCTCAACGCAGGCGCCGGGCTGCGCGTGGTCATCGATCGCGACACTGCGGGAAGGCTCGGCATCACTCCCCAGAACGTGGACGACGCGCTGTACGACGCCTTCGGCCAGCGGCAGGTCTCGACCATATTCACGCAATCCAACCAGTATCACGTAGTGCTGGAGGCCGGCCCGCAATGGCAAACCAATGCGAAGTCGCTCCGGGACATTTATGTGCAGATTGGCGCGGCTTCGCAAAATCTTGCTTCCACGATCGCACTGGCTGGAACTAACACCGCCCTAACCGGAGCGGCGCCCATTGCGCAGGCCCCTCTCAGCTCGTTTACCCGAGCTATTCCGGTCACGACCCCAATCGCGATCAATCATCAGGCGCAGTTTCCCGTGGTCACGCTGTCGTTCAATCTGGCGCCTGGCGCATCGCTCGGCGCCGCGGTTGATCATATTCGCCAAGCCACCAAAGAGGTGGGCTTGCCGGGCAGCATCGAGCCTACATTTCAGGGTACTGCGCATGCCTTCGAGTCTTCGCTGGCGAATGAATCGCTCTTGATTTTAGCGGCTATAGTAACGGTTTATATTGTCCTCGGGGTACTGTATGAAAGCTACATTCACCCCCTCACCATCCTTTCGACATTGCCGTCGGCTGGCGTTGGGGCTATCGCGGCGCTCATGCTATTCCATGAGGATCTCGACGTCATTGCGCTTATCGGCATCATTCTTTTGATCGGCATCGTGAAGAAAAACGCGATCATGATGATCGATTTCGCGCTTGAAGCCGAGCGCAAGGAAGGCAAAACACCCGAGGAAGCGATTTACCAGGCCTGCCTGCTGCGCTTCCGTCCCATTATGATGACCACCATGGCGGCTCTGCTGGGCGCGGTACCGCTGGCCTTCGGCAGCGGTGTCGGGTCGGAACTCAGGAAGCCGCTCGGCATCAGTATCATTGGCGGATTGCTAATCAGCCAGGTGCTCACTTTGTTCACCACTCCGGTTATTTATCTCTGGTTCGGCAGGATGGCCGCCTGGGTGTCCCGCGCCCGTGGCAAGGATCCGGCTGAACATCCGGCGCTTCCGGAGATGACATGAGCAGTATCTCGGCGCCGTTCATCAAAAGACCGGTTGCGACGACGCTGCTGACAGTCGCCGTCGTCCTGGCGGGAGGCCTGGCGTATACTCTGCTGCCGGTCGCGCCACTTGCCGCAGATCGACTATCCCACTATCTTTGTGAACGCTGGCTTGCCGGGTGGAAGTCCGGAAGTGATGGCGGCTTCGGTCGCGACGCCGCTCGAAAAGCAATTCACCCGTATCGCGGGCGTCACCGAGATGACGTCCTTCAGTTCGGTCGGGTCGGCCAGCGTGGTCCTGCAGTTCGATCTGAGCCGCGACATCAACGCCGCCGCCCGCGACGTCCAGGCCGCCATCAACGCCGCCGCGGGAAACCTTCCGCCAACCTCCCCACCAACCCGCGTTACCGCAAGATCAATCCCGGCCGACGCGCCCATCCTGATCCTCTCGATGACGTCGGACGTCGTGCCGCGGCCGAAGTTATATGACATCGCTTCGTCGGTCTTCGCGCAGAAGCTGGCGCAGGTACAGGGCGTGGGACAGGTGAATGTGGGTGGAAGCTCTCTTCCGGCCGTGCGCGTCGAAGTAAATCCTCAGCCGGTCTCCAATTACAATGTCGGGCTCGATCAGATCGGCAGTTTCCTCCAGGGCGCCAACGCCAACAAGCCGCAAGGGCGAAATCGCGAACGATCAGATAGCCTATCCGCTATCGGCCACCGACCAACTACTCGAGGCCAAAGACTACCAGAACTTGATTGTCGTTTACCGGAAAAACGCACCGGTTCGTTTATCCGATCTGGGCCGTGTCGTGGACGAGACCGAAGACGTTCGGAACATGGGGCTGTCCAATGGAAAGCCGGCCGTGCTCATCTTCATCAGCCGTCAGCCGAATGCCAACATCATCGACACTGTCGACCGGATCAAAGCCCTGCTGCCGGTGTTCCGCGCCAGCTTGCCGCCCAATGTTCGGCTCGATATCGACACCGACCGCACCCTGACCATTCGCTCTTCGGTTTTCGACGCGCAGCGCAACATGCTCATCTCGATGGGTCTGGTGATCCTGGTCGTGTTCGTTTTTCTACGCAGCTTCGCGGTTACCCTGATCCCTGCCATTTCGGTTCCCGTTTCGCTGATCGGGGCGTTCGGAATCATGTACCTGGCCGGATATACGCTTGATAACTTGTCGCTGATGGGCCTGGCGATCGCGACCGGGTTCGTGGTCGACGACGCTATCGTGGTCATCGAAAATATCACCCGCCACATCGAAAACGGCATGCAGCCGATGCAGGCCGCCCTGCGCGGCGCCCAGGAAATCGGCTTTACCGTGCTGTCGATGAGCATCTCTCTGATTGCCGTATTTATTCCGATCTTGATGATGAGTGGAATCGTGGGACGGCTCTTTCGCGAATTCGCGGTGGTACTGTCCGTCTCCATCTTCATGTCGTTGCTCATTTCGCTCACCACCACGCCCATGATGTGCGCGCGCATGTTGAAGCCGCAAGCACGAGCATGGCCGGCTCTACAACTACGACCGAGAAGTTCTTTCAATGGATTCTCTCCACGTATGCCTCCGCTCTGGAGGTGGTTTTGAACCGCACAGCGCCGCGTGATGATCGTCATGGCGCTGACCATGGGCGTGAGTGTCTACCTCTACATCAAGATTCCAAAAGGATTCTTCCCCCAGCAGGACACGGGACGGCTGCAGGGTAACGTCCAGGGTCAGCAGCACATCTCCTACCAGGCATTGGTAGAGAAGGCTAAATGGTTTGAAGAACAAGTCAGAAACGATCCCGCGGTTGAAACCGTAAACGTGACGGCCGGCTCGAACGCGGGCGGCCGCGGCGGCGCCAACAACGCCAACATGAACATCCAGCTCAAGTCTTTTGAAGAGCGCGGAAGAATCACTTCCGACCAGGTGATCGCTCGGATCCGCCAGAAGACCCAAGGCATGCCCGGAGCGATCTCTATATTTGCAAAATAATCAGGACATTCGCATCGGCGGCCGGCAGAGCAACGCCCAGTATCAATACACGATTCAGTCGCAGGACCTGGACTTGCTGGCGCAATGGGGCCCCAGAGTCTTGGCGCGCCTTTCGCTGCTTCCCGCAACTGGTGGACGTCAGCTCGGACCTGCAAAATTCGGGGCTTTCGTCAAAAGTCGTTATCGACCGCGACACCGCATCCCGGCTTGGCCTCACCGCCCAAGCAGTCGACAGCGCTCTGTACGACGCGTTCGGCCAGCGCCAGGTCTCGACCATGTACAAATCGATCAATCAGTATCATGTGGTGCTGGCGCTCGAGCAGCAATGGTGGGAAAATCCGGCGTTTCTGAAAAAATTTACGTGCAGACGCCCGCGCGGCCTGTCGATTCCGCTGTCGACGTTTCGCGCATTTCACGGAGGGCATCACGCCGCTCTCGCTGGCGCATCAAGGACAATTCCCAGCCACCACCTTTTCGTTCAACCTTCCCGATGGCGTCTCGCTCAGCGACGCGACCGACGCCATCCACAAAGCCGAACTCGATATCGGAATGCCCGCCAGCATCACCGGCAAATTCGCGGGAACGGCGCAGCAATTCCAGAATTCTCTTGTCCAATCAGCCCATCTTGATCGGCACCGCGCTGCTGGCCGTCTACATTATTCTGGGCATGCTGTATGAGAGCCTGATTCATCCGCTGACGATCATCTCCACGCTTGCCCTCGGCCGGCGTTGGCGCGCTGATCGCGTTGGTGCTGTTCCGCACCGAGCTCACCATCGTGGCGCTGATCGGAATCATTCTGCTGATCGGGATCGTGAAGAAGAACGCCATCATGATGATCGATTTCGCTCTGGCCGCCGAACGCAACGAAGGCCTGAGCCCGCGCGACGCGATCTTCCAGGCCTGCCTGCTGCGCTTCCGGCCCATCATGATGACCACTGCTTGCGCTCTTCTGGGCGGCATGCCGCTGGCCCTGGGCCTGGGCTCCGGCTCGGAACTGCGCCGTCCGCTCGGAATCACGATCGTGGGCGGCCTGCTGGTCAGCCAGATGCTGACGCTGTTTACGACCCCGGTTATCTACCTGTCTATGGACCGTCTGCGCCAGCGTTTCAGCGGCCGCAAGGCGACCTATCGGAATCGGCCCGGCTTCCTCATCCCTGGCGGAGTAACACAGAGCGGCGACTGATGACGCGACTTCTGGAAATACTGCGCTATTCTCGCTTCCTGGTCTGCTCGGGTTGCACCATCGGCCCGAAATATCAACGGCCCGCCGCGCCGGTGGCTCCCGCCTTCAAGGAGCTGAACGGTAACGATCAGTGGAAGATGGCCACTCCCAGCGATCAATTGCTCAAAGGCAAATGGTGGGAGATTTTCAACGATCCGGAACTCAACCGCCTGGAAGAATTGGTCAACGTCAACAACCAGAATGTGAAGCAGGCCGAAGCGCAATTCCGGCAGGCGCGCGCGCTGGTGGATCTCAATCACGCCAACTACTATCCGACCATCGGATCGACTCCATCCATCACGCAAACCGACAGCGGCAGGAACGGCCGGCGCTGGGGCTGGCAGACCTCCCAATCCTTCTCGCTGCCCGCGACCGTCAGCTGGGAACCGGATTTGTGGGGCCGCGTTCGCCTGGCGGTGGAAAACGCGGCCGATAACGCGCAGGTGAGCGCGGCGGACCTGGAGAATATTCGGTTGAGCACGCAGGCCTCTGCTGGCGACGGATTATTTCACGCATGGTGGGCAACGATATGCAGCAGAGCCATCTTAACCGACACCATCGTGGCCTATCAGAGGAACCTTCAGTTGACCATCAACCGGTTCAACGGCGGCGTTGCTTCCAGAAGCGACATAACCCTGGCGCAGACTCAGCTGGCCGGCGCGCAGGCCCAAAGCACCGATCTCCGGATTGCGCGGGCGCAACTGGAGCATGCCATCGCGGTTCTGACCGGCGCAAGCGCCGTCCAGCCTCGAGGTTCCGGTAACGAAGATCGCGGCCCTCCACCGCCAATCCCGCTGGCGCTGCCCTCGCCGCTGCTCGAGCGCCGTCCGGATATCGCCGCCAACGAACGCCTGATGGCCGCCGCCAATGCAAACATCGGCATCGCAGCAGACCGCTTACTATCCAACTTTGACGCTTTCAGCCACGCCCGGATTGTTGAGCACCAGCCTGGCAAATTTGTTCACCTGGGGCAGCCGGGTCTGGTCAGCCGGCCCATCGATCTCCCAGACCTTGTTCGATTTCGGGCGCCGCAACGCCCAGGTTCAGGGCGCCCAAGCCGCTTACGATGCCACCGTCGCCGCCTATCGCCAGACCGTGCTCGTCGGCCTTCCAGGAAGTGGAGGATGATCTGGCATCGCTGCGCTATCTAGCCGAAGAAGCCGGACAGCAGGCACGAAGCCGTGGTCGCCGCCGAGCAGGCCCTGGTTCTCGAAAACGCCCGCTACCTGCGCCGGAACCGACTCGTATCTGAACGTCATCACCACGCAGACCATCGAGCTGACCGACAAACAGGCGGCGGTCACCATTCTGCAGCGCCGCATGCTGGCGGCGGTGGATCTGGTGAAAGCGCTGGGCGGTGGCTGGGACGCATCCACGCTTCCCAGCACGGATCAGCTTCGCTCGGCCGAATTGGCCAACCCCGACAACACCCAGAACAGTCGCCCAGCCAACCAATAGGTAGCTTGTTCAAGCATTACGGAACCGAGACGATCCGCGTCCAAAACAGGCTTCTGCCTCGGCCGGTTTCGATGTCATATTTATGCGCGAAGCTGAACTTTCCGTCGTCGCCTACGCGAAATGTCGTCAAGCTGGCGGGAAGGGAGCTAATGTTCGACCCGTCGCGCACCGCAACCGGCATCTGGTTCGCCACCGCGAGGATCTTACCGCTCGGATCTAAAGCGAACGTACGTGGATGGACGCCGCGCGTGTCGACGCTCTGAATGAGTGTCGGCTCGCCGGTCTGCTGATTGATCGAGAACACGGCGATCGTGTTCTCGCCGCCGGCAAAAACTCGCTTACCACCGAAATCGACTGTGCCACTCGCGCGATTGGCCAGGTATACAAAACGGCCGCTCGGATGCACGTGAATGGACGCCACGGCTTGACCGCCGTGACCGTTGCCGGGTTCCGCCAAGGTGTCCTTAACAAACAATGGGCTGTCCCCCAGCGTGCCGTCCGGCATTCTGCGGTATACGTGGAGCTTGTTCTGCCGCTCCAGAGTAACGAATACCCAGGCGCCCGACGGGTGAAAATCCAGATGGCGGACCTGATAATTGAAGCCTCCGCCCGGAGCGATCGACTGCTTATTCGCCAGCAATCCATTTTTGTAACTGAAGATTTTCAACGCGCCCGGATCTTCCGGCTTAGTGGAAGTCGGTCCGTTACCGCGAGTCACTAGAATGACGGTTCGATTGAGGGGTCAATGCGAACCTGGTGACCGTAGATGCCAAAGTCCAGTTGCGCCGTCTGTTTTACCTGCTCCCCGATGGCCCCATCGGGGAGAATTCGATGCACCGTTAAGCCGCTCGGATCGTTGTAGGCGGCGATCACATGCGTGCCGTCTGTGTCTGTGGTGATAAAAACCGGGCGTGATGGCAGGGCCGCCGGCTTTCCGTGCGGAAGCAAAGCTCCTGTAGCGGGATCGATCCGGAAGGCGCTAATGCCGTGTTGGTCGCCCGTCGGCACGACGCCGCCGGAAGGCGCATTGCTGGACCCGCCGTTACTCCACGCCACGTACAGGAATTTCTTGGATGGATGCTGCCAGGCTTCCTGAACATTTGCCGGAAGCGTGATAGAGCCCCGCTTGATCAGAGCGGCGCTGCCAGGGTCGATATCGTATTGCGTGAGTTCGGCTCCGACGGCTGCGTATAGCACGGCTTTTCCCGCTGCTGCCTGGCCGACGACTAGGGGCGCTGTGGACATGCTCAGGAGCATGCAACACACCAGCCGCCCAGTTGCGCTTGAGGTAAACGTCATATGCACTCGTGATGATCTCACAAGTCGTGTGATCACGAAAGCGCGGGGATACGCGGCGTCACACCGATCCAACTAAGGCGCCTGAGCCAGGGACGATGGCGCTGTTCGGTATGGGGCTGATCGGAATCGGAACCATAGGACGCAAGTTGAAGCGTGGCCAGCGAAGCGTGGCAAGCGAAGCCAGATAAATCTATAGCCGAGCTCCTCCGAAACGGCGTCTGGCGGCGGCTTCTTTCTTTGCGGAAGGGGCTGCCGCGAGCGCCGGCCTGCTCTCGGGAACTCGAAACCCCGAATGACAGTCTAAATCAAAGGGGTGTTCAGTACTCAATGCAGACCGACGTCCTCCCACCGGTGTTGCAGGGGCATGCGCTCACGAAACGGTATAGTGCGTTCACCGCCGTACGCGATGTTAGCTTCGTTATTCGCTCCGGTCAAATCCTGGGTGTACTCGGGCCCAATGGCGCGGGGAAAAGTACCATCGTCAAAATGATCACCGGCCTCGTCGAGCCTTCGGGCGGGGCTATTTTGTTTAAAGGCCGGCGCGTACGTGATGACTTGAGCGAATACAAACGCGCTCTCGGTTATGTCCCTGAGCAGCCTGAGTTGTACGGATTCCTGACCGGTTGGGAATACCTCGAGATGGTGGCCGCGCTGCGTCGTTTGGATCGGCGGCTGTTTCGAGAGAAGGCATCGGCGATGTTGAAAGCGTTTACGCTTTACCAAAGCCGCGATCTCCCGATCAGTTCATATTCCAAGGGTATGCGTCAGCGGATCGTACTGATCTCCGCGCTCCTGCATGACCCGGAGCTTCTGGTCTTAGATGAACCATTTTCCGGCCTGGATGTGACCAGTGCCATGGTTCTCCGCCGCGTTATCGGGCTCCTGGCGGAACGGCACAAAGCGGTATTCTTTTCGTCGCCGGTCCTGGAGCAGGCGGATAGGCTGTGTACGCATCTACTGGTGCTCAAGGTGGGTCAGTCGTGGCTTCAGGGTCGATGGACGAAATGCATGCGGGCTTCGCTGGATTGGATCTGGAAGCGGGGTTCCTGCGGCTGACCAACAAGTGGATGTCGAAAGTGCCGCAAAAAATATCGTTGATGCCACCGCTGCGACGAATCGCTAGACGCCTCCGCCGGCGTGTTTCTATCCAGGCCGGGAGCTTCGCGAGAAAACCGTTTCCGCGGCTGGTTCGGCATTTTCTAGCACGGATGACCCGAGGAAGTGATTCCGGTTCGACTGAATTCGAGCTGGGCTTAGGCCGCTGTTAGGCTTGCTCGCGGCGCCCGGCGCTTTTCAATGCTTCCTCATGCTCGACAAGTACTCTTCGCTCCTGAACTTCTTTCGCGGACGGCTGCGCGAGGACCTTCTTAGTAGTTCGGCGCCTGATAAGTACATGTTTCTCTCGATCGCCATGGCGATCACCGGCATCGTCACGGTCATTAAGTGGGACAGCATCCTGCCCGGCGCGCAGGACTATCTGAATCTGGCGCCCCTGCCTATTCGACCCCGCAACATTCTGCTGGCCAATGCCACCGCCATCGCGATTGCCGTGCTGATCTTAGCTGTGGCGGTCAATTGCGCGTCAGTGCTGCTCTTTCCGATGTTTGTTAGCGCCGCGGCGCAGCCGTCATCAATAGGGCTCATGGACTTCATGGCGACCCATGCGGTGTGTGTTATTCTATCGAGCCTTTTCGCTTTCTGCGCGGTTTCGCGGTCCTCGGCTTGCTGTCTGCACTGCTTCCGCGAGAGACTTTCCAGGCTTCATCCTCGTGGTTGCGAGGCGTTATCGTGGTCGCGTTCATTGGGCTGCTGTTAACCGGGTTTGCCGGACCGGCTCTGATCCACCGTTTGGAAACGACGCCGGATTCCGCGGTGCGCCTGCTTCCACCGATGTGGTATTTGGGCGTCTACCAAAGCGTTCAGCATCGCGCAACAGCGCCGTTGACAAGACTAACTCCGCTAGCGGGCATCGCCATCTGCGCAGCGTTAGGTCTGATGCTCTTCTCCTATGCATTCAGTTACCGGCGCAGGTTCTCAGGCGTGCTAAGAGGGCGTCCCGCGCGCTGCCGGGCAACCTTGGCGGCGCTTTGCGTTGCCCATCCTCGACTATTTTCGTATCGCGAATCGGGATTCCAGCGTGCCAGCTACCGCTTTGTTATTCGCGCGCTGTTGCGGAATGAGAGTCAGCGATTTTGTATGTCTGTGGCGGTCGCACTGGGATGGCTCCTCGCGTTTCAGTCTGCGTCCTCGACACTCACCCCACAGCCAAACCCAGTAGATTGGCCGCCAGATGTATCGCTGCTTGCCGCGCCGCTGATGATCGCCTATTTGCTGCTGCTGGGCGCGCGGCTGGCATTTGAGCTTCCCACCACGTTGTCCGCCAATTGGATCTTTCAGAGCACGCTTCCGTTGCTGGAACACGAAACGGCCGGAGTCGGCCGGCGCGTGATGTTGGCCTTCCTCACGCCGCTGGTATTGCTGCCCAATCTGGTTCTTTCGTGGTGGTGGGGGAGGTTTTCCATTCGCCGCGCTACACACCCTTTATGTGCTGGCCCTTTCTCTTTGCTTGATCGAAATTCTGCTCTCCGGATACCGCAAGATTCCCTTCACCTGTCTTATGCCCGGTTTTCGGGAAAACCTCCTGCTTCGATGTCTGCTTCAGCTGCTCGGCTTTATTGCGTTCACTCGCGGCGGCGCAGGCCTGGAGCATTGGATGCTCCTTGATCCGGTGCGATTCCTGGTAGCGCCTTGCGCGATGACGGCCGCTTATTTCTGGAACCAGAGAAGGCTCAGCAACGCGCGGGAAGCCGGAGAGCTTGAAATCGGACTATCCTTCGATAGCCGCATGACACCTGCAATTCAACGCCTGAGACTCTTCGACAGCGACTGACTAATGCCGGCCCCAAGCTCGCGCGCTAGTGCTGCCTTCCTGCGGCTCGGGCGTAAACGGGACTTGGTTCCCGAGCAGCCTGAGCTGTACGATTCCTGGTAGTGTCTCAGTTTGAAAGATTCGCGATTTCTTCAAGTTCCCAAACGTGATCGGATACGCCCGCAGCTATCGCCGGAGTCACCCGAAGGGTCTTGTGGATTCGTGCGAAATTGTAGTGCATCATGTGAATCGCCACGGCGGCGGAATGATTCTCGATCTTTTTGGAGAAACCATTCGTTAGTCTGGTGAATCGGCGCATGCCCATTCGCATTGTGAGGTTGACACGCTCGATATAACTCGTGCTGATGTGATCGGGATCGGGATTGCCATCGATGATCTTTCGCTCCACAGCCAATGCAGTCAGCCGGGCTATAGCGCTTCTGCCCTTCAACACTATCATTGTAGATTTTTTGGAGCGTCGCGTAATCGACTGCTCCATGAAACGCTCTTTCCACTACTTGAAGGTAGACATTGAGTCCGTCGCTTGTTAGCTGTATCCGGTTCGCTAAACGTGCCGCCAGGTCGTTAACGAAGATGCGGGCCGTGTTGCCATCACGGGGCCCGATGGCCCAGGACGGAATCAGCTTTGTGTCGGCATCAATCGCCATCCACGTCCAAACGTCGCCTGCATAGGGATTCTTGGCTGCGATCTCGGGCGTCACGTTTTTCGCTTTGGCGTAGTAGATCGCATCGACCTGTATGCGTTGGCACGGCAAGTTTACGAGGCGCTCATTGAGATAAGCCGAACATGCCGCGCCAACGTCAACAAGCAACTTCGCGACGGTGTTGATGGAACCATCAGCCATCCGGCTGATGGAGCGCAAGCTGTTGCCTTCTGCCATCATTCCAAGCATCTTGGCGCGTTCTCCGATTGGCAGTCGGTTCATATAGTCAGT
Source organism: Bryobacterales bacterium (assembly GCA_963744555.1). GTDB lineage: Bacteria > Acidobacteriota > Terriglobia > Bryobacterales > Bryobacteraceae > Palsa-89. The sequence goes on along the minus strand of CAVUUB010000020.1, from coordinate 480,031 downwards.
GTAGGCTTAAACCTTCTATTCGTCAAGCATAAAGCTCAGTTTAATCCGGACATTTACAAGATGCACTTCCGGATGATATCATTGACATGTCCGGAGGTTCGATAATAATATGTCCGAAGTTCAGTTGGGGATGTTCCCGGCGACGAGCTTGCCGGAGGTTGAAATTAGTGACGATCAAGCGGATCTGGTAACTAAGATCGAGGAGGGTCAGTTCTCGGACGTTAAGTCCAAGCTGATCAGTCCATCCAGGCTCAGCCACACCGTGTCTGCGTTCGCTAACACCGATGGAGGCGAGTTGTACATCGGGATCTCTGAACAGATACTAGGTGGAAACGTAAAACAGCGCGTGTGGGACGGTTTTGCCGATATCGAGGCCGCGAATGGTCACATACAGGCATTTGAATTGTACTTTCCGCTCGGCAAGGATTTCCAATACGAATTCATGCGTTGTCCAAGTCACACCGGTGTCGTTCTCCACCTGATCATCAACAGGACCCAAGGAATAATCAAGGCGACAGAAGGTATCCCTTACTTGCGGCGCGGCGCACAAAACCTTCCGCAGACAAGAAACGAAGACCTTCGGCGCCTGGAGTACACGAAGGGGCTAGTTTCATTCGAGGGACATACCGTACCTGCTCCAAAGGAACTGATTGTAGAGTCGCCAATTACACGCGAGTACTTGAACTACGTTGTGCCGAGTGCCGAGCCTGAGGCGTGGTTAAAAAAGCAGGGACTGATATCGAAGGACATGCCGACAGTTGCTGGCCTTCTTTTATTCTCCGAGGAGCCACAAGCCCAAATCCCGAAACACTGCGGCATCAAAGTGTACCGATATGAGACCCACGAAACCAAGGGCTACCGCGAAGTGCTCTCCTTCATCCCAATAACCGTCGAGGGCTGTCTCTACAAACAGATCAAAGCGGCAGTTCAAATTACCGTCGGAGAGGTTGAGAAAATTAAGCGCATGGGTGCATCCGGGTTAGAAGCCATCAAGTATCCGGAGGAGGCCCTACACGAAATCATTACGAATGCTGTTATTCACCGGGACTACAGCATTGCTGACGATGTCCACGTCCGAATTTTCGATAACAGGATCGAAGTCCAAAGCCCTGGTCGATTGCCAGCACACATCACTCCGGCCAATATTTTGAACGAGCGTTTTGCCAGAAACGGCGCAATTGTGCGGCTGTTAAATAAGTTTCCTGACCCGCCGAATAGAGATGTTGGAGAGGGTCTGAATACTGCCTTTGAGAAGATGCATCAGCTCGGCTTAAAAGAGCCGAATATCGAAGAACGCGACATGGATGTCATGGTCACTATACGCCACGAGCCGCTTGCCTCGCCGGAACAAACGATCATGAAGTATTTGGACACACACGATACAATTCGTAATAAACAAGCAAGAGAAATCACACACATCAGGGACAGCGACAAGATGAAGAGGATTCTCAGCACAATGGCGGAAAGTGGAGAAATCGAAGGTGTGCCGGGAGCGCAGTTCGGCGGTATGAAGTACCGAAAGAAACAAAAAGCGTAGGCCGCGTTAATGTTCCCAGCGTGTCTTAGCTGCCAGTTTCGCGATCTCTCTACGTTCCTTGGGAGTAAGCTTTCGCGCTCTTGCATTGCCGCCGACCAATCCGCCAGCGCGTCCCGGACTCCTGGGATTCTTTTTCTTGGGACTAAGGGTGTCCTCAACTTCTCCGGACATAATATCGACCATGAGCTTTCCAAGTTGGTTCGGATCGCGGGGCCGGCGATCACCGGAGCGGGTTGGCACGGTATGATTTTGGCACGTATAGGGATTCAAGAAAAGGGGAAAAATGACAAATCGTCCGGTTCAGTACATTGTGTTCACTGCCGACGTTCAGGCAACTCAGGCGGCGAAGCTCAGGAGTGCTTTGACTCAAGCCTTCAACGCCAAAAACGACATCTACCTCATTATTTCCTCGGGAGGTGGAAACGTATTTGAAGGCCTAAGCCTTGCTGCATTCATGAAGACGTTATCGGCAGACATAACAACCCACAACGTAGGACAGACCGACTCCATTGCTAACGTCATATTCGCCGCTGGTGGAACCCGCTACGCCAAGGCGGATGCTTCGTTCTTGTTTCACGGAGTCTCGATGCACTTCGAAAAGGTGGATTTTCTCGAAAGCCAGTTATACGATCAATACCTCCAGGTCAAGCGGTTACGAGAGAGTATCGCTATCGCGTTCGGAAACTATACCGGCCTGAGCGCCACTGATGCTAACGCTCTCATGGAGAGCGGCACGACCGTCTTGAGTGCTCAAGAAGCCCTGAGTAAGGCCATTATCCACGAAGTACGAGATGTTACAATCCCGCGCGGTCCCCAGGTCATAACGATAGGGAACGCCTGATGTAGAACAGGTTGCTAGTTGCTTCAGAACATCCATGACAGACCTCCCAGGTCTTAGATTCTTTCTTATCATCCGATACGGTGTCAAGCCCTAGGATGCCTTCGTTACCGTTATCGACAATTCAGGCCTAAACTTTAACGAATCTCGAACATCCCAATGCTGTGACTCGTCTAAAGTCCAAACTGAGACACTGCCGGTTCCTGACCGGTTGGGAGTATCTCGATAGGATGGCCGCGCTGCGCCAGCTGCATGTCGTTGCCCAGTTCTTTTCCCTCCGTGGTCACGCCTCCAAATTCTTTTTCTTCCGTTCCCCTTCACCAACATCCCAACCTCCACCGCGTAGCGCGCGGCCCACGCATGTTAAATCCGTAGTTGAAGGAGATATCAGATGTCAGATTCAAAAGCCGCCCACGGCGTCCCTCGCCGCAATGGTCACGACCGCTCCGCCATAAATAAAGCCAATGCCCAGAAATCCACCGGCCCCCGCACAGCAGCCGGTAAACAGCGCTCCTCCCTCAACGCATTGCGCCACGGCCTCACGGGTCAAACCATCGTCCTCCCCACTGAGGATCACTCTGCTTACGAGCGCCATTCCCAATCGTTCCTGGATGAATACCATCCCAAAGACGCCACTGAAACCCAGCTTGTCCAGTCGCTCATCGACACCTCCTGGCGCATGAACCGCGCCGCCGCCGTCGAAACCAATCTCTTCTCGCTCGGCGTCATTGAAATGGAGGACCGCCTCCGCGCCAACCATCCGGAGGCCGAAGCTGCCCTAGCCATGGCCTTGGCATTTCGTGAACACATGCGTGCCTTCGCCAACATCAGTATTAACAGCCAGCGTCTTGCCCGTCAGTTCGAGCGCACCCTCGCTCAGCTCCGCCAGATCCAGGCCGACCGCCGCGCAGCCGAAGAGCGCCAGCTCGATAAGGCCGCTAAGATTTTGAAAATGCACAAAGACGAAAACCTTCCTTACCAGCCCGCTGACGATGGCTTCGTTTTTTCAAGCGCCGAAATTGAGACCTATATGGGCCGTGAAGAACGCCGGCAGCGAGCCAACAGTCACGACTTCGAGGCTCATGCTTAAAGTGGCGCAGGTCTCCGACTGTCTCCGACCTGCGATTAGCCACCGTGAGCGGTCGCGCGGTTATTGTCCCGGTTTTCTGGGTAGGATGGGAGCATGCTTGTTCCTTTGACGCCCATCCGGTGTCTACATCGCGCGGTTGACCTGTTTGGAAAGAAGATCGGGATCGTTTCGGGCGATCGGCAATTTACCTACGCCGAATTCGGCGACCGTGCCGAGCGCTTGGCCACGGCCCTGAAGAAAGAAGGCATCCAACACGGCGATCGCGTGGCCTATCTCAGCTTCAACAATCATCAGTTGCTGGAAGGATATTACGGCGTTGTGCAGGCGCGCGCGATCGTGATGCCGCTTGAACGTCCGGCTGTCGCCGCTCGAGCTGACCAATATCCTGAACCACTCCGGCGCGCGGATGCTGCTGTTTGAAAACGATTTCGTGCCACTGGTCGAGATGCTGAAGCCGGCCTGCCGCGAGATCGAGCGCTTTGTCACCCTGAACGACAAAGTTCCGATCGCGGATCTGACTTACGAAGAACTGCTCGACAAGGGTCACCCCGAGCGCGCCGATATCTTCAGCTTCGATGAAAATTCGATCGCGGAGCTGTTTTACACCAGCGGCAGCACCGGAACGCCGAAGGGCGTCATGCTCGGCGCACCGGACGCTGTACCTGCATGCGCTCGCGGTAGCCAGTCTGTTTCGCGAATGTCGAGACCATGGTCGATCTGCACACCATTCCGCTGTTTCACGCCAACGGGTGGGGGCGCCCGCAAGCTTCCACGCATGCTCGGCGTCAAGCAGATCATGGTACGGCGTTTCGAGCCAACGCTCGTCTTCAAGCTGATCCAGGAACATCACGCCACCGACATGAGCTTGGTCCCGACCATGGCGAACGCGCTGCTGAACGCGCCCGATCTTGGTAATTACGACTTTCCAGCATGCGCAATATCATGCTGGGCGGCGCGGCATCGTCGCCCGAGCTGGTGGATCGAATGGAAAAGGCCTTCCATTGCGATGTTTATGGCGGTTATGGACTGACCGAGACCTCGCCCGCTGCTCACTTCCGCGCGCACCAAGCCCGGTCTGGAATACGAATCCGACGAGGACCGCTATCGCCGCCGGGCCATGGCAGGATGGCCCGTTCCCGGCGTCGTGGTGCGCGTGGTCGACACGAACATGCACGACGTTCCGCGCGATATGCAGGCCATCGGCGAGGTCATCGCGCTGGGCGATCACATCATGGAAGGCTATTTCCGCGAACCCGACGTCACCGCGTCGGTGATGACCGGCCCGTGGTTCCATACCGGCGATATGGCGGTTTGGGATGAGGACGGCTTTATCCACATCGTGGATCGGAAGAAGGAAATCATCATCAGCGGCGGCGAAAATATTTCGTCGCTCGAGGTGGAGAAGGCGATCTTCGCGCATCCGGAGGTCTTCGAGTGCGCTGTGGTGGCCGCGCCGGACGAGAAATGGGGCGAGGTCCCGGTCGCCGTCGTGGTGCGCAAACCCGGCTCGGCGCTAACCTCCGACCAATTGATGGAATTCTTGAATAGCGCCTGGGAAGATTCAAGCTTCCCAGGGTGATCGAGTTTAGCGAGGAACCTCTTCCCAAGACCGGTACCGGAAAAATCCGGAAGCTGATCTTGCGGGAGAAGTTCTGGGTGGGCAAGGAAAAACGGGTCCAGGGCTAGTTCAACCCTCAAGACGCGCAGGTTCGTCTAAAGGAGGCGCTATGAAAATAGCGGTTTTGGCGTCAGCGTTTGCAGTCCTCGCGGCGGCGCAGTTTCCGGGGCAATATCCGCCCGGACAGTATCCACCTGGTCAATATCCTCCCGGCCAGTATCCGCCCGGCCAGGGTCCCGGCGGTGGTTCCGGCATTCCGATGCCGCGCCGCGGCTCGCAGAAATCCACGGACCAGAAACAACAAACAGCCGCTCAACCGCGCAGTTTCAGCGGCGTGATTCGAGAGTTGACCGACAAATCGTTCGACCTCGAAACCATTGACACCCGAATTTTGACCATCCAGTTTACCGACAAGACCACTAAGCCGGACGGTCTTAAGACCGGCGATGGCGTGGACGTCGAGGCCACCCAGAGTGCCGACGGCCCCTTTCAGGCCGTGAGCATCAAAGCTAATCCGGCGATAGCGCGCAAAATCATCCCCAGCGGCCAGGGGCAAGTGGACGCGGAACCCGAAGAGGAGCGGACTGGACCTCCGCCGACGATTCTTGTAAGACCAGACCAGAATCCTGGCGACGATGCGCCTAAGCTGAAGCGCGGAAAACCGGCCGAGTATGCCTCCAACAAGCGGCCCAGCGATGACGATTCTTCAAGTGCGCCGGATGCGAGACAGCCCGCCACCCGAGAACCAATCCGGCGCGAACCTCCTCCGCCTCCGATCAATCCGCGGCAGGCATTCATCGCGAAGGCCCGCGAGGTCGCGAGCACTTTTGTCGAGGGACTGCCTAACTACGTCTGCCAGGAAATGACCACCCGCTACGCCAGCGAAACACGCATCCCCAGCTGGAACGTCATTGATATCGTTTCAGCCGAAGTGGTGTACGAGAACGGCAAAGAGAGCTACCGGAACTTGATGATCAACAACAAGCCGACGAAAAAGCCGCCCGAGGAATCTGGCGCTTGGTCGACCGGCGAGTTCGGCACCATTCTGGCGAATCTGTTCTCGCCTGCGGCAGATGCCGCCTTCAAGTACGCGCAGGATGACACCATTTCCCATATAGCGGCTTCGGTCTACGATTTTCAGGTGACGCGGCAGCGCTCTTCGTGGAAGATCTGGGTGCCCGGCCAATATATCCTGCCCGCTTATAAGGGCTCGGTGTGGATCGACAAGCAGAGCGCCCACGCGCTTCGCATTGAAATGCAGGCCAAGGATATTCCCGAGGAATTCCCGCGTATTTCCGTGGAAACAGCCGTGGATTTCGACTATATCACTCTCGGAACGCCCGAGAAGTTCCTGCTGCCCGTGCACGCGGAAGTGTTGAGCTGCTCGCGCGGATCAAACGAGTGCGATCGCAATGTGATCGAGTTTCGCAACTATCACAAGTTCACCGGCGAATCGGTCATCAAGTTCAATCAGTAGCGGAACCAACTCCGGAAGAAGCGGCGCCGAAGAGCGGCCGATACTTCTCGGGAAGTTTCACGGGCTTCATGTCCGAGCCTAGAAAAATGTGCCTGGTCTCGCCCGATGCCAATTCGCGCGCCGTGGCGCAGTCGAAAATATGGTAATGGAACTCGACCATTCGAGGATTGGCGCGAGCCACCCAGGTCTTAACCCCGACCTCGTCGTCGTAGCGCGCTGGATAAAGATAGCGGCAATGCGCGTCGACCACCGCCAGCCGGATCCCATCCTGGCCCTCCATGTCCTTGTACCGGATTCCTCCGGCGCGGCAGTACTCGGCCCGGCCAAGCTCCATCCAGATCAAGTAGTTGGCGTAATATACGATGCCCATCTGGTCGGTCTCGGCGTAGCGCACGCGAAAACGGGTTTCATGAGAGGTCACCGCTGTATTGTAATTGGACCGGAGCGTGGCGTGTCGGCTATCGACAGGCCGGCGCGTACGCGGAACGCTCGCCCATGCGGTTGGCGAAGTATCCAACCACCTGCGTCATTTCGTGCAGGGCGCGCTTGCCATTGGAAGTCGAGATGCGGCAGGTCAGAGCGTATAGTGCCTTCAATAGCCTGAAGTTCAGCATCAGCATGATCTGTTCCAGGCGATCGCCGTTGGCGTGAAAGGCAGGGCCGTGAACCAGCAGATAGGTCAGCAGCCGGTAGTCATTTTCAAGCTTCGAGTGCAGCGCGTCCAGATCGAAACGTTCACGCACCTGCGCTAATTTTTGTTGCACTTCAAGAAAGCGAAGGCCGTTGGCCGCCGCGACCTCGCGGGTGTAATCGCGGGCCGACTGAGCGCTCAGAATCAACTGGCAGGTGTAACGAAGCCAGAAGATGAAAAAGCCTAGAGAAACACCGCTCATGATTAGGCTAACAATCATTAAGGTCGTTTTGAAAACCTCGTACCGTCAGTGCTGTACTTTATCTGAGCAAAGAATATCATCGGCCGGAATTTGGTACAAGAGTTTGCTTCGTTATTAAGGTCATTTCCCAAAAAGGAGCTCAGGTTTTTCCCCTGCGTCTTCGGAGTGACGGCTCCGTCTGACCGTTATACTAAGGATGTATGGCGAGTCTCGTCAATTTGAGTGTGCCCAAGCTCGATCCCGCGGCGCTGGCCGAAAAGCAGGAGAAGCTGTTCTCGATCCTGGCTTCCATGCGGCGAGTGATCGTCGCTTATTCCGGCGGGACGGATTCGGCCTATCTGGCCTGGGCCGCCGGTCACGTCTTGGGAGAGAATGCCGTCGCCATCACAGCGGATTCGGCTTCCATCCCCGAATCGCACAAGCGCGATGCCGAGGTATTCGCGCGGGAATGTGGTTTCCGGCACGAATACATCCAGACGCTCGAGTTCGAGAACCCTGATTACGTCAAGAACGATCCGAATCGCTGCTTCCATTGCAAGGATGAACTATTTACGCGTCTGGCAGCGGTCGCCAAGGAGCGCGGGGTTGAGCACATCGTCTATGGCGTGAATGTGGATGACCTGGGCGATTATCGGCCGGGCCAGCGAGCCGCGAAATTTCACGGCGTCGAGGCGCCGCTGGTAGACGCAAGTTTAACGAAGCTGGAGATCCGCGAACTGTCGCGCCTGGCAGGCCTCAGTACGTGGGATCGTCCGGCGGCGGCTTGTCTAAGCTCGCGCGTTCCCTATGGGACGCCGGTCACGGAGGCAACTGTGAAAACAGTAGAGCTCGGCGAAGAAGCGCTTCGGGCGCTCGGGTTTCGTCAATTCCGGGTGCGTTTCCATGGCGAGTTGGTGCGCATCGAAGTGGCCAAAGACGAACTACACGAGGCGCTCACTCCCGCGATGGCGCAGGCATTCGTGGAGATCTTCAAGCCACTGGGCTTCCACTACGTCACTATCGATCTGGAAGGTTATCGGCAGGGCTCGCTCAACTCCGTGCTGAAGCAGTAAATCGCGCCCGATGTTAAACAAAACCGGCTCGGCGCGCACGGTGGAGAAGGAAACAAGCGCCGAGCCGGTCAGAAGGGAGCAAGGACCTTCCTCCGAAGCTGTCCTGACTCACCCGAAGAATGCCACAGAACCCTGCGAGCGCCAAGGTACTTTCGAGTGCTTTTTCAGAAAAACGTACTATGACTTCCAGGCGCGACTCGTACTATTGACGGCTAGTCAGTTTCGCGTGCCGATCGTCTCGGTTCGGCCGGCCAGAGGCTTCACCGCGCGGCCGCCGCAAACACCGACCCCGGTGTTCAAAAGCGCGTTCAGCAGATTGTAAAGAACGGCATAGATCAACTGCTCGTTGACTGGCTGTTTTCCGGGAAGGCGAAACGATGCCGGAAGCTCTTTGGCGATTTGGAGGCGGATGGAATGGGGGAGCGTGTGGCCAGAGCGATCTTTCTGGTTTGCCAGGGAGATAGGAGTTTGTAAGACTGCGCCGGATTTTCCATCGACATAAAACTGGCAGCGGGAAAACCAACCCAGGTTACCGGGGTCGGCGGCGTCGAACAACAATAGCGGAGCCTGGCGGTCGGCCGCCAGCAAATCCAGGCAAAGCTATCGCTTGGTATCCTCGATTTTGTATTCAAAACCAGCCTGTTTCGCGATATTGGCAACAAAGTCAGGATCGAGTTCCAGCAACAGGATTTTATGATCGCCCGCCTGGAGAACCTGCATGAACCTTCATTCTACCTGTTCCCTTCATCCGGCGACGAACGTCTATTTAGGTGTAGGCTACCGATATGGCCGCTGTTTCTGATTCGCCGCTGGCGCGCATAGTCGATCTGCGACATCTGCGCTCCGGCGATCTGGATGCGCTGCTGGAGGAAGAGACAGAAACTTGGCGGGAAACACTGGACTGGGATTTCCGCGCGTCGGCCGGTTTAGTTCGGCGGTTTCTCGATATGCAGGCGCTCAACGGCTTCTCCCTGCTGGTGAACAGCCACCCGGTGGGCTATTGCTACTTCGTTTCCGAAGAACGGAAGGGCCTCATCGGCGATCTCTACGTTATGCGCGAATTCGCGACCGTGGCCAACGAACAGCTCTTGCTTGGGACCGTGGTGGAGAGCCTGATTAAGACGCCTTTCGTGCAGCGAATCGAGTCACAGTTAATGATGCTCCGCACCGCGCGACAGATGAGTTTGCCCCAGCAGCGCAGTCTACGCGTGCATGTCCGCAACTTCATGGAGCTGGATCTGGCCGACGGCGCCTCGCTCCCGCCCGGCAAGCTGGGCTTCTCGGCATTGATCGATAGCTGGAGCGAGCGTAAGCAGGACGAAGCCGCTTCGCTTATCGCGACCGCCTACCAGGGGCACATCGATAGCGAAATCAACGATCAGTATCGCTCGCCCGCAGGAGCGCGCCGTTTCCTGCTGAATATCATCCAGTATCCGGGTTGTGGAAGTTTCTTCCAGCCCGCGTCGTTCTTGGCGCTGGAGCCGCAAACCGGAAAGCTGTGCGGGCTGTGCCTCAGCAGCCTGGTGCAAGCCGACGTCGGCCACATCACGCAGGTGTGCGTTTCCAAAGGGACTCGTGGAACGGGATTAGGCTACGAATTGATTCGCCGCGCGCTGGAATCGCTCTCGAGCCACGGATGCCGGAAAGCGACTCTCACGGTCACAGCGGCCAATGTGGAAGCGATCCAACTTTATGAGCGGATGGGATTCGCGAAGACGCGCGATTTCGCAGCCTACGTTTGGGAAGGTTTCTAGGACGTAGAACAAATGCGTTCACATGAGTGTGAACGCGGCACGCAAGAGTGCGCGCGCTACGATCAGCGATAGGTGAAATAGTCCGCCACCTGCTCCGCCACTCGAGCGATGGCGTCCTCTAAATACGCTCCAGTTCCGTAATGATGGGCGGTAAAAATCGAGATCACGATATTGTGGTTGGGGCTCTCCAGAATTCCGACGTCATTAGCGATATAAGGCAGGAAGTCGCCGGTCTTGTGAGGAACGCGGAAACCCGTTCCGGTAAGGTATTTCGGCAAGCGCGAGCTATAGACCTGGCCGCGCAGCATCTGGAGCATTAGGTCGCTCGACTTCTTGTTCACGGCTTGCCCTAGCTCGATCATCTCCAGCAGCTTGCCTATATCTCGCGCTGAGGAGAGGCCGAACGGCGTCTTCCCCTCCCGATGGAATTGATCGCGAGAAGGCGCCGCGGCAATGGCCTTGAACCAGGCATCCGCGTTGAAGACAGCGCGCGTGTTCTTCAGACCGTAAGATTGCGCCAGTTGATTAACGGGGTCGAGGCCGCCCACTTTGGCATACATCAGGTCAGTGGCCGTGTTGTCGCTGACGATGATCATCAGGGTGAGCAGGTCTTTGATGGTCAACACCGCGCCTGGATCGAGCGAGCGAATGATTCCGGTGCCGGGGCGTTTGTCAAACTCGTTCAGCGTGATTTTGTCCTGGAGTGAGAACTTGCCGGCCTCGATCTGGCGGAACGCTTCCACCATCAGCGGGATCTTGATGACGCTCATGGTGTCCATCTGCCGGTCGGCGTCGATGGCGATCTCCTCACCGGTTTCCAGGCACTTGATGTAGATGCCCCAGTCAGCGTTGATGGATTTGGTGATACGTTCGATGCTGGCCTGCAGCCGGGAGAGAGGAGCGGCTGACGGCGGTTGTTGTGCAAACGAGGGCGTCAAGAGAAACACAGGCAAGAATGCCTGTGCTACGGCGGAATATTTCATAATTCGTCCTGAAGGACGAAGATATCACGCCGGCTACTTCACTGTCGCTTTTTTGGCGGCTTTATAGTCGGCCACCAGCCGCTTGGCGATCTTGTCCGCTACGTCGGCGCTCGCACCCATGAATTTGCCGCCCAGGCTCTCCGCGGTAGCCGACCAAATTACATCTCCGTCTTTGACCAGGCGAACGGTGGCGATCGCCTCATGCTTGCGCTCCTCGGTGCGGCGGCTCTCGTTTTCTCCGATCGTCAAGCCCATATTCCGATTGCTGCTGCTGGTGGCGTAGTTACGGGTCCCGGCGCTGCTGCCCGAGCCCATCTGGCTGTGCGCGTTTACGCCGTCCGAAGACTGGAAGGTATCCGTAAAAACCTGATCGTCGCCCGACCCCTTCAAGGTGGCATCGGCCTTGTCTTCATCCTCGGTAATGATGAACAGCTTGGAGCTATGCAGGCTGGTCATAAGCAGATCGCGGATCGTCAGAGCCTCGTCGCCGCCGGTCAAAATATCAATGTAGATCCGCCGGACTTTTGCCAGTTGAGCGGCCGATTCCTCCTCTGGCGTCGGCTGGTCTGGAACTGGATCGTCGAACGGCGCGAAGAACAGCAGCGTACAAAGAAGTAAAGGCATCCCTTACCCCTTGCCGCCCTTGCGCGCGTCGTCATCCTGGAAATCCACTTTGCGGCCAGTGCGTGCCTCCAGGATCACCAGCACGGTGCGAATATCATCTTTGCCGACCTTAAACACCATGGCTTGCTGGCGATTCTCGTCGTCGGAATAGCCGACGGTCAGAAAGTGCTGACGTTTCTTGGCCAGCAGGAACAGCGGAGAGATAAGAACCGCGGCGATGTAACGCCGATCCACTTTCTGGCCATACTCGAGGAGGTTAATCTTGCCGTAAGGTACCCGCCAGCGCGCATTCTTGGAGGAAAAGACGAAATACTCGGCATCCACGGCCTGAACCCTACCCCCGCAGCCGGCCGGGATTTCGGAAATCGTCCCGCCGACATACTGGGCCTGCGTGCCGTTATTGCCACCCGCGATCAAAAGCAGGCACGCGAGCAGCCCCGGCACCCCGAGTCTCATGAGTGTCATACTGGAGTTAGTAGATTTATCCCGCAGAAACTCTCACTGGCTGGTAAGGCAAGGTAGTGCAATTAGCGGGAGCCGCACGCTTTGCGCGAGGCGCGGCGCCCGAATTCTTTCGCCAGTATCGGCGCGAGCGCAAGCGCCCAGTGGCTGCAGCGCCGTTTCTCCCGCATCCCAAACGATGGCCGGACCAGGGCCTGCACGCCGCCTGGCTGGGCCACAGCACGGTACTGCTCAAGATCGACGGATTTACGATTCTCACCGATCCTGTACTAGGAGAACGCTGCGGGGTCCGAATGGGGCCGGTAACGGTGGGCATCAAGCGGCTGGTTGCACCGGCGCTCGGCAGGCCGCAGCTTCCACCCATTGACCTGATCCTGCTGTCACATGCCCATTTCGATCATTTGGATCGGCCAACGTTGCGGAGCCTCGAGCGTGCGGGCACTACGGTAGTTACGGCGCCCAACACCAGCGATCTGTTGCGGGTGCGGCGCTACAAGAGCGTGCACGAAGTCGGCTGGGGAGAACGGGTGCGCGTTGGCCCGTTGTCAATACTAGGAATTCGCGTCAACCACTGGGGAGCGCGGTTTCGCACCGACACGCATCGCGGATTTAACGGCTATTTGATCGAGACCAGGCGCCATCGGGTGGTGTTCGGGGGCGATACCGCACTGACGGATTCATTCCGGGCAGTTCGCGGCGCGCGGCCTGTGGATTTGGCGATCATGCCCATCGGCGCCTACGACCCTTGGATTTCTGTGCACTGTAATCCAGAGCAAGCCTGGCGTATGGGCGCAGATTGCGGCGCTGAGTTCCTGTTGCCGGTACATCACCAGACCTTCCGGCTCAGCCGCGAATCCTGCCTGGAGCCGGTGGAGCGATTTGTAGCTGCCGCAGGGAGCCGTCCGCAGCGAGTGGTGACGACACGTGTTGGGCAAGAATGGTCTCAGCTCTAGAAGTTTTCGCAGGTCGGAGACCTGCGCCACGAAGAGCGACTACATGATCTCGATCTGAACCGGATTTGAGGTGACGCCATCCACCGTTACGGTAACATTCACGACTCCGGCTCCGCGCAGTGATAATGACAGCGGAACGTTAACCTGATCGACGCCCGGGAACTGCGGTTGTGGGCCCGCGTAGAGGGCCGGGAAACTCATCCCTCCGATAGTAACGGAGACATTGGAAAGGGAGGAGTATCCGCTAATTCCGGTCCCGTAAAATGACAGGTAAACGGGAGCGTCCACGCCAGGATCGATTGGAAACAGGCGGCAGCTCCCCGGTGTATCGACGCATCGAAAGACCGTGACCGGAGACTGAATTTCAGTCGGAATGACGATCCGGATGGCTGTGGCCGCCGCGACGCCGAGGTTATTGAGCGCGAACAGACCGGGAGCAACGGGCTGAATTTGCACGGTTGCCGATGCTTGCGATCCGCCGTTGTTGATGAGCACCAGGGCGGCTCCCGGCGCGGTGCCGGCTGGGATCTGGAAGTTGATCTGGCTGGGGGAAACGAACAGCAGACCGGCTTGGCGCGGCACCGAGGCGGAATCGGTAACTTGGACAGTGACACCGCCCAGGGTCGTCGGCCAAGGGGTCGAGGCGGCGGCGGCCGATTGCATGGCGAGATTCATGCCGATAGCAGTAGCCACGGATGCCGGAGCAACATTAACGTTGGCATCGGCGGCGGATGTGATGGTAACCTGCGCAGTGTTCTGCGCGAAGGCCGGTGTTAAGAGCGCGACAAAAATGATAATAGATTTTCGCAGCATAGCCGAATCCTTTCACTAGGATGCGACAGGATGGTAAAGGTTACTTCAGCATTTGTGCAACCAAAGAGCTTTCCCAATCGTTCTAAAGGTGTGCGGCTGATTATTGGTCTGGCGCTGGCCGCGATTTCGGTCTCGATAGCCGGCGCGCAGGACGCCCGCGAGATCGTGCGCAAATCTGTTGAACTGGACCAAGCCAATTGGCTGCGCATGAAAGACTATACCTGGATTGCGCATCAGACGGAGCGCGACCTCGATTCCAAAGGCGCGGTGAAATCGGAAAAGACCAAGGCTTGGGAGACGCTGGTTCTCTATGGCCAGCCGCATCGGCGGATGCTGGAGCGCGATGGGAAGCCGCTCCCTCCCGATGAGCAGCGCACGGAACAGGCAAAGCTCGACAAGCTGGCGGCCAAGCTGCAGGACGAGACACCCGAGCAAAGGCAGCGCCGCGTGACAGACTACGAAAAGAAACGGCAGAAAGACCGCGATTTCCTGCGCGAGGTTACCGACCTGTACGATTTCCATTTGGAAGGCGACCAGGAAGTGGATGGTCATGCTGCCTGGGTGATCTCCGCGACGCCCAAGCCGGGTTATCAGCCCAAGCGCGGGGATGCCAAGCCTTTGCTGAAGATTCGCGGCAAAATCTGGATCGACAAAGCCGAGTACCAATGGGTCCGATTAGAAGCGGAGACGACCGACACGATCTCATTCGGATTGTTTATCGCGCGGTTGAATCCGGGAGCCAAGCTGGTCTTCGAACAGACCCGAGTCAACGACGAGATCTGGCTGCCTAAGCGAGAATTGGTGACCGGGTCGGGCCGGCTGGGGTTGGTGAAGAAAATCGCGCTGCAACAGGAATTGATCTGGAGCAACTATCGCAAGTTCCAGGTGGAATCGAAAGTAATACCGACGCAATAAAGAGTGGGGGGCAAGTGGCGAGACGTGCCCCCACAAAATGTACTGCTACTTCGCGCTTGCGGTCGAAAAACCGTGCTCGGTAGGCGGAGTGGGCGGGACCGCGCCGGGCTCGAACAAGTCGGACAGGTCGGTAGCATTGGCCGCGTCGCCCAGAAATGGCCCTACGCGGAAGATTTCCTGCATGGTGCGCAAGTCGGACGAATGGGTGTAATTCACTGGGCTCGCATACGGGAGGCCATTCACGTTCCGGTGAGCGTGCGGAGAGATGATGATCTCGCCTATGGTGTGATTAAAGTCATCCCCATTGTCCCCCGCGACGCCGTCCGATTCCGATTCATCCCACCAGAGGATGATCACGCCGTGGTTCTTGTAGGCGTTTGACGCCATGATGACGGGCACAATCTGGCTCAGGAAATCGTCGCCCTGCTTGATATTGGCCGCATCGCCGATCAGCCCCTTGTAGCCTCCTTTGAGCGACGTGTGCATATCATTGTATTGGTCGGGAGTAATCCAGTTGTAGTCGGCTACAGTGTCATTAGCCAGATCGGTCATCAACTGCTGCAACGGTGCGTAGTGGGTCGACAGCGGATTGCTCGGAGTCGCATTATTGCCGCCGTTGGTATCGGTAAAGAACAGTTGGGGATTATGTTTGGCGGCGTAGTTATACTGGCTTGAGCCGTTGAAAGCGTTGACAGGCCCCGGGCCAAAGAAACCCGAGAAACTGCTTAGCGGAACGGTCCACAGATTCTCCGGCAGTGGGACGTTCGTGAGCTGCCCGCTGCCGTTCTTAGTAAGGTCGATATCTTCCTGATACGACCGCCACGTTATTCCAGCCTGTTGGAGCAAGCTGGACAAGTGCTGGGTTGTGTTCTGGTTTGTGCCCCCGCTTCCATATGGGTCGTTATCGTTGAGCACACCAAAATTGGTGCCAGCTTCCGCCCAGAGGTAGTTGGGCTCGGAAGGATGAATATGGGGATTGTTTCCGCTGGGAGTGGCCAGAACGTTATGGTACGCGCTGGCGTATGAGACCTGGCTGCTGATGTTGACCACCGAGCCATTGATTACGGCAAACGCCGTGCCGTTCACCAGGCTGTTTATGAACGGAGCGTTGGGGTTCTGATAAACCTGCTGGATCGGGCCAATGAACTCGTTGGCCGGCTGAGTCCAGTTGTGATTTTCCATCGCGATCACGAAAACCGTTTTGATGTCGGAAGCGCTGGCGCTGGAGCAGAATAATGCACTGAAGAGGGCGAAAGCGCCGAGCGCGGTGCGGTGTCTGACTTGCAACATTGAAATGAAACCTCGACTTGTAGGATTTGCGGCGAGTGGCCGCTAGATATGTTTAGCAAGTCAGTTTTACAGAGCGATAACGGGCGGATAACGGATGGAAAACTTTGGCGCGGCGACTTAGGGGCGATGGCCGCTTAATTCTTCGGCAGGAAACGTCCGGCCCTTCCCCAGTGGGGCATCGACTTCCTTCACCGTCATCTCCACCTTCGCGGCCGTAACGCGCGTGAAGATTTGACCGAAGAACCAGCCCTGCGCGAAACCCTGTCCCTTGAGCTTGCCGCCTGAGCTGCCGGCTTCAAGATAGACGATGCCATCCTGTATCGCGCGCACGTACTGGTGCCCATGCCCGCTGATAACGTATCGCACGCCATACCGCTTCATGAGCTGATGAAATGGAAACTGGCTGCTCTGGAACTTCACTGGGATCAGCCAGAAAGGTTTGTGAAACAGCACGAATTTTGGATCGCGGCTTTGGTTCTGCCGCAGGTCGCGCTCCAGGAATTCCATCTGCTGGTCGCTCAGATTCTCGGTCTGGCTGTTATCGAGCACGGTGAAGTGAGCGTTCTGATAATTAAACCCATAAGTGGCCGGATGCCCGGTCTCTTTTTCATAAATCTTGCGAGACATTTCCGACCATATGTCGTGATTTCCCGGAGTGAAGAACTGGGGGAGCTTGGAGCGATCCCAAATCGGCCGCAACACGTTCCATTCGGCTTCAGCAGTGGCGTCATTTCCGCCCTGAATCGTATCGCCGACGTTGATCACGAAGTCCGGACGAAGCACGCCGACATCTCGCCAAACGGACTCATAAACCTGCGACTCGGCGTCGCCAGTGCGATCACCCAGGATGGAAAAACGAAAGTCGTTGTTGGGCCCGGAGGAAGAGCGTCCGGCGAAGCCCACCAGGCCAAGCACGGCGCAGCATGCGATCCAGAGCGGGCGTGTTCTTCCCACGGACGTGATTGTAGCAAGCGAGGCAGGTAAAGTTAAATGATTTTCATTAGATAAGCCCACTTGGCGTCCGCTAGAATGGTTGCATCACCCACATGTTCCGTCTTCTCGCCGCCGCCCTTCTTGCGAGCACTGTCCTTTCGATCTGCGGATGCAAGCGCGCGGTCCCCGAAAACGTCGCCGCGACGGTTAATGGCCGCGTGATCACCTACGCCGACCTCGACAATCAGTATCAGACGCAGTTCATGTCCTCCCCCGAACACCCCAGCGATGATCAGATGATGATTCAGAAGCTGGAGGTTTTACGCACGCTGGTGGACAACGAGATCATGCTGCAGCGCGCCGAAAAACTGGGATTGATGGCGACCGACGCGGACGTCGAGTCGAAGTTCACGGAGTTGAAAGCGCCATTCACGCAGGAGGAGTTTCAAAAGCAACTGGCATCCAGAAAAATGTCGGCGGACGACTTCAAGGCGCAGCTCAAGCGCGATCTCAGCATTCAGAAGCTTTTCAACAAAGAGATCACCTCCCACATTTCCATTTCCGACCACGACGTCAGCGATTTTTATAACTCCAACAAAAGCAGTTTCAATTTTCCCGAGCCCCAGGTACATGTCGCTCAGATTCTGGTGACCCCCACTCCCGATCCGAATGTTCGCAATCTCAAAGGCGACAAGGCGCAGAACGAAGATCAGGCCCGCAAGAAGATGGACATGCTGCTGGCTCGCTTGAAGCAAGGCGAGGATTTCGGCGTCGTGGCGCAGAATTTTTCAGAAGACCCAACCTACGCGCCCAACGGCGGCGATCTTGGCTTCGTCCCGGAATCGGCGCTGGAGAAAGCCAATCCCGATATCCGCAAAGCGATTCAAACCGCGGCGCCCGGCCAGATGACTCCTATCGTCCACACTTCGGAAGGCTATCGCGTGTTCAAAGTGTTTTCCAAGGAGCCTGCAGGACAACGCGAGCTAACCGATCCGCGGGTGCAGCAGAATATCCGTGAGACGCTGCTCAATCGCAAGGATCAGCTACTGCGCGCGGCGTATTATGAGGTGGCGCGGGATGAGGCGAAGGTGGTGAACTATTTGGCGATGAAGGTTGCGCAGGCGCAGGAGAAGAAGTAGAGCAAGCCGACGAGGGCGTCGGCTGCGGACCGGGGGTCCGCCGCACAGCCGCTAGTTGCCGGAACCCTTGGCCTTGACCTTCGATGCCGGCAGCTTCCGAATCTCCTCGAAATACTGCTGCACGTATTGCTGATAGGCCAGCGGGACTTCGTCGCGATTGATCTCGCTGCCGGCTTCGGAATGCTCGGCGTTGCGCTGCGAGTACTGGGTCTTCAACTGCTGCTTGCCGGAGGCGACTTCCACCATCACTTCGCCGGACACGTTCTGCGCCCGCTTCCCGATGATCTCGCTGATCTTGCCCATCGCGGCCAGTTCCGCCGCCTCGCGCGCGGTTTTGTCGCCGTCCTGTTTGCCGATTCCGCTCTTGCCGTCCGGCGAATTCGGCTTATCCGAACTCTTGCCCTCGCTCTTGCCCTGCGCCGATTGCTCAGAGCCGTTCTGCGATTGCTGATCGCCTTGGGATTGAGCGCTGGCATCGCCATCGGCCTGCTGCTTGCTCTGGGACTGCGACGAATTCGAGTCCGTGCTCTGGCTCTTCTGCTGGCTGGATTGCGATCCGCTTTGCGACTGCGAGCTGCCTTGCTTGCCGTCGTTCTTGTTGGGCTTCAGCTTCGCCATCAAATTCGCCAGATGCGTCGCGCATTTTTTCGCTGAGGCTGGAGTTTTCGCCCGCGCTGCCCGATTGGCCGGAGTTCTTCATGCCGGTCTGTTCTTTATCGTTTTGCGAATTGCCCTGGGGCGAATTGGTATCGCCCGAGTCACTTCCGGCTTGTGAGTTTTCCCCTTTGTCCGAGGGGTCGAGCGGATCTTCTCCCGCCGGCGGCTGCTCGGTTCCGGTAGCTTTGCTCTTCGCGGAGCCGTCGGGCGTCCCATCCGGATTGCTCACCTGTGGTTCATTGGCGGCATCCAGGGCGGCATCCGGAGTCGCGTTCGGATCTTCGGCTTTCGCGTCCCAAGGATCGGCTGCCGTTCCTTTGTCTTTGTCGTCCCGATCGAAGGGGCGCTGGCCGCGCATGCGCTTGGCATCCGCAACATCGCGCGACTGGCCCAGGAATCCATCGAAGCCGATGCGCACCAAGCGACGGCCGAAGGTCGAGGCTGTGGTTGATTCCATATCGAACGCCGAACATCGAGCACACAATCGCGGCCAGGGCAGCGTTGACGTAGAGCGTGCGGGGAGCAAAGAAGGGCAGCCCGCGCTGGACGTCGGCGGAACGCGCCAAGTCTTCAGCGGCCTCTTTCTGTTGTTCGATGAACTGCGCGGGACGACACCACGCGATCCGGGTGCTCGCTGAAAAACACCGCGGTGGAAAGCGAATCGTGGAATCCGAGCTGCTGGTCGAGCGACTGCGCGACCTGATATCGCGAGAGAACCTTGTTGCGGGCGCGATAAGCGCCGGCGGCCAGGCTAATCACAAACAGCAGAACAGGCCAGTACCAATTGAGAATCTGCGTGCCTAAGATTAGAAGCAGGATTGCGCCGCCCAGACCTAGCGATGCGGCAAAGGAAGCCTGATGGAAGAGGAGATGACGCACCTGTCGCATCCGGGCTTGCCGGACTAACTCCGTAAGTGCGCTGCGCTCACTCACTTATTGATTATCCCAGAAAACAGGGATCACCGTCGTCCTTTAAGACTCGCTTATACTATGAGCCGTTCCACAATTACGACGTCGCGCCACTTGCCGTCCAGCTTTCCATGCTTTTCATAAGTTCCTACCTCGCGGAAGCCAAGCTCGCGGATCAAGCCTCGGCTGGCAACGTTCTCCGGAAACACGCGGGAAAGCAGTTTCCAGAATCCGGCCTGCTGCGCCGCTTGGATCAACGCTTTGAGCGCCAGGCTGCCGGCGCCCTTCCTGCGACAGGCGCGCGCCACGTACACCGAGGTTTCGGCGATCCCGGCATAGCATTCCCGCGGCCGGTACTGCGACGTAGCAGGCAAAGGCAACCACTTCGCCGTTATCCTCCACGACGACCACAATAGGATGAATGCCGTCGAACCATTGGCGGATGTCGGCGGCAGATCGTGGCCGGGTCTCAAAGGTTGCCAACCGATCCTCGATGCCTTCGTTGTAAATGCGGGCCATGGATGCGGCGTCATTGGGCGTGGCGTTGCGCGTCGTCATGGTTCAGCGGTTACCACCGGCGATGGGCAGCGCACCGGGAAGTTGACTGAATTCGCGATGAAGCACAATTGATGCGCTTTGGCGTGCAGCGCTTCGGTTTCCTGGATCCGGCGGGCGTCGGTAATGGTCATGACGGGATGCAGAGTCACTTCGGTGAAGCGCCCCGATCCATCGGAATCCTCCGCCATGACGCCGCTGGCTTGGTCGGAATACGCGGTGACTGTGATTCCGGCATCCGCGCAAAGGTGCAGAATCCATAGCATGTGACAGGTCGATAGCGCGGATACGAGAAGCTCTTCCGGGTTGTAGCGCGCGGGATCTCCCCGGAATGCGGCATCGGACGATCCGGGAATCGGCGCTGTCTTTCCCGCAGGCGAAAATCTCGTGATCGCGTTTATAAGCGCGGTAGCCGGCGGTTCCCTGCCCGGTATTGCCGGTCCACGTGGTCTGGATCTGGTACCGATGCGACTTGCTTTCCACGGCCCTAACTATTGTCCGCGGCTAGCCGGCGGCACGATCCCGTTCATTCGCGCGTACACCACCGCTTGCCCGTAATGATCGAAGCTGTGCCACATCAGTTCGGTCACCAAATTGATCCGCGAAGTCTTGCCATTTCCGAACGGCGATTGCAGCAGGTCCATGGCATTGGCCGAGGAGACCGCCGAAGCCGCCTTGTGCGCGTATGCGAAGGCGTCTTTCAGGTATTTCACCGCCGCAGCCTTATCGGTGATCGAAGCCGGGCCGTTTTCGTCCTTGCCCATCTCGCTGGGATTTTTCTCGCCCAGCGCGCCGGCGGAGATCCCGTAGAGGGTGGCCGCGATATGCGTCATCTGTTGAGAGAATGAACGGACGTTCTTGAACTCGCCGGCAGTCGGACGAAAGCCGTATTTGTCGGCGGGCATGGCCTCAGCCAGCCCAACAATTTCGCGCTCGGCTGAGCGGAGTTGATCATCCAGCACCTTGCCCATGCTGGCCTGAGGCGAATCCGCCGCAAAAAGCATCGCGCTGCCGGCGGCTAGCGTCATTACAAACAAAAATCGTGTCATGCACACTCCCGAAGATTTGAATAAGAAACTATTATAGGGCGTCAGGCCGCTACAGCAACAGACTTGGGCGCGGTCTTCCGCATTATTGCGCCCGCCACGGCGCCGACGCACACAAATCCGACGATCTGAGTCAGGATGTACACGGCCGTGTAATTGGCGGGAAAGCCGTACCAGTTCCAGTAGGAAATGTTCGTGCCGAGCGATGCCACAACACCAGCGGCGGTCACGAAAGCGAGACGTCCACCGAAGCTGCCGATGTGAGTCTGAGCCAACAGAAACACTACCAGGAAGGCTTCCAGAAGTTCCGTTAGAAACTCAGCCATTAGCCGCCGCGCTGTCAATCCGGTTTCGCCTGGCGGATGATAGACCAAGAGACCGGACGGATTGGCGGCCAGCTTCTCGTCATAGTGCTGCATGGCTGCGTTCTTTTCCTGATTGGTCGCATTCGGGCCGGCCCCGGTTGCGGGGAAAACAAACAGTCCCGATTTTTCGCCTAGCGCGTCGTGCATGGCGCTCAGCACCGCAGGCTCATTTTGAATCTCCTGGACTCCGGTTTCCCCCAGCGGGAGCACCACATGCGCGAGCGACATCCACATGAACATCGCGACGCCACCCAACAAACCGGCCAGGACAACGCGCTTTGCCATACTAGAATCCTCCAGACATATTAGAATCCCCTAGAAAAGGATAAGATACTCTCCAGAAAGCAAATTATCAAGCATGCACCGGACTAGCTTGCTTTTGCTCGCCGCGGGAATCGTCGCTGGTGCTGTCGCTGTTCTCGCAGCAATGGGCGGCGCGTCATTGGCTTCTCCCGACCATCCTGCCATCGAATACGCAACGCGGCCTCCCAATGACGCTGTGGCTCAACTGAATCGCAAGATCCAGGACGGGCAAGTTCAACTGAAATTCGAAGGCGTGCAAGGCTATTTGCGGTCGGTGCTGGACGCGCTGGACATCCCTGTCGAATCGCAGATGGTGGTGTTCTCGAAGACCAGTCTTGAAATGCACCTCATCAGCCCGCACAACCCGCGCACGATTTTCTTCAACGATCGCGTCGCCATCGGCTGGGTGCCTCACGAGCCGTTTGTAGAGGTTATCGCCGACGATCCGCGGCAAGGCGTCATCTTTTACACCCTCGATCAGACGCCCGCGCAACGGCCTGCGTTCGTCCGTCATGATGAGTGCCTGGTGTGCCATGAATCGTACTCGACCCTGGGCGTTCCCGGCATGCAGATTCGCAGCGTCTTCACGGCACCCGACGGGCGTCAGATGCGCCAGTTCGGCGACTACACGTCCGATCATCGCAGTCCATTCGAAGAACGCTGGGGCGGGTGGTACGTAACGGGCAAGCAAGTTCCCGTGCATCACCTGGGCAATGCCATGGTCACAGGTCCGGATAATCAGGAGCCATCCAGCGGGAACCCTCCCATGGGATCGGTCCAAGTGGAGTTGGATGCGGGCACTTATCTTTCAACGCACAGCGACATTGTGGCCCTGATGGTCTTCGATCACCAGGTGCAGATGATCAACCTCTGACGAGGGTCGGGTGGGAGATTCGCTTCGCGTTATACGATCACCACGACCTTACCGCCCGACTGCTCGCGGACGATTCGAAGGATCTGGTTGACTATCTGCTGTTCATCGACGAAGCGCCGCTCGGCGGCAAGATCCAGGGCTCGTCGGGATTTGCCGAAAAATTCGCCGCGCGAGGTCCTCGCGATCACAAAGGCCGTTCCTTGCGAGAATTTGACCTGGAACGGCGCCTGATGCGCTATCCCTGCAGCTACATGATTTACACGGATGCCTTCGATGGCCTTCCGCTAGAGGCGAAGCAGTCGATTTATAAGCGGATGTGGCAGATCCTATCCGGCGAAGAAACGGACCAGAAGTACGCCCGGCTTTCGCTCGCCGATCGGCAGGCCATTGTTGAAATTTTGCAGGACACCAAGCCGGACTTGCCCGGCTATTTCCAGCCAGTAGTGCGTTAGCAATCCCGGAAAAGCCTTGATGGAACTCTATCGCTGGCTGCCCCCGGAAGGCGTCAAAATCCTGCTGGTCCTGTTTCTGTCCTTCCTGATCGGGCTGGAACGGGAGGAGCACAAGCCCGGCAGCGAGCAATACACCTTCGGCGGCGTGCGCACTTTCCCGCTCATCGGATTGATCGGCTACGCCATGGCGCTGATCTCCGGCGGTGAATTGCTGCCCGTCGCGCTGGGCTTCGCGGTTGTGGCGGGATTCCTGCTGCTGTCTTACTGGCACAAGCTGGAAAGCTCGGCGCCGGCCGGCGTCACCACCGAGATGTCCGGGCTGGCGACTTATCTGGTGGGCGCGCTGGTTTATCACGAACAATTTTGGATCGCGACCACGCTCAGCGTCGCCGGCGTGTTCCTGCTGGAGTTGAAGACTGGCGCTCGAGAACCTGACCAAGCGGGTCCCGGCTGAGGAGATCCTCACCTTCACGAAATTCCTGCTGCTCACGGCCGTGATTCTGCCCATACTGCCCAACCAGGAGTTCGGCCCGTTCCAGATCAACCCCTTCAAGACCTGGCTGGTGGTGGTAGCGGTGAGCGCTGTTTCTTACGGCAGCTACGTCATCGGCCGGCTCACCAAAGGAGGCGGCGTCGTCCTGGCGGCCATCCTGGGCGGGGCGTATTCGTCGACGGTCACAACGCTGGTTCTGGCGCGCAGAGCCGCTCGCGAGCACCAGCCGCATCTTTTTTCGGGCGGAACTTTGATTGCTTCGGGAGTGATGTACCTGCGCCTGGCGGTGCTGCTCGCGCTGTTCAACCGCGGTCTCCTGATCGCCCTCGGGCCGTCCTTTGCCGTGCTGGCCGTAATGGCCATCGGGTTTGGCTGGCTTTGGTCGCAGGCGGCGTGACCCGGGCGAGCACGAAGTCCGCCGGGAATATGATCCGAAGAATCCTCTCGATCTGCGCGTCGCTTTCACATTCGCGGCTCTGTTTTTGGCGATGCTGGTGGCTACGCATTGGGCTATAGCGCACCTGGGAAAGGCCGGGAGTCTACTCGTTGGCCGCGATAATGGGGGTGGTGGACGTGGATCCGTTCATCTTGGGGATGACGCAGTCGGACGCAGCTTTGCCGCTGGCGGCCGGCGGGATTTTGATCGCCGCATCCAGCAACAACCTCGCCAAGGGAGTTTATGCTTTCGTATTGTCGGATCGGAAGACCGGCATTCAGAGCTTGAGCCTATTAGTCGCTTTGGCGATTTTAGGTCTTGCGCCCCTAATATGGTTGTGATACGCTTGGCTAGTGTATTAGTATACTAATACATGACAGGGGGCGCGGCAATGTGGACAGATATCCGCCATGGGTTCGTTTTGTTGCGGCGCGAGGCGGGCGTCTCAACCCTCATTATCTTGGTGTTGGCATTGGGGATCGGCGGCAATGCGGCGATCTTCACGCTGCTAAAGGCGGCTTTCCTCGACCCGCTGCCGTATCGCGATGCCGGACGCCTGGTCACGATCATGGAAAATAACGGCTGGATCCCAAGCACCGCCGAGTTTCTAGAGATTCGAGCGCGCAACCGCTCGTTCGAACAGATCGCGTTTGCCGAACACCGCGATATGCAGCTCTCCGGATCGGGTGAGCCGGTTCGTGTTTTCGCGGCGCGCGTCACGGCTTCGTTCTTTCCGCTGCTGGGTGTGAGCGCGTCGCTAGGGCGGACGTTTCTCGAGGAAGAGAATCAGCCTGGCCGGACTCCCGTCGGTCGTCCTCACCGACGCATTCTGGCGCTCGAAAATGGGCGCCGACCCTCGCGCCGTCGGCCGGACTCTTCGCCTGGATGGACAACCTGCGTTAGTGGTGGGCGTGCTGCCGCCGCGGTTCCATTTCGACTATCCGACGCTGCGCATCGCAGAACCAGTGGACATTTATGTCTCGTATCCGCTGGAGCGCTCCTATCCGATGTTTCCGAGCGGAAGCGGCCGGGGCGTGGCGGTCCGTGTGCTCGCTCGGTTGCGGCAGGGCGTCACGGAGGCACAGGCGGATGCGGATCTGAGAAGCATTGCCGCAGTCCTCACGCACGACAATCCTTCCGGCTTTCCAAACATCCAGCAGCAATCCCAGCCTTTTTCACTTCGTGACTACTGCCGCTCCGCGACGCCATCGTGGGGACGCAGCGCTCCCTGCTGTGGCTGCTGCTGGGAGGCGTCGGCGTTCTGCTGCTGATTGCGTGCGCGAATACGGCGCAGCTTTTGTTGGCGCGCTCCTTGCGGCGAGGGCGAGAGATCGCGATTCGGGCGGCTCTGGGCGCCAGCCGGCCGCGTCTGATCCGACAGTTTCTTTTGGAGGGACTGGTGCTGGCGGCATGCGGCGGCGTGGCGGGATTGCTGGCCGCCGGCTGGATCGTGCGACTTCTGTTGGCCGTGCTTCCGGTGCGCAGTCCGCTGCTCGCGTCGGCGCATTTGGACGCGCGCGCGATCGGGTTCACGCTGGCGATATCTCTGATCTCGGCGCTGGTGTTCGCCATGGTTCCGGCGGTGAAGGGCAGCCGGTGGACACTCGGGCCATCGCTTAATGCGCGCGTCAGCGGGGGCGAAGGAAACCGGTGGCGTCATGCGATGATCGCGATCGAAGCGGCGCTTTCCGTATTCCTGCTGTGCGGAGCGGGACTGGTGGTGCAGAACCTATGGACGCTGATTTCGACGCCCATGGGATTCGATCCGAACCATGTGCTGGCGATGCGGCTGAAGCTGCCGTCGTCCCGGCCGCAGAACTCGATTGACCCGAAAGCCGGCTTGGCGTTTCAGGAGTATCTGGAAAAGATCGAAGCCATCCCTGGAGTGGAGTCGGCGGCGACGGTGACAGGCCCGCCGCTGCGGCCATGCGCGCATCGGGTAATGCTGAACTGGTGGGCGTTACGGATCCAACCGGCCGACTCAAAACCGTCTGGTCGGATAACCATCTGGTCAGCCCGGATTACTTCCGCACGCTGCGGATTCCGCTGCTAGCCGGCCGCACGTTTCGCAAGTCCGATGCGGGGCCTCGGGTGAACGTCGCGATCGTTAATCAGGAATTCGCGCGCCGCTTTGGACTCGGAGCGAATGTGGTCGGGAAACAGCTCGACGAGCCGGGCGAGCCAATCACGATTGTCGGAATGGTGGGCAACGTCCGCGACGCGCGGCCTCCAAACCGCCCCGTTTCCCGAAGTCTACCTATCTTCCTTACAGCTTGATTGGGTGAACGTTTACCTGGTGGTGCGTTCGGCGATTCCGCAGGCGCAATTGGTGAAAGATGGTGAAGGCGGCGATCCAGTCCTCGAACACCGATCAGGCGGTGTTTGGCGTCATGACCATGGACGAGCTGATCGCGGACTCGGTAAGCGAGCCGCGTTTCGATGCGTTCCTCATCGGCGCTTTCGCGCTGCTGGCGGTGGCGATGGCGGCGGCCGGAATGTACAGCGTGATCTCTTGCCTGGTCTCGCAGCGCACCAGCGAGATTGCGATCCGCATGGCGCTGGGCGCCAGGCGCGGAGCGATCGTCCGGACCATTCTGGGGACGACGACGATGTGGGTAGTGGCGGGATTGGCCGGTGGTCTAGGCCTGGGACTCGCGACCAGAAGCACCGTCCGAACTCTTTCGAGCGCGGCGGTGCAGGGCTCGCCCTGGATGTACGTCGCGGTGGTGTCCTTCTTTCTCGCGATGACGCTGCTGGCCGCCTACCTGCCTGTACGGCGCGGCAGTCGACTCGATCCCGCGGTGGCGTTGCGCTGCGATTGATCGGCTATCATTTTTATATGCGTACCCTCGGCGCTCTCGTTTATATTGCGGCCCTGTTGCCGCTGCCGGCTGCGATCACTGAACCGGTCCATGTTGCGGACGGCCTGGTCTCCGGAGTGGCTGGTTCGGACTCCGACGTCCGTGTCTTCAAGGGCATTCCTTTTGCTGCTCCGCCGGTGGGCGATTTGCGGTGGCGCGCGCCGAAAGCCGCTGAACATTGGGATGGCGTGCGCGCCGGCGACAAATTTTCCGCCACCTGCGTGCAGAGGCGTCCGGCCAATGCGCCCGCGGATCGCGCGATGAGCGAAGACTGCCTGTACCTCAACGTCTACACGGCTGCGAAATCGGCCAAGGATCACCGCCCGGTGATGGTGTGGATTCATGGCGGAGCTTTGGTCACCGGCGCGGGCTCTCTTTACGACGGCGAGGCATTGGCTAAAAAGGGCGTGGTGGTGGTGACGGTCAACTATCGCCTCGGTGTGTTTGGCTTTTTCTCGGACCCGGAGCTGACCAAGGAATCCGATCGCAATTCTTCCGGTAATTACGGCCTGCTGGATCAGATCGCGGCGCTGGAGTGGGTACAGAAGAACGTCGCGGCGTTTGGCGGTGATCCGAAGCGGGTGACGATTTTCGGCGAATCGGCGGGATCATGGAGCGTTAATTATCTGGTAGCTTCGCCGCTGGCGCATGGGCTGTTCCAAAGGGCCATCGGAGAGAGCGGCGGTGAGTTCGCTCCGGCGACCAAACTGGCTGACATGGAACAGGCCGGCGTGAAATTCGGCCACTCCATCGGCGCAGATTCGCTGGCCGCCCTGCGCGCCAAGCCCGCCGATGACCTGGTGAAGGCTCCTGGATTTGCGACTGCGGCGAATGTTGATGGGTGGCTGCTGCCGCAAGATGTCTATACGATCTTCTCGCAAGGCAAGCAGAACGACGTGCCGGTGCTCATCGGATCGAACGCCGATGAAGGGACGATGTTTACACCTGCTACGGTGAAGGCCGCATCGTTCCGCGAAACGGCTACGAAGCGTTATGGCGCCGATGCCGATGCGTTTCTGAAACTGTATCCGTTTAATACCGACGAGGAAGCTTGGGCCGCGCAGGCCGCCAGCATGCGGGATCAGGTGTTCGGTTGGGAGATGCGCACTTGGGCGCGGATGCAAACCAAGACCGGCAAGTCCAAAGTTTATCTTTACTTCTTCAATCGCGTGCCTCCCGGACAAAACCGGGCCAAGGGCGCGTATCACGGGTCGGAGATCGCGTATGTGTTCGGCAATCTGGAAGTCGCTCCCTTCGCGGTAAGCGCCAATAGCGGGCCGCGGCCGTGGCAGGACGTCGACCGGAAACTGGCCGACACCATGTCGACGTACTGGGTGAACTTTGCGACCACCGGCGATCCCAACGGCAAGGGCCTGGTCAAGTGGCCGGCTTATCGAGCCAAAGATGACATGCTGATGGGTTGCGGCGACACAATCGAAGTGAAGCCGGCGCCTAACAAGGCCGCGCTCGATTTTCTGGATGGATATTTCGAACGCCAACGGCAGTCCGGGGGCGGGCAGAGTCAGTAATCCGGCTAGCGCGCGGAGGGGTAGCATAAGGGTATGGACTTGGCTGAGATTCAGCACGCTATCGAAGCGCTGCCCAAAGATCAGCAGGCGGCACTTGCGGCTTGGCTCGCGGAGCGCTACCAGGCGGAATGGGACGCGGAGATCGACCGCGATTTTTCACCCGGCGGGGCCGGTGTCGCGCTACTCGACGAGATGAAGGCCGACGCTCGCGCAGGCAAGTTCCGCCCCTTTGAGCAAGGCCGACCGCAGCGGCGGTAAGCACGCTTCCTTGAATGGCGTTCCAGTCCTTCGCGTCCGAGCGATTCTGGCAACTATACAAGGAACTGCCGGTCGAGGTGCAGCGCCTGGCCGACAAGCAATACGAACTATTCATCCATTCCATCCCTCGCTCCATTTGAAGCAAGTGGGGGAGGTGTGGACGGTGCGCATAGGTATAGCGCACCGGGCCATCGGCTACCGCGAAGGCGATATTTTCCGCTGGGGCTGGATTGGCACGCACGAGGCGTATAACAAGGTTCTGCGGAGGATGAAGTGAGCCAGGCTTCAGGTGAACGTAAAAACTATAACGCTGGGATGCGAGATTTTCAGTGCAAAAGTTCTTCTACGACTTCGGGACGCTGATCGATGACTGCGAGTAATATCTGGGCAGCCAA
Organism: Bryobacterales bacterium; assembly: GCA_963744555.1. GTDB lineage: Bacteria > Acidobacteriota > Terriglobia > Bryobacterales > Bryobacteraceae > Palsa-89. The sequence goes on along the minus strand of CAVUUB010000020.1, from coordinate 450,527 downwards.
TTCAGGCTCACGCCTACCCTACTCCCAATTGCGAATGGTCGCCTCCGGAAATCCGAATTTCGCGGCGAATGAACTTTGACTAAGATGAAACCTCTTGCGGAGGCGACGCACATTTAACTTGGGAACACGAACCTGGGTCGCACGGGCACCGACCGCTTGACCGTTGGCCCAAGCAATCGCTTGTTTAACCCCGGCAATTATGCGCTGCCCGGCAATAGTGGTCTTAGTGTTCACCTTGGTTTTGATTTTCGCGGCCACGGCGCCCTCCTTTGATCTCGATAACTCTGAGCCAGTACGTGAATCGATTTCCTAAACTCGTTACTTTCCGCTTTAGAAAGGGATGCATGCCGATGTGAATCTGCAATGCACTGAGCTCGTCGGACGAAGAGAGACGGTTCGACCTCGCGATGAACTCCGGCATCTCGACCATGGTCATCGGAACAGTGGCTACCGTTCGACTATACGCCATTGGCGCACCCATCGTGTCAAAGCAATTCGTAATGATGATAATAAAAAGGGCCATCGATCCTCGACAGTAAGAAGAAACTTGGACAAGATTGGTTTTTGCAGTGCCATTCGATTCGTCTAGCGCTTAATTTCGTTGCGGCAATTAGCCAGCTAGGAAAGCGATGAAGATTCGTGAGATTGTTCGGCGGATCGAAGCGGACGGCTGGCGAATCGTTCGCCAAGCTGGAAGTCACCGACAATACAAGCATCCAACAAAACCAGGAAAGGTGACGGTGGCGGGCCATCCCTCGACAGATCTGCCTCCGAAAACGCTCAAGAGCATTCTCCGGCAAGCAGGCTTGGAAAACTGAATGCTATCCGGGGTGTTGTAATAGTGGTGATGGAGTATTTAGTCATCTACGAAAAGGGACCAACGTCCTGGGGTGCTTATGTTCCCGATCTGCCGGGCTGCGTCGCGGCTGGGGAGTCTCAGGAGGAGGTTCAGGAACTTATCGTGAGTGCGGTCGAGCTTCACCTTCGCGGGATGCGCGAGGACGGAGACCCGATCCCTGAACCCACAGCTGTGGCCGCGGGCTTCGTGAATGCCACGCAGCGATCTGGCTGAGAGGCTCAATTTCGATCCGTTAGGGATCCTGAAGACTGCGGACTTCTGGCCAATAGCGGCTGAGCTCAATACCGCTGTAAGCAGGCTACTAAAGTCGAACGCGCCAAAGCAGTGAGGCGCGGTCGGCGCGCCGTTGCCCCACTGATCGCTATCCGTGATAAAGTTGCACCTATGCGCTGGCTAATCCTGCTCGCGGCTTCGGCCGTTTCCCTATTCGCACAACTTGCCCCGCCGAATGATAGCGGGATCTCCATGGGACATGTCCACCTGTACGTTGCAGATCCGGATGCGCAAAAGAAACTCTGGGTCGATCTCTTGGGCGCACAGGTGACCCACTCGGGGACGCTCGAGCTTTTGAAATTTCCCGGCATCTTGGTGGTGGTGGCGAAAGCGCGGAACCCAACCACCGGGGGCTCGGACGGATCGACCGTGAATCACTTCGGTTTTCTGGTGAAGAGCTATGCCGACACCAAGGCCAAGCTGAGCGCTGCAAATGTCAGCTTCACTATGGATCGTCCGGAGAACAAGCAGATGATCGCGCAGTTTCCGGATGGCGTGCGAGTCGAGTTCACCGAAGACGCTAAGCTAACAGCTCCGATAGTTTTCCACCATATTCATGAAGTGGCTACCGATCCCGAGAGCGTGCGCGCGTGGTATGTGAAGACCTTCGGCGCTAAGGCCGGCAAGCGTGGAGAGTTCATGGCGGCCATGGTTCCGGGCGGCGAAGTTGACTTCCGCAAGGCCGACACTGCAGCGGCGCCCACTAAAGGCCGTTCGCTCGATCACATTGGATTCGAGGTAACGAACCTGGAAGCGTACTGCAAGAAACTGGAAGCCGATGGCGTGACCTTCGACACGACCTATCGAGTGGTGCCACAACTGGATGGGCTGAAGATCGCGTACGTTCTGGATCCGATCGGCACGCGCATTGAGCTGACCGAGGGATTCGCGTCGAAGTAAGGTAGGCTCTTTACTGGGCCGATCTCCTTTTGCCGTAGCCAGGTCGGTATTGCACATGGCAGACCACGCAGGCATCATTGAGCTGATCGTTGAGCGCTACGATGCCAGCCATGTCCTTGGCCATCGCCGCCTTGAACGCTGTCGCCCCGACGTCCACCAGCATCTTGGCATCTTTGTTCCAGTCGCCTTCCCGGACACGGTTGGGCAGCATGAGCAAGTTTCCGGATTCGGCCAGGGTCAACGCCTGATTTCGAATGGCGTTCCACTCCACATCGGTCTTGGGCGGATTCCGTTCGATATAGAACAGAGCGTCTGAGGCGGGGTAAAGGACGTAGATCATCAGTTGGCTGAGGGTCCCGACGGGTTGGAATGAGGGAGCCTGCGCGGTGGCCGCGCCCACGACAAAAAGAAGAAGAATTCCGAGTGCCCGCATCGCGCCTCCTTGGCTGACGAGTTATTATCGGAGTCTAACACTGTTCGATGCAGACAGCGGGCTTGCGATACAGATAGCGGGGTTGCGACGTTTTGCGCATACTGAAAGAGCGGTGGTTCGTTGGCAAATTGTCGCTGATTTCCTAGTTCTCGCGGTGGCATTCTATGCATTGCTAAGGTGGGCGCGGTCCGCTCGCGCCATGCGGATTGCGTTGGGTGTAGTTGGGCTGCATGCCTTGGCGCTTCTGGCACGCCACTTCGATCTGGTGGTCACAAGTTGGGTGCTGGATGCGGCCGCGATCCTTTCGACTCTGGTCTTGCTATTGGTCTTTCAGCCTGAGCTTCGCCGTGCCTTCATGCGGCTTGATACGGCCTTGAAACGATGGCCGCGACCCGCGGTGGTTCGCAATCAGACCAGCGTAGCCATCGCCGATGCGTGCTTCGGGCTGGCTCGATTGCATCTGGGCGCTCTGCTGGTAATTACACGTCAAGATTCGATCAACGAACTGCTGGAGGGAGGCATGGCACTTCGCGCCGCCGTATCCTCTGAGCTAACGGAGGCGATATTCCAGAAACTTTCTCCGCTGCACGACGGCGCCGCGATCATTGAAGGCGACGAGCTGGTGAAAGCCAACGTCGTGCTGCCTCTGACGCGGCGGCAGGACCTGCCGGTCTCTTATGGAACTCGCCACAGGGCGGCGATTGGTCTGGCGGAGAGGTGCGACGCATTGGTCGTCGCCGTTTCAGAAGAACGCGCGGAAGTGTCGTTAATGGATGGCGGAAGAATCTATCACATAACGGATGCTGAGCACTTCGTCAGCACGCTGGATGGATTGCTCAGCCCGGTCCGCGAGGGAATTGCCGTTCGCTTGCGCCGGCTGTTCTTCACGAACCTAGGCCTCAAGTTCGCCGTCGCTGGGTCTCGCGGGCGTGATCTGGGGCATGTCGTTTCTGGCTTCCGGGACAACCATTCGGACGATCAGTGTGCCGATCGAATTCAGCAATGTACCGCCGGGCATGGTGGTTGGCAGCCAATCCGCCGATTCGCTGGAGGTCCAGGTTCGGGGGAGCCCGTGGATTATGGATTCTCTGAATTTGGCAAGGCTGGTGGGCAGTTTCAACCTGGGCGGCCTTCAGGCCGGTTCGCATACGCTACGGCTGAGACCGGAATCGCTGGATCTGCCGCCGGGAATCGTGGTGGACCGCGTGACGCCGGAGACGATCCGTGTCCAGGTGGCGCTGGCGCAGGCGCAGCGGCCGGCGGGGAAGTGAAGGGGTCGGCACTCCGCTCCCTTTGGTCGCGGCTCGGAAGAGACACAGGCCGGATTGACCTTGACATTCGAAACGCGTTGAAGGTAATCTCAAAATCGGCACAATCAGGCAATCTGGGGTGTACCTTCGGGCCCGTTGTGTATCATGTGGGGAGGTATCGATCCGATGCGAAATCCATTTCTAGACGTCAAGGCTGCTGGGATAGCGTGCTGTTATTGGGCGCGATGTCGGCCGCCGGCCAGACCGGCGACTTATAAAGCTCCGCGCGGACCGGATGGACATCCCGACCTCAATGGCATTTGGCAAGCCCTGAATACGGCCGATTGGGATCTCGAAGGTCATGCGGCGCAAGCCAGCCAAGTGGTCGCGATGGGAACCCTGGGCGCCGAACCGGGCGGCATCGGCGTAGTGGAAGGCGGCAAAATCCCATACCTGCCGGCGGCATTGGCCAAGAAGGAAGAGAACTACAAGAACCGGTTGACGCTCGACCCGGAAGTGAAATGCTATCTGCCGGGTGTGCCGCGCGCCACTTACCTGCCCTATCCGTTTCAGATTTTCCAGAGCCAGAACTATATCGCGATCGCCTATGAATATGACAGCGCGTTTCGCAACATCTATTTAAAGGACCCGGGACCGGCGCCGATCGACACCTGGATGGGACAGTCCTATGGCCACTGGGAAGGCGACACACTGGTCGTGGATGTGACCGGCCTGGACGAACGGACCTGGTTTGATCGCGCCGGCGACTACCACGGCGACGATCTGCATGTGGTGGAACGCTACACGCCGATGGCCCCGAACATCCTCAACTACGAAGCCACCATTGAGGATCCGAAGGTGTTCTCGCGGCCGTGGAAGATCAGCATGCCGCTTTATAAGCACGTGGAAAAGAACGCGCAGTTGCTGGAATTCAAGTGCGTTGAGTTCGTCGAAGACCTGATGTACGGGCAGTTCGAAAAGAAACCCACCAAGTAAAGGGTCGCTCTTATGGGCCGGAGACTTCTCGAATCCGTGATTGCTCTCGCAGTGGCGAGTATGACGCCGCTGGCCGCCCAGTCGCAGGGAGTCGCGGCCAAGACGAAAACCCAGGCTGTGCCGCGTACCTCAGATGGCCACCCGGATCTTGCAGGGAATCTGGACCAACGCGACCGTTACGCCCATGGAACGGCCTGCTCAGTTTGCCGGGAAGCTGACGGCCACGGATGCAGAAGCGACCAAGTACGAGAAGCAGAACAATGACAATCTCTATGGCGATAAGCGCAGCGAGAACGCCGAGCAGGATCGCGATCATGCCTATAACGCATTGTTCTTCGATCGCGGAACGGAACTGGCAAGAGTCGATGGAGTGAAGCGAACATCATTGATTATCGATCCGCCCGACGGGAAGATCCCGGCTTTGACGCCGGAGGCGAAGAAGCGAAATGCCGCCCGCCTGCTAGCGATCGAGCAGCGTTTCGACCGCCCGCAGGACCGGCCGCTGGGCGAGCGATGTCTGTTCGGGTTCGGTTCCACGTCCGGGCCGCCGATGCTTCCGGTGCTTTACAACAATAATTATCAGATTGTCCAGACTCCGGATACGATCATGATCCTGGTGGAGATGGTCCACGACGTCCGCTACATCCACATGGATGGGCGTCCGCATCTGCCGCCCAACGTGCGGCAGTGGATGGGGGACTCCATCGGCCATTGGGAAGGCGATACACTGGTAGTCGACACAACTAATTTCACGGATAAGACCAGGTTCAGAGGATCGGGAGAGAACTTGCATGTGGTTGAGCGCTTCACGCGTGTCGATCCGGGAACGATCCTCTACAGAGTTACGATGGATGATCCGACGACGTTCACCAAGCCTTGGACTCTTGAGTATCCGTTCTTGGCGACTCGTGGTCCGATCTATGAATATGCGTGTCATGAGGGGAATTACGCGATGCCGGACATCCTCGGCGGCGCTCGCCTCTCAGAAAAGACGGCAGAGGGCGCGAAAAATAAGAAGTAAGTCAAGGAGAGAATTGAAATGAGAAATTAAGTTAGCTATCGCATTTGCCGGCGCAACCCTGATTCTGGCAGGAGTTCCGGCGTGGGCGCATCACGCATTTGCCGCGGAGTTTGACGCCAAGAAGGCCTGTCCACTTTGAGGGCGAGGTCACGAAGGTTGAATTGATCAACCCCCACTCATGGATCCATGTGGACGTGAAGGGTCCGGATGGCGCTGTGACCAACTGGATGTTCGAGGCCGGCAGCCCCAACGTGCTCGTTGCGGCGCGGCTTCACCAAGAACACCATCCCGGTGGGGACCAAAGTCATCGTTGACGGATATCAATCCAAAGACGGATCGAACCGGGCTAACGGCAGAGACATCACTCTTCCCAATGGACAGAAGCTGTTCATCGGCGCGACTGGCACCGGAGCTCCGGACGAAGCCGGCGGCGAAAAGAAGTGAACTGAAAGCTTCTTAAGAACATGAATCTCAGGTCGAAGCGAGTCATCCTCGCGGTCGGAGGAATTGCGGTTGTGTGGATGGCTGGCGCTGGTATCGTTGGTGGCCAGACCGCCCCGCCCGCGAAGCCGCAATTGGCGGAAGAGGCGTTCCATAATATCCAGGTGCTGCGGGGAATTCCCGTGGACGATTTCATGGGGACCATGGGGGTTATGTCGGCTGCGCTGGGCTTTGACTGTTCGGAATGTCATACCGGCGCCGGTACCGACCGCGTAGATTGGGCAGCGGATACGCAGAGAAAAGTGATCGCGCGGCGAATGGTGACCATGGTGGCGGCTATCAATAAGGACAATTTCACGGGACGCCAGATGGTGACCTGCTGGAGTTGCCATCGCGGGCGGGATAAACCAGCGGTTACGCCGAGCATGGATATCGTGTACGGTACGCCGTCGTTAGAGGCTGATGATGTATTCCAGCCAGGCTCCGGGGCAACCGACCGCAGAGCAGATTCTGGACAAGTATATTCAGGCTGTCGGCGGAGCCCAGCGGCTGGCCGGCCTCACCAGTTATATCGCTCACGGGACGAGCGTCGGCTTCGGAGGATTCGGCGGCGGCGGCCAAGTCCAGATTTTTGCGAAAGCCCCGGATCAACGGACCACGACTAATCGAGTTTAAGGATGCCCCGGACCGTGGAGACAGCATCCGGACTTTCAATGGCCGCGCGGGTTGGATCAAGACTCCGCTCGCGGTGTTAAAGGAATACCAGATAAGCGGAGGCGATCTGGACGGTTTCCGGCTGGACGCGCAGTTGGCTTTTCCAGGACAGATCAAGCAGATTCTCAAGAATTGGCGCGTCAGCTTGCCGACCACGATCGAGGATCTTCCCGGGCCATCCAGTCAGACGTCGCAGCAGCCGGAGTTAACGCTGGGGAGTCACGATGTCCAGGTGGTGCAGGGCGACCGTCCGAACGGCGTGGTCGCAACGTTGTACTTCGACTCGAAGTCGGGCCTGTTACTTCGCGAGTTGCGCTATAGCAGGTCGCCGATCGGCCGCGTTCCCACGCAGATTGACTACTCCGACTATCGCGACGTCAACGGCATCAAGATGCCTTATCGGCTGACCTTCGCATGGCTGGACGGCCGCGATTCCATTGAGATCAAGGACGTGCAAGTGAACGTCCCGATTCCGGAGGCGAAGTTCGGGACGCCGGAACAGGTGAAAGGACAGTAGGCGGCGACCGCTTCCTCTGGTCACGGCTCAGACAGCGGATCGAGCTAGTTCGTCGAGGTGCTGGCCTTAGTCGGATGCAGAAGCAGCTTCTGTACTCGCCAATTCAAGATTTCGGCGACGTACAACTCGTTTTCAGACGGACACGCCATTTCGTGAATCCAGCCGAACTGCTTCAACTGCCGGCCCATGCTGCCGATCGTGCCGAGCACCTGGCCATCCAGCGTGAGCTTGTAAATGCGGCCCGGGATAGGCGTCGGAGCTGTAAATATACTGCGTCGGACCGGGAGTAATGCAGATCGCCCAAGGCGCGCCGGATGCCATGGTCGCATTCCCGGCAGGAGCATTCGGATTGGGCGGGTTACCCATCCACATGTGCACCACCGGCGGGACGGGCACATTGATCTTGATCTCGCGCAGGAAAGTTCCATCAGGATCGAATACCTGAATACGGCGATTGCCGCGATCGGCAACATAAATGTTTCCCTTGGCATCGGCGGCGATGCTGTGCGGGGTATTGAATTGGCTTTGCCCGCTTCCATAGCTGCCCCACTGCTTCACCCAATCGCCATTCTTATCGTATTTGGCCACGCGCGAGTTGATGTAGCCGTCGCTGATAAATGTGTTGCCCTGCGTGTCCCAAGTCACGTCGGTGGGCTGCCGGAACTGCCCGTCTATTGCTGGAAGCGGCGGTCTGGGATGCTTCCACGCTTCGGCGCCTTCGTCGGATGCTTCCTTCTTGCGGCCGAATACCATTACGACGCGGCCCTCCGGATTGAACTTGATAATCATATCCGAGCCTTTGTCGACGGCCCAGACATTGTCATCTTTATCCACGCGCACCGTGTGTGCGAACGACCAGGCGTAGAGGTTGCGGCCGATCTCGCGGATATATTTGCCGTCCGGACCGAACTCCAGGATCTGCGACGCTGTCGCGGCGTAGGCGGGCCCGGTCGAGTTGCCGCGGGAATAAACGAAGATGTGTTTCTTCGAATTGACCGCGACGCCCGAAGCCTCGCCGAGATAAAGGTCGGCTGGCAGCTTCAGCAGATTGGGAACCGAATCGAACGGAATCTCGGGCACGGCCGCCTCTTGGGCAAACACGCACGCGGTGAAGCATAATAATGCGACGAGGGCAAATAGTTTCAAGGAGCCTCCTTCCGGCACTCCAGATACGATACCAAAAGCCGGCCGAAGAAGTACTAAGCTTAATTCGACAAGGAGGCGTATGTTGAAGTGGAAAATCATAGCGGCTCTGGGATTGGCATTCGGCGTAGCCGGAATAGTTTGGGGCGTCGTTCAAGAAAAGAAGGCGGTGGGGTTTTTCGAGTGCGCGTATACACGGCCCAGCCGGGGAAGCGGGATGCGCTCGCGGCCCGTTTCGCAGACCACACGCGGCGATATTCGCCAAGCACGGGATCACGAACGTGGGCTACTGGATCCCGATCGAGAGCGATCCCGAACGCGGAATAGCGCCGAGAACACATTACATTTACTATTCGAGGCTATCCCTCGAAAGAAGCACGCTGATAACGGCTGCAAGGCGGCTCGGACGATCCTGAATTCAAAGAGATGGTTACGCAGCAGGAAGCAGACCCGGCCGCAAGTTAGTGGTGAAGGCGCACAACATCGACATGGTGCCGAACGGGAACACACGACGATCACACTTACTAAGTAGATTCCAGGTTGCGCGCGGCGGGCTTCGTTCAATATTTCCTGCTTGGACTGAATCCACTGTTCGAAGCTGGCCTGATCGCTGCGGGCGCGAGACAGCGCCTCGGTCACGATTTCGGGCGCCGGGCCGCCGATGACTCGCCGGATATTGACGAAGTTCCGAGGATCGAGGGCCTGCTCGATTTCGTGCTGAGTGAGCGGAACGGAAGGGTTCTCGGCAAGCAGCGCCGTAGCAATGGCGCGCGGGCTATCGTCTTCTCCGGCTGTCTTCACGGCCTTCGACACCAGCCCATGAGCTTCGCGAAAACTCATACCCGCGCTGGCGAACCAGCGTATCGGCCAGTTCGGTGACGGTCATGAAATCGGCGGCGGCACGGCAGGCCAAGCGCTCACGATCGACCTCCGCGCTTTTCAGCACCCCAGCAAGCAGGCGCAGCGCGCGCAGTGCATCCGCGAACAAAGTGAACACCAGAGGCTGCAGATCATCTTCGCTGTCGTTGATGTCGCCGAAGGGTGTGTTGTGCGCGCACGTGAAGACCGCTTGCGCTTCGCCGAGCGCGCGGCTGGCCAGGATGCGGGTATGCTCGAGCGCCACCGGATTGCGCTTTTGGGGCATGATGCTGGAGGACTGTACGAATGCGTCGCTCAAGCGCAAGAATCCGAATTCGCGCGTCGACCAGAGCAGCAAGTCCTGGACGAACTTGCCGGCGTTAACCATGGCGACGGCTACGGCCGCGGCCGATTCAGTTACATAATCGATGGACGCGATGGCGCCGTAGGAGTTCTCGGCCAGGCCCTCGAAGCCGAGCAATTGCGCGGTCATCTCGCGATCGATGGAGAAGCCGGTGGTGGTGATGGCGCATGCGCCCAGGGGGTTGAGATTCACGCGCGCCGAACGCCGCCTGGATGCGCGCGAAATCCCGCGCCAGAAATTCGGCGACGCCCAGCAAGTAATGCGCGAGCGTGGTGGGCTGCGCCGGCTGGGTGTGGGTGTGGGCCGGCATGATGGTCTCCACGTGCCGCGCGGCGAGATCCAAAACCACCCTTCGGACTCCGGCGACCGCTGACGCCAGCGCCAGGAGTTCGCGGCGAAGCGTCATGCGGTAGAGGGTGATGGCGATGTCGTTGCGGCTGCGAGCGGTGTGCATCTTGCCGGCCAAATCGCCACAGGCACGCTCCAGGAGGCTTTCGATAAAGAAGAATAGATCTTCGGAGGAGCCGTCGTAACGTGCGCGCGCGATCTCTTCCCGGTCGAGATGATTCAGGGCCGCGCGAAGCGTCTGCTCTTCGGTGGCGGTGAGGATGCCCTGGTGGGCCAGCATTCGGCTGTGGGCATAGTGGATCTCGAGCAGCGCGTCCAGAAAATATCGCTTGGCGTCTTCGAAATTCGGCCCGAGAACGGTCTCGGCATAAATCGGCGCTGGAAACGAGTCGGGATTCACTAACTACCTTGACGCGCCGGCATTTCGTCCATTCGCGGCGGGAAGTCCGGCGCGCTGGCCAGTGAACGCGGGATTCTTGCCGAGGCTCACCAGGTTCGCCAGGATTCGATAGGCGCCTGGAACGCCCGACGGCAACTGCCGGTAGAGCGCGAACGCGTCGTAAATGTAGAAGCCCTTTCCAAAGCGAGCCAGCAACAGTCCGCCCTTTTGCGGATCCTGCTCGGGATCGTGAGTCTCCACCAGAGGCTGATAATGCTGATCCCAACTTTGCAGGAAACCGTGGCCGCGCTCCTCCACCCAGCCTTTGAAGTCGGCCTCGGTGATCCGATTGGGCCAAGTGAAGGCCGGACTGGACGGCTCGAGCAGCGTCACCTCTGAGTTCTCGTCGACCACCTTCTGCGGATTCTGGCCGAGCGTGAACGGGTACGGGCCATAGTTGTGATCGAAATCCTGCAAGTTGTATTGAACGATGAGAACACCGCCGTTCTTCACATACTCGATCAAGCGGCCATTGGCGGCTTTCAGATCGGTGCGAGCAGCGTAAGCCCGCGTGCCCAGGATGATCGCGTCGTACTCACTAAGATTGCCGCGCGTGAGATCGCTGTTCGCCAGGATGCGCACGTTCTGGCCGAGATCATCGAGCGCCTTCGGCACATCATCGCCGGTGCCAGGCAGAAAGCCGAGGTGCAGGCCGGGCGCTGTTTTCACGTCCACGCCGACGGCGCGATAGGTCGCGGGACGATAGAACGGATAGGGCCGCACGCCGGGATATCCGGTCAAACGATAACCTTCGCGGTAGGAATGCCCGCCGTATTGTGCGATCGCGGTGATCTCATACTCAGCCGGCTTTACCAAGTCGGGAGAAATTGAGAATGTGATGGTTTGATCTTCGCCGTCGCGCGCCAGAGAGAACGGCGCTTCCGCTGGATTCGAGCGCCATCCGCGCGGCAACTCCAGCCGAAGCATACCCTCCGCTGGACCTTTGACGTTGCTGTGAACCGTGCAAGAGAAGGCGAACGACTTGGACGTCATGGGAACTGCGCCAGCCGACGGAGAAACTGTCACGGAGATCGGCGGGGCCACTAACAGCGGATTTTGCACCATGCCGATTCCAGGCATGCGCTCATTGGTCTGCACCACTTGCTGGACTTCGAACGGCACGCCATGATAAACGATTCGGGCGCGGGTGGCGAGCGGATATGGCGCGAGCGGAAGATTGCGGTAGCGCTCATCGATTAGGTTGTAATATGGCTGCTCCTCGTTGGGGCGCGTGAAATACGGGCGCGTAAATGATGCGTCGGCTGGCGCAGCCACCGCGAATTTCCACTGGACCTGTTTGCCGGGGGCGACTTCATGCTCGGCTGTGCCGGTGGGACGAATGCTCCAGTTTTTTCCGTCGGAAGCCTGCACGTCGATGCTATCGACGGTCAAATTTTCGGGGCTCTGGTTGTAGATCTGCGCTTCGACCGCGAATGACTGGCCAGGAATCGCGATGGTGAATGTCGGACCATTGCCTCGTCCGCCAAAAGGTCCTCTGCCCGGACTTGGAGGCGCAACTGAAGCGCCGGGTATTCCGGCCGGCGGAGTTACTTCAGCGGTCACGGGGCCGCGGCCTCCACGACCACCTCGGCCTCGTCCTCCCTCCTCGGAAGCAACAGTGGTCAGGAACGAGATTTCGAGCGAGGCCGCCAGCGCCTTCTCAAACTGCTGCTCTTTGAGTCGCAGCTCGAACTCGACGTCGCTCTTACCGGGCTCTGCTAGCTGGCTGTTCCGTACCTGTTCGCTGAGCGCGCGCGTGGCTTTAAGTCCGTCGGCGAGAATCGGCGCGATGGCAGCCGGACGATCGGCTGCGTATTGTTTCAAAGCATCCGCTGCGAGCCGCGAGACCTGGTTCAGGCCGTCTTTCAGGAACTGGGTATCGCCCTTGGCAAGGCTGGCGATACCACCCAACGTCACATCGATTCCATCGAAGAAAGACGTCTCGTGCTCCGCCGCGGGCACTCGCGATCCATAGCGATGATAGGAGCTGTTGACGGGCGCAGCCGGTGGAATAGTGCCGCCACCGTTCTGCGACCTTTGATATCCCAAGCCTTCGCGCGCGATCTGCAGATATGTGAGACCGGCCGCGGGCTCAGGCAGGCCTTCAGGAATCTCCACGGTAACAGGCGGCCGCGTGGTCGACCAGGTCTGATTCACATAGTCGAAGAATTTGACCGGCACATACTTGTCGATGGCGTAATCGTACATGCCTTCTTTGGTCTCTTCGAAGAACGGCACGCGCGCGTACACTTTCAGCGGCGCCCACGGCCGCAGTCCCTCGCGAATCTGCTCCGGGAAACGGTTTGGATCGCCGGCGGCGACATAGGCTTCCTGCGCCATTTGTCCGGCCACCTGATGATTGCCATGGCCGTCGGTGGCGGCGCCGACGAATACGGAGGCCACTATCAGCGGACGATACATCCGTAATACGCGCACGGAGTCCGCGAGAACGCGCTCGTGATCCCATTTTTCAAGCGCCTCTTCGCGCGTTTTCGAGAATCCATAGTCGACTACGCGGGAAAAGAACTGGTCGACGCCCATGTAGCGGTCGGCCATCAGCAGCTCCTGTGTTCGCAGCAAACCCAAGGAGTCGTAAAGATCCATGGACATCACGTTCTGGCCGCCTTCACCGCGGTTCAGCGTCATCAGTCCGCCGCGCGCGCCGAGTCCGCGAATCTCGTAGGCGAGCATGCCGCCGTCCTCGTCGTCAGGATGCGCGGTGAATAGGAGAAGGCTGGCGCGGGTCTGGAGCGAGCGCAGCAGACGCGACATCCCGGCCGCGCCGCGATCCGGTCCGATGGCCTGGGCATCAATAGCCGGCGCCTGTTGCTGCGCGCGGCTCAAGCCGGCATACATTCCCAGCAGAAGCAGAAGTGCAAGAATCGCTAGAATTCGTGGAGCGTTGAGTCTGATCATCAGTATTTCCGTTGGCTCGCTAACCTTGTCCCCAATGTCTGAAATTCTATGATACAGTAGCGAACAACGACGGTTCCGAGCTTCCGGTTCTTCCCGGAACTCGCGCTCAGGGAGGTAACGGATCATGATTCGACGAAGTAGTGTTCTATTTTTCCTGGTGTTCGCATTCCAACTCGCGTTCGCGCAAACCCAGGCCATTAACGGTAGTATTCGAGGCCGCGTCATAGACGCCGTTGGTGCGGTGGTGCCGAGCGCTAACGTGACGGTGACCAATACCGAGACCGGATTTTCACGATCTCTGGATACAGATGATAACGGTCTGTTTGTATTCCCCAATCTTCCGCTCGGCACCTACACGCTGACGGCACAAAAAACCGGATTCTCGACCGAGCGCCACACGAATATAGTGCTGGACGCTGGTACGGAAGCGGTGATTGAAGCGCAACTCAAAGTGGGATCGGTAAGCACGACAGTGGAGGTAACGTCCGGCGCGCCGGTAGTGGAGCCGTCGCGCTTGGCCACGGGCCGCACGATCGGCCACGAGGAAGTGGATAACCTGCCGCTTACTTCGCGCAATCCGTATAATTTCGTGCTGTTTCAACCGGGCGTTAGCGGCCATCCGAATCCCGAGCTCGGCATCCCGCGCACCATTAACACCAACGGTCTGCTGGATCGCATCAATTACCAGGTGGACGGCATGGTGGACACCGAGACGGACCGTTATGGGCTGCGGCTGTTTCCTATTTCCGACATCTATGTGCGAGAGGTTCAGAGCGTTACGAACAGTTTCGCGCCGGAGTTCGGCAACACTGCTGGAGATATCTACAACGTCATCACCAACTCCGGCACCAACGATTTTCACGGGGAGTTTTATTTTATCGGCCGGCCGCCGGATGCCGTCGCGCGTCCGATTCTGCTGGCATCGAATAAGGTTGCACCTTCCATCGATCTGCACGATTACGCAGTCAATGGCGGCGGGAAATTAAAGAAGGATAAATTGTTCGTGTTTGCCGGCTATGAACATCTGTTGCGCGCCTTGCCTGCGCCGAACACCATTAATCAAAGCTTGGCAAGCCAGTTAGGCCTTTCGCCAAACCTGTTGGACACGGCGCCCTCGGTACAACACGCTCAATTCCTGAATATTCGCGCGGACTGGGTGGTCAACACCAATAACTCAGTCTTCTTCCGCTACAATTACTTCCGGAACGAGTATCCTTTCAACACCAACGTTGGAGGTCTGCTGGCTCTGGATGTCGCGGAAGACTTTCACGACCGCGCGCACATTGGCGGCGTCCAGTGGCTTTCGACCATCTCCCCCACGGCGCTGAACGAACTGCGCATGTCGTGGCCCTATCGGAATGAGCAGCACGTGGCTAGCCCCGGCGATGGGCCCGGGCCACGGATTGTCGTATCCAGCGTCGCAACTTTCAACGGCTACGGGCCTGGCTTCCCGGGCGATCATTTTGCCGAGAAGATTCCGAGTCTCAGCGACAATTTCACTTTGATCAAAGGCCGGCACGCGCTGAAGGCCGGTGTTTCTTGGCAGCAAAATAACGACAACCAACTAAACCCGATAAGCAACTTCGACACCTACACCTTTTCGAGCATCGCGAGCTACCTGGCGGCCAAGAGCGGCGCGAATCCGCTAGGCTACTTGAGTTACCAGGCCAACGTGGGCTCGCCGGGAGACTCCTATACGTCCTATTTCTACGGCTTTTTCGTTCAGGATACGTGGCAGATCCGTCCGAACCTGCTGGCGACTTACGGCGTGCGTTGGGATCGCTACCAGGCGCCCAGCGCGGAAACGAACGCGCCATTTATTTATACGCGAAATTTTGCTACTCCTAATCGCGACTGGGCGCCGCGTCTCGGTCTGGCCTGGAGCATCGATCCGAAGACCGTGGTTCGGACCAACTTCGGGATGTTCTACGAAGCGCCACCCACCAATCTATGGTTCAATGCGCTGGTGAATGACGGGGCCCGTTCGTTCACCGCATCATTTTCGCCGAATCAAGCAGGCGCGCCGTTATTCCCTACGATCATCCCGACGGTGCTGGGGGCGACGGCCGGAACCCCGAGCATCACGGCGGTTACTCCCGACTTCAAGAATGCATATACGCTAAATGCTAATGTTCAAATTACGCGCCAGCTATCGCAGAACGATGCTCTAACGGTCGGCTTCATTCATACTGGCGCTCGCGATCTCGGATATTTGCGTAATATGAACTTGATTAATCCGATTTCTTTCTTGGCGGACGGAAGACCTAAGTACGATACCGTCGTCAACGCCAATACACGTTTATATCCCCAGTTCAATGGCATTACGCTGCAGGACGTCGGCGCGTCTTCGGACTACGAAGCGCTCATTGTGAATCTCAACCATCGCTGGAGCCGAGGCTACGCCATTAGCGCTTCCTATACGTTTTCTCATACCATCAGCGACGCTCCGGATGCCAACAGCTTCGAACAGAATGTCCCGATCGAAGACCCGACCAATCGCGAGCGCGATCGCGGCAACAGCATCGTAAACCGGCCCCACGCATTCCTGGTCACGGGTGTGTTTGCGCCGACTTTCAAGATCGACAACAAGTTCCTGAAACACTTGGCGAACGATAATCAACTCACGATTTTGGGGAACTTCTCTTCAGGCGACCAGCAGAACATCACGTCCAGTGTTACGACTTTGAACGGCGATAACAATACCAGCAGCCAGCGCCCGCTCTTCATCGGACGCGATACGGTGCGCGGGCCAAACGTTTATCAAGTGGATGCCCGTTACACGCGCGTCCTGTTCACAATTCATGAGCACATTCAACCCAAGCTCCTCGCGGAGGCCACCAACGTCTTCAATCATCGGAACATCACCTCGCTGAACACCGTGGTTCCGACCACTTCGCTGGGAGTACCGACGATTCCGGCGGTATTCGCGCCCACGGGCACCGTGCTCGAAGGCCGCATCATCCAGCTTGGAATCCGATTGGATTGGTAAGGATGCGCGCCTGCGCCGCCGCGGAAGTGCTGATTTTGTTGGTCTGCGGTGGCGCATTTGGTCAACAACAGCTTCAGGTTGAGAACGCGGCTAGTCTGCTCACCGGCGATGTCGCGGCAGGCTCTTTAGTCAAGCTGCAGTTGATTTATCAGGGCGGCCCGGTGACGCCCATCGATCCGCCCACGGTCTCGGCCCAGCTTCTCGCTGTTGGCTTTCAAGACCCCTTGTCCTTGTCCATTCTCGAAGTCTCGGATGCGACGTCGGTGCTGGTTCTGATTCCAACCGCCGCGCCGCTCGGACCGGTCAGCATCACGCTGAACTACAACGGCCAAAGCGCTACGCAAAACGTCAATATCGTTGCCACGAACTTCGGGCTGTATTCAGCGGGCGGCGAGACGGCGCTCGCGCAGAATGTTACCAGCAACGGGCTTCAACTTAACAATCTGACTCATCCCGCGCGCCCGCAGGATTTCGTAACGCTGTGGGGAACGGGCTTGGGGCCGGCGACCACGGGGCAAGTTGCTGTATTGCTGGGTGGACATCCATTCCCGGTCGCTTACGCTGGGCCGTCGGGCGGCTATCCGGGGCTCGATCAAATCAATTTTCAGGTGCCGGACGATCGGGCGATCCCACAAGGCTGCTACGTCGCCGTGAATATCCAGATCGGAAACTCGATTAGCAATCTGGCGACACTCTCGCTCTCGCGCGACACCGGGGCGTGTGTGCATCCCTTTGGTCTGACAGCGGACGAGATGGCCCAACTCGACGCGGGCGGACAGGTTTATGTAGGCGAAATCGTACTGTTCAGCACAATCGGCGCGCCGCCTGATTCACTCTTCAGCCCGGCTTATGTCCGAATGGAGTCGGCGACCGCTCAATTCCTCAGCTATGAAGCGAGCGGTCTGTCAGTATTCAGTGGCCCGCCTTTGTTCGCAGATGATTACTTGGCTGGATGCACACTTACCGCCGGAGCATCCGCCAGTTTTTTAACGGTCATCAATGAGTTGAACGTAGGCAATCAAGTAAATCTGCAGGGGCCGGATGGGAAACAACTCAACCTGCTTTCCGGCGTTGTATACAGCGCCTCCGTACCGGCGGAGGCTGCAGTTACTAGTCCCGATCAATTGCCGGCGCCATTCTTCTCCTCGGGCCAATGGCAGGCGAATGCTCCTGGCAACTCCAACGTTCAGCCGTTCACGGCGATGCTCTCGATCCCGAATCCGATCCAAGTCACTAACTACAGTCAAGTAAGCATGGTAGACCACACTAAGGACCTGACTATTGCATGGGATCCCACGACTTACTCGGCTGCGGACTTTGTGACGGTGCAATTGTACCCGCAGGTTCCGATTCAGTGGTTCGCCACGACCGCGGTGCTCTGCCGGGTTCCCGCTTCGGCCGGCCAGGTAACCATCCCAAGAGCCCTGATATTCTATCAGCCCTCCGCGACCGCGACGCTCTCACTTTCAATCAGCCGCAAGCCTGGCACGGCGGCGTTGTTCACGGTCGGTCTGAACGACGGCACCTCGATCCCGTCGGCTTTCCAATATCACTCCACTGAAGTGATCCTGGTGCAGTTTCAGTAGACTTAGTCGATGTTATTTCTTCGGTTTCTCGTTTTTCAGAAACTCGTCGAAATTGACGTTGTCTTCGCAGATCATTTCTGAAATATGCCAATTCGGGTGTAAGTCAAACATCATCCGGCCTCCCCACGCCTTGATGTAGGCTTTCGGATCTTCGATGTTCACGTCGATCTGCAGTGTTTTCGAGTCCACGCGGCGCATCCGCTCCACGACATGGAGGTCTTCACTGTGCGGATGTCCACCGCGATCCAGCCAGGTTTTGTCGTTAAAGCCGATCGTGTCTACCACCAGCCTGCCGCCTTCCCAGTGCCCAATCGAGTCGCCAAACCAGGTCGGGCCCAGGCTGGTGTCATGCGGACGCCCGTCCGTCCAGATCTGTCGGATGTAGTGATCGAACTCGAAAATCATCAGCACGCGACTGGGGCTTTGAATGATTTCCAGAGGGAAGGGATGCAGGTAGACACGCGGCACACCAGGAGGAAAACAGCCGGTCGCGCTAACCGTTGTGGGATTGACAGGATCGTTGGAATCTTCAACGCTTCGGGGTCCGAAGGAAGGCTTATTGGCCTTGAACCTCTCCTGTGCCCACGGCGTCATGGACGGCTCTTCGGCGCTGTAGGTGTAACCGCCGTAGCGAGTGCCCGGCATGTTTTTCTTGTTCCACACACCGGAGAGGTCCGGCGTGGAAGCCTGGGCCTTTGCCGCTGCTGACTCTTGAGCACAAAGAACGAGCGGAGAAGAGAGTGAACCGGCCACCACAAGGATCGATCCCATCCAGCAATTGCGCATATCAACCCACCGCCGCGAGGCTAGTTCCCGCCGCCGGTCCTCATCTCCTCGCCATTCCCTAGGACAACCTTGGTAATCCACATTGAGTTTACGCCCGTCTTAGCGCGAAAGCCGGTTAGCGTCACGTCATCGCCTGGCTTAAGGGTCTGCGCGGTCCATCCAACCCTTACTAAGTGGTTCGGGCTGGTAAGTTCCCCTTGCCACAGTTGTTTCTGGCCCTTCTCGTCTTTGACATCCAGGCTTACTATGCAGTGCGGATTCGTAAACTTGAAATTACTTACGATTCCCTTGATAGTGACAGACTGGGTCACATCGTACGCCGCCTGCCCATGGTGCGCGAGCATCAAGCTTGGTACTAAGAGAACGCTAGCAGCCACGGTTAACAGCATCAATCTATTTTTCATTCCATACCACTCCAACTTTGGCCTGGCAACGCCGAAGCGTGGGATTCACGCCTGCTGTCAGTATTAGAATCGTATCCATATGTATAACACGCTCACCCGACGACAATTCCTGGGAACCGCAGCGGGGGCCGTGCTCTCGCGCGCGAATGCGCAGTCCACTTCGGAATGGGGCGCGTCCGTGCTGGACATTCACCTTCATCCCCGCCGCGAGGAAGGTGGCGAACTCAACCACATTAATGGCTCGGGCGTGGCGAAGGCCGTGCTGCTAACCGGATCGGCAATGGCAGAACACTCGCAGGCCGTCGTGGCTAAGAACCCCGGACGTTTTGTCTGGTTTACCGGTACCGACATGACCAAGCCGGACGCCATCGCTGTTCTACGTAAGAATTTGATGGCCGGCGCGATCGGGCTGGGCGAATTGAAGTCGCATGTTGCCTGCGATGGCCCTGAGATGCGCGCCGCATATTCGCTCGCGGCGGAGATGAACGTGCCGGTGCTTATCCATTTCGCCGATTTCCCGCAGTTCGAAGGCGAAGGAGTATGGAATAGCGGCATCGCGCGCTTTCCTGCCGTGGTGAAGGCCAACCCCAAGACGGTCTTCATCGGGCACGGCGATGCCTTCTGGGCTAACGTCAGCGCCGAGGTCCCCGATGGCGTGCCTTATCCCACCGGCAAGATCAAACCCGGCGGAGTATCGGATCGGATGTTGAGCGACTTCCCGAACTTCCATGGCGACTTCTCGGCTAACTCCGGCCGGAATTTTCTTGCGCGCGATCCGGATTTTGCTGCCAGATTCGTCGAACGCCACCGCGCCAAAATGATGTTCGGATGCGATTGCAGTTGCCGCGATGGTCACGGCACCGGACAAAACTCGAAGCAGCCGCTGATCGCAGGCAAGTGCGTCGCGCGGGAAACGCTCACGGCATTGAAGCAGATGACTTCCGCCGAGCTGTTCCACCAGATCACCTGGCAAAACGGGATGAAGCTGATCAATATTAGTAACTAAGCAGGGGTGGCCCGTGATCTGAAAGTGTATACTTGAGAACTTCGATGGGTGAACCCGCCGTAGCATCAACCATCGCCCGTCCGCGACTGACTGGCGATCAAAAACGCGCTTTCTTCGCAGCCTGGGGCGGATGGTTGCTGGATGGCATGGACGGCTTCATTTTCTCGCTGGTGCTGGTGCCGGCCATGCGCGACGTTTTGCCGAAATCTGGAATCGCCGCCACACAGGCCAACATCGGGTACTATGGCGGACTCCTGTTCGCCCTTTTCATGGTGGGATGGGGACTGGCATTGGTCTGGGGACCGATCGCCGATCGCTTCGGACGCGCCCGCACATTGATGTTCACCGTGCTTTGGTTCTCGGTTTTCACTTTCTTGGCCGCCCTGTCGCAAGGCATCTGGTCGCTAGCTCTCTTTCGATTCCTGGCAGGCATTGGAATTGGCGGAGAATGGTCCATCGGTGCGTCGCTCATCTCGGAATCCTGGCCCGAAACTCGCCGCACTTGGGGTGGATGTTTGATGCACACTGGCTACTACGTCGGCTTTGTCGTCGCCGCATTAGCCAACTACTACATCGGAAGCCAGTTTGGCTGGCGATGGATGTTCGTGGTCGGCGGCGCTCCAGCGCTGTTCGTCGGATTCCTGTTCAATCGCGTGCGTGAGCCAGAGAAATGGCGGGAGAAGCGCGCGCAACTCGGCGAGAATCTGAAGATGCGCCGCTCCTTTTTCGAGCTTTTTTCGCCCCAGTATCGCCGCCGCACCATCCTCAACTCCATTTACTTAGTCGCATCCATCGTCGGGCTATGGGCCGGATCAGTGTATGTCCCGTCGGCCATAACCTACATCGCGGATCGCGCCGGCAAGACCGCTATGGAAGCAGCCCGGCTGGCATCGTATTCGACGGCGATTCTCGGAATCGCCACCATCATCGGAGCGTTGATCACGCCGCTGCTTGCCAAGAGATTCGACCGCAGAACCACGCTGGGAATATTTTTCACTTTGATGCTGGTCTTTCTTTGGCTCGCTTTCGGCTACGTGTTCTATTTGCCCACGAACGCGCTCGCTTGGTTCATGCTCTGCACTTTTTTCCTTGGCTTGGGCGGCGCGAATTTCGTCGTGTACTCATTCTGGATTCCCGAACAGTATCCGACCGAATGCCGAGTCAGCGCCTTCGCCTTTACAACCAACATCGGACGTTTTGCTGGAGCTGGTCTGACCTTTCTGGTCGGCGCCGGCATCCGGCATTTTCAAACGCTCGGTACTCCCGTGGCTCTCACGGCGCTCGTCTTTATCGTGGCGCTCTTATTATTGCCGTTCGGGGCAGAGACCAAGGGCAAAGCACTGCCGTCGTAAGGCTTCTTAGTAATGAGGTGATGCATGCAGGAGTCAAACTCTAAGAGCAGTCCAGGATTCAGCCGCCGCTCTCTTCTCGGAATGGCCGGAGCGGGTCTGGCCGGCGCCATCGGCGCGCGCGCTCAAGTTACTGGGCTCACGCCCGGCGGTGGCACCCCGCCGTTTCCACTAGCACTCGGCGCGCTCGACTATCTCGACCGGAAACAGTACATCCACAACATGGAAATCGTCGCCACCGTGCCCGGCTCAACCATCAGCGGCGGCGAGCCTCTCATGGCGATGTGGGCCCGCGGCAAACAGCGGCTGCTGCCCGCCAACGGCGGCTTTCTGTCGACGTCACCGATCCCAAGAACCCGGTCGTGATGAACAAGGGGCTCACGCGCGGATTCGGCGCCGTGGTCTACAACACCCAGCTCAAGAAGTGGATCATGATGTGCACCGCCGCCGCGCCGCTCACCTCCGCCACGCCGGAATTTCCGCACGGCGCATACGACAAAGAACTGCGCGACAAGTCCGTCAACTTCAAAGGACTGCGCGGCATCCGCAACTACGACATCACCGATCCCGACAAGCCGGTGCTGCTCGAGGAATTCAACACCGGCGAAAAAGGCAACGGCACTCACCACAATTTTTACGACGGCGGCAAATACGCCTATCTCGATTGCGGCTGGGACGATCAACTCTGCGCATGGAAAATCACCAGCGGCCCTACAGCAACGCCATCATGATCGTCGACATGTCCGACCCTCCAAAGTCAAGGAAGTCTCCCGCTGGTGGGTTCCCGGCCAGCGCTTCGGGGAAGAAGCCGAATACAAGAAATACCTCTTTGCCGGCGACCGAACTTCCTGGACCGGCAATCACGGCGCGCTCAGCGTCCCCAAGCGCGTCGAAGACGGCGGCAAACTCGGCTACGGAGGCTTCGGCGCTTTCGGCATGTATGTCATGGATCTCAGCGACATCGCGCATCCCAAGCCCATCGGCAACGTCCAGTAGGAATTCGATGCGCTCGGCACCATTCCTTTCCACACCGTGCTATCCCGTGACTTGCCGACGCCGCTCATCCGCGGCTCGCAGAACATGATCATCGGACTACATGAGGCCCTCGAAGCCGATTGCCGCGAGGTCTATCACACGCCCTACGTCGTCGACGTGAAAGACCCGCGCAATCCGAAAATCGTCGGGTTGTTTCCGCGCCCTGCCGCCCCGCCCGATGCTCCCTACACGATTTCTGTTTCTCGCGCGGACGCTTCGGCTCGCACAACTACGCAATGCTGGCTAGCGCCCGGCATATCCAAGCCCGGAGATCTTTGTGATCACCTGGTTCAACGCCGGCGTCCGGGTTTTCGACATTTCCAATCCCGACCGCGCCCAAGGAAGTCGCCTATTTCGTGCCGCCGCACGAAGGCGAAATCAACGACTACGAAAGCTGGTGGCGCGGGTCGACCGAAAACGTCTTCGTCGAGTGGGACCGCAACCTGATCTGGATCGGAACGCACGAAGGCAGTTATTGCCTGTCCTGCCCGGCGCTCGGCAAACCGGTGCTCGAACCGCGCAAAGTCGAGCGATGGTCGGTTGCGCACTGCAATGCCGGATGGGACGAGTCGACTCCACGGGCTTTCTATTTCGGACGATCCCTGAAGCAGCTAGGCTAGAGGTGGAGCAGGTCGCTGACTTGCCGTTCAAATGAAGGCAATGGTGCTGAGAGCGCCCAGCCATTTGGCGCTCGATCAAGTTACGCGTCCCGACGCTGCGCCCGGTCACGTCCTGGTGCGAATCACCAACAGCGGCCTATGTGGAACAGATCTCAAAATTTATAACGGGGCGATCCCCGCCAAATATCCGCTCATCATGGGCCACGAAATGATCGGCGAACTGATCGGCGGCTCGCCTCCCGCCGGCATCCAAAAAGGCGACCGCGTCATCATTGATCCGGTCCTGTCTTGCGGCACTTGCTTCCACTGCCGCATCGGCCAGACCAATCTGTGTCCCGCCGGAGGACTAATTGGCCGCGAAACCAACGGTGGATTCGCCGAATACGCCGCAGTCCCGGCCAGTCAAGTATTCCGTCTTCCCGATTCCATCGACAGCCGCACGGCGCCGCTCATCCAGGTCGCGACCACGTGTCTTCACGCGCAGCGAATGACCTCGCCGTTCGAAGGACAATCAGTCGCCGTGATCGGGCTGGGCGTGTCGGGCCAACTGCATGTGCAGCTCGCCAAAGCGCGCGGCGCCGCCACCGTAATCGGGATCAGCCGCGGTGCTTTCAAAAATGATCTCGCAAAGCAACTTGGCGCCGACCTCACCATCACAGCCGGTCCTAATGCGATTCAAAAGGTTCTCGATGCCACCGACGGCCGCGGGCCCGACGTCGTAATCGAATGCACCGGCGTGATGACCGCGCTTGCTGATGCGATTCGAATGGTCCGCTTCGGCGGCCGCATCATTCTCTTCGGCATCATGAGCGCCAAAGAGGGCGCGCTGCCGTTCTACGATCTCTACTTCAAAGAGCTCACGCTGATCAACAATCGCGCCGCGACGTCCCAGGATTTCCCGCCCATGATCGATCTGGTCGCAAGCGGGGCCGTCCGCCTGGAGCCGCTTGTGACGCATCATATGGCGCTCGGCGAACTGGAGACCGCGCTCGGAATGGTGGAGGACGGCGCCGACCGCCGCCTCAAGATCATCCTCGATCACACGTGACCCGGCGATCCATCTGGTCAAGCGATACAGCCATCCTGGTTTACATGGCGCTTGGCACGGTTGTCGTGCACCTGCTGACGGGCGGGCGCTACGGATTTCAGCGCGACGAATTGGCTACGCTCGACGACGCGCGTCACCTGGCTTGGGGCTACGTTGCCTATCCGCCGGTCACACCATTCTTTGGCCGCTTGTCGTTACTGATGTTCGGCACTTCTCTGACAGGCTTCCGATTCTTCGCAGCGCTTGCCGAAGCGGTGGCGGTCGTGCTAACCGGCCTTATGGCGCGCGAGTTGGGCGGGCATCGCGTGGCTCAGCTCGTCGCTGCGGCTGCAGCCACTCCCTTCTGCTTGGGCGGCGGCGCACTGATGCAGTACGTCTCGTTCGATTACCTGTGCTGGGTGTTGACCGCGTACTTCGTCATTCGTCTGCTCAAATCGGATGACCCGCGCTGGTGGATTGCCATCGGGAGCGCGATCGGGTTGGGAATGTTGTCGAAATATACGATGGGCGTTTTCGTCGCGGGCCTCACGGCGGGAGTTCTGCTGACGGACGCGCGGCGGCATCTGGCGGGCAAATGGCTTTGGCTAGGCATTGCCGCGGCCTTGCTCATTTTCTTTCCAAACTTCATCTGGCAGGCACAGAACGGATTTATCTCGCTGGATTTTCTCCGCCACATCCATGCGCGTGATGTTGGCATGGGCCGCACGCGATACTTTCTTCCCGAGCAGCTCAAGTTGACGCTTCTGGCCTTCCCGCTCTGTCTGACCGGCCTCTATTTCTATTTTTTCGCGCCAGAGGGCCGGCGTTTTCGTGCTTTGGGTTGGATATACATCGTTCCTCTGCTGTTGTTCGTGATAGCCCGGGGACGCGGCTATTACCTGGCAGCCGCCTATCCGATGCTGTATGCCGCCGGCGCCGTGTTTCTCGAGCAATGGTTAGCCTCGCGCGGTCGCCAATTTGCCGGTTCATTGCGAGCCATCGTATGCACCGCACTGGTCGCGGACATGATCATCGTAGCTGCGCTCTTCTTGCCGATGGCCCCCGTCAACTCCAACTGGTGGAGGTTCGCCGTCAAGGTCAATGGCGATTTCCCGGAGGAGATCGGCTGGCCGGAACTGGTCGAGACAGTCGCCAAGATTCGCGATTCCCTGCCCCCGGAAGATCGTGCCCACTTAGGTATCCTCGGCACCAACTACGGCGAGGCCGGAGCGATCAATCTCTATGGCCCGCGCTACGGATTGCCATCGGCGATCAGCGGCGTGAACTCCTTCTGGCAGCGCGGCTATGGCGACCCGCCCCCGGAAACGTTGATCGTCATTGGCCTGCCGGGTGGCTACCTGGAGACTAAATTCGCCGCCTGCGAAGTAGTTGGGCATACCTGGAATCGGTATGGCATAGAGAACGAAGAGACGCGCAGTCATCCCGACATTTTTGTCTGCCGGCACCTGCGCGAGAGCTGGCCCGAGTTCTGGAAGAGCTTTCGGTACTTCGGTTAGCTGGCCTCGCTTAGGGTAGAATCATTCGATTCGATATTTAATCGTAGCGATAGCCTTTGCGACTGGCTGCTCGCGGTCGCACACATCCCCGACGGTATCGGCCGCATTCCAACCTGTGCTCTGCTTTTCTAGCGAGGGTGTCTTTCACGAACGCGACTCCGAAATTTCTGCCAGGCGGTGGTTCGCCGCTCATCGTAAACGCTGCGATGCCCCGCATTAAGGCCACTCCAAAAATCTGAGTAAGGGCACCTACACCGCCGTGCGAAGAGAAACTCGTCCCACCGCCCTCGATGTTCTATTTCTACATTTTTCGGATGGTGATGTTGTCGGAATCTGAGCGAATTTACTTCGGCGTGCTGCGATGGGTGGCATTCAGTACAGGGAGTGACACCGTTTGGTCGCCATCGATGTAGCCGATGTACGCGGTGCCTTGCAGCGCAGCATAGCCTTTGGTCTTGGAGCCCTTCGAGGTATCGAAAGGGCGAATCGCGGGTCCGTCTTCACTCTTGCCGGCTAAAGCACGCACAGCTAGCTTGCTACCGTCCGCCGCTTCAGCCTCTGTCAGGCTGAACGTTAGTTTGTGACCTCCACCCCCGATGCCGAGGAACTTCTTCTTTCTGGCTTCGCCCGCCACTGCGCCGGTGACTGTGGCTCCCTTAGCGATTACTGTTTTGTCGCCGATCTGCAGGCCTTCGCTGACCGTGAAGCGCAGTGCCTGCCCTTCGACGGCATCGGACGGAACACTCTCTGCAAGCTCCAGGGTGAACGGCAGAGCATCGGTCACCGTTACCGTGGTGGGTTGAATAACTGGCGTCGGCGGGGGTGCTTCTGCCCGGTTCGCCGGAAGTTTGCCGGAGTCTGTTACTACTGCTTCTCGGCTGACCCTCCCCGATTTATCTGGATCGGCCGGCTTGTCTTGGGACGTTGATTTGGGTGTAGACGCTACGACATCCGGGCGGGACATCGGTGCACTCGGCGTCGCCGGCGCGGCGACGCTCGGGGCAATGGCCTGGCTGCTGGCACGAATCTCCCGCTGCCCAGCGGGTGAAGTATTCAAGCTCCGATTCGCCGGAACCGCCGGGCCGTAGAAGTGCCATAAGCCCGCGGCCGCAATCACGACTAAAGCAATACCGCCAACCAGCAGTGGAATCGAACGGCTAGCCGTATTCTCCAGATGATTCGCCCGCGCTGTCTCAGCAACCTTATCGGGCGGCGCCGAAGGTTCATCTGAGGCCACGGGGGCGACGGGGATGGGTTGTTGAGGATTAACGAATTGAGGGGCAGCGGAAACTTGACCTTGTTCCGCGCCCGGAGGCGAGAGTTTATAGACGATGTGTTCCCGGACGTGTTTATCCTTCTCGACACCCTTCAGCTTGAAGAGGGTCTTGTAGTCGTCTGACAGACAACTCACAACCTCGAAGTAAGACTGCGAGACCAGGATCTGGTTTTCTCCCGCAAAGCTCATGATCCGTTGTCCCGCGTTCATTCCGTCGCCGATCGCGTTCGGGGCGCCATTGATGTCCCGAACCAGCTTCACCGGGCCGAGGTTGATGCCGATTCGGACCCGCAACCGAGATTGCTGCTCCCGCTCATCAAGAAGGAGAGAGTGCCACAGCTCGAGCGCGGCAAACATCGCCGCCTCGGGAGCGCCGAGAAAGCAGATGGCGGCGCCGTCACCGGTATCGAGAATGACGCGCTCATCCTCCGGCACATCCTGGATCGCGCTAGCCAGATAACCGTTAAATCTGGCCTTCCATTTTATCTGCAATTCAACCGACTGGGATGAATAGTCGGCAATATCCGTGAAAACCACACTGCACAGCCAGGTGCGGCCCATTTTATTAATGTCGGCCATGTTGTTTGAGTGGTATTGACTGCTAAGCTCCGGAGGCTCGCATTATAACGCACTGCGCCTTGAGAGTGCTCGAGGCGATTGTGTCCGTATTGGTGAGCCGGTATCAGCACCGGCAAATTCATTCAGTTCTCGTTACTTGGCTAGATTACCGCCAAACGGTTGAATTACCGGCCGCCCGTAGCCCAATGTCGATTAGGCCCCATAAACGCACCGGTCCTTTCTAGCCCCCGCCCGCCACCATCCAACCTACAATCAAACACACAACCCTAGCCGGATGTATGATAGACCTAATATGCGTCGAACCCTGTTGCTGCTCGTCACCGCTGCCGGCTTTGCCGCCGGCCAGCAAATCGTCCAATTTAAGGACCACGTCATTGAGGCCAACGCCAAGGGCGGATACGCGGTCATCGTCACCGATCTCAATAAAGACGGTAAGCCGGACGTCATCGGGATTAGCCAGCAGATTCCCGATCTCACCTGGTATGAGAATCCCGGCTGGCAGCCGCACGTGATCGTGAAAGACCTGCTCGGCCAAGTCAATCTTGCGGCCTACGACATCGACGGCGATGGCATCCCCGAAATCGCGCTAGAAAGCGGCTTCGCCATGCAGCAAGCCAAGAGCCCGGGCTTAGTATGGATGCTTTCGCACATGGCCGACCCGCGCGAGCCATGGAAATCCACCAAGGTGGATGCCTTCCCCACCTCGCACCATATCGCCTGGGCGGACGTCGATGGCGACGGCCATAAAGAATTAATCAACGCTCCTCTCGTAGGCGAAACCAACGCAGCGCCGAAATACGAGGGCAACACGCCGCTGTTCTTCTATCGCGTTCCGAAGGACTGGTCGAGCGATTCGGCCCAATGGAAGCGCCAGACGATCACCGACGATCTGAGCGGAATCACTCACCGCATTCGTGTCGTCAACTGGACCGGTAAAGGAAAACAGGAGCAACTCCTCGTCGCCAGCTTCGAAGGCGTGGTAATGTATTCAGCTTCCGGCAAGGGCGACAACCTGAAGTGGAACAAAAAGCTGATCGTCAAGGGCCATGACTCCGAGCCAGCGCCGCGCCTGGGCGCCAGCGACGTCAAAATCGCCCACCTCGGCAAACACCGTATTCTCGCGACAGTTGAGCCGTGGCACGGCAACGAAGTTGTGGTCTACACCGAAGACGGCAAGGGCGGCTGGAACCGTCACGTCATCTATGATCAGCTCACCGAAGGTCACGAGGTCTGCGTAGGCGACTTCAATGGCGACGGCCGCGATGAGATCGTAGCCGGCGATCGCGCCCGGGGCAAAGTCTCCACATCCCACGTCTTCTACTCTGGCGACGAATCCGGAACGAATTGGCATCACGAAGAGCTCGACCACCTCGCCATGTCCGCTTCCGGCTGCCAGGTCGCCGACATGAACGGCGATGGCCGCCCCGATATCGTCATGATTGGCGGCGCCACGCACAACATTAAGTGGTACGAAAACCTCGGCCCGATGAGCACCGCAAGCGTCAGTAAAAGCCGCTAAACGCGCGTTGAAGTTGTTCAAAAATCAGTACGTTTGCTAACATTGTGTTAGTCGGGGGAGCGGTGCGGCGGCAATGCCGAAGGTCAACTTCACTCTAAACGGGCAACCGACTTCTGTCACTTACGAACCGGGAATGCACTTTCTCGAGGTTTTGCGCGAGCAGTGCGGTATCCTCTCGCCCAAAAATGGTTGCGCTCCCGAAGGCGCGTGCGGATGCTGCGCGATCCTGATCGATGGCCAGCCGGTGCTCGCGTGCCTCCGCAAACCAGAGCATATGGAAGGCCGCGACGTCGTCACGATGGAAGGCATGCCGGAGGACATGCGCCGCGTCTTGGGCGAGGCGTTTGTGCACGAAGGCGGCATCCAGTGCGGCTTTTGCATTCCCGGAATTCTGGTCCGCGCATCATCCTTATTACGTAACAACCGCACCGGCGATCGCGAGGTCGTCGCCAAGGCGCTCGACAGTCATTTGTGCCGCTGTACCGGCTACGCCCGCATCATCGACGCGGTTCAGACCGCCGGCGAGATGTGGAACGACGGCAAGCAGCTTCCACGGCCGGAACCACGCCGCCATTCCTACTTTGGCGAAGAGTTCGGCTTGAGCCGGGCCACCCAGCCCAACGGCGCTCACAAGAATGGCATCGGGCAATCGATTTCGCGCTATCTCGGCCTGGACCAAGCCCTCGGTGAAAAGCCGTTCGTCGACGACATGCGTGTTCCCGGAATGTTGCATGGCGCCGTTGTCTTGAGCGAACATCCGCGCGCCAAGGTTCTGGCCATCGATTTCGCCGAAGCTCTCGCGATGCCCGGCGTTGTAAGAATTCTTACCGCGCCCGATGTTCCGGGACAGCGCGGAACCGGCTTGGCCATTCCCGATCTGCCGATTTTTGTGGCCGTCGGTGAAACCACGTGCTGCGTCGGCGACATCTTCGCCCTGGTCGTCGCTGACACCGCCTTCCACGCTCGCCAGGCTGCCGAAAAAGTGAAGATCGATTACGAAGTGCTGGAGCCGGTGACCGATCCTTTCACTGCTCTCGAGCCGGGAGCGCCGCAAGTACATGCGCCTGGCAATCTGCACGTACATCCCAACCTGCTCGAAACCACCGCTTTTTCCCGCGGCGATGTGGATAACGCGCTAGCATCTTCGGCCCACATCATCGAGCACACGTTCCAGACTCAGCCGGTCGATCCGGCGTTCCTCGAACCCGAAGCCTGCCTGGCGTTGCCGCAAGGAAAGGGCGTCAAAGTTTACTCGCAGAGTCAGGGCTCGACCTTTGACAAGGCTCAAATCGCGAAGGTTTTGAACTTGCCTCCGGAAGAAGTTGAGGTCGAGCTGGCCGCTAGCGGCGGAGCTTTCGGCGCTAAAGAAGAGCTTTCCATCCAGGCCCAAACCGCTCTCGCCGCGCATTTGCTCGGAAGTCCGGTGAAAACGGTTCTCACGCGTAAGCAATCCGCGCAGCTTCATCCCAAGCGCCATCCGATGACGCTGCATTACATCTTGGGCGCCGATGCAGAGGGCCACTTGCTCGCTGCGCGCGTTCGAATCGTCGGCGATACCGGCGGCTACGCAGGCACCGGAGGCAAATGCCTGCTTCGCGCTGCCTGCCATTCCTGCGGACCTTACCGCGTACCCAATGTAGATATCGAATCCAAGGCTGTCTTCACCAACAATCCCACAAGTGGCGCGATGCGCGGCTTCGGCACCAATCAGGCTCACTTCGCCATCGAAGGCCTCATGGATATCCTTGCCGAAAAAGTCGGCATCGATGGTTGGGATATTCGCGAGCGAAATATCCTGAATCCCGGCGATGCCTTTGCCACCGGTCAAATCATGCGGCCGAGCGCCGCGGGCATCCGGCGCAGTCTCGAAGCCGTCAAGGATATCTACAAGAACGCGAAATATGCGGGCATCGGCTGCGGCATCAAGAGTACGGGCATCGGTAACGGCACGGTCGATAGCGGGCACGCGCTGATTCGCGTTCTCGAGGGTGGCCGACTCGAAGTCATGACCGGTTACACCGAAATGGGACAAGGAGTTTTCACCGCCGTCCGGCAAGCCGTTTGTGAGGAGACTGGCCTCTCTCCCGAAATCATGACAGTCCATTGGGACAAGGACCTTGGCGCCAAGTGCGGAGAGACCTGGGCCTCGCGCGCCACCACGCTCAGTTGCGCCGCCTCACAACGCGCCGCCAGCCAACTCGCTGCCGACCTGAAGCAATCGACGATCGAGCAGCTTGCCGGCCGCGAATACTCAGGCGACTACATTTGCAACTTCACCACTCGGCCCGGCACACCGGAAGCGCTGACCAATCCGACCACTCACATGACCTTCAGCTATGCGACCCAGGTCGTAATTCTCGGCGAAGACGGCCGGATCGAGCGCGTGGTTGCGGCGCACGATGTCGGCCGCGCTATCAACCCCAAGGCCTGCGCCGGACAAATTGAAGGCGGCGTCCACATGGGCTTGGGCTACGCCCTCTCGGAAAATTTCACCAGCACCGGCGCGCGGCCCGACTCTCTCTTGCTGCGCGACTGTGGCATCCTCAAGGCCAAAGACACGCCTCGCGTGGATGCCATACTGATCGAGGTCCCGGACGAAGTCGGTGGCTACGGCGCCAAAGGAGCCGGCGAAATTGGCCTGGTTCCGACGGCCGGAGCGGTGGCCGGCGCTCTGTATTCTTACGATGGGATCCGGCGTTTCAGCCTCCCCATGGACGATTCACCAGCCGCGGCGCCCTCGGTTCCGAAGTCGCGCCGCAAGAGCCCTGTCCTCGCCGCAAAATAGTTTTACTGATATGTGGCGCAGGCCTCTGGCCTGCCAGGCTTCTACTGCCGTTGTGCCACCGGAACTTCCTTCGGGCCATCGTCCAGCCCATCAATGACGATCTTTCCAGCGGACCGAGCAGGAGCGGCTTGGCGAGCGGACATCTGCCGCGCAGCAGCAATCAAAGGTGCGAACTGTTTGCCCATCGAATCGGTCATGAAGCCGGCAAAGCGCTGCAGCGCTGCGTCGCGATCCAGCGCCATCGCGTAGCGGACCGAAGGACCTTCGACGGCGCCCACCATTCCCCTCGGCGCATTCTTCTGCATTCCTGCCAGTAAGCGCGCAGCACTCGCGCCGTCCGGGGTATCGAGGATCATCTGAAGGTTGAACCCGTCTCGAAAACTAACACCCAGCTTGATCTTCTTCACCGGGCTGTTTCCATTGGCCCCTGCCCCAAGACCTGCCAGCCGGTCCGCCCTGCCCCAGACCCAGAAGTCATATGTGCGAGCCATCAACTTAGCCTCATCCTGCTGCGGGTTCGGCAAAGCCGCCAACTTGAGACGCGTCAATGCTCCGAACGAACCTCCTTCCGTGCCCATCAGCGCGGTATCCTCTGAGAGCCGCGTGAATTTCAATCCACTGGCCTGTGTACCCACCGGCAGATTTCCAATGTTGCCCACCATCATGGCCAGGACGTCCTTGTTAAGGATCGATATCAACACCCGCTTTGAATCTCCTAGACCGGCCAGCATCTGGTCCTGCTCCTTCGGCGTGGCGCCTAGCTTTCCAGCCCAGTCGCGCAGTAAGGTTCTCATCAAATCCGACCCCAACAAGCTTTCCATGTCCATGCCGATCAGCAAATCCGGATGCGGATGCGCAAACCGCCAGTCCAACTCACCCAACTTGATCATTCCCGGACTTGCGGAACTACGGACACGCTGGACCCGGGGACTCTGAGGAGCGGTTACTCGCGCGGGCTGAGGTGCAGTCGCTCGTGCCGACGACTGAGTAGTGAATTTGAACTGGTTCTCTTTCTGTATCTTCTCCCAGTTGTTTTGCATCTCCTCCATAACGTTGACCGGCACTCCATCGCGGCATCCGACCGCCTGTGGGTTATGACTGCAATAATCCGCCTGGTCCTTGTAGACCGGGATGGGTTGGGCTAATGCGATAGAAGCGATGAATAGTACGGCGCAGCAGACAGTTTTCTGAATTGGCATGGACGAGTCCCCAGTCTGACTTCGGCCCTTCTTCGCGCCGTCAATATGGGGTGAAGCACTGAGTTTTCCACAGACACACTTCATCAATTAATGTGCCGCACCTCCGGCCTGCGAAATCCTGTTGATATCATGAGTGTCATGAGGCTTGGTTGGATGTTTCTCACGCTCTCCCTAGTAGGCTGCTCATCCTCTCCGTCCAATGAAAAGCAAAACAAAAAAGTGTTTGCTCCTCCTCCCATGCATTTCACCGCCACGAATACGTCCAATTCGGTCGCCAAATATCTCGAGTTAGTCGGGTTTCGGATCAATGAAAGAAAACCCGGTCAGTTGCAAATTCAGTTCGGCGTCGCCAACCACTCGGAGGCGGATATCGGCGATGTAAAGATGATCATCAACCTGGGAACTACCGCTGCCAAGCCGGGCGACCCGCCGCTGATGACTTTTCCAGCGGGTGTATCCAAGCTTGGTCCTTCCGACCTGAAAGATGTCACCGTGGACGTTCCGACCAAGCTACGCGTCTACGAACTACCGGACTGGCAATTTCTGAAAGCTGACTTTCAGATCACCGAACCACAGCAGTAGGATGGTCAGAAACGCCCCAGCAATTGTGGCAAAACAGATCTCTTGTCCGCCGCCTACCTGCGCCGAATTTGAAACTTACAAGTGGAACGAAACGTGCCCGGTGATTTGTCTACAATCCCGCGTCCGACTCGCCGGCGCTTTTTCCAAACCAAAGGAGTTCTAGTGATCCTCAAAAACCATTACATTTCGTGTTGTGGATTTGTCCTCTTACTCACCTTGACGTCCATGCTGAGCGCCGCGTCCCGGCTCGGCCTTACGACGACGGCCCTTACTGTCTCGATCGTGCCTGGACAGAACGGACCAGCCCAGTCCATTGACGCCTCGAACCTGGGCGACGGCGCGTTGAATTTGAGCGCCACTTCCTCGGTTTCCTGGCTGTCGGCCAGCATCGGAGCGCCGCATAGCTGTTCTTTGAAAGGCAACTGTATTCCGGTTCAAATTGCCTTGCAGACATCGGGGCTCAGTGCTGGCATTTACACTGGAACTGTAACCGTGAGCGATCCGAACGCCGTGGATGCTCCTCAGTTCGTGACCGTCACAGCGCTCGTCGGCGGCGCCGTCCCTGCCAAGCTCGAATACTATGTCCCGCCCAATGGATCGGCCTCCAGCACTTTCACCACGGGCGGGGCCGTAAGTACGAGCGTAAGCAACAACACTCCGTGGCTCGCGATCGCCTCTAACGGAGCAGGCAGCTTTGAGTTTGGAATGCCTGTCCCCTATACGGTAACCGCCACGGCGCAAAATGGGATGGCCACCGGCGATTACAACGGCAGTATCGCGATCAGCGGATCGTCGTTTGCACCGGACAACAAGTCCATTGCGGTTCTGTTGCACGTCACCGCACAGCCCATTCTTCAAACCAATCCCGCGTCTATTGCGTTTCGAATTGCACAGGGCGCCAACAAACAGACCGCTTACGTCGCGACTTCGAATGGCGGTCAAGGTACGCTCAGCATTTCCGGCGTTACCGCCGGAGGCGTGTCCACTACCACGACAGCGGCCTGGCTTACCGCGCAGATCGTCTCGGGCAACACTTCGCTGGTCAGTATCGTGGCCGATCCTACAGGACTTTCGCCGGGTGTCTATCAGGGCACAGTCACCATCGCGAGCAATGCGGCCAACAGCAGTGCGGTAGTTACGGTGCAGCTCAACGTCGTAGCACAGACTGCCCCGATTTCGGCAGCGGGCGGCGTGGTAAACAATGGAACATTCGCGGGCGGTGAGTCGCTCTCACAGGGCGACATCGCGGCTCTATTCGGGGATCAGCTCACGTACGGCGATCCGCAACAGGCCAGTAGCCTTCCTTTGCTGACCACTCTTGCCGGGACGCAAGTGCTGGTGAATGGCCAACCGGCGCCGGTGTATTACGTCTCGCCGGGTCAGATCAATTTCGAAATCCCTATCGATGCGGCAACAGGTGACGCTACCGTGCAAGTGGTTCGCAATAGTCAGGCCGGCAACCTGGCTTACCTAAACATCCAGCCCAGCGAGCCGCGCTTCATCACCAACGGCGGGACATACGCGATTATGACCACGCCTAACGGCGCACTGACAGGCATCCCCAGTCACCCCGTGACGGCGGGCGATATTGTGGTGATTTATACCATAGGCCTGGGACCTACCTCGCCGCCGGTTCCTTCGGGAACGGCTTCACCGACCAATCCGCTGGCGACCATCGATCCTGCGACGGTGCAGGCGTGCTTCGGCAACAATTCCCCCTTCTCGCCGGCTCCCTGCGTGAATCCGCAGTTCGTCGGACTCACGCCGGCATTCGTCGGCCTCTACCAGATCAATCTCGCCATTCCACAGGGTCTCGCGTCGGGCAATGTGCCGTTCTCTTTCACCGTGAATGGCGTGCCCAGCGATATCGTACAATTAGCGGTTCAGTGACCGATCGTCTTTATTATCACGACAGCTATCTGACCGAATTCCGGGCCCGTGTAGTTGAAACGAGCCCGGATCGCCTGCGAGCTTACCTGGATCGCACGGCCTTCTATCCGACTTCGGGTGGCCAGCCTTTCGACATCGGAAAGCTGGGCGGAGTCGACGTCACGGACGTAGTGGATGAAGACGGCCGGATCGCCCATCAGCTATCCGCGCCGCTGGAGACAGCCGAAGTCTCTGGCGTCATCGACTGGCAGCGCCGCTTCGATCACATGCAGCAGCACACGGGTCAGCATCTTCTGTCCGCCGTTCTTGTGAATATGTTCAACGCGCAGACTGTGAGCTTTCATCTGGGTGTCGAATCTTGCACCATCGATGTCGCGCGCTCGCTCGATCCCGCCCAGATCCGGGAAGCTGAGCGCCACGCCAATGAAATCGTCTTCGAGAACCGGCCCGTGACCGTCGGTTTCGAGGATTCCTCAAAGGACCTGGGGCTGCGTAAGCCGACCGAGCGAGAAGGCGAGATTCGCATCATTTCCATTCAGGATTTGGATCGCAGCGCTTGCGGAGGCACGCACGTGAAGGCCACAGGTGAAATCGGACCAATTTTGATCCGCAAGCTCGATCGCATTCGCGGCAACCAGAGAATCGAATTCTTGAGCGGCCTGCGCGCCGTGAAGCGCGCCCGAGCCGACTTCGAAGCGATCTCCACTGTTGCCCGCGCTTTTTCCGCGCCACCGGATGAAGTTCCGGCTTTGGTCGCCACGCAATTGGAAAAGCTTCAGGACTCAGAAAAAGCTCGCCGCCGTCTGGCCGCCGAGCTTGCGCAAGCGCGCGGACGAGAGTTGTATGCGGCTACCGTGCCAGGTGCGGATGGCATTCGTAAAGTGGTGCGGCGCGTGCCGTCCTTAACGGACGAGCTGCGCGCGGAAGCCCAGAGCTTTACAACCGGTCAGAAATCGGTTTTCCTCGCGATGGGAGAAAATCCTCCCGCCATCATGCTTGCATCGTCGCCCGACAGCGGCGTGAACGCCGGCGAGTTTCTCAAGACAGCGCTCGTCAAAGCAGGCGGACGTGGCGGCGGAAGCGCAATTATGGCGCAGGGTAGCTTGCCGTCGAAAGATTTATTGGACCAGTTTGTGCTGCCGTAGGCGCCGGCTATGCATATAGCGGAGCGATCGAAACAATGATCAAGCCCGCCAGAAATAGGATTAGCATCACAGCCAGCAGAACCCTTACCTTCCCGTTTGCGCCCGCGAACTCCTTCCAGACCAGCAGCCCCCATAGCGCGCTCACCATGGTGGCGCCTTGCCCGACCGCGTAACTTATAGCAGGTCCCACCTGTACCGTCTTCGGAGCGCTGGCAGCGACAAAGTTGGCAATCGCCCCGATGCACCAGATGATGCCGCCCAGAATCCCCAGCGCGTGCTGCCACAGCGATCCCTTGAAATAATCGAACATCGACAAGGGTTGGCCCTGGACCGGAAGATTCAGGAAATAGAGGTTGAAGACGAAGGTCGAGAGAAAGACGCCAACGGCGAACAGGAATGCCACCGCGTAGGGTCCCAGACCGGCGTTATCGGGGCCGCCGCCTTTGGCCATCTCCACCAGCGGATAAAACGAGCCCATCAGCAGACCGCTGATAAGACTCAGTAGGATTCCCTTCGGACTCGTCCCCGGGCCTTTGCGCGGCGCTGCCTTGCCTGCTTTGGCCTGCACGGGTTTCGCATGGGCGCTGTATGCCCAGGCATCTACAATGATGGCGCCGGCCACGAGCGCTACCCCAGTTCCCAGAAGAATCGGGTTGCCCTGGGGATTCAGAAAGTAGTTCCAGATAACACCCACCACCAGGGCCAAACCGATCCCGATCGGAAATGCAACGGCCATTCCGGCCACCGAGATTGCGGCCACCAGTAGCATATTGGCTAAGTTGAAGACCACGCCCGCTGCGGCCGCGTAAGCCATATTGCGCCGCAGGGCGATGAGCAGGTTGTCGGAAAATGACAGGTCGCTTCCCATGGAGCCAAAGGTATACGCCGCCACGATCGCGGCTATCAAAACGCCCAAGCTGTAGTCGTAATAGAACAGCTCGAAGCGCCATTTCCCGGAGAGTTTAAAAGTATTGGCCCAGGATCCCCAACAAATCATAGACAGGATGATCAGCAGCAGCGCGCTGTTATATGTAGCGGGAAGAATCATAGGCTTTGAATAAGGCATCGCGATTTTACCATGCTTGTTCCGGAACTGCCTACAGCACTCGGGTAGGCTTTTTGCCAGTACTTCAGTTCTAAGGTCCTACCTAAAGTTTTGCCCTAGTTGGTCCGAATTTAGAGATTAGTCATGAACGTGTCTCGACAATCGAAGGTATTGATAAGACACCACGTTTCGGCGGCGCTGGCCCTGCTCTTAGCCGTGGGGGGCTACGCGGCGGACCGGCATAAGGTGGATGTCGACGCCGAGAGCCAGGACGGCATCTTGCTACAGAGGATCCAACAAGAGCCAACCAAGCCGCGCCAGCTGGCGCTGCTCGAAAAATATGCCGTGGAGTTTCCGAAAACCACTTCCATTGCATGGGTTTACGAGCAACTCCTGCATATCTACAAGGACGACAAAGATAACGACAAAGTGATCGCTACCGCGGAAGCCTTGCTCGCGGCGGACCCGGCTGACCTCGATGCCGCCTACGACGCGCTGCAGGCAGCTCAGGCCAAAGGCGACGCCGAGGGCGTTCGCAAATACGTCCCGCTCTCCTGGGACCTCGCCACTAAGACATTGCAGGTAGCCAAGCCCTCCGATCCGGACGACGTGCCTGATTGGGCTAAACAGATGGAGTTTGCCAGGGAGGTGATGGCTTTCTCTGAGTATGTGCTAGCGACCGACGCCGCCCAGGAATCCGATCGAGAGAAAAAAGCCGAATTGATCCGGGCTTTGCAAACGCGCAACCCGCAGAGTAAGTTTCTGGCACAGGCACGGAACGACCGGCCTCGCATCGACTTCGCCAGTCTACCGCCGGAGAAGGCAGTCGCCTTGGCTGAGAAAGGTCTGGTGGAGGATCCGGATAACGAGGATTTCCTGGTCACGGTTGCGAATTATTACATGCAGCGGGAAGAGGATCTGCCGAAGGTTCTGACTTACGCGCTTCGTCTTCTGGATTTGCTGCCGCGCAAGCCGAAACCCGAGGACCTGAACGCCGACGAGTGGGAAGCAAAGAAGAGCTAAGTACAGCGGATGGGCAAATTGGATGACCGGTGTGATTTATGCCAAGCAAGCACGCTATGGGCTGTCGGATCGCTATTTGCGCGCCGCGCTGGGTAACCTGCGCGAAGAGCGGTTGCTC
The DNA here is from genome assembly GCA_963744555.1 of Bryobacterales bacterium. Classification (GTDB taxonomy): domain Bacteria; phylum Acidobacteriota; class Terriglobia; order Bryobacterales; family Bryobacteraceae; genus Palsa-89. Next base: position 411,575 of record CAVUUB010000020.1, on the reverse strand, counting down.
GCCGGAGCTTATTTCTATCTGGGCTACGACAACTATGCTATGGCGGGGGAACTTCGCGACAAAGGCCGCGCTATTGAAGCTGTGACGGTTTGATAAGCTCTGCGTTGCGATCGACGGGCCATTTCGCGAGTCGGCGTTGAAAAATCTGGAAGTGCTGCGCAACGAATACAACGTTGAATAACTGGCCACTGCGGGTGATCCGCGGAATTGCCCCGGACGAATGTTATTCTTATAAATGCACCTGAAACTTTGCCTCGGCGGGCCGCGGGCTTTTCGTGTCTCCAATGACCGACTTGCATTTTACCCCCGTCTTGAGGCAACCTGTAAGGTCTTCCAGCTTCTTTGGGTCTGAATTGCATGCGGGTGAGAATCCTGTATCACGATCATTGTTTCGACGGGGCCGCATCTGCCGCGTTCTTCAGCCGTTTCTTCGAAGGCAAATACGACCCGCACGCGACCTTCGAATTCACCGGACTCGCCCATAAAGCCTCGCAGCTTTTTGAAGATAGCCTATTCGATGGCGATGTCAACGCAATCGTCGATTTCAAATATTCACCCGATCCCAGGCTGACCTGGTGGTTTGATCACCACCAAAGCGCCTTTCTAAGTCCCGAGGATGCCGAGCACTTCAAGCACGACTCCAGCGGTAAGAAACTCTACGATCCCTCCTTCAGCTCCTGCACCATGTTCATTGCGCACGTTGCGCAAGAGAAGTTCGGTTACCATGCGCCCGACCTGTTAGAGCTGGTGGAATGGGCGGATATTATCGATGGCGCGCGATATTCGAGCGCGCAAGAAGCCGTCGAGCTGCGCGCGCCGGCCATGAAGCTGACTTTGGTGATCGAAAGCGCAAAAGGTTCGGAAATCATCCACAAGATCATTCGCTGGATGCGCCACCGAAGCTTGGGCGAGATCATCCTGGAGCCGGAAATCCAGGAATTGTACAAGCCGCTATACGAACGGCACATTCGCTCCATCGATATCATTCGCAATCACGCGCGCGCCCAAAACGGGGTTATCTTCTTCGATTTAGTCAGCGAAGGTCTGGAAGGCTACAACAAATTCATTCCTTACCATCTGTTTCCCGATTCGACATACACCGTTTCGGTGAGCAATTCGAGCTTCCGCACCAAGGTGTCGGTGGGCTCCAATCCTTGGGCTCCCGAGATTCCGACGCACAACCTGGCGACCATTTGCGAGCGCTACGGCGGAGGCGGCCATCCGCGGGTGGGCGCGATCAGCTTCGAAATCGGAGCGGTGGAGCAGGCCCGCCAAGTCGCGCAGGAGATCAAGCAGGAGCTGGAAAGCTAAAAAACAGTTTCTGGTTTCTAGTTTCTGGTTGCTGGTTTCTGGTTTCACGCCGAGAGTTTTCCGGATGTGAATCCACAGTAGTCACGTGGTCATTTCCCGATTCGAGGACATTGAGAGCTGGCGGCGAGCAAGGGAACTCAGCGCCGAAGTTTATGGGATTTCCACATACGGAGTCATTCAGCAAGGACTTTGGTCTGCGCGACCAAATCCAGCGCGCCTCCGTGTCGATTATGGCCAATATCGCCGAAGGCTTCGGTCGAAACGGCCGGACCGAATTCATTCGCTATCTGACGATTGCTCAGAGTTCCGCGATTGAAGTTCAAAGCCATCTTTACATTGCGCTCGATCTTCACTACATCACCCAACCAGACTTCGAACGGCTCTATGGATTAGCAGAGAGTATTCGTAAACTGATTGGCGGCTTTATCCGCTATCTTGCAGCTAACAGAAACCACAAACTAGAAACCAGAAACTAGTAACTTCTCCACGTATTTTCCAATCACATCTACCTCTACATTGATAATGGCCCCGCCACGATAGCTTCCCAGGATCGTGTTCGCATAAGTGTGCGGAATGATGGCCACGCCGAGCATGCCGGTCGTCCAGCGCCGCAATCGTGAGACTGACGCCATCCAGCGTCACCGAACCTTTGTGAATCATATAGCGGTCGAGTGTTTGGGGAACGCGGATCTTGAGCCACCAGTTTCCGTCGGCCAGCGCGTCGAGTGAAACAAACTCGGCGGTTCCGTCGACATGGCCCTGGACGATGTGGCCGCTCAGACGATCGCCGACCGCGGCCGGCCGCTCGAGATTCACGACGCGAGCCTTCCTGAGCGCGCCGAGATTAGTGCGCGCCAAAGTCTCGGGCGACAGATCGCACCAGAATCCGTCCGGCTCTACTTTGGCCGCAGTCAGGCAGACGCCGTTCACCGCGATGCTGGAGCCTTCTTTGGTATCGGCCAGCACGCTGCGGCAATTCACTTTCATGCGCGCTCCGGCTGCTCCAACGATGCCGACCTCTTCGACGATCCCGGTGAACACGTCACTTCTCCACGTACGCTTCCACCGCGAACTCGTCCGGCGGAATGGAATGTAGCTTCACCCGCGTGAGTTGGATGGCGTCGCGCCGGTGCAGCCGCCCCGCGCCGCCGGCCACCGGAAGCGACCGTAGGCCACCCAAAATCTTTGGCGCGTAGTAAAAGAAAATCTTGTCGGCCACGCCCGCTTCAAGAGCCGCCCAGTTCAGTTTACTGCCGGATTCGATCATCAACGACCGGTACTGTTCGGTGGCCAGATATTCCACGAGTTTCCCGAGGTCCGTGCGTCCTCCGGGTCCATCGAATACGAGCACGCGTATGCCCCGGTATTCGAGCGCGCGGCGCCGCTCCTCGGAGGCAGCCGAAGTGGTGAGAATCGCGAGATCGCCGTTGAAGCTGGCGACGATGCGCGAATCGAGCGGAATACGCAGCGTGGAATCGGCCACGATCCGCAGCAGCGGCCGGCTGCGTTCCAGCCCCGTGCGATCGGTCAGCAGGCAGTCATCGGCCAGCACCGTTCCGATACCGGTGAGGATCGCGTCCGAATTGTGCCGGATCTGTTGCACGTGCGCTCTCGCGCGCTCGCTGGTAATCCAGCCGGTGTTGTCTTCCGGCGCGGCGATCTTTCCGTCTAGCGTCAGAGCGGCCTTCAGTGTCACCAGCGGCCGCCCGGTTCGCATGGAATGGATGAAAGCTTCGTTCAATTGAGCCGCTTCCTCGGCGTATTCGGAGCCATTTCAACCGTGATGCCGGCGTCGATCAGGCGCCGGAACCCTTTTCCTGCGACCAGCGGATTGGGATCTTCCATGGCGGCGACAACGCGAGTCACTCCGGCGTTCACCAAAGCATCGGCGCAGGGCGGCGTACGGCCGTGATGCGAGCACGGCTCCAGCGTGATGTAAAGTGTGGCGCCGCGCGCGCTTTCGCCCGCTTCATCCAGCGCCAGAATCTCGGCATGCTTGCGCTGTGCGTAAGTGTGGAAGCCGCGCCCGATCACCTGGCCGCCCTTTACCAGCACGGCGCCCACGGCCGGATTCGGACTGGTGCATCCAGCGCCGCGCCGGGCCAGCTCCAGCGCCTCATCCATCGCCGGGATTCTCATGCCGCGAATAACGACGCGATGAATTTGTCGGGCTCGAAAGGAAGCAGATCGCCGGCCTGTTCACCGACGCCAATGTAGCGGATGGGCAGATTCAACTCACGCGCGATTGCCACCACGATCCCGCCCTTGGCCGTTCCATCCAGCTTGGTGAGCACGATACCAGTCACGCCGCTCGACTCGGTGAATTTGCGGGCCTGCTCCAGACCGTTCTGTCCGGTGGTTGCATCCAGCACCAGCAGAACTTCATGCGGAGAGCCAGGCACCACCTTCGCTGCCGTGCGGCGCATCTTCTCCAGCTCCGCCATCAGATTGGATTTGGTGTGCAGCCGCCCCGCGGTATCGACGATCACATAATCCACCTTGCGTGCTTTCGCGGCCTGCAGCGCGTCAAACAGAACGGCGCTCGGATCGGCGCCGGCGGATTGCCGGATGACATCGGTTGAAGTGCGCGCACCCCATACCTGCAGTTGCTCGATCGCCGCGGCGCGGAACGTATCCGCGGCGCACAGCAGCACGCTACGCCCTTCTTCCTTGTAACGATTCGCCAGCTTGCCGATAGTCGTCGTTTTGCCGGAGCCGTTCACCCCCACCACCACCACGACGGCCGGCGGTTCAGCCACGCGCGGCACCGGACGTTCGGTAGCCTCCAGCACCTGCAGCAGATGTTGAGCGATAAGTTGCTTTACCTGCTGCATGTCGCCGACCTGTTTCCGATCCACACGCTGCCGGATACTCTCTAAAATCTCGGAAGTTGTATTTACTCCGATGTCGGCAGTTATTAGCGCGTATTCGAGTTCTTCGAGAACAGCGGCGTCGATCTCCTTGCGGCCGGAGATTGCATCTTCCAGACGATCCACCAGGCCCTCGCGAGTCTTCTGAATGCCGGCTTTCAGGCGCTCGAGAAGATTGGGTTCCTGCTGTACTGAGCCGAACAAAGTTTGGATCATGGGGGAATTGGGCGGAAAACTTCATTGTAGCGGATGCGTGCTTCTGCAATGGCGATCGTCTCTTGCAATGAGCCCGCTAGTATGAACTGGCGTAAGATGTCTACCCAAAAATCGTGGCCGTTTTCGGCCGGCGACTTCCGGGCCTGAGCCGGACCCCATTGCCGAGCTTAGCTACTCTGAAAGTAGGGACTTTATGTTTCCAATTGTCCAAAAGCCCGCCGGAGTGTTAGACCCGGTCTGCGGGATGACCGTGGACCCGCAGCACGCGGCCGGGAGTTCGGCTTACCAAGGCAAGACTTACTACTTCTGCTCGAAGAGTTGTGCCGCTAAGTTCGAGGCAGATCCGGAAAAGTATCTGCATCCGGCCGCACAGCCCGAACCGATGGCGGCCGAAGCTACTGCAGGCGTCGAGTATACCTGCCCAATGCATCCCGAGGTTCGCCAGATCGGACCGGGTTCCTGTCCCAAATGCGGCATGGCGCTGGAGCCGGCCACTTTTACAAGCGCGAGCGTCGACGAGGTGAATCCGGAATATATCGACATGCGGCGCAGGTTTTGGCTCAGCACCGCGCTTACCGCTCCTCTCCTGGTTCTGATGTATCTGGGCGCGAACTCCCGTGGCTCGAATTCGCGCTGGCCACCCCAGTCGTGATGTGGGCCGGCTGGCCGCTGCTCGTGCGAGGCTGGGCTTCCGTCGTGAACAAGAGCTTGAACATGTTCACGCTCATCGCCACGGGCGTCGGAACAGCATATTTGTACAGCCTGGTCGCCACGCTGGCGCCGAATATTTTCCCAGCGGGCTTCCGGGAAGCCTAACGGCGGCGTTGCGGTTTATTTCGAGCCGGCGGCCGTGATCGTCACGCTGGTGCTGCTTGGCCAGGTGCTCGAGCTGCGCGCCCGCGGCCAGACCAGTACGGCCATCAAGTCACTACTGGGTCTCGCGCCCAAGACCGCGCGCCGAATCCTGGCGACTGGTGGCGATGAGGACGTCCCGCTTGAGAAGGTCAAGATCGGCGATCAGCTTATTGGTCCGGCCCGGCGAGAAAGTGCCGGTGGATGGCGTTGTCATCGAAGGATCGAGCGCGGTAGACGAATCGATGATCACCGGCGAGCCGATTCCAGTCGAGAAGACCGTCGGCGCCCAGGTCACCGGCGGAACGATCAACGGCACGGGAGCCTTCGTCATGCAAGCGGAACGCGTCGGCGCCGACACCCTGCTGGCGCGGATCGTGAAGATGGTGAGTGAAGCCCAGCGCTCGCGCGCGCCGATCCAGCGGCTGGCGGACGTAGTGGCATCCTGGTTCGTGCCCACTGTGATAGGCGTCGCGGTAGTGACGTTCGTCGCCTGGTCCGTGTGGGGTCCCCAGCCGCGAATGGCTTATGCGCTGCTCAATGCGGTTGCCGTTCTGATCATCGCCTGCCCGTGCGCTTTGGGTTTGGCAACCCCGATGTCGATTATGGTCGGAACTGGCCGGGCCGCCACGGCGGGCGTTTTGATCCGCGACGCGGAAGCTCTGGAAACGTTGGAAAAAGTAGACACGCTGGTGGTCGATAAAACCGGCACGCTTACCGAGGGTAAGCCGAAGCTCGTCACCGTTGACAATGTCGAAGCCCTGCGATTAGCGGCTAGTGTAGAAAAGTTGAGCGAGCATCCGCTGGCGGCCGCGATCGTTACCGGAGCCTTGGAGCGAGGCTTCACGCTATCGAAGGTAGAAGATTTTCAGGCGACGCCCGGCCGAGGTGTCTCCGGACTCGTGGATGGCCGGCGAGTCTCGGTTGGAAACGCCATCCCTCCGGACTTGGACACGCGTGCCAAGCCGCTACTGCAGGATGGCCAAACCGTGGTGTGTGTGAGCATCGATGACCAACCGGACACGCTGCTCGGGTTAGCGGACCCGGTCAAGGCGTCCGCCGCTGAAGCCATCCAGATTTTGCATCGCGAGGGCATCCGCATTGTCATGCTCACTGGCGACAATCGCGCGACCGCCGGAGTGGTGGCGTCAAAGTTAGGAATCGACGAGGTGCTGGCGGAAGTGCGGCCCGATGAAAAGGCGGAGGTGGTGGCCAAGCTGCAAGCTCAAGGCCGCGTGGTAGCGATGGCCGGCGATGGAATTAATGATGCTCCCGCCCTGGCGCGCGCACACGTGGGCATCGCGATGGGCACGGGAACGGACATAGCGATGGAGAGCGCCGCCATCACACTGGTGAAGGGCGATTTGCGCGGGATTGTCCGCGCACGCTCGTTGAGCCGCGCAACTATGCGCAATATTCGACAGAACCTTTTCTTCGCCTTCGTCTACAACACGGTGGGCGTGCCGATTGCGGCCGGCGTCCTTTATCCTTTTTTTGGCCTGCTCCTGAGCCCTATGATCGCCAGTGCGGCGATGACATTCAGCTCCGTTTCGGTGATCGGAAATGCATTGCGGCTCAGGAGGCTTCAGCTATGACCAGGGCTTGAACTATGGTGGATTTGCATACGCACACCAATGAATCCGACGGTACGTGCACGCCCTTGGAACTGGTTGATCGTGCCCTAGCGATTGGTCTGGAAGCGCTGGCGATTTCCGATCACGATACTTTCGCCGGCTACGACCAGGCGGCTGCGCCGGCGCTGTCCTACGGCCTGGACTTAGTTTGCGCCATCGAGCTGACCGCGCGGCTGGATGGCAATGGCCTCAAGCGCGGCACATTGCATCTGCTCGGCTATTTTCTCCACCAGCCGCCGACGGCCGAGTTCCGGACTTGGCTCGGGGAATTGCAGGCGGCGCGCCGGGAGCGAAATGTCCGGCTGGTTGCGAAACTGCAATCGCTGGGTGTGGAGATTCGAACTGGCGGAAGTAGAGCGGATCGGTCGAACGCTAACGGGGCGCCCGCATTTTGCGCGCGTATTGATCCAAAAGGGTTACGCGGCCAACTGGGAAGATGCGTTTCGGAATTACCTGGATGAATCGTCGCCAGGCTTCGTGGAGCGCGAGGCGCCGGATGTCCCAGCGGGCATTCAACGCATCATTTCCGGCGGCGGCCTTCCGGTGCTGGCGCATCCGGTTCGCCTGGGGATCCGCAATCCGGCTACAGAAGAATCGCTAATCGGCAAGCTGCGAGACGCTGGGCTGCGGGGAATCGAAGTCTATCATTCCGACCACAGCATTTCCGATCAAGTGCGCTATCTGGAAATCGCCAAAAAATTCGCTCTAGCTGTAACGGGTGGGTCCGATTTCCATGGCGATATTAAGCCCGGGGTCGCGCTCGGAACCGGAGTAAGTGGAGGTCTGAATATACCGGGATCGATTCTGGAAGAATTACGGAAGGTCTGAAAACAGGAAAAGCGTGGAACGAAGTTGCCCTGCGTTCCACGCCGTAAGTTATTGCACCGAATTAACGCTTAATTCGCTTGCGCAGCAGGCCGAGACCCAGTAGGCCGGAGCCGAGCAGGACGAACGACAGCGGTTCGGGGGAGGAGAAGTTATTTGTGACTTGCGAAATCATGGCCGATCCGGGGCCGACGCCGGTGTCAACCAGAATGTCCTTGGAAACCGAAATTGATTGGACCGGGGCAAAGAAGACCTGATCGCTAAAACCGGGCGGCGGATTGGTCACTGAGATTTGACCTAAAGCCTGAGGGCAGCTGGTAAGGGTGCCGTTAAGGCAATACTGTTCAGTTACATTGGCCGATCCGGTCCCAGTGATGGAGCCGTTGAAGAAAAGCTCAAGGTTCGTGATGCCGGGGCCCGTCGCGGTAAACTGAATCAAACTATCCTCGGTGGCCTCGGGTCCTCCATTCGTATTGTTGACGTTCCATGCCGATTGGAACTGGAACCCCTCATCCCCGCTCACGGTTTGCGGAACAACAGAGACGTTGGCAGCCGGAACGTTAAGGTCGGTATAACTCCAATTGCTGAACGTTAAAAGGTTCGTTGTGCAAGAAAAGCCAGGCACAAGATACGCAGCCAGTGATCCGGGGCCAGTCGGACAAGTCGTTACAGTTGCAAACGCTGAAGAAACTAGCGCTAGGGGCGCCAGCGCGATCAATAAAAACCTGTTCATTTTATTTCCTCCGAAATAGAACGGCAAAGCTGCCCACCTAGCAAGAAACCCAGGCGACTCTAACAGCCAAACCGAGTGTAACATACGCCTAGGGTTTTTCAACAACATTCGTGATCAAATTCGCTCTAGCCAACTCGTCAGTTAGTACTATGACGAGCGTCCTATCTCAGGGGTTCTGGACGATAAGCGCTTATAAATCAAATCTATACAATCGTTGATCGACTGCTATCACTGGACCTGAACCAATAAGAGGTTTTGGCTGATATACTTCCCTTGAGGTCGACGTGAGGACAGTCTTATATTTGCTAAATCTGATTGTAACCTTAGGGCCAATTTGCGTGGCCCAAAGCTTTCAGGGCCAACTATTCTCTGGAATGAAGTGGCGTACGGTTGGTCCGTATCGTGGCGGACGTACGCGGGCGTGCGCCGGTGTCGCTGCCCAGCCCAATGTCTTCTATATCGGCGCGGTCAACGGCGGGGTCTGGAAGACTGACGACTATGGCCGAACTTGGAAACCGATTTTCGATGACCAAGACACCGGATCGATCGGCGCGATTGCGGTCGCACCCTCCAATCCCGAGATTATTTACGTCGGAAGCGGCGAAGGCTTGCAGCGGCCGGATCTTTCAGTCGGCGACGGCGTTTACAAATCCAGCGACGCCGGCAAGACCTGGACCCATCTCGGGTTACGAGACGGCCAGCAGATTCCTCAGATCGCCATCGACCCTCGAAACCCAAATCGCCTGTTCGTCGCGGTGCTCGGCCATCCCTACGGTCCCAATCAGGAACGCGGGATCTTTCGGTCCACCGACGGCGGCCAGACTTTCCAGAAGGTGCTTTATAGAGATGAGAATACAGGCGGTTCCGATGTCGAAATCGATCCATCCAATCCGGATCAAATCTACGCGTCACTGTGGGAGGCGCGGCAAGGTCCTTGGGAGAACGGCGCTTGGAGTGGGACCAACGGTGGCATGTTCAAATCCACCGATGGCGGCAATACCTGGCATCCGTTGACGAAAGGGCTGCCGGAAGAAGGCGTCACCCAGGCCGCCATAGCCATTGCGCCCAGCAGTCCAAGCCGCGTTTACGCCGCGGTAGCCACCGGCCGGAGCACGGGACTCTATCGTTCCGATGACGCCGGCGAGAACTGGTCTCGCATCACCACTGACAGCCGTCCAGCTTCACGCATCGGCGGTGGCGATCTCCCTGTGCCGGCTGTGGACCCGAAGAATCCGGATATCGTTTACAGCGCCAGCATCGTGACCTGGAAATCGATCGATGGGGGCAAGACCTGGACTGGAATCCGCGGCGCACCGGGCGGCGACGACTACCAGAAAATCTGGATTAACCCGAATAACCCGGAAATTCTTCTAATCGCTAGCGACCAGGGCGCCATCATTACCGTAAACGGGGGCGAAACCTGGAGCTCCTGGTACAACCAGCCGACTGCCGCCATGTACCACGTCGCGGCCGACAACGCCTTTCCCTATCGCCTGTGCAGCGGTCAGCAGGACAGCGGCTCGGCCTGTGTAGGCAGTCGGGGCAACGACGGCGAGATTACTTTTCGCGACTGGCATCCCGTCGGCGTGGAAGAATATGGCTACGCCGCGCCGGATCCATTGAATCCGGACATCGTTTACGGCGGCAAGGTGACGCGCTATGATCGCCGCACGGGCCAAGTGGAGAACGTCGCGCCTAAGCCCATCCGCACCGCCGATTTTCGCGCGCTCCGCACTGCGCCGGTGCTCTTTTCGCCGGTGGATCCGCACATTCTTTATTTCGCCGCTAATACACTATGGAAGACCCGCGATGGCGGCCACAATTGGCAGCAGATCAGTCCCGACCTCACGCGGAAGGATTGGGAAATACCAGCGAACGTCGGCAAATATCGTGACGAGCCAACAGCGAAACCATCGCAGCGCGGCGTAATTTATGCGGTTGGGCCTTCGCCGCTTGACGTCAATCGCATCTGGGCGGGCACCGATGACGGCTTGATCCATGTAACTGTGGACGGAGGCCTGCACTGGAAAGACGTTACGCCCAAGCAACAGGTCCCTTTCGCGAAAGTCGCCATTCTCGATGCCGGACACTTTGACGCTCAGACCGCATACGCGACCATCAATACACTGCGCCTGGATGACCTCCGGCCGCATATCCTGCGCACACACGACGGCGGCAAGACCTGGACAGAAATCGTAAACGGAATATCTAGTGACGCACCCGTGGACGCCGTTCGCGAAGATCCTAAGCGCAAGGGCTTGCTCTTCGCCGGCACTGAGCGCGAGGTCTATGTTTCGTTCGACGATGGCGATCACTGGCAATCGCTGCGGTTGAACATGCCGCCCAGCTCGATCCGCGACATCATCGTTAAGGATGACGATCTGGTGGCCGCTACTCACGGCCGCGGATTTTGGATTCTGGACGACATCACGCCGCTGCGGCAGCTTGCTCCGGCGGTGGCGAATGCCGCTGCGTTTCTGTTCAAGCCTCAAGCTGCTACACGCGTGCGTTGGGACATGAATACCGACACGCCCATCCCCCCGGACGAGCCGGCGGGCGAGAATCCACCGGATGGCGCGATCGTCGATTACTTTCTAGGTCCGGGATCTGTCGGAGCCGTGACGTTGGAAATTTCAGACGGCAGCGGAAAGCTGGTGCGGCGGTATTCCAGCAATGATCCGGCGCCAAAAGCCGATCCGGCGCTTGCCATCCCGGCTTACTGGGTTCGTCCGGCGCAGGTCCTTTCTAACGAACCGGGCATGCATCGCTTCCTGTGGGACATGCACTATGCGCCGCTGCCAGAAGGACGGCCCGAATATCCGATGCAGGCCATTTATCACGACACTCCGATCGCGACCAGCTCGCCCTGGGTGATGCCTGGGAATTACAACCTGAAGCTCACTGTCAACGGCCATAGCTACACCGAATCGCTCGTGGTGAAGATGGATCCCCGAGTGCATACCTCGCAAGCGGATCTCCTACAGCAATTTGCCGTATCGAAGCAGTTGTACGACGACATGACCGCCGCTTCAAAGGCGCTGGAGCAGATGCGCGCAGTACGCGAGAAACTACGCCAATTGCGCGACAGCGCGGGAAGAGGCGCAGCGGCAGATTCCATGTCGGCTTTCGAGCAAAAACTAACTTCGCTTGAGGGCGCCGGTGGCGGCGGACGTGGCGGAGGCGGGCGCGGCGCAGCCCCGGGACCCGATACCATCAGCAGCGTCAATGGATCGCTCGGCCTCCTGATGCGCCTGGTTCAAGGCGCCGATGTCGCGCCTACCACGCAAGCAGTGGCGGCGGCTGCGGATCGCCGGAAAGTCATGGCAGGGCTGCTACAACGCTGGTCGGCGATGAAGACCCAGGACCTCGCTAACCTGAACACGCAGCTTAGGCAAGCTGGCCTCTCCCAAGTCACGGTAGAATGACAGCGGAGGCGGCTATGAAGCGCATCGCCTTAATTTTGGTAGCGGCAATTGCCGCGTTCGCGAGCAACGGAATTCGGCCGCGCGGCACTCCGGCGGACTATCCCGCCCATGCGACCAGTGACGGAGTCACGATTGCAGCAGCCGTGATCCCGCCCGCCCAAGTCCGCAAGATCTTTTCGGCCGATCTCAACAGTGGCGGCTACATCGTCTTAGAAGTGGCGGTTTATCCGGAATCCGCACCCGACGTCGATGTTTCCCCCGGCGATTTCATGCTCAGCCCCGCCGGCGAAACTAGCGCGGTCCCTCCGGTGAGTGCGCGCACGATCGCCGGAGTGTTCGACCGCAAGAACTCTTCTCCGCGCGGTCGCGATACCAATGTGGACGTGGCCATCGGTTACGAAACGGGCAACGATCCTGTCACCGGCCAGCGGCGAAGTGGCACTTATACGGGCGTTGCCGTCGAGAACGGTCCTCAAGGAACATTAGCGCAGCCGCCCTCCGGACCCGACCCATGGACCATCAAGCAGGAGCTCGAGGAACGATCGCTGCCGGAGGGCAAGAGCACTCAGCCAGTGGCCGGCTACTTATATTTCCCGAAACTATCGAAAAAGTCTAGAAATGCCGGTTACGATCTCACTTATTACGGAGTAAACAGCAAAATCCGGTTGGCCATTCCTGCAGCCAAGTAGCTCAATTGTCATTGCCGCCTCGGAGAGTCCAGACGTCGAGAGTATTTTGAAGATCGTCCACGGCCGCGAATCGGACCTCACCGTCACTCCGGCCAAATGCGAGCCCGAAAGCTCCGCCCGCTGCCCCTGGGTCAACTTGAAACTGCGCCACGAACTTCCCGTCGACCGTGAATTCCACCAGCTCATTCTGCATCCCGCCGGGATTGACGGCATCTCCGTTGGCAGTGATCAAATGCCCGTTGGGCGCAAGTGCCAAACCGAGCGGCCCGTGCAGATGAACGTCGTCGGCGTAGACCACTCGTCCCAAGCCCGCATCCTTCGAAGCGGTGCGCGCATGATCAATAGCAAACACTTTGTTGTCTCCGGTCGAAGCTACGTACAACACGTCGTGATCGGTATCGTAGGCCAAGCCTGTAGGACCGATAACTAATGCCGCGGGATCGAAACGATGCGTGTAGCCGGAAGCGATCCGCGTAGACGAGCTAACTGTAACCGCCGTGCCGGTGATTGACAGATCGAGTCGCGTGATTGTGCCATTGAGGACGTTCGACACGAATACCTGCGGGCGTGAGCCTTCGTCGTGGATCGCAAGATCCCACGGCCCGTCCAGCAGCGATGCATCAGTTAAATTGGCGACCATGACGCCGGCAGAGTTCAAGATCAGGAGCGAGCCTTGCTGCACCGTACTGGATGTTCCGTCCGTGGTGGGCAAGTTGCCGACCAGCACAAAACCTCGTTTCAAGACGCCGAGCGCGGTGGTCAGCCCCAACCCGGTTTTGCCCTGAAAAAATACGGATACTTCACCCGTGGGCGCCACCTTCACAATGGTCGTTCCGGTGCCTTGTAGGTTTCCGCTGTTGTTGAAATTTGAAACCAGAATGTCGCCTGGCTCCAGTGACCCGCCCTTGGCAAAGCCGCTTGGGACGAAAGCCACACCGTAGGGATTGACATCACCATTGGCGGGAACAGTCGAAACGATCCGCTCTGAACTGGTGGAAAGCTGTGACAGAATTCCCTGAGAGTTTTCGTTGTCACCTTTGGCGGCAAACAGGACAAAGCAAAATGCAGGTATTGCGGCGATGCAAATAACCAATTTCATAGACCCGTCCTTTCTTGCGATAGGACGCTCGATCACCTGCTGTACTTGTGAAAGCTTTGTAAAAAAAGGCCGGGGGATAAAATAGACGCTGGTAACAAAGGACTATTCCACGGCGATGGTAGTCCCAAGCTGAGTGCTGTGCCCACCGAGCTGTAGCCGTATCGGCACTGCCGCTCCCGTCGGACAGCCATCCGGAATGCGGATGTTGATCTGCTGGAGACCTGAAGAATAGCCGGGCGCCAGCCCGGCGAAGGTCACATCGGCGTCAAGCCCACCGATGGTTGCGCTGACCGCCGCGGGGAGCCAGGAAAGCCCGTCCCGTCCGGCAGGATTTGCGGCGCCGAAGCCGGTTCCGTACACCATTAGGATCGATCCACGCGCCGCGGGCACGGCTGGCGCCGCGGCTCCGTTATAGGTGTAGTCCTGATTTAGGACGCTGGCCTGCCCGGTTCCCGATTGGTCCCGAGTGAACAGCGCCGGGGATGCGTCTACAATCTGCAGCGGCGTCGCCAGCAAGAGATTTCCGCCGCTCAAGATCTGCAACAAGGCGCTCGCATTGGGAATCGCACTCGGCGGGACCACGAAGTTCAGTTGCGTAGGACCGTTGTATAGAAGTTCCGCGCTTTGTCCGTCGATCAGAACGCGTAAGGGCTGCGCGCCGGCAAGGCTGCGGTAGAAAAGAGTCAAGATCGTGTTCGGGCCGGCCGAGCCAGCCTGCCAGCTCGCGCCATTCACGAGAGCGCCGATCGAAGGCCCTAGCGGCAATTGAGCGGAATCGACGCCGCTGATGTCCACAGCATAAGAATTGTTGCGGCGGTTGGGCGAGAAGTCCCAGAACCCTGCCGGCAGCGTGATGCCCGGCGCTGCCGTGAAGTTTCCCGCTCCGTCATAGACGAATGGATCAGTCAGGTTCGGTCCAAACGGCATGTTCTCCGACTCCGTCAAGACGAGCTGGTACGTGCCACTCGGCAATGTCGCGGCGACGAACGCGTCCCAACACGAAGCGGTTACGGGGTCGGCGGCAACTTTGCTGCAGCCTCCATCGCGATTGGCGGCAAGCAGCAGGCCCTTAGAATCGAAAAGCGAGAGGGATGGGTCAAATCCCCCAGGTTCAATTCGTGCTCCCGTCGAATTGACGCCGCCCGCGTAGGACCAGGTGCGTATCAGGACGGTTCCCGGCTGGCTGAGAGCAAAAGTGAATTGCCTTCGTTCGTCGTCTTGCGCGAACGCTCCAATGAAGGAGAAATCCGCCCCCAAGGCTGGCAAAATAAGAGCAACGATGGCATATAGGAAGTACCGCATTTCGGTTCCGATGTCTTAGTCGACTCACGCCCGCTTTTGTCTCCAAAAAGTTGGATACTTTTCTCGGTAATTTTCCACTAGACAGTCATGACCGGCAGGATAGTGTTCGCTCTAATAATGGCTGCGGCGGGTTTAGCCCAAGAGTTGCCAGTTAGCGGGGACGCGCACGTGAACAATCTCTATCCGGATGTGAACTTCGGCGCACTCCCTTTCCTGCAGACGAGCGGAACCACCCGAACATTTGTGAAGTTCGACCTGTCAGGTCTCGCGCCTGGTCTAAGCCCTTCCGACCTGTCCAGAGCCAGCCTTGTCTTGTGGGTCGGCCGGGTGGCCACGGGCGGCGAGGTACAGGTTTCGGAGGCTGGCGGGCCTTGGGATGAGGCCACGTTGACTTACACCACAGCGCCCGCGTCAGGCGCTTTCATCGCCACGTTTCTAACTCCGAAGGCAGCGCAGTTCGTGATTGTTGATGTGACGGGAACGGTTCAGAAGTGGCTGCTAAGTCCGCAATCGAATCAAGGATTCGTTTTATCCGCCACACCGCAAACCCCGGCAACAGTTGTGTTTTTCGACAGCAAGGAAAGCGTCTCCACAAGTCACCAGCCAGAGTTAGATCTGTCATTCCGTTCCAGTGCCGGCTCCCCCGGACCACAGGGCCCGCCAGGGCAAACCGGTGCAGCCAGGCCCGCCAGGTCCAACTCGGCACACCTGGTCCTGTCTCGACATTCCCTGGTCCGGCAGGTCCCGCCGGCCCGACGGGTCCGATAGGTCCACCGGGCGCAGCATCGACCGTTCCTGGTCCGACTGGTGCCGCGGGCGCGGCATCGACTGTTCCTGGTCCAATTGGTCCGACCGGTGCTGCCTCCACCGTGCCTGGTCCGACTGGTCCAGCAGGCGCGGCGTCGACCGTTCCTGGTCCAACTGGTCCAGCGGGCGCGGCATCGACCGTCCCTGGTCCGACTGGTCCCGCGGGCGCGGCATCCACTGTTCCTGGTCCGACTGGTCCCGCGGGCGCTGCATCGACTGTTCCTGGTCCAACGGGTCCCGCAGGCGCGGCATCGACTGTTCCTGGGCCAACTGGTCCCGCGGGTCCTGCCGGACCGACCGGGCCAAGTGGTGGACTATCCCAATACGGCTACGTCTACAACATTAGTGCTCAAACGGTCCCGGTGGGCGCAGCGGTCACCTTTGACACAAATGGCATTCTTACCGGTGGAGTCGTGCATACTGCCGGACTTGCCCCCATTACACTTAGCGCCCCCGGCGACTACAAGGTTGCTTTCAGCATATCGGGCGTAGGATCCGACCAATTCACAGTGTTTTTGAATGGCGTCCCGCTTACGACGGCTACGTACGGTTCAGGCGCAGGAACTCAGCAAAACAATGGGCAGGTCATAGTCGCAATAGTAGCGGGTGATGTCCTCACTCTTCAAAATTACACTTCTGCCGCCGCGGTTGCCCTCCAGACCTTGGCTGGAGGCACACAAATAAACGTGAACGCTTCGATTGTTATCGAAAAGCTGAATTGAGGCGCCCTCGCGGACGCCTCTTTATTCGAAACTCAGTACATTACGAGGCCTGTCCTCTTGCCAGCTTGACTTTCGGCGTGGCAACATAGCCGACCACTTCGTTCTTCTTCACCTGGTTCACCACAATCTCGTACACCTGGCTGCTGCCGGAAAGATAAAGCTGGACGGGCTCGTTAACGGTCCTGTCTTTCTTCTCCACCTTTTTGTCATCCGCCAGCACTTCCACCGTATAGCGGTTGTGTTTAGGATCAGTCTTCTTCAGCACCAGCCGGAGATCGCCGATTTTCTGAGGCGCTTTGGTCTTGCCCAAAGCGAATTCGAAATAATCGCGCTCGCCCAGTTCCTTCAAGGCCGCTAGTTCCTTGGCATTCGTGGCTACTGTGCCGCTCACGGTATTCAAGTCGCCTTCGACGCGCTTCACATCCGCGCCGGTGTTCTCGATGTCGCCCGAAACGCGGCCCAGTTTCTCGCTCGTATCTATCGAAAGATCGGACAGTTGACTCATGAGCTGCTGGCTTTTCTGGTCGACGCCATCGGCCAGTTGGTTATTGGTTTTCTTCAGTTCCGAGCGGACTTGCCGCAAATTCGTATTAGTCGCGTCTTCCACTTGGCTCTCTAACGCGTCCAGACGCTGCTGCGTTTGTGCAAGCGCTCCCTTGGTCGTATCGTTCACCTTCGCCATTTGTTGTTCGCGTGCTTACTTGCACCCTGGCCAAGATCGCGGGTCAAATTATCGCGGCACATCGATTCGTAAATGTTTCCGCCGATGGCAATGGCCAAGCCAAGAAACAGAGCCCAGGTCACGCCAGTATGCGACTTTGCCAGCTTCGTTTTGAGACATAATGCTCCTCCTTTGAGCAATTAGCCGGATAACTTATGTCCGGCTCTGCTCAACGAAGGATGCACATCGAGTTTCCCGCACTAACTCGCGAGGGCCATCAACCACTTAGCAGACTATCGGAGTAAAACTCCGTGTGCGCCTTGCCACGCGGAATGTCTAATGCAACACGGTGAAGGCGTACAGAGAATCGCCCGCGCCCACCACCAGATATTGCTTGCCGTCCAGCTCGTAACTCATCGGCCCGTTGCTTACATTCGCGATCAGGTGCGTATGCCAAAGGATGCGCCCCGTCGCCGGATCGTACGCAATGAAGTTCCCGTAAGGATCGCCGGTGAACAGAAGCTTGCCGGCGGTGGTCAAGATTCCCGAACCGCCGCCCCCGCGTCCGTATTCGTGGCTCCATCGAATTTGGCCGGTTTTGTAATCGATGGCCTTCAGCGCGACCTTTGACCAAACTCCCGAATCGCGCCCGCCGTACCCTTCCGGCTTATCCTCGGTGTCGGTGAGATAGAAGAGACTGTACGACGATGACGAATTCACGTAGAAAAGTCCGGTCTCCGGATCGAAGCTGGGAGGCGGGCCAGTTGGATGCGCCGCCGGAGGCCGGGATCACCAGCGTGCCATTGGTGTGCGGCTCCTTGGCGGGATCGGGAATCGGCTGGCCCTTGGCATCCACGCCCTTCGACCAGTTCAGATCGATAAAAGGCTTGGAGAGAATGTTCTTGCCGTTGGTCCGATCGAGCACGAAGAAATATCCGTTGCGGCTGGCCTGCGCGATCAGCTTGCGCGGCTGGCCGTTGATCTGTCCGTCGATCAGCACCGGCGTTTGCGCCGCGTCCCAATCGTGCGTGTCGTGCGGCGAGGCTTGGAAATACCACGCCAGTTTCCCGGTATCGGGATTCAGCGCGACAATCGAGCAGGTCCACAGATTGTCGCCCTTGCGTCCCTGGCCCGCCATCACCGGATTTGGATTGCCGGTGCCCAGATAGTAAAGATTCAGCTCCGGATCGTAGGTGCCGGGCATCCAGGTCATGCCGCCGCCATGCTCCATGGCTTCCTGATTCGGCCACGTGTCCGCGCCAGACTCGCCCTTGCGCGGAGTCGAATTCCAGCGCCACTGCACTTGCCCGGTCTCAGGATCGCGGGATTCCAGATATCCGGGAACGTCCAGCGAATCGCCGCCCACGCCAACGATGATGTGGTTGCGAATCACGATGGGCGCGGGCGTGGAGAAATACTCCTGCTTCACGTCGGCGATCTCGACATGCCATCGCTCCGTGCCGTCCTTCGCGTTGAGGCAGATCAGATAATTGTCGGGCGTCTCGAAATAGAGCCAGTCGCCGTACATGCCGAAGCCGCGGTTGCCGATGTGAATCCCGCCCTGCGTCTCCCATTTGTAGTGCCAGAGCTCGCGGCCGGTGCGCGCATCGACCGCCCAGGCGTGGTCGGGAACCGTGAAATAAAGCACGCCGTTGACTTCGAGCGGAGTGGATTTGACTCGAGGTATTGTCGCCGTCGGCTGCCGCGGACCCATGTTAATCCGGTATTCCCAAGCCAGCGTCATGGCCGTGACGTTCGAAGCATTGATCCGTGACAGCGGGCTGAAGCGGCGGCCCGAATAGTCGCCGTTGTAAGTGGGCCAGGTGTCGGTCGGACAGCTTCATCAGCTTGGCTGGATCCAGCCTTGGGCGGATAGGCGACGCTGCCAGGAGTACGGGAACAGCAAGCCGGCGGAGTTTCATTTCAAGGTCTCCAGGTAGGCCACCAGATTATGCATTTCGTCATCGGTATATTTTTTCAGCAGCTCCTCGTGAGCCGCCAGAGGATCGCGCACATCCACCTTGACGCCGGCGTCGCGCGTAAAAGAATGATAATCACCGGATGCATCGCGCAGCGCTACGTCGAAATCGTCGATATATTCGAGCGTGCCGGTGATGGCTGGCCCGAAGCCAGAGTGACGGTGACCTGGCGTTGGGATCGTTTTCGGCTCCGGCCCTTCCGCGCGCCGCGGCCGCTGCGTCCGCGGGTAAACCAGGCGCGACTGCAGCGCCACTGGATCATACTTGTCCGCGATTCCCGCCAGATCGCCAGTCGGCGAGTGGCAGGTATTGCAGCGGCCAGCGCCATTAAAATACGCCTGGCCTTTCTTGGCGTCGCCAGTCACGATGTTCTGGATGGTATAAGCATTGCGATCGATCGCAGCCTGCTGGCGCGAGCGCAAGAACGCCGCGACGTCCTTGATCTGATCGTCGGTCAGCGGAAACGCGGGCATGCCTTTGTCCGGCCGCCCGCTCCGAATCACCGGACCGATCTTGTCGCCGCCCTCGTCATCCAAAGCCAGTACCGATCGGACCAGGTCCGGCCCGCTTTCGCCGCCGTTGGCATTCGATCCGTGGCAAAATCCGCAGCGGGCGACAAAAATCTTCTGGCCCCGCTCGACCGCCGCTGGATCGGGAACGTCGCGGCTGATCAGAAAACTCCGGCCTGGGCGTGGTGGTTGGGCTTGAGGAGGCTGCGCCGGCAGCGGCACGATCCCGGCCGCGAAGATGATTATGCCAGCGCCTGTTTGCAGTAATCGAGACACTTCTTTACCTCCACCGCGGAGTCGTCTTTGCCCTTGTATTCGTATTCGATATTCGCGGGAATGTTGTACTTCTTCTGTTTCAACAACAGAAGAACCTGCTTGATGGGAGTTTCACCTTCTCCGAAAGGCACGTTTGGGCCGTCGTTTTTCTTGCGATCTTTCAGATGCAGGTTGGTGATCCGGTCGTGATGTTGTTGATGTACGACACCGCGTCGAAATTCGCGGCGGTGAAATGACCGATATCCAGGTTCACGCCGATCATTTTGGAAAGCGCCATGGCTTTGGCGAAACTTTCGGGTGTCGCAAATTCGTTCGGATCTTTGACATTGTTATGGCCGTGAACGCCCACCATGATCTTGTACTTTTCGGCGAATGGCGCCACGCGCGGCATCACGCTCACGGTAGACGACGCGGTGATCACTTTAACGCCCAGCGCTTGCGCCATCTGGAACCCGCGTTCGATCTCGGGATCCGTGAAGTCGTCCCGGAAGCTGTAATTGAAAGCGAACAGCCAAATGCCAGCGTCATCGAACTTCTTGCGGACGGCCTTGATCTCCTCCATTGGGACGGTCAAGCGCCATTTGCGCAGTTCTTCGCGATTGGCCGGCCCGCCTCCAGAGCCTTGGGGGCGCGGCAAACCTCCCAGCTCGATGTGTGGCGAGAACAGCTCGCATTCGCCGATCCCGTCTTCGACCATGGCCTGAATAGCCGCATCCAGCGGACGATCGCGAAAGCTGTAGGACTGCACGCCAAGCTGCACGCCGCTTACCTTCGAGTTGATCTTGGCCAGCGCCGTCCCCAGCGGCAGGCCGGCCATTGCTATTTTGCCGAAATCACGTCTGGTGTACACGCTCATGCCCTCCATTCTATTATTAGGGACAGTCACTCAAATGATTTCCGGCTCCCTCGCTCTAAAAGATCAAAGTGACGAAGCCCGCGATGATCAACGCCATTCCCCACAGCACATCCAGGTTGAGCCAGGCCCGCCTTAGAAAAGCCAGCCCCACGTATCGATAAACTACCAGACCGATGGCTCCGGCGGTCATCAGATATGCCAGCGTGTGGATCGCGACCGCGATCAGCCAGGGCTGCGGAAGTCGCCCCCTCGCCGTGCACATGCTGCGAATGCTGGCCGGCCGGAAGCGAAAAAAGTACCGGCAGCAGCATCAAACCTGCGCCGTGCGCCGTGGCCATCAAGAACGACCAGATGGTCAGGTCTCGAAATCCAACGCGCATTCCGGTCCAACTCGCCCAACGCGGATGCCGCGAGCTGACCAATTTCGTCACGCCGAGACCCAGAGAACCGCCGCCGCCACAACCCGCACCACCACGTCCGAGAGCCCAATCTGCAGCAACCCGAACAGCGCGACCACTGCGCTCATGGAAAGCAAATGCCCGAGCGCAAGCGGCGGAAGCGCCCGCCATACCGCGCGCGAGGTCTTCTCCTGCAGCCCGAGCGAAACCGCAAACAGCCATCCCATCGCGGGATTGAGTCCGTGATACGCGCCGAGCGCGAATAGAACCAACCAAGGCCACCACCCTTCGTATTAAATGCGCGCTCATTATGGATAGCAGTACGAATCTGACGAAGCGTCACCGCCCTCCAGCCGTACCTGGTGCGGACGCATGCCGTCCACTTCAACGAAGAATTTTGGATCCAGCCGCAGGCCGCCGTCCGGCCCGGCATCCGCCTTCACCATCCAGCCTCGGATTCCGTCCGGATAAAACTGCGCGTCCCAGGCCGAATATAGCGAATTGGTGAAATACACGCGCCGGCCGTCGCGGCTTACTTCCACCATCTGCGGTCCGCCGTTCAAGCCGCGGCAGGCTTCGAAGGATGCGGCGTGCGACGGGCAATTCCGCCGATATGCAGCGAGCCCACTTGCTTGGGATTGTTCGGATCCGAAACATCATACTGGCGCATCTCGCCCGTGCCCCAGCAGGACGCATAAAGGAACCGGTCATCCAGCGACAGATCGATATCGGTCAACAGCGGCGGTACCGCTTTGAAACCCTTCAGCAGCGGCGGCAATACTTCCGGATCGGCCGGCTCGGCGGGAATCTCGATTACTTTCTTCACGCCGTACTTTCCGTTTTCGCGGCGCCACAGCCAGATGGATGACGAAAGATCCTTGAGCGAAACCACTACGCCGACGAATCCGTAGGTCTTGGTCGGATCATGCGACGGCCGCAGCTCGAGCACCAACTGCTGCTCGCTGCCTAAGTCGAGCGCTTGCTGGTGACGCCGCTTGCGGAGATCCCAAACGTGCATCGAGTGCCCATATTTGCCGGCCAGCAGCAGCTCGGGATTGATGCCGTTCTCCAGCATGTTCGGCGTTCCCCACTCGCTGGTCAGCATGGTGTCGTGACCCAGATGCCACCAAAAATCATAAGCGAAGTATTGCGGCCCGCGATCCACTTCCCAGCGGCCCAGTACATTGAACGAAAAATGATCCAACAGAAAGACGCCACCCGGACCACTGCCATCTGGCGCGCCCAGGGCGCTGACGAAGATGCCTTCCGGACCGCAATGTACCGTGTGCGTGCGCGAATATCCGGTGCGCTTCGCGATTTCCTCAGGCTCGATTACTTTGACGATCTTGAGCTGCCGTGGATCGGGTTTGGTGTCGATTACATAGATGCGCGAGGAGCGAAGCCCGGGCGTAATCAGATAACGCCGCTCGATGTGCGGATGGGGAGCGTAAGGGCACAGCGCCGAACTGCAGGCGTTCCAGCCGAAGTGATGCAATTCGTCGCCGGCGTTCGGCATATCAATACGGCTCACAACGCGCCCGTAGCTATTCGACGCAGGGTCGACATCCACCACCGCCATGCCATCCGGTCGACCGTCTTGTGCAGGATTAAGAAGCGCAACGTATGCCACGCGCTCCACAGGAGCTTGCATGGCGAGGCGCGGAGACGGGTAGAAAGTCGGATCGGGCGTGAGTAGCATGCGAAAAACTCCAGTTCAATTATGCTCTCACAAAACTCGCTCAAGCCTGCGTGGAGCTAGCCTGCCTGGTTCGAAGCGGATCGGTAAGCGCGCTGGTCCGTGGACGTGCAAAGCTTTGCGCGGCTCCCACGGTTCGGGACTGGCGAGCTCTAAACCTTTCAACCGCTCCAGCAGGTCCGGGAGAGCGGTCCTGGCCTCCAGGCGTGAGAGCGGCGCACCTAGACAAAAATGGATGCCATGCCCGAACGCGATATGCGGGTTGGGGTCGCGCGCAATGTCGAAGCGTCCGGCGTCGCGGAATTGCTGCGGGTCGCGGTTGGCCGACCCGATGATGGGGAGCACCAGTTTCCCGGCCGGTATCCTCTGGCCGCACACCTCGACCTCGTGCCTGGTTGCGCGGAACATCCACTGGACCGGCGAGCGGTAGCGCAGCACCTCTTCGATGGCCGAAGACAGCAGATCGGGCGTCGCACGCAGGCGAGCGAATTGGTCCGGATGCTCAATCAAGCATAGGATCGCGTTGTTGAGCAGGTTGGTGGTTGTTTCGGAGCCGGCTATGAGCAGAAGCTGAAAGAAGCCCAGGATTTCCTTGTCCGTCAAGCGCTCCCCGTCCACTTCGGCTTCGACCAGCTTAGTCAGCAGGTCGTCTCGTGGCGTCATGCGTCGCTCGTCCAGCAAGCCTGCAAGGTAGGCGCCCATCTCGCTCATCACCGCGAAATAGTCCTTGGACGCTTGGGCGGCTGCGTCACCGCCTGGAACTGCGAAGCTCAAGCTCAACATGGCTTCATTCCAGCGCGTGAAATGCGGCCGATCTTCCACTGGTATGCCGAGCATCTCAGCGATGACCATCATGGGCAACGGAACGGAAAAATCCGCAGCCAGGTCCATTTCCCCATGCTCGATCTTCTGGTCTAACAATTCCCGCGACAGTTCGCGGATGCGCGGCTCCAGATTCGCAACCACTCGCGGTGTGAAGGCGCGCATGACGAGTGCCCGCAACTTGCTGTGACGCGGCGGATCGAAAAAGATGAACCACTCAGGATTCGCGCGCTTGGCGGTGAACATGCTGGAGCTAAACGCTTCGTGATCGTGCAGCGCGCGCTTGACGCCGTCGTAATCGAAGATCATCCACAGATCCAGCGGCGAGACGTGCAGCACCGGAGAGTGGCTTCGCATCTGGTCGTACGCCGGGAACGGATCCCGGCGCATCTCGTCGGAGAACAAATTCATGGAGGGGCAGACTCCTTTGGTAGAGTCTGCCACATTCACTTCGCTAAAATCCGAACGATCTCACTCTCGTAATCGCTCTTGCCCACGATCCCCACGTGCCGCGCCGCGATTCTCCCGTCGCGATCAATCAACAGGGTCTCGGGCAGTGACTCCACGCCTCCGAACTTCTGTGCCAGCGCGTCGTCCCCTATTGCCACGCGGTAGTCGATCTTAGCAGCCTGCATGTATGGCCTCACAGGCTTCCACCCGTCCTCGTCCATCGAGATTCCGATCACGACCAAACCCTGCGCGCCATAGGTCCGCTGGAACTCCTCAAACCATGGGATCTCGGCCTTGCAGGGCGAGCACCAGGTCGCCCAAAAGTTCAACAGCACGACTTTACCTTTGTAATCCGACAACCGGATGTCAGCGCCGCTGCCGTCCTTAAGGCTAAAATCCGGCGCCGTTTGCGAAAGCGAAACCTGCGGCAGGGTTGCTCTATTTACAAAAAGACTCTCGCATGCACCCACGCAACGTTGCGCGATCCCTCGCGGGGCTGGAAACGCCAAAAGACCGGCGCACCCCGCCAACACCGCCGTTACGGTCCAGGTCGCTTTTCGACCAGCTGCTCTTTTATTGGCACGCCTCTGATCGAGACGAGCGCGCGCTCGTGTTACGTCTGGTTGCCAATTGCTGGAGGGGTCGAGTTTGGCCAGATGATCATCCACCCAGCGGTCCATGTTCGATTCGCTCATATTCGATTCGCTATTGTTCACCATATCGTTTGATATATTCCTTTCGAAACGCTTGTTGCGCGCGGCTCAGAAGAGTACCGATCGAGGCCGGATTCAAATCGAGAGCGGATGCTAACTCGCAGTGAGCTAAGGTCTTGGCTGCGAAGCAGCAGCAGTTCCGCGTGGCGGGACTGAATCACAGCCAGCACCGACCGGACTCGCTGCTGGTCCTCGGCGGCAGCCCGAATATCTTCCGGGGTTGGAACCGCCCTGACGAGTCCAAAGAAGCTTTCGTAGCGCGTCCGGCGCGTTCGCCGCCGCAGCTCATCCAAACCTTTTCGTACCGCCGACCGGTACAACCATGCTTCCGCCTTCTCTCCTTGAGCTTCCGGGCTCCGCCACAACTTCAGAAACACCTCGACTGCGAGTTCTTCCGCTCGTGCCGGATCGTGGACGACCCTGCGAATAACGCGGGCAATGCGCTCATATTGAGCGCGGAAAGTTGCCTCGAAATCGAAGGGCACTTCGCCGGCGTTCATACCGGCCGCTTCGCCTGTAGCGTTCACTTCTGATGCGTTCAATTCTGACGCGTTCACATCAATATAACGCCGGCCGGCGCCGATTTGTGACACGAAAACCGCTAGTTGGACCGGTCAGTTTGCCAGCGTCACCGGAGCGCGAAGAGAAAAGACCAGCGGCGTCTCTACCGGTAATCGTATATTCTTCTTGCCCGTGATGGCAGCCCCCGCCGTTCCCGCGCCAGCCCCCGCACCCGCGCCAATCAACGCTCAGGCCGGGCCACCGGCTAGCGCGCCGATCGCCGTACCCACGCCAGACCCGCCGCCGATAAAGGCCCAGTTGCGCTTCTTGTGCCCTCCGCTTTCGCGGCCCACGTGCGTGGTCCTCATGTCGTGACGCCGCCCATTGAGATCGAACGAATCAAGACTCAGGCTCATCAAAGCATGACCCTTGAATCGGCCGGAAGGCTTCGATTCCATCAGGTGGCCGCTGCAAGGCGTGCCCCTCGGGATTATCGTTCGTCCGTCCAGGATGATCGGCCTCGTTAAAGTCGCGGTGAAACGATCGCCAGGCCGGTTCCGCTTGGTATCGAGCGTCTGTTCGAGACGGACGTCGAGAATCGTACCGGCGGGAATGGAGACCGTGTTCGACGGTACGCGCTCATAATTAGCCGCCGAGTTCGGTGGGGGCGCAGAAGGGGCATTATACGGCTGCCCGACCGCAGAAGGTTTGGGGGCTGGCTGATCAGCCGACGGAGGACCCCCTGGCTGAGCGGCAGGTTGACCAACGGGTTGGCCCACCGGTTGTGCCATCTGCTGGGCAACTGGTTGCCCAGCCTGTCGATTCCCACAGGCCGTGCTCAACCCCGCTAATACCGCGATGGCTAAGTAAAGACTAAGCATGGTTGTCCACTTCATAACGGATACCTAAAGCACCTGGCCTGCCATTGGACTAAGTAAAGCTGTGGCTGTAACTTCGTAAGAACGAAAGCGTGAGCGTTCCAGGAATTTTTTACCCGATTGCCAGGACTACTGTGCCCTCGGCTTGACGAGACCGCCACCGCCTCCGTACAATATAGATGAGTCCATAAAGGAGGCCGTATGTTCCGATCCATAGGCTTTCCTGAACTTGTGGTCATTTTAGTAGTCGCCGTTCTGCTGTTTGGCGGAAAGAAGATTCCTGAGGTGGCGAAGGGTTTAGGCGAAGGCATTAAGAACTTCAAAAATGCTCTAAAGACCGAGGAACACGACGTCGACGAAAAGAAGCAGGCATAAGGCTTCCTGGATTTGCTCGCACTTTGAGCGGACCTGAATCGACTTTCGAAAACGAAGACCCCCGCCAGGCCGTCGCGGGGGTCTTGAATTTTAGAGGCTGCTTACTTTTTCTTGGGTGGGACGATCGAGTCTTTTACGGCCTTCGCCACGCGGAACTTTACGACCTTCTTGGCCGGGATCTTAATCGGCTCGCCGGTGGCCGGGTTGCGGCCCATGCGCGCTTTGCGATCCACGCGGACCAGACGGCCGATTCCAGGGATCACGAACATCCCGTTCTTCTTGGTTTCGCGAACCGCCATGTCGGCGAAGCTGGTGACGAATGTCTTCGCCGCCTTGGTGCTGCTGCCGGTGGCCGTGGCCAATTCCTTCATGATTTGCGACTGCGTCATTTTTCCTGCCATGAACTTCTCCTTGTGAATCTTGTATTCAAATCTGTGAGGTTCTTCCAATCTCCAGTGCGGCTACATAAAACATAACCGTACAAAATTGTTTCCTAACAAATCATACGGGAAGAGATGCCCGATGTAAAGGGTAGAATAGCAGAAAAATGCGATTTTTCCTCAGTTTTTTTGAGGATGTCGATGCTGGGAGGCCGATGAAACGGCATTCCGGCGTGTCTCGGCCCTTTGAAGGCTTGAATTTGCGGGGACTCTAGGCCGTTTTTGTGAGCCGCATCTGATCGCTCGCTATTGGCTTGCCGCGTAACTTCAACGTCACCGCCGCTTCCGAAGCCCAGTTGTTTCCGCAACGCAACATCGAGTTGCTCGCGAATTTCGGGATTTGCAATCAGATATGCGCGCGCGTTCTCGCGGCCCTGGCCGATGCGTTCGCCAGCGTAGCTGAACCACGAGCCGCTCTTTTCCACCAGCTCCTGGGTTACGCCCAAGTCCAGCAAATCCCCTTCGCGAGAAACGCCCTCGCCGTAAAGAATGTCTACTTCCGCCTCGCGGAAAGGCGCAGCCACTTTGTTCTTCACCACTTTGATCTTGGTCCGGTTGCCGACTACTTTCTCTCCATCTTTGATGGCAGCCATGCGGCGAACTTCCACCCGCACCGAGGAGTAGAACTTCAGCGCGCGCCCGCCGGTGGTGGTCTCCGGATTGCCGAACATGACCCCGATCTTCTCGCGTATCTGATTGATAAAGATAAGCAGCGTATTAGTCCGGGCCACCACGCCGGTCAGCTTTCGCAACGCCTGCGACATCAGGCGGGCGTGCAAGCCCATGTGGCTGTCGCCCATCTCACCTTCCAGCTCCGCTTTCGGCACTAGAGCCGCGACTGAATCGATCACCACGACGTCGACGCCGCCGGAGGCCACCAGCGCGTTGGTGATTTCGAGCGCCTGCTCGCCGCAATCCGGCTGCGACACGATCAGGTTGTCCGTGTCGACGCCCAGCTTGCGGGCGTAGCCTGGATCGAGCGCATGTTCGGCATCGATAAAGGCGGCCGCGCCCCCAACCTTCTGCGCCTGCGCGATCACTTGCAGCGCCAGCGTGGTCTTGCCCGATGACTCCGGACCGAAATACCTCGATCACACGCCCGCGCGGAAATCCGCCGACACCCAGCGCCGCATCCAGCGAAATCGAGCCGCTGGGGATCACCGTCACCGGCAAAACATTGCGCGATCCCAGACGAAGCACCGCGCCCTTTCCGAACTGCTTGTCCATCTGGCTCAGTGCGGCGTCAATGGCGCGCTGGCGCGCGGCTGGGTCTGGTTGCGGGGCTTGGTCTTTCACGCATTTCTAGTGGACCACCGGCCGCCAATGTCTCACAGGAAATTGCGTTTTTGGAGCGTATGAGCCAGAACCATACTAGTCCTTCCCTCAGTACAGCCAATGCCGGTCCTAAGGCATTTCAAGTGACTGGTTTTCTACCCCCTTTACGGTACGATACGAATAATGGGTGATCATCATCCGCCGGTAGTTCGCGCGCCACGGGGCCGCGAGATTTCCTGCAAAGGCTGGCACCAGGAAGCCGCCCTTCGGATGTTGATGAACAACCTCGATCCCGAGGTCGCCGAAAAGCCCGGATGAATTGATCGTTTATGGCGGCACTGGCCGCGCAGCCCGCGATTGGCCGTCTTTCCATGCCATCGTGCGCTCGCTTCGCGATCTCGAAAACGACGAAACGCTACTGGTGCAATCCGGCAAGCCGGTCGGAATCTTCCGCACACATCCCGAAGCCCCGCGCGTTCTGATCGCTAATTCCAACCTGGTCGGCCGCTGGTCCAACTATCAGGAATTCCACCGTCTGGAGCAGCTCGGCCTCATCATGTACGGGCAGATGACGGCCGGCTCGTGGATCTATATCGGCAGCCAAGGCATTGTGCAAGGAACTTTCGAAACATTTGCCGCCGCGGCGAACAAGCATTTCGGCGGATCTCTGAAAGGCCGCCTTATCGTTTCCGGCGGAATGGGTGGGATGGGTGGCGCGCAACCGCTCGCGGCCACGCTGAACGACGCCTGCTTCATTGGCGTCGACGTCGATCCCGGCGCGCATCGAGAAGCGGCTCAAGACCGGCTACTGCGACCGAATCACCTCGAATCTCGATGAAGCCCTGGCAATCGTCAACGAAGCCCGCAAGCTCGGCCAAGCGATCTCGGTCGGTTTGGTTGGCAACTGCGCCGACGTGCTTCCGGAAATGGTCCGGCGCGGCATCGTCCCCGATATCCTGACGGATCAAACCAGCGCGCATGATCCGCTACAAGGCTATGTTCCGAATGGCATGCCGCTCGCCGATGCGCTGGCTTTGCGCTGCTCGAATCCCGATGAATACCAGCGGCGCTCCTTCGATGCCATGGCCGAGCATGTGCGCGCCATGCTGGCATTGAAACGCATGGGCGCGGTCACCTTCGATTACGGCAACAACATCCGCGCGCAAGCCAAGAGCGCCGGCGTCGAAGACGCGTTCGAAATTCCTGGCTTCGTGCCCGAGTATATCCGGCCGCTGTTCTGCGAAGGCAAAGGACCATTCCGCTGGGCCGCGCTCTCGGGATCGCCCGAAGATATCCACATTACCGACCGGCTGGCGCTCGAATTATTCCCCAAAAACCCGGTGCTCGAGCGCTGGATGCGGCTGGCGAAAGATCGCATCCACTTCCAGGGCTTGCCGGCGCGGATCTGCTGGCTGGGCTACGGCGAGCGCGCCGAGTTTGGCCTGGCGATCAACGATTATGTCCAGCCGCGGCAAAATCGAAGCGCCCATCGTGATTGGCCGTGATCATCTGGATACCGGATCGGTGGCCTCGCCTTATCGCGAAACGGAGGCCATGCTGGATGGCTCGGACGCTATTGCCGATTGGCCGCTGCTCAACGCGCTGGTAAACACCGCCGCGGGCGCATCCTGGGTTTCGATCCATAACGGCGGCGGCGTGGGCATCGGCTATGCGCAGCACGCCGGCATGGTGGTGGTAGCCGACGGAACCGCGCCTTGCGCGCGCCGCTTGGAACGAGTTCTTACCAGCGATCCAGGTCTGGGCGTCATCCGTCATGCCGACGCCGGATATACGAGAGCGGTCGACTTCGCGCATGAGCGCGGCATTCGAATGCCAATGGACCCAGCCAAATGAGTGTACGGTCATAGATCCGCCATCGATCCCCACTGGTCCCAGCGCCGGTGAGTGGCTGGCCGGCGAGCACTCAGCCAAGACCATCGGCACGCTCACGCTGCTGGGAGCGCCGGTCGGCGCTGGGCTCCTCAAGCGGCGGACGCTGCGATCTCGCTCCGCAAGCCATCCGCGCCGCGCTCGGCCCGCTACAGCACTTATGATGTCGAATTCGGCCGCGATCTTCGCGCTTTGGCGCGTCCACGATTGCGGCGATCTGAATATTGCCGACCTTCGTCCGGAACAAGCGGCCTGCGCCCATCCGCGAAGCCGTCTCAAAAGCCGTGAAACATTCCGCCGCGGTAGTGATTTTAGGCGGCGACAACAGCATTACCTATCCCGCGGCTAAGTCGGCCACCGGCCTACTCACCTTCGATGCCCATTTCGATCTCGGCGCCATGGACAACGGCCTGTCGAACGGCAATCCTATCCGAGCATTGCTCGCCGATGGCTTCCCCGGCGGCCAGATCGTTCAGGTCGGCATACAATCCTTCGCCAATTCGAGAGCCTATGCCGACGTCGCTCGCCAATCCGGCATCACTTTTATCACGCTCGAACAAGTCCGCCTGCGCGGCATCGAAAACGTCACCGCCGAAGCGCTCACCCAGCTTTCCAATTCAGCCGATTTCATCTATGTGGATTTCGATCTGGACGTGCTCGACCGCACTTTTGCGCCCGCGGCTTCCGGTTCTCGTCCCGGCGGCTTGGCGCCCTGGGAACTTCGGCGGGCAGCGCGGTTATGCGGCCTTCATCCCCGCGTGCGCGCGATCGATTTAGTGGAAATCGATCCTACGCGCGATGTCGCCGATGCGACTGTCGCTAGCCGCGGCCGCTTGTCTGCTCTCGTTCACATCCGGTCTGCATCAGCGCCTCCGGGGATGATGTCGAAAATTCGTCGGTATTTAGCCGTAACCAGGCTCTTTGGTATGGTGCCGCTTTGACGACGGTGGTAAGCTGAAGAAAGTCCCGCGTTCATCCGATCTATCTCCTGAGTATTCTGTCCGTTAGTTCCTTGGTGTTTGCTATGATTTCATCCCGTATTTCTCGTTGTTCTATCTGTGCTTCGTTGTCTCCGCGTTCTGCTGCCGGCTTCGTCCATGCACAAACCTTGACCATCGTCTCTGGCAATGGGCAACTGTTCGCCACGCAATCCCTCTCAAACAATCCCTTGGTTGTGCAGGCCAAGAATGCATCAGGACAGGCCGGCGCCCAATGTCGCGATAACTTGGGCCATCACGCAGGGCGCCGGTACCGATCATTGGGGCCAGCCTAACACGTTACCGACGCGAACGGGCAGGCCAGCGCGAATTTCCTGTCAACCAGCCTGCAGCTGGGCGCATCCTTCTTGGCCGCGACCGTAACGGCCAGCAGCGCCTACGGAAACGTGAATTTCTTCATTACCACGGTGGTGTCGTCTTCCCTCCAACCGGACGTTTCCATCCAACTAATCGCCCCGACGCTCGATAATTCAACTCTGACCGCCGCATCCGGCACACCATACCCGCGGGCATGGTTGTTCAGGTGGTCGCCGCGGGCGGAGCCCTATACTGGGGCTCCCATTCCCAACGTGGGCGTTCAAGTCGTGGATGCTGGAGATCCGATCTATTACTCCCGCGGCTTCTTGCGCGGGTCCAACCGGTGTTGTGCTCACCGACAATACGGGAATGGCGACCTGCGATCTGGTAGTCACCGGCGCACCGGGTGGATACGAGCTTCGGGCGTCGGTGGGAGGCGTCCAGTATACCCGCGGATTTGGCCTGACAGTCACTCCCGGCGCAGAATTGCAGTTTTTCACTTTCGCCTTCCAGCCAGTCTGTCAGCGCCGCGGGCGGAAGGGCAGCGTGAATATTGTCACCACTATCGGGATGCGGATGGTATGCAGCCAGCAATTCGAGTTTTATCTGCCATCACGTCCGCCGCCAGCGGCTCGGGTAACGGGAGCGTTTCTTATACAGTAGAGGCCAACAGCGGAGCGGCACGCAGCGGAACACTGACCATCGCCGGACAGACCTACACGGTCAATCAGAGCGCCGCCGGAACCACCCCCAGCCCGCTCACGATCTCGCCGCAAAGTCTACCCGATGGCACGGTTGCCACCTCTTATCAGATCATGCTGACTGCCACCGGAGGCACGCCTCCCTATACCTGGTCACCCGTGGGACCCATTTCGACGTCCGGATTGTCGTTCCAGGCTAATGGCAATATAACCGGCATTCCGGCGACCGCCGCCAGCTACCCGTTCACCGCCACCGTCACCGATATTGCCGGCGCGACGAAATCACAGACTTACTCGATTACCGTCAACGCGACCTCCACCGGCTCATCCGGATTCAATATCACCAACACCTCTTTCCCCAATGGCGCGGTCGGACAAGCTTATTCTCCGCAGTTATTGCAAGCTCTGGGTGGCTGCGTGACTCCTTTCTCGCCTCAGCCATCATTCACGGTGAACAGCGGAGCGCTGCCGGTGGGTCTCAGCATTTCAGGTAAACTCCGACGGGACACATTCGATTGCGGGCACGCCCGCAACGGCCGGAGCATCCACCTTCACACTGTTGGCCACGGACCCTTGCGGAAAGACCGCCACCGGCAGCTTCACGATTACCATCACTGGAACGCCATCCGCCGTGCAGATGCTGGTCAGTCCGGCGTCGCTTTCATTTACGGTCCAGGCCGGAGCCGCCAGCGCTCCCAGCAATCAGACGTCAGACCATCAGCTCGAATAGCAGCGCCGTAAGTTACAACGCGGCAGTTTCCGCCGGCACCGGCAACTGGCTGATTGCCAATAGCGGCGCCAGTGGGACCACACCCGGGACTTTCAGCGTCGGAGTAGCGAACTTCGCAGGCCTCGCGCCGGCGCTTATAACGGTTCAATCACCATCACCTCCTCAGCCTCGAACAGCCCGGTGGTGGTGCCGGTCAGCTTGACGGTTTTGGCTGCAACGCCGCTGACCGTTAGCCCCAGCTCAATCACGGTCACCGAAACCGTATCCAGCAGTACGCCAGTATCGCAACAGCCCATCACGCTGTCGAGCGGCACAACCCCGGTGCAGTTCACCGCTTCACCAACCACCAATGGTGGCGGGACGTGGCTGGTTCTCAGTCCGACGCAGGGCAGCACGCCCATTACCGTGACCGCCATCATCAACGCTCAAGGGTTGGCGGTGGGTCAGTACAACGGCACCATAACCATCCTGCCCGCCTCAGGCGCGGCGCAGACCATCGCGGTCACTCTGAACGTCACCGCGCCAGCAACCCTATCGGCGACGCCCGCGCCCCTTGCGTTCACGTATCAGCAAGGTGGCAATTTGCCTGGAACTCAGTCCGTGGCTGTAAACAGCAGCGGCGCTCCGGTTAGTGTTTCGATCTCGTCCGCCACTCAAGATAGCGGAGCTTGGCTAATGGTGAGCCCGCCCAATGGCACGACGCCGGTGAACCTGTCGGTCTCGGTGGCCCCCATCGGTCTGTCGCCAGGAGCTCACAGCGGCGCCATTACCATCACGCCCTCCGATCCCACGGTTGCCCCGCTCACGATTCCAGTCTCTTTGACGGTGATCTCAACCGCGCCCTCTGTCGCCGGCGCCGCCAATGCCGCCAGTTATGCGCCCGGTCCAGTGTCGCCTGGGGAGATCCTGACCATTTTTGGAACGGGCATGGGTCCCTCCACTCTCACGACGCTTCAGGTGACCGATTCCGGAGCGTTGGCTACCAACTTGGCCGGCACACAAGTTTTCTTCGACGGCTACCCGGCGCCAATGATCTATACCTCGGCCACGCAAGTGTCGGTGATCGTTCCCTATGAAATTGCAGGCTCGGGGACCACCAGCCTGATGATTGAGTACCAAGGGACGCGGTCCAATCCCATGACCGTTCCCGTTCTTGATTCGCTGCCGGGGATCTTCACCGCCAGTG
This sequence comes from Bryobacterales bacterium, assembly GCA_963744555.1. Taxonomy (GTDB): domain Bacteria; phylum Acidobacteriota; class Terriglobia; order Bryobacterales; family Bryobacteraceae; genus Palsa-89. Next base: position 377,459 of record CAVUUB010000020.1, on the reverse strand, counting down.
CCCAAGGGTACGGACAGGGCGCCATCGTGAACCAGGACGGCTCGGTCAACTCCAGCCAGAATGGAGCAGACCCCGGATCGATTGTTAGTATCTATGCCACCGGAGCCGGACAGACCAATCCGTTAGGTGTGGACGGAACAATCACCGGCAATGTTTTGGCGACGCCGCAATTGCCCGTCACGGTTCAAATCGCGGGCGAAGCCGCCCAGGTGCAATACGCCGGCGCTGCACCCGGAGAACCAGCGGGAGTGATGCAAGTGAATGCGCAAATCCCAGCGGATGTTCCGCGAGGGACCAACGTTTCGGTGGTGATCACAGTCGGCAATGTCAGCAGTCAAGCCGGCGTCACAGTAGCTATCAAGCCCTAGACGGGATCTTCATCGTCACAATCAGTGCGCGCTCGGACGAACGATCAAGGCTGACTGAAGACATCGGGAGGGAACCGGAGGCGGCCCCAAGCGCGAAGTTGCAGGATGATATGATACCCAAGAGTAATGCCGTGCCAGCACACGCGAGGCTTCATATCGCTGCTGCACCGGGCAGATCATTTTCAGAATCACGGTCCGAGGCTGTGCTTAATGACCGAGGAAGATTATGAAACATTTGCAGATCATTTCCTGCGGAATCCGTGCCCGGCTTCGGCTCTGCAATTTGTTCGTTCATGGAACGGTGATTTGGTGCGGTATGATGAGGCTGCGGACGTATTCGCTATTCTGAGGAGAGACCGCTTTATCAAGACGTGCTATCGTCCCGATCCGATGTTCCACGGACAATCTTCGAATCTCGACTACTATCTGAGCGAGGCGGCAAAACAATGAAGCATAGGTGTCCGGTGTGCGGCTTTGACAGTATGCCATTTCCTCCGAGGGACAATAATATCTGCTCATGTTGTGGTACTGAGTTTGGCTATAACGACTTGAGGTTCTCGCATGCCGATCTTCGCAAGGAATGGATTAACAAGGGCACGCCTTGGTTCAGTACACGGATGCCACAGCCACCGGGGTGGAATCCGACAGATCAGATGAATCGACTTTTGTTGACTGGTACAGAGATGCCCAACGTTCCACGATTTTCAATATCACCACGTCAAACAGCTTCGTACTCATTTCGTTCGTCGCGAAGGAAGAAGAGGTTTACCCGTGCGCCGTCTTCCCATCCGTCTGATCTTTGGAGCGGTTTGCTTGCTCATTCAATAGGATGACAAGAATGGATGAAGCACAGGCCGGCGGTCAATCCGCGGAAAACAACGAAGTGAATGCGGATTATGCGAACAATACAATGTTCGAGCCTACGGTATGGGATCTAAAGTTAATCTTCGGCGAATATTCAGCGCGTTCTCAATCTATTGAAGTCCACACATCCATTACTATTCCCTGGGCACAAGCTAAGCTAATGCTTTATTATTTGCAGGCGAATGTTGCCGCGCATGAGGTAGTGCATGGGAAAATAAAGATACCCGACGCTGTTGTGCCTCCAGAATGGCCTCCTCTGACTCCCGAACAAGCGCTAGATCCAAAGGCACAAAAGACTTTCGAGACACTCCAAGAGGTGCGTAAGCAGTTTCTGGACAGTCTAAAGTGACCAACTCACGCACAACCGATCAACTCTAGCCGATAGATGTGAACTGGCAAGCGCGATGCTCACCAATAAACAACGCTTGAAAACTTCAAGCGGATGTTCCGCGAGGGACCAACGTTTCGGTGGTGATCACAGTCGGCAATGTCAGCAGCCAGGCCGGCGTCACCTTAGCCATCAAGCCCTAGAAGCTCTGTTAAAGGCAGACGGCGTTAATAGTACGACGCCGTCTCAATTCCCGTACCAGCCTTGAAGCTGGACACCACCTTCATCTGATCGAGATCGATCACCGTAACGGTGCCGTCTCCGTCGTTCGCCACCAGAACTGTGTGGCCGTCAGGGGCGAATGCGAATCCCATGGGGTTCTTCCCCACCGCCAGCACCTGCTGCTTCCCATGCAGGTCCGCGGTGCTGATGACGTTCACCTGCCCTTGTCCCTCCGATATGCTGCATACCAGAATCTTCGAGCCATCGGGCGTGTAGCGCGGCTTGAACGAGCCCCGGGTCGTTTCCTGAAGCGGCACCCGGTCGATCACGCTGTCGGTGGCGGTGTCGATCACCAGCAGCACCGGCTCCGTGAAATCGGAAGCCACCACACGCTTGCCGTCGGGTGATGCGGCGATACCCTGAATGCCGTTGGGCGCCGGAATCCGTGCGATCATCTTGCGCGTCTTCAGATCAATCACGCTGATAAACATCTTGTCGTTTTTGTTCGGAACGTAGGCTTTGCTGGCGTCGGGCAGTACCGCGACCCAGTGTCCCGTCCCTTCGGTATCGATGGCCGCTTCAATGGCACGCGTCTTCGGATCGATCACCAGTAGCTTGCGGCTCAGATCGCAGCTTACATAGAGCTTGCCATGCTTATCCACCTGGATCCCGTGGGGTGCAATGTAAGGCGAGACGTCAATGGTGGCTGTAACCTGGCGCGTCGCCAGATCGATCACCGCGATAGTGTGTCCCGGATGCGGATTCTTGCCATAGACTCCGTCGCCATAGATGGGGATGTAAACGGTCTTATGATCGGGCGAAATGGCGAGATCGTGCGGCGCGTTGCCTATTTCGAGATTGGACAGTTCTTTATAGGTAGATGGATCGACGAAGCGGACATGTGCGCCCCGCTTGTCGATCAGCACCAACCCGTGCGAACCGGTCGGATTGTTGGGGTCCAGCGTCGCCGCCTCTGATGCCCTGTGAAGTGCCCCGCTGAGAAGTAGGGCCAGCGCAATGAGCGCCACCGGGAATTGCCGTGCCATCTTCGACTCCTTTGGTACAACGATTATATCCGGTTGCTCACAATGCTATCCTCCCCGAATCCAAGCACGCACGATATCTTTACAAGACTGTTACCTGCGCCGGCATTTGGCGGACGTCTGGTTATATGTCCGTTAAGAAAAGAGGCGAATCACATGTCATACGCACCTTTCATCGCAATCGCCGCGGCGACCGCCGCGCTTATTTCTGGTCTTCTAGCCATGCTTAGCTGGCAGGGCAGTCTCATGGTTGCTATTGCCGCCGCCATGCTCGCCGGGGGCATTGCCTTCACGATTCTGGAAATGCGGCGTCTGGCGAAAAGAGAAAATTAGGCGCTGCTGCCCGGTGCGAGTGGCAGTACTTTTTCCGGGAAGGACTAAGGTGTTTCCAGGGTGGCTCCGCAAGATCCTTCCTCTTAGCATGGAAAGAGGGGGGAATTCATGCGTTCGCTCGCACTCGTAATACCTGCAAGTCTTATATTGGCCGCCAGTATTCATGGTCAGGCCCTGACCGAACACGCCGCAGCGGCAGCCGGCGCGGCCATTGGGACCGGAGCCGGGAAGAGCCTCAGCAACTCCATGACGAAGATTTTCGGCGACACCGATAAGCAAACCGCTAAGGCGGCCCAACCCGAAGCCAAGAAGACGCCTAAATCTGTGACCAGTCCAGCGCCGGACCCGGTGACGGCCAAATCTAAACCCTCCCCGACTCGGAGTGTTGATGCTCCTCTGGCTCCTTTGCCGCTGTCAGGTTCCCAATCTGCTTCTCAGTCCCGCAGCCGAGAGGCTCGGAAGCCCTTGCATCAGGATGAGACTGCGACGGCCTTGATCCACGCGGCGTCGGTGCCACCGGTCACTGCGCCGATTCCGATCGCCCAGCCCATCGTCAAGGTTCCGACTGTTGAAGAAATCGCGAACATCAAAGTCGGGACTACCGAAGACCAGCTGCTGGCCGCGCTGGGGCAGCCAGCCTCCCGCTTAAGCATTCCCGATGACGATGGACATCTCCGCGAGACCTGCCAGTATTGGGCCAATGGACGGCAGATCGGAACCATCCGTCTGGACAACGGACAGGTTGTTACTGTCGAGACGCGCCCCGAGAACTAAGGCGCTCTCATAGAAACCTTGGAGTATCGCTCCGGCCCAGGCTGTTACAATTGCGGCCCAGCACCCCGGTGTCAAAGCGATGCACGAACTGCACCTTCATTTCGTCCCAATTCTCGGAGCCGCCATGGTGAAAATGGCGCTCGGCGCGCTGTGGTATTCCAACGCCCTGTTCTTCAAGCCCTGGATCCGGATGTCCGGAATAAGCGAGGACCAGGTAAACCAGGGCCTCCCCAAAGCGCTGGTATTCGACGCTCTCGGTAGTCTTCTCATGGCCCTGGTTCTGTTTCACACCATCCGGTGGGCCGGCGCTCACACTGTGGTTGAAGGGTTGTTCATAGGGTTCCTCAACTGGCTAGGCTTCGTCGCCGTCGCCACCATCAGCACCGTAACGTATGAAAGAAAACCGGTCAAGCTGTACCTGCTGAACAACGGCTACCAGTTGATTTCGATCTTAGTCATGGGAGCGATCCTGGCGGTGTGGGACTAAACTCATGCGGTGTGGGGCTAAACTGATTATGTGGTCCGTTGTCTTCCCCTCCTGCTCCTGATCGCCCGCCTCGCCTCTGCCGCCGGCGCCGCCGATCTCTCCCGCCAACTCAAGCAGCTCACCCTAGACGCCGGCGAATGCTACCGGGTCACCGAGCTCAATTTCTCCAAGGAAGACATCAAGGTCTATCTCACTTCCGGCTACATCATCTTCACCAAGCCTATTAATGGCATTCGGCCGGGCGCCGTGTTTGCCGCGACAGCGGAGGCCGGCGATGCCGAAGTGCTCCTGCTGCCCCCCCTCCGGAGCGAACGCCGGGCGCTCGCCACCTTCACCGACGCGCCTAACCTGGATGAGCACCTCAGTAGCGCTGCCTTCATCTTCACCGATGGAACTGGCGACGACCTTCTGGCGCAAATCCAAGCCAACCCAGCCGCCAAGAAAAGCCCCGAAGCGGGACAGCTCATGCTCGAGCAATCCGGGCCGACCCTTCACAACCTGTTCGAAAGCTTCGAGACCCGGGTAGTGTACGATCTGTTGACCGGCGACCGAAAGGCCGGCTTCTTCTACATGGCTGTGTCGGGCAAGAAGCTCGGGAGTTTCGATCTTCTTCACGATCCGATAACGAGGGAACAGATCTTTGCCGGCAAGCTGGTCTATCGCGATAATCGGAGTTATTTCGATACCTGGGCCAGTTTTCCATCCCGGTCGGTGCGCAGCGGCGAACCCCCGCGCGCAGCGCGTTTCTCGCTCGATAATTTCCGCATCGATTCCAGCATCGATTCCAGCCTGCTATTGAAGGCTGTGACGCGCATTACGCTGACGCCCAAGCAAAACCTTGGCCCCGCCCTGCCCTTCAACATCTCGCACAACATGCACGTGACAGAGGCGCGCATCGATGGTGAGCCGGTGGAGGTCTTTGAGCGCGAATCCCTCCGGTCCAACCTGATTGCCAGCAGTGACAATGATCAATTTCTGCTGGTCGCAGCCGCACCGCTCGATCCGTCTCGACCCCACGAAATAGAAATTCATCATGAAGGCGCGGTGATTCAGAAAGCCGGTGACGACGTTTTTTTCGTAACTTCGCGCGGCACCTGGTATCCACGGCTCGGCGTCGAGTTCGCCAATTACGATATGACCTTCCGCTATCCCCGGAATCTGACTCTGGTGGCCACCGGCGCACCGGTAGAGGACCGCACGGAAGGCGATTGGCGCATCACCCGCCGCAAGACCGACGCGCCCATCCGCTTAGCGGGCTTCAACCTGGGAAACTTTCAAGTGGATTCGACCGTGGAGAATGGCTACAAAATCGATGTCTACGCCAATCGCCATCTGGAACGCGCGCTCCAGCCTAAGACTGGCATGGCCCTGCCGCCGCCTGATACGTTTCCAATGCACCGACCGCGACGCGCGCCTGAAGCTTTGATTTCTGAAGCGGCCGCGCCCCTGCCGCCGCCCGACCCTGCCGCCCGCATGACCCAGTTGGTCAAAGGCGTAGCCGATACGCTCGATTTCATGACCGCTCAGTTCGGTCCGCCGCCTATTCGCAACCTCGCGATTACTCCCATTCCCGGCGGGTTTGGCCAAGGCTTTCCGGGTCTGGTTTACCTCTCGACGTTTGCCTATCTCAACCAGGGCCAGCGCCCGCAAAATCTGCATCCTGACGTTGAAGACACTTTTTATTCGGACCTTTTGGCGAGCCACGAAGTTGCGCATCAGTGGTGGGGCAATATGGTGGTATCGGCCGGTTATTCTGACGAGTGGCTCATGGAATCACTGGCCAATTATTCCGCACTAATGATGCTCGAAAAGAAAAAAGGGCCGAAGGCCGTGGATGCCGTGCTGGAGACTTATAAGAATCATCTTTTGGCCAAGTCCGAGGACGGCAAGACACTTGAATCAGCGGGCCCCATCACCTGGGGCTTCCGCCTGCAATCCTCGCTCGCGCCCAACGCCTGGCGTCCGGTCACCTACGAAAAGGGAACGTGGATCATTCATATGCTCCGCCGCCGGCTCGGTGACCAGCAGTTCATGGCCTTTCTGCGCGAAGTCTCGAATCGCTATCGCTTCGCTGCCATCAGTACGGAGCAGTTTCGGGAATTGGCCGCTGCCTATACGCCGCCCAAGTCTCAGGACCGAGCCCTTAAGACTTTTTTCGAGAATTGGGTTTATGGAACTGGAATTCCTTCGATGAAGCTGGCGTATTCCATGCGCGGATTGAAGCTCACGGGAACCGTAGCGCAACGAGGCGTGGAGGATGACTTCACCGCGCTCGTGCCCCTGGAAGTTCAGACCGGCCGTCAAAGGGCCGTATATTGGCTGTCGACCGGAACCGATCCAGTTCCATTTTCGATCCCTTTGAAGGCGCCTCCAACCAAAGTGGCGTTGCTTGTGAACGACACCCTGATGACGGCCTGGAAATAATGACGACCTGGAAATGATCACTCTGCGAGTTGCTTCTTCCTGATCCATGCCCATTGCAACCAAACGAAAGACCGAGGCCAAAAAGTCGGCGCCCATCGTCGAGGCGGAACCCGAGCCCAAGCCACTAGAAGTAGAGCCTGCGGCGGCGCCGAAGGTCACTGCATTGATCTTCTCCTACGACAGCGCGCCCGCGCTGCGCCGGTGCCTGACGGCGCTGGAAGGTTCCAACGATCGGGCCGTGATTGAGATCCTGGTTGTAGATTGCGGCTCCCATGACGAAAGTCCGCAACTGGATACCGAATTCCCGCAAGTGACCATCCTGCGCCTGCCCCGTTATTTCGGGCGCACCAAGGCGCTCAACATCGGCACCCGCACAGCGGCGGGCGAATATCTTTTCTTCCTTACGCCCGAGGTCGAAGTCTTACCCACCACCATTCCCTCACTGTTGGCGCGAATCGAATCAGAGCCGGAGGTGATGGCGGTGTGTCCTCTGCTGGTTGACACCGAGGCGCGTCCGGCCAGGCAATTCTTCCGGCTCCCGACGCCGGCTAGTGGTCTGGACGTCGCTCCCGTAACAATCGATCCGGCGGCCGAAACCGTTGAAGTGGAGTACGCGACTTTTCAGGCATTTTTGGTGCGCAAATACTTCGTTAAAGGCATCAACTACCTGGACGAGCGCTATGGCGAATCCTTGTCCGACGCCGAATTGTGTTATCAGATTCGGCGGTCTTCCCGAAAGACCCTGGTGATGCCGCGAGTGACCGCCCTTTACACCCCCGGATCGCCTTACTCGGAGGCTTCAAATACCATATTCGAAGCCGATCGCATTCATGGCGCGGCGGTCTATTTCGGCAAGCACTATGGCATGGCGAATGGCTTGGTTTTTCGAATTAAGTCCATCCTGAAGGCACTTTTCACACTCAAGCTGGGGCTCTTCGCGGCTGTGATCTCGGGAAGCAAAATCGATGGGTCCCAATCAGAAATCCTGTAGTTTGAGAAGCTTGTAGCGACCGGCGTTTAGCTCCAACAGGCCGCCGCTAGTACCTAAGGTTCCTTCAGTCTACTGCCGATAATACAAACGGTATGCAGCTAGACGCCCTTCTGTGGATTCTTCTTCCCCTATTCATCGCCGCCGGCTCGGCACTTCTTTCTTACTACATCATGCAAGCCCGCATGGATGTAGCGGTTGCCAGGGAGCGCGAGGCGCTGGCTGAAACCCGCGCCGAAGTGCGGACCCAAAAGAACACCATGGAAGAGCGCGTTAAGGCCACCGAGCAGGAAGCCCGGCGCCGGGCGCTGGATGATTTCATGCAGGATTTCCGCGTCGAAGAGCGTCATTACTTCCGCGAGAACAAATCCTTGGCAGCCCGCAGGAAATCGATGGTTCTGCAAGAACGGCTGTATTTCCGTAATATTCCGCTTTCCAACTGGGTCGAGCACGAAATGACCATCGAAGAAGAATCGGGCGATGTGCAGCGCATCGCCAAGGGCTGTTCGGTGTTCACCACCAAATCGCTGAGCGACGAAAAGAAATCCGCCGTGTCGCGCATGCTTGGCCAGGCGCCGATCACCAGCGTTGTTCCTGAACTCGCCGAAATGATGAATGACGCCCAAGCCGGTTAACTCCGGGACTTTAGCGTAGTAGTTCTGGTACAACTCGCCCGACAATACGGGCTTAGAATCGCTTCTCATATGATATTCTTGGCGGCATGACAAACCTTGCCTCTTTCGCATTGTTGGTAGCCGTTTTGCTCCTTTCCATTGCTTCGCCAGTGCTCGCTAGCGTCGCTGCGCCACCCGTGCCTGAACCGGGAACAGTTTTGCTTATCGGAGGAGGTATCGGCGCCCTGGTTTTGTATCACCGTAAGAGACAGTCTAGGAAGTAGTTGCCCGTGTTGGCGACATACGTCTTGCTATCGGCGTTTGTCATATTCGCCGTCTGGGAGACATTCCGGCCGCGCCGCCGTTTGACGGCTCCGGTTGGGCGCCGCTGGATTCACTCCGCTCTGCTGGCTTTCCTAATCAATTCGCCCCTGGGATGGATTTATCCGGCTACCGCTGTAATGCTGGCATCCGCCGTGAGCGCCAGCAGTTACGGGTTGCTGAACCGGGGCCTGTCCTTCTGGCTTCGTTTTGCCGTTGGGTTCGTTTTGCTGGATCTGCTGCGCTACGGGCAGCATCGCTTGTACCACGCCATACCGGGACTTTGGCGCATCCATCGGGTCCATCATTCCGATCCCGACTGCGATTGGTCGACAGGCCTGCTCTTTCACCCCGGTGAGATGCTATTGAGCCAACTAACTTACCTGGGCGCAATCGCCCTTCTGGCGCCCCCTCCTCTCGCCGTCCTTTGCCTGGAAGTGGTTACGATCGCGCAAAACATATTCGAGCACGCCAATATCGCGGTTCCTCTCCGAGTCGATCGACTAATGCGCCGGCTCTTTATCACGCCCGATGTCCACCATATTCATCATTCCGAAGACCTTTCCGACCTGAACCGGAACTTTGGGACGGTATTCTCGTGGTGGGACCGGATCTTTGGCACCTACCTTCCGGCGCCAGCGGCCGGCTATGCCAATATGCGAATGGGGCTAGCGGATCTGGCCAGCCGGCAGGGGCTAAACGTGTTCCAGATGGTGACCCTACCCTTTCACAAGGATCGTAAGTGTAAGCAACCGGAAAAGTTGTCAGTTAATCCCAGAGGAGTGTCAACCGAATCCGTCTGAACTCGTCCAGAAGATATGATGGGCGTCATGGCCGATCGGCTGGGAGCCAGTCTGGACACGCAGGCGAGCACGCGCGAGTTCGGTATCTGGATGGTTTCCGAGCAGAAGCGTATCTTTCTGCTATGCCGGCGATTGCTGCAAGATGTTGAAGAGGCTGATTCAGCCACCCAGGACGCTTTTCTCAAGGCTTGGCAGGCTTTCAACCGCACTGAATTAAAAGAGTTGGAAGACGCCGGCCGGTGGCTGACCCGGATAGCCGTAAACACCTGTCTGGACCGGTTGCGTTCGCGCCGCTGGCAATTCTGGCGAAAAAGGCCCAACCCGCAGGACGAGCAAACCATCCTGGAACTGGCGGCGACAGCGGGTCCGGACGCGGTCGATCACGTCTTCGCCACCGAGATTGCCCAGCGGCTGGAAGGCGCGCTCCAAAAGCTAAGTCTTCGCCAGCGAGCGGCGTTCACATTGAGGCATTATGAAGACCGGAGCATGGCGGAGATCGCCGAGATTCTGGACTTGGATATTGGTACCGTGAAAGTGCATTTGTTTCGTGCCACCGCAAAGCTTCGGGAGGAGCTGCACGACTTGTACTTTCGCGCTTGAGGAAGACGAAGAAAATGAAACACTGGAACGAAAACGATTTCAAACAGTGGCTGTACGGGTTGAAGGATGAGGACCAACACCTGACCGACTGTCCCGAATGCCGCGATGAGATGGAGCGGCTGCGGATGGTCCGCGCGCGAATCACGGAGCAACCGGAGGTATCACGGGATTTCCTGGCCGCGCAGCGCCGCGGCATCTATCGACGGTTACATGAGCCACAGCACAACTGGCTGACGTTACGTTGGGCGCTGCCGGTTGCGATGGTGCTGGTGATGGTTTTCGGTTTGACGCTGCAGCGAGGACGCGGGCCGGCTTCGAATATTAGCGACGAACAGCTGTTCTCCGATCTCACCGCCATCGAGCAGAGCGCCGAGCCCAAGGCGATCGCACCCATGCACAAGCTCTTCGAGCAATAGCCATGCGCCGCTACATTCTACTCGCTGCGTTACTGAGCGGCTCGATGTTTGGTCAGATGCCGAAGAGTCTCTACGCCTGGTGGAGCAAGCCGGTGGTCGCCAAACAGTTGAATCTGACCAATGTTCAGCGCCAGCAGATCCGCGCCACGGTGCTTGAGTTCCGGCCGCATTTGATCGACATTCGCGCTGAAGTCAGTAAAGCGGAGATCGATCTGGAAGCTCAATTCGACCACGAACCAGTTGATCAGGCAAAAGCCAACCAAGCGATCGAACGCCTGATTGCGGCCCGCGCTGATCTGACACGCACGCTGTCGCAGATGAGCCTGAAATTGCGGACCGTGCTCACCGAGCAGCAATGGCGCGATCTGCAGCGTCTACGGCCGGGCCAGGGTGAAGAGCTTCCTGCCGGTGAATCTCCGGGGCAGAAATAATCGGGCTAGCGAAGACCCGCAGAGTACACTTGATCAATCTTGGCCGCCATCACAAAATCGCTCTCAGTTAATCCGCGGATTTTGTGGGTGTAGATCTGCACGTCCACTTTTCCCCAGGCCAGGCAAAGATCGGGATGGTGGCCTTCCTGCTCCGCCACGGCGCCCACCCGGTTGACGAAATCGAGGGCCGTCTTAAAATCGGCAAACAGAAAGCTCTTGGCGACGTGGTGCTCTTCGACGATTTTCCAGTCGGGCAATTGTTCGGCGTAGCGTGTCAGCTCCGGGCCTTTTAGAGGTGGCACGCCGCCGCGGCACGGCACGCAGTGTTGTTCGGCTAGTTTGCTCATTTGATATCCACCCAGACTTACCTTATCTCGACAGCATAGCGCTTCAGCGGTGCTACACACGGTGGGGACATCCTCATTTCCCACGGCGGGAATGGCCGGACGGCCCGAACCTTACGGTCGCGGACAGCGGCGAGGATTTCCAGCGTTGACGAACCCACTTACAGGACGCGATACATGACCAACGCATCCACGTAGCCGGCTGTGGGATGCAGGAAGGCTCCAGGAAGACGTCCGGCAATTTCGAATCCGAAGCTTTGCCAAAGCCGGACCGCGCGTTGGTTGGTGCTGACCACGAAGTTGAACTGCATAGCGCGGAAGCCGCGAGCTTTCGCGTATTCGAGCGAATGGCCGCACATCGCGCGTGCCACGCCCCGGCCGGAAGCGTGAACTGCGGTGACGTAGCCGCAATTAGCCACGTGCGAGCCCCCGCCGTTCTGATTGGCGTGCAGGAAATAGGTGCCGGCCACTGTCCCGTTTTCTTCCGCAACGAATACTTCGTGCCCCGGTGCGAACCAGTAAGCCAGAGCCTCTTCCCGGCTCATGTCGCGAGGCAGCGTGTAGGTTTCGCCTGCTCGGATGGTGGGTTCGAGGATTTCCCAGATGGCGCCCGCGTCGGCCATGCCGGCGGGCCGGACGGTTACCATGGAACCAACATAGCGCCTCGATAGCGCCAAAATCCGGATGACGAATCTCGAATTTACTGCATTGGTCTTTGGGATCTCGGCGGTCGCGGGTTATTTGGGAGCGCTAACCGGACTCGGTGGCGGCGTAGTCGTGACTCCAGCGCTCACGCTGCTGCTGGGCGTCGATATCCGCTACGCCATCGGCGCCAGCCTGGTTTCGGTGATCGCTACTTCTTCCGGCGCCGCAGCCGCGTTTGTTCGAGAAGGGTACACGAACATCCGGATCGGAATGTTTCTGGAGATCGCCACCACGCTGGGAGCGCTAGCGGGCGCGTTTCTTTCGGCGCGAACGCCGACCTCGGTTCTTTCCGTCATCTTTGGAGTAGTCCTGCTCCACTCGGCGTGGCAGTCGAGTCGCGGAGACTCGGAGAGTCTCGCGAGTAGCAAGCCGGACCCGCTGGCGACGCGTCTCAAGCTGAATGGCACTTATCCAGGCGAGGGCGGCGTTCAGCAGTATAACGTTTCTAATGTGAAGGGCGGATTCGGCCTGATGTTCGGCGCTGGCGCGATTTCTGGGCTGCTCGGCATTGGATCTGGTGCGCTCAAAGTGATTGCGATGGATCAAGTGATGCGCATTCCGTTCAAGGTGTCCACCACGACTAGCAATTTTATGATTGGCGTGACCGCGGCGGCTAGCGCCGGAATTTACCTGAGCCGCGGATATGTCGAGCCGGGAATTGCGATGCCGGTGATGCTGGGCGTTTTAGCCGGTTCCCTGCTTGGGGCGCGTCAACTGATGGGCGCGCGCGTTCGGGTGCTGCGCTGGACGTTTGCGATCGTGGTGGCGGTGATGGCGATCGAGATGATCGTTACCGGAGTGGGGAAGCTTTAATGAGCAACTGGAATGATCAACGCCTGGAGCGGATTATCAGCGCGCTGTTGAGAACCGGAGTGATTCTCTCGGCCGTGATCGTGCTGCTAGCAGGCGCTTGCTATCTGGTCCGGCACGGGTATGAATTGCAAAATTACCGTGTCTTTGAAGGCGCGCCAAAGGAATATAGAAACGTGCGCTCCATTATTCACGAGATGGGACCGGCGAACTGCCGCGCGATCATTCAATTCGGACTGCTGCTACTGATCGCAACGCCGATCGCCCGCGTGGCGTTTTCGCTGGTGGGCTTCGCGCTGGAGCGGGACCGCACTTATGTTGTGATCACGTCGATTGTTCTAGCGGTGTTGATTTATAGCGTCGCGTTCGAGCATTAAGGCCGGATGGGCTCCTGGACCGCTGCACCGTCCGCTCTCGGATCGGATGCGGCATAGTTCGTTCCAGTTTTCGAATTGTGCAGAATCGCCTGCCCGCGTCCCATGTTCTGGTTGTATTCTTTTCTCAGTTGCAGCTCATGGCCCAGCTCCGAAAGTTGCTGCAGCGTCGCCGGCGGTAAACGGAACTCGAGAGCAACGTTGCAGCCGTCGGCGTTTTGCTTGGCGAAGCGCGGGGCTTCCATCGCGGCCTGAACATTCATACCGAAGTCGACCATATTAGACACGAACTGCGCATGCGCCAGCGGTTGGACCGCGCCGCCCATGATGCCGAAGCCGATGTGCATATCGCCGCGTTCCATGAAAGCCGGAATAATGGTGTGAACCGGGCGCTTGCCAGGGGCCAGAACGTTAGGCTGTTTGGGATCGAGCGAGAAACCCGCGCCGCGATTTTGGAGCATGAATCCCATGCCGTCCACGGTGACTTTGGAACCCCAGTGAGCGAAGATGCTCTGAATCCAACTAACGACGTTGCCGTCTTTGTCAACGACAGTCAGGTACGTGGTACTTCCCGCCGGCGCTTCACCCGGTTCAACCATGCAGTTGGCTTTATTGGGATTAATCAAAGCCGCGCGTGAGCGAGCATAGTCTTTCGAGAGCAATCGGCCCAGCGGCACGTCATAGGTGCGAGGATCGGCATCATAGCGACGAAGGTCGGAGTAAGCCAACTTCATCGCCTCGATGCGTTCGTGCCATTCCGGAGCGCTATAGGCGCCCTCCGCGGCCGGCGGCGCCGTCTCCATGATGTTCAGCATTTCGAGCGCGGCCATTCCGTCGCCGTTGGGAGGAAGCTCGTAAACGTGCCAGCCGCGATAGTCGATGGAGATCGGCGTCACCCATTCCGAGGAGAAAGAAGCGAGATCTTGCGCGGTCATCGTTCCGCCTAGCTTTTGCGAGGTCTTGAGAATAGCAGCCGCGATCTCGCCCTGGTAGTATGTCTCGGGTCCTTTTTCTGCGATCAAACGAAAAGCGCGGCCCATATCCGGATTGCGGAATACCTCGCCGAGTTGCGGAGGCTTGCCGCCGGGCAGAAAGAGACGCGCCGACTCGTCATTGGTCTTCAATTCTTTGATGGTCTGCTGCGTGCCCCAAATCTCGTACATGCCCTCGGGAACCGGGAAGCCTTGTTCGGCGTATCCGATTGCCGCGCCGAATAATTCCTTCCACGGCAGCTTGCCGAAACGTTGGTGCATTTTGAACCAGCCATCGACGGCGCCAGGAATCGTCACGCTGTGGATACCTTCGGCGGGCATCTTCTTAATGTCATGCTTGGCCAGGAAGGCCGGGGACAGACCGTGCGGCGCATTGCCGGAGCCGTTCAAGCCGGTCAATTGTCCGGTCTTGGCATCCCAATAAATCGCAAACATGTCGCCGCCGAGGCCGTCCATCAGCGGTTCCATTACAGCCAGGACGGCATTGGCAGCGATGGCTGCGTCGACGGCCGATCCTCCGCGGGCGAGAATCTGCGCGCCGGCCTGAGAGGCGAGAACCTGGCTGGTGGCGACAATTCCCTGCTGGCTGATTACCATCGACCGGCCGTAGTTCCGGCCGATGCCCGGGCCTTGCGCTTGGAGCGAGATGAGCGCTACGGAAAGAAGTGCGGCAATGCGAAAAGACATCGACATAGCTCGGCTCAGAATACCAGTTTATTGGCAAGTCGGGGCCTTGCCGGGCGGCGGCACGAGTGCCGGCGCGGCACACAAAAGTGTGTGCGCCACGAGGCTGCTTAGGAATTGCGCTTTACCGGCGGGACGCGCATATCGGGACTGAGTTTCGGCCGCATGGCATGCCACTGCGTGGCTTTTTCGTAGGCCTGAGCGAGCGCCAGTACACGGCCTTCTGAAAAACGCGGGCCGGCGATCATCAACCCGATCGGCAGGCCGCTGGCGGAAAATCCACACGGGAATTGAGACCGCGGGAATTCCAAATGTATTGAACGCGGGACAGTTCGAGGTCTCTTCCGGTTCATGGGGCTTGGGTTCTTCTTCGCGGTTCAGCTCATCGTTGATGGTGGTTGGCACAACGCGCATAGTAGGCAACACTACCAAGTCGAAATCTGTGAAAGCGTCGTCGATGGTCTTGCGCAATCGGATCAATTCCCAATTCGCCAGAACATAGTCGACCACTCTGGCCGAGCAGGTCTCGCTCGCGGTGTCGTTCATTCTCCTATGGATGGCCTCGAGAGCGCGCCGTTGATTCAGGGAGTACCGGCCGGCGCTGCGCTTCATCCACTCCCAATGGAAGGCTTCGACCTCGCCATCCAGAAACGTTCGGGAGTAAGTTCCGGGGCTCGGCAGATGCATGTCCTTGGCGCTTTTGGTGAGCTTGCCGAGCACGGCAATTGCGTCTTCGACCGCCTTGGAGGTTTCGTCGTCCAGACGATCGAAAAACGGCGCTCGCGGGATTCCCAACCGGAGACCCGAGACTGGCTGCTTGAGTGCCGCGACGTAATCTTCTTGGGGATGTTCTACGCTGGCGACATCCAGCTTGTCGTAACCAACCATGGCATTGAGCAGTATGGCCGCATCCTCAGCCGTCTTGGTCATGGGCCCGCAATGGTCGAGCGAGTAAGTACGGGGGATGATTCCGCGGATCGACACCAGGCCATAGGTTGGCTTGAGGCCGACGATGCTGCAATAGGCGGCGGGCATGCGGACGGAACCACCGGTATCGGTTCCGAGCGCTCCCACGGCCAGGTCGGCGATCACGGCCGCAGCCGAGCCTCCCGATGACCCGGCCGATATGCGATCCAGCGCCCACGGGTTTCGCACTGGCAGGAAATAAGTGGACACCGAGGTGCTGCCCATGGCGAATTCCTGGAGATTCGTCTTTCCGATGATCACGGCTCCAGCATCTTTGAGGCGTCGAACGACCTCAGCATCCGCATCGGGAAAACGGTCGTCGAAAACCGCGCTGCCGCCGGTGGTGCGCGTTCCGCCAGTGTCGATATTGTCTTTGAGCGCGATCGGGACGCCGTGCAGGGCGCCGCGGAATTTTCCGGCTTTGGCTTCGCTGTCCAGTTGAGCGGCCTGTGCCAGAGCCTCCTCTTGCATGACGGTGATGTAAGCATTGACCTTGGGATTGTAGGTTTTGATCCGCTCCAGGCAGGCTTGGGTGAGCTCGGTTGCGCTGATTTCGCGAGCACGCAGCCTCCGGGACGCTTGGCCGATGGTTAACTTGGCCAAATCGTCGGTGGAGGCCGCAAGCGCGCCCGGTCCATTCGTTGCGGCGTACACTGCACACGCAGCTGCTGTAGTCTTCACGAAATCTCGCCGGTTGATTTCGCCTGTCGTCCTGGTACTGGATTCGTTCGCCATTGTTCCTCCCATTATTGTTTCCGCGGTAGTTAACTAGTTGCCCAACTAAATGGCCTTACGGAATCAGATCGCCGCCTTCCATTCTCGATTCCTCAACCCGCATCCCGCATCCTATTCAACATTTCGGATGCAATATCAAAAACGTCCCTCACCTCGTATACGGGTCGGCCGATCTTTGGATTCCAGTACCGCCCATGGGCAAGCCAATCGCGTAGCGGCACGACACCTTTGAACTCCCGAATAGACCGAGTGGTTTCCGGATATACGTCCATCCATGTGTTGAGAATGTCCTCTACCAGCCGAATCCTCACACCTCGTTCCCGTTCAATCTTGCGGAATCGACGGAAAATCGCAGGTTTAGTTTGGCGTGTTGAGAGCTCCCTAAATGCCAGATGCAACAACGCTTCCGTGGTTGTGAGAAGGTGCAGCATGGCAGCATACTGCAGATGTTTTCTGGCTAAAGCGAACTGCTCCCGTAACTCGTCCAAACTTTCGTCGCGGTATCTCTCCGGGATCAAGGCACCCGAGAGGAGTTGCGGCAGTTGTCTGTCTTCCTCGTTCAAAAGAACCAGTTGCAGTTCGTACCAACGAAATACCCCATCCAGATTCTGGACGCGTTGGGCTTCGAACCGGTGCATGCCTTATCGCATCACCCTCCGCAGTGCCTCAGCTAAGGTTTTGCCATCCAACGACACGACCTGTCGCGGCACGCGGGAGAGAACAACACTCCAATGCCCCTCAGGTTCAAGCACCAGGGTCATTGCATCGAGGTCGCCAACCAAATCCACGCGCCCTCTTGCGCCAATGATGTTGCGACCCTTCGGTGAGAATCGTACGGTCTCTCCGCTGATATGAAGGATCAATTCCGGCACCTGGTACGCACCCAGATATTCTTCCTTGATCTGTTTTTTGTCACGGGACACGGTCACGAGTTGTCGCTTGATGGAGTCGGCAAGCAACTCGTCGGTGACCTTCTGGTACAACTGCTCCACTGCCCCTATCCATTCTCTACGACGTTCTTTCCAATCGATCTCGTTCGCCGGCACGCGCTCGTGCCGCGACAAAAGGAAGTCCTTTAGCTCATCGGACTGTGGTGACTTCACGGAAAAGCCTCCGACGATTTCAGAATAGCTCACTGGCCGAACGATTGGAATTGAAACAGATCGTCTGGGCAAGCCTTCGAATCCCAACCATCTGTAAGTAGTAGCCGCCACCGGTAGAGGCATCGGCTACGCTGACAAAATGAACCAGTAACTGACATTTTACAACGTGGTGGGGAAATGCAAAGGATCCCTGAGGCTTTGCAACTCCCGGTAGTAATACATGGCCGACGGGCGCCTGCCCTTGAAGTTCAGGGTCTTCAAGAATTCGATCTCTTCCTCGTTGGCGTCGCCGCTCAAGGCTTTGTCGTTGAGGAAGTGTTCGAAACCCGGCTCCAGCGTGAAGGGCAAGTGCGACTCCACTTCTACAAACTCAAATCGCTTCAGGCTGCCTGGCGCCAGACGCGGGTTCAGCGCCACTTCTATACCAAAAGTCTTCAGGTCGATATCCCAGGAGTCAAGCATGGGATCGAGGAAAGATACGCAATTCTCAATCGACACGTTGAAGACGTCGGTATCGAGAAAGTCCAGCATAGCGACTCGCATTTGCTCGTAGCTGCGGCCGCTCAGTTGGGCCATCAGACGCAGCCACTCCTCACTCCGCAATTCCTCTTTGGCGACCCCTTGGGCGACATCGAGGAGTTTCTGCGTCACCAGGCGTTCGAGTTCACCGAAGGGCTGTCTCTCAAAAATCCTCCGTACTTCTTTCTGAGTCTCCGGATCGCATTTACGGAGAACCAACTCGCGGAACTCTTGGAACAGCGGCCGGGGTGGTGCAGCAACCCGCTTCTTCAACTCCTCCTGCCGCTGCGCCTCCGCCAGCTTCGAAAGTTCGCCGGCGGGGAGCTTTAAGAATTCGCCGATGCGGTCATAGATATCCGTGCGTCCGGGTGCGGGCGGAGCTTTTTTGCGGGTCAGGAGTTGGGAGATATATGAATCGGTGACCTGAACCGCCGCAGCCAGGTCCCGTTGATCGAAGCCGAGCGCACCCAAGCGCTCTTTGATCACCAGGGAAACGTCCATTTTAACCCATCCAAGTCAATCTACACGGCCATTTTGGCATGAGCCAGCTTGACAAGCAATAGAAATTAACCGATAATGGTAAATGTCTGAGCACTTCTGCCCACTCACGGGTCACCTGAACTAAGTCAGGCGATCTGATTCACTTCTTCTTAGGCCATCCGCGACAAACGAAGGAGTGCCATGTTCGACACACAGCAGAAGTCTACGGGGACCGGGTATACGACCGCGGTCGCCTACCTGGTTGTAGCCTTCATCTTCATTCCGGCCGCATTGATGTTCTACGGCCGCTATGGATATGTTTCTGTTTCCCTGGCCAGCGTGGGTACGGCGCTATGCGTCGGGTTGGCTTGGATGAACTGGAAAAGGTCGTCACAACTCACTATCCCTTCCATTGCGATTCAGGACGCGAAAGCGAAATGACCCGCGCACGCGCAGTTGCTGTCGGGATTCTGTTCGGCGGCGTTCTCGGGATGTCGATGCTCCGCGCCGGTGACTTCTCCAGTTACCGCGGCTTCCAATTCGGCATGAACCTTTCCGCGGCGGCCAAGCAGGCCGGCATGAATCCGTCGGAGGCGACTGTGCTGCACCAGCACCCAGCGTTGATCCAACAACTGGACTGGCGGCCGCGTTGGCCGATACAGGCGAAGCAGGCACAAGCGGATCCGGTAGAAGACGGACTGCTTTCCTTTTACAATGGAGAGCTCTTTCGAATCGTGATCAGCTATGACCGCTACCGCATGGAAGGGATGACCACGGAAGACGTGATCGACGCTATCTCGCAGACCTATGGAACTGCCAGCAAGCCCGCGGCCGAGGTCGAATACCACTCTACTTATGGCGAAGCCGCGCAAGTTATAGCGCGGTGGGAAGACCCGGAATACTCCTACAACCTTGTTCAGACGGGAAACCGGTCCAGCTTTGCCATGATTCTGTATTCCAAACGGGCGGACGCCGCGGCTCAGGCGGCAATCGTCGAGGCGGTCCGGTTGGAGACGCAGCAAGCGCCGCAGCGAGAAATCGATAAACAGAAGAAGCGCGATGACGACGACCGGCTGGCGCTGGAGAAGGCGCGGACCGCGAACAAGCCGAACTTTCGTCCCTAGGTTGGCCCTCAGAATAGATCGCGAATGAACTCACAATCAGAGATTTATCAAACCATCAGCCCCGGCTCCATATTGGTCGAACGGAACACGTTTCTCCCGGCGCCGTTAGGACTCGAAAGCGCCATGACCCGCAGCGGGTGGGGGCGAGTGACGAATAATCCGAATCGCCAACAACTCGAAACGGAACTCGCCACCGCGGGATGGACATTTTTTCTGATGGCCGGCACGATTAAGACCACGGCCTTCGGATTTGGACGGCCCCAGATGATCCAAGCAGCGCTAAAACGCCTGATAGCGATCGTGAAGCTGCAGAAGTGTAATTGCCTGGAGATCGATGCCATCCGTTCGAGAACTTTCTTAGGGCTACCGTACATAAGCCTCTCAGCGCATTCGCGTCATATTCAAAATGGCTCGCTTTTTGGCGGCCAGGCAGGAACAGCAGAATGACACTCATTACCGTGAAGCTTAGTACTAGAGAACTCGCGCTGTTGACGTCTTTGGCATCGGATCAACTATTCCGCAGGGAGTTCATCGATCCGAAGATGCCGGGCTACAGATCAAACCCGGAGGACGTAAGCCTCGGGAAAAAACTGGTGGAACGATTGCGTCTGAAAGCGGACCCCGGCAAGAAATCCTCGTTTCCAAGGAAAAATGGTGCGACTGCTTAAGACCTCATTAAAAGCCGCCGCGGGAAGGATGCAGGATGCCATTTGATCGGTTTGTTCCGTCGCCCTTTATCGCCAGAGCTATCCAATCGCACGCTCCGGTTGCATCGGGCGTTTATGGAATCTCGAATGCGCGAGAATGGATTTACATTGGCGAGACCGACAATATACAAGGCGCTCTCTTTCATCATCTGCAGGATCTGGGTGCTTCGCTTATGAAACGGATGCCGACTGGATTCGTGTTTGAGATTTGCGACGAAGCGCGCCGGGCGGCCCGCCAGGATCGCCTGGTGCTTGAATACGAGCCCGTTTGTAACCGGTCTTCGACGGTGCGTATATGACGGCGGCCCCCGCCGGGAAGGAAATCATGGATAGTCCCGTAAGAAGCGTAAAGATGCAGTTCATCCTGACCGGGTTCACGCAAGAGCTCGGATTCCGAGTCTTTGCATTCGAACGAATGGGTGAGGACCGGATACGGACCAGGTGGACTGTCAGCGCCGATCTTGCTCTCAGTCGAAGATACGGCATCCGGCTGCAAGAGCTGCCGTTGATGTGCCGGGGACTGCTGGAGCGCGGTGACGTCATCGAGGAAACTCGCGCAATAATCTTTAGCGAGGAGCTTATGCGCACTTGCGCGGATGAGCGCGCCGCCGCCAAAGAGGGAGCGGCTCACAAGAGAAAAGCGCCGCGCCGGCCTGTGGTCGAGAATCCGGGGGCTGCCTGGCGCGGCCCGCAGCAGTATTGAGGTCGACGAGATTGGATTAGTATGTTCTCTACAAAATGTCCGCATTGCAGATCGATCGAGTTTAGAGGAGTAGGCGTCCGGAACGCCATCGAGAAGGCGATCCACTGGATTCTTTTGCCTTACCGGTGCGCTCTGTGCGGCCGCCACTTTTTCCTGTTTCGATGGCAAGCTCCCATCGGCGGGACCGCTTAAGCTCGGAGCGCCCTCGGCATCCATCCGCGATGACCTGGCGCGAATATCACGAATCGACTAAGCACAGCGTCCAATCCCTACGACGATCGCAGCATTTTCTCGATTGGAAGAATATGCCCGATCCGTTCCGGCATTACGAAGGCGCGCCACTGCTCGACCTTCCCGCCGACCCGCCCAGCCCTGAGATCCCCGCGCTCGAATTGCTTCAAGGAGCGTATGGCGCGGCGCACGCCACCGCAGGCCCCTGCTTCTTGTCGGAGCTGCTATTTTATTCCGCTGCCATCAGCGCCTCAAAGCTGGTTCCATCCACTGGAGACCGTTACGCGCTGCGTGTAAATCCGTCTTCCGGCAACCTGCATCCGACGGAATTTCATTTTGTGACGCGGGGTTTAAAGGGATGGCCGGACGGTTTGTATCATTATCGTCCGTCGTCACACATGGTGGAACAGCGCGCGACTGGCGATTTCAAAATGAAGCTGGCGGGCGGCTCTGCTCCCATCACATTTATCCTGAGCAGCATTGCCTGGCGCGAAGCGTGGAAATATCGCGACCGGGCTTATCGATACTGCCTGCACGACATGGGACACGCGTGGCAAGCGGTCGCCTTGGCGGCACGGGCAGCGAGTTGCGACAGTTTCGCGATGGGCCGGTTCCAGGACGATGAGATTGCGCAAGCGTGCGGGTTGAGTGAAGACGAATGGCCAATGCTGCTGGTTGAAATAAGCGGCAGCTCAATTCCAAGGGCCCAAGTGGCCGCCCAAGCGCCAGTTTGGCAAGGCGGAATCGCGAATCGGCTTTCCGATCACCGGGTCAGCTATCCATTGATCGACGCTATGCATACCGCGACGAAGTCCAACTTGGCCGCAGGGCTGGCAGCTATCGGCGCGGACGAGGGATCCGGAGAGATCACTTTGCCTGCCCCGGCATCATCGACGCGGCCCTTCGGCGAGGTTGTGCGACTGCGCCGCTCGGCGCTGGACTTCCGTGGTGGAGCAGAATCGATGTCGCTGGCAGAGCTTTCGGCCATCCTCGGCGCCGCGAGCCAGCCGCTTTCGGCGGACTTCGGGGGCTCACGTTTCATCCAGCTCTACGTGTATGCCCACCGCGTCGACGACCTACCGTCCGGCGTGTATCGCTACTGGCCGGTGCAAGCGCAGTTGGAGCAGATTCGGTCCGGCGATCAGCGCGTTGCCGCCGCGGGCCTCAGCCTGGGACAGGATCTTGCGGGCAACGCCTGCGTGGCGTTCTCGATGATTGGCGATCTGGAGCGTGCGGCCGTCTTACACGGCGACCGCGGTTACCGATACGTGCATTTCGAAGCAGGCGCGATCGGCCAGCGGCTCTATCTCGCAGCCGAAGCGCTGGGGTTGGGAGCGACTGGCATTGGAGCGTTCTACGATGATGAGGTGCACCGCTATCTCAATCTGACCTCCGGGCAAAGACAGGTGGTGTATCATTTCGCGATCGGTTATCCGGTGCCAGATCCAAGGATTGGCGCCTGAAGCGCGGCGCCTCAAGCGTGCCACCATCGAAGAGCATGTGGAATAATAATTTCTGGGCATGAGTTCATCCCCGCCGAATAGGTTTTCTCTTCAGGAGAAAATTTTGATGTCCTTCGCGCGTGACCCCAAGGGCCGGGAGATCGGCGCAACGGCGCACTATACTCTTGAGAACTGTCTCGACTTTCCGCTAAAAACAGTGCCAGATCTGATCGAGCGCATCCGGGGCCGGCTGGTTCTTGATTTTGGATGCGGGCCGGGATGGCAAGCGGTAGCGATGAAAAAACTGGGCGCCGCGGAAGTTTGGGGCGTCGATATCGTCGACAGCCATCTGGAGCACGCCCGCGCACTCGCCGAAAGCGCGGGCGTGCCAGTCAATTTCGTGAAAGCGGTTCCCGAGAAGCTCAAGGCAGCCTTCGATGTGGTTCTTTCCATTTCCGCATTTGAGCATTTCGCGGATCCAGAAGCGATGTTGGGTTTGATGCGGTCATTCGTGAATCCGACCGGCCAAATCATTATTACTTGGGCGGAGCCGTGGTACTCGCACAGCGGGTCCCACATCGGCAATTTCACGCGAATACCCGGAACGAACCATGCGATTCCGTGGTGCAATCTGCTTTTTTCCGACAAAGCAATGCTAACCTTACGGAGCCGTTTTCGGACGGACCGTCCGGAACGCATTGAGGACATCGAAGGCGGGCTTAACAGAATGACGGTGGCGCGTTTCGAAGCGATCATGCGTGAAAGCGGAATGCGTATAGAACGCCTTCAGGCGCATCCAACATTGGGCTTGCCCGTAGTAAGCCGAAT
Source organism: Bryobacterales bacterium (assembly GCA_963744555.1). Taxonomy (GTDB): domain Bacteria; phylum Acidobacteriota; class Terriglobia; order Bryobacterales; family Bryobacteraceae; genus Palsa-89. The sequence goes on along the minus strand of CAVUUB010000020.1, from coordinate 353,696 downwards.
TCCGGTCGTTCGCGAGTTGCTAACCAGCGCCGCCACCTGCATCCTGCGGCCGTCACCCTGAGACCAGCTCGTGTGCGTGTGCCTTGGCGAGGACGTATGGACCTTCCGGGATTACCGCGATGTTGGCATTCGCGGGCAGGCCATCGGTCAGCGCCGCGAGCGCGAGGTCGAGCGTGGGATAAGCGCGGCCCCAGAGATTCGCGTGATACTCAGCGGGAAGACCGGGCACATAGCACAAGAGCCTCTGCCGGGTTGTGACCAGAGCCAGCTTCTCGAGTTGCCACTGATCGACGGTAACCGGCTGGCCCTCGATTTGTTTCAGGAAACCGGCGTCCGAGCCGTTTTCAAGTAGCATTTGCCGGAACTCCGGCGCACCGGCGCCCTCCGGACAGGCAGCCACCAACAAGATACGCCCGCCTGGTTTGACTATGTGGGAAGCCGACGTCACACCTTTGATGGCCTGGTAGAACGTGAGATCGAGCGGGTAGCCGGCAGAGGTGGTGATCACCGCGTCGACCGGCTCATCGATGGTCTCGAGCAAAACTTCGGAAACAAACTCAACCCCGCGCCGATGAGCCTTTTCCGGATGTCCGGCAAATACACCGGCAATCGAGCGATCGCGCGCTAGCGCTACATCCAGAATGAAGTCGTGGCGCGCCATGCGGGCAATTTCCAATAATTCCCGGTGGAGCGGGTTGTCCTCAACCGAGCCCTCCACTGCCCTGGCATCTCGCATGAACTTGGAACTGTGGAGCACTTTGATGGTCTCCTGGGCCGCCAGCCCGGGAGCAACCAGCTTTCGCCCGCCTGAAAATCCGAGCATGAGATGAGGCTCAATGAAGCCCAGCGTGAGGTGAACGTCGGCGGCGATGAATCTTTCATCAATGTAGACTCGCGTACCCGAGGCAGTGGAGCCGAGACCTCGATGCGATGCAAGATTTCGGGCATCGTGGTTCTCGACTCGATAAGCAGCGGCGATCTCGTCCCCGCAGATCTCGCGCATTTCGGCCTCGGTCGCCGCCCGGTGCAGTCCAGTAGCGATCAGGATAGTAATGTTTTCTCGTGGGATGCCGGCTTGCTCCAGGCGGCGCAGCACAGGCGGTAGCGTTTTACGATTGGGAGCCGGCCGGGTGATATCGCACACGGAAATCGCGGCGCTCCGCTTGCCCCGCGCTATGTCGATGAGCGGCGGCGCATCAATAGGCCGGTCGAGCGTCGATTCTAGCGCGGATTGCCAGTCCGGCAGCGGCTGGGCGGAGCGGGCTTCCAAAACACGATATCGGAATCCGTCGGGCAGACTCGCCTTTATGCCAGCGGTCCCGAAAGCAAGGTCGATCTGCATCAACGTTATGGTACTGCATCTCGGGACCCACCCCGAGAGTCGGCTGGATGTTCCCTATTTAATGTACTCTGGCCGGGCGGTGGCGCTGTTTGCAGCAGGAAGCTTTATCGGCTGAACGAAAGCGCCCTCCCCTGCCGAGTCCCACACCGCAAAGCGCACCCACTTCTTACCATCGGTGTTGAATGGAATCTGAAAGTGGTGTTTCCCGAAAGGCGGTAAATCCGTCGCGGCGATCATTTGCCGGCCGGTGTGCTGTCCATCGCCCCACACGATCTCGGCAAATTCCAGCGGAAACGTCCACTCTACGTCCGCCACGATCGTGCGTTGACTTCCAGTTCCCTGCACCGACCACGACGGAATCAACACTTCACCGGAGGTGACGAAATAGTCCCCGCGCTTCATGGAATCGATGATCGGCTTCCAGTTGTCAATCCCCGGCGGCGTATCCACCTTCACGTAGTTCACCGGATTGTTGGCATAAATGTCGTCGCCCGTTCCCTGTTGATACACCTCCGAAATCGCCTGCATGTATTTGGGAGGCGTAGGCAGATCGGCCACCCAGTTATTCATGTCGTCGAACAGGGGCATGCAGCGATATTCGCAGAGCCGCTGCTCCGAGCCATCCAGGCCCATGCCCCAACGGAACCCAACGCCCCGATAGTTCTCGTCGCGGAATGTGGGCGTATCCTTGGTCGCGTCGGGGTAACCCGTCGATCCCTTCGAACGAGGATGAGGCATATAGAGAATCAGGTTCTCCCGATGCGACATTTCCATCAGGTCAGCCGGACTGCCGACGTGGTAGACCTTGCCGTACTTCGGATTGTCCTCGACGAACGGTTGCCCCGCAGCGCGCGTCTGCGTCCAGATACACCGGGTGCGAGATCAGAAGATCGTGGTGCCCTCCGAATCCTTCGGTGGGAGGGCCTCCAAAGATTTCTTCGTTCGGCATAACGATGAAGTTCTTATCCGAATGCAGCCGCGCAACCTGGTAGTAATCGGCCAGGGTCGTCCAGTCGATCGCGAGGAGCTACGCCGCCCGGGACCACCATACCTACGCCGCCGCCATCGATGGGGGCGAAGACGGTCACGCCCGCGGCTTCGATCGCCTCGAAGTCGGGCAGCGACGTTATCGAGGCCGCCGGACAGCAGAAGCCGCCTCACCAGGCCGGCGTGAAAGTGAGTGGCCATCACTTCGTATCCGGGCAACGGCTTAAAGTGATCCTGGCGCGTGTAAGCGAGAGCCGATTCGACCGCCGTGTGAGCCGTTTCGCCGCTCACATACAGATACAGCGGCATCCTCTGCAACGTCCCGGGCCGGGCACTCCGCAGCGCAAAATTCTGCCTGCGATCTTCAGGCCCGCGGCCGGCATCCGCCGGATCCGATTCAGCTTCCGGTTGCCGGACGCCAAACGAGAACGAAGAATCGCTGTCCTTTCGATACCAGTTGTAATCCGAGGTTGAAATCGATTTCGCGGGCCCAGAAAGAAGTTGTGGACCGGCGGAAACGCGGCGATTGAGCCGCCCTTACCCTCCGCCACCAGAATCCGATTCGAAGCCTGCACAGTCACTTCGATGCTGGTTGACCGCTCCCCCAAATTCGTATGCCTGCCAGAGATTCGCGGTGTCCCGCCAAACCACTCGCGAGCCGGGTGCGATCGTCATTCCTTTGACGCCGGCGTCATACTTATAAGCCACCGCCGGCTCTTCGGTTTTGGCAATCACTTCCTGGCGAATCAGGTTCGAGCCTTTATAGACCGTGTACTGTAATGATCCGGAGAAAACACCGAGTTGGACACCAGGGTACGAGACCTCCAGGCGCCCTCCATCAGTCTTGACGCTGCAGCTCTGAACGTCGATACTTGGCAGAGGCGCGATGAATCTCGTCGGGCTTGCGGGGCAGACCTGGCTGATTTGCAACACCCTCCGCGGGAGGCGTTGCGCCGTGGTGCGCAGCTTCCGTTCCCGGAACATTCAACGGCGCGTCCCAAAACGCCTCCCACCGGTCCTGGTCCAGGATTTGCGGAGTAATCTTGATGCCGAGACCTTTCAGCGGAAGGAGTTGCTGATCTGTCATCCGCCGTAAGCCGGAAACGACATGGAACTCAGGCGTCCAGATTAGTGGCCAGAGTGGCCCATGTCCCTCCTTTGTGCCTGAGAGCGACATCCTGGATTATCGGCGTACCGTTCTGAACGCGAGACGCAGCCGGATCTCCTCGTTCTTCTCTCCATCCCAGGTGACGGTGAGAGTCTTTTGCGCGGTCGTCCGCCGTCAGTCCTGGCGAGGCCTTGTATTCCGACAGGTTGTAATTCTGCGCCTGAATTGCAGGCGCCGCGATAATGCCCGCCACGGCGATCAATTTCGGCAGGTAGCTCATGGAACTCCTTCTTAGAAAGAAAACTGCATTCCGATGCGCGCTACACGCGGGGAAATGATGCCCGTCGGGTGCAGGAACGTTGGGCCTGTCAAGTAACTGGTGCTGGTGGCGCTACTGGTGTTGAAGATGTTGAAGACTTGAAAATTGATCTGCATACTTCATATCTCTCCCTGCAACTTGATAGTTCTTGGCGACTTTGATATTGGTGAGCGAGATCATCGGCCCTCGCTCAGCGCCGTAGGGCTCCATGCGCAGCGTCACGGCGCCTTGCAGCAGCAGCGGGCTGGAGAAGCTTTCGGTCCTCTGTCCAGGGATGCCCGACTGCGCGCGGTAGAAGCCGGATACCTCGAATCCCCACGGCAGAGTTATACAATCCCGGAGGCGCGGGCTTCCCAATTCCAGGTGTTGTCGATCGGGAATCGGTCGTCATTGGGAGTGGGGACGACCGCCTGGATCCATTCGTGGTTCTTCGTCATCCAGAAGGAACCCTGAACGTTCCACCTCTTCGAATATCGCTTCGTCACGGCGGCCTCGAACGTGTTGTAAGTGTCCGGCCGGTTACTGGGAGCATTCATCACTTCGAATTGGTTGAACGACTGAACTCGCATAGGATGCCGGATAAGTGTAGAGGGTCACGGGAGCGTTGGTCAGCGCGTCGGTCAAAGTCACGGGAACCGTGTAGATACTATACGGCCTGAGTATGTTGATTCCGCTGGCGGTCGAGGTCGTAGTGCCTTCGAGGGAAGTATACAGGTTGGTCACTTTGTGATGAATGTAGCTCAAGCTGAGTGACACATTCGGCACCAGTTGTCGTTCGACCTTGGCAACATATTCATAGGTCTTATCCTGTGCGAGCTTGGGGTTGTTCAGCTCGTTCAGGCCGCCGGTCGCGCTAATGAAATTAGGGCTGCTGGGGTTCAGGCTTGCGAGAGTAGCGGGACTTGCGTCGCAACTTGTATTGTTGTAGGAAACGTTGTTGAATGGCCGGTCTGCAACGCAAGGGCCGCTCCACTTATAAGTGGTCGTAACCAGCGCATCGGGATTAAACGTGTTTCCCCAGAGATCACCCATGGTGTCGCCGAACACTCCAAACGAGCCCTTCAGAAGAGTCTTGCCGTCGCCGAACATATCCCACGCTCCGCCAACGCGTGGAACCACGTCCTTCCAGACCAGCAGCTGCTTTCCGGGATAAGTCGCCGCGGCGCTGAATTGGCCGGCGGCCTTCATCTGAGTTCGGATAAAAATCGTTATACCGCTCCCAGCGCACACCGTAATTCAATACCAACCTCTTCGCCACTTTCCAGGTATCCATGGCGAACAACGGATTGATTATGCAGTTCGTTGTTCGGATTGAACGGATAGTTAAAGGTCTGGATCTCATTCGGCACTCCCTTGCTGAAAAGCAGGAGGTAATCGCCGGCGGCCTGATCCTTCAGCGCTTGCGTATTGCCGGCTTCCCAGGTGTCCTCGGTGCCGAATTTGAATTGGTGCCGGCCGACAATGTAACTCACGTTTCCTCTCACCTCATAGCGGTTTTGCGGCTTGTCGTCCGGGAAATCGTTGGGTCCGGTCAGTAGCTTTGTGGTCAGTTCCTGGCTGCTGGGATTACCCGGCACGTCGGTTCCTGGCTCGTCGGTGTAATGGACGTGATAACCACCGTATCCCGCTATCACATTGATAAGCAGGTGAGGCGTCGGCACAATCTCCACTTCGCCTTTCCACATATTCGCGGGCTGATGCTCATACAAGCTGGACGGCCCCGGCTCAGTGCTGGAAGCTCCCTGGGCCGAGAGAAACTTCAGGGAGTGCTGCCAGGCTCCGATAAACCGCCACAGTGGGATTGAGCTGGTACGATACCTTGATATTTTCCTGTGTGAGCGTCGAGACGATATTGCCTCCCGGCGCATCCAGGCACGTCCAGCAGCCCGCCGCATCCGGGCCGCTCACAAATCCCAACTGCCCCGCGGTCAACGTCTGCTTGCTGATCCCGCCGTAAAACCACAGCTTGTCGCGAATGATCCGGCCGCCCAGGTCTCCCGGCGTAATCGTAATAATCCTTGATCGGACTGGTGAACTTCAGCCCCTGTGCCGCCAGAGCAGGCGTGATGTTATTCGCCTGGAAGCTCGGGCTTTCCCAATCGCCCAGCACAGTTCCATGAAAATCGTTACTGCCCGATTTCATCACCGCCACCATGTTCACGCCTGCAAACGGCACATCGGCATTGTTGCCGGAAGTCTTGAACTCGGTCTCCGCTAATGACAAGGAATCGAAATACACAGCCGTATCAAGATCGTGGGAACTGGTGACATTGATACCTTCCACCTGAAGGTATGGCTCCGAAAGGACTCCGTAGGTGATAATTGCACTGCGAGACGCCAGGTTGCTGTCGCCGACATCCGGCTTCCCCTGCAAGCTGACTCCGGCGGACATGGGAAGCAATTCCTGAAGGCCCAATCCTTTCGGTGTGAGTTCAATTTCCTGCCATCTGTAAGGTTGTGCCGCCAGAGGTGTTCACCGTATCGACAACCGGGCTGGATCCAGTCACTTCGACCGTTTGCTCCACCTGCCCGACCTTCATGACAGCGTCGACGCGGGCTGCGAAGCCGACAGCTCAGATTCAGATCCGTGCGCACAAAAGTCTGAAAGCCCGCGCGCGCGAAACTCACCTTATAAACACCAGGCGCCGGCAGATCGAGCACCTGATAATTGCCGTCCTGGTCCGTGGCCGCGGTCACGTTGGATACCTGGAGCGCGGGGCTGGTTACCGTGACAATCGACGTCCGGCACGGGTGCGCCGGACTCGTCGAGTAACTCTTCCGGTGAGGCTGGCCGAGGCCACGGCCTGCGCCCTGACGATAGCCGGCGCGACAGCCATCAATAACAGAGCACAGCCGCGACGGGCCGAGATCAGACGCTGAAACTGAATAGTTGCATATGCAACTCCTGAGAGTCGTCATCGACATGGTTAAATCACCTCGTAACGCTTTGCAAGACTGAACCTGATTTAGCGTGTTTCCGCTGATAGAGCGGGTGGATTCAGCAATACCGGCTGAGTGTAAGCGCCGTCGCCGGCCGAGTCCCACACCGCGAACCGAACCCATTTCTTCCCGGTCGCATCGAAGGGAATCTTGAATTCATGCGATCCGAAAGGCGGCATCTCGGTGGCGGGAATGATCTGGCGATCGACCTTTTTGCCGTCGCTCCAGACCAGCTCCGCGAATTCCAGCGGAAAGGTCCATTCGACATTGGCCGTGTAGACGCGGTCGCGCACCGGAGCCCGAAACACCATAGTTATGGAAAAGCACTTCGCCGGTGGTGCCGAAAAAGTTGCCCGTGCGCATGGCGTCAATAACCGTACCCCAACCTTCTTTGAACGACGGAACGCGATCGAGCTTGATGTAGTTGACAGACAGCTGGGGATAAGTTTCGTCGTCCGGCCACTTGGTATAAGTGTCGCCTTCAGCCAGCATGTACTTGGGCTTCGGAGCCCAGTTGCTCGAATCGTCCATCACGCCGAAACAACGAACTTCGCACAGCCTTTTTTCCGATAGATCCACCGGCAGCGATTCCCACGATGCGCCGATATTCCGGTCGCTAAGAAAGAAATCCTTATTGCGGTAGCCATCCGGATAACCAGCCGTATTCTTGGTGCGCGGATGCGTGGTGTACCAAATGCCATTTTCCCGATTCACCAGATTCAGGATGTCATTCGGCCGAACCGAGGTGATACACCTGGCCATATTGTCGGATCGTTCTCCATGAACGGCTGGTTGGCCGGCCGCGGCTCCGCGTGCGAGTAGTAAACCGGGTGAGGCGTCAACAACCACCAGTGGCCGCCCAGGAATGCGTTGGGCTCCTCGCCCGGAATGAACAGCAGATCGCGATCGGAAATACGGGCGCAGCCTTCGAAATAAACCTTCTGTTCCATGAACCGTTTTGGTCCGGGATCTCGCGGATCGGAATCGTCGTGGAAGTCGCCGAGGTTCACGATATTAATCCCCAACGCGTGGAACACATCCACCCACGGCGGCCGGTAGTCCAGAGTATTCCGGTCTCTGAGCAGCTCGTTGAAATCCAGATGGAAGTGGCTGGCCATCACCTTGTAGCCGGGCAACGGCTTGAACACGTCGTCATGCGTGTAAGCCATTACCGCCTGCTGCGTGGCGTGATCGCCTTCGGGACTCAAATAGAAATAGACCGCCATGTGCTGCAGTGTCCCGGCCGGCGCATTGTACAAGAGCGAAGTTGTCCCAGTGCCCCTCGGAAGTGCCGCTCCGCCGTTTCCATTCGGCGTCCGTGACGCCCCAGGGATGATATCCCTCGCCTTTTTCCGGCTGCAGCGCTCCCACGGCAAACGCGCCGTCGCTGTCTTTGCGGTAATAAACGTAGCCCAGGTTCACTTCGTCTTCACGCGCGAAGAAAAACTTGTGCGGAGGCGGGAACACGGCCAGCGATCCGCTGCCTGCATCCACGATGGCCAGCCGGTTGCGGGCGCGCAACGCCCACCGGCTCGGTGTTGGTCGCGCCGCCGAACTCATACTTCTGCCATGCGCGAGCCGAGTCCCGCCACACCACCGCCGGATGCTTGGCGATGTCGAACCCTTTCAAACCGGCGCTGTAGATGTACGCCACGCTCGGCTCATTGGTTTTCGCGATGGCCTCCTGCCGCAACAGGTTGGAGCCGCGGTAAACGGTGTATTGCAGTTCGCCGGAGAAAATGCCCATTTCCAGGCCGGAAAACGTGACGGCTAATCTCGCGCCTTCGGTCGCTGACCTTGCAACTGTCGGAATGAAAAGTGGCATCGAGCGCGCCGGACCTCACTCGGGTCCCGCGGCAGAGGATACGAATCCCCTTTGCCGGGAACTCCGGGCACCACCAAGGGCGCGTCCCAGAACGTCATTCCATTTTTCCTTGTCGTACAACTCCGGAGTCACTTCAATGTTGAGGAGCTTGAATTGAGTGGCCTGCGCTATCGCCATGCGCCGCTTGCCGCTGGTCACGTGGAACTCCGGCTGGAGGGCATTCCCCAGCACAACCCACTGGCCGCCGCCTTTTCGCACCGCCAGTTCCTGCACCTACGGGCTGGCCGTCCCGGATGGTGAATTGCGGCGCGCAATTGCTGGCCGCCTTCACCGCGCCAGGCGAACTCCAGCGCGCCTCCGCGCATCTCGGCTTTCAGACCATCCATTAGCTTTATAGCCTTGGAGATCGCAGTTCAGTGTTTGGCCTTCCGCCAGTCCACAGAACAGAACCAAACACAACGGCAGTCTATTCATTCTCAGCATCGGTCGAACCCTCCACACAAGCTTTGGATAGCTTAGCCGATATTACTCGCTTGAAAGCCCGCCGTCAATTGATCCGTTTTTGAAATGTCATGAGTTTTGGACTGACGATACAACGGAGTAGTACTTTAGCGGCGGATCGACAGGGCCGTGGACGCCGCAGTTGAGCGCACCAGAGCCAGGCCGGTTAGTGAACGGGTCGACAGAAACAGGCCTGAAGCTGCGATATTCTCCGGATGCCGTCTATGTGAGGCTCCAACATCCAACAGGCCTAGAGGCTTCGGCTGACGGCCGGTCAGCACTGACGGGGCTCTGCCGGTCAAATCAGGCAGCCTTGCACGTAATGCCTTGACGAGTCGTCAAATGTGCCGCCAACTTTTTCTTGGCGTTAAAAACCCTCCACTGCACGGTCCCAATCGGGATCGCCTGGGCGGCGGCGATCTCGTGGTATTCCCACTGCTCGACGAAGCGCAGCTTCATGACTTCACGCTCGCGCGAATCCAAAAAGGCCATCCAATGCATGAACTCGAAGGCCGGTGTCGCGGCGGGCTTGTGGCTGGCGGCGACCGAGCGATCAGCGACGTCCGCTAAATCCACGGTGTCCACTTCCCGCGACTGCTTGCCATAGTGCCGGCAGAGAGCGTTGCGGGCGATCTTGAACAGCCATGCGCGAAACAATGTGCGGTCGCGAACCTGAGAAGCCTTGCGAAAAACGGTGAGCATTACTTCCTGTGCCAGATCTTCGGCCAAGGGCAATCACAACTGCGCGCCCGGAAGAAGGCGACGAGTTGCGACGTAAAGGTCTTGAACAGTTCGGCGAACGAATCCTCGTTCGGGGTCTCCAGAAACTTCTTCGTGACCGCCTCTTCACGGTGGACTGCATCGTTTTGGATTGGCTCGTTGATCATTACCAGTGCTTTGCTCATTTTTAATGTTCCGCCACTTTTTGGCTGCGCCGCGTGGAATAAAGCAATCGGGCATCCAACGTTCACTGAACCATGTCGCTTTTGTTTCTTAGGCTTACAGGGTCTCTCGGAGAGTTTCGACAACGGGCTCTTGTCAAGTGCCGGACAGTCGTCTTTTGTCCACTTGCAAGGGAGAAAGCCGGAGCAGTCGCGGCGGGCCGGATCAGTTTGACTTAATAGTGCTTGGGTCTTGGCGATGTTTTCGCCTTAGTTTTCGTTCCAAATCCGGCCAGAACTCTTTTAGAATATTGGATGCCATGTCGACGCCGAGTTGCGTACCGACCTTGGATATGGCGTCACCAGCGGTGCGATTGTTCACGTAGTAGGCGTTCGAAATTGCAACCGCGGTTGAGTTTCCGAGTACTTCCGAATAGTTGAACTGCATTCCACCCGAATCGCGATGAGTCCAGAAGATCTGCCCCATGGCGTACTCCAGCCTGGACCATCCGCTTCCCGTGCCGCGCCGAAAGTAGCGCGGATCTTGGTGGAGGAGAGTAGGAAACACTGCCTCTGTCATGTAATCGCCGATGACGAAATCGCCATAGGATGCGCCCACGTACCTGCCAAATCCTGCGGCGCCTTGTCCGAAAGACCGGTTCGCATTCGTGAGCTGGCCCTCTCCACCGAACAGAACCGCCAACGCGACGGTACCGCGATCGAAAGAATCCTGGGTGGCTATCTTGAACTTCTCGCCGGCCGTCAATGGCTCATAATTCCGCAGAGTTGGGAAAGTCCGATAGTTGGGGATTATTCCCAGAATCCGCTTGCTCTCAACGGGTTGAGAGTTAGAATCCTTGGTCGACTGAGCGACTGGCGGCTGACCGGGATCGACTGGCGCCGTCTGTTGGCCCTTCGAACCCGACGCAAAAAGAGCGCATATTACGACACAGTTGGAGATGCGATAAACCACAGGGACCTTCCTGACCAATGCTATTGGATTCGTCAATTGCTTGAAAGTCTCAATTCTAATGGTGCTTCTTCAACAACCGTTCAAGCACTTTCAGGGCCATAGTGATTTACAATGAGCCTGTAGCCACCCACGGTGTGTGGCCACCGCTTACGGCCATGACGAAACGACCTCGTACGGTCACCCATCGGCAGCAACGACTGCCACAGCTCTATAGCCACCGAGTCGGCGCTGTTAAGCCTTCAAAGTCAATTTCCTGAGTTACGCAGCATGAACCTCCTTGCCAGCCACGGGCGATGTTTTCATCTCAGGCGATTTAACTACAGGATTGTTCCATCCATCCGCAGGAACGATCCTTTGGTCCACCTCCACGGGGCCCCAAGTACCTGGCTCATACTCATACACTGGAGTCTTCGTCTTCAGCACCGGATCGACGATTCGCCAGGCTTCTTCCACATAGTCCTCACGAGCGAACAGCGTGGCGTCGCCGGCCATGGCGTCTCGAAGCACCCGTTCGTATGCATCCATTTCATTCGCGTGCGCGCCCTCCAGCGCGACCAGCTCCACCTCTTCGCCAGACATCTCCGCGTCGGGCGATTTGACCATCATGCCGTGCGCTATCGTCACGTCGGGACTGATCCGGAACCGAAAATGATTTGGCTTTACGCCGTCTGCTGGAAGAATGCTGGGTGGCCGCCGAAGCCGGATCAGGAGTTCCGTGCAGGTCACAGGCAAGCACTTGCCGGCCCGGATGTAAAAAGGAACGCCCTGCCAGCGCCAGGAATGGATTTCGAACCGCAGAGCGGCGAAGGTCTCGACATTCGAATCCGGCGCCACGCCCTGCTCCGATCTGTAGCCGCGAAATTGCCCGCGAACGATGTTGTTCTCACTGAGCCGCGCGATCGCTTTCAAGACCTTGACCTTCTCATCCCGGATTGACTCACTATCCGTCCTGACGGGCGGCTCCATGGCCACGTTAGTCAGGATCTGAAGTAGATGATTCTGTACTACGTCGCGGATCGCGCCGGTCTGATCGTAGAAAGCTCCACGGCCTTGGATGCCGAAATCCTCGGCCATGGTGATCTGAACACTCTCGACATGAGTACGGTTCAGGAGCGGCTCCAGGAATGAATTCGCGAAGCGCGCATAAAACATGCTGTTGACCGGCCGTTTTCCGAGGTAGTGGTCGATGCGAAAAATGGACTTCTCGTCGAATGTGCCGAGTAGAATCGCATTCAGCGCCCGTGCAGATGCGAGGTCAGTCCCGAATGGCTTTTCGATAATCACCCGGGCGCCTTCGGCGGAGCCTGATTTACCAAGTTGTTCCACTACCAGCCCGAACAGTGCGGGCGGGATGGCGAGATAGTGCGCCGGGCGTTCGCAAGTGCCCAGCTCTTTACGGATGGCACGAAATGTCGCGGGATCGTTGTAGTCGCCGTCTACGTAGCGCAGCAAACTAACCAACTTGTCGAAGGCCACGCGATCGATGCCGCCGTGTTTCTCGAGACTGTCTTTGGCTCGCGCGCGAAACTGATCGATGTTCCAACCAGACTTGGCAACACCGATAACGGGCATATTGAGAGTGCCGCGCTTCACCATGGCCTGAAGGGACGGGAAGATTTTCTTATAAGCCAGGTCGCCCGTAGCTCCGAAAAAGACGAGGGCGTCAGAATGGATTTCGGTCATAAGTTCTCCTCTCAAGCGGCCCGTTTGGCGCCCGCTTTTCCCGAATCGGAGACCCGGCCGGCGAAGGCAAATGGCTTGGTTGATGGCCAAGATGTGTGCTTCGGTGAAAGTGCCGGAGAGCGGTGAGCCTCGGTGCGCCGCTGGTTCCGAAGCTGACCATCTGGTTCGGATCGCTTAGGTCCGGCCGGCGCTGGAGCGGGCTGGCCAGCAAGTGGTGAGATGTTCGCGCATGGATGTGTTTCTACGACACTGGGCATGGTTTCAGCTCCCATATGTCATTTGCGTATTCGGCAATCGCGCGGTCGCTCGAGAACTTTCCAGAGCCCGCCACATTCAGGATGGCCTTGTGTGTCCAGGCATCAGGGTCGGCATACAGTTCACCGAGACGGTGCTGCGCCTGAAGGTAAGAGGTAAGGTCGGCCAGGTGCATGTAGTAATCCCCGCGCGTCAGCAGTGTGTCACGCAATGGAGCGAAAATACCCGGTTCATAGCGGCTGAAATGGTCGGAAAAGATGAGGTCTAACGCCGCGCGGGTCTCCGGCTCGTTTTCATAGTGCCAGTGTGGGTTATACCAGGCGCGGCTGGAGGCGACTTGTTCGGCGGTAAGGCCGAACATGAAGAAGTTCTCCTCCCCGGCTTCCTCCGCCATCTCGATCGTAGCGCCGTCACGCGTGCCGACCGTCAACGCTCCGTTCATCATGAACTTCATGTTGCTGGTGCCACTGGCTTCATATCCTGCGGTCGAGATCTGGTTGGAAACATCACAGGCAGGAATCAACCGCTCCGCCAGCGAAACGGAGTACTCAGGCAAGAAGACCACCTTGAGACGACCACGCACTGCTGGATCCCTATCGATGGTGCCAGCCAGGTTATTGATGAACTTGATGATGAGCTTCGCCAACTGATAAGCCGGCGCGGCCTTGCCGGAGAAGAAGAAAGTTCGCGGCGCTACATCCAGGCCGGTGTTCTGGCGGAGCCGGTTGTAGACAACGACGATACGCAAGGCGTTTAGCAGTTGACGCTTGTATTCATGGATGCGCTTGATCTGGGAATCGAAAACCGTGTCCGGGTTGACCGCTATTCCGGATGTCGACTTGAGCCAATCCACAAACTGCACCTTTGCCTCGCGCTTTGCTTTGCGGAAGTCGGACCGCAGACTCGCGTCACCGGCAAGCGGCTTAAGCTTGCGCAGTTGGCTCAGGTCCGTGATCCAGCCGTCGCCAATAGCCGCGGTAATTGTGCGGGAGAGCGATGGATTGCATAGCAGCAACCAGCGTCGCGGTGTGACGCCATTGGTCTTGTTACTGAAACGCTCGGGAAAGATCTCGGCCAGGTCCTTGACCGTCGTCGTACGTAGCAGTTGAGAATGAATCGCAGCGACCCCGTTGGTGCTGTGCGAGCCAACAATCGCCAGGTTGGCCATCCGAATTTTCCGCCCCGCGTCCTCGTCTACCAGGCTCACGCGCTGGACCTTCCCCTCATCGCCAGGGAATCGGTTCCGTACCGAAATGAGCAGGCGGCGGTTGATTTCGAAGATGATCTCCAGGTGCCGCGGCAGCAACAATTGAAACCACGCCAGCGGCCATTTTTCCAGCGCCTCGGGCAGCAGTGTGTGGTTAGTGTACGCAAGTGTTCTTTGCGTGATGTCCCAGGCCTCATCCCACCCGAGATGCACGTCGTCCAACAGGATCCGCATCAGCTCGGGGATCGCCATGGTGGGATGAGTGTCGTTGAGCTGAATCGCAACTTTCTCGGGAAACGCGCTCCAATCCGCGTTGGTGGGTTGGAAACGCCGCACCAGATCGGCTAGCGAGCATGCGACCAGAAAATATTCCTGCACGAAGCGCAAGCCCTGCCCCATGCTGGTCGAATCGTCTGGGTACAGTACGCGTGTAAGAGATTCAGCTTCGAGGGTCTCGGCCACTGCACCGACGAAGTCGCCGTGGCTGAATATCTCAAAGTCAAAGTAATCGGGCGCAGCGGCGGCCCATAGCCTGAGCGTATTAATGGTCTTGCCGCCGTAGCCTACCACTGGTCGATCGAACGGAATCCCGATCAGAGTCGTGGGACGTCCGGGACGGGCGTGCAATGTTCCAGCCTGCATCTCGAACGAACAGTTCAACTTCACCTCCACCTTTTCACGCGGGCGAGCGACCTCCCAGGGGTCCTGGCGGCGGAGCCAGTTATCCGGGTGTTCGCGTTGCCAACCGTCCTCGATCGTTTGTTTGAAGATGCCATATTCGTATCGCAGACCGTAGCCCATCGCCGGGAGTTGCATCGTAGCCATAGACTCCAGGAAGCAGGCGGCCAACCGGCCCAGCCCGCCATTACCTAGGGCGGCGTCGGGCTCTTGCTCCAGCAGATCGACCCAGTTGAGGTTCCTCTTCCGGATGGCTTCGTTCGCCAAAGGATCGAGCAGCAGATTCGTCACGTTGTTGGCCAGCGAGCGGCCGATGAGAAACTCCATCGACATGTAGTAAACACGTTTTGGATTCTTGCGCTGGTACGTGTTCTCCGTAAGCGTCCAGCGCTGCGAAAGAATGTCCCGCACGGAGCGGGCGAAGGCCTCAAAACGATCGCGCTCGTCGGCTCCGGCAGAATCGATGACGTTGTCAAAGAGGAGATGGCGTTCATACAAGCCGTTGTCCGACCCGGTGAAATGAATCGGGCCGCTGCCGTATTGATCAAGAAGCTGCGAAATACTTTGAGATTCCGTCTTCTTCTGAGGTTCGATCACATTTTTTGTAGCCATATGTGTTTTTTCTCTTTGAAGGTGAATGTTGGTGTATTTCTAATTCGACCCGCTCGTGGGACATCATATCCGACCGCGCTCAAGCGAAATGAGCGGCACGTCCCCTTTAACCGCTCGCACCCGGCGCAGCACACAATCGGCCCGTGCTTTTACCCGGGCTGGCGATTCGCCCACCGGGCAGCCATCGCGAAACAGTTGCCAGTCCGGGCGCTTGAAACGGATGTCCTCCGAGCGGAGGAGTGAGGGCAGATCGGTAAGGCCTGTAGGCTGACCTCCAAGTGTCCAAGCAGTCTCGTCGCGCCTGCCAAGGTAGATTACACGAAGATGACTGTCCATAGCCGTGCTGGCGCGGCGCTCCTACTTAACAGAAGATGACTCGGAATGAACCAGAGTCGCAAGTTTCGAGACAAGCGGTTGAGCGGCCGGCGGTGTACTGGCACTTTCGACGATTTCGCTGTTCTTCATGGGCTTGCCGTACAGCGCCTTGTCGCCGGAATCGTCTGGTTTCAACGTAACGCCATCGAGGTCGAAGCCGGCGAACGCTCCCTTGCTTTGGGCGAAAAAGAGAATCTTTGAGTTTGCGTCACCGTGCGCGGACTTTCCATTTCCCCAGGCAGCCGAAGCATCCGAGCCGATTGTGAACCGATCAGAAAGCAGCTTCGAGCGCCGGTCCTTGTCCAGCGATAGATTCACAATGTCGATCGTTTCGCGGCCGATCTGAACACCCAGGCTGCCCCCTTCCATCGTTACCGCACCGGGCGCTGACCAGTTGTCACCGTTACGGCAGACAATAAACCCGCGTCCAAAGCTTACGCCAACCCCTACCGCGCCTTTTTGAAACCTGGAATAACGGCCACGCAGTCCGCATTGCCGATCTGGTCCGGCCGGATGCCATGCCGCGTTGAATCTGTGAGCTTGTCGAGAACGGCCGCGGACTTTTGAAGCCTCGACATTGTGTCTTCAGCTGCTGTTTGCCGAATACTCGCCGCCATTGCGAAAGTGAGAACGAGATACGCCGTGCGCACGCTCTTAAGCGATATCAGTGGTGTAGTGTGCATGATTGAGTACCGTCCCATGGGACAAGAGCATCGCAGGCGGTATTTTTGTTTGGACAATCCAGCCAAAACAGGAATTTGGACCAGCGTGAAGTCTCCCAGTAACGTCTGAGAGTGTACGCGACGATCGGATGGCCTACTTCGACTCCAGGATGAACGTCGGCGCCACCCCGGACAGAGTCGAGAATCCCGATGGGCCCACCGCCGTCAGCCAACTTGAGCAGCCTTGTACTTTGCCCATATAAGAATGTGGGTGCACGTCAATCCGCATCTTCTGCATTTCCAAATGTCCGTACTGCAGGATCGGAAACACGTCCACCACTGGTTCGAGCGCCTCCTGCACCACGTAGGGATTGCGAAGCGCAGCCCGTAGCGCCTTCTCCCAACCCGCCTCGTCGACCTCGGAGCCCTGGAAGGAATGCTGATCGGCGCCGTCGTCGTTAGGGTGCAGAACCAGCTTTTGCCGATTCCGGAGAATGAACTCGGGGAGGTCGATAGTCTTATTCCGGTACCTGGTCTTGGTCTCATGAACCACCCGGGTCCAAGGAACAAATTCCTTAATGGCTCGCCGTTCCGATGCCGGGAAACTCGCGGTAATTTCCTCATCGGTCAGCAGGTCGAATATCGCCTTCTTCTGGGCCAACTCCGACCGGAAACTGTTGACCACGCAAACGGCGCGTTCCTGATAAGCGCGCAGCAATGGATGCGTCAGATCGAAGCGCGTCAGGAATTCCTGCACTTTAATCCGCCGGAAGATCAGGTCAATTGCAAATTCTCCCCGCTGCAGAACGCCGTTGCGGTATTCGATCTGATCCGGGGAAACAATTTCCACCAGGTGGCCATCGCGCCGGAACATGTCGGCAAGGAGCGAATTCTCGCCCGATTCCGTGGTCTGAAACGGCTGGCGAAACTCCAGGATCGCGATGTTGGGCTTTTTGTTTTTTCCGCCCCATTCTTTATACGTTTTAAGAATGGCATGCAGCAGGTATTTCGTGCCCGGCAACTTTTCCAACCGATAACGCTTGCGGAGTTCCTTCACTGGCGCCGCTTCGTAAAACATATCCGACAGGGCCTCGCCGTAAGCCACTCCTGTGGGCGTATCGGGAATGTAGCGCGCGAAACGCATTGTGCCGTTGTTGAGGTGCGTGTCAATCAGCGAGGTGACCGCTAGAAATGAGTAACCAGGATCCACGGCCGCCAGCATCTTCTCGGCCGGAAGCAACTCCATCCGCGACAGTAGCGCCGGACTTCCGATGGCCATCTTCTCGATGCGCTCGATGGCGCTGGAAAACGATTCCACCGCTTTGACCAAACCAGCGTACTGCCTGCGCGTGATAAAATGCGGACGCAGGACTGGAGACACCGGTCTCCCGCCGACGGCGAGCTTGTGCGCCTTCATGCGTTCCTGGAGATCGTGTGCCCAAGAAAGATCTTTGTATCGATCACCCTCCAGGATCTTGTGATAACGGGCTATTGCTTCGCCCAATTGGGTCATTTTTTTATCCGAATCTCTGCCCCCAGTATCGCACGGCGAGCCTGGAAAAGGAAGTGCCCGCCGATGATTCTTGGCCATTTAGTACTTTAGTTTCTTAGGTTTATGGGTAATTTACGATGCAGGCTAAAACACTAGCCCTCGGCTTCGTTTTTTCTGTTTTGGTCCCCGCCGACGAAGGCATCTGGCTGTTCGATCAGTTCCCCAAAACTCAGGTCGAGAAGGCCTACGGGTTCACCGTGTCGGATGAATTCTTGCGGCATCTCGAGCGCGCATCCGTCCGATTCAACAATGGCGGATCGGGTTCCATAGTGTCAGCTCACGGTCTGTTGCTCACCAATCACCACGTCGGTGAGGACTGCATCCAGAAGCTGAGCACCGCCGAACACGATTACATGGCCAACGGATTTTCCGCCCCGATGAAAACGAAGAAAAGCCCTGTCCCGATCTGGAAGTGGACGTACTGCTGCGCATTTCCGATGTCACGGCAAAAGTAAACGACAGCGTGCGGCCCGACCGCGCCGTCCGCGGAAGCAAACCGGATGCGTAAAGCATCCATCGCTCGCATCGAAAAGGATTGCGCCACTTCCACTGGCAATCGATGCGACGTGGTCACGTTTTACTCTGGCGGCGAGTACAGCCTCTACGAGTACAAGAAGTACACCGACGTACGGCTGGTGTTCGCGCCCGAATTCGCCATCGCGCAATTCGGAGGTGATCCGGACAACTTCATGTACCCGCGCTATTGCCTCGATTTTGCATTTTTCCGCGCCTATGAAAATGGCCAACCGGCTTCCACGCAAGGACTTTCTGCGTTTGGAGCCGCGAAGGCGTCAAGGATAGCGAATTGACTTTTGTCTCTGGAAATCCGGGCTCTACCGGACGGCTGCAGACCGTCGCGCAGATGGAGTTCAGCCGCGACGTCTCTTATCCCCTGCTTCTCCGTTTGTACCAAAGACCGCATCGATCGCCTGCTGGCCTTTAGCTCGCAGAACGCCGAGAGCAAACGCGTTGCGCACGACTACCTGGATGACGATCAGAACGAGTACAAGTCGCTGAGCGGTTTCGAGGACGGATTGAAGGATCCAAAGCTGATGGATCGCAAGCGCGATGAGGAGCAGCAGGCTGCGCGCGGCAATCGACAACGATCCGGAAAAGAAGAAGAAATTCGGAAAGATCTGGGACCAGATCGCGGCGGCCTATAAGCAGTACGCCAGCTTTCTTCAAACCATATTATTTGCTGGAGGCAGCGCCAGATGATTCACAGCTCTTTTCGATCGCGAGGATGGTGGTCCGTTACGCCGAAGAGACGTCGCAAGCCGAACGGCCAGCGGCTGGGCGAGTATCAGGACGCCGGCCTGGAATCGCTCGAACAGAAGATGTATTCGACTGCCCCGCTGAATAGCGCCTTAGAAGAGGTCGTGCTGGCGGAAGCGCTCCGCTTCCTTCAGAAAGAGCTGGGCGCGGATGATCCGGCCGTGAAAGCAATCCTGGCCGGGCAAAAGCCGGAACAAGCGGCGCACCATTATGTTTCCACTACCAAGATCCAGGACGTCGAAGAGCGCAAGCGGCTGGCTCACAATCTTGACAAAATGAAGAATTCCAAGGACGGCATGATCCAGCTGGCTTTGCTCTTAGATGGTCCGGCCAGAAAATATCGCAA
Source organism: Bryobacterales bacterium (assembly GCA_963744555.1). Lineage (GTDB taxonomy): Bacteria > Acidobacteriota > Terriglobia > Bryobacterales > Bryobacteraceae > Palsa-89. Next base: position 334,175 of record CAVUUB010000020.1, on the reverse strand, counting down.
GGAATTCGAAGACAAAGTGCAGGCCGTGATCATCTCCAGCGAGTCCAAGATCGCGCAGGCGCGTTTTTCCGTTTACGGCTCCAATGAGTATCCCGACGCTACGTTCACGCCGCGTCTCTCTTACGGGCCGGTGAAAGGCTACATCAGTTCAACTGGCCAGCCGGTGCCTTACGCCACCACGTTCGCCGGGCTATACAAACGCGCCACCAGCAACGAACCATTCCAGCTTCCGGCCCGTTGGATCACCGCCAAGTCTGCACTGGATCTGAATACGCCGTTCGATTTCGTGACCACCGCCGACACGCACGGCGGCAATTCCGGCAGCCCCACCGTCGATGAAAAGGGCGAGCTTATCGGCATTCTGTTCGACGGCAACTGGGAGGGTCTTGAAAATCGCTACCTGTACACCGAGGAACGCGCACGCTCCGTCCACGTTTCGAGCAATGCGATTCTTGAAGCTCTGAAGAAGGTCTATAACGCGGATTGGCTACTGCGCGAAGTCCTGACCGGCTCTAGCTAGCGTTTTTTCAACAGCTCCGGGAATTGCTGCTCCAAGTGCTTCAACTTTGGCATGTCGTTATAGACGATGTACGGCTGGTTGGGATTGTGCTCGAGATAATGCTGATGGTATTCCTCGGCGCGATAGAAACCCTCCAGCGGCGTGAGTTGGGTCACGATCGGGCGCGAATAAATTTTTGATTCGTTCAGCTGCTTGATATACGCTTCGGCAACGCGCTTCTGCTCGTCATTCGAATAAAAGATGGCCGACCGGTACTGGGTGCCGTAGTCCGGCCCCTGGCGGTTCAGCTCGGTCGGATCGTGCGCGACTGAGAAAAAGACTTCCAGCAGTTTGCCGTACGATATCTGCGAAGGGTCGTATGTGACCTTCACCGATTCGGCATGCCCAGTCAGCCCGCTGCTGACCATTTCATAATGCGCGGTGGCTTTGTACCCGCCGGCAAAACCGGAGACCGCGTCCGTGACACCTTTGAGATGCTCGAAGACCGCCTCCACGCCCCAGAAGCATCCGCCCGCCAGCACGACGGTGGCGGTCTGCTTCGCAGGCGGAGCAGGAATATCGACGGCCGGCGCAGGGAACTCCGCAGCATTCAGTAAAATGCCGCGTTCAGCATAAATGCCGCCGAAAGAAGAGCGAGGCGGAGAAGCGGGACATTTCAATCCTCCTTGGGAGTGAATTTGAGCGAGGCCGAATTCATGCAGTAGCGCTGGCCGGTAGGTTTGGGGCCGTCATCGAAGACGTGGCCCAGATGCGCTTCGCAGCTCGCGCACTTGACCTCGGTACGCCGCATGCCATGAGTGGTGTCAGTCTCGGTGGCGACGTTCTCCGGCACAGCCGGCTTCCAGAAACTCGGCCAGCCGGTTCCGGAATCGAACTTAGTGTCGGAACTGAACAGGGGCGCGCCGCAACAAACGCAGTTGTACATGCCGGATTCATGATTGTTCCAGTATTCGCCGGTGAAGGCCGGCTCAGTACCCTGCCGGCGCGTGACCTGATACTGTTCCGGGGTCAGTTGCTTCTTCCAATCGGCGTCGGACTTCGCTACTTTTTCTACTTTTTCCACGATGGTGCTCCTGTCCACAAGCATATTACAGGCGTTCACATGAGTGTGAACGCGGCACGCAGAGTGCGTGCGCCACATCAAAATTCGGTCTGCAGGCGCAGCGAAAAACTCCGCGGCGCCGCAATTGCGGTTCCGGAAAAAAGACCGGCAAAGTCGATCACGTTTAGCCGGTCGGTCAGATTCTTAACATCGGCCTGAAAACGAACACTGCGCTTCTCTTTCTGCCAGGCGATGAATCCCGCCGAGGCATCCAGTGATCCGGACGGAAGCACGCGCCCCCGATCAAAATTCACGCGGTTAACGATTCTTTGCCCATACGCCGCCAGTGCGTCCGCATAGCTTCCCGACGAACTCCACCGGCAGGCCGCTATTGTAAGAGCCACCGACAGCCAGCCAGAATCGAGGTCCGATCTGGTAGCGAAAGCGGCTGCGGACGCTGTTGCGCTGATCTTGAGTGATCGGAAAGCTAGTAGACACTCCCAGCAAACCGGCCGCATCGCTGCCCAGAAAAAGACCGCCCGTGACAGGCAGATATCCGACGCCCAGCATATTCGAGTAGCTAACGAATCCCGACAGCGGGCCCCAGCGCGGAATCTCCAGCTTGGTTTCCACTCCGTGAATGTCCGCTTTGCGGAATGCTATCGGGAAACTGACTCCGGTGTTGAGCAGCAGATCGTCATCGGCAAAATTGTCCAATGACCGCTTGTAATAGTTCGCAACCAGCCGGATCTTGCCGAAGAGACCCTTGGCCAGCCCGCCCTCATAGAAATTTCCGTGGGAAGGCCGCACTGGGAGACGCAGCACGTTGTCGCTGAGCGAATCGACCGCTGGAGAACTGGCCAGCAGCAGATTCTCGAAGGCGGGAGTTTGAAAGACGCGATCGAAGGAACCGCGGAACACCAGATCGGCGCGCCGCCAATACCACGCGACCCCCAGCCGCGGGCTCACCGCGCTGTCGTCCACCACCAGACTGTAGTGGTCCCATCGAAGCCCGGCTTCAATCGTCAGGCTGCCGAATCGCATCAGATCCTGCACGAAAAGCGCCTGCTCGCGATCCTGAGCGCGGTTGAAGAATTGAAAGGCGGCTGGCGTGCCGGGATCGAATTGAGAAGGATCAGTAATCCGATATCCGAAATTCTCGTGGATAGAACCGAAGTCCGCCTCCACGCCGGCCTTGATCTCGTGCCGGCCGTAATGAGCGGAGACGGTGCTCTTCAAATAACTCTCGCGCAAGCCGCGATTCTGGGCCGCATAGATTGGAGTCGCCAAGGAATTGGACCACAGAGTAGACGAAAGGTCGCGCACCATGCCGCGCACGTCACCAACCACGTTAGGCGAGAAAATGTGCTGGTAGGAAAACTCCCCGGCGGTCTCCTCAGTGCCGCGATCTTGCCGCTGTCCGGCTTCCTGTTGAACCATCTCGTTCGGAACTTCAAAGCGCGACTGGCCCTCCCGCAGGATCAAGCCGAAGCGGTCGTTATCCGTCAGGTCGCGTTCGTAATGAGCGTCGAAGGATGCGTTAGTGCCGGCATTGGTGTAATTCTGTTCCACCGGCGGATCGAGATAGCGGTCTGTGCGGGCCGAGTCGCCGCCCACGCTCAGCGTATTATGCCCCCACCCGTACTGCAGGGCGAGGTCGCCGCCAGCGGTGTCGAAGCTTCCGCCGGTGAGGACGGCCTTGCCATGGAATCCCTCGCGAGTATCGCGCACCGTCGTTACGGCGATCACGCCGCCCAACTTGCGGCCGTACTCAGCCGGATAACCAGCCGTGAGAATGGTCATTGACTGTACGTCATCAGCTTCCAGCTCCGGCGAAAACGCGGGCGACCGATTTTCGGTGAGCGGAATTCCGTCCATCACGTATTGAGTCTGATATTCGGAGCCGCGCGGATGTAGCACGCCATTGGCTTCGAGCAGCCAACCGGGTTGGGTGTCCACTAGATCGAGCAGCGAGCGGCCGGGCTGCGACGCGGTACGGTCCTGCAACGTTTCTGATCCGATCCGATTTACGGTGCCTGCCCGGTGAGGATCGATCAAGGTCTCCGATTCGCTCACCGTGACCACCGTTTCAATGGGAGCCACGCCCAGGGTCACGCGCATCTCCTTTGGAAGCGAGGAGCGAATCTCCACCAGTTCCGATAGGGGCGCGAAGCCGGCGCGCTCCACGTGGACGCGGTACACGCCGAAGGGAAGGCGCTTGACGACCAGCGTGCCGTCAGGTAATGTTTCCAATTTCTGCCGGACCTGGTTGGCCTGGCTCACCAACTCGACTGAACTAGGGATCGGCAAGCCGGCTTGATCGGCAACCCTCAGGCGCAGTTCTCCGGTTTCGCTTTGCGCCAGCAGCGCGACCGCGCACACGCCGGCGCCGATGAGGATACGGATAAGCCGGAACACCTTACGTTATGTTACTAGGTTGGCCAGTCGACCGAAGCGGTCGAGGTTCTGGCCCTACCCGGAGAGCCATTCACCACGACTCCAGCTGGGATTCCAACTCTACCGCGGCCCCCCGTAGGTCAAGCCGTATCCACCGGCCGGCGATGTTAGACCAGACTCGAGAACTCTTCCTATTTCGAGCTGTCCCGCGCCTCCAGCAAACGAGCGATTTCATCGAAGCCTTGATCGCGGGCGATCTGCACCAGGGACCGGCCATCAGGCTGGCGGACAGCGGCATCCACGCCGTGGTCGAGTAATACCCGTACTGCTTCGGTTTTCCCGCGAAGCACCATCCGCGCCAGGGGCGTCTGCCAGTCCTCCGGTTTAGCCTCTCTCGAAAGGCATTTTGCAAACGGGCGCTCCAGCGCCCCGGGATCGCTTGCCAGAATTTCGGGAACGCGATCGAGCCGGCCGTGATCGAGCGCATCGAACAAGCAGATCCCGGGTTCGCTGAGCAGTCTGTCGCGCAGATCGGGATGGTCGAAGAAATCAGCCCATCCGATCGCGGTGCTGTCGTACCACGGATCACGCAGCTTTAAAGATGCTCCGCGGGCTAGAAGAGTTTGGAGGATTGCCTCGTTTTCGGCAAGAACCCCGGTCTGCGTGATCGCTGGATTGTCCTCCTGACAATTTGGATCGAAACCCAGATCGAGCACCAGCTTGACGGCTTCGATTCGTTTTGTCGAGACAGCCCGATGAACCATGTCTTTCGGAACGCGCATCAGAAGGTCTGGATCGCGCTCTAGCATCTCGCGGGCGCCTTGCTCATCACCCGCCATGCAAAACGACACGAACCGTCCCGCCTCGTCCAGGTCCGAAACGGGTGCGCCGGCGTCCTCTAGTAGCCGCGCGACTTCCAAACAACCGCGCCTCTTCGCGTGCTCCCAGGGCAGCGCTCCCTCGATTTCTTCGTCGGTACGAGTGTGATGGGCCAATAGCAGCCGCACTTCGTCAGAGCGACCACGGCGAGCGGCTTGATAGAGTGCGCGCCCCATGAGAGTGATGCCGTCTGCGCCCCTTGCATCCGGCTTCAGTCCGTACCGCAGTAGTATTTCCAGGCAGGCGTCTTGATTGATCCTTAGCGCCTCCTCGTCAGCAGGATTGGCTCCTCGCGCGAGCAGCAACTCGGCCAGTTCCCGCCACTGCGGATGCGGGGGTTGATTCGCGAGTCCGGTTGAGCCGCCTCCAAATACGCCGGTCAGCGCCGTGAAGCGGCGTGGGGACTGGTCCAATCTGGCATCGGCGTTGCCTTTCATCGTGTACGCATTAGGGTCGGCGCCGCGATCCAACAGGAGTTTAGCGACATCGAAGGTGGAGTGAGCGGGGTCAATCGGTTTCACGCGGGAATAGCAGGCGCACATCAGCGCCGCCCAACCGTGTGGGCCAGGGCGGTTCACTAACTCCGGCTGACTGTCGAGAAATGTCCTGACGGCGTCGGTGTTTCCGGCGGCCGCCGCGCACCAGATGTTGACCTCGGATAATAAAGGCTTATCGCGCAGCATTTCATGTGCGCGGTTGTGAAACGAGCGGTGGTCGTAATGCGGATCGTCGTAGCAGAGGCATGCGAGCTCCACAAATTCATTAGGCAGTTCGAGATTCGCTGTTTCGACGGCGACTTTCAGTTGCGGCCAACTGTCGAAGCCAGCTTCACGGGCCAGTACAAGCTGGCAAGCGGTCAGCCGCGGCTGGATCGCACGGAGTTGCTCATCCGAAAGTCCTGCGTAATGGGGATGAGCGGCGCGGATCCTGCCAAGCGCTCCGGCCTCGCCGGCGGACCATGCTTTCTGTATTGTCTTAGCCTGCTTCTTGAGATTTTCAAGAGACGGGTTGGTTGGTAAAGATTTTGCCATGACGACCTTCCTTTCACGGGCTCTGGGCCCTATAGCGCCCGATTGCTCGCATCGTCAGGCTGAAAGGACAGTCGTATGTCCAACGAATCAGTTTTCTTAAGTCCAGGCGGGCTTGGCCCTTTCCGCGAGCTGGCGGCACCCTGATGTGCTACAGCAATGAATCTAACGGAAGGTAATTGCTTACGTCAAGAGCCTCGGTGCAATAAGCTACTAACCGGTGCAAACCGATTACTGATCGACCCGGTATGCTTACCTGGGAGGGCATTATGCCGAATTGGAAGCGCTTGCTGATCGCGTCCGTACTGCTGATATTCGTCCAGACGCAAGAGGACGCCCAACGAGTGAGCCAGGCTCGCATCCAGCCGCTGGATCCCAAGGAATGGACTGACGCACAGCGTGAAATGCTTGGTCCCATGGACCGTGGCAACCAGACAACCGACGTTTTCAAAACCTGCCTTCGAAACCCGGACCTGTGCCGCGCCTGGATGCCGTTCACTTTGTACCTTCTGAGCGACAAAAATTCGCTGACTACGCGCGACAAGGAACTGCTCATATTGCGGACGTCGTGGCTGTGCCGTGCGGATTACGATTGGGCGCACCACGTCGCCAGAGCCAAACAAGCGGGACTCACCGATGAGGAGATCCAGAGGATTCCTAAGGGACCGGACGCGCGGGGATGGAGCCGTTTCGATGCTTTGCTCCTGCGCGCGGCCGACGAGCTGCATGCCGATCAGTTCATCAAGGACGCGACATGGAAGCGCTTGGCCGAACGCTACAACGAACGCCAGCTGATGGACGCAGTATTTACCGTCGGCCAATACACGCTGGTATCGATGTTCCTCAATAGCGCCGGCGTCCAACTGGAGCCCGGCTTCACAGGACTGCCGAAGTAGCCTCCTAGATATGTTCCTACGTTAAACTGGGGTTTCGATGCGCGGCAAAAGGATCTGAAACATGAAATTTACGACGCTTGGAAACACAGGAATTACTGTATCCCGGCTTTGCTTGGGATGCATGAGCTACGGCGGCGGCGAGATGCCGCCCTGGGCGCTGGGTACTCGCGGATGGCACGTCAACAAGGAAGATGCACGCGAGCACTTTCGAATAGCTTTCGACTCCGGAATTAATTTTTTCGACACCGCCGATGTTTACTCCGCCGGCTTGAGCGAAGAGATCACGGGGCTCTACCTCAATGAGATGGCCTCTCGCGATGACGTCATTCTTGCGACCAAGGTCCACGGCGTCATGGGCGCTGGTCCCAACCGCCGAGGTCTGAGCCGCAAGCACATCCTGGAAGCTTGCGACAACTCGCTCCGCCGTCTGCGGATGGATTACATCGACCTGTATCAGATCCATCGCTGGGATCCCAACACGCCCATCGAAGAGACCCTGGATGCACTCGATTCCCTGGTTCGCTCCGGCAAGGTGCGTTATCTCGGCGCCAGCAGCATGGCCGCGTGGCAACTCTCGAAAGCGCTGTACACAGCCAAGGAAAACCACTGGCACAGATTTGTCTCTATGCAAAACCACTACAACCTGGTTTATCGCGAGGACGAGCGCGAAGTGATTCCTCTCTGCATGGATCAGGGGCTGGGCGTGATTCCCTGGAGTCCGCTGGCGCGAGGGTTCTTGACGGGAACTCGCAAGCGCGACGGCGGGTCCACCGCGCGGTCCCAAAACGACGGTTTCGCTAAGGAGATGTATTACAGCGACGACGACTTCGCGGTGGTCGATGCAGTAGCCGAGGTGGCTTCCAGGCGGGGAGTCTCGCCCGCGCAGGTCGCCTGCGCTTGGGTCTTGCAGGCCCCCGGGATAACGGCGCCCATCATCGGAGCCACCAAGCCGCAGCACCTCAAGGAGTTGATCGCCGCGGTGGATCTCACACTCGCCGGCGACGAAGTAGCGGCGCTCGAAAAACCCTATAGGCCGCATGGAATTTTAGGCCACGCTCAGCCCAAGCCGAAGGCCATGCACGCCTGACGACTGGAACTTTTACCAGGGTCATTAAACGCCATGAGCAAACGATCTTAAGCAAAATTTAAGGTTGCATTGGTATGATCGACTGCTAATGGAACCCGTAGCATTTCGTCACCCCGCTAAGGCGATCACGGCCCTGGTCGTGTCACTGCTTCCCGGCTTGGCACAAACGTTCGTCGAGCGCCAGGCTAGTCCCAACGTCTCCCAAGCCGCGCCGCAAACCCTTACTTTGAAAGATGCCTTGGAGCTTGCCCAAAAGAACGATCCCGCATACCTGTCTGCGTTGAACGACGCAGCCATCGCGCAGGAGGATCGAGCGCAGGCGCGGGCGGCGATCCTGCCTACCTTCGGCGCAAGGTCGGAATACCTCGGCACCGAAGGCAACGGCAAGCTTCCCGCGAGCAGATTCGTCACCAACGACGGCGTGCATGTCTATCGCGACTGGGCTCGTGCATCAGGATCTGTCGCCCGGAACCTTTATGCGAACCGGCGTCCAGCGCGCTGACGCAGCCGAAGCTGTGGCGCGGGCCAAGGCGGAAATTGCCCGCCGCGGTTTGTCGGCCACCGTCACGAAAGCTTACTACGCCCTCATCGTCGCGCAGCGCAAATACGCCACCGCGCAGCAGGCCCTCGATCAAGCCCAGCGATCGCTCCATATCAGCCAGGATCTGGAACGTGGCCGCGAAGTGGCGCACAGCGACGTCGTGAAATCTCAGCTTCAAGACACGCCAGCAGCAGGCCCTCCAGGAAGCCCAACTCGCGATGGAGAACGCGCGGCTGGATCTGGCCGTGCTGCTGTTCCGCGATTTCAACGAAAACTTCTCGGTCGTGGACGACCTGGACGTGGCGCCCGCTCTGCCTCCGTCGCGGATGTCGAGAGCTATGGCCGGGCGCGAGAATCCCGCTGCTGGCGCGGCCATGGACACGCTGCGCGGCAACCGACTCGATATCACAATCGCGCGCCAGGCCTTTCTGCCGACGCTCACGGTCGACGCTGTCTACGGCATCGAAGCCAACGCCTTCGCTCTCCACAGCACGGTCGCCGCGAACAAAGAAGTCGGCCCGCTGCCGAACCTCGGCTACTTTGTCACCGCCAGCTTGAACATTCCGGTTTGGGATTGGGGTGTCCGGCGCAGCAAGGTACGCCAGGCCGAACTGAAGCACGAAGAGGCCAGCCGTGGATCTGAGCGCCGCGCAGCGCACCCTGATCAGAAATCTTCGCGGCTACTATCGACGAAGCGCAAACGGCCCGCGAGCAAGTCGATCTGCTGCGCCAGCGCAGTCGATCTGGCTCCGAGAGTCTGCGCTGAACACGCTGCGTTACCAGGCCGGCGAAGCCACCATCCTGGAACTGGTGGACGCCCAGACCACCCTCATCCAGGCTCGCAACGCGTATGATGACGGTTTGGTGCGCTATCGCGTGGCCCTCGGCAATCTTCAAACACTCACCGGGATCTTCTGATCATGCCGCGGAATAATATCTGCTCGCCGCTGTTCTCTCTCGTTCTGTTGCGCCTGTGCAAGCAAGCCTCAGGAAGACCGAGCAGGCGCCCGCGCCGGTGCAGGTCACCGCGGTCACGCAAGCCACCATCCGGCGCATCGTCGCCGGAGACGGCGCGCTTTTCCCTCTGGATCAAGCCAACATCATGCCGAAGATCGCGGCGCCGGTGCAGAAGTTCTACGTGAATCGCGGCGATCACGTGAAGCAAGGCCAGCTTCTGGCGGTGCTGGAAAACCGCGACCTGATCGCCGCTGCGGCGGAGAGCAAAGGCGGCGTGGAGCAGGCCGAATCCAATCTTCGCGCCACCGAAGGCGCCACCGTTCCCGAAGCAGTCGTCAAGGCGCAAACCGATCTGGAAGCCGCCCGCGACGCGCGCGACAACGCCAAGAAAGTGCTGGACAGCCGCCAGCAGTTGTTCAAGGAAGGCGCGCTGGCCGGCCGGCAGGTGGATGAATCCCAGCTTGCCTATTCGCAGGCGCAAGGCCAATATCGCGCCGCCGACGAGCACCTGAAAGCCTTGCAATCCGTCTCCAAAGAAGAACAGATCAAAGGCGCCGCCGCGCAGGTGCAGTCCGCCAAGGCGCATTTCGATTCCCAGGAGGCGCAGGTCGGCTTATTCGCGCATCGTCAGCCCGATCAGCGGTATCATCGCCGACCGCCCGTTTAATGCCGGAGAAATGGCCAATCCCGGCTCGCCGCTGATCACCGTCATGGATATCTCGCGCGTGGTGGCGCGCGTCAATGTTCCGCAGGCCGAAGCCGCGACGGTGAAAGTGGGCCAGACGCGCGATGCTCACTCAAGCCGACAACAGAGAGGAAGTCGAAGGCAAAGTCAGGTTGTCAGCCCCGCCGCGGATCCCAACACCACCACCGTTCAAGTCTGGATTCACATTCCGAATCCGGGCGAGCGCCTCAAACCTGGAACCGCGTTCACGCCGCGATCGCGACCGAGATCTACAAGGCCGCCACGGTGGTGCCGGCCGCCGCGATTCTTCCGGGCGAAGAAGGCGGCACCGCCGTCCTGACGGTCTCCTCCGATTCGATTGTGCATCGCAAGACCGTCAAGCTGGGCGTGCGCGAAGGCAACCAGGTGCAGATCCTGAGCGGCGTCAAGCCCGGCGAAGAAGTGGTGGTGGTCGGGCGGCATGGGCCTGGACGACAAGGCCAAGGTGAAGGTGGTCACCACGGCCGTCGAAGAATCCGACGACGAGGACCAAGACAATGCTCCGCCGGAGCCGAAGTCCGCCGCGGATAAGGCCGGCAAGCGACCAGAAGAAAGACCAGGCGAAGCCGAAGGGAAAATGAGCGAACTTTCCACACTTCCGCCCGTCGCCTCCGGCACCGAAGCGCCGCACTGGACCGCGCGCCACGGCAAACCGATCATCTTCGTCATCCTGACGCTGGTGGCGGTGGGCATCTACCTGGCGCTCTCCATTCCGGTCGCGGTTTTCCCCAGCACCGATTTTCCGCGCATCGTGGTGGGCGCGGACGTCGGCGTCTATCCCATCGACCAGATGCTGGTGACGGTCACCAATCCCTTGGAAGAAGCCGTCAACACCGTCCCGGGCCTGGATCACCTCTCTTCCATCACCAGCCGGGGCAGCGCGGAAATCGACCTGTTCTTCAACTGGAACGTGGATATGTACCAGACGCTGGAGCTGGTGAACGCCGCGCTGGCGCGAGTGCAGCCGACGCTGCCCGCCAACGCCAAAGTCACCGCCAATCGCCTGACCTTCGCCGCCTTTCCGATCATGGGCTACAGCCTGACGTCGGACAAGATCCCGCAGACCACGCTGTGGGAACTGGCCAACTACACGATCAAAGCCGCGCCTCAACCGCGCCGACCGGCGTTTCCTCGGTGGTGGTGCAGGGCGGCCAGGTGCCGGAATTCAAAGTGCAGCCCGATCCCGCCAAGCTGATCCAGGCCGGCGTCACCATCCCCAATATCCTGGACGCCATCAGCCGCAGCAACATGATCGATTCGCCCGGCCTGATCGAAACCAATCACCAGTTGGTGCTCACGCTTGATGAGCGGCCAGGCGCAAACCATCGGCGACATCGGGAACATCGTCATCAAGACCACGCCCGCCGGCGCGCCGTTGCACATCAACGACGTTGCCACTGTGAGCAATTCGGTGATGCCGGTATACACGGTGGTCACCGCCAACGGCAAGCCCGCCGTTCTGCTCAACATCTACCGCCAGCCGGACAGCAATACCGTGGAGGTGGCCAACGCGGTTCATGCGGAAATCGCGAGTCTGAAGAAGGATCTGCCTCCCGGCGTGGACTTTCGACCTTTCTACGATCAATCGGAGTTGGTGAACGAATCCATCAAGAGCGTGCGCGACGCCATCCTGCTCGGCCTGGTGCTGGCTTCGCTGATCATGGTTCTGTTCCTGCGCGACTGGGGCACGTCGCTGGTGGCCGGCCTGGTGATTCCCGCGACCATCGGCGTGACCTTCATCGCGCTGCGCGTCCTGGGCCAGAGCTTCAACCTGATGACCCTCGGCGGCCTGGCGGCGGCCGTCGGCCTGGTGATCGACGACGCCATCGTGGTGGTGGAGAACATCGTCATGCATCGCGATTCGGGCCAGTCGCGCGCGGAAGCCATTCGCAGCGCCATCCGCGAAATCCGCGTGCCGCTGGTCGGCTCCACCATTACGCCGATCGTGGTCTTCCTGCCGCTGATTTCCATCACCGGCGTCACCGGCGTATTCTTCCGCGCGCTGGCGGTCACCGTCGGCGATGGCGCTGCTCACTTCTCTGGCGCTGGCGCTCACCTGGACGCCCACGCTGAGCCACTATTTTCTCCGCAACAGACGGCGCGACGCCGCGCCGGCGGCCAAGCACGACACGGTGCCCGCCTGGCTGATGAACTCCTACGAGCGCACTCTGCGCTTCACCCTGGAACATCCGTTGGTGCTGGCGCTCTTCACCGTCCTCCTGATCGCCGGCTCCTACTTCTGCTACAAGCACACCGGTTCGGATCTGCTGCCCGCCATGGACGAAGGCGGCTTCATCGTCGACTACGTCATGCCCGCCGGCTCCTCGCTGCGCGAAACCAATCGCGTGATCAGCCACGTGGAAAAGATCCTGCGCGACACGCCCGAAGTGGAGAGCACCGCGCGCCGCACCGGTCTTGCAACTCGGCTTGGCCGCCGTCACGGAAGCCAAACCGGCGATATCAGCGTCAAGCTGAAGACGTCGACCGCAAGCGCAGCGGCGACGAGGTGATCGCCGATGTGCGCGCCAAGATCAAGGAGGCCGAGCCGGTCCTGGACGTCGAATTCCCGCAGCTCCTGCAGGACATGATCGGCGATCTCACCAGCGCGCCCCAACCGGTGGTGATCAAGCTGTTTTCCGAAGACCCCGACCTGCTGCGCCACTGGGCGCCGGTGGTAGCCAGCGCCATCAAGAAGATCCCCGGCGTGGTGGACGTGGAGGACGGCATCGAGAACACATCAGCGGCACCGCCATGATGTTCAACGTCGATCCGGTGGTGACCGCGCGCGCCGGATTCACGCCGCAGGAAGTGGAACTGGATGCCAGCGCCATGTTGCAGGGCGAGCCGGCGCCGCCGCCGGTGGTGCTGAACGCTCGCTCCTACACCATTCGCGTGCAGTTCCCGCCTTCCGCTCGCAAGACCCTGGACAGCATGCGCAACACGCTGATCGTCAGCGGAACCGGCAAAACCGCCACCATCGGCTCGCTCGCCACCCTGACCGAGATTCCCGGACAGACCGAAATCATCCGCGAGAACCTGCAGCGCAATGTGAACGTCACCGCGCGCTTCGAGAGCATCAACCTGGGCGATGGCATGGCCAAGGTTCAAAAGGCCGTCGCCGACTTGAACCTCCCTCCCAGCATCCGGGTGGAGTATGGCGGCCAGTATGCCGAGCAGCAGAAATCCTTCCACGACCTGGTATTCGTGCTGGCGCTGGCGATTGTGCTGGTCTTCATGGTCCTGCTGTTCGAATTCGGCAATTTCGGCGCGCCCATCGCGGTGCTGTCGTCGGCGCTGCTGTCCACCTGCGGCGTGTTCCTGGCGCTGCTGATCACCCGGACCACGTTCAACCTGTCGTCCTTCATGGGACTGATCATGGTGGTCGGCATCGTGGCCAAAAACGGCATTCTGCTGCTGGATGCCGACCAGAAATTCCGCGCCGAAGGCGTTCCCGCCGAAGAAAGCATGATCCGCGCCGGCGAGCGCCGCCTGCGCCCCATCATGATGACCGCGCTGGCCACCGTGGCCGGCATGCTTCCGCTGGCGTTCGCCATGGGCGCCGGCTCTCAAATGCTGCAACCCCTGGCCATCGCGGTGATCGGCGGAATTCTCGCCTCGATGGTTCTCTCTCTGGTAGTCACACCGGCCGTTCGTTTCTACGTCGGTGGCCGAGATTAAATCGATTAAAGGAGCTAAAAGGAGTAACACATGAAGAAGTTCGTTACGGTACTGGTTGTGTGATGGCCGTGGCGCGGCTTTGCCGCCGAAGGCTACAAGGTAGTCAGCAAGATCAAGATTGGCGGCACGGGCGGCTGGGATTACGCGGCCGTGGACAGCAGCGCCAACCGCCTCTACGCCTCGCACGGCACGCTCGTGGAAGTAGTGGATACCAATGCCGGCAAAGTGGTCGGGCAGATCACGCAACTGCATGGCGTTCACGGCATCGCGGTCGCGCCGGAGTTCGGCAAGGGATTCATCACCAATGGCCAATCCAACAGCGTCACGATTTTCGACCTGAAAACACTCGCCAAAGTCGGCGAACCGCAGACCGGCCAGAATCCGGACTCGGTCTGCTTCGAGCCGAAAACCAAGCACATTTTCACCTTCAACGGCCGTTCGAACGATTCCACCGCCATCGACCCCAAGACCAACGAAGTGATCAAGACTTTCCCGGTCGGCGGAAAGCCGGAGGACTGCGCCGGCGGACGGCACTGGAAAAATCTATGTCAATCTGGAAGACTCCAGCGAGATCATCGAGATCGACGCCGCCAAACCGGCCGTGCTCGGCATGCGTCGCTGGCTCCTTGCGAAGCCCCCTCCGGCTCGCCATCGACGTCAAGAACAAGAAGCTCTTCTCGGCCTGCGACAACAAGATGATGGCGGTAATCGATATCGCCACGCTCAAAGTGGTCGCCACGCCGGCCATCGGAGCCGGCCCGGATGGCGCGGGTTTCGATCCCGGCCCCGGCCTGGCCTTCAGCTCCAATGGCGGCGATGGAACGCTGAGCATCGTCAAGCAGGTGAACGGCAAGTATGAGACCGTGGACAACGTCCCCACCGAACGCGGCGCGCGCACCATGACGGTCGATCCCAAGAACCACCGCGTCTATCTGCTGGCTGCCGAATACGGCCCCGCGCCGGAAGCCAGCCCGGAGAAGAAGGGCCGGCCGCCGATTCTGCCGGACAGTTTCCACGTTCTGGTGGTCGGCAAGTAAGTGTAACGCAGGTCCCGACTGTATCCGACCTGGGACCTGCCTTGGCGGAGGTTGCTCCCGCTTCTCGCTATCCGGTATGAGGCACATACCGTGTTGCAGTTGAGCGGGTCGATGATCGTCGAGATTGAGCAGCAGGACAGCATTTGTATTTTGCGCTGCAGAGGGCGTTTTGTGTCCGGTGTGGATGCGGACTATCTGCAGGCCAAAATCGAGGAAATTCGGCGCCTGAAGTGTAAACGAGTGCTGGCCGACTTCCGCGAAGTCCAATCCATTGGCTCCATGGGCCTTACGTTTATCGTGGCCGTGTACACCGCGGTCGTCAAGGATTCGGGCGGCCGGTTCGTCGTCGCGGGCGCCCTTCCGTTCGTCCGTAAGGCCCTCGATCTCACCCGTCTGAGCAGCGTGGTCAGCGTGGCCGAGGACACAGCCTCCGCTTTAGCAGCCCTAAGAAGTGAGTAACTAAGACGATGGCACGCCTGAACCTACAAGCGGCCGTGTTATGCTTCCAGCGTGCCCGACGCTGCCCCGCTCCGAAATCCGGCTCCTCCCCGGCATGCGGCGCTCGTCCGCGTGACGCACTGGATCACGGCAATCTCCTTCTTTGCCCTGCTCATCAGCGGAGTTGAGATCGTGATCTCCCACCCGCGTTTCTATTGGGGTGAAACCGGCAATGCGCTGACTCCTCCGCTGTTCAAAATACCGATCCCCGCATCGAGGGCGACGGTCCCGACCGGCTACGGCTACGTGCTGCCCGACCAGAACGGCTGGAGCCGGTATCTCCACTTTCAGGCGGCATGGGCCGTGGTGCTGACCGGCCTTGTCTACGTCATCTCAGGTTTGTGGACCAGCCACTTCCGGAACAATCTGTTTCCGGCCCCGGCCGACAGGACCTGGCGGGCGTTCCGGGGAGTGATCGCGAAGCACCTTCGCCTCGCGCCCCCGGACGAAGCCGAAGCCCTTTCGTACAACGTATTGCAGCGGGCCGCCTACCTGATGGTGATCTTCGTCCTGTTTCCCCTCGTGATCTGGACGGGTCTCGCGATGTCACCCGCCTTCAATTCCGCAATTCCGGCGGCCGTCAATGTGCTGGGAGGGCGGCAATCCGCGCGCACCCTTCATTTCTTCGTCTCCGGATTTCTCCTGCTCTTCCTCATAGTCCACGTCGCGATGGTTGTTCTGGCCGGATTCAGGAGTCGCATGCGGGCGATGATTACCGGTCTCGCTACCGTGCCCGAGGAGCGCATATGAGCAAAATCTCACGCCGCAAGCTCTTCACCACTGGTCTTGCCGCCGCCGCGGGCGTGTCGGGTCTGGCCGCGGCCGCCAGCCTGGCGCAGCGCTATGGGCTGGTTCCACCCGACAGCGGCGGAATCTACGGTCCCGGCGAAACGCTGACCTACGCCGCACAGCGGCTTCTGACGACGCACTCGTTAGCCCGCGAATTTCCTCGCAGCATGATTTCGAAGGCTCCTTTCGCCAACGAAATCCCGCCCTTGAACGATGCCTTCAAACGCCTTCAGGCCGGCGGATTTGCAGACTGGCGGCTTTCCCTCGACGGAATGGTCGCCCGGCCCGCATCGCTTTCGCTGTCCGACCTCAGGAGTTTTCCCGTCCGCAGCCAGATCACTGAGGTAGTGTGCGAGGAGGGCTGGTCCTATATCGCCGAGTGGATCGGAACGCCTCTAGTTGAGGTCCTGAATGCCTCCGGGCTCCTGCCGCAGGCGCGATATCTCGTTTACTTCTCCATCGACCACGACTGGTGGGAGAGCATCGACATGGCCGACGCTCTGCATCCCCAGACTCTCTTGACCTGGGCGATGAACGACGGAGATCTTCCGGTGTCCTTCGGAGGCCCGCTCCGGCTGCGTGTGCCCCGCCAACTCGGCTACAAAAGCGTCAAATTCATAACCCGTCTGACGGCCACCGATTCGCTCAAAGGCTTCGGCAAGGGCCTCGGCTCCGCATCGCCGGAAGGTGGCTATGCCTGGTATGCGGGAATCTGACTCGTTCCCTTTCATCTAACTTAGGCGGTTCGATATGGGCAGTCTTACCCAGGATCTCCGATATTTAGTCTATCGCCGGCTGTCGCCTGATTCTTCATCACTTTTTGAATTTGTGGGCCAGCTTGAAACCACTCGCGCGCTGGAACGGAGCGGCCACGTGGAGCGCATACCTACCGTCGCCGTAGCAGGTCGAAGCCTCGTTTTTTCGAATAAGGAAGATGCCTTCATTCGTCGCCACGAACGCAGCGAGCGGGCCCAGAATCGAGAGTTTAATGCCAATGCCTGACCCTGCCACATAGCACCCGCACCCACTGGGCGCCTCTCAGCGGTAGAATTGCTAGCAACAGTTAAGAGGAGTTAAATGAGCTCTCGATTTCTAGCAATTATTGGTACCCTGGCGGTGCTGATCTCCGCGCAACTGGCCGGCCAAAAGCGCATGCCGGATGGCCATCCCGATCTGCAAGGAGTCTGGACCAATGCCACCATAACTCCGCTCGAGCGCCCGAAATCTCTCGCCGGGAAAGCGACGCTCACGGATGCCGAAGCCGCGGAGTTCGAGAAAAACGCCGCTAAAGAACTTCAGGATGTCGATGGCAAATCGGAGAGCCCGTTGCTGGCCGCCGCGGGGTCGAACGGCACCGGTGGATACAACAATCCTGTTCATCGATCGCGGATCCGAACTGGCGCGCGTGGATGGAGTCAAGCGTACTTCGCTTATCATCGATCCGCCGGATGGAAAAATTCCGCCCATCACGCGCGAGGCCAAGAAAAGGAATGCCGAAACGTTCCAGAGTTACATCACCTTCAACAAGGTGAAGGACCGCCCGCTGTCCGAGCGCTGCCTGGTCGGCTTCGGATCAACCTCCGGACCGCCTATGCTTCCGGTGCTTTACAACAACAACTACCAGATCGTCCAGACTCCCGACGCAGTCATGATATTAGTCGAAATGGTCCACGATGTGCGCATCATCCGCATGAATGGCACGCACCCCCCGCCTAATGTTCGCCAATGGCTCGGCGATTCGATCGGACATTGGGATGGCGATACGTTGGTGGTCGATACCACCAATTTCACCGATCAGACCAAGTTCGAAGGAGCGTCGCCGGATCTGCATGTAATCGAAAGCTTCAAGCGCGTCGACGCCAAAACGATCCTTTACCGTGTCACGATTGATGATCCCTCTACCTTCACCAAGATCTGGACGTTAGAATATCCGTTCCGCTCTACTTCCGGTCCGGTGTATGAATACGCGTGCCATGAAGGGAATTACGCCATGAGCGACATCATGGGTGGAGCCCGCAAAGCAGAATCGAATAAGAAATGAACCTTCCGTTTCCGGCGTTGTTCAGTCTGGTGGCGATGGCGGCCGCTGCGCTAGCGGTGGCGGCACAACCACTGACTCCCGACGGCCATTTGGACCTGCAGGGCGTTTGGCTTGACAACAGCGCGACTCCCCTGGAACGGCCGAAGGAACTGGAAGGCCGGCAATTCCTGACTGACGCCGAAGTTACCGAGCTGAAACGCCGGGCTGATCGTCTCTTCACGAACGGGTATAGCGACTTCGCCGGCGGAGATAGTTTCTTCCTGGCCGCTTTGAGAAATGTCGAACAATACAAGAACCCCAACACGACCGGCTACTCGGACCAGATGGTTCCCAGAGAGTTCGATAATAGAACGTCTCTCGTTGTGGATCCACCGGACGGAAAAATCCCGCCCCTTACTCCAGATGGGAAACGGAGGCAGGCGGCGGCCATCGCAGCGGTCTCGTTCCAACGTCCGCCGGCGGGGCCTCAAGACCTCAGCAGTGCGATGCGCTGCATTACACCCGGCGTACCGAGAATCGGCGGGCGTTGGGGCGCGGGCAACGACGGTTATTACGAGATCATGCAGGTTCCCGGATACGTGATCTTCTTCATGGAAGCCTTCCACGACGCCCGGATCATTCCTCTCGATGGACGTCCGCACCTTCCACCTGAAATCCGCTCGTGGAATGGCGACTCGCGTGGCCGCTGGGTAGGAAAGACGCTGGTGGTCGATACGACGAATTTCTCCGCGAAGAGCAGTTTCATGGGCGCTGCCGAGAATCTGCATTTGATCGAACGCTTCACCCGCGTCGCCGTAGACGTGATTAACTACGAAGTTACGATTGACGACGCGACTACCTGGACCAAGCCTTGGACCGTCCTGGTGCGTCTCAAGCAGACCAAGGACAAGCTTTATGAATTCGCCTGTCACGAGGGTAACCTTCCGATGATGGGCACCCTCGCAGGCGCTCGGGCGCAAGACAAATGAGCGAACCACAAATCACGCGTAGGCAGCTTCTCTCCGCGCTCCCAGCTTTGGCGTTGCCGGGCAAACTAGCGGCGCAATCGGGCAAAGCGCCAATCCGGGTGCGGTCGCTCAGTCACATGACGCTCACCGTTTCCGACCGCAAGCGCTCGGTCGAGTTCTATCAGGGCCTGTTCGGGCTGCCGGTTCAACATCACCAGGATGTGTCCACTGGCCTTCGTATCGGTCCCGGTCTTCAGTACATCAGTTTGTCCCAGGGCGGTCCCAATGCGAAGCCGGCGATTGCGCACTTCTGCATGACGGTCGCACGGTTCAGCGTCGACGGCGTCACGCAGGCGCTTGCCGATCATGGCGTGACCAAAGGCAGCCCAGGTCCGCTGAAAACCTGGGTAAGGATGCGCTCACCGAATGCCGGCGGCAGCGCCGAGGGCGCTCCCGAACTGTACGTCGGCGATCCCGACGGTATCAACGTGCAGCTTCAGGATGTCACTTATTGCGGAGGAGCCGGTCCCCTGGGCAATATTTGCAACCCGATTGAGCCAGCGCCAACTAAGGGACTAATCGCCCTACGCGATCTCAGCCACTTCACGCTCGGCGTTTCCGATCGCCAGCGCTCAACTGCCTTTTATCAGGACCTTTTCGGCATGCCGATTCAGGCGCAGCAGGGCGTGACTACGTTGTTGGCGGTCGGTTCCAAGCGCCAGTTCATTGCGATCGGCGGCGTGAATGGCGCGCAGGCGCGGGCGTCCAACATCGCGCATGGCTGTTTCACGATGGAGAACTTCAACCCTGACAAAGTCCTGAAGGCTTTGGGCGATTACGGCATTAAACCGAGGGGCGATTCCACGGGGCAGCCAGGTCCGCTGGTATCGTACGTGAGCATGCGTATGGAAAATCGCGGCGGAGCCAAAGGCGGAACACCCGAACTTTATTTCACCGATCCGGATGGAATCCTGATGCAGATCCAGGACGTGATTTACTGCGGCGGCGCGGGGTATTTGGGCGAAGTTTGCACAGCTTCCTGACTCCCCGGTTTGCCCGGCTTCGCGCCCTTCTCAATCAGAAACTTCACCACGCTGTCGTACTTCAAAGCTTTCGCGGCGTCGAGCGCCGTGCGGCCGTCGACGTTGGCGGCATTGAGATCGACACCCAGCTCGGCCACCAGCTTCACGGTCTGGAGTGTGAGAGCTTCGCGCTCTGCGCGGGCGGGCTGAATCCACGGCGTTCCACCGCCCATCCCCGTGGCAGCCATCGCAGCGGTTGTTGCCTCGGTCCGATGTTGCTGACGGGCTTCCGCAATGTAGTCGGAATGCAGCACGAATAAAGGATCGGCCCCGTGCTTCACCAGCAGGCGCATGACGTTGGGTTGGACAAATCGGGCGGCCAGCCAAAACGGCGTGGCCCCGACGATAGCGGGGTCAAAATGGTAGTCCTTGGACGAGCGGCGCGTCGGCGTCCAGGTGCGAAGCGGAGCGTTTGGATCCGCGCCATGGTCGAGGAGAGCTGTCACCAACTTCTCATCGCGCCGCATGATCGCTTCGTGCAGTGCTGTAAAACCCGCCGCGGCTTGGTTCGGGTCAGCGCCCTTGTCGAGCAGAAATTCAGCCAGGTCCCGGTAACCGGAGTGAACGGCCAGAACCGTGGCGCTGACACCCCAGGCATCGGCGTCATTGACGTTGCCGCCGGCGGCGACGAGAAGCTTCGCCGAAGTGAGATCGCCCGCGCGCGCGGCGAACATCAACGCGGTCTCGCCGCCATGCGGGATCGCCTTGTTATACGCGAGGATGCTATGCGGAGGCACAGCCATTACATCGGTCCAAACGTCCGAGCGAGCTTTAATGTCCACGCTATGAGCCAGCAGCACCTTCACGACGTCAGGATGCTTCTCCGCCACCGCCCACATCAGCGCCGTCTGGCCGCGCGCGCCGTGGGCGTTGGGGTTCGCGCCCTTGACGAGCAGCATCTCCACGATTTCGGGATAACCGGAACGAGCAGCCACCATCACAGGCGTTTCGCCCGCCAGTAGCGCCAGGTTCGGGTTCGCGCCGGCGTCCAGCAATCTCTTGACCATCGGCGCACTGCCGTTTTGACTGGCCACCCAAAGCGGGGTGACGCCGAGATCGTTGGCCGCGTTCACATTCGCGCCTGCGCGGATCAACCGATCGGCGCTTTCGAGATCATCCTTGTAACTCGCCCGAAGGAGCGCGGTCGAACCGTCGGGCTCCGCGGCGTTGACGTCGACACCGGCCCTCAGAAGGAAAACGCCGAGTCCGGCTACGATCAGATATCGCCAACTGGCCGTCATCGCCATGTTTCCTTATTAGACTCCCGAAAGAGTATCGAGCGGAAGCCGGCCGGTGCTGCCGCCCAGGTGATCGACCGGTACATCCATCTTGTCCATCAATGTCACCAGCAGATTTGCGATGGTGGGTTTGTCGGAGTAAGTGAGATGACGGCCGCCTTTGAGCCGGCCTCCGCCGCCGCCGACCACCAGCAGAGGCAGATTCTCGCCGGAGTGCCGGGTGCTGTTGGAAATGCCGGAGCCATACATGATGGTCATGTGATCCAGCAGCGAGCCGTCGCCGTCGGGTGTGGCGCGGAGCTTCGCCAGGTACTGCGAGAACAGTTGAGTGTGATAGCGGTTGATCTTCGACATGTGCGCGATCAACTCGGGAATGTCGTTATGGTGCGACAGGGGATGATGAGCTTCGGGCACGCCAATCTGAGGATATGGGCGGGCGCTCTGTTCCTTGCCAATCATGAACGAGATAACGCGCGTGAGATCAGACTGAAACGCCAGGAGTTGCAGGTCCAGCATCAGCGCGAGATGATCTTCGAAGACCGGCGGCGCGCCTTGAGGCTGTTCCATGGAAGGCAGCTCGACATCACCTTGATCCTCAGCGGTCTGAATGCGGCGCTCGACGTCGCGAATCGCCTCGGCGTATTCGTCTACTTTGACTTGATCCTGCGGCCCAAGCTCGCGTTTCAGGTCCGTCAGCTTCGCCGTGACCGAATCCAGAATGCTCTTGTGCTGTTGCAATCTCGCTTCGCGGGCGGCGTGCTCGGTGCTGCCGCTATCGCCGAACAGCTTCTCAAACACCGCGCGTGGATTCCATTCCATCGGCAGCGGCTGCGTAGCGCTGCGCCACGATAGCGTGTGAGTGTAGACGCAGCTCAGATTGCCGGTGCAAGCACCCGCATTGGCCGGGGCGTCCATGGAAAGCTCAAGCGATGGCACCTGGGTGTCCTTGGCGAAGTGCCTGGCCAGCAACTGGTCCATCGAAACGTCGGCAATAATTTCGACTTCGTTGCGTCCACCGTGGGTGGTGCCGGTCAGAAACGATCCGGACGCGCCGGCGTGGATGTAGTTCCAGTTTGCTTTGATGCCGGACAACACCAGCATCTGATCTCGGAACGGTGCCAGCGGCTCGAGTATCGGCGATAGCTCGAAGGCGGTGCCTTCGCCCTTCGGCACCCAGTATTCCATAGCCATTCCGTTCGGAACATAGAACGCCTGAAATCGATTCACGGGCTTCGTAGACGCGCGTGCGAAAGGCGCAAACATAGCGTCCAGGAACGGCAGCGCCATCGTGGTGCCGAGCCCCTGCAGAAGGGTCCTCCTCGGCAGCGATTTCTTAGTGAGAAAAGTCATGTCTGTCGTCTCCTAGAAAATTGGGGCTCTCAACAATTCCAAGAATAAGCGACGACCACCGGTAATTATTCGCCGCTGCATCGCGGACGATTTTGCGGACCGCCGGCCGATCATAGTAGTCGAGCCTGCGCCCGAGGGCGTACGCCATTAGCTTTTCCGTTACGGTACGCGGAAATTGCTCGGGCTGATCGAGCAGCAGCGCCCGCAGTCCGGTAAGTCCTTCGATTTTCGTACCGCCCGCGGTCGCGCCGCTCGAGTCAATAGGCTTGCCCAATTCGTCGACCGTCCGCCAGCCG
The DNA here is from genome assembly GCA_963744555.1 of Bryobacterales bacterium. Taxonomy (GTDB): domain Bacteria; phylum Acidobacteriota; class Terriglobia; order Bryobacterales; family Bryobacteraceae; genus Palsa-89. The sequence continues at coordinate 311,148 of CAVUUB010000020.1, read as the reverse complement.
CCGATGACGTCGAAATTCTCCAGCGCAAACCCTAGCGGATCGATGACCGAGTGGCAACCGTTGCAGGAAGGATCCGACCGGTGTTGCGCGAGCCGCTCGCGCATGGTGGTAGGCTTCGCGCCGGGCTTGGTTTCCAGATTTCGATCTACGGTGGGCGGGGGTGGCGGAATGGACAATCCGAAAATATTGTTCAGCAGCCATTTGCCACGTAGGACCGGCGATGTGCGATCGGGGTAGGACGTCGTCGCGAGCAGCGCTCCCTCGGCGAGCAGGCCGCCGCGCTGGTCATGGTTTTGTAATCGTGACCCGGCGGAAACGGCTGCCATAAATCCCCGGAATCCCATAGTGCCGCGCCAACCGTTCGTTGACGAAGGTGTAGTCGGCGTTCAAGAGGTCGACGATACTGCGATCCTCGCGCAACGTGCTGGCGATGAAAAGCTCCGTCTCCTCTTTAAATGCCTGCAGCAGACTCTCATCGTAGTTGGGATAGCGGTCGGGATCGACCACGACTTCTTCGACGCGGCGCAGATTCAGCCACTGGGCAGCGAAATCGTTCACCAACGCATCGGTGGCGCGGGGGTCGGCCAGCATGCGCCGCACTTCTTTTTCCAGAGTCGCTGAATTTGCGAGTTCCCCGCGCTCGGCCAACGTTAGCAAGCGATCGTCCGGAATGCTGCTCCACAAGAAGAACGACAGGCGCGAGGCCAATTCAACTTCACTGATGCGCGACGTAGCCGCTGGCGGCGTAGCCCGATGGACGCGTAGCAGAAAATCTGGGTCCACCAGAAGCCTCTCCAGCGCGAATTGAATCCCGGTGTCAAAGCTTCCGCCATCATGGCGGCCGCTGTCGAAAAACTGGAGCAGCGTCTGGACGTCTGCTTTCGTCACGGGGCGGCGATATGCCAGCCGAGCCATTCTTGAAAGGATTGTGCCTGCGCAAGCCCGTTCTTCGGAAGCAACACTGGGCTGGCAGACGAATATCGCGCGCCTGCTGGGCGTGTCCTTGGCGATTCCGGCTATCTTATAGGGACCACCGATCTGGACGGAGCCCACGTTCGCGTAATCCATGTATACGTTGTCGTCTGCGATCACCCGGCCTCTTTGCAGCGGTTGCGGAAGACCTTCGGGTTCCCACAGTTCGCGGACGAAGGTAACCCCGACAATGTGGGGGCCAGCCTCGACCGGGACGCGCAGCTCCAACCCGGCATCGCCGGTAAGCTGCATGTATTTTTCCCATTCGGGATCTCCGGCAAAGCCTGGTTCGCCATCGCCGGCGTAACTCGTAGCCGCGGGCCTACCCTGAGCGCCGCCTCCGACCGTGAAGCGCCTCAGGAGCTTGCCGTCCAGGCGAACGTCGAGCTTCTGCGGCCAACCCATGCCCTTGAGGTAATCCTGATACTGCCGTTGCAGGCGCACTTTGATGAGGTACTCGGCCGAGACCGGAAAATTGTGATGAATCGCTATGCCGCCACGAGATCCGAGCGGAAGATCTTCGCTCTGCCGATCGTTTTGCAGAACATGCAATGGGATCTCGAATCGCTCAAGACCGGGGCTGGTGGGAGGAAGGCCGGTGGCAAGGCGCGTGACCTGACGGGCCACCGACATGTAGCGCTCCAGGTGCGCCGTCGAAATGGAGAGGACATCCGCGAAGTTGTCAAAACTGCCGTCGGCGGTCTCGTCGCCAGGCAGCAGCGGCTTCACGTCGAGATCCAGCGCGAACAGGTCGCGAATTGCGTTGTTGTATTCCGCGCGATTCAGACGATGGACCGCGCTGATACGGCCGGGATTCGGGTTGGCCGCCCAAGCTTGGTCGATTTCGTTTTCAAGCGAGCTGGCTACGGCGTGATATGCCGCGGCGTCAGGACGGGGCAATCCAGGCGGCGGCATCGAGCCGGATTGGAGCTTAGCGATCACACGTTCCCAGACCTCCGCATTGGCGCTGGGGTGGCTGGCGTCTAGAATGTCGAGCGAAAGTCCAGCGGTGTGGAGTTTCTGGTTGTGACAGGTGACGCAGTAGGTGTTGAAAAACGTTCGCGGATCAGGGGACTTAGGCGGCTGCGCACGCGACGGCGACAAGCATAAGCACGAGAGCGCGAGAATCGATGCGTGCGCCGCGTGCAAGCGTCGGCTCAACGACATTTCGCCCTCCCATCGACCGGGATTCTGTAGTGCGTCCGGACAAGTGCATTATACCAGGGCAGCTTGCGGGCGTAGCAATGCACTGGCATGATTGTAGGCGGCATGGACAGGCGAACGCTCTTGAAACTCCTTTCGGCTCCGGTTATTACCGGCTTTCCAGCGAGGGCGGCAGCTGCCCAGGATCGAGTTGTGATCGCCGGCGCGGGAATTATGGGAGCTTCAATTGGCTATCATCTCGCGAAACGCGGCGCCCAAGTCACGATTCTCGAAAAGCTCCGACCCGGAAACGGAGCAACCGAGAAATCGTTCGCCTGGATCAATTCCACGTTCTCCAAGCAGCCGCGCGCTTATTACGATCTAAACCTGTTGGGCATCGCGGGATGGCGACGTCTGACATTGGAATTGGCCGGCGATTTGCAAATTCAGTGGGGCGGCAGTGTGCAGTGGTTCGAACCTGGAAGCGCCGACGCGGAAAAATTAGCGGGCAAGGTGCGAGCGCACCAGCGCTGGGGTTATGCGGCTCATCTTGTGGACGCAGCTGATATCCGACGCTTGTTGCCATCGATCGCGCCTGGACCAGTCGGCGCTGCGTGTCACAGTGAAATCGAAGGGACTCTCGATCCGATGCATGCCCTGGGCGTTCTGCTCAAACATGCTCAGCAGTTGGGCGTGAAAGTGGAATATCCGTGCGAGGTGACGGGAATTTCAGTGGCGGGCGATCGCGTGCGGGGTGTCGAGACAACGAAGGGGCCGATCGCGGCGGATTTTCTGGTGCTGGCGTCGGGCGTCGATACTCCCCGGCTGGCAAAGATGGTCGGAATCAATGTGCCCCTGAAAGAATCACCGGGATTGCTGGCTCACACTACGCCGCAGCCCCGCATGCTGGAGCGTATCGCGCTTGCTCCGGGAACCAATATTAAGCAGAACCCGGATGGAAGGATCGTGACCGGTACGGATTTCGAGGCGTCAGCTACGCTCGACACCAGCCCCGAGGTCGGCATGAAGCTGCTTCACAACGCTGAGAAATTTCTCGATCGATTGAAGGGCGCGAAGCTTGAGACCGTAACGCTGGGGCATCGCGTGCTACCGCAGGATGGACATCCGATTGCCGGGTTCGTGGAGCGCTGCCCGAATCTTTACATCACGGCCATGCACAGCGGGATAACGCTGTCACCCTTGATCGGACAAATGGCCGCAATGGAGATTTTGGACGGCGCGGATGTCGATTTGCTGAAGCCGTTCCGTCCGGCCCGGTTTGCTTAGGCAGACAGATTTTCGAACACGGCGTGATCGCCTTCCAGGCGCGCATAGTAAAGATCAACTTTGGTGCTGAAGCGCTCGACCAGTGCCGTTCGAGCGGTCTTTAGGTCCGCGATCTGCCGCTCCCGCAGGTTCGTCGTGCCAGATGCGAATCCCATACTCACATACCATCGGCAGTCATCGTGCGCGATCAGGATTATCCGCTCCGGTTGCGCGACTCGTTCCATCACCTTGACCCACCGCCATCCGGCCCAAGCGAATTTAGGTAAATAGTCGGACAAGGTGAGACAGTGCGGGCCACCGGGCACGGCGATCAAGGCGTAGTGCGCCAGACCTAGTCCCGTTTGAAGAAACTCCTGGAAATGCGGCTGATAGCGCGGATCGCTGCAATGAATCACGAGGGGCTTCGATTCGCCAGCAGCGCCGTGCGCTGATGTGTAATACAGGGATGGCGGCACGATATCAGTCGGCGCGGTCCGGAGTCTTCTTCACTATCGAGATGTCAGGCCTCGAGATGTCGGGCGGCGGGGTGTCAGGAGGCGAGCCGCCATTGGACTGATGAACGCCCAATTGCTGAAGCAACGAAGGAACATTGAGGCCTAGCGCTTCGAGTTGTTGCAACAGGCTGAACACGACGGTTGGGCCCGCTCTCGCAAGCCGGCCGATGCCGCTGGAGGCGCCATCTCCGGAACCTTGATCGATGACTACCACCTTGTCGATGTTACCCAGCGGCGCCGCGACCGCGCCGAAGATTCCGCTGGAGGCCTGCAGGATCGCCGGTAGTTTTTCCAACACAGTCTGCAGACGCGCCGCCTCGTTAAACTGTTTCCAGGCTTCGGCTTTTCGTAAGATCGCAGCGGCTTCCGCGACGCCCTGCGCCTCAATTGCTTTCGCCTGTGCTAGGCCGATGGCCTCAATCTTGGCCGCTTCGGCCCGGCCTTCCGACTCGACCGCGGCTGCACGCCCGGCGCCCTCCATCCGCAGCTTCTGCTGTTCGGCTTCCGCCATGGCGATCAGTGCGGAGCGCCTTCCTTCCGCTTCCAAGACCGCGGCGGACTTGGCGGCCTCCGCGCGAACAATCACGGCCTGGCGCTCCGCATCGGCCGGTTTGATAACCGTGGCTTCGAGTTCGCGCTGCTTGCGCAGCACTTCTTGTTCCTGAACTGCGATCTGTTCTTGGGTACGGGTGCGGTCGATCTTCACTTCTTCGGCAACTACGGCCTGCCGGGCTTTGGCTTGCGCCAGCGGGCCAGCTTGCGCGGCTCGCGCCTTTTCCGCTTCAATCTCGGCTTGATACTGGGCTTGGCGAAGAGCAAGGTCGCGCTGCGACTGCGATATGTCGGCTTCAGACCCAAGCTTGGCCTTCTCGCCTTCCTGCATAGCGCTGGCGGACCTGATTTTTGCATCGCGGTTCGCATCGGCCTCGCCGATAGTAGCGTCGCGCTTAACCTCCGCCGTCCGGCGCTTGCCTAGGGCGTTGAGGTAATCCTCTTCGTCGCTGACTTCCTGGATGGTCAGAACGTCCACGCCGAGGCCCATTTTCTCGAGGTCCATGGCGGCCTCGGTGGTGAGTTTCTGCGCAAAGCTCTGACGATCGCTGTTGACTTCCTCTACCGTCAGCGTGCCGAGGATGGAACGCAGGTGGCCTTCCAAGGTCTGGAAAATAACTTTCTGAATGTCGACATGCGTCATGCCGAGGAAACGCTCCGCGGCAGCGTGGAGCGACGTCTCATCCCCACGAATCTTCACGTTCGCCACGGCCTTTACCGATACCGGGACGCCTTGGACCGTATAGGCCCGCTTGATCTCCAGCGGGATGGTCATCACGTTTAACGAGAGATACTCGACCTTTTCGAGCAGCGGGATTCTGAGTGCAGCGCCGCCGCGCACCATCCGGTAACCGACATAATGTCCGTCGGCCAGCTTGCGCTTGCGACCGCTCAAGACGGCCACCATGTTCGGGGACACCTTCAGATAGTTGCGGCTGAATAGCGCCGCGGCAATTATTAACGCGAGTACGACGGCGAGAATTATTAAAGGGAGAAGCAATCCCGCCAGGTCCGATAGCATACTTCACCTCGAAAGACTACTGTTTACGAACGATAACCATGTCGCCGAGCGTCTCTTCCACGCGCACCAGGGTGTTTTCCGGAATGGGTGTGTCCTCGCGCGATTGGGCGATCTTGTCGAACATTTCCTCGCCCACCCGGCAGCGCACCTGTCCGACGCCTCCCGCGGGAATCGCGACCACCACCCGGGCTGGTTGGCCGATCAGGTCGGCGTTGCGCACGTCGGTTGAGGCTTGTTGTCCGTGCAGGAACCGCGCGAACAGGTAAATCAGGCCGGCGAAGAAAATGCCGCTCAAGAATCCGACGCCCGAAGCCGCCAGAATGGACAAACCGTAATGGATGCCAACGGCGCCGAAGCCTCCAAATGAGGTAATGAAGACGCTGAGGATGCGCGGGCTGAAGAAGCTGGGGCCGCCATGATCCAGCGTGTCGAAATGCGCATCGCCGAAGTGGCCGAAGATCTCGCCGAAGACCAGCGAGACCAACAGAAAGATGAATCCGACCGAGGCGATTGCCAAGAATACGTGAAACGCAGATATATCTGAGACGACGGGCATGCAATCATCCTTCGGGTATTGGAGCAAGGATATCACGGCCCAAGCGAGGCGGGCGGGTTAGTCGACCATTTCCGCCGTTCGATTGGGCAACAATACGCCAAGTTTGATATTTGGTCCAAGAGCAAGGCGAGCCATATCGAGTACCGCACTGCTGCTTGCGTGTGTGGCGTTTGCCGGAGCGCAAACGGTCGAACCGGCGCACGCTCCGGTAGCGATGAAGTCTCCGGTGCTGGATAAGAATTTCTATTTGCTCACGCTGCTGGAGAGGACGCTGGACGTACATGCGCAAATTAAGGGTGACTCAACGCTCCATAAGATTGCTGAAGAACGGCTCGCTGCCATGGATCATGCGGCAAAATCTTGCGGTAGCGATCTTGATTGCAACACACAGGCGTTCCGATGGAGCGAAGCCCAAACATTGGAGGCCGGCAATGCCCTGGCCGCCTTGTACCGAAAGTCGCCAATGCTTCGCAGATTGGCCGATGGACCGTTGCGCGCCAGCGGAATGTACGTCCTCTACCAGGGATTGAGTGGCGAAGAATTGTTGAAACACGCCTGGGAAGACTGCGCGCGCGGCATGAATCTCTCAATCGACGTCTACGGAATTGGGAAGGCGCCACGCTACGCGGCGATTGACGCGATGACCTACGATCCTAAAGCGGAGTCATATCACCAGGTGGTCCAAGGCTTAGTGCTGGTACTGGAAGACGATCGTGCGGCCCTGGATCGCTTCTTCCTGCCGTCGCTACGTTTTTCATCCGAGCTCATTCTTCTGAACCACCGGGATGAAGCGGCCCGGTATGAACCCCTGGAGTTAGGCGAGAATGCGGCGGCTTTCCAGCATGTGAAGACCGTGGAATGGGCTCAGTATCCCTATTCGGTTATCGTGGTTCCGGGCGCCGGCAACGACCGGCCGGGCGTCAAACTTTCGCCCGCGGGCAGGTTGCGCGATGAACTCGCGGCCAAACGCTTCCGTGCTGGCCAAGCGCCATTTCTCATCGTCTCCGGCGGCTTCGTTCATCCGATACGGACCGAATTCTCCGAAGCGATCGAGATGAAGCACGATCTTATGACGCGCTTCGGCATTCCGGCGGACTCTATCATCGTCGACCCGCATGCGCGTCACACCACCACCAATATGCGCAACGCCGCCCGGCTGATCTACCGCTATGGCATTCCGTTTGACAAGACGGCGCTGGTTACAACCGACCCCTGGCAGAGCCACAGCATTGAGAGCAGCGATTTTGATAAGCGCTGCATGGACGAGCTGGGCTATGTTCCGCAAAAAATCTTGAGCCGAATCTCGGCCTTCGATCTGACGTTCTTGCCGATGCGCGCTTCGCTGCAGGCCAATCCACTGGAACCGCTAGACCCGTAGGGTGAAATCTACACGTCGATCCGGCAAATCCAACCGGAGTCCTGGTCCTTATTTATGAACAGGTTCAAAAAACGTCTTGACACCTATGCTCGGACAGCGCATACTCATTCTTGAACACGTTCAAGAATGCCCCCTTCTAGCAAAGTAACTCCCAAAGCCGATGAGACCCGCCTCCGGATTCTAGAGGCCGCATTGGCGCTCTTTCGTCAGGACGGATTCGACGCGGCGACCATGCGGGACATTGCTCGGAAGGCCGGAGTTGCCACGGGCGCGGCATATTACTATTACCCTTCCAAGGACGCTATCGTCATGGACTTCTATCAGCGCTCCTGCGAGGAGATGCAACCCAAAATCGAAGCGGCGTTGGAGCATGCCGACGGCTTGAAGGCTCGACTGCAGGAGCTAATTCGCGCTAAGCTGCTCCATTTTGCCCCGAACCGGGGAGTACTGCGAGCGCTATTGCGAAACGGTGCGGACCCCAAGCACCCGCTCTCGCCATTCAGCCGGCAAACGAAGGAGATCCGTGACATCGATATCGGGTGGTTCCGGCGCATTCTACTCGATTGCGGCGTGCGGATTCCCCGCGATCTCGAATCTCAGCTGCCGGGAGTGCTCTGGTTTTTTCAGATGGGCGTGATCTTCTTCTGGGTTACCGACGAATCGACTAATCAAACCAGGACGGAGAAACTGCTGGAACTGGCGTCGAAGAGCGTCGCCACCCTGATACGGCTTTCCGCCCTACCACTCATGCGGCCGTTGCGGACGACCATCCGGCAATTGATCGAAATCGCAAAAGGGAACTAAGCCATGGACAGGCTATTGCGTGCTGTTGTTGGACTGCTGCTCGTAACTACCTTGGCAACCTGGGGAGTAGTGCTTTTGAAGGCCGGCTTATACGGATGGACAATCTTCGTGCTGCTGCCCGGCGTTCTCGGAGCAACCGCGTCTTGGGTCATTCGACCGACGACCGGGACCGGCGCCGCAAGTACTGGAGCAGCCACGGTAATGGCAGCCGCTTGCCTCTTATTGCTATCAGGGTTGGACGGCTTGGTCTGCATTGCGATGGCCTTACCACTGACCATGCTCCTAGGCGCCCTGGGAGCTTTGATGGTTTACCATGCGGAGTCTTCCCGGTACAGAACTCGGGGTTTCACAATGGTACTGCTCCTATCGCCGGCGACTGTTTTATACGATGCCAAGGCTCCTTCTCGTGTGTTTGAAGTCCGGACCACGATCACTGTTGCGGCGACGCCCGAGCAGGTCTGGAAACAGGTCGTTTCGTTTTCGGATTTGCCCGAACCCCGCGAGTGGTTCTTTCATGCCGGTCTGGCTTATCCCAAGCGTGCGCGCATTGAGGGATCGGGTGCCGGTGCCATCCGGTACTGCGAGTTCTCGACCGGCCCATTCGTGGAGCCGATTGAGGTCTGGGACGAGCCGCGCCTGCTGCGGTTCCGCGTTACAGAAAATCCGGCTCCGATGGAAGAGTGGAGTCCTTATTCGAAGGTCCATCCTAAGCATCTGCTCGGATACTTAGTTTCCGAGCGAGGCCAGTTCCGGCTGACGCCGTTGGCGAAGGGCCAGACGCTCCTCGAAGGGAGCACCTGGTATCAACACGGTTTGTGGCCGGCGGAATATTGGAGATGGTGGTCAGACGCGATCATCCATCGTATTCACTGGAGAGTCCTGGAGCATGTCCGGGTGCTGGCGGAGCACGCGAGTGAGCACTGATGGTGAGACTGGAAGAAGTCACGAAGATCGGTGCGCCGATTGAACGATGTTTCAATCTGGCGCGAAGCGTGGAAGTACATCTTGCCGGCAACATCCATTGGGGTGAACAGGCCGTGGCGGCAGCCGGAGTTACCTCCGGACTGATCGGCGTGGGACAGCGTGTTACATGGCGCGCGAAACACTTTGGCTTTTGGCAGCAGCTCACGAGCGAGATCACGGCCATGGATCGGCCGGCGTACTTTCAGGACACGATGATTCGGGGCGCCTTCCACTCGATGTTCCACGATCACTTCTTTCGGTCTCTGTCACGCGATGAGACCGAGATGAGAGACATCTTCTGTTTTGCGGCGCCCCTGGGAGCCTTGGGACGCATCGCTGAACGCGCGGTGCTCCGGCGCTACATGCAGGCGCTCTTGGATGAGCGGAATGCCGTGATTCGAAAAATCGCCGAGTCACCGGAGTGGCGAAAGTATCTGTCGTCCCCCAAGGAAAAGAAATGAACGAGCCCAGACAGACGAGAATTATCCCGCCCGTAGGGTGGGATCTACACGTCGATCCGGCAAATCCAGCCGGAATTCGGATCGTTGCTGACATTGCTACCTACCGGGAATCCGGCGTCGCAGTAATACAAATGGCCATCGTGCATGCACATCCCGTGCGGGTCCGGATCTTCCTTGGAGAGCGTCACCGCTTCGAGCACCTTGCCGGTTTCCGCGTCGATTTTTTGAATCACGTAGTCGCTCGAGAACATGATCCACAGCGCGCCGTTGTCCCAATCGATTCCATGCACGCGGTTATATTGCACCGGGATCAGATGTTTGATCCGGAAGTTGTCCTTCACATCCAACTCCGCGATGCACTTCAAGCCCACGGCCGTGACCCATAGGCTGTTGGTCTGATCCACCCACACGATCCCGTGGGAGCCGCTGGGCCATGGCGGCTGATACCGTTTGATCGTCTTGCCGGTCTCGAGATCGCACTGAACTATTTCATCTTTTGGCGAATCCGTGGGACGCGCCGGCCGGCGGTTGTTCACGCTTCCGTTAGCGGACATCCACAAATAACCGCCGCCCACCGCCATACCGCTGGTGTTGTGCGACTCGGTCTGAACCTGGTGCAGGACTTTATGAGTGTTCCAGTCGACCTTGTACGCGATCTCGCTCACCTGGTCGCCGATCCAAAGCGCGTCCTTGGTAGCCTCCAGAGCGTTGGGATGTTCGCACGGCCCTTTGAAAACTTTCACTACCTTCGCCTTGTGCGTGGGTGGGCCTTCCTTACCCTTAGTACTCGGCGATTCTCCCTGTTGCGCCGTTGCCACACCGGCGGCCAATGCCGCGCCAATAAAATCTCTGCGTTTGATGTTCATACTTTTTCTCCTGGCCGAACTCGGTCCATTTTACTATTCCGGTGGTGGATGTTATCATACTCCACGGCTGTTTGCCTAAAGGAGCGATTATGAAAATCTTGCTGGCGGTTGCAATTGGAATGACGATCGGCGTTTTGATGACTGTCGCAGTGGGAACGCACGCGGTGTCGTACATCGGCCACGATGAGGTGGCAGCCAAACTGGCCAAGGGTGGGAATATGGTCAGTACGCCAAACTATATCGTGATGGGGAGCCATCGCGACAAACAGGGCGGCGTGGAAGTGCACGACAAAGAGACAGACGTTATTTACGTCACCGACGGCACGGCCACGTTCGTAACCGGCGGGACCATGATCGGCGGCAAGATGACTAAAGCGGACCAACACCTGGGTACGGATATCAAAGGCGGCGAGACTCATGAGTTGAGCAAAGGCGATGTAGTGGTCGTCCCGGCCGGGACCCCGCACTGGTTCAAGAGCGTTCCCGGTCAGGTGAGCTATTTTGTCGTGAAAGTGCTCCAGCCTTAGCTGGTTCTCATTTCAAATCGATAGCGATCCGCTCCACTGCGTGATCCAGCGGGTTCTCTTCGGTGTGAGTCATCGGCTCGTCCAGGCGCACCTCTCCAGCTTTTCCTTTGGCCTGGTCGTTCAGATAAACGACGATGTGGTTGAGCTTGTGCTCGTGCAGGACGCCTTTTTCATGCGGCCCGAAGCGTACGCGTAATACGCGTACCTGATCATTTTCGAATTCGAGCGAGTAGTGTTTCGGATCGGCCTTGAGGGGATCGTTGCCCGGCATTTCGATGTGAGGCTGGGGCTGGTTCTTTAGCTCGATTTCGACGAGCTGAAATGGATGATCGGCAATATACTCGCTGGTGTGCGGTCCCTCGGCGGGGCTCCATCGCACATCGCCTGCCTTGAATTCGAGCTTCTGCATTTTCCCGTCCGCCGTCCTGCGCATCATTTGGCCGCTGCCCAGGTAGATCATGACGCGGTTCATGGGATGCTGATGCAGGGCGCTGGGATGATGCGGCTGCTCGGTGACGACCAAGACCCGCGCCTGCGGGCTGTCGATCTTCACGTTACTGGGCGCCTGGCCCAAAAGGGTAACGGCGGCTGATAGCGCCGAAAATCCGCATCTCGCGAAAGTTCGCATAATTCATTAACGATAGCAAGAAGATTGAAAGCGTTCACTTCCGGCGGCCGCTGGAAGCGCTCAACGCACGCTAGGTTGCGCCCGACACCGCTGGTATGGGCGGCATCAATCAATGCGCCGGAGGCGCCGCGGCCTGCGCCGGGAGCTTCAGAAATTCGGCTGGCGTCAGGGCCTTGCGGGTAAAGCGCGCCTGCCTAACTGAGCCTTTGAAGAAGAACATCTTGTTAATCCGCACGCCGACCGATGTGTGTCCGGGCCCTTCCGGCGCGAAGTGGATGGGGGCTTTCCCCTGCAGCACACCATTGACGTAGCTACTGAATTGTTGTCCGTCATAGACCATGGCGACGTGATGCCAGACGTCGAGTGGATGCAGGAGATTCCGATACAGCAGTGCCTGATTCGCCGTGGGCGTGTGGACAAACGCATCCAGACACCATTGGTCGCCGATCACGCGGATCTCGAACAGGAAACGCGTATCAGTGTCCTGACCAGTCTTCGGATCCTGTTCGGCCAGATGAAACCAGCGCTGCTCCGGAGCGCCCCCGCGCTCAGGCCGGAAAATTGCCTCGAAGGTGAAGGCTTCCGCGCCGGCGAGAGGGTGCTCCGGAATAAAGAGTGCGTCATCGACACCATTGAACTGCACAGCTTTTCCCAAGGGAGTCTTAATGACGTGGGGATGGCCGACGACTGTGGTCCGCAGGCCCCCGATTTTATCCAGGCGATCGAAGTTCCACACTTCGGGACGCGGCGCTCCGTGCGAAACAGAGTTCAGGATTAAGGCGCCCACCACAATAACAGATGCGAACCGCATGAAGGAAGTATACTAGGGGAATTCGATATGCGGCATTTGACACTTTTGTCTCGATTGTTTTGGTGCGCGGTGTTTGCGGCGATAACGGTGGGCGTGGTTTCGGCGCAGCAGCCGGGTATCTTCACTCCCGCGCAGTCCCAGGCCGGACGCGCTGTCTATGAGCAGAACTGCTCCGCGTGCCACGGCGCGAACTTCGAAGGCTCGGGCGATGCGCCCGCGCTCGCCGGGGGCACGTTCATGCTCAAGTGGCGTCCGAAGATGGTCAGCGAGCTATTCGGCGAGATCCTGCAGACGATGCCGCCCACCAATCCGGGATCGCTGGGCGAAGCGGCGGCGCTGAACGCGACCGCATACATCCTGCAGCGCAACGGCGCGCAGCCGGGTCAACAGGCGCTGACTGGAGGCGCGACCACGCTGATCGGCGCGATTGCCAACCGGCCAGGCGCCGGCCGGTAGCGCGCAAGCTCAAGGACGCGGCGGCCGCGGCGGCGGTCAGCATGGTGGTGGGCGCGGGCTCGGCGTGACGGACAGAGGCGGCGTGCCGCGCAACGCACGGCGTCACCGTTGCCGGCGAAGTCAAGAATTACGTTCCGGTCACGCCCGAGATGCTCAGGAATCCGCCGCCCGAGGACTGGCTGATCTTCGGGCGCAATTATCAGCGGCACAGCTACAGCCCGCTCAATCAGATCACGCGCGACAACGTGAAGAACCTGCAATTGAAGTGGACCTGGGCCATGAACGACTCGGGCGCGAACCAGACCACGCCGATCGTGCACAACGGCATCATCTATCTGGCGAGCCCCAGCAACATCGTTCAGGCGCTCGATGCGCAAGACGGGCGATCTGATTTGGGAAACGCGCGCGGGTCCGGATCAGGCGCCGGGATACGGCGGCATCCGCAGCATCGCGATCGCCGAAGACAAAGTGTTTCTGCCCACCAGCGACGCGCACATGGTGGCGATCGACGCCCGCAACGGGCAAGATTCTGTGGGACACGCCGGCGTCCGACAAACCGCATGTCTCCACCAGCGGCGACATCGTCATTGGCGACAAAGTGCTGATGGGCCTGACCGGCTGCGCGCGCTTCGACGGCGAAGGCTGCTACATTTCCGCGTTCGATATCCACACCGGGCAGCGCGCCTGGCGGTTCTACACGATTCCGCGCGAAGGGCAGCCCGGCAGCGATACCTGGGGCAATTTGCCGATGAACAATCGCGCGGGCGCGGAGACCTGGCTGGCGGGCAGCTACGATCCCGATCTCAACCTCACCTACTGGGGCGTCGCGCAATCGAAGCCCTGGAATTTCCTGAGCCGCAAGCTGACGCCGTTCGATAAGACGCTGTACGCGAACTCGACCGTGGCGCTGAATCCGGATACCGGCAAGCTGGCCTGGTATTTCCAGCATGCGCCGGGCGAATCGTTCGACCTCGACGAAGTATTCGAGCGCGTTCTGGTCGACATCGGCGATCAGAAAGTATCGTTGAACGCCGGCAAGGCGGGCATCCTGTGGAAGCTGGATCGCCGGACCGGACAATATCTCGGCAGCAAGGAAATGGTGAAGCAGACGGTGTGGGATCACATCGATCCCAAGACCGGAACGCCCCGGTATCGCACGGATATTCTCGAAATGCAGATCAACAAGCCGATCAACGTGTGCCCCAGCACGGAAGGCGGGAAGAACTGGCAAGCGATGAGCTACAACCAGCCGACCGGCCTGATCATCGCGCCGCTCAGCCAGTCCTGCATGGACTTCACCGCGCGCGAAGTCGACTTCAGCGGCAGCGGCGGCGGCAACGGTGGAGATCGCAAATTCCTGCCGATGCCGGGCACCAACGGCAACATCGGCAAGCTCGCGGCGTACGACGTGAAGACCATGAACGAGGTCTGGAAATACGAGCAGCACGCGCCGTTCCTCACGGCCGCGCTATCGACCGCGGGCGGCTGGGTGCTGGTGGGCGACATCAACCGCGGCGTGCACATTCTCGATGTGAAGACCGGACAGATGTTGTGGGAGACGCGGCTGGGCACGTCAGTGCAGGGCTTCCCGGTTACCTACAGCGTCGATGGGAAGCAGTACATCGCGGTGATGACCGGACTCGGCGGCGGCAGCCCGCGCAATGTTCCGGCGGCGATCGCGCCGGACATCAAGATCCCGCAAAGCGGCCAGGCGTTGTACGTATTCGGATTGCCGTAGGCTTTTGGAAGAACGGGAATTGGTGTGGCGGATCTCGGCAAGAAACCGCTATTGGCAACGGGTGTTTTGCTCGGCGTGCTGGTCTCGCCTGCTGACAGAGCACAAACCCCAGGCCCCCTGACATTTGAGGTGGCATCGATCAAGCCGAGCGATCCCAACAGGCCCGATACAGGATTGCATCGCAGCAACGCTAAATTTGCTGCCACTAATCACACATTAAAGCGGCTCATTGCTTTCGCATATGACGTCGAGCTTTTTCAAATCTCAGGCGGCCCGGCCTGGGTTAACTCAGAAGGGTACGATGTTACCGCGAAGACGCCGGACGACGTCGCTCACCATAAAGGGCTGGACGATGACAAGGTGATGGTTCAAGCGCTGTTGTCGGATCGCTTCAAGCTCACATTGCATAACGAGTCCAGGGAGCTTCCCATATACGCTCTAGTCATTGGGAAGAACGGATCGAAACTTGAGATAGCGAAGCCACAAAACGGCAGCAGTGATGTGAGAGGGCGCGGAAGAACTCAATTCATCTTTACAAATGTACCTCTCTCGTCGCTAGTACACGTCCTTTCGCAGCGGCTGGGGCGTCCGGTGGTGGATCGCACCGGCCTCACTGCGCACTATGATTTCAAGCTGGAATGGTCGCCCGATCAGACTTCTTCGGATTCCCGAGATTCCGTCTCATCGGCTCCTGACCCTGCTGGTCCCACTCTTTTCACGGCCATTCAGGAGCAACTCGGGCTCAGGCTGGAGGCTCAAAAAGGTCCGGTCCAAATCTTCGTCATCGATCATGTGGAGAGACCATCCGAAAATTAGGCGATTGCTGCTGGCGACCACCGGAATCGCAGCCGGTATCGGCGTCGTGGTTGCACAAACGCCGGCGCGACGGGAGTTCGAAGTAGCATCTATCAGGCCCAACAACTCCGGCCCTCCAAAGATTTTCATCAATCCCTTTGCGTTCTTGCCAGGAGGGCGTTTCACGGCGACTAACGTCACTTTCGTGGACCTGGTGATAATGGCGTATCAAGCTACACCCAACCAAATGCAGGGAGGGCCGGCCTGGATTCACTCAGACCGATTTGACATCGTTGCCAAAGCCGACATGGACCAGGGAAGGATCGAACCGGGACAGTTGAGGCCGATGATCCAAGCGCTTCTAGAAGATCGATTCAAATTGGTGGTCCATAAGGAACGAAAGAAACGCAGGTGTATGCTCTCGTCGTCGGAAAAACCCCGCCTAAACTTCAGCCTTCGAAGGAAGGCGAGCAAACAAGGTTTACTCCGGGCGAGCGAGGGCAGATGAACTTCCAAAAGATGCCTATCGTTGGTCTGGTAAATACGCTGTCGAATATCTTGCACACTCCTGTTGTCGATCAAACAGGGATTACCGGATTCTTCGATTTCACACTGGATCCGATGCAGTTCATGACACCACCAAGCCCGGATAATCCGGTTCGCCCCGACTTCAGCGAACTAGTCCTGACCGCCGTGCAAGAGCAGCTCGGGTTCAAGCTCGAAAAAAAGAAAGCGCCGCTCGAGTTCACTATCATTGATCACGCCGAGAAGCCCACGGAGAATTAGGGCACCAGCATGACCGGAGCCTGCCAGAACGCGGCCTTCTGACCGGTTGGATCCAAGATAGTAACTTGGCAGTTATACTGGCCTGGCGGCAGCTTACTAAGTGAGAGGCTGAATTTAAGCGGCGTCGTCTTCAACCGGTTATTCAGCGATTCGGTTACCTGGAGCGGCGGTGTTTCAAACGCCTTGACCTGCCCACGATAGAAGGTGACGAATGCCACCAGGGGCTGTGCACTTTCAACGGCAGGTTGGTAAGCCTGCAAGTAAATGTACATGTCGCGGTTCTTGCTGAATACGCGCGTCACGCTGGGAATCAGCTTCTGGCCCTCTTGCACCAGTGGATTGACAGTCTCGGCCTTCCCTTTATCTTTGGCGGCGTTATAGAGCGCATCCTTCAGCTCCACTCGTTGGCTGCTCAAGACCACGGAGCTAATGGGAATCCGCTTGTCTTCTTTATTTAGGTTGGGGATCACGAAGGGAGTTTCGTAGGTTCCGATGCGGCCCGTCTCGGCGTCGCGGGCCAGGAACTTGATCTTGTATTTGCCTGGGAGCAGCGTGAAGCCGGTGTCGTATTGAACCGGCCGTTTGGCCAATTCGGCGGCGGTGGCGTCGCTCAGTTTGATATCCACTTTGTCGCGGACATTGGAGATGGTGGTCCCGAAGTCGTCCTTGATCTCGCCGATGAAATCGAGCAGCGTGTGCTCGGCGCCGCCGCGCTTGGCGAGCGCCAACTCGCTACCGGGGACCTTGACCACCAGCGGGACGAAGTACTCAGCGCGGTTGAGCTGGAAATAATCCACCTCGACAGCGATGGTCAGCTCGGTGATCGGATCGCCCAATAGCAGCGCATCTTCGAGCTGCCGCTCTTTTTCGGCGACTGTAAATTTGCCGAATTGCTTGCCCGCGAAGTAGCCCTGGCGAAATTCGATATTGGCGGCTAAGCCGTTATTGAGCGAGATCTTGACGCGGCGGAACTTGCCATCCAACGCGGCGTTGCTGGCGTAGTAGCCGATCAGGTAATAGCTCGAAATGGCTTGCTGCGCCTGCGTCATTCCCTTCGTGAGGTCGTTGTAATCGAGCAGAGCCTTGCCGCCGGTGTCCGCGGCCAGCGCCCACAGCGTGTCCTGCGATTGCTGGAAGGTGAAGCTCAGCGCGCCGCCTGCAGTTCCGTTGTACATGGCGATACCGCCAGCCGATCCATGAGTAGCGTCGCCCAACGGCGCCTGAGCGACTAAACCGCGAGCGTCGATGGGCCAGAACGAAACGCCGGCCCTTATCGCGGCGTTGATGGTAGCGTGCAATTGCGCCTGATTATCGACGCCGTTCAAGCGCAGGCCGCTGGCAAAATAGATGAGCGCCTTCTTCTCGCTGAGGGAGCCCAGCATTTTGGCGGCGGTCTGAAGAGCGGACAACTGGCGATCGGTATTAAAGATGTTGAATTCGGAATCATCCTGCCCGAACGCCGCGCCGGTGTCCGCAGAACTGGCGTCGTCAATGGCATCGCCGGAATTCTGGTCTTCCCCGACGATCAAGGTTTCAACAATACTGAGCAATCGGTCGCGGTCATTGGTGAAATCCTGTAAGATCTGCACCGCGCCTTGTTGGTAGACCATCAGAGCCATCAGATCGGATGACGTCATTTGCTTTTGGATAAAAGTCCGTGCCGCGGTGAAGGCGCGCAACTGATCGGGCTCGGGCATCGCGCTCATGTCGAAATAGAGCGCCAGCAGGCGGTGGTCCTGATACTTTACATTTCCGGGCGTCTCAGGCGTGATCTGGCTCTTGGGCAGCTTCGGGAGTGGCGCGGCTCCGGCGGACTGCGATGCGGCCGTGGTATCGGTCGCACTATCCTGCAGTTTTTGATATTCGAAGAACCGAATCGTCTGCGGCACGCCATCCTCGGTAATGGTAAAATCCTTAGCGCTCAAGTTCTCGATAGGTTTGCCATCCTTGCTTTTTACCGAGACGGTCTCGATTACCAACTGGGTATTGCTCTGGAAGGTGGCAGCGGCACTGGAGGGAGACGCTGCGTTTTGCCCCACCTGCTGTGCGCCGGCGGCGAGAAGAAATGAAAAGTAGAGGGCCAGCAAGGATCGCATTGTTTAGAACCTCAAGCGCAAGGTGGTTTGTAAGCTGCGCATGGGATTAGCGGGATTCGGCAAGCCGAACTGCGAGCTGTTGAAGGTGGTGTTCCAACTCGGAAAAGTGGCATGGTTTAGCGCATTAGTTGCGTCTACGCGAAAATCGAGACCGAATCGCTCCGTCAACTGAAAGACGCGGCCTAGAGAAGCATTCAAAGTGAACTGCGACGGCCCGGTGATGGAGTTCCTGCCGGCATTGCCCCACTGGCCCGGGGGAGGAGCGGCGTAGGCGGCCGGATTCAGGAAGAGCCCGGCGGGAGTGTTGTAGAGCGGGGCGCCCGTGTACTCGGGGCGGATGCTTCCAGTGACGCCCGTCCCGGCGACTGCCAGAAAATCGACGGGTGTGAGAGGCATACCGGTGGCGGCCGTGATCTGGCTGGACGCGATCCATTCCTTGAAGAGCGATCCTTTCCATCCGTTCACGAGCGTGCCGCCGCGGAGTCCCATGCCGGTAGTGTATTGCGCTTGCAGACTCAATTGATGCCGCTGGTCGAAATTCGAAAGCGCCCGCTCGGCGGCGAGATCCAGCCAGTTCTGAGCGATCAGGTAGCCGCCCTGATTTCTACCGCCCAGCGCGCCATCGTCGATCGATTTCGAGAACGTATATTGCAAGCTCGCGGTAAATCCGCTTTGCAAACGGCGGCGCAGCTGCAATTGGGCGGCGTTCCGGCTGGCGTTGCCGTTCGAAGCCAGATAAACAAACCCGGTCGGACAAGTTGGACACGGGTTCACGGCGCCCGATGGGAATGTGTTGGGCAGAAACTCCTGCTGTTCGCGAGTGCCCTTGCTGCCCAGATACGTACCAGTCACCACCAGCGCTCCCGGCAGATCGCGCTGCACCGACATCTGCCAGTTCTGCGAATACCCGATGCGGAAATTCGGATCAACCCCGAACGTGTTCGCGATTAGAGGAGAAGCGTTGAATCCATCGGCCATCGATAACAGGTTGCCTGGAGTACTCTGCACGCTCAGGCTCTTGGAGAACGGATACTGCTGCGCCATCTGCGTGGCGATGGGAAGGTAGACCGAGGTGTTGTAATAGACGCCGTAACCGCCGCGAACCACCATGGAGGACGCGGCCAAAGGGCGCCATGAAAAAGCAACGCGAGGCTGAACCGCGCCCTTGTCGGGATGAATCAGCGAATCGGGATAGGTTTGCCCAGTGAGCGATCCGACTGGGTTGGTGGCCTTCACGGCAGCCTCGGCGGTGAAACCAGAAGCGATGTCGAGATTCACCAGACGGCCGTACTTTTCCGTGATCGGCGACCAGTATTCCCAGCGAACACCGATGTTGAGCGTAAACCCTGGATTCACTCTCCAATCATCGTTGATATAGGACTCATAGATGGACGAGCGGAAATACTTGTCGGCGTTGCCGAAGGCGATCGAGCTGGTGTCGGGCACTCCCAGCAGAAACCCGGCGAAATCGTATCCGGCCGACGCGCCGGTGAAAGTGAACGTTCCGCGCGGGTCCTGTTGCGATAGCAGATTGAATTGCTGGCGGCGGAAATCAGCTCCGAATGAGATGTTGTGACGCCCGCGAGCCCAGAAGTTGTCGAGCGTCACGGCGCTGGTCTGGTTGCGCGTAAAGGACGGCAGACCGTCGGAAAGACCGGAGAAGCCGCTGGCGAAGCTGAGGGCAGGCGGCCCCCAGTTTATCGGCTCCTGATTATTCCCAGCGATCTGCGCGAGCCCTGATACATTCTCCCGATTCTCGAAATACGGCGTGAAGCGCGAAGCACTGCGGCTGAACTGGTATCCCAGGTTGGTGAAAAATCGCGGTGTAAAGTGATGTCTCCAGTTAGTGTTCAGATTGAGACCCAGCACGCTGCTGGTGTCGAGAAATCCGAACAGATTGGGATTATCCGACCGTGTGCTCTGCAGAGCGAACGTTCCGGAAACCTGATCTTTGCGGCCGATGGTTTTATTGAGACGTGTTTGCAGGCTGTCCTGGTGGGTGTTGCTGACGATCGGGATTTGGTAGTTATAGCGCGTCCCGCCTGGAAAGTTCGGAAGCGGGTAATAGTTCAACAGCGCCGAGGCTTGAGGGCTGATTTGGCTTTGTGGAATCCTATTGCCGGGAATTGGCGCGCCCGTGACGGGATCGATAATCTGGACGGGCTGGCCCTGCGCGTTCAAAACCTGCGAGAAGTCTCCCAGGCGTTCGGCTGCGTCCGGCATGAGTCCCGTACCAGTGCTGGCATTGCGATTTCTAGTCCATTGGTAATTGACGAAGAAGTTGGGACCGTTGCGAATGAAATGCGGAATCTTGATAGGACCGCCGAACGCGAACACGCCTTGAACGTGGTTATAGTCAGGCCGAGGCGTGTCCTGGCCGGTCAGCGAAAATGGACGGGCGTCGAACGTTGAGTTATCGAAGATGAAGCCCAGGTTGCCGTTATACAGCGACCGCGATCCCCGCCGGTTGTTGCCGAAGGCCTGCGCCATCGCGAATGGCGAACTGGCGGAATTGTTCGTGGTGCCGTTAATCAGGAAACCATCCGCGGCGCGCTGGCTGAGTTCGTCACTAGCCGGCATACCCGCTTCCGGCTCGGCCTGGGCTCCTGCGGCAGGAGTGTTCGCTGTGGCGGCATTCACGTCCGTTCGTTGGAAGGCGCTCGGTGTGTTGGTGGGGGCCGGTGGCGCATTTTTCGCATTGCGAGATTTTCCTTTGGCAGGTTCAGGAGCCTTCGCGTCGGGGCTAGGCGTAACCGTGGCCGGTGCCGGCGCGGGCGCTGCCGCGGCGTGCATTTCGTTAAGAGGCAGCATGGTCAGATTCCACTCCGAGGGAGGCGCATCTTGTACAACTTGTACCTGTTGGCGGAAAGCCGCAAAGCCAGACATCTCGATTTGAATGTTCCACGTTCCGTCAGGAAGATCGGGGAAGGAATAGGCGCCTTGCTGGTCGGTGATTGCAGTGAATGCCTTATCAGCCTGCGTCGCGGTCACCGTCGCGCCGGGGACTGGCAAGCCGCCGAATTTCACCTGCCCATGATGCTCCGCCGCAGAGACGAAAAACACCGCAAGACCGGCAATAGCGGCGTATCGCAGACAGTCGAAGATGCGCTTTCCGCTCATAGCACAGCTAATTTTCGGAAGCTCTCTCGACGTGATCGATCACCAGCATTTCGACCGGGCCCTTCTGCGATTCTAGTCTGAGCCCAAGTTGTTGTGGCAAAGCTGTAAAGATCGAAAGACCGTTAGTATCGACAGGCTGCGGCCCATCCGACGCTTCCGGCGGAAGCCCGACTGCCTCCGCACCTGCCTGCCCAGGCTCCGGCGTCCAGTGCAACTCGTAGTCGTAGTCGCCTTTGAGCTCGGTCTTGTCGATGACCATGCGCCCCATTTGAAGCGAGAGCTCCCGCGCGAGTGCTGCCGTTCCGCTCTTGTTGAAGCTGAGCCAGCCGCGTCCCAACCGCCCTGGCTGAGACGCGCCGGCGTGGGGAGTTAACTTTGATCCAGTCTTTGCCACCAATAGCGCATAAACAGGCATTTCCCGGATTTCGAGGTGGACCTTAAGTTGGAAGCGGTCCTCCATCAGGGCGCGGAGCATCCTCCCGAATTCGTCGCGTGGAAGCCGTCCCTCTACGCCTTCAGTTTTCGCTCGGATGTCCCAATGCGCGATGTTGATCCAGTCCGGTCCGCCCGAAACTTGAAAGGACTGGAAGCTATAGGCCTGCATCAGGAGCATCTTGAGCGTCACACCCGTGGCCGTGAGGTTCCCGCCGGGAAGATTGTGGAACTCGAAATGCCGGTCGTCGCTGGTGTTCAGCTTGACCGCTGCGACGTCGAATTGCTTGCGCGAGGCCGGTGACTGGGCCAGGCTGCTAGTGAGCGCGGCGGCCCAGACTAGCACGCGAGTGGCGGGATAAATCATGAGGCCTGGACGTAGCTAGTTCTCCGAGGGTTTCTCCACCCGGTCGATCACCAGCATTTCGACCGGACCTTTCTGCGACTCCAGCCGCAGACCGAGTTGTTCCTGCAAGGCGGTAAAGATGGAAGGACCATTGGGGTCGGGCGGCGGTGGAGCGTCCGCGCCCGGCGGTGGGCCGCCGCCAGGTGGACCGGCGGACTGGCCTGGATCGGGCGTCCATGTCAGCTTAAAATCGAAATTGCCTTTGAGCCCGGTGCGATCGATCACCGTGCGGCCCAGTTGGCTGGACAGAGTCCTGGTCAGCATATCCAGCGCCACGCCCTGCCCGGAGAGCTCGCCTCGACCCATTCTCATCATCGGTCCACGCGGCCCGGTCCCTTCCTTAGTTTGAGCTTCCTTCGTTGGAGCTTCCTTCGCTTTAGCTTCCTGCAACTTGGGCCCGTTCTTTGCGACCACCAGTGCGTAAACCGATTGTTCTTTCGATTCGAGGTGCACGGTCAGTTGAAACCGGTCTGCCAGCAGCGCTCGCAGCCGCTCTCGCATTTGGTCACCGACAGTCTTACGCTGCTCGTCAGTCATTTTGCGCGGATCATCGGGAGTATCTGAAGCCGCCGCACCGCCTCCTTTCGCCACGATGTCATAGCGGTCGCTGTTGATCCAGCCTGGACCTCCCGAAACCTGGAAATCGCGGACGTCGTAGGCAAAGGTGAGGAGCATTTTCAATGACGTCCCGCTCGTCCGGAGGCCGCCGCCGGGTTGTATTTGGATCATTACCCGGCGGTCGTCCGTTGCGCTTGGTTTGACGGATGCCACCTCGAAGGTCAAGGGTGGCGTACTGGACTGGCCGCAAAGTCCAAAAGCTGTAAGCACCGCCAGACACGCACCCACAGATGTACGTCCCATCTCGATATCCTCCCAGGTCACGCTGCTGTTAGAGTCTAAGACGGTTCGCGAAGCAAAAGCGTTTGCTAATTTTCAGACGGTTTTTCAACCTGATCGATCACAAAAACGTCCACTGGAGCCTTTTGCGATTCCATTTTCAAGCCGAGCCGTTCGAATATCAGGAATAAAGTTGGGCGCGTTGGATCTGCCATGGCTATGTCTTCGGCCGATGGTTCGGCGCCCGGCGGCACTGGTCTGGGGCGGAGTGGCGCCCAACCGTCTGTCTCGACTTCGAAAAGTCCCTGGATGCCGGTCTTGTCGACCACCGGGCGATCCGACCAGTTCTCGACAGCCCTTACGATGTCGGGTACAGTGACCGCCTTCGCATGCAGCCCCCGACCCATACCGCCCATGAAGCTATGGCAGGAAACACCATAATTTTCGGGGCCTGCCGGGCAGTCTTTTTCCTCGATTTTAGCCTTCTGAAGTTTCGGCCCGTTTTTTCCGACGACCACGGCATACACCGGTAGTTCCTTGGCCACGCGGCGAATACTGAGTTTGAACCGATCGGAGAGGAGAGTCTGGAGCATCAGGCGGGTTTTGTCTTCGCGAGCCTTGGTCGACGATCCGGCCGGAACCGCGCCCGGCCCGGCAGCCGCTTCGATATCGTATCGTTCAGAACGTATCCAATCCGGCCCGCCGGAAAGACGAACGGACTGAAAAGGAACGTCGTACGCACTCGCAATCAGCATAAACACGGGCATGTTCGTCGCCGCGAATCTCCCGCCCGGGAGAAATTGGATTCCAGGTCGCGCCGCGGACTTATTGGGCTTCACGGATGCCGCCTCGAAAGTCGACGGCGCAGTACCGGATTGGCCGAAAAGTTCAACGGACGCGACAAATGCCAGACACGCGCTCAGAGTTATTCGTGTCATTAGAGCTTAGGACGGTCCGGGAGGCAAAAGTGTTCCCGTGCGCCGCTGTTAGCGCGAAACAGGTGGTAGCGAATCAGAAAAGGCGCGGCGCTCGCGGCCCATAGGAACGTGCGGCGGGAAAGACGACCTACACTCATTTCTCGACCTCCTTGAGACCACGATTTTACACTGCGGGACGTTAGAGAGGCGCCGTCTTACAGCGCGTAATACCCTTCGCGAGCCTGGACCATCAAACCTTTTGGTTTGGCTGCCACGTGAATATGGCGGTAGCCCGCCACGGCCGCGATGGGCGTGTAGCCGATGCTGTATTGATTGCGCAGGTCTTCTTCGATGGCCGCGAATACTTTGTCGATCGGCTGTTTCTTCGAGACCTCGAAAAAGCGTCCGCCGGTCTCTTGCGAAATCCGTGCCAGCACCTTTTTGCCATCTGGGCGATTCATTGCCGGCCGGTTTCCGCCATATCCGCCATGCCGGCCGCCCATGCGCGGGCCGCCGAATCCACCGAAGTTATACGGCAGCGGGGTCCTCGAAGAGAATGGAGTATACCAGCGTGTCGGCGCGCTGCGCTGATTCCACGCATTCAGAAAGCGTCAGTTTGCTGCCGTTGTCGACGCCATCGGACAGCAGAATAAGCGATTTCCGGCCCTTCTGCTTCTTCATCAACTCGTCCGATGCCAGAAAGACCGCGTCGTAGAGTGAAGTGCCGCCGCCGCGCCGCCGTCCGCCGCCGCCTCCACCCGGATACGACCCACCACCTCCGCCGCCTCCACCCGGATATGATTGGCCGCCGCTGCGCCGGCTCATCTGTGGCCGGTCCGACGTTCCAAGCTGGTTCAGCGCCTTCTCGAGTTGGGCGCGCGAAGACGTGAGATCCTGCAGTAGTTCCACTTCGAAATCGAAATGAATGAGGAACGCCTGGTCCTTATCTTCGCGCAATACCTGTTCCAGGAATTGATGGCTGGCGTCGCGCTCATCGGGCAGGACGCGCCGAGTGCTGCCGCTGGTGTCAACGAGAAGGCCGAGAGTGAGCGGCAGATTGCTTTCCTGCGAGAAGTAACCGATCTTTTGCGGCTGGCCATCTTCGTCCAGCAGGAAGTCGTCTTTGGCGAGATTGCGGACCACCTGCCCCTGTTTGTCGCGCACCGTGGCGAACACTGTGACCACGTTGACATTGGTTGAAAAGGTGGCGTCGGACTGGTTAGGTACGCTCTGCTGGCCGCGCAGGAAGCGGGCGCCAGAGAGTGAGGCAGCGGCACTGAGCAAGCTTCGGCGCGACAGGTTCACATTGATTTCCAATTGTAAATGAGATGCAATCGACTGCTGGCAGGTTACTAACAGGGGTACTTAATCGAGGTAGTTTTTGTATAAACTGATCATGAACAGTCCAGCATGTTCCTCAGGATGTTCGCGGGAGACTCGAAGAAATGAAACGACTACGGCTGATCGGTTTGATGCTAACAACGCTGACGAGTCTTTTCGGCGCGGACAACGTTCTGACGAAGCAGGAGAAGGCCCAAGGTTGGATCTCGCTCTTCGACGGCAAAACTCTTAATGGCTGGGATTCAACCGCTACTCCGGCTCCTGGACGGGGCCGCGGACCGAGTGGCGCGGCGAAGCAGGGCAAGGCGCCTGCTCAGCCTGGAGCGGCTCCGCAGGTGGGCTCGAATCCGCGGGCCTGTTCCACTCCAGTAGGTCTCGCGGCTGTGCCCGCCGGCGCTTCGCACTGGGAAGTTGTAGATGGATTGCTGATCCCTTGCGGTGAGCCGGCCGGCTATCTGACGTCTAAGGAGAGTTACAAGAATTTTGTCCTGCAGGTGGATTTCAGAACGGGCGAGGATACCAACAGCGGCGTGTTTATTCGCTCACCGGAGGGCAGCGGCGGCTACGAGGTGCAGATCTGGAAAGCGCAGCCGCAGGGCTACAACACTGGCTCCATCGTAGGCACGGCCAAGACGGAAGGGGAGTTCAAGTTCATTGCGGACCAGTGGAATCACTACGAGATTACCGCCGAGGGCGACCATATGGTCATGGTTCTGAACGGAACAAAAACTTTGGACGTTCACGACTCAAAGTTCCCGGATGGGCGCATCCGGCTTCAATATCAAAAGTTCCCGATCGAATTCAAGAATATTAAATTGAAGTTGATCAAGAGCTGAGCAGTCTAGTTGGTCTTGCGGTCGGCTCCGGGAAGTTCTCCGGCGCGAAAGCCGTTGAGCAGACTCGGCACAGCACGGTTGCCTTCGTGGCAGGCGTATTCGTAAATCGGGCCGGGCGCCCGCGCGATTGTCAGTTCGCCTTTCCACGGACGCGTGAAAGCGGTAGGGTCGTCAATTTCGAACCGATAGAGAATCGTATCCCGGTCAAACAGGCTGAACCGTTCTACAACGTGAAGATTTCTGTCCCAGCCATACATACCGCCTGCGTCCCCATAGAAGCCGCCGCCATCGTTGAAGTTGGTGGTATCCACCACGAGGGTTTTGCCTTCCCAACGCCCGACTGAATCGCCCAGCCAGAGTCTTACGGTCGACGGCAGGTGCGGGCGGCCATCTAGAGGAATGATTCGCGTATCGTGGATCATCTCCACGTGAATTATCACTGTATCGTTGGTCTGGACGATCTGGTAATTGCTGTTGTAGGAGTATGGAATCATCGGCGGAATGGCAGTTGGAAAGACCAGGCACCGGTCCTGGAGGCCGAGATCCTTTGCGCCAACCGGATGACGAAGCAACTGCTGGCGGCGGCGCTTTTCAGCGGCAGCAGCAGGCGTAAGGGCGGGAATGAGGCCGTCGGGAGGATCTGTAATCATGGCAGTCCTGAGCGTCTTCACCACGTGGGAGCCAAATTCCCGGAAGGCGGTATTGTAGGTGCCGACGCTTTTCGAGGCGGCAAGGGGTGGCGTGTCCTCATTTTCAGCGGCCACCAGGCGCTCCCACTCGGCCGCTTCCCGTGGTGTGAAGAACTCCTTGTCTTTGAACCGGGCAGGGCGCTCAAGAGGAGTGGCAGTTGCGGAATTCCAGACGCCGGCAAGATCGGGATGCTGGATTGCAACCGGTGCCGGGCGTTGCGCAGCGGTAGGGAAGACGGACGAAACCCCGGCCAGGACTAGGAGCCATCTTCCAGTAGCTATGAGCTTGTAGTTCTCCAAGGGACACAGAATAGCATGGCATTCAGTATCATAATTATGAGCCTTATGCAGTTTAGAGCCCTTCCTGTCGTGCTTGCCATGGCCGCCCTGCCTATTCCCGGCGCCACACGCGCGCTGGACCGGCAGTTCCAGCAAACCGTCCGCCCGTTTGTCGAAAAGTATTGCTTCGGGTGCCACAGTGGCCAAACTCCCGCCGGACAGTTCGATCTGAAATCATACTCGACCATGGAAATGGTGACCAGGGATTATCCGCGCTGGGCCCTGGTGCTCGAAAAGCTGACCACCCAAGCGATGCCGCCCAAGCCGGTTCCCCCACCGCCGGCTGAAGACCGCAAGCATGTGATCGACTGGATTCAGGCCGTACGAACCGAAGAACTGCGGAAGAACGCAGGTGATCCGGGATTGGTGCTGCCGCGCCGATTGAGCACCGCCGAATACGACTACACCATCCGCGACCTGACCGGCCAGGATATGCAACCCGCGCGCGAGTTTCCCGTGGATCCAGCTAATCCAGCGGGCTTCGATAACTCCGGCGAATCGCTGACCATGTCCCCAGCACTGCTGAATAAGTACCTGCAGGCCGCGCGCGGAGTGGCCGAGCACATGGTGCTGACGCCGGATGGAATCGACTTCGCGCCCTATCCGATGCTGGTCGAGACCGATCGCGACAAGTATTCGATCCAGCGCATCGTCAACTTCTACCATCGGCAGCCCACCGACTTTGCGGATTATTTCCAGGCCGCATGGCGCTTCAAGTGCCGCGCCGCTCTTGGGAAGCCAGCCGCGACCCTGGCCGCGATCGCAGCGGATTCGAAGGTGAGCGCTACTTATCTACCCATGGTGTGGCGGATTCTGGAGGAGAAAGACGCGATTGGTCCCATCGCGAAACTGCAGGGGATGTGGCGCAATTTACCGGGGCCGGGCGCGGACCAGCCGGACGTCCTGCGAGCGAAATGCATCGAAATGCGCGATTTCGTGGTCAAGATTCGCAGTCATACGGCTATGCAGTTCGCTGCGCCCGTGGTGAAAGGATTGCCCCCCGCATCGCAGCCTCTGCTGGATTGGAAGCTGCGTGAGTTCGCCTCGCACCGCCGCGATAGCGACCCCGCGGATCTGCGGAATGATACCGATCCGCCTCCGGTTGTGCCTGACATCCCGGCCTATCCCGGCCTTCACCGGGAAGCCGCGCCACGCTGGGCCGCTCTTTCGGCGAAAGCCCGCGCCGACGATTCCGATCTCGTGGTTCCGGCCGCCGAGCGCAGCCGTTATGAAGCCGCGTTCGCACGCTTTGCTTCCGTTTTTCCGGACACGTTTTATGTCCAGGAGCGCGGACGCTATTTCCCGGACGATTCCGAGGACAAGGGGCGCCTCCTAAGCGCGAGCTATCACAACACCATGGGTTACTTCCGCGACGACACGCCTCTGATGGAACTGATTCTGGACGAAAACGGCCGCAAGGAACTCGACCGCCTGTGGAATGAATTTGACTTCATCGCCAGCTACACGGCCCGCACCTATGTTCAGTACTTCTTCAATCAAAGCGGCGAGGTTCAAGGGAAGGGCGCAGAATCCGGCACTGCGCGTCCACCAGATCACGAGGTAACCGACCAGGAAGTCATTTTCGGCTTGCGGGACGCTTATCTGGACAAAGCACTGGCCGATCCTCGGAATGACGCAGTCGCTCTCGACGCAATCAACGTCCACTTTGATGGCGTGAATGCGACGCTACGGGCTCTGGAAAAGGAGCGGAAGGATGCCGAGCCGAAGCATCTCGATGCCCTGATGCAGTTCGCCACGCGGGCCTACCGCCGGCCGCTTACTCAAGCTGAACGCGCGGATCTGGTTGCATATTACCACCGGCTTCGGGAAAAGAACGGCCTGTCGCACGAAGACGCTATGCGGGAATCAATTGCCGACGTGCTGGTGTCGCCCGATTTTCTCTACCGGATCGATCTGCTCGACGCGAGCGCAGCTTTCTCGGGGTCGGCCATTCGTCACGCGGTATTGAAAACCTCCTCGGGGGTCCAAAGCCGGCCGCTTTCGCCCTACGCTCTGGCGAACAGGTTGAGCTACTTTCTGTGGTCGAACATGCCAGACGACGAGTTGTTGCGGCACGCCGCGGCGGGCGATTTGGAAAAGCGCGACGTTTTGCTGGCCCAGACTCGGCGGATGCTGCAGGATCAGCGCGTGCGCGGACTGGCTACCGAGTTCGCGGGCAACTGGCTCGATTTCCGTCATTTTGAAACCAACAATACGGTCGATCGCGAGCGCTTTCCCGCCTTCAATAATGATCTGCGCGAGGCGATGTTTCAGGAACCGGTTCGGTTTATGGAGGACATCGTCCGCAACGATCGCTCGGTGCTCGACATGCTATATGGCCGCTACACGTTTGTGAATCCCGTACTGGCGAAGCAATACGGCATGCCGGAAGTGAAAGGGGATTCCGATACTTGGGTTCGAGTAGACGATGCCGGCAAATACGGCCGAGGCGGCCTGCTGCCCATGGCGGTCTTCCTCACCCAAAACTCGCCCGGCCTTCGAACCAGTCCCGTAAAGCGTGGATACTGGGTGGTTCACCGCGTGCTTGGCGAGATTATTCCTCCGCCACCGCCCATTGTTCCCGAACTGCCGGCGGACGAAGCGAAGTCGGACTTGCCGCTCCGCGACATGCTGGCTAAACATCGTTCGGTCGCCGTGTGTGCTGGCTGTCATGCGCGATTCGACGTGTTCGGTTTGGCGTTTGAAGGCTACGGACCAGTGGGCGAGGCGCGGACCACCGATCTCGCTGGACGTCCGGTAGATACCAGCGCTGTTTTTCCTGGCGGCAGCCAGGGAGCGGGCATGGAAGGCGTCGAGACCTACATCCGCGAGCATCGTCAGGCTGATTTCGTAGATAATCTCAGCCGCAAATTGCTCGCCTACGCGCTTAACCGTTCGCTCCAGCTCTCCGACGAATCCGTTATCGACCGTATGAAAACCAGGCTTCTGGCGAAGGAGTACCGCTTTGATTCGCTGGTGGAGACTATCGTCACCAGCCCGCAGTTTCTGAATACGCGCATTCCAGATTCGCGGGATACACCCGACTTACGACCAAGCAAGGCACAATCCGGCAAGTTACAATCGAGAAGGTGAGGAAGATGCCCGAATCGATCAAGAATTCCGCGCCTCGCATTTCCCGCCGTACCGTACTGCGCGGAGCGGGCTGCGCCATGGCGTTGCCGTGGCTAGAGTCCCTGGACGCTTTCGCCGATACGGCCACGCCCACAGCGTTTCCGAAACGGTTCGGAGTCGTTTTTCTGGGGTGCGGAATCAACGAGGACCATTGGAGCGCTGAAGGCGCGGGCGCCGCCATGAAGCTGAGCAAAACGCTTCAGCCGCTGGAGCCCTTGAAGCAGAAGATAAATGTGATCGACGGTCTGTACGTCAATGCGCTGACTGGCCAGGGCATTCACCCCGCGCAAACCGGAAGCCTTCTTTCGGGCGCGCATATTTCCAAGGGAGCAATCATCCACTCGGGCATCAGCGTGGATCAGATGATCGCCAACCGCGTAGGGGAAAACACGCCGCAGTCCAGCATCGTTCTGGCGTGCGACCAGCCCATGACGGGCTACCACGAGACCAACTTCTCGCTGGCCTACAGTTCGCACATCTCCTGGCAGACCCCCGACTCTCCCGTCCCAGTGGAAGTTTATCCATCGCTGGCATGGGACAACCTGTTTGACAACCGCGGCAGTCTGCTAAATGCCAGTTTGCTCGACCGCGTGAAGGACCGCGCCGAAGCACTCAACCGGAAGGTTAGCTCGGCCGATAAAAGCAAGCTGGATGAGTATTTGACCAGCGTGCGAGAAGTGGAGAAGCGCGTTGAGGGCATGCGCGCGAGCAAAGATAATGCGGATGACGCGGCCAAGGCGAAAAACACTGTAGCAGCCACGATGGACCGGCCGGCGAACGGCTTGCCCGAAGATCTGCGCGATCACGCGCGTCTGATGTGCGACATCATCGCCATCGCGTTCCAGACCAACCGGACTCGGGTCGCGTCGCTGATTATTTCACGCGATCTTTCGGCCATGTATTATCCGTTCCTAGATGTCAAGGATGGGCATCATGCCGCATCGCACAACAACAACTCGGACGGATACGAGCGCATCGCGCGTTTCCATGTCAGCCAGTTCGCATATCTCGCGTCTAAGCTGGACAGCATGAAGGAAGGCGATGGCACGGTGCTCGATAACACCTGTCTGATGTTCCTGTCCAACCTGTGGATCGGCCGCAAGCACGACAATTTCAGATTGCCTCTGGTGCTGGCGGGCGGATTGGGAGGCACACTCGAAACCGGACGCACTCTGAATTATCTGAATGCAGGCGAGGATAATCGCAAGATGTGCAGTCTGTACCTGTCGCTCATGGATCGTTTCGGGGTAAAGCTAGAGCAGTTTGGCGATGCCCGGGAGCGCCTGGAGGGGCTGTAGATAAATAAGAGAGAACCTAACGTCGATTCCGGCCATTGTCCGCATGGCTGACAATGGCCGGAATCCCTGGATGCAACTCCCCTACGCTGCGATAAAAAGCGCAGCGTCCCCGTGAGTTCATCCGATAGCGCTGGCTGACCCTCCTAATTGCATCGACCAGGCTTTTCGCCGGGGCCGCCTTCCAGGCACGGGATTGCGCTTAGGAACGTGTATATGGCAGTAATCTGACGGTCCGTCATGTTCTGAAACGCAGGCCAGGGCATGACCTGGAGCTTAGCACCGTCGAACGGCGGAACTCCTGGAGGGTTGAACCCAGGAAGCCCAAGCAGGCAGTTGGTGGTTATCGGAGGATTTGCAGTTAGGCTGCAGTTCGGGTGAGCGTTATCCAGGTCAACGCCTGTTCTGAGGATCTGCATAAACTGGGAGAGCGTGTGGTCGCCTTCCGGCAAGCCCGATTTGCCGGGAGTCAGGTTGCGAGAGATAATGTGTACCGTTCCACCGGGACTTGGAAACGCCCCAAAATCAGAGCCGCCGCCCAGGTAGGTTGCCGGATTGATCTTTGTGATACCGCGAAACGGGCCGTTAGGGGGCATCAGCAGGTAGGGATTGCCGGGGGCCGTGTACTGAACGGAAGGGTCCGCAGTGTGACAACCGTTGCAATCGCCGCCAACATTGACCATAAAGCTTCCCAGTCCGACCATGTCCGGGTCTTTGCCGGCCATGTTCAACTGAATCCCGCTACTGATGGCAACCGTGAGACCGATCTGAATCATTTGTTTTTCGTCTTGGGAGCCATTGTTGTCGTTAGCTGCCCTTCCCCGCGAAGGAACAGCCGATATCCCCAGTACCAGGACAGCGCCGAAGGCCGCCCCGGTTGTCACTGTTTTCATCATTTTGTTTTTGAGCATGAATCACCCCTCTTAAGGTGCGGGTTGATTATACACCCTAGTAAATACCCTTGTTTGACACTCTAGTAAAAACCCCTGGTTTGGTCATCGCCCATGATATCCCCGGCCACCTAACGATAATGGACAGTTAAGACGTGAGAAGCTTCAAATGAAGCCAAAATGAGACTGGATACCAGAAGGGACAAAACGGAATGGCAACTCCTCGAGCAACGATCCCACCGGACAACCCCGAACGCAATCTCACACTGTCGCAACCCAACCGCCTCACCCACATTGGGCTGGTCGGCGATACCTACACTATCACCGTGACGGGCGAGCAGACCGATGGACGCTTCTGCGTAGTTGATATGCACGTCCCGCCAGGTGGCGGACCGCCTCCGCATCGGCATGACTTCGAGGAGACTTTTATCTTGCTCGAAGGGGAGATGGAAGCAACCTTCCGTGGCAATAAGTCGATCGTCCATGCCGGCGACACGCTGAATATTCCTGCGAACGCTCCCCATCAGTTTCGCAATACTTCCGCTAGGCCGGTACGCATGCTCTGCATCTGCTCTCCTGCGGGACAGGAGAAATTCTTCATGGAGGTCGGGGTACCAGTCGCCACCCGCACGACGCCCCCGCCGAAGTTGGACGAAAAAGACCAGGCCGCCTTCATCGAGAAAGTGAAGGCGCTCGCGCCCAAGTACCGCACCGAACTACTTAGAGAAGCGTAGGCTGCGAAGCGCCTGGCGCCGGTTAGAATTAACGCGCCAACGAAGTTATTTTGAAACCGGATAGAGAACGCCATGCGTGTTATTTATAAGTCATAAATCCGACGACTGAATCCTCGAGTCTCCAGACGCGCCCGTTCTTGGCATGGCGTTCTTGATCAGCTTGATGAATGGCTTTGGCCCGGCAATGGCCCAAGCTCCGTCCGCAATCGCACGCACGATGCCTCCGGCCGCACTGTGTTCGGTTGACCTTTTTCCGAACGCAGGAATTCCGAAAACGAACACCTCTGGATCTCACGGGATCACACAAGTCCTTGGTGTGTATATCTATAACGGAGGCGATTTACTTGCCTAGAGTCCCTGCTTAGACTGTAATGAGAGAGGTGACAGGATGATCCAAACCATTGCGTCTTTCCTGAGTGAGCTGAAAGTCGGAGCCCGTTCCCTGGCCCGCGCAAAAGGGCTCACGGTGACCGTAGTACTGACCCTCGCCCTCGGAATCGGGGCCAATGCCGCCATGTTCAGCCTCGTGCGCGGCGTCCTATTGCGCCCTCTGGTCAACCGTGACGAAGATCATCTCATCTACATCCGCCAGAGCGCTCTAGGCAGCGGAGCCGCCAATGCATGGTTCTCCGTGCCGGAAATCGCGGACATCCGCTCCCGCATGAAAACGCTGAACTCTTTCGGCGATTTTTCCACCATCGGTTTCACTCTGGTCGGACTCGGTGAGCCTCGCTCAGTTCAGGCCGGCGTCGTCGGCGGATCCTATTTCCAGGTGATGGGCTTGCGCCCCGTGCTCGGACGTTTGTTAGACACGCAGGATGATGGCCCCGCTGCCGCCGGTGCCGTTGTTTTGACCTATCGTTTCTGGTCGACGACTCTCGGGAGCGATCCCACCGTGCTTGGCAAAACCGTCCGCCTCGGTTCGTTCGTGGATTCGCGGCCGGCTACCATCGTCGGTGTCCTGGAGCCATGCGTCCCCTATCCCCAGGAGACCGAAATCATCGCCAACATCGTGACTAGCGAGCATCATCTTTCCGCCACCATGGTCACGGGCCGGATCCATCGCATGACCGAATTGTTTGCCAGGCTCGCGCCCGGCGCGGATCTGGAAGCGGCGCGCGCCGAGTTGCGTACCGTATATGGCGCCATGAAGCAGGCACATCCGGAAGCCTATCCGGCCAAAGCTGACTACCAGATTAGCGCGGTGAAACTGCGCGACGAGCTTACATCAGGTGCGCGCACCATACTACTGGTGCTGATGGCCGCATCGGTGCTGGTTTTTGTCATCGCCTGTTCCAACGTCGCGAACCTGATACTTGCGCGCACCGTCCGCCGGGAAGGCGAGCTTGGCATCCGCGCGGCGCTGGGAGCCAGCACCGGGGCTCTGCGTCGTACCCTGTTGGCCGAAAGCCTGCTGCTGTGCGTCGGTGGGGCGACTCTCGGATTATTCATCGCCGAGCCCCTGGTAGCCGTGCTCGCGCGCTACGCCTCCCGCTTTTCTGTCCGTGCCCTGGACCTCACAGTGGACTCGAGCATGCTCTGGGTAGGCGTGGGACTTGCCGTGCTCGCCGCAATGCTCCTCGCATTCGTTCCGCGCCTGCCAACCTCGGGGGGCGCCCAGGGATTTGCGCTGGCCAGCGGAAGCACTCGCGTCACCGGCGTCGCGAATCGGAAATTGAGAATCTTCGCGGTCGTGCAGATCGCCGCCTCGTTCGTTCTGGTGGCCTCGGCCGGCGCCTTCATAAAGACGCTGCTTACGCTTCAGGCCGCGCAGACACCTTTCGAAATGCGCCAGGTGCTCGCGGTGGACGTGCCCGTGATGCACGAGGGAAAGACCCCCAGCCAGATCGTGCAATTTTACCGTGAAGCGGTGCGGCGAGTCCGGGAACTGCCCGGTGTTCAGAACGTTTCTATCGGCTCGGCCGTTCCTTGGCGCGACGGCGATAACAATTTCGCGCTCGAATTTGGCACCGACGGGCACGTTCCAGCCGAGGGTGAGGAGCATCACCGTTCCAGGCTTCGAGTTATCTCACCTGCTTTTTTTGCGACTCTTGGCCTGCCTATGATCGAAGGACGTGATTTCAACGATGCCGACCGCAACGGGAGCGGTCGCGTTGCAATCGTAAGCCAGAGCCTCGCGCAGCGCATGTTCCCCAAGGGCGAGGCGGTAAACCATCATCTGATGTGGACCGACCCGTTACTGAAGTTCGCCCCCACTTTCGACTCCGAGCCGTTTCGCATAATCGGTGTGGTGCCGGACATGGACGACATAAATGTGGTGCCCAAGCCCACCATGGCCGTGTACCTTCCCTTCGACCAGGAGTCAGTCTTAGGCGGCGGGCGCATGTTTATTCATACACGCTCAGATCCGTATGCTCTCGTCACCCCCATCACGCGTATCCTCCGCAATATGTCCGCCGACCAGCCTGTGGAGCGCGCGGCGACCCTGCAAGACGTCCGTGCGAAAGTGCTCTCCTCGGACCGGCTCAACGTGATCGTGTTCGGCGTTTTCGCCGGAGTGGCCTTGCTGATTGCCGTGGTTGGCGTCGCGGGCGTGCTGGCATTCTCGGTCAGCGGACGCACGCGCGAGTTTGGCATCCGGCTAGCGATCGGGTCGCAGCCGCGGCATCTGCTGACACGGGTGGTCGCTGAAGGCGCGGCCATGGCCATTGGCGGACTGGCTGTCGGACTTGCCTGCGGGTTAGCGCTGGGGCAACTGGCCGGCACTTTTCTGGGAGATTTGAAAATGCCTGGAGTGCTGCCGGTGGCCGGTTCGGCTTTGGTGCTGCTGCTTGCCGCCGTGATTGCGTCGGTGATACCTGCGGCGCGGGCGGCCCGCGTGGATGTGATGCAGGCGCTGCGAACGGAATAAAGCGTGCCGATCGCCCGGCTACCGAGTTAAGATCGGTGATGAGATGGCCCGTTTTCTAAGCATCACGTTCTTGATCACCCTGACGACAGGCTTAGTTCCAGCGAAGGCCCAAGCTCCGCCCGCGGTCGCACGCCCGGCGCGCCCCACGCCGCCGACCCGCGATCCCAACACGCCCGGCTATGTCACTGCGAAAGATTTACCTGACGGCGCCAACGCTCCGGCGAATGCCGACGGAAACTTCATTCTCGGCCCCACGCACAATCCCGCACCAGAGATGACCGTGCAGGAAGGCGTGCCGCAGGGAACGGTCTCCACCTTCACCATGGAATCGACCGACAGTAAGATCTATCCCGGCATCGCACGCGACGCCAACACCTTTGGCACAGCCGATCCCACTGATCCAGCCAAGCTGGTGGTCACCACCAGCCATCCCGCGCCCTACAGTCGCCGAGTAGCTGTATATGTGCCCAAACAATATGTCCCCGGCATGGCCGCGCCATTTATCGTGGGGGCGGACGGCCCTGACCAGTTGTTGTTCTCGGCGCTGGACAATCTGATCGCACAGCACCGGCTGCCCGTGATGATCGCCATCTCCATAAGCAACGGCAGCGGCGACGCCCAGGGCAGCGAGCGCGGCCTGGAATACGACACCATGTCAGGCCGGTACGCGGAGTTCGTCGAGAACGAAGTGCTGCCTCTGGTCGAAAAGCAATACAAGGTAAAACTGACCAAAGATCCCGAGGGCCGGGCGACCATGGGCGGCAGCTCCGGCGGCTCGTGCGCATTGATCATGGCCTGGTATCACCCCGAGCTTTACCATCGCGTTCTAACTTACTCGGGCACGTACGTGAACCAGCAGTGGCCGTCGAACCCGGAGACTCCGCACGGAGCGTGGGAGTTCCATGAACATCTCATCCCCAGCAGCCCCGTGAAACCGCTGCGCATCTGGATGGAAGTTGGCGATAGGGACCTGTTCAATCCGAATGTCATGCATGACAATATGCACGACTGGGTGGTTGCCAATGAGAACATGGCCAAGGTGCTCGCCGCTAAGGGCTATCATTATCAGTTTGTATTTGCGCGTAACGCCGGCCACACCGACCGCGCCGTGAAGCAACAAACCCTGCCCGAGGCTCTGGAATACGTATGGCAGGGATATCCTGTTGGCGGGTCGAGGAAGTAAACCTCGAATGTCATAAATGATGACGCTTCATCCAGCGCTTAAAATCCGGCAGGAACTCATTGGAAAGACCGGCGCTCATCGCCGTGACGCTCGAATTGGATATGCTTTGCGCAGACGCTGCCAGGATCAGGACAATCAAAATCGACGGGCCCGAACGGACCTTCTGTTTGCACTTGAACACTTGCGCTACTCGGCATAACATCCAATCCGATCGCGATCGATCCGCTCGTCCGGCGCCGGCTGCGGATGCGGAGGTGTTATCAATGGAGCGTCAGTGTCGAAAATCAGGAAGTTTCTTCCCTGTTTTGGGCACGCTCCTCGCAAATAGCTCTCTGCGACACACTCCTAAACAGCACTAAACCCTTCATGACACAATGTCCTACCGCCTATCCCGGTATGGAATCAAAATTGCTCCTTACAGCAAGTGGAGAGAGGGTAATGCACCAACCGTCTAAAAATAACTTTGACGCTATCGTCGTCGCCGAGATACAGATGTTGCGAAATGGAGAGCGCCGTTTGCAACGCCTCTATTCCAATTTACAAGCGAAACCGCAACTTCGAAGCCGTTTTATGCATGAGTTGGCCGAACTGCAAGTGCGAGCCGATCGCCTGGATGCTGTTCTGAGCCCGGTGGGAGCGATGAGCTCCTCGACAGCAGCGTAGGTGGGCGACGCACGTGTCCAATTGGCTGGTAGGCGAGCTGGGGGGCGAAATGTTTGACTGGCTCACCAGCGAAGAGAATGACGCCATCTCGATGCTCAAGCGCGATCACGACAGCGTGAAGGCGCTCTTCGAGCGGTTCGAGACCGCGAAACGCAAAGCCGAGAAACAAAAGATCGCTAAGCAGGCGATAGAAGAGTTGCGCGTCCACTCCGCGATCGAAGAGGAGTTGTTCTATCCAGCCGTCCGCGAGCAATTGAAGAGCGGAGTGATGAACGAGGCCGATGAAGAACATCATGTCGCCAAGGTCCTCATTGCCGAGCTGGACGCCATGAACGGCGCCGACGATCACTTCGATGCCAAGTTTACCGTTCTGGCTGAGACTGTTCGCCATCACATCAAAGAAGAAGAAAACGACATGCTTCCTAAAGCGCGCGACCTTCTCATCGACTTCCAGGCTTTGGGTGAAAAGATGGAACGCCGTAGGGAAGAGTTGAAAGCCAAGGGCCTCCCGCCCACCGCCGAGGACGCCATGATTGGCAAAGTTCACGGCCGCGATGATTCACCCGCCCGCGCCGCCCACCGCAGGAAAACACCCGTCCGCGTGATAAAGTAATTGGGGCAAGTTAGTGGGGCAGGTCTCCACCTGCCTTTTGACTTTTCGCTCCCTAGCGAATGCGAACGCAGGTCGGAATTATCGGGGCCGGGCCGGCTGGCCTGATGTTGTCCCACCTGCTCCACCGGCAGGGCATCGAATCAATCGTTCTTGAGAGCCGCACCCGCACCCATTGCGAAGAGCGCGTTCGCGCCGGCGTGCTGGAGCAAGGGACCGTCGATCTTCTGATCGAAACCGGCCTCGGCGACCGCGTAAAGCGCGAGGGCCTGGTCCACCACGGAATCGAGCTGCGCTTCAACCGGCTCCGTCATCGTATCAATATGTTCGATTTAACCGGTGGCCGCGCTATCACAGTCTACGGCCAGCAGGAAGTGATCAAAGACCTGATCAAAGCTCGCCTTGACACCGGCGGCCAGGTGCATTTCGAGGCCGAGGCAGTCAGCCTGCGGGATCTCTCCAGCCCCCGGCCGTCAATCCATTTTCGGCAAGAGGCCGAGGTTCGCGAGCTCAGTTGCGACTTCGTCGCCGGGTGCGATGGCTTCCATGGCATCTCCCGAGCGGCGATCCCCGCTGGTAACGCTACCGTTTATGAGCGGGAATATCCCTTCGCATGGCTCGGAATTCTCGCCCAGGCTGCCCCCTCTTCCGAAGAGGTTACCTATGCCAATCATGAGCGGGGCTTTGCTTTGCTCAGCATGCGGACCCCGGCGCTTTCGCGGCTCTATTTGCAATGTAAGCCCGATGAAAACCTGGCCGAATGGAGCGATCAAAGGATCTGGCAGGAACTGCAAGCCCGCACGGAAGCCGAAGGCTTCGCGTTAGCCGAAGGGCCTATTCTTCAAAAGGGAATTACGCCCATGCGCAGCTTCGTGGTCGAGCCAATGCAGTTTGGCAGGCTCTACCTCGCTGGCGATGCTGCTCACATCGTGCCTCCCACCGGCGCAAAGGGAATGAATCTGGCCATCGCAGACGTGACCGTCCTGGCTCGAGCGCTCGCCGAGTTCTACAAGACCGGAAGCGAGGAGCTCTTGCTCGAATACTCACAGACCTGTCTGCGCCGCGTCTGGCGAGTCCAGCATTTCTCCTGGTGGATGACGTCTATGCTGCATCGCTTCGAAGGCGATACAGGATTCGATCATCGCCGCCAACTCGCCGAGCTGGATTATGTCACCAGTTCCCGCGTCGCTGCCCAAAGCCTGGCGGAAAACTATGTGGGCATGCCGTTAGAAATGACGACCGCTATCTCTCCTTAATCACCCACAAGAAAATATCCGACCCTCCGATGTGCTCCTCTCTATCGGGCTTCCAATCCCCCATGTCGAAACTGTGCGACACCACTCTGGTTCCAGGCTTCAACTCTCGCCACAGCTTCGGTCGAAGTTTCATGTTGACCTCCGGCAATAGGTAGAGCGTTACTACCGTAGCTTTCCTGATATCGGTATCGAACAGATCTGCTTGCCGGAACTCGACCAGGTTAGCCACTCCCTCTTTCCGCGCGTTTTGGCTAGCTTCCTTGATGCGCGCCGGATCGATGTCTACGCCGATTCCATGCGTGCCATATTCTTTCGCCGCGGCGATCACAATCCTTCCATCGCCGCATCCCAGATCGAACAACAGGTCGTTCTTCTCGACACCCGCCAGCTTGAGCATGGCCGCCACCGTTTCCGGTCCAGTCGGCACATAGGGCACAACTTTCTTCGGATTGGACCAGGAATCGTGCAGCTGCGCATATAGAAGTGCCGGCAGAATTCCTACCACTAGCAACAGTCTCTTGTTCACGAATCTCCTACTACTCGCTCAGGCTAGCTGCCATCGCGGGCCGGGCTGGCGCTTGGGTACTGTCTGGAGCAAGCGCCGGCGAAAGCGCGCGATATGTATAAAAGACCTCTTGATCATATGATCTTTCGGTGCAGCCGTATCCCGTGTAGCAAAGCACGGTGAACCAGGAAGCACAGACGAAAGTCAATCCGTGCAATTTCAGCCTGGATCGCGAGCCCCAAATCAAGATGTACAAACCGAAGCCGCCCAAAAGCAGCAGCACCAGCTCCGCTATCGGCATGTCTCCATTGGCGAGATGGTGCGAATCGATCGAGATCTCCCATCCGGCCAAGAGTATCATCGCCGATGCGACGATGAATGCCGCCCAGCGGCGCGCCTCCTGCCAGAGGAATAGCTTCGAACCAGCCACTGTCGGATCTTTGCTGAACCGCCCACACCAGGCAAACCCGCACAACGCCATCAACGCAAACGCGCTGAAGGTGGCGCCCTCGAGCACCGTCCTTTGCTCATGCAGGCGATTCAACCGCGTGCAGTCGTCGGTACCGCGAAGAAGCAGAGTGCTCTCCTCATGCTGGAATTCGGTCGCTCCGTCTGAGCTCGCGATCGCGTCCGGAAAGTGCACCAGCTCGATCCTGGCCGGCCCGGCAAAATTAGAAGTCGTTTGAGCGCCCATCTGTACATAGTTAGCGGCCTGAATCTTCTCCTCGGTCGGCAGCAATCTGCCCAGCATGTCCTTATCGTTCAGAAATTCACGCGCCACTGGCGTGATCATTGAGCCCAGCAGATAGACCAGCGAAAAGAGCGCCAGGCCGATCGCCGAAGACCGCAGATCCGCGGGAATGCACGCGATCACGCGCTTGATACCGGAAGAATTGAACAGATCGGGATTCACCAGGTCGATCATTACCCATAGCCAGGGCAGAGCGAACAGTCCGATAATCACGGTTTCGAATGCCAGCTTAAATGCGTCCATGGCCTTCTCCTTTAACCGGGAACTATCCTTTATTGGCAGGTTTTGGACCGCTTTAAGCGCCCGCGCGAAATCACTGAAAACAAACAGACCGGCTGGAACTATGAGAATAAATCGGTTTAGATAATAACCTTTTGTTTCTCGGGGGTCATTGTTTCCACCACTCCGGCACCGTATCGCGAGGCATTTTGGCAAGAATATATTCGGCCATCTCCTTCAACCGGTCGGGCGTTCCCGCCGGGCCGGCCCAGCAATGTCCTTTGGTTGCGCCGTAAGCGAAGAACCCCTCGTAATGCGGAGCCTCGGTCTTCTTCATCCAATCTTCCAGCTTGCGCGTCGAGTTGTTTAGGAAAAAGTTGTCGGCGTCGCCCACGAAAACGTGCACCTTATCCACCAGCTTGGGGCCCAGCGCCGACCAGTTCTTTTCGAGAAAATTCCGTAGATCGTAATGGTCTTTCCAATACTCGGCGACCCGTGGATTCATTACGCCCGTGCGTTTGTCGAACAGCGGATCGAAATAGCCGTCTTCGCCCAGCGGGCCAAACACAGCCGACCAGATGTCCAATTGCTCACCCGACCGGCCATGCGTGCCGTTGACCAGTTCGAAGCGATTGCGTTCTTCCGAAGTCTGCCGGATCTGTCCGTTCGTCTCGCGGCTATTGACCGTCGGCACGCGCCGCCATTCGAACTGTTTGTAGAATGCGTTTTTGTCCTCGTAAACATTGATGCCCTCGACGTCGGAAAAATCCACCGAGTCCGGGCAATAGACCCACGTGCCGCCGAAGAAATCGGGATGAAACACCTCCAGAGCCAGCGCTTCCCAACCGCCGGTCGAGCCGCCTGCCAGCAGCCGCGCCCAGGGCTGCCGGATCACCCGGAACCGTCTCTCGATTTCCGGAATCAGTTCCTGCAGAATGGCGTTGCCATAAGGTCCGACATTCACGGAGTTCACCGCATACGAGTCATCGAAGTAGGGGTTGGGATGCTGCAGCGTGACGACAATCATGCGCGGAAAGTCGTCCCTCACCCACTCGTTGTGAAAATCCTTGCCCGCCGGTCCGATGTCGAAGTTAAGCGGCGCGGCCAGCGAAAAATGCCCTTGCTGATATAGCACCGGATAGTTCAGATTAGTCTTGTCGTAATCGCGGGGCAACAGCACCGTGGCCCCGAGAAAAATTGGCCGCCCCCAGAACTTGGTGAGCATCGGACTTTGCATCCGGAATCGCTTCACCCACGGCGTATCCACGGGAATCTCGACTGGAGCGATCACCTGGTCGCAGATTAGCGAAATGCCGTAGCCTTTCGCGCCGTCAAGCGTGACTCGCTGCGGCCTGCTGTAGAGATTTCCAGGCGAGCGGTTCCAGCGCTGGCCCTCCCATTGATCGTCGTGCATCCAGACCACATGGCCGTCGGAACGGCGAAATTCGGTATAGACGTTGACGAACGCCTGCACCCAATATTCGCCGGCCGGGATCTCGGAAAGGCTGAGCACTGGCGAGCCCAGGTCGCTCGCGTCAATCACCGCCGTCCGCCCGGGAGCAAGTTTCTCGACGTCGCGCCCGAAAAACGGCGCTCCCGTGCGCCCAATCTGAAGGCGCGGCTCCGGATCGTTCTTGTTCGCGATCATCAGGTAAACCCGACCGGTGATCGGCGCCGCATGCACGATCGCCGGAAAGGAGATCTCAAATCGCGTATCGGCCGCGAGCAGGCAGCTAAAGCCAGTCGCCAGAAAGGCGAGCCGGTAGAAATGATCCATGAGCGAGATTCTACCGTAGCGCACTCACTCTTGCGTGCCGTGTTCGCACTCCTGCGAACACTAGTGGCTCAGAGCGCAGAACCCGCCATTAGCGTTGACCCAGTTCTGTTGGATCAGATACTCCCGCGACCCCAGCGTCATGTTGTACAGGGAGCCGTTGCTGGCCGTGTGCGTCACGCCGAACGTCCACGCGCATTTGTCGGCGTTTTCCTCGCCGCGCCGGTCATACCAGGCGTTCAAATCCGGGTCCGTCGTGGCTTCCTCCAGCTCGTGCGCGATGATGCTGGCCATACCATCCGCACCGGCGTTTCCGTTGGGAGAAGTGGTCTGTTCCTCACACGCCGACGGACACCGGTCTGGATTACCGACAAAAGCGTATTTGATGTCCTGGCCGCCGATGCTGGCGTGCGTGTGCCAGCCGCAGTATTGCGTACAGAAACCGCTGGTCTCGTTCACGTCTGCCGACGTAAGCACGAAGTACACGCCGTTGGTATCGGTGGGGTGCTGAGCTGCCACAATCGCTTGAATATCCGCGTCACCCAGGTTTGTTCCGCGAGAATAATTGTCGTTGGCCTGAGTGGAGAGGTTGCACATGTTCGTGACCGCCTTCCCTGAGCCATCCGTGTAGGTGGTGTTGATGTTGAAGTAAGGGGAGGGGGCGATATGCGAGGCGAAATCGGGCAGAATCGTGGTCGCCGTATTGTTGTTCCAGTTTCCGTACCAAATCAAATGTATGTTCGTGCCGCCCAGTATGAGCGGTCCGCCGTGGTAGAAGATCCCATTGCCGGATGAGGGCTTGGACGTCCGGGCTGGTCCCGGTTTGTCGCTAGGCGGGCCGGGGTGAAACACCGTGCCGATCCCCTTCCCAGTTGGGGCAAGGTCATTCTTATCATCATCGCCACCCGGCCCGGCAAAGCTTAGGCCGGTCACTCCAGCCAAGACGGCGAAACAGCAGGCGCCCCGGAGGGCTTTCGACAGATACATATCTGGATTTGTTCCTTTCTATGAACAGAAAGTGGTATGCAAGGCATTCTACCAGCACTCGCCGTGGAGATGAAGTCAGCTAAAAGTACTAGTTTTCTTACTAAGATCGTGGATTCCCGGTACTGGCGTCCAGCCTTCCTGCTGCCGAGGCGGCACGGTCAGAAAAAAAACGAAGAAAAAGAAAATGATCTATATAGTGAGAGTTTTCTACATGCCGATAGGACTCTTGTAGGGAGTGGGAGTATGGCAACCTTACCGATGGATGGCTGGACCGTAGGATCTATTCGGAACACCAAAGGAATCTCGTTAGAAGAGATCTCCAAGAACACAAAACTGAAAGTCTCGACTTTGAAGGCCATCGAGGATGGCAATTTCGAAGTCTTGCCCGGCGGCATTTACAACATTAGCTACATTCGCCAGTATGCCAGGGCGATCGGCATTGACGAGAGCCCTCTCGTCCAGTTCTATCGCGCCAGGTGCTCCAGCGGCGAACCGTCGCCGATCAATCGCTAACCGCAACTCCTTTCCGCACAGTACGTTAGAATCACGTCTTTCCAACTCAGGCCAAAGAACGATCATAATGGGTTATCAGCCTACCCATGACCAGACATCTCTTTCGCTTGGCTTCGGTTTGCATTTCTTGCCACTTTTTCGCCGCTCTGGCAGCGGGTGCC
Source organism: Bryobacterales bacterium (assembly GCA_963744555.1). GTDB lineage: Bacteria > Acidobacteriota > Terriglobia > Bryobacterales > Bryobacteraceae > Palsa-89. The sequence continues at coordinate 266,352 of CAVUUB010000020.1, read as the reverse complement.
AACCTTCGATTCGAAGTTTCCTTTCCCGCTTCCCTGCATGCGGCGCCCATCACCGGCCGCGTCTTCGTAGCCCTAGCTAAGAAAGCCACACCCGGAGCCGATTGACCAGGCCGGATCGTGGAGCGGGCAGACGCCGTTCTTTGGCCTCGATGTCGATCACCTGGCGCCGGGAAGCCTGGCAATCGTGGACAGCCAGGTATTGGGCTATCCAGCGAACAGCTTGGCTGATGTGCCGGCCGGCGACTACTACGTCCAGGCCCTGGTCAATGTCTACACCGAGTTTCACCGCTCCGACGGACACGTCATTTGGGCCCACATGGATCAGTGGGAGGGCCAGCACTTCAATCGGTCGCCCGGCAACCTCAAGAGCGACGTCCGGCAAAACCACATCTTGATCCAGCCGCAGGCTACGACATAAAGCTGGAGCTTAGCCAAAGTCATTGATCCTATTCCGGTTCCCTCCGATACAGCCTGGGTCAAGCGGATCAAAATCCAGAGCCAGCTGCTCACCAAGTTCTGGGGACATCCGATGTACCTGGGCGCGACCGTGCTCCTGCCGAAAGGCTATGATGACCATCCCGGCGAGCGCTACCCGGCTATCTATATTCAAGGGCATTTCGGATTGGCCGCGCCGTTCGGATTCAGCGAGAAGCCGCCTGGCTCCGAGCGCGAAAAGGCCGGTTATGACTTCTACCGGGACTGGAACTCCGACAATTTCCCGCGAATGATCGCCGTTACGTTCCAGCACCCCACGCCTTACTTTGACGATTCCTACGCCGTCAACTCGGCCAACAACGGGCCGTATGGCGATGCATTGCTGCAAGAGTTGATCCCCTATCTGGAGGAACATTACCGGATCATCGCGGAGCCTCGCGCCCGCCTGCTCACTGGCGGCTCGACCGGAGGTTGGGAATCGCTGGCGCTAGAGGTCCATCATCCGGACTTCTTCGGCGGTACCTGGACCTTCTATCCCGATCCCGTCGATTTCCGCCGCTACCAGCTGGTGAACATCTATGAGGACGACAACGCCTTCCGCGCCCCCGGCTTCGACTACATGGTTCCCGAGCGGCCTATGATGCGAACGGTCGAAGGACAGATGGTGCAGACCATGCGGCAGATGAGCCAACTGGAAGAGGTGCTCGGCAGTCACGGACGCTCGGCGCAGCAGTTCGAAGCCTGGGACGCCGTCTACGGACCGGTGGATGAGGACGGCTATCCGCGCGCCGCTTTGGGACAAGCGGACCGGCAAGATCGATCACGAAGTCGCCAAATACATGCGCGACCACGGCTACGACCTGACCGCCTATATGAAAGCCAACTGGAAAAAATTAGGGCCGCAGTTGAAAGGCAAGCTCCATTTTTATTGCGGCGAAATGGACAACTTCTATCTGAACGTCTCGGTATACATGCTCGAAGATTTTCTCAAGACCACCGACGCCGGTGCGACCTTCGAATATGGCCGGCCCATGAAGGGCCACGGCTGGCATCCGATGAGTAATGCTGAATTAGTCAGGATGATGGCGGCTCAGCTTCAATGATTCGGAGACATCCATGAACCGGCGAATTTTTCTCTGCACGGCGGCAGCGGCAGGTCTTCGAACGATCGCGCGAGCGCAGCCCTCTAGCGTTCCAGATGCGATTCGCAACCTGCGCCCCATGACCGGTGGCATCCAGCCCATCACTGATGACGAACGCCGCGCGCGCATCGAGAAGGCGCGCAAGCTGATGCGCGAAAACAAAATTGGCGCAGTGGTGATGGAAGGCGGATCGAGCGCGTTCTACTTCACCGGGTCGCGTTCGGATGGAGTGTTCGTGCTGCCTTCGCGCGGCGAAATCCTCTCTTTAACGCGTGAGTATAAGGCGATCGCGAACGCGCTGAAGGACAGCGGAGTGGCCGCGGGAAGTGTTGGGATCGAAGAGCGAGTTCACTTTGACGTGGTCGACGGCGTGAGCAAGCTGGCGCCGGCGCTCGAATTCACTAGCTGCCGATCCGGTGACGGCCGGCTGCCGCGTGATCAAATCGCCGGCTGAAATCGCCTTGATGCAGCGCGCCAACGATATCACCATCGCGGCCTATCGGGCGGCGCTGGGCTCCTTAAAGGAAGGCATGACGCAGCGGGAATTGAGCGCCATCATCGCGCGAGGCTTATCATGCGCTGGGCGTGCAGGGCGGCGCCATGGCCATCTTCGGCAAGTACACCGCGTTCCCGCACGGCAGTGTTCAACCCCAGCAACTGCGGGAAGGCGATCTGGTCCTGATCGACGACGGCTGCAGCGTGGAAGGCTACCAATCCGACATTACGCGCACCGTGATCTTCGGCAAGCCCACCGCCCGGCAGCGCGAGATCTGGGCGCTGGAGCGTAAGGCGCAAGATGCCGCGCTGGCCGCCGCGCAGCCCGGCGCGACTTGCGAATCGGTGGACGCCGCCGCGCGCAAAGTGATTACCGATGCCGGCTTCGGACCAGGCTACAAAGTCCCGGGCCTGCCGCACCGCACCGGCCACGGCATCGGGCTGGACGGCCACGAGTGGACTTACCTGGTTCGAGGCAACCAGACGCGGCTGCAGCCCGGCATGTGCTTCAGCGACGAGCCGACCATCGCGATCTATGGCGAGTTTGGTGTGCGGCTGGAAGATTGCATGTACATTACCGAAGACGGCGCGCGCATGTTCACCAAACAAAGCCCGGCTATCGATCAGCCGTTCGGGTAAGGAAAATCGACGATGCCGCAGACCAACGAAGTTTCCGAATCAACCTACCGGGCGCGGATCGCCAAGGCCCAGGCGGCCATGAAAGAGTTCGGGCTCGGGGCGATGGTTTTAGAACCCGGCCCGGCCATGTTGTACCTGACCGGGGTCCGCTGGGGACGCAGCGAGCGAACCTTCGCCGTGGTGCTGCCGGAGAAAGGCGAGCCGGTCTATGTTTTGCCGGGCTTCGAAGAGATGCGGGCGCGCGAGCTGATCCATGTCGGCGACGACATCCGGATCTGGCAGGAGGATGAAAGCCCGTACCAACAGATCGCGCAAGCGCTGAAAGATCGCGGCGTCACCTCGGGCCGCGTCGGCATCGACGACACCGCTCGATTCTTCGTGTTCGATGGCATCCGCAAGCTGGCGCCGAAGCTCGATTACGTCAGCGCGAAAGCGGTGTTGAAGTCGGCCGGAGTTGAAACCGTTGCCACGCCGCAAGGTGGCCGGCGATAGTGCGGGCGATTTTCAAGCTGTGCTTGTGTTTGATGGTGTGCTTGTGTTTGACAGCGGCCGGGTGCCACAAGCCGGCGCCGAAAGTGGTGGTCCCGGAAGTCTTCCGCGTGAAATTCGAGACCACGCAAGGGGACTTCGTGGTGGAAGCAACGCGAGCTTGGGCGCCGCACGGCGTAGACCGGTTCCATGAGCTGGTACGCATGCGCTATTTCGACGAAGGCCGCTTTTACCGCGTGCTCCAGGGCTTTATCGCGCAGTTCGGCGTCCATCGCGACTTCAATGTCCATGCCACTTGGCGGAACTTCTTCATCGTCGATGATCCGCCGCGCCAGAAGAACCTGCGCGGAACGCTGGCTTTTGCCAAATCCGGCATCAACACGCGCGCCACTGAGATCTTTATCAACCTGGCTGATAACGCCGTGCTGGACGATCAGGGCTTCGTGCCTTTCGGAAAGATCGTCGAGGGCCTCGAGGTAATCGACAAGTTATATTCGGGCTATGGCGAGATGCGGCCGGAGGGAAAAGAGATCGATGCGGGCCGGGTAGAGGAAGAGACCAACGAGTACCTGGTTCCTCGCTTTCCGAAAATGGATTACATCAAACGAGCCCGGCTGCTACCGTAACTGCTTCTCCTCCGTCTTCGAAAAAATCTCGCGATAGCAGGCGATACAAGGCCGGTCACGCCGGCAGAGCGGATCGTTATGGGCGCAATGATGGCGTCCACGCCGAAACAAGGCATAGACACCCAAGCTGCCCGCGGGTGCAAGTAGGAGAAAAAGGATAATACGCAGGGGAGTCACCGGGCACTCCTTAGCTTCCAGGATACGCCGGAAGCGGCGCGAAAAGAAATTGGCGGCCCTGTACCCGTTATGCTTGGGTCACGCTGGAGGGCGGCGCCTTCTTGCGAATGGCGGTGGTGATCACGTCGCGGGCGCGGCCAAGCGCTGGCCGCACGGCATCGAATGCAGCGGGCGCGCGAGGAAGATCCGCATACAGACATCCGGCCACCTTACCGTCTATGACGATGGGCAGAAGAGCGAACGCGCCGGGCTTAAAGGCCGTGACTAGCGCGGAGTCATCGTAGCGAGCATCGCGCGCGCGATCGATGAAAACGTCCTCCTTGCGCTGCAAGGCCGCGCGCATGGGACCCTCGGCGCCGTCCACCGAAAACTGAAACCGCTCCAGGACGTCATCCACCGATTCTCCGGTGGCCAGGCGGCCGCGTATAAGGGTCAGGTCTTCGTTCATGAGACCGAAGACCACGTGTTCGAACCCAATGGCCCGGATGTCCTCCAGCAGGGCGGTGATGAAATGAGCCAGTTCAAAATCATTTTGTGCAGCGTGGCTGGCCCGCTGAATCGCCTGTTGCAGGGCGCTCAACCCGGCGTGGTCAAACACCGGCGTCGATTTCAACATCTGGCGGGCTCGCTCGGCCTGCTTCGGCAAAACCAGTGCGTCAGTCGGGACCAAGAGCGCCGTGAAGGTCTGTTGCGTCTCTGCGAAAGCTGCATCGACGATGCGGTTAAGGTCACGTACCGAGACCAACGCCCGATGGCCGTCGGTATCGATCACCGTTTGCAGATGGACGGAATCCAGACCCGTGCCTTTCCGATACAGCGCTCGGGTGAGCTCGTGCCCGTAGTTGGACACCGAGGCCAGGCACCGGTCCCAGGCTGTTCCAGTGACCGCGGCAGCCGGGTCCATGCTGAGGCGCACCTGGGAGGGCATATTCCAAACTGCGGCTATGCGCTTTCCCACCTCGTCCCAGGAGAAATCGAGAACACGCCAGCAGGCCGGCCCTTCAGGAATCTTCTCTTCGTGCATGGTCAAGATAATGCGCGAGTACTCCTGCGGATAATGGCAAGCAATCAGAACTTCACCCAGGTTCCGGAACAGGCCGCAAATGTAGGCCTCTTCGGGCCGCGGGTAACCGATGGCGGTTGCCACGTCGCGGCCGTGCACCGCAGTCCGTACGGAGAGCAGTAGCAGTTCGCGCAAACAGGGCGAGCGATTGGCGAATTGTTCGATGTACCGGACCGTGCTAACCATGCTGCGGACCTTGTCCCATCCGAGCAGTATGATGGCGTGAGGCACGCTCAGGATGGGGCGGCGGGAATGGTTGTACATAGCGGAATTCGCGAGCCGCAGAATTTGGGAGGTCAGGCCCAGGTCCTTGAGAATGACACGCACCAGCTCGACCGAATTGCCATCCAGATCCAGTGTTCGAAGCATGACTTCATTGGCGTGATCGCAGAAGGGCGGGACGCCCTCGGCATGGAAAATGCGCTCAACGCAGACCTCCAGCTTTTCTTCACGCGTAAGGCGCTCGGCGGGAGCGAATTTTAGGGCCTCAGCGGTGATATACCACCTCCATATACCTCTTCGGCGATTCAGAAAAGGATGTGAATCTTTGCAGGCACCGGCATCAGCATGCACGCGCTGGACTTGCAAACAGAAGGACTGCCCCTTTTCAGGCCTACTGAGCCCGTTAACGTCGGACTCCCGAAAAGCCGATGAAAGAACGAAAGGGTTGTCGTGGAACCGTCTGGCCAAAGCCTCGTGATCCTTCTTCCGGTCTTTAACGACTGGGAATCAGTTCGCCGTCTCTTGCCCATGCTCGATCATCACCTTGCGGCTTGTAATCGGAAGGCTCGCGTGCTGCTGGTGGATGATGGCTCGACCACTGAAGCACCAACCGCTCTGCTTCAGGAGCCGCTCGCGGCCATCGGCCCCGTGGAGATCTTGCACCTGCGGCGTAACCTGGGTCATCAAAGGGCCATCGCCATCGGACTCTACCACGTTCATGAATTTCTTTCGCCTGGCGCCGTGGTGGTAATGGATGCCGACGGCGAGGACCGCCCCGCCGACGTTCCCGCGCTGCTCGATGAATTCGAAAAATACGGCGGCCGCGATATCGTCTTTGCCGAGCGGACCAAGCGTCTGGAATCGGCTGTTTTCCGTATTTTCTACAACCTCTATAGGATCACTCACCGCGCGCTCACCGGCATTTCCGTCCGAGTCGGTAACTTCAGCGTTTTATCCGCATCGGCGCTCACCCGTTTAATGGTGGTCAGTGAACTGTGGAACCACTTCGCAGCGGCGGTCTTCAAGGCGCGGCTGCCCCATCGAACTCTTCCTCTGCCGCGCGGCCACCGTCTGGCCGGGGAATCCCACATGAACTTCGTCAGTCTCCTGGTGCACGGTTTGAGTGCGATTTCCGTATTTAGTGAAACGGTGAGCGCCCGGTTGCTGGCGGCCTCCGCAATCTTCGCCTTGGCAGGCCTGATCGTGATGCCCGTCGTCCCGTCCTTCGCCGCTGGTCTCCTGCTGGTGCTGGTTCTGCAAGCCATTACCTTCGCGGCCCTGTTCTGCTTCCTGATTGTCAGCGGCCGCAGCGCTATGGGTTTCCTGCCGACCCGCGATGCCCGGTATTTTATCCTCGGCAAGACCACTTGCTCGAATACCGTTTCACCACTCGACGCACTGCGTACCGCCGTTACCGCCGGCACACAGCAGACCACCTATACCGAGAGTGCCTCCTCCCGCTGAGTTCCAATACGTGGGCTCCGAGTTGGCGCTGTTTGAGAAAGCGCGCAATTGGAAAACTTACTGGCGAAGTGTCATCGCGCCGTTCATACACGGGGCTGTTCTCGAAGCCGGCGCGGGAATCGGCGCGAACACTCGACTTCTCCGAGAATTAGGGCATTCCCGCTGGACTGCTCTGGAGCCCGACGCCATCCTGTCCGCGCAAATCGAAGCCGCGGACGAAGTGCTGACCGGCACGCTCGATGACTTGCCGAACGAACGTCGCTTTGACACCATCCTTTACATCGATGTACTCGAACATATTCAGGACGATCGCTCCGAACTGAAACACGCTGCCGCCCACCTGAACGACGGCGGCCATGTCATCGTTCTCTCGCCCGCGCATAATTTTCTCTTCACGCCTTTTGATTCCGCAATCGGTCATTTTCGGCGCTATTCGCGCGAATCGCTACGCCAGGCCGCGCCGCCGGAATTAACCCTTCGTAAGCTCATTTATCTCGATTCGGCGGGCATGCTCGCGTCGCTCGGTAACCGGCTATTGCTGCGGAGCTCAATGCCCACAGAAAACCAGATCCTTACTTGGGACCGTCTTCTTGTTCCCCTGTCGCGCGCGCTGGATCCAATCTTCGCCGGGCAAGTGGGCAGGTCAGTTCTAGGCGTTTGGGGCCGGCAGAAATGAAGCGGACGGCGTGGGGCGTGTTCCTCGGCAGCCTGGCGCTCCTGTTCTTTCTGCAGGGCAACCGTCTGATCTTCACGAACGACGAAGGCATTCTGCTTGAGCCGGCTCAGCGCGTCCTGTCGGGTCAGCGGCCGTACGTTGACTTCTTCGCCTATATGAGCCCCGGCAGCTATTGGTTGCAGGCCGCCGTCTTCAAGATATTCGGCTTGTCGATTTGGTCCGGCCGAGCTCTTGTGCTTTTCGATTTCGCGTTGCAATGTTCGCTGATATTCTGGTTGACCTCCCGCTTCTCCACCCGGTGCGCTGGTCTGACGACCGCCGGTCTTTTTTTCTGTTTCCAAATTGCCGATCCGTCCTGGATTACCGCCCAGCACCGTTGGGACAGTTCCACCCTTTTGCTCGCGGCCACGGTGCTTGCTCTCCAAAATCGCTGGCTGCTGGCGGGGGCGCTGGCCGCCTTTGGGGCGCTATGCACTCCGTCGATGGCGTTGGTCATCGGCGTCTGGTTGATTTGGCTGCTCTTCGATAGTCATCGACGGCGGCTCATAGTTCCTTTCGCCGCGGGACTCGCCGCAGTTTCGGCGGCCGCCGTGGGATTCATGGCGCTGCAAGGAATGCTCCCGGCCTTCCTCGGTCAAATGCTGTGGCTGCAGCGGAACTACTCCGCGGTCAATGTGATGCCCTATGGCGCCATCATTGGCGGGTATGCGAGTCTTTTCCAAGGCGCCGGAGGAGCGGAATGGGTGGTGCGGTTGCTCGTGATCATCTGTATCGCGATTCCCGCCTGGCTTCCCCCGGCGGCGGGGATCTACTGGACCGCGAAATGGGGCCAAAGTCCGGAAACGCGCTTCCTGCTTTTGACGATGCTGGCGCTGCTGTTAACCGTCTTTCCACGCGCCGATGTGATGCATCTTGCGTTCATAGCAGCCCTGCCTTATGTTCTCGGTGCGGTTGCCTGGTCGCGGTCCGCGCCGCGTCACGTGGGACCGGCTCTGGCGGTGGGCCTGTGCGCTCTCTGCGCCATATTCCTGGCCAATTTTCTGAATCAATGGCGGAAATCGCGGGTAGATCTTCCCTCGCCCGTGGGTGTGTTGCGCGCCGATCCCGAGCAAGCAGCGCAGCTCGACCGCCTTTTCCAGATGGTGCGCCCAGGCAGCAACCTCTATGTCCATCCGTACATGCCGATCTTCTACTTCCTGACTCAGGCCCGCAATCCGACTCACTTCGCGTATTTCAATCCCGGCATGATGAAGGCGCAGGAAGAGACGGCCGCACTGACGCAATTGGAAGCGTCCCCGCCAGCTTGGATCCTGTATTGCCCAGTCTCGCGCCAGGAGTTCCTGCGCGTCTTTCCGAACGCTACTTCGCTAAGTGAGCGCTTCGAGCGTTTGGAAAGCTGGTTCACTGCGAATTACCAGCCGGAGGCGAATTCGCCCGTTTCCGTCTCCGGTTACGTGCTGCTCCATCGCAAAGATGTCCAGGTTTCCACGGCCCGGCCCTAATTTGCGGCATGATGGGGAAGATCCGGATCGTGAGCACTATACGCCTCTATTGGGACGATGACCACTGCTTCGAGGCGGAGGCGCGCGTGGTGGACGTTCAAGACCACGCTATCGCGTTTGACCGGACCTGCTTCTATCCGGGCGGTGGCGGCCAGCCGCCGGATACAGGGACGATCAAGCTGAGCAGCGGACAGGTCTTGGAAACCACATCGGCTCGAGCGGACGCGGATGATGTGGTATGGCACGTTGTCACTGGTCCGTTGACCAGCGATATCGTCGGGCAATCCGCCAAACTCAGCGTTAACCGGGAAAGGCGCGTGGCCTTGGCGCGACACCATACTGTCCTGCACGTGCTGAATACAATCGCGCTCCGCGATTATGCCGCCTGGATCACCGGAGCGCAGATCGGCGTGGACTATTCGAGGATCGACTTCAAGTGGCAGGGCTTCTCTCCCGCGGTTTGCGGCGACCTGGAGAACAAAGTGAATGCGATTCTGCGAGGCAACCACTCGCTGAAGTCCTATTACATTCCGGAAGAAGAATTTCAGAAGCGCGAAGATCTGTTGCGGACCCTGGAGGTTAAACCGCCGGTGATCGCAGGGCGCGTTCGAGTGGTCGAGATCGTCGGATTCGACGCGCAAGCTTGCGGCGGGACCCACGCAAGCTCCACCGGGGAGCTAGGCCGGTTTTCGATCTTTCGAACCGAGAATAAAGGGAAAATCAACAAGCGGCTGTACATTCGGCTCGACCCGCTTTAACCTTTCACTCTCTTCCAGGCGCTGCCGGCATCGAGGCGCGTGGGAATCAAACACGCCCCAGCAGCGCGATTAGCTGGATCGCGACCTCCTCGGGACATTCGATGGGCGTGAGATGCCGCGCTCGCGGAATTATCGTCAAGGTTGAGTGTGGAATAGCATCATGCAACTGCTGGGCCTCGGCCACTGGGGTCGCATAGTCCTCTTCGCCTACGATGATGGCGGCCGCCACGCTCAACTTTTTCAGGTAGTCGCGCAAATCCGTATCGCCCAGCATGATGCAACTGGCCGCGTAGCAATCCAGGTCATTCGCCAGGAATACTTCGGTAACTGCATTCACCAGCTCGGGATTCTGCTTGCGAAAGTCATCGCCGAACCAGCGCGACAACTGGAATTCCAACAGATCGACCAAGCCTTTCGAACGGACGCCAGCGGCACGCTCCCGCCAAGTCGCCGAAGCATCCTCGCCATACCAGGCCGTGGTGTCGATAAGTCCCACCGCGCTTACCCGGGTATGATACAAGCCCGCCAGCGCTTGCGCTACGCATCCGCCCATCGAACAGCCGGCGGCTACTGCATTCTGCCAGCCGACGTGATCCAGCAATTCCATCAGATCGCGAGCGAACCGGGCCATCGTGAATCCCTGCGCGCGCTTGCCCGAGCGCCCGTGTCCACGGCAGTCATACGTAAGGATATCCGCGTGAACGGCCAGCCGTGCCACCACGCCATCCCAGATGCTCGCATCGAGCGCCAGAGAATGGATCAAGACGAGGCGCGGCAAGCCGGGATTGCGGGCCGCACGCAGGGTGTAGGCGATAGGGCAGTCGTCAGAAGTCTGAAAAACACCTTGATGCATTCTAGTCCCCGTTAGACAGTTCGGATCTCCGGCTCCATGCTAGCCAAGGGGACGTTCCCGCCATCATAGCCATTCAGCCAACTGGTGTCCCCATCTCCGCCTTTCAAAACAGGCAGCTGCTCATAGACCTGCACGTTGAAACCGGCGCGGCACAGGGTTGCGGCCACGGTCAGCCCATCCACGCCAGTGCCGATAATCGCAAAGGAAAGCTTCTTCGAGGCCATTTCAGCTCGTGAGGGCTACTGCGCGTGCTTCAATTCCACGCGGATCAACTCAAAGGGCTGGTCGCTCAGATTCTCGTCGGCATGCGCCTGGTCTTTCGGACCATAGCGCACCTGGCCGGATTTGTAATGGTTCTCGCGCTTGCCGCCATCGGCCAAAGTTTGCCGCATATTTTGATCCGTCAGGTACACGATCACGGCAAAGGTTTCGGGATGCTTGTGCATGTCGAGTTTCTCGCGCGGGCCGGTCTTCACGCGGATGACACGCACCAGGTCGTTCTCGAATTCGACGTGATAACGTTCCGGGTCGACTATAACGGCGTCCGTTTTCTCCTTTGGAAACGGCTTCAGCTCGACGCCCGGCGGCGTGCGCGGCTCAATCTGAATGCATTCGAAGGGCGTGTCCGCAAGATTCTCGCTCTCATGAGCGCTGGCCGACCACCAAGCGACATCGCCGCGCTTATGCTGCACGTTCCGAATGGTCCCATCCAACAACACCTGACGGACATTCTGGTTCGTCATGTAGACGACCACGGCTCCAGGATCCGGATGTTTGTGCCAAACCAGCTTCCCGTGGGGCTCCATGTGCTCGCGAAATGTACGGGTCCACTGGTTCTCGATCTCGAGGTGGTAATGCCCCGGATCGACGATAAGCGGATCTTGCAGCTTCATTGCGGCTGGAGGCTTTTGCGGCCAACCGGAAGCGGCCGAGACAACCAGGGCCACGGCTGTCCAAACACCACGCATTCAATCTCCTTCCGAGGCATGCTGCTCACAGAATATCGTCGCACACATCCTCTCGTGATCACTTAGAGGGCGGCTTGCGCGAGCCTGCAAGAACTGCGTACACTGTAGGAATCTGTTAGATCGTTTGAGGTGCCAGTAGCCGTGAAAAGCCCAATCGCCAACTGAAGCCCGCCCGAGCGGGCGCTCCAGATCAGTTCAACGCCGCGCGTGGCGCAGATCCTTTCTGCATTCCGCGTGGGAGTAAGGGTTTTTTCAATCATCTGGGAGATTCCTATGAGTGAAACCAAGGCTATTGAAGCTCGTGTCCCTGGATTCTGGTCTTCACTGCGCGAAGCGGTGATGGGCACCAGCCAGGACTTCACCGAAGGCAGCATCGAGCGGGCGATCATCTTGCTGGCTGTGCCGATGGTGCTCGAAATGTGCATGGAGTCGCTGTTTGGCGTGGTGGACGTGTTCTGGGTCGCGCATTTGGGCGCCGACGCAATCGCAACCGTAGGGCTCACTGAAACCTGCATGATGGTTCTGTTTTGCGTCGCACTCGGGCTCAGCATGGGCGCCACGGCTCTGGTCGCCCGGCGCATCGGCGAGAAAGACGAAACTGCCGCCGGGGTCGTTGCAGTGCAGGCCATCGTGGTTGGATTGGTGGTTTCGACCATTACCGCCGTGCTCGGATATATCTACGCGTCGGACCTGCTGCGCATCATGGGCGGCACCGAGGATGTGGTCAGGATCGGGAGCGGATACACGCGCATGATTTTCGCCGGCAGCGCCACCATCTTCCTGTTGTTTCTGATTAACGCTGTCTTTCGCGGCGCAGGCGATGCAGCCACAGCCATGCGGGTGCTGTGGCTGGCCAACATCGTAAACCTGTGCCTGAATCCATGCCTGATTTTCGGAATCGGGCCGTTTCCGAAGCTGGGAGTCACCGGCTCGGCTGTGGGCACCACCATTGGACGAGGAATCGGAGTGCTGTTTCAACTTTGGATGTTGACCTCCGGCCGTGGCCGCTTCGTGCTGCGCGCCGCGCAGGTGCGCCTCGAGTTGGGCGTGATGCTGCGGATGATCCGGCTGTCGGCCAGCGCGATCGTTCAGTATCTGGTCCAGATGTGCGCCTGGATCGGCGTGGTGCGGATCATCGCCAGCTTCGGCAGCGCCGCGGCGGCCGCCAATACGCTCGCCATCAAAATAATCGTTTTCGCGATATTGCCGTCCTGGGGCATGAGCAATGCGGCGGCGACGCTAGTGGGCCAGAATCTCGGCGCCGGCAAGCCGGATCGAGCTGAGCGATCGGTCTGGCGGACAGGATTTTACAACATGCTGTTCCTGGGCGGCGTCGGACTGGTGTTCATTGCGTTTGCCGACCAGATCATAGCGCTGTTCACTAGCGACCCGGCGGTGTTCCCGCTCGCTGTCAGTGGTCTGAGATTGCTGAGCTACGGCTATATTTCCTACGCCTATGGAATGGTGGTGACCGCGGCATTCAACGGCGCTGGAGACACGTTCACTCCCACTATGCTGAACATCTTATGTTTCTGGGTCTGCCAGATTCCGCTGGCGTACTTCCTGGCGTTCCACACCAGCCTCGGCCCGCGCGGGGTGTTCGTAAGTGTCGTGGTGGGAGATTCGCTATTAGCGGTGCTTAGTATTCTGTTGTTCCGGCGAGGGAAGTGGAAGGAGAGTATTGTTTGATAGAGCGTTCAAGGAGGAGGGGAGAAATCCCGCGCATGGAATCCCAATAGCCCTAATGAGATCCTTCGCGGAATTGATACGGCCCCCTGTCTGGCGTGAAACATTCACAAGTGGAACTGTTCGGTCAAGACGCCGGGGTAACCGCGGTATACTGTCACATTCCGTTATTCAGCGGGGCGTAAAGGGAGAAAGCATGACTAAGGAAACACGGTTCTTTCTTTCAGGAGTGTTTTTATCAGGGGCAGCGATCGCACTTACTAACCGCGAGGCGGCCGCTCAGAATATGGATAAGTTCGTGATCTCGGGACCAGCGGCGAAAAAGGCGATGACGAAAGAGATCTCGGCGGATACAGCCGTGAAGATCACGCAGGCTTGTCTGGATTTCGCAAAGGAGCACAACCTGGCGGTCACCGTTTTCATTCTCAATCCAACCGGCCAGATCGTGCATGCGCACCGGATGGACGGTCAAGTCCCGATTAACGTGGAGACCGCTGAGTTGAAGGCCAAGAGCGTTCTTTATACTCGGGATTCAACGCACGCGCGCGCCAACATGGTGGCTGGTAATGTAGCGCTGCAGATGCGTTGGGCGCCGTTGGGCGTGTTCCCGACTTCGGGTGGATTGCCGATTATGGTCGACGATCAGATGATCGGGGCGATCGGCGTAGGCGGATCCAACATGGACGAGGAATGCGCGTACGATGCGCTGACAAAGGTCATCGGACAGCAACCTGCGCTGGCTCCTGCGACGCCGGGTGGCCGCGGGGCGGCTGGGCCGCCTACAGCGCGGTAATTCAGCCCTCGAAGAAGCTCCGGCTGTGAGCGGTTTTTTGACTAACGTCCCAACGGTTATCCTGTAATAAGCAATCATGGACTCGCGCGCCGTAGCGCTTCCCCTGCAGGAGCGGGTGGAGGCACAGGGTCACTTAATCGACTCCCACATCATGGAGCAGATCTTCGACACCGTGGTCGAATTCCAGGGCCGCTTCGAAGTGGAGCAGTTTCGCATCGGGCGCACCAATAGCGAGCCGTCCTACCTGCGTTTGAAGATCGATGCCGACGACCCGGATTCCATGCACAAGATGCTCTCGCAGCTGCTCGGTCTGGGCTGCTCGCTGGTCGACTCCGGCGACGCCGAGCTCGGGAACGTCGAACGCGACCGCTGCGCTCCCGAAGATTTCTACTCCACCACCAATTATCGGACCTATGTCCGGCGCAACAACCAATGGGTGGAAGTCCAGAATCAGCGCATGGACGCCATGATCGTGGTGGATGGCGACCAAGCCTGGTGCCGCCGCTTGCGCGACATCCGCGCCGGCGATCAGGTGGTCACTGGAATGCGCGGCATCCGCGTTGTTCCTGAATCGAAGGAACGCGATCGCCTGTCCTTCGCTTTCATGAGCAACGGCATCTCTTCCGAGCGCCAGGTGGAAACGGCCGTAAAGCAAACCGCTGCGCTGATCGAGCACGCGCGCTCGGCCGGGCAAAAGATCGTGGCCGTCGCCGGTCCGGTGGTCGTACACACCGGCGGCGCCGTGGCGCTTTCCAAATTGATCCGCGAAGGCTACGTTAACGCGCTGCTCAGCGGAAACGCGCTGGGCGTTCATGATATCGAGGCGGCGCTGCTAGGAACTTCGCTGGGCATCCGGCAGAGCGACGGGCGCCAGGAAGAGCACGGGCATCGCAACCACATGCGCGCCATCAACGCCATCTATCATTGCGGCAGCATCCGCGGGGCCGTGGAGAGCGGCCGCCTGCGAAGCGGCATCATGTACGAGTGCGTCCGTGGAAGCGTGCCGTTCGTGCTGGCCGGCAGCCTGCGCGACGACGGTCCGCTGCCCGACACGATCACCGACATGAACCTGGCGCAGGACGCCTACGCCGAGCAGTTGAAGGGCGCCGGTCTGGTGCTGTGCCTCGGCTCCATGCTGCACTCCATCGCCGTCGGGAACATGCTGCCGAGCTGGGTGAAGATCGTTTGCGTCGACATCAATCCGGCGGTGGCCACCAAAGTGAGCGATCGCGGAACCGGCCAGGCGGTCGGCGTTGTGACGGATGTCGGCCTTGTTCCTGGATCTGCTGGCCCGCAACTTAATCCCGGCGGAAAAATGAAACGCGTTTACACCGACCAACACGCCGCCGCCGGCGTCGACGCCAAGCTCCCCGAAATCGAGACCTGGCCCAATCAGTATCCCGGCTACGAAATCGAAATCGCGATGCCGGAGTTCACTTCGGTTTGTCCCAAGACCGGCCTGCCCGATCACGGCGAGATTACGCTGCGCTACGTGCCCGACAAGCTGTGCCTGGAACTGAAGTCGCTGAAGATGTACACGCTGGCGTATCGCAACCTCGGCATCTTTCAGGAGAACGTCGTCAATCGCATTCTGCGGGACGTGGTGGATGCTTGCAGTCCGATCTCGGCCACGGTGACTGGCGAGTTCACGCCGCGCGGCGGAGTTTACACCAAAATCACCGCTAGCTGGAGCAAGAAGGCCGGCCGGAGCAGGAATGCATCAAACCGGAGCGGGAATGGATCCAAAAGGTGAAGAGCTGGCCGCGATTCTCGCGGAAATTCGGCAGCGCGTGCGGGCGCGCCATCCCAACGGAACCGTTCCGGCTGACATCCCGCTCGCCGATCTGACGCCCCTGCTGCACGCCCGCGACGCCGCCGAAGGCAAGGTGGCCAGCATCGGCACGGTGAATCCGCGCGCGCCCGGACTGCTCAATTCCACCATCCAGCGCATCAAGCGGCTGGTGGCGCGCGCGCTGGACTGGCACGTTCGCGAGCAAGTGGAATTCAATCGCGCGATGATCACCTGCGTTCAATCCACGCTGGAGGCGCTGAACGACAACAATCGCGCCATGGCGGCGCTCTCGGGGCGGATCGAACAGTTGCGCGAGGAGTCCAACCAGTCGTTCCATGATCTTCGCAATGAAGCGCAACAGCTGCAAGACATGCGGGCACGCTGGTCCCAGTGGCACATGCATTGGGAGAAGAAGCTGGCCGACAACGAAATCCATTTCCTTGAAGAGTATCGCTGAGATGCAATCCGCCTTCCACTATCGCGTAACGGTGATGGACGCCAATTACCGCGAGCAAATAAAGGCGCACCACGCCAACTTTGAGGTGGCGCTGGTGCGCCAGTCCGAAGAGATCCATAAACGCTTGTGGGAGGATCTGGCGCGCATTCGCACCGAATATGAATCGGTCATTCATGCCGAGCTGCGGTTGGCGCGGCAGAAAGCTTCGCTCGCAAGCACCACCGATCCAGCCACGGGGCAAGCCGCGGGTAACGTGCCGCCGCCGGAATTCGAGACCATCGATTGGCTGAAGTTCGCCGAAAAGTTTCGGGGCTCCGAAGAGGCCATTCGGCAGCGGCAGCAGATGTATGCGCGATCGCTTCCGCGCGCACGCCCGAGTGTTTGGATATCGGCTGCGGGCGCGGCGAGATGCTGGAGGTTTTTCGCGAGGCGGGCATCACGGCTCGGGGATCGATCTGAATGACGACTCCGTTGCGCTCTGCCGAAGCAAAGGTCTGGATGCGGAAAAAGCCGACATGTTCGCTTACCTGGACGCCTGCCGGACTCTTCGCTGGGCGGCGTGGTGTGCTGCCAGGTGGTGGAACATCTGCCGCCCGAGCGTCTGCCCGAGATGATTCGCCTGCTGCACGATAAGCTGCGGGCCGGCGCGCTGATCGCCATCGAGACTCCGAATCCGGAGTGCCTGGCGATCTTCGCCACTCACTTCTACATCGATCCCACGCATCGACATCCGATTCCGCCGGCGCTCATGAGCTTTTATCTGGAAGAAGCCGGCTTCGGCCGAATCGAAGTAGAGCGATTGTCCCCGGCCGTCGAAGCGATGCCGTCGCTAGCGGAGCTGCCTGAAGCGTTTCGCAAAGATTTCTTCGGCAGCCTGGACTACGCGGTCTTTGCCACCCGCCTCCCGTAGCGCACGAACACAATCCCCGTGGCGCACGCACTCCTGCGTGCCGCGTTCACACTCGTGTTAACGCCATCAATTCTTCATACATCCGCTTCTGATGCCCCGCAATGACGTCCCAATCGAACCTCCGTTCCACCGTCATGCGCGCCTTGCGCTCGATCAGATCGCGCTTGGCCGGATTCTCGAGCAAGTCCCGATCGCCGCGGCCATTTCCTCGCCCGTCGCCGCCACGATCACGTCTTTGCCCGCTTGGAGATCCAGCCCGTTAACTCCAGCCGGCGTGCTGACGATAGCCTTGCCCATCGCCATCGCTTCCATGATCTTGATGTTGGTTCCCGCGGAGGCCACCAGCGGCGCGATCACGACCGCTGCGCGTTGGTATGCCGGCCGCACGTCGGCGACGAAATCTTCCACTTCCAGGCCGGCTGGCCGAGATCGAGCCGAACGCGATCCTGATAGCGATCCAGATAATACTCATGCCGCGCGCCGGCGATGATGTGCAGTGTGACGCCGAGCGGCTGAAGCCGCGGCCAGACTTCGCGCAGGAAAAAATCCACCGCCAGCACGTTGGGGAAGTGCGCGAATGATCCGATGAACAGGAGCCGGCGCGGATCGCATGGGATTTAGACGGGCTGGAAGCGTTCCAGATCCACGCCGTTGGGAAGCGCGATCGCGCGGGTGGTCGACACGCCTTCGCGCAGCGTCAGTCCGCGGTCCTTCTCCGACATCGTGACCACGCAGTCGACGATGCTCCAGGCGGCGATCTCGAACGGGATCCAGCGCTCCAGTTGATGCCGCAATTCCCAGTCGTCGCCCTGGTCCAGCAACTGCTGATAAAGATCGAAGGTCACGTCGTGTTCCACGAGTATTGTCTTCGCCGGCGCGCAATCGGCCGCATATTGCGCCATCTGCGTGAACTCGAGCTGCGCCACGGCGGGCTTCCATTTGCGAACCGTTTGCCGCAGCGCGGCGTGAAAGGCCGGCGAATCGAACTCTTCGACGACATCCGGACGATCGGTGGAGGGCAGCAGGTGGCTTCCGGAACGCTTCACCAGCACCACTTCGCAGCAAATCTCGAGAAGCTCGGCCGGGACTTCGCGCGCTTCGCCGGCGAACGACACCAGCACCTGATCGAAATCCTCGGCGGCGCGGCGCATCAGGTTGTACATTCGCACCGCGCCGCCGTGCGCCAGGGGAAAAGGCAGGTATGGAGTGGCCACCATCACCACCGGCCGGTTGCGAGGCGCGCGGCCCGGCGTTACGGTCACCGCCCCGCTGCCGAGCGCGAGAATGTGGTCGTCGGGAAGCGACGGCCGGTTCCGCGGCGTCTCCACCAGAAGGGCGCGCGCCAAGCCTCGGCCAAAGTCGCGACCGCTGCGGGATTCGGCGTGTGCGAGACGCGAGCCAGATTCAATCGCTCCATCGCTTCTCGCCACAAGCGTCGAAACACTGCGCGGGTCGTCAACCGCGCGCGCCAGGAATCGCAGGTAATTCAGCTCCAGAATTTGATCCAGAAATTCGGGCGAATAATAGCGGGAGGTGGTGGCGCGATGCCGATGCTCCACGCGCGCTCCTGCCGACGAACACCGACGGCCAGCCTTGTTGCCAGGCGCGAAAGCCGAGATCGAGATCCTCGACATAAGCCGGCTCGTACACTTCGTCCATGCCGCCCAGCGCCAGCAGCTTGCCGGCGTCGAAGAGCGAGCATCCGCCGCTTCCGTAGAGCACGTAGCTCAGATCCTCGCCGGAAGCGGAAGTTCGCAGCGCACCGGGAAGTCCGCCGGTTTTCGATCCGCGGCGAATGGCATTACCGCCTTGCCGGTCTCCTCGCGCCGCGCGCCGTCGGGAAAAAAGATCTGCGCGGTGGCGCAAAAAAGATCCGGCACCCGGTCGAACGCCGCCAGCAGCGCTTCGAAAAATCCTTCCTCGATCGCCATGTCGTTATTGAGCAGGCAGACGTGCGAGTAGCGCGATTTCCGGATGCCCGCGTTGACCGCGCGCGCAAACGACAAAGGCTCGCGGCTTTCCACCAGCACCACGGTGTGATACCAGCTGCGCAGAGAAATCGGCGGTCTCGTCATCCGATCCGTTGTCGACAACGATGATCTCCCCGCTCATCCGCTCGATCTGTCCCACTACTTCCGGCAACAGGTCCGCGAGCAGTTCCCTGCCGTTGCGCGACGGGATCACCACCGACACGCCACGCGGCCGCGCTTCGGATGCATGTGACACGGGCGCGCGCGCCGGAACAATCGCCTTCAGAGCGCGCAGTCAGCGAGCCCGCGATCTTCGCCAGCAGCACCCGTCCCGGACGCACCAAGGCTCGTGGATGCCGCAGCCGCCACAACCACGTGTAAGTGGCGCCGCCCGGCGAAAACTCCCACACGAAGAAATTTCGCGTTCTCCACGCCAAGTGCCTGGCGATGGTGCCCAGCGGTGCTCGGCCGCAGCATGAAGTGGCCGAAAGCCTCGTTCAACGCCAGAAAATTCCAGGGCGAAAGCGCGAAGGCGATCAATCGCATCCGCCAGTACGGCATGCGCGGCTGCAGAATCACCGCACAGAGGCGAATGCGCTTGTCGCGAAAATGCCAGCGGAAAAGTCGCCAGGTTTTCGCCAAAAGCCGCGCGACAGGGGAAAGGGAATCCAGCGCGCGCCCTCGATGGGAAATTCGGAAACCACCACCAGCGGCAGCTCCGGGAAAAAGCTCCCGCATGTGCTCGATGGCGGTCGGAATCAAGTCTTCGGATCCGGAAGCGAACAGAACCTTGATCGTCTCCGGCAAGGCCTGGCTCAAATCAGTAACTGCCGGCGAGCCTGGAGCGCGTTATTCTTGCGATCGTCTCCACCACGCCAGCGCCTGCGCGCAGAACGCAGTGGACACCGGATTCACGAACGGCATCGCTTCGCCGCATTTCCTTCCGAATAAAAATCCGCCCGCGACGCGAGCGTCTTCCGAACGATACCTGAAATGCAGCCGCCTGGCCGGCCTCTTGCGCCGCGGCGGCATGATCCAGCGGGACCACGCCCAAGCCTCGCCGAACAGCCGCGCCCGCAGCAGTTGCGCGTAAACATCGGACCGGGCAAATAGCGGTGCGATCTCGCGCAGATAAGCAGCCGACCCGGTCGATCCCCTCGCGGAACGCGTGTGCGCAATCGGACGCGGTGCAGCATCGGCAACAAGCCCTCCAGAAAGTAAGCATAAGCGTGCAGACGGTCCATCACCTTCTCGCGGTTCGTTTCGCCCGGAAGAAAATCGCATTCACTGGCCAGCGCGGCTGCCACAGCCGATTCATAAGCGCGGAAAAACTCCATCTCGCCGGTGGCTTCGAACAGCTCTTGCCAAGCCATCGCGGATTTCAATTGATAACATCCCGGCGACGCCGACCAGCGCGGTTCGTACGCCAAGCGGCTGTTTCGCCGGCAAAGCGAGGATCGGATGGATCGCGCCGCCCGCTGAAAATCCGTCATCATCGCGCGCCCCGCGGCGATCGCCGTGTCCCGAAATTCAGGCTCCTTCGATGCGCGCCAGGCCGCCAGCAGTCCGCGGACGATTATGCCGCAGTCGAAAAAATATGCCAGCGCGCGTGACCGGTCGCCATTCGACGGAATGCTCGAAGGGAAACGTCTGCAGCGTCCGGTCCCAGGCGGTGCGCGTAAGAAATCTGGCCGCTTGGAGCGCCGCATCCTGATATTCCGTTTGTCCCGTGCGCTCATGGAAAAACAACAATGCGCTGACCGCATAGCCGGTGATCTCGGTGGAGACGGGAGCGTTTTGCCGAGATCGGAGCGATAATACCGGGCCACGCCGCCGTCTCGGCTCCTGAATTCCCGAGCGGAGAAACCAGCGGCCGGCCGCCTCCAGTAAGTTGTTCGTGTTTGCCAAACGAATCCCCGGGGATGCCAAGCGAAGAAACTTATTGTAGCATCTGCTTCACACTGTGGCGGTTTTTCTACAAGTCGCCCGCCCGTATCTTGAGGAAATCACAAACTCGAAACCCGAAATCTGTTGAAGATCGTCATCAGGTTGATATACTAGACCCATACCCGCACAGATTCAGTGTCATGAAGCATCTCAGCATTTTTTTGTTATCGTCGATGGTGATCTTCGCCCGCGGATTTCATAACGGGGCAGGGCGCCCGAATCACGATCGGCCAGCGAACCTTCACTTCGCAGGATATAGGTATCACTCCTCGGCTACTGTGTTGGGCGCGGTGGGCGGCGTGGCGTACGCCAACAATACGCTGTTCGTGGTCGACTCGAATCACGTCCAGGCGACCCCGGTCTATAATCGCGTGATGATTTATCAGAACATTTCGCAATACGTTCTGGACCCGACCGCTGCCATACCTCAACAAGGGCAACGCTGCGCCGTTTGCATCGGGGGCGACAACGGCGGTGCGGCGAATCTCGTGCTGGGCCAGCCCGATTTCGTGACCACGACGATCAACCTCACGCAAAATGGTTTGCGAACGCCCACCGGCATCGCCACCAACGGGCAGATCCTGGCGGTAGCGGACACCGACAACAACCGGGTGCTCATCTGGAAATCCATTCCCACGGTGGTCGGCCAATCCCGCTGATCTGGTGCTGGGCCAGCCCAACTTTACGACCGCCAATGTGGGTCTCGACAACAAGTCCTTCCGCGGACCGCAAGGCGTGTGGATTCAGGGAAACCAGTTCTTCGTCGCTGATACTCAGAATCATCGCGTGATGATCTGGAATAGCATTCCGACTACGAACAATCAGCCGGCCGACCTGGTACTGGGCGAGCCGAATTTCAACACCGCTCCGTCGCCAACGGTAAGCGATGTCGCCCCCACAGCCAACAATATGTTCTCGCCGGTTTCGGTGACGTCCGATGGCCAGCGTCTTTTCGTAACTGACCTCGGCCACAACCGGGTGCTGATCTGGAACTCCATTCCCACTCAGAATCAGCAGGCCGCCGATGTAGAAATCGGACAACCGAACATGACCTCCGAGCTGCCCAATAATGCGTTCAGCGGGATGACCGCCACTTCGGCCACCGACACTACCAACAAAGAGACTGCCGGTCATGTGCAATACGGTGACGGGCTTCGATCTCGCCAATAATCCGATTTATCCCGCGCGCTGCGGCGGTACCATGGACTTTCCAAGATATGCGCTCTCGGATGGCCAGCATTTGTTCGTTGCGGACGGCGGTAACGACCGGATCATGGTATATAACAGCATTCCAACTCAGAATGGCCAGTTTGCGGACGTAATTATCGGCCAGCCGGACGAGTTCACCGATCAGGTTACCGACAGCACCAATACCTTCGAACTGGACGCCAATGTCCTATCCTCCAGCCCAGCCACCGTTCGAGACCCGCTGGCACTGGCGTGGGACGGCGCCAACCTGTATGTCACCGATCCTTATGACCGGCGGGTGCTGGCATTCACGATAGCATCGCCCAACATTCCGATCAACGGCATCACCAATGCTTTTAGCCTGACCACCTATGCAGTGGGCGCCGTGAACCTTTCGGCGGAACCATAACGGCGAAAGACACGGTTACGATTACAATCGGCGGGACGGCATACACATACACGGTTGTTGCCGGTGATAGTCTTCTTACGGTGATTCAGAACTTCGCCAACATGATTAATGGCATTAACGGCGGCACGCCCGATCCGAATGTAGCTGGCGCAGACCCAATCCTGGTTTCGATGAACTGGTTCTGACGGCCAAGGTGGGAGGCGCGGCCGGCAATTCGATCACTCTCACGGTTACGACGTCCACCAGCGCGACCATCACAGCCACTGCTTCGGGCGCCAACTGGCGGCGGCCGCAATGCGGCCGAGATCGCCCCTGGAACGCTGATTACCATCACCGGCACCGATCTGGCCGATGCGGCCGCCTCGGCGACTCCCGATGCGAATGGAAACTACCCCACCATCTTGGGTGGCGTGGAGCTGTACATCGATGGAATGCGATCTCCGCTGATCTATGTTTCGCCAACTCAGATCAATGCCCAAATGCCTTTCGAAGTGAACGACTCCAACGGAGTCAGCGCCTACGTCCGCACGGTGCACAACGATGGCAGCGTGACGGCGACCACGGCGATTGCAATCCCGATCGTCCCCGAAAACCCGGGGTTCTCGCGGCGGCAGGAACTGATCCACGACCAGCCATGGCCTTCCATGCCAGCAGCAATGCCATTGATCTGGTGTCAGTGGACGGATCGATCTTCGCCGGCGACACAGCCACGGTGATGATCGAAGATCGCAATTATACCTATACGATTCAAGATGGCGACTCTCTGGCGACCGTCCGCGACGCTTTGATTGCGACCATCAATTCCAACCCGGACGAGAAAGTGATCGCCACCGCGGCGGGACAATTCACGCGCATCGTCCTGACCGCGAAGGTAGCCGGTCCGGATGGAAATGGAATCGCGATCGCGGCCACCTCCGCCGCCAACATCGACCAGCAGCGCATCGGTCATCATGACCGCGCTAAACTTCGTCCACCTGCTGCGCGAGTGTCGCCGGCACTCCGGTGACCGCCGACAATCCAGCAGTGCCGGGCGAAGTGATTTCTCTATATGCCACCGGCCTGGGCCTGACCAAGGCGCCGGACGGCTCGTTCCCCAATAACACGGGGCAGGCATATAACGGGCCTCCCAATGTGGCGGCCGCGCCGGTGGACAATGTTCAGGCCGGCGGCATCACCGCCAACGTATTGAGCTCGGGCCTGAAGCCGGGGATGTTGGGTATCTATGAAGTCCAGATCCAGCTTAGCGTCCACGCTGACCACCAATCCGAATACACAGGTGTACATCGCGCAGAACGTCTTCACCAGTAATATCGTCACCATTCCGGTGGTGAATTCGATTCCGTAGCGCTGGGCGGCTCACTTCAATAGTTTGTCGATTTCCGGATATAAACGCGGGCCCTTCAAATACGGCCTTGTCCTGCTCGCTGTAGGAAAAATCGTTGCGGATCATGCCGGCCTTGTCGATGATGAACAGGTGCGGCACGTCGATTTTGCCCATGCCCGGGACGGGCATTCAGATAAGAAATAGTCATCTGGCCCATGTCGCAGATGATCGGCACCGTGATCTTGTTCACCGCCCGGTATTTGGCGACGGTCTCTTGATTATCCGGCGGCAAGATGACCGACAAGATTTGCAATTTGTCGCCATACTTCTGTTTGACTTTCTCAAGCGTGGTGGAGAGCAGCAGGCAATGCGGGCAAGTGGTGGACATGATGTCGATCAGCACCACTTTGCCGCGGTAATCCTGAAGATCGTAGAAGTGCCTGATAATCCGGGATCCGGCAGGGCGAAGCCGGGCGCGCGGCGATTGGAAAGTTCGCCGGAGGCCAGCAGGCTGGCCGCAACTAGAAACGCAAGAAAGGCAGCAGATCGGATCATGAAATTAACTTACCAGCTTTCGCAAAGATTCAGCATAAGGCGCTCGGGCCATGCCGCGTTCGGTCACGATGGCGGTTACATAGCGGTGAGGCGTGACATCGAAGGCGGGGTTCTCGACTGGCGTGCCTTCGGGCGCCACGGGAACTCCATGAACGTGCGTGACCTCGGCGGCGGCGCGCTGCTCGATGGGAATCTGATCGCCGGAGGCGAGCGTCAGGTCTAGTGTAGAAATCGGCGCGGCTACGTAGAATGGAACGCCGTTTTCTTTGGCCAGCACGGCTACGGAATAAGTGCCGATTTTATTGGCGACGTCTCCATTGGCGGCGATGCGATCGGCGCCCACCACCACGCAACCGATTCGGCCGGAATGCAGGAAGTGTCCGGCCATATTATCGGTGATCAGAGTGGCGGGAATATGGTCGTGCTGCAGTTCCCAAACGGTCAATCGAGCGCCCTGCAGGAACGGACGAGTCTCGTCGGCGAAGACGTCGATCTTTTTGCCGGAGGCCACCGCGGCGCGAATGACTCCCAGCGCCGTTCCGTACCCGGCGGTTGCGAGCGCACCGGCGTTGCAGTGCGTCAGAACCGTCTTGCCGTCGGGAATGAGCGATGCGCCGTTACGGCCGATGCATTCGTTGATGGCGATGTCTTCGAGGCGAACCTGTTGAGCTTCGGCGATCAACTCGCTTCGGATTTCGTCTAGCGGACGCTCGTGCAATTCAGCATAACGGCGGCGCATTCGATCGATGGCCCAGAACAGATTCACCGCGGTGGGACGGGTGCGCGCGAGAGTGTCACAGATTTTTTCGAACTCGGCGGCGCTTTCGGCATGCTGCATTCCCAGGGCGATTCCCATGGCAGCCGCGACGCCGATGGCTGGCGCGCCGCGAATCACCATGGACCGGATGGCCTCGGCAACCTGTTGGTAATCCGTGCAGGTGACGTAGCTTTCCTCGCGCGGCAGCTGAGTTTGGTCGATCATGACCACGCCGGAATCGGTCCACTGGATGGTTTCGATCATATGGTCCGGGACTGCGCCACAAAGGCGGCAAATTGTGTGAGGTTGTAGGTGGAATGCATGTAGGCGGCAGCGGCGGTTGAACCGGTTTGATAGCGCACCCAACCAAACACGCAGCCGGCAACGGCCACCAGCAGGACATGCCGCCACGACCAGGAATATTCGGGGGCGTGCAGGCAGCCGAACAACACGCCGGTGACGATGATCCCGGCGGCGGCGCCGAGTGAACGAACGAAGAGCGGCAACAGAAAGCCGCGAAAGGCCAACTCTTCGCACAGAGGGTCCGATAATCACGACGAACACGGAGAACAGAAGCAGAGTGGGACGGTTGTCGAGCATTTGCTGAAACGGAAGAGAAATCTCGGGAGTTCGCAAAAGGTAGCCGAGGTAGCCGATGGCGATCGCAAGGAAGGGACCGGCGAGAAAGCACATCGCAGTGGTAGACAACGGAATCATCTTCCATCCGAGCGATCGCCAGAACGGCTGCCGATAGCGAAGACGAAGCAGCGCGTATAACGAGCTGAACACCAGCACATACCAGACGAGCTGAGCGAGCAATCCTTGAAACGGCTTGCCATACGGGATGACGTTTGAGAGCGCCCGGACCAGCAAAATCGTGATCAGCAGCGATGGAAAGCAGAGCGAGATGAAGAGGCCGAGGTCCTGGTAATCCCAGAAAGGGGATGGGGGGTGGGGGGTGGGGCCTGGGACAGGCGCCAGGTCACTTTCCTGCTGTGGATCGTTGGGGGTCATTGGTGGGACTCGATGAGGGCGGCGGCGAGCAAGGGGATCATGATCTCGTGATGGCCGGTGATGGAATAGCCGTGGCCGCCGGAGCGGGCGTGGGGCCGCTCGACGACGTTGAGTTTCGGGCGGTAGTGCTGCAAGAAATCGAAATTCGCGGTGGTGAAATTCGCGAGAGGATTTCCCAGATTGCGGACCACGGAAACGGCCTTCAAGAAGACTTCCGGCAACAGGACCGCGGAGCCGACATTGAGATAAACGCCGCCATCGTTCATTTCTTTTACTAACGCGCAGAGCAGGCGAAAATCGTGGTGGGTGGCCCGCCCGATGGCATCGCCCGAAGCGCTGGGATGAGTGTGCGGGGTATCGGTTCCGATGGCGACGTGGACAGTGACGGGCGTCGAATGGCGGTAGGCCTCGCACAGAAGGCTGGAGGCGCGATATCGAGGATCGGCGATTCTACCGAGATGCAGGCCCAAAGCTTCGCCGAATCCGGTGTCGCCTTTGAGCGCGCAATTCATTTCGCGGCCAGTTTCTTCGGCGGCGCCGAAGCTGCCATCGGGAAGAACGGCTTCAACGTCCTCACTGGTTTGGCCGGCGATGGCGATTTCGAAGTCGTGAATGGCGGCTGCGCCGTTCAGAGCGAAAGCCGGTCGCATACCCGCGACGCATGAGATCGATGAGAATTGGCGCAAGACCACACTTGATGACGTGACCGCCGAGGCCCCACAGGATCATCTTCTTGCGATTGCGCGCGGCAACGAGCGCGGCGATTACGGAGCGCAGCGAATCGGCTGCGAGAATATGCGGGAGTGAGTCGAGAAAGGTCGCGACGCCATCGCCGGCGTAGGGTTTGGCAAAGTGATCGATGCGAACCTTGCCACCGCGCGTTTGGATGGGAACAGTCTTGAGGCCTTGGAAGCTGAGCGGCTCATGAGCGTACTTGCTCATGCTACCTTTCCGTTTTTCAGGACCTTTCCGAGGGCTTGCGCAGTGTGGCTCTTCTTGAATCGCAGGATCTGCTCCGGCGTACCGAGAGCGACCACGTTACCGCCTTTCTCACCGCCTTCGGGACCCATGTCGATGACCCAGTCGGCTGATTTCACGACGTCCAATTGATGCTCAATCACAATGACAGTATTGCCCAGATCGACCAGCCGCTGTAGCACGTCGAGCAGGCGTTTGATGTCTTCGAAGTGCAGACCGGTGGTGGGCTCGTCAAGAATGTAGAGCGTTCGGCCGGTTTGCCGTTTGCTCAATTCGCGGGCGAGCTTGATGCGCTGGGCTTCGCCGCCGGACAAAGTGGTGGACGACTGGCCGAGGTGAATGTAGCCGAGGCCGACGTCGTGGAGCGTCTTGAGCTTGGCCTGGATTAGTGGGATGTTTTCGAGCACCGGGATGGCGTCTTCGACGGTGGCTTCCAACAGGTCGGCAATCGAATAGCCTTTGTATTTGACTTGCAAGGTTTCGCTGTTGTAGCGGCGGCCGTGGCAGACATCGCACGTGACATAAACGTCGGGCAGAAAATTCATCTCGATGCGCTTTAGCCCGTCGCCCTGACAAGCTTCGCAACGGCCGCCTTTCACGTTGAAGCTGAAGCGGCCGGCCTTGTAACCGCGCTCGCGCGATTCGGGCAGCATGGAGTAAAGATCGCGGATGGGGGTGAAGACGCCGGTGTAAGTGGCGGGATTGGAGCGGGGCGTGCGGCCGATGGGCGACTGATCGATCTCGACGACTTTGTCGATGTTCTCGAGGCCTTGGATGGAATCGTGCTGGCCGGGACTATCGTGAGAACCGTATAATTCTTTGGCGAGCGACCGGTACAGGATATCGTTCACGAGCGTGGATTTTCCGCTGCCGGAGACACCGGTTATGACGATGAAGCAGCCCAGGGGAAACTCGACGGTCAGGTCTTTGAGATTGTGCTCGCGTGCGCCGCTTACGATCAGTTTCTTGCCGTTGCCGTGGCGTCGCCCGGCGGGGGACTCGATCCTGACGGCGCCGGAAAGATACTGGCCGGTGAGCGAAGCCGGGTTTCGCTCGATCTCGCGCGGTGTTCCGGCGGCGACCAGACGACCGCCGAGCCTGCCGGCGCCAGGGCCAAGGTCGATGACGTAGTCGGCTCGCTCGATTGTTTCGGCATCATGCTCGACCACCAATACGGTATTGCCGAGATCGCGCAGGCGGGAGAGTGTGTCGAGCAGGCGATCATTGTCGCGTGGATGCAGTCCGATGGAGGGCTCGTCGAGGACGTACAACACGCCGCGCAGCTTGGAGCCGATCTGCGTGGCCAGCCGAATACGCTGAGCTTCGCCACCTGAGAGCGTGGCGGCGGAACGGGACAGGCTCAAATAATTGAGACCGACGGCGGTGAGAAACTCGAGGCGATTGCGGATCTCTTCGATCACGCGCCCGGCGATCTGCTGCTCGCGTTCATTGAGGACCCACGTCTTTACGGTCGCCACCGCGCGATCGATGGACATTTCGGTGATTTCGGCGAGGCCCGCGCCTTTCACCGAAACTGCCAGGCTGCTGGGGCGCAGGCGCCGTCCGTGGCAAACGGGACAGATCGCGGGCGACATATAGTCCATCATCCATTCGCGATAACCGGCGCTGGCGTCCTGATACGCCTCATCCAAAATCTTGAGCACGCCTTCGAAACCGTTGCCGCCTTCGAGCAACAACGTCTGAGTTCGTTTGGGCAGGTCTTCGAAGGGCTTGTTGATTTTGATGCGCAACCGCTCGGCCGCTTCTGAGAGCGCGTGATTCATGTAAGACGAACTGGCGCCGGGTCCGAGCCCGCCGTCGAGCAACGGCTTGGACGGATCGACGATGATTTTAACGGGATCAAAGCTCCAGGTGCTGCCGAGGCCATTGCAGTTTTCGCACGCGCCGAAGGGGCTGTTGAACGAGAAGGAGCGGGGCTCTAGCTGCGGAACGCTAGTGCCGCAATTTGGACAGGCCAGTTTTTGGGAGTAGAGTTTTTCTTCGCCATTGACGACGGCGACGATCACGAGTCCATCGGCCAGTTTGCCGGCAGTTTCAAGCGACGCTTCGATGCGCTTCTCCGAGCCGGGCTTCAGGGGAAGGCGATCGACGACGATTTCGATGTTATGGTTCTTGCGGCGGTCGAGTGGAATTTCTTCGTCGAGCGAACGCAGGACACCGTCGATGCGCGCTCGGACAAAGCCCTGGCGGGAGAGTTTTTCGAGATCCTTTTTGTATTCACCCTTGCGGCCGCGGACGATGGGCGCGAGGATCATTATGCGCTCGCCTTGGGGAAGCGCCAAGATCTGCTGCAGGATCTGCTCAGCGCTTTGGCGTGAAATCTCGATGCCGCAGGTGGGGCAGTGCGGGACTCCGATGGCGGAGTAAAGCACGCGCAAATAGTCATAGATCTCGGTGATGGTTCCGACGGTGGAGCGCGGACTTCGGTTGGTGGTCTTTTGCTCGATGGAGATGGCGGGGCTCAGGCCATCGATGGAGTCGACTTCGGGGCGCTCCATTTGATCGAGGAACTGGCGCGCGTAGGGCGATAGCGTCTCGACGTAGCGGCGCTGACCTTCGGCATAGATGGTATCGAAGGCGAGCGAGGACTTGCCGGATCCGCTCAATCCCGTGATGACGGTGAAGGTATTGCGAGGGATCTCGACGTCGATGTTCTTGAGATTGTGCTGGCGTGCCCCGTGCACGGTGATGCTTTTGAGCATTGGGGTGGGAGAATTTCATTCTACCAAGCCTCGGTTGTCCGCGATGAGATTTAAACGATGGATTGGCATTAGGACGCGGAGGCCAGATGGTGTTCGGGCTCAGAATAAGCCTCATCCAGGCGGTCGCGACGCTGAATGAAGGTTTGGATTTCAGCGGTTGAAAAAACGAACCCATCTTGAGCGGGATCGTAGGGGATGTCGCGTTCCTGCTGCATTTCGAGAATCTCGGCGGCGTCGTTCATCTGACGCCGTTCCTGTTCACGGCGCTCGGCCTGGATCTCGCGGAGCTGCTTGAGGGTGCGGTCGAACAGGCGCGCGAGGCGCTGCTCATAAATGCTGATGTTGGCGAGTGCCTGGCTTTGTTGGTGGAAGGCTTGAGCCAGGGCCAGGGCTGAGGCGGCTCGCGGTTCATTGGTATGGATGGAATCGAGCTGGTCCTCGGCGGCGAGGGTAAGAAAGGTGGCCTCGATGGCGGGAACGCGATTCAGGCGCCAGGTGGTGTCGCCGAGCGATTGGACGAGTTGGTCTTCGAGCGCGCCTTTGGGCTGAAACTGATCGACGAAGCGCTGGAGGTGGCGCTGATAGGCGGTTAGGTCTTCGGTGGGGAGGACGACGACGTGTCCAGTGAGGCCGTGGCGCAACGCGTTCAGGGAGGAGCGCTGCTTGCCGGCGGCGGTACGGGGGCCGGTAGATTTTTGGGCATTGGCGGCGTTGCTGGCGGCGCGATCGCTAGTGACATTCGGTGAAGTTCTCATACTTTGCTCCTGAGATGTAGATAGCATGCGAGTGGATGGACAGAGCGGGTTGGGATTGGGGAAGTTGTTGAAGGGAGGGGGAAAAGAGGGGTGGGAAGTTTGGTGATCGGGCGGAGAACGGTGTCGACATGAGTGTTTTGGATGGGCGCATCGCCCACCGATAGCGATGAAAATGGGTCGAGTGGTGTTGCGCCAAGGTCCCGTCGACACTGGAACAGTTGAGTCTGTACGAGTGTTTGGCCTGGGAACGCGGAGAAGTAGCGATGATTGTGCGCTTGGCTCCTTGGTGAAGGGAGCGAAGACAGCACGCGAGAGTGACTAACAAAAGCGATGCGTTCTGCGCTCCACCACCACCAAGGAGATGGAATGAATCCAGTATACGGTGTGGTGGCTGGCATCGACGTGCATAAGCGGATGCTGGCGGTAGTAGTGGCGCTGTTGGGGGAGCAGGAGATCGAGTACCGGCAGCGCAAGTTCGGGACCAGTTATGGGGAACTGGAGGAGCTGACGGAGTGGCTGCGTCAACAACAGGTGGGCGAGATCGCCATGGAGTCGACGGCGCAGTATTGGCGACCGGTATGGCTGGCGTTAGAAGGACGGTTCCGGTTGCATCTGGCGCAGCCGCGGTCCACGCTGGCGCCCCGGGGCCGCAAGTCCGACTTCGCCGATGCCACCCGCATTGTGCGCCGGCTATTGGCCGACGATCTGACTCTGAGCTATGTGCCGGATCGGGAGCAACGGCAATGGCGGACGATGACGCGTCTGCGGGTGCGCATGAGCACCCAGCAAGTGCGCCTCCGTAATCAAATGGAAGGGCTATTGGAGGAAGGCCGGATCAAACTGTCCAGCGTGATCAGCGACCTGTTGGGAGTGAGTGGCCGCGCCATGTTGTGGGCGATGGTGCGCGGGATTAGCGACCCTACACAGCTGGCCGCTCTGGCCAGTTACAAACTTGCGACGCCGACAGCCCAGTTACAGGAAGCCTTGCGCGGGGAACTGGATTGCACTCAACGCCTGTTATTGAAGATGCTGCTGGAGCAATGGGAGCAGTTGGCAATGCACATCCAACTATTGGAGACACAGATGACCAGGGCGCTGCAGGACTGGGAGCCGGCTATCCAACGCTTGGTTGAGATCCCTGGGATCAGCCAGGTCGCCGCTCAACAGATCATCGCCGAAGTGGGACCCGAGGCCAGTGCTTTTCTGGCGCCCGAAAAACTGGCCTCGTGGGTCGGCGTCTGCCCCGGAACTCAGGAAAGCGCCGAGGTTTCCTACTCCAGCCGGTCCCCGAAAGGCAATCCCATGCTCCGACGCTTGCTGACTCAATGTGCCTGGGCTGCCGTTAAGGTTAAGGGCAGTATCTTTGAGCAAAAGTTCCGGACTCTGTTGCCGCACCTGGGCGCCAAACCCGCGATCTGGGCGATCGCTCATCGGCTCTTGCGGGTGATCTGGAAAGTCCTGCACGACAAGGTATCCTACATCGAACGGGGACTGCTGGACCACAAGCTCTGGAACGCCGACGCAAACGCTACGTTCGCCAGCTTCGAAAGCTCGGCTTCGCTGTCGCCCTGACCCCCATCGCTACCGACCCCGCGCCCTAGGCGAATCTATTTTCGAGAGTGTCGACACGGCACGCACGAGTGCGTGCGCTACGGGGCTAAAGTCTGTAGTCGGGGAAGCCGATTCAGCCGTTAAGGCTATGATCAGCATCACGCGAATTTTTCGGCTGGGGATACGGTTCGCGGTGTGGGTTACGCCGCACGTGAAGGAGTGGCATCGCAAGCGCAACCTCAATGCGTCGGAGGCGGAACGGCACCTAGGATCGCGGAACTGGAGCGAGGCGGAGAAACATCTGGCTGCGGCCTTAGTGGAGCGCCGGTATTCTTCGAAGAAACGGGTCGGTCTTATGCTCGATCTCGAAAAGGCCCAGCGCAAGCAAGGCAAATTGGACCAAGCCGAACAAACTGCGCGGGCGGCAATCGAGCTGGCTGCAGGCGACCACACGTTGCACTCGCGGGCGATGGAGGCGCTGGTGGATGTCCAGATCAGTCAAGAGAAGTTTTCCGACGCCGAGCAAACCGTCCGGGAGATCGCGACGCTAGAAGCCGGGCAATCGCAACCCGACCGGGCGCGACTGGCGACATGCGCACGGAAGCTGGGAACGGCGCTTTTGAAGAGCGGGCGAAAAGAAGAAGCGTTCGAAGCCTTCCAACAGGCGGCCAGCCTGGCCGAGCAAGCCTTCGGCGCCAATCACGTGGAGACTGCCCAATCACTCTCTCAGCTGGGCATGTTGTCACGCCAGCACGGAAATCATGCGGAGGCACAGCGCTGTCTTCGGCGCGCACTGGAGATTCACCAGGAGGCCTCTGGTCCGGAATCGAACGCGGCCACGGAGGCGCTTTATAACCTGGCAGCCTCGCTGGAACAGTCGGGCGATCTGGCGGGCGCGGTGAGCGAGTATGAACGAGTGCTGAAGCTGAAGGATCGCCAGGTGGGCGGCGACCGCGAAGAGGCCACCGATGTCCAGGTTCACCTGGCCGGGTTGTACGTGAAAGCCGGTCGCGTTGCTCCGGCACGCGAACTGCTGATGCAGGCGATCGGAACTCTGGAGCGAAAAGGCGGGCCACCACTGGCGCGGGCGCTTGAAACCTTCGCCGACGTAGAAGAGCGGATGGGTCATACTGAAGAAGCGCAGCAGTGGCGGGAGCGGGCGGCCGAGATTGGGGCGGCGCCGGTGAGTTAGGTGTTCGCCGAGCGTTAACGACGGGCATCCAGGAAGGAAGGCCTGGTCCCGCGATTAGCTGGGCCAACGGCGTGGCCCGCGATAAGCTGGGCCAACGGCCGGCCCGCGATATGCTGGGCCAACGGCCGGCCCGCGATATGCTGGGCCAACGGCCGGCCCGCGATAAGCTGGGCCAACGGCGGGCCCGCGATAAGCTGGGCCGCAGGGGAAGCCTGTGGCCGACACAGGAGGGAGGAGCGCGTAATGTCACTCTTCTCGGGACCCGCCAGGCATCGACACGAGTGCCGATGCGGCACGCAAGAGTGCGTGCGCCACGATGGGATTTGAACTGGCGGACATGAAACGAGTGTGGTTAATAGTCGCGGCGGCGGCCTGCATCTTGCTGATGGCCTGCAATCGGGATCCCCGGGTGATGCGAGACAAATGCATTGCCAGCGGCAACAAGTACTTCCAGAACGGAAAGTATAAAGAAGCGTCCATCTTATACCGGCGCGCGCTGCAGTTCGATCCGAAATCGGGGGAGGCTTACTACCGGCTGGGGCTGGTGGATTTGGCGCTGCGGGATTACGGCGACGCGGCTCGCGCGCTGGAGCGGGCCACCAGCCTCGATCCAGGTAATGAGGAAGCAACGGTCGGCTTGGCCGAACTTTACATCGCCGCCTATGCCGCCAACCCCCAGTCGAACAAACATTCGCTGGATGAAGCTAAGCCGCTGGTCGCCCAGGTGTTGAAGTGGAATCCGAAATCGTTTGGCGGTCTGCGGCTGGAGGCCGATCTGGCTACGCTCAACAATGACCGCGAGACTGCCATAGCCAAGCTTCAAGAGGCTAACGAAATAAAGCCCTGGCAGCCGGAAGTGATTGTGCCGTTGATGCAAAGCCTGGCGGCGACCGATCACGTGACAGAGGCCGAGAAGCTGGGCGAGGAATTTCTGGCGCGCGATAAGACGGTGC
This sequence comes from Bryobacterales bacterium, assembly GCA_963744555.1. Classification (GTDB taxonomy): domain Bacteria; phylum Acidobacteriota; class Terriglobia; order Bryobacterales; family Bryobacteraceae; genus Palsa-89. Next base: position 231,889 of record CAVUUB010000020.1, on the reverse strand, counting down.
GCCGGGTGTACGATCTGCTTTTCTTTTACTACCGGCAAAGCTCGCAGTTCGATCGTGCCGAGGAAACGCTGAAGACCGAGATCGCTAACCTACCGTCAGATGCCACGCCGCGGCTCGAATTGGCGGGCTTCTACTACACTCGAAATCGAAGACCGGAGATGCTGGCGGTGCTGGAAGGTTTGCGCGCGGCGAAAAAGACTTTTCCGCACGCCGACAGCTTGATCGGCGACTTCTATCTGCGGATGGGCGCGTACGATTCGGGGATGCAGGCCTACCGGGACGGTGAGAAGCAGGATCCGAGGATGGCCGCCGATTATGAGAAGCGCATCGCGGATGTTTTGCTGGCTCAAGGCCGGGGCCAGGAGGCTCTGGCGGTGGTGTCCAAGCTACATAAGGATTATCCGCACGACGTGGAGGCCGCGGCTATCCATGCGTCTCTGCTGGCCAAAGGCGATCGACAGCAGGTTCAGACGGCGATCGCGGAACTGGAACAGCTGACGGCGAAAGAACCGGGCAATGCGATGCTGCATTTTCATTTGGCACGAGCCTATTGGATGCAGGGAGACCCGCTTAGCCTGGACAAGGCGGCTCAACATTTCGAGACCAGCCTGAAGCTGAATCCGGATTCCCTGCTGGCCAAACAGGGGCTGGCGCGGATTCGATTGGAGCAGGGGCAAAATGGAGTTGCAGTTCAGATCGCCGACGAAATCCTGGAAACCAATCCGTCGAATCTGCAGGCCAAGCTGACCAGGGGCACGGGCCTTGCGAACCTGGGCGAGGGCGACAAGGCGCGCGAGGAACTGCGAAGCATCCTCAATGCTAATCAGGAATCCAATGATGCGCGCTATCAACTAGCGGCGCTGGATCTACGAGAGAAGCGCTACAGTGAGGCCGAGGCCGGATTTAGGGCGCTGACGCAGGCAGGCGACCCGCGGGGCGTCACGGGGCTGGCGGATTCGAAAATGGCGCAAGGCCATCCGAGCGCAGCGGTGCAGATCCTGGAACAGGAACTGGCCAAACATCCGGAGCGCGATGGTTACCGGCTAGCGCTTTCGGAAGTCCAACTTCGCATGGGGAAGCTTCAGGAAGCTCGCGCACAACTGGAACAAGTGGTGAACCGTAAACCTGATTGGGCCGAGGCGCTCACCCGCTTAGGCACGGTGGAGAGGCAGCTCGGGGACAAAGCGGGGGCGCTCCAGAACTTTCAGAAGGCGCACGAGCGGCAGCCGGCCAACCCGAGCACAACTTTGGGTTACGCGATGCTACTGGAAGACGGGGGAAAGGCCGAGCAGGCGCGGGGGATGTATGAAGAAGTGCTGAAGACGGACCCTGAGAACCCGACCGCTCTGAACAATCTGGCCTACCTCAATGCCGAACAGGGCGTGAACCTGGATCAGGCTTTGGGTTATGCGCAACATGCGCTGCAGCGCTCGCCGCAGGATCCCAATATTTCCGACACGCTGGGGTTGATTTACATTCGCAAGAAATTGACCAGCCAAGCGGTGCTGGTGCTTCAGGATCTGGTGGCGAGAGTGCCGAACAATCCGTCGTTCCACCTGCATCTGGGCATGGCGCTGCTCGATGCCGGGGAGAAACAGCTCGCCAAGAAGGAACTAGAAAAGGCAATGCAGAACAAACCTTCGGCGGCTGAGCAGGCCAAGATCAAGGATCTGGTGGACCGTATCGGTTAGTATTGCTAACCTTTTGTGTAGCTGGCTCGTCCACCGTCTAGGTTTCTTGTCATGAGCCTGTTCCAAGATCTGACCCTTGCACTGAGGACATTCCGGAAGAATCCAGGATTCACACTGACCGCCGTTTTCGCCCTGGGGCTCGGCATGGGCGCCAACAGCGCTATGTTCAGCGTGATTGACGGCGTTTTGCTGCGCCCGCTGCCCTTCCCGCGCTCCGAGCGACTGGTCAACGTGTGGGAGAACGATCTCAAGCGCAATATTCCGAAGTTCGTGGTGGCGCCAGCGAATTACTATGACTGGCGGAAACAGAACCAGTCCTTCTCCGCGTTAGGCGCGTACCAGCAAAACACTTTCAATCTTGCATCTCAGGAAGGCGAGCCAGAACGATTCCTTGGAACTATTAGCGATCGCGGATTCTTCGATGCTTTGGGCGTAAAGCCGGCGCTGGGCCGCATCTTCAGCGAAGAGGAAGATCAACCTGGCCGGGATGGCGTGGTGATTCTGGGGTATGGAGTGTGGCGGCAGCGGTTCGGCGGCGATCCAAAGATCGTGGGCCAGACATTGATCATGAACGGCAAGCCTCGGACGGTGATCGGGGTGATGCCGGAGGGGTTTGAATATCCGCCGCAATCGGTGATGTGGTCGCCGCTGGGCTTCGATAACGAGACGCGCGAACGACGGGATTTCCATCGTCTACGAGTGATCGGGCGGCTGAAGGACGGGGTGGCGTTGGAGAGCGCGCGGGCGGAGTTCGAGACCATCGGATCGCGGCTGGCCGCGCAGTATCCGGCTTTTGATCGAGACGCCGGCATTGAAGTAAACCTGTTGCTGGACGATATGGTGGGGCAGATCCGTCCCGCGCTATTGGTGTTGCTGGGGGCCGTGGCATTCGTGCTATTGATCGCGTGCGCCAACGTGGCCAACCTTTTGCTGGCGAAAGCGGCGGGGCGGCAGCGGGAGATCGCAATTCGGGCGTCGCTGGGCGCGGGGCGAGGACGGATCGTGACGCAGATGCTGACCGAGAGCGTACTGCTGTCGATAGCGGGCGGCGCGGTGGGGCTGCTGCTGGCATACGGGGCATTCGACGGACTGCTGGCGCTGGCGCCGGCGAATCTGCCGCGATTGAGCGACGCCGGGCTTAACGCCGCAGTGGTGTGGGCCTCGCTCGGGCTGTCGGTGATCACTGGAATCGTGTTCGGGTTTGCGCCGGCGTGGTACGCGTCGAAAACCGACGTGCATGCGTTGCTGAAGGAAGGAGCGCGCGGCGCCAGCGCTCGCAGCGGTCTGCGAAACATCCTGGTGGTGGCGCAAGTGGCCGCGGCTCTCATTCTGCTGGCCGGAGCGGGCTTGCTGATGCGCAGCTTTTATGAGATCGAGCATGTTGACGCTGGATTCGAGGCCGAGCATCTGATGACCATGCGGCTAGCGCCAGCGGCCTTCAAATACGCCGGACACGACGCGATGCTGCGCGAATTTGTGCAAGGCATCTTAGGGAACATCGCAGCGCTGCCGGGTGTGCGGTCGGCCGCGGTGTCGAGCGACATTCCTTTGCTGGGAAATCCGATCTACATCATGCGCTTTGAAGGGCGGCCTCCGGTGGAGCCGAGCACCGCGCCGCTGGCCAACTATTTCGCTGTGACTCCCGGATATTTCGAAACGATGGGCATGCGCATTTTGCGCGGGCGCGGGATTACGGATCGCGATACGGCGGATTCGCCCCAAGTGGTGGTGGTGAACCAGACTTTGGTGGATCGATATTTCCCCGGCCAGGATCCGATTGGAAAACGGCTGGAAGTGGCATTTGCGACGCCGCCAAAGTGGCGCGAAATCGTGGGCGTGGTCGCGGATGTCCACACTCAGGGCCTGGATCAGGACACGCCGGTGCAGGTCTACGCCGCGTATAATCAGAAGCCGATTTTCATCCAGCCGGGTGCGCTCACCGTGCTGGCGCGAACGACGCAGGATCCGGCCTTGCTGGGCGCGTCGATGAAATCGACAATTTTGAAGATCGACCGATCGCAGCCGGTGTACGCCGTGCAACCCATGACCGAGGTGGTGTCGCAATCGATCGCGCAGCGGCGGTTTTCCCTAGTGTTACTGGCTTTCTTCGCGGCGTCGGCGTTGTTCCTGGCAGCGCTGGGAATCTACGGCGTGATGTCGTACACCGTGGCACAGCGGACTGGGGAAATCGGCATCCGGATGGCGCTGGGGGCCCAGAAGTCGCAAGTACTGATGCTGGTTCAGCGGCAGGGATTGGCGCTGGTATTGATTGGTCTGGGGATTGGCTTGGCCGGGGCGCTGGCGCTGACGCGGCTAATGACATCGCTACTGTTTCGAGTGCAGGCGACGGATCCGATTACGTTTTTGCTGGTGGCAGCGGTGCTGATCGCGGTTTCGCTGGCAGCGTGTCTGGTTCCCGCGCGGCGGGCGGCGAAAGTGGATCCGATCGTGGCGCTGCGCTACGAGTGAGCTGCTACTCGCCCGGCTTTTATTCACCCATTACGGGTTCGTAAGCTTCGTCGGGGCGCGGCCGGAGATTGGGATTGCGCATCAGGATACGCGCGCAGGTGTTCCAACGCAAGATGGAATCGTCGTTGGCGGGCGGGCGGAGAGCAATGGCTTTTTCGTAGGAATCCATGGCCTGACGAAAGGCGTCGTAGGCGGTGAAGGCGGCGTTGGGCGAGGCTTTGCGAAGCTGGGCGTGCGCGAGGCGTTCCCAGACGATGCCGGCGTAATATTGCTTTTCGTATTCGCTCTTGAGGCGCGGCAGAAGCTCGCGAGCTTTATGGGGGCCGTGACCATGGCCATGGCCGAACTGATCGGTCAAGGCGAGCAGCAGCATGACCAACGCGGATTGATTTTCGGGATCGGCCACAAGAACATCCAGGCAGATACTTTCGGCCAGCGAGGGCTCGTTCAGCAGGCGATACCGTTCGGCTTTTTCGAGGGCTTCCTGGATGCCGGCCTTCGAAATGGGCTTGAGTTCGAACTGCATGGCATGGTCAGGCTATCGAATTGGAATGGGCGGCGTCAAGCGTGCGAAAGGGGTAAACAATAGCGCCCTCTGTTTTTGCCCCACCCAGGTGATGGCTGAGGTCCGCGCTAACATCATTGAAACGTACCACCTTTAAAGGCTGAGAAGGCTGTTACTTGAGAAGAGTTTTTGTGGAACGCTGAGTACCAGGGACTCGATGGCGAATGCAAATCGCAACAAAGACAAGAGCTATGAGCACAAGTCCGTTTGGTTCCGGGATCGCGGAAGTGACCGGCCCGATCGTCTGTCCGTCGAACTCGCTGAAATTCTCGTCGAAAGTTGAAAATGGCGCAGTGCCAGGCCCAGAGTAGGATACAATCACAAACCCCGATAAGCTGCCCATGGCAGGCACGTCATACGGAGTATCCGTCGAAACCCACTCCACCTGTGTTTCCCCAGGGCCTACAATGCTTGTCGTGTCGAGCCAGCCCGAAGGTGCTTGAATCACCCCTACATCTCCGGTGACAGTCAGAGAGAACAACAAAATACCGACGTCACTCTGGTTCTCAATTTCGTACGCATATGAGAAAGCCCCTGGGGAACCAGTCACCGACGAATCGAGAACGACATCAGCCCGCGCCACAGACCGTAAAATCAATGCTGCCACAAATAGAAAAGCTACGAACTTACATTTGGACACGGTAGAGTTCCTCCGTCAAAAAATCTTCATCAATTGTGGCGATACCGCAAATGTTTCCGGAACAATGAAGACGGAATCAAGCTGAGTAATGAAAGATGGGCTGAAGGCTGCCATCAGCGAGCCTGGCTCAGGCGTCATCAAGTTAGGATTTGAGAGGTCCATGGTGTGGCCGGTTCCTTCATAATACGCCCGCCACACCAGCGTGGAGCAGATGAACGTGTTGGTCGAATTCTTCAGCGAGTTCAGTTCGTTCAAGAATGCGTTGAGACGTGGCGTAATTGTTCCGAACGACGCATCGAATAACGTATCGGCGAGTACCACCAATGAGAAGTCCGCCAAAGGCCAATAGTCCACGCCCTGCGACGTTATATTCTTGGCCCAAGCAACGATGGAGTCCTTCGTACCTGATGACAAAGCGGTCTGCGGCCGAAACGCGGTTACTATAATGGCTTCAGTCCAGACAGTGCTTTGCTCTAAAGGAACGGAGCGTACTTGACCGAACTTCCAGCTTCCGCAGCCGGGATGGCTTCCGCAACGAGGGGCGTTCCGTTGGCATCACCGCCTAAGTAGAGCGCCGTATGGGTGTAGGCTGGTCCGTAGAAGTAATATTGAAAACCAGATTCCAGCGCACTAGAATTGCGCCGGGATCCGAGCGGAAGTAACAAAGATGTCGCTGTGCTGAAGCGGGAGGAATGTACTGGTGGATACGGGTACTTAGGCGATGGATTAAACGATGGGAACTGTGCGTAGACCACAATAGTGTTGGAAGAGCTTGATGTGCCATGGACTTGAACCTGGACCGTTTTAGCGCCGCCGAGAAATGGCAGAACTTCCGGTCCCTTCGGAATTCACCACAACTGTGCCGACCGATGAACCGCCTACGAGCACATCGAGCGTCGCCCAACTGGCCCGGTACCAGACACAGCGACAAAGGCGGATTGCGGATAAGCGCCATCGGCAGGAGCTGTGATTCAGGAGATGGGGGAGCAATCGGAACAAGCAGGTAAGGAGAAAGGGGGGTGAGTTTAAATCCGTTAACGATGACAGTATGCTGACCATTACCAACTATATAGCCGGAGTCACTTATCGCTTGAGCCCACTCTAATCACCGCCAGATCCGACCGGGATCAGGTCATTGAGATCGGTAATGCTACCTCCGGACCAAATGGATGCGTGAAATCCTGCGGATGGCGTATCAGAATCCCCTACTATGACGCCAAGATTGTTGATGCCAAGCGCGTCACTTCGGAACGCCGGCCCTGCAAGGCTGCCGAGGTCATGTATTGGGGGTCCAATGAAAGCGCGGTCTCCTTCATCTGGTCCGCAGATGTAGCCTTGTGACGTATATCCGCAAGATAAAGCATCTGACCCTGGCAGAACACTCCTACTAGAACCTACGACCGTGCCAGAATTATTTATTGAAGTACCAGAACTATACGGCGCGAGGCCAAGTGTGTATAGCGTAGGATCCCACGAGAGCGTCCCAAGATCCGTCGATTGACCTTGCGAATAAAGGAACGCGTGGCGTACTTCGACACCAGAAGGCGAGCCTGGGGATCAAACACGCCTGTGTCCCCCGTAACCTGGCCGGAATCGTTTATTGCCGCCGGGCTGGAGAACTTCCAGGCAGCGCCAAAATTGAACCTGGCTTGTGATCCGCTGTATAGACGAAAAAAGTAAGAGCATTGGAACCCTGAGCATCCATTGCCGCTCCCAAAATTGTGCCATTCTTGCTGATTGCAATTGCACAGGCCCCACGATAACCGGGCAGCAGAGGCAGCGGCTGCGTTCCTGTTAACAGTGAGAATATAAATGGGTGGAGAATGGGCGTCACATTGGGGAAGGTTACGCTAGGGGAGTAAGAACAGCCGACAACACCCGCATCACTGATGCCCCCACCAGCTGTCGCAGTGTCTCCCGCTAGAGGCGGGATAAACATAGGTGCTTGGTATGGCGGGCTAAAGACCGCCACACCCGACGCCGTTCCATCCGGCCCCCCATTAAATTCCACCACTGCTTGACCCAAATTGTTGACACCGATGGGCAGCGGTGTGAACGCCCCGGAGTACCCGTTACTAAGATCAACGAATTGATAACGTGTGTTTTGTCCGTAGCAGACCTGCGTTAGAACAAGCAACGGCAGTACATTTTTGCAAACACGGCGCGGTCGGGAGTTCTTCATATCGTGTCCATTCTGGGAATCATATACTCCCTTCCAGGCGGCGACGATCCCCATTTGCGGTCCGACGATTTCAGTTGCCCCGTATCATTGGCAGCATACGCCCGTTCCTCTGTATGAAATGCCCAGCGTAGTAACAAGTCAATACAACTGGATATCCCCTTGACTCAGCCGACCCCAACATATAGATTTCAGGAATGGAGGATTACCCGCGCACCGTTCAGGAGTTCGAGAGTCGTTTCGCGAAGGAAGAAAACTGCCGGGCCTACCTAGTCAGCCTGCGATGGCCCGAGGGATTTCAATGCCCGTGCTGTCACGGCAAGAAGGCGGTTGTGGTTCGTGACACTTTGTTCCAGTGCTGTGGCTGCCGCCGCCAAGTGTCGGCCACCGCGGGTACCATTTTCCAGGACACCCGGAAACCGCTGGTGATGTGGTTTCGGGCGATGTGGTATGTGACGAGCCAGAAGAACGGGGCGAGCGCCCTGGGTTTGCAGCGGGTGCTCGGCTTGGCTAGTTATGAGACCGCCTGGACCTGGCTACACAAACTGAGACGGGCAATGGTCCGGCCGGACCGGGATCGGTTGAGCGGTTGGGTGGAAATGGACGAGACCATGGTGGGCGGATTGGAGGAGGGAGCTTGGGGAAGGCAAACCGCGCGAAAGGCGTGGGTTGTGATCGCTGCCCAGGCCGATGGAGCGGGCATTGGGCGCATCCGGATGCGGATGATCAGGGATTGCTCGGCGGCCAATCTCCATCCGTTCGTGGAGGATTGCATCGAACCCGGAAGCGTGATCCACACGGACGGCTGGCAAGGATACGCAGGCTTGGAGAAGCAGGGCTATCAACGGGAGATCACGAGGTTGGGGAATCGAAGGAAAGAAGCTTCCAAGTTGATGCCTCGGGTTCATCGGGTCGTGTCGCTGTTGAAGCGCTGGCTGCTCGGTACACACCAAGGCGGGGTAGCTTATTACTACCTGCCTTATTATCTGGATGAATTCACATTTCGCTTCAATCGCCGGAAATCCAAGAGCCGAGGGAAGCTCTTCTTTCGGCTCGTGCAGCAGGCCGTGAATACGCCGCCGAACACCTATGAGTCGATAGTGAGAACGGTTAGCGGGCCACCACTACATATGGGGGCAAGCTGAGTCAAGGGGATATCCAGCTCAATACATTTTGATATTAGTTTTATATCTCCCGCCAAGCCGCTGAAACACAAGGGCTTGCTGCAAGGCGAAAATCCGTGTTAGATTCGCTTCGAGCACTGTCCCAATGCCTGAGGCGAATGAGTCATCCGGAAAAATCCACTTCGGCGAATTCGAAGCCGACTTACGTTCCAGAGAGCTTAGGAAGAATGGCATTCGTATTCGTCTCTCGGGACTCCCGTTCAGCCTCCTCAAGATCTTGTTGGAGCATGCTGGCGAGGTAGTCCAGCGCGACCAGTTATGTTCTCGGCTTTGGCCCGACGCTCACGTCGATTTCGATCGCAATCTGAATCTCAACATGAATAAACTGCGGGAAGCTCTGCGCGATTCGGCTGAGAACCCGCGCTATATCGAAACTTTGCCTCGCGTTGGTTATCGCTTCATCGCGCAGGTGGAAGCGGCTTCCAACGGACAGAAACTCGACGGAGAACAGAAAAGGGCCGCACACGGTTGGTCGAAAAGACAGATCGCAGCCATTCTCGCAGCGGTGCTCATATCATTGGCGCTTCTGTTTTTCGGTATTTTGCATCGCTCTGCAAGATCGGCTGCTTCCAAAGAGAACAATGATGACGTTGGACCGCTTTATGTTACAGGCCGGTTCAACGACACCAAGATTCCTGGCGGAAGGTACGTCTGGTTCAGCAGCCTCGTTCAGCCACAGGCCATGTCGCCGAAACCTGTTACGATATCGCTCAATCGATCGATCGTGCGATTCATAGCTGGCGGCGAACTTTATTACCTGCGCGTTCCAGACGCTACTGTCAGTTTCTCGCCGGAGTTTCATGCCGCGAGCACGAGATTTGATCCCGCGCGCGGCCGATGGGTGACCAAGGTTCCGTCGAATCAGTCCGCAGAGGCTTTTCTGACTGGTATGACGTTTCACGTCCCCAGTAGCGGGTTGCCGGAAAGGATCCGTCCCGTGACCTGGTACGCTTCGTTGGCGACTGACGATCCGAAAATCAATCTGCGCTGGCGGTGGTCAGCTGCTCTGTACACCCAACTCAGCTCGGAATATGACCGGATGACGATCGAACCCACAAATGCTGCCGAGGTCTATGCCGGAACACCAACCAACTTCAGGAGCTCTGCTTTGTTCGCTGACGGGCACGCGAATCTTACCGATCCATACGACAACAGTAGGCTACTGTTCGGGGCCGGAGAAGCGGCGAAAGCCATTGCATCGTTTGCCTACGCAGTAAACTACGATTCCCGAGACATTTCGGCCTATGCCATCGATAGAGACGGCGCGCTATCTGCTATTGCAGGATCGCCATACGCGACGAAAGACCGGCCATATTACGTGATCGTTGACGAGTCAGGGTCGTTCGTTTATGTGGCCAACCGAGGCACTTCCGATCGCGCTTGCGGTGATGGATGTAATGTGTCGGCATATCGTGTCGATCACGACACGGGAGCGCTAGCGGAGATTTCAGGTTCTCCCTACAAAGCGGGTTTCGGTCCGACTGGCATGGCGCAGGACCCAGCCGGAAAGTTCCTTTATGTCACTAACGTCATCTCCAATGATGTTTCGGCTTACGCGAGGGACATAGTGACAGGGACTCTCCTAGAAATTCCAGGTTCGCCGTTCTCGGCAGGATATCATCCATTCTGGATTACAGTGGACAACAACGGTAGATTTGCTTATGTAGCCAACCAGGATGACGCAACCATCTCGGCGTTCCGGATTGATCCGCGTGATGGCTCGCTTGCTCAAATTTCTGGTTCGCCCTTCGACACTGGACTGCGGCCCCGCTGCATCGTCCTCCATCCTTCCGGGAAATTTGCGTATGTGATCAATTATGGTGTACGTACCGACGTCTGCCAAGGCACATACGGAAAGGGCGCGGGCGCGGGATGCACCGTATCGGCGTACACAATTGATCAGAATACTGGTGCGTTACGATCGCTTGCCAAGCCAGCCCGCGCAGGTACTAACTCCATTGGAGCGGCTATTGATCCGCAAGGCCGTTACCTTTATGTAGCTAATTTGGTTTCGAACGACATCTCGGCTTTCAAGATCAACTCATCGACGGGGAGAATAGCTGAAATCACCGGCTCGCCGTACGCGACCGAAAACGGGCCGGTTGGAATCACGATCGATCCTTCCGGTAAATATATTTTAGTAACGGGTTTTTCCTCCGGAAAAGTATCTTCGTACAAAATCGACCCCGAAACCGGAGCTTTGGAAGTTGACCGGGAGCGGTCCATTGCGGCGGGAAAATCTCCTCAGTCTATTGTTTCCATTGGAATGACGCTGCTCAGCGAGCCTTCTTCCGAACGGCCTTGATCGGTCTTGGAGATAAGAATTGATTCAGACCCTTCCTCAGCTTCTCCACCGTTGATCTTTGCAGCCGGTCTCCTCGCTTGGCTGCCTTCACGGTATTTTCAGTCACGTCTGCAGCTTTGGCCAGTTTCCGAATAGAAATGCCTCCCACAACGCGCTGCAATTCCGGATCACACACGAGCCGGGCGGTTTCATTCGGACGATATTCAACTAGCTTGGGATCAAGCATGCTAATGTCTTCGCCCTGTTCCCAACGTCGATCTGTCTCCTTGCCGATGTAGCGCGGCTGTTCGATCGCAGTCACTGGCGTGCGCTGGAGCAATCCTTGAGTTTTTCGACCGCATTCACTCCCATCTGGCGCGAGGCTCTTGGCTTCCGGGTGCCAGCGATATCGGCTCACGACATCCTCCAACCTCTGCGGTTCCGCCTGCGACGGCAGGCGTTTTCCGGGGCAGCCTAAGCGATACTGCTTTTCATCATCATGGACGTTGAAGTACTTGAGACCGTACCATCGTGAAACGTCCTTCGTGTACGGAGTGATAAGAGTGAAATGATTAGCCTTGCACCCAATCGGCAGTCCGCCGAAGTCATCAATCATCGGGCTCAAAATAAAATTAAACGGCTTGACCCGATCTTGGTATGGCAAGTTCACTTGACGATCCTGAAGCACTTTCAGAACTTGACGGGTCGTGATTTTGAACCGCATCATTGCAGGTAGATCGAACCAGGGCGGGTCATTCCGAGGTAGTCCGAGCGCTCCGCGTACAATCCAGTCCCAGGCCTCAACAACCCAAACCGGCGCATCCGCTTCTTTGTCGAATCCCTCATCGGGCGGAAACAGAAACCCTAAACCGTGGGCTTTCGCTGTTTCAACATGGATGGAGTCTGTCGCCAGCTTGAAAAGCGCATAGCGCTTTGCCGCGATGGCGTAACCATAGAGTTCGCGTTGCGCGCCGTCGCAAAAGTTCACATCTTCTAGTTTGAGAATCGAACTCGGTACCGCATCTCGATCATAAGGGTTGAGCTTCTCGAATTTGTTGACGATTTCCTGCACCGCGGACCATGACAGGGCCTTGACTGCCTCGCGCCCATGGCCGAGACGATGCGCTCCGCCGACACAAGGCACCAGTCCACCGGCTTCGGAGGCTACGACAGCGAGCGAGTCAGTATCGCAGAGCAAGTGGCTTCCGCCCTTATCCGTAACCGATCGTTCAAGCAGTGCCAATAGCAACCGACCAGCAGCGGTAATCAGGGACGCGAAAACTGGACAATACCAAACACCAGGCGGCTCAACAATCGGTGACGTTGTTTCAAAGTAGGTTTCGCCAGAATAAACTTTGACGTTCGCTCGAACATTCTTGCCAACGCGCTCAGGATTAATTTCAACGAAAAGGCCATACGATCCAGAATTCGCGAGGATTTTCAAAAAGTAACTGAGTGCATCTCGCTCAGATTCTGGAAGACTTTGATCCTTCTTAACGCGGGCCCGAGCCTCGATAATTTTCTGGAAGAAGTCATCCTTTCTTGGATCGACGTTCACGCTGCTGCGCAGAGTCACTGGCTGTAGGCTCGCCTGTTGGCCTTCCGGCAATACTCGCAAAGCCCGAACGATATCGGGAGCCTTATGAGTCGGGCTGAGAAGGGTAGCAGCGACAAGATCAGGCCCGGCATACCAGACCGGTCTTTTCGATGTAAGTGGATTGATACCTATATTGGTAGTCTCTCCGTTGTATTCGGTGCGTACTGGCAAGATATCGCCTGCTGGTTGCACGAGCGCAAAGAACGTTAGCTGTTTCCAAAAGTCCGGATCGAACACCGACTCAGTTGTCACATTGGCAAGCAACTTTCGTACGTCGTCGGTCGCATCCTCCATTCGCAAACGTTCAGCTGTGAGCATCTGCCACAAGCCCATGAGGGAATTTACGGTGGGGTACTGCGATAAGAAATCCGTATAAACGATTGGGACATCGGTGTGGCGAATACGACACTCGGCGCGGCCTCCATAATACGCCTGCATTGCGGCACCGAGCACCTCGGGCGAGAGATCGAATTTCTTGAGCGGTGGAATTATGCCCATCTGCTTGAGATACGATTTGGCGATCGATGCTGGAGAGAGGGCGCGATCAGGCTTGAGATCGATATCATGGAGATCAAACTCGTTCTTCATGCCATTCAGGATGGCTACGGTAACTCGCACGTCGTTGCGACAATAGTTGATTTCGTCTAGAGTAATTTTCCCGGTTGGGTCGTGATCATCCTTTTCCTTGTCTGTGAACTCCTTCGCTGCAGAACGCAAGCTGAAGGACTCATTCCGCAAGGCCCAGCCTAGTGTTCGTAGGTCGAGAAAGCGGCCTTCCTTGTACTGCGTAAATTTTCGACCAGTTTTCTTATTTCGGATGTTGACGCCTGCAAAGCGAATGAAAGCCGCCTTGCTATCTTTGGGCGTGATAATGATCCTCGGTCGAAAAGGGTCCTCGCGGCACTGGCCCGTCTCCGGATGACGGTCCTGCGACATCAGAAAACTCCACATTTCTTTTAGCCGACGAGCGGGCCGACAGTCTATGGCAAGCCTGGTTAAATCAAAGGCGAGATTAAAGCCCACAACGAGAGCGCCAAAGCCGCTTGGCGGATCATAGGCATTTGGCCAAAAAACCTTTTGCATGACCTTGGATCGACTCCTCAATTGCAATTGGACGGGTTTGCCAGGTTTTGTTTCGGAGGTGTGCATGCTGGCGTAATCCTCAAGGATCTTCATCCCATCTGGATCGTTCAGACGCAGATCGTCCGGATATATTAATCCTTCCTCGACACAGGCATACTCCTTATTTGCCTCAAGCCGACACAGTCGGTAAAAGGCAAACGTTAACGTCTGGCGCTCATCCGTGGTCGTCTCGCTGTCGATGACCAGGGCGTACTTCGGCCATATCGGCCCCTCTCCTCGTTGCTCCAAATCGGTTTGGTCCACAACATTTTTAGCCAACTTTGCGCCACGACTACGTTTTTTCTTCTTTTTGTACTCTGTATGTGTTCGCAAGAATATAGGTGTACTTTCAGTCATTTGATTCCTCGTTTGATAATTTTTCCGCTGCCCATCGCCGCAACGCTGCAGCCTCCCTCTCGTGAAACAGTGCAAGACTCTGTAGCCGCAGCGCCTCGCGCGTGTTCTGATCAAGTGCTGGCCTCATGCTGATGCCTGCGCGGAGCCTGTCTTCCGTAACTTCGGCGTGACAGTTACGGCATATGGGGACAACAAAGTCAGGATCATGTGCCCTGCCTACGACATGATCACCTTGGAACAGCGTCTTCGAAACACCGGTGGCTTTAAGCCACCCAGCCGTTACCGGAATCAGCGCAACCGGGTCTGTGTAACCGCATAAAAAGCAGATAAGCGGACCTTCGCCGAATCGTGAGAGCCGTGTCATCTCTCGGCGAGCAGTACGATTTGGATCGCTATCGGTCATTGCGCCCCGTGAACCGCGCGGTATAGTCCTTCGATTTCCAAGATTCCGGCATCTCCAAGCCTGTTAAGCAACCCTGGATCGGTTGTGAATTCGTGTCTGACACCATCAGCCGACCGGAAGCTTTTGTTGCGGAATGGCATGAGTGGCAATGTATCGCCGGTGTTCAGATATTTTCGAACAGCGTTGAGATACTCGCCGATTGCCGATGCGGTGCTTGAGCTTCGTACGACAACGACCTGTTGCCCAAGAGGTGTTGGGAAGTTTAGTGAACGACTAAGTCGGTCGGACGCCTTTGCCCGAAATAGCCCACGTCGCCCTGGTCGCTCAAGCGCGGTGCCAGCGTAACGCCGGACCGTACGAATATGCGTTCCTTCAGCCTTGGCTGCCGCACTCAGCGATAACTTTTCACGACGCATTCGCGCGACGGCTGCGAGCGCCCTTTCGCGGGCTTCTACCTCGCGTTTGGTGCGCGGTTTGGCATTGCGGCGCGGCATGGTTTCCTTAAGTTACGACTCGCGATTCATTCGTTCCCGCACTGTACCCAGGCCCTGGCGTAGCAGGTCTTCAACCTCAGTTCGCGGGATAACAACGCGACGACCAATTCGAGTACCTCGTAGCTTGCCCTGAGCGAGCAAGTAATCCACTGTCCGTAAACTGACACGAAGCGCGTCAGCGGTCTCCCGTCTATTAAAGGCTATTGTTTCTACCTGCATCACCTAGCACCTCCAATATTGCCTCTGCAGTACAATTCCAGAATCTTACATAATATTGGTTAAGGCAAGGTACTGTAAAAGTTTTTGCCCTTTAATTATGGGACCTGGACGGCCACGAAAAACCGATGCTGGAACGCTTTATATGTTCGCTGAGCAGTTCTACTGGGAACTCAGGCACATCGCCGAAGGCACCACCCGGTTATGGTTCGACCGAAAAACGTTCGCTAAATCCATCGCGGAATTGGAAAAGAAGCAGCTCAGTGGCAACGATCGAGCACGGCTCAGGAGCGAAGCGGATCAGAAGGTTCGCGAAGGGCATTTGGAATCATCACAAATACATGAGTGGCTCAAACGAAGGGAGGCGGATGAGCTTGTAATGATGCACGAGAGCGAGAGGTGCATAGTCGCAGAGAAGGCAGACAAGCAGTTAGGAGTTCCAGGTGAGCCTGGCATTTTTGAAGAGCTGCTGAAGGCAAAAACTCCAGACCAAGTGCGCGAACTCTGCAAAGATGCATTCGTCATGCAGAGTTTCGAGATTGCGCCGGAAGTCATAAAAGAGGTACAAGTCCCGAATTGGCCAATTTCCTTCGGGAGCTTACTCCCTTCCTACCTCACCGAATACGCATCTGAAATTATTACTGCGAGGACGCATCCTAAGTATCCACGATCCAAGCGACCATCGACGCGGTTGAAGCAAATTTGGTTCTTGTCGCGGGCACTCGCGGGAGCGGTCCTTGGAGTTGAAACGCGGACAGCGGTAAACCTTGTAGGCTCCATTAGGCCAGAAGAGATTTTTGAGGCATCGCGGGCGGCGAAGGTGAAGCGAAGAAGGCGGAGGCAGATCAAGTGACGCAAGAAGCAAACAGTTCTCAAATGTCTGCATCACCACGGCATGGTGTCATCACACTTTTCGGCTACGGCATAAGAGTGCACGTGGATCGTGGTCACCTGATTCTGGAGGATGGGATCGGCGCTGATCGCCTATATGCGCGACTGCCGCGTGTCGGACATGGTCTTCGCCGGTTAGTTGTCATCGGTGCCGATGGTTACGTAAGCCTCGCCGCTCTTCGCTGGCTGGCCGATCAGGATGCAGCCTTTGTGATGCTTGAACGGGATGGTTCAGTGCTCGCTACGACGGGCCCGGTTCGATCCTCTGATGCTCGGCTACGCCGGGCTCAGGCACTCGCCTATAAGTCCGAGGCGGGCGTGGGTATTGCTCGTGAACTTATCAGCCAGAAACTCATAAATCAAGAGCAGCTCGCCCGCCAGGAGCTAAACAACTCGGCAGTCGGCGATAGTATCGCAAGATTTCGGAAGGAGCTAGTCAGCGCGAAGACAATGGAATCCATCAGAGTCGTTGAATCGATGGCAGCCGCTGCTTATTGGTCCGCCTGGAATGGTTTGCCTATCAAATTCCCTGTGAAAGATCTCTGCCGGACGCCTGATCATTGGCGTATTTTCGAAAGCCGATATTCGCCGGTATCAGGTAGAGCTCGTCTAGCTTCAAATCCCCTCAATACAATGCTGAACTACCTTTACACCGTACTAGAATCCGAGGCTAGACTTGCAGCAACGGCGTTAGGTCTTGACCCAGGACTCGGGTTTCTGCATTTTGACACCCAAGCTCGCGATAGCTTGGCCTGTGATTTGATGGAGCCTGTGCGCCCTCGTGTGGACGCTTATGTGCTCGATTGGATTCAACGGGAAACGCTGAAGCGAGAATGGTTTTACGAAAAGGGGGATGGCACGTGTCGATTGAATGCATCATTTGCCATTCGATTGTCAGAAACGGCTTCAACTTGGCGCAGTGCAGTTGGTCCCTTCGCGGAACGCATTAGTCATCTTCTTTGGACTGCAATACCGAAGCCCACTGGGCCGCGAGCTCCAGCAACACGATTAACTCAGAGCCGAAAGCGTGAGGCTAGAGGTGGCCTACCAACTTCACCCGCCAAGCCATCGCCAAAATCCGAGAGCGTCTGTGGCATCTGCGGTAAATCGATACCGACAGGACGAAGCCATTGCGCAAACTGCAGTGTCGAGCTGTCGACGAAGCAACTGCTGAAAGCGGCGGAGGGTGGCCGCGCGCTTGCTCATAGTCCAAACGTCCTCGCGCGTCAATCGGAAACGATGCGGCAACATATGGCCGCAAGAAAGGCTTGGGATTGCTCCAGTCAGCCAGAATGGCTAAATAAAGAAACTTATGTCACTCGGATTCAACCGTTGCTGAAGAACCTGAGTTGTTCTGCGATTGCTCTGGCACTAGGCGTCTCGCTGCCATATGCAGTTGATATCCGGTCAGGCAAGCATCTCCCTCATGCACGCCATTGGCAGAAGCTAGCAGAGCTTGTCGGCGTTTCCGAAGGATCAGCAGGCCGCAGCAACTGATTCGTAATAGGCGGCCTAGCGTACCAACTACACGCCAAGTGCTAGTTTCCGGCCAATAACCGCAATTCTGGGTCGGTTCTTTGGGGGCTATCTCCCCTACAAAAGTCCCCACAGCCTACACGAGCGAACTTCCCCGACCGACGCGGCCCGTTTAGCGTCTCCGACCTGACTGCCCAGGTGGGCTAGAGATACCTACCGATGAATCTTGTTGCGATCCAAGCAGGTTGTGGTTAGCCTCGGTCGGTTTGGAGGGCGAATTCTTGTCCTTAGTCTCCAATGAGAATTCCACGAATGGAATCTTGAACGCTGCTTTCACATCCCCCTTGGAACGGAGAGCATACATCACGATTGCAGCGATAAAAACTATTGCCACAAGACACACGAAGAGTTTCATGATATTCATCTCCGGGACTATTGGTCCTGCGGCGAAAGAGCAGATATCGCTCCGCTAATTGCGGTGGCGAGATCGCGCGCCTCAATCGTCTTGGCACGTATCTTCTTGATCGTATCTTCGGTCCTCTTGATCAGCTCATCGAAAAGATCGGGAATCTTGCCGACGCTTTCGATTTGCATCCAGCGAGGAGCCTCATCGAAGGGCCAAACTTCCTCGTGATACACGTCAGGCTCATGGCCTGAAGTTTTCCTGATGGCAATATGCCAGTCCTTACCGATTTTGGAGTACCCGATATCGCGGCTCCAGAAAGTCATGTCGTCATCTTCGTGCCCCGCGATCTGGTACCAAGCTGAGACTCCGAGGTTAAGCTTGCTCAAAGCGCGGTCAAGAGGAGAAATATTGTCGCAGAGTTCATCGACGGCAGAATTGAGGTCGGTGGAGAAAACGGCGAGTTGTTTAAAGGAAGAAACAATCCTCTCGGCAGGAAGAGGCCCCTTTTTCTGGCCCCCCGGAGGGACTTTGTTCGTGCTCATTGAAGTTAACTCCTAACTTATTAATCGCCGCCGCCAGAGCGCTGAGATCGATTTGGGCCTTGCCCCAGGTGTAAACACCTCAATCAACAAGTCTGCCGACGATGGCGTAAGTATAGCATGAGCGAATCTTGGTGATGTGGCGTTAGGAGTGATGTGGCGTTAGGAGCCCCCAAGAGCAGCCTAGAGCAAAGAGCAATCGATCTATACCCCTGGTTCGGTAGCCGGGGGCTTTTCTTCTTTTCCGAGGCTGCGCTAGTTGCCAGGCACACTGGGCTTGTTTTCAACGGAGCCCAGATGCAACTCAGGACGGAACACATCATTTCGTTGCTTCCATAGAACGGATAGCCGCTTCCTCACATCGTTAAGGCGATCTAGCACGTCTTGATGCATGCCAGTAACTGCGGCCTCGTTTTCCTTGAACTTGTCGGCATAGAAGTTTCCGGCGGCGTCCCTGATTTCAATTAGATACTTGTGCACTTCGGGGCGGAAGAGCATTTCCGCTTTCTCTAGTACTTCGTGGAAACGAAGGTATTCAGGACCGCTAAGCTTGGTCTTGCCGTCGTTGCGACGGACGTAATCGATAAAGTCACCAGTTTCCGCGTATACGTTAAAACGACGATCAAACAAATCTTTTTTGAGTTGTCGCTCCTGTATCTCGGCTTCCTTCATGAATTGTCGCTCTTGGATATCGTTTTACTTGCTGGCAACCCTAAGGCTGATGACGATGGCGACAATCGTGGCGACAACGGGCGCAAAGATACCGACTACATCAACCCATGACTTTTGCGTTGGTGGTTGAGTGAGGTAATAGAAGACGTCCAATAGAACAATTTTATCACCAATTGTTTCGCATACTTGCCATCCCGTAGGGTATTCTTCCGACTTGCATCTTGAAGCCTTCTGAGTGATGAATCGTGTCACCGCCAATTAGGAGGGCGGCAACATGGAACAAACCACAGAAAAGGCCGCCCCCGGCGGTTACCACCAGCAAGAAGGGCAAAAGGGCCAAGCGTACCGCAAAGAAGGCCACCAAGCCCCGGAAATTGGCCAGGAAGCCTAAGGACGTGCCGCCATTGCCATGCTCCGCAAAGGTACCACCGTCCCCGCACTCATGAAAGCGTTTGGATGGACCCAGACGCATGCCGCGTGAGGATTCATCAGCAACCTGGGGCGCCTGCACGGCTTCAAAGTTGAATCATCGAAGGAGAAAGGCGGGCTGCGAACGTACAAGGTGCGGTAGCTAGGAGCCAACTCGAAAGTTGGATGGGCCGGGGCCGCGAGGCTTCCGGCCCTTTTTGCGTTCACCTGTGGGCTAAAGATCGAATCGACAAGAGTCGATGGCGAAGGTCAGGTGCCGAGTGTGAACATCAAATTGATCGTGGCGTTCCTAGCCTGCTTTAGTCTAGGCGCGCAGGATGACCCAGGTGGATGGACCAAGGCCAAGTGGGGAATGACGGAAGCACAGATCCGGGAAGCCTTTCCGGAGGCGCGGGTTTATCCATACCCCAGGAACCCGGTCAACCATTTCTTTGGTCTGGACCATATAACCATTGGACCCTCACCCATAACCTACCGCGTTGAATTCATTTTCAAATCGGGCGGGCTGGGCAGCGTCAAAATCAGCCTCACAGATGCTAAAGACTCCGCCCCCGCCAATATCAATTTTCTGCAGGGACTTCGTGAGAAGTACGGCGAGCCGACGTCAGTAAAGGTAGAAGGCAGTCGCCTCTTCCCAGAGCGAACCTGGGAATGGCTGCTGCCACAAACAGTGATCATCCTGTACGACATACCGGGGCTTGGACTCACTGTAACTTACCACCAACGGATGAAAAGCAACCAACTATGAATCCTGCCATCTAACCGTTGGCTCCAGGCCCGCTACGCCCGGCGGGGCTGGCGTAGGTGGTTGGTCTAGGCTGAGGATGCTGCCGCCGGGTTGGTGCTGGCGCTAGTGGCCGTGCTGATAGCGAGGGCGTGCTAGCGGGGCCGGGCTACAATTTGATTCATGAAGCCAAAGTCGCCACAGCCCGTTAACTTCTTCGATTTTGCCAAGGAGCATCTTTTCTATGAAGTTCAGATGTTCGTTCTTGCGCGGGCAATACAACCGGGGGGTGACCAGTTCCTGGAGAATCTCATGGTCGAGGATACCGTACTCCATCTCAGGAACTTAATCGAATTCTTTTATCCTGTGCGCCCCAAGGTAGATGATGTGATCGCAGAACACTATGTTGCGAATTGGAACACTAAGGGGCCAGCGATCAGTCCTGTTCTCGAAAAGGCGCGCAAGCGTGCAAACAAGCAACTGCATCATCTCACGACCCAACGCATTGCGGGTACGCCTCCGGAGAAAAGGTGGGACTTCGTGGCGATTAGCAAAGAAATGAAAGTCGTTGTTGCGGCATTTCTTGGCCTGCAGCCGAACATGCCGCAGAACACCATCTCGGAATTGCTAAAGATTTGACCGGGCCTGCGGCACGCGCGCGGGGCTACTTTGACTCACCTCTTCGTGATTGGTCCGTAAAACGGCAGCAAAGGCACCCAGATCTTCCGGCGTCCCCCCATCAAGCTTCACTTTGGCCCAGCGGAGCGCCAGGGGTATGGCGATGTTCACATTCCTCACATCGCTATAGAAGGAATCAACAGCCAACACCATCTGGATACGCGGTACCGGCTTGTTCGGCGTGGTTTGATCTTCGCCAATCGCTTTTGATGTTTCAATTATCTGCTCTAGCGTGATGGGCTCATGGTGCAACTGCATCCCGGCACATGATAGCCCTTGCTTAAAACCGTCGATGTACATCGCTTTCGAGAAGGCTGTTCCCATTTCTTGCCAATCATGCCCATCGCCAAAGAACTTGATTGGGTCATCGGCCCTTATAGGCGCAAACACCACAACGATCAATAAGCCTAAGCGGAAAAGCCGTTTCATTTTAATCATCCCTTCCAGGGCTAGTGTAGCCGTATGGCGTTAGTATCGGCAATAGGCGCGCCGACCCCGCCACGTTGCCCCAAAATTCCCCCGGACACCGGCTGCCGTTGGGCCGCCGGGCGCATGGTTCGTAGTAGGTTGCCACCGGGCGTTACGGCCCGGCACGGGGGCGCAGTGGCAAAGGCTACCGGCTCTTTCCTGTTGGGGCCAAGAACCCGGTTGCAACTGATCCGCAGGCGTGACGATTGGATTGGTGGCGATCATGCTGGTTCACTAAGAAATAGTGTCCTGAGCCGTGACAAACTATTGTTGTTAAGGGGCAGCCAGTGGAACCCATCAAACACCCTAAAAGCGCACAACTGAGGAAACTCAAGATGTACCGGGAGGATCTCGACCAACTCCTTGACCTGTTTCAAAGCAAGTGCGCTAGGGTCACGATTTCCGACAAGCGGTATCGCTACGAGTCCTTTGACGAAATGAAGGCACAAAAGGGTCCTAGGATAGACCATCTTGAAATTCACGGTGAACAGCCGGGCTTGCATTTCGTACTGAACAAGTCGGAGCAGTCGAAAACGTCCCCACCTTCTACTCTCGTATTTAACGAGTTGCGGGCGGAAGAAGCTACCAACGAGGCTGATGCGTTGTTCTTTCGAATAAAAGACTTTCTCAGCGACTATCAACGGCCGTACGTTCGCTGGATATTTGTTGTTCTTGCGATGGTTTCTGTCATTGGCTTGGTAGTCTTTATGAGCCGCCATCTTAATACAAGTCCGCCAGTTCCCGCGCCTGGACCACGGAACGAGGCGGTTTCATGGTCTTTGCAGTTTGAGTTTCTTGGTTGGATTGCAGCCACCGTAGGGTTCCCTATCTTGGCTGTCGCCAGCATTGGCAACTATCTGAGTTTAGAAACCAGACTCAACTCCCCTTCGTTCTGGGTTAGAAATCGAGAAGATTTTTCAAAACACGCGGTCTCGGCGGCAATCGGTGCGGTTGTCGGTGGCGTTGTTGGCTGGCTTGCTGGTCACTTCCTGAAATAGAATTTTGTGAACGAGCAAGCGGCAGCCGCGCGGCGCTAGTGGCCGTGCTGAATTGCGAGGGCATGCTTAGCCAGTTGTGATAAAATTCCCCGGCAATGCCTGACGAATCCCTGGAAGAGATTAAAGCCCTGCGAGCAGATGTCCAGGCCCTACCTGAGCGAATCATTAGCGCGTTGAGACGCGAGGTGATCACGGCAGCAGTGTCTATCGGAATGATAATTCTCTTGGCAGATTTGGTTCGCTGGGTATACAACACCTTTTTGAAATAATCATTGACAAGCCCGATCCAGGCGTTAGAATACCGCATGACCTTAACCAACGAGGAGAAAAGATTCTAATGGCAGACGACAAGTTTGTTCCGGTTGAAGATTTCGTTAAGGTAACCAAGATCTTGCTTGAGGTCATCCACGATCTAACCGTTTCGATGCAGGTTCAGCGTGTTGCTCTGATGAATATAAACAGCGTTCTAGTTAGCCCTGATTATTTGAAGCGACTCGCTGGCCAGATCAGAGACGCTCCTGAATTGCGTGCAGTAAGAGAGACAATTGGAAAGCTAACGACAACAGACCAGCTAACTGAGTTTCTCAGAAAGTTCGAGGGGACGATTCAATAAGATCGTTCTAGGTAGGGCGGCAACCGCGACCGCAATAGGCAGGCGGGCGTTCCCAGATAAAAACAAGAAGCGTTAATCTGCTATGGAAACATAGCTTTACGGCTAAGCAACAACTCACAGATGCCGGAACATCTGGGGCGAGCCAAGCTTCGAGAAATTGTTTTTCTAATTACACGGGCGTAATTTTAAATCCGTAAGCGGCGGGCTTTTTCGCTCGCGCCCGCGCACGACTTCGATTTATTCCGAGCCGTCATAGCGCATCCAATGCAGCAACACATCGCGAACGCGAATTTCCCCCGCGTGAGCTTTCTTAAGCGCGACGCCTGTTCCGCGATGCGCGTTCCGCGCCGGGGGGTGGGGCAAAAACAGGGGGCGCTATTGTATACCCCGTCAAGCGTGCGAAAGGGTAAGAGAGAGGGAGCGAGATGTTCACCCAGGGGGGCGGGGGGCGTCTCGCGCGCGTTTAAGCGGATTTGGCACCACGCGGTTGCGTTCCCGCGACCATGCATCACATTGTAGGGACGCCGCTCTGTCGCTTTGCGATGGCGGTCCGTAGGCTGTTTAGAAGAGGTAGTGGTCGCACGGGCGCAGGACAGCCGGTCATTTACGTGGCAAGCCTTGGTCACAGAGGAACCCACTTGTTACCCTCTGGGCAATGCACTCAAGCGATCAAGACCGCCACCGGCTCATAACCTCATACTTCGTTCCGGTCGAACTTCAGCGGCGCCAGTTCCAAACCATGCCAATTTTCGCTGAGTTGGCAGGCCGAGGTTTGAAGCTGATGCCCGACGGCGCTCAACAGGTCCAGCCCTGGTGCAGGTGGCGCGGAATTTCGACATACCTAGACTGCATTGCCTTCGCCGACCGCTCCGCCAACGGCCTGCCAAGGGGTAAGGATCTCAACTTAGAACATGTTACGCCGGGTCAATTTTACTCTGCCGGAACTATCTTCTTTGCGCAAGCACTTATAGACAACATCGCCGACTGGCTAAGCGACGCACTTTCACTTCCTATCAAGGGTGGGGAACGTAACTTTCGCTCGACGCAGTTTAAACGCGAGTTAAAGAAACGCTTTCCCTCGTCTTTGGCTCTCTTAGAGGCCAGACACGCGTTCATTGAAGAAGTGAACCGCTATCGTCAGGTGTGGATACATACTCTCGCAGGTGGTGCGATACCCATCGCGGATGGCGATCCCTTTGCTGGTCCTGAATCGGCCAACAAATCTCTGGGCGTACCAATCGACCCAGCAATCAACGTAGACGAGGAGAACTATGCGAAGAGGGTCGAGCAGTGCGCGATGAATAATGATGGCAGGTATTTATACGAGCTGGGTGTTTTCACGAGCAGGATCTTTGACGGCGGGAGTAAGTTCTACCTCGACTGGCTTCGCTTCGCGCTTGATAATGTGAAGTGACCTAAAACCCGGTTCCTCTCCTGAGCTCCGCCCTGTAGTCGCATCAAGACGTGCTCGTAAAAGGACTCAGACGGCTATGCGTGCAGCAAGGTCGTCCAAAACTCCCATCACTTGCTTGCGAGGTAAAATAAGTGAGCTTGCAGCAAGTCGCTGCATTGCATCAGTATGTAAACGGCCTAACTACTTGTTATCGTCTGGCCAAGCTCGACTCTCCCGTTGACAACATCGAATCATGGACGGCTTATTTATCGCACTGCAGGTTGGCCAGTTCGTGGCTATTGGCGGACTTTCGCTCTTCGCCTGGCGATATTTACCCAAATATGTAGAGAAGAAGGCGGAGAACTTGGCAACCAAGGAAGATGTCGCCGAGATCACCTCACTCACGGAGCAAGCGAGACTCCCATACGTTGAAACACTCGAAAGGCTTCGGGGTAACGTACAGCGCGAGACGTCCCGCCTGACAAAGCGACAGGAATTGTACATCCAGTTCGCCGAGGCCGCTGCGGCGACTTTGTTAAGCGGTCGCAAAGTGACTGATGAGGATAACCGGAGATTTCTGGCGGCCCACGCCGCACTATTCCTGCATGCTCCCGACGAAATTGTTAATGCATTCAATGCACACATCGACCTCCAAATAAAGGTTGCCGCACTCCCGGTAACTGAGAAATCCTCTCTGCAATCAGAACTGCAACGAACGTTCGCCGAGCTCATGGTCGCGCTGCGGCGCGAAGGTTTTCATTCAGATACATTGGTTCATTCGGCCGCATTCCGATTCATTAGCTTCGAGTGATCATTGCTGCTGGCCCGACAGTTCTAGGGCATGCTACCGCTTTGCTGTACAGACAGTGGATCATCGATTCCTGCAAGATCTGGTATGATGACCACGGATCGCTATACGGTGGAAGCCGGTGTGGTCCCATCGCTTGACGGCGGTGATTTCAATGGCCTGTCTGGCCTGGAGCTAGTATGAAAGATAATAGCGATACTCTTGCATTGAAAGTGCAAGAAGCCTTCCGACAGCTTTCCGCTGCCGCAGCAACCCTCAACAAAGTTTCCGATGAACTTGGAAAATCTGTCTCCGAACTAGATGCCTCTTTGAAGAAACTGAACCTCGGAATTCCATGCTGGGTCACCATCCATCAGTGGTCTTCCGAGGATGGACTTCGGTACACAGCAGAGGAGCTCGGATACGACAAGATAAATGGAAAATGGGGAATCTCTCTGAGAAACCGCAGCGGTAATGAGATGGATGGCGACACCTACTTGGAAGATTGGCCTTTCAACGAGGCGACTCGTCGATTGCGGATTCAAGGCGTCGAAAAGCTTCCCGAACTATTCGAAGAGCTCACGAAGCAAGTCGCTTCAACTACAGGGCGAATCGCGGAAAAAACAGCCGATGCTAAAAAGTTCGCGGCTGCTGTCAGCGAAGTGGCTGTTGAGCCGTCGTCAAAGCAGATTATGGAGCAGATGTTGAAGCAGAAGTAGATCGCCACATCCTGGAGATCAATAGATGCTACTCATGGCGATCTTTCTCATCTTTCTTCTCATGGCGGGTATCGTAATCTACGCGTTACGGAACCGATACAACATAAAGACTGGCGTCCGTTTCCCCTTCTTCACGTTTTTCTTCGAAGCGAAGGATCAAGGCGGGGAGCGGGATCAAGGCGGGGAGCGAAAGCACTTCTAAGGGAATCTCCCGACTTGCATCTTGGAGCCGTCGGAGTAATGAATCGTGTCACCGGCAATAGGAGGGCGGTACACGATGGAAGAGAACACAGCCGGAGTTGATGAAGAAGTTCGATTGGCTGCCGCACACGAGCGTTCTTTCGGTCTTCTCTGGGTATGATGATTGACCGGTCTCCGACTTGCTCATTGCTACAATCCGTCCAGCTGGGTCCCGCGTTTGCCTTGGTCCTTTGATCTCATTATGGATATCTCCGCTTGTCCGGCCCTGTAGCGTATCGTCACGGTGGTGCTCGGCGCAAACAACTCTGCATAAGTCCTCGCGGAATCTGTGAACCAAAAACTTCGGGTGTGTTCGCCCGTGTAACGCTGGCCGTTGGCGATATACGTGTACACCACCTGAGCGGTCAGTCCCGAACTCGTCGATGTGTACACTGTTCCCCGAGTAACGGGCCAGTCGCTGCTACGCCGCTCCTTGATCCACCTAACTACGGTGCTGAGCAAATATCGAGCGATCTGTAACATGAGATCTTTCCATTGTCGTAACTTCTGAAGTGTGCACGCTGATGCCTTACGAGTTCACGAGTTCGTGCGGACGAATACTCGCCATCTAATGTGATGGATGGTCGCGAAAACACAACCATGCACGGCCAAACCCGCGCAATCGCCCCAGTCGGCGCACCCCGCCCCCCTGGGTGAACATCTCGCATCCTCTCTCTTACCCCGTCAAGCGGGCCCAGCGACATCGCAAAAGGGCGGCCTGCTGCGATAGACTGGGACTCGGTCCGGCTCAGCAGGACCGATGGTGAAAGGAGTTCTCGATGCGACGCGTCATGCTTTCAGCTGCTTTCGTGTGCTACGCCCTGGGGGCTTTGGCCGGCTCCGTTGGGGCACAGACTTTTCCGTACGACCACATCCATTTGAATGTGCCCGATCAGGCGGCGGCCGCCAATTGGTACGAGAAAAACTTCGGCGGACGGCGGATCACGGAGGCTCCGGACCGGATCATGTTCGGCAGCACGCGGTTGCTGTTCATTAAGAAAGCGGATGCGAAGCCGAGCGCCGGAAGCGCCGTCGACCACATAGGCTTTTCGGTGGCGGATCTGGACGCGAAGATGAAGGAATTCGAATCTGCGGGGGTTAAGATCGTCACGCCAACCCGCGATGTGCCCGGACTCTTCAAGCTCGCGTTTGTGGAAGATCCCTGGGGAACACGCATCGAAGTGGTGCAGGATCCGGACGTGCTGGGGCTGCATCACATTCACATGCGTGGACCGAACCCGGATGAGAATTTCAGTTGGCTGCTGGCAAAGCTCGGCGGGGAGCGCACCAAGCTCAAAGGGCGGATCGATGCCATTAAATACAGCTCGCCGGGCTTCAGCGACATGTGGATACTGGTGCAAAAAGGCGAGGCAGAGCCAAGCGAAGGACATGCCATCGATCACATCGGCTGGCGGTCGATGGGCCCGCTGGCGAAGACGATCGACGATCTGCGCGCTAAAGGTGTGACGGTGCTAACTGAACCGCGCCCGCTGCCGCTGCCGCACGGTCCGACGATCAATTTCTCCTATGTGGCCGGACCGGCCGGCGCGAAGATCGAGATCGTCGAGCGGCCAGGACTGAAGCCGGGGGAGTAGGGCTTCTAAGGACGATTGAGTATGATCCGCGGTTTGCTGCTGCTTTTCCTATTCGCGGCGGTGGCGGGCGCGCAAGTGGCCACCTTCTCGGTGGTCGCTTACGATCCCGTGAATGCCGATTGGGGAGTGGCGGTGGCGTCGCGATATTTCTCGGTCGGCTCGGTGGTTCCGTGGGCGGCGGCCCAGGTGGGAGCGATCGCCACGCAAGCCAATGTGAACGTCGGCTACGGGCCGCGCGGGTTGGAACTGCTACAGCAGGGGCACACGGCCAAAGAAGTCCTGGATCAGCTGCTCGCGGAAGACAAGTTTGACGGCAAAGACGGCCGGCAGGTCGCGATCGTCGATGCGAAAGGAAACATCGCCGCCTACACGGGCCCCGGAGCTCCGAAATGGGCGGGCGATCGCCAGGGCAAGACGTGGTCGGCGCAAGGCAACATTCTGGTGGGGCCGCAAGTGGTGGAGTCGATGGGGCGGGCCTTCGATCAGACGCCGGGTGAGCTGGCCGAGAAGCTGTATGCCGCGGTGAAGGCTGGGGACGAGGCCGGTGGCGACGCTCGAGGCAAACAATCTGCTTCGATGCTGGTGGTGCGCAAACAAGGCGGCCGCAACACTAATAATGACCGCTACATTTATATAAACGTCGACGACAATCCGGCCCCGCTGCCTGAACTACGAAGGCTGCTGGATCTCAACCTCGGGTATCTATATCAAGACAAGACATTCAAACTTCTGGGCTCTGGAAAAATCAGCGATGCGCGCGATGCAGCGGCGCGAGCGGTTCACTATTGGCCGGGCCGGCCGGAGGCGCATGTTACGCTCGGATTGCTCGACTACGCCGGAGGCGACAAGAAGGCAGCGTTGACAGAACTCAAGGCCGCGCAATCGCTGAGCGGCGATCCTAATTTCCGCCGGCAATTCGAGGGCGCCGCCCAGCGCTCAGCTTTCAAAGGAATCCTGGACGACCAGCCGTTCTTGAAAGACTTATTCGGAGAGCAAAACGGCCGGTAAGACTGCGATGGCGCGCAAACCTAAACGATTCGACAGCAAGAAGGGAGTGCGCCGGCTGGCGCGCGAGCGCGTGGGCAATGTGCCCGCTCCCAAAATCATCGTGCCCAAGACCGAGCGCAAGAAGCCCAAGCACAAAAAGCCGGCCGGGTTAGATGAGGCTTAATCCGGACCAGACTTAGCTGCTCGCGCCAGGGCTGAATTTGGCGCGGATAATCACCAGCAGCAGCGGAATGACCCAGGCCGGTGTGATGGCGGCGAAGGCCTTGCCTTTGGAAGACCCGGTCAAGTATGCCAGAGAAAGGCCCAGGATCACGAGATACCAGATCTCGAAGATCGAAAAGAAATTCAGAAATGCGAGCGTGGCCCCGTGCACGTCCTGAATAAAGATGTCGGCGCCGAAGGGCACCATCAGTTGCTCGGGGGATTGAATTTCGTCTCCTTTGGCGCGGACGACAATGTAGGTCGCGATGACTTGCAACGCGGGGATCAGCGAGCAGGCCGCCATGAGCGAGAACACGTCGCCAAAGTTGGCGCGCAATCCCAGCATGGAGCCTGTGACCGTGACCAGCCAACCCAACAATGCAAGAACCCCTATGACGAAGACCGGCGTGAAGGCGATCCCGACGGTGCCAAAGGTGTGGGCCATGTTCCGGGCTGTTTCCATCCGGTCGGGCGGCAGGTTTTGCGCGGCCATCCGTTGCTGCATGGAAAAGTCCACCAGTTGCATGGTATAGGGCAGCATGAGATAGCCGACGACGATGTATATGATGCAGATGGTGATGAGAGGCCACAACCAGAACAGCTTAGACTTAGCGCGCTTGGCCAGGCCCACGGGGTCGACAAAGGCGTTGAACATTCCAACTAAGCCGCTCATAACACCAGGATTCTCTTCGGCCATTGGACCTCCTCCGTCGAGTTTTCGACGGATTTCCAAGATTATACCTTTTACGGGCTATTGGTACCAGAGTTCTAGTGGGATCTGCGGCGTTCGGGCGTATAATATCCGGGAGAGGAACAGACAATGAGAAGGCTTCTCTTTACCATACTTGTGCTCACATCGATACTTGTGCTCACATCGGTGGCTAGCGCGCAGACTAAGACACGCGTGGCCGTGATGAATTTTGAATACGGCACGGTGCAGTCGGGCGTTTCCGCGGTCTTTGGCACTAACGTCGACGTTGGAAAGGGCATAGCCGATATGCTGGTGGACCGGCTGGTAAAGGACGGCTCTTATTCAGTGATCGAGCGCAAGGAACTGGACAAGGTCCTGGGCGAACAGAATTTTTCCAATAGTAACCGCGCCGATCCATCCAGCGCCGCCAAGATCGGCAAGGTACTGGGCGTGAGCGCGATTATCATCGGCAGCATCACTCAATTTGGACGCGACGATCACTCCACCAACATTGGGGGAGGCGCTGTCGGCGGCCTTACCAGGGGCTTCGGCATTGGAGGCGTAGGCAGGCGTGAAGCCAAGGCCGTGGTGGAAATCAGCGCGCGCATGATCAGCACCGATACCGCTGAGATCCTGGCTGTGTCCAGTGGCAAAGGTGAATCGGCGCGCAGCGGAACGTCGCTGCTGGGAGCGGGTGGTTCTTCGGGCGGCGCTGGAGGCGCCGGGATGGACATGTCGAGCTCGAATTTCGGAGCCACTATTCTGGGCGAGGCCACCAATAAGGCCGTTACGCAGATGGCGCAGGGGCTAGCGGAGAGCGCCAGCAAGATTCCGACGGTGGTGGTTGCCATCGACGGGCTGGTGGCGGACGTGAATGGATCGACGCTGGTGCTCAACGTGGGATCGCGATCGGGCGTTCATGTGGGCGACAGGCTGCAGGTCACGCGGGTGGGACGCGAGATTAAGGATCCCGCAACCGGCAAAGTCCTCCGCCGGACCGAGTCCTCGCTCGGCGCGATCAACATAACGGAAGTGGACGACGCGTCCGCGGTTGGAACATACGACGGCCCACCCGGTGTGAAGGTCGGCGACCGCGTAAAGCGGTAATCACGGGCCCGCCCATTTATTAGCCGCCTGGTCGCCCCGAGCCGTAAGACCAGACTCTTCGAGGAGCAAAACATGAACATTGGAGAGCGCGTCGGCGATTACGAGATTGTCGCGATTCTTGGGGCTGGCGGAATGGGCCAGGTCTACAAGGTTCGAAGCGTAATCTCGGACCGCGTGGAAGCGATGAAGGTGCTGCTGCCCAACCTGAGCAGCGATACGGCGCTAGCTGACCGGTTCCTGCGCGAGATCAAAGTACAAGCCACGCTGGACCATCCCAACATTGCCCGCATGAATAGCGCGCAGCAGGTGGGGAATCAGCTGATCATGCTGATGGAATATGTAGAGGGCAAGACCATCTATCAGATCCTGCACCAGGGTCCCATGGAGTTGAGCGAATCCCTGAATTGCGCCTCGCAGGTGCTGGACGCGTTGGCGTACGCGCATGCGCTTGCGGTGGTGCATCGCGACATCAAACCTCCGAACATCATGCGTACACCGTCAGGTGTGATCAAGCTCATGGATTTCGGCATCGCGCGCATGGGGGCCGACCGTCAACTGACGAAAACCGGGGCCGCAGTGGGCTCGTTGTATTACATGTCGCCCGAGCAGATCAATGGCGGACCGCCGGATCTGCGGTCGGACCTCTACTCGCTGGGCGTCACGTTGTATGAGATGGTAACGGGAAAGCGGCCGTTTGTGGGCGATAGCGACTATTCGATCATGGCGGCGCACCTGCAAAATAGACCGGTGGCGCCGATGGAGATTATCGCCACCGTGCCGCGTGATTTGAACGATATCATCCTGATGGCGATCGACAAAGAACCGGAGCGGCGGTTCCAGAGCGCCGATGCTTTCCATGCCGCGCTGCGCAATTTCGCGGGGTCGATCGGAGTGACCCTAGGAGCCTCGAAGACGGCGCCAACGCCGGTGCTGCAGGCTCCCCGGCAATCCGCACCGATGGGGTCCACCGGGGAGCGATTAGCAGTTACCGCGACCAGTCTAGGGGCACCGCCTACGGCACGCCCAGCGGCCGTACAGGCGCCCGCACCGCCTGTTTTTCAGGCGCCGCCAGGGCCCGCGCCGGTTCCGCAGGCGCCGCTGGGGCCTCCGCCAGTTCTGAACGCGCAGTCCGCGCCGCCGTACCCGAAATCGGGGAGCCGGAGGGGTTTATATATGGCCCTGGGGTCGGTGGCAACGCTATTGGTGCTGGCGGCCGCGATTATCGAAGGTCCTAAGCTGCTGCATAGCAGTGCCAGCACTGCAACTCCGCAGACGGCCCAGCCTGTAGAGAACAAGCCGGTGGATTCGACGGCCGCTCCCGCCAAGCCATCGTCCCAGCCCGCAGCTCAGCCTGACCCAGCCCCGCCGGCACAGACTCCGCCCGCCCAGGCCCCGGTTGACCCGCCTGCGACACCAGCGCCGCCCCAGGCGTCACAAACGAAGACGACGGCTCCATCGCGGACCTCGCAGCGGTCAGTTCAACCGCCACCCTCGGCCCTGCCCGCCGCAGCACAAGCGCCTGCCTCGCAACAACAGCCTCCGGCGCGACCCACGGCGGCCGAGTTGAATGAACTTCGCCAGCAGTACAACCAAGTCGCGATCCGAGTGGGTGCGGCCAAGAGCGGCCTCCGAGCCCTCCAGCAGCAGATGCAGCGGCAAGGCGTGGATCTACGCGGCGATATGCTTGAGGCGGAATCGCGGATGGACTATCTCATGAAGGAATCCATGGATTCCATGCGCTCGGGTGATGCCGACAGCTCTCGAACCAGTCTACAAATGGCGGAGCGGTCGCTGGAGACGATCGAGAAGTTTCTCGGCAGGTAGATTGACGCCCACCGAAGACGACGACGAAGCCCCATCCAATAGAAAAGGCCCTAGCCTTGTAGCGGCGATGATCTGCTATGCGGCGATTGCGCTGCTGGCGGCGTTCACTTTAGATGGGAAGTTTCTATGGGTAGTCTGGATATTCCTCGCAGGACTAGCGGTAAGAACGTACCTGGCCACCTTGAGAAAGCCTTAGTCCCTCAAGGTCACAGCAGAACGACCCGATAAGCGTAGAAGGAGAGAGAGTCGGGTCGTGTTTCATTTTGGAACGCCAGTTCCATTTCGGCAAAGTTAAGGCGCCGTTTAGTTCCATAACGAGATTCCCAGTGGCCAGGCGCTAAACAAGTACTTTCGATGGAAGTACTAAAGCGGTACGGCGAAGGTGAGATCCATCTCATTGAGTCTCATGCAAATGCTGTACGTTTCCTTAGACAGAAACACCCGAAGAACGCATCCACTTTCGCGTAGTCCCTCTCTGGCTACCGGCTTGCACCTACAGGAGCGTCGGCACACTTAGAAAGCTCCAAGAAGAAAGGCAACCCAGATGAAGACTAAGACCGCTCAAAACACGCCAGCCGCTAAGATCGCCAGGCGCGATCGTATCGTACTGGAGCATCTTCCGCTCGTGAAAGCGATCGCGGTGCGGGTGCATGAGAATCTACCGGTGCATGTGGATCTGGACGATCTGGTCCACGCCGGCGTTCTGGGCTTATTTGATGCGGCCAGCAAGTTCAATCCCGAAAAACAGGTGGCCTTCTCGAGCTACGCTAAGCACCGCATCAAGGGCGCCATCCTGGACAGCCTTCGTCAATTGGACTGGGCCTCGCGCGATCTGCGCCGGCGTCACAAGCAAGTGGAAGCCGCCACGCGCGAATTAGCCTCCACACTGCAGCGTACTCCTACGGAATCCGAAGTGGCCGCGAAGCTCGGCGTGGATGTCGAGCGCTGGCGCCAGATGATGGTTGATCTGCGCAGCGTAGGCCTGATCTCGGCCTCATCGCGCGCTCCAGAGCACGACGATCTGCCGGCTCCGGATTTCCCGAGCAAGCCCGAAACCCAGCCCGATAACATGTGCTCCCGCGAGCAGATGCGCTCGGTTCTAAGCGTCGCTATGAAGACCCTCCCGGAGCGCTATCAGAAAGTAGTGTTTTTGTACTACACCAATGAGATGACTATGAAAGAGATCGGTGGAATCCTGGGCATCAACGAAAGCCGGGTCTCGCAGATTCACAAATCAGCGCTGGAGAAGATGCAAGTGGTCCTGCAGGCCAACGGGATCGATTCGGTGCACGCGTTTTAGAGGAAGATCGAAGACGTCTCGTCACACCACTGCTGTTTACCGGGTGCGCTTATTATCCGTGGGAACAGCTCACATGGGTGCTGGCGGCACTGGTTGTGAGCGTGGTGGGTTCAGTGATCCTGGGGAGCCGGACGTTTCGGGGGCGGGTGGTGAGCTAGAGGTCGCTTGCTAACGCGCGCGGCTCGCAGGCAGCTTCGGATTCCAGAACTCAGGATCAGCGGAGGCGAAGTCGTCGGAAACGTAGCTCAGCCCTGGTTCGATTCGGAGCAGCAGCCGCTCCTGACTGACCTCCGTCTCCCCGGCAGCTTTTTTGCCGGCGTCCCGAACGCCCTCCGCATAGGCCGGGGTCCTAGCGAGACCATCATCCAGGGTCTTGAGTGTGGGGAATGGCGCAACAAATACATATGTTCCGGACATCGAACCCGCTACCACCTCGTAGGCTATCTCCGGCCGATCCAGATTGATGCTGTCGCTGCGAGCTCTTCGCAGCTTGACTATCTCCGAGAATGCGGCTTCATTGCCCGGCCGTATCCGGTAGATCGATATCAGCAGGTAATGTGCTTTGGGTAAGTTCTTCGCGGCTTCGTCGGGGCGGTAACTGAGACCGGGCCGATATAACGCAATTAACAATCGAGCAGGTGCAAGCAGGTCGTCGGACGCTAGATTGGCGCTTGCAGTCGAGTTTCTCGCTGGACGAGTAGAGGCGAGCGCCTGGTCGACTTCTTCAATGCTCGCAAACGAATCGTGCAGCTCCATCAGCCAAGCTTCGTCCGGACCGGAGGCCGCTCGCATCCCGAGTACGTTGACTGCGGTTTTTGCATCTGCGTAGGGCCGACTGGGCTCCAGATCGTGAACGTTTCGAATGACTCGAAGCAGCTCAGGCGGATCTGCCCAAAGCTGCGTGGTCGGCCAACAAGCAAGGATGAGCAAGATCAGCTTTGTGGTCATTATTAACGGCAGTAACTACTTATAGACTACGACGGCGATGAATGCGTGAACGTTCAGATCTTATTCACGGCTTTCACCGCGCTCTTGATCGATTGCCTGCTGGCAAAAAAATCTTTCCAAGGGTCCGGCGCAGCCAGCCGCTTCTCGTAGTTGCCGAGGTTGAAATCCGACGGAACCAGCGAAGGCTTCACTTCTTTCCAGGCGAGCGGCATCGAAAATGGAGCCTTCTCGCGACGACGGACCGAGTAGGGGGCCACCACCGTGGCTCCAAATCCGTTGCGGAAAGAATCCAGATAAACCCGGCCTTTGCGTGCTTCGATCCGCTGCTCGACGGTAAGCTCCTTGGGATGCGCGGCCGCCAGCCGGTCGCAAAGCTGAGCCGCGAAAGAACGCACTTCATCGAAATCCGGACCGGCGCGGAGCGGCACGAACAGGTGGAGTCCGCGGCTGCCGGACGTCTTGGGGAACGAGACAAGATGGAGAGTGTCCAGCGCATCTTTCAGGACCAGGCCCGCTTTGGCTGCGTCCGAAAATTCACCCGAACCGGGATCGAGATCGAACACCATCCAGTCCGGCTTGCTCGGATTCTTTGCCCGGCTGCCCCAAACGTGCACCGGAATGCACCCCAGATTTACGAGCGCGATTTGAGTTTCGAGCGAGCCGCCCACGACGTAGCGGACATTCCGATTCTGATGCTCGATCATCTGAGTAGGAGTGGAGGGAGGCAGACCCTTGGGGGCTTCCTTTTGATAGAAGCATCCACCTCGCATTCCATCCGGACATCGTTCCATGGTCAGCAGGCGGTCGGCAACGTAGGGCTTGAGTTTAGGGAAAACGCTGGCGTAGAAACGCGCGAGATCGAGCTTGGTATAGCCTTCTTCCGGCCAAAAGACCTTCTCGGGATGGCTGATCAGCTTTTCAAGTGTCATTTGGCCTCCGGCAGAGTGACTTCTTCTGGCTTCTTGTCGTCGCGCAGGCCCAGGAAGACCGGCTGGCGGAGTTTCTGATCGTTGGTCCACTCTCCGTACGAGATTTGGGCGACCAGGCGGGGCGCCAGATACGTGACATCTCTCTCGCGCGGCGGATTGACCACGGAGGGCTTGGCGCGAACGTGCGGTTGAAATTTCCGGAAGAGGCTGGCCAGAACGTCTTGAGAAAATCCGGTGCCGACCTTGCCGACATAATGGAGCTTCGAGTCCGCGTACGCTCCTAGCAGTAGCGCACCAAAATGCTGGCGGGAACCGGCCGGCGCGGTGTAGCCAACGATTACAAATTCATCTTCCTGATGAACTTTGAATTTGAGCCATTTGCCCGAGCGTCCCTGGATGTAGGGAGCCGATTCTTCTTTGGCCACCACCCCCTCGAAGCCTTTGCGCTTGGCGGCGGCATAAGCTTTCAGGCCGTTGTCCGCCAACCGGGATGAAAGGAAAATGGCGCCGTCTTTTCCAGCCGTCTTTCCAACGACCTTCTCCAGTTCGGCGCGACGGACGGACAACGGCTCCCTCCGCAAATCGCGACCATCGTGATAAAGACAGTCGAAGACGGCGTATTTCGGCGGAGAGCTTAGATTCTGCAGAAGTTGAAATCGGGAAACATTGCGGCGATCGAACAATACTACTTCACCATCGAGCGCCAAGGTGCGCGCTTTGAGCGAAGCTACCGCTTCGGCCACAACCGAGAATGTCGCGGTTCGGTCCTTGGCGTTGCGGGATAGAAGCGTGACGCCGTCGCCCTCCTTGTAAGCGACGATGCGATAGCCGTCGTACTTCTCCTCATAGACCCAACCAGGGCGATGGAATGGTTCGCGGACCAGCGTGGCCAGCATAGGCTGAACTCGAAAGGGAATGCGATCGCTCAACTCGCCCGGCTCCCGGCAAGATCTGCCTTGGCCGCTTTGGCGACGTCGCCATGGTTATCGCGAGCGATGCCGGCCATCGGCCGATTGGAGATCACCGAGCGCGGCTTCGTTGCCAACACATCTTCGGTGGACGCGTACTGGTCGCGATGCTTGATCAAGAGCCACTGCGGTTTTCGCGATCCACCAAAGCCGCCCTTAGTTCGAATCAAGACCCAGGAGCCTTTCAGCTTCTTGCCGTTCAGCGCGAACTTCAGCTCGCCCTTGCGAAGAGCGGCGTCGACGTCAGTATCCTCGGGAGTCCAAGTTCCGTTATCCCACAGCATTACCGTACCGCCCCCGTACTCGCCTTCCGGGATCACGCCTTCGAAGCTGCCGTACTCGAGCGGATGATCCTCCACTTGAGCCGCCAAACGTTTTACGGAAGGATCGAGCGATGGCCCTTTGGGGACCGCCCAGGAGAGCAGCACACCGTTCCATTCCAGACGGAAATCGTAGTGCAGCTGCGAGGCTTGATGTTTCTGTATCACATACGCCAGCGCTTTTTTCGCGGACGTACGTTTTCGTTCAGCGCCGCTTGGCTCCGATGTTACGTCGAAATTCCGCTTACTTCGGTACTTTTTGAGACTCTCCTCTGCTTTGGCCATTGGGTTCTCTTTCCAGCTTCTTACCGGGTTCGATATCACTCGCGTGCTGCTTTTGCCCCAGCTCTTCGACGAACTCGAGGATGTCATAGTGTTGGATCGCGCGGTCGGGAAAGAAGCTGTTCAGAGCAGACACCTCGTCAGGATAAATTTCGAAGGCAGTATTGAGCTTGACTGCGTCAGATAACGCCGAGTGGGAGGGCGAGAGATTGAAAAGCGCCAAGCGTCCACCAGCTTCCTGAAACTTCGTCGCGCAGAAGATTATCGTGCCGAGAGCAGTGGAGTCGATATCCGACACGTCCTTGAGATTCAGGGACACACTCGTAGATCCAGCCTCGCGTAACGCCTGCAGCCGCTGTCGAAGCGCAACATCCTCGGGGCCCAAAATCAGTCGTCCTTTTAAGTCGAGAATGACGATCCCCTCGTTTTCCCGTTGGTTAATTTGAAGATGCACGCATTGCTCCGATCTACAGATTAGACGCGACATAGCACCCCATAGTCTTAGATGACTGTTCGGCGGGTTGGTTTCTGAAAGAAAGTTCAGCGAGCCAGCGAATTCTCGTCGAAGCACCAGCGCACTAACGGCTCGGGCTGCTTTCCCTGGTTGGCGCTCAGCAAATCCTGCAGGCTAAGGGATTGATAGGCGAACGAAATAGAGCCGTCGCGCATGGCAGTTCCTTGCAGGAAGCCATAAACATTCGTCATGCCCTTTTGATCGGGTCCGGCTTCGGCGGGCAACCGGTAACGAACCGCGCCGGCGGTCCCGACAATCCAACCCGGCAGTTCCTTGCCCTTCCAGTCCGGCGTGCGGAAGACATTCTCCATGAAGAAGTGGGAATGGCTGGCGAGGACATAGACCTGTTTATTGGCGGCGCTGCGCGCGTGCCAGAGCGCTTCGTAGACTTCGCGGCCGGTCTTGATGCCCTGCGGCCAATCGTCCATGGTGTGGCTATGGCCTATGGCGCCGGGCAGCGCGATATGCGAGCCGACCACGATAGTGCGGATATCCGGCGATGCTTCGTCGCGGTTGATGACTTTGTGGAACCAGGCGAGCTGAGCCAGATCGAACTGTTCGGAGGTGACGTTGTCGAGCGTGATGAAGTCGATGTTGCCCTGGATCCAGTGATAGTACGCGTGCAGCTTGCGATCCAGAGGATCGTCCTTCAATCGCTGCGCGCGGATGACCGGGTTCTCGAGCCAATCGGCGAACTGGATAAGCCATGCCTCGCGCGTTGAGGGGGCGATTGTTTCGTGATTTCCGATCGCGAGAAAGACTGTTAGATCGCCGAAGGGCGTCATTTGGCGAGCGATGAAGTCGGGCCACGCCGACGAAAGGTAGGTGGTCACATTCAAGGGTACGCCGCGCGGAGGCAGCGCCAGCTTGGCTGGAGGCACAAGATCTTCATCGAAGGTATAGATCGCTCGCATATCTCCCAGGTGCCAGTAGAAATCCGCTCCGTTCCGGCGGGCGCCGGCAGCGATGGCCGGCATCACCACGTCGCCGCAATTGCGGGAATCGCCCGAGACGGCGAATTTGAAGGCTGGGGTCGAAGAATTTTGTGCAATCGCGAAACTGGGGACGAGGACGAGCAGGCATGAAAACTTTTTCATTGAATTCCGAGCGTAGCGCGGCTTGGATGGCGGCGGCAAGGTGCTGCGAACCTAGTAATTTTACTGAAGAAACGTTCCGCGCAAGGCAGAGTCTAATGCACGAAGACACAATGAGCTAACAACTCGGAGAAGAGCGCCCGCTTTTGGTGGAGGAGCCAACGGCGGGCGCTGTAGTTTTTGGGAGATCGCTTGCTTACGCGCGCGGCTCGGAAACACTCCTTAGGGCACGATGGTGGCCGCTTTCGCCGATCCGAAATAAATCGAATTGAACAATAGTTTGTAAGTTCCGTGCGGCTGCCCGCGGAAAGCAGCTTCCGCGCCTAACAGGAACAATCTGCCTTCGCCCATAGGCGCCTCCGCAGCCGCTACGGTACCCTGGAGATATCCCTCGCCCCAAGCCCATCCGCTACGCAGCGGTGTTGCATTCGGGAACCACAGAACCGGCTTAATGCCTTTCAACTCCGCATCCGGGCTTAGGCGAAAAACTGGACTGTTCTCGAAGAACACGTCAACCGTTGAGCCCATACCATATGCCACCGGATCGGTGTTGTCGACGCTGGCTTGAAGCACCGAGCCAGGGACGTAGAACTTCTCGCGCGGCAGCGGACGTTGCTTCGCGTCCTGGGTCCTCTCCATTAAACCGTCTTCCACCGGCAGTCCGAACAAACGGGCCAGTTCAGTGGAATCGCCGATGGTCACGATGGTACCGCCGGCGTCGACGAACTTGCGGAGCTGAGGCACGGTTTTTTCGCTAGTTACGTTGCCCAGCATCTTGCGATATTGCTCGGGAATTTCGTCGGGGGTGGGTTGGCGATTCAATCCGCCTCGGCCACGGGCCTCGCCTACACCCACAGAGCGTGGCATCGCGCCGCTCGGAAACACGAGCACGTCGAAACGGGCGGCCAGATCGCCCTGGTCCAGCGCCTGCGGATAAACCACCTCGAACGGAAACTCGAACTGCTCGAAGATCCAGCGCAGCCAGCCCGATGTCATCGAACCGCCGTACTGATCCCAGAGTCCGATCCGCACCGGTTTCAACTTGAGCGCCTCGCCTGATGGACGAGAGGTCACGCCTTCCACGGTCACTCCCAGATCGACCGCGGCTTTCTGAAGCACTGTGCGGGTTTGCGGCCGGGCAGGAACGAATATTGTTCCAGGGCCCGTGCTGCGTCCGGCGAGCGTGACCGGTTTTTTGAGCCAGTAGACTTCGTCGCCATTTTTCAGCAGGCGGTTAACCACGATGAACGCGTCGTTCTGCTGGTGACTGATCAGATAGCCGGTCGGCTGCGCCGGGCCGAGGATCCGCTCCGGCGGAGCACTTTGCAAACCGTTGACCTTCTCGAACGGGCCGTCGAAGGCATCCAGGATGCGGTCGAACTTCACGCCCATTTGAAAAGCCAGCGTGTAGCCGGTCACGTCGTATGGCGGAATCGGCGGGCCGCCCGGATAGCGGAAGTCGTTGGGATGATCCTGCGGCTCGAACATATCGAGGACGTGCGGACGGAATGCCTGCGCGTTCTTCACCACCCAGGAACCGGCCGGATAGTGTTTTCCAGCCACCTGGAAATCCGCCGGTGGCGCGCAGAATGGTGATGCCGTTCTTCAGCAGAGCATTGATGAACTTGGTGGCCGTCGGGAAGTCCGGCTGATCGGAGGGAATAATGTAGCCGCGCGGATCGCGCAGCGCCGGATCGTGCAACACCGAAGCATACAAGTTGGCAGGCAGGCCCGGTCGCCGGTCGACGCACCAGATCCTCTTCGATCGCGGCCTGTTCCAGCGCCTCGATGCGCTTGGGCGTGATGGTCCACGAATCCCGGCTCCCGCGCTCGATCGAGTTGCGCCCCATGCGATAAAGGTTGTACAGAAAATCCTCGCGATATTTCGACGCCAGGTCCAGCACCGCGCGATTCGCGGTCATGGAGTATTCAATCGACTGGCGAAAATGCCAGGTCTGCGGCGGAACCGGAAACGGCTCATCGCCATTGGGTAGCTGCCGGTCAGCGATCAGCGGCACCTCCATCGGCGTCGGATTGCCGATGGTTTCCGTGAGCAATCCGATCATATTGTGGAAATATGTAACGGTGCGCAGGCCGCCGTTGTACCAGGTCGAATAGGTCGCGCCGCTGCGCTGCACCGTGCCAGGCTTGCCCTCCGCCACCATGCGGCTGTGCATCGCCGCGCCCACCAGTTCGATTTGCAGCGGGATCAGCGGATCGAAGTTGTAATTGAACGGATCGCGAAACGGAGGCGCGAACATCACCGCGCCGGCGGGGCCGGTCTGATGATGGTTGTACATGATCTGCGGAAACCACTCGATGAAAAGCTGGCGATTCATGTTGGTGGTTTCCTTCATGTTGGACATGTAGAAGTCGCGATTGTCGTCGTGGCCGATATATTTCTGCCATAGGACCGGCACAAATTGCGTGCGTGCGCTTCATGGGATCGGACTGGCGCATGTACCAGTTGGAGACCAGCTCCATCCCGTCGGGATTGCAGTGCACGGCCAGGATGATGTCGTCATTTAAAATGCGCAACGTCTCCGGATCATTGCGGCTGAGCATCTCCCAAACGAACTCCATCAATTGATGCGCGCCCAGCACTTCGGTGGCGTGGATTCCGCCATCGATCCAAACCACCGCCTTGCCTTCGTGCGCCAGGGCGTGCGCCTCATCGTCGGTGAGACCTTCGGCATGCGCGAGCTTTTGCGAGATCTGCTTGTAATGGTCCAGCTTCTTCTGATTCTCGGGTGAAGTGATGATGGCCATCCATTGCGGCCGGCCCTCTTCGGTCTTTCCCATTTCGACCAGCTTCATGCGATCCGACTCGGCGGCCAGTTTCTGCCACCACGCGGTGAGCTGCGTGTAAGTGGCGAGCTGGTAATCGTCGCCGACCTCGAATCCGAGAGCTTCCTTCGGGGTCGTCAAGTGGCGGGTAGTTTGAGCTGGCGCAGCGACTACGAACGCCACCGCGAGTACGCCGGCCGCCAATCCCGACCATGCCGATCTGTTCGCCGGATGGATTTCAATCCGTATGCCCTCATCCTGGCCATGATACCGGTTTTGTTGGTTGATAATGGTTGGAGTTCGATTGACCATGCTAAAAAGATCGATTCCGCTGCTGACGATCGTGTGCGCGTTTGCGTTTCAGAGGCCGTCGGCACCGGCTGCAAATTCCGCTGGCTTCGTGGCCGATGCCTTCGCGAACCGGCTGGATGCTGGTGGACACCAACGGCGACGGAATCGCCGACTTCGTGAACGGCAAAGTGGTGGTGCCCGCGCGTCCGAGTGCCGCGGAAAATGCCGCAGCGGCGAATCTGGCGGCGAGGTTGGGTTTCGGTACGACCGGCTTGACGTTGCCGATGGTCATTAATGCTGGCGCCAACGCGAGCACCAATGCAGTCGACGCTCCGCGTATCTGGGTTGGCAAGGACGCGGTCCCCGCGCAGTTTACGGCCGAGTTGGCGACGCTCGCACCGAAGCTTGGATGCCGAAGAGGGCGGCGTGTTTGCGCTGAGCGGCAATTTGCGATCGTCGCCAATGATGACCGCGGCCTCGGGGCCGCTGCCGACGCCTACACTGCGCGCGCGCCCTATCAATGGAAGGTCCCCGGCGAAAAATTAGAGGCTATCGCTACGGCTGTCGGCTCGAGCACGCAATTGGTCGGCGTGACATACAAGCGCGGAGACCGCCGCCGTGTATCGCGCGATCCTGCGAAGTCAGACGCCGGTGACCATTGCCGCGTTAAGCGCCGCGTTCGCATCGAATCAGCTTGACCGGCGTGCGTCAAGTGACGGTGCTCGGCGGAGCTTCGCCGGTCGAGATAATGAATCCGAAGACGCTTCCGGCCGAGACGCCAGCCGCTAATACACCAGCCGCAGCGGCGCCACGGCAAGCGGCGAGCCGCCCGCGCCCAAGCGCCTCGACCTCGCGACTCTCTACACAAGCCGAGGCCTCTTCAACGGCACTCAGCGCATGCCGATCCCGTCCTCGCTCGACTCGCGCCTCTATGTTCCCGCTGGCGCAGCTGGAACTGCGCTGGCCAACCTCGCTGCTCGCATGGGCATGGAAGCGGCCGGGCTTACGCTGCCGCTTGCATCTCCAGCGCCCGACGCCAGCGTCAAAGATGTGCGCACTCAGGCGGTGATCGCCGGCGACTCGGCTTTGTCGAAGAAGCCGCAAACTGCGCGCAAAAGAACGGCGCGCAAGCGGAACCAATCTAGCGCCCGGGGAAGGAGAGATTCGGGTGGTGGACGACGGCTTCGCGCGGCACGGGGCATTGCTTGCGCGTGGCGACGATACTGGGGCGGCGGCGGCCCTGGATCTGCTCTCCGGCCATTTCCCAAACCTATGGGAGCCGGGCAAGCCATATCTTTCGCTCGAAGAGATCCGCTATGACCTGCATCGCTTCTTCTCCCTGCGATCCGGCGCGGGCCAGGCCGCCGTCGGGCTTTATCATCTCGATCGCTGGATGAAAGAGATCGGCGGCGCGCCGGTCAAGAATGTCAAAGCCGAGCTGTTCGTCGATCTGGCCGATCCCCATCTCACCGACTTCGTGCGCGGCCAGATCCAGGATCGCTCTGCATCCCGACGGTCTCGAAGTAGAGACCAACAGCCTGCGTGCCGGCACGCAGTGTTGCGAGCGCGAGCCGAACGTTCACTATCAGTCGCCCGAACAGTCGTTCCATACATCCACGCCCAGTTTTACCGAGGATCTCAGTGATTCCGTGGGAAGGCACGCGGCTTCTGCAGGCCGTGCAAGGCGTTTCATCGCGCTTGCGGCGCGGGGGCGACGTGAAGCTAGTGGCGCGAGTCAGCGAAGGACCGGAGCAGCGCCGTAAACTCCAAGCGCAACTCGAGGACATGCTGAAGCACGCCGGCGCCGATCCACAACGCCTGCACGTGGTGGTGCTGTCCGCTTACAAGCCGGGCTATAGCTGGCTGATGGACGAGATCGCGCCCGAGCTGGCGGGCAAAGCCGGTCGCAAGCTTCAAAATCGAGTTCGCCAAGGAGGTCGATCCGACCGGCGAGCGCGCCATGTACTCGCCGGCGCGCTGGGTGCAAGAGCTATATCCGGTGGACGAGATGCTGGCGCGCAAGTTGAATCTGCCGCTGGCAAAAATTACGCTGAACGAATTTGAGCCGTCGAACGGCAGCCCAACCTATCGCGTCCACGCCTACGACGCCGCGGCAGCGAAATCCTGACGCGCGATTTCACCGTCACCACCGGTGATGCAGCCCTACAACGGCGTCATCCAGCGCTATGAGCAAGTGCGGGTCGATACCGGCTGGGTGAAGCTGGAGCAGAGTGGAAAGATCTTGCTCGACCAGCGCATCAAGACCGATCCCGAAGATCTTCTGGGATCACTACCAGAACGAAACGCTGCCCGAAGTTTTTCACTTCGTTATGGCGCAGTCCAAAGGCGATCTGCGGCCGGAGTTCGCGCCGCCGTTTGACACGCTGAGCATCGACATTCACATGAGCGAGCCCGATTATTCGCT
The DNA here is from genome assembly GCA_963744555.1 of Bryobacterales bacterium. Taxonomy (GTDB): domain Bacteria; phylum Acidobacteriota; class Terriglobia; order Bryobacterales; family Bryobacteraceae; genus Palsa-89. The sequence goes on along the minus strand of CAVUUB010000020.1, from coordinate 187,371 downwards.
CGATCTCGACAAAGAACGCATCTCGTCGCTCGAAGCGCTGCAGGAAGACACGTTCTATTCCACCGAGAACTTCATGAACATGATGGGCAACCTCGAAAGCGGCCGGGCGATCAGTTACGTCGGGCGCATCATTCCCGTCGTCCATGCGTCAGAAGACGGCAAGGACGGCCACGTCCACATCGAGTTCTATGGGAAACCCGCGGCAAATCCTGTGGTACGCCTGAGTTGGACCGATGCACAAGGCAAGCACCAGGAGCGCGAGCGCAACCTGCCGGTGATCACCGGCGACATGCAGCCGCGCTTGATTCAGGCGCGCGTCAAAGCCGGAGAACAGGGCGTTCGAAGCCTGACGTGGCTGATGCCGGCCGACTATAACCAAGACAAGTACGAGGACTGGCTAAAGGTGGAAGGCCAGGACCAGGTGGATCGCACCCTGTTCGTCGTCGAGCGAGCCCGCGGCCAGCTTCACTGGCTGGAGCAAATGCATTCGGCCGGGATTTATCGCGACGACTTCGCGTATCCGCATCTGCAGCGCATGGCCGTCGAGTTCGAGCTGCCGCTCGCGCTCACTGCGAAAGTGGGAAGCGCGCCGGAGCGAGTTTATGCGAGCTGGCCGATTGCGCCGCCCGCGACGCCGCGGCCCATGATCGCCGATTACGCGCCGAAAACCACGCGTACGCCCATCGTGCAATGGGACGAGCCCATTGGTCCCGATGAAAATGCAGCGGTGCTGGCGCGGTTCGCCACTTATCCGGGCGTCACCGCTTACTGGATGGGCCGCAGCTATCTGGGCCAAAATCTTTGGGCGGCGGATGTGATGTTGCCGTCGCCTTCGGTGCTGCGTTCGCGCGCCAAAGAGAGCACGCTGAAAGCGGTCGTCGTCTATTCCGGCCGCCAGCACGCCAACGAAGTTTCGAGCACCAGCCACATTTTGAAATTGGGCGAGCAGCTCGTCACCGATCCCGAAACTCGCGCGATGCTGAAGCAAGTCAACGTAGTCCTGCATCCGATCACCAACACCGATGGCGCCGAGCTGTCGATGGATCTGGCCGGCATCACGCCCGATAACATTCTGCATCCCGGCTATCACGGCGCATTAGCCGCTGATGTGGCGAACGGCCAGAGCGAAACCGATCCTGTGTATCCCGAATCTCGAACGCGGCGGCAATTGATCGAGGAATGGCTGCCGGACGCGTTTCTGAATCCGCACGGCTATCCGTCGCACGAATGGGTGCAGCCGTTCTCCGAATACACCGGCTGGGTGCAAACCCGTGAACAGGCCAATCCCGGCCGCGCCTGGTGGATCCCGCGCGGTTGGTTCACCAGCCTCGAATTATTTGCGCGATCCCGAGCATCCCTACAGCATGAAGACTGCCTACGCTCTGCAGGATCGAATCGTACAGGCGGAACGCGTCGTGCCCGGCCTGCTGCCGCTGGAAGAACGCATGAACGCGCGCTACGAACGTTTCGGCCAGCGCTGGCAGCCGCGCAACATGTATCAGCCGATCGTGGATGGCGTCCGCATTTATATGTCGCTCAAAGGTAATCCGGCACGACCGGCCGGAGGGCAGGCAGGCGCGCAAGTTCAAGCCGCGGGCGGCGGAGGCGGCATCTCGCCCGACATTACCTGGGATTCCGGCTATACCGAAGCGCCCGACGAAACCGCGCACGGCGATTATTTGAAGCTTTTGGCCGCAGCCGGGCTCGCCTTCGATCGCGTGCACTTGAAATATCTGGCGGATGGCCAACTCCGCGTCATGCGCACCGAGCGCGAAGTCCCAGGCGGTGTTCAATGGCGAATGGAGCGGCCACGGCCGATTCTTCCGCCGGGGGAACCGGCGCCGGCGGCCGGGCCGGAGAATTGATCGGCCGCGCTGCACGCTCTCAGCGTGCCGTGACGAGACTTATCTCGACACCTGAGAACTCCGGGCGTCGGCACGAGTGCCGGCGCGGCACACAAAAGTGTGTGCGCCACGTCAACCCGATTTCTGGCACGAGAAGCGACAAGGAGCGATGCTACTGCCACGCTCCCAGCAGGCGCCGCAACAGAACAAGCTCTCCCAGATGGTAGGCGTTGTGATCCGCCACAAGCAACGCTTCGCGGAGGATCGTCTTCCCCTCGCCATGCGGGATCGGGGTGAACAGATCCGTCGATTCGTTCGCGACCAACTCGGCCATCGCTTTTAGGTCTTTGCGAAATGCGTCCGCGCTCTTATCCCAGGCCGTTTCGTTCGGAGGAGCCGGGGTGTTCGGCCAATATCCGCTGGGAAATTCCGGCGAAACATGTTTGGCGTTGCGGCTGAACTCCAGAATGTCCCATTGCGCGATGCGCAGGTGTTCCAGCACCTCCCAAGGCGAATGCTCCGATCCCTTTGGTCTTTTTCCGTGGAGACCGGGCGGCAGATCCTTGACCGCCGCTTCAAAATCGGCGTGAGCCCCATCGCCCTTGAGCAAATTGAGCAGATGTTCTCGCAGAGCTTTATCGTTTCGCATCGTCATTCCTTTACAGAGGCGACCCGCTTGGCACGGAACTCGCCTTCGAGCCTCCAAGTCTGGCCATCCGGATTCAGCGCTTCACCGGTCCAACGGAACGAGTCCGGTGTGATCTCGCTGAAAATCCAACGGATCGGGGTGCCATCCGCGTGGGTCCCGATCTGGACGATGTCCTTGCCACTCCACCGGCCGATCAGTTCAGCGCGTGCGCCGGTCACAGGGTTGATCCAGGTCACGCGCCAAGCCTGGATCGCACCATCCCAAACACGGAGAGTGGTGCCGTAAGTGTTTTTGGTCTTGCCCAGCTCAGCAGTTCTCGATGAACGCCGAGGCACGATCCAAACGTCCTGCACCGCGCGGCCTTCGAGCACCCAGGCAAAGTGCGCCTCGCCCTTTATGCCGCGCTCGGAAACATCGACCCAATAATGGAGGACGTCCAGTTCCCAGCTTCCAATCAGCCATCCATAGACATCTGCAGAATCGGGTATTTCGGGTGAGCGGCCCGTCGCCAGTAGCGCGGGCGGAAGTTTCATTGTGGCTTGCATGATAAAACTGTTATACGGCGTCTCGGAGACGAATTCTTGGCAAAAATTGCGGTCGAATTAGAACACGCTTTGGCGCGGCGCGCGTTGGATGGGGCTGCTGGCCAGGCGACGGCGCGACGGATCGCTCAAGGCCACGGTTGGACCGTGCAAGATATCGTATGCACTTCCGGTCCGCAAGATCGCCCATTCGAAGAGCGGCACTCCGGCTTCTCGATCGCAATCGTTGCGGCGGGCAGTTTTCAATACCGCTCCAGTATCGGCCACGAGCTTATGACACCCGGTTCGCTCCTGCTCGGCAACGCGGGCCAATGTTTCGAGTGCGGCCATGAGCACGGCGTTGGGGACCGCTGCATCTCGTTTTACTATGCCCCGGAGTATTTCGATCGTCTCGCGGCCGACGCCGGTGCTCGCGGGTCCAGCCTGGGTTTCAGCGCCGTACGGCTGCCGCCTCTACGTGCCTTGTCGTCGTTGATGGCGCGAGCCTGTGCCGGCTTGACCATGAATGACGGGCTGGATGTACCGTGGGAGGAACTCAGTATCCAACTCGCCGCGCACACCATCCAAATCGCCGGCGGTTTCCGGTCCGATCCAAACAACGCTCCGCCGAGTGCATTGGCGCGAGTGACACGCTCCGTGCGGGCCATTGAACGCCATCCCGACGCCACGCTAACCCTGGGACGCTTGGCGCAAGAGGCGGGTCTCAGCCCCTACCATTTCCTTCGAACGTTCGAGCGCCTCACCGGTTTGACGCCGCACCAGTATGTTCTTCGGGCGCGCCTGCGGGAAGCGGCCATCCGGCTTGCTGATACCGAACGCCGAGCGAAAATCCTCGACATTGCCCTCGATTCCGGTTTCGGCGACGTCTCTAATTTCAATCGCGCCTTCCGCGCTGAATTTGGAGTCACGCCACGCGTCTACCGTTTCGAAGCGGGCAGGTAAACTACCGATATGGCCATTTGGCTCAGCGAAGCGGATGTTCGCGCGGTCCTCTCCATGCAAGACTTGATCGACGTGATGGAGTCGGCTGTCACGGCATTCTCGGCGGGCCGCGTCAAGCAACCTGTCCGCACGGTCATCGAAACGCCCGGCGGATTCTATGGCACAATGCCCGCTTACATGGATTCGCCGACGGCCATGGGCGCCAAGCTGGTCACGGTTTATCACGACAACACACACAAAGGACTTCCGTCGCACTTGGCGACCATCATCCTGCTCGATCCAGCCACCGGCGCGCTGCTCGCCACCATGGACGGCCGTTTCATCACCGAAGCCAGAACCGCGGCAGTCTCGGCGGTAGCCGTTCGATATCTGGCGTCGCCGGACGCCCACAAGCTCGCGATCATAGGCTCCGGCGTCCAAGCTCGCAGCCATCTGGAAGCAATCTCGTTAGTGAGAAAGCTCTCTGATATCCGGTGTTGGAGTCCTACGGTGGCGCACGCCCGGAAGTTTGTGGGCGACTCGCGCGGCGTTCCTCTGCGCCATGTCGAAAGTGCGCACGCCGCCGTCGAAGGCGCCGACGTCATCGTCCTGGTAACGGCTTCGCCCACGCCGGTAATTTCCGACGCCTGGGTGAAGCCCGGTGCTTGCGTGATTTCCGTGGGAGCTTGCCGGCCGAACCAGCGCGAGATGGACCCTGCCTTGGTCGCCCGCGCGCGTGTGATTGTCGACTCGCGAGCGGCTGCGCTCCAGGAATCCGGCGATATCGTGATGGGCATCCAGGAGGGCCGTTTCCGCGAAGACCATATCGCTGCCGAACTGGGACAGGTGGCCGCGAATCCCAGCCTTGGGCGGACCGGCGGCGACCAAATCACAATTTTCAAGTCGCTCGGGATGGCGGTAGAGGACGTAGCCGCCGCCGATCTGGTCTATCGTCGCGCGAGCGAGATGGAAAGGGGCGCTGCTATTGCCTGATTCGTATGATGTCGCCGTCATTGGCGCGGGCAGCTTCGGCTCGTGGGCCGCTTACCTACTACGCCGCACCGGCCGATCGGTCGCGCTGCTGGATGCTTATGGCGCCGGAAATGGCCGCGCCAGCTCGGGCGGTGAATCGCGCATCATTCGCATGGGCTATGGACAAAACGACATCTACACCCGCTGGTCGCAGCACTCGCTAAGGTTGTGGACTGGCCTGTTCGCGGAAGCCGAGCGGCCCGAGTTGTTCGAGCGCACGGGCGTCCTATGGACTCCGCCGTTGGGCGATCCTAGCGCCGCGCACACGCGAGCTGCGTTCGAAAAGAATGGCGTATCGTTTCAAGCTTTGACGCATTGGGAGCTCGAAGCGAGATTCCCACAGATCCGGTTTTCTTCGCCCAGAGAAGGGATCTTCGAACCCGACAGCGGCGTTCTTCTGGCGAGAAGAGCCGTGCGAGCAGTGGTGGCCCAGGCGATTCGCAACGGCGCAGACTATTTCCGCGAAGCCGCCCTGCCCCCTGACGGCGACACGCTGCGCACTGTATCGGGCCGTGTAATCCGCGCCGGCACATTCGTTTATGCCTGTGGTCCGTGGCTGCCCAAGATTTTCCCGGATGTCCTTGAAGGCCGCATTCGTCCCACGCGCCAGGAGGTCTACTTTTTCGGACCACCCGCCGGTGACCCGAGATTTGCGCCTCCACTAATGCCGGCCTGGCTCGATTTCACCGATGAACGCGGTGCATACTCGCTTCCGGATTTGGAAAATCGGGGCTTTAAACTGGCATTCGACCAGCACGGTCCCGAGTTCGATCCGGACTTGGGCGAGCGCGTCGTAACCGGCACACGAGAGGCCCGCGCTTTCCTCGCCGAGCGCTTTCCCGCGCTGGCTACCGCGCCGCTGGTCGAATCCCGGGTTTGCCAGTACGAGAATACTTCGACCGGCGATTTCCTGATCGATCGACATCCTGATTTCGACAATGTCTGGTTAGTCGGCGGCGGCTCCGGTCACGGATTCAAGCATGGTCCGATGGTCGGCGAATATGTGACGTCGCAGATTGAAGGCAGTGTCCCCGCCGAGCCGCGATTTTCGCTGGTCACGAAAGCCCGCGAAGCGCGTCGCGCGGTGTATTAGCGTGGCACAGGCATTCTTGCCTGTGTTTCGGTTTACGATCAAATATGCGCGCCGCTCTGATCCTTTGCTCCGCCGCCTGTCTCTTCGCCCAAACCTCAACAACCCGTATCGTCAGCGGCCGCCGCTACCCTCGCCTGATAGTCCGCAATGCCATCATCATCGAAGGCAACGGCACGCCCGCCTCCGGTCCGAAAGATATCGTCATCGAGAACGGACGCATCACGGACATCGTCGCGCTCGATCCTGTCGCACTTTCGCGAGGGACCGCCCGGCGCCCGGTGGGCGATGTCGCAATCGACGCCAAGGGCAAGTACGTCATGCCCGGTCTCATCAACGCCCATGCTCACATTCAGGATGAACGCGGAGGCATTCCGCAGCCGGTCGACTACGAGCTGAAAATCTGGATGGCGTGCGGGATCACTACCGTCCGCGACGTAGGCAGTGACACCCAGAAAACATTGCAGCTTCGCAAGCAGAGCGCCGAAGACGAGATCGTCGCGCCGCGCATCTTCGTCTACCCGATGTTCAACCGGAATCCCGTCCCGCGCAACGCGGAGGAAGGCCGCGCGCGAGTTCGCGAGTTCAAAGCCATGGGAGTGGACGGCATCAAGATCCTGGGCATCTATCGCGACGTGATGGAAGCCATGGAGGACGAGGCGCACAAGAACGGGCTGCGCGTCGCTCATCACGCCGGCGTCGAAGAAACCAACGCCTGGGACGACATCAAGTTTGGAACCACCAGCATCGAGCACTGGTACGGCATCCCCGATGCCGCGATCGAGAGCGGCCGCCAGAATTTTCCCGCCAACTACAACTACAACGACGAAACCGACCGCTTCCGTTATGCCGGGCATCTGTGGCGCGAAGCGAACCACGATCTGCTCATGAAAGTGTTCGACGGCATGGTGGAGGCACACGTAGCCTGGGATCCCGACGCTCGATATCTACGAAGCCAGCCGCGACCTGACGCGCGCGCAGAACCAGCCCTGGTTCCGCGATTACCTGCATCCGACGCTGGCCAAGTATTTCGAGCCGAATCCCGCGAATCACGGCTCGTATTTCATCGGCTGGACGTCCACCGATGAAGCCTTCTGGAAAGAGAATTACCGCATCGAAATGGCCGCGCTGCGTGATTTCGAAAAACGCGGCGGTCTGATCGGCGCGGGCGACGACGCCGGCTTCATCTATCAGATGTACGGCTTCGGCCTGATTCGGGAGCTGGAACTGCACCAAGAAGCCGGTTTCCAACCGCTGATCGTGCTGGAACACGCCACCGTGAACAACGCCAAGATCCTCGGGCAGGAAGGCCGTTTAGGGCGCGTCCGCACCGGCTATCTGGCCGATCTGCTGGTGGTCAACGGGAATCCGCTGGAGAACCTCAAAGTCCTCTATCCCGACCGGCGTCGACGACATTCGCGACGGCAAAATGGTCCATACCGGCGGCGTCGAATGGACTATCAAAGACGGCATCCCTTATTACGCTCCGGGCCTGATGGCCGACGTCAAGGAAATCGTCGCCAAAGCCAGGGCCGCGTCGAAATAAAGCCCTAGGTAGTTGCGCTATGATGGCTGTAACCACCCTGATCTCTGGGGCGGAGGGATTACCATTCAAGAAAACGAGCCTAAGCCCGGCCAAAGGACCACTCCTATGGAAAAGCTGGCACAAAACATCCAGGAAGCTTTTCTAAATAATGCGCGGAAGGACAAGACCTTCCTCACAATATACTTGATGAGCGGCGTAAAGCTTTCTGGCCGCATCAAGAGCTTCGACAAATATTCCGTTGTGCTCGAGACCAACAACCAGGAGCAGTTGATTTTCAAGCACGCTATTTCCACGGTCGTGGTCTCCAAACCTTTCCATGCGACGGCCGGCGCGCATCCTTCTTCGCCAGGCGCTCCTGGCGGAGGCGCTCCACCGCCCTCCCCGTCCGCCGAACCTGTCGAGGATTAGCGATCCGTTTTGGCTGTTCGAGGACAGGAACGCGCGATCCTGGTCGGCGTAGAACTGAAATCACGTTCGCGCCGGGGCGCCGATCACATCACTTACACGGCCGAAGAATCGCTAGAAGAATTGAAGGCGCTCGCTGAAAGCGCCGGCGCCTCGGTGGAAGATACGATCGTCCAATCCAGAGAAGCTCCGGATTCCGCAACCTTGATCGGATCGGGAAAACTGGAGCAGTTACGCAGCATCGTTGCCGCTCAGGAACTGGACGTGGTCCTGTTTGATTCGGATCTCACTCCCACCCAGCAGCGCAATCTCGAGCACACGCTCGAGTGTAAAATTCTCGACCGCACGCAGTTGATTCTCGACATTTTCGCGCGCCGCGCGCGCACTCGTGAAGGGCAGCTCCAAGTGGAACTGGCGCAGTTAAACTATTTGCTGCCGCGCCTCACCGGGCGCGGCGTCGAGATGTCGCGGCTGGGCGGCGGCATCGGGACCAGAGGACCCGGTGAAACGCAATTGGAAACAGATCGCCGGCGCATCCACAGCCGGATCAAGAAACTGAGCGATCAGCTCGAACATGTCCGCAGCGGACGCGGCATCCAGCGCCACCAGCGCCAATCGGTGCCGCTCGCGACCATTGCGCTGGTGGGCTACACCAACGCTGGAAAGTCCACGCTGTTCAACCGGCTCACCGGCGCCGAGGTGTTGTCCGACGCGCGCATGTTCGCAACGCTAGACCCCACGGTTCGCCATGTCCTGCTGCCTTCGCGCCGCAAGGTGCTCATGAGCGACACTGTCGGGCTTCATCCGCAATCTGCCCACCACGCTGGTAAAAGCTTTTCGCGCCACGCTCGAAGAGGTCACCGAAGCCTCGTTGCTGCTGCACGTGCGTGGACGCATCCTCTTCCTACGCTCCCCACCAAACCGCGCACGTGCTCAAAGTTCTCTCCGAAATCGGCGCCGACCATACCCGGCAGATCCTGGTACTCAACAAAATGGATTTGTTGCCCGATTCCGGAGAGGCATCGGATAGCCTCGCGCAGCGGATCCTGGGAGAGGTGCGGGCGCCCGCCGGCTGGCAAGCTTTGGCAGTTTCTGCTCGAACTGGCGCAGGGTTCGTCGAACTGCTGACAGCCATCGATCGCGATCTGCCTCTCGATCCGCTCTCGCACGCCAAATTTCGATTTCCCGCCAGCGAGGGGTCCCTCATTCACTTGCTGCACGAGCGCGCCAGGGTACTCGCCAGCCGCTATGAAGGCGATTGTTGCGAAATTGAAGCCGAAGTGCCGGAGTCGGTAAAGCGCCAGCTCACCGACTACATCGTGGAATGATATTCTGGCATCAGGAATTCCCGAACCGTTAAAATGGGCCGCCCGATGAATCTGCCGACCTTGCTCACTATTCTTCGGATCTTTTTCGTACCCTTCCTGGTGGCCGTTCTGGTGGAGCAGGACCTTCGGATTGAATGGCATGGCGCGGTCCTGGTCAGCAATGAGTTTCTGGCCCTGTCGATCTTTTTGATTGCCGCCGCCACTGATCTTCTGGATGGGTATCTGGCGCGGCGCTGGGGACAGATCACAACCGTCGGCATGCTGCTCGATCCCATTGCGGATAAGCTACTCATTTCGGCTGCCTTGGTTTCGCTTGTTCAGATCCACCGCGTGCCCGCTTGGATGGTGGTCCTGATCATCGGCCGCGAATTCGCAGTGACCGGACTGCGCAGCATTGCCGCCGCCGAAGGCTACACCATCCACGCCAGCGATTTGGGCAAAACGAAGATGATCACGCAGGTGGTCGCGATCTCGATGGTGCTGCTGAGCATTCGTTGGGAGGCCTTGAATGGTTTCGCCATGCTGTGGATGTGGGGCGTGGTCATTTTCGGAATAGCCTCCGCCATCGGATACTTCCTGAAGTTCTGGCGCAAGGTGGATGACTCCATCAAAATTCGACGCCGCAAGGAACTGCTGCAGATCGAGCGCCAGCGGAAACGCATGGCTCGCACTCAGGCCCGGGAAGAGCCGCAGAAAGCCGGACAGCTTCAGTAGGGCAAGTTTCCGACTTGCCTCATTCGTATCTCAACGCATGCATCGCATCTACACGGCTCGCCCGAAGCGCCGGAATGTATCCAGCCAGACAGGCCACTGCAGCCAATCCGACAGTCGCCACCACAAGCGCAATAGGATCCATCGCTTCGACACCGAATAGCTGGCTCTTTATGAGTCGCGTCAGCCCCATTGCTGCGCCGAAACCGATCGCGATTCCGATCGTCACCAGAACGATCACTTCCCGCATCACCATCCAGATCACATCACGCTGGAATGCCCCCAGCGCCATCCGGATTCCGATCTCGCGCGTGCGCCGAGCCACTGTGTAGGCCATCACGCCATACAGTCCGATGGTCGCGAGCAGCGTCGCCAGCGCGCCGAACACACTCGACAGACTTGCGATCAACCGCTCGATCAGCAGTGAGTTCGAGATCTGCTGTTCGACTGTCCGCATCGCATAGACAGGAATGTTGGGGTCGATCTGCCGCAGTTGTCCTCGCACGGCGGAAGCGATCTGATTGGGATCCAGCGAGGTCCTGAGATACACCGTCATGCCGGCCACGAACCGGCCGCCGAGGTAAGGAATAAACATCTGAATCGGGATCTCATCGCGCAGATTAGTGTACTTGATGTCCTTGATCACTCCGATGATTTCCATGTCGGTCTTGGTCCCTGGATCGTTGCCGAAGCCCACGTGACGCCCAAGAGCATTGGTTGTGCCGAAGTACTTCCTCGCGAATTTCTCGTTGATGATCACCTTGGTTGGATTCCAGTCGTTCGGATCGGGACCATGCTTGATCTCTTCGTTGTCCCTGATCGTGAAATCGCGCCCCGCCAGGATCGGTACGCCCAGGGCTTGAAAATACCCGGGGCTGATGGAGTTCATGTAAGCCTGCATGCTCTCGCCGTTCTTGGCAGTATAGCCTTCCACGGTAAGCCCGCTGTCCCATTCGCCCTCCTCCAGAATGCGCATGGCTGCCAGCCCAACCGACCGCACTCCGGGAAGCGATGCCAAATTATTACTCAGCCGCTGGTAAAATGCCTTGGCTCTCGGCGCATCGTAACCGTTCAGCGACGGGTCTATATTGAACGCTACGAGATTTTCCGGCGGAAACCCCGGCCCCAGATTTCGCAAATTCGCGAGGCTCCGGATGAACAACCCCGCTCCGATCAACAACAGCAGCGAGAGCGTCACTTGGGCGGTCACCAGCGCCTTGCGAAACCGCACCGGAGCGCCCCCACCTACCACTGCTCCGGCCTGATCTTTCAGTGTCGGCGCAACGTCGGCGCGCGTGGCCTGCAAAGCTGGAATCAGGCCGAACAGAATACCGGTTAGCAGGGAAACGCCGATGGTGAATGACAGAATGCGCCAATCGGGTACGGTGGCGATGTTGAGACTAGCCGTCTCGGGTGGCAGCAAGCTCATCAGAACTTTGTCGGTCGAGATCGCAAGCAGTAATCCCAGCACACCGCCGATAGCCGCCAGCAGCAGGCTTTCGACCAGGAGCTGCTGGACCAGTTGTCCTCGTCCGGCCCCTAGCGCCAGCCGCACCGCGATCTCCTTCTGCCGCGAGGTCGCCCGCGCGACAAGCAATCCGGCGACATTCGCGCACGCGATCAGCAGTACCGCGCCGGTGATCGCCATCAGCACCCACAGCGGCTTCTGAAGCTGGTGCCGAAGATACGAACGGCCTTGTGAGCCGGGCAACACCTGGATCACGTTTTTCAAAAATTGCTGCCGGCGTATAATCCGAGGCGTTCCGGAACGCAGGCTGGCGCACTTCCATTTCCAGAATGCCGTGGAAGAACGGCTGCAAGGATGCATATGCCTGCTCCGGTGTCACGCCCGGCTTAAGCCGTCCGAACGCGTTAACAAAGCGGCTGCGGCGATCGTTGATATCATCCGCCAACGGGATCATCGGTCCCTTCATCACCACTGGCACAAAGATCTGTGCGCGCTGTCCCAGCTCCACGCCGTCGAAGCCCTGCTCGGCCACCCCGACCACGGTCATGGAATGCCCGTTGATGACGACGGTTTTCCCTACGATGCTGGGGTCCCCGGCGAATCGCGACTTCCAGTAGGCGTAGCTCAGCATCGCCAACGGAGCGCCGGCTATCTTTTGATCCTCTTCCGCCGTAAAAGTGCGCCCCACCGCCGCTCCCACGCCCAGCACTGGAAAATATGTGCCTGAAACCAGCTCGCCCGACACTCGCTCGGTTTGTCCGTTGAAGGTCAGCGCGAAGTAGTTCGGGAAACGGCAGAACATCCCGCTAAACACCTGGTTGTTCTTGCGGAAGTCCTCGTACATCGGATACGACAGCGCGTTTCCGCCGTTGTTGTTGCCGTAGTGCATACCCTTCATGCTCAGCAAGACCAGTTGCTGCGGCTCTTTGACAGGAAGCAGGCGCAACAACACCTGGTCCAGCAGCGAGAAGATGGCGGTGTTCGCTCCGATCCCCAGTGCCACTGAAAGGACCGCCACTCCGGTGAAGACCGGGCTTCTGCCCAACGTCCGCACGGCAAATTTGAGGTCGTTCCAAAGGTTTCCCATGTTCCATCCTTTGACTACGCGGACTCGTCACGGTTGGTCTCCGCGCGGCCGTCTGTTTACTACTGTGCCCGATGGAAAAGGTTACCTTGGCAGCACACAGGCGGAATCGAGGACTTTGTCGAGCAGGCCGGTGGACTCGGTCGAAACCTTGTCGTATGAAGCTGTTTCGAAGGCATGCCCCAACACGCGCCAATGCTCGCCGCTGGTGTTCTGTCCCCGCGCGTCGATGATCAAAAACCCATCAGGGTCACGATAATCCGTTTCACTGTATTGGGTTGCCGCCCACACATCCTGATCAAACGGCAAGCCAAAACTCCACATCGCTCCTGCCCCGTGGTGGATTCCACGTTTTCCAGCAGGCGTCTGAATGACGAACCAACGCTGGCCATAGTCGATGTCATGGCCTTGTGCGGTGACTTTGACACCGCGGACCCTTTCAAAGCAAAACCTGCTCGGCCAGCCCTTCAGCGAAACACAGTCCGAAGATGATCGACACGTTCTGAATTGTCGAGCGGGCTCAAGCTTGATCACTAGTGTGTCGTCACTCTGCACGCGATAGTAGCTGCCGGTGAAGCCATCCTTCCGGAAGACGATAGCAGGAGCTTGTGTCCGAATATCGAACCGCCCTTGTGGATCCGTCTTATCTGACGGATACTTCAGCGATGCATGATGAATCGAGACATCTCCAAGAGCCTTTCCCTCGCTGTCTGTTACGACTCCCGAAAGATGAACCGGACTTTGCCGCATGAAAACACGCTCGCCCGTAGTCTGTGCGATCGCCAGCCCGGCCCAGGCAATTGAATAAACCAATCCGGTAATTAGTCGCTCTCCTTGGCCGGCGACATGATCTGGAAGTTGTCGGCCGTGAAAACCACCACCAGGACTTGCCCCCGATGACCCAGCGGGCCAAGCAGTTTGCCGTTCAATCGCACCTCTATCCCGGCCGCGTTGCCCACCCGCATCTTGGCGTACTCCTTGCCCTCCACCGTCTTGCTCTGATTCGGCGCGAGAATTCCGGAAAACACCGGCTTTCCGTCCGAAGAAACCGAAAGCCATGTTGCTTCGCGCGCCAACAGATCCAACAGGACTTTCGAGCCCAACGACGCTGTTTGCTGCGGAGGGACTACGGTCGCCGCTTCTGGTCGACGGCGGAGATATGGGAACCGCCTCGACCTTCGCGACCGGCGCACCGGCTTCGACCGTCGACGCCGGCGTCGACCGCCCTTTGGACCACCAGCCGTAAATTCCGGAGCAAGCCGCCAGCATCAAGATCAAACCCGCTAACGACGCATAGATCCTAGATTTGGGAAACCGCGATGACAAACCTCACTGGAGGAATTTCTTTCCGGGTTGGATTGTCCTGACCGGGCAATGGCAGGGGAGCGTCCGCGCTTAACACGCGATCGATCTCGGCATCGATCTCTTTCGTGTCCAATGACAATGTCCTGGCATACTGGTGAACGAAGCTCTTATAAAAGAAACTGCTCGGCAGGCTGCTGCGGTCGTCAGCTTCGATCGCTTGCAGGTACTTTGCATTGATTTTTGTGCGCGCGGCGACAGTGGCTACATCGAGTTCCTGTTCGAGACGCGCACGTTGTAGCGTCTCACCGACGGAAAACATAGCAAGTTGCTGGTTAACTTACGGTTATAATACTACAGTCGGTGAAAAATTACCGAACGGGGACGATTTCGGTGGTGGTGGTGACCTGGAACCGCCGCGATCTTTTGAGGTCGTGCCTGCAATCACTTACTCGGCAGAAGTTAGAGCAGCCGTTTGAAGTGATCGTGGTAGACAATGGATCTGACGACGGTTCGCCGGAAATGGCGCTACGGGAGTTTCCCGAGAATCCGGCCTTTCGGTTAAGGCTGATTCGTAATCAAGTTAACGTTGGCTTCTGTGCGGGAAATAACCAGGGCTTTCGGGCATCCGACTCCGAGTTTGTCGCGCTGCTGAATAATGACGCCGAAGCGGAGCCCGATTGGCTGGCCGCTTTAGTTCGCGCTTTTGAAGGCCGCCCCGAAATCGGGATGGCTGCTTCGAAAATCCTCGTTCACGAGGATCCGCGCCGGATCGATAAAGCCGGCCATCTGATTTATCCGGATGGCCAAAACCGCGGGAGGGGCAGTGGCGAGTTGGACACCGGCCAGTATGACCGCATCGAAGAAGTGCTTTGGCCGGATGGCTGCGCGGCCATGTATCGGCGGGCGATGCTTGACCACATTGGTGGATTTGACGAGGATTTTTTTGCTTACGCCGATGACGCAGAGTTGGGATTGCGGGCTCGGATCGCCGGCTGGAAATGCCTCTACATGCCCGGCGCCCGAGTGCGGCATCACCGCGGCGCTACACTGGGATTGCGATCCGAGCGCAGGCTGGTACTCATCGAGAGGAACCGCGTCCTGCTGGCAGCGAAGCTTTTTCCCTGGAGTTTGCTTTGGCTGAACGGCGCGTATTACCTGACGCAGATTGGCAGCGGGACTTTGGGCGGCCGCGACCCACAAGGGGGAGGTGGGCCGTTATCCGGGGCTGACCGGAAAAATCCGAGCAGCACTGGCTCTGCTGAAGGGCGACTTGGCGGCTCTGATACTCCTGCCCAAAATGCTCCGGAAACGGCGCAGCGTAAACCGTATAAGGAAGCTTTCATCTCGCGAGGTAAGAGCGCTGATCCTGCAACACCGGATTCCGCTGAAGGAACTGACGGAACAAGCTATCTGAGAATGGAATGCCCCGGTTGCGGGGAGACCGGTGTACGCACGCTGTTCAGCGCGGGCGACCGCCTCTATCACACCACGGAAAAGAGTTTCCTGGTCGTCGAATGCAAGACCTGCCGCCTCATTCGCCTCGAGCCGCGGCCGTCGCTCCGAAGAACTGGCTGATTATTATCCAAGCGAATATTGGTATCAGCCAGATGCCAACGCCGCATCGCGCATCGAAGAAGCGTATCGCCGTTTCGTCCTACGCGATCATGTCAATTTTGTGATGCGGGCCATCGAAGATTCCGGCCAAAAAGGCCTGGTAGTGGATGTCGGCTGCGGAGGCGGCCTTTTCCTCAAGATGCTGCGCGAGCGCGGATTGCCGGTGCTTGGGCCTCGAAAGCTCGCACCCCGCCGCCACTGCCGCCTGGAATCAGAATCGCGTCGCGGTGGTTTGTGGCGACCTTGCGAAGTCGCCCATCGAGCGAGGCGGCTGCGCTATCGTAACGATGTTCCATGTGGTCGAGCACCTGCACGATCCCGTCGGGTATCTGCGATCCGCGCGCGACCTCTTGCTGCCCGGTGGAAGGCTGATCGTGCAAGTTCCCAACGCGTCGTCCTGGCAGTTCCTGATATTTCGGCGAGCACTGGAACGGCGTTGACGTTCCCCGCCATCTGGTGAACTACCGCCAGCGCGACCTCGAGAATCTGCTGGAATATTGCGGCCTCGAAGTGGTCCGCCGCAAGCACTTTTCGTTGCGCGATAATCCCGCCGGACTGGCCTCCAGCATCGCGCCCGGTCTCGATCCGATGGCTCGCCGGGTTCGCAAGATCCGCGAATCTTCGATGCTGAAGCTTGCCAAGGATCTCCTCTACTTCGGCATTGTGCTGGCATCCCTGCCATTCACGTTGTTTGAAGCGGCCTGCGGCGCCGGTTCCACGATCATGCTGGAGGCGCGCAAGAAAGCTTGAATTATCAAGCCATCGAGCGTCACCTGCCGGGCTTTCTGCGGCGTCACATTCTGCACTTCGAATCCGCGATTGATGACTCGCTCTCAGGCTTCGCCGCTGCGCTTAATCCTGGGGCTCGCGTACTCGATGCCGGCGCGGGCGAGCGCGTTCACGCAGAAATATTTCTTAGGCCAGCAATATATCGCCATCGACCTCGCCGTAGGCGACGCGGCTTGGGATTACGGAAAGCTGGATGCCATCGCCGATCTCACTGCTCTGCCCTTTCGCGAAGCATCGTTCGACGCCTGCATCAACATCGTGACGCTGGAGCACGTGCGCGAGCCCGGCTGCGCGCTGCGGGAGATCGAGCGCGCGCTGAAGCCCGGCGGACGCCTGCTGCTGATCGTTCCGCATGAGTGGGAAGTGCATCAATCGCCGCACGATTATTATCGATACACCCGGCATGGCGTGGCGTACTTGCTGAACCAAGCCGGTTTTCCGGAGTTCGACATCCAGCCCGTGGGCGGATATTTCCGCCTGATCTCCCGGCGGCTCTTGAACGGCCTGCAATTTTTCCCGGGGCCGCTCTTCTTTGTGGCCGCGCTCTTTCTGGCGCCTCCTGCCTTGATCCTGCCCTGGTTCGACTCGCTCGATCGTGAACGGAATTTTACACTGGGATATATATGTACTGCACGAAAGCGCTCCTGATCCTATTCGCTTGCACTGCCTGGGCCGCCGACTTCAGCGGATCGTCCGCGCTCGAATTCACGCGCAAGGCAGTCGCCTTCGGCCAGCGCCCGCCCGGCTCCGCCGCCAATCAAAAGCTGCAAGCCTACATCGAATCGCAATTGAAGCCGCTGCACTGCCAGACTTCCTTTGACGCTTTTACCGCCCAGACGCCCGCCGGACCAGTCGCGATGCGGAGCATCATCGCCAAGTTTCCCGGCGCGTCCGGCCGCGCGATCGTCATCACCGGACATTTCGATACCAAGCCCATGCCCGGCCGCGTTTTCGTCGGCGCCAACGATGGCGGCGCGTCCACCGGATTCCTGCTGGAGCTCGCCCGCGTGGTCAATTCGATGTCACACGTGGACGACATCTACCTGGTCTTCTTCGACGGCGAGGAGGCTTTCGGCGAATGGTCCGACACCAACGGCATCTATGGCAGCCGCCATCTGGCCGACAAATGGTCGAGCGACGGAATGCTCGCCCGCATCAAGGCTCTCATCAATGTCGACATGATCGGCGATAAAGATCTGGGCATCCTGCGAAGACACCAATTCTTCCCGGTCACTGCTGCGCCTGGTGTGGCAGACCGCCAACGATCTAGGCTACGGCAAATACTTCCTCGACTCCGCGACCCCCATGGAAGACGACCATATGCCGTTCGTCCGCAAAGGCGTCAATGCGCTCGATCTGATCGATTTCGATTACGGGCCCAACAACTCCTACTGGCACGATGAAAAGGACACCATGGACAAAGTCAGCGCGCATAGCCTGGAAGTGGTCGGGAGTGTCCTGGTCGCCGTGCTCAGAAAACTTCAGTCGTAATGCAGAAGATCTACGTTATTGCAACGGGGGGCACTATCGAAAAGGTTTATTCGGAACAGACCGGTAACGTCCAAAACCTCGACACCAAGATCGACCGGTATTTCAAGCTGCTGCGCCTGCCCGATGCGGACATCCAGGTAACGCACCTGATGAACAAGGATAGTCTGGAGATGACCGACGCCGATCGCGCCCGCGTGCTCGAAGCCGTGCGCGAGAAGCTCAAAGATCCCGCGCCGATCGTCATCACCCACGGCACTGACACCATGATCGATACTGGCCTGCTGCTTCAAAAGTCCCTGCCTAATCTGCCTGTCCCCATCGTCCTCACCGGCGCCATGACGCCTTTAGGCTTCGAATCGAGCGACGGATTGCAAAACTTGACTGAAGCGCTATTCGCTGTGCGCGTACTGGCGCCCGGCGTCTACATCGTGATGCACAACCAGGCGTTTCCGGTCGACCGCGCGCGCAAGGATCGGGAACTCGCCCGCTTCGTCTGGATAACGTAGGAACGTTACGCAACTCCCCATCTCCGCGCCTACGAGAATTTGAAGTACGGCGAAATCTGGGATTGATCGGCGGCCTGGGGGCTATTCTCTCGCGAGTCGCTCAGCAACTGTCTGTGGATGCGATCGTGCTGGCTGGAATCGACCTCTCGCTGATTTTCGACGAAACTAATACGGACTTCGCGCATATCGACTGCACAAAGATCCATATCCAGGCCATCCTGCGAAGTCTCGCAAATTAGGAGCAGTATAGTTATACCGTCGCGAATTACTCGGTGGCGGCGGGCCGGCGCTGGGGTGGCTGCGGCTTGGGCAGAGGCTTGCGCGGCAGCATTTCATCGCGCATGGCGGCGTTGTAAACAAACGAAGCCATGATTGCCGACGCCTGCATCAGGTCGCCGGGCTGAATGTGATCGTAGACATCCATGTTCGAGTGATGCGTGCGAGTGCTGTATTCCATCGGATCCTGGATGAACTGGAAGCCCGGAATGCCCGACCGCGTCGAAGGACTGGTGGTCGGTGCCGCCGGTGTTGCGAATGGTGACGGTCGTCGCACCCAGATCCTTGAACGGCGCCAGCCAGGCTTCGAAGATGGGCCGCGCCATGTCGTTGCCCTGCAGGTAGATTCCGCGGATCTTGCCGGTGCCGTTGTCGAGTTGAAATATCCGGCCAGCTTGGCGTGCTCGGCCTTGAGCTTCATGGTTTCGCGATCGGCGAAGTGCTCTTTCACGTAGGCGCGCGATCCAAGTAGGCCCTCCTCTTCCCCGCCCCACAGCGCCATGCGGACCGTGCGATCCATCGGCATGTTCAGCGACTTCAAAATGCGGACGGCTTCCATCACGACCGCGCTGCCGGCTGCGTTATCGGTTGCGCCCGTGCCGCCGTGCCAGGAATCCAGGTGCGCGCCCAACATCACGATCTCGTCCTTCTTGCGGTTGCCGGGGATCTCGGCTACCACGTTCACCGAATCCAGATTGTTCTCGTAAGTCTCGTTCCGGATGTTGAACTGGAGCTTCACCGGAATCTTGTGCTCCATCAATCGCGCGATGCGATTGTAATGCTCGGGCGTGAGCGCCACCGATGCAAGCGCAATCGGCTTCTTGGGATCATAGGAGCCGCCTGAAGAAGCGAAAATCGTGCCGCCGTCGCCGTTGTAGCCATAGGAAAGCAGCGCCAGCGCGCCTTCGTCCTTGTAGAACTGCGCGACTTTCTCGCTGAACTTACGGCGTTCCTCCCGGCGCTGGCGTGCCTCTTCCGGCGTGGCCGGCGGCCCACCGGCTGCGTTCCCCGGTGCGCGCAGACTGAACGGCGACCTACCCGGTTGCGGAGCGCGCGCTTCATCGGCCAATTCTTCGTCCGTGTAACGATGTCCCAGCGAGGTGGTCTCGAAGCGCAATTTCCTTCGGCGCCATCGACATAATGATCTTGCCGCTCAGCTTCCCCTTGTACTTGTCGAAATCGGCATCGGTACGGATGCTCACCATCATCGGCTCGCCCGTAATGGTTCCGTCGGTCGAGGCCGTCCAGGCCAGCGGAACTCCAATCAGCGGTTGATACTGCGGCTCGATGAGGTGCGCCTCAAAATGCTTGTTCGCCCAGCCGCGGCCGAACGGCCCCCACTTCTCCTCGCGCGCCACTAATCCGTACTCGGTCATCCGCTCGACCACCCAGTCGGCGGCCGCTTTATAGTTGGGCGAACCGGTCAGCCGGGGACCATGGACATCGGTCAGATAAGAACATGTGGTCCATTACCTTGGAATTCTCGAAGGCCTCGGACTTGATTCGGCTGACGATCGAAAGGTCGATCTTCTCTTCGGCTATCAGGAAGAGCGGTAAGCTGATCGCTGCCAGGCAGAACAGCACTCGGATGGTTTTGCGTCTAGACATAGTTACAGTTTCACCAAAAACGTTAAGGCGTGTTGGAGCGAGTCGCAGGTTACTCCACGGTACAATTTTGGTTAAGCGTGAAGATTACCATCTCCAAGGAGAACTATCTCAAGGCCATCGCCGAGGCCGAGAGCGAAGGCGAGCCGGTAATTGCGGCCACTTTGGCGCGGTGGCTGAACGTTTCCGCCCCCGCGGTGACCATGGCCATCAAGCGGCTGAAGCGCGACGCCTTGATCCGTGTCAGCAAGGAAGGTCAGCTCTCGCTCACGGCGGCGGGCCGCGACATCGCCAACCGGGTGCTCAACCGGCATCATCTTATCGAGCGCATGTTAACCGAGATTTTCGGCATGGAATGGTACAAGGTTCACGATGAAGCCGAGCAACTGGAGCACGCCGTTTCGGCCGATTTCGAGCGGCGTTTGCTGGACAAGCTGGGGACCGGCGAAGCTTGCCCGCATGGCAACCGCGTGGAGCGCGACACGCCCGTGGACCGCCGCAATCGCGGCTGGAAACCGCTCGACGAAGCCCCTTCGCAAGCCGAGGCCACCGTGGTCAGCGTGTTCGAGCGCGACCGCCGTCTGCTCGAATACCTGAACGGCATAGGAATCCATCCCGGCGCCGTGGTGCGGATGATGGCCTCGAATTATGACGAGACCCTATCGCTCAAGATCGATGGCAAAGCGGTGCAACTGGGCCGCAGCGCGGCCGCTAAAGTCTGGGTGGAACTGGCAAAAAGCTAGCTCCTCGCCGCATTTTCAGCCGTTCAGCGTGGCCGGCAACTTCTGAAAATATTCGATCGTCTCGCGCAGTCCATCTTCCAAGCCCACCTTCGGCTCCCAGCCCAACACGCGCTTCGCTTTCGAAATGTCCGGCTGGCGGCGCTTGGGATCGTCTTGCGGAAGCGGCTTGAAATCGAGCGACGCGTTGGTACCGGTCAGCCGCTTGATCCGTTCGGCGAATTCCAGAATGGTCATCTCTTGCGGATTTCCCAGGTTGACCGGAAACCGCTCGTCCGAAAATGCCAGACGATAGAGGCCGTCCACCAGATCGCGGACATAGCAGAAGCTGCGGGTCTGCGAGCCGTCTCCAAACACGGTCATGGGCTTGCGGCGCAGCGCCTGATCGATGAAGGCCGGCACCACCCGGCCGTCGTCCAATTGCATGCGGGGGCCGTAGGTGTTAAAGATGCGAGCAATGTTGGTCCGCACCTTGTGGACGCGATGGTAAGCCATGGTCAGCGCCTCAGCGTACCGTTTGCTTTCGTCGTAGCAGGATCTCAATCCGACCGGATTCACGTTGCCCCAATAAGTCTCCACCTGCGGATGGACCAGAGGATCGCCATAACACTCCGAGGTGGACGTTAGCAGGAACCGCGCCTCATGCCGTCGCGCGATCTCAAGCAGATTGCGCGTTCCCGCCGAGCCGACGTCCAAGGTTTCGATGGGATGCGCCAGGTAATCGACCGGGCTGGCCAAAGATGCCAGGTGCAGAACGCCGTCAATCGGCCCGTCAACTTCCACGGGACGGCATACATCCCACTCGCGAAACTCGAACCGTGGGCTAGCCTTCAGGTGCTCGATATTCCGCGTTACACCCGTCAAGAGATTATCGAAACCGAGCACGTGATGGCCTTCGGCAACCAGCCTGTCACACAGGTGTGACCCGATGAACCCGGCGGCGCCGGACATTATGAATCGCAAGCATTCACCCCAATAGCACATGGTAGCCGAGTTTTCGCGAAGGACGCCGATGGTCTGCGCTAAACTCGCAGTTTATGGTCCAACTCTCGAGGCCCGAGACGGCTCTGTTTCTCGTTCTCCTGATTGCCTCGCTCTACGGCTTTTGGCTGCGATTCGGCAAAGTCTGGCGGACGGTGCTGGCTTCGAAGAAAGATCCCGACTTCACCATTCAGCCAGTTGCCCGCCGAACCCGCGACTTTGTTTGGGAAGTGCTACTCCAAGGAAAAGTGATCCAGCAGCGGCCTTTGCCCGGCTTGGCGCACGCCCTGGTGTTCTGGGGATTCTGCGCGTTCGCGCTGGTGACCATTAACCATTTCGCCGAAGGCGTGGGCTTGCATCTTTTGTCGCGTGACGGCTTCTTTGGATCGTTCTACTTTCGCTTGGCGGCTCTGTTCGGTATTGGGGTGGCGATCGGCATTAGCGGTCTTGCGTTTCGCCGATACGTCCTGCGGCCGAAGTGGCTGGGACCGGTGTCGTATGAATCCGGCGTGATCGCGCTCCTGATTTTGATCCTGATGATCACCTACCTGGCGACGTTCCTGCCGGGTGGTGAGGATAGCCGTGCGCTGTGGTGGTCGCACACGCTGGCAATCCTTATCTTCCTTCCTCTGATCCCGCACACCAAGCATCTGCACCTGGTGCTCAGTCCGGTGACCGTCTTCTTGAAGCGCGACACGTTCAGCAAGATTCCGCCGCTGGTGGGTGACGACGATTTCGGGCTCGACACTGGCAAGGATATTACACAACTGGTCTCGCTTCAGGCGTATAGCTGCGTGGAATGCGGTCGCTGCACGGAGCACTGTCCGGCGGCGAATACGGGGAAGGTTCTCAACCCGAAAGAAATCGCGTTGGGCGTGCGCGGATACTTGAACGAGTACGGTCCCGCGGGCGAAGAGCCTCTGTTGGGCAAGCATCTTTCGCAGGAAGCAGCCTTCCAATGCACTACCTGCGGCGCGTGCGAGTTCCAGTGTCCGGTCGGCGTGCAGCATCTGCCCATCATTATCGGGCTGCGGCGAGGCGCCGTGAACACCGGCAAATGGGAAGACGATTACGGAACGAAGTTGTTCTTGAACCTGGAGCGCAATGGAAATTCACTGGGGTTTTCTTCCAGCGAGCGCGACAAATTCATTCAAAAACAGGAGCTGCCGATCTTCGACGGCACGCAGGAATATTGCCTGTGGCTGGGATGCATGGGCGCGTATGATCCCCAAGGCCGCGAGATCATCGCCTCGTTCGCGACGGTGATGCGCAGGCTGAACGCCAGCTTCGGCGTTCTTCGCAAGGAGAAGTGTACCGGCGACCCGGCGCGGCGCTTAGGCAATGATCTCGCATTCGGGCAATTGGCGGAGTCGAATCTCGAAACGCTCAAGCAAAACAAGGTGACTAAGATTATTTCGATCTGTCCGCATTGCGTGCGGACGATTGGCGTCGACTGGAAAGAATACGGAGAAGCGCCGCCGATCGAGCACCACAGCGAGTTCCTGGCGCGGCACCTCGACCAACTTCCGTCCAAGGCGGCCAACGGCGCGAAGATCGTTTATCACGACCCCTGCTACTTGGGCCGCTATCGCAACGTGTACGACGCGCCCCGCGATGTGATCGGGCGATTCGGCGAAGTGATCGATCCACCCCGAGCACGCGAACGGTCATTCTGCTGCGGCGCCGGAGGAGGGCTGGCATTTCTGGGCGAGGAGAAGGGCAAACGCGTGAGCGTCGAGCGCGCCGAAGAATTGGTGGCGACCGGGGCCAGCGTTGTCGGAGCCGCTTGCCCGTTCTGCAACACCATGTTTCGCGATGCGCTGGCGGGCGTCTCCAAAACTCCGCCCAAGCTGATGGACATCGCGCAGATCGCGGCCGAGGCGATGGCGTCTAGTAAATCTCCCAGCATCCCGGGCTGACCAGTTCGAGCAAGTGCCCGTCCGGATCGCGAAAGTAGAGGCTGAATCCGCCGCGCGGCCAAGCGACACGGCTCTCGATGGCGATGCCGGCCGCTTTCAGATGTTCGGTCCAGGCGGCTTCGTCTTGCTTTGAAATCGTGAAGGCCAAATGCATCTGGCCATCCCCATCGTGGGGCGGGATGATGCCGCCGGGAATCGTGATTGGCTCGGTGGTCGCGTGTTTAACAAAAAGCAGAAGCACCTGCTTGCTCGAAACGTTGAGCGCGCAGAAGCGGTCATCGGCCATGAGCGTGTCGAAGCCAAAGACGCGCTGATAGAACCCGATTGAGCGGGCAAGATCGTCAACGTAGAGCGAAGTCTCGAGAACGCGGCCGACAGCGGGCATGGCCTTGCTTCAATGGTACAATCGAAGAGTTGCCGCGAGGTGGAATGTTCGCCGCGCGACGGCATCCTGACGATTTTGATTCCCGACCCGGGCGCGTAGCTCAACTGGCAGAGCAACTGACTCTTAATCAGTAGGTTGAAGGTTCGATTCCTTCCGCGCTCACCACTGTCTTGGGATGCATCACCTCAATGCCGGCGTACCTGGTGAAGTCGTCCACGTCAAACGTCAGAAGACTGCGTACTCCGTGAGTCCGCATCGTGGCGATTAGCCGAGCATCATGCACCTTCACCCCCGAAACACGGTGTTCAACGACGATCCGTTTCCACTCGGCATAAACGGCAGGAGTATCGGGGAGAAGCATCAGCAAGTCCTCGATCTTTTCTACCTCGCCGAGGGTCGAAGGGATCGAAAAGCCAAGACCGTTGTTTTCAACCGGGCGAGTCGCGACGCTCCAAAATTCGGCGATGTTCTGGAGCGTAAAGTAGAGCGGCGTCCCTTCGGCGAGAAGCTTGTAAACCGCCTCCACAGCTACGGCATATTGAGAGTGCAGGGGTGCAACGCTGCGCAACAGGATATTGGTATCGACAAGAACGCTCATTTACCCGTGATCCGAATAAATCGTTTCACGGCTGATGGCTTGGTCGGGTAAAACCGGCGTGTTACGAGGATGGCTTTCGGCCCAAGATCGGTACGCGCTGGCACGTTCAGCGGGAGACAGCGTGGGTCTGACGACTTCTGGGGGGACAATTGAATGGAGCGCTTTGTCCAAGGCCTGCTCCACCGATTGAAAGCGGCCCTGGCGGAGAGCCTCTTGCAGGATGCGTTCCTGTTCTGGCTTAAGTTTGATCGTCATGCCCTTATGCTCCCGCTGGTTACAGCCGTCAATTCCATGATCTCACGCCATGGCCCTATCCTACCGAGACTTCTTGTTAGCACGACGTCCGTAAGGGCCTGCTGGTGTTGTAGAACGCGAAAATACAAGGGACTTGACAGGCGTGTCGGCTTAATCAGCAGGTTGAAGGTTCGATTCCTTCCGCGCTCACTACACAAGCATTTGTGGCTGTATTCACCCGTCAGGCAGGAACAGCGCGACACGCGCAGCCCGAGCGGCTCTCTGCAAGTCCTCATCGAGCGTAGCCAAGGGCAGGTTCTGGCGGATCGCTAGTTCGAGATACGCTGCATCGTATCCACTCAGCCCGTGCTGAACAGCTAGCCTGTGAACGTCGCCGAAGATGTGGCCAAAGCTCTCGTCATCCACGGTGATGTCGAGCGACCTAATGTCTTCCAAGAAGCCGTGGGCCTTGTCGGAGTTGATCGACCGCTCCGCTGAGCCTTTGCCAGTACCGAAACAACCTCATACAGCCACAATATCGGAACGTTGGCTTGCTGGCCGGCCAACAATTGGTCAAGGACCTCCTCGGCGTACGGCGTCGAAGTGTTCTCAAAGCACCAGCGCATAGTGACAGAGTTGTCGAGGACGAACGCTGTCAAGCCCGGCCTTCGTTAATGAGGTCCTTGATGGTAACTCCAGCAGGCAGCCGGTTCCCGCGGCGTAGCTCGCGAATGTGCGCGACCGCTTCAGCGGCCGTCTTGCGTCTCGCTTCGCCCAACAGGGGTTTCCCTCGCCGGGCTTGGACACCTTCGATGATCATCTCGTCAACAGAACGGAAGTGGCCATTCTGTAGCTCTTCCTCCACGAGTTGTTCGGTTTCGGGTTTAAGCTTGATCGTCATGCCCTTGTACCCCCGCTGGTTACAGCGGTCAAATCCATGATCTCACGGCACGGCCCTCAGCCTGGACCTTCTTACTGCGTGTTTTCACCTAGGGTACTTTACTAGGCCAACACTTGCGTACAAATGCTAGCCTAGTAGCAGAGAGGGTCCACGCGCATGGAAAACGATGGCGCCGCGGTGATCCGTGGCGTCCACCTCACCAAGAAGTTCCGGTCCGGGGAAACGGAGTTGGTGGTGTTCTCAGATTTGAACTTCGAAGTGGCGCGCGGCGAGCAACTTTCGCTGGTGGGTGAGTCCGGCACTGGCAAGAGCACTCTCCTCTATCTGCTGGGTGGTCTGGACAGGCCTTCCAACGGTGCGATATACTTCGATCAAAAGAACATCTTCAGTCTTCCGGAAGCTGAATTGTCGGAGTTTCGCAATCGGGAGATTGGCTTTGTTTGGCAGAATCACTCGCTGTTGCCGGAATTCACGGCGCTTGAGAACGTGATGATGCCGCTGCTGATACGGGGTGCTAGTGTAACCGAAGCCACGCCAGCTTCACTGGAGAGGTTAGATGAAGTCGGCTTACGAGACCGCGCCTCACATCGTGCGGGAGAACTTTCGGGCGGCGAGCAGCAACGGGTCGCTCTGGCCCGGGCCCTGGTCGGCAATCCTGCCGTTCTGCTGGCTGACGAGCCCACCGGCAACCTGGATTTTCGGACGGGCGAGATGATCATTTCGCTGCTTCAGGAACTGCACCGCTCTCATAAGCTGACGTCGATTTACGTTACTCACAATCTAACGTTCGCCAGCCGGTGCGACCGGATTCTTGAATTGAACAAAGGGGTTCTGGCCCCCTGGTCCGGCGATGGGTTTCCACACTGCCGCCCGGACCAGGAACAACCGATAATGTGGAAAGACGGCGGTAATTATGTTTGAACGATATACCGAGAAGGCGCGTCGAGTCATTTTCTTTGCCCGCTATGAGGCTAGCCAGTTTGGTAGTCCTTATATCGAGACCGAGCACCTCCTGTTAGGACTTCTTCGTGAAGACAAGGCCTTGGCGAATCGTTTTCTGCGCTCGCACGCGGCCATAGAATCCATTCGAAAGCAGATCGAAGCCCACACCACCATCCGCGAGAAGGTCTCTACTTCTGTGGATCTTCCGCTTGAGCCATGAATGCAAGCGCGTACTGGCGTATGGCGCCGAGGAAGCCGAGCGCCTCAATCACAAGCACATCGGCACCGAGCATTTGCTGCTGGGCTTGCTGAGAGAAGAAAAATGCTTCGCGGCCGAGATCCTGCACGAGCGCGGGCTGCGCCTGTCGCAGGTGCGTGAAGAGATCCAGCGGTCTTCTTCGGAAAAAGTCGCTTCCAACCGGCCGAAGGAAAGCTCCCTGCTGGCCGAGTTCAGCCGCGACTTGACGCAAGCCGCCATTGACGGCTCGCTCGATCCGCTGATCGGCCGCGATTATGAACTTGAGCGCGTGGTTCAGATCCTGTGCCGCCGCACCAAGAACAATCCGGTTCTGATTGGCGAGCCGGGCGTCGGCAAGACCGCCATCGTGGAAGGCTTGGCCCAGAGAATCGCCGATGGCGACGTGCCGTCCTTCCTCTCCGATAAACGCATCCTGGCATTGGATCTTTCGCTGATCGTGGCCGGCACGAAATATCGCGGCCAGTTTGAAGAGCGCCTCAAGACCATCATGAAGGAGCTGATGGAGAATCAGAACGCCATCATCTTTATTGATGAGCTCCATACCCTCGTAGGCGCCGGATCGGCGGAAGGCTCGCTGGACGCGGCCAATATCCTGAAGCCTGCGTTATCGCGCGGCGAAATCCAGTGCATCGGCGCCACAACCCCGGCGAGTATCGCAAGTCCATCGAAAAGGACCGCTCGCTCGAGCGCCGCTTCCAGGCTGTGAAGGTGCCGCCGCCCACCGAGTCCGATGCCATTCGCATTCTGTTCGGCATCAAGGAACGCTACGAGAAGTTCCACGCCGTGGCCTACACCGATGAAGCTATCGAGTCGGCCGTCCTGCACCTCCACGCGCTTCATTCCCGATCGTTTCCTTCCAGATAAAGCCATCGATCTGATCGACGAAGCCGGCGCGCGCGTGAAGCTGCGCCAGACTACCCTGCCCGGCGAAGTGGCCGACATTCAGAAGCGCATCAAGTTCATCGTGCATCGCATGGAAAACGCCATCGCGAATCACGAGTTCGAGAAGGCGCGCTTCTACTCCGATGAAGAACGCAAGGAGCGCGAAAATCTGCGGCAACTCCGCGAGAAGTACAACCTGGACGACACCTCCACCGGTGTTGTGACCAAGGACGATATCGAAGACGTGGTCGCGCGCTGGACCGGCGTCCCCATGACCGCCATCAAAGAGGAAGAGGTCAGCAAGCTCATCCGCATTGAAGAAGAGCTTCACAAGCGCGTCATCAGCCAGGAGAAGGCGATTTCCGCTCTGGCACGCGCCATCCGCCGGTCTCGCGCCGGGTTTGAAGTCGCCCAAGCGGCCCTCGGGTTCCTTCCTGTTCCTGGGACCAACCGGCGTCGGCAAGACTGAAGTCGCCCGTGCGTTGGCGGAGTTCCTGTTCGGCAGCGAAAAATCGCTGGTCCGCTTCGATATGTCCGAGTTCATGGAAAAGCATTCGGTCTCGAAGCTGATCGGATCGCCTCCCGGCTACGTCGGCTACGAGGAAGGCGGCCAGTTAACCGAGCGCGTGAAGCGCGCACCCTATTCCATCATCCTGCTGGATGAAATCGAGAAGGCGCATCCGGATGTCTACAACATTCTGCTGCAGGTCTTCGAAGACGGCCAGTTGACCGACGGTCTCGGCAACACTGTCGACTTCAAGAACACCATTATCATCATGACCTCGAACCTGGGCGCGCGTTTCCTCGACAGGAAGACGCAGATAGGCTTCTCCGCGCCGTCCACCACTGGCATTCCGCCCAAGGTGGAAGACCAGGTGATGGCCGAGGTAAAGAAGGCCTTCAATCCCGAGTTCCTGAACCGCCTGGATGAAGTGATTCTGTTCACCTCGCTGGTGGACGAAGACCTGCTCAAGATCATCAACCTGTTGGTGGAGCAGATCAATACCAACCTGGTGGCCAAACAGATCAAGATCCGGGTCAACGAAGACGCGGCGCGCTACATTCTCGAAAAGACGCTGGTGGACCGCAGCTATGGCGCACGCCCGCTGCGCCGGGCACTCCAGAAGTACATCGAGGATCCGCTATCGGAAGCGCTTGATCCAAGGGACGCTCCCGCGGCCATCGGAGCTCGAGGTTTACTTGAGCGACAACGGGATCTACTGCCGGCCGATCGGCGCCGAGCTGCAGGAACAGCCGGTAGGTGCGCCGGACGAAGAGAAAGCGCCAGCGCCGGGGACCCCGCTTTACATGTTTTCGTAGTGACGCAGGTCTCCGACCTGCGTTTTCACAGCTTCAGTATCTTGATCGATCCGTTGCTGCTCGACAAATCGATTAGTGGTCCGCCGTTGCCGATCGTGCCATGCAGCTCGGAATGCCGGCGTCGATCATAACTGTTGTCTAAACCCCCGAAGTCCGAGGTGATCGAATTATGCGACGTAGCCGCCCGGACACGCGCGTTCGCTGAAGAGGGCAGGCGCAGCAGAATGGACGAATTGTTGGTGGAGGCTCGGATTTCCGGCAACTGTTTGGCATCCAGCGTCAAATCGATGTGACCGTTCGATGTTTCGGCTCTCACCGGCCAAGTCGCCGCTGGATCATTCAGCCGGGCTGTGATGCTTCCGTTCGAAGTCGTCCCCTCAAATGAGCCATGCATGGTTTCGGCTCGGATGGCCCCATTCGACGTGTGGAGATTTACGTTGCCGTCGACATCCTGCGCTTCGATCGTTCCGTTTGACGTACGCGCCTCGACTTCGCCCTTGACCCTGCTAACCCGCACGCCGCCGTTGGAGGTGTGCAATCTCGCATGACCCTCCACATCCTCGATCTGGATCTTCCCGTTGGAAGTGGAAATGAGATCGAGCAGCGCTTTGTGCGGCACGCGTATCGAAAAGCGCACGCCCATATTCCGGTAGAAATCCGGAGGCCGCACGGCTCGGATACGCACTGAACCAGAAGTCGTGTTGACTTCGATCTTGAGCGCGTCCAGCGCTCCTTTGGAGCTGGCCGACTTGGTGCCGTTGACTTCCACCGAATTCTGCTCCCAGCCGCGCAGTTCAATGGAGCCATTGAAGGTCTCGATCGACACAGCGCCACCGGGATCCAGCGGATGAGTGGAATGGAAGTCCTCACGATAGGCGTCGGAGTCTTCGAAGTCGCCGACGTACAGGCACCCGCCCAGCAGCAGCGAAACTGCCACCAGTGGTAGCAGAAGAGCAAGCTTGCGCATCCATCACCTCTTGGGATTAACTACGAGAACGCCCGTAGCCGTGTTCCAAGACATTCTCGAGCAGAGCTGGCAGACCGCTTGCACACGGAATCCGGGTATGTGGAAGATGACGGCCAGTATGTTCAAGAAAAAACAATGGCTTACGATGTCCTTGGCGATCCTCGCCGTGGCCTCAGCACCGCCTGCTAGCGCAAGAAAAGCCCCTAAGAGCGATGCGGATGCGGCAGAAATTACCGCCAACGGCCATCCCGTCCTGTGGGAGAATCCGGCCGATATTACGTCCCGGAACCTCTTCTACGGTCCAGGCGGCAAAGACCATCAACCTCAGGGCACTGTCACCTTCACCAAGGAAGATTTGGATGGCACCAGTCCAAAATTTTTCGTGCGCGACCAGGATGGAGTGAAGTGGAAAGTTAAACTGGGCTCCGAAGCCCGGCCAGAAACTGTAGCTTCCCGGCTGACTTGGGGAATCGGGTACTTCGCCAATGAGGACTACTTCGTCTCCAATCTGCAGGTACGCGACCTGCCGCCGCACCTTCACCGCGGCCAGAAATTCGTCAGCAGTGACGGTTCCGTTCCAAACGTTCGATTAAAGAGGTATCTCAAGAGCGAGGAAAAGAGCGGCAACTGGCAATGGAGCCAGTCGCCTTTCACCGGAACACGAGAGCTCAATGGACTCCGAGTGATGATGGCTCTCCTGAACAACTGGGACTTGACCGACGACAACAACGCGACGTATCAGGAGGAGTCGGATGGAACGCCGCGGCAGGTTTTCATGGTAACCGATCTAGGCTCGACCTTCGGCCCTGGACGGCTGACTTGGCCTTTAAGCAAATCGAGGGGCAATCTTGCTGCCTACCGTCATGCCCGGTTCATTACCAAGACGACTCCCGACTACGTCGATTTTCAAACTCCAGGCAGGCCTTCCTTCTTCTTCCTTTTTACCCCTAGAGAGTACGCTCACAAACTTCAATTACGTTGGATAGGCAGACGCATTCCGCGCGCTGACGCCAAATGGCTCGGGCAGCTTCTTGCACAGCTCTCGCCTCAGCAGATTCGCGATGCCTTCCGCGCCGCGGGGTATTCTGCACAAGAAGTAGAGGATTTCGCCAAGGTAGTCGAGTCTAGAATCTCCCAGCTTCAAGAGCTGTAAAGAATTCGCGATCAGTTGAATTCAGTGGCCAGCGAGTACCAAGAGGAGTACTTGGTCCCCTTAGGCAACGGGCTCTAGTGTATTCTGTTTAAGTTGCCGTGTACCATGTCGTAGCGGGGTGACCATACGAAATTTAATCGCCGGGAAGTTTTTAAGAGTGCGGCTGTCCTCGCGTTGCCAGCACTATCGCGCGGATCAACCGATAATTCTGCCCCAGCACAACAGATCTCCTCCAATGCCGGGCTACTAGTATCAGTCTATGGCGACGGCCGTTATGAGGTGACGGTTGCAAGCCCCGGCTGGATCTTCGGCGGTTCGGTGGCGTGCCTCTTAATAGCGTCACCGTTAACAGCGGCAACGATTCATTGGGTTCCTGGCAGGAAATTGACTTTTCCTATGGTTCGCAAAACAGCGCCATCCGCCTGTATGACGGGCGAACCGTGGTCCTGTTCTCTAACCAATATGGAGTCGACAGCGCCAATGCCAATGGATTCCCGCATTTCACCTCGTTTCCGCAGAACCTGTTCACCTTCACCTTTGGCGGTCTTTGGTCCTATAACTTCAACTCGCTGAACACTCGCAGTCCCTGGCTGTTTTACGATTCGCAGTCGAACGCATTCCTAATGTCTCCGGCGGCGAACTTCATGACGGCTGTCACCCAGTTTGCGAGCGATGGCGCGATGGAAGCGGCCATTGACTCGCGAATCGGCACGCTGCCGGCCGGGTTCACTCATCGCGCCGTCCTGGCATTCGGCCCAGGAATCAACGCGGCGTTCGATACGTGGGGCCAGACGTTGACCGGTCTTGCCGGCAAGAATCTTCCTTCGAACGACGCCAATGCGCTGCTTAACAAGCTCAGCTATTGGACCGATTCGGGCGCCGCTTATTACTACCACCCCACCGATCCAACTCAATATATCCCGATATTAGATCAGTTGCCATCACAGTTCGAAGCGTTTGTCCGCGCCGATCGGTTCTATGGAGCTCGATAGCTGGCATTACCCCAAGGGCTCGCCGCCTTCCTGGACCAGTAACGGTCGCGGCCTGGACACTTTTGAGGCGGATCCATCGATTTTTCCGAATGGCTTGGCGGCGTTCCAGAAGTCTCTCGGGCTGCCGCTTATCACGCATACGCGCTGGATCGATCAGAGCAGCCCGTTGCGCAACCAGTACATAATCTCCGGCTTCGTGTGCCACCGATCCGCAATACTGGAAGGATTTTGCCGCGTATCTATCGAGCAACGGCGTGCAGGTGCTGGAGCAGGACTGGCTATGCGGCCCGGCAGTCTACGGATTTCAATCTTACCGATCCGGATGCATTTCTCGATAACATGGCGTCCGCGATGCAAGCGGCCGGCCTCAGTATCGTCTACTGCATGCCGCTGTCGTCGCATATCATGCAGTCCACCAAGTACCAAAATGTCATCGCGCGTGCGCACCAGCAGCGACAGCTTCCAGAGGGCGCGCTGGGACCAATTGTTGTTCAATTCTCGCATTGCCAGCGCCGTGGGATTGTGGCCCTTTCCGACGCGTTCAAGAGTGTGAACCAAAGGGACGTTCTGGTAGCGACGTTAATGGCCGGACCCGTGGGATCGGGAGACCAACTTGGCGCGGCCAATGAAGTGAATCTCCGCCATGCGGTGCGGACCGATGGTGTGATCGTGAAACCCGATGCCGTCCTCACGCCGCTGGACGCAACCTTTCAGGCTTTTACGCTGGACAGTTCCGCTCCCATGATCGCCTCCACGTACACGGACCACGCCGGGCTCCGAACAGCTTACGTGCTCGCGTACGCGAGAGTCGCAGGCGCTTTGAGCCAAATAGCGTTTTCGCCGGAATCGCTGGGAGTGACAGGACCGGCTTATGTCTACGACTATTTCCAGAATAAGGGCACGGTGATTCAACCGGGAGCAGTGTTTAGCCCAATGGTTGACTACGATGGCTCGTATTACCTGGTCGCGCCGATTGGTCCATCGGGTATTGCATTTCTGGGCGACGCCGGCAAATTCGTCTCCTGTGGCAAAAAGCGTATCGAGCAACTATCGGACAATGGCGCTTTGCAAGTGCTGGTCGAATTTGCTCCGAGCGAAACTTTCGTGGCGTTGCACCTTTACGCAACTACTGCGCCGCACGTCTCGGCCAATTCCGGGACCGCCGGACGCCCGCAAAATCACGGCGAAAATCTCTACCGGGTAGTGGTTCATCCGGATAAAAATGGCACCGCCGCCATTACTTTTCAAACCGTCGTCGACTCCCAGGCGTAGCTTTCTGTGTTTCGCAGCGCGCTGGTGGCCTTTGGGGTCCTGACCAATTTGCTGGGGGCGCAAACCTGGGTGAGTCACCAAAGCAGTGTCGTGGCATCCTTGCGGGGCGTTAGTTCGCCAAACGGTCGAGTAGTCTGGGCGAGTGGAACGGGTGGTACTTATATTGCGACGACCGACGGTGGCGCAACTTGGCACGCTGGGATCGTACCTGGCGCTGAAGCGCTCGATTTTCGTGGTGTACACGCCGTGGATGCGCGCACGGTCTACCTGCTTGAGAGTGGCCCGGGCGACAAATCGCGAATTTATAAGACCATCGATGGGGGCGCTCATTGGGCCCTTCAATTCACGAATCCCGATTCAAAAGGCTTCTTCGACGCGATAACATTTTGGGATGCCCGGCACGGCATCGTGCTCGGCGATCCGGTGGACGGGGAGTTCGTGATCCTGACAACGACCGACGGCGGTGAGCACTGGATGCGGCAGCATACGCCGCCGGCGCTTCCGAACGAAGGAGCATTTGCGGCTAGCGGCACATGCCTGATTGTCCGAGGACAGCATCAAGCTTGGTTCGTAACCGGCGGGCCGGGTGGAGCGCGCGCCTTCTATTCGCAAGACGGCGGCCGGACATGGGCAGTAGCTCAAACGCCAGCCCGAAACGATGCCGCCGCGGCCGGAATATTTTCGCTGGCATTCTCCGACTCGCGGCACGGGATTGTCGTAGGCGGTGATTACACCAAACCGGCCGAGAGTCAGCACAACATTGCCCTGACATCCGACGGTGGCCGAACTTGGATCGAGCCCGACGGGCCGCATCCTAACGGTTATCGGTCCGCCGTCGCATTTGTGCCGGATAAGAAAGTGTGGATTGCGGTCGGGACCACCGGTTCCGACATATCCTACGACGACGGTAAGAGCTGGAAACTCTTCGACACCGGTGCATTCAACGCGGTAAGTTTTCTTTCGAGCAAATCCGGATGGGCGGTGGGACCCAACGGAAGGCTCGCGCAATTTCGATTGAACCCCGATCCCGTCAAGAGCGGCCGCCCCGCGCGCTGAGAAGATCCGCCACTCGGGGCTGCTTGGTTTCGAGTGCGATCGCGAGCGGCGTCCGGTCGGAGCCCCGGACCTTCGCGGTCGCATTCACATCCGCACCATGGTCCAACAGCAATCGAGCCAGTTCCACATGGCCCTTCGCCGCGGCAATGTGCAGGGTGGTCTGCCCTAGCGAGCGGGCATGAACGTCCGCGCCTGCGGCCAGCAGGAATTCCGCGATGTCCGCCTGCTCGGCTGCGAATGCCGTGTAAGCGAGCAAGGCAATATCGTGCGCGCCACGTTCTCGCAGACAGGCCCCATCTTCTTGCACTATTCGCTTAACCAGGTCCTGTGCGCCCAACAGTGTCGCGGTGCAAGTGGAGACCGGCGCCCCTAAGTCAGCTAAAAATTGGGCCATCGGCGCCAACCCCATATGGGCCGCTGCTTCAATGGCAAGTTCGTCCCAGGTGGCTCGCGTCATCAAGAGCGTCGGGCAGAGTTTCTGCAGCTTTTTCACTTTTTCGAAATCAAAATGGGCCACCGACACGAACTGGTTGATAAGTTCCTGGGGTATTCCATAGGTGTCCTCGCGCGTAACCGGATTCCCGCGCAGGTCCTGTGTGTAACGCCGCGCAGAGTGGACGCGCTCGATCTTGGAAACATCTCCTAGGACCGGAGGTTTTCCTTCCACGTCACGAACCTCTGGATTTGCCCCCCGGTGGACCAGCATTTCCACCAGGTCATCGTAGCCACGGGCCGCCGCCAAATGCAAAGCACTCTTGCCGTCGCTCCGTCGGGCACTGGGATCCGAGGCGTTCATCAACAGAAATCGCGACATCTCGGTTGCTTTGGCTCGATCCGGGTAATCCACGGCAGCCAGCAACGGACTCTCGGGACCGGCGCTCAAATCAGCGCCCCTCATTGCAAAGAAGACGACCATTTCGGGTTGCCCCGCCAGGGTTGCCAAGTTGAGGGGCGTCCGGCCATCCGGCAAACGATGGTGCGCGATACCGGCGTCGTCTTTGGAGAGTTCCGTGGCGCGGGCATTGTTCCCGCTAGCGGCGGCCTCAAACGCGTCCAAAACCAAACCACGCCGGATAAGTTCTTCCGCGATCTTGGTTTGGCCATTCAGGCAGGCTAGCGTGTAAACCGAAACCCCGGCGGCATCCCGCGCATAACGCAGGGCCGAGTCTCGATCCAGCAGGGAGACGACTGTGGCGAGATCGCCACCCGCGACCGCCTGTCGGAACTTCTCTGAGTCCAAGATCGGTTTGTCGCTTTTGTTGGTTTCGCCAGCCTCGGCCGTTGTCACGAAGGCCGCGCCCGCTTGAAGGATCTTTCGTCTGCTTGTCATGGAGTCAAATCTGCGCCAGACGATCACAACGCGCAAGACATGCTGCATTAATTTTTTGTTTACGGCCAACTATTTGAGCCGTCAATCGATTGGAACCAGTTGTAAACGTCGCGCCTGCACCAAACACCTTCAGTCTGGCTTCAGAATCGCGGGCCCGCATTATACTAATACCGTGCAGGCAGCCGAAACCAGCGCGCTCATTCTACGCTTTGGAGCTTTCGAGCTGAGTCTCCGCGATAATGACCTGCGGCGCAACGGAGTGCTCCTTAAGCTATCCCCCCAACAGCTGCAAGCGCTTCGCCTTCTGGCGGAGAATGCGGGCCAAATCTTAAGCCGCGAGCAAATCCAGCATGAGTTGTGGGGCGACGGTACGTTCGTGGATTTCGACCGGAACCTCAATGTCTGCATCGCACAGATTCGAGCGACTCTCAACGATGACTCCGATGCTCCCCGGTACATCCAGACCGTCCCCAAGCGCGGCTATCGGTTTATCGCGCCAGTGGAGCGAGTCAGCGCCCTGCCGATCATACAACCGACACCCGGGCCGCCGCGGGCACGCTGGTTCTGGATCATTGCCGCGGTGTTAATCGCTTCCTGCAGCATGGTCATCGGCTATCTTGCCTGGCACGCTGCCGGAAAGTCGGAACGTGTGATGCTCGCAACGCTGCCGTTTGAAAACCTGAGTGGCGATCCGAACGAGGATCTTTTCACGGACGGTCTCACCGAGGAGCTGATCAGCCAGTTCGGTAGCCTTGATCCGGACAAGCTGGGTGTCATTGGGCGGAGTTCGGTGATCCGCTACAAGCCGACACCCCACGGCATCGACCAAGTTGGCCGCGAGCTTGGCGTGGATTATGTCGTCGAGGGAACGGTTCGGAAGAGCGCCGGAAAAATTCGGGTAGCTGCGCGGTTGATCAAAGTCTCCGATCAAACGCAGGTTTGGGCTGGCACGTCGGAGCGCAACGAATCGGAAATGTTTCAAATGCAGGAAGAGACCGCCGGACGGATTACTGGCGCTGTCGTGGAAAAGCTGCTGACCGGCCACGCCGCCCCGGCGTCCGCGGCGCACCCCCGCAATGTGGAAGCTTACCAAGCTTACCTGAACGGGCGATATTTACAGCACAAGGACAGCCGAACGGATCTCCAGCGCAGCATTGGTTTCTTCGAAAACGCCGTAACCCTCGATCCGCAATTCGACCAGGCGCATTCAGCCCTGGCTGAAACATACGTGGCGCTCGGCCGTTCTGGGAGTCCGCCGCAAGATGTCTTTCCTCTCGCGCGAGCGGCGGCGGAGAAAGCTCTTTCCATCAACCCAGCGAACGCGGAAGCGCACAATGCCTTGGCCAACGCACTGTTCTGGTACGAGTGGAATTGGCCGTTGGCGGAGGAGCATTTCAAGCGCGCCGTCGCCATCAATTCCAGCTTCTCGCTGGCATATCACGATTATGCTTTCTTCCTGGTCGGCATGGGCCGGACCGAGCAGGGTTTGTCATCCCTACGCCGCGCGATCACACTGGATCCGCTATCCGCCCGCGTGAATATTGATGCGGGGTGGCTGCTGCTGCAAGCTCATCGCTTCGATGATGCAATCCGTCAGGCGCGGCGCGCTCTCGAATTGGAGCCCGGACTGGAGGAAGCCAAAGCGTGCATACAACGAAGCATGCTGTATCAGAAGAAGTCGGCACCAGATCCCGAATTCGACCGAAAGCTGCAAGCGGCGATGAAATCTGGAACGGCCGATCCGTTTAACTTAGCGGCCAGCCTTGCCTTCCTCGGCGAGAATGATCACGCCCTGGATGAGCTCGATATCGCGTTCTCGAAACATAGCATCATGATGCCACTGCTTCGCACCGAGCCGGCCTTCGAGGCGATTCACAACCAGCCGCGCTTCCAGGCACTCATTCGAAAACTGCGGCTTCCCTGAGTTATTCGGGCGGCACCAGCCGGATCATGCTGATGTTGACCGTGAAGATCCGATCGTCGGTCGGCACGCTCCAAGCCGGCCCAGCTTGAATATCGATGCGATATTCGTCGCTCTCCGGCAAGTCGGCTTCGACGATGAACAATCCGGGGCGGTCCAGTTTCCAGTCGCCAACCTTGCGCCCGTTGGCGCTAGCGGAAAGTTCCACCGGATGTCCCTCGCTGGCATGGCCACGAATGCGCAACCGCTGCGGGCCGGGCTTCACGCGGACCAGCCGGGCCGCCGCATGCTCGCCGATCCAGCGATACTTATTTCCGAAGACTCCTTCCAGATCGTACCACCCCCCCAGCAATCGCTCCGTGTGGCTAGGCAGGCAAAAATCGATGACGTCCGCTCGATCGCCGGGATACAGCTCAGCGCGGTCGCCGGAAGGAAGCAGATTGTAAACCCCGCCTTCATTCGCCGCCTGATAGTTGCAACGCCCGCAATGCAAGGTATCGCCAGCGTCGCGAGTCAATGAGCCATGACAATCCGGACATCGAAGCTGTGCCTGAAATTCCGACTCATCGAACGTCGCCCGCGACGCTTCCCCGCCCTTGCGGCAAACCGCGGCCAGCGTTCCGCCCAGCAAATGCGCGGCTCTCCACTGCGAGCGATAAGGATCCAGGCGCGTCGCCGCACGCTTCATCACACGCTCACCCCATCCGCGCTCCGGCACGAACATCTCATACTCCGCATCCACGAAATGTTTGTCAATCAGACGGCGCCAGTCGCTCAGCCCCATGGTGTGATTCTGGCGGATACCGAAGCTCTCCTCCTGATGCGCGCCGATCACGTCGCGCACCAGATATCCGAGCAGCCCCCAGTCGTACAAGCTTGCGCTCCCACGGCTTCATGGTGTTGTAGTAAGGGCAGCGATAAAGCCGCAATGAAAGCAGGCGCTTCAGCGGCTCTTCGGCAAACAGGAACGTGCCGCCGGGAGCCAGCACGCGCTTCACTTCCAGAAACACGCTTTCCATGTTCATGAACTGGCTCAGCATCTGAAACGCCATCACGAATCGCAGCGATCCATCGGCGAACGGCAGATTCACTGCATCGCCGGCCACGCGGATGGGCGATCTCGAAAGCCGCCAGCGATCCTGCAACGCAGCGCCGTAGCGCAACGAATCGGCCGAAATGTCCAGCGCAAAGCCGCTCGCGCCGAATTCGTTCGCCAGCATGTAGCTGGTATGCCCGACGTTAGAGCCGATCTCGAGAAACGGCGTCATCTCGCCGATGAAGCGCAAATGATTTCGGATGACCGCCCCGCGGCGAATGTTCTGTTCGGCGTAATGCGCGATGGCGCGCTCGGGCTCGCCCAGCGAAGCGAAGTTGTGAAACTCCACCTCCGCGCGCTTCACCGCCAGCGACTGCGCTTCCATCAAAACAGCATCTCCAGCGTAAGCGACCGGAGATCGGGCACGACAATGTCCGGTGAGTGCGATTGCAGCTCTTCGAATGGCGATCAAGCCAGTCGCCACCGCGATGGCGCGAATTCCGTTGGCCTTCGCCGCTCGAACGTCGTTGGGATGATCGCCGATCAGCGAAATATGGCTGTCGCGGCCGATCCATCCCTCGCGTCGCGCGTGCCGGATGGCGAAGCGCACCAATCCAGCGCGGTCCTTGGCGAGTTCCGCGAAAGCACCGAAACGAAAATAAGGCCGCAAGCCGGCGCGCTCCATCTTCCGCCAGCCGATGCGCGAAAGGTTTCCGGTCACTAAGTCCGATCACCACGCCGCGCCGGTGCAAGCGGCCTAGCACGCGCCGCACGCCCGGGCAAACTTTCCTCGCAAGGTCGGGAGCAGTGCGGACATAAATGGATTGAGCGTGCTTGATCACGGCCGGCATCGCTTTTCGGATGGCGCCCGGTTTCATCCCCGCTCGGGTCATCATGGTGGCGAGAATATCGCGATCCAGCATCCCCGCCACCGGCACGCCGTCGGTGGTGGTTTCCACTGACACAGTGCGCCGGATCGCCTCCACCAGCGCCTGCCGATGATGCGGGCCGGCGCGGCGGATCAGCGTTCCGTCGATATCAAAAAGCACCATTGCGTCCGCGCGGTTCAAATCCTACTATAGAGCATGGAGATTGATTTCCCGAACGGGAAGAAACTTCGTCTGGTGGTCGGCGATATCACCAAGATCCGCGTGGACGCCATCGTCAATGCAGCGAATTCCGGATTGCGCGGGGGTGGTGGAGTGGATGGCGCAATCCATCGCGCCGGCGGATCCACGATCATGCGCGAACTCGATGAAATCCGCGCCAGTTCCGGTGACTGTCCAACCGGCAGCGCCGTGGTCACCGCAGCCGGCGCGCTTCCAGCGCAGTATGTGATCCACGCCGTTGGCCCCATCTATCAGGATGGCAAGCACGGCGAGCCGGCCCAACTGGCGAGCTGCTATCGCAAGTCTCTGGAGTTGGCGGAAGAGCGCGGCGCCCGTACCGTCAGCTTTCCGGCCATCAGCACCGGCGCCTACGGCTACCCGGCAGAGGAAGCCGCCGATATCGCACTCGCTAGCGTCGCCCAGCATTTCGAGCA
The DNA here is from genome assembly GCA_963744555.1 of Bryobacterales bacterium. GTDB lineage: Bacteria > Acidobacteriota > Terriglobia > Bryobacterales > Bryobacteraceae > Palsa-89. Next base: position 146,734 of record CAVUUB010000020.1, on the reverse strand, counting down.
GACTGAATCGGGCGTGCGCGAGGTTTTGTTCGTTCTTTTCGATCAAGGTTTTTACGATCTTCACGCTCGTGCCGCGTCTCGCCGCTTCCATGTCGATCGGTTTGAAAGGCACGCCTAGCTTGCCATCGAGAGAAAAACAACGCGTCTATCAAAACACTCCCAGTAAGGCTCACCCGCAATCGAAGGCGGGTACACGGCCCCACTCACAGCACATGTGGATGTGGCTGCTGCTGATTTACTTCGTCGCCGTGTTGATCCACTTCGTCTGCCTGAAGCCTCAGACCGTGTTTCCCTTGCTGGCGACCGATGAAGCTCAATATCTCTCCCTGGGAGAGAATCTCCGGCTCGGTCAAGGATTCACCACGCATGGCGAGTTCCATGCCGGAGCCCCGCCCCTGTATCCCCTATTCGTCGCTCTTGCGCACTTCTGGGGTCCATATCCCCGGCTCTCGTTGCTGTGGTTCAGTTGCTTCGCGATTTGTCTCGCTCTTTTCCCGGCGTATGCTTTAGGGCGGTGCGTCGGTCTTAGCGGATCCATAGCGTGCCTTCTCGCGGCGGCCGTGGCAATGCTCCCCCACACTTTGTGGGCTGGCTTGTATATGGCCGAAACGCTCAACTATCCTATATTCGTCGCGACCTTCTACGTCCTGGCTCGATGGGTAGAGGAGCCCACGGTCAAGCGCGATTGGATGGCTGCCGGATTGCTATCCGCGATGGTTCTCACCAAGGTGGCGGCTTGGTCCTTGGTTGCAGCCGTCCTGGTCACTGTGATCGCTCTGTCGATCTTGCGACGCGGTCCAGCTCGGCTTTGGCTGCACGCCCTCACCATCTTTTCCGTCCTCATCGCTGCGCAAGTCGGCTGGCAGTTGTTCAAATATGCTCATAGCGCCGCAGGCCTTGGATCGTACGGGCATGTGTTGGGTGACTTCGGCTTGCCGCAGTTATCGATCACGCTATTGGGAGCTTATCTAGGCGATTTCTTGCTTGCCCCCGGCATATTTGTAGCCGTGCCGTTACTTTTGTGGTTCAAAGAATACGGTCCAAAACGCTTCGCCCTGTCGATTCTGCTGGCCGCCACTTTGTTCTGCCAGCTTGCAATTCACGGTTTTCTGGAAGCTGGTCTCACTGGATCGTTGCGAGAACGGCTCTTCTCTTACTCACTGCCTCTCATGGCCATATTCGCGGTGAAAGGACTCGATTCCTGGGACGCCGCCGGCAAGCGGACTAAAGTGTTGTTCGTGGCAACACCGCTTATATTGCTGTGGCTGGTGAGTGTTTATGCGTTCCCTTACAACCCTGTTCTCGATATTCCTTGGGCTAGCCTGCTTGGCTCCTTCGCCTGGATCAGCGTGGACAGCTTCACTAAAGTCCATTTAATGGCGGTGACCGCCTTTGGCATTGTGACTGGAAGCGTTTTGTTCGTGCTTCTTCCGAGTCGATGGATACAGGCATCGATGGCCGCGTTTGTCTTTATTTTTTATAGCAGCGCCTTCGCGAGCAGCACCAAAGAGATGACCCAGTTGAGCGCTCGGGGCAAAACGGAAGTGGATGCCTACGTCTACTGGCTCTCTGTCCAGCACGTGAATCCCGACGACCGCCTAATCATTTGCGGCCCCATGGCTTATTACGAAGAGCGTCATAGATCCGCGCCGTTTGACGCTTTTTTTGTTGATTGGCAGCGGCGATTCCGGTTCAACGATATTTGGCTTTACCAATTCGAGACCTATGGCCGTTACGATGTTCGAATGGCCCAAACTCCGGACCAGATCCGAGAGCTGGCGCGCCCCGGAGATCATATTTTATGCACCACGCAGCTAACCGATCTGGATCTCGCGAGCTATCGAATGCCGTTATATCTTTATACGGCGCCTAAGGCGCTGGCAGCCTCGCCGCGCCCGCTCTACACGGTGGACATAACAGCCGAGCAGTCGTACAAAGGCGTGCTTGGCCCGCCCCTCAATTTGCCCGTGGGAAATTACAGAGCAACGGTCTTCATGAAGCCCGCTCCCCGCGCGCAATTCTCGGTCGACGTGGTGAGAGTCAACGATAATTCCGTTATCGCGGAGCGAACAGTCGATACGCCCGAGAACACTTTCGATTTCTTCGTTCCGGGAGACGCACCGGTGCGGTTCCATCTTGGCGGGACCGGTGATCCCGCATTGTTTCAGCTATTAACATTCTCATACCTTGGTGCCGCGCGGTAACTTAGTTCTTCAAGAACTGCTGAATGGATTTCGTCGCCTGCTTGATGCGATGGTCGTTCTCCACGAGCGCGAATCGCACGTAGCCTTCGCCCATCGGTCCGAATCCGATCCCCGGCGAGACGGCCACCAGCGCCTCTTGCATCAGCAGCTTTGCGAACTCGAGCGAGCCCAGCGCGCGGTGCTGCTCGGGAATCGGCGCCCATACGAACATCGATCCGCGGGGAGATTCCACGGGCCAGCCGGCGCGCTTCAATCCAGTGACCAGCAGGTCGCGCCGTTTCTGATAGGTCGAACAGATTTTCTTGGTCTCCTTGGCGCATTCGCGCAGCGCGATGATCGACGCGATTTGGATGGGCTGAAAGATTCCGTAATCGAGGTAGCTCTTAATGCGCGCCAGCGCGGCGATCAGCTTTCGGTTGCCCAGACAGAATCCCACGCGCCAACCGGCCATGTTGAAGCTCTTCGACATGGAATAAATCTCGATCCCAATCTCCTTGGCGCCGTCCACCTGCAGAAGGCTGGGCGCGCGATAGCCGTCGAAGCAGATATCGGCGTATGCGAAATCGTGAACGATCATCGTTCCGTGCTGCGCCGCCAGACCGACGATATCGCGGAAAAACTGGATGTCCACGCACTGCGTCGTCGGGTTGTGCGGAAACGAAATCAGAATCATCTTGGGCTTGCGCGAGGAAGTCTTATAAAGATGTTCGAGACCGTTCAGGAACGTGGCTGGATCGGGCATCGGCAGCATGCAGGCGTGGCCCTCCGCCATGATCACGCCGTACTGATGAATCGGATAAGCGGGATTCGGCGAAACGACCGCGTCATCCGGCCCGATCACCGCGAACAGCAGATGTGCCAGCGCATCCTTGGCGCCGATGGTGACGATGGCCTCCGATTCCGGATCGAGCTCGACGTTATATTGCTGGCGATAGTGCTTGACGATCTCCACGCGCAACTGCGGAATGCCGCGCGACATCGAGTAGCGGTGATTGCGCGGATTCTTGACCGCCTCGATCAACTTCTTGACCACCGGCTCGGGCGTCGCGCCGTCGGGATTGCCCATCCCCAGGTCGACCACGTCCAGTTGCGCCGCGCGCGCTTTGGCCTTCATCTCGTTGATGACGGCGAATACGTAGGGCGGCAGCTTCTGAATCCGGTAGAATTCGTCGGGGATCACGGACATACTTTATTGTAGAGGCATGCTCACCGATCTGGTCCAGATCCGCAGGCTCGGCCAACAGAAGCGGAACGAGAATTCCCGCTTCCGGGCTTATCTCAAAAATCACCGGCACTCCGATCGACGGCTGCGGCGGTTCGGCGAAGAGATTGAAGCCCAGATCGATTGTACGCAATGCGCGAATTGTTGCCGCGTCAGCGAGGTCGGTATCACGGATCGCGACATCGAAAAGCTGGCGAAGTTTATCGGCGTGACCAGAGAGGAGTTTCTGCGCGACTCTACGCAGCGGGACGAGGCCGGCGACTTGATCCTCAAGAAGACGGAGGCCGGCTGCGTCTTTCTGAAAGACAATCTGTGCACTGTTTACGAGGCCCGTCCGCAGAACTGCGCCAACTTCCCGCACCTGGTACGCGGGACCGGCTCGATCGACAGCCGGATGTGGCAATTCGTCGACCGCGCGGAATTTTGCCCGATCGTGTACAACTGGATCGAAAAGGTCAAAGAAGATATCGGTTTTTGATCCACGGCATGAGATTCGAAGATCTGCTCGACCGCCTTCAGGAATTCGATCTGCTGCTCGATACCGACCCTAAATTTCCGAGTGTGACCGGTCTCGTCGCTGGCGATACCGGCGGGCGATCCTGGTGGGCGCATCCGCAAGCCAAGCAGATGTACGGATTGTCGTGCGCGCTGCGACGATCATCCCGATGTCCTGATGGTGAAGCTGGTCTCGGGTAAGGTCACCTTTATTCACCGCCCGCTTTGGCCGGCGATTGTCGCCATCGGAACGGCGCGCGAGCCGTGGCAGATGGAGGGGCTTTCGAAAGAAGCCAAAGCGCTTTTGAAAAAAACAGATCGACAGGGAAAGATCGAGTGCATCCGGCGACCCGGTGCGCGAGCTCGAAGCTCGGCTGTTGGTCCACGCCATAGCGTTCACACCGAACGCGGCTTCCACATGAAGGAAGTGCAGAACTGGAAGGCGTGGGCGCGTTCGGTCAAGCTCGGCAAAGTGAAGTTGACGCCGGCCGAAGCAAAAGCGCAGCTTGAGGCCGTGGTCGCGCGGCTGAATCAACAGTTCGGCGCCAAGGCAACGCTACCCTGGCAGTAGCTGTGGCGCAGGTCGCCGACGAGTGCCAACGCGGCACGCAGAGTGCGTGCGCCACAAAAACCTTAGCCGGCCAACGCCTTCACCGCCGCTACGGCTCGATCGATCTCTTCGCGTGAATTGTAAATGTGCGGCGAGAAGCGCAAGCCTTGCGAATCGCCGGACGCGGTCATCGCAATCGCAATCCGATGATGGTCCCACAGCGCATCATAGGCCTGCTTGGTCGGAACGCGGTTGATGTCGCACTTAATAACACCGGCCGATAGTTCCGGCTCAAGGTTGGTCTTCAACTTTACGCCGCCGACTTCCGATAGCTGCCGCTTCATGTATCCAGACAGAGACCGCATGCGCGCTTCCACCGCCGCCGGCCCGATGAGCGTTGCAAAATCGATGGCCGATTCCAATGCGACGATCCTTGGATCATCCCGCTGGCCGTACACTTCCAGTTTTCGCGCGCCCTTGAGATGATCCGACCATCCTGCGGTCACGATTGACGGCCACACCTGCGCAATCCGATCCGCCCTCACAAACAGAACGCCGTTCTCGAGCGGCCCCATCAGCCATTTGTGCGCGCTGGTGGAAAATGTATCGCAGCCGATCTCCTTCAGGTTCACGTCCAGTGCGCCGAAACTTTGCGCGCCATCCAGGTGCATCCAGATCCCGCGCTTGCGGGCGATTTCGGCGATCTCCCGCGCCGGATACATAATGCCAGTGGTGCTAGTCAGGTGCGTTACCGCGATCAACTTGGTTCGCGGCGTGATGGCTTTCTCGGCCTGGGAGATCAGCTCATCCTTTGCTAGCCGCGGGCACGCGGACCGGAAGAACGGTCACGGTGAATCCCTCGCGCTTGGCCCGCATCTTCCAGGAGTCGTTGTTCGAAGGATGATTGTGATCGTAGATGATCACTCCGTCGCCGGCCTTGAGGTCGACGCCCTCGACCACGGTGTTGGTCCCCTCGCTGGTATTCCGCGTGATCGCGATCTCATCGGCTGAAACGCGCAGCATACCGGCGATCTTTTCGCGAAGCCGCTCGCGCAGAGGATCGTATTTCGCGCGGTTCTGGAAGGAGGGATTGGACTGGAAGTCGCGCATGAACTCGGCGTGCCGGTCCAGCACCGGCCGCGAAGCCGGGCACACGTTGGCGGCGTTCAAATAGATCAGATTCTCTTCGAGGGGAAACTGGCGCTTAACCAGCGACCAATAGTTTTCATTGTTGGCGTCAGGCGCGGAGGGCGCAGCTTTCAATGCCGTACTGAAAGCCGTCCAGGAAGCGGGAAGCGCTGCCAGCGCGGGGATGGAGCGGATGAAACTTCGCCGGGAACTTTCCATCCCCCAATTGTATGCCTATCGCAGGTGCTCGGTAATCGTGATCGGCTCCTGGACCCGGAAAACCATCCGGGTCTCCGCCGGAATCTCGGCCGGCTTGCCGCGCGTCAGTACAACGTTGGCTAAGTCACGGCCATCGGAACTAGCGCTGTCTTTCCGGAACTTCGCAGTATGGACACGGATGCGTTGGCCGTCCGAAGTCGAGACTTCGACGATTTCGACGCCCAGATTCGATGCGCCATTCAATCCTCCGGGATGCTGTGTTTCAACCACCCGGCCCTCCACACGCGCACCGCGTTCGGCGATCACGAATCCGTCTATCACCAGTGGGCGCTCTAGCGTGGCGACAAAACCGTCGCCGGCTTCATTGCGGACCGACGAAATCGTCTCGCCGATTCTCACCGCGAGAATCGTACCGGGCTGGATCGTCACCGTGTTGGGCGTGCGGGTCGGGGGGATCTGGACAGGCGCCGGCACGGAGCTTCTGGCTGCCGAGCAGGCGCGGGCGGCACCGTTGCTACGGGCTGAGGCGCCGGATCTGGAACCGGCGCGGGCTGGCAGGCGCCGGCATCGGCGACGGAGCGGTCTCGCGTTGTTGCTTTTCGTTATGGGCGACAACTACGGGGCTCGCCCGGTGCACGGGCGGCGGCCGCAGGGGAGAAGGCTTCTCCCGTACCGGCGGTGTCGCGGGAACGGGTACTGGCGCCACCACGGGTTCTTGGGCCACAGGGGGCGGAATGACGGCAGGAGGCGGATCAACTTGCGCTACCGCGACAGAAACCGGCGCCTGTGGCCGGACTACTACCGGCGCTGGCAACGGCGCGGCGTCCTCAGGCCTTACGGCAATGTAGACTATCCCGGACGCAATTACTGCACCGGCGGCGAAAGCTATCAGAATCTTGGAGTTCACGCCACACTCCTCCCTATTCATTAAACGTGGCACGATTCGGCTGCGTTTCGCAACCCGAACCGTTAAAATGATTTTAGATTGGCATTTCCCAAGGCATTTCAAATCGGACCGGTCGGAATTTCGCCGGCCACAGTTCTAGCGCCCTATGGCTGGCGTTACAGATACTGTATTCCGGCGATTGATCCGCAACCAGGGCGGCTGCGGGCTCATCATGACCGAGTTCACCAGTTCTCACGGTGTCATCCATTCGCTCAAATCCAAGAAGCCCACGCGAACCTTTCGTTACCTCTATTTCGAACCGGAGGAGCACCCCATCTCGGCGCAGCTTTTTGGCTCCGATCCGCAGGTAATAGCCGACGCAGCCAAGGCGTGTGAAGACTTCGGCTTCGATATCGTGGACATCAACTTCGGCTGTCCGGTGAACAAAGTCGTGAAGTGCAACGGAGGATCGGGATTACTTCGGGACCTGCCTCTGGTGGAAGAGATCCTGCGCAAGGTGCGCGCCGCGATCTCGATTCCGCTGACGCTGAAATTCCGCGCGGGCTGGAACGATCGTGAACTCGTGGCTGTCCAGATGGCAAAATTGGCGGAAGACTGCGGACTGCAGGCCATCGCGCTGCATCCACGCACGCGCGAGCAAGGTTATAGCGGAAAAGCCGATTGGAGCCGGATCGCGGAGGTAAAGGCCGCCGTCCGGATTCCCGTGATCGGCAACGGCGACATCGTGACGCCCGAAGATGCAGTTCGAATGGTCGATGAGACCCGCTGCGACGCGGTGATGATCGGCCGGACGGCCTCTTCCAATCCCTGGATCTTCCGGCAGATCCGGCAGTACCTCGAGACAGGAGCTTACGATCATCCCACCGAGCCCCAGCGCTACGAGATCATGCGGACATACTATGCGATGCTGCTCGATCGCGCCGCACCCGACGCGGTCGGCAAGATGAAGCAGTTTGCCACTTACTTCACGCACGGCGTTCGCAACGGATCGAAGCTGCGCGTCGAAATTTACAAGGCCACTGAGGCCCCACAAATTCTGGATCAGGTCGATGCTTTTTTCCAGCGGGAAATCTGCGAAATCTCCAACTAATAGCCCGCTGAAGTCTGAGCTGAAACCCGATGGGTCGCTCAAGAAGGTCCAGCTCATCACGGACGGCTCCTGTATCGGCAATCCCGGCCCGGGCGGTTGGGCCTGCATTCTCCGGTACGGCGGCAAAAAGCGCGAGATCTTCGGCTGCGAAGAGGAGACCACCAACAACCGAATGGAGCTTAAAGCTGCCGTCGAAGGGCTGCGCACATTGAAGGAATCCTGCGAAGTAGAGATTGTGACCGATTCCAACTACGTCAAGCACGGAATCACCGAGTGGATTCATAAGTGGAAAATGAACGGCTGGCGCACCGGCGGCAAGAAGCCGGTAGCGAATCAGGATCTCTGGCATGAGCTGGACGAGCAGGTATCGCAGCACAAAGTGAAATGGGAGTGGACCAAGGGCCATGCCTCGCACGCCGACAATAATCGCTGCGATGAGTTGGCCCAAGCCGCGGCCCGCATGCAAATATCCAGCGAATGTCCTTAGTGATTGCATCGCACAGGTGGGCGGCCACCGCTTCAGAGTTTACTCGGGCGGCTTGAAAAATCTTTCGTTTACGTGCTGGATATCGAATTGCAAGTTCCGGGTCATGCCCAGTGCCAAGGCGCATACACTTCCGCTGGGCCTGCATGCGCGCGGTATCTGCGGGCTTGATTGTGCTGCTGACATCGCGCGCAGTATGAATTTCGGATGGATAGCATGTGATTCATTACGGGCTGGAGATCAGCTTCGCTGGGGTTCCTTAGCCCGTTCGGCCTCGGCCTCGGAAGCTGGATGCAGGCGCTCGATGCGGACGCGAGCGATGCGGTTGTGGTCCATGTCCAGGATGGTGAAGCGCCGGCCGCCATATTCGACCGATTCGCCCGTCTTGGGAATGTAACCCAGTTGGAAAAGCAGAAATCCGGCCAGTGTTTCGAAGCCGGCATCACCGGGCAACTCCAGACCGTACTGTGTATCTAGGTCGCGAATCGTGGTGGCGCCCTCCACTTCGAAGACTGTCGATTCGGCGGCCTGGCGGGGTCGCTTCACGTCGTGCTCGTCACCAATCTCGCCTAAGATCTGTTCGAGCGCATCTTCCAGCGTGACCAGGCCGACGATGGTGCCAAACTCGTCCACCACCATGGCCATGTGCTTGTGCGTCTTGCGAAACTCGTCGATCAGATCATTCAGCGGTTTGGTTTCAGGCACCACCAGCGGTTTGCGAAGCACGCGCGAGAGATGAAATGGACGCAGAGCGCGATTCCGCTCGGCCGCGATTCGGCGCTCTTCCCAAATTCGCATGATGTCTTTGTAGTGAACGTAGCCGATAATATGCTCGGGTGACCCTTCATAGACCGGCAACCGGGAGTACTGATTTTCTCGCATCCGCCGCATCACCTGATCGAGGCCGGCATCCACCGACACCGACACAATGGCGTTGCGCGGCACCATGATTTCGCGGACATAGTAATTGGGAAGCTCGAGCAGAGCCTGGATGGCATCTTCCTCGAAGCGATGGAGGTGCCCTTCCAGACGGCTGGAGCTGACGATGAATTTCAACTCTTCAGCCGAGTGTCCGCCGCCGGTATGTAGCCCGCGCAATCCGATCCATCGGGAAATGGCTGCGGAGGAGCGGGCGGCGAAGTAGACGAAGGGAGAAGAGATTCGATCGAAGACCAGCAGCGCGGGCGCCACCAGAATCGCGAGCCGGTCGGCTTTCTCGATGGCCAGATTTTTCGGCACCACTTCGCCCAGCACCACGTGCGCGAAACTGATCAGCAGGAATGCCAGGCCGAAACTGACGGCGTGCAGCACGGGATCCAGCTTCGCGGGCACCCAGGGCTGGAAGATCGATAGAAAGAGAGAATAAACGCTGTTTTCACCCGCCCATCCGAGCCCGAGGCTGGCGAGCGTCACGCCGACCTGGGTGACCGAGAGCAGACGCGCCGGATTGGCGAGAAGATTGAGCGCGGATTGCGCGCCCACTTGTCCCTCAGCCGCGAGCGCGCGCAATCGGCTCTTCCGAACGGAAACCAGCGCCACTTCGGCGGCGGCGAAGAATCCGTTCAGTAGCAGGACGGCCGCAAGGATAATGAACCGCAAGGGCATGATCAGCGAAGGCGGCCGGCGTGCCGGCGATGGTACGTTAGAATCTTCTCAGTGCCACAAGGAAGAGTCCTCAAGTACATCAACTTGAGCATAGCGGTTTTGCTTGTGTTGGTTTTGGCCGCGACTTACTGGGTGGCCTATCGTCCTCTGCCGCAGACCTCAGGACAGATTGCGGCGCCCATTTCTTCACGGGCAACGATTTCGAGAGACACGCTGGGAGTGCCCCACATTGTGGCCGCGAACTGGGAAGATGCCATCTTCCTGCAAGGATTTGTCACCGCGCAGGACCGTCTTTGGCAGATGGACGCCCTGCGGCGTCTGGCAGCCGGAGAGCTGTCGGAAGTGATCGGGCCATCGACGCTGGAGTTGGATCGCGAGGCGCGACGTCTGAGAATGCGGCACATTGCCGAAGAGCAGTACAGAACGCTGCCTGCGCCGGACCGCGCTGTAATGGCGGCTTACGCGCGGGGGGTCAACTATTTCATCGAGACGCATCGCCGCAGTCTGCCGCTCGAATTTACGCTACTGCGTTACGATCCGCGGCCGTGGACGGTGCTCGATAGTCTGCTATGCGGGCTGCAGATGTATCGCAACCTCACCACCACGTGGCGGACGGAACTGCAGAAGCAAGCCATGCTGGCCTCGGGCGATCCGGGGAAGGTCAATTTTCTGTTTTCGTCCCGCGCCGGCTTCGAGTTCCAGCCTGGCTCCAACGCCTGGGCCGTTTCCGGGAAACATACGGCCAGCGGCAAGCCCATTCTGGCGAACGATCCGCACCTCGAGTTCGGAATCCCTTCCACCTGGTATCAGGTTCATTTGCAGGCGCAGGATCTGAACGTGACCGGCGTTTCGCTTCCGGGCGTTCCGTGCGTGATCATCGGCCACAATGAACGCATCGCGTGGGGAGTCACGAATCTCGGCTTTGATGTGCAGGATCTTTATATCGAGAGGATCGATCCAGCCAGCGGCCGCTACGTTTTTCGCGGCCAGTTGGAGCAGGCGCGGGGAGAAGCCGAGAGCATTCCCGTGAAGGGGGCCCGCCCGGTGGAATTCCGGCAATGGGTGACCCAGCACGGGCCGGTGAGTGCCACCGAGGCAGGCCGTTATGTGGCACTGCGATGGAGCGCTGCCGAACCCGGTTCATTTCAGTTTCCGTTTCTAGATTTAAATCGGGCCCGCAACTGGCAGGAGTTCACCGCGGCACTACGGCGGTTCCCAGGCCCCGCGCAGAATTTTGTTTATGCCGATGTGGAGGGAAACATCGGCTATCACGCCACCGGCCTGCTTCCGATTCGGAAGACCTACGATGGTGATGTTCCAGTGGACGGAAGCTCCGGCGATTATGAATGGCAGGGCTTCATTCCGTTCGATGAATTGCCCACGTTCTATAACCCGCCGCAGGGCTGGATCATCACGGCGAACCAGAATCCGTTTCCTCAGAACTATCAGTATCGTGTGCATGGCAACTTCGCGTCGCCCTTTCGCTCCCTGGAGATTCGGGGGCAGCTCACCGCGCACGATGGTTGGAAGCCGGTCGAGATGATAGCGGTGGAAAAGGACGTCTATTCCGCCTTTTCGCGTTATTTGGCGCGTGCGATTGTAGCGGCTTACGATCGCAAGAAACCCTCCGGCTCCGAGGTACGGGACGCCGTGGCGCTGCTTCGAAACTGGAACGGGCAAATGGAAAAGCAGATGGCGGCTCCGCTGGTGGTCACGCTGGTGTATCAGCAAATGCGCAAGAGGATCGCCGAGCGCGCGTCGCCGGGAAATTCGCGGCTCTACGAGGTGCAGATGGCGCCTGCCATCGTCCAGGATATTTTAGAAAGGCCGGAGGGCTGGTTTCACGACCAGAATGATGCGCTCATGAGCGCTCTCGTGGATGCCCTGGCGGAAGGGCGGCAGACGCAGGGCGGCGACGTCAAGCATTGGGATTACGGAAAATACAATGAGCTTACGATCCGGCATCCGGTGGGAGGGCAACTGCCGTTGATCGGAGCGTATTTCAACGCCGGGCCGGTGGAGATGAGCGGCTCGCCGACTACCATCAAGCAGATCAATGCGGGCTTAGGGCCCTCCATGCGGTTTGTGGCGGATTTTTCCGACTGGGACCAGTCGCTCAACAACATTACGGTCGGCGAGTCGGGGCAAATCCTGTCGCGGCATTATAAGGACCAATGGGAAGCTTATTATTATGGCCGCAGTTTTCCGATGCAGTTCCAGCACATTGATGTAAAGTCGACGCTGGAGGTGGAGGCGAAGTAATAGTTATGCGATGGGTTAGGCTGGCGCCAATGCTTCAAGCCGCTCTAACCAACTCCGGAAGTGAGGGCATTCTCCTCGCATCGTTTCGATACCCACGGCTCGGGCGGCCAATGTTCCGTCAATGACTTTTTGGTAGGCGGGATAGGCTTCGATTACCCGTTTCGATGGTGCGGTATTGGCGTCGTCGTTGATATCTTCAGGTGTGGGGAAACCGTCGCGTATTGCCTGAAAGCGTTGGGCGAGGTGCGGCTGCCTGATCGCCGTCGCAAAGGTAGGTGAGTCGCTGAATAGCAGACCTTCATATTCGTGCAACTGGAGGTAGGGAAGGAATCTGATGTCGGGCCGGAACTCAGGGATGATGTTACAGATGTCCTCCTTGAAGGCGTCTTCTATTCGCACTACTTTTTCGATGTTTGGAAGATGACTCGGAAGAGGCATGCCGGGAAAGCCGGGTCCCAGTCCGTAAAGGTCTAACATCGTTGAGCAAAAAGCTGCTGGATCCTGCTTGAGCTGCGTAATGACATCCTTCCTGACACGATCGTAACTAGTGTGGCCGCGCAGCAGGATTGGAGTGAGGTAAACCTGGTGGGGCCAGAATACCTCCGCGAGCAGATTGGTGACAAAAGACGCCTCGGTCTGCCCTTCCACGACGACATAGACGCGGATCACGAATGGCGATCGCCCCCATTAGAAGCAAACTCAGGCGTTCGTTCCGGATGGGGTCGGCCGCCAAGAACGTTTTTCTGCCAAAGTTCGCCGAGCGTGTAATCCTGAAGCCACTCCGAGAGCTGCACGGAGTCGAGCCTGCGGAAGGTTGATTCTCCCTGGTGCCTTTCAACGACGATCACATCCTCAGGTACAAATTCGTTTAGTAGCGGTGCAGACTGAGTAGAGATGATGATTTGCTTACCGTGCTGTTGCGCCACTTGGCGGACTAGATTCCCCAGTAGCGTCAAAGCATAGGGATGCAATCCGAGCTCGGGCTCGTCAAATAGCATTGTGGGCGGACGTATCGGCTGTAGCAAGGCAGTAGCTAAGCAGATGAAGCGAAGGGTACCGTCCGAAAGTTGGTGCGCAAGAAAAGGATAGTCGGAGTCTTTCTGCTGCCACTCCAGTTGGATCATGTCTGGGTTCGTAGGGATGGGGCGCAGCTTAAAATCGTCAAAGAACGGAGCTGCTAATCTTACAACATCGCGAATTTGAGTATAGCTGTCTGGACTGGTTTCGCGTATGCGATAAAGGAAGGCAGCAAGGTTCTCGGCATTGGGGCGGAGGACCTCGTTATCGTTGATAGGCATTTGACGGCGAACACCCGCGCTGAGGCTGGTGTCGTGAAAATGGTAGACCACCCAGCTAGAAATCGCCTTGTAGACGCGATGCGTCACGCCGGGGAATTGAGGAAACCGCGCGCTTGATTCGTCTTTGCGGTCCTTCAGCTTGGCTTCCGCGTGTCCAGAACCTAATGCGGTGTGTTGGATACCCAAGTCGCCCAAGAATACTGCGGTCTCTTCTGCGAAAATGAAGCGGTTGTCGGTCGTAGGCACTAACGCGAATTCGTATCCGTTATGGCCGAAATACAGTTTGGCTGCGAATCGTCGGGTTACTTTGGGGCCGAGGTAGAGGCATGCGTCTGCGCCTCCTTCGACAGTTGCGAGGGCCAGTTGGAGCCGTTGCTCAATCAGTTCGTGCAAGAGACGAAAGAAGCCAACAAAATTGCTCTTGCCGGCACCATTAGCACCGATCAGCACATTCAAAGATCGAAGTTCGAAGTCTTCCAGCTTACGGATGGATTTGAAGCCTTCAATCGTTAGCTTCTGGATGGTATCGCTCATTGAGCAGCAGCCTATACCTTACACGATATCCGTTTTCACTAGCGCAGCTCGAAGCGCCCGTCGGAATAGAGGTAGTATCGCCGGCCGCGCCACACAATAGTGTTGCCGAAAAATCCGGCCAGCCAGAAGCCAAAGCTGAGGATATCCTGCAAGATCAGCAGGCGCCAGCGTGGCCGGGCGTGCAAGATCCAAGTTGAGGTCGACCAGGCCGCGAGGGCGCGGAAGGCGGCGGCTATGATCAGCGCCGGCCACCAACTCGGGGCGAGCGCGCAGAGAATGATTGCGAGCGGAAGCGGATGAGTCAAAAGCTGGCCAATGTAACCGAGCGGCCTGGAGCGGCGCGTGCTGCGAACCCAGCGCAGGCGATGGGCGGCATTGACCCGCCAAGGCTCGCTTCCGATATGATGCTCGACGATGTTGCGCGACAGGATAACGCCGAAACCGGCCTGGGACGCAAACTTACCCAGAACGAAATCTTCCGCCAGATAATTCTTGAGCGTATTGAACCCGCCGATCTTCGCCAGCACAGGCTTACGCGCCGCGACAGTAGGGCCTACGGCGAACTTGACTCCTACGATCATGCGCGCGACCAACAGACCCGCCAGGAAATCCGTATTCATGCCTTCGGCTTCGAGATCCGACCAAAGGCTTCGGCCCGCGACAGCGCGATAAGGACAGGTGGCCAAGGAGATTTTCGGATCGGCGAATTCGGCGGCTAACGATGTGAGAAAGCCCGGTCCGACGCGGATATCGCTGTCGCTCATAACCAGCAGCTCGTGCCGTGAGACGGCTAGCATTTGGTCTAGACTGAAGACCTTCGCATTCGGATAGGGTGGTTCGCCGGTGACGATCAGGCGCGAGGCGCGGGCCGGGAACTGCTGTTGAAGTGCCTGGACGACGGGGATGGCGGGATCGCTCTCTTCACGTACCGCAAACAGAATCTCGAACTCCGGATGGTCCTGATCGAAGAAGCTACGAAGATTTGCCGCCAAGCCTTCATCGACGCCCGCGAGCGGCTTCAACACGCTAATGGCGGGGAGTGCCCCGGTGACTGGGATGGGCTGCGCAAGGTAATCGCGTGCAGCGACGACTATTAGAAGACAATAGATGATCGATCCGGCCAATAGGCAGCCCAAGACGATCGCTGCGGCAAGCACTATTCGGTCCGGGCTTTGGTTTCGATCAGTTTTGAGATTGCAGCCAGAAATTCATCCACGGTCTGCGCTCCTTGATCGCCGTGCTTGCGGTTGCGGACCGACACGCTGTCATTCTGGGCCTCGCGATCGCCCACCACCAGCATGTATGGGACTTTCTGCAACTGGGCGTCGCGAATCTTGAGGTTGACCTTTTCTTTTCGGTCATCGAGGGAAACACGCAGGCCAGCGTCTTCGAGCCGCTTCGTCACCTTTTGAGCGTACTCGGTATGACGGTCGGTGATGGGTAGCACGACGGCCTGCACGGGAGCGAGCCACACCGGAAAAGCGCCTGCATAATGTTCGATCAGGATTCCGAAGAAGCGCTCGATAGAGCCGTACAGTGCGCGGTGAACCATCAACGGCTGATGCTTCTTTCCGTCCTCGCCGACATACTCCAGCTCGAAGCGGCGAGGAAGTGTGAAGTCGAATTGGATAGTGGAAAGCTGCCACAGCCGGCCGATGGCATCGACTAGTTTCATGTCGATCTTGGGACCGTAGAACGCGGCTTCGTCAGGGATGAGTTTGATCTTGACGTTGAGGCGTTCGGCGGCGCGCTTCAAAGCATTTTCGGCAAGCTGCCATTGATCGGGCGTGCCGTCATATTTTCCACTGGCTCCGCCATCCCAGGTGGATAGCTCCGCTTCGTAATCGTCGAAGCCGAAGGTGTTCAGGACATCGATGGCGAACTGCAGGCAGTTGACGATCTCGTCTTCGATCTGGTCCGGAGTGCAGAAAATATGCGCGTCGTCCTGCGTGAACCCGCGCACGCGCAATAACCCATGCATCACGCCCGACCGTTCGTATCGATATACAGTGCCGAGTTCGCCCAGGCGCACTGGAAGATCGCGATAACTGTGCATCTTGTCGCGGTAGATCAGGATGTGGCCGGGGCAGTTCATGGGTTTGAGCTGATACTCGGCATCGTCCAGCTCCATGGGCTTGAACATGTTATCGCTGTAAAAATTGGCGTGGCCGGAAATCTTCCAAAGATCGCGGCGCATGACATGCGGAGTGTAGACCAGCGAGTAGCCGCGCGCCAAGTACTGATCGCGCATCCAGTCCTCGATGATCTTGCGGACGCGTCCGCCTTTGGGATGGAAGAAGATCAGCCCAGGGCCGGCGAGTTCCTGGATGCTGAACAGGTCGAGCTCCTGGCCGAGTTTGCGATGATCGCGTTTCTTGGCTTCCTCGAGGCGCGCGAGGTACGCATCCAGATCCTTCTTGTTAAAGAACGCCGTTCCATAGATGCGCTGCAGCTTGGGATTATGCTCGTCGCCTTTCCAATAAGCGCCGGCCACCGAAAGCAGCTTGAACGCTTTGATGCGCGAAGTGCCCGGAACATGCGGGCCGCGGCAGAAATCGATGAAATGCGGGCCGAGCGTGTACTCGGAGAAAACTTCGTCGGCTTTTTCCTTGATGAGCTCGACTTTCATCCAGTCGTCGGCGTATTTCTGCAGACCGTCAGACTTGCGAGTGAGCTTACGCTCGTAAGGCAGGTTTTTCTGCTGCAACTCCAACATCCGTGCTTCAATCTTTTCGAGGTCTTCGGGAGTGAAAGGCGTCTCGCGCTCGAAGTCGTAGTAGAAGCCGGTGTCAGTCGGTGGACCGATGCCGAGCTTGGTTTCGGGGAACAACTCCAGCACCGCCGCCGCCAAGAGATGCGCGGTGGAGTGCCGATACACCTGCAGTGCCTCGGGATTCTTCGAAGTCAGGATCTCGAGCTGGGCATCGGATTCAAAAGGACGGGTGAGATCGTAAAGCTGGCCGTTGACGCGCGCGACCACAGCATCGTCGGCCAGCCGGGGCCGATGGATTTGGCGATATCCATGGGATCGGTGCCGGACGGGACGCTCTTCTGGCTGCCATCGGGCAGAGTGATCGTAAAACTTTCGCTCATGTAAGTCTCAGGGTATCAAGTTTCAGGTTTTCTGGATTCTGATTAGGCTTGCTAAGATGAGGTAATGCCTGCCGCGACTGAGACGGGTATCTTCGATGAATCAGCGTTAGTCGCTAGAGCCCGCGAGGGCGATCTTACAGCTTTCAACGAGCTGGTAGGCCGCTACTCCCGGAAAATCTATCGCCTGGCGAAACACATCACCCAGAACGATGAGGATGCTGAAGACGTTTTGCAGGAGACCTTTCTAAAGGCCTTCGAGCATCTCAGCGATTTCCAGGGGCAATCTAAGTTTTACACCTGGATTGTACGGATCGCCGTGAACGAGTCCCTGATGAAGCTCCGCAAGCGGAAATCGGACCGGACGGTGCCGCTGGACGAACCGCTGGATACGGGCGAGGACACCGTAGTACGTGAAATCGCGGTTTGGGACGAAAACCCCGAACAGCAGTACTCCCGGGAAGAACTAGGTAAAATCCTGGAGGAATCGGTGGATAGCCTGAAGCCAGCTTTCCGCACCGTTTTTGTTCTGCGTGACATCGAAGAACTGAGCACCGAAGAGACAGCCGAGGCCCTGGGGATCTCGGTTCCTGCGGTGAAAAGCCGGCTGCTACGAGCGCGGCTACAGCTTCGCGAGAGGCTGACGCGTTTCTTCAAGCGGAAAGGGGACGACGTCTTTGCTTACCTGTAAGGAGTTCATGCAGGAGCTCAATGACTATCTCGACGAGGCGGTGGACGTCGAAGTCCGCCGCAAGATTGAGGTCCACATCTACGGAGTGTCCGAATTGTTTTGTGATTTTGGACACCACGCGCAAGACCATCCAGGTTTATAAAGGCATGCAGCCGCAAGTCTTACCCACGGAGGTCCAAGCGCGGCTGTTGAAAGCAGTAGAGCGCAAGATGGCGGCGCGAAAGCCTGGAATCAGCACCTGAGCATTACCCGCCGTGCGCTAGGGTCAGTACCGCCGATAATTCGAGGCTCTCGGGTTTGAACCCGCTCTGACGCAGCCTGTCGCGGACTTGGTCTACCTGCGCTGAATAAGCCGGGAATTCCACCGAGACTTGAGCCCGGCGGTGATAGAGCTGGGGATTCACCGGGAAATCCAGCGAAGATAGGGTTTCGAGCAAGTCTTCCAAGAGCCTCGGCTCTACGGTAACTCGCAATGATATGAGTTCGCCCTCAAGGCCGAACAGGGCAAAAGGAAGGCCAGAATCATCGGGCCGGACAGACATAGAAGTTCCTCTCCGGCGAACCGGGCCCCACAAATAAAAATCCCCTGCGGAGTGCCACAGGGGGTTTAGTTTCGTGAAGACCGACTCACCTTTAGCACTTTTTAGCGTGGTTGCAATTAGTCAGCCCTACCGTGAGGCAGGACCTAAATCAATCCACGTTTCCGACCTCAGAATATCATTGGCATTGGGAGAATGCAATAGGAAACTGGCTTGAATTACCCCGACCAGTGCGCCCAATCCGCGTAACTTATTGAGAAGGAAGGCGGTTGGAGAGCTGCTCGAAACGCTGGCGCTGGCGGGCGTCCAGCATCTGCATGATCCGGTTTTTGCCGGTGGCCCGTACGTCTTCGATCTGAGCCTGCAAATCTTCGTGATACTTGTCAAAATCGTCCAGAATGGTTTTCAGCCGTTCAGATTGCTCGGAGGTGAGATCCAGATCCTTCTTGAGCCTGTCGTAAGAGAACTCATTCCTTCCGTCGCGCCAATAAGCGGTAGCGCCGCGATGCATTTTATCGTGGAGACCGGCGCGCATGGTGATGGCGCCCGCCATAGCGCCGGTCAAGAACACCAACACCAAGGTCGTGAGCACACGTGGATTTTGCCAGGAAGCACGCTCGGCCGCAAACATAGTGCTATTCGTGGAAACTGGCTAGATCCACCAGCACTGCATCCCGCCGGCGCTGTTGTTGCAGGCTATCCTGAACAGCACCCGCTTCCGGGGCGCGTCTAGCTTCACACTATCGGTGGCGATGGCGGGTGGAACCGCCGCTACATTTTGGTCGCCGCCTTCAGTTGTGACCAGATACGTCCCCAGAAGCACGACTAATGTCGCCGAAGCGATCACCAAGCGGCGCCCGAAGCTGGGCTGAAGAAAGACAGACCAGATGGAGCCCCGATCCTGTTCTTCCACCCGCTCCATCACGCGGGCGTAGAAACCGGCCCTTGGTCCGACCTCCGCATCGGAGCGGAGCAATCGCAACATGTTCGCCTGAGTTTCAAGCAGACGAAGTTCGCTGGCGCATTCCTCGCACGCTACGAGGTGCGCGTGAAACACTTGCGGAACCTGTCGGGTGGAACCCTTCAGGTATTCCTCAAGGCTATCCCTGATTGGCTGATGCATAGCTTCTTCCCTCAAAAAAACTGCTAGTCAAAAACCCATGACGGATCGATCGTCCGTTTGCAGTACTTATAACGTCTTACTTACAACAGTGTTCCCACACATTGCATAAGTTGTATCACATTACACTTTTGTCTGTCCGCTCCCGC
Source organism: Bryobacterales bacterium (assembly GCA_963744555.1). GTDB lineage: Bacteria > Acidobacteriota > Terriglobia > Bryobacterales > Bryobacteraceae > Palsa-89. The sequence goes on along the minus strand of CAVUUB010000020.1, from coordinate 127,147 downwards.
GGAGCAGCCGCTGCGAAGCTTTAAGCAGCTTCTGGCGGGCCCGGAACAACTTCACTTTGATCGTATTCTCATTCATGCCCGTCATCTGCGACAGCTCCTCCACCGAGTGCCCCTCCACTTCCTTGAGCAATAACAGGCTGCGATCTTCATTCGATAGTTTGTCCAAAAGCTTCAATACCAAATCTCTTTGCGCCAACTGCGTATCCACCGCCGGCGCTTGCGAGGTGGCGGTATCGACGTTCTGCATACGCTGCGCGTCTTCTTCGGAAAAATCACTCTCGTATACCAGCTTGCGGACCCGCTTTTTGCGCAGGTAGTCGTAACATTCGTTGACCGTGATCTTGTAGATCCAGGTCAGCAGCGAACTGCGAAAATCGAAGTTCGTGATGGAGAAATAAATCTTGGCGAAGACTTGCTGCGCGATGTCTTCGGCGTCGTTATGATTGCGGAGAATCCCGTGAATGATGGAGAAGACTTTGGCCTGGTAACGTTCCACGATTTCGCGGAAAGCGATTTCATCCCTAGCTTGGATACGACGCACCAGAGCGGCTTCTTCAGTGTTGCGGTGATCCACTCGGGTCTTGGCCTTAGTAGTCTGCGAGACTCGAATCCGGAAACGGAAGGACGCCAGCAATACCGCTCATACATCTTAGCCGACGTATCCCAACCATGTGCGGTTGCAAGCATTTGGGGCCGGAATTTGGCGCCGGGACGGAGCCGCTGCTTCCCCGTGGGTTGTCGCATCCTAACGTGGAGTTTAGCATCCAATCAATGGGACAGGCGAAGCCGCCAACAGGCGGCCAGAAATCAGCGGTAGCCGGGCAAAGGCCAGCGGCCGGAATCCGTATTGCGGGCTTGCCAGGTGGGCGTCTTCGGGTGATAATGAAAGTTCGGGCTTAGTTCAAAAAAGGGAGATCCTAACGCATATGGTGCAACTGACGGAAACGGCCGTAACCAAGGTAAAGGAGATTCTAGGGGGTCAAGAGCCCAAGCCCGCCGGGCTGCGGATTTCCGTGGTTGGGGGCGGCTGCTCCGGCTTTAGCTATTCGATGGCCTTCGAGAACACACCCAATATGCTTGATAAGACTTACAGTTTCGATGGGCTTAAGGTTTTTATTGACCAGGCCAGCATGCTTTATCTGGATGGGGCAGAAGTGGATTACGTAGAGTCGATGGAAGGCGCCGGGTTCAAGTTCAACAACCCGAACGTCAAAAGCACCTGCGGATGCGGCAGCTCCTTTAGTGCCTAAGCATTAGCGTTGACGGATCAGAAGAGCGCCGGGAGAGTGATTCTTCCGGCGCTCTTTTCGTCTCGTGGCAGCCCGGGCATTGATTAAATACTTCTTAATGAAACTCGATCAGCTGCTCACTGAGCGAGTGAATCCGGCATCCCGCGACATCGAGGCTCGCTCGACCGTTGAGATTCTACAAATCATCAACCAAGAAGACCAGAAGGTTGCCGGGGCGGTAGCGGCTGAAAATTCGCGCATTGCCGCCGCCGTGGACGCCGTCGTGGAAATCATCCGCAAAGGCGGCCGGCTGTTCTACATTGGCGCGGGAACGAGCGGGCGCTTGGGTGTTTTGGACGCGGCCGAATGTCCGCCGACCTTCCATGTATCGCCGGATTTGGTGCAGGGAATCATCGCGGGCGGTGAAGCGGCGCTGGCACGAGCCACCGAAGCCAATGAGGACGATCCGCGGCCGGGAAAGCGCGACCTGATTGCGCGCCAATTCGCGGCCGGGCGATGCGTTGGTCGGGATCGCTGCCAGCGGCCGGACGCCGTATGTGCTGGGCGCCGTGGCGGCGGCGCGGGAGTTGGGGGCGCTGACCATCGGGATCAGCTGCACGCCGGATTCGGAACTTTCGCGCGCCGTGAAAATCGCCATCACGCCGTTGGTGGGTCCGGAAGTGATCGCCGGCTCCACTCGCATGAAGGCCGGCACGGCCACTAAGCTGGTGCTGAACATGCTCAGCACAGCGGTGATGATCCGGCTGGGTTATGTGTACGGAAACCTGATGGTGAACGTCGAGCCCAAGAACAGCAAGTTGGCCGACCGGGCGAAGCGAATCATTGCCGAGTCGGCCGGAGTGAATTACGAGAACGCGGGCGAACTGCTGGGCCAATCGGCCGGCAACGTGAAGGTGGCGATCGTAATGTCGCGGCTGGCGATTGATCGCGAGGCTGCCGAAGCGAGGCTGGCGGCCGCGGGCGGGCGCATCGCGGAGGCTTTGCGGGCGGTGAAGGAATAAGATGGACAAGTTTCGGATCCACGGCGGCCGGCCGCTGGAAGGTGAGATCGCGATCAGCGGCTCGAAAAACTCCGCGCTCCCGGCGCTGGCTGCCTGCCTGCTGACCGAAGAGCCGGTGAAACTGAATCGGATTCCGCCGGTACGCGATATCGGGACCATGCAGAAGCTGCTGCAATACGCCGGCGCGCGCGTGGAGAGTAAGGATGGGGTGGTGACGGTGTGCGCCGAGAAACTGGCGCGGCCCGAAGCTCCCTACGATCTGGTGAAGACGATGCGCGCTTCCAGCCTGGTGCTGGGGCCGTTGGTGGCGCGAACCGGACGGGCGCGGGTTTCGATGCCGGGAGGATGCGCGATCGGCGCGCGGCCGATCAACCTGCACGTTTCGGCACTGGAGCAACTCGGGCGCGCAGATCAAGCAGTCGCACGGCTATGTGAAAGCGGAGGCGCCGCACGGGCTCAAGGGCACCATGGTCCAGTTTGACCGCATCACCGTGACCGGAACCGAAGACTTGTTGATGGCGGCAGTTTTGGCCCAAGGCCGCGACCATGATTCAGAACGCCGCGCGCGAACCGGAGGTGCAGGATCTGGCGGCGCTGTTGATCAAGATGGGCGCGCGCATCGAGGGCGCGGGAACTTCGACCATCCAGGTGGAAGGCGTCAGCAAGCTGCATGGAACCGAGCACACCATCATTGCCGATCGCATCGAGGCCGGCACATTCCTGATCGCGGGGGCGATGACGCGCGGTGATCTGGTGATCTCGAACTGCGTGCCGGAACATCTGGATGCGCTTGGCGAGCAAGATGCGGCAGGCCGGAGCGGACGTGTCGGCTCTACCGCCGGATGCGCGTGCGCGTGCGTGCCAAAACGCAGGCTCGAAGCCGCCGACATCACCACCGAAGAATATCCGGGTTTCGCCACCGACCTGCAGGCCCAGTATATGGCCATGATGACTTTAGCCGGCGGGATTTCCTTCATCACCGAGACAATCTTCGAAAACCGCTTCATGCACGCTTTGGAGCTGGCGCGCATGGGCGCGAACATCCGGCTGGAAGGGCGGCAAGCAATTGTAGCGGGAGTGGAAGAACTGACCGGGGCGGAGGTGATCGCTTCGGATCTGCGAGCCAGCGCGTCGCTGGTGCTGGCCGGACTGGTGGGCCGCGGCGAAACGTTAGTGGATCGCGTATATCACATCGACCGCGGTTATGAGAAAATCGAAGAAAAGTTGGCGCGCGCCGGCGCGCGGATTGAGCGGGTGAATTGACAACATGAGCGCACCGAAGGGACATAATCCTGGGTTCCAAGCGTTGGTGAACGACGCCAAGTCGCGAATTCGCGAGATCAACATCGAACAGTACAAACAGATGGTGGCCTCGCAGGATCCGCACGTGCTGGTGGACATCCGCGAAGAAAGCGAATGGGCGGTGGGTCATGCGGCGGGCGCTTTGCAGCTGGGAAAGGGGATTATCGAGCGGGATATCGAGACCAAAGTGCCGCGCAAGGATACGAAACTGGTGCTGTACTGCGGGGGTGGCTTCCGCTCGGCGCTATCGGCCGATGCGCTGCGTCAAATGGGCTATACCAACGTGATTTCGCTGGATGGCGGATGGCGGGCAATTCAGAGTTCGGGATTGCCGCTGGAAAAATGAATCAGCCCAAGATCATCTGCACGCAGAAATAGATGATCGCACCCAAAGCGCATAGCTCGAACACTTTCACCACTCTGGCGAAGGTGACGTTCATAAACTCGAAACGCAGTACCAGCCCCAGCGCGAATGCGGCCAGCATCAGCCAGAGCGGCACCGTGCCATCCACCGACTTCATGAATGCAATCAAAATGACGTAGAAGAAGATCGGGACGTTGCTGTCGAGCCAGTTCTTGAACCGCGTGTAAATCACAAACAGAGCGAACGCGACTATCAAAGCGGTTGTTACGGTAAGCGCGTCAGACTTTAATCCCATAAGTCAGCATGACCAAAGCACGTGAGTATAGCCGGTGTTGGCATGATAATTGGCGGGAGCCACAGGATGAGGAAGTTGAAACCTCTCAAAACGGACACGCTGTCCAGTATAGCGGGGCGTGCTGTCAATCGCGCGGAATGAAAAACGGCGGCAGTCTTTTTCTTGTTCAAGGGAAGACGCCGCCGTATCCTTCAAAACATTTAATTAGAAGGTGAAGCTGAGGCCGGCCATGACCACGAAGTCCTGCAGCCATCCTCCGACGGTGGAACCCGGTGACGGGGCGATCACGTTCTTGGGAAAGGGGCTGAGGAAGTCATGGGCTTCCAGCCGCAACTGGAGACCCGGGCTGAGGGCGATCTTCACGCCACCGCCGACGGAGACCAGCGGTTCGATTTGGCTGGTTTTGGTGAGCAGGGCGATATTGGAGAGCGGCTGGAACTCCTGTTCCTGGCCGGTTCCGGTGAACGATTTCACCCCAGCGCCGGCCGCGACGAAGGGCCGGATGTGAGACTCGCTGGGCGCGAAATGCAGGACGACGTCATAGTGAATGGCATTGGTCATAGCGCCGAAGTTGACCTTGGTTCCACCGGAGGAGAGTTTGAGATCGGTGTGTTCGTAGTCATAGCGCAGCTCGCCGCTGATCGTGCCGTTGGTGTTGTTGCCCAGCCAGGCGCTTACAGCCAAGCCAGGAGAGAAGCCGCCATTGGCGTCGCCGATGGCATTCTTGATCGTTTGCGAAGTGGAGAAACTGCCGCCTCCACCCACGCCGACTTCCCATTTTTGAGCTAGCGCCGCGGGCGCCATGGCCAACAGCGTAACAGACGTAATGAATAGGAAATGTTTCATAGTTTACCCTCTTCTAATCCACAACGCGCACGGTAATTGTGGTGGACGAGCCCCCCTGACTGATGACGAGGTTCTCAAAACCAACCGGGACGTTGCTTGGAACTGAGACATTGATCTGGTTCACGCCGACCTCGCCCGGCGCGAGGCCGTAGTAGATGAGCGGAAGTTGTACGCCTCCCAGAGTGACCGTCGGCTGGTGGAGCGCGACGGCAAGAGGACTCAACGGCGAAGGCATCCCGCTTTGAACAGCGGGAGCAGTCTGCCCGAGTCCGGTGCCATAGATGATTACGGCGGTGTTCGACTTGCGGTGAATCGGATGGGAATCGGTGACAAGGCCACCATCGTCGTTGCGGATGACGGCCGGTACAGCGGCGCTCTGCCCTGGGACGTCCACCATGAAAACGCTGGGGGCGCCAGGCAGGATTTGCAAATTATAGTTGTCGCTGGTTCCGCCGGGGGTCCGTAGGATGAGCGTTACATTTCCGACGGTTTGAAACGGGATCTGCGCGTTGACCTGGTTGGGAGAAACGAACAGGATGGGCATAGGGAGGCCGTTTACGGTGAGACAACTGTCTGCCAGGGCCGTGGGCAGGGGCAGCTCCGCGGAGGCCATGTTGACCGGACTAAGCTGATTTCCGAATACGGAGATCAAACCGCCGGGGGCAATAGTGGAATTGAAGTTTGCGGCATTCACAACACTGGCGATCTGGGGCGGCGCGACCGATGCGTCGTAGTTGGGGGCCAGGACAGTAAAGCCGGAGACGGTGAGGTTAACAATCGCGCTGCGGTCCCAAATTGGCGCGATGGTTCGGGTGAAGGCCTGTGTGGAACTGCCGAGCAGCGGGGCTTCGACAATGGGAGTCGCCAGACTTACGCTGCTATGTGGATTGGTGAGGTCCAGCCGCTGGATGATGCCGGGCGCGGTGCTCTGGGCGCCGATCGACCCCGCGGGCGCAGTGGTGCGGAATCCGCCCTGATCCACGAACGCGAATCCCGAAGAGCTTCCAGTGCCGGTTTCAAACTGAAGCACCGGAACCAAGGATGAGTCAAGTAAATTGTTACCCACCACATATTGATTGAAGTTTGAGGCCGCATAGGAGCCGGATAAGGTCGTGAAGTCCTTGCGCGAGACCGTGAACGAATTGGCGTTGGCGTCGTACAGCATGACGCTGCCGTCCGCGGAAGCCATCATGATACTAGAGCCGTTGCTGGAGGCCGTCATCACTGAATTCAAGGCGACTTGGTTTTGGTAGACGCCCAGGCTGGGCAGCCGCGAACTGATAAGGGCGGTCAGATCGATGCGGTGTATCGTAGGGCTGCCACCTGACGCGTTGCGCGTGACCGCCAGGATCGCATTGGAAGAAGCCGCCAGCGATTGCACGTAATCGCCATTGAACATCCGGACCGGTTGGCTGGGTTGGAGGGCATTCAGATCGAATACATTGACATACTGCGAGTTGTCGCAGCCCACGAGCAAGTAATTGCCGTCAAACGTGATGGCCATTCCCATGGGCGTATTGCCCGTCCGCAGAGTGGTGATCAAGGTATTGTTGGTGGAGTTGAACACCAGGACCTGGTTTTTGTCCTGACGGAGAATATAGAAACGCGAGCGGGAAGGATCGGCAAGAAGGTCAACCAGCGTCCCTGGAATGTCGACGAAAGTACCGCGCTGGGCCGGTTGATGCGAGTTGATCAGCACGCGTACCGGCCTCGGCACGTTCACTGCCTGGGCCGATTGCAGGTTCAGGTGTGCGATCACGGTGCCAGTCTGGCTGGCGAAGACGTTGGGATCGACGCTGACGGTAATGATGGCGGGCGTTACACCGCTGCTGGGATTCACGCTTAAACCAGCGGTGTCGCTGGAGATCGAGAAAGCCGTGTTCCCGCCGCTCGGATCAGTGATGGTCAAAGTCTGGGTGGCTACGCTGCGGTCGCAGAAGTTGCCGCGGAAAACCATGTCCTGCTGCTGCGCAGTCAACTGATGTACGTTCGACAGCGAACCGACCGGCAGAACCATCACGCCGCTGTCGGAAATGCCGTACAGAGTGTTCTGATCACTGGAAAGCATGCTCTTCCCTGCGAAATTCTCGGGAAGATTGATCAAGTTGCGCACCGTCAAGTTGTCGGAGTCGACGACTTGCATCACCGGAGACGGCAGCGTTCCGGCCGGAGGCATCTGGGCATAGATGATATTGTTCACTGAGTCTATGGCGCTGGTGCCGATATTCAGAGCGCCCGAAATGTTGGCGAACTGCGAAATATTGTAGAAATGCGGATCCTTGAGCGCCCATCCGATGGTGAAGTAAGAGCCATCCTGGGCAACACTGATGGCCTGGGGCCCGAGGGTGGGACTGGAAGTATACAGGCCGGAATGCAGCGTGCGCGAGGTCACATCGTAGCTGAACAGCAAGGTGCTGCCGTATCCATAGATCTTGGTGCCATCCGCGGAAACGCCCATTGATGCCGAGACGATATTGGTCGGAAAACTGGCAGCCGGCTGGGGCAGCGTCTTGGCGCTGACGCCGGCGATGGTGTCCAGCTCGGTAGTAGTGCCGGAGGCCGGATCGAGCAGCAGGAAATCGGTAGTGGTAACCACCATCGCCAGACCGTCTATTCCAAAGGCGACGCCCAGCGGAGGACTTCCCAGTGCGAAGGTCTGCTTGCCGTTGGTGGTGAGATCGATGACTGTTATCGCGTTGGATGGCGAGCCCGGGGCCGCGGCGTTTCCATAGTTTGCTACCACCAGGTAATGATCATCCGGAGAAAGGGCCAGTGCGCTAGGCTGAGCGGCCACATTGATAGATGTCTGGATGGTTTTTGAGCCCAGCGACATCACGTCCACGCGATTGGCGGTGAAGTTCGCGATGTAGAGAACCCCGCGGGGTTCATCCAGCGCCAAGTCGGAGGCCTGTCCTCCGATGGACACGACGTTACCGAAGGTTGCTCCCCAGGCCGCGGCGGCAAACGAAGCGGCCAAAGCGGATTTCCACCAATAAGACTTGCTCAGCATAACAATTAGCTCCCTGAAAACAAATTTCCAGTTTGTCCAGCCGGAACTGGTATCGAGGCGCGACGACGGGCAGGCCGCGCCTCAGTCTTCACGAACTTGCGCACCAAGCCAGCGCCAGGGCATGCCTTCGTGTGCCTGACGCAATAAATGCCGGCGCCTGGTGCGCCCCGGGTGCTATTCAGCGCCCTTTTTGCGGCGCAATACGATCAACCCCAGAAACAGGATTGCCGCTACCGCGCAAACGATGCGAATCATCGAGCTATCCATCGTTCTTTCTCCTTTCCCGCGAAATGAATTCCGCTACATGTTGTTCATCATCGGGATCAGTTCCCGGATGATACGCATAACCACCGGTCCCACCGTAACCACAAATAAGGAGGGCAAGATACAAAAAAAGATCGGGAAAACCAGCTTCACGCCCAGCTTGGCGGCTTTTTCTTCGGCGATCTGGCGCGCCTGGACCCGCATATAGTCGGAATGCGCGCGCAAACTCTGCGCCACGCCGGTACCGAACCGGTCGGCCTGAATCAACACCGCCACCAGTTTCTTGAGGTCCTCTACTCCAGTTCGGTCAGCCAGGTTGCGCAAAGCTTCCGCCCGTCGCTTGCCGGCTTTCAATTCGAGATTCACAATGGCGAATTCCTCGCTGATTTCCGGATGGGCGTGTTCCAGCTCCTTGGCCACTTGCAGGATTGCCTGATCGAGCCCCAGGCCGGATTCAACGCAAACCACGAGCAGGTCGAGAGCATTGGCCAGTCCACGGCTGATCTGCTTCTGGCGTCGCTTGGCGGACATCCGGACATATTCATTCGGTCCGAAGAAGCCGACCGCGATGGAGGCCAGAATCGCGCCAAATTTGTTGGTCTGATCAGCCGAGGTGTTGAGCACGGCCGCGCCTATCATGAGCGGCAACAAAACGGCGAATGCGACCTTGGCGCCGTACAGCACTTTCAGAGCGTTGGGATTGCGGTAGCCGGCGCGGATGAGCCGGCGCTGCATCACCGTAACGTCTTTCGGCGAGGCCGGGACCAGGGCGCCCAGCCGCTTGACCATGTCATGGAACATCAGGCTGGGGTGCACCGGGGCGGCGTCATGGCCGTCCAGCGCCGTGCCCGCGACGCGCTCGATCGCTTCCTTGGGCTTGACGTACAGCTTCATTCCCGCAAAGGACAGTCCGGCCGCGAAGAGTAAGAAAATCAGGAAGCTAAATAGAATGACCATGACTCAAACCTCGATTTTCACGATCTGCCGGATGATGGCGTAACCGATCAGCTGCAACACCACCGCGCCGCCCAGCATGAGATTGCCGACGTCGTCCATAAAGAAGAAACGGACGTAATCGGGATTGGCATAAAACATCAGCACCGCCACGCCGATGGGGATGCAACTCAACGCCGCCCCGGTCATTTTGCCGTGCGCGCTGATGGCCCGGATGCGGCCGCGCAGTTTGAAGCGCTCCCGGATTACATAGGCCAGCTTGTCCAGAATTTCGGCCAGGTTGCCGCCGGTGCGCTTCTGCAAAAGCACCGCGGAGACGAAGAAGTGCACGTCCAGGGAGGGGATACGCTTGGCCAGCTTCTGCAAGGCCACGTCCAGCGGCAAGCCCAGATTGTGCTCCTCGAAGGTTCTCCGGAACTCGCCCGCCAGCGGTTCCTGGAACTCGCGATGTATCATTTCGAGTGAAACCGAGAAAGCGTGTCCGGCGCGCATGGAACGAGCCACAAACTCCAGGCTCTCCGGGAACAGTTCCTCGAAGCGCGACATTCTGGCTTTCCGTTTGCGCAGCACGATTAGCAATGGAAAGGAACCGACAGCCAAGGCCGGAACGTAAGCGAATCGCCGGAACTGCGCGGGCAGCAACAGCCACGCCACCGCGCCGCCGGCCACGAAGGCCAACAGGCAGGTGTTGACCAGCCGGTGCGTGCTCCATTTCATGCCGGACTGCTCGAGCAACTCTTGCAGCTTGGCCTGGAGCTGAAAGCGCTTCAGGAATTTCGTGGATAACAGCGCATTGCTGTTTTCGTCGGTTTGAATCAGGGACGCATTCTGAGCAGCCGCCTTGCTCTTCTTGGGCTTGTTGGTGCCGAGCAGCCGGCTCTTCAGCCGGTCCATGTCGGAATGTCGAAAAGCGTTGGAAAAGAGCCACCACAGCACGAGCGCGCAAACCCAAACCGCGATGGCGATGATCACGAACATGGCGTTCAGACCTCCACCACTTCATCAAACAGATCGGTGCGAAGCCGGACCCCGGCGGCCAGCAGCTTCTCGTAGAACTTGGGACGAATGCCGGTGGCGGCAAAGCGGCCCACCACCCGGCCATCCGGATTCAAGCCTCGCTTTTCGAAGACATAAATGTCTTGTAAAGTCACCACGTCGCCTTCCATACCGGTCACTTCGGTAATGTTGATCACCCGGCGCGAGCCGTCGCTCATGCGGGAAGCCTGTACCAGCAGATGCACGGCGCTGGCGATCTGCTGGCGGATGGAGACCAGCTGCATGTTGGAATTAGCCAGCGACACCATCACTTCCAGGCGCGAGACGGCGTCGCGGGGGCTGTTGGCGTGGACAGTGGTGAGCGACCCATCATGACCGGTGTTCATGGCTTGCAGCATGTCCAGCGCTTCCTCGCCGCGGACCTCGCCCACCACGATGCGATCGGGGCGCATACGCAAGCTGTTCACCAGCAATTCCCGCTGCCGGACCGCGCCGTTGCCTTCGAGGTTAGCCGGGCGGGTTTCCAGGCGCGCCACGTGAGGCTGTTTGAGCTGCAGCTCGGCTGCGTCCTCGATGGTCACGATGCGTTCTTTGGGCGAAATAAAAGCCGAAAGAGCGTTGAGCAGCGTAGTCTTACCGGCGCCGGTGCCGCCCGCGATGATGATGTTCAGGCGAGCCTTGACCGCGCCCTCCAGCAGCTCCATCATGCCTTGCGTGGTGGCGCGCCGGTCTACCAGATCGGGCGGCATCAGCTTGTCCGTGCTGAACCGGCGGATGGATAGCAGCGGCCCGTCGACGGCCAGCGGCGGAATGATGGCGTTCACGCGCGAGCCATCGCTCAGCCGCGCGTCCACCATGGGGGTGGACTCATCCACGCGGCGCCCTACTTGGGAGACGATTTTGTCAATGATCCGCAACAGGTGCTGGTTGTCGCGGAAACTCACCGAGGTCAGCTCCAACAAACCCTTGCGTTCGATGTAGACCTGCTTGTAGGTATTGACCAGGATGTCGGAGATGGTGGGGTCCTGCAGGAGCGGCTCGAGCGGCCCCAGGCCGAAAACTTCGTCCAGGACTTCATCGCAGATCTGCTGCTTCTCGAGCGAGCTGAGCAGCGTCGGCTCGGAGTCGATGAGCGAGATCAGGGCCTGGCGCACTTCGCTCCGCACGCGCTGGTTGTCGATGGTGGCCAGCGCCTCCAGGTTGATCTTGTCCACCAGCTTGCGGTGCAGCGTAAACTTCAGTTCTTGGTACTCGGGCTTGAGCGCGCCCTTGGATTTGCCGCCGTTCTTCAGGAGTCGCTGCTCCCAGCTGATCTGCGGCGTTGATTTGGTTTCAAGGTTCGGGAACATAAAAAACGTTTACTAAACAGCCGAAGGCACCGCCTTCAAATCGGTCATGGCGGGCTTTTTCTTGTCATTGGCTCCGCCGCCCGCACAGCCGTTCCGCCAGGCTCTGGATGGCCTTGCCCAGCTCGCAGTGGCCATCCACCGGCTGGCCCAGGGTTACGGCCCGGTGCAGAGAAAAATAGTCGTTAGGGACGCGCGAATGAACCGGGCAGTTAAACAGTTTTTCGAAGTCCGCCCCGCCGATTTCATCACGCTTATTGATGCGGTTCACCATGATCTGAAAACGATCCTTCGGAAAACCCAGCTGATCGAGCAGATTGACCGCCTTGCGCGCCAGATGGAGGCTGGGCAGCTCGGAGGTCGAGACCAGGAAGGCCCGGTCGGATTCGGAGACTGTCATCAAGCTCAAGCGTTGAAAGACCACCGGCAGATCGATCACCACCCAGTCGTAATTCAGGCGCACGTATTCCAATACCGCGTGCAGGCGCGCAGCGTCCACGCCGCCGGCATAAGCGGTCTCGGGGGCCGGAAGAATATCGACGCCGTCCGCGGCAGCCACGAAAGAGGGCCACAGGAGGTCGTTCAACTGGTCGGCGGCCTCGAGCGCATCCAGCAAAGACTTGGTATGGCTGAGCTTCAAGTAGAAACCGATCATTCCGCCCATCAGATCGAAGTCGGCCAACAACACACGCTGGGAAGTGGTTCTGCGCAGCGCGAAGGCCGTCTGGGCGGCTAGCGTCGAAGCGCCCGAGCCGGGCTTGGCGCTGGCAAAAGCAATGATCGTCCCGGGCTGAGCATCGTCGGCGGGTTCGGGCTGCAGGAGGCGCCGGAGGCGCGCCACCGCTTCGGTCTGGGTCTCCGGATCGAAGGGCGCGTAAAGGAATTCGCTAGCGCCCATGCGCAACGATCGAAGGATTGCATCCGAATCGTTGCGGAGGTGCAGGCCGACCACATGAGTTTGCAGATTAAGCGCGTTCACGCCACGAATCAACTCGCAGGCCACATCCAGGTCGCTGACCAAGTCCAGCAGTATGACGTCGGGCTTGTTTTGCCGCAGGCGAATTTCGAGCGTCTGCAGGGACGGATAGGACTTGAAATCGGACAGAATCTGGAAGGCGCGCGTGCGCTCGATGGCCGCCGAGAACTGGCCCGCCAACTCGCGGTTTGGTATGACCGATAAGGCTGTCAGAACCGGTCCGCGGGCTGTCATCGAATGCTCCTCATAGCTTTCCGTCCGTTGGGTTGCACGTCCTTACTTGGACCTCCCGCCGGTCTTTGGTTGAGTCGCGAAAGGATCAGAACCGGTGGTGGGAGTGATCAGAAATTCGCGCGGCATAGCCGGCATTGGCTTGGCCTCTCCAGGCGACAGCGGCATGGTGACCTCGGGCGTCACGACGACGATCAATTCCGTGTTGGTCCGATTCACGTCCTTGCTCTTGAAGAGATTGCCGAGTATCGGCAGGCTGGCCAGACCCGGAATGCGCGCGACGGTCTCGGTCAGACGGTTGTCGATCAAGCCGGCAATCACAAAGCTCTGACCTTCGCCCAGCTCGATATTGGTTTCCATCTTGCGCGAGGACAAGGCCGGGATTGTGAATCCGTTGAAGGATAGGGCATTGGCGAAGTCGAGCGAGGAGACTTCCGGCTTTACATACAGCCGGATAGTATTGTTTTCGGTGACTACCGGATTAAAGCTGAGCCGGACGCCGAATTCGCGGAACTGAATCGTTACCGCGCCCGAGTTTGCTCCGCCTTGCAGAACCGGTATGGGAAACTCGCCGCCTACCAGGAAGCTGGCCTCTTTGCCGCTGGTGGTGACCAGATTGGGCTCCGCGAGAATCTGCAGGATATTCCGTTGCTGGAGGGCTTTGATCAGTGCCGCCAGGTTGAGATCCGGTCGAAAAGCGAAGATGTTAAGCGCGTTGCTAATCGAGAATGAGGCAGCGGCCGCGCCAGCGCCACCGCCGATAGTCCCGGATGGGCTGGGAGCGGGAAACTGACCAGTCGACACGCTGCCGATGGTGTTGGTCGCTCCGGTCGAAACCAAATTTATTCCGAATTGAGCTAGAGGCGGTCCGATCCAGCTCGGCGAATTTCACGCGCAGCAGAATCTGCTTATCGATGAGGAGACGCGATCTGAAGATTGTTGACGACCGTCTTAGCGAAGGGGGTCGCCAGCGCGGTTGCTCGATCTGAGGAGTCCTTGGTGGAAACGCGACCAGTCAGGGACAGTGACTCTCGTGAGGATTGAATGTGAATGTCTTCCTTGGGAAAGGTATCCTTCAACAGCTTGCGGAGCGGCTCCAGATTCTGCTCCACGGTGATGTTGTAGAAATTGCGCTGGCCGGCCTTGCTCCAGACCACCAGCGTCACCGTTCCGAAGGATTTGCCGTGAACCAGCACTTCCCGGCCGGTAACCGGCGAGGCGTCCACGATCTCCGGATTGCTGGTGGAGATCCGAGAGATGTCGGCTGGATAGTCAATGACAATGCTTTTGCCGACCGTCAGTCTCACATCCTCCGGGCCGCCTTGGGCTGCGGCCGGAGAGGCGGCTGCCAGAACCAGGAGCGCCACCGTTAATAGTGCGAAGAGCAGTCCATTTCTAGCGTTGCATGGTTACTTATCCTCTCGGCGGTTCGCGCCCACGGTTTCAACGGTCTTGGTAGTTCCGCGGATCACGACGATTTGATCCGGCGGCGGAGGAGGAGGCGGCGGGGCCGCCGCAACCGCGACGGGCTGCGGACGAGGTCTCGGCGCAGGAGCAGCGGCGGGCTGCTTATGTACCGCGTGAACCCCGTATAACTCGCTCACTTCGCGGCCCGCGGTCTTTTCGATGGTCTGGTCGCTGCCGTTCCGCAAAACCAGCTGGATGCGGCCTTCGGTATTGGCGAGCGTCAAGGTCTCAGCCTGTTCGGGCGTGGCCAGCAATGTAACGGTGGCAGCCTGAATGGCATTGCCCCGGGCGTCGGCCTGAATAGCCGTCCCGGCGGAAAGGACCACCATGTTCTGCAGAACGGTGGCGGTGATGGTTCCATCGCTATTAGGCGGGCGTCCAGTCACCAGAACGTCCACTCTCATTCCGGGCAGCACGAAGCCCGAAATGCCGGTGACGTCGTTGACGCGCACCGTAACCGCTCGCATGCCTACGGGAATGATCGGCGCCAGGCCTAAGCCGCTGCCCCGCACGGCCAAGCGTCCTTCGAGCACCGGCTCATCGATCAGAATGTTGCTGATCAGCGGGCGGTCGATGACTTCTTCGGCTTTGCTAAAGGCGCCTTTGGGAAATTGCGCGGTTGGCACTTTGGCAATCTTGATGTCCGCCGGCTTCACGGTCGTGCCCACCGACAATGGCCGGGCTGCCAGTACAACGTCCTTGGTTTCGCTGTTGTTCCGGCTTTGGCTTTGCGCCGGCGCGCGCGGTCATCTGATAAAAAACGCTCGAAATCACCAGCGCGAACAGCAGACTCACGCCCAACACGGTCAAAAATCTACGATCCATATCCTTCTCTCCTGCACTCCCTTACCAGGAACCGGAATGCAAAATTGCCCTCATGTCTTTGGAACCAGACTCAGCCACACTCCGGCCGCTATGGCTGGAGCGTACGGGATGGACTCTCGCCGAGTGCCTGGCGTTGAGCCCGATGCCGCGATTTCGGTTGCAGAAACCTGCTGCCTTCCGGTCCAGAATCTTCGAAGCTGACTGGCTGCAATCACTACCACCGCCATCAGACCGCCACACCCGGCCGTCCACAAGGCGGCCTCCAGAAGCTGTCTGGCTCCCAGGACCGCGCCAAAACCGGCCATCAACTTCACATCTCCTCCGCCCATGCCGCCGAGCAGATAAAAAATCAAGAAAACTGCGGCTCCAGTGAGGGTTCCCAGCAGCTGCTGAACCGGCTCCGCGCCACCCGCCTTCGACTGTTTGAAGGATCAAGCCAGCGGCAAAGGCCGAGCAAGGGATCCAGTTGGAGATCTGGCGCCGCGCCAGATCGTCCACGATAGCGGCGATTCCGACTACAGCCGCAATCCAACATTGCGCCGTCACCGGCTGCCCCCTTTTCCGAAATGTTTGGCACGCGATGGCATGGTTGCCTCGTCTAGGGATGCCGAGCGGTTAAACTGTTCCGTGCTCCCGAATCGCTCTGCTTTGAAAAGCAGCGGCGCCAGAAAACCGGCTTGCAGTGCGAACTCCGCCAACGCTTGGCCGGAGGGCAACCGCCAATTCCCGGCGTCCAGCCACTCCATTGGCATGCTGGGCGGTATACCCATTGGCATACCAGACATACCCAGCCTTTCCGCAACTCGCCGATTTGAACCTTCGAGGTTCAGCTTGGTTCTCATGCCCGTCCGTCTCCTGCTCTATTGGTTCGGCAAAATGGGAGGTTTTCATTAGCGTCGCACCGGGTTTTCTTTAGTACGGTGGGTGCTGGGGTGGGGGGTGAATTTACTTAGTCGGATTGGCTTTGTAAACGTAGACGCCGAAACAGAATAGCGCTGCTATCGTCTTTGATTACTTGCCAGGAGGGGTCGAGCTTCAACATCTGAACGAGCGGCCAGTTCACCGGCAGAAGAGCCACCTGGAAGCCGTGACGGTCTAGGATGGCGCGCCAGTCATATGAGCCTTGGAGTAGGTGTAGGTACTCGGTACCGAGCGATTCACCGTAGAAGTCGCTTCGACCATCTATAAATACCTTCTGACGCGGATAGAAGGAGTAAATGATATAGTCGCCCCACTGGTCGGTGGTCAGGAGCCGGCCGGACTCGAGAACCTTAGCATTTTCATGCACCATGGCGACGGGAAAAGCTTCGCTGGGGAAGTCCTGGGGCCACTTGATGGGCGCGCCGATGAATACCAGCGCCACGATGACCAGGGCCGGCCAAACGCTGGTGCGGGTGAAGTTGGGCGTCAAGTCCTGGCCCATTTGGTGCAGAATGCTCAGGATCGACGATTTCTTGCACCCCGCAGCCAAGGTCTTCCAAGCCGCGCTCAGCTCGGAAGCGATTAACGGGGCGGCTACGGCAACATAAAGTGGTGCATGCCGTAGGCTGGTGAGCGAGGAGTGCGCCAGAAACAGCAACCACAGCGCCTCTGTCACGCGCTGCTTCCGCAATAACAATCCGGATAGAATCAATCCGCCTATCAGCAGCGCTTCGTATTGGAACTGCCCTTCGGAGCGGAAGGTCGGAGCTTGAAACTCCTGAACGAGATCCTTGACCCAATCCGCACGCAGGTAATCAATGATGTGGACGTGTAGGGCATAGCCATACGGATTCACCAGCGTCGCGGCCGAGCAGGCGCCTAAGAGCACTGCATATCTGCGAACCGACGGCCAGCGAGGGCGGCCTAGCAGCGCTTCCACCACACTGCCTAGCACCAGCAGCGCGAGA
Source organism: Bryobacterales bacterium (assembly GCA_963744555.1). Classification (GTDB taxonomy): domain Bacteria; phylum Acidobacteriota; class Terriglobia; order Bryobacterales; family Bryobacteraceae; genus Palsa-89. Next base: position 110,131 of record CAVUUB010000020.1, on the reverse strand, counting down.
CACACGATAAATACCAGAAAGCCGCCATGCATATTTGCCCATAGCATCGTGATGGGAACCAGAAGCCAGATCCAGGGCGTATTCTTGCGGCGGTCCGCTTCCACCAGCCAAAGGGCGGCCGGCAGCAACAGCAACGTAAATAGATGCGGCCGCGCCAGAAAGTGCACGGATGAGGCGCCGACCGCAAACAAACAGAGGAAGGCCGCCAGCAATCCGTTGGCTCCTCGCCAGACCGCGTACCGTAGCAGCACGGTGGCGAAAGCTGTGATGAGGACCGCCGCAAAAAGCACGATCGCCTTCAGCCCGCCGATCCTGAACAAGATTCCGAACAGCACGTCGCTCAGCCATTCCCATGCAAACCAAGGCTTGGCCTAGCTTCGAGAAGGAAAAGAGATCCTGGGTGGGTACGGCACGGTGTGCCAGGATGTACTCGCCGGTGCGGATGTGCCAACCTGTATCCCCATCCATCAGCAGCGCCTTCCACCCGCTCGACCCGCACACAAACAGCCATGCCATCAAGGCAATAGAGAAGCAGTCCGAGAATGACGGCACCAAGGTCCGGATCCAGGGTGTCAATGCGATTGGAGCGTGTTGGGGGACCGCTGGCGATACGCGCGCGGGTCGAAGCAAATGAGTCGAACTTGCCAAAAGATACGCCCTAGGAATTCAAGATCCAGGCCTTGAAGCGCCCTCTCAGTAGATCGACCACTTGACACGCCTGCTTTAGCAATTACGCAGGGCCCTCAGGACGTGCCGGTGTTGGCGGCTTCTTTGGACTGGATCTCGGGGCCCGCCAGTTCGCGGCCATGGACGGCCAAAGCCAAGCGGTCTTTCAAGCCGGTCTTCTCGAAAATATGCATCAAGTGAACTTTGACGGTTCCCGCTGTAATATGCAGATTTTCCGCGATCTGCTTGTTCTTCATGCCCCGGCAGATCAGGCGCACGACTTCCTTTTCCCGCGGGGTGAGCCGGGAGGCTTCCTTGCGCTGGATGAATTGTGTGACATGCTCGGAGTCATCCATCCAGATTTTTCCGGCTCCCACCTCGCGCAGGCACTCGATCAGCTTGGCTACCGGAAGGGTTTTTTTGAGAATGCCTCGAACGCCCATCTGTAGCGCGCGAAAGGCTTCCATTTCGGGCAGGTCCACCACCCACAGCACGACGTGCGAGGGAACGGATGCCGCTTTGAGGCCGGTTACCAACCGGATGGCGGGTGCGAGACCTGCGCTCAGGTCTACTAACGCGATGTCCGGCCGAAGGCTGCTGATGGCGTCCAGGGCATCGGTAATCTTCGACACCGTACCGGCGAGCACCAGATCGTCATAAACCCCCAGGACCTTCTCCAGTCCTTCGATAGCGACGGGCTGTGCTTCGCACGCAAATACGGAAATCGACGGCACCCTTTGACCTTTCAATGTCCTATCGGCGGGTCTGGAACTCAAAGATAGGTACTAAGGTCTTTGCGAGACTATGCAACCGGCGGCATCCACCTGCACGCGCTAATTAACAGAATCATTTGGGCCGCCCGGACGTCCCATACATCTGATTTCCCAAAAGGGCTATTGCCGTTCACCCTATCGCACGCGATAAATTAGTAAGTGGTGCAACTTCTCTCATTCCCGTTTTCGGAAATGCCGAAGTTCACCGTTACCTCGGCCATCGACATTCTGGTGGTGGCGATTCTCATCTACCAACTTCTTCTGATCATTCGGGGCCGGCGCGCAATTCATATCCTGATCGGCATCGGGATGCTGGTTCTGATTTATTTCGTAGCGATCTGGGCAAAGCTGGAAGTTTTGCGCACCATTCTGGCGACGCTCGTTCCCTATACGGCGATCGCGCTGATCGTGATGTTTCAATCCGAGCTGCGGCGCATGCTGGCGCGCCTGGGCCGCCGGCCATTTCTGGGAGTTACGCAGTTGGAGCGGCGCGAGCTGACGCAGGAGGTCCTGCTGGCGACCGCTCATCTGGCCCAGAAAAGGATAGGCGCGCTGATTGTATTGGAACGGAAGTTGGGGCTGCGAACCTTTGTGGAGAGCGGCGTTAATCTGGATGCCGCGGTCTCGCGCGACCTGTTGTGCTCCATCTTCCATCCTGGCGGGGCGCTGCATGACGGCGCCGTCATTATTCAGGGCGATCGCATTACCGCAGCCGCGTGCTTTCTCCCGCTCACTACCAATCCGCTGCTGATCAGCGAACTGGGAACGCGACACCGGGCGGCATTGGGAATCACCGAAGAGTCGGACTGCATGGCCGTGGTGGTGTCCGAGGAGACGGGAAGAATCTCGATTGCGGCATTTTCGGAAATCGAGCTGGATGTTCCGCTCGAACGCGTCGAGCAATTGCTTACCGGCCGGCTGGAGCGCAGCGATATGCGGACCTCGGCGGCTGTGACCCACCGGCCGTCGCAGGTCGGCGAGTCGAGTTTTGACCGGTCATGAAGCATTTCTTCACGCACAACGCCGGGTGGAAGCTGCTCTCGCTGCTGATTGCCGTCACTCTTTGGATCGCGGTGGCGCGGGAGCCGGAGCTCGCGACTTCACTCTCAGTGCCGGTCGAATTCAAGAACATTCCTGAGGATCTGGACATCGGAGCCAATGTGCCGGAGCGGGCGCATCTGGAAGTTCGCGGGCCCTCGGGCCGGCTTTCGCGCGACAATTTGGCCGATATCGCGTTGATTCTCGACCTCGCCGACGCCCACCCTGGCGAGCGGAGCTATACCATCCATCCCTATAACTTCAATCTCCCTTCGGGCGTCATCTTCTATCGCACCGTTCCCTCGCAGATCACGTTGACTTTCGACCATCTGGCGTCACAAAACGTGAAGATCTTCCCGCGATATTCGAAGCCGCCTCAGCCCGGCTATCGCGTCCGGGCTTACGTGCTGGAGCCGGAGAACATTCGGATTCGCGGGCCCCAGGAGCGAGTGAAGAGAATCGATCGCGTGTGGACCGATCCCGTGGATCTGAGCGGCGTTGTCAGCTCGGCCGAATTCCACACCCACGTCAATGTCGGTGATGCGCAGGTGCGGCTGGATACGCCCACCGCGATCACGCTCAAGGTAACGCTGGAAAGAACCGCGCCCCAGGAACCGCAGTAATGGCGCGCACCCTTTTCGGGACAGATGGAATCCGCGGCGTGGCTGGCGAATATCCGCTGGACCCCAAGACAGCCAATGCAGTCGGCATTGCTTTAGGCAAATGGGTGCTCCGATCGAAACAAGAGCCGCGAGTCGTGATCGGAATGGACACCCGCGAATCCGGGCCCTGGATCGCGGCCGAGGTCGCCGGCGGCCTCGAAAGCCAGGGCGTGTCTGTGAACTTCGCCGGCATAACCACCACGCCGGGCGTAGCGTACCTCGCCAAGACCGGGCCCTACGCCGCGGGCGTCATGATCTCGGCCTCGCACAATCCATATCGCGATAACGGCATCAAGCTGATCGGGCACTCCGGTTACAAGCTGCCCGGACGAGCAGGAAGAGATTCTCGAGACCGAAATCTTCGCGCTGCTTCGCGACAGCGCAGCGCCTTCCGCCACCACAGCTCCAGGTGGATACTGGTCTCGATCGCACCTACATCCAACATCTGGCTTCGACGCTGCCACAAGGGCTGGGCGGGTTGCGCGATCGTGTGCGACTGCGCCAACGGTTCAGCGTCAGCTCTGGCGCCGGAGCTATTCGAACGGCTGGGCGCGAGCGTGCACGATGACGCATTGTGCTCCCGACGGCCGCAATATCAATCTCAACTGCGGGTCCCTGCACTTGGAAGTGCTGCGGGCGGCAGTGTTGGCCGAATCGGCTGACGTTGGCGTAGCGTTCGACGGTGATGCGGATCGCGCGCTGTTTGTTTCGACGATCCGGAAAGGTGGTCGATGGCGACGCGGTGTTGCTGGTAACCGCTCGTTATCTGAAGGACCAGGGCCGGCTTGGCGGCGGCGAAGGACCGCCCACGGTGGTTGCCACGGTGATGTCGAATCTTGGCCTGGAACGGGCGCTGGCCAGCGCATGGAATCCGATTGATTCGAACGCCGGTGGGCGATAAATATGTGCTCGAAGAGATGATTCGCATTGGCGCGGTGCTGGGCGGCGAGCAGTCCGGCCACGTCATCTTTCATCGATTCGCCACCACCGGAGACGGAATGCTGACGGCGCTGCGCGTTTTCGAAGTGATGCGAGCGTCGGGCAAAGGTCTCGATGAGCTCACTAGCGAGCTGCAGATTTATCCGCAGCGCTTGGTCAATGTACGGGTGCGCGAGCGGAAGCCGATCGAAGATCTACCCGCGGTGAAGGCGGCCATTCGCGATGCCGAAAAGTCTTTCGGCGATTCCGGGCGCGTGCTGGTCCGATTCTCGGGGACGGAGCCGCTGGCGCGCGTAATGGTGGAAGGTCCTGATCTGGAGCGAGTGGAGAAGTTCGCCAACCATATCGCGTCTGAAATCCGGGCAGAGTTGGGAGGAGAATAGATGAGACACCGTGGCGCACGCACTCCTGCGTGCCGTGTTGACACTCGTGTCGACACTTGCTTTTTGTTGCTGCTGTTCGTAATCCCTGCGCTCAACGCTCAAACTCCCAAACCCAAGCTTCCCGGCGAGGACTGGGTGCTCGTTATTCAACGGCAAGGATCTTACGGGCTGGGTCAACATCGGCAAGGAGAAGTGGGATGTTGATAGCGGCGACCATCCATGGCCAGGCCGTGACCCAGGGTTACGGCTACCTTCGAACCGAGAAAAACTTCAAGGATTTCCAACTGTCGCTGCGATTCAAATGCGAAGGCGACGGCAACAGCGGTGTCTTCTTCCATGTCGAGTTCAAGCCCGGGACGGCGGACGTAGTGCAAGGACCGCAGTTTGAAATCGACTGCAACATCGGCCACCATTCGGGAGGCGTTTACGATGTTGGGACGGCAGTGGCTGGTTTGGCCGGCGCCGGAGAATGAGACGGTGATCCGGCCGGATGACTGGAACGAATATCTGCTCAAGGTGGAGGGCAACCGCTACGTCGCGCGGCTAAATGCGGTGCAGATGGTGGACTACACCGATCCCAAGCCATTTGGCGCGGATGGCGGGATCGCGCTGCAGTTGCATTCGGGCGGCCGGGGAAATATGCGGTTCAAAGATATTTTGATCCGGGATTTGTCGAAGCGATAAACCCGTGGAGCATCGCCTCTTCTATTGCGACCATTACGCCATCCCGCTTCCGGCCGGCCACAAGTTTCCGATGACGAAATACCGGATGTTGCGCGATCTGCTCGCTGAGGACGGCTGCTTCCGGTTCGAAGCGGCTCCTTTTGCCGAACCCGGCGGTCATCGAACTCGCCCACGACGCCGCTTATGTCCGCGATTTTCTGAATGGCTCCCTCGCCGACGCCGCCGTCCGCCGTATCGGGTTTCCCTGGTCGGAAGCGCTGGTCAAGCGCACCCTGGCGTCGGTGGGAGGAACGCTGAGCGCCACCTGCGATGCCTTCGATTCGGGCTGGGGAGGCAACCTGGCCGGCGGAACGCATCATGCCTTTCGCGCCGCAGGCGTCTGGCTTCTGCGTGTTCAACGATATCGCGGTGGCCATCCAGTGGCTGCGCGCCAAACAACGCATTCAGCGCGCCGCCGTGATCGACCTGGACGTCCACCAGGGCGACGGCACCGCGCAGATTTTCGAGGCTGACCCCAGCGTCCTCACGCTATCCATGCATGCGAAATCCAATTTTCCCTTTCGCAAGCAACGCAGCAAGATCGATATCGAGTTCGACGACGGCACGGACGACCCAGAATATCTCAACGCCCTGAGCCGTGTGCTTCCGCGCGTCTTCGCGTTTGAACCCGACATCGTCTTCTATCAATCCGGCGTGGATCCACTGGCTTCCGACACGCTCGGACGCTTGGCGCTCACGCCCGCAGGACTTCAGGAGCGCGACCGTCGCGTCCTCGCCGCTGCCCGTGCCCATGGCGTCCCGATTGTCATTACGCTGGGCGGAGGATATTCCCGGCCGATCGAGTTGACGGCGCGAAGCTCACGCCAATACGTTCCGCACGGCTTGGGAGATTTTTTCTTGATCACTCTCGACGACATTCGCACCGCCCGCGAGCGCATCGCTGGACGAGTGATCAGAACGCCGCTGGTATCGAGTTCGACGTTAAGTGCGCGCCTAGGGACCCAGGTCTTTCTAAAGCTGGAGCTATTTCAAAAAACCGGCTCATTTAAAGTACGAGGCGCATTTAATAAGGTGCTGAGTATTCCTGAAAAACAACGCGGGCGAGGTTTAGTGGCGGTAAGCGGCGGAAATCATGCGCAGGCGGTCGCATATGTCGGACGCCAGCTTGGACTACCCGCGGTGATCCTCATGCCGCAGAGCACCCCGCGAAATTATATCGAAGCCACTCAAGGCTACGGCGCTGAGGTGGTCCTGGTACCGAGCGCGGCCGAAGCGTTTGACGAAATCGCAGGATACGAAACTCAAGGCTGGACCGCCATCCATCCCTTCGACGACCCGCTGGTGATGGCCGGACAAGGAACGGTGGGGCTCGAGATAGTCGAAGACGAGCCGGAACTGACCGACGTGGTGGTGAGTATCGGGGGCGGCGGCTTCATTGGCGGCGTGGCCGCGCTGTAAAAGCGTTAAAGCCGGGCGTGCGGATATGGGGGGTTGAAACCGAAGGCGCCGATGCCATGTCGCAGGCCTTGGCCCAAGGCCAGCCCGTACGGCTTTCCGCCATCACTTCGATCGCCCGGACTTTGGGCGCCCCATCGTGTCTCGGCAGCAACCTTGGCGCTGGCGCAAAAGCACCTCGAGAGCGTCACAGTGGTGCCTGACTCAGAAGCGGTCAGTGCGCTACGGTTTCTGCTGGAGCGGGCGAAAGTGCTGACCGAACCCGCCGCGTCCTGTACCCTGGCAGCAGCCGACCGATTGCGCGGCCAGTTCCGCCCCGAGTCCCGTGTGGTTCTGGTGCTCTGCGGTGGGAATACCGGCGTCAGCGACCTATGCAGCTACCAAATCTGAGTTGGTAGCCGGATTGCTTTCCCTCCGGAGTCCAATGACATTCGAGCCCCTGGGGATCCAATGGATTCAATCGTTTAGCGGAAGGCCAACAATGGCCCCTCACTATCCCACCATGAAGAATCTACCCAAGCAAAATCCCCCCTTGGAAATTATTACCCGCTTTGGCGATGGCGTGCGCGTCACGTTAGATCGCCCCTCCAAGGCCGAGCTTGGTCTTCCCCTCGAACGACAGGGTTGCCCAGGGGCTCACTCCGATTGCAATCTTTCAACCTGTTTGAGCTAGTTCCCCTCCATTACCTACCGGGTTGCGTGAAAACACCGATCTTTGCTAAGTGCTCTCCCGATTTGTCACTTAACGGCCGAGTGTTAGACTCAGTGGACATTCATGCCGACCAAACTCTTGGCTTTTGCGCTCATTTCGACAGCCGCGCTTGCTGATATTGTCAATATTTCGCCGACTTCGTTATATTTTGGCAATCAATTCGTGGGTTCACGAAGCTCTCAGCCGGTTACGCTGACCAACTCGACCAAGAAACTTCTGAATATCGGCAGCATCACGGCCACGGGTAACTTCTTCGTGTCCGGGAACCCTTGCGGGACCACGCTCGCGCCCGGAGCCCAATGCGTGTTTTACGTCGTTTTTGGACCGGTGACGGCGGGCGCGCAGAGTGGCATTGTCAGCGTGAACGATGACGCCAGTGATTCACCCCAGAAAGTAAAACTCTCTGGAACGGGTATCGCCATCGTGCTAAGTTCCATTGCGGTCGCGCCATCAACGTCCACAGTTCCTCTAGGATTGACCCAGCAATTTACCGCGACTGGGTTGTATAACGACGGCACGTCTCTAGATTTAACGAGTGCAGCTGTCTGGAGTTCCGCGCCACTTTCCGTCGCGACTATCAATGCCGGCGGACTGACCAGCGCGCTGGCTCAAGGTACTGCCGCAATTACCGCATCGGTGGGAGGAGTAGTTGGCTCGGCCACTCTTGCGGTGGGTCCGCCGGTGTTGGTATCGATGTCCGTGTCGCCGGCGTCTGCGACGGTGAAAAAGGGAACTTCTTTCCAGTTGGCAGCGACCGGGATCTACTCCGATCACAGCACTATCAACATGACGGCGACCTCGCAATGGAGTTCGCTCTCGCCGGCGATCGCCACGGTCAATACTTCGGGACTTGTGTCCTCAGTGGCTCCCGGAACCGCGACCATTCGCGCATCCTACGCGAACTTGAACGCGACGTCCACGATAATGGTGCCGCAACCGGCACCTGTCAGCGAGGCAATACTGCCCAAAAGCGTTTTCGTCCCAATGAGCACGCCGCAGCAGTTTAGCTGCCAGATTACTTATGACGACGGCAGCACGGCGAACTTCACATCGCTTGGGTGGGCTTCTTCCCAGCCGGGTGTTTGTTCGGTTGACTCCAGCGGATTGGCGACCTGCGGTAACTTGGGCACGGTAACCATCACAGGCAACCTGTGCGGCAATGCATCCGCGCGGCTGGATAGTCCAATTACCGAGCCACGAAACAACATGAGCTCTCCCCGCCATGAACACACCGCCACGCTTCTAGCGGATGGCCGCGTGATCGTCGCCGGTGGGTATGCAGGTGACTTCAGCGCCGTTCTCGCGTCCGTGGATTTGTTCGATCCCTCCACGCGTATGTTCAGTGCCGCCGGCAGCATGACCAGCCCTCGCTCAAACCACAGCTCCACTCTGCTTCCTAACGGACAAGTTTTGATCGCCGGCGGCTTTTCGGCCACGGCCGAGCTATCCTCTGCTGAACTTTTCGATCCCACAACGGGTCTCTTCACTCCCACTGGAAGCCTCAACATCGCGCGCCAGGGTCACACTGCGACACTGCTTCCAAACGGAACCGTGCTCATCGCTGGGGGTGATGTGATCGCGGCCGAGCTCTACGATCCTGCCTCGGGAACGTTCACGCAGACGGGCAGCATGTCGGTTCAAAGGTACAAGGGAACGGCAAATCTGCTGGCCAATGGCAAGGTGGTCTTCACTGGCGGCACCGACGGCTCTGGGCGCCTATACCGCAACCGCGGATCTGTTCGACCCGTCCACCGGGACCTTCGCTGCAACGGGTTCCATGAGCGCAGCCCGCGCCTATCACACCGCCTCGCTGCTCAACAACGGTACAGTATTCGTCGCAGGCGGCTACGACGGAACGGTCACCTTGGCCTCGACTGAGATCTACGACCCGGGTAGCGGAGTTTTCACGGCGTCTGGTTCAATGTTAACCGGGCGCAACGGTCATGCCTCCACTGTGCTCCCGAGCGGTAAAGTGCTCGTCTCCGGTGGCGAGAATCAGACTGGATATCTGAACAGCGGCGAGATATTCGATCCGGCTTTCGGCACGTTTGTCATGCCCGGTATTCTGGGAACGTTACACTATCCAGGGCCGGGTCCTGAACACACTGCTTTGCTTTTGGGCAACGGTCAAGTACTCTTTACGGGAGGATTCTTTCGGGGCGTTGCGCTGTTAGGGGCGGAGCTTTTCGTGCCCCAGCAGTAGCGGCCCCCGCGCTATTCGATATTTTCGACGTGCCAGCCGTCATCGTAGCGCTCGAACGTCGACATGCACCATTTTGCCCTGTTTCCGGGTAGTGGCAGCCAGCATTGAACCGGGCGACTCGATGGAATCGAAGGCGTCTTCGAACTCCTGAAAAAGCGTGCTGGCCTCGAAAGTCATGCGCACGTCGGCCGAAGCGCTGTCCTGCCCGGTTCGCTGGATGGCGACGATAGCGGCCGGAACCCAGCGGCCGGCGACCACCGAAAGATCGGTCACGCCGTTCTGGGTAAGCGTGTCGCCGGCCGGACCGGGCTCGCAGATCGCCCCCACCGAGGTCGTTTGACACTGGATCACGTGAGCATCGATGAGCCGCTGATAGGCCCGCGCGACTTTGGGGTCCTGATTCTCGAAACGCGGCGAAGCGCTGATGCTGGTCCGGACCGGATCGGCAGCTCTTTCCCGCAACAGGTTGATAGCGGTTTCATAGTCCAGCATCGCCCCGCCACAGGCGGTCAGGCACAGATGCATGACCGGCATTATTAACCTGGAATGCATCTGAACCTCGCCTAACGGATATTTCTATCATAATGATCGGCGCGGGTCTCGGGAGGTGGAGGCTTTTTCAGCCAATGACTGCATTGCAGGCGAACCGGTTTGGCGAGGCCTAGTCGTCCGAAATCGTGAAACCCTCGATATTACTTCACCCGTCCTGGCCGATAAGCACGGTTGATGGGGAAGGCGCTAGCCAATCCGGCCCGATGACGGAGCTTCGCCTACGCTGCGCTTTCTCTGGCTTGCTTGTGGCGCCCAGGTATCCTCTAGGACGAGCTCACCTGGGTTGGGAATGCAGAACTCCACACGTTCCTCGAAACCATTGCTACTGTACTGGCGCTGGTTATAGGCGCGATGGCGCTGGTACGTTATTACAGCCAAAAAACCGCCTCCTACCTGATTCTGGGAAGCGGTTTTCTGGGCGCGGCGTCTTCTGGATGGTTTTCATACGGTGGTCACTTCGTCGTTTTGTGCCGACTGCTACGGTCATCTTCGCTGGCTGCTTTGATCCTTTGGACGGGGGCTCTTTCGCGGCTTTTCTTGTCGGTTTTGATGTGCGCCCGCCTGTTCATTTGGCGAGGCGAGGATCACATAACCAGCTGAGGCAGCGGCAGCGGGAACGCCAAGTCTACCTGCTGGTGGGCGGTTGGACGCTGGCCAGCTTCATATTTTTTCTGTGGGTTCCGCTTCCGCAGGCTTACCAATCGCAATGGCCCGTTCATCGGCCGGCCGAGCTGATCGCTGGAATCTTCTTCGCCATCGCCGCCGTGGGCTACTGGCGCAAAGGCGACTGGAAAACGGACGGATTCACGCACAGCCTGGTGCTCTTCCTGATTGTCGAGCGCTGGGCCAAGTGGTTCTACACGCCCTTCTCCGCGCGGCCTCTCGATGCTTTCACGTGGCCGCTCACGTTCTTAAGATTCTGGCCTACAGCTTGGTCTTGACCGGCTTGTTTGCGGAGCATGTATTCCATTTTTCGCGCCCGGGCCGCGGCGGTCCACAGTCTGACGCGCGCCAATGAATCGTTCGTGTCAGGAGATGGAGGAACGGCAGCGCGCCGAGCAGGCGCTGCAGCAATCGCGCGACGAACTGGAGGCGCGGGTCGCGGCCCGTACCGCCGATCTGGCCGAGCAAGGCGCGTTGGCGGCGCTAGTCTCGGAAATCGCGATGGTGCTGACCGCAAAACGATTCCGTTGAAAATACCTTGCAGCGTTCCGCGGGGCTCATAGTCCACTTTCTGGACGCGGCTTTCGTTCGCATCTGGATCTTGAACACAAGACCAGAACGTTCTCGAGCTTCGAGCCAGCGCGGGAATCTACACCCATCTGGACGGGGCGCACGCGCGCGTGCCGGTCGGGAAATTCAAGATCGGCCGCATCGCCCAGGAAGGGCAACCCCATTTGACCAATGACGTCCAGCAGGACCCCTGGGTGAGCGACCCCGAGTGGGCCAAGCGGGAAGGCATGGTCGCGTTCGCCGGATACCCGCTCTGATCGCGGGAGATAAGGTGGTCGGCGTGGTGGCGGCGTTCGCCCGGCAGCCGCTCAGCAAGGCGGCTTTTCAGACCTTCGGCTCCCTGGCGGGAAGCATCTCGCAGTTCATTGGCCGCAAAGCGGATGGAAGCGGAGCTTCAGGATAGCGAGGAGCAGGGTGCGCCTGCTGCTGGATTCGACCGCCGAATCAATCTACGGTATCGATCTCGACGGCAACTGCACATTTGCCAATCGGGCTTGCTTGCGAATGCTCGGTTGCGAGAGCGCGGACGAGTTGCTTGGCAAGAACATGCACGATGTAATGCATCATACTCGCGCGGACGGCAGTGCCGTATCCGATGACGGAGTGCCGGATTTTTCAGGCTTTCCGGAGGGGAGAGGACACGTCGACGACGAAGTCTGTGCGACGGATGGACCAGTTTCCAGTCGAGTATTGGTCCTACCGGTGCGCAAGAAGGCGAGGTCGTGGGCGCGGTAGTGACGTTCCTCGACATCACCGACGCAAGTGGCGAAGGAGCAGCGTAAGCTGGTTTCCTGGTTGAAACCAGCGATGACTTGATTGCCCTGATTTCGCCTGAAAACAAGATCCTTTATCTGAACCAGGGCGGCGTCCGGATGGTCGGCCTGGAGAGCCCCGCCCAGCGCTGGGCATGCATTTATCGATATTTCATCCGAATCGGCGTGGCCCAAGGTTCACGACGAAATACTTCCCGCCTGCTCAGTCTGGCCGTTGCCTGGAGGAGACACAACTCCGGCACTTCGGAACCGGCGAGCCGGTCGATGTGCAAATGAATGCCTTTGGTAAGAAACCTGAGACCGGGATCCTCTGCCTCGGGCGGTAATGCGCGACATTACCGAGCGCAAGCGCGTCGAAGACCAGCTGCGCACCTCGAGGAACGCTTCCGCATCGCCGCCGAGAACGCCGGCGACTTACATCGAGTGGGACCTTCGACCGGGAGCAGAATTTTCGGCTGGCTCTCGGAGCGGCTGGGAGATGGGCCGGCGCCCAGAAGCTTCGAAGCCTGGAAGAGCATGGTGCACCCCGATGATCTGGGAGCGATTCTGGCCGGAATCGGCCGGCATATCGAAAGCGGTGAACGTTATGTCACCGAATACCGGATTCTGGGCGAGACCGGGAACATCTACCACTATTCCGCTGCGAGGCCAGGCCATTCGAAACGCCGCCGGCGAAGCTTACAAATGGATCGGACTGGTATCCGACATCACGGAAAGCAAGCAGGCCGAAGAAGCCATTTCGCAACTGGCGGCGATCGTGCAATGTTCGGAAGACGCCATCATCGGCACCAGCTTGTCGGGCGCCATCACAACCTGGAATGGGGGCGCCGAGAGACTGCTGGGTTACACCGCCGCCGAGGCTCTGGGCGCCTCGCTTTCGACTCTGCTTCCGCGACCCGATCAGGCCTGGGATATTCTCGACCCGAGCAGCCGGGGAGCGGTAAGCCGCTTGGACGAGGCCGTCTTCGTTTGCAAAGAATGGTTTGCAAGTTCCGGTTTCGCTGACCGTCTCGCCCATCCGCAAGGCTTCCGGCGAAATTACCGGAGTGGCCACCATCGCCCGCGACATCAGCGCGCGCAAGAAGGCCGAAATTGAGCTGGCGCACCAGGCCCAGCACGACCATCTGACGGGATTGCCGAATCCCCTGCTGCTGGCCGATCGACTGGCCTCCAGCATCCAACGCGCCAGCCGCAGCGGACTGACGACAGCGGTGATCTATGTGGACCTGGACGGGTTCAAGTTTGTCAATGACACTTTGGGGCATGAGGCCGGAGACGCACTGCTGAAGGACGTGACCGGGCGGCTGCAGGACGTGCCTTCGTGAACCCGATACGCTGGCCCGCATGGGCGGCGACGAGTTCATGGTGGTGATCAACGAGGTGAGGGACGATGCGGATCGCGCATTCCATCGCCGAAAGGCTGCGGACCGCGCTGCACCAGCCGTTCCAGGTTGCCGATCATGAGCTGTACGTGACCGCCAGCATGGGAATCGCCATGTACCCGCGGGATGGCGCCGACGTCAGCACCTTGCGCCGCAACGCCGATGCCGCCATGTATGAGGCCAAGCGCAGCGGCAAGGACCGGGTGCTGTTCTTCACGCCGGCCATGCACGATACCTTCCTGGAGCATTTGGAACTGGAAACCGAACTGCGCCGCGCGCTCGACCGGGATGATGAACTTTCGCCTGGTCTACCAGCCGATCTTCGAGGCCCACGGCGGCCGGCAAACCGCCTTCGAGGCGCTGCTGCGCTGGACGCATCCAGTGCTGGGAAGTATTGCACCGGCCAAGTTTGTGCCGGTAGCCGAAGAGAGCGGATTGATCTTCCGGCTGGGCGCCTGGGTGCTCAAAAAGGCGTGCCGGAAGTGCCGGTTGTGGCAGGACCATGGGTTGGCTGGCGTCCGGGTGGCGGCGAACGTGTCAGCGTTGGAATTCGCGCGGGCCGAGTTTGCCGGTAACGTTTTGCGTGTCCTGGAGGAAACCGGTTTGCCGGGCGACTTGCTGGACCTGGAGGTTACCGAGACTACGCTGATGCGCGATATGGACGAATCCGATCAGCAAGATGTCCCTGCTGCGCGCGCGCGGCATTCGCATTTCGATCGACGATTTTGGCACCGGATACTCATCGCTGGGCTATTTGCCCAAGCTGCCGGTCGACACCCTCAAGATCGACCGCAGCTTTGTGGCCGAGCTGGGCGTGAATAGTACGGCGCGTTCGCTGATCGAGGGGATGATTTCGCTCGCCCACAGCATCGGCAAACAAGTGGTGGTGGAGGGAGTGGAGACAAAAGAACAACTGGAAATCCTGAGGAGCGTCGGCTGCGATGAGATCCAGGGTTTCCTGCTCGGGACGCCGGCCGCGCTTCCTGACTGGGATGAATTCCGGGTCGCTGGAATCGCTCCGGAAACCAGTCGAGCCCGTGGAGCATTTCGGCCTAACCGAGCGACAAAAGGGACGGCTAGGCGGCCGCCCCTTCCGGTTTAATCTGTGAATCAAATCTACCAGCGTTGCTTGCGGCCACCGCCGCCGCCACCGCCGGCAAATCCGCGCTCCGCCTTGGGACGCGCTTCGTTGACGTTGAGGGTCCGGCCATCGAGGTCGCGCCCGTTTAGGGCGTTGATCGCGGCTGTACCTTCATTATCATTGGTCATTTCGACGAATCCAAAGCCGCGGGGTTGCCCGGTGTCGCGATCTCTCACGATATTCACGCGGTCAACGGTTCCATGCGCTTCAAACAGTGAACGGACAGCCTCTTCGGAGGTTCCGAAACTGAGGTTGCCTACAAAAATATTTTTCATTTTTACTCTTCTTTCTGAATTTGCAGAGTAGCTAATCGCGGCAGATTCGAACGAAGGTGTTTGGACCGGACGAAACGAAAGATGCCTAATCGGCGGAACTGTCAAATCACAAGAGAAATTATAACACGAAGTTATGGCGGTGTTATTCTTGTAACGAGGGTGTCCGGTCTGCACGTTTAACATTCCAGCAGCGGTGGGCCGTGACGCTGGCTGTATCTCTATGGTTCGTATAGCCCAACTTCTCTTGATCGCTTAGCGTTCGGCGCCGCCTTTCTGGGGGCCGCGCCGCAGGACGCCGATGTCGTTTTCCACAGCGACGTATCTCTGGTGCGCATCGACGCCCAGGTGGTCGATTCCAGCAATCGGGCGATTACCCACCTGAATGCAGAGGATTTCGTCCTCCGCGCGAATGGGCAAGTGGTTCCGATCCGCAATTTTGCCAGCGAAAACATGCCGGTGGATGTGCTCTTTCTGCTGGATGTCAGCGCCAGCATGCGTCCGCACGTCCAGCGCATCGCCGATGCGTCCGGCCAAGCCTTGACGGTGCTGGGCAAAGACGACCGCATGGGCATCATGGTATTCGATCGCTCCACGCGCGTGCGCCTTTCGTTTAACAGCAGCCGCCAGGAGGTGCAGCGTGGATTTGACAGGCTGCTTCGCGAAGAGCGTTTCAACGGCGGCACCGATATCACGCGCGCCATGCTGGATGCGGCCGACTACGTCCGGCGCGAAGGCCGCCGGGATGCGCGCCGCGCCATTGTCATCCTGACCGACGATGAGACCGAGTTCAACCGGGACGATCAGGGCGTGGGCCGCGCATTGGCTCGGGCGGATGCGGTGATGTGCGCCTTGATTGCTCCGGATGCCGGACAATATGGCGGCTATCCGGGCGGCGGGGGTGGACAACGCCGCGGTACGTGGGGATCGGGCGGCGGTATAGGAGGCGGGCTCCCGGGCGTCATCTTTGGCCCGCGCGGCGGGGGAGGCATGGGCGGCGGCCGCTATCCAGGCGGCGGAGGAATGGGCGGCGGGCATACTTCAATCGGCCGGAACCGCCGAGATCGCCCGCGAATCGGGCGGCGACAGCATGTCGGTCAATGACGCCTCGGCGCTGGAAGAGACCCTGGCGCGGCTCCGCCAGCGCTATACGTTGTACTTCAATTTGCCCGATGGCGTGAAGCCGGGCGATGAACGCAATATCGAGGTAGCGTTGACGGCATCCGCCGCGCGGCGCCACACGGATGCCGAAGTCCGATATCGACGTGTCTCGCAGGGATCCGGGTCGGGCGGCGATGCATCACCGGTACGTGTGACTCGCGCTCCCGCGGATTCCGGCTACTCGACGCCGTCCGTCTTCAAGCTCCAACACGGATACCCCGATCACGCGCCGCCGCCGTGTGGCAGTGAACCAGGACGGCTCGGCTATTTCCGGACCCGCGACGGATGACGACGATTCATCCTCAGCGCCCGCCAAATCATCGCCCAGCACGACGCCGCCGAAACAGCAATAACGTTGGTGTGGGGACCAAATCCGAAAGCGGAAATCAGGATTGGTTTCGGTTGCCCCCTTCGGTTCACCACCTTAATTTGGCACCACCCTAATTTCGCACTATCCTCGAAAAGCTGTTCGGATGTATAATCACTCCCCAAGGGTCTCAAATTGGAAATCCTAGATTGGAAGTGAATATGTTCAGTCAGAATATTCGCCCCGTTTTAATTTTCGCGGCATGCCTGGGTTTGTCCGCGACAGCCGGTTTTCGGCGATACGATCGCGCAGTGTACGCCGACCTTTTCGGACTGTGCCATTCCTGAGAATGTTCCGCTCCTGTTCCCGTTCCTCGCCATCTCAGGCGATGTCATTCTCGTGCCCACCTTCGAAGCCAATCTGGCTGCCGTCAGCGATGTGTTTCGCATCGCCAACAACTTTATCGACACAGGCCAAGGCACCGGCATAGGATTCTCGGCTTTTTTGTTTAGCAGCGACGGAAACAAGTTGCCCGGGAGTTCGACGTTTAGCGCCAACGTGGTTAAGATCAGGGAGCAGCCGGTCGGACCCACGCAATACCTAGGCAATGGAACTGATTATCATCTTCTAACTGCGGTGACGCCGGATCTGGGAGGCGGCAAGTCGTCGGCGCCTTCAAAGGGTTCGGCGCTTGATCTTGAAGACGGTCCTGCCGCAGTCGCAACCACATTTCAGACTGCAATCGGGAAAGGCCCGAGTCAAGACCCCGGTCAGGCCGACGGTCTGGCGTTTTACACGCCAATTACACGTCGCTCGGCGGCAAGCAACTTCCCTTCAATATTGTAGGTACGAATCCAGCCAACGGCGCTGCGAGTACGACGATACCTACGGTAATCGTGCCTATCAAGGTTATCTACAAATTGGCGGGTGGCCGTTTCCTGGATGGCACCAACGTTGAAGCCGCGGTTGGAAACTCACCGATATTTCTGTCGTCTGACTATACGGTGGGAGGAACAGACTTGGGGGTCACTCAATACGGTGATGCGCTACAGCGCGGGGAGTTCCAGCACATCCCGGGCTTCTCGGCAAATTATCATGTGCTGCTTGGGACACCAACGATTGCGCCTACGGTGACGATTACCGTAACGTCGGCGACTCAAGGGAATCTATATCGCCTCAGGAGCGGTGGGTTGGTAGGCGTGGTGGCATCGGGCTTCTTCGATGCACAATTGAACGCTTTAGTCCACGGGTACGCGGCCAACACTCTACCCATTTTCCTTACTGATAACGTGTTTGAGGGTTTCGACGGAACCATCAATACCTGCTGTATGCTTGGCTATCACAACTCCCAGGGGCCACCGGCCTCGACTGCGAAGACCTGGATCTTTGCAGCCTACACGGAGCCAGGGACATTCCGTAACGACGTTATTCTGGATGTGCAGCCTTTGAGTCATGAGGTCGCCGAGTGGTTGAACGATCCGTTCGTAGGCGCATTCGCCGTTGGCTTCTTGAATTTTATTCCTCCAGCGGTTTTGCCGGGGCAAGGCGGTGCCTGCATTGTAAACTTTGAGACGGGGACCCGCTCGAGGCGCCACCCGCGGTATTTACGCAAACCACCAATGGAACTACCTATCATCTTCAGGATGAAGTTTTTTTGCCGTGGTATCTGCATACGACCCCATCGTTCTCCGTCAATGGTTGGTACACGTTCCGGAATACGTTTACCTCGTTCTCGTCCCTTTGTGGGCCAGGCTAACAAGTGCGGCCCGTTCAATCCTGACCGTTTCTCGGAGGAGAAATCGAAGGAGTTGGACGCCCAGCGGCTCGGGCTACCAGCTTCGCACTGTCTGGAAAACGCAATTCCTCCGATCGCCCATCGCAAGTAGACGTAGGTCTACTGAATCAAAACACGCGCATTGGCCGGCGCTCTGATAAAGTGACCTCGTGAATCGCGCTACCCGCATGCAACGGGTCTTGATCGAGCGTCTGCTGGGCGACGAGCAACGTATTCCCTGGACCCGCTGCCAGCGCAACCACGTTGACAAGCCCGTCGATCGGGGTCGCTCGGCCGGGCCGAACCTTGTAAACGCGGTTATCTGTCCCGATTGCATAAACGTTCCCAGCGGCATCCATCACGAGCCTAGTGGCATTGAGATCCGCATATTTGGAAATTATCATGCCGGATGAGTTCACTACCCAGATGCTCTGGGCGATCTGGTCGGCGATGTACAGGTTGCCTGCGGGATCCACGGCAACACTCGAGGTACCCAAGTTCGCCTGCAAGGCAGCCACACCACTTGCGGGTTGGTCGCCCCTTCGCATGCCGGCGACGGGCGTCGTCTGGCCGTCCGGCGAGATACGTATCACCTGGCCCGACGTCGCAATGTAGAGATTCCCCTGCTGGTCGACCGCCACATCCGAAGCCAACGTTTGGCTGATGGTCGTAATGACTCCATCCGGAGTTATGTGCCGCACGACGCCGCACTCTGCGATGTACAGACCACCATTAACATCGGCGGCGATGCTGTATGGCAGAAACAATTGCGCGTCGATGGCAGGCCCACCATCGCCGCTGCAACCTCCCGTCCCTGTGCCAGCGATCGTGGATATTACTCCAGCGGAGGAAACCTTGCGGACTCGATTGGCGTCTCTCTCGGTGAAATAGACATTGCCCGCAGGGTCGGCGGCTACACCCATGACATCGTAGACTGGGGCTCCCGAGCCGGACCACCGTCGCCAGTGGAGCGAAAAAAGCCATTTCCAGCAATGATCTGGGTCGCATTAGTGGAGGTGGCCCGCACGACCCGATCGCCCAGTGTGAGCACCAACGCGGCGGAGCGGTCTATGACGATGCCAATGGGAGAGGGCGAGGAAATCGGTACGGGGAATGGCTGGAGACTCAGGGCTGTGCTCAACGTTCCGTTAGCGATTCGGCGTACGCCCGGACCTTCAAGGATGTAAAGTGCTCCGTGTGAGTCGAAAGCCAACCCTCCCGCGTAACCGATTTTGGCTGATGCGGCGTTGGCGCCGTCCGGAGAATAGTCGCCAGGACAATCAGAGCCGAGTCCGGCAATCGTGGAAATGATTCCATTGGTGTTGACTTTGCGAATGCGCGCATGGAGGGTCTCGGCAATATAGAGATTTCCGGCCGAATCGTAAGCGATCGGGCCCGGCGACAACGCTGCGGAAGTGGCCGGTCCGCCATCCCCAATCGGCGACAAGTCGGGATTAGCGCCGTTGCCCGACTCACACACCGACGTGTCGTTGCCGGAGCCGGCTATGGTCGTGGAACTGCCATCGGGATTAATCCGTCGCACGTAATGGAAGTCCGACACCACGGGGTTGCTCGCGGTGTCCACGGTAAACCCGACGCCAGGCGTTCGCTGGGTGCCACATATGGCTGCCCCGGCCGCAATGGTGGTGATGCTGCCGTCAGGGCTCACACGACGGATGCCGCAAACCGGGTTAGCCATCGAATTCGCTTTGCCAAAATCCTCAATATAGATGTTGCCCGCCTGGTCAACGGCGATCGCGGCGGGATTGATAAGGGATGCGGAAGTTGCAGGCCCGCCGTCCCCGGAATAGGCCTGTGCGCCGTTGCCGGCAACTACACGCAGCGTGCCATCGGCAGAGAGCCGCAGCACGATGTTATTGCCCACGTCAGCGATGAGAAGATCACCATTATTTGCCAGCGCAAGAGAATTGGGCTTTCCCAACGGCGCCTGCAAGGCGGCAATCGGCTCGGCCAGACCGGGGAACTCCCACTTGGCTCCCGCGATTAATTCGGTTCCTGATTGACCTTGGGCGAAGGACGTGAAGAAAGTTATGAAGAAATAAGCAAAACTAGCCCGCATACCTGCGAAGACCATCACTGCAGGCACTCTATTCCCGCATTAACAACTATTTCTTGGAATGGAAATCGAGCGCACCGTCCGGTTGATCCTTCCTTTGCCTGGGTTTCGGCTTTTACATTTCCTGTTCCAAGGCCTCGGCCAGCTCAGCAGGCCGATTTGAGCCTACCAGGACGACGCCTCCCTTTCTCAGCTCCAACTGCACGGCTTGGTTTCCGCGAGCGATGAAGGCCTTTCCGCGGGCTTGTAGACCGGACACCATAACCGCCCCACTCTTTTACGGGATCGAAGGTCACCGTACGGACAGACTGCACGGCGGCCAACGATATCCTGTACGAACGCCAAAGCCCGCGCATGGCACCGCAGTTCGTTCGGCAGAACATCGGTGACCAGCTTGACGGTGATCAGCCGGAGATAGACCAGCCAGAGAAAAATCGCCCAGCCGATCAATGCCGGCATTGGACATGGGCTGTTTGCCCCAGGGATGTCCCAGGCCCACCTGCCAGACCGCCAGCAGCAGCATGGCCACCGGCGGGATCGCCGTCAGAATCCGCAGCGCGTGTTGTCGAAAGAGTCTGTTCTTCGTGAAACAACGGCTTGGTCTGGCCGCTCATATGCGCTATCGCAGGTCGCCGATGGTGTACTGGAGCGCCGCATACTGCGTCTGATAGTCGTACTTCGCGCTGAGGTTCTCGATCTCCGCCTGCGGTGAGATTCAACTGCGCCTGAGTCAGCTCGACGATCGAAGACAGCCCGAGATTGTAGCGTCCTTGCGCCAGATCCAGCGCCAGCGCGGCCTGGCGAAGAAATTGCGCGGTGACGTCGATGCGCTGAAACGCGTGATGGCGCCGGCCCAGGCCACGCGAACGTCGCGCGAGACTCGCTGCTGTTCATCGCGCAGTCGCTGATCGGATTCCATGGCGCGCTGGTGGGCGGCTTCGCGGCGGGCCGAAAACAGATGTCCGTTGAACACCGGAATCTCACGTTCGCCGCCACGCCTTCGTACTCGGCCGGAATGGGCGCCGTGGCCGGCGTATTGATGAACGGAATGAATCCGCCTACGGCCACGACGCTGACGGTCGGCCGGGACAGATCCTTCTCCGCTTCGCAGAACTTGTACGCGGCGTCGCGCGAGAAGCGCAGGCTGGCCAGCTCCGGCCGGTTGGCTATGGCCTGGGCCACCAGGTCGATCCGGTTTGGCGGGCGGCCCGGGCGGAAGCGGTTCGTCCACGAGTTGATAGTTGGCCGGTTGATCGGAGCCCATGGCGCGGCCCAGTTCGGCCAGCGCCTGCTGCACGCCTTCCTGCGCGCGAATCAGCAGCAGCTTTGCCTCGGAAACGTTGACGTCGGCGAAGCTGACGTCGAGCTGCGACTTGAGCTTGTTCCTGGCGAGTTCGGTCACCTGATCGCTCAGCAGTTGGCGCGCGCTGACGGTTTGCTCCGCCACCTTCACCACGGCTTGCGCGTGCAGCACATCGAAATAGGCGCGATTCACCTGCGAGCAGCACGTCGTAGCGCGTGGCTTGGAGAGTCTGACGCGGTGGCCTGCGCCTTGAAGCGCGCACTGGCGACCAGGTTGGGGGTGCGGCCGGAATCGGTGATCAACTGGCGAACGACCACGCCTTGTCCGAAGCGGTCGAACAGGCGCGAAGCCGATAGATCTCCGGCGCCGATCCGCGACAGGTTGTTGCCTTGCGAGCCGGTGATTTCGCCGCTCACGTTCGGGATAATAGGCGGCGCGGTTCTCGACAATCTGTTGTTGGCGAAATTGACTTCGTTCTGCGCGGCCTGAATCTGCGGATGATTCTTGATCGCCAGCGCCTCGGCGTCCTGGAGCGTCAGCTTCGGGCAGGCGCTTGGGCGCCGCATTGACGCGCCGTGACGGCCAACGTTGCGAGATGCTAGAAATGCTTACTGAATCTGCGGAGCATTCGTTCTCTTCCTTCCGTAGACCAGCAGATAAGCGGCCGGGACGATGAACACCGTGAGAAGCACCGACGAGGTCAAGCCGCCGATGATGGCGCGCGCCATGGGCGTATACTGCTCGCCGCCTTCGCCGAGCTTCATCGCCATGGGGATCATGCCGATGATGGTGGCGAGCGAAGTCATCAGAATCGGGCCGCAGGCGCACGCGGCAGGCGGTGACCACGGCGTCGGCGACCGACAGGCCCTGTTCTTCCAGCTTGTGCGCGAAATCCACGATCAAAATGCTGTTGGAATCGGCGATGCCGATCAGCATCAGCACGCCCATCAGCGACATCACGTTCAGCGTGGTGTGCGTCAGCGGCAGAATGATCAGCACGCCGATGAATCCCATGGGAATCGCCAGCATGATCAGAACGGATCGATGAACGATCGGAACTGCGCGATCAGAATCAGGAACAGCAAGATGAACGAAATGCCGAAGCCGATGCGCGAAGCTCTTGAACGATGCGTTCATGCCCTCCACCATGCCGCGCAGGTTGACGCGGATATTGGAAGGCAGCTTGGCGTCGGCGATGGTCTGCTGAATCGCGGTGGTCAGCTTGCCCAGATCCTCGCCCGAGGGCGTGACGTAGATGTCCACGACGCGCTGGATCTGGTAATGATCGATTTCGGTCGGCGAGCTGAGATTCTCCAGCTTCACCACCGAATCGAGCGTGGTGGGCTCTTTGAGATTCGGCGCGCGCAGCGGGATCTGTTTCAGGTCCACCAGGTTGTGGATGGCCGGCTTGGCCGTGCTCGGCATACTGCACGCTCAGGAAGTAATCGTTGCCGGTCTTGTAATCCACCCAGTAATTCGGGCGCGATCATGGTGTTCGAATTCAGCGCGGTGATGACGTTGTCGACGATGTCTTTCTGGCGTCAGCCCCAGTTCGCCGGCGTGCACGCGATCGACATTCAGGCGGATGGCCGGATAGTTCATGTCCTGCGGAATGTAAATCTCGCCGACGCCGGGAAGCTTGCGGATGCGGCGCGCCAGATCCTGCGCCGCGTTGTAAGTCACGCCCAGATCGCGCGTGTTGACCTGCACGTCGATGGGCGCGGGCATGCCGGAATTGAGAATCGCGTCCACCATGGAGCCGCTCTGGAAGAACGCGCGCACGTCCGGGAAATTTCGCGGCCAGCTCGTTCTTGACGCGGTCCATGTAGTCCAGGCTGCTGATCTCGATGATCTTCGTTCAGCGCGACCTGGATGGTGGCCGTGTATTGTCCGGCGTTGGTGGTGTAGAGCGACGAAAAATCGTTCACCACGCCGATGTTCGACACGATCATCTTCAGGTCGCGCGGACGGCACGATCTGGCGGATCAGATCTTCGATCTTGGCCACGTACTGGTCGGTGACTTCGATGCGGCGTTCCGGTGGGCACTTTGATGTTGAGCGTGAATTGCCCGGCGTCGGTCTGCGGAAAGAACGCCAGGCCCAGGAACGGATAGATGGCCAGGCTGGCCACGAAAATGCCCAGCAGCAGCAGCCAGGGTCAGTGCCGGGACGCTTCAGCGAGCGCGCGCACCGCAGCGCTCGTAGAAATCCAGCAGGCGGTTGAACATGCGGTTGAACCAGGCATTGAAGCGGCTGCCCCAGCGAGTGTCATCGTGCCGTCTGCGGCATGCGTCGCCATGTCTGCGTGATGAACGCCTTTGAGGAATTTGGAGCAGAACAGCGGGATCACCGTCATCGCCACCACGAAGGAAGCCAGCAGCGACAGGCAAAACGCCAGCGCCAGCGCGGAAAACAGGAACTTGCTGACGCCGAACAGAAGCGTGACCGGGAAGAAATCCACCACGTCCACCAGCGTGGCCGCCAGCACCGCGAGATTCACTTCCGCGCCGCCCTCTTCGGCCGCGACCGCCGGCGACGAGCCCATTTCCAGGTGGCGGTAGATGTTTTCGAGCGAGATCACCGAGTTGTCGATCACGCGCGAAAACGCCAGCGCCAGGCCGCCCAGAATCATGGTATTGACGGTGCTGCCCAGCATGTACAGAATCACGAAAGTGGCCAGCGCGGAGATCGGAATGGAGAGCAGCACGGCGAAAGTGGCGCGCATGCTTCCCAGAAAAATCAGGATCATCAGGCTGGTGAGCACCAGGCCGATGACGCCTTCATGCAGCACCGTGTTCAGGGCCTCCTTCACGAATACCGATTGATCGAAACACGATGGCGGTCTTCAACTGCTGGGGAAGATCGAACAGATGGCCGGTCAGATTGCGGACGTCGTCGACCACCTGGATCGTATTGCGTGTCGCCGCCCTGCTTCATGATCGGGATGTAGGCGGACTTCTGGCCGTCGATGCGGACGATGTTGTACTGCAGCTGGCTGGCAGTCCTTGGCCTCGCCGACGTCGCCGACCGATAACCCAGCTGCGTGCCGACGGTCTTGATGGGAACGCTCATCCAGATCCTTGACTGTCTTTGACCAGGCTGTTGGAATAGACGTAGTAATCGTTGGGGCCGATCTTCACGTCGCCGGCGGGAAGAATCAGATTGCTGTCGTTCACCGCGTCCACCACGTCCATCACGCTCAGCTGGCGCGACATCAGCTTGTAGGGATCGACATAGACCATCGCCTGCCGGTACTTGCCGCCGAACACGCCGGGAATCTCGGCGCCCTTGACCACCGCGATCTGGTTGCGGATCTGGAACTGAGCCAGATCGTGAAGCTGCGTTTCGTTGAGCCCTTCGCCCTTCACGGTGACCAGGCAGACCGGCAGGCTGGAGGCGTCGAATTTCAACACCACGGGCGGCAGCGTGCCGGGCGGCAGGCGCTTCAAGTCGGCCAGCGCGAGGTTGGACAGCTGCGTGACGTCGGCGTCGGCGTTGGTTCCCGGCTGGAAGAACACCTTGATCATGCTGACGCCGAGCAGCGAGCGCGATTCCATATGATCGATGCCGCGAGCCAGCGTGAAGAAGCGCTCCAGCGGATTGGTGATGTCGGTTTCGATATCCTCCGGCGGCATGCCGGAGTAAAACGTCGCGACCACCACCTCCGGCATATTGATGGCCGGGAACAGATCCACCGGCATGCGCGCCACGCTGGTGACGCCGATGACGGCCAGCGCCAGGCAGATCACGATGATGAAGTAGGGATTGCGAATCGAAAAGCGTGGCATCGGCGATTTACTCCGCGGGCTGCGGTCCTCCGCTGCGATAGACCAGAAGATAGGCGGCCGGAACGATGAACACGGTCAGCAGCACCGAGACAGTCAGGCCGCCGATGATGGCGCGGGCCAGCGGCGCGTACTGCTCGCTGCCGGTGCCCAGCTTCAGCGCCATCGGCACCATCCCGATGATGGTGGCGAGCGAGGTCATCAGAATCGGCCGCAGGCGCACGCGGCAGGACGTGATCACGGCATCCTCCACCGACCGGCCCTGCTCTTCCAGGCGATGCGCGAATTCGACGATCAGGATGCTGTTGGAGGCCGCGATTCCAACCAGCATCAGAACGCCCATCAGCGACATCACGTTCAGCGTCGTGTGGGTCAGCGGCAGCACCACCAGCACGCCGATGAATCCCATCGGAATCGCCAGCATGATCAGAAACGGATCCTTGAAGGAACGGAACTGCGCCACCAGGATCAGGAACAGAAGCACCACGGATAGCGACAAGCCGATGGCGAAGCTCGTGAACGACTCGTTCATGCCTTGCACCATGCCGCGCAGATTGATGCGGATTTGCCGGCGGAACTTTTGCTCGTCCAGCAGCTTGCGTGATCTGCGCCGAAACCTTGCCCAGATCCTCGCCGGAAGGCGTGACGTAGACGTCGGCGACGCGCTGGATCTGGTAATGATCGATCTCGGTGGGCGACTGGACGAAATCGAGACTGGCCACGCTTCCCAGAGTCGTGACGGGCTGCGTTGACCGGCGCGGATGAAACTCGAAGCCCGGCTGTAGCTCCGGGACGCGTCGATCTTGCTTGGTGCGGCGCCCGCAGCGGAATCTGCTGTCAGATCGACAAAATTGTGAATCGACGGCTGGCCGTTCTCGTAATACTGAACCGTCAGAAAGTAGTCATTGCCGGTCTGGTGATCCACCCAGTAGTTGGGCGCGATCATGGTGTTCGAGTTCAGCGCGGTGATGACGTTGTCGACGATCTCTTTCTGGGTAAGACCCAGTTCGGCGGCGTGTACGCGATCCACTTTCAGGCGGACCGCGGGATAGTTCATGTCCTGCGGAACGTAGACTTCGCCGATGCCGGACAGCTTGCGGATTCGCGCGGCCAGATCCTCGCGCGGCGTTGTAGGTGCGTCGAGATCGCGGCTGCTGACCTGGACGTCGATGGGCGCCGGCATGCCCATGTTCAGGATCGCGTCCACCATCGAACCGCTGGAAAAGAACGTGCGCAGATCCGGGTACTGGCTGGCGATCTCGCGCCGCAGCCGGTCCATGTATTCGAAGCTGCTCGATCTGTGCGACTCGTTCAGCGCCACCTGGATGGTGGCCGTGTAAGGGCCGGCGTTGGTGGTGTAGAGCGCGGAAAAATCCGGCACGATGCCGATATTCGAAACGACCATCTTGAAATCGGCCGGATCGACCACGTGGCGGATCAGGTCTTCGACTTTGCGCGACATAGTCGTCGGTGTCTTCAATGCGCGTGCCGGTGGGGACCTTCAGGTTGATGGTGAACTGCCCGGCATCGGTCCGCGGGAAGAAAGCGACGCCCAGAAACGGATAGATCGCCAGGCTGGCGACGAAAAGGCCGAGCAAGAGACGCGATCGTGAGCGCCGGCACGCGCAGAGCGCGCCGCACCGAGCGCTCGTAGAAATCCAGCAGGCCGGTGAAATCACGATTGAACCAGGCGTTGAAGCCGCCCGGCTCGCTCTTCGTGCGTCATGCGCGTGATGAACGCCTTTCAGGAAGCGCGCGCAGAACAGCGGGATCACCGTCATCGCCACGAAGTACGAGGCAAACAGCGAAATCACCACGGCCAGCGCCAGCGCCGAGAACAGAAACTTGCTGACGCCGTATAAGAAAAGTGACCGGGAAGAACACCACCACCGTGGTCAGCGTGGCCGCCAGCACCGCCAGGCTCACTTCCGCGCCGCCCTGTTCCGCCGCGACCTCCGGCGACGCGCCCATCTCCAGATGGCGGTAAATGTTTTCCAGCGAAATCACCGAATTGTCGATCACGCGCGAAAACGCCAGCGCCAGCCCGCCCAGAATCATGGTGTTGACGGTGCTGCCCATCAGGTACAGGACCACGAACGTGGCCAGGGCGGAAAGCGGAATCGAGAGAAACACCGCCACCGTGGCGCGCAGACTTCCCAGAAAAATCAGGATCATCAGGCTGGTGAGCACCAGCCCGATCATGCCCTTCGTGCAGCAGCGTCTTGATCGCCTCTTTCACGAATGCCGACTGATCGAACACCACGTCGGCTTCAAGCTGCTTCGGGAACATCGAACAGCTTGCCGATCATGTCGCGGATGCCGTTCACCACCTGGATGGTGTTGGTGTCGCCGCCCTGCTTCATGATGGGCAGGTAGACCGACCGCTGGCCGTCCACGCGAACGATGTTGTACTGGATCTGATTGGCGTCCTTGGCTTCGCCGATGTCGCCGACGGAAACCCAGCGCTGGCCGACGGTCTTGATGGGAATCTGATTCAGTTCTCCGAACCTTCTTCACCAGGCTGTTGGAGTAGACGTAGTAATCGTACGGCCCCATCTTCACGTCGCCGGCCGGCAGGATCAGATTGCTCTTGTTGACCGCGTTGACCACGTCCATCAGGCTCAACTGGCGCGAGAGCAGCTTGTAGGGATCGACGTAGACCATCGACCTGCCGGTACTTGCCGCCGAACGGGCGGCGGAATCTCGGCGCCCTTGCACCACCGCGATCTGGTTGCGGATGGTGAACTGGCCGATGTCGTGAAGCTGGGTTTCGATCAGCCCCTCGCCTTTCGAGCGTCACCAGGCAGACCGGCAGGCTGGAGGCGTCGAACTTCAGCACCACCGGCGGCAGAGTGCCGGGCGGCAGGCGCTTCAGATCGGCCAGGGCGAGATTGGAAAGCTCGGTGACATCGGCGTCCGCGTTGGTGCCCGGCTGGAAATACACCTTGATGATGCTGACGCCCAGCAGCGAGCGCGATTCCATGTGATCGATGCCGCTGGCCAGCGTGAAAAAGCGTTCCAGCGGATTGGTGATGTCGGTTTCGATATCCTCGCGGCGGCATGCCGGAGTAGAACGTCGCCACCACGACTTCGGGAATATTGATGGAGGGAAACAGATCCACCGGCATCCGCAGCAGGCTGGTGACGCCGATCACCATCAGCGCCAGGCAGATCACCACGATGAAGTACGGATTGCGGATGGAAAAGCGGGACATGGCTAGTTCCTCGCCTGGCTACTTCTTGTCTTCCTGACCCTGGTACTCGACCAACTCGATCACTTTGGGCCGCACTTCCTCGCCGGCCTTCAGCCCGCTGCGGTCGCTGACCACCACCATCTCGCCGTCCTGCAAGCCGGAAATTACTTCGGCATCGGTGGCGGTCTGGATGCCGAGCGTCACGCGGCCGGATCTCGATCTTGTCGGACGGAGGAACCACATCGACGGTGGTCTGATCGCCTTCTGTGGTTCGACCGCCTGCAGCGGCACGGCCAGCACATTGGCCTTCTGTTCGAGCGTGATGGTCGCTTCCGCGTACAGGCCGGGAATCAGGAGCTCGTTCGGATTCGGCACGTCCACTTCGGTGTGCATGGTGCGCGTGTCTTCCTTGACGTCCACCGAGAAGCGCGCCACCTTGCCGGGAAAAGTGCTGATTCAGCGACGGAACCATCACGCTGACCGGGTCGCCGATGTGAATGTAGCGGACGTAGGATTCCGGAACCGGAATCACCAGACGGAAAAGATCGTCCTGGGAGAGCCGCACCAGCGGCATGGCTTGCGTGCTGGAACTGGTGCCGGCCTGCATCAAGGCGCCCAGATTGGCGAAGCGCTGCGTGACGACGCCCGCAAACGGCGCGGTGATTTTCGAATAATCGAACAGCACCTGATCGTGCTCGCGCTTGGCCTGCGTGACGGCCAGCTGGCTTTGCGCCGCTCCAGACTCGATTTGGAGGCTTCCACCTGCGCCTCGGCCGCCAGATCCTTTCCTTGGGCATCGTCGACTTCCTGTTGCGCCACCAAGCCCGGCTTCGATTTCGCCACGCCGTTCAAGCGTGTCATATTGCAGATGCAGCACGTTGTGCTGCGCCTCGACGCGGCCGAGTTCGTGTTGGGCGTGCGTAATTTGGTCGGATGCGTTCTTGATGGCCGCATCGTCCTGCTTCAACTGCGACTGAGCTCCGGGATCTCCAGCACCGCCATGACCTGGCCGGCCTTCACACGCGTTCCATAGTCCACGTTCAGCGTTCTTCACATAGCCGGATTCCTTGGCATAGACGTCGATTTCCTGGAACGGAACCAGTTCGGAGGACACTGTCAGCTTTCGGCCGAGCGCCTTTCTGCCGACTTTGGTCACGCCGACCGAAATTCCCTCCGCAGCGAGAGGCGCGATTATTCGCACTGGCCTTTTCGCCGCCGCCGCAGGATGACAAGATACCCGCGACGACAATCAAGCCAGCCAGGAACGGAATTGCAGATTTTTAAACTCACAGGCACATCCTTGGACACTTGCTTCAATCGCTCGGAAAGGCCCTTCAACGAGAAACTGGGGCGACTGGCAAAACTGTATCAATTCGCTTTCCGGCGCAAGATCCGCTCGGCTTCTTGCGGAATCTCCGAGACGACTTCGAGCGGAATCGTCTGGACGCCATGGCGGTCGCCGTGAAGCAGATCTCCGGGCGCGATTTTCAATCCGCCGATCTCAACCGGTTCGCCGAACTCGATCAGGTGGGCGTAGGCGTGAGACACCGAAACGCTCCCGGAAAAAAGATGGAAGCCCAGGGCCTTGACCGCTGGCAAATCGCGCACCGCTCCGTTGGTGACGTAGCCCACGCACTTCAAGGCCAGCCCGATGTTCGCGTGAATCTCGCCCACAAACGCCCCCACTCCAGGCATGTGGTCGACATCCTGCAGCACAATTACCCGCGGCTCGGGCATGGTGGCGACATAGTTCCAGAAATCCATCCGGTCGTAGTAGCATCGGCCCGTCATGGGAGGGCTCGAGCTCCGGATTCGCCCGGTTACCGCATAGCCCAGCATCGGGTCGAAGTTGGGAAAACGGCAACGCACGGCGCCGGAAATAAAGCCTTCGTTGCGAAGCCTGACATTGAGCCTTTCGATGGCGTTGGACACCGTACAGGTATCCAGGGCAGCGGATCTTGTCCAGAGTCGATGGCTCGATATGGCACGAGTTAACACACTGATTCCGTCCAACAATATACGCTGTCACGCCACCCAGCTGTCCAATACCAACCAGTTGGTATTTCGGGCCCAAATGTCCGGTAGCTCCTTTCAACTAGAGTCTTGATCGGTTAGGCTTGGAATAGAGCCAGCTTTGGAACTCTCGACGAGCAAGACCGAACGAGCGTGGTCACGATCGGCTGCTGCTGCAGCAGCCGTTTGGCGCTGATGGTGGGTTTCGGCAGCCTTCTGGCGATCATGGCTCTCGCTGGAATAGATGCTTTGCGCGTGCTCCAAAGTTTCCGGACCAAGCGACGATCGAATCCGCCGCCAGTTCCTGTTTCGAAATCACGTTTTGAACGATATCCGCTCGGAAGTCTATGTTTCCGGGACTTATGTCCGCGATTATTTGCTGGAACCAGAGACCGAAAGGGCGGAAGCTACCGGGCCAGCCTGGAACAAGTTCGAGAACAGATGGTTTCAGCGCTCGATTCCTACGGGCGCCAAATCGCTCCCGAAGAAGTCCAACACTATACGGCGCTTCGAAGACCGAGCTGACGCGAATACTGGGGAATCCTGGCGCCCATCTTCGAATGGGATGCCGCGGAGCGGCGCCGGCTGGGCTACGCTTTTCTGCGCGACGAAGTGTTTCCACGGCGGCAAAACATGCTGGCGATTGCCGACCGGATCGCCGAGATCAACGAACAACAGCTCAACGCCGGGAACGATCTGGTGGTCGGCCTTCTGGTGGCCTTTCAAACGCGGGTCGCCATAACGCTAGTGGCGGCGCTGGCGCTCGGCCTGGGAATGGCGGCGTTCAGCATGCGCAGGATTCTCAAGCTGGAAGACAGGCGCATGCGCGCTATGAGGAAGTGGCGGAAGCTCGCAGCCAGCTCAAAGATCTCTCGGCGCGGCTGGTGCAGGCGCAAGAAACGGAGCGGCGAGCGTTATCGCGGGAGTTGCACGATGAAGTGGGCCAGTCGCTCTCGGCGGTGCTGATCGAGTTGCGCAATCTCTCGACTGGATTGGGCTTACGGTCAGACGACCAGTCGCGCACCCAGGTGGAAATCATAAAGGGTCTGGTGGAAAGCACGGTGCGCGTGGTTCGGAATATGGCCCTGCTGCTTCGGCCATCCATGCTGGATGATCTGGGCCTGGTTCCGGCGCTGAGCTGGCAAGCGCGCGAAGTATCCAAACGCACGTCCATGGACGTTAGCGTCGCGGCCGAATTCGTATCCGACGACTTGCCGGACGAATACAAGACCTGCATCTATCGGGTGGTGCAGGAGGCGTTGCACAACTGCTCGCGTCATGCTCACGCCAACGCCGTCCGCATCCGGGTACAACAGGAGCCCGACCGCTTGACGCTCTCGATCCAAGATGACGGCCAGGGTTTCGATGTCACGGCAGATGAAGGGGCTGGGATTGCTCGGAATCCAGGAGCGCGTGGCGCAACTGGGCGGTATCTGTCACGTGCATTCCGAGCCCGGCGCCGGAACCGTGCTCACCGTCGAGTTGCCTTTCAATGTCAGCGAGCAGAATGGAATTACAAACGCGCGTGAAACAGATTCGCATCCTGTTAGCTGACGATCACACCGTGATGCGCAGGGGCTTGCGGCTGCTGCTGGAGAGCCAGCCCGGCTTCAGCGTAGTGGGCGAAGCATCCGATGGCCGGCAGGCGGTGGAGCAGGCCGAGGCCACCCACCCGGATGTCGTCGTTCTGGATATCGCGATGCCCAATCTGAGCGGGATTGAAGCGGCGCAACGCATCGCGTCCGCGCTCCCCCACACCGCCATCGTGTTTCTGAGCATGCACTCCGACGAAGGCTATGTTCTCAGAGCGCTCAAAGCGGGCGCCAAGGGCTATCTGCTGAAGGATTCCGCCGAAGGCGATCTGATCGAGGCCATCAAAGCGGTCAACCAAGGCAAGACGTTCTTCAGCGCGGAAATCAGCAAGATGCTGGTGGAAGACTATGTGCGCGAGATACGCACGCGAGGGATTGAGGACAGCTACGAGCTGCTGACCTCGCGAGAGCGCGAGATCCTGCAACTGTTGGCGGAAGGAAAGTCCAACAAAGATATCGCAGCGTTGTTGAATCTTAGCCTGTACACGGTGGAGACTCACCGCCGGAACTTGCAAGACAAACTGAACCTGCACAGCTTCGCGGAACTGATCTTGTACGCCGTGCGGAAGCGCGTCATTTCTTAGGGATCGCGGCGCGCTTAGGAGTGGCAGCCGCCTGCTTCGGTGCTGTTCCAATAAGACCACGCGAACTTCACCGCGCGCAGCACATCTTGCTCTCGAAGCGGCTTGCGCAAGACGTCATAACCACCATTGCAGACCACTTCGTTCCACAGATAGTCGTCGGCCACTCTGGAAATAAGCATGGTACACGCTCCGGCAGAAGATGAGGCGCAGGCCGATAGGGAACTTCTCCAGTCGCCTTCCGCCAAATCCCGATCCAACAGAATGATGTGGGGTTTGATTTGCTCCGACACCTTGCCACGCTTCGGCACAGGTTTTCGCGAAAAACACAGTCCCATTGATTCACGTGACACACCTCGGCGATCAGGGCCCGATCCTGGTCGTCCAAGAGGATGGCAAGTATTGTGATATGCGAGACCCGCGAATCGCGTGGCTTGCGGTTCGGCCGGTACGAACATCGATCGTATACGCTGCCACATGGACGACGCTCCCGGTACCAAATAAGAACGGGCGCTCCATGGGGGTTTTCGATGAGGGAAGGGAGCGCCCGTTTTTGTACTGGGGATTTGAATTGAATCCAGTCTATGCCGCTTAGCCCTAATTTTGAATACCAACAGGCCGGTAATCTTAGGACCGAGACGCTGGTAGAACACGCCCAGCTTACCAGCTATTCCGGGCTTTGACCAGATCCAGCGCAGCGCCCACAATCATGTCTTCCCATCCGCCGGCGCCGAGTTCCACGAGGATGTCCCGCGTGTCGATGCTAGATCGGTCGGAAGCAACCTCGGCATGGCGCATAAGACTGAAGTGGACTCCAGTCTCGTAACAGATGGCCATAACTTCAAGTCGGATTTTCAAAATATTTGAACATGTAACGGAATTTCGCGTGTCGCGGATTTATCGTTGACTTCACCACTCAAACCTGCGTAAACTCCGGGGAGTTAGTGTGGAGGCCAAAATGTCCTTCTTGATTTCCCGTCGATCCTTGTTGCGCGGCGCGGCCGCGGTTAGCGGAGCTGGATTGATCCGCATGGCGGCATCGGGTCAAAACAGCAACGGCCGCCGGGCGCTGGCCCTCATCGGCGACCGTTATCACAATGCAGACTATATCCAAGTCGCTTTGAACAAGATGTTCGAAGGACAAGGCGTCGCGGTGGATTACACCATCGACTACAGGCGCCTCTCGCGAAGCCTGCTCAGCAACTATCAACTGTTTCTGTGTTTGCGTGACGGCATGATCTGGCCCAACGGCTATCTCGGGCCCGATGCTTACACGTCCTATGAGCAGGGGCTCGAGAACCGGGAAGATTTTCCCGAAGCCAAATCGCAGAACTGGCTTACCGAAGAACAGGCCGGCGCCGTCAAGGAGTTCGTCACGGCAGGAAACGGCTTCTACTCACTCCACAACAATAGCCACGTCTCTCTGTCCTCTTCAACTTATCGCGACGTGATGGGCGGGGCCTATATCGGCCATCCGCCGTTGCGGCCCTTCAAGGTCCGCGTCGTGAACGCAAGCCACCCGATCACTCAAGGTATCGCTGACTTCGTCGTCAATGACGAGCAGCATTATGTCCACTACGACAAAGACCGCAAATACATTCTACTCGAGGCTGAGAATGTCGACGGCTTGAAGTACGAGAATCTGGGAGCAAAATCGATCGCCGGGTGGGCTTACGATTACGGCCGCGGAAGGGTCGTGTTTACGTCGCCAGGGCATACCATCCACGCGTTGTGGACACCGGAATATCTCAAAATGCAGCGGAGAGCGGTTCAATGGCTGCTGAAGGAGATCTAGGTTAATGATTCAAAAAGCGGCATTCACGTTCGCGGTCGCCATTCTGACGGTTAGCTGCTCTACTTCAACCAATCCAGCATCCGCTCCGGCAAAGGAAACATCAGGCGTAGGGAGCATCGTGCGGCTCGATCCTGCCTTCGACGCGCTAGTGCCACCGGATGCGCATATTGAGAAGCTCGCCGGCGGCTTTCAATTCACGGAAGGGCCGGTTTGGCGTCCACAAGAACAGCACCTATGGTTCAGCGACGTAATGGGTAACGTGGTGCGCCAATGGTCTCCGGATGGGAAATCGACCATCGCTATCGAGCATGCAGGCCAGGAAAAAGATGGTCCTCCGGGCGGGCTCATTGGTCCGAATGGGGAGATCGCGGATAAAGACGGAGCAGTGCTGATCTGCCAGCATGGAAACAGACGAATTGTCCGTGTAAGTAAAGATCTTCAAATCACTCCTCTGGTGGAGCGATTCGAGGGCAAGCGCTTCAACAGTCCCAACGATCTGGTCTATAAATACGATGGATCGCTGTATTTCACCGATCCGCCCTATGGATTAGCCAAAGAAGATGACGACCCAGCCAAAGAATTGCGTTTCAACGGAGTGTTCCGACTGGCCAATGGCAAACTGCAGGCGGTGATTCGGGATCTGACGCGGCCCAACGGAATTGCCTTCTCACCCGATCAGAAGATCTTGTATATTGCGAATTCGGATGACAAGCACAAAGTTTGGATGCGATACGACGTCGGAGATAATGGCGCCGTCACTAACGGGCGAGTGTTCTTCGATGTGACGGCGGAGAAGGAAGATGGTTTGCCGGATGGGATGAAGCTTGATTCTCAGGGGAACCTGTACTGCGCAGGTCCCGGTGGAGTTTGGGTATTTTCGCCGGACGGCAAGCATCTCGGCACGATCAAGCCGCCGGAAACGCCGGCCAACTGCAATTGGGGCGACGATGGCAAGTCGCTCTACATTACCGCCCGGACCGGCTTGTACCGCATCAAGCTTGCGTCCACTGGCGAGCGAACGCTCTATCAATAACAACTGAGGACCTATATGAAACGCAGGACATGTTTGAAAACGATACTCGCTGGAGCCGGCTCTCTTACGGCGATAAGCGCTGTGCGCGCCGCGACGCCGGAGCATCCCATTCAACTGCACTTGGATCTTTCCGTCGACTTGGCGAAAGAACAGGAGATGCTGCATAACTTCAAGACCATCTTCCGCCCGGCTGCGAGCAAGCAGCCTGGATACATCGACGTCCAGATGCTGAAGTTGCGTTCAGCGATTCAGGGTAAAGCTCCCGAGGCGGGAAATTACCGGTTTGTGCTGACATTCGTCAGCGAAGAGCTACGTCAGAAATGGATAGCCTCGGCTATTCACCAGAAAGTCTGGCCCACCATCGAGAACACGCTCAAATCCAAGGACTATACTGTTCTGCTATACGATACTCCGTAGCTGGCACCCGCTTAGAAAACGATGTGAGCGGACACCTGAACGACTCGGGAGTTGCTGGTATAGAACTGATCGAATCGCCCGAATAATGGATCGTTGGGAACCAGATCGTTGCGCGCGTTGATGTAACCATTCGTCCGAACATCATTGGTATAGCCACCAGTGAACTGCGGGTGATTCAAGATGTTGTAAAATTGCGCGCCGATATCGAACGAGTACCGCTCGCGGAAGCTGAATCTCTTCTTCAGAGCGATGTCGATGTTATCGATCGGGTGGAGCGGGAAAGTATTCCGTCCGCCGTTGGCCAGCGCCCCAGAGCCGGCGACGACGTAACGGGCGTTCGAATTGTTCGCCACGTAGGCAACAATTGTCCCGCTGGTCGCCACTTGGCCCTGCGCATTGTAGCCGGTTACGCCACGTGCCCACGTTTGCCGCGCCAGCCGGATTGACGATAACCCGGTCGCCCGCGCTATCTCCATTCAGGTTGGTATCGAGATTGCTCTGCACCGTAGCGTACTCGGGCGATTCATAAGTATAGGTGCCTGAAAGGATTCCAGTTCCCAATGACGTTTTTCATGAGCCAGTTACCCTGCTGAAAGGGCCTGAAATCATAGATCGGCGTGAAGGTGAAGCGCTGGCGACGGTCCAGCGCTGAACTCGACCAGTCGGCTTTGAGATTCTGGAAGTCCTGAGCGCGCCGCGGCGTCAGATACGTTGAGAAATTCGTCGCCGTAGCATCGTCCTCCAGATGGCTCCAGGTGTAAGCAGCAACGTAAGACAGCCCGTTGGAGAAGCGCCGGTTGAGCTGCAACGCCAGTCCATGATAGGTGGACGTCGCCTGTGGAGCATAACCGACGATATTCGCCTGCGAACCGTAAATGGCGAGATCGTTGGTATGGTTCAGCCGCGGTTCCGCCGGGTACGATATACGATTTCACTTGAGCCAAGGTCTTGGTCAGCGAAGCGAAAGTGGCAGCACTCGGCATCGAGAAGAAGGTCGGAATGTAGTTGTTAGGGTTCACTAGCGGGAAGATGTTCAACCGCGATTGATTCCACAGGTGTATGCCTCTGGTGCCGACGTAACGCGCTTCAAACGTGTAGTTGTTCTTGAACACGTGCTGTACGCCCAGGGTCCAGTCGAGGCCGTAGGGTCGCTTGCCGCCAAAAGTATACGACGCGACCGGCCCAAGAGCGGCGGCCTGCGTGGTCGGCAGCGGCACGGCGGTTCCCGGCAAGCCGCCGCTGGCAAGGAAACCAGTTTGGGCGCACTTCACACCCGGGCAATCGTTGGTCTGTTGGAAATAGGGCGGCGCCGAATTGGCTGTCAAATTCGAATACACCAAGTCATAAGCCTGACTGAAGCCCCCTCGGATGGACCAGGCGCCTTGCTTGCCCGGCGAATAGGCAAACCCGACTCTCGGCGCAAAATTCGTGGGATCGTAGTGAGGCTCGGCGAATGTGATTCCACCGGGGACGCTGGCCGGAGCGCTGAAGGACTGATAGCGGGAAGCCACTGGGACCGTGACGTACTCATAACGCAACACCGAGATTGATCGTCAAATTGGGCCGAATGCGAAAATCGTCATTTACGTACCCGGCCCATTGCAGGAAGCCAACGGGATAGCTGGTCGCACCCGCGCTGCGCTCTCCAAGCACGTCCGGCGCCTGGTCTGTCAGATACAACTCGAGCGAGGAATATTCGTAGTTGCCCGTGACTCGCTGGATGAAGTAGTTCGCCGCAATCATGTCGATGAAATCGCCGCCGAACTTGAGGGTGTGTTTGCCCCACACCTTGGTCATGTTATTGGTCACCTGAAAGAGGTCTTGGGTGGAACCGGAGGGGCCGACGGGTCCCCACGTAATGCTGTTCAGCTCATCGATGGTGACCACCGGGTACGCATCCAGACCGGGGAACTTCAACGGAGTACCGGGAAGTACGTTCACATTGCGGCTGAAAGAAACGCGAAACTCGTTTTGCAGAGTCGGCGTAAAGGTGTGGAACTCCGACAGATTGTAGGCGTAGTTGTTGATTCGGCTGGGCCGCGTTGAAGGCCGGTACTTCCGCCGTCACGATCGCGTCTGCTTGTTGTAGATCCAACGCCCGCGTAGTCTGATCCTTTGTCGCTCATGTTGTAATCCAGCGACACCAGCGCGTTATAATTGTTGGTGAAGACGGGATTGTTGAAGGCGATAGAGCCAATTGGAATCGCTTGGCCCAGGACGGTGATTGTAGCCCTGATCGTTGGTGGCCGCCGCGGGAATGTACTTTTGGAACTGAGACAGATTGGTAGAGCTGATTCCCTGGAGGGCTGCCCAGCTGCGAGTAGCCTGCCGCAGTGGGAGCAAGGAGCGGCGATCCAGGCACGGCCGACTGCCCGATCGGGTTATAGTCGAAGTTGCCGAAGTAGAACAACTTGTTCTTGATAATCGGTCCGCCGATGGTGGCGCCCAGGCGATTGTTGTCGTAGCGTGGATTTGAGGTCTACCCCTCGACCGTCGTAAGAGCGCGTCCACTGCGTTCAGGTTCGCGGTTCTGCATGTACTCGTAGATGGACCCGTGAATCTGATTGGTGCCGCTCTTCACGATGGCGTTAAAGATACCGCCTGATCCGCCGCCAAACTCCGGCGCGAACTGGTTCTGCAGCAGCGTAAATTCGGCGATAGCTTCGTTCGAGACAGTCATCAGCGGCGCGGGATTGTAATAGTTATTGTTGCTGACGCCGTCCAGGAAGAATGAATTGTTGTCAGGCCGCTGACCGGCGACCGCGGGGCCAAAACCTTGGCCAACTCCGCCCGACGTGGATACGCCGGCGCCTACCAACGCCAAGTTATAGATGCCTGAACCATTAACGTTGGAGGTTTGAGGCAGCTCCAACACTTGTTGGGTGGTGTAGGTAGTCTGCAGTTGAGCGGTGGTGGTATCGATGGAAACGGCGCTGGCGCTTACCTCCACGGAAGTACCCACGGTTCCAACGGATCAGTGTCATGTTGGCGGTTATTACAGTGTTGAGGGTCAATTCGACGTTTTTCAGCTGTCGGTTGTAAACCCGGTCGCAGACGCGGTCAGTGTGTAGCGTCCGACCGGCAGGTTTGTGAACCGGTACACGCCGCGTCGCAGTTGGTCTGCGTGGTCGTCTTCACGCCGGTGGCGTCATTCACTGCCACGATGGTCGCGTTCGGAATCGCCGGCGCCGCTCGCGTCCAGAACCGTGCCGGTCAAGTCGCCGCTGATCGCTTGCGCGCGCGCGGTCCCTGAATAGAAGATAAGGCAAACAGCTGCCAAAAGCAGCCACTTGCTTGGACAAAAATGACCCCTCATGAAACTCCCCCTTTTGCAGCAGAACATGTAACCCGGAAAACATTCGGAGCTGCCCTGGTACCAAACCTGGGTTAGTTCTTCCCCACACTTTCGATCTAGACTATGCCAATGTAACTATGTAAGGTTCAAATCTTAACAAAAACGCTAACATAGAGCCATTAACTTGTCAATCTAATTACTGGCGACCCAGGGGAGTGTCGCCGACAGCGTCCTGCCCCGATGCGCTTCCGGGCAGGTGAATGCGTGGTCGGCGATACAATAAAGGCACCAAGCTGTCGAGGGTACTGGAGCCCGCGGTGAAGAAAAAGAACGATAGAGTGCCGCAATGGTTAACGTGTGGGTTTGTCATCGCCGGTCTCGCGGCGGGCGGTCTTTTGCTGCGGACTATGCAGGCTAGTCCTAACGGGACTTCGCGCCGCACCGAGCCGCAGCGGCGGATCACGTTGGGAGCAGCAGAGCCCGCGTCGCTCTATTCGGTCACGATTGCCATAAAGAATCCGGAGCAAATCCAGGGCAACCGTCAGGTCCGCGTCGCAATAGCGGACGCGCGCGGAAAAGTAGCAGAGAAGGTGCTGCACACCACCGATCTGGACTTTTATCTAACCCTTAGGCCCCGCGTCCCCGGCCAAGTGACCGTGACCCTTAGCGCGCCCGCCGCCGAACCTCTTCCAGAGCTCGAAACAACGATGCGCCGGATACCTACTGAACCTGGAGGTCCGTCGGTGATCGCGGCCGCTCCTAACGACACCTGGCAGGCCGCTCAGCCAATCGAGTTCGGACAAACCATTTTTGGTGCTGACGACGAACGTCCCTACGCACCGGGTCCAGGTGAGGATCAATATGCGGAAATGCTTAAGGGCTTTCAATGGTTCCGCTTCACGTTCCACGGAACAGAGCCCAAGCTCGCGTATTTCGTACTTGATATCACGGATCGTGAAGTGCCTCTGGATGTTGACATTTTTCAATCAGGCAAGAACCCAAAAGGCCAGCCGGACGTCGCGCCTTACACGGACGGCGCGGCGATTTACCAGATTGAAGCCACCCAGAATTATCCGGGGCTTTATAAGTTCCGCACGCGGATTCTCAAGCCGGGTGAGACCTATTATGTCCGTGTAGACGCCAACCATCCGGCCTACCAGTTACATATGTATGATTACCCGGCGCCGCCGTACCGCGATCCGCGCCAGGCGGTGCGAACGGGGATGGATTTTCTAATCAATATGGGCGATACGTGGCTGTCTAATACGCCGCGCCGCGGAGCAGTGGGCTTGCGGACGACGATGGTGCACTCCGACACACAGCTTTGCATCGCGTGCCATCCGACCCAGTTCACTACGCGCGGTTACCTGACAGCGGTGGCGAACGGCTATCCGCCGACGCAGCGGCCGGCGCTCGAATTCTTGACCGATCGTATTTACAATAACCAGCGGCCTTTGTATGGCGAGCCCGGCACGGACTGGGTTCGCGTTATCTATTCGGCGCGAACCGTTGCGAGCCGCCTGCCAGTGATTGAGCACCTGTTCGAACAAAACGTCACGCACGATCCTCCACGGCTCAGTTTCAACGTGCCTTATGGGAACTTCCTAAGGATTCACTATCAGGACCGCACCGCAATGCCGGGCGACGAGTCAGACGGCTGTGAGCCTTCGATAAGCCCGTTTGAAATCGCCGCACAGAGTTGGGAGACGTTCCAGATACTTTACCAACAGACTCGCGAAGAACAGTGGGCCGCCGAACGGGACTTGGTGGAGCGCCTGGCAATTCCGCGTGAGCCCAAGAACATGATCGATTTGAACTGGAAGATTCATTTCCTTGCCGCCATCGGCCGGGAGAAGTATCGCCCGCAACTGGATCAGTTGCTCGATCAGCTTTACAGCTTTCAACAGCCGGGCGGCATGTGGCCCTACACTTTCGACAAAAATGCGAAGCCGGCTGACTTTATTTCCTATCATGCCGTTCTGGCAGCGGCGTTGGCAGGGCGACGGCCGGAGACCGACACTCACCTGGCGCGTGCTGTGGATGCTCTCTTGAAGGCGCAACGGCCGGAAGGCAGCTGGGAAGGAGATCCTGTTTACCAGGGGTTCAATACACCGTTCCGCGCCACGCAGTTCGCAGTGATGGCGCTGTCGACTCTGTACCCAGGGCCCAATCGGAAGCCCGCGAACGAGAAGGGCTGGGATGACGCGTTTCCGCCAGTTCCCGAGCGCTTGGCCGGCCATGATCTGCCTCGGCTACTTTCGCAACTCGATCAGTTGTGGGACCTCGCTCCTGAACCTGTGTTACGGCAAGTGCGGGCCATTCTGGAGTCCGACGATCAACCTCTGGCGCGCGAAGCCGCTGCTCGAGCGCTCGGGCACATGGCGGATTCCGGCGCCACAAAAACGCTGATTGGCGCGCTTGGCGACCCCAATAAGATGGTGCAACGCACGGCCGGATGGGCGTTGCGGATGATCCTGGAGCGCCGGCCCGATGCTGCCACGGAAGGACGCGCGGAATTGGCCGCTGCCCTCGTTTCCTCCAACGCGCGCACTCGGTGGGGCGCAACGCAGGTCTTCAATCAGCACTTCAAGTATCTGGCCGGCGACACACGACTGGGCCTGGCGCTAAGGCGTGACCTGGACGATCCAGTTCCGGCCGTGCGTTTAAACGCGGCGCGCGGACTTTGGCAATGGTACTACTGGACAGTCGACGATCACGATGCGCGCATAGGAATCATCGAAGCGCTGGCAACACGGCTAAACACCGAGACCGATCCTATGGTGCGTCGCGTGGTACAAGAAAGTCTGTATGACGCGTTGGATGAAAATACGGGATACCTTGCCGCGTGGATAGAGGCCGCCTCCACGAAAGACGATCAGGACAAAATCAACGACGGATATGAAGCGGTGGTACGCGATCAAGCTCAAGCGCTTTCAAAAGTGCTGGGCTCCGCGACTCCTTTGGGACGTGAGGGCATCCTTGGCGCGCTCTGGGATTTCCACGTCAGGCACTATTCCCTGCCGCAGCTCAAAACGAACACGGTGTCGATCTCGTTGCCGGCGGTTTTCACGAAGTATGTTTCAGGCGTGCCTGACCTGCATCGGCAGGGATACGAGTACCCTCCCTACCGCGAGACTGTGGATTTTCGCTACGACGTCCATAACGGTTTCTACCAGACGAGGATCGGCAACGACAGCGACTTGATTCATTTCTTCCCGAGCTCAGGGCCGGAACTCGAGGCCGCGTTGATCGCATGCCTGAGCGGCGCCAACAGCAATACCAAGATAAATGTACTAAAGGCGGGCAGCACACTCAGCGGCGCCGGAGGCCAGCGCTTTGCCGAGGCCGCCCTGCAGCTTGCACTCGACCCGGACCAGCAAGTTCGCGACACCGTGCGGTACGTCTATGAGAACGGGCAGCGCGGTGTGCTCAACATCGACGCACCGACCGCACCCAATCCGGCACTGGTCAAAACCATCGCCGATATTCTGGCGCATGGCGACCTCGACGCCCAGGCGGTAGCGCTGCCGTTACTTTCGGGCCTACCGGCTCACTCGGCGTGGACCCGGCAACCGGCAATCCTCTCCGCGGTGCGTTCTCTGCTCGATGCGCAGCCACGCGTGAAGAACTACGCGCTGGTGCTGGCCGCGGCTGGGTCCTTTCCGGAACTCATGCAAGATTCGCAGCGGCGCAGCCAAACCATCGAGGCGTTCCAAGACCAGGATCCGGACGTGCAGCGGGCGGCCATTCAGATCACACTGGAGCGCTTTCTGGACGACGCGAACATGCAAACGCTGTTAGGGACGACCTTTGATCGCCTGGGAAGCTCGCAGAGAAACATCCTGATCGAAGAAGTGAACGATCCAAAGTTTATGCGGCGCCATCTGGGTGTCTCCGGCGGCGCGGTATCCCAGGACCGCTCATACGTTCTGGGCAATGGCAAGTATCTTTATAAGGCGCCGGATTTTCTCAATCACCCGGTCGTGTTTCGCGCCGTCATGGCAAGCCTTGGCGACAGGGATGCAAACGTGCGCGCCGCGGCGCTGGATCTGTTGCGCAAAGTCCAAGGCATTGAGCTGCGTCCGGATTTTCGCGCGGCTTTGGACCGGCTGCGAAACGATCCGAACCAGAGATTGCAGCTTATAGCAACCCGGGTCCTAAGCGGAAAGAACTTGAAAGAGGCGCTCGCCGACGTGGAGCCGGGATCGGTACTGGACTTTGGGTTCTTCGTATCCAAGATCGAGCCCATTCTGGCTGCCCCGGGCGCGGACGGTAAAGCCTGCGTCGTGTGCCACGCGACGCACGTCATTTTTAAGCTTCGTCCGCCCAACGCCGACGGACAGTTCTCGCCCCAGGACAGTGAAGAAAACTATAAGTACGCCATGCGCGTGCTCGACATCAGCGACCCAAACCACAGCTTGATCCTGATTAAGCCCACCCGTCCGACCGACGCCGCCGGCGACGTCGATGATTATTTGGCAACCCACAACGGCGGCCAGCGGTGGCCGGGCAACGAATCAAGCCGGCAGTACAAGACGATTCTGGAGTGGATTCGCGGCGCGCGGATCGAAGCATCTAGCCCGGGCGCGCACATAGTCCTAAAGCGATGAGAAGCCCTTGGATGATTTCCGCTGCTCTGTTGCTGTTGCTGGCGACGCCATCGATTGCCCAAACCCTGGCCGGAGCTATCGATATGCATGCGCATTCCGACCCCGACGGCGTGCCCCGCTCGATTGACGCGATCGATCTCGCGCGTCTGGCAAAGAGCCGCGGAATGCGCGCCATCGTCCTGAAGAAC
This sequence comes from Bryobacterales bacterium, assembly GCA_963744555.1. GTDB lineage: Bacteria > Acidobacteriota > Terriglobia > Bryobacterales > Bryobacteraceae > Palsa-89. Next base: position 66,138 of record CAVUUB010000020.1, on the reverse strand, counting down.
CACTACGAGCCGACCGCTTCGCTGGCGTACTTAGTTCGCAAAGAGGTGCCTGGAATCGAGATCTTCGGTGGTATCTCGCTGGATCTGACCGTCGGTGGCGTGAATCCGGCTGCGGTGGAGTGGATGACCAAGGTTAAGGGCGGCTACGGCCGCGTGGTCTGGATGCCCACATATGATTCCGAGCACCAGGTCACTTCATCTGGTCAGCAGCGCCCGTTCGCGCGCGTCGCCAAAGACGGAAAGCTGGTGCCCGAAGCCGTGCAAGTCATATCGATCATCGCCAAGCACAACCTGGTTCTCGAAACCGGACATTCTTCGCCCACAGAAGCTCTGCTGCTAATCCGGGAGGCCAAGCGCCAAGGTGTGCGAAACATTTTGGTGACCCACGCCATGAGTCCCCTAGTTGGTATGTCGATCCCCGAAATGCAGGAGGCTGCGAAACTGGGCGCGTATCTCGAATTCGTGTGGGTGCGGCCGGGATCGGACGCCGCCAAGAAATATGTGCCGGCGATTCGGCAGGTCGGCCCGGAGTTCTGCGTTCTCTCCAGCGACCTTGGACAGGCGGCCAATCCTTTGCACCCGGACGGCTTGCTTATGCTCTACCAATACCTCAAAAGCCAAGGCTTTTCCGAGAGCGAAATCGACCAGATGGCGAAAGTAAATCCGGCGAAGTTGCTCGGACTCTGAGAGGGAATATACTACCGGGATGGATGTTCCCGAGGGCCGCCTCATCTCGCGCCGGACTTTGCTGGCAGGTACGAGTGCGTCTGTTGCCCGGCTGCTCGCAGCCGCGAATTCAAGCACTTCACCGGAATTCTGGACGTTGACCCAAGCTGCGGCAGCTCTTCAGCGCCGTTCTATCTCGTCGGAAGAGCTGACGAAACTGTGCCTGACGCGCATCCAGAAACTTGACTCCAAGCTGAACAGTTTCATCACGGTTACCGAAGACGCCGCTTTGGTCCAGGCTCGGGCATGCGACGAAAAACGTTCCCGAAACTCGAAGGGGTTGAGCCCTCTACACGGCATTCCCATCGCACTGAAAGACAACATCGACACCGCCGGACTTCGAACCACCGCCGCCAGTCAGGTTTTCCTGGATCGTGTTCCCACTCAGGACGCAGAAATCGTCACACGCCTGAAAGCGGCCGGAACGGTTTGCCTTGGCAAACTCAACCTGGATGAATTCGCATTCGAGGGTACCGGCACCACCAGTTATTTCGGCCCCGTCCATAATCCCTGGAATCTCGAGCACATCACCGGTGGCTCCTCCGCTGGTTCGGCGGCGGCGCTGGCCGCGGGGTTATGCTACGCCTCAGTAGGCAGTGACGACGGCGGATCGGTTCGCATTCCCGCATCGTTCTGCGGCATCACTGGTTTCAAGACTTCGTATGGGCGCGTGAGTACGCGCGGCGTGGTTCCCTCGGCTTATTCGCTGGACACCATTGGCCCAATGACTCGCTCTGTGGAAGATACGGCCCTGATGCTGCAGGCACTGGCCGGCTTCGATCCGGCAGACTCCATCACGTCCGGCGCGCCGGTGCCGGACTACGCGGCGGCGCTTCACGCTCCCATAACGAAAATTCGCCTCGGCATCGCGCGCGATTACTTCTTTGACGATCTTCAACCTGAAGTTGCAACAGCGATGGAGAATGCGATCCAGGTCCTGCGTCCGAAGGTCCGCGAGGTTCATGACGTTGTGCTCCCCAGGCTCCAGATCGTCAAGAACGGCAGCTATGATGTGGAACTCCTGCATTTCCAAGCCCCTTACTTTCAAAAGACGCCGGAACTCTACCATCCCTGGTCCCGCCGTCAGCTCACGGAGCTGGGAAACGTGACTGCCGTCAACTATGTCGAAACGCTCAAGCGCCTGCGTGAGTGCCGCCGGGATATCCGCCGCGTCTTCGAACAGGTCGACGTGTTGATTCTGCCCACGAAACGCGCAACCGCGCCGACGATCGCGGCCACGACAGATGAAAGCTACAAACGGCCTCCGAGCAATACAGCAGCCTTCAATCAGTTCGGTACGCCGGCCATTTCAATTCCTTGTGGATTTTCTCGAGACGGCTTGCCGATCGGGCTCCAGATCGTTGGACCGGCTTTCGGCGAGCCGCAAGTCTTGGCCGTGGCTTACGCCTACCAGCAAGCTACTGATTGGCATACGCGGCATCCGAAATTTTGAGCGACGCTATACTTCAGTCAGGTGCTCCAGCTTACCGTTGCTGTCACCGATCCGCTCTTCCGGCACACCCACCCTATCGAGAGCCGTCAGTAGCAGATTAGTCATGGGAGTTTCCTTGGGATAGCGGATATGGCGGCCGCCCTTGATACGACCCGAAGCGCCGCCGGCCAACAAAATCGGCAGATCCTCATGGGTGTGCATGTTGCCGTCGCTCAGGCTGCTGCCGTAAACCAAAACCGACCGATCCAGCAAATTCGAATCGCCCTCTGGAGTTGAACGCAGCTTGTCCAGAAAATACGCGAACATCTCGACGTGATGCGCGTTGATCTTGGCGAGCTTGTCGATTTTTACGCGATCGCCCTGATGATGCGAGATCCCGTGGTGAGGATCGGGCACGCCGATGGCCCGGTAGGTTCGATTGCTGCCTTCGCGGCCCAACATAATAGATGTGACGCGGGTCAAATCGGCTTGGAACGCGATGACCTGCAGGTCAAACATCAACTTGGCGTGATCCTCGAACGAATCCGGAATTCCCATGGGGCGGCCCAGCACCGGGAGTTTCAGCGTAGCGCTTTGTTGCTCGGCGAGTTGGATGCGGCGCTCGATATCACGCACCGCTTCAAGGTAGTCGTTGAGCTTGCCGCGGTCGCGCGCGCCGAGTCCCGGCTGCATGCTCGCGATTTCGCTGGTGACCGAATCCAGAATACTGCGATCTTCGCGAATGCGGGCCCGGCGCACCGCTGGATCGGTGCTGTCACCATCGCCGAACAGCCGCTCGAATACAGCGCGCGGATTCGCTTCCATGGGCATCGGAATGGTCGGCGTGCGCCATGAGATCGTGTTCGTATATGCGCAGCTATAACCCGAATCGCAATTGCCGATCAAGCCCGGCGCTTCCAGAGTTAATTCGAGCGAAGCGAACTGCGTCTTCCTGCCAAATTCCCGCGCCGCGATCTGATCGGCCGAAACTCCGGACCGAATATCCACACCCTCGGTCTTCTTGGGATGAACGCCCGTTAGAAACGTGGCGCCCGCGCGCGCATGATCGCCTGGGCCATCGCCGAGCGGCCGCCCGTTGACTTGAGCTAACCCGGATAAAACGAGAACCCTATCGCGCACCGGCTCCAGCGCCTGGAGGGTCGGCGTTAGGTCAAAACCTGCCCCTTCCGCGGCGGGTGTCCAGCGATCCATAATTACGCCGTTCGGCACGTACACGAAGCTCAAGCGATTGGCGCCGATGGCGGGAGTGTTACGCGTGGCGGCGAATGCCGGAACCATCGCGTCCAACAATGGCAACGCTAGAGTCGTGCCAATCCCGCGCAGGAAAGTGCGCCGGGGTAATGATTTCTTGCTAACGATCATGGTTTTACTAATCACGATTCTGGGCCCTCCGCATCTGAAACGGTGTGCTTCTGGTGATTGCAACAATAACGCTTGATAAACGGTAATCGTCTTTGGCCGCTGCACGCGTAATAGCACGAACGGCCGGCTGGTCGTAATACTCCAGGCCGCGGCCCAACGCATATGTGAGCAGCTTCTCGGTGAATGTTTCGACGAATTGATCACGGCGGCTCAACAGCAAGTCGCGCAAACCGCCGGGACCCTGAAATTTGGTTCCATCGGGCAGAGAGCCGGACGTATCGATGGCGCCGTCGGCATCCTGGGTTCGGCGCTTGCCCACGCCGTCATAATTCTCGAGCGCAAAACCAAGTGGGTCCATGCGCGCATGGCACGACGCGCAGGTAGAATCGGCACGATGTTTTTCCATCTGCTCCCGCAGCGAGAGCGCCCTTCCGTCTTCGGCATGATCTTTCAGATCCGGCACATTGGCGGGCGGCGGTGGAGGTGGCGTGCCCAGGAGATTCTCCAGAATCCACTTGCCGCGCAGCACCGGCGATGTACGCGTCGGATACGAAGTGACGGTGAGGATGCTGCCTTGACCCAGTAGTCCAAAACGGTCGCTGTCAGTTAGACTAACGCGGCGGAAGTTCGAGCCATGTACATCGGCGATTTGATAATGGCGCGCCAGCCGCTCGTTCAAATAGGTGAAGTTGGCGTTTAGAAGATCGACTACGCTGCGGTCCTCTCGAAGAATGTCTTCGAGCAACAACTCTGTTTCGCGCTGGAAGGCTTGCCGCAGGTTCTCGTCAAATTCGGGGAAAACATCCGGATCGGGCTGCACGCGCGACAGGTTGCGAAGATAAAGCCATTGACCGGCGAAATTTGACACCAATGTCCGGGAGCGGCGATCGGCCAACATGCGCCGCACCTGCTGTTCGACCACTGCCGGATCTTGCAGCTTTTCCCGATCCGCCAGGTCCAGCAGTTGATCGTCCGGAATGCTGCTCCACAAAAAGAATGAGAGCCGTGATGCCAGCTCAAAATCATTCAAGCGGTAGTTGCTCCCGGGCGCGGCGCTGGCCGGATCGCGCTCAACTCGAAACAGAAAGTCGGGCGCCACCAGCATCCGCCGGAGTCCACTCTCGATTCCGGAGTCGAAAGTGCCGCCATGCCGGCCGGTTTCAAAAAAGCTGAGCAATGGCTTCAAGTCCACATCAGTGACCGGCCTGCGGTAAGCGCGCCGGGCCAGGGTAGAAAATATTTTGTGCGCACAAGGGGCTTCATCTTTGCTATCAGCGGGCCTGCAAATGAATATGCGCTCGCGGGATGGCGTATCCCCCGACCCAGTTGCCTGGAAGGGTCCGCCGATGAGCACGCTGTCCACTCCGATACGCCCCGGCAGGTTACGCGGGAACGGCATCGCTTTTGCGGGCGGCCGTGGAAGTATGCCTTCTTGGAGGGCATACTCGCTCAGGAAATTTACGCCCACCCTGCGCACGCCTGCTTTCACCGGCACCCGTACCTCGAACGTAGGCGATTCCTCGTCCGCTTCGCCGGTTTTGCCAAGGATCTCAAATTCCTTGAGCCTGACACTATCCAGCCGCAGGTCGAGATGCTGCACCAGGTCGCGAGCGCGATTATTGAAGCCACGAACTCTGATCCTGATCGTGTATTCGGCATCCAACGGAAAGGCATGCTGTATCGCGATACCGCCGCGGGAGCCGAGCGGTAGATCGTCGCTCACGCTATCTGCCTGCGAGAGGCCCACCGGCACCGAATATTCTTCGACGGCCGGCAGTATTCCAGGGTCACCCACGGCGAGGCGGCTGATCTTGCGCGCCAGCGCGATATATCTTTCCAGCAGAATCGGCGATACGGACAAAACGTCACCGATATTATCGAAGCCGTAGCCGGAATCGTCGGGTGGCAGGCTGGAACCAGGATTGATATCGATCGCGAGCAGGTCGCGAACGGCGTTGCTGTACTCAATACGATTCAAACGATGGATCGCAGGGAGCCCGGGATTCGGGCTCTTCGCGGCAGCCTGGTCGAGAGCCGCTTCAAGCGATGCGGTGAACGCCATTGCAGCCGCCGGTGTTGGACGCGGCAGACCGCGTGGAGGCATTTCGCCGGTACGAACTTTGCGCAAGACCTTTTCCAAAACCTGAGCGTTCTCACCCGGTTTGTCGGGATTAACATTATCGAGAACGACGCCGCCCGTTTTCGCTTGGGCACTGTGACAGCCGGCACAATATTGGGCTAAGAGCGTTTTCTCGGATGAGGCTGGTTGCTGAGCGAACCCCAGCGAAACACACCAGGCCCCGGCGAGTCCAGCAATCACTACGCACCGCCGGCCGAGCAGGGAAAACCTCCACATCTAGCACGAATTGTATCATGGGAAGTGCTAGTGTTTACCCGGTTTAAAACATTTTCGGTAACGACTGTCTTCTGGACGTCGATGACCCTCTGGGGCGCCGATCTCCGCCTGCTCGATGCCGTTCGCGATGGCGACGTCAAAGCGGTTCCTTCGTTATTGGCCCAGCATGTGGACATCAACGCAGCGGAACCCGATGGAGCGACGGCGCTTGCCCTGGCGGTGCATGCGGACGACGCCGCAACAGCCGAGTTGTTGATACACGCCGGCGCGAATGTTAACCGGGCGAATGAGTATGGGGAGACGCCGCTGTCATTGGCTTGCGCTAACGGCAATGCGCGCCTCGTCGGCATGCTGCTCAAGGCCGGAGCCAATGTCAATGCCGCACGCTGGTCGGGCGAGACGCCTCTCATGGTTGCCACGCGCGTTGGAAGCACAGAGTCGGTCAGGCTCTTGCTCGAAGCCGGAGCCGGCCCGAATGCCGCAGAATCGGAGCGTGGGCAAACGGCGTTGATGTGGGCAGCGGCGGGTAAGCACGCGGATATCGCACAGCTTTTAATCGATCACGGCGCGGACCCGAAGGCAGCGTCCAAAGCTGGATTTACGCCAATGCTGTTCGCGGCGCAGCAGGGCGATGTCGGGTCCGCGCGCGCGCTGCTCCGGGCGGGTGTGGATGTCAACTCCAAGATGGCGAATGGATCCAATGCGTTGATCGTGACGGCGGCCAGTGGCCACGAAGCGCTTGGAAAATTTCTGCTGGCCAACGGCGCTCTGCCCAACGTGAAGGACCGATTTGGCATGACTCCGTTGCATATGGCCGCGCAGGCTGGCCAGCTCGGGTTAGTGGAGGCGTTGCTGGCGCGTGGGGCCGATCCAAACGCGCGCCTGGAAAAGACACCCCCGGCTCCCGGCGGAGGCAACGGCCCGTTCCGGCTGAACAACATTGGCGCCACTCCATTTCTGTTGGCGGCGCGAGCGGGGCATGCAGACGTCATGCGCGCCCTCATCGACGCTCATACTGACACGTCGTTAAGAACCGGCGACAACACGAACGCGCTGATCGCGGCGGCGGGGAGTGCCGATCTGGACGCCGTGAAAGTCGCATACGAGCTGGGTGGGGACGTCAATGCCACCACTCAATCGGGACAAACTGCCGTGCATGCCGCCGTGGGTCATCCCGGCCCCACGACGACTGGAATAGACGAAGTGATTCAGTTCTTGGCCGACCACGGCGCAAAGCTCGATCTGAAGGATGCCCGCGGGATGACACCGCTCGCGATTTGCGATCGGCGCACCATCGACGTCACCGGAAATCTTATTAAGAAATTGCTGGCCAGGAAGACAGAATAACGATGCCGATCCTTAGACTCTCGTCTGTACTCGCGCTGTTCGCGATCGCTGCCGTGGCGCAGACTGCGACGCCGGCCCAGCGTCCTCCGATGGCCGATGCCCCAAACACGGACCTGTACTACAGACTGGCGCCCGATGCGCTCCCGCAGGATGGGGTCCCCAAAGGCGAAATCCGCGGACCCTTTACGCTGCCGAGCCAAGCATATCCGGGCACTCAGCACACCCACTGGATTTACGTGCCGGCGCAGTACGATCCGGCGATTCCCACCAGTCTTATGATCTACAACGATGGCCAGGCGTTCATGGCGCCGGAGGGCGATATTCGAGCGCAGGTCGTAATGGACAATCTGATCTACCGCCGCGAGATTCCCGTCATGATCGCCGTTTTCATTAACCCCGGCCGCCGTCCCGACCAACCAGAGCCTATCCCCAGCAATTGGGGTGACCGCGACACCAACCGGCCCACTGAGTACAACACGCTGGATGATAAATACGCCCGCGTCATCGTTGATGAATTGCTGCCGGTGCTCTACAAGGACTACAACATTTCCAAGGATCCCGAAAGACATGGCATAGGCGGGTCGAGTTCGGGCGCCATTGCGGCCTTCACAGTAGCCTGGGAGCGCCCGGATCAGTTTCGAAAAGTTCTCAGCAATGTCGGAAGCTTTACCAATATTCGCGGCGGGAACGCTTATCCCGACATTATTCGCAAGAGCGAGAAGAAGCCCTTGCGCGTCTTCCTGGTGGACGGCCGCAACGACAACCGGGGGCTGAGAGCCGACGGAACCTATGACCAGTCTCGCGATTGGTTTTATCAGAACGTAAGGATGGAGCAGGCTCTCACAGAAAAGGGTTACGAGGTCAATTACTCCTGGGGAATCCAACGGCATGGCCAGAAGATGCTGGGTACAGTTTTCCCCGAGATGATGCGCTGGCTGTGGCGCGACCATGGCGTTTCGACCGACGTCCACGACACGGTGGAGCGGTCGTTCAACGCGCCCAAGAAGTAGGAATGGTCTATTTTTGGCGCGATCTGTTATTCTGGAGACGACATTGAAGTTGTTTATGCGTCTCCGCCCCGGACTCGCTGTTGGTGTTTTTGGACTTGTCTTCGCGTGGGGTGTCCTCCGCGCCCAGAGACCGTTTAAAGAATATCCGGCGCTCGAGTACGAAAATTTCGCTATTCCGCCGGATGCAAGTAAGAAAACCGAGTGGGTGCGCGCGCGCCTCCGTTATCCCGACATTTACGGCTACCCAGACCACAATCGCTTTCGGATGCGAGACGGCAGCCCGTTTCCCGGTTACTGGACCATGGATTACCCGCGCTCGGACCGGCATCTGCTGGCTGGAGTTCGGCGGCTGACCAGAATCGACACTCGCTCGGTGGAGCAGGTGGTCGATCTCGACGGCTCAGACGACATCTATAACTGGCCGATTGTGTACGGCGTCGAAGTTGGGCATTGGCTGTTACCCGACGAGCAGGCCGCTCAGCTGCGCGAGTTCTTATTGCGCGGCGGATTCTTCATGTGCGACGATTTCCACGGCGACCAGGAATGGGCCGTATTCATGCAGAGCATGCGAAAGGTGTTCCCGGACCGGCCCATTGAGGAAATCGACAGCAAAGATCCGATTTTCCACACGCTGTTCGACCTCGATGAAAGATTTCAAGTGCCCGGCGCACAGTATTTCGAAAGCGGAATTACGTACGAGAAGGGCGACAGCGGCAAGGTACCTCATTGGCGGGGCATCCGTGACGACAAGGGGCGCATCATGGTTGCCATTTGCCACAACATGGATCTGGGTGACGCTTGGGAGTGGTCCGACGATCAGAGATATCTGGAAAAGTGGGCGTCGCTGGCTTACCGGATCGCAACGAACTATTTCGTGTACGATCTAACTCACTAAGAGAGGTTATGGCTCGGGGCTGGGAAAGTAAGTCGGTCGAGTCCCAGATCGAATCTGCAGAATCCAGGCGCGCCGCGTCCCGGAGCGCGGAAATCAGCGCCAGTGAAGCAGAGCGCATCCAACAGCGCCAAAGCTTGGAATTGTCCCGCACCCGTGTGCTACGCGATCTGGAGCATGCCAACAATCCCCGCTACCGGAAAATACTCGAGGCCGCGCTCCAGCACCTCGACGAAAAACTGGCCGAGCTGAACTAGTCCCGTGAGTTCTCCAGCGCTACGTCCTCTTAGACTCCGTATCGCCACCGAAGCCGACATTGAAGCGCTGGTACGCCTTATCAACGCCGCCTTCCTGGTCGAGCAGTTTTTCATTGAGGGCGATCGCATCCATGCCGAAGCAGTTCAACGACTGATGGCGACCGGCGAGTTTCTCATCTCACACGATGGCGACGGCATCAGCGCTTGTGTCTATGTCGAACCGCGCGGCGACCGAGCCTACCTCGGTCTCCTGTCCGTCGATCCAGTACGGCAACGAAACGGCTTGGGCTCGCGCTTGGTCGCTGCCGCCGAGGAACGGGTCCGCGCGTCGGGGATCCGCTATATGGACCTGCGCATCGTCAATCTGCGTCAGGAACTTCCCGAGTTTTATCGGCATCTCGGATACGTCATCACTGGTGCTTCGCCCGTCTCACAGGACGTGAAGACCAAGCAGCCGTGTCACTTTATAAACATGTCAAAGGCGTTGGGTCCTGCCTGACAATCGCCGGAACCGGTACACACCTTCCCATTTGCGAACAGTGCCCAAGCAATGGCACATGCCAACGTAAGCGCTTTCAAGTGCTTAGTCTGGCAGCCCGCTTGCCCTATACTCTTCGAACCGGCCATCATGACTGCTGTGACACAAGATCCGCTTCTTCATCCGCACGATCAGGGCCGCGGCTTGCGGATCCTGGTGGGTGACGATCAACCGGATATCTTAGAAGCTCTCCGGCTATTGCTGAAAGGCGCAGGCTACCAGAATGTGCTCGTCGATTCGCCGCAAGCGCTGCTACGTGCCGCGCGCTCCGAGCCGTTCGATCTTATCTTGATGGATCTGAATTACGCGCGCGATACCACGTCCGGCGAAGAAGGTCTGGATCTGTTGTCCAGTCTGGAAGCGCAGTCCAACGCCGCGCCCATCATTGTGATGACTGCCTGGAGCAATGTCGATCTCGCGGTTGAGGCCATGCGGCGAGGCGCTTGCGATTTCGTTCAGAAGCCGTGGGACAACGCGCGGCTGCTAGGCGCCATCCGTAAGCAGGCCGCCGAGGCCTCGGCCCGGATCAAGGCCGACCGCCGCGTAAAAACCGAGCTCGAAATCGCCCACAATGTGCAGCAGAAGCTGTTTCCCGGTCAGACCCGTCAGCTCGCCAGTATCGATTATTACGGCCGCTGCGTGCCTGCGCGCGAAGTGAGCGGCGATTATTATGATTTTCTGGATGTCGGCGAGGGCGGCCTCGGCTTCGTTGTGGCCGACGTGTCGGGCAAAGGTATCGGCGCGGCGTTGCTGATGGCCAACCTTCAGGCCTGTTTCCGAAGCCAGCCACAGGAAGCCCTGCAGCATCCGGCCGCGATGTTGCGTTCCGTCAATAAGCTCTTCTATGATTCAACTCCGCCGGAGCACTTCGCCACGCTGTTCTTCGCTCATTACGACGGTCGCGAACGGCGTTTGCGCTACGCCAACTGCGGGCACCTGCCGCCCATCCTGATGCGCGCCAATGGAAGTGTAGAACGGCTTTGCTCCACCGCCACAGTCCTGGGAGTCTTCAGCATCTGGACCTCCGAGGAACAACTCGTCCATCTCCAGACCGGCGATACGCTCGTCATCTTCTCTGACGGCGTCACCGAAGCGGGTATCGAAAACGATGCGGAATTCGGCGAAGACGGCCTGCTCTCGGTAATTCAGGCCAACCCTCGCGCCAGCGCGGAAGCTCTCGTTAATCAAATCGTCGACGCAGTGGCCGGCGAGAAAGCCGACGACGTAACGGTTGTAGCGATCCGGGTCAACTAAAATGGGCCTATGCCCAATTCCCTGCTGTTCACGCTGGCCTGTCTTCCATTGATGGCGGTGGAGCTCAAAGTCGACCATGCCACGGTCGCCGGCCAAGATGTTCGGGCTATGCAGCGCGCGCTTCAAGCAGCCGGCCTCGCGTGCGAGTATGGCGGGCCGCATTCGAACCACGCCACGGAAATGGCGCTCACCAGTTTCCCGGATGGCTCGTATCTCGAGCAGATCGCCATCCAGCCCAATGCCGATCCCGCCGCGGTCGCCGCGCACGAATGGCATAAGCAGCTTCAAGGCAATGGCGGTCCGTGCGCCTGGGCCGTCCGCCCCGCCGATCTTGGCGCGGAGATCACGCGCCTTCGCGCCGCTTCTATCCAGGTCAGCGATGCCCGCAAGAACGGACGCAAGCGGCCCGACGGCGTACAAATCGAATGGGAAGCGGCGCAGGTCGGCGCTGGCAATGGCAACTTCTTTCCGTTCCTGATTCACGACTTCACGCCGCGCGATCGGCGGGCGTATCCCAGCGGCAAGCCGACCACGACCGACTTCACCGGCGTGACGAAAGTCGTTATAGGCGTGAAGGATCTGGATGCGTCCATCGCTCAGTTCAAGCGCGCTTACGGATTCCCGGCGCCCGACCGGCAGGACGATCCGGAATTCGGCGCAAAGCTCGCTTGGTTTCGCGGAACGCCGGTTGTTCTCGCCACGCCGCTTTCGTCGCAATCGTGGCTGGATGCGCGCATTCGCCAGTTCGGAGAAACGCCCTGCGCGTTCATTCTCGGCGCGGCGCATCGCCATCGACGCCCATAATCCAGCCGCTTGGTTCGGCAAACATGTCGCTTGGGCGGATTCGGCCAAGTTGGGCTGGCATCTTGGCTTCGAAACAAAATGAGGCTCGTCTGTTCCTTGGTTTTTCTGGCGGCGTTCGGGCCGCTCGCACTAGCTCAGCTTCCGATCGATTCCCAACTCGCCGCGGAAATCGCCAAAATTCGAGCCATTGATAATCACGCCCATCCCGTGCGGCCGGTCTCGGGAGCGACAAAGACACCGACTACGACGCTCTACCTGTCGAAACGATGGAGCCCTCCACCGACTCGGTTCGAATTCGCGACAGGGTTCGCCGCTCATCCTGGACGCATGGCGACACTCTTCGGTTACCGTTACTCGGACTTCGCTCCCGAGCATGTCCGCGAGCTGCAGCAGCGCAAGAAACAGCTCATGCAGGAAAAAGGCGCCGGCTATGCCAACTGGGTGCTCGATCAGTTCGGAATCGAAACCATGCTCGCCAATCGCGTCGCTATGGGGCCTGGGCTCGCGCCGCCGCGGTTCCTTTGGGTGCCGTTTGAAGACGCGCTGATGTATCCGCTCAACAACAGCAGTCTGGCGGCGAAGAATTCCGACCGCAAAGCATTTTTCGCCGATGAAGACCGGCTGCTTCAGCGCTATCTCAAGGAATCGGGTTACTCCGAGTCGCCCGCATCGTTTGACGACTATCTCAAGAAAGTGGTGACCGCCACGCTCGAGCGTCACCAGCGCGCGGGGCGCAATCGCCGTTAAGTTCGAGGCGGCCTATCTGCGTTCGCTCGAATTCGACGATCCCACGCAGGCCGAAGCAGCGCGAGTCTATTCCGGGTCGCGGCGCGCGGCGCCCGCCGATGCTTCATACAAGCTGCTTCAGGACTACATCTTCCGCTACATCGCATCTGAGTGCGGGCGGCTGGGCCTGGCCGTGCATCTGCATTCCGCGGCTGGCGGAGGTGGCTATTTCCACGTCGCGGAAGGGAATCCGCTGGGGCTCGAATCGGTTCTCAATGATCCCAAATTGCGCAAGACCAATTTCGTAATGCTTCACGGCGGCTGGCCGTTCACGCGCGAGGTGACCGCGCTGCTGTCAAAACCAAATGCCTACGCCGATTTCTCCGCGCAGACCTTCACGAACTATCCGCGTGCCGTCGCCGGAGTGATTCGCGACTGGCTGGAATATGCGCCCGAGAAAGTTATGTTTGCCACCGACGCCTATCCGTTACTCCGAAGAAATGTACTGGGAGGAAGCCGGCTGGGTGGCCGCGACCACCGGCCGCCAAGCCCTCGGCCTCGCGCTCACGGAAATGATGCACGACGGCGAGATCACACGCGCCCGCGCCGTGGAAATCGCCCACATGGTGCTGCGCGACAACGCCCGCAAGCTCTACAACCTGAAGTAGCGCACGCACTCTTTGCGTGCCGCGTTCACACTCGTGTGAACGCCCTATCTCCTTGCTCCTCACCAATTCTTCGTTTTTCATCCACGCTATCTTAAACCGCCCTGCTAAACTCCAATCGCAATGACCACTGATCAACCTCCCCATGACGCCAGTCTCCCTTTCTGGCGTCACAATCACCCTCTCCGCCCGAATAACTGTAAGCCACTCAATGACATAAAAATTGTCTCCCACCCCCGCGCCCGCGTTGCCCTACCTGCGATTTCAGACCGCTCCCACCCCACTCTGCTATCCTGAAATTTCGCATCTCTCCCCGGATCAACCACCTTGAAAGTCGGTTTTGTAAGTCTCGGCTGCCCCAAAAACCTCGTCGATACCGAGGTCATGATGGGCCAGTTGGTCGCGCGCGGTCATGAGCTGACCGCAGCAGCCCGGCTGATGCCGACGTCATCGTCGTCAACACCTGCAGCTTCATCGATCCCGCCAAGCAGGAATCGGTCGACACGATTCTCGAGATGGCGGAGTACAAGAAGATCCGGCCGCGCGCAAAAGCTCATCGTCGCCGGCTGCCTGGTGGAGCGCTATCGCGACGACATCCGCAAGAACATTCCCGAAGTCGACGCCGTGCTCGGCACCAACGAACTCGACACCATCGTGGCTCTATGCGAAGGTGTCGCTATGCGAAGGCGGCGCGCCCAACGCCAACCCCTTCGAGCCGTACCTCTATCACGACCTCACGCCGCGCGTGCTTTCCACCGCGCGCCACTACGCCTACATCAAGATCGCCGAAGGCTGCGATCATCCCTGCTCGTTTTGCGTGATCCCCCAGTTCCGCGGCAATTTTCGCAGCCGCCGTTTCGAATCCGTGATCGCCGAAGCCACCCGCATGTTCGCCCAGGGCGTCCGCGAGATCAATCTGATCGGCCAGGACACCACCTGCTTACGGCGAAGATCTCGGAATCAAAGACGGCCTGCCGAATCTGCTGGCGCGGCTGGCCCAGATCGAGACGCCGCATCCCAAGTGGATTCGCTTCCTCTACTGCTATCCGAACCGCGTCACGCAGAAGCTGCTCGATACCATCGCCGAGCATCCGGCGCTCGTGAAATACATCGACATGCCGCTGCAGCACGCCAGCGCCGCCGTCCTGAAGCGCATGAAGCGCGGCTCGCACGGCGATATCTTCCTGAAGCTGCTCGAGCGCATTCGCGCGCACCATCCCCGGCGTCGCCATCCGCACCAGCATGATCGTCGGATTTCCCGGCGAAACGGAAGCGGATTTCGAGACGCTGTGCCAGTTCGTCAAAGCCGCGCAGTTCGACCGGCTGGGCGTGTTCTCCTATTCCGACGAAGAGACCAGCGGCAGTTTCCATCTGGACGGCAAAGTGGACGCGCGCGCCATTTATAATCGCAAGCGCAATCTGATGGCTCTGCAGCGGCGGATCTCGAAACAGCGGAATCGCAAAATGATCGGCCAGGAAATCGACGTGCTGGTGGAAGGCCCGTCGCCAGGAAACCGATCTGCTCTGGCAGGCGCGCCTGTCCACGCAAGCGCCCGAAATCGACGGCGTCTGCTACATCAACGATTTCGGCGATGTCTCGCCGCGGCCCGGCGAGATCCGCCGCATGCGAATCACCGAAGCGCACGACTACGATCTGATCGGCGCGCTGATCGATTCGCCCGCTGAATCAGCGCCACTGTCCGCTCGCGCAACCGTTTCCCATCCTCGCCGCCTAGCCGATGAAGTGTCCGATCTGCAAAAAGCCAGTCGCTCCCGGCGACGAATTCTTTCCATTCTGCAGCGAGCGCTGCAAGATCATCGACCTCGGCAACTGGGCCAGCGAGAAGTACGTCATCTCGACGCCGGTCCAGCCTGAGGAATCAGAAAACGACGGCGAAGACGCATGAGCCCTAGTCCGCGGCCCGGGCAGAGGATGGACGCGGCTCTTGTATCGCCACCTGGTTCGGCTGCGGTTATGCTCCTGTTGGGCCCGGAACCGCCGGATCGCTGGCCGCGCTGGCGATCGCGATCGTGCTGCATCTCGCTTACGGTTCCGGCCGCGGGACGTTCTTGCTGCTCACGCGCCATTCTCCTGCTTCCGGGCGTTTGGGCCGCCGACGTGTTCGCCAAGCGGATCGGCCAAAAGGATCCGCATGTGGTGGTCGTCGACGAAGTGATGGGCCAGTGGCTCACGCTCGCCGGCGCGACCACTCTCAACTGGAAGAGCTGGCTCGCGGCGTTCGCCCTGTTCCGGATCTTCGATATCTGGAAGCCGCCGCCGGCCCGGCAGCTGGAAGCGCTTCCCGGCGGAATCGGCATCGTGGCCGACGACTTGATGGCGGGCCTCTACGGCGCGCTTGCTATATTCTTATTAGATCGGTTTCAGTTGTTCTAACATGGCTTCCTCAAAGAAAGACGCGAACGGCCGCCCCACTATCTCGAACGTCACGCCCGAGGCCGCCATTCCAGGCGGAGAGTTTCAGATTCACGGCGCGGGACTGGCTCGCTCCGAACGGCCGCGCGTCACTATCGGCGATGTCGCCGCTCCGATCGTGATCGGCTCCGACTCTTACCTCATCGTCCGCGTGCCGGAAGGCGCCTCGCGCGGGCGAACTCGTCATCGAAGCCGGCAATCAGAGCAGCCGCGCCTGGACCTGCGACGTCGGCGTCCAGATCGCCGACAATCTTTATGCCGTGGCTAACCCCGCCGTCGATTCGTTCGGCAACATCTTCGTCACCTTCAGCGGATCGCGCGGCCAGAAAACTCCCGTCTCGGTTTATAAGATCGATCTCAACTACAATCCCAAACCCTTTGTTACCGACATCATGAACGCCACCGGACTGGCCTTCGACAGAGAGGGCGTCCTCTACGTTTCCAGCCGCTACGACGGGATCGTCTATCAGGTCACGCCCAACGCCAGCGTATCGCCCTATGTCGAAGGCATGGGTGTCGCCACCGGGATCGCTTTTGACCCGGACGAGAATCTGTATGTCGGCGATCGCGGCGGCACGGTCTTCAAAATCAGCCGCACTCGCCAGATTTACGTCTTCGCCACGCTCGAGCCTTCCATCGCCGCCTATCACTTTGCTTTCGGGCCCGACGGCTATCTGTACGTCACCGGACCCACTACGTCGAGTTTCGATTCGGTCTACCGCATCGGGCCGTCGGGCGAAGTGGAAACCTACTATCGCGGCCTCGGCCGTCCGCAAGGACTTGGCTTTGATGCGGAAGGCCGGCTGTATGTCGCGGCTTCTCTCGGCGGCCGGCGAGGCGTGGTTCGCTTCGCCAACCAACAATCGCCCGAGTTGTTTCTCTCCGGACCAGGTATTGTGGGTCTGGCCTTCACTCCGTCGCGGGCGTTGCTCGTCACCACCAACAACTCGCTCTATCGCGCCGATGTCGGGATTGCCGGCAGGCCTCTTCCGTAATGGCGGATGCCGAAATTATCGCGATCGGGTCAGAGCTGCTGACCCCTCAAAAGGTCGACACCAATTCTCTATACCTTACCGATCAGTTGAATGCGCTGGGCGTGGAGGTCGTTCGCAAAACCATCGTGGGCGACGAGCGCGCGCGTCTCACCGACACGATCCTGGCAGCGCGTAGCGCGCTCGCAGGTCATCGTGCTGACCGGTGGCCTCGGGCCAACCGAAGACGATCTCACGCGCGATGCGGTGGCCGCGGCGCTCGGCCGCTCGATGGACTTTCATCAAGAGATCTCCGACCGGATCGAAGAGCGGTTGCGGCGTTATGGCCGCAAAATGGCCGAGATCAATCGCCGTCAGGCGTACATCATCGAAGGCGCCGAGATGCTGCCAAACGACCGGGGCACCGCGCCGGGCCAGTGGATCGCGCACAACGGCGTGGTGTTGATGCTGCTTCCCGGCCCGCCCAACGAATTGAAGGCGATGTTCGAGAAGCAGTGCCTTCCGCGCCTTGAGAAATTTCTTGCCGCCGCAGGTGATCCGCACGCGGTTTTTCCGTACAGTCGGCATGACCGAATCGGAACTCGATCAGTTGATTTCGCCGGTTTATACCCGCTATGCGAATCTGGCAACCACGATCCTGGCGGTGTCCGGCGAGATCCATATTCATTTGCGCGCGCGTTGCGCGTCGGCGAATGAAGCGGAGAGCTGTGCTGGAACAAGGCCTGCGCCGAGATTGAGCCGCTGCTCGGCGACCGGATCTATTCGCGCAATGGCGATTCGCTCGAGCAAGTGATCGGCGATCTGTTGCGCGCCCGGCATGCGTCATTGAGCGTGGCCGAGAGCGTGACCGGCGGCCTGCTGGGTGGCCGCATCACAGCGGTTCCCTCCAGCTCGCGATTATTTTCGGGGGGCTTCGTCGTTTACTCGAACGAGATGAAAACGAAGCTGCTGGGCGTGCCGGCGGAAATGCTCGCCGAGCACACCGCGGTGAGCGAACCAGTCGCCAAGGCGATGGCCGAAGGCGCTAAAGCGCGCACCGGCTCCGATTACGCAGTTTCGATGACGGGCTATGCCGGCCCGGATGGCGAACAAGGTCGGCCTGGTTTTCATCGGCCTCGCTACTCCCGCTGGGACCGAGGTGCGGCGCATCATGTTCCCGGCCGACCGCGAGCGCGTCCGGGCGTTCTCCACCAACACCGCATTGGATTTCCTGCGGCGGAAATTATTAGCTACAAATGCCGTTTCAAGTTCTTGAAGCCGAGGCGCGCAGCATTCTGAGCCCGACTTCGGGCTTCATCGCGGAAGCTGGATTTACGCATTCGCTGACCCCGGCGCGAAATTGCACTTTCGGATGCAGCTACTGTTATGTTCCAACCATGCGCGTATATGGCGGCCTGAAGCCTCAAGACTGGTCGCACTGGGGCCAGTTCACGACATTTAAATCACAACGCCCCGCGCTGCTGCGCCGCGAGCTTCGCTCTGATCAAGTGATCTATTGTTCTCCCGCTGGTGGACCCTTATCAGCCTGCCGAAGAGACTCGAACGGCTGATGCCGCAAATTTTCGATGAGTTGTGCGCGCATCCGCCTAAGATCTTCGTGATCCAGACCCGCGGCCCGTTGATCCTTCGTGACCTCGACAAACTGATCGAGCTTTCCCGGTACACGACGTTGCGCGTGAGTTTTTCGATCACCACGAATCGCGAGGAAATTAGAAGACTCTATGAGCCGCATTGCGCGACGATTCACGAGCGCATCGAGACCGTGCGCCGGCTGCGCGATGCCGGCATCGAAACTTTCGCGACGCTTGGCGCCGCTCCTGCCCTGCGATCCGGAAGAATTGGCGGCGCTGGCGTTGGACGCCACCTGTTCGGACATTATCGGAGATCCCTTGCATATCCGCGCTTCGAAGCCGCGCGGCGCAACCACCCGCGAAGCCGCTTTCGCGATCAGCCGGCGGCATGAATTTTCCGCCTGGCTGGAACCGGAGTTTCAGGCGGAAGCGATCGCCCGAATCGGCCGCGTAGTTACCCAGGCCGGTCGGCGCTTTGCGACCGGAACAGAAGGTTTTGGATGGCTGGCACAATAACTGCAAATCCTGTTTTGGAACGGCTCGGCATTGAGCCGGTCAATTCCGGCGCATGCGGCCGCGAGTGGATCGCAGCATCGGGAACGCGCCACGCTCGCGTCCATAAATCCGGCCGACGGCCAGGAGATTCGCCCGCGTCCGTTTGGCCACCGCGCAGGAATACGACCAGGTAGTCTCCGAAGCCGCGGAAGTTTTCGCGCGCTGGCGCATGGTGCCGGCGCCCAAACGCGGCCAGATCGTGCGCGAAATCGGCGATGAATTGCGGCGTTTCAAGGACGATCTCGGGACGCTGGTCACGCTGGAAATGGGCAAGATCCTGGCGGAAGGCAAAGGCGAAGTCCAGGAGATGATCGACGTCGCGGATTTCGCGGTAGGCCTGTCGCGGCAGCTCTACGGTCTCACCATGCCCAGCGAACGCCCGCGGCACCGCATGTACGAACAATGGCATCCGCTAGGCGTTGTCGGCGTCATTTCCGCGTTCAACTTCCCGGTGGCCGTTTGGTCCTGGAATGCGCTGCTGGCCGCGGTCTGCGGCGATTGCGTTCTCTGGAAGCCGTCCTTGAAAACTCCGCTGACTGCGATCGCCGTGCAGAAGATCTGCGACCGCGTGCTTGACCGCCATGGCTGGCGCGGCGTCTTTAGTCTCATCATCGGCGAGGATTCCGTCGTCGGCCAGCGCCTGCTCGAAGATGCGCGTATTCCGCTCGTCAGCGCCACCGGCTCGTGCCGCATGGGACGGATTGTCGCCGAGACCGTCGGGCGCAGGCTAGGACGCACGCTGCTGGAACTCGGCGGCAACAACGGCGTGATCGTGATGAACGATGCTAATCTCGATCTCGCGCTGCGAGCGGTCCTGTTTGGCGCAGTCGGTACCGCGGGCCAGCGCTGCACCAGCCTCCGGCGTTTATTTCTTCAGCGCGACATCGCCGGCCCGATGACGGAAAAGCTAAAGGCGGCTTACGCGCAGATTCCCATCGGCAACCCGCTGGACGAATCCACGCTCATGGGTCCGCTCATCGATCGCTCAGCCGTGGATGCTATGCGCGCTGCGCTCGAACGAATCCGGACCGAAGGCGGCGAGATCATTTTCGGCGGCCAGGAGCTGGGCGGATGTTTCGTCCAGCCGGCGCTTGTCAAGGCGCGCCCTGAGATGCCGATCCTGAAGCAAGAGGTCTTCGCGCCCATCCTCTACCTGATCGAATTCGAATCGCTGGATCAGGCTATCGCATGGCACAACGACGTTCCGCAGGGTTTGTCCTCCGCCATGTTCACCACTAATTTGATCTCGTCTGAAACATTCCTGAGCGCGCGCGGCAGCGATTGCGGCATCGCCAACATCAACATCGGCACCAGCGGCGCGGAGATCGGCGGAGCATTCGGCGGTGAAAAAGATACGGGCGGTGGGCGCGAGTCCGGCAGCGATGCCTGGAAGGCTTACATGCGGCGTCAAACCGTGACCATCAACTGGTCGAACGAGCTGCCCCTCGCCCAGGGCATCAAGTTTTCACCCGGATCGGGTCCAGCCAAATCTGATCCAAATGGTGCTCCAGATGCCTGAGGTAATCCGCCGCCAATTCCTCGAGCGTCATTACCGGATTGTTTCCGATCCAGCACTCCGTACGTCTCGTTTTCTTCCGGCACGCCCGCCAATACGTGGGCGAGGAAGCGATTGTACGCCGCCCAGAACCCCAGCAAATCGCTCCAGCGCGCATCCTGATATCGTTGCACGCGCACGCAGCCGGACTGATCGTATCCCGGCCAGCGCAGTTCATCTTGAAGCTGCGCGCGAACAAAGCGCTGATGATTGTTCGACGCCGAATCGATCAAGTGTCCCAAAATCTGTTTGCGCGACCAGCCGCCTTCAATGGCGGGAACCGACGCCTCAGTTTCGCTAATTCCACTAAAATCGCGTTCGCTGCGTACAATCAGCTCTTTCAAACGGGTACTTAGTTGAATCATGATTTTTAGGTGATGCTCGCGCAGTCAATCCGGTAACATAAATCTGTGTTTCATTCTACAGCCCTGTTGCTGCTTTACGCGATCGTGGCCCGAGCGCAGGGGTCGCTCGAAAACACCGGCAAGCCAATGCACATCGCGTTCGATTGCACAGAAGCCGATATGCAAGCTTCCGGGTTGGCCTGCCCGGAGGATGAGCCCTGTCCGGTATATCTCGAACTCGCCAATATAGAAGCTGTAGGCAACAAACTTTTTCTCCCTGGAAATCTGCATACGCCAACAATCACCATTTACTCCGTTTTGCTAGCTACCGAAGACTCCGGCAAGACCTGGAGCGAGCCGCATTCACGCGTTCGGTCCGCCGGCCTGGACCAGATTCAATTCATCGATTTTCAAAATGGCTGGATTTCCGGCGCAAATTTGCAGGGCGCGCCGCGCGATCCGTTTCTGCTGCTGACCACCGATGGAGGCAAGACCTGGCGCCAGCGGCCCATTTATGGAGAGAGCCGCTTGGGCGTCATCGAACGCTTCTGGTTCGAGTCACCACAAGAGGGAACCATGTTGGTGGATGCGCGCTTGGAAAGCAATGTCCATGAGCTTTACGAGACGCGGACCGGCGGCGAGAGTCCTGGTCGCTTAGGCAGGCCAGCGCCAATCCCATCCGCTTTCCTAAGACGAAAGAACCTGGCTCCGCGGGCTGGCGCATCAGAGCCGATTCCTCCACCAAGAGCTACGCCGTCGAGAAGTCGGAAGGGCAGCGCTGGCAAAAAGTAGCCAGCTTCCTGGTGCACGTCGGAAGTTGCAAACAATGAAAACCGATCCTATCGAGCTCGAACTATTTCGCCATCTGCTGGTATCCATCGCGGAGGAGATGGGCGCGGTCCTGAGAAAAACGTCTTATTCGGCCAACATCAAAGAGCGCCGCGACTATTCTTGCGCGGTTTATGATGCCCAAGGCGAGACCGTCGCGATGGGCGATCACATGCCGGTGCACCTGGGAGCGATGCCGCTATCAGTGCGTCATGCGACGCAGGCTTTCGATTTGCAACCGGGCGACGTTGCGATTTTGAACGATCCGTTCCGCGGTGGAACGCACTTGCCCGATATCACCGCGGTTTCTGCGATTTTCGTCAGAGGCAGCCGCAAACCGGCCTTCTATGTGGCGAACCGTGCCCATCATGCTGACGTCGGCGGAATGAGCCCGGGTTCGATGCCGCTGGCGCGCGAAATTTACCAGGAAGGTATTCGCATTCCGCCAATTTTACTGGCGCGGCGGGGCCAATTCGATCGCCCGCTCTTGGATCTGATCCTGGCCAACGTGCGGACGCCTGTCGAGCGCGAGGGCGACTTGCTAGCGCAATGCATGGCCATCCGGCGCGGCGAACAGCGCCTTCACGACTTAGTGCGTAAGTACGGAATGGCTACAGTTCGACGCAACATGACGGCGCTCAAGGATTACAGCGAACGTATGATGCGTTCGGCCATCCGGCGGCTTGCCGCGCGGAAAATATCATTTCGAAGATGCGCTCGATAGTGACGGCATCACCGACCGTCCGGTAAAGGTTGCAGTCACGGTAACTATTCATGGCGACCGAGCGACCATCGATTTCACGGGCTCCGATCCTCAGACCGAAGGCTCCGTCAATGCCAATTATGCCGTTGCTGTTTCGGCAACCACGTATGTGTTTCGCTGCCTGGTACGTGAGGAGATTCCATACACCGCGGGCGTGATGCGGCCGCTCGAAGTGATTGCGCCCAGCGGATCAGTCGTCAGCGCCAACCCGCCGTCCGCCATGGCCGCGGGCAACGTCGAGACCTCGCAGCGCATTACCGACGTCGTACTGGGCGCACTTTTCAAAGCCGCGCCCGCGCTCATCCCGGCCGCCAGTTCCGGCACCATGAACAACATAACGTTTGGCGGGAATGATCCCGTTCGCCGCCAGCCTTTCGCCTATTACGAGACCATCGCCGGAGGCATGGGCGCTTCCGCCGTGTCCGACGGCCCGAGCGCCACCCACACGCACATGACCAACAGTTGGAACACGCCGGTGGAAGCGTTCGAGCATCAGTATCCGCTGCGCATTCGTGGCTACCGCATTCGCTCCGGCTCAGGTGGTCGCGGCAGGCACCGCGGTGGTGATGGCATCATTCGCGAATACGAATTCCTCGACCCCCGCACAGGTGACTATCCTTTCCGATCGGCGATTGCGGGGTCCATATGGTCTGCATGGCGGCAAACCCGGCGCGCCCGGCAAGAATCTGCTGTTTCACGGGAAGCGACGTCACCACGATTCCGGGCAAGGCGAGATTCGAGGTGGAACCCGGCGACGTTCTGCGCATCGAATCCCCTGGCGGAGGCGGCTACGGCAAGCCGGGTTGATGTACTTCCCGTGACGCCAGGAGCGACGCAGCGGGTCACGCGCGTAGCGATGTCGCAAACCTGGCGCCGCCTCACGTTTCTGCATTGGCCTTACCAGCCAGCGCTTGGTCCAGCCGCTCCTGCCGCCAGGCCTGCTGCTCGACTACGTTCGACGGTGCGGCATGGATTGGTTTGGTCCCGTTCGAGATTTACAACCTACGCGCGATCCCTCATTTTCCCGAAACAAACGTTCGCACTTATGTCATTGGCCCGGATGGCAGCCGCGCAGTCTGGTTCTTCTCGCTCGACGCCGCCCGTCTGGCTGCTGTGTTGGGAGCACGCGTCGCATATCATTTGCCATACTTTTGGGCGAAGATGCGCGTGGCTTCCGAAGACGGAGCCATTCACTATTCGAGCCGCCGCAAGCGGCCGCATTCAGCCAGCTGTGATGTCGGATATCATGGTGAAACCAGGCCATCGCTTCGCAGGCGAAGAACTCGGCGATCGGGATCACTTTCTGACCGCGCGCTATCGGCTCTATACGCTGATTCGCGGCCGGCTAAGTTACGCGCAGATCGAGCATGAGCCCTGGCCGCTTGCTCGCGCGACATTGGTCACACTGAATCAAAACTTAATTGAAGCGGCCGGACTTCCCGCGCCAGCAGGTCAACCGTTGGTTCACTATGCGGCGGAAATCGATGTGAAGATCGGCTACGCAGGCGTCGCCTGAAGCCGATGAATTCCGTTCCTCTCGCCGCTGTCAGTTTACACTGGAGTTTCATGGCCAAGTTCAAGCCCGCCGGTGGCAAGAAGGCGCCGGCGAAATCAGCACGAAGCGCGATCCCCTGCCTGGTAATTGTAATACTGGGTATCGCGATCATGTGTTTGCTTTTCTATTTTTCGCTGCAATCCAGCACTTCATGAGACCAGCACTTCATGAGAATCGATAATCGACGTCCCGACCAAATGCGTCCGGTCCGGATGACTACGAAATACCTGATGACCGCGGAAGGCTCCGCGCTGATCGAAGTCGGCAACACGCGTGTGCTGTGCGCTGCCTCCATCGAGGAAACGGTTCCGCCGTTCCTACGGGGCAGTGGGCGTGGTTGGGTCACCGCCGAGTACGCGATGCTTCCACGCGCCACCGCCAGCCGCACGCCGCGCGAAGTCACCAGAGGTCATCCATCCGGCCGCACGCAAGAAATCCAGCGCTTGATCGGCCGCTCCTTGAGATCGGTCGTCGACATGACGGCGCTCGGCGATCGCACTATCATCGTCGATTGCGACGTTTTGCAGGCCGACGGCGGAACCCGCACAGCCGCCATCACCGGCGCCTATGTAGCTCTCGTGCTCGCTCTCCAGCAGTTGGTGCAATTCGGCGCGTTGAAGTCGCTCCCCGTAACGGATCACATGGCCGCTACCAGCGTCGGGATCGTCGGCGGCGTGCCGATGATCGATCTTTGCTACGACGAGGATTCGAAGGCGGAGGTCGACATGAACGTCGTGATGACTGGCAGCGGCCGCTTCGTCGAGCTGCAGGCTACCGCCGAGAGGACTCCGTTCGACGACAGTCAAATGGGCCGGCTGGTCGAGTTGGCGCGGCACGGCATTTCCGAGCTCGTCGCGATTCAGAAGCAGGCGTTGGAGGCCTGAATTGCGGCTGTACTGCGCCACAACCAATCCAGGTAAGCTGCGCGAATTCCAGCTTGCCCTGGCTGATTCATTTCTGGTCGAGCCGCTTCCAGCCCTCAACTCTATCCCTACCTGCGAAGAGACCGGCGCAACCTTCGAAGAAAACGCGATTCAAAAAGCGCTCTACTATTCCGAGCATTGCTGACGGCTATTTGTTCGTCGATGATTCGGGCCTGGAGGTCCGCGCCCTGGGCGGCGCTCCGGGAGTCTACTCGGCGCGATACGCGGGCGCCGAAGCCACTGACGAGGCCAACAACCGCCTTCTGTTGGATCGAATGCGGGGTATTGCGGACCGCTCTGCGCAGTTTGTCTGCGTAGTCGCGCTCGCCCACTCGGGCCGTCTGGTCCGCACATTTCGCGGTGAAGTGGCAGGCCAATTAATTGAGGAGCCGCGCGGCGCGAGTGGATTCGGCTACGATCCGCTTTTTTACTATCCGCCGTTCGGCTGTACATTCGGTGAAGCGCCCCTCGCAGAGAAAATGAAGGTCAGTCACCGCGCGAGGGCGCTGCATTCGATGCAGGACTATCTTTTGACTTCCCAGAAATGGCGGAGGCGGCGACAAATATAAGGCAGGTGTCGAGCATCAAATTGAAAAGGAAAAGATGCTTCACGTTGTCCCAGGCGTCGCCTAATGCCGCGGTCAGAAATGCCGTTAGGCAGCCAGTGCACAACAGAGCGAATAGCTCGATCTGACGCCGCCGTTCGGGAGAGCGTATCCAAGCAATTGCGGCGATGGCGGGAGATATGAAAAGGAGGATGAGAATCGGTCTGCCAATCCGCCGCAGAACCCGCTCATGAAAGGCGCTCCACAATGTGAATGCCGAACTTCTCGCTCCTGGGACCCGGCCCGCAATTCGTTCGAAATTCCCGCACCATTCCGGACGCAGCGAAAAAGCAATCGGCAATAAGTTCCGCGCATGCCGCCAGATTCGAGCCGGGTGCCGCAGGTAGAACCGAGCGATGGCGACGTGATTGATTTCATTGCCGATGAGCCCGCTCGCGACCATTTCCTGAAATCCCGAACCTGGGCTCCAGGCGCCGGTTCCCGAGTATTTCACTAAATTGGTGTCCAGTCCCCAAGCTTTTAGATCGGCGGAAGGGTTCCTGGACTCCGGCAGGATCGCCAGGAACATTTGGTTGTATGAATCCGCAAATCGCACGCCGATTGGAATAGTCATTATGTTGACGACCGTCGCCGCTCCGATTAATACGGAGCCTAGAATCGCTAGCCGCCGCGGCGCACGCTCGTTTGTCCACCACCATAAACGCACCGAGAAGAAGGTCAAGAGTACGCCCAGCGGCGCATTTTGTGCCTTGGCCATGATCCATAAAATCGACCACAGGGACCATAGCGCTATCTGACGAGCTGACACTTGCTCGGAATTGCAAATCTCGATACTCTCGGCAGCCAGCAACAGGAAGAAGATGCACGACGCCGGTTCGGCATAGAACGAATTCCAGTAAGCGGCATATCCGACGTCAGTCAAAACGATAAGTCCTACGATCCACAAGTATGGGCTAACTCGATATTGCTTAGTTACCATTAGCAACCGGGCGAAGGCACCCAGAAATGCAAGCACGTGTACAACGCCGATCACGACGATATCCAGCTTGCCGTCGCGCGATACGACTTTGTTCAGCAATATCGCGCACGCGACGAAGATATATTCCGAGCTGGGCTGTTCCCATCCGGGCCGGCGGGAGTCAGGCGCCTGCACATACTTCGGGGCGACAAAGGCGATTGTGGCAGACCTGTCTTCGGCGGCATAGCCAAACCTTCCGAGGATGCGGGCAAAGTCCCCTTGATCGGCGAGCCCGACGATGGGAGGAACGAATAATTGCCAAGTCAGAATTGCCGCCGCCACAGCGACGACAATCCAAGCTAGTTTCCACCGATCCATCTCTACGCATTATGCTTGGTCTTGCGGCCGGGCGGTATGAGATACTTCTTTCGTATGTTTTGGCGATCGCTACTATTGTTTCTCCCCGCTCTCATGCTCGCTCAGGCAAATAGAGATTGGGACCAGCCCTTTCCACCACACCGCGTCATCGGCAACATCTACTACGTCGGCACCAAAGGGCTGGCGTCTTATCTGATCACGACGCCGCAGGGGAGCATCCTTATTAATAGCAGTCTCGAAAGCTCGGTGCCTCTCATTCGCGCCAGCGTCGAGAAGCTGGGCTTTCGTTTCCAGGATGTGAAGATCCTGCTGATCAGTCACGCACACTTCGATCATTGTGCCGGAAGTTTCCTGGTCAAGGAATTGACCGGGGCCAAGTATATGGTGATGCAGCAGGATGTCGCGGAGATCGAAAGCGGCGGGAAGGCAAGATTTTCAATACGGCAAGACGCCAGATACGCTCTTTAAGCCGGTGAAGGTGGATCGCGTGCTGCATGATGGCGATCAAGTGAAACTCGGCGACGCGGTGTTAACGGCTCGCCTGACTCCGGGACACACCAAGGGCTGTACCACCTGGACCATGAAAGCCCGCGACGGCGGGAAAGTTTACGATGTGGTCATCGTCGGAAGTCCGAACGTAAATGCCGGGTATAAATTAGTGAACAATGCGCTCTATCCGCAGATCGCCGATGACTACGCTCGCATGTTCCGCGTGCTGAAGTCACTGCCCTGCGACGTCTTTCTCGGCGCTCATGGAAACTACTATGGCCTGGAGGAGAAATTCGCACGGCTGGGCAAGGGCGGCGCGAATCCCTTTATAGATCCCGACGGCTATAAGCGATACGTCGACGAGCGCGAAAAGACATTCCGTTCGGAATTGGAGAAACAGACGGCTGCAAAATGAAAACGTGGATGAGTTACCGGCTCGACCGCTTCCACCGGCAGTACCCAATCATCGTCTTGCCGTCGACGATCTTTCCGGACTCGATCCCTTGCTCGACTTCCTTGGCCGTGAACCAGCGTGTTTCGATGCGCTCATCTTCCATCGGCTGGGCTTTTCCCTCAGTCAAGCCGGTCGCGAGAAAAATCGTCATCTTTTCGGCCACGTAGCCCGGGCTGGGATAAAACGTCACCAGTTTCTTCCACTGTTTGGCCCGGTAGCCAGTCTCCTCGGTGAGTTCGCGTTTGGCGGCTTGAAGCGGAGTTTCACCTTTGTCCAACTTGCCAGCCGGGAGTTCCCACAAGTAATTGCGCGCCGGAAGTCGATATTGGCGCACCAGCAGCACACGCTTGCGATCGTCCACGGCCATCATCACAGCCGAGCCATTGTGATGCACGATGGCGCGCCGGATCTCGAAGCCGCTCGGGTCCACCACGTGTTCCTCGGAAACAGAAAACAGATCGTTCTTGTATTTTTGAATGGACGAGATGAGTTTCATGATTTTCGGATTGCGCTGGCGAACTGCTCCACCGGCAGCGTATTCAATACGTCAGCGGCCTCCAGCCAGCCGCGTCGCGCTGTGATGACGCCGTAGTGCATGTTTGGGCGGAGATGCTTGGTCTGGTGCGAATCGGTCGAAATGGTGAACTTCGCGCCCAAACCCTTCGCCGTTCGAACCATGGAGCTGACTGAGATCAAGCCGCTCCGGACTGCCGTTGATCTCCAGATACACGTTCCGCCGCGCGGCGTCCGCAGCCACGCGTTCGAAATCGAAAGGGAATGGGTCGCGATTGAGAAGCATCCGCCCGGTAGGATGACCCATCACGCGAATGCTAGGCGATTCCAGTGCGCGCATCAACCGGTCGGTCATCTCGGCTTGCTTCCAGATTCATGTGGCTGTGTACGCTGCCGATGACAATATCAAGCTCCGCCAGCGCGTCTTCGGCGAGATCCATCTCACCGTCACGCCGAATATCGCACTCCAAACCAGAAAAAATCCGGATGCCCAGGCCTCCCTGGTTCATCTCGCGAACGTGTTTAGCGAAGGCGACAGCGCGTTTCTCGTCCAGGCCGTTCGCCATCGCCAGAGCCTTCGAGTGATCCGTTATCGCGATGTACTCGTAGCCCAGCGCGCGGGCGGCTTCGGCCATTTCTTCAAGCGTCGCCCGGCCATCCGTCTCGACCGTGTGCATGTGCAGGTCGCCGCGAATATCGGACGAGCTCGATCAGCTTGGGAAGCCGACCTTCCAGCGCAGCCTCGATCTCGCCGCAATTTTCGCGCAATTCGGGCGGAATCCAGTCCAGGCCAAGTTGCCCGTACACGTCTTCCTCGGTCTCGCCCGCCACGCGTTCTTGATTCTCCACGCGGAACAGTCCATACTCGTTCAGCGTGAGTCCCAGCTTCAACGCGCGGCTGCGCAGTACGATGTTGTGCTCTTTGCTTCCGGTGAAATACTGCATGGCCGCGCCGTAGCTTTCGTGCGGCAGCGCGCGCAGATCCACCTGCAGACCCTCGAGTCCATATTGGATGCTGGCCTTGTTTTGTCCCTTGCCAAGCACGGCATGCGCCTTCGGATGCGTGACGAACCGCTCCAGTGCATCCGCCGCGCCCGGGACCAGTGGCGAGCAAATCCAGATCGCCGATAGTCTCCTTGCCGCGCCGCAAACTCCCCGCCGCCGCGATCTGCTCGAGACCGCCGCCTTCGGAGAGGTATGGAATTATCTCATCGGCCGTTCTCTTGCCGAAGCTCATCAGGAATCGGCCCGTGCGCTGCCTGTATTGCGCGATCGACTTCAGAACCTTCTCTTCGAGCTTCGCGCCCATGCGCGGCAGTTCGCGCAGCTTCTGCTCTTTGCAGATCCGCTCCAGATCATCGATGGTTGCGACTTTATGGTGTTCCCACAACAGGGCGATGCCTTTGGGCCCGAGTCCCTGGATTCGTAGCAGCTCGAGCACCGTTGGCGGGAACTGCGTCAACAGCATGTCGCGCTTGTCGAAACGATCCGCGCTTGCAGATTTCTTCTAACGCGCCGGCGATGCCTTTGCCTATGCCTGGAATCTCGGTGACCTTGCGGTTCGGATTGCAGAGGATATCCTCGATTCGTTCCGGATAGCCCTCAATCGCCGATGCCGCATTGCGGTAGCTGCGAATTCGGAAGCCATCCTCGGCGGCGACCTCCATCAAATCGGCCGTTTCCGCCAGCACCCGCGCTATCTCACGGTTTTCCATGCGTTCTGTTAGAAACTGTAGCGATCAGATGCGGCTCGACGTGCACCAAAACATCCGCCACCCAATCCAGTTCTTCCTTAATCCGGATGCGCACCTGGGTCGCGATCTCATGCGATTCGTAGACGCTCATGGCGGGGTCCACTTCCAGATGCAAGTCCACGTGCCATTGCAAGCCGGTCTTGCGCGCATAGCATTTCTCGATCCCCAGTACTCCTGGAACGCTCACGCCCACTTGCCGGATGCGATCCATCTCCGCCGGCTCGGGCATCGTGTCCATTAATTGCAGGGTTGTGTCGCGAACCACCCGCACGCCCAGAAAAATCACGATGATTCCGACCGCTGCGCCTCCCAGATGATCGGCGGCCCCAAATTTCACTGGATCGTAAAGCGTGAGTCCTAGCGCGGCCAACGCAGTGCTGCCGGAGAGTATGTCCACGGTGTCGTTCCAGGCATCGGCCAGCAGCGCGGAACTATGGATTTTCCGGCCATAGCGCCGCTTCATCAAGCTCATAATGCTCTTCACGACGATTGACGCCAGTAGCGGCCATATTCCAAATGCCGCCGGCGTGTGTTGCAGCTCTCCTACTCGTTGCAATGATCGGAAGGAGATCAGCGATCCACTGGCCGTCAGCATCATCCCCACGATCAGCGCGCTCAAAATTTCTACGCGGCCATGCCCGTATGGATGTTCAGTATCGGGTGGTTTTGCTGCCAGTACCAAGCCCGAATAGCGCCAGCCCGGATGCCAGCACGTCGCCGGCTGATTCCAGACCGTCCGATACCACAGCGGTCGAATTCGCGTGCAGACCGACGATGATCTTGGCCGCCGAGAGTGCGGCGCTCGATACCATACTGACAACAGCGATAGCTCGGCTTGTGCGCTCTGGATTCACCGCCGCCTCTTGTTGGTCTTTACCAGCTCATAGCTGCCGCGGACGAGTTCGCCGATCTCCTTCCAATTCAGCTTCGTTCTGGCGCGTAGCGATACCCATCCGTGCTGGCCCACGTAAGGCGTCCGATAGAAACGGGAGTCTTCAAGAAAGACGGGCTGCATGTTCTTGCCGACCTTGACGCAGATCGACAATTCGCCCTTGTAAGTCTCGAGCACGGTGAACGTCTTGGTCCCCACTTGAAAAGTAGGATGACCGAAAGTCGTGGTTTCACTCGTTTTCGGCAAGGCCAGGCAAATCTCGCGCAGCTTCAACAGGATTGTTTTTTCGTCCATCGGCAGTCAATACCAGCGTACTAAGGAGTGGGGCGGCGGCGCACGTTCACAGATACTTTTCGCGCAATATCCCCAGGTGATGCAGCTCATGGCCGGCGATTACGTACCCCAGCGCACGAACCGTGATCGGCGCATTGTTAGCGACGCCGAAACGCTCTGCCGCTTCGGGTTTCAATCCCCGAAAGAACAGGATCGTCGAGCGGCGGACATGTTCGAATTCGGCCACCAACTCGCTCCAGGGCCGGTCGTCGAAACTGCCCGCGATGACATAGGGATCCTGGTCGAAACCCGACAGCGGTGTATGGTCGTTGCGGGCGAATCGCAGCGCCCGGTAAGTAAAAATTCGCTCGCTATCGATGAGGTGGCCGAGCATTTCCTTGATGCTCCACTTGCCGCGGTTCATAGCGATGCAGCGACTTTGTCTCTGAGATCCGGCACAGGGTAGCCAAGGAATCCGTGAGCTGATGATCCAAAATCTCGGTCAGATCATCGCCCTGGACAAGCGAGATGTATTTTCGATAGTAGGACTGATATTCGGAAATCTCAGGCGGCCGCATTAATACTAATGTGGCACAGGTGTTCGGGTCTGTGCTGTTTTCCAATTTGACCGCAAGTTTCGGATAGTCTGCCCCGCATGGCGACCTCGTACACTGATGAGGTGGCCAATCCTAACAGCGCATTTCGCGACAAGCCTCGACGCAGCGTTTCAACATTCAGTTGCTCATCTGGAGGGCCTCGATACCCGTCCGGTGGCGGCTACGGCCAGCCTCCAGACGCTGCGCAACCGGCTCGGCAAGTCGCTGGCGGACGATGGCACTGCGCCCGCATCAGGTGATCAACGGAATTGGTGGACGACGTCGCGGGCGGCATCATCGGCTCGGCGGGCGGGCGCTATTTCGCGGGAGTAATGGGCGGCTCGCTCCCCGCTGCATTGGCGGCCGATTGGCTAACCTCTGCCTGGGACCAGAACGCGGTGCTCTACGCCACCAGTCCGGCGGCAGCCATCGTGGAAGAAACCGTAGGCGCGTGGCTCAAAGAAATTTTTGGAATCCCGGACGGCTGCCGGTTTTGCGCTGGTGACTGGATGCCAGATGGCTCATGCGACGTGTCTCGCCGCGGCACGCCACGCAATCCTCGCCAAACGCGGATGGGATGTGGAACAGCGTGGCCTGTTCGGCGCCCCGCCGATTCGCATTCTATCGGGTCAGGATCGGCATGGGTCTACCGCACGCGCGATTCGTCTATTGGGGCTCGGGCCTCGAACAGATCGTCGACTTGCCGACCGATGCGGAGGGCCGTCTGCGCGCCGACGCTTTGGAAAAAGCGCTCGCAGACCGACCCTGACGCACCGACCATCGTCCTGACGCAGGCTGGCGAAATCAACACTGGCGCATATGATCCGTTCGAGACACTCATTCCGATCGCCCGCAAATATGCTGCTTGGGTTCACGTGGATGGCGCGATCGGTCTGTGGGCGGCAGCCAGCCCGCGTTATGAGCATCTGGTGCGCGGCGTCGGACAAGCCGATTCTTGGGCGACCGATGGACATAAGTGGCTCAATGTCCCTTATGATTGCGGCTACGCTTTCGTAGCCGACGCCGAGGCGCAACGCGCTTCGATGGCGCATCGAGCGCCTTATCTGATGCATGACGCAAATGCGCGCGATCAGATGGACTGGACTCCGGAATGGTCGCGCCGGGCGCGGGCGTTCCCCACCTATGCCGCGCTCCGCCAGTTGGGCCGCAAGGGACTGGCTGGCTTGGTCGATCGTTGTTCGAAGCACGCGCATTCTCTCGTCACGCGAATCGGTCGCCTGCCCGGCGCCGAGATGCTATGGGAGCCGACTATCAATCAAGGCCTGGTGCGATTCCTTGATCCGCGAGCCGGGGCGACGGACCTGGATCATGATCGCCGCACCGACGAAGTCATCGAAGCGATTTGCGCCACCGGCGAAGCAGTCTTCGGAGGCACGACCTGGCGCGGAAAACGGGCCATGCGCGTGAGCGTTTGCAACTGGCAGACGTCGGATGAAGATGTCGAACGTGTCGTCAAAGCCGTAGCAGAAGTATTGGGCGTGAGCGCGGCCGCGGCGACGTGATTCCCGCGTAAAGCCTTGCTACCATCGGGCTGAGTATCGTTACGATGTTTGAACGTTACGACGAACATGCTCGCCGCTCAATTTTCTTCGCGCGGGCGGAAGCGAGTAACTTTGGTTCCGCTTGGATCGAAACGGAGCATCTGTTGCTAGGGATTCTTCAGGAAGATTCCGTCCTTCGAGATGAACTGGGCATCCAGGCGACTGAGCAGATTCGGGCTGAGATCGCGCGGCGCACGCCGGCCACCTCACAGAGCATTCCACTAGCCCAAGACCTGCCGTTGCGCGATGCCAGTAAGCGAGCCCTTGCCTTCATGGCGGAGGAAGCGGAACGACGGAGTGATCGGATCATGAATCCGGGGCATCTGGTGCTGGGCTTGCTGCGCGTGACGGACTGTATGGCCGCTGAGCTTCTCGGGGCTCAGGGAATCGATATCGTGAGATATCGCAGCGTCCTGGAGAAATATCGGCGGGAAACTCGCGCTTAACTTGACAGAGTCAACTATCTAGTTGACAATGTCAGCATGGCATCAGCGGCTCGCTCCGACGCCCGCGTTGCTTCCGTGCGCGGCTTCAATCGTTTCTATACCAAGCAGATCGGCCTGTTACGGAATGGCTATCTGCAGAGCGCTTTCTCGCTCAGCCAAGTCAGGGTGCTGTACGAGCTGGCCCATCGCGATGGGCTCACCGCTACCGATCTCTCCAAAGAACTGGATCTGGACGCCGGCTATCTGAGCCGCATTTTGCTTGGGATTCAGTAAGCGCGGCTTCCTGTTGCGAAAGCCCTCGGAGAGTGATGCGCGGCAGACGCACTTGACGCTCTCCCAAAAGGGCAAGAAGGTTTTTGCGCAGCTTGACTTGAAAACTCAAGCCGAGATCGAGAGCATGCTTTCGGAGCCTTTCTCCAGGCGACCAGACCCGGCTGATCGAAGCCATGCACACTATCGAACGGCTGCTGGGCACGCGGTCTGAGCAACAGAACGCCGTACCTGCTCCGCCCTCACCAGCCCGGCGACATGGGCTGGGTGATTCATCGGCACGGCGCGCTATACGCGCAGGAGTTCGGATGGGACGAGCGGTTCGAGGCATTGGTCGCGGAGATCGCCGCCAAGTTCATTCACAAGTTCGACCCCAAGCGTGAGCGCTGCTGGATCGCGGAGAAAGACGGCGGCATCGCCGGTTCCGTTTTTCTGGTTCGCGAATCCGAGAAAGTCGCGAGGCTTCGGCTATTGCTGGTGGAACCTTCGGCCCGTGGACTGGGCATCGGGAATCGCTTGGTCGAGGAGTGCACCCGCTTTGCGCGGCAAGCCGGTTATAAAAAGATCACTCTCTGGACGCAATCGATCCTGCACGCCGCCCGGCACATTTATAAACGGGCGGGCTATCGTCTGGTGAAGCAGGAACGCCACCGGGAATTCGGTTATGACCTGGTAGGCGAGACGTGGGACTTGAACTTATAACAGTCACGCACTCGGACCCGGACAATATAATTGTTTGTGGCCCAGCGCGCGCTGATCCGTTCTCGTTCCAACTCCCGGCTCCTGGATCAGGTCGTCGCTTTCCTTTCAGAAAACTCCCCACAAAGCGAGATTCTAGTTCTGGCTCCCACTCGCGCTGCCGCCAACGAGCTCGCGCTCACTGCTTTTGAACACGGCTGCCAGGGTATCCATGCCCTTACCGTCACGCAACTTGCGGCCCACCTCGCGGCGCGATCCTTGGCTCAGGCCAAGCTAGCTCCCATCAGCCACCTTGGCGCTGAGGCGCTGGCGAATCGAATTGTCCACGCCGCCAGGCTTTCCAACGAGCTGCATTATTTCGCGCCGGTCGCTCAAACGCCCGGATTTCCGCGCGCCGTCGCCAAAACCATCTCCGAGCTTCGCCTCGAAGGCGTTGAGATACACGACCTCGCCTCCACCGGCCCGCCTGGCTCGGATCTCGCCCGCTTGATGAAACGCTATCAGAGCGAGCTCGCGGAACGGTCGCTGGCCGACCTCTCGATGCTGCTGAGCTTCGCGGCCGAAGAAATCGCCGGCGGGTCGCATCGATTTGCCCGCCTCCCTCTGGTTCTACTCGGTCTCGCGATCGAATCGCGGAGTCACGAAAAGCTCCTCGCGCTCTGGTCGAGAAATCGTCCAACGCCATCGCTACGGCGATTACGGATGACGATCGCGCGCTGACGGCGCTCGAGCGCATCCTCGGAGTGTCTGCCAATCATATCGATGACATTGGAGCCGGCCGCCACGCTCGATCGCGTCCGAACATGGCTATTCTCGCCCGAACAGCCGCCTCAAGCGCCGCCCGATGCGGAGCTGCTTTTCTCAGCGCCCGGCGAAAGTCTGGAGTGCGTCGAAATTGCGCGACGAATCCGCGCTCTCGCCGAACAAGGCACTCCGTTCGATCGCATCGCGATCCTGCTTCGCAATGTCGAGCAATACCAGCCGCTGGTGGAAGAAGCCCTGCGCCGCGCGGCGATTCCTGGCTATTTCAGCCGTGGCGCCGCGCGTCCCGATCCCGCCGGCCGCGCTTTCCTCGCACTGCTGGCCTGCGCCAGCGACAGGCTGCTCCGCCTCCGCGCTTCGCCGAATACCTGTCGCTGGGACAGCTCCCGCCCGTCGATCAAAACGGCGCGCCCGTTAAACGGCCTCCGCAGTGGGTTCCACCCGACGACGATGTGCTTGCGAATTTCCAATCGACCCGCCCGGCCCCGAGACTCCACCCGCTCGATAGTGAACCGACGATGAGCCGACGCTTAGCCGTCCCCATCGGCTGGGAAAAACTTCTGGTGGACGCGGCCGTCATCGGCGGACACGATCGCTGGGCGCGCCGCCTGCGCGGACTTCGCGCCGAACTCCAGGCCCAACTTCGCGATCTCGACAAAGAAGATCAATCGCATCGCCCTCACATTGAGCGCCGCATCGATCAGCTCACGCGTCTGGAACATTTCGCGCTGCCTTTGATCGATATGCTCGGTTCGCTTCCAAGACAGGCGCACTGGGGCGAATGGCTGGATCGCCTGTCCGAACTGGCGCAGATGGCCCTGCGCCATCCCGAATCCGTGCTCGCCGTATTGAGCGAGCTTGAGCCCATGGGCGAAGTCGGCCCCGCCACGCTCGAAGAAGTGTACGACGTGCTTTCGGAAAAAATGGGCTCGCTGCGCAACGATCCTCCCAGGCGCCGCTATGGCCAGGTCTTCGTCGGATCCATCGACGAAGCCCGCGGCCGCGCCTTCGACGTCGTCTTCCTTCCCGGTCTTGCCGAAGGCCTGTTCCCACGCCGCGCCCTCGAAGATCCGCTGCTGTTGGATCAATACCGGGAAAATCTGAAAGCCAGTCTCGATACAAAGCACCAGCGCATCGCCCGCGAACGCATGCTGCTTCGCTCCGCCGCCGCGGCCGCCAGGACAATGCTTGTCGTCTCCTATCCGCGCATGGATGTGACGCAAGCCCGCCCCCGCGTCCCTTCGTTCTACGCACTCGAAGTTCTGCGCGCCGCCGAAGGCCGTCTCCCATCTCTTCGCGAATTCGAAAAGCGCGCCGCCAAGAGCGCCCCCACGCGCCTGGATTGGCCCGCTCCGGCCGATCCTGCAATCGCGATCGACGACGCCGAGTACGACCTCGCCTCCCTGCGCTCTAGCTCCGCACTCAAAGGCAGCGCCCGCTATTTGATGGAAGTGAATCCGCATCTCGCGCAATCGCTGCGCACGCGCGGATGCGATGGGAAAGCCGCTGGTCCGTCGCCGACGGCCTCGTGAATGCCGATGACGCAACGCGGAAGGTTCTCGCAACTCATTGCTTCTCCGAGCGCAGCTATTCACCGTCGTCGCTGCAGCATTTCGCAGCTTGTCCTTACCGCTTCCTGCTGCAAGCTATTTTCCAATTCCGTCCTCGCGAAGCCCCCGTGCCGCTCGAGCAAATGGACCCCCTCACGCGCGGCTCGCTGTTCCATGCAGTTCAGTTCGAACTGTTCCGGAATCTGCAAGAAGCCGGCCTGCTGCCCGTAACGCCCGGCCGTTTAGAAAACGTTCTCGACATAGCCGATCGCGTACTCGACCGCGTCGCCAATAAATTCGAAGACGATCTCGCGCCGGCCATTCCGCGCGTCTGGAAAAGTGAAGTCGAATATCTTCGCATCGATCTTCGCGGCTGGCTCATGCAAGTAGGTGATGCGCAGTCCGATTGGCGTGCCCGCTCATTTCGAGTTGGCGTTCGGCCTCGCCCCCAGCCGAACATCGCGACCCGTAGAGCATCAAGCACGAGGCCATGATCTTCAACGAACATCCGCCTGCGCGGCTCCATCGATTTGGTGGAAAGGCACGCCACTCGCAATGTCCTGCGTGTCACCGATCACAAAACCGGCAAAGCGCCTGAAAACCGTCCGCAATACGTGGGAGGCGGCGCGATTCTCCAGCCCTTGCTTTACGCGCTGGCCGCCGAACAATTGCTCGAACAGCCCGTCGAATCGGGCGGTCTGTTCTTCTGCACGCAGCGCGGCGATTTTTCCCAGGTGACCATTCCTTTGGACGACTCATCGCGCGAGCGCATGGCGCGCGTGCTCGAAACCATAGCGACGCGATCGAGGAAGGCTTTCTTCCCGCCGCCCCGCAAGCGCGGAGCCTGCGCCATCTGCGATTACCGGCCCGTCTGCGGCCCTTATGAAGAACAGCGCGCCAAACGCAAGCAACCGGATCGCCTGGACGCGCTCATTCAAGTCCGGAATCTGCCATGACGCCGACCGTTGAAATCCAACTCGACGACCAGCTGGCGCGTCAGCGCATCCGCACCTCGCTCGCCGAGAGTCTGTTGGTGGAAGCCTCGGCCGGCACCGGCAAAACCACGGAGCTTGTCGCGCGTATCGTCAGCGTTCTGGCCAGCGGCGCGACGACCATCGACCACATTGTCGCCGTCACTTTCACCAACAAAGCGGCCGGCGAATTGAAGCTGCGCCTGCGCCAGGAACTGGATCGCGCGCGCGAAACCGTCGCCACGCCCCGGGAGCGGCGCAATATCGAAAATGCGCTGGAGCATCTGGAAGAAGCATCCATCGGCACCATCCATTCTTTTTGCGCGCAGATTCTACGCGAGCGGCCCGTCGAAGCCGTCGTCGATCCGGCCTTCGAAGAGCTTACCGAACAGCAAGCCGCCCGCATTTTCGAGCGCGCCTTTCGCGCCTGGATTCAGAAGAAGCTCGCCGAAGGCGCTCCGGCATTGCGCCGCGCTCTGGTGCGGCTGGCCTGGCGCGATTCGTTCGACGGCGGCCCTCCTATCGATCAATTGCAGTACGCGGCCTGGAAATTGATCGAGTGGCGCGATCATCCCGAGCCTTGGCGCCAAGTCGCCTTCGATCGCGATCACCAGATCGATCAACTCATCGAACAGGTGAAGCTGATCGCTGAAGCTGCTTCGCGCTGCCGCAAGCCCACCGATAATCTGGTGCGGTCACTCCGTCCCGCGCAGGCAGTGCATCACCTGGATCGAGCGCGCCGAAAAGCCGCCACGCGGTCGCGTGATTACGACACGCTCGAAAGCCTGCTGATCAAGCTGCTTCGCGATTTGAAGAAGGACACCAAGAAAGGCTCCGGCTTTTTTTCGTCGACCGTTCCGCGCGAGCAGGTGGTCGGCGCCCGCGCGCAGTTGATGGAAAATCTGGAGACTTTCCAGATCGCCGCCGACGCCGATCTCGCCGCCATGCTGCGCGGCGAAATGTGGGATCTGGTGGAGAGCTATGACGCGCTCAAACGTCGCGCCGGAAAACTCGATTTTGTCGACCTGCTGATCCTGGCGCGCGATCTGGTGCGCGATAATGCCGAGGTCCGCGCTACCTGCAGAACCGCTTCACGCACATCTTCATCGATGAATTTCAAGATACCGATCCGCTGCAAGCCGAGATCCTGCTGCTGCTGGCCTCCGATGACCCGGCGCAATCGGACTGGCTTCAAGTTACGCCGCAGCCCGGCAAGCTGTTCGTTGTCGGCGATCCTAAGCAGTCGGTTTACAAATTTCGCCGCGCCGACGTTGTGCTTTACCGCGCCATCCGCGACGCGCTGCGTCACGCGGCGTAGGCGATCGTCCAGCTCACCACCAGCTTTCGCGCTTTGCGGCCCATCCAGCAGTGCGTCAACGCCGCGTTCGATTCCGAGATGCAGGACGATGCAGCCGCCGGCCAGGCCGCCTATTCGCCGCTGAAAGGCAGTACGCCGCCCATCGATGGCCAACCGAACTTGTTGCCCTGCCCGTGCCGAAGCCCTACGGAAGCACGCGGATTTCGAAGCTCGCGATCAACGAATGCCTGCCCGGCGCCATCGTCGCGTTCATTGAGTGGCTGGTGCGCCAAAGCGGATGGAAAGTTCGCGACCCGGAAGATCCGTCGCAGCTTGTGCCTGTTTCCGCGAGGCACGTCGCGATTCTTTTCCGCCGCTTCACCAATTGGGGCGTCGATATCACGCGCGATTATGTGCGGGCGCTGGAAGCTCGCGAAATCCCGCATCTGCTGGTCGGCTCCAAATCTTTTCACAGCCGCGAAGAAGTGGAAACGTTGCGCGCCGCGCTCACCGCCATCGAATGGCCTGAGGATGAGTTGTCGGTCTTTGCGGCGTTGAAGGGCTCGCTATTCGCGATTCCCGACCATATCCTGCTGCGATTCCGTCATGAGACGGCCGGCCGATTGCACCCTTTCCGCCAGCTCCAGGAGAACCTCCCTCCTGAATTTAAGCCGGTAGCCGATGCTCTTGCCCTGCTAGCGGATCTCAACCGCCAGCGCAATCGAAGGCCCATCGCCGACACCGTAAATTCGCTACTGGAAGCCACGCGCGCGCACGCCGGGTTTGCACTGCGTCCGGCCGGTCATCAGGTACTCGCCAACGTTTACAGAGTTTCCGATCTGGCGCGCAGTTTCGAATTGTCCGGCGGAATCTCGTTTCGCGGTTTTGTCGAAGAGCTGGAGGCGCAGGCTGAAAAGGCCGAGTCAGCCGAAGCTCCAGTGCTCGAAGAAGGCGCCGAGGGCGTTCGCCTGATGACCGTCCATTCCGCTAAAGGCCTGGAGTTTCCGATCGTGATTCTGGCCGATATGACCGCTAACATCGCCGCCCACGACCCGGATCGATTCGTGGATGCGCGCGCGGCGTCTTTGCGCTACTCGATTGCTGCGCTGCGCACCGTGGGAACTGCGGGACAACGAGGCGCAGGAACGATTGCGCGAGCGGGCCGAAGGTGTGCGGGTGGCCTATGTCGCCGCCACTCGAGCGCGCGATCTATTGGTCGTGCCGGCCGTCGGCGATCAAGAGCAGGACGGATGGCTGGGCCCATTGAACAAGGCGATCTATCCGCCGGGCGACCGCTATCGCAACGCCACCCGGGCCTTCGGTTGCCCGAAATTCGGCGACGCATCGGTGGTCGACCGGCCATTCTTTTCGAGCGATGAACCGTCGGTAAAGCCCGGCCTGCATGCGCCGCGGCAAGGTACGCACACAGTGGTCTGGTGGGATCCGCGAACTTTGAAGCTGGCTGCTCCACCGAGTCTGGGGCTGCGCCAGCAAGAGATTCTCGCCGCCGACGGCGATGAAAAGGAATCGGCCAGTCTGGCTGCATACCGGCGTTGGCTCCAGAAGCGCGATGAGGTCTCGGGCGTCGCCCAAATGAAGCAGTTCGATGTGTTCACAGCCACCGAAACTTCGGAGTCGCCCGCGGATTTCAAAGTCGAAGTGGCGGTCGAGTCGACTGCGAAATCTGCCGGGCGGCCCACCGGCGCGCGATTTGGGACGCTCGTTCATACGATCTTGCGCGACGCTCCGCTCGAGGCGGACCGTGTCGTCTTGGCGCCGCTGGCTGAAATTCACGGCCGCTTGCTCGGTGCTACGACTGAAGAAGTGGAAGCCGCAACTGACGCCGTCGCCCTGACGCTCGGTCATTCACTGCTGGCGATGGCGCGCCAGGCACGGCGGCTTCATCGCGAATTGCCGATAATTCTCAAGCTGGAGTCAAACCGCGTGCTCGAAGGCGTGATCGATCTTGCATTTGAAGCTGAAGGACGCTGGCATATCGTCGACTTCAAGACAGACGCCGATATCGCCGCCAACCGCGCTCATTACGAACGCCAGTTGCAGTGGTACAGCCTGGCGTTGTCGCGCTTGAATAATGCCCCGGTGCAGGCTCATCTGCTGAGCATCTGAAGCGCTAGTTCCCTTTGAAGTCGGGTTTACGATTGGCGTGGAAAGCGGCAATGCCTTCTTGGACATCGTCAGTGTAGTTGACGGCGATCGTCGAAAGAGCCGCGTCCTCCAGAGCGTTGTCCAGACTCATACTCTGCTGCTTGTACATCATGCGTTTCGTGATGCGGATCGCGATCGGCGGCCCTTCGGCCAATCGTTCGGCCCAGTGTCGGGCAGCCGGCATCAACTCGGCGTCCGGGACAACTTCAGTGACCAGTCCCAGGTCCCTGGCTTCCTGTGCCTTGTAAACCTCGGAGAACAGCGACATCTTCAGCGCGCGCTCGATACCCATGAATTTAGGGAACAGGTATGCGCCGCCTTCGTCCGGGATCAAGCCGAACTTCAAGCTGGTATCGCCCAGCCGGGCGCTCTCTGCAGCAATCCGGAAGTCGCACGAGAGCGCGAGCGTGAGGCCGCCGGCGACCGCTGGTCCATTAACAGCGGCGATTACCGGCTTGTCGAAGCGCTGGAGAAAAGCAACCAACTGATGCATGTTCTCGCGCATCTCCAGCAGCGATTCCAGCCGGTGGCCACGATACCGCGCCGGATATTGGAAATCGCGGCTGATGTCGCCGCCCGAGCAGAACCCGCGGCCGGCGCCCGTCAGGATCACCGCTCGGATCGCATCGTCGTCGCGAGCATCGCCGAGGGCATCCAAGATTTCGTGCACCATGATTTCTGAATACGCGTTCAGTTTTTCGGGACGATTCAGCGTTACGGTCGCCACGCGGTTTTCTTTGCCGTAGAGGATCTGTTTGTATTCGCTCATCGGCCTGCCGATCATCGTCCTGTAAACTGCGGCGCGCGCTTTTCAAGAAACGCTCGCACGCCTTCCTTGTGGTCTTCAGTCTGGCCGCAGCGCAGATGCGTTTCGGCTTCGCGATCCAGCAGTGTGCGGAAATCGGTATGAGTGGCCAGGTTGACGTTGGCCTTCATGTAGCGGAAGCTTGTCAGTGGACCGGATGCAATGCGGGCCGCCCATTGACGCGTTTCCGTTTCGAATTGATCGTGCGGGACAACGCGATTGATCAAACCCAGACGATGCGCCTCCGCGGCATCGATCACGTCGCCCAAAAACATCAATTCCTTCGCCTTGGGCGCTCCGGCGTAATGGGTAAGCAGCCAAGTAGTGCCGAAGTCGCCGCCGTACCCGACCTTCGCATAAGCAGTCCCGAACTTCGCTTGATCGGATGCGATACGGAGATCGCAAGCCAGGCAGACACCCAGTCCCGCACCCATCGCGAAACCATTTACGGCCGCGATGGTGACTTTGGGGATGCTATAGAGCAGCCACGAAAGTTCCTGCCAGGCGCGCAGTCCGTCGACGCTTTCCTCCAGTGAACGACCCGTGTCCTTGGCCATGTTCGAGACGTCGCCTCCGGCGCAAAAGGCCCGGCCTGAGCCTGTGACGATGATTACGCCAACGGCTGGGTCGACGCTCCAGGCGCGCAGGGTCGCGATCGAATCGGAGATCAGTTCCTGGCTGAGCGCGTTTAGTTTTTCCGGGCGGTGGAAGGTGAGTGTCGCGATGCGATCGGCCACTTGTGTTTGGATCATGGATCGAAGCTAGCACATGCGGCGCTAATCGGGAAGTGTTTTTGGCGGCTCAGGAAGCCTCGCTGTGAGCACCAACGCCAGAGCGTAAATCCCAAAGCCGACAGCCGCGGCCGCATACGTAAGCTTCACCGCTGGCAAGGCTCCGGGCATCACCGCCGCCAGGTGATTTGTC
This sequence comes from Bryobacterales bacterium, assembly GCA_963744555.1. Classification (GTDB taxonomy): domain Bacteria; phylum Acidobacteriota; class Terriglobia; order Bryobacterales; family Bryobacteraceae; genus Palsa-89. The sequence continues at coordinate 22,903 of CAVUUB010000020.1, read as the reverse complement.
ATGAAGGGCGCGAACGTGCCGAGCATCCGTCCGCCGACGTTGGCCGCGAATCCTTCACCGGTGCCGCGCAGGTGCACCGGATAAACGCGTGGCAGATAATTGCCCCAGAACGTGAGTTGCGCGACCGTCGTGAATCCCGCGAGAAAGATGCCGAGGCGAAATAGATTCAGGCTGTGCGGAGCCATGAAAACGAAAACGACCGGCGTGATCACAAGCCCTGGAATCAGGAACAGGCGCAGCAGCCGGCGGCGGCTAACAATAACCAGCGCGAGTGCGGCCATCGCGATTCGTCCTACTAGTCCACCGGTTTCCTGCATGCCCTGGATACTCGAAACAGCCTGCCCGCGCGCAGAAGCGGACATGCGCAACACCTCCGGCAAACCGGCGGTGATTTGCGGCGATTGCTGAATGCTCCCGAACGCCGCTCCATAGGCGCAGGCCAGCAGCAGAGCCGTGACGATCGTAGTACGTCGATACGCCGGACGGAACAGTTCCAGCACGCTCGGGCGCCGCAGTGTTCCTTCCAAGCGCTTGTGTTCCCACTGTGGCGATTCGGGCAGGAAGGGCCGGATGATCGCGAGGGGAATGGCCGGCGCCACACCGGAGATGAGCGCGTAACGCCAGGCCGAGTGGCTTCCGTAAATCGCGGGCAACGCCGGTCCGAAGCGGTTCGCGACAAAAAAGGCTCCGGCCGCCAGCACGCCGCCGAGCGACGAGAATGCCTGCGTGTAGCCCAACACCGCTTCGCGTGTTCTGGGATCCGGAAATAATTCTGCGAGCCATGCCACTGCTGCGACGAATTCGACACAGACGCCCGCGAATGAGAGCGTGCGAAACAGCAACAGCGTTTCGAGCTGTGTCGCCAGGCCCGAAGCTGTCGCTGCGAAGGCGTAGAGCAGGATGCTCCAGGTCAGGATGCGCCGGCGGCCGAAGCGATCGGCCAGATAACCACCCCACAACCCGCAGAATCCGCCTACCAATGGAGGAATCCAGAATAGATTCCCCGCCCAGTCGCGATACTCCGGCGTACCGGGCTTCAGGTTGCCCAGTTCGATGAGCGCTGGCTGCAGAATGAGCGGACCCACCAGCACGACGTAGATGTCGAACAGAAAGCCCAGCGAGGCTACTACGCAGATCGTCCACTTGACGAAATTGGAGATGCGGCCGGGGCCGGCGGCGGACATGAAATGGTCAGGCTAACACAGCCAGTCCACCTAGATTCGCAGTGGCGGCTATTTCCCAACCAGGTGCGGTAGATCGCGATTATTCTCGTTGCAGATGTATTCCACCAGCTCGTAATTCGGAATGCGCGACAAGATCGTGGTGTTGCCCCAGGGCTTCGTATACATCTTCGGATCGTCGATCACGAACTTGTATTCGATATGGTCGAAGTCCGTACGCCGGTATCGTTCGGTAACGCGCATGGCGTCGCTATGCGGATGCCCGTCTCCGTCCAGCCAAGTCCGATCGTTGAATCCGGTGGTGTCCACGACTAGCGTGTCCCCTTCCCATCGGCCCACCGAGTAACCGAACCAGGTCGGGTCCGGGTTCTTGGGCAGCGGACGGCCATCCATGAAGATCTGGCGATACGCGCGCGTGCCCGCTTCGTAAAGAATTAACATCAGTCCTGGCATCGGGATGATCTTCGATGGATACGGCGTGTAGGTGATGCGCGGGACTCCCGGCGGCAGGCAGTAGCCTTCCGGATCATCCTTGCCGTTAGTCTCCTTGCGCTGATTGAATAGCTCCGCCGCCGCTGAAGTGAACGGAACTTCTTTCAACCCGGATGTAATGTCCAATGAGAACCGGATTCCAGGCGGTTCCCAAATTCCCGAGAGGTCCGGTTTACCGTCGGCAGTACGGGGCGCGGGTCCGTTCTGGCTTACCGTCTTCCTCGAAGGCTCACCGATGAGGGGCCGCACACCGTCGTCGGGCCGATCCGGACTTTGGGCCCACGAGCCCGCGCACAGGATCAATGGGGGAATAAATTTCCCGCCGCTCCACATGTCTATCGAATATAGCCCTTTTCCGCGAGCAGCGCGACCACCCGCCCGGCTGCCGCCGCCGGGCTCTCAGCCTCGCACGTCACGACCAGATCGGGCGTTGCGCTCTTCCTCGTCATAACGGGGATTCGGAGCGAAAGTTTTGCGCAGCGTGTCCGATTCCAGCACCGCTACATCCACTCCGCGTGCACGGAGTTGTTCTTTCAGGGTCGCGGTGAGTGTCGATTTTCCGGACGCCGAAGACCTGTGACCCAAATACCAAAAGCGTCCTGAGTATTAGCTACCACAGTAAGCATGTATCTGAGCCGGGTCAAAGATTTCACTCCGCCTACCAGCGTGGCGCAGGAGATGGGCTTCATCGGCGGCTCGATAGTCGACGCGGATGAGACTTCCGTACTCGTAACTTTTTCCGATTGCTTTATGCGGCGGCTCGCTCGGATGAGTGAGGGCCAGGAGCGCGATATCATTGCCCGGCAAAGACTTGAGATACTGCTCGGCGCTCTCTACGTCCAATCCGCCTGGCATCAAGCCGGTTGTCACATCTGGAGTTAGGGCATTTCACGGGCCACGGAGGAGCGGTGCTGAAGGCGTTGCCAGTACGTGCGAACATCGGCTAGCCACGAGCGGCGATTCCATGAGGCCAGCTATCTATCGCTCTACCGATGCGGCGGTCTTGTGCGTCACCGAAATCCGTTGCCGCAGCTTGATAGGTGGTGTCGTGTGACGCAAGAAGCGCGGCGTTTTTCCGATCGCCCCGCGCGAGGCTCTCGGCTTATGGCGCGAAGAGGCTTTGCGTTAGGGAACTGGCGGCTCACCACTACGAACACTCGCTGCTAATGATGAGCACCCGGTTTGCGGACCAGATAAAGTTCTCCGCGCTGCACGTTGATCCGGTTAGCCTAGATCCTGATACTCCAGGACATCCAAAGCTTCCTCATTGAGGCGGCTGGCCTGACGGTTTAGGATAGCGAGGTCCAGTCGATCTCTCTCGGTTCTCTCCAGGCACGCCAGATACTGCCGTGTGCGGCCCGTTCCAAAAACTCGATCAATTCGAATCTGCGCGATCGATTTTCTGGCGCAGATCGTTGGGAAGTGTGACAGAGGTCTTCCTTCTCACAGTATTTATGCCGGGAAACGCCGGATGGGCTGGAATCAGTCATGTTACACTCATCCCATAAGGCGCGGGCCGCTAAGTCCATGCGAAAACCGAGGGAGAGCGACAGTTTATCGGGTGAAGCGTACGTGATCGTGCGCGAGCGAATTCTGCGCGGAGAGCTCGCCATCGGGCAAGTCATCTCGCGCCGCAAGCTCGCCGTCGAGCTCGGGATGAGCTTCCTGCCTGTCTCTGAAGCCTTACTACGGTTGGAGCATGAAGGACTGCTGGAAAGCCGACCGCGCGCCGGAACCCGCGTCCGCGTACCCACGCGCGAGGATGTGATGGGCCACTATGTGGTTCGCGAAGCGCTGGAAGTCCAGGCCGCGATGCTCTTCGCCGGCGTAGCCACACCGGATAAAAGTTCTGAGCTTCTGAAGCTCGCCGCCCGCGTCGATGCGCTCTCCATACAGCAGGACGGGAATCGCTTCGTCTACCTTAGCGTTCACGAAAAATTGCACCGCCGGATCGCCGAATCCGCCCGTTGCCCGGCGTTGTGCGACGCCATCGACCAGACCTCCGCGCTGGCCTCAACCTGGCTCTGTGCCGTCCGCGTTCCGTCCGAGTGCCCTCCGCAGCGTCATCAGGATTTGGTGAAAGTTCTGGCTTCCGGCGACCCCATAGCCGCCGCGGACGCAATGCGAGACCACATCCGCTCCAGCATGGAAAACACCATCCAGCGCCTGGAGCCATATTTCCGGCTGCGAAAGAAATATGCGGGCACGTTCTCGCGTACCGGCAAGACACAGTTCTCCATCGAATCGCTGGTAGCGGCCGGCGCCATGCCGGGCGAATCCGCGTCAGTTTAATCCTTGCCTAGCCGCGTCGGCATGAACAAGGACCGGACCCGGCTTCAGCGGCAATTCGTTTGAGCCGCCACTGTTGCCAGCGAAAGCAGCCCTATTGGTAAGGCGGCGTTGACTTGGACAAGGGCGCTAAGATCCTTCGGATACTTGACGGCGATGCGCTTAAGATCAGCGTGGCACTCTGGGTGTACTTGCCGGAATATGAGGACTGGCGTTTGGTCCTGTCTTCGCGAAAGTTAGGCTTATGGTCGCCACCCGTCATGATCCTCGGCATGAGCGATCCATTCATTCGCAACCTGCGACGGATTTTTGGAAAAGCCAAGAGCGTGGATGGTATGCGGCTCGGGGGCCAGACAATCGGAGACCGCTTTGTCGATGACGCCTACCCGAACCGAATGTCGTGATATTTAGCCAACCTCACAGCAACTGGCAGACCTCGTCGAAGTCGAGCCGGGGATTTCGCGGAAACAGCTTCGAAGCATGGCCGTAGCCAAGGTTGCAGAGGAAGTTGGATTTCACCGAAGTCCCCGCGAAGAACTCCGCATCCACCTTGGCGTTATCGAAACCGGACATAGGCCCGCAATCCAAGCCGAGAGCGCGGGCGGCCAGGATGAAGTAGCCGCCCTGAAGAGTGCCGTTTCGAAAGGCGGTAGTCTCGGCGAGTGGCGCTGAATTCGAAAACCAATCGCGCGCGGCCGGATTGTTGGGAAAAAGCTGGGGCAACTTCTCATAGAACTTCAGGTCGTACGCCAGGATGGCCGTGACGGGCGCCTGCATGGTCTTGTCCAGATTATTTGGAGATAGAGCGGGCCGCAGGCGTTGTTTCGCCTCCGGCGTGCGAACGAACACGATTCGCGCAGGAGAGGAATTGGCGCTAGTCGGTCCCCATTTCATCAGATCGTAGATCTGGCGCAACACGTCATCGCTTACCGGCTGGTCGAGCCACGTGTTGTGGGTGCGAGCCTTGCGAAATAGGATATCGACTGCTTCGTCATTCAACTGATGGGGCATGGGATTCTCCATGATAGGTTAAAGAAATAGGGTAGCGCGGCAGCCGTGATCCTCGCGGCGGTACCGGCGGGTGAGCGGAGAATCACCAGCAGGATCTAAAAGCATGTGGTGGGCAAGGACGCGAGGAAGTAGGAAGCACACGGGAGGGGAACGTACGGCAGGAATCCAGCAGCCCGGGCGCGTCAGCCTCCGAATTCCGACGCGCCCTGACTAACGGAACAGCTCTACTGCGATTTGCGAGTTCGACGAAGCAGGCCGAGTCCGCAGAGTCCGATGCCGATCAGCGCGATGGAAGCCGGCTCCGGAACTCCACTACCGACCGGTCCGGGAGATATATTGCTTGCAGTCAACGCGCCTTCCAATGAGAACCACGTCGATTGACCGGGCGCCAAACTGAGAAAAACGGTAGCGGCGGTCATACCTGAATTGATGGAGCCAAACGTCGCTCCGACACTCTCGTAACCTGCCGGATCCGTTGTGGGGAAGACTCCGCCCTGGCACTGGGCTGCCGGCGGATTAGGCGAGAAGGTGCCAGAACAAGCGCCATCGCCGTCAAACCCAAAGGCGCTCGTGCTACTCATCAATGGCAGTGAGGTCACAGTGCTGCTCGAATTGTTGAGTACGCCTACTAAAACATCCTCCGAGTTATCATAAGGACCTTGGGTCGAGTCTGCCGCGACGCTTGTGGTGCCGTTGGCATTGACCGTAATCAGGAATTCGCAGCCAATATCGGCCCCGACGGGCGGGCATTGCGGAAACATTGGTGCGGCACTCGCAAGAGTGCCGAAAACTACTAATATGCTTGCTATTACAAGGGCAAGCTTCATAATCTCTCCTCCTCTAAGTTGACATTCTGCTATGCAGACTTCCTCGAAGGGCCTCCGACGAGAGAATCTAGTTAAGCTTACGGGGTAAACTGATAGGCGAACAATTGGAAACAGTTCCAGGTTAGGTGGATGTTACGTTAAGTTACAGGACGGTTTCGCCCCGCCCGGCAGGCTGCCACAAGCTTAGAGAGCCTCAACTTGAGTCCTTGAGCCAGTTAACCCGGCGTCAATGCTTGGTAGCGTCCAGGTGGCCGCGATCCTTCTCGTTTTCCTCGCAGGAGTACATCATGATTACTGTGTTCTGCTTCTTGAGCGGAAGCGCCACGGTAAACGGCTCCTTGTACATCTTCGGATCTTCGAAGGTCACGCTCCACTTCATGTTGTTCGCATCCAGTTTCTGGAACCGTTCCACCAGGTGCAATTGATCGCTATGCTGATGCCCGGCGGTATCCAGCCAAGTGCGATCACCGATGCCAACCGTGTCCACCACCAGCGTGTCGCCCTCATAGTGGCCGATCGAATCGCCGAACCAGCGGAAAGGCTCGACGTCGTCCGGGTGCGCGCGCCCATCGGTGTATATCAGGCGGTAGGTGTGCTGGTATTCGAACAGGATCACCGCCAAACCCGGCGATTGCACAATCTGGAACGGCATCGGGGCCTGGATTCCGCGCGCCGGACCAACTGGCAGGCAATACGACGCCGGATCGTCGGCGTGTACGACGTTCTTGAATCGTTCGGCGCCCAGGGCCGTGTAGGGAAGGTCATGGCCAAGAGGCTTGGTGAGATCGGGCGTATAGGGACCTTGCCAGATTCCACTCATGTCGGGAATGGCTGCCGAAGAGGAGGTTTTTTCCGGCTTGGCGGCGAAGGATTGTGCCGCGATGGTACCGGCCACCAGGACGGCAACGAGCATCAGTTTATACATATCCACTCATTTCGTGGGAGTGGCTTTGGGACCGCCGTCATCGGCGGAGCCAGCGAATACCTTGCGGCCATCGGGCAGCAGCACTTGGCGCGCGTTCGCGGTGGAGGTTCCGTCCTTGGCCTTGAAGGCATCGATGGTGACCGGGTCGCCAGGCTTCAACGTATCCTTGCGCCATCCCAGGCGATATAGCGTATTGGGCGGCGCGCCTTCGACCGACCAGTTGACAGTCTTGCCAGCTTCATCTTTCACGTCCATATAAACGTAGATGTGCGGGTTTAACCAATCCACTTTGGTGACCACGCCTTTGAGCGTGATCGGTTGGTTGACATCGAACTCAGCGGCAAAGGAGTGATGCGCGAAGACGGGCACGCAGGCCAGAAACAACACCAGGGCAAGTAGAACACCAAGGGACTTCGAGGTCACGGTATAGATCCTCCTCTTAAACCAACTCTTTGCATGATGCTACGATGTTCGAGCGTGGGTGTCAATGGCCGCCAACTCCGCACGGTGCTGATGGACCGGCTCGCCGTCGACCATCCGATTATTGTGGCGCCTATGGGCGGCGCTACCACGGTGGACCTGGTCGTCGCGGCTTCCGAAGCCGGGGCATTGGGATTTCTTGCGAGCGCCTATCTGACGCCCGAGCAGATTCGCGAAGAATCACGCCAGTTGAAGGCCCGGACCAGCTGCCCGTTCGGGAACAACTTGTTCGCTTCACTACCTCCGCCGGAGGAGCCGGCCAATCCGCAAGCGGCGTTAGAACATATGTCGCGTTTCAATGCCGAGCTTCAACTGCCTTCCCCCACACTCCCCGTCTTTACGGGCAACCGTTTTGAAGAGAAGCTTCAAGCCGTGCTGGACGGTGGCGCGTCCGTCTTCAGTTTCACTTTCGGCATTCCTTCCAGCGAGGCGATGCAGGCGCTCAAGGCGTGCGGCGTGTACGTGATGGGTACAGCGACTACGGTGGACGAGGCGATCGCGTTAGAAAGAGCGGGCGTCGATGCCGTCGTAGCGCAAGGAAGCGAAGCCGGCGCTCATCGGGGAACGTTCGACGGCCCGTTCGAGGCCGCGATGATCGGGACCATGGCGCTGGTGCCGCAAGTGGTGGACGCGGTGAAAGTGCCGGTGGTGGCATCGGGCGGGATAATGGACGGCCGTGGCATCGCCGCGGCGCTGGCTCTGGGCGCGAGCGCGGTGCAAATGGGGACTGCGTTTCTCACCTGCGATGAAGCCGGGATCGCGGAGGCGTACAAAGAAGCGATCCTGAAGGCGCACGAACAGGATACCCGAGTGACGCGCGCATTCTCGGGCCGTCCGGCGCGAGGCATCCTGAACCGCTTCATGGAAGAGACCGACGGCGCGGCCGAGCCGGGTGCGATTCTGCCGTACCCGCTTCAGAATATGTTGACGCGTCCGATGCGGAATGCCGCGGCCAAGCAGCAGCGTGCCGACTACCTGTCGCTATGGGCCGGGCAAGGAGTCCGGTTGGCGCGACGGCAATCTGTCAAGGACTTGATTGGGCGGCTCGCCGATGAGACCGAGAGAGCTATTATTCGTTTGACTGAACGGGACGGCAAACCGCAATCCGCGTGAAGTTGAGCCAGGATGCAAGATAATCATGGGACCTAATTGGATGTCCACGCGGAACAGGGCCAGTAGAAGCGCTGCAAGCCCGCCGAGCGCGAGATTTCCAGCACGAGTTGAGGTTGATGGATGCTTTATGAATCCAAGGACCGACCAGCCTTCTCTTGGATTACCGCCCCGTGCCACCTATCCTTCACCGATTCCGAAGGAATCACGCACTCCGTCGAGATTACCGCGTCCACGCTCTACGAAGCGGCGGTGCTCGCGCTGGCCGAGTTCCGGCGCTGCGGATTTGCGGAGGCGACGTTTGGTCCGGGGACGAAGCTAACCGTGAAGGTGCGCGGCCCCGAGATGTCGCATACCGTCAGCGTGGCTCGGCTTTGATCGTGGCTAGATGGTGTCGGGAAGAGTCAGCCAATGCCGTCTCCTTTGGATGCCGTCCACGAATACTACAGCGTGTTCAGCACTTTGGATCTGACTGCGATTGCATCCTGTTATTGCGAACCGTGCATGTCTATTAGTCCGCAGGGCGTGTTTTCCGCCGCGAATCGGGCCGTCTTGGAGAACGCGTTCGTTCCGGTGATCGAGGGGCTGAAAGCCAAAGGGTATGGGTGGACCGAATATGTCGAACCGCAAGTTACAATGCTCACCGAGATAGAGGCGCTGGTGCGGGAGTAGCTGTGCGGTATGCTGCGGCTGGGCCAGAAATTGAGCGAATCCCGATTATTTATCTGATGCACCGGAGCGAGGCTGGTTGGAAGATCGCGATGATGTTGCTTCCGACTTGACAGACTCGTAGCGCAGATCCGTACCGCGTCTCATCGGTCTCGCCCCTCTCATGCCGCCATGATCGGGTACTCTGCGCGGAGTTCGCGGATCATCTTGGCGATATCCATTTCTGAAAATCTAGTGCAAATTGGACCGTATATTCGCAAAATGATTCCGCGTTCTGGGCGAAACATTTCGATGGCCGGTAGAGTCAAACCGCCAAGTCGTGGCGCGGCGTCGCGGCTCAGGAGGAATCCCATGTTCAAGTATGTCCTCTCCCTCACATTCGTGCTAGCTTTCGCATCCGCCGCGACTATCAGTACGAGTGCCATGTGCGATGGAGTAACCACGGTCGGTACGACCTCGGCAAGTTGTATCGACGGCTCTGGTTCTTTTGCGAGCGCTATGGTTACAACCGGTAGCATGTTCGGTGCTGAGGCTCAGGCGTCAACCATATTCTCAGGCTCCGCGTCAGCATCCGCAAACTTCTCAGGAGATTTGTTCTTTACAGTGTTCGGTGGAACCGGCCAAGGGTCCTTCTATCCCTGCTTTGTTGGCGGGGGTAACCACACAGCGATGGAGCACGGAATGTTTGACGGTGTATCTTTTGACGCGGACGGAAGTGCTGTTATTACCTCAAACTGTGACGGTACCGCTGCCGATCTGTTTCCGCTTTCGAAGCCGCTTACGTTAGGTGCATCACAGACGGTTCCTTTCCAACTCGCGGCGTCGGCACTCGCGCGTTTCCCATTCTTTTCGGTGGGGGCATCGTTATCCTTCGCACGGATCATTGTCTTTGATGCCTCTGGGAATGTGGTCCCGAATGCCACGTACACGCTCGTTAGCGTTCCAGAGCCTTCCGGTTTGTCCCTGACAGGTATCGGATTGATATTGTTCCTGGCGGTGCCGATTTGTAGAGTGCGATTTCGACGGTTCCACCGACGGGACCTACGATGATGGCCTAGCTCCTTAGAAACCGATCAACGTTTACATGCAGTTATAGTCTTCACGAACAATTCATTTGAATTTGCCAGGAACCACTGGCACAATAAAGGCTCAAGAGATTTTAGACCTATGCAGCGGTACAGCATCACAACACCGCTCATTGCCGTCCGCTTGTTTCGATCAGACGATCCGGAAAAAGCGGGGGTGATGACTACTTTACCTCCGAAAACCGTAGTTGAAATCCACGGTCCATCGGACCTTGGCACCGGCATGGTCGAAGTCGCGTGGGAGCATCGACGCTTCGCGGTCTTCGAGCGGGATCTCAAGGTTCGGGGAAGTCTGGTACGAACGGCAGCGGTCGGCGACTGAACTCCCCCGGAGTTCGGATCTAAACCTGAACCAGCCGCACGGCTCCATCCGGCCATGTGCCTCACCTGGGGACCACCGCTGGCGACTCTGACACCCCAAGCAGTTCATCGTCGATGGCCGTGAGCCTGATGCTAAGGGACGCGTCTGTTTTGGCCGTGGTCTGGGCCAAGATTTATCTTGGGATAGGCGAATAGTGCCTTATCGATTTGCCTGGGTGTCCAAGTGGGGCACTCGCGCCTGATTGTATCCATAGCACCGCAATCGGCTTCGCGAAATCAGCACCGCGAAATCCTTCGTAGTATTGGAAGGCCGGCAAAATTATGCCCGGGAGCCGAGGAAACTCTCTCTCTCCACTAAAGAACGAGCGGAGAGACCGAAACGCTACTGCACTTTTCCAGGTTGCGGAACACTACGCGACACCGGGATTCCCGGACTGGATCTTAAGTGAGGACCAACCGGGCTCAACTGAGCACCAGCCGGGATAATGGCCCCCATTTGGCGCTGAGTTGCGCAACTCAGGCACAGGGTTGATAAGCAAAGGGTCAGCACAACACCAATGTCGCTCGTAAGCGAAATACGTGAAGCTTTCATCGAATTACTCCCTAAACTGAAAACCTTTTTTTACGATAGCATCAATTTTCTAAAGATCGGACATCTTCAGCTTCGTATCGGCATTTTTCCAGCCGGCTTCGAACTCCTTGCGGACCGTCGCCGCTTCAGCGCCTTTCTTCTCGGCCTGCAGGGATTCGGCCAATCCGTAAAGCGCGCGTGGATTCTTGGCGTGCAGCTTTAACTCAGCGCGGAATGCCGCCTCGGCGTCGGGATAGCGGCCATCGGTGAACAATACCGCGCCCAGGGATTCGCGCGGAGGCAGGTACCAGTCGGGCGGCTCGTCGTAGTTGAGTTTGTCTTCGGTCTGCGCGGCTTTGCTCAATAATTCCGCCGCGCGTTTGTAATTCCGCTGCCCGCGAGCGATGTAGGCGTCCAGCATCCCAGCGGCGATCTCGAGCACTTGATGAGCCGAGTTGAGTCCCAACATTGCAGTTTGCGGCAGCGTCTTGGTTTCCGCTACCAATGCATCTCTTTCAGCCGCGGCTTTGTCCAGACGCGCGAATCCAGTGTCGGCCATTCCCCGGCCAAAATGCCAGACCGCGTGCAACAGCCGCAGGTTTTTGTCTGGCTCCGGCAACGTCGCAACATCCTCCCACTGACGGAATCGGACCAGGACGAAGGTCTTCGTCGGTAGAAACGATTCGGCCATGGGAGTCTCTTTGGCGAACGGCAGCATGCCGTCGACCACCTTCGTGGCGATCCGGTTAGCTTCGTCGAAGCGCCCTTCGAAGCAGCTCGATATCGCCAGGAAATGCAGATTGTGCGTGTAATACATCATCGGATACATGCCCGTGACGTGATACTTATTGACGTAGCCCTGATCGATGCCGACCGCCTGCTGGTTGGCGAGCGAAGACGCATGGTAATCGCCGGTCCTTATGTATATGTGGGCGGGCATGTGAACCAGGTGCCCGGCGCCGGGGCACAGCGCAGTCAGACGATTGGCGCTCGCCAGCGCGCGCTCAGGATGCAGCGACGCTTCGACCGCGTGAATATAAAGATGATTGGCGCCGATGTGGTTGGGGTCGCGCTTCAGCACGCCTTCCAGCACATTCACAACCTCGGGCGTGCCCTCTACAGCCTGTCCCTCGTGCGTCCAAAGCTGCCAGGGGTGTACGTTCATCGCTGCATCGGCGAATAACACGGCGGCGTCCGAATCTCCCGGATTCTGCCGCATGACCTCGCGCATGGCCTGCGCATAATCGACGTTGAGCTTCTTCGGATCGGCTTTGGGATCGGCGGAAAAGCGCTTGGCTAAAGCGCGGATGAAGCCTTGCTCGGCCGGCGTGGCATTGCCTGCCAGCGAAAGCGCCTTCTGGCTCGCCTCGTATGCCGATTTCCGCCGGCCGGCGTCGATGTCCTGATCGTTATAGTTTGGTCCGACGGCCAGCGCGATCCCCCAATAAGCCATGGCGCACTTGGGATCGAGCTTGGCTGCGTAGCGGAACGACCGCGCGGCCTCGTCGTAATTAAAGCCGTAGGCCAGCGTGAGACCTTGGTCGAAATAGCGCTGCGCTTCAGGCTTCGAGGTCGTGATGGGGTGATGCAGATGGCCGAGACCGTCCAACAATGGCGCCGGCCCGGTATCGGCGGGCACGGAAGAATGTTCGTGCTGCTGGCAAAATCCGCAAGCAGACGCAAGAAGAACCGCAGCGTAGAGGCACTTCAGCATTTCTTGATTGTAAGCAACTCCAACTCGTCCAGGGTTCTGGGCCAATCCTCACGAAGCAAGCGCGAGAGCGCGCGGTCGGCCAGCAGCTTTCCTCCGGTCTGGCAATTCGCGCAATAGTTTGTCTCGTTATCGGCGTAGCGGATGCGCTGGATCTTTGCGCCGCAGCGAGGGCACGGTTCGTGATAGCGGCCATGCACGGCCATGCCTTCACGGAAGGCCGTGACCTTTTCCGGAAATTCATCACCCGCTTCGGCGCGCAGCTTCTCTGCCCACTGCGTGAGCGACCGGCGGATGGCATCGAACAGCCGCGCGATTTGTTCGGGCTTGAGTTTCTGGGTCAGAGCCACCGGCGAAAGCTGGGCTTCGAACAGGATTTCATCGGAATAGGCATTGCCGATGCCGCTGAACGATCGCGGATCGGTGAGCGCGCGCTTCAAGGTGTGGTTTGAAGACGTCAGGACTTTAGTAAATTCTTGAAGATCGGCATCGAGCACCTCCAGGCCGCCGGGATCGAGCGCGCTCAGTCCGGCCTCGCCTGAGACGACATGCAGCGACGCGCGTTTCTTCGTCCCAGCCTCGGTCAGGACCAGGCTGCCATTCGGAAAATCGAATGCAGCCAGACCGCGTGGGCGCGAAACTTTAGCTCCTTGGGGCCGCCAGTGCAGGCGTCCAGCAATCATGAGGTGTAGGACCAGCCACAGATCGTCATCGAGCCCGATTGCGATTCGTTTGCCGACCCTTCGAAGCTCACGGACGGTCTTGCCCTCGACGCGGCTGAGCGGCGGATTGACGCTGCGCAGGAGAAACGGGCTGGCAAGCCTTACATGTTCGAGCGGTTGGCCAAGGATTCGTTTTTCGAGCGCTTCGATATAGACGACAATGTCGGGGAGTTCGGGCACTGCCCACAGAGTAACTTAACCTCGCTGGCACCGGCCCAGTGCCAGTTCAGTGGCATATTCGCGGAGTCGATGTATTATACTGACGCTAAATCAACTTCGATAAACCGACTTCGATCGCGAGGGTGTTGTGGCAGGAGCGCGTAAGCCCGGACCAACCGGTATTCACGACCACGAGGAAAGAATCGACAACGGTACCTTGTGCCGGAATATCTCGCAGGCTCCCGCCTATGTGGATGGAGCACACACAGCGAGCCGGCCGACGTTCCATTTGGCGAGCCAGCACACGCTGCCCAACCTCTTGCTGCGGCCGGGTGATCGCAATTCAAACGTCCGCAAGCTGCAGGTCTTGCTCAACTCACGGATCGACCTGACCCTGGCACTGAAGGTCGACGGTTATTTCGGACCCAGAACCAGCCAGGTCGTTCAACGCTTTCAAAAATCCAATTCGATCGTTGCGGATGGCTTGGTTGGAAAGCCGACCTGGTTTCGTCTGGTCGCGGCGCCGCCCAAGAACACTATGCATGCCAGCGACGTCGCCGGCTGGCACCTGGATAAGAAGTGCGCCGAGGTCTCGGCCTTGCTCGCCCGCAAGTTGCCGCATCACGCGCGGGCCGAAGTGAACAGGCTAGTTTCCAAGGGGTCTCTCACCAGGGCCTTGAGCGATTTCGCAACCAACAGCTTTCAACGCGGGCAAGAACTTTCCAGTCATGGTTTGCTCCTGGCGCTTGGGGAAGATATCGGCGTAAATATCGCCCATGCCATCCAGGTAACCGTTCTCGCGATTTCCGTGGCGGACTTGGAAGAGGCGGCCGGCTACCTCTCGCGTGCCTTCCTGACTCACAACATTGCGGCGTTAATTGGGGTGCTCGCCAGTCAGTCGGGCGCCCAGGGCGGGAAGGCTTCGAAGACCGCTGCCGCGGTAGCCGACGAACCGCCCGCTGGCCGCGATGGAGCGCCCAAACGAAAACGGCGCTTCATCGAGATCCATTGGGAGGATCTCGATACCTGGTGCAGCGAAACGGTGACGGTGGCGGGAACCACCGAGAATTACAACGACGGCGAGAGCGTCGCCATCAGCGTGACTGGCACGCCGGCAGGTTCCACGCTTCCGAACTTCAACGAGACCATCAACAGCGACAGCTTCTCGCATAAGTGGAAAATCCTCGAAGTTCTGCCTCCGAAATCGGGCGGCCACTACGTCAACCTGGTCGACGCCGATGCCCACGCCGAAGGCAAGACCACGCCGACCCATCTGCATATTCATTTCATCCCTACCGTTCCCAAAACGCATTACGCCCAGAACCGCGCGCATTTCGACCTCAGCGCAACCGACTATCAGATCAAGATCGAAAGCGAGATCAAGTACATAAAAGGCTGGGGAGCGTCGGTGGTTAAGCTGGGGCCCGCGGTTCCGCGCGGTACTGGCGGGTTGCTGGATGGGAGTCTCAGTTGGAACGGTTACCGTTGGATGAAGCAGGTTGCCGGAACCCCGAAGTACTGGGATGGCAGCGCCTGGAAGAATATGCCGGCTGGGTTCACCCTGATCGACGCCAACAATTTCTGCGTCGGGTTTTATAAAACCGGTAACGCGTTCACCTGCCAGTACGGCGGCACGTGGCCCGAGAAATTCACCGATTGGGATATCAACGCCGCCAGCAAGCAGAAGAAGATCAAGGATTGGACGGACAACATTCACAGCGTCTGGACCGGCAAATTCGATATCAAGCGGCATGAGTGCCAAAGCTCGACTCCGAAGTGCTGCCGGTATTCGACCACCGCCTCCGCGAAGTTTACCCAGAAAACCTCGTTTGCTTCGGGCATGATGATTATCGCGGACGGTGACATCCGCGCGAACGATTCGCTATGGTTCCTCGGCGACCCTGATTTAGTAACTGCCGGCCACGAATTTGGCCATCATCTCGGCAATCCGGATGAATACGCCGGCGCAGTGCTGGACACCAGCTTGAATAGCGACGGCGCGACCGCCGGCATCGATGCGGATTCGATCATGGGTCAGAACATGACCAAAGTGAAGAAGCGGCATTACAGCACGATTTGTAAGCACTTCGCCTCTATGGTTCAGACCCTCAACGGCAAGAGTTATACCTACGAGGCTGTCCCTGTGGTGGCTGGTGGTGGATAACCGGCCGCGTGCTATAGTGAGGCGAACGCGGAGCGGCGGACCCCGCACGCGGCGCGGACTGAGTGGCTTTTTCTTCGAAATCATCACGAGCCCCACTCTGGCAGGCGCGGATCTGCTGGCTCTTGCTGGTTAGTTGTGGCTGCCAATCCCAAACTGCTCCGCGGCCGGTGGAATCGAAACGTATGAGCACTCCATCAACGCGAGGGCAACCCTTCATAGTCACCTACACGTCCACTGGCGGGCCGGAGCTGGGTCCGAAGCTCTACGAGCGGCAGACCTCGTTATCCATCCACGGCTCGGACCGTAACGTGGTCTTGGAGCAGCACCGCTCCGAATCTGACGAAGCTGGCGCTCCCATCGGGATTTTTCGCTGGACCGCTGATCCAGAATCGCTGCAAAAGTTGATCGAGCATGCCGTCGAAGAACGCCTGGAAGATCTACCGCCGCCGGCGCGTGGCGGTCCCGGCACCACTGTCATGACCATCGCGCTCGATCTGGATGACCGCAAGATCTCAAAGACGTTGACCAGCGCCGATATCCCTCAAATCGGTCAACTGGAGTACTTTCTGTATCAGCTCAACCAGATCATGTTTGCGGCGCGGCAAGCGCCTCACCAAGCCGTGCGAGTGACTGTCGCGCCCGACCGGCCGGCTCATCGTTTCCAGGTAGGTATAGAAAATATCGGCAAGGCCAACGTATGTCTTTTCGATCCCCGCACGATCGGCTCAGGGGATCCTAACCGCTGGATCGGTGTTCGCCTGGCCGAGCTTCCCCAGGAGGTCCCCGGAGTGACATCCCCGCCGCTGGAATGGTCGGAGATTCGCGTTCAACAGGAAACTGGCGCCTCTCGCGTCCTTACGTTAAAAGCCGGAGAGCGTCTCATCGTGCCCTCAGGGTCGTGGGCGAATCCGCGCCAAGGCGTCAAGTATCTGGTCCAGGGCGTTTGGTCGGACTATGCCGCTTCCTCCGGCTCTGAAGACTGCTACTTTATGCGCGGTGCGGCTTTTTCCGAAAACCTTACGATCGTCCCGTAACGCGCCCTGGCCATCCCCTCATTCGTATCTCAAAGCCACCATCGGATCTACCCTTGACGCACGGCGCGCGGGAACGTAAGTCGCCAGGAGAGTAACCAAAACGAGCAGCAGTGAAACTCTTGCCAACGTCAACGGATCGGTCGCTTTCACGCCATAGAGCAAGCTGCTTAGCAATCCTGTTAAAGAAAGCGCGACAATCATGCCGGCCACGAGTCCAGCAAATGTCAACACCATTCCCTCCCGGATCACCAGCTTCAGCAGATCGCTGCCTTTGCGCTCCGAGCGCCATTCGGACTCCGAACTCTTGCGTCCGCTGCGCAATCAACTGCGAGAGCACGGCGTATAGCCCGATTGCGGCGAGCAAAAGAGCCAGCCCGGCAAACGTGGACAAATGATCGCCCTCAGATGTGGGTAAGACAGCATTCGGGAAAGCCGCTGGTTCATGGTTTGCACGTCACCAGTTGGCACGTTGTTATCGAGTGCCGCAATTTGCTTTTGAATCAGGGCGGCCGGTGAAGTGCTGTCGGTGACCGTGCGGAACACGAGGGAAACGTGAGGTGGCGGATCTTGATTCACCGGACGAAAGACTGCCGGAGTCTCTTCCCAGCTCATTTGATGAAAAAAGTCTTGATCCTTTTCGTTAGCGACTACGCCCACAATGGTCAGCCAACTTCGATCGGTCCCCGGTCTGTCTATTTTGATGCGCTGGCCGATCGGATTCTCGCGCGGAAAATATTTTCGCGCCAGCGCTTCGTTCACAATCGCAACTGGGGGACTCTTCTCGCCATCCGAGTCTGCGAATATGCGCCCGATTTCCAGCGGTACACCCATGACTCGAAAGTACCCAGGGGAGATAAAAATTTGGCCAACGTCGAAGGCAGCCGCTGTGGGACTTGGCTCCGGCCTGCCGTCCACGGCCAGCGCGTACCCTGCCGATCGTCCGTCTGGTGGAACAAAACTCGTGAACGCGGCGGAAGCAACGTCAGGAAGAAGCGCCGTGCGGTCTAAAACCGCACGATAGAACTGGGCGCGCTGATTGCTGGTCGAGTAATTCCATTTCGGTAAAGTAATCGACATCGTGATTACGCGATCGGTTCGAAATCCAAGCGGCACTGAAGCCAAGCGCCCGACGCTCTCAATCAGAAGTCCGGCCCCGACCAGCAAGGCGAGCGAAAGCGCCACTTCCGCGATGACCAATACTCTTCGGAGCGTACGGGAGGTCAGGCTAAGGGATGCAGCCTGTGCGCTCATGCGCAGAGCATCCATCAAGTCCACACGTGAGGCTTTCAGGGCAGGAATGAGTCCGAACAAAAGCGCGGTGACCACCGCCAGCGAAGCCGTGAAATAGAGAACCGGAAGATTCACAGTGACGGGATTCCCCGGAGGCATCGCGATGGGATTGAGAGTCCGGAAATAGTGGACCGCGCCCATGGCGAGCAGTATTCCAAGCGTTGCGCCGGTGATGGACAGCAGCAAAGCCTCGGTCAGCAGTTGTCGTGCTAGCCGCGCTCGGCCTGATCCTAAAGCAGCCCGGACCGCCAATTCCTTCCGCCTCGCCACAGACTTCCCGAGTAACAGGTTGGCTATGTTGAGGCAGCCAATGAGAAGAACGAAACTTACCGCGCCAAAGAGAACCATCACGCTGAGCCGCAGCGTCGGTCCCGTCAGGTACGAAAACTGTTGCGCGAGCGGGTAAATAGCGGGCTTGACCTGAGTTCCGAACAGATCCTTTCTGGGCGAATTTCTATAGAGCGCCTCCACTTCCTCTTGCGCGCGCTCAATGGATATTCCAGGCTTGAGGAGCCCGAAGACTCCGACTTTGGCGTTCGGATCGCGAGCGATGGCGCTGTCCGGAGTGATCAGCATCCACATCGCCGCCGCATCGGGATAAAACGCGAATCCTGGCGGCATCACGCCCACGACGTGCACGCATTCTCGTTCAGCTCGATGTGACCTGCCGATGACGTTCTTTTGTCCGCCAAATATCTCGTATCCAAAAACTGTGCTTCAGGACAACCGTACAGCCCTCACGCAAGTCGTCCGGCTGAAACGTGCGCCCAAGCTCAGGTGCGACCCCGAGCATGGGAAAGAAATCGATTCCGACCGGCATCGCAAATACGTCCCGCGCAGGACCGGCGCCAGTCAGAATCTGGCCATCTGTCCTCCAAGTGGCGGGAGTCAGTCGCTCGAAGCTCTGGCTTCCACTCTTCCAGATTTCGAAATCGTGATACGAATCGAAAAACGGGGGATCGTTCGGACTGCGGACGAATGTCTCCCAGATCACGACCAGCCGGTCGGGATTCCGAAACGGGAGCGGGTGTAGCAGAACTGCATTGACGACGCTGAATATTGCGGTGGCGCCGCCGATCCCGAGCGCGAGCGTTAGGATCACGACCGCTGTAAATCCCGGCGTGCGCGCGAAAGTTCGTAGGGCGTAAGCAAAATCCTGTCTGAATCGATCCAGCCAGGCCCACCCCCACGTCTCGCGTACCTGTTCTTTGATCAAGCCGGCATTGCCCAACGCGCGCTTGGCCGCGTATTGCGCCTCTTCCGGAATCAACCCGCTCTCCATTTGTTCTGCGGCTTCCAGCTCCAGATCTGAGCGGAGTTCGCGATCCAGATCTTCCTCGCGCTGCCTCCGTCGCCACCACCTCATCTCAACCCTTTTCATCTCTCCCGGCCCTTCACCTCAACCCTCGGCGGGCCACATGATTTGGGCAACCGCTCTCGCCATTTGCTTCCACTTCGACTCCTCCTGCACAAGGCGTTTCCCGCCAGCGGCCGTCAGCCGGTAGTACTTGAATTCCCGGTTGCGATCGGGCGCGGTCTCCCACTTCGAGGCCACCCAACCTTTTCTCTCCAGACGATGCAGCGCCGGATAAAGTGAACCGTGTTGCACCTGAAGAAGATCGTCGGTAGTTCGCTGGATGTGCTTTCCGATCTGATGGCCGTGAGCGGGCCCGAAAAGCAGAGTCCTCAGGATGAGCATGTCGAGAGTGCCTTGGAGCAGCTCAATTCGTTGCGCGCTCTCGCCCATGGAAGACATTCTACCATCAGATCCCACGCCCGATCGTGGACCTTTCGCTCTTGACTGCAATGGACTTATGGTGTTAACATACCAATGTCGATCGACAATATCTAGATTAGGAAAGAAGTTGTAAATACGCCAGTTGCACCCCATAATCGCAAGCCCCTGCCGGCCTTCATTGGCCTGGCGCTCGCTCTGGCTAGTGGTCCGGCTCACGCCCAATACGATAAGGTGGCCGCGCTTGGTTCCGATTCGGCGCTCACTCCGATCGGTGGGCCGGCTTCTTCCCCGCCGATTTCGGACGCCCCGTACGGCCTGCCGGACCTCCGGCCCACCGGCGAGCTGAACGACCAGCTTCCGCGCTGGCTGCAGTTTGGGCTCGATGAACGCTTCCGCGCGGAGGGTTACAGCGGCAACGGGTTCAAGCCTAACAACTAGCGCTTCGTATCTCCTCAACCGGTTCCGCTTGGGCATGATCGTGCAGCCGGTGAGCTGGTTCAAGGTGGTGGCGCAGGTGCAGGATGCACGCTCTTTTCTCCAAGCCCCGCCGCTGGGTCCACCCAACAACGTGAGGTGGGACCTCAAGCTCGCTTATGTCCAGTTTGGCGATTCGGAGAAGCAGCCGGTCACGCTCACTGTCGGCCGGCAATTGCTCGACTACAACAGCACCATCATCGCGAACTCGGAATGGCGCAACCAGGCTCGCTCTTACGACGCTGTGGTGACCAACTTTCACGTGGACCGCTTTCGGGCAGCCGTGTTCGCCGCCTCGGTGGTGAACCCGCAGTTGGATGGCATTACGCATCACCAGGAGGGGAACAACATCTACGGCGCTTACGGCTGGATCACGCGCGTGCTGCCGAAGTCGTCGATCGAGCCGTTCGTGCTTTGGCGAGTTTCGCCGAGTGTCGCGGTGGAGGATAGCAAGCTCAAGACCGGGCATCTTGACGAGCAGGCGTACGGGTTCCGGATCAGAGGAACGGGCATTTCGAACTTCGACTACCGTTATGAGCTGGTGCTGGAGCGGGGCTCGGCCGGCTCTAACGATATCCAGGCTTGGGGCACTACGGCCGGACTGGGTTACACCATCGCGAGGAGTGGCTGGAAGCCGCGCTTCTTCGCGGGCTACGACTACGCGTCAGGCGACAAGAATCCGGCCGACGGGATACACGGCACGTTCGACACGATGTATCCGACAGCGCATGATCGGTTCGGGATTGCAGACCTGTTCGGATGGCAGAACATCGTGGCCTGGCGTGCCGGGGCCACCATAATTCCGCATCGACGCTGGTCCGTAACCGCGCAGTACCTGGACTTCTGGCTCGCGAGCGCCAAGGATGCGGCGTACAACTCCTCTGGCGGAGTGATCCTGCGCGACCCCACTGGGAAATCCGGTACGCACCTCGGCCAGGAATTGGACGCCTACGCCTGGTATGAAATCAACCGCGAAGTGCATGTCGGCGCCGGCATCGGCCACCTGCTCCCAGGCGAGTTCATCGACAAAGCGGGCAAAGGCGCGGCCTATACTTATCCTTACTTCGTGATCGAGATGTTCGATGGGAAGCGGGTCCGCTAGAGCCCCACCCCCTGGCGCAGATCTCCGACTTGCGAAATCTCAAGTTTGACAGCCTTCCATCGAGCCCGAAGCCAAACAAGAGGCGCTTGCCCGGCGGCGCCAGTTCCCAGGCGTCCCACACAAGTGCGGGCTCGTACTTAAGGAAGGTCGCGAGGCGCAGAAGCTTAATCCAACAAATGGCCTAGCTTCTGTTTCTTGGTCCGCAGATAGCCTTCGGTGGATTCGTGCGGCGCGACGATACAGGGAATGCGCTCAGCCACCTGAATCCCGGCTTGCTCGAGCGCGGCGATCTTGTCGGGATTGTTGGACAGCAGGCGCACGCTGCGGACTTTGAAATAGCGGAGGATCTCGGCGGGCATCTGGTAATCGCGCAGGTCGGCTTCGAAACCCAGGCGCTCGTTGGCTTCCACGGTGTCGGCGCCGCCGTCCTGCAGCTCGTAGGCGCGCAGTTTATTGAGCAGACCGATCCCGCGCCCTTCCTGGTGCTCATAAATGAGCAGGCCGCGTCCCTCTTCGGCGATCAAGTTGAGCGAAAGCTCCAGTTGCGACCGGCAATCGCAGCGCAGGCTATGCAATACGTCGCCGGTGAGGCACTGCGAGTGGATGCGAACCAGCGGGCTCGGGCGAGGTGGTGATGTCGCCCATCCTAAGCACCACACACTCCTGCACATCCGGCCCGTAAGAACCTTCGAATCCGAAGATACGAAAATGGCCGAAACGGCTCGGAAAATTCGCTTCCGCTACCTTGGTTAACATCCTGGAAATCGTGCTTTCATTATAATGATCGCAGGCGAGCGATGCTGGATCAGCAACAATTGGTGACCTTGCTATTGCGGGTAGCGGTAGCCGCGTCGCTGGCCAGCATTCTATCGCGCTTCCCTGCTTTTCAGCGCATGTTGATGCGCGAAGAGCGCACGCTGGTGCAGCGCGTAAGGCTGGCTTTGAGCTGCGCGGCCTCTATGGATCGAGCGTCGCAACCCGCGTCCTGAATCCCAACTATCACGCTGTCGATCTCGGACTGGAGGGCAGCCTGGTATCCGGCATGGTCGGGGGATACGTCACCGGGCTCCTGGCGGGTGTTCTGATTTCGATCCCGGCGGTGATCAATCACGAGTTGATGTCGATGCCATTATTCGCCGGCGTGGGCGTCTTGGGAGGATTGCTACGCGACGTCGCGCCTGAAAAGGAAGATGTGTGGCGTTTCTCGCCAATTTTTAGCCTGGCTCCGGCGCGTTTGCGGCAGCGGCCATATCAACTCAGGCTGATGTTCCAGCTAGGATGCCTGTTCACCATTATCTTTACGGACCTGCTGCGCGTTTCGGTGGCCCGGTATTTCCAAAGGGCCAGGTTTTCTGGGACCAATCTTGAGCGCCAGTCACCTGGGCACGGCGATCGCTTTCTACGCCAGCTCGGTCTTTGCCGTCATGCTTCCGCTTAAGATCTGGAATAACACGCGCAACGAGAAGAAGCTCGAAGCCCAGCAACTACGACTGAACGAGGCTCGTCTGGCGGCGCTCACCAGTCAGATTAATCCGCATTTCCTGTTCA
>CAVUUB010000019.1:0-80805 GCA_963744555.1 Bryobacterales bacterium | reverse complement strand
ACCACAGCGGCAACGGGCGTGGTGGTGGTCAGCAGTACATCCATCACGGCGACAACTCCAGCGGGAACCGCCGGCGCGGCAACGGTGACAGTAACGGTCGGCGGCGCAGAGCGGAAGTCTGACCAGCGGATTCACTTATGTAGTTATCCCCACGGTGACCAGCGTGTCGCCGAATACCGGTTCCACCGCAGGCGGGACAGCAGTCACAATCACGGGCACCAACTTCGCCACCGGAGCAACGGTGAAATTTGGAGCCACAGCGGCAACCAGCGTGGTGGTAGTGAGCAGTACAGTCCATCACGGCCACAACTCCAGCGGGAACCGCCGGTGCGACAACAGTGACCGTAACGGTCAGCGGGCAGAGCGGAAGTCTGACCAGCGGATTCACTTATGTAGGTATCCCTACGGTGACCAGCGTGTCGCCGAATACCGGGTTGACAGCGGGCGGGACGGCAGTCACGATCACGGGCACGAACTTCGCCACCGGAGCGACGGTGAAATTTGGAGCCACGGCGGCAACGAACGTGGTGGTAGTGAGCAGTACAAGTATCACGGCCTCAACTCCAGCGGGAACCGCCGGTGCAGTGACGGTGACTGTAACGAACCCCGGGTCGCAGAGCGGAAGTTTGGCCGAACGGGTTCACTTATGTAACGGCCACAACCATCACTTTCGTACAGGGCAATTCGGCGACGCCGCAATCGTCTCAGACCAGCGTCCCGGTCACATTCACCGCCGCGCAGGCGGCCGGGGATCTCAACGTGGTCGCAGTTGGGTGGAACGATAGCACGGCCACGGTTAGCACGGTTACCGACAAGAGCGGCAACACCTACACGCGCGCGGTAGGCCCCACCATCCTAAGTGGATTCGCTACGCAGTCGATCTACTACGCCAAGAACATCGTCGCGGCCGCCGCGGGAGCGAACATTGTTACGGTCACGTTCTCCACCGCCGCGTCATTCCCGGACATCCGCATTCTGGAGTACAAAGGCGCCGATCCCAGCAACCCGGTGGACGTAACGGCCGCCGCACCGGCACCGGCGCTACCAGCAGCAGCGGCGCTGCGACCACCACCAACGCAACCGATCTGATTTTCGGCGCCAATCTGGTTCAGACCACAACCAGCGGCCCAGGCACCGGCTTCACCAGCCGCCTGCTGACGTCGCCCGATGCCGATATCGCCGAAGATGAAATGGTCACTGCCATCGGCAGCTATAGCGCCACCGCTCCGCTCAGTTCCGGGCAGTGGATCATGCAGATGGTTGCTTTCCGCACGCCCGCTTCGGGAGGCGGCACACCGCCTACGGCGCCTGGCAATCTAACCGCAACCGCAGCAGGCACGAGTCAAATCAACTTGAGCTGGACCGCTTCGACAGATCCTGCCGGCGTGACACAGTACCTGGTGGAACGTTGCCAGGGAGCCGGTTGCAACAGTTTCGCCCAGATTGGAACATCGACCACCACTAACCTACAGCGACATCGGTCTGTCCGCCAGCACCAGCTACAGCTATCGTGTACGCGCCACCGATGCCGCCGGCAACTTGGGCCCGTATTCCAATACCGCCTCGGCCACCACCGGTGCGAGTTCGACGCCAACGGTTCCAGGAAACGTATCCGTCGTCAACGGCGGCCCCGGCCCGATCGTTCAAGCAACCCAAAGTTACGATAACCCAACGTCCCTAACCACCCATACGATGACGGCGTTCGATAGCACGGGCGGCGACGCCATTATCTTTGCCGCCTCGTCGCACAATGGCGTGACCTTTACGCCCTCTGACAACTTCGGCAACACGTTTGTCCCGATCGCCGGCCCCACCAACACTCCTACAGGAGCCGATCTGCGAACGGCGCTCTGGTATCTACCGCATCCGATCGTAGGGCCGAACCACACCGTAACGATGGGTTTGTCGATCGCTCAGCCTCTGGTGATGTCGATGTTCGTGCTCAAGGGCTCCAATGCGGCATTGCCCCTGGACGGCGTGTCCGTCATCGGCAGCGACAACGGGACGGAAGTGGTGAACGTTTTCAGCCCCACCATAACCACGACGGTACTCAATGATTTGCTGATCGGTTTTGTGAAGGTTTCCGCCGGCGCAACATTCACGGCCGGCACCGGCTTTACGCTACAGACCGCCCCCGTATTCAACTTCCTCGCCGGGGAAAGCGGCCCGGCGGCGGCCACGGGCAATCACAACGCAACAATGACCATTAATTCGGCGCAAACCTGGGAATCGGCGGTTGTAGCGGTGGCCAACAATCCGAATCAAACGACGTTGACGTGGTCCGCATCCACGGAGACCGGCGGAACCATCAGCCAATACCTCGTCCAGCGTTGCCAGGGTGTCGGCTGCAGCACCTTTGCGCAGGTCGGCACGTCGGCAACTACCAGCTACAACGACACCGGCCTCACAGCGTCCACCAGCTACAGCTATAAGGTTGCAGCCAAGGACAACTCGGGCACGGTAGGTCCCTTCTCGGGTGCCGT
Organism: Bryobacterales bacterium; assembly: GCA_963744555.1. Lineage (GTDB taxonomy): Bacteria > Acidobacteriota > Terriglobia > Bryobacterales > Bryobacteraceae > Palsa-89. The sequence goes on along the minus strand of CAVUUB010000019.1, from coordinate 78,322 downwards.
AACAGTCGTCACTCTCTCTCCCACTCCAACCGCGCCAGCCAGTCTTACGGCCTCGGCGAACCGGCAGGGACCGATGTTACTGACGTGGACCGCGTCGACGAGCAGTGTTGGGATTGCAGATTACGTGGTGGTACGCTGCACGGGCGCAACCTGCACGAACTTTGCGCAGATTGGCACCTCCACGGGTACCAGCTACACGGACTCGGCCGTGGTGCCGAGCACGACTTATAACTACATGGTCCAGGCTGTCGACACGACTGGGAATGTGAGTCCCTATTTCGAGCATTGCGACCAACACCACCGTGGGTAACCAGCCCCCGACCGCCCCAACTAATCTGACGGCAACCGCAGTCGGAACTACCCAGATCAATCTGAGTTGGACCGCCTCCACCAGCAGCATTGGGTTGGCCAATTATGTGGTGGAACGGTGCCAGGGCGCCGGATGCACCAACTTTGCGCAACTCGCCAGCTCCGACCGGCACCACTTACTCGGACACGGGTCTATCAGCGGGCGCGAGTTACAGTTACGAGGTAGAAGCCATCGATATTGCAGGGAACGTGAGCCCATTCTCGAATATTGCAACTGCGATCCACCGGCTCCACCGGGCTCACAGCATCACTTACGTGCAGGGCAATTATGCGACGCCGCAAACGGATCAGACCACCGTGACGGTCACGTTTACGGCCGCCCAGGCTGCCGGGGATCTCAACGTCGTAGTGGTGGGTTGGAACGACACCACCGCCACAGTGAAGACGCGTCACCGACAAGAGCGGCAACACCTACACGCTTGCGGTAGGCCCAACCATCTTCAGTGGATTCGGCACGCAATCCATTTACTATGCCAAGAACATTGCGGCAGCAGGCGCCGGAGCGAACACAGTAACCGTAACCTTCTCTGCTGCCGCCGTATTCCCGACCTGCGCATCGTGGAGTACAGCGGCGCTGATCCCACCAACCCAGTGGATGTAACGGCCGCCGGCACCGGCACCAGCGCTACCAGCAGTAGCGGCTCCGTGACGACGACGTAGCGACCGATCTCCTTTTCGGCGCGAACCTGGTTCAAACCTCAACCACCGGCCCAGGCGCCGGCTTCACCCAACGATTGCTAACGTCACCGGATGGCGACATCGCCGAAGACCAGATGGTCAATGCCACGGGCAGCTACAGCGCAACCGCGCCAGTTAGCTCCGGGGAGTGGATCATGCAGATGGTTGCTTTCCACACGTCCGCCAACTGTTCAGGCACGCCGCCGAGCGGCGCCCACGAATCTGACGGCGACCGCGACCAGTTTCAGCCAGATCAATCTGCAGCCGGACTCCGTCAATCAGTTGCGCCGGCGCTAGCGCACTACGTAGTCGCAACGTTGTCAGGGCGCAAGTTGCAGCAGCTTTGCTCAGATTGGAACCCCAGCACCGGCACGACGCTATCAACGATCACGTGTCTCGCCGCCAACACGAGCTACAGCTACCAGGTGCAGGCCGTAGACAACATCGCGGAACTCGCAGTTCTTTCTCCAGCGTGGCCAGTACCGCGACGCTGCGATTTCGATCAGCCCGCGCGTGACAGCTCTCACGTTCACCCGGACGCAGCAGTTCACGTCCTCCAGCAGGCCAGTGTCACCTGGTCGGTTGACGGCGTTGTCGGGTGGATCTGCGTCTTCCGGAACGATTACCACCACTGGTCTCTACACGCCTCCGAGCAGCGTCGGCACTCACACGGTCACCGCGACGACTCCGATCAGTCGCAATTCGGCGAGTGCGACTGTCTACATCACGAACTATCCAGGAACGTTTACCTATCACAACGACAACCTTCGGACTGGCCAGAACCTCTCGTGAAACGGTGCTGACACTGAGCAACGTGAACCAAAACCAGTTTGGAAAACTCTTCTCCTATCCGCTGGATGGCATCGCCTTCGCCTCGCCCCTCTATGTCGCCAACGTCAGCATTCCCGGGCAGGGCTTCCACAACGTTGTTTATGTTGAGACGGAAAACGACAGCGTCTACGCCTTTGACGCCGACGGACTGAGCACCACGCCCCTCTGGCACGTGAGTTTCCTCAAGTCCGGCGTCACGCCGGTTCCCTGCGCCGATACGGGCGAGTGCGGCGACATCCCGACCCAAATCGGAATCACGAGCACGCCGGTCATTGATCCGACCAGCGGAACGATCTACATAGTTGCCGCGACCAAAGAGGGCGCCAATACCTGGGTGCAGCGGCTGCATGCGCTCGACATCACCACCGGCGCCGAGAAGTTTGGCGGTCCGGTGGTGCTTCAAGCAAGCGTGTCAGGCACCGGCAGCGGATCCTCGGGGGGTAACTTGGCTTTCGATCCGCTGCGCGAAAACCAACGAACCGGGCTTCTCCTCAATAATGGCGTGGTGTACCTCGGCATTCGGCTCCCACGGCGACAATAGCCCCTGGCACGGTTGGGTGTTAGGCTACAACGCCACCACGCTTCAGCAAACGATGTTCTATAACTCTACCCCGAACGGTAATGGCGGTGGCATCTGGCAGGGCGGCGGAGGACTGGCAACGGATGCGACTGGAGACATCTACTTCGTTACCAGCAACGGCGACTTTGATGTGAATACTGGTGGCGTCGACTACGGCGATTCCGTTGTAAAACTCGAGTACCACTGGAACTGTGGTCGACTACTTCACGCCACACGATCAGCAGAACATGAGCGCCAATAACCTCGATCTCGGAGCTGGCGGCCCGGTGATGCTGGTCGACCAGACCACCGGCCCTTTCCCCACTTGCTCATCACCGCCGGCAAGAGTGGAACCATCTATGTGATCAATCGAGACAATCTAGGCAAATACAACGCCAACAATGACAATCAAATTGTCCAATCCTTGCCGGGTGTGCTGCCGAATGGCAACGCGCAAACGGGTAATTTCAGCACGCCGGTCTTCTTCAACGGCTATGTCTACTTTGGCGCCATCAACGACTCAATCAAAGCATTCCAATTGACGAACGGGATGCTATCCGCAACGCCCAGCTCCCAAACAGCCGCGGTCTATGAGGTTCGTGGCGCCTCCTTTGCGATTTCCGCCAATTCGACCTCCAACGGGATACTGTGGGCTCTGCAGAACAACGGCTTGAGCGCGGACAATGATACGGGTAATCCGGGCGTGCTTTTCGCATATAATGCAAATGATCTTTCCACGATACTCTATGACAGCAGTCAGGCGGGGAGTCGCGACACTCTGGACCTCGCCGCGAAGTTCTCCGTTCCGCTGGTGGCAAACGGAAAAGTATTCGTTGCTGGCCAGACACAGCTCACTGCATACGGGCTGTTGCCGTAATGCTAATGTTTGGGTAATCGGGCTACGGCCTTTTTGCTTTGGAATTCCAAGTGAGTAACGCTCTGGTTGATTTCTATCGATGTCCAGCGGAGCTGTCTGCGCCTGGTTCGGCGGAAGAAGTCGATAACCTCCGGCTCGAGCGCTACAGTAAACAATCGCCCACGCACACCGGGGCGCTATTGGAGAGTGAGGCTGCTCGCTGGCTGTATTATCAGATCAGGCCTGCATTGTCCGACTCGCTGCGGCAAACCCTGCAGCGGATCTCGCTTCGAGACTGGGGCCAGTTGCCCTTCCCTCGATGGCCGGTGGATACCAGCGTAGAGGACGTCTTCGAGCGCGATCTCCTCGCGGCTATGAAGAGCGCAGGGTTGGACAGTATTCCGTTCATTTGGTTCTGGCCGGACGGAGCTCCTTGCGCCGCCGTCATGACCCATGATGTGGAGGCGACCGCCGGCCTGGCTTTGGTGCCTAGCCTGATGGATATCGATGATGAATTTGGAATTAAGGCATCGTTTCAACTGGTACCGGAAGAGCGCTACATAGTCTCGAACGATTTGCTCGAAATCATCCGCAAGCGGCAATGCGAAGTGAACGTGCATGGTCTGAATCATGACGGGAACCTCTTCAGAGACCGGAAATCCTTCTTGGAGCAGTCCAAGGGGATCAATCAGTACGTGGAGAAGTTTGGGGCCAAAGGATTCAGGTCGGCTTGCATGTATCGAAACGTCGACTGGTTCGGGGATCTCAAGATTTCCTATGACATGTCAGTGCCGAATGTTGCGCACCTGGAGCCCCAACGCGGCGGGTGCTGCACCGTTTTTCCTTATTTCATAGACCAAGTCCTTGAACTTCCTTTAACTACCATTCAGGATTATTCTCTGTTTCACATACTTGGCGACTACTCGATTGACCTTTGGAAGAAACAAATCGAGATCATCGCGGGAAAACATGGACTGCTGAGCTTTATTGTTCACCCGGATTACATCTTCGCCGAGAAATCCCTGCCGGTCTATAGGACTCTCCTGGCTTACCTGTCGCGTCTGCGGAGCGAGAGGAATATTTGGATCGCGAGGCCTGGCGACGTCAACCAATGGTGGCGAGAACGTCACGCGATGAAGCTGATGTTTGAAGACGGCTTGTGGCGAATTGAAGGACGCGGGAGAGAGCGGGCGCGAATAGGTTTTGCCTGTATCGAGGACAACCGGATTGTTTACAAAGTGGGACAGAATTCTGCGCGGCCCCTCGCATCGGAATTCGAATTAGCCTGCGTCGCTCACTAGTTCTGTCCCATATCTATAACTCGACTAATATTCGAACCATTCGGCATCGGCGGAAGTCGCTGACCGAAGGAAAAAGTAATGACTGACGAACCCAATCCCATTCGAATTGTGATTGCCGACGAACATCCGAACTTTCGTCAAGACCTGCGTCGATCGCTGGAATCCGAACCCGGTCTCTCATATTCTTGGCGAGGCGTCCGACGCTCATGGCGCCGTCGAATTGGCCCGCCGAAGCAAACCTGACATCCTTCTGGTCGACTTCGCACTGTCTCAACGGGTTGAACTCAAAGCCCTGATTGACGCCGCGAAGTCAGCAGCCTCGGTGCGGATTGTCGTGACGATTAGCGGCGATCGAGAAGGCCCACCTGGTGGAAGCCTTCAGGCTTGGAGCTCACGGCGTGGTGCTGAAAGGATCGACGCCCCAGGCGTTTGCTCAAGAGTATTCGAAGCGTCATGGCGGGCCAATACTGGCTGGAAAGCGAGAGCGTGGGAGTTTTGGTGGAGGCGCTTCGCGAATCCTTGGCGCACGGCAACTGGGACCAAGTCGCCGAAAGATTACGGGCTCACTCGCCGCGAAGTGGACATTATCACCAAGATCGCGAGCGGCCGGTCAAACAAAGAGGTTGGCGAAGAGTTCGCCATCAGCGAGCGTACGGTGAAGCATCATCTCACCAATATCTTCGGCAAAGTGGGCGTCTCCAGCCGCTTGCAATTGGCGCTCTTCGCGGTCAATCAACACTTCATGAGCAGTCCAGCGCCATCTTTAACTTTACAGCCCATGCACCTGGACGACGACGTTTAAGCGAGCGTCGTTTCGACCATCCGCATATTCACTGGAAGCTATCATGAAACATCACGACATATCGAGACGCTTGACAGGGCACCACCTTGGTTCGTACTCTTCTCGATTCTTTTCGCTGCTGCCTTCGGGAGGTCTTTAGGCGCTCTGGTCGAGACTCTCGTTGCGAGATGACAGATATTCTCACATCCTGCTGATACCGATCATGACCGTGTCCCTGGTTTATCTACAAAGAAGGAGAGTCTTCGCCAGCCCGCGGTATTGCCCGTCCAAAAGCGCACCTTTACTGGTCATTGGAATAGCGCTGTTTTATCTTGCTCAGATACCAGTTTCCCACGCTTAATTCGAATGACCGCCTGTCGGTCGTGGTGCTGGCGATGGTTCTGGTGTGGATGGCGGGGTTCGTGCTCTGCTATGGCGCGCAATCCTTTCGCGCTGCTCTCTTTCCGTTGTTGTTTCTTCTTTTGATGGTCCCCATCCCGACTGTGCATTAGACAACATTGTTCTGGCCTTGCAAAAGGGATCGGCCGTAATGACCTATGCTCTGTTCAAACTGTTCGGTGTGCCAGTCCTTTGGCAGCACTTCAAGTTCGTACTGCCTGGTGTGGAGATCGAGATCGCGAAGGAATGCAGTGGCATACGATCCAGCTTAGCTCTGTTCATCACCAGCATCCTGGCTGGGTACGTGTTTCTTCAGTCCAACTGGAGAAGGGTTCTCTTCAGCCTTTTCACTGTTCCGGTAGTCATCTTCAAGAACGCCGTGCGCATTGTGACCATTTCGTGTCTCGGAGTCTACGTGGACCCAGTTTTCTTCACGGTAAGCTCCACCGCTATGGAGGCCTGCCATTTTCCCTGGTTTCTTTGGCGATCCTGGTGCCGCTATTGTTCGCGTTGCAAAGGGGGGAGACCGCATCCTCGAGAGTGGACCGTGGAGAATCCGGAGCCAGGCCTGTTCCGGGCCCCTTACTCCCGCAGACCGAGACCGTCTGAAAGCCAGTCTGGCTCGAATCCAGCTAGCCGCTTGCCCCAGCTATTCGCGGTTGCTAGTGACCCTCACGGCGACGGAACGGTTGCCTGGGCCTGATTCGAATATGAGCTCTGCAGATATTGCCGGTGTTCACCGCCGCCGTCACGTAATAGTAGGTCTGACCAGCCGTTACGTTGGCGTCTGTGAAAGACGTTGCCGTCAATAATTGCGGGTTCAGCTGCGTAAACAGCCCGCCCGACGCAGTGCTTCGGTAAACGTTGTATCCTGCAATATTCGGGGACGTGCTGGCAGCCCAATTCAGGGAAATAGCGTGACTGATAGTGGCTGAGCAACCTTCGCCTAAGGCGGCGCTCAGGGTTTGTTGCACAAGATTAGAACCGCACACACCGCCATCTATGTCGGCCGGGCAGGAACTCACGCCCAGGTTAATATTGACGGCCACCTGAACATCCACCACGTTAACCACACCGTCCTTATTTAAATCGCACGCACCGACGGCGGCAGTGGTTGTGGTAGTGGTTGTAGTAGTGGTGGTGGTCCCGGCTGCGGCGCTCTTGAAGGACACCGTGCTTGCGGCGTAGGTGCCAAGATCGCTGTTCCATTGAGCGCTATAAGTTCCCGGGGACGAAGCCACGTAGTGTGCCCAGCCATCGCCTGTAGCCGTGGAGTCGTTGGTAAACACGCTTCCAGAAACAATGCCGGCCACCGTGCCTTGCAGCCACCCGATTGAGACCACAAGCTGGTTGGAAATTGCCGTAGTTACCGAAGCTCCCGAGGGCGTAGTCGTCGCGGGTTGACTGTTCAGCACCGCAGTCTGCGCCAAAGGCGCATTGGGATCAAGTCCCGAAAATTCCCAGACGACTGCTGTTCCGGAGGCTCCACTGGGGTTGGGAGTGACAGTGATCGTCGTGGCGCCTGGCACGCTGTTCTTGGCATACCATATGTCTCCCATATCATTCATGTTGCTATCCACAGCACGCGCGGCCCCGGCTTCCACGTAGCTGTTGCCCACGTTGTCTGTAATGCTGGCGATGGTCGTCGCGCCCCCCCCGGCCATAGACGCCCAGCCCACCAGTATCAGGTTGCCACTACTGGTCGCTGGAATGGTACAAGTCGTGGCCGGAAACGGTACGCGGTCCCCGCACGAGGTGACGTGGACCAAGCCAACCTGAGCCCAGGCACAAAGCGAAAAGGACAACAAACCAGCCATCCGTATCGGAGTGCGGGGAACCCGCAAAAGAATTGCCACTTTAGATTGCATATATGACTACTAGTTCTTCGGCTGCTAAAGTACTCTCGTACTTATCGAAAGTTCAGTATAGTATTGTTACCTCGAAAGTCCTATCGCGCACTTGCCGCAGTTCAGCTTGGCAGAATGGACTAAATCTTCCCTTCGAAATGGCCTACTACTACTGAGAGGAATCACTTAGCTCTTTTCAGCTGAGCGGTCCATAAACCTTAGCAACGCACCTCTCCGCGCGAACCTCTCGCACCATATAACTGCCTTTGTTACATAACTTACGTCGATTAAAACCAAAGTACTAGTACTATAGCTCTACTCGCGACGTTTCCGTCAAGCATTTTGATTCGCGCCGGAACGCAGAAACTCCTTCCCCCGCTCCATCCAGGGTCGCCGGCTCCCTTCCAAGTCCCATTCCTCCTGGGCGCACTGATTCCCTCTTTCTTGGCTTCGCCGACGATTTAGGCAGACCTGTGTCTGAAGAGACGCATAGAATCTTGTCATGACAGGCGCGATCGAACAAAAGATCCTGGGCGGGCTTTCTATCCTTGATGTTATGCGCTGTCCTAGTGGCGGGACTGTGGCCGTTCCACGCCCCTAACAATCGAGGTCACTTGGCTCACGAGCACCAGCGGTCTTCGTTTTGGTCGTCATGGAACTGTCCTGAGCTCCAGCATCTTCCCGGCGCCGGATTCGCGTGACGAAGGATCTTGCAGCCTTGAGATCTGGTTACAGCCGCTCCACCGCGTTGACTCTAATACATTCCTCGCATTTTATGCTCCCGAGAGACCGCTGCAATTTTCTCTTCACCAATCTGAGACGGATCTCGCATTGCAAATTGGATCTCCGAACGAGCACGTGCCCGCGAAGGGCTCCGCCTTAATGTATGTGAACGAGATTTTCAGCACCAGAAAGCTCCTGCTCATAGCTATCACATCAGGAACAGAGGGAACAAGAATCTTCGTCGATGGTGTTTTGGCCAGGACCCTCTCAGATTTTCGGCTTTCGGCCAAGGATTTCACGGGTCAACTCGTCCTTGGGCACTTCTCCCGCCGTAAACGACAGCTGGTCCGGTCAATTGCGGGGGCTAGCGATCTACCGGCAGGACTGACGCGCCGCTCAGGTTTTCCGGCATTTCGAAGCTTGGAGCAGCAGAGGAATGCCTGAGATTGCCCAGATGAACGCGTGCTCGCGCTCTACCCTTTTGACGAACATGCGGGCCGCGTCGTTCACGACCGCGCTAGTTCCGGGATCGATCTTTATATACCGGAACGATACATGATCGTGCGCGAGAAGTTCCTGGAGCCCCCCTGGAAGGAATTCTATCCCCGCTGGGCCTATTGGAAGAACGTGGGGATTAACATCGGGGGCTTCATTCCTCTCGGCTTTTTCTTTTGCGCTTACCTGACTTCGGTTCGGCAAGTAAGCCGCCCGCGACTTGTCACGATGATTCTCGGAGCAGCCGCGAGTGTGACCATCGAAGTCCTACAGGCATTCCTTCCAACCCGCGATTCGGGCATGACGGATATCATCACGAATACCCTGGGAACTTACCTGGGTGTGTTGCTATACCAGCGGCAAGCTCCCCTACTTCACAAAATCCTCAGTCGCATCACCGACCTTACTGAACCGCGACCGTAAGAGAGTCGAGCTTGTTTGTCTTTATCTGTGCAGCACCAGCACCCAATCCGAATCTCCGTCGTGATTGTTGCCTGGAGTAGTAAATTGATGAGTGCCGGAATTCTGGAATGGCGATCCCGAGATTGCGGTGTAGGCGCCATTCGAAGGATCGTACCATTGGGCCGTCACGGGGCCCGAGAACTCGGCCAGGTTCACTGTAAGGGTGGACGGATTGGGACAGTAAGTTAACGCGAAGCTTCCACTGATCCAACTGGTGGTGCAATAAGTGGCCCGGGTTAGATTCCCATTGGACCCGTTATAGGTTCCGTAGCCGGCGATGACCACCTGATGGTTCTGGTCCGGGACCAGTTGCCACCACGGAAGGATGCCGAAGAGCTGGTTGATGTACTGAATTTCCAGGTCGCCTGAACCGTCCAGATAGGATTGCCAGCCCGATGCAAACGACGTCGTGTAATGGTTTCCGTAAATCTGTCCGACTCCGCCACTGAGCATGGTCCAGTAGGCTTGTTCTCTGAGGACGTAGGCTCCGGTGTTTGCCGGAAGGGCGCCGGTGTTGTTCTCGTATTCATAGTTGGCCTCGACCAGATAAGTGGGGAGGGTCGGAGAGCTGTTATACGACTGAAGCACGATGTCGTAAGTTTCAAAATACGAATACGCAGAATCCAGCTTGAGCAGCGAAGTCACCAGGGCGTCCTGGTTGGAATAACTGCTGTCGTAGTTCAGCTCGATGGTCTGCAAATGATTGGAATCGACGCTGGCGATGCCGGCCATCACTTGTTTGACCAGGTTATTGTCCGTGCTGCTGGAGTTCCAAACCTGAAAGTCGTTGCCATGCAGCCAGACGATGTTGAGGAAGTTCTTGTATCGGGTGCCAACGTAGACTCCGTAATTGAAAGCACCGGTGGTCCCACTATTCTCCAGGGCCGGCAGCCAACTACCGGTCTCGATGGGGTCCAGAAAAACTACCAGGTTGTGTGTTGCCGCCAGGTTCAGCATGTTGTCGACGAGAGTAAAGTAAGCGCTGTTAGGCGTCGACAAGACATAGTTCGATGGGCTAGAGCCGCTAGTGAAAGGCGCCACGCCGTTGTAGGTGGTCCCATTCGAGTTGCAAAACGTGTAACCGGCGCAAAGCAGATTGACCCACAGCGCGTTGAAGCCCAAGCGCTGCCGATCAGCCATGTAAGTAGCCATGTCGGTAGGGCTGAGGTTTCCCACCAGAGCTTGCGGCGAATCTCCCATGATCAAGAAGGGAGTCCCGTTCTGGTCCACCAGATAGCGGTTGTTTGAGCTGGCCTTCACTGGCAGCACGTACCCGGTGGTGGCGCTGGCCGGGCTGGAGAACGGGCTGGTGTTCCCAGACGTATCGCTGGCCTGCACCTGGTAACTGTAACTGGTGCTTGCCTGAAGGCCTGTATCGTTGTAAGTGGTCCCGGCGGGCTTGGCAATCTGTGCAAAATTAGTGCAGCCCGCGCCTTGGCATCTCTGAACAATATAGCTTGCCACTCCAACATTACTTGTCGAGGCGGTCCAGCTCAGATCGATTTGGCTCCCGCTGACCGCGGCCGCCGACAGGTTGCTGGGCGCCGACGGTTGTTGCCCAGTTTGCGTGGTGGCCGTAGCGGTGTTCGAAAACCCGCTGGTATTTCCGGCGGTATCGGTGGCCTGCACGCGGTAGCTATAGCTGGTGGTAGAAGACAAACCCGTGTCGGTATAGTTGGCGGTGGACGGACTCGCAATTTGCGCAAAGTTAGTGCAGCCCGCGCCTTGGCATCTCTGCACCGTGTAATGCGCCAGACCCACATTGCTGGTCGAGGCTGTCCAGCTCAGACTAATTTGGCTCGCGCTGGTTGCCGCAGCCGTCAGATTGGCGGGCGTGGTTGGAGGTTGCACGGTTTGTGTAGTAACAGTTGAGGTGTTGGAAAACGCGCTCAGGTTCCCGGCCGTATCGACGGCCTGCACCCGGTAGCTGTAACTCGTGTTCGATGCCAGACCGGTATCGTTATAAGTGGTGGCAGCAGGCGCCGCAATCTGTGCAAAGTTAGTGCAGCCCGCACCTTGGCACCTTTGCACAATGTAATTCGCCACCACTCCATTACTCGTCGACGCAGCCCAGCTCAGATTGACTTGGCTGGCGCTGGCCGCCGTTGCAGTCAGATTTCCAGGCACCGTGGGCGGGGTTGTAACTCCCGACGGAGTTCGAAACGCTACCATTTGCATGATCCATTGCCCGGACGCGAGCGGTGCCGTGGCGCTGTAGCTACCGACAGAGGTGACCATCTCATCCTCGGCGATATCGCTGTCTGGCGATGTCAAGAGGCGGCTGGTGAAGCCGCTGCCCGGGCCGACGGTTTGGGTCTGCACCAGATTGGCGCCGAATAGCAGGTCCCTGGCGTTCGTCGTGGTCACACTGCCACTGCTACCGAGAGTGCCGTTTCCGCTGGCGGCTACCGACACATCCACGGGGTTGTTCAGATCGGCGCCCTTGTATTCCAGAATGCGGATGTCGGGATTTTTCGCGGCAGTGGAGAATGTGACCGTAACAGCGTTCGCTCCGGCGGCGGCCGCGACAATGTTCTTGGCATAGTAAATGGACTGCGACGCCACTCCGTTCTGGACCGTTGGGCCCACCGCGCGTAGGTAGTTGTTGCCGCTGTGGTCGGTAACGGTGTTGACGGTGGCGGTGCCATCGTTCCACCCAACCGCGATCACGTTGAGATCCCCGGCAGCCTGTGCGGCCGTGAACGGGATCGTCACGCTGGTTTGTGCCGTTTGTGGCACGGCGGCATTGCCCTGCACGTAGCTTATGCTGGTGGCTGCCGAATAGGTGAACCCGCTGGCCAAACTCCCGCTCTGAGCGCCGGGATTCGTCACCGTCACCGTCACTGCGCCGGCGGTTCCGGCTGGAGTTGTGGCCGTGATGCTGGCGCTATTCACCACCGCCACACTGGTCGCCACAATTCCGCCGAATGTCACCGTCGCTCCTGACGCGAAGTTCGTCCCCGCGATGGTGACTGCCGTCCCGCCTGCCGTTGATCCGTTGTTCGGCGATAGGCCAGTTACCGTGGGGACGGCGGTATAGGTGAATGCGTTGGGCATGCTTGCAGTCTGCCCACTAGCGGTTACCGTCACCGTCGCGGCACCGGCGATTCCGGCTGGAGTTGAGGCCGCGATGGTCGAACTGTTCATCACCACTACGCCGGTAGCGGCAGGTCCGCCAATTGTCACGGTCGCTCCGGTCGCGAAATTTGTGCCTGTGATCGTGACCGCCGTCCCGCCTGCCGTAGATCCGTTGTTCGGCGATACGCCAGTCACCGTGGGACCGGCGGTATAGGTGAATCCATTGGTCAGGCTTACACTCTGACCATTGGTCGTTACCGTCACCGTGGCAGCACCGGCGATTCCGGCTGGAGTTGTGGCCGCGATGGTCATACTGTTCATCACCACTACTCCGGTGGCCGCAGCTCCGCCAAATGTCACTGTCGCTCCCGTGGCGAAGTTCGTCCCCGTGATGGTGACCGCTGTCCCGCCTGCCGTAGATCCGTTGTTCGGCGATACGCCAGTCACTGTGGGGCCAGCGGTATAGTTGAATCCGTTGGTTAGGCTTGCACTCTGCCCATTGGTCGTTACCGTCACCGTCGCAGCGCCGGCAATTCCGGCTGGAGTTGTGGCCCTGATTGTGGTGCCGCTCGCCACCACGACGTTGGTGGCTACCGTTCCGCCAAATGTTACCGTTGCTCCCGTGGCGAAGTTCGTCCCCGTGATCGTGACCGCCGTCCCGCCCGCGGTGGATCCGTTGTTCGGCGATACGCTGCTCACCGCAGGAGCAGTTATGCCCCCGGATGGAGTGCGGAAGGCGACCATCTGCATGACCCATGGCCCCCACGAGCCGAGAGTTGCGGTGGCGTTAAAGCTGCCTGCGGCGGTAACCATCTTGTCTTCGGCGATGTCCCCATCCGGCGATGTAATCATCCGGCTGGTGAACCCGGCGCCGGGGGTCATGGTAACGGGTCGACCTGATCCGTGACCTCCGTTGCTTCCGAGCATGTTCGCGCCAAAGATCAGATCTGTCGAATTTGTAGTAGTTGCAGATCCGCTGCTACTGGTAGTTCCGCTGCCGACATTTGCGGCCGTTGCGTCCACGGGACTATTGGGATCCGCACCGTTGTACTCCAGGATACGGATGTCGGGATTCGATGCGGAGCTGGAGAACGTCACGGTAACGACGTTGGCCCCAGCGGCGGCGGCTGCAATGTTCTTCGCGTAATAAATCGACTGCGAAGCGAGTCCGTTTTGAACGGTTGGACCCACTGCGAGTGTGTAGATGTTGCCGCTTCGATCGGTGACCGAACTGATCGTGGCGGGACCACTGGTCCAGCCTACCGCCACGACGTTCAGGTCGCCGGCAAACTGTGCGGCTGAGAATGTTACCGGAACGCTGGTCTGAGGCGTCTGTGGCGTGGCGGAATTGCCCTGCACAAAGGTGATAGTTGTAGACGTCGGTCCGGACAACGTTCCAGAGTCTCCAGTCGACGCTCCGTAGGTGAACCCGTTCGCCAAACTTCCGCTCTGCGCCCCAGGGTTTGTTACCGTCACCGTCACCACCCCGGTGCTTCCCGCCGGAGTGGTGGCCGTGATCGTGGTGCTGTTCAGCAGAGCTACGTTGGGAGCCGGAGTGACTCCAAACGAGACCGTCGCTCCGGAGGCGAAGTTAGTTCCGGTGATAGTGACTGCTGTTCCACCGGTGGTCGATCCGCTATTCGGCGATACGCTGCTCACAGTCGGCGAAGTTGTGCCTCCCGATGCAGCGCGGAAGGCGACCATCTGCATGACCCAAGGCCCGGCCTGGTTCAGTGGTGCGCTGACGATATAGCTACCCGCGACGCTGACCATTCGGTCTTCCGCGAGATCGCCATCGGGCGTTGTTAACATGCGTTCAGTGAAACCATTGCCCGGGGCGGTGGTCAAGGTGTAAACCATGTTGGCGCCGAACAGCAAGTCGGTCGGGTTGGTGGTGGTCACAGCGCCGCTGCTGGTGAAGTTCGTGGTACCGCTGGCGGATGCCGAAACGTCCACCGGGTTGCTAGGATCGGCGCCCTGATACTCGAGAATGCGGATGTCGGGATTGGTCGCGGCGGTGGAAAACGTGACTGTAACAGTGTTGGTTCCCGCCGCGGCCGCGACGATGTTCTTGGCGTAATAAATCGATTGCGAGACGGTGGCTGAGCTACTGGTCGGCCCAACCGCGCGGGTGTAAGTGTTGCCAGTCCTGTCGGTAACGGAGCTAACAGAAGACCCGCTATCGTTCCAGCCGACGGCGATCACATTGAGGTCGCCCGCCGCTTGCGCAGACGTGAATGTGACGTTTACCGTGAGTTGTGCCGTCTGCGGCGTCGAGTAATTACACTGAACGTAGCTGATCGCTGGCGCGGCCCATAATAAAGCCGGGAGCAACCAGCACGTTGCCGTCACGCCAGCCAATAGTACAAGACCGCTATTATTTCCCCGGAGTAGCTTCGAACACGTCACTAGAACCTCCCACGAATACGATCCAACGCTCCGTCGAGCACACTGATCCGCTTGGCGGGACTGGCCTCGGCTTGGAAGCGACGTCCCGTTGCACGAAAGATTTGGTGTTGTTTAGCGAAGCCCTAAATGGCGCTTCACTGGAACGGGCCGAGTGCAAATGATGGCGGCGACCAGGATTGAACCACCGCTCTTCCGGGCAGGAGCGCTCTATCCCCACCGGATCCAAATCAACGATTGCGAAGTTCTAAGCTGTTACACTCACGGTGACCCTGCTCAAGCCGTGCCCACTAATCTCGCGGGGTCCGCGTTCGCTTTTCAGACGCCTGTGTGACTCTGGACACAATGAAAAGTTACTCAACAGCTAGAAACGCCGGAAGGGGAAATCCGCTAAGCCGAGCATTTTCATGGTTCTCCAGACCCGGGACTATTTTGGAAGGAGTACTATTCAGGATGCTGGACTACAGTTTTCAGTGGGGGACTCGGGATTCCATGGAGGTGAAATGGAGGACATTCTGACCATGCGACCGCCCCTGCGCGACAGCATTCAAAGGTCGTGCCCGCTACCGATGGAACAACTGGCGGCCGGTTACCGCAGCGCTCCCGAAGGATCATAGCGCGCCGAGCTCGAAAATCAAGATTCTGTATCGACGACCGTTGGGCCCACCGAAGAAATCACTTCAGATGTTGCGGGCGGCTCGGTGAGTTCGAACAACCACGCTTGGTCGCAATGGAGCAACGCCGCTATCTTCTCGCGCAACTCAATGCTCGGCTCACGGTAACCGTTCACGATTCGACTCAACGTTGTCTCGTCGATTTGAAGCATCTTGGCCAGCCGATTTTGGTGCGTGCCCGTTCTCCAAATCTGAAGTTTGAGATTAGAATACATGTGGTTTCCTTTGCCGAATCAGGCCATTTAATGGATCATGCGATTCGGGAGACGCACTGCCACAACCCGGTCGGATCAGTGACCGCCGATAAAGACGAAGCTTCGCCCTTTCACTAACCGCTTGACGCCAAGCGACTAATTCAGTGTTGCTCATGAGAGCTCGTTACTTCCGATCTCCGTTTCCGTAGTAGTAGTAGCTGTGTGTCCGCCACAGGAACCAGTCTTCCGCGCAATTCAAAATCACCCCGAGCGGTTTGGCCTTCAGCTGGGTCTCGAACGCCCTCTTCAGCAGTTGGCGGTCGGTATGACCGAAACGCACGACCAAAATGACCCCGTCCGCGGCGAGCTGTAACAGATCGCAATCCGCCACTGTTCCTAGCGGCGGCGAATCCAGAACCGTGTAGCGAAACCGAGCTCGAAACGTGTCACAAAGTTCCCTCCATCTCCCCGATGTCAGCAAGTCGGTCTCCTCGGGGACGGTTTTGCCGGACGTGAGTACGTAAAGGTTAGGGACCTGCTCGACCCTGACCAGAGCCTCTTCGATCGAGGCCGTCCCGCGGATCACGTCGCTCAACCCGGGACTCTGACTCAGTCCCAGCGACTTTGCTACGGTGGGGCGACGGAAGTCGGCATCGATCAGAAGCACCTGCAAGTCTTCCTGCACAGCCAGCGCGCCTGCGAGATTGATAGCGCTAATCGTTTTCCCATCACCCGGCATCGCGCTGGTCATCATCACTACCCTGGGCTGCGATGGGTGATGGTGAATCTTTGTTCGGATTATGCGGTACTGTTCGGAAGCCTGCGGGTCGATGCCGTCGAACAGAATTGGACAGCCCGCCAACAGCCGTATCGGCTGAGTGCGAATCTCGCTGCGAACCTTTTGATCGCTCGACCCGGCCACTGAGATCGCCCGCGCGGCCAATGACAAGGCCCTCTTCCCCGGTCTTGACGTCGGTAACGCTGACTTCCGCCGTAAGATCCGGCATTGCGAGCCGGCCGATCTTGCTTTCCGTCCTTCGCAAAGCCTCAAAAATTTTGCTCACGGCGTCCTCCGCCCCACCAGTTGCTTATCCAATTTTCGTAACCCCTTGAATCTTGCCCAACGCCGCCAAACGCTTCATCCTGATCGCGTTTGGATCTTCCAGTTCATAGCGCTCGAACGTTCTTAGGTCGCCAACTTCTGGCGCCTGGTTGGATGCACTCGGCATTGAAGCGGCAAAGTCGGGTTCGCTGAACTTAGGCGGCGCCGATATCCTGGTTCGCGGGACGATCCCAATCGGCTGTCCCAGATCCAGGTCAACCATGGCCTGGCGCACATCGCCGTCTTCTACGCGAGGGGAGCCGGCGGCAAACGCCGCCAGTAGTGCGTTATCACATAGGCAGTTGATCACGCGTGGAATGCCCTTCGAGATATGCGCGATCGTTTGGATGGCGTCCTCTTCAAACGGGAGTTTATCGCCCCCGCCGGCCTTTGACCATCGAAAACGGATGTACTGATCTACTTGCAGCATCAACAGAGGCTTCAATTCGAAGCGAACGGCAATGCGCTGCTTTAACTGCCGCAGATCCTCGCGGTTCAGAACATCGCGCAACTCCGGCTGTCCCGCCAGGACGATCTGCAGCAGCTTGGCTTCAGCGTTTTCGAAGTTGCTGAGCAGGCGAATCTCTTCGAGAACATTGCGGGAAAGTTTTTGTGCTTCGTCGACTACCAGGACACAGGTTCTGTTTTGAGCGTACGCAGCTGTCAAGTATTCCTGAAGCTGCAGCAGCCGGTGGACCTTACTGTTTCGAAGGCTACCGATACCGAAGTCGATGAGCACCGATTCCAGAAATTCATCCGGCCCGAGCGTAGGATTCAGAACCAGGCTAAAGGATGCCAGGTTGTCAGGCACGCTACGGAGAACTTGGCTGAGCAATGTGGTCTTCCCAGTGCCTGCCTCCCCCGTTAGAGCTACGAAGCCTTTTCTTTCCGATATTGCATAGACGAGAGCCGAGATTCCTTCGCGATGCGCGGGCGTCAAAAAAAGAAAGCTAGGGTCCGGCGTCATGCCGAACGGATTTTTCTCTAGGCCGAAGAAGGATTCGTACATGTTACCGAAGCCCCCAATAGAAATAGACACCGGCCAGGCACGTTCCAAGCAACGCGACCGTCGAGATGACGGCCCATTTCTTCTTGCTGGGCTGAGAGAACGAACTGGCGGTGGGCTTGATGTAAGGCACCCTTCCCAGCACGGCCACTCCTTCCGGCAGCTCCCATTCGCCCAGTATGGTGTTTCTTCTTTGTCTCCATGGCGATCGGGAAAGCGAGCGCCAGAGCCAGACTGAGGGCGCAGCCTATCCCTATGAACTGAGGTCTCTTCGGGCTTATGGGCTTCTCCGGAACTCTGGGCGGATCCAACATGGTGAAGCGTTGCCCTTGCTGCCGCTTTTCCATGCTGGTTGCCATGCCGGCTGCGAGCTTCTTGTCCAGCAATGACTTGTAATTGCTTTTGGACATCTCGTAATCCCGCGTCAGAGCAGCCGTCTCCTGCTCGCGCACCGGCAACTGCTCGATTCTGGCCTGATATCGCTCAATAGAATTCAGGATTCGCTCACGCTCGCTATTCCGCTGTTGGATTTCGCGATCGGCTAGCGTCATCTGTGTCTTTAGGTTCTCGATTCGAGCACGCTCGCTGTCCTCAACCAACTTCTGCTTGTCGATCTCGTGCTTAAGAGCGACCATGCGGGGATAGGTCGGCTGGTAGAGTTTGCTGAGAGCATCATATTGAGACTGAAGGAATTTCGAATCTCCTTCGGGGACTTGATTGCTATTCGTACTCACCTCGAACGGGTTGGCGGACGCGCGCCTGGAGTGCGACGTCCCCGCGGCAGCTTCCGCCATATCGATAGTGCCCTGCAATACGGTTTTGTTCTGCTGAGCGCGGCTGATCGCATCTTGATTGCCCTGTAGTTCGACTTGGAGACGCGCTAAGGTGCCGTTAAGAGCAGCTCTCTTGTTCGGGCAAATCGCCGTTGTGAGCAAGTTTATACTTACTCACTTTTGCTTCCAAATCATCCAAAGTTTTCTTGGCTTCATTCAGTTGGCTGTCGATGAAATCCGCGGTTCCTTCCGCCTGACGTGCGCGCGTTTGCAGATCCTCTTCGATGAAGAGATTTGCCAACTGACTGGCAACCTCTGTGACTAGAGTAGGATTCCGGCCCTGGTACCCAACATGGAAGGCAGTGGTACGGCCTTGGCCCGCGCCATTCTCGAGTGTGATATTGATGTCCTTCCGCATCCGCTCGATGATCTCTTCCTTTACCAATTTCGTTCGGTCATCGCGATACAAGCCGAAGTCGTCGATGATTTTTTGCAGGCGTGTGGTGCTCAGGATCTCTTGGCTGATGCTCGCCAGCCGTTCCGCCACGTCCGTTTCGCCGGTGGGGGATACGTATCGTTCCGGAATTTTCTGCGAGTCCACCAGAATGAGAGCCTCTGAGCGATAAATAGACGGAAGCTGGTGAACGACAACGACGGACAATAATGAGCCTACGATTGCCACAATAAGCACCATCAAGCGGTGCTTCCACAGCATACGCGCAATGGATAGCGGCGAGAATTCAGGCATGGAGGCTGGGGGCTTTGTGGGACTCATAAAGATTAAAGAATATGGCACCTAGTGTCAACATCTTGTTGCACCGTGGGGGCCAAACCGCTTCTGATTGTTTTTAGGACCTCATTGGGTTGAGCGAATGCCGTTCCTTAGGACTAATTCCCAAAAAGCTGGCGAACTTGGCTGTTGGCTTTTAGCTGTTGGCGCTTAGTTCTTGGGGGATCGTCAGATTGTCGGGCCCGCGCCGGATAAGGCCAAGCAAGCCAACGGCTAAGAGCCAATGACAAGCTTCAGTTGGCCATTGGCTGTTGGGGGTACCAGATTGGCGGCCCGCTCCCGATAAAGCCTAGCCAGCCAAAGGCTAATAGCTAATAGCCAATAGCGAGCTTCAGTTCCGAGGGCCGGCACTTCCGGACGCCACAAGCCTATGCAGGTTTCCTTCCACCAACTTCCGATCTTTGTCGCTGATGCCCGGCGTTGTGAGGAATTGCTTAAGACGTGCCGCCAAACGAGCATCGGCATCGCTTATCGTTTGCGCCGTCGCGCTTACATCCTTCGCCGGAAGGTCCGGTTGATCTTCGTCCACGGGTGCCTAGTTTACCACCCGGGAGGCAGACACAGCCTAGTCGGTCTGGCTATCCCATTTGGCTCATCCGGACGATGTTATATAGTCTGAGTTTAGTCGAAAAGGGAACCGCGGAGGAACCGAATGGGAGAATTGTACTGGATTCCGCTGGGCATCATGGCGTGCATGCTGCTCTTCCTGATTCTGGGAAGCTTCTTCACCGTGAATACGGCGGAAGTCGCGGTGATCACGCGATTCGGTAAGTTCCTTCGGATCGCCGAGCCTGGATTGAACTGGAAGCGGCCCTTCGTCGACAACGTGGCAGGGCTGGTGACTCTGCGTGTGAATCAGATCACTTTGACCATGGAGACGAAGACCAAGGACAACGTGTTCGTGACCATTCCGATTTCCGTGCAGAATCGTGTTTGTCCGGAGAAGGTATTCGACGCCTTCTACAAGCTGTCCGATCCGGAGGCCCAGATCAAGTCTTATGTGGAGCAAGTGATCTTGGGGCACGTCCCCGGAATGACCCTGGATGAGGTGTTCGCCTCGCAGTCTAGTATCGCCGCGGCGGTAAAGCAGGAACTGGACGCGGACATGGCGCTATTTGGATACGAAATCGTCAATGTGCTGGTGACCGATATTGTTCCCGATCCGAAGGTGAAGTCGGCCATGAACGACATCAACGCGGCCCAGCGCGAACAAGTGGCCGCCAACGCGAGAGGCGAGGCGGAGAAAATTCTGGTGGTCAAGAAGGCCGAGGCTGAAGCGGAAAGCAAGGCTTTACAAGGACAGGGAATCGCAAACCAGAGGAAGGCCATCATCGAAGGCCTGCAGGTTTCGATCGAACAATTTCAAAAAGTCGTCGAAGGAGCTTCCGCCAGAGAAGTGATGCAGCTGGTGATGGTCACACAGTATTTCGACACGCTGAAGTCTATCGGCGAGAGCGACAAGACCAATACCCTGTTCCTGGCTCACTCGCCTGGGGCCGTCAAGGAAGTCTCCGATCAGATTCTTCAGTCTATGCTGATCGCAGATCGAGCGAACGCTTGATTTCCCACACGCCGCCGGAAAAACAGGAGCGCCAGCGAGACGGGTACCATGCATGCCAAGTTCAAGCCATGGGGTTCAGGAACCTCAGTAACCGCTGAAACGTCGGTTATCTCGCCCACGGTGAAGAAGACATCGTTGTTTGCATCGGCAAAGTTCAACGTTATGGATGAAGAGAGACCGTTAGTGTCAAGACCGAAGATGACATCGCCAGTGTCAATCGGGTCCGGCAGAGCGCCGGAAGACAAAAAATTGGTATCTCCAATCAATTGGGCCGATAGCCCGTCGAAATCCAGGCCTGGAATATCAAAACTTGTCGAGAGCGTGCCGGAGCTCGAATCACTCTCAATGGCGAAGTAATCCTGATTCGGGTCGGAGTCGAAACTCAGCGGAGCGAGTCCGACCAGGCTGGTCACTCCACTGACCGGCTGTCCGAGCGATACAGTTGAACCTCCGATCGAGACGAACAAGCCGTCTTCGGAAGACACCAGATTAAAGGAGTTCAAGCCATTGCTTGATCCCTCAAATGGGTCGGTTGTAGAGTAACTTAAGCCGCCAGAAAAGCTTTCTCCAGGTGTTATGCCTGGAGTGTTGCTCACAAAGATTGTTCCTGCGAACTGTACGTCGATCGTATCTGCTCTTGCTGAAGAGATGCAACTCACCAGAAAGGCTACCGACACTATCAAACATTTCAATCGAGAATGATTCATCTAGCTGGGACCACAATATCACAAGACGCGAGAGGTTAAACTGATCCTTCGACTATTGTCCGAAGAGGAGAGTTCATCGTGAGTGAAGCGTTGTGGCAAAAGAGCGCGGTCGAGGTCGCCGCTGGTATCCGAGAGAAACACTTTTCGTGTTCAGACGTGATGGCATCTGTCGTCGAACGCATTCGTGCATTGAATCCCCAGCTGAACGCGATCGTAATGGATCTCAGCGACAAGGCGCTCGCTGAAGCAGCCGCCGCCGATCGCACGCTTAAACAGTTTCCCGACCCCGGCCCGCTGTTCGGCGTTCCGGTCACCATCAAGGTGAATGTCGACCAGGAGGGGCAGGCGACCACCAACGGGCTCCCCGCCTTTGCTGATCTCATCGCCCCTGGCGACGCGCCGATTGTGCGCAACCTGCGCCGCGCTGGCGCCATCGTAGTCGGCCGCACCAACACGCCCGAGCTTTCCATGCGTGCAACTACCGTGAACCCATTGCACGGGCGCACCTGGAACCCGTGGCATCCCGATGCGTCTCCAGGAGGATCCTCCGGAGGCGCCGGAGCTGCTGCCGCCGCGGGCTTCGGCCCCATCCATCACGGCAACGATATTGGCGGATCGCTCCGCTTTCCCGCATTCGCCAATGGTGTGGCGACGATTAAACCGACCACGGGTCGCGTCCCGGCGTTCAACCCCTCGGCATCCGTCGAGCGCGGACTGCTTGCACAGCTCACATCGGTACAAGGCGCGATTGCCCGCACCGTTGCCGACGTGCGTCTCGCCACTCGCGTGATGGCGGGCGGCGATGTGCGCGATCCAGGCTGGGTGCCTGCGCCCTTCGACGGAGAGCCTTTGGAGAAACCAATTCGCGTTGCAGTCACACACAACGCTCACGGATACGCGATACATCCTGGCATCGTCGGGTTGATCGATCGGGCAGCGGGTTTCTTGAGCAACGCTGGATATGACGTCGTCGCGGCCGAACCGCCGTCCATTATGGAGCCGGCGCGCGGCTGGTTCACCGTGCTGCTCACAGAGCTTAAGGGAACGCTTGGTCCAATCGTCGACCGCGATGGAAGCGACGATCTGCGCCGCATTTTTGGCTGGTATTACGAGATCGGCAAGACTCTGGATCTGGACGACTATCGCGCCGGTCTAGCCGACCGAACGCGTATGATGCGGGCCTGGAACGTGTTCCTCCATACCTATCCATTAGTGCTGACGCCATTCCTTATGCGGCCGATGTATCCCTGGAACTACGACGCTCTGGGATACAGGCAAACCAAAGATATCTTCGATGCCGCGATCTATAGTTATGGCATCAACTATCTGGGGCTGCCCGCAGGCGTGGTGCCGGTCGACCTGATCGAAAACCTGCCGGCAGGCGTTCAACTGGTGGGGCGCCGCTTCCGCGAGGATGTGATCCTGGATGCGATGGTCGCCATCGAGCAATGCGCGGGTTCGCTAGTCCAACGATTGTGGGCACGGTGACGGCGAATGGTCGGTCGGTGAGCGATCTGTCGCGATGTTTTAACCGGACCGACATCGCTCCGACATGAGGGGCCGCTAGTCTTTGTGAGTGATCTCCCAGATTTCATTTACGCTTTTATTGGCAGCGGCCAATCTAACGGCTCTGCTCGGGCAGGAACCCACTGCTGCCACGCTTTCCACCGATAGCCTGATCAGCGAAGCGGGGCCGACTTTCCGCCTGGCGGACAGCGAACTGCCCGATCCCCTTACACTTATTGCCTATGGCGACCAGCGGTTCACCAACCCGGCGAATACGCGACAGACGAACCCCCGACTCCGTCAATGGCTGGTGAACCAGATCGCGAAAGAACACCCCGCCGCCGTGATTATGAATGGCGATGTCCCGTTGGCTGGCGGTGTCGCGGACGACTATGCCGTGTTCGAGACGCCGAGACGAAAGCCTGGCGCGACTTGCACCTGCACGTTTTCCCGACACTTGGCAATCATGAGTTTCACGGCGACGCCTCAACCGGACCTGGAGAACTGGTGGAACGCTTTCCCTCCCATGCGTAACCGGCGTTGGTATTCAGCGCAGTTGGGTTCGCGCGTTTACCTGATTGCGTTGGACAGCGATACCTCGCTGCTTCCCGGCAGCAACCAGGCCCGTTGGATCGAGAAACAGATCCAGGTCTTCCGCCCTCCGTCGATTTCGTGATCGTCACCTTGCACCATCCCCCGTTGCCGACGTTCAACAACACATCGAGGTAGACCATAATCCGAGGCCGAACGAGATGGCGCTGCGGGACTTTTTGTCAAAGATCGCGCGCAGTTCGCATGCCAGTTTCCTGGTGAGCGCCGGACACATTCACAACTACGAGCGCCACGTGGTGGATGGTGTCACATATATGGTCTCGGGCGGTGGTGGAGCACCTCCTCATTTTGTCGAACGAGCGCCGGATGATCTCTATAAAAGCATCGTCTTCCCGAACTATCATTACGTGAAGCTGACTGTTGAAAAGGACCGCCTGCGGGGCGATATGTTCCGCGTTTCGGATCCCGAAGCGGAGAACTTGACCGTGGAGCGGAAAGACAGCTTCGACCTCGCAGTGAAGCCGCACTAGGCCTCAGTTCTCGCGCTACTGGCGTTCCACCACCAGGATCGTGAAACTACCCGGCTTTGGTTTCCCACGTCCCTTCGTGCCCGCGGGTGGAGGGACCATCTCCGCCGCCGATAGAAACATACGCTTCGATTTGGGATTCAAAGCCATCGTCTTGGCGCTTTCCTGCGTCTGGATATCGCCCACAGACTCATACTCGTCCGGGCTCTTCTGCCGGATCACCGAAATGGTTCCATCTTCGTTGGAACAAAAGATTAACTTTTTGTCGGCATCGAAGGTGACCGCGTCTACCCGGGTCCCGATCGGTAGTGTCGTGATCACTCTTCCGGTTTCAGCGTTCATCACCGCCATCACTTTGCTCCGGCACCCGATGAACAGGCGCGAGTTTACAATATCTATTGCCAGTCCCGTCGGAGTTTTGCATCCCGTGATCGGATACTTTTGTTTCACCGTGAGAGTCTGCGGGTTATAAGCGACTACTTCCGCTTCTTCCTCCAGGTTCACAAACCCGGTTCCCTTCCCGTTCACCACACTTGCTTCCGCGCCGCCGCCTAACCCAACCTTCCCAATGACGGTTTCCTTCTCGGGATCGATGGCTGTGATCTCCGCCGCGTCGCCGTGGCATACCAGTACCCGCTTGGTACCTGGATCGTAAAAGACAAAGTCCGGGTCTTTGTCCACCGCGATTTTCTTGATCGTTTTAAAAGTATTTGTATCGAACACCGAGACCGTCGACTCGCCGCCATTGGTGGTGAATCCGCGATGCAGCCCCGGAACAATTGCGATTCCGTGGACGCCCGGCGTGTCTTCCACTTTGCCCAGCAACTTGCCGGAACTCGCATCTAGCACGTCCACTTCCGTGCCATGCGATGCATACATGCGGTTGGATGACTCATCGTATGTCACATAGTCGAATCCGCCGTCGCCGGGCACGGCGTAGTGCTTTGTGACTTTGAACCCGGGAGCGTCCGCGCCAATCGCCAGGCGCCTGGATCTGAGAAATGTCAGATGTATCGATGAAGCAGTCGTTTCATAACAGCCGCCAGCATAAAGCGGCAACCTGAAATTGGTCTTAAAATACAAACTGCGC
Source organism: Bryobacterales bacterium (assembly GCA_963744555.1). Taxonomy (GTDB): domain Bacteria; phylum Acidobacteriota; class Terriglobia; order Bryobacterales; family Bryobacteraceae; genus Palsa-89. The sequence continues at coordinate 53,055 of CAVUUB010000019.1, read as the reverse complement.
CAATGAATTAACGTTCGATGGAATTCCACCGCACTCCTGCGCCGATGGTTCTGTTGTAGTACTCGCGCTGCACGGGCCAGACGGGGCTGCCGTTGTAGAACCCAAATACCTCATTCGTTAATTGAGTCCATAAACAACTAGCTTGAACCCCTTTGGCAGCCGGTAGCTTCCCTGTGCGTCCACTTGAAGATGGGAGTAAAAGTAGTTGTCGCCCAGTTCGGCCCTGGCAGACCGAGAGGCGCGCCATCCTGGTATTGGTAGGCGAGCGATGTTTGCGCCGTTGTACGAGAGCCCCATGCGCACGGATAGCCGGCCGCGGTCATACGTTGGGCCCAAGTTCCAAGTGTTCGGAGCCTGCCGCAGCAGCGGCGGATGATCCGACCGGCCGGGGAGCCCAAACGTGGCGGAAGTCGTCCAGGAATAGTTGCCGGAGAAACCCAAGCCCTCCCAGGGCGCCCGGCAAGAACGACCAGCGCTGCTGATATGCGATCTCCCAGCCCCATACATACGCGCTTCCGGCGTTCTCGGCTGGTCTTGAACAAAACTTTCCGGAAAGCCCGGGTAATGAACATTTTCCGTCTGGATGACGGCGTAAGGATCTCGAATGTCTTTGTAGAAGAGACCGGTCGTAAATAGTCCGAGAGGCTTTAAATATTGCTCGAAAAGAATGTCATAGTTGTTGGAAAACGTGGCCTTCAGGTTGGGATTGCCGATGCTGCTGGTGTTCCGCCCACCGGTCTCGCTCGCGATGGTTAGCGACAGGTTTGGCGCCAGGTCGCCGAATTGCGGCCGTGCGATTCCCCTGCCATACGCGAGCCGGAGAGCGCCATCTGTCCACAATCCGATGCGTAGTTCCGCGCTAGGCAGCGTGTCGACGTAAGTAAAGCTCTTGGTCAGCGACGAGATGCCCAGGAAGTTCCCTTGATCGTCCTGGGACAGCATGTTGCCAAGCACATTTTCGGTGGTGCTTTCGAAGCGGACGCCTGTGTTCAACCGAAACCGGCCGAAACTGATGACGTTCATGATGTAGCCGGCGCCGATGCGCTCCACCAGGTTGTAATCCCCGCCGGCGTTGTTTACGAGCGTCTGGATTGGGTCCACGGAGAAGGCGCTGGTGTTGCTGTTATAAAAATTCAGAAGGCTGCTGTAGTTGATAGCCGGGGGGAGCCTTGTAACTTCCGTTGTAGAAATTGTTCACAGTTTGTTTCAACGGAAACATGCTCAACGGCGCCAGGTAGGATCGTTCAAGTTGTACATAATGTCGTTCGTTTTCGGAGAACTTATGCGCGTTGCGAATTTTGCCGCCGATTTCGATAGCGCCCGGAGTGGCCGCCCCAGTTGTATTGCTTTGTGTAGTTGGCGCCGGCCTGCAAATTGACCTGCGGGCTATAGCCATGATCGATGTCGAAGTTTTGAAATTGATACTGGGTCGGATCGTAATATTTAATCCGTTTTGAACAATAAACTTCGGACGATAGGGATCGCTGCGATCCAGCGCGAATTGAACAGCATTCAGCGGAGAATCGGAGGGCGGAGTAAAATTGGCGCGTCGAGTAACCGTGCTGGTCCTCCGCCGAGCGTGACACCGAAATATCCCAGCTGAAGTGTGAGCTTTGGAATCTATGGCTACCTCCTGCAACCATGCTTCCGATCACGTCGATCGGACGCCGAATGGAAGCGCCGTATGACATGCTGCCATCCATACCGCCTTGCGTTGCCGACGTTGTGAAGCTATTGATGGTTGGGCGTGAGCACCCAGCGGTCGCCAAAGTTATCAAAGTGAGAGTAAAGACCACGGATATAGATTGAATTGTCACCCAGCCTGTAGTCCACTGCGCCGCTGAAGCCATAGCGTGTTCTGTAATAGGTGTAGAGGCGGATGTCCTCGGTATTGTACGTCCCGATGTTTTGCGCGTTGGCGCTGGGGGTGAGACAATTGCCAGCATCGCATTGAATGACCTCGGGCGCCGGCTCAACGTCGTCGATGCCTCGCCCGTTCCAGTCGTAGGTGCCCCCGAAGAGGATTCCCAGCCGCTTGTCCTTCCCGAAACGCTGGCTCACGGTTCCGCCGAATTGATCCGCGGTGCGTCCGTTTTGAATAGGAGTGTAGCCGCCTAGGCCGTATAACGACACCAGCGGCTGGTCGCCGGCTGTCTTGGTGCGCAAGTTTACGGAGCCGCCGATACCGTCGCCATCCATATTGGCCAACAGCGTTTTATTAATCTCCACGGACTCCACCAAGTCGGATCCAATCGTGTCCAGCTTGATCTGGCGCACCCCGCTTTCCGGTGACGGAACATTGACACCGTCGATGGTCACGTTGCTGTAACACGGCTCCGTTCCGCGAATCTGAACGTATTTTCCTTCGCCTTCATCGCGCTCCAGCGTGACGCTGGGAAGCCGTCCGATGGCGTCCGCGACATTGCCGTTGGGCAGGCTGGTGATCACTTCCGCTGGCAACACCTGAAGAATATTCTCCGCGGTGCGTTCGCGATTGATTGCCTCCGCCTCTCCGTGTACCCGCTCCGCCGTGACGGTAACCGAATCGCTAGTTGAGTACTGGCCATTTCCGTTTCCACGTGGGTAACTTGGCCGCCGGTCACCGTGATCTCCTTTGATACGGAGCCATACCCACGAAAGAGATCGACAAGCGTGTATGTTCCCGACGGCTACATCCGTAATGCTAAATTGGCCCGTGTTGTCGGACACAGTCTGTTTGCCACTAGGTTGCAGCTCCACTCTCGCGCCTTGCAGATCGCATGCGCCGAGTCCGTCACCAACCCGGTAACTATTCCCTTGTGGTCTTTCGCCGCGGCTCGGGTCAGCCATATCGCGCACACGGTGAAAATCATCCCTATTCCACACAGTAGCTTTTGCATTTTCATCCTCCCCGTTAGTTTTGGATTGCGCTGCAATTTTGCCGCACACTAATCCTTGCGGCGGCCGATAAGTCAACACTGATTAAGCAATCAGCGAAGGCCAGAAAAGTCCCGTTCAATGAGGGTTCAGAGTACCAGGGGAAAATGAACCTCGCGTCACAACTTGTCTACGAATCGATTAGAGTGACCAGGAAAGTTTTCTTGACACTATTTCAGATAATCTTCAGAGAATTTGCTTATGATCGAGGATTACGCATTGTTCCGCGCCGCTGATTTTTCAGTCCCACTTCGGGAGCCACGAGCAGGTAGCCGCGCATTCCCGTCACGAAAGGCAGGCGAAGCAAATAAGTGACCATGGAATCGGTGGTCGACTCATGTGTCATCCCCAACCGCAGCATCACCCGGACCGACTTGTCATTGGGAGGATCCGTTCGAGCATAGACCTGCGGATAGTCGCTGGAACGCCACAGGTAATCGAGGGCGGCCATACAGGCCTCAGTTGCCAAGCCCTTTCCCCAGTGCTCAGCTTGCAGGCCGTACATCAACTCGATCTCGGGACCGTCATCGATGAAGCGGAAACCGCAGAAGCCCGCAATCGGCGCCGCACTTAGCGAGATCGGCGGCGGTATGTGGAGGGCCCAGTAGCCAATAGCGCAACCATTTGCAATTGCCAAATGCGACTCTACCAACTGCTTCGCGGTATCAAGAGTGATAAGGGTGTTATCCCAGAGATAACGGCGCAATTCAGGTGTCGTCCATAGCGCATGGAGCGCGTCCACATCGTCTCGTGTCCATGGGCGCAGCAGGATCCGGTCGGTGCGCACCATCGTGAGCGGCATCGACCATTTTCTATCCATGTTCGAGAAGTTACCCGAACATAGGGCATCGGCAGTCGCTGAACGTTCAACTGCGTTCCCGTGTTACCTCAGGTACTATCGCCAGGCCCTGCCGCAATCCCATCTGCTTGAAATACCCCATTCCTGTGCGATCAAGCCGACGATGTATACTGTGCATACCGGAGCTTCAGCGCGGCAACTTCTGCGTAAGGAGTGCGTGTATTCCGGAATAGACTATGTGGATCGTCCGGCTGGCTCTCGGCCGCCCCTATACCTTTGTCGTGATGGCGGTTCTGATCGCCATCCTGGGCGGAGCCGCCATCATCACGATGCCGGTCGATATCTTTCCCTATATCGACATTCCCATCGTCAGCGTGCTCTGGATCTATCCCGGGTCTCGGGCCGGAGGAGATGGAGAAGCGCGTCGTCACCAGTTTCGAGCGCAGCCTCACCTCGAACGTAAACGACATCGAACATATCGAATCGCAATCCTACAACGGCTACGCCGTTATCAGGATCTACTTCCATCCAAACGTCAAAATCGATATGGCCGTGGCGCAGGTGACCGCAACCATGGAAACGTCGCTCCGGCAGATGCCGCCCGGCATGTTTCCGGCCAACATTCTGAAATACGACGCCGCCAGCGTTCCCATCCTGCAGCTCGGCCTTTCCAGCAAGACCCTGCGCGAGCAGGAAATTTTCGACCTCGGCAATAACTTCATCCGCACTCCGCTCGGCACCGTGCAGGGCGCTTCCGTTTCTTATCCGTTCGGCGGAAAACAGCGCGGCGGTCATGGTGGATCTGAATCTCGACGAGCTCTACGCCAAACAGCTTTCGCCCATCGACGTCTCGAACGCCCTGAACCTGCAGAACCTGATCCTGCCGGCCGGCACGGCCAAGCTCGCCGAAGACCGAATATCAGGTCAGAGTCAACAGCAGCCCGATCGTGCTCGACGATCTGAACAACCTGCCCATCAAGACGGTGAACGGCGCCACCGTCTACATGAAGGATGTTGCGCAGGTCCATGACGGCTATTCGGTGCAGAACAATATCGTGCGCACCAACGGTTCGCGCGGCGTTCTGATCACCATTACCAGGAACGGCAAGGCTTCCACTCTGGCGATTGTCAATGCCGTGAAGGCGGCTCTTCCCGGCATTCTCGCCAACGTGACGCCGGAGCTGAAAGTCACGGCGCTCGCCGATCAGTCCGTCTTCGTGCGCGCCTCCATTCAGGGCGTGATCCGCGAAGCGCTGATCGCCGCGCGGTCTCACCGGCCTGATGATCCTGCTGTTCCTCGGGAGTTGGCGCAGCACGCTCATCGTCTGCATCTCCATTCCGCTCTCGATCCTCACCTCGCTCTGCATCCTGAGCCTTCTGGGCCAGACCATCAACGTGATGACGCTGGGCGGCCTGGCGCTGGCGGTCGGCATTCTGGTGGACGACGCGACGGTCGAGATCGAGAACACGCACCGCAACATCGCCATGCGCAAGCCGCTGGTTCGCGCCGTGCTCGATGGCGCGTCGCAGATCGCCGTTCCCACCTTCGTCGCCACCCTCTCGATCTGCATCGTGTTCGTCCCGGTGCTGCTGCTCACGGGAACCGCCGCGCTATCTGTTTACGCCGCTCGCCATGGCGGTGGTTTTCGCCATGCTGGCCTCCTACCTGCTGTCCCGCACGCTGGTTCCCACGATGATGGCCTATCTTCTCGATTCCGAGATTGACCTGTATCGGGAGGGCGCCGATGGCGAGCCGCGGCCGGAGGAAGGGGCTGATCTGGAGCGCGCACCACCTGTTCAACGCGCTCTTCGAGAAGCTCCGATACCGCTACGTGGGCCTGCTGGATTGGTCGCTGGCGCATCGCGGACGGGTCCTCGGCGGCCTTCATGGGATTTCCGTCGCATCGCTGGGGCTGGCGGCTCTGATCGGCGAAGATTTCTTCCCCGCTGTCGATGCCGGCCAGATGCGCCTGCATGCGCGCGGTCCCGCCGGCACGCGCATCGAAGAGACCGAACTGCGATTCGCCGCGCATCGAACGCGAAATCCGCGCGGTCATTCCGCCGGATCAGCTCGACATGCTGATCGACAACATCGGGATTCCCAACAGCTGGCCGGCTATCGCCCAGGGCGACATCCCCACCATCTCCTCGGCCGACGGCGAGATCCTGATTTCGCTGAACAAAGAGAAGCATGCGCCCACGCAAGGATTACGAAGTCCTGCTGCGGAAACGCCTGCGCGAGAAGTTCCCGGACATGACGTTCTTCTTCCAGCCGGCCGACATCACCAGCCAGATCGTGAACTTCGGACTGCCCGCGCCGATCGATCTGCAGGTCGTCGGCAGCAACGCCGCGGCCAATTACAAGATCGCCCAGACGCTCGCGAAGAAGATCGCGCGGATCCCCGGCGCCGCCGACGTCCATGTCCATCAGGTGGTGGCGCAGCCGGAGATCAGCCTGAACGTGGACCGAATCAAGGCCTCGCAACTGGGTCTGACGCAGCGCGACGTCACCAGCAGCATGCTGATCTCCCTCAGCGGCAGCGGCCACGGTCGCGCCCAATTTCTGGATGAACTGGACCAACGGCGTCAACTACAGCATCGGCGTGCAGACCCCGCAGTACCGGATCGATTCTCTCGACGCTCTGCTTCGCACACCGATTTCGGTGGCCACCAGCGCCGAGAGCGGCACGACGCGCGGAATCGCATGTCGGGAGCCGCCGGCGGCGACGAACTCTTTTGTCGCCGCCTCGCCGAGCGGCTCCTCGCAGGCCTACGGAAATCCAGGAGCGGTCGCGGGCAGCACGCAGCTTCTTTCCAATCTCGTCACCGTTCAGCGGGACTACGCGCCGGTGATCGTGAACCACTACAATGTGCTGCCTGTTTTCGATGTGTATGCCAATGTCGACCGGCGCGATCTGGGCGGCGTGGGCGCGGAGGTGCGGAAGATCATGCGCGAGGAGACGCCCCATCTGCCGCGCGGAACGACGTTCGCCTTGCGCGGACAGGTCGCCACGATGCAATCGTCCTTCTTCCGCCTGGGGCTGGGAATGATCTTCGCCGTCGTTCTGGTCTATCTGCTGATGACTGTAAACTTCCAGTCCTGGCTCGATCCTTTCATCATTCTCACGGCTCTGCCGGGCGCGATGGCCGGCATTCTCTGGATGCTGTTCCTCACCGGCACCACTCTGAGCGTCCCTTCGCTGATGGGCGCGATCATGTGCATCGGCGTCGCCACCGCCAACAGCATCCTGATGGTGACGTTTGCCAATGACGAGCGTGAGCGGAGCTCTACGCGCGAGGGCCGCGATGCTCGCCGCCGGCTACGCCAGAATGCGCCCCGTGCTGATGACTGCGACCGCCATGATCCTCGGCATGCTTCCCATGGCGCTGGCCTCGGCGAAGGCGGCGAGCAGAATGCGCCCCTGGGACGCGCCGTCATCGGCGGCCTGATGTTCGCCACTGTGACCACGCTGTTTGTGGTCCCGATCATTTACAGTTATCTGCGCAAGCAGCCGCCGGTCGATCACCTAGCGCCGGTTGGTGGAACGGGAGCGGGAAGTCCTCTGATGCGTTACACGGCACTTGACCGAATCCGATCCGAGCCATCGCAGATCGATTACCGAGACAGTCGAGGAGAGACTCCGCAGCGAAAATCGGGAACTCCAGCGGCAGCTCGACGAACTGAAAGAGTCCCGGCGCATCCGCAGGGCGCGCCGCGGCGAATCTGTGGCATCCTTCGGCGATCACGATCTGGGCGATCTTCCTGGGAGCGGCCGGTCCTGATCGTGGTGGCGTTTTTCGCCGGCTATATTCCCCTGCAGAAGCGGCAGGCCGTGGTCGCCGCGCGAGGCGCATGAAGAACAACAGGCTCTGCCGCGCGTGGAAGTGATCAAAGGTGGGGCGCTCCACCCGGCAGAGCGGGCTGCAACTGCCTGGCAACATCCAGCCCATCACCGAAGCTCCCATCCTGGCCCGCGCGGACGGATACCTCGAACGCCGCATGGTGGACATCGGCGATCGTGTCAAGGCCGGCCAGACGCTGGCCGAAATCGACGCGCCCGAACTGACCGATCAGGTGACCCAGGCCAAAGCCACCGTGCGGCAGGCGCAGGCCGCGCTGGAACAGGCCATCGCCAATGTTCAGCAGGGCAAGACCGACATGGAACTGGCGCGCATCACGGCGCAGCGCTCGGGCCAACTGGTCGGCAAAGGTGCGGTTTCGCGGCAGGATGACGATCAGTATCAGGCCCAGTATCAACGAAACTGGCGGCGCTGCAATCGCTCGAAAAGGCCATCGACGTGCAGCGCGCCAATCTCGCCGCCGCGCAAGTCGAACGTCGCGCGCCTGGAGAAAATGCAGGGCTATCGCGTGGTGCAGGCGCCTTTCGATGGAGTGATCACGCTGCGCAATGTGGATGTCGGCGCGCTGGTGAACGCCGGCAGCACGCTGCTGTTTCGCATCGCGCAGACGGGCACGCTGCGCACCTACGTCAACGTGCCGCAGACCTACGCCGATTCGATCCGTCCCGGCCAGACCGGCGATCCTGACCGTTTCGAATCTGCCCGGGCCGCCAGTTCACGGGCACGGTGGCGCGCACCGCGAACGCGCTCGATCCCAGCAGCCGCACGCTGCTGGTGGAAATCCAGGTGCCGAATGCGGATAACGCGCTGCTGCCGGGCATGTACGCGCAGGTCGAACTGAGCAGCGTCCGCGGCAACCCGCCGCTGCTGGTCCCGAGCGATGCGCTGATTGTTCGCGCCGACGGCGCGCAGGTCGCCGTGGTCCGCCCCGATCACACCGTGCATCTTCAGAAGATCGAAGTCGGCCGCGATTACGGCGACCGCCTGGAAGTGCTCAGCGGACTGCAGCGAAGGAGACACCATTGTCTCCAATCCCGGCGACGCGGCGCGCGAAGGCGTCAAAGTCGACATCGTCCCCGCCGCCGCGACGGGAAAGTAAAAGCGCCTTTGGCGACGCCCGAGGCGACGAACGCGCCACACCACATGGTCACTTGGCGCTCTGATATTCTCTTGGTACCGCGATAGAAAGGAGTCCGGCCACGCGGCAAGGGCCAGCGGGCATCGAATGGGCGTCTCCGGGACTCCTCGTCCAGTCATCCAAGTTTCCGGCATCCGCAAGACCTACGGGACGACGGTGGCCGTCTCCGACGTTTCGTTTGAAGTCAGCGAAGGCGAAATCTTCGGCTTGATCGGTCCGAACGGCGCCGGGAAGACAACCACGATGGAGTGCGTCGAAGGAGTGCGCCGGCCGGACCGGGGCGCCATCTCGATCCTGGGCCTGGATCCGTTCCGCGACGTGTATCAGGTGCAGAACCGGATCGGAGTGCAACTCCAACAGGCGCAGCTCCAGAAGAGGATCAAGGTGTGGGAGGCGGTGGATCTCTGGGCCTCGCTGTACTCGAAGCCGGTGGACGGCGACCGGCTGCTCGAACAACTCGGCCTCGCGACAAACGGAACGCCTGGTTCATGACGCTCTCGGGCGGGCAGAAGCAGCGGCTGTTCATCGCGCTGGCGCTGATCAACGATCCGGAAGTAGTGTTTCTGGATGAGCTGACCACCGGGCTCGACCCGCAGTCGCGGCGGGCGATCTGGGACCTGGTGCGCGGCATCCGCGACCGCGGCAAGACGGTCTTCATGACCACTCATCTGATGGAGGAGGCCGAGCGGTTGTGCGACCGCGTGGCGATCATCGAGCACGGAAAGATCATCGACATCGGCAGCCCGGAGGAATTGGTGCGGCGGCACTGCCCCGCGCGAACGGTGGTGCTGGCCACCGACAATGCGCTCGCCGAAGAACGCCTGCGCGCGATCCCATCCGTGGAGACCGTGACGCGCCAAGACTCCCGGTTCACGATTCAAGGGCGGGGCGACGACTTCGTGACCGAGGTGATCCAGTGTCTGTCCGAGAACCGGATCCGGGTCACCGACTTCCGCACGGTGCTGCCCAACCTGGAAGACGTCTTTCTGAAGCTGACCGGCCATTCGATTCGCGATTAGAGAAGCAGACACGACAATGTTTCGTGGACTCTGGAAACTGACCTGGCTGGAGATCAAGATCTTCCTGCGCGAGCCGCTGGGGGCGTTCGGATCGATCTTCTTTCCGGTCCTGGTGTTCGTGGTGGTGGGCCGTTCCTGGGCGGCCGGCTCACGCCAAGCTCGATCGCCGCCGCCGGATTCGTGCGCGTCGGGCTGCCGGTTTTCGTGTCGGTGCTGATCGCGCTCAGCGGAGTGTTGTCGCTGGTCACCATCATCTCGATTTACCGGGAGGGCGGCATCCTCAAACGGCTCCGGGCCACGCCGCTGCGCCCGCAGACGATTCTCACCGCTCACGTGCTGGTCAAACTGGCGCTGACGGCGGTCACCATGGCCTTGATGGTGCTGGCGGGCAAGCGCTATTATCCGATCAACGTCAACGTTCCCGTATTCGGATTTACGATGGCGCTGCTGATCAGCACGTGGAGCATCCTGTCGATCGGTTTTCTGATCGCGAGCATCGTGCCTACGGCGCGCTTCGCGCAACCGATCGGCGCGGCCATCCTGTATCCGATGATCGGCCCTGTGCGGATTGTTCGTGCCGCTGCAGTCGCTGCCACCCGCGCTCAAGCCGTGGCGCGCGTGTTGCCGCTGACCTACGCGGTGTCGCTGCTCCAGGGAATCTGGAAAGGCGAAGCGTGGTCGGCGCACCTGGGCGATGTCGCGGCGCTGGTCGTCGTATTTGCGATTTGCACGGCGCTTTCAGCGAAAGTGTTTCGCTGGGAATAGCGCGGGCTGGACGGAATGCACATATTTCCGGCCGACCCCGCCAGACCGCATGCTTACGCATGGCGGTTCAGAAAGAATTCTCTGCAAGTGGTCCTAGCAGCCCGTAGCAGTAGTGCCGAAGCGCAGCAAAATTCCGTACCCTACAGAACCGTGACCGTCAGGGAGCGGGAATGGCCCGAATCTCTGGAGGGGTCAGTGATTCTGTCGCCGGGGAAACTTCCAGGCGGGTAATGTTCGCAACCCAGGGACTTCTACTCGGCCTCGTCCCAATACGTCCGGTCGCCGAAGCCGCGCATGGAACAGTGCCGAGTAAAGATTTGCAGCGCGCCTCCGGCCTCGCGATGGCGCTGTCGGTCGCGCAGCCGCTCCTTAACGTCGGCGATGCGCTGGCGCGTCGTCGGCTCATGCGCGGGCCGCCGTGGTCGGGCTGTATTCAGCATCATCAGTGACCGGTCCGGTTTCGCGCCACGGCTGCCAGACTGGGTTCGCCGGCGTGCCGCCGTTGCCCGGCGCGCCGTCACGAGCGAAGCTGGCCCAATAGCCCATCATCGCGCCGGACAGCGCGTCGCGGCCGGCGCCGTTGGCCGATCGAGCGGACGAAGGGCAGGCCGGTGGTCACGTCGTCGCCGAAGACGAAATTGATCTCGGTGCTGTGCGCCGCGCCCAGCAGGTCGTGCAGATTGACCAGGCTGTACGCGGGCTCGTCGTCCCAGTCGAAGCGATAGGTATAGACCGTGTCGCCCTGGCTCTTGTGCAGCACGGCCGCCACTTCCTCCACCGCCTCGGCCCGCCATTTGGCGGAGTAATAGCCGGTGATCCGGTTATAGGTCGGCAGGTCCTTGATCTTCGGGATGAAGCCCAGCCGGGTTGTCGGTCAGGTCCGGGTCGCCCATCATGAACAGCTTGGACTCGTCGCGATTGGCGCCCAGCATCACCGGCACCGCGTTGTACTGCGCCGGATCGGCGAAGTCCTGGATCATCGGCCGGTCGGGCAGGACTATAGCCGTCGCGAATGACGACCGGCCACTCGTACATGCCGAAACCGCCCGCGCGTTGACCGCCGCCAGAAGCTGTTGCAGGCGACTTGCCGCGCAGATAGGCGAGCGAGCGCCGGGCCATCCATCGCCTGCTGCCGGGCCTTGGCGGCCACGCGGTCGGTGGCGCCGTCGGCGATCAGCAAGCGGTCGATGAACTCGCGCGAACTGTCGGGCAGGCCGGGTCGGCATCGTCGCGATAATTCTCGGCCTCGGCGCGCGGCGTCGCATGGACGCTGCCGCTTTCGGCAATGGCGCGCTGGAACAGGCCCTTCGCCGGAGCCGCCGCCAGCAGCGCCATGACGTCATGGGCGCCGGAGCTTTCGCCGAAGACGGTGACGTTGGCCGGGTCGCCGCCGAAGGCCGCGATATTGTCATGCACCCACTGCAGCCCGGCGATCAGGTCCAGCAGCCCGAAATTGCTCGATGCATCGGCCGGCGTCGCCGCGGCCTCGCGCAGCGCCGGATGGCTGAACCAGCCGAAGACGCCGAGGCGGTATTGCAGCGTGACCACGACCACCTGCTCGGCGCCGGCCAGGTGGCTGCCCGGCGTGGCCTCGGCGAAGCCCATCGTGTTGCCGCCGCCATGGATCCACACCATCACCGGCAGCGGCTTACGCGATCTCGCCGCCCGTCCGGGGCGACCAGATATTGAGGTAGAGGCAATCCTCCGAGCCCGACATCGCGTGCTTGTTCGAGCATCGCGAACGTGTCCAGCTGCGTGCAGGGCGGGCTGAAGCGCCAGCGCCGGGCGCGTGGTCCTGCCATGGCGCGGCCGGCCGCGGCGCGCGCCAGCGCAGCGGCCCGACCGGCGGCTGGGCGAACGGCACGCCGAGCCAGGCGAAGCTGTCGTGCTTGTCGGCGAAGCCGACCGTCACCGGCCGTATGGCGCAGGGCTCTGTTGTCTGCCACGGCTTTGGGAACCCAGGGTCGAAGGACGGCCAGAATGAACCACCACAATTATTGCGATGGCTGTGATGAGCTTTTTCATTTTGTGAGCCAGCGCGGTCCATCGACGCTGGATATTGGGCGCAATATAATCAGAGGTGCCATGAAAACGACAATCGGTTTCACGCTGGCCGCTATTGGAGTGCTGGTTTCGGCACTTCCCGCTGTTCGCCCATCACGCTTTCGCCGCCGAATTCGACGCCAACAAGCCCGTTAAATTGCGAGGCACCGTGGTGAAGATTGAGATGGTCAATCCTCACGCCTGGTTTCACGTCGCCGTGAAGAACCGATGATGGGACCACCACGGAATGGATGATCGAAGGGGGCTCGCCGAACGCGCTCATCCGCCACGGTTTTACCAAGAGCTCCATTCCCATTGGAACGGAGGTCATTTTTGAAGGCTTCCAGGCCAAAGATGGATCGCATCGCGCCAACGGCCGCGACATCACGTTCCCGGACGGAAAGAAGATTTTCCTGGGCTCATCCGGGCCCGCGAAGGCCCGCCGCCCGATGCGAAGTAGAGACGCAAGTAGCGAAGGAGTGATCCCATGCGTGCAATCCAAGCTACAGCAACTCGAATTCTGATCGGCGGCGATCTCGCTGCTGTTCGCGTTCGGCTCCGCGGCGAACGCGCAGTTGCCGCCGGTGAAGCCGGGACCGACGCCCACCGAGGCGAACTTTTTCATCGCCACTCCGCCCGGCTGGGCGCAGCCGAAGACGCCTTGGGGCGATCCGGATCTACAGGGAATCTGGCCGATTTCCTACGTCGGCACCGTGTCCCTGCAGCGCTGCGTCCCTGCTTTCGGCGCTCGACCACCGGCCGGCAGCCCGCCCTGCGATCCGCACAAGGCTTTTCTGACCGAGCGACGGAATTTGACGCTCTCCAGGAAAGGGCCGCCAAGCAGCCTGACCGCGTACAAGGAAGACGTCAAGGATGGCGAAGCCGGCCGCGCTTTTCTGAGCCGGCATCATGGACACCTTCACCCCTCAGCGTCAAACGTCGTTGATCATGGACCCGCCCGACGGCAAGCTGCCAGAAATGACCCCCGAAGGCAAGCGGCTCTCCAGCCTGATGAAGAGCAGTTGGCCGCTTCCGGGTGAGAAGCTGGCGTTCGATTCCTACACCGATTTCGACAGTTGGGATCGCTGCATCACGCGCGGGCTGCCCGCATCCATGTTCCCGTTCCGCTATAACAACGGGCTGCAGATCGTCCAGGCGCCGGGTTACGTGGCGCTCCGAATGGAAATGATCCACGAGTCTCGCATTATCCCGCTCAATGCGCCCCCGGTATCTCCCGCGATTAAGGAATGGCTCGGCGTTTCGCGCGGGCATTGGGACGGAAACACGCTGGTGGTGGAAACCACGAACTTCAAGCCGGGCGCCTCGGCCACCAACACCGGCGTAGGCGGATCGCCCGCCGGGAACCGTTTTCCGATCAGCGATCAGATGAAAATGACGGAGCGCTTCACGCGCCTGAACAACGATTTTCTGATCTACACCATCACGGTTGACGATCCCGTGGTGCTGACGCACTCGTGGACGGCGCGTTTTCCGCTGAAGCTCGACAACAGTTTCCAGATATCTGGAATACGCGTGCACCGAGGATAACAACATGATTCCTCATTGGATCAGCACTTCGCGCGCCGAGCGTGCCCAGGAGGCCGCAAGGCGCCGGCGGGCAACAGAAGGAACAACATTGATGAACAATCCGGATCGCGGTCGGCATCTCGCTGGCGCTGGCCGCGGTTTCCCCGCTGAGAACGCTGGCCGCGATCTCGGATCCCGTCAAAACCAGTGACGGGCAAGTATCCGGCGTCACGCTTGAGTTCCGGCGTTCGCGCCTTCAAAGGCATCCCGTTCGCGGCGCCACCGGTGGGCGAGCTTGCGTTGGAAAGAGCCGCAGCCGCCAGCGCGATGGGAAGGCGTTCGCAAAGCAGACACGTTCGGTAACGTCTGCGTGCAGCCATCGCAGCCCAAGCGCGTCCCGAACAACGTTGCCGTCGATCTGCCGGATTCACCCAAGATGAGCGAGGACTGCCTCTACCTGAATATCTGGACGTTAGATGCCAAGCGCGCGAACGCGCGGCTGCCCGTGATGTTCTGGATTTACGGGGGCGCGTACACGGAGGGTGCGGGGTCCAGTCCGCACAACGACGGAGAAGCGCTCGCCCGAAAAGGCGTAGTGCTGGTGAATTTTAACTATCGGCTCGGAGCATTTGGGTTCTTCTCGCATCCTGAACTGACCCCAGCGAGTCGGGCCGGAACGCGTCCGGCAACCCAGCGCTAGATGGCACCGTCGCCGCGCTACGGTGGGTGCAAAACAACATCGAGCGCTTTCAGAGGGGGCAACCCAAACAACGTCACGATTTTTGGGGAATCCGCCGGCGCCGCTATGGTGGGCGGGTTGGTTGGATCTCCCGTTGCCAGGGCCTTTTCCAGCGTGCGCTCGCCGAGAGTGGGCAGTGGATGGGGCTCGGCATGGGGCCGATGATCCCGCTGGCGCGGGCCGAGCAGGGCCCACCGCGCTTCCCCTCGGGCCTCCTCAAGCGCAAAAGAAGTCGGACAAAACGCCAGACCGCCTCCAGTGCCTCCGTTGGCCGAACTGCGCAGCCGATCCACCGAGGAAGTTGCCAAAACTATGCGCGGGTCGGGCATGATCATTGATGGCTGGATCGTGCCTGAAGATCTGTCAGTCGCTTAGCTCAGGGCAGGCAGAATCCTGTGGATGTTCTGGTCGGCTCCAACAAGGACGAGCATTTGGCAATGGGCGGGAAGGTGGAGTTCCGGGACACGCTGATGTGGTCCATGCGGTTGTTCGCCGAACGGCAGACCGCCATTGGGAAGGATGCCTATTGGTATTTCTTCACGCACGAGCCACCCGTCGAACCGGGAGCGCGCGAGGCTGAAAGCGACGTGGCGCCGAGATCCCGTATGTGTTCGAAACTCTCAGCGCGCCACGTACGGTACCCGATACGAGTTCGCCTCGGCTGGCGGCGGCATCGGAGAAAGACCGAGCCATGGCCGATATGATTTCGTCCTACTGGGTGAATTTTGCGAAGGCTGGCGACCCAGACCCCCCGGCAAGCTCCCCGCATGGCCAGTCTTCAAAAGCCGCGACATGCCGCCGCACATCCTCGGAGAGATCACTGACTGTCCCACTCCCGATGTTCTCAATGCGTATGACGAACGGTACAAGGGAATCCTGGCCAGCCTGACTTCTACCCAAAAGTGAGTGCCGCACGCATAGTGGACATTCTGAAGTCGGCAATAGGCCCGGGCAGAGTTCTCACGGGCGTCGAGATCGGGCAGCGATATGTGTCGGATTCTTCAGGAATCAGGGAGGGTTCAGGCCGCTGGCTGTGGTTCTCCCGCATTCCACGAACGAAGTTTCGACAGTACTCCAAGTTTGCAACCATTGGGATCAGACCGTTGTGCCCCAAGGCGGCATGACTGGCCTTGCGGGCGGGGCAGTTCCTGGAGAAAACGACGTTTGCCTGTCTCTCGATCGGATGCGAGGTATCGAGGAGATCGACGCGGCGGCGGCAACCATGACCGTTCTTGCGGGGACGAACCTGCAGAGTGTGCACGAAGCCGCGGTCCAGGCCGGGTTTGAATTCCCCGTGGATATGGGATCTCGCGGCTCCTGTCAGATCGGAGGAGTGATCGCGACAAATGCCGGTGGCATCCGAGTGATCCAGTCCGGTACGGCACGCGAAAACGTCGTTGGACTTGAAGTGGTGCTTGCAGACGGCGCCATTCTGAGTTCCATGAGCAAGATGACCAAGAACAATACGGGGTACGATCTCAAACACTGGTTTATTGGATCGGAGGGGACCCTGGGCGTGATTACACGTGCGGTTCTAAGGCTCAGGCCAAAACCGTTTGGATGCCATACTGCTCTTTGTGCATTATCGGATTATCGGGCGATGGCTCATCTCCTGGCTAGGATGCGAACTGGGTTCGGGACGGAACTTGCGGCGTTTGAAATCATGTTGCCAGACTTCTTCGATTTTGGCGTTGAGGTATCGCGGGCGAAGCGCTCGCCCCTTTGCCACGTCCGTTACGCACTTTACGCTTTGGTTGAGCAGACCACTTTAAATCCTGAAGACTCCGGACAACGCTTTAACCGAGCTCCTAAACGCAGCGGCCGACGCTGGAACAATTCTGGATGCGGTAGTTGCACACTCAACATCCCGAGCAGGGAAGCATTATGGGAGATACGGGAATGCCCCTGCTGAGTTCCCTCCCGGCTGGCTCCAATCAACTTCAACATCAGCGTGCCGATCTCGGATATCGGATTCTTTTGTTGGAGGAGTGCAAAGAGATGCTAGTCGTCACCTCTGGCCGAATCATCGATCAGTTCTTCTCAGGGCATCTGGGCGATTCAAATCTGCACGTCACCGTCGACGCGAACTCCGATTCCGGTTTCCCCCACGCCGCGGTCGAAAGCGCGCTTTACGCCCCTCTCTCAGCGTTATCAAGGATCCATCTCAGCCGAACATGGAATCGGACTGTTGAAGCGGAGAATATCTGCATCACTCACGCACCGCGAGCGAGTTACGCACCATGTGGGCGATCAAGAAAGCCCTTGACCCGAAGGGTATTTTGAATCCAGGTAAAGTGCTGCCCGATTACCCAGACTAGCGATGCATGTTATAAACTTTTCCACCCTTCATCAAGAAAGACCACCCGGCGAACGGCGGTGATGTCCACTCCAGCGGATTGCCATCGGTAGCCACCAGATCGGCTTCGTATCCGGAGGCCACGGTGCCGATTCGATTTCCTAAATTAAGAGATTTGAGCCGTTGATGGAGGTAGCGCTCTTCAGCGTCTCCATGGGTGGTTCATGCGCGTCGCGGACGCGGTATATAAACTCTTCGGCATTTCTTCCGTGCGCGCCCGACTCGGCCGATCGGTGCCGAAGAGGACCGTCAACTTTTGTATTGAGTGCGCTTTTTGCAAAGTATCCGCCGATGATGTGGGTGGATTTTTCAAGCTCGTCGAAAGTCTCGGGGGCAAAACCGAAGCTGGGGCGATCGTCCAGGTAATTGTAGAGGACCAGAAAATTCGGGTCTAAGTAAGTCCCGCGTTGCGCCAGCAATTTGAGCGTGTCGTCATTCAGAAAATCCCCGTGTTCGATCGAGGTGCAGCCGGCGAGCGAAAGCCGCCTTGGCTCCTGGCGATGTAAGCGCATGGACCACCGCGCGCAGACCCACTGCCTTGGCCTCGCCGGCCGCCTGGATTTGTTCGTCCGTCATCGTCTGGCGTCCGCCGCCGCTCGATCCGGCCGTGGCAAAAAGCTTGATTACGTCGGCGCCGTCGGCTTTTACTTTCCTCGCGTGCTCTCGAATGGCTTGGGGCGAACCGGTTTTGTCCGTCACGGGCCGTATCGGACGTAAGAATACGCGGGCCTGGAAGAGTGCCACTTGCGATTCGATCGCGCACGGGAGCATCCGCCTCAGCGCCGACGCTCTGGACCGTCGTAAAGCCACCCTGCAAAGTGGCCCATGCGTTTTCTGCGACGCCAAGGACGGCACCTTGGGGAGATGGGTCGTCATCCACCAGTTTGTGATGCGCGTCAAAGTGCGAGACCAGATGCACGTGCACATCGATCCCAGCCCGGCATTACCGTGAGACCTTTCAAGTCGTAAGTGACCGCGCCCGCGCCCGATTTCACCGACTGAATGCGCGATCCCTCGACTACGATTTGCTGGTCTTTCAGGATGCCGCCCTTGCCGTCCAAAATAGTGCTGGTTTGAAGCACGATCCGGGACTGCTGGGCATTGGCCAGCACCACCGCCAGCGCGCTTAGCTGCCAGGATTCGCTGAATCATTGCGGCAAATATTTCTTGGGGATTTTGGCGACGATCACGTAGTTCGGGTCAACCATTTCCGCCAGGTGGATCTCGGCGACTTTAGAAAGCAGCTCGTAGGAGTCGGTTTCGGAGAGCCCGTTGCGCTCGTGCATCCACTGGACCAACTCAGTAAAGGCAATCCGAAGAGCATCGTCCAACGGACGGTAGATGCCGACGGCCATGAGGTAGTCGTCGTTCTCAAAGCGTGGCCAATCGATCGTTTTGCCCTTGATGACGTCGGCCTGAACGCGCACTCGAGCTGAGATCTCAACAGCGGTGCCGGCGATTTCTCCATCTCCCATAGCTGCGTGGGCGTCGCCCATGAATAGAGAGCGCTCCAGGAACATTGACGGGCAAGTAGAAGCGTATTACCGGCGCTGGCTTCCGATGCATCCATATTTCCTCCGAACTCCGCGGGAACAATGGAGCTGCGCACTTCTCCATCCGCTGGAGCCACACCCACGCATCCTACGAACGGATGAGAGCGGGGTCTTCACGGAAAAGTTGGAGTCCTTAGCGCCGAAAGGTGGGTGACGTTTGCGGTCTTGTCGATCCGGATAGACCCACGACTTCGCCTCCACTCCTTTGCCGAGCATCGGCGTGTAGTGATTGCTGTTCAGCGCGCCTCCGAAGGTGGGGTCGATATCGCCGTAGCCCTCGGCAGCCGTCCACTTCAACGCTTTAAGAAGTGCAACACCAGAGAATCTTAGCCTGGCTCCGCTCCTTCTATCATAGAAGGGGCCGGTTCAACGGGTTGAAGCCTGGAACTTTCAAGGCCCCTCGCTTCTAGCGCCTTGCCGTCGGCGTCCACGGTGTTGGTCTCGATAATGCCTCCACGCGGAACCCGCGCCACGGGCGTGGAAAGGCCCGTAGACATACTTGAGATCCTGCATTTTGAGGTCGTAGCGGGTGACCGGCGGGAGTTTGAGCCGACGCCAGAGAAAAAACAGCGACGATAAGTAAAAGCAAACAGGAGTCTTTCGGGCGGTTGGCATAATCTAGCTTAAACTAGGATGCCAGCGAGTGCCAACTTGGTGGCGGACTGGTAGGCTCGCGCCAGGGCAAGCGTTTCGCTTCGCCGTAAACTTTGCCCGTAAACGTGATGCTGGTAGGCATGCCTTTCGCCGTGAATCCGTTGCGAACAACAACGGTGGGCTGGCCCGTGAGATTCGTCAGCGTGGTGTTGAGATCCAACACGCTGTTGGGCTTCGGAGGGTGATGGGAAGTGATGGGCGCCAGGTAGACGTCAAGGTCCGACATGGTTCGCGCCATTGCCTGCATCATCAGCGTACGCACGCGCATAGCCTGAATGTACTCCACGGCGGGAACGAAGCGATTGTTCCTGTACCATATTCGCATCGGAGTCTTTGTCCTGACGAACCATCAGGTCGTCCTGTTTGTTCCGCGTAAAAGCATCGAACGCCGCTGCGGCTTCCGCTTCCACCACGCGCATCAGATCTTCGATCGGAAAAGCGGGAAGCTCAATCGGCATGAGATTGATTCCCATCGCGCGGAGCTTATCCAAAGCCGCGGCATCGTTTTCCGCTTCTTCCTTGTCAGGCCGGGGCTCATCGAAAGCGGCTTTGAGATAACCAACCCGGAGCTTAGTGACATCGATCGCCGCGTCCCAATTGAAAGGAACGTCGGTAACTGTGAGATCTTTGCCGTCGGGACCTTGAAGCGCGTCGAGCACCAGCGCGCAATCTTCCACGCCGCGGCAAATTGGGCCCGCTTTATCTAGGCTCCACGCTAGCGTCATCACGCCGTGGCGGCTGATTCTGCCCATAGCTTGGGCCGCATTCCGTACACTCCGCAGCGCGTCGACGGCGAAACAATGGAACCGCCTGTTTCGGTGCCGATGGGCAAATCCAACACAACCCGCGGCGGTGGCGGAAGCGGGACCAGCCGACCAGAACCGCTGGATCCTTCTTCCGGATTCCACGGATTTTTCGTCGTGCCGCCGAACCACACATCGCCGCCCGCCAGTTCGCCTGTGGTGAGTTTTGCGATCAGCACTGCGCCGGCGTTTTGGAGCCGCTCGACGATGGTGGCGTCATAATCAAAGCTCTGATCCTTAAACGCCACCGCGCCCCAAGTGGTCTTATAACCCTTCTTTGAGATGAGATCTTTTGCGCCCCAGGGAATGCCGTGGAGCGGTCCCCGATGCCGGCCCGCGGCAATTTCGGCATCCGCCTTTTTTGGCTTGTTTCATCGCCAGGTCGTCGGTGAGTAGTGATGAGAAACTGCCACCCCCGGGTGGTTATAGCGCTTCAGACGCTACCCAGGTACATTTCAGTCAGTTCCACCGAACGCACCTGGCGCGTGGCCGAGCGGCGCGGCCAGATCAGTCACCGGCCAAAACGCCACGTCCTCCAGATTCGACGGCCGCTGAACCGTCGGCTGTTTTGCTCATCTTCATCGGACGGCGAAGCATGTTAAACTTCATCTCGGGGAGAACGGGAGGTGTAAAGCGGACGCATGGGAAAAGTCATTCGCGAGCGGAATCTTGCGCAAATGCTCATACTGATTGAGATGATTATTCACATCGCCGATCAATAGCTCGCGCTGGGCGTCGGTGAAATTCAGGCCGGCGATTGGCTCGGCGGCCTTCACCATGTGAGCGTGATCCTGGGAGTCTTCTTGTCCTTCGAGGCGCGTCCAGAGCACTCCGGGCAACAAAAGTAGCAGCTAGGCCGGTGCTTGAAAAGTAGGCCAGGAAGCGGCGGCGATGTTTCGCTTTCATTTGGAAATGACGGCCAGGCAGTTGGCGGATCGAATTCACCGCAGCCTCGGTACGAAACGCGATTATTTTCTTGCCATCCGCGATGGCTTTGGCGGACGCCATGTCCTGGCCGTTCAGGGTGGTCTTGTGGGCCTTCACGCGTTCCGGCAGACGATGCCATTCGGATCGATGGCCACCGAAATGGACGCAGTGTAATAGTCGTCGTGATAGCCCTCGGACTTTTCGTGGACCCCAAGCACGTCCCTGCTCGAACTTCTCCACGGCATCGTAGTCGTAATAGGCAGCAACATAGATGGCCCGGACACCGGATCCTTTCCACTTCTCGGAGAGAACTTTTGCCCTCGATGGCGCCCTGCTGATCGCCTCCGTGATCCACCATGAACAAAATGTTCTTGAAGCCCTCGGCTTTTAGGCTGGCTCCCATGTCGGTGAGCATGTTCTTGTAAGTATCGTTCGAGAGAACGATGCTTCCGGGGCTCGAGAGAGGCCTCTGGATTTCCGGGCGCCATACCGACCACCGGCGCGCAAAGAGCATTGCCAAGCTCGCGCGCGATTTTCTCGCCAATGAATCTTATGACGCTGTTGTGTTGGCTGACCGTGACGTACGGTCCGTTGTCCTCCATGCCTCCCACCATCACCAGCGCAGTGGTCTTGCCGGCTTTGATGGAGTCGCGTATTTCGAGCAGCGTCATGTCCTCGATCCACACGGTGTTGTGCATGTCGATGGGCCGGACCATCGTTCTGCATGTCGACGCGCTCCCCCTTTCGGCTGGTTGTTTCGGCGCCAGTTCGGTCGACGGTTGCTGCCCCCAGGCCGTGCCCGCGATCAACGCCAGCGCAGCGCGCGACAAATGATTCATGAGTACTCCTTTTAATTGAGTGTACCGGTAACGGCCTCTACCGCTTCCAGCATTTTGCCCTCTTTGACAACTCTTGCCAGGGTGTTGATGTCGTCATAGAGCGGCCGGTCTTCTTCCAGTTTCGCAACATGCTGACGGATAACTTCGTATGCGGCCTGAGTTCCGGAGCGGGCCGAACCGGAGCGCGAAAGTCGAAGGCCTGCGCGGCCGCCATCAGTTCAATCGCGATCACCTGCCAGCAATTCTCGATAATCTGACGGGTCTTGATGGCTGTTGTCATGCCCATGGACACGAAGTCTTCCTGGTCCGCGGCGGCTGGAATGGAGCCGGCGGCCGCCGGATTGCTTAGGACGCGATTCTCGCAGACCAAAGCTCCCGCGGTGTACTGAGAGAGCATCACACCCGGAAAACATCCCGGCCCCTTTCGTTAAAAAGGCCGGCAGCCCCATGGACAGATGCGGGTTCATCAAGCGGTTAAGACGCCGCTCGGACAACACAGCGATGGAGTGGTGAGGGACAGACCGAGCAATTCCAAGCCGAAAGCCATGGGTGTGCCTGAAAGTTCGCGCCCGTCAACACTACATCGTCGTCTGGAAAAAAGACCGGATTGTCGGCGGCGTGATTCAGTTCGATCTCGAGCATATACCGCGACCATTTGCAGGCGTCCCGCGCCGCGCCCACCACTTGAGGACAGGAGCGAAGCGAATAAGCGTCTTGAACCTTTTTGCCGGGCCGCTTCAACAGTGGAACCGCTGTTAACGTGCGGATGTTTTCAGCGCATTGTTGGGCGCCCGGGTAGCCCGCGCACCGCATGCAGCCGCTGATCGTACGCCGTTCATGTTGGCGTTGAGCGCTTCCAGCGTCATAGCCAGGGCGATTTCCTGGGTCTTGAGCCATCTCTCCGCGTCGTAAATCTGGAGGCAGCCCATACCCGTAATCAAATCGGAGCCGTTAATGGCGGCCAACCCATCGCGCTCGCGGAAAACAATGGTAGGGGTCCCGGCCGCCGCCATTCCCTCTTTGGCAGGCAGCCGTTTCCCCTGATAGAAAACTTCGCCCTCACCCATCATCGTGATTGCGCCTTGCGCCATCGGCGCGAGATCGCCGCAGGCTCCCACTGAACCTTTTTGGCACATCACCGGCGTCACGCCTTTGTTCAGCATCTCAACCTGAGTTTGGACGATCTCAAAGCGAATTCCAGAATGCCCCCAGCAGTGGTGTTCAATCGCGAAAGAATTCCCGCGCGCGCATCTTCTTCGGCACACGGTTCTCCGCAGCCGCCGCATGGGAATAAAGCAGATATTTCTGGTAGCGTTCCGCCTCTTCTGGAGTAAGCACTACGTCGGCCAACTCGCCGATGCCAGTATTAACGCCATACATGATTTCGCGCGCCGTAATCTTGCGTTCCAAAAGACCGCGGCACTTGTCGATCCGATCCCTAGCGTCCCGATCGATTTCTATTTTTCTCCGGTTCCGCGCGATGCCGGCGACGTCGTCAATCGTCAGGGAATGACCATCTAAGGTGATA
Source organism: Bryobacterales bacterium (assembly GCA_963744555.1). GTDB lineage: Bacteria > Acidobacteriota > Terriglobia > Bryobacterales > Bryobacteraceae > Palsa-89. The sequence continues at coordinate 29,588 of CAVUUB010000019.1, read as the reverse complement.
CTCATCTCTTTAGTCCGGGGACTGGCCGGTTCAATAGCGTTCATTATGCGCAGTATGACAAAAGAACTGAGGACAGTGAAGTGCGATTCAACGGTAATAACCGGTATTGGCGCAACAAACCGCTGCCTGTTGCGGCGGATTACCGATGAAATCTTTGTCTTTCGATGCGCCGACACCGACTTCCGAGGAACATCAACCCTCATTGGACTGGGGATTAGCATTTTGGGGAATTAGGAGATACCCAAGGCGAGCCGCTTGGCGCTTGAGTCTATTTTCGTGTTGGCGCTGGCGCTGCGTTTCGCTGTTCGGCCCAGATGCTGTGATCGTATTCGATCTGGTTCTTCACCATGGTGTAGAAAATCACCGCGATTTTTCGCGCGGTGGCCATGGTGGCGCCCAGAGGTCCCAGTTTGGCCTTCATGCGCCGGAGGAAATGGCCCAGTTGCGTCTGGCTGCGGTGGAGCGCCGCAGCGGCCTGGCGAAACATTTGCCCGGCGCGATTATTTACCTTGCGGGCGCCTCTCCACCAGCGCCCTCCACTCAGGTCGTTGTCGGGGCACAGACCAAGCCAGGAGACGAAATGAGCTGCTGTTGGAAACCGGCCCAGATCGGGTCCCACTTCGGTCAGTAGCGATAAAGCAGTCCGCTCCAAACCCGGAATCTGCAGCACGTCCACCCCTAATCGTTTGTATACCTCCGTGCGCATGTCGAAGCCCCCATCGCTCGAATTCCGGCCGCTGCGGGTGCACCGTTTCTTTCTGATCCGGGGGCAGTGGACGCTGCTCGGGATCCACTTTCGGCTCGATGTCGGCCAACAGTCGAGCGATCTCGGCATCGCATTGCTCGATTTGCTGTTGATAGTTGCCATACCTCTTCACGCGACTGCCGGAGCGCAAACAGATGCTCGCCGCGCCAATTGCCCACCAGCGATTTACGGATGGTCTCTTCATCGGCTTGGATGCGGTAATGCCGCAACTGAGCCAGCTTCGAGGCGTCCCTTTCGCCACCCAAAATCGCATCCACGATGGCCAGACCAGTTAGCCCGGTGATGTCGTTGATGACGTGGTGAATTTGCAGATTCATCTGGGTCAGGGCCTTTTGCATGTGTTGGACGTGCTGCGCCGCCATCTGCACCAATTCTTGCCGGTGCCGCATAATCGCCCGAACCGCGCAAATTTCCTCCGCCGGACGGAAGGCTCCGCGTAGCAGCCCGACCGAATGTAAATACTGAATCCATTGGCAGTCATGCCAGTCGGTGCGGCGCCCCGTGACATTCTTCATGTGCCGCGCATAGACCAGACACGGCTTCAATCCGCGGGCCTCGAGTATCTCGTACAACGGAATCCAATACACTCCGGTGGACTCCATTGCCACCGTTTGAACACCGCACGACTCCAGCCAGTCCGCTAACCGCTGGATATCTTCGGTGAAGCTGGCGAACATCCGTACCGGCTCCTGGTCTCGATCCGGCGGCACGGCTACATAAATCTCTCGCGCTCCAATGTCGATGCCGGCAGCATTGGCCTCCACCATCGGTCGATCCGCGAGGCACATCCCCTTCTTCTTCCTTTTTCTCTTCTGCACGTTTTCTAGCATGGATTCGCTCCTGTTTCGCGCCTCCAGCGGCCAGATCGTGCCATTCAGAATAATCTTCCGAACGGAATCAGCCCGGCTTTTCACGCCAAGCCGTTAACCACTGTTTTTCCGCATGGGATCCTGGGACCAGGCTCCCTCTCGGGCTGCGACGCACCACTGTCGATACGGTCTTCTTCGCGCTGGCTTCGCACTCTCAGAATGCCCCATCTCACTCAGTTCCCTCAACCGCCTTTCCTTGCCGAGGCGAGACCTAAGCTCCCTCACGGTCGCGGCTCGGTAGTACACGGAATCTACTGAACCGCGCACGTCAGTAAGCGGCATGTTGGCACTACTGTTAACGCGACCGATCAGAATTCGTAACGGGCCGAAAACTGAAACACACGCGGTGTACCAAAGGTTGAGCTATACTGCCCGAATTTATTCGGATTGGCAAGACTCATAATTCCGCCGCTATTGCTGTTCACGTCGGCCTGGCTGTTGGGATCGAAGCGAACGGTATTGGTGATATTGAACGCTTCCGCGCGAAATTGCAATGTGTGCGGCTGATCTTTGTATGCAAACAGGTAGAAGCGCTTGGAAAGGCCCATGTCGAGGCTGAAGGGGCCTTGACCGCGAATGACGTTGCGCGATCCGATTTGGCCGGCCAACGTTGGAGTGAAAGCGGCCAGAGCGGCTGCCGGATCGGAGAAGATGTTCGGGCCGCCCGAGGTGCCGGGAACGGCAGATGGAGCATTCTTGTCAGTCGTCTGCGCCGGAAGAGCGCCGGTTTGTGTGGCAAAACCCGTAAAGTCCCAAACTGTTGGGTAACCGATCCCGTTCTGAACGCTGACCGGCAAGCCACTATCGACGGTTAGTACGGTGCTGACCTGCCAACCGCCGAGGAGCCCATCGACGAACCTGTTGGCATTCCCCATGAAAGCTCTGCCTTTCCCGAACGGGAACTCAAAGACGCCGAGTGTGCTAAATATATGGGTAATGTCGTAGTCGCAGACAGATTTGTTCAGGCTTTGTGTGAAGCCGTTTAAATGGATCCCAGCGGATCCACCGCGCCGATTGATTCGGGCGACGAGCCAAGGTCTTCGCATTTCGACCAGGTGTAGTTGAAATCGAACTGAACGCCATGGCTGAAAGCCTTCCGCAGCGTTACATGCAGCCCGTTATAATTGCCCCTGCCGATGGAACGGAAAGCGTACAGAGCGGCATACTGGGCATTCCACATGGAGTAGGGGCCGAGCTTGCTGCACGAAGGAGCTACAGTTGACGTCCACGTTGAGCAAAGCCGTGGTCCAATCGCCACCCGAGGCCAGATATTGCGTGTAACTCCCTGCGTAGCCGTCAGACCATTGCCGGCCGCGCCGGGCCACATGTTCTGCCAAAAAGGAATGTTGGGAACCTTGTTTGGAGCCACACCGGCAAAAACATACGGCGCCATTTGTGCGACGGCTTGATAATAGGTCTCACCGGAGGTGGGATCCTTCAGGTTGGTCATTTGAGCAAAGTCCTCCCCGATCAGGGAATGTACGGCCTCCCGGTGAACGCCGGACACTTGCAAGAAGAATCCTCCATTGAACTGACGCCCGAAGCTCAGGTTCCAATTCATGGTGTACGGCGCCTTCAACTGATCGTCGATGGTTTGAGACTGCAGATCCACAGGCGGAGCGGTTTGCGGGAAACCGCCCGCGGGTGCAGCTGGGAACGCGGACAGAGGCGGTTAGTTGATGCCGGTGAAACGCGGCACACCGGCGATGAGTTGCCCGGGCTGGCTTTGAATGAGGTTCGCGAACCCTACGCTGTTGCTAAAATCGCGCTCCAAACCTTGGCCAAATGCATCGTAGAAGATACCGAAGCCGAAGCGAATTGAAGAGCGGTCGGGCCCTCCGAACAAAAATTTGGATAATCCCGAGTTACCTTGCGGGGAGTAAGCGATCCCGAATCGCGGCGCCCAATCTGTCTGGAAGGGGTACAACCCTCTACCCGTGGTTTTCGACAAGTTGTATACCACATTGCCCGCATTAGCCTGAGACTCGCCGATCGAGTTGAAGTAGATTCGATTCGCGTAAAACTGTGCCAGCGGCTGTGAAGAATCGACGTTGTAACCCTGGGTCTCGTAAATCGCGGGATTAAGACCCAAACGCAGGCCCATGGAAATGTTGAGGCCGCGCGTCACCTTCCAGGAATCCTGCGCGTACAAATCATAGTGCTGCTCTTTGAAGATTCGGACTACTGGCGCGCCCTGGGACAAAGCAGTCCCCTGCAGATCGTAGTTAGCGCGAGTCTGAAGTTTGGTCTGGAGACCTAGCAGCGTATCCATAACATCGATGGTCGTCAGACTGCGGGTCGCATCCGCCGGCAGCAGCGGACCACCGTCGCCTTGCAGATACAGGCCGTCTTCTATCGCTGTGCTGAAAGAGTTCGAGTCTGAAGTGTAATTGTTGTGCGTGATCAGAAACTCAGTTCCAAAGCTGAAAGTATGCGCGCCTTTGTTCCAGACGATATCGTCGTGAATATCGTGGGTCGGAATAATCTGGGCGGTCCCCGTGGTGGTTCCAAACGGGTTGTCCATGGAGTTGAGAACTCACATACGCCGACTCCGTCACGCCGGTGGTTTGCACGCCCTCCCTCGTGTATCCGTAGCGCAGCGTATTGACCAAGGCCGGCGAGAGGACGGTGGTCAAGCCGGTGGCAAAACCCTTGCTGTTGTTTAAGTAAACGCTGTTCGGCGGCTGGCCCGGGAACTGCGGTCCCTGGATGGCATAATTGTCATTTTGCAGGTTCCCGCGAAAGAAGAACGAGTTCTTAGAGGTTATCTGATAATCCAGTTTTGCAATGTAGGTGTTATAGCGCAGCGGCGCCGGCGCATTGAAGCGGAATCCGGCAGTATTGAGGCCGTCACCGACCGTGGTGTCGTTGGCGTGCGGGTACGTTTGAAAGAGGGCCAGCGTGGCTGGGTCCTCGCCAATGCCCCCCAAGTCCAACTGCTTGACCTGCGCAGGGTTCAGGGATCCAACGCTTCCATCGTTGCGGACGTACTGGACAATGCCATTCCGCAGCGCGTCGGTGGGAACCACGCGTAACAGCGCCTGGTCGCTGGCGTCTTTGCGCCCCTCATAGTTGAGAAAGAAGAACAGCTTGTCTTTCTTGATCGGCCCGCCGATCGCGACACCGTAGACATTGCGGTTCAGCTTCTGGCGCGGTACGCCTGCCGAATTGTTGAAGAAGGTGTTCGCGCTGGTGTCCGTATTTCGCAGATATTCATAAAGTGCGCCATGGAAGAGGTTTGTGCCGCTTTTTGTGACCAGCGTAGCCTGCGCGCCTGAGCTGTGGCCGTATTCGGCACCCGCATTGGTGGTGATGGTGCGGAACTCCTGCACCGAATCCAGCGTGACCCGTAGAACACTGGTGAAAGAGGCGCGATTCTGTTGATCGTTCACGTCTACGCCGTCCAGGGTCACATTTCCCTGATCGGATTTGCCGCCGTCCACCGCGCCACTGCGCGGGTCGTTCAGCGTGACGTGGCCATTGCCACTGGAGCTGAGAACGGGCTGGTCTTGAGCGCCCAGGTAGGCGACGCCCGGCTGAAGCGCCAGAAGACCCACCACGTTCCGAGCTTCAAACGGCAGCTGGGTGATGGCCTGGGTCCCTATTGCGTTTCCGATGGAAGCGTCGGTGGTGTTCACCAACACCGCTTCAGACGAGACGGAAACCGAGGACGATACGGTGCCGACCTTTTCGAAGTTCAAGTCGATCGTCGCCGGCGTATTAATCTGCAGGCGCACGTCCACCGTCACATCATTAAACCCCTGCGCTTTCGCCGTCAGCTTATACGATCCGGGCTGCACCTGTGAAAATGTGTAGCGGCCCTGAGAATCAGAGACTTCATTCCGCTCCGCCGCTGTGTCGACGTTCGTTAACACCACGGCGGCGCCTGGAATTACCGCTCCCGTCGGATCTTTCGTGGTTCCGGCGACAGACGTCAAACCCTGTCCGGGCAGTGTCGCAGCCAGACAAAAACCTAGTAACAGCAGCTCAGTTATCTTTCGCATCGGATGACTACCTTTCCTTGAAGCGTGCCTGGGTTGGCTCGCAGGGCGGAGCGAGCTAACCAATCGAATACCACGTTGTATGCGAGTTGCAACATTCTAGATCGATCAGGCAACTTTTTGCAATAACGAATCCACGGAAAAAACCGGCACCTGTGCTCGATTGTAGAGCACGGGCCAGCCAAGAACGATGGATTGAGCCGCCGAAGGAACGTTTCAGACCGTGCGCAGCTGGCGCTTGCGCACATAGGTATGAGTTTTCTAACAGTTCGCAGCGTACGTGGACGACGATTGTGTTAACCCACACTCTTCGCTAGAATGTACTGTACAAATGATCACGAGCAGTGAAATCAGTCCTCTGATCGACGAAATAGCATTGAAGCTGCTGGAGGAGTTGCAGAAGAATGCCCGCCTGTCCTATGCCGACTTGGGGCGTACGGCCGGTCTCTCCCCTTCGGCCACCGCCGAGCGTTTGCGCCGGCTCGAAGATGCGGGCATCATCCGCGGATATCGCGCCGAGGTGGATCCCGCCAGCCTGGGTCTAGGCATCATGGCGCTGATTCGCATGAGCTCCGACGGCCCTCAGTACCGGCAACTGATGGCGTTCGTGGCCGATTGTGAGCAGATTCGCGAGTGCTATCACGTTACCGGCAGCGATGCTCTCAATATGAAGGTGCTGGTGTCCTCCATCGCGGAGTTGGAAGAGCTGATCATGAAGCTGCTGCACTATGGAGTCCCCACCACGAGCATCGTGCTGTCCACCCCACTCATTCGCAACGCTTATCGGGTGAGACGGGCGGGCAGAGCCATGGATTCGGCAAAGAGACGCTAGTCTTGACAAGCATTTTTACAAAGTCGACCAGGCCGGAACGGGCGCCCGCCCCATTTATGAGGGATTTTCGCTGCGGGTTGGCCGATGTAAGCTCATTTCAGGCAAAAAATGTCGATCTGGCCGGTCAATCTCTATTCTCAGTTTCAAGCCCCTCAGTGTAGTCTAAGGTTAAGCTGCTGAACGCGTTCGGCTGTGATAAGCTCGGGACAAGGCACCTGAAATCCCGGTCTCGAGTAGCAAACGATATGGTGCTTTCGATCAGTTTAGCCGACTCCCGTCCTGCGGCCAGCCAAGTTGCTTTGCTTCCCAGAAATTAGGGACTTAAGGAAGATGCGAAAGAAGCTTGCTTTTGTAAGTCTGTTGGTCTTTGGTGCGGTGGCTTGGGCGCAGGCGCCGGATGCCGCTTCCGAACAGGCGCTGGTGAAAAAGTACTGCGAAGTCTGCCACAACGAGAAACTGAAATCCGGCGGGTTCTCGTGGACGAAAGTCGACCTGGCGCACCCGGATCAATCCTCCGAGCAACTGGAGAAGGTGATTCGAAAACTGCGGGCCGGTTTGATGCCGCCCGTTGGTTTGCCTCGTCCCGACGCTGCCACCACCAAAGCGTTCGTTTCAGCGCTTGAATCGGGTATCGACCAGGCTGCAGCCATTCATCCCAATCCCGGCAGGCCGGCTCTCCACCGGCTGAATCGCAGCGAATACGCCAATTCCGTCCGCGACCTTCTGAATTTGAAGGTGGATGTCGCGCCGCTTCTGCCAGCCGACGACATGAGCCACGGATTTGACAACATGGCGGACGCGCTGAACTTTTCTCCTGCCTTGATGGATGCTTACATAAGGACTGCGGGCAAGATTAGCCGCCTCGCGGTGGGCGACATCGACACAACTCCGTCGGTGACCACCTTCCAGCTTTCCAAAAACGTATCGCAGTTACGTCACGTGGAAGGCGCGCCGGTGGGAACTCGCGGTGGATTGAGCGTGATCCATCAATTTCCAATCGACGCCGAATACGTCTTCAAAATGACGTTCTACTACTCGGTGGACGGTCCGCTGTTTGGAAAGAGCCAGGGTAAGGGGCAGCAGATTGAGATTTCCATTAACGGCGAGCGGGTTGCTTTGCTGGACATCGACCCGAAGCGAACGAAGTGGGACGACCTTCAGACTCCACCGATCAAAGTGAAGGCCGGGCCGCAGCGCGTTTCAGCGGCGTTCATTCAGCACTTCGAAGGGCCGCTGGAAGATATTGTGACGCCGATCGAGTACAGCCTGGTCGACCTGAACGAGGCTGATATGGCTGGCTTGACGTCACTGCCGCATTTGCACGATCTCGCCATCAGTGGTCCTTATAACGCCTCGGGGCTTGGCGACACGCCTAGCCGCCGCCGGATATTCACCTGCCGCCCGAGCGGCGACGACGACCTTGGCTGCGCCAAGAAAATCATCTCCAGGCTGGCACGCCAGGCCTACCGCCGGGATCCGGACGACTCGGATGTCGAGGCGTTGATGAATCTCTACGTGGCCGGCCGCAACCGGGATGGCTTTGAAGGCGGAATCCGAATGGCCGTGCAAGCGATGATCGCCAATCCGAAGTTCATCTTTCGTTTCGAGCCGACACCGGCAAACGTAGCCCCAGGCTCCAACTATCGCATCAGCGATCTCGAATTGGCTTCCCGCTTGTCGTACTTTCTTTGGAGCAGCGCGCCCGACGACGAACTCATTTCTTTAGCGAGCCAGGCGAAACTTCACGAACAGCCGGCGCTGGAGCAGCAGGTGCGGCGCATGCTGGCGGATCCGAAGTCGGAGGCTTTGTCGACCAATTTTGCCTCGCAGTGGCTGCACTTGCAAAATCTGAAGGATGCCCAGCCGGATGCGTATCTTTATCCGAACTTCGATGCGAACCTGGGGCAATCGATGCAGCGGGAAACCGAGCTGTTCTTCAATAGCTTTGTTCGCGACGACCGCAACATGCTGGAGCTATTGACGGCCAACTTCACTTTTGTGGACGAGATTCTGGCGAAACACTACAAGATCCCGAATGTCCTTGGCACCCGCTTCAGACGCGTTGAGATTGCCGACCAAAATCGCCTTGGATTGCTCGGGCAGGCGAGCATACTCACGCTCACGTCGGTTTCAAACCGATCCTCTCCAGTGCAGCGCGGCAAGTATGTGCTGGAAGTTCTGATGGGGACTCCGCCACCACCGCCGCCTCCCAACGTGCCTGCTCTGAGTGAAAACGCCTCAAGCGGCGAGCTGAAGCTGCTTTCGGTCCGGCAGCGAATGGAAGAGCATCGCAAGAACGCCAATTGCGCGGGTTGCCACAAGATCATCGACCCGATTGGCTTTGCGCTGGAAAATTTTGACGCTGTCGGAGGCTGGCGCGTCAACGATAGCGGTTTGCCCCTGGACACGACCGGGCAAATGTTCGATGGAACCAAGCTGGATGGGCCGACCAGCCTTCGCCAGGCGCTTTTGAACCACTCCGACGCTTTCCTTGAAACATTCACGGAAAACCTCCTGGCGTATGGGCTGGGACGCGTTATCGATTATCGCGACATGCCGACGGTTCGCTCCATCGAACGACAGGCGGCGAGCACTGACAACCGGTTCTCGTCGTTTGTTCTGGGTGTTGTGAACAGCGCCGTCCTTCCAGACCAGCCGGGCAGAGGGCGGCGCCCCAGGGGACGGAAGCGTTACGGAAAATCACCAAAACGACGGCGGCAAGCCATCTAAGTCGCTGGCGGACGGCAACGGAAGTACTCAGGAGACCAAGGGCAATGTACATCACTAAGAAGCACCTTTCGCGGCGCACCCTACTTCGCGGTTTGGGCGTGGGCGTCGCGCTGCCGCTACTGGACTCGATGGTTCCCGCCCAGACACCGCTGGCCAAGACGGCGGCGTCCGCTCGCCCTCACCTGGCTTGCATTGAGATGGTACATGGCGCGGCCGGCAGCACGGTGGATGGATCGAACAAGCACTATTGGTCGCCCGCAAAAGAGGGCGCCGATTTCGAATTCAGCCAGATCCTGAAGCCGCTTGAGCCGTTCCGTGAGCACGTGACGATTGTCAGCGGAACCGACTTGAACCCGGCTACTGCCTGGGTGGCGTCCGAAGAGGGCGGCGACCATTTCCGCTCCAGCGCGGCGTTCCTCACCGCGGGCCACGCCAAGATGACCGAGGGTGCGGATATCTTCTGTGGCACATCGATCGATCAGATGTACGCCCAGCAATATTGCCAGGACACCCCGTTGCCTTCGATCCAGTTGTGCATCGAGAGCGTCGACGGATCGGGCGCTTGCGACTACGGCTATTCCTGCGTCTATTCCGACACCATCAGCTGGGCGTCTCCCACCACGCCGCTGCCCATGACGCGAGATCCGCGGCAAGCCTTCGAGAGTTTGTTCGGCGACGGCGGCACGCCGGCGCAACGCATCGCGCGCCAGGAAGAAAACGGCAGTATTCTCGATCTGATCCGGCAGGATGTGGCGCGGATTTCGAAGAGCCTGGGTCCGAGCGATCGCGGCCGGCTGGACGCGTATCTCGATGACGTTCGCGAAATTGAGCGGCGCATTCAGAAGATCGAGCAATACAACTCGAATAGCACGGCTCGCGCGTTGCCCGCGGCGCCCATCGGCGTACCCGACTCGTTTGAGGAGCATGTCAAGCTGATGTTCGACCTGCAAACTCTGGCCTTCATGGCGGGTATTACGCGAGTGTCGTCTTTCAAGATGAGCCGCGACGTCTGCCAGAGGACCTACCCGGAGAGCGGGGTGAAGACCTCTTTCCACTCCTGTTCTCATCACGGAGAGAATCCAGCGAAGATCGCGGAATTCGCTAAGCTCAACCAGTATCACGTGAGCAAGGTTGCCTATTTCCTGGACAAACTGAAGAACACGCCCGATGGCGACGGCAGTTTGCTCGACCATTCGCTGGTGCTGTATGGCAGTCCCATGGGCGACTCCAATGTTCACAATCACAAGCGCCTGCCGCTGTTCATGGCGGGACACGCCAACGGCGCCTTTAAGGGCAATCGCCACGTGGTGACCAAAGACGGGACGCCGATGGCGAATGTTCTATTGACGGTGTTGCATAAGCTCGGGATTGATGCCAAGAGCATCGGCGACAGTACGGGAGAAGTGGACGCCTGAGGGAGCAATAGCATGTCCTTCAAGAATCTAATTGCAGGGATTTTTCTCACCGCGCTGCTGGCTAGCGCCGCGGGTGAAGTTCGGCTGGCCGATGCGGCTCAGCAAGGCGACAGAGCTGCCGTCCGTGATTTGCTGAACCAAAAAGAGGATGTGAACAAAGCGCAGGGCGATGGCATGACAGCTCTGCATTGGGCCGCGTCCAACGACGACCTCGAAATGGTTCAACTGCTGCTGAACGCGGGGGCCAACGTCAAGGCCGAGACTCGGCTGGGCGCTGTGACACCTCTCTTCATGGCCTGCAAGAGCGGGAATGCATCCATCATCGAAGCGCTGTTGAAAGCTGGAGCCAGCGCGAGCGCGCCCGACGCCCACGGCACCACTCCGTTGATGATGGCGGCAGCAGCCGGCGGCGCGGAAGCCGTCAAGGTATTGCTCGACCACGGGGCCGATGCGAACGCCAAGGAAACCAGCCATGGGCAGACGGCTTTGATGTTTGCCGCGGCATTCAATCGTGGCGCGGCAATTAAGGTGCTGATGGCGCACGGAGCCGACGCCAAAATCACCACCAAAGCGGTTGATCCGGGTTGCGGCTCGGTGTTCGATGTCAATGGATGTGTCGAAACCGATGAAAACGGCGATCCGGTGGACGAGAATGGCAAGCCGTTGCCGAAGGAAAAGAGAATCGGACAAAGCCAAGTCGCCAGAGAGTAAAGCCGCGCGGACGCTAAGGTTGAACCGCGACGGCAAGGCGCAGCCGGATAAGGTCGCTGCCACGACCCCGGAGTCAACAACTCAAGTCGCGGATTTGCAGGCGCAGGTGCAAAAGCTCTCGGCTCAAATCGACGAGCTCCAAAAGCATCCCGGCGCCAAGCGCAAGAAGTCCAAAGATGCCGCGGCTAACAAGAACGTGGCCGCTGCGGCAAAGAAGAAGAAGGAACGGCAAGGAGCCACGGTGATGGGCGGCATGACCGCGTTGTTGTTCGCCGCACGGGATGGGCAGATGGAAGCCGCGCGGGCGTTGCTCGAAGCAGGCGCCGATGTCAACGACACTGGCGCTGGCGAGAAAATGACGCCGTTGGTCCTGGCTATCAGCAACGGCCGTTACGACCTTGCGAAGTACCTGCTCGATCACGGCGCCGATCCGAAGCTGTCGTCCGACTCCGGTCTCACCGCTCTTTATGCCACCATCGATATGCAATGGGCGCCTTACGCTTGGTATCCGCAGCCGATCACGGTCCAGGAAAAAACCAGCTATCTGGATCTGATGAAAGCGCTGTTGGATCACGGGGCAGACCCCAACGCCAGGCTCAAGAAACATGTCTGGTTCAGGGCCCTTCCTGACGACGGTACGTGGGTGGATACGGCTGGGGCCACGCCATTTTGGCGCGCTGCGCAATCGGATGACCTGGTTGCCATGCGGCTTTTGGTGGAGCACGGAGCGAATCCATGGATCGCCACCACGCAAGGCGACACTCCGCTCATGGTCGCGGTGGGGTTGGGGTGGGCGCTGAATTTCAGCCGGAATGCACCAGAATCCTGGATGGCGGCTGCGAAGTATTGCATCGATCTGGACTCCGATGTGAATGCTGCTGACGAAAAGGGCTACACGGCTTTGGACGGTGCGGCTTTCCGGGGTGACAACGAAATGATTCAGTTCCTGGTAAAGAGCGGCGCCAAAGTGGACGTCAAGAGCAAGAAAGGCGATACCGTCGCCGACTTTGCGAACGGGCCATTCCATCATTCGATTCCGCATCCGGAAACGATTGCGCTGCTGGAGAAGCTAGGTTCCACGAACTCCAATAACTGCCGGTCGGACCAATGCGTGCCTCAGATCGAAGAAGGCAAGAAGGTAGTGGCTGATGCTTCCGCCGTCCGCCAAGCCCGCGCCGAAAACAGCTCCCAAGCAATGACAGTGCATCAAAGCCTTCCTGGATGGCGTAAGGCCGGAAGTGCGGAACCTTCCGCTCTATAATGCCGGCGTTTCGAGCGACTATGTGCGCGCCCACTATGCGGTGCGGGAAGTTGCGAAATTAGGCAGCAACGAGAATCCTTACGAAACCAGTCCGAAAGTGCTGGCGGCCATCGCCGAGGTGGCTCCCAGCGTAGGGCTTTATCCGGATCCGTTTTGCAACGATCTTCGCTCTCTGCTGGCTCAACGTCTGGATGTAGCGCCCGAGCGCTTTGGTTTTGGAAACGGGTCGGACGATCTGATCTCGGTGGCGGTGGAGACTTTCCTATCGCCAGGGGATGAAGTGCTCACGCTCTCTCCCTCCTACGGACTGCATGTGATTTTCGCGCAATCGTTCGGGGCTAAGCCGCGCATGGTTCCGCTGCGGGAAGATTACACTTTCGATATTCCAGGCTTTATTGCGGCGATGACGCCGCGTACGCGGATGATCATGTTCAGCAATCCGTCGAACCCGGTGGGCGCTTCGATGACCGCCGATGACCTGTGTCGTCTGCTGGCGGCAATTCCGGACAGCACTATCCTCATGTTCGACGAAGCTTATTTCGACTATGGGGCCGTGGATAGCTCCTATCCGCCGTTCCTGAAGATGCTGGAGCAAAGCCATGTGCCCTGGATGGTTTTGCGAACCTTTTCGAAAGCTTACGGACTGGCTGGTCTGCGCGTTGGATATGCGGTTGCGTCGGACGCGTCGCTGATCAGTCTCATGGACCGGGTGCGCGGACCTTTCAACGTGAATCGATTGGCTCAGGTGGCCGCCATCGCCGCTCTGGAAGATACGGACTATGTCCAGGAATGCATTTGCCAGACCACTGCGGAGCGCGACGCGTGTCGGGCGTAAGCTGCGCGATCTGGGCTACCAGCCCGCGCCATCGCTCGCGAATTTCCTCTTCTTCAATGCACGCGAAGATGCCTCCGAATTAGCGAAACGGCTCTTTCCATATGGCGTGATCGTCAAGCCTTGGCGCGAGCCGGGTTTCACGGAACATGTTCGAGTTTCCATCGGATCGCCGAAGCACAACGATCAGTTTCTGGCGGCGCTGGCTGAGGCTGCACAACCACGAAATGACACGCACCGATCCCACGCGAAATAATCCGCGCACCCGTCGCGGCTCCGTGCCTCAGCCTGCAAGAACTGGCTGTCGGAAGCGGCTTACCGGATGATTCAAAATAATCTGGATCCGGAAGTCGCGGAACGTCCCGAAAGTCTGGTGGTGTATGGCGGCATCGGGCGGGCGGCGCGCAACTGGGAATGCTTCGATGAAATTCTGGCGCGTCTGAAGGCGCTGGAAGCCGACGAAACGCTTGCTGGTGCAATCGGGCAAACCGGTCGGCGTCTTCAAGACTCATCCTGACGCGCCGCGCGTCCTGATCGCCAATTCCAACCTGGTTCCGGCCTGGGCCAACTTGGGAGCACTTTCACGAACTGGACCGAAAAGGTCTGATGATGTACGGCCAGATGACCGCGGGAAGCTGGATCTACATCGGCTCGCAAGGCATCGTGCAGGGAACCTACGAGACTTCGCCGAGGCCGGACGGCAACACTACGGCGGGGATCTGGCTGGCCGATGGATTTTGACCGCCGGACTGGGCGGAATGGGCGGCGCGCAGCCGCTGGCCGCTAGTTTCGCCGGAGCTGTCTCGCTCAACGTGGAGTGCCAGCAGTCGCGCATCGATTTCAGACTTCGAACCAAGTATCTGGACAAGCAGGCGAGAGATCTGGATCACGCTTTGGAACTGATCCGAGTTCCATTGCGATCGCAAGGATTCGGTATCCATTGGACTGCTGGGAAATGCGGCCGAAATCATGCCCGAGCTGGTGAAACGTGCCAAGGAGAACGGAAGCATCCGGCCGGCGCTGGTGACGGATCAGACCTCGGCGCACGATTTGATCAACGGCTATTTGCCGATCGGTTGGACGGTGGAACAGTGGAAGGCCGCCAGTGAGGATCCGTCCAAGCACGCCGAGTTGCGCGACGCCGCGGCACAATCCTGCGCGGTGCATGTGCGAGCGATGCTGGACTTCCACGAGATGGGCGTGCCGGTGGTCGACTACGGCAACAATATCCGGCAAGTCGCGCTGCAGCAGGGAGTCAAGAACGCGTTCGATTTTCCTGGATTCGTGCCCGCCTATATTCGGCCGCTATTCTGCGAGGGCAAAGGTCCATTTCGCTGGGTGGCGCTGTCGGGAGATCCGAACGACATCTACAAGACCGACGAAAAGGTGAAGCAGCTTTTCCCGGAGAATCAGCGCGTCCACCGCTGGCTTGAGATGGCGCGCCAGCGCATCGCTTTCCAGGGACTTCCGGCGCGCATCTGCTGGCTGGGGCTGGGCGAGCGTCATCTGGCGGGCCTGGCATTTAATGAAATGGTGAGAACGGGCGAGCTGAAGGCGCCGATCGTCATCGGCCGCGATCACTTAGACACCGGATCGGTGGCCAGCCCGAATCGCGAGACTGAGGCCATGCAGGATGGCTCGGATGCGGTCTCGGATTGGCCGCTGCTCAATGCGCTGTTGAACACGGCCGGCGGAGCGACCTGGGTCAGCTTTCATCATGGCGGCGGCGTCGGCATGGGATATTCGCAGCACGCCGGAGTGGTGATCGTCTGCGACGGAACGGATGAGGCGGCGAAGCGGATCGAACGCGTGCTTTTCAACGATCCAGCGACCGGCGTGATGCGCCACGCCGATGCGGGTTACCCGCTAGCGACAGAGACCGCTCGCGCGCATCATTTGAAGCTGCCGCTGCTCCCGAACTGATGAATCCGTCTGATGCTGTGACGCTCTGGAGAAATGCCCGCGTCTGCCCATCCGGCGACCCGGGCGACTTCATTTCGCCAGGGGCCATCGTCGTGAGCGGGACTCAGATCGCTTGGATCGGCCACGACGGACAGATCCCTTCCCGCTTTACTTCCAGCCCGCATCGCGAGCACGACCTTGGGCAAGCCTGGGTTACGCCCGGCCTGGTGGATTGTCATACGCATCTGGTCTACGCCGGTTCGCGCGCTGAAGAGTTCGAACGGCGGCTATGCGGCGCGACTTACGAAGAGATCGCACGAGGCGGGGGCGGCATTAATTCCACGGTGCGCGCCACGCGGGCAGCCGACGAAGAGACGCTGTTCCGCGAGTCGGCTCGCCGGCTGGAGCCGTTGCTGGCTGAAGGCGTGACGGCCCTGGAAATTAAATCGGGCTATGGGCTCCGCCTGGCGGACGAACGGAAAATGCTCAAGGTCGCGCGACAATTGGGCGACCGATATCCCGGTGACCATTTACACCACTTTTCTCGGCGCGCACGCTCTTCCTCCGGAATTTGCGGGCCGGCCGGACGACTACATTCGTACCGTTTGCGATGAGATGCTTCCCGCCTTGTCGGACGAAGGTCTGGTCGATAGCGTGGACGTCTTCTGCGAGAGCATTGGCTTTACCGTCGCTCAAAGCGAGAGGGTTTATGAGACGGCCGCGAAGCTCGGTTTGCCGGTCAAGATGCACGCCGAGCAGCTCACCAACAGCGGCGGAGCGCACCTGGCTTGCCGTTACAATGCGATCTCCGCCGATCATCTCGAACATCTCGACGAAGAGGGCGTGATCGCCATGAAGAACGCGGGCGTGGTGGCGGTGTTGCTTCCCGGCGCGTTCTATTTCCTGCGCGACACCAAACTGCCGCCGATCGATCTGCTGCGCCGCCATCAGGTGCCTATCGCGCTTGCGACGGACAGCAACCCTGGCACGTCGCCCACCACGTCGATCCTGTTGATGCTGAATATGGCGTGCACGTTGTTTCGCATGACGCCGGCGGAGTCGCTGCTCGGGTGTGACACGGTACGGCGCTCAGGCGCTAGGCAAGGGCGACACGCATGGCGCGATCGCCGAGGGTCGTTTGGCCGACTTCTGCGTATGGGACATCGCGTCCCTCGCGGAGCTTTCCTATTGGATCGGCTTTAATCCGCTCTCGATGGCGGTGCGGCACGGCGTCGATGACTCAAGAACTTCCTCAAGAAAGGCTGCCAAATAAAATGGCGAGACAACTGGTTGAATGTGTTCCGAACTTCTCGGAAGGGCGCGATGCCGCCAAAATCGATGCGATTGTAGCCGCGATCCTTTCGGTTCCCGATGTGGTGTTGCTCGATCGCGAATCGGATACCGATCATAACCGCTGCGTGATCACTTTCGTCGGGCCGCCCGACGCGGTAGCCGACGCCGCGTTCCGCTCCGTGGAAAAGGCGGTGTCGCTCATCGATCTGACCAAACATCAGGGAGCGCATCCACGCTTAGGCGCGGCGGACGTGGTGCCATTTATTCCTATCGAAGGCGTGACGATGGAGGATTGCCTGAAACTCGCGGAGCGCACCGCGAACGAGATCTGGAACAAGCTGAAGGTCCCGGTGTATCTTCTACGAAGCCGCGGCGAAACAGCCTGACCGCGTGAATCTGGAGAACATTCGCCGCGGACAGTTCGAAGCGTTAGTGAAGGAGATGGGAACCGTGCCCGCGCGCAAGCCCGATGTGGGCGACGCAGTGATCCATCCCACTGCCGGCGCCGTGGTGGTTGGAGTGCGAAAGTTCCTGATCGCATACAACGTGAATCTCGGCACTCCGGATCTCAATATTGCGAAGAAGATCGCTAAGACCATCCGCTTCTCGACCGGCGGCTTGCGCTATGTGAAGTCCATGGGAATCATGCTGGAGGCGAGAAATCAGGCGCAGGTATCGATTAACCTGACGGATTTCGAGCAAACTTCCATGCACTTGGTTTATGAAACGGTTCGGAGGGAAGCGGAGCGATACGGCGTGCCCGTGGTCGGCAGCGAGATTGTAGGCCTAATTCCTAAGAAAGCTCTGGAAATGTCCGCGGAATATTTCCTGCGCATCGAAAACTTCAAGCCCGAGTTGGTGCTGGAAAACAAGATGGCGGACGCGCTGGTGTCCCGCAGCGGTCTGACGGAGTTCCTGGATGCGCTGGCCGCACCCACCGCCACGCCCGGCGGAGGCAGTGCGTCGGCGGCGGCCGCCGCGATGGGCGCCGCACTGGCAGCCATGGTCACGAAGTTGGCCAAACAGGACAGCAGCTCGTTTGAGGAGGACCGGCAGTTCTTTACCGAGGCCGTCGATCGAGATTCCAGAAGCTTTCGAAGCACGTGATGGCCGCTTATAAACGCCCCAAGGCGGAGCGGGCGCCGTTTGTGGAAGAAGCGATGCACGGTGCAACCGAAGTCCCGTTGCAGATCCTGGAGCGCGCTCACGCGATGTTGGTCGCGGATGGAAGCGCTGCAAATACCAGCCCGGTACTCGTCCGATCTTATGGTGGCAAAGTCGCTGACAGCCGCGGCCAAAACTGGCGCGTTGGAAAATGTCCGGATCAATCTCGACTCGATTCAAGATGCAGACTTCCGGACTTCGATCGAAGCACGATTGGGCGCGCTAAAGAGCTAAAGCGTTTCAGGCGCGGCGGCAACAGCCGCGTTCAACGGAGCACGGCGTCCCACCGCCGCCGATCGCAGCATCATGATCAGCGGTGTAAACCACTGCAACGATCACCAGCCATCGCACCGCTACCAAGGGAATAGACTTTACTAGAAAAGCGGCCAGCAGAACTCCGGGAATGCCGCCGATGGTCAGCCCCAGCGCGGATTTCAGGTTATAGCGTTTCCGCCGGATGAAGGGCACGCTGGCACCGGGTCCCAGGAAAGCAACCGCACCCATCATGATGGGAAATGTCGCGCGCGGGTTCATGCCTAACAGATAAGTCACCATCATGCACGGCGCAAAGAAGCCGATGCCCAGAGTCATCAGGGCCCCTAGAATTGTGGTAGCCGCCACTGCAACCAGCAGCTTTGATGCCGGTAAATCCCGAAGTTCGCCGCCGCCGGGGAAGAGATGAAATTGCACCAGCAAACTGAACATCGCCGTAACCAAGAGCGTGACGCCCATGCCAATCTGGATGTTCCTCTTGGGCCAGCGAGACACAACGCCCGCGCCCAGGGATGCGCCGATAGTGGCGCCGGCGATCGTGAGGACCAGCGTCATGGATCCACGTCCACCACCGCGATGTAGATCAATCCCTCCAGGATCGATGGGAGCGCGATGCCAACGTTCAAGGTTCCCGGGATATCTTCGTCATGGACCAATTTAAGGACTTGAAGCAGAAGGTGGTGGTGGCGAATGAGCCGATTCCCAGGGTGTCGAAGAAGTTGACCACCAAGCCGATGCCCAGGTCAAGCAAGGTCGGCTTTTCTATCTTTTCCCGCTGTTTCGCCAGCGCCAGCAGCCAATAAATCAGGTAAGCGCCACCGAAGATACAAAGCGCGATTGAAAGAGCGATTCTCATGGTTTAAACAAAAGCTCTGGAAGCGCAGCGGGGCGCCAGTCCAAATTCCTTAGCGGCTATTGTACCTCTAGCTCTAGCGTCTCACAGGAGCTACCGACGGTTACGAGTCGTCGGGTAGCGACGGCATAGATCAGCACGCCGACCAAATTACTCAAGACGACCGTCAGCCCGATCTTGGCTGCATAGGCGCGCCGGCTGACCACGTCGACAATGGGATAAATGCGATGAAGAGCGCGATCAAGCTCGAGAAAAGTCCCGCTGACGCTGCCATCTTCAACCATCCGGGAAGACGCTGGCGCAGGTCGCGTGCTCCCTATCAAAGGCAGAGCGAACAGCGCCACATAAGCGATGGCATAGTGAGCGTCGGAGGCGTTGATCAGCAACTGGTTCGCTTCCTGCTCGCGCACCCCCAGCATGCTGACCAAGATGAAAGCCATTATCAGAATGGATGAGAAAAGGATCGAATTCACGGGCGTCAAACGCCGTGGATGAAGACGCGTGAACCAGCGTGGCAGCAGATGATCCCAGCCGGCTGTCATGGGCAGGCGAGTGATCCCGGTGAATAACAGGCTGGAATTGCCCACCGAGCGCCCAATGATCATAAGAATCGCGAGCGGCGCGATCGCCGCCAGCCATCCTGTGGTGCCGAAGGCCAGCCGAAAAGTTTGTGGAATCGGCCCGATCAGATTGATCAGGCCCGTTGCCGACAAACGTGAGCACGGAGCTGGTGCCTAGAATGAACATCAGCGCAATCACGGGAGCGGACAGCATTACCGATCGCCCGATGTTCTTTGCCGGGTTCCGTGATCTCCCCAGCGAGAATCGCGACATATTCAAATCCGCTCAGCCCTCCTACGGACACTTGACCGAAGACCGCAAGATTGCGCCAAGTCAGCGCGGGCGCGCTCCAAGGGATGGGCTGATAACTATGGATGGAGCCGCGCAGCAGCGCCCACACCGGCAGGCCTAGCAGGATCACGTACGCGGTCATGATCATGATGCTGCTCGTGTTGTGGAGAATTTTGCCAAGCGCGAGTCCATAGACGGCGACCAACGTGATCGCGAGCACAACCGATCCGGTAATGGCCAGTGTCGCGAGTTTGTTCGTTGGCAGCCACGCGCCGGCGGGGCCGATCATGTAGCTAAGATCCGTTGGGACGGCGAAGACGACGCCGGCCGCCGACACCGTGGCGTAGATCCAGAGATTCCAGGCGATGAGGAAGCCCCAGAATGGATTGAACCCGAGCTTGGCCCACTGATATAGTCCGCCTTCGAGCGGCATCAATCGATTCAGATAAATCACAACCAGGGCCAGAGGCACGTAGAAGAGCAGCATCGCGCAGAGCCAGAAGACGACGTGCGACTTGCCCAGTGACGCGGCAACGCCCACCCAGCTGGATCCCACCACGCTCAGCACTTGTGCGAGGGCCAGATCCCGGAGCCCAAGCTCTTTTCGCAGCCGAGACTCATCCTGCGATAGAGGCTGGGCCGGCCGTGATGGGGAAAGAGACACAGTTCACCAATGATGCCACACGCGGAGTGGAATTCGACCGCAAGCAGGCTCCTGCGCGCGCTAAACTAGGAGGCATGCACCGCCTTCTATTGTTGACCGCGCTCGTCCTGCCGTTATTGGCCGCAGCGCCGATGACTACTCTCACCATCCAAGTGAAGAGCAAGAGCGGCAAGCCTGTGGAAAGTGCCAGTGTGATCGTGAAATTTGTGAAAGGTCATTCCGTGGCGAAGTTGGGCAAGAGCATTCGAAAGGAATGGGAACTGAGGACCAATCAAGAGGGCCGCGTCAAGATTCCTCCCATTCCGCAAGGACAAATCCTGATTCAGATCATCGCGAAGGACTATCAGACGTTCGGACAAACCTTCGACATCGATGAGGAGAATAAGACCGTCGACATCGAACTCAATCCTCCTCAACCGCAGTACTCGGCACACCCCTAACCAGAGCTAGCCACCAACCTCCACCATCGCAGCATTGCTAGCATTCCCGTCAACGGTCACCACGATCGGATATTCACCGGGCGATAACATCGGCACGGTGAAATCCGCCTGATACAACCCAACGAATCCCGGAGTCAGACCGAGGTACTCCACTTTCGCGGCTTGATTGCCAACGGTGAGGGTGTACGCTGCTGTGACACTTGCCTGTCCCGCTGGAGATGCCGCGCCAGTGGTCCAGGAGCCGGAGTTCACCGCGCCACCACCCGTTAGGTACGCCACCAACACATCTCCGGGGCGGGCCGGTGCGGTCGACGAGTTGATGGAACCGTTCTGGTTTTGCACGATCGCCTGCGTGCCGTTGACGGTAAAAATACCCGGCGCCGCGGCCGGAACGACAATCGTAATCGAGTTGCTTGCCACACCTCTGCTTGTGACGGTGAGTGATACAGGCTGCCCGGTTGGAACGTCAATCGGCATTTGCGCGTTGATCTGAGTACTGGCGACGTATATCAGTGGCGCTGCCTTGCCATTCACCAGCACTTCGGTTGTGCCAAGCGTACCCGGCAGAGGAAGACTTTGGGCGGAGGCGGTCCCTCCCGATAGTCCCGTTCCAAAGATCGAGAACAAGGCGCCGGGCGACAGCATGCGGGGTTGAAAACTCGCTCCGTTCAACACTGCCTGTTGCGGCGCGGTGAATTGGGGCTGAGCTGTTCCGCCGACCGTTCTACCGGTGTCGGTTTCAACAAGTAGCACGATCTCACCATCCTGGGCAACGGCGAACTCATAGTTCGACGCGCCGGCTGGGGTGGTAACGATTGCCGTGCCGTAGCATTGATTGTTAAGCGAGTAAGTTCCAGTTCCCGCAACATTCGAAAACGTCCCACCAAAATTCGTTACGCTCGCGGTAGTGAGATTTCCGTTGCCGTCCGCGGCCAATTGCCCGGAATCGGAATACACATAACTTAGGCCGGATTGCGCCGCACTGCCAGTCAGGACATACCCGTAAATCCCGCTTAAAGATCCATTGCTGCATTGAGGCGGCCCAATCCCTGCCGTTGTACGGTAAGCTCTTCCGGTCACAACCTCTCCGGCATTCGATACCGCGATAATCATTGACTGAGCATTGTTGATGACTTGGAATGTCAGAGCGGCGGTGAGTTGAGAATTCATTCTGAGTGTCATCGAACCGGTACAGTTCGATTGGACGGAGTATGTTCCCGTCAGCGGATACGTTTCTGCGTGTCCGTTCAAGTTGGTAAACGACTTACCAGAAACACCGCCTGATCCATCCGCCACCAGTTGTCCCAGTTCCGCATACGGTTCGCCCTGACCGCCCGATGAAACAGTGCCGGCCAAAATGTAGTAGTACGTTCCCTTGACCGTCGACGTACTGCAATTTCCCCCGCCGATCTGAGGCGCATTACTAGCCGCGGCAAGCGCCAATGTGCCGCTCAGAAGAATAAATGCTACAGGAAAAAGACCCCAGCGATTGCATCCAGACATGTTCCACTCCTATTTCGACGAATTTACCAAGCTTGTATCGGCGGAGTTACTATCGGCGAATAGGTACTAGAAGTATCGAGGGTGGATCGAACTAGGTAAGACTAAGGGGACAGGGCACCGTAGCATGTCGCGAATAATAATCACAGGCGGCCCCGGCGCAGGGAAGACCACGCTCTTGCTGGCGCTGCAGGCTCGCGGCTACACCATCGTCGGCGATAGCCCGCGCACCATCATCCAAGACCGCCGTAGGCGCGGGTTGAGTCCGCGACCGAATGCGTACGAGTTCGCGCACGAAACGCTGCGAATGGACATCGAGAATTTTGTTCATCACGCTGCGACCCCGGGCTATGTCTTCTTTGATCGAAGCGTCCTTGATGCTCTTTGCGGACTCGATCGCGTCGCACCCCTGAACGAGAGCGAGTTGAGCATGTGGCTCTCGAAGTACCAATACTGTTCCAAGGTCTTCGTCTTGCCCCCGTGGAAGGCGATCTACGTGAACGATGACGAACGCGACCACACGTTCGAGCACGCTGAGTCGGTCTACAGCACCGTGCAGGATTGGTATCGCAGGCTGGACCGATATCAGGTCATCGAGGTACCGAAGGTTTCGGTTGCAGAGCGGTGTAAGTATGTGCTGCAAACGCTGGCAAACAGCGACGCCTGACAATCGTTTATATGTGCAACACCAACACCCAGTCCGAATCTCCGTCGTGGTTGTTGCCTGGAGTGGTAAAATACATGATTGCCAGAATTCGGAAATGGCGATCCCGAGATCGCGGTGTAGGTGCCATTCGAGGGATCGTACCATTGGGCCGTCACGGGGCCTCGAGAACTTCGCCAGGTTCACCGTCAATGTCGAAGGATTCGGGCAATAAGTCAACGCCAAGCTTCCACTGATCCAACTGGTGGTGCAATAGGTGGCCGTAGTGAGATTCCTATTGGAGCCGTTATAGGTTCCGTACCCAGCGGTAACAATCTGATGCGTCTGGTCCGGGACCAGGTCCCACCAGGCGACGCTGCCGAAGAGTTGGTTGATGTACTGAATTTCCAAGTCGCCGGGGCTGTCCAGGAAGGATTGCCAACCTGAGGTAAACGACATCGTGTAATGGTTGCCATAAATCTGTCCGGCTCCGCCACTGAGCATTGTCCAGTAGGCTTGCTCTCTGAGCACATAGGGTCCGGCTGGACCCGGAAGCGCGCCGGTGTTGTTCTCGTATTCATAATTGGCTTCGACCAGATAAGTCGGGATGGTGGGAGAGCTGTTATACGACTGGAGAACTATGTCGTAGGTTTCAAAATAGGTGTAAGCGGAATCCAGCGTCAGCAGGGAAGCCAAGGCGGAGTCCTGGTTGGAATAGCTACTGTTGTAGTTCAGCTCGATTGTCTGCAAATGGTTGGAATCGACGCTGGCGATACCGGCCATCACTTGTTTGACCAGGTTATTGTCCGTGCTGCTGCTGTTGACCAACGTCTGAAAGTCGTTGCCGTGCAACCAGACGATGTTGGGGAAGTTCTTGTATCGGGTCCCGATGTAGACGCCGTAATTGTAAGCTTTGGTGGTCCCATTGTTCTCGAGTGTCACCAGCCAGCCGCCGGTCTCGATGGGGTCCAGGAAAACCACCAAGTTGTAGGTCGCTGCCATGTTCACCATGCTGTCGACGCGCGAAAAGTAAGCGCTATTCGGAGTCGACAAGTCGTAGTTCGATGGACTCGGACCCGCTGGTGAAAGGCGCCACCCCATCGAAAGTGGTCCCATTAGCATTGCAGTAGGTGTAGCGTTGTCGCACAACAGGTTCACCCACAGGGCGTTGAACCCCAGGCGCTCCCGATCGGCCATGTAGGTAGCCATATCAGTGGGGCCGAGGTTTCCCACCAGAGCTTGCGGCGAGTCTCCCATGATCAAAAACGGCGTCCCATTCTGGTCCACCAGATAGCGATTGTTTGAGCTGGCTTTCAAGGGCAGCACGTACCCGGTGGTGGTCACTGGCGGTGGTGGCGCTGGCAATGTTGGAGTAACGGGCTGGTTTCCCAGACGGTATCGATGGCCTGTACCTGGTAGCGTGTAACTGGTGTTCGCCATGCAGGCCCGTATCGTTGTAAGTTGTCCCGGCCGGCGTAGCAATTTGCGCAAAGTTGGTGCAGCCCGCGCCTTGGCATCTCTGCAGAATATAGTTTGCCAGCCCCGACATTACTTGTCGAGGCGGTCCAGCTCAGATCGATTTGGCTCGCGCTGGCCGCGGCCGCCGAGAGATTGCTGGGCGCCGTTGGTGGTTGCCCCGGTTGAGTGGGCGTCGGTACAGTCCAGGCGCCCAGTTGCTGCCACCCGCTGTTGGTCCCCGAAACATCCACGGCGAGCAAGTAGGTATTCTTGGCCCCGGCATAGGCCGGTTTGAACGTCATCGGCACATTCCACGTTAAGGTGTTGCCGCTCGAGGCCACCGTTGCCGTCGCCACGTTGACCGAGCACTGGCTGTTCTGCAGCGTCGTCGCTGGATCCCAGGGTTGCCGCCTGCCAGGTGCGTTCCGTTATCGCCCAGCAAGTTGATCTGATTGGTCACAGCGCTGTAGTACAGCAGGCAGGCATTGCTGGCCGGATTGGCTAACGTCGAGTTGAAATACACCCACACCTGTTGCAGGCTCGCCGCTCCCGCGGTATCGGAATACTGCAGCGCGAAGGTCTGGCTGGCGCCCGATCCCGAACCCGGCGTCACCGAAACCGCGGCCGGCGTGCCCGCGGCGGACGCCCGACAGTCCAGGCTGCCCAGTTGCTGCCACCCGCTGGTGCGTTCCCGACACATCCACGGCCATCAAGTAGGTGTTCTTGGCCCCGGCATAGGCCGGCTTAAACGTCATCGCCGCATTCCACGTTAAAGTGTTGCCGCTCGATGAAACCGTCGATGTCGCCACGTTGATCGAGCACTGGCTGTTCTGCAACGTCGCCGCAGTTCCCAGGGTGGCCGCCTGCCACGCCGTCCCGTTATCGCCCAGCAAGTTGATCTGGTTGGTCGCGGCGCTGTAGTACAGCAGGCAGGCATTGCTGGCTGGATTGGCTAAGGTCGCAGTTGAAATACACCCACACCTGTTGCAGGCTCGCCGCTCCGGCGGTATCGGAATACTGCAGCGCGAAGGTCTGGCTCGCACCCGATCCCGAACCCGGCGTCACCGAGACCGCGGCTGGCGTGCCGCGGCGCCCGACACAGTCCAGCTGCCCAGTTGCTGCCACCCGCTGGTCGTTCCCGATACATCCACGGCGCATCATGTAGGTGTTCTTGGCCCCGGCATAGGCCGGCTTGAACGTCATCGCCACATTCCAAGTCAAGGTGTTGCCGCTCGATGCGACCGTCGCTGTCGCCGCATTGATCGAGCACTGGCTGTTCTGCAACGTCGTCGCAGATCCCAAGGTCGCCGCCTGCCAGGCCGTTCCGTTATCGCCCAGCAAGTTGATCTGGTTGGCTCGCGGCGCTGTAATACAGCAGGCAGGCATTGCTGGCCGGATTGGCCAATGTCGGCGTTGAAATACACCCACACCTGCTGCAGGCTCGCCGCTCCTGAGGTGTCGGAATACTGGAGCGCGAAAGTCTGGCTCGCGCCCGATCCCGAACTCGGCGTCACCGAGACCGCGGCCGGTGTGCCCGTGGCGCCCGTGACAGTCCAGCTGCCCGATTGCTGCCACCCGCTGGATGTTCCCGATATATCCACGGCCATCAAGTAGGTGTTCTTGGCCCCGGCATAGGCCGGCTTAAACGTCATCGGCAGATTCCACGTCAAAGTGTTGCCGCTCGATGCATACCGTGGCAGCCGCCACATTGACCGAGCATTGGCTGTTCTGCAACGTCGCCGCGGATCCCAGGGTCGCCGCCTGCCAGGCTCGTCCCGTTATCGCCCAGCAAGTTGATCTGATTGGTCACCACATTGTAATACAGCAGGCAGGCATTGCTGGCCGGATTGGCTAATGTCGCATTGAAATACACCCACACCTGTTGCAGGCTGGACGCCCCGGCGGTGTCGGAATATTGCAGCGCGAAAGTCTGGCTGGCGCCCGATCCAGAACTCGGCGTCACCGAAGCCGTGGTCGCGTTGGTGGTGATGAACGACCAAACCGGAGAGCTGTTGCTTCCACCGGCGTTGTTCGCAACCACCATCCAGTAGTACGTTACACCGGGGATCAAGCTTCCGGGCGCATAGCTGGTGGCTGCCGTGCTGGTAACCATGGGCGGGGTTGGCGAGGTGCCGAAGTAGACAGTATAGGAGGTGGCGCCGCTGGATCCGTCCAGCTTAAGGTCGGAGCCACCGGGGCACCCACGCTTCCGTTCGCCGGCACAGGATTGAAGGAGGAACTAACGAATCCGATCCGGTCTGGCGTGATCGTAGTATCTCTGACCGGCAACGATGAGAGTGCCCGACCGGGACGCCCCCGCATAAGGGGCCAATTGAAAAGACAGCCGTGCCACTCCCGACTACAGAGGCGCCTCCCGTGATGGTGATGAAGCCGGAATTACTTACTGCGCTCCAGGAGCAGCTGGCGCCGGTAGTCACGCTGATGGTGAAAGTAGTGGAAGATGTGACGGTTTGATTTGTATCGTAGGTGCAATTCAGAAGTCCGAATACAGCCACGCCGGTGTTGGTGCCGACATACACTTTACCGTTTGCGACGGTTGGTGTCGGAAAGGTGATGCCAGTGCCGAAGTTTTCGCTGGTGTTTTGCGTGCTGTCGTAAAGCTCGGTGAGAGTGCTGGCGTCAAAGGCGTAGAGCACGGCCGCCTGATGGTTCTGGTTATTGTCGCAGGGGGTGTCCGACGCCCACACGATTCCATTCGCGGAGCCGTTGGCGGAAATGGATGGGGTAGCGCCCGTGTTGGCGCAATTGACCCCAAAACTGTGGCTGGAACTCAGGGGAGAAGATGTATTGAACGATCCGTCCGAGAATGTGTAAGCCGTGATTGGCGAACCGATGGGTCCGTAGTAGAGCGTGTTGTTGAACCATGCGGGACTTGAATAGACCGGGTTGCCCAGCGAGAATTCACTGGTACACCGCATTGCTGCTCATATTGAACTTACCCATGTTGTTGCGGTCCATAACGTAGGCAAATCCATCTTTTCCCGCGCCTACGGCGAGCTCGTGCGGATGTCCCATGGCGTCGTTCAGAATGGGCAAGAGCATTGCCCCACCCGACCCTAGATCTTCATCGTCGGCGGATTCCGAGACGGTGGAGTCCATGGTGAAATAATCTGCCACCGCGAGTCCGGAGGTGGTGGAAACGTTCAGGAACGCGTTGCCGTAGTCTCCCTGCGATGGAAATCCGTTGACGTTAAGCGTCGTGTCGAACGTGCTGTTCCCGGTCAGAAAATAGAGGTTGCCCCCGGCATCGGCAGCCGGACCCGCACCGGCCATCCAGATCGCGCCTCTTTGCGGGTTCGATCCGTTGGGCGTCAGATTCAGCACCACTTGGGCTTGCGTTGTCTCCTTGTATCCGATGATCCAACCGTTATAGGGATCGGCTGTCGCAATGGGAGGCCCAGGTGGTGTAAACCACGCCATTGGAAATGAAGAGCGCCGCACGCTCCGAGTACTGTTTGGGATCGAACGTCAACACGCCCCCCGAACTGTTGGGGCCGTTGCCGGGATAGGTGGCCTGGACCGTTATCGGCCAACCAGTTTGCTCAGTTCCAGTAATAATGTCTAACGCGTGGAGCCGCTGATGGTAGTTCCCGGAGCTGTCCTTCGACATGGCCGCTACGTAGATGGTCCCGTGCGGACCGCTTGAAAGATCAATGGCGGGCGTTGCCAGAATGCCGATAGTAGGGCTTATGTTGTCGCACCCGCGGTTGTCGGAAGCCGTTTCGCCAGAAAGAGAACAGATTTCGACCAAAGCGGCGAACCAGCTGTGTCGGCGTCAAAGGCATAAACGGTATCGTTCTCGGTGGCAACATATAAGACGTTATGCGGGACGGCGGAAATTGTCAGCGAGGGCACATACAAAGGCTGTGCATCCACCTTACCGTCCACCGGCAATGTAAATTTAAACCGAAACTGGTGGAGTTCACATTGGACGGCGATAGCAGCGTTTCCGTCAGATTCTGTCCGGTTCGAGCCGCGTCATTGTGCCATGTCATCACGCCTTGGGCAGACAGACGGGACACCGAGAACATGCTTACCAGGCAGTTAGTCCTGTAATCCACGCTTTCAGGGCGGAAGGGCCTTTGCGTTTCATGCGGTTCATCATCGATTCTAATGCAGCAGTGCCTTCGATCTTGTCGTATGATTGCCCAAATGTCTTGTAGGGCGTTATCGAGAGCCTCTTGAAGTACCAGCAGTCATGCAGTACGTGGTGGCGCTTCATAGACCAAACCCGCACTCGACCTGGCCGTCTTACGTCAAAGTGGCGGCTAGTGGCCGTTGTTAGTTTGAGGAGCGTCCTCACTGACTCTTCAATTGAAAAATCTGCATCCTCAGGCGGTAAAACTCTCGCACCAGTGAGTGCTCGTGCGTGCCAATCTCCAACTCCTCTAAGTTTGCCGACCAACGCGACGGTCGATGATCGCCAGCGAACGGACAAAAAGGTTCTCGGACTTGAGTGACAACTCGATTGGCATATCGAGGTACGCTCGCATGGCATCGCCCAATTGCTCCGGGGGATGGATTTCATCGCGTTGTTCTAAACTCCAAACGGTCTCGGCGGACGAGGGCACGTCACTACTCACCCCTAAACTAACAGCCGCGTGATAATAGCCGCTACCTGACGGTCGCGGTTCTGTAACAGACGGAATCTGCTGAACCGCGCACGTCATAATCTGTGTGAAAAGACGATTTACCGTCCACTCCCTCACGAATCTGTGTGAAAAGAGGGTGCAGCTTCCGCTCCCTCACGGTCACGGCTCATATCGCTCTGTTTCTGCTCATCGGCGACAGTGAGCCGTGACCGTAAGGGAGCGGTTTTGGGGCTTTTCACACAGACTCGTCAGTAAGCGGCCTTTTGGCACGGCCCAGAACGGGCTCGCCGTTCCCGCTTCTGACCTTTGTACTACGTCGTTGATTGGTAGCTCATTACGATCGGCCGATTTGACCCAGCAGCGCAGTGGCCTGCTTTTCAAGCTCGCCGTGCTGCGAAATGAGATCCTGGAGTTGCCGCTGCGCGCGTTGGATATCGTGCTCGGCGATCAGGCCCTTTGCTAAATAGAACCGCGCGCGTTCCAGGTAAGGGCTGTCCGGGGGCTCGGCCAGATCGC
>CAVUUB010000018.1:0-1404738 GCA_963744555.1 Bryobacterales bacterium | reverse complement strand
GGGCAGGTTTTCGCTCTTCGCACAGAGCGAAGTGGAGTATTCCGCCCGCACTTGGACCTGGTTCGCGAATCCACCGTGATCGACATGCTGGGCCTGCTGACCCTGGATTTCAAGAAGCTTTCCGCCTGGCGAACCGACCCAGCCCGCTTTCAACCGTCCGATTTTCAGAGGTTGAAGGATTCCGGGATCACGATTTTCCATCCGGCCGTCGGATATACAGAAGGCGACATTTACGCCAGCTCCTTGTGGGATATTACCGGCTGGGATGCTTTTATCGCCGCGCATTCCGACCGATTTTCTTCGCATCGACTGCCCGGCCGATTTCGAGCGCGCCAAGACGCTGGGCAAGATCGGCATCGTCATCGGCCAGCAGAATTCCGATCATTTCCGCTCGATCGAGGATGTTAACCGCTTCTACCACTGGGCCAGCGGGTCTCCCAACTGACGTATAACGATAATCTCATCGGCGGCGGCTCCATCGATCCGAACGACGGGGTCTGACCGAATACGGAGCGAGGTGGTGGAGCGCATGAACGCCTTGGGCATGGCTGTGGATGTCTCGCACTGCGGAATCGCACCACGCTGGACGCCATCGAAGCATCGCGCAAGCCCGTGCTGGTGACTCATTCCAATTGCCGCGCGCTGGTTCCTGGAAGCGCCCGCTGCCGCACCGATGAGGCGATTCGCAAACTGGCCGCCAAGGGCGGAGTGATGGGCGTCACCATGGTCCGGTTTTTCGTGGCTCCGGCGGCTCGGTGACCATCGAGAATGTGCTGGATCATATCGATCATGTGGTGAATGCTGGCCGGAGTCGAACACGTGGGCATCGGGAGCGATGTCGATCTGGACGGGCGCGACTGCACGGTCATCTGTCCGCGGAAAAACGATCTCGACGGAATGCAATATGACCGAAAAATTTTCGACCTTACGGAAGGATTGATCCGCCGGGATTACTGACCGACATCGAGCTCATCCTGGGCGGAAATTTCCAGCGAGCACTGTCCGAAATCTGGTCTGTCTAGTGCGCACACTTTGTGTGCCGCGCCGGCACTCATGCCGGAGCTTGGCCAATGAAAATTCCGTCCGTCCCAAGCCAGACTCGCAGCACACCTGCACAGTCACTTGGGCGGCTTCCGCCTGGGCGGGCAGCCGATAGTCAATTTCGTAGCGATTCAGGAGATGCCGGTAAGTCAGCTCCAATTCGTCCGCCAGCTTGTCCACGCTGCCGGTATGAAAAGCGCCGTCGGGCGTGGATAGACAGAGATCGCGAAAGCCCTCGCATTTTTCCGGAAAAAATGGACAAATGCCGTGTAAGGTAATGCCTTCCGTATCTATCAATTGTCTTAACGGTTTGAGGTGCTCCGGATCGTCCAGCGCGTCTACGGCGCTTTCGTGAACGAAGACGAACACGTGCCGTTTGCCGGAACTCTTGTCCATGGCATCAATTTGACGCCGGATCGCCTGGAGGACATCGGATGTCGCGCGTTCGCGCGGCACCGGCAGGGTGATAGCTTTTTCCAGGAGCATGGCGTCGGTCATGAAACCTTTGCGAGTTTTCAATTCCTGCGTGATCAGAGCATCGTCATAAGGAAGGGCCGATTTTTCCACCGGCGCATTGGGGTCGGTTGCAACCGCTTCGATAGCGTATCGATCGATCCTCCACCTATCGTCCGGGCGCTTCAGCAAAAGGCAGCGCTTCAGGCCCTCTCCCACGGCACGTCCGTAAGTGTCGGCATCGGAAGGAAACCGCGGGGCTACACTACCGATCACTAGAGCAGCGGGGTTATTGGGCAACTTGACTTCGTAGTTTTCGATCAGTGCTCCACCTTCACAGAGAGCGAATTCGGTAGGTTTGAGACTGGTTAATTCATCTCCATCCTGGGGCGATAAAGCCAATACAACGTGACGGCCGCCGTCCGGTTTGGCCTTAGCGCTGGAAACGCATATCCGCACAGTGCCTTTCTCCGCGCTCGTTTTTTCGTGGCGCCGAATGCGCGACAAGGCTCTGGTAACTGCCAGCTTCATCTTGCCTTGCGTCAATTTGAATTGCGCCAGCAGGAATGGAACGAAGCGCGGGTCTTCTGTTTCGCCGATGGCCCACAAGGCCGACGTTCGGAAAAGTGGATCGGCATGCTGCGCCATGTCCAGCAACGCCCTCACTGCGTTCAGATCCGATAACCGGTAGAGTCCCAGGACCGCATTCGCAACCACGCGGTTGTTCGGCGACCGTAGAGCTGCAGTAAAGACGGGGCGCGCGTCCGCGGCGTCCATCGCCCACAGGGCTTCGACAGCGTTGGCCTGAACACGCGCATCGCCGTCCGTCAGTTGCTTCTTAATCCAGGCCGGGTGTGTCGTATTGCGGCCAATCAATAACGCTGCTTTCGATCGCACGGCCCGATCGGGATAGGCCATCAGTTCACCTTGGAAGGAAGGCCAGAAGTTTTGCGTTGGAATCGCCCCTAGAAGGTCGAGAATCCGCATCATTTGCGTCGCGCTTTCTGGCGTGGCACGGCTCCGTAAAGCTGAGCTCAGATCCGTTTCCAGCGCGGCCTGAAAATGGGAACCCATGTCGCCCATCGCCCGGACAGAGGCCAGCGCATCTTTCAGACTGCATGTGTCCGGATCCCGCAGACCCGCAGTCAAGAGTTTCTCCTTGGTTAGCAAATACATTAGAAAACGCGCGCCTGCCGAGGCTTCGGCATCTGCCAATACACGAAGACTCGCCGCGGAGAACAGGTGCGCGTTTGAGGCCAGCAACTGCACCAAGGACTGTTTGCCGAGCGTGTCCTTCTCGCTAAAGGACTCCACCAGCGCCGCAATGTCTTTCGTGTACCTATCGAGTAAACCCGGCTCGGGCATACCACCGTTCCACATTTACTCATCGACTCGCAGGCACATCTCTTGCGTTGTATTTGGCGTTTATTGGATCGAAATCGTCACCGCGTTGCTGGTCAGGTTCCCTCCAATAATGAAGACAGGAACTTGTCCCGACGGCGAAGCGGGCGCCACTGCGTTAATCTGCCACAGCCCTGGATATTGCGGAGTCTCGCCGCTAAACAGAATTTGAGCCGGCGTGTCGGCAAAGAACACTTGCGGGGATCCGGAAAGTTGTCCGTAACCGGTCGCGAATATCTGCACAACCGAGCCCGGCGCGGCAGGATTCGAGCTGCTGTTGACCGAATAGTCCTGATTCTCTACCGCGCCCGGTTGGGATGGATCAGCACCATTCAGAACAAAGATTCCGGGACCGACTGCCGATATCGAGGCCTGGCCGTTCGCAAGCTCCAGGCCTCCCGCGCGAACCGAAATGGTCGCAGTTCCCGGCGATATCGAAGCCGGGACAATGAAGTTGACTTGCGCTGTACTTCCGGCCACGAATTGACCCGCTACGCCATTTACCGTCACCTGATCAGGCGTCTGCGAAAAACTTCCGAACGCGCTGGCGAACGATCCCGGAGCGATTCCTTGATCGATGCGAAAGCTTGCGCCGTTGACGGTGATCACGTTGCCTGAAGGAGCCTGCGGGACGCCCCGCATTCGCCCCAGGATGGCCGCGAATGTAGGATCATAGCGCGCGAAAAAGTCCGTCGAACGCGTCGTAATAGGAACATCGGGCATAAACGAGGGAAGGTCCGGAATACCGGTGGGATTCGGGAAGTATTTGGTCGAATACTGTCCGTTGAGACCGGATCCGGGCAGCGTGAACCCAACTACTTCTCCGTATTCCCCCGGCTTGCCCCCGCTGGGCTCGCCGATCACGATGAATCGTTGGCTAAGGTCTGCCCGGGAATTGCGATGCGTACTGCAGCGCGGCCGATTTGATCTCCATGGCATCATCCATGCCGGATGAAAATGTTCCTTTGTCGATCACGTCATAGACACGAAATTGCGGATTTGCGAGGAGGCCAGCCACGCGCGCCAGCAGCCCGTTGAGGAGGGGAGTAATGATCGAGGAATCGCCCCCGGTATTGCCCCGAAAATCGAAGACGAACGTATCCACCGGCTGGGTGTCCAGGGTTCCTAGCACGGCCGCTGCAAAGGTAGCAAACGGGTTACTCGGATCGTCCGCGCACTTGTTGTACCTGAAGTACAGCATCCGATTTGCGGCCGAATAGCTATACCAATAATTCAGCCCCGTCTGCTGAAGATAATCAGGCAGGGGCCCGGCTGCGGGGTCGACGGCGGGTTGCAGCGCGCCCGCGAATGCTGTTCCGACCTGCAGCGTAAACTGAGTCCCAGCTAAAGTTTGAAAGGTTAGCGCCGACGTCCCGGCGGCCGGAGCTAAATCAAGCCCCTGCAGGACCTGCTGGCCAGCAAGGTATTGCTGAGCTTCGTAGTGCAGCCATTGATCATTGGCATGGGGAATGATCGTCCCCAGCTTCTGAATCACCTGATCGATCGGGAAATCACCAACTTGAATCAATCGCGCACCGAGCGCTTGCGCAAACGGAGCCGTGGTCGCGGTAACGAAGACACCATCGTCCAGCCAGCGGAATTGCAAAGGAAATTGCAGGAATCCCGCGCTAATTGCGCTGGCATTCGTGAGCGAGATGGCGGTGTGGGCGTCGCCCGCTAGGGCAATGAGCGCCGTGAGTTGCACATAGAATTCGGCGTCGGTGAGCGTGGATATCTGAGCTTGAAGAGCAGTCACCGCTCGCTGATATACGGCCGGATCAAGCTGAAAGAAGAAGTTGGCGTGCAGTTTCGGCACTTGGTTGGCGACGTAGTTAAGATCCTGCTGCCTGGCCGCCGTCGAAAAGCGCTGCGCCGAGAGAGATGCCGCAAATAATACTGTGACAAAACACAGTCGACTGTACGGCATATTGGAGTCCGCTGGCCAGTATACACCGAGACACCATTTCCCCTATTCATACCGCAGCGCTTCCATCGCATCCACCCGGCTGGCCCGCAATGCCGGTATATAGCCTGCCGCGCAACCGACCGCCGCCAACACTAACGCTGCCAACGCCAGCGTCGCCGGATCGTGAGCCGTAATTCCATACAACTGCGCCTGCACCAGTCGCGTGAGGCCAATCGCGCCCGCCAGCCCGGCCATAATCCCGATCGACACCAGCGCTAGCACCTCGCGCATCACCATCCAGATCACATGTTTTTGGAACGCACCCAACGCCATCCGAATCCCAATCTCGCGTGTGCGCCGCGCTACGGTAAATGCCATCACCCCGTAAAGACCGATGATCGCCAGCAGCGTCGCCAAAAAACCAAACACCATCGATAAGCTCGCAACCAACCGCTCCACCAGCAGCGATTTCGAAACCTGACCATCCAGCGTCCGCATTCCGTATAGCGGCAGATTGCTGTCCAGCTCCCGTACTTTCCCACGGACTGCTCCGAAGAACTGATCCGCGGCCATGGTGGTCCGCACGTATACGGTCATACCGCCGACAAATTTGCTCGCCAGGTAGGGCGTGCACATCTGGATCGGAATCTCGTCCCGCAAGTTCGTGTACTTGATATCTTTAAACACTCCCACGATCTCCATGTCTAGTTTCGTGGTGGTATCGATGCCAAACCCCGTGTGGCGACCGATTGCATTGTCGGCTGAGCGAAAGAATCGCTTCGCAAATTTCTCGTTTACCAGCACCACCGTGGGCGCTGTATTGTCCGCCTTCTCGCCATGCTGCACGAACTGTGTATCCTTCGGCGTGAAATCACGGCCCGCCAGAATCGGTACGGCCAGCGTGGCCAGGTAGCCAGGACCAATGGAATTCATATAAGGATCGGGAGTCTCGCTGGCCTTGGCGGGATGATAGCCCTCGATAGTCACCCAGTTGTCCCATTCATCTTCTTCCAGGATTCGCATCGATGCCAGCCCCACGTTGCGCACTCCGGCGATTCCGTTGATCCGATCGGTCAATTCGCGATAGAACGTTTTTGCACGTTCGGCATCGTACCCGTTTAACGACGGATTGACATTGAACGCCACCAGGTTGTCGGTCGCAAAACCGGGGCCCAGATCTCGCAGGTTCCGGAGGCTGCGGATGAAGAGACCGGCTCCTACCAGCAGCAGCAGCGACAGCGTCACTTGCGCGGCTACCAGACCCTTCCGGAAACGCACACTGGCCCCGCCTCCGACAATGCCGCCCACCGTGTCCTTCAGTGTAGGTGCGACGTCCGGCTTGGTACATTGCAATGCCGGCACCATTCCGAAAATGATTCCTGTGAGTAGAGCTACCGCGCCCGTGAAGAGCAGGATTCGCAGGTCGGGCGTGGTTGACAATTTCAGCGACGTCGTATCAGGCGGCAGAAAGGCCAGTAACAGCCGATCTGTCCACAGGGCCAGCGCCAGGCCCAAGATCGCGCCGCCCGCCGAGAGCAGCAGGCTCTCCACCACCAGTTGGCGCATGATGCGGAATCGCCCCGCGCCCATGGCCAGCCGTATGGCGATTTCTTTCTGCCGCGAAGTCGCCCGGGCAATCAACAAGCTAGCCACGTTCGCGCAGGCGATGAGTAGCACGCCGGCGGTCAGAGCCATCAGTACCCACAGCGGCTTGGTCAGCCGGGGCCGCAAGTACGAACGGCCTCGCGATCCCGGCAGGACATCGATGATGTTCTTGAGGAAGCGATCACGAACGTCCGCCGAGGCGTTCTTAAATGCTGCTTCCTTCACCTCCATCTCCAGGATGCCGTGAAAGAACGGCTGTAGGGACGCCTTGGCTTGTTCTGCGCTCACGCCGGGTTTCAAACGGCCGAACGCGTTCACCCAACGCTGCCGCCGGTTCGTGAAGGCCAGTTGGTCGGAACTCGGGATGACTTGAGCCCGCATCATCACCGGAATGAAGACCTGCGTGACATAGCCCAACTCCACGCCATCGAAGCCCTGCTCAGCCACTCCCACGATCGTATAGTTGTGCCCGTTCACTGCTACTGTCTTGCCGAGAATCGACCGGTCGCCTGCAAAACGAGTTTTCCAATAGTCGTAGCTCAGCATCGCCAGTGGATGACCATCGGGGGTTCGATCTTCGTCCGGCGTGAAAGTCCGGCCGATCACCGTGCCCACGCCCAGCACCGGAAAATATGTGCCCGACACCAGTTCGCCCGCCACCCGTTCCGTCTGGCCGTTGTAGCCTAGGCTCACGCGGAAGGGAAAGCGGCAAAACATCTCGGTGAACACTTTGTTATTCGCCTTGAAGTCGCGATACATGGGGAACGAAAGCGCATTTCCGCCCCAATTGCCGCCGTAATGGAACCCTTTCATACTCAGTAGAACAAGTTCGCTCGGATTCTTCACCGGCAGCAGCCGCAGCAAAATCTGATCCAGCAGGGTGAAAATGGCCGTATTTGCGCCGATTCCTAACGCCAGCGACAGCACTGCCACGGCCGTAAACACTGGCGATTTCTTGAAGGATCGAAGGGCAAACTTGAGATCGTTCGATGCGGAAGCCATAAAGTTGTTTAGACTACGCCGCCGGAATCCGGTTGGCAGCGACAATTCTCATTACCGCCGCCGGTTGAAAAGGTTACCAGGCCATCCGTTGCGCTATCGTTTTCCTATGCGATGTCGCCTCACCTTCTTCGTTTTTGCCGCCGCTCTCGCCGCCCAGCCATCCAGTAGCCTCTTTGATGGCCTCCGCTGGCGCATGATTGGACCGTTCCGGGGCGGGCGTGCCATCGCTGCCACGGGAGTCCCGGGCGATCCCAACATCTTTTACTTCGGCGCGGTTGGCGGCGGTATATGGAAAAGCACGAACGCCGGGCTGACCTGGTCGCCTATCTTCGACGATCAGCATGTGGCCTCGATCGGCGCTATCGAAGTAGCGCCCTCGGACCACAATGTGATCTACGCCGGCACAGGCGAAGCCGACATACGCTCCGACCTATCTCAAGGTAACGGCGTGTATAAATCCACCGACGCCGGCAAAACCTGGAGCAACATCGGCCTCGGCGACTCCCATCAGATCGGCCGCATACTGATTCATCCAAGCAATCCCGATATCGTATATGTCGCTGCGCTCGGCCACGCCTACGGACCTAATGCTGAACGTGGCGTCTATCGTTCCGCCGACGGCGGCCGAACATGGCGGAAAGTACTCGATAAAGGACCAGACGTCGGAGCCACGGATCTCGCCTTCGAGCCCGAAAATCCTCAGGTCATCTACGCCACAATGTGGCAGGCGCGCCGTCCGCCCTGGAGCGTCTATGGACCGCTGGAAGGCCCCGGTAGCGGCCTTTTCAAATCTGCCGATGGTGGCGACCATTGGACGCAACTCACGGGTAATGGCCTCCCCGAAGGTCCCTGGAGACGAAGTGGCGTCGCGGTGGCGCGAGGTACCCGCGGCCAGCGTGTTTACGCGTTGATCGATGCCGCCTCTGGCAGCGGACTCTTTCGCTCCGACGACTCGGCCAAGACTTGGACGCGTGTAGGCTCTGATCCTCGCATCGACAGCCGCGCCTGGTATTTCAGCGGCATCACCGTTGATCCCAAGAATCCCGACGTCGTCTATCTCCCCAACGTGGCAGTTTACCGCTCTACCGATGGAGGCAAAAACTTTATCGTGCTCAAGGGCGCGCCCGGGGGCGATGACTACCACTACCTCTGGATCGATCCAACCGAATCTGCCCGCTTGATCCTGGCCTCGGACCAGGGCATCAACATCAGCACCGACACCGGCGCGTCCTGGAGCAGTTGGTACAATCAGCCCACCGCTCAGCTTTATCACGTCATCACCGATAACCAGTTCCCCTATAACGTCTACGGATCGCAGCAGGACAGCGGGACCGCTGTTGTACCCAGCCGCACCAATCACGGACTGATCGCCGAGTATGATCGCTTCTCAGTCGGCGGCGCCGAAGCCGGCTACATCGCCCCCGATCCGAAAGATCCGAATATCGTCTATGTAAGCGACACTTACGGCACACTTAATCGATTCGACAAGCGCACCGGGCAAGGCCAGAACATTACGCCTTGGCCCGCGCCCGCCTTCGGCGTCGATATCTCGCAGCGCAAGTATCGTTTTCCATGGACCGCGCCGCTGGTGTTCTCGCCCGTCGACAACGCGCTCTACTACGGCTCGCAATACGTTCTGAAGACCACCGATGGTGGCCTTAACTGGCAAGAGATCAGTCCCGACCTGACGGGCGCTGGCAAGTTTATAGGCAGTATACTCTCGGGGAGTCCGGCTAGCCCGCCCGCGCCCAGTGGCGCAGCGACAATCCAGGATGCCAAGGCCCGCGGCTACGGCGTGGTCTATTCCATCGCTCCCTCGCCTATAACGGCTGGTCTCCTCTGGGCTGGAAGCGACACCGGCCTGATCCACCTGACGCGCGACGGAGGCAAGGCTTGGACCAACGTCACGCCATCTGGCCTGTCCGATTGGAGCAAAATCACGCAGATTGAAGCCTCGCACTTCACCGCCGGCACCGCCTACGCCGCGGTCGACCGCCATCGACTGGACGACAACAGGCCGTATCTCTATCGCACCCGCGATTACGGAAAGACCTGGACGTCGATCACTACCGGCATCGAAGCGCCCTCCTTCCTGAACGCCGTCCGTGAGGACCCTGTTCGCAAAGGACTGCTCTACGCCTGCACCGAAACCGGCGTGTTCGTCTCCTTCGACGACGGCGACCACTGGCAATCGCTGCAGCTCAATCTTCCAACTGTATCCGTTCGCGATCTCGTCATTCACGGCGACGATCTCGTCATCGCGACGCATGGCCGATCGTTCTGGATTCTCGACGACATGTCGCCCCTGCGCCAGGTCGACTCCAGAGTGGCTGCGTCCGACGTGTATCTTTACCAACCGGCCACCGCGATCCGCATGAACCGGGAGCCATTCCAAGGCACTCCGTTGCCGCCCGAAATTCCGAAAGCGCAGAATCCGCCCGACGGTGCCATCATCGACTACTATCTGAAATCTCTTCCAACCGGTGCGGTCACTTTAGAGATTCTCGATGCGAAAAATCAGGTGGTCAGTCGTTATTCCACGACCGATACGACGGTTATGCGTAGGCTCGACCGCCAAGCGATTGCCAGAATCTGGATGGTGGGGCCTCCCATTCTGATCCCGCGAGCGGGCATGAGCCGGTTCGTGTGGGATCTGCGCTACGGACGAACGGGTGGCGAAGGCGGCCCTGAAGGCCCGGACGTTCGAGGGGTGCAGGTGCTTCCCGGTACTTACCAGGTTCGACTTACCGTGGGCGGCCGAACCCTAACACAGCCATTAAAGGTCGTGCTCGATCCGAGGTCCGTGGGGACGCCAACCGATTTGGCCAAACAATTCGATCTCTCCATGAAAATCTCGCGCGAACTTGGACGCGCTAGCGCGGCCACGCAACAGATCGCCTCGCTCCGGCGCCAGCTTGCCGACGCAAAAGCTAAGGTCTCCGGCGATTCTGCCTTGCTCGCATCGATTGGTTCAGTAGATGCTGAAGCGGCCAGAATCGCAGGCCCCTCCGGCTTGGCTGCTGTCCGCGCCCAACTGAACGCTGTCGTCAACGTCGTCGACAGCGCCGATCGTACGCCCCCCGCCCAGGCGTATGCGCTATTCGATCAGGCCAGCCGCGACCTTGCCAGCCAGCTCGCCGGCTGGAACTCGCTGAAGACAGGGAAACTCGCCGAACTCAATCGGTCACTGCTGACTAAGCAATTGCCGCAGATCGAAATCAAGGAGAATCAGGCTAATCTAAATTGATGCCTTGTCGCATACGCTCCACGACTGCCCTAGGACTCGTCTCGCTGCTGGTTGCGGTTCCCGCCTGGTCATGGGGCTCTTCCGGCCACCATATTATCGCCATCATTGCGGAACAGCGGCTTTCTCCCGGGGTCCGCGAAAAGATCGGGACGCTGCTCATGGATGGCAAGTATTCGATGCTGGACATTAGCACTTGTGCCGATCAGCTTCGCAGCAATTCTCGCGGCCCTGACCGGCCGGGAGACGCGATGTGCCAAACACTCGCGGGCGACGTCGCACCCACCAACGGAACCTGGCATTACATCGACATCCCATTCCCAACTAAAGCCACAACGCTTGAGGCCTTCTGTCCTCAAGGCGACTGCGTAACTGCCAGAATCACCTCCTTCGCAGACACGCTGCGCACGTCGAAAGACGACGCTCAGCGGCGCCAGGCTCTTCTCTTTGTGATCCACCTGGTCGCCGACATTCATCAGCCTCTCCATACTGTGGATCGCGCCTGTGACAAAGGCGGGAACTCGGAGCGCGTAGGTTTCTCGTTGGACGGCCAACATTCCGAGGTCAAACTTCATCAGGTCTGGGACACCAAGGAGGTCGAGCTTCTGATGGCCGACTACAACGTCACCGATGAACACACCCTGGCTGACGCTCTGATCGAATCCATTTCTGCTAACGACGCCGAGAAATGGGCACGCGCCACACCTGAACAGATGGCCTGGGAGTCGTACAATATCGCGGTCACTAAGGTATATCCCGCCGTGCCGTATCACAACTTCTGTGGCTTTCAGGACTCGGCACCGATTGAAACAGACTTGTCGCTCCCTTACGAAGAGGAGGGAACTCGAGTTGTTCAGGTACAACTCATGAAGGCCGGCGTCCGGCTGGCAGCAATTCTCGAATCCGCTCTAGCTGGACCTTAATGGCAAAGCTCTTAGCTTTTTCTCTGGCGCTTTTCTCGCTGCGCGTGTTCGCCGAGGTCAAAGCACTTAAGAACTTCACGCTAATCGACGGCTCAGGCGGCCCTGCCATCGCCGGCGCTGCCATGCTGATCGATAACGGCCGCATATCTTGGATCGGCTCCGCTCAAAGACTGAATCCGCCGACTGGCGCTCAAGTCATCGATCTGACGGACAAGTTCGTCATGCCGGGAATTATCAATCTGCACGGCCATGTCGGCAGCACGGTGGATCTCGCTCAAGACCCCAAGTTCCTCACGCGCGAAAACATCGAGAAGACTTTGCGAACCTACGCTTCCTATGGCGTCACCACAGTGCTTAGCCTCGGGACCGATCAGGACCTGATCTTCAGGATCAGGGACGAGCAGCGCGCCGGCCGGCCCAATTATACTCGTGTCTACAGCGCCGGCCAGGGCTTCTCTTTCACGGGCGGCGTTGGAGGAATGCCCGGTGTCACACACGACTTGTCTCCCGGAGGTGCGTCTGAGATTCCGAAGGACATAGATCAGCTCGCCGCGAAGAAAGCCGATATCGTCAAGGTCTGGGTGGACGATGGCCTCGGCAAGCGTCCGAAAATTCCGTTCGAGCTCACCCAGGCCATCATCGACAATGCCCATCGCGCCGGGCTGCGCGTCGCCGCCCACATTTTCTATCTCTCCGACGCCAAGCAGCTCGTCAAGGGCGGCGTCGATGCCCTCGCGCATAGCGTCCGCGATCAGCCCGTTGACCAGGAGTTGATCGATAGCATGAAAAAGCACGAGACTTGGCAGCTGGCCGCAACGCTCACGCGCGAAGCATCCATGGTCGTCTATGCCAAGCCGCCAGCCTTCCTGACCGATCCGTTTTTCACGCGGGCCGTTTCACCCGCCGTGCTCGCCACCTTGACGGATCCGGATTATCAGAAGAAGATTGCCGCCGATCCAGACTTCGCGAAATACCCCGGCTTTCTCGCGATGGCCCAGCACAACCTCAAGCGCCTGGCTGACGCCGGCGTGTTGTACGGTATGGGGACCGATAGCGGCGTCCCAGGCCGCTTTCCGGGCTTCTTCGAGCATTGGGAAATGGAGCTGATGGTCGACGCCGGCCTTACGCCTTCGCAAGTGATCGTCGCCGCAACCAAAAGTGGCGCTGAGTTTCTGCGCGCGAAGGATTTGGGGACGCTCGAAATCGGCAAATGGGCCGACCTGATCGTTCTAGACGCCAACCCCGCCGCCAACATCCGCAATACACGCTCCATCGCCGCGGTCTACATTGCCGGCAATCGCGTGGCACCGTAATTGCCGCCAGCGTTCACCGTTACAGCGATGTTAGACTGGATTTAGAGGCTGCTATGCATACGCCCTCGACATCCCGCCCCTCGCTCTTCGGCTCAGATTAAGGCCGTCTCCTTCGTCGTTTCTGTTGTTTCAATTCAGAAGTGTCGATAGCAGAAGGAGACTATATGCTTACCGAGACCGTCCGCCTGGACCTTCCCCACATCCTTACCAAGCTACCCGGGCCGCAGGCCGAGGCGTTAATCGAGCGCGACCGCAAGGTGCTCTCGCCGTCCTACACCCGCTCATACCCGCTTGTGGCCAGCCGAGGCGAGGGCGCCATCATCGAAGATGTCGACGGCAACCGCTTTCTCGATTTCAATGCGGGTATCGCGGTGTGCGCTACGGGTCATTGCCATCCCGAAGTAGTCGCGGCTATCGAAAAGCAGTCTGCGCGCCTGATCCACATGTCGGGCACCGATTTCTATTACGAAAATATGGTCGAGCTAGCTGAGAAGCTGGCTGCCATCGCCCCGGGGGGCATCCCACGCCGTGTTTATTTCGGAAATTCCGGCGCCGAAGCCATCGAAGCCGCGGTTAAGCTGGCCCGTTATCACACCGGCCGCGACAAATTCATCGCCTTCTCCGGCGCATTTCATG
Organism: Bryobacterales bacterium; assembly: GCA_963744555.1. GTDB lineage: Bacteria > Acidobacteriota > Terriglobia > Bryobacterales > Bryobacteraceae > Palsa-89. The sequence goes on along the minus strand of CAVUUB010000018.1, from coordinate 1,391,214 downwards.
GCCGCACGCTTGGTGCGCTCTCGCTCACCGGAAGCAAGATCGTGCAGCGCAAAGGATTCGGTCCGTTGATTCCCGGCGTCTACCATGCCCAGTATCCGGATTCCTATCGGCGGCCCGACGGAATTTCCGCCGAAGATCACGCCGTCGCTTGCGTTCGCTGGATCGAGAATGAGCTCTTCCGAACCCTGCTGCCCGCCGAGGAAGTAGCGGGCATCGTCGTCGAGCCCATCCAGGGTGAAGGCGGCTACATCATCCCGCCGCCGGCCTTCTTCGCCGAGCTCGAATGCCTCGCCAACAAACACGAAATTCTTCTCATCTTCGATGAAGTTCAGTGCGGCATGGGCCGGACCGGGCGCATGTGGGCGGCCGACCATTTCAACGCGGTCCCCGAGATCCTCGCTACCGCTAAGGGCATCGCCAGTGGACTTCCGTTGAGCGCCATGATCGCTCGGGCCGAGCTCATGGATTGGCCGGCCGGTGCGCACGCTTCGACCTTCGGCGGGAATCCGGTTGCCGTGGCGGCTTCGCTGGCCACCATCGACCTCCTCGAGCGCGAGCTCATCCAAAACGCCGCGCGTATCGGCGGCCATATTCTCGACCGCATCCGGCATTGGCCGCGACGATTCCCGCATGTCGGCGACGTACGCGGCCTCGGCCTGATGATAGGCATCGAGATCGTGCAGGATCAGCAGTCCAAAGACCGCGCGCCCGAATTGCGGAACCAATTAGTCCCAAGGCCTTCGACCGCGGCCTGCTGGTACTCGGCGCGGGCCGCAACTCCATTCGTCTCTGCCCGCCGCTCATCATCACGCGCGATCAAGCTGACTTCGCCGTGGATACACTGGAGGAATGCCTGAAGCTGGTGCCCTAGCTCGTCGTCCTCATCCAAGCGCACGCTCGACGTTGGCTGCGGCATCAATAAATATCCCGGAGCAATCGGTATCGATCGCAACGCGCGCAGCCGTGCCGACGTCATCTGCGACCTCGACCGTTTTCCTTACCCGTTCCGCGACAACTCGTTTGCCTCGCTCCGCGCCGTGCATGTAATTGAGCATGTGTCTGACGTTATCAGGGCCATGGAGGAGTTTCATCGCGTCGTCTCGCCGTCCGGCCGGGTCCTTATCGTAACCCCTCACTACACCGACTTCAGCTCTTTCTGCGACCCCACCCATCGCTGGCATCTCAACAGCTTTTCGTTCCGCTACTTCGGACCCGATCATGGCGGTTACGATTACTATTCGCGCGCGCGCTTTCGCGAATCTCGGTCCACGTTCGCTTGCTGGCGTTCTGGCGCTGGCTCGGCTTCGAATTCCTGGTCAACCACTTCCCGCGCTTCCGCCGCTTCTGGGAGTATTACCTTTGCTACATCGTCCGCGGCAAAGTGATGGAGTTCGAGTTCGAAGCCGTCAAGTGATGTATATGGCGATGTATAATTGGGCATGGCGATGATCAGGAAGCAAATCTACATTGCCCCTCAGCAGGACAAGATGCTGAAGCGCTTAGCGCGGCAAACCCACAAGACCCAAGCGGAAATCATCCGCGACGCAATAGAGGAGCATGCGCGATCCTTAAAGGACAAGCAGAGTCGAATGAAGGCTTGGCGCGCTATTGAGGCCACCATCGAACAGAGAATGAAACTGCCGGCAGTCGAGGCAGGCCGATCCTGGAAGCGGGAGGACCTTTACGATCGTGACCGATCGACACGTTCTGCTAGACACAAACGTCCTGGTCTACCTGTATGACATCTCAGCTCCCGACAAACAGCAGCAGGCGATCGCGACCCTCCGCGGGCTCGAAGAGCGTAGCGCTGGTGCTGTAAGCACGCAGGTGCTCTCGCAGTTCTTCAGCGCCGCGACTCTCCGTCTGCGCCCGCCTCTGTCAGTCGAAACAGCGCTTTCCGAATTGGAGCATCACGTGCAAGTCTGGACCGTTCTCCAGGTAACCACCGAGGTGGTCCTGGCTGCCGCCCACGCCGTTCGCGACCATAAACTTAATTTCTGGGACGCCCAATTGTGGGCCGCTGCTAAAATTCACGGGCTCGAAACCATCTTTAGCGAGGATTTCAATTCCGGGTCTACGCTCAGTGGAGTGCGCTTCATCAATCCGTTTGAGCCCGGGTTCCACCTTCCGAAGTTCCTTTCCATGAGATGAGATTATCTGCGGCCTTCTGCCACTCCTCCTCATGAGACTATCGCTGACGGCGGCATAAAGATAATCGCCGCAAGATCCGATTACAGAAATGAATTAAGGCGCTTAGGTATGCTGGGCCGCTTATACGAATTCGCCGATGTCCTCCGGCATCATGCCCGGCAACGCCACCTCACTCCTGACCACGCCCTCGGACGCCGTGGCGAGGATATCGCCCACCGTTACTTGCAGCGCCACGGGATTATCATCGTCGCCCACAACTATCGCATGGCTTCCGGCGCCGGAGAAATCGATCTCATCGGGTGGGAGGATGACCGCCTGGTATTCGTCGAAGTGAAATCCCGTCAGACCGACGAATACGGAGCCCCCGACCGCGCTATTGGTCCCGAGAAACGATCGAGCGTAATCCGTGCCGCTCGGGAGTTCGCGCGACACGCCGACGTCCTCTGGGAGAAAGTCCGGTTCGATACGGTGACCGTAGTCTTTACAACACCGCCCTCGGTGACCCATTTTCGAGATGCCTTCGGATCCAGCGCGGCGTAATGCTAACGTGTAATCCTACCGGCCGCCGCGCTCGCACCTACGACCTGTCTAAGCCTAACGGACGCTGCCGCTTCTGCTGTGCTTGCAGCCGACACTCCACCGGAAATTCTCTCTTATTGGGAAAACGGCGGGCATTGGAAACCAGAGAGTCCCTCACCCTCGCGGTCGAGCATGCCTTTCGACGCGGAAGGGCGGGAACTTGTGGGGAACCACTCTGAGGATCTGTTTTGGGCTTTTCCGCGATCGCATCCTTGACCTTAAGCGCGACAGTCGCCTGCGTTATGTTTTGCTCTTCAAGAACCACGGCGAAGCAGCCGGCGCTTCGCTCGGACATACCCACTCGCAGATCATCGCGCTTCCTGTGTCCATCCAGGTCAGAAGAGATCGCACTGCCGCTTATACTCGATTCAAGAGCGCTGTGTGTTCTGCGACATCTCGGAAGAGCTCGACGGCGCGCGTGATCTTGGAGACCGATCAGCTCCTGGTCATTTCGCCCTATGCTCCGAGGTTCCCGTTCGAAACCTGGATGATTCCGCGCGCTACTACTCACGCTTCGAGAGCGCTCAGCCGAGTCTCAATCGTAACCTGCATCGGCCATGCGCGCCATGCTTCATCCGCAAGATGGAAAAGGTCCGGAATATCCCGGGTACAACTTCTTGATTCACACCGCGCCCATCCAAGCAGCCTCGCTCGAGCATTATCATTGGCATCTGGAAATCATTCCGAGGCTTGCCAGGGTTGCTGGATTTGAATGGGGCGCTGGTAATCAATCCCACGCCGCCGGAGCGATCAGCCCAGTTTTTACGCGATGCCGGGCTCCGAGGCGGCTGCCAACCGAGGAGCCATCCAGTGGCAATAAGGGAAAGTGTGAAGAAGGGCGCGGGCCGCTTGTTCCGGTTTTGCGGTTTCGAACAAACAAGTCCGAGAACCTGCCCGCCCCTCCACCCGCACATTGATTGCGCTCTGACTCACCCGATAAGCCATCTCCGCTCCATGGTGCAGTTGCAGCGATTCAAGCGGCCAATCCGAATCGGCAATCATCCGAATCCCCTGCGGGGTCATCAATATAGTCATCTCCGAGGGAGTGTGCCCAGATTCAACACTGCTTTCGGCAGCAATTAGAATCTGCATCGCGTTGTCCACGAACCGGCTCACAAATCCCTTATCGGGGTCAGCCGGCGCACTTTGAAACTTTATTGTCCCGTCACAACTACAAACGGAAGTACTATCTCCGCCCGCTAGAATGAAGGCATGCGCATTCTGCTCTTTAGCGGCAAAGGAGGCGTTGGCAAAACCAGCATCGCCGCCGCGACCGGCCTGCAACTATCGAGGCTTGGTTACTCCACCTTAGTTATGAGCGTCGATCCCGCCCATAGCCTCGCCGATGCCTTCGACCTCGATACCGGCCTCTTCCAGGAAAAAACCAACGACCCTTATCCCATTGACGCCAACCTCTCCATCCAAGAGGTCAACATCCAGAAGGAAATCAAACGCCACTGGCGCGAAATCTCCACCTACGTCGTCTCCGTCCTCCGCACCACCGGCATCAGCGACGTCGAAGCCGAAGAGCTCGCCATCCTTCCCGGCATGGAAGAGCTGAGCGCCATGATGTACGTTAACCAATTCCGCCGCGAGGATCGTTACCAGGTCATTATTCTCGATTGCGCGCCCACCGCCGAGTCCATGCGTTTCGTCAGCATGCCCACCACGCTCGATTGGTACATGAAGCACGTCTTTCCCTTCCAACGCGGTCTGCTCAAGGCCGTGCGACCAGTTGCCAACCGCATCTCGCCGGTCGAGTTGCCCACCGACAGCTACTTCGCCAACATCAAGCACCTGTTCGGACGCCTCGATGGCATCGCCGATCTATTGGAAGACCCCAAAACCACCAGCGTCCGACTGGTCACCAATCCCGAGAAGATGGTCCTGCGCGAAACTCAGCGCGCCTTTGTCTATTTCTCCTTGCACGGGCTCACTGTCGACGCCATCATCGTCAATCGCGTGCTGCCGGAAGCCGTCACCGATACCTGGTTCGATCAGTGGCGCGCTTCGCAAGCCAAGGTCCTGGACGAAATCGAAGAATACTTCGCGCCCGTCGGGATGAAACGCGTCCCCCTATTCACGCACGAAGTGCTGGGACGCGAACGCCTCACCGAGCTCGCCAACGTGCTTTATACCGAGAAAGAAGATCCCTCCGCCATCATCCGCACCGAAGCGCCCTATACGTTCGAAAAGATCAATGCCCATTACGAAGTGCGCTTGCGGCTGCCGTTCGCGGTCAAAGGCGAAATCGGGCTGTTCAAGAAAGGCGACGAGTTGGTGATCGAGATCGGCACTCTGCGCCGCCACATCGGCCTGCCCACCTCCATGGCCGCCCTAAATCCCACGCGGGCCACGTTGTCGAATAAAATGTTAACAGTGGAAATGAAGGAAGGCTGACATGGAAGAAAAACAAACAACGGCTCAGGCCCCCGGTTGCTTCTTTTGCACCATCGCTGGACCGCAGATCGAGGCGTTCATCGATCATCTATGGCCGGCGGGCACGCGCGAACACTTTCGCAACGCGCGGGTCGAAGTGCTGAAAGGCATGCGCAGCATGCTCGACGCTCGCATCGATCACCTTTCGCAGCACGACGCGAAAGGCACCAAAGTCACCGTAGAATAGAGATCCATCTACCTCTGGCTGAGGCCGCCATCCACTGCCAGCACCTGGCCGGTGACGAAGTTGGTCGCGTTCAGGAAATACAGCACCGCGTCCGCGACTTCCTCCACTGTTCCGGATCTTCGCGCCGGCGTCGCCGCGATCATCTCTTCTATGCGAGGTTCCTGGCCCGACGATAGAATCACGCCCGGCGCCACCGAGTTCACCGCGATCTCCGGCGCGAACGCCTTGGACAGGGCGCGTGTCAACATGATCACTCCCGCCTTCGACGCGCAATAGTGCGCGTACATTTCCCACGGCCGTATCCCACCCAACGAGCTGATGTTGACAATCCTTCCTTCGCCCGACTTCTTCATCAGCAGCGCCCCTTGCTGGCAACAGAAAAACGTCGCCTTCAGATTCACGCTGTGGATGAAATCCCAATCGGCTTCAGTGACCTCCAGCGGATCGCGGCGCCGGAACCTCGCTGCGTTGTTCACCAAGCCATAAATCGGACCTACTTCACGAAACATCCGCTGGATCTCTTCTACGCTCTCCAGATTTGCTTTGAAAAGCGGAGCCGACCCGCACTCTTCCGCCGTCGCGCGCGCCTCCTTCTCCGAGGTCCCATAATGGATCGCAACCCGGTAGCCCGCCTGATGCAGACGCAGAGCGATCCCGCGCCCAATCCGCTTCGCCGCCCCCGTTATTAGTACGGTCTTCATCGTGGCGCACGCACTCTTGCGTGCCGTGTTCGCACTCCTGCGAACACCAGTAAACTAAACAACCGGATCCCCGTGTATCTCAACTTCGTCCTCCTCGACCCCACTGCGTTCCGGCTCCGGCAACCGTCCCGTCCAGTTCGCCCACAACCAGAAAAATGCCGTGCTCGAGCTCAATAATCCCGACACCACACCAATCGTCCGCGGACTCCAGTGCTGCGACGCGATCCCGGCCCCCATCATCGAGAGCAGCATCATTGACCACGACATCGTCTCCATGGTCGCAAACACACGCCCTCGAAATTCATCCGGCACGTGCCGCAGTAGTTGTGAAACATTGAGCACCGAGCTTACCGCGATCGCCGACCGCGACATCGCCAAAAAAATCGCCGCCAGCCAGAAATACGGCATCTGACTGAAAATCACATACGATCCGCCATGGATCACGTAGCAAATGCTAATGGTCTTCTTATATGCCCCGAACGAAATCCGCTTCCCCAGCCAATGCGCGAACATGCCTCCGATCAAGAGCCCCACGCCGGCCGCCGCCCACAAATATCCGATCCCCGCCGGTCCGCGATTGAAAACCAGCTCGCCGAACAGGCTGAACAGAATCTGCGCCGCGCCGCCACCTGACGCCCACCCTACCGCCAGCAGGGCGATCCCTAGAATCAACGGCAACGATTTCATGTAGCGCAGTCCCTCAGTGTACTCGTGCCACGGTCGCACTACTTCCGCCTCCGTTAACCCCCGCCGTTGTGCCCTGAAGCTACCGCCCTTCAAGTGCAGACTCGCGATGCTGGCCGCCGAAAATAGGAACGACATGGCGTTGAACGCGAACGCCCACTCATACCCGAACTGCGCCACACTTGTGCCGCCTAAGAACGCCCCGATGGTCAACGTCATCCACTGCGTGGTCTGCGTTAGGGAATTGGCCGTGTGCAGCTCTTCTTTACTCGCGATTGTTGGAAGTATCGCCGACCGCCCGCTGGTGAAGAACGGCGAAGCAAACATCAGGAGCGCACTCAGCAGATACAACAGCCAGGTGTCTTTGCGTGGAATCGGCCAGAATGAATCCCAGCGCCACCACCGCCCGCACCAGATCGCTCGCGATCATGATCTTCTTGCGATCCAGCCGATCCAGCACCACGCCGGCCAGCGGACCCGCCATCACCGCCGGAATCGCCCGCGCCAGCATCACGCCCGTCACCACCATCCCCGAACGTGTGTTCGCCAGCGCCAGGCTGAACACCGCGACGTTGTTGAAGTGATCACCAATCTCGCTCACCACCTGCCCGCTCCAGGTGTAGCGATAGTTGCGGTTGTTCTTCAGTAGTTGAAGGAAATCAGACATCCCGGCGTGTTGCTAACTCCCGCTTACTGAATGGCTTCCCGGCGAACAGTGATGGATTTGATGAAGTCCGTATCGAGATCGTAGCCGAAGCCCGGCATGTCCCGAACCTCGATGGTCCCACGCGCTGTTGTCTCCACAGCCGGCTGAATGATGTCGCGCTTCCAGTAGCGCTTGCTCGCCGACACATCGCCCGGCAGCACGAAGTTCGGAAGAGTCGCCAGCGCCACGTTGTGCGCGCGGCCAATCCCAGACTCCAGCATGCCTCCGCACCACACCGGAACTCCGGCCGCCTGCGCAACGTCGTGCACTTTCTTCGCTTCGGCAAAACCACCCACGCGGCCCAGCTTGATGTTGATGATCCGCCCGGCCTTGAGCGCCAAGGCCTGCTCGGCATGATGCGCCGACCGTATGCACTCGTCCAGACAAATCGGAGTCTTGAGCTCGGCCTGCAGTTTGGCGTGGTCGATGATTTCGTCGTGCGCCAGCGGCTGTTCGATCATCATCAATCCGAATTCGTCGAGGCATTTCAGGCGCGCCGCATCGGCCAAAGTATAAGCCGAATTCGCGTCCGCCATCACCAGCGTGTCCGGAAACTTGCGCCGCACCTCGCGCACTACATCCACATCCCAATTGGGGCTGATCTTCATCTTGATGCGCTGATATCCAGCGGCAAGTTCGGTCTCGATCTTCTGGAGTAGCTGCGGCACTGACTCTTGGATGCCAATCGAGACGCCGCACGGAATCTCTCGACGGGCACCGCCGCCAATATGCTTATACAACGGCCGCCCCAGCATGCGCGCTTCCAGGTCCCAAATTGCAGCCTCTACACCGCCTCGCGCCATCCTATGTCCGCGAATGTGCGCGGTGCGAGCGCCCACCTCCGCCGCGCTCTCGAACTTGTGATTCAAGACTCGGGGCGACACGTAATCGCGCGCGATCAGCCATGCCGACTCCGTCCATTCCTCGTTGTAGAACGGATTTTCTCCTGCTGTAATCTCTCCCCAGCCGGAAATGCCGCCGGAAGAAACTTCCACCAGCACCATGTGACGGTCCGTCGTCCGGCCGAAACTGGTCTCGAAGAAATGGACCAGGGGCATCTTGATCTGGTGCAGCGTGACTCGTTCTATTTGCATTCCCATTTTCCTAGTAGGTATGTCCCGGCCGCGTCTGACTTCTCAAATCCGATCACCGCCAGTCCCCGGTCGAAGGCACTCAAGAATTCCTTACTCGCCAGCTGCTGGATCGCGCGCGCCCGTGCCGGGTCCTTCGTTCGAAGCTCTGCGATCTCGATGGGGATCTCGATACGCCCCTCCACCGGGTTACGTTGGAACTTCTCGCCGCCGATGATCGCCTCAGCCCGCGCGCTTCCGATCCACCATTCGGCCACACAGCGGTCCGTCGGCAAGCCGCCGTGCAAATGGCTGGTAGTTGTACCGTATTGGTTGAGCACGTAGCGGCGAACTACGGCGCCCAAGCGTTCGATGTTGAAAAATGCATTCTTAATTTCAAGTGGATCGAAGGTCCACTCGATCAAATCAATCCCGCGCGCCAGCGCATCGTCCCGCTGGGCAAGTTTCAGTCTTCGCCCAACGCCCAAGTTGCGGTAGCCCGGCAACACGCCCAGCATGTGGCTGTGCAGGTAGCTCTTGCCGCCGGCTTTCAATCCCGGAATGGAAAGCGCGAACCCCACCATGCGCTTGCCGTCGAACGCTCCGAACGCCTGCCCGCCGATCTTGGTCGCCACCACGAACAGCCGCAGCGGAAGCAGTTCGACATCTTTGAATCCCCAAATCTCCTGTTGCAGCCGGACCGCGTCGTTGAATTCGGCATGGTTGGTCAGCGCGCGCGTCTCAATCATCGACACGCTTCGCCTCCTGCCAGAGTGCCTCCATCTCTTCGATGGTCGCGCCGGGGAGCTTGGTGCCCGCCTCGACGTGCGCGAACCGCTTGCGGAACTTCGCATTCGTTTTGCGCAACGCTTGTTCGGGGTCTACCTTCACGAAGCGCGCCAGGTTTACCAACACGAACAGCAGATCGCCGATCTCGCCTTCCAATTCCTCGCGCGATCCACCGGCGCGTGCCTCATCAAGTTCGTCGAGCTCTTCGTCCAGCTTATCGAGAACCTGTTCGGCATTCTCCCAGTCGAACCCGACCGCCGCTGCCTTCGAAGAGATCTGCTGCGCCTCTACCAATGCCGGCAAATTGCGAGGGACCGATTCCAGCAGCCCGCGCACCTCTTCGCCCTTGCTCTTTTTCTCATCGGCCTTGATTTCGTCCCAGCGGCGTTTGACGTCGTCGGACGTCTTGGCCGAGCCGTCCGCGAACACGTGCGGATGGCGCCGGATCAGCTTTTGGACGATCGCGTCGATGGAATCATCAATGCGGAACTTGTTTTCTTCGGAGGCCATTTGCGCGAAGAAAACGGCCTGCAGCAGCAGGTCGCCAAGTTCGTCGGCCAGTGCCGGCCAGTCGCGCTGGTCGATCGCCTCCAGGACCTCGTAGGTTTCTTCGAGCAGGTAGGGCTTGATCGTATCGAAGCTCTGCTCGCGATCCCAAGGGCATCCACCCGGCGCTCGCAGCCGCGCCATGATCGCGACTAGACGCTCGAATTTCTCACCTGTTGTTTGTGAATCAGCCGGCATTCCGTGGGAGAATCCCCAGTCTATCAAAGACTGCTGGAATGCCGGCCGCTTGAGCGGAAGAACTAGCGGGAGGACACTGAGACTGCGGCGACCCCGCCTTTCATCGGAGCATGGGAAGCGAACAGAGTACGAGACTGCTGCCCAGGCAAATGGATTTCGGAAAGCACCAGCGTTCCGCCTTCCCGCGTAAATACGAGGCTAGCGTTTTGCAGCGGCGCGGCCGACTCCGTGGTCATCGTCAGAAACGCGGCCGAGTTACCAGAGTCGCCGTGAATCACCAGCAGAGTTGATCCCTCCGCACGGTCGACGCGATAGTTGCCGGCGGGGAGTAATTTGCCTCCGGCCTCAAATGCAAACGGAACATGCACGGTAACCACTTCGGATTGTGCGTTCACGGTCACCGCAAACGCGAGCAGGCTGCTGAACAGCAACATTAATTTGAGAAATCGGACAGTCATTGTGAATAATCCTTTCAATTGTGTTTCTTCGGTATCGGTTAGGCGGCGTCCCGGGCACACTACGCGCGTGCCAGCGCGGATACACACCAAAAGATTTCAACCGGGAAAAATGAAGTATGTCTTCGAGGACCGCAGATTGCCAGCAGTAACCTCTTACTGCCAGCCTATGACACCAAGAGTAACCGAGTTCCGGCCCAAGCGCCAATCAATCTTTTCTATGTGGTTGATATAAGGCCAAATGCTTAGCTCACAATGGGAAAGGATACTTCGCCGGGTCCCAATAGAATCGCTCGGTCACAACCTTGCCGTCCCGCCACACGCGAACCGCGACTTGATTGATCTGATACCGAACGCCGTTCTTGTAGGTCGCGTCGTATTGCCATTCCGAATAGGCGCGGTCGCCCGAAACGGCGGAGCCGATCAGCCGTGCTGAATGAAACTGCGAGACCGTCCCGGCCCAATCAAGCGTCCGTTGGCGATTAGCTGCCTTACCCCGGCACGGCTCACCGGAGTTTTCCTGCATGACCACATCGTCCGCATAGAACCGTTCGAAGGCGTCGAAGACCTTCTGGTCTTGCAAAGCCTGATTCAACTCACGTTCGAGTTCAGCGATGTGCACCCCCGGATTCTCTCACAGCCAACAGCTAAAATAGGAAAGAATGAGTGATAAGGAATACCCACTGCCGCCGGCTACTTTCGACTTTCTGGTCCTGTCCCTAAAAACCCAGATCGAGGTCCATCTTGGCCTGCTGCATTTCGGCGACGAGCAGGAACGGCCCGAACCCGAGTTCCGCATGGCGCGGCACAGCATCGATCTGCTGGCTATGATCCAGGAAAAAACGCGCGGCAATCTCTCCCTTGAAGAACAGCGGCTCATCGAGAACGCCCTCACCGAGCTGCGCTTTCGCTTCGTCCAGGCCCTTGAACAGCATCAAAAGAAGACGAGTGCCGCCGCTGAAACGGCCGCTCCCACTGAAGAGCTACCCAAGCCGGAAGGCCAAACCGGTTCTTAAATGCCCGTCGACTCGTTCAGTATCACGGTGCTCGGTTCGGGCACCAGCGTAGGAGTGCCAACCATCGGCTGTCATTGCGCGGTCTGCAGTTCCGACGATCCGCGCGACAAACGACTGCGGCCCTCCATCTATGTCAAGTTCGAGGACCATGGCGTCCTCATTGATACCACGCCGGATTTCCGCCAGCAGGTCCTGCGCGCCCATATCGAACGCATCGACGCAATTCTTTTCACACACTCGCACGCCGATCACGTTATGGGTCTCGACGATGTTCGCCCCTTCAACTTCAAACAGGGCGGCGTAATTCCCATTTACGGATCGGCCGAAACCCTCGACAATATCCGCCGCTGCTTCCACTACATCTTCGACAATCACAAAACGGAATCCTCCCGGCCTCGTCTGGCCACTCACGTTTTCGATACTGCGCCAATCGAACTCTTCGGCCTGCCGTTCACGCCCATCCGGCTCTTTCACGGCAAGGGGACAGTGTACGGTTTCCGGTTTGGCGCGGCAGCGTATCTGACCGATCACAGCGACATCCCGGATGAATCGATGGAGCTGCTGTGCGGGCTGGATGTGCTCTTCCTCGACGCGCTGCGCCACCGCCCGCACCCCACCCATTCGACAGTCGAGCGTTCGCTCCAGTCCGTTGAGAAGCTGTCGCCCAAACGCGCTTTTTTCACGCATATCTGCCACGATCTCGCGCACGCGTCCACTGAGGACAAATTACCTCCGAATGTTCGCCTGGCGTACGACGGCCTCGAAATCCAGGTGAAGGGCGCCACGCGATGATCTACCGTGGTCTCACCGAAGTCCCGCCCGATTTTGGACCTTGCGCCATCACCATTGGAAATTTCGATGGCGTGCACCAAGGGCACAGGCAGATCATGCAACGCGTCCGGGCAATTGCGCGCCAACACGGCTGGAAAGCCGCCGTTTTGACCTTCGATCCGCATCCCAGCAAACTCGTAGCGCCCGATCGCGCCCCGCGACTTCTTACGACGCCCGAGCAGCGCGCGCGCTTGATGCTGGAGCAGGGAATCGACGAAGTCCTGATTCTGCCGTTCACGCGTGAAATCGCCAAGCTCAGTCCCGAAGAGTTCGTTCGCGAGATTCTGGCCGATAGCCTGAAGGCTCGAGCCGTGCTGGTCGGCGACAACTTCCGCTTCGGACATCGCGCGGTCGGCGACGCGGCCACAATGGAAGAGTTGGGCGGCGAATACAGCTTCAGTACAGAAATCATCCCAGCGATTGCATGGCGCGGGCGCGTCATTTCAAGCAGTGAGATCCGGCGATTAATTGAGGGCGGCAATGTTTCGCTCGCCTGCAGATTACTCGGACGGCCATATGCAATCCAGGGCTCAGTTGTCCATGGCGAAGGCAGGGGATCGAAACAAACCGTGCCGACGTTGAACCTCGATACCCAAGCCGAAGTGCTGCCCAAGACTGGTGTCTATATAACGCGCACGCGCGAATCCAACGGGCCACGGAATTGGCCCTCCATCACTAACATCGGCTACCGTCCTACCTTCAATGGCCACGGCCTGACCATCGAGACGTTTTTACTGTCCAGCCTGGATGGAGCACCGCCTCAAGAGATTTCAGTGGAGTTCCTTCGTTGGGTTCGGGAAGAACGCAAGTTCGAGAACGCAGAGACGCTCAAGGCTCAGATCTTTCGTGATGTGGGGCGCGCCCAGGCATACTTCCGGCGGCTGGAAGGCGCCCTGGTGCCGGATGAGGGAGAATCAAGAAGAAAGGTAACGACATGAGTCTATCCGAAGGTAAAGTGCGCCACATGACGGCGCTCTCTAATAAGAACGGCGTTATCGCTGCTGCCGCCATGGACCAGCGCGGAAGTCTGCAGAAAGCAATCGCAAGCGCCAAAGGAGTCGCCACCGATCAGGTGACGCCCCAGATGCTAACCGAGTTCAAAACCGCGGTGACCAAAGTTCTAACGCCGCACGCCAGCGCGATCCTGTTGGATCCGGAATTCGGAATTCCCGCCGCCAAGGCCCGGTCCTCCAACGCGGGTCTCTTACTGGCCTATGAGGAGAGCGGCTACGATAACACCAAACCCGGCCGCCTGCCGGATCTGCTGCCGCACGTATCCGCCAAGCGCATCAAAGATTGGGGCGCTGACGCGGTCAAGATTCTCCTTTACTATTCGCCCTTCGATGATGCGCAGGTCAACGACATCAAGCACGCCTTCATCGAGCGTATCGGCGCCGAATGCGAGACTCACCAGATCCCGTTCTTTCTTGAATTCGTTGGCTATGATCCGAAGGGTGGCGACGAAAAAGGTCTGGAGTTCGCCAAACAGAAACCTCAAGTCGTAATGGGCGCGATGGAGGAGTTTTCGAAGCCCCAATACGGTGTGGACGTTCTCAAAGTCGAGGTGCCGATCAACGCGAACTTTGTCGAGGGCAGCAGCGTGTACAAGGGTCAGAAAGCTTATACGCGAAAAGAGGCACTGGACCTTTTCCGCCGCGCAGCCGAGGTAGCGAAGAAGCCTTTCATCTATCTGAGCGCCGGAGTAGACAACGCGCAGTTCGTCGAATCGTTGAGTATGGCGGCAGAAGCCGGTACGGACTATTCAGGCGTTTTGTGCGGCCGGGCGACGTGGAAAGATGGAATTCCGATCTATGCCACCAAGGGCGCGAAAGCGCTTGAAGATTGGTTGTCAACGGAAGGCGTCAAGAATATCGAGGCCGTCAACGCCGCCATCACGCCCGCAAAACCTTGGTACCGGAAAGCCGGTGTGGCGCAACCGGCGCTGGCGTAGGACCTTAAGCTCCGCCGGCCGCGGCGTCCGTCACCGGCACTTCGTCGAGAGTAATCGGCGCTTTCTTAAAGTGAACGCCTTCCCAGCGTGCCACTACGACTGTAGCCATGCAGTTTCCCAGCAGGTTGACCGACGTTCGCGCCATGTCCATCAGCGCGTCGGCGCCCAGAATTAGCGCTACGCCGGAAACCGGAAGGCCGAACGTCGCCAGCGTCCCGGCCAGAATCACGAGCGACGCGCGCGGGACCGCAGCCACGCCTTTGCTGGTGAGCATCAGCGTCAGCATCATTAATAACTGCTGGCTGAGCGGCATGTGTATGCCAGCGGCTTGAGCCACGAAGACCGAGGCCAGGGAAAGGTAAAGCGTACTTCCATCCAGATTGAAACTGTAGCCAGTTGGCAGCACAAAGGCCACGATGTGTTTGGGCACTCCCATAAGCTCCAAGTTTTCGAGCGCCAAGGGCAGGGCTGCTTCGCTCGCGGCCGTCGAAAAGGCGATGATGAACGGCTCCTGCACCGCTCGAATAAATGGCCGCATCGGGATACGGGCGATCAGAGCGACAGCGCCCAGCACAACGACAATGAAAATTACCAACGCTCCGTAGAGAGTCAGCACCAGTTTTCCAAGCCCCAGCAGAACACCCAAGCCTTTGCTTCCGATCGTATGGGCCATCGCGGCGCCAACGCCGATCGGAGCCAGATACATGACGTACTTGGTATAGCGGAACATGACTTCCGAGAGAGCCTTGCAGAAGGTGACCACTGCTTCAGCTTTGGAGCCAATGGCCGCGCAAGCCGCTCCGAACAAGAACGCGAATACGACGATCTGCAGAACGTCTCCGCGCGCCATGGCGTCGATCACGCTGGCGGGAAAAGTATGCTCCAGGGTTCCTGAAAATGTCGGGCTGACCTGAGGCAGGCCTGTCTCGGTAGCGGCGCGCTCAAGTGTCATGCCTTCGCCAGGCCGAACCAGATTGACGGCGCCCAGGCCCAGGAACAATGCAATAGTAGTCAGCACTTCGAAATAGATAATGGCTTTCAAACCGATCCGGCCCATGGTCTTCACGCTGCCAGTGCCGGCGATGCCGTAGACCAAAGTGCCAAAGATCAGGGGGGCGATGATAGACCTGATGAGTCGCAGAAATACGTTGGCCAGCGCCGCCACCCAGTCCGCTTTGCCGACGTCGGGGAAAACCGCGCCCAGCAAGACGCCCAGAACCATGGCGATAAAGATCCAAGCTGTGATCGAAAGCCTTTTCATCGCTCACCCCATTTTAGTTTTTGCCGCAATACATCGAAGAAGTACATTCTCGGCGGCCGGACCAGGTGGACGCAATTCTCCGATCTGCGGCAGACAATTTGATCTTCGTGAAGAAGAGGCTCGCCCACCTGGCCGTCCACGGTCAGGAATGCTTCGTGATCGGCAGCGCGGCAAATGATCCGAACCACCATGTCATCGGGAACCAACACGGGACGATTGGTGAGCATGTGCGGACAGACCGGCGTAATGCAAATAGCCGCGACGGCCGGGTACACAATTGGGCCTCCGGACGAGAGTGAATATGCCGTGGAGCCGGTGGGGGTGCAGACAATCAGTCCGTCGGCTTTGAACGTGCCGATGAACTGCTGGTCCACATAGGTCTCGAGATCGATCATGCGCGCGATCTGGGTTTTGTTAATAACGATGTCGTTTAGAGCTTCGTAAGAACGGATGGTCTGACCGGCGCGCAGCAATTCGCCATGCATCATCCGGCGCGGAACAATACGCTGCTCGCCGTGCAACGCGCGCTCTAGTTCCGGATAAAGCTGATCGAGTGTGATGGCGGTAAGAAAACCGAGCCCACCGAGGTTAACGGGGAAAATTGGGATCACTCGTCCGGCGACTGCCCGGGCGGCCGCGAGCAACGTACCGTCCCCGCCCAACACGATCACCAGTTGTGTGCCATCGGGGACCTTATCGCGAGGAAGCCCACCATTCCCGCCCATATAGCGAGCGGACTCTTCGTCCAGCTGCACCCGGACGTGGCGTTCGTTCAACCAAGCCACCAGCGCCGGCACGAGAGTCGACGCCTGGGGAATCCCGGGCTTCGCCATGATACCGGCCACTTTCACTTTAGTGTCTGGCATACAAGAGGAATTCCTGGTTGCCTTCAGCGCCCAAAATGGGAGATGGAATAATCGCGGTTTGAAAACCGAGCTGCTGGACGGCCTGATCCACGCGCCGGCAAGCCTGCTGGTGCAAAGCGGGTTCGCGAATAATTCCTCCTTTGCCGACCTGATGCCGCTCCAATTCGAATTGGGGCTTTACCAGGATAACCATTTCCGCGGTCTTGGCAAGCACATTCGGCAGCACCGGTAAGATTATTGTGATGGAGATGAAGCTCACATCGCAAACCGCAAGATCGATCGGCTCCGGGACCTCGTTGCGGCTCAGATGACGCGCATTGATTTGTTCGTGTACCACTACCCGCGGGTCGTTTCTTAATTTCCAATCGAGCTGGCCGGTCCCGACGTCGATCGCGTAGACGCGCGTGGCGCCTCGCTGCAGAAGACAATCCGTGAAGCCCCCAGTGGAAGAGCCAATGTCGAGGCAGACTTTGCCGGCGGCCTGAATGCCAAAATGATTGAGGGCTGCTTCCAGCTTCAAACCGCCGCGTCCGACGTAGCGCGGCTGCTCTGCCAGCTCAATCTTCGAATCCGACGCGACTGCGTGGCCGGGTTTGTCTACCTTTTGGCCGTTGACGAAGACTTCTCCGGCGAGAATTAGCGCCTGCCCTTTTTCGCGCGACTCCACCAAACCGCGCTCGACCAACAACACGTCCAGTCGCAGGCGTTGTTTCATTGCCAGTCAAGCGGAACGGTGAACGATAAAGTCCGCCAGTTCGCGCAGCCGATCGGCGCTCTCGCCAAATTCACGTAACGCCTGATGGGCCGCGATACGTTCCTGTTCGGCCATGGCGCGCGACCGATCCAAGCCGTATACGGCCGGGAAGGTGATCTTCTGCTGTCTAGCATCCTTACCGGCTGTTTTGCCGAGAGCCTCGGAGGACTGTTCGACATCGAGTACATCGTCGACGATCTGAAACCCGAGGCCGATGTGCTCGCCATAACAGGAGAGCGCGTGCAATTGATCATCATCGGCGTCGGCGTAAATTGCACCGATTCGCACGCTGGCTTTGAGCAGAGCGCCGGTCTTGGCGCGATGAATGGCTTCGAGCAGTGCCGCGGTAGGATGTTTGCCTTCCCCCTCCAGATCGTGTACTTGCCCGCCGATCATACCGTCGACCGTTCCTGAGGCCATGGCCAGCTCTTCGATCAGGTGAACCTTGCGCCCGGGCTCGCCATCGAGTTGCGCGAGCACTTGAAATGCGAGAGTCAGCAGAGCGTCACCGGCCAGGATCGCAATCGCTTCGCCGAACACTTTATGACAGGTGGGTCGGCCCCTCCTTAGGTCGTCGTTATCGAGCGCCGGCAGATCATCATGGATTAGGGAATAGGTATGGATCAGCTCCAGCGCGCACGCAGCGGATTCGATTCCGGCTGGGGAATCGGAAACGGACTGTGCGGCCGCTATACATAGGATGGGCCGCACGCGCTTGCCGCCCGCGAAGAGGCTGTAGCGCATCGCCTTGTGGATCGATTCGGGTGGCGTGGATTCTAGGGGGACCCATCGCCGCAGAGCTTCCTCAACCCGGATCTGCTGCTCGACAACGTATTCAGCCAGCGTCATGCTTTGTCGGGCTGGAACGGCTCGGCCTGGATCTTGTTGCCCTTGCGGACCAGCACCTCGATGCGCGTTTCGGCTTCTTCCAACTGTTTGCGGCAAGCCTCGCTCAGGCGCATACCTTTTTCAAACAACTCGAGTGCGCGCTCCAAGGGAAGATCGGCGCCTTCCATTTCCTTGACGATCTTCTCGAGCTCCTGAAGGCCGTTCTCGAAGCTGGCGGCTGGTTTTTCCTCGCCGGGCATTTTTTCATTCTGGCACAGGATCTGGGAGCCAAGGGTTCAAAGGGCGAAACCCCAGCGCATGAACTATCGCTTAGTGGCGTGGTCAGACATGGTCCGGTTGCTTTTGCTTCCGTTTCTAGAAGTCTTGCCTCACGATCTACTAGAAACCGTATCTGACACCGATCCACTCCTTCGCAAGTGCTTGGTAAATAACGAACCTACTTATCGGTTTGCAAACTTTGCATTTGGAAACAAGGGTGCCTAAGGCCAATAGTTGTAGGACAAAAATAGCATCGCTATAGGACCAAAAACATCTTGCGCTTGAATGGGGAGGAATTAATGGCTGTTTATTTGAGGAAGCTTTCGACGGCATGGCTGGCCGTGACGATTTTGTTACTGACTGTTGGGCTGGGCACACAGTTGTCAGGTCAATCCTTGCAGACCGGCGATATCGCGGGCAACATCACGGACCCTAGCGGCGCGGTCGTGGCAAACGCGACCGTGACCCTGAAGAGTCTTGACACCGGGGCCACGCAGACGACGCAAACGAACCAGGCGGGCGATTACCGGTTTACCCTCTTGAAACCGGGCCACTACTTAGTCAGTGCGACTCAGACCGGTTTCCAGAACGTGGAGCGTGCGGCGGATGTGGCGGTCGGCCAAATCGCTACTGTTCCGCTGGAACTGCAAGTCGGCCAAGCAACCCAGACGGTCGAAGTGAATGAAGCTGCTCCTCTGATCAGTGAGTCTCCCAGCCAGAATACAAACTTCACTTACACTCAAGTGCAGCTATTGCCCAGCGCCGGTGGTGACATCACCAATATCGCATTCACTGCTCCTGGCGTGGTTGTCAACAACACCGGTGGTTACGGCAACTTCACCATGAACGGCCTGCCGGCAACCTCGAATCTTTTCACCATCAACGGTGAGAACGATATGGACCCGTACTTCAACATCAACAACTCGGGCGCCACCAACCTTACGCTGGGCCAAAACGAGATACAGGAAGTCTCCGTCATTGCCAACCCATACTCCGGCCAGTTCGGTCAGCTCTCCGGTGCACAGGTGAGTTACGTGACGAAGTCCGGCAGCAACGAATTCCACGGCAATGTCGGGTACTGGTGGAATGGACGTATGATGAACTCGAACAACTGGTTCAACAATTCCAGCATCAATGGCTACACGCCGCGGCCGTTCGCGAATGCCAACCAGTGGGCCGATTCCGTCGGCGGACCGATCTTTAAGAACAAAACCTTCTTCTTCTTCGACAACGAGGGCATGCACTTCGTCCTGCCTAACGTCGATTCAGTTACCATTCCGACCACAGCGTTTGCCAACGCGGTTCTAGCCAACGTTCAAGCTAAGCAACCCAGCGAAGCCAGCACCTACCAGAAGTTATTGGGTCTTTGGACTGGTGCTCCAGGCGCTGCCGCTGCGCAGCCGCTTACTAATACGAGTGCATGTAATTCACTGGTCCTGCCTGGTTTCAACCCGGCCACGCAAGCGTGCGCTGCGAGGTTCGAGGCGACGCCCACTGCACTAGCCAAAGAATGGATACTAGCCTTCCGAGTCGACCACCACATTAGCGACAACGACAACATCTATTTCCGTTACAAGCAGGATCGTGGTGTGCAACCAACCAGTCTGTCTCCGATCAACCCCGCTTTCGACGCGCTTTCACCCCAACCCTCCTGGGATAGCCAGCTCAACGAAACGCACATTTTCGGCCCTCACGCCACGAATTCATTCATGGGCACCTTCAGTTATTACAAGGCACTTTTCGCGCAGGGACCCCAGGCTGTCGCCACGTTTCCTTATGACATCCAAACCTCGGGATCGGTTCCGTTCTACTCCAATTTCAACCCAATACGCGAATTCCCGCAAGGCCGCAACGCCACCCAATATCAGTTGATTGACGACTACACGTTGAACCGCGGAAAACACAATCTCAAGTTTGGCGTGAACTACCGCCGCTACGACATCAGCGACCACACCTTCTTCTATAACTCTCCCGCTGTTTATTTTGGGTTTACCACGAATGGCCTTCAAAACTTCGCGAACGGCATCGGTTACCAGTACCGCAAGTCATTAAACCTCGCCAGCGATGTTCCGGTCGCGCTGTGGGGCATGGGCATGTATGCTATGGACGAATGGTCCGCTACCCCGAACTTGAAACTCACCTTCGCGCTACGGGCGGAGCACAATTCCAACCCGGTGTGCCAATTCAACTGCTTCGCGAACTTCATCGGTCCGGTTTCCACCCTACCCAGCTTTACCAGTGCCAACCCTGGCAATGTGCCCTACAGCAGTGACATCGCGTCGGGCCTGCACCAGGCCTATCCATCTACGGACAATATCAACTGGTCGCCACGCATCGGCTTCAGTTGGTCTCCATTCAATGACAAGAAGACGGTGATCAGCGGCGGATTCGGTATCTTCTATGACAATCTAGCGGCCGGCCTGGTGGATGATCTCTTGGCCAATCCTCCGGTTTCGGTTGGAATTCGCGTTCGTCCTTCAACGGGTGTATTGGTCTTTGATCCGGGCCCCGCTGGCGGCGCCGCAATTTGGCAAGCGTCCGCGAACGCCTTCAGTCTCAGCAAGACCTACAGCCAGATTTCTTCGCAACTCGCAGCCTTGGGATCGGTATTCGCCGCCCCCGCGTTCACGGCTCTCAGCGGCAAGCTGCACTCTCCGCAATTCCAGGAGTGGAACTTCCAGGTTCAGCGGGAGTTGAGTAATTCCATGGTGCTAACAGTAAACTACGTCGGCAATCACGGCATACACATACCGTATTCCAACGCTTGGCCGAACGCGTACGACGAATTTGGCCTCTATCCGGGCGTGCCTGGAATTAATCCCAATCCTACAGTACCGAACTACGGAACCGTCACAACCGTGCAGACCGGCGCCATCTCCAACTACAACGGCTTGAGCACGACCGTCACCAAGCGCTTCTCGCACTGGACGGCGGCGCACTTCAACTACACCTGGTCGCATAACTTGGACGAAAGCTCCAATGGCGGCATTTTCACTTATGGCGACTCGATACTGGGCCAGATCAGCCCGGTCAACCTCCGGGCGCTCAATTATGGCAACTCGGATTACGATATCCGCCACAACTTCAGCGCGGACTTCATCGTGACCCCTAGCTACAAATTCGGCAATCGGTTCCTCGAGGCCGCGCTGGGTGGCTGGCAGTGGTCCGGAAAGATCTTTTGGCGTTCCGGGCTGCCATTCTCGGTGGTGGACAACAACAGCGCTCTGGGCAACGGTCCTGCCACCATCCTCGGCACCTATAGCGGTGCTCGTGGCCCGGCGCAGAGTTCCTGTGGCGAGGCCGCCGCTTTAACGCCCTGCATCAATGCCGCGTCCTTCGTGGATGCCGGCGCTGCTACCTTCAACAACTTCACTGGCTTCACTACGCAGAATCGCAACCAGTTCCGGGGACCCGGTTTCTTCAACGTCGACATGGCACTGTTCAAGAACTTCCGGATCAAGGAGAAGGTAAACTTTGCAGTGGGCCTACAAGCGTTCAATGCGTTCAATCATCCCAATTTCGCGAACCCGGATAACGGATTGGGGGATGCGACTTTTGGGCAGATCACGGGTATGCAGGCTGTGCCGACCAGCCCGTACGGCAACTTCCTGGGCTTCGATTCTTCCGTTCGCGTAGTCCAAATCACAGGCAAGATCGTGTTCTAGAAGCTGCTCAATAAATCGCTTAATTCCGACGGCGGGAATCCAACCGGGTTCCCGCCGTTTTTCTTTCCGTTCGCGCTTGAGTTGTTATCATACCTTCGATGGCCGCCGCTCCTCCTCCGGTAGAACGCATACAGTGTCAATGGTGTCAGGGCATGAACGACAAAACCGCTCTGACCTGCCGCGCCTGTGGAGCGCCGCTCGATATCCGTAACCTGGTCAGCGAGTCGGGCTGGCGCGAGGCTCCGCGCATCAAGGACATGACGCAATTTCAGTTCAGCTCCAGCTCCTGCCAGGTGGAAGGCGAGATCGTGCCGGTGGCAGAAATCAATCTATCGCAGGGCGACTCGGTGTTCTTCGAGCACCACATCATGCTTTGGAAAGATGACAGCGTGCCGCTGACGGTGATGCAGCTTTCAGGCGGCATGAAGCGTGCTTTCGCCGGAATGCCGTTCGTCATCAGCGTGGCCACCGGACCAGGCCGTATCGCGTTCTCGCGAGACGCTACCGGCGAGCTGGTGGTATTGCCGCTGCACCCCGGCATGGAACTGGACGTTCGCGAGCATGCGTTCCTGCTGGCGTCGCATCAAATCGATTATTCCTTCATCCGCGTCAAAGGGCTGGTCAATATCCTATTCGGCGGCCAAGGCATGTTCATGGACCGCTTTGTGACCGCTAACACGCCTGGCCTCGTAATACTGCACGGCTACGGCAATGTCTTCGAGCGAGTTCTGAAGGCCGGCGAGAGCATCATGCTGGAACCAGGCGCTTTCTTATACAAAGACTCTTCGGTCACAATGCAGGTGGAGTTTCAAAAATTGGGAACCGGGTTTTTCGGCGGCACGAATATGAGCCTGGCGCGAATGACCGGTCCCGGCCGGATCGGCGTTCAATCGATGTACGTGCATCACCACACAGAGTAGGTTGAGACGGGGTTAATCAAGAATGTTCTGTACCGGTTGCGGAGCCAAGATTTCCGACGCGGTGAATTTTTGCGGATCGTGCGGTTCCCAAGTAAAGCGAGCGCCACTGACAGCACCCGAGCCCCCGGCTCCGCCTCCACCTTCACCTACCGTCGCTCCATCCGCGCCGCTACCTCCCTCGATCCTCCGCTCCGGACCGAAAGCAACTTGCCCGTGGTGCGGAGCTTCCTTCGAAGGATCGCTACTCAGTTGTCCCCGCTGCGGCGCAACTGTCGACGCCCCGCCCGTCTCCACCGCGTCCGGCTGGGAAAAACTCCCGGGCCGCAAAGATATGGCCAAGCTGCAGTTCGGCGACTCTTTCTGCCAGATCGAAGGTAAGTACGTTCCCGTAGCGGATGTGAAGCTGGCCGGAGCGGACAGTGTTTATTTCACGCATCATGTCCTGCTGTGGAAAGACCCGCAGGTAAATATCACGACCATGTCGCTAGCGGGAGCCTGGAAACGTGTATTTGCCGGAATGCCGTTGATCATGACAGAAGCTCACGGCCCTGGGCATATTGCATTTTCGCGCGACGAGCCGGGAGAAATGATTGCATTGCCGATACAGTCCGGCCAGAGTGTGGATGTGCGCGAGCACCTTTTCATGTTTGCAACGAATAAAGTCGCCTACGATTGGTTCTCGACCAATATCTGGTACACCATACAGTCCGGCAACGACAACAACGAGCAGGAAACTCATTATCCGGTGGGCAGGCTGATGGACCGGTTTCAAGCGCCCGAATCGCCTGGATTGTTGATCTTGCACGCCGCTGGGAACGTATTCGTACGCGAGTTGGCCGCGAACCAAACTATTCTCGTAAAGCCGACCGCCCTGATCTTCAAAGACCCGACGGTCCAGATGCAATTGCACTTCGAACACCCTCGAACCGGGTTCAGCTTGTGGGGATCTTGGGCGAATCGTTACCTTTGGCTGCGATTGTGGGGGCCGGGGCGGGTAGCTGTTCAATCGGTATTCGATCGAATGGAAGGCGAGAACAGCAATATCACAAGTTGCTCTTCGGCCACACAGCAGCGCTGGTAACCGTTAGACACTCAGACGGAGCCAATTAGGCCCTGCGCTTGACCTCTGAGCTGAAGCCCTTTATAATCAATGTTTAGGGGACTCATTCCAGAAACGGCTTCCGGCTAAGCTTATGACCGAGCGCGAAATCGACATCTTGCACTCGATTGTGGAATCGTATATCCAAACCGGCGAACCTGTCGCCTCGCGTACAATCGCGCGACATCGCAAGGACAACCTAAGCCCTGCCACGGTCCGGAATGTCATGGCGGATCTGTGCGATGGCGGCTACTTGTCACAGCCGCATACTTCGGCGGGGCGCGTCCCCACCGAGAAAGCCTTCCGCAGTTATGTGCATTCGCTGGCACGGAGCAAGCTGCTCATTGCGGAGTTACAGCGCCTGCGCGGCGAGCTGAGTCTGTTGAACACCATGGAGGCGCGCGTGGAACGCTCCTCGCACATGCTCATGGAAATGACCAGCAGCGTCGGCATCACAGCCGCTATTCCCACTTCCAGCCAGACGCTGGACCAGGTGGAGCTCATTGGCCTGTCGGAACATCGCGTCCTAATGGTGGTGATCACCCGCGACCGCATGGTGCATAATCGCGTGGTATCGCTAGGCGAGCCGGTTGCTCAAGACGAGCTGGGGTCGATCCGCAATTATTTGAATCGAAATTTCAGTGGATGGACACTGTCGGCGATCCACACGGAATTGAAGCACCGGATCGAGCAGCAAAGCGCGGCTTATGACGAATTGCTGAAGAAGCTCACACTGCTTTATTCTAAGGGGCTGTTGGACATTGACGTCGCGCCCGAAGTTCACCTGGAAGGCGCCAGTAACCTGGTGGGGCTGGATCTGCATCTGACGCGCGAAAAGCTGCGCGAGCTTTTTCACACGCTCGAAGAGAAGAAGAGAATTTTGCATCTGCTGGATCGTTTCCTCGAACAGCCCGCGGGCGAGCTGGCGGTTCACGTGGGCCTGGCCGATGTCCACCCCAGCATGCGGGAGCTTTCCCTTATCGGAATTTCCATCCCGCTGGCGGGCGGCGTGTCGGCCAAGATTGCGGTGCTCGGCTCCATGCGGATGAACTACGGAAAAGCGATGTCGGCGGTCTATCACGTGGGGCAGGCTTTTCGAGGACTCCCGGAATAGCATCGCCTCTTCGTCACCGATGGCCGCGATCAAGAACTGCGCGAGATTATAAACTGCCCGAGATAAACTGAAGGTATGAACCCGAAAGAGCCTTTTGCCGATTCCAGCGAATCCAGCCAGGTGGTCGACCCGCCGGGTGGCCCAGCTTCGGCATTGGAAGCGGTGACCGCCGAGCGCGACCGTTTGATCGAGGAGAAAAGCGAACTGACGGATCGCCTGTTGCGCCGGCAGGCCGAGTTCGACAACTTCCGCCGGCGGGCTGAGCGTGATAGGGCCGACGTGCTCGAATACGCCAACACCGAGACGGTTCGCTCGATCGTGCCGATTCTGGATGATTTCGAGCGGGCGCTGAAGGTGGAAAGTACCGGCAAGGAATACGCTCGCGGAATGGAATTGATTTACCAGCGGCTCTCGGATGCTCTAAAGAAGTTAGGCCTGGAGCCGATTAGTGCGAAGGGGCTGAAATTCGACCCCAACCTGCATCATGCGGTCGACATGCTGGAAACCGACGACGTGGACGATCATACCGTGCTCGATGAATACCAGCCCGGGTACAATTTCCGGGGACGACTGCTTCGCCCGGCCATGGTAAAGGTAGCAGTGAAAAAACAATGAACGCCACCAAGCGCGACTATTATGAGGTCTTGGGAGTCAAGCGCGACGTCGATCTGTCGGGCTTGAAGAACGCTTACCGCGAGCTGGCCAAGAAATACCATCCGGACCGGAATCCGGAACAAGATGCGGAGGATAGGTTCAAAGAGGCTTCCGAGGCTTACAGCATCCTCAGCGATCCGCAAAAGCGAGCGGCCTATGACCGCTACGGCCACCAGGGACTGCAAGGTCTTGGAGGTAGCCAGGGCTTCGATCCCAATTCCTTCACCGACTTCAGCGACATCCTGGGGGATCTGTTTGGATTCGGGGATATATTCGGCGGCGCCGGACGGCGCGGTGGCGGACAGAGCCGTTCGCAGCGCGGCGAAGACCTGCGCTACGATCTTGAAATCAATCTCGAAGACGCGATTCGTGGGTTGAGCGTGGATATTCAAGTCCCCCGCATGGAGATGTGTTCGCGCTGCCAGGGCAGTGGCGCAGAGAAAAATGACGGCCTGGTTTCGTGTCCCATGTGCCATGGGCGTGGCGAGGTGATCTACCAGCAGAGCTTTCTGCAGATTCGCCGCACTTGTGGGCAGTGCGGAGGACGCGGTCAGATTATTCGCAGGCCGTGCACTCAGTGCCGCGGCGAGCGTTATGTCCGGACGGAGCGAAAACTGAAGGTCAACATACCGGCCGGCGTCGATACGGGCACGCGGCTTCGCTTAGCCAATGAAGGGCAGCCGGGCGGCAACGGAGGCATGGCCGGCGACCTTTATGTGGTGGTGAAGATCAAAGAGCACCCGATTTTCGAGCGCGCGGGCGATGATCTGCATTGCACCGTGCCGGTCAACATCGCGCAGGCCGCGCTCGGAACTGAAGTCAATCTGTTGACCTTCGATGGCCTCGAGTCGGTCAAGGTTCCGGAGGGCTCGCAAACCGGGTCTCGCATCCGGCTTAAGAATTTAGGAGTTCCGAAGTTGCAGGGCAGCGGGCGGGGCGACTTGTTTGTGCACGTGGATGTGCGGATTCCAGCTAAGCTCACGCGCGAGCAGAGGAAGCTGTTTGAGCAACTGCGCGAGACGCTGCCGGTTGAGAATGAGCCCCACGAAAAAGGCATTATCGACCGGGTCAAAGACTATTTCATGTAGAGCTAGAGTTGATCCTGCCGCTCCTCTCCATCCACCCACGAAACATCCGCGTGAAAGCACGGACTTCGGGTGATTCCCATAGTTCCTCGACAGTGCACTTCATCTTTCGCCGCCAGTTGGGGTATTCAGCCGTGCTGCCGGGAAGATTCTGCTGCTCGGTCTCCTTGAGTAGATCTTCCTGATTCAGAACCATCAGCTTGGACGGTGTAGACGCCAGAAAGCCCACCACCGCATTGTGCAATTCACCGGTAAGCTCGGGAAGGTCCGCGGCATTGCGCTGGAACCACTCCGGCAGCAGCTTGAGCTCGATGAAAACATCCAGCATTTTCTGTTTCTCGCGCGCGCGGTCCGCCAGCATCTGGCGATACATCGTGTCATCGGCCAGCAAGCCCGCGCTGCGGCGCGCTTCAATGTCGCGTCCCAGCCAGAATCCTGCCAGCGTCGGCAGATCATGCGTCGTCGCCGAAGCCAGCGCGTCGCGAGGATATTCGTAGGGTTTACGCATGCGGCCGTTGCGATCCTGCTCGAAGTACAGCAGACGATAGCTGAGAATTCCAACGTGGTGCAGAGCGTCCCTGACTTGGTCGGGTACCGTGCCTAAATCCTCGCCGACGACGAGAACTTTATTCCGGACACTTTCGAGCGCCAGGATTCGGAGCAAATCTTCATTGCGGTCGCGCACGTAAGTGCCTTCCAACGCTTGCATGCCATCCGGAATCCAGAAAAGCCGGAAGAAGCGCATGACGTGATCGATTCGGAGCGCCCCGCCGTGACGCAGGTTTTTCCGGATCGATTCGGCGAACAATCGATAACCGTCTTGATAGTGCCATTCAGCATTAGGCGGCGGAAACGCCCAATCCTGGCCCTTGGGCGAAAAGCCATCTGGCGGTGAGCCGACCCTGGATCCGGAAACAAAGAACGAACGGTGCGCCCATAGATCGGCGCCGAAGCGGTCGGTAGCCAGCGCAAGGTCGTGATAAAGTCCGATGCTCAGGCCGCGCCGCCGCGCCTCTTGCTGAGCCGACGCGAATTGTAGGTCGAGCTGCCACTGCACGTATTTGTAAAACAGAACGCTGCGCCAATGCTTTTGCGCGAATTGCTGAGTCGCAGCGGACCGGGGGTCCTGAAACCGTTCGGGCCAGGAGCGCCAGTTCCACACGTCCGGGCACTGCTTGTGAATGGCCTCATCCAGCGCCGAGTGGACCGCGAACTGATCCAGCAGATCGCCTTCCTGCTGAATGTACTCACGCAGCTCGCGGGCGCGCGGGGTGTCCCGGGCCCACTCCTTGAGGAACGCTCGAAACAATAGTTTCAGGAAGCCAAGCTTCAGGCGATACACACGCTCATATTCGACGAATTCGGCGGCGCGCAGTTCGTGGATTTCCGCCTGCGCGGCGTCCAGCAAGGCTGAGGCTCGGGGAGAGGTCTTGAACTCTTCAATCTGTTCCAAGTCGAGATAGATGGGATTACGATAGAAAATCGAATTTGGTAGATACGGGCTGGTATTGTACGGCTGCCGGTTGGCGATGGCATGCAGCGGATTGAGAGCGACAAAGCTCGCTTCGGTTTGTTCAGCCATCCACGCGATGAACGTCTTGAGGTCGCTGGTGTCGCCGCATCCCCAATTCCTTTGCGACCGCAGGCCATACAGGCTGATGGCGATGCCCGCGGCGCGGCCGGATTCAAGCCACGGCGGCTCATAGGCACGTGGGGGACAAACGATTAGCCGCGCTGGATCGGATGGCTGGCCGCCGATTTCGATCGAGAGCTCATGGTATCCGAGGGGAAGATTATCGGGGAGCCCGATGTTCTTGCGGACGAAACTCCGCCCGCGGAGAGATACTTGTTCGCCAACCTCGAGATCGCCGAGCGAGCAGCGGATCTCTACCAAGTCCCCTTGCTCAGTTCGAAGCGTAATTACGGTGGCGAGATGAGCCTGTTCCGCTGGGAGAGATACCGGGAGCAGGTGCGGCTTCTCATCCTCGGTCAGTACCAAGGTTGGCGGAAGTGGACGCTCCCATTGACGCCAAGCGCGTTCTTCGAGAGCACGTTCAAGGGATGGCTGGGTGCTGGCATCCACACCTAGCGATTCGAGAACCGCCAGCTGGGTGCGTTGTGACGACCGATGCAGTTTTCCCCACAGGTCCCAGTACTCAATTTCAATGCCGCAAGCTTGAGCCGCCTGGCCTAGCTCGGGACGGCCAGTTGGGTCGGCGTCGGCAGTGCCTTCGGGAATCTCCCGCATGAGATAATAAGATCGTGGACGAAGAAATCAAGTTCCAACCCAGTCTTCCGAGCGAGCTTTTTGCGCGTATCGACAACGAAGACGTGGTGGATGGTTCTGAGGGCATTATAACAACCACGCTCGATAAAGCCATCAACTGGGGACGTAAAAACTCGATCTGGCCGATGTCGTTCGGTCTGGCTTGCTGTGCCATTGAAATGATGTCGATGATCGGGTCGCGTTATGACATTTCGCGCTTCGGCGCAGAGGTGATGCGCGGATCTCCGCGTCAGTCCGACTTGATGATTATCGCGGGCCGCGTATCGAACAAAATGGCTCCCGTCATCCGGCGCCTGTACGAACAGATGCCCGAACCCAAATGGGTGATTTCAATGGGGGCTTGCGCGACTTCCACGGGCGTTTTCAGCAACTACGCGCTGATCCCTGTGAATCAAGTTATCCCAGTGGATGTCTACGTTCCTGGCTGCCCTCCGCGTCCGGAACAGTTGATTTACTCGATTATGCTGCTACAGAAGAAGATCGAGAACGAAAAAGGTACCATCAAGAAGGTTCTGAACCTGGCCTGAGGACCTGCTTTCGAAGTATTTTGGAGCTTTCCATGGCTCCGCTCACACTTTTTCATTCGTCACCGATGAGCCTAGTACAAAGGCATTTATAGCCTTTTCGGAGAAGGTTTGAGATGGTGATATCTTCTACCAGTCCGAATGTCGACGCGCTTCCTCAAACATCGCATGTTCCTCCGGCGGAGGCCGCACAGCGCCGGCAACTGATCCAAGCGGGCAAGACGGTAAACGAAAGCGGACCCCTTGGAAAAAACCAGATCGTGTTCTCGGTGGACCGCGCTACGCACAGGCCAATCATCCGCATCGAGGATCGGGTAACTCACGAAGTCATACTTCAACTCCCTGCCGAATATCTGCTGCGCTTGGCTGCTGACGTACATAGCGATTCTGCTCAAGTAACGTCGCTCTCGGCCGATATGTAAACCAGAATGCCTACTAATCGCTATCCAAACTACATCGACGAAGAAATACTCACGGCCGATCCTATCCGGCTAGTTCAAATGCTCTATCGAGGGGCCTTAGACTCAATCACTTCCGCCCGCCGATACTTGAAATTGGGTGACATTCGCGCCCGGTCGTCGGCGATCAGCAAGGCCTTGACGATCGTGACCGAGCTCTCGCTGTCGCTCAATCATTCCGTGGGGGGCGATCTCAGCAAAAATCTCGCCGAGCTGTATGCTCATACCGAGATGCTCCTAATTCAAGCCAATGTGAAACAATCGGACGGGCCGCTTGCGGAAGCAGAACGTCTGTTGTCCACTTTGCAGGAAGCGTGGCAGGGTTGTCCGGTTCCCGAGCAGCGGGCAGGCGAAAATTTAGCGAGGCCAGCGCCGGCCAGCTCTTACGAGCCGGTCACTACCGCGTAGACTCATTCGATAGTGTGCTGGTCAATAATGGCCTTCGCTACCGCTTCGGCAGGCACTTCGTACTTGCCAGATTGCACCGCGAGCCGAAGCTGCTCCAGTCGCTGTGGATCGCCGGCAGAAAGCGCTTGCGCCATCTGAGAAACCTCAGCTTGATCCGAGCCGCGAGCGGCCTTCGAATCTTTTTCGGTGCGCTGCTCGGCGGCTTGCTCCGTTTTCCCCGTTTCTTGCGTGAGAGGGGCGCGATTCAAATCATCAATCCGCATTCTTAGCCAATCCTGTCTCTACTATCTTAGCGATTCCGAGCCCTCCGCCACTTGCCAGGGCCTGAGCGAACTGCTGTTCACCCAGTTCGATCATGGTCGAATTTGCATTATCGTCGTCGCCATCCCCGGTTAAGCCTCCGCCGGATGCCTCTCGCGCCGATTTCAGCATTTGGGCGAGCAGCAAGGCCTCAAAGTCTCTGGCCGCTTGCTGAATTTTAGCGGGGGTGTCCTTTTTCACGGGGACGGCGGGCAGGGCGGCCGGGGTGACGGAGTTAGAGCGCATCCGTTCCACAGACATATTAAATAACCTCCAGTTCCGCCTCAAGCGCTCCCGCGGCCTTGAGATTTTGCAGGATCGCGATGATGTCGCGAGCGGTAGACCCGATGGCTGTTAGCGCCCGCACCAGTTCTTCAACGCTGGCCCCTTGCTTGAGCAGAATATTCCGGGCCTTCTCTTCTTTGGCCGTCACGGTGGTTTGCGGCGTTACCGTGGTCTGGCCGGCCGAGAGCGGCTCTGGTTGCGAGGTAGTCAGCGTGGTTTGGATTTCCACCGTCAACGTGCCATGCAGGATGGCCACCGGAGCGATGCGTACGTCCTTGCCCATGACGATAGTGCCGGTGCGTTCGTTTATCACGATCCGCGCCGGGCGGTCTGCTTCTACAGTGAGATTTTCGATCTCACCCAGGAACTCCACTACGTTTGTTTTGTAGCTCGTCGGCGTGTCCACCGAGACTAAAGCTGAGTTTTCCGCGCGCGCCGGTTCGGGGCCGCCGGCGCCGAACTTCTTGTTGATGGCGATCGAGATCCGAGCAGCCGTGGTGTAATCGGCCTGCCGGAGTTGGAGCTTGATGCGCCCACCGGGCTCGACCGACGGCGCCAGTTTCTCAACGATGGCGCCATTGGGAATTCTCCCGGCGGTAGGATGATTCACGGTTTGGCTGGTACCGCCCCGTCCCGCTACAAACCCTCCCGTTACCACCGACCCCTGCCCGGCTGCCTACACCTGGCCGTCCGGACCCTTCAGCGGTGTGAGAATCAGGACGCCTCCCCGCAGGTTCGTAGAGTCACCGATCGCAGCCACGGAAATATCGATTCGGACCCCCGGTTGGGCGAAAGGCGGCAAATCGGCGGTCACTAAGACGGCCGCCGTGTTTTTGACTAGAATGGCCGTCGGATTGACCTGGACGCCCATGCGCGCCAGAAGGTTCGTCAGGCTTTGAGCGGAGAAAACGGTTTGCGTCTTGTCCCCGGTCCCGTTTAGGCCCACCACCATTCCGTATCCGACCAACTGGTTGTCGCGAACGCCTTCAACGGACACCAGATCCTTGAGGCGCGTTTCAGGGGCTTCCCCCCAAAGTGGCGACAACGCGAGCAAACAGATGGAGGATCTTGAGGTCATGGATCAGAATGGAAGCAGCCCGAGCAGGATTCGGTATAAGAAGAAGGGCCGTTTGACGGCATCATTCACCACGCCCTTTCCATTGACGAGGATTTCCATCCGCGCCACGCGGTCGGAAGGGATCGAATTCACCGGACTTAAGTCGTCCGGCCGGATGATCCCGCGCAGCGTAATCACCTGTTTCTCAGAGTTGACCGCGATCACTTTCTGACCCTGGACCACCAGATTGCCGTTCGGCAATACGGCGGTCACTTCCGCGGTTAAGGTAGTAGTGAGCGTGGTCCCTCGCGACGTCGTTCCCTGGCCCTGCAGCTGTTGATTATTGTTGGCGTTTGCAAGATTTGACAGTGCGCCGGTTGCACTCTTGGGACCGAACAAAGACGTGATGGCCGCGCTCACGCTCGACTTTCTGGACGTGTTGGTTACACCCGTGGAAACAGCCGAAGCCTTGTCCGAGACAAGGATGGTGACCAGGTCGTAAGTTTGGCTGGCGCGCACGTCGCGAAAACCATCCGCTAAGCGGCCGCCGGAACTGTACAAAGAACCCGGCGATGCGTTGGAAGATAGCTGCGATTTGCGGGTGGCATCCTGGACATATTGTTCGAGCGAAGGCTTTTCCGGCGCCGCTGGTTTCTTTTTCGGGGCGGCCATCACAAGCAACGGAAACATACAAAGTGCGGCAACGGGAGATATTTTCATGTCAAGCTCCAGGCGACGGCCGCACCGTGACCCTTCCTTTCTCGTCGATAATGGCACGAAAGTTCTTCCCAGTCGAAGGGTTGCGTACCAGGATGCTCTCGCCTTTTTTCCCGGAAGACTGGGCGACGGCATCCAGCGATAATGTAGCCGAGCCATCTACCACGCGCACCCGCACCCTGTCGCCCTGGGTTATGTCAGTTGGTTCATCCAGCGCGGCGAGGACAAATTTCTGGCCCTCCGGAATGCTTCGGCGAGCAATTTTTCCGATGATCGCTTGGGGAGACTGAATCGACGGAGGCGCGAATGGAAACTGCCGGGCACGTACTTCTTTGACCTCAGTAGCCCTAATTATCGTACCAGCGGGAATGTCTTCCCCGGCGACCAGAAGCGCAGTCCCAATACTAACTTTGACCCGCGCCCAGACTGGCATGCTGCTTTGGGAGTCGTAATGCAAAAGGCCGCGCCAAATAACCGGCTGGTCCGGGCTTTCTCGGAACGGCCGTCCTAAGTTAGGGGGCCTGAACTCTAGACGGCCGGGTGGCAGCGGTTCGCCGCTAAATTCAATCACCTCCAGCGCTACGTCTGTCCCGGCGATAGCCGAAAGAAGCGCTGCTCTCATTTCTGCGGGAGAAACAGGCCGCACCGCTCGTTCCACGCAAATGCTGGAGATAATATCGCGGCTCGGGTCGCAGCCCGTGTTTCTGAGCAATGAGAATCAGGTCTCTAACGGACAGGATCCGCTGCGACGCCCGGGCGGGGCGTAAACCCAATCGCAATCGCTGGATCGAGCCCCTGTAGAAACGGTAAGGCGTCGCGAAGATCGCGCGCCAAAATTCTGTCTGAGGACACGGCCACACACCCGGCCTGCGCCAGAGCGGCAAAAATGGATGCTATTACGATCGTTCTCATGTCGTGACGTTATTGATCATTTGGTACATTTGATCGGCGGTCTTCACCACTTTGGAGTTGGCCTCATAAGCGCGCTGACTGACGATTAAGTTGATAAACTCCTCGACCACGCTGACGTTGGACCCTTCCACGTAACCTTGCATCAGGGTGCCGACGCCTTCCTGACCGCCGGGAATCCCCGCCGTGGCGACACCCGATGCATCCGTCGGCATGAAGAGATTCTGTCCGATGGCGTTGAGGCCCCCAGGGTTCGCAAAATTCGCGAGCTGGATTTGGCCCGCCACCTGGGAGGCGTTCTGGCCTGGCTGCGTGTAGCTGACCGTCCCGTCGGAGGCGATAGTAATGGTTTGAGCCTGGGGCGGGATTGTGATTTGAGGCTGGAGCGGGTTTCCATTGGCGGTCACTACATTGCCGTTGAGATCGAGTTGGAACCCTCCATCCCGGGTATAAGCGAGTTCGCCGTTGGGCTGCAGGATCTGAAAGAAGCCTTTGCCCTGAATAACCATGTCCAGGGGGTTGTCGGTCTGCTGAAAATTGCCTTGGGAAAAAATGATTTCGTTGGAAGCCGGCCGAGTCCCCAGGCCGAGCTGCAGACCACTGGGCACGATGGTTTGGGCTCCGGCCGCCCCACCCGGCTGAATGTAGTTTTGGTAAATCAAGTCTTGGAACTGCGTGCGCCGCATTTTGAAACCATTGGTGTTTGAATTGGCCAGATTATTGGCGATATTGTCTACGCTCATCTGCTCGGCGGCCATTCCGCTGGCCGCGCTATAGAGTGCTCGAATCATTGTTTAAACCTCAAAATGTTCACTCCCAAAGTTGTTTAGTCTTCTCAGCATTACTGGGCCACCTTCGCGACTTCTTGCAGAGCGCGCAGGCTCATGTCCGCGCCAATCGCCAGCGCCTTCTGCAACGCTTCGAACTGCCGCATGATATTCACCAGATGGACTGCGGACTCGGCCGGCTGAGAGTTGGCGGCCTCAACCATTCCCTGGCGGATCTCTGGCCGCGCCGCGGGGGCCGGTGTCATGGTGGACAAGTCCGTCCGGAAGTAATTGTTGCCACGCTTGGCCAGCACGGCTGGATCGGGAAAGTTCACCACCGCGATCTGCGCCACATCCTGGCCGTCCTGCCGGACAGTGCCGTCGGAACCGATCTCCACTGGCCGGGTGCTATCTAGAAGAATGAGGTTTCCATCCTGAGCTTGGATTTTGTCGCCGTTTTGTGTCGTCAATTCCCCCTGCAGCGAAAGACGGAAGCTTCCATCACGCGTGAACACCGGGCCGGCCGCCGATTGCGCGACAAAAAACCCGGGGCCGTTGAGCGCGACATCCAGCGGCGCGCCCGTGGGCACCAGTGAACCTTGAGAGAAGTCAGTCCATTGCCGTTCTACCACCGGAAGAATCGTGGGATCTGTGTTGGCGGGAGAATCGGCCGCTTCGGCGGAAAGATACTCGCCATAGAACTCGCGATCCGCCTTGAAACCTGGGGCCGACGCGTTTGCGATGTTGTTGGCGAGCATGTCCAGGCTTTCGAGCCGCGCTCGAATTCCACTGGCCGCCGCGCTGGTAAGAGGATCCATTACGAACCGTTTGTCCGAGCCTGTGAGAGCAATTCACGGGCCGCGAGTATAAAACTCTCAGACTCATGCTATGCGGGGCGATGAGAGCGGTAATGGCGAATTTTGACTGTCAAGAAAGTGTCAGAACGGGACGAGTGCCATTTTTATATCGCGATCACGATTGCTAAACCACTGAGCTCGCGGGCAAAGCGCACGGCCCGTTACATGCTTTTGAGGAAGGCGTGAAGATCGCCAGCGCAGAACGTGCTTCGACGCCTGTGAATGTCCCAATCCGAACGCTGGGGGCCGCCGGCGTTCCGCTTTTGGGGGGCGCTGCCAGCGAACTGAGCGCTTTCGTATCCTTAGTGACTGGTTTTCGGGAAATTCCGGCCGCCCCCAACGCACTCGGTAAAGCTACAAAGAATCACAAAAAAGAAGAATTGTCCGGTATACCGCTCCAGCCCTGCCCGCTTTCAGAATCGATGAGTTTTCTCACGAGGCCACCTGCCGCGCTCGAGTTCTCAGCTTTAAAGGCTGGCTTGCCAGTCGCGAGCGCGCCGGCCACTGCGGATGAAAACAAGAATGATTCAGGCTCGGTTCAACGTGCTATCTTCACGCCCAATCTCTTGGTTCCTTCAGTTCCGGCTCTGACGCGGCTTGGAGATCTCGCGTTCGCTCTTCGATTGACCCCGAAACATTCGGAGACCGTGAATGCTCCCCCAGTTGTTATCCCCGCAGCACCGCCAGGCGCGACGAATTCCACTCCCAACCTACGCCCGAGGCCCGTTCAGACCGAGTCCGGAGGTTTAGACGAATCCATCGCCAATTCAGATCAGCTCCGCGTCGCGTCTCCTGCAGCCTCTTCGGCAAGCACTGCCCCGGGGGAGCAAATATTGGCGCCTGGGCCGATTTCCAGCCTGGTTCCAACACTGAAAAATCCGGAAGATGCTAGCGCGTGGTTGGGGCCTCTGCAAGCACGTTCGAGCGCTGAAGGCATCGTAACGGCGTCACCCCGAGATTCTCGCGTGACATCGGGCCCACACCTTCCTTCCGAGCCACAGCTTAAGTCCGAGGCACGCGGGGTTGCCGCAAATGGCGATAGCGGTCTGACTCGTGGTAACCCCGACGGACAATCCGGCGCATCCCACACAGGACCCAAGGGATCCAAGACAGAAGCTGCGGTCAAACAAGAATCTCAGGGATTGCGTCTCAGCGACAACCATACCCACGAGAGTGGAAGGACCCTGGCAGTTCCGGGCTGGCCGTCAGATGCGGCTGCCGCAGGGGACACACATGCATCAGACACGCGCTTCGGCTCCGAGCCACCGGTCGACTCTACCGCACTGAAGGTTGCACCGGAACCTGAAATAAGAACGGGCGCCGCGTCACCTATTACTCGACAGATCTCGTTGAATCTGTCAACGGACGACTCCACTCAGGTGAATATCGGCTTCACCGAAAGAGCGGGTAAAGTGTTAGTGGCGGTTCGCACCCCCGACCACGAACTCGCGCAGTCTCTGCGGACAGATTTGGGCGACCTGGTCGGACGGTTGGAAAGTAAAGGGTTCAAAACGGAAACCTGGACGCCTTCCCTCGCCCACCAGGAGGGTGTGCCAGTACGATCCTCGAATTCGAATAGCGGCTCCAACCAGCCTCAGTATCCCGGTCCCGGAAACGGCGGCGGGCAACAACGGCAACGTCAAAACGGCTCGACTCAGCGGCAAAAAGCGCACTGGGCGGCCCAGCTGAAGGAAACAACATCGGCGAACGAAGCAAGGAGTGAAAGCTAATGACCATCAGCGCGATCAATGTCCCGCAAGCGGCGGCCTCCACCACAAGCACCTCCAAGTCGGCTAGTTCGGCGACGGATGGACTGGTCAGCGAGCAAACTTTTCTGCAGTTGCTAGTCGCGCAGTTGCAGAACCAGGACCCGACGCAGCCACAAGACGGAACTCAGTTCGTGGCGCAGTTGGCGCAGTTTAGCTCGCTCGAGCAAGAGATCCAAATGCGGCAAGATCTAGACACTTTGGCCGGCGCCGCGACCGCCAACCCGGCCGGCGGCATACAGACCACACCACAACCATAAAGGAGACTTCATGTTCGCTTCTTTCTCAACCGCGCTTTCGGCGCTCGCAGCGGAATCTACAGCCATCTCGGTGGTCGGAAACAACCTCGCGAATCTCAATACAACGGGTTTCAAGAGCAGTACGGTTTCCTTTCATGATCTGGTGACGGAGTCATTAGGGGCTGGCCTGGGCGAGACCCAGGTGGGGTTTGGCGTGGGCGCGCCAATCACTATGCGGCAATTCACCCAAGGTGCCATTCAGACCACGGGAGGAACAATGGATGCCGCCATCCAGGGAGACGGCTTCTTCATAGTCCAGGGGCTTAATCAAACGACAGAATATACTCGCGGCGGCAACTTCCAGGTCGACAAAAATGGAAACTTGATTACAGCGACGGGCGAGTCGGTAGAAGGTTGGACCCTGGCGGGCGGGGTCCTCAATACCAACGCGCCTCCGAGTAACATCACCATCCCGGTCGGAACGGTACAACCTCCAGTCCCGACCCAGAACCTCTCTTTCGATATGAATCTAAACGCTGCGGGCGTCGCGGGTACCTCAACGGGAACGTTCGCAACCGCGGTTACGGTCTATGACTCCCTGGGCAATTCGCACGTAGTAACCGCGAGCTTCACTGAAGACCCAACCACAGCCGGCCAATGGAACTACTCTCTCAGTGTTCCCGATGGGGACTTACAGACCCCTCCTTTCACACCTTTGACCGGAAGCATAAACTTTGATACAAACGGAAACCTGGCCACACCCGCCTCGACGGCTGCTTCGCCGCAACTGCAGATCACCGGTCTCAAAGATGGCGCCTCGGACATGACCATTAACTGGAACATGTTCAACGGCACATCTCCACGCATCACTCAGTATGCGCAGCCGTCGTCTATTTCGGCCGTATCTCAGGACGGATCTCCGGCGGCACAACTGGTAAACGTCGCGATCGCTAACGGCGGCAAGCTTCTAGCCCAGTATTCAAACGGACTGCAGACCGTAGTGGGTCAGCTTGCCATGGCTACCATTCGAAATCCCGAATCCTTGCTCTCGGTGGGCGATAACAACTACCAGGTCAGCTCCCTTTCAGCGATCCCGGCTGTGGGTCTGCCCGGCACAGGCGGCCGCGGAACGGTGCAAGGTGGTGCGATCGAGACGTCCACGGTGGACACTGCAACAGAATTCACCAGCCTGATCGTCTATCAGCGCGGTTACGAGGCCAACTCCAAAGTCATCAACGTTGTGAACCAGATCAGCCAGACCACCACCAACCTGATCCCTAACGCGTAGGCGGCGGTAGTGACTCCTCTTGAAGAGATCGCCGATTTGGCCGACGTGACCCTGGACGTAGAGGTCGAGCTCGGCCGAAAGATCATGACCATCGCGCAGATTTTACAGCTCGGACCAGACAGCGTGGTCCGTATGGGCCGCTCGGCCGGAGACAACATCGACATTCTGATCGGCGGGGCGCTGGTGGGTTACGGAGAGATCGTGATTATCGAGGACGCGGTGGGGGTTCGGATCACGGATTTCAGCCTGGAGGAATGATCCGAAAACATGGACGTCATTCGACAATCGCTGGCTATCACGTTTGTTTTCCTGCTGCTTTGGGCGGCGCTATGGTTTCTCCGGAAGAGGCGTGGACTTTCAACTTCCAGAAGCCGCGCCAATAAGGGACTCTTGGAATCCCGCGCTAAGCTCGCTCTAAGCGCGCACCACGCCGTTCATTTGGTTTCGGTCGGAGATCGCGATCTGGTTGTGGGCGTGCATCCGTCCGGCATCACGCTGTTGTGCGATTTACCGTTGTCCCCAACAGCTGATATTACGCCCCTGGGAGGAGCATGAAGCAGGCGCGTTCCGTTCTCACGCTATTGCTGGTATCCGCAGGCGCCTCTTGGGCGCAAGATTCGGGGTCCTTGCTGGGCGTGTCTTTGACGCCGTCCAAAAACTCCGCCAGCCTCGGAGTGCCGATGCAGATCATCGTCGTTCTCACTCTGTTAACGGTTTTGCCGGCGGTCGTCATGACGGTGACTCCCTTCTTGCGAATCACGGTGGTGCTTCATTTCCTTCGCCAGGCCCTCGGAACACAAACCACGCCTTCCAATCAGGTGCTGATCGGCCTTTCACTATTCCTGACACTGCTGATTATGCAGCCAGTGGTTGCGGAAATGTATGACAAGGGTTGGAAGCCGCTGGAGCAAGGGCAGGCCACCTGGCAGCAGGCTCTCGATGACGGCTCGAAACCACTGCGCACTTTCTTGGTCCGTTACGTCCGGGAAAAGGACGTCCGTCTGTTTTTGGAAGTCTCGCACACGCCCGGCGCCGCCGCGCCCGGCCGATCTAGCGCTCAGCGTCCTGATGCCGGCCTACGTGATTTCGGAGCTCAAGACCGGTTTTCAGATCGGGGCGGTCTTGTATCTTCCCTTCCTGGTGATCGATCTCGTCGTGGCCTCGGTGACACTATCAATCGGAATGGTCCAACTGCCGCCGGTAATGCTGTCTGCGCCCTTCAAGATTCTGTTGTTCGTTCTGGTGGACGGTTGGAATCTGGTGATCGGGTCGCTGGTGAGGAGCTTCTATCAAACATGACCCCGGAAGTAGCGGTGGAGATTTTTCGCCATACCCTGATGGAGACGTTCTGGTTGAGCCTTCCGCTTCTCGGCATAGGATTCGTGGTCGGCATCGCGATCAGTCTGGTCCAGGTACTGACCTCCATTCAAGACACGAGTTTTGGAGCAGTCCCCCGCTTGGCTGCCTTTCTGTTCGGCCTGCTGCTGTTGCTGCCCTGGATGACGGCCAAAATGGTCTCTTACACCACTATTCTGTTCGGCGATTTCAGCCGCTATGCACGTTGACGTTACCCTGAATTTTTCCCGGCTCTATGGGCTTCTTCTAGTGCTGGCACGCGTCTCCGGCGTAATCGTTATGGTGCCGATCCCAGGTGTTTCGGCCGGTCCTAGTTCCGCCCGTATCATCTTGGCCTTAGCCCTAACCGTTGCGTTATTTCCGGTCTGGCCGGCTCCGGCAGTGGAAGGTCCAATAGTGGGAAAGCTGTTGGGATGGATGGCGTCGGAGGCCGCCTTCGGTTTGACCATTGGCGTAGCTGTCGCATTTCTGCTGGAAGGCGTGCAACTGGCGGCGCAGGTGATTGGCCTGCAGGCCGGTTACTCCTTCGCTTCTACGGTGGACCCCACCACGCAAGCCGATACCACCTCACTGCAGGTACTGTCACAGCTACTGGCCGGGTCGCTGTTCTTCGCTTTCGGATTTGATCGCCAGGTAATTCGGATTCTCGCCCGGAGCCTCGCAGCCATTCCCGGTGGGACCTACGCTCTGAATAGCTCGATCGTGGAAGCCGTTACGCGCCTTGGCTCGGCGATCTTTGTGACCGGACTTCAGCTCGCCGCCCCGGTACTGGCTTTGCTGCTCTTGCTGGATATCGCGTTTGCGGTGCTCGGCCGGCTGCAAACGCAGTTGCAGCTTCTTTCTCTTTCCTTCTCGATCAAGATGCTGGTCGGGTTGGCATTTCTCACCGTTATCCTATCTTTTTTTCCCACAGTCTTCGCTAAGTCGGGCGCGGCCACATTTCAAACGCTCCTCCGTCTGCTGAGTCGTTAATGGCGGACCAAGGACAAAAAACTGAAAAACCGACTAAGCGAAAGCTGGACAAGGCCAGAAGCGAAGGCCAATTCCCCGCGAGTCGTGAGCTCCTGGCGGCACTGCAGTTTCTGACATTTGTGGTTTTGGCTGCCGGCGGGGCCGCTGGCTTTCTGAATCGAACGCGCGAAATGGCCCGATATTTTTTGGAAGCGGCGTTCCATCTTCAAGTCACTTCTCATAGCGTGACGAGCCTTTATGTACGGTCTGTGGGCCGCGTTTTCCAGTCGCTCGTGTGGATGGGAGTTTGCCTGACCGGGGTGGCTTTGACGGCCCAACTAGGCAGCACGCGTTTGGGAGTTTCGCTTAAGAAACTGGCCCCCGACCTGAAGCGGCTGAGCCCGCTCGAAAAGATCAAAAACGTCCCGCGGCAAAACGCGGCTTCGTTCATGCAAGCTCTCATATTCTTGCCTCTCATGGCTTGGGCGGTTTACACCATCGCCCGATCGAACGTGGCAGCCTACGCAGGTCTGGCTCGGGTAGGGGCCTGGTCCGCGCTCATCGTGATCAGTGGCTCGCTCAAAGATCTGCTGTGGAAGGCGGCCTTTCTATTTCTGGCCATCGGCTGCCTCGATTTTCTGCGGGCCTACCGCCGGCACAACAAATCATTGCGCATGACCAAGCAGGAGGTCCGGGACGAGGCCAAGGAAACTGAAGGCAATCCGCAAATCAAAGGCCGCATCCGCCGCATTCAACGCGATCTGGCTCGCCGCAGCATGATGAAGGAAGTTGCCAAGGCCACCGCCGTCATCGTCAACCCGACCCACTACGCGGTGGCCATTCTCTACGAAATGGATAGTATGGCGGCCCCGCGCGTGCTGGCGAAAGGCAAGAACTATCTGGCGCGCCGAATTCGCGAGCTGGCGTTGGAGCATGCAGTGCCGATCATCGAGAATCAGCCGCTGGCACAAGCCTTGTATAAGTCAGTCGAGGTTGGCCAGGAGATCCCAGCGCATCTGTACCGGGCCGTGGCGGAAGTGCTGGCGTACATTTTCAAGCTCATGCATCCAAGAAGAAAATAAATGCGAAAAAAATAAATGGGAAAAAACTAAATGGGCACTCCGTCCCGGCTTCCCGCCCAGACCCAGGTTTCGGCCTCCGCCGCCGGAAAGAGCATGGTGGGCCTCAGCGGCAAGGGCGCAACCGGCTCCTCTTTTTCCCTTCCTGCTGTTCTGGCCGGCAATTGGATGGAGTTTGGTGTACCGATCGCGGTGCTGGGCATCGTGCTGGCGATGATCGCACCCCTGCCGCCGTTCCTGCTGGACATTTTGATCAGCGCCAACATCACTATGTCGGTGATAGTGCTGTTGGTCTCCCTTTACATCACCAAGCCGGTGGATTTCAGTGTCTTCCCCACCACGCTGCTATTGATGACACTCTTCCGCCTGGCGCTTAACGTCTCCTCGGCCCGGCTGATCCTGCTCAACGGCAACACTGGCACCTCGGCGGCCGGCGAAGTCATTCAAGCCTTTGGCGCTTTCGTGGTCGGCGGCAATTACATTATCGGCGCGGTAATCTTCCTGGTCTTAATCGCGATTCAGTACGTGGTCATCAATCACGGAGCGGTGCGCATTTCAGAAGTCACTGCGCGCTTCACCCTGGATGCCATGCCCGGCAAGCAAATGTCGGTCGACTCGGACCTCAATGCCGGCCTGATCGACGAGAACGAGGCCCGCGCCCGCCGAAAGATGCTGGCCCGCGAGGCGGAATTCTACGGCGCGATGGACGGAGCTTCCCGCTTCACCCAACGGGACGCGGTGGCGGCGATCCTCATTACCGCCATCAATATCATCGCCGGTTTCTTGATCGGCGTGTTACAACACGGGCTCGATCTCAAGCATGCGCTCCAAACCTATACGGTGCTGACTATTGGGGATGGCCTGGTCACGGTGATTCCCGCTTTGATGATTTCCATTTCGGGAGGTTTGATCATCACCCGTGCCAGTTCGGATACCAAATTGGGCGTGGACTTCCAAAAACAAATCTTCAGCAACCCGCAGCCGCTCATGCTGGCGTCCGGCGTTCTGATCGCCATGGCTGCGCTGCCCGGACTGCCCAAAGTGCCTTTTCTTGTTTTAGGCAGTGGGATCGGATTGGTAGCGTGGCGCCTCCGCCAAAAAAGTGCCACGGCAGAAAAAACTCAAGCGCCCGCGGCGCCGGCGCGGGAAAACCTGGAAAGCTCTGTTGCGCGTGGAGCCGCTGGCGGTCGAAGTCGGGCTCGGACTGGTGCAAATGGTCGAGGGCGGCCAAAATTCTCCCTTGCTCCGGCGGATCGCCAGCATCCGGCGGCAGTTGGCCACTGAGCTCGGCTATATTGTGCCGCCCGTGCGGGTGACGGACAATCTGACGTTGAAGGCGCGCGAATATGTCATCTCCATGAAGGGCGTGGAGCTGGCGCGCTATGAATTGGCGCATGGATGCGAACTGGCCATTCACGCCG
Organism: Bryobacterales bacterium; assembly: GCA_963744555.1. Taxonomy (GTDB): domain Bacteria; phylum Acidobacteriota; class Terriglobia; order Bryobacterales; family Bryobacteraceae; genus Palsa-89. Next base: position 1,347,717 of record CAVUUB010000018.1, on the reverse strand, counting down.
ATGATAAAGCCGGAAAGATAGAAGGCCTTCCTACGCGCGAACCTGCCTTCGGAATTCGCAGCCGTGTGGATCGCGCCGGAGAATGTCGACAAGGCTCGTCAAGCCGGCTACACCATCGTCGATACCATCAGCGTTCTTGGAACGCATTTGGGCGAGCTGGTCCGCCGCCACGCATACGAATTGTTCTCGCGCCAGGACGCCAAGACGAGTGCTGGATCGGGTCACTGAAGATAATCCCAAAGTGGTCGAGGATTTGGTTCCTAAATTGCTCTCGCTGGCAGTGGTGCAGAAAGTTCTTCAGAATCTGTTGCGCGAGCGAGTTTCGATCCGGGACGCTGCGAGTATTCTCGAGGCTCTCGGCGAGGCCGCTCCCGTTACGAAAAATACTGTACTCCTCACGGAATATGTCCGGCAAGCGATTCGGCGGCAGGTCGCCAAGCCTTTGCTGGATTCCACTGGGGGCTTATCGGCTTACATCCTCGATCCCGCCATCGAACAACTGGTGGAATCGGCGGTCGAACATGCTGAGAATTCCAGTCATCTGAATCTTGCTCCGCAGCAAATACGAAATATCCAGGAGCGGTGCAGAAAATCTGTGGCGCGCCCGACGCATCCGTAGTGCTGCTCACCAGTTCCGGATCCCGCTTTTTTGTGCGTCAAATCACCGAAAGTGTAGCCCCGAATCTGACCGTACTATCCCATAATGAAATACCTCCTGAGGCAAGGGTCGTATCGCTCGGCGCGGTGAGTTGATAACCATGCGATTGAAATCGTTTTTCGCCGACACGATTGAGGAGGCTATCCAGCGGGCCCACCGCGAAATGGGGCCGGAAGCGATGTTGGTCAATTCTAAAACGCTGCACTCACGAAGCCCGGCATTTGGGCGCATTTGAAGTCGTTTGTGCCGCTGACAAGCAATCTCGCTCCGAAGAAACACGCTTTCCTTTCTCCCAGGGGGAACAGCAGCCGGCGGCGGCGCCGGTGGACAAGTTATCGCACGAAGTCTCCGAACTGAAACAGCAGATGGAACGCTTGGCCCTGGCCTTAGCCCGCTCCGGCGCCGGGATGGCCGGGATCGCGTCCGACCCGGAACTCTCTAAGATTTTCGCCACGCTCACCCAAGCCGAGTTGGACGCCGACATGGCTTACGACGTGGCCGCACAGGTTGGTACTCCCGCAACCACGGAAGCTCTTAGAGCGGTTCTCGGCCGGCTTATTCGCACCGACCACGAGTTGGGTGGCGTCGCTGCGCGTCCGCGGACGGTTGCGCTCATCGGTCCGCCCTGGTTCTGGCAAAACCACCACGCTGGTCAAGCTGGCGGTCCGATACGGCATTACCGCGCGCAGGCCCGCACAGATTCTGAGCCTGGACACATACCGGATTGGCGCCGCCGAAGAATTGCGCTCCTATGCTTCCATTCTGGGAATCGGTTTCCAGATTATCGAGACTACCGTGGCGCTGGCGCAGGCCCTTGAGGAGCATCGCCAGAAAGATCTGGTCCTGATCGACACTCCCGGCTTAGCCCGCAATGAGAGGGACTGCTTTGGCGATCTGGCGGCGCTTTCTCTCCAGTTGCCCGGGTATCGATACCCATCTGGTTCTTCCGGCCTCCATGCGAACCAGTGACTTGAAGCGGGCTGCCGAACAATATGACGTCCTAGCGACCGTCCAAGCTGCTGTTTACCCGCTTGGATGAGACCGAAACGTTCGGCCCGATCCTCAACCAGAGCGTCCGCATGGGCAAGCCGGTTTCATTCCTCTCGCAGCGGCCAGCGCATTCCTGAGGATCTGGAACCGGCCACGGCAGAAGTGATACTCGACCTGGTTCTCAAGCGGCATCCAGTGGCGCGGGCAAAATTCGGAACGGTGGCAGCATGAAAGCTGAAGTCACAGCCAAACAACCGTCCAGCCGTCTGAAGAAATACCAGACCCGGGACCACGCGGCCGAAGAGCGCGAACGCCTGATTCTCGAACATCTGCCCCAGGTTCGTCTGATCGCCCGGCGCATTCACGAAAGACTGCCGGAAAGCGTCAACCTTGACGACCTGATTTCCACCGGAACGCTGGGGCTGATTGCCGCGATTGACCGCTTCGATCCTCGCCATAACGTCAAGCTGAAGACCTACGCCGAATATAAAATCCGCGGCGCGATTCTGGACAGCCTGCGCGGGCTAGACTGGGCGCCGCGCCAACAGCGCAAACGCTCCAAGATGATCGAGGCCGCTGATCTCGGCGGCCGAGCAACGCCTGCATCGAGCCCCCTCCGAGGACGAGATCGCCGCCGGATTGCACCTGACGCTGGAGGAATATCACGAGTGGCTGGTGGATATCCGCGGCGTCAATCTGGGAAGCCTCGAGGTCTCTTCGCCGGACGATGAAAACCGCAGCCTGCTGAAATATATCTCCGATGACGAAGAGAACTGGCCCTCACGGCTGCTCGAAAGATCGGAGCTGCAACGCTTGCTCGCCGACGCGATCGATAAGATGCCGCGCACCGAGCGCACGGTCATCACTCTCTATTACCACGAAGAACTCACCCTGCGCGAAATTTCCAAAGTAGTGAATCTGCATGAATCCCGCGTCTCGCAACTAAAATCGCAAGCGATCCTCCGGCTCCGCTCCTATGTTGAAAAACGCTGGCCGATGGAGCGGGGCGCTTAGGCATGCCGAGCAGCAAGACACGCCTCGCAGCCCGTTCCTGGCTGGCGGACGAATGGGCCACGCAAGTGACGCACGTCATGGAATCCATGACCGGCGAAGCTCCCACTTTAACCTATGGCCGCACGAACTTCCCGCCGCCGAAATCGACCCCAATCAGACCGAACTTGATCTGGTGGGAACAGCGCTTCAGCGGCGGTCCTGATGCGATTGCTTGGATCGGCGCCGCGAACAAGAGCTGGGAAGAGATCGGAAACCGTGTTTTGAAGAGCGCCGGGGTCGACGACGGCGACCAAGAAACAATACGCAGCACCTACCTCGAGATTGTCAGCCAGGCCCTTTCGGGCGTAGCCTCAGCCTTATCCAAGCGGGCGCGCCGGGAAACCTCATGTCTGGAGGGCCGGACTGCTCCGCCCGAGTCCACGGCCGAGTTCAAAGCCTATTCCTTCCAAATCACTTTTGGCGAACAGTCCTTCCAGGTTCTGACGCTGTTTAGCAAGTCGATTGAGGATCTGCAGGAAACGCCCTCGGAGACCAGCCAGCCGAAGGCGCTGCCGGCCAGCCGCTCAAGCCCACCGCTCGAGGAATCCGGGAAATCCCACTCCATTGACCTCCTGCTGGATGTCGAGCTTCCGGTCAGTGTCTCCTTCGGCCGCGCTCAGCTTCCTTTGAAGGATGTCATCAAGCTCACCACCGGCTCCATTATCGAGTTGAACCGCTCAGTATCCGAACCGGTAGAAGTAATCGTCAATAACTGTGTAATTGCGCGTGGAGAAGTGGTCGTGGTGGAAGGGAATTTCGGAGTCAGAATACGGCAGGTCATTAGCCGGCAGGAGCGCCTTCGGACCCTAACCTAACGCTCGACCATGCTGGAACGATATTTCATCCCGCTCGCCCCCTACGCGCTGCTGGCGGCGGGCTGCATCTTTGGCCTCTTTTTTCTGCTGTCCTTCGACAAAGAAATTCGCAGCTTGAAATCGCGGCTGGCGGGACGGCAAGACGGGGATAATGCCTCCGCACACGACCTCAAGGTCCAACTGCATGAACTCACTGAACGCTTGCGGGATGCGGAGGAGCGCGCCGGTATTCCCATCGCGCCGCCGTCCGTGAAAGCCAGCCTGAATCTCAACAAACGCACTCAGGTTTTGCGTATGTCCAGGCGGGGAGAGCGCTCTGAAAATATTGCGGCCTCATTGAGCCTGCCACGCCGGGAAGTGGAGCTGCTGTTGAAGATTCACGCCCTGGTCCTCAATAGCTCCGTGGAAACGGCTGCAACCAAATGAACGCGGCTAATTGAAATCGTTTCGAACTACCGGGGCACGCGGCGCTATTCTTTCGCTCCGGCCGTCGTCGACAACTACATTCACGCTCGTGACCTTGTGATCCCGCATCAGTTCCACGGCGAAAGTCCTTTTCGAGCGGGCCGCGTGAGCCGCGCTCGATAGCTCGTTCGGCGTCGTCACTGCCTCGCCATCCAGCTTGGTGATTACGTCGCCTGCTTTGATCCCCGCCTTTTCGGCGGCGCTATCCTTTAAAACAGAGCGGACCAGAACCCCTTCCTTCACTCCGAAGAAAGCCGCCAGTTGCGAGCCCAGCGCCTCCGCCTCGACACCCAGCACGGGACTGCCCCAGACACTGAACACTTGCGGCATATCCGGCATGCGGATGTCCGGCATGTCGGGCATGAAGTCCTTGATATTTCCGCCGAATGCCCGCACCTTGCGCGCGGCCACCGTCGCTATCACCGTTTGCGTAGCCCCGTTGCGGCTGATCTACCAGTTTACTTCCCGGCCGCCTGGCGTCTCCCGCACCAGCCGCCCAAATTGCTCCATGCCTTCCACGCGCTGGCCGTTGTATTCCAGTACGACGTCGTTCGGCTTCAGGCCCGGCCTTCTCCGCCGGACTGCCCTCTTCGACGCGCGTGATCTCCACGCCAGTGGTCTCTTTGAGCTTTAACTCCCTGGCCCGCGGGCTATCGATCTCCGCCAGGTTCACGCCCAGGTAACTTCCGCCCGACAAGACGCCGGTGTGAAACTCGTAGGCTTGAGGCGCGGCCGGGGGCATCGGAGGCTGAGGCAAATCCGGCGGCTGCGCGCCCAACCCGGCCGCGAATAATACCGCACATGAAAAAAGTCGTTGCATCTGGATCACCTCAAAATTACTTCTCGCCGCCGTAAATAAATCGTCCCGCCCACCACGTTGATGCGCAAGATCGGTCCGCCTCCGTTTAGAGCGCCCTCCGCCACCACTGGGCTTGCTCCCGCTTGACTCAGCGCTTTCACGCGAATCTCCGGAAAATCGGAAATGATCCTTCCCAGAGCTCCCGCCGATTCATTGCGCGCCGCTACCGTCAACGGAAGATTGGACGCGATGAATACTGTTATGTCACCCGCATTCGTGCTCAGCGTCGAATCTTCGATCCGGTTCCCGGAAAGCAGCTCCGCCAGAATGCTTCCGGCCGCGGTCGAAGCTCGCAGCGGACCGCCCACATTCCTGAGCCGGATCGGACCGCCCGCCGAATCGCACCGCACCCCGTTGGCCGCGTTCACCTGAATCGCGCCACCGTAGCTTTCCGCCGTCACCGCGCCATCGGCCTGCTGAACCTGGATCAATCCCGCCGCGGTGCGCGCAAAAACCGTGCCCAATGCGCGATCGATCCGGATGTTGCCGCCGGCCGTCGCCGCATGTACCGGACCAGCCGCCTGATGGACGAAGATCTCGCCGCCCGCCGTCTCAAACCACGATTCGCCGCCCGCGCTCTGAACGCGAATCACGCCGCCGCCGGAGTAACACCGCACCGATCCGCCCACCGTGCCCACCTGAATATCGCCGCCGCCAGTCCGCAATTCGCAGCGGCCTTTGATCCCGTCAACATTGATCTGCCCGCCCGCCGACCGCGCCTCCATTTCGCCATCCAGATTCGAAGCCTGCACGTCGCCGCCGCGTGTCTCCACCAATATCTGCCGCAAACCGCGCGGCACCGTGAGCGACAACTCCGGGCCTTCGGAAATCCGCCGTGAAGGCGCCACCGTCAAGTACGCCCATTGGCCCTGGGTTCTACTGCTTGACATCAAACTGGCGGAGCAAATCCTCCGCATCGCGCGCATCCCTCGCCCTCACCCGCGCCTTCAGCTTGTACACCACGCGGTCTTGAGAGTCCCCTCGCAACACCACGCTGCCTACCGTGTCCAGACGAAATCGTTCCATCGCTGGACCGGAAATCGATCCCGTGAACGTCCGGACCCAGTAGCGGCCTTCGTGGGTAATCGGCGATTCGCTTTGAGCCAGCCGCCAGCGGCGTCACGCCCAAGCCGAATGCCAAAGAAATGAAAATAAACTGCTTCATTGCGTCCTAATATATCTCCGTCCTAATACGGCTCACCTAATAGTCTCACCTAATACGTCTCCACCGACGCGTTCATCTCGTGCAATGCCTTCTGGCAACGCATCCGGATGTATCCGTTGTCTTCCTTCATCATCAGTTCCTGCAAGACGCCCACCATGGCGTTGCTGTGATGCTGGATCAGCAGATCGATCACCTGCGTCCGCACTCCCGGATTATCGTCCTTCAGCAACACCTGCGTCAGCGTCTGCCGCGTCTCCGGATCGTTGGCGAAATCCTTCAGGCCGTCCAGCGCCTTCAGCCGCACGCCCGCGTTGGCATCGTGCTGCAAGGCGTACAGCAGCGCGCTCCGCACCTCGGCCGATTGCGGCCGGCTCTTCAACAGATCCACCGACTCCACGCGCAGCCCCGCGTCCGACGGATCTTTCGCCGCCGTCAGCAGCAACCGCTGAATGGACTGATCCTCCACATTGCCCGAGAGAACGCGCTGCCTGGTTTCATCAATTACGATCTGCACCTTTCCGGCGGAAGTCGGTTCCACATACCGCACTCGCGACGAAACGGGCTCGGCAATCACACTGGCCTGACGCCCAAACCCGGGAAACGAGCCAGGCGTCAGGCGCGCCGCCAGAAATCCCAGCGCCAGCATGGCCGCCCATCCGGCCGGCTGCGCCCAGCCCGGCGCGAAGTGGAAATGAATCGTAAAACCCTGCCGCAGCTTGTTCCAGAAGCTGCCTTCCTCCCGCTCAACATGCGCCAGCCGGCTGCGCAGCTCCCCGCGGCAGTTGTCCAGCAATTCCCGGCTGGGCGTCAATTCCGCGGCATCCAGCGACTTGAACAGCGACTTCTCGCGTTCCAGCGCAATCCGGCAGCCCGCGCATTCGTCGATGTGCATTCCAGCCGCTCTTCCTCTTCAAAGGAAAGCTCGCCGTACAAAAACAGCGGCAGTGTCTTTCTAGCTTCCTCACACTTCATACAAAATCTCCTAGCGCGGCGCGCATTTTCTGCGTGGCCCGGAACAGGCAGTTCTTGGCGGCCTCCTCGGAAGTACCTAACATCTCGCCGATGGCCCGCAAGCGCAGACCCTGATAATGCCTCATCTCAAATACCGTCCGTTCCCGCGGCGTCAGGCCGCCCAGCGTCTCCCGGATTCGCTTCTGCAATTGCCGGCTCATGAGCTGCCGTTGCGGATCTCCGTCGCGCGCGCTCCTCTTCCACCGTGTCCATGCGATTCAAGAAACCTTCGCTCGTCTCCACCACCGCATCGTCCTCGCGGCGCACTCTCCGCTTCCGCAGCGCATCCAGGCACAAGTTCGTCACGATCCTGTACAACCAGGTGTGAAAACTGCAATCGAAGCGAAATGTGTGCAGGTTCTTGTACACCCGCAGGAACGCCTCCTGATAAATGTCGCGGGCGTCTTCCGGCGACCGAAGCAGGTTCAACGCCAGCCGCAGGACGTTCTGGTCGTACAGACGCACCAACTGCTCAAACGCGCGGTGATCGCCTTTCTGCGCCGCCCGAATGAGTTCGGGTTCGTCCATTCTGAGGGCCGCCCGGGCCGCTGTTGCCTGCAACACTTTGATAGACGGGCGATAAACGAAAATGTCACGAAGTCCGGCGGGTCGCTCAGCCGGCCAGCTCGACTTCGATTTTCTTGTTCGCCTGGTCCAGTTTGGTAATTCGAAAACTGCGGATCTGCCCGGCCTTGGCCGGTTCCGGCCGCGACGCCTTCGACGAAGCTCCGCGCCTTGCTTCCATTTCGCTGATAGCATGGCGGTTAAGGATGACAGGTCGGCCGACTGCGAAGCCGGCGCTGCCGCCGATTCTTCGCCCTTGGGCTCGGGCATCCGGCACTCCACGATGATGCCTTCGCCCAGTTCCACTTTCGCGCCGCTCGCCCCGGACTGTCCACCACCCGGCCGCTCACCACTTCACCTACGCTGCGCTCGCCGATATATTCGTCCACCGCGGTCGGCTGCAGTTGCTTCATGCCCAGCTTGATGCGCCGCCGTTCGCGGTCCACTTCCAGTACTGCGGCGCGCACCATCTGGCCTGCCGCAATGCGCCTCGCGCGGATGATTCAACCGCTTCTCGCCGGTGATATCGGAAATGTGGATCATGCCCTCGATCCCGTTGCCCAGATCCACGAAACAGCCGAAGTTGGTGAGGCTCGTAACCGCTCCTTCCACCACCGCCCCGGGCGTGTACTTGCGCTGCGCCTCTTCCCAAGGATCGCCCAGCGCCTGCTTCAAACCGAGGGAAATGCGATGCTCTTGGGCATTGACTCCCAGGACCACTACTTCCACCATCTCGCCCGGCTTCAATACGTCGCTAGGCCTCTTGATCTTCTTCGACCAGGACATCTCGGAAATGTGAATCAGGCCGTCCACTCCAGGAGCGATCTCGATGAACGCGCCGAAATCGGTCAGCCGCGAAACTTTGCCCTGCACCCGCTCGCCCACGCTCAAACGCTGGCTGGTGGCCGTCCACGGATCCGGTTGCAGTTGTTTCATGCCCAGCGAAATGCGGCGGGTCTCAGGACTGATTTTCAACACTTGTACTTCCACCGCCATCGCCGACCGAGACCACATCCGACGGTTTCGCAACCCGATGCCAGGCCATATCGGTGACGTGCAGCAATCCGTCTACGCCGCCCAGATCGACGAACGCGCCGAAATCCGTCACGCTTCGAACGGTGCCGCGCATCACCGCGCCCTCTTTGAGCTCGGCCAGTTTCTGCCGGCGCGCTTGCGCTTCTTGCTCTTCCAGCACTGCTCGCCGGTCGACAACCACATCCTCGCTGGCGGTATCGAGCTTGATGATCCTGCACTCGATCTCCTGGCCTACCAGTTTCTCCATCTCCGCCTGATCTTTGCGCTCCGCTGCGCGATGCCGGCATGAAAGCCTGCGCGCCGACGTCCACTCGCAGGCCGCCCTTCACCAGTTCGGTAACGACGCCTCCGATCGAACGTTTCTCTGCAAACGCGCGTTCCAGCGCACTCCAATCGCGGGGTCGCTCCACCTTCACGGTCGAAAGCGTGTAAGATCCTTCTTCCGTGCCCGTGATGCTGACCACCAGCCGGTCCCCGATTTTGATCGAGAACTCGCCTGATGGATCGCGGAAGAGACTCGATCGGAAGCACGCCGTCCATCTTTCGTCCGACATCGACGAAAACCGATTCGGGGGTGATCGAAACCACCGTCCCTTCCAGTGCTTGACCGGATGGATGGCCGTGATGCTGTTGCTCGAATTCAGAGAGAATTTCGGCGAATGAATTTTGGTCGACAGGCGCGGCTTGCTCTTCCAGCTCTAAAGCGGGCGCCCCTGGTAATGCTGGGGATGTCAGGTTTTTCATGGGGGAAATCGCGTTTAAGACCATTGTGTCACAGTCCTGCGTTACAGTTCTACGCCACAGTGGCACGTTAAGATGGCAACGTGGAGCTTCACAATCGGCTCTGGCGCTTCGTCCGGCCGCAGGACTTGGTGTGGGTGCCGCTGTTTGCAGGCCTGGCGATTTTTGGCCCGGATAGGAGCGCCTATACCATCACGTTCTTATGTGCCCTCGGCCTTTTTCAGGTTCTCGAACCCAAGCTGCACCTGGCGTCCATCAAAGGCAGCATCATATCGTTCGTCGTGAAGCTGGTCCTCTGCTATTTGCTGATTGGCCAAACCGACGGGATCGCGAGCAGCTACTACTGGGTGTTGTTCCTACCGGTCATCTCCGCAGCCACCACCTTAGGACTTCTGGGGACTTTCATTGCCAGCCTGGTCGCTGCGGCGCTTATGTCTCGTTCTGGCTCAGGCTGAGGCCTGATCAGTTTATATCCCCGGACGGGATCCAGGAACTGGTGATGCGTGTCGTCATCATGGTCCTGATCGTCGGATTTCTCACTCATCAGCTTGCGGAAGCCGACCGCATCGCAGCGCGAAAGCATCAGGAAGCCGCCGAACAACTGGCCGAGGCCAACCAGCAACTGCGGGAAGCGGAGGCTACCGTCCGCCGCACCGAGCGGCTCGCCGCGCTGGGCCAACTCTCGGCCGGTCTTGGCGCACGAAATTCGCAATCCGCTCAGCACCATCAAAACCTCCGCCGAAATGCTCGCCCAGAACGTGCCCTCCGATAACGCCCTGGCTCACGAAATGGCCGGTTTCATCTCCAGCGAAGTGGACCGGACCAACGCACTGGTAACGCGCTTTCTCGATTTTGCCCGGCCACTGCGCTCTCGGCTGGAGAAGACCGACCTGGTCCAACTGATCGATCGCGCCGTCGCTGAACATCGAGAAGCATTCTCCGCCTCTGGATGTCACCATTTACAAGAACTACGCGCCCGATATTCCTCCCTTCCTGTTCGATGGCCAGCTCATGGAGCGGGTAATGTACAATTTGCTGCTGAATGCCGCGCAAGCCAGCCCGCCTCGAGGAACCGTTACCGTGAAAACGCGCCAGTTCGATGACACCGTGGAAATCGACGTAATCGATCGCGGCCCCGGCATCGACCCCAAGCATCTGGAAAATATCTTCAATCCGTTTTTCACCACCAAACCCAGCGGCGTCGGATTGGGCTTGGCGATTGTGTCCAAGATCGTCGACGAGCACGGCGGCAAAATCACCGTCGAAAGCGAGCCCGGGAGAAGGCAGCGTGTTTCGCGTTTATCTTCCATTGCGAGAAGACGGCCGAAGAGGATCGAGCGTCGATGAAGGCCACGGTTCTGGTGGTTGAAGACGAAGAGAAACTGCGGCGCGTGGTGGAGCTGCAGTTGAAGACCGCCGGTTTTGAAGTAGAACAGGCCGGCAGCGCCGAAGAAGCGCTGAAGCTGACCGACGGCGCCGATGTCATCCTCACCGATCTCCGGCTGCCCGGCATCAGCGGCCTGGAACTGCTCGCCAATCTGCGGCGCCAGGACTCGCACACGCCGGTCATCGTCATGACCGCCTTCGGCAGCATCGAGACCGCCGTGGACGCCATGAAAGCCGGCGCAGTCGATTTTCTGCCCAAGCCGTTTTCGCTCGATCACCTGATGACGGTCGTCAACAAAGCGCTCGAGATCCGAACTCTGCGCGATGAGAATCGCGAGCTGCGCGCCGAACTCGGCCAGCGCTACGAATTCGACAACATCGTCGGCCGCAGCGACGCCATGCGCGAGATTTTCGCCACCGTCGAGCGCGTCGCGCCCACCCGCGCCACAGTCCTGCTGTGCGGCGAAAGCGGCGTCGGCAAAGACATGATCGCCCGCGCCATCCATCATCACTCGCCGCGCGACGGGCGGCCCTTCGTCAAAATCAACTGCACTGCCCTGCCCGAAAACCTGATGGAAAGCGAGCTTTTCGGATACGAAAAAGGCGCGTTCACCGGCGCCAATACCACCAAGCCCGGCAAGTTCGAGCAGGCCGATACGGGCACGGTTTTTCTGGACGAGATCGGCGATGTGCCTGCTTCCGTTCAAGTCAAACTGCTCCGCATCCTGCAGGAGCGCGAGTTCGAGCGCCTGGGCAGCAACAAAACGCGGCACATCGATGTGCGCGTGCTGGCCGCCACCAATGTGGATCTGCGCGCCGCGCTGGAGCAAGGCACTTTTCGCGAAGATCTGTACTATCGCCTGAACGTCTTGCCGATCAATATTCCTCCGCTGCGCGAGCGCAAGGAAGATATTCCATTCCTGGCCGATCATTTCGTCAAGAAACTCAGGAAAGATCTTGGAACCCCGGCGCAATCGATCTCCGACGCCGCCATCCAGCGGCTGCTCGAGTACCACTGGCCGGGCAACGTGCGCGAACTGGAAAACGTGATCGAGCGCACATGGTCTCTGGCCACCGGTTCTATCCTCGAAGCCGGCGACATCAAGCTCGATCTCGCGCCCAAGCCTCGCATCGCCGCGGCGTCGATGGCTTTCTCCCGGAAGGCATGACCCTCGACGATTTCGAACGCTCCATCATCCGCGAAGCTCTGCATCGCGCCAATGGAAACAAGAGCCAGGCCGCCCGGCTGCTGGGTCTCACGCGCAACGCCCTGCGCTACCGCTTGTCGCAAATGGGAATCGAATCTTAAACTGGTGGGATGCCCACCCGCCACTATCATCTTGCCCAGGTCAATATCGGACGCATTGTCGCGCCGATCGATTCGGCCGAAATGGCCGGCTTCGTTTCTCAACTTCAACCCATCAATGCACTGGCGGACAGCAGCCCTGGATTTGTCTGGCGACTTGCAGACCGAAGCGGGCGACGCTACATGCGATCCTGCCCTATGACGATCCACGCATCAACATCAATATGTCGGTGTGGGAATCGGTCGAAGCGCTCAAGGAGTTCGTCTACAAGAGCGCGCACATCGGCCCGCTGCGCGATCGTCTGAAGTGGTTCGAAAAGCCGGTCGAGGCGTATATGGCGATGTGGTGGATTCCCGCCGGCCACATCCCTAATGTCGAAGAAGCGAAAGAGCGGCATCCAATTTCGCAGAACGTGGGGCGACACCGCCGTCGCTTTTTCCTTTGCGAGTCCCTATCCGGCGCCGGATGAGCCCGTCGCGGATCCAGTGCCGCCTTCAGTCAGCTTCGATAACCGCCTATTCATTTGTTCGGCGAATACGCCCAACGGCGCTTGTGATGCCGAGACTCGTTTTCATTACCGCCAGCACGGCGCTCGCGTGTGGGCGACCTATCAGGGAGGGCGTATTCAATTCGGCAGCTTGGTAGCGGTCGGCGATCCGCAAGGGCGTCTGGACATGCGCTATCACCACGTAGATGTAACTGGCCGGCTTAGCACCGGTATCTGCCAGGCTACGCCCGAAGTTCTTCCAGACGGCCGGCTTCGCGCCTTTATGAGGAATGGCGGTGGACCAACGGCGATCGCTCGGTAGAGAGGTCTAGATCGTGCGAAGAAACCGTCGACGGAATCAGAGCCTAACTCCTCTTCGCCCGCGAATACTGCTTCGGCCACGGACCCTCCTGCCGTAATTCGTCCGCCGCCCGCAGCGCAAAGTAGGGATCACGCAGCAGCTCGCGCGCCAGAAAAACGATATCGGCCTGCTCGGTGCGGATGATATGATCCGCCTGCTGGGGTGAGGTGATCATTCCTACGCCTCCAGTCAGAATGCCGGTGTCCTTACGGATTCTTTCGGCGAAGGGCACTTGGTAGCCCGCGCCCGCGAATACTGGGGCGTTCGGCACTGCGCCTCCCGAAGAACAATCGATCAGATCTACGCCCAGCGGCTTGAGCTGCGCAGCCAGCGCGACTGAGTCGTCAATCGTCCAGCCGCCTTCCATCCAATCTGTCGCCGATATCCGGACAAACAGCGGATACCCGGCCGGCCAAACCTGACGCACAGCCTCGACAACTTCCCGTAGCATCCGTGTACGGTTTTCGAATGATCCGCCGTAGCCGTCGGTTCGAAAATTACTCAGCGGCGAAAGAAACTCGTGCAGCAGGTAGCCGTGCGCGGAATGGATCTCGATTATTCTCGCGCCCGCCTCGCGCGCCCGCCGCGTCGCATCGGCAAATCCTTTGATTACGCGGGCGATTCCTCGCTCGTCCAGGGGCTCGGGAGTGAGATACCCGTCCGCAAATAGAACCGGACTCGGAGCGAAGACCGGCCTCCATCCTCCCTCTGATTCGGTCCACGGCTTTGCCGCCGTTCCAGGGCGCCGCGGTGCTCGCTTTGCGGCCGGCATGCGCGAGTTGCATTCCCGGCACCGCGCCCTGGTCCTCAACGAAACGAAAAATGCGCGAGAGCATCGGGATATGATCGTCCGACCAAATGCCCAGATCCTGCGGACTGATCCGCGCTTCTGGCAGCACCGCCGCCGCTTCAGTTAAGACAATCGAGGCTCCGCCCACCGCCCGGCTGCCCAAATGCACCATGTGCCAGTCGTTCGCGTATCCATCGATGCTCGAGTACTCGCACATTGGTGATACCGCGATCCGATTCCGCAAATAGACTTCCCGAATCTGTAAGGGCGTGAAGAGGTGAACTGCTGTTGGAGTTGTCGACACTCTCTTCGTTGTAGCATTTTGTCGTCGCGGCGCCGCGCCGTTGGCCGCCGCTATATTGGATCTATATCGCATGGACGTTGAGAGAACTATTGAGTTCATCCTGCAACAGCAGGCCAAAGCCGAGGCCAGGCGACCAGGCGGATCAAGCACGAAGCCAGGCAGGCTCAAGCCGAAGCCAAAGCCGAACGCCAGATGGCTGCCATCCGGAAGCTTATCCAGACTGGCATGCGGATGATCGTCAAGAACGAAGAACTTGTCAAGGCAACCCAGGCCGAGCTTCGGGAACTGGCGGCAGCCCAAAAAGTAACCGAGACCAAGCTGCAAGGCCTGATCGAGGCTCTGCGGCGCGGCCGTAACGGAAGTCATCGGAAAGAACTAACAATCCTGGCATCGTGCCTGTCGTAGCAGCCACGCGCTAAACTAAGTTGTAATGACCGACTCAAGAGCGAATGTCCCGCCCTCTTTCCGCCGTCGATCCCGACGTTTACGAAGCCATCCAGCACGAAGTCGAGCGCCAGCACGGCCGCCTCGAATTGATCGCCAGCGAAAACTTCACTTCTGAAGCGATTCTGCAGGCCACCGGCAGCGTCTTCACGAATAAATACGCGGAAGGTTATCCCGGCAAGCGCTATTACGGCGGCTGCGAATTCGTTGACGTCGTCGAGAACCTGGCTCGCGATCGCGCCAAGAAGCTCTTCGGCGCCGAGCATGCCAACGTTCAGCCGCATTCCGGATCACAGGCCAATCAGGCCGCCTATGCCTCCGTGCTTCAGCCCGGCGACACGATCCTGGGAATGAACCTGGCGCATGGCGGCCACCTCACGCACGGGCACCCGCTCAACTTCTCGGGCAAAACCTACAAAGTGATTCCCTACGGCGTTCGCCGCGATGACGAGCGCATCGATTATGACGAGCTTGCTAAGCTGGCCGAAGAGCACAAACCGAAAATGGTGATCGCAGGCGGCAGCGCTTATCCGCGCATCATCGACTTTCAAACGCTTCCGCGAGATCGCCGATTCAGTGGGCGCGATCTTCCTGGTCGACATGGCGCATTTCTCCGGCTTGGTCGCCGCCGGACTTTATCCCAATCCTTGCGACTATGCCGACATCGTCACCTCCACCACGCATAAAACGCTGCGGGGTCCGCGCGCCGGCATGATTCTCTCCAAGGCGCAGTTCGCCGCTAACATCGATAAAGTCGTTTTCCCTGGATTTCAAGGCGGACCGCTGGTGCACGTCATCGCCGCCAAGGCTATCTGCTTTCTCGAGGCCATGACGCCCGAGTTCGTGGCGTATCAGAAACAGGTGATCGTCAATGCGAAGACGCTGGGTGAGAGCTTGCAGCAGGCCGGCTTCCGGATTGTCTCCGGTGGCACCGATTCGCACCTGATCCTGGTGGATGTTTTCGCCAAGGGCATCCGCGGCAAGGAAGCCGAGAAAGCGCTGGATGAAGCCTATATCACGGTCAATAAGAACGCGATCCCGTTCGATGTCAACCCGCCACTTAATCCCAGCGGCGTCCGTTTAGGCAGTCCGGCCGTGACGACGCGCGGATTCCGTGAAGCGGAGATGCGCGAGGTGGCTGCACTGATCTCAGACGTGCTGCACGACCTGAAGTCCCAAGAGACCCTGGCTGCGGTGCGGCGCCGCGTCACCAGCTTGGCGGAACGATATCCTCTCTATAGCTGGAAGCTGGCGCGCGCCGCAGTGTAACTCGCGGCCATCCAATTGCCATGCCGCACCGGATCGTTCTCGATGCCCGCCGTATAGCGGACTTCGGCATCGGCACTTACATCCGGAATCTAGTCCGCTCGCTCTCTAAGATCGATCATTCCAACCACTACACCCTGGTAACTCCCGTACCTGAAGTCCCCGAGTTCAGCGATCTCCCGTCGAATTTCGAGACCGCTTTCTATGAGGGGAAGAAAACCGGCTTCGTCCAGCTGGGCTATACCGTGTTCCTGCGCAAACTTGCCGGCCGATCTTTTCCATATCCCCCTGAATGCTGTGCCGCTCTGGATGCCCAAGCCCTACCTGGTGACCATCCACGATATGAGCACCCTGATCTTTGCGAACCACCAGTCGGGCTATCGCAGCAACCTTCGGCACTTTTATCTGCGCCGCGGTCTGCTCCGCGCCGATCGCATCATGACGGTTTCGAGCGCCACCCGGCGCGACGTTGAATCCGTCCTGGGCATCCCAGCCAGCCGCATCCGCGTTGTCTACAACGCGCCCTGATCCAATCTTCTGCCAGGCCAAGCGCGCCCCCGCTTTTGAACCCAGGCGCCCGAGAACTCCGCTTATCCTCCTGAAACCCAGCGCGTGCTGGATCGATACCATATCCACTATCCGTTTCTTCTGTACGTCGGGCGCACCAATCCCCAAAAGAACATTCCCCGATTGGTGGAGGCCTTCGCGGTGCTGCGCGGTGAACTGCGGGATCATCCCCGGTTCGCAAATTTGCGTCTCATCATTATCGGAGACGAGATCGCCCGCCACCCGGCCTTGCGCCACGCCGTGATTCACAGCCGCGTGGAAGACGTTGTGCGATTTCTTGGGCTTCGTGCCCATCGAAACATTGCGGGCTTTTTATCAAACTGCGTCCGCTTTTGTTTTTCCTTCTCTTGTATGAAGGATTCGGACTGCCGCCCCTCGAAGCTATGGCCTGCGGGACGCCCGTGGTCTGTTCGAGCGTCAGTTCCCTACCCGAGGTGGTCGATCGGGCGGCCTTGATCGTCAACCCCGAGAATGTTTTCGATATCGCGCGCGGCATGCGGGAAGTGCTGCTCGATGAAGCTCTGCGCTGCCGGCTGATCGCGGAAGGAATCAAGAACGCCCGGCAGTTTAGTTGGGAACGAACCGCCGCCGAAGTATTACAGGCATACGAGGAAATTGCTGTCTTATACAAAGCGGCCGCGCTGACGCATCGGTAAGTGCCGGTCTCGTTCCCGGCCGATCCACGCCACCCGAGCCTTTACGATTACCGCCAATTGCTGGCCGGCATGCTTAGCTTCTCCCACATCCCAAGCGTGTCCAGCGCGGCGTCGGTGACCAGATAAAATCCCGCTCCGGCTGGCCGGATATGCCGAAGTACAGCTTCTCCCGCACGACTTACTACGTAAAGCCCCAGCGGTGAGATGTCCGAACGCGCCCGTTCGGATGTGTCGAGCAGCGCAATATCGGAACCGGCCATAGTTTCGTGCATATATGGATCGCTGGCTAGCTCCGCCATCACCAGGCTGGCCTTGGCGGTCAACGCCGGAAATGGCAGCGGATAGCTTTTGCGCCAGTTGATCCCCTCCGGCCAGGCAATCCTGGTCCTATTAGCGATTCCAGGATGGGGCTTCGGCCACTCGAGCCGGTGCCTTTCTTTTCTTCAAATTAGCCTCTATCGCCTCCACTGAGGCCAAATCCAGTAACGACATGTGAAAATACTTTAATATCGAATCAAAGATTTCGGGTGAGAGATTTCTCACTCCTTTCAGCACATTATGCACATGAGGTTGAGAGATGCCCATGAGGCGAGCAAATCCTCGTTCAGTCAACTCGCCATTGTGAATGCGATCCACGACGTAGGCGAGCAACTTGAGCTGCGCCTCGCGGAAGGTCAAGTTGGCGTCTCCTCATATTTCAGGCTGAAATAGGCCCCGGGAACTAGAAGAAAAGAGACACGACCGCGGGCCATATACTTCAGTAGTGCCGGTAGCAACGGAAGATATATAAACAAAAGACACCGTTGCCTTTGTCCAACTCTCCCCTTAGTTGAAGAATGATTTCTTCCCTAGCAATAGCGCTTTTTGACGTTGACGTATATGCTCAACACCTTGAGACTAGGAAGAATTGTGAAAACTCAACCGGCCCGGCAGTTTAGTCCGGACCGTCTGGAACAGAACGACTCGGTTGCTTTTCCGGGTTGCCAGGAAGAGGAAAGACATGAATTGGACCAGATCAGAAACATTGGCGCTCGCGGTTCCGGCCTGCAACATTTGCCTCGGCTTAGGGCTGCGCATCGGCCGGAACGAAGCGTCACATCCCTGCAATTGCGTGCTAAGAGCGATTTTCCGGGCCTGCTTCGACCAGTTTCGCGACTGCGCGACGCGCGCAAAATACATCAGCAAGGTAACGCTCGACCCCATGCCGGGGAAGGATCGAAGAGGTGCTTGGGGCCGGAAAGATGAAGAGTATATCGCGGATTTTTGCCTGGTCAGCAAACGCACGTTAACGGAGGTCGAGTATCGTGTATTCAGGAGCCACTTTCTCCTCGGCGCCGATTGGAAGTTGTGCTGCCGCAGGCTCAACATGGATCGTGGGAATTTCTTCCATGCCGTATATCGGCTTCAACAGAAGTTGGGACGCGTTTTCCGCGAGCTTGAACCGTATGCGTTGTTTCCAGTAGACGACTATTTCCACGGACCGGCTAAGTCTGTTACGAGTTGCCTGACCAGTAAAGTTCTTCCGATCCGGCCGCCGCTGCGGAAAGACGTCCGCCTTCCGCACCAGAGGACCGCCTGAGTCCTCGGGGAAGGTTACCGATTCGCCTGCACTGGAAGCGCCGGATTCCAAACTGAAGTCGAATCGGTAACTATCCCGGGCGATCACTCGAACTGCCTTTTGAAGCCAGCGAACTGCTCCTTAAGGTTTTCGATTTCATCGCGTAGCTGTGCGATCTCGGTTTCGAGCGCAGCGATCCGGTCCGGACGCTCCGCGCGATCCAAATCCACACGCCCCGCGCGCGGCTGGGGAGGCTCCCCTTGCGCTTCCGGGATCGCCGGCGTTCCGGAGAGGAGGTGTGCGTAGCGAATCTCTTTCTCCCCGGGCCGCCGGGACAGCTTCACAACCAACTCCGGAAGCCGTTCTATCACTGCTTCTACTTCGGCCAGGTCGTCAAAAGGATGCATGCGCTCGCAATGAGTTCGAAGCTCGCCCAGCGTCTGCGGACCACGAATCATCAGCTCGCATAAGATAGCTAGCTCACGCCGCCCCAAATTGAGCTTCTCCGCAAATCGGTGACCGTACTTTGGCACTCTGCTTCCGGCGCCTGTAATCGCCAGCAACAGCCCTTTATCACGCAACGCGTTCAGGGCCTGCTCGACCGTATCTGAATCGAACTGCACTACTGGATCGCGATTGGACTTCTGGTTGCACGCGTTGACCAACGCGTTGAGGGACAGCGGATAGTATTCTGGCGTCGTGACTTCTTTTTCCAGCAGGGAGCCTAGAACCCGCACTTCCGTAGGATGCAATAACAGATCCATCGTTCTTAGTTTTGCATGCCAGGTGCGCTCGTAGAAGCAGGATCGTGCTTGGTATCGACGCGGCGTTTCAGTTGAGCGGGATTGCGAGTCTAGATGACCTAATTTGAAATTTGGATCTCTAGAAATGTTGACAGGCTCATTTCGGTGTGATATAAAACCCTAACCGGTAATCGTATCAGAGGGCACTCGTTTCTTGAGGTGGCTCGCGTACAGCGTAAATCGTGCTCGCTTGGTGTTGTGGCGCTTGCTTCAGAAGGAGGATCATGCGTCGATCTCTGTTGATAGTCGCTTGTGTGTGTCTGTTTTTTCGAGCTCCTGCTGCGTGGGGACAAGCTGCCGAATCCGGCAGCATCGTAGGAACGGTCGTAGACCCCTCGGGCACCGCCATCCCGGACGTCAAAGTAACGCTGACCAGCCCGGCGCTGCAAGTGCAACAGTTAACCACCGTCACCGACGCCGAGGGCAGTTATAAGTTCGTCAATCTTCCGGCTCCCGGCGTCTATCGCGCAACATTCGAGCGAGAAGGATTCCAGGCCTTCGTGCGGTCCGACTTCAATCTGACGGTTGGTTTCTCCGCCAAAATCGACGCGAAGATGACAATTGGCGCAGTGAGCCAGTCGGTGGAAGTGACCGGCGAAAATCCGGTGATCGATACCGTCAATACCTCAACGGGAACAACTATACAGAGACAAGAGATCCAGGATATTCCCAAGGGCGCGCTGATACAGGAAATGATGCCGATGGTGGCGGGTATCAATTTGGCCGGTAAACCGGATGTGGGTGACAGCAATCTCGCAGCCCGGGCCCAAATCATCACCTACGGGATTCCCATGCAGCCGACACTTTATGTCGAAGGGCTCAATACCGACACGGACCACTCAGGAAATTCGTCCGACTATCTGGATGCCTATTCGCTTGAGGAAGTGGAGTTCAAGACGACTGGCAATAATGCCGATGTCCCATTTGCCGGGGTCGCACAAGTGGCGGTGGTGAAGTCCGGCTCGAACTCATTTCATGGTTCAGTTGTTGGAGACCTCGAGAGACCCAGTTTTCAGAGCAGAAATATTACGCCGGCTCTGGCTGGCCCTCCCAGCAATCTTACCTTTTCCAATCCTCTGACTGGCACCGGCTATTATGACTATGCAGCAGACTTTGGCGGGCGTATAATTCGTGACAAACTCTGGTTTTACGGCGGCTACAGCAAACAAGCCCTATACCAGCAGATAGTCGGCTTTGTCGGCGGCCCTGGCCCCACGACTGGCGCTAACGCTTGTACCCCCGTAACTGCCTGGGTTCTCTCGCAGTGTCCCAGCGCAAAACCCGCGGCGGTTTTCGCGAAGCTTCCCGAGTACAACGCGAAGCTGTCTTACCAGGCGACGCCCAGCATAAGGTTGATCGGCTCGTATCAGCACAGCACCAAGCTGATCAATGACCAGGGCGAATCGATCCTGGAGCCTCTGCCAACCAACATCTATCAGAACGAGCCCTCCGCTGTGTGGAAAGCGGAGATTCAGATTGCGCGTCCCCACTGGGTGTTTGAGGCCGTAGGGGGCTTCGCCGGCACCGAACCGGCATACATACCTCAGCCCGGAAGTTCCATCGGACAGTATGGTTTTACCAGCGGGGCCGGCATCGCCGGAGATCCACCCCAAGAAGACTTGTACAACAAACTATTCACCGGGACGAACGATCAGGTTTATCTCCATATCTATGATCGCCACGAAATGACCGAGACTTTCAGTTATCTGCCTTCCGGCACTTTTCTGGGAGGCTCGCATCAACTGAAAGCCGGCACCACTTGGGATTGGGAAGAGGGCGACACGCAAATCACGAAGGAGTATCCGAGCGGCGATTATCTACTTATTTTCAACAGCCCAAATGCAGCGGCGACCACTCCGACCCCGTTCGAGTTTACCGCCTTCAACTACCCGGTATTTCCTAGAAACCTCCTGCATGCCCAGGCGGCCTTCGTAACGGACACCTGGCGAGTGAGGAGAAACATCTCGGTGAATCTGGGTGTGCGATGGGAGCGTTATAACTCGTTTTACCCAACGCAGCACACTACGGCGAATCAGTTCAGCGACGTCTTTCCCGCACAAACTGTTCCCAATACCAATACGCTCACGTGGAAAGATATTGTGCCTCGTGCGGGTGTGGCTTGGGATATTCGGGGAAACGGCAAGACGGTGCTGAAGGCGTCATTCGGAGAATTTGGCGATACCATGGGTTTTTTGTATTCGAACCTGTACAACCCCGAAAGCATCCAAAGCAAGACCTATCGCTGGTCCGGCCCCTGCGGTCCAACGGCGCCCAATGCGGCGGTTGAGTGGCAGTGCGACGTGACGCCCGGCTATCTATCTACGCTTCCCTCGCTCACGCCGATTTCACAGACAGGAGGCATCAGCCAAGTAGACAATAAGGGTCTGAAAGAGCCCAAGACGTTCGAATATCATATTGAAGTCGAGCGCCAATTGATGCCCAATATATCGTTGAGGGTGGGCTTTGTCCAGCATAGAATTTACGATCTATTTGACTCGCAGACCAATGGGGGTTCAATCGTGCCGACGACCACGTACGTTGGAACCGGCATAAGCGTCGGTCATCCGTACAGTTCCTATACTCTGCCCGCGACCTTTTCGTATAAATTCAATGGAGTCGTGACGCCAGTGACGGTGTTAACCTACCCGGCCGGAAGCGGGACGACGTCGAATGAGTTTTTG
This sequence comes from Bryobacterales bacterium, assembly GCA_963744555.1. GTDB lineage: Bacteria > Acidobacteriota > Terriglobia > Bryobacterales > Bryobacteraceae > Palsa-89. Next base: position 1,325,751 of record CAVUUB010000018.1, on the reverse strand, counting down.
AACACGCCCTCCAGCCGGCCCGATACTTACAACACCTTCGAGGTTGCGGTAACCAAGCGCTACTCCAAGCGATGGACCGGGCTGGCGTCGTTCTGGATGACCAAAGACCATCGATTGATCGAGGGACTAGCGGGCATCGCGGGAAGTCCCAACGATGATCCATTCAATATTGACAACAAATGGAACTGGGAGGCTCGCGGCAGCGTGACGTACCGGCTTCCCTTCGGTTTTAGCGTATCGTCGCTCTTCCGAGCCACATCCGGTACTTATGGGCAGTTGACCAACAACTTTAGCGGTACCGGAACTAACGGTCAAGTGTTGAATCAGGGCACCGTTACCATGCGGCTGAGCCCTTTTGGCCAATTTCAAGGTCCCGTGGTTTCGGTGCTAAATCTCAAAATAGCGAAGCAGTTCCGTGTAAAAGAAAGATGGCTCTTTGAGCCTAACTTCCAAGTCTTCAATCTTCTTAACACCAGTGCTGCTGTGACCACTAGTTACGCGGTACCAACGTTCGGCGCGGTATCGAATATCGTGTCGCCGCGAGTAATTCGAATTGGAGGAATGTTTTCCTTCTAGTTAATAGCGTGAATACAAGAGACTTAATATGGGGAGCAAAACTAAAATGAAACGCCGTGACCTTCTGAAAGCCGTACCCGCCGCAGCGGCCGCGACCATCGCCAGCACTCTTGGCGGGCCAGGACCTTTGCAAGCCGCACAGAGCGCGGCGCGCCGAGGCATGCCTCCGCTGACCATTACCGATGTCAAAATTATCGCAACCTCCCCATCCAACTCCAACTGGACCATCGTCAAGGTGATGACCAGCGAGCCGGGACTGTATGGGCTGGGCTCTGCAACCCACCAGGAAGTTCCCCAGGCCGCGCAAGCGTATATCGAAAAGCGGCTGAAGCCCTTCGTGATCGGTAAGAAAGTCGACGAGATTGAGGATATCTGGCAATCGGCCTATGTGCAGGAGTATTTCCGCTCCGGCCCCGAAGGGAACAACGCCCTTAGCGGAATTGACGGGGCGATGTGGGACATTCTAGGAAAGCGTTTGGGGGTCCCGGTGTATCAATTGCTGGGCGGGAAGGTGCGCGCGGCGGTGCCTCTCTACGGCCACGCGGCAGCCGTTGATCTGAACGCTTTGGAAGATCAGGTGCGGAAGTACATAGAAGAGGGCTATCAAGTCGTACGCATACAAACCGGCGTTCCCGGTTTCTCGGGCTACGGTGTTAACGCGAAGACCTCCGATGCGACGCAAGCGCTGCGGCCCGAGGGAGCGGTGGGCATTTCGCCCGTATTCGACGCGGGACGCTATTTAAACGCGACTATTAAGATGTTCGAGCACATACGCTCGAAGATCGGTTTCGATGTAGGACTCGTTCACGATATACACGAGCGGCCGGCCCCCAACCAGGCCATCCAGTTGTGTAAAGCAGTAGAGCCATATCGTCCGTTCTTCATGGAGGACCCCGTTTCTCCTGAAGACGTAGGCTGGTTCCAGATATTTCGCCAAGAGACCTCGGCGCCACTCGCGATGGGCGAGCTATTTGTCAATCGCCAGGAATGGCTGCCTCTGGTGGCCAACCGCTGGATTGATTTCATCCGCTGCCATATATCGGCGGTAGGCGGATTGAACATGGGCCGGAAGATAGCCCATATATGCGAGTTCTTCAACGTACGGACCGCGTGGCACGGTCCCAACAACGTCGATCCGGTGGGCCATTGTTACAACATGCATCTCGATCTCGTGACGCCGAATTTCGGCATCCAGGAAGAGACGATGTTTCCGGAAAAAACCCAGGAGGTCTTGCCCGGCTGCCCCATCATCAAGAAGGGCTACATGTATTCCAACGACAAGCCCGGTCTGGGAATTGATATTGATGAAGTCGCAGCCGCCAAGTACCCTTACCGGCACGACTTCGAGACTCGTGGGAACGACCGGATGCTGGACGGGACGATCGTAAGGCCGTAGCGCGCGCTCTCAGCGCGACCATGTCGCGATTTATCGCGACAGCGAAACTACTCTACCTGGCCAGTGTTCTATCTCAGGTGCGAACACGCAGACTCGATGCTCGAGGTGCGGCTGTTGTTCTCTGTCTCTTGATCCCCCTAGCGCTCGACGGCCAGATGCGAGGACGCCGCGGAACTTCGTCCAGCGGGACACCACACCCCGAGGCGTTTAAGGGCGTCGTCGTAACGTTTCAAGGCGCACTCAAGAAACTGACAAAGAAAGAAATCATTATTGAGCTAGTCGACAGTCACGAGCTGCTGACATTACGGCGCAATAAAGCCACCAAATTCTTGGACAAGGACGCCGAGATCAAGCCGGGCGCCATCGACTTTGAAAGTCTGGTGTCCGTGGATGCGTCCGAGGATGTGGACTTGAAGCTCATGGCGATCGTTGTGAGTGTCGGCGCCCCTAAGAAGCCTGACGTGAAGTGAAACCCCGAAATGAAAGCTACAAAGCGCACTGGATCGTGCCGGCGCTGGCTGTAACGCCCATCGCGCTTGCTCAGCCCTCGCTCACTTTCACGCGCGATATCGCCCCCATTGTGTACCAGAACTGCGCGCCGTGCCATCGTCCCGGCCAACATGCCCCGTTCTCATTACTTACTTATGAAGATGTGAAGACGCGCGCGGCTCAGATTGCCGATGTTACGCGACGGGGATCTATGCCGCCGTGGCTGCCCGAACATGGCTATGGCGATTTCGCCGGCGAGCGGCGCTTGACCGCTAAGGAAATCGATACCATCGCCCGTTGGGTGACGGCCGGTGTGCCCGAAGGGCCTGTCGCCGAGCTTCCTCCTCCGCCGGCCTTCAACGACGAATGGCAGCTTGGTAAACCCGACCTCGTGCTCGAAGCGCAAGGCTCATTTGAGCTGCCGCCCTCCGGACCTGAGGTCTATTGGAACTTTATCTTCGCCCCTGATCTCAAAACTCGACGATGGATCCGGGCCATCGAGATCCGCCCGAGCCAGGAACATCTGGTGCATCATGCCAACCTCTTGGTCGACCGTGCTGGAACTGGTCGTCTGCAGGAATCCGCGCCTGGGAAGGGCTTCCCCGGTATGGACCTGGTCATCATGCGCAGTCCTTTCGACCCCGATGGCAATTTCCTGTTTTGGAAGCCCGGCAGCACTCCTTACGTAGAACCAGATGGTTTCGCATGGCGGCTCGATCCGGGTAATGATCTGGTGCTGAACACCCACTTGAGGCCGATGGGAATGCCGATGCAAGTGCGGCCTACCCTGGGGCTTTACTTCACAGATCGGCGGCAGACTAAATTCCCGCTGCTGGTCCAACTGGAGCATGACGCGTCGCTCGACATCCCGGCCAGCGCTCGCGATTTTGTCGTCTCGGACGATTTCCGGCTGCCGCTTGACTCCGATATTCTGGCCGTCTATCCACATGCGCATTACCTGGGAAAGCTGCTGGAAGCTTGGGCTATCTTGCCAGATGGCTCGAAGAAATGGTTAATACGCATTCCCGATTGGAATCCCGACTGGCAGGCGGTCTACCACTACCGCGAGCCGATGTTTCTTCCGAAGGATTCCGTGATCCACATGCGGTACCACTACGACAACTCGGCGGCCAACCCGCGTAACCCCAACCGTCCTCCCCGGCGCGTGCGAGGGGGAAACCAGTCCACCGACGAAATGGGCCACCTATGGCTGCAGATATTGCCGCGCGGGACGGGCGACCAGCGACTGAAGCTGCAGGAAGCGGTAATGCGCCATCGCCTGGAAAGGGATCCCACCGATTTCGTGGCGCACATGAACCTGGGAGCTATCCTACTATCGCGTTTAGACGCACAGTCGGCTGTGAGCGAACTGCGGACGGCCATGCAGCTGAAACCGAATCGTCCGGAAGCCTGCAATATGCTGGGCCTTGGGCTGGCAACGTTGGGCCGTAACACCGAAGCCATCGGAGAATTCGAGCTGGCCTTGCGCGAGCGCCCGGACTATGCCAGCGCCCGCTTTAACCTGGCGACAGCTCAGGCTAAAGCGGGACGGATCGACGAAGCCGTCGAAAATCTGAGTCAACTGGTGGCCGCGAATCCCGAAGATGCGGCCGCAAAACTTCGCCTGGCGGACGCGCTCACGGTTCGGGGAACACTGCTATTGCGCGACGGGAAAAACACCCAGGCGGTAACGCAGTTTGACGAAGCGCTGAAGCTGGATCCTTCCAATGAGGATGCGCGCCTGAATCGGGACCAAGCGCTTCAGCACTAGAAGGCTCAGCACTTGACCAAGTGGTCCGACGCTATTTGCTGGCCTTGTAATAGAAGCGCTCGTGTACTACTTGGCCGTTCTTCCATCGGCGAGACGCTACCTGCTGCATCTTGACGCGACCGCCGCCACCCTTGAAGGTTACGTCGTATTCCCATTCTGAAAAGGAAGCGTCGCCATTCACGGCTTCGGCCAGGAGCTTAGCTCCATGGAATTGCTCCACTGAATTTACGAACTCCTGCTCCCGCTTCCGATTCACTTCCTTGCCGGTGAACGGCTCGGAGTCATTTTCCTGCATGACGATGTCGTTGGCGTAGTACTTCTCAAAAGCGTTGAGTATGTCGCCCGAAAGGATCGCCTGATTCAGGTCTTTATCCAGCTTGGCGATGTTAGGTCGAGATTGAGATGCTGTGCTCATGGGCTTCAGATGCTGCGAGCCGCGCAAAGGTTTCGGCAAAGCCACGTTACGATGGCGTTAATAGGCGGCTTCGGCAGCAAGACTATTTCTTGTCCTGCCAGAAATATAAACAGGATAAACTCGTTTGGAAGGGAGCACTCATGATAGCGACTCAGCGTTTGAGACAGCGTGCTTTACTCACCGGGATTTCAATGGCAATCCTGGCCGGCGCCTTGAACCCGGCGATAGCTCAGCAACGGCATGCGCAGCCGCCGAAATCCGTAAGGCTCTACATATTCGATTGCGGTGTCTTGAACATTGTTGATCCGGAGCGTTTTCGGGTCCAGCGGGATGAGATGGTGACCAACATCATGTCCGCGCCGTGCTTTCTCATCGTGCATCCGAAAGGCACGTTGGCATGGGACGTGGGGGTGATCCCGGACAGCGCCCTGAAGACTCCAGGCATACCGATCGGCCAAGGCTACGCGATGGCGACGAAGCCCCTTAAGGCTCAGATGGCGGAGGCCGGTTATAATCCTGCCGACATCACATATCTGGCTATCTCGCATTATCACTACGATCATGTGGCGAATGCCAATCAGTTCGCGGGCGCCACTTGGCTTGCACGGCAAGTTGAACGGGACGCGATGTTTGCGGAATCGGCGCCTACCAAGCTCAACTATTACGCCAACTACAGCGCCCTCAAGGACAGCAAGACGATTGTCCTGAAGGACGATGAATACGACGTGTTCGGAGACGGCACTGTCATCCTCAAGTCGGCGCCGGGCCACACCGCGGGGCACCAGGTATTGTTCTTGAAGCTAGCGAAGACCGGGCCGGTACTGCTCAGCGGCGACCTTTATCATTATCCAGAGGAGCGCACGCTCCACCGCGTGCCGAGCTCTGAGTTCAACCAGGAGCAGACGGCGCAATCGAGAGCGGCGATCGAGGTTTTCCTGAAGAAGACCGGTGCGCAGCTATGGATTCAGCACGATTATGTCGGCAATTCGAAGCTGAAAAAAGCGCCGGCCTATTACGAGTGACCTTCCCCTCACTCCCGACGCAGCGCCGTCGCAGGATCGATTCGTAGCGCCCGTCGCGCGGCCATCACGCAGGCAGTCAAAGCCACTCCCCCGAGCAGCAGCGCCACGCCGGCGAACGTCAGTGGATCCTCGGGAGAAATCCCGAACAGGAAGGTCGCTAGAACGCGCGTTAGCGCCAGCGCGCCAACAATTCCGATCAATTGGCCGGCGCCGATCATGGTGAACGCCTGCCGAACGATCATCGCCAGGATATTCGAGGGCCGGGCGCCGAGCGCCATGCGGATCCCGATCTCATTGGTGCGTTGAGAGACCGACCAGGCCACGACTCCGGCGATTCCAATCACCGCGAGAATCAATGCCAGAACGGCGAAAGCACCAATTAACGCGGTGCGCAAGCGCGGCTGTGAAACCGAATCGGCAATCACTTCATCCATTGTGCGGACTGCGGCCACCGGCTGATCGGCATCGACGGCGAGAATCTCCCGGCGCGCGGCCGAGGCAATGCTGGCTGGTCCCCGCGTGATCAGCCACATCGTGAGAAAGGGCCGCTGGCGATAGGGTACGTACAGTTCGTTGTAGGTGTTGTTGTCCCCCAGGCCGCCGACCTTGACGTCCGCGGCAATGCCCACGATTTCGACCGTGATGGACTCGCGCGCATAAATCACGCGCCGGCCGAGCGGATCTTCCTTTGGCCAGAAACCGCGCGCCATGGTCTCATTGATGATCGCTACCTCCTGGGTTGCGGCCGTGTCAGCCATAGTAAACGCGCGGCCCCGGATAATGGGGATTCCCACTGTTTGAAAATAGCTGGGGCTGATGCTGTGCAGCCAAAACGTGGGCGCCTTGGTCGGATCCAGAGCCGGTCGCCCTTCAATGTTGAAGAAGTATCCGATCGCTCGATTCACCGGAAGAGCGTTCGCCACCGCCGCATCGTGAACTCCGGGGATCACGGTGGTCCGCTCCATGACCCGATCATAAAAGGCGGACTGCTGTATGCGCTGTGGATAGCGCGCACTGGCCAGGCCTATTCGCATGGTCAAGAGATTTTGCGGGCGAAAACCGGGATTGACGTTTTCCAGCCGCAGAAAACTTCGCATCAGCAGCCCCGCGCCGGTAAGCAGGATCATCGCCAGCGCGACTTCGGAAATAATCATGATTCCGCGCAGGCGCCCGCCACCGGAAAGGCTACGGCTGCTCGCTTTCAAGGCATCATTCAAATCGACGCGCGACGAATGCGACGCCGGACCGAGGCCGAATATGATCCCGGTTAGTACTGCCACCGCTACGGTAAAGAGCAGCACCGTGACGTCGACGTGGATCTCATCCGCGCGGGGCAGCATTTGCGGACCGATGTGGGCGATCAGACGCATACTCCCAAGCGACAGGAGCAGGCCGAGACCGGCGCCGATAGTCGCCAGCAAAACACTTTCGGTTAGGAATTGAATGAACAGGCGCGGCCCGCTGGCGCCCAAAGATGCGCGGATCGCGACTTCTTTTTGTCGAGCGACTGCGCGGGCCAGCAGAAGATTGGCGACGTTCGCAGAGGCGATTAACAACACGAAGGCGACCGCCCCCAAAAGAACCAGAAGAGTCTGGCGGATGTCGCTCACCAGCGATTCGCGTAGCGGGGTCACGGTCATCTGGCGGCCTACATCGCCGAAGCCCCGGTGCGACTCATCGTATTGTCCGCTCAGAGCCGAGACCTCCGCCTGGGCCCTACGAATGTCAACGCCATCGGCCAAGCGCGCGTAAAACAGGAGGTAACTCGCTCCGCGCTGAATCTGAACTTGCGTGACCACCTGGTGTTGGAAGGCGCCGGGCATCCAAATCTCGATGCCGTCCGGGAAGTTGAAGCCCGCGGGCATTATGCCTACGATGGTCGTTGCCGAACCGTCGACGGTGAACGTCTTGCCGATAGCCTCTGGATCGGATCCAAAGCGATTCTGCCAGAGCGCGTTGCTGATCACCGCGACGGCATTGCCGCCGGGGCGATCTTCTTGCTCGAGAAAGGTGCGTCCTAAAGCCGGCTTCGCTCCGAAGACCCGGAAGAAGTCCACGGGTACGCGAACGCCTTCCACTTCGGCGGGCGCCGCGGTGGTGGGTCCCGCGATCTGGAATCGGCCGAAGCTCACCGCGGCGACACCGCTGAAACTCCGCGCGTGTTCGCGCAGGAAGCTGTACTTGGGAAACGACGACGTTATGATGCCACCCGTGGCAGGATAGAGATCGGCGATCTGGACAATCCGATTAGGGTTCTCATAAGGGAGGGGTCGCAAGAGGACGGAGTTGACCACGCTGAAAATGGTCGTGTTCGCTCCGATTCCCAGCGCGAGCGTTACCAGTGCCAGCGCCGTGAAGCCGGGCGACTTGAGCAGAATCCGAATCCCGAACCGGAGGTCCTGCCACATGGACTCAGGATACTGGATTTGCCGTCGACGGGTTAACATAGAGGAGGCTTTAGCGTAAAAGCCGAACAAGCAATGGGTCATCGAAAATCAATTGGTCTACAGATACTACTTCTCGCGGCAACCGCCCTGGGCCAGTCTCCCCCCGCCTCCGACAATTCCACTGCGGCCAGTGCCGCGGCGATCGCCGGGTCCAAGGAGAATCCGGCGGCCGTGAATCGCGGCGCTAAACTCTTCGCGGCAAACTGCGGGGGCTGCCATGGCACGAACGCGAAAGGTGGTCCGGGTGCCCCCGACCTGGTGCGTTCGGTGCTGGTGCTGGACGACGAGAAGGGGATTTTGATTGCCCCGGTGTTGCGCGAAGGCCGCCCCGATCAGGGGATGCCCAAACCGAACCTGACTGAGCCGCAAATCGCCGATATCGTAGCATGGCTGCACGTGCAGACCTACGCGGCGGATCATCGGACCACCTACACGTTCCTCGACGTAGTCACGGGCGATGCCAAAAAGGGGCAAGCATATTTCAATGGCGCAGGGAAGTGCAGTACCTGCCATTCGGCGACGGGCGACTTGGCCGGCATCGGCAAGAAGTATGAACCATTCGCGCTGCAGTCGCGATGGCTGCAACCTCGCAGCCCGCGGGGCGCGACGCCTTCCGATTCGCCGCGCAGCGCCATAAAGGTTATGGTCACGCTCCCTTCGGGCGAGTCGGTCTCCGGCAAACTCGATCACATCGACGATTTTAATGTCTCCCTGCAAGACTCTTCCGGCGAATACCATTCTTTTGCGCGCGATGGTGTGACGCCCAAAGTCGAGGTGCAGGATCCCTTGAAAGCGCATCGGGACTTGCTCGCGCAGTACACTGACTGCAGACATCCACAACGTGACGGCCTATCTGGTGACACTCAAATGAACATTCGGCTATTTTTCTTATCCGCTTCTTTGACCGCTCTGGCCGGAGCAGCGTTTGGACAAGGACTGACACCGTCGACCCTGCTCAAACAGCCCACCGACAACTGGCCGACTTATAACGGCGACTATTCCGGCCGGCGCTTCAGCCCGCTGACGCAGATCAATTCCTCCAACGTCCACACTTTGTCGCTGGCCTGGGCGAGTCGATTTGCTCCCGCTGCGGGCTCAGCCGGAGCCACGGTTCCCATTAAATCCACTCCTTTGATGGTGAACGGCATCCTGTATTTCACATCGCCCAACAATGTTTGGGCGGCGGACGCTCGCACGGGGCGTGAGCTATGGCACTATGAGTACCCGCCGAACACTGGCAGCACCATCGGCAATCGCGGCGTCGGCATGTACGGGAACTGGCTGTTCTTCGAATCGCCGGATAGTCATCTGGTCAGCCTGGACGCTCGCACCGGCAAGCAGCGCTGGAAAGTACAAATTGCCGACCCCAAACTCGACTACACCTCCACGGTTGCGCCGGTAGTTATCGGCAATCACATCCTGGTCGGAATCGGCGGCGATCACCTGGATAATCCCGGCTTTCTCGAGTCACGGGATCCCGAAACCGGAGCGGTTCAATGGAAGTGGTGGACTACGCCGCGCAAGGGCGAGCCCGGCATCGAAACCTGGCCGGATGAATACGCCTCAGCGCACGGCACCGGCCAGACCTGGATACCGGGGACGTATGATCCGCAGCAGAATCTCTACATCCTGGGCACCGGCAACCCGAATCCGGTGATGGCGGAAAAAAGCCGCAAGGGCGACAACCTTTACACCTGTTCAATTGTGGCGATCAATGCGGACACCGGGAAACTGGTGTGGTATTTTCAACCCTCGCCGCACGACACGCACGATTGGGATGCCGTCCAGACGCCCATTCAGTTCGACGGAGTGATCGACGGAAAGCCGCGCAAGCTGATCGCGCAAGCCAGCCGCAACGGATATTTCTTTGTGCTCGACCGCACTACCGGAAAGAACATCCTCACTAAACCATTCATCGAGACGCTGAATTGGGCCAAGGGAATTGACGCTCAAGGCCGCCCGATTCCTGATCCCGCCAAGTATCCGACCACGGATGGCGTGCTTGTGTCGCCCTCATCAAACGGCGCTACCAACTGGCCCTCGCCCAGCTTCGATCCCGATACTGGCCTGTTTTACGTAGGCACCAGTCGTCCCTACGCCATGTATTACCTCACCGATACCGACGAGCATCCCGAGGGATGGGGTGGCCGCGATACCGGCGTGGGCGGAGATCCGGGCGCGTTGCTGGCCATCGACTACAAGACCGGCAACATCGTCTGGAGGCACGAATGGCCCAGCGGCAATGGCGTCACGCATATCTTGACCACGGCCGGGAAACTGTTGTTCACCGCCAATGGGACCAACCTCATCGCCTTCGATCCGGCTAATGGAAAAATCCTTTGGCATGCGGGATTGATGGCGGCTATGAGTGCCGGTCCCATCACGTATTTGCTCGACGGCAAACAGTATCTGCTGGTCGCCGCGGGTGACGGCCTGTACTCCTTCATTGTGAACCAGCCGCGGAAATGATCTTCGAGAACTCCCCGCGCCGGCCGCTGCTGCCGTGATCGCAGTGCAGAGGGGATGTCGGACGGTTAGTTTCCGTGCCGCCGCCACCTGGCCATGCGGCCAGCCGCACTTATCAATCCCACATGCGTCAGCGCCTGTGGAAAGTTCCCGAGTTGTTCGCGGCTCACCGGCTCAATCTCTTCCGCAAAAAGACCGAGGTCGTTTTGAAACGATAGAACATGTTCGAAGAGTTCTTTCGCTTCCTCCAAACGGCCCAGCAGGACGTAGTTGTTGACGAGCCAGAACGTGCAAGTCGCAAAGGTGGCTTCATCCCCGGGTATGTTGTCGCCGATGTCGACGTAGCGGTAGACCAGCCTGTTTTTCATGAGCTGTCGTTCTATCCGCCGGATGGTCGACAGCATACGGGGATCCGCGGCGTCGATCAATCCGTGAATCGGAAGGCGAAGAACGGAAGCGTCCAGCATGCTTGAACCATAGGACTGCACAAAAGCGCCGGCCTCCACATTGAATCCTTCGGTGAGAACACTGTCGCGGATCGCTTCTCGGGCTTGACCCCAAGCACTGACGTCCCCCGACGCGCCAACAATACTCGCCAGTTCGATGGCCCGATCCAGCGCCACCCAGCACATCGCTTTCGAGTGAACAAAATGCCGCAGCCCACCGCGCGATTCCCAGATCCCATTGTCGGGCTCACGCCAATGGTCGACGACATAATCCGCCAGCGGCGGGACCATGGACCACAGCTCCTCCGCATGCGGCTTCTTCTCCGCCTCCACCGCCATGTTGGAATAGGCGTACATGCAGTTCAGCAATTCACCGTAAACATCCAACTGCTTTTGAGCGCCGGCCGCGTTTCCGATTCGGACCGGTTTCGATCCGCGGTAGCCATCCAGATGATCCAAAACCTGTTCGGTCTGAATACGCTCGCCGCGAATTCCATACAGAATCTGCAGATCCTCCACCGGGCCCTTCGAAGCTTCTTTTAGGAAGTGAAAGAAGTCGTGCGCCTCGCCGAAATAGCCGCGATGCATGAGCGCGGTGATGACGAACTGCGAGTCGCGCAGCCAGGAGAAGCGGTAATCCCAATTCCGCTCTCCTGGAATCGCTTCGGGAAGCGAGCTGGTAGGCGCCGCCACGATTGCACCGGTGGGCTCGAAGGTGAGTAGCTTCAAGAGCAGCGAGCTGCGCAGCACCTCATCGCGATATTCTCCGTCGAACTGGAAGGATTGCGCCCACTCGGTCCAATATTGCTCGGTCTGCTGGAAAGCTTTGAGCGCGTCGTCCAAAGTCCAGGGTCTGACCGTCGTCCCCGGCGCTCCGTAAGAAAGTACCGAGCAAACCTGCTGGCCGGCGCGAATTCGGATTTTGGCGACAGCTCGTCCATCGTCTCGCACGGTCAGACCTGGGCATTGCGCCTGCAACACATCATTTCGCCCTTCGAACACCGCGATTCCCTCTCCGGCTGGAGCGTACCTTGGCGGTTTCCAAGGCGAAGGAGAAGGTCGGCTTGATGGCGAGCTTAACATCCACCGTGCCTTCAGTACAGCGGAGCAGCCGGACCACCCGATGATCGGCCGAAACATCCCGGCCGTCCGGGTCGGGCCCCTCCCGCTTTTGCACCGGCATGAAATCGGTCAACACCAGCCGTCCCCCCGCAGCGACGAACGTTGTTTCCAGGATATTGGTCGGCCCCAGGTAGCGGCGCGAGGTGGTCTGACAAGCCGACCACCTCCAAGGAGCAATATCCGCCCTTTCGATAATCCAATAGCCGCAAGAACATGGCCGGACTATCGAAATGCGGCAGACAGCCCCAATCGATTGAGCCGTCCGAGCTGATCAGAACGGCCGTGTGCATGTCGCCTATCACGCCGTAGTCGGCGATGGGCTTGTACGTAACAGTTTCTTCGACCGGCTGGCGCGCCGCCGGCGTCTTTTGGGTTGCCATCGTCAGCGCGCGGCGGCCGCCTGCTTGGCGGTTGAAGTCTTCGCCCCACGCGGATAGACGAGGATTTCCACCCTGCCGTCGTCGCCGGCCTCGGGAGTTTTCCCTAGGCCCAAAGTCTTCAGCCGCGTGTCATCGAATTTGAAATTCTTTGCCAGATAATCGCGGACCACCGCCGCGCGAGCCTCCGAGAGTTGCTTCTGTTTGTCCGCATCGCCCTTCATTCCCGTAGACGTCACCACCACCGCAAGACTGAAAGGAGCTCCCTGCAGAAAAGTTCCGGCTTCATTCAGCGCCTTCTCGTCTTTGAGCTTGGCGGTGTCGGGCTTATCGAAAAGCTGCTTGCCGTCGTACTCGAATGTCTTCGCATTCTGCTCGGGTGGGAGGCGCGCGATCTCATGCTTGGTGATTTCATCCGAGTCCTCGTAGCCGCGCTTCTTGAAAAAGCCGCGCAACAGGAAGTTATGCTTGAGCGCCTCCATGTTCTCCTGGAAATCGGTCGCGCCCGCTTGCGCTTGCGCCGTCGCGGCACTTACTTGCTGATATATTTTCTTGTCGTTGAGCAAAGCTCCCATCGTGCCTTGCCCGTTATTTACTTTAGTGCTGATGGCGTCGACATTTTGCATCGTGTCCTTGGCCGAATCCAGAATCTGATTGGTCTTGGTAATCAGGTCCGAGATGTCGAGCGGCGGAGCGGTGTCGATCATGTCGCCATTCCGGACTTTGTCTACATCTGCCGACCCAAACGAGATCTCGATATACTTGTCGCCCAGCAGTCCTTCCGACTTAATGGAAGCGACCGAATCTTTCTTGATCACGTCGTAAGTAGAATTCTCCAGGTCCATCAACACGGTTAGTTTTTCGTCGGGTCGATGCGGCAGCTGGATGGACCTTACCGTGCCCTTGTGAATTCCTCCCACGCGGACATCCGCGCCATTGATAAGGCCAGACACGTTTTGGAACTGAGCTTTTAGCCGATAAGTCGGCCGGAACAGCGATTCCGTGCTGCCGATGAAGAACACTCCCGCGGCGAAAATCACCAGCGTACCTACGATAAATAGCCCCAATCGAAATGCTCTAGACATTGGCGTTCCGCTCAGGCGGCCTCCCTCAAGAATTCGGCGACAAATTCATTACGGCTCTCTCGCAGATCGTCGAGAGCGCCGTCGGCCAGGATTTTTCCTTCGTTCATCAGCACAAAACGATCCGCGAAGATTTTAGCGCTGTGGATTTCATGAGTGACCACCACCGACGTGATATTGCGCTTCTTTTGCTCTTCTACGATAAGCTTCCCGATCTCCGCCGCGGTGATCGGATCCAAGCCTGCCGTCGGTTCGTCGAACAGCAGGATTTCGGGATCCAGCGCCAAGGCGCGGGCCAGTCCAACGCGCTTTTGCATCCCACCTGAAATTTCCGAAGGCAGCTTTTCCAAACCGCTCTCCATCCCAACCGCCGACAGCAGCTCGCGCGCCCGGCGTCTTGCGCTCCGCTTCGGACATCCTGGTATGCCGGGCCAGCGGGAAGGCCACATTCTCTTCAATGCTCAGCGAATCGTACAGGGCGGCCGACTGAAACAGGAAACCGATCTTCTTTCGGATTTCGTTCAACCGATCGCCATCCAATCTCGCGATGTCTTGTCCCAGAACTCGGATTGAACCGGAATCGGGCTTCTGCAGGCCGACGATGAGTTTCAACAGCACGCTTTTTCCGGTGCCGCTGCGACCCAAAACCGCTAGAGTCTCCCCGCCATGGACGACCAGGTCGATTCCGTTCAGGACCTTTTGTTCGCCGAACGACTTATGCAGGTCCTCGATGACAATGGGCGATTGCTCGTCGGTTTTCATGGAAAAAACACCAAAATCAGCCGAACCAGCAGCACGTCGGCCAAGATCACGAACAACGAACAAAGAACTACAGAACTGGTGGCGGATCGCCCGACGCCTTCAGTCCCCCCTTGCGTTCTCATTCCCTGAAAACACGCCACCACGCCGATGATCAGGCCGAAAACGGCGGTCTTCAGCAAGGGCGGAAGATAGTCGTCGAACGTCACTCCCTTCAGGCCGTTATCGAGGAAGTAACGGAAGGAAACAGGTTGAACGAGCGTAGTGGACAGCCAGCCCATGACAATACCGCAGAAATTCGCGGCGACGGTCAGCAACGGCAGCATCGCAATGCAAGCGATAACGCGCGTGGCCGCCAGAAACTTATATGGATCGACGGCCGATACTTCCATGGCATCGATCTGTTCGGTTACTTTCATCGACCCTAGCTCCGCGCCGATCCCCGCACCCACCCGCCCGCTCACCACCAGCGCCGTGATGATAGGGCCGCTCTCTTTGATAATCGAAAAAATGATGACTGCCGGAAGCATCGACTTCGCTCCGAAACGCGCCAAGCTATCGCGAGTCTGCAGCGACAGCACTACGCCCGTAGCCGCGCCTGCCATCGCCACCAGCGGCAGGGACATCGACCCGATCGAATCGAGTTGCCGAATCAGCTCGCGGCCTTCGTAGGGCGGAACGAACATGGCATGCGCCAATCGCCGGCAAAAGATGCCAAGCTCTCCGAACCACTCGAAAAAAGACACTACAAGCGCGGCCATCTGAGAAACTGGATGCCGATAGCATGCCAAAGTATAACGCTATTAGAATCAGTGGGTTGGATGCAAGTCGCGATGGTAAACATGCAATTATTACCAGCATGCACTCGCAAAAAAGCGCCGCTTGGCAAACTAGTTGCATTCGTTCTCGGCGAGGTAAACATTTTCATGGAGTTGGAGCGGTGTCTTCACCGGGTAACTAGGAAGTTTTCTCCCGCCGCATTACCGTTTTTCCTATGTGTGGCCGCCCTTGCACAATCCGCCCAGCCTTCCAAATCTAGAGATCCGCTGGAGCGTGAATCGCCCCAAAGCTCGGTTTATTCCTTCCTGCAGGCTTGTCACGCACACGACCATGAGAAAGCCGCCAAGTACTTCGATCTCCGAAACCTGCCTGCCGAACAGCGATTGAAAGAAGGGCCCGAACTCGCTCAACGGTTGCAACAGATTCTCGACCGCGACGCTCAGTTCGACGTCGCCAACCTGAGCCATGATCCGGAGGGCAGCAAATCTGCCGGAATGCCGCACGATCGCGAGCGCGTTGACTCCTTCACTGTAAACGGCCAGACGATGGATCTCGAACTTGAGCGGATCAAACTGCGCTCCGGGATTTACATTTGGCTTTTTTCCCCGGATAGTGTCGAGCGCATCCCGCAGATTGTACGGCTGACCAACGATTCGCCGGTTGAAAAACATTTGCCCGATCCGCTGGTGAGTTGGAGGATCGCCGACACGCCGGCTTGGCGCGTTATTGGGTTGTTCCTGCTGGCAATGGCCCTGGCGGCATTGTCGCGCCTGCTTTCGCGATTCGCGCTCGTGTGCTGCGAGCCGCTCCTGAAACGCATCTTGCCGAAGGCCAATCGCAGCGTGCTCGCAGAGTTCGTGGGTCCGCTGGCGCTGCTACTGGCCGTGGTTCTATTTCGGGCCGGTATGGGATGGTTCGAGCCTTCGCCCCGATTGCACCTGTACCTCACCCGAGCCCTGGCCGTTTTGTTCTTCTCAGCGCTGTTCTGGCTGAGCGCGGCGATCGTCGATCTCTCGGCTGGCCGCCTGCGTGTCGCTTTAAGGGAGAAGCATCAGGGCTTTTACTCGGTACTGCCCTTGGCATCTCGAATCACAAAGCTGATTATCCTGGCACTGATGATCGTGGCCGTCCTGAGTTCCTGGGGATATAACACGACCACCATTCTGGCGGGCCTGGGAGTCGGTGGAATCGCAATCGCCCTAGCGGCGCAGAAGACTCTTGAGAATCTATTCGGCGGCGTATCGATAATCACGGATCGGCCCGTGTCGGTGGGCGACTACTGCAAGTTCGGGGACAAAGAAGGCACCGTGGAAGACATCGGCCTTCGCTCCACTCGAGTCCGCGCGCCCGATCGCACCCTGGTGACCGTTCCCAACGGTCAGTTTTCCTCCATGACGATCGACAACTTATCGGCGCGTGACAAGATGCTGTTTCACTTTACGCTGAATTTGCACCGGGATACTACGCCGGACCAGGTTCGTGCGTTGCTCGACGACATCCAGAAGATCTTTACCGACAATCCGAAACTGGAAGCTGGGGCCGCTCCAGTATATCTGTCGAACGTGGAGAAGGAATCGCTCGACCTGGAGATGTCCGCCTATGTTCTGACCCGGGACGGCGATGAGTTCACTCGGATCAAGCAAGATCTTTATCTGCGGATTCTGGATGCGGTCGAAGCCGTGGGGACGAAAGTGGCTTCACCGCCGCCAGCCCCACCGCCGGCAGCTATCGGCAGGCCCTCGCCCCAGCCAGTGCAATCGAACGGCGGGCGATAGCCTCACCCCGCGGGCTTTTGCGCGACCAATTCAGCTACCGGCCGCTGGTGGCAGGCTTCTCGTGAATTCCCCTCGTACTCGTGCAGGATCTTCCAGCCTTCAAAGAACGCACGCAGCTCTCCGGGCCGGGCGCGCGTGGGAGTGCCGTCGGTTGATCCGGCATCCGCCAGATGCACAATCGCTATGACTGATCCCTCCTGGCCGAACTCCCGCTTGCATCTTCGGGATCAGGCTGCGCTGAAGATAGTAGACAATCGCAGATCAGTTCGTACGCCTCGGGCTCAATCTCAAACTCGCCGCGCTCGAGATCGGACACCCGGGCATCGATGGCGAGTTTTCGCTCGGCGGCCCGTTCACTCAGGATCTCGATGGCGAGCGCCGAACCGTCCACAGCTTGCACGAGCCAGCCTTGTCCGGCCAAGTACAAGGAATTCCGCCCGGGCCGCAAGCCAGGTCGAGAGCACGCGCCGGCTTCAACTCGCGGCTGAAGCGCGTCACCAGCGGCGACGGCTCGTCAAATAATTGCTCGCCCGCGCGGTAGCGCTCGTTCCATTGCTCGATGCTCAAGTGGCTTTGGCTTGCTTGGCGGCCTTCTTGAACACCCGGTTCAGGATTCGGATGCCGCGATCGATCTCTTTCTCGGTGATGATATAGGGCGGCAGAAACCGCAGTACCGTCTCGTGCGTGCAGTTCATGAGCAACCCTTGCTCCATCGCATCCAGGACCAGTTGTTTGCCGGGAATAGTCAGCTCGACGCCGATCATTAACCCCTTGCCGCGAACTTCCCGGATGAATGAATAGTGTTTCTGCAGCCCTTCGAGCTTCATACGGAAGTAATTTCCAACCTGCTCGATGTGCGGCAGCAGGCCCTCCAGGATGTCGAGGAATTCGATGGCGACGCGGCAGGCCAAGGGTCCGCCGCCGAAGGTCGATCCGTGCGATCCCGGTCCCATTCCCAGAGCCGCTTTCTCATTGGCGACGATCACACCCAGCGGGATGCCGCAGGCCAGCGGCTTGGCGGCCACCATGATGTCCGGCAAAACGATCGGATCCGCCAGTTGATAGGCGAAGTATTTTCCGGGACGGCCGACGCCGCACTGAATCTCGTCGAACGCCAGCAATGCATCGTAGCGGTCAGCCAGTTCGCGCGCTTTGCGGGCATACTCGGTAGTGATCGGAAATATGCCGCCTTCGCCTTGAATCCACTCCATGACGATCCCCGCGGTCCGCTCATTCACCACCTGCTCGAGCGCAGTGATGTCGTTGGCAGGAACAAATTTTGCGCCGGCCACGAGGGGCTCGAAATCCTGGCGGTATTTTTCTTGCCCGGTAATTGAGAGGGCGCCGAAAGTTCTTCCGTGAAAGGAGTTGTTGAGCGCTACCACTTCGTACTTGTCGGGATGGATCTTGCGGCCATGCGCGCGGATCATCTTCAAGGCGCCTTCCATCGACTCGGCGCCCGAGTTGCAGAAGAAGGTGCGCTGCAGGCCGCTGATCTTCGCCAACCGTTCGGCCAGTGGGCCCTGGTACTCGTGGTAGTAGAGATTGGAGGTATGGAGGATCAGCGCGGCCTGCTCCCGAATTGTCCTTACCAGCCGGGGATGCGAGTGCCCCAGGGCGTTGACGCCGATTCCCGCCAGCAGGTCGAGATAACGCTTGCCGGACGGGTCATAGACATAGCAACCCTTGCCGCGATGCAGAACGAGCGGATAGCGGGAGTAGTTCTGGACTAGATACTGGCTCTCCAGCGCTTGGATCTGCTCGAGGATGCTGGGCTGGGCCGCTGAAACAGTGGACATAGCATTCATGATAGCGCCAGCCTCCCCCAAAGTTCGAGGTGGCATCTATCAGACCGAGTAACTCGACGGACCCCGCCCATTGTCCAAGGTCCAGCCCGTGCGGGCGATTTATCGCAATGAATGTTGCAGCAGAAACTCGGATTGCGGCTCGATTCGCAAACGCCAGAGTCTCACTTCGACGACGCGGCGATCTCGGTATTTTCTTTGGGCTCTTGCACCGTGATGTAGACAGGTTGCTCCAGCAGCAGCGGCTGCTTGCCGGGAGTCTTCACCAGACAGCTGCAGTCTGCCCGGTTTCACCGATGGCGGAATGCGGAACTCGATCGCGTCGTCCTGCTGGTCCAGCACCTTCACCTTCATGTCAAAGGTGTGATCGGTAAGGTAGACCTCGTCCACCTTAGCCTTGCCCAGAAAAACGCCATGGATCCGCAAAACCGAACCGACTTTCCCCTCGTTCGGCTGCACATTGTTCATTTGCGGCGCTTGCGCCGATAGCGATCCGGCGAGCCCGAAACAGAATAGTGTGGTTACAAGCATCAGTCGCATCAAAAAGTACGCTCCGTATTAGGACTTTAATCCCAGTACGGATAGACAGCAATCCAACGAACCTATCAGATCTGCTGGGTAAAGATACTTAGGAAGCAGGCTCAGGAAAGTGCTTAGGCAGGCGGGAAAGCGCGGGTTGGTGGAGGAGGCCAACCCGCTGGGGAGGCTAGCGTTCTGCGTTCAAATGGAGACCTTTGTGAATGGCGTACAATGCCAATTCCAAGCGGTCGGACACGCCTAGCTTGTCGAAGATGTTGTGCAGATGGTTCTTGACGGTCTGTTCGCTGATAAACATCTTTTCGGCCATCTCTTTGTTCTTATAGCCCTGAGCGACCAATTGGACGATTTCCCGCTCGCGCTGGCTCAAGGGAGACCGCTCGCGCGATTTGCCAGAGCCGGACGCGCCGATCTCGCCGGGCGCCGCGAACTGTCGCATAACCGCGGCGGTCGTATGGGAATCCAACCAGATCTCGCCGCCATGGACCTTGCGGATGCTTTTGATGATCAGCTCCGGGGCAGTCTGTTTCAATACGATGCCGGAGCAACCCAGCTTCATGGCTTGCACGAATTCGTTCTTGTCCTCGGACGCAGTAAGGATAATGACACGGGTGCGCTTGTTGGTTTGCTGGAGCGCCTGGAGGGCCGAAAGCCCGTCCAGATTGGGCATTCGTAGATCCAGCAGCAGCACGTCCGGATCGAGTTCTTGGACTTTGTCGAGCACTTCGCAGCCATCGCAGGCCTCTCCGACCACCTGGACGTCTTCTTCCAGGGTGAGAAGCTTCTTAAGCCCATCCCGGACAATGGGATGGTCGTCGGCGATAAGGACCCGGATCATGCCCTTCCTAGCCTCCAAGAGATTCGGTCGAACTTCGTTGTTATTTTCGATTGTCGCAAAACCTTCGCTCATAATGTTATGTATCGACCACCTGCTTCCCGATTCTACAGGGGTACTGGTACGGGATCAATTTCAGGTAATGCTTAATCCTGGGCAGCGAAATCCCTTAGATCTTCGCCCGAACCAGTTCTAATGGACCTCCTGGGGTTGCAAGAAGCATACCAGAACTATGGGTCGCCGTGGGACACCTCACATGACCCACCCCCAACGGGCGCAGCGGCTTCACTAGCACGGTCGGGTCGAACTGCGGCGTTTCCGCTCTTGTCCTTCTCATCCAACTTGCCGCCCCCGCAGCACGCCAGAACTAGCCCTTGGGCCGGGACTTTTGAACGCCGGCTAGATGTCGGATAGAGCTTGGCATCTCGGTTGCGGTACCCGACCGCGCCGAGGCTGCGGACCGAACTGGTGATTAAAAGGCGTTCATCCACAATCAATCCGGCTTTCCAGGGAACCATTTCGGGATCACTATTTTACTGAACCGTGACAGCCGTCCAGGAAATCCCTCGCTGGCTACCATCCGTCGTTCTAGTTGCCACGGTGGTCTCAGCTCACGATCATGTATCATCCTCTTGTGATACGTCGGCTCTACGTCCATAACTTCCGCTGCCTTGAGAATTTCGAATTGCCAATCTCAGGCCAGTCTTCGGCTCTCTTAATTGGAAACAATGGGTCGGGAAAGACAACGGTTGGGCTTGCTCTCGAGATTCTGCAAAAAATCGCACGAGGTACGAACCGCGTCGGTGATCTCGTAAAGCCAAAGGATCTCGCTCGCGGACGCGCAGATGTCCCGATGCGATTTGAAATTGAGATCGAATTGGAGTCCGGTACTTACGCGTACACTATCGCATTGGAGTTCCCAAAGGGGTTCAAAGAACTCCGGGTATTTGAAGAGAAGCTCGTGGTTGACGGTACAGCTCTCTACGCACGAGAAGCCGCTCAAGTGAACCTCGCAATGCAGCAATCGCACACGCTTCAGGGGTTGGCGGGTCAGTCGAGGTTTCCAATCGACTGGCACCTGGTGGCCCTCCCATTGATTCAGCAACGGTTAACAAACGATCCTGTTTTCGTTTTCAAGCAGTGGCTCGCTCGGATGCTTATCCTCCGGCCGATGCCCAGCCTGATTCGCGGAGATTCCAAAGAAGAGACGCTAGAGCCGAATCTTCAGGTCACTGACTTTGGGGCATGGTTTTCAGGCCTTCTCGCTTACGCCCCATCCGCTTACGCCGAGATCGACAAATATCTCAAGCAAGTCATGCCGGACCTGAAGGACATCAAGAATCCGGTGATCGGCAAAGACTCTCGTAGCCTTCTAGTCCAATTCTCCAATGACCAAGGAAATATAACCCTTCCTTTTGAGGATCTGTCCGACGGTGAAAAATGTTACATGGTGTGCGCGCTTGTGATCGCCGCGAACCATGCCTATGGGCCCGTGTTTTGTTTCTGGGATGAACCTGACAATTATCTAGCACCGTCCGAGGTTGGCCACTTTGTGTTAACTCTTCGAAAAGCATTCCAATCTGGCGGGCAGTTCATAGCAAGCTCACACAACCCGGAAGCGATCCGGCGCTTTTCCAACGAGAACATACTTCTTCTTTACAGGCGAAACCATCTTGAACCCACGTTAGTGCGTCCTCTCAAGGAAATTCTAGTTAGCGGTGACCTCGTCGGCGCACTGGTTCGTGGCGACCTGGAGCCCTGAATGGTCAACAGGCATCGGCCTCACGTTTTGGTGCTGCCCGAAGATGACGCCAATACCAAGTTGGCGACCGGTTTTCAGCTGCAACTTGACCCCGGTTGCCTACGCCAGATGCAAGTCTTGCCCGTGGCCGGCGGTTGGATCGAAGTCCTAGACCGTTTCGAGTCAGATCACATTACGGAAATGGATCGCTACGGTGACCGGTTTATGGTTCTATTGATCGATTTCGACCGCCATTTGGAGAGGCTGGACCAAGCGAAGAGCAGGGTTCCGTCGCGGATGACCGACAGGGTCTTTATTCTCGGCGCCTTGAGCGAACCAGAAGATCTAAGGTCCGAAGGCCTCGGATCTTATGAAAAAATCGGTTCGGATATGGCGCAGGATTGCCGCGAAGAAACTAACACCATTTGGAACCACATTCTGTTGCGCCATAATGCCAGCGAGCTTGCCCGATTGAACGAGTACGTTCGTCCGATCTTGATCCCGGCCTGATGGCTTCATAGGCCGAAATAAAGTGCCCGGCCGCGCATGACATCGACCAACTCATTGCAACCGACAAGTACGTGCATGTGGAGTCAGAATCAGAGAGCGAGCCCCACCAGGCCGCCCGCAAGTACTTTTGGGAATACGGCGCATCGGAAGCGCCGCGACTTGACGGACTATTACCGCTCGCGCAAGATCGGCTGCATCGTTTTCTCCGGGTCTGCACTAGCCGCAGTGTACATCGATCTGTCACGATGGTCGCCAAATACTTCTCGCCAACCTAATCCAGTGCCCGCATACTTTGCTGAAGTATGAAGTGCTTTTCGGCTCGGACTACCCCTGACCACCCCCGATCACTGGTGGGCTGACTTTGCCAGCCCAGAAACAGATTGCCTGTGTCAGGCCCATGGAGACTGCTAACATTGAATGGACCGGGGCTTAATCTCTGAAGGACGAGGGACAAGAAAATGGAATCAATCAAGACGATCCGGAGTCGCTCCAATAAAGAGATCGGCGACGTAATTGAGGAAGACTGGGAAATCACCGCAAAACGAGTTATCGCTGAGCCTTGCGCCGGCGGGAACAGGCAGATTCCACGTTTCGGAATATACGATTACGAGGTTAAACCCATAGTCCGCCGGGCCGTGGACAAGCCGGCTCGCGCCAAGCCGCAAAAGGAGCCAGATGCCGGCGGGACACGGCGGGAAGCCTCTTCTGTGCCATTGACTGTGCGAAGAACATCCTAAATTCTCAGCCGCCTTTGCAGCCGGGCGGCGGCGGAGTGATGAATTACGATAGAGAAGCGAGAAAGTGCCCATGGTCCGAATCTCAACGTTCGCATGCCTAATCGCGCCGGTTGTGCTAGCTGCTGCCCCGGTTCCCGTTACATTTAACAAAGACGTCCTTCCGATTCTGGAAAGGAACTGTCAGGAATGTCATCGACCCGGCGAGGTCGCGCCGATGTCCTTCATGACATATAAGGACACTCGTCCCTGGGCCAAGGCAATCAAAGCGGCGGTTATCTCCCGAAAGATGCCGCCTTGGTTCATGAATGCGGCCTACGGTCATTTCGCCAACGAACGAAAACTCTCTGACGCCGAGATCGCCGCGCTAACCACCTGGGCCGACAACGGAGCAGCCGAGGGCGATGCGAAGGACGCACCCCCGCCAGTTAAGTTCGCCGAAGGGTGGAGTATCGGCACGCCGGACATGGTGGTGGAGTTCCCTCACGATATCCAGATCCAGGCGACTAACATCCCCATGGACCAATACAATCTCTTGGTCAAGGTCAATTTCCCGCACGACGTCTGGGTAAAGGCGGCGGAAGTGCGTCCCGGTAATCCGCGCGTTGTGCACCATATGAAGCTTGGGTGCGACCTCCTGGCTCGCCGTGGATGGCCGATGCGCCGGAAGGCGAGCTGTTCAAGCCTTCGCGCGCTCAATTTGCGGAACCAGTAGGCCCAGCGGCCGCCGAAACCCAGAGGCCGTCGGGAAACCAGAGGCCGTCGCGAAAGTGGATGCGGCGCCGAATGGTCCGCGGCCAGCTCAAGAGATTCTGGCAAAATACAATCCCGGGGTGAATGCGCAGGAGTTCACGCTCGGCGGAGCCGCAAATTCATCGCTGCCGGATCGGACATTGTGTTTGAGTGCCACTATACGCCGACAGGAAAACCGGAAAGGACCGCTCCAGAGTCGGCATCGTGTTCGCCAGCGCGCCGCCGCAACAGCGTTATGTAACTATCACCGGCGTAAACAATGCTCATTTTGTCATTCCCGCGCATGCTCCGAATTACGAAGTGAAGGCGGAGGCGACCGTTCAATACGATACACAGCTCGCCTGGGTGCAGCCGCACATGCATCTTCGGGCGAAAGATTATCAGCTTAGCGCGTACTATCCGTCGGGCGAGTCGGAAATTCTGATGAAGGGCGGCTTCGATTTTAATTGGCAACTCGGCTACGAGTTCGCTAAGCCGATTGTGCTGCCAAAAGGTACCCGGTCGGAATCGATTGCCCACTTCGACAACTCCGAGAATAACGCCTATAATCCGAACCCAAATATCGACGTGAAATACGGCCCGCAAACCACCGATGAGATGGCCGTTAGCTTCATGGGCTTTATCATCGACGTGAAAGCAGACCCGGCCAGGTTGTTTCAGCGAAGGGGACGGGTCGAAGTGATCGAGTAACCAATCGTTGCGCACCGCGAAGTCCGCCACCCCGATGAGCCAAAGCCTGGATGGTAGCTGCGGCTGTTGCCGCGCCGAGGTGACGAAACTACTTCCGTCCACAATCCACAAGTTGGCAACGTGATGAGCCCGGCTGTGCCGATCTACCACGGACCGTTTCGGGTCGTCGCCCCTCCTGCTGCTCGCTCGGATGACGTCCGACAGCGAGGAATTTTGGCAATAATATACTTGACATACCATGGTTTTTGGCTCATACTGGATTTATGAAAAGCCAGCCGACGCTCCGAGACGCCATTCTGTACTTCTCCGAATTCGAACATTGCAAAGAGTTTATGACAGAGTTGCGCTGGCCGAACGGTAAGGTAAAATGCCCGCAGTGCGGCTCTGAGAAAGTGACTTGGCTTGCCAAAGCCCGCGTGTGGAAATGCTACGCGAAGCACGACGCGCCCGACGTTCACTCTTGAAGACCGGGACCATCTTTGAAGACTCCCCGATCGGCCTTGAGAAATGGCTCCCGTGCGCGTGGCTGCTTATCAACTGCAAGAACGGAATCAGCAGCTACGAAGTCCATCCAGGGATCTTGGTGTCACGCAGAAAGACCGCGTGGTTCATGCTTCACCGCGTCCGTCTCGCTATGCAGGACGATCTCAGCGGCGGAATGCTGGGCGGTGACATCGAGGTTGACGAGACCTACATCGGCGGAAAGATGCGCAATATGCATCGGCAGCGCAAGATCGAACTCCAAAAGGAAGGTGGCCGTCGCGCTGGCAAAGCTGTTGTAATCGGGATACTGGAACGCAAGGGGCGCGTCCGCGCTGCTGTGGCTCCCGATAGGACCAAAGAAGTAATTCGCGATCACGTGCGCGGTAACGTCGATGTCGGCTCCGTTATCTTCTCGGACGAGCACGCAGGAAACTGGCGCATGGATGAACCTGACCGCCATGAGATTGTGAATCACGCCGAAAGGTATGTTGATGGGCAGATTCACACCAATGGGTTGGAAAATTTCTGGAGTTTGCTCAAAGGGGGCCTGCATGGAACTTATGTGAGCGTTGAGCCGTTCCACCTGTTCCGCTACATCGACGAGCAAGCGTATCGCTTCAACAATCGCAAGCTGACTGATGCGGAGCGCTTCGCTTCGGTCCTCAAACAGATTGTCGGACGGCGGCTCACTTATGAGCAACTGACCGGGAAGGCTCAGGCTACTCAACATGGCTGATAGGCCAGAAACAGAATCAGAACTATCCGAGACAAGAGCGCGGGAAGAATCCCCGCCGCTCACCGCAGAGCAATTCGTCGCTGCACCCGAGTTCCGGCGCTTCAAAAAAGGCATGCGGAAAATCATGAAGGTTTCCAAAGCTGAGTTGGATAAGCGCGTGGCGCGCCACAAGTCAAAGCGCTGAAACATGCGCTGGGAATTAGAACGCCTTTTAAGATCGATCATAGAATCACTACAAGCACTCGAAAGGGCTATTCGCCAACAGAGCGAAACCATACACAAAGAGCACGAGTCCGGTAGGAATGCCCGCAACGACCAACCAATTCAGCCATTGCCTGTTGAAATCATGCAGGCTCCTGATCTTGACCCAGCAAGACGCGAATATTATGTAGCCGAGAATCGCGAGCGCGGCACCTTTTGGAGAAGGCTTAAGCCGTGGGTTGAGACAATCGGTGTTTCCGTAGCCGTTGTGCTCGCTGGACTCACGTACCTTACTCTTCAGGAAGTCAGGAAACAAACGCCTAGCGTCAAGAAAAGTGCGGACGCTGCCAAGAGTGCTGCTGAAACTGCTAAAAACGCTCTGCAAGATTCGCAGAGATCGTTTCTTCTGCAAAACCGACCATACGTTAACGTGGAGATCGCTAGGCTCCTTTATAAGCCTGAAGGTGGAAAGAGATTGGAAGCTAGTTGTCTGGTAAGAAATTACGGCCAAACGCCTGCTATTGGCTTGATGCCGGACATTTCGATCGAGGGGCGCACTTCGCCTCTTCCAAAAGTTGTTACACGATTGGGATCTAAAAGCAAAATTGACATCGGTGCCCATCAAGCGATCACGGTTCCCGTACCAGGGCGTGGACCAATTCGGCCAGACAGCGCCGCGAAGATAGAGTCCGGGTACCTCAAAATCTACGTTTACGGATTCCTGGATTATTCCGATGTCTTTGGCTGCAAATACACGACTGAATTTTGCGGGTACTACGACCCGCGCATCGATTCCGAGAATCCTTTGATGCTGCTTGGCTGTGGCGATCACAATCAACGTACCGAGTACAAATGTGAGCCAAAATAGCAGCAACCAGCCTGTCACGCCAAGGCAAGCGTAACCCGCTTGACTTGGTATGTCAAGTATGTTAGTGCCGGAATTTTCACAGGTATATCAATTACTTCCAGGAACGAACTCGGTGCTCGCGCATTAGCGCGCGGTTAAGCTCAAGCCGAGCAGTTATGTCAGAGCGTTCCCATAGAATCGACCAAACCCAGGCGCTGCTCTATCATGCCCGCGCCGCCACGCCGTTTTGTTCGGAAGACGGCGAACCCTGCGCCAGCGTCCCGTCGACGATCGATTCCCGCCGCGTGCTAGCGCTTCGCTCCGCCTCGTTCCGCGATTGGCTTACTGCCAACTTCTACAGCGAGTACGAGACCGCGCCTTCTATCGCCGCTTTCCGCGCTGCGTTGCGCATGCTGGAAGCACGGGCACGTTATGGGGAGCAGCCGGCTCAAAAGGTCGATCACCGGCTGAGCTTTGAAGGCGATCCCTTCACGCCCTCGCGAATCATTCTCGACCTGGCCAATTCCGCCGGCGAACTTCTCGAAATTTCGTCCCAAGGCTGGCAGATCACCGGCAATTTGCGTCATTCCTTCCATCAATCGCCGACAGCGCTTCCATTGCCGTGTCCGGATTCACCGTCGTCTTCGCAAGCCGCTGGAACAGTTCGCCGAAATCTTTCGCCTTACCGCAGTCAATCTGGACCCGCGCGTTGACGTGGCTGGCCGCTACTCTCCGTCCGGCTGGGCCCTACCCAGTGCTGGTGCTACGTGGCCCCGCCGCTAGCGGGAAATCTGTATTCGCTCGCGCTCTGCGCGCCCTTATCGATCCCTCGACTGTGCCGCTGCGGCGGCTTGCCCTCGCGCGCCATCGCGAACTTCTTCAGTTGGCACGCCAAAACTGGATCCTGGTCTTCGATCAGGTATATCGAGTGCCATCCAAAATGTCGGAAGCGCTGTGCGCGCTCTCATCTGGCAATGCACCGGAAATCGGCCGCTTCGCGCGGCCTCTGATTCTGATTACACCGACCGACGAAACGCGCACTTCCTGGAGCTCCATCGCGAACTCTTGCCAATCGCACCGTGACCATTGATCTACCACCCCTCACCGCGTTGCGCCCCGAAGCTTCGCTGTGGGAGCAGTTCGAAGCGCTGCGGCCCAGCATACTGGGCACGCTGGCTACGGGAGTGGCGACCGCTCTCGGCCATATCCGTGAAGTCGATCTTGGCAACGTAGCCCGCTTTCCCGATTGCGCCGCCTGGGCCGCCGCGGCAGCTCCCGCGCTCGGCTTGGACCGAGCCGCAATCGTCGACGCCCTCGCCGATTCCAACTCCATGTGGGCCGGCTCCGATCCGCTTCACGAGGCCCTTCATGAGTTTCTTCTTCGGGATCATGGCGCTTGGGCCGGCAGCGCCACCGAGCTTGCTCAGTCAACTCCGCAAGATCGCCCCGCTGGCAGCCCTTCCGGCCACTCCCAAAGGCCTGTCGCAGGCGCTTCCGCGGGTGGCGGGCATCGTGGTAACGCGAAAACGCGATGCTCGCGGCAATCGCGTGCTCAGCATTCACTCAGCTTCCGGCAGCTCCGCGAAAACCGCCCGAAATTAGGACCATACTGGCAACCTTCCTAGGCGCGAAGTTCGCCGGAGTGGGCGTTAAGTTGCACTCTTTCGTAACGTGTGATCGACTTTGGAGCACGTTACACGAGCGTTAGAGAGGAGAGACTATGTCGCTGATACTTTTTATTATCCTGATCGTGCTGCTTTTGGGGGCCCTTCCTGCGTGGCCTTACAGCAGAGGTTGGGGTTACTATCCGAGTGGTGGTCTGGGACTAGTGGTCCTGATCCTCATCATTCTTTTATTGATGGGCCGCATCTGAAGGCAAAATCTTCAAACTGCGGGAGGATTTGCCTTCGCCACTACTGATCTTTGTGTTCTGATGCGGCCACGGTTGGCGCCGGCTCTGCTGGTTTGCCTTCCGTGGGCCGCAATTTACGTAGGATGTCGGCGACGTAGTTAAGCGTTTCCGCGATTGGCGGAATGCCGCCTTCCTGATCAACGCGTCCCGATCCCGCGTTGTATGCGCTCAGTGCCAACCCGAGATCGTCGTCGTATTTTGTCAACAGCAGCCTGAGCATCTTGGCTCCGGCATCGATATTCTGTTGCGGATCGAAGGGGTCCTGAACATTGAACTGTTCGGCCGTAGCCGGCATTAGTTGCATCAGGCCCTCTGCTCCCCGAAAGGAGACCGCGCAGGGGCGGGCAGCGGACTCTTCTTCGACTACACCTTTAATCAAATCAAAACTTACTTTTTCCTTTTGCGCGGCGCTTGTAATAATGCCGTTAAGCTTATCGGGGGGCAGGGGATCGCATTCGGCCAGTAGTCCTAAGCCGAGCGGCGGAGTATCGGTGAAGAAGGATGATCCAACCACGCTTGCGGCAGCCATTTTTGCAGCGGCGACTGCCTGAGCCCGAACGGATGCTCGCTGCTGGGCCAGCGAAGGCGCCATGGCCGCGTGAACGCCGGCCTCGAAATTCGCGGTCGTCTGCGCGTAAGCGCTTACGACGCACACTAACGCAAGCTCGAATTTCATGACCTACACTGCGATTGAGCCCGCGGGCCGATTTGTTGGATCGTACGCTTGCGAGCCGTTGCTAAGACCCGGCGCCGCCGCTACCGGACTCTGGAAAGCGGACGGCACCCAGGTGTAGCCCATGTCCTGCCGCAGGGTTGCGACCTTGGAAGGGTCCCAGCCCCAGACCATGATCGGCGTATCAATCTGATAGCCGGAAGCAGCCAATTGCGCGGCGGCCATCGCGCGCTGGGTTGGATCGTCGATGTTCTGCAAAGCCTGCACGGCCGGCGGCTGTTTGGCCCAATAGGCGGCGTCGAAAGATAGCACGGGGTCATGCGAGGCCAGCGTACCGTCGTTCGATTGCGCCGGCGCCGGCGTAGCGCTCGGCAGTTTCTGCGGCGGCGGTGAACGGCGTTTGTGCCGCGCCCGTCGCGATCGGTGCAATGCTCAAATTGACGTTATTGGGATTGATGCCGAACTGTTCCAGCGTGCTGGTGAGAGCCGCTGAGAGCTGGCTTTGAAAACTAGTTCCGTCAGCTTGGCCGGCCGCATTGAACAGCGTAGGCTGGTCGCTCATGTTGATTGAAAATGGCGAAACGCCGTTGAGTTGGATCATGATTATTTACTCCCGATGTAGATTTGCACTCCATTACCTAAGTTCACGAGATTGTCTTGGCGCCCATCAGCTTGTAGATGTAAGCCAGAATCTCGGCCACCGCGCGATAGAGATCCGGGGGAATCTGCTGCCCCACGTCCACGGATTTGTACAAAGCTTGCGCTAGCGGTGGATTCTCGATTAACGGAACCTGATGCTCCATGGCCAGCGCTCGAATCCGCAAGGCCAGGTAGTTTTTGCCCTTGGCCACCACCACCGGCGCCGACATCATTTCGTGCTGATAGCGGATCGCGACCGCATAGTGAGTGGGGTTGACAACCACGGCGGTGGCGGTCTTGACGTCCTCCATCATTCTGCGGCGGCGCGCATCCCGTTGCAGGCGCCGGATGCGCATCTTGATTTGCGGGTTGCCTTCGGTGTCTTTCAGCTCGTCGCGAACTTCTTGCTTGCTCATCTTCATCTGCTGATTGAAGCGGCGCTGCTGGCGGAACATATCGATCATTCCGAACAGAAGAAAGAAGGCTACCCCTTTCCAAAGCAAGTTGAAGCAGAGCGAGCGCATGGTCCCGAGCCCCACCTGTAGGCTGGCCAGGGGAAGCGCCAGCAGAAGGCTGGCATTCTGCACGACGATCCAATAAAGCAGCACGCCGAATACAACCACTAGCGCCACTGCCTGAACGGCCGAAGAAAAGCCCTTCTGCGGCGCCGATTTCAGTTTGGAAATGGGGTTGAAGTTTACAGGTTTTGGCGCCAGCCGCTGGAGGCTGAAGGAAAAGCGCGTCGATATAAGTTGAAACGCGACGCCTGTAGCCACCAGAATTGCGCTGCCGGCGATCAATGGAAATATGGTTTGCGCGAACGCTTGATGGACTACTTCCAATAGCGTGTCGTTGCCCTGGTCGGTACGGAACGCCTGTTGCAGAACCGCGCCCGCGGCGTCTTTGAAACCGGAAAATAGCTTCGGACCCATCTCGCCGAGCAGCACGACAAATACCGTGAATTGCAGCCCGCTGACGAAGTCCTTGGACGAGGGAAACTGGCCCTCGCGACGGGCTTTGATTAGTTTCCGCGGTGAGGGTTTCTCTGTTCGGTCGCTGTTGCTCGACATATCGGATCACGGGTGCGATCAAAATCCAAGGACCTTGGCGAGAGCGCCGAAGGCGACGCCGGCCGACTGCTGGTAGATCTTGGGAACCAGCAGAATCAGAAAACTCAAAGCAGCTAAAGACGCCACCATTTTGATCGGGAACGCGAGCGCGACCAATTGCAATTGGGAATTGAGCCGGCCAAGAAGCCCGATCGAAAGATCGATCAGGAACATCAGTATCATCGCTGGCAGCACCAGCCGCAGGCCGGTGGAGAAAGCGCTGGAGCCGAGCATCGCCAATGTCTCGACCGCCGAGCGCGAAAGGGCCAGCGATCCCGGCGGATGGGTTTGGAGGCTGCGGGCCAAAATCGACAGCAGTTGGCGGTCGAGTCCGAGAGCGAAAAACAGCAGGCCCGCGGTGAGCTGAGCGACCATGATGAGCACCGTGGAGTCGGCTTCCGTATTAGGATCCACCAGGGCGGCATAAGAGAAGCCGGCCTGGGTGCTGATGGCCTGCGCAGCAATATAGACGCCTTCGATGATGAATGCTACTGCCAACCCGGCGGCCAGACCGATGGCTGCTTCAACAAAGATCCAACCACTGACTTCCAGCATCGACGCGGGAATCGACGCCACTTTGGGCCACAGCGGGAATAATGCAAATGTCAAAGCCAGCGCGAGTACGATTTTGGCGGCGCTGGGTCCGGCCTTGAATGTCGGCAGCGGAATAAAAATAAAGACTCCGGAAACTCGCGCCAGCACGAGCAGAAATCCGTAAAGCAGTGAGACTGATAGCCCCGGGTTACCGTGCATAGCGCGAAAGATCGCCCAGCAAAGCGATCGAATAAGCCGAGATCTGTTTCAGCATCCAAGGCATCAGCAGCAGAAAGCCGAATAAGAAGGCGGCCAATCGTGGGATGGTGCTGAATGCCGCGTCCTGCATCGAGGTCGCAATCTGGATAATGTTGACCACGATCCCCACCGCGAATCCGATCAATAACAAAGGAGCGCAGAGCACAACTGTAGTCCAGAAGGCCTGGCTGATAAGATGTACGGCAAAATCGGGACTCATGGGTTCCTCAATAAAAGCTCTTCATCAACGAGCCGATCACCAGATTCCAGCCATCCACCAGAACGAACAGGAGAATCTTGAACGGCGCCGAAATCATCACCGGTGGTAACTGGATCATGCCGATGGATAGCGTGACCGAAGCCACTACCAGATCGATAATCAGGAAAGGTAAGAACAAAACGGCGCCGATCTGGAATCCGGCTTTCATTTCCGAAAGAATGTAGGCCGGGACCAGCACGCTCAGCTCGAGATCGCCGGGCGTTCGGGGTGCCGCCGCCTTGGAAATCTCCAGACAGGTCTTGATGTCTTTCTCGCGCGCGAAACGCAGCAGGAAAGTTTTCAGAGGCTTGGAGCCTTCGTCGAACCCTTGCTGCCAGGCGAGCTGTCCCTTCTCCACCGGCTCCCAGCCGCGATGATAGATGTCCATCACCACAGGCTGCATGATCAGGAATGCTAGAAATAGAGCGAGACCGATGGTCACCTGGTTGGATGGCGTAGTCTGAGTGCCGAGCGCTTGCCGGAGGAAGTGCAAAACGATGATGATCCTGAGAAACGGGCTGACCGACATGACCACTGCCGGAAGCAGTGTCAGCATCGTAAGCATTATGACGATCTGCATGGGCGTGCTGAGGTTTACGCCGCCCTTTGCGGTAGCCGCGCCGAACACTGGAATCACGGGATCGGCGGGTGCGGCCCATGCGGAGCCGGCCGCTAATAGCAAAAGCAGGATTGCAACGATTCGGATCATTGGGAGAGGCGAGCCAGATCCTGGCCGAATGAAGTAGCTTGTTCCTTGATGGCGGGCTCATGGAGAAGCGTGCAGCCGGATGGCGCAGTGCCGATCAGCAGAACCTTATCGGAGACTCGCACCAGATGTAGGGCATGCTGAGGCGTGAGCGGAACGCGCTCCAGGACTTCGACGCGACGGCCGTTGCCGCCTCGCCGCGGTCCAAGGTTTAGCGACGCCAACCCCCGGCGTTTGAGAAACCAAAGCAGCAATCCCAAGAGCGCGAAGACTGCCAGCACCATCGCGACTTGTTCAGCTAATTCCATTGCCGCCCGAGGATGCCTTCTTGTTATCGATGAGCCTGGTGATGCGAATGGACAACGAATCCTCCACTAGGACGATGTCGGCCGCCGCCAACTCGACGCCACCCACCTGCAGCCGGACGGGCGCCCCCGCGGGGTGATCGGTTCGCAGCACGGCCCCTTCCCGAAGCTCGAAGATTTCGCCGATCGTCATGACCAGGCTTCCCAATTCGACCTCGGCCGGGAACGGCAGATCTTCGAAGCGCTGTAATACCTGGGAAGCGTTCATCGATTAGTGAATGAGAGAAATCAGGTCTTGGACGATTTGGTCAGTAGTTGAGATGACGCGGGAATTCGCCTGGTAAGCGCGTTGATAAACGATCAGGTTAGTGAACTCTTTCGCGATATCAACCGTGGAAGCTTCCAGCGCTCCGCCTTCAATGGATCCTCGCGACCCCGTTGCGGGTGTCCCCACTACCGGCGTAGCCGTACTGGCGCTTACCTGGAAATTGTTGTTGCCGACCGAGACCAACGACTCGGGGTTGCTGATCCCGGCCAGCGCTACTTGCGCCAGTACTAATGAGGATCCGTTGGAATAATGGGCGAGCACTTGACCATTGCTATCGAGGCCGACTTGAGTCAATTGGGCGGCCGCGACTCCGTCCTGCGTACTTCCCGAGAGCGCCGACGCGGAGGAAAACTGCGTCAGTGTGGACGCGCCAGTAGCGCCGTAAAGATTCCAGTTGAGATTGAGATCCGCGGCTCCGTCCGAAAGCCCAGTGATCGCGACCGCCACGGGACTTCCAGCCGCAGGTGCCGTGAGCTGTCCCTGTGCGTTGAACGTGAGGTTGCCTTTGGCGACCGAGGAAGGCGTTCCGGCTTTTCCCGAGGCCAGATCTTGACCTGGAATGGTGACATTGTAGCTCCATGCGTTCGGGCCGGTCTTGGTAAAGTCCACCGTTAGCGTGTGTGTGGTGCCGAGAGAATCGACCACCTGGATCGGAGACGAAAAGCTACCGGTGGTGGGATCTCCGACTACGCCATTGGCGTTCAAGTTCAGGTTGAGCGAGAACCGCGTAGATGCCGAGGGGGTCACCAGAGCATTGCTCGGAACAACAATATTTCCGATCGGCCCAGTCGTGTTCAAGACCCCATTGGTCGCGCTCCAACCTTGCACGTTCTCCCCGGTGGCCGTTTGCAGGGTGCCATTGGCGGAGAGTTGAAAATTGCCGGCGCGGGTATACTCAGTCGAACCCGCGGTATTTTGGACGACGAAAAACCCATTCCCTTGAATCGCGGCGTCGAACGCACCCGAGGTGAGCTGAAGCGACCCCTGGAGGAACTGCCGCTCCGTAAGGGGCGGCGAAACGCCTTCGCCGACCTGCGAAGTACCTTGTCCGATTTCTTGAGCGATGAGGTCAGTGAATTGCGTTGAAACATCCTTGAAGCCTACTGTGTTCAGATTGGCCAAGTTGTTTCCCACAACGTTCAGAGCGGTTGTGGCCGCGTTGAGTCCGGTTAAAGCGATTGAAAAGGCTCCCATTATTTTTCTCCGTTTTATTGCAGTATTGAATTATTAGTAATGATCGACGCCGGTGTCGGGCTGGTTGTGGTTGACGCCGGCAGCGTTATAGGTGTAGTCGGCGCCGTTGGTGTCGCCGGCGTGGACGTCGGAGTCGACGCGTCTGTGACCAAGGTCGAGACCCCCTGATTGATGCCGAGTAGTTGCTCGAGTTGGCTAAATGACACCAGTTGCCCGACGAATTGCGTGCTGTCGGTGGGATTCATTGGATCCTGATTCTGGACCTGCGCCATGAGCAACTGCAGAAACGTGGTCTCGTTGGTGAGCGAGCCAGGCGCATTCGGGTTCGTGACGCTGGATAGCGAATTGGACGGCGTAGGCGTAGTGGGCGTCGCCGGCACCGCGGGATTCGCGGCAATGGCAGGTGTATTTAATACTTGCATTAGCTCTTACCTCCTGGTGCGCCGGGAGTACCGGACGTTTCTTGTTCAAGCTGGTCGCGCCAGCGATCGGAATTGGCGCGCCGATCGCGTGGGTTCTGGCGGTCGTCTGGCGTGGATTGATGTTGTTGTTGCTGGCCGGAAGCATCCCGGCTGCTCTGCCGCGAGTCGTGTTGGTTGTCCGCGTTGGCTGCCAGAACCGCGGGCTTTACCATTTCTGTCTTGTAGCCCTGGCCGGTGAGTTGTGAAGCGAGGTCGCTAAGATTGGAGCGAAGCGAGCTTCTCAGATCGGGGTCGGCGGCATGCACAGTAACGTTGATAGTGCCCATCCGGTCCACCACGCGCACTGAAGCAGTGGATTGATTCTGGCCGGCAAGCTGCAGCATAATTTCGGTGCTCGCGGGCGGCTTAGGCATCTCCGGCAAAGCCGGCTGAATGTCCTGAATAGCAAGACTCCGGGCAGGCGTCGCCGGAGTGGACTCGGCGTGTTGGGGCGGGGAAGCGGGCTGTCGAAGATCAAGCACCGAAGCGGAAGAAATCTCACGGATCGGCTGCACCGTCTCCGGGGCGTCTGCTTTTTTGAGATCAGCCGTTTGATAGGGGTCCTTACTGGAGGCCGCTCCTGCGGCTGGCTCGGCAGCGGTCCGGGTTTGTTCCCTTGTCTGCGCGCGGCTCGGTGGAGGAGCCGATATCGCTGTCGCTTGCAGCGGTGCAGGTGGCGCGTCAGGTTGCGTTAGCCGAGCTGAAAAGGCCAGCTTTTCGTCCGCCGGGGCCAAAGCGAGAGGCGCGACCGGGCCGGGCTTCGGAAGCGGCAGGTTAAAGCCAGGGACAGCCGCGGAGGTAGCGTCGCTTCCGCCGGACTGCATAGAAGACTGGGACGGATTCTCGGCCGGGCCGGGTTTTTCATCTGAAACTAGTTGCGATTCGGCCTCATGCCCTAGCAATGCAACCGAAAACGTCAAAGGGTTTTTCTGGACTACTAGCAGCTGAGGTGTAGGAGTTGCCGTCACGTCTATCTTGTCACTCCCGTCGCTGGTTTTCTTGGATTTCGTGCCGGTCGGCGCAGCGGCTTTCTGCTTTGGTGCTGCATCACTCTGCGACGGGTCTTCGCCAGGAACGCTTTGATAGACATCTTTGAAACTTTCGCGCCTGGTCGATTGCGTACTGCCCGTAGTACTCGGAGGAGAGGTTGGGACGGATTGCGCAACCGGACCAGAAGGCGCGAGAGCGGTAAGCATTACGGCGCCACTAATGCAGGTTCGCGGCCACAAAAACGAGGCAAGGTTTTCAGCGGCTTAGATTGTGGAATCGTCGAGAAATCGCCGACCGGCGACTTAGTCTCGACGAAATTCGAGGCCCATCTGTAGTGGTCATATCGCAAAAGCGAAAGCAACTTATAAACTTTCTTTGCACGACTTACTTTGGCCGCGCACTTGCAAACGCAATGGTCACTCTATGGATCAGATCAGTGTTATAGCCGCGAGTTCCATGCGGGCAAGCCTGCAGTCATTAGATCTGCTGGCGAACAACATCGCCAACAGCTCCACCAGCGGATACAAGGGCGATGGCGAGTTCCATTCGCTGTACACCTCCGAAGCAGCCATCGGAGACGAGACGACCCCCGCTGCCACACTGCCCGTGGTGGAGCGGCAATGGACAGATTTCGGGCAAGGGCTGCTGGAGCCTACCAATAACCCGTTGGACTTCGGCCTCTCCGGTAAGGGTTTCTTCGTTGCCAACGGACCGTCGGGTCCGCTGTATACGCGCAATGGGAGTTTTCACATTTCGAAAAAGGGAACGCTAGTCACCGGCGACGGCTACACGCTGCTAGACCAGAATGGACAACCGATCGAGGCCGAATTCACCGCGCCACTCGATGTAGCGCAGGATGGCAGCATCCACCAGCACGGCCAGCTCCTGGGACAGTTCAAGCTGGTCAACTTCAATGACCCGTCCGTTCTGACCAAGCAAGGCAACACGTATTTCAAGAATCCCAGTGACCAGAAACCCGTGGATGCCGCGGATATCGAGGTCCATCAGGGAAAAATTGAAGACGCCAATATCAGCCCCGCCAAAGGGGCCGTACGGCTGGTAAGCGTCACGCGGCAGTTCGAAATGATGCAGAAGGCACTGTCGCTCTCCAGTGACATGAATCGTCAGGCCATCGAGGAAGTAGCCAAGGTTTAGTAACCGAGGATTGTAACGAGACCGAGGATTGGTACGAGATAAAGGAGATACAAAATGATTCGAGCTCTTTTTAGCGCAGCCAGCGGAATGAACGCGGAGCAGTTGAACGTTGACAACATCGCCAACAATATCGCCAATGCGAATACCACAGGCTTCAAATCGCGGCGCGCGCAGTTTCAAGACTTGCTTTATCAGAATCTGATCCAGCCCGGCGCGGCCGCCAGCCAGCAAACCACCGTTCCTACCGGCCTCCAATTAGGATTGGGCACCAAGGCCGTATCCAACGAGGTCGTGTTTTCACAGGGTGATTTCTCGGAAACGAACAATCCATTGGACCTGGTCATTCAGGGCCAGGGCTTCTTCCAGATCCAGCGAGCCACAGG
Source organism: Bryobacterales bacterium (assembly GCA_963744555.1). Taxonomy (GTDB): domain Bacteria; phylum Acidobacteriota; class Terriglobia; order Bryobacterales; family Bryobacteraceae; genus Palsa-89. The sequence continues at coordinate 1,288,050 of CAVUUB010000018.1, read as the reverse complement.
AGACCTGGCTTATACGCGCTCCGGAAATTTTCATTTGGACCGGAATGGCCAGGTTGTAGACGCGGCCGGTGACTTACTCAATCCGCCCATCACGGTTCCACAAAATGCAACCTCACTTACGATCGCCCCCGATGGAACGGTCAGTTATTCGCAGGTTGGACAAACGGCGTCGCAGCAGGCGGGACAGATTCAGCTCGCGACTTTTGCCAATCCTTCCGGTTTGAATAGCATCGGAAGCAATCTCTTTCAGCCGACAGACGCGTCCGGCGACCCGGTGATCGGACTCCCTGGCGGCCAGGAAGGCATTGGCCAGTTGCTGCAAGGCTATACCGAACAATCGAACGTGAGCGTCGTGAATGAGTTCATCAACCTGATCGTCAGCCAACGCGCCTATGAGGCCAACTCCAAAGTAGTCAAGGCCGCGGACGACATGTACCAGCAAGTCAACAATCTCAAGCAATGATCCCCTGGTTTCTCTTGGTAACAATGATGGGTCATCCCGCATGTCAGATTGTAAGTGGCGAACAGATATTCGGCGCCGACCTAGCCAACGCTTTGCCCGCGTTCGCGGCTATGCCCCGGGACACGGTTATCGGTTATTCCCCGGCTCCAGGCGCACGCCGGATTTTCCAAATCGCCGAGTTGAAACGCATTGGGGCCTCATATGGCATCCCGGTTCCCAACGACGCGCGGGCGTGCTTCGAATGGAAATTGCAGCGTCTCACCGAAGACGCCGTGCGAAGCGCGATTCGTGAAGGTCTCAAAAATCCCGAAGCGCGCGTGGAGATTCTCGCGATGAGCAACGCGCCGGCGCCCGAGGGCACGCTGGTTTTTCCACCCAGCGGGTTAACGGCAGCCACCAACACCGATCCATCGACAGCCGTGACTTGGAAAGGCTATATCCTCTATCAATCCCCACGGAGATTCTTCGTTTGGGCGCGCGTGAGGATGGCGGCGACAATGACGCGCGTAATCGCAGTAAAGGGCTTGGCCGCTGGCAAACCAGTGGAAAAAGACCAGGTGCGGATCGAGACCTTTGAAGACTTCCCGCTGCGGAACGACACTGCCCGTACTTTGGAAGAGGTGATCGGACGGATGTCGCTACGGCCCATTCGGGCTGGACTGCCGATTCGGCGGTCGGACCTCGCGGAAGCGTTTCAGGTGGAAAGAGGAGACATGGTAGACGTGACAGTAGTCTCGGGAGCGGCCCAATTGGAACTACAAGCCGTGGCGGAGGCGACTGGAAGACAGGGCGATGTGATTTCCCTGCGCAATCCGAGCACCGGAAAGCTGTTCCGCGCGCGTATCGAGGCCAAGGGACGGGCCATCGTGATGGTTGACGCAGCCGGCTTACTAGCGAGGGTGCAATGAAGACGCGTCTCTTGATCGTTCTGTTGCTACAAATCTCGGCTTCGGCCGGCATCTTCGGCAAGAAGAAAAAGCCGGAAGCAGAGACTCCTTCTCCGCTGAAGCAATACATCACCGAGGCGAACAAGAACAATAGCGCGTCGCAGGCGGCGCGAGCACCGGGCGCCATTTGGTCGTCCAACGCCATCTACACCAATTTGGGATTGGATCTGAGAGCAAGTCGCGTCGACGACCTGGTTACCATTGTCGTTATCGAAAAGGCCTCAGCCGTTGCCACCGGCGATCTAAAGACCCAGCGGACGTCCTCCGTCCAAAGTGCTATTACGGCGGCCGGCGGCGTAACCAAAGCCACCGGCGCAGCGGCGAATCTGGCGAAGGTCAACACAGCTACACAACTGCAAGGCACCGGCGAAACCAGCCGCGGAACCACCTTGACCGCCACCGTGAGCGCGCGGGTGGTCAACGTGCTGCCCAACGGCTACCTGGTGGTGGAGGGAATCAAGCGGGTGCAGGTGAATTCGGAAAATCAGGTGATCACGATTCGCGGAGTGGTGCGGCCCGTCGATATAGACACCACCAACTCCATCCCTTCCGACCGCGTCGCGCAGATGGAGCTGCTGGTGAACGGCAAGGGTGTGATTGGAGATTCGGTCCACAGGCCGTTCATCCTGTACCGTCTGCTATTGGGCCTGTTGCCCTTCTAGCCATGTTGATTCGATCCAAACTTGTTTTATCGATTCTTTTAGCCGTGTGGCCGGCGCTGGCCGGAACACGGGAAGTACGGTTGAAGGAACTCGTATCGCTAGAGGGAGTGCGGGACAACCAACTGGTGGGCTATGGCCTGGTGGTGGGGCTCAATGGGACCGGCGACAAGCGCCAGACTTTATTTACCACCCAAAGCCTCACGAATATCCTGCAGCAGATGGGTGTAACGGTCCAGCCTTTGCAGATCCTCGTTCGTAACACCGCCGCTGCGTTAGTCACCGCGACCCTGCCGCCTTTTGCACAACCCGGATCGCACATTGACGCGACGGTAGCCGCCATCGGCGACGCTACCAACCTCCAGGGCGGCCTTCTGATAATGACCAGCCTGCGGGGCATCGATGGCCAAGTGTATTCTGTTGCGCAAGGCCCCGTGGTAACCGGCGGGTTTGTGGTCGGCGCGGCAGGGAGTAGCCAGACGGTCAATCATCCCACCGTCGGACGCATACCGGCCGGAGCCACCATCGAGCGTCTGGCGCCTTCAGCGGCGCCCGCCAATCAAGTCAAGCTGCAACTTACATGACGCCGACTTCACTACTGCCGTGAGAATCGCCGAAGCCGTGAATCATCACTTCTCGGCCTCGCCATCCATCGCTCACGCAGACAATTCCGCCTTGGTGAGCATTGCGGTTCCGCCCACCTTCTCCTCGCGGGGCGCCGAATTCGTCGCTGAGCTGGAAGGCCTGACTGTCGAAACGGACCGGCCGGCTAAAGTGGTCATCAACGAACGAACCGGAACGATCGTGATGGGCAAGGAGGTCCGCGTTTCACCGGTTGCCATCATGCACGGCAATCTGACCGTGGAAATTCAGACCGCTTTCAATGTTTCGCAACCCAACCCGCTGTCGACAGGCACTACCGAGGTTGTTCCGCAAGCGAATGTGGGGGCCAAGGAACAGAAGGCGCGCAATGTGGTCCTCAAAGAGGGCGCCACGGTGGAGGAGCTGGTTCGTGCCTCTCATTCTATCGGATCGACTGCGCGCGACATCATCGCGATCCTGCAGGCGCTGCGGAGCGCGGGAGCGTTGGAATCGGAGATTGAGGTGATCTAGATATGCCGGACGTTGCGCACGCACTCGTGCGTGCAGCGTTCACACTCGTGTGAACGCCTTTAGGAATCGTCGGCATGAGTGCCGACGCGGCACGCAAGAGTGCGTGCGCCACGGTCAGAGCGTGTACGAGGCCATATGAATATTGAATCTACTTCTTCCATTTCCACTCTCCTTCAACGGACGGCAGCCACCGACAGCCAATCCGGCCCTTCCAACCCAGCCAAGATCGCCGACGCGGCCAAGCAATTCGAGGCCCTGATGTTGGGCCAGATTTTGAAAGCCTCCCGCGATTCATCCGATGGCGGATGGTTGGGAACGGGCGACGATCAGGCCGGTTCGCTGGCGGTGGAAATGGCCGAACAGCAATTTGCCCAGGCGATGAGCGCTAAGGGAGGATTCGGAATTGCAAAGCTGGTGACCGCGGGAATCGATCGCGGCGCCGCTAAAGCTGCCAAGTCCGGCTCTCCAGCCTCAGGCCAGGCGACGCCGACGAATACGGATTCGCTGCCATAACGGGTTCCCGCGCCTGGCTTATTTCGCCGGCCGCTTCCAGTCTCCTTGGGAGGGCTGGATTTTTCAATTGCGCCGGACCAGCCTTCCAGCAATGTGTTTAGCAGCCGCGAAGCCTCCTGAAGCAAGCTCTCGGACTGCTCGGCATGGGCCCGAATCAATTGGTGCTGGATATAGCCATAAAGCTCCGCCAGTGTGTTCGAGTACTGCTCCTCGACGTCGCGGCGCAAGGAAACGCGCAGCTCGGCCAGGATCTCGATGGCTTTGTTCATGGCTTGACCCCGGCCCAGAATGTCACCGGAGTGCAGCGCCCGGATGGCCTCCTCGACCGACTGCACGGCGCCTTCGTACAGGATGCGGACCAGCTCCATCGGCGATGCGGTCGCGATCCGAATCGCAAGATATTCTTTTTGGCGGGTCGACGGAGTCATGTTCCGCATTCCCTATCGATGACCTTTAGAACTTTTAGAGGAAATCTTAGCGCTCCCCCCGCATTTGAGGGGAACAGGGCGCTCCCTCATAAGAAAAGTTACTGAAGTATCAAGTGTTATCCCCGAACCACCGATTTCTAGTCTTAAGGTAAAACTCAAGGTGGCTGACTACTATTCGGTGGTGAGTTGTAGTGTGGAGCAGGGTACTGTGGATATCCAGCGACGCGCCAGCGCCAGATACTTTCCGAGATCCTGACACCCGGCGCAAATTTGAACCCATCTTTGCGGAGAACCTCGCTTCCGCCCTGGAGATTTTGCGGCAGAATCCGGTGCAGGCGATCCTGATTCATCTTCCGATCGGGGATTGCTCGGCGGAAGAATTGTTGACCCAGCTTCGCAATGCCGGCGAGCAGGCTCCGGTAGTGGTGTATGAGCCGGACGGTCAGGTCACCCGGAGCGCCGCGGATGACACTCCTGGGCGCTTTTCAGTACATCTCCCAGCCCGTGCCGCTCGGAAGAACTTCGAGAGGTGTTGTTGGCTGCGCTCCGCCACCGATCCTCGCCGGCCGCAAGCGTGACGAAGCGGCCCGCGGGCTGGAGCAATCTGCTGGTGGGTTCGAGCGAGCCGATGCGCGAGGTGATCGAGGTGATCGGCCTGGTTGGGCACCGCCGGTCCACGGTTTTGATTACCGGAGAAACGGGAACTGGCAAAGAAGTGGCCGCGCGCGCCATCCACCAGGCCAGCAATCGCTCGGCGTCGAGAATGGTGGCCATTAACTGCGCCGCTCTTCCGGACCATTTGCTCGAAGCCGAACTCTTCGGGCACACCAAGGGAGCGTTCACCGGCGCGGTGAATGCGCGAGTCGGACTGTTCGAACAGGCCCACCGCGGGACGATCTTCCTGGACGAAATCGGAGAGATGCCGCTGCAGTTGCAAACCAAGATTCTGCGCGTTTTGCAAGAGCGCGAGGTGCAGCGCATCGGCAGCTCAGAACCGCTCACTGTGGATGTGCGAGTTATCGCGGCCTCGAACCAGAACCTGGTCAGAGCCGTCGCCCAGCGCCGTTTCCGCGAGGATCTGTATTACCGATTGAACGTCGTCGCGCTGAAGATGCCGGCTCTCCGCGAGAGGCTTTCGGACATTCCCGAGCTGGCTCAGCATTTTCTCGAAAAGGTTGCCGAGCAGGAATCCACGGCGCCCAAACGCATTGATCCATCGGCGGTGGACGTGCTGATGCGCTATGGCTGGCCGGGCAACGTGCGGCAGCTCGAGCATGCGCTCGAATCGGCGGTGGCATTGAGCGGTGCACGGAGTACGTTGTATCCGAAAGATTTTGATCTTCCCATGGACATGCTCGCGGCTGAGCTGGATCCTCTGGCTTTGCTGGACGTGCCCGAATCCGGAATCAACTTCGAGGAGCTCATCATGGGGATCGAGCGGCGGCTGCTGGAGAGGGCGCTGCAAAAATCCGGCGGCAACAAAGCGCGGGCCGCCAGCATGTTGAACATGAAACGCACCACCTTGATCTCGAAGTTCAAATCACTCGAAGCGTGCGTGTAGTTTTGTTATGGCTCAGGCGCAAGTAATGACGGCTACCCCGGCGCAATCCCCCGCGCTGGTTGCCGCGCGTCTGTCCAACTTAGGCGAGCTCGGCGTCCCGATCGCGGTACTGATGATCGTGATCGCGCTCATCACGCCGCTGCCCAGCTTCATCCTGGACTTCCTGATCGTGATGGACCTGATGATGTCGGTCATCGTGATGATGGTGGCGATGTACATCGGCCGGCCCGTGGAATTCAGCGTCTTCCCCACCGTACTGCTGCTGCTGACGCTGTTCCGCCTGGCGCTGAACGTATCCTCCGCGCGTCTGATTCTGCTCAACGGCAATACCGGAACCTCCGCGGCCGGACGAGTGATCGAAGCCTTCGGCAGCTTCGTGGTGGGCGGCAACTATATCATCGGCGCGGTGATCTTCTGCGTCTTGATCGCCATCCAGTATGTGGTCATCAACCACGGTTCGGTCCGCATTTCGGAAGTTACCGCGCGCTTCACCCTGGATGCCATGCCAGGCAAGCAAATGTCCATCGATGCCGACCTCAACGGCGGCCTGATCGACGAAACCGAAGCGCGGCGGCGGCGCAAGGAACTGAGCGGGGAAGCCGAATTCTACGGCGCCATGGACGGCGCTTCCCGTTTTACCCAGCGCGATGCCATCGCCAGCATCATCATCACCGGCGTTAATATCATCGCCGGATTTCTGATCGGCGTTCTGCAGCATCACATGGACCTGGGGCACGCTCTGCAGACCTACACCGTGCTCACCATCGGCGATGGCCTGGTCACCGTAATTCCGGCCCTGATGATCTCGATCTCGGGAGGCTTGATTGTCACCCGCGCCAGCTCCGACAATCGGCTGGGAGCGCTGGTTCATAGCCAGGTGTTCGGCAAGCCGGAGCCGTTGCTGCTCGCCAGTGGAGTGCTGGTGGCGCTGGCATTGATGCCCGGCCTGCCCACCATCCCATTTCTGGCGTTGGGCGGCGGACTGGGCGCGATCTCCTGGCAAAAGCGTCGAAAACGTGACGCGCGTCGCGCTTTCGACGGATGCAGCCGGCAAACCAGCCAAAGAAAATGTCGAGGCTCTGCTGCAAGTGGATCCGCTGTCTGTCGAGGTGGGACTGGGCTTGGTGCGGCTGGTGGATGGCGGCGCCAACTCGCCTCTGTTGCAGCGCATCGCTGGAATCCGCAAGAACCTGGCGACGCAATTAGGCTACTATCTCCCGCCCGGTGAAAGTGAACGACAACCTGGCGCTGCGATCGCGCGAATACTCGATTGTGCTCAAGGGGGTTGAGATCGCGCGCTATGAATTTCCAGCCGGCCATGAGCTGGCCATTCCCGCCGGCGGAATGGACGGCAGCGTGGAAGGCAAACCCACCAAGGATCCGGCCTTTGGTTTGGCGGCGCTCTGGATTCCGAATGAGCGGGCGGGTTTCGCGCGCTCGCGCGGCTATACCGTGGTCGACGATGTCAGCGTGCTGGGCACGCACCTGTCGGAAGTGGTTCGGCGGCACGCCCACGAGCTGTTTACCAGGCAGGACACCAAGAGCTTCTGTGATCGCGTGGCGCAGGGCAATCCCAAGGTAGTGGAGGAGTCTGGTTCCCAAGCTGCTTTCGCTCGCCGTGGTCCAGCGTGTCCTTCAGAATCTGCTGCGCGAGCGGGTTCCGATTCGCGACTCCGTGACCATCCTGGAGGCGCTCAGCGAAGCCGCGCAGATGAGCAAGAATCCCGTATTGTTGACCGAGTATGTGCGCCAGGCTATCCGCAGAGTGATCGTGAAGTCCCACGCCAATCCACAGGGCGAATTAGCCGCCTACCTGGTGGAGCCGTCGGCCGAACAGACCGTGGAGTCCGCAGTCGAGCACAGTGAACACAACAGCGTACTGAGTCTTGCGCCCCAAGCGGCGCGCGAATTCGTCGGTCGTCTTACCCGCAAGCTGGAACGGCCGGATTCGCCGGCCATCGTCCTGACCAATCCCGCCATACGTTATTTCGTCAAGCAGTTGCTCGAGACTGCGTTTCCCGAGGTGGCGGTACTTTCCCATAACGAGGTTCCGCCGGAAATAAAAGTGAAGTCGCTGGGGTGGATCGGATGAGGACCCAATGGAACAAGGAGCAGCTTCCATGAAGATCAAATCGTATTACGCCAGCTCCGTTGAGCAGGCGATCCAAAAGGCCCGCCAGGAGCTTGGGACGGAGGCCATGTTAGTAACGTCCAGACGCGCCGCGGCCGAAGCCCGGCATCTGGGTGCTTACGAGGTCGTGTTCGGCGCACCGGACTCGGAAGTGAGCCCCACCCCCGCTGCCACTCCGCGCCCGCCGTCCAAAGATCTCAGTGCGGAACTGCAAGTGCTCCGCGCGCAATTAGAAGACATCAAGCGAGTGCTGCAACTGAATAACGCCCGCGCCCAAGGCTCCGATCCGGATATCGACGAACTGTACCGCGAGCTGACGGGCGCTGATCTGGATAGCAGTCTGGTGCGGAAAATCACGGACCAGGTGGCGACGCTTATGGCAGGCTCTTCCTCCCGCCCAACGATCCGCCGCTGGGATCGACCTGCTGCATGGCTTAGCCGAAGAGTGCATCCGAAAACAACTGCGGATTGCGCCTCCCAATGAAAGTAAGGAACAGGAAGGCAACCGGATATTAGTCTTTACCGGACCTCCGGGCGCCGGCAAAACCACGACGCTTACTAAGATCGCGATTCAGGAGTTCCTGGCTCGTCGCGTCTCAGTGCGTATCATTTCGATGGATCCCTACCGCGTAGCCTCGCATGAAAAACTGCGCAGTTTCGCAGGAATTCTTGGGACCGGCTTTACGGCGGCCAGCACCATGCGGGAATTTATCGAAGCGGTGGAAGAGTTTCGAGGCAAGAATGTCCTGCTGATCGACACGCCCGGCTACGGTGGAAACGACTTCGAAGGCGCACGGGACCTGAGCGGTTTCCTTGCCCGGCTCAATCACAAGGAAGTTCACCTGGTCCTCCCCGCTTCGATGAAGGCCGCGGATCTTGGCCGCGTGGTTCGCCGTTTCGAAGAATTCAAGCCCGACTACCTGCTGTTCACCAAACTCGACGAGACGGAATCCTTCGGGGCAGTTGTGTCCACTGCCATCGAGGCGGGGAAGCCGCTCTCGTTCTTCGCCAATGGCCAAAGTATTCCCGAGGATCTGGAAGCGGCCAGCCTGGAGACGCTGCTGGAGCCCTTGTTCACGCGTGAACGGGCCGGCGCGATATCCGCCGCCTAAACAGGATCGAATGCGAACATATTGACCCAATTATGAACGCGGCCCTTTACGCACAAGTTCCGGCGACCGATGAGCGAGAGCGCTTGATCCTCGAGCATCTGCCGAACGTGCGTTGGATCGCCATCCGCATTCATGAAAGACTGGGCGGATCAGTAACCTTGGAAGACCTCATTTCGGCCGGCGTCATCGGGCTCATCAATGCCGTTGACAGCTTCGACCCGGGTTTCAATGCCAAGCTCAAGACCTACGCCGAGCATCGCATTCGCGGTGCGATTTTGGACAGCATCCGTGGGCTGGATGGCGTGGCCCCGCACAAGCGAAAACGGATGAAGCAGATGGAAGCCGCCATCGCTTTAGTAGAGCAACGCTTGCAGCGCGCTCCGACCGAGGAAGAGATCGCGGCCGAGTTGAACATACCGCTGGCCGAATACCAAAGCAGTTTGTCCGAGCTCCGCAGCGTCAGCCTGGGCAGCCTGGACGAAGTATCCGAAGGAAGTTCCGAAAGCAAGCTTCTGCGCTACGTGCCGCAGGATGAGGAGAACCAGCCGGCTCGCATCCTGGAACGCGCCGAACTGCAGAAGCTGCTGGCCGAAGGCGTCGAGAAGATGCCCAAGCTGGAGCGCACAATCCTCACGCTCTACTACAAAGAAGAGCAGAACCTCCAGGACATCGCTGAAATTTTGGGAATTCACACTACCCGCGTTTGCCAATTGAAGTCACAGGCGGTGCTGCGCCTGCGAGCCTACATGAATAAGAAATGGCCGAGCACCCGAGGAATCCTCTAATGAACGAATCGAATGAAAGCCTGGAACAGAGTGAGAATGCCGACGGGACCATCGGTATGAGTACGGATGCTATGAATTCGGACTCGCCGGCTTCGAGCTTGTCTTTTGCGGCGCCCCTGCTGCTGGGCGTGAAGCTCCCAATCCGCGTGCTCCTCGGGCGCACTCAGCTTTGTTTGCGGGATGTGGCGCAGCTGGGCAGCGGCTCAGTGGTCGAACTGGATTGTTCTCCGAACGACCCGGTGGAAGTGATCGTCAACGACCGAGTAATCGCCCACGGTGAGGTGGTGGTGGTTGGCGGCAACTACGGTGTTCGAGTTACTCGAATCGCCGGGCAGTCGGATAAGCCCAAGCTCGAGGGACAAAACGAACTGCTCAATCTTTCAGAAAGGCTGAGGGGATGAATATGCAACTGGCTATCAAACTACTCCCGTATATCAGTCTGGCGATCAGCCTGGTCGTCTTTCTGGGGCTCTATTCGGCGCTCAATCGGACGGTCGAAAAATTGCGCAGCCGCCTGGGCAAATTCGAGGCGCAAATGCAGGAGACCACCGACTTTAGCGCTGCTCTGGGTGAATTGAAAAGGAAGATCGAGGAACTGGAATCGGGTCGAGACGGGCGGCGAGATTCCAGCTGGAAAGCCCGCTAGCCTGAATGGGACAGTACGCAGTAAAGTATTGAAAATGCATCGTTTGGGGCAACCTTCGAAAGGATAGCCGACAACCTTCGGGTACCAAAAGGTGAGGTCGACCTGTTGGTAAAGGTCCATCAGATCGTCATGCGGCCTTATGAACAAATGCCGGCCGGGGCGGAAAGGCCCGAGGCGAGCTAAAAAAATCTTCAATTTTACGAAAGGAACTTCGATAGAGGATCTGGTAGAGGTGAGGCGATGATTGTCAAGAACGGAGAAACCCCCGACCTTCCAGGTGTAAACCTGGAAAGGACACAACAATCGCGCGAAGTCAGCGGTGCTGTGACGCCGGAAGCTCCGGCCAGCAGCGCGGCTCCGAAAGCACCCACCCCAGTCAACGACCAGATTGCTCTGTCGCTAGCTACGAACTTGGTGCAGCAGGCGTCTAGCGCCGGCCAGCAGGCCAGGTTAGAGCGCATCCTGCAGCTGAGAACGGCGATCGTGAAAGAACAGTATCGTTACGATCCGCTGGCTGTAGGTCATGCGCTGATAGAAGCGAATTTGTTAGGAGAGTAAGTCAGGTCAGTTGAGAACAAGCATGGGGGATGGAACCGCTTACGGCGATGCTCGGGAGTGTATCCACGCGGCCAAGGCGCACATGCGCGAGGTCCGCGGTCTTCTGTCCAAGCCTTCCATCGAGAGCGCCGAGCGCTCTGCCGCCATCCTGCGCGACATTGAAGTCCAGTTAGGCTGCGCCGCCGCGATCCTGAAAAAGAGCGGCACACGGCTCGATCTGGAAATGCGATCCGAGGTCGAGGATCTACAGGATCAAGTCGCCGTACTCGCCCAATTCTTCGCCGAAGCTGACCAACTGCTCTCCAACTGGCTGCGGGTTGTTCGAACCAAGCGCGCGGGCTATACCGAAAAGGGACAGGCCGCTCCGCTGGTTCTGGTCAATCGGCTAACGGTGGAAGGATAAGGCAGCATGGGCAATCTTTTTTCAGCTCTCGGCACGGCAGGCGAATCGCTCAAAGCGTTCGAAACCGGGCTCAACGTCACGCAGAACAACGTCACCAATGCCAATACTCCTGGCTACGCCGATCAGGTCCCGGTTTTCGATTCGTTGAGCTTTCAACCGCAAAACGGCCTGCTCGGAGGCGTGCAGGAGCAAACGCACGATACCAGCAACCAATTTGCGGAAACCGCCGTTCAGCAGCAGACCTCGCTGCTTGGACAGTATCAGCAGCTTCAGACTTCGCTAGCGCCACTGCAGAGTGTCTTCGATGTTTCAGCCAACAGCCCGATTCCGTCAGCCCTCAACAACCTTTTCCAAAGCTTCTCTAATTGGAGCGCGAATCCTGGCGACCCGACTGCTAGAGGCGCCGTCCTCAGCGCGGCCTCACAGGTGTCGGCCGCCTTCCAACAGTCTGCCAGTCAGCTCGATTCCATTCGGACCTCCACCGATGGAGACATTCAATCCACGGTCGCCCAGATCAATCAAGATGCGGCCCTCATTCAGGGCTACAACGTGGCCATCGGGAACCAAACCGCGCCGGACGCCGGCCTGAAGGCTCAGTTAACCAGCACTCTCGATAACCTGTCGACCCTGGCCAATGTGCAAGTGATCCAGGGCAATGGCAACACCGTCACCGTACTGCTGGGCGGCCAGACTCCGCTGGTAATCGGCGATCAGGTGAACGCATTGAAAGTCCAGGCGCAGACCACCACTGGCGCTCCGAATCCGGGCGGCGCGCCCAATACTCAAATTGTCGATAGCAGCGGAAATGACGTGACGTCGCAGATCACATCCGGAGGTTTGGCAGGCCTGTTGTCGGTGAGGAACAACCTGCTGCCGTCGCTGGCGGGCGGGGCCAATCAAACCGGCGAGCTGAATGTTCTGGCTAAAGGTCTGGCAGACGCCGTCAACACCCTGCAGACTCAAGGCTCGACTACTTCGACTCCGCCTTATCAGGCCGGCGCGCCCTTGTTCACCTATGACGCAACTTCGGCCACCGATTCGGCCGCGACTCTGGCGGTGAACCCCTCCATCACTGCCAGTCAACTAGCGCCTGTCGAGACCGGGCCGCCGCTGGTATCGAACGGCAACGCCCTCAACCTGGCGGGTCTGGCTTCCACCAGCCAGATCAACGGACAGAATTTCACGCAATACTTTGGCTCTATGGTCGCGACGGTCGGAAACGCGGCCGCCACGGCGAATACACAGGCAACAGCGCAACAGAGCATGCTGACGCAGGCCCAGAATCTCCGCCAGCAGCTTTCGGGAGTCTCGCTGGACGAAGAGGCCATTCGCCTGGTGCAGATGCAGCGCGCTTATCAGGCGGCCAGCCGCATCGTCAGCGTGGTAGACCAGTTGGCGCAATCGCTCCTCGACATCCAATAAGAAATATGGAGAGGCAATCATGATTGATGGCTTAAATGCGGCCGGTGAGCAATTCCTGGCGTCGATAAATAACTTGCAGAACCAGATGAACACTGCCGAGGGAGACCTATCGAGCGGGCTGCGCGTGAACAAAGCTTCGGACGCGCCGCAGTCGGTGGGCGATATCTTCCAGGCACGCGCTGATCTCGGGAACGCAACGCAAGTGGACCAAAACCTCAACATCGTGCAGGCTCAAGCCCAGGCTGCTGACTCCGCGCTGCAATCCGCCGTACAGCTAATGGATAATGCAGCGACGCTCGGGCTGGAGGGCAGCGGAAGCCTGGCCACGGCCAACCCCACCCAGCAAGCCACGCTTGCCAGCCAGGTCCAGGGCTTGATATCGCAAATGGTTTCCATCAGCCGGACCTCGGTGGACGGCGTGTACATTTTCAGCGGAGACCAGAGCGGTTCTCCGGCCTACCAGGTTGATCCGACCAGCGCCACCGGAGTCCAACAGTTGATTCAGACCCAGGCTACGGCTCAAGCCGCTGATCCCACGGGTATTACATTCCCGGTGGCTTTGACCGCCCACGATATATTCGATAAGCGCGACTCCAGCGGCAATATTACAGCTCAAAATGTCTTTGCATCGCTCCAGAACCTGCAAAACGCGCTGCAGGGCGGGAATTCGACCACCATCGCTCAAGCCGTCGATGGGGTCAACACGGCCAACGCATACTTGAACCAGCAGCTCGGGTTTTATGGCGAGGCGGAGAACCGCATCTCGTCCGCCATCACTCTGGCCCAGAAGTTCCAGGTGCAAGCCCAGACGCAGTTGAGCAATCTGCAGGACGCCAACGTCCCCGCCGAAGCGCTCCTGCTGACGCAGACGACCACAGAAATGAATGCCGCGATGTCGGCCGAGGCCAAGCGGCCGACCACCAGCCTGTTCGACTTCCTGCCGCAATTCTAGAGTCGCTATCTAGGAGGCCGCGACTTGAAGCCGGCTGCCTCTTGCGGGAGGCGAAGAAAAACGAGTAATCGAAACGATCGAGGGCTGGCTGAGCTTCGCCGCGGTTTCCGATGGCATTTACTTCGTGCCCGGGCTCGGCGCCGCACACGCGTCATTTTTACGACTTCGCCACGGAGCAAAATCGAATCTGAAGGTGTCGAGATTTCGACGTTGGCAGAATAGCGTCAAAATACCTTCAAACGATCCCCGATAACGTTCGATATGGGCAACGTATGGTTGCCGGCACAGCCTCCCAGGTTCTAAGCGCATGGAAAAACGGGCAGCGTCTCACTCTTGACGCTTGGAGGGCTCAGGGCCTCAACGCCCTTGAAACCGAGCGGATGGAAGTGCTGGAGAGCGTGGTCGAATCGCTTCAAAGGCAGGACAAACTCTCCTCCGATCGGGTCCGCGCGGCGGTGCGGCTGCTCGAACATCTGGCTCAAGCGCCAGCCGCCTCGGTTCAGGACTGAGTTCCTGACGCTTCTTCTACCATGAACGCCCGGCGGGCGCCCGTACTGACGATCTGGCCGCTAAAACCCGCTTTACCGTTCAAGGTGCAGACGGCTCTTCGTTCTACGGGATGATCCAGTTTTACGATCTGTCCCTCGCGTAATTGCAGCAGATCTCGCAAACGCATTTGTGAGCCGTCCAGCCACACGTCGACGTTCACCTTGGCCGGCAGCATCAACTGCAGAGTGGCCTCCGCGGAACCTGCCATTTCGGTCTTCTCGCGGCGAACCGGCTCTGGCTCCTGGACCGCGCTCTGAAAAAGCTGCGGGGGCACAATCAGCGAAAGTGACCCGGTTTGCTCGCCTACCGTCAAATCAAAGCGGATGACCAGCACCGAGTCGGTGGACTGGATGGCGCGCGAAGGGCCGCGGCCTACTTCGACCGTTATTGTTTCGAGCTGTGTTTTTATGAGCGGAAGCCATCCTCGATAGGCTTCCGAAAGGATGAGCCGGAACAAGATGTTCACCACTTGCAGCTCAATGTCGGTGGGCTTCCGCTCCGGCGAAGTAAAGCTGCCTGTCTTGGCGCCCAGGGCGATGCCAATCAACTGGTATAACACCGAGTAATCCAGTTCAACCAACAATGTGCGATCGTCCGGCCGCACCAGGACAGTGGCCACGCAGGATTGGCTCTCGTTCTTCTGTATATCGCCGAAGGGATGTTCGTCGGCGTCCTTCAAAACGGAGGTCACCGAGCAACGTAGGAAAGCCGAAAGGCTGAGTCCAAGTTCCCGGCCCAACACTTCCAGGGCGGAGCGGAGGACATCGCGCGAAGCGCCCTGCAGCTTGCCATAGTTCCTGAAGTCCGCTTTTGTCCAGGCAGTTTCCATTTGGGCCAGATTGCTTTCCATTGAATGGGCTTCCATTGAATGGATAAGCAGTATTCTGTGGATCGGCGATATCAGGCAAACACTTTATGTTTTGGAGGACTGGGTGCAGTGCCTGGGTGCAGTGCCTATGTGCAGTGCCTGAGTGCGGCGCCAAAACTGAGCATAAACGTTTGGCTCCGCTCGGCCGATAGAACAGCGAAGCCAACATATTGGAGCTAGAGATGATACAGCTCACGAGGCTGAACCATGTCCCGTTGATTGTGAACGCGGACTTGATCGAGCATGTCGAAGTTACGCCGGATACCGTCATCGCTTTGACGACTGGCCAGAAATTTCTGGTCCTGGAATCCGCCGAAGAAGTCGTGCGAACGAGTGATCCAGTTCCGGCGGGCGATCGTGAGCGAGCAGGGCTGTCCGTTGAAAAAGGACGGCCGCGTCGAGCCGAAATGTGTCCCTCCTCCGGAGCCAGCAGCGACTAAGAAAACGTCATGGCGGAGAGCGACCGCGCCCAAACCAAAGAAGGCCTCCACCCGGCCCGACATAGCCACGCTGGGAGGCTTGTTGTTGGCGGCCGGAGGAATCCTGGGCGGCCTGGTGTTGGAGGGAGGAAAGCTCACCGATATCGCCCAGGTCACCGCGCTGATGATCGTTCTTGGGGGCACCATCGGCGCGGTGATGGTCACAACGCCGCTGACGCACCCTGATCAAGGCCGCGAAATGTCTGGGGTCCAGTCTTCTTCGAGCATGCGCAGGCGCCCGCGGAAATGATCGAAGAGATCATCGGCTACGCCACCAAGGCGCGCAAGAACAGCATCATTTCGCTGGAAGCGGATCTGCCGAACATCGCCGACCCGTTTTCTGCGGAAAGCCATCTCGCTGAGCGTGGACGGCACCGATCTCCAGGAGCTTCGCAAGATGATGGAGCTGGACATCGCCATGGAACATCGCGGCGGCGAGGCCATTGCCAAGGTATACGAAGCGGCCGGCGGCTACGCCCCGACCATCGGGATCATCGGCGCGGTGCTGGGATTGATCCAGGTGATGAAGCACCTGGAGAATATCGAGGAAGTGGGCCGCGGCATTGCAGTAGCCTTTGTGGCTACGGTCTATGGCGTCGCTTCGGCGAATCTGTTTTTCCTGCCGGCAGCCAACAAAATCAAAGCCCGGTTCCATCATGCCATGGAAGCCAAGGAACTGATGCTGGAGGGTGTTTGCAGCATTGTGGAAGGCCTGAATCCGAAGTTGATCCGGGTCAAATTGGACGCTTTTGTTCAGGGTCAGGCCGAACCGGCCAAGAAAGCCAAGGCGCCCAAGCAGGCGGCTCAAGCTGCCGTGGCTCAAGGCTAGCGCATGGCATTGAAGAAAGAAGCGCCGCAGCCGGAGAATCATGAGCGATGGCTGGTCTCTTACGCCGATTTCATCACTCTGTTGTTTGCGTTTTTTGTGGTGATGTTCGCTTCTTCTCAAACTGACAAAGCGCGGGCCAAACAAATCTCCGAAGCGGTAGAAAAGGCTTTAGAGAACGGCAAGTCCGTGGGTGTCCCGCCCGCGGTCGCGAAAATACTGGGCGGCACCGTGGACGACAAAGGGCAGGGCAACGCCATGATGAAGGGGCCGGGAGGCGCGCAGCACTCGCCTAAGGAGACGCCCCAGGATAACGTGATTGAGCTGTTGCCCTCGCTGCAGAGACTGACTAAAGATTTGGAGGCTGAGATCAAGACCGGAAAACTGGAAATGCGGCTGGAGGCCCGAGGCTTGGTGATCAGTCTGAAACAGTCGGCCTTTTTTCCCTCCGGACAAGACACGCTTGAAAAAGCGAACCTTCCGACCCTCAAGAAAGTAGCCGACGTGATTCGGGAACTTGCCCAATGCGATTCAGCTCGAAGGACACACCGATTCGATTCCTATTCACAACACCCGCTTCAAAAGCAATTGGGAGCTATCCTGCGCGCGCGCCATCGCAGTGATGGAAGCGCTCACCGACACGTTTGAATTGAAGCGGGAGCGCTTCTCGGTGGTGGGTCGCGCGGAAACTTCGCCGGTGGACACCAATGAGACACCCGAAGGCCGCTCGCGCAATCGCCGCGTAGATGTCATTATCGTAAACAGTCTGAAGCTCAAGGCCGCGGCGCCTGCAATTACGGCAGCCACAGCTAAACCCGCTGCCGAAATAGGCCTTTGGCGGTCGTTTTCTCATATTCCTATCACCTTCGTCGATCCTTGGACAGTACAGCATCCCCTGTATGGGGGTAATGCAGAAACCTACAAAAAAACGTGAAAGAGTACAGGAAATCATCGACAAGGTAAGTGCACGCTGAATGAAACTGGCGTGGGTTCGGCGAAGCCGGACAGATCAACGGAAAAGGACAAAACTATGATTTCAATTCAAACCAACGTTACGTCGCTGTTCGCTGAGCAAAACCTTGCAACAAACACGGCTTTTGAGGCTAATACGATTCAGCAGTTGACGTCGGGTTATCGCATCAACAGTTCCGGGGATGATGCCGCCGGTCTCGCTGTCGCCAATCAATACCGGAGCAATATCGCGGAACTCAACCAGGGTGTTCTCAACGCCAACAACGGTCTCAGCTCGCTGCAGATCGTGGATGGCGGACTGAACAACATCTCCACCATTCTGGACCGGTTGAAGACGCTCGCCACCGAATCGGCCAGCTCGACCTTCAGCGGCGACCGCAACACCCTGAACACTGAGTATCAATCGCTGCTCGGTGAAATTACGCAGCAGGCCAGCAACATCGGGTTGGCCGCTAACGGCAAACTGAACGTTGTAAATGGCGTCTATATCGGCGGCGGCAACACAGTCGCCAACTCGCAAGTCAATATCGATCTCAGTGGCACCCAGAACCAGGTGGATTCAAACGGCCTGGGTTTGGGAACCACCAGCGTGGGCGGCGGCGGAACGGCCCTGACCGGTAACACGGTACGGTTGGACGCGCCTGGGGCAACGTTCCTGGCGACGGCGGCGCAGACCTTCGCGTTTAACCTTTATTCCCAGAACGGCGGCGCGCAGACCGTCAACGTCAGCGTCGGCGGTTCGGGCGCCCTGACCGAACAGCAGGTCCTCAGCAGCTTGAACAGCCAACTGTCCCCCTACGGGATCAACGCTTCGGTTGGAAGCAACGGCCAGTTGAGTTTCGGCGGTTCAACACCGTTCACCGTCTCGACTGCCACGACCGCAACGGACCTCATCGCAACTACAGCCACGACAGCGACCAACTCGGGCGTCTATAACGTCGCGGGCGCCGCTTCCTACGCCACGGGCACGGCGGAAAACTTGACCTTCCAAAACGCCCAGGGCACGGCTCACGTCGCCCTAGCAGCCAGTGAGAGCGTGTCTTCGTGCGATCTCCAAGATCAATGCTCAGACCGCTCAGTACGGTATCTACGCCGTGGACAACACCTCCGGGAACGGCATTTCGTTTCAGAGCGTGAACAACTTCACAGCCTCCACTGACCACGGCCGGCGAAACCTTTACAGCAACCGGCGCGCAGACGACCAACGCTCCGGCCAGCACCGGCAACGGTGACCGGCAACGCGGAAGCGGCGATTACGGCCATTAACACCGCCATCGCTAATCTCGGATTGGTGCAAGGACGCGTGGGCTCCGGCGAAAACCAGCTCAACTACGCCATCAGCTTGGCGAACTTCCCAAATCACCAACTTCTCGGCAGCCGCAGTCCCGCATACGTGATGCCGACATCGCCTCCGAAGCTGCCAACCTCACCAAGGCACAGACCCTGCAGCAGACTTCGATTGCCGCCCTGGCACAGGCCAACGCGGCTCCCGCGGCGGTCCTCAAGCTGCTGCAATAACCAGCAGCCTAAAGCTAAACCAGATCTGGGCCGATCTTAACCAAGACCGGCCCTGTTTCGTTTCTTGAGGACTCTTGAATGAGCACCAGCAGCATCCCCTCTCTTGGTACCACGGTTGGTGGGAGCACGTTCGGCCCCGACTTACAGAATGCACTGAATCGTGCCATCGCCATTGCTTCGCTGCCCATCCAGCAGCTGACCTCGGAGCAACAGCAAATCCAGGCGCAAAGCACCGAGCTAACACCATCAGCGGGCTGTTTACAACTCTGCAGTCCGATTTGCAATCGTTCCCTACCGGAACGGGAAGCAGCGGCCTGGCGGCTGTCGGTATCCGACCAAACCGTATTGCAGGCCAATCTCACCGGCAGCTCCCTGCAAGGTTCCTACACGATTCAAGTGCTCAATCCCGGCTCCTCTTCGACGGCCGTGAGCAGCGCGGGCTCTACGCCGGTTACCGATCCTACCAGCCAGAACATCAGTTCCAGCACTTCCTTCACGCTGACCGTCGGAACCACCAATTACACCATCACGCCGGCCTCACAAAATCTCAACGCGCTGGCCGCCGGCATCAACTCCAGCGGCGCTGCCGTGCAAGCCACGGTAGTCAATCTGGGTTCTCCGTCGTCGCCCGACTACCGGCTGGCCTTGCAGAGCACCGCTCTCGGGAATATCGCCCTGCAGTTGAACGATGGCACTACGAGAATTTCTGACCGCCCCCAGCCCCGGCGCTAGCGCGTCTTACACTATCAACGGGCAGCCGTCCGGCGGAATATCCAGCAATTCGGATACTGTAACGATCGCGCCCGGGCTCAACGTGACTTTGGAGAAGGCCGGAACCGCTACGGTCACTGTCGCCGCGAACACATCCGCCTTATCCAATGCACTGAACTCGTTCGTGAGCGACTATAACGCGGTGTTTTCGGAATTGCAAAAACAGCATGGGCAAAGTGCCGGACCCCTGGCCGGCGATAGCACTGTCCTCACCATGGAGAACTTCGCTGCGGCAGTTGGTGAACTATACCGGCGGAAGTGGCTCGATTACTTCCCTCACCCAGTTGGGAATCCAGTTTACGCAGCAAGGAACCCTCTCGTTTGACTCCACCGCCTTGAGCGGACTCTCCTCCGCACAAATCTCGGATGCTTTTTCATTTTTGGGAGATCCGAACACAGGCGGTTATCTGCAGTCGGCGGCTAACACGCTCAAAGGCCTGCTGGATCCCACCACCGGCGTAATCCCGAACGAGGCTCAGAACCTTCAGACTCAGAACCAGCATGAAGCGCAGGCGATTAGCGCCGCGCAGGATCGTGTCAATCAACTGAATACCACCCTCACAGCGCAGATGGCCGCCGCGGATGCTTTGATTGCGACGCTGCAGAACCAGACCCAATTCATCGACGGCTTGTTCCAAATCCCAACCCTTAACTCCAATGGCACAATCGGTAACAATGGCTCCTCGGGAGGATGACGACCTGAGAGCCGTACTCGAGCGGGCGGCACGTGAACTGCGGGCCGCGGTGATTGCCGCGGATCATGCTCGGGCGGAAGGCGCCGTGCACCGCTACATAGAGGCTGTGCGGCAGAACTGGGAAGCGTTGCCAGATCAGGAACGCGGTAATTCGTCAATTCCCGCTCGCGCCTGTGAGTTGCTCGCCTGGGCCCGTCAGATGACGCTTATCCAGCGTAACCTGGCCGCCGACCAGTATGGTGTCGTTCAAAAAGCAAGCCGTTATCATAGCGCGGTGAGCCGGCACCCGGGCCTGCAGGTCAAGGGTTAGTGCAAGCAACCCGCCGGGCGCCGTCGAGATCTCAACGCTCAGCGTCACGTCTACAACGCCGCGACGCAGTAACTCATTGAAAAGCTAGCGCGTTTCTGTGGCAGCGGAATTGCAGCGGCAACGCCATCATGGTGGAGAACATCGGCGCCGGCGTCGAGCGCTACATGAATCTTCTTAGCACTCGACAGAGGCTGGTTGCCGCCAACATTGCCAACGCCGATACACCTGGCTTCCAAACCAAGGACATCGATTTCCAGAGCGAGCTCCAAAATCAGGTCTCGAGCTCGAATCCCAACGTCTTGGAAGTCTCGGGCTTGGTAACGAAGAACGACGGAAACAACGTAAGCGTCGACCGTGAGGCTAGGCTGTTGGCTGAAAACGCGCTGCGCTTCAGCGTCGCCTCCAATCTGGCGCGCGGTGAGCTCTCCACGGTGAAGATGGCAATTGAGGAGGATAAGACCGCGTGAGCCTATTCTCCTCTCTGGATGTCAGCGCGTCCGGAATGGCCGCGCAAAGAACGCGCGCAGAGCTATTGGTCGAAAACCTCGCCAATGCGGAGACCACGCGCACGCCCGAAGGCGGGCCGTATCACCGAAAAGATGTCGTATTCGAATCGGACTCCTCGATGGGATCCTTCTCGTCGGCTTTCCACTCGGCGCTGGACGACAATGTTACTGGTGTGCGAGTAAGCGAAACCGTGGTCGACAATAGCGAGCCCGACCGGCGCTATATGCCAGGTCATCCGGACGCCGATAAAGAGGGCTACGTGGCCTATCCCAAAATCAATCCGGCCGAGGATATGGTGGACTTGCTGGGTGCGTCGCGCAGCTATGGAGCCAATGTGGCGGCGATATCGGCGGTCAAAGACATGATCCAGAAGTCGATCGATCTGTTCCGCTGATCCCCATGATTCCTCCCCTCTCTTCAATCCCGCCCATTAGCCTCCCGGATGTGGCGCAGGTAAATTCTCCAGGCCCGGGCGCGGGCGGATTTCAGTCCGTTCTGGAGGGTATTGTCGGAAACGTGGAACAGTCGCAGGCCCAAGCGCATCAGGTGACCAACAACTTTTTGAACGGTGGAAACGAAGAGCTGCACTCGGTGGCGCTCGCGGCGCAGCGGGCGTCTTTGGAGTTCGAATTGTTCTTACAGGTTCGCAATAAAGTCACGTCGGCATACCAGGAGATCATGCGCATGCAAGTCTGAGCGTGACCGCTTCCCATTTCCGCCTTCCCATGAACCAAGCGAAAAAGCTTCTCTCATCTTTGTCTACTCAGCAGATCACTGCGATCGTGCTCTGCGCCGCCGCGGTGGCTGCGGGCGTGTTCTGGTTCTCGCACTGGCAGCGCGAGAGTGGTCTGCGGCCGTTGTATACGTCGCTGGCGCCGGAAGACGCGATGGCCATGGTTCAAAAGCTGAAAGAGGCGGGCGTCGACTATCGCGTGGCCGACAACGGAACCACGCTGCTGGTGCCCGAAGACAAGGTTCCCGAGTTGAGGCTGGAAATGGCCGGCCTGGGGCTTCCGCAAAAGGGACGGATCGGATTTGAGATCTTCGACAAAACAAACTTCGGCGTAACCGACTTCGCCGAGCATGTGAACTATCGCCGCGCCGTCGAGGGTGAACTGGAGCGGACCATCATGGCGCTCTCGGAAGTGCAGCAGGCTCGCGTCCACGTCACGCTGCCCAAAGAATCGGTATTTCTGGAATCGCGCGAAGCTGCCAAGGCCAGCGTACTGGTGGGGCTTCGCCCCGGCGCCAGCCTGTCATCTCAGAACGTGGCCGCCATCGCGAACCTGGTGTCCAGCGCGGTGGAGGGTCTGACGCCGGAAGCCATATCCATTGTCGACATGCGCGGCAATCTGTTGAACCGGGCGCGGCGAGACGGTCTGGCGGACGGCGCGCAGATTACCGAAGCGGCGCTGGAATACAGGCAGGCCATCGAACACGATCTGATGTTGAAGATCAACAATACGCTGGAGCCTTTGCTTGGACCGGATAAGTTCAGGACCGGTGTCTCGGCTGAAGTTGACATGTCGAGCGGAGAGCAGAGCGAGGAGAATTTCGACCCCACCAAGTCCGTCATGGTGACCTCGCAAAAAATGGAAGATTCGAGCGGTGTTACCCGCATTTCGGCCGGACAACCGGGCACGGCGTCCAACTTGCCTCAGCCTCCGCCGCCGAGGCCGGGCGGAAACACCACCGGATCGGTAAGGCGTACTGAGAACATCACCTACCAATCCAGCCGCACGGTGAAGCATCTCAAATTGCCGCAGGGAGCCTTGAAGCGTCTGT
This sequence comes from Bryobacterales bacterium, assembly GCA_963744555.1. Classification (GTDB taxonomy): domain Bacteria; phylum Acidobacteriota; class Terriglobia; order Bryobacterales; family Bryobacteraceae; genus Palsa-89. The sequence goes on along the minus strand of CAVUUB010000018.1, from coordinate 1,265,077 downwards.
CGATCGCGGTGCTGGTGGATCACGAAGTGAAGTGGCAAGGCCAGGGCGCGCAGCAGAAGCGCATCGTAACTCCGCCGTCGCCTGAGAAGATGAAGACCATCCATAGCGTTGTGGCTACGCTGGTCGGATTGAATACGCAGCGCGGCGATCAATTGACAGTGGAGACGCTGCCGTTCGACATGACGGCTAATTCCGAGCCTCCCGCGGCTGGCGGAGCGCCTGTACAGAAAATCCCGCCGCCGGCTGGATTGGACGCGCTGCTGAAAAACAAACCGGTACTTTACGGTTGCATTGCCGGAATAGTTCTCATGATCGGCGTAGTGATCTTCGCCATATCACGCAGCGGACGAAAGAGCGATGTCGAAGTCGACATGGGCGAGGCTCTGCCGCCGCCCCCGGTGTCGCGACGCCCCTGCCGCCAGGAAATGCCGGGATGCACGCCATGCCGTCGAATGTTCCCGCGCTCATGCCGTCACGCACCGAAGCGCTGCTGGCTCAGCTCCAGGAGAACGGACGGAACAATCCCGAACAGTGGGCCAATGTCCTGCGCGGCTGGCTGGCGGAAGAGGAAGCGAACTGACCTATGGCCGTTAATGGCGAGAATGGAAGCAAAATTTCGGGGCCCCAGAAAGCGGCGATTCTGCTGGTTACGCTGGGAGAGAGACTGGGCGGCGAAATCCTCAAACAGTTGAGCGAGGACGAAGTGAAGTCGGTCAGCAAGGCGATTGCGCGGCTGGAGAAGGTGACGCCCAACCAGACTGAATCGGTGCTCGAGGAATTCTGCCAGTCGGCCTTGGGCGGCGGAGGGCGGGGCGGATTCGATTATGCCAAGCGAATGCTATCCAGCGCCTTCGGGCCGGAAGGCGCCCGGAGGCTGGCCGAAGCGTCTGCCCAAAGGCGCCGTCAGGGAACAAGAACATTGAATCGCTGCAGAAAGCGGACCCCGCCCTGCTGAGCCGCTTCATCGAAGGGGAGCATCCTCAAACCATCGCTTTAGTTCTTTCGCATCTGTCCGCGGCGCAAGCGGCCGCACTCATTGCGACTCTTCCTCCGCCCTGCGGTCCGACGTCGTGATTCGGATCGCGGAACTGGACCGCGTATCCAACGATGTGGTGGCGCGCATCTCGCTGGTGATCGGCGAAAAATTGAAGTCGATTGGCGAGGTAAAGTCCGAGCCGCACGGAGGGCCCCGCAGCGTGGCCGAGATCCTGAACCGCATGGATTCAGCGGTGAGCGAAGAGATCCTGACCAACATGCAGGAACAGCAGGCGCTGGTAGATGCGATCCGCCACTACATGTTCGTTTTCGATGATCTGCTGCTGATCGACGCCACGGCCATGAAGGAGCTGGTGGCCAAGATCGACCGCAAGCTGCTGACCATCGCGCTGAAGGGCACCAGCGACCAGTTGAAAAATCATTTTATGCAGTGCATGTCCCAGAGCGGCGCCGAGATGTTGCGCGAGGATATGGACGCAGCCGGTCCGGTGCGCATCCGCGACGTGGAGGCGGCGCAACAGCAGATCCTGGCGGTGGTCCAGCAAATGGAGTCCGAGGGAGTTCTCAGCTTGAAGGGCGGCGGTGGCGATCAGTATGTCGTCTGAAATTCTGGCGAATGGTGAGACGCCCTCCGCGGCGGCGTCTTTCTGGCGCGTCGTGGAACCGCCCGCCGACTTACGCAGCCAGGGGCCCGCGCGCAAGGATGCCGAGCGGGAAGCGCAAGTCCTGGATCAGGCAAGGAGGGAAGGATTCGCGGCCGGAGTTGCCGCCGGCCGGCGCGAGGCCGAGGAGCAGACCCGTCCGGCGATGGACGGTTTGGCTCGGAACCTGGCGGAGTTGGCCCGCTTGCGCGACACCATTCGGGAAGAAGCCACGCACGACCTCGTTCGTCTGGCCGTTTCTATCGCTGCGCGCGTCCTGCACCGCGAAGTGTCACTTGATCCCGACGCGCTCACGGGGCTCGTCAAGACTGCTTTCCTGAAAGTCCAGTCTCGCGAGATGCAACGCGTGCGCATGCATCCAGGCCTGGAATCGCTGGTGAAGAAATCGCTTGAACAAAGTGGCTCGCACCAAAACCTGGTTTTGACGGCAGACCCCACGCTGAAACCGGGTGAATTGTTCTTGGAGACCTCACAAGGCATTCTGGATGCATCTGTCGATACGCAATTGCGGGAAATCGAACGTGGACTGATCGATCGGTTGGAGAGATAACATGGCATCCGCGTCCAATTCGGTCTTCCGCCGGCTAAGTGCTCAACTCGGCGACATCGAATTAATGCCGTGGATCGGTGAAGTGACTGAAATGGTCGGCCTCCTGATCGCCTCCCGCGGGCCAGTGGTATCGATCGGCGATTTCTGCGAAATTTGCACCTCCTCCGGGCGCACCATCCGCTCGCAGGTAATCGGATTCCGAAACGATCGAGTGTTGTCCCTGCCTTTAGAAGAGATGGATGGCCTGCAGCTCGGCGATCGCGTGATCGCGCGCAAAGAAGATGCGCTGCTGCGTGTCGGCCCCGCGCTTCTCGGCCGTGTTCTGGACGGATTTGGCCGGCCGATCGACGAGGGCCCGCCGATCCAGACCAGCGCCGCTTATCCCCTGTATGCCGTGGCCCCTGCCCCATGGAGCGAGAGCATATTCTTGAACCCTTAATTACTGGCGTTCGAGCCATCGACGGCATGCTGCCCTGCGGAAAAGGACAGCGGGTCGGAATCTTCGGCGGCAGCGGGGTAGGGAAGAGCACTCTGCTGGGCGCCATGGCCCGGCACAATGATGCCGACGTGAGCGTAATCGCGCTGGTGGGAGAACGCAACCGCGAGGTGCGGGCATTTCTCGAAAACGAATTGGGGCCCGAAGGGCGGAGCCGTTCCGTGGTGGTGGTGGCGACTTCCGATCGTCCCGCGCCTCTGCGCATCCGCGCTTGCTTCGTAGCGCTAGCGGTGGCCGAATACTTCCGCGATCAAGGCAAGAATGTTCTGTTGGTGGTGGATTCGGTGACGCGCCTGGCCATGGCCCAGCGCGAGATCGGTCTCGCCGCCGGAGAGCCGCCCAGCCAGAAAGGCTACACGCCATCGGTATTCGCGCTGCTGCCGAAGATCTTCGAGCGGTCCGGCCATTTCAAGAAAGGCTCCATCACGGGATTCTTCACTGTCCTGGTGGAAGGAGACGATTTTAACGAACCGATTTGCGACGCCGTGCGCGGCATTCTGGACGGCCACCTGATCCTGTCGCGAGAACTGGGAGCGGCGGGCCACTATCCCGCCATCGACATTCGCCATTCCATCAGCCGGCTGACTTCGCGCATTGCTTCCCCTGAACAGATTTCGCAAATCCAGAAGTTGCGCGAGGCGCTGGCGCTGTATCACGACTCGCACGACCTGATTCAGTTGGGGGCCTACGTGGCAGGCACCAATCCCAAGTTGGACGCGTCCATCCGCTGCCGCCCGGAGATCATGAATTTCCTGAAGCAGGATTCGCACCAATTTCTGCAAACTTCCAGAAACGCTAGAGCGTTTGGAAAAACTGGCCGCCGCGCTAGGGTAGCGGCTGTCCGAGGGATCGCGACGTGGCGCAGTTTCACTTTTCGCTCGACAAAGTTCTCCGCTGGCGCTCGCTCGAGCTGGCGTCTGAAGAGGCCAAGCTGGAGCAGCCTGCTACGCGAGCAGCTGAGGCTGCAGACCATGCGGGCCGATCTGAGCGCCGAGAAATCGAAGCTGGACCGGTCGCTCGATACGCTGCCCGATCTGCGGGGCGCTGATCTGCGGGCCATCAGCGGGCATAGCGTAAGTCTTAAGCGGCAGGCGGACAATCTGGTGAAGCTGGTGGCGAAGTGTGATCGCGACCTCTCCGAGCAGAAGAAACTTTATCGCGCCGCGAAACAGCGTTTTCGGCTGCTAGAGGAGTTGCGGGCCAGAAAGTTCGAAGAGTGGCGCCAGGAACAGGCCCGGGAGCAGGAAACGCTGGCGACCGAATCTTTTCTGGCGGTCTGGAACCGCGATCGGCCATAACCGCTAGAGCAAACGTTTTTCGAACCAGTGGTGCGCATATGGCTCGGCATTAAACGCATCCACTTCGACGTATCCCGAGCCTTGATACAGGGCGATGGCTTCGCTCAACGTGCGATTCGTCTCCAGACGAAGCACGGCGATTCCTGCTTCGCTCGCATGCCGCTCGATCTCATGTAGAAGCCGGCGTCCTAAGCCGAGCCCCCGCGCAGCCGGGGCGATCCACATTCTTTTCAATTCCGCCCAAGCGTCGGCGTGAAACTTGAGAGCGCTGCAACCGACCGGCCGGTCGTGCAAGCGAGCGATCAGCAGTAGACCGGCCGGTGGCGTGAGTTCAAGTGCGTCGGCGGAGATGCTGAGTCTAGGATTGAAGCCCGTCGCGAAACGCGCGTCGAGTTCGGCAAAATATTGCTCGAAGCACCACTGGGCGTCCGGAGTACCCGGATCTTCGATGGCGAAACGAACCATGGCCGCTTGTATAGATGCTCGACCTCTGCGGCGAGTGTACGCTTAAGACTAGCTTGCCGAGTCCGTTAGCGCCAGCCAGGTTTCCACGCCTTCCAAAATTTCCTGGACCTGCACGCCGGTGAAGAACTCGCTGTTCCCCCCATACTCGCGCAATCGGCAATGCCGGACCTCGGCCACAATGCGGCACTCGCCGAACTCGATTCCCAAGGAAGTCCCCGGAACGAGATAACGGGAGCCGATAAAGCACAGCCCGCCTTCCGAGATATCGACCATGCGGGCAGTTTCCGTTTGGCGCGCCGACCCTTTGGTAGTAGTCGAAACGCGGATAGAATGGTCGGCATCCCGGCGGGTTTGGCGTCTTTGTTCAGGGCCGGGCATATCAGGCAGGGACGTAAAGCTCCCTACCGGAGTATCGGCGGCTTTGGGCCGAATCTGTATGACCAGCGTGCCGGACCAAGCTAGATAGATGCGCGGGGTCCGGGATTGTTTCTCGCGGTAGTTCCTTAGAACTGCAGCCGCAGCGAGAGCTGGATCTGCCGGGGACCGCCACACGCGCCGGCAGTGGTTCCCACCGATGTCGCCGTCGCGCTGCCTACGGTCTGCGTGATCTTTCCCAAACGTCGACGTGCTCGACTCGTTGTGGCCCGGGTTGGAGAAGTTGGTGTGGTTGAAAAGATTGAAGAAATCCGCACGGAACGTCAGACGGCTGCGATCGCCCCAGATTGCGAAAGCTCTTCAAGGCAGTGAAGTCCCAGTTGACCAGGCCGGGACCGTAATACTGATTTCGCCCCGACGTGCCCGACGCCGGCCGGTGGGCGGGATCGCCGAGAAGTAGCTGGTGTTGAACGCGGCGTCCGGATTGCGTAGTTGTTCTGGGTCAACGGTTCCGGACCCGATGATGTCCGGACGGTCCGCACTCTGGTTGAATCCGCTGAAATCGGCGGCCGTGTCGTACACGGTGAACGGCTGACCCGGTCTGCGCGCTGGTGATGCCCGAGACTTGCCAGCCACCGAAGACTTCCCGGTTGAAAGCATTGTTCCAACCGAACAGCCGGTGGCCGGGGCCAACCGGCAGATCCATGTTGTATACAACCACAGCCCGTTGGCGAGTATCGAACGACGACGGACCTCGATCCAGGTTGATGTGATTGCCGTTCGGAGATCACGCTGAGTTCGCCGGTCGAGCCGAAGAATGCGGAGTTGTTGTCAATCGACTTGCTGAGTGTGTACGAACCTTGCAGGAAGTAGCCCTTGCCGCGACTGGTACTTTACGGTGGCTACCATGCCGTTGTAATTGGAGTTGCCGATGTCCTTGCCAACAGTCGATGCCGCCGAACGTAGGATAGGGATAGATCTGCATGTTTGGCGCCTGGTTTCCGCGCAAGGCCGGATTGTTCACGATCACTTGAGGCTGATTGTAGTCCACAAACAGACCCAGCTTGTGGCCGGTGCTCCCCTGGTAATCCAACTCGAACGAAAGACTGTTGCCGATCTTACGCTGAATTCCGAAGTTGTATTGGTACACATATGCGCTGCGGATATTCGGATCCTCGGCGCTGAAGCCCACCAGGCCCACTACCGGCTGGCCGGCCGAATTGAATTTCACCAGCGGGACGTTCTGGTTGAACCCGGTGGCCCAGGGAAACTTTCCGGTCTGCGTAACGCCGGCTGTTTGCGTGGTGCTCAGGTTATAGGGGGCATTTAGTCCCATATTGGCGGGGATGTTGTTGAAGATGTCGTCATAGCCGATGCGGAAGCCGGCACGAATTACTGTATCGTCCTTGCCGAAGAGCTTCTCCGCGAAGCGCGGCGTGTACGCAATTCCGACGATCGGCGCGAAATTGTTCTTGTCGACGTTGACGCCGCTGTTGCCGAGCTTGGTGGGCGCTTGCTTCAAAACCAGCGAAGCTGGCCCGACCTTAGTCGGGTCGATAGTCAGAAGCTGGTTGGTCCCGAGCAGGACCGGTCCGACGCCTGGAATAAAATTCGTCGCATCCTGACGGGTTTGGTAGATCGCCGATGGATACTCGTAGCGGATTCCATAGTTGATGGTCAAGTTGTCTTTGACCTTGTATTGATCCTGCCAATACAAGTCCCAGGGAAAACGGTCCCAATAGGCCAGCGTGCTGCCGGTCTTGAAGGTCGACGAGTTGACCTGGCCTGCGGCAAAATCAGCCCAGCTCAGGAAACTGAACGATCCGCGCTCCGCGCTGTCCAAATAGCGGCGAGCCTGCTCGCGGCGAATATGGTAACCAAAGCGGAAAGAATGCTTGCTGGCTCCGAACGGCGCGACCCACGACATGTTGTCGAAGAGTCTCAGTGGTGTTGGTGATGCGCCCTTGCGGCAGGTTGGTGGTGCTGCCGAGAGTAGCAAAGCCACCGCTGATGCTGACCGTGGGCAGGCCCGAATCCTGGACGTTCTTGGTACCATCTACAACTCCAGCCAATGGCTGCCCGTTAGATTGGAAAATGCTGGCGGCATTCAGGCCGATATCCTGCACCGTAATGAACGTTTGGTTCCGGGAATAACCCAGGCGGAATTCGTTCAGCAGCGTCGGCGAGAAGGTATGGGTCTCGGTGATCACGCCATTGCGGCTGACTGGCGTGTTGCCGTTCCCGCCTTCAGTCGGAAGTGCGCCGGGGGTGAACGTGGCTCCCTGATAGTCGGCAAAGCGCCCCGTAAGATGATCGTGATCGCTGAAATCGTGATCCACGCGGATCAAGCCGGTGTAATCGAAGGTAGTGGAGCCTACGTTGGCGATGAAATTGTTCGCGCCACTAGTATTCGGACTCGGCCAGAACTTCAGCAGCGCCTGTGAAATCGGATCGGTCACCTGAGCGCGCTCGGCCACGGTCGGCACACGGGTCAGACTGACGGTGGGCGCCACTTGCCGGTACTCCTCATAGGACCCGAAGAAGAAGGTCTTGTTGTGCTTGATCGGACCACCGAACGTACCGCCAAACTGGTTCCGATGGAGCGGCGTCTTGGTGCCGCCCGATTTGTTGATGAAGAAATCGGTGGCGTCCAAGTCTGAATTTCGCAAGTATTCGAATAGCGACCCATGGAAACTATTGGTGCCGCTCTTGGTGACTTGGCTGACTTGGCCGCCGGTGCCGCGTCCGAATTCCGCAGTCGAAACGCTGGTCTGAACCGAGAACTCCTGAACGGCATCGGCAATGCGGAAATTGTTGAGGTTTCCGTTGACTTGCGTATCCATGTTGCTGACGCCGTCCCACAAGTAGATGTTGGACTGCGACCGCGCCCCAGCTACGTTGAAGCTAAGCACCTGCGTGCCACCGGCAGTCGGCAGGACGCCGGGCGTGATCAACGCCAAGTCCAGCGCCTGGCGGCCGTTCAAGGGCAGAGCGGAGATGTTGCGGCTATCCACGACGCTGCTCAGCGTGCTCTTGTCGTTCTCGAGCAGAGGCGCCACTGCCTCTACCTGGACGGACTCACTGAGGCTTCCCACTTCAAGGGTCAACTCCAAATGCGTGATCTGATCAACTTCGACCAGCACTGACGAGACGCTGATCTTCTTGAAGCCCTGAGCTTCCGCCACTAGCGAGTATGTGGCCGGCGCGAGTTGCACGAACTGGAATTCGCCATTCGGATTAGTTGTCGACTCGAGTTTGGCGTTGGTAGACGTGTTGGTCAACGAGACTTTGACGCCGGCCACCAAAGCCCCGGACGAGTCCTTCACGGAACCCGCGACGCTTCCGACTGGCGAAGCCGACAGCCAACCGGCGCACAGCAAACCTAGCACGGTCGCTATAAGCAGAGATGCAGATGTAGCTTTTCTCATTTTGTTGCCCCCTTGTACCTTTTGCGACGGGAACGGCTTACCCTCGAAAACCTCGCCGCACCCGGTTATACACGTTACGAACCCAGTAACTTGGGGCTAGTATACACCACAATGGAAGGGTCTGATATCAAAGAATAAACATCTTTGGAACAAGTTTTTTTATAAGACAGGCACGCCGCGGCTATCCGGCTTTACAGGCTTACCACGGAAAGGGCAAATTCGAAACCATTAAAACGCTCGCTGCGAAGCCTGACCGGCGATCGCAGGCTGCAAGCGCTGCTGATCGGATTCGCGTTCCGCGCGTTTATGGAGGGCGCCGCGGGATTCGCCACGCCGTGGCTGTCGCCAGCGCCAAGCTCGTGGGGTTAGCGCTTTTCTTTGCCGCCGCGATTTGTCTGCTTGCTGACAACGCGCCCGTGGCGTTCGGCTCCATCGCCATTCCCCCAATAACACGGGCCGGCGTCACCGCGCGGTCTCCGTGCTACGGGGCAAACTGCGGCGCCACGTAGGCGTAAAAGAGAGCAATAAGTCCCATCACCACCGCCAGGAATACGCTGTGCCGCACTGTAAACCGAAACAGTCTGGTTTCTTCCCCGCGTTTCATTCCGGTAGCTGCTGAGGCCACCGCAATGCTGGTCAGGCTGATCATCTTGCCCATTACCCCTCCGGCGGAATTGGCAGAGGCCATCAGCACGGCATTCATTCCCAGCCGGTTCGCTGTTACTTCCTGCAGGCTGCCGAACAGCGCATTCGCAGAGGTATCGCTTCCGGTGAGGAACACGCCCATCCAGCCAAGCAGCGCGCTGAAAAACGGGAAAGCTGCGCCCGTAGCTGCAAACGCGAGCCCTAAAGTGCCGGTGGCTCCGGAATAGTTCATCACGAATGCCAAGGCCAACACCGCGGCCAGCGTGAGTTCCGCCAGCATCAGTTGCTTGCACGTGTCCAAGAAGGCTTTGAGGAATTGACGCCCGCTCATACCGACCACCGGAGCGGCGAACAGAGCCGCGAAGAGGCACGATGTTCCGGCCGCCGACAGCCAGTTCAGGTTAAAGACTGCCCCGTAGGGCGAAGCGGCGGCCACTACCGGCGGCACACGCTGAACTTCGTTGTGCAGCCAGGGCCAGGGAATCGCTACGCTAAGCGAGTTTAACTGCGTCTGAAGCGGCTTCCAAGTCCACAACAGCACGAAGATCACCAATAAGATGTACGGGCCCCAAGCCACGAGAAGTTCGCGGGCCGGATAGTGCGCCGCGGCGACCGTCGATTTAGTCACATGTTCTTCCGCGAGCGCAAAAGAATCGCGAGGCTTCCAGAAACTCAACAAAATCACGAGTCCGAGCATGGCGGCGATCGAGGCCAAAATGGCGGTCAATTGAGGGCCGACGTAATTCGAGATCAGGAACTGAAATATTCCGAACGCACCGCCGCAAACCACGGCCGCCGGCAGAACGCCCTTGAGGGCCTTCCACCCGCCCATAACCAGAATCATATATGCCGGAAGAAGCAGAGCCACCGGCGAACACATGCGCCCCACGCCAGCGCTGAGGCGGTCCAGGGGCAAGCCGGTGGTTGCCGCAAGCGTCACAATGGGAATTCCGATCGAGCCGAACGCAACCGGGGCCGTGTTCGCAAGCAGGCATAACCCCGCTGCGTAGAAGGGCGAAAAGCCAAGCCCGGCGAGCATGGTGGCGGCTACGGCAATAGGCGTTCCGAACCCTGCGCCGCCTTCGACGAACCCGCCGAACGCGAACGCGATGAGCAACACTTGCAAGCGGCGGTCGTCGGTAAAATGGCCGACGGAATCCTTAATGACTTCAAACTTCCCGCTCTCAAGCGTTACGCGATACAGCAAAATAGCGCTAAAAACGATCCATCCGATGGGGAACAGGCCGTAGGCCGCGCCGTAGCCTACTGCGCCGATCAAATTGCGCATAGGCATTTGGTACGCAAAAGCTGCCATTAGGACCGCCGCTAGCAGTCCAGACAAAGCCGCCATCCATGCCGGTTTCCGCAGCACGCCCAATAGGACCAGCATGGTCAGGATGGGAACGGAGGCAGCCAGCGTCGAAAGAGGCAGACTGCCCGCGAGGGGAAAATAATTTTGGGGCCACATAGATGGAGAACAAATTTACCATAGAATTCGCAGAACATCCATACCGGGCTATATCATCCTGGTATGGCAGCCGAAACAATCGCATGATCTGGAGAGCGGCTGCAGCCGTAGCACAGGCATTTCAGCCTGTGTCTCTTACGCGTAGCTCGACGCGGTCGCGCGGTTCTTCTCGGCCCGCTCGATCGTAATTCGCTCCAGATAGCCGCTGGCACGAAAAGCGGACAGCGGATCTTCGGCCAGGCCGTGGAATCGGCGCCACTCCGCGATCGCCGGGCGCACATCCGTAGAGAAGGCGTCCTTCAGGCAGTTCTCGGCGTCCACTAGCGCGCAATTCCTCTGGTGCTGCGCCAACTTTTCGTGATCCACCACCGCAGCCTTGGCATACAGCTCCTGCGCCGTCGCGACAGTCTGGATCATGGCTTCAATCTTGCCCTTCAGGTTGTGGCTCTGATCGATCATGTACGCGATATCGGCGCGGCTCGCGGTCTCCCATTCGTACATCGCGATTTCGTGGAAGATGCGGAACACCTGGTAAGGATCGATCGACCCCAGCGTCAGGTCGTCGTCCGCGTAGCCGCGGTCGTTGAAGTGAAAACCGCCCAGCATGCCATCCGCCAGCAGCCAGGCCACAATTTGCTCGATGTTCTGCGCCAAATAATGATGCCCTGTATCCACCAGTACTTTCGCCTGTGGGCCGGACGACTTTGCCAGCGCCAACGCCATCCCCCAGTCCGCGATATCGGTGTGATAGAACGCGGGCTCGAACGGCTTGTACTCCACCAGCATCCGCTGCTCCGCGCCGAGCTTGCCGTGTACCTGCCGCAAACCGTCTTCAAACCACGCCTTTCGCTGGCGGATATTGGCAGTACCCGGGTAATTAGAGCCGTCGGCGAACCAAAGCGAGATATCGCGGCTTTCGAGACGGCGCCCGATTTCGACACTTTCCCGAATGTGGTCGAGCGCCGCACGCCGTACATCCGGATCCGGATTTCCCAGCGAGCCGTGTTTGTAGATCTGGTCTTGAAAAACGTTGGGATTGATCGAGCCGGGCCGCACCGAGTATTTTTCCGCCGATGCTTTGACCTGGTCAACGCTGTCGAGTCCGTTTGGAAAATCCCAAAGCACGTGCAGCGCGACTGTCGGGCACGCGCCGGTGCAGCGATGGACTTCACCCGCGTCGCTGAGCTTTTCTTCAATCGTGGTGGCTGCCGCGGGTTGCAGAAATTTACCGAATCGGGTTCCGGTGTTTGCGAAGCCCCAGGATGGCAGCTCGATCCGAAATGAATCCAGCGCCACCCACACCGCCTTGTTTTCTTGCGCGTTCATTTGACGACGTAGCGCACACACTTTGTGTGCCGCGTTGGCACTCGTGCCGACGCCTGGAGGTCTTAGTATAAAACGCGTGCGCTCCTTATTTCTCGGAGCCGGCTTCGCCGCCGAACTTGATGGTCGAATCGACGGAGTAGACCTTCACGCCGGTTGCCAAGGGGCGCAGCATCTGCAGCACGATGGATTGGCCCTGGGTCCGCATCGAGAAATGCGAATTGCCTTCATGCTCCACCGGAAACTGGCGCGAGGCGAAAGGCGGAATCTGAACTTCGAAGGCCGCCGAACAGATCAGGGTAAGTTCGGTTTTGGCGCGCGAGTCACTCGGCAGCGAATAAAGATTTCCGGCCGAGTAGCAAAGCGAGGCCTTGGCCGCGAGTTCCGAGGTGTTGACCATCGAGATGAGGTTGCCATGCATCTCCTCAATATCGCCGGTGAACCAGGGGTTGCGGGTGGGATATGCGACCTCGCGCGGCGTGCTGCGCAACTGATTGTCCTCCGCGCATTCCGCGCGGCCCGATACCGCGATCACCGAGGAGTGCTGCGGCGACGGAATCCTTTCGCGGATCTTCACCCATCCGCGGCCCGTCTCCTCCGGGATTTCGAGACGGTAGTCCGCGCGCTCGCCAGCCTTCAATCGCAGGTCGATTGCCCGTGTCCCCCCAGCGCAACCAATCCGCCGCTGGCCCGATGGGGCTGAAGTTCCACGGTGACTTCGCGGTCGCCAAGATTTTGGAGCTGCAGGCTGGACCAGCACATGGGGCCGTAGTCGAGTGACGGCAAAATGCTTTCCACCACGCGCTCGGCTCGGCGCCAGCTACCCCGCCGGCCAGCAAGATGACAAATGGCAGAATCCGGCCCATCACTTGTTCTCTTCGGCCGAAAAGCCGCCAAACTATACTCAAATCCCTTCCGGCCCGATAGTTCAGCCGCGTTGGCGGGCCACCGCCGCATTCCCTAACAGCCCTGCCATCCATTGCAGGAAATCCTGCACGGACTCTTGCAGCTCGATGTAATACCGCGCGCAAGTTCCGCTGCTTCGCCCTACGCTGATAGTGATGCCGTCCGGCAGCGCTCGAAAGGCGTCCTCATCGGTCAAATCGTCACCCATGTACATGGCCAACGCGTCGCGTCTTCCCAGCTCTTCCCGAATCCAGCGAACCGCCAGCCCCTTGTGCCAATTCACGCGCGGCCGGATTTCGAAAACCTGCAGTCCCTGGGTCACCTGGAAGAGACTGACGATCGGAATCACCGCATCCTGCACGGTTTTGTGCACTTCATCCAGGCTGCTGCGGGACGCGTCTGCGGAAATGAATGCTGGCGGTGAACACTTTGCTTTCCACCTCGACGCCGGGAATGTGCCGCAAGCGTACTTGCAGATGGCGCGAGAGTTCTTCCAGCGCGTCTACTCTGAGCGCGGCATTGGGCTCGATGAAATGCATTCCGGGGCCGGTGATCTCCAGGCCATGATTGCCGGCGTAAATTATTTCTTCTATTCTGACGCGCTCTCTGAGGTCTGGAAGCGCGCGCCCGCTGATGATCGCCACCGAGGACCGGTGGCCTGCCTCCAGAGCCCTCAAGCGCTCTCCGGCTTTCGAGCGGCATCGTGGCCGCGCCCGGATTTAGGTTGATAGGCGCCAAAGTGCCATCGAAATCCAGCGATAGAAAAACGTAGGAGGCATCACGAATCGACGAGGCAATCTGAGGCAGATGGTCGAATAAAGGTTGCGGCATCACTTCAAGCCGGCTGGCCCTTGACTCCTTCCGGTATCTCGACGCGAATCTCCGACACGGCGGCGATCAAATTCGCCGCCCAGCGATAAATATTATGTTGCTTCACCACTCGCCTCATCCTGCGCATGCGCTCCCGCCTTTCGCGAGGGTCCATCGCGACCGCCCTGTGGATCGCGTCCGCCAGTTCCTCGGTGTCGTAAGGATTCACGATCAGGGCGTCCTGCAGCTCGCGGCTGGCGCCGGTGAAGCAGCTCAGAATCAGAGAGCCGCCATTGTCGTCGCGGGCGGCCACGTATTCCTTGGCCACCAGGTTCATTCCATCGTGCAGCGAAGTCACCAGGCACAGGTCCGACAGGCGATAGTAGGGCTCGATCTCGGAATGGTTGTGATGCCGTTTCAGGAAAACGATGGGCTTCCAATGTTTGCTTTGGAACCGCCGGTTGATGCGCTCGCGCCTCGCGCTCCACTTCGACATTCAGGTCCTGATAGCGATCGATATGCGTGCGGCTGGGCGCTCCAATTTGCACGAACGTAAAGCGTCCGTTGTAGGAGGCGTACTTTTCCAGGAACCGTTCGATGCCGCGGAACCGTTCCGGAATTCCCTTGGTGTAGTCCAGACGATCCACGCCGATGCCCAGATAAGTCGGCCTCCACGCCGAGCTGTTTGAGCAGCGCATCCCGCTCCACGCGGATCGCTTTATGCTCGGCTGGCCTGCGTCTCCTTAAAATCCACGCTGATCGGAAAAGGCCGCACCAGAGTAAAGTGGCCGCCCTTGTTGACGGCGAAGCGCTCCCACTCGATGCGCGACTCCAGCGTGCGGTCGATGGTCTCCAGAAAGTTGTTGCAGTGCGATTGAATGTGGAAGCCGATCAGGTCGGCGCCCAGCAGCCCTTCCAGCAATTCGCGCCGCCAGGGGCAAATGCCGAATGACTTCCGGGTTGGGCCAGGGTATGTGCCAGAAGATCGCCACGCGCGCGTCGGGCCGCTTTTCCTTGATCAGGCGCGGAAGCAAGGCGAAATGATAATCCTGAACCAGGACGATCGGGTTTTCGGCGCCCTCCATCTCCTCCAGCACGGCTCGGCGCAAACTTGGCGTTCACTTCGCGGTAGGCTTCCCAGTCCTCGGCACGAAAGATTGGCCGGGTATGCGCGATATGGCAGAGCGGCCACAGCCCCTCATTGGCGAAGCCGTAGTAGTATCTTTCTTCTTCTTCTTTGGTAAGCCAGACGCGCCGCAGCATGTACTGTGGCTCGTCGGGCGGCACGCGCAGCCGGTCGTTGGCGTCCACAGTTTCATGATCCGCATCGCCGGCGCCGTGAGCGATCCAGGTGCCGGCGCAAGCGCGCAGAATCGGCTCCATGGCCGTCACCAGGCCGCTGGCCGGCACTCGCACCTCAACCGCGCCGTTGCGATACACATGTTCGTAAGGCTCACGGTTCGAAACCACGAACAGGCGGCTGTCTTCGAGCGTGGCCTGCTGAAAGACGCGCAGCCGCTCGGCGGTCCAAAGCGAATCGGCCGCTTCGCGCAGCCGGGCCTCTTCCTCGGCCGACGCTCGCGCGATTCGCAGGCTGGTGGCCAGGTTGGTTACTTCGCGCGTGATCGGCTGAAGCACGTCCTCCACCGCAAAATCCGGATTGGCCATTGGCTCCCCGGCGCGAAGGGCCTTTAACCACTGCGCCATGCGCGCGATGGGCCGCTCCATGCTCCAGCGAACGATCAGCAGCGTGATCGCGGAGATGAGCAGCATTTGTACCAGGACATGTTTGAAGGTGCTGCGCCAGATCGCCATGTCCTGGCCATGAATATCGGATGCGTCGTGGAAGACAGCCAGAGCCCAAAGCTGGCCGTCGTGATGCACCGGCACGGCGTACACATGGACGGAGTCCTTCCCAGCCTGGAAGAAGAGGCTGGAGTTGTGACCGTCCATCAACGTTTTGGCCACTGCTGGAAGTTCCGGGCCCAGCCGCGCCGCCAGATTGGAGTCATCACCACCGGATGAGCTTGCTTGTCGTAAATAGCAATACCGTCCAATCGCTCCCGGTTGCCGAAGCGCTCGACGATTCTTTGCAGGCTATCTTGCGCACCCTTGGCCAGAAGCAGGCTCGACGGTCTCCTGCAGGCTTTCGGCCAAGACCTGAGCCCGCCGCTCGAGTTCATTCTTCCGCGACCGGTTTTCGGCCTGCACTTGATAGAGCGCGAAAGCCACCGAAACGATGGTGACCGCGACCACCAGAGAGACGATTAGCCGCAGTCTCAGACGCATACACTGATACAGAGCAAGCGGATTGCCAGGATGGTAAGTTAAGCTTTCTTAAGAACTGGGAACGTTTCCAGGTGTCCTAAAGTCGTTTGCGTTACACGAATTTTTTACCTAATTTTCGCCAGGAAGTGTATGAAAAGCCGACTCGCTCGGGTTCGTTTGGTAATTTGCTTGAGCGTTGGCGGCGACCGCTGTGCTGGGTCGAAGCCTCCGAACGGAGACCCGCAGGCCGCCCGGTGAAGTATCCTCAGAGGAGATGCCGCTGGTTGACTCTATTCTGCGCGCACTCCCCCGGCGTCGGATTGCCGAACAGCCGGTGAATTTCTCCCGGCTGCCCGCGTATCGCGCCGAGTATTTTCCGGACTCCGGACCCAAGCCTTGGCTCGATCGCGACGGTTGGCCGCAGCAAATCGAGGCCTTGCCTTCTGAACAAGCGGCACTCTGCCGTCACTGGGCCGAAACTGGCTACGTCATCTTGCCCAAGCTGATTCCCGAATCTCTGCTGGATGATGTTTGGCAGGCGTATGAACAATCTGTGCAAACCGGGAACATCACGCTTGCTCCGGAGCCCGCCGCGGACGGAGACCCGCTCCCTGGCCGCTGTTTGAATCCCCACAAGCGGGTCCGGCCGTTTTGCCAGGTGGCCAAGCACCTGGAGTTGATGCACTGGCTCCAGCGCCTGCTGGGCTACCCGGTCAAGCTCCTGCAGACCATCGCGTCGCATAAGGGAAGCCAACAGTCCGCACATTCGGACTCAATTCACATGACCACCTATCCGCTGGGCTATCTGGCGGCGGCCTGGATAGCCTTTGAGGACATTCGTGTGGATTCCGGCCCCTTGGAGTTTTATCCGGGCAGCCACCGGTTACCGTACGTTTTCAGCCGCGATTTGCAGATCTCGGTGGACGACATGAAGAAGGACGGCTATACGTCGTATCGCGCACGCTACGAGCCGCACGTGCGGAGATTGATCGCGGAGCATGGGCTTCAGCCGAAATATTTTGAGGCGCGCAAAGGCGATGTCTTGATTTGGCACGCCAATCTGCTGCATGGCGGATCGCAGCGTCGCGACCTTGGTCTAACCCGCAAGGCGCTTGTAGGGCACTACTTCGCCACGGGCGCATTCGTTTACCACGACCTCTCGGCAGTATCGTCGCGGCAGCAGTATTTCGGCGGCTGCCTGGTGCGGTAACACGATGCCGCTTTCGGGAGACAATGGCGGGCTTCCGGACGCCGGATAACCACGCTGACAGCGTTTCGAACCAAGGTGGAGTCCTGGTCGGGTTCGCTTTTTAGTTCCACTTACTGCACCGCCATGGTGACCGATTGCCCCACTTGGCTGGCGTAGCCCGCGGCATAAATCGTGATGGGGACGGCGGCGCCCACCGGAGCATTCTGGGGTACCTCGACATTCACCTGCGTGGCTCCGGCGATCAGACCCGGGGCTTGGCCGGCGAAGGTGACTTGGGCATCCACCCCGCCGATCGTAACGCCGATGGTCGCAACCGGCGCTGGAAACGGAGGAACCAGCGGCCCGATCGAGCCGTCGGCGATCGATGGCTTGAGTGATCCCACACCTGTCATATACACCGACACGATGGAACCCCGCGCGGCCGGATTGGAGAGCGAGTTCACGGTAGAATCCTGGTTCAGGATCGCTGCCTGCCCGCTGCCATTCTTGGTCATGGTGAAGATCCCGGGCGCCGCGACTACGACGGGCAGTTTAAGTGGCCCCAGTATCGTCGCACCGGATTGTACGGTAACAGGGATCGCCAGGCCTGGACTAACTGCAAACGGAACCACCGCATTGATCTGGCAGTTGGACGCGTAAAGAACTGTTGCAGGGAATTGGCCGAAGTTCACCGAGGGTTTGGGCGTCCCGAAGCCGCTGCCGAACAGAGTGACAATCTCGCCCGGCGCAATTGCGCCTCTGCCGCTTGCATAAGCCGAGGCGTAGCCAGGGGCCAAGGTAGCGGCGTTCACTACCGAAACCAACGCCGGTCCAGCAGGCTGTGAAAAGTCGACCCTCGCGGCAAACGCGTCGGAATCGCCGCCGCCGTATTCGGTTTGAAAGGCGCGAGGCGTCGAGAAGAAAATGACCGTGTATGCTGTGCCCGCGGAATAGAGTCCACCCTTGCCATCCAGGGCGAGATAAGCGCCAGAGATCGGCGAGCTGGTCACCAGCGCGGAACCGGCGGAGTTGATCACGGTAACGGCGGGATTCGAAGGCGCCGCGCACGTCGGCTGAGTTAAAGACGGCGAAGCCTGGGACGCCGCGCTCACGTAGGCTTGGCCAGAGGCATCCACGGCGATCGGTGTCGGGATGCCATTCATGAGACCGGTAAAAGTCGAGTAAACGAGATGCCCCGAGGCATCGAGTTTCGTAACAAAGCCGTCGCCCCCAAGGCTTGGCAGTTGATTCCGGCTGGAGGCGCTGTAAGTCGTCGCGAGCGCGCCGGGCGTGGTAGGAAAGTCGGGAGATTGCGTGCCGCCGGCAACATATACTGCGCCCGCTGTATCAACGGCCAGACCCAAAGCTCCGTCGACTCCGCTGCCGCCCAGGTAGGTGGAATAGAGCAGATGACTGCCGGTGGGATCGAGTTTGGCGACGAAGGCATCGCCAAAGCGCAACGGCCCCAAATCGATTTCGCCGTGAAAGGTTCGCGATATCGCGCCAGCAGTGGTTGGGAAATTTGGCGAAACGGTTTCGCCAGCCACCCATACATTCCCAGACTTATCGACTGCGATGGCATGCGCGTCGTCCGGACCCGAGCCGCCCAGGTAGGTGGTCCACGCGATGCTTCCTGATAGCGTCAGCTTGGTAATGAATGCGTTGTTGCAAGGGCCGCTCTCAGTCGGATTGCCGCCGGGGCATGTTCCTCCCGCGTACTGGCCCTGATATGCGCCAGCGGTTGTGGGAAGACCAGGTCCGGCCGCGCCCGCAATATAAATGCCGCCAGCCGCGTCCACTGCCATTGATTCCACCGAACCACTGATCGGTGTGGTGTAGAGGATGTTTTGGCCGGTGGGATCGAGTTTTACAACGGCAGCGGAAGCAAAAAACGGGCTGGAAAGCTTCTCGAGAGCAAGATAGATGTTGCCGCTTGCATCCACCGCGAAGGCGTTGGCGCGCGAAGAGGCCAGGCAAACGGAGAAATCGATAGCAGTGCCAGAGGAATTCAATTTGGTGACGAAGGCGCAGTAGCTGTTCGTAGTGGGTGTGCCGAGGCCGGTAGAACTCAGCGGGAAATCGGGCGATGAAGTTGTGCCGGCGACGTAGGCGGCGCCGGTGGAATCCACCGCGATACCAGCGGCTGTGTCGGCGTACGAGCCGCCCAGATAAGTGACGTAATCGATCAGGGGCACGGCAGCCGGCGCCATACACAACGCGATGCTGCCAAGCAGCGCGATTCGCACCCACATGAGTTAAGCTTATCGCGTGGAGATCGAGCGCTTATGAAGCAAAACCTGCTGATCGTGGCCCTGCTGGCATCGATCCTGCCCGCTCAGGATAAGAAGAAAGAAGTACGTGAAGTTAAGGCCATTGGCTGCGTGAGGCAGGGCGTCGAAGGCGGCTGTCTGCTGCTGAAAACCTTGGATGGCGAGACCACCTACAATATCTTCGCCAATCCGCGCCCCGAGGTGGACACCGTGATCAATATCGAAGGCACCGACTTTCGGGGCGTGACGGCTTGCATGGAGGGCATTCCGATCACGGTCACCAAGTGGGAAGCGACCGGGGAGACCTGCAAGGAGTAAGCCTGCAAGGAGTAAGCCTTGCGCTCCGAGCGTTCGAGGACTATCATCGGGTCGGTGAAAGGAGGCCCACATGGCCAATAATTTCTTACTCCAAGTGGCGTACTCGCCGGAAGCTTGGGCTGGTTTGATCGCGCATCCTCATGACCGCATGGAAACGGTGCGCCCAGTGGTTGAAAAGCTGGGAGGGAAAATCATCCAGGGCTGGTTCGCTTTTGGCGATTATGACTTGATTGCTATCGTCGAAATGCCGAGCAACGTCGAAGCGGCCGCATTCTCGCTCGCCGCATCGGCAGGCGGCGCTATTCGAGCTATCAAAACGACTCCGTTGATGAGCATGGCCGAGGGAGTCGAAGCGATGAAGAAGGCCGCCAAGTCGGGCTATAAAGCCCCTACTAAAGCGGCGAACGCGTGACGGCCAGACTAACGGGCGGCGATCTCAGCAGCACGGGCCGCGCGGCGTTCGGCGGATGCCAAACTTCGTTGATAACACCAGTACACGACGGCGCCAGCTACCAGTGTCGCTGCGCTGATCGAAATCTGAGTCCTGGTGCTGCCCATCAGCAACCAAATCGAGAGCGCTACTGCTGCGACCGGAATGATTGGACCGCCGGGAACTCGAAAGCCGCGTTCCGTATCCGGCATCTTGCGGCGCAGCACCAATAAAGCGACGCAGGTGGCGATGTAGTAGAGCAGTCTCGCGATCGCGCTGATCGCGGCCAGCGCCGCGAACCCGCTATACATGGCGCTCGCCCAGCCGAGCACGGCTGCCGCCACGATTGAGACATAGGGCGTGCGATAGCGCGGGTGCACTCCCGCAAAGATCTGCGGCAATTGACGGCCTTCAGCCATGGCGAAGAGGATGCGCGGGGTGACCAGCATCAAAGCGCTGTTGGTGCCGGTGGTGGACAAGACTGCGCCCACGGTAAGCAAGACTCCGCCCAGTGGACCGAGAAAGCGCTGGGCCGCCGAGGCCAGTGGCGTCGCCGAAGTCGCTAGATCGGGCAGCGTACTCTGCGCCACGAACTGGATCAGAACATAGAACACCGTGACTATGGAGATGGCCGACAATAGAGCGATCGGAAGATTCCGCTTAGGACGCTCGATCTCCTCGCCCGGGACCACGGCGAACTCGAATCCGCCAAATGCGAAGATCAACAAGAAACTCGCTTGTTGCAGCGCGGCTGGTGGGGGCAGCGACCAGGCCGGGGGACGGTTCGGATCAAGCAGGAACATTCCCGCGACGATGAACACCGCTAACGTGGCGAGCTTGGAGACGGTCAGGACGTTGTTCACCCAGGTGCCTTGTTTTACGCCGCGGAAATTAATGACGGTCAGAATAGCGAGCGCGGCGGTGATCACGATCACCCGTCCCACGCCGGTGGCGGCCGCGGGCCAGAAGAATCCGAGATAAGCCGCGAACGCGTTGCTGATCGCCGCGATAGAAGTGAGCCGGGCCAGCAATAGCATCCAGCCGATCTCGAATCCTACCAGGCCGCCGAAAGCCGCTCGCGCGTATAGATACGGACCGCCGGAGCGATCGAAGAGCGTCGCCACTTCGGCAAAGCACAAAACAATCAAGCACATCGCCAAGGCCGCGATCACATACGCCGCCAGACCCGCCGGGCCAAGAAACTTCGCCACCTGCGCGGGCAGCACGAAGATCCCTGAGCCGACTGTACCGTTCACGGCGATGGCAGTGAGACTGAACAGACCAACGGCGCGGATGAGATGTGGGCGGGAGGGGTTGCTCATTGGAACCATCGCGCCCAGAAGGCCAGGCAAGGACGATTCTATCCCACACACCTACCTGTAGGGCTAAGTAGTCCCCCTTAGGTCTGCTCGTAGGTGACCGATTTGTCTAACCAGAAATAGGTCATCTGCCATCTGGGGTGAAAGCTTCGCACAGCCGTAATGATAAGTGGGTAGTCAGGATTTCCATGCGATGTCGCTACTGTAATAAACGCTTGAACCTCTTCAAATCGCTGGGCGGATCGTCCTTCTGTTCTCAGGAGCACCAGAAGCTGTACGAAGAAGCGGAAGCAAATAAGAGCCTCGAGCGGCTGCTCCAATTCGTAGAAAAGGATCCGAAATCCGGCCCGCCCAAGCCCACCGTGGCTCCGGCCTCCTCCCCGTTTATTAAGCCCGATCAACAGGAAGCGACTCCGGCGTCAGCGCCAATTCCGCCGGCGGCGCCGGCACCACAGACCATCGCAGCCAAAACTTCCGATACGCCGGCTGAGCCGCCCATCGCAGAATTTCTATTTGATCCGGTTGCTCCGGCAGTGACCGCTTTGGCTGGTCTCAATGCCAATTTCGAAATTCCGGATGGGGAATTCCAGGCAGAACCGCCCGCCCTGCCCTCCTTCAGATTCGCCATTGCCGCCGCAGATCCCCAACCGCCGGCAGATGGAACGCCGCCGTCGCTCGCGTCCTGGTCAACCCCTTGCGGCTCCCGCAATCGACGCAGCCCGGGCATCCGTCGAAGTACCCAGCGTGAGTTCGGTTCGTCCCCGTGCTATCGACTTCGCGCTGCCCTCGCCGGACAAGCCTTCGCCCAGGCCAGTAGGTCCATCTCCTCTATGTCCAAGTGATACTTCCGGGCTCCGGCTTGCGATTCAAGCCGTGTTCGATACCCGGGGATTCGCAAATCTGGCTCGGCTGAACCCGCTTCCACGGGAGGTCCGAGCCGCCGCTGAAGCGGGCCAGTGGCCAGCCGGAAAGTCCGATCTGGCGGGTTTGCCCAAAGGGAGTGCGCTCGAATTGCGCGAGCTTCCAGAGCCGAAGGCCCCGCGACGTGACTATCGGCATGAGCGGAGCCATGACTCGGACTGGCGTTGGCAGGAATGTTTCAGCGCCGCCCGTGCGCGCTCCGCAATTGCTGGGCACGCTCGGCCTGGGCGCCGTTTCACGCACGATTCCAGATAGGGCTCCAGAAGCACTAAGTCCCGGCCAGCCCGAAATTCGGATACAAGGTGCTATGACGCGCTCTGGCGCCGGCGCCGCCAGAGGTGTCCGACAACCTCAGGCGCGGAGTTCCCGATTAATGAGCACGCTTGGCTCAAATCGGACCCTGAATAGAATATCTGCTAACGTACAAAATACACCGGGTCCGCCGGATTGCGCGATTTCGCTGGCCATGCGTGATCAGAGGAAATGTATCGTGCCGCCGGTCGAGTCAACCGTGCGGAAAGTCGCCCCCAGAATAGAGCCTGCGACAACGCTCAGGAATCTGGCGATTCGCGAGAGCGATACGGCGCTGGCTGCTGGGATTACCGACGCTGAGAAGCCGGCCGATGTTTCAAGTCCTCTTTTTATACCTGCTGCGTCCGCTCGGCTGCACCTCCTCACGATCGGCATCAACTGGACGACGAGAGAAATTCTGGCTCGAATCCAAGCTCAGGCCGGCTCCCGAGGCTGCACAATTTCTCCCTCCAGACAGGCGCTCCGCGATTGTCTGCTGCCGGTCATTCCATGGTCCGCTGAAACGCGACTCAGATTCCGCGATAGCATACGCGGGTTGGTTTCACGCATGCGATCGCGTCGTCCAAACCTTGGCTTCCACGGCGCCCGCCTCCCGACTATTTTCCGTTCGATTCGAGCCCAAGCCGTTCTCCATCGACATGCCTATGCTGCGATTCGACCGCGCTCTGCGCCGCCCGGCGTTCGAAGCCCACGAAGGCCGGGGAGCGGAAGGCCAGCGAGATGCTCAGAGATTGGCAATCTCGCGGCCATCGCGGACCAGCCCTTTGTCGCTGGTTACCAAACCGCAGCCGCTCGTAACGCGACTTCCGGTTCGCTATATTGCCAGGCTCAATCGGTTCACTTCCATGGTCAATATGGCAGCCCAGGGCGTCTCCACAGCTGCGCCGCGTCCGCTTCGCCCGACGAACATCAGCCTATTTTGGCGCTTCCTCAGGTTGCTGCCTCGGGCTTGTCCTTAATGTTCCGCCTGTTGACCCAAGCGGCGCTGAAATCACCGCGCATCGAGGCCGCCGTCCAAAGGAATACAGACGCCGCGTCGCGGCCGCATCCGTCGCCCCTCCGGGCGCAGCCTGCGTCCATGCTGGTCTTGCCCGGTTCGTCTATTTCTGTTAACGGTATCCGGTGGCAGGCAACTAGCGAATGGGCTATCGTCGCTTCCCCCAGCCTCGCCAAGCAGGGCGATGTCCAGGTGTCGGCGAGCGTTGAGACCAGCATCGCATCGCTGCGCTCGTTACACGCTGCACTTCGAATTGATTCAGGGGTGATAGAAACGTCCGCGACCCTGCGTTTGAATCCGAAGCCACCGGCTATCTCGTTGGATTTAGGCGACCAAACCTCGGCTCCTGGGGTTCCATCGGCGAACGCTTTGCCCAGGCGTAGCGGACCGAAGCTGCCGGTTGTCAGTTCGCAGCCGGAGGACTTGATCGTCTCCGGCCGCTAAGAGGTTGCCAAAAAGGATAGGGCCAACTATGAAGAGAATGCCTTAGGAGGCCGATTAATTGACTTAGTACCTCAGCGAGAGCGAATTTCGCTTGACTTGAGGAATAGAGGTGCATCCATGTTCAAGAAAACCAAGACCGGGGAAGGCGCAGTAGCCGAGGTCGATATCCACGCTGAAGCACCAGGAGCCGCGGAACCCGGCTCGTCATTGCGCCGTCTGGCGCGGGCTGTTTCCTTGCATATGAAAGGTGAGCGGGAAGAGGCTCTCAAGGTGCTCGAGGGCGCCGAAGCCGATGCCGACGCCAATGACCTGGCGGAGATTACCGCGGCTCGCGGACACATCCAGCTGGAACTCAACCGTCATGAGGACGCGGCCGCCAGTTATACCGGCTGGCGAAAATCCGGCCCGGATAGCGCGGAAATTCGTTTCAATCTGGGTCTCTGTTTGCAGAATCTGGGACGCTACACCGAGGCTGTGGACAGTTTCCGCGCGGCATTGCCACTGGGCGGAAAGCAGCTCGAGACGCAATTGGCCATCGGCGCGTGTTTGCTGCATCTCAACAAGCAACAAGAGGCGCGCGAGGCTTTCGACGCCGCTCTGGCTCAGGCGCCCGAGTCGGAGGCAGCACTGTTCGGCAAGGCTGTCGCCCTGCAGATGGGTTGGGAATTTGACGAAGCGGCGCTGCTCTACGAGCGAATCCTGCAGATCAATCCCAAAGCCGAAGACTCGCTGGTGAACATGATCAGCCTCTCGATGCAGCGCAAGGACTACAAGATGGTCCGAGGCTACGCCGGACGGCTGCTATCGCTTCGGCCGGATGCCGCGGCCGCGCTGGAAGGGCTGGCTTCGGCGGCCTTCGCGCATGACGATTTCGCGGAAGCCGCCAAGCATACGCTGCGGCTCACCGAACTGGCGCCTACCGTATACGACAACTGGTTCAACCTGGGCGTCGCCTATCAAAAATTGGGCCGGCTTCCGGACGCCATCCAGGCGTACCAGCGGGCGCGGGAAATTCGGGATGACGCGATCTACGCGCATATCAACCTGGGCGTGGTCTACCAGGAACTCGGAGAACTGAAGCCGGCTCGCGCGGCTTTCGAGCGAGCGGCCCAAATTGCTCCCGACCGGGACGATTTGAAATTTCAGGTGGCCTGGATTGCGGAGCGTCAGGATTCTGCCAGCGAGGCCGAAGCCTTGTACGCCAAACTGGTCGAGAAGAATCCTACCTTGGAAAACGCCTGGTTCCGTCTGGGCTATCTGCGGCTTCGGCGCGATGACGCCAGCGGAAGCGTCGCTGCCTTCGAGGCTTGCCTCGCCAAGCAGCCGGACTGGCCGGAAGCCGAGGTCAACCTGAGCATCGGATACTCCAAAGCCGGCCAGTATGACCGCGCGGAAGCGACTTTGGAAAAACTACTTTCGCGTCATCCGGAGTCGGTGGAGGCGTTGAAAGGCCTGGCCGCAACGGCCCTCAAGCGGGACGACCATCCAAAAGCCTTGATCTATCATCAGCGCTTGATCGAGGCCGGCCAATCCACTCCCGAAATTCTCTACAACTGCGGGCTTCTCGCGCAGCAGCTCAACAAGCTGGAAGATGCCGCCCGGTTTTACCGCTCGGCGATTGAGATACAGCCGCAATTCCCGGAAGCCATGTTGAATCTCGGCCACGCGTTAGAAGCGCTCGGGCAAAAAGAAGAGGCACGCACCTTCTGGACGCAGAGCCTTGGAATCGAAGCCCGACCTGGCGCGCGGCTATTTCCATCCAGCCAAGTAGCGCACGCACTTGGTGCGTGCCAGCAATCGCGGGCGCGCGACCGCGTTAAGCCACGGGCTGCGCGGCTTCCGGCTTCAGCGCTGCTTCGATCCGACGGATGAAGTCCTGCAGTGCTTCGCCGGAGTGACGTTCGATTACGGCTGACGGCTGCTTGGGCTTCCACTTTCCAAACAATGCCGTCCACCACCGCCGAATATTTGCTCGAAAGCCAGTCCGCGATCTTGACGGACCGCGCCAGCAGCCTCTTCGCCCGCACATTCAAAAATTACCGCCAGTTGGTCCTGGCTCCAGCGGTAAACGACATCGCGCGGCCGGACCAGCGTAATGAGACGGTCTCCCAGCGCCTTGAGAATCTGATCGGCGCCAGAGCGGCCAAATTGCGGCGGAACGCTGCGCGCTTCGGTCCACTCAAACAGCAGAACACAGAAAGGCTTGTCTCGTTTCAGGTAAGCCAGCAACTGCCGCTCCGCTTCGGCGCGATTCAAAAGCCCGGTAAGCGAATCTATGATGTTGGAAGGACTTGCGCTGCCCAGCCATTCGGCTAACGCTTCGGCGCGGCCCTGCAGTTCGCTCAATGCCGGCGGCTGTTCCTTTTTTCTGCGGTGAACATACGAGCGAAGCCCACTGGCGTACCGCTTGAGCGCGGTACGCACTTGCGTGGCGTCGTCCACCTCGGCGGAAATCTCCATCTGCTCGGCCAGCTCTTCCATCATGGCCGCATGCAATTCGTCGGTGTGACCATCGTTGTCGGTAGCTTTGCCGGCCAGCGGCCAGGATCTCTTGCGCAAGTTCTACTCCGGCGTTTACCCAGGCACTGGCAGCTTGCCCATATTCGGCGAGATCGGCTTCCACGGCTTCACGGCTGGCGGCCAGAGCTTGCGGGTGTGGCGTCGAAACCCAGACGACGGGGTAATCGGAGTAACCGATGGTTGTAGACCAAGCCAACCCGCGGACAAACCTCAGCCATGCATTTCGCGATCGCTAAAATGGCGCTCTGATAACAAGTTAGCGCCGATTGTTGCTCCTCTTGTCCAGTTGTCCAGAAGTGGTCGAGTCAGTAGATGTCATTACCTATTCTGAATATCGACAACTGGCAGTGCCATTCGAGGCTAGGGTTCAAACCTTAGCACCTTCGATCGGGGGTGGTAGAGCGGTGGGCGGCGGGACCGCTTATCCCGCCGCCTGTCCTTAACCGTTCAACTTAGCGCTGGTGGACTGGAGCGCTCCGTAATGCTTCATCATTGATCATTGTTTCGGCCAATTGGGTGAGTTTCTTATCGGCCATTTTCTCCTCTTCCAGGGTCTGCTCCAGAAGCGAAACCGCCGAGTTTAGTCCGAGGATCTGCGCGAACGTCCGGGCCGATCCATAGCGCAGCCATTTCATAGTGCTCCACGCGATTAGCGGCGGCTATGATGCCCGCGTCGCGCACCGGCGACTGATCGGTATTGCTGATCATCTCTTCGCCTTCTTCGATCAAGCCTTTGATGGCCTGGCAGGTTTCCGCTTTGGGCTGCTTACCCATTTCGGAAAAGACTCTTTCAAGCCGTTCCACGTGGCCTTGCGTCTCCTGCAGATGCGATTCGAAAGCCTGGCGCAGTTGAAGAGAAGTTGACGCCTTGGCCATCTTCGGCAAAGCCTTGGTCAGCCGTTTCTCGCAATCATACAGGTCTTCGATCTCTGCCAGAAAAAGATCTTCCATTGATTTCAATTTTCATAAATGATGCTCCTTGTTTCGAGGAATAGATTGGGAGGCATAGCTCCCGTTGTTAGACCGAAGCGCGGGCCGAAGGTGTTTTTATTTTTTTGACGCCAAGAAGTTCCTAACGCCCTTTAGGTCGTCGACGAATTTACGATACTCTTCGTGACGTTGCTCAGCGTCGGGCGCGCGCAGAACGGCCGAAGGATGGATTGTAGCTGTTACAAGCGGCGCCAAGGGGTGCTCGACGAACTTGCCGCGCTCTTTCGTCAGACGATACTTCGATCCAAGAAGCGCCTGCGCGGCGGTCGCTCCCAGGCACACGATCACCTCCGGCTTGATGAGCGACATCTCAGCTTCGAGCCACGGCTTGCACGCCTTGACCTCCGACATGCTCGGCTTCTTGTGCAGGCGCCGTTTGCCGCGCTCCTCGAATTTGAAATGCTTCACCGCGTTAGTCACGTAAACCGCCGACCGGTCGATGCCCGCCTCCTCCAGCGCTTTGTTCAGCAGCTTACCGGCGGGTCCCACGAAGGGATGGCCTTGCCGATCCTCTTCGTCGCCGGGCTGTTCGCCCACCAGCGCGATACGCGCCGACGCGGGGACCTTCGCCGAACACCGCCTGCGTCGCGTAACGGTAAAGGTCACATCCATGGCAGCGCTGAACACTCTTCCCGAAGAGCCCGAAGCGTTAGGTGCCCAGGCATGAACTCGGCCGCGCTATCCCTCTTTTCCGCCATTACGCTATATTTGACGCAATTGGCCGACCGAATCTATCGGGTCTGCGGCTGAAACTTATGCCGCCAGGTCCAGTCTAGAATCGCCCACGAATAGCCATGACCAGACAGCTTCAGATGTTCTCATCGAGACCATTCACGCCTGGGGCGTGGATGTGGTGTTCGGACTGCCAGGCGACGGCATCAACGGCATCATGGAAGCTCTCCGCAAGCGGCAGGATAAAGTGAGATTCGTTCAAGTGCGGCACGAAGAATCGGCCGCCTTCATGGCCTGCGGTTATGCAAAACATACCGGCCGTCTGGGCTGTTGCCTGGCCACCTCCGGTCCTGGAGGTATTCATCTGTTGAATGGCCTGTATGACGCAAAACTGGATGGTCAGCCGGTGCTGGCCATTACCGGGATGCAGTTCCACGATCTGTCCGATACGCGCAGCCAACAGGACGTGGAGCTGGACAAGCTTTTCATGGATGTGTGCGTCTATAACGCGCGCTGCATGGGAGCCGAGCACATGGAGAATATCGCCGAGCTGGCTTGCCGCACTGCGCTCGCCTATCGTGGGCGTCTCGCATCTCTGTATTCCAGTGGATTTCCAGGAGCTCGAAGTGAAGAGTAAGGGAAATGGCCGCAGCGAACGCAATGTTCCTAACCATGTTTCTAACGCTCGCGGCCGATAGCGCGCGCCTCCCTTGCGAGGATGATCTGCGTCGCGCCGCGGAGATCTTGAACTCCGGCAAACGCACGGTGATACTTGCCGGCCGCGGAGCTTTGCGCGCCACCGACGAGTTGGAGCAGACGGCCGAAACGCTGGGCGCGCCCATCGTCAAGGCGCTCCTCGGCAAAGCGGCTGTACCAGATGACAGCCCTTACACCACGGGCTCGATCGGTCTGTTGGGTACGCTTGCCGTCCCAGGAAGCGATGGAGGATTGCGACACGATTCTCATAGCGGGCAGCTCTTTTCCTTACATCGAATTTCTGCCGAAGCCCGGCCAAGCCCGGGGTGTACAGATCGAACTCGATCCGGCGCGCATCGGGCTTCGATATCCGATCGAAGTCGGTCTGGTGGGAGACTGCCGGCGGTCGCTCCAGGCGCTGTTGCCGTTCTTGAAAACGAAGAGCAAGAAAAATTTTCTGTCGCAGGCCCAGTCCGGCATGAAGGACTGGAGAAAGCTGATGGAGAAGCAGGCCACCGCGAACAGCATCCCCATGAAGCCGCAAGTAGTAGCCGCCGAGTTAGGCAAGCGCCTGCCAACCAATGCCATTGTCAACTGCGATAGCGGGACCATCGCCACCTGGTGGGCCCGCCACATCCCCGCCAAGCGAGGCCAGATGCATACCGTCTCCGGCAACCTCGCATCCATGGCTTGCGGCTTGCCGTATACCATCGCCGCGCAGATCGCCTATCCGAATCGACTGTGCGTGGCCTTTGTGGGTGATGGCGGATTTACGATGCTGATGGGCGATTTCGTCACAGCGGTCCGGTACAAGCTGCCGATCAAAGTGGTCATCATGAAGAACAACTCGCTGGGACAAATCAAATGGGAACAGATGGTATTTCTCGGCAATCCCGAATTTGGGTGCGACTTAACGCCGATTGATTTCGCCGCTTTTGCGCGAGCCTGCGGCGCAAAAGGCTACACCATAAATGAACCGGTGGAGTGCGGCGACATTCTAGATGAGGCCTTGAGAACCGACGGCCCCGCGGTGATCGAAGCCATTGTAGATTCCAACGAGCCGCCCATGCCGGCTCGACATTACTGCGAGGCAAGCGGCCCATTTTGCGGAGTCGCTCGCCAAGGGTACGCCGGATCGCAGGAAAATCATCAACGACATTTTGGAAGATAAAATTCGGGAGCTGGTCTAATCTAGCGCTCACGTTCGAAGATGAAATCGAAACTATTGGAGCCCTATGGGCCGAAAAACTTCGCGCTGGTTTTTGACACCGGCGACGAGGCAATGTCCGGACTGCTCTCTTTTGCTAAAGAGCATAGCCTCGTGGGTGCGCATTTCACTGGCATCGGAGCTTTTTCTCAAGTTGTCCTGGGTTACTACGATTGGGAAAAGAAAGAGTACCTTAAAATCCCCGTGGACGAGCAGGTGGAAGTGGTTTCGCTGATCGGCGATGTGGCTCTTGAAAAAGATCAACCGAAGATTCATGCCCACGTAGTGGTTGGAAAACGGAACGGAACTACTGCAGGCGGTCACTTGCTGGAGGGTTACGTCCGGCCCACCCTCGAGATCGTGCTAACAGAATCACCGGCCCATCTGAGGAGGGAATTCGATCCGGCCAGTGGCTTGGCGCTCATCCGGCTGTAGAAAAAAGCAGCGGCTCCCCGGCGCTGATGCCATGGGAGCCGCTTGCACCTCACTATTTCATTTGGGGCTGCTGTGGCTGGGATTGCCTGGACTGATTGTACCGATCAGGATTCTGATCGAACTTGTTCTTGCAATCCTGACTGCAGAAGGCATAGCGTTCACCGTTATGCGTCTGGTCGCCGCCGCCTTCTTCTCATCGACTTGCATACCGCAAACTGGATCTTTCTGCATGGTTTGATGACTCCTTTCGAAAGGGCCGCACGAAAGCGGCCCCGAGCGTTAGACCCTGCGCCTCGCCAGGTGTTTCCGCGAGTTGCGGTGACACTAGCGATTAGCGCTGGCTTTCGAAGGATAGTGGTTCAGTTCCGCGTATAACCGCTCAGCCGCCGCAGGCGGGGTCACACGGCCATGCAGGATTTCCTGCGGTGTCGCATTAGCTCGATAAAGCGCCTGATTGTCGTCCTTATCAGGCCGCAGCGTTGCGCCCTCCAGCGAGATGCCGGCGAATACTCCGCGAGAACGTGAGTAAGCCAAAATCTCGGCATGCATCATAGCGTCGGTCTCGGCTTCCGCTGACCTTCCCACTGGACCCGCCATCACGCTGGCATCGCCGCCCAGGGTGAACTTATCTTCCATGAGTCTATTCATTCCCCGCTCATTCATCACCAGGAATACCACGTCGGTTTCTCCCGCCCCGATCTGGAGGCCGATGCTCCCGCCCTCGATCCGGACCACTTCCGGCGCGCTCCATCCGCCGCTGGTACGGCACGTAACGACGCCCTTACCGTATTTGGCGCCCACAATGAAGCCGGCGCGCTTCAAGTTGGGGATGACACCCACGCATTTCGACTTTTCCAACAGGTCCTCTGGAATCCCCCTGTCTTTGGCGCCCATAATTTCGCTCAAAACGGCGGCCGATTCGCGAATGTGCTTCTCGGGACTATTGTCCGCGGCACCGCACCACGTGGCCGTCGTAAACATTAACAGCAGACTTGCACCATATTTCATGTCCTTCACTCCTTTTGAAGACGTTACATCTATCCCTTAAGGATCCCGACGCAGGTTATAAGGCAGTTTTGCTTCCAACGGGCGGCCTGGGCTGTCGTTCCGTGGAATCGAATGAGCGGACGCGACTTAATGGTTCGCTGTAAAATGCTTAACAATTAGGTGACACGTGAAGGATCGGCAGGTTTTTCGCGGTCGGCAATACTTTCGCGCCCTATTCATGACGGAAAAATCGATTGCGAACATCCCGGCCAGAACTCCTGGAAGGCATTGCGGCTCAAGCGTCCAGCGAAGCCTAGGAACGTTCGCAGCGACGCATGGCCTCGCTGTTGGCACGCCAGGCGCTCGAGATAAAGTTGTTGCCTGAAAATAGCGATGTAGGGGCGAAAGCGGGCATTAGTTGGCCCTGTCGATCCTGCGCCACGAGAGTCATCTTGACGACGTGGCTATGTCGTTGCTTCGTTGTCGGCGTAGAGCCCACGGTCCGGACAATTTGCTTTTGGGGCGGCATGAGGGATTCGAACCCTCGACATCCGGAACCACAATCCGGCGCTCTACCAAGCTGAGCTAATGCCGCCGTGTTTACATTTCAGTTTAGCATTGAGCTATTTCAGCCCAGGAGCAGTTTCATCCCAGCCCGGCTTTCTTCCAAAGCTGATCCACTCGCTGCTTCACGTCCGCGGACATGCGTATGACACCGGGCCAAGGGCGATTGAAACCTTCCTCTTTCCATTTCCGCGTCGCGTCGATCCCCATCTTCGAGCCGTAATTCGGCATACGGCTGGAATGGTCGAGCGAATCGACCGGTCCCAGGACGAACTGGATGTCACGTTCCGGATCGATGTTGTTCAGGGCTTTCCAGGCCACCTCGCGGCTATCTTGAACATTCACGTCCTCATCCACCACCACGATGCACTTGCTGAACATCGCTTGTCCAAGGCCCCAAATGGCGTGCATTACCTTGCGCGCATGCAGCGGATAGGATTTGCGGATCGACACTAGTATGAGGTTGTGGAAAATGCCTTCGGCCGGCATGCAGATATCGCGGATCTCCGGCAGTTGCAGGCGCATCAATGGCAGGAAGATGCGTTCGATCGCCTTACCCATGTAGAAATCTTCCATGGGCGGGGGCCCGACGATGGTCGTTGCATAGACGGGATGCTTGCGCTGCGTGATACATGTGATGTGGAAGACCGGATAGTCGTCTTCGAGTGAATAGAAGCCGGTGTGATCTCCGAACGGTCCTTCGCGACGCATCTCGCCCAACTCGACGTAGCCTTCCAGCACGATTTCGGAGTTGGCAGGCACCTCCAGATCAGAAGTTTCGCACTTCACCATCTCGACCGGCTTGCCGCGCAGAAAACCAGCGATCATCATTTCATCTATATCCGGCGGAAGCGGCAGGATCGCGGAATACATAGTGGCCGGATCAGAGCCGAGGGCCACCGCGACATCCATTCGCGACTGTTTGCCTTCCTCTGACGAGGCGCCGGTAATGCTCGGCGCCCTGTTTATGCGTCTGCCAGTGCATTCCGGTGGTGCGCTCATCGTAAACCTGTAAGCGGTAACAGCCACAGTTGCGCTTGCCGGTATCCGGATTCTTCGAGAACACCATCGGGAGCGTAATGAACCGGCCCGCGTCCTCGGGCCAGCAATGCAGGATGGGATATTCCGCCAACGAAAAATTATCGCGGCGGATCACGTCCTTGCAAGGACCGTTCGAAACCAGCTTGGGAAAAAAAGAGCCCATCTCGGCCAGCTTGGGCAGCATCTTCAGCTTTCCAATCAAGCCCTCGGGCATCCGCATTTCGACGTACTCGGAAATCCGGCCGGCAACTTCCTCAACAGAATCCACCTGCAGGGCGATTTCCATCTTGCGCGCGCTCGCGAAGCTGTTAATCAGGACCGGAATGCGGCTGCCTTTGGGCTTTTCAAACAGCAGCGCGGGTCCGCCTTGCTTGACGGCGCGGTCGGCGAACTCGGTGATCTCTAAATACGGATCGACTTCGAACGGAATCTTACGCAGTTCTTTATTTTTGTCGAGCGCGGCGATGAACTCGCGCAGGTCGCTATATGCCATAAGGGAAGTGGAGAGCCCAGGTTTTACTATGATGGAAACTCGGGCCTGATGACAAATCGAACAGCATTGGTGACTGGCGCAAGCCGCGGCATTGGACGCGCGTGCGCGCTGGCTCTGGCGGAATCCGGGGCTCGCGTAGCAGTGGCCGCGCGCAACGTCGAGCAACTGGAATCGCTGGCTGGAGAGATCCGCGCCCACGGCCGCGAGGCTTGCGTCGTGCCCATGGATCTAGCCGACGCCGAAGCGATCAAGGAAGCGATCGCGAAAACCGCCAAAGACTTCGGACCAATCGCTATTCTGGTGAACAACGCCGGAATCACCAAAGACGGCCTGGCGATGCGCATGAAGAAGCCGGATTGGGACTTGGTAATCGCGACTAACTTGACCGGCGCATTCATCGCGATTCAGCAGGTGCTTCCGGGCATGATGCGCGAGCGCTGGGGCCGGATCATCAATATTTCTTCGCTGGTGGGCGAGATGGGAAACGCCGGACAAGCGAACTACGCGGCCTCTAAAGCCGGACTCATTGGGCTAACGAAGTCGATTGCGCAAGAAATGGGCAGCCGAAATATTACAGTGAACTCGGTCGCCCCCGGCTACGTCGAGACTGACATGACGCAGGGTCTATCTGAAGAACTGAAGCAAACCATACTCAACAACATTCCGTTGAAGCGGCTCGGGCGAGCGGACGATGTAGCCGCGGCGGTGCGGTTCCTGGCCAGCGAAGAAGCCGGATATATCACCGGCCACGTGCTGGATGTCAACGGCGGGCTATACATGTGAGCAGCGAAAATAAGAGGGTGAGCACCGACAAGTTCCGGGTGGGTTTAGTGCAGATGAGCTGTGCCATCGACCCCAACGAGAATCTGGAGAAGGCCCTGTGGCGGATTCGTGAGGCGGCGGCGCGCGGCGCGCAAATCGTCTGTCTGCAGGAGCTTTTCCGCTCGCAATATTTTTGCCGCGAGGAAAATGCCGAGCTTTTTGCGTTGGCCGAGTCGATTCCGGGGCCCACCACCGAAACTTTGGGACGCCTGGCGCGCGAGCTCGGCGTGGTTGTCATCGCCTCGCTGTTCGAGCGGCGAACCGCGGGTCTCTATCACAACACGGCGGCAGTCATCGGCGCCGATGGCGAGATCGT
Source organism: Bryobacterales bacterium (assembly GCA_963744555.1). Taxonomy (GTDB): domain Bacteria; phylum Acidobacteriota; class Terriglobia; order Bryobacterales; family Bryobacteraceae; genus Palsa-89. The sequence goes on along the minus strand of CAVUUB010000018.1, from coordinate 1,230,444 downwards.
GGGTCTCTATCGCAAGATGCACATCCCCGACGATCCGCTGTATTTCGAAAAGTTTTATTTCACTCCGGGCGATCTGGGCTTCGTCAATTTCGATACGCGCTTCGGCCGCCTCGGCGTGCTAGTCTGCTGGGACCAGTGGTATCCGGAGGCGGCGCGTCTCACCAGCATCGGCGGCGCCAATATCCTTTTTTATCCCACCGCCATCGGCTGGCATCCTGCTGAGAAGGCGCAGTATGGGGCGGCGCAGTTGGATGCCTGGCGCACCATCCAGCGCGCTCATGCCATCGCGAACGGCATTTACGTCGCGGCAGTCAATCGAGTGGGCTTTGAAGGGCCGCCGGACCGCGGGCTGGAATTCTGGGGCTCCTCCTTTATCGCGGATCCGTTCGGACAGATCATCGCCGAAGCGTCCTCGAGCGCCGAAGAGATCCTGGTGGCCGAATGCGATCCGCATCGCATGGAGGAAGTGCGCCGCAATTGGCCCTTCCTGCGCGACCGCCGCGTGGATGCCTATGCACCCATTCTGAAGCGATGGCTGGACTGAAGCCGTCGCGATCCGGATTCCGGATGCCCGCCGAGTGGGAGCCGCACGAGGCCACCTGGCTGGCTTGGCCGCATGAGCGCACCGACTGGCCGGGAAATTCGCGCCGATTCCCTGGATCTACGGCGACATCGTGCGCCGGCTGGCTCGCGTCGAGAAGGTGCGCATTCTGGTGGAGGACGCAGCGCTGGAAAAACACGTCCGCCGAGTTCTCACAAAATGCGAGGCCGACCTGGACGCCGTCGAATTCTTTCGCCATCCGACCAACCGAAGCTGGACCCGCGACTACTGTCCCATCTTCGTGCGCAATGCTGGCGGCGAGGTCGCCATCACCAACTGGATCTTCAACGGCTGGGCTAAATATGACAATTGGAAGGATGACAATAAAATCCCGTCGTTAGTTGCGAGGAAACTGAGGCTTCGTCAGTTTGACCCGGGCATTGTGCTGGAAGGCGGCAGTATCGATGTCAACGGCGCGGGCCTGCTGCTCACGACCGAGGAGTGCCTGTTAAGCGAGACGATCCAAGTTCGAAATCCCGGGCTCGGGCGCGCTAGACTGGAACAATTCTTCGCGGATTACCTGGGGATCAGCCGCACTATTTGGCTCAAGAACGGAATCGCGGGCGACGACACTCACGGCCACATCGACGATCTGGCGCGTTTCACGGATGAGAACACGGTGGTCACGGTAGTCGAAGAAAATCGGGACGAGGCCAATTACGAACCTCTGCAGCAGAATCTGGCGCTGCTCGAGCGCACGGGCTTGCGGGTGGTAACGCTGCCCATGCCCAAGCCGGTCTATTTCGCCGGACAAAGACTCCCGGCGAGTTATGCGAACTTCTACATCGCCAATCAACTGGTGCTGGTTCCGACCTTTAACGATCCCATGGATCGCGTAGCGCTCAATGTGCTGGCGGCGCTTTTTCCGGATCGCGAGGTTACCGGTATTTACTGCGGAGACCTGGTGCTGGGCCTGGGAACGCTGCATTGCATGACCATGCAGCAACCGTAGCGCACGCACTCTGCGTGCCGCATTCACACTCATGTGAATGCCCAGTTTCAATGAGACCTAACGCACTCGGAACGTAAGAATCGTCTCCACCGGAATGCGGATGTCCTTCTTCCCGGTCGCCGCCGCCCCCGCCGTTCCCGCTCCCGCTCCCGCGCCAATGGCCGCGCCCTTGCCGCCTCCCGCCAACGCGCCAATAATCGCGCCGGCCGCCGCCGTACCGCCGATCGCTCCCGCATCACGACCTTTGTGAGAGCCGCCCTTCCGGCTCACCGTGCTAGTGGTCACCGGCGCTCCATTGATCGATGTCAGTTGCAGCGCGAGCAGCGCCGTGCCCGAGAGCCGTCCCGAGGCTTTCGCGTCCACCACTCTGCCCCGCACCGGATCGCCGCGCCGGGCCACCATGCGTCCATCCACGACGACATCCTGCCTGAGCGTGCCCGCCCAAGTGTCGCCGGAGCGCGCTTTATCGGATGAAATGGTCTGCCCCAACCGCACACTTACGCTCGTGCCGGATGGTATCGTCTGGGCCTGCGCAACCAACGCCTGAGCAACCAACGCCAACAAACAAAGACTTAGTCTTCGCATCGTAATCACCCCCATGCGACCAATGTACAATACGCGAGGCAAACGGGCAGGTGATTTTATGGCGTGATCTCGCCTCCAAATTGCCCTAGATCTCGGTAGTGCTTCTAGACGACGCGGGCCAGGAACCCCATTGAAACCTATAGAACCTTTCTCGTGCGCCGCTCGACCGGCCCAGGAGCTGTAACCGATTCGCTCATACTCTTATGAGGTTTCCTCGACGCCGAACCTCCCGGAAAAACGCGGTTCCGGCCGTCGTTCACGCCGCGGCCGAACTCAACGTGGCAGACCAAGCAAGCGTTAGGCCTCCATAATCTCCGCAAGACGTGACCAAGACATTCGCTTACCAATCCGACCTTTTCCTTTGACCCAGGTGAGCGATCCGCGTCCGATGATTACAGTCCCGATCTTGCGCCGCTTAGTTTTCGTCTGCTGCTCGAATACTTCAAGCTCAAGCGACGTTCCTGCTTTCGACAGACTGAAAATCTGAAGGTTCGCTTTGACACTATGTTTCTTCTTGATCGCCATGTTGTTCCCGCGTCTCTCCTCATGTCAATTCTGGGGTATCCGGCGAGGTTGAGATAATCGGTAACTCAATCGCGGTCGTTCCAGTTGCTCGGTTTCCCGAACAAAGCAACTCCAGCCTTTTTGTTATCAAGCCGGTGAATGGGCAGAATTAACCATTCTTTCGCTTCCCTTGTTCGGGAAACAGAAAGACAATGCTGAGGATATGCTGTAGTTCGCGGCGATACCCTCCGATAGAGAGACAAATGCCTCGGGTTATTGATGACAGGTATGCCGTTTTGGATTGAGCTGGTATCGATCGGCCTACCGGTCTCCATCGGCCTTGGAATGAAGGTCATTTCTGGCCCTAATTTAACCGTATTCCCGGTCCGCTCACTCGCCGTCCCGCCGCCGCTCCCGCGCCTTCCGTCGCGTCACCTTCGCGCTGGCCGCTGCGGCCTTCCGCGCCCGTGCGACCCTCGCGGCCTTGCTCATCCGGCTTGCGCCCACCTTCCCGCCGCGCTTCCCTTGCTCCAAAGTGTATCAAAATCACTTGACTAAATGCTGCATTATGTTCGCTTATCTTGTATTGCTGAGATTTATATCATCACGATGAGAAACACAGCGTTACGAAGTTTCGGAAGGCGCGATGGCGTGCGAAGTCCTCCATTCGCACGGCGTTACGAAGTAGCGGTCTTACGGTTTTGGCTGGTTTGCCTCCAGGAGGAACTTTGCTCGGCCCACTAACTTCAGCTATATAGGACAATCGCGGGATCACTTAACTCCAGTGATATCGTGGAAGGTGGTGTGATGTTTGGGAAATTTCAGTTTTACGTTTTGTGGCGACGGTTGTGCGGCATTGGATTGCTCACGGGCTGCTGTCTGATGGGCCAAACGGCTCCAAAGGCCGTGAACCACACTTTCACGCATGATCGTGACGTTGAAACAGCCTTTCAATGGCCCTACGTCCCACGCTTGGAAGGCGCGTATCTCGTTGGTTTGGCGAAAAACCATTCGAATGGGCCGGTTATCGTCACGATTGATAGGGACGGCAAGCGAGATGAGACGTTATTCACATTGCAGGATGCGGGACACATTAACCTCACGGATATGGCAGCGTCTTCAAACGGTGAGATCGCAACGATTGGTAGTGCGCTTGGTGGAGGAGAACGAGGAGCGACATTTCTTGCCCGAATCTCATCCGACAGAAAGACTCAAGTCGTTACGCGAGTTTGGCCGTACTGTGCTATGGCTGTGGCTTTCGCTCCAGATGGAACCATTTGGACCATCGGCCACCTAAAAGATGAAGGAATACCCGAGTAATCGCATTACATGTCCTTCGCCGTTTTGATCCTTCCGGCAAACTGCTTGGATCGACGACCCTCAACGTGAAGGGGAGAAACACGACGGATGAAACATCTTACCTGCGATCGTCCAGGGATCGAGTTGGGTGGTATACGCGTGGCGGCGAATACATTGAGTTCTCGCTCAACGGCACGGAGATCGCCAGATATGACGGTCCCGTTGGTTTGAAGGAAAGAGACATCAACGGCGTGGGGCTAAGTGCTGAGAACGATTTTGTAATAGGTCAGCTCGCAAATGGCAAATCCGAGTTTGACATGCTCGACCGAGAAAATCATACTTGGGTTCCTATTTCAATACCGCAAGAGTTCGCTACAACTTCCATGCGCTTGTATGGTTTTGACGGAACCACACTGGTTATGAGTCATACCAACACGGAGCTTCGGCGGTTTACTGCACAAAAGTAAAGAACTAAGGATTTAACTCTCAGGGTGGGGAGTTCGGTACTCGTGGTGTTTCTTTAACCGCGTGGAGCCGGAGTTTGCTCCAAACGGAGGAAGGTGATGAAACGAATGGTTTTCAAAACAAGACTTATCGTTGCGATCGGAGCGGTGACCGGTTTGGGGGTCGGAGCGTGGTCGATCATGAATTGGAACGGCCATCCCCAGCGAATCACTGAGACCACAATCCTGACGGCTGATGGCGTTCGGTTATCTACGATTTTCGAGGGGTTATCACCGGATGCCAACTACGATCTCAAAAATATACCGGTTGATTCGGCACCCGTCGTCTCTTGCAGTCCGAACAACGCATTTGTTGAACGAATCAAAAGCTGGTTTCAGAAGACGGCTTATGCACAGGGTAGTTGTACACCAACGATCTGTTCCGGAGCATGTCAAGTAGACGAATCGCCACCCATTACTTGCAGTGGTTGTACAAACACGTACCAACACGCCTACTCCGAGTATCTCAATGGTGGCCCGTACAGTGGTAGCTATGCTCCTGGCACAGCCGGATGTAACTCAAGCCCTTGTAGTCAGATTCAATGCGACACCCACACTTGCGATACCTGTCAACCATGCTCAACGGACTCCTACTGTCAGGATGAGAATAACGTAGGACAACTGTGCAGCGGCAGTGGCTGCTGTTACCAGCAATGCCAATTCCCTGGAACACCGCCGTTTAGTTACGCGTGCCGAACTGACTCAGATTGCGCTCACTGCGTCAATAACTGTTGTGCGGAATGCGAAACAGCGAGCGACTGTCCTACTTGGACTACATTCACATGTAATGCCGGACATTGCGTACAACACAGTCCGATTATCATCGATGTCGCCGGTGACGGGTTCTCGCTCACCAGCGCAGAAAACGGCGTCGATTTCGATTTCGATGGGTCTGGCAAGAAGGTTCGGATCGCGTGGACGACACCGGACTCAGATGATGCATGGCTGGTGCTGGACCGCAATGGAAACGGGACCATCGACAACGGCAAGGAAATGTTCGGCAACCTCACCGACCAACCAAACTCGGATGATCCCAACGGATTCCTGGCACTTGCAGTCTTCGATCAACCTGCTAATGGCGGCAACGGTGACGGCGTGATCGACGCGCATGATGCAGTGTTTACGAAACTGCGGCTGTGGCAGGACAAGAACCACGACGGCATATCGCAGCCGCAGGAGCTGTTCAAACTGACGGACCTGGGCGTGGCTTCGATCGACCTGTATTACAAAGAATCCAAATGGACCGATCAGTTCGGAAACCAGTTCCGGCTTCGATCCAAGGTCGATAACGCGAAGCATACCGATGTCGGCCGGTGGGCGTACGATGTATGGCTGGTGGCCAAATGAAAACACCACAACTGTCAGCACTACTGATGTTCGCGGCGATCTCTGCGATGTCGGCAGCGCCCGTGGCGCGTCCCTGTAAAGTCCTCTCATCCGCTGATCGTAGCCGATTGCTCGAATACGTCACGAAGAAGTACAAAGTCCCGCCAGCCTTAGCCATCGCCATCGTCAAGGAATCCTTCGTCCCCTCGACGTGTTTCCGCAAGCTCGAATTCAAACTCGCCGATGGGAAAGGAAGTTTCCACGCCGAGCTGTTCCTGTCGCCGGATTTCCGCTTCTTAACCCCGGATCTGTTGGATTCCACGGTCGATCCGATCCTGGAGGAGCGCCGGAAGGAGGAAGCGTTCGCTGCCAATCTCACGCGGGGAAGCTTCCCCAGCGAAGGACCCCGCGATGCCCCGGTTACCCTGACGATCTTCTCCGACTTTCAATGCCCGTACTGTGCCCAGCTCCAAAGGATGCTCAAGAACGACATCCTGCCCAAGGAGGGAAACACTACCAGAGTGATCTTCCGGTATTTCCCGCTGGATATGCATCCTTGGGCCAAACCTGCCGCTCAAGCGACCGCTTGCGCTCAGGAACAGGGCGACGAGTACTTCTGGCAGACGCACGACTTTCTATTCGAGGACCAACGCGAGATTACATCGCAAAATCTGGAGGATCGGCTTCAGAAGGAAACGAAGGCGTATCGCAAATTCGACACTGCCCGGTACAGCCGATGCGTAGCGACCAAGCAAACTGCCGCGCAGGTCGAGCGCGATATCAAGTTCCGCCTGGACAATGACATCAACGGCACGCCGACAATGTTCATCAACGCCCAGCGCGTGGCTGGTGGTGTCGTTGCACCGGAACAGTTGAGGACGTTGATTCGGGAAGCGCGAGCAACGAAAACGGCGTCCGCCGGCCAATCCTCGGGTGCTGCCGTGCCTTCAAATCGTCAATGATGGCAGTTGGAGTTGAAGCGCCGATCCAGCGCATCTTTACCGACCCACGAGCAAAAGTCGATCAGCGTGACCAGCACCGCCAGCGCCGCAGCAAGCACGATAATCTCGGCCCACAACCGCCCAGGACTGCGCCGGGCGCGTGCTGCGGGGTCATCTTTCAAAAACGTTGGTCCAAAATCGTGAGGGAGACCGGAAGATGGCGAGAACGGGAACCCGGATGTCAGTATACTTCTGCATCCCTGCCTGTATCACCTGTGCAGCAGCGGGAGTCCGCTGCGCGGGTGGGTGGTCGATTGCATGACTTTTTGTACTTCCCTCAGGTCCCTTCAAACTCAGTCCTGCGGCCTCAAAGATGGGATCATGAAGACATGGTGCGTACTCACATTCGACCGACGGAAAACCAAATTGATTCGCTTAGACGGCTCTCCGCCACGTCCGGCCGGTCAATCGCCGACTTGATTCGGGAAGCGGTCGAGCGCCTTGGCAAGCAAGGTGCGGCGGATTTGGAGCAAAGGACCAAGAGAGCGCTTGGCGTGGCTGGCCGGTTTTCATCCGGCGCTAGCGACATGAGTGCGCATCACGACGATTACTTAGCCAATGCTTTCAATAACTGCGGCATTGGATCGCGATGATTCGAGTCACGGCGCCGCCTTGGGCTACCCGCTTTGAGGGCCTTTCATGAAGACGTCGTACCATTGCTCAACGTCGAATGGATTGGCGAACAAGTGCATGCCGCCGGAGTGGCGGCCGTTCTCGCAGCGGCACGCAAGAAACTGAGCTTGGTGGACTGCGTGAGCTTTCAAATCATGCGGCAGAAAGCCGTGCGCGCGGCATTTTGCTTCGATAGCCATTTCGGTGAGCAAGGCTTTGATGTGCTGCGGTAGTTCACCGGGATACTGAAGTTCACGTCCCGCGGCCCGTGCTATCATCCGCTTTCTCGTGCGCATTCTCGATCTGGCCACCATCGCCGCTTATCTGATCGCGATCACCTGGTTCGGAGCGCGTTTCCGCAAGAGCCAGCGCAGCCTCAAGGATTATTTCCTGGGCGGGCATACCGCTCCCTGGTGGGCCATCTCTCTATCGATTGTTTCGGCCGAGACCAGCACGCTCACCGTGATCGGCACTCCCGCACTCTCCTTCGGTGGGAACTTCGAGTTTCTACAATTGGTCCTCGGTTATCTGCTGGCTCGTATCGTGATCTCAGTTCTGTTCCTGCCGCATTATTTCCGCGGCGAAATGTATACCGCCTATGAATTAATGCGGCGGCGCTTTGGCGAACGAATCCGCAGGCTTACAGCCGGCGCCTTCCTGCTATTGCGCGCATTGGCCGAAGGAGTCCGGGTATTTGCGATCTCGATCGTCATTTCGATAATTCTGGGCACTGGCGAAGTTGTCTCCATCGCCGTAATCGTGTGCCTGACGCTGTTCTACACCTTCGAGGGCGGCATGACCGCCGTAATCTGGACCGACGTGGTGCAGATGTTCCTCTATGTGGCCGGCGCCGTGCTGAGTTTCTTCGTCATCCTGCATCAGATCCCCGGGGGCTGGCCGCACGTCGTCCAAGTGGCCGAGGCGGCGCATAAATTCCAGGTCTTCGATTTCCGATTTTCCTTCTCGGCCGAATTCTTCGCTCGCAACTACAGTTTCTGGGCGGGCTTGATCGGCGGCTGCTTTCTCACCACCGCCAGTCATGGCACGGAACAGTTATTGGTGCAGCGGCTGCTCGCCGCCAAGAACGAAAGCCAAAGCCGCGCAGCGCTCTTCTCCAGTTGGGTCGTGATCTTCTTCCAGTTCGCACTATTCTTGTTTATCGGGCTGTTGCTGTACGTCCACTATTCCGATGCGCATCTTGCCGCGCCCAAACCGCTGGAGTCGATCTATCCCGCGTTTATCTGGCAAAATTTGCCCGCGGGAGTGGCGGGACTGGTGATCGCAGCCATTCTCGCGGCTGGCATGTCGAACCTGAGCGCCGCTTTGAACGCGCTGGCCTCCACCACGGTCATGGACTTTTACAAGCCTCTATTGGCTGCGAGAAATGCCCAGCGGCCTGAGTCGTATTTCCTTGGAATCGCTCGCTGGGCGACGGTCGCTCTGGGGCGTCATCCTTTTCCTGATAGGATTGGTGGCGCGAAACTGGGGATCGGTGCTCGAGGCCGGCTTGACGATCGCCTCCATTCTGTATGGATCGCTGCTGGGCGTCTTCCTGCTCGGGCTGCTCACGCGGCGAGTTCAGGAGAATTCGGCCATGATTGCCATGATCGCCGGGTTGGTGGTTATGATCTATGTCAAACAGTGGACGCACATCGCCTTCACCTGGTACGTTCTGATCGGGACCTCGGCGACGTTCCTCACGGGTTTAATTGCATCCTTAGTGTTGAAGGAAACTTCCAATGACCGAAAAATCGCCTGAAGGCGCGGGACGCTTCGAACTAAAACGCGACTTGGGAGTCTGGAGCGCGGCCGCGATTGTGGTCGGGACCGTCATCGGCAGCGCGATCTTCATCGTGCCTCACGACATGATCAACAACGTCGGGTCTCCGTTCATGGTCTTCGCGGTCTGGATCTTCGGCGGAATGCTGTCGTTGTTCGGCGCCTTAAGCTACGCCGAATTGGCCGCCGCCCTTCCTGAAGCCGGTGGCGAGTATGTATATCTTCGCGAAGCTTATGGTCCACTGTGGGGTTTCATTTACGGATGGACCCAAATGTGGGTAGCCAAGAGCGGCTCGATTGCCACCCTCGCTACCGGCTTTTTCATTTATTTGGCCAACTTTCATCCGGAACTCGAACGCGTTTGGATGGTAGTGCCACTGCCACTGGGAGAAGCGGGCCAGCCGCTCCAAATCCGATACGGCCAATTGCTGGCAATGGTCGTGATTGCGGTGCTGGCTACCATCAATTATTTTGGCGTGAAGGTGGGCGGCAACGTCCAGGTCGCCGTAACCCTGGTGAAAGTGGGGCTCATTGTCGCCATTATCGTGATCGGTCTGGGAACGGGTCACGGAAACGCCGCCAACTACAGTACTTCCATTCCGGCGGCGGGTGGGATTACAGGCTTTTTTGCGGCTTTGGTGGCGGCGTTATGGGCTTACGACGGCTGGAACAATGTCAGCATGGTGGCTTCAGAGGTTCAAAAACCGCAGCGCAATCTTCCCTTGGCTTTGATTGCCGGGACGCTGACGGTAATCGCCCTGTATCTGCTGACAAACCTGGCGTATTTCTACCTATTACCCGCCAGTGCCGTCGGTTCCACGAATCGCGTGGCAGGCGAAGCCATGCGGCGCGTGCTAGGCGCGCCGGGCGCCAATGCGGTGAGCATCGCCGCCATGATTTCCATTTTTGCAGCCCTGAACGGATCCATCCTATCAGGCTCGCGCGTCCCATTTGCCATGGCTCGGGACCGGCTGTTCTTTCGCCGAGTCAGCTACGTTCATCCGCGGCATCGAACCCCGAGCGTGTCTATTCTGGCGTTAAGCGCTTGGGCCGCTCTGCTGGTCCTCAGCGGGCGGTACGATCAGCTTTATACATATGTAATTTTCGCCAGCGTGATCCTCTATGGGATGGCAACCGCGGCTGTCATTGTTTTACGACACAAGCGCCCGGACCTGCCCCGGCCCTATCGGACTTTGGGCTATCCCGTGGTTCCGGTTGTTTTCGTCCTCGGAATAACTTGCCTGGTGATCTCGACGCTCTGGAAGTCGCCTCGCGAGTCGTTGATGGGTCTCGGTCTGGTTGCGCTCGGCCTGCCCTTCTATTTCTATTGGAAGCGGCGCGCCTGAATAGCCCTTTTGAGCTACTCCTGAAGGGGTAAACGACCGGTACCGAAACCCCATCTGTTCTGTTTTCCGAACAAACCGCTTGATAAACGAGACAAAATGGAGTACAACTTCTATTACAAGATCAGTTTCAATTAGTATCTTGTTCGCTTTCCCGAACGAAAGCGGTTTTACATCACAAAAAACTCTCTGGGGAGATCGACACAGATGGACATCAACAAAATGTTGGCCGAATTAAGAAATGAGCGGGAGCAGATCGAAGAAGCAATCATGACATTGGAGCGATTAGCCAGGGGTCGCGGGCGCCGCCGTGGGCGTCCACCAGCCTGGATGTCGATGATCAAGCGCCGGGGACGTCCGCCGGGCAGCAAGAATCGGCCCAAGAGCGAACCCAAAGGCTCGGCCGCCAGGGCGACGGCCGCCTAGTTGACGGCAGTATCCAGCGAAGTGCCGTCTTATTTGTAGAGCAGAAACTTCTCTCGCCTGCTGAGAAAGGGGGCGAGAGAATCTTCCATTTTCTGGACCGTCGCCCGAGGGTCCAGGTCTGCTTTTCCCGCCGTGATTACCTCGTGATTTCCAATCAAAAAACGATTCAGATCCCAAGGGATTTTACCAGGGTAAAGCTTCTCCAGCGCATAAGCCCAGCTCCAAACCAAACCTGGTGCTATCGAACGAATTGCGGTCCGTAATAACGAACCGGACGCCATCGATCGTCTTTCCGGCGAAATTGGAAGCCGTTGGCCGAAAGCGGGTCGGGTAAACTCGAACGCCGGGAATATATCGGCTATTCAAAAACGAAGCCAACTCCGGGACCTCGGATCCAATCGGCGCCGATCTGCTCGAATGGGGCATCGGTGCCGCGCCCAACCGAGTAATTCGTCGATGCCTCCAGCATCGCGATACCGGGATAAAGCGTGGCGGCATTGAGGCTTCGCATGTTGGGCGAGGGATCTACCCAAGAAAGGCCGGTAGAGTCAAACCAATCGCCCCGATTCCAGCCTTCGACTGGAATAACGTGCAGATCGACGCCCAGATTCCGCTCGCCGTTGGCCATTTTCGCCAGTTCGCCGAAAGTCATGCCATGACGCAGGGGAATTTCGAGACAACCGACGAATGATTCGAGATCTCGGTCCAGCATCGGCCCTTCGACGTGCACGCCGGTGATCGGATTCGGCCGGTCAAGAACGAAAAATGGCAGATGTTTTTTGGCGGCTTCTTCCATGCTGTAAAGCAGTGTGCAGGAATAGGTCCAGAATCGAGCGCCGACATCTTGAATATCGTAGACCAGCACATCCACGCCGTTTAGCATTTCCGGAGTGAGGTGATGCCGGGACCCCTGATACAGGCTGACAACCGGAAGGCCGCTGGCCAAGTCTTTGCTGTTTGAAACATTCGGCTGATCCTCTGTGCCTTGCAAGCCATGCTCGGGCGCAAAAAGATTTACGATCTTGATCCCGGCGGCGAGCATCAGGTCGATATTGCGCTTTCCATCGCGGCTGAGACCGGTGTGGTTGGTAATCAGCCCGACGCGTTTCCCGCGCAGCAGTAGCGAAATTGTCTTTCACCAGGACATCCAAGCCGGTGAGTACGGCGTCTTTGGGTGCGACTATGCGGTGCAGTCCCGGCCCGACGATGGTTTCGTTATAGCCGGTGAGCGCGACCCCGGGAGCAGTGATTCCAAACGAGGCCGCGGCGATGGTCGCGACCCGGCTGCGTAGCGAGCTGAGCGATTTGCCGCGATGCGGATGCACCACGTTGGTGAGCAAGATAACGTAGCTGCGGCTGACGGGATCCATCCACATCGAAGTGCCGGTGAATCCGGTGTGACCGAAGGAGCCGATGGGAAACAGGTCGCCGCGATTACTGGAGTAAGGCGAGTCGATATCCCAGCCGAGGCCGCGCAGAATCGGCTGATCGGCGGGCGATTCTGGCGTTGTGAATTTTTCGATAGTGAGAGGGCTGAACAGGCGGGCGCCGTTGGCCTGGCCGTGATCGAGCAGCATCTGCGCGAATTTTGCGAGGTCGTCGGCGGTGGTAAACAGGCCCGCGTGTCCGGCGACGCCGCCCATATAGCGTGAAGTGTCGTCGTGCACGACGCCCCACAGCGGGCGTCCGGTGGTAGGATCGATTTCCGTCGGCGCGATGCGCGGGCGAAGCGAGGCCGGAGGCTGGAACACGGAGTCTTTCATCCCCAGCGGCTCGAAAATATTCGCGCGGGCAAAGTCAGAAAGCATCTGCCCGCTGAGCCGGTGCACGATCTCGCCCATCAGAATGAAATTGATGTCGCTATAGACGAAGCGAACACCCGGCGGGCCGGCGGGCTTGTCGATGAGCGCCCGGTGGATTCCGGTTTCATAGCCGCTCCAGGCGGGCTTCAGGTCGACATCGGGCCGGAGTCCGGAAAAGTGCGTCATCAGATTGCGGATGGTGATCGGGCTGTGGCCGTCCTGAAATTCCGGAAGGTATTTCGTCACCGGATCGTCGAGCCGGATCTTGCCCTGCTCGAACAGCTTCATGACCGACGAAGTCGTAGCGACCACTTTCGTGAGCGAGGCGGCATCGAAGATGGTGTCGACGGTCATGGGCTCGCGCGCGGGAATCAACGACCGTTCGCCGTAGGCTTTGCGATACACCACTTCGCCGTCGTGCCCGATCAAGCAGCACAGCTCCGGGGATCAGCCCGTCCTGGACCGCTTGATTGATCTGTTCATCCACCGCGGCAGCGCCGGGGAAGGTCGGCTGCGCGCAGAGGCCGGCCGCGCAAGCGAGCAGGAGCAGGATCTTCATTGCAGCTTTTTTGCGGTTTCGTCCAGAAGCTTGGCCAGATCGGCATCCTTTTGCGTGATGCCCTGCGCGTCGTGAGTGGTGAGGTCGACGGTCACGCGATTGTAGACGTTGAACCATTCCGGATGATGGTCCATTTTCTCGATGGCGAGCGCGGCCGTGGCCATGAAGCCGAAGGCGTGGATGAAGTCCGCGAATTTGTATTCCTTGTGCAGCTTGGCGTTGACGACGCTCCATCCGGAGAGAGAGTCGAGCGCGTCCTTAAGCTCGGGGCCGGAAAATTTCCGCATAACACCATTATGTATCCCCGCTAGTATCCCTCCTCGATTTCCGCTAGATTGGGTTGGTGGATGGGGTTTTAGTCGTTGACAAGCCGGAGCGTATCACTTCTCACGATGTCGTGAATCGGGTGCGCAGGATGGCGGGCACGCGGCGGGTGGGTCATTTGGGCACGCTCGATCCGATGGCTACCGGAGTTCTGCCGCTGCTGATCGGCCGGGCCACGCGGCTGGCGCAATTCTTTTCCACTGGCGAAAAGAAATACGACGCGCGCATCCGCTTCGGATGGGCCACTGATACCTATGATCGCGACGGCAAGCCGACCTCGGAGCCAGTAACGCCGCATTTCACTCGCGAGGAACTCGAAGCCGCGCTGGCGCCTTTCCGTGGAATCTTTCTGCAGACGCCGCCGGCCTTCTCGGCGAAGAAAATTGCGGGAACGCCGGCCTATCGGCTGGCGCGCAAACAATATCGCGGTAGAGTTGCGGCCCGTAGAAGTGCATGTCTTCGCGCTGGACTTATTGGAGTTTGGGGGCGACATCGCGCGGGTAGGCGTGCATTGCTCGGCTGGGACGTACCTTCGCAGCATCGCGCATGAAGTAGGACAAAAGCTGGGCTGTGGAGCACATCTGGAAGCCTTGCGTCGAACCAGTTCGGGCGAATTCACCGAAGATCTGGCGCGCACGCTGGATCAATTGGGCAGTCTCGCGTCGGAGGGCAGGTTCGATCAGGCGATCGTTCCGGCGTCTCAACTGCTGCCCCATTTCCCGAACGCGACAGTGGATGCGCTGACCGTGGCTCAGATCCGGCAAGGCAAGGATTTCCGGCTATCGCCGTTTGTCGACCGCGCGGGCGCCAAGCACGTCAAGGCCGTCAGCCAAGAGGGGGACTTAATCGCGATCGGCGAGGCGCGGCTACCGCATTTGTATCATCCGATCTTGGTTCTGTAGCAACGCCGCGTATATATCGCGCCGTCAAACTGCACATGTCAGAGGACTTCCGAGTATCCTGCCACCCCGCGGTATCGGCCTGCCCCCGCGCGAGAGCTAGACCCCTCACTGCCGAGCAAGGTCGACGAGCACAATGTCAGAACGCTCCTGCATCCGTTCCAAGACAACTTCACGGCCGTCTGGGGAAATGTCGAAGTCCCTAATGTCGAAATCGCCTGGCATGTTGGTCAACTGCCGCTCAGCGCCGGTCTCCGGGTTCACTAGCCAGAGATCTTTGTGTTCAATCTCTCCCCGCAGGAAAGCGATTCCACGCCCTCCCGAAAGAAATTTCAGGTGTCGAGCGCCCCGCGTCAGGGTAGTCAGTCGCGGAAGGGAGTACGCCAGGCCGCCAGGCGCCGCGGCTTTCACTGAAAACGTTGTGCCGATGTCGGGTCCCGAGTAGACAACGAAGCGACCGGAGGGCTGCCATGCGGGATCTAGGGAGTAGTCGCGGAGAAAGATAGCCGGCGAACCGCCGTCGATCGCCACCTGGAAAAGGTGCGGCACACCGTGGTCGTTCGCGGCCGAGGTGATCGATCGACCATCCGGCGTCCACGCCGGAGAGCCTCGCAACTCGAGTGAATCGGCCACTACGCGCGCGTTGGTCCCGTCCGCCTGCATCGTATACAACAAGGTTTGCGAGCGTTGACGGACCGAAAATGCGATATGCAGGCCATCCGGAGAGATTTCGGGGCTGCCGATGATCTGCGCTCCATCGCCGCGCCACAGTTCCGTATCGGCTCCGTTCGCCCGCTTCCAAATGCTCTCGCTGGTGCCGGCCGATGAGACACATATCAGATAATCCGGCCCGAGCCGCGGAGAGAACGTGGTAGCAGGAGTCAGGGTGATTCGAGCTGGGGGCAAGGGCTCGGCGCCGGAATCGCTGATCCGCATTCGCCACAGGGTACTCTTCGGACTCGCGCTGGTGACAACCAGGCGCTTGCCGTCAGCCGCGGCAGCCAGTGAGGTGTACCGGTCCGGACCAAACGTGAGCCGGTGAGGAATGCGTCGCTCGACGTCTATACTATACAGCCATGGTCCTGAGCCGTCGGGGTCGCTGGCAAGGTACATCAACGTACGCCGATTCAGAAATACTGGATGACTCACGCGCCCATTGTGTGAAGTGATCCGTTCCGGCGTTCCGCCCGTTGGATGAATGCGCCAGATGTCCAGCTTGTCGGGAAGCGCGCCGTAGACGACGTAGATGAACCGATTGTCGGGCGCCCACAATGGAAAGTGAGAATGCAGCCCCTCAGGGGCAGTAAAGATTGGTCCGTGAGGATGCGTGGCGCCATCCGAAACGAAAAGCGGATCTCCGGAAGCAGGCGTATGGTAGGCGAGACGCGATCCGTCGTGGGACCAATCGAACTCCGCCGCGCCTTCCAGATATGGTCTGGACTGGCCGCCCAGCGTGGGTATCGCCCAGATGCCGATCTGCCCGCTTTGGCTGGATGGTTGGCGAACCCAAAACGTGACCATGGAGCCATCGGGCGAGAATCCCAGAACCCGGATTGAGGGATTGACGAGTTCCAGGGCGCTTCCGCGAGTGAGGTTCCGGAACTGTCCCGAACCGGGTTGGGCGACCCAGACGTCAGTGTGTCCATCTCGACTCGATAAAAATGCCACGAACTTGCCGTCGCGTGACACGGCCGCGGCCTGCTCGGTTCCATCGAAGTCGGTCACGGTCTGAAATCGCACATCCTCAATGGGGTTTCGCCAGAATCGTTCGGTCTCTTGAACCCAACGGATTGCAGCGATCGCCAACGCGATGGCTACCGCTGCAGTCACCAGCCAGACGCGCCGGGGTATTTTCTTGCTAGGTCGCGCCGGTGGGGAGGCCGGGGTCTGTGAGCGAAAGGCCGGTGTGTATCCGCCCTTGGGCAGCTCGATGACGATTGCGTCGTCTTTTCCTTCGCCGACGTAATACTCAGCCAACCGGCCACGCAGCCGGCCCGCCTCGGTCCGCACGATCGAATCCTGCAAAGGATTATGGTCCGGCTTGCGGCCAAAGACCTCGACGGCGATTACGGATTCTTTGAGCTGGTCGCCGTGGCCTTCGAGATGCCGCTCGGTGAGGAAGCGGAGGAATCGGCTCATCCGCTCATTGTGAAGAAAACCAGGGCTCGAGAGGACGCGTTCCAACTGCCGGCGTGCGGCTTCAGGATCCGGACGCGTGGTGGACACGTTTCGAGAATACATTTGTTTTCATCGGCGTGCAAATGTATGAAACATGCTTCAAGCCTGTTCGAACTTGCTCTTTGGTTCCGCGGGGCGCATTGTGGTCCCGGACTAGTTCACAAACACATTCAACACAGGAGGAACCAGAGGAACAATGAGAAGAGCAACATCCATTGCGGGAATTTGCGGGATTGCGATCGCACTGTGCGGGGTCGCGGTGGTGGGAACCCAAGCTCAAGATCTCAGGATTGTGCACTTTAGCGGCGTGTTCAACGACTATTCGCCGTCGACGGTATCGGGTGGTCCGTATGAAATGCACGGCAAATGGTCGCTGGAGGTGCAAAAAGGCGGCACCGCCAGTTTTTCAGCGGACATGACGATGGAGACGTCGGATTACGGGATCACCGGCGCCACGCAAGTGGATCCGCTGAATCCGTCGACCCGGAGTCCCCACACGCACCATATCAGCGTGACGAACGCCACGGTCAGCTATGACACCAGCGTCTGTCCCGCCAACAGCCCTCCCACCACGGGCACTGGTCTTGTGGTCACCGGTCCGGCTACGACGTCGGGGAATGGAAGCCCAGCGTCCTTTGAGTCTAAGGGCTCATCCACGATACAGGTCTGCATCAGCGGAGGGTCGGAGGTCGATTATTCCAACATGACTCTGGTGTACTCTGGGCCCGCAACCGGGCATTTCGGCCCACAACCGATCCACGGCGTCGTGAGAAAGGTGTCAACAAAGTAAGATGTGATTGCTTTGACCCGCTCGATTTTGGCCCGGCGTAAGGACTGTGAAGTGTCCAGTCGGGCATCTGCGTCGACCCCACATGCGGTGTTCGTAGTTCTCGAGCGGCGCGGCCGAACTCAGCTCCTGACAAGTCTCGCCGAGGAGGGCAGGTTCGAGCAGGCGATTGTTCCGGCGTCGCGGTCGCTGCCGCACTTTCCCCGCGACGTGCTTCGCGCCCGGTCACCTGCGTACAGTGAAGGTCGCCACAGCACGGAGCGCGCTGACAACAGCGATCTCTCGCAGTCGTATCACTTGGTTATGCTGACCGTGACGATTTCCCCGGCGCCCGGAGGAAACCCGAATCCTTTATGCGATACGTAAAGCAGCCCATCGGGGCCGAAGGTCATGGCCGTCGGAAAGCTTAGCCCGGTGGCGATCTCAGTAAGCTGACCGTTGTATTCATAGCGAACTATTTTCCCGTTTCCGGGCATCGGACCACCGGTAGCGGGGCTCATTTCAAGAATATAGAGCCGCTCCCTCTGATCGAAAGCGAGTCCGACGACGGTGGTCAACTGGGGGACGACCACGCGGATCCGTTTGTTGCTGTACGCGAAGACGTTCGAGGATCCTTGCAAGGTCGGGAACAGGAAGAGATTGCCGAAATACCAACCGTTGTGGTAGATCAGAGCGGTCGGAACAATGTGACCGTGGGTGTCGGAGATATCGACCACGCGCTTTACCGTCCCGTTCGAGTCGATCTCGTCGATTTCGCCGTGGTTGGGTTCGACTGTAAACAGCTTGTTTCCCAAACTGACGAGACTATAGAACGTTCCATCCGGCTCGAAGTCGTCGGGGCTGGGGTTTGCGACGGGGTTGCTCTGAACGAACGCGCTGAGGTCGGCGAATGGAGTCGCCGTCCCCTTGGCTATGTCGATCTTCAACACCCCGTTCGGAGTTCCAGCGAGTCCATGCGAGCAGCCTGCCCCGGCTATGAGGGCGTACAAGGTGGATCCTACAAACGCAATATCCGCCACTCCACTGACCAGGCCTCCGGAACCCATGCTCGTTTGGCTCGATGGAAGGTTGTCCACGACCGTCTGCCGGCTGCCCGTCGTGTTGATTGTAGAGATGCGGCTTGTGAATCCCCCAGTGTAAGGGCCAATGGGGGGGACCACCTGATCGCACATCCCTGCCGTGGATATCGTACCGCCCAATCCACCTTCAGCCACGTAGAGCAAGCCATCTGGACCAAACTTGAGACCGCGAGGACTATTGAGCCCCGTAGCCTTCACAGTCACGTTAGAGGATACCTGCGCGTACCCCATTTCTGCCACAACGATCCAAATAAAGGCCACCTTGCAAACCAATGTTCTCAACCGCAAGAAACTTCCCATGTTCATTCGTCTTCTCCTATGCCAAAGTGGAAGCCAGTATTGCCACCATCTCTGAAAAAGGAAATAGGTAACCAAATGAGTTCTTACTCAGGCGACCTGAGGACGCAAGTAATTGTGCTATTTGGCTCTTCGGACGCGTAGTAGAATTACCGAATGGCTTCTAGTCCGGAACGCCGTCCCGAATCGGTCATACGATTCGGAGATTTCACACTGGACCCGGTACGTGGCACCCTTTCACGCCACGGCGTCCGTCTGAAGCTTCAGCCTCAACCGCGGCGGATACTGGAACTGCTTATCGAGAGAGCGCCCGGAATTCTGTCGAGAGAAGATATCCAACGCCTTGTATGGGGGGATGACGTCAATGTCGACGTCGAACAAAGTCTTAACTTTTGCATACGACAGATTCGGATTGCATTGATTGATGGGTCGAAAGAGCCGCGCTTCATAGAAACCATCCCTCGCCTGGGATACCGTTTCATCGCGCCCATCCTGCGGGAAGGCGGGAGCGCCGAAAATCTTACTTTGCTCGATGCTCAGCCGTCCGCACCGGATGAACCGGCAGAGGCGGCTCCCGTTGCGCTGCCACCTTCCCCTCAGCGACCCGGCTTGCGGAAATGGCTATCTGTGGGCGCCGTCGCGATTGCGGTTATCGTGGCGGGCGTCGCTGCCGCCCGGTGGCCGACCATGCGAAAAGAGCAGATCCGTTCCATAAGGATCTCGTATGTAACCACATATCCGGGGGCCGAACTCGATCCCTCGCTCTCACCCGACGGGAGCCAGGTTGCATTCTCCTGGGGTGGCAATCGCAACGAAAACCGGGACATCTATGTGCTGCCGGTCGGCGGACAGAATCCTTTGCGCCTGACACAAGATCCAGCCGACGATACGTCTCCGGCCTGGTCGCCTGACGGCCGGTCGATCGCCTTCCTACGAAGATTTAACGACGATGCAGTCAATATTATGCTGATTCCGGCGCTCGGAGGACCAGAGCGATCACTTCAATCCGTCCATTTGGTGAGAGGGACGACTCCAGTTCCTCAGAGGATGCTGGCGTGGAGTCCAAACGGAAAATGGCTGGTCTTTGCGCGGAGCGAGCCTGCGGGCAACAGCAGCCTGTCTTTGCTCTCCCTTGAATCCGGCGCCGTACGAAGTGCTTTCCGGCGCAGCGATACGAGGTTCGAGGATATCTCCCCCGCTTTTTCCCGTGACGGACGATGGCTGGCGTTCGCTCGTTTCAAGGGTCCAACAACCAGCACGATTCTGATTCAGCGCATGACGGATCGCCTGGAGCCTGAAGGGGAGCCCAGCCCGGTGACCAATGTTGGACCTAATCCTCATTCGCCTGCCTGGAACGAGGACGGCAAACGTTTGCTATTCATCGACGGACACAGCATCAAAGAGTTTGAAGTGAGTGGTTCGACCAGCATAGTTTACGACGGCGATTCTGAGTTTGAGGGGCTAACCGTTGGCGGCTTGCGGATCGTCGCCGTCCGCAGCCCCGAGAACTCCGATATTTTCGCGATCCCTTTACAGCCGGGAGGTTTGGCTGCGGCCGGCCCTCCCGCTCCGCTTATCCAATCGTCAGCGGTCGATTCCCTGCCGCGGTTCTCGCCCGATGGCCGGCACCTCGCCTTCGTGAGCTATCGCAGCGGAGGCGGTGAGGTTTGGCTGGCCGACGCTGACGGGGGCAATGAACGGCAATTGACGAATCTACGGGCGCATATCGCCGGATTTCCGCGCTGGTCGCCCGACGGCAAGCGGATCGCCTTTCACGCGCGAGTCCCGTCACTGTCGCAAGTCTATGTGCTCGATGTCGCGAGTGGAATTCCGCGCCAAGTTACGAACGATTCAACCGAAAGCGGCACGCCATCGTGGTCCGGCGACGGCAAGAGCCTGCTCATTTCGAAAATGACACCCGGTGAATGGTCCCTCTTTAAGATTCCGGCTGAGGGAGGGGTGGAGCATCTTTTGTTTGCCGGGGAGGGATCGTTTCCGATAATCGCGCCTGGCCGCAAACTCCTCCTTTATTCCAAAATCACGAAGCGCGGGATCTTCGCCCGGACTCTCGATCAGGCTTCGGCTGGCAACGTGGAAGAGCAACTTGTGGACGATTATTTTCCTCCCTTTGGCGG
This sequence comes from Bryobacterales bacterium, assembly GCA_963744555.1. Taxonomy (GTDB): domain Bacteria; phylum Acidobacteriota; class Terriglobia; order Bryobacterales; family Bryobacteraceae; genus Palsa-89. Next base: position 1,209,453 of record CAVUUB010000018.1, on the reverse strand, counting down.
AATTTACCCGGTGGAGGAGGGCATTTACTACAGCGGTTCTACGGGTTTGGGAGTTGCGCGTGCCTTTCGCTTCTATTCATTTGAGACCAAGAAGTCCGTTGATATCGCCCCAGCGCCTTCGACGATCAAGCTGGGATTGTCCGTTTCCCCCGATCGGAGCCGGCTGGCCTACTGTGCGGAGGTCGAAGGGAATGCTGACCTCATCCTGCTAGAACGCAAGTGATCAATCGGGTCGTAACAGCAATACCAACGATGGGTGTATACTTACCCAGAAGCACAGAAGGAGCGCTGCAATGAAATTAGTCGGCGTTATTACAAGTTTCTGCCTGATATTCGGAGTGGCGGTAAGCGTTGCTCAGACGCCCAAGCCGAAGCGGATCAATCGCGCGATCGAGCTGCTGCAGCAGGGCCAGCCCATCTACTACTCTGGTTCACACTCCGGAACGGCCGGAACTTTTGAGCAGGGCAAACTGGACGCCCAAACATTTGCCGATTACATCAGCTATGACATGGAAGCCGCGCCGTATGATATCGCTGGCTTAGCTGCATACATGCAAGGTCTGGTGGCCGGCGGCCCCACGCGCACCGGCCATCGCACTCCAGCGGTCATCGTGAATGTGCCCGTCCGTGGCACCGATGAAGCTTCGGTACGAGCGAATGCCTGGATGTTCGAGCAGGTGCTGGGCACCGGCGTCCATGGCATTCTTCTGGTGCATGCCGATACGCCAGGAGCGGTGCGGGCTTTGGTCGAAGCAGTGCGCTATCCCAACCGTGAACAGGGCGTAGGGCAGGCAGGACTCAAGGAAGGCACGCGGGGCGCTCACGGAGCGGCCATGGCGGCTAAGGTCTGGGGCGTGTCGACGGATGAGTACATGCAGAAAGCCGACCCGTGGCCACTCAACCCGAACGGTGAGCTGCTGATAGGCGTCAAGATCGAGGACAAAGTTGCGCTTTCCAACGTCGAGGAGACTTTGAAGGTGCCGGGCATTGGTTTCGGCGAAGGCGGCCCGGGCGATATGGCGCTATCGCTGGGAGTGAAGGGTGGTGACCCCAGACTCTTAGCGGCCGAAGCGCGGATTTTTGCCGCTGCGCAGTCGCACAAACTGGCGTGGATCGGGATCACGCCGAACCACACGGCCGACGACATCAAGGCGGGCTTCATGATCGGATCCGGCGAGAAGACGGCGGAGGCTGGCCGCAAGGTCACCAACCGCGCGATGCCGTACTAAGGCTTCTTCCAGGCAGGGTAAACAGCTTGACTGAATGAAGCAAGTTTAATCCATCTTAAGCACCTAATTCGTTAGGTTGTTCTATCATTCAAGTGTGCGGCGTCTGGCCATCATCTTGATGCTTGGCGCGAGCCTTTTCACGGGGTTCGTGTGCGCTCAGGAGTCCGATCTATCGAAGAAGGACGCGCCTAAGAGTGAGCCCAGCTACGACGACACATTCTCCGGCCCGGTAGTGGAATTGTCCACCACCAAGATCACTGTTTCGCGAAGTATTCTGGGTAAACCTGCCGAGAAGCACACATTCTTGATCAAATCCGATACGCGCATCGAAGGACGGCTGCGCGTACACACGAAGGTTACGGTTGGATTCGTGACCAACGACGACGGCGATATCGCGCGCTTGATCGTGGTCCGCGCGGGCGCGCAGAAGCCGCCGCAAGATAAGAAATAGTCACTTCTTCTTTTTTCTCTTGGCGGCCCAGCCTTCCTTCACCACCTGGCGCGCCCTTCCCAACGCGAGAGCGTCTTTGGGAACCTCATCGGTGATCACCGACCCGGCCCCGATGTAGCTTTCATCCCCGATCTCGATGGGCGCGACCAACGTGGAATTGCTGCCGACGAAAGCTTCCTTTCCGATCTTGGTGCGATGCTTTTGCACGCCGTCAAAGTTACAGGTGATGGTGCCGGCCCCGATGTTAGTTTTCTGTCCGATATCAGCGTCGCCAAGGTAAGCCAGATGATTGGCCTTCGCTCCGGCGCCGAATTGCGTGTTCTTCAGCTCGACGAAGTTGCCGATGTGCGCGCCCACTCCAACCCGTGCGCCCCCGCGCAAGCGCGCGAAAGGCCCGACGTGCGCGTCCGCGTCCACCTGCGAATCCGCGATGGATGTGAAGGGGGCCACGTTTACCCGGTCCGCCAGTTTCGAATTCTCGATGATCGAACAGGAGCCGATGCGGCAGTCCTCGCCGATCTCGGTCTTTCCCAGAATCTGCGCAAAAGGCCCTACGATTGAATCCGCGCCGATTCGCACCGCGCAGTCTATTGTGACCGTCTCCGGCTTCTCGATCGTCACGCCCTCCAGCATCAGCTCCCGCACTTTTCGCTCGCGGAAAATCTTGTCGACCGCGGCCAGCTCGGCGCGCGTATTGATTCCCAGCAGCTCCTCGGAATCCGGGACCTCCAGCGCGGCCACCTTGTGCCCAGCGCGGTTGAGAATCTCGACCATGTCCGTCAGATAATACTCGTGCGCGGGATTGTTGGTCCCGATTTCGGCGATGTGTTTCCACAGAAGGTCCGCGTCGAAACAGTAAATCCCGGAGTTGATCAGGGGAATCGAGAGCTGCTGTGGCGTAGCGGCTTTCTGCTCAACGATAGCCTGGACGTCTCCTTGCTTGCCCAGGATGATGCGCCCGTAGCCGGTGGGGTCGGCTAGACGCGTGGTGATGAGTGTCGCGGCTTGATCGCCGGCGCGTTGGCGGTCCACTAACGCCTGCAGAGTAGCGCGCGAAAGCAATGGGCCGTCGCCGTAGGTGACCACTACCAGCCCGCCTTGCGAAGCCAAACTGTCGCGACACATCATGAGCGCGTGCCCGGTACCCTTCTGCTCTTTTTGCTCCACGAATCGTACGCGAGAATGCGCCAGCGCGGCCCGCACCTGTTCGGCTTGAGATCCAATGACCACAGTGATGTTCTCGGGTGGCGTAATGGTCTTGGCGGCATTTACGACATGCTCGACCAGTGTTAACCCTCCGGCGCGATGCAGGACTTTGGCGCGTTTCGATTTCATGCGAGTGCCGAGGCCGGCGGCCAGGATCACGACGTTGATCGGTGATTTCATTCGGCTTGTCTTCGACGGCGGCAGTTTATTTTTGTCCAAGAATGCGGATTTTCCGGCGACGGGCGCGGCCTCTACGAGCCAGCTCCATGGCGACGTCGGCGGTAGCCCGGGGATCGTGGCGGACGATATCGCCTTCACCCAGCAGATCGGCGGCCACCACGTGCAATCCCATCTCGACCAGCCGATCAACATCGTTGACCACCGGCTGGGCCTCTTCGGCGGCGTATTTTCTACGTTGACGGACGTTGATGGAGCGCGTGTTAACCACTACAACATCGAATAGATTGAATCCGGCGTGCTGATTGATGGCGGCTACATGGTCAGAGGCGCGAAATCCGATGGTCTCGCCAGGCTGCCACATGAGATTCACAAAATAGGCCCGCAAAGCCTGGCTGCTGCGAATGGCTTCCGGAATTCCTTTCACCAGCACGTTTGGGATTACGCTAGTGAAGAGCGACCCCGGGCCCAAGGTAATGACATCGGCCTGCTCGATGGCCTCCAGCGTCTCGGGCAGCGGCCTGCACACCCGGGGCCGGGTTCGAATCCGTTTGATGCGTGAACGGCTCTTGCTAATCCTGGTCTCGCCGGCGATTATGCGTCCATTTGCCAGTTCTGCCTCCAGCATCACATTGGCGCCGGTAGCAGGATAGATGCGGCCCAGGCTGGCCAGCACTTCCGACGATAGCTTGACGGCGCGGGCGAAATCGCCGGTGAGATTTGTAAGCGCTGTCAGGAAGAGGTTGCCGAAGCTGTGCCCCTTCAAGCCGCGGCCATCGGTGAAACGGTATTGAAAAAGTTTCGAGAGCAGGGCTTCGTCTTCCGAAAGCGCCACCATACAGTTGCGGATGTCGCCGGGCGGCAGAACATCGAATTCACGGCGCAGACGGCCGGAACTGCCCCCGTCGTCAGTGACGGTGACCACTGCGGTGATGTCGATGTCGCGCTGCGGATGAGCGTAGCGCTTCAGGCCGTGGAGCAGTGTCGAGAGCCCGGTGCCACCGCCGATGGCGACAATGCGAAGCGGATCCATATTTATAGGATCGCAGGTTATATATAGGATCGCAGGTTCTGTGCTGGTCGTGGCGGCATTGCAAAATCCGCCGCTGGGCGAATGGGAGCCGGCGGGGAAGGTCCCGAATACCTGGGATGTTTGAGGAAACCGATCGCGGTGAGCTGAGATAATAGCCTGTAACGCAATGTCTACGGAGCCTTCCAGAGAAGATCGGCGCCTGGTCCGGCTTACGAAAATCTGTCTCGCGCTTCCCGAAGCCGCGCGCGATTACAACGGACAACACGCGGGCTTCCAGGTCCGCAAGAGGACTTTCGCGTACTTCCTCAATGACCATCATGGCGACGGCATCGTGGCAGTGACGTGCAAGGTGTTGCCCGGCGACCATAAGGTGCTGGCCGCCGCGAATCCGGACAAATTCTACATCCCTGCCTACATCGGATCGAAGGGTTGGGTGGCGCTGCGATTAGACCGGGGGGACATCGACTGGGATGAAGTCAGCGAACTCGTGACTGGCAGCTATCGGTTGGTGGCGCCAAAGACGCTGGCGGCAAAGGCACTGGCGGCAAGGGTCGCCGATCAATGAAGAAGGATCCCAAGCGCGCCTTGATCCTAGCTGCCAGGAAGGCGCTTCGCGACGCCGCCGATCCGGTGAAAGCGCCGATCATGCAGGCCTACATGAAGTCGGCGATGCCGTATCTCGGGATTCAAGCGACACCTCTGAGGAAAGCGGCTAAGGCTGTTTTCTCGGCGCACAAGCTGGATTCGTTCTCAGAATGGCGCGATACGGTGCTCGAGTTGTGGCGCGGGGCGCGCTATCGTGAAGAGCGCTATCTGGCGATCGAGCTGGCCGGTTATTCGGCCTATCGCAAATTCAGGACGCTGGATGCATTGCCGATGTACGAAGAGATGATCACCAGCGGCGCATGGTGGGACTACGTCGATTCGATCGCCGGCCATCGAATCGGCGAGCTGCTGCGGCTGTATCCGGTAAAGATGCGTCGGGTATTGCGCGCCTGGGCGAAGTCGGACGACATATGGAAGCGCCGGAGTGCGATCCTGGCGCAGCTGGGCTTCAAGGGCGAGACCGATCTTGATCTGTTGTACGATTGCATCCGCCCGTCGATTGGCGAGAAAGAGTTCTTCCTGCGAAAAGCCATCGGCTGGGCATTGCGGCAGTTCGCCAAGACGGACGGGCAGGAAGTGCGCCGTTATGTGGCCGAGCACGATGGGCGGCTCAGTCCCCTGAGTAAGCGGGAAGCGCTGAAGAATCTGGTTTAATCGGCAGGTCGGAGACCTGCCCCACAGCTACAAGAGCGGCTTGGTTGCTGGAGATGACTGGTATCCCAAGCTTTCTGTGGAGCGGTTCGATCGCCTCAATGGCGCGCCAGTTGGTGCATGACAGGAAAATGCAGTCCGGAGCGCTGCCTTCGATTTGAGACTCGACAAAATCGACGATCTCGGCAGGCGTTACCCGGCCGATTTCGAGATTAGCTTGGATGCCCATTCCGGTGGCTTTCAGCGGCGGGAATCCGGCTTCGGCCAGCGATGATGCGACGCCATCGGTCAAGTCTGGTATGTAGGGCGTGAAGACGGCCAGCTTCCGTGGCCCGATGACCCGCAGTTGCGACAGCACGGCCTGAAGCACGGTGATGGCGCGCGCCCCTGTTATTTTTTCGATCGCCTCTCCGATCGCTCTATCGTGGGCCAATGTTCCGAGTGCGCCGGCCGAGGTGCAGCCGAAGACTACAACATCCGGCGCGGTGGTTCGGATCAGCTCCGCCGCCTTGGGAAGATCGCCTTCGAGCATCCGGGTTTCCGCGTCGCGAGTCACGCTCTCGAGAAAGATTCGCGTCGTGCTCACCAAGGCCGCCTGGCCAAGATGCCGATGAAAATCCGGCTCCATCACCGTATTGGACGATGGCACGATCAGGCCGATGCGCAAGGGTTTCGTCATTTGGCGGGAGTTCTCCCTGGAATTTTCCAAAGATAAATATTGCTGCCGGCGTCGACCAGCTCATGCTTGTCAGGTTTCCAATCGCCCATATGAAAATCGTGCGAGACGATGCGCGTGCCCGGCTTGAGATCCTTGAGTAGCTTAGGTCGCAGGCGGAGATTCACGTCGGGCAGCAGATAGAGCGCGACGACGGTGGCGTTGTGAATGTCGCTGGCGAACAGGTCGTTCACTTCGAACTTCACTAGCGCTTCTACGCCGGCCTTGCGCGCATTCTCGCGGGCTTCCTGAATGCGCTCGGGATCGATATCGATTCCCACTCCGTGCGCGCTGTAGTCCTTGGCGGCGGCAATCACGATGCGGCCGTCCCCACAGCCGAGGTCGTACACGACGTCGCTGGCTTTGACGTCCGCGAGCTTAAGCATGGCGCTCACGACTTTGTCCGGAGTGCGAACGTAGGGCGGATTGATCTGGATCTGCTCAGGAGCCTGGGCCAAAGCCGCGGCGACAAGCAGGACGGTCCAGCAGAACGATTTCATCAAATACGCTTTCGCTTCATTTAATACGCTTTCGCTATGACCGAGCGGCGGTCGACCAGTTCGCCCGTCACGATGCACTTGCCCGGGCCATCGTATTCGTCGACCATGGGAATGCAGCGCACGGTGGCCTTGAATTCTTTCAGCCGCGCGTCGCAAGCCGGATCGTCCTTCAGATGGGCCATGACGAATTTGCCGCCACCTTTTTCGGCGGTCACCTCCCTGAGAATCGACTCCACTTCGTCGAGCGAATTTGCGAGGACAGTATTGGATTTGAGGCGCTCCTTGGCGGCGCGATAGAGATCGGTTTGCATTTGAGAGAGCACGGCCGGTAATCGCGAGGCCAGGTCGGCTTGCGGCAAAGGTTCTTTGGCTCCGGTGTCGCGGCGCTTCAGAACGATGTTATTGGCGGCCAGATCGCGCGGCCCCAGTTCTAGAACCACGGGCACGCCTCGGCGCTCCCAGTGAAAGAACTTGGCGCCGGGGCTTTGCCCTTCCCGGTCGTCGATCTTGGCGCCGACGTCCTTGGCGATCCGGTGGGCGGCTTCTAACACGCGGCCTTTCTCTTCGTCCTTGCGATAGATCGGAACCAGCACAGAAGGCACGGGAGCGAGCTTGGGCGGAAGCACCAGTCCTTTGTCGTCGGAGTGGCTCATGATCAGGCCGCCGATCAAGCGCGTGCTGACGCCCCAACTGGTTTGCCAGACGTAATCGAGCTGCCCTTCTTTGCTCTGAAAACGAACGTCGAAGGCCTTGCCGAAATTCTGGCCGAGGTCGTGGCTGGTGCCGGCTTGCAGCGCCAGGCCGTTCTGCATCATGGCTTCGATGGCGTAGCTGCGAACCGCTCCCGCGAATTTCTCGGACAACGTCTTCATGCCTTTGATCACGGGCATGGCCATGATGTTTTCGGCAACGTCGGCATAGACATCGAGAATCTTCAGCACTTCCGCCAGCGATTCTTCGTGCGTGGCGTGCGCCGTGTGGCCTTCCTGCCAGAGGAACTCGGTGGTACGAAGGAACATGCGCGTCCGCAGCTCCCAACGGATGATATTGCACCACTGGTTGACCAGCACCGGCAGGTCGCGATAGCTCTGGATCCACTTGGCGAAAAAATGCCCAATGATGGTTTCAGAGGTCGGGCGAATCACATACGGCTCTTCGAGCGTTTTGCCGCCGGCGATGGTGACCACGGCGAGCTCTGGTGAAAAACCCTCCACGTGTTCGGCTTCCTTCTGCAGGAAGCTCTGCGGGATGAGCAGCGGGAAGTAGACGTTCTGATGTCCGGTGGCCTTAAAACGCTGATCGAATTCGCGCTGGATGCCTTCCCACACCGCATAGCCATTGGCTTTAATGACCATGCAGCCTTTCACGATTTCGGCCGGCTCGGCCATGTCGCCTTGGATGACAACGTCTTGGTACCAGGCGGCGAAGTCCTGGGCGCGAGGGGTGATGGGGGATTCGGCCATAGTTTGGTCTAAGGCTTTAGGTTACGACAGAACCCACATCGGTTACGAGAGAACCTGCTAGCCTCAGTGGGACGGTGAAACCAAGGACCTGTGCGATAGTATCGGCTGCCTGGCTGCTACTCAGTGCGGTCGCATGCAAAAGCGGGCGCTCCAGCAGCATCCGCAGCGCCACGTGCTGCTCAGCCTTCCAGCATACGGACTATTTACCGGATCAGCCGGACCCAGGCGTCATTCGGCTGGCCGTCGGAGGCGACTCCCGTGACGACCGCTCGCACGTTGTTCCGTGGGCCTTCGAGGAAGCCGGCAGGCGTGGAGCGATGGCGTTCGTATTCCTCGGCGACATGGAGATCACCAGCTTTGCGGATCGGTTCTTTATGCCGCGGCTCCGGGATCTGCCAGGGATTCCGTTCTATCCGGTAATTGGAAACCATGAGGTGGAGCTTTTCGGAACGGTACGCCTAACCAGCGGCCGGCGCGCAATCGAGAAATTCAAGGAGGACTTTCTGCGGAAGCCCGGTATTCGGCCGTCTCCACTCCAGCAAGTAGTCTACAGCGCGGAGATCGGGAAAGTGGTTCACTTTATCGCGTTGGATAACGTCAGCCGGAGGGGCGAGGGTTTCGGCGACCCGCAGCTTTCGTGGCTGGCCGGAGATCTGCAGGCTGCAAGTGCGGCCAGGAGCATAATCCTGGTCGGGATGCACAAGCCGCTCGCAAAGAATCCGATCACCACCCACGCGATGGATGAGGATGGGCCGAGCGCCATTCGGGATTCGGACGCCGCCCTCGCACTGTTCAAGCAATACGGCGTTGCCATGCTGTTCGTAAGTCATAGCCACATGTACGCCGCCTACAATCAGGCTGGAGTCGAGACTCGCTTGACGGGCGGCATGGGAGCGCCGCTAGTCAAAGGTCTGGCCGACGCCGATGGCGGGTTTCACCATTTCCTTCTGCTAGACATCTCGCCCGCCAGCGGCAAAGCCCAGCTCCGTGTGGAGGTGGTCCGATTCCACGGCGTTCCCACGCGGGACGAACAAGACGAATCGGTGGAAGTTGAGAACTAACCCGGAAATGTGGTCCCCAATTTATCTGGCGAAATCCAGATAGCCGCGCCAGGGGTCGGTGTTCACCAATTTCACCTGAAGCTCATCTCCCACATCGACACCCTGCTGGCCGCGTACGAGAAGCCCTTCGGCGGGCGGGCCTGATATGCGGACGAAAGTTCCCTTGGGCGTGACGCCGGTCACCACGGCCGCGAAGGTCTCGCCGATTCGACGCTGGAGCGCCACAGCCGCAATGCGCTTACTCATCGAGCGCTCCACTTTGCGCGCGGCATCTTCCTTGAGGGTGCAATTGCGCGCAATGGAATCCAGTTGCGGGTCCGAATACGGCGCCGGCTGCTTAGCGAGGACGGATTTGATCAACCGCTGGGCCACCGTATCGGCGAAGCGGCGGTTCGGCGCGGTGGAGTGAGTGTAGTCAGGCGCGGCCAATGCGAAGTGCCCCTGATCTTTATCACCTGGGCGCGAAAGCACATACTCGCCCGGCCCCATGAGCTTTATCACTGCCAGAGAGATGTCGGAATAGTGCACCGCGTCGACGGTCTTTCTTTTCTGAAGAAACAGGTTGAGCGCGCCCGAATCGGGTACGGGCGGCAGTTTATCGCCGTAGCGCGCGGCGAGCTCGACGATTCGTTGCCAGCGCACAGGCGTTTTCACTACGCGCCGGATGGAAGAGATGCCGGCCTGCATGAGAGTGCGCTCCATTACGCCATTCGCCGCGACCATGAAATTCTCGATTAGCGCAGTGGCGCGATTTTTCTTGCGGGTATTAATCCCCTGTACTCGCCCGTTGGAAATGACAGCTTCTGCCTCCACGCGGTCGATGTCTAGGGCGCCCTCCCGCTGGCGCTCTTGGAACATCAGTTGCGCCGCTTCATCCTGCAATTTGAGTTGAGTGGCCAGATCCGCGGAGGCGGCCACTTTTTGTGGCGCCGCCGAACTTCCTTCCAGCCAGGCTCCGACGCCGTTGTAAGCGAGTTGCGCCCGATTACGCACCAGCGCCCGGTAAACGCCGCCGGAGCTGATCGCGCCGCCGGGCGAGACGACCATTTCAATCACTACGGCTAAGCGGTCGACGTCCTGGTTCAGCGAAGTCAGATCCGTCGATAACTGGTCCGGCAGCATGGGAAAAGTTCGGATGCCCGTATAGACACTGGTAGTTTGAGCAGCGGCGTGTTTGTCGATGGGCGACGCGATGGGCACGTCGGAATCGACGTCGGCCACCGCGACCAGAACGCGAATTCCGGCGCTTACTCGTTCGGCCACTTCGGCCTGATCGAGATCGCGGGAGGTATCGTTATCGATGGAAGACCACAGCAGCGAGCGCAAGTCGCGCACATCGCCGCCGGGTTTAGGCGCCGCGGCAGTCTTTAGAGCGGCCAGTTGCTGGCTGACCGCCGGAGGGAAATCGGGATCGAAGCCCCAGTCTATCATCTCCTGATGGGCGGCCGCAGAAAGATCAAATCCGGTGTGAGCCATGAAAACGCAAGGCTAGCACAGCGGCTGGCCGCGGATTCTACTTGGCGGAGCTGTTTAGCAGCTTGACAAGTCAGGCGAATGTACCTACAGTAGTGATGCCTGAGCATTTCTGCTCACTCTGCAGATCATCTGAACTAAGTCAGGTCATCTACTCCTTCCTCTTAGTCAAAAACCCAGCCTTAAGGAGGTTGCCATGTTTGCTCGCAGCATCTCCATCCGCCTGAAACCCAATAGTGTCGCTGAGTTTACACGACTGATCGAGAATGAATCCCTACCTGTGCTCCGAAATCAGAAAGGCTTCCAGGACGAACTCACATTCGTTCTTCCCGGCGGAGCGGAAGCTCTTGGAATCAGCTTGTGGGACAACAAAGAGAACGCGGAGGCCTACGGCCGCGATTCTTACGCAGAAGTCCTCAAGACGCTTGGGAAAGTAACTGAAGGCACTCCTCAGGTTCGCTCTTATGAGGTTTGCAATTCGACCTTCCACAATATTGCCGCTCAAGTTGCGGTCCATAACTAACAGCTCTTTCGGCGCTGGGGCGGCCAAGTCCGCCCTGGTGCGGCTCGCGTAGAGAGTGCGGCGAGCGTCGATCCCCGGGGGAGTGGTGGAACAAATGCAGGGATTAGATTATGCCAGACCGCGCCGCTCACGGACGACGTTATCATTCCATACTCGTCAACGCGCAATTGATGACGTTGGGATCGCGGATGTTGGTGGTGCTTCCGGCGCCGGTCACAGTCCTGGCCGGGGCGCTGGGCTGCTGGCGTTTTGGCGCCGACCCCGGATGGACCAGCCACTTCTTCATAGCCAGTGGGTTCTTATCGCACTGGCAAGCCTGGTTTGCAGTTGCTATCTGTGTCCAAGCTTCATCCCGTGGCTTAAACCGCTGGATGGCGATTCAGAACCCCAGGGCGAAGAGGCTTCAGGGCGATATTTGACCATACGCGGTCACTTGACCGCATATCGTTACTCATAAGAACCGAAAAGCGGCACGCAGCTCATTGTGAAACGATTTGGCTCAACACCGCTCGGCGTTGGTGCAAGGCGTGCTGCGGAAGGTATCGAAAGAGGTGGAAAATGAAGCTGATTCTGGTTACTACGTTAGCTCTGGCGCCCTTAGCCGTCGCGCCGTTGGCAGCCAAAGATAACGATAACGGCAAGCGCCTCGACGAGGCCGCTGCCGTGTTTTCAGAAATTATGGACACGCCCGACAAAGGCATCCCGCAAGAGCTGCTCGAAAACGCCCACTGTATTGTGATTGTACCGGGGCTCAAGACGGCGGCTTTCGTGTTTGGCGGCAAATATGGCAAGGGCTATCTCTCCTGCCGGAACAAAAGCGGAGCGGGCTGGTCGGCGCCCGGCACGGTTCGCGTTGAAGGCGGCAGCGTCGGATTCCAGATCGGCGGATCAGAGACCGACGTGATCATGCTGGTGATGAATGACCGCGGCGAAGATAAACTGCTGTCCAGTAAATTCACTTTGGGCGCCGAAGGCTCAGTAGCGGCCGGCCCCGTCGGACGCACTGCCACGGCCCAAACAGATGCCCAGATGCACGCTGAAATTCTTTCGTGGTCGCGCTCTCAGGGATTGTTCGCCGGGATCGCGCTCGAAGGCGCCACGCTGCGGCAGGACCTGGATGACAACCAGGCACTCTACGGCAAGAAATTGGAAAACCGTCGCATTGTAACCGGAGGCGTGCGCGCACCCCGGTCGGCTGAGAAGCTGATGAGCCTGCTCAACCGCTACTCGCGCCACGAGCACAGAGAAGTGCCAACCGGCACGGAACAATAGGAAAGAAACTATGAACATTCGACCCTTATACGACCGCATCGTGGTGAAGCGGATTGAAGAACAGGAAACCACGCAGCCACGGGATCATCATCCCCGATTCCGCCAAGGAAAAACCGCAAGAGGGCGAAGTGATCGCCGTCGGAAATGGCAAGCGGCTCGAGGACGGCAAACTGGCGGCCCTGGATGTCAAAGCCGGCGACCGCATCCTCTTTGGAAAATACTCCGGCAGCGAGACCAAAGTGGAGGGCACTGAGTACATCATCATGCGCGAGGACGACGTCCTCGGCATTTTGGATTCCGTCGCCAAAGCGGCCAAGAAAGCCAGCTAATTCACATTCAATTCAAAAAGGAAACCATTAATGGCAAAACAGATTATTTATAGCGATCATTCCCGTCAGGCGATCCTGCGCGGCGTCAACCAGCTCGCCGACGCAGTGAAAGTGACTCTCGGCCCCCGCGGCCGCAATGTCGTTCTCGAGAAGAAATTCGGCGGACCGACCATCACCAAAGACGGCGTTACGGTGGCGAAAGAGATCGAGCTGAAGGACCCGCTCGAAAACATGGGCGCGCAGATGGTGCGCGAAGTGGCGTCGAAAACCTCCGATGTTGCCGGCGACGGCACCACCACCGCCACCATTCTGGCCCAGGCGATTTTCCGCGAGGGCGTCAAGGCGGTGACGGCGGGCGCGAATCCGATGGCCATCAAGCGCGGCATCGATAAGGCCGTCGAAGTGGCCGTCGAGGAAGTCAAGAAGCTCTCGAAGCCCGTCTCCGGCGACATGATCGCGCAGGTCGGCAGTATTTCCGCCAACAGCGACTCCACCATCGGCAACATCATTGCCGAGGCCATGAAGAAGGTCGGCAAGGACGGCGTGATCACGGTCGAGGAATCCAAGACCATGACCACCGAGCTGGCACACCGTGGACGGAATGCAATTCGACCGCGGCTACCTCTCGCCCTACTTTGTGACCGACGCCGAGCGCATGGAGTGCGTGCTTCGAAGATCCCTACATCCTGATCCACGAGAAGAAGATCGGCAGCATGAAAGACCTGCTGCCGCTGCTCGAACAGATCGCGCGCGCGGGTAAGCCGCTGCTGTTGATCGCCGAAGACGTGGAAGGCGAAGCGCTGGCCACGCTGGTGGTCAACAAACTGCGCGGCACGCTCAATGTTTGCGCCGTGAAGGCGCCGGGCTTCGGCGACCGCCGCAAGGCCATGCTGGAAGACATCTCGATCCTGACCGGCGGCAAGGCCATCATGGAAGAGACCGGCATCAAGCTGGAAGGCGTCAAGCTGGACGGATCTGGGCCGCGCCAAGCGTGTCACGGTGGACAAAGACACCACCACCATCATCGACGGCGGCGGAGCGCAGAAGAATATCGAGGGCCGGATCAAGCAACTCCGCGCTCAGGTCGAAGAAACCACCTCGGACTACGATCGCGAGAAGCTGCAGGAGCGGCTGGCGAAGCTGGCCGGCGGCGTGGCGATCATCAAAGTCGGCGCCGCGACCGAGACCGAGATGAAGGAGAAAAAGGCCCGCGTCGAGGATGCTCTGCATGCCACTCGCGCGGCGGTGGAGGAAGGCATCGTGCCGGGCGGAGGCGTCGCGCTGCTGCGAGCATCGATCGCGCTGGAGAAGCTGAAGCTCGAAGGCGACGAGCAGTTCGGCGTCACCATCGTGCGCCGCGCTTGCGAGGAACCGGTCCGCCAGATCGTGCTGAACTGCGGGACCGAGGGCGCCGTGGTCGTCGGAGAAGATCAAGAACCACAAGGATCCTAACTTCGGCTTCAACGCCTCCACGGAACAGTACGAAGATCTGGTGAAGGCCGGCGTGATCGATCCCACCAAGGTGACTCGCACGGCTCTGCAAAATGCGGCTTCCATCGCCTCTCTCATGCTCACCACCGAGGCCATGATCTGCACGGCTGCTGAAGAGGACAATTAGGGCCGCCTTCGGCCCCCTGTAAAATAGGCCGCGGCCCTGTAAAATATAGGGATGGACAAGAGATTACAAAAGCGCCACAAGCGGCAGGTTGCGCGCGCCAAAGAGCACGTTAAGTTATCGGAACCCGATCTCAGAACACCGGAACAAATAACGGCGGCACGGGAAGCGGCCCGCTCCGCGTCCGGCCGTCGCAATGATACTGGCGCAAACTCCTCCGCTCCGACAGGCCGACGAAACGCCGCTACCGTCACGCACACGGCGGCCAAGACTGACGTTTAGAATACTGCCCGCTAGAATACTGGCGCGCGGTGCCGGCTTAAATCATGCGTTTGGTAACGTGGAACTGCTGCCGAGGCCAATATCTGAAGAAGGCCTCGTTCCTGGAAGCGCTGGCGCCGGATGTCGCCGTAATTCAGGAATGCGCCAAGCCGACCTGCGTAACCGACCAATGTTTGTGGTTTGGACACAACCCGTGCCAGGGCATCGCCGTCTTCGCCAACGGGCCGTATCGACTTCGTGCTCTTCCCAAGGTGGCTGGCGTTCCACGGTACGCTATTCCAGTTGAAGTAGCCGGACCAACCAACTTCCTGCTAATCGCCGTTTGGTCAAAGGGCAGCCAAGCCAGCCCGTATGTCGAGGGCGTGGTGCGCGCGGTCAAACTTTATCGAAAGCTGTTCGCACGGTATCCTACGGTCCTTGCCGGTGACCTCAACTCCAACGCTAGGTGGGACTCAAACCATGCCGACGGTCTCAGCCATAGCGCCTTAGTGAAGATGCTCGCGGAGCTCGGCTTGGTAAGCAGCTACCATTTCTTTCATCGCGAAGCTCACGGCCAAGAGAAAAAGCCCACCTACTACTTTCAATGGAAAGAGCAACGCCCGTTTCACATAGACTACTGCTTCATCCCCCAGGACTGGGCGCCGAATGTGCAACGCGTGGAGGTCGGATCGTACGAGGAATGGAAAGGCCGTAGCGACCATCGTCCTCTGCTGGTCGAACTTGCCGAGGCCGGCAAAGCGCCCTACCGTAACGTTTTCTTCCGCTCGTGAACCCGCTCTCGAGCGCGAAAGGCAACTTCGATGGCCTTCGCAACGCGCTTCTCTCGGGTTTGCGGCCGAACCGCTTCCTCGATCCACAGGATGATGTGATTCTGTTTTCCAACAGGAAAACCCGCAAAAGACTCTTGCAGATCGGCCTCCCTCAGGGCCACTGCAAGCTCAGAAGGCAGCGGAAGCACCGGCGGCTTCTCGGGCACCAACAGTACAACGCGCACGCGGTCGCCGGGCCCGATTTCCAACTCGTCGCGTGTGCGACCGTTGAGCTGAAGCCGGTGTCTTCCACCGCCCATGGGAACCAGGCTTGCCTGGATCTCCACCGTCCCCGCTAGAGTGGCCACGATCGGCACCGGACCACGACGGCCGATGGAAGCGCTAACGCGCTCGGGAATCTCGAGGACATACATAGGCGTGCCCCCGCCAAGCTTCACCAGAGGAACAGTGAATGCAAAACGGCGCGGCATGCCGGATTCTAGCATCGCTGTATAGCCAATGCTATGCTGGACAACGCGAGGCGTCCATGAGAATCAGACAAATCCTGACGTATACGATTCTGCTCGCCACCGTTATTGGCGCGGCTGTCGCGCAGGACAAAGGCAAAATGGGCAGAGGACCCGCCGGACCTGGTATGACGCTGACGAGCCCGGCGTTTGCCGATGGCACGGAAATCCCCCGTAAATACACCCAGTCCGAGGTGAATCTGGTGTCGCCGAAACTGGAATGGGCCAATGTTCCGGCCGTGCAGGGCAAGAATGGCGGCGGATTGATTGGCTATCGAGGGCCCGGCGCGCCGACGGTTGGCTCGCATCATCATTACGCAGTCGAGCTTTTTGCATTGGATACCATGCCGGTTGGTCGTTTCCATCGATAGGAGAATCGAAAAATGCATCGACTAAAACTTCTGGGTACGAGCACACTTGTTGGTGTCTTCGCAGTGGCTACTGCCACGCAGGCACAATCCCTTCTGGTGCTCAATAAAGAAGGGTCGGTGGCGATTATCGACCCCACCACGCAAAAGGTTCTGGGCCGCGCGCCCACCGGCGATGGCCCGCACGAAGTGGTCGCAACCACTGACGGCAAAATCGCGGTCGCGTCCAATTACGGATCCGGCCAAATGCCGGGACACACGCTCTCGGTGATCGATATCGCGAGCCGAAAGGAAATACACCGCGTGGATCTTTCGCCAATGTTGCGGCCGCATGGCCTCTTCTCGGTGGATGGGAAAGTCTACTTCACCGCCGAAGGCAGCAAAGCCATCGGCCGCTACGATCCGGCCACCAACCGGGTCGACTGGGTGATGGGCACCGGCCAGGATGGCACTCACATGGTCGCAATGAGCAAAGACCGTAATACGATTTTCACGTCGAATATCGGATCTGGCACGATCTCGATTTTTGAACGCACAGGTTCCACTGATGACTGGCGGCAGACAGTGGTCCCGGTCGGTCACGGGGCGGAAGGCTTCGACGTATCCCCGGACGAAAAACAACTATGGGCCGCGAACGCGGGCGATGGAACAGTTTCGATCGTGGATATCGCCGGAAAGAAGGTTATTCAGACCTTCCCGGTGGATGCGAAGCGATCCAATCGCCTGAAGTTTACGCCCGACGGGAAGCGTGTTCTGATCTCGGATTTAACGAACGGCGGTCTCATCGTGGTCGATGTCGCCACGCGGAAAGAGGTCAAGCATTTAACTCTGGGCCGAAGCGTCGCGGGTATTCAGGTCGTGCCTGACGGGTCGCGCGCTTATGTCGCCGCGACGAATGACAACTACGTCGCCGTAGTAGATCTTAAGAATCTTGAGGTGACCGGCCGCATTTCTACTGGCACGGGCCCGGACGGAATGGACTGGATCGCTAGCCGCTGACGGAATTCCGATCCTACTTCCGTAACATGACCTCGGTGGATTTGATAACCACCTCCACGCTGTCGCCCTTTTTCAGCTTCATCTCTTTTGCACTTTGGCGAGTGATTACGCTCTCGATTGTGAACTTCCCGAGCTTGACCACCACGTGAGCCATTATGTCTCCCATGGTGATCTTTTCAATTTTCCCTTGCAGTTGATTCCTTGCCGAAAGAGCCATACACCAACGATACACCCTTGGCGGTAAAATCGTGGGAAGCGACAAATCTGGAGGTATATTGTGAAATCCACTCATCGCCGAAACTTTCTCAAGCTTCCGCTCGCGGCCGCCGCGGCTCAGACCATCTCCACGGCGCCGTTCGCCAGCGCGGCCACGCGCCTGGACGAATACGATCCGAACAACACCAAGGTCGCGACTATGGTTAACGCGCGCGCCGACGATAACCACTTCCTTTTCCTGAAACAGATCGGCGTGCAATGGGTGCACGTGCAGTTTCCGATTGAAACGAACTTCGACCTCATTAAGGACACGCAGGACCGGCTGGGGCGTTTTGGTATCAAGATTCACTGCGGTATCGTCGATCACTATCGCTCGCAAAAAATTCAGCTCGGTAAGCCAGGACGCGACGAAGACATCGAAAAGTTCCAGACCTTCATTCGAGATCTGGGCCGCCTGGGCATCTACTCAACAAAAATAGATTTTCACCCCGGCAACACCTACACCACCAAGCAGATCGTAACCTCGCGCGGTTATAAGGTCCGCGAATATGATGTCAATGACTTTCACAAGGAAATTGACAAGCAGATGTTCGACCGCGTGTACAGCGCCGACGACATGTGGGCCAACTACACCTATTTCATTAAAGCGGTGCTCCCGGTTGCCGAGAAAGCGGACGTACGGCTGGCGCTTCATCCCGACGATCCGCCGACCGCCGCATCGGCGATGATGAACGGCGTGGCGAAGCTTTTCGTTAACTATGACGGATACAAGCGGGCCGATGACGTGGCTGGGAACAGCAAGTATTTCGGTTATACGTTTTGCGTCGGGACATGGTCCGAAGGTGGAACTCAGATGGGCAAGGATGTATTCGGCATCATCGATGATTTCGGCCCGCGGAACAAGATTTTTTGCGTGCATTTCCGCAATGTCAGTTCCCCCCTGCCCCGTTTCCACGAGACTTTTCAGGACGATGGATACCTGGACATGTATCAGGTGATGAAGGCCTTCCGGCGAGTAAAATGCACCGCTTCGCTGATACCGGATCACTACCCAGGCATCGTCAACGACCCGGACCATCGCATCGCTGATACCTACAGCATTACTTATATGCGCGCTCTGCTACGCCGCGCCAACGAAGAAGTCGGGTAGCCGTCCCTCGCTTACGATAAGATGATCGGATATGAAGTTCGCCCTGTTGTGCGTCGTGTCCCTGGTCGCGTCCATGGCAGCCGTGACCGAAACAAAAGTGAAGCTTCCGAACACCCGCGCCGACCTCGCTAGCGGCGAGAAGCTCTTCTCGGTTCACTGCGCGCTGTGCCACGGACCGAAAGGCGAGGGTGGACGCGGACCTATGTTGGCGCAACCAAAACTGTCTCACGCCCCGGACGATACCGCGCTCCTCAAAGTAATCGAGGAGGGCATTCGCGGCACAGAAATGCCGGGCGCCGGCGCGATGTCCGACCATGAGATGCGCCAAACGGCTGCCTATGTGCGCTCGCTCGGCAAGGTTTCACTGAAGCCCGTGCCTGGTAATCCCGCGCATGGCGCAGAAGTCTATCGCGGCAAAGGCAACTGTGGCGGGTGTCATTCGATCCACGGCGACGGCGGAGTCTCCGGGCCGGATCTGGCGGATATCGGTGCTCGCCGGAGCGCGGCGTATCTGCGTGAATCGATCGTCGATCCACAGGCGGCTGTTCCCGAGGGGTATCTGCTGACATCGTTGGTCACTAAGAACGGCCAGAACCTGACAGGTGTCCGCGTCAACGAGGATTCTTTCTCTATCCAGATCCGGGACGACTCCGGGCGTTCGTATTCATTCTGGAAGACCGACATCGCGAAAGTCGACAAGCAGCGAGGAAAATCGCCGATGCCATCGTATAAAGGTCAACTCTCTGATGACGAATTGACCGACCTGGTGGCCTACCTCGCTTCTTTGAAAGAGGAAAAATGAGAACTTTAGCGTCGCTGTTTGTACCTGCCGTCCTGCTCGCTCAGGTGAACGTTCCCTATGAGCGCATACGGGATGCCGATAAGGAGCCCGGCAACTGGCTGACCTACTCGCGCGATTACAGCGGCCAGCGTTACTCGCCGCTCGATCAGATCAACGCCTCCAATGTCGCCAAGCTGCGGGTCGCCTGGGTACACCAGGTCAACGAACTGGATGGGTTTGAAACATCGCCCATCGTTGTGGATGGCACCATGTTCATCAGTGAGCCCCCCAACATGGTGAAGGCGCTCGACGCAGCCACGGGTCGAACGTTGTGGAGTTACCGCAAGGACATCCCCAGCGATCTCCGGCTGTGCTGCGGCAAAGTGAATCGCGGCGTGGCCATTCTCGGCAACACGGTGTATTACGGCAGCACGGACGCACACTTAATTGCCCTGGATGCTCGTACGGGTGCGCTGCGATGGGACACGCCGATGGCCGATTACAAACTGGGTTACTCCAGTACCGGCGCGCCGCTGGCGGTAAAGGACAAGATCATCATCGGGATGGCCGGCGGCGAATATGGCGTCCGCGGATTCATCGACGGTTACGACGCCAAGACGGGTAAGCGGGCGTGGCGCTTCAACACTATTCCGGCCAAAGGCGAACCCGGCAACGAGACCTGGGACGGCGAAAGCTGGAAGACCGGCTCGGCGACAAGCTGGGTGACTGGCGTTTACGAACCGGACACAAACACGCTCTATTGGGGCACGGGAAATCCAGGGCCGGACTGGAATGGCGATGTCCGAGGAGGCGACAACCTGTACTCCGATTCATTGATTGCGCTGGATCCCGATACAGGATTGAAGAAGTGGCACTTCCAGTACACTCCCCACGACCAAAACGACTGGGATTCCACCCAGACGCCGATTCTGGCAAACGGAACGTATCAAGGACAGCCTCGAAAGATGGTCGTGCTGGCGAATCGCAACGGCTTCTATTACGCGCTCGACCGCACGACCGGCAAGTTCATCGCCGGACGACCCTATGTGAAACAGACCTGGGCGAGCGGTCTCGATGAATCGGGCCGGCCGATGCGTCTGCCGAACGCGGTTCCATCAGTCGGGGGCACGCTGTTGTGGCCGAGTCTGGACGGAGGATCCAACTGGTACAGCTCAACCTTCAGCCCCAAGACGAATTTGTATTACGTCAACGCCAAAGAGCTGGGAGCCATTTATCACAAGGGCGATGCCGACTACAAGGCGGGGGCGCTGTTCAATGGCGGCGGCCAACGGGACTACGACGGCGAGGAGCCCTACGGCGCGGTCCGCGCGCTCGAAGTCGGCACCGGCCAGTTGCGCTGGGAGTATAAGCTGCACTCGCCTTCTCACGCCGGCCTTATGTCGACCGCGGGTGGTCTCGTTTTCGGTTCAAACGCCACCTCTTTCTTTGCGCTCGACGCGCAAAAGGGAGACCTGTTGTGGCGATTCGAGGGCGGCGGCAACATCGACGCCAATCCGATCACCTTTATGAATAACGGCAAGCAGTACGTGGTCATTCCCTCCGGGCATGCCCTGTTTGTGTTCGGACTGGATTAGGGGACGGCAACTCCGCGCGCGGTGTTAGGATGAAACGCGGGAAGAGAAGGCGTGTCACAGTCGCGACGACGCCGGCAGCTACTCCGTCACCTCAATCGCGAACGGATGCGCGTGACTCGCGCCGCCCTTATTTCGCAGCGGTTCTGGCGCTCGGCCTGTTAACGCTGCTCGCGTTTTCAAATTCTTTTTCGACCGGATTCGCGCTCGATAACCAGACGCTGCTTCTGGGAGATACGCGCATCCAGAGCGCGACAGCCTCCAACGTCGGTCTGATTTTCCAGCACACTTACTGGTGGCCGAACGGCGAGAGCGGTCTTTACCGGCCCCTCACTACACTCTCTTACCTTTTCAACTACGCCATTCTGGGAAACGGCGATCACCCGGCCGGGTATCACTGGATCAATTTTTTTCTGCATACAGCCGACGTATTTCTGCTCTTCGCGTTGGTATTACGCCTGATGACCGGGCGTGTGCGCGCCCTTCCGGCGGCCTTCTGCATCGCCATGCTCTGGGCGGTGCATCCGGTATTGACGGAATCGGTCACCAACATCGTCGGGCGAGCCGATCTGTTGGCCGGATTCGCGGTTCTGGGCGGCTTTCTTTTGTATCTGAAAAGTACGGAAACAACCGGCTGGCAGCGCGCCGCATTGCTCACCGGATTGGCGGTTATCACTGCGATTGGGGTGTTTTCGAAGGAAAGCGCCGTCGTTCTGCCGGTCGTTATCGTTATCTACGAACTCGTTGGCGGGAAAAAATCATTGGTCAAGTCAGGTTGGCGGAGAACGTTGCCCGCCGTCCTCGCCGTGCTGGCGCCGACCGGCGTGATGCTGTGGCAGCGCGCGGCGGTTCTCGCGTCGTCGCTGCCCGCGGAATGGCCGTACTACGACAATCCGATTGTAGGCGCTGGTTTCTGGATCGGGAGGTTGACGGCGATCAAGGTTATGGCGCGCTATCTGTGGCTTGCGGTCTGGCCATTGAAGCTTTCCGCCGACTACTCTTATTCCCAGATCGCTCTGGCACGCGGCAGTCTGGAGGACTGGGTTGGCTGGCTGGCTGTGGCCGCCGTGCTCGCGCTCACGGTGATTCTCTGGACTCGTAACCGTCTGGCTTTCTTCTTCGCTGTCTTTGCGTTTCTCAACTTGTTGCCGGCGTCGAATCTACTGTTTCCCATCGGCACCATGATGGCGGAGCGTTTATTGTATCTGCCTCTCGCGGGACTGCTCGCCGCTGTGGTCATCGCGATGGATGATGCGGCGGAGCGCTTCGGTGTTTCACGCGCCGCGTTTGCAATTTGTATCGCTGTGATCGCCACCGGATTCGCCACCAGAACGTGGGTACGGAACCTGGATTGGATCGATGACCGAACCATGGCGGAGGCCGGAGTTCAGACCAGCCCGCGCAGCTTCAAGTTTCATCGCTTGTTGGCGGCCCAGCTTCTTGCAAGCGATCCGTCACATCGCGAAACCGACCGTGCCGTAGCCGAGGCCGATCGCAGCATTGCGATCCTCGCGCCGCTGCCGGATGATCTGGACTTGCCCGGCCCCTGGAATCTCGCGGCGGTGTCGCATCGGGTAAAGGGGGACACGCTCTCAGGGGACGCTGCCCGCGCGCAGTATGAAGAAGCGGTCAGGCTGGCGCTTCGCACCATCGCAATCGACACTGCGTCGCGAAAGGCATATGATCTGCGGCACGGAGTGGTGAGCCCTGTCCCAGCAAGCGCGGCCGACGGTTACCGGACGCTGGCGTCGGCTTATCTTCATTTAGGCCGGGCGCCCGAAGCCCTGGCCGCGGCCGTCCAGGCACAAGCGATCGATCCAGCCAACACTGGCGTGTACGAGGAGATTGCCGACGCCGACATCGCTCAGGAGCGCGGTGAGGACGCAGCCGTTGCCCTGGCCGAAGGGATGTTCGCCAGCGACGACCATAACAAGCTCCTCGCTGAGCTGCTGAAGCTATATCAGAGCGGCGTCGATTCGAAGGGCTGCGCCGTTGTTCCGGGCCCGCACGGACCCACTCTCAACCCTTCCTGTGAAATTGTCCGCAGAGATCTTTGCGAGGCGACGCTTCGAGCGCACCTGCCGGATGTGCATCGCCGCCTCGGTTGTCCCAATTAGCGCGTCCTGCTTCAGAACGAATACTTCAGCCCGAGCTGCAACTGGCGCATCGGGATACCAAAAGCCAAGCCGGTGATGGTGCCGAAACCCACGTGTGGATACGTGGCCGGTTGGCCGGGAGTTGGCGCACCAGACAGGATGTTGGCGTTGGGCCCTCCCCAGTTCGGATGGTTCAGTAGATTGAATGCTTCCGCCCGGAACTGAATCTGGTGACGCTCCTTGTAGGGCATGCGGAAGTTCTTGTGTATTTCGGCGTTGATGGTGTAAATTCCCGGAGCGATCGCGGTGTCTCGTCCGACATTACCGAAAAATCCCCTCGGTGCTTCGACGAAGGCAGCAGGGTTGTACCACCCACTACCGGGGTCCGGGTGGGCGGCGGCTGAGCCGGTACCCGTCGCATTCGGCCGGTCGTATCCGGTTGTGGTGATGGAGTTGTCCACCCCGCCAATGGTGATGGTCTCCGGCACGCCGCTTTGGAGGATTAAGATCCCGCCGGCTTGCCAGCCGCCGATGATGGCATTGGCGAAGCCGTTGTTAATGTTCAGCAGCTTGCCCTTGCCGATGGGCAGTTCATAGAGGGGGGCCACCACCAGGCGATGGCGGGTGTCGAAGGAGGAGAGGCCACGCTCGCACCGCTGGCAATTGCTGTTCTGCGGAAACAGCGTGTCATAACCCTGCACGCGAATGCCGCTGCTGTCATCGATCGATACGGCATGGGTATAGGCGGCGGTCATGCTGAAGCCCCCGCTGAAACGCTTAGTAGCCTTGAATGAGAAGGCGTTATATTCGCCGTTAGCGGAATCCTCCACTGACTGAATGAATCCATAGTCGAGGAACGGAGTACGCGAGACAGCGCTTCCTACCCCCCCGTTTGGAACTCCCTGGTTTTGATTGTAGAAGCCGGCCATGTGGCGGCTGAGGGACCCGAGATACCCGACTTCCAGGGACCAGTTGTTACCGAACTGGCGCTGGATGTTGAGCAGGTACTGCATAGTAGAAGCCGTGTGGTGGAGAGGGTTGTCAGAGTAGGCGTAGGGCGACGAGACATGTACCGTTGTGCCACCGGCGTTCGGAAAGGCGTTGGCATAGTTGGCGGGGGCGGTGATGTTTGAAAAGTTCCCATCCCATGGGGTGTTAGCGTTGTACGAGTTGCGGACGGCAAGATTGCGGGCCAGATCGAAGTACGGGGAATTGCCGTTGTCCTGGCTGAAGAACTTTCCGAAGCCGGTGCGAATCACGGTCTTGGAATCGGGTGAATAGGCGATCCCGAAGCGGGGCGCGAAGTCTGTGTAGCGCGTGTTCATGAGCTGGTTGGGCAGGAGCCCGTTGCTGCACACCGCTGGGGTTGCGATCGCTGGGTTTGCGTCCCAGCGGACAGGGATGGGGGGATTCGCAGTATATGCATTAGCGCAGTTGCCTTGCCGGACAAAGTACGGCCAGTCCGATTGCGGCGCACCGGCAGCTGTGATATTCAATGGGCACATGGACGATAAACAAGTTGGGGATCTGGTCTGTGAAGGGCGGCACCAACTCCTACCGCAAGCCCAATGACAGGGTGAGCTTGGGCGTGACCTTCCAGGTATCGTCGATGAAGGCAGCTTCGGTATTGCGCTGGAATGCCGCTTGGGCAACGGCAATGGCTACCGTGGATTGGTTGATATCACCCAGCAGGAATTCGGCGAAGGCATCGCCGGTGCCTTGTACCGGCTTCCCGTTCGACGACCTGTGCGGTCGCGTTGGCCGAGAAGGCGTAATTGCCGCGAGAGTACTGATTGCCGAACTGGTTGAAATTCTGGCGATCGTATTCGAAGCCGAATTTGAAGCTGTGCTTGCCCTTGTTCCAGGACATGTTGTCGATGAACTGAGTGGTGTTGTTTTTGTTTTGGTAAGGGCCATCGGAATTATCGCCGAAGCCGCTGTAACCATCTTCATTGAAGGCCACGGCCGGGATGCCCCAGGTGACGGGCAGGCCTCGCCGGCAGATTGGGAAGGTTCAATTGAGAGACGTACGTCAGTGGTGTAACCCGACGAGGGCGGTGAGGGCATTGTAGAACCGCGTGTAGCCGAAACGCGCTTCGTTCACGAGATTGGGCGAAAGGATGCGCGTGTTCGAACCGAGGTATTGTTCATAGCCGATGGCGATCTTGGCTCCCGCTGACGTTGATGGTCTGCTGGGATTGAGCATCAACGCCCCAGCTATAGCGGCCAGTCCATTGCGATTTCGAGGATTCGACGAAATCCATACGCAGGACGAAGCCGTCACGGCTTAAGGGAGAGCCGTTGTTCTGGACGTAGTTGTTGGTGAAGCCCGGCAGCGTGGGAGGAGTTGTAGTACTTCAAAAGCTTCTGCGAGTATCGGATTGATCATGCTCGAGGGAATGGTGTTGTTCTGGAAGGGAGCATGGGTGGTCGGATCGTAAATGATGTTTGGAAATCTGGCTGAAGTTCCCTTGGAACATGGCGGCGGTCGGCACGGAATAGATGGCCTGCGATCTCTGCCGTTGGACCAGCCACTCGTCATTAGCCATGAAGAACAGTCTGTTCCTGCCGTTGAAGAGCTTGGGAATGGACGACGGGGCCGTCGATCTCGAAGCCGTAATCGTTCCACTTGAAGGGCGAAACGCCGGGACGCGTAGCAGTGAACGCGTAGGGTTTGGCATCGAAATCGTTGTTGCGGACGAACTCGAACAGCGAACCGTGGTAGGCGTTGCCGCCGGATTTGGTGAGCACGTTGATCTGCGTCGCTTCATGGCCGAACTCGGCGGGATACACGCCGGTCTGCACTTTGAATTCCTGCAAGGCATCGATCGAGGGGAGGACGACATAGGTGTTGAAATTGGGATCGGTGTTGACTACGCCGTCGAGCGTGTAATAGTCATACACGATGCGGTTCCCGCCGGCCGAGATCGACTGGTTGGCACGGTCGCCGCCCTGGCGCGATTGAGCCTGACCGGACGGCGGCGCAAGGTTGCTGACATTCGGAGCCAGCGTCACCAGATTCAAGTACTCGCGTCCGTTGAGAGGAGTTCGACGATGCTTTTGGTTCTCGACCACGGTGCCGACCGTCGCGTTTTCAGATTGCAACAGAGCGGCAGTGGCCGAAACCTCGACGGATTCCGAAACCTGGCCGACCTGGAGCGTCAAGATCCAGACGCACGGATTGCTGCACCTGGACCTCGACGTTGCTGGTCAGTCGTCTTGAAGCCCGGATGTTCCACCTTCACTGTGTAGATGCCGGGCGGCACCGACGGGAATGTATAGAGCCCCTGTTCGTTAGTCTGCTCGGTGCGGCTGCATTGGTGGCTGTGTTAGTTATAGTGACGGACGGAGTTTGGCACTCCCGCGCCGCTCGGATCTACCACGGTTCCCGAAATTTCCCCGAGTGTCTGGCCTAGAAGCGACAGCCCGGAGAGAAGAAGTACAGCAATAAACCACTTGGTTCGCATATCCAATTCACCCTTTTCACCCTATTGGAACTGACTCTCGCGCAAAAAAAAGCGTGTTGAGGAGTATATATCATTTCTGTTACATGCGCTAGGGGGGGCGAATTGGCAGGGGTGACAGAAGCAAAAACGGCCGCGCCACAGCCTCTCGCCGTGGTCACGGCCGTCTTGTTAATTGCGAGTACTAGCTCAGAACGTATACTTCAATCCGAGCTGCAATTGACGCATCGGAACGTTGCCGAGGATGGTGCTGATGACTCCGAATCCCGAGCGCGCCGCAGTGGGCGGCTGGCCTGGGATTGCCGCACCGGCCAGAATGTTGGGGTTGGGTTCGCCGAAATTCGGATGGTTCAGCACATTGAAAGCTTCGAAACGGAGCTGAAGCTGGTGATGCTCGTTGTAGGGCATGGACCAGTTCTTGTGCAGTTCGGCATCGATCGTGAAAATCCCCGGAGCAGACATGGTGTTCCGTCCGACATTGCCGAAATTGTCCCGGAGGAGCTTCGACGAATGCAGCGGGGTTGTACCAATGCGCGGAGTTTGGTTCGAAGAGTTAACGGGACCGCCCACAGTAGTTCGGCCGATCGTAGCCTCTCCGTTACCGAGTTGTCCACGCCACCGATCGTCAGGCTTACCGGCACGCCGCTCCTGGACAGTCATGGTGCCGCCGGTTTGCCAACCGCCGACGACGGCATTGAGGAAGCCGTTGTTGATGTTCAGAGCCTTGCCTTTGCCCACCGGCAGTTCATACAGCACCGAAGCGACCCAACGTTGCGGCACATTGAAGGCGGAGAGGCCGCGCTCGCACTGGATGCAATAGCTGTTCTGCGGGAACAGCGAGTCATAGCCCTGCACACGAATGCCGCTGGAGTCATCGATCGATTTGGACCAGGTGTAGGTGCTGATGATGCTCATGCCCTGGCTGAAACGCTTGGTGACCTTGAAGGACAGCGAGTTGTATTCGGCGTTCACGCCGTCGGCCGACCAACTGGATCACGCCGTAATCGGCGAACGGAAGACGCGAGATGCTGCTTCCCACCGTTCCGGGAATGCCCTGGTTGGCGTTTTGGAAGCCGTACAGGTGATGGCTTTGCGAACCCAGATAGCCGACTTCGAGCGCCCAGTTCGCGCCGAGCTGGCGCTGGACATTGAACAGGTACTGCTCGGTGTACGACGTATGGT
Source organism: Bryobacterales bacterium (assembly GCA_963744555.1). Classification (GTDB taxonomy): domain Bacteria; phylum Acidobacteriota; class Terriglobia; order Bryobacterales; family Bryobacteraceae; genus Palsa-89. Next base: position 1,181,743 of record CAVUUB010000018.1, on the reverse strand, counting down.
GGGTGTAGGCGGCGACATAACCGTAGGGCGGTGGAAACGCCGGTCGGCGTCCGCCGGCGCCGGGCGGGGTGACGGCATTAGCCCAGGTGGCGGGCAACCCCGATAACGACTCCCGATCCTGAGGCCCAGGTAGTCCCACCGGTGTTGGCAGTGAGGGTGAGGCGCACGCCGATATTGCGCGCCATATCAAAGTACATCGAGTTGCCGTTGTCCTGCACGAAGAACTTTCCATAGGCCGCGCGGATCACTGTTTTGGAATCGGGCGACCAGGCGATGCCGACGCGCGGTGCGAAATCGTTGTACCTGGTTTTCTGGAGCGGCCAGTCCTCCAGACCGTTGCTACAGACGGCGGGCGTGTTGGCTCCAGATGAAGGGAAGGGGAGGGTTGGCCGTATATGGATTCGAGCAGTTTCCCTGCCGGATCAAGTAAGGCTCGATGGCCACGCGGCGCGATTGGCAGACGGCGACTATTTGCGGGATCACGACTGCTGAACAGGTTGTTCGACCGTATCGGTGAAGGGCGGAGTCAACTCATACCGCAAGCCTAAGGACAACGTTAGTTTGGGCGTGATCTTCCAGGTATCGTCTACGAACGCAGCCTCGACATTGCGCTGGTAATTCGCGACTGGCAGCCTGGAAGGCTACCGTGGATTGATACAAGTCGCCCAGCAGAAATTCGGCGAAAGCGTCACCGCCGGTGTGGCTCGGCGCTCTGCGTGGCGTTGGGCTGGAAGGTAAATTGCGCCACGCAAGAATTGATTGCCGTAACTGGTCGAAATTCTGGCGATTGTATTCGAACCCGAATTTGAAGGTATGTTTGCCCTTGATCCAGGAAAGTTATCGACGAACTGAGTGGTGTTGTCGGAGATCTGATAGGGATCGTCGCTGTTGTCGCCGAGGCGCGCTGAAACCGTCTCCGCTGAAACGAAGCGGCGGGAACGCCCCATTGGACCGGCGGGCCTGGGTTCAAATTGGGAATGCCCAGCGCGCCCACGGTGTTGACGCTGAACGCGCTGGCGGTGCTGATGGCGTTGAAAATGCGCGTGTAACCGAAACGCGCTTCGTTCACGATATTGGGCGAAAGAATGCGCGTGTTCGAACCGAGGTACTGCTCGTATCCGGTCGTGACCTTGCGTTCCCGTGATGCTCAGAGCCGCCGTTCTTTTGAACTTCACTACCCCAGCTATAACGGCCGCTCCACTGCGATTTCGCGGATTCGACGAAATCCATGCGGATGATGAATCTGTCGCGGTTGAACGGAGACGGGTTGTACTGGGTGTAATTGTTCACAAAGCCCGGCAGGTGGGCGGCGGCGTAGTACTTCAACAGTGCTGCGAGGTCGGATTGAGCTGGCTCGCCGGGATGATGTTGCCGGGGATAGGGCTGCCCCCGTGGTCGGATCGTAGATGGTGGTCGGCCAGGCGCTGAAGTTGCCTTGCTGCATGGCGGCCGTCGGCACGGAGTAGACGGCTTGCTGAGCTCTGCCGCTGCACCAGCGTTTCAAAGTTGGACATGAAGAAAAGTTTGTTCCGGCCGTTGAAGAGCTTCGGAATACGGACCGGGCCGTCGATCTCGTAGCCATAATCGTTCCACTTGAACGGCGACTTGATGGGACGATTGGCGGTGAAGGCATACGAGTTGTTGGCGTCCATAATCGTCATTGCGCAGGAACTCGAACAGCGAACCGTGATACGCGTTGCCGCCGGATTTCGTGAGCACGTTGATCTGCGTCGCTCCATGACCGAATTCCGCCGGATAGACGCCGGTCTGCACCTTGAATTCCTGGATGGCGTCGATGGAGGGAAGCACGATGTAGGTGTTGAAGTCCAAGTCCGTGTTGTTCGACCCCGTCGAGCGTGAAGTAGTCGAAAAAGATGCGATTCCCGCCGGCCGAGATCGACTGGTTGGCACGATCGCCACCTTGGCGCGACTGGGCCTGACCGGCCGCCGGCGAAAGCGTATTGGCATTCGAATTCAGCGCCACCAGGTTCAGGTACTCGCGGCCGTTGAGCGGAAGCTCGACGATGCTTTGGGTTCTCGACCACGGTGCCGAGGGTCGCGTTTTCGGCCTGCAACAGATCGGCGGCGGCCGAAACCTCGACCGATTCGGCTCACCTGACCGACCTGGAGCGTGAAATCCAGACGCACGGTCTGTTGCACCTGGACCTCGACGTTGTTGCTGGTCGTCGTCTTGAAGCCGGGATGTTCAACTTTTATGTTGTAGATGCCGGGTGGCACCGAAGGGAAGGTGTAGAGTCCTTGCTCGTTGCTGTCGGCCTGGCGGATGGCGTTGGTGGTGGTGTTGGTTAGAGTGAGGACGGCGTTTGGAACGCCGGCTCCGCTCGGATCCCCCACTTGTCCTGTAATTTCGCCGACAGTCTGCGCTAAGAGCGCTAGGCCGGCAAGCAGAAGTATTGCGACAAACAACTTGGTTCGCATGTCTCAATTCACCTCATTTGAACTGACTGACTAAACTGACCTCGTACAGAAGCGTTGTTTCAGATTCTATAACACTTCAGACACCCGTGGGTTTCCGGTCTCCCAGCGCACGATACACTGGAATTACCCACTGACGAATCATGCTGTCTATGCGCATATCGAGCGGGCTTTTGATATTGGTTGCCATCGCTACAGCTTCTCCGGACGTTGTAAGCCGAGCCAACGCACTCTACCAACGGACCGACTATGAAGGTTCGCTAAGAGTCTTGGCGGAAGATCTTGCACCCGATGCAGCCAACTATCTTCTGAGCGGCAAGAATTACTTCATGCTCGGCGACTATAAGAAGTCCATCGAAGTCTTCGAGAAGGCTGTTGCAATTTCTCCCAACAACTCTGAATACGAACTTTGGCTCGGTCGTGCCTGGGGAAGAAGGGCTGAAACTAGTGGCTGGATGATGGCGGGCGTCCATGCATTGAAGGCCCGCCAGCATCTTGAAAGAGCAGTGGCCTTGGATCCGCACAACCGTGAGGCCCGGAACGATCTGTTCGATTTCTACCTCAACGCGCCCGGTTTTCTTGGCGGCGGACTGGAAAAAGCCGCGGCCAGCGCCCAGACTATCGCTACCGAGCGGCCCGCCGAATATGAGTTTGAAGAAGCTCAACTCGCCGACCGGCGCAAAGATTACGCCGCCGCCGAAGCCCATCTCCGCCGTGCCATGGAACTAGCCCCTACTGAAGCCGGCCGGATCGTGGATCTGGCGCGCTACGTCGCTAAACGCGGGCGTCTCCAGGAAGCGGATGCGCTATTCGAGCAAGCTCGAAAACTGGCGCCTACCCAACCCCGAGTCGCCTTTGCGGAAGCCCGAGTGGATATCGAAAACGGCCGCAATCTGGAGCGGGCTCGAAGGCTCCTGGAAGAATATGTGCGGGCCAGCCTGACTCCGGACGATCCTCCCCGCCAGGAAGCTGAGAAACTTCTACGGCGCGCAGGCGCATGACCAATGTCAATGCGCGATCCGGCGGAGTGATGGAGGCCCCACAACACTCCTCTGGCGCGGCTCTCAAGACCTACTTCGTTCTGTTATTTTTCCTGGCGCTCAAGGCCGCCGGAAATTCCTGGATGGCGTGGGGAATGAAACAGGTCCCCGAGAGAATGTCGATGAATCCGGCGCTCTATCTGCGCGCTATGCTGAACCCGTTCGTTGCCATGGGAATCGTGGCTCTGATCCTGGCCTTGTTGACTCGAATGGCGCTGCTAAGCCTGGCGGACCTCAGTTTTGTGCTGCCCGTTACCGCTGTCGGGTATGTGATCGCGGTATTCATCGGGAAGGCCTTCCTGCACGAAACGGTCACGCGCCAACGTTGGCTCGGCACGCTGCTGATTTTTGGGGGGGCCGTGCTGGTTGGATCCACTTCACGTAATACTACTGGCACTCCGCCCGCGAGCACTCCACTCATAGAGGATACGAAATGAAGTGGGTCCTGGTGATCGCCATGGTTTTCGCGACGGTGCTGAGCGATCTCTTGCAGAGCCACGAAATGAAGCGCGCCGGTGAGCAATCCGTGAGCGCGCGCGGGTTGGCGCGATTAATGCACACCATCGCCCAGAGGCGCTTGTTGATCCTGGGCGTGGCCTGCAACGCCGTCTCATTTTTCGCGTTTATGGCTTTGGTGCAAACCGAGCCGCTCAGTTTCGCCGTGCCGGCCTCTGCCTCGAGTTTCGTCCTCGAAACGGTTCTGGCCAAGTTTGTTCTCCACGAGCGGATCGGCGCGCGAAGAGCCGCGGGCGCCCTGGCTGTGCTGGCGGGCGTCGTACTGGTTGGCGGATAGGATTGCGCTTCAGTTCACCGCGCAATACGTCGCTGCCATACTATTTCGCTTTTAACAGCGCGTCGTTGATCCGCTCCACGGTCTCGACCGGATCTGCGACTTCTACTATAAATTCGTCGTACCTGTCATCGATCCCAGCGAAAAGGTCCTGAGGATTTCTGAGTTTGATGCTGATCGCGTGGTCCGGATTGTGTACGTCCCAAAATGTTCGATTTACACCCGCATTGAAAGTTCCAGCTGTGATTACGCCAGGAATGCTCGTTCCGGGATTGCGGGCTCCTTCCGGTCCGGCCCGCGCCCGTGCGGCGTCAATTCGAACAACTTCTATCGATGCCAGAGGAATCTGAACAGAGTCTCGGAACGCCCAGAGCTTGTGCAATCCGCGCACTCGCAGCTCTAAAATTCCGTTAGTAATCTCTACGTCGACCAATCTACCCTCCGGACTTTCTCGCCCCGCACGATTCCCGCACCGCCAGCCGGCACTCCAGCAGGATATCGCGGGCGAGGCGGACCGGCCGTTCGATACGGCTCAGCATGGCCTCCATCGCTCCTTCTCCAATCGCTCGCCCGGGTTGGTGCACCGTGATCAGAGGGACCGGCAATAAGCTCGCATATTCTACGTCATCGATCCCGACAATTCGCGCGTCAAGCGGTATGCGATACCCGGACGCAAGCAGAACCTTCATGAGTTCGCCGGCCGTTCGATCGTTCGCGCAGACAAAACCATCGCCCTGTCTGTGATTCTTCAGTAGGGGACGGGTGCGCGCCTCTGTAATCTCATCGACCCGATGAACGAGACCGCGCTCGAGCGGGATTCCTTTCGAGAGCAGGGCCTCGCGAAACCCGGCGATACGCGCTTCCACCGTCGGCGCTCCGCCCGAGTAGGCAAGGAACGAAACGCGCTGGGTACGCTGGTGTTCAAAAGATGCTCCGTGGCAACGGAAGGCGATGAATTATTTGACTCACCAAGGCGCTAGCGCGCGGCCACCCACCGAATCCCGACGTCGGCGGCCGAGCGGACGCGGTCGATCAGTTGCGCGGCATGATGTTGGATATGGCGGATATTGACGAACTGGTGCTCCAGCTTGGACATGCGATACCAACTGAAGCCACTCTCGGTGCGGTCGAGATCCAACGCGTCCACGGCGTCATCGACCATCCGATCGCAGAACTCCCAGTACTCGAGCACCTGCGCTTGCGTGTACGGCTCACCCGCGATGCCGTCGCCCTCGCCGCGATGCTGTTCCCACTGCCTAAACGCGGCTTCGTCGCGCTGAAGATACAGGTGTGCAAAGAACAGCGCGTGATACGACACCTGCCAGAACGCATTCTTGTGGTTGGTGCTCAACCACTCCTCGGGCGGGCAGCGCTCGATGGCTTCGCTGAGCATCGCCAGCGACGCGTGATATTGGCTTTTCAGCACGGCTCGAAGCATCGGATGCGTGTGGCTCACCGGTTCGATTGTACATCGAGGCAGCCTTCGCAGGCACCTGGCCAGCTACGGTCACGAATCGCGATCGTCCGCCGAATCCAAGCTGTGGCCGCATGCTTGTGGATTGCGTACGGTCTGGCGACCAGGGCCTCGCCCGTGGTGGTCGCAAACTTTCTCGTTGCGGGTGCCGCTCTTTTCTCGCTGTCGCGTGATGAGCGCCGTCAATCCCCGGCGCGAGCGGTGGACACCGGACGCAGCCTGGCGTCCCAGAGTAATTTAGTAAACTAGGCTGAACCATTTATATATGCCGATTTCTGTCGGCAACAGCCTGGGTACTTACGAGATCCTTGCCTCCATCGGCAAAGGAGGTATGGGCGAGGTGTATCGCGGCAGAGACATAAAGCTCGACCGCGAGGTCGCCATCAAAGTCCTGCCTGCTGCCGTGGCGCACGATCCCGAACGGCTGGCCCGTTTTGAGCGAGAAGCGAAGATACTTGCCTCCCTGAATCATCCGAACATCGCGCAAATTTACGGCGTCGAGGAGGCCGATGGTATACGCGCGCTAGTGATGGAATTGGTGCCAGGCGCAACTCTGAAGGGTCCTCTGTCAATCGAGACCACTCTCCATTACGCCAAGCAAATCGCCGAGGCACTGGAAGCCGCCCACGAAAAGGGGATCATCCACCGTGATTTGAAGCCTGCTAATGTGATCGTCACGCCCGAGGGTGTGGTGAAAGTTCTCGATTTTGGCCTCGCGGCCACTCCCAGCCGCGACGGAGCCAGCGATCCCGCCAACTCGCCGACTATGACGGCGACGCAAGCCGGCGTAATTCTGGGAACAGCCGCGTATATGAGCCCGGAGCAGGCGGCCGGGAAACCCGTTGACAAGCGTTCCGACATCTGGAGCTTCGGCGTCGTGCTGTATGAAATGCTCACAGGCGAAAGACTGTTTGCAGGCGAAACTGTCTCGCACACGTTGGCAGATGTCTTGAGGGCGCCGATTGATTTCGACAAGCTTCCGAAAGAGATTCCAGGGGCCATTCGAGAATTGGTCAAACGCTGCCTCGACCGCAACGTGAAAACCCGCCTGCGCGATATTGGCGAAGCCCGCATAGCGATTCAGAATTTGGGCAAAGAGGCCGGCACGATAACCATCTCAGCGGCGCCCACATCGAGATTCGGTTGGCTGGCGTGGGGAGCTGCAAGTTTATTTCTGCTAACGGGTCTAGTAGTATCTTTCGTCCATTTTCGTGAAACGCCGACTGCCAAACCCGTGCTAGACCTTTCCGTCTCATTGCCACGAAACACAGTGACGGGTTTTGTGAAACTATCACCAGACGGAGACCGGATGGTCCTGTGGCTCCTCACTGGAGGGAAGCGGCAACTTTGGCTTCGGTCGCTAGATTCAACTCAGCTCCAGGTCCTACCTGGCACAGACGCAGCCCGAGCGCCGTTCTGGTCGCCAGACGGCAAGTCCATTGGGTTCTTCGCCGACGGAAAGCTTATGACCCTGCCTGTGTCGGGCGGCCCCCCGCAGCTGCTTTGCGATGGAACCGGTTTCGCAGGCGGCGGAACCTGGAACCGCGAAGGAGTGATCGTCTTCAGCACCAGCGGAGTGGCCGATCCGCTTCAGCGTGTGAATGCGTCCGGTGGCCCTTGTGGTGTGCTTACTCATCCGGAAGGCGGCCGTGGTCACGTCCACCCCGAATTTTCTTCCTGATGGTAAGCATTTCGTTTTTGTCGTCCGTGGAGGAGAGGAAGCCAAACGCGGTCTCTATGTAGCCTCCCTTGATAATCCTACTCCGCGCCGGATTCTCGAGATGTTTCCAGTGCCATATTCGCTCCATCCACACGTGGAAAGAAACACGGTTATCTATTGTTCCTGAGGGGCACCGACCTAATGGCTCAACCGTTCCGCGTGGAAACGCTCCAACTTGCGGGCGACCCGATCCGTGTAGGCACAAATGCGTCGTTTAGTTTGAATGCCCCTCAAATCGCAGCGTCCGTGTCCGCCAGCGGTATTTTGGCCTACAGAAGCAACGGGAGTGGCACGAAACGCCAACTGACCTGGCTAGATCGTTCCGGAAAAGAACTCAGCACAGTTGGCAGCGTCCAGGACTTTCGCGACGTCGCGCTTTCTCCGGACGGAAAAACCGTGGCCACCGGGCGGTCCCAGCAGGGAATCTGGTTGTACGATCTTCAGCGCGGCGGAGAAGCACGGTTCACCTCGCAAACTCTTCCTGGTATGGCGCCTGTTTGGTCCCCAAACGGGAACCTGATCGCATTTGCGTCCGGCAATGGTCTGTACGTAAGAGATGCGAGTGGCGGCCTAAGCGAAGAAGTCCTCTACGAAAACGGAAATCCCAAGATGCCCTCTGACTGGTCCCGTGACGGACGCTATCTGATCTACACCGAGGTCGATCCCAAGAACCAAGCGGATATCTGGTTCCTGCCGGATCCACTTAATAAATCCGGTGGCCAGAAGCCGGTCAAGTTTCAAGGAAGCCATGCCATTGAAAGTCAGGCGCAGCTCTCGCCCGACGGTCACTGGCTCGCCTATTTATCGAATGAGTCCGGTCAGGATGAGGTCTATGTCCGGCCCTTTCCCGCGGGTCCTGGTCGCTGGAAGGTGTCGGCCGGCCGAGGGCTTAGCCGGGAGCCACGCTGGCGCCGCGATGGCAAAGAACTGTTTTTTGTTGAGTCGGGAGTCCCGCAGCGGTTGACGAGCGTTACCGTTCAATCCTCCTCAGACGGTAATTTCCATGCCGGAGTGCCCCAGGCAATGTTTGAGTTTCGTGGCAATAGCTCTGTGCCGTCCGCGAACATATTCGTTTACAGTCCAAGCGCAGACGGCCAGCGCTTCCTGGCTGGACCTTGACGCCGGCGACGAGGAACCCGCGCTGAACGTGATCGTGAACTGGGAGGAGGCGGCGCTCGGGAGTAAGTGAGGCTGTCTGGCCGGAGCCGAACTTCAGTCAATCGTCCGCCCGGGCCGTGGCTATTGGAACCAGCCTCCCGTCCCGGATGTGACAGCCAGCTGCACTCGCCATTTTCCTCAATCTCGCCGCTTTAGAACCTGAGCTGACACGCGCGGCGACAGGCAAAGCAAAAAAGGGTCGGATCGCTCCGGCCCTTGTTACTTCTTGTTCGCCTAACGCGAAGTGATCACTTGGGGTGTCACATGGATCAAGGCGCCGGGATTGGCGTCTTCCAGCATCCACAGCGAGCCATCGGGGCCTTCTTCCACATCGCGGATGCGGTGGCCTACCTCCCAGCGCTCGGCGGTCTTGGCGCCGCCATGGCCGTCAAAGATGATGCGGTTGAGCGACTTGGTCTCCATGCCGCTGATGAAGCCGTTGCCGTTCCATTGCGGAAAGGTCTGGGTGCCGCGGTAGAACATCAGATTGCCCGGTGCGATCACCGGGACCCAATAGAGGACCGGCATCGCCAGGTCGGGCCGCATGTCGGGCTTGGGAATGGGCACGCCGTTGTAGTTCTGCCCAAAGGAGACGAGCGGCCAGCCATAATTCTTGCCCTTCTCGATCAGGTTCAATTCGTCGCCGCCGCGCGGGCCATGCTCGACCTCCCATAATTCGCCGGTGGGCGAAAATGCCAATCCATAGGGCGTGCGGACGCCGCTGGCCCAGGTTTCAGCCGGCGTCAGATTGGGCGTGGTAAAGGTATAAATGCTGACCACCTTCGCGGTCTTGGCGGCTTCGGTGTCACGAGGCGGATCGATCAGGGGAATGGTGGTAGCGCCGGTTTTGCCAAAGTTGGGATTACCGGGGGCGGGTTTGCCGTCCAGCGTCAGGCGCAGGATCTTGCCTTCGGGCTGGTCTGGATCCTGGGCGGGAGTGAAGCGCTGGCGATCGCCAACCGTGAGAAACAGATACTGGCCGTCGGGCGAGAAGGCGATCTGCGCGCCTTCCTGGCCACCCTTGCCCTTGGGCATCTGGCGCCACAGCACTTCGAGGTTTCCCAGTCTAGCCGAGGTAGCTGTAGCGTTCAGCTTGGCGCGGGCGAGCACGAGGCCGCAGCCATAGTCACCTGGTTCGCAATAGGTGAGATAGATACTCTGGTCGGTGGCGTAATGGGGCGAGACGAAGACGCCCAGCATGCCGTTCTGGCCCTGCCAATAAACTGGGGGCGTAGCGCCCACCGGGATCTTCTGCCCGTCCTGGGACACCAGCCAAACGGGCCCGACCTTTTCGGTGATCAGCATGCGGCCATCGGGCAGGAAGGCCAGCCGCCAGGGCAGTTCAAAAGTTGCCACCGTGGTCATGGTGAAGGGCAGGCTGGCTTCGGGCTTCTGTTCGCCAACGTTGACCTGTGCCCAGGCCGCTACCGACGCCACGGTGAAAAGCAACACCGCTTTCGCCAATTTCATCGTCATTTTCTCCTTGGTTCTCGAGCGCCAGATGTTAATCCGGGCCGTAAATTTTAATCGTACACTACCGTGCAGTTGGGGTACGTAAGTGCACTACGAAAGCTTCAGGTGCGCGGAGAATTAATCCCCAGCCCGGGCCGGAACCACTGGAACCAGGCGCCCGTCCCGGATGTGATAGTTGGCGCCGCGCCAGCGAATGCTTTTGCGGCCGAAACTGGTCAGCCAGATGGCGAACGCCACCGCGTCCCAAACCGGGATCAGCAGCATATCCTTCCACAAACCCGGCTGGCGTAAGCCGTGGATCCCGATGATCCAGGTCATCGCCATTCGCAGCCCGAGATACCCGCCCAAGTAGACCACGGCGACCGCTGCCGACGGATGAATCGCCACCGCCGCGAGCGACCACGGCAACCCTTGCGTCAGAAGCAGGCCCAGATGTCCCCACGGACGCATGTGCCTCATCACCACTATCCACCTCAGGCGTTTGTGCAGCAGATCGCCGAGCGACGCGTAGTCACAAACAGTCTCGATGGCGTACTTCAGCAGCACGACTTCGTAGCCTTGTTCGGCAATAAGGCGGCCCACCAGTAAATCGTCGGCCGGGCGATTCTCTAGCTCTGGATAACCACCAAACCCATCCAGGCGCGCACGAGTGGTGGCGATGGTCGGTCCCAGAGCGAACTTTATTCCATCCAACTGCCAAGCCACTAAAACGCCCGCGTAGAAATCCGACATCATTCCGGCGCTCTGCAGGTGGTCGGTCAAGCTGCCGAGCTCGGTCGGAACGTAGAAACAGGTTACCGCGCCCACCTTGGGATCGCGCAGCGGAGCTGTGACCCGTCGAAGATAGTCAGGACGCACGCGTACATCGCTATCGCTGATGACTACTACCTCGTACGCGGCGTCGCTCACTAGGCGTGCCAGCTTGGCGACTTTGTCGTTAGCCGCTAAACGTCCCGATCCGTAGAGGACACGGATACGACATTCCGGAAAGTCGGTGGTGAGTCTTGCTAATACCGATAGCACCGCCGCGTCGTCGGGATCGACGCAGAAAACGATTTCGAACTCGGGATAATCCAAACGACAGAAACTCGCCAGGTTTTCGGCCGCATCGGGATCGAGACCTCGAATCGGTTTCAAGATGCTGACCGGCGGCGTGAAAGACTCATCTGGCGCGCTGGCTGGTTGTCGGAAATAGCGCCAGGAGCTATATATAGCGATGAAGTAATAAACAAACGGAATGGCCGCGATCGCAAGAAACAACTCGCTCGCAGTCGTCATAGTTCCAGCCTACTCGACCCCCGCATGGTTCGTCAGAAGTACGTGGTTCGTCAGAAGCAGCTTACCGCCGCTTTCGGCAACGACGGTGAGTAGCTTGGGTTCCACCAGTTTCTTCAGCCGTTCCACAGCTTCCCGCGTAATTACCAGATAGCACCGCTCCGGCTGAAGCCACAACATTTTCCATTGCGTGTCATCGATAAACACGTTCGGAGCGCCGGGCGCGTAGGAACCGTATACCAGGTTGTTAAAACGGCCATTCAGCAGGAGCGCGGTGCGGTTTGTATAAAAAAAGATCGATGAAAACGTGTAATAGTGATGATCCACGATGAGCTGTCCCGGTGGCGCACGGCGCAAAGTCTCCGCCAGCGGCCGCGACGAGAGAAACGGATCGAATGCCGCCATCGCGATACGCGCCGCTTGAAAGAACAGGATAGCCATCAAAGCCACGGCCAGGAATGCGCGCTGCCCTTTGGCTCGAAAAGTCCCGGCAGCTCCCACCAGAAACGCAAACGCGGCAACTAGAAGCGGAAGTCGGAGGTAGGCGAACGACGCGATTGTGAGGTCCTCCATATGACCGAGCGAGAGCTTGTAGGCGCCCGGATTCGAGCTGAGAGCGGAGGAAATGTCGCCAGGCGCTGGAAGATTCCAGGCTAGAAAATACAGCGTCAGCACCGCCGCCGCGGCAGCGATGAATATCCCGCACAGGACGCGTGTTCCGTATCGAATTAAGTCGCCCCCCGCGGCCATGCCCGACCCCAGGAGTAGCGCCAGAGCCGGATAGCAGGGCATCGAGTAGTATTCCTGCGTGGTGGAAAAGGTGAAAAATACCAGGATGAACCCGGTCCAGCACAGCGCCAGCAAGCGGGTCTTGCCGGCGCGGTCAACCGGTTTGAAACTTAGCTTCGCAACCGCTGGAAAATATACGCTCCACGGAAAAAGCCACAGCAGATGGAACAGCCAGAAGTAGAGGCGTGGGACCGTATCATAATCTCGCGGGTAGCGCATGTTCAGGAAACGGAGCAGTTGCTCATTGATGAAGTAAAACCACAGGAAGCCGTGGTATTCGCCGGCGGCGCTGCGCAATGTCAGATCAAAATAGGGAGGATTGCGTAGCGCGGCAAAAATGTGCCAGGGCGCCGCAATCAGCAGCGCCACCAGCAGGCCGCTCCACGGATGCAGGGACTTCCAAACTTTGCGGTGAAATATCTGCCCGGTCAAGCCTAGGTAAATTAACGCCGCGGCTACCGGGAACACCACGCCCACCAGGCTCTTGAACAACAAACTGGTCCCCAAGCTCGCCGCCATCACAAATGCCCACCAGCGTGGATGCGGCTCCATTTCATCGATGGCGCGCAGGAACGCCCACATGGAAAGTGCGATGCTCGCGGTCAGCATCACGTCCGGGATCAGAATGCGCGTGAAAAGGAAAAGGCCGAAGCAGGTCGATATGCAGAGACCAGCGTAGAATCCTGCTCTCCGGCCGAATGCCCAGATCCCGAACGCGGTAGTCAGCCATGCCAGCGCGATAGCCGCAAGGACCATGGGAACGCGGGCGGCCCAGTCAGTCGCGCCGAAGATTCTAAACGACCCCGCGATCAGCCAGTAAATCAGTGGCGCTTTTTCGAGGTATGGAATTCCATCCAGCCGGGCCGTCACAAAGTCGCCGGACGCCAGCATGTTGCGCGCGATCTGCGCCTGCACCGCGTCCACGTCGTCCATCAGCGATGGAGGCGAAAGCATGCAGCCCGCGTAGACCGCGGCAGCCACCAGCAGGACTATGAGGTAAAAGTGAAAAGGCTTTCCATCGTCGGGCGCGCCTGTCCGGACGGCACCCTGGTCTGGATTCCCCATTTTTTCATCCAAAAGAACAGTATCATCAATCCCCACAGATGATAGCCCAAGTTGGCGCGCCGCTCGAGATGGGCTCGTACCTGAGCTTCGATACGGGGGATCTGAAAGAACTCGCCATGTTCAGCGGAGGCGAATGCCACGGCTTCCTGCAGCAGCGGACGGAGCGGTCCGCGAAACCAGTCATGCGTGGGAATGTCGAATCCGATTTTTTTCCGGTTCAGGATCGCCGGAGAAAGTTTACCGCGCATCAGGTTCTTCAAGATTACCTTTTGCCGGGAGCCTTGGATTTTGAGAGTCGGCGGAAGGGAGTTAGCAAACTCTACGATCCGATGGTCCAGAAACGGCGGCCGCACTTCCACCGCATGAGCCATGCTGGTGTGATCTACTTTCGTCAGGATATTATCCGGCAGAAAGTATTTTTGATCGAACCAGAGATAGGCGGGCAAATGGTCGCCCGCGACCGCGAGTTCCTCTAAGACGCAATCCAGCGCCGGCGGCAGCGCGGGCTGGACCAGGGAGCGTCTCTGCTGGTCGTCGAAGGTTCCGCTCCAATAAACATGGGCGCGAGCCGGCGGCATCGCGCAGCCTTCCAGGAACCTTTTCAGCTTGTATTCGAAACCGATCTTATCGTTCGATACCGGCCAGCGTTGCGCGGCTGCAAGCAGCGTCCGAAGCACCGCAGGCGGCAATCTACGGGCTTGCCCAGCCAGCAAGCTGGCGCGCTGCATCAGGTATCCGCCGAATAACTCGTCAGCGCCTTCTCCACTGAGCGCCACCGTCGCGTTCGCCTTGGTGAGCCGGGATAGAAACCACACTGGAAGGGCGCCCGAATCCGCGTTCGGCTCGTCGCAGTAATGAGCCAGTTCGTAAATTGCTCCCGGCAGATCTTGTTCAGGACTGAGATCCAGCTCGATGTGCTCGGTCCCGTAGGACGCTGCCACCTGTTGCGCATAGCGGGTCTCATCGAAGCTGCGGCCGTGAAACGTAATGGAAAACGTCTTGAGACGCGCACTCGACGCCTCGGCCGCGTAATGCACCAGACTGGACGAGTCCAAGCCACCACTGAGCCAGACGCCCAACGGCACGTCCGCCACCAGATGCTCTCGAACAGACTCCTTCAAAAGACGATCCAGTTCCGCCTCGGCGGCCTGAGGGTTCCAGCGCTTCTCCTTGCCCTTCGGCAGCCGCCAGTAGCTCTCCGTTTGAATCGCGCCGCGCCGCCATTCCAGCCATTGGCCAGGAAGTAGTTTCTCGATCCCCTCCACCAACGTCCACGGCGCCGGCACATAGTTGAGCGACAGATAACAATCCAGTCCATCCGGACTTAACCAGCGCTCGATCTCGGGATGAACCAGGATCGCCTTTAGTTCCGAGCCGAAGTACAGATCCTCGCCCCGGCGCGCGATGTACAAAGGCTTGATCCCCATCCGATCGCGGGCCAGTACCAGGCGGCGGTCAGATTCGCGCCAGAGCGCCACCGCGAACATGCCGCGTAGCCGCGAGAAACACTCTGTGTCCCACTCCAGGAACGCATTCAGAACCGTTTCTGTATCGCTGCGGGAGCGGAAGTGATAACCGCGCTGCTCTAGTTCGCGGCGCAACTCCAGGTGGTTGTAGATCTCGCCGTTAAAAACGATGACGGTATCGCCATCCTCGGATACGATGGGCTGATCTCCGCCCTCAATGTCGATGATCTTGAGGCGAGCCGCGCCTAGAGAGACAGCGTCGGACTCAAAGACGCCTTGCTGGTTCGGACCGCGATGGAAGATACTCGCAACCGCGCTCTGGATTCGGCCGGCCGGAGCACGATGCGCGTGGGTAAAGCCCGCTATGCCACACAATTCAGGAGTTGCCTCCCAATCAGTATGCCACTTCTGAGGCGGACCGGGCGACGCTGACCTTCGACGGCCGCGTACGGTCGTTCCGAGGACTCCGCCACTGGACTTGAGGCAGAAACAACGACGTATCGATGCGATCCTGATACCGGATTGCTATGTTCATAAGCGAATCCAGCAGCGAGTCGGACAAATAGTGCGGCTGCAAGCCCAGGTCGATCAGCTTGGAGTGTTTGGCGTTGTAATAGTGCTCCTCTGATTCGACCCGTGGCGCCGGAAGGTGCTCGATATCGACGCGCATGCCCAGCTTCCAGGCTGCAGTTCTGACCATTTCCGCAAGCTCGAGAACCGAAAACTGCTCAGTAAACTGGTTGAAAACGCGGCATTCTCCCGGTTTTGCCGGATTTAAGCAGGCAATTTCGACGCAGCGAACGGTATCGCGTATGTCCAGGAACCCGCGAGTCTGCCCTCCTTTTCCGTACACCGTCAGAGGATGACCGGCCGCGGCCTGTACGCAAAACCGGTTCAACACCGTGCCAAAAACGTCATCGTAGTCGAAACGGTTAATTAGCGCTTCGTCCAAAATAACCTCGTCAGTCACGGTTCCGTACACCACTCCCTGATTCAGATCGGTAGCCCGCAGCTTCCAGATCTTACAGGCAAACATGAGGTTATGGCTGTCATGCACCTTGGAGAGGTGATAGAACGAACCAGGCTGTTTCGGGAAGGGCAGCACGTCCGACCGGCCATTGTGCTCGATCCGGATGTAGCCTTCTTCGATATCGATATTCGGTGTGCCGTACTCTCCCATCGTGCCGAGCTTGACTAAATGGCAATCGGGCCGCAGCTCCTGCAGCGCAAACAGGAGGTTCAGCGTTCCGACGACATTGTTGACCTGGGTGAACACCGCATGTTTGCGGTCGATCATCGAATAAGGAGCCGACCGCTGCTCGGCGAAGTGAACCACCGCGTCTGGCTCGAAGCCCTCGATTACACCCGCCAAAAACTCATAGTCATTCACGTCACCGGTGAACAGTTCGATGGACTTCCCTGTGAGTTGCTGCCAGACACGCAGCCGGTCACTCAGGGGCTGAATAGGCGTTAGACTTTGCGCGCCTAATTCGAAATCCCATTGGCGCCGGACAAAGTTGTCTACGACAGCCACTTCGTGCCCTTTTGCGGATAAATAGAGCGCTGTGGCCCAGCCACAGTAACCATCACCGCCTAAAACACAGATTTTCATTAGGTTAGATTTTTCTTGATCCTTCCCTTTAGATTTAACACACCAGTACATTGAGACGTGATGACTGCTTTACATGTAACCCGCGTTGCAAGAAATAGATGCGGCGATTAGGAAAAGATGTTTGCCTATCCTACATTGGGTGCGCGCCCGTTCCCAGAGCTCCCTGCGCCCGTATTTGAGAACCTGGCTGGGGCCATACGCCAATACCGGTAGCGAGTGATTGGGCGGGAGCAGCCCCCGCCCAACCACAGATCGTCGTCTGTTTGCTCTGTCAGCCACTGAAAGGCTCTGGCGGACCTGTTCTTTGGGGCCTGAGCCCTAACGGCCATGCCCCCCGCCGCCACCGTGGAAGCCACTGCCGCCGCCAAATCCACCGCCATGGAAGCCGGCACCGCCGCCAAATCCTCCGCCGTGGAAGCCAGCGCCGCCGGCGCCTCGGAAACCACCCGCGGCAAAACCGCTGGTTCGGCCGCCAGCGCTAAAGCTACCTCCGCCGCTCCGAACGTTGTACGCGTGGCCCACGAATCCCGAAGAGCGGTTACCGGCGCTGTAGACAGGATGGTAGCCGGGTCCGAAGTGGTGATAATACCCTCGGCCGTACCCGAAGCCGTAGCCGAAATACGGCGCTCCGAAGGCCAGCCAGGGCGAATAGAAGCCCCAGCCGAACGGGTCGTAGAATATTCCATCGCCGGGGATGAATGTGTAGGCGTCGAACCACGGATCCCAATACCAGCCGTTGCCATACCAACCGTTGGCATACCAGCCGCCGGCCGACCATCCCGGCGAGCCCGCATATCTCCGGGCCGCGTCCACATTCGCTTCCGCCAAATAGGAAGAACGCAGGCTAGCCCACCTGTAAAAATCGTCCGTTTGCGCTTTTTTATCGAATTTTCGGGCCTTTAATTTTCCGCCGGCGTCGAGGGCGAGTTCGTGACCGCTTTTCACCTCAATGGTTTGATCGGCTGCCTGAACCAAAGCCTTTCCGTCGAACACGCGGATTACGCCGTGATCGACATCAAAGTCATACAAACCCGCCTTTACTAACTGGGTGCTTGCGCCGTTGTAAGCAATCCGAACATTGTTCTCCGGATGGATGTCCGCAACCTCGACCATGGCCCTGCCCTTTTGCAGAGTCAAGAGGGTATCCGCCAAGCCGGGCGAATTCATTTCCACAGAACTAGACCGATCGAGCCGCAAGAAAATTCCTGGTGTAAGCAGGATCTCCACTCTGCCGCTTTCCGTTGAGAGCGATTGACCTGCCGCCAGTTTCGCGGACCCCACGGATTGTTCACCCAGGGGCTGCGAGCCGACAGCCGCTTGCCCTTCGATGTAATTGACTGTTCCGGGTTGCGGGGGTATAGAGCCCCAGGCGGGGCTGGATAACAGCGCAGCCAGGAAGAAGCCTCCAAATGTCTTCAACCTTGACCGCATCATAACTTCTTATGCCTCTACACAATAGATGCATGGGTCTAGAGCGCGGTTGCTAATGTCGATTTGGTAGAAAGGTAGAGCTTTACGCGGTATAACTTCTACCGGTGATGGCCGCCGCCGGAGTGTCCACCGCCAGAAGAGTGACCACCGCCACCGCCCGAGTGTCCACCGGAGAAGTGCGACCCGCCACCGGAAGAACGCGGTGCCGAGAAGCTCTGGCGCGGCGCTGAATAGGATCTCGACGCGGAATAATTCTGGCCACTTCTGGAGTAGGCAGGCGTAAAAGACCGGTTGTACGAAGTCCCTCCCCGGTAGGCCTGAGCGGAGTTGTATCCGCGGTACGCCTGCGCGGAGTTGTACCCCCGATAACTTTGGGCGGTAGACCCGTAGCCTTGAAATGCCGATCGCCCGCCATAGGTCGGCGACGCTTGGCGGTACGAGCCGGCGTAGCCGTTCGAGGGTGTTCGGCCGCCGCCATATCCGCTCCCGTTGAACCGGCTCCCACCGTTGAACCCGCTCCCACCGTTCAACCGGCTCCCGCCACTAAACCTGTTAGCGTTGAACCGGCTAGCCACCGCCTGGCTTGAGTAAGGAACGCCCATTCGATGGCCTGGATTGTGCGCCCACGCCGTGCGGCCGCCAAAGCCGCCACTCGCAAATCGGCCGCCGAAGCCCCCGCGGAAACCGTACCGATTGAAAAATCCGGTGTTGACAAACAAGCCGCGCCCAAACCATCCGCAGCCCCAGCCCCAGCCGCTCCAACCGCCCCAGCCGGAGAAAAGGCTGCCAATGAGAATGCCTGCTCCAAAGCCAAATCCGAACCCAAAGCCCGACGGGTACCACAGATCAGGGTATGCGCCCCACGCCGGAGGACCATAGACGTATTCGGGCTGGTAGACGGGAACGTAGATCACCTGCGGGTTGGCCGGCTGGATCTCGATCGCGTTCTGACCGCCCTCCGTGTCCATGGTTACCACTTGTTCCGGGCTGGACTGCAATCTCCCATTGGCCTGCGCTCGGCCACGCATGGCCTGCACTGCGCTCATCACATCCGACTGCTGGGCCAGGAACGCGTTCCCCAGATCGGTAGTCCACCGAATATCGTCGCTAAGAAGATTCAGAGCCTCCGGGAAAGCTACCAGCGCCTGGACGCTCGGATCCCAGTTCTGTTGCTTGGCGGCGTCCAGCAATTGCGCACCTTGAAGATTACGATTGTGCTGAAGCCACTGCTGCGCCTCCATAATCTCCAGCGGGTAGGTGCTTGCCGCCAGAACCTGCCCAAGCAATGGATCTGGATAAAGTGCAACTGGCGCGACGAGGATATCAAGCTGCTCCGGCGACAGTACTGGAGTAGAGGGTGCGACCGGCCATCCCTGCGAAGGTCCCGCCGGCGCTTGCCCGTAACCCGCCGGCGCTTGCCCGTAACCTACCGATAAGGGGAGCAGCAGAACGCAGAGAATCGCGACCGCCTTCTGAATCGCCGAACCAGCGCCAGTCACCATCTCGCACCTCCGCAGCTTAGACGCGCCCCGGCGAAGTTGGGTCTCCTCCATCTTCACAGACGGTTTTGGCCTAGTAGGCGCAATAGACCGTCAGCGCTCGGCCGTTGCTCCAGTCTTCACCGTAACTTTCACTTGAGCGCTCGACCAGCAACACTGGAACCCGCCTCCGCCCGGTCCGGACAGGTCGTTGGCCGTTACCTCCAGCACGTAAACTCCAGGCTCGCTGAAGGTCGCGGTCGTAGCCGCTTTGCCGGTGTAAGCGGTATTCGGCGGCGCTTTGAATTCCAGCTTCTCCACCTTCGGCTTCTCACTTGCGAACTTCACCTCGCCGGGTCCTCGGAATTTGTTCCACGTCACCATCACCGCCGGAATACTCTTGGCGAAGGCCTGCAGCATCGGTGGCACGTTGGCGTCATCGGCAACCCACACCGCCAACGGAAGCGGATCCTGTAACGACATCGTCAGCGAGTTGCCGCTGCCGCGCGGAGGGCCCTGCAAAAAAGGACCATTCTCCGCGAACCCGATGAACGGTGGAGTGTTCTTGGTCGCGTCAATGAACGGTGAGATGACCCACAGCGGATTGAGGCTAAACGGCACCGCCGTGGTCTTACCGTTGGAGACGATGGTCCAGGTGAGTTTGTTATCCGCTCCAAAATCCTTAGGCACGGTAATGCTGAACACGCCCCACTGCCGCCCAGGCACGAAGTGGGTCGGCTGGCCTCGATCCGGACCGCCCGGCTCAACCCGGTTATTGGGCCCGACCGGAATGTCCAGGGCTTCCTTTTGATTCCGATTGTAGTAGCCGATCAGAATCACATTGCCCGCGCCGTTCGGGTCGGGATACCAGCCTTCAAATGCCGCCGTGATGGCTTGCCCGGCTGTGTGCGGAGGCTCCATCGATACCTGTGGCGTCCCCTGCGCGAACGCCATGCCCGCGAACAGAACCGTGCTAATCACACCTCGCAGCTTCAACCCGTGCACTTGCATTCGAATTAATTGTTGAGGCTGAATAACGAGCGCGGCTTCCGCGGGTGCTTGGTCAACCACGCGTTGTAATCCTCGTCGCTGATATACGTGACATTCACCCAGGCGTGCGCCATTTCGTCCACCGTACGGTCGCCCCATCCGACCCATTGGTTGGGATCGGGATTGGACGCCTTAGCCGTGGTGTTGTCGTGCCAGGCGCTCACATGGATGATGGTCCCCTTGGGGAGAACCGGCGCTGCTTCTTCCGCGTAGATGTAGTTGTTCATCCAGTTGAAGTTGAAATTGTTGCAGTAGCTCAGCGTTTGAACAGTGCCATCCGGCAGGATCGCTTCGAGCAGCATCGCCTTGCCTCGCAGATGCATGTGCGGCTGGAAATTCTCGAGCCGAGCGGCTTGTTTCAGCACATGGTAGCCTTGCGTCTCAGCCACGGTATTGGGCGGAATATCCAGCGGGCTCCCGGCGTTCGACGACGCTGCATTGAACATCGTCAAATAGGTCCGATACTTGGGTTTCTCGCCCTTCGGATAAAGATAAACGGCCAGTTCGACGTGGTCCCGAATCTCGTCGCCGACGGCGTGAAGATGGATGTCCCACCACACTTTGGCCCCGGGCAACAGCAATTTGCCGGTGTCAGGCCGGTAGATATCGTATTGCTTTCCGACCGCCCACTCCATCAGGATCCCGCCGCCGGCCAGCGCCGTAAGCGGATCGTCAGACACAGCGCCCGGAGTCTTTGGTTCATTCTGGATCAGGTATGCGATCGCGTGATGAGTGATGCGGCGGCCTCCCTTGGTTGCGGGGCGCATTTCCACCGCTCGCACCCAGCGCTCCTCAGTGATCGGAATGTCGGTCATCGGACGCCACCATTGGTCCTGATTCACCGCGGGCATGGTGTAAGGTTCCGACTTGATCACCAGATCGGGCTGGCCGTACTGCTTGGCCAACTGCCACTCGTCGTCATTAGGGAACTGCTTAGGGGGCGGCATGTCCTTGGGATTGCCCATGGGCGCGCCCGCATCCACCCAGCGCGCAATCATCGCGACCTGCTCGTCGGTCAATGACCGGTCGTTCTGAAATTGCTGAATGCCCACCGTTTTGTCTAAATGCCAGGGCGGCATCTGGTGCGTGACCACCCGCTCTTTGATGGATCGCGCCCATGGCCGCGTTTCCTCATAGGTCACCAACGACATAGGCGCCATGGAGTCCTTACGGTGGCATGCCTCGCACTTTTCTTGAAAGATAGGCGCGATATCCTTCGTAAATGTGAGCGGTTTTGCAGCCGAATCGGCGGTTTTCGCGGGCTCCCCGGCCATCACGGCGCCTGAAACGGCGAGTAGCGCGACAATCGCGACTTGGGATTTGGATCGAATCATGGATCGCTCCTTGGGCTGTACCTTTACTTGAGTGTCGGACTAAGCGGCAAGCCTTGTCAAACTCCGGTAGTGGGCTACTTTTGAACCCATCCATGTCCAGCCTATCGCCACGGCCAAAGTCACAATGACTCGAATGTCGACCAGCAGGCCGCCCCATATGAATAACCGCGTTCCAGCGAATCCTCCCTCCATCCAGAACCGATAGTAGTCGGCATAGCTTGCCGCCGCAAGCAAGAAGGAACTCCCGAGCAGTCCGAAGGCGTATCTAGCGGCTTGTTGCATTACGCTGCTCTTTCTAACGCCCGCTTTGAGGCTTCCAGCAGGCCTACCAAATCCTACACCTCCCACAGCCGATCCGTCCCGCCAGCAGCCATGGCGGGCGTGAAGCGTAGCGTGCTGCGGATCTTGATGAAGTTGTAGGCGAAGTATCCGAGAGCCGCGGCAGCCGCGTGGCTCTCAACTTTCTTGCTGAATGCAGCGGAAAGCCATCGACTCTTGGAGGTAGCTCGGTGGCCTCTATTGACGTATGTTGTCAGATATGACAACATGCATGGAGTGGGGAATTAAAAAGGGGACGGCCAATGACCCGAAAGACACGGGCCGTTTCATGGATCAGGCCGGCTCTGAGGGAGTTCGAAAGGTTTCCGGAAAGGGCCAGGTCGATCCGTCTTGCGGCCCTGACGATCGCTGCGGAGGGCGGAAAGGCCGATGTTGCGAAAAGGCCGATGTTGCGAAGCCAATGCACAGCTTGGGATCGGGCGTGTTCGAGATCGCGCTGCCGTTCAAGGGCGATGCATTCCGCGTTGTCTACGTCGTGCAACTCGCCGAAGAGATCTGGGTCGTGCACGCATTCCAAAAGAAATCGACCCACGGTATTGCTACGCCGCAGCGCGAGATTGATTTAATAAAGGACCGTGTGAAGCGATTGAAGGAGATGTTGCGATGAAAAGAGAAAAGCTGGAAGTTGCGCGGGGAAGCGACAATGTGTTCCGCGATCTGGGATATCAGAATGCCGATGTCGAACAATTCAAAGCCATCCTTGCTGCCGAAATCATTAAGGCGCTCGACCGGATGGGTCTAAGCGTGCGCGGCGCACACCGCCGCACCGGGATTGCGGCGGCCGACTTCTCTCGCATTCGAAATGCGGATCTGAGGAGGTTCACGCTGGATCGTCTCATGACGATTATCAACCGGCTCGGTTCTCGCGTCGAATTGAAAATCCGCGTGCGCCAGGCTGAAGCCGTTCCCCATCAGGTCCCAGCGTAAAGAACGTGAGTGTTAAATGGCGTCCAGCGGGCGCCGTCAAATCGCCTTGCTAAATTGCACCTAGGATCGATGATTGGAGGTTGGCGTGAGAGCTAGGCTCATGTTACCGATCGCTCCGGGCATGGCTGTTCGAGAAGGTGCGCTCATCGAAACAGCTTTATACCGATTTAGCCGAGGCAGCGCCGGAATTAGCTGAGAAATTCCGCTCCGCTTCCTCGGCAGTAACGAAGCAAGGCAGCACCGTACCGACCTTCGTCAGATTGAACAACACTTGGACGCGTTCACAGATGCCCACGACAGCGAATTTGGCTCCGGTTCTCTGCGTGTGCGCCCAGTGGCTCAAGATCACGCCCAGGCCGGCCGAGTCAATGTAGGGTACGCCGCTCAGATCGATAATAGTGTCTCCTAGGTCTGACTGCCGAATCGCACTCTGGAAATCGAACAGCGTCTGCAGTGTTAGCGGACCTTGAATTCGAAGAATTGTAGTCTCGTTTCCCGTTCCGGCACTGCGCCCAATCTCGATCTTTTCCATAACTTCAAAGTTTACTATGAGCAGGTTACAATCCTTTAACGATCGCGTGGAGCTACAAAGATTCCAGAACCATGAACTGCTCGAACTTTCCGTCGGGCGTGATATACACACTCAATCTCACCATCTTCTTGGCGAACTCTGCCCGATAGCCGCGATAGGTCATGCCGCCCCTCAGAGCTTCATTCGACCTGCTCACCGTTTTTAGCGGACCCAACGCCGCGAGCGAATTGCGAATATCCTGAAGAGCTTCCGCCGTGAAATAGCCGCGCGCATTTTCGGTAAACTGATCGGCCTCGATCTTTCCGCGCCGCAGCCCCTCCAGAACCGCATGGACGCGCGCCGTATCCGCCGCCGACTCCGGTGGCTGGCTGGGAAGAAACACGAGCTGCGCCAACTGATCCCCTAGCGGTTCGATGAGATTGATGCCGTCTTCATTCGACAGAACGATGACAGCGCCTTTGCGCGTCGGGAACATTTCATCGAGCGCGAGGAAGCCTGATACTTCGCCCCCGTGTGAGAGCACCGGGATACCCCGAAAATCGCGGACCGACAAACCCAGCGCATAATGAGTCGCGTCGCCATTCTGGAGAGGCACTTCGCGCGTGAATTCCCGATAAGAGGCCGGCGACAGAATCTTGTGCTGGAGAAACGCCAGGTCCCATTTAGCGAGATCGGGTGCGGCCATACATAGCTCGCCAGCACCGTCATACCAGCCTTTGGCTTCGCGTCCGACGGGACGCGGCGGCCCTAGCGCGAATCGAGTGTAGGCGGTGGCATCGGCCGCGCTGCGATCGTTGCAATCACCCGCGGAAGCCATGCCCAGAGGATCTAGTATCTTTTCGCGCAGGAACGCGACCAAGGGCTTGCCGGATGCTTTTTCAACGATCGAGCCAGCCAGCACATATCCGGTATTGCTGTACTGCCATCGCGTGCCGGGATCGAAGTTGAGCGGCTTCTTGGCCCATTTTTCCAGAATCGCAGCCGAAGAAGTGGGATGCGTCCATTCGGGGATGAGATAATCCTGGGGCGCGAAATCCTCATAGCCCGCGGTATGCGAAAGCAATTGACGAATGGTGACTTGATTGGCCTGCGTCAGATCGGGAAAGAACTTCCCCACTTTATCGTCCAGCGAGAGCCGGCCCTCTTCTTGGAGCAGCAGCATCGCGGCGACGGTGAACTGTTTGCTGATGGAGCCGACCGCGTAGCGCGTGCTCGGTTCCGCGGCGCGGTTGCTCGCCAAGTCCGCCTTGCCGAATGCCTTGGAGAACGCGACGTTGCCATCCTGAATGATCACCACCGAAACGCTGGGCGCGCCGGTCTTCTTGAGCGCTTCCGCGATATCGGCCGACGCCTTTGGCTCCCAGGAAGGCTGTGCCAGCGCGGGAACAGCCAGCAGGATGGAGATGTAAATCAGTTTTGATGGATTCACAAACCTAGTTTATACGTGACGGGTTCAATCACGCGACACGCGCCGAAAGCATACAATTGCGAGAGTGAATCGCTCCACCACTAAGCATGGCCCGCTTGACGGCCTTCTGGTCCTCGACTTGACGCGGGCCGTGGCCGGACCCTTCTGCACCATGCTTCTGGGCGATCTCGGCGCCCGAGTTATCAAGATCGAAGAGCCGGACGGCGGTGATGAAACTCGCCACTGGGGGCAAGCTTCCGAAGGCGGTGAAAGCGCCTATTTTCTCGCGCTCAATCGAAACAAAGAGAGTATTGCTCTCGATCTGAAACAAGCCGGCGGACTTTCCGCGCTCCACCAGCTGGCGCGGCAGGCAGACGTATTGGTGCAGAACTTCCGACCCGGAGTCGTCGAGCGCCTGGGCGTCGATTACGAAACCCTGCGAGCGGATAACGCCGGTTTGGTTTACGCATCGATCTCCGGCTTCGGACTCACCGGAGCCTACTGTGAACGCCCGGGATACGATCTCATCATGCAGGCCATGAGCGGCATGATGCTGGCCGGCTCCCGCCCCGGAGAGGATCCGGTGCGATGCTGCTTCCCCGTAGCCGATATTCTGGCAGGACAGTTTGCGAGCCAAGGCATCCTTGCGGCATTGTTTGAAAGGAACAAGACGGGGCAGGGAACTCACGTTGAAGTTGCCTTGCTAGATTCGCTGCTCTCAGCCATGTCATACCTCACGGCCTCCTGCCTGCTTACTGGAAAAAACCCTGAGGCTCTCTACAGCGGTCATCCCAGCATCGTTCCCTACCAAGTGCTCCGCTGCCAAGATGCCTGGATCGCGGTCGCCGTTCCCAACGACCGCATCTGGCAGCGTTTTTGCAAGGCCTTGAACAAGCCCGAATGGGCGGAGGATCCTCGCTACGCGACCAATCAAAGCCGTATCGAACATCGCGTTAGCCTGCTTGCTGAACTAGAAGCAGTCTTGTGCGAGCGCTCATCCTCCGAGTGGCAGACGGTTCTGGAAGAGCATCACGTCCCTAGCGGACCCCTTCTTTCAGTCGCCGAGATACTCCAAAATCCGCATGTCATTGCGCGCGACACCGTCATCACAGTGGATCATCCGAAACTTGGCCCGATAAGGTTGATCGGTAGCCCGATGCGTTTCCTGGATCGGACCACGGCGTACCGGCCACCGCCCACGTTGGGTGAACATACCAGTGCTGTTCTGGAGGAGAAGCAGTTGACCTAGGGAGGAAACATGTCGTCCACTCGTCGAAAGTTTATTGAGGCCGCGTCGACCATTCCCGCATTCGCGTCCGCCGCTCAGGCTATTCTTTCAGTTCCCGCCAACGCCGCAACAGAAGGGTATCAACCCAGCTTGCTCCCATCTCAAAAAGAAGTCTGGGATTGGCAAGTCTGGATGGCCAAACTGGGCCCCAAATACACCGGCAACCGAGCGCACCGAGCGTTTGTCGAGTTCCTGGCGAAGAATCTCAGCGCCGCCGGTCTGGATGTAAGCCGCGACCATTTCTTGTTCCCTCGATGGGAAGCACGGCGCTGGGGAGTCGTGGTGACTCCGCAAACTGGCTCAGTGTTCGCCGCTCCCGTGACCTCGTATTTTCCATATTCTGGACAAACTCCGGCGTCGGGTGTTACCGGCGAACTTATCTATGCCGGAACTGCTCCCAAGTTCGACCTTTCCGACAAGCTCAAAGGAAATATCGCACTCATCGACTGTCCAACGTCCGAGCGCCCCTATGGCGAATGGTACAAAGTCTGGGGAGTCTATCCTTCCGACCTGAAGTTTCCTTCGTCAGTTCGCCCCGCTCGATCTTCGGTGAACCAACTGACCGAGTTTCAAAAAGCTGGCGCATTGGGGGTCATATTGGGATGGTCGGACATCTCCGACGACAACGCCGCTGATCAATACACCCCATTTTCGAGGCCTATTCAGAACATCCCTGGACTTTGGGTCGGCCGCGAAACTAGCGCTACATTGCGCATCCTGGCCCGTGACGGAGCTAGGGCAACCCTGACGCTTGAAGCCGAGATCATCCCCGACACCCCGACCGACACTCTGATAGCGACGCTGCCCGGAACCTCATCGGACGAAGTGATCATTGTTAACACCCATACCGACGGCCCCAACGCAATTGAGGAAAACGGAGGGCTCGGCATTCTCGCGCTTGCTAAATATTTCGGGCAGGTTCCCAAGGACCAGCGCCGGCGAACGCTTGTCTTTGTGCTCACCACGGGCCATTTCGCCGCCCCGTGGGTACCGTCGATTCGCGGCGTTATCGATAAACATCCGGACCTGATTAAGAAGGCTGTAGCGGCCGTTGCGATAGAACACCTGGGCTGCCGCGAATGGGCCGACGATGCATCCTTGCACTACAAGCCTACCGGCGAGAATGAGCTGAGCGTCGCTCTGTCTCCTCATCAGTCCACCGCGAGTGTTCTGTTGGAATGCCTTGAAGGAAGTGGCAATCGCCGCGACGCAGTAGTTAATCCTGTGACAGGCGGATTCCTCGGCGAGGGTAGCGCATTGGCGCGCGCCGGTGTACCCACCATCGGCTACATGCCCATGCCGAATTATCTACTGGCAGGTCCCCAGGACGGGTGCATTGAAAAAGTAAGCCCCGAGCTGTTGCATAGTCAGATCGAAGTTTTCGCTAAGGTCATTCACACGTTCGATAAAATGACCACTGCGCAATTGAAGGCCTGAAGAAGGTCGTGATCAAGGGAACCGAAGTGAAGACGGCGTAATTCTTCCAGGAGGTTTGCAATGTTCAAAGGAATCGCGTTTTTCGCAGCCGCACTGACCGTAGCCGCGCAGGCTCAGTCCCCCGGCGCCGTGCAGCCGCTTTATGTCCTAGAAGACGCGTATTTGAAATGGCGGCTGCTGCCAACGGAACAGCAATACGCGTCGATCGATGGCCGCCATCTCAAAGAATACGTCAGCGACCAGACTGCTATTTCACGACGCTATCGCGATAGCGGCCATCAGTTCTGGGGACGCATCATCGGCACCGAAGCCGACGCGGAGAATGCGCAATGGCTGCTCGAAAACTTCCGCAAGATCGGTCTTTCCGATGTGCGGGAGCAATCGTTTAATTTGCCGCCTCAGTGGATACCCCAGTCCTGGAGCGTCGCCGCATCCAGTGGCGGAAAGACTCTGGAACTTCAGAGCGCGCAGCCAACCTATCTCACCGAAGCCACTCCTGCCGAAGGTCTGGATCTGGAAGCGCTGGACGTTGACCTCGCGACCAAGGGCGACCTCGCCGGCCGCGATCTGCGCGGCAAAGCGGTCTTTTTCTACAGCACGGATTTCATGTCACGCCATAGCACCATCTCGCAGGGCGCCATCAAGCGCATTGGGGATCGAGGCGCGGCCGCGATCTTTGTGACGTTGATGATTCCCGGCAATTTGAAATTCCAGTTCTATCCGGTTGGCAGCAAGGTCCCGACATTTGCCCTCGGGCAGCAAGATGGCTTGGCAATGCGGGAAATGATCGGTCAAGCCCGCGGCCGCGAACAACCACACGTCAAAATCCGGCTGGACGTCAAGATGGTTCCAAATCTGAAGACCGCCACGATTTGGGGCTCGCTTCCCGGAACGACCGACGAAAACATCTTCATCGTCGCTCATCGCGACGGGTGGTTTGAGGGCTCCAACGACAATGGGACAGGCGTCGCGACGATGCTCGGGCTAGCGGAATACTTCACCAAGGTTCCGAAGGAACAGCGCCGCCGGACGATCTACTTTCTAGGGACCAGCGGCCATCACGACAATGCCGCAATGAGCGGCCGCTGGCTGGCCTACCACCAGGAGACCTTCGCGAAAACGGCGCTGCTGATTAACTCCGAACACACGGCGGCGGGCACTCTCGTGTCCTACAACGGTGTCATCCGGAGAGCAAATATGCCTACGCCCGTAACGTGGTATGTGGGCGGCAGCTCACGGCTCGAGCAGATCACCGTCCAAGCTTACGAGAATTTCGGAGTGGCCACTTATGCCGAGCCCGAGCGGAGGCCGGGAGGCGAGATGGGCCGGTATTTTCAATACGCGCCTTCCCTCCAGGTAATTGATACTGGCCTCTATTGGCACTCCGATCACGAGACGTCCGACATCATTCCCGCGCCGGGACTGGCAGCAATAACCCGCGCATACGCGAAAATTATCAACGATGTCAACGCCGTCGATATCAAAAACCTGCGGCGCCCCGAAACGGCTGAAGCTGCTCGCTAATCAGTTTTCTTCTCAGATTGGGTCCGGTGTTTTTCCTGGAACAGCAGCGGCGCGAACGCGGCCAGGTTGCGACGCCACACCAGCCAGGTATGCGCTCCCGGCGTCTCTACATCGGTATGCTTGATGTCTTTCGACGTGAGCCACTCGCGGAATTGCCGATTGGGAGTGATGAGTCGATCGTCCGTACCACAGGCGATCCACAACAGGTGAAGTTGCGACGCCGTATTTGAATTGAGCGCCGGGAAGGTTGCGTTGAAATCTTCCGACGTTCCACCCGCGCTGAACGACCCCACCCATCCAAAGCGATCCAGCGCGTTGAGACCGATGTATAACGACTCCGCCCCGCCCATCGACAATCCCGCAATCGCGCGAGAGTTCCGATCTTTCGCCACCTTGTACGACTTCTCCACTTGCGGGATTACCTCGGTGAAGAGCGAGTCACGGAATTTATCGTAGTTGCGTGTGCGCAAATTCGGATCGCGAAGTGACGGCCCTCCTCGAGTCACGATCTCGGGCGCGCCGTATCCTAGCGGCATGACGATCAGCATCGGCTTGGCTTTGCCCTCCGCGATCAAATTGTCGAGGATGACGTGCGCCCGTCCCACCGCCGTCCAACCGCTGGCGTCGTCGCTGAACCCGTGCAGCAGGTACAGCACCGGGTAGAGCTTCTTTCCACTGGGATCATATCCGGGCGGCGTGTAGACATAGTAATCCCGGTCGTCGCCAACCACACTTGACCGATAGAAGTGATGATGAACTTCGCCGCGCGGCACGTCGTTGATTTCCCAAGGAAGCGAAAGTGGACCCGGGACGTGGACTACGCTGGTCTTATTGAGCAGGTTCGGCTTCATCCCTGGATTCGAGGGATCGATCAGCCCCACTCCGTCGGCGACGAACGAGTAGCCGTAAAGGTCTGGCTCCAGCGGATCGATGGTCACAGTCCAGACGCCCTGCTCATCCTTCTGCATCGGGACTCGCTGAGAGCCCTCGCGCGCCAGAAGGACCTCTTTGGCGTTTGGGTCCCTAAAACGGAATGTAACGGTTTTGTCGGAATGGACTTCGGGAGATTCCACCGGCGGAAGCGCCTGGGGCGGCTGGGCCACGGCTCCCAGAGCGGCGCAAAAGCAAGCCAACAAAGTTCGCTTCATAACAGCCCATCTTAAACCCCGGCCGGCCGCCGGCGCAGCAGCGGATTCAGATGCATCGTCAGGTCATAGACTGACGCGTTGCCCGCCGCCCCCACATCTTCTGGACGCGACCCTTCCGTCCAGTCGAATACGGTCGCCACGTCACCGATCTTCACGAGAGGCTTGTCACCGATCTCGACAATCAGGTGACTGGCCGAGATCGCGACCGCTCGGAACAGCCCGTTCCCGATCCGAACGCGCGCGCCCTTGTCGGCACTGCGCGGCACTCCATCGGCATGTCCCACCGGCAGCGTCGCCACCCAGGTATCTTGCTTCGCCCGATAAACCCGCTCGTATCCCGCACTCTCGTCTTTCGGAAGCTGCTTGACATAAGCAACTCGCGTTCGCAGTGCGACACCGGGCCGCAAGTCCATAACATGCTGGCTCCGAAACTGATTCTCGGAATAGATGCCAAACAACGCCATTCCAGGCCGCACCATGTCGAGAAAGGCGTCGGGATGCTGAAAGAGAGTAAAGCTAGAGGCAGCATGCTTCCGGCCCAACCGCAATCCTTCGGCTTCGAGCGAGCTGCAAAGCGTGTTGAAGCGCAGCAACTGCTCGCCATCGAACTCCGGATCCTCGGCGAACGTCATCATCGTACCCACGATTTTCGCGCTCTTACGCCCGGTCAGATCTTTGATCAGTGTGCCGGCAGCGCGATATGGAACACCTTCGCGCCCGAGCCCCGTATCCACGCAGATGTGCAGTTCCACGGGCTTCTGAAGCTTTTCCGCCACGCGATCCAGGGCCGGGCCAATTGGCGTATAAACCATCGGAAGAATATTTTGTGCCACAACATCGTCGAGATTTTTATCGTCGAAAGGACCCATCAGCAACACTGGCTTCTTAATGCCGCCCTCGCGCAGCCGCACCGCTTCGTCCAGTCTCACCACCGCGAAACCCGCCACTTCCGCCATGGGATCGAAGATTCGGCCGACATTCGCGACACCTAAACCATATCCGTTGTTTTTGATGACCGCCAGAATCGGCCGCGCACCCGCCCGCCGGCTCACTTCCCGCACATTATGGCGCAGGTTTTCGGCATGCACTTCCACCCAAGGATCGAACGAGGAATCTGTTGGCTCGCGCGGCTTAAGTTGCGATACGGCCGAACGCGCCAGCGACAGCGCAGCCGCAGTTTTGAGGCACCCGCGACGAGTCGTGTCCATGTGTTCCTCCCCAGCCCACTACGTTACAATACGGGCTCATGAGGCTGCCGTGGCTCCGAGCGTCTTGATCCGCGGTGAAGGTGTTGCGGCTTGCTGCTGCGCGCATTTGCTCAGCCGCTCCGGTGTTCCCCTCACCGTCGAAACAGCCGATCGGCCGCGGGTTCCCGCCATCATGCTGGGCGAAGCAACTCAAAAGCTGCTGGCCGACGTCTTTGATAGGCGAGACTTGTTTGACGAGCTACCTAGGATCAATAAGCGCATTGTGGCCTGGGGCAAGAACTCCACCCCGATCGCGCTTCCTCACTCGGCCGTCGTTGTTTCCGAAGAGAGTCTACTGGACCGAATCCAGTCCGGCCTTCCCCGGCCCAATCCCTCTTCCGACCGTGAAGCCGCCTGGACGATTTTCGCTTCCCGCCCGCTGCCGGGCTCATCCGAGGAGCATCATTTCGGCTCCCGCCTGGCTACCGCGTCGGCCGTACAACTCAAGAACGGATGTGATCCCGGCGCGTGTTGGATCGAATCGCTCGATCATGGCTGGTTATTTCTACTACCCGGCGCCGGCCGCGCCTGGCTCTTATCAGTAGGAGAGTCGGCCGCAACATTGCTCTCGCAAAGCCGGTTAATCTCAGAGCAGATCGCCGAGACCAGCGCATCGCGGGGAACTTTTCCATCTCACCCGCGAATTGTCCAGCCGTTGTGCGACGTTGGTTGGCTGGCATGCGGGACCGCGGCGCTCGGCTTCGATCCGCTCTGTGGCGACGGTACCGGGCACGCGATACGTGAAGCCATTCTCGCATCTGCCGTGGTCCGCGCCGGGATCGATGGTGCAGACGCTGGCGCCTTGATCGCCCACTATCGCACCCGCTTATTGGCTGGCTTCAAGAGACACCTGGAAGCCTGTCGCGAATTTTATCGGGCTGGCGATAGCGGCCCGTGGTGGGATCGAGAATTAAATTCGCTGGATCGTGGATTGGATTGGTGCACCCGCCAGCTCGAAAGCGCGCCCAGGTTTCGTTTTCGGCTCAGCGGATTCGCGCTGGAAGCCATTGATTGATTTTTCTTAAAGGAGATTCCATGCAGAAACTCATGCCAGGCCTGCTGCTGGTGCTGTTCGCCCTCTTCGCGGCCGAAACCAAACCGACCGCCACCTATGTGACCAGCTCCGATATCCAGACCATCTTCAAACAAGCCCCTGAAAACGGCGTGTCGGATAAACAAATCCGCTCCGTCAACGTCGGCAAAGTGAACGTGGCCATTGCCGCTGTCTATCGCTCCGCGAAAGCCAACAACACCTCTATTGAGCATGATCAGGTGACCGAAATCTACACCATCATCGAAGGCTCCGGAACGATGGTAACCGGCGGCAAGCTGACTAATCCCGAGCGGTTAAAGCCCGATGACCCTACCGTTAAGGTGCTAGTCGGCCCCAGCATGCGCGGCGGCCCGCTGGAAGGCGGCGAGAGTCGCAAGGTTGGTCCAGGCGACATGATTATCGTCCCGCCTGGGCTTCCGCATTGGTTCAGCTCCATCGACGGAGCCATTCGATACTCGGTGGTGCGCGTCGATCCTGACAAGCTTCTGCCGCCGAAATAGGGATATAATTTCGCTTTACAAGAAATGTCAGCAAAAGTGGAGGTTTCCATGATGCCGGTTCGTAGTCTTGCGCGGCTCATACAAACTGCTTGCCTGCTCGCTTCAGCTACCCTGCCTGTCGCGGCGCAGCCCGGATAAGAACGTCGAGTGGCCGACCTATGGCGGCGATCTCGGCAACCCGCGCTATTCACCGCTCGATCAGATCAACGCGGAAAACTTCAACAAGCTGGAGGTCGCCTGGCGCTTCAAGACCGACAACCTCGGCCCGCGGCCTGAATTTCAGCTCGAAGCAACTCCACTGATGATCAATGGCGTCCTCTATTCCACTGCCGGAACCAGGCGATCGGTAATCGCGCTCGACGCCGCCACAGGTGAGCTGCTCTGGACGCACGGCGAGCACGAAGGCGCGAGGGGCGCGGCCGCCCCGAGGCAACTATCGGGCCGTGGGCTGGCCTACTGGACCGACGGCAAGGAAGAACGAATCTTCTACGTGACGCCCGGCTACCGGCTCATCGCTCTTAATGCCAAGACCGGCGCGCTCACGACCAGCTTCGGCGATAACGGCGTCGTCGATCTGAAGCAGGATGACGATCAGGACATCGATCCCATCACCGGCGAAGTGGGGTTGCATGCCACGCCGATCGTGGCCAAGAACGTAGTGATCGTTGGAGCGGCGCACCGATCCGGTGGCGTTCCCCACAGCCGGAACAATGTCAAAGGCTTCGTCCGCGGATTCGATATTCACACTGGCAAGCGCCTCTGGATCTTCCATACCATTCCTAAGCCCGGCGAATTCGGCGAAGACACTTGGCTGAACAACTCCGCATCCTACACCGGCAACGCCGGCGTCTGGGCCCAGATGACAGTGGATGAAGAACTCGGCATGGCCTACTTGCCTGTTGAATTGCCCACCGGCGATTACTATGGCGGCCATCGGCCCGGCAATGGCCTCTTTGGCGAAAGCGTCGTCGCGGTGGATCTACAAACCGGACAGCGCAAATGGTATTACCAACTGGTGCATCACGGCCTGTGGGATATGGACATCCCCTGCGCGCCGATTCTCGTCGACGTCACGATCAATGGCCGAACGATAAAGGCGCTGGCGCAGCCAACGAAACAGTCCTTCCTCTACGTCTTCGATCGCGTGACCGGCAAGCCGATTTGGCCTATTGAAGAGCGTCCTGTCGCGAAAGGTGATGTCCCCGGCGAATGGTATTCCCCCACGCAGCCTTTTCCAACCAAGCCGCCGGCTTTCGATCGACAAGGGATCTCCATCGATGATCTGATCGATTTCACTCCCGAGCTGCGCGCCGAAGCCGTCAAGTTCGTTTCGAGATACAAGATCGGTCCGCTCTTCACGCCTCCATCAGTCAGCAAGGCGGAAGGCCCGCTCGCAACCCTGGGAGCCCCGGGCGCCACCGGCGGCGCTAACTGGGCCGGCGGATCGTATGATCCGGATACCCACATGGTTTATGTCTACTCGCAAAGCATCATCGGCAACTTCGGACTCGTCCCGCCACCGGACCCGAAAATTTCGGACATGAACTTTATCCAAGGAAGCGCTATTGGCGGATTCCGCCGCGGCGGTGGTTCAGGTTCCACTGCAGGAGCTGATGCACCTCCTCCGCCCCGAAATCCATCCGGCGAAGGTGGCGGCGCGCCTCCGTTGTCGATCCAGGGACTGCCGCTGCTGAAGCCGCCCTATGGCCGCATCACGGCCATCAATTTGGACAAAGGCGAAATCGCCTGGCAGATCGCGCACGGCGAGACTCCCGACAATATCCGCAATCATCCGGCGCTCAAGGGTCTTAACATTCCCCGAACCGGCCGGCCCGGCGTCATCGGAGTGCTCACCACCAAGACGCTGGTGATCGCCGGGGAGTCCGGCTTCTTCACCACGCCCTCCGGCGCGCGCGGCGCGATGCTGCGCGCTTACGACAAAGCCACTGGAAAGGAAGTCGGCGCGGTTTACATGCCCGCGCCCCAGAGCGGCTCGCCGATGACTTACTCGCTCAATGGAAAGCAGTATCTGGTGGTCGCCATCAGCGGCGCATCTTACTCGGGCGAGTTAGTCGCCTTCCGCGTCCCGGACAAAGATTAGACTCGTAGCGCACGCAAACTGCGTGGCGCACGGACTCTTGCGTGCTGCGTTCACACTCGTGTGAACGCATTTCATGGCCACCGGTGGAACATGACCTTTGTCGAACTTCTTCTCCGGTTCCTCTTGGGCTATACGTGTGGGCTGCTGATCGGCCCGCTCCTCGGCGGCTACTACTCAAAGCCCGGCGATATTTCAATCCGTGGAGGAATCGCCGGAAGCCTTGGCTCAGCCGGACCGTACGTCCTTTTGAATTCCATATGGCTACAGGAATGGACGAATGAAAACGTTCTGACACGCCATACTGCCTTGGTAAGTATCGTCGTCTGTATTGCGTCTGTCGCGCTCGTGGAACTAATTGGAAGCCCTCCGCGCGGGGAGCAACAATCGGAATCGCGCACGCGAAAGTCAAACACCTGGCTATGGCTTTGTGTACCCGCACTTGCATATTCGCTGTGGAATCGTTTCGTCGCGCGCCCCCCACTGGACCGTTGGGTTCTCTACGTCGTTGGGCTTCTGGCCTTTGTTGGGTTCGTCGCGTCTCTAGTATCGAGCACTCTCTCATCCCTCAAGACGAATAAATAGCACTGGACCGGCGCAGCATCAGGTAAATGGCGGACTGGTCAGATGACCAGTTTACTTTTGGGGTATGATTGAACTATGAAAACGCGCGTCGTCAGCGCAACCGAGCTAAAGGCGAAATGTCTCGCCTTGCTGGACGACGTCGATGATCGTGGTCACATAATTACAGTAACCAAGCGTGGCCGACCCGTCGCCACCCTGCAGCCCGTGAAGAAGAAGTCGTGGAAATCACCCAAAGGCGCCTGGATCGGCAAGGTCAAAATCGTCGGAGATATCGTCGAATTCGATACGACGCACCTCTGGGACGCTCTTCGCAAGAAGTAGGAGGCTCGACCTGCCGCCCCGGACTCTTCTGGACACACACGTCCTGATCCGTTGGCTTGCCGACCCAAAGCGGCTTTCTCGCGAGCAGGCCAGGATTCTTAACGAGGCGGTTCGCCACCGAGAAGGGATAGCCATTAGCGCTTTTACCCTTCTTGAAATAGCGATACTGTTTAGCAGTGGTCTTCTTCGGATCCGGCTCAGTCTTGATGAAATATTCGATGAGATCGAAGCGAATCCGAGCTTTCACATTCTTCCGCTCACAATCGAAATTGCTAAAGAAACATCTTTCCTTGGGTCCACCCTGCGCGACCCCGCGGATCGCGTGATTGTCGCCACGGCCCGAGTGCATGGCTTGCGCTTGCTGACGTCTGATCAGCGTATTATCGAATCGAAGGTCGTCTCCGCCGTCGACTAAATCGCATCTTCGCAACGCTGCTACTGCCCCTCCGCCCCGAACGCCAGCAGCACATTCCCCGGTAGTCCACCAAACCGTGAGTAGCCGGAATTAACGAACAGCATCCCCTTCACCACCACCGCCCCTGGACCATCCAACGCGCCGCCCTTCCCCGGCACGCCATTCACCGTCTGGTATTCGCGGACCGTATCGAAATCCCAGAGAATCTTCCCGTCTTCCGCCGAAAATCCGCGAATGTGCCCGTCCATCGAACCCGAAAATACAACACCAGGAATCGCGGTGACCGCGCCCGACTGCGCCGGGCTGCATCCAGGCGTCGCGCAAGCTTCTGGCACGTAGCCCCAAGCCTTGCTGCCATCACCGACGCGCAGCGCCGTCAGCCCACCACCCTTCGTCGGATCCAACTGTCGACCTGCCGGGACGCCATCGGCGGCCGGCCTGCGCGTGCCAACAATGTCCGAGACCGCGGCATAAACGTTCTGCCCGTCACTCGCCATGCCCCATTGCACGCCGCCCGTTGTGCCGCCCTTGCCGACGCGCGCTTGCCAGACGATCTCGCCCATCTTGTCCGGATCGAATGCATAAACCATCCCCGACTTTTGCCCCGCCAGTAAAAGCTCCCGCCCCTCGCCGGTCTTCACCAACATCGCCGACGATCCAAAATCAAAGTCCGGGCCGCGCTCGCTCGGAGACACGTCGCCCGCAGTCACTTGCTTTGACCATACGATTCTTCCTGTACCCAGATCCAGAGCGAGCACTGCATCGCTAGTCAACGTGGCCGGCGCGGAGAAATTATCGCCGGTCATGACATACATCAGATTGCGCCTCAGATCCAGCGTAGGCGCCGACCAGATGCTTGCTCCCGACGGTCCCATCCCCGCAATGCCGTTCCGATTCTTTCCGTTCTCGCTCGG
The DNA here is from genome assembly GCA_963744555.1 of Bryobacterales bacterium. Classification (GTDB taxonomy): domain Bacteria; phylum Acidobacteriota; class Terriglobia; order Bryobacterales; family Bryobacteraceae; genus Palsa-89. Next base: position 1,144,415 of record CAVUUB010000018.1, on the reverse strand, counting down.
TTCCGGAACTGTGTAGGTCTTCCACGCCAGCTTGCCGTCCCGAATGCGCAGCGCGACTAAGCTGCCGCGAAAGGTGCAGCATTGATAGTCGGGATTCGACGAACGCGTCTCCTCCCATGACGCCACCGGAACATATACAGTCCCATTGTGCGCGACGGCCGCTCCGGTCAAGCGAGCCGTGTCGTGCTCCTCAACTTTCTTCTCCCATCGCAGTCGCCCAGTCTCCGCCTCTAGCGAATAGAACCAGCCCGTTTGATCGCCAAACAGCAGCGTGTGCCGCCGGCCGAGTGGAACCGCCAGGATGACCGAACGCACCGGCCCACGCGCCTGAAACACCCATTGCAGACAGCCTGTCTCCGCGCGCAGCGCATGCACCACACCTCCCGCGCTCCCGACGAAAACTTGTCCGTCCAAAACAGTCGGCTGCGCGAAGGCCGTGACATCGCCGTCAAATCCAAACGCCCATTTCAGCTTGAGGCGCCGAACCTGGTCGATCGTCAGCCCGGCCGCGCCGGCGGATTGATAACGCGTGTTCGCAAGGTCCGGGCTCCAACCGTTCCAGGTGAATTCCGAACGATCCGCCACTTTCACCTTGCGGTCGCCGCAGAAGGCTTCCGGCCGCGGAGGCGCGTCCTTCGCCGCGGTTCCCAGATAACCCGCCACCGCCTCGCGCTCTTCCCGGCTCAGCGGGTAGGCGATGCTCATCATCGCTCCGAAATCGAGCGACCGAAGAATGCGCGCCGCCGTCATCGTTTTTAGCGTCTCGCGCGGCGGGATCCGTGGATTGATCTGCTCGTGGCAAACCGCGCACCGTTTTCCGTAGACCGCTTCACCGGAGACCGCGGCGTTGGCGCCTATCCCCAACAGCAAGCACGTCCAGAGAAGCCCCAGCAGGCGAAATCCCAACCGGAAAAAGTCCACGTCCAGGCACTGTATCACATGCGCGCGTCATTCCGCCCTCAGAGCCTTCACCGGATCTATCGTTAACGATTGGTCTGAGCCACCCCTGCTCCTCTTAGGGATGGTTTCTCGTCAGCGGGTAGAGCATAGTGAGGATGCCCTAGTGAGGTGTAAGGTTCTGCCGAAAAACGCTGTAGCTTCGCGGTTAACTTAGTACCCTATCAATCCGATTCTCATTCGCACCCCTTGTGATTCACAATCAAACTTGCTCGTCAGTCTTTCAAGACCCGTAGGCCTCTCTAGAGATGTCGCTTGAACGTTCGCATTTCCATTGCAGCCCTGGCTGTGGGCGTAGCCTTGCTCGCGGGATGCGCCCGTGAATCGGCTGAGTACACGCCGCTCTACGGCCCGTCCCCTATCCTGTCGAACACCACGCCGCAATATTCGTTCGGAGTCCCAGCCATCCGCCCCGTGCGATCTCTCTGGGATCGCTACGCACAGCTCATCGACGCGTTGAATCGATCCAGCGCCGGATTTACTTTGAAGCTGGAATCGGCTCAAACTCCCGATACCTATGACGCCAAACTGCGCGCTGCCGTCTTCGATTTCGCCATCGTCGACCCCTATCAGGTGCTCATCGCCGAAAATCTCGGATACGCGGTCATTGCACGCACCGGAAAATCGGACCGTGTCAGCGGTGTGGTCGTCATTGCCCGCCAGGGTGACATCCATCGCTTGAGCGACCTTCGCGGCCGCAACATCGCTTTTACGAATACGACGGCCCTGGCCGCCACCCTGCTCAATGAGTACGGCTTGCTCGAAAGCGGTTTGGATGTTCACAGGCGCGCCGTCGTCCTTTACACCCACTCGCCAGAAACGTCGCTGCTGAGCGTCTCCCTAAAGCGTGTGGACGCCGCCGCCGTGTCGCTGGCCGATTGGGATGGATTCCAGCGCGATCATCCCAACTCCGCCGGCCAGCTCACTGTCCTGTGGCGCAGCGACGATCTTTCCGGGCCGGCCGTGATGGCCACCAACTCGCTTCCGCGCTCTCACGTTCGCAGTGTGCAGACCGCTCTGGTGCAGCTTAGCGCTCAAACCAATGGCCGCGACGCGCTTCAACGGGCGGGCATTTCCCGATTCGAGCCCGGTGACAGTGTCTCCTACGACGATGTATGGGATTTCCTGCAACGCTACCGGCGAGCGCTCGGGCCACTACCAGACAGGATGGTTGCCCGATGAAGGTGACATTATCCGGAAGCTTGTTGAGGCCCACCATCCGGAAAGAGCTCATCTTCGGAGTGACCTCCGTCCACGCCGTCCTGATGCTGATCTTCATCGTCGGATTGGTGACTAGACAACATTCCTTTTTGCTTGAGCGCGCCCGTGAACGGACGCTGCACCAAGCCGAGCTGCTTGCCGCCAGCGCGGTGCCTCAGCTCACTAGTAACGATCTGGCCGGCCTCTCCGAGGTGGTCGATTCGCTTTCGCGCGATCCCACCGTCCGCTTCGCAATGCTAACCGACGTCCGTGGCCTGATCCTCGGTCACACTGATTCTAAGTACGCGGGTCAGTATCTACAGGATGAAATCAGCAGGCGGCAACTCGGCCAGCCGGCCAGGAGCAGCATAGTCTATCAGGGCCGGGATATGGTCGAGAGTGTAGCGCCGGTGTCCATCGAAAACAGTGTACTGGGCTGGGCCTGGGTCGCCGCCGACCTGCGCGAGAACAATCAGCAGATCGCCGGGGTGACCCGTGCGGGCATATTGAATGCCTGCCTGGCCGTGGCAGCCGGAATGTTGTTCGCGCTACTTCTGGCCGCTAGCCTCACTCGCCAGTTGCGATTATTGCTCGAAGGAGCAGACCGCATGGCGCACGATCATTTCGACCAGCCCGTCCCTCTTGTTAGTTCCAACGAGGTCGGGGTGCTCACCCGCGCCTTCAATCGCGCCATGCGCAAATTACGGAGCGACCGCGCCGCTATCGAAAAAGCTAATGCCGAGCTGCAAGCCGCCAACCAGGCCATCCAGCACGCCAACGACAACCTGCGCGAGTTTGCGCACGTGGCATCCCACGATCTGCAAGAGCCGCTTCGTTCAGTGGCCGGCTTTACCGAACTGTTGCGGCGGAGATACAAAGGCAAGCTCGACGACCAGGCCGACGAGTTTATCGAGTTTATTAGCGCTGGCACCATCCGCATGCAGAACCTCATTCGAGCCTTGCTGGAGTACTCGCGCGCTACCGCATCCGGCGCCGAGCCCGTCCAGCCCGTCGACTCCGCCGCTGCCTTGCGCATCGCTCTTGACAACCTGAACAATGCCATCCATAGCACCGGCGCTTCCATTCAAACGCTGGACCTTCCCACTGTCAAAGCCCACGAGATTGCGGTCGTGCAACTGTTCCAGAACCTCATCAGTAATGCAATCAAATACTCGAAAGACCATCCCCTAATTCAAATCTCGGCCGAACGCGATCAGGGATATTGGAAATTTGCCGTTGCCGATAACGGCATCGGGATCGATCCGCACGACCAGGAGTTGATCTTCCATATTTTTAGGCGCGCCCATGGCGATCAATATCCCGGCTCCGGCATCGGGCTCGCCATCTGCAGCCGAATCGTCGAGCGCTACGGCGGCCGCATCTGGGTGGACGCCGCCCCGGGTCAAGGTTCTACGTTTTACTTTTCGCTTCCGGCTGCGCCAGAGTAAGCCTTGACTCAACTGAAATGGGCTGATACAACTTCGTTAGTGAGGATTAGCGTGAACAGTAACCTGAGAGCCGTTCTGCGCCTCGGTCTCGGTCCTCTGACTCTTTGCACAGTCCTCGGCACCATCGCCTTGAATCCCGCCGAGGAAGAGCCGGCGCCAACGAACCGATAAACCCGCATTCCGTGATGCTGTAGTGTTTCTGCTGTTAAATGGGTCTTAGGTTCAGATATCCTAATGCGCTTTCTCAGTTGGTGTTTTATCAGCTCCAGGTTGGGCCGGCCATAAGCGAGCCCTTTGTAATTTATGAGCAGCCCTAAACCTATTCGACTGCGCATTGTCGCGGCGCTTTCTTTCGTTTTCACTTATCTATTTTTCTTCGATTACCTTCCGCCTTTCAGACGCGTCCACATTCCCTACGATCTCCAGGGTTTCCACTATCCGCTCGCGGATTATGCGTTTCAGTCACTACGCCACGGACGGTTCCCCGAATGGGACCCCACAATTTATTGCGGCCTCAGCTTCGCCGGAAATGTTCAAGCCGCGCTGTTTTATCCGCCCACCTGGCTGTTGTTCGCCGTCAATTTCGGCCGGCAGAGCCTGTCGTACCAAAGCCTGCAGGATTTCGATTTCTTGCACGTCTGGCTGGCCTTTCTGCTGTGCTACGTGTGGCTGAGTCACAAAGGTCTAGCGAAGCTCGCGAGCGTCTTGGGCGCCGGCGTGTTCGCCTACAGCGGCTACATGCTAAATCAATTGCAGCACTTGGGACTCATCACAGGCTGGGCTTGGATCCCATTAGCTTTGTGGGGAATCGATCAGGCTGTCGAGCAACAGCACTGGCGTCCTCTATGGAAGGTCGCAGTCGCATCGGCACTCTGCTTTCTGGCCGGCTACCCGCCGGTTTGGATTGTCTTCGCGATATGCACCGTGAGTTACGCGGCATGCAAGTGGAAAACCGCGCTCGGCGTGATTGTTGCTCTGGGCGCGTCCCTGTTGCTCGCCGCGATCCAGCTCTTGCCCGCGGCCGAAGCGACAACCATGAAGGCCTTCGATCCCAGGTACGGCACGGGTTGGCGCAATCCCGAGGCTTACATCGCTTATTTCGTACCGAATTATTTTGATTTCGGATTGCACCATGTACCGGCTGGACATTGGGGTGGCGACTATCTTTATCTGGGCGCGCCGGCTTTCCTGGGATTGCTCGCTCTGGCCCGGCGGCCGTGGCGCCGCGAAATGATACCGGCGTTAAGCATGCTGGCTGCGTGTCTGGTGATGGCAACGAATCCTTTCGACCTCGTCTGGAATACACTCCGGCATACCAATCTTCTGGTCCAAATCTGCCGCGACTGGTATTTCCTCGCGGGCTTGACCCTGGCAGCAGCGCCGCTCACGGCTTTCGGTGTCGATCATCTTTTAAGGCAAAAGCGACGGGCCGTTCCTCGCTGGATTGTGCTCTCGATCATCAGCCTTCTGGCTGTCTGGTCTCTTCGCCAGATACTGGTTTGGTTTCCACTCGGCTCGGATTTTCCGACCGGCTGGAAATCCGCCATTGCGCCAGCCATAACTCTGGGGCTGTTTTCATTTGCTGTTTTCATTTTGCCGGCGCAGCGAGGGACGCCTCGCGTGATGTTAGTGACCGCATTGCTCCTGACTCTCGGTGTGGACTACAAAGTATTCGGCACCGGCAAATGGTTCGATGCTGCTGAAGGTGACGGGCGAACGAACTACAGCTCATTGCGAGGCTTGGATGACGTCATCTTCCAGCGACTGCGCGAAGACGACCAATATCGGATCGCTTTGGACGAGACCGGTCCACATCCACTCGAGCTGCGGCATTATGAGCTCAGAACTCCTCAAGGGTTCGATCCACTGGTGACCATGAACTACCAGAGACTCATGACCGCGACCGAGCACATCCAATCGCTTTCGGAAATCGACATTGATCCCGCCAACAAGACGGCGCTCAGCCTGCTAGCTGTTCGTTATTTGCTGACCAGCGAAGGAGGGCCGCTGTATGCTCACCTCTCGAGCGATCCCACTTTTCGGCTGCTCCAACCAGCCACCAGCTTCTACAAGGTGTTCGAATTCACGAAGGCCCGGCCGCCGTACGGTTGGGTTTCGGACGGCGGCTATTCGGACGTGCGCCGTACTCGTTGGGATCCGGAAGCGCGCGAGTTCGTCGTTCGTTCGGAAACAGGAGGACGCTTTGAGCTCACTGAGCAGTTCTACCCCGGCTGGCGCGCCACTGTCGATGGAAGCCCTGTAGCTATTGAGCGCTGGAGCGAAGCATTTCAATCCGTTCAAGTGCCGGCTGGCGAACATCGGATAGCATTCAAATTTCGTTCTTCTGGACTGCGAATCGGAGCGTACGTCAGTCTGCTCTGCGCCCTGGCGCTCATAGTTGTTCTGGTGAAGGGCCGAAACCAGCAAGGTTTTTGACGTTCTTGGGACGATGGGCGGCCGACAACTCGACCGGCTTTCCATGTGGCGTGTGGCGGTAAGCGTCGGCCCAGGCCTGTTTGCGCGCCAGCATCGATTCAGGATCTGTCAGGCCCTTCGCCGACACTAGCCGCTCCAGCGCCGCTAACCAATAGTGATAATAACGGGAGCCGTCGTCGGGCTCGCCGCGATCTTTGGCTGCCTGGAGCTCGGCAGCGAGCGCCGCGGCCCATTCTTTCCACGTAAAATAACCTTGCTCGGAAAGCCGTACGGCGAGAGCGAACGCTTGCGCCTCCCACGGCTCGGCAAACACCGGCTCGGTCTGCGAGATCGGATCAGGCGTGTTCAAGGTAGTCGTCCCACATGTCAACATAGACGGCGTCGCGCGGCGACGCCTGCTCACCCCAAAGCTCCTGCGCGGTGAATCGAACCGAATAAACATGCTGCGGTTTCTCGCCGAGGAAATGCGCGTTGGTATCGGGAAAGACATAGGCGCCGTGGTCCAAATGAATCGTGCCGGTCTTGCCGCGAGCATAGCGCGGAAGCCGGGTGTGACCGGTTGGATTGATATTGCGAGCGCGTACGCGCTGCCCGACGTTGAAACGAGAAGGTCCGGGTACGTTCCGGCTGGCGGGACCACCGCTGCGAAGCATGGACGGCACGTTATCTGCGGTTAGCAGCGGAGTAGCTTTCGCCGAACCCGGCGCCGGCTTGCCGCTGTCGAGCTCGGATTGCGTTACCAGCCCAGTCTTGACGAGCAGCTCTTCCAATCGATGGGTCCATTTTTCGTAGTAGCTCATGCGCAGATAATCCACTGGAGCGATGAGCTCGATCTGGTGACGGCCCGCATCGATGTTCCATTTTCTCCACGCTGCGGCCGCGAGATTCAATGCCAAAGACCGGCCCTCCCAAGGCGCGTGAAAAACGGGTTCGTTCGGCTCGTAGCGGACGGGTCCCATGTCCTGCATTCCGCCCATGTCATGGATGCCGTTCATACCTTGACCTTCCCCACGCCGACCATGGAATCGCGCGTCACCAGCGCGGCGAGCTGCTCTTCGCTCAGATTCTCGGTGCCGGCCGGCCGCTCGGGCAACACCAGGTAACGAAGCTCAGCGGTGCTGTCCCAAACGCGAACTTCGGTTTCCGGCGGAAGATCCAGGCCAAACTCGCGCAGGACTCCACGCGGGTCGATTACGGCGCGCGAGCGATAAGGCGCCGACTTATACCAGACCGGGGGCAAGCCGAGCACCGACCACGGATAGCAGGAGCACAGCGTGCAGACCACCAGATTGTGCACCTGAGGTGTGTTCTCGACTACCACCATGTGCTCGCCTTGCCGGCCGCCATAGCCCAGTTCGGCGATGGCATTGGTGGCATCGGCCAGCAGGCGCTTTTTGTAGACGGGATCCACCCAAGCGCGCGCTACGACCTGGGCGCCATTGCGGGGGCCGACCTTGTGCTGGTAGGTGTCGATCAACGCGTCGAGCGCCGCCGGATCGACCAGTCCTTTCTCGACAAGCAGCGATTCGAGAGCTTTGACGCGCAGCGTCGGGTCGGAGGGAACGTGATCATGTTCTTGCGATTGGGCCAGTTCATTCGCGGCCGTACCACCGGCAGCCATCAAGAAACCGCGTCGAGTTGCGTCCATCTTGGCGCCTCCTTATTATGCTGATCATATCGCAAGCCGCAGAATTGCTGCCCCATCGGCGGGAACGGGGGCGGGTTTGGGGCGGTTCGAAAAAACGAAGCCAAGTGGGGGTCCGGCGCCACCGGTCAATGGTTTGAAAAGTACCAATGGCTGATGTTCGTGATAGTGGCGGGGGTTGTGGAAAGCATCGAGGGTTTTCCAGGATCGTGCTGGATCGGTCAATCAAAGGATACACCCAGGTGGCGGGTAGACAACGCTGGGAGATATTGCAATCCGCTGATTAGCCGAGGATTTCAGCGATCGGCTGTATGTGATCGCCGGATGTGCGATCGTTCCGCGGCGAGCCTGAGTGTTGTGAAAAAACGAAGCCAAACACTGGAGCGCGACGTTACTTCGAACTCGGCGATTCAATCGCCGCCAGCGTCGGGCCGGGCGCGCTCGGCGGCAACAGACTCGGGCCGGAGCGAAGGAAGACCTTCTTCGGATCAGTCCTGGCGTCGATAATCAGGCCCATGAAACAGTTGCTCATCTCTTCCCAATTCTGAAGGCCCCAGCGAATCTCTTTGGTGGGATCAGGATTGAACGGATTGTTGGGCGAGTTGTCAAAGTGGGAGATGGCGATCACGCGAGTGCCCCTGGGAAGCACGACGGGCTGGGCGAAATTGTAGCCGAGCTGCCAGTTGAAATCCCATTTCGCTTTGAGCAAGGTCTCCGACTCGCCGGTTGGGTAGATGGCGCGCACTTCAAAATCCTTGCCTCGCAGATGCATGTGGGGCTGAGCGTAGACCAGCTTGGCTTCTTCGCCGACGGTGACTTGGCTGACCACCTCCGCATTGCCGTTGGCGGCTGGGATTACAAGATTCATGGCTTGCGGACCATAGGACATGTAGTAACGGGTAGTGTGCGGGCCTTTGGCGAGAACTAAGCCGACCTTGGTTTTGTCGTCGACGGCTTTGCCGACGGCGGTGTAATGGATCTCGAAGACTACATCGGAACCTTTAGGAATAAACTTCGCGGAGTCGCCAAAGACAAAGGTTTGAGCGCCGAGGCCGGGATTGAACTTACCGATGACATCGATATAATCGGCGGGCTGTTTAGGCATGTCGAGCATGGAATAGGAAACTCCAGGCTTTGCACCAGCCATCCATTTGGAGCCGGGCGGCCGGACCCAAACTTCGCCGTGATGCACGACCTGCGAATTGCCTGGCCGCATCTCGGCGGCGGCGATCCAGGTGTCTTCAGTGAAGGTGTAATTCACCAGTGTGTATTGGTATTCGATCGTACCGGTGGCAGGCACATGGAACACATTGGGCATTTCAATCACGAGGTCAGGCTTTAGATTCCAGCCATCCTGAAATGCGAGGGGCGCGGGTTTGTATTTCGCATCGCCCTCGGGCGCGCCGTTGTCGGCCCAGGCTGCGAGGACCTTGGTGTCTGCTTCGCTGAGACGGCGGACGTCCGAGAAGTGACCGTCGTACTTGGGGTCCATGAACCAGGGCGGCATCTTCTGGGTTACAACGGCAGCTTTGATGGCTTTGGCCCAGGGCCGGGCATCTTGATAAGTGACCAACGACATGGGCGCCACTTCGCCGGGGCGGTGGCAGTTCTGACAGTTTTTCTGCAGGATGGGGAGGACGTCTTTATTAAACGTCACATTGGCGCCGGAATCTTTTGGCGCTGGGGCGGAAACTGCAACAACAGCCGCGAACAGAGCGGTAAGGCCGATGCGTCTCATGCAGCACCTCGTGTTGTCAATGCTATCAAATCCCCCGGTTGAGGGTCTGGCTCTGATGCTATACTTTTCAGCAGTCTGAGGACTGACGAGGACACGCTACTCAAGGAGAAACAAGAGCCATGTCGAGAAACATTTCTTTAGTGTTGTTAGCAATTGGGGCCGCTCTAGCGGTCGGCTACTGGTTTGGACGAACGACGACCGCGGCCGCAGCCGGGACCAACGGCAAAGTTTTTGAGATCCGCACTTACACAGCGGAACCGGGCAAGCTAGACGCGCTGCACAGCCGCTTCCGGGATCACACGCTTGAAATCTTCAAGAAACACGGGATGCACAGCGTCGGCTACTTTGCTCCGACGGATGAACCGTTGTCGAAGGATACCTTGATTTACATCTTGTCGTTCCCCAGCCGCGACGCCGCGAAAAAATCGTGGGACGCATTCCGGATGGACCCCGAGTGGCAGAAGGTGCAGAAGGAGTCGGAGGCGAGCGGCAAGCTGGTAACCAAGGTGGATTCGGTCTTCGCTGAAGCGACCGATTATTCGCCGATGAAGTAATTGCTAAGAATCCGTTATTTCACGACAATCGGCTCGGGCACCGCGGCGCCGTCGGTGCGGGGGTCGGAGGCGGCGTAATTGGTGCCCGTCTTCGAATCGTGCATGATGGCCTGCCCACGGCCCATCTCCTGCGTATAGGGGCGTCGGACAGCGATCTGGTGTCCACGCTCGGAAAGCTGCTGGAAGGTATTTAAGGGGACGCGCGATTCGATCGAAACATCGCAGCCGTTCGCATTTCTCTTGGTAAAACGCGGCGATTCCAGGGCCTGCTGCAGATTCATGCTGTAATCGACAATGTTGGAGACGAACTGGGCATGCGCCAGCGGTTGATTGGGGCCGCCCATGATTCCGAATCCGATGTGCTGGTCGCCGCGCTCCATGAACGCGGGAATGATAGTGTGGAACGGCCGTTTGCCGCCGGCCAGGACATTGGGGCTTTTGGGATCGAGAGTGAAGCCCGCCCCTTGGTTATGCAGGGCGAATCCCATCCCTTCCACGGTCACTCCAGAGCCGAAGGCGCCGGACAGACTCTGAATCCAGCTCGCCACGTTGCCATCTTTGTCCACCACTGTGAGGTACGTGGTGTCGCTGGCTAACGGCTGCCCATTAGCTACCGCGCAGTTGGCTTTCATGGGATCGATCAAGGCCGCGCGCTTGCGGGCATAGTCCTTCGATAGCAGGGCGGCGACGGGTACATCATAGGTGTGCGGGTCGGCGTCGTAGCGATGCAGATCGGAATATGCCAGCTTCATAGCTTCGATACGCTCGTGCATCTCGACGGAAGAGAATGCACCCAGCGGCGAGGGCGCGACAGTTTCCATGATGTTCAGCATTTCGAGCGCGGCCATGCCTTGACCATTAGGAGGCAACTCGTATACTCGCCATCCTCGATAGTCGATCGAAATCGGCTCAACCCACTCAGCCGAAAACGACGCCAGGTCCGCGGCGGTCATCGTGCCCTTGAGTTTCTCGGATGTCTGGAGAACGGCCGCGGCGATATCGCCTTTATAAAAGGCGTCGCGACCCTTATCGGCGACCAGTCGCAGGGCACGCGCCATATCCGGATTGCGGAACAACTGGCCCTCCGCGGGAGGTTGACCGCCGGGCAGGAATACACGCGTCGATTCCGGCTGCGACTTTAGTTTCGCTACAACGCCTGCCGATGACCACGCCTCGTGAATTACTTCAGTGACGGGAAATCCCCGCTCGGCATAAGCGATGGCGGGCTGAAACAAATCCTTCCAAGGCAGTTTGCCGAAACGCTGGTGCATCTTGGCCCACCCTTCCACGGCTCCGGGCACGGTGGCGCTATGGATTCCAGAGGTCGGCATGGTCTTGATGCCGAGGCTGGCAAGGAGTGCCGGAGATAGATCGCGCGGCGCGGGTCCGGATGCATTCAATCCGGTGAGCTTGCCGGTCTTGGCGTCCCAATATATGACAAAACAGTCGCCACCCAGGCCGTTCATCATAGGCTCAACTACGCCGAGCACGGCATTGGCCGCGATGGCCGCATCGGCGGCTGAACCGCCCTGCGCCAGGATTTGCGCACCAGTTTGTGAGGCGAGGATCTGACTAGTGGCGGCTATGCCCTGTTGTGAGATGGTCATGGACCGGCCGTAGTCGCGCCCGATCCCGGCCTGGGCTGCGAGAGGCACGCATGAAACCGCGAGAGCGAGAAGGTATCTCATATGGCTACGAATCATAGCAAATCAGAACGGAAGCTTTCTGCATATTAGAGTGATTGAACATTATGATGCACTATTTGAGCCCCAGAGACTGATTGGAGGCGCAAGCCGCTGTGAGCCTGGGTAGTTCCGTAGTTCCGCCTTCCAGCCGAGCTCCCCGTCGCCGATTGGCACGCCGGGGGCTGCTCGCGTTAGCATAGTACAAAAGAACGAAATAGGAGATTACATGAGTTGTTATCGATTGCTCGCCTGCGTAGGCGCGCTTGCCACCCTGTTTGTGGCGCAAGTTTCTGGTCAAACGCCCGGTCCAGCCCCCAAGGCGGCTGCCAAGAGTAAATCCAAGGCTGTGCCTCGCACGCCGGATGGGCATCCCGATCTCCAGGGAGTTTGGACCAATGCAACCATTACGCCGATGGAGCGCCCATCCCGGTTTAATGGAAAGGCGACGCTCAGCGATGCCGAAGCGACAGCCTACGAGAAGAGCGATGCCGAAGAACTGCAAAAGCAAGATGGCGCTTCAGACGGACCGCTGATCGCGGCCGCGGGATCTTCCGGCACAGGCGGCTACAACGTTCTGTTCGTCGACCGCGGCACTGAACTCGCGCGAGTGGACGGCGTGAAGCGTACCTCGCTGATCGTTGATCCGCCGGACGGGAAAGTTCCGCCCATGACCGACGACGCGCGCAAAAGAATATCCGGCCTGATGCGGAACTTCAATCGCTATGACACCGTCAAGGAACGCCCGCTCTCGGAGCGCTGCATCATTGGCTTCGGATCCACCGCCGGGCCGCCGATGCTACCGGTGCTTTACAACAACAACTACCAGATCGTGCAGACGCCCGAAGCGGTCATGATCCTGGTGGAGATGGTGCATGACATTCGCATCATCCGCATGAACGGCGCGCACGACCCGCCCAGGATCCGCAAGTTGCTCGGCGATTCGATCGGGCATTGGGAAGGCGACACGCTGGTGGTCGACACCACGAACTTCACGAACGAGACCAGGTTCCGCGGATCGTCCGAGAACCTGCACGTGATCGAGCGCTTCCAGCGCATCGACCCGGATACGATTCTCTATCGCGCCACCATCGACGATCCCCGACGTTCACCAAGCAGTGGACCATGGAATATCCATTCCGCGCGACTGCGGGACCGGTTTATGAATACGCCTGCCACGAAGGCAACTACGCGATGGCAGATATCATGGGCGGCGCTCGCAAGCAGGAAGCGGAAAAGAAGTAATTGAGCTGAGTTTCCGCTGCGCGTTTCTGAGCCGCGAGTCTGACCCGCGAGCGTAAAGTACCGCGGAGCGAGAGCGGCTCTTTTGCGGACTTCAGCAGCACTGAGGTCGCCCGTGTTGAAAATCCGCCGCGCGGATTAGCAGTTCGCCTCGCTTGGCGGATTCAGATATTGCCGATGAGTCGCATGCCTGCTTGTTATCGCGAGCTGAGCCGAAATGCCGCGCGCTCCAAGCACCGGGATTTCGCGGAGCTGAAGGCAAGTGGATGCCGGAACCAACATTGTAGGTTGAGGTGGCGTTAGCCGCGTGCGACAATCCTTGACAAGAAGGACTGTTCCAGACAAGGGATTTTTGCTGAAGGGAAGATAAGGGTGCTACATAACCACAAATTTCGAAACCAGAAAGTGGAGCGGCGATGAGAACGGAATTGCTGCGATTCAACGGCGCTGTCGAGCGGGATCCCGCCATCGATACGTGGATGAAAGAGCATGCCGGTGAATTGGGAGCCATCGCGCTTCAGTGGTTTGAGGTGATGCGAAAATGCGGAGACGAAGTCCGGGAGCTTTTGCATGACGGCTGTCCGGTTGCATGTTTGGGAGATGCGCCTTTTGGCTACGTCAATGTATTCACTTCGCACGTAAACGTCGGGTTCTTTCACGGCGCGGCGCTGCCCGATCCGGCCCGCTTGTTGCAAGGCAACGGCAAGTTCATGCGCCATGTGAAGCTAAGACCGGGAATGGCCACAAACGCCGCGGCGCTAAGCAGGCTCATCGATACGGCGTACTCGGATATTAAGGAGCGCGTCGAAAACGGCTAGCTCAGAAACGCCTTGAGAATCCGAGGCCGATTCGAAGCCATATTAGTGATCGTTGGCGGATAACACTCTATCCGGAAAGAGATCTGCCCGCGGATCGCATCCGGACTGCTGCGATCTCGCGTGCATAGCTCACGCTGGCCTTTTGCCTCGGGTTCTGATCCAGACCTATTGCGTCTCTCCGTGGCCGGGCATGAAAATTTAGACTCTCAGGGAGCCACGGAACGCCCTGGCGGCATAGTAAGATTCCGCTCCGTTGTGATACACGAAAACAGTGTCGTAGCGGCGATCACAAAAGAGGGCGCCCCCAAGTTTTCTGATATGGGAAGGTGTTTTCACCCAGCTCGACGTTTTCGCATCGAAATTTCCAAGTCTCTGCAACTCTCGATACTGCTCTTCCGTTAAAAGCTCAATGCCCATCGCAGCTGCCATATTAACAGCGTCATCTTCTGGTTTATGTTCTTTCCTTGACTCCAGCGCTTCACGGTCATAGCAGAGACTTCTGCGGCCCTTAGGACTTTCCGCTGAACAATCATAAAAAATGTATTCGCCCGTCTTTTTGTCATGACCAACAACGTCCGGTTCACCGCCAGTTCTTTCCATCTCAGCGAGTGACCCGAGTTTTTCAGCATTCACTTCCAGCTTTGCTTGTACGTCAGCCCATTCAAGACCTTTATGGCGGTTCATATTTTCCTCAAAACGGGCTTTCAATGATCTGAGTAGTTCTTCACGTTGTTCTAGTGACAAGCATTTTTATTGCAATTAATGTTTCGCGCTCGTGTTGCTCTCATAGTCGTCGCTTCCCGCGTTTCTTATTTGTTACTCCGCTCCGCTCCGCCACATGGGTTTTGTTTCGGCTGGTCTTTGCGTTCTTATCGATTCGCAGTTTCCACGCCGTTCGGAGTGCACCCGTCAATGCATCTTCGCTCGCCGCCGCCAGGCGAATATGCGTGTGTCCCATCTTTCCCCAGCCGCCAGGAATCGGCAGGAAAATCTCGGGCGCCTCCTCCACAAACGCTGCCTGCTGCTCCAGCGTAAGCATCAGGTTTCCGTAGCCCTCTGCTTGCGACGCGAGCGAAGCAAATTTCCTGCCGCTTACACGAAAAGCCGGCAATCCCGCGTGAGGGTACTCTTCCACGCCTTCCAGGCTCAGGGCGATCCTGCGAAAATCTGCTGCGGTCATGTGGCGACTCCCATTCGTCACACAGAGTATCGTATCTCACCATTAGCGGATGGCATGTGTCTAGCCACGTCGACGAACTGCGCGTTGTACGTCCTCGTATGATCTTCAGAGAAAAACGACGGGCTTTCTTCGGCCGCTATTGTGACGTTCGCGTTCGCCCGGCGTCGCCGCCACGCAAGCGGTCCCTTACCCAACGGCTAGTAGGGCGACGAGGATGGCGCTATTTTGCGGATGCCTGCGGCGTTTTGCAGGAGTCATCCGCGCCTCGTGCCGATGAACACGCAATCCGGGATATTTGCGATCCCGCACGCCTGGTTCCTCAGGCGATGCCAAGCCAGTTCGAGACCTCATGCGCGATCCAGAAAGGGTGAATCGCGGCGAACCTTGAGCAAACCGTTTGCTCCATTCGAATCGAAACTTGTATAATCCACACATGCAAGGAATCGCCGTGGAGCACAATTGCGCTCGGCTCGCTGTTGCTCATCTCGGCCTGCTCAATAGGAGGACAGGAAGTGCAATCTCCGCAACCTGAAAAGTCGAAGCCGCCTGTCAAAATGGAGCAGCGCGGGCGCATCCTTGGAATCGGCGGTGTCTTCTTCAAATCCGCTAATCGTGATCAGATGCGCGAATGGTATTCGAAGCATCTTGGACTCGCTGACAAAGGCCAAGGCGCGATGCTTCCGTGGCGCGAACACGACGACCCGCAAAAGGAACACGTTACAGTTTGGACTGTTTTTTCCAGCTCCACTGACTATATCCCAGCCACGCAACCGTTCATGGTCAACTACATCGTGGACGATCTGGATGCTTTGCTCGACCGCTTAAAAGCAAGAGGGAGTAAAGATTGACGCCAAACGAATGAATGAATCCTACGGTCGCTTTGCCTGGATCTATGACCTGGATGGGAATAAGATTGAGCTCTGGCAGCCGGCGTCCGCAAAGCCCTAAGGGCCTTCCACTGCACTTACTCAATCGGTTTTCTGTAGCTAC
Source organism: Bryobacterales bacterium (assembly GCA_963744555.1). Lineage (GTDB taxonomy): Bacteria > Acidobacteriota > Terriglobia > Bryobacterales > Bryobacteraceae > Palsa-89. The sequence goes on along the minus strand of CAVUUB010000018.1, from coordinate 1,128,525 downwards.
GGTCCCGTAGTCGTAGAATGGCCGGAAATGCTTTGCGCCCGGTCATCTCAATATCCGCATCGGCCGATTCCGCCCGATCAGTCGCGCAGTGTAGAGGTTAATGGTACCGGCAGCGTCGTGGTTCCAGCCCCCGCCGTGTTACAGGGCTTGTCCGATCATTTCGTCTTCTCCAGCCACAGGACTCGCCACAGCGTATGGCGACTGACCTCAAGCTCATCAGCGACCTGCACTTTGCTGTACTCCCCAGACCGCCGCAGCGCCCGCGACCTGCGGAACACCTGGATCACGGAATGCAACGTTTGCGTGAATACTAAGCAGGCCGATGCGCCTTGAGGAAGGAATGGATTTGGCGCACCGCCAGGGGAATCCGCTCTTTGGGCTCTTTCCAGGGGAAGATGCTCACTTCGGCTTTCGGCGCGAGCATCGCGCACTCCATGGCGACGGCGTATGGGTGCGCCGGGACATCGTCCGGCAGGACCAGGATCGGGTTTTGGCAACTACGCACGAAATCGCGTGTCACGGTGAAGACGAAGTCGGGGTTGGTTTCGAACATCTTGGTCACAAATTGGTCGGCCGTCTGCATCGTGATCTCGGGCCGCTTGGCGGTCAGCGCCGGACCCCAGCTCTTCCAAAATGCGCCTGGGTACTTAGGGTCGCGCATCTCCGGACGCCAGCCCACGGGCTGCGCCAGCACGGCCGCGACAACACGATTGGGCGCGCGCTTCAAAAGACTCCAGATGAAGGGGCCGCCAATGCAGAAACCCATCACCATGAACTTGTCGATGCCCAGATGATCCATCAGGCCGAGCTGGTCGTCGGCGTAGGAATCCCACGGCCGGTCGACCTCGACAGGGCCGGTGGACTGGCCGCTGGGGGCGTTGCGCAGGTCCGCCGTGATGCAGCGATACTCTCCCTTGAACTCCTCAATGGCGTTGAAGGGCGAGTTGCCGGTGAAGAAGGATATGGTCGAGTTCAATCCCCCGCCGGGAAGCAGCATCAGCGGGAAACCGGACCCGGCCTCCTCATAGTAGATGCGAACGGAGCCTTTTTCGTAGAACTTGCCAGTTCCTGCTTTGCCCGCCTGCTGAGCAAATACGCGCGGCACGGCGGCCGTTGCCGCTGCCGCGGCGCCCGCTGCCAGTATGGTGCGTCTGGTCGAACCCATAATCGGCGTCCTCCTTGATCTATTGTCAATGGCCGGTTTGTGCAGCCCCAAGCGCCAGTTCGAAAGGTTCGCACAGGTTCTCTTGGCCCGGAGGAGCTGTAGCGGCATATGACTGATTTAGCTTAATATACTCGATCGGGAAACAGACAGGTCCTGGCTTGGGAGTCGGATCTGCTTGCCGCCGGATACATCCCGTGAAACGCCCGACCTCGACCGGATTCGCATGGGCCGCGCGTTGGATTAAATCCAGCCGGGACGTGGTCTTGAGCGGATTGGTGGGCCCGATCGCGTTTCCCATTACTTATGGGAATTGCGGAGTGGTAAGGAGCTCGGAAAGTCACAAGGAATACATTTTGGCTGCGCCGGTCGCAAGACCCGGAGAAGCACGCAACATACCCCAGAGGAAATACTCAAGTCTGCATTCGGTGTCTACACCAAGACTCGTACGCGTCGATTATTCGACAGAGATGGCGAGAACCGGTGAAAAACGTAATATGCGCAACAGTCGCCCGCAACACCGTAAGTTTTTTTTCGTATCACGGGAACGCTGCGGCCAAAACTAAGTGAAATGGAATCATGGGTGCAATGTCTATCTGACATCGCGGTTCTGCCGCGATGAAGAAAGAGGTACCCATGACTCCAACAACTGTTGAAGAAATCAAGGACCAAGGCACGCGACAAGAAACAGACAGCCTCGGCGCGGTTGAAGTGCCCGCCGATAAGCTGTGGGGCGCTCAGACCCAACGTTCACTCGAGCATTTCAGCATCGGCAAGGATCTAATTCCCCGCGAGATGATCGTCTCCTACGCCATCTTGAAAAAGGCCGCGGCGACAGCCAACCACAACAGTAAACGGCTTGGACGATCAGCGGTACAAACTGATCGTTCAGACCTGCGACGAAATCCTCGCTGGCAAGCATCACGACATGTTCCCGCTGCATGTTTGGATGACGGGCAGTGGCACGCAGTTCAACATGAACGTGAATGAAGTGATCTCGAATCGCTGCTGCCAGCTTGCCGGCACGCCACTCGGAAGCAAGACGCCGGTGCATCCGAACGATCACGTGAATATGGCTCAGTCCTCGAATGACTACGTTTCCGTCGGCCATGTATATCGCGGCCGCGGTGAATGTGAAGCAACGCCTGATTCCCGCGGTAACAGCCCTGCGCGACGCCATCAATGCCAAGGCGCAGGAATGGAAGGACATTGTAAAGATCGGGCGTACCCACATGCAGGATGCAACGCCGCTGACATTGGGCCAGGAATGGTCGGGCTATGTGGGGATGTTGGCGGACGACCTGGAACGGATCGAATCGGCGCTTCCGGGAGTGTACCGCCTGGCGTTGGGTGGCACGGCGGTGGGAACTGGTCTCAATTCGGCGCCAGGTTTCGCCGAAGCAGCGGCGGCGGAAATCGCGAAGCTCACGGGCCTGCCGTTTGTGACAGCGCCCAACAAATTCACCGTGCAAGGCGCCCACGATGCGCTGGTTCAGCTTTCCGGCACTCTTCGAACTCTGGCGGTTTCGTTGTACAAGATTGCCAATGATATTCGCCTGATGTCGTGCGGCCCGCGCGCTGGTTTCGCCGAGTTGACGATTCCGGAGAATGAGCCGGGCTCCTCGATCATGCCGGGCAAAGTCAACCCGACCCAATGCGAAGCGCTCGACCATGATCGCTGTGCAGGTGATGGCCGACGACGTAGCGGTGGGCTTTGGCGGTGCAGGCGGGTATCTGGAAATGAACGTTTACAAGCCGCTGATCATCTTCAATATCACGCATGCCATCGCGATAATGACCGACGGCGTCACCAACTTCCGCAAGTTCCTGATCGAGGGCACCAAGCCCAATCTGAAGAAGATCAACGAGTATGTCGAGCGCTCACTGATGCTGGTGACGGCGCTTTCACCGGTCATCGGCTATGACAAAGCATCCAAGATCGCTCACTACGCCCTGGATAATGATCTGACGCTCAAGGCCGCTGCCTTGAAGCTAGGCTTCGTCTACAGAGGAGGAATTCGATCGCGTTGTCGACCCGCGCAAGATGGTGAAACCCTATGTTGCAACGGCCGCCTGACACCTCCTCGGCGACCGAAACCTCCCAGCATTCCGAAATTGGCGCGGTTACAAGCCGCGCCGTTTTGGAGTGGTCCGGCCTGGTGCTCGCGATCGCGCGGGTATTGCAGGTCAATGGACAGTCGACTCATGAAACCTTAGAGGCGGCCGGACGGTTCAGCAAGAGCCTCTGGTATCGATACCACGATCATTCCTCATTGGGGAGATCTGCAGGTTCAGGCGACCGGGGGCGGCGCTCAATTGGTGTCCCTTGTAGCCGCCAATCCCACCGGCGTGAACATGGAGCGTGTTGCAGATGCTATGGGGGCAATCGACAACATCGAGGTCGGCCGGCTTGCACTATCTGATGCCACGCGGACGATCGACTCGATTGCGAAAGCGCCGGCTGCGCCCACGTGGCTGTTCGCCTTTGCTGCCGGCGCGGGCGCGGCTGCGCTGTCGGTGATCTTCGGGGTCCAACATCTCGTAGCAGTGGCCCTGATAGTCGCCAGTTCGGCGGCCGGCGCTGTACTTCGCCGCATGATCTCGCGCTACAGTGGTAACGATCTCCTCCAACCCCTTAGCGCCGCGTTGCTAGCCGGCATTATCGGCGCGTTGGCCGTACGCTATCAGTTGAGTTCGTCGCTGCGCCTCATCGCGGTCTGCCCCTGCATGATTCTGGTGCCAGGACCACACATGCTCAACGGCATGCTGGATCTCGGCGCAGCGCGGGTGACTCTGGGCGTTGCTCGCCTGGTCTATGCCAGCCTCGTGATTCTTGCAATCTCAGCGGGGCTGCTGTTCGGGTTGGGCATCCTCGGCGTCTCCTTGCCCGTTGGTGAGCCCGGTAGAACGGTTCCGCTATGGGTCGACGTCCTGGCCGCCGGAGTAGCCGTGGCCGCTTACAGCATCTTTTTCTCCACGCCGCTCCGTATGTTGGGATGGCCAGTCGCAGTCGGCATGTTGGCTCATGCTCTGCGATGGTTGACTCTGTCGGCCGGCGCCGGGGTTGCCGCCGGCGCATTCGTCGCATGCTTGGTCGTCGGGTTGATTCTGACTCCAATCGCGCGTCGTTCTCACATGCCATTTGCGGCCATCGGGTTTGCCTCGGTGGTTTCGATGATGCCCGGCGTGTATCTTTTTAGGATGGCCAGCGGCCTGCTACAACTTGCAAACAATTCGAAAACGACTTTAGATCTCTTAGGCGCCACGATCGCCGACGGCATGACCGCCGTCACGATTATTCTAGCGATGAGCTTCGGCGTCATCGTTCCGAAGATCGTGATCGACTGGCTCGGCGATCGCACGTTGAAGGTGGCGTCTTAGGAGGTGAACGATGGCGACATCCCCGCGGCCAGGCGTCCGGAATTCCTCGCCGAATGCATCGAACGTGCCAGTGCACAATCTGCTTCCTGGGCTGCTTAGCGGAGTCGCAGGGATGGTGGACGTGATCGGTTTCCTCAGCCTCGGTCTGTTCACCGCCCACGTGACCGGCAATCTCGTGGTAATTGCGGCGTTGGTGGTGCGCGGCGGACCACCCCACGTGGCCCAAGTCTTAGCCGTCCCCGTCTTCGCGGCGGCAGTTGCCGCAGCTTGGGTGATCGCGAAAGCGTCCGGCCGGCGCGGCCTAGGCTTGATAAGGCCGCTGCTGCTAGTTCACTTCCTGCTGCTCTCCTGCGTTTTGGTTTTCAGCGTTATCTACGAACCGCTTGGGAATCGGGATGGATGGATGCCCACGATTGCCGCCATGATCGCCGTCTCAGCAATGGGGTGCCAGTTTGCGCTCCTGCGTCTCGCCATTCCTGGTTCGCCTTCGACGGCCGTGATGACCGGTAACTTGACTAGCGGTGTCCTGTCGCTGCTGGACACGCTCTCACCAAGCGAGCCGCTGATGGAAGGAGCGAAAGAGCGGCTGGGTAGTACCTTGGAACTCCTCATCGGCTTTTGTGCAGGCTGCGTTGTGGGCGCTGCCGCGGTCTCATGGCTAGGAGTTTGGGCCTGGTCGCTTCCGGCCGCGCTGGCCGGTCTGGCGGCTGCATTGGGATAACGAATGTCGATCAACAACTCGGGAGGTTTATGCTCCGTATCCTCGTTTTCTTCGCCTTTGGGTCTTTGATTCTTGTCGGTGCTTTACAAGCGCAGCCGCAAGGGGAAACGTTGAGCGGACCGGACAGCCATGAGACCGGTCAGGGCCCCCATGGCCATCTTCTTGGAGACTGGGGTCGACAGCGGACCCGGCTGTTTGACCGTGGCGTCCGTTTCGATTTCCAGTACATCTCCGACACTTTATGGAACATTGAGGGTGACAAGAAAGAGCGATCCGCGATGTGGAATCGTATCCGAGGTACGGTCGACATCGACTTTGGCGCTCTGATGGAGCTGCCTGGGTTGTACCTCCATGCGACCGCGCTCTGGCAAGGAGGCGGCAATCTCGGAGCATATCTGGGTGTCCTGACGAGTCCGAGCGGGATGTCCAGTGAAAATACGTTCCGCCTTGATTCCTGGTGGCTAGAGAAGCGATGGTTGGACGAACGCCTTACGGTACGAGTGGGCCAGTTCGCCGGCCAAGATTTCTACGGGGCGCAACACGACGCGGCATCTTTCATCTTTGAGCCGATGGGATATGCGTTAGGCAATCTGTTCACAGACTTCGAGTCTTTCGATCCTCCGTCAACACCCGCGATGGAAGTACGCGTAGTACCATTTCCACACTTCTATGTGAAGTCGATGGTCGAGGCTGAAGATCGAAACCCATTCGCTCACAACCCAACCGGACTAGTTCCACAGTTTCGCGGAGTGCCGGTTAGTGTCTCAGAGATCGGATTCACTCCGGGGAAAAAAGCATCGGGGGTGCGGGCTTTCGACAATGTCGAAAGCCGAAAGGGGTATTCGGGCCTCTACCAGTTCGGCGCATCCTACAACCCCGGAAAATTCACAACTCCGACTAGTACAAAACCGAATTCCGGGGATTACCTCTTGTATTGGATGGCGAGCCAGGCTCTCTGGAGAGTTGATCCGAGGGGAGCAAAAGGACTGGATGCAACGCTGGCGTACGATTGGAGCCCCTCCAACATCAACCGCAACAACACGATGTTCACGGCTGGACTCCGTTTCAATGAGCCGCTTCCGCTCCGTATTCACAATACGATGTCCGTAGGTTACGTCGAGAATCGCCTAAGCCCACAATTCGTTCCCAACGGCGCCCAACCATGGAACCCCGAGCGGGCGTTTGAATTCAACACGCTTCTGGACGTCGCGCCCATGGTCCTGGTGCAGCCGGTTATTCAGTATTACGAAAACGCGGGTGGAAGAACGCAACGTGCAGTAGTCTTTGGATGCAGAGTCAAGGTGGAACTATAGCGGCTCTGGTCGTGTCTCTAAGAGAACGATGGCGCACCACCCGTCGTGGCTCATCCGCTTGCGGCGCTACGGGCTGTTTTCCACCGAGCGGCCGGATACATCCCGTGAAACCCCGGTCTCGTCCGAATGCCGCCTCCCCGAACGTGGGACCGCGCGCCAAAAGCGACAAACCAGATGGCCCCCAAAAAATCTCGCCCTTGCGTCGCCAGTCTCGAAGGCTCCCGGCCGCCAACAACCAGACTATCAAAAACGATAGAGATGCTAGAAAACCTAGTGTTCAACCTCACCTCCGCGCGACGTCGGCTCAAGCTATTCTGAAGAACGTGGGAGGGAGATTTGCAGCATGGCAAAACTTGTCTACGGATTGAGCCAGTCGCTGGATGGCTACGTCGACCACATGAAGCTTGGGCCGCCTGTGCCCGCGGCCTTCCGTCACTTCATCGAGCTGGTGCGTGGCCTGACGGGCCTCATCTACGGTCGCCGCATGTACGAGATCATGCGTTATTGGGACGAAGACCTTCCTGATTGGGACGCGGAGGACCGCGACTTCGCGGTGGCGTGGCGGAGCCAGCCGAAGTGGGTCGTGTCGCGTTCGCTCAAGTCAGTTGGCCCCAACGCCACGCTTGTCGCGGATGACTTCGAGACGGTGATACGCAGGCTGAAGGCTGAGCTGGCTGGCGAGATTCAAGTTGGCGGACCAGTCCTGGCGCAAAGCCTGACCGAGGCCGGTCTTATCGATGAGTATCGGCTCTACCTCCGCCCCGTCGTGCTTGGTGGTGGCACGCCATTCTTCGCCGGCCCCCGGCCGCCGCTCCACCTGGTGGCCAGCGATTTAATCGCCGATGACCTGATTCGGTTGACCTACGTTCCTGCTTAATCGCGCGACTTGCCCGGCGGGCCGCACTCAGAAATTCAACTGAGACACTGCCCTGTCTTCCTGAGAGCGTTGTGGCACCCACTGGATTCGCGCTGGAAGGACTACGAGATGCGAAAAGGGTTTACGAGAAAACCACAAGCGGACGAGCCCGCGACACGCACTCAAGAACTACATAACGCCGAGCGGGCTACAGCGCCTCAAAGATGAGCACCGGTTTCTGCTCACCAGGGAACGCCGCGCCGTGACGGAGGTGGTGGCGTGGGCTGCCAGTAACGGCGATCGCAGTGAAAACGCCGACTATCAGTACGGCAAGCGGCGGCTGCGGCAGATCGATGGGCGGATTCGCTTTCTCACGAAGCGAATCGAAGCCGCGGAAGTGGTGGACCCGGAAACTCCGAGAGCGGGGCAAGCGGCGACGAGGGCATTCTTCGGAGCGACCGTGCGCTATGCCAATGGCGCGGGAGCGGAGCGAGTGGTGAGCATCGTGGGCACCGACGAGGTCGATCTCAACCGCAACCACATCAGTTGGGTGTCGCCTCTGGGGCGCGCGTTGATGAAGTCGGCAGCGGGCGACAGCGTAGTTCTCCAAGCGCCGCGCGGTACAGAATACCTGACCGTGCTGGACGTGCGTTACGAGCGCATTTCTGTGGAACCGTTCCGTGAACCACCTGGCTCCGAGGCCTCGGCAAAGGGACTCCCTCGCCGACGCCAATCCACCTGACGAAGGTTAGCGAGACAGCACATGAAAACTCCAGGCCCGAGCAAGGACGAATTGCGAGCCGACTCCAGGGCTATTCGTTCGGCTATAGTCCGACCCAGTCAGGATCGTTCGCGTGTAACGCCGTAGTGTTCACCCAATCCGCGCTCGTATGCGTTCAGCAACTTCCAAAGATCACTTCACCTCGAAAGCGCTAGGCCGAGTTCGGCCGCCGGAGCACTGTGGTCCCCTCCGACAGAACGTTGAAAGCGTTACTTCGAGGCGATGGTGGGGTTCACCCAGCCGTTCTTCATCACGCCATGCGACGGACGGAAGCTGAGATAGTCCACATGATCGGGAATATCGGCCCAGCCATGTATTACGCCCGGCGGAACGATCAGCACGTCACCGACCTTCAACTCGACTTTGCGTGAGCCAACCGCCAAGCCGCCGCAGCCCGGACCGTTCGGTCCGCCGTCGGGGTTGGCCGTGCTGTGCCGGCCATTGACGACATGGCCATCAATGAACGCCGTGCCGCCGCCGGAGACGATGTAATAGCCTTCGGTCTGATTATCATGCGTAATGGCGCCCGGAATTGCATCCGCCGGCGGATTTGCCATTTGTTCTCCACACGGGATGGTTTGGGCCGCTGCTTTGCCCGCCCCGGCGGCAGGCGCGGGCGGCGGGTTCCGAGTGGAGGCGCGATGAATGATGCCCAACTCCATGCTCCAGCCGTCGCCGATATCGACAACCTTGGCATTCTCGTCACGGACCCGCTGAGATTGTTCCGTGGCGCTGATCTTGTCGATCTCAGCCTTGGTGATGACGGTAGCGGTCGTCGGGTTTCCCGGCCTGGGCTGGGCGTAGACCGCCACAGGAATCAGAACCGCCGCCGTAAGCAAAACTTTCAGTGCAGTGTTTTTCATAGTGTTCCTCCTGAACCTAAGAACCTAGGTAGATCGGATGACGGAGAGATTTGCCCATAACATGGCCTATCCGCAGGGACCATGCGATTATCCGTCCTTCGCAGTCGCTTGTCAAACGACGTGGCCCAGCGACGTGGCCCAGCAGCTCAGTTCCGCCTGAGTGACGCGCTACTCGGAGAATGCTCGGAGCCGTTCGCTACGTGTCGCCCTGAAACGGCTAGGGATTCCTCTTGGGAAACGCTGGTCACGGAATCAAACCGGCCGCCCGGATTGACTTGGTCGTGAACTCACCGGCTCTGTAGACTAACGGGCTGCATTCGCCGGACTCAGTGACGCAAATCAGTTTCCTTTCTTCCTTTCGTCTTCAATCATTTCCACCTCACAACGTCGTTGCGAATCCCACGCGCGTGTTATTCCAAAGTATGAACCCGATCAAAGAACCAACAGTCAACGGCCCCGACCGCGCCGCCGATCGTGCCGCTATTAATCGTGCGAACGCACAAAAATCTACCGGCCCCCGCACCGAAGCCGGCAAGCAGCGCTCGAAAATGAACGCTTTCCGCCACGGATTAACGGGCCAAACCGTCGTCCTGCCCACCGAGGACCACTCCGCTTATGAGCGCCACTCGCAGTCCTTCCTATGCGAATATCACCCCCAAGATGCCACCGAAACCCAACTCGTCCAATCGCTCATCGACACCTCCTGGTGAATCAACCGCGCCGCCACCGTCGAGACCAATCTCTTCTCGCTCGGCATCACCGAAATGGAGGACCGTATCCGCGTCAACCATCCGGAGGCCGAAGCCGCACTCGCGATGGCCCTGGCATTTCGCGAACACATGCGGGCATTTGCCAACATCAGCACCCAAAGCCAGCGCCTCGCCCGCCAGTTCGAGCGGACCCTCGCGCTGCTCCGTCAGATCCAGGCCGATCGCCGCGCAGTCGAAGAGCGCCAACTCGACAAGGCCGCTAAGATTTTGAAAATGCACAAGGCCGAAAACCTCCCCTACCATCCCGCCGAAGATGGCTTCGTTTTTTCGAACGACCAGATCGAAACGTTTCTGCGTCGCCAAAACCGTTCCGACCAGGCCAACACTCATGACTTCGAGGCTCACGCCTAGCGGTACCGATTCTGCCCTTCACCGTCTACATATGCACTATGCAATGGCTTCTTGCTTTCACTCTTCTCGCCGCGGCGAAATTGCACTCAGCCGAAATTCGCATCGACGACATGTCGCTGCTCAGTCTAGACAATGTTCGTGCGGAAACCACGACATATCACGGCAAAGTCGGCCTCAAGCTGATCGAGAAGGAATCCGGACCGGGCGGCGGCCTCGCTCTTCTGAAAGGGCTGGAATTTCGCGACGGCGAGATTGACCTGGAAGTCTCCGGCGCGCCCTCCAAAACGGCGGACCCCACCGCCCGCGGCTTCATCGGCGTCATGTTTCGCATCCAGCCGGATGGCTCGCATGCCGAGAGCTTTTACCTTCGCCCCACCAACGGTCGGGCGGAGAACTAGTTGAACCGCAACCACTCGGTTCAGTACGTGTCATCTCCGGAATGGACCTGGCAAAGGTTGCGAACGGAGACGCCAGGCCAATACGAATCTTACGCGGACATGCAAGCCGGCGAATGGATTCAAATGCGGGTGGTTGTGCATGGCAAGGAAGCCGAGCTCTATGTGGGGGGCGCCGCGCAGCCATGCCTGATTGTGAAAGATCTCAAGCTCGGAGAAAGCCACGGTGGTGTAGCGCTGTGGATTGGGCCTGGGACCGAGGGTTATTTCCGGAACGTCCGAGTGGGACAGGCTTTCTAGCTGGTGGCACAGGCTTTCTAGCCTGTGATCCCCCTCACCTCACGCCGGCGTGCCGCTTCAGAATTTGCTGCAAGTTTTGAGAAAATGCCGACCGCGCCATCACGATATTGGCGCCGGCCTCATGGGCCTTCTGCTTGAGCTCGCCCTGCACGTGCGACAGATATCCGATCATGCTGATGTTCTTCAGGTCGCCATTGTCCTTTAGCTTGGAGATCAGCGGCAGTGGGTCGACGGAGTTGTTATTCAGATCCAGGATGATCAGCAGCGGCTTTTCGTGAGTGGCCTTTTCGACCACGTCGTGCGCCGATTTTACGAACTCCACGTCCAGGCCGACGCGCTTGGCGGCGTCACTGATCTTGACGGTGAACAGCAGGTCGTCCACTACGGCCAGGATCTTTTTCTTCTCCCGCGTGTGCATTTGGGATCTGCGCCTATGCTCCTGAATGTATCTTTAACTGACTGGAGACACCAACAAGTTGTGTGGAGGGTCAGATTTATTTTAGCATGTCAGGAATGACGCGCCGTGTTGTGAATCCAACCTGCACTCTTAGAGAGTGTTCCTGGTGAGCGCCCACTGGTATATTTACGAGGACCCGCGGGAGACCGCCGCGGCCTGCGCCGGAAGATTCTCGATCTGCTGAAAGAAACGCTGCGCGAAGGGACCGGGCAGCGCTGGCTGTCTCGGGCGGGTCGACGCCCAAGCTGTTGTTCGCCGAAATGGCCAAGTCGGGTTTCGATTGGAGCCGGACGCATCTGTTTTGGGTGGATGAGCGCGGCGTGCCGCCAACCGATGACGCAAAGCAACTATAAATTGGCCAAGGAGCACTTTATCGATCCGGCGGGATTTCCGGCGCGGAATGTTCATCGGATTCAGGCCGAGTTAGATCCCCAGCGCGCCGCGCAATTGTATGCGGACGAGATCCGCAGTTTCTTCTCGCTTGAGGCCGGGCGAATTTCCGTCGTTCGATATCATTCATCAGGGCATGGGGCCGGACGCGCACACAGCCAGCCTTTTTCCAGGCGAGCCGCTGATCGACGATCGTGAGAATCTGGTGGCTGCTACGTACGTCGAAAAATTTCAGCAATGGCGGATCACGTTGCTGCCCGGCGTGCTGCTGGCCGCGCGCAATACGATCATGTTGGTGGCCGGCGAAGACAAAGCCGAGCCGCTACACGCGGTGCTCGCGGAGCCCTACGATCCCAAGAAGTATCCGACGCAAATCGTGACTCAATCGCACGGGAACGTGCTGTGGTTCTTGGATAAAGCAGCGGCGAGGGAGATTCGGTGACGCGCAAGCAGGCGGAGCTTTTTGCTCCTGCCGGCGCTGGGCTTATTGCCGCGAAAGACAGAAAGCAGTCTGGTGCCGCCGCCGTCGATGCCGGTCACTCGCATTCTGCTGGGCGGCGATGTAATGCTGTCCCGTTACGTGGGCATTGTGGCTCGCGCGAAAGGGGATCCTGGATGGCCGCTGCATGATGTGTCGGTATTGCTTTCGTCGGCGGACATCGCGTTTGCGAATCTCGAATCGCCGTTCTCCGACCGCGGCCGCGTGGTCGATAAAGGCATGCTGTTCAAAGCCGAGCCAGAAATGATCCAAGCCTTACAGCTAGCCGGGATCGATATCGTATCCACGGCGAATAATCACGCGCGCGATTGCGGCCGGTACGGAGTGGAATACACGCTCGATTGGCTTCAACAACACGGGATCGCGGCCGTCGGAACCGCGGCTACGGCCGAGGCGGCGCGGCGGGGAACAGTGCTGGACCGCAACGGCGTTCGATTCGGTTTTCTGGCGTACACCTATGACCAATCCAATGGAAATCATCCTGACCTGGACGACCGCATCGCGATGATGGAACCGGGCCAGTTGGCGGGCGACGTGAAGAGCTATGCTGGAGCGCGCCGATGTGGCGATCGTTTCGATGCACGCCGGCGTCGAGTATCAGCGACGCCCAACATCCAGCAGCAAGAGTTCGCGCATGCCGCCATCGATGCCGGCGCGAGCGTGGTGGTGGGGCATCATCCGCACGTCACGCAGCCGGTGGAAAGCTATGGCAAGGGCGTGATCTTCTACTCGCTGGGGAACCTGGTTTTCGACCAGTTCCAGCAGAAGGAGACGCAGCGCGGGTGGATCGGCGACGTTCGGTTCTGCGGAAAGCGGATGACCGAATACAGCGTCATTCCAGTGGACATTGTGCGGACGGCGCCTCGGGCGGCATTGGCTCCTTGACTCCCGGGCTCCAGACATGACTGCCCTGGTGCTTCGGGCCGGAGGAATGTTTGGAGCCTATCAGGCCGGGGCGTGGAAAGTGTTGGCTGAGATTTTTCAACCGGACCTGATCGTCGGCGCGTCCATCGGCGCGGTGAACGGCTGGGCGATTGCCGGCGGGTGCGAGCCGGACGAGTTAATCCGCCGCTGGTTGAACCTGGAAGAGGCCGCGCATTACCGTTGGAAGGTCCCTTCAGGAATTTTCGGCGGCGTGCTCGACTCGCGGCCTCTGCAGCGGGCCATTCGCCATATTTACGAGTCCTATCCACCTCGCGCCGATCCTGCATCTCGCGTCGAATTTGCAATGGTGGTGACCGATCTGGTCAGGCTGCGGCCGCGAATTGTGCCCGGCCGCGAAGTAACCTGGCAGCACTTGGTGGCAACGACGGCGATCGTGGGGATCTTCGATCAGATGCGGCTGGGCGGCCGGCTGACTTCCGATGGCGGGTTGTTGTCGGCCGTGCCGTTGTGGGCCGCGGCCGAGCTGGGTGCGCGAAAGGCCGTGGTGATCGACGTCCTGCCGGAGCCGCCGGGTATAGTGGCCAAAACTTTCGTTGGAGCCATGCGGATACTGTCGCCATTTCGAGCCATTGTGCCGCCGGGGATAGAAGTGATCCGGATCGCGCCGCTAGCGCTGCTGGGACGCCCGCTCGAGTCGCTGTATTGGAGTCATCGGAACGCGGCCAGGTGGATTCTGCAGGGGCAAGAGGACGCCTCCCGGATAGAACATTCCATTGCGAATTGTTTTGAGCGAAAATAGATCCTGACATGCCGGCATACCAGATTCATCTTTTGAAAGACGGTCAGCGACAGCAGTTCCGATGGGCGCCCCACACCTCAGGTGTCACTATCGCCAAGCCGCGGGATTACGAAAAAGGGCGGGTAGTCGAAGCAGCCAGCCCGTATGCAGTCTGGCTGGCGCTGCGCGGAACCGGACGAGGAGCTGCAGGTTGGCGATCTGCTCGAACTCGAGAGCGGCGAACTTCGCATCCTTAAATACATTGGGTTCGAAGAAGCGCGCTGGTACGTACCAGAACCGGTTCCACCACCCGCGCCAGCGCCGCTGGAGGTAACATAAAAATTAACCATATGTATAAAGATCCCGCTGCCTGGGATCGGATCAATTCCTTCGCTCTCGTAAGTTATATCCCTGAGCCTCTCGCAGGCTTTCTGGATCGAATGCGGCAGGAACTGGTGCCGGACTGCTTTTTGCGCGCGCACGTGACGATTCTCCCGCCGCGGCCCATCTCGTCGTCGCCCGGCGCGGCGTGGGATCTGGTTCGATGGTTCGCGCCTCAATTTGCGCCCTTCGAAGTGGACCTGACCAACGTCGAAGTCTTCCCCGTATCGGATGTGATTTTCGTCAACATCGCGGCCGGATCCGAGCAGTTAATAAAAATGCACGAAGCCATGAACGCGGATGGGCTGCGGTTCCCGGAGGCTTTCTCCTACCATCCACACGTAACGCTGGCGCAGAACCTTCAACCCGATCAAGTGGACGAGCTCACTCGCGTGGCGCGCGCCCGATGGGCCGAATGCGCGTATCCCAAGAAGTTCCGCGTGGACAAGGCGGTGTTCGTGCAGAACACGCGCGACTGCGGATGGATTGATTTGGGCGAGTGCCGGCTGGGCCTTGACGACGCGAAGCTGGTGGGCGAGCTGACGGATCTGCTGGTTCTCTGAGGTGGTTCTCTGAGGTGGTTCTCTGACAATAGCTACTGAACCGGAAGAATGCTGGTGTTCGCGGCCAGGCCGGCTTGGAAGATCTCCAGTTTTCGATCGCCGCTCTGCGCGTCGGCAGGCACCTGAAAGTTGATCTGGTAAAGACCGATGAATCCCGGCGTCAATCCCGCGAACAGAACAGGCGCTGTCTCACCATCGATCGCTACCGAGGCCGTGTTGGTGACTGCGGCTAGGGGCGACGACGGGGCTTGCGCGCCGGTGCCTACCGGCGTATCGGTCAACCCCATGCCGGCCAGATACGCGACCAGATATTCCCCGGGCTTGGCCGGCGCGTCTTCAGTCACCAGGCTGAAGTCGGAATGCTGGGCGATCACTTGCCCGTTGGCCAGCCGCGCGATGCCAGGCGTGACCGGAGCTATGTTGATCGTATCCGGCATCGTGTAAGCGTTGTTCGCAACCACCAGCACTTGGTATTGCTGGCCCGGTACGAGATCCACCGGGATCTGGGCGTTAATCTGGCCGCTACTGGCATAATAGAGCGGAGCCAATTCTCCTCCGATGAGAACGCTGGTTCCATTCAGCACGGAAGGCAGTGGAATACCCGAGCTGCTGGTAGTCGAGGCCATAGCCGAACCAAAGATTTGCACGATGGTACCCGGCGCCAACGGCGAGCCGGGTTGCGGATAAAGGTTGTGAAGTATTCCGTTGTGGGCCAACACGGGAGCCACGGTATCGCTGACCGCGCCGAGAATCTGCGCGGAGCCGGTTTGCAGCCCGGAGGCGGTCGCTTGAGTTTTCACGGTAAGCTGGCTCGCGGCATGCGAAGGTGTCCAGGTGGCCGAATAGACCGCTGAAGTCGCGTTGCTCAAATTCAGCGACAGCGGTGGATCGCCGTTCGAAAACTCGGCGACCACTCGTCCGCTCGAAACCGAATTGCCGCAATCATCGGCGAGCTGGACGGCTACGGTGCGCGGCCAAGCGGCCGGCGTCGAAAAATTGCCGGCCAGGCTGGTTGGGGTCACTACCAAATTTGCGGGCATACAGCTTGCTTGAGGCGTATCCGCTACGGCGGCGATCATGCCCGCCTGGGGAGCTGATCCGGGGACGATGAAAGTTACGTTGACGGTGCGGACCTCTAGATTGCTGATTGAAATATGGACTTGTCCTCTGTAGATTCCCGGTATGAGATTTATACTATTCACGGAGACGGTCAACTCCGCGGGCGCGGTTGTGGAGATTGTGCCGGCTACAGGCGTGGCCGAAAGCCAACCGGCGCCATTGTCGGTCGATACGGCGACCTGATATGGCGCCGTTTGATCGGTACTACTGTAGACCGACACGTTTTGACTGCCAGACGATTTAAATATGAGGCCGCTCGGGAAAGTGTTGGGCACGGGGGCGCTGGCCGCGTCCACCACGTTTAACACCACGACGAAGTCCTGAGGAGAATTGAACACGTCCGGCGAACTTACCCGGATCAGAGCGTAATAAGCGCCTTTTTGCAGGCCTGCGCTAGCGGCGGTGAATTGAACCGTTCCGGGCGGTGCACTATTCAGAATCTGGAGCCAACCATCGCCACCGATCTGCTGCGTTGTGAAGGCGGGTACGCTGCCGCTTGAACTTGATACGGTGAAGCTTTGAGGCGTTGGCCCAGACACGCCGTTGCCTTGGCGAGCGCGCAGCAAAATGCCAGTGTCGCTCAAGATCAACTTAGGCTTGGGCGAGACCAGCAAGCTGACCGGAATCCTGGCGGCCCCGTTGGCCGAGTCGATTTCGATGTTGCCGGCATAAGCGCCCGGCGCTAGTTGCTGAACATTCACTGTCGCTGTCAGGATCGCATCCGCGCTCGGATTCGCTGTTCCGGACCCGGGACTCACGCTCATCCATGGCACATCAGTCGAAACGGTGAAGGCCAAGCTGCCGGGTCCGCTGTCGCGGATATAAATGTTCTGGCTCAGTGACGCGAGCGTCCCGTCGCTGAAGAAATCGAGGGACTGGGGTGACGCCTGCAAAGTTGCCGGCGCGCCGGTGACGGTCAGGCCGACTTTAATGGATAGGGCGGCCCGATTGGGTGCGCTGACGGTAATCGTGCCCGAGTAGCTTCCAGTCGAAAGTCCGGTTTGATCCACGCTGACGTCGATTCGCCCCGGCGTTGTACCGCTGGCTATCGCGGTGATCCAAGGCGCGTCAACGGTAGCGGAGAAGGGAACTGAGTCGTGGGTAGTAGAGATCACTGAGACGGTTTGGACTGGAGGCACGGCGGCGCCGCGAACACCTGTGAATGAGAGGCCGCCCGCCGACACAGACAAGTCTGGGCCGAATGGCCGCACCAACACTTCGTATCCAGCGCTGGCGGTTGCGCCGTCCGCGTCGGTGACTTGCACGGTGAAGACGAGGTCGCCCGGAGTGGTGGGAGTTCCGCTCAACACTCCGGTTGAATCGAAGGTCATGCCGGGTGGCAGGTGGCCAGATTCGCTCCACACCAAGGGCCGCGCTGCGTCGACCGATTGAAACGCGACTGAATAGGCGACACCTACTTCCGCCGCAGCCAGCGGCGAGGCCGTCAGGATGCGCTGCGTGGCTGGCGTCACACTTAGGCTCAGCGCCTGGAAAGCGACCTTGCCGCTCGAGTCAGCGACCTGCGCGGTCACGGTGTCATTGCCCGCGGCGGTGGGCGTTCCGCTCAACAGACCGCTCATGCTTAACGTGAGGCCAGCAGGGATGCCGGAGCCCGACCAGCGATAAGGCGGCGAGCCACCTGTCGCACTCAGCAGCGCTTGATAATAGCTGCCGACTCCCGCACTCGCAAGGGGCGACGGAGTAGTTATGGTGAGTCCGCCGTTCGACGACAGCACTGTCAGCGTAAAAGACGCACTGCTTGCATGATTGGCCGCATCGGTCGCGACCACTGCCAGCGTGGAACCGCCGGCCGAGCCGAGAGGCGGAGTTCCGCTGAGAGCGCCCGCTGCCGACATGATCGCCCATCCAGGCATCCCGCTTGCCGAGAACGAGTATGGGGCGGTGCCGCCGGAAGCGTTGAATGTCGCCGAAAGTGCCTGACCCTCTGTGGCCTGGAGCGAGGAAGTAGTCGTGATCGACAGCGCTGGATCGATTGATATGCTGAACGCGCTACTCGTCTTATTTCCGGCGGCATCAGCTACTGTTGCTGAGAAATTGTAGGATCCAGTTGAGCTTCCCACTGGAGGCGTACCACTCAACTGGCCCGCGCCGGAGAGATTTAAGAACGTGGGAAGCCCTGTCGCCGTCCAGGTATAAGGACTGACGCCGCCGCTGGCTTGAAAAGCCATGCTGACTTGAGTGCCTTCCTTCGCCCGCGGAAGAGGCGAGCCGGTGGTGATGACTGGCGGACCGGGATTCACCTGCATCGTAAACGACACGCCAGTAAATCGCGACGCGCTGTCCTCAACAGTGATCGTGAAATTGTAGCTTCCAGCCGCACCTACTAACGGTGGCGTGCCCGAGAGCTGCCCGGTAGAAGTTAGAGACAGCCACGATGGAAGCCCGGAAGCGGACCAGGAATACGGCGGCGTTCCACCTGCCGCAGTTAACATCGCACCGTAGGCAGTCCCTTCGGTGGCAGCGGCTAACGAGGGATTACGGATGATCAGTGGCGGAGGATCGATCAGCAGTTGGAATGGAACCGAAGAGACCAGGCCGACCGAATCACCCGCCCGTATCGTGAATGCGTAAGAGCCCTGAGCATTAGGTGCCGGCGTTCCGGTGATGGCGCCGTTAGCTGGATTCAGGACGAGTCCGGACGGCAATGCGCCTGCTGCGACTGACCAATTATACGGAGGAACGCCGCCCGTTGCGGCCAGTGTTGCCGAATAAGAGAGACCCACGATGCCGCCTGGCAGCACTGCCGACGTGATGGTCAGGGGAGGCACCACGGTCAGGGCATAATTCTGGGATGCGGAGAACGGCGTCCCGGAAAACCCATCCTGATCGGTTACTGAAGCCGTAAATGCCGATGTTCCCGGCAGAGTCGGCGTACCGTTGATGGTTTGTCCGCTGAACGTGAGGCCCGGTGGAAGTGATCCCGAGGTGAGCGCGAAGCTGCGGCTGATCCCGCTGCCTCCGGTGGCTTGCAAAATATCCGAATAAGGCACGCCGACTACGCCCAGCGGCAGCGGCGATGGAGTGGAGAACAGCAGCTTCGCATACTGCGTGATCGTGTAGCTGATCACCAGCACCGGCGACACTTGATTGTAGGTGAACGTGACGTTCCCGGTGCGTGTGACCGGCGCGGCATTTGGAGCCACTGCGATGTTTATGTTGTCGAAGCCGTCGCCGTTGAGAATTCCGGTGATACTAATCCATGGAACGGTGGTACCCGGTGTCAGCGGACCGCAGGGATTGCTCACGCCCAGGACGTCGGATCCGCCGGGATCTTCAAACGTATGGCCTTGTGAAGATGGATTCGCGGCAGTGCTGCAGAAGCCAATGAACAACGCGGTTTGTGCGGGCATCGATTGAGGGAAATTTGCATCGGTGACCTGGACGAGGAAATTATCGCCAGGCCCGGTAGGCGTGCCGCTTATCACTCCCGCGGGACTTATCGAGAGGCCTGGCGGAAGCCCGCCTCCAAGATAGCTCCAGGTGTAAGGCGGGGTGCCACCGGTGGCGCTCAATTGCGCATTGTAGGGGAGGTTCAACTGCCCAAACGGTAACTGCGTGGTCGTGATCGTAAACGGCTGAGTCTGACAGACAGCCGCGGTGGCCAGCAGCGTAAGCCACACTACGAGCGCTAACTTGAAAGGCTTATACTCCAACATCCTTCTTTCGGATGTTTGAGCCCAATACTTCAATTGTTTAGGAATGCACGGCTGAAAGAGCCGGCTCGTCTTGCTGAACGTGACCGGCGTCGATCACCAGCCTGGCGATTCGCTCGCGATGATAGGTCGCATCGCCGAAACGCGACTTCAGACGCCTTGGCGCGGCGATAGATACAGGTGCACGTCGTTCTCCCAGGTGAAATCCCATGCCGCCGTGGACCTGGATGGCGCGGTTGCCCACCTCGCGATACGCGTCGCTGGCATAAGCCTTGGCGACCGACACTGCCAGGCCGCGCTTCGGGTATCGCCTTCCTGGATCGCCCAAGCGGCGTAGTAGGCCGCCGAGCGGGAACTCTCGGTATACACCAGCATGTCGGCGCATATGATGCTGGACGGCCTGGAACTGGCCGATCGGCCGGCCGAACTGCTTGCGCGTCTTGGCGTACTCGACCGTGATTTCGAGCAGCCGCTGCATGCCGCCGGTCATCTCCGCGACCAGTCCCACCGTCGCGACGTCCAGCGCGTGATCGAGGCCGCTTCGCGCGCGGCTCGCCTTCGGCCAGCAGACTCTCCGGGCACGGCACCGAATCGAACGTCACCTCGTACAGCTTGCGCGTGGCATCCATGGCGGGGAGGTTCGTGATGCGAGCGCCGTGAGCTTTCGGCGGGAACGATGAACAGCGCGAGATCGCCGTCCAGGCGCGCGACGCAAGATCAGAAAATCGGCGACAGCGGCGTCCGGCACGAACATTTTCCGGCCGTTGAGCGTATAGCCGGCCGCCGAGGTGCTTTCATTTGGACGGCGTCGGGCGACCAGGAAGCGCGATCTTCCAGCAAGCGCGACCGTGGCTTTCGCTTCGCCGCTCGCAGATCGCGCTTAAGTATTTCTGCTTCTGGCGATCGCTGCCGGCGGCCTGCCAGCAGCTGCCCGGCCAGCAGGACGGTGCTGAGAGAATGGACCGGGCAGCAACGCGCGGCCCATCTCTTCCAGCGTGGCCGCCATCTCCACCATACCCATTCCGAATCCGCCGTACTCTTCCGGAAAGATGATTCCGGTCCAGCCCTGCTCGGCGATCTTGCGCCACAGCGCGGCATCGAAAGCCGTGTCGGTTTCCATCAGCCTGCGCACTTCGGCCAGCGGACATTCGGCGGCCAGGAACTTGCGGACCGTGTTCTTCAGCGTCTGTTGAGTTTCTGTCAAGTCCGAATTGCATGGTAGTTTCCTCTAGTAGCTCTTGGGCAGGCCCAAAACAAAATGGCCCACGATGTTGCGCTGGATTTCCGACGTTCCCGCTTCGATGGTGTTGCCGCGGGCGCGCAGGAACGAATAGGCCCACGCGCCGTCGTCGATGGCATGCCGTCGCCCTTGGTCAACTGCACGTAGGGGCCCAGCATCTCCGCGGCGACCTGCTGGAAGCGCTGATTCAGCTCGGTCCAGAAGATCTTCTGAATGGAGCCTTCCGGGCCCGGCACGCCGTTCTGATTGATGCGCGTGATGGCGCGCATCTGGTTCAGCCGCATGATTTCGATGTCGACGTAGCTCTGCGCCAGCTTTTGCCGCATGACCGGATCTTCGGCGGCGGGGTGGCCGTTGCGCTGGATGGTGTGCGACAGTTCGACTAAGCGGTCGAACTGGCGCTTGAAGGTGATCTGCATGCCGGCGCCGAGCGTGGCGCGCTCGTGCATCAGCGTTCCGATGGCGACGTTCCATCCGTCGCCGACCTTGCCCAGCACGTTTTCAGCCGGCACGCGCACATCGCGGAAGAACAGCTCGCAGAATTCGCTCTCGCCGGTCATCTGGCGCAGAGGGCCGAACTTCGACGCCCGGGCTTTTCATGTCCACCAGAATGTAGGTCAGTCCTTTATGCTTCGTCGGAGTCCGGATCGGAGCGCGTCAGCAGCGCGCACCAATCGGCGGCCCAGCCGTAACTGGTCCAGACCTTCTGGCCGTTGATGATGTAGTGATCGCCATCGAGCTTGGCTTCGGTGCGGACGTTGGCCAGATCGGAGCCGGCGTTCGGTTCGGAGAATCCCTGGCACCAGATCTCGTCGGCGCTCAGGATGTTGGGCAGGAATCGCTTCTTCTGCGCGTCGGTACCGAAGGCGATGATGGTGGGGCCGATCAGCATCAGACCCGAGAACATTGGCCAGCGGAGGCGCACCGGCGCGCGCCATTTCTTCGGTGAAGATGACCTGCTCCATCAGGGTCGCGCCGCGGCCGCCATATTCTTTCGGCCACGCGATGCCGGCCCAGCCGGCGTCGAAGACCTGCTTCTGCCAGTCGCGGAGAAATTCGAAACGCGCCAGCATTTCGTCTTCGGTGCGATGCTTTTCCCAGTCCGGAGGGACGTTGGCCTGGAGCCAGGCGCGGAGCTCGTCGCGGAACTTGAGTTCCGGCGGGGTGAGGTTGAGATCCATGTTTTACACAGGATATCAGGTGAGAGTGATGGACGTGGGCTGGCAGTACGCTGATGGAGCTTTCACAATTCACCAACTCTTCTGTCTTGCGAAGGCAGCTCTTGTGGCTCCGATGACCGCTTGCCACGGGTTTAGTCTCGGCCGCACTCCGAACGTGCCGACAAGAAGCTCAACTATATCTTCAAACGCAACCCGACCAGTAGGAAAATGCGCCTTCCGATTTATTTCTGGCATACCGATTTGTGCGGCTGGACCAAGATGCAGATGCGGAAATCGCACTGGACTCTGCCCATCGGGATGCCAGTGGTAACCAACAACTTCTTCCGCGTCTTCGGTCTCAAGGGCATAGCTATAGGACCGAGTCGTCACTCTGTACGGACCGTTTTTCGCGTCTTCTATAATCCTGTACTGCTGCTCAAAAGAGAGATACAGGTCTGGTCGTCCATTGAGACGGACGGCTTCCGGCAAGCTGAGAACACTTGTCGTCTCCAGGCGGTCGTAATTGTTGGCCCGAAGAACCCCCTCACATACGATGGCAACGCTCTTCTGGAGAGGGTCAATGGAGGCTTTGACGGCTTTCCTGGCAGTCTTACTTGGCACTCAGTAACGGCAAAAGTAACGCAACCTTTGCTGCTCGGTAGGCCAAATCCGGACGATCTGCAAAGAACCCGGATTTCCACTTTTCAACGAATTCCTCTGTGGACATTCCGAGATAACGTCTCGAAGCACGCTCGAAGATCAGGCGATCCTCGCTCGCTTTAGGTTCGGCGATTGTTGATTGTGATGCTAACAGTGTCCGACCCATTTTTGCCTCTTGACCATATAGTAGCAGGCAGGCTCTGTAAAATCAACAATTTACACTTCGAACATACTTAAACCCAGCAATATTAATCGCAGCGGCTTGATACAACTAAGGGATGGTTATACTCGATGGCTCGCGGCTTACATTCGACGAAGTGAGCCGAGTCTCCACAGCTGACGAGCCGGTCGAGATTGCCGCCGGGGCCATCGCCGCGATGCAACGGTCGCGTGCGGTGGTCGAGAGACTGGCGGCTGGGGATGCGCCGGTGTATGCGGTGAATACCGGTGTCGGACTGCTGGCCGATGTCCGCGTGCCACCGGAACAACTGGAACAGCTACAGCGCAACGTAGTCCGCTCGCACGCTTGCGGAGTCGGCGAGCCGCTGGCGCGTGAAGAAGCCCGGGCGATGATGCTGATTCGAGCCAACGTGCTCACCAAAGGCTTCTCCGGGATTCGGCCGCTGGTGGCCGAGCGATTGTGCGATCTGCTGAACCACGGCGTCACACCCGTTGTCCCATCGCAAGGCAGCGTAGGAGCAAGTGGTGATCTCGCGCCGCTGGCGCACATCGCGCTGGTCCTGATGGGCGAAGGCGAGGCTGAATTTCAGGGTGCGCGTGGCGCGGGCGGGGAAGCGCTGCGGCGGGCTGGAATCGAACCCATCGTCCTGGCATCAAAGGAAGGCATATCGTTGGTGAACGGAACGCAGGCGATGCTGGCGGTTGGCGGACTACAGTTGCTCGACTCCGAAACACTGGCCGATTCGGCCGACCTCATTTGCGCCATGACGGTGGATGGTCTACGGGGCACGCCGCGCGCATTCGATCCCCGACTACACCAGACGCGACCGTTCCCGGGCCAGATACAGAGCGCGGCCAATCTGGCACGCTACCTAGAAGGCAGTGAGATCCGCGAATCGCACGTGACGTGTAGACGTGTGCAGGACGCTTATTCGTTGCGATGCGCTCCGCAGGTGCATGGAGCGGTGCGTGATGTGCTGGCTGAGGCGCGGCGGATACTGGCGATCGAGCTGAACGCTGTCACGGATAATCCCCTGGTGATCGACGATGAGATAATTTCGGGCGGCAATTTCCACGGCGAACCGCTGGCGCTGCAACTGGACGCCATGGCGATTGCGTTGACAGTACTGGCGGGGATTTCAGAACGCCGGGTGGACCGGCTGGTGAATCCGGCCCTGAACGAGGAGCTGCCTCCCTTTCTGACCAATCACGCCGGGCTGGAATCGGGATTCATGATGCTGCAAGTGACGGCGGCGGCGCTGGTGGCGGAGAACCGCGTGCTGGCGCATCCCGCGTCTACAGGGTCGATCACAACCAGCGGCAACAAAGAAGATTTCGTCAGCATGGGGATGACCTCGGCGATGAAGCTGAAGCAAGTGGTGCGGAACACCCGGCATGTGCTGGCGATCGAGCTGCTCACGGCAGCGCGTGCCTTGGATTGTTTGCGGCCGCTGCGATCGAGCAGGGTGATTGAGCGGATGCGGGCGGAATTGACGAACGTGAGCGCGCCATGGACGGGCGATCGGGCGTTGGCGGGCGATATCGAGAGAGCGGGGGAATGGATTGGGAGTCGGGCGATGGCGGGGTTGTAAGAGGGACCGCTCCCTCTGGTCACGGCTTGGTATGGGCGTTGGCGAAAAGCACGTACCCGGTTGCGGAGCGGGCGATGGCGGGGTTGTAAGAACGACCGCTCCCTCTGGTCACGGCTCGGTAATGGGCGTTGGCGAAAAGCACGTACCTGGTTGCGGGGCGGGCGATGGCGGGGTTGTGAGAGGACCGCTCCCTCTGGTCACGGCTCAGTAAGCGATTGTGACGGCTCAGTAAGCGATCGTCACGGTTTAGTCGGCGATGTACACGTTGAAGTTGGTCACGGCCTGGTAGCCCATTCGCTTGTAGAGCGAGAGTCCCGACTGGGTGGCCTGCAGCACGGTGTGCTCGATTCCGGCGCTCTGGCCGGCCTGTTCGACGATCTTCCGCATGATGGCTTCTGCATAGCCCAGCCGGCGGTGTTCGGGCATGGTCGCGACTGAGTAGAGGCCGATGACATCGCCGGTAATGATCGCGGCGGCAGTGGTAACGGGCCGCTGGTTGACGAAGCCGACATAGCCTTTCAATTCGCCCATCCAGGCCCGCTCGGCGCCGTAGATCGCCACACACACCGAATAAGGAATGTCGAAAGCGACCGACATGATGTGCGCGAATGCACCACGCGTGCGGTCGTCGGTTACCGGTTCTATGTCGAGGGGCGGCATTCCGCGGCGCGGCGGAGAAAGACGCTCGGCGTACATGCCGGGCGCGTCGGTCAAAGCACGTAGTCCATGTCGGCCAAAGATTCGACTGGACTCGCGGCGCAGAGGTTGGCCGAGAAAAGCATCACAGACCCAGCAGGTCCAGCGCACGTTTCGGGAGTCGAACTGCTTGGAGGAAACTTCGATGACGCGATCGAGAGCCCGCGGGTCGGAATCGATCGGCTCGGCCACCAGCGCGGCGTTGAAAGCGGCGTAGTTCAACCCGCAAAAGATCAAGGAAACACCCGGTATGTCGCGAATTTCGCCGGTGTTCCGCGCTTGCCCAAAAAAACGCAAAGCCCGAAGAAGGTTTTGGGCAACCGCAAGACTCCGGGGCTCCAGCATTTAGCGATTAAACCAGAAAAGCATCCCTATTGTGGGTGTGTCCGGCTGCCGCGATCAGCCACGATGATGACTTGCATGTCGCGCGCCAGCCGTACAACCTCCTGGACGACGCTCCTTCCAAACGGTTTTGTTTTCGGACTTTGCGTGGGTCTGGCGACGAACAGGTGCGTGACACCGTTCAAGCGCGCGAACTCCACCAGAGTGCCGGCGACATCGTGCCCCTGCAAAACGCGCGCCTCGATATGCAAGTTGCGGGCGAAGTTCAGGTGTCGTTCGAGCACCTCGCGCTCCGGCAGGGCCAAGTCTTTCAGATCGCTATCGCGGCCGACCGCCACGGCGAAACAGTCGGCATGCAGATAGTCGGCGACGCGCTTGCCCCGGCGTATAAGCATGGCGCTGGATGGATCGGCTGTGACGAGGATCAGAATGCGGTCTGCACTGCGCGGGCCTTCCCCCGACCCATCGCCATTCGGCGCGATCTCTTGAAATCCAGGCGAGTCATAATCGACCTGGCGGATCTCGACTTCGTACGCGGTTTGGCGGAGCGCCAATTCGCGCAGAGCCACCAAGGTCGATTCCTGGAAAAAGTGCTCCAGGGCCTTCTGCGCTTTATCCGCTGGGTAGACGACGCCGCGCGCCAGGCGGTTGAGCAGCGCCCGGGGTGTGAGATCCACCATCACGACTTGATCAGCGCGCTGCATTACCCAGTCGGGAATCGTTTCGCGGACGCGGACTCCGGTAATCTGCCAGACCTGGTCGTTGAGGCTTTCGAGGTGCTGGATGTTCATGGTGGTGAGAACATCGATGCCGGTTTCGATCAACACTTCGACGTCTTGCCAGCGCTTGGTTCTTTCGGACCCAGGTACGTTAGTGTGCGGAAATTCATCGACGACGCACACCTGCGGGCGGCGGTGCAGGATAGCGGCGGTGTCCATCTCCTCGAAGATGGTGCCGCGATAATCGATCTTGCGGCGCGGTACGATCTCCAGGCCTTCGGTTTTCGCGATAGTGTCGAGACGCCCGTGCGGCTCGAAGTAGCCGATGACCACGTCCTGGCCACGGCGCTTCAGCTCCTGGGCCTCTTCCAGCATCTGATAAGTCTTGCCGACACCAGCGGCATAGCCCAGATATATTTTCAGCTTGCCTGGGGGCGGGCGATCGGCCATATGCTAATGGGGAAAAACGCGGACATCGATGTCATTGGAGCCGCGGATCGAGCCGGTCCAATGGCGTTCCAGTGAGCCGCTCCCACCATCCCTCGCGAGTGCTGTGTCCGACAAAGATCTGTGTGACGCCGCGTTCTCTCGCGAACTTGAGGATGGTTTCGATGGGGTCTTCGCCGTCCAGGATCTCGATGTGCGCGTTCGCGGCCCGGGCAATTGCGAGATTGCGCTCGAGCGCCGCCTGATCGTCGGCGGAAAGCTCCGGCTGGCCGACATAGGCAACGGTCAGATCGCCATGGAAGCGCTCCGCATTGCGTTTCCCGCTGTCGATCATGGGCCCGGCATTGGCTCGCGGAGTGATGCATACCAGGATGCGTTCCTGAGTCCCGAAAGTGGACGCGATCCCGTTGCGCTGGAGGTACGCTTCGAGCTGACGATCCACGACGTCGGCTGCGAGTAACAGCGCAATCTCGCGAAGCTCGGAGAGTTTCTGCGCCCGGCTGGCCTGGCCTGGATCGATCGTCATCGCCCGCGCGGCTGATGCACATCTCTGGAGGCGCATCCACCATAACGATCTCGTCGGCCGCGTTCAGGAAGCTACGGGGAACGGTTTGCGTCACTTTCTTTCCCGTGACTTTCTCTACTCGCTCGCGCAACTCATCGATATATTGAATATTGATGGATGTGATGACCGAGATGCCGGCTTTGAGAAGCTGCTCTACGTCTTGCCAGCGGCTGGGGTTCGCCGCACCGGGCGGGTTGTCGTAGGCTAGCCCGTCGACCAGGCAAACTTCGGGATGGCGCTTCAGAATGGCGGGCACATCCATGACAGGGATTCCGTCGACGATCTGGAGGGGAATTACCGGAAGCTTGGCCAGCAGCGCTTCGACTTCGTGCGCCGTCTTGGGCTGTAACGCGCCGACCACAACATCCTGTCCGCGCTCATGCCGGCGGCGGCCCTCATCCAGCATCCGAAATGACTTGCCAACGCCCGAGGCATAGCCAAGGAACACTTTGAGCCGGCCGGTTTGTTCGTAAGCTTCCTCGGCCTGTAGCTGTTGGAGCAGTTCTTCGGGCGTGCGGCGTCGCGTGATGGCGGGCATTGTCTTCCGTTTTCATTATCGACGAAGGAGCCGGCTTGGCGCGAGAGTATGGGAAAGCCTCAACGTCAAAGTTCCAGCTTGCCCATGAACTCCATTTCACTCAGGTCGAAAGTCTTGGGCGACAACAATCCGGCCGATTTGCGCCTCGAATCGGATTTGCCGGTCTTTCTTGGTGATTTCCGCGGACAAAGGAAACAGGTAGACCACCACCACGCCGTTTTCCCGCTGGAACACTTCGACGCTGACCGGCCTCACATCCTTTTTCCCCTCGCGCTTCAAGGCGGCCAGGTTCTTCAGAGGTTCGCCCAATTGTTCGGGATCGCCCTTGAAATCGCCGCCGGGAATGCCGTAGACGGCGATGCGATAGCCGTCGCCCTCCAACGTGGGAGGCTCGACCTCGTGCGATTTCAACTCCGCGAGCCGAACCGGGAGAGCGCTCTCCCAACGCAGTTTCAACGTAATGGGCTGGGGAAGAGACCGCGGGCTGCGGTCGTCGCCTCCGGGGCCCGTGAAGACATTCGGTGACACCTTTGGCCCGCTGCCCTTCGGATCCACGCCCTCATTGCCGACGCCGCGGGGCTGTCCCATCTGTCCGCCTTCCCTGAGTTGGTCCTCGGTCAGCCGGCGCGTGATCACGGCTCTGACCTCCTTCGCCCAAGGCGACTTGGCGAGGACCTGCCTGGCGTCCTCTTCGGTCCACTGGGCGGCTGGCTTGGTCTTCCAAACGGGATCCGCGGCCGTGAGGTGCGCCGCGGCTACGATCAGACAGAGCGATTGCACCAGGAAATTGCGCATCGGATTGCTCCGTAGTCGCTAGAACTTCACCATCACGCCAACCGAGATCTTCGCTTCGCTGCGGCGAAGGTCCGGGAACCAGACACTGCCGAGTCCGCCTCCGCAGGCTGCTTCCGCCGCCGCCAGGTTCGCGGTTCCGGCCGTTGCGCCGGACGATGCAGGTGTAGTACTGAGGAGCGCCGTTATTTCCGCCCGGGAGGCGTGACCCCGCCGCGCCCGGCGAAATACGGGACATCGGAGTGACGATATCCAACCTCCGCCCACCAGGTGATGTACTGTCTGGGCATGTACTGGAGAGTAACCGTGCTATCCCACATGTGAGCCCTCTGGCCGGGATTTTCCGTGAAGTAAGGCGAACCGGATACAGCGTCGGCCCCGTTGATCGGCGGCAGCAGCGTCAGATAGCGGCCCCAGTTGCTCATCTCTCCGCCGCCGAGCGTGAGGGCAAACAGATCCTTGTGGAACCACATGCGGTTGTAGAGCATCCAGCCGACAAACGATGACTTGTTCTTGCTGGGCGCGCCGGTGCAGCTAATTCCGCCGCCATATTGGCATCCCGCGTCGGCCGTGAGGGAGAATGCCATCTTCGAGAGGCCCGTGTTCTCGGGGTTGTTGTAGTACCGGACCTCGATGCTATCGTCGGTGTGAATGCGTTCGCGTCTTGGGAAGACCCAGATTGTCCTGTCCGTAGCCGTACTGGTTCGCGACGAGCTTGAACCATTCCTTCGGCTGCCAGAGAAGCTGTCCTCCCAAACCCGGATGGCCGTTGTACTTGGCGTAGGATTGCCATCCGTTGATGAACCAGGGTTCGATTTTCAGCTTGTTGGTGGGGAACCACTGAACGCGCACGCCGTTGAAGAACCAAGGCGTGTTCGAGGACACATACGACGGCTGGTAAGTCCAGTTATCGAAATTGTAGTAACTGAACAGGCCGATGTACGACACGAAGATTCCCGCGTCGACATTGAGCCCGTGATTGACGTTGAAGTGGTACCCGCCATAGGCTTCCGAAACGTACTTGTAGGCGCTCGCGGAGGTCCCATTGGCCCGACGCCCGGCGAGCTGGCGTCATTGCGCGGTGTGGTGGTGGCAAACAAGCCCTCCATGAACAGGATTCGGCCGCGAACGTTCTGCCAGTGGAAATCGCCGCCGACGCTGGCCTGCTCGATCTGGACTTCGCCGGAGCGGAACGATTCGGTCGACCCGACGATGGTGTGATCGATCGGCTGGTTGAAATCCTCCATGTAGTGCGTGTCGAATCGAATTTCCGGAGTGAAGAATTTCGTATCCAGCACAGTGTCTTTGTTGCGCGGGGTTCCGTTGAGCCAGGTGAAGTCGCCGAACGCGAAGGGCGTGTCGTTGTCCACGGCCGGAGCGGCGTCGGGGGCTTGCAGGGCTTCCGGAATTCTGTGTTCGGCGGGGGCGACAGGCGTCGGAGGCGTTGCTACCGGGCCAGCCTTGCCGCCGCGATTGTTGCGGCATGGGAGTCTGCGGAGTTTCAGGCGAAAGCGCTCCCGGAAACTCGCCAGCGCCCGATTTCAGCGAAGCGACCAAGGTCTCATTCCCGGTGGGAGTTTTGCCAATCCCCTGCGTCCCATTGGCATCCTTGGACATCAAGGCGGCGTCCATTGCTGCCAGGCGACGCTCCAGGCGCTCGATGCGTTCGAGCATTTCCTTTTCCCGCTCGGTGAGGGGCGCGAGATTCGATTTCTCCGCTGTTCGGGGCAAGTCGACTGCGAATTGCAACGGAAGCTCGACTCTTGCGGCTCGGAGGCCGTCTACTTCGGCACGCATGGAGGACTTCCGAAATCCATCTTTGATGGCCTCAAATTCATAGGGACCGGGCTCCAGATTGGTGAACGTAAAAATGCCGTCTATGTTGGTGAGCGTAGCGTGATCGGCGCCTTGATTCAGATTGTGGGCGATGACTTCCACTTCCGCCAAGGGCTTTCCACTGGACGAGTCGCGGGCGACGCCGCCGGCAACGCCGACCGTAGCCTGAGCGAACGCTGGAAGCGACCACGCTCCCCACAACAATGCTGCGCAGGCTGGCACAACGTGGATAGCCAGAGGGTTGCGGCGAGTGAGCTGACTTACTTCCCGCGCTGCTCTCATGCTGTTCATATTTTCCTTCCTCTCGTGATCCTGAAATTAGAAAGTGGTACTTACGCGGAATTGATGCTCAAACCACTACGTTAAGCTTCAACCGTGTTTCGTGAGCGGCGCCGGACGGGAAGGGCCTTCGGCCAATACCAGAGCATCTGAAAGGAACAGAAGGGGTTGACGACGTCGCGAGCACCGGACTTGGGTAAACGCACGCTCCAAGTCTAAGATGCAAGGCGTAAAGAAGTAATAAAGGACGCATTAGGACTTTATAAACTTCACATCGACCGCTCTGTGCGATACTGGACAAAACACCTTGTAGTGCCTCAGTTCTAGCCTGCCACGCCCGCCGGCATTTGCAATTCAACCTGCTGGAAACATGGAGAAACTACATGAATAAACGGAACATCGTTCTATCGTTCGCCGCCGGGTTATTGGGCGGCGCAATATCCCATTACCTGTCTCCACAGCTCGTTCACGCGCAATCACAGACGCCAAGGGAATTCCGGGCCGAGCGCTTTGTTTTGGTGAATGACAAGGGGGCTGTGCTCGGCACGCTGTCTAACGAGGGGGGGAAGGCATACTTCAAGCTTTTCGACGAAAATGGCCGGGAGATCTGGAGCGCCGGCCGCGAGCCCAGTGTTCCGGCTGCACTTGTCCGCCGAACGGGTGTGCCGGCTGCGCTTCTGGGCCGATGATTTTCATAGAGAGCTTATAAACTCCTTACGCCTTCCTTATGCCTTCCTTAGTAGCCTTGTGGAACCATAAGTTTCGAGGTCGAATCGCAAGCAGGCATGCGTATTTGTGGGAGTGTTGTCGGATGCTGCTTAATGATAAGTGGCGGTGATCTTGCGTTGGGATTAACCGACAATCAAGCTGAAGGAAATGCGGCTGGCAGCGCAACGGTTGCGACGGCGATATCGAAGCGCGGCTTCTTCAAGAACCTGATCCATGCCTACGCCGATGACTGGAAGGGCGCATCCAGCGGCGAGGAGCTCAAGTTTCGGGGATATCCCGCCCCTTTTTCGAATCCACCGTTTCCATTTACAGTGTGGCCAATCGGTGGCACAGTGTGGATCGGCTACCCTAACGCAACGTCTTATCCGCTGACTACGGCGATCTATGAAAGCAAGCACGGTGATTGGCTGAAGAAAGCGAATATCCAGATCTACGGCTGGGTAGATGTGGGCGGCAACGTGAGCACTTCTCACGTTGGACCGTATGCCAACTCACCGGCCGCCTATCCGCAGATCGCGGATGCCATCACCTTGGATCAGTACACGCTGTACATTGAGCGCGTCCCCGATACGGTGCAGACCGATCACTTTGACTGGGGGTTCCGCCTTACCAATCTCTATGGCTTTGACTATCGCTTCACGACGGCCAACGGATATTTCAGCCAGCAGCTGCTGAACAACCCCAAGCCGAATGGCACGGTGGGAAACGTCTACGGTTATGATCCCGTGATGGCTTATGTGGATCTTTATTTTCCAAAAGTAGGCGAGGGTATGGACGTGAGAATAGGTCGCTATATTTCGCTGCCGGACATAGAAGCGCAGTTAGCGCCAAATAACTACACTTACACACACTCACTTACCTACACCTATGATTGCTACACACAAACCGGGATCAACGCCACGGTGAAGTGGAGCAATCACTGGACGACCCAGGTTGGACTATCTGGCGGCTGCGAAGCTTCGCCCTGGTCGCCAGTCGCAAAACTTACGGGGAATGCGTGCCTGGGCTATACGTGGGCGGACGGCGGCGACAATGTCTACATTTGCGCCAATTCCATCAACGACGGCAAATACAGCTACAACAACCTGGCTGCCTATTATGCGACCTGGTATCACAAATTCGGCCAATCAAAGTGGCACATGGCATGGGAGACCTGGTACCAATACGAAAGCCATACGCCAAATGTCATCAATCCTGACGCCGGATCTTTGCTGTTGACGAATGCAAATGGAGCTTACTGCAACCGGCCGGCGGAACTGACTTGTTTCGCCCCGGAATGGGCGACGCTTCACTACGTCAATAGACAGTTCGGCAAGAAAGACTTCATTAGTCTCCGGAACGAGTACTTCGATGACTTGAAGGGTCAGCGTACGGGCTTCAAGACAAGATACACAACTCATACGATTTCCTGGAATCACTGGATCGGAAGTACCGTGCTCTTTCGCCCGGAACTCAGATACGATCATGCGTATGACGCGCCCGCCTACGATTCCGGCCTCAAAAAGAGCCAGTTGATGTTGGCCGCGGATATGATCTGGTTCTACTGAAGCAGTTAACCTGTACGGCAGCGTGCGATCGAGGTCGAGGTTGAGCAGATGTTCACGCGAGGCTTGCCCAGGAAGCCAAGATCGCGGCCTTCGGTGTGAGAAGCAATCAAAGTTTGGATTTGATCCAGGGACACCGCGCGCTTTGGCGACTGGTTCGGCTTGAGCCTCGGCCGACGCTGGACTGATATGCGGATGCAGGCCGCCGCAGGAGGTAGTCAACAAATCCGCGTGGATTTAGCCCTGATAGCCTGGGTTTTCTTTGCGAAACTTGTCGACTGAAGCTTGCACGCGGTCGATTAGCTTTTTGTTGGTAACTTAATTATTTTGGCTTTCACGTTGTCTCCACTTCTGACGCGTAAGGATTTTATAAAGATGGCCAATCAGTCGCGTAATTGCGATAGGTCGATCATAGGCTTCACGAAACCCTTATCGCAACTTTATGCTTTCCTCATGGCTCTAGCCGTATCTTGATACTGGATGCCGATGGAAGAAACGCCACGGTGACCGGTGATGAAAGACGAGCCAGATAGTAGACGCTCAGTAGTTGGCTTCGCGGTCCTTCCCGTAATCGCTTCCGCTCCCGACGCATTCTCTCTCCATTTCTGTTCTCCTTGGCCCAGTGCCTCGAAAGGATCATTGTTTTTATGATTGTTATGAAATTTGGCGGTTCCTCCGTGGAATCAGGCGAAGCCATCGCACGCCTGACCGGAATCGTGAATTCGCATCTTGAGCAGCAACCCGTTGTCGTTGTATCCGCTCTGGGCAAAACGACGAACAGGCTGCTGGAATTTGCCGAACACGCCCGCCTGGGTGACCACTACCTCGGCTCCAGGCGCCTCGACGAGCTGCACGACTATCATTTCGAGGTGGCCGGTCAGGTGGCCAACGGTGAGCCTCTTCGTCAGATTGAGACCTCGCTACAACGCTCTTTCCGCGATCTGCGCGTGATACTGTCCGAGGTGGTGGACGAAGGCCGCGAAGTTACTGCAGCGCTCTTAGATGAGATCGCCAGTTTTGGGGAGCGCATGTCCAGCGAGATCGTAGCAGCCGCGTTGGAGGTCCGTGGCGTAGCATCGGTTCACTTGGACGCGCGCCAGGTAATTCAAACGGACAGCCGTCACACGCATGCACGGCCGCTATATTGGGAGAGTTATGCCAAGCTCCGGCGTGTTATTCCATACCTTAGCGACGGCCGAGTGGTAGTTATGGGGGGCTTTATAGGCTCCACGGAAGACGGTGTAACGACCACGCTCGGCCGTGGTGGTTCGGACTTGACGGCCGCCATTGTAGGCGCCGGTATTTCAGCCGACGAGATTCAAATCTGGACGGATGTCGATGGAATGCTGACGTGTGATCCCCGTGTACTGCAGGGAGGCTATCGCCTGCGGTCGCTTTCCTATGAAGAGGCTGCAGCATTGGCCAAGGCGGGCGCGAAGGTTTTGCATCCCGACACGGTGATGCCGGCGGTCCGGCAGAGGATTCCGCTGGTTATAAGAAATGCTCGCAGGCCTGAAGTCGAGGGTACACGCATCGCGCTTTCCGCAATCCCCTGTTCGAATCCCGTCAAGTCGATCGCCTGCCAGCCGGATCTTACCGTATTGGAGATTCGATCGAAGCAGGAATGCGACTACGAGGAACTCGGCGCGGCGTTAGGCGAGATGTGCGGACGGTACGGTATGCCTTCCGAATTCTTGTACCAAAACAATGAAAGGATCTTTTTGGCATTGAAGAGTTCGGCGCGCTACCAGAACCTTCCGATTGAACTGGAAGGATGCATCGAGGTGCGTCTGCATCCTCGATCGGCAATCATCACTCTGGTTGGGGAGGGGATTGATGGCGGGTCGGAGGTCGCCGGTCGCGCGTTAGTCGCCTTAAAGCAGATTCCAGTGACGATTATTTCCAGCACACGCTCGAAATTGGCGGTGAGCCTCATCGTTCCATCGGCGGAGATGCACAGAAGCGTGGAAATTCTCCACCGCGAATTCTTCCAGCGGATCGACACGACGGTTTTCGCCGAATGCCAGGACGCGGGATTTCAGAACCTTCAACCGGTCTCGAGTTTGGAGGGGTCCGGCGACCCAGTCAGGACTGGTAACGCACGACGGTTTCGTCCGCTCGCGATCGTCAGCCAGAACTGAGTCGCCAAGCCGGTAGCGTCTCACGCGAGGACGAAGCGATATCCCACCCATGGCTCGGTCACGATATATCGGGGTTTGTCAGGTTTAGGCTCGATCTTGCGACGCAGTTGCTTTACGAACACTCGTAGATATTCGACTTCATCGCCATAATCCGGCCCCCAAACGGCCTGGAGTAGCTCCCGGTGAGGAATGGCGCGGTTGGGATGGAGCGTCAAATATCGAAGCAAGTCGAACTCTTTCGGAGTGAGGCGCACCTCATTGCCTCCCACGATGAGTTTGCGGGACTGAAAGTCAATTTCGACGTTGCCGAGGGTGATATGTTGCGGGCCCGCTTCGGGCGAAGAGGGCGCCCGGCGGAGAGCAGCGCGAATCCGGGCCAGCAGTTCCGGAGTGCCGAAGGGCTTGGTTATGAAATCGTCGGCGCCGGCATCCAGAGACTGCACCTTATCTTGCTCGGTGTTGCGCACGGTGAGCATGATGATCGACAAATCGGAAGTCGCCCGCACCTGGCGGCAGGTCTCCAGCCCACCCATACCGGGCATGTTGATATCGAGAAGCATGAGATCGTGTCGCGAGGCCCGAATCTTTTCCAGGGCCTCTTCTCCGCTGCGCGCATCCTCCACTTCGTAACCTTCACCGGAGAGTGTGGTGCGCATAACGCGCCGGATCTGAGGATCATCGTCGACAACCAGGATACGGCCCAGACTCATTGTGGCCTCGTTGGAGAGGAAATCGGAAGAGAAAAGCGGAAGCTGGACCCCTCGCCAGGTTTACTGTCCACCCAGATTTCGCCTCCGTGAACCTGGATGATTTCGCGGGCGATCACCAAGCCGAGGCCCGCTCCGGGGATTTGGTGGCGGGATGCCTCGGCCCGATAAAACTTCTCAAAGATACGCGACTGTTCTTCCTCTGGAATGCCGGGGCCGCGGTCTCGAACGCTAACAATGACGCGCCCATCGCCCGACTCCGCAGCCACCGTCACGGGTGAATTCTGGGCGGAGTACTTTAGCGCGTTATCGATGAGCTGGCGCAACGCGATCTCGATCAGCTCCCGATCCACCCATACCGGAGGCAGACCGGGCGCGAGCTTTACATCGATGCTGCGTTCACGAAGCATGGGCCTAAGTTTGTCCAAAACAGACTCTACCAACTCCGGCACCGGGTAACTTTCCCGCTCCAGATGAACGCGCCCGGCCTCGATGCGCGCCATCTGGATGGCTTCGGTGACGAGGACGCTCAAACGGTCCGCCTCTTCATCGACAACCGAGATGAGCTCGTGCTGTTGTTCAACGTTGAGCGTGTGGCTGGAAAGCATGGCGGTACTGGCTGCCTTAATGGATGTCAAAGGGGTCTTGAATTCGTGCGCCAGCGCATCCAGCAAGGTGGACTTCAGCTCGTCGCTCTGACGAGCGGCCTCGGCTTTGCTGGCGGCTTCTTGCGTGCGGGCTCGCTCCAGTCCGATGGCGAGCAGGTTGGCAAGGCCTTGCAGTACTGAGTCGGAAAGAGCAGCGCCACGAACGCCGACGCTACCGATGGGTTGGCCACCTAGGCGGATGGAAGTGACCACGGTTCCGGTGACGTCGTCGCGAAAGAGCGTGCCTTGAGTGGCGGCCTGCCGAAGTTGGTCGTGGGGATCCGGAAAGTCTTCGGGACCGGACCGGTATATAGTTCCGCTTCCACCATCATAAAGGGCCACCGCGGAAGCGCTGAAGCTTTGGGCGATCTGGGTGGCAAGCTGTTTTGGCACCGGCTGAGACGGACCAATCAGGAGAATGGATCGACTAAGTGCGTAGAGCCGCTCCATTTCGCGCTGGGAATCCAAGGCTTCTTGCGCCCGCCTTCGGGCCTGCATGGAAAAACGGCTGGCCGTGATGGAGGTAGCCAGGAATGCAAACAGTGCAATCCAATTTTGCGGATCCGCGATGGTGAAATTGCCGATGGGCGGCAAGAAAAAGAAGTTGAAGCACAACACGGCGACGATCGAGCCCGTAATCGACTCGACTAGTCCCCATTTGGCAGCGATAAACAGGATGGCGACCAGATACGCCAAAGCGGCTGTGGTGGCGTTGACCGGCACCGCCCGAAAACAGATCCATGTGATGGCAGCCACGATGGCGGCTACAATCGCAATACGAATCGCTAACCGCATGTGTTACTCCAGCGCCGGCGTAACGGGGTCCACTCGCCATCGGACCGAGCTCACGCTCTGCTGGATCGAAACTCGAGCTACGATTTGCTCCAGGCAATCGTCATTGCGGCTGGGAGATTTGATTTCAGCGCTCACACGGACCCGATTGCCGGGTTCCAGGTCTTCGCTGTCGAGCGAAGTTAGCGCTACGTGGTTGCGATCAACGGCATCCAACAGCAGCGCGCGTACCTGTGTTTCGTCCTTGGCGGCACAAATCAGCTCCAGATGATAACTGGTCTCTTCCTCTTTAACCCCCGGGCGGAGCTTATAGGCGAGAGGGCGCAGCGCGACGTTGGTGAACAGGACGGCTACAGCCAACACGCCCGCGTATGGAAACTGGCCGATTCCACAAAGCGAGCCCACAGCAGCGGAGCACCAAACAGTCGCGGCGGTGTTGAGGCCGTGAACGGTTCCACCCTCCTTGAAGATGACTCCGGCGCCGAGAAAACCGATGCCGGTGACAATTTGACCGACGATGCGGCTGGGGCCGGCCGGGTCGGCTACGACGATGCCGATCATGGTGAACGCTGCCGCCGCGGTCGATACCAGGGCGTTGGTGCGAGTGCCCGCCATGCGCTGGTGCCACTGCCGCTCGAGTCCCATAAGAGCGCCCAGCAGCAGCGCCAAACCCATTCGCATAGCGAAGGTTGCCAAGTCCATGTTGTTATCCTAGAGGAAAATAACATGCGGGCGATTACGTCGCGCCTATACGGCCGTTGGATACAATCCTGGGAAGAACGACTCTGCTATCGCGCAACCAATCGGGTAGTGCGCCGTTTTGAGTGGGGACTCGATTGGGCCGGCGATTGGCCGTGCGCCGTCAGGCATCCCAAGAACGGCGACGGCGCCGAAGATTATGTATCGAAGCTGAACCAAATCGCAATGCGCGACAGCGATGAATTTTTTGCCTACGAGCGGCCTGGCGATTTTCGGCTCGAAGACGGCATTTTGCGATTTCGATCTCCGGTGGACACACCTTATGCCGAAAACAACGTTGTGCATGCCCAGTGGTTTCCGGCCAAGCAAGACAGGGGTCCGAAGAAGGCGGTTGTGCTTCTGCCTCATTGGAATGCTCCTGTCGATGGGCACAATGCGTTATGTCGTGGACTGAGCAGGCTCGGCATCTCGGCGCTGCGAATCAGTTTGCCATATCACGATTACCGCATGCCGCCGGAGCTGCAGCGCGCCGATTATGCGGTGTCAGCCAACGTCTGCCGGACCATCGACGCGGCGCGGCAAGCGGTGATCGACGTGCGCTGCTGCTTCGATTGGCTGGAGAGCCAGGGCTATGAGCGTCTGGGAATCGTCGGCACCAGCCTGGGTTCGTGCTATGCCTATCTGGCGAGCGCGCACGACCCGCGTATCGCAGTGAACGTATTTAATCACTGCTCATTGCATGTTGCCGATGTGGTCTGGACCGGGCTCTCGACGCAGCACATCCGGCAGAGTTTGGAGGAGCACATCGATCTGGACCGTTTGCGCCGGGCGTGGATGGCGATCAGTCCAGGAAACTACATGCAAAAATTCGCGGCCCGGAAGCACAAATCGTTATTCATTTATGCCCGGTACGACACGACTTTTCTTCCGGAGTTTTCGAGAGAAGTAGTGCAGAAGGTGCGTGAACACGGGCTGGATCATCGCGTCGTCGCGCTACCCTGCGGCCATTACACGCTGGGAGAATCGCCGTTCAAGTTTATCGACGGGTATCACATCTGCGCCTTCCTGAAGAGAACGCTGTGAGGGCCGGCGGCCGGCTCAAACCGTTTTATCCTTCGCGTAACAAAGCTGGTTGAGCTTGCACTCGGCGCAGCGGGGTTTCCTGGCTACGCAGAGGGCACGGCCGTGGTAAATCAGTTGCAACGGAAACTCGATCCACTTTTCCTTGGGGATGATCTTCATGAGATCCTGCTCAATCTTGACCGGATCGGTATGTTTGGTCAGGTCGAGCCGCCGCGATACACGCTGGACGTGCGTGTCCACCACAATTCCGGCCGCGATTCCATAGTAACCTCCCAGAACAACATTGGCCGTTTTGCGTCCGGCTCCAGGAACCGTGATCAACTCGTCCATGGTCTTGGGGACCTTCCCGCCAAAATCAGCGAGAATTTTCCGGGCGGCTCCGACTAGAGATTTTGCCTTGTTGCGGAAGAATCCGGTGGACCGGATGTCATTGCCGAGCTCCTCCAGATTTGCGTTGGCGAAGTCGCGGATGGTTGGATATTTCTTGAATAGCCCCGGCGTTACCTCATTTACACGCCGGTCGGTGCATTGCGCCGATAGAATGGTCGCAACCAGCAACTCCCAGGCATTGCGGTGATGCAAAGGAATAGTCGGATGCGGGTACATTTCGTCCAACAATGTCAGAATGTTCTTGACCCGAGTCGCCCGCTCGGCGGCATTCTTGGGGCGGAGGACCCGCTTAGGAGGCGTCTCGTTTCTCGCCAGACCGTTGTTCTCCTTCTCGCCGCTATCATCGCATTTGGCGGCTGCTTGTGGGGCTCGTTTCATTTCGACGACTACTCTCTGTTTTCGACAGATCTGTGGCGTCCGTTCGAGATTCGTCCGCTCACGTATGCGACTTTCTGGCTTAACGAGTGGATGGGAGGCCAGAATCCGGTTGGATATCACGCCGTCAACCTGCTGCTGCATCTGATCGCTACCGTTCTGCTATTTGAAGCACTGAAACAAATCGTCTCACCTCAAGCCGTCTTCATCGCCTCGGCAATCTTCGCGGTGCATCCCTTTCAAGCCGAGCCGGTGAACTACGTTTTCGCGCGAAGCAGTTTGATCGCGACCGTTCTGTGCCTGGCAGCGCTGGCCAGTTGGCTGCGAGGACACCTATGGTGGGCGACCGGGTGGTTTGCGGCGGCGTTACTAGCCAAGGAAGAATGCGTGGCGTTTCCAGTGTTCTTATTGCTGGTGCATTTCTCACGATCCCGCGACCGCAGGGAACTGAAAGCGATCGGGACGATGTTTGCTCTCTCGATAGGCGCGGGTATTCGCGTATTGCTGGCGGTCCAGAGCACACCAGGGTCAGGCGCGGGGGCCCAAGCGTCGGTTACGTGGCAGGCATACTTGGTCACTCAAGGCGGGGTAATCCTGCGCTACCTGCGAATGCTGATCGTCCCGCTTGGGTTCACGGTGGATGCGGACATTCACGCGCCGGCGATTTGGGTTGCGGTTCTCGCGTGGGTGGTCGTAATCCTTCTGGCGGGCATGGCAGCGATTCAGTTCCGTCGCGCTCGCGCCGGCTTTTGGTTTCTGGCCGGTTTAGTCCTATTACTGCCCAGCTCTTCGATATTCCCGGCGACGGATCTGGCCGCGGATCGCAGAATGTATCTGCCGATGATCGGGTTTGCAACTTGCGCCGCACTGCTGCTCGAGCATGTGCGTCCACTCTTCCTGGCTCCGATCCTGATTCTGCTCATGGGCCTCAGTTTCGCCCGCACCGGTACTTGGCGGACTGAGGAGTCGCTCTGGACGGATGCAGTGGCGAAGGCTCCCGCGAAAATACGGCCCAGAATCCAGCTCGCGCGGGCCGTCGAGCCATCGAGGGCTCTGGCAATGCTCGAACGGGCCAGGCAAATGGCGCCAGACGATCCGCGGATTCCCGCAGAGGAAGGCAGGATCTACATGACTCTCGGAAGGCCCGACCAGGCTCTGCCGGAGTTTGGCCGGGCGCTGGCATTGTCGCCGCACAGCGTGGAAGCGATGAATAACCGCGGAGTCGCATTACTGGCGCTGAATCAGAAAGAAGCGGCGCGCGCGGATTTCGAGCGCGCTTTGGCCATGG
Source organism: Bryobacterales bacterium (assembly GCA_963744555.1). Taxonomy (GTDB): domain Bacteria; phylum Acidobacteriota; class Terriglobia; order Bryobacterales; family Bryobacteraceae; genus Palsa-89. The sequence continues at coordinate 1,087,445 of CAVUUB010000018.1, read as the reverse complement.
ATCCTTGCCAGTTCGACGCCCGCTTGAATCTCTCGCGTCTTGGAATTTCGGAATCGCCGCCGCCGCGGCAGTGCCGCTATAGCGCTGCGGAATCGGCTGCTCTCAGAGGGAATTGATGGCAGTATGCTACTGAGTTATGCGTACGTCAGCGCGCAGCGACTGCCAATCCGGGACGTCGGTGGCGTGGACTTCAGGATCCAGCTCAGCGCGAAACTCGCGGGACTGGTAGGGCCCGAGCGAGGCGACGGTGGTCGACAATCGGAATAGGGGCGCTGTCCCAGCATTCCCAGCGTTAGAGGAGGCCGATCGCACGGCGATTTGGAGCCCGATGTCCGAGAGCGCCGTGGCGGAATGATTGACCACGATGAATTCGAGCTGAGGCCTACGGTTGGCGCCGGCCGCGATGCGTAGACCAGTTACTTCGACCAGTTTGGATGCTGGCTGCACCGTAGCGGGAAGGGCTGCGCCGGATTGATCTGACGGCGGGGCCGTAGAAGCAGCAGCTTTTGCCTCGCGGTTGGCGCCTAAATACTGGAGCAGGCTGCCGACACCCAGGAACAGTGTGAGTGCGATCACGAAGCTCACGGTCCAGGCCGGAAGACTAGCCTTCTTTCGCGCCTGGCCGCGAACCAGACCGTGTTGCTCCGTCAGACTGCGCAATGCCTGGGGAACGCATGGGCCTGCCAAGGGCGGCGTCTGAAGTCCGGCCAGCGAATCCTGGTGATCCAGGTCTTTCGGAGCCACGGGCAAGATATTCGGTTTCGGCATTCGCATCCATTGAATGCAGACAGGCGCTGGCGGCACAACTTCTACAGTGGCCGGTGGAAGCAAGCTGACTGGGGGCTGTTGCTTGAAAGATGCGACGATGCCGCTAATGACCGATTGGTCTTCCGCGATATTCTGCCCGGCCATCGATTCCAGCACTAGCTCGGCTTGCAACGCCATGGCGCCGGATAATAGCGCGGGCGCCAGCGGCTCAGGCCGCGCCTCAGGCAGCGGCTCCGGGGGCGGCGATAAGATTGTGGATTCGACGAGCGGGCGAACCAGCGATTCCATTGCTTCTTGAGCGGGAACAGACGCTGGTGCGGCTTCAGCGGGTGCCAGGGATTCAGTCGGTGCGACGGGTTCAACTCGCGCCTTAGGTTCTGTTCGGGCCACAGGTTCTGTCCGCGCCACTGGTTCCGTCCGCGGCACTGGTTCTGTCCGCGGCACCGGTTCCGTCCGCGCCGCACGTTCGGTCCGCGCCACAGGTTCGGTCCGCGCCACAGGTTCGGTCCGCGGCATGGGCAACTCCAGCGTGGCGGTCTTAGCCGAATGGCCGTTTTCGCCAGCCAAACGGGTGGCAATCGCGGGCGGGCGGCCGACAGCTCGTAGATTTTGCGCCAAAGCAAGAACTTCTTCAGTTACTTGGGGTTTACGGTTAAGCGGATTGGCTGAAGCGGGAGAAATCACCGGAGTTCCGGCACATGCCGGACATTCCCGGATAGCAGGCGAGCATTCGCCCCCGCATTCTGGGCAAATCCAGTACAGCATACCTATACTTTAGAACCAAAGCGGTTTTAGATCTGTAAGTGAGTTACCCTATGCGCCACTAAGTACCCACCTTATCTTGCTAAATCACTGCCCCTAAAGGCCCTGGGTAGCGAAAAACTATACTGAGAACAGGTGAGGTTTTATCAGCGGTCCATGGGCAGGCCCCAAACATTAGGGGTCCTCGCCGGTAGCTTTAACCCTCCCACGATCGCCCACCAGGAGCTGGTCTACGCGGCCGGCTTCCATGTGGATGAAGTGGTGTGCGTAGTGCCCAGTGTCTTCCCGCATAAAGAGTATTTTGGGGCGACGCTGGAGCAGCGTCTGGAGATGTTAGCGGCGGGGCTGCATGACCTGACGGGCCTCTACTCCATCGCCAGCAGCGAAAAGGGGCTGTTTGTCGATATTGCGCGCGAATGCCGGGAGCACTACGGAGCTGCTACGCAGCTCTACTTCGTCTGCGGGCGAGACGCGGCGGAACGCATTCTCACGTGGGATTACGGCCGGCCGGGCGTGGTGGAGAAGATGCTGCAGGAGTTCGAATTGCTGGTCGCGGCGAGGGCGGGGGAGTTCCAGCCTCCGGCGGAGTTTCGGCACCGCGTCCATTCCTTGGGCTTGCGGGGAGCGCACGATCTGGTTTCTTCGACGGAGGTAAGAGAGCGGATCGCGCGCGGCGATCCGTGGGAGCATCTGGTACCCCGGACGATCGTTGACCGCGTGAGCGAAATCTACTCGTGAAGGCTGGTGTCTAGAAAGGCGCGCAAACGGTGGCTGCGGCTGGGATGGCGCAACTTGCGCAAAGCCTTGGCTTCGATCTGGCGGATGCGCTCGCGCGTGACCGCGAAGTGCTGGCCAACTTCTTCGAGCGTATGCTCGCTGCCGTCCTGGAGTCCGAAACGCATCTTGATGATTTTCTCTTCGCGAGGGCTCAAGGTTTTCAAAACCTCGGCGGTCTGCTCGCGCAGATTCAGATTGATCACGGCTTCCGAAGGCGAAACCACGCGGCGGTCGACGATGAAATCGCCTAGATGCGACTCTTCTTCCTCGCCGACGGGGGTTTCGAGTGAAATGGGCTCCTGCGCGATGCGCAGCACCTTTCTCACTTTACCCACCGGCAGCTCCATCTTGACCGACAGCTCCTCGGTGGTTGGTTCCCGGCCGAGTTCCTGTTGGAGCTGGCGTTGAGTGCGGACCAGCTTGTTGATGGTCTCGATCATGTGCACCGGGATGCGAATGGTGCGAGCCTGGTCGGCAATGGCGCGTGTGATGGCCTGGCGAACCCACCAGGTGGCGTAGGTAGAAAACTTGTAGCCGCGCCGGTAGTCGAACTTGTCCACCGCCTTCATCAAACCGATATTGCCTTCCTGGATCAGGTCCAGGAATTGGAGGCCGCGGTTGGTGTAGCGCTTGGCGATGGAAACCACCAGCCGAAGGTTAGCCTCGATCAACTGCTTCTTGGCCGATTCGGCTTCCTGCTCCCCGCGTTCGACGATTTGTAGCGTGCGGCGTAGCTCAGTGGAACTCGCTCCACATTCCTCTTCGAGCTGCTGGATGCGCTGGCTGCATTGCCGCAGCTCTTTCCGCAAGTCGCGGGAGGGATGCCCGGTATGGTGGTTGGGCTCTTCAAGCTTGCGCTGGATTCTCGCGATTTCGCGCTCGAGCGGCTTCAATTCGTCGACAGCGGAACGAAGGCGACCGGCCAGGCTGCGGCGGATACCGGTGTTAAACGCGACGTTGCGGATGATGCGCGAGATCTGCACCATATTGCGCGCCATGCCGTAGCGCAGGCTGCGATGCTGCTTGGGCTTCATTTGACGCGAGACAGCCTGCAGCTTCTGGCGATATTGCTGCGTTTTCTTGTAATATCGTTCGATTTCAGCGATCTTAGCGAGGAGATCCTCGTGCTGCGCGGTGAAATCCTCGTCGGTGATCACGAACTCGGGCAAAACCAGAAGGTCGCGCACAGAAGTGGAGCCGCGCTGCAGATCTTCACCCAACTGGATGATTTCACGGATCACCAAAGGCGATCTGGAAAGCGCCTTGCGGACCGCCCACTGGCCACGCTCGTTACGCTTGGCTAGCTCGATCTCGCCTTCGCGCGTGAGCAGCGGGACGGTGCCCATCTCACGCAGATACATTCGCACCGGATCATTGGTCTTGTCACCGCCGACATCCTGGGCCAGCTCGAGATCGCCGAAGTCTTCGGCTTCGTCCTTCTTCTCGAAATCGATCTTGGGCTCTTCGAGAATCTCGACGCCAGCGCTGTCAAGATCGGAGAGCAGATCTTCGAACTCGCGGCCAGAAGGAAACTCTTCGGCGAGCACCTCATTGACCTCGTCGTATAAGACGAAGCCCTTTTCTTTGCCCACTTCCATGAGATGCTTTAGCCGCCCGTACTTTTCTTCCGTAGCCACTCGTACCCCGCTACCCCGTGAATCCTAGCCCTGATTCCATTTAGTGTACAACATCACTCGCTGCCTCACGGCTCCGTTTGCGCTGCTGATCGATTTCAACTACGAGTGCACTGAGCCGCATGACCTCTTCAAAATTGCCCGCGCGTTCAGCCGCTTTGACCTGCGCTCGTAAAGCTGCGATTTCGGCTTTTGGATCCTCAGCTCGCAGGCTGCGCAGGCAGGCCGAGGCCTGTTCTGCCGCCTTCTCCTCTTCAAGTACTTCATCGGCAAAAATTACAACGGACAATAGATCCCGGTCGGCTTCCCCCAGGCGACCCTCCAGGTCGGCCAAGCGGAAAGCGTTTCCATCCGAATAAAGCGAAAACAGAGCCTTAAATACGTTTTTGGTGATAAAGCGATCGACCACCGGCATGTCGCGTAACGTGGGGATAACCTCGGCTCTGGCCTGATCGCTGGCGAGCAGCGAATTCAGCAACAGGCGCTCATTAGGGGGCACTTCCGGGCCTCGATTTACTACGCGGCGCTCGACGGTCCCCTTGCTGAAATGGTCGCGGACCAGCTTCTCAGCGACGCCGAGATAGTCGGCGACATCGTTTGCCACCGCGAATCGCTCTAGCCGGTCGGAGATGCGCTGGATGGCGGGCGCGACAAACTTGAAGGCTTGCAGGCGGCCTTCGACAGTCCGCATGTCGAACTTCTTGCGGGCGCGGTCGGCCAGCCAGTGGAAGTAGGCCGGAGCTTTTTCCAGCCGGGCGCGGTAGGCGTCCGCCCCGGTGTGCTTCACGTATTCGTCGGGATCGAGGTCGCCTTCCAGCTCCAGGACGCGCACCTGCAAGCTCTCGTCCAATAGCATTTGGATGGAGCGCTCGGCGGCGTTGGCGCCCGCTGCGTCCGGATCGAAATTGACTATGATGCGATCAGAATGGCGCTTGAGGGAGCGGACCTGCGTGTTCGTGAGCGCCGTGCCACAACTGGCGACAACATTGCGAATGCCGGCCGAGTAGACGCCAATCACGTCCATGTAACCTTCCACCAGAACGCCGTAATCGGATTTGCGAATCGCATCCTTGGCGCGATGCAGATTATAGAGCACGTTACTTTTCCGGTAGAGCGCCGTCTCGGGCGAGTTAAGATACTTCGGTTCGTCGCCGGGGCGCAGGGCGCGGCCTCCGAAGCCGATCACTTTTCCAGATTCATTGTGAATGGGAAACATGAGGCGGCCGCGAAACCGATCGAAATAGCCGCTGCCATCCTGCCGTTTCATTACCAAGCCCGATTGCTCCAGATGTTCAGGAGCGAATCGCTCTGCGAACTTGCGCACCAACTGCTGGCCCCCTGGGTCCGAAATACCGAGACCGAATTCGGCGATCTGTTCTGAATTGACGGCGCGTCCGGCGAGATAGTTGCGGGCTTCGGCGCCAGTCGGGGCATTCAGATTGGCCTGGAAAGTGCTGGCCGCGATCTCGTGCATTTCCATCAGTGCGCCGCGTAATTTCGAATCCGGATCGGAGTACTCGCGCCGGGGCATCGTGATCCCGTTGCGTTCCGCTATCAGCTTGAGGGCCTCGACAAAGCTGATACGCTCGATCTCCATCACGAAATTGAAAATGTCGCCACCCTGGCCGCAGCCGAAGCATTTGAAGCGCTGCATGGTGGCGTTGACGTTGAAAGATGGCGTCTTCTCGGTGTGGAATGGACACAGCCCCATGTATCGGCCGGTGGTGCCGGTGCGCTTCAAGCGCACGTATTCGCCGATGGTCTTGACGATATCGACGGATGACTTGAGCTGCTCGGCGAAATCCATGGGGCGGTTTCTGGTTTCTAGTTTCTGGTTTCTAGTTTCGTCCTATGGTGACACACTGGTAAGTAGAAACGGATGCTGGTTCCCGATCCTGCGGTCATCGAAGTGGGCGAGTTGGACGAGGCGATCGCCGCGCTTCCGAATAGCGACGCCGTGTTCCTGGTTCGGGCGGGCGAGCGATCCGCCTATCTCGCCAAGACCAGTATGCTGCGGCGGCGGTTGCTGCGCATTCTGAAGCCGGCTGAGGGGACGCGGAGGTCGTTGAATCTTCGCGAGGTGGTGACGCGTGTGGAGTACTGGCTGACGGCGTCCCGCTTCGAATCGATGCTTTTGCATTACGCGCTGGCGCGCCGCGATTTTCCGGAAGACTACCTTCGGCTGATCAAGCTGCGCATGCCGGCGTACGTGAAGTTAATTCTGGCGAACGAATTTCCTCGAACGCAGGTGACTGCCCGGCTCTCAGGCGGTCAGGCAATTTATTATGGGCCATTCCGAACGCGGGCCGGCGCCGAGCTGTTCGAGAACCAGTTTCTGGATCTGTTTCAGATCCGCCGTTGCCAGGAGAATCTGGAGCCGAGCCCGCAACATCCAGGCTGCATTTACGGCGAAATGAACAAGTGCCTGCGCCCTTGCCAGCAGATCGTGAGCAGGGAAGAGTACTTGAGCGAGGTTGGGCGGGTGGGGGAGTTTTTGACCGGCAACGGCGCGGGACTACTTAGCGTGACAACTGCCGCACGCGACCGTTTGAGCCAGGAGATGAGTTTCGAGGAAGCGGCGCGGCAACATCAACGGCTGGAGCGAATCCAGGAAGTGCTGGCGCTGCGAGACGATCTGGTTGGAGATATCGACCATTTGTATGGCGTGGCGGTCGCGCCCGCGAGCAGTTCCGATACCGTGCTGTTGTGGTTCGTCTGCCAAGGTACCTGGCAATTGCCACGGCAGTTTTCGCTCGCGTCCAGCGTTTCACTCGACAGCAGGCTGCGCGAGTTGGTAGCTTCGCTCGATCCGGTTAGCGCTCCGCTGTCCGAGAAGCAGGAACATCTGGCGCTGCTGGCGCGGTGGCACTATTCGAGCTGGAGCGACGGCGAATGGATCGGCTTTCACGGTTGGGATGAGGTGCCATACCGGAAACTGGTGCGGGCGATCTCGCGGGTGAGGCAGAAGGCGGAGGAGAAAGTGGCCGATGGGTCAAGCGTTTAGGGCTCGCGCAGGTCGGAAACCTGCGCCACTTTTTCCAGAAAATCTCTGGCCACATCGCGCACCTGTTTGTGTTCGACGTCCACTGCGTAATTCATCGTGCGCATCGCGTTATCGGAGATCTTGCCGGATAGTTCGGAAAGTGTCTTGCGAAGCTCGGGATTCGCGGCCAACGTGTCGGATCGGACCAGGATGCAGGCTTGGTAGGGCGGGAAGGCCTGCTTGTCGTCTTTCAAGACTTTGACGTCTAGCTTGTTCAGCAATCCGTCGGTGCTGTTAGCCGCCACCATGCTCACTTGTTTCTGAGTAAGGGCGGTATAAACGAGCCCGAGGTCCATGCTCTTTGGCGCGGCTCGCCACCTGATCGGATAGGTGTTGGTCAACAGCGGATATCCGTCGGGACGCGTCAGGAACTCATAGCCGGCTCCGAGACTGAATCCGGCGGGATCGGCTGCGGCATCGCTCAAGGTTTCCAGATGACGCGAGCGGGCGTCGTCGCCGCGTATGGTCATTGCAAAGGTGCTGGAAAAGCCCAGCGGATCCAGCCAATCCACCTGCATGCCGGTGGCATATTCGGTGCGCACGCGATCGAGAACCACTACCGGGTCCGTGACGCCAGTGCGCTTCAGGATATTGGTGAAAGCGGTTCCGGTGTACTCCGGGTAGATGTCGATGTCGCGGGCCAGCAAGGCTTGATGAGCCAGCAGAGTCCCGCCGAGGTCAAGTTTTCGCACCACCGGCTGATGCAGCCGGTTTTCGATATGCTGCGCGATGATCTCTCCGAGGATTACCTGTTCGGTGAAATTTTTCGATCCTACGATGATGCGGTGCTTGGAAGAGCAACTCGTCAGCAAGAGAAAGGCGCTCAGGCAGCCGAGAATCGTCTTTCGATCCAACCTAATCCTCCATCAGACAGCAGTGCCAGTACGGCAGCCGGAACAGCGCCGGCTAATATTTGCGCGGTGTCGACGGACGCGATGCCACGAAAGATGAAAACACCCAATCCACCGCCGCCGATGGCTGCCGCAATTGTAGCGGTTCCAACCGTGGTAACGGTGGCAACCCGGACACCGGCCAAAATAGTGGGCGCAGCCAGCGGCAGCTCCACCTGCCACAACAATTGCCGATCGGTCATGCCCATTGCAACCGCAGACTCGCGGACGGCCGGATCCACGCCCAGAATGCCAACCAAGGTATTACGCAGAATCGGCAGCAGCGCGTACAAAACCAGCGCGACGATCGCAGTCCTCTTGCCGATCCCTCCAATCAGCGGAATCGGAATCAAGAATCCAAAGAGAGCCAGGCTGGGGATGGTCTGCATTACGTTGGCGAGCCCCAAAACCCACCCCTGCAGAGGCGGGCGGCGCGTAAGCAGGATACCGAGAGGAATCCCGATTAAGATGGCGATCGCCATGGACACCAGAACCAGCACGAAGTGCTCGGAGGTCAACTCGAGGATGTCGTCGAACAGGCCGGGCCTATTCATCAAAGCCTAGGGGCGTTCATCGGCGTTCATTTGCATTCCAATGTCCAGAACAGCCAGAAACGCACGCGTCACCGGCTCCTCCGATTTCACGAACTCCTGTGGTGTTGCTAGAACTTCCAGTCTGCCACGATCGAGGAGGGCAATGCGAGTGCCGAGGCGCAGCGCTTCACGCACATCGTGAGTGACGAAGATCGAAGTCTTCTGAAGCTGCCTGCGGAGGGCCAGGAACTGGTCCTGGAGCTCCAAACGCGTAACGGGATCGAGCGCGCCGAAGGGCTCGTCGAAAAGGAGCAGCCGTGGGTCGGCGGCGAGGGCCCGGGCGACACCCACTCGCTGACGTTGGCCGCCGGAAAGTTCGCGGGGATGGCGCTGCAGAAATTGCCGCGGTTCCAACCCGACTTCCCGGAGAAGCTCGCTGGATCGGGCATTGATGCGCTCGATCGGCCAGCCTTCCAAGCGCGGCACCAAACCCACGTTTTGCGCGATGGTGAAATGAGGAAACAGGCCGACTTCCTGAATTACATAGCCGATGCCGCGCCGCAAAGCGATCAGGTCCCAATCGGTAGTGGGCCGGTCATCGACGCGCACCTCGCCGCGGGTGGGAAATAGAAGGCCATTCACCATCTTGAGCGCGGTTGTTTTACCGGATCCGCTTCGGCCGAGAAGCACCAGAGTTTCCCCAGGCTCAATCGAGAAGCTCAAATTGTCGAGAATGAGATTGCCGCCGACGCGATAGGTGACTTCCCGGAATTCTACAGTTGCCGTGGCGCCGGCATCGGGCATCAGCGGACCATCCACAGGCTCTCAACGAACGGCCACTCCGGGTCCACCCACTGCGACTTGACGCGAAATCCGGTCTGGGCCGCAATTTCACACATTTCATGGCGGTGAAATTTGTGGGAAGACTCGGTCCAGATGGTTTCGCCGGCCCGGAAATCGACCCTGAGATCGGCCTCGGCAATGAACACCGATTGATCTATGCGGGATCGGAGATGCATCTCGATGCGGCGTTCCGTCTCGTCCCAGCGGGCTTGATGCTCGAACTTACGGAGATCGAAATCCGCGCCCAGTTCGCGATTCATCCGGCCCAGCAGATTGAGATTGAAAGCCGCGGTAACGCCGGTAGGGTCGTCATAGGCAAGCAGCATCCGATCGCGTTCTTTGACCAGGTCGGCGCCGATCAGCAGCGTATCGCCGGGCAGGAGCCATTCTCGCAGGTCGCGCAGGAACTGATGGCGCGCTGGCGCTCGAAATTTCCGATAGTGCTGCCCAGAAACAGAACCAGTAGGGACTCATGAGAACGGCGATGGGCTGCCGCACGAGCCATTCCGTCCAGATAGGAATACTCCAGCGGCCGCACGTCGGCGATGTCGGCGAGCTCGCGCTGGCAGCGGCCTAAAGCTTCGCGCGAAACATCAATCGGGAAATAACGCGGCACACGATCCGGCTTTTCTCAGCGCATTCAAGACATAGCGCGTTTTGCGGCCCGTGCCGCTGCCCAGCTCGATCACGGTCGCAGTTTCGCGGAATCAATTCCGCGATGTCGTGCGCGTGTTTCCGCAGCACACGCTCATCGGCGCGGGTTACGCCGTATTCGGGCAGATGCGTGATGGCCTCGAAAAGCGCGCTGCCCAACTCGTCATAGAGATACTTGGAGTGCAGCTCCTTTTGAGGTTTGCTCAGGTCTGCCCGTACGTCGGAGGCAAACTCGCGCGTGCTCTCGCCGACGCCGCGCTAGTTTTCGGTAAGACGGAAAGCTGGCATAGACATAGGGATAGTCGGGCCGGAACCAATTCCGGAAGGAGGGGCGTAAGAAACAAGACGCGGTCCGGGGCGATGCGCCTTTCAGTACATAGTGTTCTTCATCGAAGAAATTCTTGGAATAACCGGGATAGAACGGAAACGGCTGGAATCCTGGGAAAGGACCGAACGGCGTGGAGGTCCACTCCCAGCCGTTGCCGAGAGTTGCGAAACGCCCAAGGCGCTGTCGCCGGCCGGCGTCGCGTCTACGTCCACCGGGTCCCAGTGGTGAAAGTCGAAATTTCCGTGAGCTGCATCAGGCACAGTGCTTCCCCATGGATAAGGACGCTCTTTTTGGTCCGGAGTTTCGAACGCGGCCCGATGGAATTGCGGTTCTGTGAGCAAGTCCTTTCCCACCCAGCGCGCGTAGGCGGCGGCTTGGCGATATGTAACGTAGGCCGGCGCGTTCAGGGGCAAGGGGATTTCCGCGAACATACCACGGTAGAGCCATTTCTGACCGGGCTGGTTTCCTGCCTGCTGGGTCCAGAAGTGGGGAGGCGCCGCGCCTTCTTCGACGAACTTCAGATACTCACCGTTGGTGACTTTGTACTGGCTGACTGCGAAGGCGGGAACGGCGACGCGGTGCTGGTCAAACTCGTTGTCCCAGCCGAATTCGCCGACTTTCTGCCCGAGAGTGGCGTAGCCGGCGGGGATCTCGATCATTTTAGAGGCTAAGGCGCGGTGATGATGCGGCGGCTGCATCGAAGGACGCGGACTTTTGATCGTAGGGGAGATTGTGGATCAAGTAGGCGAACGTCTCGGCATGCATGAGCCGGTGCTCGATGCGACATGAATCAGCTGCTCCGGCGCCCGATCTAGCGAGTCGTCGATGATTTGCCGGACTCTACGATTGTAAGCCAGCACTTCTTCGACAGAGGGCCAATCGGCCGGCTGATCCTCGGCCGCTTTTCCGACCGGCGGATCGATGCCGAACTCGAACAATTTGTCGAATTGGGGATGAAAGGATGGAATGTCCAGCGCCTTACGGCAGATCAGGTTCCAATCGAAGGCCTCCAGATGCCCGAGATAAAAGATGAGCCGATGCCGTTCCGGCACAGGCCGCGAATAGACGGCTGCCGGTGTTAAGAGAGCGAACAACTGATCCGTGCGGGAGCGCGCGGATTCCATCCGGTCGTAAATGACCCGAGGAGGGGCTGGCGTAGTCGACATGCTTTCCTCCGACCACTTTCAGGCTAGCACCTGAGGCGACGAGGGAAAGTTCCAGGGGGCCAAGTCGCACACAATGGTGGTAGATGAATGGTATGACCTGGACGATCTACGCTCTGCTCTCGGCCTTCTTCGGCGGACTGGTTGCAATCTTCGGCAAGATTGGTGTCCGGGACGTGGACAGTAATCTGGCGGTCGCCATCCGTACCGTGATCATCGTTTTCTTTGCGTGGGGAATCGTAGCGGCCCAGGGAAATGCCGCGGACCTCTTCCGCATCTCTCGGCATTCTTTCATCTTTCTCTTTCTATCGGCTATCGCTACTGGCCTGTCATGGCTTTTTTACTACAAAGCGCTGCAGCTCGGGGAGGCTTCTCGCGTTGCACCCATCGATAAATTCAGCGTTGCGCTCGCGGTGGGAATGGCCTTCGTTTTCCTCGGTGAGAAGCCTACCACCGGGAACGTTCTCGGCGCCATCCTGGTGACCGCGGGAGTACTTGTAGCCGCAATAGTGCACTAGAAGCTATCTCATAAATAGCGCAGAGGCCTTGCTGGCGTCCAACAGTCCGGAAATGGGAAACCCCTCGCACCCCTTCGCTCGCGGTTGCCGTAATGGAGTAATATGGTCGGACAGCGAGGACCGAAATCGGCATGGACCAGGAACGTACGCGAAGAGTAGCAAGGCTCTTCCATGCGGCTCTGGAGCGTGAATCAGAAGCGAGGCCGAGGCAGGGAAAAAAGACGCGGCACGGGCGCTTAGCCAATGCCGCGATATCGCTTAGTTGGAGGATCTCTTGCTTACTTGATTACAGAAGGGGCGGCTTGGGCGGTCTGCGAGGCCGGATTAGCGCCACCTTCCCACTCGCTTCTATTTCGATCGGTCTTCCAATATTTGTCGCCCCACCAGTCATCACCGTTCTTTCCGAAGGCGGCTGATTCCGGCGTGGCCTTCTTGATCGCGATGGCCTCAAGCAGAGCGGAAGCTTGCGTGGCGGTGAGTTCAAAGTTCAACGTTCCGTTGACGCCGGCCGCATCTTTGTAGTTAACGGTGAGAGTTTGCTTCTTCCTTCCGGGGGCCACCGAAGGGATCTTGAATCTATGAAGAATACGCCGCTCTTCATCCTGAGTGATTGAAGTGCTCGTGATCTGGGTGCATGGCAGCTTGTACGTCCCGGTGCCGTACTCAAACCGCAGCTCTCCCCTTTCGCTGACATCGAGGGTTCCGATCAAATTGATTGGAATGGATTTCACCGAGCCGCCGACATAGGTGGCGGTGTCGTTATAACCTCGCACGACAGCCGGGGGAGCCAGCGCAAAGACAATGATCGCAAACAGGATCTGGCGGAATGCAGACATGTAGTACGTCTCCTTGGGAGTACTATCGGCCAAGTCGCGAACATCCTTTAGTGGCGGGGCACACTTACAATGGATTAAGCATGTCTGTCTACGACGAACGCCAGGAAGAGTTGGAAAAGCAAGAGTTTATGATGGGGACCGAACGCGGGCGGCTGGCGGTGACCTTGGACCTGTTGACTGACGCGCTGGTGTTGGTGGGGCAGCATGGCGTCTATTGTCAGAGCGCCCGCCAACCCGGCAAGCCGGCCATGGACATCCAGATGATTTCCAAGTGTCTGACCGACGCCAAGGAACTGGTAGCGGACGTTATGGGCAAGTTAAAGAGCAAATCGGCCGCCGAACGGACTTGAGCTGGGAATCGACTATTTGCGCGTGTCCAGCCAGACGAAAGTCCACACCACAATCAGCCCGAGCAGGCACAGCAGGAACATCAACAGGCGCCGGCCGAAGCCGGGCGTATAGGCGGGAATTTGATCGTTGGGTTTCGGCTCGGGCGCGTTGCCTTGGGAATCCATCCGGAGCTCCTATTTCAGTATAAAGGAGGGAACCATTGAATCCGAAGATTCCGATCGCGGCCATCACCGACGAGTTTTCGCCGGATCTGGAGACTGCACTGCACGCCATGCGGGAAATCGGCATGAGCGCGGCGGAGCTGCGTGTCATCTGGGGCAAGAACATTATGGACCTGTCCGACGAAGAGCTGGAGCGAGTGCAGCGAGATCACGCGATCGCTGGGTTTCAAAATTATTTCGATCGCCTCGCCGCTATTGAAGTGCTTGCTGCCAAATTCACCGCCGGTTGACAGCCGCTTCCAGCACGACGTGTTCGCCTCGAAGCACACCTTCGAAGACCAACCCAGGCTGGCGGAGCGGGCGTTCGTAATCGCGAAGAAGTTCGACGCGCGAATCGTTCGGGTTTTTTCGTTCTGGAGAACTGTGGAACCGGAGAAATGTTTTGACGGGATTGTGCGCGCTCTAGGCGAGCTGGCGGCGAAGGCCGCCCGGCACGATTTAATTATCGGGCTAGAGAACGAGCACGCGTGCAACATCGGGACTGCGCGAGAGACCGCTCGATTGCTCGAAGCGCAGCCGCATCCGAACCTGCGCGTGGTTTGGGATCCGGCCAACGCGTATGTGGCGGGCGAAAGTCCCTATGCGGAAGGTTATCGGTTGTTGCCGAAGGAGCGGATCGTACATGTTCACGCGAAAGATTGTCACCTGGACGGTCACGTGCCCATCTGGGGGCCGCTGGGAACACGGGCGGTCGACTGGAAGGGGCAGATCGCAGCGCTGCTCCGGGATCATTACGACGGGCATTTGAGCTTGGAGACGCACTGGCCGGGCCCCGGAGGCGACAAACTGGAGGCGAGCAGGATCTGCGGATGGAATCTGCGCGGATTAGCGAGTGCATAGCGGGAGTGAACGGGCGTTCACGGAGATTTCGTGAATATTGTGCACATTGATTTCAACTGTTTAGGTGATTGTTGCACGCGGGCGTATAGAACCGGCTGATAGTTTGGTGCAGGAGAGAGTTGTTTACGGGCGCTCCCGAAATGGGGCGCCCATTTTTTTGGGAACGCGTTGAACATGGAAAGCAAGACCGAAGGAAGAGCACCCAAAAATAGAAAGAAACTGATCCGCAGGCTTCTCCGCAAGATAGAAAAAGAGTTCAAGGACAAGGAAACGAAAGCCACGATGGCTGACTACATTCGGCTAACCCAGCTCGAACGGGAGTTAGAAGAAGAGGAACAGCCGAGGGAGATCATCATCAGGTGGAGCGAACCAGCGGAGAGGTTAAGCATCGAGAGATAGTTTATGCTCCGCTTCCATCGCAGCGCAGATTTCACAGTTCAAGAGCGCGTTTTAAGGGCTTTTCGGGGCCGATCGGATCAGGAAAGAGCCAGGCGTTGTGCCAGGAAGCGATCCGCCTTAGTTACTTGAACTCGGGCCGGCAAGGGTTAATCGGAGCGCCGACTTACCCGATGTTACGGGATGCCACGCTGACCAGTTTTTTGGAAGTAGTGGGGGGAATCGGATCCCGTATGAGCTTAATAAGTCGGAATTGATTCTGACAATGAAAGACACCGGCTCGCGAATCTATTTTCGAGCCGTGGATGATTTTGAACGGCTACGCGGTACTAACCTGGCGTGGTTCGGGCTGGATGAGTTGACTTACACGGCGGAGGAGTCGTGGCTGAGGTTGGAAGGCCGGCTCCGGGATCCACTAGCCAAACGACTGTGCGGGTTCGCGGTGTGGACTCCGAAAGGTTTCGACTGGGTGTACCGCAGGTTCATTCGAAACCACGTGGAAGGGTACGAGGTGGTGCTGGCGAAAGCATACGAGAACAGGCATGTGCTGGACAAGATTCCGGACTTTTACGACCGTCTGAAAGCCAGTTACGACGCCAAGTTCTTTGAGGGGGAAGTGTTGGGCGAGTACCTGAACGTCCAATCGCGGGGCGGTTTATCACGCGTTCAAACGAGCGCGGAACGCAATAGAGGTAGAGGTTGATCCGAGCTTACCCCTGTTTTGGGCGCTGGATTTCAACGTGGACCCAATGAGTTCGATTGTGGCGCAGAAAAAGGGAGAGGAAGTGCGAGTGCTGGACGAGATTGTTTTAAGCCGGGCCAGCACTCACGAGGCGTGCGAGGAGTTCATGAACAGATATCCGAACCATTTGGCCGGCGTCGTGATTTACGGTGACGCATCGGGGCAGAGACTACAAACGGCGGGAACAACGGATTACCAGATGATCCGCGAATACATGCGGCGTACTGTCTATGGGAGTCCGAAGTTTCGAGTGCCGTCCAGCAATCCAAGCGTCCGGGAACGTATAGCGTTGGTGAATTCGAGGTTATTTTCGGCGGGCGAAGAAGCGCAGTTGTTTGTGGATCCCCGATGCAAGGGACTGATCACGGATTTCGAAGAGGTCAGCTTTAAAGCGGACAGCAGCGTAATTGACAAGGACAAGGACTCACAGCGAACCCATTTGTCGGATGCGCTGGGTTATTTGCTCTGGCAGGAATACCGGCCAAGAACGGCCTTTGGCGAACAAGGCAAGCGATTGATATAGGGCCGGCAGAAAACGATGGACACGATCAATCAAAGTTTCGACATCGACCACGAACACCCCGAGTACACAGCGAAGCGTGCGATGTGGCAGCAGTACCGCGACCTGTATGTCGGCGGAGAGCAGTTCAAACTCAACGCGGAACGGTATCTCATCCGGCGGCAGAAGGAGCCTGGCGACGTCTTTGGCGAGCGGCTGATCCGCTGTTTTTATGAGAACTATATCGGATCGATCGTGGACTGGTATGCGGCCACGCTGTTCCGCCGCGAGCCGGCGCTGACCTTCGACGGGACGAATGAGCGGGGAAAACAGTTTTTCAGCAAGTTTACAGAGGACTGCGACCGGAGAGGCAGTAGCCTGGCGGAGTTCTTTCGAAAGCAGTTTATCGAAGCTCTGGTGTGCGGGACGAGTTACACGTTGATCGACTTTCCGCGATTAAGCCGCCCGGCGGGAACACGCGCCGAGGAGGACGAACGCGGTGCGTCGCGGGCTTATCTGGTGAGTTACTCCGCTGATGAGCTAATCAACTGGAGCTTCGACGAGCACGGCCATTACGAGTGGGTGGTTTTGCGGACGCGGAGCTTGAAAAAGGAAAAGATCGAAGACAAAAGCTGGTCCAAGCAGACCCGCTGGGTGTATTACGACAAGGAAAGATACCGGATTTACGAACAGTTAGAAAACCATGGTCATCGACAAGCGATCGAAGTAGTGGCCCAAGGGCGCCATGGATTAGCGAAGCAGTCACGAGTGCCTCTGTTGGACCTGCGAGTCTCGGAAGGACTGTGGCTGCTCAATAAGGCCGGGTCTCTGCAACTCGAGCACTTCAATAAGTCGAACGCACTGGGTTGGGCGCTTACGATGGGCCTGTTTGCAATGCCGGTAATTTATTCGGAGCGCGACTGGAACCAGGTGATGGGTGAGTCGTATTACATCCAGCTGGGGCCGCAGGATAAGTTCGGATGGACAGAGCCGGAAGGGCACGTCTATCAGATCGCCGCAAACAATCTTTCGACGCTACAAGAGGAGATCTATCGAGTTTGTCACGTAACGCATGCTGGCGGCTCGGTTTCCGGAGCCGCGGCGCAGTCGGGGCTGAGCAAGCAAAGAGATTTTGCTATTACGCAAGAAGTGCTACGAGCCTATGGCGATGCTGTGAAGGATGCGATGAAGCGCGTGCTGCGCGCGATCGACGCAGCGCGAGAGGACGATCTGAGCGTCAGTGTCGCCGGCATGGACGAATTCGACATAGGCGACTTCGGAACGGAGTTAGACGATGCTCAGAGGCTTCTGAACTTGGGCATCGACTCGCCGACCCTTAAGAAACAGGTCTTCAAAAAGCTGGCGTTCCAATTTCTGTGCGACGTAAGGCAGGAGGTCAAGGACCAAATCGGACGGGAGATCGACCAGGAGAAATAGCAGCCAGGGAAAGCTAGGGGGTTTATGGAAGAGAAAAAACCGGAGAAAACAGAGCTGCGGTCCATCATTCGCGGCGTAATCGATGAGTTTGTGCAAGCCGAGCGGTCCAAGGCTGAACCTGCGTATAAAGCAGAGCTGTTAGATGAGCGCAAGCGGCGCGAAGACCTGGAGCGGCGGGTGAATGATCTGGTGCAAGAGAACCAACGCAGCCGTCAGATCGCGGAAGAGGCGGAGCGCGGGGCATCCATTCGTGCGGAGTTACAGCGGCTGGGAGTGGCCAAGGTTGATTTGGCTTACCGCGTGGTCAAGGACGACATTCAGCGCGATCCAGAGGGTCGCTTGATCGCAAAGAATGGACCACTTGAGATTCCCGTGCGGGATTACCTGGCTCAGTTTGTACAGGAAAATCCGGAGTTACTGCCGGCGCGCATTACGGGCGGCTCAGGCATGGGATCGGGGCCTAAGGCGGCTTCGAATGTGGGCGGGCTTGATCTGGACAAAATTCGACCGGGCATGAGTCCGGAAGAACTGGAGAAGGCGCGTCAAGAGATCTCGCGGGTAGCAAGTCAAGCCATGCGAGGTATGTAGCGGAGCGACCAGGGAGCAGCCGGGCGAATAAGCCACTCCCGACGCTGGAAGAGAACCAAGAAAGAGGGAACATATATGCCAATAATTACATCAGCGAACGTAGCAACTGCGATTGTCAAGTTAGTGGCGGTTGACGCATTGCCGGCCCTGGTAAGTAATCTTGTAATGGGCAACTTAGTCAACCGGGATTACGAGCCGACACTAGCGCATTCCGGGGACACGGTTAACGTACCGATTCCACCGACTTTGGTGGCAAATAACATTGCAGAGGGCGGGACCGTTCAGACTCAGAACCCCAGCCTGGGAAATGCCCAGATCGTGCTGAACACGCACGCGGAGGCGACGTTCCAGATTCCGGACGTCACCAAGGTCTTGGCGGTGCCTGATCTTCTCAAGTTATACATGCAGCCGGCCGTGGTGGCGATTGCCGAGCGGATTGAGTCTGACATTCTGAATCTTTACTCTCAATTTAGTTCGAACACCCCCATCGGAACCGCTGGAATAGCGCTCACCGAAGCATCGGTTGATTCGGCGGAAACGGCGCTTTTTCAAGCGAAAGTACCCGCCGGCGCCGGCAAGTATCTGGTTGTCGATCCGACGACGTACTCGGCGTTAAGGCAGATTCCGCGATTCAGTGAATACTACACTGCGGGCGAGGCTGGCCTGCGCGCGCTGGTGGACGGAGCGGTCGGTAAGATTAAAGACTTCTTCGTTTTCCGTTCCCAGCTAGTGCAAAAGACCGGCAGCGCGCCGGTCAATACACATAACCTCGCTTTTACACGGAACGCAATCGGGCTAGTGGTGCGCAGACTTCCCCAGCCGTTACCGGGCACCGGCGCAATCGCGGAGTACGCGGAGATGGGCAATTTTGGAATCCGCGTTGTGATGAGTTACCAACCCAATACACTAGCTCAGCAGTTTACGGTGGACGTCCTTTACGGAACCGCGGTTCTTCGTAACAGCTTTGCAGTGCAGGTGAACAGCTAGCAAACCGGACACGAATGGACGCACCGGCGTCCATTCGGCGTTCCGAAGGGAGCCCAGCATGGATCTGAGAATGTTCTACCAAAAATTACGGAAACTCGAACAAGAAATAATCGAGCCACACGTCGTGGTGGTTAGTCACGAGACCTCGGACGGAGGGAAAGAGGGGCAAAAGGCCGAAGTTTCTCGAGCAACCGCGGCGAGGTTGATCTTAGAGGGGCGAGCTCACCTGGCGGGCGCCGAGGAAACCGCGGAGTATCGCAAGACTATCGAGCAAGCGGTGCGGGATGCGGAGCAGCGTGAAATGTCTAGCAGGGTTCAATTGAACGTGATTTCCGACACGGATCTCCGTGCGATAAAGGCCGCTGCGCGGCCAGAGAAACGATAGGGAGCGGCGCACGGCATGGCATTATTCACAGACGGACAGCTCAATGCAATTATCGACCTTCAAAACTATGAGAATCGCATCCTCGACGTTGCCAATGTCGAAGGAATCGACTTGGCCGGCAAAATTGCGCTGGCTCAAGACGAGGTTGCGCATGAGCTGCTGATGTTCTTGCTGAAACGGTTGCCGTTCGCGGAATCCCCTTGGCTGGCTGTCCCTGCTGTTAGGCAACGGATCGGAGTAAGTGACGTTGTGGCGACTAACCCACTACGACATTGGCACGCGCACAAGACGCTGGCCTTTGTATACCGGGACGCTTACAACAACCAACTCAACGATCGGTATCAGGGGAAGTGGACCGAGTATGAGCAACTGGCGAAGATGAGCTCCAAAAACTATTTTAGCATTGGCGTCGGGATTGTCGCCGGTCCTATTCCCAAGGCAATGACGCCCGTTTTGAGTGCAGTCGCCGGTAATGGGCTGTCGTCCACTTACTACACCGCGGTGACGTGGGTGAACCAGGCGGGCCAGGAAGGCAGCCCGAGCGACGTCGCCCAAATCACAACCGCGGCCGGCCAGCAGTTGGAAGTGGCGGTCACAAAGCCACCGGTTAATGCGACCGGATGGAATGTCTACGTGGGGGTGAGTCCCATCGCGCTGACGCTTCAGAACGGCACGCCTTCCGGGATTGGAAGCACTTGGATTATGACAGGAGCGCTTAGCCCTGGCGCAGCGCCGTGTAACGGTCAAGAGCCGAACTGGTACGTGGTGGATCACCATGCCATCGAGAGAGGTTAGGGATGCCTGAAATCGCAACCATTACGACGAGCAAGCTGATGGCGATCCTGACCGGCAGTGACGGCTTACCAGCAGCGGTGGCGGCACTGTCAGAAGCCCAGAATCTCTCATTGGCTCCGGTTGCAACGGCACAGATCATTGCTGAGAACGTCGCCCCAGACCTGGCCGAGAGGAGCACTATCATTAACTACCCTCTGGTTTATGTCTACTGCAGCAAGGTGGTGAATCTGCTGCGCGAGAAATTCCGGACGTTCTCTGGAAACGCAGAGCTGGTGGTTGAATTCAGGATATCGCAGGACCAACTGGACGATATGCAACCGAACTTGCAAGCATACGTGGATGCCGGAACGCAGGTTCTCGACAGTAACCGGGGGGACTGGGGCGATGGCGTATTCTTTGGCGGCATATACGAGCTGGCCTTTAACGGCATAAAGCATGGAGGGCGGAATTTCCTGCAGATCGGCAAAATATCGTTTGTTGTGGAGATTAGCACTGACTAAGTAAAAAGGCGAACGTAAAGCCATAAATCAACATGTCTTATATCTTATCGAATAACAACCGTTACTACGTCGCGCTGGAATCGAGTTATGGCAACGCCGCTGCCGTCACAGCGGTGAATCGGATTCCAGCAATTAAACTGACTGCTAAACAACAGCCGGAGAAATTGCAACGGAAGGACAAGACGGGAACGCGAACGTTTGCAGGAAATCCGAGCGGCCTGCGAAAGCAGACGAGCTTCCAGCTTAAGACCTACATGACGAACTGGGCAGATCAGACGACGGCGCCTGGCCACGGACCACTATTTCAAGCCTGCCTGGGAAGCGCCGCGATGCATTTCGCCGGAGGCACGGTGGCGTCAATCCCGAATGCATCACAGGTCGATTTTGTTGCACCACACGGACTGGTTCCGGGGCAGGCGGTTACGAGCAACGGAGAGCTCCGGTTCGTCTCGGCGGTCGTGAATGCGAACACTATACAGTTGAACGCGCCGTTCACGGTGAGTCCGGCCATCGGTTCGACGATCGGACCGACCACGGTTTACCAGCCCGCCACCAACCTGACGAGTGTAACGCTGTTCGATTACTGGAGTCCAGGAACGGCCGTGCAAAGGATAATGTGCGGCGCGGCATTAGACCAGCTGACAGTGAAGGTGAATGGCGATTTTCACGAGTTTGATTTTACGGGCGAGGCACAAGACCTGTTGGATAGTTCTAGCTTTCAAAGCGGGCAGGGTGGACTTAGTGCATTCCCCATCGAGCCTACGGTAGGTCCAATCAATTACTCAATCATTCCGGGGCACCTTGGACAGGTGTGGTTGGGAAACACTCCGAACCGATTCTATACTCTGACCAACGCCCAAATTGCGTTTCAAAACAACATTGACCTCCGTGCCAACGAATTTGGCGCCATTCTGCCGCTCGCGATCTCGCCGGGGCAACGCACCGTCACGCTTAATTTTAGTTTGTACCAAATGGATGATTCCGCCACACCAGCCCTATATCAGGCGGCCCGGCAGGTGTCACCGATCAGTGTAATGCTCCAACTGGGGCAGCAGCAGGGGCAGTTGTTCGGCGTTTACATGAAGAGTGTAATTCCGCAAGTTCCGGAATTTGACGACACCGAACAACGTCAGCAGTGGCAATTTCAGACCTGCCGCGCACAGGGGAGCGTAGACGATGAGATTTTTGTCGCGTTCGGATAGCAAGAGAGAAGGAGTGAGCCCGCCTGGGAATGGGGGCGAGCTGGTGTCGTACGAAAGCGCGCTGTCCATCGAATCGAAAGTGATGCCGGGTGTCAAGTTCGTAATCAACCGGATTTCGTTTGGCCGGCGCATGGAGCTGAGCCGCCGAGTACGGGAGATTACTCAAAAGGCCGAGTTTCTCGAAGCAGGCAGCGAACTGGGCGAGAAGATAGAGGCGGGCATACTGGCCCAAGAAGTCGACGCGATGTATCTGCGTTGGGCGCTGGCCGGCGTGGAAGGCCTGGAGATCGATGGTGAACCTGCAACCGCGGAGCACCTGCTCGGCCGAGGGCCAGAGGAATTAGCGCGTGAGATTGTGACTGCGATTAAAGAGCAGTGCGGGTTGAACGAAGCAGAACGAAAAAACTAACAATCGCATTCCATTTTCAGTTTGCGAATCAAGCCGCGTGGAAATGCGAAACCTGCCGGAAGAGCGGCTTGGAAAAAACACGGCGGTGTGGATGGCTGGCAGAAGAGCCTAGCATGGTCTCCACGATCGTATGGGCCCGCAAGGCGGTTTGCGTAACGAGTTGTCCGACATCCTATATAACTCCAGAAAGTATCGCCCTTATCGAGGAGTTTCACGCTTGGAAGCTGTTTGGGACGACAGAGTGGCGTCAGTTACCGGCGCGTTTGGTGGAAGCGATCTTTATCTTAGAGAACGAGCTTAGATCCGAGAGGAACGATGCGCAGAGTTGAATTGCAGGACTTACTTCCGGCGGGAACGGTTAGTGACCGGTCTCGAAGTGAGGTGCTGCAGGGAGTAACCGCGGTGACGACGGGCGGTTCAGGCGCTTTGACGGCGGCGGGACGTGTGGGCAGCGGAGGGGCGGGTGGTTCGAGTTCGGCCGGAGACCTCAGCAGTGTTTTGCAGGGGCCGGTGAAGGATGTGGGCACCCAGATTTCGGCACTCACATCGCAGATCACAACCCTGAACTCTACCCAACAGACGCAGATCGGGGTCACGCAAGATAATACGCAGGCGTTGAGTCAGAATACCAGCACCAAGAGCAGCGGGTCTTCAGTCGGTAGCACGGTCGGAAACCTGGCGTCGACTGTTCTGGGCGGTAGCTTGTCGCCGATCATCGGGGGTCTGCTGAGTTTATTCGGAGGTGGCGGCAGCCAGACGCTCGCGGCGCCTGCTCCATTCAGGCTGCCGACGCCCGTGCAATATGATGCCGGATTGACCGCTGGATCGCCAGGGCAAGTGACTCCTGTGAGCTCTAGCGCGGGCGGACAGCCTCGCCCCCAAGCATCCAATCCAGCGCCGCAGATCACCGTTCAGGTGAATGCCATGGACAGCCAGTCGTTCCTGGACCACAGCGATGATATTGCGAATGCGGTCAGACAAGCGCTGCTAAGTTCCAACTCGCTCAGCGACGTAATTTCGAGCTTATGAAATGAGTAACTTTCCGACTCTAAAGACGGGCGCGGTTCTCCAATATCCGGCGCAGAAGGAAGTAAGATTCGCAACGGAAATTGTGCGGTTCATGGACGGTTCCGAGCAACGGTTTCGAGAATATCAGACGTCGCTGCATCGGTGGATGATTCGACTCGAATTGTTGGATCAGGGCGAATTGCAGGTGCTCCGTGAATTTTTCAGAACTCAAGCGGGCGGCGCCGACAGCTTTGTATTCACTGATCCTTGGAATGGCACCGTTTACGCCAATTGCACCCTAGAAGGAGGGGACGTGGCACTGCAGCTGGTGGATGAGATGAAGGGAAATACCTCTCTCACAGTCCGGGAAAACCGAGGCTGACGTGCTTTATTACCCACAGCTTTCGACTGGCGCGATTAGCCAGTTGCCGGTAAGCCAACGGCGAGTATAAGAACAATATCGAATGAGACTTGCTGGGCGGCGACGCTATCAGATGGCTGACCCAAACGATGGAAGCATGAGATGGCAGCTTCAATACTCAGGTCTTACCGATGCCGAATGGGGATCCATCGAAGAATTATTCGAGGCCGCCGAGGGGCGACTGACTACTTTTACGTTTCTTGATCCGATCGATAACCTTTTTGTGTGGAGCGAGAACTGGACTAACTTGGTGTGGACTGCCGATCCGCTGCTTCAGCTAGTAAGTGGAGTTCAGGATCCTTTGGGTACAACCAACGCAATGCAGGTAACAAACACGGCGCAAACGAGCGCAACGCATTATGCAAAATATCGCGGGTGCGAGTTGGTTTCAATATTGCTTCAGCGTCTATCTACGCAGTGACGTTTCCTCCGTGGTTCACATGTTGGCGTCAGCGGGCGGCCAGAATTCTTCACTGCAGTCTCAACCGGGCCGGCGTGGACGCGGGTCGTAGCCTCGGGCAGGCTTGCGATCGTACAGGACGGTCTCGCTTTCGGCATCGAATTGCCGGCCGGCGTCGAGCATTCAGGCGTTCGGTGCCCAAGTGGAAGCGCAGACGGCGGCCGGCGAATACAAGAAGACCTTTGATCTGGGCGGAGTTTATCCCAGGACGCGATTCGACTCGGACGCCCTTACGTTAAACACAAATGCGCCCAACCAGAATTCGGGGACCATTGAGCCTGTACAGTAGTTTGGTTTGAACAACAATGCCGACGATCAACGTTCTCAAGGAGCTGGAAGTACCGGGCACGCCGCTATTCCTGTTCGACTGCACGCTGCCATCGGGCGATCTTCAGCACTGGAGCACGCACCCGGTTACGGTCAATGGACAAGCGTACTTGGCGCGCGTCTTGAAACACAATACTTTCGAGCTGAATTCCTCGCCGGAGTCGGCCACCGACGGAGCGTCCACGGTGTCGATCACGCTGGCTAACGCCGATTCATTCCTTTCCGCGATCGAGCGCAACGTCGGATGGAAAGGCTCTCAGCTAACCGTCACGTTTTTATTTTTCGATCTCATAAATGCCGTGCCGGCCTCCGACAGCCAGATCGTATTTCGCGGAATTGCAAACCCTCCCGATGAATCCACCGAATCTACGCTGCGCCTCAGTTTTACCACCCGATTGAACCTGCAGCGAATATTCCTGCCGGAGATCCGAATCCAAAAACGTTGTCCCTGGGCCTTTCCAGCAACTGCGGCCCAGCGGCAGGAAGCTGTAAACGGCGGGACCAAGGGTGCGTTCTCCGTTTTTTATCCATGCGGATATTCAGCGGACCAGGCCGGGGGCGTGGGGAATTTGAATGCGGGAGTAGCCCTACACTACTTGCGATTACAGTCGCGCACAATGCATCCAGCGGGGAATGTTCGACGAAGACAGCAATAACAACGTTACCCGAAGGTTTGGCGGCATCGAGTTCGTGCCACCGTCTATCTATGTCCGCACTTATGGCGAGAAAGGCTCACACCTTTCGGTGCCGCCTGATAACGCGGCATTCTACAACGATTTCGTCCCCCTTATTTATGGCACCGGCTGGTATCAGCCTCCCATCGTGTTTGCCCGCAACGACGGGAACCTAACTCATTTTGAAGTACTGCTTGGAGCCGGTCAAATAACTGGCGTTCTAACTGTGGTGGTGAACGAGCATCAGCTGCCGGCCGGAGTAGCTGGAACTAACTTGACTGGTACGGGTTGGTACAACGTCGTAAGCCTGGGCGGGCGAAACGGCGCTTTCAACCTCGATTTCACCGACTCATTGGGCAATCCACTGGGCGATCCTTACGGAAGCATGGCCTTCATGTCGGTGGTGGTGCCAAACAACATCTCGGACGGGAGTTCGCTTCCATCCATCCAGGTGCTGATTCAAGGGCTCGCGCTGGCTCGATATGACTCGGGCAGAAATTACACCAATACTGTTTTCACTAATAACTCCGCCTGGGTATTTTGGATATCCTACATCGCGGCGGTTGGGACCTTAGCGATCTGGATGTGGCCAGTTTCTACGTTGCCGCGCAGCGTTGCGACGCTCTGGTTCCAACCACGGATCTCAACGGAAACAACACATTAATACCGAGATACCAATGCAATCTACTGCTGATGAAGCGGCGTAGCGCGGGCGATATTGTGCGGGGAATCAGAAATGGCGCGGCGCTATATCTGGCCTTCAATACGTCCGGCCAGCTTCAGTTGAATGCGGAAGATACTCTGGCGGTGCAGCAGCCTTCACAAATGGCATTTAGCAACAGCATCGAGGCGCTTAACAACGGATGGCCGGCGTACGAATTCGGGGACGACAGTTGGTCCGGCATCGTAAGAGGAAGCAATGGGGCGTCATCACTTCGTATGACGACGCGCAGCCTGGCCGATTCGCCCAATCAATACACAGTGGAGTTCCAGGACGAGTTTAACGAATATCAACAGGACAGTTTATCGCTAGTGGATGTTGAAGACTCGCTGCTCTCGGGCCAAGACATCACGGTGAGCCTCACAGCTCTCGGCCTTCCTAATTTCGATCAAGCGACCCGCGCTGCCGCTTTGCAGCTGTACAAATCGATACCAGGGAACACGTACGTGGAATTTGAGACGAGCGTGAAGAGTGCGGGATTAAGACCCGGGGACATCATTACGCTCACTTACTCCAAAGAGGGTTTTAGTCGCCAGCCTTTCCGAGTTACTAAGATTGCTCCCGGGCTAAACTTACTCACGGCTGTCATCACGGCTCAGATTCATGATGATGCCTGGTACGTCGCGGTGAATTCGGGCGCCGCCGGACTAGGACGGCAAGTTGGTTTCGAAGTGCGTCTACCGCGGCCTCTGGTCGGAAGCATTTTGGACAGCCAAGGTGTTGAGCAATTCGGTATCACGGAATCGTCGACGACCAGCAGTGACGGAAGCATCGCCACTTACCTATCGGTTGCATTCTCGGTCCCCAGCCAGTCGGCCGTGAGCAGTACCGGCATTCCACTGGTAGGTCTGAATCCACAAGTCAATAGCACGGGAGGGACATTGTTGGGAAAACAGGCGCTGTACTACGCAGTTAGTGCGGTGAACGCAAGCGGCGCCGAGAGCGGATTGTCCTTTACTGTAATGGCAAACGTTCCGGCTGGCACAAGCACGAACAGCGTAACCCTCATCAGCCTGAGCTTTTCAGCTACGGCGACAGCTTTTCACGTTTATCGCGGGGCGAATCCAACTCAATTGTTGCGGATTGCTTCCAACGTCACGATAGCTCAGCAATTCACGGATCAAGGCGCCACGCCTTTACTGATGGGCCCTCCAGACTACAATTATGACCACGCGAACTTCTACTGGCGGCTCGAATTACAGCCTCCTGAGGATGTCAACATCTATTCCGCTAATACGGTCGGCAACAGCAGCTTAAATATGTTGGCCGCCGCGTATAACGGCGCCACGGTTCGGATAACACAAGGCACGGGCGCCGGCCAGGAGCAGACGGTGGCGGCAAATACAGCGACTACCTTAACAACCACAACGAATTGGAGCGTGGAACCGGATGCGACCAGTGTTTTTCTAATTGCGAACTCCAGTTGGCAGTTCGGAGCTTCGAGCAGCGCTTCACCGGTCTCTTTCGTGGTACCCAATCGGGAAGGCGTCACAGTGCATGTCTCTGGGCGCGCCGCCAACGTGCGCGACGATGAAACCGCTTACGAGTTGTCGCCGCTGACTAGCTGGAGGATTTCAGGCGCTGCCGGCGATGTTCTGGATGCTGATATTCCTGGGCAACCTACTTTCGGACTCTTTCCCAACGGGCAAGGTGGGATTGAGGCACTAAGCATCGGATTTACAAGCCTTACTAACACGCGGACGATTAGCGCCGGCACGCTGGTGTTAGCGTACTGGGACGAGTTGAACGGGCCTTCGACCGTTATGCTGAGCGCTGCCATGGCGACGGGCGACACAACCTTTAACGTAACGACCGGCGTCTCTGCGCAGGCTGGCGACTTAGTCCAAATCGATGGCGAAATCATGGTCGTACAGCAAACTTTAACAGGAGGCACAAGTTTTCAGGTAGCACGCGCCTCGCACGGCACGTCCGCGGCGGTTCATGTCGCGCAGGCGGGCGTCTACTTCCTGCAGCAGAAGACATTCATTATGCCGTTTGTACAAGATTTCTTTGGCAGCCCCGCGAGCGGCAGCTATGCATATCCAGTGGTCATCCCCGACGTCCGTATCGCCGCCGCCGATTTGTTCGTGACTAATTCGCGGGGAAACAGTCCGGTGACGATGCATGGCTTTACGGCCACTACCGATCTCGGGTTGCGGACACTTTCGGGAGGACAATTGTCCATTCAGGTGGAAGGCCCGCTGGCGATCCAGACCAATGCTGCGCCGCCGCTTTTGATGGAGGCTACTCACTCCGTTCGAGACGTTTCCGCAACGGTTCGCGACGCTCCGACAGGCGCGGCTGTTGTGATGGAAGTAACGCAAAACGGGCAACCGTATTGTCAGTTGACAATTCCTATGGGCGCGACGGTGTCTAACGTAGTCGACGGATTTGTCCTCGGGCCCTTGCAAGTTGAGGCACAGATCGGACTAAACATTACGTCGGTCGTCCAAACGGCAAACACAGCGCCCGGTCGCGACCTGACCGTGACAATCCGGTTGTAGGCCTGGTCATGTCTACTCTTGAGAAACTGCGAGCCGATCAGGACCTGCAGTGTTACTTTTTCGAGCCGTCCGCCATCGCCGCACTTAGTTCGACCAGCGCCAACGGCTACACGGTCTCCGGCGGTTGGCGGCAACAGTTTGACTGGGCAGTGGTCGAATGGAACCGCGACAATGTGTTCGAACACCCGGCCTTTCGATCACTACCAGACGGGGACTTGAGCGGGCTGACGTTGACCTATGACGAGACTCGTCAGAACTGCATACCTCTTGATTCTGTCCTCTTTCCGACCGTTGACTGGCCCAATCTTCGCGTTTGGGCCGACGACGGAACCGGCGAGAAAATATACAAGGTTCCCATATTCAATTACGCCACGCCCCTGGTAGGCGGTTATCAACCGGCCACTGTGCAGTTTCAACTCAGCGGAACTGTAACAGCGAGTGACTATGTGGGCATAGCGTTTCTTTCCGAACACTATTACTACTTGATGAACGCGGGGGACACGCTGAACGTGGCGATTCAGAATCTCGCCACGGCTGTTAGTGCATCCTCGCCGACCATGCAAGCGGCTGCCAGCGGTACAACGATCACTCTAACTTATCTCGGAGCTGGTCAGACGGTTGCGAACAGCACTACCGGCGCGAACGGAAACTGGATCGGCGCCTACACCTTTGTCGCGGGCAGTATGTCGGAACAATGGGACGCTGTGTCGAAACAGTTTTCCGGCGGACTGTCTCCAACACAATGGCAAGTGACTCTGCCCTTTGCGACTTTGGCCGATCCCACGTTAGGGCCAATTCCGGCTGGCGCAGTCCGCAAGTTACGTTGGACTTACTCAGCCGATCTTCAGGCGGGCGCCTATGTGCGAAGCGAGTTTCAGGTCGTAGTCTCAAACTGGACCGTGACCGGGACCGGCCGAGCCTTGTCGATCGCGGGTCCAGGGAGCCGTCGAATTGAAGATAACGATAATCAGGTTCAGTACGTAAATGCGGGCGCTTGGACCGCTACCGGTGGGAATTTCTCCGGCGGTTCCATTCACTCCACGAGCACGAATCAGGCTGCCATGCACTGCACATACGTTTCGGCACAGCAGCACAGTTTGTATCTGGGAACGAGGTTCCTGGGTAACGGAACCGTCATTTCGTTGTCGGTCGACGGACAGAGCGCCGCTACGATCAATCTGAATTTTCCCGGCGAAGATGTGTTGGTCCGAACGTTGCTTGGCCAGTTCGGGGCTGGAAGCCACAGCGTCACGGTAACGCACGCCGGCGCCGCGGGCACTGTCTTCTATTTTGACTTTCTGGAACTCGCGATTCCCACAACGACGCTTCCTACCCAGGTCATCGAGACGAAGCTCGCAGTGGCGACCGACTGGGACACCAACCATTCCATCGCGCTGGCTCCGGAACGAACTGCGGGAATAATCAACTCGCTAGGCTTTCATGCCAGAGTGAACCACTACGCCGGCGCCTTGTGGTTCTATGAACTGAACTGCATCGGTCAGCAATACGCATCGGGCACGATAACATTTTCAGGTAGTCCCGACGCAAATCTTATTACCGAAATCATGATTGGCCGCGCCGATCAGCCTATGGTGCCGCCAAACGTAATTCAACATTTGAATCTCGACTGGGATACCACCGAGACGCTGGCAACAGCATTTGCACTGGAATTGAATCGGGGATACACAGCGATTCGTGCTCAGGCGAGCGGTAGTGAGCTCACGATTTATTCCCGAACCATGGGCACGGATGGTAACGAGGTCACAATCGCTACCAGTGCGAACACCACTAATCTTACGATGGTGACGTCGGGATCCACGCTTTCAGGCGGCGTGGACGGCAATTGGCGAACGGACCTGGGAGCCACACCCCGGCTGAATCGGGCAGCACGGGATTGGAGCCAAAGCTTTTTTCAGGCGCTGAACGGCTATGGACTTGATGCGACGGCGTCATTCAGTATGGAACTGGGGAATGGCGATCCGTCCCCCAGCGCCGGCATCGCGCAACTTTATCCGAACCAGGACCCGGTGTTGCTAAACACGCCTTCCTTGCAGACCAACTTTTCGCCCGCCAGTACGAATTTCTGGCAGGAAGTTTATAAGGATATGGCAGCTGTGTTGGTTGCGGCCGGGCTGGTTCCATATCTGCAATTCGGTGAAGTTCAGTGGTGGTATTTTCCAGGCACCACCGGGATGCCCTTTTACGACGCCTACTCCACCAATACTTTTCTTGCGCAGTATGGCCGTCCGATGACCGTTATCACGACCAACACCGTCGATCCTCTGACGATTCCACAGGAAGCCGCTTTTCTGCCGGGACTCATCGGCACCTTCACTAGCCAGATCAGGAGCTTCGTACATTCCACTTACCCAACGTGCCGGTTCGAGGTGCTCTACCCGGTCGATGTCAACGACACTTCGCTCAATCGAGTGATTAATTATCCAGCCACCGACTGGACGCCTGCCAATTTAAACTGTCTCAAGACCGAGGGCTTCACCTATACTGCCGACCGGAATGTGGATCTCGCCATGACCACCATCGCAGCCGGCACCGGTCGCGGCTTTCCTCCCTCGCAACGCAGTTACTTGGTGGGAGTAAGTGATTCCTCTACATCCTGGCTAAAAGAAGCCAGGTTGGCCAAAGCACAAGGCCTGGAATCAGTAGTATTGTTTGCGTTGGATCAAATCTGCTTGATCGGATATCCATTTCCGTTTTCGACCGGACTTCGCCGCAGCGTCCAGCTTGGATGAACAACTCGCGTTCGGCCGTTCGAGGTACAGTGTGTATGCGGCCGTGATTTCAATCCAAAACGTTTCCAAGGTCTATCATCTTTATCGCCATCCGTTCGACCGCCTGCTCGGCAATTTCGCGCTCGCCAGAAAGCGGACTAGCGAGTTCTGGGCGTTGCGGAATGTAAACTTGCGAGTCGACAAGGGTGAGGTTTTTGCCATTTTAGGACCAAACGGGTCTGGCAAAAGCACGCTACTTCAAATTATCACTGGCATCTTGAAGCCCACCAGCGGTCGTGTTTTGTGCGTCGGCCGGGTAGCCGCTTTGCTGGAACTTGGCGCCGGCTTCAATCCTGAGTTCAGCGGACGCGACAATGTTCTATTGAACGGCGAGATCATGGGGCTTTCGCGGAAAGAATTGGACAAGGCTTTCCCTAAAATCGAGGCGTTTGCCGAGATCGGCCGCTTCATCGACCGGCCGGTCAAAGAATACTCTAGCGGCATGTATGTGCGACTCGCCTTTTCAACCGCCATCCACGTCGATCCCGAGATTCTGATCGTCGACGAAGCCCTCGCGGTCGGCGACGCGATTTTCGCCAGCCGGTGCATCCAGAAATTCGAGGAACTTCGTCAGAGAAAAGTAACCGTGTTACTGGTCTCGCACGACTTAGGATTAGTGAAACGGCTGGCCGACCGAGCGGCCTTTATGCTCGAAGGAAAAGTGGTAATGGAAGGCACACCCAAGGACGCTGTGAATCAGTACGTCGGTTTCGTACTCGATCGCGAACGAGAAAATCGCGAGCGCGACGCCGGCCCGAGCGGAGGGCCAGCCGCGAACAGCAGCTTCCGTCACGGGGACGGCGCCAGCCAGATCGTGGATGTGCGGCTCTTGAACGCCGCCGGCGAGGCTTGCCATACCTTCAGGCCTGGCGAGTCTATCGTTATTCGTATTCAGGCGGTCTTTCGCCGCTCCGTTACCGATCCCGTGGTTGGGATACTGGTCCGCAATCGCATCGGCATGGACGTATTCGGGACCAACACTCGCATCGAGCGCGTCGACCTGGGAACTGTTGAAGCCGGGGAGACGCTGGAACTGGAATTCGAATTAGATTGCTTGTTGAGCCGACAGGAGTATACACTGACCGTTGCCACGCAGTATCGGAACGGGCTCAGTCAGGATTGGCTCGACGATGTCACCGAGTTCCAGGTGATGGATACGAAGGATGTGGCCGGAGTACTGAACTTGAATACTCGAGTGCGTCATCACAAGCTCGCGAGAATTCCCGACGCCGACCCCAGCGGCGTCGCCCAACCATGATCTACGCAATTGTTCTGGCGATCGTAGTGGGCACGCTTTGCGTGGTCACTATCATCCAAACGCGATCGGTGAAGAACCAAGCCGACTTTCTGGTCGCCGGCAGAAAGCTGCCATGGCCCGTCCTCGTGTTTACGCTTCTATCTTCGTGGATCGGCGCCGGCAGCCTGTTCGCCGGAGGAGAGAATGCTTACAGAAACGGATTCGCTGCGCTTTGGCAGCCCGCGGGCGGGTGGGCCGGGCTAATCCTGATCGCGCTAATCGCCGGACGGGCGCGGCGATTTGCTCAGTTCACTGTCCCCGATCTGCTCGAGACGAGATACAACGCGACGGCGCGCGTCATGGGGACCATCGCTATCGTTATTTCTTACACCGTGATTGCGAGCTATCAATTCAAAGGCGGGGGAGACATTCTCAACCTGATCTTCCCATCCGTGAGCAGAAACCAAGGGATGTGCATCATCGCGGCCTTCGTGATCGTTTTCACCGCCGCCGCGGGCATGGCGTCCATCGCTTATTTGGATCTGGTGATCGGCGGACTGGTGAGCACCATCGTCATTATTGCGGTCCCGCTATTGCTTCAGAAGGCGGGCGGCTGGAGTCAGGTGCGGGCAGTTCTTCCGCCTTCGCATTTTCAGATTCTGGGTAATCTCAGTCTGGCGCAAGCTCTGAATTACATGATTCCCACCACGCTGCTTCTGATTGGCAATCAAGGGATGTACCAGAAGTTCTTTTCGGCCCGGTCGGAACGCGATGCGAAGTTCGCCGTTTATGGATGGATTTTCGGCACGTTGATTCTGGAAACGCTGCTGATTGCTTTCGCCGTGATCGGTAGCTCGCTATTCAAGACTGAACATCCGAGAGAAATCATCCCCCTCACCGCTTTTCAGGGACTTCCTTCGCTCATTGGCGCGCTCTTACTTGGCGGCGTTTTCGCCAAGGTGATTTCAACCGCCAACAATTACCTTTTCTCCCCGTCCACCAATCTGATCCACGACGTTTATGGCCGGTTCATTAATCCCCATGCGTCCGAGAAGAGAAAACTGGTCATGTCCCGCTTGATTGTCGTGCTGCTCGGGCTCTTCGCGCTGCTTCAAGCGACGCGGTTCGAATCGATCTTGAATGCTTCCGTCTACGCCTACACCGTGTACGGAACTGCCGTCACTCCCGCCGTGATGGCCGTGTTTTTCTGGAGACGCGCCACCACCGCCGGCGCGATTGTGTCGATTATGCTCGGAGCAATCATCACGGTCGCCCTGAATCTGGTTGGTTACGACTTGGCGATCTATCCTGCCCTGGCCGCATCGCTCGTAAGCTTGATCCTGGTCAGCCTGCTGACGCCTCCACCCCAACCCGGCAAATGGAAACCGTTCTTCGAGAGTTAGATATTTCTTGGGTTAAACATTCATGCAGATAGACGAAATCCAAAAAGCCTTGCGAGACGAGAAAGTAGACGGCTGGTTGTTCTTTGATCACCACCAGCGCGACCCGCTAGCCTATCGCATTTTGAAGTTGAATCCCGCTCGGACCGTTACGCGCCGGTGGTATTATTTCATTCCCGCCCAGGGAGAACCAAGGGGCCTGGTTCACGCCATAGAGTCAGGAGTATTGTCGGAACTGCCTGGGAAGACCCAAGTCTATTCAAGCTGGGGCGCTCAGGTGGATGGAATCAAGAGCATGCTCGTAGGCTGCCGGCGCATTGCGATGCAGTACTCGCCCAACTGCGCCATCCCGTACGTCTCGCTGGTGGACGCCGGCACGCTGGAGTTGGTCCGAGGCGCGGGCGTCGAAGTTGTAACTTCGGCGAATCTCGTCCAGCTTTTTGAGGCTCGCTGGACCGCCGAGCAACTGGAGATGCATCTCGAAGCGGGCCGCCGGGTAGATCGTATCCGCGGGCGAGGCTTTCCAGACCATCGGAACGGCACTCAAAGCCAACCGGACAATAAATGAATGGCAGGTGAACCGCTTCATACGCGACGCCTTCCAAAAGTCCGGCATGGTGACCGATCACGGTCCGATAGTTGCCGTCAATGCCAACATGTCGAACCCGCACTATGAACCTGGACCCGAAGGCAGCGCGAAATTCGCAAGAGCGACGCCGTGTTGATCGACATGTGGGCCAAGCTGGATCGCCCGGGCGCGGTTTTCTATGACATCACCTGGACCGGGTACTGCGGCGGCGAGCCGCCATCGGCCATTCAAAATGTTTTCGAAGTCGTGCGCGATGCCCGCGATCGTGCCGTCGAACGCGTGCAATCGGCCGTACGCAAGAACGAAAGCATCCAAGGTTTCAACGTGGACGACGCTGCTCGCGGCCACATTAAAGAGAAGGGCTTCGGGGAGTATTTCGTACATCGGACCGGGCATTCCATCGGAGAGGAAGTTCACGGCACGGGCGCAAACATGGACAATCTGGAAACGCACGACGAGCGAAGAATAATCTCTGGAACATGCTTCTCGGTGGAGCCGGGCGTTTATCTGCCCGAATTCGGAATTCGGTCTGAAGTGAATGTCTATGTCGGGGCAAGCGAGGCGCGAGTCACCGGGGAGCAGCAGCAGAAGCTAGTGGCAATTCTGTAAAAGGCGGCTTGTTCAACGCAACTCCAATGGCTTCAACGCCTTCCAAATAGTACCAAGTCCTCATCGACCCGATAGGAATTTTCGATTGGACCCATTCGCCAACGTCGCATACCCTTGGTTATGGCAACCATGCTTGTTATGGAGCCGCCCAGCTCCCAAATCGCTCTCCTGCACAGGATCAGCAGCATCGTCAGCTCTGAATTATCGCTAGACGAAATGCTCGGAGAAATCGTCGGACTTACCGCGCAGGTCACGGACTGTGACGCATGCCTGGTTTATCTACTCGAGCGTGACACCGGCGAAATCGTGTTGCGCGCCTCTCAGGTCCCGCACGCGGCCGCTCTCGGCACGCTGCGCATGAAAGTCGGCGAAGGCGTCACCGGATGGGTAGCTGAGCACAAGTCGGTAGTCGCGCTTTCATCGAACGCCGGCTCCGATCACCGCTTTAAGCGGTTCCAAGTACTGATTGAAGATACCTACGAAGCCTTCCTCTCGGTGCCGCTCGTCAGCGGCGGCGATGTGATAGGTGTCATCAACGTCCATCATCGTGCACTGCATGATCACACGCCTGACGAGATCGCTCTTCTGACCTTCGTCGGTGAGCAAATGGGTGGCATTATTTCGAAGTCGCTTCTGGCCGAGGCGAATGTTCGCCTGCTCGAAGAGACTCAGGAAATGAAGCGGCAGCTTGAGACGCGCAAATTGGTCGAGCGAGCCAAGGGAATTCTACAGACGCGCTACCATCTGACGGAGGAAGAAGCTTATCTTCGCCTTCGCAACGAGAGCCGCCGGCTGCGGCGTCCCATGAAGGATCTGGCCGAGGCCATCATTCTGGCCGAGGATCTCAGCCGCAAGAGCGAGAGCTCGGACGTCTGATCGTCAATCGGGGGGACGCTGTATCGAGCCCAGCAACTTTATGTGCTCGACTTCTGTCCAGAACTCATGCCGCGGGCTCGAACAAAGGTCTTGTAGAGTGAGATTACTTCTCCCGGTGTAGCTTCTACCGATGGGTAGGCGGGATGGCTCAAAATCCGCACGACGCAATTGATTGTGATCGGGTGATTGTGGTCGGGCAGGTGGCCCAAGCCGATCCCCGGGCGGCTTTGAACCAAGCATGAGCCTCGTCGTGGTTTAGGTGTGCGGAATCAAAGAGCGCGACCAGGACATTTACGTCCCAGCCAGGAAGGGATCACTCTGCATCCCGGAGCTTATTTACCAGCGCCAAGGATGGGACCTTCGATCCGCGCTTTGCCGGGAAGACTCGCACGCCATTCCGGCTTCGCGCGCCGCTTCTTGGCTCCAAGGCGGTACGCACCAGAGCGGAGATTACTTGACCGGTGGTCTGTCCGCGTTGTTGCGCCAGGTTCTTGGCGGCCTGCAGTATATCTTCGTCCAGATCGAGTGTGGTCCTCATCCCAGGCCCTCAAGCAGCTTGCGCGTTCGCCCATGCGCCAATACGACATCCGGATCGCGCTGCATCGCTTCAAAGTAACGCTTCTCGAACCCGCGACCGTTCTCATTGGGGACGATCAGCTCCCGCGCCTGCGTCACGAACCGGTCCGCGTCGATACCGGACGGCGGTTCTTTGGCGTCCAAAGTTTCGTCGATCATGACAACCAGCTCCGACAGTTCATGCAGCCAGGCAAACCACGGGTCGTACAACACCAGCTTCAGCAGCTCGCTGCTCGACTGGATGCGAGCAATATCGCGCTCGTAAATGGCGCGCTCCGATTCGAGCAGGGTCTTATGAAGACTGAGCAGCGCGTTTCTCAGATCGGTCAGCCGTTGTTGAATGGGATTGGGAAGGGAATCGGTCGACGCCATGTAGCTTCTGATGTTATAGTACCGCCGCCCGCAACCAGTTCCCCTAAACCACGACTTTTAACCTTAGAATAGAATACGTGCGTACTGATTCCACACTTCAACTCGCCACTGGTAATCTCGATCTGGTGCGCAACGAAATCGGAAAAGTCATCGTCGGCCAACAACCAGTTGTCGATGGCGTTTTGACATGCCTGCTGGCCGGCGGTCATGTGCTGCTGGAGGGTGTGCCGGGACTCGGCAAGACCACGCTACTCCGGACGCTGGGCCGGGTACTGCACCTGAAATACTCGCGCATTCAGTTCACGCCCGACCTCATGCCCGCCGACATCGTCGGCAGTATGATCATCGAGTCCGACGATCATGGGGCCAAGGCGCTTCGCTTCCAACCCGGTCCGATCTTTGCCAACCTTGTGTTGGCCGACGAGATCAATCGCGCGACGCCGAAGACTCAATCGGCGCTGCTCGAAGCGATGCAGGAACGCACCGTGACCAGCGGAAACACGACGCACGAATTGGATGCTCCTTTTCTGGTGATGGCCACTCAGAATCCAATCGAGATGGAAGGAACGTATCCGCTTCCCGAAGCGCAGCTGGATCGCTTTCTGATGAAAATCCTGGTGTGTTACCCGTCGCGCGAAGATCTCAACCGGATCGTCGAGCGCACCGTGCATCGCGACGAGACCGCCGTTCATCAGGTCGTGGATCGGGAGGCGATCATGCAACTGAGGGCGGCCTGCAGGGAAGTTCTAGTGGCGGAGCACGTCCAGGACTACGCCATCAATTTGGTCATGTCGACGCAGCCGGGAACTCCATACGCCCATGAACTGGCAAACAAATATATCCGCTACGGCAGTTCGCCACGCGGTGCTCAAGCGCTGGTGGAGTGTGGACGCGTGGTGGCATTGATGCACGGGCGGCTTAATCTTTCGAGCGACGACATCCGCGAAATCGCTCCTTCAGTGCTGCGTCACCGCATCATCCTGAACTTTGACGCCCATGCCGACGGCCAAACTCCGGAGACGATTCTTACTCAGGTTATCGAAAACGTCACTGCCGCGGCTGCAAAATGAAACCGAGCCCGCTCATCGACAGTGCTTTCCTCCAGAAGCTCGAACGGCTTGCTATTCAATGGCAAAAGTCATTTCCCGGATTAGTGGGCGGGCACAACATTTCGCACTTTGCCGGACCTGGTCAGGAGTTTCTCGATCATCGCCAGTTCCATCATGGCGACGACTTGCGAGCTGTCAACTGGCGTGCCTATCTGCGGCTGGAAAAGCTTTTTCTGAAGATGTTTCAGGTCGAGCCGCGCATTCCCGTCCGCCTGCTGCTCGATTGCAGCAACTCCATGACCACCGGCGACGTCTCTAAGTTCGATTACGCGCGCAAGCTCACCGCAGCGCTATGCTACGTCGGATTGGTGCGGCTCGATACCATGTGCATTCAGCCTTTCGGTCATGACTTGGGCGATTCGTTTTTGAGCGGCGGCGGGCGTCATCGTTTCATTCCCGCGGTGAATTTTCTTCAAGACCTGAAACCCTCTGGACAGACCAATTATTTTCAGATGGCGCGGCAGTTCATCTCCAGGTACCCGCAGCGCGGGTTGCTTATCATCATCTCCGATTTTCTGGACGAAACCGATTGTGAGCGGCCGCTGCAGTTTCTGGCGGACTTCGGACATGAGCTGATCCTGATCCATGTGTGGAGCGACGAGGATCGGGAACCTTCCTGGGAAGGACAACTCGATTTGATGGACGCTGAGACCGGTTCCACGCTCGAGATCGGGTTCGACGAAACTGCCCGCAAAAACTATACCAATGCCTTCGACGATTTTGCCAAGAGTATCCAGCGCATTGGTCTGAGGAACAGCGGGCGCTACATAGGCCTTTCTACAACTGATCCGATCGAAGAGGCCATCTTCGGTCCGCTGGCGCGATCGGGTGCAATCCAGTAACTGCAATGTTTTTCTTGAACCTATCGCTGCCGGAATTCCTGGGCCTTCTGGGCTCGCTTTCCGGCGTCGTGGTAGCGCTCTACTTACTGGACCGGATGCGCAAGAAGCACACTGTTTCTACGCTGCGGTTCTTTGCCCTTTCCGATAAACCTCCGGTCCTGAAGCATCGGCGCAAACTTCAGCAGCCTTGGTCGCTCATTCTCCAGCTAGTGAGCCTGCTGCTCTTGTTGCTGGCAATTGCTCAGCTTCGTCTGGGGTCGCCGGCTCGTTCGTCTCGCGACCATGTCCTGATTCTCGACAGCTCGGCCTGGATGGCTGCGCGGACCGGTCAAGTTCGGTTGATCGATCAGGCTCGCGCTGCTGCCCGCGGTTACATCCGCACGCTGCCCTCTAGCGATCGCGTAATGGTAGTGCGCGCGGATGTACTCGCGACGCCCGCAACGTTGTTTGAATCCGACCGCCAGAAGATCCAGCAAGCCATCGATCAGACGCAGCCAGGCGCGGCGGCTTTGAATATCGACCAGGCTCTCGACTTTGCTCGGCAAGCTCAGCGGCTGCACTCCCAACAACCCGGCGAAATCGTGTTTGTTGGCGCCGGACGAGTCGCCGGTGACGAAGCTGCGTTGGCTGCGCCTCCGCCGAATCTGCGATTCGTGCCGATAGCTAGCACGGCCGAACACGCCGGTTTGCGTAAGGTTGGCGTGCGCCGCTCGCTCAGCGATCCGGATATCTGGGAAGTCTTCATCACTGTGAAGAACTATGGGACCACGTCCCGCTCGGTGCCGTTAGGGGTGCAGTTTGGCGGAGCGCCGGTGGGAACGCGGCGTTTTGAATTGAAGCCGGGCGCCGAAGAGAGCGCGGCCTTCCGCTTCAAGACGCGCGCGGCGGGATGGCTGGAAGCACGCCTGATCACGCGCGATGCTTTCCAGCAGGATGACCGCGCAGTTCTGGAATTGCCGGCCCGGAAACTTCTCCCCGTGATGGTCTATTCCGCCGAGCCCGAACTGTTGCGGCCTGTATTTACTTCCATCTCCGGTATCCAGGCTACGTTCTTGCCGCCCTCCAGCTACGATCCCAATATTAAGAGTGGCATCGTGCTATTGGATCGCTTCGCTCCGCCTTCGCCTCCGGCTACGGAAAGCATTTGGATGGAGCCGCCGGCGGGTAAGTCACCCATTCCCATTCGAACCGTCGAGAAGAATGCGAAGCTGAAGCGCTGGCGAGTGGATAGTCCGTTGGGAGCCGGCCTGCGCGCCAAGGATCTCGAGTTTCCGAGCGCTGAATTGTTCCGCCTTGGTCCAGACGATGTAGCCATCGCTGAATCGGATGCGGGCGCTTTGATCGCCGCGCGGCCCGGAAAACCGAAGACGGTCGTATTTGGATTTCATCCGGTCCGATCGGGCATGAAGTATTCACTCACTACTCCGCTTCTGTTCGCCAATATAGTGCGATGGATGGCGCCCGATATTTTCCGGTCATGGGAATTGACGGCCGGCACGGTTGGAACGGTGGATGTTGAACTCGAATCGGAAACCGATCCCTCCGCCATTCACGTGGCAACGGAAGATGGTAAGACACTGCCGTTCACCGTGGACGGACGGAGATTGCGATTCTTCGCCGGCTCGGCGGGAATCGTGCGGGTGCTCACCGGCGATCGCGAAATGGTCTATTCGTTGACCCTCCCGCAGCCCGGTGATTTTGTTTGGAAACCATCCAGCGGCAAGCGCGGTTTGCCGGGACGTGGGCCATTGGAGCCATCCTCCCGCGATATTTGGCAGTGGCTGGCACTGCTGGGCGGGGTTGGGCTGCTCCTCGATTGGGTTCTCTACGGGCGAATGCGGACGCGCTACGTGCCTCCCTCCCAGGCTGAACGCCGCGTGCTGTGGAGGAAAGCGTCATGACCTTCGAGCGCGCATGGGTGCTGGTGTTCCTGCTCCTTCCGCTGGGCTGGGCGCTATTCGAATTGAAGCAGACACGCCGCATGGCAGCGTTGATTCTCAAGACGCTCGCATTGATGGCGATCGTCGTGGCTTTAGCCGAGCCTGTGCTTACCATCCCGCAAACCAAAATGGCAGTCGCGGTTCTGGTGGACACCTCGTCCAGCGTTTCCTCGCAGGATCTGGCGCGGGCCTCCGATTTGGCAACCGAGTTGGAAAAAGCGCGAGGCCGTCACTGGACGCGCGTTCTTCCGTTTGCCCGATCGGTCCGGAATCCAACGCCTGAGGAACAGAAGAACGGATGGCAGTTGAAAAACACGGCGGGCGACGCCGGTAGCGCCACCGATCTGGAAGCGGCCATTGGTGAAGCCATCGCTTCATTGCCCTCGGGAATGGTGCCGAGGCTGGTACTCATTTCTGACGGCCGGGAAAACACGGGCAGCATTACGCGCGCGGCGTGGCAGGCGCAACACCTCGGAATCCCGATCGATACCATGCCCCTCGAAGGCCGGCCACAGCCCAATTTGCGGTTGGAATCGGTGAGCCTGCCGACGGTAGGATTCACCGGCGAGAAATTCCCTATCGATCTCAGCATTTCTTCACCGGGGCCGGTCCAGGCTACTGTCGCGATCAGCGCCGAAGGAAAACTGCTGGGAACCAACTCAGTAGCACTCGAAAAGGGCAGTAATCAGATTCGAGTTCACGCCAGCTTGATCACGGCTGGGGCGCTGAATCTGTCGGGCGTGATTCGGGCCGGGAACCTGGGCACCATCCAGTTCGATCGCGCCGTCAACCTACGCCGGCCCAAAGTATTGTATGTCTCTCAAGACCCGGAAGGCAGCGAGAAGAATCTACTGCAGACCTTGACGGCCGCTCAGTTTGATGTCGAACGGACCAACGACCCGCTGCACGGGACGCTGAGCGATTTCCAGCTGGTGGCGCTCAACAATCTGGATCTGGAATCGCTGCCGGCTTCCAGAAAGAGCGAAATCGAAAAGTTCGTTAAGCAGGGCGGTGGACTATTAGTGATCGCCGGCGAGCGCAATATCTACGCCGATAACAAAAAGACCGAAGACGCGCTCGATCGTACCCTGCCCGCGAATCTCGCCCCGCCGCGCTCGCCCGAAGGCACCGCCGTGGTCCTGATCATCGACAAGTCCTCTTCCATGGAAGGCAAGAAAATCGAGCTGGCGCGCCTGGCGGCCATCGGCGTCGTGGACAATCTGCGTCCCATCGATATGGTGGGCGTTCTGATCTTCGACAACTCCTTCCAATGGGCCGTACCGATCAGAAAGGCCGAAGACCGCACGCTGATCAAACGCCTGATCTCCGGCATCGTACCGGACGGCGGCACGCAGATCGCGCCCGCATTGGCTGAAGCATATCGTAGAGTTCTGCCGTCCCGCGCCACGTTCAAGCACATCGTGCTGCTGACCGATGGAATCTCTGAAGAAGGCGATAGTCTCGATTTGTCCAAAGAAGCCGTGGCGCAGCACGTGACCATCTCCACCGTCGGTCTGGGGCAGGATGTGAATCGGGCGTATTTAGAAAAGGTGGCGAACCTCGCCGGCGGAAAGGCCTACTTCCTGAATGAGCCGGCCGGCCTGGAGCAACTGTTGCTCAAAGATGTGCTGGAGCATACCGGCTCGACGGCCGTCGAGAAAACGCTGCGTCCCATTGTGGTCAAGAATGCGGAGATCCTGGACGGGGTCGGCATGGACTCGGCGCCGGCGCTCAAAGGCTATGTGAGGTTCATTGCCAAACCGACGGCTGACACGATCCTGAAAGTTGACGAGAAAGATCCTCTGCTGGCGCGTTGGCAATATGGCCTCGGAAGAGCGGTCGTGTTTACTTCCGACGCCAAGAGCCGCTGGGCCGCGGACTGGGTGACTTGGAAAGGCTTCGACAAGCTTTGGACCAACATCTTTCGCGATCTGCTTCCGCACGCCGAGACGGGCGAGGCCAAAACCGAATTCGACAGCGCCAGCGGCGATCTGATCGTCAACTATCAACTAGGCCGCGACGTCGAAGAACCCGCCAAGCTTCCGGGCATCTTTGTAATCGGACCCGGCGGCTTTCAGCACGCTTTGCCGCTCACTAAACTGGCCGACAAAGCCTATCGAGGCAGGATTCACATCGGGCAGCGTCAGGGGCTCTTCCGTATCCGGCCGCTGGAGGAGTCGCATGCTTTTCCAGAGGTCGGCTACTATCAGCAGGAGCAGGAATTGCTCGACTACGGCTCAAACCAATTTCTGCTGCGATCGATTTCCGACTTCACCGGCGGCCGGTTTAATCCGGCGCCGAAGCAGGTATTCGATGCCGCTGGCCGCACCGAGCAATCCAGTCTGCGGCTGTGGCCGGGACTGCTGGCCTTTGCGATCGCGCTCAATCTGGCGGAGTTGATCATGCGCAAAGGCAAGGCCATGATGGATTCGCTGCTGCCGAAGAAGAGCTAGCTGGGTTCGAAGTCTTCCGCAGGTCGGAGACCTGCGCCACGTCCAGATGCACAACCGTTTCGAGGTGGAAGGTCTGTGGAAACAGATCGACCATGGTGATTTGCTGGATGAGATAGCCTCCGGCCAGCAGGCCCTGCAGATCGCGCGCCAACGTCGCCGGGTCGCAGGAGACGATGGTCAGTTGCGGCGCTCGGATTCGCAATAATTCCCGCACGGCATCTTTGCCCAGACCTGTGCGGGGCGGGTCGGCCAGGATGAATTCGGGCGTTTGCTGGAGGCTCGCCAGATAGTCTTCGGCCGGTTGGTTCTCAGCGGTGACCTGCAACTCGCGGCGCTCGATATTAAATTGCAAATCGCGAAAAGCACGGCGGCTGGATTCGACCGCGGTGACTCTTTTGAAGGCCTCCGCGAGGCGCACCGAGAAAAGGCCGACACCGGCGTAAAGGTCCACGGCCCACTCCCCTGCGCCGCCGCTGGTAGCACAGTTGACCAAATCATCGATCAAATAGCGATTGATCTGGAAGAACGAATTGGGGCTTACTCGAAATCCACGGTAGTCGATGGGGCCGGTGGTGCCGAGTGAATCGAATATCCGGTAAGCGCTGGCAGGCAGGCGATCCCAGACATGGACTTGAGTGTCGGTTTCGTTGGTGAAAAATTCAACTGTCGTAGTAACGTTTCGCAATAACTGGCCCTTCAGTTTCGCGATTGCATCATTCAGCGCCGGAGAGGAAACGACGCAGTGCTCGATCGGAGAAAGACTATGCGACCCCTGTTCGAAATAGCCCACACTGCCGTTTTCGATGTGGAGCTGCACGCGGTTGCGATAGCCCCATGGTTCGCCCGAGATAGAGTGGATCTCGCCTGAAAATTCGATTTTGCCCACTCGGCGCAGGGATTCGCGTAAGATGGAGACTTTTTGCTCCACTTGGAACTTGGTATCGGCGTGCTGGTAGTGGCACCCGCCACAGTGCAGGAAGTAGGGGCAGGGCGGCGAGACACGAGAAGGCGGACGGAGAAAGCACATCGGTCAGCCTCCCTCGGAAAACATCGCTCTTGACGCGTTCAACTTCGGCTCTGACGACTTCTCCGGGAAGTACAAATGGTGTCAGCACGACTTTACCATCGAGACGGGCCAGTCCATCTCCGCCGTACACAAGCTTTTCTATCGTGAAAGTTTCTTCGGTGAGCAAGCAGAAGCTTACCCTACGGTAACATGGTTGATTCACCATGAAGGCACGTATTTTCTCTGGCGTTCAGCCGTCAGGCAACTTGCACATCGGGAACTACCTGGGCGCGCTGAAAAACTGGGTCGAGATTCAGGGCAACTACGAAAGCATTTTCGGGATCGTCGATCTGCACGCTATAACCGTCCATCAAGACCCAGCCGAGCTGCGGTCGAAAATTCGGGAGACGGCCGCACTGTTTCTGGCCGTCGGCATTGATCCTAAGCAGTCGACCATCGTGGTTCAATCGTCTGTTCCCGAGCATTCCGAGCTGGCTTGGATGCTGACCTGCGTTACGCCGGTCGGGTGGCTGGAAAGAATGACGCAGTACAAGGCGAAGAGCGAAAGCTGGAGGCACTCGTTGCAGTACTTG
This sequence comes from Bryobacterales bacterium, assembly GCA_963744555.1. GTDB lineage: Bacteria > Acidobacteriota > Terriglobia > Bryobacterales > Bryobacteraceae > Palsa-89. The sequence continues at coordinate 1,042,838 of CAVUUB010000018.1, read as the reverse complement.
GCGGGCGAGAGCATTGGCGATGGCTTGCTCCAATATCCGGTGCTGATGGCCGCGGATATCCTCCTCTATCAGGCGGCGATTGTGCCCGTCGGTGAAGACCAGACGCAGCACCTGGAACTGACGCGTGATATCGCGCAGCGCTTCAATCGCGTTATGGTGAGACCTTCGTGATGCCGGCGACGCATTTGCCCGCGGTGGGCTCCCGGATCATGGGTCTGGATGATCCCGATACAAAGATGAGCAAATCCGCTACGGGAACCGGTCACGCGGTCGGATTGCTGGATCCGATTGATCAGGTCCGCAAAAAGATTATGCGCGCCACCACCGACTCTCAGCCGGCGGTTAGTTTCGGAACGTTGGGGAGCGGTGTGCAGAATCTGCTGAACATCTTTCAGGCCTTCAGCGGTTGGTCCGGGAGAAAAAATGCGCGAGCATTTCGACGGCATGCGTTATGGCGATCTGAAAAAGCAGGTGGCCGAGATGGTGGCCGCAAGCCTGGAGCCTTTGCAAAAGCGTTATCACGACATTATGACCGAGCCCGGTTACCTCGACCGAGTGCTGCGCGAAGGAGCCGAGCGAGTTTCACCGATCGCGAAGTCCACAGTAAAGCTGGTGAAGGAGCGGATGGGGCTCTACACCGGCGCGTGATGGCGGCCAAGCCGGTTGAGACAAACAGCCAGCTAAGCGGTTCGGGTGCATCAGCCGGCGGTTTCGGAGTTCCGAAATCCTTTAAAACGAAACTGTCGTGACTCTGCCACTGGATGGATCCAATGGCTGTCGAGGACGTGATTCCGACGAAGTAAAGGCCGTCGTCTCCATCGTGAATGCGCGCGGTGGTTCCGTCAGCCGTTTCGATCTGCATGTTGCCTTCCACGCCCGTTATGAAGAAATAGAGGCTATTGAAGGATGTCAGGAGTTCGAGTTTAATGACCTCCCTGTTTTTGCCGGGGCTAGTGTCGACGTCGACCTGGACCGGGTTCGCGCGTGGTTCCGGCGCCAAATGTTTGCGTGAGCCAAGCATTGGTCTCCGCGTTAGCTTGGCCGATATTGATGGCGGGCAGGATCGTAATTGTCGTGGCGCCGGCCGATGGCAGCAGAGCGGCGATTAGGACAAACGATCGCGCAGAAAGACTCACGAAAGTGATAGTGGTCACGCGCTGGAGAATTCTCACGCGCCAACTAATGAAAATCGTGAGAGGGAACGGCCTCTTCCGCCACGTGGAGAGGCTCGAAACGGGCGGCCCTGACAGTGAAGACGCCGTCGATGTTCTGCATTTCGCCATCGATAACCAAGTAGGAGTTATTAAGGATAGTGGCGCGCTCGCGATCGAAAACGTCCGGCATGACGACGGCGTTCGAAACACCGGTTTCGTCTTCGATGCTGAGGAATAGCAGTCCTTTAGCGGTGCCGGGACGCTGGCGGCAGATGACGCAGCCAGCGATCCGGACGATGCGAGCGTTGTGGACGTATTTCAATTGAGCCGCCGGAGTGACGCCGAGCGAGTTTAGCTTTTCGCGATGAAAGGCCATGGGGTGTTTACCGATGGTAAGGTGGGTTCCACGGAAATCGGAATTCAGGCGCTCGCTGGAGTTCATGGGCTGAAGGGGGTAGGAGGTGGGCGGTAGGGAATCGAGATTTGCGAAAAGGGGGCCTGTGGGGCGGATGGCTAGCTCGGATTCCCACAAAGCGGCGCGACGATGGAGAGGAGTCTCGGGAATGAAATTGAGCGCTCCGATTTCGCTGAGCTTTCTGAGCTCGTCTTTGCGGAGCTCGGGGACGCGATCGACCAGGTCCTGAATGCTTGAAAACGGAGCTTGTTCGCGGGCGGCCAGGATCGATTGGGCGGCCTGCTCGCGCAGTCCTTTGACGTAGTTGAATCCCAGCCGCACCCATCGTTCACCGTTATATTCTTCGATGGTGCAGCGCCAGTCTGAGCGCGTGACGTCGATCGGCTTGAAGTGCAGCCCATGACGCTGGGCATCTTTCACCAAGGTCGCGGGCGCGTAGAAGCCCATGGGCTGGTTGTTGAGGATTGCGGCGGTGAAGGCGGCCAGGTAACGGCATTTGAGATACGCGCTGGCATAGGCGATCAGAGCGAAACTGGCGGCGTGGGATTCGGGAAAGCCGTACAGCGCGAAGGAAGTGATGGACTGGACGATGGTGTCCTGCTGCTTGCCGGTGATGCCGTTGCGCGTCATGCCTGAACGCAGCCGGGTCTCGATCTCACGCATACGGACTTCGGATCGTTTGAATCCCATGGCCCGGCGCAGTTCTTCAGCTTCGCCGCCGGTGAAGCCGGACACGATCATGGCCATGCGCAGAAGCTGCTCCTGAAATAGTGGGACGCCCAGCGTGCGCGCCAGCACCGGCTCGAGCGATGGATGCAGGCACTCGGGTATTTCACGGCCCTGCCGGCGGCGCAGGAACGGGTTCAACATTTTTCCGACGATTGGGCCGGGACGGATGATGGCGACTTGCACCACGATGTCGTAGAAGCGCTCCGGACGGAGGCGCGGAAGGCAGGACATTTGCGCGCGGCTCTCCACCTGAAACAGCCCGATGGTGTCGGCCTTCTGCAGCGCGGCGTAGACCAGCGGATCGTCTTGCGGCAGATGCGCGAGGTCGACTTCTTCGTGATAGGCGTCGCGAATGAGCTGGATGGAATCTTCGAGCACGGCCATCATGCCGAGCCCCAGCAGATCCACCTTGACGATGCCCATGTCGGCGCAGTCTTCCTTGTCCCACTGAATGACTACGCGGCCGGGCATGGTGGCGGGTTCGAGTGGAACGACGGAATCCAACTGGCCTTCGCAAATGACCATGCCGCCGGAATGCTGGCCGAGATGGCGCGGCAGGTCCTGGATGGTCATGTAGAGATCGAGGAATTTGGAGATGAGTGGATTGTCGGGCGAGAAGCCGGCTTCGCGAAACTGGCGCTCGGCGGTTTCTTTGGGATCGGTCCAGCCCCAGGAGGGGACCAGCGCGGCGATGCGGCCGAGATCGGGTTCGTCAAAGCCCAGAACTTTTCCGATGTCGCGAACGGCCGAGCGGCCGCGATAGGTGATGATGTTGGCGGTCATGGCCGCGCCGAGCTGGCCGTAGCGTTGATAAACATATTGAATGGCGCGCTCGCGCTGATCGCCGCTGGGAAGATCGAGATCGATATCGGGCCACTCGCCGCGCTGTTCGGAGAGAAAGCGCTCGAAGAGCAACTCCATGGAGACGGGGTCGACGGCGGTGATGCCGAGCGAATAGCAGACCGCGCTGTTGGCGGCCGATCCGCGGCCTTGCACCAGGATGTTTTGCTTGCGGCAGAATTCGACGATGTCCCAGACGATCAGGAAATAGCCGGCCAGGTCGAGCTTTTCGATGAGCGCTAGCTCTCGCTCGATCTGGCGGTGAGCGCGGCGACAGAGGTCGGCTGAGAAGGCAGTCGGATAATAACGATTGCGCGCGCCTTCCTCGGCACGCTTGCGGAGAAACGAATTCATGGTCTCACCGGGCGGGACGGGGTACCGGGGAAATTGATAGCCGAGATCGGCGAGCGTGAACTGAAGGCGATTGGAAAGTTCCCGGGTGTTGGCGATGGCTTCGGGAAGATCGGCGAACAGGCGCGACATTTCCTGGGCGCTTTTCAGGTGCCGCTCGGAGTTGATGGAGAGCAGTCGGCCGGCTTCTTGAATTTTAACTTTGTTGCGGACGCAGGTAAGAACGTCGAGCGCTTCGCGGGAATGCGGCGTGGCGTGGCTGACGCCGTTGGTGGCGACGAGCGGCAATTGATGTTTGCGCGCGAAATCCATTAGGGATTGGTTGTGAGCTTCTTCGTTCCGGTTGTAATGGCGCTGCAGTTCGACATAGACGTTTTTCGACGCCAAACAGGTCTAGAATCCGGGGATCGGGCCGCGATGCCAGGCATACCAGGCCGTCGGCGAATTCGGAGAATTCTTCGTGAGTGGCGGCGCCTTCGCCTTTTTTGGCGCGCATTTTCATACGCGTGATCAGACGGCAGAGATTCTGGTAGCCTTTTCGGTTTTCGGCCAGCAGAGGATAGCGAAAGCCGTCGGTGCAGGTGACCTCGGCGCCGATGTGGGCGCGAAGGCCGGCCTTTTTCGCAGCCATGTGAAAGCGAGCCGCGCCGGAGATGTTGTCGGTGTCGAGAATGGCCAGGGCAGGGAAGTCGAGCTCGGCCGCGCAGGCGACGAGTTCTTCGGGGACGGAGGAGCCTTCGAGGAAGCTAAAGGCGGAGCGGGCGTGGAGTTCGATATACATTTATGAGCCAAGCGTCGGCACGAGTGCCGACGCGGCACGCATGAGTGCGTGCGCCACGTTAGTCATATGAGCCTTCGATGAACCAATCTGTATCGCGGTAGATGCGATAGAGGCCGGTGGATAAAGTGATGTCCCATTCGTCGCGATTCCAGGGAGCCGGGGTCCACCAGTCGCCGGAAGTTCGCCATGGGCCGGAGGCGTTGAGCACTTTTCCGTGGATGCCGGAAGCGGTGATGCGAGCGGGGCGATCGTTTTGTAGTTCGACAGTGGCTGCCAGAGGCGGGCGGAAGTAGCGGAAGGCGTGGCGAATCGTGATGGGCGGCGGATCGGTCAATTGAGGCTGCCGAGGGGCAAGGCGGAAAGGGTGCGGATGATGGGTGTTCAAGAAGCTCCGGAACGCCGACGTTGTTTTCTCCGACGATGCCGCGGATGCGCGCCAGCGTCAGCTCCAGCTTGTCCGGCGCGGGCGTGACCGGAAGAAAGATCCCGTTTTGGACGGTGCGCGGATTCACTGGTTTGAGCGAGAGCGCGAGCGCGGCCGTGGCGGCTTCGGGCGGGTGAGCTTCCAGATCCATTTGCAAGAGCTTCAACAGCGCTTTGCTCTCGCGCATGGGGATGGGAAGGCGCAGCGTGCGGACGTGCTCGGTCTTGTTTTCAAGCTCCAGACGAATAGTAATTTCGTTGGCCGCCATTCCGTGCGATTGCAGCTTTTCGCATTGATCGTTGAGCATGCGCGCGATCAGAAACAGGAGCGGTTCGAGCAGGCTGATGGGATGATCGAGCGGAATCCGGTCGTCATAGGTGATTTCCGGTTGGAAGATTTTGAGCGGCCGATCGACGGCGCCCCGGGCCAGCCGCAGCAGGGAAACACCGGCTGGTCCGAATCGTTCGGCGATGCCGGTTTCGGGCAATTGGGCCAGTTGATCGAGGGTGTGAATGCCCCAGCTATCCAGGATCTCCGCCATTTCATCGGTCAAGGGGAGAGTCGTGATATCCAGAGTATTCAGGTCGGGATTGACCGTCACGCCGGGAAAATTGCGGGCGGCCAGGATGGCAGCTTCGGCGGTTTCAGCGATGGATATGTTGATGTCGCTGCCGGCGCGGTGCGCGATGGCGTCCGCGATTTGGGCAGGCGAGCCGAAAAGCCGCTTCAGCCCATCGATACGGAAGACGACGGTGTCCGGTGTGGTCTGCTCGAAGAAAGGCGAGAACGCCTCGGCGATTTGAGGCAGTTCGGCTGAGGTGCCGTGTATGCAGGCAAACATCTATTACCAATCGCCCTCGCTTTGAAAGCGGCCGTGGCTGGCCGGACCGGTTTGCGCGAGAGAGCTTCCAGTTCCACGCCGCGCAGCAATTCGAAGCCAGGCGCGCCTCGCCAAGCTGTCTTTTTGCGCTTCATTTCGAGCATCAGCGAAGCGCAGGATTTGGCCAGGGTTCGTTTTCGACCAGCGCGAGGATGGCCGGCGTGTTCTCGATGGCGCGGCGGAACCGATACCAATAGGAGATGGGGATGCGGTTGGCCATGCGGGGCGGAACCTGGCAGAGGTCCAGCACGACGACTCCGAATCCGCCGGCATGCAGCAGATAGTCAGCGGCTTTGAGTGCGTGGCCGGCATTATGAGCCGCAGCGGATCCAGAGCAATTGAGAAAGTGCGACTCCGGCTGCGGCAGCGGTTACCGGATCGAAGGAATCATCGGTGTCGACGTAAGCGCAAATCTCGCATTTTGATGTAGATGCAGCTAGAAGTGAATGAATTAGTGTAGTTCGTGCCGGAGCTGTCGGGACCGATGATTTCCGAGATGGCGCCGCGGGGGAAACCCTCGATGACGGCATCCAGGGAGGGGAGGCCGGTAGGGAGGATTTCCCGAGTTTTGAGGTCGGAGCGAAATCCGAGCGTAGTGGTGAGTGCGGCGTTGAGGTTCATGCAATTTCGCCTTTTCTTCGCCAGATCTATTTTGCATGTACGGGAGGATTTTGTCAATATGAGCAAGTTGAAAAACGAAGCTTATCCTATCGCATGCCTTACAGCAACGGATCAATTTTCGTGTGGAAGTGATTGAGGAAACGGTGGGAATTATGGGGGGACCGAATTGTGATCAGTCCCCCCTGAACAATCTTATTTGCGGGTGGGCTGGAACACTTTTATGCCCGCTCCGGTGACGGGCACATAGATGTTGTTGTTATTGCTGTCGACGGCTATCGAGTGTCCACCGGCACCGGTGATGTAGCCGATGAACTGGTTGGTTTCTGCGTTTACCACGGCCACGTTCACCGCTCCAAAGTAATAATTATTGTCCCCGGGGTTGTACCAAATCTCGTCCCCGGAAATCGGGCCTCCAGAGCCGGTGATAATTGCAAGAACGCTACCAGCTCTGCCATCTATTGCGATACCACCCGATGTCATGACGCGTTCGTTGGGTCCAAGTGCCAAGCCGGCGGGACTGGCGGTTATTTTGAAGCTGTTGGTGATCTGCATCGCGATCGGATCGATTTCGTCGACCGATCCCAGATTTACCCCGGTGGCCGGCACCGAGAGGTTGAACCTGTAAGTTTGCGGATTCCAGACGGGCTGCTCGAGGCCGCTTTGGGTAGCAGGGTACACGATTTGACCCAAAACCGATTGAGTGTCAGTAGAGATGAAGGTCAAAAACGGCGGACTATCGTTGGGGTTGCCGATCATGACGATGTGATCGAGGGGGTCGTAAGCCAGTTCATCGGCTCGGCATTTACCGCCGGTAGAGATAGTTGCGACAATAGCCTTGGCACCGAGATCCACCACTTTCACCGTGCTGTCGCCGTCCCCGACATAAAGCTGATTCAGTTGGGGAATCGCGACGACCCCGTCTGGTCCGCCCTGATTGCAAGGCGCTCCGGCGGGGCTCGGTCCGGTAAAACCGGTCTCAGCGGAGCTGGAGGGAATGCTGTACAGGTACTGGTTTTTTTGGGTGTCGATCACAACAATGCGTGCGGTGTTCTTGGCCCCGGCTTTGGGCGTGGCGCCCCGATCGGCCAAGTAGTATCTCTGGTTGGCGGAATCGACCCAACTGATGTCGAAGCCGGCAACGAGGCCTCCGGGGGGAACAATTGTGGCTGTTTGTGTGTAGTTGGGTAAGAGCGTGACCTGCGCAGACGCGACTGCGGACAGGGCCAGCACGGCCACTACAAACATGGAGATTTTGAACAAGCTTTTGCGTTTCATTTGTAAACGATCCCTCGTCCCTTCTTAGTTTTGAAACCGAGAATTTAGAGCTTGGTTCCCCCGGGCACAGGCACACGTCTGGTAAACGTCTATCTGGTACAGATCTGCCCGGTGCTCAAACGCAGTCGGCATAACATCTTGTCCCCGTATTAAATGCCGTCGAACGTTTATTAAGAGCCTAAAAAAAGGCTGGGTAGTAGTATAAGTGCTGGCGTGGAACCCGTCAAGCAGAATGTATACAGTGTCGCCGCCACATGAGAATGTCCTATTAGTGCCATTTAGAAATGTCCTATTGACAGGTTCAGTCTGGGGAGGTGCAAGAACAAGGAGTTCTGACCATGACCCAGCGGGAACGAGACCGGCTGGTGGTGCTGAAGAAGGCGCGGAAGAAACTGATCACACAGCGACAAGCGGCCGAGGAGTTGAAGCTGAGCGAGCGGCAAGTGCGCCGGCTGCTGGTGGCGCTGAAGAAAATCGGCGACCGGGCGGTGATGCATGGACTACGTGGTCGCCGGTCCAATCGAAGGCTGTCCGACCAGCGGCGCGAAAAGGCGGTGCGGATTCTGTCGCAGGAAGTGTACCGGGGATTCGGGCCGACCTTGGCCAGCGAGTATCTGGCGAGCAAACACAAGTTGCGCGATCGGGCGGGAGGCCTTGCGCAGTTGATGCTGGGCGCTGGGTTGTGGCGCGGGCGCCCGCAGCGGAACGGGGAGGTGCACCAGTGGCGAGCGCGGCGAGATTCACGCGGCGACCTGATGCAGTGGGATACTTCCGAGCACGATTGGCTGGAAGGGCGCGGAGAGAAGCTGTATCTAATTCACATGATCGACGATGCCACCAGCGAGCTGACGGCGCGCTTTGTCCGGCACGATTCGACCGAAGAGAACCTGCGGCTGTTGTGGACCTATCTGGAGCGCAACGGCCGGCCGCTAGCCTTCTACACCGACAAGGCCAGCATCTTTCAAACCGCCCCCAAGCAGAATCATCTTCTCCCCGACGAGCCCTTGCCTCCGACCCAGATCGGCCGGGCGCTGCGGGAGTTAGGGATCGGATGGGTGCCGGCCACTCCCCCCAAGCCAAAGGGCGGATCGAACGCAGCTTCTTGACCGCCCAGGATCGCTTGGTCAAAGGACTGCGGGTGGCCGGAGTCAACTACGCTGGAGGAGCCAATCAGCATTTGGAACAGGAGTTTGTGCCCTGGTGGAATCAACATCTGGTGGTGGTGGCAGCCAACCCAACCGATGCGCACCGGCCTCTGGATCGAAGTCACGATCTGGCGGCAATACTGAGTCGTGTCGAGGCGCGACAAATCGCCAACGATTACACCTTCCGCTTTCAGAGCCGGTTGTATCAAATCGCCAAAGAGCACGTGCGGCCTGGATTGCGTGGCGCTCAGGTGCGCGTAGAAGCCCGCTGGGATGGTTCGATGGCGGTTCGCTTTCAGGAGCACTATCTCCGTTTCCAAGAGTGTCAGTCGCAACCCAAAGCTGCGCCGCCGGAACCCCAACCAGCCGGTCGACGCAAAGCGCCGCCCCTGCCCAGCCCAGCTTGGCGAGAGGGCCAGAATGGAATCGCGCGCCGGGGCGGTGTGCCGCTGTGGAAGGCCGCCGAAATCAATCGCACCCGCACGCCCGACGTATTGGACTAAGCACCGTTAAAAGCAAAAAGGAGTGCCGGGCAAAATCGGCCCGGCAGCTTTTCGCGTTTACTCAGCCCAAGGCCTCAGCTCCAAAGCTCCACCACCCGGATGTGGCCAAGTCAAAATCAAAAACCCCCGAGCCGCGGCGCTCGAGGGTTCTTGCTGTGCCGATCCGTAACGGAGCCAGCCCCGTCGCCTCGGCCTTGGGCATCCGCTTGGGCGCGACCCCTCGCGGACTTACTCACCCTAACATGCCTTTTTCAGACCACACTTTAAAACCGGACATTTCTACTTGGCAGAGAATAGGACATTTCTATTTGGCGTTGACAGCAGAATGTATACAGCAGAATGTATCGGCAGAATGTATCGGCCCGAATGTATCAGCAGAATGTATCAGCGTGTCAAGCTATGATCTCCACTGTTATGAGAATCCTCGCCGCTCTGGTCGCTTCTGCGCTGTTGCTCAGTGCTCAGGCTGACTTCAACTCCCTCAAGGAACTCAAGTAACGAAACATCGGCCCCTTCCGAGGCGGGCGGTCGCGGTGAGCGGCGTCACATCCCAGCCGAGCGTTTATTACTTCGGCGCCGCGGGCGGAAAAGTAAATTGGGCGCCGGTCTCGGACGGCCAGATCAAGAGCGGCTTGGTGTTCAAGGGCTTCGCTTGGTCTTGAGGCCGGTGGCGCGAAGCGCGTCCCGCATCAGCTTATCGAGGATTACGCTGTTCGCCCGCATGGAAGTGCATCTCACATGGATGTGCATCTCAGTGGATGATCCGCGTGCACCCGCGGCCATCACAATCATCGTCTGACGATCCGTGCAGCCGCCGTTGACTGATTTACAGATTATTTACTTTGTTCGGACAACTCAGCGGCGCGAATGCCGCATCCTGGAGTGGAGCAAAGCGCACAAGACGCGCGAAAGAACATTCTTTAGGAGATATATGGAACGCAATAAATCAAAACACGTTAAGCGCTACCGCCCGTTCTTCTCAGGCCCGCTCGCCACAAGCTTGCAGGCGTGCACCATTCGACACCGGGAGGCTGACAGTATGACTCTGCCACACAGCTTGGGACGTCGCTTTCGGTTTGCCCCGTTGTTCTTACTCACGGCTGGACTTCTTCCATCGCTCTCGACGCCTGCAATCGCCCAATACACCGTGACGGCTCTGGTCTCCAATCAAAACACCATCGGCAACAACCCGGCAGATCCGGTGTTGGTCAACGCCTGGGGCATCACGTCGTTGGCGACGAGCCCGTTCTGGGTTTCCGACAACGGCACCGGGAAATCCACTCTCTATAACAGCGTGGGCCAGAAACAGGGCCTGGTCGTGACGGTTCCGGCGGCGGGCGGAAGTGCAGCTGCCGGTACCCCAACGGGGGTGATCGGAAACACTACCGGTCAATTCGACGTCACCCTGAATGGAAACACCGCCAGCTCGATCTTCATCTTTGCAACGCAAGACGGCACGATCAGGGGTTGGAATCCGAAGGTCGATCCCACCAACGCCATTTTCGGAGCCGACCGGTCGGGGATGCACGCCAGCTATACTGCTTTGGCGATCGCCAGCAACCCAAACGCCAATAACGCCAATTTCATTTACGCCGCCGACAATAGTTCGAACCGGGAAATCGATATGTTCGATAGTAACTTCCACTTTGTAATGTCTTTTAGCGACCCGGCTGTCCCGAAGGATCTCGCCCCGTACGGCATGCGGGAGATCAACGGCAAACTGTGGGTGACGTTTACCTCTCTGAATAAAGCGCAGAACGGTCTTGTCGATATTTTCAACCCTGACGGGACCGTTTTCAAACACGACGCCGTCCACGGCCCACTCCATTCCCCGTGGGGCCTGGCACTGGCTCCTAACAATTTCGGCCAATTCAGCAACGCGGTCCTGATCGCCAACAACATCAAGGACGGCCGGATCAACGCCTTCGACCCCGGCAGCGGCGCTTTCCTCGGCGCACTGGCCGACGCATCCGGCGCGCCGATATCGATTAATCAGCTTTGGGGATTGGACTTCGGCAAGGGTGCCGGCGCAAACGGCGCCACCAACGAACTCTTCTTTACTGCAGGACCAGATAACTACGCCAACGGCCTATTCGGCGTGATCACGGTCCAACAGTAGGGAGTCTTCGGCCGGGTTCCCGCGGCTTGAGCGGTTGTCTCGGGTGGGGGCTGGCGGTAGTTGCGGCGCGTATCCGTGCTTGTGACGGGCTGTACCGCTTGTCCCCCAGCGAGCTGCCACCGCTGGATATTTTATCTAGTGAGCCGGGGAGATGACGATTCCACGAGGACATCGAAGAAGCCGGTTCCCGGAGGTGCGGAGGTGTGCAGCGGCGAGCGTTTTCCAACTGCTGTGTCCTCCTATCTGCGCGTCGTAGGCGGCGGTTGATTGATTGAATACTGCTTGCAGAGCTCACTTCGGCTGGCTTGTCGGCGCGCGAAGGTTCGCAAGCGGCGGCTAGGCGACCCCGGGCTCGGAGCGCGGGCAGGGGTGTTGGGCGCGATTGCGTTAGCCCAAGCAGTCTGACAACTTTAGCCGATTCCGAGGCATTCGGCGTTAGAATGGGATCAAACGCTTGCAAGCGCGATTTTATATCGATCCAGCTACTGGGCTGCCGCATATACATAACCATCAAGTGAGTGAAGACGAGGTAATCGAGGTCTTGGAGAAACCCGGCGAGGATCGACCCGGCCGCGAAGGCGCCAATTGCTCTTGGCCACACAGCCTCGGGTAGGTACTTACGTGTCATCTATGTTTCCGATCCAGAGCCGGATAGCGTATTTGTCATCACGGCTTATAGTCTGGCCGGTAAACCTCTGGCCGCATTTCGCAGGCGCAGGAGGAAGAAGCAACAATGAGCGAAAACAAGTTTCCAGACAACTGGGACGAACATAAGGTGCGACGAGTACTCGCCCATTACGAGGAGCAGACCGATGAGGATGCTTTGGCGGAGGATGAGGCTGGCATTCAGCCTTCAGACACCGTAATGAATATTCCTCACGAACTCGTTCCCAAGGTCCGAGAACTGATCGCGAAGCGCCAAAGCTAGGCGACCGCTACCGGTAGGGCGTTACCCAACCCCAACCACGTGAACCATAAAAGCAACGACAAGTTGAAAAGGAGACCCATCACCTCGGTTGCTGTACCGCTTGTCTACCGCTTGTCTCCCAGCGAGCTGCCACGACTGGATATTTTAGCTAATAAGCCGGGGAGATGACGATTCCACGAGGACATCGAAGAAGCCGGTTCCCGGAGGTCCGGAGGTGCGGCGAGCGCCAAAGTTCGGAGGCGGTGCGTCGGCGATCAAGCGAATCGCCAGAACCCGGGAGGTAACTTCATTCTCAAGCGTCGCTTCCCGCCGACTTCTTAGCCGGGCGCGGCATCGGCCTCACCCCGACCTGCTCCTCCGCCGTATACGGGGCTCCATAATACGGGAAATCCTTGCGAATGCGCCCGCGGTCGGGAGCAAGTCCATCGACAATTGGTGTGTTGGCCGCCAGCGTCAACATCACATCCAACACATCGTCGCCGAGCGCGCGTCCATTGAAGCTAGCCACTTCAAATGCGGCGGACGTTCCAAGCTCGTAAGGCAACGTGTTAGGACAAAGCCGTGCAGCGATGAGCTTCCCGTATTCACCCGGGTCCGCCGCCGAATCGGCATAGGTCGTCATCTTCTCCGCAAAATCCGCGATCGGCTTCGCGAAGCGCTTTAGATCTTCAGACGGAACCGACGCATTGAATTGTTCTTTCACCTCTTGATCGCTCGGGTCGTTCAGGAAGATATGCGTAACCATAGGCAGGCCCCAACGCGAAACTTGTACCTCCGGCGCATGGCCAAAGAGGGAGATCGTCGTCCATGCGTTGATTCTTCCCTTCCCAATCAATTCGCTCGGCACCTCCAGCACAATCGCCGTAACATTCCGCCTCGCAAAGGGATTCTGCTGATGCAGAAAGGCGTCCCCATCATAGCGCTGGTCCTTATAGAAAGCAGTCATAAATCTGCCGAATCCAGCATTTGCCGCAAATAGGTCTGGAGCAATCCCAACATACGCACGAAGACCCGAATTACTCGTGACCGAACCGGTTTCACCCTCAACCAGGCTCTCTCCGGCGTCACCACGAAGAGCATCGTCACCCGTCGCCTTCCGCACCACAAACGGCTGAATGTGAGTATGCTCACTGCCATCTCCGTGTCGTGGTTCACCAAACCTGAACTTGAACGTAACCTCTTCGCTCGCATCTCCGTTCAGGTCGAACCGGAACGCGTAGAGCCCTTCTGGCTGAAGCGTATCCGGAGCCGATAATCCCACATCCGGATTCACGGTCATCGCCATCACCGTCTTGCCCGAGGGGCCGTCAAATAAATAAAAATCGCAGAGGTTGAGGCTCGGATCTTCCCTCGCGAGTTTGGTATCGAAATGATGTGACATTGGTTCTCTCTCCGCTAATGAGTTATTGGCTATATGGGCCCTTGGCGGACGTCGAACGTCGGCGCCGAGTTCCAGAAATCCGGGGCGGCGATCAGGCGGGCTGCGCTTTCGTGTCATCCTCGTCCGCCCGCCCGAACGAAGGGAGGTACCGGCCGAAGTTCAATTCGAAGTCGCTCGGAACGCCGTAACCGATACCACGGAGCTTGGGACGGCGCGCCTGCGCATCTGGCAAGGCCAGCATTGGGAAGATCATGTCGTTGCTCGACTGGAGCTCGGTAGCCGTCGGCATCCCGAACCGATTGACCTGGGCCTTCGCCGCGCCTAGCGTTTCACGGTCGAACGAAGCCAGACGCCGGACGAGCGTATCGACAAACGAGTCGAGGTCGCCATCGTCCAGCGTGCGGTTCACCCAGCCATAGCGCTCGGCGATGTCAGCATCGAAATCGTCGGCGCTGAGCACGATCTCAAGTGCGCGCGAGCGGCCGACCAAGCGCGGGAGCCATTCCAGCGCTCCGCCGCCCGGGATCAGTCCGACGCCGACCTCGGGGTTGCCGAACAGGGCGCTTTGCCGGCTGGCGAAGCGCATGTCGCAGGCCAGCACGAACTCGTTACCGATGCCGCGCGTGCGGCCGCGAATCTTGGCGATGCTCACCACTGGCGCGGACGAGAGGCGCAGCACAAACTCGCGCCAAAGGCCCAGCACCTCTGGCCGTTCCGCTGCCTTGGCTACGTCGAGATGGGCGATGAAAAAATCGGGATTCGCCGACTGGAACACTACGACCTTCACGGACGGGTCCGCCTCGAGGTCGGTCATTAGCGCTCCCAATTCGACGATCGTTGTGGGAACAAACATGTTGATCGGCGGGTTGCTGAAGGTGATCGTCCACAGGCCCGGATAGGTGCGGTCGATGTTGAACTGCGAATGGTCAGGCATGGCGCATTTCCTCCTCTCTTGTGAAGAACCCTACCGCAGCGATCTGAAGCCCGCGCGAACCTCTTCTGAAAAGAGCTTCGGCTGTTCCCAGGCCGCGAAGTGCCCGCCTTTCGGGAGCTTGTTGAAATGGATCAGTTTGGGATACGCCCGCTCCGCCCAGCTCCGCGGAGCAGGATAGAGTTCGTCGGGAAACACGCTCACCGCGGTCGGGACCACGACGCCTTTGACGCCGAAGAACGAATACCCCTTGTTCTCCCAATAGAGACGGGCGCCCGACATCGCAGTATTCGTCAACCAGGCCAGCGTGATGTTGTCGAGCACGTCGTCGCGCGTGAGGCCTTCGCTCCCGCCGGCAAAAACACGCGCGATCATCTCGTAACTGCGTGCGTCATGATCGAGGAAATACGCCGCGAGGCCGACCGGTGAATCCGCTATTCCGTACAGCGTCTGCGGTCTCAACCCCATCTGAAAGCCGTAGCCGATGCCCTTCGCATAGACGAAGCTCAGCCGCTCGTAAGCGAGCTTCTCGTCGGCCGAGAGATTCGCCGGCGCCGGCGCGCCGGAAAAGGCCAGCTTGTCGATGTCGGGCGGAATCACGTTCGCCATGTTGGTGTGAATGCCCAGCAGTTCCGGCGGCGCCTGCACGCCCATTAGTTCGGTGATGATTGCGCCCCAATCGCCACCCTGCGCCACGAATTTCGTGTATCCGAGGCGCTTCATCAGCACGGTCCAGGCACGCGCAATGTGGGCCGGGTCCCACCCGGTAGTGGTCGGCCTGCCGGAAAAACCGTAGCCGGGCATCGACGGAATCACGACATCGAACGCGTCGGACGCATTTCCGCCGTGTGCGGTGGGATCGGTCAGCGGATCGATGATCTTCATCTGTTCGGTGATCGAGCCGGGCCATCCGTGCGTAACGATCAGCGGCAACGCATTTTCATGTTTCGAACGGACGTGAATGAAATGAATGTCCAGCCCGTCGATCTCGGTGATGAACTGCGGCAGGGCGTTCAGTTTCGCCTCGATCTTGCGCCAGTCATACTCTGTCGCCCAATAGCGCGCCAGCGCCTGAATCGTCGCGAGTTGTACTCCTTGCGACGCATCTGTAACCGTTTCTCGTTCAGGCCATTTGTCGCGTTGATGCGCCTTCGCAAATCGGTGAGTTCCGCTTCCGGAACATTCACGTGAAACGGACGAATGGCATTCTTGTCAGCTGCCTGCTGCGTGCCTCGTTGTGTGGCTGTGGTCTGTGCCATCGTGTCTTTTCTCCTTTGAAGCTGACTTCCGGAAAGTCCACATAAAACGGCAGAAGTGCCGTCTCCTTACTGTCCCGCCTGCGCGACAGGCCTAACGGTCGGCGATCCAACCGCCATGGAACCCCAGTGGAACGTGGACCGGCAACTGAATGCGCGCAATCGGTTTGCGCGCGAAATCCTGCGCTGCAACAGTCACCAAATCCGTTTCCACATCAGATCCGCGACCGTTTGCGCCATATTTCCTCCCGTCGTTTGGAGAAGAAGTCCATGGTTAGATCGATGGCGACGGCAAGCGTTTCGTTGAAATTGTCGGCATCTGGCTCGCGGCACCCAAGACTATTAAGTAAGCCACGCAATGCCGACAAGTGGCCAAATCTCTCGCCGCTTGCCACCCTAGTCGTGAATGATAAAGGACGCTGTCATTCGCATCTGCTCGTCGAGCTGCGCTAAGAACCTGTCCCTAAGGTCCGATAACGCGCTACACGAAGAACGGCTTCTACGAGCAGGCAGGCTGGGATTAGTAACGGGGAAACGCGATTGCGCCCGCGTATCGACAGCAACATGGTGAAAGGCCGGTGACACCCTGCGCTGCTAAACTAGCCCGCGCCCGCATTCCTGAAGGACACAATGCGGCGCGCCAAGCCGACCGTGTTCCGCTGGTAACTTGTTGGAGTCGCCGATCTCGTCCTTCTTTTCAATGCGTTGCACCAGTCTAGGGCCGCGACTGATCGGGCAATGCGCTAGATTGGAATTGATGCGCCCGCGCGTGAAAGTTCCAGCAGCATTGGACCAGTTCGATTCAACTCAAGCTCCTCCGTCAGTAACCCGCAGACATTGCCGGTCTTACCGGCCGCAGAAACGACAAGCAGGCCCGCACTGGCGTGGGTTTGCTGCAAGTGCTTTGCGGATTCTTCGCCGGAAGGAGGACTTGGGCGTTTGAGGGCCAAGCGGCGTTTGCGGCGGGCATCAGCGGATCGATGCCGACTTGAACGAAGTCGCTGGCGCGACGGCCGACCTGAGCATTCCGGTTGTTTGAGGGATAGCGTTGTCACTGAGAAAGGAGATCTCTGTGACAACACTCATTCAGCGAATGCGGGAGGAACTCGTCCGCCGCAACTACGCTGCAACGACGATTCATTCTTATCTGAAGGCGGTCGAGCACTTCCAGCAACACATCGATAAACCGCTCGATCAACTCGGGCCGGACGACCTCAGGAGCTATCACGCGCACCTGCTCGGAGACCGGAAACTGGCCGTCAACACCGTTGTTCTGAACATCTGCGCGCTCCGCTTCCTTTACATCAAGGTCCTCAAGCGGCGGGACATGAAAGAGGATCTGCCATATCCGAAGCAGCGGCAGCGCCTTCCCGTGATTCTAAGCCCGGGCGAAGTGGCACAACTGATTGCCGGAGCCAGTAACCTGTACCACCGCACGATGTTAATGACTCTCTATTCAACTGGTCTCCGGCGCGCTGAACTGTGCCGCCTGAAGGTCAGCGACATAGACAGCAAGCGCATGATGCTGCGTGTCGTACAGGGCAAAGGCGGTATCGACCGTGAAGTTCCCTTGGGCAAAAAGCTGCTCCCTGTCCTGCGTGAATACTATCGCTGGATGCGTCCCCAAACCTATCTGTTTCCCGGCACTGTAAACCACCTGCGCGCCGACAAACCCATCACGGAGAAGATGGTCTGGCAGGCGGTCCGCGAAGCTTCGACCCGCGCCGGAATCAAGAAACACGTAACGCCGCACACCCTCAGGCACTGCTTCGCAACTCACCTTCTTGAATCCGGCGCTGACCTGCGGAGCATTCAGATGATGCTCGGCCATTCCGATCTGGAGGCGACAACGGTATACCTGCACCTTTCACGGCGGCATCTGCAATCGACCGCCAACCCACTCGACCGGATCACGGTCTCAAGCCCCGCGCCGGTGAAACTCTCGCGGAGACTGCGCAAAACGGAATGAGCCGCCCCGCCGTGGAGGTGGCCGATTTACTCCGCGCGCAGGGCGATCGCTTCTACAGTCAGAGTCCCTGGCTCAGCTATCAGCAACTGAGCGTGTTGCGCGCCATCACTCGGTGCCGTACGGCGGCGCTGGGCGGCCACATCGATACTTGCCCCGGCTGCGGCTATGACGGCGGCATCTCTTATAACTCCTGCCGCAATCGCCATTGTCCGAAATGTCAGGCACAAGCCCGCGAGCGCTGGATCGCGGCGCGGGAAAAGGAACTGCTCCCGGTTCCGTACTTCCACGTCGTATTTACTTTGCCCCATGAACTGAATCCTCTCTGCATGCGCAACGCCAGGGTTCTGTACGATCTGCTCTTCAGCGCGAGCGCCGCCGCCATGCTTGAGGTGGCGGCGAATCCCAAACGGCTGGGGGCCAGGATTGGCTTCATCAGCATCCTGCATACGTGGGGGCAGAACCTGCTCCTGCATCCGCATATACACTGCATGGTTCCCGCCGGCGGATTCTCTCCCGACTACCGGGGCTGGATTCATCCGAAATACGCTTTCTTTCTTCCAGTCGATGTCCTCAGCGTCGTCTTTCGAGCTAAGTTCGCAGACGGACTGAAGAAGTTGTACCGGCGGGGAAAGCTGATTTTCGCCGGCGCGACCGCCGAACTCAGACATCAAAAAAGATTCGCCGCTTTCGTCGATTCACTGTTTCGGCAAAAGTGGGTGGTCTACGCCAAGCCCGCGTTCGGCGGACCCAGCCATGTACTTATGTATCTCGGTCGCTACACCCACCGGGTTGCCATCAGCAACCACCGGCTGCTGGCATTCGACGGTCAGCACGTTACCTTTCGCTGGAGAGACTATGCTCACGGCAACAAACAGCGCAAGATGACGCTGTCGTCGAGCGAGTTCCTTCGCCGGTTTACGCTTCACATTCTGCCGCGAGGTTTCGTTCGTATCCGGCAATTTGGATTCCTCACCAACACGCGGCGCTCCAGCCTGCTGGCTGCTGCCCGCCTGCTTCTTACTCCCGACCACAGTGCCACTTCGAGTTGCCGCCCCGAGAGCCCCAACTCTTCCACCTGGCGATGTCCCCGCTGCAATGGTCAGATGCGGATCGGCCCAAACCTCTCCGCCCGCCAACTGGCTTCCCGATGCAGGCCCCTCGACAGTTCGTAGACGACGACACATTCAATGACCAGATTACGTGCCGTGGTGCGCGGCTGCGGCAGTGTGTTCAGCGGTTGGTGGATCACCGCGGTCGGCACTCCGATGGGTTCGGTTCACCGCTAATCAGCCCCGTCCCGCCGTATCCAGAAGGCCTTCACGGGCTTTCGTGCGTACGCAGCGGTCTCGGTTTGCAATCCCAGCATTCCCCAATCACGCTTGCGGCTCCATAGCGCGGACCGCCGCACCAGCAGCTTCCTTCAAGTCGCCCCTATCGAAACTGCCTCGGCCCCCACAGATCACCGTACCGGTATCTTTGCCGCCGAGGCAGTCCCGATAGGGCGCTAACGACTTCCCGGGAGTTAATCCCTGAGCGGCCCTTCCGCGACATGCCGACAAATCGTCAACATGGAGAGTAAACTCCGCATCATTGCTTCATGCCAGCAGATGAAGCATTGGGTTTACACGGGTTCTTCATCTGGACTGATTTGGAGAACATTTCGGCAAGGCTCAGGCGGCCTAAAGCAACGTCTTCTGCAATCCTCTTCTCGATCCGCCAATCTTTGTCCTTTTGGTGGATTGCGTACGCGCCATCCACGCAAGTTGCGACGGCCTCAAAGACCGTTCCCGATATCTTAAGCTTCTCCACTAGCATGCTCGAAACAACGGACGACATGTTTACACGGTTATCGTCGTCGTACAATTCATCCTCATCTATAGTGGGAAGGCGACTGCTCTCGCGGACTCGCTGAAGGATCTCAGTAGTCATTTCGAGGAGTTTCTTCCCACCGTCGGTCGAGTCGGTTTTGGCTGGTATCTTTTGGGGTACCGCCTTTAATTTTTGAGCAAGCTGGGGCCACCACGTTTCAAATGCCTTATTCATGCGATCAGGCGTAAGCCTTCCCTCCCCCAGACGGTGATTAACTGCGTGGATCATTTTTTTCGTATCGGCTTCGTTCGCAACTGTGTGCTGAAATTCCGATAACGGGTCTTTTACATCGGCGTATTCGAGGCCGAATAAATATGTCCATACCCGAGAGTCATCGTGTTTTGCAACGGCGCCGGCTTCAAACAACAGCCAGGGAGCCGTCAGGTTTTCTGGAGTCAGGCATATGATTGCGAGATCAGAGTTTTCCAGGGCACCCGATATGACTTGCCGCCACTTGGCCCCCTTCTCCACATCTTCCGTAGAGAGGAATGGATCGAGCAGCGGAAGAATGTCTGGCATCCAATCGCGCAAAGCTTCGCCAATCGCTCGGCTCCTAACCCCTGACCAGCTGATGAAGACCTTCACCCGTTGGAGTGGCATATCACTGGATTATCTCCCTTCGCTATTCTGTTTGGAAGGCAGCCTCAAACGGACCTGCAATCAAGCCAGCTGTGAACGGTCGCGGATGCAATTCGAGCCTCGCATCACGCAAAGCGCCCACTGAGTTCGATATGAACGTCGTGGTGGTACATGGCTGCGAGCTCGAAGGCGGCAAATATCGCTAGCAGCTTTTCGCAGAACTCTGTATAGCCGACTACGCTGCTGATGTTCCGGCGACCTTATCGTAAAGGACGATGGCGTCTGGCCGATACCGCTCTGACGGCTAAATGAGGGCCTTCACTTTTAGGAAGGCTTCGATCGTCTCAACCACCGTTCGGGCTTTGAACACAATACCAAGATCAATCATCTCCTGCTGTTCAGCCATGGGACATGATTGGGTTGGAATCGGGACCGACACAATCTGGTTGAGTTGTGTTCGAAAGAAGACGGCAGCGATGACGCCCAAGAACAAACAGCGCGATCCGATTGTCGTACCACCAGACTTGTTCGCGTACATTCCTTGGTTAAACAGGAAGACGGGGCTTCCGCTTGAACCTCCGAATACGGATGCGTCCACTAGAAAACGGGGAGTATTTTCGAAATCCACAGTCAACGGGCTGGCCGTGGTCCCACGTCGTGCGACCGGTAAAAAATTCGCGGTGTCCCATATTCCGTTTGGATAGCCGATGAAAGTCACGGACTCAAGTGCATCTAGACTCTCAAGCAGCGCTTGACTTGGAACCATATCGCTCGTTACGCACCTGTAGAACAGGTCTACGTTGTTCTGCTGCTTAATGTGCGCCTCGAGCGGTGCGAATGGGCAGATCGCGATATCGATGTGGGGCGAACGATGGCCGAACCAGGTAAGCGGCCAGTCCGAGATAGTCAGCCGAAATCCGTTGCCGAGGTGGGGCTCTAGGCCTTGCCGCTGATGGAAGGTAAGCGCTCCAGATGTCATTCCCATGACGACATGTTTGTTCGTCACGACGAACGGAAACTGTTGCTCACCGTGCTTGTGCGCGAAAAGAAATCCGGTTCCTGATCCGTTTGCGCCGGCAGGGGCGACCGCGTCAATGCGGACGGTCGTGAAGAAGAGTTGCTCTGCAATTGAGGAGACGTTCATTGTCTTTGGTACTAGAGCATAACAGAGTCGTAACTTCACTTTTGCACTGTCGGGAATGAGATGTTTCACCCCGGGCTACATTCACCCACTGTCGCCGATTAGTAAACGCTAAACGCGCTTGCTCCCGCGTATCGACTGCCACATGGTGAAAGGTCGGTGACACCCCGCGCTGCTAAACTAGCCCACGCCGGCATTCCTGAAGGACACAATGCGGCGCGCAAAGCCGACCGTGTTCCGCTGGTAACTTGTAAAAGTCGCCGATCTCGCCCCTCTTTTCAACGCGTTGCACCAGTCCCGCGCCGCGACGGATCCGTCAATGCGCTAGATTGGAATTGATGCGTCCGCGCGTCCGAGTTCAGTCCATGCCACACACCCTGCCGTCCCCCCCAATTCAGCGTCACCAGCGTCACCCGATCACTGCAAGTCCAAGCAAACACAGAGCCGGACCACTACCCCGCGCGTATGCTATGATCTCCACCGTTATGAGAACCCTCGCCGCCCTAGCCGTTTCCGCGCTGTTGCCCGGTGCTCAGCCGGACTTCAACTCTCTCAAAGAACTCAAGTATCGAAACATCGGCCCCTTCCGCGGCGGGCGCGCGGTGGCGGTCAGCGGCGTCACCTCGCAGCCGAGCGTTTATTACTTCGGCGCCACCGGCGGCGGAATCTGGAAGACCACCGACGGCGGCGTAAACTGGGCGCCTGTCTCGGACGGCCAGCTCAAGACCGGCTCGGTGGGGTCGATCGCGGTCGCGGAATCGGATCCGAACATCGTCTATGTCGGCATGGGCGAGCCGGATATTCGCGGCAATGCGTCGGCGGGCGATGGCGTGTACAAGTCGACCGATGCGGGCAAGACCTGGAAGAACGTCGGGCTTCAGGACACGTATCACATCGGCGCGGTCCGCATTCATCCCAAGAATCCCGATATCGTCTATGTCGCGGCGCTCGGCCATCAATTCGCGCCGAACGATCAGCGCGGCAGTCTACCGCACCACCGACGGCGGCAAAACCTGGAAGCAGATTTATACGCGTGGCCCGAAGGCGGGCGCCATCGATCTGATCATCGATCCCAATAGTCCGAACGTGATTTATGCGGCGTTCTGGGATGTGCACCGCACGCCTTGGGATCTGGAAAGCGGCGGCCCGGGCAGCGGGATGTTCAAGTCCACCGATGGCGGCGATACCTGGACCGATCTGAGCCGCAATCCTGGGATGCCGAAAGGCATTCTCGGACGCATCGGCATCACCGTTTCGCCGCAAATTCCGATCGCGTTTGGGCGATCGTCGAAGCCGAAGACGGCGGCGTGTTCCGCTCCGACAACGGCGGCCGCACCTGGACCAAGGTCAACGATCAGCGCAACTCTGCGGCAGCGCGCCTGGTATTACTCGCGCATTTTCGCCGATCCGATGAAGGAAGACACCGTCTATGTCGTCAACACCGGCTTCTATCGATCCGACGACGGCGGCAAGACCTACACGTCCATCCGCACGCCGCACGGCGACAATCACTATCTGTGGATCGCGCCCAACGATTCCAACCGCATGATCGAGTGCAACGACGGCGGCGCCAACGTCAGCACCAACGGCGGCCGGACCTGGACGACGCAAGATCAGCAGCCCACCGCGCAGTTTTATCGCGTCGCGCTGGACAACGATTTTCCGTATCACGCTTACGGCGCGCAGCAGGATAACAGCACGGTACGCATCGCCACGCGCAGCGACGACGGCAGCATCAGCGAGCGCGACTGGTACGACGTCGGCGGCGGCGAGAGCGGCTGGCTGGCGCCCGATCCCAAAGATTCGCAGATCGTCTACGCCGGCTCCTATGATGGCCTGCTCACGCGCTACGATCACCGCACCGGCCAGCTTCGCAATGTGACCGTTTGGCCCGATAATCCGATGGGCGCGGGCGCTGAAGTGATGAAGTACCGCTTCCAGTGGAACTATCCGATTGTGTTTTCGCCCAACGATCCCAACACGCTTTACTGCGCGGGCGACCACGTGTTCAAGACCACCAACGGCGGCACCAGTTGGGAAGTGATCAGCGGCGATCTTACGCGCAACGACAAATCCAAGCAAGGCCCATCCGGCGGACCGATCACCAAGGACAACACCAGCATCGAATATTACGACACGATTTTCACGCTGGCCGAATCGACCGTGAAGAAAGGCATGATCTGGTCGGGCTCCGATGACGGGCTGGTGCAGGTGACGCAGGATGGCGGCAAGCACTGGGACAACGTCACGCCCAAGAACATGCCGGAGTGGATTCAGATCAACTCCATCGAGCCGTCGCCGTTTGATGCTGGCACAGCCTACTTTGCGGCGACGATGTACAAGTTTGACGACTTTCATCCGTTCCTCTACAAGACCACCGATTACGGCAAGAGCTGGACGCGTATCGACTCCGGAATTCCGCGCGAATGCGTTCACGCGCGTGATTCGCGAAGATCCGAACCATCGCGACCTGCTGGTGGCGGGCACCGAAACCGGCATGTATATTTCGTTGAACGGCGGGCAGTCCTGGCAGTCGTTCCAGCTCAATCTGCCGGTGGTGCCGATCACCGATCTCGCGTTCCAGAAGCGCGACAACGAACTGGTGGTCGCGACGCAGGGCCGGGCGTTTTGGATTCTGGACGATCTGCCGCTGGTATATCAACTTGCGGACTCAAATGCAAAAGACGACATGAATTTGTTCCAGCCTAAGGATACGCTTCGGACCTTGCGCGGTGGGTTCCGCCTCCGCCAAATGGAGCACTGGGACAAAACCCGCCGGCGGGAGCGGTGGTGTATTATTCCTTCAAAGAAAAGCCGCAAGGTGAGATTGACGCTGGAGTTTTTGGACAACACGGAAAGCTGATCCGGAAATATTCGAGCAAACAGGTCGCCAAGAGCCCCGAGCCATCGGGCGAGCGGTGAAGAAGAAGATGAAGCCCCGCGCCGCCGGCCCGGCGCCGATCGTGTTCCAGCTGAGGCCGGGTTGAATCGATTCGTCTGGGACCTGCATTATCCGGATGCGGCGACATTTCCGGGCCTGATCATGTGGGCGGGGAACGTGCGAGGACCGGCCATTGTTCCGGGCACCTACAAGGTCCGGCTCACGGCCGACGGGAAGTCGCAGACGCAAACTTTCGAGATCAGGAAAGACCCGCGCCTGAATACCACTCCTCAAGATTACGAGCGGCAACTTGAAGTGGCGATGCAGATCCACAACAAGCTGAGCCAGAGCAACGAAGCGGTAATCGAGATCCGCGATATCCGCAAGCAGCTGGACGCTTATACGGAGCGTGTGAAAGATGCGAAGGTCGTGGACGCGGCCAAGGCGCTGAACCAGAAGCTGACGGCGGTGGAAGAGGCGCTTTACCAGACTAAGAACCGCGCCAGCGAGGATCCGCTCAATTTCCCGATCAAATTGAACAACAAGCTGGCGGCTTTGGAGGGAACAGTGGAAAGTTCCGACGATGCGCCCACCACCCAAACCACAGAGGTCTATGAGGGGTTGGCCAGCCAGGTAAATGCGCAGTTGGAAACTTTGAAAAAGCTGGTAAGTACAGATCTGGCGGCATTTAATCGCCTGGTTCACGATCAGAACGTTCCGGCGGTGATCGTGGCCGAGCCGAAGCCCGCGGAAACGGGTGCACGCTGAGGCAAGATTTCGCGTCATAATTAATGTCATGGAACAGTCGCGTTTAAGGCGCCGCCGTTCATCCGGCTTCTCACTGATCGAGTTGTTGATCGTCATCGCGATCATCTTGATCATTCTCACGATTGCGGTACCCAAAATGGGTGTCGCGCAGATGAACGCGCGTGAGATGGCGGTGGTTCGGGAGATTCAAACCATCAATACGGCGCAAGCCCAGTACAATGTCGCAATTCGGCAGATTTGCGACCTCACTCTGGCGGAGCTAGGCCCGCCGGCCAGCGGAGGACCAGGACCTTCTGCTGCCGATCTGATTCCCGGTAGTCTTGCATCCGGCGACAAGGATGGGTACACCTTCATCCTGGCAGCCACGCCCTCCGGATTTGCATTGAATGCAATCCGAAGGTATACAACAGTACTGGACGGCGGTCTTTCTACTCAGACCAGAACATGATCACGCACCAGAACTGGACGGCCGAGCCCGCCAATGCCAGTAGCCCGGAAATGAAGTAAGAGATTCCAACTCAAAAGCGAAGGCTCAAGGGTGCAGCGAATTCCGCACCTGGATTCCTAAGGCGCGCACTGATGCTTTCTCCGCGCCGGCATAGTCGTTCACTTTTCGAAGCAGGGCGGCATAGGCCTCTAGCTCGGCGATTAGCCGAGGGCTATTCGGGCCAAGGGCGGCCTCATGAGTATTGATGGCGCTTTGATAGTATTCCAAGGCGTCGGAATCTCGTCCTTCGGCCACGTACACTATGGCGAGGTTGCAGAGCGTGTCGCCCATCATAGTTTGGTTCGGCGAATTCGATCCCTTCCAGTTGGAGAGCGCTTGCTGGAAAAGCGACTCCGCTTCAGCGTAATTGTGAAGATGGAAGGAGGCTGCGGCGAGATTGTTCAGGTTGTTGGCGATCACAGGATGGATCGGACCGAAAGTGTCTTCATTAATCTTTAGCGCTCGCCGATTGAGCTCCATAGCCTTTTTGTATCTGTGGCAATCGAAATTGACCGTGGCAAGATTGATTAAGGCCGCTGCCAGATCGGGATGATTCGGCCCGCTGGTCTGCTCAAAAATCGTGATGGCCCGTTGTACCGATTTTTCAGCCTCTTTGTATTTGTGTTGCCGCTCATAAACCGCGGACAGATTGTTCAAGTACAGGGCCGCCCGCTGATTCCTGGGACCCAACGCCTTCTCGACGATCGCCGAGTGCTCGCTCGAGTAGTTGCTGCGCGGCTTCGTTCTTCCCCTGTTTCGTAGTAAAGGTCAGCCAGGCTGCTTATGGCTTCGGCGGTATCCGGATCATTCTTCCCGCGTTTGTTCTCCAGAATGGCTAGCGAGCGGCGCAAGCACGTTTCGGCTTCGGGAAATCTGCCTTGCATGCTGTACAGCTCTCCGACATTGATGAGCGCGGCAGCGGTCTTCTCATGTTCGGGCCCGAAGAGTTCTTCGAACATCTTCAGCGCCTGCAGGTCGACGATCTCGGCTTCGGAGTATCGCGCCTGACGCCTGAGTAAAATGCCCAGGTTATTCAACGTCAATGCAACTGACGCTTCATTGCCGGGTCTTTGCTGCCACAGTTCGAGCGCTTTCCGATAATGCTGTTCAGCTTCGGCGTAGCGCGCTTCCGAAGAGTATGCAGCAGCGAGATTGTTGAGATCCGCCGCTTTCTGTGAACTACCGGTTGCGATCGTCTCCGGGACTCGCTGCGGGCGTGCCGGCGGCGAGAGCAGACGTCAAAGTGATGCAAGAAATGGCGGCCACGTGGGCTCGCCACTGAATCCTCTGCATGACATATCCGATCCGACCGGCGATGATTATCGTAGGGCTTTTCGATTCAAATAGTCTTGCCGATGTACAACTTCGTTGGGTCGCTGTTAGCGGAACCGTAAAACACTTTTGAGGATTCGTGTGCGGTTGTGGGACTGGCTGTCCGCTCGTGGGACGGCTGGGACTGTGAATTATCACGTCTGAGTTTTCTGGAACTTTTTTGTGCTTCGCGAATCTTTTGATCAAACAAATGCTTCACGACATACGTAGAGGATTTTATGAACGCCTGTCAAAATAAGTGCTGAACCAAACCTTTCGAAATACTCTCCGTCCAATGGTGGGAGTAACGTTGTGGGAAATGTTCCAGCCATGAACGCTCTCGAGTCCCCGTTCGAAAAACGATTCCTCGCTTCGCTAGTAACGGATATTTCCGGAAGCACCGTACGACGGCGCGATTTGACCGCATTCTCGCTAAGCGAAACGTGTCTACCGCGCAGGGCTTGACTCTATCCAAGCATTGTCACAGCTCATGCGTACCTCAGTTTTGTTCTAACCGGCAGCTATATGGAGAAGTACGCGGACCGGGAGTGTATCTGTTCTGAAGGAGCGCTGCGGTTTCTTCCGCCGTCCGAGCTTCACGAGAACGATTATGTGCGACGGCGCACGATGCCTGTTGGTAAAAATCGAACCATCGGCGCTGGAACGGTTAGGCGAACACTCTCCCGTTTTGTCGAGCCCCGGTGAAGTAGCCGGGTTGGCCTCTTCCTGGCTGGCGAACCGCTTGTATCGCGAATTTTCCGCTGAGGACGACGTCGCGCCGCTGGCCATGGAAGGCGTCCTGCTTGAGATTCTCGCGGAGAGCGCGCGTGCCATCGGCGAAGGCAGTGCGGCTCACGCTCCGGCTTGGCTGCGAAGAGTGCGTGAAGCTTTGGAGGACACTTACCTGCAGGCGCCGAGCCTGGCTGATCTGGCGGTCATCGCCGGCGTGCATCCGGTTCACTTATCGCGCGAGTTTCGCAAGCATTATCAATCGACCATTGGCGAGTTTATTCGCAAGCGCCGGATCGAACACGCGTGCAAGCTGCTGGTGAGTTCCGGCACCGCCCTTTCGGAAATCGCGCTGGCTTGTGGATTTTCGGATCAAAGCCACTTCTGCGCGATGTTCAAAGGCCATACCGGGCTTACGCCGGCGAAATTTCGCGATATGTCGGCCCGCGGCTAAGCGAAGGCCCGCGTGACTATACCCACCAAGCCGCGGTCGGCTCGATCCTTGATCACAATCGCGTTGAGAAAAGCGGATGCTTTGGAAAGTCCTTCGTCGGGCGACATCAACGAATCTTCGTGCTCGATTGAGAGCACGTAGTCGTATCCGTACATACGCAGCGTGGAAATAAATTCCTTCCACCAGCCGTAAGCGTGGCCGTAGCCGACGCTGCGGAAGATCCAGGAGCGATTCCGCTCGTCGGTATATTTCTTAGTGTCGAGCACGCCGGTCTTGGGAAGGTTCGAATCGTAGATCTGCGTGTCTTTGGCGTGCACGTGGAAGATGGAATCGCCCAGCACGCGGATGGCTTTGATGGGATCGATGCCCTGCCAGAACATGTGGCTCGGGTCGTAATTGCAGCCCATGTGTTTCCGACCGCGTGGCGCAATTTCAACAGTGTTTCAGGACTATAAACGACAAAACCCGGATGCATCTCGATGGCGATCTTTACGCCGTGATCCTTGGCGAACTGGGCGTGCCGGGTCCAGTAAGGAATCACTTTCCGCTCCCATTGCCACGCCAGAAGGTCCAGATACTCGGGCGGCCACGGGCAAGTGACCCAGTTCGGATATTTCGCTTTATCGCTGTCGCCGGGGCAGCCTGAGAAATCGATCACCACCGGCACGCCGAGTTTTTCGGCCAGCCGCACGGTCCTCTTGCTGGTCTCCTGGTAGGCTTTGGCGATGGCGGGGTTGGGATGCAGAGGATTGCCGTGCCAACTCAGGGCGCTGATCGTGAAGCCGTTGATTTCCAGTTTCTGCTTGAACTCCTTCAACGCTTGCCGGTCGTTCAACATCGACAATTTGCAATGCGGATCGCCGGGATAATTTCCGGTGCCGAGTTCGACCGTGAAGATATTCAAGCTCTTCAATTTCTCGAGCACTTTGTCGAGGAGAAGTTTGCAAGAAGCGCTGTGAAAACTCCGACCTTCATGGGTGTGAATGAGCTCCTTTATTCGAAACGAAAGAATATCACAGAAGCAGCGCGGGGAACGCGGATGGATCAAGACTCGGGTCGATGGTCGATGCCCAATTGCTGGCACTTTTTGTAGAGATGGCTGCGCTCCAAGCCCAGCGCGCGAGCCGTGTCGGTCATCTGATAAGCATGTTTCTTCAGCTCGGCAAGGATAACTTCGCGCTCATGCGCATCCATGCGCTCTGAAAGCGTTCCGCTGCCCGGGCCGGAAGCCGGCTGGGCACCCGGCAGCGCCAGCCGCACGGTACCACGATCCACGCTATCATCGGCCAGCAGCAATAATCGCTCCACCACGTTGCGCAGTTCCCGCACATTGCCGGGCCAGGAATAACGCTCGAGCTCAGCGTAGGCGTCGGCGGTGATCTCGCGCGGCTTCCACTCGTTCTGCTCGGCCACCGCGCGGGCGAAGTAATCGACCAGAAGCCGGATATCTTCGGGACGGTCGCGCAGGGGAGGAAGCGTGATCGGGAAAACAAAAATGCGATGATACAGATCCTGCCGGAATTCGCCCTTACGGACCAGCTCTTCCAGATTACGGTGCGTGGCGACGATCACGCGGACATCCACGCGAATGGAACGATCGCCGCCGATGCGCTCCACTTCTTTCTGTTCCAGAACGCGCAGCAGTTTGGCCTGCATGAGCGCCGGCATGTCGCCGATCTCATCCAGAAACAGGGAGCCGCCGTGCGCCTGTTCGAACTTTCCGAGGTGGCGCGTGGTAGCGCCGGTGAACGCGCCTTTTTCGTGGCCGAAAAGTTCCGATTCGATCAACTCGGCTGGAATAGCGGCGCAATTCAATGTGACGAACGGGCCGCTGCGACGCGGGACTTTTCTCGTGCAGCGTGTGCGCCACCAACTCCTTGCCTGTACCGGTCTCGCCCAGGATGCAGACGCGAGTTTCGCTCGCCGCGACGCGGTCCAACCTGGCCATCACCCCTTGCATGACGGCCGATTTCCAGACCAGCTCCTGCTTACCGGCCCGCTGCTTCAGACGCCGGTTTTCTTCTTCCAGGCGCGACAGCTTGACGGTGTTCTCGACGGTGACCAGCAATTTATCGGTGGACAGTGGCTTCTCGAGAAAATCGACCGCGCCCAGACGCGTAGCGCGAATCGCCATCTCGATATTCGCTTGCCCGGAGACCATCACCACCGGCGTTTGAACGCCCGCCGCCTTTAGCTCGGCCAGCAGCGTGAGGCCGTCTTTGCCGGGCATGACGACGTCGGAGAGAATCATGTCGAAGTGCTGCGCCTTGGCGAGATCGAGCGCGCGATCGGCGTTATCACAGACCACCGCTTCGTGCCCGGCCAGACGAAAAGCCCGAGCCAGAGACGCCAGAGTATTCGCGTCGTCATCCACCAGAAGAAGTTTGCTCATGCCCTCAGCTCGATTCGAAAAGTGGCGCCTTTGCCCGGTTCGCTTCGCACCGTGATTGTGCCTTTATGATCGCTCACAACGGACTGGACGATGGCCAGGCCCAGTCCGGTGCCGTGCTGCTTGGTGGTGTAGTAAGGCGTGAATAGGCGCGCGCACTCCTCGGGCGTGAGCCCCGCGCCGGTGTCGGATACTTCGAGCGCGACCTTATGTTCCACCAGGCTATCCAAGCGTTGCGTACGAAGCGTGAGCGTTCCACCGTTGGGCATGGCATCCAGCGCGTTCAACACCAGATTGCGCAGTGCGCGGCGGATCTGTTCCGGATCAGCGGAGACTAAAGGCAGATTGTCATCAAGCTGCAGGATTTTAACGATCCGCGGGCGATCGACCGCTTGCATCTGCGCATCGAACAGCTGCGCGACTTCCTGTACGACGTGGTTCAGGTCGACCGGCTCCAGATGTGGCGCGGGCATTCTAGCGAAATCGCTGAAGCGTCCGACGATGGTCTTGAGATTATCGAGTTCGGCCAGTAGAGTTGTCGTGCTCTCGCGGAACACTTCGTCAAACTGCTGAGGTGACTTCTGACGAGCCCTCTGCAAGTTCTCGATGGTGATTTGCAATGGGAACAAGGGATTTTTCAGTTCGTGCGCCAGACGACGGGCCAGCTCCCGCCACGCGGCGACTCGCTCAGCCTGAATCATGCGGTCGCGCTGTTCGACGAGCTGTTCAGTCATTCGGTTGAAATCCTGGGCGAGCTGGCCGACTTCATCGGTAGAATCGATGCGAGCACGGGCATCCCAGTTGCCACTTGCGACGTCCCGAACATTCGAGGCGAGCGCGAGTAAGGGCTGCGTGACACGGGAAGCGGCCCAAAAGCTAAAACCCAAGCCGAGGAGGACTCCCGCGCTGCCGGCGATCCAGGCAGTTCCCTGGATGTAGGTTTTGAGATTCGCCAACTCGGCACGCGAATTCTCAACCATGAGAACAGCGAGCAATTGCTTATCGCGGCCGAGAAGGGGGATGGCGGTGAGAGTGACGTCTGCGCCGGTCAACGACAATTCGCGGGGTCTTTGGCGAACATCCCGGATCAGATCAGCGGCGAGCTTGGAAGCTGGGGGGTCCGAAGGCGGAGGCGCATCAAAATCGCGAACCAGGCGGATATTCATGCCGGGCGCCGGCGGCAGGGAATCCAGAAAAGCTTTGTCGAGCCGCTGGCCGCCTGCGACATAGAGCTGGCCATCACCGGTGTTCAGACTACGTATCGTCATCAGGCCCAGCGCGGGACCATCCGCGAGCTCTTCGCGCTGCAAGAATACGCCCTGTGACTTCCAGTCGATCGGCTGCAGCAGCCAGCTCTCTTTGTAGCCGAAGCGGGCAGGCCATTCAGCCGAACTTATAATGCTTCCGTCGGGGCCCACGAACTCCAGGAAGTTAAGCGACTGCTCTTTCGCGAGGGCCTGGGCCGCATCATAATACTGGGCTGCATCGATCTTAGACACGCCAAGATTCACTGCTAGACGCTGCACGGCTTCTGAGTTAGCAATGGCGTCGACGCGGCGCGCGACCTCAGCACTATGCCGGTCAAATTCGCTACGAAACTGGGAGACCAATGCAGCGGTGCGCTGCATGTCCTGACGCTCGAACGAGTTCGTCACCAGGGTCGAGACCACGCTCGCCACGATCCATACGGAAACCACAACGGTCGTCGTGATGCTCAGGAAGACTTTGGTGCGGAAGCTCACTGATCCACCCAAAGGTTTTCAAGATTCAATCGGAACGGGTCGCGCTGCTGAGCTGCTTCCCAATTATGGACACGCGGGGAAAGCCCATAGAGCTCCGGAAGATAGACCAACGGGATGATGCGGTGATCATCGAGCAAAGCGCGCTCCGCTTCAAACAATGTTTCCGGGTTGGCGGGATCGATTGAGGCAGCGTGGTCAGCGGCGCCCAGAAAACTGAGCAGTCTGGACAACTCCGCAGTTGTGTCAGCCGATTCGAGCGGCCATCGCACCAGTGTCAGGCTGCCACCTGGATTGGCGGTTGGTTGAATGGTGATACCGGCGTCACGAGCATTGAGGGCAACGCGGTCGGCCACTGATCGCGCAAACGAATCGTTGGCTGGGTAGGTCAGGTTGATCGAGGGCAGACGTAGCTGAGAGATTAGCTGCCTTGCGCGGGCAGCATCCGGAGCAGTCTGAAATAGAAATGCATAACCCGAGAGCCACTGCGGCAATATACCGAACGCCGCTTCGCCGCGCCTCTGAGTGAGCACATTTACGATCGGGGCGCGGTCGATAGCAAGCGAAAGGGCTTGCAGGAGCGTGGATTGGGGGTTCGTTGAAAGTAATGCAATCAGTTCGCTGGCAGGCGATGCCCAGATATGGGTGCCTTCCGGAACGACGCGCCGGGTGGAGCCGAATGGAATATCGAAAACATCGGCGCGGCCGGAGCCAGTCCCGAGACTGATCACAATGGAATCGAGAAAAGGGCGGCCGCCCCAATATTCTTCGAAAGCGGCGAGGGTCAGCCGGCGGCCAAGCTCCCGAGCGGCCACGCGAAATGGTCCGGTACCGATCATAGGATTGGTGTCGCTCTTGCGGAAAATAGCGGTCTCCGGACGCGCGAGTTCGGCAAGCAGGCCGGGCATCGGATGTTCGAATTGAACAATGAGAGTCTGGCCGCCGGCGGTGACCGTAACATCGCCATTTTTCTTTTTCAAAGCTGCCAACAGTGCCGGCGCAGCGCTGCTGGCGGTCAGCGGCTCACCGTCATGGAAAGTCACTTTGGGACGCAGCGAGAATCTCCAACGTTTGTTATCCGGCTCGTGCTGCCAAGCCAGCGCCAATTGTGGTTCCATCACGCCGCGCGCGCCCACTCGCACCAAGGTTTCGGTAATCGAGGCAGACAGGTGTCCATGCGCGCCCATCGGATCGAGCAGGATTGAAGCATTCGAGATCTCAACGGTTAAAGCGCCGCCATAGCGCGGTCGTGTTGCCCCGGTGATGGCGCCCAACCAGGCGCTACTGAGTGCAAGCCACGCCCAGGCGCGAAGCCTCATAGTTTCCTGTCTTTGAATTTCGGACGACCAGCGTCGCCTGCCCGGTGGTCTCAGCGGGCCAAAGTGCGGTGATCGGGCCCGGTAGAGTCAGCGGTTCGCTCAGTGGCGCAGCTCGGCCGCTGGCAATTTCGAAAGCCTGGGCCTGATCCTGGTCCGGATTGTCGCCCGAGCCAGATGCAAGAACGGTTGGATCAGGCACGCAGGGATTCTCTACTTGTGCGAAGTCGCTCCCCCAGCATTCCCGGCAGAGCGAGTGCGTTGCCCGTCCGGTCGAGGATCCGATGATCGGCGGTCGAGAACCAGCCGTTCGCACCAGCGTAGAACGGGCTTTGGAAGCTGGGCGACTCCAGGACGTTTCGACCGGTCACCCAACGGTCGACGAAGCTGGCGTCGCGCGAATTCATCGGCCAGGCGTCGTTGCCAGGAGCGCATGCAACCTTGAGCGCTGGCTGTAGCGTAGCGCTGCAAGTTGTTCCCGGTAAGTAGACGCGAAATCCGGCCGGTACATTCTCGATGCGCCCGCGTGGATCGCGCGCGGGTGGCCTGGCAAGCGAAAGCGCCGCTACGTCGCCGGGGATCCACTTGCCGCCGGTCATACGAAAGGTCGAAACCGCGGCAGGGCTGAGCACCAGCAATTCGGAACCAGAATCGAGCAACAAAAGATCCAGCACCGGCTCAGGCTGATCCCAAATTGGCGTTCGCAAAATCCTGACGCGCGGTTTGGTTTCGGACGTTGGCGGTGCGACCCAAGGCTGCATAATGACTGCCCGAATTTCGCCGCTAAATATCTCAGCTACCAGCAACAAGCCTCGCGTATTCTCGGACGCAGTGATGCGCACGCGCGTTTCAGGATGCATGGCCGTCATCGGCAGACCCGATTTGCGTAGTTCCTCCTCCAGAGCCCTGCCGAAGCCGGACAAATCGGCGGATGTCATGGATGACAGGTTTTGCAATTCGAGCGAAACGGTTGGGTGGCGCGGCAGCTGCGAGGAGATACGGGCCGCCAGTTGCGCCGCGGCTTCCTCGGGACTCTGCGCTTGTCCGATCGCCACGGTGACCCATCCAAACAATAGCGCGAACGCGACGCGTAGTCATCGGTCACATTATACTGTTCGCGGGTCACCAGCCCGATTACAAACCGCAGGACAACGAATGCCAAGAGCAGCGCGCATCCGAGGCTGAAGATAAGGCCCAAAGCGGCCGCCGGAAAGTCACCCGCCAAAGTCATGGCTGTCATTGGAGGCCTCCAGCAGCGGTGGTCGTTGCGTTTTCGGCCGTCTGGTCGCCGAACACTTTAGCGAGATCGGCACTTACTTCAGTGAGCAGATCCACAGGGTCACCGACCTGCACCAGTTCGAACAATTCCTCGACATCGTGATTCCGCATCCGAATGCAGCCGTGCGACGCAGCTTTACCGATTGAATTCGGCATATTCGTTCCATGAATACCGTAGCCTTTGTAGCCTAAGCCCAGCCAGCGAGTGCCTAGTGGATTCGCGGGTCCCGGGCCAACCGTCTTGCCTGGCTGATACCAAGTGGGCTTTACGATCCGGCTAGCAATGTGAAAATTCCCATCGGGACTGGGCGTGCTCTTCTTGCCGACTGCGATGGGATAGACCTTCACCACGTGGCCGTCTTCCATCAACACGATTTTGCGGTCAGGGATGCTGACGACCAGTCGGCGGGTTGCGTCCTCGGCCAAGACTTCGGTGGTCGTGGCGGCCAGAATTGCCAGAAACTTGATGGCCTGCATTGTCTTTTTTCTTATCTTCATGGCAAGAGGAAAGGCAGGTGGGCCGCCAGCGCGTAAGCGATTGATAGCGCACGCGATACGGACGGCGCATGCGTGTTATCAAAGACACGACGTGTCTAGCTGCACACAACAACTGCAGAGTCCTGAGATTGGTTCTCGACGTAGCGCAAGCGCAATTTCCAGGCATTGTCGAAGCGTTGCGGATCGATCCGCTCAATCGCCAACGATCCGATTTTCTGAGCTTTGAAAATGCTGTCGACGAATCTTACAGCTTTGCTGAAGCGCGTTGAAGCGAAGAGGCCTGTCAGTGCTTCGTCCAGCACATAGTCGGTCGTCACCCAGGGATCGTTATGACTCGTCGCGTCGCTGCGCAATTCAAAAACCGACGAGTAGCTGGGATCGTTCGCTAGTAGCAACCAACCCCACGTGTCGATGAACTGCGGGTCAGCTTCCATGGAGTTCTTCATCAATTGAGGCGCTGAAAACCGGGCCCCGGCAGATACCCGCTACCCGCGTCAAAGGATCGCCCTGTGCCTGGATTGTTCATGGTGAGGTAGAGTCTCTTCCAGCCTCGACCGTATCAGGCAGGTCATGCGCTGGCGTAAGCGAAATGCTTCTCGACGAAGTTGCTCGTGAAGATGATCGGGAAGGAAGATGATCACACGTTTCACAGCTACATGATAGCTACTTCCACGCCATGCTGCGGCGATGCGTAAACGCATGGTAGAACCCCATAAAAGCGGCGGCGTTGATCATCGTGAAATAAAACGGCAGCATCAGGATTTTAGGCCGCAGCGGAGCCACTGTCCCGAGCGCGGCGAGAACATAGAAGACCAATTGCGCGCAGAAGACGGCGAAATAGAAGCTGGACTGCAACAAGAACAGATTTGCGATGAATGCCGCCAGCATGGCGAAAGGCACGACCAGCCGGCTCACTTTGTGCGACAGGAAAAAGAACAGGGCCAGGGGCGGAGCGGATTGAGCAGGCCTTTAATCTCACGCAGCTGCTGGACATTTCCCGCCATGATTCGGATGCGCCGCCCGAAGCCGGTCATTTCGTGCGCTTCTTCGTAAACGATGGCGGTCGGTTCGTAAACCGCACGATAGCCTTTGACAAGAACGGATACGGGAATGATGTAGTCGTCGTTGATGGTGCCGGGTGGCGGGTAAGGATAGAGTTCTTTGCGGATGGCATGCATCTGGCCATGGCCCCCTAAAATGGAAGCTAATCGCGACTCCTGAATTTTGAGGAACGTTTCGTAACGCCAATAGAGGTCTTCCGATTTGCCGACGTCCACTTCGTCGGCTTTGACAATCTTGTATAGGCCGCTGACGGCGCCGACTGCCGGGTCGGCAAAATTCTCGATCAAGCGGCGGACTGAATCGGCGGGCAACATGGCGGAGGCATCGGAGAAAACAACGATCTCGCCTCGCAACTGGGGAATGCTGGCATTGAGGGTCGCGATCTTGCCGCGGTTCTCGGTATACGCCAGCACGCGAACTCGGTTTCCGTCCGCTAGTTTCTGGGCTGTCTCAGCTGTTCGATCCTTGGATCCGTCGGAAGCGACCACGATCTCCAGCAGATCGGCAGGATAATTGAGCGCGAGCGAGTTCTCGATCTTACGCGCGATGACGTCGTCTTCGTTGTAAGCCGGAATTAACAGGGAAATGAACGGCTGGATGGGGCCTTTCTTCACATCGCGGCGAATCATTAAGCGCAGCAATAGTAGAACCAACGGATAGCCGATATATGCGTAAAAAGGAACCAGTACTGCTATCCAGAAGATGATTAGCGCGAGCACCGGTTAGACGATCCGAGCCTCGACCTGCGGGCGGTACCTGGCGTAGTGGGAAGCTGATCGAAATCCCGGAACCACAACTCGAGCATCAATAGTTTCCAGAGGTGGTGATAATTATTGCGGCGGCCACTGTCATGCTCGGCCAGCAGGTGCCGGACGAAGCCGGACGAAACGATTCCACGATTCAGAAACGAAGGGCTGGTGAGGTGGTCCCATAAGGAAGCTTCGTAGAGAACCGCGAAACCAATGGGCCAGCGGCACGCCGAAACCGCGCTTGGGTTGGTGTAGCAGCTCAGGAGGCAAACGATCACCCACGGCTCGGATGAAGATATCCTTGCCTCGCCCATTGCGAAGCTTCCAGGAGTGCGGGATGCGAGCCGCGAGCTCAGCCAGTTTGTGATCCAGCATTGGACAGCGGACTTCCAGGGAGTTTGCCATCGACATACGATCCACCTTGACGAGCATGTCTCCGGTGAGCTTGGCGGTGGCTTCGAAATACAGCGCTTGGGTAAGAACATCAGCGCCATTGGGAAGCAGGCAATGACTGAGCGCGTTGGTGAGGAAAGCCGAGTCGCCAGGCGGCATCCATTCCGGGGTCAGCAGCCGGCTGAGCAGGAAGTGCGGTGAGTTGTTTTCGAAGTAACGCTCCAGCGCCGTTGGACGGCTGATCATCCGCAGAAAGTTCTTCCCGTAGGCAGAATAAGGAAGCAGGTCGGAAACCAGAGCCAGGACTTTTCGCGCGCTTAGCGGAACGCGATCCATCCCGCGCATCCGTTGGATTTCGAAGAAACTCTCGTAGCCGGCAAACAGCTCGTCGCCGCCGTCGCCGGTGAGCGCCACCTTGACGTGTTGAGCGGCAAATTCGGATACGAGGTAGGTCGGGATCGCGGAGGAGTCGCAAAAGGGTTCGTCGAAATGGTGCACCAGCTTAGAAACCAGGTCGATCGAATTCGGCCGGACGATGATTTCGTGGTGATCTGTTTTGTACTTGCGGGCTACGGCGGAGGCTAGGGAAAGCTCGTTGAAGTCGGGCTCCTCGAAGCCGATGGAAAAAGTTTTCACCGGCTCCTTGGTTTGCAGGGTCATGGAAGCAACAACCGAGGTAGAGTCGATACCTCCGCTCAAAAACGCTCCCAGAGGGACATCGGAAATGAGGCGTAGCCGCACCGATTCATCGAAGGTTTCGCGCACCAGATCGCAAGCGGCTTCCTCCGTAAACCCAGGGGCAGCTTCCTCAGCAGGTGGGGGAAGCTTCCAATAGCGGCCTTCCTCCACCTTGCCGTCGGCATGGTAGCGCAGCCATCCGCCGGGCGTCAGTTTGCGAATGGATCGGTAGATACTCCAGGGATCGGGGATATAGTTGATAGCGAAGTACAGTTGCAGCGCCTGGCGATCAATTTCGAGCGGGACGCCGGGCAAACGCAGACATTTCAGCTCGCTGCCAAAATACAGTCCTTGCGGTAAAGCGGCGAAATAGAGCGGCTTCTTGCCGAAACGGTCGCGAACCAGCAGCAGCGACCGATCGCGAGCATCCCAGATGGCATAGGCGAACATGCCACGCAGCTTCTGGATGCCACCGGCCCCTTCCTCTTCATAAAGGTGCACTAATGTTTCGGTGTCGCTATTGGTCTTGAAGCGATGGCCGCGGCGGATCAGGTCCGAGCGCAGTTCATGGTAGTTGTAAATCTCGCCGTTGAATACTACCCACACGGTTCCGTCTTCGTTGGAGATAGGCTGATGGCCGGTACTAAGGTCGATAATGCTAAGCCGGCGCATGCCTATCCCGCACGCGCCATCGATGTGATAGCCGTCATCATCGGGACCGCGATGGCGAATCTGATCGCACATCCAGCGGATGTCGGCCAACTCGGCCTTTCCGTCGCGCAGAAATTGTCCGGCGATGCCACACATAGAACGAGGCCGTCGTTACGCAGCCTGTTTCGATTATCGCAATTCAAGGCGGCGGGGCTGGCACGATAGAATACTCCTTGCGAACTCCCCGCGAAATCGCGTTTCGCCTCAAACAAGAGTTCACCAACGCGTATCTCTATGCAAGGCCACCGAAGATCGGGCCGAGTAACTACACGCCGCGGCGGTTTCCATTGCCGGATCCTGGTGAGATGGCCGGCAAGCTTATGGGCACGCGTTTTGCTCAAGACGTGATTGCGCTGGCGGGCCAGATCAGGGACGCATCGGTTTCCAATCCTGGGGCTAAGCGTCGATACCGGGGCGGAGATCCATTGGAGGCGCGACTACCAAAGCGGGATTGAAACTGGTCTCGATTATTTTCGGCTGATTCCCTACCTCGACGCGGCTAAGGCGGGCGACCATAAAATGATTTGGGAATTGAACCGGCACCAACACCTGGTGATGCTGGCGCAGGCGTATCTTTTCACGGGCGATCAGAGCGGATCTGGACGAGATTCAAGCTCAACTGGAGAGCTGGTTTGCCGCCAATCCATATCATCGAGGCATCAATTGGGCAAGTGCATTGGAGGTGGCATTTCGCGCACTGTCGTGGATCTGGGTATGGCACCTTGTTGGGCCGAAGCTTCCGGCTGATTTTCGAGCCCGCTGGCTGCCGGAACTGTATCGGCACGGAGTGCACCTGGAGAACAATCTCTCGTTCTATTTTTCCCCGAACACGCATCTGCTTGGAGAGGCGCTGGCGCTGCACGCGTTGGGACTATTCTTCGCGGGCCTGCCCAAAGGCGGGCGATGGGAGCAGCTAGGCGGCCAAGTGATGCGGGAGCAGATGGAGCGGCAGGTACACGGCGATGGAAGCCACTTCGAGCAATCGACGTATTATCACGTGTACGCACTGGACATGTTCCTGTTGCACGCGATTCTGGCCAAACCAGACCGGTCCTACATGGACAAGCTCGAGCGCATGGCGGAGTATCTCGATGCTCTGCTTGGGCCAGCGCGAGCGCTGCTCGTTCATCGGCGATGACGATGGCGGAAGATTGGTTCATCCGTACGGGCAGCGGGATCGCTTCGGCCGCGCGACCATGGCGACGGCGAGTATTGTCTTGGATCGGCGGGATTGGCAATGGGACGTCGACGAACTTCATGAACAAGCGATCTGGTGGCTCGGCGCCGGCGTGGTTTCCCGTAAGCCAGGGGCAGGGAAGTGGGGATCACGGCTTTTTTCCGATGCTGGTATTGCGGTGATGGTATCGGGAGAAGTGCAGGCGATCGTCGACGCCGGTCCGTTCGGTCCATGGGGCGCCGGTCACAGCCATGCCGATACGTTGAGCATTGTCGTCCGCTCTGGCGATAACGAGATTTTGATCGACCCGGGAACCTACACTTACGTTGGCGATCCAAAATGGCGCGACTGGTTTCGCGGAACCGAGGCGCATAATACGGTGCGGATTGACAGCCGCGATCAAGCCGCCGTAGCCGGGCCGTTCCGCTGGGCGAATCGTCCTGAAGTAACGATTCTCTCGTGGAAGACGAATACCGAGCGCGATCTTCTGGAAGCTGAGTGCCGGTACGACGGCTTCCTCCACCGCCGACGGATCGAGTTTCAAAAACCGGACGTCATCGTCATCGTCGATGAGATCGAGGGCCCTCCGGGCGATCACGATGTAGAACAGCTTTGGCATCTCGGATCAATGGATGCGGCGACACACATCGTATTGCCAGACGGGGCCGAAATAATAGAGAGCTGGAGATCGACCGTTTTCGGAGAAAAACATCCCGCGCCGCTGATACGCGTACGCCGGCACGGCGCGTTGCCTATTCGGCTGGAAGCGAGGATTCAGATCCAGCCGCGCACGAAGTAATACCCGATCTTGCCAGTCTCCATGCATAAGCCCAAGAATACCGGCCACCGATTCAACCGCGACATGCTCTGCTTGATTGCATCGGGAAAAGGACGCGGCTGGACATCAATGCCCGCCTTGCGGAAAGCGCGATAAGCGCGAAACATATGATAGTCGCTGGTGAGCAAGACCTTTGTACCGGAGAGCTGGTCCAGCAGAGACTTCGATTTGAGCGCATTCTCATGCGTGCTTTGGGATTCGGTTTCAACGCGAACGGCCGCCGCTGGGATTCCTTCGGCGACCATAAAATCGCGCATCTGTTCGGCGATAGAAGGTTGACCGTCGCTGCCTCCTCCACCACACACTACCACCGGTCTGAAACCCGCCTTGTTTCCAGGCACGCACCGCATATACGCTGCGCCAATAGGAAGAATACCCGATGGATCCCTGAACGGCATCGGCGCCCGGCACGATCAGCATCTCGCCAACGGGGTCGTTCCAGGCGCCAGCCAGGTGGCTGGCCCACCAAAAGTTGATCGGCGTAAAGGTGACTAAAACGAACAGAAATCCGATAGCAGCCAGCACGCCCACGATAAAACGGGCGCCTTTTCGCACATCTACTCCGCGAGCAAATGCAATACTACGCTGCGCCGGTGCGCGCGCTCCCGATGCTCAAACAAGTACACGCCTTGCCAAGTGCCCAGCGCCAGCTTTCCATTACGGATCGGAATGGAGACTTGAGTTTGGGTAAGAGCCGAGCGAATGTGCGAGGTCATATCGTCTGGACCTTCGGCGGTATGGCGATAGAGGCGCGTGTCCTCGGGGACTAGCCGGCTGAAAAATTCGGCCAGATCAGCCACCACGTCCGGGTCGGCATTTTCCTGAATGACGAACGATGCCGAGGTGTGCTGGCAGAAAACGGTCACGAGGCCGGTCTGGGCCGGATGGCCCTGGAGCCACGAGCTGATCTCGCTCGTAAATTCGTACAGGCCTTTGCCGTGGGTCGCAATGTGGATCTGGTGGGTGAATTGCTTCACTCGACCGTTACGCTCTTGGCGAGATTGCGCGGCTGATCGACGTCGCATCCCAGGCGCACCGCGATGTGATAAGCGAGCAGCTGCAACGGTACGATCTCCAGGATCGGCAGGAGAAGTTCCGTCGTAGCCGGAATCGGGATCAAATAGTCGGCGATCTTACTTACTTCTTGTTCGTCGCCTTCACATACCACGGCGATTACGATGCCGTTGCGCGCCTTCACCTCTTGAATGTTCGAAAGCGTCTTTTCATATCGCAGACGGCTCTCTTCGCTTTCCGGATCGCGCGTGGCCAGTACAACCACTGGGAGATTTTCGTCGATCAGCGCGTTCGGCCCATGTTTCATCTCGCCGGCTGGATAGCCCTCGGCGTGGATGTAGGAAATCTCCTTCAGCTTGAGCGCGCCTTCGAGAGCGATTGGAAAATGAATGCCGCGACCGAGAAACAGGAAATCGGTGGAGCGGGATAGTTTCTTTTCCAGCTCTTCATAGATGGCGGTCTGGCCCAGGATGGCCTCGAGTTTGCCCGGAAGTCGAACGAGTTCCTGAACGAGCTTGAGGGAATCGTCCGCGGAGAGTACCTCACGAACCTGGCCCAGGTACATTGCCAGGATGAAGAGCGCCGTAAGTTGAGAAGTGAAAGCTTTGGTCGACGCTACGCCGATTTCCGGGCCGGCGTGTGTCATAAGAGAGCCGGCCGCATCGCGCGTGATCATCGAGCCAACGACATTGCAGATGGCGAGGGTCTTCGAACCCTTCTGTTTGGCTTCGCGCTGTGCCGCCAAAGTATCCGCCGTTTCGCCGGACTGCGAAATCACTACGGTGAGCATGTCTTTGGAGACGATCGGATCGCGATAGCGGAACTCACTGCCGTAATCCACTTCCACAGGGATGCGCGCCAGTTTCTCGATCATGAACTTGCCGGCCAAGGCGGCGTGCCAACTGGTGCCGCACGCGATGATTTTGACGGACTGGAACTCGCGGAAGACTTTGGGACTTATGTCCATTTCGTCCAGAAAGATGCGGCCCGATTCCTGGCCCACGCGCCCCAGCACGGTATCGCGAACAGCGCGCGGCTGCTCAAAAATCTCCTTGAGCATGAAATGCTTGTAGCCACCCTTTTCGGCCATGATAGGGTCCCACACGATGTGTGTGACTTGCCGCTTGACGGGCTTGCCATTAAAGTCGGTCAAGTGAACGCCTTCGGGTGTCAGCACCGCCAGATCGCCATCATTCAAAAAGAACATGTCGCGCGTATGACTCAAGATGGCGGGCACATCGGAAGCCACGAAGTATTCGCCGTCGCCCAGCCCGATAACTACTGGCGGGCCGGAACGCGCCGCCACAATTTTGTTTGGATCTGAACTAGAGATGATGCCCAGGGCGAATACGCCCGAAAGGTCCTTCACCGCCTTCCGTACCGCGTCCTCGAGGTTGCCCTGGTAATACTTCTCCACCAGATGGGCGATGACTTCGGTGTCGGTCTCGGTACAGAATTTGTGGCCTTCTAGCTGGAGCTGATGCTTGAGCTGAAGATAATTCTCGACGATGCCGTTGTGCACCACCACGATGTCGCCGGTGCAGTCGCGATGGGGATGAGCGTTCTCTTCGGTCGGACGGCCGTGGGTTGCCCAACGCGTATGGCCGATGCCATAAGGACCATCCAGCGGATTTACACGGATCGCTTCTTCCAGGTTTCGCAGCTTGCCCGATGCGCGACGAACAGAA
This sequence comes from Bryobacterales bacterium, assembly GCA_963744555.1. Taxonomy (GTDB): domain Bacteria; phylum Acidobacteriota; class Terriglobia; order Bryobacterales; family Bryobacteraceae; genus Palsa-89. The sequence continues at coordinate 999,387 of CAVUUB010000018.1, read as the reverse complement.
AGATGGTTGTCACCGTTCAACACTGCAATGCCGGCGGAATCGTAGCCACGGTATTCCAGGCGGCGCAGGCCATCCAGGATAATTGGGACGGCCTTCCTGTTGCCGATGTAACCGACGATGCCGCACATAACTTAAGAATACAAGGAAACTCGGGAATTCAGAGTACTAGAACCTTCGCGACCAAAAGCGATACGCCAGCTAACCAGCCCAATAGCGCTTGATATTCGCGATTGCGTCTATACAGAGCCCACTGAAAATGGCCGGCGGATTTTGCAGCGCTGAGTGTGACCCGGAGGGCGGGAACTCGTCGTGCGTACGCATCGAAATCAGGAAACAGATTGCGAAGATGCTGCTCTTCGAGCTCGATCACGGGCAGGTAAATCAGCATAAAGACCGCAGCGAACAGCACCGCCAGGAGCCATCGGCGCGAAGCAATGACCAGTCCTGCTGCTACCAGTGCGGTTCCCAGATACAGCGGATTTCGGACATAGGCATAAGGCCCGCTCTCCGCCAAGCGGATGTTTTTCTCTAGATGGCCGGTGGCCCAGGCGCGCAAGAGTAAGCCGAGCGCGGAGAGCGGCAGTCCCCAGATCAAAGAACGAGCATCGGGTTGAGAAAACCAGGCGAAGGCGGCTACAAGTACGAATCCCGCGGCCACGCGTAGGCGAGCTACCCGGTCGGCATACGGCTTAGGAAAAACACTCATCCATGTTTAACAGCGTTTAATCGCGGTGGAAGGATCGCTTGCAGCGCTTCTAAGACTTGGTCCGGCGTGATCGCCCGCATGCTCGCGTCGGGCTCGCCGGTTCTCTTGTAGTTCGTCACCGCAGTAGAACTCCGCAGAACCCTGAAAGATCCGCCAAAGGGACCGTGGCGGCCAGGATCGGTGGGCCCATAGAGTGCGATGCCCCGCTTGGCCAACGCGGCGGCGAGATGCATAGGACCGCTGTCGACGCCGACGATTGCGGCGGCTCTGCGCGTAGCGTGAATCAGCCCGGGAATCCCAGAGACGTGGGTGTCGGCGCCTTCGACGCGAATCGGCTCTCCGGAATTGATTACCAAGGGCAAGCCCCAGTCGCGCCGCAAAAGCTGTGCGAGCTTTGAATAATATTCGAGTGGCCATTGCTTGGCGCCCCAGCCCGCGAGTGGGCTAGCCAGCACGAAATCGCCGTCCGGAAGCCGGCCTTCCGGTTCCCCCGGTGGCAAAGGAAAGGTTCGCAGAATGCTCGAAGCTCCGGCCGCCGCGGCCAGGTCCAGATTACGTTCTACAGCGTGATGCGACCGTATTTGTACTTTGGTTGAGTAAAACCAGGATGCCGGAGACTCGCGCGCATGCGCGGCGTCGAATCCGAAAATACGTTCCGGCCGCGCAATAGTGGCTACTAGTGCGGATTTGATCAAGCCCTGAAAGTCCACCGCCAGATCGAAGCGGGCGGCTCGCAACTCGCTCCATGCGCTCCCTAAGCCCGCAAGCGTCCGGCGATCGAGATGCATCACGGAATCGACGTAGGGATTGCCTTCTAGCAAGACGCTCCACTTCGGTTCGACGACCCAGGTGATCCGGGAGTGGGGAATACTGTGCTTGAGGCTGGCGACGGCGGGCAGCGCGGCGATCACATCACCCATGGCTCCCAGCCGGATCACGAGGATTCGCGGCCCCGTCATCCTACGCCTTCTCCACGATGACGCCGCAGCACATTCTCGACGAATCGCTGGGTGACGGAGCCGTCGATTCCTGGGGACTCGCCCGTGCCGTTGCCCAGCACAACATAATCCACCATGCTTAGAGCAGCGACCAGCTCTGCCCGCGCCCGCTGCGGCAACAATGGCCGTGCAGGATTGGTGACCTCCACAATCAGCAAACGCCCCGGCGCGAGTTGTTCATGCAATCGGCGGACATGCTCGGCAAGCAGCGGATCAAAGTGACCGGCCAGCCAAGAAGTTGATTGGTTGCGCTTTCGCTCACGGGCTTCTTCAAGCGGGATGATTTTCGATCGCGTGTCCAAGATGCTTAGTCTATCAACAAGGCGAGGGCTTCTTTCACAACTCGATCCGCACTGACACGCTGCATGCAGCGATGATCGATGGGGCATTCGCGGAGCAGGCAAGGGCTGCATTCCACGGATTCGCGGACCACTCGCGCCTTGTGCCCCGTCGGCCCGGTGCCGAGATCGTCGGTTGCCCCAAAAATGGCCACGGTCGGCACGCCGAGAGCCGAAGCGATATGCATTGCGCCGGAATCGTTGGTCAGGAATAGCTCGCACTCCGCAGCCAGGTCGATAAATTGCGCGAGCGTGGTCTGACCGGCATGATTGACCACGGTATTGCCGTTAAGCAGTGCTGCGATCTGTTCGCAAACGGATCGTTCACTCGCCGATCCGAACAGTGCAATCGATGCGCCCCGAGCGGTTGCGAGCTTCCCGGCGGCCTCGGCAAACCGCTCCGGAAGCCAGCGCTTGGCGTTACCATAGGCCGCGCCCGGGCTGACGCCGATAATACGAGCAGGCATTGTCGCTGCATGCTCCAGACGGATGATCGGGCTTTCGGGAAGGGTTTCGATCAGCCCGGCTCGGCGGAGCAGTTCCAAATAATAGAAACGCTCATGTCGCGGAATCTCGCCTCGCTTGGGCACCCGCACCGCTCGCGTGAGCAGCAATCCACGGCCATCGCGATTGTAACCGATGCGATTCGGGATACGGGCCAGCCAGGCGATCCAGGCTGCTTCGAATGCGTTTTGCAGGAGGATCGCGCAATCGAAATTGCGCGAGCGCAGCTCGTGCGCGGCTTTCGTGAGCTTCCGATTAAACGGAATGACCTCATCCACGCAGGATTCGCGTACATACAGGCCGGCCACAGCCGGCTTGGCGAGAATGGCGATATGCGCCCGAGGAAAGCGGCCGCGTATCGCGCGCAGTGCCGGAAGGCACATAACAGCATCGCCCACCCAGTTGGTGGCGCGGACGAGAATATTTGAAAACTCCACGGCGCGCTATTGCACCGCGATTGTAACTGTGTTCGCAGTGACTCCGCCGATGTTGAGAATCACTGGCACAGCATTGCCGCTGGCTACAGTGGCGGGCACCTGAACATTCACCTGGTACAGACCGACGTAACCGGGCGCCAGTCCCGAGAAACTCACGCTCGCATTCACGCCGCCGACAGTAACTAGGGGCATGGTCGTGGTGACGGACAGAGGGCTGCTGGGTGAAGGCGCCCCGAGTCCGGGACGATTTCTCACGGCGCCAAGTCCGGTGCAAAACAGCGACACGAACTCCCCTTTTTGTGCCGGCCGTGACCCGGGGAATGCTCCGGTCGCCGAGGGAACGGTTGCCGTTCCAGCAATGATGGCCGATGCTTGCCCTGTCCCCTGCGAATTGGTTGTATAGACGCCGGGCGCGTAAGGCGTTATGGTGACCGTGACGGTCGTGGTCAACGTTCCCTCGGTGATGGTCAGGTTAGCCGCGGTAAGTGCCGTTGCATTGAAGTAGGGAACCTGGAAGTTTATTTGACCTGGCGAGACGAAAAAAAGCGGTACGTTCGTCCCGCCGAGCGTCATCGAGCTACCTCCCAAGCGTGTCGGCCACGGAGGCGCAGCGTCGGCTACTACGGTGCCGCCGGCCAGATTCGTTCCGTACAGCGACGCCAGACTGCCGGGCGCAAGGATATTGCCGCCGGTCGGGTACGCTGAATTAACAAATGCCTGCGAAGATGTGGCCGGCGCCGGGCCAATGTTGAAATTCAATGAATTTGACCCTCCCGCGCCGGGGGACGGATTTAACACGTCGATATTGATCCGCCCCACCAAAGCGATATCCGCGGCGCTAATTTGCGCGGTCAGATCCGTGCTATCGATAACGTTGGTTGGACGGATCGATCCGTTCCAGCGGAGCACCGTGCCAGGGACGAAATTCGCACCAGTAACGGATATCGAGAAATCGGTCCCGCCGGCGTTAACACTGTTCGGCGAAACGAAGTTTACGATCGGCTGGAGCGATGGGGAAGGCAGCGGAACGACAATGTCCCACATACTGCGGCCATGGGTGGCTGCACGCAGCGTTCGGGACGCGCGATGCAGAACCAGCGAGTCCACCACTACTAGCGGCAATCCATTGCCGAGAGTGGTCCAGGTAGCGCCCGCTATCTGTAGTCACCATCACGCCCGCGTCGGTTCCGATATACAGAGTGCCGGGAATATCGGGATCAACGACCAGATCATTCACCGGAAGATTGGGAAGATTGCCGCTGATATCGGTCCAGTTCGCGCCACTATTGTTGGTCTGGAAATATGTGAGCCCTGGCTGTTTGTGGAAAATCCAGAGAACGTGACGTAGGCCGTCGCCGGGATCGATCGGGTCCACCGCGATGCGAGTAACAGTACGCGTCGGCAGGCCGGAGCTAAGGTCGGTCCAGGAAGCCCCCGTCCCATTCAAAGCATTCGCTGGTCATTTGGACTTTGCCGTCGCTCGTTCCCGCATAGACGGTGTTCGGATCGGCAGGTGCAACACCGATAGCCTTAATCGTAGGCGATCCACCGGAAGTACCCCCCTGTGAGATCAGGCGAGATAGCCACCCACTTGCCAGCGCCATCACGCGTCTGCCAGACACGATAAGTTCCGAAATACAGGGTTTGTGGATCAGAAGGATCGATCGCCAGGGGAGGGATAAATTGAACGCGGTCCTGCAGTTGATCCCGTATTCGCTTTGAGGACCAGTTATTGCCGCCATTTGCCGTTCGCATGATGGGAATGGACGGATTCTGAATGGAATCGCAGGAAGCGTAGGCTAGCCCGGGATCGCCGCGTCAATCGCTGTAAAGCCTCCATCGCCGCAAGTAACGTAACTCCAATTTATGATTCCGCCGTAACGCTGGGTTCCGTTGTCCTGCGCGCCCGCAAAGGCGATGTTCGCGTTGGTGGGATTAATGGAGAGGCCGGGATAAAACTGCGTGATCGCGAGCGTGTCATTCAGCTCGGTCCAGCTCACCGACTGGATTGGTGACGTCGGTGGTGCTGTACATGCCGCCATCGTTGCCGATGTATAGCTTGCTACCATCCGGCGTGAATGCCAGATAGTGCTCGTCGACGTGGATCTGGACTTGGTTTGGGCCGATGTAGCTAAGCTGATTCCAAGTCACGCCGCCATCCATCGTTCTCATGATGGACAGCGAACCTGCAGCGAAGACGAGATCCGGATTGGTAGGATGTACCCGGATGGTCATGTCATACCAACACTGTGCCACGCTGGCACAAATGTCGGGAGCATTTAGATTGTTCCAAGTGGCGCCGCTATCCGTGGTTTTGTAAATTCCCAGCAGATTTCCCGCTGTGCTCGGCGGCGACTCTTGTATACCGACATAAAGAGTGGTGGGAGTGGAAGGCGCAATTGCGATCTCGATCCGTCCAACATTTGCCGTGGGCAGGGCATTAGCGCCCGAGCCAGTGAGAAGCGTCCAGGTCTGGCCCCCGTCGGTGGACCGATACACACCGTTGATGGCATTTCCATGAATGTTTCCGAGCGCTGCGTATGCGATATCGCCATTGGAGGGATCGAATAGCACCGAGGTGCCCGTGCCCGCCAGCACGCTGGTCCAGGTGGCTGCGCCATCGCTCGACCGATAAATTCCGAGATTACTGGAGCAGAGCAGTACGTTGCTGCCCTTCGGGCTGATAGCCAGCGCGCCGATAGTGGCTCGCAGAAACGGTCCGACGATATTCGTCCAAGTAGTGCCGGCGTCGGTGGATTTCAGGATTCCCGCGCCGTAATAGCTGTCCTGCGCGAAATTCTCTTCGCCCGTTCCGACATAAACCGTATCGGGATGCGTGGGATCAATTGCGATCGCCCCACTCGCCAGCGAAGCCTGGTTGTCTGTAAGAGGCGTCCAACTGACCCCGCCATCCGTGGTTTTCCACACGCCGCCTTCCGCGGCGCCGATGTACACGGTGTTATTGTCGCGAGGATCTACCGCGACCGCGTTTACACGGCCAGCCGTGACATAAGTTGAGCCGCCATCAGTGGGTCGTGGTCCGATGGAGGTCCAGTTGGCAGCGTCTAGCGTGGCCGCAAGGGACGCGCTCAAGCTGTTCCCAGTGGCGGACGCGGTCTGCCTGCGCGCTCGTACGGTGCGCTGGATATTATGGATGTCGGCGATCCCCTTCAGCCTGGCGCCCGCCGGAATCTGGCCGACCGGGTATTCGCGCTGGCTGTAAAACCAGTCGTCACGCGCAGCCTCCTTGTCATCCAACTCTTTGTCTCGCTCCTGCGCAAACGACACGATACAAAACACACCCACACATATGGCTACGACGAGCTGTTTCATGACTCCTGAAGCCACTAGGATAGCGCAGAGGCTTGGTTATGAATTGAGAATGTCGCCGCCAACCTTTATTCGTCAGCCAGTGCTCCCACCACTGTTGGTTTTTCACGATTTCTTGTTGCTCGTCCAGAGATAAGTTCGGACCGGGCTCGGGAATAGTGTGTAACGGTCCGAGGCCCACCGTCGCTCGCAGTTCGTTGACTCGGTCCGGGTCCGCCAGACTCCAAGGTCGAATCCGCCCATCGACCGGATCATCCATCCACTGTGTGCCGTAGCGTTGTGGTCTGCCCTCGTACATCGCAATCCGATCTTCCAGATACGCTACGTGCCATAGCGGCACACGCTTCGCACCCGCGCATGCACGCAGCAAACGCAGCATTTCCCTCTGAAACTCAGGTTCACCGATTGCGTGCTGGACGATTAACCATGCCGCCTCCGCTCCCTCCTTGCCCGCAATAGCCTCGTCTGGCCAGCCATGTACTGCAATCAACTCTCTCAGGCGAACAGCGTTACGGATGTGCACCGCTTCCATTTGTGGAACATAAGCGGCCCCGAGCTGGCCGGAGTCCAGCGACTCTTGCCGGACTCGCCCATCCTCGGCACGCATTGCCAGAAGCTCCCGGCATAGCTCTTCGTTGATCACCAGCAGATTGTATAGGATTCTCGGCTCAACCAACGCAGCGGTCGAGTATTTTAATGGCTTTGATGAAGCGCTTTGGCGATGACAGGCCTGATGAAGTCTTCCCAGGAATCCTTTGCTACGAACCAGTTCCCCTCACACCAGCGAGCGATCGAACCCATGTTGACATAATAGAACGGCGAGCCTTTGCCCGGCAGGTAAACGAAGCCTCTTGACGATGAAGGGTCATAATCGTAGAACACAACGTAGACAAGGCGGGGCTTCTCAGCGAGACACTCCTTTATCGTGGCGTTCCAGCGTGTCGCTGTGCGGCAGCCTGCATAGAATGAGACCTCATAATGTTGGAGTCCCGTGGGTTGTTGTGTCACAATCCCTGCGTGCCAATCTATGATGAAACCTTCGGCGTCGGGCACTCTGGCGCCGTTGACTCCTGGGCCAGCCCAAGGTGTGAATTCCTCGATCTTTGGATCGGTAATCTTGATCGGGGTGCTCAGGGTCTCGCCCTTGACCTCAATCAGCACCGTGTCCCCTTTCGCCCACAACGGCACCGACACGGCAAGGGAGAACAACAGACCGAAAACTGCGACGGAGCGAGTCATCCCTATCGCCTCCTATCCAGACTGTGTCCATTACATCAACCAGCTGTCCTGGGGTCAAGTCGGCTGCCTGACGCTGGCCGGGTGATCGTTTAACGATGACGCCAAGGCCGCAACAACTTCAGCGTGAAGCCCCCGAGTCCAAGTCGATCAACCCGTCGCAGCACGGGAATCGAACCACTGACGCATGCCGCAGTGCGAAGATTGTCCAGGTTTACGACACAAGACGATGGCAACCCCTCTCGACTGCCCATTCGGACCTCCACGGGGATCGCCGACGACCAGCCGGCGCGGGCAACTTCGCCCACCAGATTGCGAACTGTCTCACAGTTTGAATTCTTCGGTATTGGACCAGTTATCGGCATCCTGTGCCGAATCCGCTGTTTGCGGTAGGCGTCGCGCATGGCGCGGTACTCTGCTTGACGGACTGCTCTACGAATCGCATGTCGCACGAACGCCGGCCGTTTTAATCGGATCAAGAGCGGCTTCATATACAATAGCGAGCATAGCGCAGAGGCTTGGTTACAATTGAATTAACAATGCCCCCCGCAGACCGCGACCAGCTCGATCACGATGGCTATCTGATTCTTGAAAAGTACATGGGACCTCAGCTATTGGGCGAGCTCCGCCAGCGAATCAGCCAATTGTTTCTCAGCGAGGGAGAACACGCCGGATCAGAATTCAAGCAGGAGGAACAGACGCTGCGGTTGGCCAACCTGGTCGACAAAGGCGAAGTTTTCGCGCGCGCTATCGCCATGCCGGAGATTCTGGAGCGAATCGGTCACGTCCTCGGCCCCCAATTCAAGCTAAGCAGCCTGAATGCTCGTTCTGCTAATCCGCACTCCACCTGGGTGCAGCCTCTGCACGCCGATATGGGTGCCATTCCCGACGAAAAGGGCTACTGGGTGTGCAACACGGTCTGGATGCTGGACGACTTTACCGAGGAAAACGGCGCGATTCGCATGATTCCTGGATCGCATCGCTTTGGCCAACTGCCGCAGCAAGCCTTGGGCGATCCGCAAGCCCCGCATCCCGAAGAGCGCTTGATCACAGGCCAAGCGGGCACGGTTGTCGTGATGAATGCGCACATGTGGCACGGGGGCACGGCCAACCGCACCCCGAAGCCTCGCTGCGCCATGCATGCCTTCTATGCTCGCTGGGACAAGCCTCAGCAACAGTATCAAAAACAACTGCTTCGTCCAGAGATTCAGGAACGGCTAACGCCGCAACTGCGGAAGCTCCTGGCCTTAGACGATCCCCTGAATGATGAACTCAGTTCTTACGTAGTACGAACTAGCGGATTTCTTAAGTAAAACTTCACCCCCCGCGTACCCCACCCCCCGATACCCGCAAAAGAGGTGCGCTAACCACTCACCGGTACTATAGGAAAAATTCCCCTAAACGATAATAATTACCTTTACCTAGTACGAAGGCGGAAAGAACAATGGACCTGTTGATAGAGAACAACCCGGAAACTTGTTCGAGCTTGGGCCTCGATTGTGGCACCTGCATTCATCAGGCTGCGGCGACAGTCGCCAAAATCAGCCGTCTTGAGCCGCATGGCGTCCAACAGATCTTCTTCCAGCTTTATCCTTCACCTGGGTGCCGTCCCATGGCTCGCGCGTTCGAAATGGCATATTGCGACTCATCGAACACGCTCAAGACTGTCATCAAATTCACTTCCGCAGCCGCATAACATCCATCCCATCGCGTATCTAAGCGCGTTGGACGTGTAAAATAGCAATCATATGATGGTGGAGATCGAAGGGACCACCCTTCATCTGGCTCATCCCGACGAACTAACCGTGACCTGGGTTGGCCAGGAAGAGGTCATGCGGCAACTGTTGGCCTCATGGCTGGTGGTGGATCCTCAGGATGTCCCCATGAACCCGCGCTTGCTCGGTAAGCCGGGCGTCGGCAAGACCACGCTGGCATATGCCGCGGCGAAAAGGCTGCAGCGCGAAGTTTATATCATGCAGGCGACGGTGGACACGCGCCCGGAGGATCTGCTGGTCACGCCGGTGATTGAAGGCGCTTCGCGGCTGCGCTACGTGGCTTCTCCATTGGTGACGGCCATGATCCGTGGCGGCGTAGCAATCCTGGACGAAGGCAATCGGATGAGCGAGAAGAGTTGGGCCAGTCTCGCGCCGCTGCTCGACAATCGGCGTTACGTCGAATCGATTGTGGCCGGAATCAAGATCAAAGCTCATCCGCTATTTCGCATGGTGGCGACCATGAACGACGACGCGTCCACGTTCGATCTGCCGGAGTATATCCACTCGCGTCTGCAACCCCAGATCACCATCGATTTTCCGGAGCGCCACGAGGAGTACGCCATCCTGAAGGAAAACGTGCCTTTCGGCGACGAGCAGATTTTGAACTACGTCACCGACTTCCTGCAGCAGGCGCACTCCGCCGACGAGCGCTACACGGTTCGGGACGGCATTAATATCGCCCGCTTCGTCATGAAACTGAAGTGCATGGAAGATGGCTTAGCACTGAAGACCCTGAGCGACGAACGGTTCTTGATGCGCACGGCGATTCTCGAAACTCTGGGGGATGAAGCGTTGCGTTATGTCCCACGGGCCTAAAATCTCTGAAGACGCCGCCAGCCTGCGGCGCGGCAACTTCACGTATTTTCCGGTTATTGCCGGAAGGCTCGAGTTCAGCATCCAACTTCGGCGCGCTATTCTGCGCGACCGTCCTAAGATAGTCGCGGTTGAGCTGCCTGGTTCCCTCGAAGACGTGTACCTGCAAGCCCTGGCCCGGCTGCCTGAAATGTCGGTTATTCTGTACCCCGACCCGCAGGATGAAGAGCGCGCCATCTACGTTCCGGTGGAACCCTGCGATCCGTTCACCGAGGCCGTGCGCTCGGCTCTTGAAGTGGATGCCGAAGTAATTTTCATCGAGCCGGATTCGGGCGACCGGCCGCATCTTCCGGATGCTTACCCCGATCCCTATTCGATCCACTACATCGGGATGGAAAAATACATCGAGGCATATCGGGTCTATCCGCAGGAGCGCAACGACGATATCGCCGCGCACGCGGCCGGCATGGCTTGGAAGCTGCAAGGCACCGACCCGCTGGCGCAGGTTTTCGTGGTCGTCTCGCTGAATTTGTTGGATCCCGCTGCTGGACGCCATGGAGGTTCCCGAGGACCAGCCCCGCAGCCGCAAACCGGCGGATGTCCGGCTGCTGAATCCGCATCCCGACTGCCTGGCCGAGATCACCATCGAGTATCCATATCTGCAGGATCGTTACGAGGCGTTTCGCGTCGAGATGACGGCGGATGAGCTGGTGGACCGACCCAAGGTGCAATTCGATCTGCTGCGCGAGGCCGAAAAAGAATACGTCAAGAACACCGGCGACAAAATCGAGTACTGGCAGCGCCGCATGATGGCGCGATTCACGCGCAATCTGGCTTCGATCAATGGCGATCTGGTGGCGGGCGTTTTCGATCTCACTGTCGCGGCCCGCTCGGTGGTGGACGACAACTACGCCTACGAAGTCTGGCAGATGGCCAACCGCTATCTGCGGCAGAAGGACGCCAGCGATTTGCTTGAAACCGTGAACTTGTCGGGCGAAGAAGTGTGGATCAACACCAAGAAGCTTCGGTTGCGCCGGCGTCTTCCGCGTCCCAAACAGCGCCTGGTGCCAAAAGTTCTGAAGTCCCGAAAGAAAGAAAAGGTCCGAAGGCGAATGGGCGCGTCAAACCGATGGCACTGCCATCTGCTCGTATCCTCCCGAAGACCTGGTGATTGAGGATTACGGCCGCTTCTTGAAGAGAAAAGCGAAAAGCATGCTGTCGGAAGAGCGCATGCGAACCGAACCCTTCACCACCTCGATCCTCGACGGCATCGATCTGCGGGAAACGATCCGCAACTGGCACGAGAACAAGATTTATGTACGACAGCTCGACCGGATCACCGGTGAAGTGGGCGCGGCCGTCGTTATTTTCGATGAAGACGCCGGCGATCGTTATCAATATTTGACCACCTGGCTGGGCGAGCACCAGAACGAATCGGACATGGCATTTTACTCCACCCATCCCTTCGACCATCGTGGTGGGGCCGGGAATCGGCCGGGCTGAGTATGGCGGATTTCTGATGACGCTTCCGCCGCGGCGGATGATCGACGTGTGGTCCGATCCGGATTACGACGTGGCGCAGAACAAGCCCGAGCGGTTATTGCTGGCCGGTCTGGATTATTCTACGCAGCGTTATGTCGTGTATGTTGCCGCCAAGCCTCCGCGTTCCATTTTCCGCTCCATCGCCGCGCACCTGAACCGGCGCATCATGTATATTCCGATCGGCGCGCTGAACCCCGGCAAGCTGAAGAAGATCCGCGTCGTGCATGTGCTGGATAGCTATGAGCGGCGCGATCAGGCGAAAGAATATATCTGGTAGTTGCTAGTTTCTGCGTTTCTCGTTCCAGAATCGCCGCGATCAAGCCGTCCAGCGTGTATTGCTTCGCTTCAGCATCTACGGTCAGCCCGTGCGTTCGCGCGGTTTCCGATGTCACCGGTCCAATTGACGCGATGCGCACGCCTTGCAAGGCATCGCGGCCGGCGATGGCCAGCAGATTCTTCACCGTCGATGAACTCGTGAATGTAACCCAATCGGGTTTCTTGCCGGCTGAGAAAATGTCGCGCGCGCGCGAAGCGGCGTCCTCGGGAACGATGTTGCGATACGCCTCTACGACATCCACTTGTGCGCCGAGCCTTCCAAGTTCAGTGGGAATTAAATCCCGGGCCACCGCGGCACGCGGCAGTAATATTCGCTGGCCGGCAAGTTGCTCCCCGGCGAAAGCTTTCACCAGGCTCTCGGCGACGTACTCTTCCGGCATCAGATCCACCTTGAAGTGCAGATTTTCGACCGCTCGGCGCGTTGCCGGACCGATGGCGCAAATTCGCGCCTTAAGCGACCGCAAATCGTGCCGCGATGCGTCCACACGTTCGAGGAAAAACCGGAGGCCATTGACGCTGGTGAAAATCAGCCAGTCATAACTGGCGAGGCGCTCAATGGCTTGGTCGAGCGGCACAGCATCCTCGGGCGGCTGGATGGAGATCACGGGAAGCTCGATCGCGTCGGCACCCAGCGACCGTAGCTGTTCAGAGAATTCCGCTGCCTGATCGGAAGATCGGGTCACCACGATCTTTTGTCCAAAGAGCGGCAGCTTCTCGAACCAGTTGAACCGATCGTGCAAGGCGACTACTTCGCCGATGATGACCGTGGCGGGAGGCTTCAAGTCGGCCCGCTCGATGCGATCGGCGATCGTCGCAAGCGTCCCTGACACCGTTTCCTGATCGGGTCGCGTACCCCAGCGCACCGCAATAGCGGGAGTATCGGCCGAGCGGCCATGGGTCACAATCTCCCGCGCGATCCCGCGAATAGACGCGATCCCCATGAAGATGACCAGCGTCTCCGACTGGCCCACCTTGCTCCAATCGATGCCATCTACGTCGTGCCCGGTCACAAACGTAACCAGCTTAGTATGCGAGCGATGCGTCAGCGGCACGCCGCTATAGGCGGCAATACCTAACGGCGACGTCACTCCAGGAACCACTTCGAACGGAATGCCTGCATCCGACAGAGCTTCCAGTTCTTCGCCACCTCGGCCAAAGATGAAAGGATCGCCGCCTTTCAGACGGACCACAGTCAGCCCCCGCCGCGCGCGCGCGATCATCATGGCGCAGATCTCTTCTTGGGAAACGCACGTACGGCTTTCTTCTTGCCGACATAGATGCGCTCGCAATTCTTGGGAGTCAGCTCCAGCAAATGCTCGCTGGCCAGGTGATCGTACAATACGGAGTCGGCGATCGCCAGCAGTTTACGGCCCTTCCAAGTGATGAGATCAGGGTCGCCTGGTCCGGCTCCCACCAGATAAACCTTGCTCATGCGTAGCGCACGCACTCATGCGTGCCGCGTTCACACTCGTGTGAACGTTGTGAAAAATTACTCATGTGCGCAAGGTCGGGTCCACTTCCGCGCCGTCGACGGCCTCCAGGATTTGTTTGCCGCCCTCAGCCAAGAGCTGCTCACCCAGCACGCGGCCGATAGCGGCGGCTTCGTTCGCTAGCCCGCGCGCCTCTTTCCGTATGACTTGCTTGCCGTCGGGCGACACGACTACCGCACGGATATACAGCATTCGACCATTGTCGACTGTCGCGTGCGCGCCGATCGGAACCTGGCAGCCACCGCCCAAGGATGCGAGCACGGCGCGCTCGGCGGTCACGGCGATTCTGCTCTCGGCGTGATCCAGGCGCTTGGAGAGATCGTAAGCCTCGCCGCCATCCGCGCGAGTCTCCACCGCCAGCGCCCCTTGTCCCACCGCGGGACACATTACCTCCGGATCGAGCAACTCGCTTATTCGATTTTCCCAGCCCAGTCGCCGCAAGCCTGCCGCCGCCAGCATGATTGCGTCGTAGCGCCCCTCATCCAGCTTGCGCAGGCGGGTGTCCAGATTCCCGCGAATATTCTCGATTTCAAGATCCGGCCGGATCGCGCGCAGTTGCGCTGCCCGCCGCAGAGAACTGGTTCCGACTCGCGCATGTTGCGCCAACTCCGACAGCTTCGCACCGACCATCGCATCGCGCGGGTCCTCTCTCTCCGGAATCGCCGCTAGCGTCAGACCAGGCGGCAGCTCGGTAGGCATGTCCTTCAGGCTATGCACAGCCACATCGATCGCGCCGCTCAGCAGCGCCTCTTCAATCTCCTTGGTGAACAGCCCTTTGGTTCCGACCTTGGAGAGAGGAACGTCCGTGATTTTGTCCCCGGTAGTATGGATAATTTCGAGGCGGCATTTGGCGCCCAAGCTTTCCAGCCGCGCCTGTATCCAGTTTGCCTGCCACAAAGCGAGTTGCGAGCCCCGTGAGCCGATGGTCAGCATTCTAATCGTGTAACCGGAACACTTTTCGAATGGCGAGCACGAGATGATGACCGTCGGGTTCGTTGGCCTGCCGTCGCAGTTCCGAAATCGGGCCGTGCGCGATCTTGTTGATGATGCCCTTAGTCAGGGCGATCAGCGCCTCCTCCTGTTCCGGCGTGAGCGATCCAAATTTGCCGCGCATACGAGTGAGTTCGCCGATGCGCAGTTTTTCGAGCTGCTCCTGCAGGCTCACGATAGTCGGGACCACCTCGCGTGTCTTGAGCCGGGCCATCATCCGTTCTACTTCCTCGCGAATAATCGCTTCGGCCTCTTCTGCCGACTGCATGCGGCCCACGAGATTGGTCTCGACCACCTTCTGCAGGTCGTCGATGTCGTAGAGGAAGACGTTGTCCAGCTTGTTGACCGACGGTTCAATGTTGCGAGGCACGGCGATGTCGATCAAGAACATGGGACGATTGCGCCGCGCATCGATGACCTTCTTCATTTCGTCGCGGGTGAGGATGTAGTGCGGCGCACCACTCGAGGTAATAACGATATCGACCTCGGGCAAAAACGCCATGAGCTTCGTATATTCGATGATCTTGCCGTCAAAAACCTGCGCCATCTCCACTGCGCGCTCATGGGTTCGATTGGTTACGAAAATGTGAGTCGCCCCGCTGCGGCGCAGGTGCCGGGCGGCCAGCTCGGACATCTTGCCCGCGCCGACGATCATCACTTTCTTGTCGTCCAGGGTCCCGAAGATGTCGCGGGCCAGCTCCACGGCAGCGTAGCTTACCGAAACGGCATTGGCTCCGATCTCCGTCTCCGAACGAACGCGCTTAGCGACGTTAAAGGCACGGGTGAGCAAGGTGTCGAGGAACCCGCTGACGGCGCCATGCTCTTTGGCCAGCGCGTAGGCCGATTTGAGCTGGCCCAGGATCTGCGGCTCGCCAACCACCATCGAGTCCAGACTGGATGCAACGCGGAACAAATGGCGAATCGCGTCCGCCGTCTTCGAATCGGTACAGATATGGTGTCACCCAATCGCGGGCCACATGCCGTGTATCAGCCAGAAATTCGTCGACCTCCAAGAGCGCGTTGGCGTCCTCGCAAGTCAGCGCCACCTCCACTCGATTGCAGGTCGAAAGAATCATGCCCTCGCAAAAACCGGGCCGGCTTTTCAGATCCAGCAGAGCGGCCGCGAGCGAAGGCTCGTCAAACGCCAGGCGCTCGCGCACCTCAACGGGCGCGCTCTTGTGGTTCACGCCTGTGATCGAGAATCTCATCTGGTAAGCAGCGACCGCAATCCGACATGGGCGGCCCATGTGAACGCCGAGCAGCATAATACCGCCAGCGCCATGAATGCCGCTTTGCGCCCTCTCCATCCGGCCGTCGCGCGGAGGAACACCATCACGAGGTAAAAGCCCCAGGTGACGAACGCCAGCGCCACACGAGGATCGCTGATCCAGGCTGTCCCCGATTCGATGAATGCCCAGGCGCTCCCAGCCACCACGCCGAGCGTAATGAATACGAACCCGAAGCTCATCGAATTCGTAATCAGGTTGTCGAGTGTTCCGAGCGGCGGCAGGCGCTTGAAAACGCCCACGGATTTCTTCTGCTTGAGCTGCCGTTCCTGCACGAGGTAAAAAATCGACGCAACGGCGGTTAATAAGCAGGGCCGCGTAGCCGAGCAGCACCATCATCACGTGCAAAAGCAGCCACGCGTTACGGACACCGGTGTTGGGCCAACTGAGCATCGGCGTCTCCATGGCGCCGATTTGGGTGAGCACAAAGACCAGTGGGAAAATACAGATGCTGAGGCTTGCGAAATCGTATCGCCAGTAAACGTACAGGAATAAGACTGCGATCAAGAACGCGCAAACAGTAGCGCTTTCAAAGAAATTGTCGACAGGAAGGTGTCCAACAGCCATGGCCAGCTCGACGATCGCCACTAAGTGGAGCACCGCGCCGACCAGGAAGGCAAACAGGGCGTATTTCAGGAAGCCGGATTTTCTTCGTAGCAGGACAGCAATGGCGTGAATCAACCCGACCCCGTATAGCACGGTGGCCACACGGAGCCACAAAACGCCCATTTCGTGCATCTTTACTTCAGTATAACGGGCGCGGCTACAAGCGGGCGAATCGAGGGTGCTTAGCAGTTCATTTGGATCAAAGCCTCATCAAGCGCTGATAGCAAAGCTGGCAAATCGTCTTCTATAGTGGTCCACACAATATCCAAATCCACATCAAAATAGGCGTGAATGAGGCGATTCCGCATCGAGATCATTTTCGAAAACGGAATGGCGCGAAATCTGGAGCACGCCTCTGGGCTTACTCGAGAAGCTGCCTCACCCAGAACTTCAAGACATCGCGTCAACGCCATTGCCGGTATCAAGTTGCTGGAAGCATCCGCACGCTGGTGTCCGCCCGCCATTTCCAGCGCCGCCGCGGCAGCTTCGCGCATGTGCCGAAGGCGGATAGCATCAGAGTTCGGCATAGACCACCAGCGCATCCCGAACCACTTGATCTCGGAAATGCCTGCTGAGATCCATAGGTGTACGAAGATCGACTTTGCGTCCCTCCAACAACCGGCTCAACTGTTCTTCGATTTCAGCGAGGCGAAAGAAACCGACCCGCGTTCCGGGTCGAAATTCAACCAAGACGTCGACGTCACTAGAAACTGAGAATCGATCAGTCAAAACCGAGCCGAATAACGACAGCTTACGGATACCGTTGCGGCGGCAGAGGTCGTCGATCCGAGACTGCGGGATTTCAATCTGCGCAACCGTCATGTTTTCCCCAATTAGGCTCCCGAAGCACCTTCGCCGTGCGGCGGATTGTCTTTGAACTGTGTTTGCTGCCTTCTGCCTTCTGTCTCCTGTCTTCTACCCCATCTTCGGCTTGATCACGTCGATCAGCTCTTTCACCGCCGCCGCGCTCTTCTGCAATGCGGCCTGCTCGCGATCGATCAAGCTTGATCTGGTAAATCTTCTCGATTCCGCGCGACCCGAGCTTCACCGGCACGCCGACGAACAGATCCCGGATGCCGTACTCGCCTTCCAGATACGCCGCGCATGGCAGAATCTTTTTCTTGTCCTTCAGAATCGATTCCACCATCTCGGTCGCCGCGGCCGATGGCGCATAGTACGCGCTTCCGGTCTTCAAGATATTTCACGATCTCGGCGCCGCCGTCGCGCGCGCGCTGCACCAGCCGATCGATAGTCGCCTGATCCAGCAGTTCGCTCAGCGGGATGCCCGACACGCTGGCCAGACGCGCCATCGGAACCATCGTGTCGCCATGTCCGCCCAGCACCATCGCGGTTACGTTCTCGACCGAGACATCCAGTTCCTGCGCGATGAACGTCCGGAACCGCGCCGTGTCCAGAATGCCCGCCATGCCGATCACCCGGTTCTTCGAAAACTTCGCAATCTGGAACGCCGTCCAGCACATCGCGTCCAGCGGATTGGTGACCAGAATCAGAATGCGAGTTGGGCGAGTGCTTCACTGCCTGCTCGGTCGCGCTCTTCACCACTTCGTAGTTCGCCAGCAGCAGATCGTCCCGGCTCATGCCAGGCTTGCGCGGAAAACCGGCCGTGATCACGACAATGTCCGAGTTCGCCGTCGGGCCGTAATCATTGGAGCCGACGATATTGACGTCGTATCCTTCCACCGGGCCGGACTGCAATATGTCGAGTCCTTTCCCCTGCGGAACTCCTTCGATGACGTCCACCAGCACGACGTCCGCCAATTCTTTGCCGGCGATCCGAAGCGCGCAATTAGCGCCTACGTTGCCGGCTCCCACAACCGTGACTTTTTTTCGCATAGAATTCTCAAGGTAGGGCCACGCACATGGTTCTGTCAAGCAGAAAGGGAACATCTTGAGCTCTTACTTCGAAGATTTCGCTCTCGATAGCGTCAGCACCTCGCGCGGAAGAACCGTCACCGAGGCTGATATCGTGAACTTCGCCGGCCTCTCCGGAGACTTCGTGGAGTTGCACATGAGCGAGACCTACGCCGCCAAAGGTCCCTTCGGGAAGCGCATTGCTCACGGCGTTTTGATATTTAGTATTTCCACCGGCTTGAGGCATTCAACTGAGCCAGATCGAGGAAACAGTCATCGCGTTCTATGGCATCGACAAGCTGCGGTTCACGCGACCGGTTTTCATCGGCGACACCATCCATGTCGTCAAAAAGGTGATCGACAAGCAGCAGAAGGACGGCGACCGCGGCGTGGTCACTTTCGAAACAAATGTTCTCAACCAGTTCAATGAACTTGTGATTGTTTACTACGACAAAGTCCTGCTGAAGGCGCGCGCGTGACGGACTTGCAGATGGACTTAGAAGGCACGGTAGTGCTCGATCTGACGCGCCTGCTTCCCGGCGCGGTTGCGACGCAGTACCTGGCCGATTGGGGCGCCGAGGTCATCAAGATCGAGCAGCCCGGCGCTGGCGATTACGCGCGCACGATGAGTGCATCGGTTTTCAAACGCACCAACGCCGGCAAGAAGAGCATCGTTCTGAATCTGAAAAATCCGCGCGGCCGCGAGATCCTGAAATCGCTGGCACGCACCGCCGACGTGTTGATCGAAGGAATTCGGCCCGGCGTTATGGAGCGGCTCGGTCTTTGCTACCCCGAGCTAAGCGCGGTGAACAAGCGGCTGATTTATGTGAGCCTGACCGGCTACGGGCAACGCGGGCCTTACACGATCTCGCCGGGCACGACGTCAACTACATGGCGCTGGGCGGCGTTCTGAGTTTGAATCTCCCGGTGATCCCCGGCGTGCAGATCGCCGATCTGGTGGGCGGCTCCATGCAAACCGTGATGGGGATTCTGCTGGCGCTGGTGGCGCGTCATCGCACTGGCGAGGGCCGCCACGTGGACGTTTCCATGTACGATGGAGTGACCTCGTTGCTCACGATTCCTCTCGCCGGCTATCGCGATGACCGGATGCGAACCCGACCCGGCGCTGAGACTTTGAGCGGACGCTACGCCTGCTATAACATCTACCAAGCTGCCGATGGCCGATGGCTGGCCGTCGGAGCGTTGGAGCCGAAATTCTGGGCTGAGCTTTGCCGGCGCTCGGGTTGCGAGGATCTGATCCCGCGCCAGTTCGAAGAGCCACAAGATGCCGTGAAGGCGCGAATCGCAGCCATCTTTCAAACCAAGCGGGCGTACGACTGGTTCGACCAACTGCGCGATTCCGATTGTTGCGTGACGCCGGTGCGCACAGTCAGCGAAGTCGCGCCGAACTGCCTGATCGCGATGGCCCTCCGCCGCCGGCACTGGGCGAGCATACCTTCGAAGTGCTGAGCCGCTTCGGCCTCGCGCGCGCCGAACTGGAAGAACTAAAACGCCAGGGAGTAATCGCATGACCGTGAACTATTGCCTTCGCCGCGCCAAATCCTTCTACGGCCGCAACCTCGCGATCCATCATGAAGATCGCCAGACTACGTACGAGGATTTCTATCGGCAGGTGGAAGACTCCGCGCGGAAGCTTGCCGCGCTCGGGGCGGGGAAGGGCGACCGGGTCGCGCTTCTGATGCTGAATTCTCCCGAATATCTGGAGCTGTATTATTCGACCGCCATGGCCGGCGCCGTGATCGTGCCGCTGAACACGCGCTGGCACATCAACGAAATCATCTACACGCTCACCGATTCGGGCAGCAAGATTCTGTTTGTCGACGAACGATTTGCACCGCTCGCGCCGCAGATTCGAGACGCCGTGCCCAGCCTCGAGCACTTGATTCTTGCAGGCCCAGGAACCTGTCCGGCAGATCTGTTGGATTGGAAGACCGTGGCCACCGACAGACCATCGCAGCTCGTTCCTGAGCCGGACGAAAACGATCTCTTCGGCCTGTTCTACACCAGCGGCACCACGGGCGGGCCCAAAGGCGCGATGCTGACCCATCGCAACATTTACTCCAACGCAATCCATTCGCTGCTCCCGCCCAACCGCCTGCTGATCGAAGGCAAGTGGCTGCATGCAGCGCCCATGTTCCACCTGGCCGACTGCGGCGCCATCCCCGCCTTGACGCTCTGCGGTACGACGCACTGTTTCCTCTGCAGCTTCGATCCCGAAGCGACTCTCCGCGCCATCGAGCACTACCGCATTACCAGTCTCGTGTTGGTTCCAACCATGATCAACATGGTGGTCAACCATCCCAACTTCGACAATTATGATCTATCGAGCTTAAAGCGCATCATGTATGGCGCGTCCCCGATGCCGCTGCCGCTACTGAAACAGGCGATGTGACAAATTTCAGTGTGAATTCGCCCAGGGCTACGGGATGACCGAGGTTAGCCCAGTTCTCACTGTTCTCGCTCCCGAAGATCATTGCTTCGAGAACACGGAGCGGCCGTTCGCACCGGTGAAATCCGCGGGCAAGCCCGTGACCGGCGTCGAAATTCGCGTGGTGGATCTCCAGGACAACGATGTTCCCGTCGGTCAGGTCGGTGAAGTAATCGCGCGCGGTCCGAATGTCATGAGGGGCTATTGGAATCGGCCGGAGGTCAACGCAGAAGTGCTGCGCGGCGGTTGGATGCACACTGGCGACCTGGGCGCGCTAGACGAAGAGGGCTTTCTCTACATTCTCGACCGCAAGAAAGATATGATCAAGACCGGCAGCGAAAATGTGTACTCGCCGGAAGTGGAATCGGTTCTTTGCGCGCACCCCGCGGTGCTCGAGGCCGCTGTCATCGGAGTGCCGCACGAGACCTGGGGTGAAACGATCCGCGCCATCGCGGTCATGCGTCCGGATGGCCGGCTCACCGAAGACGAGCTAATCGCGTGGTGCCGCGAACGGCTGACGCACTTCAAGTGCCCGACGTCCGTGCTCTTCACCGATTCCTTACCTAAGGGCGGAACGGGTAAGGTACAAAAGAATGTGCTGCGCGAGCGCTTCAGCCAGCGAGAGGCCGGCCGGCAAAAGGCGGCCGACTGAGCTTAAGTCTTGAAGGGCTGCATGTTGGCCTGCAACCGCCGCATCCCGCGTATCCAACGATCGTAGTCGGTGGCCTTACGCTTGATGTATTCCAGAACCTCGGGATGCGGAAGGATCAGGAAGTGTTCCTCATCCAGTCCTTTGACGACAGCCTCCGCCACCTGATCAGGCTCTAAAGCGCCCTCCAATAAAAACGTTCCACCACCGAATTCAGCGTTCTCCAACATTCGTGTCTTCACGCCTTGCGGGCAAAGTGCCGAGACCTTGAGTCCCTGATCTCCGTAGGTAATCGCGAGCCACTCGGCGAACGACAGAGCGGCGTGCTTGGTTACGGCATAGGGAGCCGAGCCAATCTGCGTGAGCAGTCCGGCGGCCGACACAGTTTGCAAGAGGTAGCCGTCTTTCCGTGCCAGCATTCCAGGCAAAATCGCGCGCGCGGCGTATACATGGGCCATGACGTTAATGTTCCAAATACGCGTCCACTCGCGGTCCGGAACGCATTGATCGCCTTCAATCCCGATTCCGGCATTCGAGCAGAACAGATCGATTTGGCCGTGCTTCTTTAGCACCTGATCCACCAACCGCTGCACCTCCGACTCTTCGGCCATGTTGGCCTCGACGTGCCAGCCGCCGACCTCCGCGGCCACCTCGCGCGCGGGCTTCTCTTCAATGTCCGCCACGACCACCGCTCTTGCGCCTTCGGCTGCGAACCGTCTGCATAGTGCGCGCCCGATGCCGTTCGCACCTCCGGTCACGACTACGATTTTGTCCTGGAGCTTCATTCCTCGATCATAACAACGCTACTCGTGCCAAGATCGAAATAGGAATGTTCTGGACTCACCGCAGCTTTTGGATTTTGCCGATCGTGATTGCGGCGATTCTCGGTGGTCTTAGCGCGATCGTCTCCCACACGCGGCTGAGAAAGGTCTACGAGCACAGGTTCACAGAACCGCGGCGCGAGCGGC
The DNA here is from genome assembly GCA_963744555.1 of Bryobacterales bacterium. Lineage (GTDB taxonomy): Bacteria > Acidobacteriota > Terriglobia > Bryobacterales > Bryobacteraceae > Palsa-89. Next base: position 977,062 of record CAVUUB010000018.1, on the reverse strand, counting down.
TGTTCCTGGCCTCGCTCGGGTTCTTCACCACGGTATTGGTCGTTCGATCCATCACCATCGCGATCCACCACGATATTGGACCGTTCCATGACATCGACTGCACGGCCGCCACATCCACCATCTGGTCTGGGGCATCATTCTGCTTTTAGTGGTCGGCTATGCGTGGCTGGTCGAATTTGGCACGGGAGCGCCTTCATCTTCTCACTGGAGCGGACGCCTTACCTCCATGCTCTTTGGGGTCGCGGCGGCCCTGACGCTGGATGAGTTCGCGCTCTGGCTCAATCTGCGCGATGTCTATTGGGAACGCGAAGGCCGGGAAAGTTTCGAGGCATTGGCGCTCTTTGGAGGGCTGCTGGCGCTCGGAATCTTTGGACGCGCATTCTGGCGTGGTATCGCCAAAGAATTGGGAAGCGTCTTCAGCGGCAGAAGGCAGCCAGTTCGATGACGGACTCGCTCAGCGAACTGCCTCGTCCAGTTTGCGGCCTGTTCCCGCACAATTGGGACAGCGCCCCGTTCCGGCGCATTTCTCGCACTGACCACCGTTGCTGGTTCCCTTGCAAACCGGGCAATCCCCGCTCCCCCCGCACGCCTGGCATTTGTGTCGCTCGTGTTCCATCCGACGCTCCTTTTTGTACTTCGATGATACAATGAGCGTCCTCGACCCTTCGAGAACTTCGTCAACTCTCTGAAGGGATGCCCTTCACACAAATAGCTGGCTGAAGGGCATCGAATAGGGCTAGCGCCGATTACATCGCGTGAAACTGGACACCCGATCGGATGTCATTGAAAACTAACCCTTGAAAGAAGGATTGAGATGACAGAATCCTAGGAAGTTCCAGGATACTGGGAGCCGACCGCGGGGCTTACCGGTCGCTATGCTACGGCCCCTGCGGGAACTCCGCCACCTGAACATTCCGATCGCCATCAGCCCCACCCATGGGGAGCATTCTCGCCGCCTCGGGAACATTGAGATTGTAGTCAATCGAATGCGGTGCTACCACCTCAGAGATCGAGGGGCGTAACGCGGGATGAGCCCGGAAAGGCGAATGCATCCTTGACTTGCCTAAAGAGCGCCTCTTTCTCGTTACTGAGCCGCGACAGTGATGTACGCGTTGGGCTGTGTTTCAAAATTGCTCGACAGCCCGACCACGAGAACGTCCTGGCCGAGCGTAACATTGGACGGCACCGTCACGTTGATCTGATACAGTCCCGGTCCCACTAGGCCCGCAAGACTGACGTTCGCGGCGATTCCGTCGATTACTATCGCCGGCTGCACCGCTAACGCCTCGCCTGAAGCGAGCGTGGGTCCGAAACCGGTAGCGAACAGCATAATAGTCTCGCCAGGTTCGACCGGCGTCGCGGACTTAATGGTCGTCGCCGGTCCGATCAGTGTCCCGTCAACGTGTTCGGCGGCGACATAAACATTGCCACTAGAGGCGTTGGCTCCTAGTGAGAAGAACGCCGGCGCCAGAGGGTCCACGTTGACAATCACAGTCCCGCTGGTCAAGCCATTGTTTGTTGTCTGGATCTGCGCCGGGCCGGCTGATACGGTGGAAGGAACCAGGAAATTGATCTGCGTGTTGCTCACGAAGCTTACGGGAACCACTGTGCCATTGATCGTGACGCCCACACCGTTAACTTCGGTGGGCAGCGTGGTGCCGGTAACCTGCCAGGTGCCCGTGGTCGCGGACAATCCAGTTCCCTTGATCGAAACCCAGGTATTAGGAGCGATGGGTCCGGCGATGAAGCTCGCGCCATTTTGAACGCCGAGTGTCGCGAAGAAAGGCTCGGCCTGGATGCTGGCGAGCAGCCCGTGGGATTGCAGCGGATCGTTGTTCGGACCGCCGCCAATTCCCGCCGTGATGTACAGCGTGCCCGTATCTTCGCCCTGAGCGCCGCTGCCGAAATTCAACGACCATAAACCGGGAATCGCGATTGGGTTGCCGGTGTTGTCGTTCAGCGTGCCGAGCGCCGCGCCGGTCGTCGCATTGAACGCATTAATCTTGCCGTCGGTGAAATTTCCGACTAGAAGCGCGCCCCCGAACGGTCCGAAATTGGCCGGCGCTATTGCCGCCCCCCAGGGAGAATTGAGTGCTCCCTCACTAACGAGATTCGCGATCAGGCTGCCATTCAGGTTGAAGGTGGCGACATATCCATTGCCCGGGCCGCCCACATTCGTATGTTTCTGGGCGTCCTGTTTCGCATAGGTCACAAACAGCGTGCCGTTGATATTTTGCACGTTGAATGGAGCAAATCCAGCCGGAATCGCCGGATTCGAAAACGACGATGACGAGGAATATGGTTGCGGGAGGGTGGTGCCTTGGTTGTACGGCGCCGGATTCAGGTTGAGGTTGCCGTCATACACGTCCACTGTTCCGGCATTGAAGTTCGCCGCGAAAAGATATGGCGCCGAGGCGGTTCCGCCCAATGCGCATCCCGTATAAACCGCGCCGGATTTGGAGTTATCGAAGAGGATCGAGGCTTTCGTCCCGCTTACGCCCCCATTCCATCCCGAGATCACCCCGTCTTCCGAGCAAAAAATAAAATTTGCCGGCTTTCCCGCCTGGACGTCAAAGGCATTCGCGTTGGAGCCAAATGTATTAAAAATCACGCCCGTCACCGGGCCAGCCGTACCCGCACTTCCTGCCTGTGGAATTGTGACCACTAGTGGAATCGCGGCGCCGGTGCCGCTGTACAGTGTTGCGGTGCCAGTGCCATTATTTCCAACCCCGAACGGACTCGCGCCGAATCCGTTGCCCCATGGATTCCTGAGATTCGGATCTTGATGGTCAGCGGTATTGGCGAGATCGGAAACCAGGTTGTGAACCAGATAGTTATTCGGTAGAGGGCTGGGGGTCTGGGCGGCTATTGAGCCGGCGGCGGCCGCCAGCAGCACTTCCGCGCAAAGCCAGTTAAGGCGGACTGTTTTCCTGTGATGCATTTTCTCAGTCATGTGTTTTCCCTTGTAGACAGGTGTAGGGTCGTTATAGTGATCTAAGGAATGTAATCAGTTGTTGCTGCTGCGCGGCGGTCAGGGCGGTGAAGCGTGCGATGACACCCTGGGCCTCTCCTGCATGGCGCTGAATTGCATCGCTTAAAGTCATCGAAGCATTGTCATGCATGAAGCGAGATTTTATTCGCAGACCCCACAGCGGAACTGTGCGCAGTTTGTTTGCCGTGTCCGCTGGACCGGCTTGCACAATACCGTCGCCGGTGCCCACGTCGTGTAGCAGGAAATCACCATAAGGGTGAAACACTTTGTTTCCTAAAGCTACCGGAACGGTATAGGTGCCGCCGTTTATCGGGGTTCCGGGAGGCGCCGTAGTCAAAGTTGCAACATGACAAGTCACGCAACCGATCGAGGTGAACATGTTCTGTCCCGCGGTGGCGTCCGCGGTCGCTGCTAACGCCGAATCGCGCGGGGGCACTTGGGTTCCGCGAATGAATTGAGCGAAATGGTCTATATCCGCTAAGCCCAGAGCATCCGGCTTATCTTCTGGGTCGGCGGTGACTTTGCAGACGGAAGTGACATCTTTTGGCTTCAAGCGATTTGTAACGCCCATCTCATTTAGATAGGCATCACCGGAAAACGAGAGGATGGTTGGATCCTGGTCCTTCCAACCAAACTTGCCTACTCCTGTCTGTCCAGGCGCCTCCAGAATAGGGACTTGAATTGCCTCGCCGTGAATCGTTCCATTGCTCTGACCAGGCTGATTGGCGGCGATCGCAAGGAACGTTTGGTCGTCGACGGCCTCTACAAAGCCATCTCCCAACGTGTTGAGCACCGCGCGCAAGGTGTGAATATCTTCTGTGTCCGCGATATGCTCTTGGGCCTGTGGACATATGGAACGGTCGTTAACAATTGATCGGCCCGTGATAGTGCTCCCGCCCCCATTTATCGTGACGGTAGGATTGACAAAATTGCCATTCGCGTCTTTGTGACCGACGCGCTGTTCGGTAAATTGGCTGGCTGCGCCGGTCACGCCGTTGTTATGACAATCGGCGCACGCCGTCGCGTTGAAAACGGGTCCTAGTCCAGTACTTGGATCATGTCTCAGTTCGAACTGTGCCTGATCGAGGGCGAAGGTATCGCCGGGCGGTTCTGCTATCCCGTTACTCACGCTCTGGGAACCGGAATTCGTTGTTAGTTCCCCTGTTGGGCCGACCGTCTGTCCGAGCGTGGGAGTAGTAAAGCCTGCCGGCGCTTCAGTTGCGGACTGCTGCGCGATGAGGCCAATGGCGGCGGCGGCTGCAGTAATAGAAAAGAAAACGATCTTTCTACGTGTCACGGGTTTAATCTCCTTGAAAAGTCGTGATTTCTTTCTAGAAAGAAAGTGTCGACGACAGGACTGCCAAACTGTATAATCTCTATACTCAACGGTGCCGAGAAATATTCCCTGGAACCATTTACGAAAGAATCTCTGTGAGAGGCGTTGCCATTTCAGGCTGCCTTCAGTAGCGGATCGTCCTCATTCGGAGAGTCGCAGGCGATGCGCTCGGCAACTTCCTGGCAAACGATACACAGAGCGGTCCACGGCACCGCGGCGAGCCGCTTGGCGGCGATTTCTTCTTCACAATTGACGCAAATCCCGAAGCTGCCGTTGTCGATACGCTCCAGGGCAGCTGCAATTTCGCGCGATCGCAACGAGTCGCGATCCAGCGCTCCCATTGCGTAATCCCGTTCTTGAGCGTGCTGAATTCGATCTAACTCATCCGCGCTCGTTTCAATCGCGACAGCCTCGCGGTTGCGGCGTCCGTCGGTCAATTCCGTTTGCTTGGCCTTCAGGTTCTTTCGGAATCTGTCTAGTTCAATTGCCTTCATGGTTTGCTCTCTCCAGTCCACTGTACGGCGTCGGGATTTCGAAGTCGTAGTAACAAAGTAATAGAGTTGTAAATTAGCCGGCAACACCCGACGAAGGATTGCATATTAACTGATTCACGAGGATCGAATGCGTGGCGTTTCCTGTGATCTTTACCGCTCACCGACCTGGTGCCACGCAGCACTGGAATGTAAGTGCAACGTCGACCAGAACCCGTGCGCCGGGCCTATATGGACACCTGACCAAAATGCCTTCGCGTTGTGTCCAAGGTGCATCTCGCGCCCCTGCGGACATAGGACGGGTCCAAGGCAATCAAATTAGACAGAATCGTCCGAACTAGGCTTGAGCGCGTTCTTCAATCCACGAATTCCTTCGGCTAGGCCCTTTCCAAGCTCAGGCAGTGTCTTCGGGCCGAACAAAAACAATGCGACTGCCACAATCACTAATAAGTGTCTTGGTTGGAGTAAACCCTCGATCATAAGCCCCCGCAAACTACCACGGTTGCTTGTTGCGTTCGCGCTACATCGGCGAGACCGAGTGATATACCCGAGACACACGACAATTCCTTGCGCTTAACGTGCTGCTTCATACTGGAGAAGACCGCGCGCCTTGCGAGAATATTCCCAGGATCAGTGAGCAGATGTGTAAGTCTGGTAGTCCGAGGCGGCCGAGAGACGCATGCCTGCCTTAAGATAGTCATGGGGCAACTGCAACACAGTAGTCATCAAACTGTCTTCTCTCTTTAAGTGACATCCGGCTTCCCAGGAGCAGGTACTCGAGGCGCATCCGGTCGGCTGAATTGTTCACTTGTACCAGCCTGTCTATTGTTGATTGAAGGACCGAACTCGGGTTAAGCAAATGCCCGCTGGCGTCAGTGGTTGCAACTTCAATACTTTTCAACGCCTCGTGCCACTCGTCAGTTCTAAAGTTAACGCTATACAATTCTACTTCGAACATGGATTCAAGGATTGAACGTTGGCTCGCCATGAGCAGAGCGCATAGTTGCCGCTTGTCGTGCTGCTCAACCATTCCGTTAGGTGAGTCTCGGATTACCTCACAACTGGCACAACTAAATAGGGTAAACATCACAACGGGGATCAACCTATTCATTTCTCATCCTTTCTAATATCCGCATCGACGCTCGGATGTTAGTGAACTTGGTGGCGGCCTCTCTGCTTGGCAACAGCTCGACCGAGGCAACTTGGTTAAATCTCCAGCACAAGAGAAAAAGTAGACAGAGCAAAATAAGTACGCTCGCTACGATCCGTACCCGGTGGGATGACGTTAGCGGCCCCTCGGCCTGCCAGACCACTTCAGTTCGGATCCCGCGCGCTATCGCGACGCCATGTTGTTCAATATTCCAGAGGCCAGCGTTCGTTCCTAAGGCCTGTGAGACGTTCAGATGCGATCTGCTGATCGCGTGGTCCATCGACTCAGCCAGCACCCAATCCCGAAACCGATCGCTGGCGCCAACGCGTCTCCACGAGATGCAATACCAGTCCGAATCTTGGCAATGCTCTGTCATTTTAATCGGTAGCCCTATAACCTAGGACAATTGGATCGCTGAGTTTATTCCGCATCCGCTCAACACGTTATCAAGGACAATCGCCGCGGTTCTTAGGCGAACACTAAGCCCGCTTTTGCTGGAATCTTTTGATATCAGGCCTGGTATGAGTGGGCGGAGGGAGTAAAACATGCTGCGAACATCATCGTTAGGCCTTATCACGGTTGCCCTAATAGGTATGCGAATGCAAGCGCAAGATTCCGGGAACGGAGCCGCTCTAAAAGGCCACGCGAATTTCGAAGGGTGCTGCGGAGGCAGAAAGATTGAACCGAATATGAAGGTGAGCGCATATTATAAAGCGGCCGCCGGAATCTTTCGCGGCAAATTAAAGCTGTTGAACAGCAAGGAAATTGTCATCGAAAACGATTCCAAGCAGATGGTTTCGATCCGGCGCTCCCACAAGACGAAGTTTCTCAGGAACAATCTGCAAATTAAGCCGTCCGACATCGACCTGGAAACTCCCGTTACGATTGACGCCACCAAGACCGCCAAGGTGAGCTTGTTGGCGGTCAACGTTAGTGTTGATTCGCCGCCAAACGATCATTTGCCCCAAAGCCGATCGATGCGAAATGAGTAGCCGGCAGCAAAGAACCGTTGAGGAGTTGACGATGACAATCCAAAGCCGAAGTGAAAGTCGATCTGATTCGTCGAATTGATTCTGTAAGCTGTTCCGAAATGGACGGTCTGCCTCGCGCCGCCGTGTTGAGGATAGTCGCCACCATACTCAGCGAAGACGTCGAGCGCCTTGCTGAGATCGCGTTGCAATACAAATGTGGGCTCCCAGGTCAGGTTTCTTTTACCCTCCGCGGTAGGCCAAAAGATCGACGCCATCCCGCCAATTGACCAACCGTTCCCCAGCTCTCGGGCCTTCAAGAAAGGGTCCAACCGGTGAGTGGTCTTGTCGGCCGTGCCGGTAGGTACTGAGGTAGCCACGATTAGCGAAAGATCGAAACCACCAGGCAAGGGCCCAAGCTGTTGCTTGAAACCGATCGAGATATCCGTAACCCCGGACGAACCCAGTCCTCGCGATAACCCCAGAGAATATGACGGCAGGGTCAGTCGCAATTCGGTACGATCACTCACACCGAGCCGCAGTAGCGTTTGACAAAGGGTCACTAAATGATTGAGGTGATCGTTGGTCCAGGTCAATCCATTTTCAGCTTGCAGGCTCGCTTTCGGTACCACGGTGGCGGACTCGGTGATGTCCGGTCGATCCGTAACAATCTCCTCGACCGTGGATTGAGCTAGCCCGGTGATAGCTGAGGCCGCGTACAACAGGGTGGCGATAACGAGCCGCCAGCGCGAGCGAAATTGGATCCCTCGCAAGCGCATACATGCACCCATGCGAGGGTTCTTGTCTATTTCCCAGAGAGTTGCTTCAGGTAGGCGATGATATCGGTCCGCTCCTCGGCCCTTACTAACTGGAACGCCATATCGCTATCGGGGACGAACTTTTCCGGATCGGCCAGCCACTTATCCAGCGAGGCCGCGTCCCAGGTAATATGAGCGGTCTTAAGCGCGTTCGAATATTGGAAGGACGCCACAGTGCCGGATTTGCGGCCATAGACGCCGCCCAGCCGGGGCCCTTCCTTCTCTTTGTCAAGCGCATGGCATCCGGAGCAGCGCTTTTCGAAAAGCTCTTTACCATGCTCACTGTTCTGTGCCTGGCCCGTTCCTGGTAGCGCCAGGAAAAAGATCAGTACCACTACGCAGCCTGTCAACGCGAGCAGCATGCGGCACAACGCGTTCTCGGTGTGCTCCATTTTTGTATGTTTGTCGATCTTCACGAATTACCTCAGGAGTTCGCCAGCGGTGAGTCCACCACCGCCAAACTATGTTTCTGAGCGATGTAGTGGACGTTGGTGATGCCCAGCACGCTGCGTAGCTTCTCGTCAGGAACCTTCATCGGGCCAGCGGCGGGCGCCGAGCCAGGCGCGGGTTGCGGAAAGGCTGTCGACATGGCGGTATGGAACGCGACGTTGCCTTCCACTTTCTGCATCACTTGATGAATGTGGCCGTTGAGTACAGTTACCGAGCCGAATCTCTTCAGGTAGCCGAGGGCCTGCTCGCTGTCCGCGGTGCCCCAGCCCCACTCCGGATAAAGGTTCCACAGCGGAATGTGCGCAAAGAGCACGATGGGCGTGCTGGCCGACCGGCCTTTCATGTCTGCTTCGAGCCACTCGAGCTGATCGGGGCCGAGCTTGCCCAATCCCTCTTGAGCTCCTACGTTGACGAGTCCTACGAAATGGACACCCTTCTGATCAAAGCTGTACCAACCTCTGCCCTTGGTGCCTTTGCCATAGCGGGCCAGATACTGCTTGCCATCGTCGTTGGAAGTATCGTGCTCGCCCGGCACATAGAACATCTGTTTTTGCTTGGCGCCCTGCAGTAGCCCGTCCATGGTGTCGAATTCCGAGGCCTTCGCCAAATGGCTGAGGTCGCCGGTGTGGATGATGAAATCGGGCGAGACCGGAAGAGCGTTGATCTTGTCGACAGTCGCCTGGAGTGTGCCGTTCACATCGGGATTGGCCGGTTTGTTGAAGCCGATATGGCTGTCGCTGATTTGAACGAAGGTCAGTTCACCTTTGGAATTGCCCATCTTCTGGCCGAAGGCCCGCGAAGTGGGCAGGCCGCCGCTAATGCTCCAAATCACTCCCGTGCCGGCCCAGGCCATGCACTGAAGAAATCCGCGACGGTCTACCCCGTCGTTGTTATGGTCGTGAATGATTAACTTGGACATGTTGGCTCCTATTTACTCTGGTTTATTCGCTTCTATTGGTCAGTACCACCGAGTCCGGTGTTTTATTCCTGCCTGGTGATTGGAATATTGGTGATCGAGCGGCGGTCTCCAGAGATGGAGCCAGGCCGTCGCCAGGTTCCGGTCTGGAGGCTCGTTGAAACAACGCGTTGGCTCGATTTTGTTCCTGGGCGTCGTCCTGCTCGCCTTTGTTCGATCCTGGTGCATCCATTCGGCGCGATCAAAGCCCAGCGGTCCGATAAGCCGTTATTATTGGACTCGAGCTTCGATCCTCAGGTGCTGAGGACCATTGAGCGATCCTGCCAAAACTGTCATTCCGAAAAGACGGAATGGCCGTGGTATAGCTATGTGGCTCCCCTGTCGTGGATGATCGAGAACGACGTACAACGCGCCCGCAGTCATATGAATCTGTCTCGCTGGAATGGATACAACGCGGAGCAACAGCAGGAGATTCTTTCGAAAATGTCCGTCCTGGTGAGGAACCGGGCCATGCCGCTTCCCCGATTCCTACTGCTGCATCCGGAAGCAAAATTGTCCGACGCCGAAGTGGCGTACTTATATCAGTGGGCGCGAGGCGAGCGAAAGCGCGTAAAGGCGGCCGCTACCGAAGCGGATGCCACGTCCTCCAGAGGCAAGCAACTCGGCGGTCAAAACTGAAAATAGACGAACGGGTTGGAGCCAGTGGCGCCGAATAGAAGCACCGCGAGTACCCAGCTCGCGATCAGAAAGGCGCCCAAGAAACTGGGCTTCATCACCACGTAGATGCCCGAGATCCGGCTGGATCTGACTATAAAGGACGCGCGAGCGCTCGCGTATGACGATGCAATCCAAGCGGGAAAATGGGCTTTTCGGGCGCTGCCTGTTAGCGAAGCACGCCGCGCCACCAGGATTCCAACCACATGCGCCATGATGACGATTGGCAGTACCATCAGCAGCGGTGAGTAGAGCCATGTAATGCCGCCCGGCGCAAGGCCCGATATCTTCCGCAGCATGCTGAGCGCGGTCGGAAAGCTTTGCGAGCGGAACAAAACCCAGGTCAAGCAGACAAAGACATAAGTCGCCAGCCAGCAGCCCAGGCGAACTCCGATGGATTTGCTTGGCACACGTCCCGTGCGAGCGCGACGTACGCTCCACCAACGGCTCGTGGCCAACGCCAAACCGTGGAGACCACCCCAGCACACGAACGTCCAGCTCGCGCCGTGCCAAAGACCGCTTAACAGAAAAGTGATACCGGCGTTTCGGTACCTGTGCCAGGGTTCGCCGCGCCCGGCCGGGAGCGCAAGGTAGAGATAATCGCGCAACCAAGTAGATAAACTGATGTGCCAGCGCCGCCAAAACTCGATCGGGGAGACCGCGAGATATGGCATGTTGAAATTCTCCGGCAAATCGATGCCGATGATTTTCGAGACGCCGATCGCCATATCCGAGTAACCGGAGAAATCGCAATAGATCTGCAGAGAATAGGCGATGACAGCGCTCCAGGCCGTCAGCGGCGAATAGTTTTGGGGAGCAGCGAAAACGGGATCTACGAAGATTGCCATCTGGTCCGCGATCAGCAGCTTTTTGGTTACACCCAGGAGAATCATGTGGCAGCCCACGATAGTGCGACGCCACGAGGGCCTCAAGGATCGGTCCATTTGAGGTAGAAAGGTGGACGCGCGCACAATAGGACCCGCGATCAGGTCGGGGAAGTAGCAAACGAACAGGGCGTAGCGCCACAGGCTGCGGCAGGCGAGCAGCTCGCGCCGGTAGACATCGATCGTGTAGCTGAGCGACTTAAACGTGAAGAAGGAGATCCCCAGCGGCAAGATCACGTCCAGGTGCTTGGGAGCGGCGCCGGATAAGAACGCGATGTTTGCGAGGAAGAAGTTTGCGTACTTGAAGTAGGCTAGCAGGAGGAGGTTCGACGTCACGCCCGCAGCGAGCCAGGATTTGCGGACGCGGGCATCGACGCTTTCTTCGATGCGAATCGCGCAGAAATAATCGATTAGGATCGGTGTGGCTAATACCAGCAAGTACGTAGGCTTCCAGGAAGCGTAAAACCAGAGGCTCGTGAGCAGCAGAAGGCACTGCCGCAGGTGGTGGTTAGGAGCCAATTGAAGTCCAAGCACGACCACGATGAGAAATGTGACAAAAGAGATCGAGACGAAGGTCATCAACGAGGCGTGGCCGACGATCGGGCACAAAGGTACCGCCAGATCTCTTCGCCGATAATCTGGTGACCGATCGCATTGAAGTGCCCCACTCCGGGGGCAGTGTTGTGAAACCCGCGGCTCAGGCGGGAGTGTTCATTCCGGTCCTGCATCAGCGCGCGCTCCACAGAAAGAAATGCTACCCCCTGTTCAACGCAAACATTTCGCAATTCCGTCTCGACTGGTTCAACATCGTCGAGGGCAACAGGAGGCGCATAGATAATGAGTAGCCGCTCGCCGTAACTCTTCTTGAGGGCCAACACGGTGGCGCGTGGGACGCGGGCGGCCTCCTCGGCCAAGCGTGAATCGTGCCGCTCCAAGATCGTAGACGCAGTACCGCCCTCCAGCGCCCGCCTGCCCCAGATCACTCCCAGGCGACGCCAGATGGCGAGAGCGAGCGCCGAGCGCCCCGTCCATTGGATCAACGCCTCTCGGAAAGCAGTCTGGCGCGGGTACGGGCCGTGGATCAAGCGGACGGAATAGTCTGGGGCCACTTCCGTTCGCCAATCGCGCGCCGTCAGTGCATTTACGCCGATGTTGTAGGGGTTAAGAAAGACCGCGACCCATGCGGGATTGCGGGCTTGGAGGAGGGAGCTCGCCGCGGCAAGAAAAGTGCCGGCATTAGCTCCCGGCCAGCCGTATTGGCGGATGTTGAGGGGGCGGCCCGAAGCGCGGGAGCGGCGTTCCACGACGGCCCCCATCGTGTCCTGGTCGCGCACCGAATAAGCGACGACGTGGGAATCGCCAACGATCAGTCCTTCAGGCGCGCCGGATAACGGTGGGTTGCCTGTGAGGCGGTTGCCTAGCTTGGCTAACCCGTCAGGTTCAAAGTGCGCCACCGCGAGGCCCTCGTAGTAATTCCGAATAGTACGAACTGGGAAAGGGCCGGCGTAATATGCGTCCGCCACAAACGGACGCAGTCCTAACTCAAAAAGTAGCCCAGCGCTCAGTATGCCGATTACGCAGTGGAGACGGCGTTTTCTTATGCGCGCGCGCCCTGCCGGGCCTATAAGAGGATCGGCTCTGGAAACGAGTGAATCGGCCATGGCTCGGGGAGATTCGATCGGGATGCTTTATTCCACCGTCAGCTGACCCTTCATTTTCTGGTGTCCTAATCCACAGAAGTTGGAGCACTCAAATGGGAAAGTCCCGGCCTGCTCGGCCGTGAACTCCACGGTAACGGGCTCGCCCTTGGGCAATTTCTGGTCGATGTGGAAGGCTTCCAGCTTGAACCCGTGACTTCGGTCGAGCGCTGTGATGACCAGCCTGACATGATCACCTCGCTTGGCTTTGATCACGTTGGGCGAAAATTCGTATTTCCTGGCTGTCATTCGGATCTCGCCGTCGTCACCCGCTAGCGGTTTCTGAGCAAAATACGCCGAACTCGCAAACAGTGCAGCCGCCGCGAGAGTGACACGCGATCGGTTCATCCATGCCTCCTTCCTGGAGCGAGCTTTGGCCCTGAACATGGCTGTCAAGCCGCCGGCCGAGTTGGCCCATTCTCGGGCGAAGAGCGCGGGCGAGCCGGTTTTCTGTCCGGAAAGGAGCGGACACCTCCTGGGGGAAGAAGTTCAAGTGGTGTCCGCGTCAAACGGGGGCGATTAGCCTCTCGTTTGGAAATCAAGAATAGTCGTGGGACAGCAAATAGCCTCGCCATAAGATACGTCAACGTTGAATACCCAAGACGCACACGCATTATTCCCGCTCATCCGGTATCTACTTGCTGTATTCCGGGAATTTTCTAAGGCATTGTCCGGTTCTCTACAGCGGGAGGGCAGCAACTATGCTCCGCGTATGTACGGGCGCGATCCTGGCAGTTGTGCTGGGCGCCGGCGTCCAAGCGCAAGAGAACCGGGATAGGGCCACGACGTCAAATAGGGGCGCTGCCTCAAGGGGCAAAGAAGTTTTCGGACAATGCAGCGGATGCCACAGCGCTGAAACGGATGAGAAGAAGGCCGGTCCGTCGCTCAAGGGCCTCTTTCAGCGGTCCAAGCTGCGCAATGGCCAGCCCGTAAACGAAAAGACCATCCGATCGAGAATCGAGCAGGGTGGCGACGGGATGCCCGCTTTTTCTGATCTCTTATCTGATAAAGAAAAGGCCGCTGTGATTTCGTATCTCAAGACGTTGTGAGATGGCTGGCCCGCTGCTCGCCGGCCACCCCGGGAAAGTCTCGATGAACGAAGAGAGGAAGCTCGCGCTGTTTGACCAGACTATCGTTCCGCATTTGAACGCCGCTTATAATTTGGCCGCCTGGCTGACCCGCAACAAGGATGATGCCGAAGATGTCGTTCAAGAAGCCTACCTGCGCGCCTTCCGATTTTTTGAAGGGTTCCATGGCGGCGACGGGAAAGCCTGGTTGCTCGCAATTGTCCGAAATACTTGCCAGACTGGCTACGCCGGGAAAAAGGCACTCGGAGCGTGGTGATGTTCGATGAACAGACGCACAGCCCGGAACTGGCTAAGACGAATCCCGAGGGCATGCTGCTCCAGAAATTCGACGTGGGGACTCTGCGGGAATGCCTGGAGGGGCTTCCCGTCGACTATCGCGAGGTAGTGATTTTGAGGAAGCTGGAAGAAATGTCGTACCAGGAGATTGCGGACGTAGTCAAGATTCCACTCGGCACAGTCATGTCGCGGCTGTCTCGCGCGCGCCAGCGGCTGGCCGATTGTGTGGCTGCCAGGGTGAACGGGGGTTTGGTATGAGGTGTGCATCATCGCGGCATCTGCTCGAGCTGCATTTGGACGGGGAACTGTCGGCCGGCGAGTCGGCCGAGATCCAGGAGCATATCGAAAACTGTGCATCCTGCGGTGATCGGTACGAGCGTTTGGAACAACTGCAAAGCGACATCCGCAAGCAGGTAACCCGGCATCGACCACCCGCTCATCTACAGCAGAGTATCCAGGCTGCTCTACGAAAAGCCACGGCCGGCGAGCCCGCGGCGCGGCCGTTGCGCTGGAACTGGATGGCGGTGGCTGCATCCGTCCTGCTGATCGTATCCATGGCAGGAAATATCGCATCCCTGCGGTCGCACGATTCGGCCAGGGACATACTGGCTCAGGAAGTGCTGTCCAACCACTTGCGCTCGCTCATGGGAGCACATCTGTTGGATGTGCCTTCATCGGACCAGCACACCGTGAAACCGTGGTTTAACGGTAAGCTCAATTTCTCACCGGATGTTAAAGACTTCGCCAGCCAGGGATTTCGACTGGTGGGCGGCCGGATGGAGTATCTCGATGACCGGCCCGTGGCCGCGCTCGTCTACCAACGCAGGCAGCATTTCATCAACCTCTTCATGTGGCCTGGTCTATCGTCACCCTCCAGTGGGTACAGCGAAATGAAGCGCAGCGGCTACAACCTCGTTTCCTGGACGGAAGGTGGGATGAGCTGTTGGGCCGTATCCGATCTTCAAACAAGCGAACTCGAGCAGTTTGCCCAGCTCTACAAATAGCTCGTGCTGCTGAGAGTTACTTCGAGCACCCATTTACAAAGCTTTTACAGAAGATAGGGACTATTTCCGGGTCGGGCTTGGTCCGGCTAATTTGCAATTGAAAACAATTTTCGACGAAGGAGCGCTTCTATGAAAAAAGAAACACCTTCCTCAACCTCGGTACCGGCGGGAGAAGACATCAACTCAGACTGGTACCGCTTCGTCAGGCGCCCCCTCGTTTCTAGCGATGGCCTGCTGATGCGGCCGAGCGTCGACTTCGAAAAGTCTAAAGGAGACTTATGCAAATACGAACCACCAACAAGCACCTTAGCTTCGCGATCAGCCTTCTGGCACTGTTGCTCATCCTTGGACGAGCCCAGACGGCCAGCGCTCAGACTATTTCTAACACATCAACTCCTATTCAACACGTTGTTGTGATCTTCCAAGAAAACGTTTCCTTCGATCACTATTTCGCCACTTACCCGAACGCTGCCAATCCTGGCGGGGAGCCGATCTTCGTCGCACGAAAGGGAGCTCATCCGACTCCCACGGTGAACGGCCTGTCCGGTCCACTGCTGGCTCACAATCCGAACTCGGTTCAGCCCTTCCGAATGGATCGTTCGCAAGCGATCGTTTGCGATCAGAGCCACGACTATACCGGCGAACAAAAAGCTGTAGACGGAGGACTGATGGACCAATTTGTCCCACTCGACGGTACTACGCAAACGGGCTGCAACGATCTCGGAATGGGGAAGGGGCTAGTCATGGGTTATTACGACGGGAACACTGTGACCGCACTCTGGAATTATGCTCAGCACTTCGCCATGAATGACAATTTCTTCAGCACCAACTTTGGTCCGTCGACGCTGGGCCACTTGAACTTGGCGTCAGGGCAGACGAACGGAGCGAGTATAACGCACGACACTGGAAACGCGGGCGCCGCGTTGTTGAATGGCACGGTGATAAACGACATCCGTCCGGCGTTTGACGATTGCGTGCCTTCCACCGCGAACACCGTGTCGATGGCGGGCCCGAATGTCGGCGACCTACTCAATCAGAAAGGAATCAGCTGGGGATGGTTCCAGGGCGGCTTCGCTGCTAGTTCCCGGAACGCCGATGGCTCCGCGGTCTGCGCCTCTCAGCACACCCAGTTCGATGGGACGGCATCGGTGGCGGACTATATACCCAACCACAATCCCTTCGAATTCTATCAATCCACTTCCAACCCGCACCACCTGCCCGCTACTGCCGTGAACATGATCGGCCAGAAGGACCAGGCCAATCACCAATACGACATCAGTGACTTTTACAAGGCCCTGAATGCTGGAAATCTGCCGGCCGTGAGTCTCCTGAAAGCTGCGGCATATCAGGACGGACACGCCATGTACTCGAATCCGCTCGACGAGCAGACCTTCCTGGTGAACACCATGAATGCGCTCGAAACCTCGCCGTTTTGGGACAGCACGGCCGTGATCATCGCCTATGACGATTCTGACGGCTGGTACGACCACGTGATGCCCCCGATCGTCAACGGCTCAAGTTCACCCCTCGATGCGTTGAGTGGAGCAGGGGCTTGCGGCAACAACGTCGATCCCACGGCGCCGATGGGCCGCTGCGGGTACGGCCAGCGCCTGCCTCTGCTGGTGATCTCGCCTTACGCCAAAGTGAACTACGTTGACCATTCCACCACTGACCAGACTTCGATCCTTCAATTCATCGAAGACAACTGGAACCTCGGACGGATCGGCGGCTCGTCATTCGACGCTTTGGCTGGTTCGCTCATCAATGTGTTCGAATTCGAGAACGGCGGCACTGCCCGAAAGCTCTTACTCGATCCGGCTTCCGGTTTGCCCCAATGACATCTCGGTTTGCTCGAATAAGCCGGCATGCCTGACGGCAAGCATTTGTGCGTGCCGGCTCCTGCAAAAGAAGTTGACTGACAATCCCCGCGATTAGCCATTCCTCAGTTATAGGCGGTCGAAAGGCCGCCTTATCGTTCTAAGGCGGAGTTTGCAAACTTTCCGTAAAGCAATCGTAACTATGGGAATGCTTGGTTATCTTGCAACGTCTGCATAAGTGAACGAACCAAAACAAAGGAGAATTTCAAATGAACCAATTCAAGGTAACTGCCGCGATGTTAGGCCTGCTCGCTGCAGGTTTCGCGCCTTCCATGCGAGCCGATGACAGCAACAAAGAGACTCGTATCACTATCAATCAGCCGCTTCAGGTCCAGGATGTCCTCTTGGCTCCCGGGCAATATGTGTTTAAGTTAATCGACCACGGCATCGTCAGCATCTATAACGCCGACGGCACCAAACCGGAGGGGATCGTCTCGGGTTGGTCGGCATATCGAATCGACGCCGGCGACAAGAAGTTGATCACAGTTTCTCAATCCCAAGGGAACCAACCTGCCGCGCTGAAATATTGGTTCTACCCAGGTGACAACTTCGGCCTCGAGTTCTCGTCGAAAAAACTGGCTGATCAAAGCGGTCGCGTAGTGAAATCCAAGGGGGCGGGACCGGCCACCGACGCAGCCGACCCTGCTACGTCAACCCGTGACTGACGCACACGCGATGCTGCGAACAGATAAGTCCGAGGTGAAATGAGCCAGTAAAGAGAGGATAAGAAAATGGGGCTGACAAATGTTCCACTGGACCCAACCAAGGCAGGGCGCGAAGCATCAGAGCTTGAGGCGAACCTGTCCAAACGCATCGTCGGACAGCAGGAAGCAATTCGGGAGATTGTCAACATTTATCAGATGTATCTCACCGGCATGAATGCTCCTCGGCCGGCCCATTGGAAACCTTCTCTTTCTCGGTCCCACGGGATCGGGTAAGACCCGAACCGTGGAAGCGACGGCGGAGTCTTTGGTCAAGAATGCCCGTGCGGTCATCAAAATTGACTGTGCTGAGTTCCAGCACAGTCATGAGATCGCGAAGTTGATCGGCTCACCGCCGGGATACCTTGGTCATCGCGAAACGCATCCGTTACTGAGCCAGGAAGTACTCGACCAACATCACACCGAGGCGGTGCAGGCTTAGCTTCGTTCTTTTCGATGAGATCGAAAAGGCCAGCGACGCTCTTTGGAATCTCTTGTTAGGCATATTAGACAAGGGGACGCTCACGCTGGGTGATAACCGTAAGGTCGACTTCTCCCGCTCCATGATCTTTATGACTAGCAATTTGGGCGCAGCTGAAATGAGCGCTCTGGTCAACCCAACGCTTGGTTTTAGCGCCTGTGGCTCTCGCGGTTCTCGTCAAGGCGAAGTTGACCCAGGCCTGAGCGGCAAGATCGAACGCAGTGGGCTTTATGCTGTTCGGCGGAAGTTCACGCCGGAATTCGTCAACCGTCTGGACAAGATCATTACTTTCCGGCCTCTAGGCTCCGAGCAGTTAGAAAAGATTCTCGATATTGAGCTGCAGGTGATACAGCAGCGCATCTTCGCCGCTTCACTCACCAGGTCTTTCGCGTTTTACGTCACGCCCTCAGCTAAGTCTTTCTTGCTTCAGCAAGGCACCGACATGAAGTACGGCGCCAGGTATTTGAAGCGCGCCATTGAGCGACTGCTGGTGCAACCGCTCTCTAACCTTATGGCCACGGCTCAAATTCGTGGAGGCGACTACATTCGCGTCGATCTGGATACGTCTCGGGTTGCACTGACCTTCTTAAGGGAAGCCGACGGCTTGCCATCGCCGGAAATGTCGCAGTTGACCCATCAACCCGTCGTCTCTTCAAATGCTGCATTTGCCAGGGGCGCCGCCGCGGAAACCGCAAACAAACAAATCAGATTGTCGTCGAAGCCTCACTGACAACAAAAAGGGCAGGCGCTGTAGCCTGCCCCCTCAAACACACAAACCTTGCTAGTGCATTACGCCGCGTGATCTATCGGCCGCATCTTGAGTGAATCCATGCGCTCCCTCAATTTCGGGATCACCGCGCACAGCACATCTTCAACTCGTTCGGCCGGCAGGAACTGCATCTCCTTGCGGACCCCTTCCGGCAGATCCCGAAGATCCTTTTGATTGGCTTTCGGCATTATCACGGTCAGAATCCCGGCACGGCGCGCCGCCAGAACCTTTTCCTTCAAGCCGCCGATCGGCAGCACCAGTCCGGTCAGCGTCACTTCGCCGGTCATGGCGATATCGCTCCGCGCCGGCAACTTGGTGTAGAGCGAGGCTAACGCGCTGGCCATCGTCACGCCCGCGGACGGGCCATCCTTCGGGATAGCGCCGGCCGGAACGTGTACGTGCACTCCGGCGTTCTTGAACAGCGCCGGATCGATGCCGAAATCGCCCGCGTGCGCCCAGATGTAACTCTGCGCCGCCTTCACCGACTCCTGCATCACCTCACCCAATTGTCCGGTCAGCGTCAGACCCTTGCCGTCCGGCAACAGCGTGGCTTCGATATACAGGACATCGCCGCCGGTTTCGGTCCAGGCCAGCCCGGTCGCAACGCCGGGAGGCAGATTGCGCCGCGCCTCTTCCTGGTTGAACGGCTCTGGTCCCAGCATGTCGGCCAGATCCTCGGGTTTCACCGTGACTGATTCGGTGTTGCCCTCGGCGAAACGCAGCGCGACCTTTCGCGTCACCGTGCCGATGGCCCGCTCCAGTCTTCTGAGACCGGCCTCGCGCGTATAGCCGGAGATAATGTGCTTCACCGTCTCATCCGGCAGAGTGCATTGCTCCGCCGTCAGCCCGGTTTCTTTGAGCTGTTTCGGAATCAAGTACCGCTTGGCAATCTCCAATTTCTCTTCTTCGCTGTAGCCGGCCAACCGCAGGATCTCCATACGGTCCAGCAGCGGGCGCGGAATAGTGTCCAGCGCATTGGCGGTCGTCACAAACAGCACCTTCGACAAGTCGAACGGCAGATCCAGATAATTGTCCCGGAAAGTTTTGTTCTGCTCCGGATCCAGGATTTCGAGCAAAGCGTGCGCCGGATCGCCTCGGAAGTCATGGCCCAGCTTGTCCACTTCGTCCAGCATCAAAACGGGATTGTTCGCCCCCGCTCGCCGCATAGCCTGAATGACACGGCCCGGCAAAGCGCCGATGTAAGTCCGGCGATGACCACGCAGTTCAGCTTCATCATGTAAACCGCCTAAGCTCATCCGCTCAAACTTGCGGTTCAGAGCCCGCGCTATCGATTGTCCCAGCGACGTCTTTCCGACGCCTGGAGGGCCAACGAAGCACAGAATTGGCGCCTTCGCGTTCGGATTCAGTTTCAACACGCCCAGATGTTCGAGGATACGCTCCTTCACATCCTTCAAACCGAAGTGATCCTCATCCAGCACTTGCCGGGCGCGCGCGATGTCGAGCGAATCTTCGCTGCTCTTCCGCCAGGGCAGCTCCAGCACATAATCAAGATAGGTGCGGATCACGTTGTAATCCGGCGCGCCCGGAGGCAGCTTTTCCAGCCGGTCCAGTTCGCGCTTGGCTTCCTTCAGGATCTCTTCAGGCAGATCGGCTTTTTCGAGCCGCTCCCGAAGTTGCTGCGGCCTCGGCCTGCTCGCCGCCCTTTTCACCGAGTTCTTGCTGAATGGCGCGCATCTGCTGACGCAACAGATAGTCCCGTTGCTCTTTGCTCATTTCCGTACGCGCTTCGGTATTGATCTTGTTCCGCAGCTCCAGCACCTGCACTTCATGGGTGAGGTACCGATGCAGCATCCGCAGAGCTTCCACGCGGCTGGGCGCTTCCAGCAAAGACTGCGACTTCTCAAAGTCCAGACTGAACATGGATGCCAGGACGAACGTCAGCCGCAGAGGATCTTCGTTGGCGGCCAGCAGTCCCCGCAATTCCTGCGGAGCATTCGGCTGCGCCAACGTGAGGGCTTCGCCCGCTAACTCGATCAAGGCCCCTTGCAGTGCCTCGACTTCCGACCCTTTGTCTTCCGGCAGGGGAAGCGGCGTCACCCGCGCTTTCAAAAAGGGCTCCGAGTTGTCCAGCTTCGTCAGCACCACGCGCTCCATGCCCAGCACGAGGAGTTCGATGTGACCCTCACTGGCGCGATTCATCTTGCGGATTACCGCCTTGGTCCCGATGGTGTAAAGATCATCTTGCGTCGGTACATCCACGTCGGCGTCGCGCTGCGTAAAGACAACAATCTCCTTTGACTCGGTCGCGAGGGCAGCCTCGACAGCGGCAATCGATCCCGCCCGGCCCGCCGATAAGGGCATCATCAGGTACGGGAATAGCACGGCATTCTTCAATGGCAATACGGGCAGCGTGTAGACAACAGGTTGGTCAGACATATTCATTCCCTTCGGTGATCATCCTCACTAGCAACAAGCCATTTCGCGCCTCGATCGTAACCCGCGCCTTCGCGAGATCGACCGGCATTTCGAGCGAACGCTCGAACCGGTTATAGGAGATCTCCATTGCGTAATAACTGCAGCCTTCCTCCACAATCGTGTCGCGCCGAACACCGTTTACCGTCACGCGCTGGCCGCTGACGCTGACCGTCACATCTTCCGGCCGGACGCCCGCCAGGTCGAATTTCAACAACCAACCGTCCCGAGTCTGATAAACATCGGCGGATGGTTCCCAGGGCGCCGGCAGTTCCGACAGGAACAAAGGCCAGAATCTACTTCGATTGCTCATAAAGGCTCTATACGTTTAGATGCTCGTCGAGACAAAAAGAAGCAGGCCCACTTAAAGGACCTGCTTCCTGAAGACTCAACTTTACGAACGTTTACTTGTTAGGAACCACCACGAACGCGTGCCCTGCTGGCGTTCTAACCAAAAGCAGAGTCGAGTCCTTCGAAGCCCCACCACGCACAGCGCTGTTGAACTCTGCCACGGTATTCACCGGCTTATGGTTCACCTGAACGATCACATCGCCCTGCTCCAGCCCGGCGGCCGCTGCCGGCGAATCGCTGTCCACGTCCGTAATAACGACGCCGCTTGTCCCTTCGGGCAGTTGCATTTGCTGCCGCAGGTCGGAGTTCAGGCCTTGGACCGAAACTCCCTGCAGAGCGCCTTTTTCTCCGCCCTCGGGCAGGTTATTGTCCTGCCCGCGGCCGTTGCCCTCTGCCTCCAGGTTGTATTCGCCCAGAGTGACCGGCATGTCCAGATTCTGCCCGTTTCGCGCGACCTTCAGATGGACGGTTGTGCCCGGTGCAAATCCAGCCACCGCCAGCCGGAACGAATTCACATCGTCGACCGGATTGCCGTTGATGGCTGTGATCACGTCGCCGACTTTCATGCCGGCCTTCTCGGCCGGGCTGTTGGCGGTCACTTGCGCGACCGCCACGCCATGATCGTTCGGTCATGCCGAACGCCTTCGCCATATCGGGCGTCAGCTCTTGCGGCAGGATGCCCATGTAGCCGCGGCGTCACCTTGCCCTTCTTCAGAATCTGATCCATGATGTTGCGTGCCATGTTGGCCGGTATCGCAAAACCAATTCCCTGGTTCCCGCCGGTCTCACCGGAAAGAATCGCGGTGTTGATCCCAACCAGCTCGCCCTTGGTGTCGATCAGCGCTCCGCCGGAGTTGCCCTGGTTGATGGCCGCATCGGTCTGGATGAAATCTTCAAACCGCTCGATCCCCAGGCCGCCGCGCCCCTTGGCGCTGATGATGCCCATCGTTACGGTTTGGCCCAGACCGAACGGCTCGCCCATCGCCAGAACCACGTCGCCCACTTCGGCATGCGCGGAATCCGCGAAGGGCAGGGTAGTAAGACCACGCTTGTCGATCTTCAGAACCGCCATGTCGGAGTACTTATCGGCCCCGACCACTTTGGCCGGATATTCCGCCTTGTTGGCGAACGACACCTTCACGTCGGTGGCGCCGTCCACTACGTGGTTATTCGTCAGAATGTAGCCATCCGGGCTCACCACCACGCCCGAGCCCAGGCTCGTCTCGCGCTGCGAGCGAGGCTGCTGCTGTTGGGGCATGCGGCCGCCGAAGAACTGACGGAAAAATGGATCGTCGAACATGCCGTTACCGGCGCCTCGCTGCTCCTTCACCACTTTCGACGATGAGATGTTTACGACCGCCGGCATGGCTCGCTTCACCACCGGGGCAAAGCTGACCAGCGGCCCCTGCTCGACAGACGCCGCATGCGCGGTATCGATAAACATGGGAACGCCGTGCGGACTGGATGGTCACGACGAGCGCGCCAACCAACATCGCAATCACTGCAATTAAAACAACCGTGGATGTACGGATGTGACCTTTCATAGTTTCTTATGCTTCCTTCTTAGAGCCGCTTCACGCTCACGGCTCGCGATTTTGGATTCAAACTTCAAGTTTCCCGGACGCATCGAGGTCCACCAAAACATGGTGGCCGTCGCGAATCTCGCCGCGCCAAAATCATGCGCGCCATTGGCGTTTCAATTTCGCGCTGGATCGCCCGTTTCAACGGACGGGCGCCGTAGGCTGGATCGTAGCCGGTGCGGACCAGAATGTCCGCGAGCCCGATCCGTCAATTCCAATTCGATATGCCGTTCCGCCAGCCGCTTGCGCAGCCCGTTCAACTGGATCTCGACAATCTCTTTCAGATGCTCTTCCGATAAGCGCGTGGAACACGATGATCTCGTCCACCCGATTCAGAAACTCCGGCCGGAAATGGTGCCGCAGCTCTTCCGAGCACCGCTTCTTTCATCCGGTCGTAGCCCTCGCCCGCGAAAGCGCCCCGATACTCCAGGATTCGATGGCTGCCGATATTGGACGTCATGATCACGATCGTGTTCTTGAAGTCCACCGTGCGCCCCTGCCCATCCGTAAGACGCCCATCGTCCAGGATTTGCAGCAGCACGTTGAACACGTCGTGAGTGCGCTTTTTCGATTTCGTCGAAAAGGACTACACAATATGGACGACGTCGGACCGACTCCGTTAGTTGCCCCCCTTCTTCGTATCCGACGTAACCTGGGGGCGCCCGATCAGCCGGGCCACGGTATGCTTCTCCTGGTACTCCGACATGTCGATGCGAATCATGGCCTTTTCGTCGTCGAACAGGAACTCCGCCAGCGCGCGCGCCAGCTCGGTTTTGCCCACGCCGGTCGGGCCCAAGAAGATGAAACTGCCGATCGGCCGGTTGGGATCCTTCAACCCCGAGCGCGCCCGCATCACCGCTTCGGCCACCGCCTTCACCGCTTCGTCCTGCCCGATCACGCGCTTGTGCAGCTCGTCCTCCAGATGCAGCAGCTTCTGCATCTCGCCTTCGAGCAGCTTCGAAACCGGAACGCCGGTCCAGCGGCTCACCACTTGCGGCGATGTCTTCCTCATCCACTTCTTCCTTTAGCAGCCGCTTGGCCGGACTGCTTCTCGTCCAGGCGCGCCTGCTCGGCCGCCAGCTTGCGCTCCAGCTCGGCCAGCTGTGCCATACTTCAACTCGGCCGCCTTGATTCAGGTCGTACTGCCGCTCGGCCTTTTCGATCTCGATCTTGACCTGCTCGATCTGCTCGCGCAGCGCGCGCAGTCGCTGCACGGCCTGCTTTCTCGGCCTGCCACTGCGCCTTCAGCGCGTCGGACTCGCGACTTCAGATCGGCCATTTCCTTCTCGATCTTCTTCAGCCGCTCCTTGGAAGCGGCATCGGATTCTTTCTTCAGCGCCTCGCGCTCGATCTCGAGCTGCATGGTGCGCCGCAGGATCTCGTCCAGCTCCGCCGGCATGGAGTCGATCTCGGTGCGCAGCTTGGCCGCCGCTTCGTCCACCAGGTCGATGGCTTTATCGGGCAAAAAACGATCGCTGATGTAGCGATTCGAAAGCACCGCCGCGGCCACCAGCGCCGAATCCTTGATCCGCACGCCGTGATGGACTTCGTAGCGCTCGCGCAGGCCGCGCAGGATGGAGATGGTGTCCTCCACGCTCGGCTGATCCACAAAAACCGTCTGGAAGCGGCGCTCCAGCGCGGCGTCCTTCTCGATGTACTTGCGGTATTCGTCCAGCGTGGTAGCGCCGATGCAATGCAGCTCGCCGCGCGCCAGCATGGGTTTCAGCAGATTGCCCGCGTCCATGGCGCCCTCCGCTTTGCCCGCGCCCACCACCGTGTGCAGCTCGTCGATGAACAGAATGATCTGCCCTTCCGACGACTGCACTTCCTTCAAGACGGCCTTCAGGCGCTCCTCGAACTCGCCGCGAAACTTCGCGCCGGCGATCAGCGCGCCCATATCGAGCGAGACCACGCGCTTGTCCTTCAATCCCTCCGGCACGTCGCCGCGCACAATTCGTCCGCGCCAAGCCTTCGACGATGGCGGTCTTGCCGACGCCCGGCTCGCCGATCAGCACCGGATTGTTCTTGGTGCGCCGCGAAAGCACCTGGATCACGCGCCGGATCTCTTCATCGCGCCCGATCACCGGATCCAGCTTGCCTTGCGAAGCCAGTTGCGTCAGATCGCGGCCGTATTTTTCCAGCGCCTCGTAGGTCGCTTCCGGATTCTGAGTGGTCACCCGCTGGCTGCCGCGCACTTCCTGCAAGGCCCGCATCAGACGCTCGCGCGTGATCCGAATTCTCGGAAGATCTTGCCGGTCGGGCCCGAGTCATCGGTAGCGGCCAGCAGCACGTGCTCCACCGAGGTGAACTCGTCCTTGAGCCGCTTGGCCTCTTCTTCGGCCTGGGTCAGCAGCTTGGTGATCCGGGGGGTGACGTAAACCTGATCCGGCCCGCCAGAAGCCCCCGAGACCTTGGGCAACCGGTCCATTTCCTGCTGGAACCGGCTGCGCAGGGCGTCCACTCGGATGTCCGCCTTGTTCAGGATGGACGGCGCCAAGCCGCCCTGTTGCTCCAAAGGGCGAGCATCAGGTGCTCGGTATCCACTTGCTGGTTTCCATGGCTGCATAGCGAGGGACTGGGCGGCACGGACGGCCTCCTGCATTTTTTCGGTGAATCGGTTGAAATCCATGGGGCCTACTCTCTGAGACGCTAGATCTTAGCGTTTGGTTATCAACTAATATAAGCATATCATCAGTATCCAATTTCGGCAAGGGGCGATAGGCTAACCATTCTGTCATACAACCATACTATTATCAGTAGCTTATAAATCTACTTAGGGTTATCTCTAGCTAGCCGCTGCCCAAGAGAGTATAGTGCTAAATAAGATGTTTTCCGTGGACGACCGTGCATTCCGGTGCACGGCGTTATGCTTCCTGGGTGTCCGGCTCTTCGCGGCCGAGGCGACGCTCCGCGGCCGGGTGGTCGACGAGGCCAGCGCCCCAGTTCCTGGCGCTATTATCTCGCTGCGGCCTGCCGGTCAGCTTCCTTCGCCGGCCCCGGCTATCCAGACCACCGCCGATCCGACCGGAGCTTTCCAGGCTACCTTCCCGGAACCGGGCAGCTACCTGATTACGGTCGCGCAGACGGACTTCTTCCCGCTCACCAATCGCCCGCTGGACATCCACGAAGGCCCCAACGAGATCGTGCTGACGTTGAATCATGTCCGGAACACCTCCGAGTCGGTCGACGTGAAGTCCGCGCCTTCGCCCATCGATGTCGACCAGACTGACTCCGAGCGCCGGCTGAGTGGCAAGGAAATCTTCGATATTCCATATCCTTCCACTCACGACCTGCGCAATGCCATGCCGCTGATCCCTGGAGTTGTGCAAGGCCGGGCGGGAGATTTGCACTTCGACGGCGGCTCCGAGAATCAAGTGCAGTACAATCTAGACGGCTTCAACATCAGCGATCCGCTTACCGGCACCTTCAACACGCACCTCAGCGCCGATAGCGTGCGATCCATGGAGTTTTTGAATAGCCGCTATTCGCCTGAGTATGGAAAAGGCTCCTCTGGCGTCCTGGCCATCCATACTGAGACCGGAGACGACACTTTCCGCTACTCCGGCACCAACTTCGTCCCCGGGCTCGATACCAGTGGAGGGTTGCACGTCGGCGCCTACACGCCCCGCTTGAATTTTTCTGGGCCCATCGTCAAAGACCGCGCCTGGTTCTCCGACAACGTCGATGGCAGCTATAACCAGCTCTACGTTCCCGGCCTGCCCAGCCGGGCAAAATATGCGGACCAGCTACGGTGGCAGCAATCTGCTGCACACTCAGGTCAACCTGACGCCCTCGAACATCATCTTCACTGACTTTCTGATCAACATTAATGTCAACCCCAACGCCAACCTGGGCGCGCCTCGACCCCATTCCCACTACTGTCGATCTTCGCAACCGCGAATGGTTCGTCAGTGCTAAGGACCAGGTGTATCTCACGCGCGGAATGTTGCTTGAGTTTGGCTTCTCGGACCTGCGGACCTTCTCCCGCGAGACTCCCCAAGGCAGACGCGCTGTATGTTTTCACGCCCAATGGGCGCCAGGGGAATTATTATCTGGACACAACCCAGACATCTCAAAGGAAACAGGCCTTGGCGAACCTGTTTCTCCCATCCTTTCATTGGCTGGGGACCCATCAGTTCAAGACGGGCCTCGATATGGATCGTCTGGATTATTCGCAAGACACTCGCCGTACTGGTTTTGAAAACGTCGGGCTCACTAACAACGTCCTGCGTCGGGTGACTTTTGCTGGAAACGGCGTGCTGTCGCGCCCCAGCCTGGAGGCGTCGTCCTACATCGTGGATAACTGGAAGATCAAACCGAATCTGGTTCTGGAGCTAGGGCCTGCGACAGGATTGGGATGAGCTGGTTCGGCAGACGGTGCTGGCGCCGCGGGTCTCCGTTCTCATACTGCGCCCTTTGGCTGGAAGAACACGAAGATTTCAGGAGGCTACGCCGTTCTCTACGACCCGACCACGCCGCAATTATTCAGCTCGCCCCCAAGATCAATATTCGCTGACCACCCTATACAATCCCGATGGCACCGTTCAGAGCGGTCCGGCCGCTACCGTGTTCACCATCGATCCGCGCGGTTTGCAGATGCCGCGCTATCAGAACTGGAGTTTGGGTTTGGAGCAGATGCTGCCCGAGCAGAATCCTGCTGCGCGTCAATCTCCTTGCGCCGGCGAGGCAGCATGGGTTCACCTATGTGAATGTTTTAAACCCGAACGCTCCGCCGCCTCCTGATTCGTCGCAGCTTTATCAGACCACGCAGTTTGAAGGCTATCTACCAGCTCGAGAACCAGGGCACGCAACAATACGACTCGGCCGAGATCGCGCTGCATCAGGCCTTTGGCAAAGGCTACGAGTGGATGGCGAGTTATACCCGCTCGCGCGCCTATTCCAACGCCGTGGCCGACGTGACAGTGGACCAGCCCATGTTGATCTCGAGCAATGCTGGCCCCCTGGCTTGGGATGCGCCTAACCGGTTTTTGACCTGGGGCTATCTTCCGACCAAGTTCAAGAATTGGGCGGTCGCATATCTTTTCGAAACGCGGACCGGCTTTCCGTTCTCGGTCCAGGATGAAATCGGCCGCGTGCTAGGCGCTCCGAATTCCGATCGTTTTCCGGAGTACGTCAATCTGAATTTGCATCTGGAGTGGACCACCCATCTTTTCGGCTACCGGTTTGCGCTGCGCGGCGGATTGAACAATATTACGGATCACAAGAACTACACGGTGGTGAACAATGTGTTCGGCTCACCGAACTTTCTAATGTTTTATGGCAGCACTGGCCGGCACTTCGTGGTGCGTTTGCGTTGGCTCGGCCGCGTGAAAACCTGACGGTCACCGCTCGTTCTGAGCCATGACCGTCGGGGAGTGGTCGTCGATCATTCGCGCCGGTCTAGACGAATTGCGCAGGTCTCATTTTCTTCCCAAGGATCGCGAGGCCGAGGAGGCCGGAGCCGATCAGCAACATGGTGGCAGCCTCTGGGACATCCGGCGGCGGGGGCGGCGCTTGTGCTTGGGCAGTGCCATACGTGAAGTTCTCGAGGAAGGCATTCGTACCGCCGGACGACGGCCCTTGGATCGCGAAATCCGCGCTGTAGATCGGGGTGTCCGAAGTAACACCCCAAAACGCGAGAGTGGGCTGAGGGATGGTAGCCACTGTAAACGGTGCAGCAAGCGGTGTGGATGCTCCGTTAAGCGTGACGCTAAAGGACGCGGCGAAGGGGTTGCTGGTAAACACGTTGGTACCAAACGCCGTCACGGGAGCCGTGAAATTGACCTGGATGTAATAAGCTGACGTAGGGTACTCGCCCTGCTGCAGGGCGTTCACTGTGCCGCTCCAACCATAACCGCTTACATTCGTGACGTTCAGGGAGTAAGGAGAATTAGAGTTCCCTGTGATTCCGATAAATTGCACGTTTGTGTCGATCTGGCCATTCTGATCGGTCAGACCGGTCGAGCCGTTCAGACCAGGCCAAAGGTGGTAATCGCCGGCCATGCCCGTGAAGTCGATCGTTGTATCTCCGCTAGTTGCTACGTTGAAGCTAGCCAAGTCATTGTACTGGGTGATGACTGTCGAATACGCGGGCGTGACGTTCCAGGCCAGCGCTGCCAGAGCGAGAAGAATCAAGTACTCGAAATTTTCTCAACATTAAATTTCTCCGTTTGCATGCTTCCATCCGGCGATGGAATATGCCTGTCGAGATACAAACTCTCCAGGCATTCAGTCTTCACTGCATCAAGATATTTGCAGATTGAAACTGGTAAGTGCGAACGAAGTGTGACTGCTCTCCAAGTGAAGTGTAAAACCGTGAGAACTTTTTGCGGCAGACTATTCCGTAGCGCTAGAGCCTATTCCACGGGGCAACACGCTCTCCTGCTCGAACTATTTCAGAGACGCCGTGACCTTGGCGCCATATTCTTTCGCCTTGGCGAGAATCAGTTTTTCATCCAGCGTCAGCGACCGGCCCTCGCGCACGATCGGCCTCCCGTTCACCATCACATCCTCGACATCCGACCCCTTGAGCGCATATACGATTTGCGAATAGACGTTGTAGAGCGGCACCGCATGCGGGCCGGTCCAGCCGCAGCGTGATCAGATCCGCGCGCTTACCGGTTTCGAGCGACCCGGTCTGCTTTATCGAGCCCCGCGACGCGCGCCCCCTGGATCGTCGCCATCGCGATGGCCTGCTCGGCGTTCAACGCCGTGGGATCGCCGGTGGTCACTTTCTGCAGATCGGCGGCGAGATTCATCTCTTCCATCATGTCGAAATCGTTGTTGCTTCCCGCCGGGCCGTCGGTGCCGAGCCCGACCGGAATTCCGAGCCCCAGCAGCTTCATCACCGGCGCGACGCCGCTGGCCAGTTTCATGTTGCTGGAAGGGCAATGCGCGATGCCGGTGCCGTGCGCCTTCAGGATCTTCATGTCCGCGTCGTCCAGCCAGACGCCGTGCGCGGCGATGGTCGGGCCGTCCAGAACGCCCAGGGTGTCCAGCAGCCGCGTGGGCGTCATCCCGCGCGTCCGCAGCGCGTCGTCATTTTCGATCTTGGTCTCCGACAGATGGATCACAACCGGCACGCCGTATTTGTCGGCCAGCTGGCGCGCGGCCCTCAGATCGCGCGTCCTCGTTGGTGAAGATGGCGTGCGGCGCGGGGGCGGGCACGATCAGCGGATCGTTCTTGTATTGCTGGATGAATTTCTCGGTGAATTGAAGCGCGTCTTCGGGCGTGGCCGAATCGGGACTCTTGAACTTCAGGATGGTTTCGCCCAGGACGCCGCGCATCCCGCTTCTTTGGCGGCCTGCGCGACGCGGTCCTCGAAATAATACATGTCGACGAAGGTGGTGGTGCCCGACAGCATCATTTCAAGACACGCCAGCCGGGTGCCCCAGAGAACAAAATCCGGCGTGACGTTCTTGGCCTCGGCAGGGAAGATGTATTTCTCGAGCCAGTCCTGCAGCTCAGGTCGTCGGCGATGCCCGCGCAGCAGCGACATGGCCGCATGCGTATGGGTATTGATGAGCCCGGGCATGAGGATGGCTTCGGGCCGGTCGAGACGGTGCGGCGGCTTGAAACTGGCGATCGATTTCGGCGCGCGGTCCGACGCCTACGATACGCTCGCCGCGGATCGCCACCGCGCCGTCGTCGATCAGGCGATGCTGGGCGTCCATGGTGACCACGTAGCGGGCGGTGTAAATCCAGTCGGCGGGCTCGGCAAAGGCGCAAACAGCAAAGCATAGGAGAGCAGCGCCGTAGAAGACACGCGACCCCGTGTGGCGCACGCACTCGTGCGTGCAGCGTTCACACTCGTGTGAACGTTTTGCAGACAAGCCCATGCGTCGGCATGAGTGCCGACGCGGCACGCAAGAGTGCGTGCGCCACGGTGTTAATCCAGGAACGACGCATCGAATGGCCTCGGAAACAGTTCCTTCAAATGCAATGTCTCGCTCTTACCTTGCAAATTTACCAGCGTCAGCTTCGACGTCGCCGCAAAATTCCCACAGGATCTGCCGGCACGCCCCGCATGGCGGCGTAAGAACATCGGTATCGGCCGCCACCGCGATCCGCTTGAATTTGCGCGCGCCTTCCGAAATCGCCTTGAACACCGCTACGCGTTCGGCGCAAATCGTCAGCCCGTAGGTCGCGTTCTCGACGTTGCAGCCGGTGAAAATGCGCCCGGTCTCGTCCTCGATCGCGGCGCCCACCTTAAATTTCGAGAATGGCGCATGCGCGTTGTCCCGCGCCGCCAAGGCCGCTTCCACCAGCTTGTTCATAACCGCGGCAGCCACCGCTTTCAAGAAACGCACCAGCGTGTCGCGCACGCGCCGGCCGGTCTCGAGCACTTCTTCGTGATTGATCTTCTGCGGCAGGATGCCCGCCGCCATATTGGTCACGCAGGAAATCGCCAGCACCCGCATCCCCAGATGATTCGCCACGATCACTTCCGGCACCGTCGACATGCCCACCAGATCCGCGCCGATGGTGCGCAGATATCGGATCTCGGCCGGTGTTTCGTAACTCGGACCGGTGAGCGCCGCATAGACGCCCTCGCGACATCGGGATTCCCAATTCGCCCGCCACCTGGTGCGCAATCGCGCGATATGCGGCCGAATACGCATCCGTCATGTCGGGAAATCGCGGGCCGGCGGAATCGTCGTTAGGCCCGATCAGCGGATTCGATCCCTGCAAATTGATGTGATCGGAGATCAGCACCAGCGCGCCTTGCGAATACGACAGATTGATCCCGCCGGCGGCGTTCGTGAAGATAATCGACCGCACGCCCAGCCGATGCAGCACCCGCACTCCCATGGTCACCTGCGCCGGCGTGTAGCCTTCGTACAGATGACTGCGGCCGGCCATCACCGCCACCTCGAGCCCATCCAGCTTGCCAAACACCAGCTTGCCGGCATGGCCGACCGCGGTCGACACCGGCCAATCGGGAATTCCGGCGTAAGGGATCTCGACGCGATCAGACAGCTCGTCGGCGAACGCGCCCAATCCGCTGCCCAGCACCACCGCCATGCGCGGCTCGCGGCTGGTCTTGGAACGGATATAATCGACCGCGGTCCGGCATTACAGCAGCATGCCGGCGATGCAGGCCGACATGAAATTCGCCATGGTTCCCGCGGCCACGGCTTTCAATCCCAGCCGGGCCAGGTCCGATTTGCGCGTAGGCGCCAGCGCGCCGATCCCGCCGATCTGGATCGCGATCGAGCTGAAATTCGCAAACCCGCACAGCGCATAAGTCGCGATGGTGAAAGACCGCGGATCGAGATGATCCTTCATCGGGCCCGAGCTGCTGAAACGCGATGAACTCGTTCAGCACCAGGCGCGTGCCCAACAGGTTCCCGATCGACGCGCAGTCGTTGTACTTCACGCCCAGCAGCCACGCCACGGGCGAAAAGACATATCCGAAAATCTCCTGCAGCGTGATGTGGAAATAACTCAGGATGCCGTTGCACATCGCGATCAGCGCGATAAACGCGATCAACATGGCCGCGATGTTCAGCGCCAGATGCAACCCGTCGCCGGCGCCGCGCGCGGCCGCGTCGATCACGTTGATTCCGGGCTTCTCCACCTCGATCTTCACGCCGCCCGCCGTCGCCGGCTTGTCCACCTCCGGCACCAGGATCTTGGCCAGCATGATGGTGGCGGGAGCGGTCATGATCACCGCCGTCAGCAGATGCCGGATCTCAACGTGCGCCATCAATACGTACGCCGCCATCACCGCGCCCGAAACGTGCGCCATGCCGCTGGTCATGATGGTGAACAGCTCGCACTCGGTCAGCCCGGCCAGAAAGGGCCGGATGGTGAGCGGAGCTTCGGTCTGGCCCATGAAGATGCTGGCCGCGACATTGGTCGATTCCGCGCCGCTGGCGCCCATCACTCGCTGCATCACCACCGCCATGGCGCGCACGAACACCTGCATCACGCCGAAATAGTAGAGGATCGCGAACAGGCTCGATATGAAGATGATGATCGGCAGCACCTGAAAAGCGAAAACCACCGGCTGGCTTCCGCCCAGTTGATCGCCGAACACGAATTTGCTGCCGGCCTGCGAGTATCCGATCAGCGCGTTTACCTTGTCGCTGGCGGCCTGAAATGCCCACGAGGCCGGCGTGCGCAAGACGATAAAGGCGAAGGTGAGCTGCAGCGCCACGCCCCACAGAATCAGACGGAGGGCGAATGGCGCGCCGGTGCTTGGAAAATAGGATGCAGACTGCCAGGATCGCGAGCATTCCGAGCATCCCGGTGAACCGCTCCATTCCCGGATCAGCTTACCACTTCCAGGATCAGCTCGCGCTCCTCGGGCGGTGTGGCGGAAATGCGAAACGCGTCTTCG
Source organism: Bryobacterales bacterium (assembly GCA_963744555.1). Classification (GTDB taxonomy): domain Bacteria; phylum Acidobacteriota; class Terriglobia; order Bryobacterales; family Bryobacteraceae; genus Palsa-89. The sequence continues at coordinate 943,740 of CAVUUB010000018.1, read as the reverse complement.
ACCTGCTGAGCGGCTTCTTCCAGATTGTCTTCGCGGGTGTAGTAAAGCCGGCACAGCACCGCGCCGGCCTCCATCTTCTGTCCGATCTTCACTTCCAGGATCACGCCCACCGCCGGATCGATGGTGTCTTCCTTGGTGTTGCGGCCCGCGCCGATCATGGACGACGCCATGCCGATGTCCTCGGCGTCGATCGCGCTGACGTATCCGGCTCGCGGCGAAGCAATCTCGCGCACGCCGGTGGCGTTGGGCAGCAGCTCGAACCGGTCCAGCACCTGCGGATTGCCGCCCTGCGCCTCGATCACTTCCTTGAACTTTCGATAGCCCGAGCCGTCCAGCAGCTTTTGCTGCGCCACTTCGCGCGCTTCGTCCAGCGTCGGAGCGATCTTGGCCAGGAAGATCATGCGCGCGGCCAGTTCGAGCGAGATGCGTGTCAGATCCGTCGGCCCGGCGTTCTGCAGGGTCTGCGAAACTTCCATCACTTCCAGCGCGTTGCCGACCGCGTAGCCCAGCGGCTGGTTCATGTCGGTGATCAGCGCCTGCACGCGCTTGTCCATGCGGCGTCCGATGCCCACCATCATCTGCGCCAGCCGGCGCGCATCCACCTGCCGCTTCATGAACGCGCCGTTGCCCACTTTGACGTCCAGCACGATCGCATCCAGACCCACCGCCAGCTTCTTGGACATGATGGAGGAAGCGATCAGCGGAATCGATTCCACCGTCGCCGTGGCATCCCGCAGCGAATACAGCTTGCCGTCGGCCGGCGCCACCTCGGGAGTCTGGCCGATGAACGCCAAGCCGTGTTTCTTGAGCTGCTCGCGAAATTCATCGATGGTCAGATCGGTGCGGAAGCCCGGAATGGCCTCCAGCTTATCGAGCGTCCCGCCGGTGTGGCCCAAGCCGCGTCCCGAAATCATCGGAACGATCACGCCGGCCGAGGCCGCCAGCGGCGCCGAGATCAGGCTGGTCTTGTCGCCCACGCCGCCGGTGGAGTGCTTATCCACTTTGATGCCCGGAATGGAACTGAGATCGACCAACTCTCCGGAACGGATTATGCATTCGGTCAGCGCGCTGACCTCCCGATCCGTCATTCCGGAAAAGAAAACGGCCATCAGAAAAGCAGACATCTGATAATCCGGAATTTCATTCCGGTTATAGCCGTCAACTAACGTCGCGATTTCTTCCGGCGATAATTCTTCGCCATCTCGTTTTCGGTGGATCAAGTCGACAGTTCGCATTATGAGGTTTCAGCGTAACATCTTATGTAGTTGAAAGTAAAGGATTGCGCAGCCAAGTGCGCATCGTAGCCTCATGAACCAAGCGTGCGGCCTGGCGCGTCCATATAATTGTGACCGCCGCACGCCTGCTGGTTCTGCTTCTGCTGCCTTCGCTCAGCGCTGTCGCATTCCCCACGCTCACGCCCGAAGCAACCCGCGCGTTCGATCGCTATGTCGAGTCGGTCGAAGCCGCCATGACTGACGATGCTCGGGCACTTTCTGGAGACTAATCAAAGGACAAACTGCGGGGCGGGGAAGTCCGGATCGATTCTGGCACTCCGCCCGAGGATATCGATGTCCCCGGCGGAATGATCCAGGATTGGCGAGGCGTCATGTTCATTCCTCGCGGCCACCATTCAGAAAGTCAAAGCCATCCTTCAGGATTATGACCACTATAAACAGTTCTACAAGCCGGAAGTAATCGAGTCCAAACAACTCGCGCATCAAGGCGACGAGTACGACATTTTCCTCCGTCTTCTGAAGAGACAGGCATGGGTGACGGTGGTGCTGAACAGCGAGTATCACGTCCGCTTCAGCCAGCCAGACCCTCGGCACATGTTGGTCGTCTCGCGTTCCACCCGGATCGGCGAGGTGGTGGATCCTGACCGCTCGCTCACCGAAGAAGAGCCGGCCGGGCGCGACTCCGGATTTCTGTGGCGCCTGAATTCGTATTGGCGATTCGAGGAGGCCGATGGCGGCGTGTATGCCGAATGCCGGGCCATCTCGCTCTCGCGCGATCTTCCGCCCGGCTTGGGGTGGATGATCAAAGGTTTCGTAAGTAAGTTCCCCAAGGAATCCATGCAGAACACTCTGCGGGGTACGAAGGCTGCCGTGGAAGGCCGAACCAGCAACTAGAAACCCGAAACTAGAAACTCACCGGATTGTTGGTATCGGATACCGATATGCCCCCCGAAAAATCTCGCCAAACAGATCCAGGATCTGCTGGTGAACCAGCCCGTTATCGGCCAACAGGTGCGGACCCCGCAGCGTCGACCGGCCCGCCTGACATGTCCGAACACTTGCCGCCGCCTCGGTGATCAGCAGCATGCCCGCCGCCATATCCCAGGGATTGAGACCAAATTCCCAAAACCCATCCAGACGGCCGCTCGCGACATAGGCCAGATCGAGCGCCGCCGAACCCGCCCGCCGCACGCCGTGCGTAATCATCGCCAGCTGATAGTAGAAATGCACGTTGACGTTCTGATGGCGCTTCTGGCTGGGAAATCCGGTCGCGACCAGCGTGTCTCTCGATTTGGCTCACCTTGGATACGCGGATGCGCCGATTGTTCAAATAGGCGCCGGATCCGCGCTCGGCCGTGAACATTTCGTTGCGCTCGGGATCGAAGATCACGCCCGCGATCAGCTCTCCGGATTGCTCCAGCGCCATGGTGACGTTGTACATCGGAAAGCCGTGCGCGAAATTCGTGGTGCCGTCCAGCGGATCGACGTACCAGCAGTACTCCGACTTGCCGGTATGGCCGCCGCCTTCCTCGGCCACGATCGAGTGCGAAGGAAAATGGGCGCGCAGCCGCTCCACCACCAGTTGTTCGGATGCGCGATCGGCCTCCGTCACCAGGTCGTGCTCGCCCTTCAGCTCGAACGTGACGCGGCGCTCGAAGTATTTCGCCAGCAGCGCTCCGGCTTCGCGCGCGATTTCGACGCTGGTCTCAAGGTAGGAAGGCATCGGAATAGGCGTGGCTATCGGCCCTTACTCCGGCTCTTCGTACAGATATTTAATATCGTGTTTGAACAGGAACAGGTTGGGCTCGCCGTCGCGCGTGAGCCGGATGAAGTTCGCGTCGTAAAACTCGATCAGCCCAGTCACCTCTTCATTGCTGCTGAGCCGGATGCGCACCGGGATCTCGTGATCGATCAGATATCGCAGATACTTTACTTCTTCGAAGGTCTGCTCCGGGGCTTTGGTCTTGGCCTTGCTCATTCAATTGTTCGTTCACCGGCCAAAGCGCCTGAAGGGCTCGCTCGATTCCCCATAATAGCCGCTGCGCGTGATGACCCGCAAATTCGGGCCTGGCACGCTGACCTTCAAAGTGTGGAAGCGATCTTTGGTGAGCGGCACGTCTTTGGGATAAAAGCCGATCAGATATTGCGTCCTCAGCTCGCGCAAGATATCGGAGAAGGCGCGATCCAGCTCCGCGCCCAGGCTCGGCAGGAACACCCGCCCTCCGGTGCCGGCCGCAAGCGTAGTGAGCGCGTTCTCTCCGCCCACGTTGCGGCCGGCGTCGTTGGTGATCGGCACCACCAGCACCGGGTAGAGCAGCGTATCGGCGAGCTGCGCCGCCTCGAGCGCCTGATGAAAATCCTTGACGCTGGTGGTGTCGCCGCCATCGGTGACGATCACCATCACGTGCCGGCCATCGCGCAGCTCCAGCTCTCGCGATGCCAGATAAATGGCGTCGTACAGCGACGTTCCGCCTTCCGATTTGAGCTGTTTCAAGCGCTGATCCACGCGCTCAAAGCGGCGCGTGTAGCTGCTGACCAGGTTCACTTGCCAATTGAAGCTGTACAGCGCCACCGTGTCGCTCGGGTTGCCCTCGCCGAGCAGCGCCTTCAGGAATTTACTGACCGAATCCAGCTCGTAGCGCAGCTCGATGCCGGTCGACGCGCTGGTGTCCACCAGCACCGCCACCGACAAAGGCTGTTCGGTCTGCCGTTCAAACACCGCGATGTCCTGCTTGACGCCGTTGTCGAAAATCGTGAAATCGTTCTTGTTCAGCGATCCGATCAATTGGCCATTCGCGTCTTTCACGGTGACCAGCATCCGCACCAGCCGCACGTTTACGCGGATGACGGTATCCGGCTGGGGACTCGCCGGCACAGCCGCCAACAGAGCGGCCAGGAGAAAACAAACGGCTTGACGGATCACTTTTTGAGGACCGATTCGTCCCACTCCCCTTCCACCCAGACTTCGCCGTCGGCGAAGTGCTCCTTCTTCCAGATCGGAACCAGCGCTTCAGCCGGTTGATGCCTTCGAGCGCAGCGTCGAACGCCGGCTTGCGATGAGGCGCCGTTACGATCACCGCCACGCTGGTCTCGCCGATCTCCATGCGGCCCAAACGGTGAACCATCGCGATGCGGCCGATCGCATGCGCGCGCGCGATCTCGCGCCCGATCTCGGCCATCATCTTCACCGCCATCGCCTCGTAGCATTCATAATCCAGGAACTCGGTGCGGCGGCCTTTGGTGTTGTTCCGCACCACGCCTTCGAAGTTCACCACCGCGCCATCTTCGCCCCGCAGCAATTGCTTCGCGACTCCGGCGGTGTCGATCGGCTCGCGCGTCAGCGCGAAGAAATAACCCTGCTCGGCGTCGATAATCTGCTGCGTATAGCGTCCGGACCCGCCGCTCACGGGCGGCAGAAACGCGATCTCGTCGCCATCTCCAACAATGGCCGACCGGTCGCAGAACTGATGATTGCGAGCCAATACGATGCTCGATTTGAGCTCGCCCAGCCGTGGAAACTGGCGGGCGTAGCGCTCGAAGACGCAGCCGAGGCAGGAGCCCGCTTCTACTTCGATCTCCTCTTCCGCGCGGCCCACAATATCCCGCAACATGCCGAAAAATAGGACTTTCACGCGCACTTTTAGTCATAGTAACAGACGGTCCGCCGCGAAAACGGGTTTCAGACAAAACCTCCAGCACAGTTGTAGACTGCGATTATCTCCATGCCATCGTCCAATTCTTTGGAGCGGCTGCTCGACCGCCTGGAAGCCGCTAAACGCCAGTTCGGCTCCAAGGACGCCGCCACTGCCGAAATCCTCACCGCGCTTGGACCGCCGCCGCTTCCCCGACGCCCGGTCGCTCATCCGCTTCCATGAGGCCTTGCTATTCTTCCGCGCCTATCCTCCCAATGCCCGGATTTTGCGCCTAACCGACCGTCTGCTCGCGTCGTTTCCTGACCGGATCGCGCTGCTTCGCCGCACCGGAGCCGATCTTGAGCCATTTGAGCAACCCGACGTTTCCGGCATCTCCGGCACCGGCTTGTCCGCTGTCTTCACTTATGACATCGCCCGCTGGCTGGCGCGCCATCACCCGGACGACGTCGACATCGACTGGGAAGGCTCCGACGCCGACCCTTCTTGGGCCGCTGCTGGCTCGGCTCCATCCCTATTTCGCCGAAGACGCCCTGGTGGAGGCGAACATTCCCTTTCTCGATTGGTTTCGCGCCGCCAAAGGCTAAAGCTAAAGACGTCCGATCTCCGCTGGCTGATTTCACGTCTGGATAAAGTCCCGACTCCCCAAAGACGTCATCTCCGATCTTTACGCGCACGCCGAGCTCGCCCTCCGATGGGACCTCGACAACATACCGTCCACTCGCACCAATCTGCGGCTGCCGGGCGCGCGCCGATTCTTCTATCACACCGCCCCACTGCTTCGGCCGCGCCGATGTGTCGCTGGATGCCGAACTGAAATCGCCGCCGCTCTCGATCACAAAACTCAGCCGCGCTCGCGGTGAACAGATGCTGGACCTCGCCCGCGATACCTCCGCCATGCGCTTCCGCGAGCTCCACGGCTTTACCTACGGCGATCCATCGAATGTCTACCGCGCCGAGTTGGGCCGAGGCGTTGAGGTTTACGTCTCGGAAGTTCTACCGGAACATCGCCTCCCGGTGCGAACCTATCACGCCGGTATGTTCTTCAAGAACGCGGTACCGATCGGCTACATCGAGACGCTCACCTTTCGCAGGCAGATGGAGGTCGGCTTCAATCTCTATTACACCTTCCGCGAAGGCGAAACTGCCTGGCTCTACGGGCGCCTGTTGCGGCTGTTTCGACAACTGCTCGGCGTCACCCTCTTCATCGTCGATCCATACCAGCTCGGCCTTCACAACGAGGAAGCCATCGAGTCCGGCGCTTTCTGGTTCTATCGAAAGCTCGGCTTCCGCCCCACTGACGCCGCGGTCGCAAAGCTGTTGGCGACAGAAGAAAAGCGCCTTCAGGCCCGCCCCAATTACCGAACGCCCGCCCGCATCCTCCGCCGCTTGGCCGCCGGTTGGATGGTCTACGGAACTGGCGACCGCGTCGACGTCCGTCGCAAAATCAGGGACGGTACCCTTTAATTTCGGCTACGATAAATGCCGTGGAACGATCTGAGGCCGCCGTCCAGCCCGCGCCCGATCCTGCCTGGGAAAATCTCAAGGACGACGAACTGCTCACCTGGCGCATCTGCGATCTCGGTGTGCGGATCGAAGGCAGCGAGCTCGAAGGCCGCGTAAATCAGCTCAATGACGAACTTGCGGCGCGCGGCCTCGCCTTCCGGCCGGCCTGCTACCTGGGCGACGAATGGTTCTCGCCCGCCGGCGTCCCCGCCATCGCCGATTCCGTTCTATCTGGCCCATCCGCGCCTCAAAGCCCTCGAGCTGCGCCAGATGCTGGAGGTGGAAGGCGGAACGCCCGAGTGGTGCCAGCAGCTGCTGCGCCATGAGTGCGGACACGCCATCGATCACGCCTATCGCCTCTCCTCGCGCGACGATTGGCGCCGCATCTTCGGCAGCCCCGAAAACGAGTATTCGCCCGAAACCTACCAGCCGCGCCCCTACAGCAAAGGCTTCGTCCGCCATCTTCCCAACTGGTACGCGCAGGCTCATCCCGATGAAGACTTCGCCGAAACCTTCGCGGTCTGGCTCTCCATGCCTCCCGAAGAATGGCGCAAACAATATCGCGGCTGGAAGGCCCTCGAAAAACTCGAATTCGTTCACTCGCTGATGGAGGAGGTCAAAGGCAAATCGCCCAAGATCAAGCAGGGCCGCCGCATTTCCGACGCCACCAAACTCAGACGAACGCTCGCCCGCCATTACGCCGAGCGAAGAAAACTCTACGCCGAAGAGTTCCCCGACTTTTACGACGCCGATCTGCGCGTTATATTTGGAAATGGTGATCCGAACGGAGAATCCGCCGCGCGGGTGATGCGCAAGAATCGAGGCGCGCTGGTCGGTTCCATCGTCCGCTGGACGGGACAACGCAAGTACACCGTCGACATGTTGGTGCGCAAGTTCATTCAGCGCTGCCAGCAACTCGGACTGACTACGCCGCCGCCGCCCGATCAGGCACGCGTTTCGTTCGAGCTGGCGGCCTATCTGGCCGCGCTGGTCACCAACTATCTCCATACCGGCCGGTTCAAGAGGTCTGTGTAAGAGTGAAAGTTCTCGTCGTCTTCGATATTTCACGCCGCGCCGCCGCCGGCGAAACTTTTTCTCCGCGCGAGTTAAAGGAAGAGGAAGACAAAGAGACCGAAGCCGACGTGCTTGGCTTGTCTGAAGCGATTGGGGCACGAGGTGGAAACGCTGGCGGTCTTCGACGACGTTCTGCCCATCGTCGAAAAGATCAAATCCTTCGCGCCCGAAGTCGTCTTCAATCTCACCGAGTCGTTCCACTCCGACCGCGCGCACGAGGCCAATATCCCCGCGCTGCTCGAACTGATGAAGGTTCGCTACACCGGCGCGCGCCCCGAAGGCTTGATGCTGTGCAAAGACAAAGCGCTGGCCAAGAAGATCCTGGCCTACCACCGCGTGCGCGTCCCGCATTTCGTCATCTCGCCGGAGCAGCGGCCCTTGAAACGGCTGCGTCGCTTCGTCTATCCCGCTTTCGTTAAACCCGTCGGCGAGGAATCTTCGGACGGAATCAGCAAAGCATCGTTCGCCAAGAGCGAGGAGGAAGCTCTCGAGCGGGCCCGCTTCGTTCACGAGAAATTCCATTGCGACGCCCTCATCGAGGAATACATCGATGGCCGCGAGCTCTACCTCAGCGTCATGGGCAATCGCAAGTTGAATGTCTTTCCCCCGCGCGAAATCTTCTTCAACCAGGTTCCCGACGACGAACCCAAGTTCGCGACATTTAAAGCCAAATGGGACGACGCCTACCGGAAAAAATGGGGCATCCGCAATGGAGCCGCCAGCGAACTTCCCGAGGGCTTTGAGGAGAAACTCGCGCGCCTGGCTCGCAAGGTTTATCGCGTGCTGAAGATCCGCGGTCTGGGCAGAATCGACGTTCGGTTGACGCCCGCCGGCGAAATCGCCATCATCGAAGCCAATCCCAACCCCTCGCTGGCCCAGGACGACGACTTCGCCCAAGCGGCCTCGGCAGCCGGCCTGGAATACGATGTGCTGATCCAGAAAATCCTGGATACCGCTTACGCCTGAAGCACTTAGCTGCCCTGGGTGACTTCCATCTGGAACCTGTTTCGCGAGAGTAATAGGGTCAAATTCCTAGACACCTAGAATAAAATGCTGAGCGCTATCACCGGCATCTAAGCACATAATTCAACCAGAGAGGAGTGCTAGTGGAAACAGCGAATCAAATCTTATTGCGCCTTCGAATTTGCCAGCTTCGAATTTCGCGGCTTGGAATCTGGAAGGAAACCCGGGGTCAGGATCTTATCGAATACGCGCTGATGGCTGGCTTCGTCGCGGTTGCGGCGGGCGCGATCATGCCTAATGTTGCCAGTAGCATCAGCACCATTTTTTCGCAGATATCGTCAGTCTTGACATCCGCATCTACACAAAGTTGACCGGTGGGCTTTTTCAACGATGTCTTGTGTCCCCCTTCTAGGGCGGTCTCCTTGTCCGCCCTTTTCTTTTCTGCGCTCTCGCAACACTTAAAATAGTGTTTTGAGAGCATTCGTTCCCTTCTTCAAGAACTCCCACCTGTTTACCATCGCGGCCAATTACTGGCGACGGCCCGTGGACACCCAACGCTTCCCCGTTGAAGTTAAGCTCTATGACACCGAGCCGGGCGTTCGCGTACTCGTCCACTCGCAGCGTCCTGCCGGCCCACCGGTCGCCGAAGTAATCGTGGTCCACGGCCTGGAAGGCTCCAGCCAGGCGGGCTATGCTCAAAGTCTGTCGCATGAACTGCTCCAGGCCGGATGCGCCGCCCACCGCTTCAACATGCGAAGCTGCGGCGGCACCGAACATCTCAGCGGCCGCGGCCTCTATCACTCCGGACAAACGTCCGACCTGCTGGCCGTCATCCGCCAGATCAAGACCGACGGCGCCCATCTTCCTGGCCGGCTTCTCGCTGGGAGGCAATGTTGTTCTCAAACTGGCCGGCGAACTGGGCGAACGCGCCCCCGGACTCATCGCCGGCGTCATCGCCGTCTCCACGCCCATCGATCTCGCCGCCTGCGCCCGGAAGCTATCGAGCTCCAGCCAACTTCGTCTACTCCAGGCGTTTTCTTCGGCCGTCTGAAGCAGCGCATCCGCCTCAAAGCGCAAACCGACCCCGGCCTGTTCGCACTCGACCATCTCGACCGCGTCAAGAGCATCTACGAGTTTGACGACAAATTCACGGCGCCGGCCTTCGGATTCGGCACCGCCGACAATTATTACGCCACCCAGTCCTCCAATCAGTTTCTGGACCGCATTCGCGTGCCGGCCCTGCTGGTGCAGGCCAAAGACGATCCCTTGATCCCGTTCGAGGTTTACAATCATCCCGCGTTCACGCGCAATCCCCACCTCCGCTTGTTGGCCGTCGAGCATGGCGGACACGTCGGGTTCATATCGAAGAACCACCCCGCTTCTGGCTGGACCACGTGCTCCTGGAGTGGATGAGCGAAGTGCGGAACAAAGCCGCGGCCAATTTCGTCTCTTAAAGCAATGGCCCAAACTGCGTCTTTTCGCGAAGCGACCGCTGTGGCGGCCGACTCACTGCGCTCCAGCAAGCTTCGCAGCTTCCTCACTCTGTTGGGCATCATCCTCGCCACCACCACGTTGATCGCGGTCATGTCCATGATCCACGGCATGGATGTCTACATCGCCAACAGCGTTTCCAGCATGGGCTCCGACGGCTTCCGCGTCGTCCGCATCGCATTTCTCGGAAATTTCGATCCCAAGAAATACCTGGAGCTGCAGAAGAAGAATCCGCAGCTCAGTCCAGCCGAATTCGAGTATCTCAAGAGCAAAGTTACGCTCACAAGAGAGCTCGGCATGGCAGCCGGCCGCAGCGTAAGCGTCTCCCTCGGAACCCAGACCTTGAGCAACGTCGGCGCTCACCGGTGGCACATCCAACTGGATTATGCTCGGCAACACGCAGATCGCCACCGGCCGGTATTTCACCGAGATTGAGAACAGCCACCACGCTACGGTCGCCGTGCTTGGGCGCCGATGTGAAAAACAATCTGTTCGGCGACGCCGACGCCGTCGGCAAGACCATCAAGATCGAAGGCCGGCCTTTCACCGTGATTGGCGTCGCGGTTCCCAAGGGCAGCGTATTCGGCCAATCGCAGGACGGATTCGTGGATATCCCGGCCGAGACCTATTTCCAGATCTACGGCGCGCGCCAGGGCATCAATTACGCCGCCAAAGCGCGTCGATCAAACGCGTGCTGGAGCAATCCAAAGACGAAATGCGGATGCTGCTGCGCGCGCACCGCCACTTGCGGCCCGGCCAGGACGATAATTTCTCGATCCTTTCCTCGGATTCGCTGGTGGGCGCCTGGGACCGGCTGACCGGCGCCATCGCGGCAACCGCCGTCGCGGTGGTTTCGGTCTTCATGGTCGTGGGCGGCGTCGTGATCATGAACATCATGCTGGCGGCGGTGACCGAGCGAACGCACGAAATCGGAATCCGCAAATCGGTCGGCGCGCGCCGCCAGGACATTCTCAATCAGTTCCTGGTGGAATCCTCCATGCTGGCCGGAATCGGCGGACTGATGGGCGTTACTCTTCGCCTGGCTGGTCGCGGTCCTGGTCCGCACCGCCACGCCCGTGCCGATGGCGGTGCCGATTTCAGCGGTCGCTGATCGGCGTAGCGCTTTCGGTTGTGGTGGGACTGTTCTTCGGCATCTATCCGGCGCAACGCGCCGCCAAGCTCGATCCTATCGAAGCCCTGCGGGTGGAACGATGACCAGCGTTGAGCTGTTCTCCGCCGATCGGCTTGGCGCTCAACACCGTGCGCGAGCACAAAATGCGCTCCTTCCTCACGGTGCTGGGCGTGATCATCGGCACCGGCACCATCATCGGCGTCGGTTCCATCATCGCCGGGCTGGATGGCGCCATCACCAACGTACTCCGCAGTTTCGGAACCAACACCGCCATCGTTTTCAAATTTCCCATCGGGTTCAATAGCGTCAGCGCCGAAGAAGTGAAGCGCAAATCGATCAACTATGAAGACGGCGTGGCCATCGCCGAGCGCTGCCCGGACGTGCAGTCGGTGAGCCCTTATCTTTTTCCCAATACCTTTGGAAGGGGCCCGCAAATCAACATCGCCCGCTACAAAGGCAACGAACTGTATCAGGCTGATATCGGCGGCACCGATCCCTCTTACGCCGAGGGCGGTCAGGCCGAAATGAAGGAAGGCCGCTTCTTTACCGAAGTCGAGAACGAGCATCACATGCCGGTGGTCGTCGTCGGCGAGGATGTGCCACGAGCGCTGATGGGCGGCGAAGATCCGATCGGCAAATGGATCGACGCCAACGGACACAAGTTCGAAATCATCGGCGTGATGCTGCGGCCCGCCGCGTCGTTTCCCGGCCAGGATGACATGCGCCTGCTGCTGCCCTATTTCACCATGCATAAGATGTTCCCGGCCGCCCGGGAGAACATGCTGTGGTGGTCGCAAAGCCAGGCAAACTGCGCGGCGGCCATCGATGAAACGCGCGTCGTGATGCGCATCCAGCGGCACGTTCCGCCCAACAAGCCCGACAATTTCTTCATCTCCACTTCCGAGCAGATGGTGGAACAGTTCCACAGCGTGACCGCCATGGTAGCGCTGGTCATGGTGGTGTTGAGTTCCATCGGCCTGCTGGTGGGCGGAATCGGCGTCATGAATATCATGCTGGTTTCGGTCACCGAGCGCACGCGCGAGATCGGAATTCGCAAAGCCATCGGCGCGCGCCGTGCCGACATCGTGCTTCAGTTCCTGACCGAAGCGGTGGTGCTGACCGGCTTGGGCGGCCTGATCGGCATGACCTTCGGCTGGGTGATCTCGCTCACTTGCCGCCTGGTATTTCCGGCTTTACCCACCGCCGTTCCCCTATGGGCCGCCGTGCTGGGCGTGGTGGTTTCAGTCGCGATCGGTCTATTCTTCGGAATCTGGCCGGCCAACAAAGCCGCTCGCCTGGACCCGGTCGTCGCGCTCCGCTACGAGTAGTTCATGGTCCGAACCCTCGACCATCGCATTAAAAGTGCGAAGCTCTTCCAACTGAGCTGCCGGCCCGTGCGCTGCTCAACTCGCCTGCTTCCAGAACGCACGTAAGACGGCAGCCACCGCCTACGGCGTTGCGATCGACCTAGGTACGTTGAAGAGGCCGCTAGCTCTTCATCCGACAAATAGGGCGGCGAAGCAGCCGCCATTCTTAGGCTTGACGAAGTTGATATAACATAAGACCTGCCTGATTTTAACGTGAGGATCGGTTTCGACGCGAGCGGCCGCACCGCGGAGGCGAAGGTTCACCTACCGGATGAATCGCTGCGGCCCCGCGAATTACTTCCCATTCTATTGTCTTTGACGGACGGGATTACTGCGATGTCGGAATCTTGGGCCTCCGAAAATGGCAAAGCGATCTCCTGCCGCGCCGGCTGCGGCGCCTGCTGTCGCCAACTTGTGCCCGTCAGCGAGTTGGAGGCGCTCCATCTGGCCCACCTGGTCGAGTCCATGCCGGTAGACCGCCGCGAGCGTGTTATTCAACGCTTTCAGCAGGCCTGCGCACAGGCCGAGCCCCCTCTCCGGAAATTCTATGCGTCAACCGGAGACGTGGCGGTAGAGGAGATCGGAAAAGCCGCCGATCCGTACTTCGCTCTGGGCATCCCGTGCCCGTTCCTCGAACAGGAAAGATGCAGCATTCATCCGAATCGTCCTTCGGTCTGTCGCGAATATCTGGTCACTTCACCACCCGAGCATTGCGCCCGAATAGATGGGGCGGGGGTGAAGCGTGTGCCGGTACCCTCAACCGTTTCCTCGGCGCTATTTCGCTTTAGTGTAGGACCCGAAAGGGCGGCGCCGAAAGTCATGCCGCTGATTGAGTCGTTGAATTGGGCGGCGGCGCATAAGAACGAACCCGAGCCGCTGATTCCCGCCGGGGAGTTGTTTCGAGGTTTCATCCGAGAGATCTCGGGCGGCGAAGATCGACCGCGGACTTGAATGAAGCCCTTGAAGGCTTTCCGCCGCGGTTGCAACGTGTGTAAGCGCATAAGGTCGAGCGCGGGGCGCACCCTTGGTTGCGAAAATGAACGAGAATTGAAGAACGGCGAGAGCGTTTTTCGCCGCGGGAAGGAAATGTTATGGAGAATATGAGCAAACGAGAATTCCTCGCCGCGAGTATCGGGGCCGGGATGGGCCTGAGTGCCGTGCGCAAAGCGCTCGCGCAGGAAAGTGCTGCAGCCCCTGCGCGGGTTGACCGCGGGGCCTCGGCGGGGAATCATCGCGTTCCCTCTCGAATGGCGAAAACAACGAAGCTGTTTAAAAGCCCTGACGGATTTCCTAACGCCATTGCCGTCACGCCTGAAGGCTTGTGGATTGGCGAGCAAAAGCTATCCGGGCAGCAGGCCGCCAACTATCACTTGCCTGAGCCGAAGGACCTGACCGAACACGCCTGGCTGGTCGATTGGAATGGCAAACTGCTGAAGACGGTGACGACCCAGTCCCGGAACACCAGCGGCATGGCCGTGGGCGGCGGGTACGTCTGGATGTGCGCCAATGCGCCGCCGGAAGGCGTTTTTCAGGTGGACATGAACTCCAAGCAGGTGAGCCACCGCCAAATTCCGCTCGGCCCGGCTAACGACGGCGGCGGCTGCCATGGCGCCCTGTGGCAGGACGGCAAGCTCTGGATCGCGTCACTCCGGCTGCGCGCAATTGTTCGCGTCGATCCGAATTCCTGGCAGCCGGAATTCTTGATCCCGTTCTACCAGGCTCCGGACAAGCCGCGGTATCACGCCATCGCATGGGACAACGGCGCCATCTGGCAGATCATTGGCAATGACTGCAAACGCTATTCCGAATACCGGCCTGGACTCGTCAAGTACGATGCCGCAACCGGCCGCGTTCTGGAGACGGCGGACTTTGAGCCAAACTCCTGCGATCCGCACGGGCTCGCAATGCACGACGGGACGCTGATCAGTTGCGATGCCGGCATCCATCCCGGCTGGCCTAACAACGACAGCCCGACGGCGGGCTGGATCTTCCGCATCGATTTCGTTTGACGCCCACGGCACCACGACAGAAATTTGGTGAGCTTGGCGGGGCTCGAACCCGGAAGGCTTATTGCCACTACGCAAGTTATTGAGTGCGAAAGCAGCAAAAAACGCCAAAATCGATACTTCCGCCGATTCATAGGTACACCGGGCGTACTTCCTAAGACATGGGTGACAGTCTCGGCCCAAAAGGGTTGTCGAGGGGCTGCAGAGTTTTCTCCTCGAGATCTACTCCGGTCCACCAAACTAGCGGAGCGGGAGCGCCGGTGTCCGAAACTTTCGACACACCGAATGTTATAACAAACGGTTCAATTCAATCGTCTCTGACGCTCGCGATCGGAATCTTGTCTTTTTGAGCCGATTCCGGTATTATCCAATGCCCGAACTCTCTCCAGCGTGTTGGAAGACGAGACGCAATTGAGGATACAACCCTTCGAATAAGACGCCAACCTGGATGGCGTGAATCAAGATACAAGGCCAAAGCGGGAATGCGTTCTGCGTATCGCGCCAAAGGTGCAGAGGTACCAGCCCAGAAGATGATATCGTGGGTGCGCCGGCGATTAGTTCCTCGATCAGATACGAGCGCAGAACCTGCGAGACTGAATCACGATGATATTCTCGATCGTTGTTCATTTGAAATAATAGCGTCGCTCGCCCATCGTCACACCAGCCGCCCGCGACACTCAGCCATTCACCATTGGGCGCTTGCAGGCCGACCAAGATGGGTTCGTTTATTACCGCCAACATTTTGAGTGCTCGATTGATTCCGTCGGCATCGTGCGGATATGGACGATTTTCCTCGGAGCTGCCATGCCGCCGCGCAGAAGCTTTCGAATGACACACGCCCAATGTAGCAACCTCCCGTTGCTTCAAACCGCCGTCGATAGTAACGAAAGTTCCGCCGCGTACGGGCACCTAGACTGTTCAAGAAATCGTGGTAGCTTGACTGGAGCGCCAACCGGCTATGATTCTCGACTTCAAAGAAAACCGTTTCCATGTCCATCGAAGAAGCCAATCTCGATACGGTCTGAAGATTGAATCGGTCGCGAGGTACAACCACTCTCAACGCCCGAACTCTACCGGATTTGAGGAGCAATCCTATGGCTACGTTCAAGACGTGTTCGCGATGGACCGGCTCCGAGACGGCATTAAAGCCCAGTGTTGTATCACTATAGATGATCCCAGTGCTACAGCCACAGAACAGCCGTTCTTTGGCATAGACGATGCCCACCACGCGCTTGCTGAATGTGACGGCCACAGCCAACGGCTTCCAATGTTTTTCAGATACAGAAGCCAGGAAGAAACCTGGATGTGATGTGCTACCCCGATCCAACAATAATTGCTTCGCCTTATCCGCCAGCGATCGGATTGCTGCCGCGCCAGAGCACAGCGTCGCCGAATAAGGCTCTACGACGTTAGATACACCTTTATCGACCAACATCCAATCCCCGTCCTAACCGCGTCCGTTACGAGCGGCAGTTTGCTGAGGAAGAGAATATCACAGGTCGAGCCCACGATTCGAGCATGGATAAAGCGTGGGTGGCATCTAGCGTCGGCTCCGTGTTTCCCGTTGACTGTACGTGCATGGACACGGACCCGACTGGCCTGGGACGGTTTCTAGCCAATAAGAAACCAAGTGGCCCGCTGACGCGTACGATAGTTTTTGATACATACAGCACGGTCGGGTCGTGGTGGGGTACTCCGCTATGCCGCTTGTGGTTTCAGGACCGCTCCGCATCATCCGCGAGTTTGTTCAGCGTCGCGGCCAATTCACGAGCGGCTTCGGCCTGTAGATCCATTCTGATGGCAAATCGGCCGCTCTGTTTACCAGTTTCTTTGATAAACCGCAGCTTCGCACCCTGCTTTACTGCATGTTCCCCCAGATCATGAAGATGAGGCGACCAACTTTTGAGCTGTTTCAGGATGTCGGCCGTGCTCTTCGACACCAGGATGTGTCCCGCGTCGCCGGCGTTCATAACTCTTTGGGCAGCGTTGAGGCCACCGCCGAAAACATTGAGGTTGGTGTTAATGTCAGCAACGCGAAAAAAGCCGTGTTGATGCCCGTTCGCAGCCTGATTGGGCGGGTCTTCGTCTCGGTGGCTATCCGCGATGGGTCAAGCGGCGAGCACCGCACTCCACAGTTCCGACATGGTCGCTCTGCCCAACCGAGCTTGCCGGTCTTCAACTGGGCCTTCTTGATCTTCTCCGCCAAGTCGATTCGGCTGATGGTGACAACCGCGTTTTCGAATCGTTTGAACCCAGCATTGGTCGAATTCTCTGTTTGACTCGCGGGTGGTCCTGTTGAATGAGGTTGTTCAAGTATTGGCTGGATCGGATTCTCACTCTTTCTGAAAGTTTCGCCCTTTCCTTCATTTCCCGCACCGCGCGATGCGATGCCGCGTCCAGAGTTGATCTTTGTCGGTGAACGTGTTGTTCATCGCACTGCGGAGAAAAGTCTTTGCTGCGTTCACACCGCGATTTCGGCTCAGGAAGAAATCGACGGTCCGGCTGGCCTTGTCCACGACCCGATACAGGTAGACCCAGCGTCCGCAAACCTTTACATATGTCTCATCCATCCTCCGGGATCCATGCGCGACAGGAAGAATTAGAAGCCGATCTCAGAACGCAGTTGGCAGGGGATCGTCTCGTGTTCGCTGCCGCGAAGCGTACCTCAGAGGCATGCGAGAAGCGGAACTTCTAATTGACTGATGCGTTTGTTTCTAAAGTGGTGAGCCGGGCGGGGCTCGAACCCGCGACCACCGCATTAAAAGTGCGATGCTCTACCAACTGAGCTACCGGCCCGGGAGCTGCTCAAGGAAGGTCTGCTCTCTCAACATAACATAGCTTGCGACGGAAGATAATGCGAGCGCGAGCGCACACGTCGTCACAATGTTGCGACGTGGCACAATGTGGATTAATGCCAAATTCTATCGTTATAGTCGCAAATGGAGATTTGCGGCTGTCCGCCAACCGGAAGTGTTGGCCTGCGCAGGAACGTGTCGAGGCCGCGGTCATGGCGGCCATTCAGCGCTCCGGACGCGACGCCCAGCGGGCTCATTCCTACGATCCAGCCAAGCAGCACGGATTCATCGACAGCCAGAAATATGGAATGCAGGTTTTCCGAAATATTCCCCCCGCTGCGCCGCTGATAGTGGTGGAGGCCGTCTGGCAATACACTCATCATCTGCTCCACGGATTGTACTCGCATCAAGGGCCCATCCTGACCGTCGCCAATTGGAGCGGCGAATGGCCTGGCCTGGTCGGCATGCTCAACCTCAATGGATCGCTGACCAAAGCCGGTGTTCGTTACGACACGTTGTGGAGCGTCGATTTCACCGACGATTTCTTTCTCCAGGGCCTTGATCGTTGGCTTAAAGGCGAGCCGGTCGGCCACAACACTTGCCATGTTCATCCCCTCAAGGATTTCGAGCTGCCGCACGCACGTCGAGGCCGCCGCGCGCGAAGTGGCGGCTCATCTGCAGCGCAACAAAGCCATCCTCGGCGTGTTCGATGAAGGTTGCATGGGCATGTACAACGCCATCATTCCCGATGAGCTGCTACATCCCCGAGGCGTATTCAAGGAGCGGCTCAGCCAGTCGGCCCTCTATGCCGAGATGCAGCGCACTTCCGATCAAGAGGCCCAGGCCGTCCGCCGCTGGCTGGATGGAAAAGGCATGCGCTTCATCACCGGCGCCGACCCCGACACCGAACTTACCGCCGATCAGATTCTCGAGCAGTGCAAAATGTACATCGCGGCCGTTCGAATTGCGGACGACTTTGGTTGCGACGCGATCGGCATTCAATATCAGCAGGGGCTCAAGGATCTGGCGCCGGCCTCCGACTTAGCCGAAGGTTTGCTCAACAATGTGGATCGCCCCCCTGTCTTATCGCGCGACAATGCCGAACTGTATCCCGGCCGCGCGCTGCCGCACTTCAACGAAGTGGATGAATGCGCCGGTCTCGACGCGCTAATCACCAATCGCATCTGGACCAAACTTGGCTACGATCCGGAAACCACGCTGCATGATGTGCGCTATGGGGAAGATTATCAGGGCGAGTTCGTGTGGGTGTTCGAAATCAGCGGCGCCGCGCCGCCCCAGCACTTCATCGGCGGCTACGCGGGTACAGTCAGTGAGCGTCAACCTCCCATGTATTTCCGGCTGGGCGGCGGGACGGTAAAAGGCATCAGTAAATCGGGCGAAATCGTTTGGAGCCGCATCTTTGTTGAGGACGGTGAGCTGAAGGCCGACCTCGGGCGCGCGGGCGTGCGCGAGCTGCCTCGCGAAGAGACCGAGCGAAGATGGCACATTACGACTCCGCAGTGGCCCATCATGCACGCCGTCACTTACGGCATCTCGCGCAATCAGATGATGGCCCGGCATAAGGCCAACCACATCCAGGTGGCATATGCGCCCAACGCCGCGGCAGCGAACCAAGCCCTGGCCGTGAAGGCGGCCACGTTCCGCAACCTCGGGATGGAAGTAAGCATCTGCGGCAGCCACAACGGTCTCGTACAATAAACCAGAAGCCAGGAGGATAGGCAAAACACCCATGAGGGTCGGAATCATCGGCACAGGAGCGATTTCGCACAAGCACGCGCAAGTCTACGCCAAGATCGGTTACGAGTTGGTAGCCTGCACGGATATCAATGCGGATAGCGGCCGCGACTTCGCCAACCGCTATGGCTGCCAGTTCGTCGCCACCTATCAAGAACTCTGCCGGCATCCGCGTGTTGAGTTCGTCGACGTCTGTACCTTCCCGGATTTTCGTTTGCAGCCGCTCCAGATTTGCGCCCAAGAGAAAAAACACGTGCAGGTCCAGAAGCCCATAGCGACAAATCTCGAAACGGCGCAGGCCATGATCGACACCGCCCGCGGCGCGGGTATCCAACTCGGCGTAGTAAGCCAACACCGTTTCGACGATTCCACCCAGTTCGTACGGCGCGCGCTCGCGAGCGGACGGCTGGGCAAGCTTCTTCAAGCCGACGCCTACGTCAAGTGGTTTCGCACCGCCGCGTATTATTCGCGTCCGATCAAAGGAAGCTGGGCCACCGAGGGTGGAGGCGCGCTGATCAATCAGGCGATTCATCAGGTGGACGTTCTGCTGTGGCTCATGGGCGATATCGCCGAAGTCTTCGGCTACTGGCAACTGGCGGCGCTTCACAAGATCGAGTCGGAAGACGTCACCGCGGCAGTGCTCAAATATTCTTCGGGCGCCACCGGCGTGATTCAAGCCTCCACCGCCTTCTGGCCGGGCTACACGGAGCGTCTGGAGTTCCATGGCACCAAGGGAACCGCTATCATTTCGGGCGACAAGCTGACGACTTGGAATGTGGAAAATGATTCCGGCGAGCCCGCGCCTGTAGAGCGCGATGTTGCTTCCGGCGCCTCCGACCCCATGGCGATTTCGATGGCGCCCTTCGAGCGGCAATTTCTCGATTTCGGTGAAGCTATCCGCACTGGAAGGAAGCCGGTCTCTTCAGGCGAAGATGGATACCGCGCGTTGCAGGCCGTAGTGTCTATCTACGAGTCCTGCCGGAAGGGAACGGCGGTGAGGCTCTAGCCTCAGAACCATTCCCAATGAAGGTTCGCATCCCCGCTTCCAGCGCCAACCTCGGTCCCGGTTTCGATGCCTTAGGGCTCGCGCTCGCGATTTATTTGACTTGCCGATTCGATCGCGCCAGCCAATTGTCGATCAGTGTTACTGGCCGTGACGCCGGCCGGATTTCGACTGGCGAAGACAACCTGATCTGGCAAACCGCGCTCGCTGTTGCCAAAGATGTCGGCGAAACCCTGCCGCCGATTGCTCTCGAGATCGAGAACGATATTCCCATCGGAAAAGGCTTGGGATCGAGCGCTGCCGCGCTTACTGCCGGCGTAGTTATTGCCGACCATTTGCTGGGGCTGCACTGGAAAGCCCATCGGATTCTCAACGAAGCTGCTCAAATCGAAGGCCATCCGGATAACGTTGCGGCCTGCGTCTTGGGATCGATCGTCGCGGCCGCAATCGATTCCGGAGGCGTGGCCCGGGCGGTGCGGCTGGAGCTGCCCGCCAGCTACGGGGTTGCCGTCGTCGTGCCGGATTTTGCCGTAGCGACGGCCCAAGCCCGCGCCGTGTTGCCGGACTGTTATTCTCGCGAAGACACCCTGTTCAACGTCCAACGCAGTGCTCTGCTGACAGCGGCGCTGGCCACCGGAACCACCACCGCATTTCCAACTGCCTTCGAGGATCGGCTGCACCAGCCTTATCGTTACGCGCTCGTTCCAGGGCTGGAGGAAATGGTGAGGCTGCGAGCGCCGGGATTGCTCGGCTGCGCATTGAGTGGCGCGGGTCCGTCGATCCTGGTGTTCTACGAGCGAGGTTCTGAAGAGGTCTGCGATCTGGTGCGGCAGATCTTCGCCGCTCACGGTCATCAATCCGAAACTCTCAAGGTGCAAATCGCCGAGCGCGGCTACGAATTGAGCGGCTGAGGCCATTCCTACACGCCGCGTCGATTGCCCCACAGTTCAATGTGCAAGCGCGGGCTGAACCGAAAACCCTCCTGTTTGCAAATCTCTACCAGCCACCGGCCGCGCCCCGCTAACACAGCTGGATCGACACCTTCGGGCATCAGCAGCACACGCTCCTTCGACGCTCCGATCTCGTGTACGACGCGATGCACCTCCTCCAAATCCGCTGGATCGGCAATGACAAACTTTAGCTGATAGGCATAGCGGCCGATCAATCGGTTCAAAACTTCCGGCTGATACCGCAGCCGCTCGTGCTGGGCTGCCCAGCGTCCTCCTTCGCGATCGTGCGGAGTAGAATTGGCCAGCTTGGGGCTGATGCTCATCAGGTCGCACCGTACCTCGACATCCACAGTGCCAGCGGTCTCAATAGTCACGTGCTGGTCGAGACGCCGCGTCAGTTCCTCGACCCCCGGTGCGATCATCGGCTCGCCACCAGTGATTACGACATGCGCTGCGCCGTAGAGGCCCACTTCGTCAGCAATTGACTCAACAGACCGCTCCTCGCCCTCCGGCTGCCACGACGTATAAGGTGTATCGCACCACGCGCAGCGCAGGTTGCACCCGCTGGTGCGCACAAACACCGACGGCACACCGGCCAACATGCCTTCCCCTTGAACCGAATAAAAAATCTCAGCGATCTTCACTTGCGATATTCGAGCGGATCTTCTATCTCAGCGCCCGCGAAACCTTTCAGGCGCAGACGGCAGGAGTCGCATAACCCGCATGGCCGGCCGCGCTCATCGGGATCGTAACAACTGTGCGTCAACCCTAAATCCACGCCCAGCTCCCTACCCAATTTAATAATTTCGCTTTTAGACAGCTTGATCAGGGGCGTGTGAATCTGGATCCGTGTGCGGCCCTCCACTCCAGCTTTGGTCGCCAGATTCGCCATGCGCTCAAAACCGTCGATGAATTCCGGACGGCAATCGGGATAGCCCGAGTAATCGATGGCATTAACCCCCATGAAGATATCAGATGAGTCGAGCACTTCCGCCCACGCCAGCGCCAGCGCTAGAAAGATCGTGTTGCGCGCCGGAACGTAAGTCACCGGAATGCCTTCGCCCACCCCGGTCTTCGGCACATCGATCTCGCTGGTCAGCGCCGAGCAGCCGAAGAGCCTTAAGTCAATTGGCACGATCAGATGCTTCGCCGCGCCCAAGCTTGCAGCCACCCTTGCGGCTGCCTCCAGTTCAATGCGATGCCGCTGCCCGTAATCGAAGCTGAGCGCGAAGCACTCGAAACGCGCGCGCCGCGCATACGCTAGAGTGGTGGCGGAATCCAAGCCGCCGCTCACGAGACAAACTGCTGCTTTCGTAATCAACTTCTCGTAATCAAGTCTTGTCGTTGCCCAGCGCAATGACGAAATAGTGCGCGGCTTCACTTCCGCTGTTGATTAATCCGTGCAGCTCATTCGACGCTATGTAGGCCACCGATCCCGGCGTCAGCCGCGTGGTCTTACCGCTGATCGTCATATCCACCGTACCGCCGCGCAGCATGAAAATCTCCTCGTGAACATGCCGGTGAGGCGCGTGCGGAGCCTGACCGGGGTCCAGCTCGGTCAGATGCATTTCGATCGGAAATCCTGAATGGGTCTCACCGTTCAGAACAGCGCGCCCTCGGCTGGTCTTGTTCACCTTCACTGGCAGATCTTCGTACTTGTAAACGCGGGCGGGAAGTATCTTCCCGTCGTCCTGGGCCTGGGCGTTAGCCGCGGCCAATGCCGGTACAAGAAGCGCGAGGTCTCGGCGGGAATAATTCACGGGTTTTCTCCTCGATTCAGTTTAGCCCGTTCCAAAGAACAAATGGATTGGGTAACGTTGTTAAACTAGTAATCGAAGTGCAGCGTTTCTACTTCGACCACAACGCGACTACGCCAGTATCTCCAGCGGTACTCGAAGTACTGCTTCCAGCGTTACTTGAAGTGTATGGAAACGCGTCCAGCATTCATCTGGACGGCCAGTTGGCCAAGCAAAAGTTGGAACTAGCCCGCCGCCAGACCGCCTCGCTCCTGCACTGCGATACCAAAGAAATAGTTTTCCTGAGCGGTGGAACTGAAGCCGACAACCTGGCAATTTTGGGCACTGTCCGCAATCACCCGGCCGCTCGCAAACACGTCATTACCACCACGATCGAGCACCCCGCCGTTTTGAATCCCTACCGGGAGCTGGAGCGTGAAGGCGTCGACGTTACCTATGTTCCAGTAGGTTCGGATGGGGTGGTCGACCCTGACGGGATCCGCCGCGCGCTGCGTCCGGAGACCGTCCTGATTTCCGTGATGCACGCCAACAACGAGCTCGGAACGATCCAGCCCATCCAAGAAATTTCCCAAATCGCTCGCGAGGCCGGCGTACTGCTGCATGTCGATGGCGTTCAAGCGGCGGGAAAGATTCCCGTCGATGTTCGAGCGTTAGGCGTCGATCTGTATTCCATGAGCGGCCACAAACTGTATGCGCCGAAAGGAATCGGCGCGCTGTATGTTAAGGCCGGAACGCGCCTGTCTCCCATCCAGTTCGGTGGCAAGCATGAGCGTGAGCGGCGGCCCGGCACTGAAAATGTTCCCGGAGCTGTCGCTTTGGGCGCAGCGGCTGCGCGAGCCATTGCGGGGCTTTCGCTGAATCCTCACGGCTGGCCGCCTTGCGCGATCGTCTGGAGAATGGCATTCTCTCCCGCGTACCTTCCTCGGGCGTGAACGGGACGCGTTCGCATCGCACGCCCAACACCACCAACGTCTACTTCGATGGCCTGGAAGGCGAGGCATTGGTAATCTCGCTCGACCTCAAAGGATTTGCGGTATCCAGCGGATCGGCCTGTTCCAGCGGCGCCGTCGAGCCATCGCATGTACTGATCGCCATCGGATTGCCGCGTGAACGGGCGCGCGCCAGTCTCCGGTTCTCGCTCGGCCAGTCGAATAACGAAGAGCAGGTGGATGCGCTCATCTCAGCTGTCGCCGATTCGGTCGCGCAATTGCGCAAGTTGTCTCCTACTTACACCGCCAGTGTCTGAAAACACCATCGCCGTTGCCATGTCGGGCGGAGTGGATAGCTCCGTCGTCGCGGGCTTGCTGCATCGCCACGGCGTGCCGATTGTCGGGCTGACCATGCAACTCTGGAATCAGCGGCGCCTGCCGGAATTGACTCCCGAAGGCGGATCGACCGGCCGCTGCTGCTCGCTCGATGACGTCTACGACGCCCGCTATGTCGCGCAGCATCTCGGCATCCCTTACTACGTCGTCAACTTCGAGCAGCGCTTCGAAGAGCAGGTGGTCAAGCCGTTCATCGACGAATATCTGGCCGGGCGCACGCCGATCCCCTGCACGCTGTGCAACAACTTCATCAAGTTCGACCAGTTTCTCGACATGGCCGCCGGTGTCGGCGCCGAGATCATCGCCACCGGCCACTATGCGCGGATTTGCCGCGACGAATCGACCGGCCGCTACCAGATGCGCAAGAGCGTGGATCGCCGCCAAGGACCAGACTTATTTTCTGTTCGGCCTGAAGCAGGAGCAGTTGGCGCGAACCAGTTCCCTTTAGGCGAATTCACCAAGCCGCAGGTGCGCGAGTTAGCGCGCGACCTCGGTCTGCCCGTGGCGGAAAAGCCGGATAGCCAGGAGATCTGCTTCGTCCCCAATGGCGATTATGCGGCCTTCATCGACGCCTATTTCCGCGAGCAGGGAATTGCGCCCGAGCACACCCGCGGCGAGATCCTCGACCGCGACGGCCATGTTCTCGGCGAGCACTCGGGAGTCCATCATTTCACCGTCGGCCAGCGGCGCGGGCTGCGCATTGCGGCCGCCGAACCGCTCTACGTGATCGCGACCGAGCCGGCCTCGCAGCGCGTGATTGTCGGACGCAACGATGATCTGTTGCGCGCGCGATTGGTCGCGAATTCACGTCAACTGGATTTCGATCCCGCCGATCGTCACGCCTCTGCGCGCCGAAGTCAAGATCCGCAATAAGCACGCGGCGGCCCTGGCGACGCTATATCCGACCGACGATCTTGCGGCGCGTCGAAGTCCACTTCGATGAGCCGCAGCGCGCCGTCACACCCGGCCAAGGCGCCGTATTCTATGAAGGCGATCTGGTGCTCGGCGGAGGGTGGATAGAATAGCAGTCATCCAATACCTCTTAGCCAGGTTGGTGCTGTGGTCGCTCGCCCATTCGCCGCCCGCGCTGGGAACCTTCTACGGCAAGCTGCTGGATCTCGCGATGCCGCGGCTACGTCGCGTCGCCATGCGGAACCTGGAGCTGGCTTATCCCGGAAAAACGCGGGCCGAACGGAACGTAATCGCCGGCGAAGTCTTCCGCTCCATCGGCCGCTTGCTCTACGCGTTCGCGCGCTTTCCGCCAAATCAACGCCGAGAACATTTCCGATTGGATTCGTTACGAAGGACTGGAGCACTTCACCGAGGCGAAAAAGGCCGGCCGCGGCGTCCTGTTCGCCACCGCGCACCTCGGCAACTGGGAGCTCAGCGCCTTCGCCCACGGATTGATGACCGAGCCGATGCATGTTGTCATCCGGCCGCTCGATAATCCGCGCATCGATCGGCTGGTGGAACAGCGGCGCCGGCTTTCCGGCAATCGCATTATCGAGAAATGGGACGGCGCGCGCGCCATTCTGCGGGCTTTGCAGCACAACGAAGCAGTCGGCATCCTGATCGATCAGAACACGTCGCTGCAGGAAGGCGCTTTCGTCAACTTCTTCGGCACGCCCGCCTGCGCCAATACTGCGTTCGCAAAAATCGCCGCGCGAACCGGCGCCGCCGTCATCCCTGGCTTCGCCCTCTGGTCCGACGAGGAGCGGCGCTACGTGCTGCGCTTCTACCCGCCAGTTGAAATGACCGGCGACCCGGTCGAAGACACCCGCCGCCTGCATGCGGTCTTGGAAGGCGTGATCCGCGAGCATCCCGGCCAATGGCTCTGGATCCACCGCCGCTGGAAAACCCGCCCCGAAGGCGAACCGCCGATCTATTGACCGGATTATTTCGGTACTTGGCTTCCCGATGCCGCGGCCTGCTCCTCGGCCCGCGCGCCCGCCAGAATACCGACCATGCCGATGTTCCCCTCATGACAGGCGTACTCGTAGACCGGTTTCAGCGAGCGCTTCAACGGGATCATCAGGCTCCAGGGTTTCGTCCACGTCCCCGGATCATTAATCGTGATCTCGTATTGCAGGATATCCGGAGCACTGCGCGAGAAACGCTCGATCACGTGCAGCTTTTCGCTGGACACGCTCATGAAGCTTCTCGGTTTGTAGTTCGTCGTATCCACCACCAGCGTATCGCCCTCCCAGTGGCCGCGCGAATCCCCAAACCACTGCTGGACCGCAGATGGAAGATGCGGACCCGCGTCGAGTGGAATTGCGCGGGCATCGTGAATCATCTCCGTCATGATGACCACCGACTTGGGCGTCTGTACAACCTGATAGTAGCTTTGGTACCCCGCTACCATCTGCGGCGAGCCGTAGGTGATACAGCGTTCTTGCAATGCTCGATCTTCCGGCGTGGCGGCTGGACGCTGCCTCGCTGCTGCGTTGGCCTCTCGTCTCTTTTGTCCCTCGGGTGTCATGGCGGGAAGACGCCCGTCCGGTGGGTCGGTAATGAGTGAGGTTCGATTATTCCAATCCCTCTCGTCGTTCCAGACCGAGCTGTAGTCGCCGGTCTCGCCGTCCACGCTCTTGAACCCCTTTTTCGTTCCCTTGACATTCGCTAGCACGGTTTCAAATAGGTTATCGCCGAATGCGGCGTCGCCATTGCCGCTGAACATCTCATGCGCCTTCTTCTTGAGCGCCGCCACTTCCTCATCGGTAAGCGATTCCCGCCCCGCCAATTCCTTCGGCCGCTCGATGGCGTGGCGTTGTTGTTGGCCCAGAATCCCTGAAGGTCCGGATGTCCGTCGGCGGTCCGGGGCGGTGTCCAGGTTTGCGTGACGGCTTTGGCTTTCGCATGGCCGAGTTTGGCGCCACTTGTCCCTGCGCCAGTGAAAGAAGCGTGGTGAGTCCAACTACGAAACAGAGGCATCGATAGTTCATCTTCCCTCCCTGTACCTGTCAAGTATACGCCTTGTGGCCTAGAGTGTGGTAGGGTCATCACAACTCCAGCCGCCTTCATCGCCACGACCGCGCCGCCATCAATAAAGCCAACGCTCGACATTCCAGCGGCCCTCGTACCGATGCCAAGCAGACAGAGTATTAACGCTCAGCGCCCTCCACACACGCAGTACACACCCGGGGCGCGCGCTTGACACGGATATATATCAAATGATATATATATAAACTGATGGCGAGACAAGATCCCCAAGCGTTTCTACCGTTGAAGACCAATTGGTTTCACATCCTGCTCTCCCTGGCGGCCGAAGAGCAGCACGGCTACGGCATCATGCAGGAAGTGCTGGATCGGACTGGTGGCAAGGTCCACCTTTGGCCTGCGACGCTATATGGTACGCTCGCGCGCCTGATCGATGCCGAGCTCATTCAAGAATCGGAGGAGCGGCCGGCGGCTGAGCTGGACGACGCGCGGCGCCGCTACTACAAGCTGACACGTCTCGGTCGCCAGGTGCTTGATCTCGAGAGCCAGCGCTTGGAAGAGCTGGTGAACGTCATGCGCGCCAAACGCACGCAGCTCAAGCGCCAGCAAGAGGCCTACGAATGAACACTCCGGTCGAGCTTTGCTTGCGGCTTTATCGCGCCCTCGCGCGGTCCTTTCCACACGAGTTCCAGATGCTCTACGGCCAGGATCTGGAGCGGTTGGGTGAGGATGCAGCTCCTGAAACCTGGCGACGTCACGGCGCTCGGGGACTCGTTCGCTTACTCGCCGACATTGCCATGCGCCTACCCCCGGAGTATCTTTCCGAAATTCGCGGTGACGTGAGATACGCCCTGCGCATGCTTGTGAAATCGCCCGGATTCACTGCCGTCGGAATAATCTCTCTCGCCCTTGGTATCGGACTATGCAGCCTGTTCTTCAGCGAATTCAATGCTGTTCTATTTCATCCGCTGGCGGGCGTAAGCGATCCTGACACGCTCGCTGCGTTAGACACGCTTGTACCGTATCCTTATTTCGAACGTTACCGAGACCAGCCGCAAGTGTCGGTGGCAGCCTTCACTGACGCGGTGCCGTTCAGTGTCGCCGCTGATGGTTCGAAAGTGGCGAAATCCGAGCGTATTTTTGGCGACCTCGTTTCGCCTGAGTACTTCTCGGTCTTGGGCATGAAACCCGTACTTGGCCGCCTCTTCCGAGCGGATACCGAAAAGCCCGGCACTCCCGCGGTGGTGGTTGTGAGCGAGCGTTTCTGGCAGACGCATTTGCACTCGAATCCCGACGCCATCGGCGCTACGCTACGCGTGAATGGCCAGCCAGCGACCATCCTGGGAGTGGCGCCGAAGAATTTTTTTGGAGTGTGGCCGATGACGCGTGCGGACTCATTCGTACCGGTCACCTCCGGCTCCTCCATTGCTCCCGAGCTGGCCGGCGATGCCCTTCAGCAGCGGGATGTCGGCGTTTTTCACGTCGTCATGCGTTTGGGCTACGGCGTAAAACCGTCGGTGGTCGAGGCATTTCTAGATATTGTCACCCGTCACTTGGACGACGAGAAGCTCACTCGCAATCGGGATCACAACGGTCGTAAAATTCATCTCCTCTCGGTCAACGGTTATGTGCCCGTGCCTCCGGCCGAACGGCTCGTGGTTTTCACTTTTATAAGCGTCCTCTTGGGCCTGATACTCTCACTGGCCTGCACCAATCTGGCGAATTTGCTTCTGGCGCGTAGCAGCGAACGCCGCAAGGAGATCGCGATTCGTCTGTCGATAGGCGCCGGCCGGTTCCGTCTGCTGCGGCAGCTTCTAACGGAAAGCGTGATTTTGTCACTGGGAGGGGGCGTCGTGGGCTTCGTGTTTTCCTACTGGCTCGCGAGCGTCGTCTGGTCGAGAAAATTTCCGGTTCCCTTCCCACTGGACGCTAATTTTCGGCCGGACCTCACCGTGCTGCTGCTCGCGCTAGCGGTCGCTGTGCTCGCGGGTGTCGCATTTGGTTTGGCGCCCGCGCTTCACATAACGCGGACCGACGTCTCCACGATACTGAAGGAGGGCTCCGTGACGCCACTCCGCGGCTACCGGCGTTTCGGGTTGCGGAATCTATTAGTCGCCTATCAAGTGGCGGGTTCGTTGACGCTTTTGCTGATCACGGGCTTTATCGCGCTGGGCTTCGGAAAAACAGCGCGCATAGACCCCGGTTTCGAGACCTCCAACCTTACACTCTTTCAACTCGATCCTATACACGACGGCCGCTCGCAGAGTCAGATCGCAGCTCTGTACAAGGAGCTTCCGGAGCGGCTGCTCCGGCGCCCCACCGTCCGTGCGGTGACACTTGCGGAAGCCGCGCCCTTCGGCGAAATGATGGCCGTGCCCAACATTCACTTTTCCGCTGCCGGCCCGAGAGGTGACGTCTTGCGGAACGGGATACGGCAGCGCATCGGTATCAAATACTTCGCGACGCTTGGAATCGCGCCGGTGCGTGGCCGCGAATTTACAGATACAGATCAGCAGCCGACCTCCGGTGCGATACCCGCCCTGGTGAACCAAGCGGCGGCGCGCGAGTTCTTCGGCGGCGACGGGCCCTTGGACCGCACCGTTCGCGACGATCAACACAGCTACACCGTCATCGGCGTTGTGCCCGACATCAAGTCCGGATTCATGATGGCGAAACCGGTTCCGACCGTGTTCGTTCCCCTCACAGCCAGGTCTCCACACGCCGACGCAGCGCGGCAAGGCGCTACTCTCATCGTTCGCGGAGGAGCGGGCTTGGACACGATCGCCGACGTGCGCAATGCGATTGCATCGCTCGATCCCGACCTCACCGTGTTCAACGTCGGCACGATAGACGAGCGCTTGGACCAGTTCAATTCGATTGTCCAGTTGAGCGCCACGATTTACCTGGGCATTGGCATCTTTGGACTGATCCTGGCTTCCATCGGCCTGGCTGGCGTCACTGCCTACGCTGTCGCACGGCGACGCAAAGAGATCGGGATTCGAATGGCGCTCGGCGCGCAACGAAGCCAGGTGTTGCGGCTGGTGATGAAGGAAGGCGCCACGTTGGTGGCGATTGGATCGGCGCTAGGATTCGCGGGCGCATCTCTGATTTCGCGTACTCTTTCCTCGTTTTCCAGCGAGCTTTCCGAAGTACTCGGCTCCAGCGTTCGCAATCCGCTGCTTCTTATTGGCGCCCCGCTGCTCCTCGCGAGCCTTGCAATGTTCGCCTGTTATTTACCAGCCCGCCGCTCGGCTCGGATTGATCCGCTGGCGGCGCTACGCGACGAATAGAACAACAGCGCCCCCGCAAATCGCCCGGCGGGTTTAAAATAGGGGGAGGTGAACCCCCAATCTCACGTCGACCACGGCCGTTTTGCGCCGATACTCGCGGATTTCGACCCGCTCGTCGCCGAGTGGTTCGCCACCCGTTTCGCGAGCGCCACGGAGCCTCAAATTCTCGGATGGCCCGAGATTCGAGCCGGCCGCGACGTGCTGATTTCGGCGCCCACCGGCTCCGGCAAGACGCTCGCCGCTTTCCTGATCTGCCTCGATCGCTTGGTTCGCGCCGCCCGCGCCGGTCAACTTGCCAATGAAACCGAGGTCGTCTACGTCTCACCCCTCAAGGCGCTCAGCAACGACATCCACAAGAACCTGGAAATACCGCTAGCCGAAATCTCCGAGCTAGCTGCGCGCCAGGGTATCGCGCTCGATCCCGATCCGCACTGCCGTCCGCACCGGCGACACGCCCGCCTATGAGCGCCAGCAGATGGGTAAGCATCGCCCGCACATCCTGGTCACTACGCCCGAATCGCTTTACATCCTGCTGACCGCCGAAGGCTCTCGAAAAATGCTGCGGACCACCCGCACCGTGATCGTCGACGAGATTCACGCCGTCGCCGACGACAAGCGCGGCTCGCACCTGGCTCTCTCGCTGGCCCGCCTGGACGCACTCACCGCCGAAGCCGGACATCGTTCCGCAGCGCATCGGATTATCGGCCACGGTCAAGCCGATCGAGGAAGTCGCCGAGTTCTTGAGCCCGCGCGCTCACATCATCAACATCGGCCATCGGCGCGCGATGGAACTGGCGGTCGAAGTCCCTCGCGACGAGCTCGGCCCCGTCGCCAGCAATGAGATGTGGGGCGAAATCTACGACCGCCTGGCGCAGCTCATCCTAGCCCACCGCACCACGCTCGTCTTCGTGAACACCCGGCGGCTGGCCGAACGCGTAGCCCACGCCCTCGCTGAACGGCTGGGAGAAAACGTCGTCCTGCCGCATCACGGCAGCCTTTCTCGAACGCTCCGTCTGAACGCCGAATCCCGTCTGAAAAACGGTGAGCTGCGCGCCGTCGTCGCCACTGCTTCTCTCGAGCTCGGCATCGACATCGGCACGGTCGATCTGGTCTGCCAGGTCGGGTCGCCTCGTTCCATCGCTGTCGCCCTGCAGCGTGTCGGGCGCTCCGGCCACTGGATTGGAGCGCTGCCGAAGGGTCATTTCTTCGCCACCACTCGCGATGAGCTGATCGAATGTGCCGCCCTGGTCCGCGCTATCCGCTCCGGCGAGCTGGATCGTCTCGAGATTCCAAACGCGCCCCTCGATATTCTCGCCCAGCAGATTGTGGCCGAAGCGGCGGCTCGCGACTGGAGCGAGGACGATCTGTTCGAGCTCGTCCGCAGCACCTACCCTTATCGCAACCTGCCGCGCAGCGAGTTCGATGCGATCGTGACCATGCTGTCCGATGGCATTTCGACCCAACGCGGCCGCAGCGGAGCCTATCTGCATCGCGATCAGGTGAACGGAAGAATCCGAGGCCGGCGCGGCGCGCGTCTAGCGGCCATCACCTCGGGCGGCGCAATTCCCGAAACGGCCAACTATGCCGTCATCGCCCAGCCTGAGGAAAAAGTCGTCGGAACCCTGGATGAAGATTTCGCCGTCGAAAGCTTGGCCGGCGATGTCTTCCTTCTGGGTACGACTTCCTGGCGGATCAAGCGCGTCGAGCCCGGCCGCGTCCGCGTCGAAGATGCTCATGGCGCTCCGCCTTCGGTCCCGTTCTGGAATGGAGAGGCGCCCGGGCCGCACTTTTGAGCTTTCCCAAGCCGTTTCCGAAGTCCGCGAAGAGATCCACCGCGATCCCGAGAAAGCACTTTCATTCTTGATCGAGCAATGCGGCCTGGATGAAGCCGGCGCAAAACAGGCTCTGGTCTACATTCGCGCCGGCGCCGCCATGCTGGGTGCATTGCCCACGCAGCAACGCATCGTCGCAGAGCGCTTCTTCGACGAAGGCGGCGGGATGCAGCTTGGTTATTCACGCTCCTTTTGGCTCGCGCATCAACCGAGCTTGGGGACTGGCACTACGCAAACGCTTCTGCCGATCGTTCAACTTCGAGCTGCAAGCCGCCGCCACCGATAACGGCATCAACATCTCGCTCACCGAGCAGCATGCCTTCCCGCTCGAATTGGTTTTCGAGTTTTTGAAATCGCAATCGTGTCGAAGATGTCCTGACCCAGGCCCTGCTCGATGCGCCTATGTTTACGGCCCGCTGGCGCTGGAATGCATCGCGCGCCCTGGCGATTCTCCGGTTCCGGGGCGGCCGTAAGGTTCCTCCGCCCATCCAGCGCATGCGCTCCGAAGATCTGCTCGCATCTGTCTTTCCCGATCAAGTGGCCTGCGCCGAGAATCTGCCGGGCGAGATTCGCATTCCCGATCATCCTTTGGTCAAAGAAACGCTCGACAACTGCCTGCACGAAGCCATGGATCTGGATGGTCTCAAGCGCATTCTGGAAGCGATGGAGTCGGGCGCCATTCAGAAAGTCGCGATCGATAACGCCGAGCCGTCGCCGTTCTCCCACGAAATCCTGAACGCGAATCCGTACGCCTATCTCGACGACGCTCCGCTCGAAGAACGCCGCGCCCGCGCGGTTCAATTGCGGCGCACGCTGCGAACCGACGTCGCCGGGGGCGCGGGCATTCTCGATCCCGCTGCCATCGAGCAGGTCGCGGCCGAGTCCTGGCCCGATGTCCGTGACGCCGACGAACTGCATGACGCGATGCTTACCTTGATCCTGCTTCCGCCCGCCGAGAATTGGGAGCCGTGGTTCACTGAACTCGCCGCCGCGGGCCGCGCGCATCAGGTTGGGCGATTCTGGATCGCAACCGAGCGCCTGCACCTGAAAGACGACCCGCTCCCGATCGTGCGGGGCTGGATGGATTCGGTCGGCCCCATAACCGCGGCCTCGCTGGCGGATCGCCTTGGATTCCCGCGGGACGCCATCGATTCGGCTTTGCTGCATCTCGAAACCGAAGGTCAGGTCATGCGCGGGCACTTCAATCCAAATTTGCCCACGGATGAAATTCAATGGTGCAACCGCCGCATCCTCGCCCGTATCCATCGCCTCACTCTCGGCACGCTTCGCCGCGAAATAGAGCCGGTGACCGCTGCACAATTCCAGCGATTCCTCGTGCGCTGGCAGCACCTCGTGCCCGGCAGCCGTCTCCACGGCGTCGACGGCACGCTCCAAATCATTAAACAGCTCCAAGGCTACGAAATATCCGCGGCCGCCTGGGAGCCCGAAGTTCTCTCACGACGAGTTTCACGCTATGATCCCGAGTTTCTCGATCGCCTATGTTTGTCGGGCGAGGTGATGTGGGCCAGGCTTTCGCCGCATCCGGCCTTCGAAGATCCCCAGCCGCGGCGTGTTCGGCCCACTCGCACCGCACCCCTCGCCATCTTTCTGCGTGAAAGTGCCGAATGGCTCGAAACCGGCTTGCAGCAACCCACGCTATCGCATGCCGCCGGCGAGGTGCTCGCCCAGCTTCGCGAGCGCGGGGCTTCCTTCTTCAACGATCTGGTCCGCTCCACCGGTCGTCTGGCAAGCGAAGTGGAGGACGGGCTTTGGGAACTGGTAGCCGCCGGCATTGTCACCGCTGACGGCTTCGAGAATCTTCGATCGTTGGTCGATCCTAAGCGCCGCCGCGGAGAAGGGCGGGGAAGACATTCGCGACCTCGTCACGCCGCCGGCCGTTGGGCGCTGGTCCGGCATGCTGCAAACCTAGCCACCACCGACGCCCGTGCCGCTGCCTTCGCCGATCAGCTTTTGCTTCGGTGGGGAGTGATCTTCCGCGACCTCCTGGCCCGCGAGACACTGGCTCCACCATGGCGCGATCTGCTGCCCATCCTTCGCCGTAAAGAAGCACAGGGCGAGATCCGCGGCGGCAGGTTTGTCTCCGGCTTCAGCGGTGAGCAATTCGCCCGTCCTGAAGCGCTCGATTTATTGCGTGCCGTCCGCCGGTCGGAAACATCCGCCGACGAAAGCGTCGTAATCCCCAACTCCGATCCTTTGAATCTGGCCGGCATCATACTCCCTGGTCCACGCGTCAGCACGCTGCTTCGCACTCTGGCGCCTCTCACAACAACGTCAGTGGATCCACATCGATTACCAGCGCCGTAGGGTTCCATCTCTTCTCCTGCGTGAACCGCCGCAATTCCCGCAGCGTTTCGTTGAGCCGCTTGCGATCGATCGCCTTGATCAAGAGCTGGTAGCGAAACTCGCTCTTCAACTTCGGAACCGGCGCCTCCGCCGGACCCAGGATCTTCAGGCCCTCCGGAGCCGGATCGAGCATCCGGCCCAGCTCGGTACTCATTTCCAGGGCGTCCTCTTGTTTCTGGCTGCGCACCAAAACGTTCGCCAGCGCGGCGAAGGGCGGATATCGCATTAGTTTGCGGAACTGGATTTCCTTTTCATAAAAGCCGTCGTAGTTTTGCTCGGACGCGTACCGGATCGCATAATGCTCCGGGTTAATGGTCTGGATCAGCACGATCCCTGGCAGGTTGCCGCGCCCCGCTCGCCCGGCCGCCTGCGTGAGTAATTGAAATGTTCGCTCCGCGGCACGAAAGTCCGGGAGCCCGAGCCCGACGTCGGCTGACACCACTCCGACTAAAGTTACGTTCGGAATGTCGTGTCCTTTCGCGATCATCTGCGTGCCCACGAGAATGTCGGAATCGCCTTCGCGAAAGGCATGCAGAATAGTTTCGAAATGCCTTTTGCCGCTGACCGTGTCACGATCCATGCGAGCGATGCGCGCAGTCGGAAAGTCGCGATGCAGCTCCTCCTCAACTTTCTCAGAACCGGTGCCGATAAAGTTTAGGTACTCGCTGCCGCATTTCGGGCAGACTGAGGGCACCTTCTGCGCGTAGTTGCAGTAATGGCAAAGCATGCGGCGATCGCGCCGGTGATAGGTCAGCGTCACCGCGCAGTTCACGCATTCCATCTTCTCCCCGCACGCGCGGCACGCTACAAAACTCGAGAAGCCGCGGCGATTGAGCAGCAGCATGGTCTGCTCGCCTTTCTCCAGCCGCTCGGCGATCATATCAACCAGCCGCCGCGAAAAAATCGCCAGCTTGCGCGTTTCGAGAAACTCCTGCCGCATATCGATCACTTCGACGTCGGGCATCGGTCGTTTCTCGATCCGCTCGGGGAGCGTTAGCAGCGTGTATTTGCCGCGTTGCACGTTGTAACGGCTTTCGAGACTCGGCGTGGCTGAGCCCAGGATCGCGACTGCGCCCGCGCCCTGTGCCCGCACAATCGCGACGTCCCGGCCGTTGTAGCGCGGCGTATCCTGTTGTTTGTAGCTCTGATCGTGCTCTTCGTCGATCACCACCAATCCGAGATTCCGCACCGGCGCGAATACGCCCGATCGCGTTCCCACGACGACAGTCGCGAGCCCGGCTCGGATTCTGCGCCATTGCTCGGCGCGCTCGGCGTCGTGAAAGGCGGAATGCAGGATGGCCACGCGGTCGCCGAAGCGGTGAAAGAAGTCACCTGCCACCGCCGGTGTCAGCGCGATCTCGGGGACCAACAACAGCGCGCTCTTGCCCAATGCCAGACACGCGTCGATTGACTTCAGATATACCTCGGTCTTTCCTGAGCCCGTGACGCCCTGCAGTAAGAACGTCTGAAATTTGCCGCTGCGCTGGGCAGCTTCGATTTGCTGGTAAGCCTCGAGCTGGTGCGGATTCAGAGTACGCGGCGGAGCTTCGGAAGCGAATACGCCGGTGGGCGACTCAGGCTCCAGTGCGATCAGCTTTCGGCGCGCCAAGGATCGAGCAGCCTGACTCGCGCCCGTCACTGATGCCTCCAGCTCTGCGAGATTGTGCGTGCCTGGATGTAATTCGAGAAACGCATGCAGCTCGCGCTCTCGTTTAGTGAGCTTAATATCGTCGGGCGAAACGGCCAGCCAGGACGCGCGGAGCCGGGTGGCCGAAGCGCGCAAAGGATCGCGCTGGAGCTTCGAGATTCTCGACTTCTATGAAGCCCTTCTTCTCGAGCGACCGGACGACTCGCGCGACATTCGGCAGCTTCTTTTCGAGATACTGAGCCGATAGCGGCCGGGCTTCGAGAAGCTGCAACACCTGGACCGCCGCGTCTTCCTCGCTGGCCCCCAGCACCAATTGCCGGGCGGCATCGCGTCCGGAATCCGTGAGTGAATACAGCTTGCTCTTGCGAACCTCGCCGCTCAAGGGCGTCATCGAGCGCAGAACTTCGCCCAGCGGAGCGCAATAATACTGCGAGATCCAATCGCCCAGCGCAAGCAGCTCAGCGTCGAGTACCGGCTCTTCGTCGACCAGTCGCAGGACTTCTTTGAGCGCGCCCTCCGGCGGTTGGTCGTGGAGGGTAACGACCATGCCGGTTAGCTTCCTGGTCCCGAACGGAACCAAGACTCGGCAGCCGGGCTGAACCCGATGCCTCAAGGTCTCCGGCAGCCGATAGGTGAAACTCTGATCGAGCGGCACCGGCAGGCTGACATCGCAATAGTTCATGGAACGGCTGTTCCGTACAGCGGCTGCAGCCTCGTCATGCGAAGTTTGAAGAGTACCTTCCAACAATTAATGGTAGCTTTGACTGCATAGGATTCTCATCTGATCTAGCGAACGGTATTGAGCACATTGGTTTTAATCTGCCAGAGAGGTTGTGAACGCGATGGGATCCATCCCGGTCACGGTGCTGTGGTCTTTCCATAAAACGCTTGTAGCGCCGGGTACAGCGATTTATAAACTGGATGGCCCGCGGCGTAAATCTGCGCCACTTCTGGCTGCGGAGAAATGGAGTCGACTTCGCGAATGACGGCTCTGCATACTTCCGGCACCGATGCGTAAACGCCAGTTCCAACCAGCGCCAGGAGCGCGGCGCCGTAGGCCGAGCCCTCCTGAGTTTCGAGTGTGACTATCCGCTTGCCGAAAACATCGGCCATCATTTGCCGCCAAAAAGCACTTCGTGCTCCTCCGCCTGAAGCGCGCACAGATTCGACTTGCACGCCCATCTGCTCGATAATGTCCAGGCAATCTTTCTGGCTATACGACACGCCTTCGAGCAGAGAGCGAATCATGTCAGCACGCGCATGCCTGGCGGTCAGTCCAATCCAGCCGCCTCGCGCCGTGGCATCGAGGTGCGGCGTTCGCTCACCCATCAAATAAGGAAGCCAGTAGAGACCTTGCGATCCGGCAGGAGCTTGGGCTGCCTCGGCGGTCAGCGCTTCGTAGTTGGCGCCCGGAGCGAACTGATTGCGGAACCATTGCAGGCTCAAGCCCGCGCCCTGCGTGACCCCCATTATGTGCCAAGCACCTTGGACGGCATGGCAAAAAGTATGCACGCGGCCGGCCTGGTCGTAGCTGGGTTGCTCGCTATGCGCAAAGACGACACCGGAAGTTCCGAGCGTGCACGACACCACTCCCGGCGTAACGATGCCGTTGCCCACGGCACTCGCCGCTTGATCGCCGCCTCCAGCGACCACCGGCGTGCCGAGCGCGAGTCCTGTTTCGCGGGCGGCTGCTTCGGTGATTATGCCTGCCACCTCGCTCGACTCGTACACACGCGGAAGGATCGCCGCGATCCAGTCCCAGCTTGTCGGCCAAATCCCAAGCCCAGCGCCGGTGGACGACATCGAACAGCGCCGTGCCTGAAGCGTCCGAGACATCGCTCGCAAACTCGCCGGTAAGCTGAAACCGAATGTAATCTTTGGGCAACAGCATCCGCCGCACGCGTTCGAAGACCCTGGGCTCGTTGTCGCGCACCCAGAGCAACTTCGGAAGAGTGAAACCGGTCAACACCGGATTCGCCGTCGAGCACAGCACCATCTCTTTGCCAGCTGTCTGATTGATCCAATCCACCTGCCGCTGGCTGCGCTGATCGCACCAGATGAGCGCGGGCCGGATGACTCGCGTCGGTTCGTCCAGGACTACTAGGCCGTGCATCTGACCGGACAATCCGATGCCGCGCACGTCCTGGCCGCTCACTTTGGCCTGGCTCAAGACACCGCGAATCGCCTGTCGCGCCGCGTCCCACCAGTTTTCGGGCCGCTGCTCGGCCCACCCCGGCCGCTCCATGCGCATGTCCTCGTGCGGGGCCGTGCAAGCATGGCGGACGCGCCCGGTTTCGTCCACTAGTAGCACTCGCGTGCCGCCAGTGCCAACATCCAAGCCGAGCCAAAACGCCATGAAGCCGAATTGTAGCGCAGGCGGCCGTAGTACTCCGGTACTCTTTTCCTGCTTTACAAACGAGTACAAATCCTGCAGAATTGTTTTTAATCGTGTAGGTTGGCCCGTTCTGAAACGACGCGGGTTTAAATAGCGTCTCTCAGGCAGGGTTTAAGTTTAGCGACCCTGTTGTCGATGAGAGTAAGGTGAGTAGACTCTATGGACATTGTGGGAGATCGCAAGTTCGTTGAGCTACCGGGAGAGAAGAAGCATGAGCTGCCTCCTCTGCTGGTTCGCACCAGTCCGAACGTAAAGCGGCTGGATCGGGTAGTCGGCATGGCCAACGATCTGATCGACGCCGACGACATGATTCCCTTGCCGCCCATGGAAGGTCTGGGTCAGGATCAGGAAGTCGACCGGCGCAAGATGGATCTCGCCATCAACCTGGTCGACCAATATCTACACCTCGATCACGCAATGGCAATGGGGCGATAGCATTCTGGAATGGATCCGGCAGTGCGAAATCACATTCGGCACGCGCTTGGAGCTGCGGAATCTGTTGCGCCCCGATGTCTGGCCGCATGCCGGCCGTTCGAGCTTCGTTACTCTTTTGGAAGACAAAGCTATTCCCAACGAAGGGATCGAGTTCGAGAAAGCGGTCGGTCTACGATTGACCTTCCGCCAACCGCCGCCGATCTCGTGTTTCTCGAACCAGTTTCTGTTCTATCTGAACGGCACCGTCGCAACCACGGCCTATCAGACCTGGGCGCACATGATGCCTGACCCGATTTCGTCGCTGCCCCCTGAGCGGTTCACCTTCGACATCATCGACATGTCCCTGACGTAGCGCACGCACTCTCTGCGTGCCGCGTCCCCACTCCTGGGGACGTATGTTGACTCAAAAGCCGCTGGCTACTCTCGGCCTACGCGCTAGCAAATCGATCTGCTCCGGCGCTTCCGGTTCCTCGCCGCTCGAAACCCCCAACTCACGCATCTTGCGCAAGGCCGGCACCAGCCGGGAATCCCACGATCCAACCGAGCGATTATAAGCCTCTACAGTTTTTTCGAGTAACCGTCCAGTATCAGCATAGTGATCGCAAACCAATTGGACTCGATCGTAAAGCTCGGAGGCAACGCGCCGGATCTCTTCGGCGTTCTCGGCTAACTGCTCCTGGTTCCAGCCGTAAGCGATGCCCTTCAGAACCGAGATCAGCGTGACCGGCGTGGCGATCACGACCTTGCGGGCCAAGGCTTCTTCGATGAGATCGGGATTCCCTTCGAGCGCGGCGCTGAAGAAATGGTCACCCGGAAGAAACAGCACCACCAATTCCGGCGCGGGCTGGAACTGGCTCCAGTACTGCTTGCCCGCGAGCTGGCGGACATGCTCGCCCACCTGCTGGCTATGGCGCTGTAAAGCTGCTCGGCGCGAAGGCTCGTCGGCGCATGCGGCAGCATCGAGATAAGCGGTGAGCGGGACTTTGGCGTCCACCACCAGGCATCGATCGTTCGGGAGCCGCACGATCATATCCGGACGAATACGAACGCCGTCGCCTGCCTGCGTGGTCTGTTCCAGGAAGTCGCAGTTCTTGACCATGCCGGCCAGTTCGGCGACGCGGCGGAGCGTCACTTCGCCCCACCGTCCGCGGGCCTGCGGCGAGCGCAGCGCGGTCGAGAGAATTGTCGTCTCGCGGCTGAGCGACTGGAGTTGTTCTCCCAGGCTGCCGTACGCCTTTTCCCGGGCGCGCTCCAGTTCGCGTACGTGGATCTCCAGCCGTCCGAGCGAATCGCTGAGCGGCCGAACCACGCCTTCGATCGCGGTCTGTTTTTGCGCGAGCTCGCCCGTCATTTGAGCGCGGGCAGTTTCGAGAGTGCTCTGCGCGGCTTCGAGGAACGATGCCTGATTCGATCGCAGGGCGGAGTCGGCCAGCGCCTGGAAGGTCTCGTTGAGTTTGGCCGTGGTGTCGTCGGCGTACTGCTTGGCTGTTTCAAGGCGAATCAGCCGGGCGCGCATCCACAGGCCGACTATGAGGCCGCCGGCCAAGAGTCCAACGAAAAATGGAATCCCACTCACGACACCAGGATAAATCATTTGGAAGCTAAAATGTTCTATCACACTATCCAGGCGATCCAGGCAGCGCCGAACAGGATGGTTAGCACCGCCAGCGGCGCGCCTACGCGGAAATATTGCCAGAATCCGATTCGGACTTTAGCGCGAGCCTGTTGAACCACGATCAAGTTAGCCACGGAGCCCAGCAGCGTCAGGTTTCCAGCCAAGGTCGACGACATTGCGAGCGTGAGCCACGCACGCGTGGGATTGGCGAGATGCCCAACCAGTGGCTTGAAGACCAGCACGGCGGGCACATTGCTCACCAGGTTTGACAGCACCGCGGAGAAGCCACTCAGCAGGAATACATTGTCGAGGTGCAAGCGGCCGGCCATCGCAACGAGATCATTTTCCAGAGAGGTCCTTTCGACGCCGGCGATGACGATGAACAGGCCGGCAAACATCACCAGAAGTCCCCAATCGATGCTGCGGTAAACTTTCTCCGGATCGACACGGCGCGTAATCAGCAGGGCCGCTCCGGTGACGATAGCGACCTTGGGTACGGGCCATCCAACGAAGAACATAACGATCATGGCCAGCGAAGCGATGATCGATTTCCACATCAGCGGGTGGTCTACCGTCACTGGCTGCTTCGCGATTCTCACCCGCCCGGCCGCCGCAAACTCGCGGCGAAAGGCGATATAAATAACGAGTGCCGAAAGAACCAAACCAACCGCGGCGATGGGAGCAAGAACTGCTAGAAAGTCGCGATAGGGAATGCCGGAGAAGCTGCCGATCATCATGTTTTGAGGATTGCCGGTGATGGTGGCCACGCTGCCGATGTTGGAGGCCATGGCTACTGCGAGCAGGTAAGGAACCGGATTGCGGTCGAGAGCTTCGGCGATCTCCAGCACCAGCGGCGTCAGCACCAGGCACATTGTGTCATTGACGAAAAACGCCGAGAACAATCCTGCTACTGCAACGATCGACACCAGCAGAACCACCGGACTATGCGCGTGCTCGACCACCCGCTCGGCCACCAGAGAGAAGAATCCGGAGAGCTGAAGATTCGCCACCACTATCATCATTCCGAACAACAGGATGATCGTGTCGAAATTGATGGCGGCATAGGCTTCATTAAGCGAGAGTACGTTGGCGCCCACCATGAAACTGGCTCCGATGATGGCCGCGCCAGTGCGATCGATGCGGAAGCCGGGCAACCGCCCGATGGCGAGCACCAGGTAGGTAATCGCGAAGATGAGAATGGCGGCCATGTCGCGGGCGAGCTAGTAAAGTATCCGGGTTCGGATCGTGCCCGGAACTTCCTCCAGTTTGTGTTTGACGCTGAGCGAGGCTACGCGCCCACCGGTTTCGGCCTCCATCACCACGTAGCCGATCTTGGCGTTGGTTTGCAGATATTGACCGGCCGCTTTGGGCTCGACGCGAAAGACGTCTATGCCCGCGCCCGCCAGATGCCGCGATTTGAGCGCGTCCACTAGCGCGTCGATATCCACGACGGTTCCACGCGAGGCGTTAATCAGATGCGCGCCCTTCTTTATCCGCGCCAATTGGCCGGCGCGGATCATCTGGTGAGTTCGTGGGGTTTCCGGAACGTGAAGCGTCACCCGGTCGACGGTCTCTAGCAGAATATCCAGAGACGGGGCGGCCCGTGCGTTGCCGAGGGCCAGCTTGGTCTCGATATCGTAATAGATAACTTGCATTCCCAGGGTCTCGGCGAGTAGTCCGAACCCAAACGCCGCGATGCGCCGAGGCATCGCGCTGAGCGATTCCGCGAAGAAGCATGATAATTTCCACTAACACCAGTTCTGCCACACTGCGCGTGTTCGAGAAGGTCGCATTAAACACCGGGATGCCCCGCTCGAATGAACGCCTTCGAGCACCAAGATCTTGATCTTTCCCATATCGAGAGAGGTTTGTGCCATTGCGAGCCGAAGCCCTAATACTGGCAGGTCGGGGCCTTACCCCACAACTGCAGGTTGGTACTAGGCCATTAGGAACATCCGCGTGAATTTCCGATATGGAATTTTTGGACTCTTTCGAACAAAGCTGTTAGGCTGGAACCATATGTCAGCTAACAATGGAGATAAGTCCCGCTATGGACGACAGCGGAAAGCCAAGATCAATCGCCGGCTGCAGATGCGAGCGCTTCGCAAAGAATTAGTTGAGGCCAAGAAGGCTAAGTAATCACCGGGTGGGTCGCTTTGGCATGCAGCGTGCTCCGATATCAATGGGAGTGGAAAATGCGTTACCAATGGATCGCGTCTGAACATCATCGTCTGCACACCGTAGAAGGATGGCCCGACAGTCCGCATAAAGACGCCACATTGCGAGCGATTCGCTCCACGCTCGCCAGCCTGGGAGAGACGGGTGTCTCCGCACCACCTTGTCAGGTGTGCCTCAGCCGGCGAAGGCCTCCAACCGTCGTCATATTCCCTGGGAACCAGCCAGCCGAACTGGCGGCGTAAGAATTCGCTCTTACTGGTCGCGCTCGGTACTAACCAAATCCGAGATATCATGTCCGCATGATGCGGAGATCAGTCTTGTTGGCCGCTGGCGCGGCGCCACTTGCCGGACTACTAGAAGAGGCCGAAGCGGAAACCCCAGGCCGTCTGAAGCAGTCCGCCGCGCGGTGGTGCTACGCAAAGATGAGTATCGAGGATCTGTGTAAGAACGCTACCCGCATCGGTCTCAAGGGCATCGATCTCGTCAATCATGACGATTGGCCGACGCTTCAAAAGTATGGACTGACGCCGGCCATGACCCCGGGTGCGGGAACGATTCCCGACGCCTGGAATCGCAAAGAAAACCACGACGCATTGGAGCGGGAGATGCGCGAGAACATCGAGCGGGCGGCGGCGGCCAAGGTCCCAAACGTGATTACATTCTCCGGCAACCGCCGCGGCATGCCGGATCAAGAGGCCAAGGACAACTGTGTAGCTGGGCTAAACCGCGTGAAGCGAATCGCCGAGGACAAGGGCGTCACCATCTGCATGGAGCTGCTGAACAGCAAAGTGAATCACAAGGATTACCAGTGCGATCACACCGATTGGGGTGTGGAAGTGGTGAAGCGCGTGGATTCGCCCCGAGTGAGGCTGCTGTATGACATCTACCATATGCAAATCATGGAAGGCGACATTATTCGCACCATCACCGCCAACATCCAGTACATCGCACATTTTCACACCGGCGGCGTGCCGGGTCGTCACGAACTGGATGACACGCAGGAGCTAAATTGGCGGACCATCGCAAAGACCATCGCGGACCTGAATTTCCAGGGATTCTTCGCGCACGAGTTTGTGCCTGTGCGGAATCCGATGCAGTCGCTCGAAGAGGCAGTCAGGACATGCACGGTTTGACCATCTGTCGCACTTAGCCGCCGAGGATTTCCAAGTATCGAGCCACCGCCTCAATGCCACGGAAGAAGTTCGGCAAGTGCAGCTTCTCGTTGGGAGCATGCAGATTGTCGTCGGGCAGACCGAAACCCATCATGACGCTCGGGATGCCAAGGGAGGCGTCGAACGCCGCGACAATCGGGATCGAGCCGCCGGAGCGGATATAGACCGTTTCTTTGCCGAACACCTGCTTCATCGCCTCGGCGGCAGCCTGAATGAACTTGTTGTCGGGATTAACCAGCGAAGGCGGGG
Organism: Bryobacterales bacterium; assembly: GCA_963744555.1. Lineage (GTDB taxonomy): Bacteria > Acidobacteriota > Terriglobia > Bryobacterales > Bryobacteraceae > Palsa-89. Next base: position 899,613 of record CAVUUB010000018.1, on the reverse strand, counting down.
CTGAATGGATCGGCTTGAATTCCGCGGTCACTCCTTTGGGACACGCCGCCGCCACGGCCTTCTGAAGCTGCGCGGTAGCTTCGCCGGGGCGCTGATCGGCCACCAGACGCATGCTGAGTTTGGCCAGCGCGCGAGCGGGGATCACGGTCTTTGCGCCTTCGCCTGTGAATCCCCCGCGAATGCCGTGAACTTCGAGAGTCGGGCGCGCCCACAAGCGTTCGAAGAGCGGAATCTCCGGCTCGCCCACCAACTCTTTCACGCCGACCTCTTTGTCTTTGTATTCCTGCTCGTCAAAGGGAAGACGTGCCCACGCAGTGCGCTCCTTCTGGCTGGGTTGCTGAACGCGGTCATAAAAGCCGTGGATACGGATGTGTCCCGCGCGATCCTTCAACGTGCTGAGAATTTCGGCGATAGCTTGAATCGGATTGGGCGCCGCGCCGCCGTAAACGCCGGAATGCAGATCGTGGTCTGCGCCTTGAACGATTAATTCTCCGTAGACGATGCCGCGCAGCCCGACGCAAATGGTAGGCAGCTCCGGCGCGAACATTTCGGTGTCGCAGATCACCGCGGCGTCGGCCTTGATGCGCGCGGGCTTCGAGGCCACGTAGCTTTCAATGTGTTCGCCGCCGACCTCTTCTTCGCCTTCGATCAGGAACTTGACGTTCACAGGTAGCCGGCCATGCTGCTTCAGCAGCCCTTCGACGGCTTTAATCAGGATATAGGTCTGGCCCTTGTCGTCCGCCGATCCACGCGCGTAGATGTTGTCGTTGCGGATCGCGGGCTCGAAGGGCGGCGATCTCCATTCGTCCAACGGATCTGGAGGCTGGACGTCGTAGTGCCCATAAAAAAGGATGGTCGATTTACCCGCCGCGCCGAGCCATTCGGCATAAACCAACGGATTCCCCTGGCCTTCAATGAGCTGCGCTTCCTGCAACCCGGCCTTCGCGAGTTCATCCCTGACAAACTCAGCAGCCTTCTGTATATCAGGCTTGTGCTCGGAAAGCGTGCTGATGCTTGGAATGCGGAGGAAAGTTTTCAGTCCTTCGAGATAATCCTGATGGTGCTGTTCGTAATAGTTCATGCTTATTTAATCGTAAACGTTTGGAGCACTAGCCCCAGCGCGCGCGAGTCGTTGCCAGACGCACTTGCCCGAGTGGTACGGTTCACCTCGACTTCGATCTCCATCGAGGCCCGTCCGATCAATGCAGCGGGCAGTGGAAGCTTGAGTTCGAAATTCTGATTGGGAGTATTAAGTCTCGCTGAGCCGATCTCGAGGCCATCGCCGCGAAAGGAAACTTCGAGAGGTCCTTGGGCCAGAACCACTGCGGGACAATATCCAGTGACCACCAGATTCGGGCCAGGTGTTTTGGGCGCCGCCATTCTAATGGTCGCCGACTTCGGCATCCAGCGGAAGTTCTGTTCGATCGGATACCACGTCGGACCAAGTCGATTACGGTACAAAGGATCGGCAACAGCGACAAACTCGGGATGATTCAAAGCAAAACGCAGCCTTGCTTGATAGGAGGCGGTTATGTCGTCAAGCTCACGCCCCTGGAGTCTGAAAACAATGCCTTGGTGATTGGTAAGCAGCGACAGAGCATCGTCCGGCCCGATCACGAACCGCGAAATGCCGCCCCACTCGGAGTGCGGATTGATGAACGCCTCGGTGCCCGGCGTCAGGTAGACGCGCGAGAATCCCAGGAGACGGAAAGGGTCATCCGAAATGCCGCTCCAGAACAGCGCATTATCGACACCATCCATGAGGATGACTTTGCTGGGTGCCGTCTGGGGGAGCGCCTTTAGGCCCTGCACAATATCTTTCATGGGGCGCGCGCGATTGTAGAAATACTTCTCAGTGGTATGAAGACCGGTGATCGAGAGCGCTAGATACAGAGCAGCGAGCACGCCAGCGACCACGGCACTACCAGCCCGCGCGCTGGCGAGCGCCCACGCGCCCAGAATCGCTAGACCAATGGATGGCACCACGACGTAGTATTCGGTGAAGTGATCGCGGAGTGGGAGGATGGGCGAGATTACAACCAGGAACCAGCCTAGCAGGAACAATGGCAGCCAGTCGCGCCGGCGCAGTTTGCTGACGGTGAAGAACACCAAGGCTAGAGTGATGGCGATCGTAACGGAAAGGCCCAGCCACAACAGGTGCTGATCGATTTGGTCATCTCGAAGCCCTGCCAGCGTGTACGCCCAGTAAGTCCACAGCATCGTCAGTGTACTTGAACCGAAGTACATCCTGTAATGAGGATCAGAAGGCGCGGGGATGAGTGCGAAGTGCGCGGCGCTGAACAGGATCGACGGAATGAATAGATATAACGTTCTCCGGAAATGGCTGCGGGCACAACACAACGCGTAGCCCGCGGCCAGCGCCGGATATAAGACGTTCAACTCCAGGACGCCGAAGCCTAGCAGGAATACAACCCACTGCCAAACCCAGTATTTTCGTTCGCCGGTGTCGATGAACTGGAGAAAAAGGCGGAAGGCGAGAAGAATAACGAACGCGAACGCGATCTCGTTATAAGCCGAACTCCAGCCCAGGGCGAGCGCCAGTCCCGTATTCGCGGTCCAAAGGATGGCTGCAAGGAATCCGGTAAGTGGCGAGCTGGTAAGCCGGCGGGTAATTTGAATTAGAAGCGCAATGTTGGCCAGTTCAGTCAAGAACGTCCAGACTTTGAACGGGACCACGTTTAATCCAAAGAGGGCAGGGAAGATCAGGAAGTAGAGGCGCTCGCTCAAGGTACGAATCGTTCCCTCCGCTTTCGGGCTGAACAACGCTAGTACAAGATCGCGTGGGGAGTTGACGCCGAGACGCAGCCCCAGCCATGCGAAGTCGTCTTGAAAGAACCAGGTTTTCAATGCGAACTGATGCACGACCAGGCAGAAGAGCATCGGAAGGCCGTAGTATGCTGCCCGCCGATACGTCGCCGTCACTACTTCAATCGCCGCACTTCGCCACTTCGACCAGGCAGCTATAGAATGTGGGGCCACCGCCCATGTCGGTCAGCCGGTCCGAGGTCAGGGCATTTACGCTGCGCGCGTCTGGCGCGAGTTTATTCCAACGAACCGACGGCGCCCAAACCACCCCCTCGCGGACGGTGCCGTTAACATCGGCCACCAGCATGCAACTTCCGCGATCGTTGAACATCTGGACGCGATCGCCAGTGTGGATGCCGCGTTTCTGCGCGTCTTCTGCATGCAGGAACAACGTGGAGGTCTGCCGAAGGGCCGACGCATGATTTCCGAATGTAGAATTCATGCTGTCGTGGCTCTTGGCAGAAATCATTTCAAGCGGATACTTCGATTGCAGCTCTTTCGCGCCTAGGCGGGACTCTATCGGAGGCTCATACCCTAAAGTCTCGGGGTGGAATTCGCACTTGCCGGAGGGCGTGCCAAATCCGCCGTTCGCGAATGGCAGGAAAGGCTGGCCGTTCTCGGCGATATTCAAGCGAACGAAATGCTCACGATCCAACTGCTCCAGAGTGATGCCTTTAACGAACGGATGCTCGGAGTCGAGAAGAGTCCGGATCATGTCGTCTTCTGAATCCCGGAAGCATGGATCTTCAAAGCCCATCCTCTCGGCCAGCAGCTTGAATACTTCGACATTGGACTTGGTCTCGCCAGGTGCGGGAAGGGCTGGGCGCGCCAATTGCATGTAGTAGTGTCCGTACGCGGTGTATAGATCGGTATGCTCCAGGAAGGTCGTGGCTGGCAGAAGGATATCGGCGTGATCGGCCGTATCATTCTGGAATTGTTCCATCACGACCATGAACAGATCGTCGCGCCGCATGCCTTTGAGCACCAGATTCTGGTTGGGTGCGATGGTAGCCGGATTGGAGTTGTACACCACCATGGCTTTCACGGGCGGATTGTCCAGTTGATTAAGCGCCTTGCCCAGCTCGGCCATGTTCACGATACGAGCCTCGCGCCCCAGAGGCGACTTGAACTGCAGCTCCGGCATCTCGAGACCAGGCCGGTTCAAGTGGAATGCGTGGCTGGTGGTAAGCTGCACTCCTCCGCCGGCTTCGCGCCAGGAGCCAATCAAGGCCGGAAGGGCTGCAATCGCTCGCACTGCTGTGCCGCCACGGTCGCTGCGCTGTACGCCATAGTTCAAGCGAATACCTGCCGGCCGGATGGTTGCGTACTCCCGCGCCAATGAGATGATGTCGGCGCTCGCGATCCCCGTGAGAGCCTCGACTCGTTCAGGCGTGTATTCGGCGGCGCGCTTCTTCAGGGCATCAAAGCCATCAGTATATCGGTCGACGTAATCGGCGTCGTATAGCTTCTCGCCGATGATCACGTGCATCAATCCGAGCGCGAGCGCGAGATCGCTGCCCGGGAAAATCGAGAAATGTTTATCGGAGAGGTGTCCGGTTTTGGTACGAACCGGATCGATAGTGTAGAACTTGGCGCCGCGCCGCCGAGCCTCCACGATAAATGGCCAGAGATGCACGTTGGTCGCGAGAATATTCGCTCCCCAGGCGATGATCAGCTTGGAGTGCTGGAATTGTTCGGGCTCGGTGGCGTAGCGATGACCGAGAGTTTCGGTAAGACCGGCGGCTCCGGTGGACGAGCAAATGGTACGGTCGAGACGCGACGCTCCCATCCGATAGAAGAAACGCAAATCCATGCCAGCGCGATTGAGCAGGCCCATCGTGCCCGCATAGCTGTAAGGCAAGATGGCCTCGGAGCCATACTCAGCCGCGATGGCGCTGAGTCGGCCCGCTACTGTGTCGAGAGCTTCATCCCAGGAGATGCGCTGAAACTTTCCTTCGCCTTTAGCGCCAATTCGCTTCTGCGGATAGAGCAGACGGTCCGGCGAGTACTCACGTTCCAGGTACCGGGCAACCTTGCCGCACAGGAATCCGCGAGTGATGGGATGATTTGGGTTTCCACGCAACTGGGTGCCTTTTCCGTCATGTACGTTGATGAGGAGCGAGCAGCAGTCCGGGCAATCGAGGGCGCAGACGGAGTGTCGCACTTCCGGCATAACCTGATTATATCTTTCTAGGGCTCGAAGAAACGTGAGTCTGCACCTCGACGTCAGCATCAGAAGAGATGGTAGGTTACAATCGATCTGAAGGGGGGCTCATGCGATACGCAGTAGCCGTGGTCCTTTTCTTGACCGTGGTGGTAGCGGCATTTGGGCAAATCCCAGGGCATTACACACCGCTTGGTGGATATTCGAACGTGCTTCTTCCAGGAGTTGCCCATCCGCAACTCGGCCCCGTCGCCGCGTTTCATGCGGCAAAGTACGGGGGTGGCCGGCCCGTGTCCGCAAACCATCCACAACATGGCCGCACCGTAATCGTGCCATATCCGGTGTTCTATGGCGGAGGATACGGAGGTGGGTACGGTTACGGGTCTGACCCCAACGCAGCGTACGCGCCTGGCTATGCGGATCAAGCGCCACCGGTTATTAATTCCGGTGAAGCGCCGTCGGTGGTAATCAATCAGAACTTTATCCCACAGCAGGTCAATCCTCAGGTCCGTGAATACAATTCGAATGAACCGGCGCCGGATCAGCAGTCGGGGATGCGTTTATATCAGAACACCTCGCATCCTTACGCCGATGTGACCGCGAACAACTCCAGCGATCAGCCGACAATTTATTTGATCGCCTTCAAGGATCACAGCATCGTACAGGCGCTGGGCTACTGGATGGAGGGCGCGACGCTGCATTACGTCAGCGTCGAACATAGCCTCAATCAGGCCAGCATCAATCTAATCGATCGCGATCTATCGCAGCGTCTGAACGACGAGCGGGGACTCGAGTTCAGGCTTTCGGCGGCGTCGAAATAGAGTTTCCGATTTCAGGCAGGCGCGCGATGAAATCCGTGTCGCCTTCGAGAAAATCGTAGCCGCTCAGCCGGCCAGGCTGCTCCCAACGGATTTCTTCGAAGTCGAGATTCCGGGGCGCGCCATCAAAATCCACCACCCGATAGAAAATCAGCAGAATGCGTGAGCGTCCGGGATATTGGTATTCGTATCGCATGAGCTCGCGATCGATGCGCGCCGTAATGCCGAGTTCTTCATTAAGCTCGCGGATCACGGCGGCTTCCGGAGTTTCCCCGGGCTCGACTTTTCCTCCAGGAAATTCCCATTTCAGTGGATGATAGCCGAGATTCTTGCGTTTCGCGATCAGAACCTGGCCGGCACGCTCAATAATGGCCGCCACCACAGTGGTCACGAAACGTAGGACCCGCGGCGCAGATCGTCGAGAATTCCGGAAGCGCGGGGTTTCCAACCCAGCATGGAAGTGGCCTTGGCCGAGGAAACGCGCTGATCCAGGACCAGGGCATCGGCGTAGGCGCCCAGCGTCTTGCGGGCTTCATCCAACGGCCAGGACACCGTGCGGCCCTCCGCGCCGGTTCCCAAGCTGGCGGCCTCGGCAACCTCGCTGACGTTATGGGCCGAGTCATCGACAGCATGCAGCAGCGTGCCTGCTGGAGCGTGTTCCACCGCGCGTAAGTACAGATCGGCTAGATCATCGACATCAATTACGGGCCAGTGATTTTTGCCGGTCCCGACGTAGCGCGCGGTGCCATTATCGCGCGCCGACTTTACCAAGTCAGCCGGGATTCCGCCGCCACGGCCATAGACCAAGGCCGGCCGGATCACAATTGCGCGCACACCCTTTTGCGCGGTCTCGAGAACCATTCGCTCCACTGCTGGGCGCCATGCGACCAGCGCGGCGGGATTCAGCGGCGCGCTCTCGTCAGCGGGCGTATTTCCGGTATTACCCAACACCCAGACCCCGCTGGTATACACGAAGGGCTTGCCGGAGCCATTCAAAGCCTCAAGCATCGCGAGGATCGCTGCCTGATCCAAGCCCCCATCATTCGTCGTGCCGGTATGGATTACTCCGTCCAGCCCACTGGCCGCGCCTGTTAAGCTCGAGGGCGACTTCAAATCGCCGCGATGCGCGGTGACTCCTTTGAGACGCAACTGGCCGGCTGCTTCATCCGAACGCGCTAGGCCGGTTACCGAATGGCCGGCTTTCATGAGTGCGTCCGCCACTGCGCTACCGATATAGCCCGTAGCGCCTGTTAGAAAGATGTTCATAATTGGAAAGGGACCGCTCCGTGTACAGCGAAGCCTTTCTAGATCATTTCAAAAATCCGCGCAACGTGGGGGAACTCGGGCCGCCGGCTGTCACGGTCGAGATCTCAAATCCCATCTGCGGAGATATTCTGCGCTTGTCCGCGATGTTTCAGGACGGGCGCATTGTGGAGGTTCGTTATAAAGTTCGAGGCTGCACGGCGTCCATCGCGAGTGGGTCGGCACTTACGGAATGGATGCAGGGCCGGACGCGGCAAGAGCTGGCCGGCCTGAAAGCCGCGGATGTCGAAGCGTCAGTTGGTGGATTGATTCCGGAGTCGAAACATGCGGCCGTGTTATGTGTGGACGCGGTGAAGAAATTGTTGTCGGAAGAGCGGAAGGAGGGTCGATGACGCCGATCGAGACGGTGCTTGCATTCATGGATCGCGTCAATCAGCGCGATCCGGAGCAGTTGGCGGAATTGATGACCGAGGATCATGTATTCACCGACTCGCGCGGCCAGACCATGCGCGGACGCGTGACTATGCGAAAAGGCTGGCAAGGCTACTATGCCTTCTGCCCGGATTATTGGGTGTCGCATGAGGACATTTTTCAAAACGGCAACATGGTCGCGGTATTCGGGGCCGCCGGCGGCACGCTTACTGTGAAAGGAAAGCTGCTGTCTGAGAACAAATGGCGGACTCCGGCGGCGTGGCGTGCCGTGGTTGAAAACGGCTTAGTCAAGGAATGGCGTGTCTACGCCGATAACAAGCCGGTGTACGACATCCTGGCGAAATCCGCCGCTTTATAACCAATACCCGTTAAAGGGTGCGCTAAATTAAGTCCAGAGGTCCATTTGGCAGAACAGCGCAGCACCGAGCGAACAATGAGTCCCGGTTCGGTCGGATCCTTCCGGTTGATGGGCGTCCCGATTCGCTTGCACTTCACCTTCGTGCTGCTGCTGATTTTCCTGGTCGTGATCGGGCTGGGATCGAATCAGTCGCCCGCCAACTGCACGTTATTCATTCTGGCTTTGATCGTGTCCATGCTGCTGCATGAATTCGCGCATGCATTCGTCAGTTCGCTATACGGCATCAGGACGGTGGAGATCGTGATGTTTCCCATCGGTGGTGTGGCGCGATTAGAGCGGCCAGCCAGGCCCAGCGAAGAGTTTTGGATTGCGCTCACTGGTCCGGTTGTGAATCTCGCCATTGCCGGCGTTATCTTCATGGTGCTCTTTTTGCAGCACCGAGGCGTGAACTTTTTCGCGCTCGAGCAGCCGGCGGATGGGAACCTGGCCGATCGCATTGCTCTCGGCAATCTGATCCTGGCCGGTTTTAATCTATTACCAGCATTTCCCATGGACGGGGGGCGAATGTTGCGAGCGATTCTCTCGCGCTTGAAATCCGAATACGAAGCGACGCGCATCGCAACCTGGTCGGGCCGCATGCTGGCTCTCAGCATGGGTTTATACGGATTCATTTATATGCCCATGCTGGCGTTCGTGGCGTTCTTCATCTATCTCGGCGCGGCCAATGAAGGCGCGGCCTCGCGCGGCCGGTCGCTCACCCAGGGCATTCCGGTTCGAGCGGCCATGGTCACCGAATACCATACACTGGCGCATGGCAGCACCATTCGAGACGCGGCCAACCTCCTGCTTTCTACGTCGCAGCAGGATTTTCCGGTAATGCTGGGCGACCAGGTGCTCGGACTGCTGGGGCGCACGGCGCTGCTGCGGGGGCTGGCGCTGCAAGGTCCTGAGGCGTATATCGCCGGCTTTATGGAACGCGAATTCAATAGCCTGTTTCCCGACCAGGACCTCGCTGAAGTATTGCCGATGATGGCCCATGGAGGTGCGTGCGCGCTCGTAATGCAGGATGGGCGGTTGCTTGGTCTTCTTACATCTGAGAATTTGTCGCAGTTTCTCCTGCTTCGGAGCGTTGGACTGCAGCCGGTGGAAGGATAAGCATGCAGAACGCTGAATGTAGAGTGCAATGGCTAATCAGAGCATGTTGTGTCGTGTTGGCTACGGCCTGCCTATTGTGCGCGGCGAACATAAAGCTCTATCTGAAGGACGGTACCTACCAACTGGCGCGTGAATACAAAGTAGAAAATGACCGCGTAAGCTTCCTGAGTGTCGACCGGGGCGAATGGGAGGAACTCCCGGCGGCGCTGGTGGATCTGGATAAAACGAAAGCCGAAATCAAGCGTCGCGAGGATACGGCACGCGACGAAGCGGCCGCCAACGCCGCCGAAGAGAAAGCCGAACGGGATGCCCGGAAGGAGGTGGAACAAATCCCCCCCGCCGAAGGTGTCTATCTGATTGAGGCCGGCAAGCTGATCCCAATCAAAGTCGGAGAATCGAAAATCGTCACCGACAAAAAACGTTCCGTGCTGAAGGCCTTGAGCCCAATCCCCTTAGTATCCGGCAAGGCGACGTTGGAGCTGGACGGCCCGCATGCGCCCGGGGGCACGGCTAATCGGGAGCCGGAATTCTACATTCGGCTATCGGCCGACGAGCGTTTTGGAATCCTGCGCCTGGGCGAACATAAAGGTAATCGCGTGGTGGAAAAGCTTACCATTATTCCCGTGACCAAGGAAACGATGGAAGAGCCAGACTTGGTGCCAACTTTCCGCAAGCAGGTGGCCGACGGGCTCTTCAAAATCTGGCCCGAGAAGCCGATGGAGCCCGGTGAATACGCGGTGGTCGAATACACCGAGGGCAAAGTGAACATGCAGGTGTGGGACTTTTTCATAGCGCCGGGAACCGGCAAGTAGCCGGCTATAGTCAACCAACCCGCCGGAAAAATTCCAAGCTTCGCCGCGCGCACATTTCCCAACGATACTGTTGAGCCCGTGCGCGTCCGGCGGCGCCGAGTTGCCGCTGCAACGCCGGCGATGTGAGCAGCTTTTCGAGCGCGGACTGAATTTCCGCGGGACTACGGGGGTCCACCAGCAAGGCCCCGTCACCCGCGATTTCGGGCAGACAGGAAGTATTCGACGTAATCACCGGGACTCCCGCCGCCATAGCTTGTGCTACTGGAAAACCGAATCCCTCATATAGCGAAGGATAGATAAATGCTGTCGCGCCGGCGGTCAGGCCGGGAAGTTCGTCCTCCGCGACGTATCCGAGATAGCGCACGCCGGGCGGCGGCCGGGACGTGAGGCGATGTAGTGTCTTCTCGGATGCCCAACCAGTGGCGCCGGCGATCAGCAGGTCGAAATCATTGTTCAAGCGAAAACTCTGCCAGGCATCGAGCAATGTATCGATATTCTTGCGTGGTTCGATAGTGCCGATAAACAGAACGTAGGGCCGCCTGGCGGGCCGCGCTTGCGCGCCGAAATAAACATCGGAGATTCCGGAGTAGATCACCTCGATACGCTCAGGAGACAAACCCAACACCCGCACGGCGTCGGCTCGCGTGTTCTCCGAAACGGCGATCAACCGGTCCGCTCGGCGCAGCACATTGGCGGCGAAAGCTGCTTCCGCCTGAACGTTGCCCGGCGTGTGCAGCTCCGGCATTAGATGGCCGGTCATGTCATGGATGGTCGCCGTCAGCTTGGTGTTGCCCGGAGGATTCCAAATCTGCGTGGACACATGAAATACATCTACTCGAGCTGTCATCCACCGCAGCAAAGGCAGCATCGGCAGCAGATTCGCCGCGTACAAAAGCGCGAGCCTGGGATACGTCTGCGCGGGGCTGAGAATGGAGCGTTGGTGATTGAGCGCCGCGAATTTGTTGATGCGCGGAAAGGTGAGGATCTGCTCGTTGCCGGCCTGTTGCCAGAGACTCTGAATCCAGTGATACGTGTAGGTCTTTATGCCGGCGCTCCGCAACAGTAGCGAGGTGGCGTCGATCAGGATTCGCATGACATTCGCTGCTAACCAAGCCGCCGGAAGAACTCGAGACTCTGCCGCGCGCAGGCATCCCAGCGATAGTGGCGCGCCTGATCGGTTCCCGCGGAGCCAAGCTTGTCGCGCAACGACTGCGAGGTAAGCAGCTTCTCCAGCGCCGCTTGAATCTCGACCGTGCTGCGCGGATCGACGAGTAGTGCGCCTTGGCCCGCAATCTCCGGCAGGCACGATGAATTAGAAGTGATCACCGGGACGCCCGCAGCCATCGCTTGCGCGACCGGAAAACCAAAGCCCTCATATAGAGAAGGATAAAGGAAGGCCGTGGCGCCGGCTGTTAGCCCAGGCAACTCATCCTCTCCGACATAGCCTAGGTATCGCACTCCCTGGAGCGGAGAGGTGAGCCGCGCCATGGTCTTTTCCGACCCCCAACCGCTTGATCCCACGATCACCAGGTCGAAGTCGTTACGCAACCGGAAACCCTGCCAGGCATCCAGCAGCGTATCGACATTCTTGCGCGGCTCGATGGTCCCCACATATAAAACATATGGATGCCCGGCCGGTCTTGGTTGCGCTCCGAAATAGACTTCCGGAACGCCGGGATAAATGACGTGTACACGTTCTAGGGTCGAGGCCCAACAGTCGTATAGCGTCAGCGCGTGTGTTTTCGGAAATCGCAATCAGCGCGTCAGCTTTCTGAAGAACGTTTCGCGCCAGGCTTTCGTCGGCGCGAATATTGGCGGCGGTGTGCAATTCCGGCATTAAACGACACGTCAGGTCGTAAATGGTCGCTGTCAGCTTGGTCTTCTTAGGAGGATTTCGAATTTGGTTCGAGACGTGGAACACATCCGCTTTGGGGGTGGCCCAGCCCGCCAGGGTTGGACTAAGGTTCGCGAAGTGGAGCAGCGCCAGCTTGGGAAAAGTTTCAGCGGGCGTGAGAATGGACCGTTCATGGTTTAGCGGAGCCAATTTATCCAGGCGTGGGAACGTCAGAATCTGCTCATTGCCAGCCTGTTGGCAAAGGTGCTGAATCCAGTGATAGAGATAGGTCTTGATGCCTACGCTGCGCAAGAGCATGGGCGTGGCATCAATCAGAATTCGCATGGTTGGTCAACAGGAATTTTCCGCCGCTCTGAGCCACGACGTGAACCTCGGGACGCCCCACCAGACGCTCGATGCGTGGTAAAGAGGGGCCTTCCACCAGCAGATAATATCGACCGGGCAAACGCCACAATCGCGCCAAACCGGAATCATCGATAAAAACGTCTGGAGCGTCCGGAGCATGAGAGCCATATTCCAAATTGGTCTGACGGCCATTCAGGAGTAAGGCCCTGCGATTGGCATAGAAAAAGACCGATGAAAATGTGTAATAGGCGTTGTCCTCTATAAGCCCGCCAGGCGGGGCCTGCATAAGTGCGTTAGCGAGCGGACGCGAAGAAAGATAAGGGTCGAAGACAACCATTGCAATGCGAGCGGCGTGTATGAACAACACCATCATGACGACGAAGCCGGCGATCGGCTGCCGCCACCAGACGGCCGAGGCGCCGGCCAGGAACGCGATGCCCGCTAGAAGAAGCGGCACGCGAAGATAAGCAAATGATCTAAGGGTCAAATCGCCTAGGTGGCCGAGCGACAGCGTGTATGCTTCCGGATGCTCAATCAGCGCTGCCGAGATGTCGCCTGGAGTCGGCAAACTCCAGACTTGAACCAGGACGATGGCAATCGCGAGAGCTGCCAGCGCGGCGATGGCCGAGATCGTTCGGTGGCCCGCGCTTATCCATCCTTGAACGGATATGGTTTGCGCACTGAGGACGCAGCCAATAAGCAGCGCGAGGGCAGGGTAGCAGGGCATCGAATAATATTCCTGCGTAGATGAGAACGTAAAGAAGAGCAGTAGAAAACCAGTCCAGCACAGAGCCAACAGCCGCATCCGTCCGGCCAGGTCGATGGGTCGATAGCTCAAGCGCAAAGCCGCGGCCAGATAAGCGCTCCAAGGAAAAAGCCATAGCAAATGAAAAAGCCAGAAGTAGAGCGGCGGTACGGTATCGTAATCCCGCGGATACCGTAACTTCAGGAAGCGCAGCACGTGCTCGTTGATGAAGTAAAACCAGAAGAAGCCGTGATACTCGCCGGGAACGCTGTGCATCGAGAAATAGAAGTATGGCGGATTATGAATCGTCGCCAGCACGTGCCAGGGTCCGGCAATCAGAAGAATGATCAGTGTGCCCGAAAAAGGCCGCAGCCGCTTCCAGGTTCGACGTTTGAAGAGCTGACTGGTTAGGAACAAATACGCGAAACCTGCGCCCACCGGCAGAACGGCCGCGACTAAGCCTTTGGCCAACAGCCCCATGCCGATGCTCGCCGCCATGATCCAGGCCCAACGGCGCGGATGTGGTTCGCTTTCCTCCAGCGCCCGCAAAAACGCCCACATCGCGAGCGTCACCGTGAGAGTGAGGGCCACATCGGGTATCAGGACTCGGGTGAATAAAAACAGCCCCGCGCACGTCGCCAGTACCAAGCCTGCGTACAGGCCCGCGCGTCCGCCGAACGCCGACCAAGCCATCCGCGCCGTAAGCCAGCATAACGTGACGGTGAACAACGCCATGGGTATTCGCGCGGCCCAATCGTGCACGCCGAAGATCAGGTAGGATACAGCCATGGCCCAATCTCTGAGCGGCGATTTTTCCAGGTAAACCACGCCATCCAGGCGCGCTGTTACCCAGTCGCCCGAGTCGACCATGTTGCGCGCAATCTGCGCGTGCACGGCGTCCACGTCGTCCATGAGCGAAGGCGGACTGATGGCGCACCCGAAAAATACAACGACAGCCACGAAAATGACGACTAATTCGTACCGGAAACGGCGCCGTAAGTCTCTGACCGCGCTGCCTTCACCGCGTCGGCCTGGATGCCCACTCGCTTCATCCAAAGGAAGAGCGTCTACAGACCCCATAGATGATCCCGAGGTTAGCACGCCACTTGCGGTGGTTGCGACACGCTGGGGTTATAATCGAGCGGTGCGCCTCATCTGCTTCGTTCTGTTTACGATTGCCGCCTCCGCGGCCAACTACCCGCCGCCCACGGAATCGGACTTCGTAATCCACGATTTTCGGTTCAAGAGCGGCGAAACTCTGGACGAAATGAAACTGCACTATACGACCCTAGGCACGCTGCGCGGCGATAATGCGGTATTAATTCTGCATGGAACCGGCGGCACCGGCAAAGGTTTTCTGTCGGACCAGTTCGCCGGAGTGCTGTTCGGTCCCGATCAGCTTCTGGATGCAACTCGTTACTTCATCATCTTGCCGGACGGGATCGGCCACGGAAAATCGAGCAAGCCGAGCGATGGATTAGACAGCCATTTCCCGCATTACGATTATGACGACATGGTGATGGCGCAGTATCGGCTGGTCACTGAAGGATTAGGCGTCAAGCACCTGCGGCTGGTGATGGGAACATCGATGGGTGGGATGCAAACCTGGGTATGGGGCGAGACATATCCGGACTTTATGGATGCCCTGATGCCCTTGGCCAGCCTGCCGGTCGAACTGGCAGGCCGCAACCGTTTCTTCCGCCGCATGATCATCGACGCCCTGCGTGCCGATCCGGTCAACGGGCTCCGGACGGCCGTCTACATTTTGACCATCATGACCTCCAGCCCGCTGCAGATGCAGAAGCAGGCGCCCACTCGCGACCAGGCCGACCGTCTATTCGATGAAACCATCGAGAAGCGAATGGCCGTCAACAATGCCTTCGACATGCTGTACCAGTTCGATTCGTCCCGCACTTATAATCCGGAGCCGAACCTGGAGAAGATTCGAGCACCCCTGCTCGCCATCAACTCGGCCGACGATCAAGTGAACCCGCCCGAACTGGGCATCCTGGAACGCGAGATCAAGCGCGTTAAGGGCGGTCGTGCGGTAGTGCTTCCGATCACCGATCAAACACGCGGCCACGGCACACATTCGCTGCCGGCGGTTTGGAAGCAATACCTAGCGGAATTGTTGGCGGCGTCGCGGCCGTGACTGGCGTGCGCCAGCGTCTATGAAAATTGCCAAAGCGACCCAAAGCTACGAGGCTTGGCTGGGAAAGAGGATCACTCTGCTGCCCGCCGACCTCGAGCGAAAGCACAGTGCCATGGCTCAAAACGTGTTTCCTTTTCTGCGAGCCACCTTCTATCGGTGGATGCAGCTTTGGCCGAGGTCTGCGCCCGCGAACATCGAGCGCCCAAAGTGCTGGCGGTGGGTGATCTGCATGTCGAAAATTTTGGAACCTGGCGCGACGTGGAAGGCCGCCTGGTGTGGGGCATTAACGATTTTGACGAGGCCTACGATCTCCCTTATACCGTGGATCTGGTGCGCCTGGCGGCCAGCGCGCATATCGCGATTCGCGAAGCGCGGCTGAAGATTGGCCCCGAAGATGCCTGCGACGCGATTCTCAGCGGCTATCGAAGAGGGCTGGAGACCGGCGGACTCCCCTTGGTACTTGCAGAGGATCATCCCTGGCTGCGATCGATGGTCACCGGCATCCTGCGCGATCCGCGGCAGTACTGGAAGAAGTTCGACGCGTTGGCAACGTTGAAGGGGCCTGTTCCCAAGAGTGCGCTGAAAGCGATCGAGCGTCTGTTGCCGGAACGCGGCGTCCAATACCGCATCGCGCATCGTATCGCGGGGCTCGGCAGCTTGGGGCGTGAGCGTTACGTCGCGCTGGCACTCTATCGCGGCGCCAGAATTGCGCGTGAAGGCAAGGCGCTAGCCCCTTCCGCGTGTGTGTGGGCCGGCCTCGGTAACACCTCTCGTGCGCATTTGTTACCAGCAGATATTGGATCGCGCGGTCCGCGCCATCGACCCCTTTGTTCGTCTCAAGGGGCGCTGGATCGTGCGGCGGCTGGCGCCGGATTGCTCGCGTGTTGAGCTGTCCCATATGCCCGAAGAGCGCGACGAAACCAAACTCCTCCATGCCATGGGTTTCGAAACGGCGAATGTACATCTCGGAACTCCGCGTTCCACTCGAGCGATCGTGCGAGACCTTAGCATGCGGCCTCGTCACTGGTTGCATTTAGCCGCCGCTACCATGGTGAAAGCCACTACGGAAGACTGGCGCGAGTGGTGCCGCTACCTCGCGAGTAACAAGAAATAGAATCTTCCGGGGCCCCCTACAATGGAGTTTGGACCATAAACTAGCCGTGCTGCTGGCGGCAGCACCACTTTTGTTCGGTCAGAAACCGGACAACGTACTGGTTATTATTAACCAGGAATCACCGCTCTCACGGAGCATAGGCGAGTATTACGTTGAGCGCCGGCATATTCCTCTCGCAAATGTTTGCCGGCTGAGCGTCAAGCCCGACGAGGACCATCTCCCGCAGCGATTACGACGACAAGATCGCTCGGCCGATCGCCGCCTATCTGCGGCGGAAGAAGCTGCAAGACCAAATTCTCTACATTGTCACGACCTCCGGCGTGCCCTTGCGCATTAAAGGAAATATAGGCAACATGCTCGCCGAAGCCGCATCGGTGGATTCTGAAGTGACGCTGCTTTATAGCGACATGCGCGGCCGCCCGCATTTGTTGCCGGCTGGGAATTCGCAATCCCTTTTTCGGAAAGACCTACTCGGTTTTCCGTCATCCCGATTTCCCGATCTATCTCGTCACACGGCTTACCGGATACGACTTTCGCCGATGTCAAAGGAATCATCGACCGGGCGCTGATAGCCCGCAACCGCGGAAATTTTGTGATCGATCTGAAACGCTTCGACAGCGGGCCGGGGAACGGCTGGTTGACAGCGCGGCACGCGCCCTCCCGAAAGACCGCGTGATTCT
The DNA here is from genome assembly GCA_963744555.1 of Bryobacterales bacterium. Taxonomy (GTDB): domain Bacteria; phylum Acidobacteriota; class Terriglobia; order Bryobacterales; family Bryobacteraceae; genus Palsa-89. The sequence continues at coordinate 882,894 of CAVUUB010000018.1, read as the reverse complement.
CGACGATACCGGCCAAGTGCTCTATAACCAGCGTGATGTAATCGGCTACGCTTCCTGGGGCTCGAACGATCCCGATCGAAAGCAGCGGAGGGTGAATTTTCAATGGCTGCCCGGCGCGATTATGACCGAATATGTTTCGACCAACGGCCGCACCTTCACGCGGCCTCCCGATAGCTGGAACCTCGGTTCCTGGGACGATGTAAAAACGTGGTTTGTTGGCGCGCCACAAACTCTGACTGCTGACTACATTCATGAAGGCGCCACCGGCGCCTCCGGTCATGTCTATGAGCCCTTCTTGCAATTCACACCCCGGCCGGACATCCTGCTGCCCGCCTATTATCACGGGCGCAATCTGGCGGAAAGTTACTACCTCGCCATACCCGCGCTGAGCTGGATGAACATTGTGGTGGGAGACCCGTTGTGTACCTTGGGGAAGCCTTGAATCTGCAGGAAACCTTGCGCTCTTCGGGAGTATCTTAGAAACATGCCTCCGGTGCTCGAGACCGAGCTAATAAAACTAGCTGGCACGAATGGGGGAGGGCCCCATGACATCGACCCTGGCGGCAATGGCGGAGGCGGCGATGATGATGACGGCGGCCGGCAGGACCGCGATGGCCGGCATATTCCCGGCGCAGCCTTGCTGGCCATGCGCTTCGCCCTGCTTTCGATTACCGCTCTTTTCGTCACTATCGGAGTCGTATACTTCGCGCGCTCCCGTTCGAGTCTGAACTGGCAACATATTCGAGTTCCGCATCTGTTGTGGGTCAGCACCGCTCTGATTCTGACCAGCAGCTGGACTATCGAGAACGCGCGCGCCTGGCTCGCTCGCAAAGACGGCCGTCGCTATGTCCGCTCTCTCACCGTCACGATGTGCGTTGGGGCCGCATTCCTCGCGTCTCAGGTGTTAGCGCTTCAAGGAACTGGTGGCACAAGGCATTTATCTGCGGCACAATCCGCATAGCTCGCTGTTTTACGTCGTTACGGTGGTCCACGGATTCCATCTGCTGGGTGGAATGGGCGCCTTGTGCTATCTGCTGATTCGAGCGGCGAACTATCCGCCGGTGGTCATTTTCGATTACCTGCGCCAGCGCAGCCGGTTCGCTGTGTCGGCCTTGTACTGGCATTTCCTCACCGCGATCTGGCTGGGGATTTTCGTGTGCCTGTTGCTGTGGCCCTGACTCAAATATTCAGTTTCATCCGCCATGCATCGCGCCCTGCGCCGTAATATCTCTTGCTGCGCCGCGTCCGCACAAAGCCATAACTCTCGTAAAAGCGTATCGCCGGCTCGTTGCTCGTTGCGACCATGAGCCACCAGGCCTTCACCCGCCGCGATCGCAGTTGTCCCAGCGTCTCATCCAGCATGGTCCGGCCGATTCCCCGCAAACGATCGCGGGGATCCACCGCGATCGATACCAGTTCGGTGCTTTTCGTGCCCGTGCAGGTGATGATGTAGCCGCCAATCCGGCGGGCACTCCGCGCCACCAAAAACAGATCCGGGCATCGCCGGAAATACTGGAGGAACAGGTCGCGATCCCAGGCATCGGGCCCGAACGACGCCTGTTCGATTTCCAAAATGCGATCAAGATCGCGCGGATGGAAGGTGCGGATTTCAATGCAATGACCCAAGATCCAGGATACAAGTCACTGCCTTCTGAATCCTGGCTTCTGGCTCCTTGCCTTATGCCTTCTGTCCCCTGACTCCTGCCACGCTAGTTCGTCTTCGCGAAGTATCCTTGCGCCAGCTCCGGCTTCTTGTCCAGCGCCTGTTTCCAGCAATCGCGCGCTTCGTCTGGCCGGCCCTGGCTCTTGAGCACATGGCCCAGATTCAGCAAAGCCTCGGCGAATTCGGGGCGCTCCTCGAGAGCTTCTCTGTACAAACGAGCAGCATCTTCCAACTGGCCGGATTTCTGCAGTAGAAGCCCGGTGTTGTAGAACAATTCCGGGCTGCGCTCGCCCTTCTCGATGAGTTGCCCCTGATAATCGAGAGCCTGATCGAATTTTTCGCGTTCGACCGCCAGAGCAGCCAAGCCCCGCAAGGCGTCCAGCGATTCCGGGGTCAGGGCCAGGACAGCTTCGAAAGGCTCTTGCCGCGGCATCGTGGTCGCCGATGTTCCAGCACGAGATCGCCAGATTCATTTGCGCTTCCGGCCAGTCCGGCCGTTTCTTGGTGCAGGCCTGGAAGGCCTCGGCGGAGCCCCGGTTGTCGCTGCGTTCCAGCCGCAGGAATCCCAGACGGAACCATACGTCCTCTAGGTCACCATTGCGGGCCAGCAGCTTCATGTAGAGCCGCTCGGCTTCTTCTTTGGCGCCTTGTTTGTCCAGTACCGCGGCCAGATTGTGGAGCACCTCAAAAAGATCCGGAGCGATCTGAAGCGCGCGTTCATAAGAGGCCCGGGCTTTCACCAAGTCTCCGGATTCGTGGTAGACAACGCCCAGGTTGGCGTGAGCCTGCTTGGCATCCGGCCGGATGCGAACCGCGGCCGAGTATGCCTTGGCTGCTTCCTCCAGCTTCCGCGTCTTGTGATAAGCCACTCCCAGGTTGAACCAGCGATCGAAATTATCGGGCGTGTATTCGCACAGTTTGGCGCAATAGCGCTGAGCAGCATCGAAATCGTTGGCGGCGAACGCACATGTAGCCAACCCCTCCAGCGCCGTCTGCGAGTTGGGCCTTAACGTCAAAAGCTTTTCGGAATATTCGGCGATCATGGCCTGATCCTTGCGGGCGATCCCGATGGTGACCAGGTTCATCAGGCATTCCTCGGAATTGGGATTCTGGCCGAGGATGGTCTGATAAATACGAGCGGCTTCGTCGAATTGCCACTGTAGCTGCTGCGTGACCGCCTTGCCAAACAGCGCCGTCGGATGATCCGGTTGCTGCGCCAGAACCTGATCGAAATTCTCGGCCGCCGCGGGCGCCTTGTCCAGATGCAGCAGGCTGATGCCGAGCCCCAGCCGGGCATCCGTCCGGCCCGGATCTAACTGGGCCGCTCTCTCGAAGAATTCCGCGGCCTCCTGCCAGCGTCCCAGCCGGTCGTGACAGATCGCGATGTTGAAGTTTGCAGCCGGATGCTTGGGATTCACGCTCAACACTTTGGCATAGCTCATGGTAGCGTCGTCGAACAACTCGAGTTCGAACTGGATCTGCGCTTTGGCCGAGAACAGCTCGGGAGTCTCGTCGCCCGCCTCGAGCACGCGATTGATCTCGTCCAAAGCCTCCTTCAGCTTGCCTTCCATGTGCAGGGAAACCGCTCGCGAAAGGCTGGCTGGCTTCGCCAAGCCGGGGTTTGCATCCGATCTCGATTTAGATTGGCTCATGATTTAGTTGAAATTTCCATTTCTGCCGTCGAACCCGTATGGCGCCAGATATGCGCACAATCGTCCGAGAGCGTCATACTGGTGCGAAACTTCCACCCAGCGAACCCGCGCCTTTTCCCCGCGGCTGCAGAAGAACCCGACGCCGCCCTTGGAAAGGCGTTTGTCGGACCAGAAGTCCACCACCTGCCCTTGAGCGATGATTGTGAAGTCGCTGCCCCGAACGTCCACTACCATCCGATACAGCGTATCGGGCCGGGTTGTGAGCGGCAGAGGTTTTTCTATATGGCGCTCCTCTTTTCCGTTGATAACCGCGTACCGCACTAATCGGACCAAGGGTAGCGGCCCGGCCTTGACCACTACCAATTTAACGGCGTAATAATTGTCGAGGTTGGCCGCCCGGAAGGCGCAGCCCAGACCTTTTTGATCAATCTCTCCCAGAAACTGAAAGCGATAATCGGTCATGTCGGAGGTCGGCTTGAACAGCGCCAATGGACCCGGCTGCACGAAGCCGGACGCATCGTAGGACCAGCTGTCAGTCAGGTTGGAATGGCTATCCCACGCATCTAACCCGGAACGGAAGTCGTCGGTCAAATCCACCGCCGCGCGGTTCAAGATAGTCCGATGCAGGTTGTTTAAGCGATCCGACACAACCTGATGCACATTTCCGGCCGGAAGGGTGGGTAGTGAGGGCAGCGCGTGCAGGGATGGCGCCGAGTGCACGGAAGGCAGCGAAGCCAGGGGTGCGATGCGGGCCCTGATTTTCGACATCGCCGGCCCTATCGCCACCGCCAGTAGAATCGGCAGCAGAATGGTCACGACCTTCAGATCCGTGGGTGCATTCTTCCAGGCGTCGCGCAGCCAATGCCAGGAATTCGCGACTTCTCGGTAAGGCTGGCTCAGCTCCGCCGGCGCTTCTTCCGGTATCGGCTCCGGCTCCAAACCCACCGCAGGTACAGACACGGGGGCCGCTACCGGCTCAGGCTGCTCGAATTCGTGCTCGACCGGAATACTTACAGGACGCAGAACGCAGTGCGGCAGAGCGATAATGCCCGGAAACTCCAAGTCTCCAGGCAACTCCGCGGTGAAGCCTGTATATGAGTCTGTTGGCGCTACAGAAAAGCGGAGTGGAAGCACCTGCTCCCACATAGGAGGATCGGGCTCGGCTGACTCGGTCCATGGCAAAAGGACACTCGAGGTCGGCTTTACCACGACAGATTTGAATTCTCTAGGCTCCGCCTTCCAAATGGGGGCCGGTAACGCACCCGGACTTTCCCACGGCAATACTACGGTTAAAGGGAGGAGAGCGCCTCCTAGCGGTGGTTCCAGCGAGACCTCGATCTGGGCCGCTTGTTCCTCATGGAACGCGTACCGATGGTCATCACAACAAAACTCACCGTCCGTTAGGCTGCGCAGCGGCGCCAGGGCCATGTTGCAATACCGACACTTCATCCGAACCTAAGACCTCAATTCCCATCTTAGGATTTGGAATGGAGGGATTACCACGCGGGAAACTACTTAAGAATGGCCCGGAAATTTTCGTACTCCGGGTTAAGGTGTAGGTTGTTCGCCTGTGGTACCTGCGCCTGTGGCGGACTACAGCGGACCCGGTAGCGACAGCGAAGCCTTCGCCAAAGCTTTCTGGATCAGATCCACCACGTCCGCCTCCCTTAGCCCGCGCGAGATAGATAGCTCGGTAATAAGCATATGCCGCGCCCGATCCAGCATCTTCTTCTCACGGAAAGACAGCGGTTTGGCGGTTTGCAGGATCAGCAGGGTCTTAAGAACCTCAGCGATTTCGAGCAGACTGCCCTTGCGCATCTTGTCGGAATTCTCTTTGAAGCGGTCCTTCCAGTCGCCGCTGCCATGGCAGGCGCCCTTCGGCCAGAAAGCTTAGCACTCGAGCCACTTCGCCATTTCTTGTGACCTTCCGCAGCCCGATCTCCTCAACATGCGAGAACGGCACCATCACGGTCATGCTGTTGTAGGTCAGGCGCAGTAGGTAGAAGCGCTCCGGTTGCGCCGCCAAAGGCGCGGGTGCTAACATTCTCAACGGTGCCGATCCCGTGATTGGGATAGACCACCTTCTCGCCGATAGAGAACACGGTCATACGTGGGCCGACATCACAAATGGACAGTTGTGAACTGCCCAACTCAACCTTCTCGAAGAAAGATGTTAAGCCCAAGTTGCGGGCTTGTCAATAGGATTCGCTAAGGCCTTGAGACTCTTTCTCCTAATTCAGTTTTTGGGACGAATACACTTTCCAGTAGTGGCAGTTCCCGAAAACAAGATCACTGGTACCAACTCGTTTGTTTTCTGTGTGTAAATGCTGTATTCTCATGGTTAAGTCCAGTCGATCAACCTGGCATTTCAAGTGCTCACCGGAGGCGCGGGCTGGGAGAGTACTCTTCCGAGAGTGGTTCCAGGCAAAGAGAGGCAACACTTGAGGGATCTCAAGACGCAATTCGTCAGTGCGTTGCTGTTCGTCCTTACAGTGGCGGCGGTGTGCTGCGCGACCATTAACTTCCGCCAGCAGAGCCTCTACCGGCTGGCCGACGATGGCGTGATCTGGGTGGACCGGACTGATTCCAGCGGTCAAAACTCGGTGGTTGCCCTGCATGTACCCGCGGGCGGAGAAGCCGAAAACGCCGGAATCCGCAATGGCGACGTCCTGCTTCAGATCGCCGGAAACCCGATCTCCAAAGCGACCGATGTTGCCAAGGTCCTGCAACACATCGTCATTTGGGACAAGCCCGAATACCTGGTCCGTCGCGGCAACGTGCAATTTCCTGCGCATGTAGTGGTGGGCGAGACCGTAATCGATCGCGCGGTGTACTACCAGTATGTGGTCGGCATCGTGTATCTGCTGATTGGATTATTCGTCTATTACCGGCGCGTTAGCGCGCCGCGCTCGGTGCACTTCTACGTTCTGTGCCTGGCTTCGTTTATCTTTTCCTGCTTCCATTTCACCGGAAAGCTGAACGCCTTCGACCAGGTCATCTATTGGGGCAACGTCGCCGCCGGCATCTTGGCGCCGACCATCTTTCTCCATTTCTGCCTGATATTTCCGCGATCGTCCGAAGTGGCTGGCGCGTTGGCCGAGAGTCGCTCTGGTCTACCTTCCGGGTCTTATTCTGCTCGCGGCTTACGTGCTGGTAGGCAAAGGCATGTTACGAGTCTCCGCCTCTCCGGTGGAAATCAACTGGCTACTTGACCGCACCTGGATGCTGTACCTCAGCGCGGTCTATCTGGCCGGGGCCGCGGTGTTGACGTTCACAGACTCCGCACGGCGATGAGCCCCTGGTCCGCCAGCAGTTGAAATATCTGCGCAATGGCGCCCTCTTCGGCATCGTTCCTTTCACCCTGATTTACTCGATTCCGTACGTCCTCGGCGCGCTTCCCGGCCACTATCAGAAGCTGGCCGTCCTTTCGTTGATCCTGGTTCCGGTTACCTGGGCGTACGCCATCCTGCGCTACCGATTGATGGATGTCGACATCATCTTCCAGCAAGGCTATGTTTACACTCTCGCTACCTTGGTGGTGCTGGGCATCTTCTACGGCCTCATCTTCTCGTTCACCAAACCCGAAGATCTCAGCCCGGCGGCCATTGTCGGATTGATCCTGTTCGCCACTTTTATCTTCCAACCCATTCGCGACTGGTTGCAGGAACAACTGGATCGATATTTCTTCTACAAAGACCGCTACGACTACCGCCGCACCTTAATCGAGTTTGCCCGCGAGCTCGGATCGGAAACTAATCTCGACGAGATGCTGCGCTCGGTCGCAGACCGGCTGGTCCATACCCTATCGATCCAGCACGTGGCCTTCTTCCTGTGCGGCGATGATGACGACCGCTGTTCCATCTCCACATGACCATGGGGCATCGCAAGGACCGGAGCGCCAAGCCTCTGGACCAGCTGGATCTGAGTTTTCTCGATGCGCGGCCCCAGAAACCATACCTGTTCTTTGAGCGCACTCGGCATTTGTTGGATGTCGTATCGCACGAATGGCCGATCTCGGTCCGCCGAACCATCTCCGAGCTTGATCTGACCTACTACTTCCCCTGCACCGTACGCGGCCGGACCATCGCCTATCTGGGCTTGAGCCGGACTGACAAAGGCGATTTTCTATCTAGCGACGATGTGGAACTGCTTGGTTACGCTTTCCGGGTACGTCAGCATCGCGGTTGAGAACTCCAGGCTCTACCGTTCGCTGCAGCACAAGGTGGATGAATACGAGCGGCTGAAAGAGTTCAGCGAGAACATCGTGGAGTCGATCAATGTCGGCATACTGGCAGTCGACCTGGAAGATTGTGTCGAGAGCTGGAACACCCAGATCGAGCGCCTGACCGGAATACCACGTCAATCGGCCGTCGGTAGAACGCTGGCCGAGCTGTTTCCGGCGGAATTGTGCGAAAGATTCGATCAGGTGCGCGGGGATACCGGCGTTCACAACATCTATAAATTCGTCTTGCGATCGCCGGCCGGCGCAGCCAACGGCAACGGAAATGGGAATGGCGCGGCGCATCCCTCAACGCATATCCTGAATCTGGCCATTGCGCCACTGGTTTCGAAAGACATGCATCAGATCGGGCGCCTGATCATCTTCGACGACATCACCGACCGCGATGAGCTGGAGCGCCGCTTAGTCCAGGCAGACAAGATGAGCTCCATCGGCGTGTTGGCCGCAGGTGTGGCGCATGAAGTCAACACGCCGCTGGCGGTGATTTCCACCTATGCCCAGATGCTGGCTAAGCAGATTTCCGGTGACGAGCAGAAAGCCAAGCTGCTCGACAAGATCGCCAAACAAACCTTCCGCGCTAGCGAAATCGTCAATTCTCTGCTGAACTTTTCCAGAACCTCCACCACCGAGTTCGTGGAAGTGGACTTGAACAAAATCATACGCGAGACGTTGAGCCTGATTGAGCACCAGTTGGGGAAATCGGGAATCGAAATTTCGCTGAACCTGGAGGAAAGCTTACCGGGCGTGAAGGGAAATTCCGGCAAGCTCCAGCAGGTCTTCCTGAACCTGTTCCTGAATGCGCGCGATGCCATGGAACAGGGCGGACGGCTCACGGTCAAGACTTGGAACGCGGATGGGTTTGCGCGCATCGATGTAAGTGACAATGGGCAGGGTATCGCGCCTGAGCACCTGGAGCGAATCTACGATCCATTCTTCACCACTAAAGGCGCTCGCAAAGGAACTGGTCTGGGGCTTTCGGTTACTTATGGCATTGTGCGCGAACATGGCGGGACCATCGAAGTAGAGAGCCGGCTGGCCGCGGGCTCACGGTTCCATTTAGAGCTTCCTTTGGCAAGAAAACTGGTACATGCCTGATTTGCTGCCGCCCGATGATCCGGGCTCGTCTTTACCCAAGGGACGCATCTTAGTCGTCGATGACGAGGTCGACATCCGCGAAAGCCTGGACACGCTGCTTTGTCTGGAAGGCTATGCGGTAGACCTGGCCGAGAATGCGACCGAGGGACTGAAGCGCGCCGAATCGGTCAGCTATGATCTCATTCTCCTCGACCTGATGATGCCGGACCGCTCTGGCATGGAAGTGCTGCACGACATTCGCGAACGGGATACCGAAACTCCAGTCTTCATGATCACCGCGTATGGCTCGGTGGAAGTAGCCGTCAACGCGCTGAAGGGCGGGGCCAACGATTATTTTTCCAAACCATGGGACAACGAAAAGCTGCTAATCGAAATCGATCGCATGCTGGCGCGGAACCGGCTGGAACGCGAGAACACGCAGCTCAAACGCGCCCTCAAGCAGCAATACGGCTTCCCTAACATCATTGGCCGCAACGAGCGCATTCTGCGGATTCTCGACCTGGTAACGCAGGTTGCGCCCAGCCGGTCGACCATCCTGATCACGGGCGAGACCGGCACCGGCAAGGAACTGATCGCCAAGGCCATCCATGCGCATTCTAACCGCGCCGATCATGCGTTTGTTCCGGTGAATAGCGGATCGGTCCCCACCGACCTGTTGGAATCAGCGCTGTTCGGACACGTCAAGGGCGCCTTCACGGGCGCTGTGGCCGCGCGTAAAGGATATTTCGAGGTGGCCAACAAGGGCACCATCTTCTTTGATGAAATCGGCACCATCAGCATGGAGACGCAGGCCAAGCTGCTGCGCGTAATCCAGGAGCGCGAGTTCATGCCGGTCGGTTCCACTGAAACAATAAAGGTGGATGTCCGGATCATCGCGGCCACCAATGCCGAGCTCAAGAAACTGGTGGAGGACGGGAAGTTCCGTGAGGATCTATATTATCGTTTGAACGTCATTAATCTTGCGCTGCCTCCGCTACGCGAGCGTAAAGAGGACATCCCTCGCCTGGTGGAGCACTTCTTCACCAAATATAGCCGCGATAACGAGAAGTTTCTGGATACTGAGGGGAAAAGCCTGCTGCGCTTCGAGCCGGATGCCATGCAACTGCTGATGGATTACAACTGGCCCGGCAACGTGCGCGAGCTCGAAAATGCGGTCGAGCGCGCGGTGGTGCTGGCATCGCACATGACCGTACCCGTAGATGTCATGCCCGATTCCATTCTGCAAGCCGGCGGCGTCCGCATCCGCCGCGATGCTAGCGGAACTCTTCCCGCCGACGCTACGTTGTTCGAAGTGGTCGCCGATTTCGAGCGCCGCAAGATCATCGAAACGCTCGAAACAGTGAACTGGAGCCAGACCGACGCCGCCGAGAAGCTCGGCATTCCGCTGTCTACCCTCAATCAAAAGATCAAGCGGCTCAACATTGAGGTAAAGCGCAAGGGCTCAGCCGGCGCGTCACCGGCGGCGTGACTGAAATTCAGTTTGCCCAAGTTGGAGCATGGATGTCCTCCTAGCTCCGTCTCTAAGGGATTTGCGCAACTACAATCACGCGCCCGCGTACGTCGCCAAGTTCGGAAGAGAACACCAGAGGGTAAGCGCCTAGGAAGCTGGGGTCGATCTGCCAGTAAAATGTACAGACCTCCTCATCAAGCGTCGATCCGACCGGCAGGGAAACACGGCTCGTACAAGCTACCGGATTCGAATTATTGTCCAGGAGGTGCAGTTCCAATCGATCAAGCTGTTGGATTGCAATCTGGTAGGTCCAGGTCTTGTCAGGATTCACCTGCTCAAGCGGGGCGTTAAGGTCGTACCCCTCTCGCAGCACTACTTGCCCGCTGAATCGTAGACCCGGTTTCGTGACGGGCTCGGTATGGCGCAACATAAGCTCCCCGTGGTTCTCCAGCGGCGCGGCGATAGCGGTTCCGTCCAGCACCGTGAAAATTCGGTTCCCCGCCGATGCCGTTTGATTGTTATTGTCGGTAATGCCCCAGGAGATTGTGTGTTGGCCAATCTTGAGGGCCGTGGTATCGATCGTTGCGTACCCGACTGCACCATTACTGTTCTGATATCCCGGCAGCACCGCAGCGACATCCGGGCGGAAATTGTTGTAGGAGGCCAATGCACTTGTTGGCTTGCCATCCAGGAAGACGTTAATAGTCGCTCCACTAAGCGGAATCATAAAAGGCTGCGGTGTGAGCGCCCAGCCAAAGTTGATATAGGAATTGCCAGAAACAACAGCACCCGCTGCGGGCGTATCGATGGTGCCAAACGGTTTTGGAGCGTTCTTATTAGAAACGACCAAGGCCCGAGCCGGCAAGGTGATTTGATTCGTTGAATCCTGGAGAATCACGGTGAGCTGGTAAGTGCCATTCCCTTTCCCGGCGCTGCCGTCGCTATTGGGAAGCGTGTTGGTGAGCAAAGCATAGCTCCAGCCGGCGTTATGGTTGGATGAATATTCGGGGTGCTGGGCAGCGACATCCGGCCGGGAGCCCGCGACAAAGGTACCGTTTCCGATAAAAATCAAACCGTTGGGTGAGTGTTCTCCCGGCACGGCGTTGCGCCAGATTTGAACGCTGATCGGATTGCTGCTCAGCGCCCATCCGGAAATGGCGACCACGCCGGATGCATTGGTCGAAGTCGCGGGCGTGTCCCAGAAACCGATCAAGCTTAAAGATGGCGGCGGGGCGACGCTGCCAGCCTGGCTGATGGTAATGCCGGTCCCATTGATCAAGAGGCTCGCTTGGCGGGGGCCTCCGGTGTTGGCGTCTACGGTGAAGCCGATGGCCTTCAGTACTCCCGCCCCGCCTGAACACTCCGGGCAATATCTCAGCCAGGGCGTGGGACCTGCCGTGCTTGAAACCGGAATCTGGCCGCAGCCGACCGGAGGGTAAGAAATGATGATTGCTCCCGTCCCGCCCGTCGCAGGAAATGACTGAGGAGTTAGAGGAATGAAGGGAGTACAACGCAACCCCGGCTGCGAGATCAGTTTTGCGACGTAAAATCCGAACCCTGCAACGTAGGCATTGCCGGCGCCGTCGACAGCTACCGCGCTCGGGTAGGAGAATAGAGGAAGGCTTGGGTTAGTTGTATCGCTCACGAAAGTCGAATACAGGAGTGTCGTCCCTGTTGGGTCGATTTGGGCCGCATAGCCGTTGACTACCAGCGATGGTAGGTTGTAAACCAGAGGAAAGAGGCCAGACCCTCCAGTGCTGGGACTGAAGAAGCGGCCGACGATGGTTGCGTCACCAGCGTTATCCACCGCGATCCCCGCTGCTCCGTCGCCGCTAAAATATGTTGAGTACAGTAACGTAGGAGGATTCGGGCTCAGCTTTGCTACAAAAGCGTTTTGGAAATTGTCCAGATTGGCCTGAAGAGGCGAAACCAGCGGGAAATTCCCGGAGTTAGTCCATCCGGTTACAAGAATATCTCCGAACTTATCCACGGTGATTCCAGTAGCCGAATCATCGCCGCTGCCGCCGAGGAATGTAGAAAACAGCAGATTCGATCCGGAGTTGTCGAGCTTAGCAATAAATGCGTCCGTCGCGCCTCCTCCGAAGGCCTGCTGGATGGGATTTACGGTTGGAAGAAGTGGTCCCACGGAGCCCGCGATCCAGATGCCGCCGTCCAGCCCAAGAGCTAATCCCTGCGCGAGCGTTGTAGAATTGAACCCCGTGCCGCCGCCCAGGTAGGTTGAGAACAGGAATGATGAGCCACTCGGGCTGAGTTTGGCGACAACAGCGCTACTGGTACCATCGATGGCGGGCTGAACGGCATGGATGGCGGGAAAATTGGTGGATGACGACGTTCCCGAGACGTAGACATTTGTCGAAGCATCAACCGCGATCGCATCGAGTGCATCTGGGCCCGAACCACCCATATAGGTTGAAAATACGATGGCGCCATTGGCGTCCAGCTTCGTAACAAAACCGTCCGTGTTTCCGGGCTTTATGGGTTGAACGGCCGACTTGACCGGGAAATCGGTCGAAACCGTGGAGCCGGCCAGGTAAGCGTTGCCGTTCGTGTCGACCGCGATTGCATTACCAGAATCGTTGGCGCTGCCGCCAATGGTTGTGGTGTAGACAAGAGCCGTTCCAGCGGGATTTAGCTTAGCGACGAACGCGTCTGAATTGTTAGCCGGAAAATCGGTAAATCCGGCGACGTATGCGTTTCCTGTACCATCGACCGCGATTCCTGCCGCGAAATCGTTAGTACCCGGGTATGCAAAATAGACCAGCGCCGGATCGACGACAAGCGTGCGGGCATAGTCGTAATCGCCCAGGATGAAGCGCACTTCGGTGGTGTTCTCCAAGAGCTGGTAGCCGCCCGCTATCTCTTGGCGCTGTCCGGTGTGGTTCTCTTGATAAATTACTGGTTTCTTTTGACGCAGCTCGTGGCCTCCCGCACTCAACAGCAGATCGCCATTGCTGTCCACACGCAGCCGCTCGACACCTTCGAAGGCCAAGCGAATTTGCGATGGGTCGGCTCCCGGCTTCACGATACAATCGTATTCGAGCTGCCCCTTTTTCGCGTAAAAAACAATGTCTATGCCCGGATATACGTCGCTGCGCTTGAGCCGGGAATAGTGGGGAACATTCGTGCGCCATTTCGTAGGATCGTTTCCAAGGTAATAGTTGCTGATTCCTGGAAGTTTTTCCAAAGCCTCCCAACGAGAACCCCTACTCCCGCCTGGCATTTTCAACCGGACTGTAGAATCATTACGCCGAAAGACGGTCTCTGTATCGGTCATGAAGAGCTGAAAGCCCTCGCCACGACTGTAGTACCGTACTTGCTCGGGCGCTTGTCCAAGATTAGGCTCGAAATGAACCGGAAGGTGACCGTATTCTGAATGGACGGCCTGACTTGGGTGCGCATAGCAAGTGGCAATTGATATTAAAATCGCAAGGCGCGCGGCGAAATTGGTTGGCATAAAAGATTCCTCTCCAGGGCCGTCTCACAATTTACCTTGAATAGTCCTCGGAAGTCACGCACAACCGCGCGGAACTAGAACGGATTGTTGATCACGCTTCCGGTGACGCGCCGAGACTGAGTCCTGGCCGCCGGACTATAATCAGTCAGCTCGCCGCGGTCGGGCTCTATGGCGTAATCAACTACGCGGCCGTTCGCCGCACGCGCGAAATGGGAATCCGCATCGCTCTCGGGGCGGGCCGCGCTTCTGTTGTGCGCTTGATCGTCTCCGGCGCCTCGACCTCCGTCGCGGCGGGCATCGCGATTGGAATCGTGGTGGGAATCACGTTGGCCCGCTATCTGGCATCCCAGCTGTTTGGCGTCAGACCTACGGGCTTCTGGAGCTTAGCGGCTCCGATTATGTGCATCTTGCTCGCCGCTCTCTTGGCATCTCTCCCTCCCGCTGTTCGAGCGGCCCACGCCGACCCAGTAATCGCGCTAAGACACGAATAATTCTGGACTTTTGTGCCCGCGCTGGATGATCATCCAGGCGGTCCGGTTTTTAGTGTTGACAAACATCGCGAGTTCTTGTATAAAACTATTAGGTTAATTAACCATTGGGTTAATAACGATGCCGAGTGATCGATTGAGCACCACATTTGCAGCGCTTGCGGACCCGACCCGCAGAGCCATCCTAGCCCGTCTGCTCTTGGGCGAGTGCTCGGTTGGCGAACTCTCACAGCCGTTCGAAATGAGTATGCCCGCTGTTTCAAAGCACCTTCGTGTACTGGAGCGCGCGGGATTGATTGCGCAGAGGCGGGACGCGCAATGGCGCCGGTGTCGAATCAAGGCCAGCCCCTTGAAAGAAGTGTCCGATTGGACCGAACGCTACCGCCAAGTCTGGGAAGAGCGGCTGGATCGATTGGGCGAATACGTACTACAAATGAACGCAAAGGAGAAGAAGACTTATGGTAGGAAGCAGCGCAGCCAATAGCGAGAGCTTTAAAGTCACCACGCCGTCGGATCGCGAAATCCGTCTGACCCGCCTGTTCAATGCTCCGAGGCGCCTGGTGTTCGAGGCGATGACCAAACCTGAACACGTGAAGCAGTGGTGGGGTCGGCTGGGCGACGGCTACTCGGTCCCCGTCTGCGAAATCGATCTGCGCCCCGGCGGCGCATGGCGCTTCGTCAATCGACACCCCAAGGGGGAGGCCGCCTTCCACGGCGAATACCGGGAAATCACGCCGCCCAGCCGGCTTGTGTTCACCGAGATCTTCGAGCAGTTCCCCGACACCGTCTCGGTAGTGACGGCCGAGTTCAGCGAAGAGGACGGTCAGACGCGCCTCACGACCACCGTGAGCTATCCGTCGCCGCAAGTGCGTGAGATGGTTATCGCATCCGGGATGGCTAAAGGAGCGGGTACCAGCTACGATCGCCTTGAGGCCTTGGTTGCCGAACTACAGCGGTCATAGCTTCATCCCGCGTCCCCTCGCGAGCTACGCCTTCGCAGGCACGGCAACCGGCACCTCATGTAGTTGGCGAATCTCTGTTTCGCCTCCGCCGGCCGCTTGGAGGAAATACTTGGTATGCTCGATCGCCTCTTCCTTCGAGTTCGCCTGGATGATTGCGAATCCGCCAGTCAATTCTTTCGTCTCCGCAAACGGCCCGTCGGTCACGGTGAACTTTCCGGCAAAGAGCCGGACGCGCGCCCCGGCGACGCTCGGCAGGCATCCCTCGGTTGCAATCAGCCAACCCGCTTGCATCGCCTCTCCAATAAACTTCCCCATCTCGGCCATCTCCTGCTGGGTTGGAGGCCGCTCGGGTTTGCCCGGTTTGTACAAACACAAAAATCGCATGTAGTCTTCCTTTCTTCTTTTGAAGCGTACCCGGCCCCCCGTCAGCGGCCGGAGCTCGGTTCTACTAATACATCGAACGAGGATGGGCCAGATCGACCGGTTCAGCGTTTATTTTGGAAAAAACTTCGGGTGTGCCAGCAACCGGCATGCTACTGATGTCTCAACGCGACCATCGGATCCACGTGAGACGCCCGGCGAGCGGGAATCCATGCCGCGCTCAACGCGATTCCGGCCAGCAACAATGCCAGGGCCGCATAGGTCCAAGGGTCCGTAGCTTTCAATCCATACAAAAACGAGCCCACCAAGCGCGCGGCCGACAGAGCGCCTAGAACCCCAAGAGCGATTCCGCTGGCCGTCAGCACGATACTCTCTTTCATGACCTGTCCGAGCACCCGAACCGGGCCAGCGCCCAACGCCATTCTGATTCCGATCTCGCGCGTTCGCCCGGCCACGAGGAACGCCATCACGCCGTACAACCCCACCGCGGCGAGCACGACAGCCAATATGCCGAACAGCGCTGTCAACGTAGCCATCAAGCGATCCAGAGCGATTGTTCGATCAAGCTGCGCCGACATTGTTGTCGCCTCGACGACGGGAAGACTGGCATCAAGCGCGTGGACCTCGCGCATCAACGCAGAAATGACCGGTGTCGTCGCTCCGGCCACCCGCACGTGAAGTGTCATGAGAGCTCGCTGACTTTTCCGAAATGGAAGATATACGGTCGCCTGAGCATCATCACGCAACGATTCACTCTTCACGTTCTTCACGACGCCTACGATCTCGTAGTCATCCGGTTCACGACCTCTGATAATGATGTGTTTTCCGATCGGGTTCTGATCCGGCCAAAAATGTGCGGCGGCTCGCTCATTGACGATCGCAACTTTGCTGGCTTGGCCGTCCTGCTCCGTAAACATTCTTCCAGCCACTAACGAGGTGCTGAGCGTCTTGAAGTACTCGGGACCAATCCAGTTTGTCGCAATCCCCGGAGGCTCGTTCGGTTGGGGAACATAGCCCGGTACGCTGATTCGCATGAGCGAGAAGTTGCCAGAGAGCGGGCTGACCAGCCCAGGGCTCGCCGAAACAACGCCTGGAAGATTGCGCGCACGTTCCAACAGGCGGTCAAAGAAATTCTGGGTTGCCGCCTGAGAGTAGCCGCTGGAAGAGGTGTCGATCGTCAGTAGCACTAGACGATCTGGGTCGAAACCCGGATCAACGGATTTAAGATTGTGCAGGCTGCGCAGAAATAGTCCTGCGGCGATCAACAAGGTCAGCGATAGCCCCACCTGCGCCACCACCGAGGCATTTGTGACCGAAAAGCGCCCTGGGACACGTGCTCCCGGTTCGCCTTTGAGCGCTGTAACCAAGTCCGGATGCGTTGACTGAATCGCCGGTATGATGCCGGATAGCACACTGACCACCGTTGTGACGGCCAATGTGAACAGAAGCGCCCGCCAGTCGGGATCCACGTCGACAATCAATGCGCGGCCGCCAACTTGCTGCGGCGCCAGTGCCAGCAGCGCATTATCCACCCAGTAAGCCAGCGCCATTCCAAGAGCTGCCCCGCCGGTCGTCAGCAGCAGACTTTCGACAAGCAACTGGCGGACCAGCCGCACCCGTCCAGCTCCAACGGCTAGTCGCACTGCAATTTCCTTGGTCCGGCCCGAAGCGCGCGCCATAAGCAGGTTGGTGACATTGGCGCATGCAATCAGTAGCACGAAGGCGACCACCACCATTAACATCAGGAGCGGCCGTTCGTACTGACTGACCAACTGAACGAAACCCCGGTTCCCGGGTTCCAGGATAATTTTGACGCCAGCCCTGCGAGGCCCGCGAATCTCGAACTGATGATAAAGGACGTCGAGCGATGCTTGCGCTTGCTCCATGCTCACGCCCGGTTTTAACCTACCGAAGGTCCGGAGAAAGTTCGCCGATTGGGACATCCCTGCTGCCTTGCGCGGCATAAACAATTCTGTCTGCGCACCCTGTGCGAAACCACTGAAGCCCTTTGGCGTGACGCCGAGTACAGTGAATGGCCGGCCGTTGATCTGAACCTTGCGTCCGATCACGTCGCGATCAGCCCCGAATCGCTGCTGCCACAATCCGTAACTGAGGACGCACACAGGCAGTGAATCGGGGATACGATCATCCTCTGGTATCAGAACCCGTCCGACGATGGCACTTACGCCCAGTGTTTCGAAAAAATTCCCGGAAACGAGTTCTCCCGTCACATACTCAGCGCTTCCGCCATCGGACAGGGCCGTCGAAGCACCTGTCGCTGCGGCGAAACCGTCCAGAACTGTATTATTGTCCCGGATCTTCTCGTAGGCCGTTGCCGAAATCGCACTTCCGACGAAACGATCCGGCGTGCTCAGCGTGAATATCACTAAGCGGCCCGGCTCTCGCACTGGCAACGTGCGCAGCAGAACCGCATTCACCAGGCTGAAGATCGCAGTGTTCGCACCGATGCCCAAAGCGAGCGACAAAACGGCCACCAGCGTGAAGCCTGGCGAGCGGACGAAGCCACGCAGGGCATGCCGAGTATCGGCCAGCATGCATCGCTAGACGACGTCAGTCCTGTTTCCGTGCAGACCGTCCGATCAACCGGGGAATCGTCAGCCACATCAACCTAACAACTTTTCCATGACATCGTCCAACGCAGAAAGATGCACCTCGGTTTAATCCGGATTTCGTTGACTCTGGGGCTTGCGGCTATGGGCGTGTTCAGCGCTCCGCCGATCTCGGAGGAAGCAACAGATCTAGTGGGGACATAGCGGGGGGAATCGGTCTGCGCGACGGACGCCCCAGCCTGCCACAACGAGAACGTCGTGTACTACATCCAAGAGGTCCCGAACCGGTTGGATCTCGTCCTTATCCGGGCAGATAAGATCATCGATGGGCAGGCGGTCACGATGGGCACCGCGAAATGGCGGTATGACCGCGCTCACGCCACGTTGGAATGGCAGACAGCCCGACAGACTTGGTTGCTCAGGGTGACCGCAAAACGCCTGGAGGGTACGCTTAGGTTGGTGGATGGCACCGTCTTTCGGAAGGTGACCCTGGACAGGGATAAGTAAACGGCCCGCCCAGGGCGACCGGCGCTCAATCCGATCCGAGCTGTCCGCTTCCCCAGGCCCCGCGACCGCTGCTCCGACGGAGCCGGTACTCCGGTAAAAAGTAATAGATCTTACAGTACCAATCCTTGACACTTATCCGACACATGAAGTATTCTTAGCCTTCGCTTAGGTTTTTGGTACTCTCCGGCCTACGGTCCTCCGCGTCTCGCAAGTTTTCTTGGGATCGTGCCGATTTAATCTCAGGAGATCCATGCCACACCAGCCATACTTTGTGGTTGTCTTAGCGCACTCGCTACACGGCAGGCTGCGCCGCATCCACGTCCCTCACAAGGTCGTCTACGGCGCTTTTGTGTTCGCCGTGCTGGGCGGTCTGTTCGTGTTCGGCTTTCTGTCCAGCTATTTACGGATGGCCATGAAAGTAGCGCATTACAACACACTGCGCCAGGAAGTCGATTCTCTGCGCGCCAAATACCAGGAACTGCAGACGGTCACCAATCAGAAGAATGAGCAGCTTGCCACCCTGGAGGCATTTGCCGGTGAAGTTTCAGTAGCCTACGGTCTCAAGCGCACGCCCCAGACCTCGTCCGATGTCGCCAACGGGCAGACGCTCGCGCCGACGTTCCACGAGTCACTCGATGAGTATAACTTCCTGCAATCGGCTTCACTATCGAAGCCTTATCACAACTACGCCAAGCAGTGGCAGACCCATGTCCGTCCCAGCCTGTGGCCGGTGGAAGGCCGGGTATTGAGCTCGTTCGGCGACCGGACCGATCCGTTTTCCGGTGAAGAAGCCATCCACACCGGGATCGACCTTTCGGCGCCAATGGGAACTATCGTGCGGGCTGCCGCGGACGGAATCGTAGTGCACGCCGAGTGGTTGGGCGGTTACGGAAAGCTGGTTGTGATCGACCACGGGAACGGGTTGCAAACCTACTATGGCCACTTATCCCGCTTTGAAGTCGTCCCTGGGGAAGAGATCCGCCGAGGCGATGTCATTGGTCGTTCGGGCGCCACTGGCCGGGTCACGTCGCCGCACCTGCATTACGAAGTGCGGATGGGCGGAATCCCGGTCAATCCATATAAATACCTGGCCAAGTCGGCCGTCGCGCTGACGTCGCACGCGCAGCAAGATTTACCATTTTAGAGCGTACCGGCGTGCTGCCTCCAGCTTTCTGAGATAAGCTAGTGAGTACGCCGGAAGTCGTCGGCAGCACTGCCTTCGCACAAAGGAGACTCACTGTGAAGAAGATGATTGCGCTACGTTTTGCCGCGATCGGAGTCGGGATCGTTCTCCTCACCTCCGCCTACACTCGCATCCACTCCGCGTCTGTCATGTCCGACGCGGCCAAGGCTTTCCTGGCGTCGCTGAACGCCGATCAACGAGCGCAGGCAACCTTCCAATTCCAGGATGACGAGCGGTTCGACTGGCATTACATCCCGAAACCGCGCAAGGGTCTTCCGCTGCGCGACATGACTTCCGAGCAGAAGCAACTCGCCCACGCGCTGCTGGCCGCCGGCCTAAGCCAGCGCGGCTATATCAAGGCTTCAACCATCATGAGCCTGGACCAGGTTTTGAAGAACATCGAGAACGGCAAAGGACCGCAGCGCGATCCGGACGGCTATTTCTTCACCGTTTTTGGCGACCCCTCGGAGACCGGCACGTGGGGATATCGTATCGAGGGGCATCACGTTTCACAAAATTTCACGGTCGTGAACGGCAAGGTGCAGGGCGCGCCCAGCTTCTTCGGCTCGAATCCGGAAGAAGTGAAGGATGGTCCGCGCAAAGGCGTGCGCATTCTCGCCCGCGAAGATGACCTGGCCCGCACCCTGGTTCAATCCTTGACGCCGGAACAGCAGAAGACCGCCATCGTCGCCAAGGAAGCGCCCAAGGACATACTCACCGAAGCATCGCGCAAGGCAGCTCTCAATGGCCAACCCAACGGAATTTCGGCGTCCAAGCTGACCGCGCCGCAGCGTGAGACGCTCCAGACCCTGCTCGACGAATACTGCAACAACATGCCGGAGCAGATCGCTCAGAGCCGCGAAGACCAGATCAAAAAGGCCGGCAGTAACATGTTCTTCGCCTGGGCAGGCGGCGAGCAGCGGGGCGAGGGGCACTATTACCGCATCCAGTCGCCGACATTTCTGGTGGAGTTCGACGACACGCAGGATCACGCTAACCACATCCATTCCGTATGGCGCGATTTTGAGGGCGACTTCGGCTTAGATTTGCTGAAAGAACATTATCAGACCAGCCATCGGTAGCTGCTTTGGCTCTGAGGCGCCGGGCATTCTTGTGGTCTCTTGCGTGCGCGCCCTTTGGTCTCGCTGAGAAGGGCGAGATTGCTCCTTCCGAGGTCAAGCGTTACAAGGACGCCGCCACCGAGTTCGACGTATTTCGCTTGACCGATCCGGCCCATGAGAGCCGCCTTCCCGCCTATTATGGGCGCGCCCTCCCACACAACGGAAGTTTTCTAATCTATTCGAGCGACCGGTCCGGAAGCATGCAGGCCTATCGGATGGATTTAAAGAGCGGCCAATCGCGCTCGCTCACCGAAGCAACCGGCCTGGTACCCGACTCGCTAACGCTGTCCGACGAACGGAATCTTTGCTACCTGGACGGGCGCTCGCTCTTCCTTACGAATCTTGGCACCCTGCGCGGGCGCGAAGTTTATCGAATAGAGGAAAGTTTCGAGCTGGGCCACGGCTTCAGCCTGTCTGAAGATGGACTATATGCCGCGCTAGTCGAGCAGAAGCCCGGAACCAGCCGGCTGCGTCTGATCACCATGCGCACCGGGACCGCGACCACTTTGGCTGAAGCAAGCGATCCGATTTCCGACCCCATGCCCCGGCCCAAGCGAGCCGGCATGTTGTACCGGCGAGGATCGAACGAGCTGTGGCTGGTGAATTTCGATGGCGCGCAAAATCGAAAGCTGCGACTGACCGAGGGCGGCCTGGGTCCGGCAATGTGGTCGGCCGATGGCAGAACGGTCCTGTATTTGAACTTCCCCGCGAGCGCGAAACAGTTGAACAATATCCGCGAGTGTACCCCCGATACCAATGAGGACAAGTTCATCTCCAGCACCAGTCAGTTTGCCGCCTTCAATCGCAACGGCGATTCCAGCGTCTTCATCGGCGCCAGCCGCAGTAAGGCTTCCCCCTATGTGCTCCTGCTGGTCCGTTCAGTCAAGCGAGAGCTGACCTTGTGCGAACATCGCGCCAGCGATCCGGAGATGACCGCACCGATGTTTTCTCCCAATAGCCAGCGCATCTTTTTTCAGAGCGACCGCGATGGCAAGATGGCGATCTACACCATGGCCGTGGACCGCTTGGTGGAGGCGACTGAGGCAGACGAGCGATAAGAGCAAGTGGGGCAGGTCCCCGGCCTGCCTATATCTAGCGAGGCTCGACTCCCGCGACCAGGTCCGTCGCCGCCAGCGAATTCCGTAGCACGGCTTGCAGCAGCGCCCGAGTGTCCTCTGTACGAGGCTCGCGGAACATCTGCTGCGTGGATCCACATTCGATGATCCGGCCGTTCTGCAGAATTGCGATTCGCTGGCAGAGCGACGCTACCGATAGCAGGTCGTGCGAGATAAACAGCATGGCCATGTTGAGCTCTCGATTTAGACGCTGGAACAGCGCCAGAATCTCGGATTGCGTGATCGCGTCCAGCGCGCTGGTGGATTCATCGGCGATCAACAATCGGGGCCGGTGGAGGATCGCCATGGCAATCAACACGCGCTGCGCCTGTCCCACGCTGAGCTGCCGGGGATAGCGATCGAGAAATCCCTCTTCGGCGGGAAGGCTAACCAGATCGAACAACTCCAGCGCCCGTTCCTTCCACAGCTTGGCCTCGGGATTGTGTGCCCGCCATGCCTCGGAGATCTGCGTCCCAATACGCAGCGCCGGATTGAGCGAGGCGATGGGGCTTTGCAGCACCAGCGCGATTTCTCGGCCGCGCACATGGCGCATCTCGGCGGCTTTCAATTGAAGCAGGTCGCGCCCCTCGAACAGAATTTCGCCGCGAACCACGCCGCCCTTATGATCCAGCAAGCGTAATAGCGCGAGCGCGATGGTGCTCTTCCCAGACCCGCTCTCGCCAACCAAACCCAGGATTTCGCCTTCTTCCATCTCCAGCTCGACCTCGCGCAGGACCCCCGGCTTATTGGGATAGTCGACCGAGATGCGTGCTTGAAGAAGCGGGATCATCGCTGGCTGACCAAACTGCCGCCCACTGAAAGCCGTTCCGCGTTCCAATAGATCTGCGGTCGCAGCTTGGCCGGCGAGACGTTTCTTACGTTGGGCGAAATAGCCGACAGAGCGTTGGGGTTGACCAGAAATATGAAAGGTGCTTCTTCCCGCGCGATCTGCTGCACCTTATCGAAAAAGATTTTGCGCTTGGCCGGATCTTGCGCCGCCGTCTGAGACTGCATCAGCCGGTCGATCACCGCCTCCCAGGGTGTTTCGGGAGACTTCTGGTTCGGATTCCATTGATGATTGGCCGCGGAGCTCAGCCAGATGTTCATCTGCGCATTTGGATCCAGATCGACATTAGTAAATGCCATCAGCACGGACTCATAGTTAAAGCTGCGGCTGATCCGCTCGATCAGGGAAGGGAAGTCGAGAGTCACAACATTGAGTTGGATGCCCAGCTTTGTCAGATCCTGCTGGATCAATGCCAGCATGCGCTCGTGGCTCTTGTTGCCGGCGTTGGTGATCATGGAAAATTCTACTTTGTGACCCTCGCGGTCGAACAAGGCGTCTCCCGTGCGCCGGAATCCGTCATGTTCCAGGCGCCCCAATGCCGCTGTCGCCGAATACGCGGTCGGTTCCAAAGCGGAATTGATCCAGAAATGATTCGAAATCGACACTGGTCCGACGGCTGGCTTGGCATGCCCCCGGTAAACCACGCGGACAATGTCATCTCGATTGATGGCCTCAGAAATCGCCCGGCGAAATTCGTCCGATCGGAACCAGCGGCGCTTGTAATCGGCCAGCGGCGACGTAGCCACCTGATTGAAGAACACCACTTCCCAATCGAGCGATGGTCCTGCATCCACCACCGAGCTCGGCTTTTCAGACGCTAGGCGGTCATACATCTCCGCATCCAGTTTGTTCACGATGTCGAGTTCGCCGCGGCGGAACCGCAGCAATTCGAGCTCGCGATTCTGCTGGATGTCCAGCCGTATGGAATCGAGGTAAGGCAGGCGGCGGCCGTTTGCGTCGCGCTTCCAATAATTCGAATTTCGGCGCAGCAGCACGTACGAGCCGGGCTTATACTCACCCACTTCGAACGGACCCAGAACCGCCGTTTCTTTTTTGGGCGACTTGGCGGACAAAATCGCGACTTGATCGAATTGCGCGGCCAGTGCGGCCACCGGGCCAGGGAAGAGCACTGTCACCGAGTTCGAGCTGCCGCAAGTAGCTTCCACCGGCCCTGGCACGGAACGAAAAGCATCGCCGGTGGGCGAGTGCAAGGTCGGGTCCATCAACTGCCGGACCGTATAGCCGACATCTTCGCAGGTGAAAGGCGTTCCGTCTGAAAAAAGTATGTTCGGCCGCAGTTGGAAATCGATGCGGCGGCCGTTTTCGGAAACTTTCCATTTGGACGCCAGCTCGCCTTCCAATTCCTGCGTGTAGCGGTTCAGCCGGATGAGAACGCCTCCCGTCAGATATCGGATGGTTTCCGCGGACTCGTCTTCCACCAGCAGTGGATTGAACGTCTTGGGCTCGTTGTGCAACGAGAAGCGTAGTTCACCCCCCAGCAGCGTACCGAGTGCGACTAGGATAGCCAGGACGTATCTCAACATGGGATTCGCTCCTCGGTGCGAAGGAGAAGCTGCAGACAGCACACCACCGCCACCAGCAAGCCCGCCGGCGACAGCATCCATGGATTCTGGAGCACCGCTGTATAATTCTCGAGCTCCCGCAGCATCGCGCCCCAGGATGGCAGCGGCTCTGAAACTCCCAATCCCAGCAATCCCAGATTCGCCTCGCTCAGAATGAAAACCGGAATCGACACCCAGAATTGCGCCAGCAGAATCGGTCGCAGATTCGGCAGTAAATGCCGCCAGAACAGACGCAGCGGCGAGATGCCGCCCGCCCGCGCTTGTACCAGATAATCGGAATCCACCAGTGTGCGGGTTCCCGCTCGGATGATGCGCGCCGGCATCGCCCAGCCCAGACATCCCAGCAGCAGAAAGGTGATCATCACTGAGGTGACCGGCGAGGTATTGAGCGGCAGCAGTGCTCGCACCGTGAGCAATAGAAAGAGCCACGGCAGCGAGAGAAACAGGTCGATGCCAGCCGTTACAGCTCGCCCCCATCGGCCGCCCAGGTAACCCGCCGTGCCTCCGATCAGCGCCGCGATTAGTGTCGATAAGAACGCCGCCGCGGGCGCGAGTAGCAGCGAAATACGTGTGCCATAAAGCAGGCGAGCGAAACGGTCGCGTCCCAGGTCATCGGTTCCCAATAAGAACCGCGCCGACGGCGGAGCGCTGATCGAATCGCGATATTGCTCGGAGTAGGACGATGGTGCCAGATACCCGGCCGCGAGTGAGGCCAATATCACTAGGCCGAGCACTACCATTGCTAGCTTCTGAGTTCGTGTCATGACGCCGGCCTCCACCGGGCCAGCGCGACATCGGCGCAGGCGTTCACCACCAGCGTCATCAACGTCACCAGAACGGTGATGTTTACCAACAGAGGAAGGTCGCGATCCAGCGCCGCTTTCCACGCCAGTTGGCCGACGCCTGGAGTGTCGCACAGCACTTCGATTGGAATCGACGCGCCAAATGCCAGGCTGACCGAGATTCCCGCCAGCGCCGCCAGTTGCGGAACGGCCGGTGTGAAGACATGCGCGAAGAGCACTCGGACCGAACTCAATCCCTTGGCCTCGGCCGCCAGAACATGGGGCGCCTGATAGGCCGCGACCAGCAGATTCTTCGCGTAGCGATAGACGTGCGGAAACACCACCAATGCGATGGCCCAACGCCCGCCCGCGCCCATCCATAGAAAAACCAGCGCGATCAAAGCCGCCGGCAACGCCAGCGCGATGGCGCTTAGTATCGCAGGTAGCAGATCCGACCCCGGCGCATGCCAGCAGACCGATGCCATCGCGAGAACCAGCCCGATCGACATCCCGCCCAGGACGCCGTAGGCCAGCGAGCCCAAGGTCAACGGGAGCCGCTCCTTCAACAGTTCAGAGACTGGACGATTGAGCGAGCGCGAGAAACCCAAATTGCCATGCACCAGGCCTGAAAGATAACGCGCATAGAAAAGCACGATGTTGTTCTCGCCGGCGTGCTCGGCACGGATGGCCTGTTGGCTTTCGGCGTTGAGCCGCGCATCGACCTCCCGCTCGTCGACTCCAAAACCAGGGCCCAAGCGGACCAGTGTCGCGCCCAGCAGCCCTCCTACCAGCGCGGTCAGCAGGATTCGTCGCGCTTGCCGAAGCAGCATCGAGAGCAGCATGTTGGCGCCTACAGAGAAGCGATCGGCTCGTAATCCACGCCGCGCGCACTCACGATGCTCATCTTTTCTTTTTGCTTCGCCATGTACATGCGACGGTCCGCCTCGCTGAGCAATTGGTCGGCGTCCGTGCCGTCTTCCGGGAAAAGGGCGTGCCCGACGCTGAGCGACAGTGTCTCGGTCCCGCACACCTCGCGGCCGGCCTCGGCCGTTATCGCGCGCAATCGGTGGATCGTGTCCTGGACCTGGTCCAACTGCAGGCCGGGCAGCACCAGCACAAATTCGTCGCCGCCCATGCGAGCCACGTAGTCATACTCGCGGCAGCTGTCCTTCAATTTCACGGCGACGCAATGCAGAACTTTATTGCCTTCCAGATGCCCGTAGCGGTCATTGACCTGTTTGAAGCCGTTCATGTCACAGACCAGAACTACCAGCGGTGAATCCAGGCGCCGGCAGCGGGCCAGCTCCCCATCCAGATGCAGGAACAGTGAACGCGCGTTCGGCAATCCGGTCATGTAGTCGGTAGCCGCCGAGCTTTCGGCCTGCTGATACTTGAGGGCGTTTTCAATCGACAGCGCGACCTTCGGAACAATAGCCAGCAGGATGCGCAGATGATCCTTGCTGAAAGCGTCGCGCTCGCTGTGATAGAGCGTCAATACGCTGACCGTGCCATTCAGGCCCACCAGCGGCACCGCCAACGCGCTTCGCATAGTGGTGAACTTCGTCTCGTCGTTCAGATAGCCAGGCTCCACCGACGGATTGCCGTTGATAATGGGTTTGCGGTTTTCCGCCACCCACCCCGACAGACCCTGTCCCAGCGGAATCTCGAGCGCGGAGAACAGCCGGAAGTTTTCGCCGTTCACATATTCGGCCTTGAGTTTCCCGTCCCGCATCACGTAAATGGCCAGCGAGTCGTAGGGGATCATGCGCTTGAGCCGTATGGCCAACAACGAAAGCGTCTCGTTCAAGCTCAGCGAATTTCCGAGATCCTGCGCCAGCTCGAAAAGGTTTTGCACTTCCTGCCGTGCCGCGGCGATGGAGGAAAGGAAATCCACGGCATGGTCCGGATTAGGCGTGATTGAGGACCGCTTGCTGTTCTCAAAGCCCGCCGCGGGGGCCAGGCCGCGCTCGATCTTGACGTGCGTCGAGAGTTTGGCTTTCTCTACCTGCTGGGCCTGCGCCATCGATTCCAGCTCCACATACCGCCGATGCAGGATGTCGACGATCTTAGGATCGAAACTGATGCCCGATTCTGAAACCACCTTCTGCATGGCTTCATCCAGCGGCAGCGCTCGTCTATACTGGCGATCGGAAGCCAGCGCATCCAGGCAGTCTACCGTTGCCAGAATTCGGGCGCCGATCGGGATCTCTTCCGCTTTCAGACCATCCGGGTATCCCGAGCCGTTCCATTTTTCATGATGCGAGCGGACGATCGGCGTCACCGGATATGGGAAGCGCACGCGCTCCAGAATCTCGGCCCCCACCACGGGGTGAATCTTCATCTTCTCGAACTCTTCGCGCGTCAGCTTTCCAGGTTTGGAGATGATGTGTTCGGGAACGGCCAGTTTTCCGATGTCGTGCAACAGCGCCGCGGCGCGCAGCGCTTCCAACTGGTCGTGATCCACTCCCAGTTCTTTGGCCACTTCGATCGCGTAGACCTGCACCCGCTGCAGATGGTCGTGCGTGGTGTGATCTTTAGCTTCAATGGCCAGCGCCAGGGCCTCGATGGTTCTTAAGTGCAGGGCGGCCATCTCCTCGGCGTGCTTTTTCTCGTCTTCCATCCGACCGAGGTACAAGTAGTAGGACCGGTAGATCAGATACACCACCGGGACCGCCAGCAACGCGGTCTGCCAGCCGAAATGGCGGTTGATCGCGCTGGCCGCTCCTGCGATGCCCGCCCCCAGCAAATAGTAAGGGAACGACCAGAAATAGCACTCCTGCCAAATCTGCCGAAGCGACTTTCGTTCGGTTAGCGCGATGGCCGCCGCCACTGGAAATGTATTCATCGCAAAGAACACTGTCGCCGTCACCAACAGTGTGATAGCGGCATCCAGGTGTCCCTGGTGGAGAATCTTCGAATGATAGGCGTAGCTGGTGCATGCAATCGCGATCGCCATGGAGCCCAGGTTGAAAAGCACCTGATGGGTCTTGGGCCGCTTACGGTTATGCCAGAAACATTGAATCAGGGTCGCGGCGCAGCCCATGAATAAGGCTTCCGGCAAGCTCAGTTCGACGATCCCGAACAGGATGAAAATGAACAGGACCGAAAGCGTCCCGGTAATGGCCGGCAGCACGACCTTCAGGCGCGAAGCGAGAATGGAAAGGACCAGATACGAGAAGAAGCGCGCTAAATCCTGCGACTCCCAGCGGCTCAACTCGCTGATAGTCACGCACAGACCGATGATGACTACCAGCGAGACGTAAATCCTGGCGAAAATCGACATTCGTTTCCTAGTAGCCGGCGCAAGCACGTGAATTAGTGCACTGCATATACTCTGCCAAGAAGTTTCCTCGCTATCTGTTTGATTCATCGGCAGCAATCAAGTGAATCGATAGGAGAAAAGCGACAAAATGTCGGACCACGGGCGCCCTGTGAGACAGCCTGTCTCAGCAACAGCATGCCGATTGTTAGTCCAAATCGGTATATCGCCTTAGGGGGTAGCGACCAAAGTACTATAGTGATTCCGCCCGAAACAGTCGAAAAGCGACTTAAGCAATAATGGGTCCCCAAATCAAGACTTACCTGGGAATGCCTGCGGTCGTCTCCAGCGCGGCTATGCGCCAATTGCTCGAGCTGGCCGAGCGCATCGCCCAAACCAACGCTGCGGTTCTCATTACCGGAGAAAGCGGCTGCGGTAAGGAGCTGATCGCCCGCGCCGTTCATCACTATTCGTTGCGCTGCGCCAAGCCTTGGGTGGACGTCAGTTGCGCGGCCCTGCCTGAACATCTGGTGGAAAGTGAACTATTCGGCTATGAGAAAGGCGCTTTCAGCGGCGCCGATTCCGCCAAACCCGGCCTGTTTGAGCTGGCTCATCAGGGCACGCTTTTCTTGGACGAGGTGGGCGAGTTAGAACCGCGCATGCAGGTCAAGCTGCTGCGAGTGCTGGACGGCGTCGCCTATTATCGCCTGGGCGGCGTTCGCAAGGTCTCGGTCGACGTCCGCGTCGTCGCCGCCACGAATCAGGATCTGGAGCGCATGGTCCGCACTGGCGAGTTTCGCAGCGACCTTTATCACCGGCTCGGACAGATCTGCCTGCGTGTTCCACCCTTGCGCGAGCGGTCCGACGATATCATCCCGCTGGCCGAGCATTTCCTGAAGCAATCCAATCCGCGCTCGTTCTTTGCTGGCGACGTCCTTCAGACTATGCGCCGTTATGCCTGGCCCGGAAATGTCCGCGAGCTTCGCAACGTCGTCACAAAAGCGGCCGTCCTGGCGCGCGATCTGGAAATACGGACCGACGACATGATGCTGGGGCAGGTCAACGTCCAACGAGAGTACGAGCCCAACGGCGCTGTTCCCTCCACTTCGCCCAATCTGGATGGCATGGAAAAGAACACCATCCTCAAGGTCCTGGCGCAGACTAATGGACACCAGCAGCGCGCGGCCGAGCTATTAGGCATCTCGCGCCGTACTCTCAGCAGAAAGCTGAAACTTTACGGACGGGAGGCCGTGCGCCAATCCTATGCTTCCTAAACCAGGCGGGCCATCCCGGAGCACCATCAGCGATTCCGATCGCCGCGCCGAACGGCGCTACCGCGGCAAAGGGACTCTGAAGCTCTCCTTCAGCGATCCAGCGCATCAGGAAATCAGTGGCCGCCTGCTTGATTACAGCCAGAGTGGGTTTCGCGCCGTCCATGATTACCCGGCCCTGCACACCGGCCAAGTGGTCCAGTTCCGGCATGCCGTCGACACCGGCCAGGCGCGCGTGATGTGGAACCGCATTGCCGACCAGTGTGTCGAGACCGGCTTCCTGGTCATCAAATAAATTTCCCTCGGCGCGTCAGATCCAGCGGTGACCGCTTAGCACGCGACGCTATTGGGCAGCGGGCATAGCGAATTCTACTCGCACGATCCATGGCTCGAGGAACGCGCCGTAGCGCAAATGGACGCGGTATTTGGCGTTGTTGTGGCCTCCTGGAAGACGTCCGAAGGCGTCACTAAATGGCACGGCACGTGGATCGATGAGGGGATCTCCTGGATCAACCCGTACAGTCGGCCTTGGTTATTAGCGCTTTGCGGCTCCACTTCAATGCGTATCACGGCTGGGACAATCACGACTAACCCACGATCAGAATGGCGTGCACGTAACCGCCCGGCATCACTGCTGGCATCAATGGCCATCAAACGAGATGATGTTTCGGGCAGGTTTAGCGCGGGCGAATAAAGGCGTAACGAGGGTTGAGCTTGCGCTTGATGCTCGACGTCGTCTAACCACTTACGCCAACTTGTCCCGTCATACTCGAGCGCGATGAAGGCTCGTCGCGCGCGTTGACGTTGGTAAAATTCAAACGCTTCTTTGTCGGTGGGCGCCATGCTTGTATCAAACCCTAGTTCCTGCAGGATTTTTTGATCCAACCAGGCTAGCTGACTGCCTGGAGAAGGCATTGGCCACCGCTGATCAGTCCAACGCAAACTGAGCGCTATTCCGCTATCTTCATCATTCGGGTTGTAGAATTCCGGCAACTCACGCTGCGTAAGCGTGACATCCGACTCAGGCGAGCCAGATCGATTCCTCCACACATGCACCAGCGCGATTATGTTTGCGCCCATAACAACGCTTGCGGCCGCCACCAGCGAAACTCGCTTCATGCCGACGCTTCTTTCAGTGACATTTGCCCGCGCACGCGCTTGAAGGCAAGTACTAACGTGATACCAAGCGCGCCGATTACTGCGAAGAATAGGTACTTAGGCATCCAATTCCACCACCAGTGATAGAGGCGCGTAAACAGAAAAATGGCAAAGGCGGTTGCGGACGTGTTCACCACGCCATTCCAATGGCGCACGATACCCACCCAGATCGCGCCAGCCGAAGTCAGCAACCCCACAAATTCGTAAAGCCGCTCGATATTTTGATGACTGAACGGCAGGTAACTGGGTATCCCCCACTCTGCGAGTGAGATCAGGCAGACGAAAAAGACGATCGTGCCTACCAGCCGATACACAGGCGGAAAATCACCGTAACGTCCCTGCCGAATTGCCAACGGCAGGGAGAATACCACCAAACCCAAAAGCGCTACCAGTTCAGGACGCTCTCCAAAGTCAAACCAGCGATAGCCGAACTGCGCCGTCACCATGGCCGCGCCGTAGCTAATCAACAGGAGTAAACCTAGCGTCAACTGTAAGCGCAATCCGTAGCGATACGCCAGCAACATCGCAAATGCGCCCCAAGCTAGCAGCGCTCGCTCCGTGGAGTTGATGTTGAAAATGTTGCCAAGCACCGTCAGATCCATCACAAACGATGCGAAAGCCACCAGCGCTAAAAGGCCAGTGAAGTACAGCGTCCGTTCACGCATCGCCGCAAATTCGGCAGCCCCCAAAGCAAGCAGTGGCACCACGGACACGATGGCCACTTGTACGGATGTGTCCAAATAGCCCCAATAGCGTACGAAAAACAAGACGACCGCGGCGCATATGGCGATGCCGCCCAAGGTGGAGGCAATGCGCATTCCCCATGAAACGCGCTTCTGCGAAGCAGAGGTGTCTACGTCGAACTGTTGAGCAAGCTCGGTTAGTTGCACGCGCGACCAATCGTCGAAGCGGCTTTGCTGTTCAGGAGTGAGTGCAAGAAGCTGTTGCAGTTCCGGCGTCGACAGTTCCTGACGTAACAGCCGGATGCGATCGGCCGCTTGCTGAGCCTGCCGCTGGGCGGCTGTATTGCGCCTTCCTCCGGTCGGTTCCACTGCTAAATTCTATCGGATCGCTCATCTCCCATCCAAAAAGATAAGGGCACGAGTGCATAGGCCCGGCAAGATTCCATCCTGGAGCAGCCGCGCTGGCATCGTGTGATACCTTGATTTTGTTCCCGGAGTCTTCTGTGCCCAGCCATATTTCAATAGTGGATGCCTCGCCGCGCCCCATCGCGGTCGTCCGTATCACCACCGTGCTGAGCACGTGGCCGCGTGAGTTCATGCATACTCTGGACAAGGTTTATGAAGCTGTTAAGGCTGGCCATGTGCGACAGAGCGGTCAGAATGTGATGGTCTATCGCCCGCGCGACAGCCGCCTGGTCGATATTGAATGCGGCGTCGAGACTCCTGCAAGATTCGAACCCATCGGCGAAGTTGTATACTCCGAGACTCCTTCCGGTCTAGCGGTGTCCACCGCGCACATAGGACCATACCAACAGTTGCGGATCAGCCATAACGCGGTAATCGAGTGGAGCCGCCAAAACGGCCGCCGGCTTACTGGAACCTGCTGGGAGATCTACGGCGATTGGAACGAGGATACGTCGAAACTGCGCACCGATATCTTCCATCTTGTGCGCCCGTAGATCGCACACTGCCATTCAACCTAGCGCGGCACACCGTTTTTGAAATACGATGGATTGAATGCACCTAGTCCTCCGCAGAATAAGAACCACATCCGCCCTGGCCGCAATCCTGACCTTCGCAGTCGCGCCGCTGGCCGCACAGGCTTATCGCGCGCCCCGCATATCCGACGGCAAGCCCGACCTGAATGGAATCTGGCAGGCGCTGAATGAAGCCAATTACGATCTCGAAGCCCACGTGGCGCGTCCGGCCATGGCGCTTCGACCCGGGCCGCACGGTCCAGTGCCAGCCGCCCCGGTGCTGGCGCTAGGCGCTGTTGGCGCCGTGCCGCCGAGCGTAGGAGTAGTCGAAGGCGGGGAAATCCCGTATAAGCCGGAGGCGCTCGCGACCAGGAAGAAGAATCAGGAAGATTGGTTAAACCGCGATCCGGAGATCAAGTGCTATCTGCCGGGCGTGCCGCGCGCCACCTACATGCCCTACCCGTTCCAGATCGTACAAAGCCCCAGCGCGATGACCATCGTCTACGAGTATGCCGGCGCCGTGCGAAACATCTATCTGAAGGACCCCGGTCCCGCTTTAGCCGACTCCTGGATGGGCCAGTCCGTCGCACACTGGGAGGGCGAAGCCCTGGTGGTCAACGTCACCGACATGAACGAGAATACCTGGTTCGATCGTGCCGGAAATTTTCATAGCGACAAGCTGCATGTGGTCGAGCGATACACCCGCACCAGCCCGGATATAATTATGTACGAGGCGACTATCGAAGACCCGAGCGTCTTTACGCGCCCCTGGAAAATCAGCATGGCGCTCTACCGGCGTCAGGAAAAGAACGCCCAGCTCCTGGATTTCAAGTGCGTAGAGTTTGTCGAGGAAATGCTATATGGCCCATACCGCAAGCATCCGCTTAGCAAGTGACCGAGGAAAGGTTTGAATATGCACAATGGACTCATTTCAAGGACCAGCGCCGCAGCCCTGACGGCGGTGGCGTTCATCTCACTGACGGCTCTCACCGCCCGAGCCCAGACGGCCAACACCGCGGCCAAGTCGGCCATCCGCCGCATGCCGGATGGACATCCCGATTTGCAGGGCACCTACGACCTCGCCACCATGACCCCGATGGAGCGGATGCCCGGCGATCCCCCGGTGCTGAGCAAGGAACAAGCAGAAAAAGTCCAGAAAGCGGAGATGGCTCGCCGCACCGCCGATGGTGGGAAATTGGATCCCAATCGCGGCACCCTGCCGGTCGGCGGTGACAAGAGTCAGGGAAAATCGTATTTCGAAATTCTGGAGAAGGCCGGCGGCGGCGCGGTCGGCGGCTATGATCGTCTATGGCTGAACCAGGGCACGGCCTACACCATGGTTGACGGGCAGATTCGAACCTCCATCGTCATCGATCCTCCAGATGGCCACGTCCCGCCCTTCAATGCCGCCGCGAAGAAACGTCGCGCGAATGCCTTTGGGCTGCCGACGTCGGACGCAGGCGAAGAAAGCCAGGATGTCAGGGCCGCGACGCGCCGCGGCGAATACGATAATCCCGAAGAGCGGCCGCTCAGCGAGCGCTGCCTGCTAGGATTCGGCTCCACCTCCGGTCCGCCGGCGCTGCCCGACTATTTCTATAACGATATGCATCAGATCGTCCAAACTCCGGACACGATCATGATCCTCACCGAAATGATTCACGATGCCCGCATCGTGCGCATGAATGGCGCAGCATCTGTCCAAGAACATTCGCCGCTGGATGGGCGATTCGGTGGGTCATTGGGAAGGCGACACGCTGGTGATCGACACCACCAATTTCACGGACAAAACCCGGTTTCGCGGATCGACCGAGAACCTCCATGTGGTCGAGCGCTTGAAGCGCATCGACGATAAAACGCTTTTGTATCGCTTCACCGTGGAAGATCCCGAAACGTGGGATCGTCCCTGGACTGGCGAAATGACTTGGCCCGCCACCAACCAGCCGATCTTAGAGTACGCTTGCCAGGAAGGCAATTACGCCCTCGGCGATGTGATGCGCGGCGCGCGCAAGCAAGAGGCTGAGGAAGCCGCCGCTAAGACCCAAAAGTAGCGATCTCCATCTTGGGGCTCCTCCTTCACGGGTCCTCCAGGAACTATGATCGTCTTTACTCGCCGTGACTTGGCTCGCCTGTTTGCCCCGTTATTGGCGCGCTTGACACCCATGCCGATCCGAAACGCGGTGGCGCAGCCCAGCAACCGCGCCAAGCTCAAAATGAGCCTCGCGCTAGAGTTTGCGCAATCGAGTGTCAAAGCCATATCACCGGATGGCAAAAAGTTGTGCCTAGAGGATTGGTCGGAGCACGGCTACCCTCTGCGGGTGCTGGAGATCGGATCGTGGCAGTCGATATACAGTGGCCATTTTCAGAGCCGCACCCTAGGCGTTGGGTTCTTCGGAGACAGCCGAGCGCTTTTGGTGCAAGCCCTCGGATCCATTGGCAAAGAGGCATGCGGAGTCGGTAAAGGAAATTGTGCACAGCTGGAAACGGTTATTGAGCTGCGCACCGGTGAGCACACGGAGCGAATGCTCCCGATCGATGTCAACCAAGGCGAGACTTATTGGCCGCTCAGTGCAGGAGTTGTGGTGGATGCCCACCGTGAAGGGAACCATCATCGAACGGAAACCCTGGCGCTGGTTGAGTTTCCCGCCCTCCGGGAGATCCTGAAAGTGCAGTATGCTACCAAACCACGCGAGCCCAAACGTCGCAAGGGTAACTTCGAACTCTCAAACGATTTCGGTCTGGGAGTGTCCGACAATCGTGGAGTTGTGGCTTACTCCTTTGACCACACTCTGCTGTGTCGGCGGACAGAAGACCTAGGAGTTCTCTGGACGCGGCAGATCGAACCACGGCTGAATGCCTACAAAGTAGCAGTATCGGCACGCGGAAGCCACGTGGCCGCCGCCATCTCCGATGGAGGGTTCACTCCTTTCGAGCAACGTGTATCCTACATTGCCGTATATAGCGGCGAGACTGGTCGTGACGTGGCGCGGCTGCCACAGAGCGGAACCGAGGGCATTGCACTCTCGCCGGACGGTGATCTGATTGCCGTGGTTGCCCGCGAACCAGGCAAGAAAGGAGAGGTGGTACCGACCGTGCACATTTACGAGATATTATCTGGCAGAGAACTCGCTTCAATTGCCCACGACCGCGTTCAGAGCGTTCGGCGGCAGTTCTTGGAAGCCGGATGTACGGTAGCGTTTACATCCGATGGCCAGTATCTAGTCACATCGGGCCTGACCACCAAGGTATGGAGAATAGGCGAGTAGGGCCGACCCCTGGAGAGACGTCTGGAGGAAGGTACCAGCCAATCGCGTGTTTTCCCTTCCCGTTACCTCCGGAAATCGAAGATCGGCAAAATGGCGGCTGCCATCTGTTCCGCCACACGATAGCCACGTTGATGCTCGAGAACGCCCCGCATCTGGCCGCGAGTGTGAAGCCCCGCCAAGACGCCGTCTGCGATGCGGAAGCCGAGGCCGAGTTGCCTCGCTACGCTCCGAAGCCGAAGAGGAGCTATGATCCAACTAAAGGCGCACGTCCACATGAGCGAAGCGGAGGTGGCGAAGGACTTTGCCGCGGTGCTGGAGAAAGTCCGCCAAGGCGCCGAGATCATTGTCGAGCAGGATCATCGCCCCGTGGCCGTCATTAAGACTCCCCAGCGGCTGTCCGATCTATCGATGATTGTATTGCGCTCGCGAAGGCCCACGAAAACAGGCTGGGCTTCGCACCTATCCCCGATGCAGGCTTCGCCCAGGATGTGCAAGCCGCCATCGACGCGCATCGTGAACAACTAAATCCGCCCTCGTGGAACTAGTCGTCGACTCCAGCGTTCTCATCGCAGCGGAGCGGCGTCAGCAGCCCATGAGCGAGCTGCTCGCTTCCATCCGCACCACCGCCGGCGTCACCGACTTCCTGCTTTCCTCCATCAGCAGTCTCACGCTCTTCGCCCTAACTGCCAGTTGCGGATGCGAGAATGGGTCTTGTACGCCTCCAACACAATTGATCGCGGTTTCCTGGCCCGGCGTGGTCAACGACTGGAGTATTTCACGATCGGTTGGAACAGCATCGAAGCCTTGGCGGCACTCATTACCGGCCTGCTCGCGGGGAGCATCGCTTTAGTCGGTTTCGGTCTCGACAGTATGATCGAGGTTGTCAGTGGAGCGGCTCTCCTTTGGCGTCTTCACCGCGATGTCGACGAGCAGCAGAGAGAAAAGGCCGAACGGTTTGCATTGTGGATCGTCGGCAGCTGCTTTATGGCATTAGCAGCCTACATCACGGTCGATTCGCTCCGATCTCTTTTTCTTCGTAAATCTCCAGAGCATAGTCTGGCGGGCATCGTCGTAGCGATCGCTGCCATGGTGGTGATGCCCGTTCTAGGGCGTGCCAAGCGAGACGTGGCGCGGCAACTCGGTAGTGCGGCGATGCACTCCGACGCAAGACAAGCCGACTTTTGTATATATCTTTCGGCCATTCTTCTCGGCGGGCTGGTGCTGAACCTGTGGCTCGGCTGGTGGTGGGCTGATCCCCTTGCGGCATTGGTCATGGTGCCGCTGATCGCGAAAGAAGGCATCGGGGCCTTTCGCGGCAAAACCTGTGCCTGCTGACCCGCCGTTACTTCCGCCACAGCCGGTGTGGCAACAGATAGGTGAAGCCTACGAATACTTCCCAATGTGTTGAAGTCGCGGTTAGCCCATGATCGAACCCGCCATCGATCACCAGATTCCGCCGTAGCGGATACGAGATCGCCCAAAGATTCCCGACTGCATTGGCACGAAGAAAGGGCTGAGTGAAATGCCACAACTCGCCGGAGATCGTGAATTTCTTCAGCGGGTGAGAGATGGATAATGTTTGGCCGAGCTGCGCCCTTCGCACATTGTTTTGAGTTTGCTCGGTCACAATCGCATTCGCGTCGTAATGAAAACCCGCGACGTCTTGGCTCACCAGGATGATGCCACTCTCGCGGAACGTTCCGAGGTCTAGTTCCGGTGCCGGACTCTCATATAACCGGCGGACATAGCTTACGGAGATGGTAGGCCGCGCACCCTCTCTCGGCACCACTACGGCTTGCGCGCCCACGAACACTTCGCCGGGGTGAATCTCCTTGTCCCCCCCTTTGCTGTTGCTGCTGTGAACGTAAGGCTCGGTTTCGAACGAATAACTCAAGCCGAGGAAGCAGAGTCACTTTGGTGACCTGATTAATGCCGATGCGGGTCCCGAATTCTGGCGAGGCCACCGCCCCAAGGCCGCCCGTTTCGAATTGCAGGTAGCCTACCGGCGTTAGTGTCGCCGGTGTCGAAACCGTTGGTCTGGCTGGGTTTGCTTCCGGGATGGGCTCCGTGATCGTCTGCGCCGCGATCGGCAGGGCGAAGGTCAACACCCAACCAAACTTCGTGATCTTCATGAATTTCCAGAGTAAACGTTGTCCGGGAGCGTAAACCTGTCGCCAGAGATTGATACACTTTAAAAGGGTGTGTAGAGCTTTCGCCAACTCGCTTCTTTCCTTGCTCCTTCTCACGACCCTTGTGTGGGGTGGGTGCATCTCCTGCGAACAGTATTTTATGTTCGGAGGCGCCAAAAGCTGCTGCTCGCCGGACGGTCACTGCAAAACGAAACAACCGCCCACCAAGCAGAACCCCGGACGCGAGTGTACCCAAATCGCCTTCGATCATCACAAAATGATCGATTACCATATCGAGCTGCCGATTATCGCGGCGGACCAAATGGATGTTCTTCCGCGCGCAGTCGAAGGCTTGGAATCCTGGCATAGTGTAAAACCGTTCGAGCCATCTCCCCCTGATCTGCAAGTTCTCCATTCCACTTTTCTGATTTAGTTCTCTTTCGTCACCAAGTGTTCCAGCACTCGTGCGTCGGCGCGTAAGCGCTCTCGCACTTTTGGTGAAACGAAAGGAGAACTGAGAATGCGTCATATTTGGACGCGCCCCTGGGCTCTGGCATTAGCGTCTCTGCTCACGATGGGGCACCTTATCGAAGCCGCTGATCATGGCCCGGTCTTTGGATTGGCAACACCGACCAATCCGCAAGGCGGATGGAGTTTCGACCTCGGGGTGAACGGACGAAGCGGTGTGGCCTCGAACCTTGAAGCCGAATTGACCTACGGCCTCACCCAAAACATCAAGCTCGCCGTTTCTGGCCCGGTCGTTTTTCAACCGGACCCATATCCCCGTTCATCGGTCACAACCAACACGCCGATCAGCGGTGATTTCAGCGGGCTGGTGTGGTGGCGTTTCAAGAAGAAAGACTTCTCCGGGAAGCGCATCGAAAGTACCGCGGTTGCGGGCGCGCTCGCTCCGGGCCCGCAGCAGGAAACGGGCCTCTATCGGGGCGTCCACAGCGGCCCGGGTTACCTCGTCGGCGTAGTGACCGGCGTTGCCTCGCGCAGCCAGTACGTCTGGGTGGGGACGACCTATCAGCG
Source organism: Bryobacterales bacterium (assembly GCA_963744555.1). Lineage (GTDB taxonomy): Bacteria > Acidobacteriota > Terriglobia > Bryobacterales > Bryobacteraceae > Palsa-89. The sequence goes on along the minus strand of CAVUUB010000018.1, from coordinate 844,005 downwards.
GTATGCCGAATCGAACGGCGACCGGCGCCCCGACTTACTCACTTACACTGCCGTTTACGGTTACCGGCCGTTTTCCTGGCGCACCGATTACCCGCGCTGGGATTGGCGAGTTTTTGGCGAGTTCACCGGAGAGCGAACCGGCACGCTTCAGCGCCAGAACTTTGAATTGACGGGCAGTGGAGCGAATCAGATGTTTCTCGGACCCAGTCTGCTAGGGGTGTATCGCGCCATCGGGATCGAGGCCGGAATTCAGTTTCCGCTCTATCGTGATGCCGGGCCGCTCTACCCGAAAGAACGCTACCGGTTTGCCGTCAACTTTGCCTACTTCTTTTAGTCGAAAGGAACACACGATGCGAAAACAACTATCTATATTGGCTTGTGCATTCCTCATGGCGGCCTTACCGGGCCGGGCGGAGTTGCTGCAAGTTGAACTCTCCATCTTCGGCATGGATTGAATGACCTGCGCCCACGTGGTCGACGTGGCATTGAAGAAAGTTGCCGGAGTGGAGTCGGTCGAAGTGAGTTTGAACAAAGGGCTGGCGACGGTGAAGCTTAAGCCGGACAACACGGTTTCGGTTCCGCAGTTATGGGAGTTGATTCATAAGAACGGATACACGCCGAAAAACACCGTAGTTTTGGTTCGCGGTGAACTGACAAATGTGAATGGGAGTCTTCAATTGAAGGTTTCGGGTACGAAAGACACACTGCCGCTCGCGGCCTATCCGAAGAACGCTAGTGCCTACAGCGAGCTTCCCAAAAAACTAGGCCAGGCGGTCACCGTCCAGGGCATGATGACGCCGGCCAAAGACCTGAAAGCGGCGGTCCCGCTGCAGGTTGGCCAGTTGAAATAAATCCAGAAGGGATACGATGTCACAAACACTTTCGAATGCTCCGCTGCGAACAGGCGGCGGAGCCCTAAGCTTTCTGTCGCTTTTTACCTCTCTCGGGACGTTGCTCTGCTGCGCGTTGCCATCGCTGCTCGTCCTGCTTGGATTAGGCGCAACGGTTGGGACTGTTCTCGCCGAGGTTCCGTGGTTAGTCGCACTCTCTCATCACAAGCACTGGGTATTCATCTTGGCCGGGCTGCTGATCACCGGCAATTTCGTTTATGTCTATGGCATCGCTCCAAAGCTGCAGATCGCGAGTGGAGCTTGCGACCCCAACATCCCTTCCGCGTGCCAGACGGCCAGCCGCTTCGCTCGCATTGTGCTCTGGTGCTCGGCGCTACTGTACCTGGTAGGCTGCTTCACCGCCTACGTTCTCGGACCGCTGCTCGTTCGATTCGATTCGTAGCGCCCGCCGAGGCCGAGCTTCTCGCGACGCTCACCCGCCGAAGCCGAAGAGGAGCTAAGATCAAAGCAATGGCGCAAGTCCACATGAGTGAAGCGGAGGTGGCGAAGAACTTTGCCGCCGTGCTGGAGAAAGTCCGGCAAGGCGCCGAGATCGTTGTCGAGCAGGATCATCGCCCCGTGGCCGTGATCCGGCAATCTCAGCGCTCTGGCCGGCTGATCTCTGAGTGCATCGCCTCGGCAAAAGCCAGCGATTCGCGTGTGACGCTCGATGGCGGCTTTGCCGCTGACGTAGAAGAAGGGATCAGTAGCAGACAACAGCCATGGACTCCACCCTCGTGGGACTGATCCTCGACTCCAGCGTCATCATTCACGCAGAGCGGAAAAAACAGACAGTCGCGCAACTTCTCGAGCAAATCCAAGAAAGCTTTGGTGATCTTGAAATCGCGATCTCCTCAGTGACGGTTGCCGAACTGGTGCACGGTATCTATCGCTCCTCCACGCCCGAAATCCGCCAGCGCCGGCGGAATTTTATCGACGAGCTGAAACGCCACGTGCCGGTGCATGCCGTCACGGACGCAACCGGCGAACTGATGGGAAAAGTCAGCGGCGAGCAAGCCGCCAAGGGAATCCGGCTACCGTTCGATGACTTGGCCATTGGAGCATCGGCCTTGGAGCAAGACTACGGCGTGGCGACGCTCAATGCGCGCCACTTCGGAATGATTCCCGATCTGATCGTGAAGAGGTTTTGAGCAATAACTTGGCCGGCCACCAACCAGCCGATCTTCGAATATGCGTGCCAGGAAGGTAATTACGCGCTAGGCGATGTGATGCGGGGCGCACGCAAGCAGGAGGCTGAGCAAGCAGCCGCTAAAGCCCAAAGTTGCGCTATCAGCCGTGCCCCGCAACCGACTCCGCGTACATCGGCCAGCCAAATGGATCCCCGCTGGACGCTAGCGAGTTTATGGCGATGTATTCTCGTATGGACAGGATCGAGACTTTCCGAGTGGCTCGTGAGCTCGTACGTTGTCCCTTCCGCGAGCCCAAAAGGTGGCACCGAGCCTAGCGTTGACAATATTTATGTACTGTTATACAGTACAGGTATTGCGTAACGATACCAGCATCACCTATAAATGGCAGCGCCATAATACTCCCTTACACCCTGGCCCACATATTAAGACCCAGGTGCTTCCGCCCGGCCTTTCGGTGAAGGCAGCTGCCGAGCTCCTTGGTGTAGGCCGCCCAGCCCTATCTAACCTGCTGAACGGAAAGTCGTCGTTGTCTTCCGAAATGGCTCTTCGGTTAGAAAAAACATTTGGCGCAGACCAAAAAGACCTGCTTGAGCGGCAGGCGCAGTTCGATCAGGACCGCACGCGGGAACCGCATGTCACGGTACGGACGTACGTGCCAGCCTTCCTAACAATTAACGCGCGGGAGATTGAAGGTTGGGCGCACGGCAATCTACAGGCACGCGCGTTGCTCGCCGTTTTCTTAAGGAAACTCGTGAACTCAACCGGCCAGAACCTAGCACGTGTCGACTTCCCAGGGTACGACCAATCGGAAAGGAGAGGCTGGGATGGCTGGGTTGAGGCCACAACCGCGACGCCCTGGATACCGATCGGGAAGTCGGGATGGGAGTTCGGGTGCAGCGAGGACCCAAAGCAAAAAGCAGACGACGATTTCGCCGCCCGTATCAAAGCGGTAGCAACTGCCGAGCGACTGGAAACGGCGTTTGTGTTTGCCACGCCGCGAAGGTGGGATGGGAAAGAGAAATGGCGACGAGAAAAAGAAGCTCTGGGCAAATGGAAGTCGGTAGTGGTATACGATGCCAGCGACCTTGAGCAATGGCTAGAACAATCAATTGCTACACAAGGTTGGTTTGCCGAACAGCTTGGACGGGCGGAGATCGGCGCAGATTCTCTGGACGATCACTGGCGCAGATGGTCGTTGGCTACAGAGCCACCTCTATTGAGTGAGATTTTCGAGCGTTCCGTCCACAGCCACACCAAGACCATTGCAGACTGGCTGGGCAATATTCCGACTGCACCCCTAATTGTTTCGGCGGATTCGAAGGACGAAGCGCTGGCATTCCTGTTCTGTGCGTTTAATGCCGGTGAGCTCGCGCAGACGGCGTACAAGGACAGGGTTATCGTGTTTTCGTCAGCTCAGACATTGCGAAAAGTCCTCTCAACCACCTCGAGTTTTATCGCTGTAGTCCACACGGAAGAAGCCGAGCAGGAACTTAGTGGAGACTACCGAAACTTGCACACCATCGTGATTCGGCCCAGAAACAGCGCGGAAGCTACTCCTGACGTTGCGCTCGACCTCATGAATTACGATAGCTTCAGCAAGGCACTCACCGCGATGGGTATTGACGATCATCATCAGATCCAGGATCTGGCGCGGGAGTCCGGCTACTCGCCGACGATCCTCCGTCGCCGACTGTCAAAAATTCCAGCGATTCAGACACCGCCCTGGGCCAAGAGCCACGAGGCCATCAAGGGCCTGATTCCGATGATGCTGGTTGGTGCCTGGCATTCGCAGTCAAGCGGTGACCGTGAAATCCTGTCGTTCTTGGCTGGCGTGGAATACGATGACCTTGAACGCCAGATGACAGGTTTGCTGAGATTTGATGATCCTCCAGTCTGGTCAGTTGGCAAGTTTCGTGGCGTCGCATCTAAGATCGATTCTTTCTTTGCCGTCCATGCGGCAGTAACCCGTCGCGATCTCGATGACTTTTTCTTGGCGGCACAAGTTGTGCTTTCAGAGACCGATCCGGCGCTGGACTTGCCGGAAGACAAGCGACTTTTCGCGGGCTTATACGGAAAAACGCGGGAACACTCAAGCGTGCTACGTGACGGAATCTGCGAGACGCTGGTCCTTTTGGCGGTCCATGGCAACACGCTATTCGCAGGACGGCTGGGAATCAATGTCGAGCAGAGCGTCAGTGTCCTTATCCGGGACCTCCTTACACCCTTGTGCCCGGAAAAGCTGCTGTCGCAGAATCATGATCTTCCTCGCTACGCGGAAGCCGCTCCTGAGGAGTTCTTGCACATTGTCGAGCATGATCTCAGGACGCCAGAGCCGCAACTCTACGCCCTGATGAAACCGGCTGACAGTGGGATTTTTGGGGGGGGGATGTGCGCGGACCGGCCTGCTGTGGGCCCTGGAAATCCTCGCGTGGAAGCCCGAGCGCCTCTTGAGGGTCTCTGCTGTATTGGCGCAGCTCGCTGAACGCAAGATCGAGGACAACTGGGTCAACAAACCTGACAACAGTTTGCTCGCGATTTACAGGGCGTGGCTGCCCCAGACCGCTGCGCCTCTTGAGGACAGGTCAAGAGCTCTTGATGTTCTGGCCGCGCGGTTTCCTTCTGTGGCTTGGCAGGTGTGCCTTGATCAGTTAGCGCCCGGGCACCGAGTTGGACACTACAGTGAGCGGCCGCGCTGGCGTAGCGACGCGGCAGGCGCTGGGCACGGAGTTGCGCCGCGCGAGCGATACGAGTTTGAGCGGAAAGCGCTCGATCTTGCTTTAGCGTGGCCCAAGCATACCGAGCAGACGCTAGGTGATCTTGTGGCCAATCTTCAGGGTCTGCCGGAGGACGAGGAGTGGAAAGTCTGGGACTTAATTGAGAATTGGGCCAAGCGGACGGCTGATGACGACCGTAAGGCTATTTTGCGCGAACAGATTCGTCGCTCCGCATTCAGAAGTCGTGCTAAACAGGGACATCGAACGACTACGACCGAGGCGAAAGACCGAGCTCGCCAAATTTATGCAATGCTCACCCCGCAGGACCCAGTTGCTAGTTATGAATGGCTGTTTCGGGCACACTGGGTCCAAGAATCTTCTGACGAATTCGAAGACGAGCAGTTTGATTATCAGAAACGGGAGGACCGCGTGCGGAACGAGCGGGTCGCCGCCCTGCAGCAAATCTGGACGCACAAAGGCTATGACGGCTTACGAGCCCTGATAGTGAAGAGCGGTGCGGAATCAACGATCGGTTGGCACATGGCTGAGGCGGTCATCGCGACGCCCGAGGCAGCTGGGTTCTTAGATTGGTGCATGACGCTGGACGAATCTTTAGCGCCCGCAGCGAAGATGGACGAGCTTGCCCGCGGCTTTCTGTTGCAGACAGAGCCAGCCATGCGGGAACAGATCACGACAGACCTCCTAATTGCGTTACCCGCCGCCAGCCGCTGTCGCCTCCTCAAGTGCTTACCTTTCCAACGCGAAACCTGGGTCCACGTTGACACCCAAGAACCTAGAGTCCGTGCGGAGTACTGGCGCGATGTCTATCCCGGTTGGCTGAGGCAGGACTTTCCTGATATCAACGAGGCCGTTGATCGGCTTCTCGAGGCAAGCCGGCCACGCGCCGCCTTCTTCGCTGTTCATTTGGTGGTAAAGGAAGTGGAAACCAGCCGGCTCAAACGCTTACTCTTGGGGATCGCAACTAACGCTTCCGAAGCGGCCGGCACTTACCGCATCGAAGAATACTATTTGTCGTCGGCGCTCAACGCGCTCCAAGAGCGGCCCGGCGTTACCCGCGACGAGGTTGCCCACCTTGAGTTCATGTTCATTGGCGTACTTGAGCATAGCCAGCGTGGTATACCCAACCTCGAATACCAGATTAGCGAGTCCCCGGCACTGTTCGTGCATGCTATTGCACTAGCGTTTAAGAAGAGGGACGACAATGGCCAGGACCCTCCAGAGTGGCGCATTGATAACCAGGAGCAGAAGGTCGCGTTTGGGAGAGCTGCTTACTCGCTTCTCGATAAGATTAAGCGAATTCCAGGCACGGACACCGCAGGAGCGATCAAGGTAGAAAAACTCCGGGAGTGGTTGGCCGAAGCCCGTGCTTTGTGTGAGGAGTACGGCCGGGCGGAGATTGGGGATCAGAGAATCGGGCAAGTTTTGGCTGCTTGCCCTACTGGCAGCGATGGCGTTTGGCCATGTGAGGCAGTACGGGAAGCCTTAGAAGATATCCGTTCTGAAGATATTGCTATTGGCATGGCCCTCGGGGTGAATAATTCCCGTGGTTTTCACATGCGCGCGGCAGGCGGCAGTCAAGAACGTGCGCTTGCGGAGCAGTATCGGACCTGGTCGCGCAGGCTGACGTTTGAGTACCCATACGTCGCGAACCTTGTCGAGCAGATTGCCAGGAGGTATGACGACCAAGCCGGCTGGCATGATGCCGAGGAGGCAGTTCAGCGACGGCTTCGGGGGTAACTATGCTCAGGTTATTGCATCTTTCATGTGGCCATCGCACAAGCCAGCATTTGGGTTGGTCCTCGCAAGTCGGGTCGACCAGCGCCACGAGTGGCTCACACGGCGCCAGTAGGCGTGCTCTTTACTTCCTTTGATATCCCTGGTCTGACCGCGTTAACCCAGTCGCCAGCAGACTCGGGCATATCGGTGACGCCACTCCCCCAACCCAATCTGCCGCATTCCCCACCATTTCCAACGCCCGACCCGTCCCACCCGCCGCCCCGCACTCTACAATCGAACTGGACCAATCCCCCTATGAACACTGCAATTGTTTCCGAAGCCCGTCAAACCGCCAACGCCGCAAATGCCTGCCTCAGCACCGGCCCGCGCACCGGCGAAGGTAAGGCCCGCTCCTCTCAGAATGCGCGCACACACGGACTCACCGCCGCCCAGCTCGTCATCGCCCCTGAAGACCGCCAGGAATTCGATGAGCTCCTCGCCCAGCTCCAAACCGAAATCCGGCCCCAGGGCGCCCTGCAACAAATTTTGTTCGACCGGCTCGTCGCCTCCGCCTGGAATCTCGACCGCATCCTCTGTATGGAGGCCAAGCTAACCGCCTCCGCCGGAGGCTACCTCGACATCCTCGACCACCCCGAGCTGGCCGCCAAGCTCGATCGTCTCGCCCGCCACCAAACCCGCATCGAGCGCATCTTCCATCGCTCACTCCGTGAGCTCAAATCCTTGCAAACAGACGCCGCACTCGCCCCCACGCTGCCTCCCGCCTTGATGCGAACAGCCCCGCCCCTCGCGTCGAAAACGCAGATTGCAAAACGAACCCAAGCCCTGGCTCTCGCCGACCGTCTAAACGGCCCCGAAGAAGAGTACTGGTCTGGCGCCGACGCTGAAGAGGCCGCCTTACGCTCCGCTCTCGAGAACAACCAACGGCCGCCAGCCGAGGTGGTCGCCGCTACTTGATCAATCTAAGCCGATCATTTAAAGCTCCGTGCGCCCATAACAGGGTGTATAATCGCCACCACAGAGGTATCTATGAAAACCTGGTTGGTTGCTGGGCTGATCGCCTGGGCAATGGCGCTGGGTGCATTTCAGGCCCTCCCGAGGTGTACCGCATTGGACCCGGAGACCGGTAAAGTCGGAGATACCGTTGCCGTCAAGGGCGAGAATCTTAATAAAAACAATATTTCCGAAGTCTACTTGACAGATGGCTCCAAAGACACCAAGGCGGCCATTTCTGAACAAACTGACACGCAGATCAAATTCAAGGTGCCGGAGATTAAGCCCGGCCGCTATCACCTCGCCATGTTGACGGCCAACGGTGCTTCCATGATCGAGCAGCCCGTGGTGCTAACGGTGGAATAACCGCCATTTCGATTTATTTCGAATCCAGCAGCATATAAGTGACTATGCTCACGGCGGACAGCCGCTTTTCACCGTCGAACAGATCGACGCGCGATACGAACAGCTTTTTCCCCGCGCGCAAGGAATAAGCCCGCGCTCTCATTTTCTTGCCGTTGGCCGGACTGACCGGGCGCAGATAATTGACTTTGAGTTCGGTGGTGGTCGCCGCGCGCTCGCCCTTATAGATATGTATCATGGCGTGCCAGGCCGCTTCGTCGGCGATCGACGCGATTACCCCGCCGTGCAGCACGCCGTTGCTGTTTAGGAAATCCTCGCGTATGGCGAATTGGACGGTGACGCCGTCTGCATGTTTTCGCACCACCCGGATCGCGAGATTGTGCTCAAAGGCCATTCCGCTATTGAGCCTCAGCGGCCCGCGTGGACCACCGGGGCGCCGCCGCCGAGTAGCGCTTGCAGCTCTGGGAAGCTCAGGCGCTGGCCATGAAAACCGTATTCGCGCAGGCCGTCAATCGCGGTCCAGGTGCCGTGGTAGCGGTCGTAGATGTCCGTATCGGTGGGATCGCCCCAGCTACCATCCGGGTTTTGTTTCGAAAGCGTGTAGTCGACGCCGATGCGGATCAACGGATCGCGTTCCGTCATGCCAAAATCGCGGAGCGTGTCGAGAAATTCGCCGAGCGACTCGGGGTCTTGCAGTTTGATAGCCTCTTGCAGATTGCGCGTCAGATACTGATACTCCTCGGGCAGCCACTGGGGCGAGAGCTGGTAGCGGTTGTAATCGTTCAAGGTGTAAATGACATGCGTGATCGCGTTATTAATATCGTAGAAAGCGTTGGTGCTGAGAGTCGCCCGCGCCGGATAAGGCCGCATGACCGATATCCAGCGGATCACATCTCGATAAGGGCCGCCCAGCGGGACGCCGTAGATCTCTCCCGAATAGGTGGTGATGAGAGCATCGGTCCACACATCGTAGCGATTCCTCATGCTCAGCGGCGCTCCGCAATGCCCGCAAACGGTTGCGCCCCGGTCGTTCCAGCGCTTGCACTTGGCGCACTGCTCTGGAATGTCGGAAGGCGGCGGTTCTCGCACCGGATCGAACAGCAGGAAATCGGTCACCGAATACTTGCGTACGGCCTGGCGCAGTTGCTCCTTGAAGACTGGATCCCGCGCGCCCAGCCGATCGGCGGCGTCGCTGCCAAAGACCAGATCAGAAATCTCATCGACGTGACTCTTGGGCGGCACGATAGTGTGTCTTCGCCGCCATTCGAGCGCGCGTTCATGACCCATCTTCCGCGCCATCTCGGCCAGTTTTGGATCCTTGGCCGTGGCCGAGATGCTATAGAAACACCACAGCAGATCGTGGCCCATTTCAGCGAAAACGGCTGGATCGGAGGCGGTGTGATAGATGAAGTTGAGCCCCCGCTCCACCGCCGCATCCCGGTAGGCGACCGTGTAGCGCGCTCCCGGCCACAACGGCGCGCTTTCGGCCTGCAGGATGGCCGGGATCAACAAGCAGAGGGCCAGTTTTCGGCGCGTCACCCCTCAGGTTAGCACGCGACTCGTCGGGTTCTTGGGGTGTGGCCGCTAGTGAGACGAACCGTTGCTTACTTCGTAAGGCTGGCTTTGCTGGATGGTAAGCCCGGTAAACTGGGCGCTGGAGCTGTGACTGCCTCCCGACATTTTGACGATCGCGTTGGTGAAGAAGGTGAGCGAGTAGCCGCTTACTGCCACGACAATACGGTCGCCGGCGGAGTAGTCCGGCTCCGGGCGGCTGACATTAACATTACTAGCCGTCAGGCCGAAAATCGGTGTGCTGTTATCGGCTGGTGTGCTTGTACCGTATAGCACCATGTTCGTGATTTCGGTGGGGGAATTCGTGGCGTCCCAGGTATTGACGGCGCCCCACCGGACCGCGCTGCGCGTGCGCTCCACCAGCGTCTGGTGGATATATAGGATCTCGCCGACCTCGATCATGCCGAGAAAAATGGCGAGGAAGGCCGTCAGCGTGAGGACGGACTCGACCAGCGCCTGGCCGCGCTGCCGGCGTGAGCGTCGCTTGGGATGCAGGTTCAAGAGATTTTCTCCTTAAGAGGACGGCGGCGTCGGGATCCCCAGATAGGGAAAGCTGACCGACGGGTTGCCATTCAGAACGACCGTACCGAAGACAGCGTCGATGGAAAAATTGGAAATCGAAACGGTCATCTGCGTCGGAGCACCTCCATTGGCCGAGACTATGAGGTTCACATTCGATGTAGACAATCCACGCAGAATCGGCGTCGCGTTGTTAGCCGGGTTCGGATCGGAATACACGACCATGTTCTGGACGGCCGTGTTGAAGTCCGTGGCCGGTGTTGAACTGGCCGAATCATACGGCTTCATCGACGCGTACCGCGCTCCTTCACGGACCGCGTTTTCCAACGTGTTGTAGGCGTAAAAGGCATAGCCGAACTCGAAGGCGCCGGTGAAGATAGAGAAGAGCACCAGGAAACTGAGGGCAAACTCAATGAGGACACTGCCCTTCTGGCCAGCTTTGGCTTTGTTAATGCCCCGCCGCCTCATTGCGTTAGCCTCACCAGATAGCCGCCCGTGCCTGTGCCGGCTGCCGCGGTGCCCGTGCCGGTTTGCTTGTACGTCCCGATATATTCGGCGCATATGGGAGTGCTGCCGGTTACAGCTGAATAGACGCTGGCCGGTTCAAGGAAGAAAAGCTCGCACTGCTACGGCTGTGAAATTGGGTACCCCTGAATTTACCGGAACACCGATCACTCGCCGTCCGTTGCCCAGATTTCCGGCCACGTATTGAGCGTAAGTGGCCGAAGTTGGATCGGTGTCTTCATTGACGCGCGTGGCTAGAGCGGACCCTTCCGTGGTCCGATTGCCACCCACCATCGGAACATCTTCGCCGATCGTAATTGGCGCCGATTCAGTGTCGTCTACGATCTCGCCACGCAGTGCAGCGGAACTGGTACTCCCCCAAAAACCGTGATCCTGAGATGGCAAATTCTGCCAATAGGTTTGGCCTTGATCGCCGGCGCAGACGCTATTGTTGTTCTGGGCGCCGCCAGAGGGATAACGGAGCGTGTACACTTGGCCAGTCTGGAACCCATAGTTCGTGGTGTCGGTCCCGTTGGGGGCAATCGGCGAAAACGGCAGCAAACCATCCATGTATGTGGTCACCATCACTTGCCCCGCTTGGGCATTGGCGGCTACGTGCATGCTGGCTTGCACAGTGACGGCCTGCAGTAGAGCCATCGGAACGTCCACTCCGGCTATCACCTGTGCGAACAAATAGTTGGCCCCGGAGGCGGGCGTCGCCGTCCAGGTGGCAGGGTCCGCCTGGCTGGAATTCGTTGCCAGCGGCTGGGCAAATTGAATGGTCGGACTCGAAATGGTCTGACTGCCGAAATTCCATTTGTTCGGTACATTCTGGGCGGCGGACTGCGCCGCGGTGATCCCCGCCGAAGTCCCGTTTAACTGGGCAGCCGCGGCAATGGCCGCCGCATCGGCATAGGCCTGGACCTCGCTCCGGGCAACATAGGCCCGGCCGATATCCACGGCTAGCCCCGCCGCGCCCAAAACTACCGTCATGCCGAAAGCCGTGGCTACCAGCACATAGCCTTTTCTTGAATTGTTGATGGTCATTGGTAAACCCGCGTTCTCTTCCATCTCGATTGTGCGGGAACAACCACCGGATTGCCATCATGCTGGTAGGGCATTCAGGCTTAAGAAAAGCCTTTAGCTCTTAGAGGCCTGAGGTTCTACTCTAGGACTTTTGTCCTACGATACATCTCTACTTCACCACGATGGTCTTCACGTTGACGAACTCGCGGATGCCGTACGCGCTCAGCTCCCGGCCGTAGCCCGAATTCTTGACGCCGCCGAACGGCAGCCGCGGGTCCGAGGCGACCATGCCGTTGATGAACACCATTCCGGCCTGGATCTCATCCATGAACTTTTGTTGCTCGGCCTCGTCATTGGTCCAGGCGCTGGCGCCCAGCCCGAAGTCGGTATCGTTGGCCAGCCGGATCGCGTCATCGATTCCTTCGGCGCGCAGCAGCACGGCCACCGGACCGAATATCTCCTCGGTGTAGGCCGGAGTGTCCTTTTTGACATCGGTCAATACCGTGGGAGCGTAATAGTTTCCCGGACGATCGAGCTTGCTGGCCGCCGGTCAGAAGGCGGGCGCCCTTTGCGACTGAGCGGCGAACCTGGTCGTCCAAATCCGCCAGAATATCGGGCGTCGCCAGCGGCCCGAGCTGCGTGCTCTCTTCCATCGGATCGCCAACTTTGGCGTGCTCCATGGCCTCCACGAAGCGGCGTTCGAATTCGTCCGCGATGCGCTGCTCCACGATGAAACGCTTGGCGGCGATGCAGGATTGCCCGTTATTGATGAGGCGCGCTTGAACCGCCATCTGCACGGTCTGATCCAGATCGGTGCTCGGCATGACGATGAAAGGATCGCTGCCACCGAGTTCGAGCACGGTCTTCTTGATTTGCTTTCCGGCTTGGCTGGCAACCTGGCGGCCGGCCGGTTCGCTGCCGGTCAAGGTGACTGCCTTCACTCGCGGATCGTCGATCACGCGCTGCACCTGCGCCGGATCCGATCAGCAGTGTTTGAAAACATCGCGAGGAAATCCCGCGCGGCGGACAATCTCCTCGATGGCGAGCGCCATCTGGGGCACGTTGGAGGCGTGTTTCAACAGGCCGGTGTTGCCTGCCATCAGATCCGGAGCGCAGAAAGCGGAATACCTGCCAGAAAGGAAAATTCCAAGGCATCACCGCCAGCACCGGGCCGATCGGCCGATAGCGAATGAAGCTGGCGCGCACGCCCGTGGCGACGGGCTCGTCGGCCAGCAGTCTTTCGCCATTCTCAACGTAATAACGGCAACCGCGCGCGCACTTGACCGCTTCGTCGACGGCAGATTTCAACGGCTTGCCCATTTCGAGAGTCATGAGCCGCCCGAATTCGTCCTTCTCTCTTTCCAGAATCTCAGCGGCGCAGGTCATCCAGCGAGCGCGATCCCGAAACGATGTGTGCCGATAGCTCTCGAACGCCGCGGATGAGCGCTGCAGTTTGTCGTCCAATTCTGATTCAGTCAACGCTTCGAAGGTGCGAATGGTTTCGCCGGTGGAGGGATTGACGGTAGCGATCATATCTCCCCTTATCTCATGATCGCACTGGCTTCGGCGAGGATAATAGGTTGTGGCGGCGACAACGGACAAGCTTGAGCGTCTCGATCCCGAAGATGCTGCGGATTTGCTGATGAGTATTCCGTTTGAGGAGCAGCAGATTCTGTTTCGCAAATTGCCGGTCGATTTCGCCGCCAAGCTGGCCGGTATTTTTCCCTACTATCACACCTACGTGTTATTACACTCGCTGCCGGTCGAGGAGATGCGCGCGATCGTCGACAAAATGAACCCCGGCGAACGCATGCACTTCTTCGATGAGCTTCCCGAGGAAGCCTGGCAGCGGTTGATGGACGAGCTTTCGCAGGAAGCAGAAGAACCGGCACTTTCGAAGCCTTCCGATGCGGCGGTCGCGACAGCGCCAGAGCCTTCGACCGCAGCCCTTGAACCTATCATCGAAGCCCGCCAGATCGAGAAAGCATTCGAGCGCCCGGATGGCGGCCAGGCTCAAGTGATCGCCAGCATGGATCTGCGCGTGGAACCTGGAGTGATCACGGCGCTGCTGGGGCCTTCAGGCTCCGGTAAGTCGACCTTGTTGCGAATTCTTACAGGACTAACGCCACCTACTCGCGGCCAGGTGCTCTGGCACGGCCGGCCATTGGCGGAATCCAACCCCAACGTCGCTATCGTTTTTCAGAGCTTCGCATTATTCCCATGGCTCACGGTTCTGGAAAATGTCGAAGTTCCGTTGCTGGCGCGCGGCATGACGCACGTCGAAAGGCATCGAAGGGCACTGCGCACGCTCGGCACGGTTGGATTGCGCGGGTTCGAAAATGCGTATCCCAAAGAACTTTCGGGTGGTATGAAGCAGCGTGTCGGGTTCGCGCGCGCGTTGGCGGTGGAGCCCGAAATTCTCTTCATGGACGAACCATTCTCAGCTCTGGATGTTCTGACCGCCGAGAACCTGCGCGGTGAAGTAATGGAACTTTGGATCGGGAAGAAAATCCCCACGCGCAGCATTTTCATTGTGACCCACAATATCGAAGAAGCGGTTCTGCTGGCGGACCGGATTATCGTTCTGGATCGAAACCCGGCCAGAATCCGCGCGGATTTCCGCATTCCGTTGACCCAGCCGCGAGAAAAAAGTTCGGCCGAGTTCCTGCTGTATGTGGACTACATCTATAAACTGATGACGGAGCCGCTCCTGAAAGCAGAACCTCCATCGCCTTCCGGGCGCCCGGCCAAGACTCCTTACCCGATGCTGCCGCACTCTCGCCCGGGCGGAATCGCCGGATTGCTCGAGTTGCTAAATGACCATGGCGGCCGGGAGGACCTTTATCATGTAGCCGAGCAGCTCGTGATGGAGGTGGACGATCTGCTGCCTATTGTCGAAGCTGCCGGTCTGCTGTCGTTCGCCGTCTCCGACAAGGGCGATCTCCAGATCACGCCATTAGGCAAGGAGTTCGCCGAGGCAGATATTGCTACGCGCAAGAGGATCTTCCGGGAAGCCGCGCTCGCCCATGTCCCATTGCTCCAGCAGATGCACAACGCCCTGCTCAGTAAGTCCGACCATTCGCTGCCGCTGGAGTTCTTTCGAGATATTCTGGACGAACATTTTCCACGTGAAGAGGTACAACGTCAGATTGAGACAGCGTTGGATTGGGGCCGGTATGGCGACATTTTTACGTATGACTCCGAAGCGGACCGGCTGGCGTTGTATCAACCCGCAGCAGTTCTAGAATCCGGCGGTGAATCCTGGGGACACTAATCGTCCAGCACTCCCAGCGGTCGCCCGCCGCCACGACTCGCCCTCCGGCCAAGTCATCGCAGGCATTCTTACTACTGCGCGATCTGCCCGTTCTGCTCGCGGGCCTGGCATTGTTCTACACTCTGTTATCGCTGGCTCACTCCTGGGCCGGCCCGGTTAGTGCTCAGAACGCAATCGACCTGCGCCCGTCGGCCTTGCCCAAATATGCACTGTTCTCGCTGGGCCGCATCGCCATCGCTTACCTGTTCAGCCTGGCAATCACGCTGGTGTATGCGTACGTAGCCGCTCATAATGCCAAAGCCGAGCGTCTCTTGATCCCTCTGCTCGACACGCTGCAATCCATCCCGGTCTTGAGTTTCCTTCCCGGCGTGATGCTCTCGATGGTCGCGCTATTTCCGACACGACAGTTGGGCGTAGAGCTCGGGTCCATCCTTCTGATTGTTACCGGTCAAGTCTGGAACATGATCTTTAGTGTCTACTCGTCGATCAAGGCCATCCCGCGCGAGCTGCTGGAGGCCTCGCAAATTTATCGGTTGAGCTGGTGGCAAAAGTTTCTACAACTGGAGTTGCCGTACGCGGCTATAGGATTGGTGTGGAACTCCATGATGTCGGTCGCGGGCGCCTGGTTCTTTCTGATGGCTTGCGAGATGTTCACTCTTGGAAACCGCGACCTGCGGCTCCCGGGCCTGGGTTCCTACCTGCAAACCGCGGCCAACGCCGGTGATACGCGAGCAATTGTTTGGGGACTGGCGGTCATGATCGTGGTGATTGCTCTAATCGACCAACTGGTCTGGCGCCCGATCATCGCCTGGAGCGAAAAGTTCAAGTTTGAGCAGGTGGAGGCCTACCAAACGTCCTCGCTCGCCCGTTCTCGATTTCATGCGGCGATCGCGTATTTTGCACCGCGCCGCTAAGATGTTTGTGTCGCCGGCGCGCGAAGCACTGGCGCTGCATTTTGCGAAGACAAGCTGGCGTAACGAGTGGGGACAACGGGAAATCCACAGGCAGAAAATGGCTGGTACGAGTTATCGCGATCGCGGCGTTATTAGCCGCTCGCTTATGCAATTGTCCGGATGGGCATGATGCTTGGCACGCTTTCCGGGGCGGATCTGGCGGAGATCTTCCGAGGCACCGGGGCCACTTTTCTCAGAGTCGAGCTTACATTGGTCTTGGCGGGCTTGTGGACCATTCCCGCGGGAGTATTCATCGGATCGCGGCCCCGCCTTTCGGCTATTGCGCAGCCTATCGCGCAGATCGCGGCGTCGGTGCCTGCGACCGCGCTGTTCCCCATTGTCATGTTGTTCCTGATTCGCGCCGGCGGCGGGCTTGGGATCGGGTCTATCGTTTTGCTGATGCTGGGAACGCAGTGGTACATCTTGTTCAATGTGATCGCGGGAGCAAGCGCGATTCCCAACGGACCTGAAAGAGGTCTGTAACGTTTTTCACCTCGGCAAAATCGAACGCTGGCGCGGCTGATCCTGCCGGCTATCTTTCCGTACTTGGTCACCGGATTCGTTACCGCGTCGGGAGGAGCATGGAATGCCAGCATTGTTGCGGAATATTTCCGCTTTCAGGGCAAGACGATTTCCGTGACCGGGCTGGGAGCGCTGATTAGTCGAGCGACGGACAGCGGAAACTTCCCGGTCTTACTAGGCGCAACGGTTGTGATGGCATCGTTAGTTGTCACCGTCAACCGCCTGTTATGGCGCAGGCTCTATGCACTGGCGTCCACGCGTTACAAGTTAGAGAGCTGAAATCTCCAGCTTTTGGCCGGGATGAGATGTTTTGTAACAGAACAGCCCGCGGATCATCAACCATACAGGAGCGTTTCCAGCTTGCGAATTGCTCAAGTTGCGCCTTTATACGAGAGCACCCCTCCAGCCTTTTATGGAGGAACGGAACGGGTGGTCTCTTATTTGACCGAGGAGTTGGTGCGCCAAGGCCATGAAGTAACCCTTTTTGCGAGCGGTGATTCAACTACCGCCGCGAAACTGATCGCTCCGTGCAAACGCGCGTTGCGGCTGGATCCCCGATTGTCAGGATTCCCTCGCGTATCACATCATCATGCTGGAAGACGTTTTTCGGCGCGCCAACGATTTCGATATTGTCCACTTTCATATCGATTATCTGCATTTTCCGGTTTCGCGGCGCACTCGCGTCCCGAATATCACGACCCTGCACGGCCGGCTGGATCTCCCCGAGCACGGGGCCGTTTACCGCCAGTTTCCCGATATGCCGCTGGTATCCATCTCGAACGCGCAGCGTAGACCTCTACCAAATATGGTGTCGTGGCGGGCCACGGTTTATCACGGGCTGCCGGATGAGTTGTACCAGTTTCGAGCCGCGTCCCGGAAAGTACCTGGCATTCATCGGGCGTATTTCGCCGGAAAAAGGGCTGGATCGCGCTATCGAAGCCGCCATTCGAGCCGGCATCCCGATCCGGATAGCCGCCAAGGTCGACAAAGTGGACCGCGCTTACTTCGAGGCCACCATCAAGCCCATGCTGGACCATCCTCTGGTGGAATACATCGGGGAAATCGGCGAGCGCGAGAAGCAGGAATTTCTGGGCGGCGCTTTTGCGCTCATGTTCCTGATCGATTGGCCGGAGCCGTTTGGTTTGGCTATGATCGAGGCGTTGGCCTGTGGAACTCCGGTGATCGCATTCCGACGCGGCTCGGTTCCCGAAATTATCGATGACGGCACCACGGGCTTTATTGTGGGTAACGTGGATGAGGCAGTGGAAGCGATTCCACAGGTTGCAAAATTGAATCGAGCAGATTGCCGGAAAGCAGTCGACGGGCAGTTCTGCAGCTACCGTATGGCCAAGGATTATCTGACTCAATACGCCGGCCTTCAGAGCGAAGAGCCCCGTTGCTCTTCCGAAATGAATTCGCATGCTCCCTTTGGATGAAATCTTAAAGACCAACGGCCAGTATTATATTCAGGCTAAGTCCGCGCCTACTCCGGAGCTGACGCGGGTTCTGAAACAGGACGACACCTTTGGGGTTTTCGATGAATACGGCGATGTAGACGCTGAAGCGCGGCCCCAGGAAGGTGTTTTCAGCCGGGGCACGCGTTACTTATCTTGTTTGAAGCTGAAATTCCTGCGCGGCCGTCCGCTGCTGCTGAGCTCCACCATCCGGCGCGATAACGTGCTGTTCGCGGTCGACTTGACGAATCCGGACATCAGTACCGAGGGCAAAGTGCTCCTGCATCGCGGCACGCTGCACATCTATCGCACGCAGTTCCTGTGGCAGGACCGGCTGTACATGTCGCTTCGAGTGCGCAACTTCGCGCTGACGCCGGTGGAGATGAGCTTTGGGCTCGAATTCGGCGCGGACTTCGCGGACATCTTCGAGGTGCGCGGCGAAAAGCGCGAGCACCGCGGCCTATTGCACGAGGCTCAACTTGACACGCGCAGCGGGAAGGTTGTCCTTGAATACGACGGACTGGACGGCGTGGTCCGGCGAACGATCGTCGGATCGTCTCCGCAGGTCCAGGTTCAGGTGACGCTGCCTTCCGCGCTGCATTTTTCCCTTCGGCTCGCGGCGGGAGAAGAGCAGTCCTTCGAATTCACCTTCGCTTTTGAAATTGGCAACCAGGCATTGGTCATTGCCGGATTTACGGAGAGTCTGGAGAACGCCGCGAATGCGATTGCTGGTCCGGACCGGATTCCGCCCATCATCAGCACTTCCAATGAGCAGTTTGATACCTGGATCGAACGGTCGCGCGCCGATCTCAACATGCTGCTTACCGCCGGGCCTTGCGGAAGCTATCCCTATGCCGGAGTCCCGTGGTTCAGCACGCCGTTTGGACGAGACGGGATCATCACGGCTCTGCAATGTCTATGGGTAGCGCCGTCGATGGCGCGAGGCGTACTTTCGTACCTCACTGCTACACAGGCGAAAGAGGTCTCGGCGGAGCAGGATGCCGAGCCGGGCAAAATCCTGCATGAGGCGCGAGAAGGCGAGATGGCGGCGTTGGGAGAGATTCCGTTCCGGCGCTATTACGGAAGCGTGGACGCCACGCCGCTTTACCTGATGCTGGCCGGAGCCTACTATCGGCGGACCGGCGACCTCGAGTTCATCCAATCTATTTGGCCGGGGATCGAGCTGGCATTGAACTGGATCGATCAGTATGGCGACCTGGATCAGGATGGGTTTGTCGAATACAATCGCAAGTCTCCAACGGGCCTGGTGCAGCAAGGTTGGAAGGATTCCCAGGATTCCATATTCCACGCGGACGGAACTTTAGCCGAGTCTCCCATCGCGCTTTGTGAAGTGCAAGGGTACGTCTACAAGGCCAAGCGCGGGATGGCCGAGGTTGCCGCGGCACTCGGGCGTCCGGAGATGGCGCGTCGATTGTCGGAGGATGCCCGCCTGTTGCAGGAGCGATTCGAGCAGGCGTTCTGGTCGGACGCGAATCGGCAGCTACGTACTCGCTTTGGATGCCTTGAAACGGCAATGCGAAGTCCGGGCGTCGAACGCGGGGCATTGCCTGTTCTGCGGAATTGCCAGTCCGGAACGCGCGCGGCTTGTATCGGAGCAACTGACCTCGGAGAACTTTTTCAATGGATGGGGAATTCGAACCATTGCCGAAGGCGAGGCGCGCTACAACCCGATGTCCTATCACGACGGGTCCGTGTGGCCGCATGATAATTCACTGATCGCCGCCGGTTTCGAGAAGTATCGGCTGACCGATCTGTCGGCGAAGGTAATGGCCGGGCTGTTCGAGGCGGCGGCTGATTTTGAACTCGATCGGCTGCCGGAGTTGTTCTGCGGATTTGCCAGACGCGCGGGCAAAGCTCCGACGTCGTACCCGGTGGCGTGCTCCCCGCAGGCTTGGTCGGCGGGCGCGGCGTTTCTTCTGTTGCAGTCTTCGATCGGGCTCTCGATCGACGCGGTGCGCAAGCAAATTGTACTGACCAGGCCGGTCTTGCCTGAATTCCTGGAACAGGTCAGAGTCCGCAACCTGGTGGTGGGCAACGCCTCGGTCGACCTTATGCTCTTCCGTTCGGGCCACGCGGTGGCGGTGACGGTGGAGCGCCGGGATGGCGAAGTGGACGTCGTGGTTCTCAATTAATTGTGATGTCCGTAACCATTAAGTAACTGCGTCTTCTGTGGGGCTAGAGGAGTCGAATAGTAGTGGAGGCCCGTATGAAGCGCATTTTAATCCAGAGTCTGGTGGCGTCAAACCTGCTGCTGTTCAGCATGGTCGCCAGTGCTCAAACTAGTCCTGAGCAGTTTGTTAGCCCGTTCCATAGCCCAGATGAATACCAGCTTGCGCATTCGGTGTTTGACAAGCTGAGTGCTGATCTTCAACAAGCTCAATCGCATGATCTGGCGGACAGCGCCATGTTCGATCGTGCCCAAGCCGCGCTTCGTGTACTCGAACAAAACTGGGATTCGGGCCACTACCAAAGCCGTCAAATTGACGGAACAATCACTGCGATTCAGACGGTTCAGCGAGATAGCCGCTTGATGCCTCAAGATGCAGTCGCACTCGCAGACGACTTGAGCCAATTACTGGATATCCGGACAGAATACTATTGAGGTTCGGCGGGCCTGCGGGACGCGAAACTTTCTTGAAGCGGCACAGCCAATGCGGTACCCGCTTGTTCGATAGCCTGCAGCATCCTTAATAGAAGCTCTTGCTGAAGCGCGAGAAATTCGTCATAATCCGCCGTCGTCACATACGCCACCGCGTCGATATCGAGCGAATAGGATCCGACGCCGACGAAACGTACGGGTAAAGCTCCCGTTTCGACTTTGGGATGGCTTTTCAAGATCTCACTTAGTGACGTGAGCACCTGCATCAACTGGTCTGAGGTCGTGTCCCTGCGGAGATTAAACGTTGGATGGAACCAGATCTTGTCCCTTTCGGAAATGTTCTCCAACGCGACCGAGGAGAACTGGCTGTTGGGCACGCTAATAATGGTCCGATCGGGCGTGCGGATGCGCGTGGAGCGTAAGCCAATATGCGTGATGGTGCCGGTACGGTCGCCAAAGCGGCAGACATCGCCAACTAGAACCGGGCGATCTCCGATGATAGAAATTCCGCCGAACAAGTTCTCGATCGTTTTCTGCGCGGCCAACGCAACTGCGAGTCCGCCCACTCCAAGTCCCGCAAGAATGGCCGACGTATTGTACCCCCATATGCTGAGAACACTTAGAATTGCGAAAAGGAAGATCAACAATTTCGTGACTTGCCGGCCCAGCGGGAGCACGGAATAGCTCATTGCGGACAAGCGAGGATCAAGCCGGGAACGCCAACGTTCCGTCACGAGGTCGATCACGGCCCCAGCGGCCCACGCGACAGCGAGAAAGAATATCAGACCGAGGGCTCTCTCAACGTACAATCGAGCCAGCGTGGCCAAGGGCGCCAGTTCCATGGCCGCTCTGAATGCGGCTACCGCCAGAACAATCCGCAACGGCCCGCGAAATGCTGAGGCGTCGGTCACCGGGCGAAGGGCAAACACCAGGGCCCAGGATAAGAGTCCCGCTAGCATCCAGATCACTATTGCCATGATGATGAGAGCGATCCAGCGCCACACTGGTGTGTCGGCGATCTCGAACTTAACCAATTGTTGCGGGAGTTTCTTCTCGAACGGAGTTTCCGATACGACTTCATGCGCCTTGGGGATCAACGGGATGCTATCGGATGCTACAAGCCAGGCGTTGAAGCCGGGTTTGAGTGCGACACGTTCCAGTTGCAGCTCCACTTTTTGTCCGTCGACCTGAAACGTATCGAGCCGCTCCCTGTTAGATGGAAGATCGTCCGATTGGTCTCCCTCCGGATCGCGGCTAAGCATGGTGATGTCAAAGGGAGTGTCGTCGAGCAGGTCCTCCAATTGGCGTGCCAGGTCGGGGCCCTGTTTTGCTCGCTCCATCGTAGACATTTTTCGTAAGTCGAGATAACGAGCCGCTTTCGCATAGTCACGGGCGTGACAAGCTTCCAGGAAATGGAAAACGGAGTCTTGGGGCGTGCTTCGGCTTAAGGGATCGTTCTCTTGAGGAGCCGGCGTCTGCGGAGTTGGCGTCTGCGCGCCAAGAGCACTGGTGAGTAGGATGACAACCAAGAATCGGGTCATATTCTAACTTCAACAAAAACTGGCCGTGTGTGTCTGTGCTAGGCCTGTCTGTGCTAGGCCGGCCGCCCTCCGTCGGTAGCTTTTAGGCATATTGTGGCGCACGCACTTTGTGACTGCGGAAAAAATACCCGAGCCGATCGGTAGCCTGGGGCGGGGTTGCGACGTCGTAAGAACATGAGATCGCCTGAACAAAAACAGCAAGAGTTGTTTTGCACGATTTCGATCGAGACGCTGATCCCGTGCACTCATCCGCTACGCGCCATCCGCAAAAGAGCCGACGCGGCCTTAGAACGGATGGAGGTCAACTGGAATGAGTTGTATTCCGAGCGCGGTCGTCCGAGCGTGCCGCCGGAACAACTGCTGCGGGCGATGCTGGTGCAGATTCTCTATGGCTACCGAAGCGAGCGGAGGCTGATGGAGGAGATGCGATACAACTTCGCGTTGCGATGGTTCGTAGGTTTAAGCCTGGGCGAGGAACCCTGGGACGTAACGGTATTTACCAAGAATCGGGAACGGTTTTTGAAAGCAGCGGTGGCCGAGGCATGGCTGAAGGCGGTAGTGCTGGAAGCCGATGAGTGCAAGTTGATCGACCGGGAACACTTCAGCGTGGACGGGACGTTGATTCGCGCCTGGGCCAGTGAACGGAGTTATCAGCCCAAGGATGATCCGCCGGCGCCGGGGCAAGGGACGGGGCGGCGGGGCAAGTTACTCAAGCGCGATTTGTATGAATCGCGTACCGATCCGGAAGCCCGTTCCTATCGGCGTAGCCGGGCCGAGTTGCCGCGGCTGAGTTATCTGGGCCATGTGGTGATGGAGAATCGAAGCGGCCTCATCGTGGCTGGCGCGGTCACACAAGCCTCCACGCATGCCGAGCGCAAGACTGCTACGGATCTGTTGGGCCGAGTGAAGACGATGCGCCAGCGGCTGGGTTGGAAGGCCGGGCGAGTCACAGTGGCCGCCGACCGGGCCTACCACGAACAGGATTTTGTGGAGAGCATGCGGACTCTGGGAATCGAGGCGCACCTGCCGGCCTGGAAGAACCGACCGCGACCGGACTGGATCGGCGAGGCCCTGCGTCGGACCAAGCGGTATCGGCGCAGCCTATCCCGGCGTGGCTGGATTGAACGCTGTTTCGCCTGGATCAAGGGGCCGGCCGGACAAGGCCGCACTCGCTTCCGTGGCGTATCCAGGACGGAATGGAGTTTCCAGTTTGCAGCGGGGGCCTTCAACCTGCTTCGCATGTTGAAACTGGTTCCCCAGAGTTAAACATGCCGCGACCCAACTCCCCAGCCAAGTCGATCAAGCCCACAACGATAGACCCGCAGCCTTGTCTCGATATCGTCGGAACGCCTTGTTTTCTCAAATTTCGCGATTTTTTCCGCAGTCACACTTTGCGTGCCGTGTCGCCACTCCTGGCGACGCCAGGTTCTTTTTTCATAGTGCCTGCACGAGTGCAGGCACGGCACGTTGACAACGTGCGCCGCTCGGCCCGAATGCGGTACGACAAGGTACTCTGTGCTTCGATAGAATAGGCGGCCATGACGAGTCTGATTTCAGCTACGCAACATCGCCGCGCTTTTCTTCGATTTCTGGCCGGAAGCCCCTATGTCGCCGCGTTAGGCGGGGCCTACGCGTTTGCGCAGAAGACGGCGGAGCTTGCCGACGTCATCATGGATCCGAAAGAGGCCTTCAGCGTTATGGACTTCGAGGAGGCCGCGCGCCGCAAGGTGCTGCCCGGCCACTGGGCGTATATGAAAAGCGGCGTGGATGACGACGCGACGCTCTACGCCAATCACGAAGCATACAAACATATCCAGTTGCGCCCGCGCCGGCTCCGGGACGCAACCAAAGTGGATATGCGGACCGAGCTGTTCGGCACCGCCTACAACAGTCCCATCTTTACTTGCCCTACCGGGCGGCGAGTGCTCGTTTCATCCGGACGGTGAGCTGGCGGTGGCGCGCGCGACGAAAGCGCGAGGGACGATGCAGATCCTGTCGACCTCCACTTCGACTGGCGTTGAAGACGTCATCAACGCGCACGGCATGCCGGTTTGGTATCAGCTCTACGCGCCGACTTCGTGGGACGCCTGCGAGAAGATCGTGAAGCGCGTGCAGGCGGCCGGGTGTCCGGTGATCGCTCTGACCGTCGATAACACCACGGGGCGGAACAGCGAAACCTACATGCGTACGCGGCCGAAAGATCTGGGGCAGTGCAAGGGCTGCCACGACGGCGGAGCGGGGCCGTCCACCAAGCGAGCGCAAGATGTACGACGGTATTAATATGACCGGCGTCGGCGGCCAGAATCCGGCCATGACCTGGGAGTTTGTCGACCGGCTGCGCAAAGCTGTAACGGTGAAGCTGATTATCAAGGGCATCGATACCAAGGAGGACGCGCGCCTGTGTGTGGAGCATGGCATCGACGGCATCCTGGTTTCGAACCACGGCGGCAGGTCCACGGAAACGGGTCGAGCCACCATTGAGGCGCTTCCCGAGGTGGTCAATGAGGTCGGCAACTCGGATTCCCGTATTTGTCGACGGCGGGGTCCGGCGCGGAACGGACGTGTTCAAAGCACTGGCGATGGGAGCGAAGGGCGTAGGGATTGGCCGGCCGTTTCTCTGGGGCTTGGGAGCCTTTGGGCAGGCCGGTGTCGATAGGGTGCTAGAGATCCTGCAGGCCGAGTTGAAGCTGGTGATGGGGAACTGCGGCACCCAGAACATCGCGGCCATCGATCGGTCTTACGTTGCCACGCCGGAATGGCGCCTTTGAGTAACCGTGACAAGAGTAACCAGTGGATGAGGCTCTCCATCGAAATGGATGACGGCTTCCCAAAAAGTTTTGTATTCTGAGTAAAGGATAATCCGCAACATGCGCTTCTTCCTGTTAGCTCTGGCGCTGCCTGCGTTTGGCGGCTCGGTTCAGGGAATTCATAACTTCTATAAGGTTGACGAGCACGTATATCGTGGCGCTCAGCCGACCGATGAAGGGTTCCAGTATCTGGCCAAGATCGGCGTGAAGACGGTGATCGATCTGCGCGGCGCCAGCGAAGGGCGCAGGAACGAAGAGAGTGTCGTCACCGCTGCCGGAATGAAGTACATTAATATTCCGATGACTGGGCTGACGCCGCCTTCGGAAGCTGAGATTACCAAGATTTTGGGAATGCTCGAAGACGGCACGGCAGGTCCGGTCTTCGTGCACTGCCAGCGTGGAGCGGATCGTACTGGCGCGGTGATCGCGTCTTATCGCATCGAGCATGATCGGATGGGACAACGCTCGCGCGCTGAAGGAAGCGATGGCCAATGGCATGAGCTTCTTCCAGATCCCGCGGCAGAGCTTCATCCGCAACTTCCAACCGCGGAACATGGAAGCCAAGAGCGTCGAAACCAAGACCGTCGAAGCAAAGACCGTTGAAGCCCAGAGCGGCGGGGAGGCTGTCACTGTACAACCTGCCGCAGCTGCGACGGCGACCGCGCAGTAAGTTATTCCACCCGCTCGCGGGCCTCTGGTTCCGACCACCCGATCCCAGCATCCACGCTGTCGTTCTTAGTATCATGGCGGAGGCAGGAGCCACCAGCGCCATGAGGAGGATACAGAAGTGAGTCGATGGGTCAGGTTGGCCGCGGCGGTCACCGCGATGATCATGATCGGAAATCTGCAGTACGCCTGGACCATGTGTGTCCAGCCGATGATGGCCGGAACGGGCTGGAAGCTATCTCAAGTGCAGTGGGGCTTCACGGTTTTCATTGCGGTGATGACCTGGGCGATGCCGCTTTCCGGTTGGCTGATCGACCGGCTGGGTCCGCGAGTTTTCATGACGGTGGCCGGCGTGCTGTGTGGCGCGGGCTGGGGCTCACTCGGTTATGCCCGCAGTCTACCTGAGTTTTATCTGTTGTATGGCGTCGCCGGTTTGGGCAATTCGTTCGTCTATTGCTGCTCGACTGCGCTGGGGTTGAAATGGTTCCCAGACAAGCGCGGCGTCGCCTCCGGACTGATCGCCGCGGGTTACGGATCGGGTGCTGCGTTCTTCAATCCGATTTTCGGCTATCTCATCAAGGCGCAGGGGTACCAGTCCACTTTTGTTTTAACCGGCTTGGTCCTGGGTGTCCTGATTATCTGCGCAGGCCAATTTCTGAAATATCCGCCGATGGGATTTGTACCGGCCCCGCCCCCAGTGCCGTTCAGCCCAAGATCCGCAGGCAAAGCGAGCAATTTAATTCCTGGGAAATGCTGAGGACGCCGCAATTCTACGTTCTTTACGTGATGATGCTGATGGTGGGCATTGGCGGACTGATGGCGACGGCCCAAGTTGCTCCCGTGGCCCGCAATTTCAAGATCGGCGCGGCAGCGCTGGCGATCGCACTGTCGCTGAATCCTCTGGGGAACGGGTGCAGCCGGTTCTTCTGGGGCTGGATCTCCGATTCGCTGGGGCGCGAACGCACCATGGCGGTGGCGTTCTTTCTGCAGGCGATCTTCCTGGCCAGCGTGGTGACAATTGGGCGCTGGGGCAACACGTGGTTCGTGGTAACGATGGCGCTGGTTTTCCTGACCTGGGGCGAGCTCTACGTGCTATTCCCGGCTGTGCTCGCGGATATGTTTGGAGCACGCCACGCCGCGTCCAATTACAGCTTCCTCTACAGCACGAAAGGTCTGGCGTCGATCCTCGCGGGGGGATTAGCCGCGCTCCTCTTCGAGCGGACTGGATCATGGGATTATGCGTTCTATGGGAGCGCGGTGCTCGCGCTACTGGCGGCCTTTGGCGCGCCATCGGACTGCGTGGGATGCCGCTGCCGAAGAAGCCACGTGCCGGTTGAAGCTGCAGCGCCGGCCGGGCAATACGGCGCGACTGCCGGCAACCAGGCTTAAAGGTGGCATCACTGTTACAAATACTGGTAGGCCTGCAGCGTCAGGAAGTCGGTCAACTCTTCGCTGAGCATCATCTGCTCGAACAATTGCGCGGCTTGCGGGAACTTGCTGGTGTCGTAACGAGGTCCCAACTGCGAGCGAAGGCTATCGAGCACGGAGGCGATAGTCTCGCGCACTAATTGGCTGGTCACTCTGCGGCCGTCGCTGAGTTGAGCGCCATGATGGAGCCATTGCCACACTTGGGTGCGCGAGATTTCGGCGGTGGCGGCGTCTTCCATCAGATTATAGATTGGCACGCAGCCGTTGCCGCCCAGCCAGGACTGCAGATACTGAATTCCCACGTCGACATTCAGCCGCAGGCCTTTTTCGGTGATCTCGCCTTGCGGAACTTTGCAGCAGATCGGCGGCGGTGATGTGAACGTCCTCGCGCTTGACGTTTATCTGATTGGGCGTTTTCATGTGCTCGTCGAAAATCTGCTTGGCGATCGGCACCAGACCGGGATGCGCCACCCAGGTACCGTCGTGACCGGCTTTCACTTCGCGCAGCTTGTCTTGCCGCACTTTATCGAGCGCCGACTCATTGGCCGCTGGATCGTTCTTGATCGGAATCTGCGCCGCCATGCCGCCCATGGCGTGAATCTCGCGGCGATGGCAGGTCTGAATCAGCAATTCGACATAAGCTTTCAGGAAGGCGCGGTCCATGGTGACCTGCGAGCGGTCGGGAAGCAGGAACGATTTGTGATTTCGGAATACTTTGATGAAGCTGAAAATGTAATCCCAGCGCCCGCAGTTCAAGCCCGACGGAATGTTCGCGCAGCTCGTAAAGGATCTCGTCCATTTCGAACGAGGCGAGAATGGTTTCGATCAGCACGGTGGCGCGGATGGTCCCGCGCGGAACGCCGACATGCTCCTGCGCATACAGGAAGACGTCGTTCCACAGCCGCGCTTCCAGATGACTCTGCATTTTCGGCAGATAAAAATACGGGCCGGTTCCCTTGGCGAGCAGCGCTTTGGCATTGTGGAAGAAGTACAGGCCGAAATCCATCAGCGAGCCGGAGATCGGAGCGCCGTCCACCTTCAGATGCCGCTCGATCAGATGCCAGCCGCGGGGGCGAACCAGCAGCACCGCCGGCTTCGGGCCGAGCGCGTACTCTTTTCCTTCGGGACTCTTATAACGAATGTCTCCCCGGACGGCGTCGCGTCAGATTCGCTTGGCCGGAGATGACGTTGTCCCAGGTGGGCGAATTCGAATCCTCGAAATCGGCCATGAACACGTTGGCGCCGGAATTAAGCGCATTGATGATCATTTTGCGGTCCACCGGGCCGGTGATCTCGACGCGGCGGTCCATCAGATCCTTGGGGATGGGCGCGACCTTCCAGTCGGCCTTGCGAATCGATTCGGTCTCCGGAAGAAAATCCGGTAGCTGGCCGGCGTCGATGGCTTGTTGGCGCGCGACGCGCTTTTCGAGCAGTTCGAGGCGCCTGGCATCGAAACGATGATGCAGCTCGGTGAGGAAGCGTAAGGCTTCGGGTGTCAGAACCGTTTCGGCGTTGGGATGAGCCGGGGCTTCAATGGAGATGGACGGTTGGGATCGAGGTACGGTCATTGTGCCTATGGTGACGCCGCTGAACCGATTTTGTCAAACCGGTTCTTCAGTGCTCTGGTTGTAACGTCGAATATACCTGAGCAAATTACTGGGAACTAAAGGCTTCTCCTGGTCTTGGTAGTACTAATAGAACCTCACAAAAAGGTCGTATGCTCGCGAAGCGTGATAAAATTAACCATCGCCCTCTAGCTCTGTTTAGCAGGACGTCTGACCGCGGTGTGTATGACTTGGGACTGTTTCGCGGATGATGGGCTCTCGGCTCTAAGTGTGTCTGATGTTTCTGGCGCACGACTTGGGCATCCACTCGCTTAGCTGTCTGGAGATACTAGATGCCGTTTGAGTGTCCGGTCTGCCAGACTAGCAATCCCGATAGTTCCATCGCCTGCGGTAAATGCGCCACGCCTAACCCTTTCCTGACCAGTGCGGGCGATTCTGGGGAGCTGACCATCGCAGCGTCTTTTCCAGGCTCGGATGCGCTGAGCGGCGGCCTCACCACCCCACTTGATTCCGCGATGGGCTCCGCTGGCGCGGCGGCGGCCTCGCGCGCGCGATCGGCGTCAGGAGCAACGCTATTCCCAGGCGCGAAACTGGCCGGCCGCTACGAAATACTCAAAATGCTGGGCGAAGGCGGCATGGGAACCGTCTACAAGGCCAAAGACACGGAGCTGGATCGCCTGGTCGCGCTGAAGGTGATTCGTCCCGAATATGCGAATCATCCAGAGACCATCCGGCGTTTCAAGCAGGAATTGATCCTGGCGCGCCAGATCACGCATCGCAACGTCATCCGGATCTTTGATCTCGGTATTGCCGACAGCTTCAAATTCATCACCATGGATTATGTCGAGGGCCGGGACCTCAGCAAAATCCTTTCGGAGCGAGGCAAATTTTCGGTTAACGACGGCTGCGAGATCGTCCGCCAGATTTGTTCCGGCCTCGAAGCCGCGCACAGCGAAGGCGTGGTCCATCGGGATCTGAAACCTCAGAACGTCATGCTGGATGCGCAGGGACGGGTCTTCCTGATGGATTTCGGGCTGGCGCGATCGATGGAACTGGTGGGGATGACCAGGACTGGCGCCCTGATCGGCACGCCCACCTATATGTCGCCGGAGCAGGCCCGGGGCGAGAAGGCCGATGTTCGCACCGACATTTTCGCGCTGGGGGTAATTTTTTACGAAGTGCTGACCGGCAAGCGGCCATACAAAGACGAGCCGATGATGGCGACCCTGATCCGCCGGACCAAGGAGCTAGCCACGCCGCCCTGCCAAGTGGATCCCTCCGTTCCGCAAGCCATCAGCGACATTGTCATGAAGTGCCTGCAGATCAAGACCGATCTTCGGTATCAGAACGCCGAAGAGATCTTGCGCGACTTGAATCTGATATTGCCGTCGCAATCTTCTGGCAGCCAATCAGGCTCGATGGCAGGTCCTGCATGCCTTCTCTTCAGGAAGCTTCTTCGGGCCGAGATACCGCATCGAATCCCTGCTCGGCGAGGGAGGCATGGGCAAGGTGTACAAAGCCCAAGATGGGGAGCTGAGCCGAACGGTTGCTTTGAAACTGGTGCGGCCTGAGTTGGCCAACGACCCCAGCTCCATGGACCGGCTGAAGCAGGAGATTCTGCTAGCGAGCAGCGTGTCCCATAAAAACATCCTTCGCATCCACGATTTGGGCGACGTCGGCGGCCTGAAGTTCATTTCGATGGCGTACGTGGATGGGAGGGATCTTCACCAGATCATCGCCGCGGAAGGCAAGCTACCGATTCGCGCGCGGTTCGAATCACGCGTCAACTTTGCCTGGCTCTCGAAGCTGCGCATGGCGAAGGAGTGATCCACAGGGATCTGAAACCGCAAAACGTACTGGTGGATCAGGAAGACCAAGTCTATGTTTCCGACTTCGGCCTCGCAAAATCATTAGAAGTGCATGCCTCGATGATGACTTCGACGGGCGAGGTAAACGGAACGCCCCGCTACATGTCGCCCGAACAGGTGGAGGCAGGAGCAGTCGACCATCGCAGCGACCTCTATTCGCTGGGGCTGATTTTGTACGAGATGGTCACGGCGGATCTTCCGTTCGAGAGCGATTCAGTGTTGCAGGCCATGTACCAGAGGGTGACGCAGAGCCCTAAGAGTCCCAAGACTTTGAATCCGGATGTGCCGGACTATCTGGTCAACATCATCATGCGTTGTCTGGAAAAGGATCCGGCCCAGCGTTACCAGCATGCCCGCGACATTTTGGTGGATCTTGACCGAGCGCCGACTCAGCGCCGCCGCGACGCCAGCGTACCCGTTCCACCCGCGGCCACGGCTCCGCGATGGAAAAGGCCGGTTGTTTGGGTTACCGCCGCGGCGATCTTTGCTCGCTGCAGCTATTTCCGTTGGTGTGCCGAAGTTCCGGCAATCTCTATTTGGCGCCGGTGCGTCTTCCACCAGCACCGCGGGCGGAGCCAAGTATGTCGCTATCCTTCCATTTCGCGTGAACGGCGACGATGCGTCGCTGCAGTATACCGCGGATGGGATTGTCGACTCGTTGTCCGCCAAACTCTTTCAATTGAAAGACGTGCACCTGGCATCTCCATCGGCGGCGGCGAAGGTTAATGCCAAGGATCCGCCCGATAAAATCGCGCGCGCGTTAGGAGCGAAACTGCTGGTCCAAGGCAGCCTGCAAGGAAGCGGAGACCGGCTAGCGATTGCGATCAGTCTGGACGAGCCGTCCACTGGCCGCCGGGTGTGGAGTAAGGACTTCTCCGGTGTCAAGCAGGATCTGCTCACCCTGCAAGATCAAATATACGCCGGCTTGGTATCCGGCCTTGGATGTGAAGGTAAGCAACGAGGAGCGCGCCAAGAGCATCACGCATTCCACCGAGAATATTAGCGCTTACGAATTGTACGTGAAGGGCCGGAGTCTGCTCGGCAACCGCCAGCGGGATGAACAGATACTGAAGCAAGCTTTCGACTTGTTCCTGAGCGCCACTCAGAAGGACTCGCATTTCGCCCTGGCCTACACTGGTATGGCGGATGCCGGGTGAATCTGTACAACATCAAGAAAGATCCGGCCTGGGCGACGCAGGCGTTGGATGCCGCCAACAAGGCAAACGTCATCAATAGCAATCTTGCAGAAGTCCATTTCTCGCTGGGACAGGTCTATAACGTAACCGGTAAGAGCACGGAAGCAGTGGCGGAGTTGAGACGGGCACTCGAGCTGGCGCCGAACTCCGATGAGGGCTATCGGCGCCTGGGGGATGTCTATTCGAAAACCGGGCAGAAAGCAGAAGCGCTGAAGGCGCTCCAGCAGGCAGTGGATGCCAATCCTTTTTATTGGCCAAATCACTACAGCCTGGGCACAGCCTATTACCAGTTTGGCGACAATGATCGAGCTTTGAAAGCTTTCCAGCGAGTCACGGAGCTGGAGCCCAACAACGCAACCAGTCTGGACCACTATCGGCGCGACACAATACCGTTTGAGCAACTGGAACGAATCGATCGCTGCCTTCAAGAAAGCACTGGACTTGAAGCCGAGCGCACTGATCTATACCGACCTGGGCACGTCGTACTTTTTCCTGGGGCGGTACGATGAAGCTCGCGCGAATTTCGAGAAAGCCGTCGAATGAAGCCCTCAGGACCCGGCGTTAGTCGGAAACCTGGCGGACTGCTATCGCTGGTTGGGTCAACAAGAGAAAGCGAATTCCACCTATGATCGAGCCATCGCTCTCGCCCTTCAAACGTTGCGAACCAATCCGCGAGACGCAGTCGCGATCAGTAACCTGGGGCTGTTCTACGCCAAGAAACATGACACGGCACGCGGACTGGATTTCATTCGGAGGGCTCGCGAACTAAATCCGAATGATGTGGACTTCTTCTACAATGCTGCCGTGATCAACACGCTGGCAAACCGGATGCCTGAGGCATTACAAAGCCTGCGCGAAGCCCTCTCGCGGGGATATTCAGTCCGGGAAGCCTATAGCGATCCAGAGTTGAAGGACTTGCGGCAGCGGCCTGAGTTTCCCGCTTTGGCCAAGCAGTTCCAGCCGAAATCCGGATCGTAGCGGGTTATTGAACGGTACGCCGCCGGCGCAACATTGCCGCCAGGAGCAAAAGTCCGCTACCTAGAGTGAGCGCCACAGCCGGCTCCGGCGTGCTGGTTGAAAAGGTATTGTTGAGTTGCGGCGGAGTGCCGTCTACAAACAGGGCTTCGTTTTCCGTCCAACCTTGCAAAGTAATGATGAAGTGACCTTGCGGTGGAATGCCTTCTTGTTCGCCGGCTTCGGTGTTGGAACCATTTTCATCTGCATCAGCGGGGTTCACGCCCGAATAAAAATATTGCAGGATTCCTGTTGTAGGGTCATAAGTGGTGTTGCAACTAATAAAATAACCGCCGGGATCAGAGCAGGTAAAAGTGACGCCTCCTCGCCTGATAAACCGGTGTTAATGGTCGTTTTGAAATTGAAGCCGGTGACGATGCTGGGCGTATCGTTGACGAAATCGAAGACGCAAGTGGCTGACCCGCACGGTTGGGCAAGATTGATGCCCGGAGGTTGACTAATTATCGTGGCATCGCCGCCGCTATCGATCACTATCTGGGGATCCTGTAGCAACGGGCTCGCATTCAAAGCGATACCGCTGGCAAGCAAAAGCGTGGAGTACACAATAGCAAGGCGCATATCGACCTGTAGGGAACAATACCACAGACCTACAGCGTCTGTGATCCATCTTAAGTTTAGAAAGTCCTACTGGTACTAACGGTACCGTCGAACTCTTGTGCCGATTGTTTCGGGCCTGATACGCTTTGTCTTTATGAATGTATGCATTATCGGCACCGGATACGTGGGTTTGACCACGGGAACATGCCTGGCTTTCCTGGGGCATAAAGTCACTTGTATTGATTCTGACGAAAAAAAGATCGCCCTGCTTCAGGCGGGGCAAACGCCAATTTATGAGCCATTTCTCACCGAGCTGATCGCCGAAGCGAACGGAAATCTTCGATTCACGACCGACTATGCTGAGTCGATCCCCGATGCGCGGGTCATCTTTATCGCGGTCGGCACGCCGCCTTCGCCGAACGGAAGTCCGGACCTGCGCTATCTGAGCGCCGCCGCGCGGGGGATTGGGGAGCATTTTGACGGCGACTTTACGGTGGTGGTCAATAAGTCGACGGTACCCATCGGCAGCGGCAATTGGGTTGGCTCGCTGATGCGCGAATCTTACGAGCAAAAGTACGGGCGCAAGGCCGGCGGACGGTTTGCGGTGGCTTCCAACCCGGAATTCTTGCGAGAAGGGACGGCGTTGTCGGATAGCCTGTATGCCGACCGCGTGGTGGTCGGTTCCGATGATCCGCGTGCACTGGAAGCGCTCTACAGCCTGTACCGGCCGATTCTGGATCAAACCTTTGGCGCGCCAACTTTCCTGCCGCGCCCGGAAGGCCTCGGCGCCGTTCCGCTCATCTCCACCGATTTAGCTTCCGCTGAGTTGATCAAGTACGCCGCCAATGCATTCCTGGCGCTGAAGATCAGTTTCATCAATGAGGTCGGTCACCTGGCTGAGAAGGTGGGCGCGGACATCCTGCAGGTAGCCAAAGGAATAGGTCTGGACGCGCGGATCGGCACCCGATTCCTGCAAGCCGGCCTGGGTTGGGGAGGCTCCTGCTTTGGGAAAGACACCGCGGCGCTGGTCGCCACAGCAGCCGAGTACGGTCTCAGCATGCCGATTGTCGCCGCCGCGCGCGAGATCAATTTCAGGCAGCGCGAGCGAGTAATCGACAAATTGCTGGCCGAGTTGAAAATCCTCAAAGGCCGGACCATTGGAATTTTGGGGCTTGCATTCAAACCGAACACCGACGATTTGCGCGACGCGCCCGCGGTTGAGATCGCACGCAAACTAATTCAGCGCGGATGCAAGGTCAAGGCTCACGATCCAGTAGCTATGGATCGGTTTCGGAGCGAGCATGGTGACCTGGGAGTGATCTGCTGCGAGTCGCCGGAGCAAGTGGCCTCCGACAGCGACGCGCTGATCCTTGCGACCGAATGGCCGATTTATCGGGACCTGCTTTGGGAAGAAATCGCGGGGCGCATGCGCACGGCAATTGCGCTCGATACCCGCAACGCGCTGGATCGGGAAAGACTGATGCGGAGTGGCTTCCGTTATCTCACTATCGCGGGCTTGGACGGGAGCGGCGATGCCCTCTCCCGTCCCGCACTCCCGCAGCGCGATATGATGGAAGCCGAATCCACTTGGACCACTGCAGCAGCGACGACTCATCTAGCCTAAGCACCGAATTGGCAGAATCGGGCGAATGGCCCGCTTAGCCCGGCGCCTCGGGCTGCTGGACGCCACCATGATCGTGATGGGTGGCATTGTCGGCTCGGGCATCTTCATCAACCCTTATCTTGTCGCGCGCCAATTCCATAGGCCGGTGTTGATCCTGGGAGCGTGGGCGATCGGCGGCTGGATCGCTCTCAGCGGTGGATTCATTTGGGCCGAGCTGGCCGCGCGACGTCCTCTACTGGGCGGCCAGTATGCATATCTGCGAGAGGCTTATCACCCGGCGGTAGCGTTCATTTACGGCTGGGCATTACTGTTGGTGATTCAGACCGGCGGGATGGCCGCAGTGGCCGTGACGTTTGCCCGCTACTTCCTGGAAGTGACGCACCTTCAAATCGCCGACCGTGTGATTGCCGTCCTGGTGCTGGCCGGCCTCACAGCCATCAATTGTCTGGGAGTACGGGCCGGCAGTACAACGCAGAACGTATTCATGACGCTGAAGATTTGCGCTATTGCGGCCATCGTCGTGTGCGGAATTTTATTCGGGAAACACTCGCTGGCCGCGGGTGCGGCACCACCGACGCCGTTCGAGCCTTGGGATTTCCTTCGGGCAGGCGGCGCCGCACTCACACCGATTGCGTTTTCGTATGGGGGCTGGCAAACTGCGACTTTTATGTCGGCCGAATTGCGCGATCCCCGCCGCGACCTCACGCGGGGCCTTCTGATCGGCGTGCTCGGGGTGGTGGCGATCTATCTCTCGATGAATTTCGTCTATCTGCGTGTTCTCGGCGCCGAGGGGCTGGCGGCCACGAGCACTCCGGCATCCACGGCGATGCAGCAAGCGGTGGGCTCGGTGGGAGCGACCTTCACTGCGTTCGCGATTGCCATCTCCACCATCGGATTCCTGAGCCAGGGAATGCTGACGGCGCCACGGGTGTATTTTGCGATGGCCGAAGATGGGCTGTTCTTCCGGAGCGTGAGCTACGTTTCCACGCGCACGCACGCGCCGGTGGTCTCGATCGCCCTGCAAGGAGCTCTGGCCAGCGTGATCGCGCTTTCGGGGCGCTACGAGCAGATTCTGAGTTATGTGACTTCGTCCGACTTCATCTTTTTCGGACTTACTGCCGCTGCGCTGTTCGTTTTTCGCCGGCGCGAGGGCGGCAATGAGAAGGTGGGATATCTGGTTCCCGGTCATCCGTGGACCACCGGGCTTTTCGTGTTCGCTTGCGCTGCGATCGTGGCCGGCACGGTTTTCAGCCATCCGCAGGAAAGTCTTATCGGCTGGCTGTTGCTGGCGTCGGGGATTCCGGCGTATTTGTTTTGGAGGAGAAAACTTTCCAGATCATGAAGAATCGCGTGATGAGTTCGGTTTACATGCAATGGGCGAAGACGCGGCAAGGCGCGCGTTACAATCTGGCCACCAGCGGGTTGATCACTTATCCGCTTTCCAGCCTCCCCGTGAAAATCGAGGATTTTGCGCCTTTGGCTCGGGGAGCCGGCTATGGCTATCCGCCGCTGCAGGCAGCGTTGGCCGCGCAGAGCGGGGTTTCCCCTGCTAACGTCGTGGCGGCGGACGGCACTTCGATGGCGAACTACCTCGCCATGGCGGCGATTCTGGAGCCGGGCGACGAAGTGCTGGTGGAACATCCGACTTACGAATTGTTGCTGGCTGCCCTGGGGCATCTGCAGGCCGATGTCCGCCGCTTCCCACGGCGGGCTGAGACTGGTTTTGCACTGGACCCGGCCGAGATTGAGGGAGCCATGACGTCTCGCACGCGGCTCATCGTTATCACCAACCTGCACAATCCTTCCAGCGCCTTCGCGGACGAAGCCAACATGCGTTCCATCGGTGAGATCGCACGGCACGTGGGCGCGCGCGTGCTGGTGGATGAAGTCTACCTGGATGCGGCGTTTGAAATCGCGCCGCGCTCGGCCTTTCACCTAGGACCGGAGTTTGTCATCACCAACAGTCTGACGAAGGTTTACGGGCTGAGCGGCCTGCGCTGTGGCTGGGTGCTGGCGGAGCCGGAGTTGGCGCGCCGGATGTGGCTGCTTAACGATCTCTTTGGTGTAAACCAGGCGCACCCCGCCGAACGGATCAGCGTGATCGCCCTTCAGAATTTCGACAAAATCCGTAGCTGGTCGCGCGGGCTGCTAGATAGGAACCGGCGGTTGCTCAACGAATTCCTGGCTGCCAGGAAGGATCTCGAAGTGCGGCCGTTGCAGTTCGGGACGGTGGTGTTTCCGCGGCTTCTCACCGGCTCGGTAGACAGGTTCTGCGAGCTGTTCCGGGAGAAATACGACGGGACAGTAGTGCCGGGGTCGTTCTTCGAAATGCCGGATCATTTCCGGATGGGCATCGGCGGCGAGTCAGATGCGTTGGCCGCGAGTCTCAAGCAGCTGGGCGCGGCCTTGGACGAGTTTGGCGATAAAGGCGGGCGCTAATGGGCGAGCGCTAACGCTGAATGCGCGCTGAGCCGCCGTGGGCAAACGCTCGAACTTCTTCAAGCGTCGCCATGGTGGTATCGCCGGGAAACGTAGTTAGAAGAGCCCCGTGGGCCCAGCCCAGCTTCAACGATTCCTGGGGAGATTCGCCGGCCAGCAGTCCGTAGAAGAAGCCCGACGCGAAACCATCGCCGCCGCCGACGCGGTCGTAAACCGGCAGTTCGCAGGCTGGTGAAACATGGGTCTCACCATTGATCCAGGCCACGGCGGCCCAATGGTGCCGGTTTGTGGAATGTACCTCGCGAAGCGTGGTAGCCACGATCTTGATCTGAGGGTGCTGCTTCACCACACGATCGATCATTCCGAAAAACGCGCTGGGGTCGAGCTTGGATTTCGCCGCGACCTGGGGGCCCTGAACTCCTAATCCCTTCTGCAGGTCCTCTTCGTTTCCGACCAGTACGTCGACATTTTCCACGATTCGGGCGATCACCGACTGCGCGCGATGCTGGCCGCCAGAAATTTTCCAAAGCTTTTCGCGGAAGTTCAGGTCAAACGAGACTATGGCGCCCGACGCTTTCGCGGCGCGCATGCCTTCGATGATCAGCTCGGCGGTTGTCTCCGATAGAGCCGCGAAGATCCCGCCGCTGTGGAACCAGCGGATGCCACCGGCGAAAAGCGCGTTCCAGTCGAAATCGCCCGGCTTCAAGCGGGCCGCGGCTTCGTTCGAACGATTGTAGAAAACGACGGGCGGGCGCACGCCGTATCCTCGATCGCTGTAAACGGTCGCGATGTTCGGTCCGGTGACGCCGTCATGTTCGAAGCGCTTGTAAAAAGGCTTGACGCCCATGGCCCTCACTCGCTCGGCGACCAGATCACCGATGGGATAGTCGACCATTGCACTTGTGATAGCGGTCTGCATTTTGAAACAGTCGGCCAGGTTGGCGGCAACGTTGAACTCGCCTCCGCTGACATGAATCTGACATTCGGTGGCTTTGCGGAATGGGATGATGCCGGGATCTAAGCGATGGACCAGCGCGCCGAGCGAGACCAGATCCAACGCGGCATTCTTGGGAATATTCAAGGCAGGCTGCATCGTGGAAATTCTCACGATAGCAAAAGCGATTAGGGGGGATGGGTGTCGGTCGGCTATTCGTTCAGAATCAGAATCTCGACACGCCGGTTTTCGGCGCGTCCGTCCTCGGTATCGTTCGACGATTTCGGACTGTAGGAACCGTAGCTCTGAATGGAGAGCCGCGATTCATCGATGCCATATCCAGTGGATAGCAGCGTCAGTAGATTCAGACTTCGCGCAGCTGATAGCTCCCAGTTACTCTTGAAGCGCTGGTTGTGTATCGGGATGGAGTCGGCATGCCCGACGAGCGCGACTTTATTCGGGACATCGCTGAGCACGGCGGCGATTTGGGCGACCATTGGATAAGCCGCCGGGCTGACACGATCGTTCCCGGACGCGAACAGAACCGCTTGCGGAACGCTTATGACCAGGCCGCGCGGTTCGCGGTGCAAATCGAGACCCTGCTGTTGCAGCCGTTGTTCCGTTTGTTGAAGCGCCTGGCGCGGCTCCTTGACCGGAGCAGTCACTGTAGTGGCTTGAACCGGATGATCCCGAAGGCCCTGCGCGGCCACCCCCACGAACAGGATTAGCAATACGGTTACGATGTCGGTGTAGCTGATGAGCCAGCGGTGGTGTGAGACGGTCTCCGCCTGGAAATACGCTGGTTTACGCAGCATTTGGTTTATGCGACATGGTTTTTGGCACGCGAATAAACGAGTTCAAACGAACGCGCATCAACGATGGATGCAGGGAATCGATGATCGAGAGTATGCCTTCGATGATCAGTTCCTGAGTTTCAAAGTTCTCCGCCACGCGGGCCCGAATGCGGTGAGCAGCCGGAAGCAACAATAGATTTGCCAGCGCCAAGCCATAGATAGTTGAGACGAAGGCTGTCCCGATTCCGCTGCCGACCGCCTGAAGATTTGAGAATTGGCGCAGCACTTCAATCAGCCCGACGACCGTGCCGATGATTCCGATGGTAGGGGCGAAACCTCCTGCAACCTCCAGCGCCTTCGCATCGCTCTCCCCGTGGCGCTCGTTCATTCTGAGCTGAGTTTCGAGCACCGCGTGCAATTCCTCGCGGGTTTGGCCATCCACGGCCAGTTGCAGGGCGTCGCGAAGAAAGACGTTGCTCGTTTTCTGGATGGTTGGCTCCAGAGCGATGAGGCCGCCGCGCCGGGCAATTCTTGCCAAAGTAATGATCTCCTCGATCAACGCTTCTCGGTGCACGTCATCGGCCGCGAAAAGATCGACGATCCGGCGGGCCGAATGCACCAGCGAATGCCTGGGCGTGGTGACCAGCATAACGCCCAGCGTTCCGCCCAACACAATCAATAGTCCGGTGGGTTGGAGGAAGTAAGCCAGACTGACGTGCGTGGCGCAAATGCCAGCGATAACGGCTCCCATAGCGATCACGACTCCGGCCAGGAACAAAAGATCGAGACTCGGACGCCGCAGCGGAGGGGCTTGTTCGGGAATGGTTAGCGACCGGCTCAGAGCCGCTTGTGGTGTAGCCAATGCTGTGTACTCCGGAGGTAGGAGAGCACGTCGACGCCCAACCGGAAGTGCTTTTTTATCAATACGGAGATTGTCGGAAGGATCTGGGAGCGTCACGAAATCGTCAGGTGGGGCGACGTATTAATGGCGGCAGACCAAATCGGATTTGCCGATGAAGTCGCCGCTCTTGTCCAAAGCGAATGTGAAGGTGCATCGGGTGAGGGCGGCAGGCGCTTCCGTATATAAGACCGCAGCGGTGTCGTGATAACTGCAACGCAGAAAGATCTTCATGCTGCGATAGTCCTTCAAGTTCCAGGACTGGACGACCTTCCCGCTGGTCCGCGCCTGATCATCGGGAGCCAGGTCATATTCTCGTCCTTCCTTGTCGACGTTGTAGATGGAGACGCGTTCGAAGTCATGTTGCTTTGGCGCGGAACTACTTCGCCATCCTTCCATAGGCGAGGCGGTCTCCGTTACCTCGAGCGTGCTTGGACAGCTTAAAGAAGATGGCGGGTTGGACTGTCCAAGAGCGGCGATAGCGCTTGAAAGGATAACGGAAATCATTGTGAGCCGGGGCATCTTGTCTCTACTCTACAGTGCTGTAACAAGAATTCAAGTTTCCGGCCGATTTCGCCGAGCATTAAGTAGAGCTATCCAATGATCCGACTGTGCAATATAGTTGCCCTGGTTTTGCTCAGTGTGACGGTACCAGCTGCACCAGGGCAATCGGCGTTAGCCAAGGTTGTCGCAGGCGCGGAGCACTGTCGAGAGGTTCATTTCCCAGGAGGCTGGCGGCCGACAAAGAGCATGA
This sequence comes from Bryobacterales bacterium, assembly GCA_963744555.1. Classification (GTDB taxonomy): domain Bacteria; phylum Acidobacteriota; class Terriglobia; order Bryobacterales; family Bryobacteraceae; genus Palsa-89. The sequence continues at coordinate 803,609 of CAVUUB010000018.1, read as the reverse complement.
AGAAGGCATACGTGGATCACTTTCTGTTCGGCTACCCTTATGAATTTAGGAAAGCGGCCGTCGGCCCACAGGAATACTTGGTCGCCGCCGTGGATCAGATTGGCTCTCACAGAGATTACAGCCCTGACAAATTCTGGATAAACCTTCGATCCGGGAAAGTGCGAAGCGCAACGCAGACCGAATGGGAATCGGGCCAACTCGTTCCGCAAAGCAGCCACATAAAGGGTAGATCCTATGAACCCAAAACCGAAGAAGGTGTCCTTCTTGAAGGCAAGCTGTTTCGAAAATCCGGCCCGCAATGGCCGATTCCAGGCGAGCATGCGCGAGTTTCGCCTGATGAGAAATGGCTCGCGGTCCAGAGTTGGGAGGGTCAGGACTACCGTAATGGTGATATTTTCGCTCCGCGCGGAAAACCTGGAAAGTTCTTCATCGACTTGTACGAAGTCTCCTCCGACCGGAGGCTTGTCGCAGTCGAAGGTGAACACCGAGGTTCGCTTCGTGCCGATGTGCCGCTAACTGTCACCTTCTGGCTCGAATCCCGCTACTTCATCGTCCCGCTCGGCTCCCATCTGGAACGAATGCTGGTGTGCGAAGTTCCAACCTAGGTTTGCGCAGGCAGGACCACGCCGCGGCACTCGCCCAGGCCGATGCGCCGGAACCCGGGCGCCTCGCACCAGCCTCGCAGGATCACTTCATCGCCGTCCTCGAGGAATCGGCGCTCTTCGCCGGTAGGCAAAGTAAGCGGCTCCGCTCCGCGCCGAGTCATCTCGAGCAGGCATCCGCGGTTGTGCTTCTCGGGTCCAGAAACTGTCCCGCTGCCGATTAAATCGCCGGGCCGGAGCGGGCAGCCGTTTGAAGTATGATGCGCGACCATCTGGGCCAGCGTCCAGTACATGATCGAGAAATCACTCTGGCTCACGCGCATGGGCTCTTGCATCCCCGCCGATCGAAGCCAGACTTCCAGCGTGACGCGGAATGCCGTATCGCCGGCAGTCGCGAGATGAGGTAATGGGACTGGATCACCGGCGGGTCGCGGCGGGGCAGGGCAACGAAACGGCTCCAGAGCCTCTAACGTAACCACCCAGGGCGAAATGGACGTAGCGAAGTTCTTCGATAGGAACGGGCCCAGCGGCTGCGACTCCCAGGTTTGAATGTCGCGTGCCGACCAATCGTTCAGCAGGCACACGCCTACGATATGCTCTTCCGACTGCGCGATGGGGATTGGCTCACCCAGCGCATTGCCGGGACCCAAGAATGCACCCAGCTCGACTTCGTAATCCAGCAGCCGGCACGGAGCGTAGACCGGCGGCGAACCCGGATTGGGCACAATTTGTCCCTGAGGCCGGCGCACGGGCGTTCCACTGACAATCACCGATGAGGCGCGGCCGTGATACGCGATGGGAATCCACTTGTAGTTGGGCAACAGCGGATTGTCGGGACGAAAGAGCAAGCCGACATTGGTGGCGTGGTGGATGGACGCGTAGAAGTCGGTGTAATCGGGAATGTTGCAGGGCAGCAGCAGATCGACGTCGGCCAGCGGCGTCAAAAAACGTTCGGCGCCAGTCGAGGATTTCGACAGCAATTCGCTCGCCCGCCGCCGCAGGTCGATTCGAAGCGAGCGGGGCAGCGCCATCAGAGCGTCCATCGACGGGATCTGGAAGGCGGCCCCCACATCCAATAGCATGTCTCCGATCGCGATCCCCAGCCGCGTGGGCTTGTGTCCTTTACGGGCGAAGGTGGCGTAAGGAAGATTTTGAATCGGAAAATCGCTATCCGGCCGATTGGCGGATTCCACCCAGCTTTTGAGTGCCGGATCGTGGGTCGAGTCGATCATTTGAGCCACCCGAGGGCTTTCAGGTCGCTGATCGGCTCCTCAAACGAGCAGGATCCAAAACTATGCGCGAAGTCGCGCCGAGCTGCCGCGATCTGCTCGGTCTTCAGATGCCTGCCGCGCCACGTTAGCGCGTCATCAAGGAATTCGAAGCTCTGGGGATCGCATTCTTGCAAAACACTAATGACTGCCGCGCGGTCAGCTCCGTTCCAGGCGAAGGCTGCGGCGGTAAAGACATTGAGAAATCCGTGCATGATGGCATGTGGGCTGTCGGCTGCGTAAGTAAGCGGATGCCCTCCGCGAATCGGATGATGCAACCCCGCAGTGGCCTTGAATGGAACGCGGCGCCCGGCGGCTTCGCACAGAAAGTCGGCGATGTCAGCCGGCTTGGGGATGGCGTCGGCCATTAATCCGCCGGTTCGAACCTTCGCGAATGCGCCGTTGATGCGATCGAGAGGCGCTTCGCAATAGGTCGGCAGCGAAAGCTTGCGAAGCAGTTTGGTTTCGAGCGATTCCACTTGCGGCGGAAGCACTCCCGGCTCGTCATTCACCAGTAGGGTAACGCGCCAGTTCTTACCCAGCGTGATGTTGTCGAGTTCGGAGACTGGCAGGACCAAGCGATTCAGAATCCAGCTTTCGGGCGACGCGAGATACTGCTTGTAATTGGAGAGCGCGACTGGGAGCGAAAGGGCGGCCGGGGGATAGAGACCGGCGTAGTCGATGAGATTGGTAAGCAGCGCGCGCAATGATTCCGGTGCCTGGCTCATTTCGATTTCATTTTGCCTTACCCGGCTTTAGTCCGAATTCCATGTGCAATCGGATGCTCTCGATCCACACCGGGCCGCGATCATGGTTATAGGCCGGGTTGTTGTAGTGCTGCGCATCCAAGGTCGCATAGAATCCTGGGAACAACCGCGCGCTATAGTAGCTTTCCCAAAGGTACTCAGGCGCGTAGTTCAGCCGGCCGTCTCCGATCAGGAAGTCGTACCCGCCGCGCGCGAGATATAACGCATGAACACCGGAGAGTCCTGCGGCTGTGAAGGAAGTGGCGACAACATCCTCTTTTCTTTTCCATCTGGCGCCCTTCAGAGAAACGCCCGCGCTGGCCAGACGATCGATGGCGGTAAAAGCAAAGTCCTGGGTCTTGCCGTCATTCCAGCCGAGACGAGTGAAGAAACCGAGGTCTCGCGGCAGCGCCTGATCGAAGCTGATGCCGGTTCCGTATTTGAGAGTCCCGGCGCGGTGGACAGCCATGATGTTAGGTGTTGTTCCGGTTTCCTCGGCGAGACGAAGCGCAGCGGCGTAGCTGCCCGAATCGGTATGATTCAGGAATCCGAGCAGACGAATGGCGCCTGGAAGATCTCCAATGGAGTAACGGCGCTCGACTTCGAAGGTGTCGCCGCGGTCGCGGAAGATGCGCCGGTCGAAGCTGCCGCCGTTGGCGACCTTAGGCTCGCGCTGCAGCGGCGTATCGGAACGACCAATTGTGCGTGTGCAACTCTTGCACGATTCCCCAGGTATAGCCGCGCGTGTCGGCCGGATAATCCCATGCGCCGTTGTACATGACGCCCCAGGCCAGGAATTGAGTGCGCGGGTCGTGGGTGTAATTGTTGTTATCGAAAAAATCCGTGAGAGTGAATCGCCCGACCGTCACGGTATAACGATTCATTGGCCGCTCGCCCCCTAGCTGGTTTGAATCGCTTTCGATGTGCTCCTTTTCTGAGCCGAAGCCGAAATCGTGAGAAATGTACAGGCGAGCGATGTACGGCTTCGGAGTGGCGGTTTGGATGCGCGGCAATTCGCCATTGGGCGCGTTAGCCAGGCCGTCGACTCTGCTAAGCCCGCGGCCTCCGGCAATTTCGGGATCGAAATAGAATTGAGTATTTTGATCCAGTCGCAGGCCGAAGAACAAAGTGGTGGTTAACGACACGGCGCGCTCTGGATAGGGCTGGAGACTGAACGGCCCTTGGTAGGGAGAGTTGAATGCGCCGTGCCGCTGGCCGATGGAAGTCGCTTGATAGTAGAGATTCCAGCGCTCCGGCGGATCGGCATTGGTTGTGTTGCCGGTTGTGCCGGCGTCTTGCCCTGCTAATGAACGGATTGAGGAGAGCGCACACTACTAAGAGATAAAAGTTGATGCCCACCGTACCTATTCTCGTCTACCTTCTAACCTGTCGAAAGAGTAATCTTATTGTCATGTTCAGCCCGGCTCGCGAACTACTGCGGCACACTCTGGCCACACTCGCGTATCGCGGTGGTAAAACGGTGCGCGGCGCACCGGATACATTTGGGCATTTTCGAGCTTCACAGCAGACCCGCAGTCCGGGCGAAATCCTTGCGCACATCGGCGATCTGATGGAGTGGGCGCTCTCAATCGCGCAAGGCCAGCAACGGTGGCATGATTCATCTCCTGGTTCATGGGACGCGGAAATGCAGGCGTTTCTTTGCGGCCATCGAAGCATTCGATGCCTACCTGGCTTCCGATGCAGCCTTTGCACGAGCCGGCGGAGAAACTTTTCCAGGGCCCGATAGCAGATGCGTTTACACACGTCGGCCAGATCGCGATGTTGCGCCGCATGGCAGGCGCGCCAGTGCGCGGAGAGAATTACTATCAAGCGCGCATCGTCGCCGGACGAGTAGGCGTTGACCAGACCGCTCCGGTTCGGGAATTTGACTGAGCGGAGCGCCGGGCGCGATTCAACGTTTATCTAATAGCTGCTGAAAGGTTTTCGCTGGCGCAGGTTCAGTTTTAATCTGATCAGGGGCCGAGAGAGCACGTACTTTCTGGAGTGAGCGCAGTTCGAGAAACCAAGCGGCCAGGATAAGCAGGGGGCTCAAGCACAACGTGACCATTACTGCGCGGCTGGCCCAGCGCGATCGAAATCGGAAGAAACGGCGGAGGCACTGTGCGCAACGGTAAGGGTTTAGAAAGAAGATAAAGAACACCCAATCCTTAACTAAGCGCCGCCGGGAAGGGCAAATCTGACCAGACCCGCACTTGGGGCAGCGAAGCGCTTCGCTACTGTTTTGCTGATATTGGACACGTCCGGCCGCAGGCGACAAACTCGGGACCTCAGGCTGTTAGACTCCTGCCTCCGGTGTCAGGTTGATAAAAAAGATTTATGAGTTCAGTACGTGACGTCCAGGTGACTTCGAGAATTCTGCGCTTGCAAGCGGCAGGCCATTGACAAAAATGTGCTTTACCCTATAGTACAAAGTGCTTTCCATTGAAACAGCCGAGCGCCTTGCTTCCAATCGCAATGTCGGTAGCGGCGCTGGCCGTGGTTCTATGGCACATTCCAATCTTCGGCGCGGTGCGTGAAGCCGATGAGGGAACCGCGGCCCATCTTTGGCAACTTCTCATGGCTGGACAAATACCAGTAGCGGCGTACTTTTCGCTGAAATGGTTTCCGCGGGCGCCAGGACAAGCGTTGCGCGTTCTCGCACTGCAAGCTATCGCGGCCGTCGCCGCATGTGCCCCGGTCTATTGGTTCAAGCTTTAACGCCTCCATCCGCGGTGAAGGCAGCACCTTCTCGATATCGCTCATGAACGTCTTCGCATTGACCCGAGGGCTAGCCCCAGTCAACGGTCGCCGACATTTCCCGGCACGAAAGTTGCGCCCGTTCGGAAGAACGATGTAATTTACGGATTTGGTCCCACCGGAAAAGTCGTTGGCAGACCAACAGTGATGGCCGTGGCCGTCGCGTCGCATGCCGGATGGCCGAATCCGCTGGGGCTAGGCGATGTGGTGTGCCCGGGCAATTCAGGGGGCATATCATTGATCATGTTGTCGGTGTTCGCCGCTCCGACTCCAGCCGGTACGTCATCGAAGTTCAGCGCGTGGCGCGTCTTCCAGGCGATGATATGGTCGGTACAGGATGTGTCTCCACTGACGCCCAATCCACCCACCAGCACACCAGTCTTGTTGTAGAGTGCGAGACCGCCACCAAAGACGTTGATGCCGCCGATCTTACGGCCTACCATCGGATCGTTAGACTGGCCGTAGTTCGCGGCATTTCCATCGTAGGCAGCATTGGTATCCACCGGGTTACTCTCCTGGAGTCCGAATAAGGTGCCGCCGGGCTGCACGGCTGCATACAGATTGGCGGTGGACAGAGCGAATCCTGGCAGGCTGAAGGCATTGGCCGTGTTGGCTTTCTGCGCGGAAATGACTCGGCTGCCGGGCCACTGCGATTGCCGGTCGGCGCCGGTGAAAACCACGGCGCACACAATCCCGTCACGGTCCACGATGGTCCCCCACATGTTGAAACCTAAGCCACCGTTCACGCTTTTGGCGGCCGGAGCCACGCTTTTCAAAGCAGCCTTCAGGTCGCTGTAACTCGGCAAGTTGTTGCACGCGTTTGAATTGTTATTTTCACCTTTTCCGCTAGTATCGCTGGCCAGCGAGACTCCGGCAGCCAGCGCACCTGCCACTACGGCAAGGCGTCCCATCAATACGATTGGTTTTCTCACACAGCCTCCTTTGCCAGGTCTTTCTTGGTCGCCTGGCCCAATCTCTCCAGCAGTTGTTCAGTGATGCGCGCAATGTCCTGGACCGCCCCATCAAACGCAGCCTGGTTAGCTTTGGATGGTTTATGAAAGCCGCTCACCTTGCGCACGAATTGCAAAGCGGCGGCTGAAATCTCTTCCGAAGTCACCAGAGCGTCGTTGCGGCGTAGAACTTTAATGCTGCGGCACATAGATGGTGGCATTATCCTACAATCGCGATGGAGATGTTCGGATTGTTTAAGTGTGCGAGCGCTTAAGCCTGGCTTCGTGATTAGGTCGGCTGCGGCGAGTGCTTGTTAATTCGCAGACTTTTGATCTTCGACTCGAGTCGCGATCGCGGCCGGGGACTGGGCACGCACAGGAGTGCATCATCGGACGGCCTGTCAACGATTGACGGATACGATGTCCCCCTGACTGCCTGGAGGGTTCACGGAACTGCGGCGCCAGTTTACTGACACTCGGAAGATGACGCCCTTGCTCAACACCAGCGCGGGCTCGGCCGCGCCACGATTATGAAACTGGCGAACTCACTTGCGCCCGAAGATCCTCTTCGCGAAATATTCCGTCCGGTTTTGATATCGAGCGGTGCAGGTCTGGGACGGGAAAAAAAATAAGAGGCCCGAGAAAGTCCAGATGGGTGTATCGTCGTAGAACCTGCCCCGCAGTATCCCGATCCGCTAAAATACATCGTTTATGGGAAGAGTTCTGGTAAAAACTCCCCGTATCGATCCACGCTACGCAGTCTTCAAGCTTTCGATCCGGAAATCCGCAATTCATCGCTACGGGGTCTACGCGCGGGAGTTGATTCCGGTCAACCGCAAAGTGATCGAATACACCGGCAAACCGCTTAACCGCCGGGAGGCAAAGTATGCGGACCACACTTACTTGTTTGTGCTCGACAATTACTGGACTGTCGATGGCGCCATCGGCGGGAGCGGCGCCGAAATCATCAATCACAGTTGCGAACCGAACCTGATCAGCCGGGTCATGAAAAGGCACATTCTCTACTTAAGTCTGCGTGTGATCAAGCCGGGCGAGGAACTCACTGTCGACTACAATTTTGGAAAGCAAACGGAACGAGTCCGCTGCTTCTGCGGCGCTCGGAATTGTCGCGGTACCATCCAAACTTAGCTCGCTCAGTGGAGGCCGGCCTCCGCGCTCTGGAGTTCCAGACCAACGCGCTCGCCGTTAATGAGCACCAGCCCGGAATTGATCAATTGCTGCCCGGTGAGATCGTACTCCGCGTATCGCCGCAGCTCGGAAAGCGAAAGGAAGAACTCGACGGATTCGGATGCGGCGGTAACAGTGGAGCTGAAGACGATGCCGTCGAAATCAGAATCCTTGGGGATCATCCCGAGCAGCGGCCGAATCAAATGAGAGACATGCCGGTCGAAAGCCAAAGCGGCGATTCGGTACTGAGAGCCCAGACCAGAAGCACCAAGGTCGGTAGCGACCGACAACTGCAGATATGATTTCCCGTGAAAGCCGACCAGAACAGGCGGCGCGTAAGATGTGAAATGTGCCTCGGAATCCAAGTCGTGAACGATGCGGTCGATCATCCCTTGATAAGAGACCTGTTGCTTGCCCAGCGTGCTGGGAGACAAATCCCGGATCGCGGCTGGAGGGGGCGAGACAGCTGCGCGAGCGATGGGAGGTGCAGGCGCCGTTGCGTCAGGGTGACTGGGCCAGAGTGAAGCAGGCTTTCCATCGATAAAGACCCGCGATTGGAGCAGAGCAGTCATATGGTCTTCTACGTTATTGCTGGCCGCAATTTTCTCGGCCGTGGCAAACGGAACAATTAGCGCCAGATTCTCAGGATGCTCCACTGCGACTCCCAACACCTTTTTGCGAACGTGGTGGGCAATTTCGATGGCAAAAGCATTGAGTTCGGTCTCGCCGCCAAGGCGAGACGCCGCGGCGCGAAGGATCGGAAGCATCACGTCAAGATAGGTCTGCTTCACGCGCTCGTTCTGGTTCATGGAATCCTCCGAGTACGAGGCGAAATAGTTGCCCGTTACCTGAAGCACCGTATGGCCTTGGAAATTGGAGAAGCGAATGGAGCGCTGATCGTTCTCTTGTTCTTGCTGCTCGGTTAGATCCAACTTACGGCTTAGGTAGAAACGATAAGGATAGCGATGCGAGGCAATATCGACAGCCGCCGCCTTCAGCTCGGGCAAATGCTTCTGCTGGAGCGCGCGCATAGCAGGATCGAGAATCTCCGGCGGCGAGAGTACCTGAGGAAAACACCGTGGAACAATAACGGCCATAGCAACGACCAAAACAATATTACCTTTGTACATATACATAGCCTCCTGCTACTTGCTGAGCGTGAAATCTACCGCTGCGTTGCTTGGCGACCGCTGTGGGTTTGGATTGCGATTTCATTCCTTCGCGCCACGCGGTGAGGGTGTAGCTGCCATCCGGGACGTTGTCGATCTTGTAGTCCCCAGAAGCGTTGGCTTCGGCAAAGTATGGCGTGGGCGCCACGATGATGTATCCCGACATTTCCGGATGCACGTTGCACAACAGAGGAACAATACCCGGCGTGTCGAACTTGAACGAGCGAATTTCACCCTTAGGCCAGGTGCCCATGTTGTGGCTGAGCTTCTTGTTGCCCGAAACCGAGGGCCAGAAGATGTTGTGCTGCACGTTATCGCCGTTGAGGAAGTCCACTGTCGAGCCCACCAGGACCACTATGACGTGGGGCTGGAACAGCAGCGACTTTTGGTCCATAGTGATGTGTTTGTCTGGCGGCGGGAAGGTCTTTCCCTGGTATGGCGTCGATGTAAACGACTCCGACTCCTTTTCCGCCGCTGATCTTTCCGCTCACACTGCCACCGTAGGCGGCGACTAGCACTGCCGGCCAGCAGAGCTAGAGCTGTTTTCGCGAAATGACTATAACTTTTTGACATTCGTTTCTCCATGAATTTGCGCACGTGGATCACCACGCAAGGGTTAGTACACGAACTCCAATCCGAAGAGCGCCGTGTTGATCCGAAACGGATTCTGAGCCTGTTGCAGGTCGGTGGCAGACGTTACGCTTTCCACACTCTGTTCGAGGACGAAATTGATATTCAAAGGAAGCCTTGATGTTGGGATGGATCAAGAACTGGACGCCGGGAGTGAAGCGATTTCGCGTGGAGCGCAGTGGAGCGAAGAAGGGCGTACCGCCGGCCAACGCGAACCCGTTAATGCGGTCGGCGCTGGAGTTGACGACGTCGTAACGCATGATCAGCATGACCCAGGGAAGGACGAGGAAATCGGACTGTACAAATCCGCCGCTGAAGGTGGCGGGTACGTCGGAAACGAACCGCACCGGGTAGGGCCCCATGGTGGGAGAAAGCGGAAGAAGAATCACATTGCCGGACGAATCCACCGGCAGCAGATTGTTGTCTTTGCCACGCATGTAAAGCCCGTAGATATTGAGCTTCCGGTAATTGAAGCTGAAGTCGCCACCGGCGCGATAGTAGGGCTCGCGCGCCGTGAGCAGGGTTGTGTCTGTGCCATTCGCCTGCAGCCCAACGAATCCCTGGCGCGAATTCCCGCGCAGATAAAAGCCGCCGAAGTTCAGATACGTGTGATCGCGCGGCCCCGTCGGACCGGCTGCCTGCACGTCCTTGCGGCTGGCCTCGTCGCGCTCCAGATTGAAGCGGTAAGAGAAGCGGGTGTAAAGCGCCTTGGCGCTGGTGTCGGAAGCAAACCCGACGCCCCCGTTCGCTCCGCCCGTCGCCGAGGGTACAAATTGGCTGGTATTGTCCGCTTGGTTGAGGCCGCTGGTGTTCTGATCGATAATCGCAACCGAATAATGGTAGCCGCCGTAGAGATGGCCTCCGCTCAGCTCGATGCCCTTGGCTGCGTTCGCGAACATGAACTGGTTCGCAACGTTCTGCTGGTTGGTCAACGAATTGATCACACCGATGTTGCTCTCCAAGTAAATGTCATAGGGGCTGAGATTGATGCTCCTCGCCTGGGTAAAAGGCAAGATCCAGCTCGAACTGGCCGGCGCGGAAAGCAAGGGCATCAGTGGGGAGGTGGAGGTAGCGTCCGATGTTTACAAATTTTAGGTAACCATCGCCCAGGCCGCCCGCGGCGTTGCTTCCGCCGACGCTGATATCGTCATCCACCCAGAAAGCTATGTCACTTCCCAGATTACCAGCCGAGAATATGCTGAAGAGTCCCGTCTCGAAGTCAGTAGCCGGAATGAAGGGAGGAACCGTGTTCGGTCCCGCCACGCTGTTAAAGTTGCTGCGAGGACCGGCAGTCACCTGGAAAAACGTGTTCATCCGGAAGCCGATCGGGGGTAGACCTGGGATCGTGCCCGGCCAAATGGCATTCGGAAACGCTTCCTTTTGCGCGGGCGCGCCAAGCAACGTAGCAGGAACTTTCAGATAGGTCTCGTCGTCCTTAGGGAACTTGAAGCCGGCGTCCTTGAAGGCTTTCCCGAAGTCGTTGAGCTTGGGAAAGTCGACATGGCAGGTGCTGCAAGAGGTCTGATACTGACGGGAAAACGCCGGAATTGCATGTGCTTTGGAAGCCATCAGAGCGAAGGCTATGGGAAATAGGACCAGCCGCGGCAAAAAAAATCGCAGAATACATCGACGCATGAGCATCTCCTTTGACGCCACGATAAAGGCGCCCTCAAATCAGAATTACAAAAACTACCCAATCAGTCAGGGGTCTGGTTTGGCCGTAGCGCGCCTGATCAAGATAGCCGTTATCGCAGCAGCCGCCAACGTGAACGCTCCAATGGCCACGTGAGCGGTGGTTGCGATAATTACGACCAGAGGGTCTATGTCGTCGAAGGACTGCATGGTCAAGAGCGCGAAACCTAACAGCAATTGAACGGTCGTCAGCATTATCAATGCAATCGCAGCGGAGCGTACCTCAGGCGTTTCGGTCCGCAAAATAGCCGTCATAGCCGGACCGAGAAAAACCGCGACCACGAGCGCGCCGAGTATGTGCGGCAGGCCTCCGGTAACTCCGTGACGAAAAGCGGCCCCGAGGGTGACTTGCAGGAGCACTAAAGCGGCCGTTGTCGTCGCTAGAAACCGGAGCCTCGAACCGTCTAGCATCGGCTTCGGCACTTGGTTCCAGCTTCTCGACGTGAAAACGGCAATAGCAACCGTAGCCGAGAAGAAAAGCTGACCGAGCAAGCTGTGCGCGATTCTCACAGGCACCGGCAGTGGATCTGACTCAAGCGCCACAAGATCCTGAACAATGTTGGCGCCCAGAGCAGCCCAAGCCAGCCGCTGCAACCAGACAGGTGCTTTCGACCGCGACAGCCAGATTAGCAGGCCAGCAATCAGGATCGTCACTGCGGCGCCCAGCCACGCATGGCCCTGACCCAACGAGTACAAAGGGCGCTCCTCGCTGGTCGACACCACCGGGCCGGTAATAAAGAGCAGCACCGTACAGGCCGCAGCCAAAACTGCATAACGGTGCAACCACGGATTTTCCATGCGCAGCAGGTTATCGGGAGAGCAGTAAGCGGCTCAGCGGCCGCGTAGCAGCTGCTGGAGCACTGCCGACTTGGCCAGGCCGTTCGTAGTAAGCGATCCAGCGGCCGAAGGACAAGATTCCGATCCACAGCACGAGCGAAAGACACGCCGCTGTTTTAGCAATAGGCGGAATAGCCGGCGCGCGGTCGAGTGCCGCGGCGTTTCCATAGACGCTGCGATGAAACACGAGAGCGTGAACTCCAACCAACATCAGAAACAAGAGCTTCAGTTGAAAGTGCGGGTTGTCGTAGTATTTGTCGAGCTTGGCTCCAGCCAGCAACGCGCCGCACGTCACCATCACGACGAACCCGATGCGCTTCCAAATGCGGGTCTGCGCGATCATATCCGACACCGGCGTATTCGGCATGGCCAAGCCGAGCAATCGCAAGTCAGTCATCAGGATCAGCCCGCCAAAAACAGCGATGGAGCTGAGGTGCAGAGACATGATAATGGGGTATGCGAGGGCGGATTCACGCAGGGCTGTGAAAAAGTCCAAGCCTTGTACCCATTGGCTGAATTCAGCAAGTGTCATTTAAACCTCAAGAGCGCTTTCTAGGTGAACGCATAAAAAAGTCCCGCGAAAACGATGGTGACCCACAGCAGCAGAGAGACCGCGCCTGCTAACTTGGCGGCGATCGGTGGGGCCTTGGACAATGAGACCTTGCGATGGATCGTGTAGTTGTAGATGATCGCAATTAGCAGGCAGATGATTTTGAGCCGGAAAGCGGGACTGTAGTAATACCGGAGCGGATCTGAAGTGAAGATCACCAGGCCCGAGGTTATTACGATGATGAGACCGGCCAGCGTCCACAGCATCGTATCCTTGACGAGTTGGGCGGCAGACTGATGGCGCATGCCCAAGCCCAGAAGCCGAAGATCCACGATGGCAATGGTGCCGACCGACATGGCGAAGGCCGCAATGTGTATGCATTCGAAGAGTGGAAAAGCCCACTCGTTGTTGTTTAGGGGATTGGTCGCCGGATCGTAGGCCAAAAGCATGGGGAATTAGTAAGTGACATCGTATCAGATAGGGATCAATCCAGGTCCATCGCAGCCTTCAATCCCTCTTCGATTTCACGCAGCGGCTCAGCTGGGAGGCTACCGACTCTCTTGGTCAGCTTGGCTCGATCCAGCGTGGTCACTTGATGACACACAGCAAAGCTTGTCTTCGACAGACCGGCAGTGCCTCCAGAAAGCTCAACGACGGTGGGTCCGCGTTGGCCTTGTGATGAGGACGTTGAAATTGGAACCACAATGATCGACCTCCATCCAGAAGTCTGGTTAAAGCCGTCATGAGACACAACGATTACGGGACGTCGGCCGGTCTGCTCCGATCCCGATCTCGGGACTAGGTCCGCCCAGTAAACCTCGCCGCGCCTCATTTAGCTGCCCTTGCCGGTTTTCACAAGGTGCTCGATCGCCGCCGCCTGCAAATCCGAGTCGAGATCCAAATGCGTTCCCGCCATTTCGGCCGCGTACGCCGCGATAGCGTCCCGCCGGGCCTTTCGGAACTGTTGCCGCAGCCACCCATCCAGGGCTTCACGCGCCAAGGTTGTTGCCGGCACCTGCATTCGTTTGGCTTCCTGCCGTAGAAGGCTGTAGGTTTGCTCCGGCAGCGGCAGGTGGAAATTCTTCATGAAATGCACTCCCTGCCTGATATTATGCCATCAATTGATGACCAAATTGGATGGCATACTAAAAGGCAGCAGCAACGCGGCATTTGTAACTTGCTTTATCATCTGAACAGGTATTCCGCATTTGCCAGCCGCGCTCAGTCTCTGCATGATTGTCAAGAACGAAGAGCGCCACCTTGCACGCTGTCTTGATTCGGTGCGAGCGCTATCCAGCGAGGTCGTTATCGTCGATACCGGTTCGACCGATGCAACCCTCAGCATCGCGGCCCAATACGGTGCGGAGGTGATCGCATTCAATTTCACGGTCGTCGATTTCGCGGCCGCTCGCAATCGCGCGATCGAGCGCGCGCATGGCCAGTGGATCCTGATGCTCGACGCCGATGAGACTCTGGAACCGGACAGCGCGTCCAAGATCGAAAAGCTTATCGCTCTTGATGAAAACGCGGGATATTTCCTGGAGCGATACAATACCTCGTCGGATTCCCAAAGCCCTTTCACGGACTACGTCGTCCGGCTCTTTCCGAACCGGCCCAACTATCGATACCGGGGCCGCGTCCACGAAATCATCGATGCCTCGATTCTGTCCGGAGGCGGGCGCTTAAATAAAACCGACATCCGCATCGATCACAGGTTCTCTTCGGACCGGGAAGCGCGGCGCCGCAAGAACCACTGGTACATCGAGATTCTAAAGGAAGAGATCGCAGCCGATCCGAGCGACGACTCCCGGCTGGATTTTCTCGCCGCGGAATATCATCAGCTTGAAATGTACGACGAAGCTACTGAAATCGCCGAGCGCATTGTGAGAATGCGTCCGCTGGACCCGCGAGCACATCTATTCGTTGGCGTTTATCATTTGTTGTACATGCCCGATCTGGTGCGCGCCAGAGCGGATTTCAACCAGGCGTTGAAGCTCCGGCCGGATTACCCCGAAGCCGCGTCTTTCCTTCAGCTCGTCGACCAGCGGGAACGTGCTCAGCCGCCGACTGGGTAGCTTGCATCTGACTGGCTGGAGATTTCGTCCACAGGCGGCCCATTATTCAAGCCCTACTGGCTTATCTCGAACAAGGCCTGGACCGTTTTTTTGGTGCACGGGATCTGGAGTTCTGGCATGGGGCGCCCCTGGAAGAGTTTGCGGCAAGGGACCGCCAGCCAGCGGGCCCAGGCGCTGGCTCGGTTCCGGCGGGCGCTATCGGTGGAGATACCGGTGCTGGCGTACATCTGACGATATAGTTTCGAAATAAAGACGAACGCCAGGCGCGCGCGAAGATTTGGTGTACAGCGCGATCGCTTCCAGACGGAAGCGAAACTATAAAAACGATCCCACACGCGCTGGGTACGTTTTCGCATCTCTTCAGAGGTCATACTGGGATGCGGCATGAACATCTTCGGCCGCTTATACGCGGGAATGAGCCAATAGCGCGTCAACGGGATCCCATCGACGTGCTTCGCACTTTCGCCCTGCGCCTTCTCCCATTTCTCAAAATCGACGGTGCCCGGAAAGGGTGTCAGCATGACGAACTGGGCAAACGTAAGGCCGGCCCGTTGGGCAAGATCGTGGGTGGCGTCAAACGTGTCCGGGCGATCGCTCGGCAGGCCGAAGATGAACGAACCAAGAACGTGCACGCCGTGATCGGAAAATCTCTGGAGCTGTTTGACAAGATTTTCCCCAGATAAGTTGAAATCTTTGTAAACGGATTTTAGGCCTTCGGCGGTGACCGCTTCGACCCCAACCAGCGCGCCCCTGATGCGCGCTTTTTTCATGGCATCCAAAAACCCAGTGTCCTCCGCAGCCTCCATGGTGATCTGCGTAAAGAACGTCATGTCTTTGGGCAGCTCCGACAACCGTTCCATCAGCTCGAAACGCTCCTCGCGCATAGCCTGAAGCTGATTGACTCTGCCCGGGTTGTTTTGCTTCTTCGCCAGTTCGATGTCGGTCAGCGTGACAGGATAAAAATTGTCGTCCGCCAAGGCGATAAAGCGGAAGCCGCGGCGGCGCAGCTCTACAATCTCCCCAATGACGCCGTCGGCCGCGCGCTGGCGGGGGCGCTGTCCATCGGTCCGCCAAACCGAACAAAACGAGCAATGTTTGGGGCATCCGCGCACAGTCTGGACAGATGCCCACATATAGCTGTCAGGCGGAAGTAAGTCCCACCGGGCCTGCTTGAAGTCCTCTGGCTCTACCCTCCCGCCGTTGTAAAGGCGTTCCGGATTACCGGCCGCACAGTCCCGGAGAACGCGGTTCCACACGATGTCGCCATCGCCCTTCACTACTGCATGCGCGCCGCCTCGCTCAAACGGCTCATCGGGGTAGAGCGTCGAATGTATTCCGCCGAACACAACCCACGCGCCCCGTTGCCGGACGGCGCGTCCTACCTCGTAGCCGCGCAACGCATTGCCGGTATGAATGCCAATGCCGACGACGTCGCCGATGTGAATGCACTCTAGATTAAGGTGCTCTAGAGTTTCATCGCATATCTCCGGATCTCCGAACGACTTGGCCGTCGCCCCGGCCAACACGTACAGCCATCGTGGTGTGATGACTGCGGTTCCAAAGGAGGTATCGCTTGGATTTACGAGGTGAATTATCATTGTGGCACTAGTAAGTTCCCTAGTGTATCACCAGATACAATCCATCACTTGCTACTGCTAGCCGCTTGCGCTACAACAAATCCATGCGAACCTCGCTACGGCGCCTGTCCTACCTGATGGCGTTTTTGCCGGCGGTCGCGGATGCGCGCGTCGTTCAGATCCGCATCGACCATCGTGAGCGGGTCCTCAATGGAAAATTTTTTGGTGCAGTCGGCGCATACGAAAAGCTGACGGGTACGATTGAATTCGCCCTCAATCCGTCGCTTCCGCAGAACGCAGGAATCGTCGATCTTGGGCTTGCGCCTCGAAACTCGCGCGGCGAGGTGGCGTTTTCGGCGGATTTTTATCTTCTCAAACCAACGGAGGTAAGTCGCGGGAACGGGCGGCTCCTGTACGAAGTTGGGAACCGCGGCTCCAAGGCAATGCTACGAACCTTTCAGAAAAGTGGGCCCAGTCAGGACCCCACCACACAAGCTGACTTGGGCGACGGCTTTCTGATGCGACAAGGTTATTCGCTGTTGTGGATGGGCTGGCAATGGGACGTACCCGACGGCCGCATGCGCATGAACATGCCGATTGCAACCGATCACGGCGCGCCGATCACCGGCCTGGTACGCGGTAATTTCATTTTGGATACCCGGTCCGACACCGCGCCGCTGGCGGATCGCGGACATAGATCCTATCCAATCGCCGATGCGAAGAGCGCGGATGCATTCATGACGGTGCGAGACACAACTATTGCGCCCCCGCAGCGGATTCCACGGGAAAAATGGCATTTCGTCGACGATTCGATGGTGGCGCTAGCGGGTGGCTTTGAACCGGGACGCATTTACGACGTGGTCTATCGGGCGCGCGATCCGCGTGTCATGGGAACGGGCTTGGCCGGTACGCGCGATCTGATCAGCTTCTTGAAGTATTCTGACACCGGCAATCCTTTGCGGGGCATCCAATTTGCATACGGTTGGGGTGTGTCGCAAAGCGGCCGTTTTCTTCGGCACTTTCTGTATGAAGGATTTAATGAAGATGAGCAAGGCCGCATGGTTTTTGACGGCGCTATCGATGAAGTTGGCGGAGCAGGTCGGGGCTCTTTCAATAACCGGTTCGGACAAGCTTCGCGCGATGCCGAGGAGTTTTTCAATTTTCTGTATCCCGTAGACATGTTCCCTTTTACCGACGGTCCGGAGACGGACCCGGAAACCGGACAAACGGACGCGCTGTTGGCGCGCGCGGAAGCCCGGCACGTGGCGCCCAAGATCTTTCATATTCTGAGCAATTCCGAATACTTCAATCGAAGCGGATCTTTGGTTCACACCGATCCGGCCGGGCAGCGCGACTTGGAGCCGCCTGCCGGTACGCGCATCTACGTAATCGCATCCGGACCGCACTTCTTCGGACCTTTCCCCACGGAACAAGCGCCGAATCTGGCTGCGCCCCTGAATCCGATTAATCGAAACCTGGTCGTACGAGCGCTCTTGCAGGCGCTGGATGCGTGGGTGTCGGAAGGCGTCGCGCCTCCGCCCAGCCAGTCTCCATACATCTCCGACGGAACTCTGACCACTCGCGAAAAAGCGGGCTGGCCCAAAATTCCAGGAGTGCTTTTCCCACCGCCGGCCTTGATCACCTACCGGCTGGATTTCGGTCCGAAGTGGCGAGAAGGCATCGTCGACTTCGAGCCGCCGCATGTCGGCAAGCCGTTTGTCTCGCTGGTCCCGGCCGTGGACGAAAATGGCAACGCGCGCGCGGGCATCCGGCTACCTGCGGTAGAAGTACCGATTGCTACATACAGCGGCTGGAATTATCGGGCGGCCGGAACCGGCGCAACCGATCAATTCGCTGGAGAAGCAGGGTCGTTTTTTCCATTCGCCCACACCCGCGCCGAACGGGAAGCGCAAGGGGATTCACGGTTGTCCCTCGAAGAGCGCTACGCGAGTCGCGATCAGTACGTCGGAAAAGTAGCGCTGGCGGCGCGGAAATTGGTCGAGAACCGCTACCTGCTGCGGGAGGATGTTCCCGACGTGATCGATTTTGCAGTAGCCCAATACGACTGGGCCATGAGTCGTGACAAGTAGCGCCTTCACTTGTCCTTTACGATATGCTCCAGATCCTGGTTGTTCTCTGAGCAATCCGCTTCCATGATTCGTTCATCGCGCGGCGGATGCCGGAGAATCAGGCGATAGGTCCACGGCTTGGCCAGAACCTTGGGGTCGTCCATGATGGCTTCGTAGGAGATCGTATCGTCCGCATTGCGCTTGAACTTTTCAGTCACGTGCAATTGGTCGCTGTGAAAATGTCCCGCGCCGGGAAGCCAGGTTTTGTCATTGAAGCCCGTCACGTCGACGGCAAATGTATCGCCTTCCCAGCGGCCCACCGAGTCGCCCATGTACGTCGGATCTAAATCCGGCGGATGTCCTTTGCCATCGGTAGGGATGATGCGGAAAGCATGATTGGACTCGTATAGGATGACCGTCTTCTTAGGTGTCTGCACGATCTCGAATGGCACCGGGATGCCAGTTATCCGGGGCACGCCCGCCAGTTTGCAGTGAACGTTGGGATCAGTGCGGTTATCGGCGGCGAGCGCGTTTACCTTATTCACCGCCCAGGCCTGATATGGCGCCGACTCACGCGGGCCGTAGGTACTGGCGCGCCCTTCGCCCGGCCGCACCTCGCCGGTTTCACCGAACAGGCTCACGCCGATAGCCTGCCAAATGCCTGATAAGTCCGGCTTCCCATCGTCCGCACGTGGAATTTTACCGGATGGGGACACCTGAGCGGCGATTGGGAACCATACCAAGGCAATCAGCACGACCGAGCGAACAAAAAGCCGTCGCATCGTGAGGCTCCTATTCCGATGGCGGACCGAGATAGAGCTTCTTCCCGTCCGGCAGCGTCACTTCCCGACCGGCGATCCGGTCCGAATCATCTTTGGATCGCCAGCCGCTGACGGAAATTGTGTCGCCGACTTTCAGCGCACCCTTGGTCCATCCTGTGCGGCGAAGAGTGTTGGGAGGATGCCCTTCCAATGCCCAATTCACGACTTTGCCGGCATCGTCCTTAACGTCGATGTAGACGTAGACATGCGGATTTTCCCAATCAATCTTGGTGACTATGCCCTGGAGCTGGATCGGCTTCTTGCCGTCATATTCGGCGGCAAATGAATGATGCGCTGAAAGCGGCGTCGTCGCCAGCAGCAGACCGAAAGCTACTACAGGAACGAGATGGGTATGTCTCATTTGTATAGCAACAGGCAGCGGCTATTGTATCAAAGGCCTCGGTCAGGCAGCCACTTCTCCGTTAATCATGTCGCGCCAAAGTGAAAAGTTCCTAAATGGCCAAAGTAGAAAGTTCCTCTTGACAGCGGAAAGGCAGAAGGATGGAACGAATCGGAATGAGCCAAGAAGAACGCGACTGGCTGGAATGGCTAAAGCGAGTGCGCGACAAGAAGATGACTCAGCGTGAGGCGGCCGAGCGGATGGGAGTAAGCCAGCGCTGGGTGCGGAAGCTGCTGAGGAGGATGAAGCGGGAGGGGGACCGGGTGGTGGTGCATGGGCTGCGGGGCAGGGCGTCGAACCGCAAGATAGCGGCGAAGGTGCAAGCCCGGGCCATCGAGATTCTGAAGCAACCGGAGTGGCACGACTTTGGACCAACCTTCGCCAGCGAGCAGTTGGCTAAGCGGCATGGCATGGAGTTGAGCGACGAGACATTGCGCGGCTGGATGATAGGCGCCGGATTGTGGAAGAGCCGTGCTCGTAGGATCGAGCAAGTGCATTGCTGGCGGGCCCGCCGCAGTGGCTTCGGCGAGTTAGTGCAGTGGGATACTTCCGATCACGACTGGCTGGAAGGACGAGGGCCGGTGCGCTATCTGGTACGGATGATCGACGACGCGACCAGTTGGAGTTGGGGCCGCTTTGTAGAGCACGACGCGACGCCCCAGAATATGGGCGTGCTGTGGGAGTATCTGGAGCGAAATGGGCGGATGATGGACGTCTACACCGATCGCCACTCGATGTTTACGACTCCGCCACCCAAGGGAGAAAGCCGCCCCGAACGAGCAACCGCGGATCGCTTGACGCAGATCGGCCGCGGGCTGCGCGAACTAGGGATCGGCTGGATCGCGGCCTATTCCCCGCAAGCTAAAGGGCGCATCGAACGCAGCTTCTTGACGGCCCAGGACCGGCTGGTCAAGCAACTGAGGCTGGCCAAAGTTTCGACCCTGGAAAGGGCCAATGAGTTTCTGGAGAAAGAGTATTGGCCGGAGTGGAATGAGCGCTTCGCGCGGCCGATTCAGGACTATCCTAACCAGCATCGCGCCCTGACCGAGCAGTTGGAACTGGCTGCCATCCTGTGTCATGTCGAGCAACGCGTCATTGGCAACGACTACACGTTTTCCTTCGCTGGCCGGCGCTACCAGATCGCGCGCGTGGACGTGCAAGCCGGCATGCGGCATCAGCGACTGCGCGTGGAATTGCGCTTGAACGGCGAGTTGAAAGCTCGCTACCAGGGCCGCTACATCAACATCGCTGAGTGCGGCGCTCCAGTGGCTTCTCTGGCTCCGGCAGTTCACAAACCGGTCCGCAAAGATCACAATGCAGGTGGCAAGAGTAGCTGGATGCAGGGATTCTTCGACCGGCCCAGCTTGCCGTTGTGGAACGCCGTCGAAGCACGAGAGAGAAAACCTTGATTGGTGCGCCGGGCAAAAAAGTGGCCCGGCGATCTTCGCGTTCTATGCCCAAAGCCTCAGCTCCAAGGCATCACCACCCGGATATGCTTTTTCAACACCAAAGAAAAACCCCTCGAGCCGAAGCCCGAGGGTCGCCGATCCGTAACGGAGCCAGCCCCGTCGCCTCGGCTTTGGGCGCCCCGCCAGGCGCGACCCTGGCAGAGCTGTGCGAACATACCATGAGGGTTTCTAACCGACCCTCAAAATAGGAACTTTCTACTTTGGTGGCGATAGGAACTTTCTACTTTGGTGGGACAACTTCTCCGTTAATCATCCACTTCGCCGTTAATCATCCAAGGTATACCGAATCGATCGACCAGCATGCCGAAACGGGCCGCCCAAAAGGTCTGCTGCAGCGGCATGCCTACTTTCCCGTTTTCCGCCAGCGCATGAAATACCCGTTCTGCCTCTTTAACGTCCTTGAACTGCAGCGAAACGTTGAAGCCTTTTGGTTCTTTATAGCGGTCAGGCGGAGCGTCCATGCCCATCAAGACCTCGCCGCCGACGACCAAACGGGCATGCATGATCTTATCGCGCCATTCCGATGGCACTTGTGCCTCGGCCGGCGTACCCACGTGGCTAACCATCGCTTCTATTTTTCCGCCAAGGCACTGCTCATAGAACTTGAACGCTGCCTCGCATTGGCCGTTGAAATGAAGATAGGGATTCAGTTGCATAGTATTCTCCTGTGGAACATTTTGGATCGTTAGTGACTGAGGCCCTCTATCGGCTAACCGCCGGCAATAGCGCCCAGAATGATAAAAGGCTCCGCTCCTGACACCACCGCATCGGGCAACGGAGCGTCCGGCGGCTCATGCGACAGATCTTCCGCGCAGGCGAAGAATCGCAAGAATGGCCGCCGCTCGTCAGTCGTGTAATCCCGGATAGTGCCGCCCAGCATCGGATATACAGCCACCAGCGCGTCGATCACCGAGCGCTGCGTCACCGGGCCCGCGATGTCGATTTGCACCTCGCTCCCGACGCGTGCCAGCGTTCTGAGATGTTGCGGCAGCATAACCCGGATCATGCCAGCGTCTGGACCTCCACCGACAGCACAGCTGGCAAATCCCGCACAATAGGATTCCAACTGTCTCCCGCATCCGCCGAAGCATATACTTGCCCGCCGGTGGTGCCGAAATACACGCCGCACTTATCCAACGAATCAACTGCCATCGCGTCGCGTAGGACGTTTACGTAACAATCGCTCTGCGGCAGACCTTTTGTGAGCGGCTCCCACTCGTTGCCGCCCGTCCGGCTGCGGTATACGCGCAGCTTGCCCTCCGGCGGAAAGTGCTCCGAGTCGCTCTTGATTGGAACGACGTAAATTGTCTCCGGTTCGTTCGCGTGCACGTCTATCACGAATCCGAAGTCGGTGGGCAGGTTCCCGCTTACTTCCTGCCATGAGTCGCCCGCGTTGTCGGTACGCATGACGTCCCAGTGCTTTTGCATGAACAGCGTATTCGGGCGCGACCGATGCATCGCAATCCGATGCACGCAGTGGCCGACTTCGGCCGTCGGTTCCGGCATGATCTCGGAGTGCAGCCCTTTGTTGATCGGCCGCCACGTCGCGCCTTCGTCATCTGTCCGGAACACGCCCGCTGCTGAGATGGCAATGAACATGCGGCCGGGATTGCTAGAATCCTGAACGATCGTGTGCAGGCACATCCCGCCGGCGCCCGGCTGCCAGCGCGGCCCTGAGCCGTGCTCGCGCAGTCCCGGGAGTTCCTTCCAGGTCTGGGCGCCGTCAGTCGACTGAAAGATGGCCGCGTCTTCTACTCCCGCGTAAACTGTATCCGCATCCTTCAGCGATGGCTCCAGATGCCAAACGCGCTTGAACTCCCAGGGGTGCGGCTTCCCGTCGTACCACTGGTGAGTGCCGGGAACACCGTCGTACACGAATTTGTTGCCCATCGGCTCCCATGTCCTACCGCCGTCATTGGAGCGTTGGATCAACTGCCCGAACCAGCCGCTCGTCTGCGATGCATACAGTCGATTCGGATCGACGGGTGATCCTTTGAGGTGATAAATCTCCCAGCCCGCAAAATGCGGACCGCTAATGTCCCACTTTTCGCGCTTGCCATCAGATGTCAGAACAAATGCGCCTTTGCGTGTTCCAACTAATACGCGTACTTTACTCATCTTCTCTTCTCTCCTTCGTTACGATTGATCGGTATCCAAACCTCGATATCACCCATTCCCGTGCGCGGGTCAAACCCCTCGCCATAGCGTTCGAAGAAAGCCCATTCTTTCGCAGCCCGCGGGCCGTCTCCATAGCCGGGCTGTGGGAACCACTCGTACTGAACGGCCTCGAGAGTATTACGGAGCCTCGACACATGTCCGTCATGAGGGAAAACCACATACTCTTGCGCCGGTATACTCACCCAGCAGAATTCCTTTGGGAGATCGGCAGCACTAGACACCTCGACTCCGGATAGGTAGTCGATCCCGTCGGACCTGTTGAAGCAGACGCCGTAGTGCGCCGTGCCTATCTTTCCCGGCACGTTGCCGAACGATGCGAAACGCTCCCATTGTTCGGGAATCCCGGCCCAGCTCGCAGTGGTGAAACGGCCCCGCAGGCCCGCTATAAGAAGCGCTTTGCTCTCTTCAAAGCGGGGAGCTTGAAGCTGAACGGCTGCGTCTATCCTGTTTTCGCTTTTCGCCATGGTGATTTCTCCTTTCATCTCCGTTTGCCCGCGTTAACTCCTCAAAGGCACCAGCGCGCGCAGGCGGTCTTCGCGCAAGTACAGCCCCGCCCAAACCAGCACGGCCAATAGCCGGTCAGCAGGATCGCGCCTAGAACAGAAGTGGCGAGGATGCGTCCGGTGCGTAGCCTCGTCTTCGAGCCCGGCGCGGTTTCAACGAGCGTTGACATGACTTTTTCCTGCTCTGCCTTTTAATGGAGATTGCTACTTCTGTTTCGCCAATTCTTTTTCCAAGTTCTCGCGCCAGCGATCCAATGCCTCGCTGGGACCGAATTCGTCCATTTCGAAGATCTGGCGGAGTTCGATCTCTCCCTCGGCATGTTCGCCGTGCGGCGCCGGAGCGCGCTTGGCCCATTCGATTGCTTCTTCCCGTGATTTGACCTGGATAATCCAGTACCCGCCGATCAGATCCTTCGTTTCGGCGAAGGGACCATCGATCACGGTCCGCTTGCCACCCGAAAACTTGATGCGCGCGCCCTTCGAACTCGGATGAAGCCCCGAAAGATCGACCAAGGCACCGGCTTTCATTAGCTCTTCGTTATATTTCCCCATCGCAGTCAGCAGTTCTTCGCTCGGCATCTTGCCCGCTTCTGAGTCCTTACTAGCTTTGACCATCATCATGAATCGCATACTCTTTCCTGCCTTTCTGCAATTAGGTCGAAGGGACCTAAGCGAAATCGACAGCCCGGGGAAATTTATCTGGCGGCAGACCCTCAATTTGCATGACCGGCCGAACTTCCACAGTCCCCCACTTGCCCGCTGGAATCTTCCCGGCGATATCGATCGCCTGATCCAGGTCCTGGACGTCGATAAGGAAGAAACCACCGAGCTGTTCGCGCGTCTCAGCGAACGGGCCGTCGGTCATCACCCGTTTACCGTCCCGAACGCGAAGGCTGGTGGCCGTCGACGTGGGGTGCAGTGGTGAGGATCCCACGTACTGTCCCCTGGCGCTGAGTTGTTGAGCGAACTGCGCCGATTCAGCGTAACACTGCTGGCGCTGGGCCTCAGTCGGGCCTTGCTCGTCGACGTAAATCAGTAGCATGTATTGCATATGCTCGCCTCCATCAGTAAATCGAACGGTGAGCGTCAAAATCGACAACCCACCTGATAATTTTCTACCATCTATGCATGCAGGGGGATGCCGATGCAGCGGTCGAGGCAGTCTATCGCTCCGATTGGGGCCGGATCGTCGCGGC
Source organism: Bryobacterales bacterium (assembly GCA_963744555.1). Taxonomy (GTDB): domain Bacteria; phylum Acidobacteriota; class Terriglobia; order Bryobacterales; family Bryobacteraceae; genus Palsa-89. Next base: position 778,932 of record CAVUUB010000018.1, on the reverse strand, counting down.
CCTGATTCGACTGGTGGGCGACTTCGAACTGGCCGAGGAGGCGGCGCAAGAAGCATTTGCGGCCGCCGTTGACCAATGGCGCAGCGCGGGAATCCCCGAGTTTCCGCGCGCTTGGATTATCCAGACCGCCCGGCACAAGGCCATCGACCGCATCCGGCGCCTCGCGCTGCACAAGGATAAGGTCGAATCCTACGCTTCCTCGGCATTGAGCCAGACAGTGTTGGACGAGCCGGATTACGACACCACTGAAATCCCCGATGATCGCCTTCGCCTGATCTTCACGTGCTGCCATCCGGCCCTTGCGCCGGAAGCGCAAATCGCGCTGACGTTACGCACGTTGGGTGGCCTGGACACGGAAGAAATCGCGCGCGCGTTTCTCGTCCCGACCCCGACCATGGCCCAGCGACTGGTGCGGGCACAGCGTAAGATTCGTGACGCTCGTATCCCCTATGCAGTTCCCGCCACCAACGATATGCCGGAGCGGCTGGACGCGGTATTGACGGTCATCTATCTGGTTTTCAACGAAGGCTATGCCAGCACTCGGGGCGGGCCGCATGTGAGAACCGATCTTTGCCAGGAGGCCATACGACTCGGACGCCTGGTAAGGACGCTAACATCGCCCCAGCCACCGCCGGAAGTGACTGGCCTGGTAGCGCTTATGCTGCTTCACGATGCACGGCGCGATGCCCGTCTCGATGAAGCCGGTGATCTGGTTGTTTTGGAAGAGCAGGATCGCAGCCTTTGGAAACAAACGCAGATCGCCGAAGCATTGCCCCTGGTTGAAGAGGCCTTTCAACGCGAGCCGGGACCATTTGCCATACAGGCGGCCATCGCGGCGCTACATTGCCGTGCAGCGCGAGCGGAAGATACGGACTGGCCGCAAATTCTTCGGCTATACGATCTGCTGGAGCGCCTCCAGCCGTCTCCTATCGTGTCGCTGAACCGCGCGGTGGCAGTCGCAATGGCTGTCGGCCCTAGTCCGGGGCTAGCCTTAATCGATGAGCTTGCCGCGGCGGGGGATCTCGATGACTACCACCTGCTGCATTCCGCGCGTGCCGACCTGTTGCGACGCATGGGATCCATGGAAAAAGCAGCCCTCGCCTACACCAAAGCGCTCGTCCTGGTCGCCAATGAGAGTGAGCGACGGTTTCTCGAACGCCGGCTGCGGGAAGTGCAGTCACGGAAAGCTTGATAGCCAGTTGGCGCTCGTTTTTCGGGTTACAGTTGTGATAAAGTCAGTGGTCGAATCGATCAGGAGGTGAGTTAATGTCCGAACAGATGACCCGCCGGGAAACCTTTAGAAGAGGATTGGCGGCGACGAGCGTGCTCGCGCTGGTGCCCGATTGGGCGATGCCGGCCTTGGCCCAGGACGAGGTGGACGTACCGTTCACCGATATTCCCAAAACTTTTAATCCGGGCGCCAACCCGAACGCGCCCACCCGCGTGCTCGACATCCGCAAGATCGACGGGCCGTTTACGCCTAAAGACCAATTCTATGCTTTGCAGCACATGAATCGGCCGGACATCGATCCGGCGGCTTACAAGTTGAAGTTGTCCGGCTTGGTCAACAAGCCGATGGAGCTTTCGCTGGACGATCTAAAAGGAATGCACGCGACTGAGGTGGCCGCCGGCTACGAATGCTCCGGTAACAGTCCCAGGTCGGTCGAGGGATTGTGCTCCTGCGGAATGTTCAAGGGCGTGAAATTGAGCGACGTGCTGAAGCACGTTGGCGTAAACAACAAGGCGCGCGAGGTGGTCTTCTTCGGCGCGGACCGGGGGCCGCAGGACGTGGTGTTCAGAACACAAACATTTAAGGTCGACCAGCAGTTCGGACGCAGCATCACGCTCGAGAACGCAATGAAGCCGCAGCCGATGCTGGCCTATTCATTGAATGGCGATCCACTCACGCTCGCACAGGGAAAGCCGCTGCGGCTGATCATGCCTGGCTGGTATGGCGTCTCGAACGTAAAGTGGCTCGCTGAGATTCATCTGCAGGAAGATCGCTATCTTGGTAATTACCAGGCCCGCTGGTACCGATCTGTAGTTGGAGAAGGCGGTAATGGCGAGGACACCGATCCGGGAACCCAATGGGTAGAGACCGAGATTACGCGGCAGCACTTGAAATCGGTAATAGCGCGGGTACGGAAAAAGGGCGGCTCCTACGATGTTTTCGGCTTTGTGTTGAACGACGGGACGCCGCTGAAGTCGGTCGAAGTGAAAGTGGACGACGGGCCCTGGCAGAAGGCTACCCTCGCTTCCACCAATACGCAGTATTCCTGGAAGCTGTTCAACTATCGCTGGGACGGCGCCACGCCTGGAGAGCATACGCTGGTCTCGCGCGTCACCGATGCCGACGGCAAAGTGCAGCCTACCTTAGAAGAATTGAAGAGGAAGAAGACGTTTCTCGAAGACAACTCGCAGTTCCCGCGAAAGGTCATGATCGGTTGAGTTAGCGCTGCAACTCATCGGGGAGATTTTCGATGTTCCGGAGAAACTATTCGTGTACGTGGTGCCTGCTGGGCGCGGTGCTGGCCGGAGGTCTGACCCAGGCCCGGGCGCAACTGGCGCCGCGCAAAGCCGAAGAGTGGGAGAAAACGTTAGAGTCGCCAAATCGGACAGCCACCCAAAAGGTAGCTGAGGTTTTGTCCGACCTTTCTTTGAAACCTGGCATGATTGTGGCCGACATCGGCGCCGGATCGGGATTCTTCTCGAGACCCTTGGCAAAAGCCGTAGCTCCAAGCGGCAAGGTGTTCGCGGTGGACATCCAGCAGGGCCTGCTGGATTACATCAATAAGCGCGACGCCGAAGAGAACATCCACAACGTCCAGACAGTTCTAGGCGAGTTCGACGATCCCAAGGTTCCGGCGCGAAACGTGGACCTCGCTTTCATCAATGATGTGCTGCACCATATCGAGCATCGCGCCGTGTACTTGAAGGCGCTGGGCACGTACATGAAGCCGGCTGGGCGTATTGCGATTATCGAGATGAACAAGGACGATCCCAACACGGGTCACAAGAATCAGCCAGAATTGCTGGTGGGTCGTGAGGAGATCGTGGGGTGGATGTCAGATGCCGGTTTCAAGCTGGTTGAAGAACATGCCGACTTGTTTCCAGGCACCAAGTGGTTCTTGATATTTGGAAGGAAGTAGTCTTAGCCGCGACGCTCGCGTTCACGGCCCACGCACAGACGCCGGTGGTTAATGCTGGAGGCGTCGTGAATGCCGCGAGCTATGCGATCGGCGGCGTTGCGCCAGGGTCCATCGTCTCGATCTTTGGCTCTAATCTGGCCAACCAAGCGGCCTTCGCCTCTACCATCCCACTTCCTAACACGCTGGGCAACGTGGTCTCGGTGACCTTTAATAATATTCCCGCTCCTTTATACTCAGTCTCTTCGAATCAGATCAATGCCCAGGTTCCCTGGGAGGTGCTGGCGGACGGCAGCGCCAGCGGTGCCGTGAACGTGGTCGTCACAACCGACGCAGGATCGTCGCCGCCACAAAGCGTACAAGTGGCGGTCGAGCGGCCAGGCATTTTCACCACCAGCGCGAGCGGGGGCGGTCAGGCAATCGCCACCGATAATGCCGATGGAGCTATCGCTGCGCCGACGGGCGCGATCAATATTCTCAGCACACATCCCATTCAGACCGGCGGTTACCTCATCATCTGGTGCACGGGACTCGGGCCGGTAGATTCAGATGTTCCCGATGGCGCGAATACCGGTGGCGCGATCGTTAACACGCTCGACAAACCCACTGTGCTAATCGGAGGAGTCCCCGCGGCTTTGGTTTATTCAGTCCTCTCGCCGCAATACGCCGGCGAGTATCAGGTCGCCATACAAGTGCCGCAAGGCACACCCACCGGTAACGCGGTACCGTTGCAGATCCAGATGAACGGCGTTACCACGCTGGGGAATGTCACGATTGCCGTCGCCGGCGATGCGGGCGCTTTTCAGACGCTCAGCAAAACTTGCACATCGACCTCCCCCGGCTGTACACAAATCAACATTGCCAACGATCCTGCAAGCACCACCGGCGCATTCGGCGGTTATACCGACGCCAGCATCCGCCAAGATCCGCTGACAGGAACACTGTGGATGGCATACTCCTGGCCTCACACCATCGCGAGCAACGCGCCTGGAGTGGCAGACACCCAGGTGCTGGATACGCATCTGGCCTACAGCAGGGATGGCGGCCAGTCTTGGACCTACCAGGGCGCCCTGTATACATCGCAACCCGTTGTGAATCCGGTAACCGGCAAGACCGACTATACCGCGCATGAGGTCATGAACCTGCTGCCGCAAGTCGTGAACGGCGCGACCTGGTGGTACGGAATCCATGCTGTGTACGACGTGCCACAGAGTAGCGGCGGGGGAAGCAGCCTGGAACCATATACCAAGCGCTGGGAAATCGCTATGACGCCGGGAGGCGCCCTGACTGGCCCCATGGGTTTAAGCTCGGCTTCACCCCAGTACCTGGGGCAAAGCGTAAATAAATATCCGCAATTTTGGCCGGTCGCAACCAATCTAAGCTCACTCGATACCGAGGTCAGCAACTGCGCGGAGTTCTTCGAGCCGGCGCTGACTCTGTCGAATAACAGTCTGTATCTCTTCCTGGACTGTAGTCCCGCGGGAAGCGACCCATCCAACAGATTTTACGCGGTCTTCAAAACTACCGATCCTCAAGACAACGTGGCGAACTGGACCTGGACCTACGTGCCAGAGGGATCGAAGAAATTTGCAAACCAAAGCGACGCTACCAGCGTGGGGAGCTACTTGTCGCCGGGCGCAACCTACATCACTCAAATGGACATAGCTCCCAGCAAAAACTCTGGAATTCTACTCGCAATTATGACCGCCGCCTACGACGATTCCAGCGGGACGGTGAGCCTGGGTTGTGTAGCGGCGGAGATGACCAGTATCGATCCACCGAAGTTTGCATACAACTCGCAAGGCCAAGTTCAAGTGGACGCGGTTCTCACCAGCCCCGATTCCGAAAACGGCGGTCCCGGATCATGCACTTACTCGCCGTACTCGGCGACGGGAATGATCCTGGCACATCGGCAATCGACCAAGGCGCCCCAGAATGGCGGGTTTTTCACGTTCCTGATGCAGTCGATGCTATTTCCCTAACGCGGCGGTTTTCTCGGCTTGACGGGCGATGCTGAGCATTCTCCCCAGCGCGAAATTTCCTTCATGGCAGGCGAACTCATACATCGGTCCGGCCGCCCGCCTCATCGGGATCTCGGCTTTCCACGCCGCGACGAAAGCCGTCGGATCGTCAACCGTGAATTCATAAAGAATCGTGTCCGGACCGGTGCGTGTGAAGCGCTCGATCAAGTGCAGATTCTCATCCGAGCCCCGGAAGCGGGTCTTGCCGGTGAAATTGGTCGTGTCCACCACCAGCGTGTTGTTTTCCCAATGGCCGGCCGAATCGCCCAGCCACTTGCGCATAGTCTGCGGCAGATGGGGACGCCCGTCCATTGATATGATCCGCACTTCGTGGATCATCTCGATAGTGATCATGACGTAGTCGTGAGTTTGCACGATCTGATAATTGTTGTTGTACGGACCCGGCAGCATTGGCGGTCCGGTGGTCGGCGATAGTATGCAGCGCTCCTGTAACGACCGGTCCGTTACTTTGTCGGCCGGATGAAGCCTGGCTTCGGTTCGCTGATCGGCCATTCTCTTCTGAGCCTCCGGGGTGAGCGCCGGCACCCTGCCATTAGGCGGATCGACAATCAACGATGTCCGCCGGTTAGGCACAACCTTGACCGCCCGCTCCCACCAAACCTTGGGATCCGCGACATTGCCTTCGCCGTCATTGGGATCCTCAATGCGAGTCTGGACGATGTGTTTTTCGTAAGCGGCGGCTTCCTGTTCGGTGAAGAACTCTTTCCCCGCCAGTTCTCGCGGTCGCTCGAGTGGCGTGAGCGTTTCGTTGCTCCATAACCCCTCCAGATCTGGATGTTGAGAGGAGCTTTGACCGGCAACCGGTACAACCGCAAGTGACACCAGCAACCCAGCGAGTACCGAGACCACCAGATTGAGCATAAATGTCGCTCTAGCTAGCGATTTGCGGGATCAGTTCCCCGGCCACGTCGGTCAACCGCATGTTCCGGCCATTGTAGAAATAGGTCAGCCGTTTGTGATCCATGCCCATCAGGTTGAGCATGGTCGCGTGCAAATCGTGGGCCGGAACAATCTGCTGCTCGGCCTTCCAGCCGAATTCATCGGAGGCGCCGATCGACTGTCCGCCCTTGATCTTCGGCGCCCGCCATCCAGACCGTCATGGCTCCCGGATTATGGTCGCGTCCGACGCCCTTCTGCGATAAGCGGCATCCGGCCAAACTCCGAGTGCCAGGTCACCAGCGTTTCGTCCAGCAGATCCGCGCCGCTTCAGATCGATGATCAGGCCGGCGATGGGCTTGTCGACTTCGGCCGCATGCTGGCCATGGTTTGCCACGATGTTGCTGTGAGCGTCCCAGGTGTCGACGTTCTGATTCACCACCGCGCCGTTCCACAAGTTGCACCACGCGCACGCCGCGCTCGATCAGCCGCCGGGCCATCAGGCACTGCCGTCCGAACGGTTCGCTGATCTTCTCATCCGAGCCCATACAGGCGCTTGGTTTCTTCGCTCTCAGAGTCGATGTCGACGGCTTCCGGAGCGCAATCCTGCATGCGGAAACCCAGCTCATAGGAACTGATGCGGGCCGTCAGCTCGCTGATTCCAGGATGCGCTTCGACGTAGTTCTGGTTCATGCGAGCCAGTTGGTCCAGCTCGGCGCGCTGCTGGTCCAGATCCAGCGATCCTGACGGCGGATGAAGGTCCAGAACCGCGTCGCCGGCCGCGCGGAACATGGTTCCCTGATAGGCCGCCGGAAGGAATCCTGAGCTCCATTGCGAGGAACCGGTGAATGGGCCGCCGCGCGGGTCCTGAATCACGACGAACGCCGGAAGGCTTTGGTTCTCGCTGCCCAGACCATATGTGATCCAGGAACCGACGCTGGGGAAACCGGCGATAATCGAGCCGGTATTCCATTCGTAGGTTGATAGCGTGTGATCCACCGACCGGCCCTGAGCCGAGTGAATGAACGCCAATGTCGTCGACGATCCCGCCGATATTCGGGAACAGATCCGACACCCACTTGCCGGACTGGCCATATTGCTTGAACGCGTACGGGCTCTTCATCAGCGGGCCGGGATAGCCCTGGCGCACGGTGACTTCGCCTTTGCCCTCCAGCGGCTGGCCGTGATACTTGCTCGAGCATCGGCTTGTAGTCGAAGGTGTCGACCTGGCTGACGCCGCCGCACATGAATAGCGAGATGACCGATTTAGCGCGAGCCGGGAAATGCGGACGGCTTCGGCAAAAACGGAGAATCGCGTAACGCCCGCGGAACCTACACAAGACTTCTGGCCGCTGTTTGCCGGAGGCGCCCAAGGAGGCGGTCCTGGCCGAGCAGATAGGCGAGCGCGATACCGCCGATTCCTTCGCGTGCTTGATACAGAAGGTCGCGCCGCGAGATGAAACGTTGCTGGCTTCTTCCGTTACATTCTTTTTCTTTCATGGTCGGCTCCTAATTGATATACACGAACTCGTTGGAGTTCATCACCACGTGGGCAAACTCCGCCAACGGGGTTAGCCAAGCTTGGTTGATTCGTCCCGCGAACTGGCTTGATCCGCGGCCACCGCGGTTCTTCAGGAACTCCAGGCCTTGCTGCACTTCTTTGTCGCCGTGCTTCCCGGCTGTAAGCGATCCGGTAAAGCAGCTTGATCTGCGCCGCCGGGTCGCTTCCGGCTTCCTTCTCGACGCGCGCCTGCCAGATGCTGCGCCTGCAGCAGGAAAGTTTCGTTGTTGAACAAGGTCAAAGCCTGGGTGGCGACGGTGGTCACTTCGCGGCGTTCGCAGCTCAAGCTGGCGTTGGGCTGATCGAATACCTCAAACATCGGGTATTTCAGATTGCGCTTGACGTTGGCGTAGATGCTTCGTCTCCAAGTGGAAGGATCGTCCTTGGTCAACAGCCACGTGCCGCGAATGGGTACCCCGCTCGCCACCGATTTCGGCACTGGCGGAAAGAAGGCCGGACCACCCAGCCTCCAGATTGAGATCCCCACTGGCAGAAAGAACTGCATCGCGAATGATTTCCGCCTCCATGCGCTTCACCGGGAATCTCCACAGGAACTGATCGGTGGGGTCTTTGGCCGCGCTGTCAGCCTGGTAATAAGCAGAAGCCATCTTGTAGGTTTCCGAGTTCATGATCAGCCGCTGCATCTGTTTGACGCTCCAGCCTCTTTCGCATGAACTCCGTCGCCAGCCAATCCAGCAGCGCCGGATTCGACGGCAGCGTGCCCATTTTCCCAAAATTATTGGGGGTAGCGACGATTCCCTGGCCGAAATGCTGATACCAGATCCGGTTGACCATCACGCGCGCGGTGAGCGGATTGTCGTCAGAAGCGATGAACTCCGCCAGTGCCCTGCGGCGTCCGCTGGTTGGGTAGCCATTCTTCGGCGGATCGGCAACCGGCGCGTTTCCTTTTGCCAACACCGTAAGGAATCCCGGTTCGATCACCGGCGCCTTCATTTCATCCGCGAATGAACCTAGTCCGGTGCTCGCAAAATACATCGGCGGCGGCTGGTAATGTATCGCCAGGCGATGGGAAGATACTTGCCCTTGAATCCAAAGTTTTCGTAAGTGATCCTCCCGCGGTTCCAGGTTGGAACGGCGGGTGAGGCGTGAAGCGGAAGTCGCCATCCCGCATACCCATCGCGACCGGCGGCTTCTGCGGCATTTGTTTCTTCAGCGCGGCAATCTGATCCTCCAGATCCTTGCGCGCCTCCGTCGTCCTCTTCGTTCAGTTTGATTTGGCAGGAGCCGCCACCGAACGCATCGTCGTCGGCCGCCCGAACGGTCGAGACCTGCGCCACCAGCAGTTTCTGTCCCGGCGTTCGCTGGTCTTCGGGAGTCGCAAAGGCGTTCTGGATATCCTGCCGGAAATTTGGCCAGCGTGGCCTCGAACAGCTTCTTCTTGTAAGGAGCTTCTATGGCCCCGATCTGCTTGTTCAGACGCCTTGATCTTGGCGTTTATTTCGTTCGCGGTTTTTTCGTATTTAGCCCATTCGTCGGCGGGAACCAGCGGGTGGTCGTATTCGACGACGCTGTTAAAGATCGCCATGGTCTTGTAGTAATCCTTGCGCGTGATCGGGATCGAACTTGTGATCGTGGCAGCGGGCGCAATTGACGGTCAGAGCCTGAAAACCCTGGAATCGTGGTGCGCACCATGTCATCCATATAGTCGAAGCGGTAGTTGGGATTCTCCAGATCGCGGTCGAACACCCGCGGCCCCAGGCGGACGAAGCCGGTCGCAGTCAGGCTATCGAACGTCGGATGGTCCAACTCGTCGCCGGCCAGTTGCTCGATGACGAACTGGTTATAAGGCTTATCCTCATTGAACGCTTTGATCACGTAATCGCGGTAGCGCCAGGCATCCGCGTAGTCGTAATCGTATTCATATCCGGTGCCATCGGCATAGCGGGCCACGTCCAGCCACATGCGCGCCCAGCGCTCACCGTAATGCGGCGAATCGAGAAGCTTGTCCACCAGCTTCTCATATGCGTTCGGGGACGAGGTCCTTCACGAACGCGTCCACTTCGGCCGGCGACGGCAGCAAGCCCGACCAGATCGAGATAGACACGGCGAATCAAGGTGTTTCGATCCGCCGGCGGCGCTGGCGTTGAGACCCTTTTCCTCCAGGTTTCGCTTTGACAAATCCGTCGATCGGATTCTTGCTCCAGCGCGCGTCGCTCACATGCGGCGGCGTCGCGCGAACCGGCTTCTTGAAGGCCCACCACTGGCGGTCGGCATCGGTGATTTTTCTTTCCTGATAGCTTCCGTAGACCAGCAGCGAACCGTCGCTGTCTGCCGTGCTGCAGCCGATGCGGCAGGCGCAGCTTTCGGGCCGTCGCATGCGGAGCGCCCGCATTGATCCAATCCTTTATCGCCGCGATCTCTTCGGCACTCAGCCGCGGCATCGGCGCCATCGGCATGGCCGGCAGCACCTCACCGGTGATGCGCTTGTAGAGCAGGCTGTCGGCCGCGTTGCCGGGAACGATGGCCGCGCCATGATCGCCACCCTTAAGATCGAGTCGCGGGTGGCCATGCTCAGGTGCGACATCTGCACGGTCTCGCCGTGACACTGCTGGCACTTGGCCAGAACCGCGGTTGCGGTGGAAGTTTGCGATTGTTGACCCAATACTCCCGAACCCGACATCAACAGGCATAATCCGAGGATCGCCGCGACCGAGCGATTGGCAATCGAGCTTCGGGTCGTGCAAAGGCGTGCAGACTCTCGGGGCATCAATCCTCCTGCCGGCGCGCATTAGGAACCCTTGCGTTTGCAAAGTCCTACACGCAAAGTATACGTCTCTAGCGCCCCGAGCACAAGCCTCCAGGAAGCCGTTTGGCTGCTCTTAGGTTTTCAACAGGTTCCCCAATGATTCTTTGTCCAAATTGCCATCGTAACGGATGCTATTTAAGAACAAACCTGGAGTATGGTACACGCCATTCTGAACCCCGGCTATAAAATCGGCGCGGACTTTTTCGCTATACGTCTGGTTCTTCAACTCATTGCGGAACCGCTCGACATCTAAGCCCAGTTCGCCCGCGTAGCGAATCAAATCTTTCGTATGCAGCGCCCCTTGCCGCTCGAACAGCAGCGTGTGCATTTCCCAGAACTTTCCTTGGGCTCCCGCCGCCTCTGCCGCTTCCGCTGCCTGCTGTGCATGGTGATGAATGCCGGAAAGAGGATAGTGCCGGAACACGACCCGCAGGCGGGAGGCGATATCATGCTGCAGTTCGCGAAGGGCCACATACAAACGCCCGCAATCCGGGCACTCGTAATCCCCATATTCTACGAGTGTATATGGGGCGTCCTCTGGACCGTGAGCGTGGTCCAAGGCCCGAATAGGAAGCAAGAGGCGTGAAGGAGAATCCATGGACGTGTGTCGGTCTATTTACGGATGCACCAAAGACCGGCTAGGCTTGAACCGGGGCCGCTGGCGGTCGGCCTTTCAGTTGGCATTGGGTGATTCCACGTGATCGATGACGAGCACGTCGATCGCCTCCTTGGCAGGTTCCAATTTCAAACCGAGTTGCCGAAGCGCGGTGAAGATGTCGGGTTTGTCGCTGGTTTGCGTAGTCGTGTAGGAAGGCCGTCGATCAAATTGCGTGCCGTCAATTCTCCACTCAAGGTCAAAGTCGTATCGTCCCGAGAGACCAGTTCTATCGAAAACGGGCCGATCCAGCACGCTGCGTTGCACTAACGAAGCAAAACCCGTCATGTTCGCGTTGCGGGCGGGCAGAACCACCGTCCCGGCATCGGACTGCCGGAATTTGAAAAGGAGTGCGCCCTGCTCGGTATGGGACGTGTTTTCCTTGAGTTTGAACTCACTATCTCCGAGAACCAGATTGTAAACCGATTCTTGCTTTTGCTCGCGATGCACAGCCAGTTTCAGGCGATCCGCTAACAGCGCCTGGAACATGAGCAGAAGCTGGCTGGTGGGAGGTCGGGTATCGCCGGGTATCACGGCGGCGATGTCATACCGGTCGGAATCGAGCCACGCAGGTCCACCGGAAATCAAGCTGGGGCTTAGGTCGTAGGCAAAACCGATGCATTCCCTCAGCGTGTGGTTATTGGCGGTAAATTGGCGGAGCCCCGTATACTTAAACGAATAGCCTCTTGTCGCGGCAGGACTTGGTTTGATAGTGGAGACTTCAAACGTTTGAGTCTTTGCCGGGAACTGCGCGAGAATCGCCGGGAAGATTCCGAAAGCTGCCATCGCGACTGGCCGGGTCATATCATCCTTGATAAACTTCTTTTCCACAGCTTACTACCGGCAGAATGGGAGAACAAGGCCTCTGCCTGCACGGTCGCCTCTGTCACGAATTCGATGGGACGAGCGCGTGGCGGGCGAGGAGTTCAATTCCATCGCGGCGGGGGCAGGGAAATAGACCTGCTCCACCGTGTCCAGCAGATCTATAGAGTATTCAAGAACGTGATCAGGTCCTTCTTCTCCTGAGGAGTGAAGCCGATGTTGAAGCGTTTATTGTAGAAATCGAGGACATCGGCAAGGGAATCTGCCGAGCCGTTGTGAAAATAAGGCGCTCGGCTGGAAAGCCCACGCAGGATCGGTCCCTTCAACCGCCCCACGTCTTTCCACAGGCCGGTGATCAGAGCGCGCCCCGGATCCGTTGTGGTTTTGATTTCAAGGGTGGTTTTGTTTTGCAGCGTAAAGACCGGGAGATAGCTCACGTCCAAAGTGCTTGTCACATCGCCCACCCCGATGTTTAGCGGTGCGGAGACGGAGTGGTTGCCCACGTTAGGGGAGTCGTGACAAGTTCCGCAGGTTCCGGGAATGGCGGGAAGATTCAAGTCGTCGTTGAGTCCTGCGACACCGGTGATGTTGATTGGCTTCGAGTTGAACAGGGCCTGTCCACGGAGAATACTGGCGCGCGTATTGTTCTGATCTTGGGCTCCGGGCTGGAACTGAAGATTCGCCCAGGCATCAAACAAACTGAAGATCACGGGTGTGAAAGGTATCCCGTGTGGATTGCCGCCGAGAGGATCATTGATGCCGATGAAGAACGATGGCATCGTGAGAGCGTCGATCATGGCAGGCCCACCGGTCGCGCCGGCCGCGTTCAAAGCGCCGGCACGAGAATCGATCGCTTGAGCGGTGATCAGGGCCATCTCGAAATCGACGATCGCCTGCTGCTGTTGGGATGTCAGCGTGGTTGTTGCCTGGGCGTGAATGTTGGTAGCATCCACAGCTTGATGCGCCAGGTCTGCCAGCAAATCGCCGGGATTGGTGGGAAATGTGATCTTCTGAGTCCCGGTCTGTGTCGCGGACTCGCGCCCATCCCACATAAGCGTGCTCAAGAATCGCAAGTTTGTGGAGGGCAAGGGACGCCGGTACATGGATAACGTGGATGGGTCGCCGCAGCCGTAAGGGTTCACGACACTGACGACATTGAACTCGGCAGCGGACGGCATTTGGATCGCAATCCGAATCAAGCCTTTATTGATCAGAAGGCTATAAGCTTGCCGGCGCCCGCCGACCGTAGATGTGTCGATGTTGTGATCGCAGTTGGAACCGTCGTTGGGGCTGAAAATCGGATCCAGCCCCTGGGTTGACTCGAAACGGGCTTTCACCTCGTCGGCGGAGATCCCCCAACCCTGCGCGGGCCGGTGACAGGACTCGCAACTGCGCCCGTTGGTGCCGAGAGACTGAAAGAACGCCCCTGTCAGATCAATCGGCTGACCACCGACGTTGTAGGTTTCGAGCACGCCGGCAGCATTGGGAAAGGGATAAAGATTGGGCAAAGTTTGGCCGCTTGCCGCGACGCTCAACAGACTTCCGACCACAACTACCAGAGCCTGGCTTGTATTGATTTTCATCTCGTCCTCCAATTGATGAAGCGAGATTGGACGGAAAAATTAGCAAAGAATGTTAAGGTAGGCGCGCAGCGTCGAGTTGGCGGCGAACAAAGAGGTTATTCGGAAGCTTGGTATCCCAGTGGCGCCAAAGGTCCAACCGCAGCGACTCCACATGGTTGGCTTTGGTGATGTTACCGGTCCGGCGATAGAGGCGGGAGAGGGATTCATAGAGACTCGAGATTCGGGTACGTCACGCAGATCCGTAAGAATCTCAGGTTTAGAGGCGATCACTTTGTCGAGTAGTTCCTCGAAGTCCGCTACGGCACGGTGTGGATCGCCAACCTCGGCTTCATGGTCGGCGCGAGCGGCAAAGGCGTTATAGAGTTCCATGCGGTCGAAGGGGATCCGTTCGGCGGGATAGTCCTTCGTTTCTTTGAGGATTGCGAAGGCAGCTTCAATCCGTTGTTTGGACTCGGAAGTCCGGTGGAGACGACGCAGGGCATAGGAGGAATTCGCCAGCGCAGATGCCTGATTGCGGCGCGCCGACAGATTATTCCGGATCTCGCCAAGCCGGCTTATAGCCGCATCGTATGCTGCGAGCGCTCGCTCTGGATCGCTGTGGCGTAGGATGTCGGCCAACATAAGCACACAGGTTCCGACCCGGCTGCGGCTTGTAAAATCGTTAGGATTCTGTCGGGCCGCTTCTTCGGTGATATCGAACGCCTTCTGAAGGGATTTGACCGCTTCCGCGGGCCGATCCAAATTGACACCGCCGTCCTCGCCCAGGATGAGACCTTGACGCAGCAGAATGCCGTACAGACCGAGCATTCGCTCAGTCTGGTTGGGATAGACAGTCTCTTCCGCGAGTTTCCGCGCTTCGTTGATGGCCCGTAGCGCCGCTTCTAAATCACCCTGGTAGCGGTACGCATTCGCCAGCAAGCTGAGGCCGCTGCTAAGGAGGATTCCAGTCCGCTCATTGGGATGGAGCGATCGCGCCAGATCGACACTCCGCTGGGCATATCGAACGCCCTCGGCATACAAATGCATGTTTAGGTGGGCCAGAGCAATGTTTAGGTAGATTGGGGCGGCGTTGTCACGATCCGATTCCTGAGCGCCTCGCTCGCTGAGGAATGCATCGAGACGCTCGGACGCCTTTCGCGCGTAGGACAGCGCGTCCGCGCGCCGGTGTTCTGATTGGGCCAGGATCATGCGCTCCTCTGCGATGCTGGCCGACCGGAATAGCGCTCTGCGGAGCTCTGGGTGCGCGACAAGTACCAGGTCGATGAAAGCGTCGGCCCTCGCCAGACTGGCTTCGGCTTTGCCGAACTCGCCCAAATTCAGGCCGGTGGGGACACCTTGGATTTCGGCCACACGCTCGTAAGCGTCTCCGATCTCTTGGGCCAGATCAATGTCTCCATGGGCGTCGGCGGCAAGGCCCTCCAGGTATTCCAGTGACGCGGACACGAGTCGTTGCCTGGCTTCGGTCGAGCCGGGTAGATTCCGGATAGCCTTATCAAGTTCAAAGACCTTGTTGGAGAGTTGCCGCAACTGCCCGAACCGCCGTTCTGCAATCACGCGTTGGCGATTAGCGACATACAAACCACCCGCGAGGCTAGCGATCACAAGCGCGGCCGCGGCCACCGGTATCCAGTAGCGCCGGAGGAACTTTCGCGTGCGATACCACGCGTTGCCGGAGCGGGCCTCCACTGGCCTCGATTCCAGAAAGGCCTGGATGTCGGCGGCGAAGGTTTCGACGGAAGCATAGCGGTCTTCGGGTTCCTTGCGAAGCGCCTTTAAGATAATGAAGTCCAGATCCTTCGGAACATCCGGATTCATACGACTCGGCGGTATGCTGTCCGACGGCACAGCGCCCGTGAGCAGTTTGTAGAGCACCGCACCCAACGAGTAGATGTCCGTCGCGGTAGTTTGGGGCGCTCCGATCAATTGCTCCGGGCTGGCGTAATGTGGCGTAAGCAGCCGCTCTACGGTTTGCGTAGCATCTCCAGTTTCATCCAGTAGCTTGGCGATGCCAAAGTCCAGCAGCTTGGGCTGGCCGGAAACGTCTACAAGCACGTTCGACGGCTTCAAGTCGCGATGGATGATCAGATGATGGTGGGCGTGCGAGACTCCCTGGCACACGCGCAGGAACAGCTGGAGCCGCTCGCGGAGGTCGATGCCGCCGGCATATTCGTCGATCGGTTTGCCTTCCACATATTCCATGACCAGATAGGGCCGCCCGTCTTCGGTATGGCCGGCATCGATCACGTGGACGATGGAAGGGTGATTGAGCGATGCGATGAGTTGACGTTCCCTGAGAAAACGGTCGCGCCATGCGGGGCGATGTTCGTCGACGCGGAGGAGCTTGACGGCTACCTGTTGTTGAATCTCCCCATCGGTTCGCTCGGCCAGATAAACTGCGCCCATGCCACCGGAGCCGAGCAGTCGTTCTAGCCTGTATGGTCCGCAACGCCCCGATTCACGTCCATCGGCGCTACCAAGCAGCTCTTCGGCGACATGAGACACGCGACCTGTCAGGTCCTCCTGGCTGGTCTCATCAAAGCCCAACAGGGACTCGACTTCCGCGCGAAGTTCCGACCCGATCTGCCGGTCACGAAAGACCTGTTCGCGGTCAGCCGGCGAGAGGTCGGAGAGTTCGTGAAATAGTACCCGCAACTCTTGCTTCATTACGCGTCCAGAACCGAATTATAGTGCAACCTTGGTGTTAAAAGAAGTACCCTGTTGGCGTGACGCTGGGAGTGCCTCAACTGCTCGAACGGCTGCGCGCAGGCGACGAATCGGTGCTGAACGAACTGGTGAAGACGTTATATGACGAATTGCATCGGATCGCTGCGCGGCAATTACGGGGGGAACGTCCCGCGCACACCTTGCAGACGACGGCGCTGGTTCACGAGGCATACCTCAAACTCGTTGGCGATAAGCAGCGGGGATTTACGGACCGGATCCATTTCCTGGCGGTTGCATCGCGTGTGATGCGACAGGTACTAGTGGACTACGCCCGAGCCCGAGCCACCAGGAAGCGCGATGGGAATGCAACGTTCTTACTGAACACCGGCGCAGACGTGGAGGGAGGTTCGGGCGTCGAACAAATCGAGCTTCTGGATTTGGACCGCGCTCTGGATGCGCTCGCGCAAGAAGACCAGTCGCTGGCCCAGCTTGTTGAGATGCGCTACTTTGGCGGGATGACCGCGGAGGAAACAGCCGAGGCTCTCGGCCAGTCGGTCCACATTGTGCGGCACGATCTGCGCCTGGCGCAAGCATGGTTGCGGAGGAAGCTCAGCTCGTAGATCAGGCGCCGACGGCCACCTGAACCTCGTTCTGCTGCGATAAAGCCTTGCGGAGTGCCGCCGGATCGAGCTCGTGCTCCCAGCGCGCGACGACCAGAGTGGCGACTCCGTTGCCGAGCATGTTGACCATGGCGCGGAACATGCTCATGAAGCGATCGATGCCCAGGATCAAAGCCATGCCCGCAACCGGAATAGTGGGAATCACCATCAAGGTGCCGACCAGGGCGATGAAGGCCGCGCCCTGCACTCCACTGGCGCCTTTCGACGTGAGAACGGCGACCGCGAGAATGGTGAGCTGCTGCGACAGCGTCAGAGTGGTATTGGTGGCCTGAGCGACGAAAAGCGCGGCCAGCGTCATGTAGATACTGCTGCCGTCGGTGTTGAAGGTGTAGCCGGTGGGCACGACCAGTCCGACCAGCGCTTGCGAGCAGCCCAGCCGCTCGAGCTTTTCCATCAGCGTAGGCAGCGCCGGCTCGGACGAGCTGACCGCCAGCACGAGAATGATTTCTTCCTTGATATAGAGCAGGAATTTGAAGATGTTGAATCCGGCGAAGTAGGCGATGGAGCCCAAAATGACCACGATGAACAGAATGCAAGTGAGATAGAAGATGACGATCAGCTTGGCCAGCGGTCCGAGCGAGGCGATCCCGTAACGGCCAATCGTGAATGCCATGGCGCCGAAAGCGCCGATGGGCGCGAGACGCATCACGATATTCACCACGCCGAAGATGGCTTGGGTGAGCGTGCCGAATAAGTCGACTAAGGGCTTGCAGCGCGGGCCGGCAATCGAAAGAGCGAAGCCGAACAGGATGGCGACCAGAAGAACCTGCAGAATATCGCCCTTGGCGAAAGCATCCACGATGGTGGTGGGAATGATGTGCAAGATGAAATCGCCGACACTTTGCGCTTTGGCTTGGCCGGCATAACCGGCTACGGCTTTGGCATCGAGAGTGGCGGGATTGATATTGAGACCGCTGCCGGGGTGAGTGGCGTTGGCGACGAGCAGGCCGATAATCAAGCGCCAGAGTCGACACCACTTCGAAATACAGGAGCGCCTTGCCGCCGACGCGGCCCGACCTTTTTCATGTCCTGCATGCCGGCGATGCCGGAGACCACGGTGCAGAAGATGACGAAGGCGATGATCATGGTGATCAGGCGGATGAATCCATCGCCGAGCGGCTTCATGGCTTCGGCTTTGGCCGGGCTGAGATAGCCGAAGACGATGGCGAGCGCGATCCCACCATCACTTGAAACGAGAGACCCGTATAGAATGGCTTTTTTTTCTTCTGATCGGAACGGGAGCTCATTGTATTTCGCCTCGGTTTGAACCGTTCAAGTATATCAACCCGCGCCCGATGGATTGACGCCGGCTTACTTCTTTGCGGTGGCGGCCGTGCGGGGGTTGAAGCCTATGTCGATCACCGCATTTTTGTCGAATTGCACTTCCTGGCCGCGAGCGATTACCGTCGAAAACACCGACCAACCCAGTCCGTAGTATCCGAATGCCGATGCCAACGTACTTAGAGCTCTGAGAGAGGGCCGAGCCCAATAACCCAAAGCCGAGTCCGCCGCCCAGAGTCCGGCCCGAAACATTGGAATTCTGCCCGCGCCGCCACGCTGCCGATTCCGCCGCCGTGGAGGTGGCCCGCGTCGGTATCGCCCGACTTGCTGGCGATCAGTACAGCGATAGCGGTCTGAATGAAGCGGGCTTTCGATTCCGTTGTCTTCACGCCACCTTCTGAATCGACTTTGACGGGCGCCTGGTCGCTTTCCGCGGCTTTGAGGATGGCCTGGCTTCGGAAGCGGAGCACTTTTTGCGTTTGCGACTGGGTGCGGTTCTCGGCGCTGGCGGCTCGGGCGCGGGAATTTCAATTGGGCGGCTTCTTCCGGCAGGTCAACATCCTGAAAATTGAACCGGAGTTTGCCGGTTCGATGGAACCAGCGTGCTTTCTGGGCCATCACTACAGATCCGGTGAGACGCGTGCCCTCGGGCAGAATCAGTTTGTGATCGGCTGAAAACAGCGGCGACGACAGTACGGCATCGACCTGCTGGCCCTGCTTGGAAATGCTCGAATCGAGAGGCGTGATCAGCCTGGCGTGAACGAGGCTTTCCGCGGCCGGCTGTGTTCCCAACAGAAGCATGGAGCTTCGGGTTACAGACTCCGATCCGAAATCAAGCGGAGTTTTCAGCTCGGCATCGAAACGTGTCCCATTGCGCACGAACTGTGGATGATAGGGCAGCTTCGCCATCAGATAGTCGGAAAGCCGCTCCATCTTATTCGGCGCTCGCACCATGTCCGGAATGCTTCTCACACGATCGATCTGGGTATTGATCTGATCCTGAATCATCTGCTTGCCGCCGGCCAGCACGCCGGTATTGTTCTGGGGATTTCGGATTTTTCCTGGGCCGCGCATTCGGCGAAAAGATGGAATTCAGACCGATGTTCTCTTGGGTCTGGATCGCGATCTCTCGGCCATCCGGCATCCGCAAGGAAGTGAACTCAACTTCCGCGCGATGCAGAGGCGTGAAATCACCGCCGAACACGGCTTTGGTCCGCTCGAATTTTGAGACTGGTTCGAGGCGGCTGACGTGGCCGATTACCTGCGAGCCGGCTGGGATCACCTCGCGATCGAATGCATAGACGCCTTCGAGGAGTTTGGCCTCAACGGGGGCGCCAACTTTTTTCGGAATACGCTTGGTCAAGTAGACCCGAAGCGGAACGCTGGCGGGAACGGTCAGCGGGATGCTTTGCTGTGGCTCATTTTCGGCGGCTTGCGGCTGGGCCCACATAACAAAGACAAAGAAAATTGCAGTAAGGTACTTCACGTTCATGGAGCCTTTAGACGCCGACAATAGCACAGAAGGGTACAGCAGCGCTGGGGAATTTCCTAGGCCTTACCCGAGCCAGGTTTACGGGGCTTCGAGCGCCTCGGCCAGGTCGTCAAGAAAGGCCGCAGCCTGCGCGCCATCGACGACGCGATGGTCGCTCGACAGCGTGATGGTCATCATGGGACGAATGGCAGGCTGGCCATCCACGAGCACCACGCGATCGGCAATACGGCCTACCGCGAGCACGGCGGCTTGCGGCGGCGTGATGATGGCGCTGAAGGCATCAATGCTGAACATCCCGAGGTTGCTGATGGTGAAAGTGGCGCCGGAGATGTCGGGCGGGTGCAGACGGCCGGCCCGTGCACGATCCGCGAGGTCGCGGCGCCGCGCGAGCAATGTCGCCGAGACTTCGCGTTCCGGCATTTGGGATCACCGCGCCGACGACGCCGTCTTTGACCGCGATCGCGATGCTGATGTTCACGTCAGGATTGAGGCGGATGTATCGCCAGTCCAGCTCGCGTTCATCTTGGGATGCTTTGCCAGTATGCGCGCGACCAGCGCAACAAGTAGATCGGTGTAAGTGACCTCATCGCCGAACTGCTCACGCGCTGCAACCAAGCCAACGGCGTTGATTTCGCGAACCAGGAAAAAGTGCGGAGTGGTGGTCCAGCTTTGGGTGGTTCGCTCAGCCATGAGCGCGCGATGTGCTGAGGCGACTCGGAGCCGCGGGCTGCTGCTGATTCGGCCGCACGCTGTACATCTTCGCCAGTGATGACGCCGTCGGGTCCGGTCCCCTGTGATACTGCCGAAATCGACGCCGAGTTCTTTCGCAATACGCCGGGCTTTGGGCGAGATCTTCGGGCCGTCTGCCGATGGCGCTGCGGAGGAGCGCGGCGCTTCGGTGACGGCGCGCGCGGCGCGGGCGGCAGTAGTTGGCATCCAGCGGGCGGCTGCTCTCCGGGCGCGACGATCCAGGCGATGGTCTGTCCGACGGGAACACTCGGCGCCTGCGAAGGATGTCACGGCGGCCAGAATACCGTCGGCGGGAGCTTCGACTTCAAGCACAACTTTGTCGGTTTCGATTTCGAGCAACGGCTCGCCTTTGGTGACGGTGTCGCCTTCCTTCTTGAGCCAGGCGAGGAGCTTGCCGGTTTCCTGCGCCATTTCGAGCGCGGGCATCACGACGCTGACGGCCATCTTAGCGGCGAGACTCCGGCCTTCTCCAGTTGCGGCGCTGGCCTCGACCATTTCGACCACTTTCCGGCTGGGCGGCGGATCGTGCTCGCGCTCGGTCGGGAGCGGGCCCTCGACGGTGTGGTAATGGGCGCCGGCGACCAGCAGCTTTTCGGCCGGGAAACGCGTGATGACTTCGTGGCCGGTTTCGGTGACGACGATTTCTTCCTCGATGCGCGCGGCGCTCCAGCCGTCTTTCGAGGGCCAGAAGGTTTCGAGCGCGAACACCATGCCGGGTTTGATTTCGTGCGAATGTTCGAGCGAAACCAGGCGGCTGATGACCGGCTTTTCCCAAATCGCGAGCCCGATGCCATGGCCGAACTGCAGCGCGAATGCGGCTTCTTCGTTGGGGAATCCGAACTCCTGCGCCTTAGGCCAGACGGCGGCGATCTCCGCGGTGGTGCGGCCGGGACGGATCAGTGAGATCGCGGCGTCCAGATATTCGCGGCAACGTTTGTAGGCATCCACCAGCGCGTGCGAGCCATAGCCGATGGTGAAACATCGGTAGTAGCAGGTGCGGTAGCCCATGAAGGAGTGCAGGATGTCGTAGTAGACCGGGTCGCCGGGGCGCAGCACGCGATCGGAAAAAACGTGCGGGTGCGGATTGCAGCGCTCGCCGGAGATAGCGTTGACGCCTTCGACGTATTCCGAGCCCATGTCGTAGAGAACCTTGCTGACCAGGCCGACGGCTTCGTTCTCGCGTAGGCCCGGCTTCATGGCGCGATAGAGCTCGTCGTAGGCGGCGTCCACCATCATCGCGGACGTGTTGAGCAGCGAGATCTCGTCCTGCGTCTTGATGACGCGGGCGTCGGACATGAGCTGCTGGCCGTCGACCACCGTGATGCCTTCGCGCTGCAGAGCAAAGAAAATCGGCGGCTCGACCACGTCCATGCCGACCGGCTGTTTGTGCAGGCCGCGCTGTTCGAGCTCGATCCTGATCTTGCGGGCGACATCTTCGGCGCGCCCCATTTCCGGCGACATCGCGCCACGCAGCAGAGAGATGCCGGGGCGCGAACGCTCGCCCAGCCAGGGGCAATTGAGCTGGTGGTGCCGGGCGGCCGAGCCGAAATCCCACAGGATGGGCTCGTCATTTTGCGGCAGCAGAGTGAAGCGGCTGATTTTGTCCTGCGCCCAGGTGCCGATGTGCGTGGAGGTGATATAGCGCACGTTGTTCATGTCGAAGCAGAGCAGCGCACCAATCTCAGATTTCGGCCAGCAGAGTCTTGGCGCGCGCCAGGCGTTCGCGGCGCAGACGGTCCATAATCGATGCGCTGCTCCCAATCCACCGCCATGGTTCCGTAAGTTTTCAGTGCCACGATTCGTTCTCCAGTTGTCGATTATTTTTCGCCGCAGAGCACGCGGGCAGCCTCGAACACCGACTTTTCGGTGGCGACGGTGACGTCTTCGAGCGGTGGCGAACATCCGATCGATCGATGCGCCTTTTGCCAGGCAATGGCCGTGGCCGCGATGGGTGCTGGTGATGTAGTCGTCGGGGCGGAGGGCCTCGCAGATTCCGACGGCGACGGCTTCCTCACCTATATATAGATGAGCGAGGCCGGGCATGAGGGCGCGGGTGTAAAGATCATTGACCTGTTCCTCAAACAATCGGATCATCAGCATCCGGCGGTACATGCGGAGCAGGAGTTCAGTGCCGGCGGAGGAATCGGATGGGGATGGGTGTACAGCGGTGGTCATGGGAGTTCCTTGGACATCATAATCCACTTTAGAGGGAAGTGTAGTTCGTTATTATCGTGTTTGAGTTGACGCGATCGGCATCAAATGGACATTTCTAGTACACAAGTTGCTAAGCGAGGTGACTGTAAGGCACAGTAGCAGAGTGAGTTAATAACGATTGAAATATTACATCTAATGTAATATACTAGACCTATGAGAGAACCGGATCTGAGGCATGGAAGGGAAGCTGCCCGACTGACGCAAATGGAGGCAGCCGGCAAACTTGGTGTGTCCCAACCCTACCTTTCGCTTCTCGAAAAAGGTGATCGTAAAGTATCTGCAAAGTTGGCCCGGAAGGCGGTAACGCTCTATCGCTTGTCTCCAGTTGTTCTTCGATTCACTATAAAAGCGACAACGGCCAAACCTCCCGCCGTGCCAGCTCAAACAATGGCCGAAGAATTGTCGGCCTTGGGTTATCCCGGGTTTGCTCATCTCCGATCGCGTCGCAGGCGAAATCCTGCCGAAGTATTGCTTTCCGCATTGGCTCAGGGAGATTTGGAAGCGCGGCTCTCTGAAGCCCTCCCATGGGTAGTTTTGCAATATCCCGACTTGGATTGGGACTGGCTGGTCAGCGCGGTTAAACAGCATGATCTTCAGAACCGGCTAGGCTTTGTCACGACCTTTGCGGTTCGCGTCGCTGAGCACCAGGGAGATTCATCGAAAGTGGCTGTGCTTAAACGATACGAGAATCGTTTGGAGCATGCGCGGCTTGCCAAAGAGGATACGTTCTGTCATGAGTCATTGTCCAAAGCCGAGAGAGAATGGCTGGCACAAGAGCGTTCCGAAGACGCCCGTCATTGGAATGTGCTGACCGATCTCAGGCCTGAGCATGTGAAATATGCCTGAACGGATGCCGGAACCCTGGAACGCATTCTTCACTGAACTGGATTCTAAGCTAACCGCAGAGGTTCATCTACACTGCTTGGGCGGCTTCGTCATCAGCATCTGCTACGGATTGGAACGACCGACTAACGATGTGGATTTTATGTCCCTACATCCAAACGATCAACGGGAGTTCATACTGGGGTTGGCGGGAGA
This sequence comes from Bryobacterales bacterium, assembly GCA_963744555.1. Lineage (GTDB taxonomy): Bacteria > Acidobacteriota > Terriglobia > Bryobacterales > Bryobacteraceae > Palsa-89. The sequence goes on along the minus strand of CAVUUB010000018.1, from coordinate 755,361 downwards.
AGGTTCATCTTTGTGGGGCAAACATGGGGTGTATTTGCAATGTGTAACCGTATCGAATTTGCCCGAAGGTTACGAAGAGCGTCTGATCGAGATGTTCCCCGGTACATTTCGCAATATTCACCTCTTTGCCCTGGACCCTTACGACCTCGCCCTATCCAAAATCGACCGCAACATTCAGCGCGATAGGGACGATGTGAAGCATCTCATCAAGACTGTCCCGCTTGACCGGCTGATCTTACAGGATCGATTTGAAAGGGAGCTCCGGCCGATCTTTGTGGGTGATGCGCTGCGAGCAGAGTTGACGATGAAGCTTTGGCTGGAGGCATTCTACTAAATAGATAGCGCGGTCGCGCCCCGAGTTTTATTCGCGATCGCAAGCGTTAAGGGACCCAACGAAGCCGGTATCATTGCTACTGTTGAACGAGAACCATCAATAATTGCGTGTTCAAATGGACGATGTGAATGACTCTCTGCTCAGCGCGGTTCAGGCTGGAGATCCGGAGTTGGTGCGGGTTAACCTGGCGCGGGGAGCCGACCCAAACGCGACATTCGACCGAGGTAATGACGTGCTGGGTGCTGCTGTTATTGCGGGTCACACGCAGATCGTACGAATGCTGCTCGATGCGGGAGCTAGCCCCAATGTTACGCGATGGGACGGAAACACCCCACTGTATTGGGCAGCCCGAAAAGGCCGTCTCGACCTCGTCGAGCCTTTGCTGGCTGCGGGTGCGTCTGTCGCGGCGGAGCCCGATCACGAACAGACCAGCCTCCACGCAGCCGCCGAAGAGGGTTTTCTGGAAGTCTTGAAGCGCCTTCTCGAAGCTGGCGGAACAAATGTCCTGAATCGCTTCGATTACATTTCGCGCACGCCACTAATGTGCGCAGTCGAAGCCGGCCAGTTGCTTGCGGCACAAATATTGATCTCGGCAGGAGCAGACGTGAACGCCTTTGACGAAGAAATATCGGCAATACTGCTTTACACTGTGCAGTCTTCTCGGGGACATACGCCATAGAGCTTCTGCTCAATGCCGGCGCCAATCCGAACATTCGCGGATGGATGGGGATCACGGCTATGGACAAAACGGCGCAACGGGAGGATGACGAGGGAAGACGCATCCTTTCCTTGCTGAAGGAATCGATCGGTTAGAATTTTACGGAGGTCGTTTGTTCCAGGAACTGCCGTGCGTTGACGATGAGAGTCTGTTTCCATCGGGCAGGAAAGTGGCGCTTATTGCCGGTGATCAGGATGTCTGCGCCCGCTGCATGAGCGCATTCTAGTGGGCCGTCCCAGTGATTCGCTTAGTGATGATCCGTCTCCTCACGTCGGTATAGGTCCAGCGGATCGGGCGAGCATGCTTGGCATAGGCTCGGATGTATCTCATTAGCTTGCGCCGGAGATCTGCAACGGAAGTGAAGATTCCGCGTGCAATGACGTCCCGCTCGATTTTGGCAAACCACAGTTCCACCTGATTCAACCAGGACGAATAGGTCGGTGTGAAGTGGAACCGTACTTTGGGATGTTCTGCCAGGAACTCCTCGACTGCGGGGGTTTTGTGCGCCGAGAGATTGTCCAACACGATATGAATCTCGCGCGCCCATTTCGCTTTGTTAACCAACCCGCTGAGGAATTCAATGAACTCCGCACTGGTGTGCCGCCGCGCCGTTTTTCCCTCTACGATTCCGGTCTTCACGTTCAACGCTGCGTATAGCGACAGTGTGCCGTGACGATAGTATTCAAATCCGTGGCGTTCCGCCCTACCCGGCGACAGCGGCAGAACCGGGTCCAACCGGTCCAGCGCCTGGATCGCCGTCTTTTCATCGACGCAAAACACGGCCGCATGTTGCGGAGGGTCCAGATACAGCCCAATGATATCGGCCGCCTTGCTTTCAAACTCCGGGTCGTTGCTGGCCAGGTAGCTCTCCTGCCGATGTGGCCGCAGTTTGGCTTGGGACAGAATACGCTGCACGGTGGATTTGCTAATGCCCAGTTCCTCGGCCAGCTTGCGACACGACCAAAGCGTGCTGCCGTCGGAAGGTTTCTGCTGCGCTCGTCGGATCACTCGCCCTTGCACCGCCGGTGTCGCCCGGCGTGGCTTGCTTCCTTGATGGCGCCCTTGCAAGCCTTCCATGCCACGCTCCTCGAATCGAACCTTCCACTTGGACACTGTCGGTGCGCTCGCACCGAGCTTGTGTTCGATCTCGCGATAGGTCAACCCATCGGAGAGGGCTAAGATGAGGCGCGCGCGAAACACATAACCGGCGGGAAGACTTCGAGATTGCGCCCAGCCGCGCAACTCGTGACGTTGTTCCTCGTTGAGTTCTAGCAATCCTTGATTATCAGCCACATCTTAAGGACGCGCGGATCATGCTGTCTGTTTCACTGGGACAGACTACTAGAACGCGATTATCGTCTTCATCATGTCGGCACACGGCGAGTTTCCGTATTGGGTCTACCCTGTGAGCGGCTGCGCGAATACGCCTTAACGCAGAACGGACGCTCCGTTTGCTCAGACCGAGCCTCGGGCTGTTCAAAACGCTTTCGTATTCCGCGAACAGGGGCGGGGAGATATAAAGCTGCACGTACCTGTGCAATCCGAGTTTAAGAACCCTATCTTCGAAACCAGCAGGAGAAAGGAGCGCAGAGACCACCACATTCGTATCCACTACGACGCGGATCATTTCGAGGCGCGGTTACTTGCTCGTATTCTCCTGGTATCCCTGCGGACTACTGCAACAAGACGGTTAATGTCCCGCATCTCGAGCTTGTCGAGATCCTTTCGCTTGGCCTCGGTCTGAATACGCTTCAGCCACGCCGGACCGGGTGCGATCGTATCAACGTAGTCCTTCACGCTCATGATGATGACGCTGGGCTCACCGCGACGATCGACAACGAACCGTTCATTTTTCTGCGTGGCGCGCTTCATGATCTGACCCAGTTGCGTTCTGGCAGTTAAGGCTGAAATAATATTGGTCATCGGTGGTCACTGAATTAATTAATTAGTTCATTCACTATAGCAGGCGGGGGGCCGAAACTTTCGTCATTCGCTGGGCAGGCTAAATGCAAGATACTCGCCTGAATAAGAGCCGCCGCTTACCGCGATCACGATATATTGCTTGCCATTCAGCATGTAGGTCATTGGTGATCCACTCTGCGGGGCGGGCATCCAGACCGCGCCGATCTCCTGGCCGCTGGCTTTGTCGTAGGCGCGCAGCATAGCGCCGCGAGGATGAGCGTCGGTCGTAGTCACGTGTGGATCGGCCGCGATCACCAACGTCTTGGTAACCAGGACGCCGACGTAACCGGGCTGCCCAGTGCGCGGGATGTTCAGGCCCTTGAGCGCCGGATGATTGCGGATGTAGTCGGGCGTCTCGCCGTGGGCGATCTGCCAGACGAAATCGCCCGTGTCCATGTTGATAGCCGTGATGCGGCCATACGGAGGCTTGAGCAGCGGCAATCTTTGCGGGCTGAGGTTGAGGCCGCGGCCGACACCGGCGGTGGTGGCGTTCGCGCCAGTAGCAAGCGCGGAATCACCCGCGACTGGACGGCTTGGAGCGCGTGCAGGCGGCCGGGGCGCATCGGCGCCGACGTTTTCACCGGGGCCGGACACATAGTGAACGCCGGTGGGTGCGAAGCCCTCGACGTAATCGATGTCCGAGAAATCCTTGCCGGGCGAAGGAAGCAGCGCGAGCGGAGGCAGTGAAATAAATGAGGGGATGTAGGCGATGTGGGTTTCCGGATCGTATGAGAAGCCCGGCCAATTCATGCCGCCCGAGGATCGGAAGGACGCGATGGGTCCGCCGGGTTTGCTGACTACGGTAGGCGTGAAGACCGGCCCGAGTTTATATTGCGAGACGATTTTCAGGGCTTCGGCGTGAAGCTCGGGAGTGAAATCGATTAAACCGTCGACCGTCACGCCCTGGTAATCGAAAGCGGGCGGCTTGGTTGGGAAAGGCTGCGTCGGAGAATACCACTCGCCCGGCACGTCGCCTTTTTCCACGGGACGCTCCTCGATGGGCCAGATGGGCTGGCCGGTCACGCGATCGAAGGCGTAGAGAAACGCCTGCTTGCTCGATTCGAGCACCGCTTTGACAGGGCGGCCGTTGACGGTGATGTCGGCGAGGATGGGCGCGGCGGCGATGTCCATGTTCCAGATGGAATGATGCACCAACTGGTAATGCCACTTGCGCTGACCGGTCTTCAGATCGACGCAGACCAGGCTATCGGCGAAGAGGTTGTTGCCGGGACGGTGGCCGCCGTAGAAATCGGACGACGGCGTCTCGACCGGCAGGTACGCCAAACCGAGCTCTTCATCGACGGCCATCTGGGTCCAGACTCCGGTGTTGCCATTGACGGCCCAGGATTCGTTCAGCCAGGTGTCATTGCCGAATTCGCCAGGCCTGGGAATGGTATTGAATTGCCAAAGTTTCCTTCCCGTTTTGACGTCGAACGCAAGCACCATGCCCTTGGTGTTGTTGTGGGTCTTGGGAGTGCCACCTTCGCGGAACGCAGAACCGACTAGAACGACGCCGCTCTTGGTCACGGCCGGCGGGGCATGCAGGCCGATTTCGCCGTTGACCAAATCGATGGGCTGGCCCGTGCCATAGACCGCGAACTGTTTCATGTCGACCGCGCCGTTCTCGCCGAATGACGGTACTCGCGCGCCAGTTTTGGCATCCAGGCAGACGAGGCGATAGCCGGGCGTGACGTAGAGGATCCGCTCTTGTACGCCGTCGGACCAGTACGACACGCCGCGTCCGGAAAGCTGGCGAGGGGCGGCGGCGCCACGTGCGCCTTCGCGCTCACCGTGGACCCACAACAGCTCGCCGGTGGCGGCGATCGAGCGCCACCACAGCCCGGCGCGAGCCTGCGGTCGCATAGACGACGCCGTTTACCATCAGCGGAGTTCCTTCCAGCTTGAACTCCGGTCGATTGCCGAGGTTGTCAGTCTTGAATCGCCAGGCGATCTCGAGCTTGTTGAAATTAGCCGCGTTGATTTGATCGAGCGGCGAGTAGCGGAAATTGCGAAGGTCGCCGGCATAGGAGGGCCACTGGCCGCGGCCTACGCCGGATTGCGGCCAAGCTAGGCCGGCGAATAGCGACATTAACGCCGCGAGCGTCCGAGATGGTCTTCGCGGCATCGTCCTAGAACGGGCTCTTGGCCGTCTTTGGCCACAGCACGCCCTGGTCTTTCTTGGTAACCGGTGCGAGTCCTTTGTACATGAACTTCTGAACGCGCTGACCGCGGTAGGTCTCGGTGGTGAAGAGGTTGCCTTTCGAATCGGTTGCGAGCGAGTGGACACCGTAGAACTCGCCGGGCTGGCGGCCGCCCTCGCCGAAAGTGGTCAGCATTTCGAGCGATTCGCGGTCGATGATGTGGACTCGATCGTTTTCGCCATCGGCCAAATAGATATACTTCTGCTGCGCGTCCTTCGAGAAGGCGATGTCCCAAGCCGAGCCGGAACCCAGAGTGTTCTTTTCGATAAACACCTCTTTGACGAAAGTGCCGTCGGGTTTGAAGACCTGAATGCGATCATTGACGCGATCGCAGACGTACAGCAGGTTGTCGTGCGAGAGCTCGGCGCAATGCACGGGATTGCGGAATTGCTGCGGCGGCGGACCATTGGGATTATAGTTACCCATGTCGGTGTCGTCCGGCTTGTGGCCGTAAGCGCCCCAGTGGCGCTTGTATTTGCCTGTCTCGGCATCAAACACGATCACGCGATGATTGCCGTAGCCGTCGGCGACATAAAGCTCATTAGTCTTGGGATCGACGAATGTCTTGGCGGGAAGCCTGAGGTTCTCGAGATCATTACTGCCCTTGCTGTGCGCGGGCTTGCCGATCTGCATCAGGAATTTTCCGTCCTGCGTGAATTTCAGGACCATGTTGTCGTTGAAGGGCTGGACGCCGCTAACCTGAGTCTCGTTGTATGCGGTTTTGTCTTCGGCAGCGCCACGGCCGCGGCCGCGCCCGGCACCAGGTGCGGGACCTCGTCCGTTGCCGCCGATCCAGACGTTGCCTTTGTAGTCGACCGTGATTCCGTGGTTCGACTCCGGCCAATCGTAGCCATTGCCGGGACCGCCCCAATGGCCGATCAGGTTGCCTTCCTCATCGAATTCGAGCACGGGCGGGGCGGCGGCGCAGCATTGCGCAATCTGGGGAGTAGCGCTGGCGTGCTGCTCGCCGGGTTCGAGCGACCCGCCGCGATGGATGATCCAGATATGGTCGTTGGAATCGACTGAAACGCCGATGGTCTGGCCGAGCAGCCAGTGGTTCGGCAGCGGCTTGGGCCACATGGGGTCCACTTCGAACCGCGGCGCCTGTGTTCCACTGGCGGCGTGAACGACGGCGCGCTTCTGGAGCAGGGCCGATCCGATCGCGAGCGCGACGAGCACTCCGGCGAAGGTCGCGCCGACATAGAAATTACGCTTCATACTGGACACCCTCCCTTCTGGGATCTAAGCCACTATATCTAAATTAGAGCCACGGTATCTAAATTAGAGCCACGGTATCTAAATAGAGAGCCACTATACACGATTCGATTTTAGGATGTAAGCTGCTAGGTACAGCAATTCTGAAAGGAGACGTGATGCGTCTGAGAAGGATGGTACAGAGAGCCGTGCTGGGCGTGGCCGCGCTGATCTTCGTGCTTTCGGCGCAGGATGTGAAGCCGACGTGTAACCACTGCTCGGCCACTTATATTGCGACCAGCGAGCTTCAGGCCTATGTGAAGCGCGCCATGGCGAATGGTTTGGTCGATCAGCAGGTTCGATCGGTGGACATCGGCAAGAGCCAGATCGGTATCGGTGTGGTTTATCGCGGTAAGCTGGACGCGCCCAGCCCCGAATTCGGTGGCCGAGCACGACCTGATCAGCGAGGTGTATCACGTGATCGACGGGTCGGCAACGCTCGAGACTGGTCCCGACATCGTTGGCATGAAGCGCCGGCCATCGACGCTGCAGACCGTGCGAGAGTACAACGGTCCGGGCAACAATGGGAGCTCGATTACAACGGCGTGACTTACCAACTAAAACCTGGCGACGTCATTGTGGTGCCGGCCGGAGTGGGGCACTTATTCACCAAGATCGACGACCACATTACTTATCTGATGGTGCGGATCGACCCGGACAAAGCGGTCCCGCTGAAGGATGAGGCTAAGTCGAAGGCGTACCTGCAGAGTGATCCGAAGGCGAGTGGGCGAGAGAAATAGGTCTGACTTGCCGATGCGACATTACGAAGTGGCCTGCGGTACCACCGGCGGGGTCGCGTTCCACGAGGCGATTCTCGCTCGCGATAGAAGCAGCGTCGAGATCAGACTACATGCGGCGGCGGCCGACAACCAAGCACCGGGCATCGCGCGGTTGCCGGTGACGTGGATCAAATATGTACAAATCGCGGGAGTGAATCCTCCAAAGACGGCGGTTGCGAGGCTGAAGGCTAGCGAAAATCCGGAGGCTCGCACGTCCCGCGGCATGATTTCGGCAATGAATGGCACCATAGCGCCGCTGCAACTGCCGAACATACAGGATAGCCACAGCTCGACCATCAACAATCGGGGCAGGGAAGGCGCGCTGACCAGCCAGGATAATGCCGGGTAAGCAGTCAGGATCGTCAGCGTTGTGAAGGCGATCAGCAAAGGCCGCCGCCCGACTTTGTCGGATAGCGAGCCCATGACCGGGACCCAGACAAAATTCGACGCGCCGATGAACAGCGTAACCAGCAGGCTACCGGTGTTGGTGAAATGCAGCACCGACGTCCCGAAGGTCGGCGTGTAGGCGGTGATCATGTAGAACGACACCGTGACGACGGTCGCAGTCATGGTTCCAAGGATGACCAGCCGCCAATTGGCCGCGACGGTCCGAATGATTTCGATCATAGAGGGCCGATGTGTGCGTGAGCGAAATTCCGCGGTCTCTTCGAGCGATCGCCGGATCACCAGAACCAGCGGAATGATCAGGCAGCCGATCAGCAGCGGGATTCGCCAGCCCCAGCGCGTCATCTCGCTCGCGGAAAGATTCACGCTAAGGATCAGGCCGAGCAGCGCCGCGAACATGACCGCGATCTGCTGGCTGGCCGATTGCCAACTCACGTAGAATCCTTTGTGCCCGGGAGTGGCGATCTCGGATAAGTAAACCGATACGCCGCCCAGTTCGACGCCGGCCGATAGGCCTTGTAGGAGCCGTCCGGCCAATACCAGCAGCGGCGCAAGCAATCCCAGCGTGGCGTAGCCAGGCGTGCAAGCGATCGAGAAAGTCCCTGCCGCCATAAGGCTGAGCGTCAATAGCAGGCCTTTGCGGCGTCCATGATGGTCGATGTAAGCGCCGAGCACGATCGCACCCAGAGGTCGCATCAAAAAGCCGGCCCCGAAAGTTGCGAAAGTCAGCATGAGCGACGCGAACTGGCTTTCGCCGGGAAAGAATGTTCGGGCGATCGCCGCGGCGTAGTAGCCGAACACCTGGAAATCGTAGGCCTCCAGAAAATTCCCGCTGGCTGACGCGGATCACGGGCCAGATTTTCGATTCGCGCTGGGATTTAGTGGCCAGTTGCGTTCCGCCCTCTCACTGCGATCGTTCTAGAGCGTAGCGCATTAATGCCGCCAGACGGTAAACGCCGTGGACGAACTTCCCGTATGGCAGTGTTACGAAAAGTGCCATGACGGTTGCAAGATGAATGGCCAGCAGCAGGGGCATGGCGGACGTTTGTCGCAGAGCGAGCAACAGCAAGCCGGTGGCGCTGGTCGAGAACAGCAAAGCGATGAACGCGAGATCCATGCCGTCCTGCTTGGGGTCACGCGTAGCGACGTCACTGCGTTGTTTCAGCCAGAACAGGCCGGCTGGTCCGGCCAGCAATCCGAGGCCGCCGAGAGTCCCAAGCACTACCGGCAAGCTGAAATACGCCGTAAGGCGCCCGCCAGCCGAACGCGTAATGGTAAATCGCCGCCACCGCGGTAGCAGCGAAACACAACAGGAATCCGTAGAAAGTGAAATGGTGGAACCACCAGCGGGCCAGCGATCTGTGCTCTTGTGGGTAAGTGCAGCCTTCTCCGTCGCCGTGAAGGTAGGTGAGGCGGAAGGCGTCAATCAGCGCCTGCTTGACCGCCGAGAAATCGGCAGGATTATTGCTCGACGCGCCCGATTCACGCCAGAACCGAATGCAGCGGCCACCATCAGCGATGAAGGCGAATAGCGACACACCGCCGAAAATCGCGACCATCGTCCGATGCGAAACCACTTGATAGAACTGAGCGGACGATGGATGTAGATCCGCTGGTGGCGACGATCCAAATGGCGAGCGCGATCACGAGCGCCAGCGAAACCATCAGCCCGTTCCTCCGGAATGCGGCCGCCAGCGGCGCGGCCACGCGTAATGCTGATAGGAGCGCGCGCGAATCTGCGGCCAGAGTCTTTGGTACGTTCACTGCGAATTCGTGCGGCGGCGCGTACTGGCAGGCGTAGTAACATTCGGCGCAGTTGTGGCAGAGATTGGCGAGGTAATCGAGGTCGGCGGCAGCAAAGTCCAAGCGGCGCTCCAGGGCGGGGAAGACCGCGCAATAGCCTTCGCAATACCGGCAGGCATTGCAGATGGTCAGAATGCGGTCGCCTTCTCGTGCGATGCCGGTTAATTCATCCGCGGACAAATCGAGCCGCCTCCTTTCCGGCCAGCCGTCCGAAGACCGTGCCGATGAGCCATGCCGAGTCCGCCGAGATAGCCTTTGCCCAAAATGTTCCCGGCCATGATTTCTCCAGCGGCGAAAATATTGCTCGCCGGACGTCCATCGCGCATCAGCACTTGGGCGTTGCGATTCACCTTGACGCCGAGGTAGGTGAACGTGATGCCGGGGCGCAGAGGATAACCGAGAAACGGCGGCGTGTCGATCGCTCGCGCCCAGTGCGATTTCTCAGGCGTGAGACCGCAGGTGCGGCAATCGTCCAACAATTCGTGATCGAACGTTCCCGGCCGGACCGCATCGGTTAAACCGGTCGACAGTGCATGCGAGCGCGTCGGCGAGCAGAGCCCAGATTCGCGGCCAGTTCCCGAATCGTATCTCCACGAATCGCGGGAAAGACTGAGGGCATGAATTTCCCGAGTGCTTTGGAGTCGATGATCGAATAAGCAATCTGATCCGGGCTGCTGCGCGACCAGCCGTCCCCAGATCGCATAGCGCTTGGGCCAGAGATCTTCGCCCTCATCATAGAAGCGCTCGCCTAGCCGATTGACGACGATGCCGAGCGGCATGCAATCCAAACGCGTCACGATGCCGCCATCGAATTTGGGGGCGCGCGCGTCGATGGCCACGGCGTGACACTGCTTGGGATCGCCCACCGGTTCAGCGCCCTCGTCGAGCAGCAATCTCAGCACGGCGCCTTTGTTATACGGCGTGCCACGGATCAGAAAATTCTCGGCCGCATCGCCCCAGACTTCTTTCAGCCAGTCGAGGTTCGATTCAAAGCCTCCGGTGGCGGCGACGAATGCCTTGGCGCGGATTTCAACCGGCTCGCCGTCGCAATAACACCGTAGCGCTTTCGAACGTACCGCCCGAGATCTTGAGGCCGATCACCTCGGCGCCATAAATGACACGAATGCCGCAGTCGCTCGGCGACCGTCGTAATAGCTGTTCAGGAGCGCCTTCCCGCCTCCCAGAAAGAAGAGGTTGGTGCGGCCCAGGTGCAGCGTTCCGCTGAGCGACGGCTGGAAACGCACGCCGTGGCTGCGCATCCAATGCATGCAGGTGAGAGATTCGTGGATCGCCATACGGGCGAGTTCTTCGTTCGGTCTCTCCGCCGGTCACACGCAGCAGATCGGTGAAGTATTCAGTCTTCGGCGTATGCATCGGTAAGAAACTGGGTCGGCGCGTCATGGGCGCACCGCATGATTGCGCGTATGCCTGCTATTGCCGCCGCGAAATTCCCGGGGCGCACTCTCGAGAACTGCGACGCGCGCGCCATGTTCGGCGGCGCTCAAAGCTGCGCACAGCGCCGCGTTCCCGCCTCCCGCCACCAGGACGTCGAATATCGGAAACTCGCCGGTCACCTCACTAGTGCCGTTTTTTCCCCGGCCGCGAAGAGATGCAAGTCGATGGCCTTTCCCATGGCCTCATAACCGGCGTCGTTGGGATGCAGGTGGTCGCCGGAGTCGTAAAGCGGCAGGAACTTGCCCGGACTCGCGGGATCGCGGGTAGCCGCATCAAAATCGATCACGCCATCGTACGCCTTGCTGGTCCGGATCCAGTTGTTGATCGCCTGGCGCTTGGCTTCGCCCTCGGGCGTAAAGTAGGCCGCGCCTTCGAACGGCGTTAAAGTAGCGCCGAAGATTATCAAGCCGTGGGCGTGCGCGCGCTCGATGATCTGCTGCTGGGCGGCGATGAGGTCGGCGGAGCTGGGCATCGGATTGGCGCGCGCGTTTCCGATGTCGTTGATGCCTTCCAGCACGACGACGTACATTGCGCCCGGCTGGGCCAGGACATCGCGATCGAACCGGGCGAGCGCGTTGATGCCGAAATTAGCGATGCTGTCGCTTAGCAGGCGATTGCCGCCAATACCGGCGTTGAGTATCGCCAGCGGGGCATTCCCAGGGCGGGCCAGCAATCGCTTGGCCAAATGATCGGGCCAGCGGTTATTGGTGTTCGGCGTGGAGCGGGCGCCGTCAGTGATGGAATCGCCGAACGTTACGATCGCGCCGGTTTCGGGGGGCGCGGCAACCTCCACGCGCTCCAGCAAATACCAGGACGGCGTGGTGGTCAAGACCGGAAGGTCCGCGGACCCTGCGAAATTACCCGTGGAAGAAACGTAGTTGGTCTGAGATGCACCGGCGTGAGCACGTGAGCGGCGATGTGAGCGGCGTCATTTCATCCGGGAGATAAAGATCGATCGCGAGGTCCGCCATGGGCGGCACGTTTTCGTCCACAGGATCACTCAGCATGCTTGCGCCGGGCGGGATGGTCACCGACGGCCGTCCGCTGAATGCCAGCGGCCGACTGGAGCCGGCCGCGATCTTCGACGTCCTTGTCGCGGAGTGCGATGCTGGCGGCGCCGATGGTCAGTGGGGCAGTGCCGAATTCATTGCCGAGAACCACGCGCACGCGGCTGCCGCCGATGCTGATGTGTACGATCTCGCGCAGGGTCTGATTGTTGAGGCTTAGTGCAGGTTGGGCTCCGGGCGCGGGAGTCGTAGTAGTTGCGACTTGACCGCCGGGCACCGGCCGGGGAGGCTGTGGACGCGTTACGACGGACGTAGCCCAGGTACCGACCCAATGTTCGTTATTTGCGGCCGAAAGAGCAAGCATGGCGCCGAACAGAATGGCAGCACAGGATTTGAACATGCAGAAATGATACTACTGTTCCGTTGTCAGTCTGGGCGGCTGGACTTAGTACTAATGGCGGGTACCAATGGCGGATGCTTCGATAATAGGCAAAATGTTAAATTTGAGATTGAGGATCACGACTTCTCTCTCAAATGAGCCGCTTCAAGAATAGTCCCAGGACTGCTGCCGTGAGTCCCGTAACCGCGATCAGTTTGGCTGACTCCCGCGCTCATTTGTTTGCTCCCGCCCCGCTTCGTCAAGCGGTTGCGATAGGAACCAAATCTTTGCCGGTCTCCGACACCGCCTCGTCAAACATCGTGGCATCCTTCGGCTTTATTCTGTACTGCGCGTACTTGCTCTCAGGCCTTGCAAACGACTGGGCAATAAAACTAATCGGCAACAAAGTCTATATTTCCAACATCACGCTGGTCCTGCTGCCGTTCGCATGGCTACTTAGCGGCAATGCTCTGCGAGGGCTCAAACGGCCGGTGGGGCGATGGTGGGCGGCATTTCTGGTGTGCTTGCTAGTAGCGACGCCATTTAGCGTTTGGCGGGGCGGCAGTGCAACGATGCTGTGGAATTACGTCCCACGGAGTTACCTGACATTCTTCTACATATGTGCGTTTGCGACCTCCCTGCAGCGTTGCCGCTCCCTGATGTACGTAAACATCGCGGGAGCCGTAGTTCTGTTGCTGACCTGCATGGAATTCGGCGGAAGCGGCAGCGGTTCGGAAGACGGTCGATTCGTCATCCCGCACAGTCTGTTCTATGCAAACGCCAACGAACTTGGGCTTGCTTTGCTATTGGCAATCACAAACTTTTTGTTTTTGCTCCATAAACCTGGCATGATAATGCGGATTCTCGGATTCGCCGGAATTCTGCTTTCCACAATCTATGCTCTGAAGACCGGTTCTCGCGGCTGCCTGCTGGCGGCGATAGCGATGTTCGTCATGATTTTCTTCTTTAGCAGGAACAAGGTGCTGACTGCCCTATTTGTTTTGCCGATGGTCGGCCTGGCGCTTTTGATGCTGCCGGGAGCAACAATGCGTCGGCTTTTGCTGTTTGGAACCGATCCAGGATTAAGTCAGGCGAAGACCAACGAGGACATGGCTGCCATCGGTTCCCAATTGGAGAGGCGAGAATTATTCAAGACTAGCTTGGCCCTCACGATCAGGCACCCTCTTCTGGGAGTGGGCCCGGATGAATTCGCTGTTGCCGCCGCGGGCGACTCAGCTAAAATTGGAGCACGCTCGGCGTGGCTGGGCACTCACAACAGCTATACCCAGGTTTCCAGCGAATGTGGCATCCCTGCTCTGATTTGTTACTCCGCCGTGTTAGTGTTCTGTTTTCGGTCCAACTGGTGGCTGTACCGGCAAAGCCGGCATAACCCTGCCTTGAAAGATGTGGCGACCTTGAGTTTCTGCCTGCTTGCCAGCGCACTGGTGTATGCCGTAAGTACGTTCTTCTTTCACATCGCGTACAGTGGCGCACTCCCCATGCAGGCGGGATTCAGTCTGGCCCTCAGATTGGCTGCCGAGCCGCTGCTGGCTAGTCGTGCCGCCTAATCGTTAGCTCCATCAACACGCGACTGCTCGATCGGAACGCAGGACACACATGCGATGGAGCGTTTTCAAATAGCTCCAACCAAATTTCAATGAGCGCGCGTGAGAGCGGCCCGCGCCTCGAGGCTTGTAATGAAACCGTACTTCGCTGATCGCGCAGCCTTGTGCATAGAGATCGATCAGGAGTTCTTCCAGGACGTCGAAATCGCGCGCTGCTGGGCGGAGCGCAAGCAGCCTCTCGCGCTTATACAAACGGAATCCGATCGACAGGTCGCGGAACGGAAGCGCGAGCACCAAACCGAAAGCGCGATTAGAATCCAACTCAGCGCCCGCCGCGTCCAACTCACGTCGGCGATCCCTCCAGGTACGTAACGCGATGCGGTCAACATCTGCGCCTGCTCCCTCCGCTTGCAAAGCTCTTCCACAAATTGGGCGGGATGCGAGAGGTCGGCACCCATGGTCACGATATATGGCAGCACTCGCGTAGAAACCAGCCAGAAGGGCGCCGCCTAGCCGCGTTTCTTTTCGAGAACAACGCGGGCTCCCGACCTGCTGGCCGCATCCTTTGTCCGGTCACTCGAGCCCGCATCTACGACGATCACTTCCGTGGCAATGCCGGCTTACCAGTGACTTTCTAAGCTCCGGACGAAGCAGCTCGAGATTGGGCGCTCGTTCCAGGCGGGGACCAGAATTGTGAGCTGCGGCGAGTCAACGGTCGCATTGCGGGCTCAAGACAAAGAAGAACCCGAAATGTATTGGTTTACTATACGCTTATGATGCTGGAGCCCGGTCACACATCGAACTGGGCGGAGCTCCTCATTTCGGCACCAGCAGCAACTTCGGTCCGACGATTTTTGACACTCGATAATTCTGTCGAATATAGTCAATGGCGGGAAAATGTTTGTCCGGGACCACGGAGCTGGTCGCCGGAACCCAAACTAGATGCGGAAACGCGCATGTGCAGCCTTCGAGACCGTAAAAAGCGCCATAGTTCGGTTGATTTTCAGCTATCACAACTTTGGGAGGATGCGCCCTGATCCTCTCCAAATCCTTTTCGAGCAAATCATCCGGTACCTTGAGCTGTTGGAATTGTCCAGTAAAAAGAGGGCTCAGCCGATGGGTGGCAACGTTCATGCCACCTCCATAGGGAACGTCGAGAACCGTATCGGTGGAGCTGCTGTTTTCCAGCACAAAGCGATAGATTTCGGAATCAACCGCGAAGCTCGACAGGCGAATGTTCCCCGCGATAGTGGACAGATCCCGATAGGGGCGGTTGGACAGCAGGCTCGAGTAACCGCCCGCCACACGAAGAACGGCGTAGACCAGGAACAAGACCACCACGGCAGCACCACCGATGCCGCGAACACCCTTGTCCAGATCCAATCCAGGTCCGGCGACGGCAAGAAAACGCCAGATCAAATAAGGCGTCAGCAAAATGAAGAATGGAAAACAGATGGCAGGCACAGTGCTAGTGGGTCCAAGGTGCCAGTTAAACCACCCTCGGGAGGACATCACCACCGGCCCGGTAAGAAGAATCAGGAGGGTCGGGGAAGCAGCGTTCGGTAGCCGTCCTCCTGAGCGGATCCATCCGACGAGTAGCCAGAGCCACAGCAAGATGCTAGACCACATCACTGGAAGCAGGATGGCGTTGCTCCATAAAGCGGTGGGAGCGGAATACCACAGCTTGTCGCTGATAGAGCGGCTTCCTATGAGGAGATTCCAATTGGTATGCACAATATAGGCTATAAAAACACAAGCTCCCACGAATCCGCCAGTCAGGGCATAGTAATAAGTTCGTCCAAAGCGGCGGAAGAACTGGGCGCGCCGCGTGAGTGAGAACATCGATGCGACGAATGCCGCTTCGCCAATGGAAGCTGCGGCGCCAAAGACGCCAAGTCCCGTAGGCCACCAGGGGCAGGCTGTACGCGCCAAACCATAACCTGTGATCCCTAACTGCATATTCCGGAACCCAGCGGCAATCCCCATCCAAAGATATGCAATTAGGACCGGCGCCACGCACGCCGCTGCGACCTTTGTGTAGTGCCTGAACCACTCTCCTGTCGTCTTTCCTCGAAACCAATAGTGGCGATCGACCGCCGCCAGAAGGCCAAGAGTGCAGAAAGTTGCGAGCAGCGTCTCCGGTTTGGAGTATGCGGCGACGAATGATCCTATGGCAACGCAGAGCCATGTTCGCAAATTCAATTCGCCCGCCCGAACGTAAGACAGCACACCGATCAAAAGCAACAGGAACCCGGCAGCTCCAATTTGCAGGGCCGGAATGTATGTAAGAAATGAAAACAAGCTAAAGAACATCAAACTGGTTCCGCCGATGGCCAATAGGCAAATCATGACCGGCAAATGAAGAAAGCGGGGCAGCAGCGGCCGAATCAACACATATCCGAGAATGACCACGGCCAGAGACGCCAGATCGACGAATACCTGCGCCACCGTGAAAGCGACACCGAATAATTTCATGGTCCAACCCAACAGTAAGATCGTCAAAGGCGGATAGGACCATAAGAAATCGCGGTAAGGCATTTCACCGTCCGCCGCGCGTTGGCCTTCGACCAGCCACAGCGCCGGGTCACCCCAGACTAGCGTGTCCAGTTTAAGCCATCGCAAATAACCCAAGACGCAACACATGAATAAGATCAGGGCCAGGTTTCGTAGATCTGCTGCTGAAAAGCGCTCGTCAGGCACGTTCTTTATATCGGCTTGAAGCACATCCTGCTGCATTAAGATCCGTTGGCGATTATTCATGAACAGGATGCCCGCACACTCTTAGCGCGGCCCGGCTGGCATGCTGGTGTTGCAAAGAACGGAAACTTTTATGCCCTCTGATGGAGTCGTCTCCCTCTTATGAGCAGTTCCATTCCGATCGAAGCGAATAATAATGAAATCCAGAGCACCGGATAGCGGTAGCGCTGCTCAAATTGAGCGATGTAGTAGGTAAGCGAGTACGGCAGCAACGCAGCGATAAGAATAAGGAAGCCGTCGAACTTGACCCACATTATCCCGAGCAGACTGAAGACAGTTACGGCCGACATTATAATTCCGTTCAACAGGGACACGCGATCCACTCTATCAAGAGGAAACCAGAAATATCCCGCTCGCTGTAATGTAAGAATGGCGAAGCGGGAAGGGTGCAGGCGAACCCAATCTTTAGTTCTGCGCATCTCGCCCGCCGAAAACTCGTATTCGCCCGCCGCCATCAGCTTTTCGAGCATTGCAACGCTTCCGCTAGGATGCTCATGCGCGAAACAGCCCGACGCGATATTCTCCGAGATTAGAGCCGTGGCGCAGTCGTTGTTTGAGGAAACTAGAGCGATGCCTGCATCGTCGCGGATGAAGACGAAGTGTCGAAAAACGATGAAATTGCGAACCGTCCAGACGCCTGCTATCGTGAGTGCTATTAGCAGAGCAATGGCAAATGGCGTGGCCGACTGCCTCCAGAGAACGAGTAACCCCCAGATTGGCCACGCCAAGACAAGCACCGGCGATAACAGAACCCCCGCGCCGAGTAGTGCTCCAAACCCTACCAAAGTCCAAATACGGGTGTCCCCCTTAAGAATTCGGCTCACCATCCACGCGGAACTAGCGAGTGCCAAGCCTGTAAACACCGCCTCCCACTTGAACAACCTTCCTGGCAGCGGAAGCAACGCACCTACGATGGCGGCGACCAGCCCGGCTTGCCCATGCCCTTCAGACTGCGCGAACAAATAAACAAAGAACCACTGGAAAGCCCAGGCGAGCGCGGTGGCGGCGACTATGGCAGTCCAGCCCAGCGCTCCTGTTCCGAACAGCCAGCAGAGTGAGGCGTATAGGGTGGGATAAAGAGGAGCCATCTGAGCCGTTGGCCCGCTCGGTCCGGTCATGTACGGATCTGCGAATCCCCGGCCCAGCAACAAAGCGTGGGCTACGTTGCTCGCTTCGGAGGAAAACTGCACTACGTGCGAACTTCTCCATTGAACGGCGAAGTTTACTACTAAAGACAATACGCAGAGCACCGACATAACTGTGATGGATCTGCGCACTTTTTATAGTGTACTTCTGTTAGGGACTCAGTACCGTTGGGATGATGCGTGCTCCAGACGGGATGCAGCGGGTCGGCAATGGGCGACGTTTAGCTCCGGTCATTGCCGGCTGCCACCCGCTGATAGCGTTTTTGCAGACTTTGGAACTGGCGCTGGCGAAGACCTGCGCGGTGGACCATGAACCGGACCAGAAGCCGCAGAATCGACAAACCGTACACAGAGCTTTGGACGAACGACGCCGACGACGCCTCCGGAAAGTAGCGAGCCGGTACCGGCACCTCGGAAATTCGCAAGCCCGATTCGATAAATTGCGCGACGATCTCCTGGTCGAACAGGAAGTTGTCCGAATTCATCTCCACATTGACCGATTCGAGGGCTTCCCGGCGGTAGGCTCGGTAACCGGTGTGGTATTCGCTCAGCTTTAGGCCAAAGACGAGGTTCTCCAGGCCGGTGAGAAAGCGATTCCCGAAGTACTTCCACCATGGCATTCCCTGGCGGACAGGATTTCCTACTAACAGACGAGACCCCAGCACGACATCCGCTTCTTCACGTTGAAGCGGATCGATTACGCTGGGCAGCAATTTCGGATCGTACTGGTAATCCGGATGGACCATGACCACGATATCCGCGCCCATCTTCAGAGCTTCCCGATAGCAAGTCTTCTGATTGGCGCCGTAACCGTAGTTGCGATTGTGCACGAACACTTCCAGGCCCAGCTCCCGGGCGATCTTCACCGTGTCATCGGAGCTGCCATCGTCCACCAGAATCACCTGATCGATCAAGCCCGGTGGGAGGTCGGCATAAGTGAACCGGAGTGTCTTGGCTGCGTTGTACGCAGGCATGACGACCACGATTTTCGGGCGATTGGGCATTCCGCTTCTCCAGGTTCTATCGTAGCCCGGCCGAAATGGCTCTTCTACCGCGGTGTTCAGGAATCACCGCGGTTCTGTTCCTTGGGATTGGTTGGTTTACCTATTTTCGGCTTCCAACCGATTTCTTCACCCGATCGAAACGTCGGATGGACGCGCGGCAATGCCATAACGCGGGGTCACTGCAAATATCCCAAGATGCAAGATGCAAGAAAAGAACAGGATCAGGGCCATGTTTCGTAGATCTGCTGTTGAAAAGCGCTGGTCAGGCACGTTCCTTTTATCGTCCTAAGGTTCAACTTCGTACCCGCTACGTTCCTTCTCGACAAGCTTTCAAATCCACGGCGGAGAAACCCATGCCGGCAGCTTGTCGTTGGGAACATGCGCGCGGGGGATTCCAGGTGTTCGGTCCGACTTGGGAAGATATATCCGAAAGGCGCCGTAGGTGTACTTCAACTGGTATGCGTCTGCGATCGCCGCTTGCACTCCTTCTGTATATCGATTGCGATTGTCTAACGATGTGGTAACCACAATGGCCGCAAAAGAACCAGTGTCGATCCTCTTCAAGAAATCGGTTTCATTCCAGTAACCGTTTTGAGCCAGATTAGTGATGATGGAAGGTTCCGCTGGTATTTCCTTGTGGGCTTTCATCAGAATGGTCATATTCTCGGAATACACCGTTCCATCCAGATGCCGGATCAAGTCGGTGACCTTGGCGGTGTCCTCCCGCGTGGTATTTAAAGGCATACGGCGCATGAGTTCGGCGAGGGAAGCAACTCCATTCGAGCCAAACAGCAAAAGGAGCAACAGCAGACTGATGCACGGGATCGAAGTGCGGCGCGTGTTTCCTTGGCGCAGCATGTACGCTAACACCAGCGCAACGGGGAAACAGCAAGCGAGATTCCACTCGAGGAAATAGTTATAACTCGATCCTCTTTTCCCGCACGTTAGCGAGACAGCCAGGGCAAGTATGATGTACACCGAGTACAGCCCTATAGCGCGGCGTGTCCGATTCTTAGCTATCCAGTGGTGTATAACCAGGAGCGCGCGCCGACGAGGCAGCCGGGCGATCCGCAAGCCCGAAAAGATGGGAAGCGTCAGTGCGATTGCCGCCAAGGGGGCCATACTGGCCAGGTTGATTTGAACAATGCCAAGCATGTTCAGCAAGATGAATGGGTTTTGGTTATATACGAATAGGTTTAGCAGAGCGGCCCCATGGGTCGGTATCGCCAGCACTGCAAGACCGGCGCACCCCAACAGAAATGCAAAAACCAACAATTTAAGAGCACGTGACCGATTAGCGATGAAAGCGATCGTGAAACACGCTGCCGGAGCCGCCAGCTGTGTCTGTTTGGTGAACAAAGCGAGTACAAAGAAAAGAAAGGCGGCATAGTCGAGACCGGGATGATGGTCCGCCAAAAGGAAGAGAAGCAATCCCGCAAATGTGAACAGCAAGGCGAGCAGATCTACCCGCATAAATTCCGCCCACTCCATCGCGCTCAGGTTGTAGCAAAGCAAACCAGAGACCACGGCCGCAGCGGCTCGCGGAACGGCGAACAAACTCGGAGTGCTTAGCCACGTGAAAAGGCCGATCACAACACCGATCAACAGCGCGGAAATAAACGACACCCAGCGCCCGGCCGCGAGCAGGTCGTGCGTGATATTGGCTATGCCATGCGACACCAAATGGTAAATCGGAGTGTAATGAAAAACAATGTAAGGATAGTGATCGATGCGGTGGTAGGCTTCGCTTAGATGCACCACGTGCTCGGCTTGCCACATCACAATCCCTTCGCCGTAGTCCAGTTCGTCGGGAGAATGGATGCCGGTCCAGCAGCGCAGTGAGAAGGCTCCGGCCCCGGCCAGCAGGAAGACACACAGCATCGCAAGGTAGACTGTTTGAATGCTGCTGCGATGGGTTCGGTTCACCACGATTTCAGCTTAACGTAGACACTATTGAGCGCGTCTCGGCTTGGCCATCACAAACATCTGCTTGCCTAATGGTTTTACGGGCGAGCGTAGGTAGAACCGAATGAGAGACTCGGACACGATCATCTTTCGATTTTTAATCGTGAGTGGCATAAATCGTGGCACACATTCGACGACCTCGTATCCATGAGCGGCCAAGAAATCACACAGGCTTTCATGCGAGTAAATGCTGACGTGGGTATAGTCGTCAAAATATTCCTTGAACGCATAGCGATAGTTGGGTTGCAGCATGGCCAGCTTCCCATCTGACGTGAGTTTCTCGCTCAATTGAGCCAGGACCGTGGCAAGACATTCTTTAGTCAAATGTTCAAAAAGATTGCTTGCAAAAGCAAAGTCCACAGACCCATGCTCCAAGAAGGAAAGGTCGACCGCATCACCCACATGGCCCTCTACATCCTTCGAGAGGTGTTGCAAACACCCCGGCCAGCTATCCAGGGCGATTCGTCTGCGGGCCTGCACATTATTGATAAACTCCCCGTAGCCGCAACCGAGTTCGAGGACACAATCGGAGCGAGAGATGTATTTCGAGAAATGAAACTTCCACAGCGCGCGCCAGAGGATCTCGCGTCTTCTGTCGTAAGGCAGTCGAGTCAGGTGGTATGCATCGTCACTCAAGTCTGGGCTCCATGCGCTTCGGAAGCGTCGAGAATTTATGAAACGGCACGACCCAGATCAGCACCTGGACCGTAGTCTGATAACCTCAGTGTAAGTGAGCGCTCCGATCTTTGCTTAATATCGTAACGAAGAAATGGAACTCCTTCCATGTATTCAACAGCCTCAGAGTCTAAGGGCAGCGTTACTGGCGTCGAAGGCGCGGCGGTCCGCCAAAAGAATATCCCTCTGTTCTTCTTCGGGACTTTGTTGTGCCTAACGGGTTTGACCATCTATGTTTTTGGCATCCTGTTTTCCATCGTTCGCCTGACTGCCCATCTTGGTGAACCATTCCGCACGTGGAATCAGAACGTTATTTGGTGGAGTGGGATTCCGACCACGCTTGGCGTGCTACTGGCGGCCGCCGATCTCGCATTCCTGCTCCCAGCTAAGCGCCAGCGTTTGCGCCGCGCAAAACTTGATCCTGTTCCCAATCGCGACGTTGTGGTCGCTCTTACCGCGTACAATGACGAACCCAGCATAGCGGCCGCGGTTGCCGATTTTAGGAATCACCCTTCGGTCCGGCGCGTCATTGTCGTCGACAACAACAGCGGCGATAACACCTTCGCGGCCGCGCAGCGCGCCGGCGCGACGGTTGTCACGGAAACCAAACCGGGATATGGCCGCTGCGTCTATCGCTGTTTTCAGGAGGCGCTTGCCGAAAAAACAGTGGATCTGATCGTTCTCTGTGAAGGTGATATGACCTTTCGCGCCAAGGACCTGGAAAAGCTGTTGGCCTACATCGATCATGGGGACCTGGTGAACGGAACAAGGATCGTCGAGCAGTTGCGCGAGTATTCGACGCAGCTCTCCACGTTTATGTACTACGGTAATTTCTTCGTTGGAAAGTTGCTCGAACTAAAGCATCTCGGACGCGGCACGTTCACGGACGTTGGAACAACCTACAAACTTGTGAGACGCGGCAGCCTCGAACGACTGTTGCCAATTCTCAATCCCGCCGTGAACCTTGAGTTTAATGCTCATTTCCTCGATACGGCGCTGGCCAGCGGCGAAAGAATAGTAGAGTGCCCCATCACCTTTCATCCCAGAGTCGGCGTCAGCAAAGGGGGGAATGTGAACGATTTGCGAGCGCTCGGGGTTGGACTCCGCATGATCCTGGGGCTGTGCTTCGGCTGGCGATCATCCGATCGTTAGCACCGCCCGCGATCTCTGCCGATGACAGTCTGGGTGTCTGAATCCTCTAAGGGTTTATAGATAGTCGTCCGATCAGTTGATAAAATGCCTCTAGTGACCCAGGCGGCTACCACGGTTCCAGTCGTCGGAGTTGAGCCTTCCTGGCGCCGACTTCCAAGCCACATTTCCGAGCTGGATGGGATTCGAGCAATTGCTATCTGGATGGTGCTGGCCCTCCATGCATTTATTCCGGACGACGAATCGACTCTGGCACTGGCGCTTTGGCCGAAGCCTTTGCTATTGATACTGGGACACGGGTGGCTGGGTGTAGATTTGTTTTTCGTTCTCTCCGGCTTTTTGATCACTGGTATCTTATTGGATGGCCGAAGCGATCCACACTATATCCGCAATTTTTATAGTCGACGAGTATTGCGAATTCTTCCGGTTTATTTTAGTTGTTTGGTAGTGATGGCGTACTTTTACCCTGGATACAGCTCGTATTTTTGGCTTAGCTTGTTGTTCATGGCGAAGACTGCGGGTCCGGTGTTTCACATTGCGGTTCCGCATGGACCAGGAGTGTTCTGGTCGCTGGCGGTGAAGGAGCACTTCTATTTTGTTTGGCCTTGGCTGGTACGGATACTCAGCCGGCGGATACTGGCGATGGTTTGCGCTGCTCTGATGGTCTTTGAACCGGTGTTGCGGGCAGTCTATGCGGGGCGCGGAGTCGACATCTACCCCTTGTCCTGATTTCGATTCGACGCACTCGCTTCGGGAGCCCTGTTGGCGATTTGGTTTCGTTCCTCCTTCGCATCCCAGCGGCGATCGCTCCAGCTCGCGGGTGCATATCTTCTCACCATGATCGTCATTACAGTGGCTGCGTTGCCCTTCGGAGTGCTCTCGAAGACGGTGGCGGGATTAGCTCTTCGGGGCACGCAAGCGATGTTGATCTTTAACGCAATCACGCTCGTGGCTATCGCGTGCCGGTCCACGAAGCTGACCGCGCCCCTGCGTTCGCGTTTTGCGAGATTTAGCGCTGATCTCAGCTATTGCCTCTACTTGATCCATTTGTCTATTTTAGATGGATATATGGCGGTGTTCCGTCGATATGTCTCTCATCCGGTTACGGTATCGGACATCTTGTTTCGCGTGGTTGTGGTGCTGACGATTTCGTACACCATTGCGCTGTTGTCGCGTCATTTTCTGGAGCTTCCCGTCCTTTCGCTCAAGCGATTCTTGGCCGATTCCTCCGCTCTGACAAAGCAGCCTGCGGCGTCTTCATCAAGCTAGTGCCTTCTTGCAATCACGAACCCGTTATCATGCAAGTTGGCAATGAAAAAAGCTCTCATCACCGGCATCACCGGCCAGGATGGCTCCTTTCTGGCGGAATTCCTCCTGGCCAAGAGATATCAGGTCCACGGTATCGTCCGGCGGCTTCCACGTTTAACACTGACCGGCTGGACTCTATTTACGCCGATCCACACGAGCAGGACGCGCGGCCTCTATCTCCACTACGGCGACGTCACCGACGGTTCCGGCCTCAGGCATGTGATAGAAACCATGCCCCCGGGTTGGACTTCGTATGATCCTGGGACTGTGCTTCGACTGGCGATCATCCGATCGTTAGCAAGGATGGCCGGTCATCAAGCTTCTTCCTTTGATGACTGTAAGAACTTCCGCCGCAACTGTTCCAGGGCAATCCCGAAGAGAATAAGGAAGAAGGCATCGACTTGAAAGCGATACCGATTGTTCTCGAAGCTCGACAGGAAGTTTGACACCGCCGTCAAGTAAGTGATGTTGAAAAGCAGGAAGCCGATAAGTACCGCTATTGGCCGCGAGAGCGTCTTCCTGCGAATTCCCTTCACCAAATAGTATATGCTCCACAGCCATAAAGCCGGCAAACCAATCAGCAGGAAAATGCCAGTGTAAAGGAGCAGACTGAGCTTGCCCTCTTGCGCGGCGATAGTGCGGAGTTCTTTGCGGTCGGCCGTATATTTGAACTGGCCGAAGAACACCACGTTGAAGAAACGATCGATGACCAATATCCGAGGGCGATTCAGATCGAAGAACGGAAAATCACCAGTCGGCAGGAAGTAACTGAACCAAGCCGCCTCCAACGATCGTAGGTAAGCGACCGGGTAGTGTCGCAGAATCCATAAACCGTCCTTTATGTAGTATCGCTGAATCTGAAAAAAAACTGGATTATTGAAGTTAGGGGCGCCCGTGGAAGTAACTTCTTCGTCCAGGACCGGGATGCCAGTCTTGGGCGGCATCCGTACATAAGGGCGATAGGGCTCGATAGGAGTGCCGGCGTCGATCAATGCAACCGGCGAGATGAGACCGCGACTTATAAAACCGCGGGCTTCTTGTTCGGTGAGTTGGTGAGTGAGGATGGTGCTCATGTTCATCCCCAGCCAGGTACTGCTCGCGAAGGTTCCAAACAGAATCCAGTTCTTCAAAAACAGGCCAAGAGCCAGGAGCACCGGCACAACACCGGAGAGAAAAATCACCCCGCGGCGCCGTTTATAGAAATACCGCAATAGCATGAACGCGCCCACGATATAGATCAGGTGGAAGTGGTTTCGCAGCAGTAGCAAGAAGAGCAGACAGGCGAAGAATAAGGCCGCATAGATTGCTCTTTCCCGAAGGCAGAAGTTATAGAGCGCCGTAGCGGCTGCAAGCAGCAGGAAGACCACTAGGTATTCATACAGCATGAAATTCTCGAACAACACTACGCCCGGGCTGATAATAAACAAACCCGTTAAGGAGACCGCCAGCCAGGCGTTCACGCGGCAAACGGACATTAGGTAATAGGTAAGGCAGCAGATCGCCCAGCCCAACCCTAAGTGCAGGGCATGAAAGGCTGCCGGGTAATCGTCAGGAAATAGCTTCAGAATTACACCCGTATAAAAGTTGAAGCCCGGCGGTTGAACATGAAGATAGTACAGGCTCTCCAGCAACCGGTGCTTTAGCAGTTCAGGATCGATGAATTGGAAAAAGTTCAGAATTGGTCGGGCGTCAAAACGGACGCCTAGCTGGTAATAGACTATCCGGGAAAGAACAAACAATAACGACAGCAGTGCGTAGGCGGAACGGGGTTTCAGCTCTTGCAAACCGGAAAATCCTGATTGCTCGTGAATTACTTGTTCCAAGCGTCGACTTCGATTGTACCTAGTATCACATGGAGGACCCGTTCTTTTGAAGTCGAAGTCGACGCCGCCGAAAAGTGAGCATGCTATGTTGATAATTGAAAGTCGCACCAGCCGTTACAACGAGAGGTCATCATATGGAACCCGTGGAGGTATGTTGAAGCGACTGCTGGCACACCCGTTGACGCGCGGTCTCGATATTGATGATCCTAATACCACCGTTCTACGCCAAGCCATCGTTCACAGCAAACCATTCTTGAAGTCGATCTACGAGGAGTGGTATCAGAAAATCGCTAATTGTTTGCCGGACATTCGCGGGAACGTCCTGGAGTTGGGCTCGGGGGCCGGGTTCTTGGCGGATTACATTCCTGACCTAATCACCTCCGAGATTTTCCACTGCCCGAACGTCCGGCTAGTCCTCGATGGGCAATCGCTGCCATTTGCCAGCGAAAGTTTGCGGGGCATTGCGATGACCAACGTGCTTCACCATGTTCCCGACCCGCGCGCCTTTCTTCAGGAAGCCACGCGTTGCCTTCGTCCAGGCGGCGTAATCGCAATGATCGAGCCGTGGGCATCGCCTTGGTCGCGTTTTATCTATGCTCGCCTTCATCACGAACCATTCGAAACACAGGTAACGGACTGGCGTCATTCCAATGGCGGTCCGCTCTCCGGCGCCAACGGTGCTCTTCCTTACATAATCTTCAAACGCGACCAGGCTATCTTTGCTGCTGAATTTCCGGATCTGGAAATCTCTATGATCGAGCCGTTTATGCCATTTCGTTATCTGGTATCCGGTGGCGTCTCGATGCGAACGCTGATGCCAGCTTTCACTTTTGCCATGTGGACGCATTTGGAACGACGGATGAAGCCGCTCATGGAGTATTGGGCTATGTTCGCTGTCTTGGTAGTCACTAAGCGCCGCTAAATGAACTTGATCCTTCTCATCGCCAGTGCGACCATCCGCAGCAGCAGCCAGCCATGTGACCAGCGCTGGATGTTAGTTTCTCCGTAGACGCGCTCACCATAACGAACTGGAAGATCCACCAGCTTGAGATTGTACTTTGCAGCGCCGAAAATCAGATCGAAATCACCGAACGGATCGATTTCCCCGAAATACGCGCGGTTGGCGGCGATCATTTCGTAATCGCGCTTGCTGAGCACCTTGGTTCCACACAGCGTGTCTTTGATATTTTGGCTCAGGAGCCAGGAGAAGGCCACGCTGAAAAACTTATTTCCCAGTAGATTGAAAAAGCGCATGGCCTTCTCTTCCATCGGATAGACGAGGCGAACACCATTGACGAACTCTGCCTTGCCGGATCTCCAAGCTTCGTAGAACCGCGGCAGATCTTCGGGTGGCACCGTCAGATCCGCATCCAAAATCATCAGCAACTCGCCGCTCGCCTCGCGGAAACCTACGCGCACGGCGTCGCCTTTCCCCTTGCCCGGCTGCTTGAACAACTTCACCCGCGTGCCCGGTCGTTGTGCAATTTCCCGCTGGATGGCGCCGTATGTATCGTCCTTGGAATTGCCTTCCACGAAGATGAGTTCGGTTCCCGCGCCCATTTCGGGTACCCTGTCGAAGATCTGCGGAACATTGCCCTCTTCATTGCGCGCCGGAACGACGACGCTGACGACCGGATCTTTGAGGAGCGCCGGCTTGGGCCGCGGTCGAGCGACTAAGAAACTCGCCAGAGCGAACCAGGAAAACGGCCACAGCCGGACGACATACCTGTTGAAAAAGGTATCCAGCAAAGGAGTGCGTAGGGGCCAGGCGATTTCCTGTGAGGAACGGATCACTTCGAAGTCAGCGAGGTACAGCAGATTAACGATATCGGCGCTGGTAAGCCAGTTCTGCGGCTGTAGGCGCCGGGCCATCCCGACCGCTTCAGCCATCCGCCTAGGCGCCTCCCAAACCCGGCTATAGGTGTTGATGATCAGGCGGGTGGAGGCATGCGTGTGACGCGCGACGCTGTCGAGCACCCGCTGTACGTCCCACAAGTCATTAAACAGATCGGAACAGATCACAAAATCGAACTGTTCGTTTAAGTCGAAAGTATGTGCGTCGGCCTGAAGATAGTGAACTTCCGGATGGCGGCGCTGCGCCCGTTCTATCATGAGCGGCGACAAGTCGATTCCAACTCCATAGGAAGGCCGTACCGCTGCCAACAAGTCGCCCTGGCCGCAGCCAATTTCGAGCACACGCATGCCGGGCGGAATCAGGAAGATATAAAGTTCGGCCAAGCGCCGTCGATAGTAGTTCCGGATGGCCGGATCGTTATCCAACTCCTTAGCGGTATGGTCCCAGTATTGCTGGCGGTTGCGGGTGAACTCGGCTTGTTTCAGAGCGCTGGTGTCCTGCGGCGTAACGGCGGAAGTGTCCATTAAGGTTCGATCGAAAACTCAAACTGAATGTTGTTGTCATCAGTATGACACGATGAGCTGGCTGGCGAGGACAGCGGCTGGCCCGCGATCGGACTTGCTTCAGATCTCCATGGAATGCCAAAGTTGAGATAGAAAGATCCTCGGAGAAACGGGCATCTCGTCACCACGGAACAATGAAAAAAGCTCTCATCACCGGCATCACCGGCCAGGATGGCTCCTTTCTGGCGGAATTCCTCCTGGCCAAGAGATATCAGGTCCACGGCATCGTCCGCAGAGCGTCCACGTTTAACACCGACCGGCTGGACTCGATTTACGCCGATCCACACGAGCAGGGCGCGCGCCTTTATCTCCACTACGGAGACGTCACCGACGGTTCCGGCCTCCGGCATGTAATCGAAACCGTGCAGCCGGATGAGATCTACAATCTCGCTGCCCAGTCACATGTGCGAGTCAGTTTCGACCAGCCAGAATATACGGCCGATGTGGTCGCCACCGGCACGCTACGTTTGCTAGAAGCGCTTCGGGATTATACGTCCAACACCGGCCGTCCAGTGAGTCTGTATCAAGCTGGTTCCTCGGAAATGTTCGGCGCCGCTCATCCGCCTCAAAGCGAGACCACGCGCGTTTTATCCGCGCAGTCCGTATGCTGTCAGCAAAGTGGCCGGGCATTGGTACGCGGTCAATTACCGTGAAGCCTATGGATTATTCATCTGCAATGGCATCCTGTTCAATCACGAATCCGAGCGCCGCGGCGAGACTTTTGTGACGCGTAAGATTACACGCGCGCTCGGCCGAATCAAGCTGGGCCTCCAGCAGAAGCTGTTTCTGGGGAACCTAGAATCGCGCCGCGACTGGGGTTATGCAGGCGACTACGTGGAAGCAATGTGGATGATGCTGCAGGCGCCTCAACCCGACGATTATGTGGTCGCTACCGGCCAGGCGCATTCCGTCGCCGAGTTCCTGGACCAGGCCGCGAGCCACTGCGGGCTGGATTGGAAAAAGTTGGTAGAAACCGACCCGCGCTACTTGCGTCCAACCGAGGTTGACTATCTATTAGGGGATCCTACGAAGATTAAGCGGAAACTGGGCTGGGAGCCCAAAGTCGGCTTTGAGCAGTTAGTGCGTCTGATGGTAGATCACGATCTTGAGTTGGCTCGTCAGGAGCAAACCCTGGCGGAGGCTGGCCACAAAATCATCTTGCGCGGGACTTCCCATGGTTAAAATCAGCATGGTTAAAATCAGCATGGCTAAAATCCAGATAGTCAGAATCCAGCATGGATAAATCGAGTCGCATCTATGTGGCGGGCGACCAGGGCCTGGTCGGGTCGGCGATTTGCCGTCGGTTAAAGCGAGACGGCTATACTAATCTGATCGTTCGCGATCGCAGCCAGTTGGATCTGACCAACCAGCCCGCCGTGCACGCTTTCTTCGCTACCCAAAGGCCCGACTACGTTTTCCTGGCGGCCGCCAAGGTGGGTGGGATCCTCGCCAATAGCACCTATCCTGTGGACTTCCTGCGGGACAACCTGATCATTGAGCTGAACGTGATGGAGGCCGCTTACCGGCATGGCGTCAAGAAATTGCAGTCCCTCGGTTCTTCGTGCATCTATCCCAAGCTGGCGCCTCAGCCTATCAAGGAAGAATATTTACTCACGAGTCCCCTGGAGCCGACCAACGAATGGTACGCCATCGCCAAGATCGCCGGTATCAAGCTGGCGCAAGCCTATTGGCAGCAGTACGGATTCCACGCCATCAGCCTGATGCCCACTAATCTCTACGGACCAGGCGATCATTTCGATCTTAAAGCTTCACACGTCCTCCCGGCTTTGATGCGCAAGGCCCATGAGGCGCGGGTCAACGGCTTGCCTGAGATGGTCGTGTGGGGCACAGGCACGCCGCGGCGGGAGTTAATGCATGTTGACGATCTGGCTGAGGCCGCGCTGTTCTTGATGCTGAACTATGATGAGCCCGATATCATCAACGTCGGCGTCGGCACGGACCTCTCCATTCGCGAACTAGCCGAGCTGGTATGCCGGGTGGTTGGCTACGATGGCCACCTGGTGTTCGACACTTCGAAGCCGGATGGCACGCCACAAAAGCTGTTAGATGTCTCGCGTTTGCGGGCGTTGGGCTGGCAAGCCCGCATCGCCCTGGAAGAGGGTATTCGGGAGACTTACCGGTGGTTTCTCAGCCAGCAGGAGGCTAGTCACCAATCGGTCGCGACTTAAAACCTGCCCTTGGCGCTACCAAACCGGCAAACCCAGCGCCGCTTCAATCGCTTCCAGCACCATGGCCGGATTATCGCTACCATCCACGGTGTGGAAGTCCATTTCGCGGTAGTACTCGATGAGCGCAGCGGTGGCCTCTTCATAACGCCTGCAGACGCTCTTGAATAACCGCCTTAGTATCGTCGGCGCGGCGCACCAGCGCTTTGCCGTCCTGGTCGCATAAACCTTCGCGCGCGGGCGGTCTGTGTCGCACATGGTAGATCTTCCCGCAGGATGGGCACTGCCGGCGGCCGATGATTCGTTCCACCAACACCTGAGCCGGCACATCGATCTGGATTACCGTGGGTTGTGGCATGCCAAGAGTTTCAAGGGTGTCGCCCAGAAACATGGCCTGTGGAACGGTGCGCGGGTATCCGTCCAGCAAGAACCCTTTTTCGCAATGGGGATGGGCGATCCAATTGGCTACGACCTGATTCATCACATCGTCGGAAACCAACTCACCCCGAGCCAGTGTTGCCTTAACGGCATTGCCGAGCGGCGTCCCTGATTCGCACTCGGCCCGCAAAATGGCCCCCGTGGAAATCGTCGGAATATTCAACAGTTCACTCAGGACCCCCGCCTGCGTACCCTTTGCCGCAACCTGGCGGCCCAATCAATACGATGATGTTCTCACCCATACCCGTGCTATTAGTAAAGCCGGAAATCCCCAAATCTCAAAATCTGGCCGTCCAGGACGGCCACTCGTCCGATTTGACCCAGTATCCATAGGCGAGTAGTATGCTGTAACTTACTACTATTGAAGTACTAGTAGGTATGTGCGGGAACGAATGTCCAACTCGATGACCCCGCATTCGAGATCGACGACGATCTGCTTACGCGCTTACGGGAAGCCGTCGTCCTGCGACGAATTGAAAGTGGAATCGAATGGTTTCAGACCCATCGCGAAGCTATCCTTTCCCTTGATCCACATCAGAAGAATGCGGCCGCGTTCGTCGGCTATTTTTCGCAGTGGGTGGACATTGGTTACTGCGAAGAGGGCATCGTCCGCGATTTGCTCGACCGTTTTCCCCACGAAACCCGCGCCACGCTACCTCTGTGCGACTACATTCATTTACGCCTGGCCGAGGGCATGGCCGCCTCGGCCGCGGAGGAGACCGGGGACGCCGTTCGTCATTTTGATTTCATCATCTCGCTGGGCGAAGAAGTGGCGGACAAGCAACTGCTGGCCTTGGCGCACTTTTGGAAGGGACGCTGCCAGCGGAAACTGGGCGAGTACCAGAGCGCTCTCACCCACACTGTGAAGGGACGCGAACTGGCGCTCGAGCTCGGATACCGCCGCATGGCCGCGGTGATGCAGGTCTGGAGAGTTGGCTGTGCTTTCAAAAGAAGGAGCTGCCGCAGGCCGCCAGGCTTTTGCAGGAAGCCGAAACCATCGTTGGAGAAACCGACGATTCGGTGACGCTCGGCAATATCCATTCCGGCTATGGCCGCATCGCCCAGGATGAAGGCCGCTATGATCGCGCGCTGGAACATTTCGCCAACGCCATCGAATGGTATCGGAAGCGCGACCCCCGGCACCGAAACCTGGCGCGCTCGCTGGCGAACATGGCGTATGTGAAGCGGTTGATCGCCGTTCGCATGGAGCGGGGCCTGGACACTGAAGTCGCGCGCCGCCGTAAACTAGTCCGGGCGCGAGGCAATCGAAACCGGTCCTGCCAGCGTACTACTCCCGGCAACGGATCGAACAGCTTCGTGCCGAGGCCTCGTCCAATCTCGCTCAAGCGGAGGACATCTACCGCTCGCTGCATCATCATCGCGGCCTGGGAACGGTGCGAATCGAGCGGGGGCGCTTGTTTCTGGATCACGGCGATCTGGAGCGCGCGGAGTTTGAGGCCGACCAGGCCTACCAACTGGGCGCCGACAAGAAAGACTATATCCTGATGGCGCGCGCGCGGCTGCTCGAGAGCACCATCGAGACTTCGAAATATGAAGAAGGCATCGATGACGATCCAGCCAGCCATGCCCAGCGGGCGCATGATTACGCCCAAGACGCATTTGAATACGCGCAGCACACGGAGAATCACAAGCTGCTGGCCCGAACGCATATCCGGCTGGGTCAGATCTTTTGCACGGATTTCTTTAATGACCCGGTAGCTGCCCAGTCCTGGTGCGATCGGGCCGCCGAATATTTACGCCCTGGAAACAACGATCTTTGGGCTGAGTATCAAGCACTGAAGGCCAAACTGCTGCGGCGCGGGAGCGTGGATGCACGGCTGCGGAAATGGTCGCAGGGCTTGATCGAGGACCAGACCTTTCAGCAGATGACCGACGAATTCGCCGACTTGATTGTGCCCAAAGTCTGGGAACGCGAGGGCCGCAAAGTATCGCGCGTGGCCACCAAGCTATCGATTTCGCCGAAAAAAGTCCGCCGCATCTTGACCCGGCTGGGCCTAAAAGGCAGATTAATTTTCATGGATGACCGGCAGCTTCTCGACCAGCAGATAGCGTACTATCGTGCGCGGGCGACGGAATATGACGAGTGGTTCCTGCGCGAAAAGACGCTATGATCGAGGACCCGAGCATCGCAGCCAATGGTTCCGCGAGGTCGAGGAGATTGAAAGGGTGCTCCGGTCAACCGTGCAAGGAGAGGAAGTGCTGGAGCTGGCCTGCGGAACCGGTCTCTGGACGCGGCGGCTGGCCGAAAACAATCGCCGAATCGTGGCCGTGGATGCGTCACCGGAAGTCATCGCCATCAATCGGGAGCGGGACGAGTTCGGCAACGTCGAATACTATATTCGCCGACATTTTCTCTTGGGTTCCGGCCACCAACTTTGACGCCGTCTTTTTCTCATTTTGGCTGTCGCATGTTCCCCCTGCTCGATTTGAGGCGTTCTGGACGTATTGGTCCGATCGGCACTGAGTCCGGGCGGGAAAGCATTCTTCATCGATAGCCTGCTGGAGCGACCATCCTCCGCCGTCGACCATGGGCCGGTGGACCAATCGGGCGTGGTTCACCGCGGCTCAAAGACGGGCGGGAATTCGACATCGTGAAGATCTTCTATGAGCCCGCCGAGCTGGAGCAACGGCTGGCGGAGCTGGGCTGGCGGGGTTGGGTGCGTTCGACGGGCAGATTTTTCCTCTATGGCTGTGTAAGCCCGATAAGCGACCAGTATCCCTCGCGCGTCTTGGCTTGAAGATCCGGCCTATCCTTGACCGCTACCCGAATCGTATGAAACGTCCCGGGCTCGCCACCCTTCGGTTCGAAGCTGAGGATGTATTGGCGATGCACCTCTTCGCTCACTTGTTGAATGGCCTGCTCCAATGCATTCTTCTTCAGAAAATTCCGCGCTCGCCCACCGGTAGTCTTGGTGAATAGGTTGGAAAGATCCGGCTTGCGCAACCGCATCAATTCGCCGATGGCATAGATCGGATCGCTTGGTCCCAAATCGGGCGGGACCGCGGTGTCGTCGGGGGCGGGGCAAAGAGCGCACTTTTGGACCTTGATCCTTTCCTCTTCGGGTTTCAAATCTTCGGCCGTCTTGGGCTTCACTGTGAATGGCTCGAGGAACGGCGAAAAGGTCAGCCAATAAATTGCAACATTCAGCCGTTGTACCTGCTCCATTACTTCGGCGAGCTTCGCTTTGCTGGAACGATCGCGCCTCTCCGCGATCATGAGGACGATCGGCCGGCGTCCAGGCGGCCGCCGCTCCAGCATCAGAAGAGCCTGGCGCAGGGCATCCAGCATGTGGGCATCGTCGCCTTCCTTGCGCAGCATGCGCAGCGCGTGAATCACCGAATCCGGATTGCTGGTGAACTCCTGGTGCACCTTCACCTCATCGCTGAACGAGATCACCGCCGTTTCTCCTCGATCCGCCGCCAGCAACTCTGTAAATAGAATGCCAGTGCCGCCGAGCTTATCGATAACAGCTCCGGAATTCGAGCTGCTCTGGACCACAACCACCAGATCGATCGGATAGGTCGTCCAATCCATCTGTATCCGCTGCGCCACATTGTTGTCGTAGAGAATCAGGTCTTGAGGCGTTAGGCCGTCCACGTAACGGCCTTTGGAGTCCGTCACGGTGGTCGGTGCTACAACTAGCGGAACGGTACTCTTAAACTGCGCCCAGCCGCTGGATGTGAGCAGAATGATAGCGGCGGCAACACGCATCGGCAAAAGATTAGCAGCTTTAGGGCCACCGCCAACGTCGTAGGGAAACTAGTCGTTGCGCAGACTCACCGCCGGATCGATCCGCGTGGCGCGCAGGGCCGGCAGATAGCAGGCCACCGCCTCTGCCGTTTGTTGCTGAAACACAGCACCGATTGCCGGGTCTCTGGTTAATCGTGCGATTTGCGCGGCGTGCTTGGCTACCAACGCGGCGCGAACGTCGCGATCCACGCGCGCCCCAACGGCCTGGATTGCCTGTTCTCGCATGTCTCGATTCTCGTGATCTTAGTAGAACGCTCACGGCACGTTATTAACCGTCTCCGTACTCACTGCCAGCTATCTTCGCGAAAGCGCGACAAACAGACTGGACACGGAAGGAGCGTTCGACTTCGCCGGAATCTCAAGCGGCAACTATGCTCACGGACTGATGAGTTCGGGCGATGAACGGGCATAGAGACAAGACCCTCGCCCCTAGGTAATGCTGAGGGCGTTTGGACGACCCGTTACCTGGAGCTTCTTCACGATCTCGTAGATTCGCTCGCCTGGCCTAAACGGCAATTGACGGAACCACTCCTCTTTGTAGGCCTACAAATCAACCGAGTCCGTCGCTGGATTCAGTTCTGAACGAAAAAGTACCGGCTACCAATGCCCTGCGTGTGACCCGCGTTGTCGGTTACAGACCAAGCGATCTGGTGGATGCCGTTCATAAGAGTCGTCGTATTGATGTAGAAATAGCCGACTGCGCCGTTCGTGTTGGCGTAACCCGGAAACAGGCCTTGAATGTCCGATCGGGGATTGTTGTACACGGGGTGGCCAACCGGCTCATTGTCGATGAACACCCATATACTCGATCCATCGGTAGGAATGTTACTCGGCTGCGGCGTCAAAGCCCACCCGAAGTTGACATAGGCCGTCCCGGAGATGGTCGCCCCAGGAGCCGGCGTATCGATAGCACCGAACGGCAGCGCGGATGCAGCGTTGTTGACGGTCACAACATGCGCACCGAGATCCGCGGTGAGACCGTTGCCATCGGTAGCGATGGCGTGAAGTGTGTAGGTGCCATTGCCCAGCGGGCCACTGCCGTTGCTATTCGCCAGCTCGTTGCTCAACAGTTCAGCACCCCAACCCGCGTCATTCTTATTGGAAAAACCGGAGTAAAGCGCCGCAACATCGGGCCGCGTCCCCGCAACGAAAATGGCGTCTTCTATATAAACGAGCCTATTCGGCGAGATTGCAGCGGGGTTCTCGCCCACAACAGGGTTCCTCCAGATTTGGACTGTTACGGGTGGTGTTCCGAGCGCCCAGCCCCCGACCTGGACCGGACCGGCCAGCCCAGTCTGGCCATTGCTCGGAATATCGAACGACCCGAAAGGCCCCTGAGTCGTCGCCAGGTTCAAAGTGACAGGTACAGGGATTCCATAGTAATTCGGGGCACTAAAGCAAACGTGACCGTCATATGTGCCTGACGACAAACCGGCAGTAGAGACTTCAACAGAACGGGTAACGACGGATGCTAGCAGCCAAGGTTTATCGGCAGCAGCGGTGAGACCGGGAGCTGACGTAATCGTGAAGCTCTGCGTGGGTACGATCCCGCCTACCACGCCATTGAAAACGAGCGTCGCCGGTGTCGCGACTAAATTGGGCATCGCGTTCAACAAGATGGTCGTGTTCTGATTGAAATCACTCTGGACGGCAACGTCCGGCTTGCCGTCACCATTGAAATCCCCTATGGCAGCGCTCTGCCAGTTTCCAATGCTGTACGGTAACTTGGTAAACTGCGTGCCGCCTGTGCTCAGGTCGATCGAAAACGCACCCAAATAATCGTATTGAACCAGATCGCTCTTCCCATCATTATTCAAATCCGCGACGAGAAACTGAGGCGTCTCGCCCACGATCCCTGTTGACGTAAAGGGACCGAATTTGCCTGAGCCACTTCCGTAAGAAATCAGCAGCCCGCCTACGGGCATTGTTCCGCTGAGCACCGAGGTGTATTCGAATCCTAAGTCCAAAACTCCGTCACCATTGAAGTCTCCGGCGATCAGCGAACCGCTCGTGGAGCCGGAGCCCGAATTGATTATCGTGAACGGTGTCAGTGCGGTAAATTGACCTGCGGAGCTACCCAAGTAAATACGCCCAGTGATGTTCGTCATAGCCGTGTTCGGGTTGGTCACGGCCAAATCGATCAGACCGTCGGAGTTAAGATCCGCGACTACATTGACTTGATCTCCAGGTGCCAGCACGAACGCAGATCCGGTCGTGAAAGTGCCGTCGCCGCGCCCGATGAATTCGGTCACCGATTCCCCGCTTACTCCGAGCGCAATGCCCAGCAAATCGGGAATGTGGTCGTGATTGAAATCCGTCACAAAAACGGAGGAGGCGGGAAGAGGAGCGCCGGAAGCCGCGGAAAATGTGCCGGTCTTGGAGCCCAAGAGAACAGAGACCGCACTTGAGTCTGCGGACCGTACGAGCAAATCTGAAACTCCATCCAGGTTGAAATCCGCAACACCAATAATTCGTCCTGATATAGGCACGGAAGTCGATCGCGTCAATCCGCCCTTCCCATCGCCTAATAACAGTTGGCCTGTTGCAGAAATCAGGTCCTGATTACCGTCGCCATTAAAATCACCAGCGAAGATGCCGCCAGATGAGTTATAGGTGGCGATCGGGCTTCCAGGACCGGGCACAAAGAGCGTCGGCTGAGCGAACGTGGATATTGCGCTCGCCACAAGCATAACAGTGGACCGCGGAAATGAAATCGGCATACTGTAAATGCGAATGCTCATTCTAACAGCAATAAATCCGGAAAGTGGTGGACGAGTAGTGACCAATCTGGAGAACCTCCGCTGTGGTTCGGCTCGGCAGACTTGAGCCGAAATTGGCTATGCTCGCCACACAAGTTTTCGGGCCGATATTAGCCCCGGTCAAAACTTCGGCGACCTGACAGGTTCCACATTGCCCGGTCAAAGAAACAAGACTTGCGGCGTCGTCGGCTTATCCGTGCGGATTAATCAAGGAATGTAAGCGCCGTGGGCTTGCGTCGGCTGATTAAGAGTGGCGCCGCAGAAACTCAAGGAGCAATCTCGCGACCTCTTCGTGCTGTTCTTGCTGGACCCAATGCCCGGCCCCATCCACCAGATGAAAGCCCTCCATCTTTGTACATGCGCTATTCCTCATTCTCTCGACGGCACCCGGGGTCTGGTAGACTCCCCAGTCGCTTTTCCCCGAGATAAAGCAGGACGGCACATCAATGGTGCGGCCGGAGAAGGTTTGGAGCTCAGCGTTCAGTTTGGCATTCGTACCACGCCTATATCCATTCAAGCCTCCCTGGAACCCAGTCCTGCCGTACTCCGCCGCGTACACCTCCACATCTTCGTCGCTAAGCCATTTGCACGCTGCTATCTCCGCCGGGGACGGCATGTGCTCTGCCGCCGTCTCGCACATCCCCTTGTCCAGATCCATCACATAGTAAGTGGGCATCTTCGCCATTTCCTCGGCGGTCCGCGCCTTGAGGGGGAAAGGTTTGTTGTCCTTCCAGTCCGCGCTCTTGTAGTAGTAGTAGGCGCGGAAGAACGCGTGGAGTCCCTGAGGGCAACGCCGCATGTTATTGTCAGCGTCGCGGGTGGTGTAATAACGCTGGTAATACTTTCGCGGGCGGGGCAGCGCCGCCAGTTGCTCGTCAATGCTGGGATCCGAAGGCACTACAACTTCGTGCGCCGTTTTGTTCGCGCTGTCAAAAGGAAGTGCTGGCGGTCCGGCAAAAGGGGCACTCATCATCGCCACAGAACGAAACACGTCAGGGCGTATGAGTGAACACCAAGCTGCGACAGGCGAGCCAGCGTCGTGCCCGACTACCGCAGCAAGGGACCCGTACCCGAGAGCGGACACCAGCCCCAAGGCGTCTCTGACCATGTTGAGTGTGCTGAAGGAACTGAGGTCACCGTCGTAGTTCCCATCCCATCCTGTGGTGCGTCCATAGCCTCTCTGGTCGGGTGCAATCACGTGATACCCCGCCGACGCGAGCGGTGGCATCACTTTCCTCCAACTGTACGCAAGCTCTGGGAAGCCGTGTAGTAACAGGACGAACGGCCGGTCCTGGCCTTCGAAGCCAGCTTCCAGCATGTGCACCCGAAGACCGTTGTTATTGTCCACGAATCGGGAGCGTATCCCCGAGGGAATCGTGGTCTGACCATAAACGACAGTTTGGTTGGCTGCATGAGCCTTGGTTGCGATGACGGCGCTCGCCAGGCTGGCAGCTAGGCCTTCCATATGTTGACGGCGAGTGGATATACCCATGGTCGGATTTTACCCCTGGCTCGGATTCTACCGCCACGC
Source organism: Bryobacterales bacterium (assembly GCA_963744555.1). Lineage (GTDB taxonomy): Bacteria > Acidobacteriota > Terriglobia > Bryobacterales > Bryobacteraceae > Palsa-89. The sequence goes on along the minus strand of CAVUUB010000018.1, from coordinate 716,569 downwards.
CGACCGGATCGGCGTCTATTGGAGCTTGCCTCTTGCTTCAACCCGCCAGGTCTGTTCGACGGCGTCGCCTCGGATTCCATACACGCATTCGTGGAGATTCATGGCCACGCAAATGTGATTGGGGATAATCCGAACGCGATCGCCCACGTTGAACTGGCGGCCGGCGTTGCGAAGGTCGACGAAGCCGTGCTCCTCATTCATTTTGGTGAAGACGGCTTGGGGCGCGTCCACCACGTGGCCAAAGCTGACCTCGTTACCTGCCGTCGGGCGATCGGAAGAAAAAGTCTTCGAGCCGCCATCCACTATCATCTGTCCGGCTTTCGCGGTAGATACGACCGTGACCACAATCGAGGCCGCGCATTCATCGAGCGTGCAAGCCCCGGCGAGAACCGTATTCCGATCGTTGAAGATATAGGTGCCAGGCCGGACTTCGTTCATGCCCGGCAGCAGGTGGGAATGGAACAATGTGGGCGTCGATCCTCCGCTCACGATGCGTGGTGTGAATCCGGCACGCCGCAAATCGCTCAAAGTTTGTTCCAGGAGCCGCGCGACCTTATTCAGCTCATGCCGGCCTTCTTCATCAAGCGACTTGACCTGCCCGGGATAAAACGCGATGCCCTCGAAACGCAGGTTCGGTAATCGCGCGATCCCTCGTATCAATTCGAGCAGCGACTCGCCCGGAGCCACCCCCACCCGTCCCAGCCCAACATCCACTTCCGCCAAGACCCCAACTTCGACTCCCTGCGCGCCCGCCGCACCCGAAAGCTGCCGGGCGATGAGGAGGCTATCCAGCGACATGGTAACCGCGGTTTGTTGGGCAATCTTCATCAACCGGTCGAGTTTCCGGGCACCCACCGTTGGATAGGCGATTAGAAGATCCTTCGGTTGGGCTAAAAGCATCACTTCGGCTTCGCCCACCTTGGCGACCGTCAGGCCAGCGGCGCCGAGGTCGATTTGTTGGCGGCCAAGCGCCGGGATCTTGTGGGTCTTTGTGTGAGGCCGGACCCTTAGACCGTGCTCCCGGCCATAGTCGGCCAGCTTGCGGAGATTGCGCTCCATGATATTGAGGTCAATGAGGATCGCCGGCGTGTCCAGGTCGGCGACACGGACCGCCGCAGGGGCTGTCATGGCCGGAATCGAAGCGCCAATTGCCCGGCCGGTCCCTTGTAATGAAGTTCGAGATCCTTGGGCTTGAACTTACCGACCATCTGGAAATAGAGGAGGCCGGAAATTGGCTCGGTTATCTCTTTTTCCGGCAGTACTTTGTCTTTCAGAACTGCAAGTAAAGGATTGGGCTTATCGGAATGGACGGTCTCGACTTTGGTGTCAGTGGATGTCCCGCTACTCCCCGAGCCAGTGCCCATACCGAACGGGCCCGCTATGCCACTCCATTTGGGCCGGTTACCTCCCAGCCCGTTCTTGGCGCCTTGGGGCGTAAGGACGAGAGCGGTGTCTCCGGCAATCTGGCTGGGGGCGAAAGGCTGCGGAGCGCTGGCCATCTTTGCTTGAAACCAGCAGAAAGTCGTCCAGGCTGACCTTTACAGGCTTGTCGCTAACCGGGCGGACCTGGACCCGCACTACGTACGATGTCGCCACCCAGATCTGAGCCAAGGTCTTTCTGGATCTCGTCTTTGTCGATTAGAGGGGTGGCAGTGATCTCTATGGCATCGTTGGAGGTTTGTTCGATCGGGAGCTTCTTTTCGGCAGCTCCAAGCGCAGCGAGAACAAATAAGAAAAGCCAACCCGATTCGCAAATGACATATGTTGCTCCCAAAGGCATTATACGGCAAAGGTTTCCAACACATCCTGCCAGGCGAGAAAGGTCTTATTCTTAAAACCTAAAGCCGCCTCGTACTAGTGCCGATGTAATTCATGGTGTCGTCTATGAATCGGTTTTGCCTCCCAGTACTTTTTTTATTGACTGGACTATGTGCGAATGCCCAGACCTCGGGCACTACCACGATCTCCACTGTGCCCAGTGGAGTCGGTTTATGGTGGACGGCCAGGTGTACACGCAAGCAGCTACGCTCAATTGGCCGGCGGGAAGCACCATCTGCTAGTCTTTCTTACTGATCCCCGCTCCCCAGGCCAAACCGCAAATACGTGCGTTCAAACCGCGATCGGATGGTCGACCTCAGTATGATTTGAGGATTGGGTAGATAATGCTGGGCTGCTTTTACCGGGAACCGATCCTGTTCAAACCGTAACAGCCAATCCAGCGCTATACGACGCTCACAGCCACTTTGCAGGTAAGCTATCGGGTGCAGCTGAACTTTTTTTCCTTGCGGATAGTGCTGCTCCGGTCGCTTGCGGCGCTCCCGGCGCTATTCCTCCAGGTGTCTTTCGGCCCGGAGTAGTCTTTTTGGGTAACGGATGCTACTGGGACTCCGCGGTTCTGTTATTCCTGCGAACCAGCCGCTCACCTTGAATGCGTTCCCGTATCCTGGGTTTGTTTTTGTAGGTTGGGCAATGAACTTGTCAGCGCCGACGATTTATCTGACGAGTATCACGTGACGGCCCAATGACTATTGCACCCCAGTTTGCTCCAGGCAAGCGCGTTCATTTTCTGACGAATCCACTGGGGCTGAGTGTTCTCATCGATCATACTGCTACGCCAACACGAACAAGCACCGATGTGACCGGGCCATGTCCACTCAACGCACAGGAACCCGTTTTGGCCCCAGCCGGGTTTCCGCCGATGTGTTTTGGCGACTTGATCTTTTCGCCGGGTTCCACTCACGTGATCAGCGGCGTTTCTCCTCAATTAGATAACTACGGAAACTATTGGGTCTTCGAGTCGTGGAGTAATGGCACGGGACGAACGCACTTTACACTGTAGATAACAATACTGCAACTCCTGACACGCTGACGGGCACCTTCATGCCTGGCGCGCATGTAGGCTTTTTGACCCAACCCTACGGGACTAAAATTAACGATTGACGGCACCCAGAACTGGCCGCCCGATTACAATTTCATCTGGGGACTGGGCGAAACCCACTACTGTAACCGCAGCCCCTACGCAAACCGACGCCAAGGGACGCAAATATACTTTCCAAAGCTGGTCGAACGCGGGCGCCCCTACCCAAACTGTCAAGGTGATCAATCGGCGGTCAGCAACGGGCTTTTAATGATCGCTTCGTATAGCGAGTTAAGCCGGGTCGTCGTTACGAGCGCACCCACGGGACTGACTCTCCAGGTGGACGGCGCCAACTGCCAGACGCCCTGCAATATTGACCGGGCCAGCGGCACACAAGTGCACGTGACCGCGCAGACGCAGGTTGGATTGGGACCCAGCCGCGCGGCTGGATTTCGGATCCTGGTCGGATGGAGGCGCCTCTGATCATACGTTTAAGGTGAGTCCGACTATTCGGTCCTCACGGCCAACTACACTAACTCGTATCAGTTGAGTGCCAGTTCGCAGCCAGCCAATGGTATTAGTTTCCAGTTCTCGCCGGCTTCAAGCGATATGTTTTACGCCAATGGAACGCAAGTCACGGTTACCGCTACTCCGAACAACGGCTTCAAATTCAGCCGTTGGACTGGGGATCTGAATGGATCGTACCCTTCGGGCATGGTGACAATGTCCACGCCCCGAAATGTGATTGCGATGACCACTGCGGTTCCGTACATTGCTCCGGCTGGTGTTACCAACGCTGCCGGCAACACTCCAAGTTCCACGGTGGGTCCGGGATCGCTCATCTCCATCACCGGGCAAAATCTTGCGCCCCAGACAGATGTCGGTCCGGTAAATCCACTGGCGCAGACCATTGACGGCGTGACGGTGACCGTCAACGATTACATTTTGCCGCTGCTCTACGTATCGCCTCAGCAGATCAATGCGCAAGTGCCGTTTGAATTATCGGATGGCGATTACACACTAGTGGTCCACTCTCCCGGCCAACCTGATGTATCGGCGACTTTCACGGTCGCGCGAAACTCGCCCGGCTTGTTCGGCCAGAGCATGAATTCTCAAACGTACGCCATCGCTCTTCATGCGGATGGCTCTGTGATTACGCCGGACAGTCCGGCGCAAGGCGGAGAAACAATCTCATTGCTTGGTACTGGATTCGGACCTTATTCGGCCCCGGTGATCGACGGATTCTTTCCGCCGGCCCCACCTCCCGGCCTTACGGATTCAGTGAGCATCAGTCTCGGCAACCAGAACCCAACTCCCACCTGGTCCGGCGCCGCTCCCGGATACACAGGTGTAGCCATGACCACTTTTCAAGTTCCGCCTAGCATGGCAGGCAGCGGAACGGTGCAGTTGACGGTGAGCGTGAACAGCGCCAGCAGCAATACTGTGATGTTGCCGGTGCAGTAGCCTGGGTTCAAACCGAAAAGTGAGGGAACAGTCCCCAAGATCAGGGCGATCAAGTTCCACGCGATGACCAGCGCAAACATGACGTTTATTCGAGAAAGCAACCGTTCGCGTCCCATGCGCCAACAATAAATCCCCAGCATCACTGCCAACAGCTTGACTCCGATCAAGCTGCCGATCGGGTTGTGGCCGAAATTCAACGCCAGCCTAACCAGCGGATTAGCCTCCTTGACCCCGTTTACCAGGAAGGCAATGGTCGTCAGGAGATCCAAGACCTGGAGGTAGGAGTAGTGCAGCAGAAGTTGATTCACTGCGATTGCCTCATGGGCCAAATGCGGTGTGGTCCTCAGTCATTCGCCTTAACTAGGGTATTAGACAAAGCCTGAGGGAGAAAGGTTACCGAAGTCCCGGTACCTAAGGCATTCACCTTAGTACGACAGGGTCGACGGTACTGTTTCAGAGATCGAAACTGACGCTGCGCCCCGAAGGTCAGTTTCATTTCGACAAGGATACTGGTTCTAAGGTGAACGCCCGATTGGTCCTTTGTGGGCTTACTGTTAGATTCAGGTTGGATGCTGAGAAAGCTGACAGCCATTGGTGTGTTCGTGCTGGCGCTGGCGCCCTCGGCATACCTTGCATGGACGCTGCGAGACATGCCGCATTTGGGTTTTTATCACGATGATGCCATCTACTGGGTGTCCGCCAAGAGCCTGGCCGCCGGCGACGGTTATCGTATTTCGAGTCTGCCAACTCAACCGTATCAAACGAAGTACCCGCCGCTCTATGCAGTGCTGCTGGCGGGAATCTGGCGCATCAATCCGAATTTTCCATCGAATCTCCCGTTGGCCACGCTGTTTGCATGGGTCTTGCTGCCCGTTTATCTGCTCACGGTCTGGATCTTTCTTCGCCAGTGTCAATTCGAATGGCGAGTGCGGTGTGTGCTGTTACTCATGGCAGGTTTGAGCCCGTGGCGGCCGTGTTCAGTTTTTCATTGATGCCCGAACTGCTGTTTACCGCGCTCCTGCTGGGAACTGTGACGCTGGCGGAACGAGCGTCAGACCCCAACGCGGCGTGGTGGCTTCCGGCGCTGGCTGGAATCGGCGGGGCATTGGCTTACTTGACAAAGTCTTCCGCCGCTCCGCTTCTGATCACTGTTCCTTTATGCTTCGCTTTGCGAAAACAGTTCACCAAGGCGGCGCTGTACATCGCAGCAATGTTGCCTGCCATGGTGGGTTGGCAATGGTGGGTCTCCGGACATCTTTCGCGGTCCTGGGATCTGGTGACGCTCTACTACACCAACTATCTCGGATACCAGATGTACGACGTGCCGCTGCGCGACCTGCCGCTGGTGGTTTGGCACAATCTGGACGCATTCATGATGGGGGCGGGAAGCTGCTGACCTTCGACGTGCCCTTCGGGTCGAAACACTTGGAGCGTGTAGTAGCGGTCGCGGCCATCGCAGGCTGCGTTCGCTTTGCGCGCCGAACCCGCAAGCTGCAGTATCCTATGACGGCGCTGGGATATTCTCTGGCCTTGCTGGTTTGGCATTACACGCCTGATCAACGCTTCGTATTCCCGCTCTGTCCGCTGTTGCTGGCGGGACTCTGGACCGAACTGGAAAATGTCTACCAGGCGCTCAGCCGCTCCTGGCGAAAACCGGCGTTTGCCGATCGTGCGGCCGCGCTGGCGGTGGGCGGCGGCACTGGCTGCGTTCACGCTGTTCATCGCGTTCACCACCATGTACGGCTTGTTTGGATTCCTGCCTGGCTTGTTTGCCTCCTATCGCTCCGATTTTGCCGCGCGACAACCCGCCTATGAATGGATCGCGCGCAATGCGCCGCGCGATGCGAACGTTTTCGCTTACGACGATCCGCTTTTATACCTTTATTCGGGCAGGAAATCTTGCAACCTTCCGATCCCGTCGAAATACTTCTATCATCACGACGATATCGGACTCGACAAACTTCTTCTCTCCGTTCCGAATTTCGCGACCGAGCAGCAGCTAGGCTACGTCGTGATAGCGCGGGATGACTTTTACCGTGACCTGCACGAACACGGCGCGCGGCGCTTGAAGCAGATAGTGGAGTCGAATAACGCTTTTGAGCAGTTGTACCAAAATCCCGGTGGTGCGAATCCCGACGTTGCAATCTATCGTTTCAACGGCCGCGTAACTGTCAATGGCGCTGTTCAGTCTCCGGCGAGCCCCGGCTCCGGTCTTTAGCGTAAAATCACAGTCAAATGCCGTTGCTCTCTGTTATTGGTGTTCTTAGCCTGTTCCTTTTGCCTGTTCGGTCAAAAAAAGCCGATCACGCTTGGAGACTATCACCCAGTTTGACCGGGGCGGTGGGCGGGCCGGAGGCGGGACGCCGGTTTGGTCGCCGGACGGAAAGCATTTCGCCTATATCCGAGGCGGCCAAGTGATGCTTTACGATGTCGCCGCCAAGCACGAGAAAGAACTGCTGTCGCTCGATCCGCTCCAGAAGGCCGCGATCCCAATCCCGGAGCCCCAGCGTTTCGATTGGCAGAACCGGCGCGTTAGTGAAGACAGCTTGCAATGGTCGGATTCCGGTAAGGATCTGTTGCTTAGCGTGCGGGGCGATCTGTTTCTGTTCACGCTCGATTCCGGCAAGTGGGACCAACTGACCGCTACCGCCGAGCCGGAGCACGATCCCAAGCTATCGCCGGATGGGGCGCGCGTGGCGTTTCCGGCAGGGGTCACGACCTTTACAGCATGGATCTTGCTTCGCGCCAGGTCACGCGCCTCACCGAGGATGGAAATCCGACGCTGCTGAATGGCGAGCTGGATTGGGTCTATCCGGAAGAGCTGGACTTGGGCACGGCGTACTGGTGGTCGCCTGACTCCAAGCACATCGCCTATCTTCAGCTCGATACCGCGCGCGAGATGGTTTATCCGCAGGTGGCTCTCACCAGATTGCGCGCGATCGCCGAGCCGGAACGCTATCCGCAAGCGGGCACCGCGAACGCGGACGTGCATATCGGCGTGATACCTGCCGGAGGCGGAAACACTCGCTGGATGGACTTAGGCGATACGCGGGGCTATCTGATCGCCCGCGTGTATTGGACGCCGGACTCCTCCAAGCTGGCCATCGAGCGTTTCACGCGCGTGCAGAACGAACTGGATCTCACTCTGGCCGATGCTTCCACGGGAGCGGCGAAATCGATTCTGCACGAGAGCGATCCCTATTGGATCAATCACAACGACCTGTTCCATTTCCTTAGCGACGGGCGATTTATTTGGGGAAGTGAGCGCGATGGTTTCCAGCATCTCTACCTTTATGGACTGGACGGGAAGCAGCACAAGCGGATCACGGAAGGCAACTGGGAGGTGACTAATCTGGCGGGCGTCGACGAGTCGCGTCAGATGCTGTACTTCGTATCGAGCGAAGCCAGCCCGCTGGAGCGGCAGCTCTATTCGATCAAGTTCAACGGCAAAGACCGGAAGCGCATCAGCCAGGGCGCGGGAACGCACACCATCTCGATGAGCCCGAGCACTGAATATTACCTGGATACTTTCTCGAACATCACGCAGCCCTCGCGTCGAACGGTACACACCAAGGACGGCGCGGAATGGTCGGTTTATCGCGAAATGGATCGCCGCCTGACTGATGAATACGAGGTCCTGCCCACTGAGATCGTAACCTTCAAAGGCTCGCAGGGCACGCTTTTCTACGCGCGGCTGATCAAGCCCGCCAATTTTCGGGCCGGCGAAAAATATCCAGCTATCGTGATGGTCTACGGCGGTCCGGGCGCGCAGAGCGTTCGCAACTCCTGGTCAGGCGCAACCTGGGATCAAGCCCTGGCCAGCGCGGTTTCGTGATCTGGCAGATGGACAATCGCGGATCCACCGGCCGCGGCCATGCCTTCGAATCGCCCATTTATCACCGGCATGGGCAAGGTCGAGCTGGCCGATCAGTTGGAAGGAATTCACTATCTGGTGGGGCAGGGGTTTGTCGATCCGGCGCGCATCGGAATCTACGGCTGGAGCTATGGCGGATACATGACGCTCTACTCGCTGCTGAACGCTCCGGATGTATTTCGCGCCGGGATCGCGGGTGCTCCAGTGACCAATTGGCACAACTACGACACCATCTATACCGAGCGCTATTTGGGTCTTCCCTCCGAGGACGCTGAAGGATATCGGGCCAGCTCAGCGGTGGAATATGCCGACAAACTCAAAGGCAAGCTACTGATGGTTCATAACATCGAGGATGACAATGTTCTTTTCCAAAACTCGATGCAAATGGCCGAAGCGTTTGAAAAATCCGGCAAGCTCTTCGATATGGTGGTCTATCCCCAGAAGAGCCACGGCGTCACGGGAGAATTGCGCAAGCAACTGCTCGAGAAGACCACCGACTTCTTCGAAAAGAATCTAAAGTAGCGCGACAGGTACTACCGGTGTCCGCCGCCGCCCCCACCACCCATGTGGGCGCCGCCGCCCATTGCACCACCGCCGCCCATGGACGCCCCGCCTCCGCCGATTGATCGACCTCCGCCGCTGCTAGCCGCTGCATTACCGCCGCCGCTCAAAATACCTCCACCCACGCCGGCCGAAGGAGCCGAATAGCCGCGAGTGGCAGGACTCCCGGAACCCCACCTGCTACCCGTATAGGGCTGAAGGAGACAGCTCGGCCGATCGAGCCACCGTAGCCATAACCGCCGTACCCGTAGGAAGAATAGTAAGGAGAGCCGAACACTGAGTAGGGGCTGTAGAAACCCCATCCAAAGGGGCTGTAGGCCATGCCGCCGTATGGCACGTAGGTGAACATCCCGAACATCGAATTGTATTGCCACGGGCTGTACGAACCGCCGGATGATGAGTTGCGCAAAGTCGACGCCGACGAAGCATTGGCTTTCGCCAGGTAACTGGATCGCTGACTACTCCAGAGATACAGGTCATCCACAGCTTTCTTATCGAAGTTCTCCGCCATCAGAACGCCATTGAGCGCGGTCTCTTTACCGGACTTTCAACGTCGCCTGGCCAGAGTCGCCCTTCACGATTGCCTCGCCGTCGTACACCTGGAAGAGTGCCGGATCGGTATCCACACGATACAGACCATGCTTTACGAGCAGCATCGTGTTGCCCTTGTAAAGCAGCATGACCGCGTTGTCTTTGGCGTCGTTCTTCTGGATTTCGTCGCATTCCACCATCGCCGAGCCACTGAGAACCTCCACGCGCGTATCAGTCAACTTGTTGGAGACCATCTGAATGGAGCTGTTTTCGGCCAATCGAAGGAAGACGCCGGGCGTGAGCAGAATCTCGGCTCGTCCATCCTCGGTACGGAACTTCTGGTTCTCCTTAATGTCCGGAAATTGTCCGAACTTCGGCTGAATGGGCTGGTCCTCCAGATAGGCACGTCCGTCCACCGACTGAACGACGCCGGAATGAGCGGAAATCATGTACTGGGCGAACGCGGACCCCGAAAGTAAAACACCAATCCCAAGGCTCGCAGCGAGAAGGCGCATAAAAAACTCCTGTCTGTATCCTGCTCTTTTTTTATTCGTATGTCAACCCCGGCCAGTCACGTAAGTTGCGCGCTTTTCAAGGACATAGGCAGTCACTGGATCGAACTTCCGCTTGCCGATCAAACGTACTATTAGAGACAGCAGCGCGGCTTTTCGAAGATCATCCAAATCCAGACTCAACAATGCGAAAACCCGCTCGGCTGCCTGTGGCACCTCGCCACTTCGTCCGGCTCGAATTACGGTCTCTACATGATCCTGTACCAGCTCGCAGGCCTGAAAATTCCCGGCGTCGTCCTGCCCGCTTGTTTCCCAGGAGTTTTCTTGGAGGATGGCTTCGATTTCCTGATTGAGCACCGCCAGGTCGAAGAGCCCGGTATCATTCAAAATTTCCATACTCTTGGTACGATACTCGTTAGAACAGTCGCCTTCCGAAACCATGCGGAAAATTCCAGTTTTTATTGTAGTCTGCCTTACGTGGCTCTGCTCGTCGCAGATCGCGGCCCCTCCCAAGCCAAGCATTAGCGCCGAGCTGCAAGCTGCCATCGATCTTATCCGAGCTGGCCCCCTGCGCGGAGATCTTTCGTTCCTTGCTTCCGACCTGCTCGAAGGACGCGACACGCCCTCGCGCGGGCTGGATATTGCCGCCGAGTACATCGCTGCACAGTTTCGGAGCGCCGGCCTTGAACCGGGCGGCGACGATGGCTACTACCAGTCGGCTCGAATGGCGGTGAGCGAACCGAATCTGGAGGGCATCGAATTGAAGTTTTCGCGGCCGGAAGCGAGCTTCACCGCCGATCCGAAAGATCTGGAGAGCGATGCGTCGGCGGCCCTGGACCTTTCGCGCGCGCCGGTATTCAAGCTCGACGTGAACGATAGCGCGTTGGTGGACGGGCTCACGGCGGAACAGTTAGAGGGGAAGGTGGTTGTTACCGAATTGGCGCGCAATGGCGGGACCAATGCCCGATCCGCCTTGGGAAACTGCGCGAGGCAAAACCCGCCGCGATTGTGACCATTGACCGCAGGACCAGCAATGACCAGCAGCCCGGAAAGCGATTGATTGATCCCGAAATGCCCTCGGCTCGTACGCCACGCATCCGGCTGGCCGGACAAGATGCGGCTCGATTTTACGCAACGCTCAAGGCCGGACCCACAGATGTGTTCGCTTCTATTCATGTGGCCGCGCCCCGACAGACGCCGGTCACGCTGCACAACGTGATCGGCATTTTGCGAGGCTCCGACCCGGCGCTGAAAAATACATGCATACTTTTGACAGCGCATTACGATCACCTCGGCCGGCTGGCGGACGGACCAGGGGACCGCATTTACAATGGCGCCAATGACGATGGTAGCGGCACTGTTTCGGTAATCGAGGTAGCTCGCGCATTGGCGACTTTGCATGTACGTCCCGCGGCGCAGCATTGTTTTCATGACCTTTTTCGGGGAAGAGGAGGGCCTGGTAGGCTCGCACTATTATGCGCGTCATCCGGCTTGGCCGCTGGACAAAACTATCGCGCAATTGAACCTCGAGCAGCTGGGACGCACCGATTCGAGCGAGGGCCCTCAAATTTCGAATGCCACGCTAACGGGATTCGACTACTCGGATCTCTCTGGTTATTTATCCAAAGCCGGCGAGCTAACCGGAATCAAGCTGTACAAACATCCCCACAACAGCGATGCGTATTTTCGGGCCAGCGATAACCTGTCATTGGCGGAGGCCGGTGTGCCGGCCCACACGCTCGCGGTTTCGTTTGAATTTCCGGACTATCATGGCCTGGGCGACGAATGGCAGAAGATCGACTACGACAACATGGCGAAAGTTGACCGCATGATCGCCCTGGCGCTGGTGATGGCCGCCAACTCGGACGAGCCAGTGCATTGGAACGAGAAGAATTCGAAAGCCGCGCCCTTTATCAAGGCTTGGAAGGAACGCCGTCCGTAAGGGTTCGCCGGGAAGTAGCTTTCTCTGAGGCGGGCCGCTCAGTGCGTCATCGCGTAAACGATGTAGTTCACCCCTAGCCGGATCGCCAGGTTGGCAAATTTCTCCGGATAGTCCGGATCGTCGGCGAACTCCCAAGCGTCGCCCACGTCGGAGTTATAGGAGATCGCCACCATGATGCGGCCTTTGTCGTCGTAGATTCCACGCCAGTGCGCCCCCACGCCGCCGTTGGAACAGGCCTTGCAGCCCTGCGCCCAAATGCTCGGCGCCGGGAATTTGGAAACGATCGTTCAGATCGAAGACGGTATGGAAAATCGCATCGTTATCGGGGATATCCACGATGGGCCGGTCGGGAAAGACATAGCGGATGCGCTTCTCGAACATCTGCCACTCATAGTTTCCGTGAAAATCGTCGGCCATGAAAAATCCGCCGCGCAGCAGGTAGTCGCGCAGTATTTTGGCCTCGGATTCGGTCAAGCCCCACTCGCCCACTTGGACCGCATACAGCCAGGGCCAGTTGTAAACGTCGTCGCCTTCTTCAACATTCATGGGCTGCTCCACCGATCGGACATGAATGCGGCTGAGACGCCGGAGCGCCAGAGAGAAGTGGCGATCGGCGCGTGGATAATCCTGCGTCCACAGATGACAGTCCCAGACGGAAATCGCCATCGAAACGCCCGCGGTAGCCGTCGTTGGGGCCGCCCGGGAACATCAGTCGCGCGAAAGCCCACTCGCCTTTTTGCTGCCAGTCGGTAGGTAGCTCGAAGGCCCGGTATTCCACTCCTTGCAGTTGATAGAATGGCCGCTGAAACGCGTACAACCCGCACAGGAAGGTCAGCGCGCATGCCAACTCCGCACAACGTTTTCCGGCCAGTCATTCATACACCTACTTCCCGAGAATATCATCTGGGCAAGCCGGGTAAACGAAAAGAACGTGCTTTCACCGGGGGCGGTTTCCGGTCGCCCGCCGTGTCCGACGCCACCACCTGTCTTAGCCGCACCTTGTAAACTTGAGACTTAATGTCCGATCATAAGCTTCAACTGGTGCCACTCGGCGGACTCGGCGAGTTCGGCATGAACTCCATGGCCATCCGCTACGGCGACGACATCATCGTAGTGGACGCCGGGATGATGTTCCCGGATGCCGAACTGCTGGGCGTGGACATCGTTACCCCCGATTTCGCGTATCTCCACAAGAATCGCGAGCATGTTCGCGCGCTGATACTGACTCATGGCCATGAAGACCACATCGGCGCGGTGCCGTTTCTGCTGAGCGATCTCAATGTGCCGGTGTATGGAACGGCGTTCACGCTGGCGTTAGTGGAACGGCGGCTGGAGGAACACGAGTCGGTCGAGAATGTCCAGTTCAATAAGGTGAAACCCGGTGAAAAAGTCCAAATCGGGCCGTTCGTGATCGAATTCATCCATGTCACCCATTCGATTGTGAGCGCCATGGCGCTGGCCATCACGACCCCGCTGGGCGTAATCATCCATACCGGCGACTTCAAAGTCGACCCTACGCCCACCGACAACGAGCTCTTTGACCTCCACACCCTGGCCGACTATGGCAAGCGCGGCGTTCTGCTGCTGATGTCGGATTCCACCAACGTCGATCGCCCTGGCTACACGGAGAGCGAAAGAGCGGTGCGGCCTCGCATGGAGGAAATCTTTTATCGCGCCGAGCGCCGGCTGGTGATCTCGTGCTTCAGCTCTTCGATACATCGGCTGCAACTGATCATCGAGCTGGCCGGCGAGTATGGACGCAAGGTGGCGTTCCTCGGACGAAGCATGAACAATGTCACCGAGATCGCGCATACCTTGGGTTTGCTCGAGCTTCCCGATGGCATCCTGCTGCGGCCGCAGGATATCGCGCAAACCGATCCGGCCAAATTAGTGGTGGTGGCATCGGGCACGCAGGGCGAGCCGATGTCCGCGCTATCTCGGATCGCCGTGGATAATCACAAGAACATTTCAGTCGAGCGCGGGGATACGGTGGTGCTGAGCGCTCGCATCATACCCGGAAATGAGAAAGGCATTTACCGGATGATCAACCACTTCGCTAAACGCGGCGCTGACGTGATTTACGGCTCCATGAATCCGCCCGTGCATGTTTCCGGACATGGCAGCGCCGAAGAGTTGAAGCTGGTGTTGAATCTGGTGCGGCCTCGCTACTTCCTTCCGGTTCACGGCGAATACCGGCAGCTTGCCAAGCACGCCTCGCTCGCCCAGCATCTGAGGGGCGCGGGTCTGGAAGAGACGTTCGTGATGGAGACCGGCGAGACATTGGAAATAGATCGTCATGGGGCGCGCCGGGGCGAAAAGGTCGCCGTGGGCCGGGTATGCATTGACTCCGGCACCGTCGACGAAGTAGTGGAGGATATTGTTATTCGCGACCGCCGTCATTTATCCGAAGACGGTTTCGTGCTGCCGATCATCGCTATCAACAAACATTCCGGCAAGAACGAAACGCTGCCCGAGATCGTCAGCCGCGGATTCATGTCGTTTGAAGACGGCTCGGATCTATTGCAGCAAGCGCGGCAAGTGGTGGCGCGAACGCTTGAATCGTCGAGCGAAGAAGAGCGCACCGATTGGGGAGTGATGCAGGAGAAAATACGCGGGGACTTGAAACGTTTTCTCAACAAACAGACCTCTCGCCGGCCGCTGATTATGCCGGTGATTCTCGAAGTCTGAATGGATTCGTATTTGGTTGACGCCTCGGGCTTCCGGGGAAAAGCCGAAAAAGTGTTGATTCCGGCCGATGAGCAGGAGTTGATCGAAATTCTTGCCGGCGCCGCCAGCGACTCGATTCCTGTGACCATTTCCGGCGGGAGAACCGGGCTGACGGGCGGGAGTGTCGCGCAAGGCGGCTGGGTGGTCTCACTCGAAAAATTTCAGCGGCTGGAAATCGAAAAGGGCCGCGCGATAGTTGGGGCGGGAGTTTCGCTTGAAGCCGTGCAGACGGCCGCGCGTGCGACCCGGCAGTTCTACGCACCCGATCCGACCGAGTGTACGGCCAGCATCGGCGGCAACATCGCGACCAACGCCAGCGGCTCGCGTAGTTTCCGTTACGGAAGCACGCGCCGGCACGTGCTGGGATTGCGAGTTGTTCTGGCGGATGGCCGCATTCTCCAAGTGGCGCGCGGCGATAAAGTCGATTTTCCTGTTCCGCGGATCCCGCTGCCAAACACGACCAAGAACACCGCCGGCTACCCATTAGCGCCGGACATGGATTGGATCGACCTATTTACCGGAAGCGAAGGAACGCTCGGCATTGTGACCGAAGCGGAACTGCAACTGCTTCCCCAACCGGCGGACATTCTGGCGGGTCTGGTGTTTTTTGCGAGCGATGACGCTGCGCTCGCGGTGGTCGAAGACTGGCGTAGCCTCGCCGGCCTGCGGATGATTGAATATTTCGACCGCAACTCGCTAATGCTTTTGCGTGAGCGCTACCCAGAGGCTCCATTCGATGCCGCGGCAGCGCTGATGATCGAACAGGAAAGCGGCGATGTCGATTTCTGGGTCGAGCATGTGCCCGCAGACAGTTGGTTCGCCGCCAGCGATCAGGACCGCGAACGCTTCCGGCGCTTCCGTCACGCTCTGCCCGAGATCGTCAACGACACGGTGCGGCGTCGCGGCTACCTCAAGGTCAATTCCGACTATGCCGTGCCGCTGGATCGCAACCTCGAAATGTTAGCGTATTACCATCGCTGTTTGCGGAAGCTTTCTCTCGATTACGTCATATTCGGCCATATCGGCGATGCGCACGTGCACGTCAACATCCTTCCGAAGTCTGAAGCTGAATTCAAAGCCGGCCAGGACCTTATGCTGGAATTCGCGCGGCACGCAGTCGAGCTGGGTGGAACCGTCTCGGCCGAACACGGCTTGGGCAAGCGCAAGGCGCCCCTTTTAGCTCTCCAATACACGCCGGGTCAAATCGAGGCCATGAAGGAAGTCAAACGGCATCTCGATCCAAACTGGCTTCTCAACCGCGGAAATATCTTTCCGTAACGCAAGCCGCCACGCCTCAGAGGTAGAATGCGGAGTGAGCATGACGGGACTCTTTGCCTGGCTGCAAGCTGGATCGGCGCCCCAGCAGGATGCCTTGGCGCGACTTTTGCATCAGCCGCAGATCACGCCCTGGATGATTGCGACGGCTATAGGCATCGCTTTCGTTTTGGGCGCCGCTCACGCGCTGACGCCGGGGCACGGCAAGACAATTGTGGCCGCGTACCTGGTGGGTTCGCGCGGAACGCTCAAGCATGCGGCCTTCTTGGGCGCAATGGTCACCTTCACGCACACCGTGAGCGTGTTTCTGCTCGGTATGGCGACGCTTTTCCTGTTTCAATATGTGGTTCCCGAGAACATCACTCGCGTTCTAGGCGCTATTTCGGGTATATCAATTGTCGCCATCGGCGCCTGGATGCTATATAAGCGCCTGCGCCGAAGCACCCACCCGCACTCCCACGAGCATCATCATCACGAGCATGATCATCACCACGATCATGATCATCACCACGATCATGATCATCCGCCCGACCACCATCACCAGCACGGGCACGATCATGATCATCGCCACGATCACGTACATGCGCCGCATAGCCATTCGCATATGCCGGACCAAGTTTCCTGGTCTGGACTGGCCGCTTTGGGCGCGAGCGGTGGGCTGGTGCCCTGTGAGTCAGCGCTGGTCCTATTGTTGAGCGCAATCGCACTCCGACGAGTTGGCCTGGGCCTAGTGCTGCTGGTCTCATTCAGCCTGGGTCTCGCGATTGTGCTGATGGGAATCGGCGTGCTCGTAATCTATGCGAAGAACCTCCTGCCGGAAAGTAAGCGGACCGGGGGAGGTACGTTCTTTCGCTGGATGCCTGTAGCTTCGGCTGCAGTGGTGCTGATACTCGGGCTGTTGATGACTGGGGTTTCGCTGGGATGGATCCAACCCAAATGGATCGCAGGTTAGATAACCTGATGGATGGGCACAGCTTTCACCGGGTAACCATCTCATTCTAACGTTCGACCGCAACGGAAGCAAGTGCCCTACGACTGAATAATTTGCAGTGTAACCCGGGTCACGGCGAAGGTGACACCCCGTCTTCGCATCCTCTTGAACGGCTGCATTATCAAAAGGTTGTGGAGGCGCACTGTAGAAAACCACTCTTTACTCCTGACGGTACTCCATTTGCTATTACCTTTTGCTTGAACCAAGCTCCCCGAGCAGAGCTTTCGGATTCATTTTAGGTAACCAAGGACCGCGTCCCGATGTCTTCACCAGTTTCGTCGCAGCAAGCTGCTTGGCGGGATCGCTTCGCCGCGCTCCGAAATGTTCCTCCGGTATTAAAGCTCGTCTGGGATGCGGCGCCTCGTGTAGTTGCCGGTGGACTCGCCTTGCGTGTCGCAAGCGCGCTAATCCCTTTGGCTGTGCTGGCTGTCTCGAAATGGATCATCAATCTTGTCGTTGCGCAAGTCAAGCACCCAGGTCCACTGCCCCAAGAGATATGGATTCTGCTGGCCGTCGAATTCCTGCTGGCCGCCCTCAACAATCTTTTGGGACGAGCCATCGACTACACTGACGCCCGGTTGGCAGACGAGTTCACGCGCGAGGTCAGTCTTCGAGTGATGAACCACGCCGCGGCGCTCGATCTGGCATCTTTCGAAGACCCCGCGTTTCACGACAAGCTGGAGCGCGCCCGCCTGCAAGCGACCGATCGTATCGGAATGCTCAATTCCATGGGTCGGCTGGTGTTGCAGTCCATTACGTTGGTATCGCTGTCCATCGGAGTGATTGTCTACTCACCGTGGCTATTCGCTCTGCTGGTTCTTTGTGTTGTGCCTGCTTTCGCCGGCGAGAGCCACTTCGCGTTTGTGGGCTACTCTCTGGCTCACAGCCTAACACCCATCCGCCGCGAGCTGGATTACCTGCGAATCCTCGGCAGCAGCAAGGAAAGCGCCAAAGAAGTGAAGATGTTCGCCCTCGGAGGTTATCTTCACGATCGCTATGCCGTTCTCACCGACGGAATCATTCAGAAGAACCGGCACTTGACGCGCCGGCGGTTGTGGTGGGGCTCCGCGCTGGCGATTGTCGGGTCGGTTGGTTATTACGGCAGCTACGCGTACTTGGTGTGGCAAGCGCTTCTGGGCAGGATCGACCTTGGAAGTCTGACGTTCCTTACCGGCGCCATCGCTGGGGCAGCGACCCAACTGCAGGGTGTTTTCTCGCTGTTCTCGAGTATCTCGGATCAGGCGCTGTTCTTGTCCGATTTGGTGACGTTTCTTTCGGTGCAACCGGGCATTCGCTCGAAGCCCACAGCGATCCCAGCCCCGCGTCAAATCCGTGACGGATTCGAGTTTCGCGATGTGTGCTTCCACTACCCGGGGTCCGATCGCCTGGTGCTTAAGAACTTGAATTTCCGTATGTCGCCGGGTGAACATATTGCGCTAGTCGGTGAGAATGGGCAAGGCAAGACGACGCTGGTGAAGCTGCTAGCCCGTTTGTACGATCCAACCGATGGCGTGATTCTGCTGGATGGCGTCGACCTGCGCGATTACAGCGTGGAGTCGCTGCACAAAGAGATCGGGGTCATCTTCCAGGATTTTGTGCGTTACGATCTGACCGCGCGATTGAACATCGGTGTGGGACGGATCACGCAAGCGACCCATGATGACGCTCTTTGGAATGCGGCCCGCAAAAGCCGAGCCGATCGCCTGCTGGCGCGTTTTCCGGCTGGTCTGGATCAGATGTTGGGACGCCGCTTCGAAGGTGGCGTGGATTTGTCAGGCGGCGAGTGGCAGAAATTCGCACTGGCGCGCGCGTATCTCCGCAACGCTCAGGTCTTGATTCTGGACGAGCCGACCGCTGCGCTGGATGCGGTCGCTGAGTCCGAAGTGTTTGCCCGATTTGCCGATCTGGCCCGAGGCAAGATGGCGATTCTGATTTCGCACCGCTTCTCCACCGTGCGTAAGTCACATCGTATCGTGGTGCTGGAAGACGGCCAGATTCGTGAAGCAGGGCACCCACGACGAACTTGTCGCGACCGGCGGGGAATACGCCAAGCTCTTTGAACTTCAGGCGGCGAACTACAAATGAGCAGTCCAAGCATCGCCATCGAGTCGAGTCCCGGCGTGACTTTTCCTCCGCTCACCGGTCCGCGGAGTGTCCGGGCGCTCCTCAACGAATGCATGCGGCAACTTCGGACGCGCATTCGGAGCTTGCGCTCTGTAAAAGAAGAACGCTCTCCGGTGGACACGTGGATTTTGGATAATCACGCGTTTGTGCAGTTTCAGATCCGGGAGATAATCCGCTCTTTACCGCCCTCCTACTTGCGGAAGCTCTCCAAGCTGGAAGAAGGACCGTTCGCCGGCGAATTACGTATCCACAGGCTCGCAGCCGATCTGGTGGGAGGTTCAACCGGCCTGATCGACTCACGAACCATTGGGACTTTCGCCCAGGCTTTGCAGGCCGAGACATCGCTTCGCTTTGCCGAGCTATGGGCTTTCGGATCGATGGTGAAGCTAGCAATCATCCAGCGGCTGTGCATGGCGCTCGATCAGGAAGCGGTCGTGGCGGTAGCAATCTCCAGCCTAAGGGCCCTGGAGAACATCTCCTGGCGCGATTTCGTGGAGTCCGTCTCTGCCGCGGAGAAAGTCTTACGTCAGGATCCAGCCAGAGTTTACCGTCGCATGGACTTTGCGACGCGCGACCGCTATCGTCACGAGATCGAGATCCTGGCTCGGGCGGCGGCCCGCTCCGAGGATCAGGTGGCCCAAGCTGCCCGGGAGTGCGCCGAGGAAGCGCGGCTCGCGAACGATCCCGACGTGCGCAAAGCCCACGTCGGTTACTATCTCATCGGACCTGGTCTACGGGCCTTCCGGCGGCGAATTGGACGCAAGCGGTCATGGACGTTACGCTCGATAATCGAGCGCTGGCCCAGCCTTTCATATGGTGGAAGTGTCGCGCTTTTGACGGCGCTGATCGTATTTGGACTCGAGCGGCTGGCCGGACCCCTGCCTCTGTGGATGCTCGCGCTGCTCTTAGTGCCGGCCAGTCAAGCGGCGATCGAGCTGGTCAACACGTTGGTGAGCCGTCTATTACCACCGCGAGAACTGCCGAGTATGGATTTCTCGGATGGAGTTCCGGAAAACTGCCAGACCATGGTAGTGGTCCCGACCTTAATCTACTCGGCGAAAAACGTAGCCAAACTTATTGAGGATCTGGAGATCCGTTATCTTGCTAACCGCACGCCGAATCTGTCCTTCGCCCTGCTCACCGACTTCACCGACGCCGATGCTCGCGAGACCGAGAGCTGACTCAGTGCTCGCCTCGTGCGTGGATGGAATCCGTCGTCTGAATGCCCAGTATGGATCAGGTCAGACCGGCCCGTTCTATCTTTTCCATCGCGCCCGCAAGTGGAACCCCTCTGAAGGAAAGTGGATGGGATACGAGCGGAAACGCGGGAAGCTGAACGACCTCAATGAGCTGTTGCTCGACCACGAAAACCGTTTCGACACAGTGGCTGGCGACCTGACGCGCCTTCGAGGCGTCCGCTTCATCATTACCTTGGATACCGACACGCAGCTTCCCCGCGACTCGGCGGCGAAAATGATCGGGGCGGCGGCGCATCCGTTGAATCATCCAATACTTGATCCGAAGACCAAAACCGTGCGTGAAGGTTATGGATTGCTTCGACCGGGCGTATCGGTAAGCATAGAATCGGCGGGGCGCTCCCGCTTAGCGCAAATCTTCAGCGGGCAGACCGGATTCGATCCTTACGCCACGTCTGTTTCAGACGTCTACCAGGACCTCCATGCGCAAGCCAGCTTCACTGGCAAGGGCATTTACGACCTGCGCGCTTTCGAAGCTGCGGTAGGCGGGCGGTTCCCGGAAAATAGCATCCTCAGCCACGATTTAATCGAGGGCGAGCATGTGCGCACCGGCCTGCTCGCCAGCGCGGAGTTGATCGAAGATTATCCTGCGTCATATCAAGCCTTCTCAAAACGCAAACACCGCTGGGTGCGCGGCGATTGGCAGCTTTTGCCTTGGCTGTTCCCGCGCGCGCCTGCCCCAGAAGGGCGAATCGCAAACCCGCTATCGGCATTGTCCCGCTGGAAACTGTTCGACAACTTGCGGCGGAGCTTGTTTGAGATTTCGGTAGTTTGCCTCTTCGTAGCAGGCTGGCTTTTGTTGGCACATCCGGTCGTTTGGACCCTGGCGATGTTTGCGCTGCTCCAACTGCCTGCTTATATTGACATCTTTGTTTCGGCCCTTCAGACGCCCGAACGACGATTCTGGTCGGCTTTCGCGCGCAATCTGGGAGCGCGATTCCTGGCCAGCCACGGCAATACGGTTACCAATCTGATCTTCATTCCGCACCAGGCTTTTGTTATGGGCGACGCCATCATCCGCACCGTGATCCGCCGCTTCATCACCAAACGTCATCTGCTCGAGTGGGAAACGATGGCGCAATCGGAAGTTTCCTCCGGCGTGAAGATTGGCATGGTGGAACAATACCTCTATCTTTCGTCGGCGATCTGGATTCTGTTCCTGTTCTCGCTTCCACAGGTTCACATCTTGATCGCACTGGTATGCGCGCTTTGGATCGTGGCGCCCATTATGGTGGCCTGGCTGAATGAACCGCTGCCCGCTCCGGCTCCGCTGGCTGGACACGATCGCGCGTTCCTGCGGGACGTCGCACTGCGGACCTGGAGATTCTTCGCCGACAACTCGCGCCCGGAGACCCATTACCTGGTTCCAGATAATACACAGGACGATCCACCGCTCGAGACCGACCGTATCTCGCCGACCAACCTCGGGTTGCTCCTGACAGCGCACTTGGCCGCGCACGACTTTGGCTATGTCACCACAGGCGAGCTTTCGCTTGGGCTCCACCGGATCTTCGAGAGCATGGAAGAAATGCCGCGTTATCGCGGGCATTTCCTGAATTGGTACGACACGCAGTCTCTGCTCCCGCCGGCCCCGCATTACGTCTCCTCGGTGGACAGCGGCAATCTTGCGGCTTCGCTGACGGCTCTTCGCCAAGGCTGCCACTCGTTGCTAAAGCAGCCCGTCGTGGGAGGGGACCTGCTGGCGGGCTTGCGTGACCATGCCCTTCGAATTCGCGATGAGCTTCCCTATAACGCGCGAACTATCTCCGTGATGCGCCAGTTGGCTAGCCTGCTGCGCCACCTGGATTGCGAGCCCGCCGATCTCTTCTATTGGGAGTCGGTTCTGACCGAGACACGCGATAGCGTGCAGCGTATTGGGGAAATGCTCATCCCCACGCATGTGCGGCTCGATAATCAAGGCGACCATGACAAATCGAAAGAACTCCGGTATTGGGAGCGTCTGCTTTCGGAGCGCATCGGCGCCGCAATTGGCGAGTTGTATCGCTTGGCGCCCTGGCTGCAGCCGCAGCTCGAACCCGAGCTCCGAGTAAACTTGCGCGATCCAACTCTGGCGCCGCTATTCAAGGAGCTGAGTGCGGTACCGGCCCTGTCAGAGATGAACGCCACCTACGAGCGTATTCGCGACCGGTTGATTGAGCGTCTGGGAAGTTCTGAGCCCCTCTATCCTGCATTGCGCGCCGCGCTCGAAGAGCTTTTCCACCGGCTGCTGGATGCCAGCTCGTACGCGTCAGACCTGGTTCAGCGAATCGAAGGGGTTGCCAGGGATGCCTCGCGTTTCTTCGAAGAAATGGACTTTCGTTTTCTCTTTGATCCCCGGCGCAAGCTTTTGCGAATTGGTTATGACATCGATAATGCCAAAGCGGATGAGGCCTGCTACGATCTGCTGGCGTCTGAAGCGCGAACTGCCGTTTTCCTGGCGATCGCGAAAGGCGAAATTCCCCGCGATACATGGTTCCGGCTGGGGCGAA
Organism: Bryobacterales bacterium; assembly: GCA_963744555.1. GTDB lineage: Bacteria > Acidobacteriota > Terriglobia > Bryobacterales > Bryobacteraceae > Palsa-89. The sequence goes on along the minus strand of CAVUUB010000018.1, from coordinate 693,966 downwards.
AGCTTACCGGCTATTGCAACCGCAGGTCGTTGATTTCCTGGAGCGGCACCATGTTCGAATACCTAATGCCGATCATCCACATGCGCAACTACAGCAATACACTGCTGGAGCATGGCATACGCGGGGCGGTCGAGATCCAGCAGGCTTATGCGAAGGAACGCAAAGTGCCGTGGGGAATTTCCGAGTCGGCGCACTCTGCTCGAGACTAGCCGGATGCAGTATCAATACCGTGCATTTGGCGTCCCAGCGCTGAGCGCGCGGTCGGACCGCTCCGGTCATCTGGTGGTGGCGCCTTACGCAACGCATGCTCGCTCTCATGGTCGACCCTTCGAAGAGTACTGCCAATTTACGCTCCCTGGCTGGACAAGGTTGCTTGGCCCGTCACGGGTTTTTCGAGGCGATCGATTACTCGGTACACGGTCTCCAGGCACCGGAATTCATTCGCTGCTTCATGGCCCATCACCAGGGCATGGGACTGGCCGCCATCGACAACGCATTGCTCGGTAATCGCATGCAGGAGCGGTTTCATCAGGATCCCCTGATTCAAGCCACCGAGTTTCTGCTCCAAGAGCGCATGCCGACTCTGATCGAAGTCTTTCCCGAATCCGACCAGGCCGCCGCTTAAGTCACGAAGTTCGATTTCTGATTAAGAATGTGATTTCTTGATTGGCCGCTTGGCGCCCTTGGCTTTGCCCGCAGGCTTCTTGGGCGCGTCCGCGTGGCTCTCTGACGCCGCTGGACTGAAGCCCGCCAGATCCATGGCATGCGGGACCGCTTCGTTACTCATGAACCAGCGCCATACATCGCCGCTCAACAGATTCTCCGCGCTGAGAACCGTGATGCCCAGGTCGATGCCGACCACATCGGTATCGAACCACTTCAATTCTGGATTGTACGCGTCCACGAATCCATAGCGGCCATATAAACGATCCTGAAACTGATCGCGCATTGTTCGCAGCGTCGGTATGGAAATATCGGGCGTGAACATTAGCGATCCGGCCGCGGCACAAGGCGCGATCGTTCCATCCACCGGTTCGAAAGCTTTGATCTCGCCGTAGATCCTGTAACCCTTGGGGCCGTCAGACGCTGTGATACCCCAGATGTCCGGTCCGAAACTCAGTGCCATATTCTGGTGGAGGTTGGAACAGTAGAGCCGATTGGCTCTGGTCGCGTTGACGGAGTTCTGAAAAAAGTCAAGGAAGCCGCGGTCGCGGCGCGTCCGGAAGTCTACCCAGGCATGTGAATACTGATGTGTGAACAGCGGCCCCCCGCTTATAAATTCATAGGGGCCATAGGTGTACAGCGGTCTCTGCCAGGCGTACCAGGATTGCTCGGAGATCGGATGTGTGGACGACCCGATCGCCAGCATATACAAAAGTGACGACTCGCTATAAGTCTCCCACTTATATTTCAGAAAGCCTTTTCCGCGTTTCCACCCATGCGACAGGATGTAGGGATCGCCGTCCAACATCCACTGGAAATCGACACGATCATAGATTTCCTGGGCCAGCCTCGGAATGTCGGGGTCTTTGGAAAAAACCTGAGCTGCCGTCAGCGCGCCGCCGAGAAAGAAAGAAGTGTCTACGGAAGAAACTTCGCTATCCCACTGGCGGTCGCCATTCGACACGTCCATCCAGTGATAAAACCAGCCATGTTCATGAAAGGCTCGCGTGGCGAAGAACTGCAGCGTGGTTCGAATGCGCTGAGCTGCTTCGTCACGCGGAATCCAACCGCGCTGGCTCCAATGCAGATCGCCGTCAGTCCAAAGCCCGTCGCGGCCAGACTCGCGATATTGCGGCTGGGACCTTTAGCGCGCCCTCCTGCTACATCGGCGCGATCCAACACCAAACCGGTGGCGGGATCGGTCTGTTCCCAGAAATAGAGAACACCTCGATGTTCCATATCCTCCAGGAACGCCCGGTCTTGAATCGAAATAACCGACGGCGACGGCGCGGCTTCCGAGGGAAAACTCACCGACAGCACTGTTAACAGGGCAGCCAGCAATACCGCGGCGGAACACACGGCGATCCGTGTCATCGCGCCGCCACCTCCACCACCGCCAGACCATGAGCCGGTAGATTAAAGGACGGCGCGTCCAGTTGCTGGGTCCCAGATGCAGCCCGCCGCAATTTTTCGTATTGTTGCGTGGTCGGAAATGCCGGGCTGCCCATCGCTTTCCATGCCTCCAATGCGGACCCGTGCTTCGGGTCGACGATCTGTACATGATAGTGAGGTGTTCCGGTCCACCCGTTAACCGTGAGATGCACCTGCTTCGAAGCCCCGCTCTCGCCGGGCGGCCAGTAATTCCATATCGCGGCCACCAGCGTTCCATCAGCGCGCTTAGTAACCAGAGCGTCTTCGAGATTCGTCTGCAAACGTTGGTCTCCCAGTCGATGCAACATCGCGAATGCCTCAAACGCAGCCTTCGACACACCGCCCTCCGCAATCAAGCCGTAGCCGCCATAGAATGGCTTCTTCACGACACCTTGTTCTTCGAAAACGTCGGAGAAGGACCAGTATGACATCGTCATGGCTAAGCCGTCGCATTGCCGGATGGTATTGGCCAGCCACGGGCCCATGAAGGCTGAATCTGTCACCTCAACCTCGTTCTCATAGGTGGCGTTGTACTCACTCCAATGGATGGGAAGATCGGGACGAGGCGAGTGCTTTACTTCGTCGTAGACCTTCCGCACCGCGCGCGCCACCATATCCGAGCGTGGGATGTTCTCGTGGGTCCCAAACACGTCCTCGGCGCTATCGTTGGCATATACATGCGTGGAAACGAAATCGAGCGGGACGCCGCCTCGTACGCAATGCTCGATCATCGCGCTTATCCACGCCGCTTGAGCGGTCGCCGGGCCGCCGACTCTTAAGACTGATCCGGCTCGTTTAATTGCCCGAGCTGCACGATCGTAGAGCTCGAAATAGGTAGCTTGCTTAGGCTGGCCGGTCCAAAAATCGATATTCGGCTCGTTCCATACCTCGAAGTACCACTGCGCAACCTCTTCCATGCCGTAGCGATCCACCAGATGCCGCGCGAAGTTGTAGACCAGCTCTTCCCACTTCCCGTAGTCTTTCGGCGGCGAGGGCAGCGGTCTGTACCAGAAGGCGTGCGGCTCCTGCGAAGCAGCTAGCTTGCGTGGCATGAAGCTCATCTCGACCCAGGGGCGTACTCCGTTTTCCAATAGTCCATCGTAAATCTGATCGACATAAGACCAGTTGTATACGGGCTTCCCAGCACTATCTTCGTCAAAGACACCAACTTCATCGTGAAAGATCGCGTGGAAGCGAACGTAGTGGATTGCCGTCGCGGCCGTCATCGCGCGCAAGTCCCGCCGGTAGCTTTCCCGCATAGAAAGAATCGCGCGTCCTGACCCAAAGACCTGCTCCCAGAAGTGTGGAAAAGGCCGCCCTGTTTCCTTTGCGTTTACGACGATATCCAGAGTTGAAGACTGGCCAAAAAGCAGCGTCGCCAGCAGGACACAGCAAGGCATCCTCCGTAAGTATGTTGGCATTCTCACACGTGGGCCACACGCAGGCTAACCGCAAGGTGCAATTGCACAGCCAGTCTATCGGCAGCTTCAACGTTATACAGGAATGACTAATCTGGCGATTGTCACCGTTACAAACCTGGGAAAACTTTCAGTGCAGTACCACCTTTATATATTTGGGATTTCCGCTCGACCAGGGATCGTAACGTTGGGTAAATGCGATCCGTTCCGAAATGGATGGATGATTATATAGCCAAAATTCGATGAAGCGACTAGGATGGGGCTCCTCCAGATCCACTTCCCCGAGCACCTGGAAGGCGTGCGAGGTCACCTCTTTCGAATCTGGCACGATTCCGTGGATCACCTCCAGACCGTAGACGTCGGCCTGGTGTTCCTGCCAGCGGCTGTAGCCGTTGGTTATGGGTTCGGAAAGAAAGCTCAGCACTCCGATGATCAGCAACATTACCGGCAGCGACGCCCAGTCGGCCTGATCTCGGATGCGCCAGCGGCCGCCCCACTGGCGTAGTAGCCAACCTAGAGCGTGGTATCCAATGAACAGCAGAATCAGCGCAAACACCGACGCCAGAATCAGCGAATTCCGGACGTGCCCCAGCACATAATGTCCCATTTCGTGGCCGAACACAGATAGAGTCTCGGGTGTCGTCATCTTTGCCATAGTCGTGTCCCAGACCACTACTCTCTTGGAAGCGCCCAGTCCGGTCACGTAGGCATTCAGCGAATTCAGTTTTTCGCTGGCCTTCATCTCGAACATGCGATCAGGCGGAATGACCAGCCCTCCGCGAATGACGACTTTCTCCAAAGCGCCCACCAGGGCCGGATGCTCCTTTGCCAGGGGCTGAAATTCGAAGAACAACGGCTCAATGACGAAGGGCTCCAGGAACATGATTGCGAACAGGATCGGCAGCGACGCCACCCAAAAATAGAACCACCAGCTTCGCGGGCTTCGCCGCATCACGCCGTAAAGAATGAACACCAGGATAATCGCCAGCCCGAATTCGAGGAGCTCGCCCTTAGTCCAGTCCCAAAACCAGGACAGCCAGCTTTGTACTGATTGGCCGTAGACCCGCTCCAGATGCTGGCCGTACATTCCGAGGGGAAGGCTGAAAAGATCGATGGTCAATGCTAGCAGCGGAACGAAGATGAGCGCTTGCACAAAGCGGCGTTGCGAACGGGCTTCCGCCCAATTGCGGAATTTTGCAGCCAGGCCCCATTGCAACACCACCAGCAGCACCGCGATACCGTAAAGCTCCCCGCCGAAATGCAGCCCATAGCCGGCATGCGAGTATTCGATGGCTTGCTTCAATTTGTCAGGAGGGAGGGAGTATTCATGCGTTTGCTCCTTTGGGGCGGGAGCAGTTGACTGCGCATGCAGGTGAACGATTAGCAGGCCGAGCAACAACAGCACACTACAACGAGCCGTGACTGTGAGGGAGCGGTTATCAAATCGCATCGAGTCGCGTCTATATTGTTAAACAAAAGAAACCCGGAGCGGCAGATTTCAGGCTGCTACTCCGGGCTTCGAGACGAACCCGATTTGTGCCGTAGCTATTATTGCTTTGCGACGGGCTTGCTGGACGTTGCGCTGGTCGATGCGGCCGGCGCAGTCTTGTTCTTCTTGTGATGCTTCTTTACTTTAGTGGTTGCGGTAGCAGACTGAGACGAATTGGTCTGAGCTTTGCTCGATGTGGCCGGCGCCTGGCCGGCGAACATGACAGCGGCCCCTAGCAAGGAAGCAAGTACGAATTTATTCATGGTATTTCTCCTTTTGCGAGGGTCCTAATCTTTTCCGCCCTCACAATCCCATCTTGAGGCTTAAGGGCAAAATCATCGATAGCCTGCGAGCCGGTATCTTTGCGACTAAAAGTCGGGGGGGACGGGTCGTCCATCTTAATGAATTAAAATTTACCCATTTGCGGGCGCCAACAATAGCCTCGCCGGGGGATTCTAAGGCCCCGGCATTTAAGCGATGCTGGAACTAACGTGAACCCTGACCCAGTTACTCACAAAAAGCTTCTACGCGTCCTGGTGCTGGGCTTCTCAGCTGTGATCGTGCTGCTGGTAGCGGCCGCGTTCGTCGGAGTCAACAGCGCGCAACTGATTAAAGAAAGTACAGCCGAGTTAGTGCGCAGCGAGTTGGTGACCACTCGGTTGATCGACGAATTGCAGCGGGAACAGGACACACTCAACGCCACCTTCTATAGGCTTTCGCGAGGTCCTGAGCTGGTGGACCGCGCGCGCGCGCTAGCTCAATTGGACGCCGCCGACCAAGCCGTCGGACGCATCGTGCAGGAGGCCGCCGGTACTCCTCAGGCCAACCTGTGGCGCCAGTTGGACACCGCTACGCGTGCGTTTTCGAGCGAGGCCCGGCGCTTATTGGCCATCCGCAATGTGCCGAATTATTCCTCGCGCGACCTGTTGCGCCGAAATGAGGAGGTCACCGGCCTGGTGGCGAAGCTCATCTCCAGCAACTACGATCGTGCCATTGCGGCCCAATCCCGCATCGATCAGCGTTCCGCCAGTCTGGTCAACGAGTCGGTTCTACTTCTCGGAGGATGCCTCTTGCTCGCCCTGCTCTGCGCCATCTTTACAGTTCGCATTACCACTGTGTTGTTTCGAAAGATGGAATCGCAAGCAAGCGATCTCACTCGCGTAACCTGGCACATGCTGGGGAACCAGGAAACCGTGGCCCGCCGATTTTCGCATGAGCTCCACGACGAGCTGGGACAATCGCTGACGGCCATCAAGGCGAATCTGCTGGCGCTTGAATCGAACAACCATCCTGATCCGGCGCGCTTGGAGGATTGCAAGCACTTGGTGGACGAAGCAGTTCAAAATGTTCGCGAGATGTCGCAACTTTTGCGCCCCACAATCCTCGACGATTTCGGCTTGGACGCCGGAATTCGCTGGCAGACCGAGCGATTCGCCCAGCGCACTGGAATCGAAGTGAACTACCGCTCCACTTTCGAAGACCGCCTGCCGGACGAAGCAGAAACGCATCTGTTCCGTATTGTGCAGGAGGCGCTCACCAATGTTGCCCGGCACTCCGGCGCGACGCGCGTCCACATCGAGCTCGAGCGTGAGGGCGATCGTCTTCATCTCCGCATGCAAGACAATGGTCGCGGTTTCGAGAATGGCAATCCACCGGGCGGCCTCGGGCTGGTAGGCATGCACGCTCGCGCGAGCAGTATCGGCGGCGAATTGAGCATTCAATCCCGAGATGGCGTGGTCATTGAGTTGTGGGCGCCTTGTGGAATGTTACAAACTGAAAGCGGGTGACAACGGAAACGGGTTCGGGATCTCCTCGGCGCATTTTGATCGTGGAAGACAACCGGGGGGATGTGCTTCTGGTTGAAGTGGCGCTGCGGGAAGCTGGTTTGCAGTTTGAGTTGATCCATATCGCGGATGGTGAGAAGGCTATAGATTATCTGCGAAAGCTGGCCAACGGCAGCGGCGGCCGGTCCCTCGATTTAGTCCTTCTCGATCTCAACCTGCCCAAACGCGATGGCTGGGAAGTGCTGGAGGAGCTGCGGTCCGTTCCGGCCGAACACTCCGTCCCCGTAGTGATTCTCAGTTCATCCAGCGCCCCTCAAGACCTGGCCCGCGCTGAACGCCTGGGCGTGCTGAAGTACATTCGCAAGCCTTCCACTCTAGACGAATTTATGGCGATCGGCCAGAAACTCAAGCAACTCTGGCCGGTGTCCTAACCATAAATGATCCGAGTTTTATTGGCCGACGACCACGCTATGGTCCGGAAAGGCTTCCGCATGATTCTCGAAGCCCAGCCCGACATGGAGATCGCGGGCGAAGCCGGGAATGGCCGCGAGGCCGTGGAACTGGCCGAAAAGCTTCATCCCGATGTAGTCGTGATGGATGTGGCCATGCCAGAGCTGAACGGCATCGAAGCCACGCGCCGCCTCGCCGCCTCTTCGCCCCACACCCGCATTCTCGCCTTAAGCATGCACAAAGATTCGGTCTACGTTCGCGAAATATTGAGGGCCGGCGCTCGGGGCTATCTGCTGAAGGACTCCATCGATACTGACCTGATTAGCGCCGTGCGGGCTGTCGCTAAAGGGGACGGCTACATCAGTCCCGGCGTGTCGGACGCAGTGTTGAGCGATTATCGCCGCCACGTGACTGACCCCATAGACCTGCTCACCAGCCGCGAGCGCGAAGTATTGCAGATGATCGCCGAGAGCAAGACCAACAAAGAAATCGCCGTCGCGCTGAATCTGAGCGTCTATACCGTAGAGGCGCACCGCGGCAAGATTATGGAAAAACTGAATCTGCATTCGACTGGCGAGTTAGTTCGTTTCGCGGTCAGGCATGGTTTAGTTGACTAATCCTTCAGCCTTCTTTTGCGCAGCTCATCAAACGCCACCGCCAGGATGATCACAGCCCCGATAATCACCTGCTGCCAGTACGGATTCGTCCCCAGCAGATCGCTTCCATTCGCCAGCAGGCCCATGATAAATGCGCCCACCAGTGTGCCCAGTACGCTGCCCTCGCCGCCTCTAAGGCTGCCGCCGCCGATCACCACTGCTGCGATGGCTGTGAGCTCGTAACCCTGACCGCCGGTCGGCTGTCCGGTCATCAGCCGCGACACCTCTATCATCCCCGACAAGCCCGTCAGCAAACCCGCGCCCGCATAAACCACGGTTGTGTGGAATTTCACCGGTACGCCCGCATAGAAAGCTGCGTCCGGATTGCTGCCGATCGAAAATGCATACCGGCCATGCCGCGTGTGCTCCAGCAGGATGTGCGTAACAACCGCGCACAGCATCAAAATCCAGAGCACGAATGGAACACCTAGCAGCGTACCTTCGCCCAGATAAGAGAATGACGGCGGGATCTCATGCACCGGAAGCCCCTTCGAGATGATCAGCGCAAACCCGCGGTAAATTCCCATCGTCCCCAGCGTGACGATAAATGGACTGATGCGCAGCGAGGTGATCATCAGGCCGTTGGCTAATCCGCATAGCATGCCGACCAACATTCCGGCTGCCATCCCCCAGCCGATTCCATACTTCTCCATCGTCATCGCGCCCAGCAGGCCGGCCAACGCAAGAATCGATCCCACCGACAGATCGATGCCGCCGGCAATGATGATCACCGTCATGCCTAGCGCCATGATGTTGATCACTGCGGTCTGACGGACCACGCTCGAAAGGTTGGTGGATGTCAGAAAGTTCGGTGAGGCGATCGAAAGAATGATGAACAGCGTGAGCAGGGTGAAAAACGGCAGCAGCCGCTGGATCATTCGGGACGCTCCTCGGCCGTAACCACGCTGATCTCAAACGCCGCGTAGCGCATAATCTCTTCTTGCGTCGTGCGGCCCGGCAATTCGCCGCTGATTTTTCCTTGCCGCATAACCAGGATGCGGTCCGCTACTTGCAGCAGCTCCCCCATCTCGGAGCTGACCATTAGGATCGCCGCTCCGGCCCGCGCCAGCTCGTCCATCATCTGAAACACTTCGATCTTGGCGCCCACATCGATGCCGCGCGTCGGCTCGTCAAATAAGAAGACGCTCGCGCCAGAGACCAGCCACTTCGCAATCGCCACCTTCTGTTGATTGCCGCCGCTCAGCCTTCCCGCCAACTGCCGTCCCGATGATGCGCGGATGCGCAGCCGCTGCGTAAATTCATCCGTCATTTGTTTTTCGGCGCCATGCTTGAGGAATCCGAACTTGCTCACGCTCCCTAGATTGGCCATCGTGAAGTTGTGGCTGATCGGAAGAGCCGTGGCGAGACCCGTCCGCTGGCGGTCTTCGGGAATCAGCGCCAGCCCAGCATCCACTGCTTCGCGCGGCGACCGAATACGGGCCACGTTGCCCCGGACGCGGACGTTGCCGCTATCGATCGCGTCTACCCCAAACAACGCGCGGCAAAGTTCAGTGCGCCCGGCGCCGATCAATCCAGCCATGCCGACAATCTCGCCGGCGCGCAAAGTGAAGCTGATGTCTTTAAGCACCGGTTCCCGCGTCAGATGCTCGACCTGTAGCACCACTTCACCCGGCGGCAGCGCGTTGCGGGTGTAGATCGCAGTAACATCCCGGCCCACCATGTGCCGGATGAGCTGCTGGGTAGTGATTTCGTTCAGCGCTCCTGAATGGACCGTTTCGCCGTCGCGCAGAATAGTCACTCGATCGCCGATGGCGCGCAGCTCTTCCAATCGATGCGTGATGTAAATCACACCTACCTTCCGCTCCTGAAGCGCCCGGACGATACGGAAAACTTCCTGCGTTTCGGTCTCGGACAACGACGACGTCGGTTCGTCGAAAATCAATAAACTGGAACCCTGCTGTATCGCGCGGCAGATCTCTACCATCTGCTTGCCAGCCGGACTGAGCCTCTCCACCTTCCACTCCGGTTTGAGCGGAAAGTTATGCTGTTCGATGATGCGCGAAGCGCGGGCCAGCATCTCGTGCCGATTCACCCACCCCAGCGGCCTGCGAGGCTCGCGCCCGAGGAAAATGTTTTCTGCAACCGAGAGATGCGGCGCCAACAGCGATTCCTGATGCACCATGGCGATGCCATGAGAAGCCGCCTCCGCCGGATTACGGAAGTGAACGTTGGCGCCCTGCCACAAGACATCGCCGCCATCGCGCTCCAGCATCCCGGCGACGATCTTCATCAGGGTCGATTTGCCGGCACCGTTCTCCCCCATCAGCAGATGCACTTCCCCGGCTTGGACGTCCAGGGTTCCGCGGCGTAGCGCGGTCACCCCGCCAAATCGCTTCTGGATATCTTTCAATTGCAGCAGCATCGTTTCGTAGCGCACGCACTCGTGCGTGCCGCGTTCACACTCGTGTGAACGCTTATTTTTCGATCTTCTCCATCTGCTGCCCGGTCAAAAGATCATTCACCTGAACCAGATTAATCTTCAGCGCTTCATCCAATCGAGCCTTTAATGCATCCAACCGCGCCGTTAGCTCTTTGAATACGACGTAACTCGCATCGGTCGGTCTCGCGTCGCCGGTTTCAATGCTACGTGCCAGAGCTGCAAGCTGGTTGTTCAGCTTGATTGGAAAATTCAGGGGATCCTGATTGCTCCGGTTGCGGACCTGGTAGACGTCTTCCTCCACTGCGGTCAGCTTGCTTTCCAACCGCTCGGCTGCGGCGTTGAGATCCGGATTCTTGGCCTTCTCCGCGCGATCTTTAAGCTGTTTCTTGATTTCCCGAATCTGGATCACAATCTGGTCCGCTTCGCTCACTCTATCGCGAACCTGCACTGCCAGTTTAAACTGCTCCTCCATATCGGCGTTGCTCACAGTCGCGAGCCGCGGATCTTTGCTCAGGCGCAAATCTTCTGTCTGCATCGCACCGTTGACGATAATCCTCACGTGATATTCGCCGGGTGGCGCGAGAGGTCCTTGTTCCGGGCGGGCGCCCCACATAATCAATCCCTCAAATGTTTTCGCTCCTGGATACCTCAGATCCCAAGTGAAGCGATTAATGCCTGCTGTACGCGTTGGCGGTTTGGTCCGCGGCGGGCCAAATTCGGAGTCATCGTCCCCGCCCGGCGCCCCATCCTTCTTCTTGTCATCTTCCGCTGTACCTTCAAAAGAACGAACCAATTGTCCATTGCCATCCAGCACTTGAACGGTAATCTTATCCACCGGCGCCTTCAGGTAGTAATCGATCACACCCTGATTCACGGATCGCACCGCTGGCCGCGGCCGGAACAAGTGCGCACTTTCGCCGGGAATCTCGGGCTTGAGCTGTCGCAATGCAGTGATATCGTCCAAGACATAAAACGACCTGCCGTGCGTCGCGATCGCCACATCGTCGGCTTCCATCAGCAAATCGGAAACTTGCGTGTCTGGCAGATTCAGCCGCAGCGATTGCCAGTTGGCGCCATCGTCGAAGGACACGTAGATGCCATGCTCGGTGCCAGCAAACAGCAGCCCAGGACGCCGGGGATCTTCGTGCACTGCCTGTACGAAATCGTTGGACGGAATGCCGTTGACGATCTTAGTCCACTTCTTGCCGTAATCTTCGATGCGATAGAGGTAGGGCTGCCGGTCGTCCAACTGGTATCGCTTGGCGGCCAGATATGCTTTGCCCGGATCGTGCGGCGAGGCGTCGATCAGACTGATGCGTATGAAGTCGGGAAAGTCCTTGGGCGTTATGTTATCCCAATGCGTCCCGCCGTCGCGGGTGACATACGCGACCCCGTCGTCCGAGCCGGTCCAGATGGTGTTCGCATCTTTCCGTGATGGGGCCACGCTGAAGATCGTGCCGTAAATCTCGGGCCCGTTCTGATCTTTCGTGATCGGGCCGCCTGAATCGCCCAACGTCTTTGGATCGCCGCGCGTCAGATCGGGCGAGATCCGGTCCCACGTTTGTCCCTCATTTGTAGTCCGCCATAAATGCTGCGAGGTAACATACAGCAATTTAGGATCAACCGGCGAGAACACGATTGGAAAAGTCCATTGCCAACGCTCCTTCAGATCTTTTGCTGCCATTCCCGAGAAGAACAGCGGGTATACCTGGATATCGCGCATCTGTCCCGCGCTGCGATCGAACCGGGTGATCAGCGCTCCCTGGCTGCCTGCATAAAAGATGTTCGCGTTCTTGGGATCGGGCGCGATGTAGCCGCTCTCGCCGCCGCCCACCGCATACATCGGATTCCCAACGCGGCCGCCTCTTCCAGGTTCCTCGCTGGGCACGCAGATCGTCGTATTATCCTGCTGCGCGCCGCACACGTGATACGGAATATCCTTCGTCACCGCAATGTGATAGAGCTGCGCGGTCGGAAAGGTCTGCGCCGTCCAGGTCTCGCCACCGGTGAGCGACACGTTCGCCCCGCCATCGTTACTGTTTATCATCCTCGCCGGATCATTGGGCGCGATCCACAGATCGTGATGATCTCCGTGCGGAGCGCGGATCGTCTTATAAGTCTTGCCGCCATCGGTCGATTTGAAGAACGCGGTGTTGAGAATATAAACCGTCTCGAGATCCTTCGGATCCGCGTAAATCCGAGAGTAATAGAATGCGCGCTGCCGAACTCGGCGATCTTCACTGACTCTCTTCCACGTTGCGCCGGCATCATCGGAAACGAACACGCCGCCGTCCTCGGCCTCGACGATTGCATACACGCGTTTTGAATCCGCGCCCGAAACACTGATGCCGATCTTGCCGATGGTGCCCATGGGCAAACCGGCATTGCGCGTGATCTCGGTCCAATGATCGCCTCCGTCGGTGCTCTTGAACAAACCGCTCAGCGGACCGCCGCTCGATAACGACCACGGTGTCCGATAAGCGTCCCAAATCGCTGCGTAAAGCACGTTCGGATTGTGCGGGTCAATGCACAGATCCACCGCGCCCGCGTGATCGTTGCGATACAACACCTTCTGCCAGGTCTTGCCGCCATCTTTGGTGCGAAAGACGCCGCGCTCCGCGTTCGGACCATAAGGATGTCCGAATGCCGCGACGTAGACAATATCCGGATTGGTCGGATGAACACGTATGCGCGCGATGGCCTGCGTGTCGACGAGCCCGACGTTCTTCCACGTTTTGCCGGCATCGCTGGTTTTGTAGACGCCATCGCCCTGCATGATATTGCCGCGCAGCTCCGTCTCGCCCATCCCGATGTAGACCACATCCGGATTCGATTCCGAGACCGCCACGGCGCCCACCGACGAGCTTTGCAGTTGCCCGTCCGTCACCGGCTTCCAAGTCGCGCCGCCGTCGATCGTCTTCCACAGCCCCCCGCCGACCGCTCCGAAGTAATATTCATTCGTGCGGCTCGCGCTGCCCGCCGAAGCGATGGATCGCCCCCCGCGATTCGGTCCGATGCTTCGCCATTTCATAGCTCCGAAAACGGAGCCATCGTAAGTCTCGGCCGTTGCAACCGAGCAAGTCGTAATCAATAGAAATATGGATAATTTCCTCACAGTGCGTGACCTCCGGCGTATCACTGAAAACGGCAATCTTCAATCCTATCTGATCCGTCCCCCAGCTTCGAGTTGGACGTCCAAACTCCGTAGCCTGGAATAATTACTAGCTTGTCTCGGGTGGTACGATAACGATGAACTTTATAAAATCTTTATAAAGCGTTTGGCAGCGGAGGAACGCCTTGGCATCGTCAAAAAGCAAACTTGCCGAAGTACTCGATAAACACGAGCAGCAGATCGCGACCGGCTGGCTTGAGCGACAAGCCTCCAGCCTGCGCAGATTATCGGCAGCTGAGCAGCAGGAAGTGGCCCGGCAATCCCGCGAATTTCTCAAGACTGTGAAAACGGCGGTTCAAGGAGATGGGACGGGCGATACCTCGTCTCCGACATGGAATCCGGTCCGCGATTTCCTGGTCGACTTCTCGGCAGCGCGCGCTAAGGGCGGCTATACGTCGTCTGAGACGGCCTCGTTTATCTTCTCCATGAAGCAGCCCCTGTTTGAAGCGCTTCACCAGGAAATCGGCCAGGACGCGCAGGCGCTGGCGCACGAAACCTGGCGAGCTACCGAATTGCTGGACTCGCTCGGGCTGCTAACCACGGAAGCATTCCAGAAAACTCGCGAGGATGTGATTTCCCGCCAGCAGCAGGAGCTGCTGGAGCTCTCCACTCCCGTCGTGCAGCTCTGGGATGGCATTCTGGCTCTGCCTCTTATCGGCACCCTGGACAGCGCCCGCACTCAGGTGGTCATGCAAAACCTGCTGGAGGCGATCGTGAAGACGCGTTCTGATTTCGCCATCATCGACATCACCGGCGTCCCTGTCGTCGATACGCTGGTGGCTCAGCATCTGCTCAAAACAGTGGCGGCCGCGCGCCTTATGGGCGCCGAATGCATGATCAGCGGAATCCGTCCGCAGATTGCTCAGACGATTATCCATCTGGGCGTGGATCTTGTCCGACGTCATCACCAAAGCGACGCTCGCCGATGCTTTCGCGCTCACCCTGCGGCGAAGCCGGCTTCGCGATGGTTCGCGAACAAAAAGACAAGCGAGCAGCGGAGAACTAGAACGTGGAGCGCATCCCAATCCTGAAGATGGGCGAGTATCTGCTCATCACCATCCAAGTGGACATGCACGACCGGCTCGCCATTACGCTGCAGGAAGACCTTACCGATCAGATCGTAAAGCACCGATCCAACGGCGTATTGATCGATATTTCCGCGCTGGAGATGGTCGATTCCTTCATCGGCCGGATGCTGGGCAGCATCGCTTCCATGGCTCGTCTTCTCGATGCCGAAACGGTGGTGGTCGGAATGCAGCCGGCCGTGGCTATCACTTTGGTGGAGCTCGGACTTTCCATGACCGGCGTCCGTACGGCCTTGGATGTGGAGAAGGGCATGCTGGTGCTGCGGACCGCTCTATCGAAAGCGAGGCGGAACGGTGCTCCGAGTGCTGAATTCTGAATCCCTTCCGATTCGATCCAGCGAGGATATCGTGCTCGTGCGCCAAGCGGTGCGAACCCAAGCCGTCTCCCTCGGATTTGGTCTGGTGGATCAAACCAAGCTGGTTACGGCTTCGAGCGAGCTGGCCCGAAACACGCTTGATTATGGCGGCGGAGGGGCGGCGCAGCTGGAAGTGATCCAGAATGACCAGCGCGCCGGGCTTGCGGGTGGTGTTCGAAGATCAAGGCCCGGGCATTCGCCGACATCGAACAGGCCCTCACAGATGGCTACACCACCGGAGGCGGATTGGGGCTCGGCCTCAGCGGATCCAAGCGCCTGTCGCACGAATTTGAGATTTCCTCGAAACCCGGCGCCGGCACAAGAGTCTCTATTCTGAGGTGGAAATAGCCATGGGCGGAGTCCGTTCGTATCTTAGTCGAGGAAGCCAGCAAGACTGCGGAGGCCCGACGTTTTGCCCGCAACATGGCTGCTCACATGGGCTTGAACGAGACTGTCGCGGAGCAGGTTAGTATTGTCGTCACCGAAGCTTGCACCAACCTCCTCAAGCATGCCGGACGAGGCGAGATCATTCTGCATTCCTCGTCCGAGGGTCTGGAGACTACACCCTTGCTGGACGTGCTGGCGCTCGATCAAGGCCCCGGCATGAGAAACCTGCAGCAGTCTCTTGAGGACGGCTACAGCACCGGGCAGCACTGGCCGGCCATGGCCTGGGCGCGATCGTCCGCCTGTCTCAGGATTCCGATTTCTACACTGTTCCGGAAAAAGGCACTGGTGTCTTGGCCCGCTGGTGGACGGAGCCTCCCAAACCATCGGCGCCGGGCCACGCCACACTGCGGATCAGTGCCGTAAATCTCCCAAAGCCCGGCGAGGAAGTCTCGGGCGACGCTTGGGGCGCCGTTCAATTCGCGCGATTACTGTGGTCATCTGGTGGCCGACGGATTGGGTCACGGGATGGAAGCGAATCTAGCCGCGTCGCAGGCCGTTCGCATGCTTCGTCTCGAATCCGGACCTTGCGCCGGCAGCTCTGCTGGAACGCTTCCATCGGGCGCTTCGGAGCACGCGCGGCGCCGCGGTCGCAGTGGCCAGGATCGACTTGTTGCGAGCAAACTCACCTTCGCCGGCGTCGGAAATATCTCGGCGCGGATTTACTCGGGCGCCGAGCCTCGCAGCAGATCTGGTTTCGGTCAATGGAACAGCCGGACATCACATTGAGAAACTGCACGAGTTCAGCTATCCATGGCCGAGCGATGGGTTGCTGCAGCTCCATTCCGACGGACTTTCAACCGGCGCCGGTCGTGGAACCCTACCCGGGGCTGGCCGCTGCGCGACCCCGCCCTGATCGCGGGTGTGTTATACAGAGATTTTGGAAGAGGGCGTGACGACGCGACGGTGGTCGTCGCGAAGGCGCCGTAGATGAGCTGTTCGCATTCTTTCGGTCAGCATCCGTTCCGAATACGATACTGTGGCCGCCCGGCAGCGCGCCCGGCAGATCGCCCGTCTGCTGGGCTTCGATCGCCAGGATCAAACGCGTATTTCCACCGCCGTCTCCGAGATTGCCCGCAACGCGTTCAATTATGCCGGCGGGGGCAGGTGGAGTATCTCGATTGAAGGCCGCGTTGCGCCGCAGCTGTTTCTCATCAAAGTGACCGACTCCGGACCAGGCATTCGGGATTTGCACAGCGTTCTGGATGGCACTTATCAATCGCAAACCGGCATGGGCCTGGGAATCACCGGCGCGCGCCGTTTGATGGATCAGTTTCAGATCGAATCCGACTCCCGGTGCACGGCACGACCATCTGGCTGAAAAAACTGCTGCCCAAGCGCGCGCCCGCTGGTTCGGCAGCCCGACATCGGCAGCGCATCGCCGCCGGATTCGCTGGCGCGCAAGCGCCACAGGACGCCTTTCAGGAACTGCAGCACCAGAACCAGGAATTACTCCGGGCGTTGGAGGAGATTCGGGCCCGGCAAGCCGAGCTGATCCTCGCTCAACCGGGAGTTGGAGGATACCAATCGCGGCGTGGTGGCGCTGTACGCGGAGTTGGATGAAAAGGCTGATCATCTTCGCCGGGCCGACGAGCTGAAATCGAAATTCCTCTCCAACATGAGCCATGAGTTCCGCTCGCCGCTTGAACTCCATTCTGGCTCTGAGTGGTCTGTTGTTGGATCGCAGTGGACGGGGATCTGAGCTCGCGAACAGGTTCAACAGGTGGAATATGTCCGCCGCGCCGCCCAGGACCTGCTGGAGTTGGTGAATGATCTGCTCGATCTGGCCAAAGTGGAGGCTGGCAAAATCGAAGCCAAGCCGCTGGAATTCACGGCCGCGAACCTGTTCGGCGCGCTGCGCGGGATGCTGCGGCCGTTGCTGCTGAATCAATCCGTAACGCTGGTTTTTGAGGATGTGGATCTAGCATTCCGCAGATTTTTTCCGATGAGGGCAAGATATCGCAAATTCTGAGGAATTTCATTTCCAACGCGCTGAAGTTCACCGAGAGCGGCGAGGTTCGGGTGTCCGCCGCGCTGGATGGCGAGACGAACGTCGTTTTTTCAGTCTCCGATACCGGCATCGGAATCGCGCCCGAAAATCTGGATTTGATCTTCCAGGATTTTGCGCAAGTGGACAGCCCCATTCAAAGGCGTGTGAAAGGAACTGGCTTGGGCCTTCCGCTATCGAGGAAGCTGGCTACGGTATTGGATGGAGAAGTGCGCGTACAAAGCGAACTGGGCGCGGGTTCAACCTTCACGCTGAAGATCCCGCTCCGCTATCGCGACGCCGCCGCGGAACAAATTGCGCCTCAACCTGACTGGATCCCGCGATTCCGGCAAGCTTCCAGTGCTGATCATCGAAGACAACCCGCCATGCGGATGATGTACACCAGTTTTCTGGAGGGCTCTATTTTTCAGGCCGGTGCATGCCTCCACCACGCGCGAAGCCGAGCAGACTGCTCGATCAAATCGCGGCCGGCGGCCATCGTGCTGGATATTGTTCTGCGCTCGGAAGACACCTGGACATTCCTGGCCCGGCTGGCCGGAGATGCTCGCGCCCAAGGCGCTCCCATTCTGGTCGTCAGCAGTGTTGAAGATCAAGCCAAAGCCTACCATTTGGGCGCGAGCGATTATATTGTGAAACCAGTCGAGCGCGTCGATCTCATCTCCCGGCTGCGAGCGCTCACTGAGCAGCCGCCCTTCAACCGCGTGCTGATCATCGACGACAATGAGAGCGACCGATATCTATGGAAGCGGAAACTGAGTGAAGCGTCGTTCCTCGTCAGCGAAGCTTATAACGGATATGAAGGCTTTCAAAAAGCCTGTGAAGAGAAGCCCGAGCTGATTGTTCTCGATCTCAACATGCCCGACATGAGCGGCTTCGAGGTCTTGGAGCGACTGAAGGCTGCTGCTTCGACCAAGGATATCCCGGTGGTAATTTGCACTTCCCGCATTCTCACCAGTACGGAACGAGATTCAACTCACCGGCAAGGCAGCCGCCATTCTCAGCAAGGAAGGACTGGATCACAGACGCTATCGCGCGAGAACTTCGGCGAGTCATCGACGCGGCTGGAATGGCTGTTATGACCCAGTAGGAGGACGACATGAATTTATTAGACTACTCAATTCTCAACGTCGATGATTACCGGCCATCGCTCTATGCGCGCAGCAAAGTGTTGCGCCAGGCCGGCTTCGAGGTCCTGGAAGCCACCAACGGCGCTGGTGCGCTGCAAATGTTGTCGGACCTGAAGCCTCCGCTCGTATTACTGGACGTAAATCTGCCCGACATGACCGGCTTTGAGGTGTGTAAACGAATTCGCGCCACTCCCACTATCGCCGGTACAACGGTCGTGCACATTTCGGCTTCCAGCAGCCAAACCCGGCACCAGGTTTATGGATTGGACTCCGGCGCCGATAGCTACATGGTAGAACCGGTTGAGCCGGAGGTCCTGATCGCCACCGTGAAAGCTTTCCTTCGCGCTCGCCAGGCCGAAGATGCTTTGCGGCGCTCCAATGAGGATCTGGGACGATTTTCATATACCGTCGCGCACGAGCTGAGCGAGCCGCTGCGAACCATCACCGTGCACGCTCAGTTACTGGAAACGGAAGCTGGGCGGCCAGCTTTCCGGCGAAACCGCGGACTCATTCCAGTTTGTAATGCAAAGCGCCCACCGGATGCGGACGTTCATGGACGATCTTCTCCGCTACTCCCATGCCACCCATCCCAGCGGCAGCAACTTGGCGGAAGTGGACATCGAAGTTCTCTTGATCCAAGTACTCTTCAATCTGGATGCCGTAATCCAAAGCAAGGGAGCGCGAGATCACGCACGATCCTTTGCCGAAGATAGTCGCCGACCCGCGCATTGAACAAGTTTTGCAGAATCTCATCACCAACGCGATCAAGTACAGCCGGCCCGGTATTACGCCGGAGGTCCACATCGCAGCGCGTGAGGAGCACGGTTCCTGGATCTTTACGGTGCGCGACAACGGGATCGGAATCGATTCGCAATATAAAGACGGAATCTTTCAGATCTTTCGACGCCTGCACGGACGCGATGTCGCAGGCCATGGCATCGGCCTGGCGCTGGCGCAGAAAATCGTCGAGGCTCATGGAGGAAAAATTTGGGTGGAATCCGAGCCCGGCGTGGGGTCGACATTTTATTTCACGGTTGTCTCTGAATCGATACCGGCGCCCCGTAGCAGCCAAGCTACTACCTGAACCAACTAAGAATCTCTATCTTCATCGCTGACGCCGCCGGCCGCGCAGCCGTGCGTCTCCAGATGCTGTAGATAGCCATATTTAGCCTGTTGCTTCTTCTCGTTGGCCATGTGGATCAATAGATCGAAACGATGCGATTCCAAATCACCAGCCACGATTGCCAAAAACTGCTGTTCGTGCAGCAGTAGCAATTCTTGAACTGCTTCGCCAAATGCGTCCAGGAGACGGCGTTGTTCAGCGCAGGTACGCGGCCGCTGTTCCTCGGCCTCTAATAGACTGGCTCTGGTCTTGTCGGCAAATTCATCCACGTGACATTTGTACTTCTCCCCGTCCCAAATGAACTCGGCGTATTCATCCTGGACCACCACTGGTCCGTAGATTCGCGCGCCGTGTGGGAGAGTCAGTAATGCCTGCCGTGGTCCGCGTGCCACTGGCATTGCCGGGAGCTCGCCTTGCACATATCGAGTTTCCGCTTTCATTTGCGGGTGGCGACCGGAAAGCATCCCTACACACCTCCTGACATCTACCTCTACGATACAATGACCCCCTTCCCAGGCCTCTTCGGACGTTGGTTAACGGTTACAAACAATCTGTTGGTCTTGTGATTGCATTCTATCTGGGCGGAGGTCTGAGCGGCACCAATATGCGGACCGAAGACTCGGCGAAGAGAACGGCGTCACAGCTTACCATTTGCAGAGAACAACGCCGTCTTTTGGATATGTTTGGGGAAGCAGTACAAGAAATGTTATTGCTTCACGAACAACAGTTTTTGGCGACCGTCGCCGGCGATCTGGACTCGCATCGATTCGATTTACTGATTCACATGGCAAATGAGAAGAAACAGCAGGCGAAGTATGCCTATCTTCAGCATGTGGACACTCACGGCTGCTCAGGAAATTAATGTCACTGACCAACGTTGAACGAGAAAAGATTACCGACAGCGTCCTAAAGATTCAATCTGTAAGAGCGTCGCTGGAAGATATCGACGAAAAAAAGATACCGGACTACGGGGAGGTTGAGGGTTGTCTTATCAACCGTTGATAAGAGTTTGCGATTTGCTCTGAGACAGGATCCATCTCCAATATGAATGGAGAAGCGCCGGGATCGACCCGGCGCCTCCCAAATCTTCTCTACTTTGTTTGTAGGACAATCGCCTCCGTTTGACCTGGAGTTGCCCGGCGGGCAAGCTCCTTTTCACGCGCTGTCTTGGGCACTGCCGCTCCCTCGGAGAGCTCGGAGTCCAGAGCTTGGCGAGGAAATAAGCGTCGCCATATCGGTTAATCTCTACGATGCCGGTTGCCGGCGCTTTTGGCCGCGACACCGATAACGCGAGAGCCATAGCCGTTGTGTGCTGACCGTCCTGCTGATGCACAACCAGAAGGCGCGATGAGTAATCAAAGAGATAATCTCCCGCCGGCAAGGTGGTCTTGCCCATCTGAAATTCAAACGGGATGCTGGCTTCCAATCTCGGTCTGCGCTTGCAAGCCCGAACACGCCAGAATGGCAAACAAACCAACTGCAATCGTTAATCGTTTCATACATTCACTCCTTTTGTTCGATCTTCGATCGTCTATTAGGCTGTTGAGCCTCGCAGGGGATAGCGTTCAATGCTGTGAAAACTCCGCCTAAGTTCCAGATGTGGTAATATTTGGCACACCTTAGGATGTTTGTATGTTGGAGAAAACGGGAGACATTACGTCTCTCCTGCACAAATGGCGTGAAGGCAGCCGTAGCGCCGAGAACGAGCTGTTTCGCCCTGGTGCTCCCCAACCTGCGACGACTCGCGCACCATCTGATGAAGGGCGAGCGCAAGGGTCACTCCTTGCAAGCCACCGAGCTGGTCGACCAGATTTATCTCCGTCTGGTTGCCGCCAAAAATCGGGATTGGCAGAACAGGCAGCATTTTTTCGCTATAGCTGCTAGAGCCATGCGTAGATACCTGATTGACCATGCGCGCGGACGTCCCGACGCGCGAGTTCGTCGCGCTCGAAGGAATCGAAAACCTCCTGCCTGCCTCCAGCGCCAAACTGGATCTGGCCGTCACCATCGACCGGCTTTTGGAGCAGCTTGCCGAAACAAAGCCGGAATGGTGCACGCTGGTGGAGGTGAAATACTTCCTGGGACTCACCGACGAAGAAGCGGCCGAGATGCTCGGCCTGAAGATTCGCACCATGCAGCGCATGTGGCGTGACGCCCGGCAGTGGCTCTTTGAACAAATGGATCCGGCCATGCTCAACAAAGCGCAAGACGACGATCTGGTCATGAGCCTGGTTGAACTGGCATTGAGCCATCCGCAGGACCAGCGCGAAGCTTACCTGCGACAGCGCTTGCGGCAGCGACACTCGATTTGTTCGACCAGACCTGGAGTTACGTCCAGTGGGAACAGCGCATGAACGGGTTCTTGCTGGATCCGCTCTATCCGGCCGCTTCCAACGAGCATCCGTTCGAGCCGGGCGAGCTCCTGGATGGCCGCTTCCGGATCGTGCGCGAGATCGCACAGGGAGGCATGGGCATTGTGTACGAAGCCCTGGATGAAAAACTGCAGCGGCGCATTGCGCTCAAGTGCGCCAAGACTGGCTTCCGCAAGCGGCTCCCTCCGGAAGTCCGCAACGCCACCGAAATCAGCCATCCCAATGTTTGCAAGATTTTCGAAATCCACACCGCGTCCACGCCGCAAGGCGAGATCGACTTCATCACCATGGAGTTTCTCGACGGCGAAACGCTCGCCGATCGGCTAACCCGCGGACCTCTTCCTGAGAAAGAAGCACGCGCCATCGCCCTCCAGCTCTGCGCCGGCCTGGCCGAAGCGCACCGCAATCAGGTAATTCACGGCGATCTCAAAAGCAACAACGTCATCCTTACTACCGGACCGCGTGGAGCCGTCCGCGCGGTGATCACTGATTTCGGCTTGGCCCGCCGTCCCGAAACAGCGCAAGCGGCCGGGCCGTCCGGACAAATGGCGGGCACTCCGGATTACATGGCTCCGGAGCTGTGGAAGGGCGGGAAGGCGTCGGTAGCTTCCGACATTTATGCGTTGGGCGTGATTCTCTCCCAGCTAGGCGGCCGGTTGCTGAAGCGCGTGGTCGCTCGATGTCTCAATGAGGACCCCACGCGCCGGTTTCCAACTGCCGATGCTGTCGCATATGCGCTGGCGCCGCTTCATTCCCGCCGCTGGTTTTTGGCCGCCGCCGCCATTCTGGTGGCCATAATCACGGGCCTGGTCACCTATCAGCGTGCCAAGGCTCCACAGGAAAGAGTGCGGCTGGCGATCCTGCCGTTCGAGACCGACGGGATTGCGGCGCCAATGAGCGAAGGACTGCTGCACGATACGTCTGACCGTCTGAGTCACGTGAAGGCCGGGCGGACGCGGCGTCTCACCCTGATCCCTCTGGCCGATGCTCTCCAGAACAAAGTTGATCAGCCCGTCAAGGCGCGCACTATGCTAGGCGCAACGCACACCTTGAATGGCACGCTGCGTAAAGAAGACGGGAACGTCGTGGTCTTGGCATATTTGACCGACGCGAGTTCGCTGGTTCACTTAAAAGAGTGGCGGGCTGAGTATTCAATTGGTGAGCTGCGAAATATGCCCACGGCTCTCGCCGGTATGGTCACGGGAACGCTAAACCTGCCGCCTCTCGCTATCGCAGCCACCGTCAACGCCGCCGCTTATCCGGATTACTCTGCCGGAGTGGCGTTAGCGCGCCGCGATCCCGAAGTGGACCGGGCGCTTCCCTTGCTCGAACACGCTGTAATGGCCGACCCGAATTCCCCGCTCACGCACGCCAAGCTGGCCGAAGCCCAGTGGGTCAAGTATCAGCGAACTAAGGACCCCCAGTGGCAAGAACGGGCGATAGCGTCGCTCAAAAACGCCGAGCAACGCAATCCGGACGTGGCGGCTGTGCGATTGCTATCAGGGCTGATCCACGAATCTTTCGGCCAGTACGAGCAAGCTCAGGAGGATTTGCTCCGGGCGATCGAGCTTGAGCCCAACAACGGCGATGCCTGGCGGCGGATTGCAAAAGTCTACGAGGACAACAATCAGCCGGGCCAGGCATTGAGCGCGTATATGAAGGCTATCGAAGTCCAACCGGGCTACTTCAAGAACTATCAGCAACTGGGCACGTTTTACTTTAACCGCGGGGAATACGAGGAAGCCGTCCAGCAGCGCAAGCGAATGGTAGAGTTGGTGCCCGACATGGCGGACGCCCATTATGCACTGGCCGCGCCCTATCTGGATATGGGCCGTTACGCGGACGCCGAATATGAACTACACGTCGCTATTAGTTATCAGGAGACAGCAAAAGCTGTACTTGGACTAGGGTTGTCGCGCACCTACCAGGGCCGGGAACAAGAGGCGATCCCTTACTACGAACGCGCTATTAAGATCGGTCCAGCGACGTCCCTCTATTACATAAACCTCGGATCGGCCTGGCGTCGAACCAATTCGCCCCGCGAAGCTGAACGGGCTTACCGGCAGGGGCTGGATTTAGCGGAGGCGGCACTGGCGCGAAATCCCAAAGATGGATACGAAAAGTCTTGCTTGGCCTACCTGTGCGCACAGCTTGGCGACAATCGGCGGGCTGAGTCGGAAGCGGCGCAGGCGTTACAACTTTCCGGCAAGGCCGTAAATGTGCGATGGATGGTTGCCCAAACCTACGAAACGTTAGGGAAGCGGGATCTCACTCTGACCCTACTGCGGGACGCGCCCGCATCAATGTTCGTTCTTATCAAGCGCTCCCCGGACTTGGCGGACTTGCGGGCGAATACTCGCTTTCAGCAGTTGTTAGTGTCCCATCACATTCAATAGAGGAGAAAAGACATGGCGTTGATTGAGTATGACATTCAGTACGCAAACGGAAAATCGAGCGTAACGTACAAGGTTATCGAGGTCGATACGAATGACAGAATTCGTTTCACGTCCACTTACTCGGGGGTCGGCATTGAGTACCAAAACGACTCTCCATTCACTGACCCCAAGGCGCCCAAGGCAAACGTGCCCTTCCCGGTGAACGGAATAACCGCGAAGTTCAAAGTCAAAAAGCGTTTGACCGACAAGACGAGGATACACTTCGATTGCGGCGAGTTGGCGTCCGGAATGGCCCCGGGGCAAATCAAGGAATATGCGACGCCCAAGCTAATACCTTCGAAGGGCGCGAATGGCAAGAAGGGCGGAAATGGCACGCCCCCAGACTTCTAAGAACTAGCGCCACGGCCGGTGGATCCAGCGAGTTGCCGACAGCCTCAAGCTGTCGGCATCACTGCGAGAGCCTTGCCTCGAAGTAATAAAATGCATCAATCCGACGCGGCCAAATGACGGATGACACAAAAGGAAGAGAGGAGCGGCCCGAAGGTGTAAAGCAAATCCAGGCCGCTCCACGCGAAGCGTTGACTAACAGATTTGTGCGACGCGTGTCACTGAGTGCGTCCGATTCCCATTAGCGCTCAAATCGGCTTTCTCCCGCCAAATTAGGGAAGATGGCTCAAAAGCCATTGCCAGAACGAAATGTCGGGTGGCGGCGTGCCACCGCCGTATTGGTCGTCGTGATCCACCTCCCACCCGAGCAACTGCCCGTCCGGTGTCAGCATGCTGCAACGAACCTTTTTATTGTGAGCCAATTGCTGAGCCGTAAAGGTGATTTCCCCGGTGAGAGAGGAATAAATTGTCCCGTTGTCCAAACGGAGGATCAGCCTGCCGGGATCGTCAGTGTGATAAGTGATTGTGTCTCCTTTGCTAAAGTGCTCCCATTGCGGAGTGGTGATCGTGAACTCACCATCGCCGCTATAGTAGCTGATATTGACCACATAGTTATTGTGTTTTGGAGCTCCGGCCAATAAGGTGCCCATCGCAAGTAACATACATACACAGAGTGTGATGGTTTTCAAAGTGTCCTCTTTTTTCTGCTTCGTTGAAAAATGAAGCCATAAAAATTCGGTTCGAACGTTGACCATCAGACACTACGCTATGATGTTGCCCCTTAGGCTTAAAATGCGGCTCCGGAAAATATTATCACTAAGGAGGATTAAAATACAGTATATAAGTTTGTTAATGTGTATTACTATCCGAAAACTCGTGGTTGTTTATGGTGCTGCGCGACCTACCCAGTGCTGGCTAAGGCTCGGCAGGTTCCCGTGCGGATCCACCCTAAAATTGAAAGCTTGGAAGGGCGACGGAGGCGGTACGCCCCTCATGATGTTTAAGACTAAGCTAGAAGCGGAAAGGACACAAATGCCCACCAATCCGGAACCCGTTCGAGAAGTTCCAGCAGTTACGCTACTGCGCACACAGTCTGGCCACGACCTTACGCGGCCCGACGCTCATAAGGAGCCGGTACTGGCGGTGCACAACATCCAGGGGAATATTCTCGCGGGCTTCAATAAAGACCATCAGGTGCACTTGTATCTGCGTATCTTGGATGGTCAGGTGGAGGCCTTTCGGGAGTGGCTCGGACGGTTGGTTCCCTTCATCGCCACCACCTCGGAAGTGCTTGCGTTCAACCGCCTGTTCAAAGAAGTGCGGCAGCGTCGCGGCGTAGAAACACGGACTGTAATGGCGACTTGGGTGAACGTGGCGCTATCTTTTCGCGCACTCAAACTGCTGGCTGGCGACGGCAAGATCATATCGAAACGCGCCGCTGGTTTTGAAGATTATCGGAAGGCCAGATCGAGCCAATTCGATGTTGAAAGATTCGCCGACAGTGCATTCCGGCAAGGTATGGCGAAAAGATCGGTAGATATCCTGTCCGATCCGCCCGATACCCGCGACCGCCGGAAAAGGCTGGAAGGGAATCGTCACAACTGGCTTTTCGGCGGCCCCGGCAACGAAGCCGATCTGGTTGTCATAGTTGGAAGCGACAGCGCGGCGGAACTTGCCGCCCAAGTCGCACAAATCGAAGATACGATCTATTCTGGTCGAACCGCACCTGATAGTTTCTCCCCCAGCGGCGTGGCTGTCATCTACAAGCAGTTCGGCAACACCTTACCCCCGCCCCTTACCGGGCACGAGCATTTTGGATTTCTCGACGGCGTCAGCCAGCCCGGGATTCGCGGCAGGCTTTCGCCCGATTCGCACGATGTCCTCACGCTGCGGCAAAATCCAGCGAAAGACGAATATCCCAACCAGGGAAAGCCTGGGCAGGACGTGTTATGGCCGGGGGAATTCGTTTTCGGCTATCCCGGCCAGGATCCGAACGCAACTGAGAAACAGGGGGGCATAAACAAGGCGGGTCCGGATTCTCTTTCTGAAGGGGGCCGGGGAGGCCGGTGGGCCGGCCCCGTCTGGGCCAAAGATGGATCGTATCTGGTCATTCGTCGGTTGCGCCAGGATGTCGCGAAGTTTCACGCGTTTCTCGCAGATAACGCGCCACCGGGTATGTCGCCGGAGCGATTTGGAGCCTCCTTGGTCGGCCGATGGACCAGCGGGGCGCCCATCATCCGCAGTCCCGCCACTGACGATTCCCCGTTGGGTAATGATGACTGCGCGAATAATCATTTCGAGTTTGCCGCGCCTTCGAATAAGATCAAAGCGACGTCTAAAGGTATGTGCGCCGACGGACGTGATCAGTCACCCGGCGACAAAGTAGGAATTTATTGCTCCTTCGCAGCTCACATCCGGAAAGCGTATCCTCGCGACGATACGGGCACTCTTCCGCTTAAGCCTCCGATTGGTGAGGTGACAACGCAGACGCATCGCCTGCTTAGGCGTGGTATTCCATTTGGAGACCCCTACTACCCTAACTCTGGCCCTGACACGGGCAATCGTGGCCTGCTCTTCGCCTGCTATCAGACCTCGATCGAAGAGCAATTCGAGTTCGTGATAAAAATGTGGGTGAACAATCCCGAGTTCAAGAATCGTTCCGAAAAGAGACAACTTCAATCGGGGCACGACCTGATCATTGGACAGACCAACGAAGGGGGCAGCCGCACTCGACGCTGCGTGCTTCGCATCCAGTCAGACAGCACGGTCGACAGGAATACGGTGACTGCAAACGATGACTGGGTGATTCCCACTGGAGGTGGCTACTTCTTCGCGCCATCCATCGATGCACTATGTCTTTTGACGGGCCAGCTGCGAATGTAAGATCAGGTTCGCCACTGCTACTCTGTGCTGGCTAAGCTCGTGCTGGCTAATGTTCGTGCTGACTAATGCTCAGCAGGTTCCCATCCGGATCCTTGAACCACGCCACCCGCGTGCCACCTGGCGCAGTCCAGATTCCTAACTCGTCCTGCTTCAAGAAACTCTCGTAGCGTTCCAGCGTGATCCCCGCTGTCATCAGCGCCTTCGCTTTGGCGACGATATCGTCCACCTCCCAGCCCAGGACCGTATAAGGAGCTGCAACGACCTCCCGAACCAGTGACACTCGTAGCATGGTTCCGTTCGCGTCGAAGACCAGGGCGAAGCCGTCCTCGCTGACCAGACGAAGACCGAGCGTATCGCGATAGAATGTTCGGGCGCGCTCTGCATCCCGCACGCCGGCGAACGCCACAATCTTGGAAGAGCCGAGAATGCTGGGTTGATCACTGGCTTGACCGGTGGGTTGACCGCTGGAAGGTGCACTAGCCATGACCTCAGTATCGATGCAATCGGCCTTGTCGCAAGATCGCTTTGCCGTCATAATATATCTCTTATGCGACAGGCCAGACAGTACGGCCTTCTAACCGAATACGATCCCAAACCTGGCGTGTCTATCTCTACACTGGCCTATGAATATCCGCCCGGATTCAACGTGCCTCAGCATTCCCACGGTTCTGACCAGGTGATCTATGCGATCCGCGGCGTGATGGAGATTGCCTCCGGTCAAGGCTTGTGGCTGATTCCGCCGCAGTTCGCAATTTGGATTCCGGCTCGCGCCACACACAACATCCGCATGCCCGGAGCGGTATCGATGCGCACGCTCTATTTGCGCCCCGGTCTTGCCCCACGATTGCCCGGGGTATGCACGGTGCTGCAGGTCACTCCTTTACTGCGCGAGCTGATTGTCGAAGCCGTACGAATCGGGCGACTTCGCCGGCGCAACTCGCTGCACCGCGCGCTTTGCGACCTGATCATCTCGCAATTGCAAACCGCGGCCCCGGTTCCCAGCTTCGTTACTTTGCCTAGCGATCAGCGTGCCCTCCTGGTCGCCCAGACCGTCATGAGTAACCTGCGTAGCTGCGTCTCGTTCCAGGCCTTATGCGAACAAGCCGGTGCAAGCCCGCGCACCATCGAAAGGATTTTCCGCCGCGAGGTGGGCCTGAGCTTCGAGTCCTGGCGCCGCCAGTTCCGTCTGATGAAGGCCATCGAGCTCTTAGCAGGTGGCTGCACGGTCAAAGAGGTCGCCTTCGAGATCGGCTATCGTCAACCCAGCGCCTTTGTCCAAGTCTTTCGCCGTACCCTGGGCTCGACGCCCAAAGCCTGGGCCGCATCGTTGCAAAAAGCCGATTAAGCTACAATACAGATTCCCCCCGAATGGACCAACTCAAAGCGCTCATCCGCGAAGTCTCCGACTTCCCCAAGCCCGGCATCAACTTTTACGACATCACCACGCTGCTCAAAGATCCGGCCGGGTTCAAGGGGGTCATCGACGGACTCGCCCAACGCTATCGCTCCACCCCGGTCGATCTGGTCCTCGGCATCGAAGCCCGCGGCTTCATCATCGCGCCCGCCGTCGCCTATGCTCTGGGCTATGGCTTCATCCCCGTTCGTAAAGAAAAGAAACTTCCGGCCGAGCGCGAGCGCATCGAATACGCGCTGGAATATGGCACCGACGTGCTCGAAATCCACAAAGACGCCATTACACCCGGACAGAATGTCTTGATCATTGACGACGTCCTGGCTACCGGGGGAACCGCTTCGGCAGTCGCCCGCCTGGTCGAGAAACTCCATGGAAAAGTGACCGGACTAGGATTCATCCTGGAGCTGGATTTCCTGAAAGGCCGCGACAAGCTCAACGGCTATGACGTCTTCTCGCTCATCCACTATTGATGGCGCTTGTGGCGCACGCACTCTTTGCGTGCCGCGTTCACACTCGTGTGAACGCCAGGGTCCAATGACCACCCTCCGGCTTCGTTCTTTCGCCAAAATCAATCTCGACCTCAGGGTCCTCAACAGGCGCCCGGACGGCTACCACGATCTTCGAACCATCTTCCAAACTATCTCTCTGGCCGATACCCTCGACATCGAATATGAACCCGGGCGCACTCGCATCCATATAAAGTCAAACTTTAATATTCCCGATAATCTTGTTGTCCATGCAGCAGATAGCGTTCTTAAAGCAACTCGGCGCACCGGTCGGCTCGGGTTCGTTTTGCAAAAACGTATCCCCCTCGGCGGCGGCTTGGGCGGTGGATCGAGCAACGCGGCCGCCGTCCTGCTAGCCCTCCCGCTGTTGCTCCGGAAACCGCTGCCGTTAGAGAAACTCATGGAGTTGGCCGCCGGCTTGGGCAGCGACGTCCCGTTCTTTCTCCTCGGTGGAACGGCCCTCGGGTTGGGCCGCGGCACGGAGCTGTATCCTCTGCCCGATATTCCGGCGCTTCCGGCCTTGCTGATTGCTCCCGGTATCCACGTTTCTACCAAAGATGCCTACGCCCAGCTCGGCCGGGAATTGACAACCGGCGCGCCCCTCCCTACCATTGATAGTTCCCAGTCAGTGGCTTGGCGAATCGCAAATGCTTCGCCCAGTGAGGATTGGGGCGCGGTCAATGATTTTGAGAAGGTTGTCTTCCGCCTGCATCCTCAACTAAAATCGATTAAGGGGAAGCTGCTAAAACTGGGAGCTCGGCCGGCGCTGATGAGCGGAAGTGGTTCCTCGCTTTTTGGAATCTTCCCGAGCCGCCAGCTGCGCGATCGGGCGGTCGAGTCGTTCAGGAAAGAATTCGCCAAGGATAAGGTCTATTCCGTCACGATGATAAGCCGCAGCCGCTACCGTTCACTCTGGCGGCGGCAACTCGCAGCCCCCATGGACAGCAAAGTATGGCCGCCCCAAGACCGGTACGCAGGATGAGATTCGAGCAGATGAAAATCTTCACCGGCAACGCCAATCCGGCGTTGGCGGCCAAGATCTGTGCCTCTTTAGGCTGCAGCATGGGCGCGGCCTCAGTCGAGCCTTTTTCCGACGGCGAAATACGCCTTCAGATCCTCGAGAATGTTCGCGGCGCCGATGCTTTTGTCGTACAACCTACCTGTACCCCGGTCGACCGTCACTTGATGGAGCTGCTGCTGATGATCGACGCCCTGCGGCGCGCCTCAGCAGAGCGTATCACTGCAGTGTTACCCTATTATGGGTATGCGCGGCAGGATCGAAAAGATAAGCCGCGGATGCCCATCTCCGCCCGGTTGATTGCGAACCTGATTCAAAGAGCCGGAGCGGATCGTGTGCTTACTTTGGACCTGCACGCGGCCCAGATTCAGGGGTTTTTCGATGTTCCCGTCGATCACCTCTTTGCCGCGCCGGTGATGATCGAGTATTTCGATTCAATCGGACGCAGGGACTTGACCGTGGTTTCGCCAGATGCCGGGGGCGTGGAGCGCGCGCGCGCGTTTGCCAAGCATATGAATTCGCCGCTGGCGATTATTGATAAGCGCCGCACCGATGTAAACGTCGCGGAAGTGATGCATATCATCGGCGATGTAGAAGGGCGGCATTGTTTGATTGTGGACGATTTGATAGATACAGGTGGAACACTCGTGAAGGGCGCCGAAGCTCTGCTCAAGCAGGGTGCGCTCAGCGTTACAGCCTGTGCCACGCACGCCGTGCTTTCCGGAGCTGCGGTGCAGCGAATAGAAGAATCGCAGATTCAGGAAGTGGTGGTTACCAACTCCATTCCGCTCCGCGAGGACGCCATGCGGTCGCCCCGCATCAAGACGCTCTCCGTCGCTCCTTTGCTGGCGCGGGCCATTCAGTCGATCCACGAGGACGGTTCCGTAAGCACCCTATTCATTTAGATATTGAAAGCAGGCTCGAGCCTGTGGAAAGTTGCGCAGGCCATCGCCTGCCGGAGTCAACGAGATGAGCGAAGAAATTAAAATTAATGCCGAGCCGCGTGAGTCGCGTGGCAAGAACGAAGCCCGGCGCCTGCGCGTGAAAGGTCTCGCGCCTGGCGTGGTGTATGGCGGCAATGGGCCGGCCGTCGCCGTGGCCGTTAATCCCCGGGAACTTACCAAAATCTTGAACAGCCGCACTGGACACAACACTATCTTCACCCTCTCGGTGCATGGTGGAGAAGCTACTCCGGTGATGATCGTCGATTGGCAGTCCGATCCGGTTCGCGACGTGATGCTGCATGTCGATCTGAAGCGCATCGATCTGTCCAAGCGCATTCAGGTGAAGGTTCCGGTTCGAATGACGGGCGAGCCCAAAGGCGTTAAGCTGCAGGGCGGCCTGCTCGAGGCCATCACCCGCGAAGTGGAAATCGAGTGTCTGCCGAATGAAATTCCTGAATATTTTACGGTGGATGTGACCGAGCTAATGATCGGTCAAAACCTTCGATCCAGCGATATAGCGCTCAGCGGCTCCATGACATTGGTCAGTGCTGCAGATCAGGTCCTGGCTCACGTAGTCGCCATGAAGGCCGAAGAGGAGCCGGCCGCGGCGGCCGAAGGTGTTGTGGACGCAGCCGCCACACCTGCCGAGCCTGAAGTAATAAAGAAGGGCAAGAAGGATGAGGAGCCCGAAGGGGCTGCCGAGCCGGAGAAGGGGAAGAAGAAAGGTTGATGACTCCAGGCGGCAGCAGGCGGCAGGCAGCTGGCAGAAGACAACACATCGGTCAGGTTGCTGCATTCTGCATTCTGCATTCTGCTTTCTGACCGATGCCCGGTGAGTTCGAGAAACTAGTGGTGGGTCTCGGCAACCCGGGTGAAGAGTACGAAGAGACCGCCCACAACCTGGGTTTTCTGGTAATCGACCGGTTGGCGGCGCGAAACGGCATTAAGATCGGGCGCAAGGATTCCAGAGCGCTGGTAGGGCAGGGAAGGGTGGCGGGCAAGCCAGTGCTGCTCGCCAAACCGCAGACGTTTATGAACGTCAGCGGCGAGTCGGTGAACGGGCTGTTAGTTAAGAAAGAGATCGCGCCGGGGGATCTGATTCTGGTTTATGACGAACTGGATCTACCCTGGCAGTCGTTACGGATTCGGCCGCATGGTTCGGCGGCAGGTCATCGCGGAGTCGACTCCGTCATCCGCAACGTTGGTACGAATCAGTTCCCCCGGGTTCGGCTGGGGATTCATGGGGGCCGTCGCGAAAAGGACGGCGCTCAAATTGTGCTCGGTAAGTTGAACCGGGCGCAGAAACAGGAATTGGACGAGATCCTCGATCATGCGTCGCAGGCCGTCGAGTCCATAATTGCTGAAGGCGTCGAAAAGTCCATGGCGAAATTTAATCGTCGCGCCCCAGGCTTAAACGAGGAAGAATGAGAGTTTACGAAGAGCTGTTCATCGTCCGGCCGGATGCGCCGGAAGAAGAGATCGATCAATTGATCGAACAATTGACCACCCTCATATCGAGTCAGGGTGGAAATGTGGACAAGTCCGACAAATGGGGCGTCCGCAAACTCGCGTATCGCGTGCAAAAACGCACCGAAGGCTTTTACGTGCTGCTGCAGTTCGTTTCCAAGCCGGAAACAGTGATGGAAATCGAGCGGCGTCTGCGCGTCACCGATCTGGTGTTGAAGTTCATTACCGTGCGCATCGACGAAAAGATGAAGAAGATCGAGAAGCGCAAGAAGGACCGCGAAAAGCGTGCCGCACGCCGGCCGGCCCCTTCTGTATCCGTACCCGCGGCGCCGTCGCTCGAACACGCCATGGCTGGAGAGCCTGCATCCCGGCCCGGCGCGCCTATGCCCGGAGCACCGGTGGCCACGGTCGAGAAAGAATAGGAGGGAACTATAATGGCTGACAACAGAGGCGGCGGACGGCCCATCAGCGCGTCCCAAAGACCCACCGGTGGCGACAAGGCAATGGCCACCAAGAAGCAATATTTCCGGCGTAAGAAAGTCTGCCGGTTCTGCGTCGAGAAGATCGACGACATCAATTATAAAGACGTGAGGATGCTCTCATCGTTCATTTCCGAACGCGGCAAGATCGTGCCGCGCCGCATTTCGGGCGTATGTACGCCCCACCAGCGGCGCTTGGCCGAGGCCATCAAGCAGGCGCGCAACATCGCGCTCATTCCGTTTGCGTCGGCTATATAGGAGATTGCCATCATGGATGTGATTTTGAGAGAAGACGTCGAAAAGCTGGGCACGCGCGGCCAGTTGGTGAAGGTGACGCCCGGCTATGCCAGAAATTTTCTGCTGCCTAAACGGCTGGCCGTTGCGGCCACCGAGTCCAACAAGAAGATTGTCGAACAGGAACGGCAAGCCCACCTGCGGCGTGAAGCGAAGGAAGTGTCCGACGCCTCCGATCTCGGCAAGATGATGGCCGACGTAAGCGTCACCATCTCGCAAAAGGCCGGGGAGAACAATCAACTGTTTGGATCGGTCACCTCCAAGGACATCGCCGAGGCTCTCGAAAAGCAGGGCTACACCATCGAGCGCCGCAAGATCGTTCTGGACGAGCCGATCCGCACGCTCGGCGACTACAAGGTTCCACTCCGGCTACACCGCGATGTGACCACCGAAATCGCAGTTCACGTTGTGAAAGACCAAGAGTAGCACCGCGCTGCGAACCGATCTGATTCTCGATCCGGGACGTTATGAAGGCGTTCCCGTGTATACGCTTTTGGAAGCGGCCGCGCTGGGTTACATCGCTATCGATCACCGCTTTCTGCACGCGATTCTCGATCATCCCGAGCAAGCCATTCCAGATTTGATCCGCTTTGCGGCCGTCCAGCACGACGACGAGGCTTTGGATCTCGAGCCCCAGTTGATCGATATCTTTCGATACCTCAAGACTCCTCAGGCCGCTCCGTTCCTGGTTGAGATGGTTCGCCGCGATCCTAGCGACGTTCCCGATGAACTGATCGAAAGCCTTGCGGCTTTGGGTTCCGCTGCCGTCGATCCGCTGCTCGATCTGCTGAGCCAACTGAGCGATCCGGGCGATGTTCCCTTCCTGCTCTCTGAACTAGGCGTTCGAGATCCGCGTATCCTCGATATCCTCATTCGCAGGCTAGCCATCGACCCTTTCGACGCCGCGCTTTGCCTCGAAATTTACGGCGATCACGCCGCGATTCCAGCGCTCCAAGCTGCGTTAGACCAACTGCCGACGAATGATCGGAGCCGCCTGCATATTCAAGCGACTCTCGAAAGGTTGCCGCTGAATATCACAGCATCGGCCGAGCCTTCGGAGCCATTTGACATTTGGGAATTGTATCCGGATGAGGATCTTCCACCGCTCGATAAGCTCACTGACGAGGAGCGGCTGGCGATACTGGATCGCGGTTCTTCGGAATTACGCGCCGGCGTCGCGGAAAGCTACGGAGGCTCCGTACCCGCGCTTGCGGTTCGCGCGCGGTTGCTGGATTTGGCCAAGAACGACACTGATGTCGCTGTGCGGGGCGCCTGTTGGGAATCCCTTGGTGAAATCAGCGATGAGCCCGAAGTCCGTCGAGCGATGCTGACGGTGCTTCAGGACTCCGATTCCTCTGTCGAAGAAAAGGGCGGGATCGCTGTTGCGCTTGCTCAGCAGGCCGACAATCCCGCGGTGACTAAAGCAATTGAGGCGTTGTACGATGAGCCGCGCGGACGCGCCAAGGCGCTCAAAGCTATGGCACGCTCACTCGACCGCCGCTTCGCAAGCTTCCCTCCCCGACACCTGGATGATTCCGATCCCGAAATCAAACGGCAGGCCATCTGGGGCGTGGGCTACCTCGGTCTATCGTCGGAGGCGCCGCGGCTGGAGCCTTTCTTCGCCAATGACGAGTTTCGCAGTGACGCGCTCTTCGCTTATGCTCTCTCGATTCCGGGCGACACCTCGCGCGGCCGGGTTCATGCGCTCCTGAACAAAATTGAAGATGTAGCTGATGGATTCAGAGTTGATGAGGAGACGCTTGTAAAAATTGCCCTCGACCAGCGCCTGATGCTGCACGGAAGCAAGCCGGTGTTCTTTCCTGACGAACCTGAGGGGGAGGAAGAAGCCAAGCCGGTCACCTCATCCAAGGTTGGGCGAAACGATCCATGCCCTTGCGGGAGCGGCAAGAAGTACAAGAAATGTTGTGGGGCCTGATCGGCAGGTAGCGGCGCCTTGCCGCCCGGAACAGTTACCGGCTGCGCGCCGCGCAGAGTCGGTCTTCATCTTGATCCTGCTGCGCGCTAGGATAACTGTCCCGTGACAATTGCACTCGTGTGGTCCGCACCCTTGTCGTCCCTAAGAGCTGCTGGGCCCATTCATCGCGGCTAAGGTTGTACTCGTGTCGAGCTTTCTCCAGTTCGAACAGTGCAAATGTTATTCTGTCCCGATCCGGGTTCGGATTCGCAGTGAGAGCCTGCACCTCTTCCACCCATCTCGCGAACTCGTCGAAAGCCCGCCGATATGCCATTTCCGCATCGCGTGCTATCACCATGCATTATTAGACGAAGCAAACCCCGAAAAGGTTCGAATTTGTTCCGGGACCCGAATTAGCTTTTGTTACGAACGACTTTCGAACGTGTGTAGACCACGCGAAAGCCGGCGCGTTCGTGATTTCGCTGTGAGCTGCTGCCCGGTTGCGTGGTCGTGGTTGCGAGATCGCAGCCGTGCTCCAGCGCCCATGTAAGCCGCGCCGCGATCAGCATACTTTGGGCGCCACGCTGGCGGAAAGCGGTCAAAGTTGCCGCGCCATAAAGTTCAGCGAGATGTTGATCGGCGGCGACACAGCCGCCGGCGGCAATGTCATTACCCGCTAACGCCAGGAAGCAGCGGCCGGAAGGCCGCCGGAAGAAATTTTCAACTACACGACGCAATGTCTTGCTAATCGAAACATAATCTGAAAACGCTTCGACTACGATTTCCGAATACCGGTTCATTTCTTCAGGCCGGGCGGCCCGAACTTGGAGGTCTGAATCGGGAGCGGCGATTTCCTCCCGAGGATGAAGCTCCCGCACCAGAACATTGGAGAAGTCCTCCAACCGGTACGGTCGCGATTTCATTAGTGCGATCAGAGAAGGATGAATAAACGGACACAACTCCAGCGCAACTGGCGCGCCTCGACTGAAGAAGAAATCCTCGAGTTGGTCGAGTTCGGCTTCAGAGACAGGGCCAAAAAGCCCCACGCCAAAAGCTTGGGTAATAGGGGAGTCGATTCCCGAGAAGGTGGCGATGCCGCCCGCGATTTCGACCCATTCGTCAGCACACTCTTGGCCGGATCGGGCCGTGATCATTTCCAGCCGCTTCGCCAGACACCGATCGACATACTGCATGCTAATGACCGCTCCCCAGTCAATTCCCCAACGGTTAAAATAGCACCACGTGGCAAGCCGGGGAAGCCCGATTGACCACTCCAGAGCCCGTCTTACCTGGCGACGGGTGATGGCTTGGTGGACTGAACGGCATCATCCGCACCGGCGCGCGTCGCGAGCAAAGATGCTTGAGGTGATCGCGCGTATCGGGAGTCTGCATGCTCAGTTGCTTTCCTCCGCCGAGCTGACGGCCCGGGCTCGCATCGAAGGCCTCGACCGCGGAGCCGTGCAGCAAGCGCTTTGGGAAGTGCGCGGCCTGGTGAAGAACTGGGCGATACGTTGGACCCTGCATCTGTTGCTCTCCAGCGAGCTAACGCTCTGGCAGACCGCCTTCAATACCGACCCGCGATTGCGTCATTCCAAGAAAGCGAAGAGAATCGAGGTCCGAATCGAGCCTTTTGTGAAACTGCCCGCTTGGGCGCCGCGCGTAGCCCAGCAGGAGCCAGCGGCTAGCAGAGTTTCTGGGCGGTCCGCTCGAGTTGAGATGGAAATAACCGTGCCAGCGGAACGCGACGAGGGTCCGCCAGGTGGGAAGGGTCTGCCTGTATGTCTCTAATTGATCCGAATAGTCGGCCGTCGCTTAATCGGCCGTCGCCGCGTAAGCTTCACCGGCTACCTGCCTGCCGTAGACGCGCAGCATCCGGCGCGCGATTGCCAGATCCTTCTCGAACTGATCTTTTTCGGCGGTCAACAGTTGTTCGGCAGTGCCGAAATCGATGCCCGCGGAAAGATCGTGCGCGCTCAAAAGATCTTTAATGTACGTCGCCAGCCAATGTTCCGACTTCATCAGTCCTTGGAAGCGTGACAACGCTTTTTCTTCGTCCAGTATTTGAATGCCCATATGATTGCTCCAGTCGCAGCGGTGATGGTTAACAGGGTAAGGATACTACGAAACGGTCTCCATATTCACGTATCTTCGGAGACCTCGATCTCGTTGTGATTCGCAGAGGCGCAGAAGGAGCGCAGCTCGTGTGCCAATGTTTCCAGACTTTCGTGCATGTCGTTCGCGGAACGGACGACCTCGTGTTCAGCGCCCAATCGCGCTTTCAATAACCTCGCCACGTCCTCTGTGTCGCACATCAGATCGTTAGCTTTGCGAGTCAGCTCGTTGAGGTCGCTGTGATTAACCTGCACGGTCGTTCTCCATACTTAACTGGCGCTGGCCTTGTGAAAGCTCTCTGCCCGGAATAGGTGCGGATAGACGCGGTACATCCGGCGGGCGGTTTCCAAATCTTTCAGAAAGGTTTGTTTATGTCGCTGCAGCAACTGCTCGACGGTCTCGAACGAGATTTCATCGGGCGCGCGGGAGTGGCCGACCAAGTCGCCGATGAACGACTGCAACCAGTGTTCAGGTGGCGGCGCGGCGGCGCATGGCATTGGAGGGGCAGCCGGAGCGGGTTTATCGTATTCAACCCGGTCCAGCGCCAGAACACGCACCTCACGCAAGAGTTTTTCAATGTTCGAGACTGCTGAATTCCCCAGACTGGCGAGCCGATGATCTGCGCCTGCGCGCGATCGAACCGCTACCATGAGCTCGGTTGCTCGTGATCGCGCTTCCGAAAGAGTGCGGAACAAATATTCGAGATCAGACTCCGTCATATTCGCATCGAGGATTAATTGTACTATCAACAGCGACGGAGAATCCAGCCATAGCGATCGAGAATCCAGGTCTAACCGTGATGAAGTTTTTTGAGGACGTCGATTTGTGTCGCGCGCCTTACGGGAAGCAGCGCGGCAAGAATGATGATGACGAAAACGGCGAACGCGGCAGCCGCCAGCATCGTCGGATTTTGTGCGGATACACCGAAGACCAGACTTTCCATCCAGCGCGATGTAAGAAAGCCGACGAGGGCGCCCAGTGCAATTCCGAGCACCGCCAGCTTCAGAGCGTGAGCGGCGGCCCAAAGCAGAATAGCTGCTCGTGAGGCCCCCACTGCCGAGCGAATCGCAATCTCGTCCTCTCTTACGCTCACCCAATAATTCAGAAGGCCAAAGATGCCTACGCCCGCCAGAATCATCGCCAGCGCGGCGAACGAAGTGAGCAGCAGTGTGCTGAAGCGCCTGCGCTCCAGAGTCGCGCCTAATGTCTTCTCGAAAGAGCGCAGATTCTCGATCGGAAGATTGCGATCCAGCGCCGCGATTCGACGCCGGACTGCGGGCGCGAGCAACTCCGGTTCGCCTGAGGTCCGCATCATCACAACCATGGCCGCAGAAGGCGCCTGTGAAAACGGCAAGTAAATCTCGGGCAGAGGTTCGGAATCCAAGCCCATCTGACTTACGTCGCCGGCCACTCCGACGATTTCATAGACCGGCCCTTCAAAATAAGGTCCGCCGCTTTTGATCCGGCGCCCTACGGCCGATTCCTTCGGCCACCACTGGCGCGCGAATGTTTGGTTGACGATCGCTACCGGTTGGGCTTTTGCCCGGTCCGCTTCCGTGAACGCGCGGCCCTCGCGTATCGCAATACCCATGGTCTGGAAGTAGGCCGGATCAGCCGCGTTGACAAGGGCGACCGGAACTTCGTTTCTCGCCGGAGCGGGACGGTCCAGAACTGAATAGAACCAGTCGCCGCAATCTCCTGCCGACGGCGGACAATGTACCGCGCCCACAGCCGTGACAGCGGGAATCCCGCGAAGGTCCGCGGTCAACTGGGCATAGAAGTTCTGTTGCGCCTCCATCGATTTATAGCTCGACGAAGGCAGCGCCAATTCGAGCGCAAGAAGTCCTTCCGAAC
The DNA here is from genome assembly GCA_963744555.1 of Bryobacterales bacterium. Classification (GTDB taxonomy): domain Bacteria; phylum Acidobacteriota; class Terriglobia; order Bryobacterales; family Bryobacteraceae; genus Palsa-89. The sequence continues at coordinate 654,318 of CAVUUB010000018.1, read as the reverse complement.
GAAAGCCAGGGTAGGACGACTCGGCCGCGTTCAGGCTCCGAAGCAATAACCCTGAGGCAAAAGCCAGCACCAGTGTAATTGCAATCTCCGATATGATCAGGACATTACGAAGCGACTGCCCGCTCTTGGCGCCGGTTGCGCCGCGCGAACTGTCTTTCAACGCCGAGACCAGATCCAGTTTTCCAGCCTTGAAGACCGGTGCCAGTCCAACCAGCAGTCCCGCTAGAATGCTAATCGCACCGGCGAACAGGAATACCGGGAAGTCCAACGTAGTTTCAGCGAGTCGGGGGATATTTTTCGGCCCGATGCTGAGCAAGACGCCTAGACACCATCGAGCTAAAAGCAGTCCGAATGCTCCGCCCAAGACCGCCAGCAGTAGGTTTTCAGTCAGCAGTTGCCGGACTAGCCGCGTTCGCCCCGCGCCGATCGCAGTCCGTATCGCCATCTCGCTGGTTCGGGTAGTGCTCCGCGCCAATATCAGACTAGCCACATTAGCGCAGGCAATGAGCAGAACCAATCCGACTGCAGCCATTAGAGTCGTCAGGCCGGACCGGACTGGCCCCTTCATCATTTCGGCGAGAAAAGCAACGTAGCTGTGATGATCTTTTTCGGGTCCGGGATCGGTTTGTGCAAGACGCTGCAGGATGGAATCGAGATCGGCGCGCGCGGCCGCCAGCGATACGCCGGGTTTCAACCGGCCCAGCACGCGCATCGATCCATGCCGGCTGCGCGTGAGCGTGTCGTCTTTGAAGGTGGCCAGCGGAAGGTAATAATCGGCTCTTAAGAATTCCCAGGCGGGAGACGCCACTCCAATGACCTGGTACGGTTTGCCGTCCAGGGCCAGCGTGGCTCCGAGAATCGCAGGGTCGCCGCCTAACTTGTCCATCCAGAATTTGTAATTCAAAACCACCGTGGATGGCGCGCCGGAGCGATCGTCTGAGTCGATGAAGAGGCGGCCCAGCAGCGGCTTCCGGCCGAGTAGCAGAAAGAAATCGCGGCTGACCAATGCAGCACGAGTGAAGAGCGGATCGCCGCGTCCGGTGAGTGTAAAAGGAGCCTGCTCAAAACCGGCCATTCCCTCAAAGGAGTGATTCTCGTCGCGCCAATGCAGGTAGTTGATCCAGGTCACGCTGATCCCGGTAGCCTCGCCGGTCGATTCACCCAATCGCACCAGGCGCTCGGAGCCTGGATAAGGCAGAGGTTTCAGCAGAACTGCGCGGACGACGCTGAAAATCGCTGTGTTGGCGCCCAGACCGAGCGCCAGGGTCAGGATAACAATGGCCGAGAAAGCGGGCGCCCGGCGGAGGCCCCGCAGTCCGTAGCGCAGGTCGCGCAGCAAGACTTCAGTCAGGGCTGACACACCACCGGTGTACGACGAATCCGGCGATGTTGTCAAACGCGGCTGCCAAATGCGGGTCAAACGCTGGAACTTTCTGCCAGGCAGGCTGAGGGGATCGCCTTAGATAAGTTCCCTAAAGCCTTACGGTTGCGGAGCCGATGAAGCAATTAGGGCATCGTGCTGAAAACCGACGAACTTAGCGAATTGAAAGGGCCAGTTCCTCGCGAGCCTGAATCACGAAATTCGGACTCCGCTCAGCGGCATTCTCGGCATGTCCGATCTGCTGCTGGAAACGTCTTTGAGCGAGGAACAAAAAGAGTATGTCGGAGCCACTCGCTTGTGCGCGGAAAACCTGCTCGAAATCCTCAATGCCACGCTCGAATTCTCCGCTCTTTCCGCCAATCACCTCCACCTGGAAGAAGAGGAGTATTCCGTTGCGCGAGACGCTGGCCGGCGTGATTGCGGAGTTTGCTTTCAAAGCCAAATCGAAGGATGTGCGTCTGAGGCATAATTTCGATCGCAATCTTCCGTATGCCGTGGTCGGCGATGCTTTGCGGCTGCGGCAACTGGTCTGGCACCTGGTGGCCAACGCGGTGAAATTCACGCAGCAAGGCGAAGTGGAAGTCAGCGCGTCGGCCAACCGGCGCGCCGAAGGCGCATGTCGAGATCACGATCGCGGTCCGCGACACCGGCATCGGAATCCGGCCAGACCATGTAAGTACCATTTTCGAATCGTTCCGCCAGTTGGAAACGGGACTCTCGCGAAATTATCCCGGTTTGGGCCTGGGTCTCGCGGTGGCTCAAAAACTGGCGGTTCTGCTCGGCGGCGAAATTTCGGTCGAAAGCGAACCGGGCCGGGGCAGCGTATTTCACGGTGCAGCTTCCAGTCCGTCTGCCGGCCGACGTTACGGGGCGGCTGGACTTCCAGCTGGTCCGGGGTCATTTGCTGGTGGTGGATGACGATCGTGGTCCCGCAAACCATCGCCAGCCATGTTTTGCCCGCCGCGCTCTTGACGTGGATTGCGTGTGCAATGGCCCGGCGGCAATCAAAGCTGCGTCGCAATCCCGATTCGATCTGATCCTGATGGATCTGCAGATGCCAGGCATGGACGGCTTTCAGACTGCTCACCGTACATCCGGGCATTACCGGCTTACGCGAAACCCCGATCATCGCGGTCACGGCCAATTGCTCCAGCGATTACCGGGATCGCTGCATGCAGCACGGAATGCAAGGCTTTCTGTCGAAACCGGTGCAGTGCAAGGAATTGGTCCAGACTGTCGAAAGATATCTGGCGCGGCGATTCACTAGTCGCTTGTCCTACCATTTTGCGGCCTAGGCTAAAATTTTGACATTCAGGCTAAAATGAGGGTTGTTTCGCATCGACAGCGAAACGTGTACCGGGCGCAGGCGCTCGATGAAATTCCTTGGTTGCAGCATGGCTTTGGAACGCGATCCAGTTCCAATTGGCCGGATACGCCGCATTCGCAACTCTCCGGCAGATTCATTCCGACAAAGTTCTGTGGCGGACCGGGCCGGCTGCCTTGGCGAAGGCGACGCGCTGATCACGAACCAGCCGGGGATCATGCTCTCGATCCGTACGGCCGACTGCCTGCCGATCCTGATGGCGGATCCGGTCGAATCGAGCCATAGCGGCCGTCCATGCCGGCTGGCGCGGGACTGTTCACGGATCGCGCCCAAGACCATTACGGACGATGGAGGAGCAGTTCGGGAGCCGGCCGGAGGATCTGGTAGTGGCTGTTGGGCCCGGAATCGCAGTTGTTGCTTCGAAGTCGGTCCCGAAGTGGCGATGCAGTTCTCAGGGCTTTTTCCTGAGCGGGGCAACTTGGATCAGCGGACTAAAATCGACTTGGTGGAGACGATCCGCCGGCAGTTGGGACGAAATGACGGCACGATGAGACAATTCGCCACATGGTCTGTGCACGGCTGCCGCGCCGATTTGTTCCACTCCTATCGCCGGGACCGGGAAGCGGCGGGGAGAATGGTGTCGGCATTGGATTCAGGTAAACGAGCGGGAGGACTTATCCACGAAGGCGCGAGCCTTCTCGCGCCTTTCGGTAAGAGATTTCCCGTCGAAGACCGGCAACTATCCCTAGAGAGTACCGTGCCGAGGCAGGGTGTTAGGCTGCATGGACCAGAAGATCGTCGAGCGAATCGGTACCCTCTTCCTGGTTCTTGTCGGCGATTTCCTGGCACTGAATGCAGTAGGCCGCCCACGGCACAGCGTTGAGGCGCTTGATGCTAATGTCCTCTTCGCAATGCGCGCAAACGCCGAAAGTACCTTCGTCGATGCGGTGCAAGGCCGCGCGGACGTTTCGAAGCATGTTGGACTCCCGGTCAAGGTTGCGGATCGCCAGTTCACGTTCGGCTGCATTCTGGACTTCGTCCAGGGCATCCGGGCTCTTTTCGATCGCGATCCCTTCACGGTTTCTCAATACCTGCGCCAACTCAGCCTGTTTGTTCTCCAGGACTTCTTTGAATTTGTTTAACTCGGTCTTCGTCATAGGTTTAACTCCTTCTCTTGTTTTGTTGTTCTTGATGGTTCACCACGTTTAGACGTACGATCCTTCAGAAAGGTTCAAGTCGGTTACATAAAATGACTAAACCGTAATGTACTCTACGGCTTAACAACCGGTGGCAGTGCTCCACCGCCGCTAGAGATACCATGTCTGGTTCCTAAAATCATACCACAACGCCTGAGCAATTCAAGTGCCAGCTTTCGGGCTCCCTAGCTTAAATCCCAGGTGGCGTCTATCGGACGCCTCTCCATGTTCTCTGGCCTAACATCTGATTCTTATCGACTTCGCGGCTCAAAAGTTTATGGCAATTCTGTTGAAAACTCTGTACGACGTGATCAGGGATACCAGATGTATACCGATTACCTTCGCTAGTAATTTTTATGGCCCGGCGGCTTACCGAGCGCCTTTAACCGCACAGAGCGCCTTTAACCCAAACAAGGTGCCGGAGTATCCCGGTTCCTCTCACTCTTGGCGGTACGACTTGGATCACGCGCCGGATTGAGAGCTTAGTTGCCCTGCGGGGGAACTGGTTTCTTGTGGCTTGCCGGCTTTGTTGCCGCATCATGTCGAGCATCTGCTCCAGTTGCAGCTCAGGAATCGCCAGCGACATGGTCATGACATTGCCGGTCGTCTTGAGTCCAGGGTGTCGAGCAACGTGGACACCTGGCCGGCCACCGCATTGTTCTGGCTGTTGAGTTGGATCAGGCCGGCCACGAATCTGAACACATCCACCAGCGCCTGCGCGTCTTTTTCGGAGCGCGTACTGGCTTCACCCGAGATAGTGACCGTTTCGCCGAAACGGATGCCGCCGCTGGCTTCGTGGATAGCCGCCAGCAGGTTGCCCTTCATGGCGCCGCTGAGGTTCGGATCGGGCATGGCGCCGGCGAATTCGGAGACGGGCACCAGGTGACAAACCAGAAGTCGTTCTTCGACGCTGAGATCGCTGACTTTGACCAGCAGCTCGCCAGCGGGCGCCGCACCGCTCTTCTGGCGTCCGATGGCCGCCTTTGACGGAAGCCAGATCGCCCATGACCGCGTAGGTGCAGTCGAAGAAGGCGACTGCGTTTTCGACCTCCGGCTTAGCAGGCTTGACGAATGAACCAGGATGTTGACGCCCTGGAAATTGGTGGTCGTGATTCCCGTGCCCTGGGCCGCGTCGCGATTTTGCGCGAGATCGAAAGCGCCACGGGCCATCACCAGCCAGCGGCTGGCCGCGCTGTTCGATTCCCAATTGGACGCGATCATTATCTCTGTGACGTCGCGGCGGGGATCGAAACCGGTTTGCGCGATGAAACTCTTAAAGCCCGCGTCATCCACCTGCATGTGGGAGAGGATATACTGGCCGAACAACGAATTCTTGGTCTGGTCCACCTGGATTCCCGCGATGACCTTGGCGTCCGGCATCACCAGCTTGAGAAGGCCAGGATCGGCGGCCCAAGTCGCGATCGGAAGGGCCAGAAGAACGGCAAAACGGCGTAGTTTGGTCATGAAAACCTCTCTGTTGATATTACGAGCCTAGCACGTAACGAAGTTCGGGCCAGCTTAAACCGGCACTTGTTCGACGATCTCGATGCCGTAGGCGTCCAGACCCACCACCTTGCGCGGATGGTTGGTCAGCAGGCGGATGGTATGCAGGCCGAGGTCGGAGAGGATCTGCGCGCCGATGCCGCTTTCGTGCTGCAGGCGCTTTTGGCCGTCGGGAGTGCCGAAAGCGTGTGATTGCGAAAACCGGGTCCGGTCTGGTGAAGATAGACCAGCACTCCCGCGCCCTCCTCGGCGATCCGTTCGCAGCGATTTCCGAAGCACTCGCTGGCACTGGCATTCCACCGATCCGAAGACATCGCCATAAGTGCAGTGCGAGTGCATGCGCACCAGGACGTTTTCGCGACCGGCGATCTCGCCGTGAACCAGCGCCAGATGCATCTCCGGAACGATCTGTGCTGGCGTAAACGATGGTCTTGAAGTCGCCGAATTCGGTGCGCAGGCAGCCCTCGGATTGGCGCTGGACGAAGCGCTCGTTCTGCAGACGATAGCGGATCAGGTCGGCCACCGAAATCATTTTCAGGCCGTGCCGCGCGCAGAACTCCTTCAGGTGGGGAACGCGGGCCATGGAGCCATCGTCGTTCATGATTTCGCAGATGACGCCGCCGGGCCGGAGTCCGGCCAGGCGAGCCAGATCGACCACGGCCTCGGTTTGTCCGGCGCGAACCAGTACGCCGCCTTCGCGGGCGCGCAGCGGGAAAACGTGACCAGGGCGCGCCAGATCGCGTGGCTTGCTGGAGGGATCGATGGCTACCTGGATGGTATGGGCGCGGTCGGCCGCGGAAATACCGGTGGTCACGCCCTCGGCGGCCTCGATGGATTCGGTGAAAGCGGTGCCAAATCGCGAGGTGTTTCTGGACGACATCTGCGGCAGGTGCAGGGCATCGCAGATCTCGGCGCTGAGCGGCAGGCAGATCAGGCCGCGGGCGTGCTTGGCCATGAAGTTGATGACTTCGGGAGTGACTTTTTCGGCTGCGATGGTGAGGTCGCCTTCGTTTTCACGGTCCTCGTCGTCGACGATCGACCAGCATCCGGCCGGCCCGGAAGTCCTCGATGGCCTCCGGGATGGAGGAGAAAGGCATGGCTTAAGTATCAGGATAGCAATCGGGGGGAGATCAGAATCCGATTTCAGGCGGCAGAAGGCAGAAAGCAGAAGACAGAAGACCGGGTCCCGACCTGCTGCTTCAACAACCTTTAAAGGCCGAGTTTCCGATCGAGATCAGCGGTCATTTGGGGCAATCTTTGTGGATTTTTGATGACGTTTCGGATGCCGGAGGAATTTTCAAATAAAGCATCGGCGGCCGCCAGCGCCAGGTTATAAGCCAAGCGTGCGTTCTCGATGCTTAACTGCGACCAATCCTGGTGGAGGTCTTCGAGGCGCGGTATCTGCTGGGCTGCGGCGAGCTGGCGCAATTGGTCGCGCGAGGCGGTGAGAGCTGATCGCCGGAGAGCTTCTGCGCCAGACCTTCCTGCAGCCAGGCCGGCCAGGGCGTCCCGCCGGATGGAATGCTGGTGAGGCACGCATGGACCAGCTCATGAGCCAGCGCGCGGCGCATTTGCGGGCCCACTTGTTTTCCCTCGGTCCAGGCAATATGGATGCGCCCATCATATTCGCCGCCGCTCCATTCCGCTGCACCGGTGCCGCGCAGGTAGGCATCCCGGCTCTGGACGATCGCGACTATTCGTTCGTCCGACGAGCAACCAAGTTGGCCGGCAATGCGGCTGTAATCCTCATCGAGAGTAGACAGGATGGCCCGCGCCGTGTCGGAAGGAAGCGCTTCGCCTTCGTAGCGCAGCGCGATGTGCATTCCCAGGAGCTTTTCACCGCTATGGTCGGCCTCAGCCTCGCGGCGCACTCGTTCATAGACGCGAGCGAGCGTATCGTTCGGCGCGAGATCGAGCGACTGCTTCCAATAGTCGAGCGCGGCGCGAAGCTGGTCCGACCGGTAAGCAGCCAGGCCCGTGAGCAGCAGCACGTTCGGATCGTTATGGTGGCGTTTGACGGCGGGCTCCAGCAGTTCCAGGGCTTGAGCGGGCTGATTGGCGGCGAGCAGTTGCGAGGCGCGCTCGAGAGACAAATCGCCGGAATGCACAATTAGCTTTTGACTCGCGGCTTCCATCGGACGCAGCTCACGGATCGTGTCAGCCGATGCCGCTGAGGTCCGTCCTTTTTCAAATTGATCCAGGCCGGCCAGTCCGGAAGCCGGTACGTAGCCCATGACCAGCTTGCCATCCAGTAGGGCAGCCACCTTGAAGCAGTCCGAGCCATCCGAGAGGCGAAAGCGGATCTCCACCGGTGTTCCACCCGGCAAGCTGGCGATTACTTGTGCCGTCGCGTCGCAGCCTGAGCGGAGCGCAGTTTGATCCAGCTTGGCGGACAGCGCCGCGAAGAAAAAAAGGACAGGGACCACCATGCTCTTTATATCGGCCTCATACGTTACAAACTACTCGGGTAAACACCTGACTAGGGGAAACTAACTGTTAGCCAGGCGTTTCCTCTTTCATAACCTCACGAACCACTTGCTTCAGCTCCTGACGGAGCCCGGTCCAGTCTTCCGGTGAGAACTGAATGGTTTGAGTGGGAAAGGGCATGTCGATCCGGGCTTCCGCGAAGCGCTTTATGATTCGGGCATTCATCTCGCGCCCCACCAGCCACTGTTGGCTCGGCAAGGTCTTGAAACGCGCCTTAATCACCACCGCAAAATCTCCGAGTTTGTCTACGCCCATAATCTCCAGCGGTTCTAGGACCGCTGCATGATAAGGATCGTCGGCCATGAGCTGCGCGCCCAGTTCTTTGAGCACGTCGATCACGTGGCCAGTGTCCTCTTTGTAAGCAACCGAGATGCTAAAGACGTAATAGGAATATTCGCGGGTCAGGTTCGCAAGGCTCTGGATACTGCTATTGGGAAAAATATGCACCGCTCCGTCTTCAGCGCGCAGTACTGTGGTCCGGAGATTGATTTCTTCAACCAAGCCGCCTTTACCGTTGATAACCGCCACGTCATTAATTCGGATCTGATTCTCCATCATAAGGAACAGGCCGCCCAACACGTCCTTGATGATACTCTGCGCCCCGAATCCGACAGCGACCCCGGCGACGCCTGCACCGGCCAGCAGCGGCCGGACATCGAAGTTCATTTCTTTGAGCACCATCAGCCAGGCTATCGCCCAGATGAGAACAAACAGTGTTTTCCTGGTCAAGCTGCCGATGGTTGCGGCGCGGTTTTCCACCTCGAATTCGGTTCCGCCTCCGGCTTTGAGCATCATTCGCACGGTGTAGTTTCGCAGCGAGAGCAAAACCCGGCTCAGCGCGCGTGTGCAAATGTACGCGAATACCAGGATGAAGGCGATACGGAGGGCGTTGAAGGCCATCGGCAGGTAGTAGTCGACGTTCAGCAATTGGATCCGGGTCGGCATCTTCTAATGATAGAGGCCGGACGCCGCCGAGGCCCCGTTGGTGGTAGTGGTGCTTTAGCGGCGTCGCACGTGGAACGGAAGAATGGCACCCTTCGCTAGTGGTGCAGGAGGCTAACGCGGCTGACATACGCCTCCTTGCGATCCTTGGATAACCTCCGCGCTGCACTGGCGCTCCACTTTGCGTATTACAATCTGTGCAGGATTCACGGATCGTTGCGCATCACGCCAGCGATGGCCGCCGGCGTCACGGACCATGTTTGGAACTTACAAGAGTTGATTGCGGCATGAGGTTTGTCCTACCTAGAAGAGACAAGCGCACCATTTATCTGCACGAGATGGCTATCTACCAAGTTGTCGTTCCTTTGTTGCTTGTTCGAATAGGTATCCCACCGTTTTGGTTCTTTGCTGCCCAAGCGTTCGGTCACTGTCTCGCCGCGCTAATATCGAACAAATTCTACTGGTGGTACGGCAGACGAGCAAATACAAGCATTGGCCGAACGCTGATGGTTGTAGCCGGATGCGGATGGTTAGTTGCCGGGTACCTGCTATCTCCTCGCTAAGACCCCTTTACCTGGCTGGTAAACTTAGGTTGCTAAACTAAGGAATATGGCAACGGATCAGAGTAAGAGCACCGCGCCGGCGGTTCGTGCCTGGGCGCCGGTAGTCGTTTTGGGCTGGCTGATACCTGGTGGCGGCCACTTCCTGCTGAAACGCAAGGGGCGCGGCACGCTGCTGCTGGTATCGGTGCTCTCGATGTTTTTGCTGGGTCTGATGATGCGCGGCATGATGTTCCAACCGCAGACCGGTGATATCTTGACCACGATCATCTATGTCGGCGGATTCGTGGGCGACCTGGCTTCCGGACTCCTTTATCTGTTGGCCACATGGCTTGGATATTCGCAGCCCGATATGGCCGGACACGTACACGATTATGGGACCAAGTTCCTGGTGGCGGCGGGGCTTTTGAATATTCTGGCGATGGAAGATGCTTACGAAATCGCGATCGGGAAGAAAGACTAATGCCGAAAATGAATTTGTCCCATTTTGAGGCCGCGGTGCTGTTTGCGCTGTTTTCTTCGATTGTCCTGGGAGTAATCACCAAACGAAGCGACGCCGAGCGGCTGCGCTACGGGCTGCGCTGCTTTGCCTACTTTGTCGCGGCGCTGATCGGGTTAGGCTGGCTGATGCGGCTGGGGCACGGGTAGACGAACCCAATCGATTCGTTTCATAGCTTGAAACACTATGCGTCAAGTCTTGGTTTATCGCGGCGAGGATGGCTTTTGGGTGGTTGAGTGTCCCAGCCTGCCGGGTTGCATATCACAGGGCACAACCAAGACAGAGGCGCTTGCCAACATAAAAGAGGCTATCGAGGGTTACATCGCTGCCTTGCCAGAGGACGGTCTACCTGTTCCGGAAGACCACTTCGACGCTGAAGTACTGGTTGTTTGAGCAAAGGTCCAGGCTCCCTCACAGTCGTGGCTCTGATCGGATTAGGCTGGGTGATGCGGCTGGGGCACGGTTAATTAACACGGGCATTCACACGAGTGTGAATGCGGCACGCAGAGTGCGTGCGCTACGTTACTGGTCGCATTTGCCGCGGCACACCGTCTCTGAAAGCTGCCGCGCCGGACCCAGCGCCTTTGGATCGGATACGCTCGGCCTGCGAACACTGAGGGTCTGGGTTACCGTGTCGTTTGGACCGGGCTTCGTCTGAATCAGTTGCTGTTCCTGAAGCTTAAGCCCGCCCGGGTCCACAGTGCCTGGAACATTCTGCCCGAAGATATCCACGACCTGCTCTTTGGAGCCATTCGCGCCTGTGACCGTCTTGGTGACCTTCTGGCTATGCAGTTGTAACTGGCCCGTGGGGCCCAGCTCGTATTCAGCCATGCTGTCGCTCGACTGCGCGCCCTGCTCGCTATGTTCGGTGGTCTCGCGAACGGCCACGCGGAAGCCGCCGTTGCCGTCTCTTCGGTATGTGGTTGTCTCCTCTGAAAAGCCAGAAGGCTGCTTCGATTTGACTGTGCTCTCCTTCTCCACGGTATCGAGAGTTCCATTGACCGTTGGCCGTTGCACGACTGTCTCGGCGTTCTCGGTTGAACCGCTGACCTGTGTCTCGGTGGTCGACTTTTCGATCAATTGCATGCCGCCGTTGATGTCGCCGCGATAGGTGCTGACCTGTTTCGTCGAGCTGCCATCCGGCCGCTTCTGTTCCGCGATAATCTCCTTGACGGGCGTGGTCGGATTCCCGGTCTGATCGTAGCGGCGGATGAGGCGCTCCACGACCCTCCCGGACGAATCCTCGCGGACGACCCGCTGCTCTACTCTTTCAATCGGAACTGTGCGCCCATTGATCGATTGAACGATCTCGGTTGTTTCCGCGCGGCCGTCCGACTTGCTGCGAATCACTGACGGACCGTCGGCCACGCGGTCGCCGTTGATGTTGATTGCGCTGGTGGAAGTAACGCTGCTCTGTTGGGCGCAGAGCACGAGGGCGGACGCGGTAGTGGCTATAAAGACGAGCTTCACATTTTCAGGCTAGCGTTTTCCGCTTAAGGCTTCAATGCGGTAAAACCCTTAGATGCATAGAAGACTCTTTCCATCCAGGGCCGGACGATTTCACCGGCTTTGGACGGAAAACGATGCGGGCCGGGAAGCAGGTGATACTCGACGTCGGTGGCTCGCCGCCGCAGGCGGTCGGCAAAGGTTGAAACCACATCCAGCGGATAAAATTCGTCTTGGTCGCGCGAGATATGCAGAATGGCAGCTTGGACAGGCCGGTATTTGTCTTCTTCCCAATCGCGCGGGACCCCGCCGCAAATCCCGATTATGCCGGCCACCTCGCCGGGGTGAGTCGCGACGAAGCGATAGTTGAGACCGACCGGCTGGGAGAAGCCGATCAGGAGGCAGCGCTCCGGTCCGACACCGAACTGGCGGCGGAGGCCGTCCAGTGCCTTCCGAACCATATCGTGGTGCAGCCTGACCGATGATTCCCAGTGCGGGCGGATGCCCCAGTTGTAAGCCGGGACCGATTCGGCATTGGGCAGTCCTAAGTTGCCATAGTGCTGGTTAGGCGCCTGAAGGGAGGCCACGACATGCTGTTGACCGACCAGGCCGGTGGTAAGTCGCAACATGGCTTCGGGATTAGAGCCATACCCATGCAGGGCGAGCACTATCAATGGATTAGTAGCGATATTATCGGGCGCCTGGAGCAGGTAGCGGCATTCCAAGGCGGCCGGAAAGGTATGTTGTAGGGTAGACATTCAGCTTATCGGAATCTCCATAATAGTCTGGGGCGGACCCGCCGATAAAGAGACTAGCAGGCCTTCGTGTGGCCGACAGGGAGATTTGCGATGCCGACATCCACAAGTCAAATCGCGCATCTGAATTGATGAACTGATTCAAGAATTCATGAACTTGATTCAATCTGGAGTGCCAGGAGGTTGTTTTATGGAGTCAAAGACCGACCCAAAATCCGTAGCTGAAGAGCAGCTCGCGCACCTGGATGAAGCGCTCGCGCTGAGCCGCGTGGGAGGCGATTTCGAGCTGCTGCGCGAAGTAGTGGGACTCTTCCTGGATGACTACCCTCGGGCGCTCGAGAAGATCCGCGCCGCAGTCGCCGCCAACGACGCAACCGGTGTCGAGCATCATGCCCATAGTCTGAAAGGCTCGGTATCCACTTTCGGCGCCAAGCATGTCTTCGAGGCGGCGCTGGCGCTGGAGAAACAAGGCCGTAGCGGAAATCTGTCCGGCGTGCGAGAATAGCTTGAGGACGCTCGAAAACGCCCTTCAAGACTTGCGGCCGGACCTGGAAGCATTGCAAGCCAGGTAAGCTGGTTAGCGCTCCACGAACGCGCGACTCCGCGCAAACTTTTCACCCGTTCAAGTACGTCCTCTCTGTTATAGTGTTAAGTCTGCTCCCTATGACGCTCTCCACGCCTGCAACGGAGATTGTTTGCGCCCACAGTCCGGATTCCGATGACGCATTCATGTTCTATGGTTTGGCTACCAAGAAGGTGCGCTCGCGGTTGGTCAACTTCCGCCACGTTCTGGAGGACATCGAGACCCTGAACCGGAAGGCCCTGGAGGGCGCTTATGAGCTGACCGCAATCTCCTATCACGCTTATCCTTACGTGGCTGACAAGTATGTTCTGATGGCCAGCGGATCCAGCGTGGGCGACGGCTACGGGCCTATTCTGGTGAGCACGCGCCCGATGGCGCCGGAAGAAATCAAGGGCAAGAAGATCGCCATCCCGGGAAAAATGACCAGTGCCTATCTGGCCCTGCGACTGTTCGAGCCGGACTTCGAAGCGGTGGTCATTCCGTTTGATAAAATTCTCGACGCTGTCGCCGAGCACGCCGTGGAGGCGGGTTTGGTCATCCACGAAGGCCAGTTGACTTATGGCCGGAGCGGGTTTCACAACGTGATGGACCTGGGGCGATGGTGGAAAAGCGTTTACGATCTGCCGTTGCCTCTGGGAGGCAACGTGCTTCTGCGGTCGATTCCGGACGACGTCAGATCCGAGTGCTGCCGCCTGATGCGCGAGAGTATTCAATACGCGCTCGATCACAGTGAAGAGTCGCTGAATTATGCCTTGCAATTTGCGCGCGACCTGGAGCCGCGGCTGGCCGAGAAGTTTGTCGGGATGTACGTCAATCACTTCACTGTCGACTGCGGCGAACTGGTGCCGCAGGCCGCTCAAAAACTGCTGGATATGGGTTACGAGGCCGGTCTGATTTCGAGAAAAGTGAAAGTCGAATTCGTTCGCTGAATACGTCTAAGAGTCTTATGTACCGAAGTAAATGTACTACCTGCATGACCCTGGGCTGTTTTGTGCTGGCTGGGATTGGCTTGGCCGCGCAGGAAGTCGCCAAGCAGCGCGTCAAAGCCGTTCGTGATTTAGGCAAGGGCGGTTCGGGGGAGATTTCGAGAATCGAGCCATTTCTCACGGACCCGGACCTGGATGTGCGGCTGGAGGCCGTCAAGGCGATCACCGATATCGGCACGCAGACCAGCCTCAATCCGCTGATCAAGGCCACCGCTGATAACGACGCCGAAGTGCAGATACGCGCTACCGACGGGCTGGTGAACTTCTATGTGCCCGGCTACGTGAAGACCGGCCTGACGGCTCCGCTGCGGCGGATGGGAACATCCATCAAGAGCAGGTTCACCGAGACCAACGATCAGGTGATCGATTCTTATATCCAGGTTCGGCCCGAGGTAATTGAGGCGCTGGGACGGCTGGTGCGGGGCGGGGCCAGCATGGAATCGCGCGCCAATGCCGCTCGCGCCAGCCGGCATCCTGCGGGGCCGCCAGGCTCTGCCCGAACTAGAGCAGGCGCTGCACTCCAAAGACACGCCGTTGATCTACGAGTGCCTGGTTGCGATCCAGAAGATACGCGACCCGAGCGCGGGCGCCAGCATCATCTTCCTGGTTCACGATCTGGACGAGCGGGTTCAAATCGCGGCGATCGAGACCACTGGCCTCCTGATGTACCACGATGGCATCAACGATCTGCGCGATGTGCTGGACCACTCCAGGAACATGAAGGTAAAGCGCGCCGCCCTCACCTCGATGGCGGAGTTGCCGGACGAGCAGATGCACGGAGTCTACATCGCTCACCTGAACGACAAGGACGATGGACTGCGCGAGGGCGCGGCGGAAGGATTGGCGCGGCTGAAAAATCCGGCCGATCGGACGGCAGTCGAAAATGGCCTTTTCCAACGAGCGCAAAACCGGACCCGCGGCTTTCGCTCGCTTTTGCGCTTGGTGTCGATGGGCAAGCGCGAAATGGGCGAATTCGATCCGCTGAAATACCTGCTCGATAATCTCAATTCGTCCGGCTACAAGGGAGTGGCGCGGCCTTATCTGACCGAGCTGGCGCGCGATCCGGAAGTTCGCAAGGCGCTCTATACCGGCATTGCAGGATCCCACGGCGACGAAGGACGAAAAGCTCGGGCTCGCACAAATCCTCGCGCAGAGCGGCGATCGCGACTCTATTCCAGCGCTGGAAACGTTTGTCCAAGGACTCCGACCAGGAGGTCGCGCAAGAGGGACTGAGAGGGCTGAAGAACCTGCGCGCGCGGCTACCGTAGCATCCGCCTAACGCGGAACCTCAGGCAGAATCACGATAGGAGCGCGCCAGAAGGCGAACTTCTGGGCAGCCGGATCCATCACGCTCACCTGGCAGGTGTATCTACCTGGTTGCAGCTTTGCCAAGCGGCACGCTGAAACGTAGCGGGACCGCCTTGGTTTTCGGGTTCAAGCCTTCCGACACATGCAGCGGCTCGGTTTCAAAGGCTTTCACTTTGCCCCGATAGAAGCTGACATACGCCGTTAGGGGCTGGGTGGCCTCGGCGGCCGGTTCGTAGGCTTCCAGATAGACGTACAGATTCTGATCGGTCCGGAACACCCTTGTCACGCTGGGAACCAACTTCACGCCGTCCTGGATAAGCGGGTGCGCGGCCAGAATCTTCTTGTCTTTTTCGGCGGTGGCCACGGCTGCGTCCAGCTTTTGGCGCTGGTTGCTCAGCACCACCGAACTGATGGGAAGATATTTTTGTTCGGTGCCGAGGTCGGGCACTTGAAACTTGGTTTCGAAGGTGCCCATCTTACCGGTTTCGTTTTCGCGCGCGAGAAATTTGGCCGTGTAAGCGCCCGGCGCCAGCGTGAAGCCGGTGTCGTATTCGAGCGTGGTCTTGGACAGTTGCTGAGCGCTCTCGCCTTTCAGCTTCACCTGGATGTTATCGCGCACATTTCCCACCGTGGCGCCCTTGGAGTCTTTGATTTCGCCGATGAAATCGAAGCGCGTGCTCTCGGCGCCGCCATGCCGGGCCAGCTCGATTTCGGAGCCCGGGATCTTCACCACCAGCGGGACAAAATAGCGATCGCGCCCCAGCCGGAAATAATCCAGCTCCATGGCAATATCCATGTCGGTGATGGGATCGCCCAGCACCAGGGCTTGCGCGAGCTGCCGCTCCTTGTCGCTCTCGCTGAATTTGTTGAATTGCTTGCCGCGCGTAGTATCCCTGGCGGTAATCCAGCTTGGCGATTTTGCCGGCCGAGCGCGCTATTGTTCAACGTGATCTTGACGCGGCGGAAATGGCCGTCCAGCGCGGCGTTGCTGGAATAATAGCCGATGATGTAGTAGCTGGTCATGTCTTTCTGGGCCTGCACAATGCCCATCGAAAGATCGTTGTTATCGAGCAATGCCTTGCCGCCGGTATCCGCGGCCAGAGTATATAGCGTCTCCTGCTGATTCTGGAAATTGCTGGTCGACGCGCGAGCGGAGCTTCCCGAGTACATGCCCTGGCCGCCGGGCGAGCCCTTGGTCGCATCGCCGAGCGGCGCTTGCGCCACCAGGCCGCGGGCGTCGATGGGATAAAAAGAGACATTGGCGCGGATGGCGGCATTGATGGTGGATCGAAGCTGCGCCTGGTTGTCGAGGCCGTTGCGCTGGATGCCGCTGGCGAAATAGACCAGCGATTTCTTCTCGTTGAGCGAGCCCAGCATTTTGACGGCGGTTTCGAGCGCCGACAACTGGCGGTCCGTATTGAAGATGTTGAATTCGGTATCGTCCTGCTGGAAGGCGGCGCCGGTATCGGACGCGCTGTCGTCCTGATTGCTGATTTCGAAGCCCTGGCCTTCTCCGATGGTCAGGCTTCGAATGTCCTTGGCGAGTTGATCGCGGTCGTCGGTGAAATCCTCCACCACTTTCACGTCGCTGGAGAAGGTCATGATCGCCACCAGGTCCGCGGGCGTGATTTGCGTTTGCAGGAACTTCAACGCGGCGGTTTGCGCCCGTTTCTGGTCCTGGATCGGCATGGAGGTCATGTCGAAGAACATCACCATCAGGCGGCGGTTGCGGTATTTGAGTCGCCGGGCCTTTCGGGCGCGATATCGATTCTGGTGAGGGGCTTGACGCCGGAGTTTTCCGACCGGTTTGGGCGGCGGCCGGCACCGTGCTGGCTTGGTAGGCCGCGATGATGCGCCAGCCAGCTCCTCTTCCAGCGTTTGGAATTCGAAAACGCTGATCTTCTGCGGCTTGCCATCTTCGGTGATCGTGAAATCGGTGGGTTTCAGACCGAGGATCGGCTTGCCGTCCTTGCCCTTGATCAGGACGTCCTCCACGACTAACTGCGTCGTGGTCGCGAACTTCAGATTCGTTTCCGGACCGTTGGCGGCATTCTGCGCGGGCTGCTGCGCATTGACCGATAACCAAGCGCACAAAAAAAGAGCAATGACGGGGCGCTGCATGTCTTAGAACCTGAACCTCAGCGTGAGTTGCATGGTGCGCATCGCATTGGCGCTGACCGGCAGTCCGAACTGTGCGTTTCCTAGGGTGGTGTTCCAGGAAGTGTAGGTCACGTGGTTCAACACGTTGGTGGCATCGAACCGGATATCGAAACTGCGCCGCTCGCCGAGGCGGAAAACGCGGCCCGCCGACGCATTCAAATCTGAACTGCATCGGCCCGGTAATGATGTCTCGGCCGGCGTCTCCCCATTGGCCTGGACAGCGGGTTCGCGAAAGCAGTCGGTGTTGAAGCCGTAGCCGGGGAGCGTGGGGGCGAGCGATCCACCGATGTAATCCGCGCGCACGGTGCCCGTCACGCCAGTACCGGTGGCGACGCGGTTGAGGATGATCGGCGTCTCCGGCAAACCGCTGGCCGCGATCGAGAGTGGTGGAGAAGGTCCAATCTTTGGCCAGCGCGCCTTTCCAACCATTCAGCAGAGTTCCGCCGCTGGTGCCTTGGCCGGTGCTGTATTGGACAGTCAGATTGAATGTGTGGGTCCGGTTGAAACTGGAAAGCGAACGGTCGGCCGTGAGATCCAGCCAGTTCTGAGCGTACCCTGAACCGGGGCCGCGCGCGGCCGCCCAGGCCCTGCGCATCGTCCAGAGCTTTGGAAAAAATATACATGCCGTTCCAGGAAAAACCGCTGCGGAAGCGGCGCTGAAGTTGTACGCTGCCGGCGTTGTAGTTGGAGTTTCCGTTCGAAGTGATGTACACATAACCGGACGGGTACGGGCTGGCGGGCGCTCCAGCCGGGAAACGTGTTCGGCAGGAATTCCTGCAACTGGTGCGTGCCCTCGTTGCCTTGATAGGTGAGCGTCAGAATAATCGACGACGACAGGTTTTGCTGCACCGACGCCTGCCAGTAATGCAGATACCCGATCTTGAAGTTCGGATCGAGGGCGTAAGTTTGCGGCACAGCGTTGATGGCCGGCGTAAGGAAAGCGTTGGCGATCGTGTACGGATTGGTTGAGGGAATTCGGCTGCGTCACGCTATAAGACAGAGGAGACTGCTGGGCCATCTGAGCGGCCAGCGGCTGATAGACCGAGGTGTTGTAGTAAATCCCGTAGCCGGCGCGCACCACCGTGGAATGCTGCGTAAACGGCCGCCAAGCGATGCCGATGCGCGGCTGGAACTCGTGATAATCGGGACGAAGCAGTGCCGACGGGATAGCCCGCCTGGCTGGCCGAGTGTGCACTGGGACGCTGCGGTGGAAGTTGGCGCAGTGGCGCATACCGGCCGACTCAGAAGTGAAGCCGGGCCCGATATTCAGATTCACCAGGCGGTTGTACAGTTCGGTGACGGGCGCCTGAAAGTCCCAGCGCAGTCCGACATTGATGCTGAGGTTGCTCTTGATGCGCCAATCGTCGTTCACGAATCCATCCAGCCAGGAGGTCGCGGTAATATTTGTCGGCGTTGCCGTAGGCGATGGAACTGGTGGCGGGCATAGCCCTGCAGGAAATCGGCGAAATCGTTGCCAGTGAACGCGCCGGTAAAGAGGAAGCTGCCGCGCGGATTCTGCTGCGACAACTGATTGAAATCGAGCCTGTCGGAAGTCTCCGCCAAAAGTAAAATTGTGCTTGCCGTGAATCCAGATCAAGTTCTCGCCCACCTGGTTGGTGTCGTTGTGATTCCGCGAAAAGTTCCCGTCTGAAAGAGCCGGAAATCCCGCTTGAAAACGATAGGCTGGGCGGTCCCCAGAACAGCGGGAGCTTGATCGTTGCCTTGAATCGCGGCCGCTCCGGAGATGTTTTGCGTGTTGGCGAAGAATGGCGTGGCTTGAGCCGGCCGATCGGCTGAAGCTGTAGCGCAGGTTGCTGATCAGAGTGGTGGTGAAGTGATGGGTCCACTGCACACTGGTGTTGATTCCGGTCGTGTTGGCGGAATCGATAAAACCGAACAGATTCGGATTGGTTGGTTGTATCGCCATTCTGCCATGAGAAATTGCCCGATAACTGATTCTTGGCATTGATGGTCTGGCTGAGGCGGGCATTTACGTTGCTCTGGTTGCCGATGCCCACGAGCAGGGATCTGGTAGTTGTAGCGCGAGCTGCCGGAAAAGTTCGGAAGCGGATAGAGGTTCAACAGCGCCTGCGCTTGGGGACTGATCGGAATCGACGACAAGCCCGGGAAAACACCCTCGCGCTCGGCTTCAGTCGGCACCAGGCCGGTAGCGATGCTGGCATTCCGGTTCCGCGTCAATTGGTAATTGAGGAAGAAAAATGTGTTTTGCCCGCTGAGCAGCTTGGGAATTTTCAGCGGCCCGCCGAAAGCGCCGGTAGTGCGGAAATGATTGTAGGCGCTCTTGGGCGTCTCCTGACCCGTGAGCGAGAAAGGCTTGGCATCCAGCGCCGAGTTGTCCAGAATAAGCGCGAGGTTGCCGTTGTACTGGCTGCGGCGGTTTCGGCGGGCATTTCCGAACGAGTTGCGCCCGTTCTGACCGGGCCCGCGCGGTCCGCCGCGCCCAGGGCCACCGAAGCCGCCCCGGCCTCCGCCGCCAAATCCTCCCCCACGTCCGCCGAAACCTCCGCCACCAGGACCACCGCCGCCGGGCCCTGGACCAGGACCACCGCCCACCTGGGCGCCCGGTCCGCCGGGACCGTTCACACCAAAACCATTCGCGCCTGGTCCACCAGGTCCATTGAAACCGCCTGGTCCCAGGCCTCCCGGGCCGCCGGGGCCGAAACCCAACCAGTCGTTCTGTTGGGGCGCATTCACGCCATTGCTGACGCTGCCATTCACGACGAAGGCCTCAGACGCGCTTTGGTTGAGGTCGCCAGGATTCAAGCCGGCCGTCGCTGGTTCAGTCTCCACTTGCTGAGCACCGGCGTCTTGCGCGTTCACGTCCAGACGTTGGAATCCGCCCCCAGCGAGCGATTGTTGTATGGAAGGCCGACCCGGAGCGCCACGCTGCCCGCCTCTGCCCGGGCCGCCGAAATTTGGCCGATTCGGCGGCGTTCCATTAGCAGCTGATCCGCCCTGAGCGCTTGGCGCGGCATCTCGCGGCCTCCGCGGAGTAGCAGCCTGTTCTTGATTCGATGCTGGCAGGGATGCGAGCCGCAGGTCGAACTGTGGAATCTCCGAGCCTGCGATACTCACGGTGCGACTGACTCTTGTGAAGCCCGGCATTTCCACGTCGAGCGTCCACGCACCATCCAAGTCTGGAAAACTATAGATCCCCTGCTCGTCGGTGGTCGTGACGATTTTCTTGTCGCCTTGAATCGCAGTTACGGTGGCGCCGGGCACCGGCAATCCCGCGGACTTCACGCTTCCGTGATGCTCGGCGGCAAGCAAGGCAGTGATGGCAAAACAGCAAATGAGGAGATAAAGCCAGCTCCTCAAAAACAACTTGGTGTGCATGCGATCTTGCTTCTTAGGCGAATGGTAGATAGAGACCGTTACGAAAATTTAGACGGACTCGGGGAAAAATGGATTAGTAAAGCTTTGTAAAACATGGCAGTTGTTGGAACTTGCGCAACTCGCTACTTTAGCATCGTCTTGAAGATTCTACAATCGACAGTCTTGTCTCATGCAAGATGAGCCTGGAGCCGGGAGCTGTTTCTCATACAAGATGAGCCTGAAGGGGAGATTCCGCATGCTGGGGATTGATCATCAGCATGGAAAACGGAGAGAAACTGAGCCTGGAGCAGATCCGGGCCTTTGTGGAGGCCAGCGAGGAAGTCCGATTTCACGCCCAGGACCGGGGGGAGTTGTACGAGTGGGTGAACCGCACATTGCAGCAGCAGGATTACGGCCGGCTGAAACGCGGCGGCAAAGGACTGGTGCGACGCTACATTGCCAAGATGACCGGATTGAGCCGAGCCCAGGCGGCACGTCTGATTCGGAGCTACCAGCAAGGCGGAGAAGTGAAGCCGCCAGTTTATCAGCGGCATCGATTTTCCAGGCGCTACACGAGGGCCGATATCGAACTGCTAGCCGCGGTGGACGAAGCCCACGAAACGCTGAGCGGTCCGGCCACGCAGAAGATTTTGCAACGGGCCTGGCATGAGTATCACGACGCGCAGTGCGAGCGGCTGGCGCGGCTCTCAATGGCGCAGTTATACCGACTGCGAAAGAGCGGGACGTACCGCCACCGCCGAGTGGCCTATCAACCTACCCGTCCCACGCAGGTGGTCATCGGAGAACGGCGCAAACCCGATCCGCAAGGGCGGCCGGGATATCTTCACGTGGACACCGTGCATCAAGGAGATCTGGACGGAGTCAAAGGTCTGTATCACATCAACGCGGTGGACGAGGTGACGCAATGGCAGGTGGTGGGCGCCACGCCGCAGATCAGAGAAGCCTGGCTGATGCCGGTGCTGGAAGCCATACTGACACAGTTTCCGTTCCGCATTCGGGCCTTTCATTCCGACAACGGCAGCGAGTTCATCAATCACACCGTGGCGCAAATGCTCGACAAATTGCTGGTAGAGCAAACTAAGTCGCGGCCGCGGCACAGCAACGACAACGGGCTGGCGGAATCGAAAAACGGCGGGGTGATGCGCAAACACATCGGTTACGGGCATATCGCCTCGGCGCATGCGGAGGCTTTCGACGAGTTCTATAGGCTGCACTTCAATCCGTATCTGAACTTTCACCGGCCGTGCGGAGTGCCCGAGGTGATTGTGACGGCTAAAGGTAAACAAAAGCGCGTCTACCGCTGGTACGCGACGCCGTGGGAGATCTTGCGGCAATTGCCCGGATTAGCCGGGTTCCTGCGCGCGGAGCGGACCGTGGATCAGCTGCAGAAAACCGCCGGGGCGAAATCCGACACCCAGGCCGCGATGGAAATGCGAGAAGCGAAGCGCAAATTATTCGCCCGCTTGCAGCACAAGAGGAGCGCCTAAGATTGAAACCGCAGAGGCCGTGGAAATGACGGGCGCGTGGAAAACGAGGAAAACCAAACTCCGGTTTCCCATCGCTTCCCACAGCCCTTGGAAATCGCTCCGCGATTCCCACATTCCCACCGCCCCTACGTTTTTTGTGTCTCAAAACCTTCAAAACCAAATTCAAGAAAGGAGACCCTGGCGGCGGATCGCTTCGCTCCCGCCTCCAGGCTCATTCTTCAATGAGAAAATGCTTCGACCGCGAGGCTATGAGCTAATGGCATCAGGGTTCTTTGATCGTCTGTGAGCAAAATGCAGCCCTCGCGCAGGGCAAGTTCTATCAAACCGGCATCAGTCGGCCCGATCTTGGAGATGTTATGACGAGCGTTTGCGTGCTGAAAACCGTCTTCAATCAAGCGCAGTAGCCTTTCATCAAAGTTGCTCAACGCAAGCAGGTTCCATGCTTCCGAGCCAGAAACCTTTGAAATCTTCATCCCTGAGCCCCAGCCGCGATGTCTGCAGGCCTTGAATCTCACCGATGACGTGCGACGTAGTCAAGATAGACCGGACGGATCGGAACAATTCCAAGCAGGCGCGCTGCATCGATACACTCCGTCGAATGTCCTCGTCGATCTTCTGCAAGAGAGATGCCCTTTTTGTGCGCATTGCGTAGTGGAGTGTCAACACGGTGAACAGGGGACCAGAATCAATCACGACCTTATCGAACGTGGCGATCATCCTCGCAAACGCTAAGAGACGTTAGCTGGAGAGGTAAGCGCCGCGTACGGCTCGCCGTATTTCAGCGAAAGTTGCAGCCGCTGCTCCTTCAGATAAGTGAGAAGAGGAAGCGTGTTTTCTTGAATATTCTGCCCTGCCTTAACCACGATATCGTAATTAGGTCGAACACTCGGTTCCGCCAAGATGTTGACGAACTCATCGCGGTATTTGTTCCAGAGACGTGAAATTGGGTAGTAGGCAGGAAGGTCACCGGTGTTGTTGACGACCTGCTCCGCAAGCACATCCAAATGGTTCTCTTGGGGATATGCGCCAAATATTCCCGAGATGGCCGGCAATGCCCAGTTCGACCAACGAATCGGGCCTTGTAACTCGCCCATAAATCTCGCGAAGCGTCCTGGAACCTTTGACGGCCGCATGACAGTCCCTGCACGCAGCAACTAAGCGCTCAACACTTTTATCGTGGGCTTCGAAGTAGCTCTGCGCAGTGGGATAGAGTTCTCTAAAAAGGTCGAGGTTGTCTCGAGTAAGATCGTCCACATAGGCTGGAATCATTCGAATCAATTCCAACGAATCTGCCCTGAACCGCCACGTCCAATTGTGCAGTTCTAATAACTCGTATTCCTCCGGAAGAGCACGCAAGAGAGGATTGATGACCGTATCGAACAGCGCCCTGACAATTCGCGAGCTGAGCTTCGGTGCAACCTTTCGAGTGTGGGATTGTTTGGGCATAGGACTCAGGGTCGCATCGTATTTTCATTCTAGCGGGCTGGAAGCGATCCCGTCGAATCGGCGACGGCTACCTTTCGAGTCGCGTTATGGCACTCTGAAACTCCGCATCGGTCAGCCAATTCCTGGCGGGATCGCCGTTCTGGTAATCAGGAGCGCGCCAGAGCTGCAGCGGGGAATTGATGTAGAGTTGGCCGCGCTGGAAATCGTAAATGAGCCGAAGAGGCGTGCCCGTCGCGGTGGGTTCGTCGGCCGGCTTCAGACGAAAGTTCAGATAAATCGCACGGTCGCCCGCTAGCCAACGATCTTCGCTCACGCTTTCCACTCAGCATTTTTGGCAACTCGTACTCTGCAGTCGCATGCCCCAGCTCCCGGTGATCGTCAGCACCGCTTGAGTTGGAGACGCGATATTGTTCCAGGCGATATCCCCAACAGTTGCCGGCGCCGCACTTCTGGCCAAACGCAACGGTGGAACGAGCCAGAACGCGGACGAGCAACACCGTCGCGAGCGCCAACACTGCCACCACGGCCGCCGTCCACAGGACTCTTCGAATCAGTGGTGTCACAACTGAATGCTCTATTATGGGAGAAAATGGAGTTGTGATGAAATTGATGCGATTCGTTGTCATCGCAATACTGGGGGTGGCCGCTCTCGCGGCTCAAACCCAGCCGCAGCCAACCACGCACAGACCGCTGATGCGTAGCGTTCACGCACTCTCGCTGAGCGATCTCAGCTCATCGCTCGAAGGTTTAGTAACTCGCGTTCGTCCAGCCGTGGTTCAAATCTTTTCGACCGGCTACACGGCCGCGGAGGAAAACGACGCCACTGCTACCAGTCTGCTGACGAAGCAACACAGCATCGGAACGGGCGTGGTGGTTGGCGAGGATGGATACATCATCACTAATGCGCACGTGGTGCGCGGCGCGCGGCTAATCCAGGTCCGGCTTCCGTCCCTCCACCGTGATCCAGTGGCCGCCAAACTTCTGGAAGCAAAACTGGTGGGCATGGATCGCGAGATCGATCTCGCCGTCCTGAAAATCGACAAGACTGGTTTAGCGCATCTGGCGCTGGGGGACTCTGAGCGGCTGCATCAGGGCGAACTGGTGATGGCATTCGGGAATCCACTGGGTTTAGAAGGCTCGGTCAGCATGGGAATCGTCAGCTCCACCGCCCGCCAGATTCATCCCGACGATCTCATGGCATACATTCAGACCGACGCGCCCATCAACCCCGGTAATAGCGGCGGGCCTCTGATTGATTCTCACGGACGCGTGGTCGGTATCAACACGTTTATCCTGACCCAGTCGGGTGGCAGCGAAGGCCTGGGATTCGCCATCCCCAGCAATCTGGTGTCTCGAGTCTACAATCAGATCCGGCGCGAAGGGCACGTTCATCGCGGACGAATCGGCGTGTTTGCCCAAACCATCACTCCCGCCATAGCATCGGCACTCGGACTGGCGCAAGACTCGGGTGTGATCCTCAGCGACGTGGAGCCGGAGGGTCCGGCCGATAAGGCGGGCACGAAGGTGAATGACATTGTACTCACCGTAAATGGAAAAATGATGCGCACGGCGCCTCAGCTCGAAATGGAGATTTTTCGCGCTCCCATGGGTCAAAAATTGACCTTGGCAGTTTTGCGCGGCTCCGATCACCTTACGATCGAGGTTGCGGTTGCCCAGACTGAAGACGACCCGCAGCGGTTCGCTGATCTGGTGAATCCTGAAGAAAACCTAATCCCCCGCCTGGGAATCCTGGGCATCGGAATCGACAAGAAACTCGCTGCATTGCTTCCGGATCTCAGGAATTCTTACGGAGTTGTCGTGGCCGCGGGCTCCGCAACCGATGTCGCTACTGGAACCGGATTGAAGCCCGGAGACGTCATTTATTCTGTGAACGGATCCCCGGTCTCGACCGTCGCGGCTCTCAAGGATAGGCTGAGCGAATTCAAAGCTGGCCAGGAGGTGGTCATGCAGATCGAGCGTTCCGGCCGGCTGATGTTGGTTACCTTGGAATTGGAATGAGGCTTGGCGCGCTGGCACTGCTCTTCCTGCTGATTGCGGACGCGGGCCATGCGCAGACGCGCCAGAAGCGTAAGGCGTCCACTCCGGCGACGGCCGACAAGCTCGACGTCCGCACCCGCGAACGGTGGGGCATGGCTGATCGAGACCCTCAAGGTGGAAGGGATTCGCAATTACACCGCGGATCAAATTCTGAGCTGTGGCCGGCATTCACGCGGGCGACACAGCCGGCAAGACCGAATTCGAAGCGGCGCGCCAGCGTTTATTGGCCACCGGCGTATTCGCCACCGCCGGTTATCGATTTACTCCCGCCAAGGACGCTAAAGGCTACGAAGCGAGTTTCGAGGTTTCGGAAATTGAGCAGATGTATCCGGCGCGATTTGAGGATTTACCGGCCTCCGACGCCGAGTTACGCGCCTGGCTGAAACAGAAAGACCCGCTGTTTGCACCGAAGATTCCCGCTACCAAACCCGAGCTGGATCGCTACTGCGCAGTGGATCGCGCGAGTTTCTCGCGCAGCGGGAATATCATGAGCTCGGTAGCGGGCCGGGTAATCTCGGAGAACCCGTCCGGGTTGGTCATCGTCTTTCTCCCGGCTAAAGGCCTTCCCGTTGTCGCTCATACCATTTTCACGAACACGGGCACAGTGCCGGCCGGCATCCTGCAGACCGCGATGTACGGGGTCGCGATCGGTCTTCCCTACGAAGAGCCGCAGTAT
Source organism: Bryobacterales bacterium (assembly GCA_963744555.1). Taxonomy (GTDB): domain Bacteria; phylum Acidobacteriota; class Terriglobia; order Bryobacterales; family Bryobacteraceae; genus Palsa-89. The sequence goes on along the minus strand of CAVUUB010000018.1, from coordinate 628,164 downwards.
CGTTTGCTGCTGGATTCGACCATCCGGCCCATATATGAGGCGCGCGGCATGATCCGCGTGGCATTTCCGAAGATTGAAACCGAGCCTGCAAAGGATGTCGATGGCTTGGTCGTGACGACGCAGGTCGAGCAGGGGCCGGTGTACAAGCTCGCCAAAGTGAACTTCCGCGGCGCGCCAGAATCTGGCGCGGATCTCGACAAACTCGCCAATCTGAAAACCGACCAGCCTGTTAATTTCGATGACGTAAAGACCGCCCAGCAGCACATCGCGGAAAGGTTGCAGCGCGACGGCTACCTGCATGTGACATCGGAAGTCAAACGCAATCCTAACGACACCGAGCACACTATTGGCCTGACGTTCCAGATTACGCCGGGCCCGCAGTTCACGCAGGGGAAGCTGGATATCGTAGGACTCGATCTGGTTTCTGAGCCCGTGATCCGCAAGATGTGGGGTTTGCCGCCCGGCAAGCCATTTAATATCGACTATCCGGATCACTTCCTGGCGCGAGTTAAAGGAGACGGGCTCTTCGACAACTTGAAGACGACGCGCGCCGAAACCAAGGTCAACGAGGGCGAGCACACCGTGGACGTGACGCTGTATTTCAACAAATAACGTACCGCGTATAGTTGGTGCCGCGAGTGTGGCGCACGCAGTCGTGCGCAAAGGAAGACATTCTAGAAGGGTCATGTTTGATCTCAAGATGCGTCGTACTGCTCGGCATCGACACGAGTGTCGATGCGGCACGCAAAGTGCGTGCGCCACGGTGGCGGCGAGTGCAAACAAAACTCTTTAGCAAAACTAAGTGACATTGCGCACCCGGGCGAGCCGTGTCGACATCGTTCTTGCCGCGCGAAAGTGCCGCCTCACACTGGTATCCTAAGGGGAGTGTCAGTGCCGTTGAATTTTCACCTGGAGCAATACGACGGGCCGCTCGATCTCCTGCTGGACTTGATCCGTAAACAGCAGGTCAACATCTACGACATCCCGATTGCGTCCATCACCCAGCAGTATCTCGAATACATGCAGCGCGCCCTGGAATTGGACATCGAGCTGAGCGCGGAATTCGTCTACATGGCGGCGACGCTGATCCACATCAAGTCGCGTATGTTGCTGCCCAAGGATCCCGAGCTGGACAAGATTTCTCCGGAAGAAGATCCGCGCCAGGAACTGGTAGACCGGCTGCTCGAGCATGAACGCTTCAAGAACGCCGCCGAGATGTTGCAACAGAAAAAGATGATCGAAGAAGCCGTCTGGTCGAATCCACAGATCGATCAATTCCTGGCGGAAGATAATGACCCCGGCCTATCGGTCACGCTCTTCGATCTGGTGAAGACGCTGCAGGTGGTTCTGGAGCGCGCCAAGAATCGGCCGAGTCTACGAAGTCGGAAAAGAAGACGTCAGCATCCCGGACATGATCCGCTACCTGGAAGCCATCTTTCGCGACCTCAACAAGAGCGATACCTTGTCGGTGGCGGAGTTGTTCGAAAGGCAGGGAAGCCGGCGCGCCATGCTGTGCCTGTTCCTGGCGGTCCTGGAACTGGTCCGGCGTCAGGCGTTGGCGCTGACCCAGAAAGATGCGTTCGGCGACATCGGCCTGAAAAAGAACCGCGGCTTCGACGAAGTGCTCGGTCAAGACGAATCGCTGGCCGCAATTGAACAGGAATACAGCTAACCGGAATGAAACAGCCAGAAGTACAATCCGCCCCGGAAACAGAAGGGGCGATTCCCGAAGAACTGCGCGAGAGCCCGCTCTCGGCGGCCGACTCGGCCGAAGCGCAGCTCAAGGCGCTGGTGGAAGCGGTGATCTACATCACCGATGAGCCGTTGTCGGCGGATCAGATCGCGATCGCACTTGGGCAGCCCGCCGAGAAGGTCGGCCGCGTTTTGGAAGAGCTGACCGCCGAGTACAACAAGCCCGAGCATGGCCTGACCGTTCGCGAGATAGCGGGCGGCTATAAGATGTCGACCAAGCCGGAGCATCACGAAGCTATCCGCGCCTTCGTCAAGAATCTGAAGCCGGCGCTGAAGCTGTCGCTGGCCGCGCTCGAGACGCTGGCTCTGATCGCGTATAAGCAGCCGATCACGGCGCCGGAAGTAATGGACGTACGCGGCGTCCAGGGTGCCGGCGTGCTGAAAACGCTGCTGGATCGCAAATTGATCGCGACTGGCGGCAGAAAACAAGTGGTCGGGAAGCCGATCTTGTATAAGACCACGAAAGAGTTCCTGGTGCAGTTCGGCTTGAAAGATCTGAGCGAGCTGCCGACACTCAAGGAGTTCGAAGATTTGAGCCGGCTTTCGATGACCGAAGGCGACAGCGAGCCTGAACCAGCCGAGCGGGCCGAAGCGGCGACTGCCGAAGCGAGCACCGAGACCGAGAGCCGAGTCCTCCGAATAGATGGCCGAAGAGAGGCTACAGAAACTGCTGGCGCATGCCGGCATTGCCAGCCGGAGGAAAGCCGAGCAGCTCATCCGGGAAGGCCGCGTGGCCGTGAATGGCACGGTGATCACAGAACTCGGGAGCAAGGCCGATGCCGGAGCACGACCACATCAAGGTGGACGGCAAGCATATTCGCGCTGCGGAGAAACCGGTCTACCTGCTGATGAACAAGCCCAAGAATGTCGTCACCTACGGTCAGCGACCCCGAAGGCCGGCCGACGGTGATGGATCTGCTGCGGGGCGTGAAGGCGCGAGTCTATCCGGTCGGACGCCTGGATTACCACAGCGAAGGTCTGCTGCTGCTCACCAACGATGGCGAATTTGCGAAGCGAATTACGGCCGCGGGCACTCATGTCGCCGAAGATCTATGTCGTCAAAGTGAATGGCCCGCTGACCCCCGCGCAAGAGGCGAAGTTTCGCGAAGGCGTGGCGCTAGGCGGCAAGAAAACCGCGCCGGCGGGCCTGAAGCTGATCCGGCGCGCGGAAAATCCGTGGTACGAAGTGCGGCTTATCGAAGGGCGCCAGAATCAGATTCGCCTGATGTTCAAGAATTTTGGCCGATTGGTGGAGAAGCTGCGGCGCGTCAAGATCGGATTCATGGAGCTGGGATCGCTCGAGCCGGGGAAGTTTCGGCATCTCACGCCGGCCGAAGTGGCGCGCTTCCGCAAAGTGCTGAAGATGGAGGACCGGTAATCCGATGGGAATGATTCCCGACCTGCTTCGAAAAAGCCGCGTCATCGCAGTGGTGGGCCTTTCGAGCAAACAGTTCCGGCCGTCCTACGGCGTCGCGGAGTATATGCAAAGGGAAGGATACCGGATCATTCCTGTGAATCCGCACGAAACCGAGGTGTTGGGCGAGAAAGCCTACGCGCGTCTGGAGGACGTGCCCGAGCACGTCGATATTGTCGACATATTCAGGCGTTCGGAGTTCGTGCCGCCCAGTGGTCGACGACGCCATCCGGATGGGAGCCTCGGCGGTGTGGATGCAAGAGGGCGTGGTCGATGAGCAAGCGGCGGAAAAAGCCCGCGCGGCCGGGTTGGCGGTGGTGATGGACCGCTGCATTCTAAAAGAACACAGCCGTTATTTTCGGTAGTTCTTTCCGGGGGCAATCGCAAAGTGAGACAATAGCGCATACGTAGGTGATTTGTGCTAAGAAACTCCTCTTATTGCAAATGGTTAGCGGCCGCGTTGCTATCGATGCCAGTGCTGGTTCCGACCGTTGGCTACGGTCAAGGACTTACTGCGCCGGACGTCAAGTCTTTTAAGCCCGCGCCCCGCACGGCGGACGGTCATCCGGACCTGAGCGGCTTCTGGAAAGGCACGCGCGACACCAAGCCCGTCGGAAATCTGGCGAAGGACATTCCAGGATTAAAGCTGCCCTTTACTCCCGCAGGCGAAGCGGCGAGGATCCACAACACTACAGCGACGATCGATCCCGAGAGCCTTTGCATCCTCGGGGGGATTCCGAGGCATGACGCCAGCGGTCTTCCTTTTGAAGTTCTGCAAGGCGCCAACAAAGTCGCTTTCCTTTATTGGTACAGCTACTTTCGCCTCATTCCCGTAGACCCCAAGCGCAAGCATTCCGACGATCCGGATCCATCGTTTTTTGGAGAAGAACTGGGTCACTGGGAGGGAGACGTCTTGGTTGTCGACTCGATCGGATTCAAAGATACGCAGGTGTGGGCGGACGAAAATGCCAACCCTCATAGTGACCAGTTACATGTTGTTGAACGTTGGACGCGCCCTGACTATGACCACATTCGGGTAGACGCGCTGATCGATGATCCGAAGTTTTATGTCAAGCCGTTCCCATACACGAGAACCTGGGTCTTGGGAAAACCCGGCGAGGAGATACACGAGTACTCGTGTAGCGAGAATAATGTGGATCGCGATCATCTGGGATTTGGCCCCGGCCCGATTCGTCCGGACGGGACTCGGGGCTTTGATGATCTGAAGCCTCTTCCACCGCCGCTGCCTGCGCCCACAAAGAAATAGAGGCAGTGTTTAAGATTGTTAAGAGGGGATGTTCTAGCAGTCTAAGGAGAAAACGCAATGAAACGAAAGCTGATCATTTTCGCGGTGAGCCTTGGCTTGGCTGGGGCCGGGACTGCACTCGCTCATCACTCCTTTGCGGCCGAATTCGATGGCAACAAGCCGATCAGGCTCGAAGGCACCTTATCGAAAGTTGAATGGATGAATCCGCACTCCTACTTCTACGTGGATGTGAGCGATGACCAGGGCAAGGCCGTGACTTGGGGCTGCGAAGGCGCTAATCCGGGTGTCCTTTCGCGCCAAGGATTCAGGAAAGGCGACGTCAAGCTTGGGGACAAAGTCGTCGTCGACGGATATGCCGCCAAAGATGGTGCTCACTTGATGAACGTCCGCAGAATCTATCTGAACGGAAAACTGATTTTCGATGGTAGCGGTGAGGGCGGCCAGTAAGTATACCGAGCCGCGACCGTCAGGAAGCGGTTTGTTGCACGGGCCTTTAGAGCCAATATTCCCAATGCCGCGTGGCCACTACATAGCCGCACAGGCATGCATTCGTCACCGCGTGCACCAGGATGCAATCGCCGAGACTCCGGGTTCGCACCATCCACCAGTTGTAAATCACTCCCGTGATCAATCCCACATCCCAATACGGGCCGTGTTCGGACGCAAACAGGACGGCGGTGACCCAGAATGCCATAGGAGCATACGCGCCCAGCTTGATCTGCTCGAACCGCGGCGAGATCAGCCATCGCATTAGCCAGGCTCGCCAAAACAGCTCTTCAATAATCGGGACCAGCACGACGGCGCGTATGATGCGCGTCCATAGAACAACCGGCGCCAGGAGGATCTGCTCGGACACCGGTGCGCCCATCCGGCCGAGGATCGCATTCTGGAACAAGCCAATGCTGCCGGTATCCGGGGAACAATATGTCCGGCCCTACCCAAATGACAAACACTGCCGCGCCCAGGATCACCGACTGAAGCCCGTGCGTACAGCGAAGGTCGATGACGTGCCGTGAGAATACCCACAGAATCACCGATAGAGCGATCACCCGCAGGGGATAATCGATGCTGGGGGGAAGGGCCGCAAAGTTTTGGATGGCAAGGAACGCCATGAAGCTGGCAAACGGCAGCACATAAGGAAGGCTGGGCCAGCGCTTTTCAAGTGCGGCGATCAATTTGGTTTTTGTCCTGGAAATCGGGCTTTAGCCGACTTTAGCCATCAATTCCTTGATTCGGCTCTGGTCGCGATCATTCGGTTTGTTGCGTAAAGCGGTTTCCAGTTCTTTCTTGGCTTCGGGCCGGTCGCCTTTCTGGTAAAGAGCCAGCGCCAGGTGCAGATGGAACGTGGCGTTGTTGGGTGTCTTGCTTATCAAGTCGCGAAGCATCCGTAAGCTGTCATCGGTAAGATTCTTGTGGATGTAGATGAGGGCCAGCGTGTCGATGACGTTGGGGTCGTTGGGTCGCTTCTGCTGAGCGCGTTGGGCATACGCCAAAGCTTGATCGAGATCGACGCCGCTGTCAGCCTTGATGTACGCCAGGTTGTTCAGTGCTTCCACATTATCGGGCTGCAGCTTGATCACTTCCTCGTAGGTCTTTCGCGCCTCTTCGTCACGGCCGGCGCGGTTGTAGAGAAGAGCGAGTTCCAGCACCGGCAAGTAATTGCCGGGATCGATCTCTTTGCCTTTCTTGAAAGCCTCGATAGCGCCATTCGTGTCGTTGCCGTTTACTTTGGCTTCACCCATACGAACATAAAGGTCGGCGACCTTGGGATTCTTGTCAATTAGCGTCTGGTATTCACGAGCACTGTCCGCGTATTTGCCGGCGCGGAAATAAATCTTAGCCAAAGACAACCGATAATCAGCGCGGTCGGGCGCTTGCTTGAGTTGGCTCTGGGCGATCTGGATGGCCTGATCCCACTGGCTCTGCGCCACCTTGCTTTCCATCACACCTGGCAGGCCGCGCGGATCCTTCGACTCCATTAGAGCCTGAAAAGCAGCTTCAGCTTGCTTGTAGTTCTTCTCGGTGAATTCCAATTGACCGAGCTGGAACAGCGCGTCATTCGACTTCGGAAACATCTTCATTTCAGTAGTGATCTCGTCCCGAGCCTTTTGAGCCTCACCCAACCGCATCAGGGCGCTGGTACGAATCAAACGCGCGGGCAAATTGGTGGGGTCAGCCTGCAATATTTGGTCGGCAGTTTGGATCACGGTTGCATTCTGTCCACGCGCCAATTGCAGCTCGCCCAGCGCTAGCTTAGCGGGAGTATAGCGAGGCTCGAGCCTGATGGCCTCCTGGAAATGTATCTGGGCCTGGTCAAGATTCTGACTGGAACTTGCCGCCATGTAGGCCCGGCCGAGATTGTAGTGCAGCGTCGCGTTCTTTGGCGTTTTTGCAACTAGCGGCTGCAGTTCGGCAATTACGGTCTTGATCTGCCGCGGGTCGCCAGTCTGCAAAAGCAAGGTGGCGTGCATGGCGATTACATCGGAATCCTTGGGATCCTGCTTAAGTAGGGAGTCCACAATCTTGGTCGCCTCATCGTGCTTCCCTTCGGAGCCTAGAACCTCCACCATTCTTTTTTGGTAGGTCCGCTTATTCTTACCGTCCTCCTTCTGTCCGAGGTCGTATTGTTTTAGCGCATTGTCGAGATCGCGGATCCGCAGATAGAAGTCGCCGGCTTGCAGGTGGGCATCCGGATAAGTCTTCAAATTAGAGGTCAACCGGGCCAGAGTCGCGGACATTTCCGGCTGGCGTTTGCTCGCGTAGTAGTGCAGCGCCAATTGAAGCAGGTATGGTCCCTGCGTGGGATTATTTTCGATCTTTTTCTTCAGTAGCTCCTCGCCCAACTCAGGATGGTTGTTACGGACATAGTAGTAATACAGGACGTCATACATCTGGCCGTAGCTCTTCTCCTTCTCAATCACTCGTTTTGCGTACTTTTCGGCGGCATCATTCTGCCGGTCCGCAAAGAGCGCTTGTACGAGCGACAAAACCAGCTCGGGTTGGTCCGGTTTGATTTGGTTGGCGGCTTCGAATTTTTCGATCGCGTCTTTCACATCCTTCTGTATTAGGGCGAGATAGCCGGCAATGCGCAAGCCGTCGTAGGACTTAGGATCTTTTTTTAGTAACTGCTGATCCAGATCCTTCACATCCGGCAGGACTTGCCGGTTGGACTGCGGATTTGCAACGTAAAAAAGGAGTTCGAGATCAGCGAGCTTCACCATAGCATCTGTGTTGGCGGGGTCAAGCTCCCGTGCCCGGCTGAAAGCGCGAGCGGCTTCCGAGGGGATGCCCAACTGCATGTCCGTCAATCCGAGCCGGTACCAGGCCTCACCATAACGCGCGTCCTTATTAAGAGCCCGCCGGTACATAATTGAGGCTTCTTTGAACTTGCCACGAGTAAAATATTTGTTTCCATTATCGACGTACTTCCTGCTCGCCGCTTTCGGATCAGTATTGCAGGCCGCCAGCAAGCAGAGTAACGGGATTACTAACAGTAAGGGAGCGCGCTTCATATGCATACTATCTACACACTAAAACACAAATGACCTGGTTGCAATGTAACAGGAGTCTCAGAACCATTCGTTTAGGGAAGGATCCCGGTACCAGTACTTTCGGTTAATCACCGCAAAGCCGCCAGCAAGGCTCCGGTCAACCGCAACAGGGACAGCCTGGCCTTCTCGACGCCATGCTGAGCGTCATAGAAGACAATCCATTTTTCCTGCTCATTGAGGCGGGCGTCATCCACCTGCTGTTCGGTTGCGCGGCCTTCGCCGAGCTGAGCCAGCAGCACAGAGACTTGTTCTCGCGCATAATCGAGATCCAGCCGCGCCACGTTTTGCGCGGCCTCGGTCTTTTGAAGATCTTGATAGCTTTTTTGGGTGTCGAGCTGAATGCGGTTGCGGGTTTGGTTCATCTGCGTCCGTAATTCAAGAATGTCCAGCCGGGCTTGGGCTGCCATCGCCTTAGGAGCCGAGCCTATCAGCAACGGAATTGTAATGGCAACGCCCAACTCGCCGTTGTTGCGCTGAAAATTTGTAAAGAACGCCTGGTAGTTACTCTTAGCGAGCAGCGAATACTGGGCCACTACGTTCACAATAGGCAGGGGAGTCGCCTTGTACTCACGAACCTCGAAACCCTTGGCCTGAAGCTGGGACTCAAGCCGCCGCAGCTCTTTGTTGTTTTCGAAGGCCTGCTCCAACGCCGCCTGCTCGGTGGCCGGAATCTCGGGCGTCGCGCGCTCCTCATCAACTGGCTGAACGCGATCGCCTGCCGGAAAGCCCAGAACCACGGCGAGCGAGGCCTGGGCATACTCCAGGTCGTCACCCGCAGCTTCGTAGCGCTGATGGGCTCTGGCTAAGTCGGCCGCTATGCGTTTGTTTTCGATAGGCAGGACACGGCCTTCGTCGACACGCAGCTTCACGGCTTGGCTAACTTGCTCCAGACTTTCCAGCTCCGGTCTTAAGGATTGTACATTTCGCATCAACTGCTGTACATCCAAGAACAGCGAGGCCGTCTGAAAGGCAATCTCATCGCTCTTCGACTGCGTGGCAATGGCTGCGGTGCGCGCGTTTTCCCGCACCCGGGCGAGCTCGAAGCTCTTGGGCCGGTTGAACAACGCCATATCGGTGCGGGTCTGGATGATGGCAGGAGCCGCGCCTTCAATGCTGCTCGGATACCCCCACACTTTCGCCGCTCCGCTGCCGGCATAGACTTTAGGAACGAACGGGTCTTTGGCGATCCGAACGCTTTCCTGAGCCTTTTGCTCATCGAGCCGCGCCAGCACCAAGTCAGGATTCTCCTTTAACGCGGTCTGCACCGCCTGCCGCAGCGTCAACGAGTGAATCTCGGCAAACGCGGCCGCCGTTGAAAAAACAAGCATAAAAGTATGTCTGAACACCCCTCCAGGTTAACCGATGCAACAACTTGGGCTCCGGGGAGTCTCACTAGGGAGGAGAGCTGGAGGACCAAAAACATGAAAAATGCTATCTTTTCGCGACGGGCAGCGGCCAAAACGCTGCTTTTTGGCGCACTTTCAGGCACGGCCATGGTGGCTTTCGGCCAGGAATATGGTCGGGCGAGGGACTTAGTTGGCCGGGTGCAGGACGATCTGCGCCGGGCTGCGGATTTCACGGCCACCAAACCAAAAGAACGGGATCGTTATCGCGAAGTTCAAAGGAAGCTGTCCGAATTCGACCGCGACTTGAGCCGCGGACATTTCGATAAAGGCAAGCTGGACGGCGCCATCGACGAACTAAAAGATGTGATCAAGGACAACACTCTGGAGTCCCACGATCGGGATGCGCTGGCCGCGGACTTGTCGGATTTGAGGACGTTGAAAGACGTTCGCTAAGACAAAGGCGTTCACAGGAATGTGAACGCGGCACGCAGGAGTGCGTGCGCTACGGCTACCACATGGTGCCTTCGGGCATCCAGGTGCGGGTCAGGTAATCGATGAAGAACTGTCCCAGCAGCAGGATTAACCAGAAGAAGCCAGCGCCGGCGAACAACTTTGTGAGAGGGCTGTCAGCCTTCACGTTCATGAAGAACAGGATCACCAGCATCATCTTGAAGAACGCGATCAACAGTGCGACCACAATGTTCCACGCGCCCAATTCGATCTGCGCGACGTAGTAGGTGACAAACGTCATGATCGTCAAGGTGGCCCAGATGAGTACGTAGGTTCGAACGCTAGGGATGGAATGCATAAATTATATGAGTTTCTTGGTGCGCCCAATCAAATAGAGAAGCGGGAACAGAAAGATCCAAACAATGTCGACGAAGTGCCAGTATAGACCGCTGACTTCAACGGGGGTGAAATAGCTCGGGCTAAAGGTGCCCCGCCGGGCCATCATGAAAATCGTGGTCATGAGGCCCAGACCTACCACCATGTGCAAGGCGTGAAAACCGGTCATGAAGAAATAGAAGCAAAAGAGGATTTGGGCCTGGCGTGCAAACTGCGGGGCTTCGCTGTAGTCCCAATGTCCACCGAAGAGTGGCACCTTGTTGTCCACCCAGTGCTCGTGGTACTCGAAGCCTTTGATGACCAAGAAGGCGAGTCCGAAAATCATCGTGAGAATGAGAAAGAGCTGAAGAATCTTCTGTTCACCCAAGCGGGCGGCACGAACGGCCAGAGCCATCGTCAAACTGCTCACGATCAGGACCGCGTATTCATCGCGCCAAACAAAGGATTCATGTACTGGCTGGTGCTGGCGAACGCTTCCGGGTACATGGCGCGATATACCGTATAGGCGCCGAACATGCCGCCGAAGAACATGATTTCCGTCAGCAGGAACACCCACATTCCCAGCGTGGCGGAGTCGAACTGCTGCGCCATGTCATCGAAATGATGCCGGAGATGCGGGGAATGCGCGGTGTGGTCGGGCTCTGAATGCTCTACTACGGTGCCGTGCGTGTCAGCCAACGTGCGTCTCCTTTTGGGTGTGATAAGCGTACGCTTCTTCGGTCACGATGGGAGTCGTCTCGAAATTGTAAGTGGGCGGCGGCGAAGTGGTCTGCCACTCCAGGCCTGTGGCGCGCCACGGATTGTTGCCGGCCTTGGGGCCGTACTTCATCGACCACAAGAAATAGATTAGCGGAATAACGTACCCCAGGCCAAGGATTGAGGCGCCGGCGGTGGACATTACGTTCAGCACCTGGAACTCGGGCGCGTACGCATGATAGCGGCGCGGCTGGCCCAGGTAGCCGAGAATGAACTGCGGGAAGAACGTCAGGTTGAACCCGGCGAATACCAGCAAAGCAGGCAAACTTCGCCCAGCCTTCCGGATACAATCGCCCGCTTATTTTCGGCCACCAGATAATGCATGCCTCCCATGTACGCCAGCACCATGCCGCCGACCATGACGTAATGGAAGTGGGCGACGACGAAATAGGTGTCGGTTACGTGGACATCCACGCCCAGGGTTGCCAGGAACAGTCCCGTCAGGCCGCCGATAGTGAACAGGCCGATGAAGCCGAATGCGTACAGCATGGGCGTATCGAAGCTGATCGATCCCCGGAACATGGTGGCGGTCCAGTTGAAGACTTTGATAGCCGAAGGAACCGCGACCAGGAAGCTCAGCAGCGAGAAATACAGGCTGGCATACATCGACATCCCGGTGACGAACATATGATGACCCCATACCAGGAAGCCGATGATGGCGATGCCCAGGCTGGAACCGGCGATGAAGGGATAGCCGAAAATGCCCTTGCGCGAGAAACAGGTCACCAGTTCGCTGATCACGCCCATGCCCGGCAGAATCATGATGTACACGGCGGGATGAGAATAGAACCAGAACATGTGCTGGAACAGGATCGGATCGCCGCCGATGGCCGGATCGAAAATGCCGATATGGAAAGCCCGCTCCAGGCCCACCAGCGCCAGAGTGATCGCGACCACCGGCGTCCCGAGAACCTGGATCAGCGAGGTGGCGTAATTGGCCCACACGAACAGCGGGAGACGGCCCCAGGTCATTCCGGGCGCGCGCATCTTGTGAACCGTGACGATGAAATTCAACCCGGTGAGAATGGACGAGAATCCGGCGATGAAGACGCCCACCGCGGCGGTGATGACGAAAGTATTCGAGTAGGTGCTGCTGAACGGAGTGTAGAAAGTCCAACCGGTGTCCACGCCGCCCAGAACTATAGCCGCCAAAGCGAAGGCCGCGCCGGCGATGTAAATGTACCAGCTCAAGCAGATTGATGCGCGGAAAGGCCAGGTCTTTGGCGCCGATCATCATGGGCACGAAGAAGTTTCCAAGCGTGGCCGGGATGGATGGTATCAGGAAGAAGAAGACCATCACGATGCCGTGCATGGTGAAGAACTTGTTGTAGGTGTCGGAATTCACCAGGTCGCCCTGCGGCGTCAGCAATTCCACGCGGATGAGGCTGGCGAAGATTCCGCCGATGAAAAACATCGCGGTGATCGAAATGATGTAGAGCACGGCGATGCGCTTGTGGTCCTTGGTGAAGAGCCACGACTTCCAGCCGTACTCCTGGTTTAGGTAATTCGGGGTTTCCACCGCCTGAGGATCTTGTAAAACAGTACTCATTTTTTTCCACCCGTATTTGGGTTTTCAGTGTTGCAGCCGCGCCGCCTGGCGCCGCCGACGTTTGTTCGGATACCGGCCGGGCTCCCTGGATAGCCAGGGACTTGATGTAAACGATGAGCTGCAGCAGTTGCTCTTCGGTGATCTGACCCTGGAAGGTCGGCATGACGTCGGCTTGGAAGCCGGCCACCACCTTGGCATTGGGATTCAGAATCGACTCGCGGATATAGGCATCGTCTGCCAGGACGGTTTGGCCGCTCTGCAACTGAACGCGCGAGCCATATACGTCCACGCAAGATGGGGCCGCGGCCCTGCTGATCCAGTTGATGGCAGGTGGCGCATCCCAATTGCCCGAACAGCCTTTCGCCCTGCTGCGCCATGGTTCCTTCCGCTGCCGCCGCCGGCCAGCCAGTTCTCATAATCGTTCTCGGTCATCACGGTGACCCATCCGACCATGCCGGAATGCTCGGTGCCGCAGTATTCGGCGCAGAACAGATGATACCGGCCGGGCTTGGTGGCGGTGAACCACATGATGTCGTAGCGGCCCGGCACAACGTCGTGCTTTACGCGAAAAGCGGGGATGAAGAAACTGTGGATCACGTCTTCGGAAGCCAGCGTCATCTTGATCGGCCGGTTGATGGGCACGTGCAGCTCGTTGATCTCTCGCTGGCCTTCCGGATACTGAATCTTCCACATCCATTGCTTGCCCACGGCGTAGATGTCCATCGCGTCGGGCGGGGGACTGGCGTTGGCGAAGAAGATCTGCGCGCCCCACCAGAAGAAGGTCAGCATGACCAGGAACGGCAGGACGGACCAGGCGATCTCGAGTTTCAGCGAGCCGTGAATGGGCGGCGGAATTTCGTCCTCGGACTTGCGCCGGTACTTGATCGCAAAGAAGAAGACCGCGGCGAAGATCAGCGCCGTCATGACGACGGACACGGCGGTGAGATAGAAGTAGAGATAGTCGACGCTACTCGCGATGGCCGAGGCAGCTTCGGGAAACAGGGGTAACTGCATTGCTTAGGCCGGCCTCCCGGGTTCGGCATCTGGTACCGCGCCGCATCAGAAAGAACACCAGAGCTCCCAACCCGAGCACGGTAGCCGAGCCAAGTATTTTGGTCACGTTCTGGATAATCGCGCCGTATTTGCCGGTCATCGGATCGTAGTGATAGCAGAACAGCAGGACCTGGTCGGCCAAGTCGCCGATCTTGTTCTGGGAAGCTTCCACCAGTCCCAGCCGGAAATCTCTTGGCTTGTATTCGATTCCGTAAAAATAGCGCGCGATCTTGCCCTCCGGCGTCAGCACCATGATGCCGCTGGCGTGGGCGAACTGTTTGGTGATCGGATCGTACTTATAGTGGAACCCCGCCGTGTCGGCCAGTTTCTTGATGGCGTCTTCCTGGCCGGTGAGAAAATGCCAGCCTTGCGCCGCGCCTGCGCGCTTGTATTTTTCGACGTAGTTGGCCTTTTTGGCCGCCGCCAGCTGCCAGGTTTCCTTGGGATTGAAACTGACGGTAACCACGTCGAAGTCGGAACCTAAGTTCAGCGAGATCTGCTCCATGGTGTGTGTCAGGCCGTTTAGCACCATGTCGCAAAGCATGGGACATTCGTAATAAACCAGCGCCAGCACTACCGGCTTCTGGCGGAAATACTGGCCCAGGCGGACAGCTTGGCCGGTCTCGTCCTTGAACATCAGCTCCAGCGGGATCTGGGCGTTGAGATTCTGATCGATCCCTACGCCGCGGACCATGGCGGGGAGGCCGTACTGTTGGGCGGGGGCGGGGGAGCACGATAAAAAGATGACAAGCGTCGGCACGAGTGCCGACGCGGCACGCAAGAGTGCGTGCGCCACGATTCCGAGTGCGGGTGCCACGATACCGAGTGCGGGTGCCACGCTACCTTTACTGCTTGGCATTCTTGCTTCCTTTGGTAATGTCGTCCAGATAATTGTGGGACGGCAGCCCTTTCTGCGCCACCATATCGATGGCGCGATCCACCGGGATCCGCACCGTGCCTGCGTTCTCATCCACCCAAGCGTACGTGCTGAGCACGTGATCTTCGAGGGCCCGCAGATTCTGCAGTTGCAAATAGGGCTTGTCTTCCATGCGCGGCTCGGGAGGAAGCGGCGGCTGGACGTAGGTGGCCTGCGGCGGAAGATAGGTGTTGTGGAAATAACGGAATATTCCGATCGTCAGAAGACAAACCAGAAAAGCTCCGATCAATAGCACAATTAACGACACCACGATGAAGCGAACATCCACTTCGCGATGTTCGTGGCCAGCGCCATTGGGGCTGGGTGCGACCGGGTGTTCCATGTTGACGGGGTGTTCCATGTCAGTGTCCATGCACGCGCGCGAGGGATAAGTATCCCGCGGATCGTTGGCCGGCAATAATGGCCGGGCTTTGAGATGCCGGATGAAGAAGGCGATCCAGATACCGCCCAAGCCGACCAATGCAGCGAGATCGGTCCAGTAAATCTCTAATCCATGCTGGCGGAAGGCCGGCTCGATAATCCAGAATACGTCTACGACGCGGACGAGGATCATCCACATGGCCAAGACCCGCAGCCGCTCGGGATGCTTCTTGACGAAGCGCATCAACAGCAAGAAGAAGGGAACGCAGAAATGGAAGATGGAGATGAACCAGGCGACATAGCCCCAGCCTCCGCTGAAGCGGCGAACGTACCAGGGAATTTCGTCCGGCAGATTTTCAGCCCAGATGATCAGGAACTGCGCGAACGACATGTAGGCCCACAGCATGGTGAAGGCCAGCATCAGATTCCCGAGATCGTGGTAATGCTGCCGCGTCAAGAAACCGGCGAAGGGCTCGTGTTTGGAAAGCAGCACCAGCATGGCGATCATGAACGAAAACGTAAGCAGAACTTGGCCGACGGTGAACATCCAGCCGTAAATGGTGGAATACCAGTTGGGCTCCAGCGACATGATCCAATCGATGAATGCGTAGGTGGTCGTAAGGACGAAGATCAACAGGGCCGGAGCGCTGGCGCCCTTGATCCGCCGGAAGAGCGCGGGATCGCCAGTGCGGTCATGCTCGTTGGCCATGCTCAGAATCCGGAAGCCGAAGAAGAACCAGATCAGGAAGTACAAGATGGTTCTTCCGATGAAGAACGGCACGTTCATGTAGGCGGCCTTGTGGCCAACCGCGAAATCGTGCGCTCGAACATCGGCGTGGGTCCAGGAATAAAGTGTGCCCATCCCGAAAAATATAGGAATCACGAACAGAGCGATCAGTGGGAGCGTTTGTAATCCGGATTCGATGAATCGACGGATGGCGACGCCCCAGTTTCCGCCAACGACGTTGTGCAGGAAGAAGATGCCCAGGCAACCGAGCGCCAGACCGGCCCAGAAGATATAAGCGAACAGGTAGGACTGCCAGAAATGCGCGGCGTTCAGAAAGAGGCCTATGACGCTGAGCGCCAGAGCGACCACGCCGACAACCAGTGAATTGCGCTGGATGCGGTCCATCCGCGGGAGAAGTGCTTCGCTGGGCGTCATCGTACAGCTCCTGGATTGGGTTGTGTCGCGGGCGGCGGCGGAGTACCCGCCGGTGGAGCGCCTTGAGACAGTCCATTGGGCGCGGGTTCGAGTTTCAGGTTTTGCCGCTGATCGGCTGGCACATCGTTCAGTTTGGCCGATTCGCTGGCTTGCAAGACACGGATGTAAGCCACGATCCGCCAACGGTCGTCCGGCTGGACGCGAGAGGCATAACTCGGCATCGCACCGAATCCGTTGGTCATGACGTCGAAAAAGTGGCCCACGGGGGCTTTCATGAGCTTGTCGCTGTAGTACGACGCCGCTTGCCGGAAGCCGCGCAACACCACCATGCCGTTGCCGTCGCCCAGACGGCCGTGGCAGGGCGAGCAGTAGATATTGAAGCGGTCCCGGCCGCGCTCGATATCGGCGCGGGTGATTGGAATGGGAAATTGATCGATGTCTTCGCCCGTTGAATTTTCCGGTGTAGCGGGCGGTATCGATGCGCAAGTGGCCGCGCGCTACCGTCCCATCGATTTCCGGCCGCGCGGAGCGGTGATCGGCGAAAAAAATCGCTGGCCGCCAGCGGTTTATAGCGCGGTTGATTGTGCATGTCGTCGCGGCAGCCTGTCAAGGCGAGCAACAGCAGACCTCCAGCGGAGATGGCGATCTTATTTCTCAACTTCGGCCACCTCTTCGGGATTGAGTTCCTCCAGGAACTGCCGGGTCTGGATGAGGTCGAATTTCGGATCGTCGGCTTCGATGCACAGGAAAAACCGGTCCACCGAGGCGCGCTGCGAAAGATGGCACGTTGAACACCGGATGATACGGCATGGGAAGTTTGTTCATCGCCAACATGCCGAGCACAGCGCTGAGCGCGGCCAGCAAAACGGTGCACTCAAACGTGATCGGGATGAACGCCGGCCAGCTATCGAACGGGCGGCCGCCGACATTGTGCGGATAGGCGATCACGCGATCCACCACAGCAAGGAGAAACCGCCGATGCAGCCCGCCAATCCGCCGATCAGGACAACCACCGAGACCCAGTTGCGTTGAAACCGATCGCTTCCGCCAAGCCTTCGACCGGCATGGGAGAATATGCATCCATCTTGCGGTAGCCGGCGGCATAGGCGCGGTTCGCGGCCGCGACAACCGTTCGGGGGTTTCAAACTGCGCCATGAGGCCGTGTATGCCGTGCCGATCCCAGAAGGTTTCGTTCATATCAGTCCCCGTGTGCCGGTCTGGGCGAATCCTCCAATATGTGCGGCGCCAGATGATGCAGCACTTCGCGCACTTCGAAGATCGAGATGGACGGCAGCGTTCGCACGAAAAGAATCATCAGCGTAAGGAAGAATCCGATGGTGCCGAGCAACACCGCCCAGTCCCATTGGGTCGGATAATACATGCCCCAGGAAGAGGGCAGGAAGTCGCGATGCAGGCTGGTGATGACGATGATGAACCGCTCCAGCCACATGCCGATGTTGACCACGATCGAAACAAAGAACAAGCGCGGGATGTTCTGCCGCACGCTGCCGTGACCACAGCGACTGCGGGATCAGGATATTGCACAGAATCAGCATCCCAGAAGAAAGGCCAGTAAGGGCCCGTGGCGCGGTTCTGGTACATGAACATCTCGTGCGGATTGCCGCTGTACCAGGACATGAACGCTTCCATCATGTATCCGTAGGCCACGATCAGCCCGGTGCCGAGCATCAGCTTGGCCATGGCATCCAGGTGGCGCATGGTGATCAGATCTTCCAGGTGGAACCACTTGCGCGTCGGAATGGCCAGCGTCATCACCATGGCGAAACCGGAATAGATGGCGCCGGCGACGAAGTAGGGCGGGAAGATGGTGGTGTGCCAGCCGGGCATCATGCTGATGGCGAAGTCGAAGCTGACCACGGTGTGAACCGAAACCACCAGCGGCGTGGCTAAGCCGCCCAACAGCAGGTAGGCCATCTGGTAGCGCGACCAATGGCTGGCCGATCCGCGCCAGCCCAGGCCGAGCATTCCGAATATGACCTTCTGCCACTGCTGCTTGGCGCGGTCGCGCATGGTGGCCAGATCGGGCACCAAGCCGATGTACCAGAACATGAGCGAGACGGTGAGGTAGGTGGTCACCGCGAAAACGTCCCACACCAGCGGGCTGCGGGGCTGCGGCCAGATCCACATCGAGCTGGGGTAAGGAATCAGCCAATAACCCAGCCACGGGCGGCCCATGTGCAGAATGGGGAACATGCCGGCCTGCGCGACGGCGAACAGCGTCATGGCTTCGGAAAAGCGATTGATGGAAGTACGCCAGTCCTGTTTGAGCAGCAGCAGAATGGCCGAGATCAGCGTTCCGGCGTGGCCGATACCGATCCACCAGACGAAATTGACGATGGCGAAGCCCCAGGCCACCGGGATGACGATGCCCCACACGCCGACGCCTTTGTAGAGCAGCCAGGCGGCGGCCACCAGCAGGCCTTGCATCAAGGTGAAAGCGATGAACAGGCTGATCCACCATTGAGGCGGCGTCCGTCTCGATGGGCTTCAGGACGATGTTGGCGATCTTGTCGGTGACCGTGGCGTAATTAAACCCGGGAGCGATGATCTTATCCGGACCGGGGTCAATCGCTCTTCGATCTAGTTCTTCCGTCTTCAAGCTCTAACCTTTCTCGATCTCCGGGTTCGGATTCCGCAGCCGGCCAAGATAAGTGGTGCGGGGCCGCGTATTCAATTCTTCCAGCAAACTATAATTCCGCGCCTGCGCCTTCAGTTGCGCCACCTGGCTTTTGGGATCGTTAATGTCGCCGAACGCGATGGCCTGGGTGGGGCAGGCCTGCGCGCAAGCGGGGACGATCTCGCCGTCGGCGATGCGGCGGTTTTCCTTCTCGGATTGAATCTTGGCGGCGTTGATGCGCTGGATGCAGTAGGTGCATTTTTCCATGACGCCGCGGCTGCGGACCGTCACGTTGGGATTGCGCAGCGGATACAGGCTCTGCGTGTTCCAATCGGAATACAGCAGGAAATTGAAGCGCCGGACTTTGTAGGGGCAGTTGTTGGAGCAATAACGCGTGCCGACGCAGCGGTTGTAAACCATCTGATTCAGGCCGTCGCCGCTATGAACCGTGGCGGCCACCGGGCACACCAGCTCGCAGGGCGCGTTCTCGCACTGCATGCAGGGCACGGGCTGATAGTACAGCTCCGGATTGTCCCAGTTGCCTTTGAAATAGCGGTCCACGCGAATCCAGTGCATGTGGCGGCCGCGCGCCACTTCGATCTTGCCGACCACCGCGATGTTGTTTTCCGCCTGGCAGGCCGATACACAGGAGCTGCAGCCCACGCAGGCATTCAAGTCGATCGTCATGCCCCATTTGTAGCCCTGGTACCGATAGTCCGGATACAAGGTCAGGTACTGCGGCAGGGGTTGTTGCCCTTCCTTTGCGTCGGCGAACTGCGGATTCTTTTTGTATTCGTCGAGCGTCGCGACGCGAACCGGCTCGTCGCCTTCCATCGTTTGGGTGTGCTGGGTGGTGGCGAAAGTGTGATGGCCGCCGACTTTCCTGAACTCGACGCCATAGCCGCCATCGGGCTCGCCGGAAGTGCGAAGCAGATAGGCGTTGAATCCTAGCTCATTGCCGACCTGTCCGGCCATGCGTCCGGCCGTAGCCGAGATGGACCGTCACGCTGTCGTTGGCCTGCCCGGGCATGATCCATACCGGACCGGTGACGGTGCGTCCCTGGTACTTCAGCTCCACCATGTCCTCGGTGACGAGGTTGATGCTGCGTCGCCGTGGTGGGGCTGATCCAGACGGCGTTGTCCCAGGTCATCTTGTTCTGGGGCTTGGGCAGCTCCTGCAGCCAGCCGTTGTTGGCGAACGATCCATCCCAGATGGTGGGATCGGGCCGGAACATGATCTCCATTCCTTGCGCCTGTTGCGGCCGGCGCGGCCGGCGGCGCTTTGGCGGTCACGTTGGCCGCCGCGCGCGCGGTATTGGGAACCACGCCGTCATGCAGCGCTTTCTGCCAGAAGATATCGAAATCCGAGCCGTTGTTCTGCGTCTGCCAATACTCCTGAACGACATCGTGAGAAGTCTTATCGGGCTGGCCGGCCAAGGTGGCGATCACTTCGTGCGCGCTCTTGCCGCCGTAGAGCGGCGCGATCAGCGGCTGGACGAAGCTTACGGTTCCATCGAAGCCGCGCACGTCGCCCCAGGATTCCAGATAGTGGGCTTCGGGCACGTGCCAGACGCACTAGCGCGGCGGTTTCATCGGAGAAGAGGCCGAGATAAGCGCGCCACGTGACTTTTTTCAGCGCGGCCGGCGAAATTCAGATCCACGGGCGCGGTGTAAACCGGATTGCCGCCGAGAATCAGCAGCGAATCTACCTTGCCGGCGTTCATGTCGGCCACCAGTTCCTGCAACGACTGTCTGCTGATCGACCGGATTGCCTTCGATCGGATCGGTGTAGGTCACCGTTTTGCCGACATTGCCCAGCGCCTGATTCATGGCATGCGCCAGCGCATGCACGTGGGGAGGTTGATTGTTCCCGGCTACCACCATCGAAGCGCCTTTATGGGCTTGCAAATCGCGGGCGATGGCGGCCACTTCCTTGATATTTTCCGCCGGCTGCGCGCCACCGACGCCCAGCGCCGCAGCCAACTCGCCAGCCCAGGCTTCCACTTCACCGCCGCGCACCACGATAGCGATGATCGGCCATGCCGCCGGTGGGCGATGGCGCGGGTTCGACCACGTACAGCCGGTTCATGCGTGGTTTGATCGGGCGGTTTTCCTTGCGCCTGCACCTGCGGCGGCAAGACAACCGGCCCGCGAGTTCTCGGCGGCATAACCGGCGGACTGATTGGGACGCGGCGGGATCGGGCCTTCCTGATAACCTTCCTGCAAATCTTCCTTGGGCTGCGGGGTGTGCGTGACGTTGGTCATCACGCGGCGCTGGTCGGCGAACTGGCGGGCGTAGAGCAGATTTCCGGGGCCGCAGGACAGGAAATCGGCATCCAGCGAAACGATGACGTCGGCCTGATCGAAGTGGTAAATGGTGTTGACGGGGCGTCCGAACGCCAGCATCGGCGCCGCGATAGGCGTTATGCCGGCCGCAGGGTTCGTATTGATGCCATTTGGCGCCGGGAAGCTCCTTCAGAATCGCTTTGATCTGGGCGGTCAAGAGTCGGCGACGTCACGGTTTCGGTGAGGATTCGGAAACCATCGCCATTTTTGGTCGCGGCGGCTTCGCGCGTCGCCGTGCAGCGCGGCTTGAAACGCGACCCAACTGCTGATCTGGCCGTTATTGCGTCACGGCCTGCGCGCGGTCCGGATCGTACATCGTGAGAATCGACGCCTGCTGGAAATAATCCGAGGCGCCCAGGCTGCCGGGATGATCGGGATTGCCGTCCACCTTGGTGGGACGGCCCAGATGGCTGGTGGCCAGCAGTCCGGTGCCGACGCCGCCCATCTGCATCGCGGTGGCGTAGTACAGCGGCAGGCCGGGAACAAATTCCTCCGGCTGGCGGACGTAGGGAACGATGGTTTCCTTGGGCTGCTTGGTGCAGGCCGTGACGCCGGCCAGGGCCAGCGACGCGCCCATCAGCTTCAGGAAATTGCGGCGGTTGGCCGGATCCAGCCAGTCCGGAGTGCGGTCCGCGAATTCGTCTTCGAGGAAAGCCTGGAACTCGTCGGTTTCGGCGAGCTCTTCGAGACTCTTCCAGTAGAGGGGCCCTTGGGCTGATTCCAGCCGAGCCCGAATCTTGTCTAGATCAAGAGCGGGTTTGTCGTTCATCGGTGGCAAGTGTAGCAATCAGTCAAGCTTTGAATGTGATACTCCTCGACGAGCTTTCGACCCAGCTCTTCCTGGTTGGCCGGCGGCTGATAGGCCATGTTGAAAACCTGATCGCGCGGACGGACGTACTTCTCGGGATTGCGGTGACAATTGATGCACCAGTTCATGTACAGTGTGTTTTCCTTGTACATGAGCGGCATCTGGTCCACGCGGCCGTGGCAGGTGGCGCAGCCGATGCCCTTGTTGATGTGAATGCTGTGATTGAAGTATACAAAATCGGGCAGATCGTGGATGCGGGTCCATTCCAGCGATTCGCCGCTGCGGAAGCTGGCGCGGACGGGCTCTAGCATCTCGGCGTTGGCCCAAATCTGCGAATGACAGCTCATGCAGATCTCGGTGGCCGGGATTCCGGCGAAAGAGGACGTCTCCACCGAGGTGTGGCAATAGCGGCAATCGATGCCATCGTCGGTTACGTGATGCTTGTGGCTGAAGGGGACGGGCTGCTCTTTGACCACCTTAACGTCGGTGATGTAGTGCCCCCGGTCCATCGAATAGGCAAATGCGAGGAGCAATCCCGCTCCAAGACCAGCGCCGACAATGCTTAGTGTGGAAATTGAATTTACGCTGCGGTGGAAGATCTGGGCCACCCAGTTAGTCCTGTATGACCCTCTATGGTAAATCAAATTGCAGCAGAATTGCAAAAAATATTATCTGGCAGGTTTGGATGTTAGGAAGATTACAACTTTGGCATCGGGGGCGGTCTACCTCTGATACGACCGCCCCGAGAGCCTAGCAAGGCCAATGCTAGCTCAAGCTGCGAAACGTTTGCCGACGGCGCGGCGGGCGCGCAGCAAACGAATGCGAACGGCGGTTTCGGTCCAGCCATGGGCGCGCGCGATTTCCTGGACCTTGTAGCCTTCCAGGTAATGGCGCTGCAGAACCATGCGGTCGTTCTTCTTGCAGGTTTTCAAAATGCGGCGGACATCGATGGCGGCCAGGTTGACTTTGGGTGGCGTGGCAAGTTCGGGCAGCGTCTGCAAGAAAGGTTCGCGACGCATGCAACTGCGATGGATATTGAGCGCGATGCTGTTCATCCAAGTCAGAACCATGTTGGAATCGCGCAATTGACCAAGCCGTTCCCAGCCCTTCACCCAAGCGGCCTGCGCAGTCTCCTGCGCTGCGTCATAGGTCAGTCCTCGCGAAACCAGGAAACGAACCGTCAGGTTGTAGCCCCTCTTATAAGCGCTGCCGTATTCTTCGCATGTCATTTTTATTTTTAACTCCGGTCGCGAGAAGGGCAGTTTTGGTGCCACCATGACCAAAGTCCCAGGGGTCTATGCGCACGAAGCCGCTAAGTCTAACGGGACGTTACCTTAACATGGTTTTGCGCTAACTCATATGTGAGCGTAGGGACTAGGAATCTTCCTAAGTATTGATTCGGAAAGATTTTCAGGTCGAAGCAAAAATTGCATGCTGAGGGCGTCCGCAACGGGTGCTCTCCTTTGATCAGATTTCGAGCCGGAATGTTTCATGGTAGGCGCCAAATCTGCCGAATCTAGGAATACCGCTTGATAGAATCGCCCGCTTGATAGAATCTATGGAGACACACCCTTGAAACTGGCGCTCGAGTCTACGAAGGCCACGCATGAGGTTTTAAACCAGCCTCCGCCGCTGGTGGACTACAATCTTTTCACGGCCGACCGCATTCTGGGCGCCGCCCTCGAACGCGAGGGAGCCGGCTGGGCCAAGCCGCAGGTCGAGGAATTTGGACGGCTGGTGGGTACCGAGGAGGCCATTCGGTGGGGATTTCAGGCTAACGAGAATCCTCCGGTCCTGCACACTCACGACCGATTCGGCCATCGGCTGGATGAAGTGGAATTCCATCCGGCCTGGCACGATCTGATGCGCCTGGCGATCGAACACGGCCTGGCGAGTCTGCCTGGTCCGAACCACAGCCTGGCGCACACGTGGCGCGAGCCGCTCTCATGCTGCTGGCTTCTGAAAACGAAGCCGGGCATACCTGTCCGGTTTCGATGACCTATTCGTCTGTTCCGGCGCTTCGAAAGCAACCGGACCTGGCGCGCGAATGGGAGCGGCATATCCTTTCGGCGCGGTATGATCCGCGCTTCCGGCCGTCGAACGAGAAATCGGGCGCGCTGATCGGCATGGCTATGACCGAGAAGCAGGGCGGCTCCGATGTGCGCGCCAATATTACTTTGGCGGAAAACATCGAGGGCGGGCAATCCCGCTCAGAGTATCTGATCACCGGCCACAAGTGGTTTTGCTCGGCGCCCATGTGCGACGCATTCCTGGTGCTGGCTCAGGCGCTCAAGGGGTTGACGTGCTTTCTGCTGCCGCGCTGGACTCCGGATGGTGAGCGCAACCGGTTTCACATCCAGCGGCTGAAGGACAAGCTGGGCAATCGTTCGAACGCGTCCTCGCGAAGTGGAATTCGACGGCGCTTGGGCGCGGCGCATCGGCGAGGAGGGCCGCGGCGTGGCCACCATCATCGAAATGGTGCAGCACACGCGGCTGGATTGCGTGATCGGCTCGGCTTCCTTGATGCGGCAGGCGGTAGTGCAAGCCATTCATCATGCGCGGCATCGCCAGGCCTTCGGACGTTTATTGATCTCTCAGCCGCTGATGCAGAATGTTCTGGCGGACCTGTGTCTGGAATCCGAGGCGGCGACGGTGTTGATGATGCGTCTGGCCAGGGCCTTTGATGCTCGCGAACGCGATGCCGCCGAGCACGGTTTTGCGCGCCTGGGAACCGCCGTGGCCAAATACTGGATATCGAAGCGCGGCGCCGGCGCAAGTAAATGAAGCGCTGGAATGCCTGGGCGGCAACGGCTTCGTCGAGGAGTCCATTCTTCCGCGGCTGTATCGCGAAGCGCCCCTGAATTCGATTTGGGAAGGCTCGGGCAATGTGATTTGCCTCGACATCCTGCGCGCGATCAAGAAAGAGCCGGACGCGGCTGGCCAGCGTCGGTGACGAGATCCGCCTGGCGCGCGGCGCCGACCGGCGGTTCGATGCCTTCGCCGATCGGCTGGAGAAAGAGCTGCCGGCGGCCGCCACCGAGGTTGAAGCGCGCCGACTGGCGGAGCGTCTGGCTCTGGCTTTGCAAGCCTCGCTGCTGATCCGCCACAGCATTCCGGAAGTAGCCGATGCGTTTTGCGCCACGCGACTCGCCAATGAGGGCGGCCGTGCGTTTCGGAACGCTGCCCGTGAACACCGGTTTTCGGGCGATTATTGAGCGGGCTTATTCGGGCTGAAGTGTTTGGGGTTGAAAATGAATCGCCATGTAGTCCTCGTCGACGTAAACGTCGCCAACCTTCAACGCATGGCGCTCGTGGCCGAAAACCTGGAAGCCCACCGCCGAATAGAGTCGTTTTGCCGCGGCTTGGTTATGGCCCACCGTGAGCATTACCTGCTCCAAGCCGGGCTGCGATCTGAGCTCGTTGCAACACGACTTCGAGTAGTTGACGTGCAATGCCTTTTCCCCGATGGTCCTCTTTGATGTACACGCCCCAGATGCGGCCTTTATGGCGGTCTTTCCGATTCTGCTGGCGCGCGAAACCGACGGTGCCGATCAGTTGTCCCGTCGGCGAACGCACCCAGCACAAAGCTATTCGAGTCCGACGGATCGATTCGCGCGGCCACCATTTCCGACGTAGTCGAGCGATGTTCCTCGGCCGACGCGCCGAACGCCAGCGGTTCGCTCTCCAGCGCCTCCAATCGAAGATGCCAGAAGGCTTCCGCATCTTGCGCGCCGAGCGCGCGAATCTCCACTCCCATCTGGCGTCAGTGTAGCTTAGCGGCCGTGGGCGTGATCTGCAGCAATGTTGGGAATTATCGACGGCACGCGCGCAATCGCCGGAGCCGCCGGACCCGACGGAGCAAAAAAAAGTCCTGGCGGATGCGACCGGGCACGCACTGAATCACGAGCAGAATCTTCCCAATTTTATCTGCACCCAGACGACGCGGCGGTTTGAGGACTTCAACGGCAAGAATGGCTGGCGGCCAATCGACATCATCGTTGAGCGGCTGACTTATTTTGAGCACCTGGAAGACTACAAGGTAATCGAGCTGAATGGCATGCCGGCCAGCATCCCGCATGAGCAACTGACGGGCGCTTCATCCTCGGGCGAATTTGGCTCGGTGCTGAAATCGATCTTTTCGCCGGAAACAGAAACTGAATTTGCCTGGCAGAACTGGTTCACGCTGCGCGGACGAAAGATGCACGTGTATTCTTATCGCGTAACTCGTTTCCAAATCCAACTATCACATCAAGGTGCCTGAACAAGAAGCTGAATCTTGTGACCGGCTACCACGGGCTCATTTTCATTGATGCTCTGCGGCGCATGGTGCACCGCATCACGCTTCATCCGGACGGGATTCCACCGTCCTTCCCGATTCAGGATGTCAGTCTTGCGCTGGATTACGAATACAACCGCATCGGCTGACGCCGATTACCTGCTGCCGCTCCAGTTCGAGCTTCGTTCCCGCGAGGGAAACCTGCTGGTGAAGAACGACGTGGACTACGACAACTACCGCAAGTTCACCGCGGATTCCAGCATTACGTTCGGCAGATAGCGGCGCGCAGCAGCCCTAAATAAACGCGGTGGTCTTGACGCCCGAAATGTCGAAACGTTTGCGGCAGCGCATGTTCTTGCACATCACTTTGTCGTCCAGCAGGACCATGTAGCTGGCGGCCTTTTTGAACTTGGCCCGGTCGCGCTCGTCGGCGTTGCCGGGCAGGCGATCCACTTTGGTGCGCACCAGCCAGCGCAAGTCGTAAGCTTCCGCGCTGCGGCAGAAGGGACAGTTCAGCGTGGCCGGCTTGGTGGTCTGCGATTCTTTGTAAAATGCGCGTTCGTCCATATTCTTAAGCCTCTACGCCACGGCGCGAGCGCGGATTGCGCTTTCACGAAGCTTGCGTCCAGCAGCCGCGCGAATTCGTCGACGTCGGTTTTGCTGATATTCAACGGCGGCGAAATGCGCAGCACGTTGCCAAAGAAGCCGCCCTTGCCGACCAGAATTCTGTTCTCGCGCGTGGCCTCCATCAGAGCCGGCATGAGAGCGGTGGCGGGCTTTTTGGTTTCGCGATCTTCCACCAGTTCGATGGCCTGCAACAGTCCCATGCCGCGCACGTCGCCGATGATGCGATGCTTCTCTTTCAGCTCGTTCAGCTTGTTGCGCAGGTAGGCGCCCACCTCGGCGGCGTTGATCGAGAGCTTGTGGTCTTCGATGAAATCGATCACCGCCTTCGCGGCGGTGGTGGTGACCGGATTGCCGCCGAAAGTCGAGATGGTGGCGCCTTTCAGCGCATCGGCGACTTCCGGCCGGGCGATGGTGAGGCCGATGGGCGCGCCGTTGCCGAGGCTCTTGGCGCTGGTGATGATGTCCGGCTGCACGCCCCACTGCTCGATGCCGAACCATTTGCCGCCGGTGCGGCCCCAGCCGGTCTGCACTTCGTCGCTGATGAACAGGCCGCCGTATTTCTTGACGATGTCGGCCACGATCGGGAAATATTCCTTGGGCGGAGTGACGAAGCCGGCCACGCCTTGGATGGGCTCGGCGATGAATCCGGCGATTCGTCCGGAAGTGGTGGTGCGGATCACTTCCTCGACATCCTGCGCGCATTTGACGCCGCAGGAAGGATACGAAAGGCCATACGGGCAGCGATAGCAATAGGCATTCACGGCGTGCACGATTCCGGCCTGCGTCACCGGTCCGAGCCGCCAGTTCGATTGCGCGGTCAGACTCATGGCCAGCGCCGAACGGCCGTGGTAAGCGTAGCGCAGCGCGACGATTTCCGTCGATCCGGTATAGCAGCGCGCGGTCAGGATGGCGGTTTCGTTGGCTTCGGTGCCGCTGTTGGTGAAGAACGATTTGGTGAGCTTCTGGCCCGGCGTGATCTGGGCCAGTTTCTTGGCTAGCGCCGCCTGCGGCTCGGTGGCGAAGACGGTGGAGACGTGCTGCAAGCGGTCCATTTGAGCATGGACTTTGCGATTCACCTCGTCGTTGCAATGGCCGACGCTGATGGTGACGATGCCGCCGAAGAAATCGAGATACTGATTCCCGTCCGCGTCCCAGACGTATTGGTCTTTGCCGCGCGCGATCACCAGCGGGTCTTTGTAGTAGTGGAAAACGGAGGGATAAAGATAGTCTCGATGAGCGAGCAGGATCTCTTCTTTGGTCATGCTTGATAATATACGCCCGCCAGATACCGCTGTGGGCTCGCGAAGCTTAACGCAGCCCTTGCGCCAGGTACAGATCGGACGAGTTGCAGGCTGAAATTGTAGGCGTAGGCGCGGCCATCCGGCGTGATGTGCAGATGCAGGTCATAGCGGAAGTCGATGGGCTGCGACGGCCGAATCTCTTTCCATAATGTTCGCTTGCCGGTGGCGATATCCACGATCCAGACCGGCGTCGACATATCGCCGGCGCGCCGTGGTCTCACGTAGAGCGACTGATTGTCCGCGCGCCAGCCGATGGGCATTTCATCCTGGCCAATTCCTTTCACTTCCTGCGCGGGACCGCCGTCCACGCGGATAGACAAACCAGCCGTTACCATCGATTCCGGCGTTCAGAACCTTGGTCCCATCCGGAGACGCAGTGATGTCGATGCGATCGGGCGTCCCTTCGGGGCATACCGGCTTTACGGTGCCCTGCTTTGCGTCCCAGGCGAAGCATTGGTATTTCTTATCGGGCAAGCGGCCGGTGACGAGATAGCGCTGATCGCCCAGCCAGCCGAAAACGGCCGCGGGTTTTAAGCCCGGGAACATCCACCGTGATTTCCTCTCCCGCGCCGGTGGGAAACAGCACAAAGCGCCGCAAGCCGTTATCGTCGACGACGTAGCCAGAGACCCATTTGCCATCCGGAGAGATAGCGTACGCCGCGCCGTCGCCCAGGCGCAATGGTGGCAGATCCATCGGTCTTGCGCGTGTAAATACTGCCTTTGGGGCCGGCGCCTTCGCCAGCTACAGTGGCGGCGATCAGCCCGCCGTCGCTTGAAATGCCCATCAACACGCCGCCATCCAGACAGGAGAGATCGCGTTCTTGAGAGTCGCCGGGAGCCGCGCCCAGAATCCCCCAGCGCACGGAGCCCGCGCTGAGCAGCGCCGTGCCTTGACGGGAAATGTCGTATAGCTCCACATTCGCCGGAAGGTTCGCGACTACGCGCCGATGGCCTTTCAAATCCGACGGCGTAAATTGTTTGGGTGTCGTTCGAATCGAAGGAACGAAACCAGATCTCGTCGCCTTTGGGGCTCCAACAGAGTGCATAAGGGAATATTTGAAGAAGTCTGACCGGAGATTTCACCCAGGTATTGTTGCTTCTTGTTCCGGTCGACAATATGCAGCCCGACCGCCCTTCCACGAAAGAACGAGACATAGGCGACGCGCGTGCCATCCGGCGAAATCGCGGATGGTCTCCAAGGGAAAGCGCACATCGTCGGCGATCACGGTGCCGATTGGATATTCGATACGGGACTTGCCGTTCACCCGCCGCAATACCGCGAGCGCCTCGCCATCGGGCGACCAGTCGGCCGCCGCGACGTTATCGAGCAAGGGCCGCATCTGGCCTCCCGATATCGAGCCGCGCATAAGGTTTCCGGACGCATCGGTGTAGGCCAGCTCTTCTTTGGACGAGATTGCCAGCAGACTGCTCGAGGGTGGAATACCCAGATCGCGCGAGTTCGGATTGCCTGGGATAGCAAGATAAATTCGCGAAGGTCCACCTTCCCAACTGGCCTCGTAGATGATGTTGCGGCCGTCGGGCGTGAAGCGCGCGTTGTTGATGAGGCCTTTGCGGAAAGTAATGCGCTGAAATTGCTGCAAGGTTCGGCCGCGTGGTCCAGATCCGCGCCAGATATCCGGCGGCGAACAGCAGGACACCGGCGGCGATAGCTGCGACCCAGGGCATCCAACTACGGCGCGGCGTAGCGACGGGCGCCTGTGTCGGGGAAGAACTGCTCGGGGTGATGAGCGCTCAAGGCAAATGCGAGATCGGCGGCGGATTGGAAGCGCTGCTCCGGACGTTTTTCGAGACAACGGCGAATGATGGAGCTAAGCGCCGGGGCAAGCGTTGGTATCTAACTCAGGCGGATCCTGGTTCAGAATCGCGTGCATCGTTTCCACCGACGAGCGCGCCTGAAACGCGCGCTTGCCCGCGATCATTTCATAGAGCACGCATCCGAAGCTGAAAATGTCTGAGCGCGCGTCCACAGGTTCGCCGCGCACCTGCTCGGGCGACATGTATCCGGCCGTGCCCATCACCATGCCGGGCTGTGAGAGCGACATGGCCATGGTGGCGGTCTTGTCGGCAGGCGCCGCGACATTTTGTTTGGCCAGCCCGAAATCCAGAACTTTCACCCGGCCGCCGCGCGTCACCATGACATTCTCCGGCTTGAGATCGCGATGGACGATCCCGAGTTCGTGCGCGGCCGCCAGCGCTTCCGCCATCTGCACGCCATAGTCGATCAACTTGCGAATCGGCAATGGCCCGCGGTCGATGATGCTGCGCAGCGGCTCGCCATCCACTAACTCGGAAACGATGTAGGAGCGGCCGTTGTCGTGGCCGAAGTCATAGACCGCCACGATGTTGGGATGGTTCAACGCGCCGAGGGATCGGGCTTCCTGCTCGAACCGCGCGCGGCGCAGCGGATCATTCGCCAGATCGGGAGGCAGGATCTTCACCGCCACCGTGCGATTGAGGCGCTCATCGCGAGCGCGCCACACTTCGCCCATCCCGCCTTCACCCAACTTATCCAGGATTTCGTAATTGCCCAGGTGCTGCCCCTGCATCTTGTGGCACTATAGCATTGAGATGGAACGCAAAGCCCAGCCCGCTTCGCACGCCCTACAAACTGAAGCGGCGGGATTTAAATTACGGGACTTATTGCGGCTTTTGAAAGCAATCCCGAAGCCGGATAAGGAATACTGGGACACGCTCGAAGAGATTAACAGAACTCAGCCGCGTCTACCGGTATCGCGGCCGGAGCGTTAATTGGCTCTCATTTCTCTGTAGCAAATCGCCCCTGGTCTTTCCCTATCCTCGAACTCATGAAGATCGCCCTGGACGCGACTCCGTTGACGGTTCCGAGCGGCGGCGCTAAACGCTATACCGAGGAACTGAGTCTCGCCCTGGCTGCGAATTTTCCTGAAGACGAATTCTGGCTGCTCTCCGATCAGCCTTTCGAGCGGCCTGCGAATGCACAGCCCAATCTGAAGGCCGGCCGCGGCCCAAGAAATCTGCTGGAGCGCAGATGGTGGCTGTGGGGCTTGCAGGGCGAGATCTCGCGGCTGAGGATCGATGTCTTCCACGGCACCGATTTCGCGGTTCCGTATTTGCCCGTTGGTCCCAGCGTGATGACATTTCATGATCTGTCGCCGTGGCTCAATTCGTCCTGGCATGCCGAAGCCGGCCGCGTGCGCAATCGTACGCCGATGCTGCTGAGGCTGGGTCTGGCTACGCATGGTTATCACGCATTCCGAAGCGGTAAAAAAACAGGCCGTCGAGCGTTTTCATTTACAAGCGGACCGGGTAGTCGCAGTTCCACTTGCGGCCGCGCGACATTTCCGTCCTGTTGCGGCGCAGCGCGACGATCCCCCCTATCTTTTGTACGTTGGCACTCTCGAGCCGCGAAAAAACGTGAATCTGTTGCTCGAAGTCTGGCGCGAAGTGCGTAAGACGCATCCGATCGATCTAGTTCTGGCCGGCCGCCGGCGCGATGATTTCCCGGAGATCTCGCCGGAGCCAGGCCTTCGGCTACGTGGTCTCACGCCTGAAGAAGAGTTGCCCCAGCTTTATTCCAACGCGCTCGCTTGCTTGTATCCCTCTTACTATGAAGGTTTCGGATTGCCGGTGCTGGAAGCCATGCAGTGTGGCGCGGCGGTGATCGCCTCCAACGACCCGGCGATATCCGAGGTTGCCGATGACGCGGCAATTCTGTTGGATCCCAGCGACCAGCGCGCCTGGGTCAAAACGCTCGAATCTTTGCTGGCGAATCCTCAACAATTCCAGATAATGCGCGAAAGAGCACTCGCTCGAGCGGCTCAATTCTCGTGGACAAAAACTGCCAAGCTCACTAGAGAGGTTTATGAGCACGCCGCGGAGCGCTTCCGGAAAAAATCCTAAAGCCCTCTTCTTGTCGGCGGAAGCGCCCTACCCGGCTATAGGAGGCGGCCCGCTGCGTTCGGCCTCGTTGCTCGAGTACCTGGCGCAGCGCTATTCCGTGCACGCTATTGTGTTTCGCCAAGCCGGCGAAGCAGACCCGGGCCTGGCAATTCCCCCAGGCCGCGTCGAACGGCTGGACGTAATCGATCTGCCCTATCATTCCAAACGACCTCTGGCGCGCGCCGTGCGCAACGCATTCCGGATCGTCCGCAACCGGCCGCCTCTAGTGGATCGTTTTTCCGGATCCGCCGTCAGAGATTTCGACTTTCCTGGCAGGCGAGCAATTTGAGACCGCCATCATCGAACATTTTTGGTGCGCTCCATATGTCGAACAGGTCCGCCCGCATTCGAAAAGCGTGATCCTCGATCTTCACAATATCGAGTCGGCCTGGCATCGGAGCCTTGGCGGATTCCGAGAGCGCGTTGCGGGCTTGGGCGCTGAGACGATTTGCCACGGCATCTGTGGCATTGGAACGCAAGTGGCTGCCGAAATTCGATTCGATTCTGGCAACTTCAACTACCGACGCCGAACTTGCGCGCCGCCTTGCCCCCGGCACCAATGTTTCGGTCTATCCCGAATGCACTTCCCGAAACACCGCTGCCGCGCCGGTTGGACCGGCAGGAGATCGTCTTCAGCGGAAATCTGGAGTATCCGCCAAATATCTCAGCAGTCCGATTTTTCCGCGAGAGCATTTGGCCCATCTTGAAATCGCGCTGGCCTGAATTGAAGTGGAGAATTGTAGGCAAGAACCCGGATGCGATTCGTCCTTTGGTCGCAGGCGAACCGCGGATCGAGGTAACCGGATTTGTGGAAGATGCAGTGGCCGTTCTAGCGGAGTCCCAGGTGGCCGTAATTCCTTTGCTCGCCGGAAGCGGAACGCGCGTCAAAATCTTAGAGGCGTGGGCCGCTGGAACGCCGGTCGTTTCCACTACTCTCGGCGCGCAAGGACTCGATGGCGCCAATGAGACGCATCTCTTGCTGGCCGATGAGCCGCAACTTTTTGCTGGTGCTATTTCGAGGTTGCTCACGTCGCCGCAGGATCGATTGCGAATCGGATCCGGCGGCCGGCGGCTCTTTGAAGAGCGGTATACCTGGCCGGCGGCCTGGAAAACCCTGGACTCTGTCTTTGGAAACAGTCACGCATGAAACAATCGTCTAACCGGCGGAACGCAAACCGCCAACTTTTTGGATCAGCAATTGCATGTAACATAAGAGCAAAGGTGATAGCGTCCGATCTGTAAACGTTGTGTAAACGGCAGTCTGGCATTGGAAAACACTCTATACTGGAGAAGGTCATGCGCTTTTCCGTAGACGCCCATGCGATCGGCCAGCATTTAACAGGGAATGAGACATATGTTCGAAATCTGCTGAATTGTTTCGCCACACTGGACCAAGAGGCCGATTTCATTACCTATTTGTCTCGAGAAGACGCGTTTGCCGATGTGCCCCGGCGTTTTCTGAAAAGGCGCGTGGCCGTGAATCCATTCGTACGGCTGGGATTCGATCTTCCGCGAAGACTGCGGCATGACAAGCCTCACCTTCTGCATGTGCAATACACCGCGCCGTCTTTTCTGCTCCACGCCCATCGTTGTGAGCGTTCACGATGTCAGTTTTCTGGAACATCCCGACTATTTCACTCCTTTTCGGGCGCTGCAACTTCGCTGCACCGTACACCGGACGGTGAAGTCGGCCGCGCGCGTGATTACGCCGAGTGAGTTTTCAAAGCGCACGGATTCTGAGCTCCTACCGGCTGGATGAAGACAAAGTAGTGGTTTTGCCCAACGGGGTGGCGTCCGCGTTTCGTCCCATGCCGCGTGAGTCGGCGCAGCGATGGGTGCACGCGTCGTTTGGGTTGCGTGCTCCTTTTATCCTCACGGTAGGGGATCTGCAGCCGCGCAAGAATCATGTCGGCCTGATTCGAGCTTTCGAGAAACTGGTGCGTGCGCATCCGCAATTGCCCCATCAACTGGTAATTGTCGGCAAGGAAAACTGGCGCGCATCCACCGTTCGCGCCGACCGCCAAACGGTCGAGCGTGGCGGATCGGATTCACTTCACCGGCTTTGTTTCCGATGAAGGTCTGCTTCGGCTTTATGGAGGCTTGCGATCTGTTTGTTTATCCCTCGCTTTATGAAGGGTTCGGATTGCCGATCCTGGAAGCCATGGCATGCGGCCGCGCGGTGGCATGCTCCAACACTTCCGCCATGCCCGAAGTAGCCGATTCAGCGGCCATTCTCTTCGATCCGACTTCGGAGGATGAGATCGCGCTGGCTTTGCGTGACCTGTTGTTGAATCCGGAACTCCGGCAGCGCATGGAGCGTCTGGGCATGCAGCGCGCCGCAATGTTTAGCTGGGAAAGCACCGCCGGGAAGACGCTGGATCTCTACTATGCAGTCGCCGGAGAGGCCAGCCGCAAGCCCGCACCCGCGATGAGAACGATCTCGGCCGGACACTGATGCTCTATCACTTTCAAGAACGGACTGCTCCGATGCTGTTCGCGGCGGCGCTCGCAATTTCGGCGGCGCCGGCCGGTGCTCCCGTGCTTCGAGAACGAACAGCTCCGCTACAACATCAATTGGCCGAGCGGGCTCAGTCTCGGCGAGGCACAACTGCGCGCGTCCATGTCGAAGCCGGCGCCCGATGAGCCGGCGGCGCCGGTTGCATCTCGAATTCACTCTGGACGCGGGAATCCCGAGTTACACCGTTTCCGATCAATACCGTTCGGAAGCATCGCCGGATTTTTGCTCCGGCGAATTTCAAAGGACGATCGCGCACGGGTCCAAGAAGACCGATGAAAAGACATACCTTCGATCAGCAAAACGGAACCGCCAGCCGCGAGACCGCGGGCGGAGGCAAAACCGAGCTGAAGTCGCCGGCCTGCGGCAAGGACGCGCTGGCGTTTTTGTATTATGTGCGGCATGAGTTGAGCCAGGGACGCATGCCGCCGCAACAGACCATA
Source organism: Bryobacterales bacterium (assembly GCA_963744555.1). Taxonomy (GTDB): domain Bacteria; phylum Acidobacteriota; class Terriglobia; order Bryobacterales; family Bryobacteraceae; genus Palsa-89. Next base: position 593,278 of record CAVUUB010000018.1, on the reverse strand, counting down.
TTTCTTGGAGCCCCTTACGATATCCGGCATCGAGTTTATGGGCACGCAAAAGATTCCGCTCGGGGAAACGCAAGTCGAAGCGGATCGCGTGACGGCCTCGGTGAAGGGCCCGTCATCGGAGATCAGTTTTGAGGTATTTTTCTTGAAGGATCCAGCGCGCACTCCGGCTCTGGTGCGAGTCCCGCTGGCGCTCGGCAAGTTCTCGATGGAGCTTGTAAGATAATTGGGAACTCTTCCGTAGTCATCCGTGTCAATTAAGCTCGCCTTCTTTTCTCCGCTGCCGCCTGCCCGGAGCGGAATCGCCGATTATTCCGCCGCCTTGCTGGACGAACTGGGAAAGCTGGTGGAAGTAGAAACATTTTCATCCAAACCCGTCCGCTTCGATCCGCGCAACTTCGATGCCGTGCTCTATCAAATCGGCAACAATGCGCATCATGACTTCTGTTACGAAACCGCGCTAGAGCATCCCGGCGTGGTGGTGGTCCATGAGGCGAATCTGCACCACTTGATCGCCGACATGACGATTAAGCGCGGCGATTGGGATGCGTACATGCACGCCATTGAGCAGGACGGCGGTGCGGCTGCGCTGGAATATGCGCAAAGAGTGCGCGCGCTCGAGATCGGACCGGACTACGAGGGTGTCCCGATGCTCCGCCGCCTGCTGTCGCGCTCCAAAGCCGCCGTTGTTCACAGCGGGTGCGTGGAGTCGGAGTTGCGGAATGCCGGCTTCGAGGGGCCGGTGGCGAGGATCCCGCATGGCGCCTGGATACCAGAGGCCAGCCGCATGGATTATCGCACCCGGTTGGGCCTGGATGAAACTACGCCTCTGATCGGTATCTTCGGATTCCTAAAACCGTACAAGCGGATCGCCGAATCGCTTCGCGCCCTACGCAGGCTGCTGCGCGTCGAACCCAAAGCCAAGACTGATTCTGGTGGGCGAGCCGCATCCCGAATTCGCGCTCGAATCACTGATCCACTCGCTCGATCTTGCGGCGCATGTGAGGATACTTGGTTTCCAGCCCATCGAAGATTTCGTGGGTTATATAGCAGCATGCGACATCGTCTTGAATCTCCGCTATCCGACGGTGGGGGAAAACTCGGGAACGCTCATGCGGGCGTTGGGCTTAGGCAAAGCGGTGATCGTCTCCGCGGTCGGTTCGTTCAGCGAGTTGCCCGACAGCATCTGCCTGAAAGCGCCCGTGGATACCACTGAAGAAGACCACTTGTTTGAATACCTGAATTTATTGGTGAGCCGCTCCGACGTGCGGCGTGCTATGGGCGCCAGAGCGCGCGGGATGGGTGGAAACGGAGTGCGCCTGGCCGACAGTGGCGAAAAAGTACGCTGAGTTTTTGGAGCACATCGCGAATGGGCGCGAGATCGCCTCGCGGCCTCTGGTTGCAGCCGAGCCGGCCAGTGAGCCTGCGCGCGAAACCGTGACCGTTGAGCCGGAATATATTCTCTCCTGGTCGCCTGATGCGGCGGCGAAGAGCTATATCGAAACGCATTTGACGCGCTTGGAAAAGACACTGGCGATCACGCCGCCGGGTGGCCCCGGCGATCGTATTCTCGAAATGGGCGCATATCTGCAAATCACTCCGGCGCTTCAAGGGCGGTCTGGGCTATGGCGAAGTGCGAGCCTGTTATTTCGGACCAGCCGGGCCGGTTCGATCCCAGAACCAGCACGTCGAGTCGAAGGCGAACAATTCAGTTGCGATGTCGAATTGTTCGATGCAGAGAAGGATCGCTTCTCCTACGACGACGAGTACTTTTCGACGGTGCTGTGTTGCGAGCTGCTGGAACATCTCACCGAAGATCCGATGCACATGATGTCGGAGATCAACCGCATTCTGAAGCCCGGAGGTCACCTGGTGCTCACGACGCCGAATATTGGATCGTTGCGCGCCATTGCGGCGATCCTGGAAGGCTATCATCCGGGATTCTTCCCGGCCTATATTCGCGCGCCCGAGCATGGCGCTGAGCCGGAGGCACGTCACAATCGCGAATATACGCCCAAGGAAATCGTGCTGCTGCTACTGGATTCCGGATTCGAGGTCGCGTTGCTTGAGACCGGGCCGTTTCGCGAGCAGCCCAAGCCGGAGCTGGCCTGGGTGAGACATTTGCTGCAGCGTTACCAGCTTTCGCAAGACCTGCGCGGCGATGGCATTTACGCCGTGGGCCGCAAGATTGGTCCGCTGCGCGAGCGCTATCCGGCCTGGTTATACCAGTGACGACTGCCTTATACCGCGATGTCCTGATACAAGCGCGAGGATCGGCTATCGAGATTCGTCTGTCGCTGGAAAATAGATCCGGCCAAACTTGGAAGCCAGCAAATTTCTCGGTGGGGTGGCAATTCTTCGATCCCGAGACCGACTTCTTCATTCTGGAAGGGGAGTGGACTCCCGCCCCAGGCGCGATCACGCCAGGCGAAGTAGCAGCCTTCGAGATTACGATTCCGTTCCCGCCCGATCCGGGCGGATATCACGTTTATGTCTCGCCCATCCAGCAGCCCGAAGGCTGGGCATACCTTCGGGGCCAGCCGTTCCTGCGGATACTAGCGCGAACTTCCGACGGCCAGGTCTGCGTCCTGGAACACGAGATCGCGACCACGCGCAGCCTTCGATTGCGCCGCCTCTGGCGTGCCTTGCCGAAGCTGTTTTCCGGCCCGATTCGAACCATCGCGGAGAATCACCGATTGATCGGCTCGATGGCGCGGCGCGATATACTGGCGCGGTATCGAGGCTCGTTCGGCGACGTTTTCTGGACGATTTTGAATCCGCTGTTACTGATGGCCACCTACTTCTTCGTCTTCGGCGTCGTATTACGAACGCGATTCGGCCCCGATCAGAGCTCCACCAGCTTCGCTCTTTACTTTCTGGCCGGGATGCTGCCCTGGCTGGCTTTCACCGAGCCCGTGGGGCGCGCGCCCTATGTAATTCTGGAACACCGGAATTTCGTCAAGAAGCTGATATTTCCGCTGGAAACCTTGCCGGTAAATCAGGTGGTGGCGGGATTGGTGACGGAGGTTTTCGGCACGGTGGTGTTCATCGCGGCATTGTTGCTAATTAGAGGTGCGATTCCGTCCTCAGTAGTCTGGCTGCCGATTTTGCTCGTCCCACAATTGCTCTTCACGCTGGGCGTTTGTTGGTTCCTCTCGGCCTTGGGCGTCTACGTTCGCGATCTCGGCCAGATCATGGGCTTCTTGCTGACCTTGTGGTTCTTCATCACGCCTATCTGCTATCCGGAGACAAGTCTGTCTACTTTACCCGCCGGCGCGTTCGCGATCTTGCGGAAGAATCCGTTTTATGTCCTGGTGCGTGGGTATCGCGCGATATTTCTGGAAAGTCATGCCCCGGAATTGCTGCCGCTTGCTAAATTATGGGTGCTGGCGGTGGTGGTATTTGTGCTCGGCTACGCTTGGTTCTACAAGCTGCGCAAGAACTTCGCCGACGTGATCTAAGCCGAGACCGGCGGCACGTGCGCGTCGGCGCTCGACCCTTCCTCATCGTCGGAATCGTTGCTAGGCCGCGTCTTAGCCACCAGATTGGCCGCGCGGAGCAGGGAATCGAACGTACCTGCATCAGTCCACCAGCCATTTAGGTAGGCGTGGGTCATCGACCCTTCCCGGATGTAGGCATTGTTGACGTCGGTGATCTCCAGCTCGCCGCGGCCGGAGGGCACCAGCTCGCGAACTTTTTCGAACACCGTGCCGTCGTACATGTAGATTCCAGTTACGGCGTAATTCGATTTCGGTTTCTTGGGCTTCTCTTCGATGCCGACAATATGGCCGTCGCGAAGTTCGGCGACTCCGAATCGCTCGGCATCGGTGACCTCTTTGAGCAGGATTTTAGCGCCGTTCTTCTGTTTCTTGAAATCGTCCACCGCGTCGCGGATGGTTCCTTCGATAATGTTATCGCCCAGGATCACGCAGATCTTGTCGCCGTCTGCAAAGTGCTCGGCCAAACCCAGCGCATCGGCGATTCCGCCCTCGCCTTCCTGGTAGGTATAGTCGATATGTTTCAGCCCGAATTCCCGGCCATTGGCCAGCAGCCGCAGGAAATCGCCCGAGTTGCGCCCGCCCGTCACCAGCAAAATCTCCCGAATTCCAGCATCCACCAAGGTCTGGATGGGATAAAAAATCATGGGCTTATCGTAAATCGGAAGCAGGTGCTTGTTAGTGATCTTGGTTAAGGGAAACAGGCGGCTGCCTGTGCCGCCCGCCAGAACGACGCCTTTCATTCAGACTCCTCTGTTAGTGTTGGATGCAGAATCTACATCATAACAACGAGCGGGGCATGCATGATACAATCGATCCGCCATGCAGCTTTATGAATGGGATCAAGTCACCAAAGAGCAGATGAATCCCCTGTTCATGCGCCAGGTAATTCATGGGAAAACGATGACCGTGGCGCGCCTCGATATTCGCAAAGGGTGTTCGGTGCCGGAGCACAGCCATCATAATGAGCAAATCTCGATGGTCGAGAAGGGATCGATGCGGTTTGTTTTGGGCGGAGTGGAACAAGTCGTACGTGCCGGCGAAGTCCTGCAAATTCCCCCGCACGTTCCCCATAGCGCCGAAGCGCTGGAGGATTGCAGCGTCGTCGATCTGTTTTCTCCGCCTCGGGAAGACTGGATTCGTGGAGATGACGCCTATTTGCGGAAATAAGCTTTCGCCGTGAGCATCACTGCCGATCAGGAGCGCGGCTTCTACGATGGCGTCTACGCGCAGCACCTGAACGTCCCCGATAGTCAACTAATCTGCAATCGCCAAACGCTGGAAGCCGATCTGGCGAATCCAGCCCGGGCCATTTACGAGCGTAGGCGTCTTTACGGGGAGGTTCTGAAAGTTTTGCTGGAAGAATCCACTGCCGGACGCCGCGTTCTGGATTACGGCTGTGGGACCGGCGATTGGGGCCTCATGCTGGCGGGCGAAGGAGCGGATGTAACTCTGCTGGATCTTTCGCCGGTGGCCATCGAATTGGCCCTTCGCCGTGCCGCCGTCAGTGGCGTCGCCGCCCGCGTCCACGGCATCGCGCGAGATGCCAGTGATCTAAGCTGCTTTTCCAATGACGCGTTCGATTTGATATACGCCAGCGCCGCTGTTCACCATACCCTGAAGTATCCGAATGCGTTGGATGAATTGCTGCGCGTCCTCGGTCCCGGCGGCAAGCTCGTACTGGCGGAAACTTACGGCAATAATCCAATTCTCAACGCGCTGCGCAGGTTACGTTGGAAATTCAGCAGGCAGCCCGACGAAGCTGGCGAGGAAATCCTCTTCAACGATGTCCACGTCGATTTGCTCCGCTCGCGGCTTCAGGAAGTTAAATTGATCCCCTTGAGCCTTCTGGCGATGACCAAGCGATTCTTTCGCGGCAGATTCAACAGCGGAGCAGTGCGCGGGGTTGTGGCTTCTCTGGAACTCGCCGACGCCGTGCTCCTGAAGGTTTGCCCTCCATTGCGCCGCTTTTGTGGGGAGGTCGTCGTCGTAGCCCGCAAGTGATCATATCCACGTGTTGAGACTTTTTTTCCGTGAAAAGTGATTGCTCCGGGCTTGCCCTTCACGATTGTGCCAATTCGAAGCCCCTCAACACGCACACCCGGCGGCGCCGTGTACAGCAGTTCATAATCTTCGCCATCGTGCAACGCCTGCTCGATCGTCGCGCCCTCTAGCAACGGAATCGACTCCAGCGCTGCCGCGCAACCGGAAGCGTTGCAGAGCCGGTGCAGATCCAGCGCCAGCCCATCGCTGACGTCCATGCACGCAGTCGCTTTCCCGATGAGCCGGCGGCCAGCATCCAGCCTCGGCACGATGACCGGCTTGTTCCGCCATCCTCCGAGCGGCCCTGAAACGTAGAGGATGTCCCCCCTGCGGGCGCCCGAACGCAGCAAGGCTTTTCCTTTGGCGACGACCCCGCATACCATCACATCGCAAATGAATTGACGGGCGTGCGAAATGTCGCCGCCTGCCAGCGACGCCTTGGCCTGGCGCAGCATTTTGTGGATGCCGCGATACAGCCCGTCTATCCAACGCTGGTCTGTCCAAGGAGCCAGGGCGATGGAAACGAGGCAATAAAGCGGCGTGCCTCCCATGGCTGCGATGTCGCTCAGGCTGCGTGCCGCGGCCCGGTATCCGATCTGTTCCGCGGTCGATTTACGCGTGAAGTGCACGCCTTCAATGCTGAAGTCGGTGGTGAATAGAAGATCGGCCTTCGATGGCGTGGCGATCACCGCGCAGTCGTCCCCGATCAGCGGCGCTATGCGGCGAAGTTTTCTGATGATCGTGTCTTCAGTCACGACGCGATAGCCGCGACCAGGCCGGACGGCAATTCTTCGCCAAAGACCTTCCCGAGATCTTCCTGCACTTCGCCTTCGAGCGCGGGGATCAAGGACTCAGGGATTTTGCGGCGGACCAGGTCAACCGTTGCCGGAGCAAGATCGCGCGTCGAATCGCCCGTGCGTCGTGCAATCGCGACCAGAGCGTCATTGGAACCCGCGATTTTGAGCAGCGCTTCCACCCAGCGCGTCGCAACCTGCGCCGGCAGCACTTGATTGATGTGGCCGTAAAAGAGCTTGCGCGCGCCAATCCGTGAGAGACACCATAGACCGGTCTCCACCATTTCGCCTCTCTTGACCTGGGTTATCAACGCGTCGCCCAGCTGCGTTTTGGTCTGAAGCGGCAACAGCTCCAGACTGGAAGCGGTGCGCCACATCTCGCGCAAAAGGCTGTTATTGATCCGCGGCCTTTTCGCGCCGCGTGGCAGCAGAACCGGGGACAACCGTTGGAAAATATCCACCTGCTGGTTCTTGTTCAGTCCGCCGGCCAGTCGGCCCCAAAAAATCCACCAGTCGATCTCATTCTGGATCTGATTGCCAAACTGAAGCCCGGCAGCATAAATTCGCCGCGCTTGCTCGATGCGGTAGTCGTCCCCTGGAAAACCGAAGCCGGGCCGCAAGCAGAAGCCGCATAAGTTAAGCCAGCGCAGTTCCAAAGCGGGCGACTTAGACCTGCTCTCGGAGAGATCGAGCATCCGGTCCGCCAGTCGGCGAATTGAGCTAAGCGGCCAGGAATTTCGTCCTAGAGCGAGCGTTTGTTCCAGCTTGCTCGGCAGTTCCTCGGGCGCCAGTGTTCCATGACGAAAAGCCGCATTGAGTAACACCTCGGCCTCGGCTAGCGCTTCTTCGCTGACAACCGCTGCGGGCCTGCCTCCCGCGGTGGATGCAGTCTTGCGCAGCTCGAACTGCAGACGCCAGCGATGCTCGCTGATCTTCGAATCGGCCCAAACTTCCAACGTTCCTACCTCAGTCAAGTGCGCTCGCAGCTTCACTGGGACCAGGCGCTCGCCGGATTTGCCGAAGCGGATGACGGCGTTGAGCGGCGCGTGCAGATGCAGCTCCTGCGTTTCCGCCGGCCCGAGCGTCAATCCTGCCGCATCGTCGACGCGGCTAAGCGAGCTATATAAGCGAAAGGACACGGGTTTGTTCGCCACCAGGTGCAGATCCTGGCTGTCGAGCTCCAGCGTACGGCCCTCTTCGGTGCCGCGAGGCACCAGACAAACCGCTTCGTTATCGCCAACGCCGACGTAATACGCGCGTGGCAGACCGCCGCGCACCAGCAGACCGGCGCCGGTCGCTTTAACATACGAGTAATAAGCGGCGCCCACCGCGACGGCGAGATCCAGATCGCGATTTTCCAGCACCACCGGTCGTCGCCCATACCAGCGCTCCATCACGTCGGCCACGCGCTGCTGGCAGATATCGGGAATGAAGAACCCGCCGTTGAAAAGGATCGCGTCCGGGCGCGCGCCTTCGTTAGCGCTCAGGAAGGCAGCCAGGTGTCGCGTAATCGCCGGATCGGACACGTAGGGAAGGCCCAGTTCCCGAAAGAGACTGCGTTTTTCCTCGGCAGGTTTTTCGTCGATCCCGCAGAATGGCAGGAAACCATCGAGCGTAAGCTCGAGCGCTTCCGACCGCAGAATTTCGGTTTTAAGCGTCCCGCCCACCAAGGACGATCCCGCACCCAGCACCGTGATCTCGACGCTCTTGAGATTCGGATCGGCCAGCATCCGCTCCTTGGCGGCCGCGCATTGCCGTCGAAGCCCGCTGCGCTGCCGGATGGAAAGCTGGGTATTGAGTTTGGCTTCCACCAGCCAGGCGAGCGTGAGATCTAAGTTGTCGCCTCCCAGCAGCAAGTGCTTTCCCACTGCGGTGCGCGTGAACTCTATCCGGTCGCCATCGCGATTCACTCGGATCAGCGTGAAGTCGCTCGTCCCGCCGCCGACGTCGCACACCAGTACAAGTTGCCCGTCGAACAAGCTCTTCTGGGACTGCGCCAGGTGATTAGCGATCCAGGAATAAAAAGCAGCGGCAGGCTCTTCCACCAGCGTCAGCTTTTCGATGCCGGCGTCGCGCGCGGCTTGCACTGTGAGCTCGCGTGCTTCTTCATCGAAAGAAGCCGGAACGGTCAGAACAATATCCTGGTCAGCTAGCGGATCATTGGGATGTTCCTTGTTCCACGCGTCGCTGATATGCGCCAGCACCGCTGTAGAAACTTCTACTGGTGAAAGTATGCGCCCGCCTTCCTGCGCGTCCCACGGCAGGATCTTTGCAGTGCGATCGACTTCGGGATTCGAAAGCCAAGACTTGGCCGAGTGGACCGACTTGGTTGGAACCAGCGCGCCTTGCTCGCGGGCGTAAATTCCAACATAGGTTTGATCGCCCAGAAACAGGAACGATGGCAAGGTACGGCGCGATTCTATCTGGCCCGGCGCTACGTACTGCGGGATCTGCAGCACTTTGATTTCAGGGTAGTCCGGCAGCTCACCTTGCACCGGAGCAATGTAGGCGAGCGCCGAGTTGGTCGTGCCCAGGTCGATGCCGATATTCATCGGCTACTCGACTTCTACCTCCGCCGGAGCGATCACCGTGACGCTTTGAGCCGGCGGAGTGGGCGGCAGATCGATCTTTTCGGCCCGCCAGCCTTTGTGCCGCAGAATGCCACCCGGCGCTTTGCCGCTGACCGGCACATTGCCCAGCAGTTTCACCATGGCCGGATCGTTGGTGTCCAACTTCGTGAAGCTGCCCTCCACTCCATCGATCACCGGCGCGAGACGCAGGTAGCGATTCAATGATTCACGGCACTGGTCGTGCAAGTTTCGCACCGCCGCTCCCACCTGGTCGTCGGAGTAGGCCGAGATGTCCTCCATCATGAAATCGATAAGTCGAGAATCGCGCTGGAGCAGGCCTAGGATTTGTAACGCGCCGTCGGACGGACGCGCCTGCGGAACCGGCTTGGCCGCCGGCGATGGCGATTTCACCTGCGTGAAACCGAACACCTGGGCGATATCACCGGGAAGCTGTCCGGTAAACAGGATTGCGAAAAAACTACGAAAAGCGAGTGCGATCCTACTCAAAATATTCCTCTACGCTTTAGGATACACTGGCCGTGGTAAGCGACGGCCCGAGTGGACGTTCGTTTGCAAGTATTTTGGTGATGCGTCGTACGTTCCGAGATCGCCAGGATGCCGGCGTCCGGCTGGCCACTGAGCTGGCAGCGTACGCCAACGATCCAACTGTTCTGGTACTCGGCTTGCCTCGCGGAGGGCTGCCGGTTGCTTACGAAGTGGCTCGGGTGCTGCATGCGCCACTGGATGTGTTCGTGGTACGAAAGTTGGGTGTGCCGGGCCATCGGGAGCTGGCCATGGGTGCGATTGCAACCGGAGGCGTGCGCGTACTCAATGACGATGTGATCCAATCCTTGCAGATCTCCCCGGCGATTATTGACGCGGTTGCCAGATACGAACAGACCGAGCTGGAGCGCCAGCAGCGCGCCTATCGAGATGACGTTCCTTTTCCAAACTTGACCGGCCGCACGGTGATCATAGTGGACGACGGACTCGCGACCGGGTCCACCATGCGGGCGGCAGTACGTGCGCTCCGGCAAAGCGCTCCTGCACGCATTGTGGTGGCGGTGCCTGTTGGAGCGTCCGAAACTTGTCGAAGCCTGCGTGATGAGGCCGACGACGTTGTTTGCGCGACTATCCCGCGGGATTTCCAAGCTGTCAGCCTATGGTACTCCGAGTTCTCTCAGATTACAGACCAGGAAGTCAGGAGTTTTTTGGAAGCTGCTGCCGCGGCCCACGGTGCTCCCGCACGTTAACAATAACGAGAAAGGAAGACGCCTATGAACTATTCGAGAACCTCGCAGGGAAGCTCCGGTCTGGCGATCGAGCATGCGCCTGTTACCGTCGCCATAGAATCGATCCGTCTAGACGGGGACTTGAGCGTGCCCACCGCGGCGAAAGGCGCCGTGTTGTTTGCGCACGGTAGCGGCAGTTCACGCCACAGCCCGCGAAATCGCTACGTTGCCGACGTGTTAAACGAGGGCGGCTTGGCGACACTGCTGATCGACCTGTTGACTGCCGACGAGCAAGAGGTGGACCTACAAACAGCCCAGCTTCGCTTCGACATTCCTTTTCTTGCCCGTCGCCTCCGGACGATCACGGAATGGCTTTTGCGCCATCCGGAAATTCACGATTTGAAGATAGGCCATTTTGGGGCCAGTACCGGCGCCGCCGCTGCCCTGGCCGCCGCAGCCGAACTTCCGCAGCTCGTGAGCGCGGTCGTCTCGCGTGGCGGAAGGCCGGATCTCGCCGGAGCGGCACTACCACGCGTCCAAGCGCCGACGCTGCTGATTGTTGGAGGCGCCGACCCGGTGGTATTGGATTTGAACAGCAAAGCTATCGCACTCCTACGCTGTGAGAAACAATTGCAGATCATTCCCGCCGCGAGCCACTTGTTCGAAGAACCGGGTGCACTCGAGAAAGTATCCGTACTGGCGCGCGATTGGTTCCTGGCCAAGCTGACTAACGCTGCTGCGGTCCGCGCACGATAGTGGAGTCTTTCAGCTTTGCCAGTTCCCGCCTGGCAATCACGGCCCAGGAGCTGTTGGGGTCAAGCTTCAAATAAAGTTTCCAATGTCCCATGGCCTTCAGCGGCTGGCCGGTGGATTGATAAAGCAGCGCGACGTTGTAGTGTGCGTCGGCGTAGTTCGATTGAAATCGGATCGCGGACAGGTAGTGGGCCAGCGCTTCGGACCGATCGCCTTTTTCGTCGTATAGGTTTCCCAGATTAAAATAGGCCAGCGCATAACGCGAGTCGACTTCGAGAGCTTTACGGTAATGGCGCTCGGCCTCGCGCCAATTGCGCGCATTGAAATAAACCGTGCCGAGGTTCACCAAAGCGCCGGCTGACGTAGGATCGATTTCGGAAGCCTTGCGATAGGCCTCGATGATGTCCTCCATCGGCGCTCCGGTCTGCTCCAGTTCCAGACCCTTTTCGAACCAATGTTCGGCCTCGATGCGCGACTTGTGTTTGCGAGCTCCGGCGCGTTCACTGTTGGTCTGGCCCGGAAAGGACAGAAGCTTGCTGATCTCAGCCTCATCGAAATCCAGCAATAATTGCCCGGAGATCGGCTCCATTCGTTGGCCGGCGAACTGCACCTGTATCTTTTTTCCTTGCGAATAGATCTTCAGCTCGGTGAGCGGGTCTTGTACGTCCCTCAATCTCGCGCGCAGCGCATCTAAAGCTTTTCGGATCTGCGTCGCTGGAATCTTGTTCTGACGCAATCCGATCAGGGTACGCAGCGCGAGCATATCGGAGAAGTTGAAAGATCCGCTGGCCGAAACGAATTTCTGCTTCTCCCAGCTTCGGAGCTGGCGCTCAGAAACGTCGAGCAGCCGGCGTACCTCCTCGCGCGAATAGGCCTGCTTGGTTGCGTGAGCCGGCACGGTGAAAGTGTAACAAGGTCCGCGGGGGAAATGTGATTTGGCTACGTGACTAACTACTCGAACAATACTGTTAGAGGCACGCTGATCGCGGGATCTTTAGTTTCCAGAACACCGGACTTTGCCTCGAACATGCTCTCCGACGTGACGACATATCCTTTTCGATTCCGCGGGTTGATGATCCAAATCTACGGGACGCCGAAGCTCAGATAATCGTCGATCTTCTCCAGCATGTACTGCATGGTGTCGTCTTTTGAGAGGATTTCTATGCAGAGATGGGGTGGGTTGGTAAAAATCTCGCCCTGTTCCTGAGATCGCTTTACTACGCTGACGTCAGGAACTCTGAAACGCGTGGGGCTAACTTGGACTCGCACGCTGGGAAAGACCTCGATGCCTAACTCATCAGATCGTGCCGCGAGATAAACGATGACCTCTCCCTGTGTAGCACTATGTGTCCTTTCTCCAAGATTTCTCTCTATCACTCGTCCATCGATATATTCGCGGTCAGGGTGATAGCTGGTTGACAGGTACTCGGCAACTAACACGAGCGAAGTCTCCATTACGTTATTTGTGCGCCGGTCCGAACGCCGATTTCACAAGCTCCAACGCCTCCGCTGTGCTGTGTATTCGAGCCTCCAACTGAGCATCCTCCGCCATTTCCAACATGCGCGCGAAATCCGGACCGGGCGCATATCCGGCTTTGATCAAATCGCGGCCCGTCAGCAGCCGCTGCGGCCGCAACTCCTCCGGCGGTAACTGCTCGAGCTTGGATTTCGCGAAGTCGTAATTCTCCAGATTCCCGTGGCTGGACGAACAGTCCAGCCGGTGCAGCTCCAGGTGTTCATCGAAACGATCCATGCGCAGCATGCGTTTGAGTTTGCTCTCGCGCATCTCATGCACGTGACTGAAGCGCATGTGATTGGCTACCAGGGCAATCACTTGTTCTATCTCCGCGTTCGAGAACCGCAAGCGCGTTAGGATGTTGCGGGTAATCTTCTCGCCCAACTCGACATGGCCATCGAAGCGGATGCGCTCGGCCACACGAAAGGTCCCGGGTTTTCCAACGTCGTGCAAGAGTACACCCAGCGCCAGTGTCGGCGTGGGCGATTGAAGACCTTCCATCATCATCAGCGTGTGAGTCCACACGTCACCCTCCGGATGAAACTCCGGCGGCTGCGCCACCCCCTTCATGGCGGCGACTTCCGGCAGGATGTCGTTGAGTAATCCGGAAGCATCCAGCAGCTCGAGGCCGCGCCTTGCAGCCCCTTCGGTGAGAATTCGAACCAGTTCATCACGAACACGCTCCGGCGAGACGCGCGTTATCCGAGCGTGCAGCTTTTGGATCGCGCCCATGGTCGCCGGTTCAATTTCAAACCCCAAGCGAGCTGCGAAACGAATAGCACGCAGCATGCGCAGGTGGTCTTCCTCAAATCGTTGCTCCGGATCGCCGATCGCTCGAATGACACGATTGGTCAAATCACTGAGGCCACCGACGTAATCCACCACGTGAGAGGTCAGCTCTGCTGAGGATCGGGCCAGCGCAGGATCCAGCAGCAAGGCATTGATCGTGAAATCGCGCCGCAGCACGTCCTGTTTCGCATCACTCTCAAATCTGACTTCCACCGGATGCCGGCCGTCCACGTACGAATGATCGCTGCGAAAGGTGGCAACTTCCACGCCATCCACCAGCACCACGCCGAATTGTGCGCCCACCAATTTGGCCTTCGGAAACATCTCGACTAGCTGCCTCGGCTGCGCGTCGGTAGCGATGTCGTAGTCCGCCGGCTCGCGCTTTAGAACCAGATCGCGTACGCACCCGCCCACCAGCCAGGCCTGGAACCCGCGCGCCCGAAGTTCTCCGGCAATTTGGACCGCCGTGCTGAGCCCCATGTGATCATCGTAGGATATAACTTGTGTCACAAACGCGTCACGGGACCAGTGCCGGGTAGAATGGAAATAGCCTGGTAGATGTCAACCGAAGTTAGCAAACCTACCACGACCACCGCTAAAGTCGTGGTGGCGACCACCGTAGCTCTGTCCTTCATCAGCTTCTGGCGCGGCGCATCCATCGTCCTTTCCGATTTGGCCTCGTCCGCCTTTTATGCCGGTGGCATTGCTGAAATCGCCATTGGGCCCGCCGCGCCCTGGTTCGTGTTGGGCGTGATGCTTTTCAGCTTCGCCGTGCGATCCGTGTACATGGAAAGCTGCAGCATGTTCGTGCGCGGCGGAGTGTACATCGTTGTGAAGGACAGCATGGGTCCTTTCATGGCGCGGATGTCCGTGTCGGCGTTGGTTTTCGACTATATCCTCACTGGACCTATTAGCGTAGTCAGCGCCGGCCAGTATCTGGGACATCTTCTGGACGAAATCGCCAGAATGCTCGGCCAATCGTTCCCCTTCAACGTGAATCACTTCGCCGCGTTTTTTGCGGTGCTGGTGACCGCGTATTTCTGGTGGCTGAACATTAAGGGCATCCATGAATCGAGCGGCAAAGCGCTGCGGATTATGCAGATCACGACCATTATGGTGGTCGCGCTTGTGATCTGGTGTCCCTTGACGATTTTGTTGCGTGACCACGTATACATGCCGCCCGCGCCGCTACCCCGCAATCTGCAGTTCAGCCCTGAGGCCCTGGGATGGTTGAAGGGAACCAGATGGCCCTCCATTCCGATCATTGCGTTGATGATCGCGTTCGGGCACTCGTTGCTTTCCATGAGTGGATTCGAAACTCTGGCGCAGGTCTACCGTGAGATCGCCTATCCCAAGATGAAGAATCTTCGCATCACCGCGAACATCGTCTGTTGGTATGCAGTTGTTTGTACGGGTGTGATCACCGTGTTTGCCGGTATACTCATCAGTCCGGAGGACATCCGCAACATGTACGCCGACAACCTACTGGGCGGTCTGGCGATGCGCTTGGCAGGGCCTGAGCTTTTGAGGCTGGCGTTCCACATTTTCGTGGTGATCGTGGGCATTCTGATTCTGTCCGGCGCTGTCAATACGTCCATGATCGGCGCGAATGGCGTCCTGAACCGTGTCGCCGAAGACGGCGTGCTGCTGGATTGGTTTCGCAAACCCCAGAAACGATTTGGGACCACCTACCGAATCATCAATCTGATCACTTTGCTACAGCTCGCCACCATCATTCTGAGCCGCGGCGACATGTACCTGCTCGGTGAAGCTTACGCCTTCGGCGTGGTGTGGAGCTTCTTCTTGAAGTCGCTGGGAGTATTGGCGCTGCGCTACCAGCGCCACGATCAGGAATATAAATTTCCCTTCAACCTGCACATCGCCGGCGTGGAGATTCCCATCGGACTGGGGGTCACCACCCTGATCCTCGGTTTCGTCGCCATCGCAAATTTGTTCACCAAACAGATTGCGACTATCTACGGCGTGGCCTTCACGTTGGCGCTTTTCGTCGTCTTTACCATCTCCGAGCGCGTCAACGCGCGGAAAAGACGCTTGCAACACTTGGAGAAAAAGCCGCTAGAGGAATTCAACCTAGACCATCAACCTCAAGTCGGCGCCGGAACGTTACATGCGCGCCCGGGATGTGTGCTCGTAGCCGTTCGGGATTACCACAATATGGAGCACCTGCGAAAGGTTCTTCAAAAAACAAATTTGCGGCGGCACGACATTGTGGTCATGACGGTTCGAACCATCTCAACCGGGGCGGGCGAATACGATCTCTCAGACGAGCAGATGTTTAGCGATTACGAGAGAGAACTGTTCAGCCATGTGGTCGAGATCGCGGAAAAAGAAGGCAAGCCTGTGGAGCTGCTGGAGGTTCCAGCCGTGAATCCGTTCGATGCGATGGTGCAGTCGGCCGCGAAACTCAAGGCCTCCCGGCTGGTCACCGGAGTTTCGCCCCGAATGCCATCCGAAGAACTAGCCCGCCGGATTGGTCTGGCATGGGAGAGCCTGCCGGAGCCGCGTCACGCATTTTCGCTGGAGGTCATCAGTTCGGATCGTCCGTCCATCTACGTAAATCTTGGACCGCATCCGCCGCGCCTGTGGCCCGAAGATGTCGATCGGCTGCATGAGCTCTGGCTGCGGTTGAGCGATGCCGAGGGCGTCGGAGCCAAGCTCCATCACCGGGATATTGTGGGAATAGCTTTGCGGCGGCTGGAGAGGGATCTCACTAGCGGCGACCGTGAACAGTTGCTCAACGATCTGAAAAACGAATTACACAAGTCTTGACCCCGAATTGCTGAAAGGTTTAGACCTTCAGCGCTAGGAGTCGCAAGCGCCGGTAGTCGACCGTCCAGACACCGTCGCGATACCGCTCTGGTCGCAGAAGCCCGACTACTTCCTTCATCTTGGCTACGACATCATCGGCGGACATACCTTTGAAAAGACTGCCGCAGAACATCCGCAGCCAGTCCTCCATTCCGTCCTCGCCCTCCAATGGCGTCGACCGGTCGAACAGCTCGGCGTGCCGTACTTGCAGTCCGTGCCGCTCCAGCAGTGACGCGTACTCGCCGACGCTGGGGTAGTACCACGGAAAGCGGGCATCCGACTCAGCCCCCAAAGCTGCCCGCAATGCCTTCAGAACGGAACGGGTGTTACCCTGGCCCCCGAACTCCGCTACAAACCGTCCCCCGGGCTTTAACGCCCGCGCAATCGACTCCGCTGCTTCCTCGACCTGCTTGACCCAGTGCATCGCCGCGTTAGAAAAAACTGCATCGAAGGGTTCTTCGAAGTGGAAACTGGTGGCATCGGCCAGCACGAACGAGAGCCCCGGATAATTTTGCCGCGCCTGCCCGATCATGTTCGCGGAGTTGTCCAGGCCCACCACCTGCGCGCCTTGCTTGGCGATCTCCGCGGTGAGTTGCCCGGTGCCGCAACCGATGTCCAGAATGCGTTCGCCGGATTGCGGCGCCAGCAGTTCAACTACGCCAGCGCCTAAGCGCCAAACGAAGGAATGTTTGCCTTCGTATTGCTCCGCGTCCCAGGCAGTGCTCACACCTTTTTCGTGCGTGCTTTGGTTTTCTTCTCTGGCACAGGCGCGGGCTCGGGCGCGGCCTCTTCGGCAACTATGGCCGGGCCGGAATTCACCGATGACAACACTTCGTTGAAGAGCTCTTGCTTCTTCAGGTCCTTCTTGGAAGGCGGAGCCTGCTCGTGCCGATAATCATGATCGTGGTAACAGGTCCGGCAGCGGACCTTCGCGGGTTCTGCATTGACCAGAGAAACGATGGCATGGTTTGTGATCCTGCGGCACTTTATGCAGTGATCGTCGATAATATCCCCTAAGCGGTGATCTGACATAGGAAAAATCGAGGTTCTGGGGTGAGTATATCAAAGTTGGAATGATAAGAACCCGGCGACGGCCGCGCCCAGCATAATCCACAGCGTGTCGACGCGAGTCAGGACAATTACTACCAAACTTGCCACCACGATCGCCAGCGTCAGGAGCCCCGTTATTGCATCACGAGCCAGCGGCGCGGCTGCGCCTGCCATCAGTCCCGCACCCGCCAGTAACACTGTTCGCGCGACCGATCTTATGCGCCGGTGCTCGGCGCGCTTGCCGAGAAAACGCAGCAGAGGAATGATCAGAAATGCTGGCGTGATCATCGCCAGCCAACCCGCGCAAGCGCCCGGAACCCCCGCCACCAGGTAGCCCACGCTCACTACGTAAATGCCCAATGGTCCTGGACCCAGACGCCCTGCTGCCACCGCCGTATTCAATTGCCGATCCGTGAGCAGGTGATAATGCACCACGAAATCGCTTCGGATCATGGGAAGCGAGGCTAGTCCGCTGAACGAAGTCAGGGTTGCCTTAAGCAACAAAAGGTAAAGGACAATAACGTTCACGGCCGCACCCAGAAGAATCCAGTGACCGCTGCGATTCCGATAATCTGCAAGGGCGACAAGCCGGCCACGCGAAACAGAACGAATGCTCCCGAGGCGATCAATACCGGCGGCAGCCAGCTTCGCTTGGAACATTGCCGCAGCACTAGAAGCGCCGCCGCCCCGATCATTGTCCCTACGGCTGCCGCGATCATGGCGCCGAATACAGCTCGCGCCTCGGGATGGTTCACGCCTAATTCCCAGGCGCGGGTCAACCAGATCACCAAAACTGACGACGGAATGGTTACGCCCAGCACGGCCGTGATCGCGCCCAGCCCGCCCATCAGATACCAGCCGGCTGCGGCGCAGAATGCCAGCACGTTGGTTCCTGGCGTCAGTCGCGCCAGCCCGAAGGCAATCGCAAATTGGTCCGGACTCAGCCAGCCACGTTTATAAAACTCGCGTTGCAGAATCGCGATGGTCGGGTCGCCGCCGCCGAAAGCGGTCGCGCCGATGCGGAAAAACAGCCGAGCCGTTTCCAGCAGTCGAGGTTGAGGCATCGCCGCTAATTTAGCAAGCTCCGCCTCGGGCCGTCGGCAGCACTTCTGCTGTGCAAACTCAGACCGATCTTCCCAGGAATCCAAAACTCGGTGCTTCTTGTACCAGATCTCAGTTAATCCAGAAAACGGGGCAAGGGCGCCGTTTTGCACATCCTCCAGAAAGAGTCCGCCTATTTACGACGCTTTCACTTCGCTTAAGCGCGACCCTACGAACGATCCTGTTCGACGATTCGGCTGCTGTCCTTTACTCGCGGCATCTTTGAAATGAGCCTTTCCCTATTGGGCAACTTGCGAGTGAATGGCAGCCGTTCGAACGGCTTAAGCTCGGCCACGGGCATACCCAGTTTTTCGATGACATAGGACTCGCCCTCCGCGACTGCGCGTACTATAGCGCTGGTTCGAAGATGGAGCTCCCGGATCGTTGCTCGTTTCATTGATAGGTGCTCTACCGGGCCGCGCCGGCCGCTCCCGGCGTCCCCTTCTTGGTCCATTCCCCGATCCAATCCAGAAACGAGTTGTACCAAAGCAGGCTGTTCTGCGGCTTCAAAACCCAGTGACCCTCGTCGGGAAACTCCAGCAGCTTGGATGGCACCTTTTGGAGTTGCAGCGCGGTGAAAAGCTGCAAGCCCTGCGAAAAGGGCACGCGAAAATCTTCCTCGCCATGGATCACCAGAGTCGGCGTGTGGAAGTCTTTCACGAAATAACTGGGCGACCACTTAGCATATGAATCCGGATTGTCCCATGGCGTCCCGTTGAACTCCCACAGCGGGAACCACAACTCTTCGGTACCACCAAACATGCTGCGCAGATCAAACACGCCATCATGGGAGATGAAGGCCTTGAATCGTTGCGTATGGCCCAGCATCCAGTCGATCATGTAGCCGCCGAAGGAACCGCCGGCCGCAGCCAAGCGGTCTGGATCGGCATACGGCAAAGCCGCCACGTGATCAACCACGGCCATGATGTCGTCGTAAACTTTGCCGCCCCAATCGTCCTTAATGTCCTCCGTGAATTTCTGCCCGTATCCATAAGATCCTCTTGGATTTGGCATTACTACCAAATATCCACTCGCAGCGAAAACCTGAGCGTTCCAACGATACGTCCAACTCTCGCCCCAGTCGCCTTCCGGACCGCCGTGAATTAAGAACAGAACCGGATATTTTTGATTCGCCTGAAAGCGCGGCGGTTTGACCACGAAGCTCTGCACGCGCGTCTTGTCGGAGCTTTCCACCCAGAACTCATCCAGCGGCGTCAGATCGTACTGCGCCAGCAGGGCGTCGTTCAGGTGAGTAAGAGCCGCCGGTGCTCCGCCTGTCGACGCGGCGCGGAAAATCTCGCTGGGCG
Source organism: Bryobacterales bacterium (assembly GCA_963744555.1). GTDB lineage: Bacteria > Acidobacteriota > Terriglobia > Bryobacterales > Bryobacteraceae > Palsa-89. The sequence goes on along the minus strand of CAVUUB010000018.1, from coordinate 573,800 downwards.
CCGAGCCGCTTTCTCCGGTGTAGATCATGGTCTTGCCGTCTGAAGTCAACTGCATGTCGTCCAAGGTGCTCGCGCCACTCACGATCACGCGGCTCGCCCCTCCGGCCACCGGGATCATCTCGATGCTCTGCCGGCCGCGATCCACCGCTGTGAAGAACAGAGCACTTGAGTCCGGGAACCAAGAAAAACTTTGTACCGGCCGATCCAGCGTGTCCGTCACCGCATTCACTTTACCTGTCGCTCGCTCCAGCACGATCAGCCGCCAGCGGTCGCTTTCGTAGCCTGGGCGCTGCTGGCTCCGATAAGCTAACCATTTGCCGTCCGGAGAATACTGGGGACTTTCGTCAGCCCCGGGGTTCAGCGTGACCTTCTTCGATTCGCCGCCATCGATGGAAACCACGAACAGGTCCGTATTCGTACTGGTGGCAGGTACCGGATCGGCGTTCATCGCGTAGCAGACTTCCTTGGAATCCGGCGATATCGCATAGTCATCCGGACCACCCAGCGAGAATGGTGGGACATCCCGATCTCCAGGCGTCAAGTCTTTCAATCCGGTGCCGTCGACGTTCACCACCAACAGGTGCGAGCGGCGCTTGCCCCGCCACTCGGTCCAGTGGCGATATAGCAGAGTTGTGTAGCTGCGGGCCTTGACCTTGTTGTTTTTCTCGGCTTCCAGCCGGCTCTTCGCGCAATTGTCGTCCGGACAATCCGGATAGACGTCGCTGGTAAAGACGAATTTGTTCCCGTCCGGCGACCACAACACGCCGCCGGCTTCGGTGGAGAGATTGGTCACTTGCCTCGGCAGCGAACCATCCGCGTTCATGACCCAGACTTGCGAGGAACCGCCGCGATTGGAAATAAATGCGATGCGCTTGGAATCAGGCGACCAGCGGGGCCGCTCATTGTCGGTGCCCTCGGTGGTCACCTGCTTAGGCGGACCGCCCGGTGTAGGCACTAGATAAATTTGTCTTGGCTTGGTGTTTTGCTCCAGATCCACGCTTTGGACCGTGAAAGCGACCGTCTTTCCATCGGGCGAAAGTTGCGGCTCACCGATTCTTTGGATTTTCAGCAACGCTTGTACATCGAAAGGCTGTCTCTGCGCTGCCGCGGCCGCAGCGAGCATCAACGCGAGGCCGACGGTTCGCACCAGTAGCATATGACTCGATTGTAAGACAGGCGCAGTATTGCCAGAGGACGGAGGGTTACAGTGCCAGCTTCCCTTTGTAGTTCATGTCGCTCAGGCGAAACTTGTGCTCAAATTTGATTCCCTGCGACTCAAAGCCAAAGACGACCTCTTTGTCGTCGGCGGAGATTTCCTTGCTCCTGGGGAACAAGAATCGTATCTCACTGGCCCCGTTCGGCCCTTCAAACTGGACATCCTCGGCGTAGATCGGACTCTTCCCCTTGGGAACGAGTCGAGCGGCGTCCAGAAATCGAGTGCGCAGAGCGTCGTTGCTGATCTTGGTATCGCGATCGCGATCCTGATCGCTCGAATCCGGTGAATCGATGTCACCGTTCCGGTTGCGCCGGCTGGGCGCCCGAAATCCGACGACAGTGATAATGTAATCCTTCTGGCTGGCATCCGCGAGCGCCTTCGACTCATCCGCAGTCAAGCTTCGCTGGCGGATCAGCGCCTCCTGGACCGGCTCAGCGCTCTGCCATCGGATGGTGAGGTTCATCGAAGACGCCCGGCCGCCACCATTCGGATATCCTCCTCCACCGCCGTTCGGATAGCCTCCACCACCGTTCGGATAGCCACCCCCGGGATACCCTCCACCGCCACCTGGGTATCCACCTCCGCCCCCAGGGTAGCCACCTCCACCACCGGGATAGCCGCCTCCGCCACCGGGATACCCACCGCCGCCGCCCGGAAATCCGATTCCGCCGCCCCGACGGCCTCCGCGTTGTTGCTGTTGCCCGGCTCCTTCCGGGGCGACCGTCTGGTCCTTCGCCCAAGGCGAGTCGGTGAGCACCTTGGTCACTTCCTCGCTGGTCCATTCCTTGGAATCCTTCGTTTTCCAAGCGTCGGCCGCGAAGAGCGCGATCGCCCCTGCAGCAAGAATAGTGAGTTGTCGAACAGCTTTTCTCTGCATCTTGTTTGGGCAGACGCCCTCGACCACTCTACCGTTACCGGAAAGCCGAGTGTGCTACCGTCGAAGATTGTGAAGTTTTGTAATGTCAGCAGTTCCTAGCCCTCATTGCATGCATTTTCCGTTAACCTGGGTGACAGTTGGCACGTCCTAACCAGCATTCGCTTTCAAAATGAAAATAAGCTTTCTTCTTTCTCTTGTGTCCTTCGCCTGTGGCATGCTCTTCGCCGCCACTCCCGACGCCGCTCGCATATTGGCGACTTCGCCCTTGCGATTCGAGCCCGGACCAGGAGCTGACTCTCATGAATTTATCGTCCGCGGCACCCGCTCGCACTTCGTCTTCGAGGGCAGTAGTGCGAAAGTTCAAGCCGGCGGCAGGACTTTGCGCTTTGACTTCGCGGGCGCAGATCGCAACGCCCGACTGGAAGGGCTCGAGAAACTGCGTTCCACAACCGGCATTTTCTTCGGCAACGATCCTACCAAATGGCGGCGCGGCGTTCCCAACTACGGCCGGCTCCAGGCGCGTGGGCTTTATCCCGGCGTCGACGTGGTTTACTACGGCAACGCGGGTCAGCTCGAATATGACCTATTGATTCAACCCGGGGCTGACGCGCGGCGAATACGGCTCGCGTTTCAAGGTAGCCAGCCCAGCCTCGATCGCGACGGCAACCTGAATGCCGCGTTTCTGCTGAAACGTCCGGTTGCCTACCAGATCGCGGCCAATGGAGCCAGGATGCCCATCGCCAGCCGATTCCGCAGGAATCGCGATGGATCTTACGGGTTCGCCCTCGGCCGTTATGACCACGAGCGCGAGCTGGTGATCGATCCGGTGGTTACCTTGGAGCAATACTTTGCCGGCTCTTCGCAGGACATCGGATATGCCATCGATCACGATGCACGTGGCCATCATTTACATCGCGGGCACCACCTATTCGAGCGATTTCCCGACCGCCGGACCCGCTGCTGGAACGCTTCCGGCCGGCGGTGAGGATCTTTTTCTCGCCATAATCGACCCCACGGCCCCTCCGGCTTCTCAGATCCTCTATGCCACTTTTATCGGCGGCAGCGGGAATGACTCATTGGGAGGCATGGCCGTCGACTCAAAAGGCTACGTCTATTTGACCGGCACCACGGCGTCGACCAATTTTCCAACGGTAAACCCAGCGCAGACCCTTTTGAACGGGGCCACCGACGCCTTCGTCATGAAGCTCGATTTGTTCGAGGTCCCGCTCTATTCAACGTACTTTGGAGGCAGCGGCAACGATAGCGCAAACGCGATTGCCGTCGACTCCCAGGGAAGGATGTGGATGACGGGCGGGACCCAGTCCACCGATTTCCCGATCGTGAATGGCTTCCAGGCAGCGGCCGGAAGCCAAGATGCGTTTGTATCCGGCATCGATCCGGGACAATCCGGCTCTGGCTCCCTATTCTTCTCAACTTACCTGGGCGGCACCGGGTGGGATACTGGACGCGGGATTGCGGCCGCATCTGACGGGACGATTTGGATTGTAGGCGGCACGTACTCGTACAATTTCCCGGTCGCCGGCTCCAGCTTTAACCCTAACTACAGCTCCGGTGGCGACGCTTTCGTCGCGCAGATCAATACCACGCCCGGCGGCAGCCATCTACAATACGGCACATTTCTCGGTGGCGCCGGGGAGGAAGAAGCGCGCAACATTATCCTCGATGCGTCAGGGCCGCGTAATCGTGAGCGGTTATACCTTGTCGGCAAACTTCCCCGTCACCAACAACGCTTTGCAAACACAATACGGCGGGAACACGGATGCCTTCGTCACCATTTTGAATCCGGCCAATTCGGGTTCGGGGCAGCTGGTTTATTCGACTTACTTCGGCGGAAGCAACGCCGACGTGCCGTTCGATCTCAAGATGGACCCGAACGGGAACCTGTATATGGCTGGCTTTACCGAGTCCCCCGGTTTGCCAGTCACCGCTAACGCGCTGCAGTCCGCTTATGACAACACCCAGGACGCTTTCGCCCTGGAGTTCAATCCGTCGATTCCTGGGCCCGCGGGGATCAAGTTCCTCACTTACCTCGGAACCGACGGGCTGCAAATCGCCTATGGAATCGATTATGACGCGACCAACAACCTTATTTATCTGACCGGGTACACCAGCGGCCCGATCTTTGATGCGTTCGGTGGACCGGCGAAGGGCACCAACCCCGGTGACCCGGATGCTTTCGTAATCGGTTTCAGTACGCAGGCAGCGCCGACGACTACTGCACAACAAGACTTGCGGCGGCCTGCGAGGTCTGTCCCCCTATCGAGACGGTGATCGGCTGAGAACCGGGAGTTAGGCCGGTTGGAACCGTCGCGTTGATCTGGTAGAGTCCCGGGAATCCCGGCGCCAAACCGCAGAACGAGGTGGTTGCTGTTTTTCCACCGATGGTTACGGTCGGCGCGGACATGCAAGTCGCCAATGGGGACGATGGAGCCGGATCGCCGCTAGCAGGTTGATTGTTTACCGGGCCCAGACCATTTAGGTAAAGCTGGACCGTCTGTCCTTGTTGGGCGGGGTGACTCGCGCCGATCACCTGGTTATTGGAATCCAATGCGGCGACATTCCCGCCGCCAATCTCGAAGAACGCTGGCGAGTAGTTGGAAAGATGCAGCGTCACGACGTTTCCGTAGGAGAAATCAATCGTCACTTTCACCTGGGCGGAGCCCTGACCCTGCAATTCCCACGGTACCTGGAGATTCACCTGCCCCGGAGAGACATAGATGAGGCGCCCAGGCACGCTGATATTACCCAAAGGCGCCGCCGCATCGAAGCTCACCATTGCGTAATCGATTGCCAGCGGAAGTACCGTCGTCTTGGCAAAATCGGTTAAATCGCTTAGATTACTTCCAAAGATCGAGACATAGGAACCGGGCGCCACCGGCTCTGCCCGTTTCAAAACTAGCGCCATTGAGGATGCCATTCGCCGCGATGGTGGGTACGGCTCGAGCGGAACCCGTGAAGTCCCACGAAAGGCCGCCGGAGGTGGAGCCGGTTACGCTGGCGTTGAAGTCATAGCTGCCGGGCTGCGCCCCTAGGATCGGGACGGCTTGAGCAATACCATAAGCATTGGTTTGAGAGTCGGACGTTTGTATGGTCCCGCCGCTATTGGCCGTGAAGCTTACTGGAACGCCCGCTACCGGCACTCCCGCCGAATCGATTAGTTTAATGGCAATCACTCCATCCGGAATTTGTTGGCCGACAGTTCCATCAAAGCCATCGCCGCTGAGTGGAATAAGATTGTTGGCCACGCCGCTGCCCGCTACAAATAGATAAGGAACCCGCAAAGCCGGCCCGGCGCCCTGAATTGTGATGGCACCATAATAGGATCCCGGCTTAGGCGCGGTTCCGGCAATGGTCAGGCTCACACTGCCCGAAGCGCCGGCCGCTAGAGTCAGGGTTTGCTTATTGAGCGTCAAACTGGCGCCAGTTGCCGAAGTGATCGGCGCCAACGCCAGCGACAAATTCACCGGGCTCGTTCCGGCGTTCGTAATCTGGATCGATTGGCTAGCCGGCAATGACGTCACCACTCCAAACGAAATGGATGCCGGATTGGCCGTGATGGTGGTCTGGAGAGCCGTACCCGCATCCAGTTTCCCGCCGCCCACCGCTGGAATACTCACCATATCACCCGAATCGTCGCTGGTGACCACCTGCGAGCCGGTATTTACCAATGCGGACTTGATCTGCGCCGGAGTGAAGCTCGGATGAGCCTGCTTCACTAGCGCTGCAGCGCCTGATACCAAGGGCGTCGAAAAACTGGTTCCCGCCGCCGCGGCATATCGATTCGCGCTGTACACAGTCTCCGAGCGGGTCATAGTTCTCGGCAGCCATGTATATGTCCTGTCCCACCGCCACCAGATCCGGCTTGAGAGCATTGAGGCCGGTCGAGGGGCCCAGCGAAGAGAAGCTGGTGAGTTGGTCGAAAGCGGTCGAGGTCTGCTCGAAGGCCGCTCGCATCGATATAGACGGTCTGGCCCGGATTCGAATCGATGAAGGACTTGAGCGCCACGCCATCGTTATTGGAAATCATGATGGCGGTGAGCGATGCCGTCCCCACATCGGGCGAAAGCAGCGCCGTCTGATCCGCCATATAGAAAATCACGCCGCTGGCCCCGGCATTCTGCGCGTTGGCCGCTTTCAGCAGCAAAGTCGCAAGTGCCGCGTTCTATCAGAACAAACGCCCCAGTCAACGAGCCGGCGGGCAACCCGCTACAAGCCAGGCCGTTGTCGCCCAGCGCCGTAACGTCCACCAGCGGAGCGGCGACCGCGCCGATCGGGATGTTTCCGTTTCCGAACGTGCCTGCCAGTTTCTGAAGATTCGACGGAACACCCGATCCCGGCACCTCGACGCCTTCCGTCAAGAAGTGCGAGTTTGTGGTGGCGCCGACGGCGATTCCCGAGGGTGCGTCACCGGGGCTCGAAATCGTGCTCAGCGTGGGCGTCGAAAAGCCGGTATCGCCCTCGTTTCCAGCAGCCATCACCACTACCATCCCGGCCTGCACCGCGCTCTCCACCGCGGGCGGAAGCAGGTCGCACGGGACTCCAGCGGCATTGCCGCAAGCGGCGCCCGTATCCAGCGGGCCGGTGAATGCCGGACTGCCCAGCGACAGCGACGCGATATCCATGTGATCGTTCAGCGCGTCTTCCAGCGCCATGAGGATCACATCGTCGGTGGCGCCGTCATTCACCGTGGGGGATCCGAAAATTTTGTAGTTTCCCAAATACGCTTTGGGAGCCATGCCGGTAAAGGTCAAACCCGCCGGCCCGGTGTTGGACACTGCCGCGGCGCAGGAGGCCGTTGCGGTGCCATGGCCGGAACGATCGCGCGGAGAATAATCGTCGGGACGCGAGTCGGCGGCGGATTATTGGGATCGCTCCCGGCTGCCAACTGCTGAACATAGCTGCGCGCCACAATAACTTTGTTGTTGGTGTACGCCGCGCAGTTGGATACATTGCACATCGGATATCCCGCCGGCATGGTAAGTGAACTGTCCTGAAACGCGGGATGCGTCTGATCGATTCCGGTATCGATAATGGCGATCTTCATCCCGGCGCCCGCGTTCTGGCTTCCGCCCTAGCGAGTTCCACGCGGCCGGGGCATTGAGCAACACATTCGCCCGGTTTAGATCGAGATGATGACGGCGCAGCGGCACCACGCCTTTCACACCTGGAAGGCTCTTCAGCTCGCCACGCGTTCCTTCGGCGCAGCCACGAAGATGGCATTAGTGAGGATCGTCACCGAGCCGGTCACGGTAATGTGTCGCGACGCCAGTACATCGCGAAGGCTTCGCTGCTGGGCTTCGATCTGTTGCCGGTCGCTTCTGCCATCGGTTGATTCGACCGCCTCGCGCGTCGCAAATCGCTGCAGTAATAGGAACGATCTTCCAAAATGAGTGCGTACCGGCTGGCTGCGCTTTGGCTAGCTGCGCTTTGCGCGAAAATGGCCGGCGCCAGTGCGGCCGCAATTATAAGAATCGCATGGCGTTTTAGAAAGAACATAATTATTCCTCTAGATGAGATGTCCAACACGTACTAAGATCGTCCCGCTAAGCGTTAAGCCTTAGGGGCACGGAGGATGGTTGGAGAATCTTCGCGCGGGCCCTCAGCGTACCGCGTTTACACCGGCGTGCAGACTGGCCTTGAGAGTTTCCAGCTTTTCAGCAGCTGCCTGCTTCACCTTCGCGATATTCTGTTCTTTGATTTTCTCGTACCCGCGGATCTGATCGGGCAAGGCCGCGATCTCCAGCGCCAGCGGCAGATTGTCCGGCGTCAGATTCGCGATCACCTGCTCCATCAGTTCGCGATACCACTGGATCAGCGACCGCTCCATGCCGCCGATGCGCCGCGTAGCCAAAAATATCGAACGGCGTCCCGCGCAGGCCTTTGAATCGCTTCAGCACCAGCAAAGGCGTGCGGAACCACGAGCCCAGCTTCAGCTTCTTGTGGACTCCGAAACTGCGCAGCAGCGGCGGATGCAGATTGTATGAGATCGATTCCGGCGCCGCCCACATGTCCAGCGCCCGGCGCTCGAACTCCGGCTTGGTCAGCAAGCGCGCGACTTCGTACTCGTCTTTGTAGGCCATCAGCTTGTACAGATACTTCGCGACCACCTCGCGCAGCGACGGTTCGCCGATCTTCTCCAGAAAATCGACGTACGTCTGCGCGTAGGCCGCGTTCTGATACTCCCGCAGTTCGGCGACGCGATCGAATCGATGGCTTGATTGCTTCGTTTCCGACGCCAGGAAGCTTTCCACCCAAGCCGCGTCTTCGTAATATTTGCGGCCCCAGGAAAACGCCTGCATGTTTCGCTCGATATCCACGCCGTTCAGCTCGATGGCCTTCTCCATCGCTTCGAGCGAAATCGGGATCAAGCCGCCCTGATAGGCCACGCCAGTCAGGAAAATATTGACGGCCATGTGGCTGCCGAAAAGCGCCTCCGCCAGCCGGTTGCGCGTCCACGAAAATATTGCGGCCGCGATTGGTGACCGAATTCACCAGATCCACCATCTTGCTCAGGGCCGCCAAACGGCGAGCGATTGCGAATGGTGTCGATGGTCGGAACCACGTCCGTATTGACCACGGCGACCGTATGCTCGGCGCGGGCGGTGCTCAGATTGTCTGTGATGCGCCACGCCCAGCAGATCGAATCCCAGAATCAAATCCGCGTTCGCCGCGTTCACTTTGGCGGGCGCTTCGATGGGCTGCTCGCTGAGCAGCAGATGCGAGACCACCGCGCCGCCCTTTTGCGCCGTCCCGGTCTGATCGAGCGTCGCGACACGCAAGCCATCGATCCAGGCCGCCGTCGCCAGCAGCGCGTTGATGGTCACCACGCCCGTTCCGCCGATTCCCGGACCGATGATGCGATAACCCTCGCCCGCCTTCAGCCATCTGGCGCGGCAGCGGAACTTCGGCCGGCGGAAGCTTGGGCAGCGTCTTCTTCTTCAGACCAGTGCCCGGCTTTGATTTGAACCGACACGAACGACGGGCAATCGCCCAGCGCGCAGGAATAATCCTTGTTGCAGGACGACTGATGAATGCGGATCTTCTGTCCGAGCTCGGTCATCACCGGCGTCAGGCTCATGCAGTTGGACTGCTTCACGCAATCGCCGCAGCCTTCGCAAACCTCTTCGTTGATCACCAGCCGCATGGTCGGCTCGGCCAGCAGCCCGCGCGATCGCTTGCGGCGCTTTTCGGCCGCGCACTCCTGGTCGTAAATGATCACGCGTTACGCCGGGAATCTTCTCCATCTCGCGCAGCGTTCGCGGCAGCTCGTCGCGCGACCGCAGTTCGGCGTTCGACGCGAAATCGCTCGGCATCGCGCGTATTTCTCGACATCCTCGGCCAGCACCACGGTCTTGCGGACGCCCTCGGCCTGCAGCTTGCGCGTCAGATCCGGAATGGGCAGCGCGCCCACCGCGATCTGTCCGCCCGTCATGGCGACGTGGCCGTTGTAGAGAATCTTATAAGTGATGTTGACCTTCGCCGCGACGCAGGCTTCGATCGCCAGATATCCGGAGTGAAACAGCGTGCCGTCGCCGATGTTCTGAAAAATGTGCGGATGATCGACGAAGGGCGTCATCCCGATCCACGGCGCGCCTTCGCCGCCCATGTGCGTCAGGAACGAAATGTTGCGATTCGGGTCGTTCAGCCGCATCGCCATGGTGTGGCAGCCGATGCCGCCGCCCGCGATCTGGCCTTCCAGCAGCAGTGTGGAACGATTGTGCGGGCAGCCGGAGCAGAAAGCCGCCGGCCGTGAGCCGATCGACTTCGGCGCGGACATTACGGTGCCCGGCGTAGCTACCTGTCGCGCAGCCAGGCTTCAGCACTTCGCACAAGACCTTGGCGATCTTGTCGGGATCGAGCTCGCCGTCGGCGGGAAAGTGCGACTTGCCCAGGACCGCCGGATGCCCCGGCAGATCATAGAGGATCTCGCGAAGCTGCATCTCGAGGAAGCTGCGCTTTTCTTCCACCACCAGCACGGTTTCCAGGCCGCTCGCGAAATCCTTCACGAACTCGGGCTCGAGCGGGAAGGGCATTCCCACTTTTCCGATGCGGACACCGTCGTGCACGCCCAAGTCGCGCAGCGCCTGCATCAGGTCGTAATACGATTTGCCGGTGCTGAGGATGCCAATGCGCGCCTTGGCGCCGTTATGCCGGTTCACGCCGTTCAGTCGCGCGAACTGGCGCGCGGCTTCCAGACGCCGGTTGTTGACCTCGTGCTCCAGCGCCAGCGTGATCGGCGGAACCAGCCGCGCGATCGCTGTACTTCTGATAACCTTCCGGCCAGCGGATGACGGGCCGGTCGGGATCGACATCCACGGTGCCGCCGCCGTCGCAGACGTCGGTGACCATCTTCATCCCCACCCACGCGCCGGAGAAGCGCGACATGGCAATCGCCAGCAAGCCGTAATCGATCATCTCCTGCGTGTTGCCGGGATAAAGGAACGGGATGCCGACATTGAACAGGCTGAACTCGCTCTGGTTCGGGATGGTGGAGCTTTTGGAAATCGGATCGTCGCCGCACAGCACCAGCGCGGCGCAGTTCTTGCCGGTACCGGCCAGATTGGCGTGGCGAAAAATGTCGCCGCATCGATCGACGCCCGGACCTTTTCCGTACCAGATCCCGACCACGCCCTCCACCTTGCTCTTCCCGATCACGTCGTAAATCTGGCTGCCCAGGACGGCGGTCGCCGCCAGGTCCTCATTCACGCCGGGCCGAAAGTGGATGTTGTGCTCCGACAAAAGCTTCCCGGCGCGCGCCAGCGCCATATCGTAGCCGCCCAAGGGCGAGCCTTCGTAGCCCGAAATGAACGCGCCGGTGTTGAGCCCGGCCCGGCGATCGCGCCGCATCTGGTCGATCGGCAGCCGGACCAGAGCCTGGATGCCGGTCAGATACACGCGGCCTTGTTCGAGCGTAAATTTGTCGGTCAGCTTCATAGCGCCTGGCATTATCCGATTCATGCTAGCATGCGCTACAGGCCACCGTTTTGGAAAAGGAGTATTCCTATGCGTAACCTGACAACGTCGTCAGCGTTTTTGGCCTTAGTGCTTTTCGCCTATCCGGGCGAAGCGCAAGACCATCCTAACCTCGCCGGCACCTGGCAATTCGATTCCTCGAAGAGCGAGCAGACCAACACCAAGGTCGCGAACGCAACTTGGGTAATTGAAGAAGGCGACAATACCATCCACATCATCGAGACCGAAAGTGGCAACGCCAAGAAGGTCGAGTTGAAGTGTTCCACCGATGGAAAGGATTGCAATATCGCCGGAGAAAGCAAGGCGAAAGCCTCTTTCTGGTACAACGGGCTCACGCTGGTGGAGATGGAGACCCGAGGCGAACACGTCAACCGCTACCGGATGAAGCTATCCGATGACGCCAAGGCTCTGACGGTAGAGGTGAGTTCCATCGTCCCTCGGGTCGATAAGCCGGACGTACTGGTGTTCCAGAAGCAGTAAACGCGGCTAGTTCTCCACTGTGAAATAACGGCTGCCGATCCCATCGTTGCGGCCCTGGTTGTCGTACACTACCCAGCTAATGGTATGCGTTCCGTTGGTCAGCTTGGTCGTGTCGAGATAGAAATACCCAACCGCCCCGTTGCTATTCGCCAAGCCCGGGAAAACGGTCGCGATATCGGCGCGGTATTGATTATAGGTGGGATGTCCAACCGCCACGCCATCCACCATCACTGTGATTGTCGACCCGTCGATGGGAATGTTGTACCCGCTCTGCGTTAAAGCCCAGCCGAAATTCACGTAAGCGTTACCCGATATCGTGGCGCCCTGCGCGGGCGTGTCGATGGTGCCGAACGGTTTGGAAGCTTGCGCATTGTCCACGGTAATCGTGCGAGTTCCCAAGTCGAGTGATCGCCGCCCGATTTATTCACCGCGATGGCATGCAGTTTGTAGGTTCCATTGCCCGGACCGGCCGCTCCGCCCGAGTTGGGCAGGAAATTCGTCAGCAGCATGTAGCCCCAACCGGCGCGATAATTTAGCGGAGCATTCGGATATAACGCCTGGACGTCGGGCCGCACGCCCGCTACGAATGTCGCGTCGCCGACGTAGACCAATCCATTGGATCCAGTCGGCTCGTTTCCTATCCGCTCGCGCCAGATGCCAACGCTCGCTACTTCGATGCTATCGAGCGCCCATCCAGTCACCGGAATCGCGCCGGCAATCCCGGTGGTATCGTTCGCCGGCGTATCGAAACTTCCGTAGGGATAGCTGGGCACGGCACTTGCGACATTCACCTGAACCTGTCCGGACGCGCTTACGCGCCGGCGCCGAGACGGTTATCGCACCGCTCAAGCCGCCTGTCGCAGTTATCTGTAACACCGCATCGCCAGTCCCCGCAGGTCGGTGAAACCGTGATGTTGGGCTGATCGGAAGATGCCGTCCAGCTCACGCCGCTCGCTCCCGTGAATGTCAATGCTACCGTCTGCGGGCTGGTAACCAGCGACCCGCTGTAACCGAAGTTCAACGATGTCCGGCTCAACGTCAAAACTGCCGGCGCCGCCGCTCCTTTTACGGCCGCCGAGTTGGGATCCAGCATGAGCGACGACTCGTCCACCGCCTCGAAATCCGTGCCTTGCACTTGCTCCAGCTCGCGCAGTTGATTGTTGTCCCAGCGATCATCCGGCAGCGCCCTCCAGGTACCACGCTGTCCCGTTGTCGGCCAAAAACATCCCGTACTGTTGCAGCGCACGTAATATCACCTGCGTTTGTGATGAGAAAGTCGCGATGTTGAAGCTCGCCTTCAGCCGGAATCGCTGGCCCATGGGTGGAAAATTGGGATCCGTGATACCCGATGCCTGGTGGCGCCCGGGCCACACGAATGCCATCTGGGTTTGCGGAGCGGTAAACCGAAGCGCGTGATTGATGGCGCCGGCCGCAACTTCGTCGTAGCGCGCCAGACCCGGAAAGATCGGCAAGCCCGCTGCATCGGCGGACGTCCAGGTCGCTGGCCGGAGGTTGTTCGCCTTCAGATCGAATATCGCGCCGGCAACCGCCGGTCCACGAACCATTCGGCTGTGGATATGCACCGGAAACTTCATATAGGATGCAATTGGTCTGATCGATCACTTCGATATGCCGGTCGCCAGTGCTGCTGCTTCCGCCCTCAATGGGGGCGTTCGGCGGGAATCGGATAAGGCCCTGGATCGCTCTCGCTCGAATATAAGAACGTGACCGCGACCTTAGGCTGCGTGCCGGGCACCGTGACGAACGGAATCCCTATCGGCGCGCCCAGCCAAAGCCCCGAGCCAAAGGTGGCAAAGGCAACCGCTGGCCGGGCCTATGTTGTTCACATAAGCAGCCGATCTCGCGTCCACCGGGAGCGTATCGATGCGCGCATTCCAAACGTTGTTCGACGGAAAAATCTGGCAGCCGGCGATGGTTTGCGCCCGCGCCGGAATCACGACAGCGGCGCACAGTAGCGCGAAGATTCCACGGCTCATCCTAACCAGCTTAGGGCACAACTCAGTAAACTCAGCTAAGCAGAATCCCCGAGTGGCGCAGGCATTCTTGCCTGTGGATAGCTCTCATTGAACAAGTTTCGCCGCCAGTCGCGGCCCTTTCTTCGCGTTTCGCTCCGCCACCAGCCGATTGAACTCGGCGTCTTCCAGGTACACAATGTCGAGCCACACCTGCACCATGTCATCGACACTCCGCTCCCCGAAACCAGCCCACATATTTGGATCGGGATTGCGCGGGTTCGCGGACGTATTGTCGTGGATGCCGATCATGTGCAGCACCGTTCCGGCCGGCAATAGCGGGGCGACATCATCGGCGTAAATGTAGTTGATGTGCCAATTGAAATTGAAATGGTCCACCGAGCTGAGGATGGTGGTGGTGTTGTTCAGATTGATCGCTTCGACAGTCATCCCGCGCCCGCGCATGTGCATGTGCGGCTGGAACGAATCGATGCGCGCGTTCCTGGTCAGGCGATAGTAGCCATCGGTGCGAACCACGCTATTGGGCGGAATTTCGAGCTCATCGTTGGGCACGTTTCGGATGGCGATCGACCGGACCTGATACTTCGGAACTTCGCCCTTGGGATAAAACTTGAAGGCGATGGTGGTCTTGTTGTGCTCCGCCGAGCCGACCGCGAAATAGTGCATGTCGAAACGCAGCCGCGTGCCTTTCTTTAGTAACCGGCCGGTGTTGTCGGCGAAGATATCGCCGTATTTTCCGACGGCGTATTCGTGCAGCTGCACGCCTCCCTCCGGCGTCCCTTCCGGTGCGTCCGGCTCGATCGCGTATATCACCGCGTGGTGCACGATCTTGGGATTGCTGGGCTTGACCTCCATGGCTTTGATCCAGCGATCTTCCGTCATCTTCACCTCGCCGAACTGATCCAGCCACCAGTCCGGACCATTGGGATACATGACGAAATCCTGGTCGGTCGTCACCGTCAGATCCGGCGTGCCGATAAACCATTCCTTGTCGGAGGTGAAACTGGGCGCCGGCGGCATGTCCGCCGGATTGCCCTGCGGCGCGCCGTTATCCACCCAGCGCGCGATGGTCGCGATCTCGTCGTCGCTCAACGACCGGTCGTTCTTGTACTGCCGGATGCCTACCGTTTTGTCGAGATGCCAGGGCGGCATGTCGCGGCGGACCACGCGCTCTTTGATAGAGCGCGCCCAGGGCCGCGTCTCGGAATAGGTCATCAGCGACATCGGCGCCGAGGTCCCCTGGTGATGACAGGACTGGCAGCTCTTTTGAAAAATCGGGCGCCACGTCTTTGCTGAACGTCACCTGTCGCGCGCCGTCTGTCTTGCCATTCTCCGCCGCCTGCGCGACGAACAGGATCATCAGAGAACCAACCAGAATGCTACCGCTGAGCTTTAACATCGCCGCCTCCCTTGACACTCACCTTCACTTCTACGTTAGTCCAACAGCAGTGATATCCGAAATTTCCGGCTAACTCGCCGGAGCCGTCATCCACCACAACCTGCAGGACATATTCGCCGGGCTCGCTAAAACTGGCGGTGGTGACTGCCCGGCCATCCACGACCTTCGCGCTGGCCGGATCGAACACAACGCTACCAGGCCCTCGGTACTTGCCCCACATGGCGGTCATCCCGACCGGTTTTCCCGCGCGCACCGGCAAACCATCATCGGTCGCCGAGACGGTCAGCGTTAGGGCGCCGGAACCAGCAACCACCGGCGACGAGGGCTCGACATGCACTACCGGCGGCGTGTTCGAATCCACCCGCTCGCTGTTTCCGCCGCGCGTAGTCCGCAAGCGGTCGATCATCCAGACCGGCTTCAGAGTCCCGACCACCTGCTGGGTCTGACCGTGCGCCGTCAAGATCCACACCAGCTGCTGTTCGCCGAAATCCTTGGGAACGACGACCTTAAACGCATCCTTGTGCCGCCTGATCAGGAAATGCGTTGGCTGCCCGCGATCGCCTCCGGGTTCAAAGTGGTTATCGGCGCCGATCGGAATATCCAGCTCTTCCTCGTAATTCCGATTCATGTAGCCGAACCACATGTTGAAGGAACCGTCGGGGTTAACGTCGTAACCTTCGTATACCGGCGAGACGCCTTGTCCGGTCCAGTGACGCAGTTGCACGAGTTGTGCGCTCGGCGGGCGGGAGCAACACCAGCAGCGCCATTAGTCCAGCCAGCTTAGAGAGCAAGAGGCATACGCATGCTAGTAGCCCATTCTAGATCCAGCAGGGTTGGGAGCAATGGGCAGAAAAGGCGCCAACCTAGGGAAACTACTTATATCGGCGCGCGTCCATCCGATAGGGACTATATGAAACGAGCTTTACTGGCATCCTTCGCTGCATTCCTGTTGTCGAGTTGTTCACCCTCCGATCAAGAGCGGGCCAACGAAAAGGCGCGTGAAGCAGGCCGCGAAATGAAGCGCGAGGCCGAACACGCGTCCGAGCAGTTGAAGCACGGCGTCGAGGAGCTAGATCGCAAGGCCGGCCCGAAGCTCGACCAAGCTGGACGCGAGATCAAGGAAGAGAGCCATCGGGCCGCCGAAAAAATAAAAGAGAGGGCGGATCAGCATACAGGGCTCTGACCAACCTGAACGCAAGCAGTAAAGATTCATCGGCAGGTCAGGAGACCTGCGCCACTCCGACGCCGGCCTCTTTGCGTTCCAGCAGAAACTCCATCACCGCTTTATTGCTTGCCTCGGGCTGATCGGTCGTATAAATATGGCTGGCATGCGGTATCGTCACCAGCTTGGAGCCTGAGATCGTCTCGGCGATGAGCTTTCCGTTACCCGCCGGCACCAGGCGATCGGTCTCTCCGTGGATCACCAGTGTGGGCGCCTTGATCTGGCCCAGCCGGCTATAGGATTCCCACGCCAGAATCCCTTGCAACTGAGCCGCATAAGCCTCGGCCTTCGGATAAGTCGCGCGCCGAATGACTAGATCCTCTTCGATTCGCGCCCTGGGAGTATCGGCATCGTAAATGTAGGGCACGGCCGCCTCGATCCCTTCGTCCATGGTCATGTTGCCGCGCATCATGAGCACTTGAGTGACTTCCGGCTCAGAGCGCACGACTTTCGGACCACCGCAAGCCGTACAGCCGAGGATCAACTTGCGCACGCGCTGAGGATATTGAATCGCAAACTCCTGGGCGATCATGCCGCCCATCGAGACTCCATACACGTCGGCGCTTTCGACTCCCGCGGCATCCAGCACAGCGGCGGCATCGGCGGCCATGGTGGCGATCGGATAGGGTCCCGGCGGGAGATCGCTCTGCCCCACACCACGGTTGTCAAAAGGATGGTGCGGAAATGCTTCGAGACCAGCGGCGTGGTCCGATGCCACATCTGGTGCGCATACCCCAGGCCCATGATCAGGAGCAGGGGCGGGCCGCCGCCGGTCTCTTCCCAGTAGATACGAACTCCGTTATTGAGAGCGAATGGCATATCCTAACTGTACTGTAAACAAGGGCGCGCACCCGGTCGATAGATAAGGCAGGTAGCGGAGTACTGCCAATATGAACCTGAATAACCGTCTCTTATTTCCTGGTATCCTCTTTCTCTGCAACATTGCGTCGGGAGTCGCTTGCTTTCTGGAGGGCGACTGGAGACGCGGGGTCTATTGGATGGCTTCTTCGGCCTGTATCGCGAGCGTAAGCTTGTAAACCACTCCGGATTACAGATTGCCGAGGCTTTGGCGGGCCTTGGACTGGTCGCCAAAGATGCCGGGGATGTCGCCCGCATATTTGAGGAATAGTTCGTAGCTCTGCTTGGCTTCCGCGCGTTTTCCTTCCTGCTGAAGAACGGCTCCCCGCAAATAGAAATAGCGAGGGAATATCAGATCCGAGAAGAGTGGTTCGCCCGAGGAAAGTGGGATGGGGGTTCGCTCAACCAGTTGTTGGGCTTCTTTCACTCGCCCAGTTTCCACGTAGGCCCATGCCAGCAGCGTGCGAATTTGGGCGTCGGTGGATGGATTGGTCTCGCGGTACAAGCCTTCGAGCAGCGGCACAGCCTCGGCGAATTTCCGCTCGAACAAACGAGCGTAGGCATCGGCGAGGGGTGAGCCGGAACTGGGAACGGGCATCGCAGCCAGAAAACGGCATACGGCGCTGATGTTCCGAAGGCGGGGGCTGCGGGCTCCCGGAACGGCTTGGGCAGCCAAATCCGCGGCAGCTTTCGAGTCGCCGGTCTCCAGTTTCCAAATCGAAAGCTGGCAGAGAGCCAGCGCCTGCGCTTCTCCTTCTACGGTGGGCACGAGTTTTTCGAGCCTGGCGATGGCCGCTTTATGGCGGCCCGTCAAAAACTCCCACTGGGCCTGCTGATAGCCGGCCAGGGCGCCTTGGGAATGCTGCAATAAGCCGAGGTAACGATGAAAGATGGCGTCCGCGGCTGGAAGATCGCCCAGCATGAGCCGGGCCTGGGCGGCTTTTATCAACTCGCCGCCCGCGAACTCGGCGGGATTCTTATCGTGCGCCTGCAGGAAATAATGTTCGGCGTCCGGCATAATCACCCAAATAGAAGCTGACTTCCCCCAACGAATCAAGCGGATTCGCTTCTTCCGGCGGAAGCAATTGCCTGTAATGATCTAGCGCGCGACGGGCGGAGGCCAGATTCTGAGCGTAAGCATAGGCATAACCAAGTTGGTTCCAAGCCTGGGCATCCTCGGGATCAAGCCGCGTGACGGCTTCGTAATTCCGCACGGCATCCTGCAATTTCCGCTGGACAGACTGCAGATCGGCTAACTCGCGGGGCACCTGAGAATCTGCCGGAATAAGACGCGTCATCTTCTCCAGGGCCCTAACGCGCGCGGCGGTATCGTTGGCCGCTGTAGCAGCCAGGTATTCGATGCGAGCCTGGTCAATCGGGTCCGGATGGGCATTCATGGCGGTCGCCAGGACAGTGCGGGCCTGGTCGTGATTGCCAGTTTCGATCAGCAGCCTGGCCGAAGACAATGCCGCGCTGGTGAACCTGGGATCGGCCGCTGTCGCCGCTTCGAAGCTCGACAATTCGCTGGTTGCATCTGGTTTGCTCAGCGCTACGCCGAAATCTTGAAACGCCGCCGCATTGTTGGTGGAGAAGGCACGCGCCGAGGAATTGAGATACTTCGCGAGTTGATTAGCCAGCGGCAACGGGCCCGCGGGCAGCGGACCATTCAGAGCGAAGCTGGCGACCGTGGCGGTTTTTCGAGGGTCCAGCAAAGTGGCCCGGAGCTCTATCCGGCCGTTTCTGGCGACAAAATATCCCTGCAATATTCGAGAGGCCCGAATCGATTCCGCTCCCGCTGGCGACTCCACGGGCTGGGCGTAAACATTCGACACGCCGGCCAAGTTATAGACCAGCGCCGCCGAGACCGCGCGGCCTATCCAATCCAAGCTGGGATCGGAACTTAGGTTCTCGAGCGGGGGAATTGCCAAGCGCTCCACCGCACGGGTTTCCTTGCGGGCGCAAGCCACCAGGCTGAGTGTCAGAAGAACAGTGACTAAGAAAGGAGGGCCCAGGCGCCTACAGAACACGCGGCTCCAGGGCCAGCAACTGCTTGAACTCGTCAAGATTCTGCAGAGCGGCGAAGGCCGGATCCTCCGTGAGTTTCTTGCGGTCCTTGAAACCTTCCTCCAGCGCCTTGCGGATGTACAGCAGCGCGCGATCGTTTTCGCCTTTCTTGGCATAACCCTGCGCCAGGAAATAGTGGAATTTGGCGCGTTCTTCGACGCTGCGTTCCTGAAGCAGGACACCCTGGGTGCCGTGATTTTCGAAAACATCGGGGTCGAGTGTCATGGCCCGCTGCCAGGATTCTTCAGCCTGCTTGTAATCCTTGCGCGCAAAGTAACCCATGCCCAGATTGCTCCAGATGGAAGCGGACTTGGGATTGATGCGGAGAGCCCTTTTGTACTCGACAATGGCACGGCGATAGCTCTTACGCGCATAGTAGACCGTTCCAAGATTGTTAATCGCCTCGGAATATTCTCGATTGGCCCTGGTCGCGAGCCGGTAATATTTTTCGGCCGGCCCGAGTTCAAGCATCTGGTGATATGCAATTCCGGTCTTGTTCAGCAAGACTGCTGAGTTTTTAGGCCCTTCTTTGTAAGCTTCCGCAGCCTCGCGGTACATCTTACGGGCCATCAGGATGTCGCCGCGCATCTCGGCCGAGATAACCGGAGCCGGTTTGGGCGATAGTGGCGCAGCGGGCTGAGTGGGCTTCGGCTCATCGCGAAAGCCGCTGGGCGGGGGAGTGGAATGCGAAGACGCCGCAGGAGGAGCCTGGGCCATCGCCAAACTTATGGGAACAATCCAGAGTACGGAAACCATCGTCGGCCTCCTTGGGGGTACTATCGGCTGCGTCGGACAATACATTAGACGCCTTGTATCTGGGAACGCTACTTTCATATAGCCTACCAGTTTCAACGGACACCTGCGTAGTCCGTCTTTCGCAAAAACGAAGCCATTCCGACGGGGGGGCGAGCCGGCGGCCGACTTGGTTGACGCATCTCGCGGCGAGGCGGGCGGCCGGACGCGTGACTAGAAAAAACGAACCCATTTGTCTGGTAGAGCCGGCAGATGCGGCAAGAGGGTTGAAAGGATGCATACCTTGGAATACCACGCGCGACCAAGGCGTGGCGGGGCGGAAGTTGGGAAGTGGATGACGTGAAATAGAAGAAAAAGTTGATCGTGCGGTGAATCGGTTGGGATCTATCTGAGTGGAAGGACTCTCGCACGAGGGTTGTCAGACCAATCCAGAGTGACGATTGCGCCCCGGCTGATCTCCTGCTGACAGACTTCGATCGCCCGTAGCAGAGCGGAACCACGGCTCTCTGGAACGAGTGGTTCACCCCGGAGGAGATTCACGCTAAGAAGCCGTGGTCGACGAGGGATTCGCGAGTCGTGGGACGAATCGCGGTCAACGCGGCCGCGATTGCGCTCGAAGAAGGCTTCTCGCTGAATCAGCGCAAGACGCGCATCGTGCGCAAGGGCGTTCGCCAGCAGTTGGCCGGAGTGGTTGTGAACCGCGAGGCGAGCCTCCGCCGGGGCGATCTCGAGATATTGGAAGCGATCCTGACAAACTGCGTGCGGTCCGGCCCCGAATCGCAGAATCGCGCCGGCGTTCCGGATTTCCGCTCGCACTTGGAAGGGCGCGTCGGGTTCGTGGAGATGATTAATTGCGCAAAAGCTCAAGGCGCGCAAAAGTAGCTACTCGGAGCTGAGGACTTTCATCTAATCGCCTATGTTACGAACTCAACCCGACGCCGCGCCGCGAGTGGACCCGGTCGCGCCGCCTTATCCGCCCGAGCTGCAGGCAGTGTTCGACAAGATCATGCCGCCCGGAGTCCCGCCGCTCGCGCTCTTCACCACGCTGGCTCGAGTTCCCCGCGTGTATGAGCGCTTCCGGGCCGGCGGCCTGCTGGACCGCGGACCGGTGTCGATGCGCCATCGCGAGATCGTAATAGACCGCACGTGCGCGCGCTGTGGCTGCTCGTATGAATGGGGCGTGCATGTCGCGTTTTTCGCGCAGCGTGTCGGCTTGACGCCCGAGCAGGTCCGCGCGACCGTTCACGGCGAGTCGAACGACGCGGCGTGGAGCGGCGAGGAACTACTGCTCATTCGGCTAGTGGACGAATTGCACGATACAGCGAACATCTCGCACGATCTTTGGGACAAGATCGCAAAGGCGTTTAGCGTGGAGCAGATTTTCGAGATGATCGCGCTGGTGGGCTTCTATCATACGGTCTCTTTCTTCGCGAACGGCCTGAGACTCGCGCCCGAGCCGTTTGCGGCGCCGCCACTGGACGCCTAGAGGCGCGGCGTCCCGAGTATGACCGAGGATCTGGGGGAGTCCAGGTCACTCGTCAGGAGCACATAGTCATGAAGGAGACAATGATCACAGATCTCGCCGTCCTTGGCACTCACCGAACCAATCACGGACCAATGGACTGCCTCGTGGCCCGCGTCGATTAGGGCCCGCATCAACTCGCAATGCTGACGTCAAGCCCCCGGGCCAGACTTGCGGCAAACGCAAGCGCCTCACGAATGTCCGGTTCTTCGAGGTAAGTAAAATCGGCGAGCAGTTGCTCTATAGTGCGGCCTGCGGATAACGCTTCCACTACCATTCCGACGGTGACACGCATGCCACGGATGCAGGGCTTGCCGCCCATCACTTCGGGATCGATCGTGATTCGGCGGAACTGCCGCACGTGCTCATGATAGCGAGGTATTTATTTGGAACTGTGGAACGCCAAGCGAGAAACCGCGATTGACCACTTTAGTAACATCAACCCATGAAACACTATCGCTGGATCGCCCTCACTGCAGGCATCGGCATCGCGGCGGCCGGCCTCTTGCTGTATGCGGCCAAAACTGACGGCATGAACGTCATGACCGGGCCGAAGGCATTCACCAATACTGCCTCTCTCAGTCCTGGATTGGCCCGCAAGATCAGCGCACAGGATCTTCCCCAACCTCAGCCCCCTGCGATGCTGCCACGAGTGAGGATGTACGTGGCAGCCGGTTTTGCCAGGCCTGGCAAGCGCCCTGAAAACGCCATCCCGAAGGCTCCGGCCGGCTTCAAAGTCGACCTCTATGTCGCGAGCGGACTCACGGTCCCCCGGCAAATGCGCAGGGCTCCGAACGGGGACATCTTCATGGCGGATACAGGCGCTGGAACAGTTCGAATCTTCCGCGGCATTACGGCCGACGGCAAGCCGCAGGAATCTTCTGTATATGCCAGTCTCCCGGACGCATTCGGCATAAACTTCTATCCGCCGGGACCGAATCCACAGTGGGTCTATGTGACCAACACCAGCACGCTGGTGCGATACGCATATAAGAACGGCGATCTCAAGGCGACCGCAGAGCCCGAGAAGCTGATCACTGACATTCCCGCGGGAGGCGGCCACTCAACCCGCGACATCGTCTTCTCTAAAGACGGCAAGAGCCTGTTCCTGGCGGTGGGATCGGCGTCCAACCATAACGACGATGCGGACGAATTACACCGCGCCAATATCCTTGAGTACACACCCGAAGGCAAGTTCATTGGCATCTACGCCTCGGGCATTCGAAATCCGGTGGGCCTCGCGATTAATCCGGAAACGGGCGAGTTGTGGACCTCCGTCAACGAACGCGACAATCTGGGCGACAACCTGGTTCCCGATTATGTGACACATGTGGCGCGCGGCGGCTTCTACGGCTGGCCGTGGTTCTACATAGGCGGCAACCCGGATCCGGCCCATGGCGGCAAACACCCGGAGTTGAAGGATAAGGCGATCGTGCCCGACGTCCTGATTCAGGCCCACAGCGCTTCGCTCGGAATGGCCTTCTACGACGGCACGATGTTTCCAGCCGAGTATTCGGGCGATGCATTTGCGGCCGAGCACGGATCGTGGAATCACTCTCAGGGCTCAGGGCGCGAAGTGATTCGGATTCCGCTAGAGAAGGGGCGAGCTACGGGCGTCTATCAGGACTTCCTGACTGGATTCACCACTGATGGAACTGCTTGGGGCAGACCAGTCGGAGTGGCTGTAGCAGCCGACGGCTCGTTGCTCGTGACGGACGACGGCGCTCGGGTGATCTGGCGTGTTAGCTACACAGGCAAATAATTAGCGGAAAATGCCGCGGAGCCGTTGAAAGAAGCCCTTGCGCTTGGCAGGCGGTTGTTCAGCTGGGGGCGGCGGCTGCTGAGCCGAGTCGGGCGTTGATGGAGGAAGTCCCTGTGCGACGTGCTGCGGTAGCGGATAGACGTTCTGCTGGCCGGGCGCTGGTGCTACAGCGGGCGGCTCGGCTGCGCGCTGCTGCGCCGGCTGTTGAGTCTCCCAACTGGCCACTTGTGTTCCGCCGCCGCCATGCAGATGGCATAATTCCACGGGCTGCGTGCCTTCGACGAAATATTCCGTGCGGACCTTGGGACAGGCCGCGGTGGCGAGTTGGCCGGATTGAGGGTCGATCTGCACGCTCACCACGCCGGCCGGCGCCTTGAAATCCGTGACGTTTCGATATTCACGGTGCTGGTAGGCGCGCTTCATGAATTCCGTCCATACCGGCAGCGCCGAGTGCGCGCCTTCCAGGTTGAGTTCGCGATTGTCGTCGAAGCCCACCCAAACTATGCAGATCAGCTTGGACGAGAAGCCCGCAAACCAGCCATCGTGCGAGGTGCCCGTCTTTCCGGCCACTGGAAAATTGATGCCTCTAGCCCAGATGCTGGCGCCGGTTCCACTGCGCACCACTTCCTGAAGAAGCTGGTCCATCAAAAAAGCCACGCGTGGATCGAGTACTGCCCGGTGCTCGGGCTTGCCCTCGAACATATTGGAACCATGGTCGCTAGTGATGCTGGAGATGAAGTACGGCTTGGAATAGATGCCGTGATTGGCGTAGATGGTGTAACCGCCGGCGATTTCGAGCGGAGTTACTTCGTAAGCGCCCAAGGCCACCGCCGGAGTAGGTTGAATATCCAGGTTCAGGCCCGCACGGCGCGCCAGATCCACTACGGCCGCGTATCCGGTCTGCTCGGCCAATTTCACGGTAGCGACGTTGAGGGATTTCGCCAGGGCGTCGCGCATCGATACCGAGCCGTAGAATTTGTGCTCAAAGTTGCTCGGCTCATAGGGCTTGCCGTCGAACCAAAAAGTGGTCGGCTCGTCGTTGATCATGGTTGCGGGCGTAAGCAACAGACTTCCGCCCGAGAGCGCGGTATTGAGGGCCGCCGCATAGACAAACGGCTTGAATGACGATCCAGGTTGCCGCTTCGCGAGTATCCGGTTGAGCTGGCTCATCCCATAGTTGCGCCCGCCCACCAGGGCACGCACTTCACCTGTTTCGGGATCGAGCGCAATGAGGGCGCATTGCGGATCGGGATACTTAGGATCGCGCTTCTTGCGATGCTTAATGAGCCTGTCGGCCTCCTCCATGCCGATCCGCACCGCTTCGGCGGCATCGCGCTGCAGGTTCATATCGATGGTCGTATAAACGCGATATGTATTGGTCTGGAACTTGTAGTCGGAGAATTTGTCCTGCAGGCTGTCGTTCACCAGGTCGACAAAATAAGGAGCGTCGGTGGACTCCATACTGCCTTGCTTGGCCAGCACCATGGGAGTAGCAACGGAGCGTTCGAACTCGTCGTCACTGATGTACTTGTTGTCGTGCATCAGTTTCAGGACCACATTGCGGCGCTGCTTGGCGCGGTCGGGCCAGCGGAACGGGTTGGTGAAGCTAGGCTGCTGGATCAGTCCGGCTAAAGTGGCGGCTTGCGGAATGGTCAGGCGCGTGACATCGGTACCGAAGTAGACCTGCGCGGCTTCGCCGAATCCGCGAATGCCGAAGCTTCCCCTGTTGCCCAGCGGCACCTGATTGGCGTAGTACTCGAAGATCTGTTCTTTGGAAAGCTTCTGCTCGAGGTGCATAGTGATGAGCACCTCCGGGATCTTGCGCTTCCAGGTTTTGTCGTTGTCCAGCCACAGAATGCGGGAAAGCTGCTGGCTGAGAGTGGAGGCGCCTTGCGCGTAACGCTGTTGCCGGACGTCTACCCAAGCGGCCTTGATGATGCGAATCGGGTCGAAGCCGGAGTGCTGGAAGAAGCGCTTGTCTTCGGCCGAGACCACCGCATGGACTAGTACGGGCGGAATGTCTTCGTATCGAATCAGGCGGCGCTTCTCGCGAGTTTTGTCGAACAGGTTGGAAATAAGCTCCGGTTCCAGGGTATATTCAGTGCGGTCGGTGTTATCGGCCAAGGATATGATTTGGGAAACTTTCGGCCCGCGGAACTTGACCACGCCTTCGTCGCGCTTGAAGTAGGAGTCCGGGCCCGGGTAGATATCGATCTCGTCCGCCTTGATCGTGTAGTAGCCCATCCGATTGTTACGAGACTCGTTGTAACCGCTGCGGCGAAGCTCGGTCGCTAGCTCCTGGGGGCTGGCCAGGTCGCCGACGCCCACCGTCCGCGGGGCTGCAAACAACATGGATGTGTTGGCATAAGGACCGGCGGTCAGTTTGACCTCGATCAACCGGGAGTACTTGGCGTAATAGTAAGTGAAGACGGCCAAAGCGGTGGTTATAGACAGAGCCAGGACTGCTACCAGGATCTTTCCGGCGGGATGAAGGAAAAAACGAACCGCAGAGGCTTTCTTGGGGACCTGAACTTTTACTGCCACGTTAGTACTATCATCGCATGATGCCGGTCAGGGGCGCTGTCCTGGGCGGGTGAGCAAATAAACGGCGAAAGTTCCGAGCCAGTGCGCGCCTTCATAGCGCTCGTTAGTCACGGCGGCGAGACCCGCGCGGGCGTGTTGTTCGGCGGTCCGTTGGAGCGAGGGAATACGTTGGTGGCCGGCAGGAAGCGCGCCGATGATGCCGTTTAGCATCCAAGCCCGGCTCAAGTTCAGGCCGTCGAGGTGGCCGAGCTTGCCATCGGTTGGGTCGAGCGGTTGCGCCGGTTGCATCCAAACGGAACCGTCGCATGGAACCGATGGAAGGAAGCTATCGAACCAAGCCGCAAACTCGGAGGCGGCGAGGATGCGGCGCATCAGGTCGGCTTCGGCCAGGCTAGGGGACAGAAAATCTTCGCCGGAAGGCTCGTAGGCCAGTGGGCAATCGCGATCGGGCAAATAAAATCGCCGGATGGTGGATTCGAGCAGATTTTGGAATTCGAAGCGGCTGGCAGCGCGGGCATAATCGAGCATTAAAGAGAGGCTGAAGGCGCTCTGGCTGTGTTCGCCGGAGCGGACTGGATGAGAGAGCTTGGGGAGCCAGGTTTCGAGGCGATGGACTGCGGTGTCTACGAGCGGCTGCATCGAGGCGGAAAACTCGCGGGCGGCGGTGTCATCCCACTCGGCCAGTTCGGCTGCTAGCTGCAGCAGCCAGGCGAGGCCGTAGGGCCGTTCGAAACTGGCGCGGGCGTCGGCCTTTATGTATTCAGCTTCGCGAGACAGGTTGTCGCTGGTGAGGCTTCGGGCGAGGGCTTGACGCGCTTTGGCAGCGAAGGCAGCTTCGGGGAAGAGATGGGCCAAGCGCGCCAGCATCCAGTGGCCATGGACGGCGGAGTGCCAGTCAAAGCAGCCGTAGAAGGCGGGAGTTAGCTCACGCGGCGGGCGGGCGTCGCGATCGGAGGTCAGAATGTGGTGGCCGGTCTTGTTGGGATATTCGCGATGGATGCAAGCCAGGGCCAGGTTGGCGAATCGTTCGGCGGTAGTGGGGTCGAGCAATTGTCAATTGAAGCGGACCGACCGGAGTATGTCTTCGAAGACCGGCTGGACTTGGTCGAACAGGCTTTGGGGCGCGATGAAGACTACGTAGAACAGTCCCTCGGGCCGGGCGACGGTAGCCAGCACGTCAACTTCCTGCTCGCCGCGATAGGGCGATCGCGAGTAGAGCGTGCTGAGAAGCGCAGGCTGGCCCGCGACTTCGAGGCTGCGAGTGTCTGCGGCCGATCCGCAGATCGGGATTGTTTTGCCTGAGCCGGCGGATGAGCTCCTGCGTATCGCGGTTTAACTCGGCGGCGCCAGATTGCGGCGAATAGTAATCCACCTCCAAGCCGTATCCGACCAGAGTCTGGCCGCCGGACCCTTCGAGCACGCCGGCGGATGGCGCAATGGTCACAGCATTCGCTCGCCGATCGCCTGAGGGCTGCCAGTTATCCGGATATTCGAGCGAGAACGACTGGCCGCGATACCAACGGAGCTGGCTGCTGGGCCGTTCTGTTGGAATGCTCGCTACCGGGGCCGGTTCGGTCTCGCCGGAATCTTCACGAACTTTGGCCGGAGCAGGGAGGCGATGGACGACATCTTTAATGTGCGCGAATTGTCCCGTCTCATCGAGGACGTATTGGCGGCGGGGCATCTGGCGGACCTCGTCATTGATCGCCGCCACACGGTTGCCGGGATCAGGATGGTCGGATAAAAACTGCTCGAGCGAACCCTGAGCCCCGCTCTTCTTTTCCAATTTTTCGAAGAAGCGGCCAAGCTCCACGGGGTTGTAGCCGGCGTCCGCCATGATCTCAGTTCCGTTGTAGTCGGCCTGCTCTTCGTCGGCGCGGGAGAACTTCAGCAGGACAGAGTTAGCGCCCAGCCCGATGCCGATTTGGGTAAGCTGTCCCAACAGGCTGTGACCGGCGAGCGCGCCCGCCAGCAGGAGCGGAAGCTGCACCAGGTTCTGAGCGGTGAGTTGCTTGGTGCCGTGCCGCAAGACGACGTGCGACATCTCATGAGCGATCACGCCGGCCAATTGCGCTTCGTTGTCGGCGGCTTCAATTGACCCGGTGTTGACGAAGATCGGTCCGCCAGGCAGGGAGAACGCATTGATCTTCTTGTTCGGCGACGGCGTGGATGGTGAAGGGAAACATGTCGCCTCGCGATCCGTCGCGATTGAGCGTACGGGCGTAAGTGGATCGTTCGAGTTTGTGGAGCAAAACGTTAAGGTATGCGTCCACGTCGTGATTGTGAACCAGCGCCATCCGCTTTTGCATCTCGACCGATGCTTCTTTGCCGAGTTGTACATCCTGCTGGACGGTGAACAGGTTAAAGCCGGGGCGCAATTCTCTGAGTTGGGCGGGCGCGAGCGGAAAGCGCCAGGATCGCGGCCGGCCAACCCAGGAGAAGAAGGCGCGCATGATTTTCAGATGCTTCATTGAAGCGGATGGTGTTTCGCAGTTCTTGAAAGTGACGCTTAGGTGTGGTTGCTGTCAAAGGGCTGATTCGCGTATTGAAACTCATGGATGGTGATGTGTTCGTATTCGATAGACGACATAGAACTCAGGCCGCTCATGAAAGCCCCGCGTCTAAGTTCTTTGCCGCGTATAGCGGCAGGCACCAAATCCGCTAAGAAATCATACATCCGCCGTTTCATCTCGTCGCTGTTAGAAACTTTCTCGTGGCTCGGCATCAGAGCGGGGACTTCCAATTTGCATACTTGATACGCCGCATCGTAATCGACGATCAGGTCGAAGCCCGCCAGCATATGGAACGTCTCTCTGTTCAATGGCGGACCGTATTTTGAGCGAAGCGCAGAGGAATTGAGTTGACCGAGGGCGGGGAACGCGCAGACCAAACAAAAGATAGCGAGTGAACCAGAGTGCAATTTCGAACTCATGCTTCAGGATACACATCAACAGACTGACGTTATAATTGCTGTATGTTGAAGCCCACCGAAAAAATCTGGCACAACGGCCGCTTTATCGCCTGGGATGATGCCAAGATTCACGTTCTCTCTCACGTCACCAGCTACGGCAGCTCGGTTTTTGAAGGCATCCGTTGCTACGATACGCCCGCCGGTCCCGCTATTTTCCGAGTGCGCGATCACATTCGCCGCTTGTTCGATTCGGCCAAGATTTATCGTATCGAAGTCAAGCAGACCACTGAACAACTGGCCGACGCCATGATCGAGCTGGTGAAGGTGAATCATATGCAATCGTGTTATTTCCGGCCCATCGTGCTGCGCGGCTACGGCGACATCGGCGTGCTTCCGAACAACAATCCAACCGAAGTCTACATCGCCTGCTGGGAATGGGGAAAATACCTGGGCGAGGAGGCGCTGGCGCAAGGAGTGGACGTGTGCGTATCCAGTTGGACCCGCATCGCGCCCAATACGCTGCCGGCCCTGGCCAAAGCGGGCGCCAATTACATGAACTCGCAGCTCATTCGCATGGAGGCGCAGAGCAACGGCTATGCCGAGGGCATCGCGCTCGACAGCGCGGGCTATGTGAGCGAGGGGTCCGGCGAAAACATTTTTGTAGTGCGCGACGGCAAGATCCTCACTCCGCCGCTGGGCGCCTCGGTGCTGCCGGGCATCACTCGCGACACGGTGATGCAGCTCGCCGAGTCGATGAAAATTCCGCTGGTCGAGACGCTGGTGCCGCGCGAGATGCTGTACATCGCCGATGAGGTGTTCTTCTCCGGAACGGCGGCCGAGATCACTCCCATCCGCTCGGTCGATCGCATCGTGGTGGGCAAAGGCTCGCGTGGACCAGTGACCGAGAAGCTGCAGAAGGCGTTCTTCGATATCGTGAACGGAAAGGCTTCGGATCGCTTCGGCTGGCTGACGCCTATCACAAAAAATGAACCCGTGACCGTTTGACGGCCACGGGCAACCATAGAGTCCTTTCGGAAGAGTGAAAGAACGCGGGGGAACGATCCGCAAGTGCGATTCCGACGGCCACCTCCCCCGAGATTAACCGCGAGAACCGCACTCGCAGGGGATCATGCATTCTGTTGTAACAGTGGATGAAAGAAGCGCCAGACTTATTTGTACCTAGTGTTGCTCTTTTCAACAAGTTTTTTCCGCATGCTGCCTCTTGGAGTTAGCGCCCCGGCACTGTGGGAAACTTGTGCATAAACCGGCGGCTGGATGAAATGTAATGGCATCGATGTTGCAACTGGCGAGCGGACTGAAGTTTCGTTCTCCGATTTCATCAGCGGCGTAGATCCTCTGTTATCACGAATCAGGCGACGCCCACTACATCGCGCCGGGCTGGATCGATCTGCAGGTGAACGGCTTCGCGGGTGTCGATTACAACGACGGATCGGCGACTCACGAAGCGATCGCGGGGTCCATCCGCGCGATGTTCCGGACTGGCGTGACCCGCTTCTTTCCCAACCGTCATCACCGGGTCGCCCGAAGGCATGCTGAGCGCGCTCCGCAATCTTGCCGCCGCCAGGGACGCGCTTCCCGAAGGCCCGGCTATGGAAGCTTTCCACGTGGAGGGCCCCTACATTTCACCCGAGGACGGCCCGCGCGGAGCACATCCCGCAGCATGGGTGAGGCCACCGGATCTGGATGAATTCCACCGCTTTCAGGATGCCGCGGGCGGGAACATTCGCCTGATTACCCTCTCGCCCGAGTGGCCGCAAGCGCCACGATTCATCGAGGCCGTCGTGCAGGAGGGCGTGGTGGCGAGCATCGGGCACACGGGCGCTTCCACGGGCGAGATCGTGGCGGCCGTCAGCGCGGGCGCGACTCTTTCGACGCATTTGGGGAACGGGGCCCACTCGGCGCTTCCTCGACATCCGAATTATCTTTGGGATCAACTGGCCGAAGATCGACTGGCGGCCAGCTTCATTGTCGACGGAATCCACCTGGCGCGGTCATTTCTGAAAGTGGCTCTTCGGGCCAAAGGGCTGGAGCGGTCCCTTCTGGTCACCGACGCTGTGATGCCGGCCGGTTGCGCACCAGGCGCGTACAAGCTGGGTGAGGTGGATGTGGAGCTCCATCCGGATGGAAGCGTCCGGCTGCGAGGTGGAAGCCGGCTAGCTGGTTCGGCGCTGAGAATGGATCGCGCCATTCAGAATGTCATGCAACTGGCGGGTGTGAGCCTTCGGGAAGCGGTCGCGATGGCTACGCGCAACCCGGCCCGTGTCGGCCGAATCGCTTCACGCCAGCGGGGGCTGAACACTGGAGAGCGGGCCGATCTCGTCCGCTTCCGCTACGATAGCCTGCGCAAAGAGATTGAGGTGATCGAAACCTATTTTGGCGGCCGGCAAGTCTATTTAGCTCCCGGTGTCTAAATTCAACACGGCTATGTACTTGAGGTTCCGGTAGAGCTGCTTGTAATCGAGCCCGAAGCCCACCACGAAACGATCCGGGATTTCGAAGCAGCGATGGTCTACCGGTACCTGGACGATGCGGCGAGAGGTCCGGTCGAGCAGCGTGCACAAAGCCAGCGAATTAGGCCCTCGTCCGGCCAGGTTCTGAAGCAGATAGCGCGCCGTGAATCCAGTATCGACGATGTCCTCCACCAGCAGGATGTCTTCGCCTTCAATGCTGTCATCCAGATCCTTTTCGATACGAACCATGCCGGGCGCCCCGCGCTTGTTGGCAAAGCTGGAAATTGCGAGCAAATCGATCTTTACGGGCACTTTCAGCTCGCTTGCTAACGCTGTGAGGAAAAAGATGGAGCCTTTTAACACGCCGATCAGCTTCAACTCTCGCCCGGCATATTTTTTCGAAATCTCCGCGGCGACCTCCCGGAGGCGGCGCGCAATCTGCTCTTCGGTGAAGAGTACCCGTTCGATCACAGGATCGCTCATCGGGCCAGCCGCTCAGGTAACCCATATTTGATAACCAGATCCTGGATATCTTTCTGATAGAAAACCTGAATATTCACATGCGGGTAGATCGTGCGCAGCAGCCTGATCTTCCGATTCTTTTTGGTCACATGGACCTGTTTCATGGTTGTTAGTTCCACGTATAGATCGAACTCCGGCAAATAGAAGTCGGGAGTAAACGCCTCGATCACTTTTCCATCCTTGTCCCATTGCAGCGGGAAGCTGCGAGGCTCATAATCCCAGGCAATTCGGTAAAAATCGAGCAAATTCGCGAAAACTTCCTCGCTGGGGTGTCCGAAATCCTTGTTCTTCAGGGTAACGCGATCGGGCGGCACGATGCCGTAGCGCGCCAGCTTAAGGCGTACCTGGAACTGCAGTTGCGCCTCGGCCGCCAGGGAGAGCACTCCGTCCTCAAGCAGGCCTTTAGCTTTCACGGCGGCTTCCAGCACGTCGGCCATTTGCTCGATGGTCAAGGCATTGGCGTTCATTACCAGGTCGAAGCTTTGCGGCCGGATCCCGGCTCGGCCGAAGCGTCGCTTGAGAGTGGTGGCACGGTCGGCTTCCAAACGCCGCAACATTTCCTTGGCTTCTTGTCGTTCGAGGCTACGATCCACCATTAGATTTCCGAGGCGCCGGGTTTCGGGCGCCAGCACGTGGACGCGGAGCACTCCTGGAAGGTTATGGAACAGCAATTCCGATCCAGTGCTCGAAATGACCAAATGGTGTTCAGAACCGAGTTTGGCGAGGATGGAGGTCGCCAAGTGCGGCCAAGCTTTGTCTGGAATGCCATTCCGTGCTCCAAACTCCGATCCGATCGTTTCCACCAAGCGCGCTTCGGTAACCAATTCGCAACCGAATCGCTGGGTTGCGATGCGGGCCAATTCTTCGTGGCGGCAGGCTGTTTCCCCGGAAACGCAGATGAACGCCATCATGTAGAATCGTAGCGCAGGCGTAAGCAGATATCGTGCGGCCTAGACCAGAGAATTGGCAATGGCTACAGGAATCACTCCATTCCACCGATCTTGCGGGGGTGCATGGGACTGTTACAATGTTAGTTACGTTACATTAGTACTGCTTGACCGTCGGTCCAGTGTGGTATAAAGTCAGAGAGCTTGTAGGAAATTCAATCACAAGGACAACGATGACCCTAAGTCACCGCTCCTGGTTCTTAACAGCAATCGTCATCATACCGCTCGCGTTTCTCCTTACGGGTTGCATCTCCGGTAAGTCGCAGGCGTTCAAGCTGTCGTTCCTGCCGTCGACGCCAGTTCCGATGGCGCTCGCCTTTGAAGAACCGCCTCCATTGCCCTCCGGCTTCTATTCCAACGACACGCCAGATTTGATTCAACACGCGCTGACGACCATGCCGCACCCGGCCGAGGTGGATGGCCGGATCGTGAGGGCTGAAGATCGTATGGAAGCGGGGAGGAAGTTATACCAACTAGGAGACTTAGCGGGTGCGCGCCGCGAGTTCGATGGCGCCGTCGATATTCTTCTGTCGACCCCGGATAACGTTCCGGACCGGCAGAAATTGGAGCGTCGGCTCGACCAGATGGTGGATAGGATCTACCGCTATGACTTGGACCGGCTAGGCTCGGGCGAAACTCAGCAAGAAGTGGTTTACGATAAGCCTCCGCTGGGCAGTATTCTCGAAATGACGTTTCCCACCGATCCCAACCTGCGGCCTAAGGTTAAAGAGGAGATCGAAGCTACAGTTTCTCAATTGCCCCTAGAAGAGAATGACGCAGTATTAAGCTATATTCACTACTTTTCCACGGATCGTGGCCGTAAGACGTTGATGGCAGGGCTTCGGCATGCGGGGCGGTATCGCGCGCTTATACAGCGCATCCTGGACGACGAAGGCGTGCCGCAAGAGTTGATCTATCTGGCGCAGGTTGAGTCCGGTTTTCTGCCGCGCGCGCGGTCGTATAAGAAGGCGGTCGGGATGTGGCAGTTCGTTCAATTCCGGGGACGCGAATACGGCTTGAACCAGACAGCCACCACCGATGATCGGATGGACCCTGAACGGGCAACTCGCGCCGCAGCGCGTCACCTGCACGATCTGTACGTCATGTTTGGGGACTGGTATCTTGCGATGGCGGCCTACAACTGCGGTCCAGGCTGCGTGGATCACGCCGTGCAGCGAACCGGTTACGCGGATTTCTGGGAGTTGCGGGATCACAACGCGCTGCCGCGCGATACCAAGAATTACGTGCCGCTCATTCTGGCGGTAACGATCATGGCCAAGAATCCGAAGGACTACAACCTGCAGGAAGTGGATTTTGATCCACCGGTGGAGTACGACACGATCTCGGTGGATTGCGCCACCAGCTTGAGTCTCATCGCGGATGCCACCGATCGCCAGGTTAATCGAGATTCAGGAGCTCAATCCGGCCTTGATGAAGCCGGTCGCGCCGGCGGGATATCAATTGCGAATTCCCAAAGGCGCCTCGCCGTCGGTTCTGATGGCGCTGGATATTATTCCCTCCGAGCACCGCTCGAATTGGCGCATTCATCGCGTGACGAATGGTGAGACGCTGGCCGAGATCGCGAAGCATTATGCGATGCCGATGGCTGCGATCTCGACCGCCAACAAGGGGATGAACGCGCTGCCGGAAGCGGGCAACCTGCTGGTTATTCCGGCCAGCTACCGGGCCGAGCATAGCGCTGCTCCGCGCGCGAAGACGGCCACGCATCGCAAGATCGCGCACCCCGCGGCGCAGGCTCACCGCCGCGTAGCTGCCGCGCCGAGCCGTCAAACGGCGGCGAGTTCATACAAAACCGCCAGCCTCGCCGTGAAACATAGCGCTCCGGCAAACTGACTTCGCGGTTCGATTCGAGAGCCCGCCAAAAAGTCAACAGATGGGTCTTGCCTTCCGATGAAAACGAGTTATTCTAGGGTGTGGTTAGCCTGACAGGAGGCCTGAATAATGTTTGACACCTTCCGCTTCGCCGCAGATGATGACATGGACGATTTCGGGTATGAGGAAGAGCACCTGGACGTTCAATCCGAAGTCGGCGAATATGGACCCGAGGACGAAGACGAAGACGAATTAACCAAACCGCACCATCCCCCGATGCCGGAGCCGGGTCACGCAGTTCCGCCATCAACGTCGCCCACCGGTGCGCCCGCTGGCGAGGCGCCCCCACAAAAGAAACCGGTGAAGAAGGCGGCGAAATCAGTGCCCACCAAGGCGGCTCCTGCGAAGGCGGCTCCGGCGAAGGCGGCTCCGGCGAAGAAAGCGGCTCCCGCCAAGAAAGCGGCAGCTAAGAAGCCGGCTAAGAAAGCTGCGGTAAAGAAGGCGGCTCCCAAGAAGGCTAAGAAAGCGCCGGCCAAAAAGGCCAAGAAAGCGGCCAAAAAGACGACTGCCAAGAAGTCGGGCGGCAAGAAGTCCTCTCGCAAGAAGTAACGTCCTCTTCGGGCAGGATGGGTGCAATCCCTCCTGCCCGAGTTGACTTTGATTCCTACTCCTTCGGCTTTCTGATCACCTGCCGGCAACGTTCGAACAACTGGAGCAAAGCGTCGGCGTACTCTTCCGGTGTTTTCGTGGTCTTACCGGTAAAGCCTGCGCCGCCCACGCCTTTCCCATAGCCGGTTGTCACGGCAATGAATTTCATCATGTCCAGGGCGACTTCGTCGCTGTTTCGACCCGGAGCGGGACTGGTGGAGGTTTCCTCGGGCATAAATATTCATCGTAGCGAATGATTGGGGCGGATGTTCAGCGCGGTTCACTGTTACTCTGCCACAATCGGCCGCTCATCGGTAGAATGGATTTTTTCCATCTTTCCGATGCCTATCAATGCCAACCGCCTGATCCGGAAAATGCGCGGAGGGGCGCAGGCGCACTTGCTGGAGTGCGACGACGGGCACTTCTACGTGGTGAAATTCCGCAATAATCCACAGCACCGCCGCATACTGGTCAATGAGTGGTTCGCGTCGGTATTCCTGAGCTATTTGCAGATTTCGACGCCCGCCACGGCGATAGTGAATCTCACGGATGAGTTCCTGGCCGAGAATCCTGAGATCCATATCCAGATGGGATCGCGGCGGCTGGCGGTAGAAGCGGGCTGGCATTTCGGATCGAGATATCCGGGCGATCCCGCGAAGGTGATGGTTTACGATTTCATTCCCGACCTGTTGCTGGACAAGATAGTCAATCGGAATGAATTTCTGGGCGTGCTGGCGTTCGACAAATGGATCGGCAATGCCGATGCGCGGCAGGCGGTTTTTTTCCGGGCACGCTTGCAGCAATGGTCGCCTTCTGGCGATGATCCGCCGCGCCGGCTGGGCTTCGTCGCACACATGATGGACCATGGCTATGTGTTTGACGGTCCCCATTGGAAATTCGCCGATTCGCCATTGCAAGGGCTCTACTTTCGGCCCAGTGTGTATCAGAATGTTACTTCCTTCGACGATTTTCAACCCTGGCTGGACCGGCTGGTGCACTTTCCTGAGGAGGTGGTGGATGAGGCGCGCAAGCAGATTCCACCGGCGTGGCTGGCCGACGACGAATCTTTGGTGGAGGCACTGCTGGTGAAGCTGATGGCACGACGCAAGCGAATCCCGGACCTGATACGGGAGTCGCAGCGCGGCCGGATCAATCCATTTCCCGCCTGGAAATAAACCATTACGCGCTCATCGCCGATCACCGGTATGATAACGTGTAGGGTTCAGTTGAAATCCGGTTCGTAGGGGAGGAATATCCAATGGAAGCCCTTGGCATGGTGGAGACCAAAGGATTGGTGGGTGCAATCGAAGCGGCCGACGCGATGGTGAAGACCGCCAAAGTCACACTGCAGGGAAAGGAGTACATTGGCGCCGGCTACGTCACGGTCACCGTGCGAGGGGACGTGGGCGCCGTGAAGGCCGCTACGGATGCAGGAGCGGCGGCGGCACGCCGGGTGGGCGAGCTGGTATCGGTTCACGTCATTCCCGCACCGCACTCGGAAATCGAATCCTCATTGCCCGGAGCCAAGAAGGGCGACAAATCGCTAGGCTGATCGGGAACAGCCGGTAAATCGAATCTGCGCGGGTCTGCTGCGCCCGCCGTTCGATATGCTCCATGCTCAAAGACCCAGATCTCATCTCCCATGCAGGAGGTCCGCTCCAAGGTCGAGAATGCGTATGCAGCCTGGCAAAAGTACCAGTCTTACTCACAGGACACAGGTGGACGCGTTGGTCGAGCAAGTTGCGGCCGCGGCGCGCGCCAACGCCCTGCGCTTAGCGGAACTGGCGGTAGAAGAGACCGGCTACGGCAACATTCGCGACAAACTCGCCAAGAACCTGCTGGCGTCGGAAGTGCTTCCGCGGGCGATGCGCGGATTGAAGACGATTGGCGTCCTGCGCGAGATTCCGGAGCAAAAGATTGTTGAGATCGGCGTTCCGATGGGCGTCGTGGCGGCGATTCTGCCCACCACCAACCCGACCTCGACCGCGATTTACAAGACGCTCATCTCACTAAAAGCCGGTAATGCGATTGTTCTGAGCCCGCATCCACGCGCCAAAGTCTGCACCTGCGAAACAGCAACGATACTGCAGCAAGCAGCGCTTCAGGCCGGCGCGCCAGAGGGTCTGGTGGGTGCGTTTTCAATGCGACGATCGAGGGCACCAGCGCCTTGATGAAGCATCCCCATACGGGCGTGATCCTTTCGACCGGCGGCAGCGGCATCGTACGAGCGGCCTATTCGAGCGGAAAGCCGGCCTTCGGCGTCGGCCCCGGTAATGTTCCGGTGCTGATTGACAAATCGGCGGACGTCGTCGAAGCGGTCGGCAGGGTGGTGGATGGCAAGTCCTTCGATTTCGGAACGGTCTGTTCGAGCGAACAGGCCATCGTCGCGGAGCAAGGATTGCGCGAGAGGATTGTCGCAGCGCTGAAAACTCGCCATGCTTTTATTTGCGACCAGCGCCAGACCGAGGCGCTAGCGAAGCTGCTGGTGACGCCGAGTTTCGGAATCAATCCGGATTGCGTTGGGCAGCCGCCGGGGAAGATCGCTAAGATGGCCGGCTTTGATGTGCCCGCCGATACATCCATCCTGGTAGTGGAGATTCAGGGCGTGGGTAAACAACATCCGTTATCCGCTGAGAAGCTATCGCCGGTGCTGTCGCTGTACTTCGTGGCGGATTTCGCCGCTGCGTTGGATGGTTGCGAGGCGATCCTACGCTTTGGCGGCTTAGGCCATACTTGCGTCATCCATGCCAAGGACGACGCCCGAATCCGCGAGTTCGCCATGCGCATGCCGGCCTTCCGGGTTTTAGCTAATACGTCCTCGCCACAGGGATCGACCGGCATCACCACCAACGTTTTCCCGGCGATGACGCTGGGTTGCGGGGCTGTGGCGGGCAATATCACCAGCGACAACATCGGCCCGCTGAATCTGATTAACATCAAGAGGCTGGCATACGTGGCACGCAAAGCGGAAGAAGCTTTTGAAACTCAGGAACCTTCCGGCGCTTCAGGCGCCCGTCGATCGCGAGAAGGTGGTAGCGGCAGTGGAGCGCTATCTGGCGAAGCGAGGCGTCGAGGCTGCTCCGCGCCTCACGGCGTCGGTGGTGGACCGTTTTCTGGCTGGAAAGCGCGGCGCTGGTGGTGGCTCCGCGGAGGCGGCCGCTCGAACTGAGTCTCCAACGCCTGTCGCGGCGCCGCTCGAAATCGAGGATTTTGTGTGCGAA
Organism: Bryobacterales bacterium; assembly: GCA_963744555.1. Lineage (GTDB taxonomy): Bacteria > Acidobacteriota > Terriglobia > Bryobacterales > Bryobacteraceae > Palsa-89. The sequence continues at coordinate 535,562 of CAVUUB010000018.1, read as the reverse complement.
GATGACGTGCGGCGGGCCATCGGGCAATCCAAGAAGATCTACATCGGACCGGGGTCGATCGTTACGCCGTCGGCTCGCGATCTGGCGCTTCGAGACGACACTTTAGTTATGACCGACCAGCCCAACGCGCGGAAGAAGAGCGCCTCCGAATGAGGGCGCAATAAATGAAACCAAACCTGGACACACTAAAGACCGAGATCGAGCAGTACCTGGAAGAATCGGGGCTGGCCGTCTTTTATGGCTACTCACGGGCGTTGGAATCGACGCCTGCGGTTTATTGGGACTGCGATCAATACCCGGATTATAAACGGTTCGTTCAGGCAGCCCGGACGGCCGGCGCGCGCGTGGTGGTTTTTCATCAGCGCACTTTTATGTCTGAGCAGGTGGACGATGCGCTTGAACAATTGTCGGCCTGCACTTTGGCTCGCGAGGAATACCGCGAGTTCGAGCAGCGGCTGACCAAGCTGCGTGCCTACGACGGATTCGTTTGCGCGATTGAACTGTCGTTTGACCATGAAGGCCGGGTTTTTCTTTTTGATCTGCGTACGGAGTGGTACGACGAGCTGACCGAGATCATGGACGAAATTCAGGTCCTGACGGCAGATGCCGAGGACGATCCGACGATGGGCGGATATTTCTCGAAGAACTAGAGGTTGTTACTAAGCTTTGTCGATGTCAGTCTGAATGAAATCGTTGCCTGTAAATAACAAAGGCACGCCCGCCACGGCGGCGATCGAATAGGTCAAGCAGTCGCCGAAATTCAGCGCTGCCGGGTGACGGCCTTTGCCGTATCTTTGGAAGGCATCCAACGCCGCATCAACATGCTCTGATCCCAAAGGGATAACTTCAGCCGCCGCCTCGCGTAAGAATTCATTCAAATGGAATCTGGCATCGCGGCGCAATTTTGAGGACAACACAATGGCGGCCTCGACAAATGTCGGCGCACCAACCCCGACACTCGGAGCGTTGCTGATGCGCTCCAAAATGCCGTCGTAGCCCGGCTCTTCCAACAGCACAGCCAGAATCGCGGATGCATCGAGGATCAATGGTTCGGCGCCGTCAATAGCCTTCTGGGCCATAGCCGAGAATCTTTTCCCTTTCTTCCTTTGTCAGCCGCGTCCCTCGAATCTCCGCTGGAATCTCCGGCCAGATTCGATTCCTCAGAAGTGCTTCGAGGCGAGCCCGACGGCTGAGTGGCGAGGCTCGCAAACGAAGTCGCGCCTTGCGCTCCAGCAGTGCACGGCGAATTGCTTCGGTTTTTGTTTCCTTGGTCAAACGAGCCACCTCGGAAGCTAGCTCTTCGACCTCTGGATTCTTTATGTTAAGAGCCATATGGTGTATCTACACCATAAGTCTACCATACTGCAACAACCCAATTGCCTGTCGCCCTCCGTCTGGTGCGTTATCATGAGGATCAATTCCGAGCATAGGAATCAAACATGAGACGAAACGTTCTTCGATTTGCTCTTGGCGGCGCGCTGGCCTTTGCGATTTTCGCTGCGACTGAGCGGACTACTTACAACCCGGCATTGTGGTCGGGCATGAAGTATCGCATGATCGGGCCGGAGCGTGGCGGCCGTGTCACGACGGTGACCGGCGTCCCATCCCAGCCTTACACGTTCTATATAGGATCGACGGGCGGCGGCGTTTGGAAGACCACGGATGCGGGGCACACGTGGGTGAACGTGTCGGACGGATTTTTCGGGGTAGCTTCGATGGGCGCTGTGGAAGTCTCGCTATCGGATCCGAATATTGTATATGCTGGGACGGGCTCGTCGAAGATCCGCAGCAATGTATCGATCGGCCGCGGGATCTACAAATCGACTGATGCCGGCAAAACGTGGACCTTCGCCGGCCTGCGCGACGTGGGGCAGATTTCGACCGTCCGTATTCATGCGACCAATCCGAACATCGTCTATGTCGCAACCCTGGGAAATCCATTTGTTGCCAACAAAGAGCGCGGCGTCTATCGAAGCAACGATGGCGGGAAGACGTGGAAGAAGATCCTGTTTATTTCCGAGACCGCTGGTGCGGCGGATCTGGAGCTTCAGCCCGGCAATCCAAACGTCGTCTTCGCATGCATGTGGCACGGGCAGCGCAAGCCTTGGACGATCATCAGCGGCGCGCGTGAAGGCGGAATCTATAAGAGCACTGACGGCGGCGATAACTGGACCAGGCTCACGGGTGGGCTGCCGAATGACCTGTTCGGACGGAGCAACGTAGCGATTTCGCAAGCCATGCCGAATCGCATCTATGCACTAATCGAGGCCAAGCCGGGTTCTGGGCTGTACCGGTCCGAAGACGCGGGCGCGAGCTGGACGCTGGTCAATGGCTCAGGTTCGCTGATCACGCGACCGTTTTATTACGACACGCTCGGCGTCGATCCGAATAACGCGGACGTCGTATGGGTCGGCGACGAGGGGTGGTTTAAAAGCGTTGATGGCGGCAAGAATTTTCGCCGGTCACCGGTGCCGCACGGCGATAACCATGATGTATGGATCAATCCGAAGAATTCGCTGTTCATGATCCAGGCCAACGACGGCGGCGCAAATGTTTCGCTGGACGGCGGCCGGACCTGGAGCACGCAATCGAACCAGCCAACAGCCGAGATCTATCAAGTTGCGCTCGACAATCAGTATCCATATCGCGTTTATGGCGCCCAGCAGGACAACACCACCGTGATCGCACCCAGCCTGCCGCTCGGCAACGGGCAGGATTTTCGTGTCGGGCCGGGATGCGAAACCGGTCCGATCATTCCCGACCCGGTGAATCCTGATCTTGTATACGGAAGCTGCAAGGGCCAGTTCACCCGCTTGAATCTCACCACCACCGACGAAGAGCGTTACTGGATCGGCGCGCAGTCACTCTACGGCAACGCGGGTAGCGACCTGACGTACCGGTTCCAGCGCGTGTCGCCGATGGAGCTGTCGCCGCACGATCCGCATGTTATTTATTACGGCTCGCAATATCTGCATCGGACGCGCGACGGCGGCGTGACGTGGGAGAAGATCAGTCCCGATCTTACGGCTCATCCGCCGGGTACGCAGGGATCGAGCGGCGAGCCGATCACACGCGACGACACCGGCGAAGAAGTCTACAGCACGCTGTACTCGATTCGCGAGTCGCCCGTACAAAAGGGTGTTATCTGGACGGGCTCCAATGATGGTCTGGTTTATGTGACGCGCGACGACGGGAAGACCTGGGCCAACGTTACGCCGGCCGGTCTGCGCGCCGGGCGGACGCGTCCAGAATATCGAGCCCAGCCCGCATCGCGCCGGCACGGCCTATGTGGCCATTTATCGGTACTTGCTGGGCGATTTCGCGCCGTATATTTATCGCACCGACGACTTTGGCAAGAGCTGGACGCGCCTGACGGATGGCAGCAATGGAATCGCGAAAGACGAACCGACGCGCGTGGTGCGCGAGGATCCCGATCGCGCGGGCCTGCTGTATGCCGGCACAGAGTTCGGAATGTACATCTCGTTTGATAACGGGGCGCACTGGCAATCGTTCCAGTTGAACTTGCCGGTGACGCCGGTCACGGACATCAAGATCGCGCACAAGGATCTGGTGCTTTCGACGCAAGGGCGCTCGTTCTGGATCCTGGACGACTTGACGCCGCTGCATCAGTTGAGCGACCAGGCCGCATCGGCGCAGGCATTTTGTTCGAGCCGCGAGAAGCCGTCCGCACGCCGCAGCGGGGCGGTGGAGGACTGGGCGGACGTTCGGCAGTGCAATATCCACTGGCTGGCGCGATGATCGACTATTACTGTCGCCAGTGCTCCGGCCGGCGACATTACGCTGGACGTGCTCGATGGCTCGGGCAAAGTGATCCGGAAGTTTACCAGCGCGGCCGGTGCCGGCGAAGAGCGGGCGCGGATGCCGAAGCCGGCGGCGGGGATGACGAAGACGGCGGATTTCGCATGCGCGGCGGACCCACGCGGCTGGATAAGAGCGCCGGACATGCACCGCTTCACGTGGGACCTGCGCTATCCGGGGCCGTGGAAGAGCAACGCGCGCCCGGAGGGTCCGAACGGTCCCGTGGCCGCGCCGGGCAAATACGCGCTGCGGCTGACGGTCGGTTCGTGGACATCGACTCAGCCACTCACCGTGATCGAAGATCCGCGCGTCACCAAAGACGGGCGTAACAACCGCCGATCTGCGCGAGCAATTCGATCACAACCTGCGCGTGCGCGATATGGTGAGCGAGGTGAACAAGGCCGTGCGCGAGTGCGGGCGGCGCAGGCCAGCTTGCGAGACGCGGCCGGCGGATCGGGCGATAAGCTTTCCACAATTGAACGAACTGGCATCGCACTTGATCACGCCGCCGATCCGCTACAGCAAGCCGGAGCTGCAAACGCATATTACTTATCTCTACAGCTTGACCAACGCGACGGACCAGAAGATCGGACACGATGCCGTCGAGCGATATCAGGAGCTACGTAAGGAGCTGGATGAGATGGTCGCGGCACTGAATAAAGTCCTGGGACCAGAGAAATAAGGAGATCGAAGCATGAGGATGAATTGCCTGCCTCTGGTCATTGCTTTCGTTTGGAGTTCGCTGGGCGCGAATCTAACGGCTCCGCCCGATGCTCGCGTCAAAGTCGACAAAATATTCGAGCGTTACAACCGCACCGACAGCCCGGGCTGCGTGGCCGGCGCGTCCATCGATGGCGTTTCCGTTTTTACGGGCGCCTACGGCATGGCCGATCTCGAACACGGCATCGCGCTCGCGCCCGATTCGGTTTTGGAACCCGGCTCGATCGCTAAGCAGTTCACCGCCGCGGCTGTGCTTCTTTTGGTTCAACAGGGCAAGCTCTCGCTGGATGATCCGGTGCGGAAATATATCCCCGAGGTTCCCGATTACGGCACCCCCATCACCATCCGGCACCTGATCAACCACACCAGCGGACTGCGCGACTGGGGCAGCGTGGAAGGCATCGCCGGTTGGCCTCGCACCACGCGCGAGTATACGCATGCGCATGTGCTGGAGATTGTCAGCCGCCAGCACGCGCTCAATTATCCGCCGGGCGCCGAGTATTCTTACACCAATACGGGCTTCAACCTGGCCGCGATTCTCGTCGAGCCGCGTATCCGGCAAACCGTTCCCGGAATTTACGCGCGAGCAGATCTTTGCGCCACTCGGTATGACCTCGACCCAGTGGCGCGACGACTTCCGGCGCATCGTGCGCAATCGCGCAGTCGCGTATTCGCCCAGCGGCAACACGTTCCGGCAGGACATGCCGTTTGAAGATGTGTTCGGAAACGGTGGCTTGCTCACTACTGTCGGCGACCTATTGCGCTGGAACCGCAATTTTACCGAAGCCAAGGTGGGCGGACGCGCCTTCGTCGATGCCCAGCATCAACAAGGCCGGTTGACGGATGGCCGAACGATCGCCTACGCGGCCGGACTGATGGTCCTGCATTGGAGGGGATTGAACGAGGTCAGCCATAGCGGCAGCACGGCTGGATATCAAGCCTGGCTGGGACGCTATCCGGAGCAGGGTCTTTCGGTGGCTGTGCTTTGCAATGTGTCATCGGCCAATGCGACCGAGCTGGGGCATCAAATCGCGGATGTTTATCTGGCTGAAGTTGAAACATCGACCGCAAGTAGAGATTCGCTCAACTGCCAGCGCTTCACTGGCCGCCAAGGCCGGCTTGTATCGTAGCGCGCGCGATCATCAAACCCTCTCGATCCAGGTACAGGACGGCAAGCTGCGAATCGACCACCGCGGGGTCCTCACTCCGGTCTCGGACTACGTGTTCAGCCTCGGTGAAGATGGTCCACGTGGCCGAATTCGACTCCACCGGCAAAGGTGTTCGGCATGAGTAACGAGATCGATGGGGGGATCTATTACGAAAAAGTTGAGCACTGGACTCCGACTGCGACCGAACTCGAAGGCATGACGGGCGAATATGCTAGCGACGAGGCTGAAGTGACATTTCAGGTCGCGCTTGAAAAAGACCATCTCGTCATTCACCGGCGTCCCGACTCCAGCATCGTGCTGACGCCCACCTATCGGGATGGCTTCAGCTCGTCCATCGGCAGTGTGCGCTTTCTGCGCGATTCGGCGGGACGCGTTACCGAACTGAGCGTGGGCGAACAGCGAGTCTGGGATATGCGATTCCGAAGAGTGCGCTAACTTAAACTTTGACGCAAACCAGGACCTTGACGCCTACCCGAATTTCTCAGTGGCTCATCCCCGAAGTGGACGCGCAGTGCGCGCGCGAATTGGCGGCCAATCTTCGCATCCAGCCGATAACGGCCCGCGTGCTTCTGGGCCGGGGACTAACTGACGCCGATGTCGCGCGGCGATTCCTGGCTCCATCGATCGACCATCTGCATGATCCGCTGCTGCTCACTGGAATGGACCAGGCCGTCGAGCGACTGCGCGCGGCGATCGCCGCCAAAGAGAAAATCCTGATCTACGGCGATTACGACGTGGACGGCACCGTCTCGGTCGTGATTCTCAAAAAAGCGATCGAACTGGCGGGCGGGGAAGCGGATTACCATGTTCCGCATCGTCTTCGGGACGGCTACGGCATGCGCGCCGAGGTGATCGAGCGCGCCGCCGCGATGGGCGTCCGGCTGATCATCAGCGTGGATACCGGGATTCGGGCCACGGAAGTGGTTCGAGGAGCGCGCGAGCTGGGGATCGACGTTATCGTCACCGATCATCATCTGCCGGAGGCCGAGCTTCCGCCGGCGCTGGCGGTGTTGAATCCAAATCGGCGGGACTGCGCCTATCCCGACAAGAACCTGTGCGGCGCGGGAGTCGCATTCAAGCTGGTGCAGGCGCTGCTCCGAACGCTGGGATGGCCGGATGAAAAGCTGGCGCGGATGCTGAAGTCGTTCCTGAAATTGGTGGCGGTGGCTACGGTGGCGGACGTGGTGCCGTTGCTAGGCGAGAATCGCATCATCGTCAAGTACGGGCTGGAAGGGCTGCATCGTGTCCACAATCCCGGATTGCGGGCTTTGCTCGAAGTCTCGGGAATGCTGGAAGGCCGCGCGCCCAACGCTCGCCAAGTCGCATTTCAGATCGCGCCCCGCATCAACGCGGCGGGCCGCATGGACGATGCGCAGAACGTCATACGGATGTTCTTGACCGATGATATGGAACAGGCGCGCTTTCTCGCAGGCCAGCTCCACTCGCTCAATAAGGAGCGTCAGGAGACCGAGGCCGATATCGTTCGGCTGGTGCTGGAGGAATGCTCGAAGGTTCCCGTTACTGAAGACCAATGCGCCCTGGTATTCACCGGCGCCAACTTTCATCGCGGCGTGGTTGGGATCGTGGCGAGCCGTCTGGTGGAACGATTTTGCCGTCCGGTTTTCGTGTTGAGCGAGGAACAGGGTGAGGCCAGCGGATCCGGCCGTAGCATCGCCCGATTCCATTTATTGGACGCGTTGGAATCGATGCCCGCTCTGTTCACCCGTTTTGGCGGTCATCGGCAGGCGGCGGGAGTCACGTTGCCATCGGAACAGGTGCCCGAGTTTCGCCGCCTGCTGAATGCCTATGCTTCAGAGCGGCTCACTCCCGCCGATTTCCGGCCGCAACTGGCGATCGATGCTCTGGTGGATTTGAAAGAGCTGACCACCGGGCCAGCTGTGGAAGAAATTTTCGCGATGGCGCCCTTTGGCTTCGGGAATCCTTCGCCGCTGTTGGCGATTTTGGATGCCGAAATCGCGGCCATTCCCGTGGTTGTGAAAGAGAAACATTTACGCGTGCATTTGCGGCAAAACGGAAGAAATCTCTTGTCTACCGCCTGGAATTTCGCGGAGCGAGCCGGTGAGTTTGCTGCAGGCACGCGAACCGATGCCGCATTTTCATTGGAAGAAGACGCGTACTCAGCCAGCCGGGGCTGGGGTGGTTGGTCGGCCACCTTGAAGGATATTCGGCTCCCGGGCACGAATTAAAAGGTACTGGATATCCCCTTGACTCAGCCGACCCCAACATATAGATTTCAGGAATGGAGGATTACCCGCGCACCGTTCAGGAGTTCGAGAGTCGTTTCGCGAAGGAAGAAAACTGCCGGGCCTACCTAGTCAGCCTGCGATGGCCCGAGGGATTTCAATGCCCGTGCTGTCACGGCAAGAAGGCGGTTGTGGTTCGTGACACTTTGTTCCAGTGCTGTGGCTGCCGCCGCCAAGTGTCGGCCACCGCGGGTACCATTTTCCAGGACACCCGGAAACCGCTGGTGATGTGGTTTCGGGCGATGTGGTATGTGACGAGCCAGAAGAACGGGGCGAGCGCCCTGGGTTTGCAGCGGGTGCTCGGCTTGGCTAGTTATGAGACCGCCTGGACCTGGCTACACAAACTGAGACGGGCAATGGTCCGGCCGGACCGGGATCGGTTGAGCGGTTGGGTGGAAATGGACGAGACCATGGTGGGCGGATTGGAGGAGGGAGCTTGGGGAGGCAAACCGCGCGAAAGGCGTGGGTTGTGATCGCTGCCCAGGCCGATGGAGCGGGCATTGGGCGCATCCGGATGCGGATGATCAGGGACTGCTCGGCGGCCAATCTCCACCCGTTCGTGGAGGATTGCATCGAACCCGGAAGCGTGATCCACACGGACGGCTGGCAAGGATACGCAGGCTTGGAGAAGCAGGGCTATCAACGGGAGATCACGAGGTTGGGGAATCGAAGGAAAGAAGCTTCCAAGTTGATGCCTCGGGTTCATCGGGTCGTGTCGCTGTTGAAGCGCTGGCTGCTCGGTACACACCAAGGCGGGGTAGCTTATTACTACCTGCCTTATTATCTGGATGAATTCACATTTCGCTTCAATCGCCGGAAATCCAAGAGCCGAGGGAAGCTCTTCTTTCGGCTCGTGCAGCAGGCCGTGAATACGCCGCCGAACACCTATGAGTCGATAGTGAGAACGGTTAGCGGGCCACCACTACATATGGGGGCAAGCTGAGTCAAGGGGATATCCAGCTAAAAGGTATAATCGATTTTCATTTGCGTTAAGAATCTTTGGGAGGATTCATGCGGGGATTTGTGCGCGCATTTATTGGATTACTGTTTTGGGCTTCGGTGGCATTGGCACAACTGGTGCCCGGCCACTATGTCGTGGAGCTTAGCGGCGCTCCACTTGGAGGCGAAGTACGAACCAAGGGCAGGGACGGGTTGAGGGATCGCGTGGCGGCGATTCGTTCGGATCAGGCGCGCGTCAGAGCGCTGATAGAACAACGCAATGGCAAAATGTTATCTTCCCTCGACAGCCTGATGAATGCGCTCATTGTCAAGATCGGCGATGCGGACGCCTCGGCGCTGTCGGCGCTGCCGGGTGTAAAACGGGTCTACCCCGTTTACCAGTACAAGATGGATTTAGATCACGCGCTGCCGATTCACCACGTTCCAGAAGCGTGGGCGCTGATTGGCGGCAAGGATAAAGCCGGCGCAGGTGTGCGAATCGCCATCCTCGATACTGGCGTGTCTCCCAATCATCCGGCCTTCCATGACCCGACGCTCAAACCGCCGCCCGGATTTCCTCAGGCCTCCAAACCTGACAATCTCGCTTTCACCAACAACAAGATTATCGTGGCGAGAAGTTATGAGGACATCTACCAGGAGACCGATCCGGATGACGCACAAGATCGCATGGGACACGGTACGGAGACCGCGATGTGCGCCGCCGGAGTGACCAATACGGGTCCTTACGCTACCATCACCGGGGTTGCGCCCAAAGCTTGGATCGGGGGCTACAAGATTGTTCCGGGAAATAGCGGTAACGCCAGTGGCGACGTCATTCTGAAGGCCATGGACGACGCGCTGGCCGACGGCATGGACGTGATCAATCTCAGCTTTGGGGCGCCAGGCGCATTCCCGGAGGCTCCGGATTATCTGCCGGCGGTAGCGGTCGATCGCTTACAGCAGTTCGGGATAGTGATGGTCGTCTCGGCCGGCAACGGCGGCCCGAATCTGAATACGATGGGCAACTACGCTTCTCAGACGTCGGTGATCAGCGTCGGCGCGGTACAGAGCGACCGGGCGTTCAATGGCAGCGTGTCCATTGCAGGCGCCGCACCATTGCAGGCTCTCTCCAGCAGCGGACCAGTCCCCGGTCCTATGACAACGACTGTTTTCGATGTCTCGAGCGTCGACCCAACGGGACTGCTTTGTTCAACGCCGTTGCCGGCCGGTTCGGCCAGCGGCCAGATCGCTCTCATCATGCGCGGCACCTGCACCTTCGAACAAAAGGTGAACAATGCTGCGGCCGGGGGTGCAGTAGCCGTGATCATTTATGTGCAGCCCAACCAAACGGCGATTCATCCTTCCATTGGCGCCGCTACTCTACCCACGGTTCTGCTTGGCAATTCCGACGGCGTAGCCCTCATGGCCGCCGTGGACTCGACCCCGTCCACCACGGTTACGGTGACGTTCGACGGTGTTGCTTACCCCGAAGATCCTCGCGTTCTCGCTTCCTTTACCAGCAGGGGTCCCAATTACGACTACCGCATTAAGCCCGACCTGGTAGCCGTGGGCACCGATGTTTACATGGCGACCCAGAGCTTGGATCCGACCGGCCAACTGTATTCGCAGAGCGGTTACATCGTCGCGAACGGGACCAGTTTCTCATCGCCTCTTACCGCCGGCGCCGTGGCGGTTCTCCGCGGAGCGCGCCCTGGTCTGACGGTCGACCAATACCGCTCGCTAATCATCAATTCGGCAACACCCATCACTCGTCCCGATGGGCAGATTGAGCGCGTCCAACAAGCGGGCGTGGGCGTCCTGACCCTGGATGCCGCCTTGCAAAGCACTATCGCCGCGTATCCAACATCGCTTACCTACTTGCTTGGCAGCGGTACTTTGGGTGGCGCGACGACGGGCGATGTCGATCAGTTGACTCTCACCAACGTCGGCAAGACCGCGGACGTGTTTCACATCTCCACAATCCCGTTCGATACCGCGCCGGGGCTACAGTTTTCAACCGTATTGGGCGACGATAATCCAGTTTCGACCTTGGATATACCGATCGGCCCCGGCCAGTCTAAGACCATCTACGCGTATTGGACCACTGACACCCCTCTCCCGGTCGGCGAGTATCAGGGAGACATTCTCGTCGAAGGAGCCAACGGCGACGCATTGGTGCCGTACTGGTATGGCGTTCCTTCGGGCGCACCACAAAGTGTGACGTTCATGAATTCGCTGCCCGCCAGCGCCACCGCAGGCACGACAGTTGACCTGTTTGTACGGGTCACCGACCTTATCGGATATGCGATCACCGATAATCCTCATCTGGGTTTTCAATCACTGGTGAGCGCTGGAGGGGGAGCGATCGCACTTTCTCCGACGTTGTACTTCCCGAACGTCCGGCTAATAACTTTGCGGCTCGGTCCGAAAGCCGTGGACAACACTTATGCGTTCAGCTTCGGCTCGTTGGCGCCGATACAGATCACGATCACAGGCACGACCAGCAACTAAGCGGCTGGCGCGGCCCGCACGATTGCTACAATTAAGGTAAATGCGTTTTACCCCCGCAATTTCCCTCACGCTCGCGGTGTCTTTAATCCAGGCGCAGCCTCAACCCGCTCAGCCACCGCAGCCCAAAGCGCCGCAGATCCCGATTCAGCAGTTCAAGCTCGACAATGGGCTCCGCATTGTGATGTCGGAAGACCACTCCGCGCCTACCTACGCGATTTCGGTGACCTATAACGTCGGCTCGCATAACGAGCAGGGCTGGGCGCACTGGATTCGCGCACCTATTCGAACACATGATGTTTCAAGGCTCCGGTCACGTCGGCAAGGGCGAGCATATGATCCTGGTTGAAAATAATGGCGGTTCGATGAACGGCACCACCACCGAGGATCGCACTAACTATTTCGAGGCCTTCGCAGCGAATCAATTAGACCTCGGCTTGTTTCTGGAGGCCGACCGCATGCGCTCGCTGGTGATCAGCCAGGCGAATCTGGACAACCAGCGGAACGCGGTGCAGGAAGAGCGCCGATCGAGTCTGGACAATCAACCCTACGGCAAGACCGGAGAAGTGGTCCAGGATCTGGTTTACGACAACTTCGCGAATAAACACGACGTGATCGGGTCGATGGAAGATTTGAATGCGGCGACGGTCAAAGACGTTCAGGAGTTCTTCCGTATCTACTACGCGCCGAACAATGCGGTACTGACCTTGGTCGGTGATTTCCAAGCCGACGAGGCATTGGCGAAGATCAAGAAATATTTTGGCGAGATTCCAGCGCAGCCGGCACCCCCGGTTCCGGATCTCTCAGAGCCCAAGCCGACTGGCGAGCGACGCAAAACGATCGAAGACCCGTTCGCGCAAACTCCGCGCCTGGATATCGTTTTCAAGGTTCCACCCGGCAACACCGAGGACTGGTATGCGCTGTATGTCCTGGCAAATGCCCTCGGAAGCGGTCAGGCCTCACGGCTTTATCAGACCCTCGTCAAGGAGAAGGAACTGGCGGTCAACGTGTTCACCGAGGTTGAGGATCACAGAGGGCCTTCCACCTTCGACATCGCGATTATGGTGCGGCCAGGCAAAGACTTGAAGGAAGTAGAAAAAGCGGTTTATGCCGAGATAGAACGGCTGAAGACAGATCCGATCGCCGATTGGGAATTGCAGAAAGTTCGTCTGTCCACTCGCCGGCTAACTGCGCAGCGCCTGCAAAGCACGCTGTTTCGCGCCTATCTGATCGGTGAGATGGCCGTCTTTTATAATGATCCGAATCTGATCAATACGCGGTTTAGCAAAATCCAGAACGTGAGCAAAGAAGATATTGAACGCGTGGCGAAGACTTATCTGATGGAGAATAACCGCACGGTAGTCACGACCCTGCCGAAGCCTAAGCCCGAGGTGGCCGCCAAGGCCGCGAACTAGGAGTTTGAGATGAGAATCTGTGTGAGTATGTGTTTATCCGTGGCTTTGTGCGGGGTCGCGGGTTTCGCGCAGCCCCAGCCCGAGGCCGGCTCCAAAAGCATTCCGCTCAGCAAAGTCGAGCGTAAGAACGAGGCGCCGGTTTCGAAAGATATCCTGCGAGTCCAGCTTCCTAAGCCGGTCGAGCTGAAGCTGGACGATGGATTGACAGTGCTGGTGCTCGAAAATCATCGGCTGCCTACAGTTACTTTGCGCCTGTTGATTCAGGGCGCCGGCGGACTTAACGATCCTGCGGATTTTCCAGGCCTTGCCAGCCTCACGGCCGCGATGCTGAAGGAAGGCACCGCCACGCTATCCAGCAAGCAGATCGCCGAAAACACTGAGCGGCTGGGCGCTGCCATCAATGTCAGCGCGCCGTTTGGCGGCGATACGGCCACGCTTAGCGCGTCTGGCCTGAGCGACAATTTCCCCGAGTGGCTCCATCTCGCTGCGGATATACTGCTGCATCCCACCTTTCCTGAAAGCGAGCTGGCGAAGTTGAAGCAGCGGCTTCGTGTCCAGCTGCAGCAACAGCGCTCATCGCCGATGTTTCTTCTGCAAGAGCGATTCAGTCGCGCTGTATATGGAAATCATCCCGCGGCGATCACCTCCGCCACCGCGGAATCTATTGACAAGATCACGCCCGAGCTTCTGGCGAAATGGTACAAAGAGCGCTACGTTCCGCAAAATGCAATCCTCGCGATCGCGGGCGATGTTCGCGCGGCCGACCTGGCTCAAATGTTCCAAGGCATGCCATCTTGGGAGGCCAGCGACAGTAAAGTGATAGCGCCGCAGGCCACCAAAGCCGCCAGCGGCCGCAGAATTTATGTGGTGGACCGGCCCGGCTCGGTGCAGACTTCGATCTTCCTCGGAAATATCGCAGTGTCACGCACTGATCCGGATTATGTGCCCCTGGTGGTGATGGATAAAATCGTGGGCGGCGGGTCAGCGGCCCGCCTGTTCATGAATCTCCGCGAGGAACATGGCTACACCTACGGCGCGTATAGCATGCTGGTCGCCCGCAAATTCGCAGGGCCGTGGATTGCCGAAGCCAGCATGCGCACCGACGCCACCAGTGGAGCGATGACCGAATTCATGAACGAGGTAAATCGCATTCGCGACAAAGCGGTGCCAGAGTCGGAGCTGGAGGAATCGAAGCGCGCGATCGTGGCTGGTTTCGCGCTATCGCTCGAGGATCCGGGCCAGTTGCTGGATTACGCTATCACGCAGAAGATCTACGGGCTTCCCGCGGACTATTGGGACACTTATCCGGCCAAAATCATGAACGTCACCGCCGAGCAAGTGCAGCGCGTCGCAAAACAATATGTCGTCCCGGACTCGTTGCAGATCGTGGCAGTGGGCGATGCCGCGAAGATCAAACCGGTGCTAGAAAAATACGGCCCGGTGGAAGTTTACGACTCGCAGGGGAAGAAGCGAGCCGAGTAGCTACGCCATACTCAGAAGGTAAAAGTGTGGCTACAACTCAACAGACACGTGGGAGATATGCGCGTCGCGCGATGCTCTCTATGGCGCGCAAACGCAGCGCGCGTCGAGAATTCCCCATCAGCGGCTGCGTTTCCCGGCTTTTATCCGCGCCCTGGGATTGATCAAGAGCGCGGCCGCGCGGTAACGGAGCTGGGTGATGCCCCGATCTTGCCGCAATCGAAAGGCCGCTGAAGAGTGCCGGGGCAATACGACGATCAATTCGTCTTCGACATTTTCCAGACCGGCAGCGGCACCTCACCAATATGAACGCCAACGAGGTGATCGGCCGCCTGGCCCACGCGCATCCCAACGATCACGTGAATCGCGGGCAATCGAGCAATGATGTTATTCCCTCGGCCATTCATATAGCGGCCGCGTTACTCGCCAACGAAGAGCTGCTGCCGGCGATGGAAGGCGTGCAGGCTTCGCTGCGGAAGAAGGCCGAAGAGTTCAAGAGCGTCATCAAGATCGGTCGAACGCATCTGCAGGACGCCGTGCCGATGCTCCTCGGCCAGGAATTTAGCGGTTACGCGGCCCAGGTGGAGCAATGCATCGGGCGCATTCGAGTGGCGCTGGGAGGGCTGGACGAGGTGCCGCTCGGAGGCACTGCCAGTGGCACCGGTCTGAACGCGATTCCCGGATTTGCCGCCGCTACCATCGCTGAAATCAGGACGCGAACTGGACTGCCTTTTCGCGAAGCCGCCAACCATTTCGAAGCCCAGGCGTCCAAGGACGCGATCAGCTTCTTGAGTGGGGCGCTCAAGACTTACGCAGTCGCGCTGACCAAAATCGCCAATGATATTCGCTGGCTGGGCATCTGGGCCGCGATGTGGATTGGGCGAGCTCAAGCTTCCCGAGACGCAGCCCGGGTCGAGCATCATGCCCGGCAAGGTCAACCCGGTCATCGCCGAGAGCCTGCTGATGGCGTGCGCGCAAGTAATCGGATATGATGCAACGATTACGTGGTGCTGCGCCGCCGGGAATTTCGAGCTGAACGTGATGATGCCGATGATGGCTTATGACCTGCTCGAATCCATCGAACTGCTGGCCGGCGGCTTCGCGCAACTTCGACCGGCGCTTGATCCAAGGTCTGGAAGCCGACGCCGAGCGAGCATCGGGATACGTTGAACAGTCGCTCGCTATGTGCACGGTGCTCGCGCCTGTGATCGGATATGAAGAGGCGGCTTCGATCGCCAAAGAGTCTTACCGCAGTGGACGAACGGTCCGCGAAGTCGCACGCGAAACGAGCGGCATCCCGGAAGACCGCCTGAACGAGCTGCTCGACCCGAGAAGTCAAACGGGCGCAACTTAAACCGGAGCCCAATCTGCCGAATCCGGATCAAGAACGGATGGACGCCCTGTCGGAGGCCATCCTGCGGCTGCTTCGCAGACAAGAGCGGATCGAACGGCAGCTGGCTCGCTTAGAAGCGGCGCTAAATCTACAACCCATCGCTGCGGAGACTGCCGCGCCTTCCGCATCGCAGCCGCCGCTAACGCCCGAGCCGCTAACGCCGGCGCCGCTAACGCCAGCGCAGCTACCCACGCCAGCGCCGGTACCCACGTCCGGTCCGCCGCCGCGACGTCTCGAAACCAACCTCGGCCTTACTCTGGTGAATCGCATTGGCGTGGTGACTTTGGTTCTGGGTATCGCCTTCTTCTTCAAGTGGGCCGTCGATAACCAGTGGATCGGGCCGACCGGTCGAGTAATTCTGGGCTTGATCTCCGGGCTTGGCGGCCATCGGCGCCGCGGATCTGCTTTGGCGCAGAGGCCAGCGAATTTTCGCCCAGGGCGTCACTGCGATTGGGCTCGGAATCTTGTATCTAGCCGTGTACGCGGCGTTCGAGTACTATCAGCTAATCCCGCAAGATCTTGCATTCGCGTGCATGGTCGCGACTACCTTGCTAGCGGTGGCGCTCGCTTTACGTTACGCAGTCGACCGCGATGGCCGTACTGGGTTTGGTCGGCGGTTATCTCACGCCCGTCATCTTGAATACTGGACAGGACCGTCCGTGGTTTCTGTTTAGCTACGTGCTCCTGCTCAACGTTGGAGCGCTCGTGCTTGCGCGACTGCGGGTGTGGCCGCCTCTAGAAATTCTGGGTGTGCTGGCCACAACTGTGATCTACGGCGCTTGGTTAGCGAAAGAGTTCAGGCAGGAAAGCCAGGCAGTCGCCACGTTTTTCGTGCTTATCTATTACGCGCTTTTCTCCAAGGCGTTGGTCCAGCCGTTGTTTTTGGCTGGCGCAGATCCTGGCGACATTTGGAATTAGCCAGATGTGGCCCGATGCTCCCAGTGTCTATCTCTGGCTCACCTTGGTGCTCGCTATTTGCGGCTTGGTGGTTGCCGACCTCCGTCGCATCCCTGCAGCAGCAAGCGTTAGCTTTGCGGCTTTCTGGACGTTCTATGGACTGTGGTACTCGAACCTTCATTCGTCGCCTCCCATCGCACCGCTGTCCGTCGGGACCACTTGTGCGTTCCTCTTGTTCTTGGTTTGGATACCCTGGCGACTGATTTACCGGCGCGAAACTGCCCGGACAGAAGAGCTCATCATCCTGGCGCTGAATGGAGCAGTCTATTTCACTGCTTGTTATGCGTTGCTGCATGCCGAATATCAATCCTGGATGGGCATGTTCGCGGTTGCGATTGCAGCACTCCATCTAGCTCTAGCCGGGTGGATGTGGCGCTCGCAACGCACAGAGGCGATGGCGTTGTCGGCGGGA
The DNA here is from genome assembly GCA_963744555.1 of Bryobacterales bacterium. Taxonomy (GTDB): domain Bacteria; phylum Acidobacteriota; class Terriglobia; order Bryobacterales; family Bryobacteraceae; genus Palsa-89. The sequence continues at coordinate 518,487 of CAVUUB010000018.1, read as the reverse complement.
GTTGCCGTCGCGTTGCTGGTCCTGGCTGCTCCGATCCAATTCACGGGTTACCGAATCACGATGGCGTGGTCGCTTGAGTTTCTGGCGCTTTCCTGGATCGGGCTGAGAACAAGAAATTCGAGGCTGGCATTCGGCGCGCTGATCGTTTCCGTACTGGTCTGGGTACGGCTGCTCACCATGGACGCCTGGATGTTTCACGGCGTCCAGTCGTACACGTTGATCTGGAACGCACGTTTCTTGACATTCGTCATCGCGGCCGTCTGTTCCTGGTTGGCAGCTTATTGGAATAAACCCAATCCGAGCGCACTTGTTGAGTACCTCGCGGGCCATGTCATTATGCTCTGGGGATTGAGTATGGAGGACCTCGGCTTGGGCCGCCCGAACTTCGACTCCTCACAATCTTCTTAGTGTCGAGACTGTATCGATTTCCATTCTGTTTGCGATTTACGCTGTAGTGCTGGTGAGCGCCGGAGTCGCCACGCGCACCGCCATCAACCGTATCGCCGGCCTGGGTCTGATGGGATTCGTGGTCGTCAAGTTGTACCTGTTTGATGTCTGGCTAGTCGGACGAGTGTACCGGATCTCCGCATTTGTGGCCTTGGGCGCGCTGCTCCTGGCGACGTCATTCCTTTACTCGCATTTCCGGGCGGTCATCGAGAGTTGGTGGAAGAATGATCAGACTGCGTCTTAGCCGCCGAGGCGGCGCCGCGGAAAAGCGTTCAAGCGACGCTGCTGCTTGCGGCAGTTCCGACCGCTGTTTCCGCCGCTACTTTGTGGCCTCGCGGCGGCGAAACGATCATAGGCAGAATCATCGCGATAGTCAGCATACCGGCGATCAGATAGAGCGCTTGAGTGTATCCGCCAGTCGATTCGCGCAAATAGGCGAACAGCAGCGGCCCCAAGGCCGCGGGAAACGCCCAGGGCAACAGCATCAAGCCAAAAATCGGTCCTACATGGCGGGGACCGAAATAGTCGGCCGCGAATGCCGGAGTGATTCCGTACCCGCCTCCATAACACATCACGATGATGAACGTGACGATGGTGAGAAGCGTGGGCGAAGAGATGTAGTGGTACGTCCAAAATAGCACTGCTTGTATCAGAAACATCGTCAAGAACGCCACGCGCCTGGTAGTGAGGTCGGAGATCCAAGACCACAACACGCGGCCGACGCCATTGCCGATGCTGATGACGCCAACCAGAGCGGCTGCTGTCACGGCGCTCAGTTTCCCAATCTCCTGGAAGATCGGCGCGGCTTGGGAGACAACGGACAATCCCGCCATGGTGTTGATCGACAAGAGACCACAGAGTGCCCACCACTGCCAGGTCCGCAGCGCCTCGCCGAGTGTGAAGTCGCGACTGCATCGCTGGGACAGTTGCAGCGGCGGTCGGCTGCCAGCCGGCAGGGTGCCAACCTTCGGGAGGATTTTGCATGAAGAGCGCGCCGAGCACAGCAACTATGCCGTATGCAACGCCGAGATACGCGAACGTCGGCATCAGGCCCGACGCTCTGCATCAGCTTACCAGCCGCCGGCGCGGCAACCAGGGCGCCAGCGCCAAAACCTCCGACGGCGATGCCGGTGATCAAGCCGCGGCGTTCAGGAAACCATTTGACGAGAACGGCTACGGGAACTATATAACCCAGGCCCAGTCCGAGCCCTCCGATCACGCCATAGGAGAGGTACAGCAGCCACAGTTTGTGGGCGGAGAAGCTCGTCAGAAAAACGCCGCTGCCCCAGAGGATACCGCCTGCCACCGCGACGATTCTGGGCCCGCTTCGATTCATCCAGAGCCCACCGAGGACGGACGTGCAGCCCAGCACAAACCAACAGATGGTGAACGTTGAGGAAACCTGAGCGATGCTCCACCCGAATTCCTTCACCAGGGGGATGCGAAATACACTCCATGCGTATGCCGCCCCTAAAGCCATTTGCATGCACACGCCAGCGACCGCGATCCACCAACGATTGACTGAGGGCATAGCCTCCCCTTAAACCTTCCAGTAACTCCTGCTTCAGTAGTTTATCCTATACTAGGGTTGCTTGCGGTGAGAAAACTTCTGCCGGATGTCGGGCCAGAATTCCGGGAGGATGTTTGACAACGCAGAGGACACTAAGCTGGTGCCCAGACGCACCGCAACCACATTGCCGCTGACGCTGCTGTTGGGGTAATAAGCATTCGACAGAGCGATGCCCATCGCCATGCCGAAAATCCCGGAATCGTTGAAGCGGGCTTTACCGGCGTCCGTCCGGGTGACCACAACCCGGCTCAAGGCGTAACCCAGGCGGGGCCAAAACCGGTATTCCGGGCCTCTGCGAAAGTAGCGAGGATCTTCGTGCAGCAACGATGCCAGCACAGCATCACTGAAAAAATTCTGAGTTGTGACGTCGGCTACCGCCGCCCCAAAGCGTTGCGCATATGGCCCGGAGCCTTGGCCATACTTGGGATGGTCGTTATCGGCCTGAGATAGTGCCGCACCCGCGGCCGCGGATGCTGCGACGAATGGATCGAACGTTTCCTTCACGAAGAGTCCGAACTTCTGCTTCACCGTGAGCGGGATGATGTTCTTATTGGGACCGGAAACCGTCTGGTAATTCGGGATAACGCCGAAGATTCGCTGGTCAGGGGTAGATGAAACTGCCGGCTCTGGGGCGTCGGACGCCTTGTCCGCAGGGGACTGCGAAAATAACGGATACGCCGACAGCCCTAATAATGCCGCTAAGACACACCGCATCACTGCTATGACGGATGCAAGAGCCCGTCAGTTACAAGGATACTGGAAACGGATGGAAATCCTGTTTCTGGATCAGTTCAGCGTGCTGGGAGGAGCGCAACTGTGCCTGTTGGACGTTCTGGAAGCTGTGGAAAAGCGTGGATGGCATGCACATGTCGCACTACCTGGAAATGGCCCGCTGGCCGAACGGGTGCGCTCGCGAGGCTTCGGCGTCGACCAACTTCCGTCCGGACCGTATCGATCAGGTAGCAAGGGTTTGGCCGATTTCTTTCAGCTCCCGCTGGATGTCTGGCGGCAGAACCGGATACTCACTGAAATAATAAACCGCGGCAATGTCGACCTCATCTACGTGAATGGTCCGCGAATGCTGCCCGCCGCGGCCTTGGCGGCTCGCGACCGTTTGCCTCTCCTGTTTCATGCTCACAACCGTCTCATGCAGGGCTACGCTGCCGCTCTGGCGGGTTGGAGCATCCGCCATTCTATGGCAACTGTAATCGCATGCAGTAACTTTGTCGCGCAGCCTCTGGCTCATTATGTTCGCAATGGAAGGCTGCACGTGATTCCCAATGGCACGCCGGACGCCGGATTCCGTGAACGTGCTTTCGGCCCCGAAAGAAGCTGGCGGATCGGCCTGATCGGGCGCATAAGTCCCGAAAAGGGCCAAGCTGAGTTTCTGCAAGCGGTCGCGACGCTGGCGCCGGAATTCCCCGCGGCGAAGTTCGTGATCTGTGGTGCGCCCATCATACCAGCCGGCAAATATCTCCAGTTTGTGAGCGAGTTGGCGCGCGGGCTACCGGTCGAGTTCCTGGGATGGCGCGATGACATTGCGTCTGTGTTGGCCGAAATCGACCTGCTGGTCGTGCCGTCGAAGCACGAGGGCATGGGGCGCGTAATAGTGGAAGCATTTTCTGCGGGCGTCCCCGTGGTTGCCTTCGCTACGGGCGGGATCCCCGAGGTGGTCACTGATGGCGAGACGGGGTTCCTGGTCTCTCCGGCCACGCCAGAAGACCTCGCGGCGCGGATCCGAGCAATTATCCAGAGCGATTCGGATGCGCAAAAACGAGTCGTGACCAACGCGCGCCGGAGCTGGGAGCAATGCTATACGGTCTCGATCTATCAGAGCCGCATCATGGACCTGGTGGAGCAGACAGTTTTGGCTTGGCGAGCAGAACACGAAACAGCATCGCCGCCAGCGCGCAAATGATCGCTGCCGAAACCAGCACCGGCGGATATCCGAAGCGCGAGAGCATCCGGCCGGCAATCCCCGCGACGATGGCCTGCGCCGTGAAGGTAACCAGAAAATTGAGAGCCGACGCATTGCTCCGCTCTTCCACCGGTACCTCATCCATCAGGAGTGTGAACACGCCCGGCTCGGTCATGTATTGCGACATAGTGTAGGCCGCGAAAGCCAGGCCGGCGCTCAGGGGACCGCTAGCAGCCGCCAGCCCCAACAGCGCAAGAGCGGTTGCGAACTGCATGCCGGAAACGCCGCGCGGCAATCCGAATCTTCTTAGTACGATTGGCGCCATTAGCACAGCACCGGCCTGCGCGACATGTGCCGCCGAAAAGACCGATCCGATTTGTTCCACAGGCATGCGCAGCCGGTTGAAGAAGACGTTGAAGAATGGATTGAACATTCCAATTCCGAGGTTCCAAACAGCAATGGCGATCAGGAATCTGATTGCCATTGGGCTGGGCCGATAAAACCTCCGTTTGCTAGGCGGAGGCGCGGCGATCTTGACTCGTGAGAGCGGCCAGATCGCGAACAACACCAGCACGCATCCGGCGAGTAGCGCGCCACGGTATGATTCGACGCCAGCGGCCGCGAGGTGCAAGCGTGCAAGCCAGCCTGGAAGCCGTCCGCCGGCGAGTCCGCCTAAAACGCCGATCAAAATGCCGGTGGAGAAGATGAAGCTAAAGGCCACTGGACGGTTCTTCTCCTCCGTGAGCTGCGCAACAGCGGGTGAGAGACATACGGCCCAGGCAGCGGTGACCACACCAGCGGTGAAGCCGAGCGCGAGTAAAGCGGGCCCTGGTGTTATGAAGACGCGCAAAGCGGCAATGCATGCCACCGAAACGAAGCATCCCACGAGTGTGTTGCGAATACCGAAGCGCCGGATGGCCAACGCGGCCAGAAGGGAGCCGGCGATGCTGCCGCCGGTCATGGCGCTTGCAACTATACCGAGGAAGTCTTCGCGGAATCCCAATTGGAGCAGGTAGAGGTTGTAAAGCAGAAAGAAAATGAATAGCCCGAAGTTAAATAAAAAGAAAGCCGCGTAGAACCGCCAGAATTGCGCGCCCAGCCGTGGGACCGCAAGGAACCAATGCATCGCGCTCGAGGCAGTGGAGGGCAGAGCGCCAAGATGATAGCGGCCGCGAGAAACTAAATAACTCCAATATTGGCGCGCCGAGCCTGGATCGATGCGTGGCGGCAATTGACGCGGCAGCAGTCTGCGCCGTAACACGGATAGCCGGTCAGCCGGAGAATCGAGCAGGCTCCAGTGCAGCCACAGCTCGTCTTTATTCGGATGGAAAATGCGGGCGAGCGGAGAAATAGAATACAGCTCCATCCAACGAGCGACGTCTTGTGGCAGTAGTTCAATTTGCTGGAACGCCGCCCCGGGCATGCGGCAATCAAACCAGTGTTGTGCGATTGCGAACGAGATAGCCTCCAGACGCCGTAGCGACTCGGGATGCCATTCTGCCCATGCCTTCCAGAGACACGCGTCTTCCGAATTGTGATGAAGGAACGAAGCCAACTCGTATACGTGCGAGGGACGCAGATCTCCGCGCAGCAAGTGGCGAAGCAAATGCAGAGCCGAGTTCGCCAGCGCGTCCACTGGATGCAGCGCCGTGAATTGCAGCCCATCCAGTTCCCGATTCTGCCGGCGCGTCCAGAATTGATCGAGGCCTTCTGGCCCGAACCGCTCGGTTTGCTCATCCCACAGCCGAAAATGCAACTCCAGTGAGAGAGGCATGTCGACATCGAAAAAATCGCCGCGCCACTGCCATTCAGTTCTCGGAACCATCACTGGCAGGTGATCGATGGGATGGCGCTCGAACCCGGAAGCGGGTGCATATCCGAGGCCCAGCGCGACGTCGCGAGCCCGAAGTACGTCGTCACGTCGAAACAACAGGTCAAGATCGCTCTGCCAGCGGCGCCGGGGATCAGCGACGAAGTACGGGCAATGGCTGAAGCCCTTGAGAACGGCAAATTCCAAACTCTCGGCTTCGAACCCTGCGGCGAGTACCTCGAAAGCTACCTTGGCTCGGCGCCATCGCTCGGCATTCTGGGCAAGGTTGAGATCGATGCGTCGCCGCACCCGTTCCGGCAGATGCTCGCGGCTGGTCAGGCCGAGCGGCAGCGTGAGTTGCGCACGATCCGAAAACGCTAGCGCTTGCTTCCATTCTTGGGCGGACAGCTCTGCCAGGGCCGACGGACTAGGCGACGAGAATTGAAGCGCCTCGAGCACTGCTCGGGCATAAGCCGGGATGCGTGAGGTAAATCGGGTCAGAAATCGAATCTTAAAGCAAATTGCATGCGGCGTGGGTCGCCCGCCGAAAAAGCCTTGCCGAAGAAGGGCCCGAAGTCGGGATACGGGCCCGGAATTCCAATATTCGGATGATTCAGGAGGTTGAAGGTCTCGGCGCGAAATTCGATGGTCTTGTGCTCTCTGTACCGACGAACCGCCGGTGCAGCGCGACGTCCACCACTGCGTTGCCCGGGCCCGGAAGAATGTCGCGGCCCGCGTCGCCGAAAGTGTAATGGCGCCGGATGCTGAGAACGCGTGCGGCGTTGTAAAAATGGTCAGCATTGCGCTGGCCGCTCGGCAATAGTACGGACTGTCCCAGCACCACATTGGGACGATTGGGAGTGCCGGAGTTGGCGAAATCGGTCGCGTAATAGACCGGATTCAGCGGCGTGCCATCCTGGAACGTGAGATTTCCGCTGAGCTGCCAATTCTTCAAAACCGGCCGCAAGACGGGTGCGTTCGGAAACGAGTAAACATAGCCGCCGCTCAACCGGCGCCGCACGTCGAAAAACGAAAGCCCGCGCTCGAGCCGCAAGTTGCGCTCGTCCTGCGCGCCGAAGCTTTCGAACAGTCCTGGAATCTGAGTGTCCGCGTCGTCGATGGATTTGGCCCAGACGAAACTGGCCAGGAACGATAGCCTGCCGGTGAACCGCTTCTCGGCCTTGATCTGAAGCGAATGATAGATGGAGTTGGCGATGTGCTGAAGCTGAAAGATGCGTTCCGAGTTCAGGGAATGTCCTGAGCGATTGCAGATCGCCGGGCCGGGGCGGAAGGTCCTGCTCCCGTTTCGACCTGCGCCGGAGTGTTGAAGCGGCGGAACAAGCCGCAGATCGGTTCCTTTGGTGCCGACATACGCGATCTCGAACAGCGTGCTTCCCGGCAATTCGTGCTGGATGCTGGCCGACCATTGCTGGACGTAGGGCGTGGGCGCGTGCTGGTCGACCCCGTAATAGCTCGGAAAACCCGTGGACGCGGTCTGCGGAAACCGTTCTCCAAAGTCAGCACTGGCAGCAAGCCGCCCGGCTCGTTGTTTTCGTTCCGTATCCCGTTGCGCACCAGATCGTACGCTTCGATGGCGATCTCCGGGCTGTAATAAATGCCCGTAGCCGGCGCGGAACACGGTATCGCGCGAACTGCGGAGCAGATGGGGCAGTCGCGCTGCCAGCCCGATGCGTGGAGCGAAGTTCTTGTGGTCCGGCGCTGTTACGCTGTTCACGTGCCGCAGCACCGGCGCATTCGGCAAGAGTCGAATAATCGAGATTCAGCAGATTTCCGCGATCCTCGCTGAATGGCGCGAAATACTCGTAGCGCAGCCCGGCAGAGATATGCTGATGCGCGGAGTGATGCGCCAATCGTCCTGCACGAATGCGCCGTAGTTGTTCTGGCGGAGATAAGCTTGGGCGCGATGCCAACCTCGCGTTGCGTCTGATTGGGAAAGCCGAGCAAGAAATCGGCAAACGCATCGCCGGTGGTGTTCGGATTCGCCGGATCTTGCGTATATGCGCCGTTGAAAATGAAATTCCCGCGAGCGAACTGGCTCTGCAGATAGGCCATGGTGAAGTGGGTGAATTGGAAACCTGCCTTCCAGGTGTGACGGCCCTGCGTTCGCGAGAAGCTCGACGAAAAATACGAAGTGTTGTCGCGCTGCATTTGCGGCAAGTTGTCGATGAATCTTGCACCATTTCGTAATCGGTCACGGTGAGAGCGGGCAGTCCGTAGGTAAAAGGATCGTTGGCCAGTCCGTTGATTCCCAGATTGGCCGAGCACGTTGGTGCCGAAAGCGCTGACCGGAAGATCGAAGACCCGCAGCCGGGTGAAGGAGAAGTGCGTTTCGTTCACCCAAGATGCGCCGGTCAAGGTGTGGCCGATGGAGGCCTGTTGCGCGCGCAGGCTCTCAGAAGTCGGAAGCGCGGGAAACGAACCGGCCAGAAGCGTACGCTCGTCGTTGATGGTGTAGCGCGCAAAAAGCCGGCTGCGCTCTCCCCATGCACGATCCACCCGCATCGATCCGTTGTCGCTATGGTCGCGGTTGGGCGTCGAATCCACGTAATCGTCGCCGTTGGACAATTGCAGCGTTCGGCAGCGGTTCGTAGAGCGCCAGATATTCGCGAGCTGCGCGGTCGATGCGGCTCGCGGGAATCATGTTGCCGGCGAAGGGCAGACGGTTGCCGGAGGAATCGAGACTGAGTGGATCAAAGATCATCTGGCCGCCGGAAAAGTTCCCGCCGCGCACCGCCGCGTCCGGCACCAGATGTTGCGTGGAGCTAGCCGAGACGACTGCGCAGTCCTTCGTATGACGCAAAGAAATACGTGGACGCGCCACCGGACCGCTCAGTGTTGCGCCGTACTGGTTTTGGCGGAAGATGCCGCGCGGCAATCCAGGCACGTCAAAAAATCCGCGCGCATCGGTTGCCTCGTTGCGCAAGAACTCGAAAGCGTTTCCATGAAACTGCGGGCTTCCCGGCTTGGTGACGACATCGATCACCGCGCCGCCGGATTGCGCGAACTCCGCCGGAGCGAGCGAGCGTCTGAATCCGAAACTCCGATACGGTTTCCATCAACGGCATCACGGCGATCGCAAAGACATTCCGATCGGTGTCGTACGCTCCGTCCAGGATGTAGCTGTTCCCGGTGGACCGCGCGCCGTTGACGGGGGCATTGAACGCGACCGCGCCGCGGTTTCCCTGCAGGTCGTTGATGATATCGTGCGTGAATCCGCCGAGCTGCCGGGGAATCGGCGCCGGGGCCGAAGGTCACCAGCGTGATGATATTGCGGCCGAGCAAAGGCAGCGCCTCGATAAAATCCGAGCCGAGCTGATAGCCTTCGGAAGCCTCGTCGGTCTGCAGCGCCGACACGTGCGCGCGTCACCGTTACGGTCTCGTGGCCGATCCCAGGTGCAGATCGAAATCCAGACGCGCTTTCTTGATCAACCTCGACAAAGAAGGGCGACACGGTCACCGTTTGAAAACCATCGTGCTGCGCGGTAACCGTGTACGCCCCGGGAAGAAGATCGTCGATGCGGTAACTGCCGAAATCGTTGGTGACCGCGCTGCGCGAGAAACCAGTCTGATTGTTGCGAGCTTGAATAGCGACGCCGGCCACGGACGCTGCTTTCTCATCGCGCACATCGCCCAGGAGGCTTCCGGACGACACTTGGCCCCAGCCGGAGACAGCCAGGCCCACTGACATCAGAAGAAATCTCAACAACCTAACCTCCCGAAGTCCACTAACTGTTCGAGACGCCTGACGGCATCGTCCAAGTTCTGCGTAAGACATTTCCCAAAGGGAGGCATCCAGCAAGCGCCGGTGGCACTGTGTTTGGGCGTCGCGCACTTCGTCCGACCCGAAATTAACAAAGCGCTCGCACCAGGCTTGCATCTGATCCTTCGGGTAGCGTCGAAGGCGCGTGGGACCGGACTGGTTGCGATCGAGCATGACCACGTGTTCGATCCTGGCTCCTGGAGCGATTGCGATGGGCAGATCGCGAGTACGACAATTCCATCCCGATCTTTCCATTCGGCCGTGATAGGCAAGCTGGTCCGCCAGCTCCGGAAACAACTCGCGCGCGTCTTCGCGAAACCGGATGAAGTGCGGATTTCCGATCGCGTAACGGTCCGATCGGTCTCGCACCAAAAAAGTTCCGTCGTCGGTTATGTATGTCCAACCGGCCCGGCGCAGGCATAAGCCAGCGTGCTCTTGCCGGCGAACGATTCGCCGCACAGCAGCACTCCACAATCGCCCCGCGAGATCAAGGCGCCATGCAGCGTCGCCAGCGCGAGCTGCTCAGCCATCATCACCGCCGCCGGAGTCAGAAAGCGATAGCGCAGATATCGGCATCGGACGCCAGCGCGGACGTGATCCAGCCGAATGAATAGGCCTGCTGGAAGTCGCACGTCATGAAGTTGCCGGTGTTGGCGATGATCGTCATCAGGTGCTCGCGCGAAACGAAATTCGATTTCTCAGGCAATGGCTCCGCCGTCGCGACCTTCTCTGACACCCAAGGCGAGACGCATGGGAGCCATGTCGAAGTTCTGCGAAAACATTCCCCAGTTTTCCGCCGCCGCATCGATGACTTCGCAGAGAGTTAGTTTGCACTTCGAGTGGAAATCCGAGCGGATAATATAGCCGTCGATAACCCAGCTCGAACTTCGATAGCACCGGGTCTTCTAGAGCTTGCTGAAGCATGGCTTGTTGAGACATTATTACAGACGTTTCGTTGTCAGCTTACGCGATCATTCGCGGTAATGCCAGTGAAAGCGGCGCTGGGATTCGGCGAATTTACAAGAAAGGTACAAACTCGAAACAAGCCGCGTGCAGAAGCCCGCCAGTGCGATTCCTACCACGCCCCACCAACGCATGAACAGCACGTCCAGCACGATTGTGAGCAGTAAGCTAAGCGCCGCCACGCGATACAGCAGCCGATTGGCTTTGCGCGCCGAGCTTAGCCGGATCTCGAGCGCCAGCAACACCGCGATCGGAAGCTGCAGCAGCGCTGCTCTCTGTACGGTCGACACCAGCTGCGTCGCGGCTGCATCGAACGCCCCTTTCTGAAACAGAACGCGAATGATCGGCTCGGAAAAATAGATGAACACCATCGTCACCGGGAAGAATGACGGCGAGCACAAAGAAGCCATAGCTTCGGAAGGTGCGGCGAAGAGCTTCTGGTTCGGCTTGCACGGCTGCCGCGGAAATGTGGGGCAGCACCGCGGTCCCCATCGCGGTTGGACCGATCACTACCAGCACTCCCAGCAAGCGCGTGCCATAGCTTAAAGCAGCAACACTTCCTGATCCCAGCCGGGCCGCGATGCTTTGGTCCACCAGTGCCGATCCGGTCATCACTAAAGTAATCGCAACCAGCGGTGCGTATTGCGTAGCGACCTGTCGCAGCGCCGGAGAAATACCCGCCCAGCGCGGCACGACGGTGTAACCCATGCGCTTGACGCCCGCACCGGCCAGGATCGCCTCCAGCGCGCCGCCCGTCAGAGTCGCCACCGCCAGCGCCAGCACTCCGTACTGTTTTCCGGCCGCCAACAAAGCGAAAATCGAAACGAGCGGTGTAATGGCAGGCACCGCGGCCGAATATGCAAATTGATGTTCTGAATTGAGCACCGCCCGCCAAGTGGATGCCAGCCCGCTCGAGAGGCACTACCGCGATCATCAGCAGCAGAAGTTGCTGGGTGTAAGCCAGTTTGGCCGGCGGAAAACTGGACGCCACCAACGGAAGGAGCAGCGCGGACGCGGCAGCCACCATTGCCGCCGCCAGCAAAAGCCCCGCTCCTGCCGCCGCCAGCGTGCTGCGATAGAGCTCTTCAGCCGCTTCTTTGCCGCGCTTCTCCCGCACCTCGATCAACGTGGGAATCAGCGCCGAGTCGAGCGTCCCGGCGAACATGTCGATGAAGAACGATGGCAGCAGGAAGGCGATGAGATATGCATCCATCGCGTCACCGGCGCCGAATAGTCGCGCCGCTAAAATCAATTTCACTGCGCCCGCAATTTTCGCTACCGACGTCCAGCCGCCCACCGTGACCGTATCGGCGAGCATTCGCCAGGTCGTAAAACGGCGAGGCGATGCGGTGCTGCTCTTTTCGAGCGCCGGCTTCATAGACTCGCCAAGCATGGCATACTTCCTACGATAGTCCACTGCCTCAAACATGCGCGCTGCAATCGTCCATTATTGGCTACTGAATATGCGTGGAGGCGAGAAAGTAGTGGAAGCACTGTGCGGTTTATTGCCGGAGGCGGACATCTTCACGCTGTTCTACGATCCTGATCGCGTGTCGGCCGCCATTCGCTCCCACCGCGTTCACTCTTCCTTTCTACAACCTTTTCGAAAGCACTATCGGTCACTGCTTCCATTGATGCCCATGGCGCTTGAAAGTTTCGATCTGCGCGGCTACGACCTGGTGGTCAGCAGCGAGTCCGGTCCTGCCAAAGGCGTAATTCTATCCTCGGCCACGCGCCACGTGTGTTACTGCCACACACCCATGCGATATCTCTGGGATCTGTATCCCGCCTATCGCAATGAATTTGTTCAATCCGGCTTGAAGCGCGCCATCATGACGCCGCTCGCCAACTATCTGCGGTTGTGGGATTACGCAACGGCGGCGCGCGTCGACGATTTCGTCGCCAACAGCGCCAATGTCCGCCGGCGGATCTGGAAGACATACCGGCGCGAATCGGTAGTTGCTCATCCGCCTGTCGCGGTCGAGCAGTTCTATTGGAAGCCGCCCGAAGACTACTATCTCATCGTTTCTGAACTGGTCGCTTACAAGCGGCTGGATATGGCGGTACGCGCCTTTGCGAAGACCGGCCGCAAGCTGCGCGTGGTGGGCGATGGGCCTGAGTTGCAATCGTTGCGTCGTTTGGCCACCGTTAACGTGGAGTTTTGCGGTCGCGCCAGCGACGCCGATCTGCGCGAACTGTACGCGCGTTGCCGGGCCTTCCTGATGCCGGGTGAAGAAGATTTCGGCATTACCGCGGTGGAGGCGCTGGCCAGCGGGAAGCCCGTGATCGCCCTGGGACGCGGTGGCGCGCTCGAGACCGTCCCGGTCCAGGAACCATTGGGCGGCCTGCTATATAACGACGCCACCGAGGATGGCCTGCGCCAGGCCATTGAACTGTGGGAACGCCTGGAGCACGAAGTGGCGCCCAAGGCTCTTCAGGCTTACGCCGCAAGATTCTCAGCGGCTGAATTTATGCAGGAAGATGACGCCCATCCTGTTCGGACCGCGCTCGGTCCGACGTTGCCGACTTGTAAAAGTGTTGTAAAAACCCCCATGGCGCATCAGAAAGGTCGAGAGGTGGCGACCGCTCTTCGGTTACAATCGCGGTAGCCCGAATATGCAAACCGCTTTGGTGATTGACGACGATTCGAGCCTTCGGGATACCGTGGGATTGATGCTCGAGAACGACGGGTTCCGCGCCGTTCTGGCTAGCGATGGAACCACCGGCCTCGAACAAGCGCTGGCCATGAAACCGGGACTCATCCTGGTGGATCTGCGAATGCCGGGAATCAGCGGTGTGGAAGTCTGCAAAGAGCTGCGGAACCGGGGAATGAAGACGCCCTTGATCGTGCTGAGCGCGGTCAGCGATGAGATGGACAAAGTCCGGCTGCTTGAGATCGGCGCGGATGATTACGTAGTAAAGCCTTTCAGCGTCCGCGAGCTGCTGGCTCGTATTCACGCGGTGTTGCGGCGCACTTCTCCGGAAGAGACCAAGGTGATGGAGTTCGCCGACGTGAAGGTTGACTTGACGCGACGCGTGGTCCTGAAGCGCGGGGATGAATTGAAATTGACGCGCGCCGAATATAATCTGCTTACCTACTTTCTCGCGAATCCCGACCGCGCCCTGACGCGCGAGATGATTTTGAATTCCGTCTGGGGCTACGACACGTTCCCTAATACGCGCACTGTGGACGCCCACGTAGTTCGGCTGCGCCAGAAGTTGGAAGATTCTCCAATTCCGCGGCACTTTCTGACCGTCCATGGCGTAGGTTATCGATTCCTGCCCTAGGCTGTCGCTGCATGACCCGAACTGTGCTGGTTGTCGAAGATGCTGAACTTTGCAGGGATACGCTCGAGGTAGCGCTCCTCAAAATACCCAATCTGGCGGTGTATTCGGTCACCACCGCCGAAGAAGCGCTGCAGTGCCTGGCGTCGAACGAGGTGTCTGCGCTGGTTACCGATCTTCGGCTGCCCCGCATGGATGGCTACCAGTTGATTGAGGCCATTCGCTCGCAACCGCGATGTTCCTCTCTGCCCATCCTGGTGATCAGTGGGGACAGCGACCCTCGAGTTCGGACACGGGTGGCTGGCCTGGGCGCCGACGCGTATTTTCCCAAACCCTACTCGCCGGCCGCCGTCCGGCATAAACTCGCGGAACTACTGAATTTCGAAAATTCACTTTAAGAATTCTAGCGGGCAGTCGATATGCTCTATGGGAGGAAAAACCCAATGGTAAATAGTGTAACTGGCAGCAGCGCGGTTTCGCAGCAGTATATCCGGAACTAGCAGGCCGCTAAACAGCCGGCCAAACCGAAGGACACTCAACCACCGGATACCGTGGCACTTAGCGCAAAAGCGACCAAGGCCGCCGGCGACGTTGATCACGACGGCGACAGTCATTAGAGTTCTCAGAAGGCCCCGCGCGGGCTACAATAACCGCATGGATTCCGCTCGTCAGTGGAGCGTTCTAGGGGCCTTATTTCTTATCGGGCACGTCTGCATTCCGGCTCAGCCGCCACCAGCCACGCCAGGGCCGCCCATGGCCCCGAAAAAGCCCGTCGTCGACGTCTATCAGGGTGTGTCGGTGACCGACGACTATCGCTGGCTCGAGAACTATTCCGACCCGGCGGTACGCTCCTGGAGCGACGCCCAAAACCAATACGCGCGGAAATATCTCGATGCGCTCCCCCAACGCGCTTCCCTCTATGACGAACTGAAACGTCTCTATTCCCAGCCCTTCCCGCGCTACTCCGCCCTCCAAACCCGCCCCGGCGCTCTCTTTGCGCTCAAGAATCAGCCGCCCCAAGAACAGCCCCTGCTCGTGCTCCTAAAATCCGCCGATGATCTGGATTCCGAGCGCGTCCTTCTCGACCCCAACAAACTCGATCCCTCAGGCGGCACCGAAATCGATTTCTTTGTTCCGTCGCTCGACGCCAAGTATGTGGCTGTCTCAATGTCCAAGGGCGGCAGCGAAAGCGGCGATCTGCATGTTTTCGAAGTGGCCACCGGCAAAGAAGTTGGTGCCCCCATCCCGCATGTGAATGGCGGCACTGCCGGCGGAAGCATGGCCTGGAACTCCGACGGGTCCGGCTTCTACTACACCCGCTATCCGCACGCCGGCGAACGCCCTCCCGAGGATCTGAACTTTTATCAACAAGTCTATTTTCACCGGCTATCCACCGACTCGCGCCAGGATAGCTATTCGCTTGGCAAAGAGTTCCCACGCATCGCCGAGATTCAGTTGCGCGCATCTGACGACGGCCGCTACGTGTTGGCGGTGATGGAAAACGGCGATGGAGGCGAGTACGCCTATTATCTGCTCGCCTCGGATGGCCAGTGGCACCAGATTGGACGTCTCTCCGATGAGATTGCCGACGCGGAGTTCGGCTCCGATGGCTACCTGTATCTGCTATCTCATCTCAACGCGCCCAAAGGCAAGATCCTGAGAATGCCATTGGCCCAGCCGCGCGTTAGCGAGGCGCAAACCGTGGTGTCCGAAAGCCGCGTTGCGATTGATAGCTTTCTGCCGATCGGAAACATGGTCTACACGGCGGACCAAGCGGGCGGGCCTTCGCAGCTCCGAAGTTTCGACACCTCTGGGAAACTGCAGGGCGTCGTGCCGATTCTGCCGATCTCCTCCGTCGACCAGTTGGTTCGGTCGAATGACGGCGCGCTGCTGTTCCGCAACACCAGTTTCGTGGACCCTCCAGCGTGGTATCGGTACGATCCCGCCACCAAGATGCTCATGCGAACGGCATTACATGAAAACGCAGCCGCCGATTTTAGCGACGTCGAGGTGGTCCGCGAATTCGCTATTTCGAAGGACGGAACACGCGTCCCGCTCAATATCATCCGTCGAAAAGGAACCAAGCTGGACGGGAAAAATCCTGTTCTGTTGACCGGCTACGGCGGGTACAGCATCAGCATCGCTCCGGATTTTTCCCCAGGCCGAAAAACGCTGCTGGAGCATGGCTTTGTGCTGGCGATCGCAAACCTGCGCGGTGGAGGCGAATATGGCGAAGCTTGGCATAAGGCCGGCAATCTGACGAAAAAGCAAAATGTCTTCGACGACTTTGCAGCCTGCGCGCGCTATTTGATCGATCACAAATACACTAACCCTGCGAAGCTCGCTATCGAAGGCGCCAGCAACGGCGGCCTGCTCATGGGCGCGGCCCTCACCCAGCATCCGGACTTGTTCGCTGCCGTTGTCTCGCACGTCGGCATCTACGACATGCTGCGCGTAGAGCTGCAACCGAACGGCGCATTCAACGTGACGGAATTTGGCACTGTGAAGGAACCCGACCAGTTCCGCGCTCTCTATGCCTATTCGCCGTACCATCACGTCGTGGACGGGACCAATTATCCGCCGTGCTGTTTCTCACCGGCGACAACGATCCACGCGTGGACCCGCTGAACTCCCGCAAGATGACGGCCCGGCTCCAGGCCAGTGGCACGAAGCGGCCGGTTCTATTGCGTACCAGCAGCAACTCCGGCCACGGCATCGGGACGGCGCTTAGTGAGTACATCGCCGAGCAAGCGGACGTACAGGCATTCTTGTTCGACCAGTTGGGCGTGAAGTAGCTGAGTTTGCGGGATCAGGCGAATTTCGGCGATGATACCGTGGATTGCGAGTAGCTCCCGAGCAGCGCCATCAGTTGCCGGTCGTTCTTCACGGCATTCAACAACACCAGCATCTCGACCTTGCTAAAAGACTCCTTCGGGCTGGCCGTTAGGAGATCCTCCACGTATTCGATCAGACAATGGGCTATGGCTGTCAGGTCCCGATTTTTGTTCATTCGTGATACCCTCCTTTGGGGGCGTACTAGCCCATTGATCGGCAAGGTACTCCCCCCACTTTAGGGTAAGGGGTAAGATTTTCTCCGTAGCTTCCTATCACCTTCAGTCTATTGGCCTTAAATATCAGACCGGACTTCGTTTGACAGCGTAGTCGATGGCTTCTTGCAGGAACTCGAATTTCGAGACGGATGTATTACCCATGTAGCCGATGGCTTTGATGCCGGCCGGGCTGGTGTAATACGCATCCACCACCATCCGCCGCGCCCAGTCGAAAAACAGAATGCCGGGCCCAAGTTCGGATGACTCGTTCTTGCGATATGCGATCAGATCCAGCAGGGCGATCTGTTGGTTGGGCTTCGCGCTTACAAAATCGGTCGAATAGCGCCGCATCATAGCCTGGTCGAGCCAGGCGATGCCGCCAGTATAGATTTCGAGAAGCCGCGGGTTCTGGCTCGCCAGCAAGTCGATGAACTCGCACGCTCCCGAAGCTACCGCCCCCGGCGACTTGTCGTCGGCAGGGACGATCAGGTCCGCCAGCTTCTCGAGCGTATGGTATTCGTGCGGATTCAGAGCCTTCGCTTTGTAAACGCCGGTGGAGGTCTTCTCCTCCGCCGCCAGGCTGTGGACATGCTGCGCCGCCGCCGGACTCAAACCTCCCAGCGTGACCGACAAAGCGATGCTCTGCAGCAGATCCCTGCGTGAAAGTTCAGACATTGCCCTTCCTCATTTCCTCGGCCAGATATTCGGCCGTGCGCCAAGCCAGCGCGATGATGCTGAGCGTCGGATTCTTGTCCGGATTGCTGACAAACGGCGCGGCGTCAGCCACGAATAGATTCTTGACCTCGTGCGCCTGGCAGTGCTTGTTCAATACCGACGCGTTCGGGTCGCTGCCCATACGGATCGTCCCGAGCTCGTGGATGATCTCGCCACCCATGGAAATGCCTTCGCCGGCCATGAAATTGGGCCGCGGGCGGGTCACCTTGCCGCCCATGGTTTCGAGAATGGACTGGAAGGTGTCGTGCATATGCTGCGCTTGTCTCAGCTCATTGTCGGTCCATTTGAAATGGAAGCGCAGCACCGGGATGCCGTATTGATCGACCACATCGGGATCGATATCGCAATAAGTATTTTCGTTGGGAATCTGCTCGCCGCGGCCCGCGAAACTTACGTACGCGCCGTAGCGGGCATGAATGAAATCCTTGAGGTCTTTTCCGTAGCCTTCATGCTCGCGGCATTCGCGCCCGAACGAGCCGATACCTGGCATATGGAAGCCGCCGCTGATCTCGACATGGTAGCCGCGCGGGAACTCCTTGTTCTTGGCGTCCCACAGCCACCAGGGAATGTAGACGTGCATGCCGCCCATGCCGTCCGAATTGTGGCGGGGCAATTCCTCGAGCGCGGGAATGTTTGCGCCCAGCGCGTAGCCGACGCTATCCGTCAGATTCCGGCCGACGTGGCCGGAACCATTCGCGAGGCCGTTCGGATGGGCGGCGGATTTTGAATTGAGCAGCAGACGCGCCGACTCGCACGCGCCACAAGCCAGCACCACCGAGCGGCAGCGAATCTGCCTTTCCGTTCGAGTGGCCTTGTCGATATAAGAGACGCGCGGTCACGTTACCCGAGCCATCGGCAATCAGCTCGCGCGCCATGGCATTGGTGAAAAGCTTCACGCGGCCGGTCTTGAGGGCAGGGAAGACCTGCACCTGGCTGGAGGAATAGTTGGACGCAGTGACGCATCCGCGGCCGCACTGGGCGCAGTAATGGCAGGCAGGTCGCCCGTTGGTTGGTTTCGTAATCACAGCCAGGCGCGACGCAATGCAGGGAATGTTCAGCTTTTTAGTCGCGCGCTGCACCAGCATTTCATGGACGCGAGGCGGCGGGCAGTCGCTGAAAGACGCCGTCGGGCGCGCTGCGGATGCCTTCCTTGCTGCCGGTGACTCCGATGAAGCTTTCGGCTTTGTCGTAGAAGGGCGACAGCTCGTCGTAAGTAATGGGCCAGTCCGTTCCCAGACCATCGCGGCTGTAGGGCGTAAAGTCGTAATCGGCGAAGCGCAGCGAGATGCGGCCGTAATGATTGGTTCGTCCGCCGACCACGCGCGAGCGGAACCATTCGAACTTCGAGCCGGGCGCCACCGTGTACGGTTCTCCGGGAAGCTCCCAGCCGCCCGACGTCGTGGTGAAGTAGCCGAAGGCCCAGGGTGTGGGTCCGAAATAACCCGCGCCGCCTTCGCCGATGCCGCGGTGTGGCACCTGGTAGGGCCACATGTGCTCTTTGAAGTCTTTGGCGGGATCGATCGGCGGACCGGCTTCGATCAGAGCGACATTCACGCCCAGATCGGCGAGGACCTTGGTTACTGTTCCACCACCGGCCCCGGAGCCGATGATGGCGACATCATAAACCTGCGAACGAGGCGCGATTTGCAACATGGTTAGTTTCGATTGTAGCGCCGGTGGGTGCCATCCGGCGCTTACCGGATTAAAGCAAGGTGAGGCCGGGCCAGTGGTAAACCCGTAGCCGAGTGAATCTAGCTATAGCCGTGAAATCGCGATCCTTATGCCAAACCGGCACGTCGTTCTGGATCGCTATCGCGGCAATTAGACAGTCAGTAGACGAACGGATCGTGAATCCCTTTCTTCGCCCGTGACCGTAAATTTCGGCAGCCTCTTGAAATATGCTGAAAGGAAGCGGATCACTCAATCTGGGGATGCCGCGGAAAGACTCGCGAAACGATTCGGCCATGGGGTTCTCGCGAAGCCCTTGAAGTACCTCTTGGGCAATCGGCCCGCAGGTCACCAAATTCAAGGCCCGGTCCGCCGAAACTTGCGTGCCGAGCCTGCCATTCAACAAGCCGATCCAAACCGACGTATCGGCTAAGATCACTTCTTTGTCGTCTTTCGGCGACTGGCGGATGGCCGGTCTTCTCGCATCTTCGAGAGATCGCCTTCCCACAAGCCTTTGCCGAAAAACTCTGGAAGCGCTTGCACTTTCCTGACGCGGAGAATTTCCGCAAGGGAAAGGTTAACCGCCGCGGAATAGGTCTTCACCCCTAAGACGTGTGTTACCTGTTTTAGCAGTTCCTCATCAAGCACAAGATTTGTGCGTTTCATGTGTATATTGTACTACACTCAGGATACCTGCATGCCTGAGCGACTCACCGACAGAAAAAGACCTCAATTTTGGCAAACACTAACGCGGCTCTTTTCCTTCTGTAGTGGACTGTGATTGCTGGCGGAATGTTCTTCCTCTATTGCGGCCCGAGCTACTACTTTCCCAAGCATCGGAAAAAGCGTGAAGAGCAGACAAAGAATTGGACGAACTAGAGCGCGAGTTGGATGACTTGGAAGGCAAATCAAAGTAGGCACCGGGTCTAGGGACTACTCATATCGTAGCGCCTCCACCGGCGCGATCCGCGTCGCGCTGCGTGCCGGATAAAGCGTCGCGATAAAGCTCACGAAGATCGCCGCGGCCGCTATCCAGATGCCGTCCTGCCAGCGCGGATTGAACGGAACGTAGCTCAATGAATAGACCTCTTGATTCAAGGTCAGCCAGTGATACCGGTCGGCGAAATAAGACAGCGTATAGCCCACCGCCAGTCCGATGGAAGTGCCGACCACGCCGATCAGCACGCCCTGCAGCACAAAAATCTTGCGGATCTGCTGCCGCTTGGCGCCCATCGACATCAGCACCGCGATGTCGCGATTCTTCTCCATCACCATCATGATCAGCGTGATCAGTATATTCAGCGCCCCAACAAGCTGGATCAAGCCGATCGTGATCGCGGTCACCACCTTCTCCATATTCAGGGCGCTCAGAATCTGGCGATACTGCTCCATCCACGTGTTGGCGACCAGGTGCGGGCCGGCGATCTTTTCCGCTGCCTGAGCTACTTCGGGAGCTTTATAAATATCATCAAGCTGCAGCTCAATATCACTCACGACGTTACCGGTGTTGAACACGATCTGGGCCTCGTGCAGCGAAGTAAAGGCCATGGATGAATCGACGTCGTAAAAACCCGATTCAACAATGCCGACCACCCGGAAACGGTAGCGGGCGATGGCTCGGGCCAAAGGGGTAAGTTCGCCTTGCGGGCTGATCACGTTGACTACGCTATTCAACAGCATGCCCGTATTCTGCGCCAGACGAGCGCCTAGAATGATTCCCGGCAATCCGGTCTCGTTCTTCAATTCATCGAATGATCCTTGCTTCAGATGCCGCAACATGTCTGGAGGTGTATCTAACGGAACACCCTTCAATATGGCTCCGTCTGCCTGCGCGCCGCCGAGTGGTCCAGACAGCAGGACCTTTCCGTACAGTCCTGGCGACACGCTGGTCACGTGCGGCAGCTTCCGCAGCGCGGGCTCGAGCTCCTTCCAATTCGCGATCCCTTGTGAAGCCTGCTGGTTCAGCAGCATGACGTGCGCCGTTGTTCCGAGCAGGCTCTGTTGCAAAGTCGATCGAAAGCCGTTGTTAATCGCCAGGCCAATCACCAACGCCATCACCCCGGCGGCCACTCCGACGATCGGATATCACAGTGATCACCGAGATTACCGCCTGCTTGCGCTTGGCCCGCAGATATCGAGCCGCGACGAAAAGCTCGAAGGTCTGGGTGCTCATAGCGGCCGCAACAGCGGAAATAAAATCACATCGCGGATCGAGCGCGAGTTGGTCAAGATCATCGTTACGCGGTCGATCCCGATGCCTTCACCGCCCGCCGGCGGCATGCCGTAGGACAGCGCGCGCACGTAATCTTCGTCCATCTGATGCGCCTCCTCGTCGCCTTTCTCGCGCATCGCCAGCTGCATTTCAAACCGATGGCGCTGCTCGCGCGGATCATTCAATTCGGTGAACGCGTTGCCGATCTCCATTCCTGCGACATAGATCTCGAACCGCTCCACAAACTCCGGATCGTCCGGCTTGTTCTTCGATAAGCGGCGACACTTCCACCGGGTAGTCGTAGACGATCGTCGGCTGAATCAAGGTCGATTCGACAGCGCGCTCGAACTCCTCCACCAGCGCGTGGCCCTTCAAGTTCGAGTTGCCGACCGCCTCGCGCATGGTCGACGCGGCGAAATTCCCGAAAAATCGATCTTCTCGCCTTGATACTCCACCACCGCCGAACCGGTCGCGTCGATGGCGGCCTGCCGCAGCAACTCTTCGGATAGATCCATCATGCCGTGGAAATCCGTGTAAGCCTGATAAAACTCCAGCATCGTGAATTCCGGATTGTGCTGCGTCGAAATGCCCTTCATTGCGGAAATTCCGGTTGATTTCGTAGACGCGCTCCAGACCGCCCACCACCAGCCGCTTCAAGTACAATTCGGGCGCGATCCGCAGGTAGAGATCGATATCGAGCGTGTTGTGATGCGTTTTGAACGGCCGGGCCGCGGCGCCGCCGTAGATGGGCTGCAGCATTGGCGTTTCCACCTCGAGGTATCCATGCGCCTCCAGTTGCCGCCGCAGCGAGGACACGATCTTCGATCGCGCCACGAACACCTTGCGAACTTCCGGATTCGCGATCAGATCCAGATAGCGCTGCCGGTAGCGAGTCTCGACATCCTCCAGCCCATGCCATTTCTCCGGCATGGAGTAAAGGGTCTTCGACAGAAACTGCAGACGCTCGGCATGCACGCTGAGCTCGCCCGTTTTCGTTCGGAAGAGATATCCTTCCACGCCGATAATATCGCCCGCATCCAGAAGCTGGTAGAGAGCGAAAAATCATTCGCCGGCACTGCGTCTTTTCGAACATAGATCTGTAACTTCTCGCCGTCCTGCTGCAGATGCGCGAAACCGGCCTTACCCATCAGCCGCTTGGTTGCCACACGCCCAGCGATGCGCACGCTGAACGCGCGGCTCAAGATGCTCCGCGAGTCTTTCGCCGTACTCCGCCAGAATCTGCGGAATCGTGTGGCTAAAATCGAAACGCTGGCCGTAAGCTCGAAAACCGAGCGCCTCGATCTCCGCGATACGCCGGATGCGCTGATCGTACAGATCGTCTTCCAATGACAATATGTAACTCCTATGTTTTTGAATGCTGCACGGGCGAATAGCCCTTTGCCACAAGTATAATTGACGTTGGACTCACTCTCTATCGTCATCCCCGCATACAACGAAGAAAAGCGACTCCCCAAAACGCTCGATCGAATCTTGGAGTGGCTGCCGGAGCAGCGCCTCAAATTCCAGGAGGTGATCGTTGTGGATGATGGCTCGCGCGACGCCACCGCCGGGGTGGTGGACAAGTACAGCAAGCCTCCATCGCCCATCCGGTTACTGCGGAATCCCGGAAATCGGGGCAAGGGCTACGCGGTGCGTCACGGCATGCTGGATGCCGAGGGCGAATGGATTCTTTATACCGACGCCGATCTTTCCTCTCCCATCGAAGAGCTCCAAAAACTATCTTCCGCAGCCGCCGAGCAAAACGCCGTGATCGCCATCGGTTCCCGCGCAGTCGACCGGTCGTTGGTCGCGGTGCATCAGTCGGCGTTCCGCGAATACTCGGGACGCTTCTTCAATCTGGTGATGCGTACCGTGACCGGCCTGCCGTTCCACGATACCCAATGCGGATTCAAGCTGTATCGCGCCGACGCGGCCAAGGAAGTTTTTTCCCGTCAGGAGCAAGACGGCTTCAGCTTCGACGTGGAAGATCTCGTGATCGCCAAGAAACTCGGCTTACGCGCCGTGGAAGTGCCGGTGCGCTGGAGTAACGTGGAGGGAACCAAGGTCACGATGGGGCAAGGCATAAGATCCTTCACCGACCTTTTACAGATCCGGAAGGATCACAGCTCTTAAGGTTTTCCTACACCCAACTCCCCACTATCGCCTTACGATCACTTCCCGCAAATGATCCCGTGTCAGGAAGAATTTCACCGAGTCGAATTTCTGGAACAGCTTCTCCAGACTCCGGTTATTGAAGTACTGCGCCGGCTTCCGTTGCCCCCGCGGGGTCAACGACAAAACCTTCGACTCGACAATACGATACGAATAAAGCGGAATCGTGTCGGCCTTTTCTTCGGCGTGGAAAAAAGCTAGCAGGTAGGACTTGGGACGCAGGATTTGATACAGCCGGTCCACGGTATCCTGCAACAACGGTTGAGCCAGGAATTGCATCGTGTCCCACACCAAAGCCCCATCGAAGTTATTTTCGGGAAAGTCCAGGCTCTCGCGCAAAAACTTAGCCGAACGCAGCGGGTCAGCCTGGTTGGCGACAAACTCCCCATCCCCGCCAAACGTCTCCTCCAGCGTTCGCACGATGTCGTTGGAGTAAATACGATGGCCCAGCGTGGTGATAAAGCTTATGTTGGCCTGGCTGGCGCCGGCGAAGTCGAGAATCGAGAGGTTCTGTTCGTCCTGTATGGACGAGAAGAACTGTTCCAGACCATGGCTGGCTCGAGTTTGCGGCTGGACCGCGGAAACGGCGCCCCTGTTTTGTGGATAAGGCACCGGCGCCCCCGTTTCCGTTCTCCAGCGGTCTTTTAGCAAAGCTGGACCCTTTCGCGACTCACCAGGCTGGTCAGCGATTCAGATCGCCGCCCGGAGCCGAAACAACCGCGGCGTTGGCGGACGCGGGCGTCGAAACCACTGGTTTCGCCCCCGGCGTAGCCGCCGGCTTGGTGGTCTCAGGTCTGGTTATGTCGATGCTCCCTTTGAAGTAGGCGCCATCTTCGATCACGATGCGCGCCGTCTTGATGTCTCCCACCAGCCGCGCATCCTTGCGAATGTCGATCTTATCGGATGCTTCCACGTTGCCGTGTACTGAGCCCAGCACGACAATTTCACGTGCCTTCACGCCCGCTTGCAGCTTCCCATGGGGACCCACCGTCAAGCGGTGCTCATGCAGCTCAACCGATCCTTCCACTTCACCGTCGATAGTGAGATCTTCCCGGCTGAAGATCTGGCCCTTTATCATCACGGATTTTCCAATGATGGCGGGCCCGCGGGAGTCAGATACATGATGGCTGGCTACTGGAGCCGTAGACATGGGAGGGTTCTCCTTCGGTTGATTAGCCGGAGCCGCGGGCGCTGGGCCAGCCTTCGGCGGATATTCTTCTTCTTTACGTTTATTCCACATTAGGAAGGTCTCCTTCCGTAGATCATAATGATTTATCCATAGTACTACGTCGATCAGCCCCTGTCATTGCTTCGTCATGGGCCTGATAGTACCACACGCGCTTCTGGTGTTATTCGCGTGACCAAATATCGGTAACCTTCCCATTCCGGCTCGGCGGCCGGGTCGGGAGCGGCTTGAATCAAACGGCCGCCATTACTGGCAACCAACCGTACCACTTCATTCATCGGCATACCATACATTCCCATGTAGGGTGTGCCGGGATGGAGCAGATCCCAGACGAAACCGTAATAGAAGGTACGCACCAGGCGCCCCATCCTTGACCCTGGGTCCCGCGCGGTGCTGGGGAGCTGGAATAACAACGCACCGCCCGGTGCGAGTACCCGCATAAACTCGGCGATGTAGCGCCGGCTGTAACGTGGCGGCATGTGCTGCAAAGTAATGTTGGAATAAATGAAATCGAAATGCCCATCCGGGAAGATCCGCAGGTCGTCTGTCTGATTCACTACGTATCGGCAGCGGTCGCCGTGCTGGTTGAAGTCCTTGGCTTGCTTCACCATGGAAGCGGAGATGTCCACGCCGTATACCTCTTCGAAATGTTGAGTGAGCGGCTGCGTAAGACGGCCCACACCACATCCGAAATCGAGCGCCCGGCGCTTCCTCAGATTTGGAACCAAGGCTTCTACCTGTTCTAGCGATCGCCCGATCTCCCAAACCCCAGTCTCAAAAAACTCGCGTTTATCCCAGCGGCTATCCGTGCGATCGGGATGCGTGAGAATTGCCCAGAGTGGATCGCGGGACGCGAACAGATCCCAGTGCTTCCGCAGAGCTTTCAGATTCAAACTCAATTATGGAACAGCAGCGTCCGGCCGCGTGAGCTTCGGTAAGATAGAGCGTAATATGTACAAAATTGCCACGCTGGCCCTGTTCCTTTGCGCCGCCGTATCGTCCCCTGCCGCTGACGCTCTCCTCGCCCAGAAGCCGACCCTTAACAAAACTCACATCGTCTTCTCGTTTGCAGGCGACCTCTGGAGTGTGCCGCGAGACGGCGGCGACGCCATTCGTCTGACCGCTGGGGCCGGCGCGGAAAGCAATCCCGTGTTCTCTCCCGATGGCAGCCTGATCGCGTTCTCCGGAGAGTACGACGGTAATGTCGACGTTTACGTTATGCCCGCCACGGGTGGCACGCCCAGGCGTCTCACTTACCACCCCGGTGCGGATATCCCCGTCGCCTGGACGCCGGACGGCAAGCAGATCCTTTTCCGCTCTACACGCGACAGTTATTCGCGCTTCCAGCGGCTCTTTCTCATCCCCGTCGATGGCAAATTTCCTACGCCGGTAGACTTGCCTATGGCTGCGTTCGGCGCGTTCTCCGCCGATGCCAAGTATTTGGCCTACGACCCGGATCCTCCGGCTTTCACAGCCTGGAAACGGTACCGCGGCGGTCTCACCAGCAAGATCTGGATCGCCCGGCTGGCCGACGCGCAGGTCGAAAAAATTCCTGACGAGAACGCCAACATCTTCAACCCGATGTGGATCGGTGAGAAGATATATTTCCTCTCCGACCGCAATGGCCCGGCGACTCTGTTCTCCTATGACACCCACACGAAAAAGGTGAGCGAAGCCATCCACAACGCCGGTTTGGACATGAAAGGTCTGGACATCAAATCGGCCACCGCCGGACCTGGCGCGATCGTGTACGAGCAGCTCGGCGAGATTCACCTCTACGACCTGCAATCGGGCGCCACTAAACGAGTCGACATTCATCTCTCCGGCGACATTCCATCCATGCGGCCGTCGTTTGAGAAGGTCAACGGGAAGTTCGCGCATGCCAAACTCTCACCCACCGGCGCTCGCGCTCTGTTCGAAGCACGGGGCGAAATCCTCACCGCGCCCGCCGAGAAGGGCGACATCCGCAACCTGACGAATTCACCGGGCGTCGCCGAGCGTGATCCATCCTGGTCTCCGGACGGCAAACGTATCGCGTATTTCTCCGATGAGTCCGGCGAATATCAGCTTCACATCCGCTCCCAGAACGGCATGGGCGACGTGGAAAAGATCGACCTGGGTAAGCCGCCCACTTTCTACTACGCTCCGAAATGGTCACCCGATAACAAGAAAATCGCTTACACTGACAACCGTCTGCAGTTGTGGTACATCGATCTCGACAAACGGACGCCCGTCCGAATCGACGCCGATACCTACGACACGCCTGAGCACAACCTGAATCCCGATTGGTCCGCCGACAGCCGGTGGATCGGCTACACCAAACTCCTCAAGAACCATTTCCGCGCGGTTCTGCTGTATTCGATCGAGGATGGCAAATCGCATCAGGTCTCCGATGGCATGAGCGATGCGCAGAATGCGCTGTTCGATAGAAACGGAAAATATCTCTATTTCAATGCCAGCACGAATCTGGGCCTGTCCACCGCGTGGCTGGATATGTCCAGCGACGATCACACTACCACTCGCAACGTCTACGCTGTGGTGCTCAACAAGTCCGACGCGTCGCCAGTCGCGCCCGAAAGCGATGAAGAGAAAGCCGCCGACAATAAGGCGGACGAGAAGAAGCCCGAGGCTAAGGCAGAGGAGGCGAAGAAGCCCGACGTCAAGATCGATCTCGAAAACATCGATCAGCGCGTCGTAGCGCTGCCGATCCCGGCGCGCAACTATGGCGGCATGGATGTGGGTAAGACCGGCATCCTGTTCGTCCGTGAGGTCGTTGACGTTCCCGGCCAGCCGCCCTCCAACACCGAGTATAGATTCGATCTCAAAGCGCGGAAGATAGAAAAGCTGATCGAGAATATTCACATGTTTGAGGTCTCGGACAATGGCGAGAAGATGCTGTACAGCCAAGGCCCGCCCGACGCCACCGCTTTCTTCATCAGCGCGACCTCCGCGCCTCCCAAACCTGGCGAAGGCAAGCTAAACTTGGATGCCATGGAAGTGCGCGTCGATCGGCGCGCGGAGTGGAAGCAAATGTATCGCGAGGTGTGGCGCATCGAGCGCGACTTCTTTTATGACCCTTCCCTCCACGGACTCAATCTCAAGACCGCCACGCAGAAATACGAACCCTACCTGGAAAACGTCGCCAGCCGCGCCGATCTGAATTATCTTTTTGAAGAAATGCTGGGCGAGCTCACCGTGGGACATCTCTATGTTCGGGGTGGCGACATCCCCGCCGCCAAGAAAGTTCGCGGCGGCCTGCTCGGCGCAGATTACAAAATCGAAAATGGGCGCTATCGTATCGCGCGCGTCTACAGCGGTGAAAACTGGAACCCGCAGCTGAAGGCTCCTCTCACACAACCGGGCGTGAATGTCGCAGCCGGTGACTACCTGCTCACGGTGAATGGGCGGGATCTGCGCGCCAGCGACAACCTCTATAGCTTCTTCGAGGAAACTGCGGGAAAGCAAGTCATGCTGCGAGTCGGTCCGAATGCGGATGGCTCCGCATCACGTGAGGTTACGGTGGTGCCTGTCGAAGATGAATTCGGTCTTCGCAACCTGGCCTGGATTGAGGAGAACCGCCGCAAAGTCGACCGCCTCAGCAACGGGCGCCTCGCTTACGTCTACTTGCCGAACACGGCCGAGGCCGGGTTCGAGAACTTCAACCGCTATTATTTCGCTCAGGTCGGCCGCGATGGCGCCGTAATCGATGAGCGCTTCAATGGCGGCGGCCAGGTGGCGGACTACATCGTTGATTACCTCGGGCGCACCGAGTTAAGCCACTGGACCACGCGCTGGGGCCAGGATTTCACTACTCCCCAGAACGCGATTTACGGACCGAAGGTGATGATCATCAATCAATTTGCAGGGTCCGGCGGCGATGCCCTGCCGTGGATGTTCCGCCAGCGTCACATCGGAACGCTGGTTGGCAAGCGCACCTGGGGCGGCCTGGTCGGAATTTTCGGCTTCCCGCCGTTGATCGATGGCGGGTCCGTCACCGCGCCCAACCTGGCGTTCTGGAATCCAGCCAATGGCGAATGGGAGATCGAAAATCATGGCGTCGCACCCGACATCGATGTCGATCAGGATCCCGCCGCCATGCGCGCCGGGCATGACCCGCAGCTTGAGAAAGCGGTCGAGGTGGCCTTGGCGGAATTAAACAAACATCCGCTTCCGGAGCATAGGCATCCCGCGTTCCCGAACTACCACAAGAGTTCGGCGACTAATTGATCCGCAATCGTGGGGCAGGCCTCCGACCTGCCTTTGCGGGCTGTGCAAGGTCGCTCTTCACGGGGCGTGACCTACTTATTCTTCCCGAAGAGCGGCCATCGGGTCGAGACGCGAGGCCCGGCGTGCGGGCAAGAATCCGGCTAGCGCGGCGACCAAAGCCAATACTAGAGCCGCCAGAGACACTAGCCAGGGGTCGTTCGATTTGATTCCGTAAAGGAACGAAGCGACGAAGCGCGTTGTGGCCAGCGCCGCGACCAAGCCGATGACTAGGCCGACGCTGATGATGATTGCCACTTCACCAAGCACCATGCGGAGGATCGAGGATTGCTCGGCGCCGAGGGCCATGCGGACGCCAATT
The DNA here is from genome assembly GCA_963744555.1 of Bryobacterales bacterium. Lineage (GTDB taxonomy): Bacteria > Acidobacteriota > Terriglobia > Bryobacterales > Bryobacteraceae > Palsa-89. Next base: position 489,105 of record CAVUUB010000018.1, on the reverse strand, counting down.
TCATTGCGGCGCCGGGTGACATTGTATGACATTACGCCGTATAGGCCGATGGCTGCAAGCAGGAGCGCTAGAGCGCCAAAGAAGCCAGAAAGACTCGCCAGCAGACGTTCCCGCGATATCGAGTCGTTGACCTTCGCCGCGAACGTTTTGAACTCAATCGACACGTCGCGATTCACGCCACCAATTACTGATTTCACGGCCGAAATGAGCGCGCTAGGGACACCGGCGGTAGCTCGCAGCTCAAAGCTGGTCAGCGGACCCGGCACGCCGCCTTGGCTCCAGGGGATGAATACGAAGGGCGATGGCTCTTCTCGCAGCGAACCATATTTCGCGTCTTTGACTACGCCGACGATCTCGACCGGCCCCCCCGTGATGCTCCAGGCGAATTGCGACCCACGGCCGCCACGGAGACGGAAATGTTGTCCGAGTGGATTCGCCGAACCGAAATATTTTTGAGCAAACGATTTACTGACGATAGCCACCTTGAGTGAAGTAGACGTGTCGTGGCTGTTGAAATCGCGTCCGAAGACCACCGAGGTGCCCAGGGTTTCAAAGTACCGGTCGCTGACACTGTTGAAAGAGACCATCGCGTCATCGCGCGACTTCAGAGTATAGCCGTCGACCTCTACTTCACCAGGCCAACGGCAATGACAGACCGGCGTGATGGAAGAGATGCTAGCCGAGCGAACTTCAGGTATCGCGCGCAGTTGGTCGAGCATCTCCTTATACACCGCCGACCATCGCTCCATCGGATAATTTCCACTGCGAAGATCGGCGCTGACAAGCAGCACTTGGTCGCGCTCAAATCCCGCATCGAGGGAGATGAGCTTCCAAAACGTCGAGAGCATCAAGCCCGCGCCCACTACCAGTAACAGAGACAGAGCGACCTGCGTCATCACTAGCACTTTGCCCAGTCCGAGTTTCGCCCCTTCGATCATGCCGCGGGCATTCGCCTTCATCGCCGATTGAGGATCGACGCGAGTGCCTCGCCAGGCCGGCGCAATCCCGAACAGTAAACCGGTCAGCAAAGCAATGCCCGCTGAAAACGCGAGTACGCGGACGTCCACCGTGAGATCGAGAGGAGCATCGAGAAACCGGACCAGAAGGCGGGCGCCCCATTGAGCGAACAGAATACCGAGCATCGCGCCTATGCCCGACAGCAGGAGGCTTTCGGTGAGCAGCTGGCGAATCAGGCGGCCGCGTCCCCCGCCGACGGCCATCCGGATTGCGATCTCGCGCTGCCTCATTGCCCCGCGCGCAAGCAGCAGGTTCGCCACATTGGCGCAAGCGATTAGCAGCACCGCACCAACGATCGTCATCAGAACGATCAGCGACTGGCGGTATTCCCTGCGGAGATAGGAGGTTCCGTTGGAAGCGGGCTTAGTATCGAAGGTACGTTTCAAGTATTGGTCCCGATCCTGGGGCCCCAACTGGCGGCCATCCTCTCTTTCCAACCCGCGTTCGTCGAGGGCCGCTCCATAAATTTGTGGTGCGAGCGTTTTTAAGCGGACCGTGGCTTGGCTTACCGAGACGCCCGATTTCAAACGTCCCATGACTTGCAGCCAGCCGACTGGATAGAAGTTGGTATCGAGCATGCGAGGGTAGCCGCTGCCTATCAGCGTTATCGCGCAGAGTGGCACCATCACGTCGGCCGAAGAGCCGACCTCGGTTCCATTAAACCCAGGTTCGGTGACACCTACGATCTCGATAGGATGCCTGTCGATCGAAATCGTCTTGCCGAGGACGTCGGCTCGGCCGCTATATTCGCTTTGCCAGAAGCCATAACTCAGGACCGCGCTTCCAACGCAACCACGCGAGTCGTCGGCGGGGGCCAGCGTTCTGCCGAGTGCAGCGTGGACTCCCAACGTGTCGAAATATTGCCCCGACACATACCAGCCGTGCACCGGATGAGCCTCGCCTCCCGAGGCGAGATTGAAGCCCCAGCCGCCATAGGCGAAGACCCCCGAGAATACGTCCTGCCGATCGCGGAGATGCTCCCAGGTAGGGTTGGAGTAGCCGGCGTGATTCTGCTCGCCCATCATCACCTGTAGCAATTCCTCGGGATGGCGCACCGGCAGAGATTTCAGGATTACCGCATCGATCAGGCTGAAGATCGCTGTGTTAGCTCCGATTCCGAGGGCGAGAGAAAGAATCGCTGCGGAAGCGAAGCCGGGACTTCTGCGCAGGGCGCGGAGAGCGTAGCGAAGGTCCTGAAAAACGGCGTCGAGCACAATAAGAACAGTATGACTTACTCCTGCGCGAGACTCCGTTATCCCCTCACACTCAAGAAAAACCGTTGGTCACCAGCCCGACGCCCTCTATCTTCCGTTCCCATTCACCAACTTCCCAATTCCAACCCAGTCGCACGCTCAACCAGCATGTTATCTAGAAGTGATGAGTAATGGTCCAATCGTCCGCAACCGAATCGCACGCAGAGCTGGGTTCGTTTTTTCAAATCACATGTTCGGCCTACCGCCGAGGCCCACGTTGCGTCAATCGCCCTCGCGCCACCTTCGGCCTCTCCCAGTTGGCTTCGTTTTTTCGAATCACCCGTTCTGCCTCACCGCCGCCACCCGATGCGTCAAGAAGCTTCGCGCGGCCTTGGCTTCGTTTTTTCGAATCAGCCGCCTTCGCCCGCGTCCTACTTTCCACAACGCGTGGGATAATAAGACCGGTGTCCCGCCACAAAGAAATCGAACAGCGCCTTGCTCGTACCGAGCAGCAGCTAAGTTTACTCCAGAGAATCAGCCGCTATCTGGTGCGCGACATGACCCTGCAGGACGCGCTCGACGGCGTGGTTGCGCTGGTAGTGCAGTTCATGGAAGGCGATTCCTGCCTGCTGTACCTGCTGGACCGCAACGAGCTGGTCTTGCGCGCCAGCAACAACCCGCACCCGTCCGCCCTCGGCAAAGTGAAGCTCGCTTTGAACGAAGGGTTGACAGGTTGGGTAGCCCGCGAGAAACGGTTGCTGGCCATCTCTCGCGAGGCCTATCACGATCCGCGCTTCAAATTCTTCAGCGATTTGCCCGAGGATACCTTCGAGGCATTCCTTTCGGCGCCGGTGATTTCGCGCGGAGGCGTCGAGGGAGTGATTAACGTGCAGCACCGCGAGCCGCATCCCCATACCGGCTTCGAGATGGAGCTGCTCACCACCGTGGGAGAGCAGCTCGGCTGCTTGCTGATGTTATCGAGGATGGAGGCGAAGCCCACCCATGAAAGCTCGGACTTGGTCTTCTCGACGGGCCCTCAAAGTGTCAGCAGCAGTTAAGATCCTAACGGTTCTTTCGGTTCTTTCGCTAAGCCTTCCACTGCCGGGTCAAAACGCTCAGCGCTGGAAGATCGCGTTCTCCTATAAAAAGCTTGACTCGCTTCTGGACCTTAAGGACATCAAATGCCCCTCGGCGCAACGCTGCATTGCGGCCGGCGTGGTCTTTGAAAAAGGTGGCCACGAGCAGGGCGTCGTTGTTCTAACCAGCGACGGCGGCAAACAATGGTCGGTCGTGGATGTTAAAGAACATCCTGTCTCGCTTTTCTTTCTTAATGACTCGGTGGGCTGGATGGTCACCGACCGCGGCATCTGGTCGACCGCCGAGAGCGGCCGGTCCTGGACTAAGGTGGAAACGCCCAAGGGCGGCATATTGCGAGTGCATTTCCTCGATCCCTCCCACGGCTACGCGACTGGATTTCCGAAGCTCGTCTACGAGACCACCGACGGCGGCAAGAAATGGAGCAAGCTGGCCGCTGCCGAACAGCCGCCCACCGAGGCGCAAGACACGGTTTACGATTGCATCGCGTTCTCGGGAGACCACGGAGTGATCGTCGGCAACCTGATTCAGCGGGAAAACGCCGGGCGCCCCATCTGGTTGGATCCGGATGTGGCGCGCTACCGGCGCGAGCACCAAACCAAAGTCGCGATGCTCGAGACTTTCGACGGCGGCAAGAAATGGGCGGCCTCCACGCTTTCAATCGTCGGCACGCTCTCACAATTGAGATTCGCCAAGGACGGGAGCGCCATCATTCTGGTTGAGTACATGAATTACTTCACGTTGCCATCGAGTGTCTATAAGACCAAGCTAAGGCAGCAAGGAACTACAACGATCTTCGAGGAGCGCGACCGCGCCGTGACCGACGTGGCCCTTCTCCCGGATGAAAGTGCCATTCTCGCGAGCATTGAACCCCCGGGCTCTTCCAATCAGGTGCCCATTCCAGGGAAGCTGAAGATGTACGCAAGCGCCGACCTGAAAGTCTGGCGGGAGATGGATGTCGATTATCGAGCCGCGGCCCAACGAGCGATATTGGCCGCCCTCGACGCGCAGCATGCCTGGCTAGCCACCGATACGGGCATGATTTTGAGCTTGGTTGATGTAACGCCCAAAACACCCTGAGGAATCCAAACAACTTTGCGAGACGCTGTTTTATCCACATCTTGTCCACAAATAAATCCTCGTAAGCGCTTAAAAACACGCACGATAAAACCTCTGGAAAATGCCCTAGGTAGCACATTTCTTTGTTGACTACAAACGTGTTTCAGAGCATTATGAACATGGTTCCAAGAGGTTCAGAGAGCAGTAAGCCTGGTGAACGGTAGCGAATCTGGAACGATGATCCGAGAGCGAATAGTTATCAAAAACGTAATTGGCGCTTTCGGGGAGCGAAGGAAAAACGGGCCGGGCACCAAGGTAAGCTTCTCAGACCAAGCCGCTGACTGAGCGCTACGATCCGGAGGGACGAAAGTCCTGAAGGGGAGCGAAGGTTGGATGGATGTTTGAGAGTTTTGAGCTCGCGAGACGGCAACGGGCCTTGTGCGACGAACATCCCCGGAGGCGTGATGAGCGCCATCGAGGGTGGGAGCAGAAGGCCGAACGGGCTGGAAGAAGAGTTCAGAATTTTGCCGAAGGGATAGGTCAGGAGCTTTGACCTCGCCGCGGTGGTTCTCGAAAGAGAACAGTCGCTGCGGGCGAGCAAAAGGCCGTCCCGAGACGAAAGCTTCTAGCAGGTAGAAATGGCGGATGGGCTCTGGCGCACTGATCCGTAGCCGGATAAAAGCGGTTATGGGGAGCAAGAGAGCAACATCACCAATACGCTGCGAGCCATGCTTTGGCCGTGCATGCCGGTCGGGAAGCGGGCTGTTCAATGGGTCACTTGGAACCATTTTTTATTTCTGCCTCCTGCCTCCTGCCTCCTGCCTCCTGCCTCCTGCCTCCTGCCTCCTGCCTCCTGCCTCCTGCCTCCTTGTCTTCTTTCCCCGCCTCCTGGCTTTCCCCACCCCCCTCCGTCGTAAAATAAAGTCACGCACACAACGTTCCCCATAAAGGAACCAGGATCGTCGGCGCCACCTCGTGCATCTCCAATTAAGATCACGGCGCTGATCTATTCAAGGAGCAACGGTATTCATCACAGGAATCCGATCTTGGCAGCGCATCGCCGCCGTCTGCCTGGCCCTCGCCATCTCAGGGTGCCAGTCCGCCGCCCAGAATAGGACTGCTGGCCAGCCGCCACCCGCGCCCGGCGTATTGATCACGGAAGTCACTGCCTCCGACGTGCCGATTTTTTCCGAATACCCGGCGCAGACCTACGCCCGCAACACGGTCGACGTCCGCGGACGCGTGGACGGCTATATCGAAAAATGGCTCTTCCGTCCCGGCCAGGAAGTGCACGCCGGCGATGTGCTGTACGTTCTGGATCAGCGCCCGTACGAGGCCGCGGTCGAGCAGGCCAAAGGCAATCTCGCGCAAAGCGAAGCCGATCTGGAGTTCGCCCGGAAGCAAGTGGCGCTGCTGCAGGCCGAGGCCAACCTGGCCGTCGCGCAAGCCAACCTGCTCAAGGCGCAGCAGGACTACGATCGCCTGACGCCGCTGGTGAAGGAAGATGCCGCCGCCAAGCAGGAACTGGACGCCGCCGTCGCCGCGCTGCACTGCCGGCGAAGCCAATGTGAGAGCCAGCCAGGCCAACGTCGACCAGACCCGGCTCTCCACCCGCACGCAGATCGCTTCCACGCAAGGCAAAGTGGAAGCGCAGCGCGGCGCTCTGCGCACGGCCGACGCTGAATCTGGAATACGCGACCATTCGCGCGCCCATCAGCGGCCTGATCGGCGACACGCTGGTGCCGGTGGGCGGCCTGGTGACGCGCCAACTGCGCAGCAGCCGCTCACCACCATCGTTCCGCTCGATCCCATCTGGGTGCGTTTCAAGGTGACCGAATCGCAGTACCTGGCGTTCAAGAAGCGCGGAACTCTTGACCGCAATCGTCCCTCACGCTGGTCCTGGCGGACAACAGCGAATTTCCCGCACAAGGGCCGCATCGAAAACACGCTCAACCAGGTGGACCCGAAGACCGGCACGCTCGAATTGCAGGCCAGCTTTCCCAATCCGCAGCACACGCTTCTGCCCGGGCAGTTCGGCAAGGTGCGCGTGGAGACCGAGCTGCGCAAGAACGTCGTCCTGGTTCCGCAGCGCGCCATTCAGCAATTGCAGAGCATGCAGACCGTCTATGACCGTGGCGCCGGGAACAAGGTGGAGCTGCGCCCCATCACCACCGCCGAACGCGTGGGCGAGAACTGGATCGTCACCGCAGGGCTGAAGCCCGGCGATCGCGTCATCGTGGAAGGCCAGCTCAACGTGCGGCCCGGGCATGCGTCGTCAACCCCAGCCCGTATCCACGCCGACCGCGCAAGCGCGGCAGCTAATCCGTCATGGCGCAGATTTTTCATCGACCGGCCGGTCTTCGCGATCGTCATCGCGATCGTCATCGTCATCCTGGGCGCGGTCGCGATTCCCAATCTGCCCATCGCCACTTATCCCGGAAGTGGTGCCGCCGGTGGTGCAGATCACCGCCAACTATCTGGGCGGCAACGCCATCGATCTCGAAAAGACCGTCGCGCAGCCCATCGAAGAGCAGCTCGCCGGCCTGGACGGCATGCTGTACTTCCTTTCCAGCAGCGCCAACAACGGATCCATCACCATCGCTGTCACGTTCCAGCTCGGCACCAATCCCGACACCGCCACCGTGCAGACGCAGAACAAAGTGAACATCGCGCTGCCGCGGCTGCCTCCGGAAGTGCAGCGGCAGGGCGTGACGGTGAAGAAAGTTTCGAGCGCGTTTCTGATGGTGGTCGGCCTCGATTTCGCCCGACGACCGCTACGATTCGCTGTTTCTCACCAACTACGCGCAGATCAATCTGCTGAATCAGATCGGCAGCCTGCCGGGCGTCGGCGACTCGCGGCTGGCCTCGCAGCTGGTTTACTCGATGCGCGTCTGGGTGGACCCCGACAAGATGGCCAAGCTCGGCCTGACCGCCACCGACATCAGCAACGCCATCAATGCGCAGAACCGCCAGAATCCCGCCGGCGCGCTCGGGCAGTCGCCCGCGCCGCCCGGCACCGATTTTCAGTATGCCGTCAACGCGCCCGGGCGTCTGATCGATCCCGCGCAGTTCGGCGACATCGTGGTGCGCGCGCAGCCGGACGCTTCGCTGCTGCGCATTCGCGATATCGGCCGCGTGGAGCTCGGCGCGCAGACCTATCACGGCTTCAGCCGCCTGAACGGCAAGCCTTCCGGCAGCGTGATCGTGTTTCTTTCGCCCGGCGCGAACGCCGTGGAGACCGCCAACCAGGTGAACGCGTTCATGGAGCAGGCCAAGAAGACTTTCCCGGCCGGCATCGACTACGCGATTCCGTACGATTCCACGCATGTTCGTGCGCGCCGCCATTCACGACGTGGTCTGTCACGCTGCTCGCCGCGGTCGGCCTGGTGATTCTGGTGGTCTTCATCTTCCTGCAGAACTGGCGCGCGACGTTGATTCCGCTGCTCACCGTGCCGGTGGCCGTCGTCGGCGCCCTCGCGCTGTTCCCGCTGCTCGGCTTCTCCATCAACATCACCAGCATGTTCGGCCTGGTGCTGGCCATCGGCATCGTGGTGGACGACGCGATCGTGGTGGTGGAGGCGGTGCAGCGCAATATCGACGACGGCATGCCGCCGCGCGAAGCCACCATCCGCGCCATGGAGCAGGTGTCGGCGCCGGTGGTCGCGATCGCCTTCATTCTGGCCGCGGTGTTCATTCCGGTGGCATTCCTGGGCGGCATCAGCGGCCAGATCTACCGGCAGTTCGCGCTGACCATCGCGGCTCGGTGCTGCTTTCGGCCTTCAGCGCGCTGTCGCTGAGCCCGGCGCTCAGCGCCATGCTGCTGAAGCCGCACAAGAAATCGCGCGGACCGCTGGCGTTCTGTTTCGGCATACTTCAATCGCGCCTTCGAGTGGACCACCGAATCGCTATCTGGCGGGCGTCGGAATGATGATCCGCCGGTCCGCCCTGGCGCTGGTGGCACTGGCCGTTTTCTGGGTGGCGGGCGCGTGGCTGTTCAAAATCTTGCCCACCGGATTCCTGCCCGACGAGGATCAGGGCGCCATTCTTCGTCTCCAGTGCGCTTGCCGGACGGCGCCTCCATGCGACCGCACCGACGCCGCCGTCGCGCAAGATCGAAGAGCAGATTCGCCAAGGTGAAAGGCGTGGCGTCCTGGTTTGTGATCGGCGGCACCGACTTCACCACTCAAACCAACGGCTCCAACGTCGCCACCATCATCGTCGCACTGCAGCCGTGGGATGAACGCAAGTCGCAAAGACCTGCAACTGAACGCGATTCTCGGCCGCGGCGCAGCGCCGCCTTCGCCGAAGTTCCCGAGGCCTTCACCTTCGCTTTCGGCTTGCCTCCGATTCTGGGCTTGAGCATCACCGGCGGTTTCCAGTTCATGCTGGAAGACCGCGCCGGCGGCGAGTTGACGCAGCTGAGCCAGGTGGCCGACGCGCTGGTCGATGCGGCCCGCAAGCATCCCGAGATCGGCAACGTGGTCAGCACCTTCCGCGCCAGCGTCCCGGCCTACAGCGTCGACATGGATCTCGACAAGCTGCAAACGCTGGGCGTGCCGGTGACCGACGCCTACAACGCGCTGCAGACGTTTCTGGGCGGTCTGTACGTGAACGACTTCAACCGCTTCAGCCATACCTGGCAGGTGCTGATGCAGGCCGAGCCGGAGTTTCGCAACCAGCCCTCCGACATCGATCGCTTCTACGTGCGCAGCGCCGACGGCAACATGGTGCCGCTGGGCACGCTGGCTTCCGTCAAGCCCACCACCGGACCCGATGTGGTGTACCGCTACAACCGCTTCCGCGCCATTCAGATTCTGGGCGGCCCGCGCGCCGGGCGTCAGCTCGCGGCCAAGCCGTCGACGCGATGGAAAAGGTCGCGGCGAAACGCTGCCGTCCGGCTACGGCTACGAATGGACCGGCACCACCTATCAGCAGAAGCTGGCGCAGGGGCACGAAGGCGTCATCTTCGGATTCGCCGCCGTGCTGGTTTTCCTGTGCCTGGCCGCGCTCTATGAAAGCTGGTCGATCCCGTTGGCGGTGCTGCTGTCGCTGCCGCTGGGACTTTTCGGCGCGCTGCTGGCCGTCTATCTGCGCAATTATCCCTACGATATTTACACGCAGATCGGCATCGTCACGCTGATCGGACTGGCGGCCAAGAACGCGATTCTGATCGTCGAGTTCGCCAAGGACAGCCACGACAAGGAAGGCATGTCGGTGCGCGATGCCGCCCTGCACGCCGCGCAGCTGCGGCTGCGGCCGATTCTGATGACGTCGTTCGCGTTCATCCTGGGCGTGGTGCCGCTGTTTGTCGCCACCGGCGCCAGCGCCGCCTCGCGCCGCTCGCTCGGAACCGCGGTGTTCGGCGGAATGCTCGCGGCCACGCTGCTCGCGATCTTCTTTGTCCCGGTGCAATATTACGTGATCGAGAACCTTGTCGAGCGGCAAGAGCGCCGCAGCCGGCCCACTCCAACCGAGACCAGAGAGCCGGAGTTCGCCGATTGAAGCGCGCGCTGGCTGATCGTAGCTTCTGGTGCGCTCGCTTCTCAGCGGCTGCACTGTCGGACCCAACTACCATCGGCCCGCCAGATCGCTGTTCCGGATCAATTCCGGAACGCGCCGCCGCCAGCCGGGTCGGACTCGATCGCCGATACGAAATGGTTCGACCTGTTTCAGGACGACACGCTGAAGCAGCTGGTCGACCACCGCGCTGGCGAAGAACTTCGATCTGCGGATCGCGGCCGAGCGCGTACTGGAAGCTCGCGCGCAATATCGACATCACGCGCGCCAATTGCTTCCGACGCTCGATGCCCAGGGCCAGTTCACGGCCACTCGCAGCTCCTCGATGGGCTCGTTTCACTTCATCCCCGCGGGCACGAATCTCAGCACCAGCTTACACGCAGGCCGGATCTCGCGTCTGAACTGGGAGCTCGATCTGTGGGGCCGCATCCGCCGGCTGACCGAAGCCGCGCGCGCGCAATATCTGGCATCCGAAGAAGCGCGCAACGGCGTGACCATTTCGCTGATCTCCGATGTGATGAATACCTACTTCGCGCTGCGGGAAGCGGATCTGGAGCTCGAAATCGCCCAGCAAACGCAGCGACATCGCCAGCGACAACCTGCGGCTGATCAAGTTGCGCCACGATCGCGGCGCCGCCAACGGTCTGGATGTTCAGCCAGGCCGAGCAGTTCCTTTACACCGCCACCGCCGAGATCCCGAGCGTCGAGCGGTCCATCGGCGAGTCCGAGGACGCGCTGAATCTGCTGCTGGGCAGCGCGCCGACTGAAGTGCCGCGCGGCAAGAAACTGGATCAGATCACGTCGGCGCCGGAGCTTCCAGCCGGACTGCCTTCGTCCCTGCTCGAACGCCGGCCCGACATCCGCCAGGCCGAGGAAAACCTGATCGCCGCCAACGCCCAGATCGGCGCGGCGCGGGCATTGTTCTTCCCGCAATCTCGCTCACCGGGATCGTACGGCAGCCAGAGCCGGGCGCTCGCTGCTATGTTCACCGGACCCGCGCGCCCTGGCCAGTATCGGACCGTCCGCTACCGTCCCGATCTTTCGACGCCGGTCTGCGAGCCGGCGTGCAACTCACCGAAGCACAGAAGCGCGAGATGCTGGTCACCTATCAGAAAACCATTTATGGCGCGCTGCGCGAAGTCTCCGACGCCCTGATCGCGCACGACCGCACGCGCGAGCAGCGGGCGCAGGAGGAGAAGCTGGTCGGCACGCTCTCGGAAAGCGTGCGGCTGTCCAATCTGCGCTATCGCGGCGGCCTGGACAGCTACCTGCAGGTGCTGGACGCCGAGCGGAATCTCTTCGGCGGCCAGCTTACGCTGGCGCAATTGCGGCTTCTAGAACTTCAGTCCGTGGTCCAGCTCTATCGCGCGCTGGGCGGCGGCTGGCAATAAATGAAGCACCGTCTTTGGGTTGCCAGTCTGCTCATTATTCTCCTTTGCGGCTGCAATCGCGAACACAAAAGAATCATCGCCGTCATCCCCAAAGGCAATGCCGATCTTTTCTGGCAATCCGTGCATGCCGGGGCGGTGAAGGCCGGCCGCGAGACCGGTGTTGATGTGCTGTGGAACGGACCGGCATCGGAAGCCGATTTCACGGTGCAGATCCAGATCGTCGACGCGATGATCAACCGCCACGTCGACGCGATTGCCCTCGCTCCCACCGACCGGCAAGCATTGGTGACGGTGGTGGAACGTGCCGCCGGCCGGAATGTTCCGGTGGTCATCTTCGATTCGGCCATTGATACCCAGCGGTTTGTCTCGCAAATCGCCACCGACAACTATAAAGCCGGGCAGTTGGCCGCCGAGAGGATGGGAAAGATACTGGACGGGAAGGGCAAGTGGTGATCGTTGCGGTCAAGCCGGGCGCCGCCTCCACCGAAGCGCGTGAAAAGGGATTTGAAGATACCATCCATCAGAAGTTTTCCGGCATCCAGATTCTCGACAAACGGTATGGCATGGCGATGGTCGCGCAAGCGATGACGGTGACTGAGAATATGCTGGCCGGCCATCCGGCCCTGGATGGCATTTTCGCCTCCAATGAATCCAGCACCATTGGCGCGGCGCAGGCTCTACGCAGCCGGGCGGGAAAAATAAAACTGGTTGGGTTCGACTGGAGCCCGGCGCTTTTAGACGATCTCAGCTCCGGGCTGCTGGATTCGCTTGTAATTCAAGACCCTTTCAAGATGGGCTACCAAACAGTGATGGCCGCTGTTAAACACCTGCAGGGCGAACCGGTGACTAAGATTGTCGATCTGGAGCCGAGGCTTATCGACCGCCAGAATTTGAACGCCCCGGACGTCCAGGCGCAGTTACATCCGGATCTGAAGAAATATCTGGAATAAAGTTGGGCGGCAGGGCTACCGGATTCGGCGCTGAACTAGCTAGCGGCGAACATGCTGGTGATCTTTGAAAAGATCGTGCTTACGGACGGCATGACGGCGGGCGGAAGAAAACCTGCGACGACGATTGCTAAAGTAGCGCAGAGCAGAGCATATTCGATCATGTCCTGGCCATGCTCGTCCCTCCACAGCCGCGTCAGTATAATTAGCGCCAGCATCTAACTCTCCTCCGAAGCCATCCTACATTCCCATCATGTACCAGACAAGACGTGACGGCAAGGAAGAAAAACCCGTAGTTGGACTCAGTAAACCGCTTAGTCAATTAGTACTGGAGTCCTACTGTGCGATCCGATAAGAACACTGCAGAACGTCCCCTATTTGCGGGATATAGTTCGCTACGAAGGTGATGGAGCTGCCGGTGCTTGTGTAGTCCAAGCCCGACCGGATCCGCATCCCGTTGCGATAAACGGCCAGGCTCGCGGCCGGCATTGGAGTTTGGGCCAAAGTGAATGAAGTGTTGACACCGTCAACGGCGCCGCCCGGAGTTTCGCCGTCGACGAAACCCACGCCTGGAATCGTGACGCCGATCCGATAGGACACCAGCAGTGAATCGGCGGGTTGAGGTATGGCTCCGGTGACGAACAGGATGCTATTGGTGGTGATGTTGTAATCCCCGGTTTGCTTTAACAGCAGGCCGTTGCGGTAGACGGCGGTGCTAGTTGATGGATTTGGAATGTTTGCAAGAGTGAACGTGGCATTCACACCGTCCAATGTTCCACCTGGAATTTCCGCGTCGATGAAGCCGGTGCCGCTCGAGCTGCTTCCGCCGCAGGCGCCGCTGGTTCCGTCGACATGCACGCAGTCGCTAAGATTTCCGATGGCGCCATCGATGGAGCCGGAGGAGTTGATCACGGCCGTGCGCGCGACCCCAAAGTTGGGACCCATGGAGAGCAGGAGATTGAGGGCGCTTTGTAAGCCGACTACGTCCGCAATGGGGATGAGCGTGATCGCGGGCGGCCCTTGCGTAGTCACCGCTCCCGGCGGTAGGCGTACATCGCGGACGCGCAAAGGCGTCGCGCTGGGAGGCACGATCCAGGTCTCGGAGTATTGGGTCCGGTGCTCGCCGTTGTACTCAACTGCGTAACCGGCGACCGGGTTCGCCGTGGTGGTCGGGGCCAGTTGCACGAACAGGTTGCCGTTGGAGACCCGGACGTTGGTTGTGGAACCGGAAATATTGGAGGTATTGGAGGCTTCGAAAGTGGTCCAGGTGATAGTCACCACGCCGTTGAAGAGACTTCCGTTGGCGGTATAAAGAATATCCTGCACTGTAGTGAGTGGGGGTTGGGCGGCCAGTTCTGCGCCGAGCGCCAAGGCGGCCAACAGAAGCCACCGTCTGAAGCTGAACATGCTACCTCCCGCAGCCTGAAAGATTGAGTGGACCCGCAAACAAATCCGGCTTCAGCTTAGCGTGCGAGATCGCGAGCCAAGCAAGATTGGATGGGCGGGGAGGCTAGGAAGCGTTGAATTGACGGGCTTTCCAGGTGAGGAATATTGGTGGAACGCATGTGACTGCATGCACCAACGACAGCAAGATCGGGTAATCGACGGGCGGCCGCCGCGCTGTCCGCTTCTTCGATAGACTAAACGACTATGACCGCTGTTGCCGCAGTGAATCTATGAACGACGCAATCGCGATTGAGCAGGTGCGGGCGATTCAGGCTTCTATGGTGGAGTCCGGACGGTCGTATTTCTTAGAGTCGGAACTGGACGACTTGTGTTGCCTTATAAGATGTGACTCGGTGTTTTCAGGAGTGGACTCATTCGGCTTGGTAAGCGCTGCTTACCGAGTGCTGCCTGGCGCAGGTCAAACCACGATTACGTGGGACGGGAAATCCGTAGACTCATTGAAAGAAGAGTTTGTTTCCAAGTACAGCGAGTTCTCTGACGAAACGAATTTCGAAAAGCGATGCAGGCTTCTCTTGGATCTATTCAAATTGCAGATTGTTTTTGCCGGCCTCTCATACTGATTCCCGCCACGCTTCCCTCCAGCGACTGTGAAGAATCCGTCACTGGGTCACGTACAGAGGCAACGCTGGGCTGACGGCCGTTCCGAACCCTAGCGTGGTCAGCGTGAGCGAAGCTTGATTCATGTATAACCTGCCAACCAACGGAACGATAAAGTTAATCTGCGATACTCCGTTAATGATGCCGGGCGCGGCGCCGGCGTAGACCGTCAGAGAAAGACCGTTCATACCCGTCATGCCGTCCACGGACACCTCGCAAAAGCAAGAATTTTCCGCCGAAGTGGCCACCTGCCCATCGATCTCGTATCGAGTGCCTGTCCCGGTAACCCAGATGCTCACGATACTGCCCTCCTTGGCCGGGTTTGTAATCGAATTGAGGGTGCCGTCCTGATTAAGTGCGGCGGAGCTCCCGGCATTGCTGAAGATCACTGGGTTCGCCGGATCCACCGAGGCGCGGAAAACCGGAATGGACGAGGAGGCGCTGTTGATGCTAATCGCGGCATTGTCGGGGTCAGTCAATACGAACGGCACCTGGGCGTTGATTTGCGTGCTGGACGCGTAAAGCAGCGGGGCGAACACACCATCGATCGACACCTGAACGCCTCCGAGCGACTTCGGGTAAAGGCCGTTGTCAGCCGGCGTCCCGCTGACTGCCGAAGCTGGCCCGATTCCAGGCCCGTAGATAGAGATCACCTCGGCCGGTGAAATTCGGCCCGAAAAGACACCCCCGGCAGCATTGGTGATGCCGAAAATCCGCGGCGCGAACGGCTGTTGCGGAGTAATCACGGAGATGAGGCCATTTTGCCCTCCGGCGTGGATCCCGCCGCTCTGATCCATCGCGATCGCCTGCCCGACCGATCCGGCCGCAAATATCGCCGAGTAATCAAGCGCGGACCCATCGGACTTCAGTTCCGCTAGAAAATCGCCAGGCCCACTGGTGAATGCAGGGGACACACTGGGAAAACCGCCCGCGGTAGTGCCGGCCAGCCAAACGTTTCCTGAGGGATCGATCGAGAGCGCATTGCCTTGATCCGCCTGCGCGCCGCCCAAATACGTTGCCCAGACCATGGCAGTGCCAGTGGCATTGAGCTTGGCAACGAAAGCATCGTTGGAGTTTTGGCCCGAGTTAAGGCCCCCAAGGACGGTCTGAAACGCCCCTGCCGTGGGCGGGAAAGCCGGATCGTTGGTGTAGCCTGCCAGGTAAGCATTGCCCGACGCGTCGGCTGTAATTGCAGTCGCGGTAATCGACTCACAGGGCCCCACGGACACGAAGCCCGCGTAGGGACCGAGATAAGTTAAGTAAACGACTCCGTTTCCCGTGGCATTGATCTTGACGGCGAACGCTCCGTAGCCTGTGGCCAGAAGTGCACCGGGAGTGACCGGCAGATCGCTGGTGTTGGTGTTGCCGGCGAAATACGCGGTGCCGGCGGAGTCCACCGAAACCCCGATCCCGCTGGTGTAACGGCCTTCGAAGAAACAACTGCTGCCACCCTGGCACACGGGCATATGGCCTACGATCACGCCCGAATAGAGTATATGAAGACCGTTTGGGCTAAGCTTGGCGATGAACGCTCCGGAGGTGGCTGCCATCAAGCCGATCGAAGTAACTTTGCCGGCGGGCATTCCGGAGGTGATCGGGAAATCACTGGAATTTGTCATGCCAGTCACATACAGGTTGCCGCTTTGATCCGTGGCGACTCCATTCACACTGCTGGTGCTGAGAGTGCCGCCGAAATAGGACGAATAGATCACTGTTCCGTCAGGAGCAAGCTTGACCAGAAAGCCGGTCGTGCCCACGCCGAAATCCGTCTGCAGCGCGTCGTGGAGGGGGAAGTTATTCGAACTGGTGCTGCCGCCGACCCAAATGTTGCCGGAGCCATCGACCGCGACGGATTTGCTCTGGTCCAACGCCTTGCCGCCAAACGTAGTTGTGAAGATAACCGAGCCCGAGGCGTCGAGTTTCGTGACGAAGACATCAGTTTCGGAGACTAAGGAATTAGTACTGTAGGCGGAAATCAGACGGCTGCCGGTCACGTAGGTGTTTCCGGCGAGATCGGTGGCAATCGCGGTGACCTGATAGGAGTGTGAATCTCCGATATAGGTCGTAAAGTCCGCTGAAAAGGCAGTGGCGCCGATGAGACTGAGGAGCGCGATTCGACGGAGCATGGATCTCTCAGCGACTGCACGTGATTTGCCGCGCGACAGGCATTTGTTCTTGTTGTCGGCCGCTTGTTTATGTGTCCAGTTGACGCGGCCCGCGGGGAAATCTGGGATTATATGAGTCCATTCTAGAGACTCTGGTATTATGTTGATTTCCGCCCTGGGGCGCGTAGCTCAGTTGGTTAGAGCGCCTGCTTCGCACTTAGGAAGCGGATTGGACTCGGAATTAGATAAGATCAGATCGTATTGGCGCGCAGTTGGTAGCTCAGAAGTCAATCGCAGATCATAACGCCAGGCTCGTTGTTATAGCATTCCGAGAGGCCGCTTAGCTCAGTTGGTTAGAGCGCCGCTTTCACACAGCGGAGGTCGCAGATTCGAATTCTGCAGCGGCCACCACGCTTCTTCTCTTCCGAATCTCTGCGGGGGTGGGTTGTTTACATTTTTCTGCGCGGCGAGTTTGTTTCCGCTTGATGAATGTTGCTAAACCATACAGCGCTTGGCAGCCTGGCGGAATCCGCTCAATAGGAAGTCCTGGGCAACTACCTCTTCCTCTTTACGCAGGCGCTCGAAGCTGACTGCGTCGGGCAGCGACGATGACCCCCGTCCGTTTGGGAATCCAGGATAACTTCGCACAACATTCCGGAGATTAGGCGGCAACGGACAGCACAAAGGACAGCAAGCAAAGGAAACTGACGGAAAAACAACGCGGGGGAGTAGAATCCCAGATTCTAGCACTGACTATCGACTGCCTTATCCATGTCCCGCCCGGGCTGGTTGCTCGATGGCTTGTTATCGCTTAGAGCTCACCCCAATCCGTAAAATAGGCGGCCAAAGCCGTGCGCCGCGAGGTTAGTCCATCATAGTAGTCGGACCATTCGATAATTTCCCCATTCTTGGTCCGAACGACGGACACTCCGTGCAGCAATATTTGAACCTTTCGAGACAATGCCGCGTAGAAGGGCTCCGTCACGCTGGTGTGGAGCGTCCATTCGCTGACCACGTGATCGAGGCTCATGAGAATTGAGTCAACCTGCAAAGAAGAGTCCGGAAAGTATTCCCGCGTCTTCTGGAAAAATTCAGTCAACCGCCCTTTGTCTTTGAACTCCAATCCGATCCCGCGGTCTTTGAACGTGAATTCTTCTGCAAAACGAGCGATGGCGTCGTCGATGTTTCCGTTGTCTAGGCGTGTCAGGACAGGTAAAACCATCTGTTCTGAAGTTGCCGTTTCAAATGCACTTTCACTCATGTCAATCTTCCTTTCATGTTCTTTACACTCAGAACCTTTGCCGCGCATTGGGCTCCACTGAATGACCGACCCGTGATTTTCGGAAACCTCCTCGTCAACTATTGACGCCAGAAAAAATGTGCACGTCGGTGCAATTGGAAAGATTGGCACCCGCGAGTTTACCTGCGAGCTCTCTAGAGCAGAACGGTCCTTTGAGTGAGGACAAGAATCAAGATTGCTGGAGATTTGGGAGAGGTGCCCCGCTCACCGGACGCTGACGTCGGAAATCAACATCCGGTCCCGTCGCTAATCTTCGCCAAGAAGCAGCAGCAGCCGGGCGGGCTTCTTCTTCGACCGCACGCGGGCGCGGCCGTTTATTTCCCGACCGAATGGCCTGGCCTGCATGGTGGCAGGGTCGCTAGAAGAGGATTACCGGCCGCCCCCGGGGGCTGCCGGCCACGAGCGCGCGCTGTGCATCTGCGGCTTTTGTGGGCGCGTATTCCTCAACAGCGCGCAGCTTTATCTCCCCGGCTGCAACCATGTTGCGGAGCAGTTCGAGCCATTCGGTACGTTCGAGGACATCGGATACCGTCATCGGCTTGATCTTGATTCCCCGTTCGGCGGGCTTGTCTCCCCAGCCGCGAACCGGAATGTAGATGCCCCCGTCACGGATGGCGCCAAAGGACTCTTCCCCAAGGGACGCCGTATCGAGCAACGCGTCGACGCCATTGGGCAGCTCCCGGCGGATCGCCTTGGCGAAGCCGGGTCCGCGCTCGACCACGATATCCGCGCCGTAGCCGCGTACCAGCTCGGCATCTGCTGGGTTGGCGTCGGCGATGACCTTTATTCCCTGCCGTTTCGCGGCCGCGAACGCGTATTGAGCCAGAAGCCCAGCGCCACCGCTCACGGCTAAGATCTGACCCTTCTTCAGCGCAGTAATTTCCAGCGCGTTGAGCGCAGTCAGTCCGGTCATCAACAGGATAGAAGCCTGCGCCAAAGAAACGCCCTCAGGTACCGGAACGACCGAGGCAGCGGGCACCACGATGTGCTGCGCCTGCGCGCCGCCTTCGGGGCGCACTGGATTGACTGCCGCAATCACCTTCTGGCCGGGATGTAGGCGCGATACGCCGGGCCCGACCGATTCGATGACTCCTGCGGCATCCATACCCGGCACGATATTTGAGGTCATATTGGGCCAGCCTGGATCGCGGAAAATGATGTCGGCCGGATTGACCGCCGCCGCCTTCACCTCGATACGGACCTCACCAGCCGCAGGCGCGCGAACCGTACGTTCCACGAATTCGATGACCTCGGGGCCGCCTAGAGCCTTGTATGTAACGGCCTTGCCGGCGAGCGGTCGATTCGATGACTGGTCTGCATCCGTTGTCAGATCGCGTTCTGCCTGAAGCCAATCCTCCAGCTCGCGGTCAGGCTCGCTGCCCCGCTCCAGATAAATTTCGTACGCGCGATGCCTGATTTTGTCCCCGCGCGTTGAGTCCAGCAAACGATCCTGCTCCTGAGTCTCGGCCGCAGGTTCCACCGCTTCACTACCGTAACTGTCCTTTGCTTTCGATGTCATGTACGTCTCCGTTTAAATCTATGCTCTCGGCGTTGATCCAGCCCTTTCAGGATCAAAGTAGCTTGGGGTCAATGAACGTGTAAAAGAATTTAAGAACCTTCACCTCCGTTGAGTGGGAAGCGGATAACAAAACGCGCGCCAGCCGCGGGCTCAATCCACATGTCACCGCCGTGGTCGAGAACAGCCTGGCGGGAGAACGCTAGCCCAAGTCCCAACCCATTCTCTTTGCCGGCGGTTACGAACGGTTCGAATACCTTATCGCGAATCTCGTGCGGAATTCCGGGCCCCGTGTCTTCTATTGCAACCAGCACGTAATCGCGGTTTCTCGTGGCCCCAATGCGAACCTCTCCGCTGCCCGGCATCGCTTCAAGAGCGTTCGTAATCAGGTTAAAGAACATCAGCTTCATACGAGAGCGCGCCAGCGGCAACTTTATCTGCCCTGGCACATCGAGCAAGATCTGAACTCTCTGATTATCCATAGCTGCCGCAGCGGCCTCCGATGCTGCAGCAATGATTTCGCGGATGTCGCAGATCTCAGGTGTTGATCTGTTTCCATTGGTCGCGCTGGCGAGTTCTATCAATAATTCCCGCATGCGGCCGGCTGCGCGGTGAATATTAGCGGCGAGCCGTTTCACCTGGGTTGGCGTAGTGTCGAGCGCCATTAACATTTCGGCACCTGCGTAGATTGTCCCCACAGGATTCCGGAGGTCATGGAGGATCGAGGCGGAAAGCCAGCTAGCCTCCGAGTGGCTCTCAGATCGCGAGCGCCACGGATCCGCAGCATCAGCGATCCCGATGTCCTGCCACCGGACTTGCGCTGCCAAGCTTGTGTCCATAGCCATTTCTTACTCCTTCCATTCGTCCGCTAATCTTTCGGTCTTGTCGCTATTATTTCGGCGGACGCGCTCTTTCGCCTCTGATCTAACGAGCGCTTCCAACTCGGCCATGTCTTCTTTCTCCATTTGGCCGCTCAGCATATAGATCACTTGCCCGTTCGAGGATCTTTGAATCTTCAGCACAATCTCTCAACTCCGTCGGCATCTTCCTGCTTCAAGGATTCTACTGCTGCTGCAGCCCCTTGCGGCGGTTACACGTTTTCTATGATGGCAGTCACGGTTCCAATCTTAAGTTGCTGAAAACACGTGGATTAATAGATATCTGTATTACGAAAGCTCGTGAGGTTACGAAAGCTCGTAATTTCTTGGATTCGTTGCGAGACTGTACTATGTTCGGATTCGTGGCTATGCAGTCTCGAAGCGATTCTTGCTTATCTTTTAGTGACCTGATTTTCGACTCTCTAGGGTAGACCCTGGCATACCAAGCCTGGCGGCAGCGCCGGCCGGTCCGGACACCCGCCCTCCGTCGTTCCCGCAGAGGAAGAACCTCCATCGGAAAAACGTTCAGGCGATAAAACAGATCACTTCGAAACGTACCCTCAGCGACGACAGCCTCCAAGTCACGGTTAGTGGCAGCGATCACCCGCGCATCGGTTTGGATGGAGCGAGTTCCACCGACACGTTCGAATTCGTGTTCCTGCAAAACACGCAAGCGAGCGATCTGAGTCTCGGCAGGAAGGCCTCCGACTTCATCGAGGAAGATCGTGCCTCCCTTGGCCAACTCAAAGCGGCCCCAACGTTACTGGGTTACGCCTGTAAAGGCGCCCTGCTCATGGCCCAACAATTCTGAAGCGATCAAGTCGCGCTGTATTGCGGCGCAGTTCACACTCACAAACGCTCGGGAGGACCGCTGGTGAAGGGCGCGGGCAACAAGTTCCTTGCCCCGATTTCGCCGGTGACCAGAACGGTGGAATCGGTCGGGGCGACCTTGGACAGACGAGAAAGCACCGTCTGTGGGCGGAAGAGTTTCCGACGATCTTCTCGAACATCGATGCCTTATCGATCTCTTCCCGCAGAGCGACGTTCTCGTCTCGCAGTCTTTCTTCCGTCTGTTTGCGATCTTCGATGTCAGTTCCGTTGCGTACCAGCGAAGCACCCTCCCTAGTTCATCGAGGATCGGATTGTATCGCAGCAGAAACCAACGATATTGCCCGTCTTTACGGCATGCCCGCTGCTCGTTCTAAAACGGCTGTCCACGCGCTAGCGCCTTCTGCCGTTCGTCTCGCACTCGTTCGACGTCATCTGGATGGCAGACCCGGGTGCGAAAGGCGCCTCCGTTACGCATGACGGGCATCATATTCTGATGCCCGTCATGCAAAAAGGAGGCATAATGAAGCTCACAGGCAAGAAGGCTCTTATTACCGGTGGCAACAGTAGCATCGGTCTTGCTACAGCCCGACTTTTTATTGCGGAGGGCGCACAGGTCGCCATTGCTGGTCGCGACCAGAAGACGCCCGATGAAGAAAGATGACGAAGGGCAAGCGTCGACAGCTCTTGACCTAGCTCTTGGCGAATCGGATCGATTCAGTCAAGCGATTGGAGCATGCGATGAACACGTTCGAACAACCGATGACAACGCTGGAGAACTTCAGAGCCCGTCGGCGGGCGTTTCGCGCTCTGCACGAGGCAGGCTGTTTCGTGATTCCGAATCCGTGGGACGTCGGCTCTGCACGGTACCTGCAGCGGCTCGGATTCACCGCGCTGGCGACGACCAGCGCGGGCTTTGCGTTCTCGCAGGGGCTGCCTGACTCCGAAGGTGCGCTCACTTGTGAGCGCAACCTGGCATACATAGCCGATATCGCGGGCGCGGTCGATGTTCCGGTCAATGCGGACTTCGCGTCTGGCTACGGCGCGTCACCGCAAGATGTGGCCGATAATGTCACGCGCTGCATCGCGGCCGGCGTCGCGGGCCTGTCGATCGAGGATGCAACCGGTGATCCATCGTCGCCACTTTACGAGCTGCCGCTCGCCGTCGAGCGTGTGCGCGCTGCGCGGGAGGCGATCGATCAGTCCCGTGCCGACGTCCTGCTGACGGCTAGGGCAGAATGCTTCCTTGTCGGCCATCATGATGCGCTTCGCGAGTCGGTCCGGCGTCTGCAGGCATTCGCTGAGGCGGGGGCGGACGTGTTATTTGCACCCGGCCCCCACGATCCCACGGCGATCAAAGCGCTCGTTGACGCGGTTCGGCCGAAGCCGATCAACGTCCTGGTGGTTCGGGATAGTGGCTTGAGCGTCGCCGACATATCGGCGCTCGGCGTGCGACGCATCAGTGTCGGCGGCGCGTTGGCTCTTGCTGCATGGACAGGTTTCACGCACGCAGCGCAGAAGTTGAAGTCGGAGGGGAGTTTCGCAGGCTTCGCGAGCTTGGTGTCGTACACCGACATCAACGGGTTCTTCGTGACCGACTACCGCACGCGGCAGTCTGACGGGCGGCGATCGGCGGAGTCACCAAGCTAAGTACTCCATCGTCCACGCGACGCAGTTTTTCGAATTCCTGAAGCAGCTTGCCGACATTTCCTTCGGCGGCAAGAAGTTGCGTTTGCCGGATGCGCTGTCCAAAGCGAGTTGCGTGTGACTGAGACCGCACGCTCGACGCTGCTCTCAGGATTGAATTGGAGAAAGCTTTTGAAGAGATTAAGCAGCGGACGGAAACTGCCCGCCGGAGCGAGAGAGAGCTTCGCGACGTCGTCAATACGGTTCCGGCAACGGGGGGATTGAATCGAAGTTCAAGCCTGGAGAATTTTACCAAGCGGATCGACTTCCGGACCAACTTTTTGGCAGCGGTCACTCTCTCAACATCAATGAAGTACGTGAGAGTGGAGAACAATCATCGTGGAGCTTTCAGAATATGTGCTCGAACCCCTCCGAAAGGATGAGGAGTTCGTCCTGTACCGGGGCCAGCACGGAAACCAGGTAGACGCACCGTCTGTTCTCCTGCTGGCGCCTGCCTCAACACGCCCCGCCCCGGAAAGCCTCAAGAGGATGGAGCACGAATACTCGTTGAGGGCTGAACTGGACCTATCATGGGCGGTTCGGCCCCTCGCTCTCTCCCAGCTCAACGGGCAGACGATGCTCGTGCTCGAGAACCCTGGCGGTGAACCTCTCGATCGACTCATCCAGGGACCGATGGAAATGGCGCAGTTTTTGCGCGTCGCCGTTGGTCTCGCAACCGCGCTCAGCCGGTTACACAAACGGGGTCTGATCCACAAAGACATCAAGCCGTCCAATGTTCTCGTTAACTCGGCGACCGGCCAGGTCTGGCTCATGGGCTTTGGTATCGCTTCGCGCCTTCCGCGTGAGCACCAGTGGCCCGAACCTCCCGAGTTCATCGCCGGAACACTCCCCTACATGGCGCCAGAACAGACCGGACGAATGAATCGCTCGATCGATTCGCGGAGCGACCTTTACGCCTTCGGCGTGACGCTTTACGAAATGCTGACCGGTAGGCTTCCCTTTACGGCTTCCGATCCGATGGAATGGGTGCACTGCCACATCGCCAGACGGCCAGCGCCGCCCAGCGAGCAGTTGAAGAATGTCCCGGGCTCAGTCTCCGCGATCATCATGAAGCTGCTCGCCAAAACTGCTGAGGAACGTTACCAGACAGCGGTTGGCGCTGAGAGCGATCTTCGGCGCTGCCTTGCTGAATGGGAAACGCAGCGCCGCATCGACGAATTCGCGCTTGGCGAACACGACACGCCAGACCGGATGCTGATTCCAGAGAAACTATACGGGCGAGAATCCGAAATCGCAGCCTTGGTTGCTGCCTTCGACCGTGTTGTAGCAGGAGCTAGACCGGAGTTGGTTCTTGTTTCAGGATATTCCGGCATCGGCAAGTCCTCCGTCGTCCATGAGCTTCACAAAGTGCTTGTTCCGCCCCGCGGCCTGTTCGCATCGGGTAAATTCGACCAGTACAAGCGCGACATCCCGTATGCCACTTTGGCACAAGCCTTTCAGGGCCTTCTTCGTCCGCTTCTAAGCAAGAGCGAGGCAGAGCTGAGCAAATGGCGCGATGCGCTTCAAGATGCGCTAGGTCCGAACGCAAAGCTCATTGTCAACCTTGTTCCTGAATTGCAACTGATCATCGGAGAACCCCCGACGGTCCCCGACCTTCCACCGCAAGACGCACAACGCCGATTCCAGTTCGTCTTTCGGCGATTCATCGGAGTGTTCGCAAGACCCGAGCATCCGCTTGCTTTGTTCCTCGACGATCTGCAATGGCTCGATTCGGCAACTCTCGACTTGATCGAGGATCTTCTAACGCAATCCGATGTGCCGCATTTGATGTTGATCGGCGCCTATCGCGACAACGAAGTCGATTCTTCCCATCCGCTGACGCGCAAGCTGGACGCGATGCGCAAGGCCGGCGCGCCTGTGCAAGAGATCGTTCTTGCTCCACTAACACGTGCCGACGTAGCCGTTTTAATCACGGATTCTTTTCACACCGAACCCGAGCGTGCCGCCGCGCTGGCAGAGTTGATCCACGAAAAGACGGCTGGCAATCCGTTTTTCGTTATTCAGTTCATTTCTGCACTTGTCGAGGAGGGTCTACTCACATTCGGTTACGGCGAAGGGCAATGGTCCTGGGACCTGAATACCATTCGCGCCAAGGGTTATACGGACAATGTGGCCGACCTCATGGTCGGTAAGCTGAAACGGCTGCCGATCGAAACGCAGCAAGCATTGCAGCTACTTGCATGCCTGGGTAACCGCGCGGAGTTCGCCCTTCTCGAAATGGTTTTCCAGCAGTCGAGCGACGAAATGCACACCCGGTTTTGGGAAGCTACCAGGACTGGATTAGTTTTCCGCTCGGGTAACGCCTACTGGTTTCTCCATGATCGGGTGCAGGAAGCAGCTTATTCTTTGATCCCACAAGATTCGCGAGCAAATGCCCACCTCCGGATAGGGAGGTTGATAGCTGCGGCCACGCCTCCCGACAGGCTGGAGGAAAGAATCTTTGAGATCGTGAACCAGCTCAATCGCGGCCTGCCGCTCGTCACGGCCGACGCAGAGCGGTTGCAAATCGCTGAGTTGAATCTGATCGCGGCTCGCCGCGCACGGGCGAGCACCGCTTACAAATCGGCACTGGTCCATCTGGCCGCGGGAGAAGCCGTGCTTTCCGAGGAGCACTGGGAGACGCACCATGACCTCAGGTTTCCTTTGGCTCTGCACCGGGCGGAGTGCGAGTTCCTGACCGGTGAGTTTCTCACCGCCGACGAGTGTCTGTCAAGATTGCGACTGAGGGCCATCGGCTCCCCAGACCTCGCCGCCGTAGCCTGCCTGCGGATAGCGCTCTACACCACGGACCGCATCGATCGCGCGGTCGAAGTCGGAGTGGAGCAGCTCCGAACATTTGGAATCGAATGGTCGGCTCATCCCAGTGAAGAGGAGGTTCGCGCGGAATACGATGAACTCCGGCAGCGCGTCGGCGAGCGTCCGATCGAGACTCTCGTCGATCTGGCGTCGACGAGGGACGCGGATTTCCTCGCGCTCATGGAGGTCTTGCTGGCCATACTCCCGGCCGCGTTGTTTACCGAGAGGAAGATCCATGACCTCGCCGTCCTCCGCATGGCGAACCTCAGCCTGGAGCATGGTTACTGCGATGCATCACCCCTAGCGTTCGGCCAGTTGAGCATGACGATCGGTCCTCGCTTCGGCCAATACCGAGACGGCTTGCGCTTCGGCCATCTGGGTGTCGCGCTCGTGGAGCGAGAGGATCTCGCGCGTTTTCGCGGCAAGGTCTACTGTGTCGTCGGCTACCATGTCTTGCCATGGACTCAGCCCATCCAGGCCGCGTCCTCGATGATACAGCACGCGCTCGATCTGGCTCAAGAAACAGGCGATCTGCTGTTTGTGGCCCATTGCCAGACTCACTTGATCTCGCTAGGCCTCGCATCGGGAGCTCGGCTGGACGAACTGGAGGTGGAAGCTGAACGTTATCTCCAGGCCACCCGCCAGCTGCGCTTCAGCCTCGTCATTAACACCATGACGACGAAGCTAGCACTGATTCGCACACTCCGCGGCTTGACGCCCCAATTCGGCTACCTCGACGATGTGCATGTTGATGAGCTTCGGATGGAGCACCACTTATCCGGCAACCCTATGCTGGTGATAGCTGCCATCTGGCACTGGATTCGAAAGATGCAGGCGCGTTATCTTGCGGGCGACTATGCGGCAGCTGCGGATGCCTTATCGAAAGTTCAACCGCTGGGCGGCGACCCCTTTTCGCAGCATTTCGAAGCAGCAGAGTTTTGGTTCTATGGCGCGCTTTCGCACGCGGCATCTTGGGATTCCGCGCCTCCCGATGAAAAACAGCGGCATTCCGAGGCTCTAAAAGCTCACCAGGACCAGCTCGACATTTGGGCGCAGAACTGCCGTGAGACTTTCGAAAACCGCGCCGCGCTGGTAAGCGCGGAGATAGCACGCATCCAAGGGCGCGAGCTCGAGGCCGAGCACCTTTACGAACAAGCCGTCCGGTCGGCGCACGAAAACGGCTTTGTCCACAATGAGGCGATCGCCAACGAACTCGCCGCGCACTTCTATGCGGCACGTGGTCTCGAGAAGATCGCGCATGCATATTTGCAGGATGCCCGGTACGGCTACCTCCGTTGGGGAGCCGATGGTAAGGTGCGGCAACTCGATCAGTTATATCCGCGCCTGAGGGCGCCCAGTCCGACGAGCACGATCGGGGCGCCGGTCGAACACCTGGATCTCGCTACCGTTATCAAAGTCTCGCAAGCAGTTTCGTGCGAGATCGTCCTGGAGAAACTGATCGACATACTGATGCGCACAGCGATTGAACACGCGGGTGCTGAGCGAGGTCTGTTGATTCTTGCCGCGAGGTGTTGAGCAGCGGATAGAGGCGGAAGCCACTACCAGCGGCGACACTGTCATCGTACGCGTGCGAGATGTGTCCGCGGCCGGGGCCGCGCTGCCAGAGTCAATCGTCCATTATGTCGTGCGCACCCGGGAGATCGTGATTCTCGACGATGCCTCAGCACAGAACTCTTTTTCCGCGGATACGTACATCCGTCAGCATCGCGCCCGTTCAGTTCTCTGCTTGCCTTTGATTAACCAGGCCAGACTCATCGGTGTGCTCTACCTCGAAAATAACCTGACGCCCCACGTCTTCAATCCGACCCGGATCGCGGTGCTGGAGTTGCTGGCTTCGCAAGCCGCCATTTCACTTGAGAATGCCAGCCTCTATTCTGATCTGCAACGCAGCGAAGCTTTCCTGGCCCAGGGACAGACCCTCAGCCACACAGGCAGCTTCGGCTGGAGCGTTCTCAGCGGAGAAATCTACTGGTCAGAGGAGACCTACAAGATCTACGAACACGATGGAGCGGCCAAGCCCACGAGGGAATGGATCATGCAGCGAATTCATCCCGATGACCGAGATCGCGTACAACAGACCCTCGACCGTGCGTCTGGGGCGGGAGCGGATTTTGATCTTGAGAATCGTTTGCTGATGGCGGATGGTTCGGTCAAGTACCTCCACGTCTTAGGTCGCGCGTTGAAGACTTCGGCTGAGAATCTCGAATTTGTGGGCGCCGTAACCGACGTGACCGCGGCAAAGCAAGCGGAAGAGGAACTGCGCCACCGCGAAGCAGAGTTGCTAGAAGCCCAGAGATTGAGCCATACCGGCAGCTGGAAACATGACATTGCTTCGGGGAGAGTCATAGTCTCGCCGGAGGTGTATCGAATATTCGGCGTGAGACCCGATGAGGTTCAGTCGAACACTGAATTTTGGCTTAATAGAAATCATCCTGAGGACGCAAAACGCATTCAGGAACTTTTCGAAAGGTCCGAAATCCAAAAAACAGACTATGAATCGGACTACCGCATTGTTCTTCCCGACGGAGCTGTCAAGCACCTCCATGCGATGGGACATCCTATCGTCAATGAGAAAGGCGACCTCGTAGAGTTTGTCGGAACGGTGATGGACGTCACCGCTGCAAAGCAAGCGGAGGAGAGCATCCGGCAAAGCGAAAGCGAGCTTCGACAGATCCTGGAGTTGGCGCCGCAGCACGTCTATGTGTTAGGGCCTGATCCCGACCGCACCAATCAATCTTTGCCCGCTCTTATTCGGCGGCGAGTTTATGCCAATCAGGCCGCGCTCGATTATCTCGGTCTTACCTTTGAGGAGTGGCGGACCGTTCCTCGCAGACTGTCTCATCCAGATGATTGGGCACGCGTGATGAGCGAAGCTCAAGGTAAATTCTCGAGCGGCCTCCCGCACGAAACCGAACTACGTCTCCCGAGAAATGACGGACAGTATCGCTGGTTTCTCTTCCGCTGGAACCCGATACGCGATGACCAGGGACGCGTCACAAGTTGGTATGTCGCGGGAACCGATATCGAAGAACGCAAGCAGACTGAGCAGAGACTCCAGAATGAGAACGTCGCGTTGCGCGAGGAAATCGACAAGGCATCGATGTTCGAGCAGATTGTGGGGACTTCGGCGCCGCTGCAAAGGGTAGTTGCCCTAATATCCAAGGTCGCTCCGACCGACTCCAGCGTTTTAATCACCGGCGAGACCGGCACGGGCAAGGAACTCGTTGCCCGCGCCATTCACCGGCGTTCGCGGCGCTCCTCACGAGCCTTCGTCAGCGTGAACTGCGCAGCAATCCCGCGCGACTTGATCGCTTCGGAATTGTTCGGCCACGAGAAGGGCGCCTTCACGGGGGCAACTCAGCGGCGCTTAGGGCGCTTTGAGCTGGCCGAGGGAGGTACGATCTTCCTCGACGAAATCGGAGAGCTGCCCTCTGAAACTCAGATCGCTTTATTGCGCGTTCTACAGGAGCACGAATTTGAGCGTGTCGGCGGAGCGGGATCAATGCGGACTAATGTTCGCGTGATTGCCGCTACTAACCGCGATTTGGAAGCCGGCATCGCTGCCGGCGTGTTCAGGAGCGACTTGTTTTACCGGCTCAATGTTTTTCCGATTGAAGTGCCTCCTCTGCGGGAACGAAGACAAGACATTCCCGTGCTGGTCGAGTATTTCATTGATCGTTACGCAAGGAAAGCAGGAAAGAGCTTTCAGACGGTGAACAAAAAGAGCCTCGATCTGCTTCAGTCGTATTCCTGGCCGGGTAATATTCGCGAATTGCAGAACGTGATTGAGCGCTCTGTCATTGTATGTGAAACAGAGACTTTCTCAGTCGATGAGAGTTGGCTCTCTCGACGACCTTCGGCCACTGAGCCAAAAGCGCAGTTTGACTTCTCTGAAAAGCTTGTCGCCCAAGAGAAGGAGATGATTGAGGCCGCACTGCGCGAAACCAAAGGACGGGTGTTCGGACCGTCAGGAGCGGCTGCCAAACTGGGGATGCCGGGAACTACCCTGGATTCGAAGATCAAGTCGCTAAAGATCAACAAGAATCGCTTCAAGACTGCATAGCCGTCACGAATCCGACCATAAGTCCCAAGACATTACGAGCTTTCGTAACCTCACGAGCTTTCGTAATTCAGACATCCACTATTCCGCGTCTTTTCAGTATCTTACGATTGGCACCATGACTGCCCTTATAGAACACGTGTGACCGCCACGGGCTGCAGCAGCTGTAAGAATCCTTGAAGGAGGGAAGATGGCGACGCAGTTGAGAGATTGTGCTGAAGATCCAAAGATCCTCGAACGAGCAAGTGACCTATATGCTGAGCGGCCAATCGAGGAAGATATAGCCGAACTGGAAGCGCTCATTAGATCAGAGGCGAAACGGCGCCGTATGGTTTTCTCCTCCGAGCGCGAGGCGGTGTCCCCTCGCGATTAAAGGAGGTGTCGTCGGATGACGACACACAGAATGACTCGAAAGCATCACCAGTTCAGCGTGAATACATCCGAGAACAGGAGCTTATTGCCTGGGCACTGATCATAGTGATCTTAGTAATTAGTGTAATCGCCTGCTATCTATTGTGGGCCAAGGCCAACGGCACGGTGTAGCCCACCCGTGATTCTACACAAAGCAATCGTACTTCAGAGGAGAAGGATAGGGAGGAAGGTATGAAGGTTCAAAAGAAAATTCGTCTGGGATTGATCGGTGTTGGCAATTGGGCCTTGTTTGCACATGTCCGGGTGCTGAGGCTTTTGCCGGAGTACGAGATCGTAGCTATCTACAGCCAACGCAAGGAAGCGGCGACGGCGGCCGCTACAGAGTATGGCATTCCTCACGTAGCCGAGAGTTTGGATGCGTTGGTGACGGACCCATTGGTCGACCAAGTCCTGGTGCTGACCACCTCTCAGCAACATGAGAAGGGTATCCGCGCAGCCATCAATGCAGGCAAGGACGTTTACTGCGAGTGGCCGCTTACGCCGACTGCGGCCAAATCTGCCGAGCTGGCGGCGCTCGCAGATGCTGCCGGAGTGAAAACCCAGATTGGCCTGCAGCGACCGTTTGCACCCGCATTTCGGTATGTTCATGACCTTGTCGCGCAGGGTTATGTAGGCAAGGTTCGTTCTGCTCGGATGCACGTGAGTGTGAATATGTTCGGCAAGATCCGTGCGAATGCCGCCCGTTGGAGCTTGCCGATCGAGAATTTCATGAGCGTCGTAGCGATCTTCGGCGGACACTTCTTTCCAGTCCTCTTCTCACTGGTGGGAAAACCGTCCAGCTTCTCGGCGCTCACGGCCAATCAGTTCCCAGAGGTCACCATTAAGGAGACAGGAGAAAAGATCCAGACGACATCGCCAGACGAACTGTTGATGCATGGAACTCTCGCGGATGGTGGTTTGTTTTCGATCCATATCGAGGGCGGCAAGTTGAGCGGTTCCGGCGTACAGATCGATATCACGGGCGATGCAGGTGATCTCAAGATCACAAACACCTCAGCATTTGGTGGTGTCGATGAAGACTTCATTGTCACTGGGGCACAGGGGGATAGCAAGCCCTTGGACCATCTCCCAATCCCTGCGAAGTACGAGTGGTTCCCGCGGGCCGGCCTACAGACAGGCGCAGCGGAACTCGGCGACTTGTATGTGGCATTGAGCAGAGATCTGGCCAGTGGAACACAAGTCGTTCCGACATTCCACGATGCGGTCTGGCAGCAGCAGCTCTTCGAGCAGATTCAACATTCGTCCGAAACAGGTAAACGCATCAACTTGTGACTCTGGCCGGACACACTTACACGTTTCGAGGAAAGTTATATGTCGACCAAAACAACAGCTGCACGTATCTACGAGTATGGAGAGCCCGATGTCTTTCGTTTCGAGACCATGGATGTTCCTGATCCCGTCGGTCACGAGGTTCTGGTGCGAAACACCGTCATCGGTCTCAATTTTGTAGACATCTACTATCGCCGCGGAACACTGCCGGTCCCGGAGTTTCCAGCGATCGTCGGTGACGAAGCATCCGGAATCGTCGAAGCGGTTGGCCCGAACGTGACGCTGGTGAAGGTTGGGGACAGGGTCGCCTACGCCGATGCGTTCGGCGCGTACACGACGGTGCGTCTCTATCCTGAGGATCGCCTCACTGTAATTCCCGATGGAGTAACAGACGACCAGGCAGCCAGCAGCCTGCTCAAGGGATTGACAGCACGTTACCTGCTGAAGGAAACCGTCCAACTCCACGAAGGAGATACCGTCCTGTACCACGCTGCAGCTGGTGGAGTGGGTCAGATCTTCACGCGGTGGGCAAGATTGCTTGGGATTCACGTGATTGGAACAGTGTCGACTGCGGATAAAGCGCAAATCGCTCTCCAAGCGGGCTGTACAGCGGTAGTCAATTACAGCACGGAAGACTTCGTAGAACGCACCTTTGAGTTGACTGGTGGCCAGGGAGTAAAGGCTGTCTACGACTCGGTCGGCAAGGATACGTTCCGGGGCTCACTCGCGGTACTCAGACCCCGCGGCACGCTGGTTCAATTCGGCAATGCCTCGGGTTTTCCGGAACCAATCAATCCATTTGAGCTGGCACCCCGAGCGCTGTATCTGACGTGGGCAATCTTGCCGCACTACAACAACACCCCGGAAGCTCTCGCTGCCTCCTCAGCCGATCTCTTCGACGCCATACAGTCGGGAATCCTCAAGGTCCACCCGACGAATATCTATCGGTTTGATCAACTGGTCCACGCGCATCAGCAACTCGAACAGCGACGCACCATGGGCGCAACAGTACTGCACGTCTAGACACCGAGTAATGACGGGAGAAAATCATGAATCAAGCATTGCAAGACGTAATCGAACACCGTCGCACGACGAATGTCTTCAAGCCAATGCGGGCAGCTCGCGGACTATTCCGCCTTGGAAGGGCGTCTCGCGCCCTCAGCGTCAGCTCTGCCTAAATCCGGATTGTCAGGAGAGCACATGATCTACGAGCTTCGTATTTACAGAGTTATGAATGGCTGCATGGCGGACCTGCTGACACGCTTCGAACATCACACCGTGCCGATAATGGTCCGCCATGGCTTCCTGCAAGTCGGGTTCTGGACGACGATCGTTGGTCGCTCGGAACAACACCTCACTTACCTGCTTGCATGGGAGTCGCTTGCACAGCGGCAAGAAAAGTGGGATGCGCTTTTGTCAGACCCTGAATGGCTGGCCATCCGTAAATCGACAGAGGAGAACGGCCCTTTGATCTTCGATATCGAAAACTCTCTCTTGAAACCAACGAACTTCTCAGCAGCCAAATGATAAGTCACCGTTTGTCATTCTGCTACGGCCTCATCGTCCAAAACTTTGAGGTGATTATTGCTGTGGAGTCTAAATGCTCGCACCCTGCTAGTACGGATCGAATAATAGCGCGCGAAGTGGATAGTCGCTGAAGATCAGCAAGAATCGCTTCAAGACTGCACGGCATCACGAACCCGAACATACGTTCCAAGAAATTACTAATTTTCGTAATGTCACGAACTTTCGTAATGCTGACATCCATTAGGCCACGTATTTTCAGTAACTTAAGATTGGAACCATGACTGCCATCAAAGAACACGTGTGACCGCCGCAAGGGGCTGCAGCAGCAGTGGCAAGAATCCTTGAAGGAGGGAAGATGCCGACGGAGTTGAGAGATTGTGCTGAAGATTCAAAGATCCTCGAACGGGCAAGTGACCTATATGCTGAGCGGGCAAATCGAGGACGAAGACATTGCCGAGCTGGAAGCGCTCATTCGATCAGAGGCGAAGGGGCGCGGTATGGTTTTGGACTTAAAGAACCTAACCCTGGTAGGTCAAGATGCAGTCGCCTTTCTTGACCGCTGTGAAGCGAACGGCATAACCCTGAAGAATTGCCCAGCATACATCCGCGAGTGGATCAAGGGGCAACGAGGCGAGAGTTAGCGCTTGAGCAGGCCCTGGCGCGTCATGGCTAACGGATTGACCTGAAAGTGGAGAACAATCATCTTGGAAAGCTTTCAGAATATGTGCTCGAACCCCTCCGAAAGGATGAGGAGTTCGTCCTGTACCGGGGCCAGCACCGGAACCAGGTAGACGCACCGTCTGTTCTCCTGCTGGCGCCTGCTTCAACACGCCCTGCGCCGGAAAGCCTCAAGAGGATGGAGCACGAATACTCGTTGAGGGCTGAACTGGACCGATCATGGGCGGTTCGGCCCCTCGCTCTCTCTCAGCTCAACGGACAGACGATGCTCGTGCTCGAGAACCCTGGCGGTGAACCTCTCGATCGACTCATCCAGGGACCGATGGAAATGACGCAGTTTTTGCGCTTCGCCGTTGGTCTCGCAACCGCGCTCAGCCGGTTACACAAACGGGGCCTGATCCACAAAGACATTAAGCCGTCCAATGTTCTCGTTAACTCGGCGACCGGCGAGGTCTGGCTCATGGGCTTTGGTATCGCTTCGCGCCTTCCGCGTGAGGACCAGTGGCCCGAACCTCCCGAGTTCATCGCCGGAACGCTCCCCTACATGGCGCCAGAACAGACCGGACGAATGAATCGCTCGATCGATTCGCGGAGCGACCTTTACGCCTTCGGCATGACACTTTACGAAATGCTGATCGGTAGGCTTCCCTTTACGGCTTCCGATCCGATGGAATGGGTGCACTGCCACATCGCAAGACGGCCAGCGCCGCCCAGCGAGCGGTTGAAGAATGTCCCGGGCTCAGTCTCCGCGATCATCATGAAGCTACTCGCCAAAACTGGTGAAGAACGCTACCAGACAGCGGTTGGCGCTGAGAGCGATCTTCGGCGCTGCCTTGCTGAATGGGAAACTCAGCGCCGCGTTGACGAATTCGCGCTTGGCGAACACGACACGCCAGACCGGATGCTGATTCCAGAGAAACTATACGGGCGAGAATCCGAAATCGCAGCCTTGGTTGCTGCCTTCGACCGTGTTGTAGCAGGCGCTAGACCGGAGTTGGTTCTTGTTTCAGGATATTCCGGCATCGGCAAGTCCTCCGTCGTCCATGAGCTTCACAAAGTGCTTGTTCCGCCCCGCGGCCTGTTCGCATCGGGTAAATTCGATCAGTACAAGCGCGACATCCCGTATGCCACTTTGGCACAAGCCTTCCAGGGCCTTCTTCGCCCGCTCCTAAGCAAGAGCGAGGCAGAGCTGAGCAAATGGCGCGACACTCTCCGCGAGGCCCTAGATCCGAATGGCCAGCTCATTGTGGATCTGGTTCCGGAATTGAAGCTGATCATAGGAGAACAGCCGCCCGTCCCTGAAGTCCCTCCTCAAGACGCGCAACGTCGTTTTCAGCTGGTCTTGCGTCGGTTCATCAGCGTATTCGCGCGGCCGGAGCATCCGCTGGCCCTATTTCTCGACGATTTGCAATGGCTCGACGGGGCGACGCTGGATTTACTCGAAGATCTGTTGACGCGGACTGACGTGCAGCATTTACTGTTGGCCGGCGCCTATCGGGACAACGAAGTCAATCCCGCTCATCCCCTGGTACGCAAGCTGGGGGCGATCCGCCGCGCTGGAGGCACAATTCATGAGATCAGCCTCTCCCCGTTGCCCCCTGGAGACCTGCTGCAGTTGGTTGCGGATTCCCTTCACTGCGAGCCGGAGCAAGCAGCATCATTGGCGCAGCTAATCCATGAGAAGACGGCTGGGAATCCATTTTTTGCAGTTCAGTTTATTTCGATGCTTTCGGACGAGGGCTTGCTCGCGTTCCATCACGACAAGGGGCGATGGTCCTGGGACTTGGGCCGGATTCACGCGACGGACTACTCCGACAACGTGGCGGACCTCATGGTGGGGAAGCTCCAGCGATTGTCGGACAGGACGCAGGCCGCTCTTCAGCAGTTCGCCTATCTCGGTAACGTGGTCGAGATTGCGGCACTGCGTCTGGTTTTCGGACAATCTGAAGAGGAGATCCACGACGCGCTTCTGGATGCCGCCCGCACCGGGCTGATTCTCCGCGAGGAGAAATCCTATGCTTTCCTCCACGACCGTATTCAGGAGGCGGCCTATGCGCTCATCT
The DNA here is from genome assembly GCA_963744555.1 of Bryobacterales bacterium. Classification (GTDB taxonomy): domain Bacteria; phylum Acidobacteriota; class Terriglobia; order Bryobacterales; family Bryobacteraceae; genus Palsa-89. Next base: position 453,642 of record CAVUUB010000018.1, on the reverse strand, counting down.
CCGAAAGCCAGCGCGTGGGAGAACACCTTCGGATTGGCCGAGCGCTGCTGGCGGACTTGACGGCGAACGGCATCGCCGAACATCTGTTCGATGTCGCCAACCAACTGAATCGGGGGGCCGCACTGCTGATCGATCGCGACGAGAAAGTACAGGTGGCCGCAATCGACCTGAGGGCCGGGCAAAAGGCCAAAGCGTCCGCGGCGTTTGCGTCGGCGCGCGCGTATTTCTCGGCCGGCATGGCGCTGTTGGACGAAAGCGACTGGAGCGGCCAGTACGAGCTGACGTTCAGCCTGTGGCTCGAACGCGCGGAGTGCGAGTTTCTGAGCGGTCACCTCGAGAAGGCCGAGCAACTGATCGCCGAGTTGTTGGGGCGCGCGGCATCCAAAGTCCACCAGGCGGCCGTCTACCAACTGAAGGTCCGGCTGCATACAGTGAAGGGGGATTACCCGCAAGCCACAGACAACGCGCTCAAGTGCCTGGGCTTGTTCGGCATTGACCTGCCGGCACACCCGTGCCGGGAAGAGGTCCAGGCTGAATATGAGACGGTCTGGCGCAACCTGGAGGGACGCCCCGTCGAGAGCTTGATCGACCTGCCGTTGATGACCGATCCGGAACTGCAGGCCGCAATGCGTCTATGCTCGGACCTAGCCGGCGTCGCCTACTTTACCGATGTCCATTTGATGTGCTTGCTCGCGTGCCGCATGGTGAATATCAGCATAGAGCACGGGATGAGCGACGCTTCCGCGCACGCCTACGGTTGCTGGGCTTTCCTCGGGCTGGTCTTTCATCGTTACGGTGAGGGTTACCGTTTCGCCAAGGTCGGATGCGACTTGGTCGAGAAGCACAACTTTATCGCGCACCAGGCGAAGGTCTACCTACTGACGGCAATCGCTGCCTTCTGGACGCAGCCGATCGCGAGCGCGATCGATTTCACTCGGACGGGCATTCGCACTGCGATCGAGACCGGGGATCTGACCTTTGCTTGTTACGGCATAGCCCATATGGGCACAGAACTTCTGCTGCAGAGCAATCCGCTCGACGCGGTGTGGCGCGAGTCGGAGAGCGGCTTGGATTTTTTGCGCAAGGCCCGGTACCGCGACATGGCGGGCCTCATCGAGAGCCAGCAACGCTTCATCGCAACGATGCAGGGCCGGACCACGACCTTCTCCACCTTCAGCGACGCGCAGTTTGACGAGGCTATATTCGAGGCGCAGCTGACTGGGGAGCGGGTGTCCCTTGATTATCTGCTGGTACTGGCTCGTTAAACTGAAGGCGCGCTTCCTGGCGGGCGACTACGCAGCAGCCCTCGCCGCCGCCCAACGGGCGCAACCGATCCTTTCGGCTTCATTCGGCCTGCTTCCGTGGTTCGACTATTTTTACTACACCGCGCTGACGGTGGCGGCGCTCTATGAGAACGCGTCCGCCAACGAGCAAGCCGGGTGGCGCGAACTCCTGACGGCGCACCGGGAGCAGCTGCGCGAGTGGGCCGACAACAATCCACCGACCTTCGGCGACAAGCACGCTCTGGTGTCGGCTGAGATCGCCCGCCTCGAAAAGCGAGACGCCGATGCCCTGCAGCTTTACGAGCAGGCAATCCATTCTGCGCGTGAGCACGGCTTCGTTCAAAACGAGGGGTTGGCCCACGAACTGGCGGCGCAGTACTACCTGGCGCACGGTCTGGAAACGGCGGGGTACGCCCATCTTCGCAACGCGCGGAACTGCTACGACCGCTGGGGTGCGCACGGCAAGGTGAAGCAGTTCGACCATTTGTATCCGCACCTCAAGGAGGAAAGGTCCACTCCCAACGCCACGAACACGATCGTAGCGCCAAACGAACTTCTGGATCTAGCCACGGTTATCAAAGTCTCGCAAGCAGCATCAGGCGAAATACTTCTCGAAAAGCTCATCGATAAGCTGATGCGCTCGGCAGTCGAACTCGCGGGTGCTGAACGAGGTCTCCTGATCTTCCCGCGAGACGTCGAGCTGCAAATTGAGGCAGAAGCCGTTACAAGCGGAGATGTTGTCAGTGTGAATCCGCGAGGCGCCTCCACAGTCGCAGCTGAGTTGCCTGAGTCACTCGTCCGTTTTGTCATGCGCACTGAGGAGAACGTAATTCTGGATGATGCATTATCCGGGAACTCGTTTTCCGCCGATCCCTACATCGTTCAGCATCGTGTCCGTTCCATTCTCTGCTTGCCTTTGATTAACCAGGCCAGACTCATCGGTGTGCTCTACCTCGAAAATAACTTGACCCCCCACGTCTTCAATCCGACCCGGATCGCGGTGCTGGAGTTGCTGGCTTCGCAAGCCGCAATTTCACTTGAGAATGCCAGCCTCTATTCCGATCTGCAACGCAGCGAAGCTTTCCTGGCCCAGGGACAGACCCTCAGCCACACGGGCAGCTTCGGCTGGAGCGTTCTCAGCGGAGAAATCTACTGGTCAGAGGAGACCCACAAAATTTTCGCACACGATCGAGTAACCAAGCCCACGCTGGAATGGGCCATGCAGCGAATCCATCCCGACGACCGGGATCGCGTACAGCAGACCCGCGACCGTGCGTCTGGGGCGGGAGCGGATTTTGATCTTGAGAATCGTTTGCTGATGGCGGATGGTTCGGTGAAGTACGTCCACGTCGTAGGTCGCGCGTTGAGGACTTCGGCTGAGAATCTCGAATTTGTAGGCGCCATAACCGACGTGACCGCTGCAAAGCAAGCGGAGGAGATAATCCGGCAAAGCGAAAGCGAGCTTCGACAGATCCTGGAGTTGGTGCCGCAGCACAACTATGTGTTGGGGCCTGATCCCGACCGCACGCTTCTTTATGCCAATCAAGCCGCGCTCGATTATGTCGGTCTTGCCTTTGAGGAGTGGCGGACATACGATCGTCGCAGGCTTACTCATCCAGCCGATTGGGGACGCGTGATGAGCGAAGCTCAAGGTAAATTCTCGAGCGGTCTCCCGCACGAAACCGAGCTACGTTACCGGAGAAATGACGGAAAGTATCGCTGGTTTCTCTTCCGCTGGAACCCGATACGAGACGACCAGGGACGCCTCACACGTTGGTATGTCGCGGGGACCGATATCGAGGACCGCAAGCAGACTGAGCAGCGACTCCAGAACGAGAACGTTGCGTTACGCGAGGAAATCGATAAGGCATCGATGTTCGAGCAGATTGTGGGAACTTCGGCGCCGCTGCAAATGGTGCTTGCCCGAATATCTAAGGTCGCCCCGACCGACTCCAGTGTTTTAATCACCGGCGAGACCGGCACGGGCAAGGAACTCGTTGCCCGCGCCATTCACAGGCGTTCCCAGCGCTCCTCACGAGCCTTCGTCAGCGTGAACTGCGCAGCAATCCCGCGCGACTTGATCGCTTCAGAATTGTTCGGCCATGAGAAGGGCGCCTTCACGGGGGCAACTCAGCGGCGCTTAGGGCGCTTTGAGCTGGCCGAGGGAGGTACGATCTTCCTCGACGAAATCGGAGAGCTTCCCTCTGAAACCCAGATCGCTTTATTGCGCGTTCTACAGGAGCACGAATTTGAGCGTGTCGGCGGAGCGGGATCAATGCGGACTAATGTTCGCGTGATTGCCGCTACCAACCGCGATTTGGAAGCCGGCATCGCTGCGGGCGTGTTCAGGAGCGACCTGTTTTACCGGCTCAATGTTTTTCCGATTGAAGTGCCTCCTCTGCGGGAACGAAGACAAGACATTCCCGTGCTGGTCGAGTATTTCATTGATCGTTACGCAAGGAAAGCAGGAAAGAGCTTTCAGACGGTGAACAAAAAGAGCCTCGATCTGCTTCAGTCGTATTCCTGGCCGGGTAATATTCGCGAATTGCAGAACGTGATTGAGCGCTCTGTCATTGTATGTGAAACAGAGACTTTCTCAGTCGATGAGAGTTGGCTCTCTCGACGACCTTCGGCGACTGAGCCAAAAGCGCAGTTTGACTTCTCTGAAAAGCTTGCTGCCCAGGAGAAGGAGATGATTGAGGCCGCACTGCGCGAAACCAAAGGACGGGTGTTCGGACCGTCAGGAGCGGCTGCCAAACTGGGGATGCCGGGAACCACCCTGGATTCGAAGATCAAGTCGCTAAAGATCAAGCAAGAATCGCTTCAAGACTGCATAGCCGTCACGAATCCGACACATAAGTCCCAAGACATTACGAGCTTTCGTAACCTCACGAACTTTCGTAATTCAGACATCCATTATTCCGCGTATTTTCAGTATCTTAAGATTGGAACCGTGACTGCCCTTATAGAACACGTGTGACCGCCGCATGGGCTGCAGCAGTAGTAGCGAGAATCCTCGAAGGAGGGAAGATGCCGACGGAGTTGAGAGATTGTGCTGAAGATTCAAAGATCCTCGAACGGGCAAGTGACCTATGTGCTGAGCGGCCAAATCGAGGAAGAAGATATAGACGAGCTGGAAGCGATCGTTAGATCAGAGGCGAAAGGGCGCCGTATAGTTTTGGACTTAAAGAACCTAACGCTTGTAGGTCAAGATGCAATCGCCTTTCTCGATCGCTGTGAAGCGAACGGCATAACACTGAAAAATTGCCCAGCATACATCCGCGAGTGGATCAAGGGACAGCGAGGCGAGAGTTAGCGCTTATGCAGGCCCTGATGTGTACGCGTCGAAAGTATAGGAACGAGAGGAGTAAAGAAATGGCGGCACAGGCAAGCCGGGCACGTAAACTGCCCGCAGTCAACGATAGCGCATCCTTTGAAATCGCGCATGTGACGTCGGCGCAAGTTGCGCTCGAAAGCGACGAACTCTACGGCAGTGGGTCACCGCGCATTATCGGTAACAGTGCTGCTTTACGGCGCGTACTTGGCATGGCGCGAATCGTGGCGCCGACCGACTCCACGGTATTGATCAACGGGGAAACAGGAACTGGCAAGGAACTGATTGCGGAAGCCATTCACAAGTGCAGCGGCCGATCGAACGGCCCATTTGTGAAAGTGAATTGCGCCGCAATTCCTGCTGGTTTATTGGAAAGCGAGCTGTTCGGTCACGAGCGTGGCGCCTACACCGGAGCGGTCACGCGCGGTATCGGACGGTTCGAGCGGGCTAACCGTGGCACGTTGTTTTTGGATGAAATCGGCGACCTTCCGCTCGAGTTGCAGCCAAAGCTTCTTCGCGTCATGCAGGAGAGACAGTTCGAGCGCCTGGGCGGTGCTGCAACGATTCAAGCCGATGTGCGCGTGATCTGTGCCACGCATCGGAATCTCGTTGAGATGGTCGACAACCGTGAATTCCGCGCTGACCTCTTTTATCGGCTCAGCGTATTCCCCATTGAATTACCACCTCTGCGTGAGCGCCGCGAAGATATCCGTTTGTTGGTCCACCATTTTGCGATGGATTACGCTGCTCGCATGCGCAGGCCAATCACGGCCATCTCAGAGGAATTCATGGCCGCCGTCGCATGGCATTCCTGGCCCGGTAACGTTCGGGAACTGCAAAACTTCATTGAACGCTCGGTAATTCTCTCAACTGGCGGTGTGCTGCGTGGTCCGCTACCCGAACTCACGCGCATAACGCCGGACGACTCGAAGTGGTCGAAGTCATCCGCGCCAGTCACTCTGGAACAGGCAGAGAGTTCGTACATCCTTCAGACTCTCCAAGAAACCAAAGGAGTGATCGGCGGCCGGAATGGCGCAGCCGTGCGGCTGGGCCTGCCCAGGACGACGTTGATCTCCAAGATGCAGCGGCTGGGTATTAATCGAAGCTATTTTGAGTTCGCGAAAATCGCGCGCAGCTCGGATTGAGGGGAGCTGTGGCACACACAGAACGAGGAGAACATTCATGAAGTCAAAGCGGCAGTCACTCTGGAACAGGCGGAGAGTACGCACATCCTTCAGACTTTCCAACAAACGAAATTCTCAGAAAGGAATTAACTAACGTGCTTCCAACTATTCCAAAAACAACAGGGCGGCCCGATCGCCTTACTAGCATCCTTGGCGCACGACTAAGCTGGCACTTTGCCAACGGCTGGGTGTTCGAACCTGCCATCGTCGGGCCCGACATCGTCGATTACACGCTGAAAGAGGGGCCACACAAGGGACGGCATGCCATCCAGCACTTCTACTACCAGCGGGTAGCTCCCGGAGTCGAGACCACGGTGTGGTACGAGGAAAGTGGCGCGCTCGTCCACATTACCTGGTATTTAGAGTCACAAACAGTGCACCGCTTCGCTGCTCTTCCTGCTTGGCTGGCCAAAGATATGACCGTTTATCGGGGTGACAACCAAGACCCCGCGTTCATCGAGAAAATCAGAAAGCTTAGTTCGGAGCAGCAGGATTGGCCCCGGCACATTTTAAACGATGAAGGCTATTTCAAGGTGATCTGATCGTCCCATGCCGGGAGGCTTGAATGAACTTCGAATCACGAAATCCGGAAGAGTGGGCCGAGACCTATAGACGCCGATGGGCTGCTGTCGAAACCCGATTCAGATCAAGACTGGATCAGAACAGGATAAGGCACTGATGGACTCACGGCATCGTTGGGCAGTGTTTCTCGCGGGCGGAGACGGGACGCGTCTGCGAAGTCTTACGCTCAGAATCGCCGGCGATTTGCGGCCGAAACAATTTTGCCGCATTTTTGGCGAGCAAAGCCTGCTAAGCGAGACGCGTGCCCGCGTCAAGCCGCTCTTTGATAACGATCGCGAAATAATCATGGTGTCGCAGTGTCACGAACAGTTTTATCGCGAGGAACTAGTCCACACCGGCGGCTCGCGAGTCATTGCGCAGCCTCTGAATCGAGGAACCGCAATCGCGATGGCAATGGCCCTGCTAGAAACCTCGCGAGCCGATCGTGACGCGGTTGTCGCATTCTTCCCTTGCGACCACTTCTATTCGAATGGCCATGCGTTCAGACTCGCATTAGAGAGGGGTCTCGACTCAGTCGAGCGATATCCGGAGTCGGTAGTTCTATTGGGGGCCGAGTCGCGGTATCCGGAAGTCGAATACGGATGGATCGAGCCGGAGTCGGACTCGCCGTCCCACTCGGATACGGCGGTTCGCGTGAAATGCTTTTGGGAGAAGCCGTCTCTTAAGCACGCTCGAACCCTCTTAGACCGCCGGTGCCTGTGGAACGAGTTTGTATGCATTGGACGTGCTAGCGCATTCCTAGATTTACTGCGTACCAGAATTCCCGGCATAGTCCAGTCCCTCAAACGCGGTTTTGCCACAGACGATTGGGAAACCGCCTACGGAGCGATACCCGCGGTTGATTTTTCCCGTGAGATCTTGACCCCGGAGTCGCATCGGCTCCTGGTGGTTCGCGATCGTGACTCGGGATGGACCGATCTGGGAACTCCGGAGCGTGTCGTTGAAGCCTTGACGCAGAATCGCGTCCGCCCAGCTTGGTTCGCCGGAGCTGTTGAGTGCGCCTCGTAGGCGCCTGGAAAGGACTCTGGTTTACGACGATGAACCTAGTTCGTAGCGCAGACGATGCAGCTTTTCGGACCACCGCTGCTCTGGTGGCTGAATAATAGGCCGTAGTTATTGCTGAACATGAAAATAAAACTGAATATGCCACAGAAGGTGGCAGGGAGGCTTCAAATGAACTTCGAATCACGTAATCCGGCGACGGGTGAACTGCTGGCCGTCCATCCGGAACACGATAAGGCGGAGATTGACGCACGCTTGCAGCGCGCTTGGGACGGCTGGCGGGTCTGGTCCCGGACTCCATTGCGGCAGCGAATCGCCTTTCTCGCTCGGCTCGCCGAGCTGCTGGAAGAGCGGGCCGAGACCTATGGCCGCCTGATCACCGCTGAGATGGGCAAGCCACTGGCGGACTCCATTTTCGAGATCAAGAAATCCGCCTGGGCCGCTCGCCACCTCGCCGAAGCGGGGGAGGCTTATCTCAAGCCACAGCCCGTCCCAGGCGTACCGGCGCAGATAATCTATGACTCGATAGGGCCGATCTTCTCCGTTCAGCCGTGGAACGTACCCTTCTGGCAGGTGCTGCGCTTCTTCAACACCACCGCCCTTGTCGGCAATACCGCGATCGTCAAGCACGCCCAATCGGTCCAGGGCTGCGCCGAGGCGTTGGAGACCGTGGTGCGCGACGCCGGTGGTCCCGAAGGACTTTATGTCAACCTTGCAATCCGGGTTGAGGCGTGTGCGGCTGTCATCGCCGATCCGCGGGTGCGGGCCGCCACCGTCACTGGTAGCGTCCGCGCAGGCCGCGCCGTTGCGGAAGAAGCGGCCCGAGCCGGCAAGAGAGTGGTGCTGGAACTCGGCGGTTCCGATCCCTTCATCGTTCTGGAGGACGCCGATCTTGCGAGAGCCGTGCAACTCGCCGTGACGTCGCGCTACTTCAACAACAGCGAGGGTTGCATTTGCGCCAAGCGCTTCCTGGTAGCAGAGTCTCTCTTTGACGACTTCACCAAGGCGTTTGTCGAACAATCCAAGGCCCTTCCAATGGGCGATCCCATGAAGGAAGGCATCAAGATCGGCCCACTGGCTACCTCCGGCGCCCGCAAGAACCTCCATCGCCAGGTGCTCGACGCGGTAAAGGCTGGAGCACGCATTCTCACTGGCGGTGAGATCCCCGCCGGTCCTGGCAATCTCTACCCGCCGACTGTGCTAGTGGGGCTGCCGCCCGAGGCGGCGATAGCCAAGGAAGAATTCTTTGGTCCCGTGGCTGTGATTTTCCCCTTCAAGACCGACGACGAGGCGATTCACCTCGCCAACATCACTGACTTCGGTCTCAGCGCTGCGGTCTGGAGCCGTGACCTCGTCAGGGCCCGTCGGGTTGCCGGCGAGATCGAGTCTGGAATGGTATTTATCAATGATTTCACCCGCTCCGATCCCCGCGCACCGTTCGGAGGCTTCAAGTCTTCAGGGTATGGACGCGAACTTGGCGTTTCCGGCGCACTGGAACTTACCAACCCAAAGCTGATCTGGCAGGGTGACTGAATAACGGTACGCGCTGAATCAACTGACTCGTAAGGAGAGAGTTTATGAACATACGCAATTTTGATTTGGTCAAGGAGATGAAAATGAGAACGAAGAGTACCTCTCCACTCCTGCTGGCAACCATCACGATAGCCCTAGCCGCCGTGATGCCCGCAACTAGTTATAACGATACAATCAAGACCAACTTCTCTCACCCCATCTCGAATGTTCCGGGCAAGTCGCTCGTCGCGGTGGAAGTGTCATACCCGCCTGGTGGCGCCTCCGCACCGCACCATCATTCGGACTCTGCGTTCATCTATGCGTACGTCGTTTCGGGTCAGATCGCAAGCCAGGTAAAGGGTCAGCCCGAACACATCTACCGCGCGGGCGAGTGCTGGTATGAGACGCCCGGAGCACATCATTTGATCAGTCGCAACGCGAGCAATACTAAACCGGCGAAGCTGCTCGCGGTATTCGTCGTCGATACCGGAGACAATGCTCTGACGACCCCTGATCCCGCGGGGGGTTCGAGATGAGAGTTCTGCTTGCGGGAGCGACCGGGGCTATCGGACGCCCGTTGATTCGCGATCTGGGACAACACGGGCACACTGTTTTTGGTTTGGTGCGTTCGGCGGAATCGACGCGCATGCTGACTGAGATGGGCGCCGAGGCCTTGATCGGCGATGCGCTCGATGGGGCCTCGGTCCGGACCGCGATTGCATGCGTTCGCCCCGATGCCGTCATCAATGAACTGACCTCAATGAACTGACCTCACTGCCCCGGCATTACACTCCGGCGGAGATGAAGGCGGCGGCAGAACGCGACAGCAGTGTCCGCAGGGAAGGACACGTCAACCTGCTAGCGGGCATGCGGGAGAGCGGTGTGCGCCGCTACGTCCTGCAGTCTTCGGGATTCTGGTATGCGCCCGGTCCAGGGTTGGCTGACGAATCGTCGCCCCTGGCTGTTGATGCCTCACCCGGCGTCGCCGCCGGTTCTCGCACCTACGTTGAACTCGAATCGACAGCCTTTCGGGCATCGGAAATAGACTGCGTCGCGATGCGTTACGGATTCTTTTACGGACCGGGCACCTGGTATACGAACGCCGGTGATATGGGCGAGCAGGTTCGCCGGCAGAAGGTGCCGATCATCGGCGCCGGCCAGGGCGTGGCGAGTTTCGTCCATATCGAGGACGCCGCATCCGCCACAGTCGCGGCGCTCGAATGCGCTCCGGGCGTCTACAACATCGTTGACGACTACCCGAACCAGCAGCGCGTATGGCTGCCGGCGTTCGCACGTGTTTGCGGGGCGCCGGAACCGCTTCAAATCACCGAGCAGGAAGCTCTGGCGACTTCTGGCGCCGACAGCGTCTATTACGCGACTCGCTTGCGCGGCGCCTCCAACGAGAAGGCCCGACACGAACTCAATTTCCGCCCGCGCCCGCTCGAATGGCTCCAGGGACGAGCGGTTCCAACGCAACATGAATGAGTCTCAACTGAGGAGAAAAGTTCGATGAGCAAGAACACAAGACAGATTAGAGCCGCGGTCGTCCGCGAGAAAGGCGGACCTTTTCGCATCGAAACATTAAGCTTGGAATGCCCGCGGCGCGATGAAGTATTGGTCAAGGTCGTCGCCACAGGTTTGTGCCACACAGATATGGTTGCCCGTGATAAGGGCTACCCCGTACCGCATCCAATCGTGCTTGGCCACGAAGGCGCAGGAATCGTGGAGAGCGTAGGAGCGGATGTTGTCAAGGTCGCGCCCGGCGATTCCGTGGTGCTCACGTTCCTGACATGCGGACGTTGTAAGCCTTGTCGCTTGGGGAGGATTGCCCATTGCGAAAAGACCTTCCCGCTCTCCTTCGGCGGAGCGCGGCTCGACGGCAGTACCGCCACACTCGATGCCCAGGGCGGGAAAGTTCACGATCACTTCTTTGCGCAATCGTCGTTTGGGACCTACGCCCTCGCCAATGAGGGTAACGTGGTCAAGGTCAGGAGTGACGCGCCGCTCGAACGCCTCGGTCCCCTCGGCTGCGGTATTCAGACTGGGGCCGGTGCGGTGATGAATGCGCTGAAAGTGGCTCCTGGTACAACGTTTGCCTGCTTCGGCGCGGGCGCAGTTGGATGCTCATCGATCATGGCAGCACGGGCTGTTGGAGCAACAACCATCGTCGCTATAGACATTGTGCCCTCACGTCTGGAAATGGCAAAGGAACTGGGCGCGACGCACACTATCAACAGTAAACAGACAAATCCAGTTGAGGCGATCCGAGATATTACTGCTGGCGGAGTCGATTATTCGCTAGAGGCCTCCGGGGATCCCAGAGCGTTGCATCAGGCGATAGAAGCACTCGGATCTCTCGGCACGTGCGGCATCGTCGGAGCAGAGCCACTGGGCACAGAGGTGAGCTTTGACGTGAACAACCTGATGCTACCTGGTAAAGCGATACGCGGCATTCTTGAGGGTGAGAGCGTTCCCGACATTTTTATCCCGCAGCTCATCGAACTCAACGCGCAGGGGCGCTTCCCGTTCGAGAAGCTGGTCAAGTTTTACAGCCTCGATCAAATCAATCAGGCTGCGCAAGACAGTGAAAATGGGGGCACGATCAAACCCATCATTCGCCTATCACCGGCGTGAACGGGGAGGGAAGCTCCATGTCACAGGTCACAAATCTCGCTTTCTTTCGCGCTCGGCGCGGCTCTAGTCTGCTCTAGTCGAGCCCACCCGGCTCGAAGCCGAATGCCTCAACTACGACCTGCACCAATCCGCCGAGGATGCCGATGTCTGGCTCGTCTACGAGAACTGGCGTTCAACTGAAGGTTTCGACGCCCACATGCAGTCTGAGCACCTGCAGGCATTTCTGAAAGCAACGCTGGATCTCGTCGCCGGCAATATCGATCTTCGCCGGTTCAGGATGATCTCGAGCCCGCAACGCGCCGCATCTGAATGCGACATCCATTTCAAACTCGAATAGGAGTACACCATGCTATTTTCCGGAAAGAACATCATCGTTACCGGCGCCACAGGCGACCTGGGCGTCGCCATCGTCCAGCGCCTGATTTCGCAGGGCGCCAACATCCTTGCCGTAGCCGGGCACCAAAGCGAGTTATCACGTCTGGCTACCCTGTGCTCCGGAAAAATTGGATACATGCGAAGGCGGGTGTTGCAGTAACGTGTTACTAATGCTTCGACATCCACGTTGTCCCGGCAGGAGAGCCGAGTGATTCGGTCCCTCGCCGTGGCGCTCGCCATTGGGTGCGACCTGAGCGCTGTGCTTTTTCGTTCCCGAGCTGCGGTGATCGCTGAGAATCTGTTTCTCCGGAGGCAACTGGCTCTCTACTTGGAGCGCAAGACCCGTCGGCGGCGTCCAACTCCCGCGACGAAATTCGCCTTGGTGATATTGAGCCGATTCTTTCCCTGGGCAGGCGCTCTCGCGATTGTGAAGCCGGATACGTTCGTCCGCTGGCACAGAACAGGATTCCGTCTCTTCTGGCGCTGGAAGTCTCGGCACGCGGGCCGTCCTCCGCTGCCTAAGAATCTGCGCTCACTCATCACGGCGATGGCGCGGGAGAATCCGAGTTGGGGAGAAGGACGGATCGCAGACGAGTTGTCACTCAAACTGGGTCTGTTCGTCGATTCGCGTACTGTGGGCAAGTACTTGAAACAGGGTGGGCGTCCGCGGCAACCAGCCGGTCAACGTTGGGCAACGTTCATTCACAATCGTGCCAGTGCCATCGTCGCTTGCGATTTCTTCACCTCGGTGACTGCGACGTTTCAAGTCTTGTACGTCTTTGTCGCGATGGAGATCGGATCGCGACGAATTCTGCACTGCAATGTAACTGATCATCCAACTGCCGAATGGACCCGACAGCAGTTCCGTGAGTTCCTGGATGGAGAATCCAGCCATCGATATCTCATTCATGACCGCGACAACGTCTTTTCGGTCGAGGTCGATGCGGCAGTGAAGGGCTTCGGCCTACGAGTGTTGAAGACACCGGTTCGGAGCCCGATGGCGAATGCTTATTGCGAGCGGGTGATTGGCAGCATTCGGCGCGAATGCTTGGACTATTTGATTCCACTGAACGAGCGGCATCTGAAGCGCATCCTTCGTGAGTACGTCAGGCACTACAATCGCGACAGACCACACTCGGCCCTGGGGCCTGGTTTTCCGGAACCGACTCAGGCAATTGTTCCTGCCAGCGGTCATCGACATCGATTGCCTCCGGGCCTCTGCGTTGCACAGACGCCCGTGCTCGGCGGCTTACATCATGAATATCGCCTGGAGAAGGAGGTTGCGTAACAGCCTTGAATATTTCCGGATCACAGCAGCCACCGGAACAAGGACGAATCGTGGCTGTCCCGCAAGTGGGCGGTCTCCATCACCGCTACGACCGGCGCGCAGCCTAAACACGGTGGAGGGCCGTGATTGTCCGCGGAAGAAGTGCGTCGCTACGGGCGTTTCCTCGCGCTTGAGACCGCCGATCGCACTCTTCGGCGCGGCTGAATCCTGTATTTCTTCGCTGCCAGCAAAACAATGGAGCGTTTTAGTCTTCAACTCTCTCTCTCTCGTTCGGGGCACTTGGCTCGACACGGAGTTTTCGACAGGCACAGTGGGACCGGTCGGTACCGATCGACAAGAAGGCGCACCTGGATTATCACAAGAACACCTTTGTCCGCGAACCTGGGCACATCGAGCATGCCGCGACGAAATTTGGGCTCGGCGAGCATGACAAAGCTCACATTAAAGTGAGCTCGGTCGAGGTTTAAATTATCGCTCCGCCGCTCTTTTATCTTTGGGCGGCACCGCTGCGGCCCATGATGGGCCATACGTCGACGATCTTGTCGCCCTCGGCGATGTAGTAGCGGTCGAAGGCGTTGGTGCTCTGGTCAAGATTCGTGCAGTAGATCTCGACCCGGTCGCCGACCTTGGGCGCCTGCTCGCCATCTTTCCAGTTCAATGCGCCGTATTCGGCTCCGGCGGTGTTGACTTCGAGCCAGGGCATGCCTTTCACTTCGTCGGTCTTCTTGCGTGATCGCCTTGTTGCCGTAATCGGTGGTGATGACGTTGGGATGGTGCTGGCTGTCGACGGTGGTCATCACGGTCAGGGCGGGCTGCCAGTCGTTGTAGCGCTTCATGTCGCCGTCTTTGCCGCCGACGATGAAGTATTCGGTGTCCATGAAGACGTAGGTGCCGGCTTCGAGCTCGGTCAATCCGGTTTCGATGATCGATGTTGTAGGTGCCGGTGGAACCGCCGCTGATGATGTTCACTGGCAGGCCGGCTTTCTTGGCCAGATCCCGGCTCTCGCGCACGCCCGCGAGAACGTCCATGGACTTCTTCTGCGCGCTTCGAATCCCTTGGTGTGGGCCGCGGCCCCGGAGTAGGCCATGAAGCCTTCAAACTGCATCCGCTTGGAGGAGGAGACCTTCTGAGCCAGTTCGAGCGCCGGCTTGCCGCCGTCGATGCCCTGGCGCGTCATGCCCGCGTACACCGAAACGACCACCCTCAACTTCGCGTTGTGAGCGGCCGCGGCTTCTTCCAGCCAATCCACGACTTGCGCAGTCGTCCGCGACGAACATGAATGTCGGGTCTTTCTTGGACAGCAGAACGGCGCGCTGGATGTTGTTTGATGCCGACGGGCTGCTTGGTCCACAGGCACGCCTTTGATGCCGGCGCCGGAGAATAGCTCGGCTTCGGCGATGGTAGCGCAGGTGAGGCCGATCGCTCCGTGGGCGATCTGATGCTTGGCGACATCGACGCTCTTGTGAACCTTGACGTGAGGGCGCACATTGATGCCGTTGGCCTTCGCCGTATCCGCCATGTGCTTGATGTTGGCCTTGAACATGTCCAGGTCGACGACCATGCAGGTGTGGCAGAATGTCCTTGGTCATGTCGCGGAAATCTCTTTTCGCGATGCGCGCCTCGAATTCCTCGAAGGGGTAGCCGGAGGAAGACGTCGTTCTAGCGGCCTTGCTCCGGTTCGCGAGGAGGCCCACCCCGGCGCTGGCGGCCAGGAAGTGACGGCGTGATGTCATTTTGCACCTCTGTCTGGAGAGTATATATCGTTTCGCGGACGCTCAAATGTAGGCGATTACATCGATCTCGACGAGCGAGTTTCCGGGGATGCCTCCGGCCGCGGCGATGGTAGTGCGCACCGGCGGTTCGTCGCCGAAGCGGCCCATGAACATTTCGTTCATTCCAGCGTAGTCCTTCAGATCGTTCAAATAGACGTTGCACTTTACGACTTTGTTCATGGAGGAGCCGGCGGCCTCGAGCTGCTGCTGAATTTGATCGAGTACGCCCTTGGTGTGAACCTTGATGTCCCCTTCCTGGTGATAGCCGACGCCGGCGATGAAGATCAAGTTGCCATAGGCGACGGTGCCGTTGAACAGCGGGGTCTTCTCGGGTTTCTTGCCGTTGCGGTAGATGACCTTTTTGACTGGCTTGTCTTGAGCCTTGGCGGGAGCGGCTACCACGGGGGCGACTCCGGCGGCTGCGCCCGCGCCTTTACCAATAAAGTTTCGTCGATTCGTTTTGGTCACGCTGGTCTCCTTTTTTCGGCTGTCCACGTGGTTTCACCATACTCACCCATGTTGACGGTGCCGGAAATCCGGTCGCCGTTGACGGTTCCGGTGAACATCCAGTTCAGGTGCTGGCCTTCGATGGGATAGGAAGTGCGGAAGTGGACGGTATTGGCGGCGATGGAACCGGTTAACGGGAATGCGCCGAAAAATTCGGTCGAGTATTCGCCTTTGAGTTTGTCGCCATCCTGCTCGAGATGAAATCCGTTGACAGCAGAGCCCCGGCCGAATTCAAGATGAGCGGTCCAGGGGCCACTGACTGCGGCGGGCGCGCCGGTGGGCTGAACGGGATTTTCGAACTTGGGCGGATTGGAGAGAACGGCGTGCAGGCGGTCGCCGATGATTTTCTCCTCGCCAGGGACAAGCATGTAGGGCACGACGGACACGGAACTGGCCATTTCATTGGGGCGCGAACCGCTGCCGCTGGCGAGAATGATGCGAGGCTCGGTCTCACCGAGAAGTGTGTGGACCTCCGTGCCGGTGATTCCCCGCTTTGATCCGTCCCATTGAATGACCAAGCGAGGCGTGCGATTGGAAAGATCGGCGCTCGGCTGCTTGATTTCGGCTGTAACGCCGTCGATCTTCCTTACTTTTGCGGCGATGTCGCCGAGCCATGCTTCCCATTGCCGCCATTCGGCCTGATGATCGCGCTTGGTCCACATTTCAACGGCCGCGAGCATGCCCATGATCTCTTCCTTGCCGACTTTGAGCGATCTGCCGTAGGCGTGATGCGGCGCGCTGTTGGCCCATGCCGACTGGAGCCAGTTTTTCTCGCCGAGAAGCAATCCGGCGGCCTGAGGTCCGCGAATGCATTTGCCTCCGCTGTAGGCGACTGCGGTCGCGCCTCGTTCCAGGTGGACGTTCGGCTTTAACGTGAGAATTTCCGCCGCAGCGTCGACCAGAGTGGGGACGTTGTGACGCTTGGCGACTGCAGCTACAACTCGGGTTCCAAGAGGACCATCGTCGCCGGGGCCAGCCGAGAATGTAGGCCATGGCGGTCCGGTCGTTGAAGGCCGATTCGAGATCCTTGGGATCGGACACTGTGACGACTTTGGCGCCGAGCATGCGGATGGCGTGGTCGTAGACGTTGCGCGAATATTTCGGGAATGACAACCTCGTTCTTCAAGCCGCGGAGATCGGGCAGGCGCTGCATACGTTCGGGATTGAATCCGGCGATCGCGGCGGCCGTGCAATGGGTGATAGCGGCGCAGCATCCGGCGGTGACGATGCCCCATTCCGCGCCGGTTAGTTCCGCGAGCCGTTTGCCGACGCCTTCCATCAGTTCGTCCATCTGGACGTAGCCGCGGGAGGCTTCATCCATGGCGCGCTTCACTTCGGGAAGCGTCTGGGACCCGGTGATTATGGTGAAGGTGCCGCGGGCGTTGATGATCGGTCGAACGCCGATGGAGCGGTAGAGATTCGGGCCGATGTCGAGTCCGGCGGCTGAAGCGGTTTGGGTTCGAGTGCCGATGATTTGCGCCGCGGCGAGTAGTCCGCCCTGGCGGAATAAGCCGCGGCGAGTGAAGTTACGAAGATCTGAAAACATGTTCTAGCTCCTGCAATATTGCGATTCTTTCGGGGGATGGTAGGTCACGCTGAGATGCGGCGTTTCGAGGAGCGAATGATCCTTGATGCGCGACGTGAGGCAGCTTTCGAGCATACCACTGACGATGAGAGTGCGCTCCACGGGATACGGGGCGACGCCTGTCATGATCATTTGTTCGATCTTGTTTACCAGGCAGGCCGAGTAGGTGACGTTGGGGACGGGCGAAAGGAAGAATTGCGTCGACTGGATCTCGCGCTTGCCTTTGAGACGGGCGGCGAATGTGAAATCCTTGTCGGCGCCGTTCAGCATCAGCATGGTGCCTTTGAGACCATCGCGATATTCGATGAAGTAAGCCGCCGGGTTTTGGGCGAGTCTCTGGACTTCCCCGGAGCCGACCAGATCCTGGGTGCGGCCGTCCTTCACGGTCATTCCTTGCGGATTGTCGCTGCGGGAGAGCGCGGAAGTCAGCAGTTCTTTCGACCAGCGGCCGTCCGCGCCGGCTTTCCAAACGTCGTCGCCTTCAAGCATCTGGACGCTCTTGATGCCGGTTTCGCCTCCACGGCGGCGCTCGAGCATGCATTGCATGGCTTCGAGCGCGTGATAATCCATGGGATCCGATCCGCCGATCCCGACCATCAGGGCATCTTCGATCTGGCAGTCGAGCGGGAGTTCGAGATCGGGCAGACGCCAGGTGACAGGCAGTGACGATCCCGCGAGCATGGGGAAACCCATCTTGCGCGACGTATCGCGCATGGTCTTGGCTTTCTCGAAGCTGTAGGAGAGGTGCTTGTCGTTGTAGACAGGAACGGAACGGCGTTCGCTTTCGAAGACCTTGGAGACTTGTTGAAAGAATTCGAAGCGGGGATAGAGGATCTGGCCTTTTTCGTTTTTCGGATAGTCACCGTGCTCGCCGATGATGACGACGGCGTCGACCGCGAGTCTCGATCCACCACAGCAGACGGCTTCGGCGATGGTGGGATAGACCTGGAAGCCGAATTCGCTTACGCGGGCAGCGCTCAAATCGTCGGCGGGTTTTTGATCGACATACAGCGAGACGACCTTGATGTTGGGCTTGTGCCATTCGCCGGCGAAGGGGTAGCCGATCAGGAAACGATCGCCGATGTGCTGGGCGTGGGAGAGATATTTGTAGACCGTCGTGACGATCGCGATCCGCTTCGGCTGCTGTCCGAAGGCCGCGGGGGCGAGGGCCGCGCTCTGGATGAACCCGCGACGGGTGATCTTCGACATTCTCAGGTTCTCCAATAGGTGGATTGAACCGCGGGCTGGTATTTGATTGCCAGATGCGGAGTGTCAAGGCGGGTCTGGCCTGAGTAGAGGCTGTCGACACCGGCGGCTGTTAATCCGGTGGTGAGGAGCGTGCGCTCGACAGGATAGGTGGCTTTGCCCGACAAGAACATTAGTTCCATGTTGTAGACCAGGGGGCTGAAGAAATTCGCGAGGGTCGTGCGACCGTCGGGCATGGGCAGGTACATTTGCGTCGAGAACGGTTTTGAGGAACCATTCACGAACGCGGCGAAGTTGAAATCGCTGACCAGGCCGTTCATCAGCAGCATCGTGGACGTGAGGCCGTCGGCATGTTCGTAACGATACGCGACCGGGTTCCTGGTCAAGCGCTGCATATCTTCGAGGGTGGGGAAGGTGTCGTTGAAGCCGGGGCGAGACGGGGTCAGCGTATGGCTACGGCACAACGCCGCGTTCATCAGCTCGCGCGGCCAGACGCCGTCGCGGAGGGCCTGCCAGAATTTATCGCCGCGATAGGCTTGCAGCCACTTGACTCCGGATTCTCCGCCTCTGCGGCGCTCCACCATGCACTGGATTGTTTCGAGCCCGTGGAAATCGTAGCTGTCGACACCGCCGTAACACACGCACAGGGCTTCGGTGACGCTGGCGTTATGAGGGAACTCGAGGGAGGGAATCCGCCAGGTGACCGGCAGGCTGGAGCCCGCCATGTATGGAAACCCTAGTTCCCTGGACGTGTCGTACATGCTCTTCGCCCATTCCCAGTTCCAGGAAAGATGCTTGTCATTGAAAACGGGGACGGAGCGGCCGCTGGATCGGAATACGGCTACCATTTCTTGAAAAAACCGGTAGCGGGGGTATTGAACCTGGCCCTTCTCGGTTTTCGGATAATCGCCATGCTCTCCGACGACGACGACTCCGTCGACGGCGAGTTTGCCGGTTCCGCAAGTCAGGGCTTCGGCGATGGTCGAATAGATTTTCATGCGCGGGAAGCGGGCGCCGCGGTCGCGGCTCAGATCTTCGGCGGGGACTTGGTCGACGTAGAGAGACACGAGATCCATGGCGGGATGATGATGCGTTCCGTTCCAGCCGTAACCTTCGAGAAAGCGATCGACAATATGCTGGGTGTGGGAGTATTTCCGGTAGACCGTCGTGATCGCCGCAAGCTTAGGACGTGTGGCCATCTGATCCCAGTCATTATAATCCTTAATGTGACTTCGAACTGGTTCGGGCGGAGTACAACTCCGCTGCGGGTTGAAAACCTGCCCCACAGGTATTTCCCTCGAAGAGCTCTTGTGGCGGTTCTGCTGGCGTTCGTTTGCATGGGCGCGGATGTCTCGGATCGGGCGCGGGCGCTGCAGAAGAAGGTCCTGGTTTTTGACGGGCACATTCACGCAGTCGAGCGCGAGTTCTATCACGGCGGGGATATCGGAGAACGGAAGAGTGATGGCCAGTTTGATTTGCCGCGCGCGCGGGAAGGCGGGCTCGGCGCGATGTTCTTTTCTTTCTACGTAACGGAGGATTATTATCCGGGGCGCTTCGAGACCAAGCAGGCGATGCGGCTGATGGATGCGGCTTTGCAACAAATTCAAGCGAATCGCAACAGCATTGAAATCGCGCACAACGCCACGGAAATCGAGCGCATCCACAAGGCCGGCAAGATTGCCGCGGTGCTGGATATCGAGGGAAGTTTCGACCTGGATGGCGATCTGGGGGTGATGCGGAATTTTCACCGGCTGGGACTACGGTCGATGCAGCTTTCCGCGCATAACTGGCAGAACAATTACGCGGATTCGTGCTGCTCGAGAACGAACCAATGGCACGGGTTGAATGAGCGCGGGCGGGCGTGGGTGCGGGAGGCGAACAGGCTGGGGATGGTGATCAACGTTTCGCACGCTTCGGACGACGCGATTTCGCAAACCATTGATGTGAGCATGGACCCGGTTGTAGCGACGCACCACGGGCTGCGCGAATTCAACGACATTCCGCGAAATATGCCGGAATGGCTATTGAAAAAGCTGGCGGCGAAAGGCGGGGTGATCGGGTTCCAGATCGGCAACGATTTCCACAACAAGAAATTCTTCAACTATCGGACGAAGCAAACGGGGAAGGAGTTCTGGGATACGAAGGAGGTCGCGCAACGGAACATGCCCCTTACGATCTTCGATGTCGACCAGATAGCAGCGCGCGGGTTTCCGATGGGTGGGGTCAGTGGAGGGGAGGAATTCAAGTTCAGCGTGGATGATTGGGTCGCGGTGGTCGATCGCGCGATTCAGATTGTAGGCGAGGAACATGTGGCGCTCGGCACTGATTTCGATGGGGGGCCGAACCCGCCTAAGGGGATGCGCGATATCAGCGATCTGGCGATGATCACCGAAGCGATGCTGCGGCGCGGGTACTCGGAAGAGCGCATCCGAAAATTTTTCGGAGGGAACCTGCTTCGCGTTTTCCGGCAAATTACCGAAAAGGCCCGATAACGCGCCTTGTTACGGTTACATTACGAGGATGTATACTATTGGCCATCAGTTCTTCAATGAATCGGGTGGAGGTTCAATGAGACGCTCTTTTATTGCGTTCGGATTGGCTACGATTCTGGCGGGCACAGCGGCCGCGCAGCTCGCCACGACCACGGCATTGGTGGGTACCGTGACCGATCCGAGCGGAAAATCGGTCGCCGGAGCCAAAGTAACCGCGGTCGAGAACGGCACGCGCGACACTTACACGGCAAACACGAATGAGCAGGGATATTATTCGATCGAGTTCGTTCGCGTGGGAACCTACAGCGTCACGGTCGAGCAGTCCGGATTTCAAAAGGTCACGAAAACTGGAATTGTTGTCGACATCAACCAGTCGGTTCGAACCGACGTTGAGCTGCCGGTCGGCGCGTTGACGCAATCGGTGACGGTGCAGGCGGAGGTCGCGGCGATCAAGACCGACGACGCGACGGTGTCGGAAGTCCTCAGCACGCGCAACGTCGCCGATTTGCCGCTGAATGGGCGCGATCCCGATGAACTCGCGCTCACCACGCCGGGCGTGATTCTGGGGCTCAAGACGTCCACTACCGGCACGCCGCCCGGCGAGGATTTCAACGGCGCCGGCACGCGCGAGATCCAGAACGAGATGTCGCTGGACGGCATCAGCATCATGAACAATCTGATCACCGACTACGCCCACACGGCCGATGGTGGAATCGATCCAGGAGGTGGAGGTCCAGACCGGCACCTACTCGGCTCAATACGGCGCGTATCTGGGCGTCCACATCAACATGGTCACGAAGTCCGGGACCAACGATCTCCATGGCGCGCTGGTGGAATTCCTCCGCAACCAGGTTCTGGACGCGCGCACATTCTTCACCTTGCCGACGCCCGCGAACCCGACGGCGGCGAAGCCTCCGCTGCGGCAGAACCAGTTCGGCTACGAACTGGATGGGCCGGTCATCATTCCGAAGCTGTACAACGGCAAGGACAAGACCTTCTTCATGTCGTCATACGAAGGCTTCCGCGCTGGTGCAGTCGGCGACCGTCGCTGTCGACCGAAATGCCGGCGGCTTTCTTCACGGGCAACTTCTCGAGCGTCCCGCTCGAGCATCACCGGCGGCGATTAAAGATCCGCTGAACGGCAACGCCCCTTTCCCGGGCAACATCATTCCGACAGCGCGCATTTCGCGCCGGTGGCGACCAAGCTGCAGTCGCTACTATCCGGCGACGAACCTGCCGGGCCTGGCCAGCAATTTCTCGGTGCCAGTCCCGACCACGATCAATACGAACCAGACGGTGGACCGCATCGACCAGAACATCGGCGACAAAGATCCGGTCTGTATGCTGCGCGCCCACTAGCAGGACGAGACCATGTTCAGCGGAAACGCGACGAATCCGTTCCGGTCAAACGCTGGCACGACGCCAGTGACCACCACCAACTACACGTTCGGCTATACCCATACGCTCACGCCGAACCTGGTGAACGACTTTCGCTTCGGCCGGAATTTCTTCAATACCGCGACGCTGAATCCGTTCGCCAGTCGGCGGACAGACCAGCGCCGGAACGAATCTGGGAATCCCGGGCTTCAACGGAGATTCACTGTTCAACAACCCGGGCATTCCGGACTTCACGATCACGGGGTTCAACGGGTTTGCGCAACGGCTCGACCAACTGGTACCAGAACGACAGCACGTTTCAGATCTCCGAACAATTCAGCTGGAGCCACGGCTCGCACAACATCATGGCGGGCATGGAATTCCGCAGGCTGGCGACGGGCCGAGCCGCCGTGAACAGCGCTCGCGGCTTGTTCACCTTTAACGGGACGTTGACCGGTTATGCGCCGGCCGATTTCATTCTGGGAATGCCGCAGATCTTCACGACGCCGGGACCGGAAGTCCGCGGACGCAGTGGCGGAATGGCGCGATGGCTTCTTCGTGCTTGACAAATGGCAGGTGACGCGCAAGTTGACCCTGAACTACGGTATCCGCTATGAGCTGCCCACGGTGGCGTACACGATCAATGGCGTCGCCACCGAATTGAATCCGAACCAGACCGCGCTGGTCGGCGGAACGCCCGGGTTTCACTTCACGAATCCGAACCACAAAGATTGGGCGCCACGCGTCGGATTCGCTTATCGTATCACGAAAAGACCGTGTTCCGGGCCGGTGGCGGCATCTATTACAACCCGAACCAGACCAACAGCTACACCTTCCTGAACACTAACCCGCCGTACACAACGATTCTTACCTGCAACTATTCGGTCGGCCTGACGCCGCCGACGTTATCGAACCCGTTCGGATCGCCAGGTGTCTGCCCTACCGCGCCGACCGCCGGAACCATCGTCACCGACCCCTGGAACCAGCCGACGCCGCGCATGAATCAGTGGAGCGCGGGGCTGGAACGCCAGTTCTGGAGCGGCGGCGGTTTGGAGGTGCAGTATCTCGGCTCGCATTCCTATCACCTGGACCGCAGCTTCTATAACAACACTCCTCTGCTGCCCGGACCAGGCGCGGTCAACTCACGCCGGCCGAATCCGCTGTTTGGCGTTATCCGCACCATCAACAACGACGAAATCGCCAACTACGAGAGCATGAGCGTCATCTTCCATCAGCGCCTGACGCATGGCTTGCAGATGCTGGCCAGCTACACGTGGTCGCACACGCTGGACGTCACCACCGACTCGAACGGCGGCGGCACGCCGATGATTCCGTACAACTGGAAGGACGATTACGGCAATTCCAACTGGGACATCCGCCACCGGTTTGTGGCCAGCTTTGTCTACGACATCCCCTTCTTCCAGATTTCGAATCCGGTGTTGAAGGGCGTGTTCACGAAGTGGCAGACCAACGGCATCAGTGACGCTGCAAACCGGCATTCCGTTCAACGTCACGACTCGGTACCGACACCGCCAACACCGCCGTCCAGCGGAACCTACCGGCCGGACCTGGTCCACACGCCGCAACCGACAACTGCGGACGCGGGCATCTGGTCGGATGCATCGACGCGACCGCTTTCACGCTGGCGGATCTGTATCCCATTACACCCGACCAACTACGCCTATGGGAACGCGGGCCGGAACCTGCTCCACGGGCCGGGCGCGGAGACCGTCGAATTTCTCTCTGTTCAAGAACTTCCCGATCAAGGAGCGCCTGAAGTTCCAGCTCCGGTTCGAGACGTTCGGCGCTGTTCAACCACACCGAACTTCAGTAATCCGTCGTCGACCTTCAGCACGTCGGCGTTCGGCAACATTACGACTCTCAATACGTCGGCGCCGGGCACCCGCAACATTCAGTTTGGCGGTAAGCTAATGTTCTGAGTCATGGCTGGTAAGCGAATCCTGTTGTTTGCGGTGGCTTGGTGTTGCTTCGCGCAGGGGCAATACGATCTTCTTCTTCAGGGCGGCCACGTCATCGACGCGAAGAACCACATCAGCGCGGTGCGTGACGTGGCGATCCGCGCCGGCAAGATCGCGGCTGTGGAGGCTCGGATCGATCCGGCGCAGGCGTTCAAGGTGGTCAATTTACGCGGGTTGTATGTCTCGCCCGGGCTGGTGGATATTCACGTCCACGTTTACGCGGGGACGGGCGAGCGGAATTCGTATGCCGGCGACAACAGCCTATATCCGGATGGATTCATGCCGCGCGTCGGCGTCACGACCGTGGCGGACGCGGGCTGCTCCGGCTGGCGGAATTTCGAAGATTTCAAACAGCGTGTTATCGATCGGGCCAAGACCCGGGTGCTGGTATTTCTGAATATTGTCGGCAACGGCATGCGCGGGCCCAAGTTCGAAAACGATCTCAACGATATGGAAGTGAAGCCGGCGGCCGAGATGGCGCAGAAGTACAAGGGGCTGATCGTAGGGATCAAGACCGCGCACTATGCAGGCCCGGAGTGGACGCCGGTGGAACACGCCGTGGAGGCGGGCACGATCGCGAACATTCCGGTGATGGTCGATTTCGGCGCGAATCGTCCGGAGCGGCCGATGCCGGAGCTGGTGACCAAAAAGCTGCGTCCGGGCGATATCTACACGCACTGCTACTCGGGCTTGCGGAACGAGCAGACCGAATCCGGGCACGTGAATCCTGCGATGTTCGAGGGAAGAAAGCGCGGCGTTATTTTCGACGTCGGGCATGGTGGAGGGAGTTTTGCGTGGCGAGTCGCGGTTCCCGCCATGAAGGAAGGATTTCTTCCGGACTCGATTTCGACGGATATCCACATCGGCAGCATGAATAGCGGTATGAAGGACATGACCAACGTGATGAGCAAATTCCTGGTGATGGGAATGCCGCTCGACGAGGTGGTGGCGAAGTCCACCTGGAATCCGGCGCGCGAAATTCATCATGAAGAGCTCGGGAACCTGTCGGTGGGTTCGCCCGCGGACGTCACGGTTCTGAGGCTCGAGCAGGGGTCGTTCGGATATACGGACATGTATGGCGCGAGGCTGAAGGGCGATAAAAAGCTGGTCGCCGAGCTGACGCTGCGCGACGGGAAAGTGGTTTACGATCTCAATGGAATCACCCGGCCGGATTGGACGACGCTGCCCAAGAATTACCTGCAATCGGGCGATGCCCGCTGGGATGCGATTACGCCGGCGCAGCGACGCCCCCAACAACACTAAGCGATCCCGCCGCTCAAACAACGGGACAAGGAGGCATGATGGAGAAAGATCGCACCCGACGCGGTTTCATGAGCGCCGCGAATGCCACGTTGGCCAGCTTGGGTCTCGCGAGCCGCAAGCTCGAAGCTGCGGACACAAACCATGCTTCGGATGCCGAGGATTATTACGACAAGCTTGGCGTAACGAAGATTATCAACGCGGCGGGGACCTATACAGCTCTGACGGCCTCAACCATGCCGCCTTCCGTGCAGGCCGCGGTCGCGCGGGCGGCGAAACATCCGGTCCGGTTGCATGAGTTGCAGATGGCGGCCGGGGAATACCTGGCAAAGAAGCTCAAGTGCGAGGCAGCGATGGTGACCGCGGGGGCGGCCTCGGCTCTCACGCTGGCAACCGCGGCGGCGATGACGCTCGGCAACAAGGCGTCGATGCACAGCATCCCGACCGATGTCACCGGGCTCAAGAATGAAGTCATCGCGCAAAAGGGCCATCGCTACGAATACGATCACGCGATCCGCAATTGCGGCAGCCAAGTTCGTAGAAGTGGTTACCCTCGCGGATTACGAGGCCGCGTTCAACGAGCGGACCGTCATGACGAACTTTTTCAACGCCGCCGAACAGGGCGAGATCAGCCGCGAGGATTGGATTCGCATCGCGCATAAGCACGGCGTGCCTTGCCTCAACGACGCTGCCGCGGATGTTCCGCCGATTTCGAATCTGTGGAACTACACGCAGATGGGATTCGACATGGTGGCGTTCTCAGGCGGCAAGGGCATGCGGGGCCCGCAAAATGCCGGCTTGCTGCTGGGGCGCAAGGATCTGATCACGGCTGCTGTGGCGAATAATAATCCCAACTCGGACACAGTGGGGCGTGGGATGAAGGTTTCGAAAGAGCAGATCGTGGGGATGGTCGCGGCCGTCGATTGGTTCCTGAGCCAGACTGATGAGGGAATGCAAGCCGAGTTTCACAAACGGGCCGATCGCATTGCGGCGCAGCTCAAGAGCATTCCGACGCTGGAGTCGCGGATAGTGATTCCGAATGTCGCCGCCAATGCAGTTCCGCATCTGCTGCTTCGCTACGATCAGCAGCGCGTGAAGATGCGGCCGGTTGACGTTATGGCCGAATTGCGCGACGGGAACGCCGAGCATCGAACTTAATCCGAATACCGGGAGAAAACCGGGAGCGGGGTTGCCGTGCGATGAAAACACGATTGTCGTCGGGGTGTGGATGCTGGAGCCGGGCGAGGATTTGATCGTCGCGCGACGGCTGAAGGAAGTTCTGACAAAGGCCGCGGGATAACGATGAACAGGCGCAAGACTCTCGGCCGGACCGCGATGTTCCTCGCGGCGGCAGGCGCGGCGGGGGCGCAGAGCACCGAATCGTGGTCGCCGAAGAAGGCTTCCGTAGGGGGACCGATCCGGTCGAGGCATCTGCTGTTTTCAAACTGAGCCCCCCAGGAACTTCGTGGCTTTCAGTGCTCTCCCTGGCCAGATATCTGTCGTTTGAGTGACCAGCGGGAGACTGTGCGTCTCGAAAACTCCGCGTTGAGCCAAATGCCCTCGAACGAGATGGGGTTGAAGGCACAACTCCCCAAGGTCCTGCTGGCATCGAAGGGTTTACAGGATTCAGTCGCGCCAAACAGTGGGCGATTGGTGGTCTCAAGCGCGAGGGAACGCCCGTAGCGGCGCACTTCTTCCGCGGACAATCACGGCCCCCACGGTGTTCAGGCTGCGCGCCGGTGTTAGCGGTGATGGAGACCGCCCACTTGCGGGACAGCCACGATTCGTCCTTGTTCCGGTGGCTGCACTGCGCGCGATTCCGGTGAGTCCTTGGCTAGCGAAAGATGCGTTCTGGATTCGTGATAGTATGCCGTGAACAGCTTGATCTGCTGGTAGAGTGCCGCTTCGTTGAAGATGATCACATGATCGAGGCACTCGCGCCGGATGGTGCCGATCACGCGCTCGACGTAGGCTCTTTGCCACGGCGATCGCGGCGCAGAAAGCACTTCCTGCATACCCATGTCCTGGACCTGTCTGGTGAAGTGGTCACCAAAGATTCGGTCCCGATCGCGCAACAGATAACGGGGTGCCGAGTCCCACGGAAACGCATTGCGAAGTTGCTGGGCGGTCCATTCCGCGGTGGGATGAGCCGTGACGTGGAAGTGCAGTATGCGCCGCCGCTCATGGGCCAGTACCAGGAACACGTACAGAACCTGGAAGCGGACGGTCGGCACAGTGAAGAAGTCGGCCGACACTATTTGTTGGAGGTGGTTGTCCAGAAACGTCCCCAGGTTTGGCTGGGCCGCTTTCGCGGCCGGATCATATATTTGCTGACACTAGTCTCGCCGATGGTGATGCCGAGTTTGAGTAATTCTCCGTGGATGCGCGGCGCTCCCCACAGCGGATTCTCACGGCTCATCGTTCGAATCAAGTCCCGGACTTCGCGCGACACGGTAGGCCTTCCGGTTGTTCCGTGCCGAACTCTCCATGTCCAAAACAAGCGAAAGCCCTTACGGTGCCAGGCGATCACGGTCTCGGGTTTGACAATGACCAGCGCCGATCGCCAGTCGGCCCAGGCTCCAGACAACCACGCCCACAACAAACGATCCGCCACAGTTAACTTCGGTCGCTTCTTAGCAGAGCGTCGGAGCACGCCGATCTGGTGCCGCAATGCCAGGATCTCTACTTGAAGAGCTGCACGCGAACGGAAGACTGAGAAAAGCGTGGTAAGAAACGGAGACAAGGCACTCAACATTGGCTTGGCGAGTCACTCCTGGACTTCTGGGCAACCCCCATGATCTCAGAGAGATTGAAGTTTCCGAGAGGGACAGTCACCAGACATAACCTGCCCGAGCCGAAGTGCAATGTCATCAAGTTGAAAGGGTTTACGAATGAAGTGCTCGACTTCCAGTCCGGTGAAGCAGGCATCGACAGTATCTTTGCTATAGGCGCTAGTGACAATCACTTTCAAGCTCAGGTCGCATCCTCTGGGTCTCTTCAAAGACCTCCCGGCTTGATGATTCCTGGAAGCGTGAAATCCAGCAGAACTACGTCGATTCTCATCTTTGTGTTTGCGCAACAGGTCTATAGCGTCAGATCCGTCGGTCGCCTCCATCACCAAAAAGCCGCTCTTTCGGAGCGCCTTTGAGACGGCCAACCGCAATATTTCTTCATCCTCCACGACAAGGATCGTCCTGGTCCGAGCCTTGGCTTGCCCAACAACAGAGGAACTGATTGCCCTGGGGACCTTCGTAGCCCTTTCGGCAGTGCAAGGCAGAAAAACCTGAAATGTCGTCCCTTCGCCGGGCGAGCTCCTCACATTGATGGCGCCACCGTGGCTGCGGACGATCCCTTGGACAACAGCCAGACCCAGGCCCCGGCCTGCGAATTTCGTGCTGAAGAACGGATCGAAGATCTTCGCCTTCAGCGCTTCCGTCATGCCACAGCCGCTATCTGAAACCTCCAGTTCCACGTAGTCACCTTGGGGCAAGACCGTCGCGCTGTTTGAAGCTAAGTTCCCGTTCCCACTCACTCGCGCTGTGGCTACGTGAATCACTCCTTCTTTCTCTCCGATCGCTTCCGATGCATTGATGACCAAGTTCATCACCACTTGCCGGATCTGCGCTGCATTGCCATTTACAGAGGGAAGGTTGTCACCCAGATCCATCCTTAAAACCGCATGTTTGGAGATCGAGAACTTCAACAGTTTCAGCATTTCTGTCACCAAACGCGAGAGATCCAATGCCTCACTGATCGCTCTTTGGTCTTGTCCAGCATAGATCATCAACTCGCGCACAATCTCGGAGCCGCGCAGTGCGCTCTGTTTGATTATTTGGATCTCTTCAACGGCGGCGACCACGGGAGATCCGCCTCCGCAGTTCCGCTTCCGCAAGGATGCCGCCCAGCAGATTGTTGAAGTCATGCGCGATGCCGCCTGCCAGACACTCCCAGGCCTTCCAGCTTTTGTCGGGCGATGGCCTCTTCTTGCGTGCGCTTGACTTGGGTTATGTCTTCGATCATGGCGAGCCCGTAGAGGGGCTCATCTTTTGGTCGCGGATAACGGATGCAGTCAGGTTGATCCAAATGACTTCATCATTTTTCCTCACATAGCGCCTTTGCAGCTGATAAGAAGGTATTTCGCGCTTGAAAAGCTTCTCACCAAGCTCTACATTGGCTCCCAAATCATCAGGGTGCGTGATGTCGGCGAAAAGACATCTGGAGAAGTTCCGATTCTGAATACCCCAACATTTGACAGAGCGCGCCATTAACCTTCAGGAAATCGATAGTCCTTTCCTACGAGCGCGAGGCCAAGGGGCCCTTCTTCGAACACCCTGCGAAAACGTTCTTCACTTTCGCGCAGCGCTGCTTCGGCCAGATGACGTTCCGCTGCAAAGGCAACATGGGTAGCGATTGTTTGGGCAAGTTGTACTTCCTCGGTCAGAAACTCGTGGGGTGCGTTGTAGTACAGCACGAATTTCCCGATCAGCCCGCCGTTTCCCAACAGTGGAATGCGGGCAAGGGCCCGTATCCCTTCGCTTGCAAACGCTGCTAGAAGAGGCGAAAGTGAGGGGTCCTTCGTGACATCGGCTACAGTAACAGCCTGTACATTACGAGCACCTCGCCGCCAATTAATACTTATGGGCCGTTCCATCGCTGCACGGTGGCGATCGGATATGCCTTTCCACGCCTTGTATCGCATCACCCCATCGGCGTCAAAGATCATCACGCTGGCGCGATCGGCGGCCACCGCACGTACAAGGCCTTCGACCGCCGCACGGTAGATCTCGCCCGGTTCATCAGCGCGGTTAACAGCTTGACTGAGTTCGTACAACAACTGCAATCGCTCAAATTGATATTCGAGCTTCATGGAAGGAGGCTATCATTTTACTCGTAAAGTCACGGCGGCTGTTTGGCGGGTGCTTCGAGGTGGGAGCTCAGCGAATGCTCTCTCAACGATTCCACAAAGCAAAGTAGAAACGGTTGGGCCGTTTTAACTGATTCAATCTGTGCTCGTGTCTTTAAATACAGATTCCGTACGAGCTAATTGCGCGCGAGCATGATGATTGGCCAGTTATCCGGGGCAAACCAGAAGTGATCCACTTGGCCGCGTAACGCCCGTTGTTGAGATCCGCGAGAGCCGCCGAGTTAGATTCTGCCTGACGCCGCGGTGTTCATCGCCATTCCATCGCCTTTTGATGTTTCCCGCAGAATTCGCTTACTTTCCGTGCGCACCGGAGTGATTGTGATGGATACCTTAAACCCGCGATCCAAGGAATTATGTGGAGCGGTGTCGCGAAGTTGTTGGACAGACAGCAAAAAAGGAGGGACGTGAAAAAGTGTGAACGCGTGCCAGGGCTCACCGCAGGCCGATCGTGACTACGTTGCTCGGACGGCTGAGGTAGGTCAAACGCACGGGGACGGCTGGTCCGGGCGCGACGCCGGCGGGCACTCGAACGTTCACCTGGTTCAGACCGGCGATTCCGGGAGCCTTGCCGAAAAACAGAATCTCGGCGAGGCGTCCGCCGATGGTTACTTGCGGAGGAAGCACGCTTCCGTCCATCAAGCCCATGCCATAGATTTCCAGGGCCTCTCCGGCAGCGGCGGGGTTGCTGGACGAGGCGAGCTCGGGCGTGCCCGCGTGCAGGATTGCGCCCTGTACTTGCCCGTCGCCCGAGAGCGAGACAAGCGCGGGCGGAGGCGTCAATACGAGCGGATGATAGATTTCGGCGCCGGCGGTGAATGGACCACCGGCGATCAGGACCGTGCCGTCGGTGAGCAGAGTCGCGGTGTGCAGAATCCGGACGGTAGTCATGTTGCCGGCAGGTCTGAAGGCGCCGGTGGAAGGATCGTAGATTTCCGCGCTGCTGTTGACTCCCGTACAATCACCCACTTGCGGCGGGCAACCCCTGGCGCCTCCTGTGATCAAGACTTTGCCGTCGGGCAGCAGAGCCGCCTTATGCCCGATTCTCCTGGCGGTCATGCTGCTGGCCGGAATGAGGGCGCCCCGGACGCGATCGTAGAGTGCGGCGCTGTCGAAGGCGACTCCAGCATCGCCATTACCGGCGCCCGCCAGCAAGACATTTCCATTGGTGAGGACGGTGGCTGTGTTCCAAAAGCCACAACAGTCTCGGGTGTCCGCAGTGAGTGTGTCAGCAACAGGGGTGGACGTGCTGGTTGACGGATCGTAAAGCTGGCCGTCAATATAGATTCCGTTAAGGTCGGTGCCACGATCGAAGAAGACCCGGCCGTCCGCAAGCAAGGTGGCATTTTGGAAGTCGCCTCCAGGCCCGTTGGCAGTGACGCTGAAGGCCTGGGTGGCCGGGTCGTACAATCCGGCGCGCCAACCCGTAGGGTCTGCGAACCAAAACAAAGTCAGAACCTTCCCATTCGGGAGTAAGGTGGCCGTGAAGTAGGTGGCTGCGGGCATGCTAGCCACTGTGGAGAAGGTTCCAGCGGAAGGATCGTAAATCTCAGCGCTGGCCAAGTAGAGGTCGGGGCGAGTGCCTCCTGCAATGAAGACTCTGCCGTCCGGTAGCAAAGTGGCCCAGGCCCAATACCGGCCAGTGGTCATGCTGCCGGTAGGGGTGAAGGTACCGGTGGAAGGATCGTAAAGCTCGGCGCTGGATTCGAAGTGGTTATCCATGCCTATGCCTCCGGAGCCAAAGCCCCCGGCGATCAGAACTCTGCCATCGGTCAGCAGGGTGGCGGTGTGACCGTATCGGGCGGTGGTCATGTTGCCGGCCGGCGTAAACGTGCCCGGTGATTGTGCCACTGCGATTGGGCTGGATAAGTACAGGAGGAGGAGCGAAAGAGCAAAACCTGATTTTAGGGGTGCGCCGATTTTCTGGCGGGTCTGTTTCATGGCATCGCCTCGTAACGAGACTGAGTTGCGTTCATCACAGCGGCCTTCGGGTTCCCCAATAACAGGTCGGTGTTTCCGTCGTGAACCCGAAACCATTCCCTTTGTCGAGCGACGTCATTAGCTTAGAGAGGCGCTCTTGAGTGTACCGCATCTTCTTTCACCGTCCCGCCACTGGGCCACCTTGGCGACTCCTTGAGTGGACCGGCACAATCACACTGACGGCTTCCGGTGATGAGCGATCCGGCAGGGGTATGTACGTCTACAAAGGAAAGTCCGACTTGGGGCAGCACGAGATCGTATTTTGACAGGTCCACCCGCAATCTCAATTTCGCCGGCAAGAACACCGGTCGGCCGGCAAACGGTTTGACGCAGTTTGGAAGCGATCGCCGAACATCGATTCCGCCATTGCCTCTAGCAACAGCCCACGGTGGCTTGCTAATTGTGTCTTCTCAGATGCTACGCGGGCCGCACGATCTCGTTGTATTGCGCGGGCTTCGACCGCAGCGGATGCTATTTCCGCCCTGAGAGCCATACAACGTTTACACATATGCAAGTATAATAGCTGGCTAACGTACCTTGAGACCGCTCGTCCATTCCCAGGAGGTGAACGCTCATGAGGCGATTGTTGGTGGTTTTGTGTGTGGCCTGTCTGTCGCTAGCAGCTGACAGTCGGTATCACGAGGACTTCCATTACAGTTACGCGCAAAGCCCCGGCGGGCGGCTTTCGGTGGAAAACGTCAACGGCTCCGTTGAGATCAGCGGATGGGATCAGAATAGCGTGGATGTCTCGGGAACTAAGTATGCCGATTCGGAAACGCGACTTCACGATGTGCGTATTGACATATCGAATCAAAGCAACGGAGTCCAGATCCGGACTCTGCGTCCCGATAGGGATCATAGAGGCCATACGGGAGCCAAATACGTTATACGGGTGCCGCGGCAGACGGAGCTGGAACGCATCGACAGTTCCAACGGATCGATGCGAGTAGAGAATATCGATGGTAAAGTGACGCTGCACACGTCCAACGGTTCGGTTAATCTGTCCGACGTCCACGGGAACGTTGACGCGAACTCCTCGAATGGGAGTATCGAGGTGAGAAAGGTGGAAGGTCGTATGAGTTTCGAAACATCGAACGGCAGCGTCCGCGCAGAGAATGTTCACGGCGGCATACACGCCCACACGTCGAACGGAAGCGTGGATCTAGAACTCGAGACGCCGGCGATCGGCGATTTGACCGCCTCGACGAGCAACGGCGGGATCACAGTACACCTGCCGGCGTCAACGAACGCCACCATCAGCGCACATACATCAGGCCACGATCGCATTTACAGCGATTTAGACGTTACCGTGCGTGGCAGCCGGAGCGCATCCAGGCTCGAAGGCACTCTGGGGGGCGGCGGACCCAGAATCGAACTCAGCACGTCGAATGGGAACATCCGGCTGGCGCATTCTACGTTTTAGCTTAGTCCAGTTGTCGTCTTCCAAAAAGCCTTGAAGGAAGACTGATCGGCGACGCGCGATTTCATGCACGTCGCCACGCGCTTTCTGCAGGCAGCCAGACGTAGCGGCTGCCTGAAGCGTCCGATGACCGGCACGAAGACCGGTGCTACGATTATCGCTATGGAACGACGAACTTCTCTGGATCAAGATGCCGGCTACTTGTTCGTTGCCTGCAGCACGCGGGCGGAGGTCTTGGATTCAGGTCACAACGGGGAGAAGTTGTTATCGATCGACACCGGTGACGGCCTGGATGATCTCAACTACTCGCCCTCCACTCATATGTTGTACGTAGGGGCCGCCAAAGACGCGCGGCTCACAGTGGCCCGAGTCGACGCGACCGGCAAGCTCAGCCAGGTTGCAGTGGTGCCGACCCACGAGGGCGCTCGCAACGGCGTCGTCACGAAAGATGGCACACTATATCTCGCGCACTCACAGCTCGGTAAGTTAGCGGGGCTTGTCGTTGTGTCGCCGAGCAAGAAGTAAATGGCACTTGAGACGCAACTTGATTCCAGCAAAGGCCCGTTGCCAGAGGTAGTTCGCGGAAGAAGGCGACCTTCAACCTACCGAGGCCTGATAATTCGTATTATCGGCAGGACCATCTCTCCGCAACGCCGGGATCTGCGATGTTCAGCAGGGTAACGCTTTCCTGTTCGTTTGGGTCGGTTCGAGCGACCAAGCCGACGCACGGAATCGTCTCGCTGGCATTGTAAGGTAAGTGGGGGACATTGGGGGGAATGTGTGCGAAATCGCCGGCACGCATCCACATGTGCTGGCGCAGACTTTCGCCATACCACATCCCGGCCTCGCCCGAGATTACGTAGACAGCGCTTTCGTGGTTTTCATGCAGGTGTGGCTTGGCCCGGCCGCCCGGGGGAATAGTGACAACGTGTAAACACAGCGCCCGTGCGCCCGCCGTTTCGGACGATACACCGTTGAAGTACTCCAAACCCTGCTTCCCGTGGTAGGTTCCTGATTGCGAGATCAGAACGCAAGTTGGTTGAGTTTCTGCGGCCATTTCCTTAATTACAACATTACAACGCAAACCCTCAGCATGCGGAACTTCGGTGGGTATCCTGGCGTTTTAATCGCTATGATGCGGTTCTTGCTTGGCCTGGCACTCCCGGTAGCCATATGGTCATGTTCATGTTCATCCAGCGACGGTCCGCCTTGCAACGCTGCCTGGAAGGCTTCTGTTGTCTTTGCAGGCACGGTCGTAGAGTTGACACGCGACACTAGGCAGCCCGATAGCAGGGGAATCGTGCAGGTGAACGGATTCCTCGGGACGCATGCGATTTTCGAAGTCGCGGAAGCTTTCATCGGTATGGAGGGCCGTGGCAAGCATGTCGAGATTCGCACCGGCATGGGAGGCGGGGATTGCGGATATCGCTTCGAGCGGGGCCAAGGATACCTTGTTTAGCCGGTGAGGACCTCTTGTAGGATGATTCCCACTGAGTACCAATCGCTGGCTTCCGATGAGGGCAAGCCGGCGTGCTGCTCCGGAGACATGTAGGCGGGCGTTCCAGCTGTCGCCTCTCGCTCGCGAAGATCATCGCCCGTCGCATCGGTAACTAAGCCGAAGTCCAGGATCACCACACGCCCTTCCTTGGTCACCAATACGTTGGACGGCTTCAGATCTCTGTGTAACTTTCCTGCGGCATGCAGAGCAGCCAGGCCCTGCACGAGTTGCGGGAGGGCGGTCCGCAATTGATCAGTTTCCTGAACGTACTCTCGAAAATTCAGACCATCCACCAGTTCCATGGTGAAAAAACATTGCTCTTCGTCGGAGATCAGCTCGTAAAGCGTTATCAGGTTGGGATGACTTATGTCTGCCAGTGCCCGGAATTCCCGTTTGAATCCGAGCAGCGCTCGGGCATCGAGGTGATGGAGAGTCTTGAGGGCAACGGTCGTACCTCGTTCGAGATCAAAGGTGCGATAGACCATTCCAAAGCCGCCCGCACCAAGACGATCCTGGATCAAGAACCGATCGGTCCCGCCGAAAGCGAAGTCGCGGGCTCCGCTGCCATGGCTGTAGGAATCCATCGCGCCATTGACGGCCGAATCGAGAAAAGCATGAGCGCCGCGCTCTGAGGTGAGCAGGCTTTCCACTTCCCTGCGCAACTCGTCATCCCCTCGGCAGGCCGCGGACAAACAGGCCTCCCGCTCAACGGGGTCGCAATCGAGCGCCAATTGAAACAATTCCTGGAGGCGCGCCCAGTATTCGGTAGTCATTGGTCAGCCTCGTTGTATCTCGCGATATAACCAGGCTTCGGCCACCTTCTGCTCACGACCGATCGTCGCCACCGACACGCCCACAACCTTGGCTGTTTCATCGACACTCAGGCCGCCAAAAAAACGCAGCTCAATGATCCTGCATTTTCGAGGATCGAAGCTCTCGAGCGCGCTCAATGCATCGTCCAGCGCCAGCAGGCTCGCACCTCGTTCATGTGAGAACGAAACGCATTCGTTGAAGGCGATGTGCGCCGCCCCCGCTCCGCGCTTTGCAGCATGATTCTTGCGGGCGTAATCTACCAGAACCTGACGCATTACCTGCGCGGCCACAGCGAAGAAATGTGCCCGATTCTTCCATTCCGGATGAGTCTGCTCCACCAGGCGCATGTAGACCTCGTGCACCAGGGCAGTAGGCTGCAGAGTGTGGCCCGGTCGCTCCCGCCGGAGATATTTGTCGGCCAAACCGCGGAGCTCCGCATAGATCAGGGGCAGCAGTTCGTCTCGAGCCGCTTGGTTGCCGTTCCCCCAATCCAGGAGGAGTCTGGTTACTTCATGGGATGCCGACATTGGCTCCTGAGCTGATTCTGGTATTTTACGCTGTTCAGTAATCGGGCGAACGGGCGGATCCGCTTAAATCACAAACATTTTCGTTCTAGTGAGCGATTTCGATTGATTCTTGCGCCTCTCTGAGTGCATGGCCAGAAAAGCAGCTACCGACCGAGCAATGGGAAGTGGTTTTTCCCTTCTTACGCCGCGGTATGAGCCTAGCATGGCGCAATGTAGAAGACAAAGAAAGGAAGAACCACCAATGCATCCTCGACACAAGCCTAGATTCAATCAGGCGACTGCCATCACTGCGGTTATCCTAGCCGGCTATTGCGCCCCGCTCTTTGCGGAGGACACCTCTGCAGGAAAGACGTTGGGCTATGAGTTCATCGGCCAAGTTCTCAATCCATCCCCATCTCAATCCCTGCAGTACGGATATCTGAACTCGGTCCCCGGTCTTGACTCCGTGTCCACCCAGACAAGCGGCCCCGTCTCCGAAGCGACGGCTTTGCTCAGTTTCTACAACGACACTACAAGTCAGCAGGTGATCAATCACGGGCCACTCCGCGTCATCGACCGGATCGGCACTGCCACGATCTATTTCAATACCTCAGCCGGCGGCGACTTCAGCAATCCGGACACGTTCCGTGCCGGCAATGCGATTCAGACCTGCCGTCTTCAACACCAGGTAGTTATCGATACTTCGACAGGCTACTTCACCGCGACTTTCGAGCTGAAGGTAACGTCCGTGCGGTCGTTTCAGATCAACGGGGGCGGTTACGTGCTCGGCCGGCCGGGCGAGGTTTACCACTGGTCCGTCTACGGCAAGCTGACGCAGCAGGGACCGCCGTCCGCGCAGATCGCCGGTTTTGCGTCGGGCAGCAGGGCCGCGTCCATTTCGGTGGACTGAATACGAAGAGCCGAAACGATTGCACCGGGCTTCTCTGGGCTTGCTGAACTGCCGCCCTGCCCGAGAGCAGGCGCGACCATGCCGACCGATACTAACGGGCTGGACTTTCGGGTGCCTGACGGGATCGCAATCGGAACAGCGGCAATTCAATAATTGCCGCCTGGACTACAGGGTCTGCGAGGAAGGGAATACCGTCTTGTATCCCCCTTGCTTCCAGGCACACGGGCTTGCTAGAGCCTTTTGGGAATCGCATAAAGGAGGAAAACGATGCGACCACATTGGAGAACAGCTTTCGCTTTAGGGCTCTGCGCCCTGGCGTGCACTCAACCCGGCCTGGCGCAAGCCACTCCGCCGACAATTCTGACAATCGACCTCGACAACTTCGTTATCTACCAGGCTGACATCCCGGATGCAACGAAATTTGGAACCAACCCCAATGTGACGCCTTCCGCCATCCTCGGCATCAATGACTTCTCCGTGGAGACGCTTTTGGCCGACATTGTGGCTGTCAATGGCCAGCCGGCCAAGGGGCTATATGCAGCCCGGGATTGATCCCGGCCAGCCATTTCCATCTGCCCCGCTGGCCGTCGTCAATTCTCCTGTTCAGGTAACCGTGAACGGGAATTCCACTCAGGTGTTGGCGGCAGTCGGATTTCCAGGTGCGGTCGACGCCTACCAGGTGAATTTTCAAGTCCCGCCAGGGACCGCGAAGGGACCTGCCACGGTTCAGGTGAGTGCAGCCTGGATCACGGGGCCTGCTGTGACCATTCAAGTCCAGTAATCCCAACCTTTATTCGCTAGAAAGGGAGGTTCCAACAGTACCGGTTCCAAGTACCGGTTCCAACCGCCCTCCCTCCTCGAGAAATAGATATACTAGTAGCCTGTCCCAGTGATACATACAGCATAGCCCGAGCGTCCTTATAATGTGGCTGATAATCAAGGATTGCTGGAGCTCAGCGAGGAACACCGTGACGAATTGCGCGGCTGGGCGCAATCGCGAAGTCTTCCCGCCGGTTACGTGTTTCGCGCCCGCCTCATCTTAGCTCTCGCCGATGGGTTGACGTATCGCCAGATCGAGCAGACGTTGGGCGCAAGCGCACCGACCGTATCCAAGTGGAAGATCCGATTTGAGGAGCAAGGCATCGAAGGCCTGCAGGGGCGCCATCAAGGAAGCAAGCCGCGGCGGGCGACACCGGCGGTGCAAGGACGAGTGATCCGGCGTGCGCAGCAGAAACCTTCTGACGGCAGCACGCATTGGTCGTGCCGCAAGCTGGCCGAGGAGCTGGGCGTTAGCAAATCCACCGTGCAACGTATTCTGGCACAGGCTAAACTGCGGCCGCACCGGCTGGAGAGTTACATGGCCAGCAACGACCCGGAGTTTGAAAGCAAAGCGGCCGATATCATCGGGCTATATCTGAACCCTCCGCAGCATGCGGCAGTGTTCTGCGTAGATGAAAAGACGGCGATCCAGGCGCTAGACCGACTCGATCCGGTTCTGCCGTTGTCGCCGGGCAGGGCTGAACGCCACGGATTTGAGTATTATCGCCACGGCACGCTGTCGCTGTACGCGGCGTTGAATGTGAAGACCGGCATGGTGGACGGAAAAACAGCAGGGAGACATACCAGCGCGGAGTTTATCGGATTCCTGACCGGGCTGATCAGAAAGGCGAAGTGGGCGCGCGAGATTCACATCGTGTTGGACAATCTTTCCGCGCACAAGACGCCGGCCGTCAAGCAGTTCCTTGCAGAGCATCCCAAAGTGCGGTTTCACTTCACGCCGACCTATTCATCCTGGCTAAATCAGGTGGAACTGTGGTTTGCCAAAATCGAGCGTGACGTGATTGCACGCGGGATCTTCACCTCAGTGGCAGATCTCCGGCGCAAGTTAATGAGTTACATCCGAGCCTATGCCAAGCATGCTCGCCCGTTCCGCTGGACCTATACCGACGTGAAAAGACGGATTGTCACTAAGCGAATCACTGGGACGGCCCACTAGCGATCATTCAGGTGCTCCAGTCTGGGCATCCGTGGTGGGGTGCCTGATTTGTACTGAAGGAGTTGCCATGAATCCTCAAACTTTGGAAGCAGCCCCTGTTCGCTGTAAGTCTGCCAGCAGTTGGTTGCGCATTCTGTCCGTTCTCGCCATCGTGGCCGTCCCCATCGCGGCTCAGGACCATGATCATGGGGCAATGGGCGCCGAGATCGGGCAAACCACCCGAACAACTCGGCAAAGTGCACTTCGCCACATCCTGCGCGCCAGCGGTTGCCGCGAAATTCGATCGCGCTGTCGCTCTGCTCCACTCCTTTTGGTTCCCAGTGGCGATCGATGGATTCAACGACGTTCTGAAGGCAGACCCGAGCTGTGCGATGGCCTATTGGGGCATCGCCCTCAGCCAATGGGGAAATCCGTTCGGCGGCAACAACCGTTCACCGCAAACCCTGCAGGACGGCTGGGCCAGCGTACAGAAAGGACTGACCCTTGGCGCGAAGACCCCGCGGGAGCGCGATTATATCGGCGCGGTGAGAGAGTTATACAAGAACGGCGCGACCACTGAACAGCGCAGCCGCATGCTGAATTATGCAAAGGCGATGGAAGAACTCGCGGGTAAGTACGCGACCGACACGGAAGCCCAGATCTTTTATGCGCTGGCTCTGGATGGAACCATCCTGCCGACCGACAAGACCTACGCGGTCCAGTTTAAGGCTGCCGCGATTCTGGAGAAGCAGTATGAATTGCAGCCGGATCATCCCGGTGTGGCGCATTACATCATTCATACATACGACGTGCCCGCGCTGGCCCCGCGCGCGCTGACCGCCGCGCGGCGCTACGCCGTCATCGCTCCCTCGGCGCCGCATGCGCTGCACATGCCTTCGCACACCTTCACGCGCGTGGGCGACTGGGAGGCGTCGATTGCAACCAACATCCGGTCGCGAGATGTGTCCGTGAAAACCAACACCATTCAAGAGGCGCTGCACGCATCCGACTACATGGCGTACGCGTATCTGCAGACCGCCCAGGACCGGGCAGCCAAGCAGGTGTGGGACCGGGCGCAGGAAATCAGCCGCACGCACGGTGGCGGGAACGCGTGGGCCATGGCCGCCATTCCTGCGCGCTATGCCATCGAACGCGAACGATTGGGCCGCGGCGAAGGCGCTCGATGTTCATCCCGAGCCCTCGACGCCATACGTAGAGGCGATCACCCATTTCGTGCGCGCCCTCGGCTTTGCGCGCTCCGGAGACGCAGCGTCCGCCCGTAAGGAGATTGCCGAACTCGAAAGGCTGAGGAACGCGAGACGCAGATGAAGGACGCCTACTGGGCGGAGCAGGTCGAGATCCAGCGGCTGGGCGCGAGCGCCTGGGCGGCGCGCGCGGAAGGCAAGAACGACGAAGCGCTCTCCCTGATGCGGTCGGCCAGCCAGAGAGAGGATGCCACGGAGAAAGCAGCCGTCACCCCCGGGCCGCTCAAGCCGGCGCGCGAGCAATTGGGCGAAATGCTGCTCCTTGCCAATCAGCCAGCGCAGGCGCTGAAGGAATTCGAGGAGACCTTAACCAGGGAGCCGAGGCGGTTCCGGGCGGTCTACGGAGCCGCGCACGCGGCCCAGCTCAGCGGCGATCGCGCCAAGGCGCGCACCTACTATCAGCAGCTCGTCGAGATCTGCAAGAACGGCGACACGGAGCGTCCTGAACTTAAGGAAGCGCGCAAAGCCGCCGGCGGGTCCGCTACGGCGAGGCGTTGATTGTGGATTGGACCCGTACCTAGCGGCAGCGCGGAAGGCAGCGCCGGGCCGCGTGGTCCGTTACGCGCGGAAAAATCTCACTGTAGGGCACCTGCACAAGGGGGCAGCTTGACGTTGATTCTGGCGCCTTGGACCAAGCCGGGCGCGACGCCAGCGTAAAGCACTTGGGCTGACTCGCTGTTCACCGCAACTGAGACCGGTAAGGCGCCACGGGAGTCATCGTTGGTTAGCGCGCCACAGGCGGTGGATCAGTAGCCAGGCTTTGGATATTCGCGAGATCCGTCGAGCGGCAATTCAGACGTGTCATTGCGGGAAATGTATAGTCGTGCCAAAAGCCTCCATCGTACTGAGGCATTCCTGTGCTGAGGACAAATGTTGAAGGCGGCGACTTGCGGATGTGTCAAAATCTGACGCTTTTGACAAGTCGGAACCATAATCCATCCGACTCCATCGGTACTTAATTGGGAGACTTGGCCGGGGGACACCTACACGGCTGCGCGATTCAACTTGGCATTCTGAAAATGAGACCGCGCGGGTGGAGGTCAGGCGTTGGGTGGCTTCTCGCTGATCGACTGCAGTGCTGGGTTAGACGCCGCTTCCTCTAATCCTGGCGCGGGGACGCTTGGACGTGCTGAGGGCCCCGAGCCGTCAGCCTCAGAACCTGGCGCAGGTACGTCAGTGGTGGGATCGTATTCGCGAACATCGACGCCTTTGTTCTTGAACAACTCAATCTGCTCGTGCTCTCGCTTGTCAAACCAAGGGGAACTGGAGGATGGATGCCGACGGATATAGTTTTCCCCCATGCCAGCAAGCAGCATATGCTCGAATCGTGTTGTCTGCCCGAGACGGCTTCCACTAGCGATCCGACTCAGAGAGTCATCGTCATATCCAAGGATGCACTTCTCGACTTGATCGAGAGTACGATACCCGAGCTTCTTCAGGAGTCGCGCAGTCCAATCGTACGAGTATTCGGAGATTCGACCATCGGGCCCCAGTCTTTTGTCGAGAAAGGCCTTGAGTGCATCGGGGGTGATCTCAACTAGCCCTAGACTGCCCTCTTCTACGCGCGATCGCGCTTCTTCGGTAAATCTTTTGTCTTCGTCTTGAATTCCCTGAAACTCGTGGTCGGCGATTTCCAGCATCCCTGCGAGCGACATGAAACGACGACGGATCTCTGAAGGGATGACGGACGCGGACTTATACTGGATGTCATGTTCGATCTTGGCCCACGCGTGCTGGAGGATCGTGCGGACCTGGACTTCGGCGATCGAGGCTGCGAAAGGGCCGTACTCTGGGGAGACGCGTCCGCTGCGGTCTGAGCTTTACCAAGTAATGTATGCTGTGGTAGCCGAAGCGCTCCTCCTCAATTAACTCCTCACCTTATCCGAGCGTTCCACAATTTGAAACTCCTCTTTCAGCAGCCGGTCAATGTCGGCCAAAGTGTTCGGGAAGTATGCGATAACACGAACACCGGCTAGGTCAGTGATTTGCTCAAGCGGATTTGGGTATCTCGGCTTTCCGGGATCTTCATCGGAAGGCTGAGCGGCTTTCTTTCCGAAGCTGGAAGGATCTTTTGCACGTGCCTCTACCGAATGGACCTTTATTCCGCGGCTCTTCGGAGACTCCTCTAGGATGCGCCTTACGACCGAGGCGAGTTCGGCGTAGAACCCCCGCCTCTTCAAGTATGCAGTCACGGAGGCCTGTTCGTGATTCTTGAAATCGAAGACCTTCTCCTGCTCTGACATATTCTCCCGAGTCCCCGGGGCCGACGCCAAACGCTCGTCAACTTAAGTTTCGCAGATTACTCTTTTGCAGCGGTGCCACGCGTTTTAACATCGAGCGTGAATATCTCGCGGTCACATTCGCTCGAACCGAACGGGCGGTACTAAAGAGTGAGTTTTCTGGAAACGGCTACAACTTTCGCACCCACACTTCCGCCGCGGTTCGCGCCCTCGACGGGATCGTTGGAAGCAGCAGGATCGGTTTGGCCCATTACTTCGATGTGGAACCTTGCTTGTCGGAATTTTACTCGTTACTTCTATCGCTTAGGCGGCTCTTGAAGAAGGCGAAGAAAAAGCGCCAGTAAAATCTTCGCGCGCGAATCTCGCGCGCCAAAGCAGCGCATTTGCGCTTCCGTATGATACACGGTCCTCAGTTCGATAGGTACTGGTTACCTGCGGTATCGGACAGCCGCGCATGGCGGTTTTTATTCACGGAGTATAACCCTGTGGCTGAGACTAAGATTCCTCCCACCGAGAGGATAACTGCATCTTATAAGCAACTCGCCGTTGCTTCCTCTGATTTAGACAACGCTGCCAAAGACCTTGGCAATTCTCTTTCCAACGTTGAAGCGGCGCTTCGTCGCATTGGTGTTCAAATATCTGCGTGGCACCAGATCGCGGGTCATGAGGAACCCAATGGAGCATATTGGAGCCGCGACATCGGCTGGGCGAAAGTGAAAAAACGTGTGGTGCATCGCCGTCCGCAAGATGAGCGGACATGAGGCTTGTTATGACCACAGTGAAGAAATCTGGGAATTCAATGAAGCACCTCGCTGGATGGCTGTCGAGAGTGCTGGCAAATTACCCGATCTCTTCGAAACGCTGGTTAAGAGAACAATCGAGACGACCGAGAAACTAAAAGCCCGCAAGAAGGAAGCGGACGACCTCGCCGCAGCTCTCGATGGAATCGTCCAGGAGACTGTCGAACATGTTGTAGCGCTCAAAAAAGGTAAGAAATGAGCGCAGTGTGGATGCTTCTCTTGGTTTTTATACTTTTCATCGGTGTCGTTGCGTATGCACTAACGTGCAAGCGAAGGGTTCGCGCGGGATTTAAGTGCATCCTTGGCACTTTCTTTTTTGAAGCCGATGAGCGTGAGGGACTCAATCGGCCGAGGCGCTTACGTTAACAAGTTTGGCCGTTTCCAAGGTTTGGCTTTTGCGTTGATTTAGAGTTTATTGGCTCTACCAGCGAGGAATTGAATCCGCCAGCGGCCCGGATAAGCGGCAAGCCCATATGTACGAAGCGGCCTTTTTGTCCGGCAGCGCGAACGCCATACCTTCGGGCAGCCACGTGGGATGCTTATGTTCGTCTCTTAATTACCGGAGACCTTTGTTGGGCCTTGAACGGAAACGGCAATTTGAGGTGGTGCAGCTCTGACGCGATTGGCTGGCTGACCGTAATCAAAAATCCTTGCGCGAGCACATGAAGGCAGAAGGTTTGCTCTAACCCACCGTCCCCTTCACCGCCAAATCGCACATCTTGAATTTGATTAGGCGAACGAGAGCCTCGGTCGAACCGATCGCCAGTAGTTCGTCCGCAGTAATAACGATAAGTTGTCGGCCGTCACGAAGTGCAGCCGCGACAATCGCATGCGCTGCAGTCACATCGGCTGCTTGCCCAGTAATTCCCAGAGTTGTAACCAAGATTCC
This sequence comes from Bryobacterales bacterium, assembly GCA_963744555.1. Lineage (GTDB taxonomy): Bacteria > Acidobacteriota > Terriglobia > Bryobacterales > Bryobacteraceae > Palsa-89. The sequence continues at coordinate 409,052 of CAVUUB010000018.1, read as the reverse complement.
GAACGTCAGTCCACGGTTTCGCAATTTCGCATCGAACCAATTTAGCTCAGCACTACCGACTCGGTTTGACCAATTCTTACACTCGATCAGTACAATGTTGGGCAGAAAGAAAAAACCGTCAGGGGCACCGTCGTTCCAGATTGCAACATCGATCTCTTCGGTGTCGAATACGTTAAGTTCATTTCGGTGCGTGATCGCTACGCCCGGGACCTGCCCGAGAACATAGCAAATCAAATCTTCAAGGGCACGCCCTTGATCTGCGGTCGTGTGACCGTTCCGGCCGACATCCAGATAATCTTGGATGGTTGCCGCAGCAATCACCGCCATCAGGGCCTCACAGAGTGCACGCGGCGGTTCCGCAAGTCCCGGACGATTTCGGGAAAAGTCCTGGTCCGCAAACCCTCAAGCAAAACGCGCGCCGACATCAAAAGTATGTTCGGCGGGCAGGAGCGCCAAAACCGGTCTTCGGGTGGCGGCCCATCTCCATATAGCAATAAAGCCCACCGAATATCCGACGCTCCCAAGTACGAGCTAAGCTGCTTAAAGACCTCTCCAGCTTTCGCCTTGGTTTGGATTTTCAGCTTTACTTCAATCAGCAGTGGGTTTCCCACAAACGGCTCAAGCACATCCGACCAAACGGCCAGATCAGCACCCCGATCACGTTCCGGTGATTCAACGACGACATCCGTCCCAGAACCCCGAATCGCATCTGAGACCGTCTTTTCAAAATCCTGTGCCCCACCCGAATGCAACGACTGATCCAACCTTGCGAGGAGCGAATCGGCCTGAGTACCAAGAACCATGGACTCGAACGGTTTTCTTGCTTCCTCTTTAGCTGGAGGCTCAGGTGGCGCTGAAAGCAACTGGTCGAGAGCAAAGTCAATTGCTTGCCGATTGTCTGGGGCGATTCGCAAGACGAGCAAGCGTTGCAATGTAGACGGGACTGGCTCCGAGCCGGGCGGGGCGATAACGAGAATCCTCCGCCCAACCGCCCAGGCCTGTCCCAACTCGAAGAGCACCCAAGCCGACTGGCGACCCGTTGGGAGTATACCGATGACGAGATCCGCTTGCACGAGCTGGCGTTGGAGCTCAGACGGCCAATCGGTCCCGGCAGACAGTTCCTGCGGAATGAGTGGTCGAATATCATGAGCCAGTAGCGATTCGCGGAGAATTTCGAGCGGAATTCCCCTGGGAGCCAATACGAAGCACGTTTTTATATTTCGGGTTTCCTTCATCGTGGTCCATCAGTGCAGATTCGATTGTAGATACTCTGCAATCTGGAGTCTATTAACCGTTTTCTCTTCTACGAGCCCGTGAACGCCGCCATCAGGATAACGTTTTGGCGGTTTATTGGAATCGTGTCTGCATTCGCTCAATCATCTCTAACACCAGCGCCTCAAGTTGTTCCTCCGTAGTCTGGGCGTTCGGGGGACCTGCTTGGCCTGCGAGGACGGCGGTGAAACGTCCATTTGCCAGCCCCCAAGACTATGCACGGACATCGAAATGCGAAGGTGCCCGGAAGGATTGTAGTGCGGTGAGACGTTAAGCCTGACCCTCAGCTCTATGGTCTCGGAACCGTGAGCAGATGATGCCGAACGAATCCGAACCCGTGCGCGGTGACCGCTGGCGCGAAATTGGTTGACAAACGAAGAAAACACCGGGTGCGCGATGTTGTCCCGCCATTGTTGGAATTCCTGCACCTTTCGACGGTTTTGCTCATCCCGGCTTTCCGCCGCTTCCGCATCTTCTTCGACATTGAAGTTCTTTTCGGTGCGCTTAGCGAGTAGCATTGTCAGCCTTTCGCTCGATGCTGTTGAGAGCGGCCGATGATGGTTGCTGGTGTCGTCAAACTGTTTGGGTTCTGGATCTGGCGGAGACGGCAACGGTTCTGGAAATATCCGCCGACGGGTTTTCTCGCTTGGGTCAATACCGGGGTTCTGACCAAATTCGCTGGCGCTTAGCAGCCGGCGACCGCAGAGAGACGTAAATGGGCCGGTTGTATCTGCAAATTCCACTAAGATATGCAGCACAGGAAAAAATCCATCACCAAGCGGATCTAGCGCAAGAATTCGGTCCAGCGGCACCAGACGGAGTATTTTAAGGTACGCGCGGTTTGCTTCGTCAATATATTCGTTCCAGAAGTCATATGCTGAGCGCTCACGGCTCGCCACTTCCTGGACGCTCCATGCTCGCTCCGAGGAAAGGTCGCCTTCGGCCCTGGCCATCATGACGTCATGGTCGAAGAGCGTCCCATTGTCCATCGGCAGTGATCGCTGCAAGGTATTCATGTTCACGCACCGCAAGATAGCCAGGCTGTCTGACGTGCAGCGCGCGGCAGAGCCTCCACCGAGGTGGTATATCGTTTCCTTTTGGTTCCTCCGGATATCTCTCGTCCGTTGGATCTCGCAGCAAGACCAATTTTCCGTCTCGATGGTTCTCGGCAACGATCAAGGCGGAAAGCTGCTTTTTCTTTGCAATGTCCGAGCGCAGGGTCGAAGAAAAACTGCGTCGCCGAGGCTGTAGCGAGATCCCGAAATATGCAAACAGGAGCCGGTCATTCTTCGGCTGAAAAAGCAAGTCTTCCAGTTCGCTTTTGGCCCACATCAGGAACTCTTCGACGCCGCGCGTCACCATCTCCTCGCGGAACGCATCTCGCGCGTTTTTTGAAACATCGCAGGCCACCGCCAGGATGAAGCCATGTGGCGGCGCCACCAAAGACTTAAGGCTTTCTCGAATGACTTTACGGAGCTTCGTCGGTGGCAGCGCTTTCTCCCGTTTGCATTGGAAGATCCAGACCCGTTCCTGGAACGCTTTTCCCTCGGTGCTTTCGTCCTCATCTTCCTCCGAGAGCTCCTCATCAACAGGTACAAGCTCTGTCGCCCGAATGTCGATCCCACTATCGGAGCCAGCGCGCCCGGTGGCTTCAAGCGATTTCCAACGACGAAACTCATAGGCGAGTTGACGGATCAGGTCCTCAAAACGGTGCGGCTCCAGGTCGTTGAACGGCAGTGGATTGAGTGTTTTCGTTGGAACGGTCTTCAAACTTGCCTCCCTTACTGTTTGGTCCCACGCGCGGCCGGAGGAACCGACACACACCGTCGCCATGCTGCAGGTTTATCGCAAAAGTTCAGCGAAGTCATCCATTTTGAAGGTTACGCCAAATAGCGTGTGCAATTCTACGGTAAGCAGAGGAAAAGGAGAACGCTCTGTACCCTCCACCTTGTTGGTGACGATGCTGACGCCGACCAGCCCACGTTGCAGAAGAAACAGGCCGGTATCCCCAGTCTGGGGTGTATTTTACATGGAAACGTGGGGGCGAGTTCGGACTTGCACTAGCGAAAATCGGTGCCGCCCGCAAACAAGTCGCCAAGCTGTTGCTCTAAGCCTGTCCAAACCATCTGGTTTTGACACACTTTCGAGGGCGCCATTTCGACGTTTGTATTCCTTGTCGAGATAATAATGTTCACAGGAAGGTTTTGGCACATGACCCAGGCCGCGTGGAGGCCGCCCCGAAATCACAAACTGACTGATTTCGAAGGCGCCGCAAGAAAATAATTCTCCGCCAGCCCGCGCCTCCGAGTAGGTTCCGGTATTGCGACATAACGTTGCCTGACATGTGTTCGCCCGCCTGCTCGCCACGGGTATGACGGAAGCGTGAGGCGAGCAGAAAAATTCGGAACGGAGCGATTGGGCCTATCAGGCGAATGCCGGCTTGGGATCAGGCGATTTGGCGGGCGCGGTCCCTTTTTATGTGCCCGACAGAATCAGCCGGGACAAAACCAGCCGGCCAGCCGGCGCATCGGGAATGTGTCAACCCGTTCGCGTTCCGCGCCGATTGGGCGTGGGGCTTGCCACGAGCCGAGCCTACAGCCTGTGGGTTCTGCTCGTCGGGAAAACTCGGCGTACGGGGTGTCGCGGAGATTGTCCGATAGGCGATTAGGACCGGGCGGATCGAGGCGTAGGCACTCACCGATTGTGTCCATCGAGTTGTTCACCACGCTTGCGAATGGCTGTGGTGAACATCTTTATTGTTTTCCTTTTCCACAGGAATCGGTCCAACTGCCCGAGCACTTCAACTTCACCGCCGCCTGGAATCGTGATTGACGTTTTCTTGCCATCTTTAACCGTGATGACCAACGTGGAAGTTTTCAGACGATAGTGCTGTTCGCGCATTCGGAACCTTCTTTCCTGCTCGGTTGGAAGAGGGTCCCGAGGTTTCGTGCGGCAACTCTGGGAATCGAGTGGACTCAGTATAGCACTGACGGTTTATTCGGGTTGCCCGCCGGAGTAGAATCGGCACAGTAGAGATAGCGCCGCGTTCTCTTCCTGTGGGGAGAGCTGTCGAGCAACCAATGCACAATCATGGTCAGATTTACCGCGCCAAGATCGTCAGCATCGACGGACGCACCGACTACGGCGAGTGGTTCGACAGCGAAAAAGACCTACGCGACTCAATGCAGGGCGTAACTCGGGCTTTAGGCAAGCGATATTACTGCGAGGCTAAACGGGTCCGCTGCACGGAGCGGAGTTGCGATGTTGATCCAACCCCAAGGGTCATAGCGTCCCTGTAACCCGTCGCGCTTGCCGCGCCAAGTTCGTTCCCGGCTCTTTTCACTCCGGGCGCAACCACAACGATTCGAGCGCGGCCGAGGGAAACGCGGGGCTGGGAAACGATAGATCTTATCGGAGGCGGCCCGGCGGAGATTGGGCCGGTCGTGCCCGCAAACTTTGGGGGCCGCGGCGCTTTCGATAAGGCCGTTTGAACGAATGCGCGGTTCTAATTCTTCGCTATGGGCATTGAACCGATTTTCGTCTGTAATCGTTGCATTCGAGAAGGGATATACTCTCGACCGGTGTTAACGTTTGCGGAGAATCGACATCGCTGCGCCCCGCCATTTAAGTATCTTTGCACTGAATGCCCCATAATCTAGTTTGAAGATCGCCAGGAACATGAGAATCGCTACCTACAACGTAAATTCCATCCGCCAGCGCCTGCCGCTCGTTCTCGACTGGCTCACGCAACACAAACCCGACGTGATGTGTCTGCAGGAGACCAAGGTTCATGATCACGACTTTCCGGCCGAGGCGATCCGAGAGGCCGGATATCACCCTAGCTATCGCGGCATTAAAGGTTATAACGGGGTCGCCACGCTGACGCGCACGCCGCCCGAAAAGGTCATCTACGGGTTGCACGAAGGGCCAGATAATGAAGACTTCCGTGTCATCCAGACAGTGGTTAGCGGCATTCCGATCATCAACAGTTACGTGCCCCAGGGCTATTCAATCTCGTCTGAAAAATACACATTTAAACTGGAATGGTTCCGGCGCTTGCGAGCCTATTTTGAAAGCGCGCTGAACCCTTCCGATCCTGCCATCTGGGTTGGGGATTTGAACGTAGCGCCGGAGCCGATCGATGTCTATCATCCCGAGAAGCGCGTCAACGACGTCGACTTCCATATCGACGCGCGCACAGCTTACAAAGACACGGTCGCCTGGGGGTTCGTAGATGTGTTCCGCCGACTACATCCAGACATCGTTCAGTACACATACTGGGACTATTTTCGCAACGCTCTTGAGAGAAACTTCGGCTGGCGCATCGACCATATCCTGGCGACGGCGACTCTTGCCGAAAAGTGCCGTAGGGCTGAAGTCGACATGGTCCCCCGAAGAATAAAAGGGGCATCGGATCACACAGTCGTTTGGGCAGAATTCTCCTGATTGCATAGCCGCGTGGTCGAACACAACGCCTCGACTTGAAGTGCAAGAAGCAGAAGAGTGTAACGTCCAGCCGGTAGAGTCAAATGCGACAGTTCTGCTGGAGCCCGCCGATAATACGAATTAACAGGCTTTGGCGCGCCAGCCGTGGTCGTGCCTGAATAGAGAAACTGCATCCAATGTATCGCACGCAGACGCCCTGTACTCTCGCGACGTTGAATCAAAAACCATGCGCTCTGGTTCGGAATGTTTCCGCCCATGATGCATACCAATGCCTTGCGCCGTCTTCTCTCGGGGATTCTCAACATCTTTCTGGCCGACTTCTGCCATCGAGGAGATTGAGATTGACGCTAAGAATTCCGGCGCACAGTCGCGATCCCAAGGTTGAGCGACGCGGCCAGCAATAGCGGCGACGTGTAAGCTCCGGACATCCACGCGCGCCTGTGGATCGAAAAACCCAGGTGCGCGACGCCGTTGGCGAACATCAACAAAGCGAAGGCGTGGCCGGCGTGGACGGTCCACCATGTTCCGCGCCGCACCCAATAGGAGAGGATCAACAATCCGGCGATCGCCAGCGCCAGGAGCGTAATCCAGACCGGAAACCTAAATTGAAGCGTCGGAAGGCCCATAGCGGTCACCGCCGGATTGTACAAATCGAGGAAACCCGTCGAAGCTTCGTCAACGACGTGCACAGCCAACGCCCCGCACAGCATAAGCCAGGCGATGTAGCGTCTTCGTTCAGGACACATTGAATTGAATATATTTCAATTTCAGAAGTTCCACGCGATATTGCGACTTGAACGTTTCCTACTGCGATCGTCGCGCGCTAAGCTGAAGACAGGAGCGGCGATGGCAGGCGAAATCGATCCGGTGGAAGAAGCTTCGGAGGAATCGTTTCCGGCGAGCGATGCTCCAGCATGGGCGATGGGCGAGGAAGGCAAGGGCATCACGGTCTCAAACAATTCGGCCCAACATCGTTTCGAAGCGTCGATCGAAGGGAAGACTGCGTTTCTCGACTATCATCTGACGCCACCGGCGATCACTCTGATCCACACGGAAGTGCCCGCCGCGATACGCGAGCACGGCGTAGCTGCCAAGTTGGCGCGGGCGGCGCTCGGGTTCGCGCGCAGCGAAGGGCTGCACGTCAATCCGTCGTGTGCGTTTGTAGCGGCTTACATTCGTCGCCATCCGGAATACGCGGATCTGGTTCTCGTAAACGATCGTGCATAATCTGAGATGAAGCATCTGAATGCGATCGCGTGAGTGTTTGGCTTCCTGCCATTCCTACTGAGTTCCGCGGTGGCGGAGCAATTTGAGAGCGGGAACACGCTGACAGCCGCAGGGCTCGCGCTCGGGTTGACGAACGCCAACGGAAACTTCTCGCACAATATTTTCACCTCGAGAGGTGGTATGAACGTAGTGGCGACGAATCCAAACGGCGCCGTCTTGTCGCTCGACTTCCGTGGGGATATCGGCTCTGGTGGAGTTACACCGGAACCGGGGGACATTCGCTCTGTTCGGGACGGCGCTCGTTTTCATGGGCCTCATATTTCGGCGGGCGCGCCGTCTGGGCTAAACGTGTGCCCAACAAGATCTGCAAACTCACAGCCGAAGCCGATACAGAACGGAACAATCCACGGGGAATTACGTAGCCGTCAGGCGAGTGCAGCCGCCTAAAGGAAAGAACAATTTCTTTCCGATAATGATGCTATGAAAGCGCTGCAGCGAGGTTTTGCGTAAACTGCGAGCAAAACCCTTTTGAATGGAGGTGCTGCAGCAATATGGAACAGTTTATCGGATGTGACGCACACAAAAAGTTTTCCGTGTTCGTCGCGGTGAATGAAAAAGGACACGTCGGCGAAGCAATTCGTGTGGCTCACGATCGGGAGGCTTACCGGGAGTTTCTGGCGCGACTGCCTCCGCGTTCAGTGATCGCTGTAGAGGCCAGTGGGCACTACAGCTGGTTGGTGGACGAAATGGAGTGTTTAGGCCACTGCCCCAAGCTGTGCAATCCACTGGAGGCCAAGCGGCGGATGGGGCTGACCAAGAAGACCGACAAGCTCGATGCCAGAGGCTTGGCCATCCTGCTTCGCAATGGCACGGTTCCGGAAGTGTGGATTCCGCCGAGCGAGCTACGCGATCAACGCGAGCTGCTGCGCCTCCGCATCTTTCTTGTTCACTTACGCACGCGAGTGAAGGACCGCATCCACGGCACGCTGGCGCGCCACAATGTGCGATAACGCCTCCGGTCGCAGTCCGAGATGGGCGTTTCCATCCAAGTGACGGGATTAGATTTCGCAGGCGGGTTTCACAACCGTAGATTAAACAGTTGGGCCAGTTCGTGTCAGTTGTTCACCGGCGACCGGACCCGCCATCGAGATACGAACTCCTTGCCAAGGACCAACCGCTTGCCGTCGAAAGTGAAAATGCCGCGCCCGCGCTGGTCTGTTTTTCCAATGGGGTCGATTATCAGCGGCACCGGCGCCCCATTTAGGACGATCGTGTCAAATCGGATGGCTGCCACTTGACGCGGCGGAAAGTACACGCTCTCCAGCTCCGCCAAGTGACCGCGGATAACCGTGCCGACCGGAATCGTCCCGCCCTCCGTGTCCGGGACCGCGCGTACCACCTTCGCCTCCAGGCTGTCTCCCGCGGAACTAACGTCGGAATCGATTTTTGAAGCAAGCCGTAACCGAATCTCACTACCGACGACCGGCAGAGCCAGCGAGACTTTGGTCCGACCCTGGGGAACGACTCTGGGAGCTTCATCGCCGAACGATAAGATCGTTTCGGACGGTTGTGTTGCAACTTCCGTAGGCGTCCGGCTGACAACGTGAAAGAATCGTGAAATGGCTATGCGACCGACGATCTTCAAGTGGCGGCAAACAGAACCGACGCTCATTCTCTGTGCGGTCCGCTGGTATCTTCGATATTCTCTGTCGCTGCGGGATGTTGAGGAGCTATTGGAGAAACGGGGGCTGGAAGCCGATCATACGACGGTCTGGCGATGGGTGCAGCGTTACGGCCCCGAATTAGAGCAAAGACTGCGCCGGCACCTGAAGCCGACCAACAAATCGTGGCGGGTCGATGAAACCTACGTTCGGGTAAAAAGCCGCTGGTGCTACCTGTACCGGGCGATCGATTCGGCAGGTGCCACCATCGATTTCCTATTGTCCGCATTGCGTGACGCCGATGCCGCCAAACGGCTGTTTCGCAACGCGCTGAGCGATCGTATCTCATCCTCAACCCCGGGTCATCAACACGGATCTGGCGCCGATCTACGGCTCGGCCATCGCAGATATAAAGAAGGAAGGGACGCTCCGTAGCCGGTGCCGTCACCGACCCGTCCAGTATCTGAACAACATCATCGAGCAAGACCATCGCGCGATCAAACGGCGAGTGAACGCCAAACAAGGGTTTCGCGAATTCCAAGCTGCACGACGAACGATTCAGGGCTATGAGGCGATGACACATAATTCGGAAGGGCCAAGTGCGGTGGCTGAGCGGGAGTGGTGTCCGGCGTCAGAATCAGTTCATCAACGAACTCTTCGAAGTGGCCACCTAAGGTTCCGAGGAACGACGTCTTCTCCTCGAACTCTTGTTCTGTTCCGAAACTTGCAACACTGCCCGAGTAACTGTTTCAGCGCCGGACGGTCCATGTTGGCTCCCGTGAACCCTCCGTCATCAAACACATCCGGCAGTGCGATCCATCCCGATGGCTGTTGGCTGCGAATATAAGCTTCCGCTGCCTCACGCTGCGCCTGCAGCGTATTGAACTGCTGCTCCAGACCTTCTTCGGTCGACTTCCGGGTGTAGATGGCACATCGGAGCGATCGTCGATTCTCTTCCATGTTCTTACTCCACCTCACTCTTCAACAGACCGAAAAACAAAAACCCGTTCCAGCGCGTGCCCGTCACCTGATGAGCAATGGCGCTGAGAGAACCAAACGTCTGGCCTTTGTAAGAGAACCCCTGCTCAAGCACGGTGACGACGATGCTCTGTCCCTGATACGAGCGCTCCAGAATTGTGCCGATCGGCGGCAAGCGAGAATCTCGTCGCGCCTGCGCCAGCTCGTTAGCGTTCACGAGCTCATTCCAAAAACGGCGTGGAGCCCGCAACCGCAGATCCAGATCCTCGGCCAACTGGGTGGCACGCTGTTTGGCTCGCTCCGTCAAACCACCTTCGGCCTGCGCTTGCAAACGCCAAGCGATGCGTCGAAACAGGTGCTGCTGGTTGGAAGATGAAGAGTCTTCTCCAAACAGCGCCCGGTAGCGGAGCTTCAGCTCCTTGGTCTTCAATAGGCGCAGGTTTTCGATTTCCTGCCGCAGGGTTTCGTCCATGTTCGTGGTCTCCTTTTTGAGGTACCGGCCAACAAGGCTGCCCGTTCACCTCAGAGTTCATGAACGCTCTGTGACCCGTAGGAAAGCAACTCTCTCAACGCTGAAAAAAGCGCGTCAGCCCCTAACGTGTAGGGAACGCGTTCTTACCTTCGCCAGTGTCGTCCCGAACCGCCCGATTCGCCTTTGCTTCGCCTCGCAATTCAATCCAAAACCCGGCTTGTGAGAATGGGCCCACGCGTCCAACCACGGCATTGACCGGCACTCCCGTGGTGAACGGCAGTGGGATCGTACCGCCAACCGTAACCTTTTTGCTTTTTATAGACGGTAAAAACCCCTGTAAAAACTCTTGGGAGAGTGAGAGCGGCCCTCGGTTTGGGGAGCCAAATATGTTGAGAGAGTCTAGCGTTTAACAGCTACCCAGTTCTAGAAACTTCTGTCGCATTACTCTAAGCCGATAGACAAACTGTGGAACGAGCGGTTTACAGTGACTCCGGCTGGTGATGTGGATGCCCACCGGCCACTCGGCAAACAGCATCTCTTGGTCTCCAGCCTCAGTCACGTGGAGACGCGCGTCATCGGGCACGATTATACGTTGCGTTATGGCGGGCAGCTATATCAAGTGGCGCGCGAGCACATCCAGCCGCGGCTGCGCGGCCAATCGGTTCGAGTGGAGCAGCATCTGGATGGCCAATTGCTAGTGAGCGCCGCCGAAGGGGAACTAAGAGTGCGCCCCTGTTAGCAAGCCGAGCCGATTGCCACACCACCCATCGTTCGACGCAAGCCGGCGCCGGCACCTCCTACCGGAGGCCGGCGTCGCTGGATGTATGGCTTCCGGCTGGACGAGGGTCCGTCGTTGCAACAGGCGATTGCAGAGGCCGGCGCCGATGCTGAAGAGGAAAGCGGCCACAACCCATAAGGAAAGCCGGGCAAAAACGGCCCGGCATCTTCGCGTTTCTGATGCAAAGCCTCCGCTCCAGAATCTCACCAAAGCAATGAGGTTTGAGAAACATGCAAAGCTCAGCTTCGGATCGGAGGCCTCCCCCCTGCCAAAAGGCATCCTGTACAGGAAAGCCCTCCGCACGGTTTCCGACCGTTGAAGGAGGGCTTGTGCCGATTGCTTTCGGAGCCGACTCCGTCGCCTCGGCTTTGCATCACCGCTCGGGCGCGACCCCTCGCGGACGCGCTCAGATTATCATGACGTTGAGAGCCGGCCGGCAAAAAGCGGAACTTCTCATTTTGCACAAAACCGGAACTTCTCATTTTGCGCTGACAAACCAATTCGGAGCCTTGACAACACCGGATGTATGAAATATGATTCTGCCACCGACGCTCACGGACAGCACCGGTGAAGTGTGCTACGGAGAGAAAAATGCGACTGGGCAAATTATGGGTCGGGATACTGCTCTGCGGTCGGTTGGGTGCGGCAACCATAGAGAAAGTAGCCGGTGGGGACCAACCGCCCGGAGGGCCGGCCAATGTCACTTCCATCGACAAGCCTATGGGCGTCGTATTCGACCAGAACGGCAACTCGTACATCCCCGAATGGCATCGGAACCGGATCATCAAGGTAGATACGCGAGGGATCACAAGCATCTTCGCGGGAACCGGCGATCCCGGCTACGGAGGTGACGGCGGCCCGGCTACCAAAGCTTCGTTTGGTCTCCCGCACGACACCGTGATCGGAAACGACATTCTTTATTTTGCAGATACCAGGAATGCCGCGGCACGTGCTATCGATTTGAAGACCGGCATCATCAACACCGTCGCTGGCACCGGGGTCAAGGGCTACTCGGGCGATGGCGGCCCGGCTAAAGATGCCAAGTTCAACTTCCTCGTAGGACTCTCACTCAGCCCCGACAACAAGAGGCTTTATATTGCTGACATGAACGGTGGGCGCATCCGCATGGTCACGCTCGCCACAGGAATAGTGACCCCGATTTCGGGCAATGGAACCAGCGGCGTGCCGGCAGAGGGCGCTGTTGCGCTCGGCAGCCCACTGGTGGGGCCGAGGGGCACGAGGGAGGATTCCCAGGGCAACCTCTATATCTTTGAACAGCCTGGGAACGCACTGCGGGTCATCAATAAGGAGGGACGGCTTCACACCATCCTGGGGCCTGGCATCGATCCCGCTTTGAACCAGCCGAAGGAAGGGGTTATCGACCGGAAGGGCGATCTGATCTTTATCGATTCGAACCATGGCATGATCCGGAAGTATTCACCGGCGACCGGAAAGATCAGTGTCCTTGTGGGTACGGGTGAAAATGGCAACCAGCTGATTCCCAACGATCCGCTGCAGACACAGCTCAACCAGCCGCACTTTCTGTACCTGGATCCTGCCTCGAGCGATATCTACATAGCCGACACCTTCAATGACCGGATCCTCCGCCTCCGGCAATGACAGGATGACGACACGCTTCTAGAGAAAAAGGGAGATAAGCCGCAATGAAAGTCCTGATGAACGTCATGATGTCGGCGGTCGTCACTTCGCTAATTGCACCGATGGTCTACTCGCAATCCTTTGGCGATATCAGAGGTTCGCTTTTCGATTCGACGGACGCCGTGATAGCGGACTGTCAGATTACGGTTAAGAATCAGGACACGAATCAGTTGCGGCGCACCGTCACCAACGCTACGGGCGCTTACGACGTACCGGATCTGGTGCCGGGCACGTACACAGTGACTGCGGTGAAGAGTGGGTTTCAAACCGCTGCACGTACGAATATCACCCTGCAGGTTGGCCAAGTCGCTCGCTTCGATTTCACCCTGCAACCTGGGCAGGTCACGCAGACGGTGGAAGTTGAGGGGAACGCGCAGATGGTGGATACCTCTACGACGTCGGTGGGAACCATGATCGAAAACAAGGATATTGTTGAGCTCCCGCTGAATGGCCGCGATCCTTTACAACTCCTCGCGCTTAGCCCTAACGTGACCGTTCAGCCAGGCGCCGTGGGCCAGGTAGGCGCCCTCCAGGGCGGCACTCGCGCGGCCGAATCGATTTCAGTCTCCGGGGAGCGTAACGAGTTCAATTACTATACGATCGATGGCGTTGCTAACCAGGATGTGAATTTCAATAGCTACATTGTGCGGCCGTCGGTTGAAGCGCTATTGGAGTTCAGAGTATTAACCGGCGTTTTCCCTGCCGAGTATGGACGGGAGGCCAGTCAGGTCCAGATGGCCACTGGTCGGGGACCAATGCGTACCACGCGACCGTGTTTGAATTCCTGAGAAACAGCTTTTTTGATGCGGAGATCTGGGAGCAGGTGGGCGCGAAGAATCCCTTTCGGCGTAATAACTATGGATTTACTTTTGCTGGTCCGGTCCTCAAGAATAAGCTATTCTTTCTTTCTAATTTAGAGTCCTTGCGAGACCGCACCACTTTACAAGAGATTGGCAGCGTTCCGACCCCGGCCATGCGAGGTGGCAATATGACAGCGCAGCCGAATATCATCTATGATCCGCTAACGCGTGTGTTTGGGAAGGACGCACGTGGTAATCCCCTGGCACTCTCCGCCACCCCGTTTCCGAATAATAGCGTTCCCACATCCAGGTTCAACCCGGTCACGCAGAAGCTCTTCCAATACATCCCGCTCCCGAACCAGCCCGGCACTGGATTCGTGCAGAACTTCATCACTCAGGCTTACACTCCCACCAATACGGACCAATTCACCCAGCGTATCGATTTCACCCAGAATGCCAAGATGAATTGGTTTGGACGTTACAGTTTCGACAATGACTTCGTCGCCACGGGCACGTTGTTCCCGGACGAGGCCGGTGGCGTCACTACCGACACCTGGCAGGGAGTTCTCGCCAACACCTATATACTGGGACCTTCGACCGTCAACGAATTTCGCTTCGCAGTGAACCATTTCACTAACCTGCAAACTTCTCATTGGGCCTTTAAGCAGGATATTGGGAAACAATTCGGGATTCCTGGTCTTCCCGACGTTTCGCCGGCAGCTTGGGGTATTCCCAGCTTTAGTTTCAGCAACTTTAGCGGCTACGCGGAAGGGGATCCGGCTGTGACGTATGACACGATCATGCAGGCGACTGACAACATTTCGCTGTCTCGTGGCGCCCACACGCTGAAGTTCGGAGTCGAGATCCGGCGCGACCGATACAATCAATCCGGCAACCAGCGTGCGCACGGCGTGTTTACTTTCGACGGATCGGCCACGATTATTCCGGGCGGATCGACGACCACATCGGGGTACGGCCTTGCGGATTTCCTCATTGGCAATGTGGAAGAAGCGGATCGGACGGGAAATATTGCGAATGCAATGTTCCGCCAGACCTCCGCTTTCGCTTATGCGCAGGATGACTGGAAGATAAGCCGCAGGCTTAGCCTCAGCGTGGGCCTTCGGTATGAAACAGTGCAGCCATTTGTGGACAAATATTGCGGCTTCGCGAACGCGCTGGTTACTACTTACGGGGTCGCCCCGAACGGAAATGGATTGCTGCCCAATGCGGCGCCTCCGGTGCTGGTGCGGCCATGCAGCACCGGAAACTTCTACGATGGTGTTCCGTTTCGTTATGCCGCGGGGGTTCAGACGGCGGTCAGCACGAGCCTCATGGGCGGAAGGTCGACGGTCCAGCATGACTGGCTGGATTTCGCGCCCCGCGTGGGTCTCGCTTGGAACCCAGTTGGCGATACCAGCGTGCGAATCGCAGTGGGCCGCGTTTACGCGCAGGACACCGGCAACCCGGTTTACGATATGGCGCGGAATCTGACGGGCACAGATCTTCTCATTCACGATCCTCAATTGGTAAACAACTATATGGACAATCCGTGGGCCAACGAAGCCGGGAGCTCGTCGTGCCCTGGGTATTCCGGTACTTGCCTGGTGGGTGCGGCGATGTACGCGGATCAGTATAACCGGCGGACGCCATACGTTGATCAGGCGACCTTCAATCTGCAGCAACCCCTGGCGCGCGATCTGATTCTGGAGGTTGGATACGTCGGCTCGGAAGGCCATTTCCTTCAGCGCCTGAATAATATCAACCAACCGGTCCTGAGGACTTCGCTAAGCGACGCGCGCACCCTTGCGCAACGTTCTCCATGGCCCGCCTATGGACGCTTTAATTACGATGACGGAATGGTCAATTCGAATTATAACGGGTTCTCCGCGAAAGTGACCCGGCGTCTTTCGCACGGGCTTACCTTGCTAACTGCGTTTACGTGGTCACACTCGCTCGACGACGGGAGCGCGGTCCGTTCCGTGGCGACACTGCCTAAAGATACGTATAACGTGCACTCTGAAAATTACGGATCGTCCGCGTTCGATCTGACTCGACATTTTGTGACGTCTGCGATTTACCAGTTGCCCGTGGGCAAAGGGCAAAGGTATCTGAACCAGGGTGGTGTAGTAAACGCGATACTCGGCGGATGGCAGCTTGGTAGTATCATCACGCTTATGGATGGTCTTCCCACTGCAGCGCCCGGAAGCGGGAACAGCGACGGTTTGAATCAAAACAGTAACTCTTGTAATGCAACCGGCGTTAGCCCGTTCCTGGCCCATCCGACTGCACAATTGTTCTGGAACATCAATGCATTCAATTGTTCGGATCCAGCTTTGTATTACAGCGTGGGCAACATCGGCCTCAATGTCCTGCGTACGCCCGGCACGCGCCAATGGGACTTCTTAGCGAGCAAGAACTTCAGAATCAAAGAGCGTCATAACGTCCAATTTCGGTTCGAGGCGTTTAATTTTCCAAATCACCCAAATTGGAATACGCCCTCTTCGGCCGTGACCCCCGTACAAACTTTTGGTGTGATCACCTCAGCCAAGACTATGCGCCAGCTGCAATTGGCGTTGAAGTATTCGTTTTAGGAGCATTGCCGGCGTTTGGTAGCGCGGCGTGAGTTAGTTGCTAAGAATTCAAGGAGATTTAAATGAAACTACGTATTTTGTCTCGGGGAGCCACCGTGGCACTCGGCCTCGCTTCGATGTCGGTATTCTCTCAAACGACAGGGTCCGCCGGGAAGTCTGAATCACTGGGTTGGTTTCTGGCGGGATCAGCCCCCGACCCAGGTGGACGAGCGATCGTGGGCCCAGGTGGAGTAGTCGTCGACCCCACCGGCGGTCCTGGTGCTCGCCGCGGCGCTTACGGCGGTTTCGTCGCCTGTACGGACGACATCGCGAAATACTGTGCCGGCCAAAACGGTTTTGGCGCGCGGGGTTGCCTCATGCAGAATTCCGACAAGCTTTCGGCGGGGTGCAAGACCGAGCTTGCTACGGCCGCTCCAGATACCGGAGGCGTGGCGGGCTGCTCTCGATCGCCAGTTTGCGGTAATCGGCTTGGACCTCCCCGCAACGCATTGCAACGTGTCGAGTGGAAGCAAACGATGGGTTTTACCTACGCGTACCCGTTTGAGTTGCCTGCCGGCGGAGGCGGAGTCTCTGCCGTCGCCATCGATTCAAAAGGAAACTTGTGGGCTTTTCAGCGCAACGCGGTGGGAAAACCGCAGTTGTTTAAGTTCGACCCCAATCGCAAGCTTATCCTCTCGATCGGCGATGACGTCATCAGCCACCAATACAAAGCGCACGGCATTAAAATCGACGCACAGGACAACATCTGGATCTGCGACGCGAATGGCTCAACCGTGAAGAAGGTAAGTCCTGACGGGAAGCTGTTGATGACCCTGGGCGTGAGGGGAGAGAGGGGCGATTGGGATGAAGCCAAGGGACAAAGGCTCCTCTGGCAGCCGGTGCAAGTCGACTTTGCTTCGAATGGCGATATCTATATCTTCGAGGGTCATGCAAACGAGAGCCCCAATGACGTCGATTTCTCTCCAACGAACAACGTAGGCGCCGCGCGTGTAATACATCTCGATAAGAACGGCAAATTCATAAATCAGTGGTACGGCAACAGTATCGGACAAGGAAAATTCGCCCAAACCCACGGATCGGCAGTGGATCCCCAGAACGGGGACGTGTGGATTGGGGACCGGGAGGAATATCGCATCGTCGTCTATAACGCAGACGGAAAGTTCATCAAAACTATTCAAATGAGAAACTTGGTTTGCGCTCTCTTCTTTGATCCGCACGGCCAGCTATGGATGGCGTCCGGTCAGGATGGTCAGATCTTAAAGATAGACCGGGATGGCCACGTGCTCGGTGCGATAGGCAATGGGTCCGGCTTTGATACCGGCCAGTTCATCGAAGCCAGCTACATGGCCATGGATTCGAAAGGCAACCTGTATTCAGGCGACACCAGCGTCGGCCGAATCACGGAAATGGTTGCGCCCAAGAAGTGAGCGGCAGACCGGAACGCTATTACGCTAGGCTTTTGTTGAACAACAGAGAGAGACTTTTCGAACCACACTGGCCGGCTCCCCGGATTAAGTTTCGAACTCCGATTAACAGCTTCTAGTGTAGTGCGTCAGAAATATAGAAACATATAGCCTCGATCCGTGTTTGTCATAGTAGGAGGCAAACTGGTGCGAGTCGCTCGCCATATTACGCTCACCAAGGAACAACGCTCACAATTGCAGAGCTATGCCCGCGGGCGCAAGGTGCCGCAGCGGTTAGTGGAACGGGCCAGTATGATCCTGCTGGCGGCCGAAAGCAAGGAGAATGTAGAGATCGCTGAGGAGTTAAAGACCAGCCGCCATACGGTGGCCCGTTGGCGCGAGCGGTTTTTGGAATTGGGCATCAGCGGGCTGGAGAGAGATGCGCCCCGGCCGGGGCGGACACCTCGACTGGATATAGAAGAAATTATCCGCCAGACCACGCAAGAGAAACCGGAGAACGCCACGCAGTGGAGCACACGCAGCCTGGCTCGTGCGGTTGGCGTCAGCGAGTCCAGTGTTCGCCGCGTGTGGCACGCACACGGGCTGAAACCTCACCGCAGCGAACCTTTCAAGCTCAGCAATGATCCGCGATTCGCCGAAAAGCTCGAAGACATCGTCGGCTTATATCTCAATCCACCACAGCACGCGATCGTGCTTTCCGTAGACGAGAAAAGTCAGATTCAAGCGCTGGACCGTACGCAACCCGGTCTACCGATGAAAAAAGGCCGGGGAGAAACCCAGACGCATGACTACAAGCGGCACGGAACAACCACACTGTTCGCCGCTCTGAACACACTCGACGGTAGCGTGCTCAGCCAGTGCCGCAACCGCCATACCAACCAGGACTGGATTGCATTTCTCCGCCTCATTGACCACCAGACTCCCCAGAACAAACCGCTCCACATCATCGCTGACAACTACGCCGCCCACAAACATCCCAATGTGCGGCGCTGGCAGGAAAGCACAAGCGTTTCCATGTGCACTACACACCGACCAGCGCGTCCTGGTCGAACATGGTAGAACGCTTCTTTCGAGACATTACCCAGAATCGAATCCGTCGCGGTGTCTTCCACAGCGTTCCTGAACTGGTTGAGGCTATCAACGACTACGTCTCCCAGCACAACCGCGATCCGAAGCCCTTCATCTGGACCGCCAAAGCATCCGATATCCTGCAGAAAGTTGCTCGCGCACGGCGCTCTCTCGATAAGGTTCAATCTGAGTGACGCACTACACTAGAACATCTGCTTTCCTCGTACCGATATTGCCACACGTTTTCGTACCCGTCAATAGATCACGCATACTTAGAGTGCAGTTTTAATCAATATCCATGCGGGTTCCGTGAGGCTAGACGTACGTGCGCCGGTAGCTCGACGACGATCTTTGCGTTGAGAATTTCTCGATGGTCCTGATGGTACCGAACGAAGGCTGGGGGTAGATCGAACCGGTGCAGGATTCCTGGCGTCTGGGCAGGGGCGCTACCGCAGCCTGTGGCAGTCCGCGACAAACACGATCTGAAAAATTACGAAAAACAAAACAAACGAAACAAATCAGAAACCCGCACGCGCAGTGTGGTTGATACGAATTCGTACGATTCGGGCGTGAGTCCTACGCTTCCCCTGCCGTCCACCGCCAGATGAGATTCCACAGCGCCGCCGTGTACTCATCAATACCGTAAGGCTTCTCAACAAACTCCTTCGCACCGAGCCGAAGCGCCTCAGCTCGTTGGGCAGGATTCATGGACGCACTAAAAACCACCACAGGAACACCAGTCGCGTTGCATCGCTTCAGCAGTTCCGGCGCGGCTGCACCGGCTACACTCATGTCCGTGATGACGAGGTTTGGGACATACCGCCCATCGGCGATCATCGCCAACGCGCTGATACAGCTTTCCGTCACAGTGGTGTGAATCGGAACCGTGCTCTGAGACGTAATCTGTTGGATAAGACGCGCATCCCCGACGTTGTCTTCTATCAGGAGAACTTGCACGGGCATGAGGTTATTCTAAGCGGTTTGAATCGAAACCGACAGCCTCGTAAGAATACCAGCGTCAGGGCAGGGGCGACGCGGCGGTGTCACTGTTTTCTTCCAGAACACGAATGCATAAAAATTAGAAAACTAGAAAATAGAAGACCTGCTACGCGGACTATATGGTTTGATGCGACTTCGTATCACCCACCGTTATGGCGTCGTCGATCGGGGTTACCCGAGTATCATCGTGGAGATGACATCACGTGTACAAAAACCCGAAGCGTTCGAGAACCAGGCGTATCGCGTTTTAGTTCGATCTGCGCCACTTTTGTTCGCGGATTCTCATCCTCGAATTTTATAATCGCCGTAAGGATTGCGTCGTGCAATTCCTTCATCGGGTCTTGAAGCCTCTCATCGTCGGTCACGTTAACTCCTATCAGTTCGAGCGTTGTTTTCGGGGCTTATCGAGGAGATAACTTTGCACGCCCGCTGATATCGATCACGTGCAACTTCGAGTTTGGCTAGAAAGCTCTCCAGCGGCACGTGCGAGATACATCGGTTCAGTACATTCTTCAATGTCGCGCATGAACGCGAGGAGCGGCTGATCGTTCAGGCGGATCTCAAACAGTCCGGGACTGTGGAATTCCTCGCCAGTTTCAATGATCGATCCGATAGGCACTGTCAGGAACGGCTTGTTTGTAACGACCGTGTGGAAAGCTACGAACGAAGAAAGGACACGAAAGCGTACTATGGGGGAGGACATATAACGCTCCAAGAAATTAAATGTATGAACATGGTACCGTGCATCGTTCGGAGCGGCAATAGGAATGACTAGTACTGATAGGACGTAACGGTTACTTTCGCTGTGGTCCGTAATATGAATGACCAACGCACCACGCTTCGGTTACGAAACCGATCACGCCTGTCCAAGCGAAGCTCCGACGATGTGAAGTGTGCCGTCCGCTGGCGGCTCGACGGCGCCTTAGCGCAGGTCGTTCGTCGCAGCCTTCCCCCGAGGCTTCTCACGAAGCAGACGCAGGATCTTGTCGTGTAAATCCTTAATCACCTCGTATGCGTCTTGTTCTGCTTCGATTTGCTCCATCAATCCTTCCCGATCTTCCGCCGTAATCGTTTGTAGACTTCCAATCAAAGCCAAACAGCCTTGCTGGTCTTTCGTTGCTTGCCGGAATCGTTCCCTAGCGATGGCGATCTCGTGTCGGAGGTGTCCGAATTCGGGATGCGGGACTATGATGACATCCTCAGACATACAACACCCTCTATAAACATTTTACCGCCCGGTACCATTCGAGCATCGCCCGCACAGCAGCGGTACAACCAACCCGTGGACCACAACCGGTCGCTCCGCCGTCGAGTCCATCCCGCGAGATGTACGATAAAAACATGACCGCTGACGAGCGCACAATCGCAAACGCGGCACTGGGCGCTGGACCTTGGGAGAACCACGATCAGATCTTGATTGCTGTGGCGCATCTGCTGGGGCTTGAACCTCAGCATGTGGAATCCGTCGTGCAAAGGCTGAGGATACGAATGGTTCTAGTCTGTGTTAGCGCAGCAAACGCTACTAGCGATAACGCTTCGGTTCGGTACGAGCGGGGCATGGATTGGATGGAGGACGAGAAGGACACTTCGATTTCAGCGGTTTGTGCGGTTCATCGAATCAATAACTTAAATCCTGTCAAGCCCCACTTCGGGTTCGAGCCCCGCCCGGCTCACAAACGAAATTCCAGCACAACGACCACGAGTTGATGCTCGATGGACACTGCTGGCGGGCTTATAGTATGAAACAATCATCGGAATTTGCGCATTTGCCTCCAACCGACTAACCGACTAACCGACTAATTATGCCTCAGCTCGTAGAAAGCGAATCATCGATGTTCATTCTGCCGGCTCCGGAGAAAGCGCCGTAGCTGCGTGCGCAACTATGCCCCTGCTCTCGCGCTGAGAGACAACCCTGAAGGTAGAGACCGGCCAGCGATACTTGACGCCCTCACAAGTCAGCGTAATTAACGTGGGTTTCCCGAGAGCACAATCGGTCGCAGGGTGACCCGCTGCCGTCGTTCCAGGTGATCGAGCGGCATTTGGCTGGTCAGTCAGAGGTAAAGGTGCACGGGCACCCGTGCAGGTAACAAACGCGACTTTGAACATGAACCCAGAGTGCCGGCTGTCGGCCAAATCGTTTTTTCTGTTGACGAAAGACCCGCAGCCCTGTTATGTAGGGACGGACGCCCGATATAGGATGCCATTCGTGAAGAACCAATCACAAACGGTCCCCAGCCTGCGGGTGCCGCTGATGGCTCAAGATCTTAGCCCTGGGCAACGATCCCTGGTGGAGCTGATGCAGAAGCACCAGTTCGGGCGGATTGAGAATATGCCTGTTCGTGCGGGTGAGCCAATTCTCTATAGCGAGGTGAATGTGGTGCGGACGCATTGAACTCGCTGACGGGCAAAGGCCACATTACGAGAGTAACGGGCACTGAGGATCGGCTAACGCTCCAGCTTCCCTGTCAGATCAGTCCAATCGAGCTTCGACAGTGAGTCGCTGATAGCGCTTCGCGGCGATGTGAGTAGCAATGGCCCCGCGACTGAATCGAGTATGACTCAGAATGGGTGGTTTTCTTGCGTTGTGTCACCAAAACCTGGGTGCGGCAAGTTTGGGACATTATTCTATTTCGGGAACGGAGCAAGCGCAGACTTTGCCCGGCGATTGCGTGCGCGCGGTGTTCATGACCATAGCCAGGTAGGTGTAGTAACCTACCAAACTCGCGGCTTCGACAACACCGGGTTCACCAAACTTAGCCACCGCTCGGGCATAGGTGGGGTCACTGACACTCTGATTGTGAAGCAGCTCGGCGCAGAAGTCGTACAGGATCGCTTCGTCTTCCATCATCTGTTCCGGCCGCCGCCCATCGGCCACGGCAGCAATGACCGCCGCACTCAGCCCTGCGGTAGCCGCCTCCGGGCTGTGACTGTTCCACTCATAATAGCTAGTCCAATTTCGCGCCGCGATCAAGATAGCGAACTCGGTGAGCTTCGGGCTGAGAGCGCTGTTATTCAGATTGTGGAGGCGCATCTGTAGCGATGGCACAACCAGGTCCGGTACGCGCAGAAGGATCGACCATGGCGGCCCGTTGAGATCAACTTTTCGAATGTCCTTATAATCCGCGGCGGCTTTCTTTTGCGCGTTCGTCAGCTTATCCGCGGGGATCATAGGCATTCGATCCTGAGCCCGGGCGTTCGCCGCCAATATCAGAATCAAGAGTTCGGTGTGGATTCGTTTCATGTTTACTCCATCGGCCAAAATGCTTGGGTCTCCCAACATTGTAGTAACTCAGCGTTCGGCTAACGTCGCGGCGTGCGTGGGCTACCGTTCGCCCGAAACAATCGACGCCAGCGGATTGAGGTCGGCGAGATCATTGCTATTGAGCCGCAACTCGACGGCGCCAAGATTCTCAATCTAAATACTGCCGCTGTTTTGTTCCCAGGGGTGCGCCTACCGCTGGTGGCTCACGATGAAATCCACCACCGGCTTCGGATCCTTGCGCGACACCGGGAAGTGACCCTCGCCCTCGGTCACCAGCACCGTGATCTTCCCGCCGAGTTCCTTGTACCGCTTCTCCACCACCCGTGTCTGGTCCTTCAGCCACGGGTCGAGACTCCCGCAGTCGTGCAGAATCGGCACCCCGGCCTTGGCCAGCGGCGCCAGGTTGTCGATCGGCGGCGTCTTCGACATCAGGCTGCGCAGGAGCGGATTCCGGGCGTAAATCACCGAGACCTTGTCCGGGTTCGCGATCGCCCACGCGTACGACTCGCCCGCCTTCGCCCCGGTCCCCTCCATCACCACCTTCTTCGCAAATCCGTTGTCGACCATCCGCTGATAGACCTCGTCCCACTGCTTTTGCACGGCCCCCGGCCCGGAGATTGGCGGCAGCACGATGTAGTAACCCTTGGCCAGTAGCGCCAGATCCACCGCCGAGTCGCGCTCGAGAAAGCTCGGATGGAACACCCACGGCTTGCCCGGCGCCGGCTTCTGCGGCACCACGATCGACATGGCATCCGCGTGGAAGTTACCCGTCCCCGGACCGTCATAGCGATCGTAGGAGGGAACGTATCCCGGTCCGCGCACCGTCGCGTAAGTATCCTCCTCCTTCAGGTAGATGAGGGAATTTTCGAGGCTGTAGTAGTGCGCCTTGGTGTAGGTTGAATCGGCGAACGCCGGCCGGTTCGCCTCTACCGGATGCATGTGCTGCTCGATCCAGTCCGCGATCGGCGTCGGGTCCATGAGACTGTGCGGGTGATGCGCAACGCCTTCCTTCATGATCACGGTGATTGAGCCGCCCAACTGGTGATACATGTTCTCCACCACCATAGTGTGCCGCTGCAGCACAAAATCCTCAGTGCCGACGACGTGCAGCAGGGGCACGTCATGCTTGGCCAACTCCGGGATCTTGGCGAAATCTTCGTCGTAGACCGCCGGATTGTCCGCGTAGATACAGGCCACCTTGTCGGGGTTGACCACACCCCAGTTGAACGCATTGACTCCGCCCTTGCTCATCCCGACGAAGGCCGCTTTCTTCGCCAGGCCGTGGTTTTCCGTCAGGAACTTGTACCACACGTCCCACGCCTTGCCCTGTCTGCCGGGGTCGGGCGCCACATAGGCGATGTGAAAACCGCGTCTCAGTAGCTCGACTTCGGATTGAGGCTGGTGGTTCCAATAGCAGCCTCGCCATGACCACGGATTGCCGGGCGCCGCCTTCTTGGGGACGACTACGACGCAGCGGCGCTTGCCGCCCTTTACACTCTCGTCGATTCCGAAGCTCGTCACCTCGCTCGCCGGGGCCGTCATAGGCGTGATCGCCCCAGTGGCATCGTCCATTATGAAGTCATAGCGGTCGAACCCTTCGTGCCAAGTGGTTTTCTCGCCTTCGAAGGGGACGTACACGTCCGCTGCCGTGGCGTTGCTGGAAGTCCAAACGATGGCCGCTGCGAAGAACAACTTGAGACCGGAGCGAAAATGTCTTCTTGAACTGTTCATGGTCCTTACTCTTTCTCCTTCTTAGATTCTGGCGAGGAACGAAAACCCGCGGATGGTTCTGACGACACTCCTGCACTGTTAACGATCAGGAGATGGAAGATTCTTTTATTCAACGGTCTCATGTCAAATGGCCGCCGGATTGCCCTCGTTTACGTCGACCTGTCCTTTCAGCGCACCGGCAGTAGCACGGTGCCCAACAGTTCGTTACGATCGTTCAGCGTGCACACGAAGCGCCCGACAAGGTAGCAACTCGTGATCTTGATATTTGAGCATCTGATCTCCATTCTAAGGATTTCCATCTGGCGTTAAGGCATTACGTATTACCAGCGGAGAACTTGATGGCCACGATTATAACTTGAGCGTCGCCATCGAGATTTGAAAAGTAACATTTCTTCAAGTATTTTGAACGTCGACTTGAAGTTATGTGCGTGTCTGAATAGACTAGCCCTGTCTCGAAAAGCAAACACTGGAGTGTCAATGGGGTTGTCGCTTGTTTGTGGTGGGGTGGTGTCTGATGGCGATCGAGGTAGGGTTCGGTCAGACGTTTGGCTAATCGACGGAGAAACGCGCGATTCCAGCGGGGCTGTCGTCGCTGGCGTCACTGTGACGGCTACCAACAACGGAACAACGAGGTGAAAAATGCGCATAGCCTTTTTTGTCGGGGTGATGTTCGTTCTGAGCGTCGCCGGTTTCGCTCAAACGGCCGGTCAGATTACCGGCCAAGTCACGGATCGCCAGCGACGCCATCGTCGTGGGCGCCACCGTGACGGTAACTAACTCCCAGACGAATGTCGCGCGCACGACCACGACGAACAGCGCCGGGGATTACACTTTCCCCGCGATCCCGCCAGGCGTTTACAACGTGAAAGCGGAGATGCCGGGCTTCAAGGGCGAGGTCCGCGAAGGCGTGGAACTGCAGGTCGAGCAGATTGCGCGCATTGACTTTCACCTGCAAATCGGGGCCGTCACCAAACGGTGGAAGTGACGGGTGGCGCTCCACTGCTCACTACCGAGAGCGCAACCGTGGGAACGGTCATCGACAATGACCGCATTGTCAGTCTGCCTCTGAACGGGCGCAGCTTCACCCAGCTTATCGCTCTTAGCCCCAACGTCTCCTACAATAGCGTCGCCAATGGAGGCCAAGCCAGCGCTCGCCAAGGCGGCGATCGAACTACACAGGAAATCTTTGTCGCCGGCGCGCGCCGCGAGTACTTGAATTTTACGCTGGACGGCGTGCAAAATACCGATCCTGGCTTCAACACCTACGCCTTGCTTCCCTCGATTGATGCCTTGCAGGAATTCAAGGTGCAGACCGGCGTTTACCCGGCCGAATTCGGGCATCTGCAGGTTCAGGTAAACGTGTCCACTCTCAGCGGAACCAATCAATTCCACGGCGCCCTGTTCGATTTCCTCCGCAATAACGATTTTGACGCACTCCCTTATGCCTTTACCAGCGTCGCGCCGCCTTCCTCGCCCTTTAAGTGGAACCAGTATGGCTACACGGTGGGCGGACCGGTGTGGATCCCCAAACTCTTCAATGGCAAAAACCGGTTGTTCTTCATGTCCAACTATGAAGGCTTCAAGCTGCGGCAGCAGACCCAGACGGTTTACACGACATTCCCCGCCGCATTCCGAACCGGTGACTTCTCCTCAGTGCTGGCGACGCACGTCATCACCGATCCGACGACCGGCCTGCCGTTCCCCGGCAATATCATTCCCGGGGACCGTCTGGACACGATCGCCAAAGGGTTCCTGCAGTACTATCCCGCGCCCAACATCCCGAACGCACCGAACAACGGCCTGTCCAACAACTACCTCGCGCTGGACAACATCATTGGAAACAAATATCAGATTACTCGAGCGCGTGGACTTTGTGCAAAGCGCGAAATCAAGTTGGTTTGTCCGTTATAGCATGCAGAATGAAAGCGGCGTGATGCCGGCTTTAGATGAGAACGGCATGAGCCTGGTCACCGATGCCAAGCAGACGGCGATCAATAACACGTTCATTCTGTCGCCGAGCCTTCTAAACGAATTCCGTTTCGGCTTTCTGAACTTCTACAATAACTTTGCGCCCGAGCTGGCAGGCAAAACGGACGTCGTCAAACAGTTGAATCTTCCGGGCCTCTTGAGCGACCCGGCGTCCCCGGCCTGGGGCGTTCCCAACGTCGGCCTGGGAGATGGCTTTAGCGGTTTTGGCAACAACACGGACGGTCCTTACACGACCTCGGATCACATCTTACAGGTGGTGGACAATATTTCCTGGACCCACGGCAGCCACTCATTCAAGTTCGGCGCCGAGGTTGACCGCACAGATTTCAACGAAACCGGCAACCAATACGCCCGCGGGGCGTATAGCATCACGAATCAGGCCACCGGATATACTCCTGCCGACTTCATGCTCGGTTATGTCGCCAGTACGACAGACGCCGTCGCCCTGGCGGTCGCGCGGTTCCGTCAGACGAGCCAGTTCTATTACGTCCAGGATAGCTGGAAGATCCGGCCTAACGTCACCATCAGCTACGGCTTGCGCTACGAATACGTGCCGGCTTGGAGTGACAGGGTGCCTCTGGTCAATACCTGGTTTCCCGCCGGTTACAACCTGCAGGGCGACCCCAAGGGTCTCAATCCACAGCCAGTGAACACCCAACCCTGCATTATCGAAAACGGAACCGGCAATTTTAATAGTGGCAATGTGGTCTTTCCGACGGTCGCTCAGGGGGGCGTTTGTACCGCCCGCGATGGGCGGTTGGGCTCAAATCTAGTCAACTCGGATCACAAGAATTTCGCTCCGCGCTTGGGAATTGCCTGGAGTCCCACTGACAAGTGGACGGTCCGCGCGGGCGCGGGCGTTTTCTACACACAAGACACCGGCAATCCCGTATTCGACATGGCGCGCAGTCTTTCCGGAAAACTGCAGAATACCGCCAACATTGCCACTCACAACCTCACGTTCGAAGTCCCCTTCTTCGCCGGGGCGAGCCCCTGTGGCGCTCTCGCCCCTCCGTTGGTGTGTGTCCCTACACCCACTCTAGTCAACACCTATTACATCCGCAAGACGCCCTATGTGGAAATGTACGAACTGAATGTCCAACGGCAATTGGGCAAGAATACTTCCCTCGAAATCGGTTACCTGGGAACGCAAGGCCATCGCCTGCCGCGTTATATGTATTTTAACGCTGCGGCGCCCGGACCGGGCCCACAACTCAGCCGCGAAGCTTGGCCGAACTTCAACAATACCGTGGAGAACATTGGCATTGTGGACTCCAACTACAACGCGCTCTCCGCTAAACTCACGCGGCGCATGTCCAGCGGCTTTACCTTCCTGCTCGGCTATACCTACTCGAAGTCGATCGACGACGGCAGCGGGCTGCGCACACTCGGCACCGATCAGATCGGTGCTCAGAATTCGTATTGCATCCCATGCGAGCGTGGCCTGTCGATCTTCGACCAGAAACACCGCTTTGTGGCTTCGACGCTTTACCAATTGCCATTCGGAAAAGGCCACGCGCTCATGAATGGCCGAGTGGCCAGCGCCCTCGCCGGCGGGTGGGATCTCGGGGTGATCTGGTCCATGGCCACCGGTTCCCCTGTCGACATCATGGACGGCCAAGATCGATCCAATATCGGTAGCAGCAGCATGGACCGGCCGAATGCGGTGGCCGGCCAGTCATCGCAGCTCAGCAACCCCACTCCCAACGAATGGTTTAATGTGCAGGCCTTTGCTCTGCAACCGCAGTACACGTTCGGAAACTTGGGACGGAACACGGTGATCGGCCCGCCATTGTTCAGTGTGGATTCCTCCCTCAAGAAGGATATGAGATTCACCGAACGACTCAAGCTGCAGTTGCGGCTGGATGCCTTCAATGCCTTTAACCATCCCAACTTTGGCAGCCCGGGCAATGGTTTGACTGCCGACCATCTGGATGCCAACGGCGTGCCGATTCCGGGTAGCGGCGGCTTCGGCACGATTACCAGCCTCAACTCCAACGTAAGCATGCGACAGTTGCAGGTCAGCCTTAAGCTCGTGTTCTGATATGGGGCGACGGTGTCAAGGTTCAAGTTGAGCCAAGCTTGAGAATCGCCCAAAGCGGATGATGGTACCAAAGGGTGGGACCGGGACTGTATCAGATCAACGTGGCAATGCCGTCCAACCTCACGCTCGGCCAGGAACTGATGATGGTTGGGCTGTCGAGCAATTTTGAAACGCAGCCCAATGCGTTCCTCTGCACATTTCGCGCGTTTCGTGTCATCTGCTTGTATCTCGACCTATGAAGGGCCATCCATGTCCGCGGTCCATTCCGCCGTGGGATGAGCCGTGGCGTGGAAGTGCAGTATGCGTCGCCGCTCATGGGCCAGTACCAGGAACACGTACAGAACCTGGAAGCGGATGGTCGGCACAGTGAAGAAGTCGGCCGACACTAGTTGTTGGATGTGGTTGTCCAGAAACGTCCGCCAGGTTTGGCTGGGCGGCTTTCGCGGCCGGATCATATATTTGCTGACGCTAGTCTGACCGATGTTAATGCCGAGTTTGAGTAATTCTCCGTGGATGCGCGGCGCTCCCCACAGCGGATTCTCACGGCTCATCGTTCGAATCAAGTTCCGGACTTCGCGCGACACGGTAGGCCTTCCGGTTGTTCCGTGCCGAACTCTCCATGTCCAAAACAAGCGAAAGCCCTTACGGTGCCAGGCGATCACGGTCTCGGGTTTGACAATGACCAGCGCCGATCGCCAGTCGGCCCAGGCTCCAGACAACCACGCCCAGAACAAACGATCCGCCACAGTTAACTTCGGTCGCTTCTTAGCAGAGCGTCGGAGCACGCCGATCTGGTGCCGCAATGCCAGGATCTCTACTTGAAGAGCTGCACGCGAACGGAAGACTGAGAAAAGCGTGGTAAGAAACGGAGACAAGGCACTCAACATTGGCTTGGCGAGTCACTCCTGGACTTCTGGGCAACCCCCATGATCTCAGAGAGATTGAAGTTTCCGAGAAGGACAGTCCGAACGAGCGAAGATTCGATTTTTTCCGGAGCTACGGCAAGACCCGGCTCGCCACGACAGTCGTCGACGTCGGTGATCCCCCGACTGCGCTAATGCGTAGGAGGGCTTCAAAATAGGTTGGTTTGTTCGTTTCGTCTTGCATTCCCAAAGCCTTCCGTAAGAGCTGGCAGTTTCGTTGGTCCGACAGAAATAGCCCGGCCGCCTCTGTGCCTTCCTGCTGCAAGCCCTGTATGATCATGACGTTGCCGCGCCTCGTGTCGGTTGGCAGCAAGGAGATCGTCGCATAATCTTCGCCGTTAAGTCCGGTGAGCGCCAGGCCTTTATATGTGGCCTGCTCGCCGGGACGCGGCTGCCTGTTCACGAAGAACTTCACCGAACCTCTTACCTCGTCGCTCCGGACCTCCTGGAAATTGAGACGGTTCTCGAAAAGCAAAACCCACGGATTGGACGATGGGCTTCCGATGAAAATATAGTTCCCTTCTTCCAGATCCCTCGGGCGCAAATCGCGACCTGAGCGTATGGAGATCCGGTCCAGACTCTGATGCATGAGCTTCAGAAACGTCGTCGAGACTGCCAGGTCAGCGTAGGATGTCAGCAACGCATTGGCCGTATACGCTGCAAGGAACTCATCATTTTGATTGGGGTGTGCGAGCGGTGGCCGCCGCAGGAAGTCGCGCCGCAGATACTCATCCAGGGAAACCGGCGCATGAGTCATCAGCCGCCTCATGGCCCAACTCACGTCCGCCACAACGATTTGCGTCCGGTAGCCGTTACCGAATACTTCGGCGAGCGGCCAAGGAATCGGTGGACTTGCAGGTGCCGCTGCCGGCACCGCCTTTTGTCGCCACAGAAGTACGCATAAAACGATCAGCACGGCAGTGAGGGTCCATGGCAAGACTACCCCTAAGCGCGGGAGCGTCCTGCGGTTTTCGACGGGTCCAGCGACCACAGCCAGGGCGCTGACCGGGACGCTGTGAAAAGCAAGCGCGTAGGATCCCTTTGGAATCTCCACGCCGAGTGATTCGTGGCGGCCCTCGCTGTCGAAGTACTCGTGCAGTTTGAGGCGCAATTGGCGCATGTGAACCCGCACCGAACTATCTTCAGTAGGGCTGTAGTCCACCGGCTTGGCGAAGACCGCTTGTCCTATCCGCTGTTCGGTCAGCTCCCCAAGATCGCCGCAAATGGAATGACGCGCCACATGCCGCAACAGATCGCGAAGACGTCCGGATTTTCGAAAAGCAGCGCTCGCGACGATACGCTCGATCAACAGCCAACGTTCATCATGCTCGACGTCGGCCGTTGAGGTTGCATACCCCGAGGGCGTCGCGACGTTCGGCCTTGGCGGATTTGGCGTTTCCACGAGGATTTCGTAAGCCGTTCGTAGAAAAGTATAACATCGGAACCAACTACTTAGTGCAGCTCTCCGCCAAAACCTGAAGCGAGGTGACGCTGATTTGATCGCGGTCCGGATGCTTGACGAGAAAGCCTTTAGCCGCGACTTTGTAGCCTTTATGAGAGCCAGGCCGGTAGTAGGTGGCCTCCAAGAGCCCGAACGTCCGCGTTCCCAGCGGTACTGCCGTGTAGGCCGTCAACTCAGCCGCGCGCGACGCGTCCGGATTTCTCGTTTTTGCAGGTTCGGTCGCATGGGTAAGCGCCCAGTTGTCGCCTGGTTCCGGCTCAAGGCATCCTATCACCGCGACTAATGCGAAATTTGGCGGCGTCTCTGGTCCCGATTTCCCCACAATCCGGACGCTCTTCAGTGCGTCCATTTTCAGATCCTCCTTGCCCAAAGGATAGGAGTTTACCTGCAAGATGTAGGCGATGATGTCGACATAAGTGTCGTCGCGCAGGCTCGCCGGTGCATCCCGTGGCATCGTGTTCTTGGTAACGCGGAATAAGCTGTCGAGACCGTCGCCTCGGAAATTCTCCACAAACGCGATCCCATGGAGTGCTCCTCTGTAGGCTGTTAGATCATCAAGATGACATCCGCTGCAACTCGCAGTGTACGCAGCCTGACCACGCGTTGCCTGATCCGCGGAGTAAACTCCGTCCAAGACCGTTTTTCCGTCGTCTGCCGCCGCCCGAGCAACGAACCCCATGGCAATCAGGAACGTGACAAGCTTCCCGCGCATATCAGGCTACTTTGGCAATTGCCAGGACTCGTCGAACAGTCCCGCGTAAGCCACTTCGGACGAGCCGGGCTCGGTTTGTACCTTCAACACCGCGAAGTCGCCCAACTGCGGCATGCTGTAGTCGGAATTATACTCGCGTTCCTCGATGGTAAGCCCGCTGTTGATCACCACGTATCGCGAGCGGTTCAGGGGGTTCGGATAGACCAGCACCGGGATATTTTCGGCTGCGGGAAAACGCCGGTCACCAACGCTGACGGTTTCCCGAGTCCAATGGACCGGGAGTTTCGCCTGCACCTTTGCGATCCAGCGATTGCTACCGGGGTCGCCGAACAAGGCGACATTGTATTTCGCGAAGTCCGCCTCGGTGACATCCGTGTCGTTCTTGATGCGGACGTGCGCACGATAATTCCGAGCATAGACCTGTTCGAAGCGTTCCAGTCTTTCGAGCGCTTTCTTATTCGCGGTTTCGTTCCAAGGGGTCCCCGTGGGGCGGACTAAGAGGAACGGATCCAGAAACGCGTCGTCGATGGGGCCTTGCAGAGCGTGCGTCTTGTGCAAACCGGACCACTTAGCGTTGGTTACGCGCCAGGCCGCACCGGATTTCTCCAGCGTGATTTCCGGTTCGGATTCAACCTTCAAGTCCTGCCCGTCGATCTTCATTTCTGCGGCGTGGCTGGTCTCGCCCAAGGTCAACCGCGCGATATTATGCGTCGTGATTTGATACCGTTCGCCGCCGTTGCTCCGCTGCGCGTCGATGTCCGCGCGCTCGTAGTGTTTGATGAGCCCGTCCACCGACACCCAGTAATCCTTGTTATACCGGGTCGTGTAAGTTAGAAAGCGGATGTGATCCGGGGAAACACGCCCTCGGTCTCCCCATTCTCTGATGAAGGCGTCCAATTGTTTCTTCACGACCGGGCTGGCGCTGTGACCTGTATCCTCGGAAATCAAGAAAATCGCCGGCGTACCTTTCGCCTTCAAGAAGTTTGGCTCCCCCTCGGATGGAAAACCCTCTTGGGCTAACTGTTGACGCACCCGGATCGAAGACTCCAATTGCCCCCGCGTGGGAGTGCCCGGTTCCGGGCGAGGAATCGATGCTACTTGCGGGTCGTGGTCGCCATCGTGCGCGGCGATCGGCAGATTGTACGCGTTCAGCGCCCACTCGGTCATGTTCTCCCAGATATGCAAGGTGGCCGCCTGGTAAGGCGCGAATCCTGTCATGAGGTAGCGGCGCGGCCAGGTACCCGCTCCGATTTCGGCTGACGCAAACCGATCCGGATGATGTAGAGCCAAGTGCCAAGCTCCGGCCCCGCCCAGCGAAAACCCGCGCAGCACCACGCGGTCGGGATCGATCTTGTACCGTTTCTGGACGTCCGCGATCG
The DNA here is from genome assembly GCA_963744555.1 of Bryobacterales bacterium. GTDB lineage: Bacteria > Acidobacteriota > Terriglobia > Bryobacterales > Bryobacteraceae > Palsa-89. The sequence continues at coordinate 376,175 of CAVUUB010000018.1, read as the reverse complement.
CTTCGAACGTATCCACTTCTCCGGCCCAATGATTTGCGTTGTTCCCGCGGCTGTAAACCTCCAACTGGATTTGGCCGAGGTCGGCCGAATTCGCCAGATTTTGCCGGGTGGGCGTTCGCAGGAAACCGGAGATGAAAGTTGCTTCGGTCAAGGTGTTATTGCGGCCGTGCAGCCAGACGTAGAGTCGAACAGGGCGGGTGCCGTCGTAGGACTCGGGAACAATCAGTCCATAGGGCTGGATCGAGCCATCCAGGGCCGAGTAAAATCCATGGATCTTGCGGGCTTTCTGCCCGACCCACGGCGATTGCCCAGCCTCCAACTGGTGCGCACGTTCCAGACCCATGTCCAGGACCGCGAACGCGTTCTTGATACCGTCCTGGGTGTAGAAGGTGTTCGGAAATTCGAAAAGCCAGCGGCCGGCCTGCGCATACACCTCGAGGTCCGCGATGAGGTCGTCACTTACGTGTTTGCTCTTCAATTTTTGGACGACACCGTCGATTGCTTCAACCTTGGATTGAAGCTGAAGTTTTTCGTCGGCTGTCGGTACTACGGGCGGCGGCTGGTTGCCCCTGCCCCCAGGCGTCTGCGGAGGCTGGGCTGCTGCCAGAACCGCGAATGCCAGGCAAAGAATCACAAATCGCCTCATTGGACCTCCCTGAGATAGATTTCTAGATTCAGCGAGTTTCTCGTGGCCATCAGCGGAGTGAAGGCGTTTTGGGCGTTGCTCCCGATTTGATTATCAAAGCCGTGAGCAGGTCCACCGCCTTGTCGATAGGAAGGCGGTCCGCGATGTCGATCGCAGTCCTACCGGATTTGTCCCGCTCGTCCAGCTTCGCACCCTTGTCCGCGAGAAACTGGATGACTTCGCATACATCGTTTTGAGCCGATTGAGTGGCGCCATTCGCGGTCCCCGTGACCGACGCATGAATCAAAGTGGCGCCACTATCGGTGACGACATCTATATTGGAATCGAGTGGGTAAGTGAACTTCACCACTTCAGGCTTTCCGCTGCCAACTGCGGACATAAGCAGGGTCGTGCCATCCTGGCCTTTGAGCTTCGGGTCGGCACCCGCCGCCAGCAGAAGCTTCATGGCCTCGATGTGGTTCCCCCTGGCGGCAAAATGCAAAGGAGTCAGCTCGCCCGGCAAGGGCCGGAATCCCCCGGCGCTATCGCGGCCCCCCCTCGCAGACTTCGCGGTGCGCGCGTTGGGATTGGCGCTCTTACCCAACAGCATTTTGATCATTTCGAGATTGCCGAGCTGGGCAGCCGTGTGCAGGGCTGCGGCCCCGGTCCGGTCGGACACATTCACGTCGGCGCCGGCATCGATCAATGTCCCCACCGCTGCAGTATTCCCGTATGACGCGGCCACCGTAAGCACTTTCGCGCCGGATGGCAAGCCGTAATTCACGTCCGCGTGTGCAGTAAGCAGGCTCGTGACCGACTTCACGTCATTCTTGATCGCCGCGAAGAGCAGAGGCGTAAAGCCGCCGGCAGATACCGCATTCACGTCTGCGCCGCGTTCAATCAACTCTTGAACGACGTCCGAGTGACCCTCTGCGGCCGCCCACATCAGCGCTGTTTGTTTCTTGGATCCCCCGACTGGTTTGACGTCCGCGCCACGCTTAATCAGCTCTCGTACGGCCTCTAGGCTGCCCGCCCCGGAAGCAATCATCAGTGCGGTCTCACCATTCCATCGCACCGCGTTGGCGTTCGCTCCCGCTTCGAGTAGTTGCTTGGCCAGCGCTCCATCACCACTGGCGCACGCGAGCGTCAGCGGCGTTTCACCGTAGGTGTCCGCAGTGTTCACCTTCGCTCCACCGGCGAGAAGAGCGTTGGCGATTTCGCGCTCGTCCAAATATGCCGCCCAAGAGAGCGGCGTGGATCCGTCCGGCAGCGCTGCATTTACGTCGGCGTGCTGAGACACCAGCGAGGACACCGCTTTACGGTCCCGTCTCTTGACGGCGTCTAGCAGTCGTGCATCGGTGGCGCCCAGACACGAGACCGCCGCCAGGGCGATCACGGATTGCACCGAAGCTCGAAACTGCATTGCTTATATCCCGCGCTTAAGTCCCGCCCGGCTAAACGCCTGCGAGATAGGGGAGTTCACCCGAGCTGTCGCCGAATTTATCGCACCGCACCCCAGCTCTATCCAAGACATTCAGGAACAGATTGTTCAGCGGCGTCTCTCTGGGATAACGAATGTGCCGTCCGCCTTTGATTTGACCCGCGCCTCCGCCCACCAACACCATCGGCAGGTCATGGTGCGTATGCAGATTCGCATCGCTGAGGCTGCTGCCGTACACAATCATCGTGTGATCGAGCAGGCTGCCCTCTCCGTCCTGGGTGGTTCTAAGTTTCTCCAGGAGATATGCGAAGGTCTGACCAGGTGAGCGTCAATTTTCGCTACCTTTGCGATCTTAACGGGATCGTTCATGTGGTGCGTCACGGAGTGATGGCCGTCCGGCACGCCGATCGAGGGGTAGGGCCGATTACTTCCCGCCCGCCCGAGCATCATCGTGACCACCCGCGTCATGTCAGTTTGATACGCCAGCACCTGCAAATCCATCATCAGCTTGGCGTGATCTTCGAATTCCTCGGGAATTGCGCCGGGCCGCTCCAGAAGAGTAAGCTTGGTGGACGCATTTTGTTGCTCCGCTTTCTGAATGCGCCGCTCGATGTCGCGGATGGCGTCGAGATAGTCGCTGAGCTTGCTTCGGTCCCGTGGACCGAGGCGAGTTTCCAGGCGATCGATGCTTCCGATCACGTAATCGAGAATGCTGCGCTCCTCATTGAGGCTGGCCAGCCGCGCCGCCGGGTCGGTGCTGTCGCCATCGCCGAACAGCCGTTCAAATACGGCTCGCGGATCGGGTTCCATGGGCAGCGGAGTGGTGGCACGAGCTCCAGCAAACTGTGTTCGTGTAGGCGCAGCTATAATTCTGGTCGCAAGTGCCGGCCAGCGTCGGCGCCTCGAGCGCGAGTTCGAGCGAGGCGAGTTGGGTCTGCTTGCCCAGTTCCTTGGCTGCGATCTGATCCGCGGATATGCCGGCGCGTACATCGCTCTCTGTTCGCTTCGGGATGTACCCCGGTCAGCCAAGTGGCGCCTTCACGCGCATGGTCCCCGGGACCATCGCCCAAGGCCCGTCCTTGACCTGAGCCAGTCCGCTCAACACGACGAGTCGTTCCCGGAATGGCTCCAACGCCTGCATGGTCGGTGTAAACTCGAAGTCCGGTCCCTTCCGTCGCCGGGGTCCACCGATCCATGATCATTCCCATCGGACAGTAGACAAAGCCAAGCCGCATCGGCGGGCTTGAAGCGGCAGTCGCCGCTAGGCCAGCGACAGCGCGGGCACCATCGGATTCGAGAAATGGCAAGCGACCGCAGTGCCCACACCGCGCAGAAATGTGCGGCGAGCCAAGGCTTTCTTGGTCAGGATCATTGGTCTGAACTCCTTCTCATCTGAAATGGGCATGCTGCTCACGATTGCAATCATCAGCGATGTCATGCTGTAGTTGCTCGCGCGCGGCCTCTCGTGAATTGACCGCACGGCAGGTTGATCGTAATATTCAAGTCCGCGGCCCAGGGCGTACGTCAGCAACTTTTCCGTGACGGTCGAAACATATTCGTCGCGGTGACCGGTCGCCATGGCCTGGCGAGCCGGCCGGGACCCGCGAACTGCGGCGCCGTCCGGAAGTTCTCCCGACACATCTATGGCCAAGCCGGCATCTTCGCTGCGCCACTCGGCCGATCGCATCGTAATTTTCGAGCGCGAAACCCAGTGGGATCCATGCGCGCGTGGCAGGAGGCGCAGACCGCATTCGGTACGGTGCTGTTCCATCGGCTTGCCGCAACGGGAGGGGTTTACCATCTTGGCTCCGCGGCTTGAAGGCTCGGAACATCCGCGCGGCGGAGGAGGCGGCGGGGTGCCCAGCAGATTCTCCAGGACCCACTTTCCTCGCTGCACTACCGATGTTCGATTCGGGTACGAGGTCACCGTCAGGATGCTGCCTTGTCCCAGCAACCCTCTCCGGTTCGGATCTGTCAAAATCACGCGCCGGAATTGTGGACCGTAAATGTTCGGGATGCCGTAATGCTCGGCCAGGCGCTGATTGAGAAAGGTATAGTGGGCGTCGAGCAGTTCCAGTATGCTGCGGTTCTCGTGCAGGACGCTGGCAAAGAACAGCTCAGTTTGTTGCCGCATGGAATGTCTGGCGCAGAGCTCTCATCGAATTGCGGGAAAATCCCTTGCGTCCGGCCTCCAGGTGGCCAGGTTGCGCAAGATTCAGCCATTGGCCCGCGAAGTTGGTGACCAATGCGTCGCGAGCGCGGATCAGTCCAGCATGCGCTGGGTCTGCTGTTGCAGAACGACGGGATCCTTCAAGCTTGCCGCTGCTGCAGCCAGACCGAGCAGTTCGTCGTCCGGAATGCTGCTCCACAAGAAGAAGGATAGCCGCGAGGCAAGCTCGAAGTCGCTGATGCGGTACCCAGTTCCAGTTTTGCAGTCCGCCGGATCAGTCTCTACGCGGAAAAGGAAATCCGCGGAGACCAGCAGCGCTTCCAATGCCTTTTCGATTCCGTCGTCGAAGTCGCCCGCTTGACGGCCCTCGCGGTAAAAGGCAAGCAGCGGCGTTATGTCGGCGTCGACCACAGGCCGGCGGAAGGCTCGGCGCCCGAGGTTGGAAAGAATTCTGCGCGCGCAGTCTTCCTCTACTTTTCCATCCGATGGCTTTGCACTCGACGGCCGGCAGACAAAGATGCGCTCCCGGCTGGCCGCCTCGCCCCGCCCGGTAACTGAAAACGGGCCGCTGATCATCAAGTCAGCGACCTCCGGGTCGGCGCTTCCGTGGGAAACCGCAAATCGCTTAAGCTCGGCGCTGTCAAGCCACAGATCCATGTCATCGGTACGAGTCTCGCCGGTATGATTCATGGCAGCAGGGGGGCCAGGTCGGCGCACACCTGGTGGGATTTCATTTTCCGCCTTGGAAGAGTCGCGCGGAAAGGTCACTCCAAGCGTGTGCAGGCCGGCTTTGAGGGGCAGGCGCATCTCATAGAGCACCGGCTTCTCGATGCCTTCGGCCGCGGCAATCAACGGATCTGGTCTCATCCGGATTTGAATCAGGTATTCGGCATCCAGTGGGAAATAGCGCTTGAAATCAATTCCACCTCTACTATCGAAAGGTAGATCCTCACCGACTCGTTCGTTGCGGGGGCGCCGCGCCGCTGCCGGATCTCGCGGAGGCTCATAGTGGTCCTTGGTCGGCTTGACTCTCAGATCCCCCACGGCCAGACGGCTGACCGAGCGCCCCACGGAAACATACCTTTCGAGTAACGATGGGGACATGGAAAGCACGTTTGCGATGTTGTCAAACCCGTAGCTGGTATTGTCCGCGGGAAGGGACGCCCCAGCCTGGATGTCCAGCCCCAACAGATCCCTGATGGCGTTGCTGTATTCGGTTCGATTTAGACGATGGATGGCAGGCCGGCCCGGATTTGGGCTGGCGGCACCTGCGCTGTCGAGCGTTTCTTCGAGCGATTGAACAAACGCTGTATACTCGGCGGGAGTCGGCCTGGGCAGGCCGCGGGGAGGCATCTCGCCGGAACGGACCTTACGCAATACCTTTTCCCACACATCGGCGTGACCTGAGACCTGGTGTATATCCAACCCCTCCAACGCGAGTCCCCCCGTTTTGAGATTCGTGCTATGGCAACCCAGGCAATATCGACTGACCAAAGCCTGGGCGCCCACCCCAGCATCAGGGAGTGCAGATCGGGATTGCGGGGTTGCGGTTTGAATAGCGCTCGCCTCCATCAACGCAAGGATGAGGATACACCACCCAAGGCGCAAGGTACTTCCGATAAAAATGTCAGCCATTGATACGCAAACCAATCCAACAAAAACACTTCAAGATAATTACCATTTTAAGTGTGATCGCGGAGCTAGTCACGTGATTTCTTTGTGATTCACAGGTCATACCTTTCGGTCTGATCGAGGTTCGATCGCACAGCCTGGTGGGGGCGGAGCGAATATAAGACGAAATTCACCTTGCGCTATGTTACCGGTTCGCGCGCCTCGGGAACCGACGAGGCCAGTTTGAGGATGGAAGACAGGGTTGCCATCGAAACACCTTTGACTCTGCACGTCCAACCATGTGTTTTCTTATGGTTACAGAATGTGATTCACAATGCATTCACATGCTAACCACTTTGAAACCGTTCGCACCGGCCTCAAGATACTAAGACGGAGTCTCGAAGCTCGAAATTACCATGTAGCGACTGACCGACACCGAGGTCGTGTGGGTCAATTTGGAGGTAACCTTGTGGGAAGTTCCAAACGTAAGTTCCACGCCGGGTACGCGGGAACACTGTTGACTCTCGCAGCCTGCATCGCTTTTCTTTCCACGCCGACCATGGCCCAAACTTCTTATGGCTCGATCGTAGGAACGGTGATCGACGGCTCCGGCGGCACGATACCGGGAGCTACGGTCACATTAACCAATAATCGAACCGGCGATCGCCGCGTAGCGCAGAGCAATTCGGACGGCGTCTACGAATTCCCGAATTTGCTCCCCGGCAGCTACCGCGTGGATGTAGAGAAGACCGGGTTCAAACACCTGACGCGCGACAACATTGAGGTTCTGGTGCAAGCCACGGTGCGCGTTGACGCCGCCATGCAGATCGGCGACGTTGGCCAGACGGTCGAAGTCAGCGCGCAAGCGTCGCTGCTGCAGACCGACACTTCCACTCTGGGCACAGTGGTTGAGTCGCGAAAAGTTCAGGAGATGCCACTCAACGGGCGCAACGTCATCAATCTCGTCACGCTGGTGCCCGGAGTCGTGGCACAGGGTGATGCTATGACGAACCCGACTGGGCAGAATATATTCTCTTTCGGCAACTACCAGATCGGTGGAGGAATCGCCGGCCAGAATGCAACCTTTTATGACGGCGCTCCACTAAATGTCGCCCAAGGCAGTCTGATTGCCCTGATCCCGACCCAGGACGCTACCCAGGAGTTTAGAGTCCAGACCAACAGCCTTGGACCGGAGTTCGGGCGATTCGCTGGCGGCGTCATTAACCTGGTCTCCAAGTCCGGAAGCAACTCCATTCACGGAAGCGGCTACGAGTTTCTGCGGAACAAGGTCTTGAACGCAAACACCTTCTTCAATAATTCTTCCGGCAAACCTGTACCGGCTTTCACTCAAAACCAATACGGAACCAACGTTGGCGGTCCGCTGAAGAAAGACAAAACATTCTTCTTCTTTGCGTGGGAGGGATTCCGGCTGCGATACGGCGTTCCATTTCTGGTGGCGGTCCCAACGGCGCAGCAACGGAACGGTGACTTCTCCAACACACGCAACGCGAGCGGCGCTCTGATTCCGATTTACGATCCTAGGACCAACGTCGTTGGCTCGAATGACCAGGTTACTCGTAGCCAGTTCCCCAACAATGTGATTCCGTTGAGTCGTTTAGACCCGACCGCAAAGGTACTAGCGAACTATTGGGGGCAGCCGAACGCCCCAGGATTGCCGTTCACCAACGTTAACAACTTCAGCGCGAACGCCAGCGCAGGAGGCAATAATGACCAGTTCAACTCGCGCGTCGATCACAACCTGAGCGAGAAACAACGACTCTTCGCCCGTTACAGCTACTGGACGAACTATAGCCTGGCAGAGGATCCGTACGGAACGCACGTCTATCAGGATCGCGGGCCGGAAACGTGGATCGTCAACTCGGCGGTGGTCGGCGATACTTATACGCTTTCACCGACGACAATTTTGGATATGCATGCTGCATTCACCCGCTTTCAATATGCTCGGACGCCAGCCAGTTTGGGAGTGGACCTAACCAGTTTCGGCCTGCCGGCGGCCCTGAATAACGAAGTGGCGTTCCGGGTGATCCCGACGCCCGTCGTGCAAGGATTCAACGATATCTGGACCAGCCAGGGACCCGGCAGCGTGATCCGTCAGGCCAATGACAGCTACTCGATCTTTCCTGTATTGACCAAGATCATGGGCGCGCACACCCTCAAGTTTGGCGGTGAGGTGAGGCGGCAGATCACCAATTACATCCAGAGCAATGTTGGAAGCGGACTTTACAACTTCGACAATCTGTTTACCTCCGTGAATCCGCAGGCGCCTAACCTCAACGGCGTCACCACCGGATTCGGGTTTGCTTCGTTCATGCTGGGATATGGTTCCAGCGGCAATGTGGTCACGCCGTCGCCATACTCCTACAGGAATTATTATGCAGGCGTCTATGTAAACGATAGCTGGCAGGTCAGCAAAAGGCTGACCCTAAACCTGGGGGTTCGATGGGAGCTACCTTTCCCGGAAGTGGAGCGTTATAACCGCTTCACGGTCCTGTTGCCCAATTCGCCGAATCCCTTCGGAGCCGCAGTCGGTCTTCCGAATCTGATGGGCAGGCTGGGACTGGTCAATTCGCCCGATGATCCGAGCCGATACGCCGCAGCCACTCACCTGGATCTGTTCGCGCCGCGCCTGGGTTTGGCTTTCCGTCTGAACGACAAGACGGTGGTGCGCTCGGGATATGGGATTTTCTATGTGCAGAACGATGGCACCGGCGGCAGCCAGTTGACTTCTGTAACGCAGCCATGGGCGTCTACTCCGGACGGTGAAATCACGCCGGCCGCGACCCTTAGCAATCCCTTCCCGACCGGAATTCTTCAGCCTCCGCAGAGGAATCCCAACTTCCAGCAGCTCCTTCTGGGAACGGGTGTTTCGCGCGCCGATTGTCGGGACGGCGGCGCAGCACTTTGGCTACCTTCAGCAGTGGAATTTCAACGTGGAGCGCCAGTTGATGGAGGGCATGGCGCTGGAAGTTGCTTACGCAGGTTCGAAGGGCACTCACCTGGTGGGCGGTCCGGTGCTGAATCAACTTCCCGACTCCTACTTGTCCCTCGGACTCGCAGCTTTGCAGAAACAGGTCCCCAATCCGTTTTACGGCACCATTCCGTTCGGAACCCTGGCGCTGCCAACCATCGCGCAGGGCCAGCTTCTGCGGCCGTACCCCGAGTACACGCAAGTCACCGCCGCCAACGACGGAAATCGCGACTCGGTCTATCACTCCTTGCAAGTGAAGCTGGAAAAACGCTTCCACCAGGGCGGGTCGGTGCTAGCCGCATACGCTTGGTCGAAGAATATCGGCGATATTGAGACTGGAATGAGCTGGCTCGAGGCTGGTCCGCTCGCGAACATCCAGGACAATAACTAACCTCCGCGCGGAACGGGCCATTTCTGGTTTCGACGTTCCACAACGACTGATTGTCAGCTATAGCTATGATCTGCCCTTCGGTAAAGGACAACAATTCGCTTCCGGCGTAAGTGGAGTGACTGGTAAGATCATCTCGGGTTGGGGGATCAATGGCATTTCGACGTTCCAGAACGGCTTCCCGCTGACCTTCAGTACCTCCTCGAATCCTCTCAGCTCGTTCGGCTTCGGAACGCTGCGTCCGAACTATGTGGGCGGCTGTAACCCCTCCGAATCCGGTTCGTCCCAGCAAAAACTCACTGAATGGTTCAACACCTCGTGCTTCGTAGCGCCGCCTTCCGGCACGCTCGGGGATCTGGGTCGCACCTTCACGGGAGTTCGATCTCCTGGAATTGCGAACTTCGATTTCTCGGTATTCAAGAACACAACGCTCACCGAACGATTCTCGCTGCAGTTCCGCACGGAGTTCTTCAATATCTTTAACCGGGTGCAGTTCGGTCCGCCGGGAGAAGTCCTCGGGAACGCGCAGTTCGGTGTCGTCAGTACGCAGCTAAATCTTCCTCGGCTGATACAGTTCTCGATGCGCCTGAACTACTGATCCGATGGCGCCCGCGCTCACGCGCTGACATAATCGCCGCTATAATCAGGGACCAGAGCTTGGCTCGATTATCAGTTCTGTTGGCGGTCCTGTCCGCGTCGGGCGCGGCGGCCGAGAGCCCTGCCTACGTAGGAAGCCAATCGTGCCGGAGCTGTCATGCAAAGCAGTTCGAAACGCAATCGCAGACGGGCCATGCCCGAGCCTTGGTGCGGGCTGCGGAGGGCAGCCCAGGCCAATGGGCTTTCGGCGCCGGTTTGAAGGCGATCACCTGGGTGAGCCAATCGGGTGAGGACGCCTACGTCGAGCACGGTATGAGCTATTATTCGGCGACGAAGAGCATGGCTCTCACGCCAGGCCATACGGATTCGAAGAACGTCCTGTATCGCACTTTCGATCCCGAAGCGACCGCGTTGAAATGTTTTCGCTGCCATTCGACCGGCCCGCTCACAGTCGACGCGAGCACACATGGGATTCAGCCCTCCGAGCCCGGCATTCATTGTGAAGCGTGCCACGGACCCGGCGGAGAACACGTCAAGTCCGGGGACGCGGCGGCGCTCCTGAATCCGAGGCGGCTCAGCGCGATCGAGCTGAACAACTTCTGCGGGACATGCCATCGCAAGGCGCCCGAAGGCGACTGGACCGACAAGTGGCGAACCCGGCATCAGCCTTCTTATCTAAATCAGGCCGCCTGCTTCCGCAAGAGCGGAGGAACTCTGACCTGCCTTACGTGCCACGATCCACATCGTCCGCTGGGCGAGACCGCGGCATCCTACAACCAGTTCTGTGTGAACTGCCATAAAGCGCCCCGCCACCAGACCACCGTGGGAACGCGTGCTTGCGCCGATTGCCACATGCCGCAAGTGATAATCAACGCCCAGCTCAGATTCACCAATCACTGGATCGGCATCTATTCGAAGGGTAGCGATCTGGTCCCCGTCCGCTCGACGATCCGCAGCTTGCCGCCGCTCCCACGGAGTGGAGTGACCTTGACTGCACCCGCTGACCCGATTAGCCTCCGACCGCTTTTCGAGCAGGCGCTCGGCGACGAGGAAAAACGGCATGGCTCCGGTGATCCGGCGACTGCACGCGCCGCCTCGGATCTGGCCTTGTTTCTGAGCCAGACCGGAGACGCTACCAGTTCAGAGGCCCTTTTAGGCCGGGCCCTCGCTATCGACCTGAATAATGGGGACCCGCACGTCGCGGCGGATCAGCAGAATCTGGCTCGGGTTCTGGCTGTCCAAGGCAAGCGGCAGGAAGCATTCAATCTGTTCGAGCGCGCGGCGACTGGCGTGGACGCCCAAATCGCCGCCCAGTCATTTGCCAGCTTGGCGATCCTCGATCCCGCGCATCAGGAACAGCATTACCGGTCCGCGCTAGAAGCCCAGAAGAAAGTGTCCGCCAGTGATCAGAAAGAGACCGCAGTTCTTCTTAACGATCTGGCGATGGCAATCGAGCAGCGCAAGGATTACGCTGCCTCGGGGGCCCTGTTCCGCCAGGCGCTCGCGATTCAGGAGAGATTGCTTGGCGCCGAAAATCCAGCGACAGCCTCAACCCTAAGCAATCTTGGCAGCCTGCTCGAATCGGCGGGCAAGCTACTGGAGGCGGAACATATGGAGCGGAGAGCGGTGCGCATTTTCGAGCGGACGCTGGGGCCTTACAGCGCCGAATTGGCCACCAGCTGCACGAATCTCGCGGATGTGCTCTGGGCAAAACGGGATTGGACGTCTGCGGGCAACCTGTACAAGCGAGCGATTGCTATTGATGAATCAGTTTACGGGTCGGAGAATCCGGAGGTAGCGGTCGATCTGGTCAACTATGCCACCTTACTGAGAGAGTCCGGTCAGGAGGCGGCAGCGGTGCCTGCTTTACGTCGCGCGCTAGCGATTTATGAAGCGGCCTTCGGTCCGAACAGCCCTCAAGCGCTGCAGGTTCGCCGTGATTTAGGAGTGCTATGATCCATCGACAATCGTGCTTAATCCGGAAAAATTGGATACATGCGAAGGCGGGTGTTGCAGTAACGTGTTACTGATGCTTCGACATCCACGTTGTCCTGGCAGGAGAGCCGAGTGATTCGGTCCCTCGCCGTGGCGCTCGCCATTGGGTGCGACCTGACCGCTGTGCTTTTTCGTTCCCGAGCTGCGGTGATCGCTGAGAATCTGTTTCTCCGGAGGCAACTGGCTCTCTACTTGGAGCGCAAGACCCGTCGGCGGCGTCCAACTCCCGCGACGAAATTCGCCTTGGTGATATTGAGCCGATTCTTTCCCTGGGCAGGCGCTCTCGCGATTGTGAAGCCGGATACGTTCGTCCGCTGGCACAGAACAGGATTCCGTCTCTTCTGGCGCTGGAAGTCTCGGCACGCGGGCCGTCCTCCGCTGCCTAAGAATCTGCGCTCACTCATCACGGCGATGGCGCGGGAGAATCCGAGTTGGGGAGAAGGACGGATCGCAGACGAGTTGTCACTCAAACTGGGTCTGTTCGTCGATTCGCGTACTGTGGGCAAGTACTTGAAACAGGGTGGGCGTCCGCGGCAACCAGCCGGTCAACGTTGGGCAACGTTCATTCACAATCATGCCAGTGCCATCGTCGCTTGCGATTTCTTCACCTTGGTGACTGCGACGTTTCAAGTCTTGTACGTCTTTGTCGCGATGGAGATCGGATCGCGACGAATTCTGCACTGCAATGTAACTGATCATCCAACTGCCGAATGGACCCGACAGCAGTTCCGTGAGTTCCTGGATGGAGAATCCAGCCATCGATATCTCATTCATGACCGCGACAACGTCTTTTCGGTCGAGGTCGATGCGGCAGTGAAGGGCTTCGGCCTACGAGTGTTGAAGACACCGGTTCGGAGCCCGATGGCGAATGCTTATTGCGAGCGGGTGATTGGCAGCATTCGGCGCGAATGCTTGGACTATTTGATTCCACTGAACGAGCGGCATCTGAAGCGCATCCTTCGTGAGTACGTCAGGCACTACAATCGCGACAGACCACACTCGGCCCTGGGGCCTGGTTTTCCGGAACCGACTCAGGCAATTGTTCCTGCCAGCGGTCATCGACATCGATTGCCTCCGGGCCTCTGCGTTGCACAGACGCCCGTGCTCGGCGGCTTACATCATGAATATCGCCTGGAGAAGGAGGTTGCGTAACAGCCTTGAATATTTCCGGATCACAGCCAATGGGGCGATTTGCCAGTCCTGAGGAGATCGCGGCGGCGATTGTCTTTCTTGCCGGCGACAATGCCGGATTTATCACTGGTCAAACGCTGTTTGTGGACGGGGGTTCGAGTCTTGGCATGATCTGATCTGGTACGCCGCGGCCTTCAATGTGCTCATTATGAATGCGAACGCGTAACGCAAAGAAGGGAAAACAATGCAACTCTACAAGATCGCTTGGACGAATTCAAAAGCGCGTTTGAATCCGGAACGCCACTTTACAATGCGCCGCGCGAGACCATCGAAACCATGCACCGCGCGACGGCTGAACTCAAGGCGTCCGGTGTAGAAAGGCGCGCGCTAAAGGTCGGAGGTCGCAGCCCAAGCTTCACGTTATTCATCCCAGGATCACGTACAAGTGTCCTCTGATGAGCTTCTCCGGGAAGGTCCACTGGTCGTCAGTTTCTTTCGAGGGCACTGATGACCCTATTGCGCGATGGAGTTGGAGGCTCTACAAGAAATCGATTTTGAAGTCAGGAGTCTTGGAGCGCGGATTGTAGCGATCACTCCCGAACTCGAACGCTACACCCGCGGTGTGCACAAGAAACTGAGTCTTATGTTCGATATCCTGACGGATCTTCATCTCCAGACCGCTGAACAATTCCGGCTGGTTATTTTGCTGCTGGACTACCTGCTTGATCTTTAAGTCATTCGGCAACACGCTAGACAGGTTCCATGACGAATCCGAATACGGATTGCCGATGCCCACTCGTGTACGTCATCGATAAGCAAGGGACCATCCGTTCGGTTTTGCGGCTGGCGCGAGAGTTGAGCCCGAGTCGCTAGAATCCGAGAAGGTGCGCAGCAATCTCGCGATCCTCTCCACGCTGCGGGGTGGAATGCTCTAACGCGGACGGATCTGTGTCGAGCGAAGCGACGGTCACAGCTTTCTAGGCTTCTAGCGGAGCCGACGATTTGCTCCCATGCTCACGCGAATCGCGACTGGTGAAAGATCTCGGACGCCCTCTGCGTATATGCATGCGCAGGTCATAACGTCGAGGCAGCGCGCCGTCTTCGCCCTTCTCGTAGGTTTAACGCACCTACGAAGTGGTCGACTCGCTACTCATCAGTCGGCGTTGCGCGTCCTAGCAGTTCGATGACTTCTCGGAAACGCTCTTCAATTTCTCCCGCAGTCGAGAGAGTGAAGCCGAGCTCGAGCGCAAGGTTCTCCAATTCAGGCCTCCACTCTGGAGGCATGACAAAGGCAGGCGGGAACGCATGAGTCGCGCGTGCTTCGAATATATGGCGGGCCGCATGGGCGGTCTCCGAGTAGTTGAGTTGACTAAGGGCGTCGATCAGCAGGATGTCCAGCACGTCGCGCGCCCGACCCTGCGCCGCCGGACCAGTGCACGCATGGAGTTTCTGCGCGACCTGCTCGGCAAGACCCAAGCAGCGTACGGGCGATGTGACCGGAATTCCAAGTTCGACCAGGCCCCGGACCCTAGGTTCGATCAGGTCAACTTGGTCGACGTTGGCTGGTCCGAGATCCACTTCGATCGTCTGCCACGAGCGCGTATTGTATTGGATGGTCACGAGCACTCGGATCGTATCCGCTTGTTCCATATCGCGAGTTTGGCCCTTTATCCGAAATGTGAACAGATCGAAGCCGACGCTTAGGGCCTCCGATAGGGATTGCAGCCGACTCGCGCGAGTACCTTCCATGCCCAGATCCAGATCCTTCGTCGCGCGGGCGCGTTCAGCGAAACGCAGCTCCATTGCGACCCCGCCTTTGAGGTAGTAGGCGGCAAGAACGCCTGCTTGAATCGCTCGGTCAAGAGCGCCGCAAAGCGCGAGAAAAGAAACCCATCGGCGAAGACGCTCTTGATCGACGCCCTGCTCCCGCGCGACGCGAGCCAGTTTCTTCTCCAATCGCTCCGGCGGTTTCGGCTTGGTCATGCAGTCGTCGGCTGCGGCATGTTGCTTGAAGCTCGCAACGCCTTCAGGCGCGACTCGATCCGTCGCCGAAGTCGACTGGCCTCGGCGTCGCCGATGTATCCTTCACGGCGGGCATCGGAGATTGCCTGCCGGAGCAGGTCAATGCGGTCGCCAGACGCCAGAAGGTCCGTTACCGTCTTGCTGATCGTTGTGAGCGGAAGCCCTTCTTGAACTGTGATTTCGTTTTTTGTGAGATCGTCGCGGTGCACGATAACATTTTTCGGCTTCTCCCGTCGCAGCCGGGCGGATTTGGGTACCGTGAGGTGAATTGAGCTTGGATTGGCGTCCGAAATTCCGTACACGGCGAGCGCCGTTGCGTGCGAAATTGCGACGGTGCCCGGACCTTGGTTCGCCTTCGCCCAAAGCACGGCTTCTTGGTATTGCGAGAACCGGTCCGTCGGAAAATACGGAATCCGGTAGACTCCTCTGGCGACTCGTTCGATTCGTTCTCGCTGGAGTAGCCGGGCCAGAACCGAATCTGTGAAACCTGCCGAGCGGGCCTGCTCGGCAGTGACCAGTCCATCGTTCTCTTCTGCAAGGGCTACCAGTTCGTCAAAACGCGATCGCGGCATAGCCAGATTCTTCCCGTCCGAGCAAATTGAGGCTCTGTCAATATCTTTCCATATTGGAACTATATTGACAAGTGCCCAAGAGGGCGATTATCGAGTCACGATCGAGTAAAGGCCATCGGCCCCAGACCCTCCAAAAACCCTCCATTAGCACACCAGCCGAAATGGGATACTGTTTTGTTGGCGTTTTCCATACCCTGAATCAACGCCATGCGCGTTTATGTTATTGAAAACAAAACATGGTCCATTTTCCCAAGCTGGAGCCGGGTGTTCGAAACCCCTCTCCCGTTCGCATCGGGTCAACTGGCATGGCCCAAAGCGTCGTGTTGCAACTTAAGTCCGCGAAGCAACTGAGCGTTGGCGGCTACGATGATGGTGGACAGGCTCATCGCGACCGGCCCCACACTCATAGGGAGATCGAATCCCCAGTGGACGAAAAGGCCAGCAGCGACCGGAATAGCGACAACGTTATACGCCGTCGCCCAAACCAAATTCTGGATCATTTTTCGATAGGTAGCGCGGGATAGCTCGATCGCACCTACGACATCGCGCGGATCGCTACGCACGAGTACGATCCCCGTGGACTCAATCGCCACATCGGTTCCCGCCCCGATGGCGATTCCGACATTTGCGGTTGCCAGAGCGGGTGCGTCGTTAACGCCGTCGCCAACCATCGCTACCCGTTTGCCGCCTGCCTGAAACTTCGCCACTGCCGCTGCCTTGTCAGCGGGGAGAACTTCGGCGGCGACCTCATCGATTCCGATACGCCGGGCGACCGAATCGGCAACCGCTTTCGCATCTCCGGTGATCATCGCGACGCGGACACCAAGCCGATGAAGTTCAGCGACGGCTTCACTGGATTCGGGCCGAATCTCGTCTTCCACCGCGAAAGCTCCGAGCAGCCGGCCTTGAGCGAGCACATAAAGAACCGTCTTCTCATCAGGTGTCCATGCGGCTGTCAGTTTTTCAACTTCCGGCGGCACCGTTACCCTGGCCTCGGTCACCAGTCGCGGTCCGCCGATTTCGATACTCGTGCCTTCCACAAGCGCCTTCGCTCCTCGACCAGGAAGCGCCTCGAAATTCGTAGCTGCCAATCGGGTCAGGCCGCGGCGCTGGGCTGCGGCGACGATTGCTTTGGCGAGGGGGTGTTCGGAGTTCGATTCGACAGCGGCGGCGCGCGCAATCAAATCATCTTCGGTAGTGCCAAGTGCGGCCGCGACTCCCGAAACGGCAGGAGAACCGCGTGTCATGGTGCCAGTCTTGTCGAAAATGACCATATCCAGATTGCGGGCGCGTTCGAGTGCGAGTCTGTCCTTAACCAGGAGCCCGTTCTGTGCCCCTAGTGATGTCGAGATTGCGATTACGAGTGGAATCGCCAGACCAAGGGCATGCGGGCAGGCAATGACGAGGACTGTTGCGGTCCTAATCAGGGCGTGTTCCTTATCGCCTGAAAACCACCAATAGGCGAAAGTAATCGCACCCGAGGCGACCGCGATGTAAAAAAGAATCGCGGCCGCCCGGTCGGCAAGTGCCTGCGCACGAGAGCCGGAAGCTTGCGCCGCGGCGACGAGCCGCATGATCCCGGAGAGAACGGTCTGGTCCCCGATTGCCGCAATGCTGACGCGAAGGCTCCCGCCACTGGCAACTGTTCCCGCAACTACTTTGGAGGCTGCCACTTTCGGCACTGTTTTGGACTCGCCGGTGATCATGGACTCGTCAACATCGGCGGCGCCCTCAACGACAGTGCCGTCTGCCGGAACGCGGGCTCCGGGCCTGACCAGAACGATGTCGCCAATGCGCAACACGGAGAGTGGAACAGATTGAGTGTCTGCGCCCGTTACCCGTTCTGCGGTGTCCGGGAGCAGGGCGGCGAGTGCGTTCACCGCACCACGAGCCTGGGAAATGGCCCGCATTTCGAGCCAGTGGCCGAGGACCATGACGGTAATCAGTGACGCGAGTTCCCACCAAACGTCAATCTCAAAGAGGCCGAATGTCGCAGCGAGCGACGTTCCAAAAGCGACTATGATTGCCAGGCTGATAAGCGTCATCATGCCGGGCTTGTGATCGGCAAGTTCACTCCATGCCCCGCGGATGAAGACCAGGCCGCCATAAATGAAGACGACGGTGCCGAGGATCGCGGGGATAAACTTCGCGCCGGGGAAGGAGGGCGCTGTGTAGCCAAGCCAGTGTTGAACGTCGGTAGACCAGAAGACTACGGGAATTGTGAGAGCGAGACTCATCCAGAATTTATCGCGGAACATGGCAACGGAGTGCCCGGCGTGACGGTCGTGGCTGCCGTGAACGTCGGACATTTTGTGACCGGCGTGCTGGTCGGACGTCTGATGATCACTGTGGCTCATGGCGTCCATTTGAAAGTCCATCTCCGCTGGCGCATTCATACTCCAGCGAAAAGTTTGTATTCTTCAACATCGCGCAGGGAAAGGACAAGATCAAGCCCACAGCCCAAGCGTCGGTGGAGAGCAAAAGCCCTTCCTCTCATCGAAGCGAACGAACTCTTCTACCATGGACCACCCTGGTGCGCGGCGCGGCACTGGCGCACCTGATCTTCGATCGATGTCGGACGTTGCAGGCTTGATGAGGATCGGTTTTATATCGCGGAGGGCCCACCCTCGTAAGGAGCGATTCACCTGCGTGAGGACGGCACTGCGAAGAAAGCACCGTCCCGCACTCAACAGCGGAACATCGCCTCGAAGTCCGCCGGCATGCCGCGAGCTGCGGTGTCTCAGTTGGGTGCCAATACGACCCAGCCAAATCGCCCAGCCACAAACGCACTTTTGGTATCTAATTTGAACTTTCTTGCAAAAATATTTGTTCTATAATCATGGTGTTAGGGACCCTCGCCTGTTTCACACGCAGGAGGTCACAGGTTCGAGTCCTGTCGCGCCCACCATTAAATCAATGTTTTAAGCCGCGAAACGAGAAAACAGCCCCTTCCATTTGCCCTTCCACCACCGCATTTGCTCGCTGAAGCGAAGCCACATATACTGCGGCCAGGGCAGAGGTCGCTACCATCGTTTTCAACTCAGAGCGATTCCGCACAGGCCTCGGCCGCGGATTGCCTCGGACAGATGCACCCGAGGGCTGGAGCAAGAAGGTCGAATGTCGTCGCAAGGCGTCGAGATGCTTCTGGACCGCGCCAGTGTTGGCGGAGCGTAGAACTCCGGAAACAGCGTTGTTTACGGAGTGCCGCTACGCCCGCATGTTGAGGTGACAGCGATCGCGCTGCTGGCTCTCCAGGACGAACAGCGAACCGAAATGATTCAAAAGAGCTTGTCATGACTGCGGCAGAACGCAGCCAGGGTCGATTCTGTTTCCATTCTTGTCAGGCTGCCGTCATTCCGTGGGATATAGTGGTTAATCGATAGGCAGGCCATAACTCAGCGCCTCACGGTGTCTTACCAGTTCTTTGGGTGTCGATGGCAACTTTAGTTTGGTGTTCGCGGCAGCCAGACCGACGTCTCCGGAACGCTTCGATCGTGTTTTGTGCGGTTGAATGTGGGCTCTCGCTGGCTCAATTTATTCCTCAACACCCAAGCAATCTTCCGACATTCACAATGATAGAGGAGATCCCCTCGATGTCGTATTGCTGCGTGGCTAGCTCGCGCTCCAAGCGCCGCGAGTCGCGCTAATCCCTACGTTCTTGCTACGGAGCTTACGGGATGCG
This sequence comes from Bryobacterales bacterium, assembly GCA_963744555.1. GTDB lineage: Bacteria > Acidobacteriota > Terriglobia > Bryobacterales > Bryobacteraceae > Palsa-89. The sequence continues at coordinate 356,952 of CAVUUB010000018.1, read as the reverse complement.
TCGCCGCGATCATCTGTTGTTTCTTGATGTCCTGCTGTATTTCCTTTTGACGGACCTACTGAAGCTTCTGATATTGCTAGGGCGTTAGATTTCACATCACTTAGGGTCTAGATCTCATCTTGGATTAGGGTTTGCGACAGGCGCGGTCGGATAGGTATTAGAAGCAAAGACTAACATTCGCAACAAACAGCCCAGCATCGCGAGCTTGCAAGTTCATATGAAAAGAGTTCTCATCTCTCCAATTCTTCGGAAATCCGCATGGGTCTTGGTTTTTTCGCTGTTCAGCAGTTTCCCGTCGGGCGCGGCGGTCGCTAAAAAAAAGCGGCGGGCGGCGCCGATCCATCGGGTTGCCGCGCGCTCCAGGCCATCGCCGCTGGGCACAATACGCGGCGGTCCCTGGACAGCGCCGACTTATGCAAACTCGACCAGCGGTGATAATGCCGACGGCGAAGACCTGAATGTCCGACGCGCTGCTGTAGAGGCACTTGGCCCGTTTAACGGGTCCGTAGTAGTGGTCGATCCTTCGGATGGCAGAATTCTTTCGATGGTGAACCAGAAGATGGCGTTAGGGAGGGGTTTTCAGCCCTGCTCCACCATAAAGGTTTCGGTCGCGTTGGCCGCTCTGGGCGAGAAAATGATTGAGCCGCAGTCCAGAGTCCAGTTAAACGGTAGACGCATGGATCTGACTCACGCTTTGGCGCATTCCAACAATTACTTTTTCGCGACCCTCGGCGAAAAGCTGGGATTCGAAAAAGTCAGCTACTACGCGCATCAGTTCGGGTATGGCGAGAAGGCCGGCTTGGGCATCGCAGGTGAGGAGCCCGGCCGTTTTCCATTGGCGCCCCCAAGTAACGGGGGTGTCGGCATGCTCGCTAGCTTCGGTGAAGAGATCCTACAAACCCCACTGCAGTTGGCGGCGCTAATGAGCGCAATTGCCAACGGAGGAACGCTGTACTTCCTTCGATATCCCCGGACCCCCGAGGAGATCGCTAACTTCAGCCCCAGGATCAAACGGCAACTCTATATCCAGGCTTTTGTTTCCGGCATCACGCCCGGGCTTCGGGAAGCGGTGGAATTCGGCACCGCACGCAGGGCTCGCCAGGAGGAGGCGATCGCCGGAAAAACAGGCACTTGCAGCGAAGACCACACGCATCTGGGCTGGTTCGGATCGTTCAACGATGCTGGGAGCAGAAAGTTAGTGGTGGTGGTACTGTTGACGGGCGGCCGCTCTGCGATTGGAGCGCGGGCCGCGGAAATTGCGGGCAATATCTACCGCCATTTGGACCACGACAGCTACTTCGCAACGACGCTGCGGATCCCACCGATGCCGGCGCCACCCAACCTCATCCTACGATCTGGGCGACGGTAGGTCCACCGCTACGCTCCAAGTAACGTCCTGTTATAGGGCAACTCGTTTACAGCCGCATCCTCGCTAATGGAGGCGCGCCTTTCATCAGCGGGGAGAAGGGCGCTGAGCATCCCCCGCAGATCCGCTCGGGTGATTGGGAGGTGAGTGTTGCCGAGGCGGAAACATGCGTTTGGCAATCTGGTTCGAACGGCCGCGGTTGTGTGCGGCATGGCCGTGGCCTGGGCCCCTGCGCAGACGATCGCCTACAGGCTGGAATCCTCAGAGCCTCTCTCCCGATTCAGCCCTGATCGGATCGCGCTGCTCGCGAAACTGAACCACGCTGACTCCGCCCACCTGGCGCATCTACGGCGCATCCTGATCCCGGACCGATGGGATGCTGACGAACTCCTCTATAGCCCCATGCCTCAAGTTGTACCGCAGTTGTCGCAGGAGAAGAAGGCCATCGCGGTAGACCTGGCGGCGCAGATGTTTGGCGCCTACGAATTCGGCAGGCTGGTTCGATGGGGACCCGTGAGTTCGGGAAGCCGTCAGCACAGGACGCCTCCAGGCACCTATCACCTGAACTGGCGCGCTCGAGTACATGTCAGCAGTGAAAACCCGACCTGGGTCATGCAGTGGTATTTCAATTTTGCCAGCGACCGCGGGCTTGCGCTCCATCAATATGCGCTGCCCGGCAAGCCCGCGAGCCACGGCTGCGTCCGCATGCTCGCGGTGGATGCCAAATGGCTTTACCAGTGGGGCGACGGGTGGACGCTTGCCGCAGGCACAAACGAAGTGGCCAGGCCCGGAACACTGGTGCTGCTCGTGGGCAGCTACGATTTCACTTCGCCACAGCCTTGGCTGCAACCGCAATGGTGGGCACGCAGCGTGTTGTTGCCCGCGGAACAAATCGCTACGCGAAGATAAAGTTTCGCCCCAATAGACGGCCTAGGCGCGCAAGCTTCTTCTGCTACTCGTGGTAATATAAAGGTTCGCTCACTAGAACTAAATTTCCTCACAGAAGTGTGTCACAGGAGCCTGCGGCGTGTGGTTTCTTAAGAAGTTTGCCTCGGCTATTAGCTTTTTTTTCCTGATTACGTGTACGGTTCCCATTTTCGCCGCACTGGCGCCGGTCCAGTCTTCCGACTCGCGGTTGCTCGCTCTGCTGAAAGTGGCGCCCCGACTTTCCCCGCCAGCACTGGAAGCTGGTTTGACGGCGTTGAAGCGCTTGCAGGCCACCGGCACGAAGGTTCGCACGGATATACTCACCGTCATTGACTACACGAAGCCCTCTACGGAGCGGCGGTTATGGGTATTCGATCTGGTCCACACGCGCGTCCTGTTCGAAGAACTGACGGCCCACGGGAAGAACAGCGGCGATAATCAAGCCGTGAGGTTTTCGAATTCGCCCAACAGCCTCATGACCAGCCTGGGAGCATTCCTCACAGGCGACACCTACATCGGGAAGCACGGTTTGTCCCTGCGGCTTCAAGGACTGGAGAAGGGCGTCAACGATAACAGTATGGAGCGCGCTATCGTGATCCATGCGGCTGCCTATATCAGCGACGTGGTTGCAAGAAACAAAGGGCGAATCGGGCGAAGCTGGGGCTGCCCGGCAGTGCGTCCAGAGATCTCGCGCCGCCTCATCGAAGCCGTTCAGGGCGGCACTTTGGTGCTGGCCTACTATCCTGATCTTTCCTGGCTCCGGAACTCGAAACTCGCAGGACTGGACGCGTCCGGGCGGAGCGACTAGCTTACTCCGTAACTGGGCCCATTCCGAAACCGTTCTCCAGGCTCCTTTTTCCATCTCGCCGTGGCCGGGTCGCATCCTGGTTCGCAGGGAGGTTCTTATGTTGAATGAGGATTCTGCCCCAGAGATAACCAGGCTTTTCGCCGCACGCTGGTGGGCCGTGCTCTTGCGGGGCATCGTTGCGATTACCTTCGGCGTGCTCGCATTCGCATGGCCCGGCGTGACGGTGGCCAGCCTGGTACTGCTGTTTGGGTTTTATGCGTTGGTGGACGGCGTCTTCTCGCTGCTAACAGCGCTGGGAGGCCGCCGGCGTCGCGAGGATCGATGGTTGCTGGCGCTGGAGGGCATTGTCGGAGTGTGGGCCGGCGTTGTGACTCTGCGCTCTCCGGCACTCACGGCGGTGGCGCTCGTCTTCTTCATTTCGATCTGGGCAATGGCAACCGGATTCCTCCGAATCGCGGCAGCTATCCGTCTACGAAAAGAGATTTCGGGGGAGGTTTGGCTCGCACTGAGCGGGGTATTGTCGGTGCTTTTCGCCTTAATGCTCATGGTGCGGCCTGCCATGGGGGCTCTTGCGCTGGTCTGGGTGATCGCTGGATACGCGCTGATCTTAGGCGTGTTCGAAGTCATACTGGGTTTTGAATTGCGGGGCGTGCGGACGGCTTGAGGGTCCGGCTTTTGACTCGGATGGCGGGATAAATGCGGGTGCGGTAGATCTCGACAAAAAGAGAGGATCTTGACATGGAAAGAACAAATATCTATGGTTTTCTGATTGGCATGGGCATGGGAGCGGCAACAGCACTGCTGTTGGCTCCTTACTCCGGAAGGAGAACGCGGGCGCGGATCTCCGAGTCCGCTAGCAATGGGGCCGCTTATGCCAAAGACTGTGGCGAGACTGCGCGGAATGCTGTAGTGAGCGCCATCGATGGCATCCTAAAACATAAGCAAGGTGTCGCTGAGGCCATCAAGCGAGGGACGCACGCATACCAGCAAGCGGTCAGCTGAAACAGGCTTGCGGCTTGTGCAGATCAGCGCGGTGGAGTCCCTTCGGAGGCGGCTGCCGTAAGACGATTGAGCTGTACAAATTTCGCTACGTCGGTCACCAATCGCGCAATACTTTGCTGTGAGGCCTGACCCATTGCCGCTACGACCGCTTGCACATCGCTCTTGTTCACGAGACACTCGGAAGACGCGGTATTGGACCAAATCTTTTCCCGTCGTACCGGATCTTCCAATTCAGCCGAAATCGATACCTGGACTTTGACGGCGCCTTTGTAATCCACTTCCTGGAGCTGCTCAATGCTTCCTCTTAGGACATAGTCCCGCCTTTCCCCGCCATCCGAGATTTCAACGGACTGGAAGACGTGCCGGCCCCTAAGTTGGTCTGCCAGCGCCTTGGTTACAGTGTCGTTGGGAGGTTCGGCCCAGCGGTGGTATTCATAGAAACCGACCTCCACCGGCGAAGGACGGTAGACAATCCGATCTTGCCGCACCAAATTGTTGGCTCGGAAAGGCTCCACGCGAAGGGGGACCGGTGCGGAAGGGCCGGCAGGCGCGGGAGCCGGGGGGATCTCGAGCTTGTAATACTTCGTCGCGGGCTCACGAACGCTCCCGCATCCGGTCAACAGGCCGGCAAACATGAAGACCCAGGAAATGCGCATAGTTATGGTGCTCCAATAACGACGGGAACGGGGCGGTCAGGGGCAGGTTTCCCGCGTATTAGCGCCCAAGGCCGTTGCTTCACTGACGCCGTTAACTCACGCAGGTTCGCCGAAGCCGCACGAAAATTCTCGAGAGTTTCATCGATGTTGTGGCGGTTATCCACCGAGACTACCGTGTTCAAGTCCGCAATCAGACGGCGCGCGTCGGTCATCGTCGACTGCAGTTCCGCAATACTCTTCTTGACGGGATCGCGTATGTCGTCAATTGTTCGATTTGCATTGGCGAAGGTATCGTTAGCAGTTCGGGCCGCTGTTTGTACCTGGTTCAAAGCAGCACTGGCCTGCAAGGAGGCGCGCTCGAGGTTCTGCAGCACGCTATCGATGCGCGGGGACTCTTTATCGAGCAACTGGCGCGCGTTGGCCAACAGTAAGGCGATATTCCGCTGATTCTGCGGGCCCGTTATCGATTGGACATTGGCAAGAACGAGCCCAGCATCGCCCGTAAGCTGGTCAATGTCGTTCCGCACATCCTGCAGCGTGGATTGAACTGTGGGTATTATCGCGCTCGCCTGTTTGGCAAGATCATCCAGCGAAACAGGCTCCGCAGAGGTTATGGTTCCCCCGGGAGGCAGGCGCGGCGCCTTGCTAGTACCGGTCGTGATTTCCAAATATTTATCGCCCAGGGGGCTGAGCGACGTGAGCGTCGCGGAGGAATCGGCGTTCACAGGGACGCCTTCCCTGAGTTCCAGCAGAACTTCGATCTTGGTAGGGTCTTCACGCCAAGGGTGGACGGCGGTTATCGTACCGGCCTTCATCCCACCGAATCGCACTGGGGAGCCGGGGTCGACGCCCCCGGCGTACTTGAAGTACGTTTTGTAGGGAATGCGGACGCCACGCAGCTGGACGTTCGCCACGTACAAGAAAGTACCCAGAAAAATGAGCGCCGATGCTAGAACGAACGCTCCTACTTTTAGTTCTCTGGACATTGCACACCTAATCTTTCCGCCAGTTGCTGCAGGAGTTCTGTCTGGTCCTCTGATGTCCTGTCCGGAACACGATCGAGGAACTGGCGCACCCAAGGATCGGGACTCCGCGTTATAGAATCTTTGGGGCCGATCGCGACGAGCTTTCTATCCTTGAGAAAGGCCAGTCGGTCGGCGATCTTCAATGCGCTCTGCAGCTCATGAGTCACCACCAGCACCGTCATCTGCAACGCATTCTTCAGATAAAGCACGAGTTCATCAATGCCTGCCGCGGTGATCGGATCGAGGCCCGCGGAAGGCTCGTCGAAAAGTAGAATCTCCGGATCCAGGGCCGTTGCCCGCGCTACCGAGGCGCGCTTCAACATTCCGCCGGAGAGCTCGGAAGGGTAGAACGAGGCGAAATGGAGCAATCCGACCTGAGACAATTTCAGTAACACGACCTCTTGGATGGTGGAGTCGGCAAGCCGGGTGCGCTCCAAGAGTGGAAAGGCCACGTTCTCCGAAACAGTCATCGAACCGAAGAGCGCCGCGTCCTGGAACGAAACTCCAATCGACCGGCGGACCTCATTGAGCTCCGCTTCAGAGCAATGGACAATGTCCACGCCCTTGACCGCGATGTCCCCCGATAAGGGCTTTTCTAAACCGATCACGTGCCGCAGCAGCGTGCTCTTTCCTGAACCGCTCCCGCCCAGCAGCACCAGGACTTCGCCCCTCCTGATGTCAAGATTTATGTGATCGAGGATAGTGCGGTCATCGTACTTGACGACCAAATCCCGGACCGCTATCACTTTTTCGTCCGGCGTCATCGCCACAACTCGTAAAAAAGCGCGGTAAACAGCAAATCGGCCACGATTACCAGGAAGATGGCCCTTACCACCGCAGAAGTTGCGGCCCGCCCCACATACTCCGGGCTGCGCTTGACCCGAAAGCCCTGGAGGCAACCCACTTGAGCGATCAGGGCCGCAAAGACCATACTCTTGATCAGGCCGCTCAAAATATCGCGGAGGTACAACGAGTCGAGCGCGGCGCGCAGATACACCGATAAGCTCATTCCGATCGTGCTGTATACAAACCATCCCCCGGCCAGTATGCCGGCCACGTCGGCGATTACAGTCAGGCATGGCATGACAACCAGCAGCGCGAGAAATTTTGGAGATACCAGCACTTGAATGGGATCCAGCGCCATCGTCTTGAGGACACTAACCTCCTCGGTGAAGACCATCGCGCCGATCTCGGCTGAGAAGGCCGAGCCTGACCGCCCGCTAACTGTTATGGCGGTAATCAGCGGTCCGGCTTCTCGCGTTACGCCGATGGCAACGAGCTGGATCACTAGCTCGAGCGCACCGACTTTGCGGAGGCCCGAGCCACCCTGAAAAGCCAGAATCAACCCTAAGCAGAATGCCACAAGCGCCACGATGGGTACGGCGCCAAGTCCCGCCGCCAACATTTCATCCATGGCGTTCCTCCACCGTAACGGATGCAGGGCGAACGGATTGATAGTTCTAATTCCATGCAGCGATTTCAAGCACTGAATAGCCAAGGCCCCCACGTATTCGACCGCGCCGAGACTGGAACGGCCTATCTCTTCTACTCCGGCTACAGGCGCGCTGGTCATGCGTGCAATTCCTCCCGCACCGAACCCGCGATCCTGAAAAATCCCTTCAGACCGTTGACATCGAGCAGATACCGAACCTTCTCGTTCAGACCGAACAGAGTGAGCCGCGCGCACCGTTCTTTCGCCGTCACCAGAATCTCAACGAGAGTGGCGAGCCCCGAGGTGTCAATGTAAGAAACCTTGGAAAAATCGACTGTGAGATTCTTGCATTTGTTCCTGGAGTAGAGTCTGAGCGCCGCCTTGCGGAGATCCGGTGAAGTGTTCATGTCGAGTCTGCCTGACAGTTTGATCACCGCATCTTCATCGATTTGTTGTACTTCGATTTCCATCGGTGTTTTCGGACTTTCGAAATGTATCCGCGCACGTGGAAGCTGATGCACGTCGTCTTGAACTGTAGGCCCTTCCCGATTCTCTATGTCACGCCAAACGGCTTAGACCCTTTCGCCATGTTGACTAAACCCCGACGATGAAGCGCTAATTCTTGGGGTGAAATCGCCTTGTGGGTCATGTATCGGAGAGCCCGGGCTGAAAAGAAAGAACCTTCGATCCAAATTTCTGCATCTTAGCTTCGGATTCGTGCCCAGCCCGGCTAAGTCGTCAACGGCATCCTCGTCCGGGCTCCGAAACGAAACGTAACCACTCAAATGTGACCAATCGGGCTGGAAACGCGAGTCACGCGAAATGTATGATTTTCATGCGTTCTGCCAGGGGCTTTCAGGCGCAACGTGGGTTCGAAGTTTCCGGAACGATTTGCTCGATTATGTCATCGTGCTCAGTGAGAGCCACTTCAAGCGCCTAGCACGGGATTACCTTCGGCATTATCACGCGGATCGCACACAGGATGGCTTAGATAAGGAGCCGCCGGCGGAGCGGCCCAAATCGATCCGGAATCCAGATGAGCGACTGTCGTCGCCTAGGAGGGCGCCACCATCGTTATTCCTGGGCAAGGGCTGCGTGAGTGATACGCATGCCTTTCTTGGCAATGTACAGTTGCGCGATCGCGGCTTATCAGTTTGACTCTTCCCTCGTAGGCCGAGCTATTGGACACACGCCTACGGTCTCACTTATCTCCAGCCACTGGCGAACGGAATTCCCCTACCGATGAGTCGAACTTGGATTCCCATTTGTCGATTCCATATTTCGCGATGCGATACAGCAGAGTTTTCCGGGTGATGCCGAGGTACTTCGCCGCCCGACTTTGGTTCCAGCTGAACTGCCGAAGAGCCAGGACGATCAAATCTCTTTCCACCGCTTCGAGGTTCACACCTTCAGCGGAGGCAGCAGACCGCGTACGGACCAACTGGCGCCTTGTAGGACGCAAGAACTCCGGCAAGTCATTCAAAGTAACGTGATCGCTGGAACTAAGCACAACAATTCGTTCGATGGCGTTCTCGAGTTGCCGCACATTGCCGGGCCAACCGTAGAAACTGAAGTAGGGAACGATTTGCGGTGGGAGACTTAGTTCGGGTTTCCGGTTTCGTTGCTTGGAAGCCTCAAAGAAGTAGTGCACGAAATCCGGAATATCCTCGGCTCGATTGCGCAGTGGCGGCAGCTCCATGGGAACCACGGCCAGGCGGTAATACAAATCCTCCCGAAAGCTGCCAGCGGCGACGAGCACCTTGAGATCACGATTGGTGGCTGCGATAATCCGCACGTCCACTTTGATGGGATGTACCGCTCCGATCTTCTCGATTTCGCGCTCTTGGATCAGTCGTAGCAAGCGCACCTGCAGCTGCAGCGGGAGTTCGCCGATTTCATCCAGAAAGAGGGTTCCGCGGTCCGCCATTTCAACCTTGCCCTTCTTGTGCGTGACCGCGCCAGTGAACGACCCGCGTAAGTGGCCAAACAGCTCCGATTCCATCAAATCCCTTGGAATCGCAGCGCAGTTGATGGTGACGAACGGTTGTTCGCGCCGAAGGCTGTTGAAGTGTATGGATTTTGCGAGCACGTCTTTCCCGGTCCCGGTTTCACCCTGGATTAGTACCGTAGCGCTGCTCGGGGCGACGCGTGCTGCTTGATCCAAGACGTGCAAGAGCGCCTTGGATTGACCGATAACGTTGCCGAATCCATATTTTTCATCGATCTCCCTTCGTAGCTGGCGAACTTCCTCGATCAACTGGACCCGCTCCAACACCCGTTCTACCAGCGCGCTTAGCTCATACAGGTGAATCGGCTTAGTGACGTAATCGTAAGCGCCAGATTTCATAGCTTCGACCGCGGTTACGACGGTTCCGAAGGCGGTGATCATAACCACCTCCGTCTCCGGGTACTTGGCACGGATACTTTTCAGCAGTTCCAAGCCCGATATCCCGGGGAGATGGAGGTCGCTAAGAACCAAGTCTAGAGGTTCGTCCTCCAGGATTCTGAGCGCCTCTGTGCCATCCGCGGCTGCTGCGATCGAGTATCCTTTCTTCTCGAGGTGCATTTGAGTGATGCGACGAAGGGCATCGTCATCCTCAACCACGAGTATTCGTCCTTGCCTCATGCCTGCACTCGATCCCGTGACCAAAGCAACCCGATTACCGAAGTTATCTTGGGGCTTCGAGCTCCGCCGCACTCCGACTCGGAACACTATCGACGTCGCTCTTCAGTCTGGCCGGACGCCAAAGTCAGGCCGTTAGCGAACTTTGACAAATCCGTTTCCTTCGGTGTCTCCATCCGTGAGAGTCACCAGCGCCGTAACCAGGCTCTGTTGATTGTTCTCCGAATAGAATTATTGCGGTAACGGAAGTATTCAACTTAAAGGTGCGCTGCGGCATCGTTCCTCCTCTTTCAACTCGATGAAAAAGAGCGAAGGCCAAATGGCGGTCCGGTTATATCCGGTAGGAGTCGAGTGTACAGCGACGTGGCGGCTGATACAACCTAGTAAACTTCCCTAGCAGCTAGTGTCAGGCAAGACCAAGACCCTTCCATACTCCCGGCATCGCGATGTCGGATCGATTAGATACTCGCTTTGGTAAGCGTACTTTGCCCGGCATTGGTCGGTACTTCAACAATACGAAGACCACGAGTCGCGAGGGAAATCCGAGCGCACTGCATTTCAGCAAATCTTGCGCGATGCGGCGGCAAGAAGGTTTGACACTACCAATGTCCACTCCCCAATGGCTCGTTTTGAAGGGACAGGAGCGAGCCGATTGACCCTCCGAAACGGACGGTAATCTCGGTGGCAAACTGAGATGCTAAGCCCTCTGTAACGAATAGGACACACACTTACGCAGCTTCATGTGTCAAAGCCTTGGACACGCCGGCATGAGCCAAAGAAGATGTTCTGAATCCTTTTAACTTTACAATTCATCATTTATTGCCTTTTCCATGGATAAAAGCAGCCACAAGGCGTCTAATCTAGCGTTCCGGAGCGGTCTGCTACTGGCGATCGCGATTTGAGCCTCATTCCCTATCGACAGGCGCCCAGGGAGAAAGGTAAAACTACCGAAGCGTTCCAAGAAAGGAGCCTACAATGATCAGGCCCACGATGAAAGGCAGAACATTCGTTCCGGAGAAGTATCGAAACTGGCATCTCGTTAGCAGATAGCTTGTAAACCCATGCCCCAAGCGGTTTCCTTTGCAGGTGTCGCACTGCTCGTATGCGCCTTTGTACTATCGCACTATTGTCGCCGGTTCACGGTAAAGATAAAACGGAGATGGGAGGCCCTCTCCGCTGGCGTTTCGGTGGCATATGTATTTATAAACGTCATACCCGAACTCGAAGAGCACCGGCCGATCGTCGCCGGCTCGGCTACTGGCAGCGTGCTCGATGCCGAGAAGCGTATCTACCTGTGGACATTGGCCGGATTCGTTGCATTTGTCGGGCTTAGTCGACTCCCAGTGAACATGAGTCCAAATGGAACACGAACCGTTGGCGCCAAGGTGCCGTTCTGGAGCGAAATGGTGGGATATTCGCTCTACACATTGCTGATCGGCTACCTGCTGGTCCATCGCGAAGACCCATCACTGCTCTCACTCGCGTTGTTTCTATTCGCCATGGGCCTGCATCTTTTCATGGTGGATATCGAACTGGTCGAAACATTTGCAAGCTTCTACCAGCCGTGGGGCAGAATGCTGTTGATGGCCAGTGTGCTTGTGGGTTGGATATTAGGGATCGTCGATGCGCTTCCAGACTCCTTCACCTCACGTCTGTTTGCTTTCGTCATCGGAGCTGTAGTGGTTATGAGCGCGTACGAAGAATTACCGGCCGGAGAGAGCCGGCAGTTCTGGTGGTTCGCCGGAGGAGCGTTTTGCTACGCCACAGTCCTGATGTTGATCTGAGAGAAAACAACCTGGCCCATATGGGTCGCACGGGCCACAGCAAGATGCACGTGCGCGGATACAAGGAGAAGGACAATATCAATAGGCCGATGGAGTTGGCGATCAATAATGAGATTGACCGCTTTACCCTGGCGATCGTGGTAATCGACCGCACTCCGAAGCTTCAGAGGATCGGGGCACACGCGAAAGAAAACTATCGTGATCAGCAGACCGATTGCCGCAACTGCGCGTACGCGCACGGCATCGACAAGCCGGAAATCGTGGCCTGGAGATGGCCTTTTTAGGAACCAACGAGAAGCAGGGAAGAGCAGGACGCTAGCAAGGACAGAATCCCCCAAAACTACAGATCACCGCCAACGCAGTGATGTAGATGGGCGCTTGCAAACCTATAATAATTTGCCTCCGTTTGAATTCGGTGGACTTCTCTTCTCCGGCTTACGTCGTGACTCTCAGCTTCACGCTCGGTGAGACCTTTTGCCCATTTAAAAGATAGCGCGCAACCCATCTCACGCGCATCTTGAGACCTGAGACTGAATCGGAAACTCCGTCCGACCAGTCTAGACCACCATCATTGGAGATGAATTCTATGAGAACTCGCAAAGGACCAATTTTCGCTCTTGTTGCCGCTGTCGTCCCGCTAATTTTGGGCTCGGCCGCTCATGCAGAACCTGTGACGGCGAGAAACCCAATTCCAACTTTGGAAAACCTTCAGACCGGGCTACTGGAGATGATCAGCCGGTTGCACCTGACACACGCGCAGCATGAGCAAGTTGAGCGAATCATTGCCGATGAAACCGTGCTGCTTGCGCTGACTCGCGGGAATCCCAATCTCTCCGTTGCGAAAATATTCGCCCAAGAGCATATCATTCGAATCCAGGCGCGCAAACGGATCGCATCCATTTTGACTGCCCGCCAGACGGAGAAAGTCGCAAAGTGGATGATCCACGAAATGGAAGAACGTGAACGTTGGAGCGAAGACCAAACGTCTTTCTTTTCGATACCGGCAACTTACTGATTGAACCTTAAGAATCCCAGTCGGGAGCGACTGACGGCCGGGTGACATGACAGGCCGCCCGATCTCCACGGACGAGAGTTTTGACGTTGGCCAAGCCGCCGGAACGCTTGTTATCGATGAGTGCGGATGACGTCGGTCCGATTCACTGCAGGGTTGATTTCGAGTGTGGTCCCGAGATCCTGACAAAAGGATTACTGTTTGGCACGCCAGGTCAGCGTTTTGTTATCGCCCGACGAATGAATAAACAAAACGTGGCGAGAGCCTTCTAAAATAGTTTTCGGCATGACTGATTTGTCGTGTCGGAACCAGTCTAAGGCCCGACAAAATCCTTTTGTAGTTATTTTACGATTTGACCATTGGCTGGATCCAGAAAGAGTAGCGGCGCGGATGGGCCGGTGAAAGTAAAGAGATTCAGAAGAGAGCCCGCCAGTGCGTCGAAAGATTGATCTCCAATTCTTCCAAGCTGCCAATTATCTTCAATGAATCGAAGAATAGAAGACTGGTCACTTACAGTGTGATCCACAAAATTCTGTTTTGCGAAGGGCGAGATAACTATGAGAGGCAGCCTGGGTCCGTAACCGCACCGATCATTGTACGCACCGCTCGCGAGAGTGCCGCACAATCCTGTTGGGCCGGCCAGCGCGTCGTTCGCGGGATCGGCCGACGTATTCACGATGGGCGGCATGACATGGTCGTACCAGCCATCCGAATCATCATATGTGATAAAGATCGCCATGTCGCTCCACTGCGGTAAAGATTCCAGGAAGTTGATGGTCTCAACCAGGAAGGCCTGTTCCGCCAGCGGCGTTGAATCGCTGGGATGGCCCGTCTCGGTGGTCATCGCCTTCAGAAAAGTGACGGCAGGGAGCGTTCCTCCATTCGCGACCAGATTCCAAAGATCAGCGAGCGAATACTGGTGATTGGCCTGATCGGTTTGGCCGATCATGCCGGGCGAACTGGGCGGCAAGTGATGCGGGTTGGCGGTGGAGGCCCAATATTGGAAGGGGGCGTAATGCGGGTTGTAGCTGCTACTGCACTGAGCAATGCCATTCACGGTCGTTATCGGATCGAAGTCGGCATAGAACCATCCCCACGTGACATTCTTCGCATTCAAGAGATCGCCGACGTTTTGGCTGGTCATTTGAACCGTCGCTCCTTTAGTGCAATCGTCAGCCACGGGATTGATGTTAGCGATTACGGATCCATTGGCGATCGTACCGGCAGCGGAAGCGACGTTGGTCTGGTGGGTCTGCCCAGACAAGAGATTCAAATGCCCCATGACCGTGGTTCCGAATTCCGTCGCAAAGAAGTTATCGCTCATCGCGTAATTCTGAGCGTAGTTCCATAGCGCGGTTACGGTGTTTCCGTCGTAGTACCCCATCACAAGAGCAGGCGGGCATCCGGCCGCGGTGGAACTGGTGGTCTCTGGAAATTTGTCAGCGAGCCCACCGTGGTAAGCTTTTTGCTCGTCGGTGTAGTGGTTGTCGTTATCACAAGTGGACGCTTGGCTGCGATCCAGGCGGAATGGCGCGGTTGAATTGGGGTTTTCTGTGAGCAGCGGGCCAGTAAGTCCATTCACACTTGGCGTGTTGGGTTTTGCCGCGAAGGCTGGCTCTCCCGGCGGGTTTGCGGCATTGGGATACGTTGCGAAGTAATGGTCGAACGAGTTGTTTTCCTGAAAGATCACAACCACGTGTTTTATTGGCGTGGCAGTAGAAGGGGATGTCTGAAAACCGAATGCACTGGTTCCCAGCAGCCAACCGGCCCAGCCGACCGTGGCGACCCTCAGAGATATGAAGTGACACATGTGAATCGGAGTAGCAAGAGCGTTCTTACTTCCCGACGTAGCGAACTGTGACTGTGTCCGATGCCATGTTGCCGGCCGAGTCAGTAACAGTGAGTACAAAAGAATATGAGCCCGACCCGGCATCGAACTGCACCAGGGGAGTCGCGGTATTTCCGTTGCTGATCGCAGCCGTGGGGCCGCCCGAAATCAAAGCCCATTGGTAGGTCAGCGGCTTGCCATCAAAGCTCGTTGATTTAGTGCCGTCAAGCTGGAACTGATTGACCGTCGCAGTAGCGTTCTTCGGGCCCGCAACCGCGGTGGTCGTCCCCGAGCCGCCCGTGCCCCCGCCGGTTCCGCCGCCCGGCGTTGTTCCGCCGCTTACAACAGTACCCATGGTTGGATCGAGCATAACGGCCTTGGCCGTTCCGCCACCGGCCGCGAAATTGAACATACCGTTGATAGGGCCCGCTATAGCGTCGGTCGAGCTATCGCCAATCCGGCCGAGGCTCCAGTTGTCCTCGATGAATCGGAGAATGGAAGACTGATCCGTGGTCGTGTGGTCAACGTAGTTAACCTTGGCGTAGGGCGAAATCACCATAAGCGGGAGACGCGGGCCATAACCGCATCGACCTTGATAAGTCGCGTTGGTGCCGCTACCGCAGGAGCCGGCGCCAAGGAGTTGATCATCAGGTGTGCTCGATTGCGTAACGATCGGGCCCATGACGTGGTCATAGAAGCCGTCGGAGTCGTCATACGCAATGATGATCGCCGTACTGCTCCAGAACGGCGACTGCATGATGGTGTTGATGGTGTTCACCAAGAAAGTCTGCTCGTCCAGCGGATCGGAGTAGCCCGCGTGGCCGTCCTGGTAAGCGGCGGCCTTCAGATACGTCACGGCGGGCATGTTACCGGCGCTCAGGGCCGTGAAAAAATCGCTCAAGTCATATTGATGACTGGCCTGATCGGTTTGGCCGATCATTGCCACCGCAGTCGCGGGCAGGTGATGCTGGTTGGCGGTCTGCTTATAATACTGAAAGCCTTGGTGGTGCGGGATATAATCTCCGCTGGTGGTTACCGCATCGTCACCGGCCAGA
Organism: Bryobacterales bacterium; assembly: GCA_963744555.1. GTDB lineage: Bacteria > Acidobacteriota > Terriglobia > Bryobacterales > Bryobacteraceae > Palsa-89. The sequence continues at coordinate 341,434 of CAVUUB010000018.1, read as the reverse complement.
CCCGTGTGGTGTGCCGCACATACCGCAGTACCAGCGTTGGTAGACGTCGGCTTAAAACCGCCTTGGAAGAAGCCCCAGGTTATGTTTTTCGCGTTGAGGAGGTCGCCGACATTCTTGCCGGACATCGAGATGTAAGTCCTGGGGGGAGCCAGGGTGCAATCGTCTAATGACGGATCCGGGCGAGGATCGCCGATAACCGATCCCGCTGAAACATTGCCGGCGGCACTGCCTGCAGTCACCGTGGCCCCGTGGGTCTGCCCCGCGATCAAGTTGAGTACGCCCGGAGTGGACGGTCCGAAGGTGGTGCCGAAAGAGTTGTCGCTCATGGCGTAGTTCTGTGCATAGTTCCACAGCGCGGTGACGGTATTTCCGTCGTAATAACTCATGACGATGCCCTTGCCGTGGCCTCCCACGTCACAACTCGTGCTAGTGGATCCAACGGCCTGAACGAACATGTCCATCAGGCCGCCGTCGAAGGCCTTTTGCTCATCTCCGTAATTGTGGTCCTGGTCGCAAAGGACAGCTTGTGCGCGAGTGAGCCGGAAGGGCTGCGCGGAGTTAGGATTATTTGTCAGCAATGGTCCGCTCAGGCCGTTGACAGACGGCGTATTGACCGCCGCCGTGAAGGACGGCTCATTCCCGGTGTTATTGGCCGCCACAGGATACGTCGCGAAATAATGATCGAACGATACATTCTCCTGAAAGATAACGACGACGTGCTGAATAGGGGTCGTCGTAGCTGTTGGGGTTTGGGCTTGGACGACCGGCGCGAGGACCATAATGGCCGACAGGCACACTGGCAGGCTACGCACTATGAAAGTGTTCATTCTCAGCTCCTGGAGGTGGTTTTCAAAGAGCTTAGCTTGGCAGTCGAATGTTACGTGTTGTTATCGAAACTGTGAATTCTGAGTTAAAGCTTAACGTTGTGCGGGTTGAGCCAAGACCGCCCGACGCGTCTTGTCGAGACTGTTGCGGAGAGATTCAGCCGGCACGCCATGGAGAATCGGGCCCAGCACGTTGCCCATACCGAACGGAATATCCCTGCTGAGGCTGACCGCTTCTGATTCCACGTAAACGCCGCCGTCCCGTTCCTCGAAAAACCAGTAGCCGTTCATGCGCCAGAGTAAACCGCGATCCTTGCCCACTGGCAGTTCATGTTCGGTGGACTTGCCGGGATCGCTCACCTCGGAAATGCGCGTGCTGTATGAGCGGCTGTAGATGCGCGTAGGATCAAGCTGAACGAAATGAATCTCATGTTCGCTGTTGAGCACAGCCGACACGAAGAGTTTGGACTTCACGATTCGTAAATATACTTTGAAGCCGGAACCCTCCCGCGACAGGATCCGAGCAGCGGCGATCTCGGGTTTATAAATGATGTTGTGCCTCGAATAGTCTTGCACAACGTTTATGGTCTTATCGAGCGTGGTACCCGGAATGAAAACCGCGCCCCACCAATCGTGAATGAGGCCGTTCCTGATTTCTATAGTTCCGTTATTAGGCGCTCCTTCGATAACGACTTCTCCGTGGAGCAGCGAGTCCCGTTGCGATTGAGGCAATTCGTCGGACCACAAGAAGTGCTCTGCATCGTGACGCCGGTCAATGCGCTCCTCGGCTGCGGTCACATATCGGTTAAACTCGTCGATAGTCTCTTTCTTCAGTTCCGCGGCCGTCAAGCGGCCGCTAGCCGCGGGCAGGACTACCATGGCGAGGGCCGCCGCCCCAATGATTCTCAAGCAGAACACTCACAATAGATTCGCATGCCCGTGTCGCGCCCAGTTCTATTTTTTTCGAAACTCCTCCTCAATCACGCTTGGATTGTCGACTTCCCGAGCCGCCGCGCTTCTTCTTATTTTTCGGCTTCGCAAATCGAGCACGAGTGGGATCGAAGACCCGCTTGCCGGAAGCTTGCGCCACAAACGGAGCCGGGTCCGGAGTACTGGTAAACATGTCGCTCATGTCGGCTGCCAAAGCGTCTTCCAAATTCAGCGGACCGAGCCCTAGCAGCTCGTATATACTCTCCCGAGTTGGCATCGTAGATCAATCGCCCATCCGGCGAATATGCGACGCCGGCGTGCACCAGCACCTCCGGATCATTCTTGATGGTTGCGGGAATGGTGGTAACGTGCGGCTCACTCGATGCAGGATAGTCAATGCTTATTGAGCGAAAATGGCCAGCCGATGCAAGGAAGTACGATCTGTTGACCATCCGGTCGCACGGCGAGAGCAAAGGGAGGGAGCGATGGTAATCCAGCCGCCCTGCTGGTAATTAGCCGGCCGTTCGGAAGCCGGGCCTCGATCCGATCTGCTGCCAGGCTTGGCGCGGTGGGACGCTAACGGGCCCATGGTTGAAACCCCACCGTGATTTGGTCAATGCTGGAGTTGTAGATCGCCAGCAACGGGCTTGCCAGATTGACTTCTCGCGGCAGATAGTACAAAAAACCTCTTGACGTGACCATTTAGTCACGTTAGTATATAGTCACGTTATGGAGGTGAGCTAATGAAACTCGAAGATATGACACTGGACGTTGAACAGTATGTCGAGGTGAAGGCCGATATTGGTGACGTCTTTAAGGGTGTACTGCACCGCTTCGGCGAAGGCAGTACCAACCCCAACGGAGAGTCGATGCAAATGATCCTGGAGCAGTGGCCAGGTGGACGCTGGTTCCGCGATCGTGGCAATGGCATCGGCCATCTCTGGGGCCATGTGCAGGTGATCAAGCCGCCGGTTCTGCTGGAGCTCAGCGGTCCTATGTTCATGTCGTACCCAGCTTTGAATCATCTGGAGCTGCGTTTGGATCAGATCGCCGGCGGCACCAAGGTCAGCCTGCGGCATCGTGCGATCGGATTCCTCGATGCGGCGCATCGGGAGGGTGTAAGCAAAGGCTGGCGGCATTATCTCGACAGCGTTCGCCAAGACTTCGCCGATCGTGTTGCGGCCCATCGAGCCTGATGGCCGAAGACCTGGACGGCGTCTGGAAAGCACTGTCGGATCCGACCCGGCGGGCGATTCTGGATCTGCTGCGCCGAGGCCCCCGTACGACCACCGCGATCGTCGAAACGTTTCCCCACTTGAGCCGCTTTGGGGTGATGAAGCACATCGACGTATTGCGTGACGCGGGTTTGATCAATACACGCGAAGAAGGGCGTCAACGGGTGAATTCGTTGAATGCCGTTCCTATCCGGCAGATCTACGAACGATGGGTCAGCCGGTACGAAGAGTTCTGGGCGGACAAACTGCTCCGCCTGCAGGAAGATGTTCAGGCGGGTCGTGGTCCGAAACGCGACCCGCAAAACCAACCCGAAGACAAATAAACTCGCGGATTCGTCCGCGGCCACAAATCTAACAGGAGAAGACTATGTACACGAAAGATGCAATCCGATTCTCGCTCAATCTTGCCGAGCAAGCCATGTTCAAATCCTTGGCAAAGATCGATGATATTCCAGTGACGTTTCCGACTGAAGAAGGAGGATGCCACCCTCTGTGGGTTTTGGGCCACCTCACTTTTGTGGAGGGACTTGCCTACGAGATGCTCACCGGCGGAGAGAACCCCGCCGCGGAGTGGGCTAGTTTGTTCGCCCCCGATACGATTCCCACAAACGAAGTGGCGAAGTATCCGCCCATAAAGAACGTGCGGGCAAGGTATCTTCATCTACGGGAGATGAACCTCCAATTCCTCGATTCGCTCAGCGATGCCGATCTGGATAAGCCGACGTCCTGGCACCCTAAGGGCGTAGAGGAGCATTTCGCGACCTACGGGAAGGCCCTGCTCACGGTGGCGTTGCATCAAATGGCCCACCGGGGTCAGATCACCGATGCGATCCGTTCCGCCGGGCGAGCCGTGCCGATTGCTGTCGGCACTGAAGTCTAGCTGGCAAGTTTAGGCGAATTCGCGCGGTTAGCACAATCTTTATCGTCGCGTGATGCCATTGTCACAACCAGAAGGTATTATGCTCCGGAGCGTCCTTGATAAAGACCTTCGAAGCACCCTCGGGCAGGCGGCTAAACCGCCTGCCCATTTTTTAGCGCACTCGAAATCGTAGATGCCCTTTAGTTGCTGACGTGCGTGTTTACCGATCCTGCGTCCAGTGGCATGGCTGTGGAGGACCGGATCTGCGCGCTTGCGTGCAACTCGGACTTCTCCTGCGCTTGGACGGTGATACTTACCTTGATTGCATCCCCCGGAGCCAGCCGCCCAAGTGTAACGACTACGTCCGATCCGTTGATCGTCGCGCTGCCAGTGCTTGAACTTAGGTACTGTACTCCCTGAGGCAATGTAAACACCGCTTGCGTGCCATTCAGAGCGAGCTGCAAGCCTGAGACCGCCAATGTGTAGTCGAACCGATCACCGACTGAAACTTTGTCAGGAGCGGAGAATTCCGCCTCTACATCTTCCAGCTTGGGCTTGGTCAGGCTGAAAGCATCCAAGAGCGCCGAGGGGCCGGTCGCGGGTGCGGAGATCACGGTTTGAGTGACAGGGTCAAAGACGGTGTCGGGTATGGGATCGTTCAACCGGTTGCCACTGATGTCGGTGCCGAAAGGATACGGATTGGCCGCCGTGGCGGAAGAAGAATTGGAAAGCGGTTCGGTGATCTGGCGCAGAGTGAGTTGATTGCCGTTCACGACGATATCAGCAAATGAAAACACCTTTGCCTTGAACCGCGCCGTGATCTTCGTTCCGCTGCCGGCGGTTGGGAGAAAAGTAGTCATCGCGGTGTTAGTTAGATTTGTATCCAGCCAGGAGGCCGGTCCGTTTGGATACGTGTGACCCAGAAGCGCTATGGATTGGCCTGTCGCCGAATCGTCCTGATCGATGGTCGCGGGGCTGCTGCCACGCGGGTTCGGCAGAGCATCGTCAAAGTCGCGATTGCCTCCGGCTCCTTCCACCAGGTAGATCACGCCGTCAGGGACAGTGTTGTGCACTCCGTCGAAGGCCGTGTCGATGGCGACCGCGGGCGGTCCCGAAGGATTCGGTGCCTGTGTCGTGCCGGGAAGGGCTCGCAACGGCAGCGACCGCTGGTAATTGTGTTCGTGCCCGTTGAACACCAGGTTGACTCCATGATCCTCAAGGAACTTCGCGACGGTCCGCATCTGGTCGTTTCTCAAAGTGGCATTGCCGGAAGAAAAAGCAGGCTGATGATAGACCACCACCTTCCAGGTCTGGTTGCTGCTATCGAGATCTTGGATCAACCAGTCACGCGAGATGGACGGATACGACGGGAACGGAAACGTCGGCAGGCTTTGGTAGGTCGCGTCGCCAGGCAAGAGATTGTCGAACAGGTGCGGGTTGGCGTCCAGAAAGACGAAATGGACGTTTCCGTAATCGAACGAATAGTTGCTCATGTGGTCGATTTGACGTTTGGCCGCTAGTCCGCTGTTGACGCTGGTGGCTGCCCGAAGTGCTTCGACGGAGACGGGAGAACTATAGGGATTGCCGCCGTTGAACCCTGGATACTGGAAAAAGAAGTTGCTCGCGGAGGAGTTATCGCCGATGAAGAGTTGTTGGATGTCCACGCCCGATGGGCCGTTTAACGGGAAGTAATAGTTGTTGAAATAGGCCAGCGCGTCGCCTCCGCTCACGCCCCCGCCATAGGGACCGGGACCAGATCCGCCCGGCGTCGTCGCTCCGCTGTCGGCCAGCAGATTGGCTGTGGCGCCCGTGCTGCCGACATCATGATTGCCGACAACAATATAAAAGGGGATGCTTCGAACGAAGGGCGCACCCCTTTCATTCGAATCCACATCGCTGTTCCAGTCCGGAAACCAAAAATCGCGGTAACTGCTTTCGGCACCGGCGTTGTAAACGTTGTCTCCAGTGTTTAGCGCCAGGGCAGGCTTGGGTAGCGGCGGCACGCCCGGAAGAGCGAGCTTGTCGACGTTGTACATGGTATGAATGATTCGCGCTTCGTAGTTGGCGACTAAGCTGGGACTGCCGGGGCCGGCGGTCGGGAAGCCCGGGTAATAACCTTCATCTCCCTGGACTTGAAACGAAAAATGATCTTGCTGCGTGCGGGTATTAAAAGAAGCTGAAAAACCGGCGGCGGGTAGCCCAGGCCCGGTGACACTGTAATAATAGCGCGTGTCGTATTTCAACCCCGAGAGCAGCGCGTAGTAATCCGTATGAGCGCCGTAGGCAGTCGGAATTGATACGGCTGCCAACGCTGGATCCGCAGAAAGATAGTTGTCGACCACGCGTCCGGTTGGATGAATCTGTGTCGAATGCTTCAAGTTGGGATCTGTGCCATACGTGACCGCGTAGGCGGCCGTATTCGGGTGTAGCTCATTGGTTTGCCATGCTATAACCATCTGGTCGGCAGGCCCAAAACTACTGGCATCTCCCGGCTGAATATAGGGTTGGTAGGTGACTTGCTGGGCGCTTAACGCGAAACCAAGCAGCAGGCCGAGGCTTAATAACACACTGAGGGAACGATAGTTCGTCATGATGTTATCGGAAGCTTAGCGGCTTTTTGTTATTGCAGAACTTCAGATCTGTGAATTCTTGGTTAGCGTGACTGCAGTCGACCCACCAAAAGGCCTACGGTTCGAACATCTCGCTCAACACGCGGCCAATGGACCCGCTGGGCTGCTCGATTTGGAGAATCGCAGCCAGAGTCGGAGCGATGTCGTTGACGGCAACTTTCTGCGAGTAGGATCGTGCCTTAATGCGAGGACCCAAGAAAATGATGGGTACGTGAGTATCGTAATCGTAGGGCGTTCCGTGTGATGTGCCGGTTGCTTCGAATAGATAGTAAGGTTCTTGCAGGATGAGCAGGTTGCCGGAACGAGGACCGTAGAAACCCAGGCTAAACGCGCGACCGATGTCGTCGCGCTGCACCTGCCCAGCCAACAGGTCATGCCGTGTGTAGACGCGCGCTATGTGCTCCTCAGTCGACGCGGCTTCAGCCGCGACACGCTCGACCTCATCTAGATCGAGCTTGCGTGTCTTCACCAGCTCGAGATTCAGGTACGGCATCGTGGCGGATGCTTGAAGGAACCACTTCCCGGGTCCGAAACGCTTGGTCAGAGCATCGGACATCTTCTGCGAGAGTCGAACGTCCGATAGGCGGCCGCCCGGCATCTTACGCGCTTCGTTGACCTCTGGTACTGGCGCCACGCCATGGTCAGCCGTCAAAACTACAAGCGTATTCCCTTTTCCCACTTGCGCATCGATGTAGTCCAGCAGTTTTCCTAAGAGGCGATCGGTACGAATCGATATGTCGCGAACGGCCGGATCGTCGGGACCGACTGCATGGCCCACGTAATCGTTGGAAGAAAAGCTGACCGCTAGAATGTCAACGCCCGAGTGGCGGCCCAGATTTTCGCTGGATACTGCTCGCTCGGCGAAATCTTCAATCATCTCGTTGCCCCATGGTGTGGCCTCCAGCCCGCCACAGAAACGAACGTCCGAGCCGGCCACCATGCTGCAGAAGGGCTTGGCCGAGTCATCTTTAGCGTCAAACGGCAGCCACTTGGCGCCGACGTAACGCTGATACCCTTTCTCATCGTTCAACTTCCGGACCCAGCCGGGAAGTTCGGCGCAGTAGTAAGTACTCGTCACCCAATGGTTTGAATCGGGGTCATACCAATAAGCGCCGTCCGCCATGTGACCCAGCGGGAGGATGGCGCTGCGATCTTTGATCGATACACCGATGCTCCGCGACTCAATGCCATGCATTTTTATTTCGTCAGCGATGGTGCTGACAAGCAAGCGACGAGGTGATGAGCCGGGGGCACCGGGAACGCCTCCAACCATTTTGGACTTGGGATCGTAGACGCTGGTTACTGCCTGATTACTCTCGCGATCAAACCACTCATTCGCGATGATGCCGCTGACCGACGGAGTAGCGCCGCTCAAGAAAGTCGAGTGGCCGACGGCCGTCACGGTCGCGGCATGCAAGTAGTGGGCATCGGTAAAGACAGCCCCTTGCTGCAGCATCCGGTTGAGCCCGCCGTTGTAGTCCTGGCGAAAGCGCAGCAGATAATCGTAGCGGAACTGGTCGATCACGATCGCCAGCACCAGGCGAGGCCTTTTCGGCGCATCCTCAGCCCATGCAAACAGGCTGGCGGCCGCGAAGAAACCGAGTAGGGTTCGTTTTGTAAGGGTCAAGGGAGTCCTGCGTGAATAGGATGCCACGGCAGCAGTCGGTTTTTCCAGTGAAAGTATAAAAAAGTACCTTTGCTGGCGTTGATGTAACCAAAATGAAACGAAACTGTGTTGATGGCACAGTATCCTTCTTGAGGATGGCAATCATAAGACAATTAGCGAAGTTGGTTTGGTGGCCTACACTGTTGCTGGCAGTGACTTTCATGCTGCAATCGCAAGAAAAGCCGCATCCCCTGCCTGGTGGTTATTCGCTCCCGAATGGTTGGCGCATCACGCCGCTGGGTAAAGCCATCGTCACCGAGGACATGGTGATCAACGAAGTACTTTCGCCAGACGGCCGTGTGGTCGTTGCACTGCACGCAGGTTTTAACCCGCACGGTTTAGTCGTCGTCGACACTCAGACGGATGAGGTGGTACAGCGAATCTCTCTAAACACGGCATGGCTCGGGATGGCTTGGAGTCCCGACGGCAAGCGACTGTACGTTTCGGGCGGGAATGCAAATGGGAAGAAGACGCAGGTCCGGGCGCCAATCTATGTTTTCGGTTATCGCGACGGACGGCTATCGGAGAAACCGGAAGCCACGCTCGAGGAAACGATCAGTCTGGATCAGATTTACTGGTCGGGCCTGGTCCATCATCCGAAGAAGGCAATCCTCTTCGCCGCAAATCGCGGCACGGGTGGCGATCCAGGTTCCGTGGCGGTATTCGACACAGCGAGCGGAAAGCTGTTGAGTCGAATTCAGGTGGAGCTGAACCCGTATGGTGAAGCGCTTAATCGCGACGGATCGCGTTTGTATGTTTCTAACTGGGGGAGCGAGTCGGTAAGCGTAATCGACACCGAAACGATGAAGGCGCTCGGGACCATTGCGGTCGGACCGAACCCGAACGACCTGCAAATGGGGCCTGACGGGCGTCTGTACGTCTCGTGCGCCAACGATAACAGCGTGGTCGTCATAGATACGAAGCAGGGGCAAGCGGTGGAACGCATCTCCACCGCCCTGACACCGCATTCGCCTGAGGGGTCCACGCCCAACGCTCTCGCGCTAGACCTCGCGCACTCTCGCCTGTACGTTGCGAATGCAGACAACAACGACGTCGCAGTGGTCAACGTAAAAGCACCCGGCCACAGCGAAGTGCTCGGTTTCCTGCCGGTGGGCTGGTACCCCTCGGCATTGGCGCTCGCTCGCGGCGGACAAAAACTCTACGTAGGCAATAGCAAGGGACAAGGCTCTTACTCTGACATTCGCGGTCCAGGGAGTCCACTGCCTCCTGGGCCGGAAGGCAACGGCAGCATAAAGAGTCTGCAAAAGGGCAGTATTGAGATCGTCGATATCGCGCATCTGGAAGACGATCTCTCGAAGTGGACCAAGCAGGTATACGCAAATACGCCGTACCACGACGAGCAACTCGCGCGGGCCGCGGCGGCGACGGTGGAATCCATAATCCCGAGAGAGGTGGGCGTGGGATCTCCCATACACCATGTGCTCTATATCATTAAGGAAAATAGGACGTACGATCAGGTGCTGGGAGACGAACCGCGCGGCGACGGCGATCCGCGCCTCGCTATTTTCGGACGTAAAGTCACGCCCAATCACCACGCGCTGGCCGAGACTTTTGTTTTGTTGGACAACCTATTTTGTGACGGCGAGGTGAGCGAGGATGGCCATTCCTGGTCAAATTCCGCATACGCGACAGACTATAACGAGAAGACTTGGCCAGTTACCTATGGCGGACATAGCGAGGTTGGGCGATCCAACGCCTGGGTCCCGTCGGGCGGGCATCTTTGGGATCTGTGCAAACGTAAGGGCCTGACTTATCGGAGCTACGGCGAGTACGCGACGCGTGTGAGCGATGGCACTCGCATGGAGGCTGCGCCGGGCGCGGGTGGCCTACTCGGTCACGTTTCCGCGGATTTCAAGAAACCCGGGATGCGCGACACCGACAACGCTAAAGTCTTCCTTCGCGAGTTCGACGAGTACGAAAAGCATTTCGGCGATCCGGATCCCGGCAAACGGCTGCCAAATTTCATGGTGATGAGCCTGCCGGAGAATCATACCCGTGGCACCATGCCCGGCGCCTTCACGCCGGTTGCCATGGTGGCAAGCAACGACCTTGCCGTGGGCCAGATCGTCGAGCGCGTCACGCACAGCCGATATTGGCCAGAAACCGCGGTCTTCGTTATTGAAGATGATGCCCAAGATGGCCCCGATCACATCGACGCGCATCGGACTGTTGGATTGGTGATCAGCCCTTACATCCACCGCGAGACGGTTGATTCGACGCTGTACACCACCAGTTCGATGTTGCGGACGATCGAACTGCTATTGGGCCTGCCGCCGATGAGCCAATACGACGCCGCGGCAGCGCCCATCTACAAATCATTCGGCGTGACGCCGGACCTGACTCCTTATGCGGTCCGATCGCCGCAGGTGGATCTCAACGTCAAGAATACTTTGCGTGCTTACGGAGCGCGGCGGTCCATGCACATGGATTTCACAGATGTGGATCGGGCCCCTGCGCAAGAGCTGAATGAAATTCTATGGAGGAGCGTGAAGGGCTTAAATTCACCAATGCCGGTGCCGATACGTCGTTATTCGTTTGCCAGTGAGTAGGTTGTAACGGGCGTACGGCGCCGTTTCGTTAAACTAGAGGACATATGTGTGCGGAACCTGCCAGAGCTCCCCTTGAAATTCACTTTCCGGACCTGCACAATCCCGCACTGTATCTCAACCGTGAATTAAGCCATCTGGAGTTTCAACGCCGCGTGCTGGAGGAAGCGCGCGATCCTCGTAATCCTTTGTTGGAGCGCGTAAAATTCCTCTCCATTCTCGGATCGAACCTGGACGAGTTCTTCATGGTCCGAGTGGCCGGCTTGATGCAGCAGATTGAGAACGGCGTGCATGAGCCGGGGATCGATGGCCGGAGCCCGGCTGAGACTTTGGAGGCGATCAGAACCGAAGTTGGCAAGCTGATGGACGAGGCCTATGATTTCCTTCGCGACCGGCTGTTGCCTGCGCTCAGCGCGGCCAATATCCACCTGGTGGATCTCTCCGCGATCGATGCCGAACAGCGGGCGCAGCTCGACGCAATTTTCATCGACAAAGTCTTCCCGGTGCTCACCCCGCTCGCCTTCGACCCTGGCCGCCCGTTTCCACACATCTCGAATCTCAGTCTGAATTTGGCTGTAGTGGTACGGGACACAGGCGGACACGAGCATTTCGCCCGCGTAAAGGTTCCCGATTCCCTGCCCGAAATTCCTTCCGGTGAACCTGACCAGCGAGAGCGGCCAGAATACCCGCGCTCAGGGCTTCGTACCCGATCGAGCAGTTGGTCATCGCCAACCTCCATCATCTTTTTCCCGGCCTGGAGATTGTTCAGGCGCACGTGTTCCATGTGACGCGCGACGCCGAAGTGGCGATCAAGGAACTGGAGACCGACGATCTGCTGGAAACTATCGAAGAAGCAGTTTGGCAGCGGCGCTTTCGGGATGCCGTGCGGCTTCAGGTAGACGCCAATATGCCGGCCTCCATGGTGGAAATACTTGCCAACAATCTGGAAGTAGAAGCGGCGAGTATTTATCACGTCGACGGTTGCTGGATCTGAGCCGTTTGAGATATCTGGTCAGCCTGGACCGCCCGGATCTCAAGGACAAACCATTCTTACCTTTCACGCCGCCCGGCTTGGGCGCCAAAGATGACGACATCTTTGGTCTGATCCGGAAGGAGGACCAGCTGCTGCATCATCCTTACGATTCTTTCCAGCCTGTGGTCGAGTTTCTGCGAAAGGCCGCGAAAGATCCGGACGTCCTGGCCATCAAAATGACCTTGTATAGGATGGGCGGTAACTCACCGGTTGTGGACGCCTTGTTGGAGGCGGTTGAAAACGGCAAGCAGGTAGCCGTACTGGTGGAATTGAAGGCGCGCTTCGACGAAGAAAGCAACATCGAGTGGGCCAGAGCGCTGGAACGCGAAGGCGTCCACGTGGTCTACGGTCTGCTCGGGCTAAAAGTGCACTCCAAGGTCACGCTCATCGTCCGCCGCGAAGGCGAACAAATCCGGCGCTATTGCCACCTGGCCACCGGCAACTATAATCCGCTTACCGCGCGACTCTATACGGATCTCGGCCTCTTTACCAGCGACGAACTGATCGCCGCCGATGCAACCGATCTCTTCAATTACCTAACCGGCTACTCGAACAAGAAGAGCTTTCGAAAACTGCTGGTAGCGCCGCTAAATCTCCGCCAGCGCTTCGAGGAGATGATCGAGCGAGAAATCGAAGTACAGCGCAATGGCGGTCAGGGCCATCTGATTTTCAAAACCAACGCACTTGAGGACGGCCCGCTGATCCGCTTGCTCTATCAAGCTTCACAAGCCGGGGTCCAAGTGGATCTGATTGTCCGAGGCGCGTGCTGTCTGCGGCCTCGCTTGCCGGAGTGAGCGAGAACATCCGTGTCAGCAGTATCGTGGGTCGTTTTCTGGAACACAGCCGGATCTACTACTTCGGCAATAACGGCGCTGAAGAATGTTATCTTGGCAGCGCTGATTTAATGCCGCGCAATCTGAACCGCCGCGTGGAAGTGCTTTTTCCCGTCGAACGACCCGCTCTGATCCGGCGTCTGAAGGACGAGATTTTGCACGCGTATCTGCATGACCAGGCGAGTGCGCGCCGCATGTACAAGGATGGCTCTTACGCATACAAGTCCCGCAACGGCGGCCACGATCGCCAGGCGTGGTTTCTCGCGCAGCGAATTGCCCGGCAGACAAAATCACCGGGCGACACCATCTAATCAGCGCGAAGGCGCGCCAGGTGTTGACCGAATCGGTGTTGCACACTCTTTATTGAGACACTCCTTCCGGTGTATCAATGATCTCTAGTTCGCCGCGAAGCGAATGTTCCACAAACCTTCGGAGGGCGCCTTCAGCCTGAGTGCGTGTACAGCCGCGTAACTGGGTCCGCATTACACCATCTAAATACCATCGATAGAGACCGGTCTCATCGATCTTGAGCTGCCAGGTCCAGCTAATAGCGCTCGTGAGCGAAGCTACAGCCAGGGGGAGGGGTTGGCTTGTTGTCATGTTCACCTCTCGAAATCTGAACAGACATCATAACCCAACCGTAACGGCTTAGTAGTTACAAATTCACGATGATTTGTTTTGATGTTGTTAAATGCGAGATGCTCTGACCATGCTTTTCGGTCAAAAGCTACCGGCGCCGTTGGAAGGCACATTGGAGCGGCTGCTGGTTCTTGACCGTTTTAATGACCTCTACGAACAGGTTCGGAAAGATGGCGGCGAACACTGCTTTCTGGGGAGATTCCTTGAAGCAATGAATGTGCACCCGAAGGTCTCCGCTAGCGATCTCTTGCAGGTGCCGAAGGAGGGCCCGGTAGTCGCTGTTGCCAATCATCCGTTTGGCCTGATCGAAGGGGCGATTCTTGGTCTCCTTACTCGCTACAGTTCGCCCCGACGTCAAGGTGATGGCGAACCACCTTCTTTCAACCTTGCCGGAGGCGAGACAATACTGTATTTTTGTAAATCCCTTCGGCGGCCACGGCGCAGTTCGAGCCAATCAGGGCGGGTTGAAGGACTCCATCGTGTGGCTCAAACGCGGCGGTTTGCTGGCTGTATTCCCTGCCGGCGAAGTCGCGCACCTGAATCTTATGCAGGGTGGCGTTACCGATCCGGAATGGAATCGCAGCATCGCACGCCTGATACGGATCACCGCCGCCACAGTCCTGCCCGTTTATTTCGTTGGCGCAAATAGCGTCCTGTTCCAGTTGCTCGGACTCCTGCACCCGCGCGTCCGCACCGCGCTGCTCGCGCATGAATTCTTGAACAAAAACAACAGCGACATTGAACTGCGCATTGGGAGTCCGATCAGCCCAGCTAAAGTGCGGCGTTATCAAGACGACCTGGCTCTAGTCCGTTATCTGCGTCATCGAACCTATTTATTGGAAAACCGGGATACGCGGCGGCCGCGTCACCGCAGAAGTCGCCAGGCCCCGAGTAGGTAACGTCGACGGGCTGATGGCCGCCGAAGTCGCCCAGCTGTCGCCCCATCAAACACTCCTCGAAACCGAAGAATTCCTAGGGTGCTGCTGGCGAAAGCACCAGACTCCCCAACTTCTTCACGAGATCGGCCGGCTGCGCGAGATCACGTTTCGCGAAGTAGGCGAAGGAACCGGCCAAGCAATTGATTTGGACATATTCGATGATCACTATTGGCATCTTTTCTTATGGCACCGAACGGCGCAACAAGTCGTGGGCGCTTACCGCCTGGGTCCTTCGGATGAGATCGTCAACAGCATAGGCGTAGAGGGCCTCTACACCAGGCGATTGTTTGCATGGAAACCATCTTTCCTCGAACGTATCGGCCCAGCCTTGGAGTTAGGCCGTTCCTTTGTTCGCCGCGAGTATCAAAGGACATACGCGCCACTGCTACTCTTGTGGCGAGGCATCGGCGAATTCCTGGTCCGCAATCCTCGCTACAAAGTTCTCTTCGGCCCGGTCAGCATCAGCACCCATTACACCCCTGCTTCGCGCCAGTTGATGGTCCAGTTCCTAAAAGCGTATCGCCAATCGCCCGAATTAGCCCCCATGGTTCGCGCACGCAATCCCTTTCGAGCGCGCCCCTTTCGGATCGCGCAAGAGCTAGTGAAGGCGCCCAGTTGGGACCTTGAAGAACTCTCCACCCTGGTTGCCGATATCGAACTCGACCGCAAGGGCGTACCAATCTTGCTTAAGCAATATCTAAAACTGGGGGGCGAGCTTGTAGCGTTCAATGTCGACCGAAATTTCGCGAACGCTCTAGACGGTCTGATTGTGGTCGACCTCCGCAAGACTGACTTGCGGTTGTTGGAGCGCTACTTGGGTGAAGAAGGGGCAGCTACCTTCTTGGCGCGCCCTTAGAATTTCTTCCGCGTTAAACCAGTCTTCGCCGGGCATCCCCTCCGGACCGCGAAGGACCGAGACCTCAAGAGTCCCTGACGAGTCGATCTCAGCAAGGTGTCGTCCGGAATCTATTTTGGGTTGCGCGGCATTTGTGGAGTGATAGAAAGCGCTGAGCTTGTCGGGGTGACTTGAATCGGCGCATTTATCGTTCTCTCATCCGAGTGGGCTGATGCGAAATCTCGGCCCGATTGTTGGCATATTGTTGGGTATCGTGGGTAACGCCCGGCAGGATCGTTCGACCGGCAGCAGCATAGCTCTTCAGCTTGTCGGTGACGATCCGGAATGGTGCTTGCCTTGACCGCGCAACAATCTGCGAAGAAACCGCTCGGCTGCACGGGATTGACATAACCATCCTGATCCGCGGCCCGCCAAAGAGACTGCTGCTGGCCGTTGATTCTGATGAAGAGTTCGTCCAGATACCAGGTATCACCGAGGCGTCCCTGTTTCTGCTTAAGCATAGTCAGAGTCCATGGAGTTTTGGCGGAGCCCAGGACGAACGTTCGTTGCAACACTTTCTCCTGATCTGGATGAAATGCACCCTGTAGACTCACTTAATCTGGACGAACTGCCACCCAAATCGGCCCTTGATACAGAGATTGCCGTGCGTCACGGAGTGATCGATCGGCGAAGTCACGCGCACGATCTCGCCATCCTGCTCGTGAACTGTGAGGGTGCATCCCACGCCGCAGTAGGGACAAATGGTGTCGGCATGAGTCTGGCGGGATTCGTCCCAGGCGCCCGCCGCGCGCATATCGTATTCGCTCTTGAACATCAGCGCTCCAGTGGGACAAACAGCAATGCAGTTCCCACAGTAAACGCAGGCGGAGTCAGGCAGTGGAACATCGTACTCGGTGGCGATGTGGGCCGTAAACCCGCGTCCGGCGACGGCGATGGCGAACGTATTCTGTGCCTCTACGCCGCACGCCTCCACGCACTTGTAGCAGAGGATGCACTTCGAATAGTCGCGAACGTAAAGATCGTTATCGATTTTGGGCGGCTGTGCCACCGTCTCCGCCTGATGTCCAAAACGCTCTGGCCGCGCGCCGTAGCGCTGCATGTAAGCTTGAAAAGCCGGAGCGGTCGAGACGTTCACGGCCGATGCCAGAAACTCGAGCACCAGACGGCGGCTGAGGCGGACCCGTTCGGAATCGGTGTGGATCACCATGCCCGGCTCGACTTTCCGTGAGCAGGCCGGGACCAGCGTGCGGGAGCCTTCCAGCTCTACCACGCACACGCGGCAAACGTTGACCGGCGCAAGGGTCTCGAGGTAACAGAGCGTCGGCGTATCGATCCCCAGTCTCCGCGACGGCATCAAGGATGGTAGCGCCTTCCGGAACAGAGACGGATTTTCCATCGATGCGAATCTCGATCAAGCTGCGGGCTGAGTGCGGGCGGAGCCTCGGGTACCGGTCCGCGTGGAATCGGGATCAGCGGCGAAGGCGCGACGGCAGGCTCACTCATGAGAAGAGACTCCGATTCAATGCCGATTCGAGAGCACTTGAAGCAGTTTGTCCCAACCCGCAAATGGAAGCGTCCCGCATGGCCTGTCCCATCTCGCGCAACGTATGGATCTCTTCCCCCACGGAACCGAGCGGCCGGTTGTGAATCAGGCGCTCTAGTGCCTCCTCCTGACGAACCGCGCCGACTCGGCAAGGAACGCACTGCCCGCAGCTCTCCTCGCGGAAGAAGGAGGCAATGCGCAGAAGAATCCGCTTCAGGTCGACGCTGTCGTCCAGCGGCATGATGACGCCGGAGCCAAGGGTTGCGCCGATCGCCCGCGTACCCTCGAAGGTCAGTGGCGTATCAAGTTCCGCTGGAGAAACGAAACCACCCGCCGCCCCGCCGAGCAGTACTGCTTGCAGACGACCGGTGCCGCTGAGGCCGCCGGCAAGGTCGATCATCTGACGCGAGCGTGACGCCGAAGGGCACCTCGTAAACACCGGGACGAACGACGTGGCCGCACAGGCAGAACAGACGGTATCCGGCGGAGTCTCTCGTACCGATGCTCGCGTAGGCTGCGCCGCCGTGCAGGATGATCTCCGGGATATTAATCAGCGTTTCAACGTTGTTCACCACGGTCGGCTGGCGGAATAGGCCGGCCTGCGTCGGGAAAGGAGGCTTATTGCGCGGTTCGCCGCGGTAGCCTTCGATGGAGTTGAACAGCGCGGTTTCTTCGCCGCAAATGTAGGCGCCCGCGCCGCGCCGCAACTCGATGTCGAAGCACAAGTCGCGGCCGAGGATATTGTCGCCCAGGAATCGCCCAGCGCGCGCCGACTGGATGGCATGTTGCAGCCTGCTGTCGGCGAGCGGATATTCGCCTCGAATGTAGAGGAAGCCCTTGTCGTGCGCCAGTGGCAAACGCCGCGATGGTCATGCCTTCGAGGAGCAGCGAAGGGATCGCCTTCCATAACGACACGATCCTTGAACGTCCCTGGTTCAGACTCGTCGGCATTGCAGATGACGTAATGGGGCTTGCCAAGAGGGCGCTGGTTAAGGAGAGCCTCCCATTTCTTGCCGGTCGGGAAGGCGGCGCCACCCCGGCCGAGAAGCCGGGACTCAATCACTTCGCGAACCACGCCCTCGGGTCCCAATTCGACTGCCCGGCGTAGAGCTTCGTAACCGCCAAGCCGGCGGTAATCATCTAGGCTCGATGGGTCGGTTGACCGATACGGCGGAGCAGCCGAAGCTGCGGCTGCCCTGCCTGGGGAACCGACACCGCTGGATTGAAGACATCGGGTTCAGCAGGAAGGCGGCCCTCCGTGGCCTCGCTGATCAGGGATTTCAGTGCGTCCGCACGCGCCGGAGCCAGGACGCGTGCGCGGGCAGTTTCGCCCGCCGCGATGACCAGAGCCGCAGGGCGCCCTTTCACACAGACCCAGGCAAGGGCTTCGTTGCCAGGTGCTATTCACCGGCAAAGGCGGTTTCTCGAGTTCGGCACAGAGGGCCGCCGCGCCGCGCGCTAGACAAGCGATGTCATCGCAAACGTGGGCCACGACGGGAGCCCGCGGTGTCAGCGAGAACATTCCATAGAACGAAGCCACTCCGTGAATCTCGGCCGGCGCCACGTCCAATCGTTGCGCCAGGTAGTTCACCGCTCCACGCGTGATGTGTCCAATGCGCGCCTGAATCGCATGCAGTGCGGGCAGCAGCCGGTGCCGATCCGAACTCGCCTCCGCAGCACCTAGCTCACCATCGACCGCTGACTTTTCGGCCAAAGTCGGTTGGTCGGCGGTCAAGTGTAAGTCCAATCAATTCTCCTGGTATTTCTCGATGCGGATCGCCGTGGCCTTGAACTCGGACGTTCCCGACTTTGGATCCACCGCCTCGATGGTCAATTCGTTGGTGGCCACCTGGTCGTGAAAATGCACGGTGAGGAATGCCAAGCCGCGGCGCAGACCTGGATCGAATCGAACCGGAGCAACCACAGAACCGCGGCGCGAATGCACGCGGACCTTCTCGCCCTCCTGCAGCCCGTAGCTGGCACCGTCTTCGGGTGAAAGATCGAGGGTCTCCTCACGGCGAAGCGGCGAGTGAATAGCGATCGGTCTGCACGCCGGTGTTGTAGGAATCCAGGCGCCGTCCGGTCGTCAAACGGATGGGGTACTCTTCGTCGAGCTGGTCCACCGGCGGCTCGAACTCCACCACGCTGAAAGGCGCCCGCGGACCGATCAAGGGATCTTGCCAGAGGCGGCCGTGCAGAAATATCTCACCCGGATGCGATTCGTCGTAGCACGGCCACTGGATGCCGCCCAACTCCTCCAGACGGCGATAGCTCATGCCGGTGTGCATCGGACTTAAAGCTCGCACTTCGTCCCAGATGCATTCCGAGCGCGGCTCGCCCCACTCGTGGCCGAGACGGCGCGCCAGTTCGTAAACTACCTCGATGTCATCGCGAACTCCTGGCGGGGGTGGGACAGCCCTTCGGACGCGCTGCACGCGACGCTCGCTGGATGTGACGGTGCCCTCGGATTCACACCAGCCTGCGGCCGCGGGAAGAACTACGTCGGCCAGCGCGGCCGTATTGGTATAAAACAAATCCTGAACCACCAGGAATTCGAGCCCGCCGAGCAGCTTCAACGCGTGGTGACGATCAGCCTCGGAATCCGCGGGGTTCTCTCCGAGCACATACAGAGTGGTT
Organism: Bryobacterales bacterium; assembly: GCA_963744555.1. GTDB lineage: Bacteria > Acidobacteriota > Terriglobia > Bryobacterales > Bryobacteraceae > Palsa-89. Next base: position 322,244 of record CAVUUB010000018.1, on the reverse strand, counting down.
AACTCGCCGCGCTCCATCGCCTGAAACATGTCGCTCAAGTGCCAACCCTTTTTCGGAGGGATTCGGCAACGCCACGCCCGCTCGAACTTGCCCCGCAACTCGTCGTTCTCAACATGCTGGAAGCCGGGCAGGCGGTCCGGAATGGCCCCCATGTCACCGCCGCCCTGCACATTATTCTGCCCGCGCAACGGGTTTAGCCCGCTGCCGTAGCGGCCGACGTGGCCGGTAAGAAGAGCCAAGTTAATGAGCGCCAGAACGTTGTCCACGGCATTGTGATGCTCGGTGATGCCCAGAGTCCAGCAGATGACGGCGCGCTTCGCCTTGGCATACGCGTGCGCGGCAGCACGAATCGTCTTGGCTGGTACACCGGTCTCCCGCTCGGCTCGGTCGAGCGTATACTTCTCCACGCACTCACGATAAGCTTCAAACCCACTGGTGGCATTCTGAATAAACTGCTCATGCGTCAACCCCGCCGCAATGATCTCGCGGGCCATCGCGTTGGCCAACGAAATATCGGATCCGACTTCGAGGCCGAGCCAGGCGTCCGCCCACTGCGCCGAACTCGTGCGTCGCGGATCGACCACATAGAGCTTCGCTCCATTCCGCGCGCCTTTCAACACGTGGTGGAAAAAGATCGGATGCGTCTCGCGCGCGTTCGAGCCCCAGAGAAAGATTGCGCCGGTTTCTTCCACCTCGGTATACGAGCTCGTACCGCCGCCCGCTCCAAAAACCGTCGCCAGACCGACGACGCTGGGGGCGTGTCAAGTCCGGTTGCAACTGTCGATATTGTTGCTCCCGATCACCGAGCGGACGAACTTCTGGGTAATGTAGTTCAACTCATTCGTTGTCTTCGAACAACTGAACATGCCAAACGCCCGCGAGTCTTGCTTTTCGATGGTACGCCCGAAAGCGTGTGCCACGCGGTCGAGCGCCTCGTCCCAAGACGCTTCTCGATGCCCGCCATTCTCACGGATCAGCGGGGTGGTCAGCCGTGCCTTCGACGGAATTGCCATAGGCGATGATTCCTCTCTTAGTCTCAGGATAGCCGTGTCAACTGCCGAACAGGCTGCCCGGCCCGATGCCGCCCGCCTGCGCAACCTCGCCGCCGCTCATTTTCTTGCCGTCCTCGAGCTTGGCCTTGAGCACTTCGATCAGCCCACCCTGGGCTGTGACCTTGAAGCTTTGCGCGGTGACATCAGTCACTTCGCCGATCTTTCCCGGCACGTCGGCAAAACGCCGGAAGAGCGTCTTGCGGGCGTCGAAGATCTGCAACTTCTTGCCGTTGAAAGTGGTCCACGCCCCTGGCGCCGGGTTGCATCCCCGAATCAGATTGTAGACGTGATCGATGGGCTTGGCCCAGTCGATTTTAGCCTCCGCCGAGCGGCACCAGCCCTCGTAACTCGCGTTGCGACTCATCCTGCACGGTCTCCGTGTGTTTACCGGCCAGCACGAGGTCCGCAGCCTCCAGCATCGCCTTCACGCCCATCGGGAACAGGCGATCGAAATAGACGCTGCCCAGCGTGTCGTCGGGGCCGATCGGCGTCTTCTTCTGGAGAATCACAGCGCCTTCGTCCAGCCCGTCCGAGGGACGGAATATAGTCAACCCAGTCTCCGTATCGCCCTTGATGATCGGCCAGTTGATCGAACTCGGGCCGCGGTACTTGGGCAACAGCGACGGATGATATTGGATCGTGCCATGTTTCGGTATCGTCACGAATTCCTGTGGCACGAACTGCAGCACGAAAGCCATGATGCCGATATCGGCGCCGGCCGACTGCATGGCCCGCGCGGCTTCCGGATCGCTTCAGCGATTTGAACTGATGGACCTTCAGGCCCTTCTCCTGCGCCGCCAGCGCGCAGCGCATCCGGCCGGGCGCCTTCCTTCTCAGGCGCGCAGAAAACAGCCGCGACATCGTCGCCACGAGCAAGAAACGCTTCGAGCACCGCTTTGCCAAAATCCTGCTGCCCGATGATCGCGATCTTCATTGCGCTCCCGCCCTACTTGGTTTTCGGCGGCATCGAAAAGGCTCCCGCCTGTTTGCTGGCCGCGATCTGAGCATCGCTCCAGCCCAGCACTTCTTTGAGTATCTCGTCGGTATGCTCGCCCAATAAGGGCGACCGCTTGATCTCCGCGGGAGACGCCGAAAGCTTGATCGGCATGCCGACGTTGTACCACTTGCCGCGCTGCGGATGGTCGACCTCCACCTACATCTCGCGCCCGCGCACGTGCTCGTCGTTGGCCAGATCCTCGGTAGACATGATCGGGCCGCAGGGCACATCCAGCTCATTCATAATCCCCATGAACTCGCGCTTGGTGTAATTCGACGCGAACTTGTCGATCAACGGCCACATCTCGTTCTGGTTCTTGCGGCGGTCGGCGATCTTGGCGAAACGCGGATCGGTTGCCAGGTCCGGGCAACCCAATTCGGGCCCGATCCGTTTAGCGAGCGGTTCCCACACCGCTTCCTGCACCACGATATACACGTAATCGTTGGGACCGCCGGGCTTGCATTTGATGGCGTATGCCGAGCTGGCCGCCGCCCGAATCGTTGCCGGCTCGGGGAGTGGCGGTCAAGCCTTTGGTCGGCACCGAATACTCCGACAGTTCCTGGCGCGTCAGGCGCTGGTGATCGCGCAACTTGACGCGGCAAAGGTTCATCACGCCGTCCATCATCGCCACTTCGACGTACTGCCCCTCACCGGTGCGGTCACGCTGCTGGAGCGCGGCGAGCAGTCCGATCGCGAGGTGCAGGCCGGTACCCGAATCGCCGATCTGCGCGCCGGTGACATACGGCGGCCCTTCGGGTACTCCCGTGGTGCTCATCGCGCCGCCCATCGCCTGCGCCACGTTCTCATACGCCTTGAAATCGGCATAGGGGCCGGAGGAGCCGAAGCCCTTGATCGAACCCATCACCACGCGCGGGTTAATTTCGTGGACTTTCTCCCAGGGAAACCCGAGCCGGTCGAGCACGCCGGGACCGAAGTTCTCCATGAGGATGTCGCTCTTTTTCAGCAGCTCGACGAACACCGCCTTGCCTTCGGGCGACTTCATGTTGACCGTAATCGAGCGCTTGTTGCAGTTCAACATCGTGAAATACAGGCTGTCCGCATTCGGCACGTCTCGCAACTGACCGCGCGTCGCATCGCCGGCGGGCGACTCCAGCTTGATCACGTCGGCCCCCATCCACGCCAGCAGTTGCGAGCAGGTCGGCCCCGCCTGCACGTGCGTCATGTCGAGAATGCGGATTCCCTTCAGTGCTTCCATCTATCTTTCCTCTCCTTTAAATGCGCGGCGGAAAATGCGCGGCGGACTACTTGTACATGGTCTGGTTCGAGGTGCCCGACGAATAGACGTCGCGATTGATCACGACGTCCACCAGCGCCGGCATGCCCGAGTCGCGGGCCTTTTCGAGCGCGGGCCGGATGTCCTCGGGCTTGGTCACGCGGATGCCGAAACCGCCCATCGCTTCCGCCAGACGGTCGAAGCGCACGTCGCCCACGATGTTGCCGATGTCGCCGCGGCCCGGATACTTGCGCTCCTGGCCGAAGCGAATCTGGTTCCACGACGAGTTGTTGCCGATCACGCCGACAAACGGCAGTTTCCGATGCACCATGGTGATGAAATCGAAGCCGGTCAGCGTGAACGAGCAATCGCCGAAAAGCACCACCACGTCGCGCTGCGGCTGCGCGAGCTTGGAGGCCATGGCAAAGCCGGTTCCGACGCCCAGCGTGCCGAGCGGGCCAGGATCCATCCATCCGCCGGGTTTATGCGGCCGCACGATGGAGCCCGAGAACGTGACGATGTCGCCGCCGTCGCCGATGTAGACCGTATCTTCCTGCAGAAACTCGTTGATCTCGTGGCACAGGCGCACGGGATGAATCGGCACTTCGTTGGCCGCGATGATCTTGTCGTTCTTGCTCTTGCTCTTTTCCTCGTCCTCGCGCAGCATCTTGAGGAAAGGATCGTGTTTCCGCGTGGTATCGCCGCTGCGAAGCCTCGCACATGGCGTTCACGATCGTGCGCAGATTGCCGACCAGCCCGAAGTCGAAGTCGCGGTTGTTGCCGACGTTCTTGTAATCCATGTCCATGATCACGATCTTCGCCTTGGGATTGAGGCGCCGGCCGTAGCCCATGCGGAAATCGAGCGGCGTGCCGGCCAGCAGGATGACGTCGGCGTTGTCGAACGCGGTCTTGCGCGAAGGCATGAAACCGTGGGAATGGTTGCGCGGCAGCGTGCCGCGCGCCGAGCCATTGACGTAGATCGGCATGTTGAAATGGCGCGCGAACCGGTCGATGGCGTCATGCGCGCGGCAAGTGCGCGCCTGCGTGCCGAACAACGCCACGGGGCGCTCGGCGTTCGCGAGCAGGTCCGCCACCTGCTGCACGATCTTGGGATCGCCGATGAATTCCGGCGCGCCGCCGTCGGCGCCGCGCACGCGGAAATTCTTCGGGATAGCGCACTTTGGACGCCTCGACCTTGCCATCCATGATGTCGTGCGGGATTTCGAGGAACCCAGGCCCGGGCGCGCCGTTGTACATCTCGCGAAACGCGATGCCCATCATTTCCGCCACGCGATCGGTCGTCATCACCAGCGAGGCGAATTTGCTGATGGGCGTCATCATTTCGGTGTGACGCAGTTCCTGCAACCCGCCCATGCGGTATTGCTTGAGCGCCGAATTGCCGCCGATCAGCAGCATCGGGCTCTCGGCGCGAAACGCGTTCGCCATTCCGGTCACCGCGTCGGTTGTGCCGGGGCCGGCGGTCACCACCGCGCAGCCCAGCCCGGTGATGCGCGCGTAGGCATCGGCCGCGTGAGCGGCCACCTGCTCGTGGCGTACGTCGATGATCTCTATCCCCTCGTCGATACATCCGTTATAGATATCGACAATGTGGCCGCCGGAAATGGTGAAGATGTGCCTGATGCCTTCCTGCTTGAGCATTTTGGCGACGATCTGGCCGCTCGAAATCATCTCTGTAGTCGCGGCGGATTTGGTCTCAGTAGCGGTATCAACTGCGGTTGCCATATGACTCCTGAGTGGAAATTCTCAGGACTGCGAAACTACCTATTGTATACGATGGCTATCGGATGCAGAGCTTAGCGTAGCCCGTCACGTTGCGACCGGGCCGCGTTCGCAAGCAGAACCCGACTTTTCACTCATGTTGGATTGCTTCGGTTTGCCGACCGACCGGGCTGAACGGATCCAGTGGGCGATTGATCTGTGCTCCCGCTCGTAATGATGTATCATCAACGGGTTCGAGGTCGTATGAACTGTTCTAGCGCTCATCACAAGCTGTTCGGTCTCGGCGTCGCGGGCGCGATCGCCGCTTTAAGAGGCCCTGTTCCCACTTCGATCCAGTACCCAGACGCCTGTGCCCGCGAATACGCAGAGATCGCTATGATTAAACTAAGACAGACTTCCGGAATGCGCTCGGGGTGGCCTCCATTCATTGAACAAGGGCTGCGCCTGCTCGTACTGGAGAAAATCTTCAAGAGTCGTGGGCTGTTAATATCACTTGCGATGCGGACCTGTCTCGAAGAAGTGAGGCACTCCTCCGAAATAGCCGCGACAATAAACCGTTAGTCACAAGCCTCGAAGAGTCGCTTCGGACAGAAAGGGCCCATTCTGTTCCACACGCGAGACTCTAGGCGGAAAGGACGATCGGTCCAACTGTAAAAACGGGGCCGGCTATATCTGGTCGAGGTCTTTCCCGGTGCTTACAGCCGCTTGTACTCTGCCACCAAATCTTTGGCGGATGCGAGCTTGAACTGTAGGAGTAACTGCATATGGGTCATCCGTGAACCTCCGCCATACCGCAGAACCCAGAACCTGAAGTATCCATGCCGAGCCCGGCGGTGCGCTGTATTGCGGCGTTGTTGGTAATGACCTAGCAAATGGCTCGATGCGCTGCCAATCTTGCCAAATTTCACCAGTTATTTTGGCTAGCGCAGGAGAGATGTATGTAGCATCGTTGACCGTCGAAGGGGGAAAGAATTTCTTGAGAACCATTCGGCACCATTGGTCATTTGTCATAAGCGTTAATAGCGTTAAGCTGGATATCCCCTTGACTCAGCTTGCCCCCATATGTAGTGGTGGCCCGCTAACCGTTCTCACTATCGACTCATAGGTGTTCGGCGGCGTATTCACGGCCTGCTGCACGAGCCGAAAGAAGAGCTTCCCTCGGCTCTTGGATTTCCGGCGATTGAAGCGAAATGTGAATTCATCCAGATAATAAGGCAGGTAGTAATAAGCTACCCCGCCTTGGTGTGTACCGAGCAGCCAGCGCTTCAACAGCGACACGACCCGATGAACCCGAGGCATCAACTTGGAAGCTTCTTTCCTTCGATTCCCCAACCTCGTGATCTCCCGTTGATAGCCCTGCTTCTCCAAGCCTGCGTATCCTTGCCAGCCGTCCGTGTGGATCACGCTTCCGGGTTCGATGCAATCCTCCACGAACGGGTGGAGATTGGCCGCCGAGCAGTCCCTGATCATCCGCATCCGGATGCGCCCAATGCCCGCTCCATCGGCCTGGGCAGCGATCACAACCCACGCCTTTCGCGCGGTTTGCCTTCCCCAAGCTCCCTCCTCCAATCCGCCCACCATGGTCTCGTCCATTTCCACCCAACCGCTCAACCGATCCCGGTCCGGCCGGACCATTGCCCGTCTCAGTTTGTGTAGCCAGGTCCAGGCGGTCTCATAACTAGCCAAGCCGAGCACCCGCTGCAAACCCAGGGCGCTCGCCCCGTTCTTCTGGCTCGTCACATACCACATCGCCCGAAACCACATCACCAGCGGTTTCCGGGTGTCCTGGAAAATGGTACCCGCGGTGGCCGACACTTGGCGGCGGCAGCCACAGCACTGGAACAAAGTGTCACGAACCACAACCGCCTTCTTGCCGTGACAGCACGGGCATTGAAATCCCTCGGGCCATCGCAGGCTGACTAGGTAGGCCCGGCAGTTTTCTTCCTTCGCGAAACGACTCTCGAACTCCTGAACGGTGCGCGGGTAATCCTCCATTCCTGAAATCTATATGTTGGGGTCGGCTGAGTCAAGGGGATATCCAGTAGCGTTAATTAAGATATCTTGTAACCTGTTCCGAGTCAACCGCACCGAATATTCCTTCGGGTATCGAGTCAGCGATGATTCCAAGACTCTTTAGCAATGGCACCGTCGAAGGACATTCGACGCCTGATTGACGTCTCATAGACCGATGATGCTGGTCCGGAAATCGGCGGTTCGCAAGTTGCCGGGAAACTTTCAAACCACGAATCTACCTGCCTGCAAGTGCTGCCGGCAGATAGGGAACGGGAAACACCCGTATCCAGCAACCCACTTCGTTGCGTCTGTCGCAATTTCCGAGACTGACTTCTTCTAATTACCCGATCTGCGAAACACCGCAGAGATCATGACAGCCCGATCACCCGCCCGGTCGCAGTGTCCAGATCGACATCGTAGTAGCCCGGCCGCGTGGAGAGACCAGGCATCGTGCTCATGGTTCCGAGCAACGGATAGAGGAATCCCGCGCCTACGCTGGCACGGATATCGCGCACCGGCACGATGAAGCCGCTGGGCGCGCCCTTCAAATTCGGGTCATGGCTCAAGCTCAGGTGCGTTTTCGCCATGCAAATGGGCAGCTTGTCGAAGCCCTGACGAGTGTAGAGTTCGATCCTTCTTCTCGGCTTCCGGCGAATACTCGACGCCGGAGCCGCCGTACATTTCGCGCACGATGGTCTCGATTTTGTCCTTGATGCTCATTTCCAGCGGATAAAGGAAGTGGAAATTGCTGGGCTTCTCGCAGGCCGCAACCACCGCCTTGGCCAGGTTCACCGCGCCCGCGCCGCCTTCGGCCCAATGATTGGTCATCACAGCGTCTTCGGCGCCGGCCGCGATCGCGACACGCCGCACCAGATCGATCTCAGCGTTGGTATCGTCCTTGAAGCGGTTAATCGCCACCACCACCGGAATGCCGAAGGCACGGGCGTTCCCAATCATCTTGACAAGATTGCTGCAACCCTTCTCCAGCAGCGCCAGATCTTCCTGGGTATAGGCGTGGGCCAGCGGTTTCCCGGCCACTACCTTCGGGCCGCCGCCGTGCATCTTCAAGCGCCCGGATGGTGGCCACCAGAACAACGCAATTGGGCGCCAGGCCGCTGTACGCGGCACTTGATGTTGAAAACTTCTCCATGCCCATATCCGCGCCGAATCCCGCCTCGGTGAGGACGTAACCATCGGCCCCCACCAGTTTGAGCGCGATCTGATCCGCCACGATCGACGAGTTGCCGTGCGCGATATTGGCGAACGGACCGGCATGGACGAATGCCGGCGTGCCCTCGATCGTCTGCATCAGATTGGGCATGATGGTGTCCTTCATCAGGACGGTCAGCGCTCCGCTCACTCCCAGGTCGTCGGCAGTGATGGGTTCACCGGCGCGGCTGCTGCCGATGACCATCGCGGCCCAGCCGTTCCCGCATATCCGCCAGATCGGTGGTCAGCGCCAGGATCGCCATGATCTCGCTGGCCACCGCGATGTCGAAGCCGGTTACGCGCGTGAAGCCCTTTCTCTTCCGGACCCTGGCCGATGGTGATCTGGCGCAGCATGCGGTCATTGGTGTCCAGCACGCGCCGCCAGGTGATGCTGTCCGGATCGATGTCCAGGCGGGCGAACCGGCTCTGCTCTTCCGGCGTAAGCTCGCTGGGGTTCGGTTTTCGATTCCCGAGCTTCCTCAGCCGTCGCAACATCACTGGGGAGAAGCGCCGGCTCCCGTCTTTGCCGGCCGGGCACAGGCGGTCGAACAGCGCTGCGTCGTCCGGCGTTTGCTGCTCGTGAAAATAGCGCGTATCGATCGCCGCTGCCAGCAGATTGTTCGCGGCGGTGATGGCGTGGATGTCTCCCGTCAGATGGAGGTTGAACTCCTCCATCGGGATAATCTGGCTGTAGCCGCCGCCGGCCGCGCCGCCTTTGATACCGAACGTAGGACCTTGGCTGGGCTGGCGAATGCAGGTGAACACCTTCTTGCCAAGATGCGCGCCCAGAGCCCTGGCTGAGCCCGACGGTGGTGGTCGTCTTACCCTCGCCCAGCGGAGTGGGCGTGATCGCGGTCACGACGATGTATTTGCCGTTGGGGACGTCCTTCAGCCGATCGCGAATGGACAGGTGCACTTTGGCTTTGGTCTTGCCGTACAGCTCCAGCTCGTCCGGAAGAATGCCCGCTTGGGAGGCGATCTGGTCAATCGGAATCGCCGTCGCGGCCTGGGCGATTTCGATATCACTGGGGACAGGGGTAAGGATATTCGTTAGCTTATGGGGCACTGAGAGGCAATCACTTTCTGAACGATAGATTTACAACGATAACAATTTACTACTGTCGTTGAGGGTAACAGTAGACGCGGCTGTACGCGGCCGTAGTCCGGCTTAAATAGCTCCCGAAGACAATAGCTTTTGTCACGCGCTAAGTAATTCCCATCTGCATTGAGTAGTTGAATAAGTCCAGAAATTCGGACGAAAGTCGCTCTGCTGTGGTGCGAAGTAGCGGCCTCGTATCATTGGCCGCCCTTAGTCGAATACCCAGCACGGAGTCTGGACTTGCGTTTATCAGAGTTAGGAGGAGCACCGCAACCGGAAACGCGCCTTGATAACTTCTGAGCGATAAGCAGTTCCTTTTCGGTATAATAGGTCGCATTTATTTCCGTGTTCAGGCTCAATTCATGAATGGCCCCGTCAGGATTGTAATCCGATATATACATTCCGCAGCCGTCGCAGGGGCGCGTCTTCTCGGAACTTCGGGTCTGCGGACCTGGGGCGCTGGGCCCTGTATACGGTCTTTTTTATTCTTTGCAGCAGCTATGATTGCCAATGCCCAGTTCAAGCCGGTTGGGCCGGCCCCGTATTCGCCAACCGTGGCCCATCAAAAGATCAGGACGTTGTTAGAAGGAATTGATCCAAATAATAGCCAGAAGACCATCGCGACGCTTTCTGGGCTGCTTTCCTGGTACAGGGATATTCTCGACGAAGAGCTAATCGCTGCCTGGCAAAAAGACACCAGGGCGAATGTGATGGAGGTAATGCAATCACTGGCCGATTCACGCGTGGCCTCGAGCATCGTCGAGTTCTCGTGGCGCGAAAGGCGTCAAGCGGCGTTCAATCTTACGTATGCGCCGATGCTCGGAAACCTGATGGCCCGCTTCCCGGAAAGCGCTAAACCGTTCCTAGACGATCTCCTATCTGCTTCACAGGCGCCCGATCTTTCACAGCCGGAAGCAGAGGCTGTCTGCAGGATTCTGCTGGACATGCCTGATATAGGAACGTGGAGACAAAGTGCCCTGCGGATCCTACCTCGGTACCGTCGAGCAGCCGAGAGTCTCCTGCTCCAGGATCTTCATGGGGCAGACCAGGAAAAGAGTTATCGGGCTGAGCGCTGGCAGGTCGATCTCAAAATGGACGCGCCTGGTAATGGGAATGTGCAGCCAAGCCCTCGCTAGAAGGTCGACACCCTCTCTATCTTCAGCACCGGGCGGCATTCCCCCGGATAACGAGCAGCCAGGCACGCGCAGAAGGTCTGCGCCCTCTCTGTCCTCGGCACCCGGCGGCTCCCCGGATAATCAGACCGAATCTGTCATTTTGATTCCGCGCGTCAGTAATGACCGGCCACCAAGGCCCGCGGCAACCAATTCCGCACCGGCGCTCCCGCCGCCCGCTCCACGCCGCCCCTGTGCCTGCAGCTCCGCTGCCCTCGGCTCCGCCGCCTTACAGTGGAGCGATGTCTGGCACGCTGGAGTGCAACGGCGGCCCTATCCCGCAGAACGCCGAATATGTGTTCCGTGATGTGCCGCTGGTGAAAATGCGGTTGGACTATGACATGAAAACCTGGGACGCCCGCCTCGTGCCCGGCGAAGGACAGACGCAAAGATTGATCCTCAAAAACAAAAGCTCCGGCCCGCAGAAGCGCTGCGTTGTGCATTGGAGTGTCATTCGTTAAAACAGGAGACCTCTCATGAAAAGACCCTCGCTACTCATCCTCTGGCAGCTCTGCCTGCTCCTTGGTGCCAACGCCTTCGCTCAGGCGCCTTCGGAGCCTCAAAGCATTACACTCCCGATTGGTACGGAGATCGCCGTGCGCACCATTGACCGCATCGATTCGAAAAAAGCCGACTTGAAAAGAGAATACGCCGCAACCCTGGACGATCCCATTATCGTCAACGGCGTGACGGTAGCGCCGGCGAACACCAAGGCCTTCTTACGGGTGACCGATGTACAGCGCGCGGGTTTTTCACGTCGCGCTTCCCTATCCATCTCCCTCGTCGCCGTGAACATCAACGGGCAAAGGGTCAACGTGGAGACGGACAAGGTTGATTCCAAAAGTGGCTCGCAGGTAAAGAGGACTCTGACCGGCACTGCAGTAGGGGCCGGCAGTGGGGCGGTGATTGGGGGCGCCCTCGGCGGAGGCGCAGGAGCCGGCATAGGAGCAGGTATCGGAGCCGCTGGGGGCGCTGTCGCAGGAAAGCTGATGGGAAAGACCGTAGAAATCGCGCCGGAAACCCGGTTTACATACCGACTGATGCAACCTGTAGTGATTAATTAACAGCCAGCCGTCGGGCGAAATGGAATTGTAATCCAGCGCAGCAGCGCGTGAAATTTCAAGTGTATAATTCTCGGCGGAGGAGCTCTTGCGGCGGATTTTGAAACTTTTCGCCGGTGTAACGCTAGCCGTCCTGGCTCCGCTGCATGCTCAACAAGTAACTATCCAACCGCGTACCAAACCGGGAGCGTCCAAGAAAGGGACCCCTGGTTCGCGGGCGGATACCGAGCCATCGCCAACGCTGCGCGTCGACACGAGACTAGTTCAGGTCCCGGTGACCGTGACGGACCGGCTCGGCCGAACCGTCAGTGGCCTGGACCGGGAAAACTTTCGCGTCTTCGACAATAAAGAGGCACAATCAATCGTCAAGTTCGCGATGGACGACGAACCTGTGGCGGTTGGTTTCATTTTCGACGTCAGCGGGAGCATAGGTGGCAGGCTGCAGCAGTACCGGCTGGCCGCACGCGAGTTCTTCAAGAACGCCGACACAGACGACGAGTTCTTCCTGGTGGAGTTTCAGAGCAGCCCAACGCTGGTGGTGCCCCTCACCAAGAATGCCGGGGAAATCGACTACCAGATTATGATGACCCACTCGAAGGGACAAACTGCACTCTTCGACGCAGTCTACCCGGCCGTCAACCAGATCAAGAAATCCAAGCTGAACAAAAAGGCCATGATCCTGGTGTCGGATGGCGGAGAGAACCATAGCCGCTACAATCTCTCTGAGTTGCAGAACGCGCTACGCGAGACGGACTCGCTGCTCTATTCCGTAGGACCCGCACCGTACGATGCTTACGGAGACAACAACGGGAGTCTCCTAAAGAATCTTGCCGAGATGACGGGAGGGCGCCTGATTGAGGAGGGCGACCGGGACCTATCCGACTTAGCTAAGAAGATCATTGTCGACCTGCGCAACCGCTATGTGCTGTACTATTCGCCCACGGACAAAGCTAGGGACGGTCGTCACCATCACATCGAGATTCAACTCATTCCGCCAAGAGGGCTCCCCAAACTAACAGCCCACTGGCGTACCGGCTACGAGGCACCGATCAACTGAGCAGCCTCAGTTTGCGGCCGCGCCTTTCTCTTACGTTCTGGCTGGGTGGCGCGACAACTCGATGCTTCCTTTAATGTTCTCAGCGTTTTCGATGATGATGCCGGCGGCATGAATGTCGCCGATAAGCTGTGCGCTGCTGCGGATATAAACTTTTTCCACGGCTTCTATCTTGCCTGCCTTGTCCTCGATCAATTTTGGCGATGGTCCGGGGCATGCTGAGTGAGCTCGCGAACCGCCCGTAGAGTGGCTGGACAGTCCATGCGGTCGCGAATTGCCTATCATGATTGCGTGCCATCAGCCCCCTATGGTTTTGCCAAAAGAATCACTCCTTAGGCAGAGATATTCCTATGTAGAAGTATTTGGACGGAAGACCGCACGGATGGTGTTTCTTGTGGAGGGTAAACAGGAAGCCGACCCCAATACACGTATTATCGGTAGCGTTGTCAGAGCCCAAACCTCTCCAGCAGCGCTGAGCCAATTCGACATCGCTGGATACAAAATCTGAACTCGGTTGGTCGAGTTGACAGTACACCAGGCCCCCGGAGCTGAAATATGTTCCGTCGCCATAACGTGAGAAGATAGCGCAGAAAGGATATAGAGTTATGGACAGACGCGAAACACTTAGGGCTATTGCCGGCGGCGCTGCAGGCGCGGCCGCGGGTCTCGGTTGGGCGCGCGAGGCACTGGCTCAAGCTACGACCACCGCAACCCAGCCGGCGGCAGCGGCCCGTGACCGCGCCCGCAGCGGCGGCGTACCGGCTCTCAAAATTACCGACATCAAGGTGATCATCACCAAGCTGGGCGGCACAAACATGATCAACGCCAAGGTCTATACCAGCGAGCCTGGGCTCTATGGCATCGGCTGCGGAACACATGCAGAGCGTCCGACCATCGTGGCGAATACGATCGAGCAATATTTAAAGCCCATGTTGGTCGGCCGTAATGCGGATGAGATTGAGAAGCTCTGGCAGGAATTGTGGGTGGCGCCTTATTGGCGTGCCAGTGTGGATGCCAACAACGCCATGGCGGCGATCGATGGTGCGCTTTGGGACATCATGGGCAAACGCTGCGGCGTGCCGGTCTATGCGCTTTTAGGCGGCAAGGTTCGCAGCGGTCTGCGAATGTTGGGGGACATCCAGGCACGCACGCCGCAGGCGATGGAAGACCAGATTCGCAAAATGATGGCGGATGGCTACGATCATTTCCGCATCTATCTGAGCGGTGGCGCGCCGGCCCGCGCGCCTGGAGCACCGCAAGCCTCGGCCGGTGGCGGCCAAGTGCATGGCAATGACGCGGCCTACATCAGGCAGCTATGCGATGCATTCGAATATATCCGAAAGAATATTAGTTGGGACATCGAAATCGGTCACGACGTGCATGAGCGGCCAACGCCGCGGGGCGCGGTCATGCTGGCCAAGGCAGTCGAGCCATATCGTCCGTTCTTCATCGAGGATCTCTTCGCGCCGGAAGATGTGAGCTGGTACAAAATCGTGCGCGAACAAAGCTCGATCGGCATTGCGATGGGCGAGTTGTTCGTCAATCAGAACGAATGGCTGCCGCTCGTTTCCAACCGCTATATCGACCTCATCCGCATGCACATCTCCGCCGCCGGTGGTCTCAACTTGGCGCGCAAGGTTGCGTATGCCTGCGAATTTTTCGGAGTCCAGACGGCTTGGCACGGGCCGGCGAATGTTTCGCCCGTAGGCCATGCTGTCAACATGCACCTGGACCTGGCCATCTACAATTTCGGAATCTGCGAGGGGCGCGCTTTCAACGAACAATTGCAGGAGCTTTTTCCTGGCTGTCCGGAAATCCGCAACGGCATCCGCTATTCGAACGACAAGCCGGGCTTGGGCATCGATATCGATGAGAAGGTGGCGGCCAAATATCCGCCCACAGGCGATTTCGGTTCGGAACGCGGCGCGCGGGATCCTGAAGGCGCGCCACGACGCCCATGAGTTCAGCGCGCACTATCACGGCGAACGCAATCATCAGGGCAAAGGCAACAAGCTGCTTTTCCCGGATGCCTCAAATCAAACCGAACAGCGCGGCCACGCCGTTGAGTGTCGCCAGCGGCTCGGAGGATTGCTCAAGTTCTATGCCCGCGCCGCATGAACTCTTTGATCATACGGGGAACAGACGCCGTAAGCATTGGGGTCCACCTCCTCCAACTCGCGTGTGGCATTGAAGCCAAGATCGTCTTTCTATACCATCCTCTACACGGAACTCCGAGCTACTTTATATCAATCACTTGCGCTGATTCTGAACCACTTAGTATAATCGGTAAGCCCTGAAATGGCTGGCGTCGACGGTTAGATTCCGTCCCTGGCACCATATATTTGAGCACTGAAGAAAGTTATGCCATATCAACCCGGCCGGCATTTCCTTCAGATTCCCGGACCCACGAACGTTCCAGACCGGATTCTGCGGGCCATCGACAAACCGACCATCGACCATCGCAGCGCGGAGTTCGCTGCATTGGGCACCGCCTGCCTGCGAAGGCATGAAGACCATATTCAAGACGTCGAGCGATGTGGTGATCTATCCAGCTTCGGGGACGGGCGCCTGGGAAGCTGCGCTGGTCAACACGCTTAGCCCGGGCGACCGGGTCGTGATCTTTGAGTCCGGTCAATTCGCGACGTTGTGGTCGAAAATGGCGACGGGCTTGACGTTGAACGTAGACTCGATTCCTGGCGAGTGGCGCCGTGGCTCGGACCCCGCCGCACTTCGCGCAAAGCTCGAGCAGGATGGGCAGCACGAAATCAAAGCCGTAATGGTGGTCCACAACGAAACCTCCACCGGCGTGAAGAGCAATATCGTGGCGATTCGAAAGGTATTGGACGACGCCAAGCATCCCGCGCTGCTGCTGGTCGATACCATTTCTTCGCTGGCTTCGATGGACTACCGGCACGACGAATGGGGCGTCGACGTGACGGTGAGTGGCTCGCAAAAGGGTCTGATGTTGCCTCCAGGCCTCAGCTTCAACGCCATCAGCGCTAAGGCCCTCGCCGCCAGTAAGAGTTCTAGTCTTCCAAAAAGTTACTGGCGCTGGGAGGAAATGCTGGAGTCTAATCGCAAGGGATTTTTTCCATATACGCCGGCGACCAATATGCTGTATGGCCTGCGCGAAGCCTTGAAAATCTTAATCGAGGAAGAAGGTCTGGAGAATGTCTTTAAGCGCCATGACCGGCACGCTGAAGCCACGCGGCGAGCGGTGCGCGCCTGGGGCCTGGAAGTGTTTGCTCAATGTCCGGACGAATTCAGCAGTTCCTTGACCGCTGTATTGATGCCGTCCGGTTTCCAAGAAGCGGAGTTGCGTGCGATCATTCTGCGCAAATTCAACATGTCGTTGGGTGCTGGGCTGGGCAAAGTCGCCGGCAAAGTGTTTCGAATCGGCCACCTGGGCTTCTTCAACGATTTGATGCTGGCCGGAACTCTCTCTGGTGTTGAGATGGGTTTGGATTTGGCCGGCGTGCCTCACCAGAAGGCCGGCGTAACCGCGGCGCTGGCCTATTTGACCGAACAAGACGAGCCTGGCCGTTGACCGATTCGCCGGGCAGTAAAGTGCTAGTCATCGATATTGGCGGCACGCACGTGAAGCTCTTCGCAACTGGTCAGAAAGTGGCGATAAAAATACCTTCCGGGCCGGAAATGACTCCTAGAAGAATGGTCACGCTCGTAAAAAGAGCTACGGCCAAGTGGAAATACTCGGCGGTTTCGATTGGTTACCCCGGACCCGTGTTGCACGGAAAGCCAGTCAGCGATCCTCATAACCTCGGGCCCGGTTGGATTGGCTTTGATTTTAGAAAGGCCTTCGGGCATCCGGTTAAATTAATGAATGATGCGGCCATGCAAGCCATTGGCAGCTACCGGCGCGGTCGAATGCTCTTTCTGGGATTAGGCACAGGCCTTGGCTCCGCGTTAATGGTCGACGGAGTTATCGAACCGATGGAGTTAGCTCACCTGCCCTACAAGAAAGGTCTGACCTATGAGGACTTCATTGGACTACGCGGCCTCCAAAGATTCGGAAAAAGGAAATGGAGGCGCTATGTGGCTGATGTCGTTAATCGGCTTAAGATAGCACTGGGGGCGGACGATGTCGTGATTGGGGGAGGGAATGCGAAACTACTCAAAAAGCTTCCAGCCGGGGCGCGATTAGGAAGTAATGAGAATGCATTTCGCGGCGGTTTTAGGCTCTGGCAAGCGCGACGAAAGGGTGCAGCGGGAGCCTGAGACCACGGTGTGCGATACCCTTAGGAAACTCGAAAGGAGAATCACATGCTAGATCGACGAAGCTTTATGGTGCTTGGAGTTGCCGCGCCGGCCATTGCAGCGGCGCCGACTCTGGGCGGAGTGAAGACCCGGCGGGCGGGCAAAGTTGAAATCGCTTTCAAGTCGCCGCCCGGCTCCAAACCGAATGGTTTGCAGGCGACCAAGGACGGCTTGTGGATGATCGATCAGAGCGAGGCCAACAAAGCTTACCTGGTCAGTTACGAAGACGGAAAGGTTCTGCGCTCTTTCGTCACCGAGACGGATCGATCGAGCGGCATCACGTTCGACGACGGCACTCTATGGATTGGCTCCACTTATAGCCGCGAAATCGTTCGGTGCGACGCCATGACCGGTAAAACGCTGGAACGACATTTCACGCCTGGAGCTGGAGTGATTTATCAGATGGCGGGAGACCCGCCTGCGCGCAGCAGCCCCCTCGCGCCGAAGCGGCCGCCGGCGGGGCCGAAGAAGCCGACCCAAAACGCTGATCCCAGCAAAGTTGGAGGATTCCAGGCCGGCCAGTTGCTCGGCAGCCGTGCTTTGGGGACCGGCGCCCACGGCCAGGAAGTCAGGGACGGCAAGCTCTGGATGGCGGTGCCTCCGGCGCGGATGGTCTTCTGCCTGGATCCCAAAACGTGGGTTATTGAAATACGATTCGACACCGCCGGCAATCGCCCGCACGGAATCGGCTGGGAGGGCAAGTACCTCTGGGTCACCGATTCCAATTGGAACGCCTTCTTCAAGCACGATCCCGAGACCGGTGAGATTCTCGAGAAGATTCAATTGGCCGATTCAGATCCTTTGCCACACGGCATGAGCATTTGGCAAGGAACGATGTGGTACTGCGACGACGTGGGAGTTATCTGCCGGCTGAAGATGTAAAGGGACAGGTAATGTGTAACCCGGAAGCACGTTGTGCTGCGGGAAGAGGTATGCTAAGCATCAGAGCTTTCAGAGCAGGCCCAAGCTGCGGCGGGCGCCGCGCCCAACTGGCCTGAACGCAGGAAGGGAGAGAGCATGAGCACTAAAGGAAGATCACGACGGTCATTTCTTGTTAATTCCGTGGCGGGCCTGAACGCGGCGTGGGTCGCGGCCAACTACCCTGGCATTCTCGCCGCTCAAGAACACGTGCGGCAAGGCGACCAAAGCGGGCAGCTGCCGCAGCTCGCCTTCTTCACCGAGGCGCAGGCCGCGGAGATCGAGGCCATGACGGCCCAGATCATCCCCACCGACGAAACCCCCGGCGCGCGCGAGGCCCACTGCCTCTACTTCATCGACCGGGCTCTGTCCACTTTCGCCAAGAGCCAGCCAGCCCGTCTACACGCAGGGATTGCAGGATCTTCAAGCGAAGACGCAGCAACTCTACCCGGACGCCGGCAAATTCTCGGCGCTCACTTCCGAGCAGCAGATCAAGGTGCTCACCGACGATCGAGAAGACGCCGTTCTTCAACACGGTCCGCACGCACACGGTCATCGGATTCTTGTCTCGCCCGGTGCACGGCGGCAACTACGACAAAATCGGCTGGAAGCTCATCGGCTACGACGATTCGCTGAACCATCAAGCCGCCGTTCGGTTACTACGACGCGCAGCCCCAACCGCCGGCAAGGCGTGAAGGAGAAATGACTATGAAACAGTATCCGACATCAACCGAGGTCGACTTCGTCGTCATCGGTTCAGGAGCCGGCGGCGGCATCATGGCCAAGCAGTTGTCGACTGGCCGGCTTTTCGGTCGTGGTCCTGGAGCAGGGAGGTTGGGGAAAGTACGGCCGCGAACACGAATACAACAAGGACGAGTGGCTGCAACGCAACCTGAGCGACGACGATCGCTTGATGAGCGATCCCGTCGCGCCAGCGCAACACGTTCCGCCGGAACGATAAGGTCAAAGCCGTTCCAGGCACGCACAGCTACGGCTGCGTGGTGGGCGGCGGCACGGTCACCTACGGCAGCAGCAGTTGGCGCCACCTGCCGTATGAGTTCAAGGAAGCCTCCTACGATCAGACCATTCCTTCCGGCACCGGCATGGCGGACTGGCCGATCACCTACGAGGAACTCGAACCTTACTACACGCAGGCCGAATGGGAAATGGGTATCTCCGGCCTGCGCGTGAATTCGCCGTTCCTCGCGCCGATGACGAAAGACTATCCGGTGCCGCCCGTGCCTCTCAAGAGTTCGGGCGCGCTGCTCAACACCGCGGCGGCCAAACTGGGACTTGACCGTCGTTCCCGGGCCGCTCGCGATCATTACGCAGCCTTATATGGGGCGCGCAGCGTGCGTCAACTGCGGAATCTGTTCCGGCTACGGCTGTCAGGTGCGCGCGCGATCCAGTTCGGCGGTCACCATGCTGCCGATCGCCGAGAAGACCGGGCCGCTGTGAAATTCGCGTGAAGAGCTATGTGCGCGAGATCTCGGTGGACAACAGCGGCCGAGTGACCGGCGTCATCTATTTCGACGCCCAGAAGCGCGAAGTGCGTCAAAAGGCGAAGGCCGTGATCCTCTCCGCCAATGCCGCGGAGTCCGCCCGCCTGCTGCTGATGTCGAAGTCGGCCCGTTTCCCGGACGGGCTGGCGAACTCGAGCGGCGTGGTCGGAAAGTATGTGATGTTCGGCAACGGCGCCAGCGCCAGCGCGCTCTTCGAGCATCCGTTGAACGAGTACAAGGGCGTCATTTCCGGCGCCGCCATCGTGGACTACGTGCCTTCGGATCCGAAGCGCGGCTTCTACGGCGGCGGGCGCATGACCGCTCGCGGCTATCTGACCCCGTTCGAACTTGGGCTGGACGGGTTGTCGCCGGATGCGCCGCGCTGGGGCGCCGGATACAAGAAGGCGCTTCAGGAAGAAGCCAATCACCGGATGACGATCACGTTGTTTCGTCACGCAGTTGCCGCTCGAGACGAACCGCGTCGATCTGGACCCCGACGTGAAGGACGATTGGGGTCTGCCGGCCATGCGCATCACGTCGTCGCCGCATCCCGACGACATAAAGAACATGGAGTTCTTCCGCCAGAAGTCGATCGAGGTTCTGGAAGCGGCCGGAGCGAAGAAGGTCTGGGCGCCTCCGGTCGGCGACAGCCGCGGCGGCGCGCACAACCGCGGCACCTGCCGGATGGGGAACGATCCCAAGACGTCGGTGGTCGACAAGTATCCACAAGGCCCACGATGTGCCGAACCTGTTCATCGTGGACGGCAGCAATTTTGTCACCGGCGGCCGCAATCACCCCACCATGACGATTCAGGCGCTGGCGTTCCGCGCGTCCGAACATATCATTCAAAGCGCCAAGAAGGGCACGCTCCGAACCGCCTTGTAGGCGATTGGATCATGCAGGCGGGTTTACGCCGCCGTTCTAAATTTCGATCGACTCTCGGCTGGCCGCGGCGCTGCTTTTACGACCATCAACGTAACGACAGCGGCCGCGATACCAAACCCAGCGAGGACGTAGAGCCCGGCTTTGAAGCTGCCGGTCGCATCTTTCACCCAGCCCATAATGTAAGGTCCGGCAAACCCGCCCAGGTTGCCGACGGAATTGATGAGGGCGATGCCACCCGCAGCCGCGCTTCCGGTCAGGAACATCGACGGCAGAGGCCAGAACGGCGCCTTGGCTCCATAGATGCCGATCGCGGCCACCGACATCCAAGTTACGGCGGCGAGTGTGTTGCCCAGGAACGCGGCGCCGGCGAGTCCAATCGCCGAGACCACCAGCGCGAGGAACAAGCTGATCCGACGCTCTTTGTATCGGTCCGAAAAGTAACCCCAAAGCAGAGCGCCGATCGCTCCTATGACATACGGTATCGAGGTCACCAGACCACTTTGCGAATGTCCCGAATCCTATTTCTTTGATCATCTGCGGCAGGAAGAACGCGAGTCCCAGATTGGTCGTCAGGTTGGCGAAATAGATGAAGGATAGCCCCAGCACCCTGGCATCGATGAACGTGCGCCAGAACGACATGCCATGCTTGGCTTCGACAGCCTTCTGTTCTCTGTCGAGCGTCTCTTCAAGCCATTGCTTTTGATCGGCGGTAAGCCATCGAGCATCCCGAGGACGGTCGGGCAGGACCAACAGGACAATGACCGCGAGGAGAATCGTTGGCGCGCCTTCGATCAGAAACAGCCATTGCCAGCCTTTGAAGCCCGCAATGCCGCCCATCGCCAGAATGGCAGTCGAGATCGGCGACCCAACTGCAAGCGACAAGGGGATGGCGACCATGAATGCAGCGATAATCCGGGCGCGGTAGGCGGCCGGGAACCAATAGGTCAAATACAGGATGACGCCAGGAAAAAGGCCCGCTTCCGCGATGCCCAGAATGAACCTGAGTGCCAGAAATCCAACCCAGCCTTGGATGAAAGCCGTGCCCATCGAGACCAAGCCCCAGGTCACCATGATGCGGGCAATCCAGCGCCGCGCGCCGAACCGCGCCAGCATCAGATTGCTGGGTACTTCGAAAAAGAAGTAGCCCCAGAAGAACAAACCAGCGCCCAGGCCGTAATGATACGCATCCAGGCCCAGATCGTGGTTCATCGTCACCGCCGCGAATCCGATATTGATGCGATCGAGATAGGCCAGAAGATAACAGGCCATCAGCAACGGCATCAGGCGGAGAAAAACTGTTCTGACTGTCCGGGTCTCTAATTCCTGGGTCATAGTATGTGGGCGCTACACTTCGTGCAGCTTGACTACGGCCCGGTCGATGTCCTTGATCGTAGGTCGGCCGCAATGCGCCATATCGCGCGCGACTTCGGTCTGCAGCATCTCCAGCACCTGCTGAGCGCCATCGGGGCCATATGCCGCCAGGCCCCACACTACGGGCCGGCCCAGCATCACCGCGGTCGCGCCGTAGGCCAGCGCCTTGAAGATATCCGAACCGCGACGGAAGCTTCCATCGATCAGCACCGGCGCCTTTCCGCCTACCGCGTCCACGATCGACGGCAGCATCTCCATTGATGACGCCGTTCCGGGATCAGCAATCGGCCGTAATTCGATATGACAATTCCGTCGATGCCGTGCTTCAACGCCACGCCGGCTTCCTGCGGTGTCATGATGCGCTTGATGCAGTACAGGTACGCCGATCCCTTTGCGCATCTGATCGATCAGCGTCCAGTTCACAGCGGGGCGGGCCCTGGCATTAGGAAGCGGCGCGCCCGCCGTGATGCAGATCGCCTTGCAACCAGCCTTTACGGCCCGATCCATCTTCGCGCGAACTGCCGACAGGTCCTCCTCAGGGAACACCTGATACCACAGCGTCGTCTTCGATTCCGCAGCGATCTTCTCCACCGGCAAGCTCGATTCGCAACTGACCACCATCCACGATTTGGCGGCTGAAGCAGCACGCACCATTCCGGCTTCGCCATCCGGATGATAGTTCTGAAGGCGCGCCATCGGTCCGGCCATGATCGGCGCGAACATCTTTTCGCCGAAGAGCGAAATCGTCAGATCGAGATGCGTGGTAGGCGCCATCATGCGCGGCCGGAAAGTGATCCGATCGAAGAAGGAACGATCGCCGCCGGCGATGGCCGCAAAAACGTCGGGAGCCAGTTTGCGCTGGGCCATGTTCTCGAATTCGAGCACATTGACCAAATCCTCGCGCGGCGCGATACGTCCCGGAGGCTCGCCGATCAGCTGTGGGCGGGTGATCCGCGATCAACGGAGAGGCCGCTGCGAGAGATCCGAAACCGGCTAGAGCTTTGCGTCTTGTCACAACGTTTTTCTTCATCGGAAATGAGTCCTCAATAGAGTGCGGTCAATGGAGGCCAGATCGGGACTTCCAGTCTGAGCCATCGCCGCCACCAGTTCTGCCTGCAGGATTTCGAGAATCCGCTGAACGCCGGGCGGCCCGTAAGCTGCGAGGCCCCAGCGGATAACCCGGCCGAGACACACCGCCTTCGCTCCCAGCGCCAGCGCCTTCAAAATATCGGACCCGCTGCGGATTCCGCTGTCGAACAACACTGGAACCCTGGCAGGCACTGCGTCCACGATTTCTGTCAGGACTTCCAGTGTGGAGGGATCATAATCGAGCGACCGGCCACCGTGATTGGAAACATAGATGGCATCGAACCCGTGATCCACAAAAGCCTTCGCATCTTCGCCCGTCAAGACGCCCTTCACCGCCAGCGGCACGGTGAGCATTTTGCGGACCTGATCGGCATACTGCCAGTTGTACCAGAGCCTTCCCTGAGGCACGCGATAGGGATTGCTGGGAGCCGCAGCCGCGGCGCGCGCGCGGGCAGTTGCGTCGTCGGTCTCCACCGAGCGGTCCGCCGTCCAAGTGCCGGTCATGCAAGGCGTGCTCATAGTAAGACGCCTGTTGATCGACCGTCATCACGATCGCCTTGGCGCCGGCCGCCAGCGCCGTGTCGAGCAGCTCTTTGGTGCTTGTCCATATCCTCCTGCAGGATAAAGCTGCCACCACACCGGACTAGCCGCGGCCGCCGCGATCTTATCAACCGGGAAAGACGCATTGGCGCTGATGATCATCGGCGTATTGGCCGCCGAAGTTGCGCCCTGGTGTGTGCCCATTTCGCCATCAGGATGAAGTGCGCCATGCGCGGCGCTGGGGGACACCATCATCGGGAAGTTCATCGGCGTGCCGAGAATTTCCGTGGCCGTCTTGACTGAGCTGACGTCCGCAACTCCACGAGGCACAAGTTCGACCCAGTCGAATGCTTCCCGATTCCGGCGCAACGTGAATTCGCCTTCTGAGCCGTAAGCCGTGTAAGTGTAGGTCACGCGCGGTAACTTGGCGAACGCTACCGGTTCGAATTCAACAGCGGTTTTGAGTTCATCCATCGCCGGAATACGGGAATGATCGCGAAACGGATCCTGTTGCGGCTTGAGCAGAGACGCTCCCGCGAGGCCGGCGCCCAATCCGCCAAGAACGTTCCGCCGCGTTGTGCTCGACTTCTTCATCTGCTGGAAACCTCCTACAATGAAGGCTAGTGTATACTAAACCGTACTGAGGAGGTTCAAACGAATGCGTGCGCACTCGATTGGCCTGACGCTCCTCTGCGCCGTATCTGCCGCAGCCGCGGCCGCGCCGACATTTACGAAAGATGTGGCACCGATCTTTTACAAGAACTGCGTGAGCTGCCATCGTCCGGGAGAGATCGCGCCAATGTCACTGCTCGATTACCAATCGGCGCGCCCCTGGGCGAAAGCGATCCGGGAAGCGGTGGCTACGCAGAAGATGCCGCCCTGGTTTGCCGATCCCAGGTATGGTCATTTTTCCAATGACGCTCGGTTGAAAGAGACCGAGATCGCAAACCGTCAAAGCGTGGGTGGATGGAGGCGTTGCCCAGGGAGATCCAAAGGATCTGCCCGCGCCCCCTAAATTCGCTGACGGATGGCGGTTTGGAAAGCCCGATCTGGTGATTGATATCGGACAGGATTTCCTGGTGCCGGCGGGTACAGACTTGTACAAAGATTTTGTCGTTCCCACGAATTTCACGGAAGGCAAGTGGATTCGCGCGGCTCAGGTCCTGCCGGGAAATCGCAGGCTGGTGCATCATGTGCATGTCTTCGTGGTTTCACAAGGCGCGGACGATGCGAAGCGGGAACGCCAAACCGCCGGCTGCCGAGAGGGCGCCCGCGCTCGGTGGGTTTGCCGATATTGAAGACGGTTTAACGCGGGTTCGTGACGATGCGCCGGTGATCGACGACGCCTGCGCCGCCAACGCCAATCTTCCGAATTTGAGCGGCTTTGAGGAAGGCTCGTTAGCCACCATGCTGCCCGGCAAGCCGCCGGACAATTACGACGTCTTCGGTGACGGCAGCACCGCGAAATACATACCGGCCGGGGCCAAGCTGCGGTTCCAGATCCACTACGCCAAAGTCGATCAGCCCGGTACCGATCGGACCAGCGTGGGGCTTTACGTTGTGGCCAAGGCGCCCGAGAAGCCGTTGAGACGCGTGGACCTGCGGAATCGATTCTTTCTGATTCCCGCGGGCGCTCGCAATCACGAAGTGAAGCGGTGTTATGACGTGGAGCAGGACAAGTTGCTGGTCGCGATCACGCCGCACATGCACTACCGGGGCAAAGATGCGACTTATGAGTTGGTTCACGCCGATGGCAGACGCGAAATTCTCCTGGTGGTTCCGCACTACGACTTCAACTGGCAGTTGCAGTATCGGCTTCGAGAAGGCAATCCTGATGGAAAAGGGCAGCCGGATGGTAGTTACGTTCCATTACGACAACAGTCCGAACAATCCCGCGAATCCGGAGCCGTCGAAAGCGATTCGCTGGGGCGACCGGAGCGAGGACGAAATGATGGTCACCTGGACCGAGACCATCAACGTATCGCCGGCCGAGTCCGCCTCGGCTGCATCCTAAGTGACGGCGAATGAGGTCAATGAATCGCCGATCATTTAATAAACTTGGTCTTACGCTTGGCGGAGCCTCCGCGCTCCCTCTTCCGGCCCTCGCTTTTCAGGACGAGAAAAGCAATCTGAAAATAACCGGCGTCCGCATCGTTCAAACGCGACCCAAACGTCCTCTTCCCAGCTACACTCCCGCGCCAGGATCGTGGTCGACCGGTGGCGTAGAGGTCGCGAATCCGATGTCGATTTACCCGGAGTACAAGGCCACGCGCTCGTTGTGGAACCCCGACCCGGGTAAGTTGGACGGATTTACCGTCGAAATCTCGACTGACAAGGGAGTGAAAGGATACGGAACCGGCGGCGCAGGCGGCGGCGCCGTCATTGAACAGCACTTGGTGAAGCTGCTGCTCGGCGAAAATCCGTTCAACATCGAACGAATCTGGGATATTCTTTACCGGTCCACGATGCCGTACGGACAGGCCGGCATTGCGATTAATGCGATCAGCGGTATCGACCTCGCCTTGTGGGATCTGGTTGGCAAAGCGCTCTCTGTTCCGGTCTACCAATTGCTTGGCGGTGACACCAAGGGTCGGATTCCCGCGTATTGCACCGGCAACGACATCGAGCAGCACTTGAAATTTGGCTACAAGAGAGTGAAGCTCGCAATGGCATATGGTCCTGCCGACGGGCGGGAAGGCCAGAAGAAGAATGTCGATCTAGTGAAGAGGACGCGCGAATTGGTCGGGCCGGATGGCGACATCATGCTCGATTGCTATATGGCCTGGAACGAGCAATACACCATCGAGATGGCCGGCATGGTCGAGCCCTATCGCGTTTACTGGATGGAGGAGTGTTTGCAGCCTCGCGATTACGAAGGCTTCGGCCGCCTCCGTGCCGCCATTAAATCGACGCGTATCGCAACGGGCGAGCATGAGTATACGCGCTACGCCTTTCGCCAATTGTTGGACCATCGCGGCGCCGCGATCTGGCAGCCCGATGTTCACTGGTGCGGCGGATTAACCGAGCTTCGCAGGATCGCCGCGCTGGCCGCTGCCTACGATATTCCGGTGATTCCGCACGGAGGTGGCGCGTTCGATTCCATTCACTTCATTCTTGCGACGCCCAATAGCCCGTGGGCGGAAATGTTCATGCCGGCTCCCGGAGGACCTGACGTAATATACAAGAGGTTTGAAGAAGACAATCACATCACGCGCGGGCCCGAAGGCATTTATGCGCGTCCCTCCGATCGTCCTGGCTTAGGCTGGGATATCGAGGTTTCGTAACCCGATCAGGCTTGCGGCTGGCTGGGGTCGCGGCGAATCCATCGATAGGCGGCGATGGAATTCTTCCAGAAATATTTTTCCGCGGCGGCGCGTCCCTTGCCGGTGAAGTATTCCCGCACGACGCTGAGGCCGATTTCATATGGACGCCCAGTTATCGGCATTCGGCCAATCGCTTCCGAACAGCAGATGATCTTCGCCGAAAATATCCCAAGAGCTGGTCCAGGCGGGGACGATAAAAGTTCAAGTCGGTGGGTACCCGGCCATTGACACGGCGCAAGACTTCGGAAATCTTCACGTAAACTTGAGGACGCTTGGCGAGCTCGCGAAGGTTGGCTTCGTATTGCTTTAGCGCCGGCGATTCGGCCGGCGGATCGAGCTGCGGCAGATGATCGATCACGATGCGCAGGTTCGGGACTTTGTCCGTCACGCGAACCATCGCCTCGATCAGCTCCGGCCGCGGATTGGCGGTATCGAGCACCAGGCCCGCGTCCGCCAACAGCTTCAGGCCCGCGATAAATTCGGGCTTGCTGAGTTCCGCGCTGATGTCCCGGCCCCACAGATTTCCATAGCGGATGCCGCGAAACAGCGGGTTCCGGTGATAGCGCTCCAGATACTCGGGAAATTCCGGCTTTCCCGGTTCCAGATCCCCGACCGTCCCCACGATGATCGTGTCCTTGGCGGCTACGTCCAGGACCCAAAGGTTGTCCTCAATCCAGGGACTCGCTTCGACCTCGATCGCGCCGACAACCCCGAGCGGTTGCGCGATCTTTCGATATCGCTCTGGCAGTGCCGGCTTGTAGAGCGTCGCGTTGTTCTTGTCCGGATAAGGCACGCCCTGCGGACGGGTCGTATCGAACAGATGAATGTGGGTATCGATGATCGGTATTGGCGCTGGCTGGGCGATGAGGTTCTGCACCGCTAATGCGGTCATACTTCGACAGAAATGCCCTGCGACTTTCGTTCATAGACAGACGGCCGCCGGATTGCGAAGCTCGCCGATCTCAGGAATCGCAATGGTTACGACATCGCCTGGCGCGAGCGCCGCTTCCTGAGTGGCGATGATGCCGGTGCCGCGTCAGTAATAGGGTACCTGCCGGCGCCGGATTGCAGCGCAACAGATACTCGATCAGCGTCTCGATGGTGCGATTCAGCTTGTTGATTCCGACCGTCTCAGAAAATAGCGTCCGGCCGTTCCGAACGATCTGGCAGGTCATCCGCAGTGCGCGTATATCGCCCAGCTCATCAGGCGTAACGAACACGGGGCCGAATGCACAAGCTCCTTTGTAGATTTTTGATTGGGTGAGGTACAGGGGATTCTGCCGTTCGATATCCCAAGCCGAAACATCGTTGGCGAGCGTGTATCCGAGGACCTTGCCACCGCTCCCCGAGCAACACGGCAAGCTCCGGCTCAGGGGCCGTGAATTGCGAATCAGAGCGGATTCCGATTGCCTCGCCTGGTCCGACGCACACACGGGCCGTACCTTTGAAGAAAACTTCCGGGCGCGCATCACGGTATACATGCGCGTAAAATCCTTCACGAGTGCCGTGCTCGGCGTCGCGAAAGGACGCGCTGGATTCATAGGTGCAACCGCAGCCCCACACCTCCGGCGGATGGATCGGAATCACGGGCGGCGCAGTTACGAGGTCTTCGATGCCAGTTCGTTCGCCAGCGCGTCTGGCGGCCTCTTCCCGCTCCGCTCGGGAGAGCAAGTCATAGAGCGAATGGCCCGGAATTGGGCGTGCCTGGGCGCCCTCGAAAATTGCCGCGGTCACGGCGCCATTCCACTTGATTTGGCCTAAACGCATTCTAGTATTTGAGATAAACGGTCTTGTAGTCGCAGTAGAATTCCATGGCCGCCGGTCCCTGCTCCTTGGGTCCAAAGCTGGAGTCTTTTGTTCCGCCGAACGGTAGTTGATATTCGACTCCGGCGCTCGGAAGATTAATGGTGAGCAGACCGGCTTCGGAGCGATGGATGAACTCAAACACGCGCGACAGATTCGTGGTTTGAATGGACGCCGACAGCCCGAACGGAATATTGTTGGCAATCCGCATGGCATCCTCAAAATCGCGGGCGCGCATGACCGCCAAGACCGGACCGAAAATCTCTTCGCGCGCGATCGTCATCGCCTCGGTCACGCCGGCGAAAATGGTGGGCTCGATGAAATAGCCCTTGTCGAACGCGCCGCCTGTCAGGCGATGGCCGCCAATGCGAGGCTCGCCGCATTCTTTTCGGCCGATCTCGATATACTTCAAATCGGTGTCAAGTTGCCCCTGATCCACCGCCGGACCGATGTCGATGCCGGCTTCCATTCCGTTGCCGACCTTCAGCTTTCGAGTCCGCTCCACCAGGGCGTCGACGAATTTATCGTAGATCGAGTCCTCGACGATCGCCCGGCTGGTCGCGGTGCATTTTTGTCCGGTCGAAAAGAACGAAGCATTCACGGTATTCTCGACGGCCGCGTTGAAATCGCAATCGCTAAGCACGATGGTCGGATTCTTGCCACCCATTTCCAACTGGATGCGAAGACGCCGGGCCGAGGCGCGCTCATGGAGCCAGTGTCCGATCTCGCAAGATCCGGTGAACGAGACAGCCTTCAGCGGTCCGGCCTCCACCAGAGCAGCTCCCAGTTCACCGCCGGAGCCAGCGATGAAATTCACTACGCCCTTTGGAATGCCAGCCTGATGGCAGGCTTCGATCAGGCGCCAAGCGCTCAAGGGCGCGGCCGATGCGGGTTTCATCACTACCGTATTGCCGCAGATCAGCGCCGGAGCCAGCTTCCAGGCTGGAATCGCACTTGGGAAATTCCACGGAGTCACCAGACCTACCACGCCGATGGGCTTGCGGAGCGCGAACATCTGCACGCGCGCTCGTTCGGAAGGCGCGAGAATGCCGAAGAGCCGCGAACCTTCGCCCGCGAAATATCGAAAGATATTGATCGACCGGCGAACCTCACCCTTCGATTCGGGAAGCGTCTTGCCTTCCTCACGCGTCATATCCGCCGAGATTTCGTCGAAGCGGCTCTCTAGAATTTCGGCAACGCGAAACAGATAGGCCCCCCGCGCCGGGGCGGGGAGGTTCGACCACTCCGGCAATGCTCGATGAGCCGCCTCAGCGGCGTCGGAAACGTCGGAAGGCCGGCCCTTTGCAAATTGTCCGACAACTTCGTCTATGTTGGCAGGATTCCGGTTGTCGAAGGTCTGCCCGCTCGAAACCCACTCGCCATTGATATAGTTTGCGAAAAGCGTCATTTAAACTAGTCGCGACGCTGCGACGTGCGGCGTGCGAACCTGCCAGGATAACACGTTGGACTGGACACCGTCGCGGCGGTGGTGGGCTACTTTTCATTTTCAGCACCCATGTTCCGCTTGGTGAAGTTCCAGCGCAGCTCGTGCTATTTCGCAAGCGCCGCGAGCGGCTCTTACTCGCAGGTGAGCCAGATCGAAGTCGAAGTCTGTGCCTGAACTTTCAACAAGGACAACCATGTCGTGGATAGCCGCACGGAAATTCTGAACGGCTACCCAACGCTCTTGTCGCAGCGAGTCGCGTTCGGCACACAGCCTAATTCTACTCTGGCCGTGGTTGGAACGTTGCAAATCTTTCGAGTGTCGGCTTCGGTCTGGAGCGTGGTAATAAATTTGGGTGGGGACTCAAATAAGCGGCTGTATCAAGCGAGAACGGCAGAATGGTTTAAGACGTGATCTTCATTGGCGCTGGCCCTGGTTTCGTGGCCCGGCAAATTTCGCGGCCACGTAGCTAAGGAGAGGCGCTATGGTAGGTCCGGCGTAATTTGGTGTAGGTCGGGCATCATTACGCTGGGCCTATCAAAGGTTTACCCGCATCGATTCGGGTGAAGAGCAGGGCCGCCACGACCGAAAGCCCGGCGACGATCAGGAACGGTAAGTTCCACCCGGCGGCCTGCACCAGGTAACCAGTCAAAACCGAAGCCGTCGCGCCACCGGTGTTGCCAAAAGTATTCATCAGCGCCGAGACCGAGCCCGCGGCTTCTCCGCCAACATCAATCGTAACGGCCCACGACACTCCTACGGTCAACTCCAATCCCAACATCGCGAAGCAGGAATAAAACACGCTCCTCAGCGGATCGGCCGTCAGGGATGCCAGCACGATACTTACTGCCGCCAGAAGAAAACCAGTAACGGCAACCACGCGCCGGGCCACCTTGATGTCACCAAGGCGTCTGGCCAGAATATCGGAAACCCAGCCACCACAAAGGTCGCCGAGTGTCCCAGCTAGAAGGGGCAGACTTGCGTACAGTCCCATTTTCTGGAGGCTGAAGCCGCGGTGGTCACTGAGGTACTTGGGAAACCAGGTCAAGTAGACGCCGACGTTGTAGGCATAACAAAAATACATCGCGCAAATCATCCACATTTGCGGACTGGACAGGATTCGCTTCCAGGGGACGGCTCGGCGGACATTCGGCTATGCTCCCGAGAGCCGATTGAATCAGCTCGCGCTCGGCTGCGTTCACGCGCTTGTGCTCGGCCGGACTGTCGCGGTAATACCAGAACCAGACACTAGCCCATAACAGTCCGAGCATGCCGAAGCACACAAATGGAGTACGCCATCCATATCCGGCAATGAGAAATGCGACCAGCGCCGGCGTGAGAGCCGCTCCCAGCCGTGAACCAGCGTGGGTAATGCCCTGCGAAAAACCGCGCTCGGACGGCAGCATCCATCGGGATAGTGACCGTGTAGCGATCGGAAACGCTCCCGCCTCGCCCATTCCAAAGAGAAAGCGCACCGCCGCCATGGAGATCGCGTTCCAGGCCAGTGTGGTGGCGCTCGTGAATGCCGACCACCACATCACGATCAGCGTAAGAGCGCGCCGTGGACCGATGCGATCCCCAAACCATCCTCCGGGTATTTGAAACAGAGCATAGGCCCACTGAAACGACCCGAGAATCCAGCCCATCGTGACGATAGAAAAACCGAATTCCTTCTGAATCGAGGGAACGGCGGTAGAGATCACCACGCGGTCCATGTAAGTAATTACGTAGGCTGCTACTGTCAGCGCGAGGATTACGTGCCGAACGTGCGTCGGCCGGGCCGCACCAGCAAACCGGTAGCGCTGGCGCATCCCGTTGTTGTTTCGTTCCAGGGACCACGTCTGGATTAACATAACACGAAACTTCATTGCGGCTCTGTGAACAGGATACAAACTGGTGAGGGAACTTCTAAGGTCTCGCCCGTAGATGCCAGGCGGCCGGTCGCTGGGATCGATGCGGAACGTGACGATGCTGCTCGAGTCCTGGTTCGCCGCCAGGAGAAATGTTCCCGAAGGATCGATGGCGAAGTTGCGCGGCGTTTTTCCTTGCGTGGGCGTTCGATCGACGAACGTGAGCGTGCCTCGGCTCGGGTCTATTCGAAAGACCGCAATCGAATCGTCCCCACGGTTCGAAGCATATAGGAACCGGCCGTTTGGATGCACGACGATCTCGGCAGTGGTGCTGGTCCCGCTCCAGCCTTGCGGGAGCGTCGAAAGCGTTTGCAATTCCTTGAGTCGGCCGCGCGACGCGTCGTACCGGAACGCGGTAACGGTGGAGAGCATCTCGTTTATCGAATAGACGAATTTTGCGTCGGGCCGGAACGCGAGGTGCCTTGGGCCCGATCCCGGCGTCAGCTTACGAAGGCCGGATCGTTAGCAGCGAGACCGCCTTTAGCCGGGTCCACCCGGTAGGAGAACACGCGATCCAGCCCCAGATCGGCCACCAGTACGAACCGGTTGTCCGGGGACAACGCGACCACGTGCGCATGTGGTCCGCTTTGGCGTTCTTTATTTACGCTGGATCCGGCGTGCTGGAAAAATGCGGACGCTTCGCCCAAAGATCCATCTTCGTGAATCGGAAAGGCCGCCACGCTACCGCTGTTGTAGTTTGCGACGAACAGCCACTTCCCGGTCTTGTCGACAGCTAGATGACATGGCCCCGCACCACGCGAAGAAACTCGATTGAGCAGCTTCAACGCGCTGCTCGCGGGGTCGATCGCGAAGGCGCTGACGCTGCCGGCCGGTTGACCCTCATATTTGGAGATCTCATTCGCCGCGTACAAAAATCGCTGGTTCGGATGAATCGCCAGGAAGGACGGATTTTCTGTTTCCGCCACGAGCCCGATGGGTGTCGACTTGCCGGTCGAACTGTCGAAGCGATACGCGTAGATGCCTTTGCTCGCCGCGCGTGTGTAGGTCCCGACGTACATGGTCCGGTCGCCGGCGCCGGTCTGCGCCGTTGTGGCGGGCGTGGAGGCCTGAGCAGCATAGAAGTCGTAGGCGATTCGCCACGAAACCTCTTTGCCAGGCTCCACCTGCAGGTCGATGAACGCTTCCGGGCATACGGTAGTGCGAATCGACCATAGAACCAATTTCGACAAGGCATGATCGCCGGTCTGATGAACGGCGGCGCCGGTCTTAGTGTTCTCCACGCGAATGTCATTGTCGGCAGCAGTTCCGCCATATCCATTTAACTCAGTGAAAACCGTCTGTCCGCGCTCCAATTCGCGCAAGTAACGAACGCCGGTTCCTTCCGTTTCCGCAAGACCATGCAAGTCGGCTTTGGCGCGCGGATTGAAACGGAACCGCAAGACCGTATCGGGGCCGGATGCTTGCCCGTCGAGCATGAAAAAGTTGTGCTCGTAGACGCTGGTGGAGATCGTTTTGCGTCCCGTGTTCTGCAAGCGATGCTCGAGGATCAGCCGGTTGCCGTCCAGGCGAAGCGTCTTGTGATAGAGATACGCGTACCCTCCCGTGTCCCCCAACTCGTGCGTGAACTCGATCTGCTCGCCAGTCTGGTGAACGGTCCACTTGCCCGGATTGGTGATCTCGTAG
Source organism: Bryobacterales bacterium (assembly GCA_963744555.1). Classification (GTDB taxonomy): domain Bacteria; phylum Acidobacteriota; class Terriglobia; order Bryobacterales; family Bryobacteraceae; genus Palsa-89. The sequence continues at coordinate 288,908 of CAVUUB010000018.1, read as the reverse complement.
GTGGCGAACTGGCGAAACGGGGTATCGTCGGGCCGGCGAAGAGCGCCCACGCCGATCTTGACGAAGGATTCGCCCGGCTTGGCTTCGTCGTACCCTAGCCCGCTGGCGTTGGTGAGGAACTCCTCCACCGGTCCGGTGATCGAGTCGTGAAGCTTCGGGTCGTAGCGATTAAACCATTGCCCGAAATAATTGTGCCCGTTCCATTCCAGGCTGGAAATCACGCCCGACCAGTCAAAGCGCGTGGCACGGTAGTAACCTGCCTGCGGATCCGGCAGGTAGAGCTTCGCGCGAATCTGCGCATTGGAAATTTCGGCCTGTGGAAATTGCCCGAATGCCAGGCGCACCATCAGGAGAGCGAGGGCGATTTTGCGGTTCATGTGAAAATTCCAGAGATTCGCTTGGCTTACTGGATCGGTCTGATAACGAACTCTGGATTCGATTTGATCCCGATCTTTCCCTTCGTGAGATCTCGGTTTGGAGAGTCGTAAGTGTCCGCGTGCTCGCAGGAGGGCGACTTCACCTCAACCCGGCCAGCCTCAACCGAAATAACGAATTGAATGGCTGTACCCTCGATCTTACACGCCACCGAGGATGTCTCCGGCTTGTCTCCAAAGGTGGCCTTCCGAGTCAGCTTCTTCCCATCGAACTCGTACGCAAGTTTCTGTTGCTCGCTCGCGTAGGCGATCACCCACTCGACTTTCTTTTGCTTTCCGAAGACGTTCTTTCCTGGACCCAGGAACACGAGCTCGAAATTATGAGCTGCTCCGGCCCCCAAGAAAGTATATGGGGCGATACCAGTGCTCTTATACCATTCCCCGACCTTCTCCACCTGATCGGGTTTTTCAAATGGAGACTCGGCCGTGGGCTGAGGCACAGGAGCCGCCTTTTTAGTGTCGGAGGCGATCAAAGTAAATTCAACCGCGGCGGTTTGCCCAGACACGACAGATACGTCGTTTCTGGTTTGCGGACGATATCCAGGCGCCTCCACAGTGATCGAATACCGCCCCTCGGGAAGCGGCGCCGAACCGCCGCGTACCCGGCCGGTCTGATCGCCGCGCCGATAGGTGATCTGTGCATCGGCCGGAACAGTCCTGACTCGAATTGCGCCGAACTCTTTTAGCTTGGCATCGCCGGTCCCAAGTTTGGTCTCTTGACCGCGAGACAACGTAATCTGTTTTTCGGGGGAGGGCTCGAACAACTCTTTTCGGAATGCAATCTGGTGCGGACCCGGTGGGACTTCCACTCTGGCGGAGCCGGAGTTATCCAGTGGTTTGACCGCCGAGCCATCAATGAGTAATTCGGCTCCTGGCGTGCCTCCTTCAACGATCAGGGTGCCAGTCGTGATCACGACTTTGGGTTTGAGTTCCAGCGCGAGTTTCACAGGCTTGTCCTTCGCCAATTCGACTTGTTGCTGGCTGTCTTCATAGCCTTCCGCTGTGGCCAGGATTGTGTATTTCCCGGGCTTGCGGGCGATGGGCCGCCAAGTCCCAGGTTTCAGAGGCTTGATTTCTACGCCATCTACAAACAAGTGCGCTGCGGGGACATTCATTTGGACAGTCGCGTAAGCGATGTTGGTATCGGCATTAAGCGCGACATATAGCGCCGGAGCGTTCCCAACATCCACTGCGATCTTGGCGAGGTCGTTATTGCTAAATGCCAATTCGTTATTGGAGGAGCTGACGGCGGTTAGCTTGAGGCCATCCGGTGGGATAGGCTGTTGCTCCTGGCCGGACAAGTTCGCGCGAAGACCGGGCGAACCGCCGCTGTACACAATCGCTTGGGTTCCCAGACTGCTGACCACAATTGCATCTTTAGGCTTCAGACCAGTAAGACGCGCCATTTCGGCGGGCTTGGCGGTAAAAGAGAACGCGAGGATTTCCCTGTTTCCTTTGCGCAGCGCGAGGACGTGCTCGTTTCCATCGGTGGGCAATTCCAGGCTCTGCAAGAGCCCAGCCTGCAATGCCCCCTTTTCATTGTTGTCAATGAAGATCTGCGCCTCCTTTTCAGAAGTTGAAAAGCTCAGCCGGAGAGGTTCCGGGTCCAGCGTAAAATTCCATTGAGGGCCGGGGCGCATGGTTTGTTGATGCAGTGTCTTGAAGCCTAGTCGCGCAACCACGACGTCGTAGGTCCGATTGGAAGCGAGCTGAATCGTCCCGGAACGAGCAACGCCATCCACGGTTACGGCGGCATCCGGGGGAACACTGTGAACCTGTACGGCGACCTGGGTACTCGCCGGTAGTGCGGCCTGAGGTTTGACCACCGGCTTCCGGCGCAGGGTAGAAAACAGAATCGCGGCGCCGATAACAACCACCAGGACCGCACAAATCGCGAGTTGAAAACGTGAAAATCCCGGGCGAGACTGGGCCTTGGGGGGGGCGGGCGGTGTGGCAGATACGGCCGCCGGTGGGATTGCCTTCGCCGCGGGTTCCAGGTCAGGCACCGCGGCGGCGCCGTTCCCCTTCTGATCCGCACTGGAATGAACCCGGACCACAGTGCTGGCCGCCGTCTCCGTGGGCGGTGAAAAGATGGAAGCGTCGCCCGCGGCACTCGCCCCAAATGCACTCACCGATTGCCGGAGTTCGGCTGCGAGGGAACCGATTTCGGGATCGTCCGGATGCTTTTGCGAGATTTCTCTAACCTGCTCCAGATATGCGTTTCGCTCCAGGGGCGTGGCTTGTCCCGCCTTCGGCACGATGCCCCGCAGAGATTCGACATCGCCTGCACGATCCTGCTGGCGGCGGACTTCTCGAAGGGAACCTTGCAGCGTGGCTTGTAATTGCGCGAGCCGGCCTTCGTTCGGATACTGAATCAGCCCGGACTCCACTTTTGCCAGCGCCCCTGGGACATCCCCGCTAGCTTGAAGATCGCGGGCGTCCGCCAGGCATTGAGAAACGAAATCCTTGCGCTTATTGTCGGCAATCAGCGTTCGCAGTCCGCGTGTTACGGTATGTGTCGTATCCAGGTCCGAGGCTTGTTGCAGGAGCGGCTCAGCGGTTCTCCATTCCCCTTTTTCCACCAGGGGCCGAGCCTGTTCCGACAGCGCATTGACCAACGCTTCACGGATTCCACGGTTCTTGGGATCTAACTGTAAAGCGCGGCGAAGGTTCTCAGCGGCCTCTTCGAAACGACGAGCGGTTGAAAGTTCCTGCGCCGCGGTGTAAAGCGTTCGCGCTTCCAGACTGCGCTCAAGTCCCTGGCGCGCGAGACGTTCTAAACCGCTTAATTCGGGATCCTGAGGATGTTCCGATAGCGCGCCAGCCGCCAGATCGCGTGCGCGCGTGTAGTCACTGGCCTCCAGTGAGCGGTCGATCTGCTCGATCAGCCGGCCCCGTGCCTCATCCTTGACCTGGGCATCCCGCCTTTTTACGAGCTGCGTGACTTCGACCTCGATGCCCGGATACTTAGGATAGATGTTGCGTAAAATATCCCACTGGCCGATTGCCTCGGTGAACAGGCTCTTTTCTTCATAGTGCCGCGCCTTGGCGACGATCGAGTTCACCAGATCGCGCCGTTCGCGGGTCAGCTTCAACGATTGCTGAAATTGCTGTTCGTTCGGGCATCGCTCGCAAGCTTCCTTGAGGATGTTGACCTTGCGCTCGAGATCCGGCTCCGCGTCTAAGCGCCGGCCGATTTCGGCAATATAGCCGGACAATTCCTGCCGCTGTTGTTCAACGGCCTCGAGCTTGAGGGCCTGAAAGATTGCATCGCTAGGATATCTGTTGATGAATTCGTCGCAGATATACAGAGTCCGCGCGAAGTTCTGCTCCGTCAGAAGTCGCCGGGCTTCCTCATACGCGTTGTGAATGCTGTCGCGGTCGGATCGGACCTGATTGTAGAAACCTTGATAAATGGCGTCGCGGTCCGGGACCGCCGCATCCGGAGTGTGCCGGCCGAGATCTAAAAGCCGTTCCAGTTTACTGAGGGCGGTGCTGATCTCGCCATTCTGGTAAGCCTTCATCGCCGAACCGTAGAGCTGTTCCCGCTCGGTCCGAATCCGGAGGGCATCCTGCTCCCGGCGGTCGCTTTCATTCAGCAGTTCGAGAGCGACTGCGTCCGAGGGGCGCATCTTCAGGACTTCAGTCAACGCTTGGCGCGCTTCCGCGAAGTCATGCCGTTCCAAATGGCGGCGCGCCAGGTTCAACCAGCCTTCGATTTGACGCTCATTACGCTGCTTTTCCGCTGAACCACGCAGAGCTTGTGCGTCAGCATTCTCGGGGTCGATCTCGAGAATTTCCTGGAGCTTTTCAAGAGCCAGCGGGATTTCGTCTTGTTCCAGGCGAGTGCGGGCAGCTTCCAGCAATTGCCGGATCTTCCTCTGCCGGCTGGCCTGATCAATTTTGGCTCGCAACAGGCCGATTTCAGGATCGACGTGTCCCTCGCTTTCCAGTTCGGTCAGGATTTCGGAAGCGAAATCCGGGTCGCCTTCCCCCAGAGCCTTTTTGGCGCGGTCGATGCGGGGCTGAATCTTGGCTCGGTCGAACCTTTCAATGGGAAGGTTGCGCAATGCCTTCTGAAGCGTGTCTCCAAAGTCCCGCGCGCTGGAGAACCTATGAAGGGGCTGCTTGGCCATGGCCTTATGAATGACCATGCTGACTAATTGAGAGACGGCTGGATTGATTTCCAGAATCGGGGGCGGGATATAGTGCCGGATGGCTTCCGCCGTCTCGGCCGGAGTCTTGCGGGCAAACGGTCTGCGCCCGGTCAGCGCTTCATAGCAGACCACCCCTAGAGAGAACAGGTCGGTCACCGGCGTCGCAGGCTTCATGTCAATCTGTTCGGGAGCCATGTACTGCAGCGTGCCTTTGTGTCCGGTCATGGAATGAGAGCCGGTAAGGTAGACCACGCCAAAATCGATGATCTTGGCGGTATCGTCTTCCATGACGAAAATGTTGCTGGGCTTGATATCGCGATGAACCAAGCCGTGTTCGTGGGCGGCCTGAAGTCCGCGGCAAACCTGATCAATAATGCCTACGAGCCGCTCGACTGTCAGACGCGGGCTGGAGGTTTCGATGAGTTTGGATAGGGTGGACGCCCGGCAGCAAGGGCATTACGAAAAATGGCTTCTTCTGTCCGCGCTCTTCAATTTCCCCGACGTCGCGAATGTCGACGATATTGGGATGACTGATGCTGGCCAGGACGGTCCACTCTTTGCTAAACAGCTCGACGGCGGTAGGGTCGGACACGTCGCGCATCGTCTTTAGCGCGACGAAGCTTTTTGTTTTCAGGTCGATGGCGCGATAGACGACACCCATTCCCCCTTCCCCGAGGAGCTCCTTAATGTCGTACCTGTCCGCCACCGGGGCTTGCGTTGCCATTTCTAGCTGTTGGAAATCAGCATACCAGCTTTTGGGCCCGGTAGGAACGGCCCTTAGTACCCTGCAAATTAGTACTTTTTCAGCTCAAAATCGGGCGCCCTCTAAACTGTGGCGCGATTTAAGAATAGACAAACTCACCGTTCTCGCCGATCCCGACGCGAATCGCCGAAGGCTTGGCGCCTTGGGCGATGTCACCGAGCAGGCGGCGCGACAAGTCCGGAAGCAGAGTGTTGGTCAGGATGTTGTCCACATTTCGCGCCCCGCTTTCCACTTCGGTGCAGCGGGTGGCCACCTCCTCCACCAGGGCCTGGTCCCACGACAGCTCGACCTTGTGATTTTCCGCCAATCGTTTTTGAATCTTGGCTAGTTTGAGCGAAATGATTTGCTGTAGCGTCTCGTCCCACACCGGGTAGTAGGGCACGATCACCAAGCGTCCCAGCAGAGCTGGCTTGAAAATCCGATTCAACTCCGGTTTGATGGCTTTCACCAAAACATCCGGCGCCGGTACCTCGTCGGTATCATTGGTGAGTTTCATCATGGTATCGGTGGCTGCGTTGGTCGTCAGGATGATGATGGTGTTCTTGAAATCGATCTCACGGCCTTGGCCGTCCTCCATGGTTCCCTTGTCGAAAACCTGGTAGAACATTTCCAGCACATCGCCGTGCGCTTTCTCCACCTCGTCCAACAGGACGACAGCGTAAGGGCGCCTTCGCACCGCTTCCGTGAGGACGCCACCTTCGCCATAGCCCACGTATCCAGGGGGCGAGCCTTTTAGCGTGGAAACAGTGTGCGCTTCCTGAAACTCCGACATGTTGATGGTAATGAGGTTCCGTTCGCCGCCGTAAAGTAAGTCCGACAGAGCTAAAGCGGTCTCTGTTTTTCCGACGCCGCTGGGCCCGACCAGCAGGAACACGCCCACCGGACGGCTGGGATCGTCCAGGCTGGCCCGCGAGGTTCGGATTCTTTCGCTGATAGCAGTAAGAGCGTGATCTTGGCCGAGGACGCGGCGACCCAGGTGATCCTCCAGCTCGAGAACCGTGGTCAGTTCGTCTTTGATCATTTTCCCCACGGGGATGCCGGTCCAGGCCGAAATCACGTCGCCCACGGTTTGGGCGTCCACGGAGACTCGCAGCAGAGGCTGCTCCCCTTGGAGCTCGTATAAGCTGGCGGTCAGGGTATCGATGTCAGCGCGGCTAGCAGCGCGGCTCTCATCGGTCGCGACGCTTGACTTGGATTCACCGGCGGTCGTAACCATCGCCAGTTCACCTTCCAGGCGCGCTCTGAGATCCCGGATCTTCCCTACCAGATCGCGCTCCTTATCGAAGTGCTCCCGCAACATTTCCAGCCGGCTCTGTACCTCGGTCTTTTGTTTCTCGATTTCACCGAGCCGCTCGCTGTGATCGGCGCCGATGGCGGCCTCACGCCCGAGGATGCGTTCCTGAACCATCAGATCGTCCAGTTGACGAACTGCATCTTCGATCGCGGGCGGCGTGGAACTCTGGCCCAAGCGCCAGCCGGGCGCAAGCCGTGTCCAAAACGCTCACTGCCTTGTCGGGAAGCTGACGCCCCACCATGTATCGATGGGAGAGCCGCACCGCCGCTTGAATCGCTTCCTCCAAAACTCGCACGCCATGATGTTTTTCAAGCGATGGCACTAAGCCGCGCAGCATCACCATGCATTGTTGTTCGTGGGGCTCCTCCACCTTGACGACCTGGAATCTCCGCGCCAGAGCGGCGTCCTTCTCGAAGTACTTCTTGTACTCCGCCCAAGTGGTGGCGGCGATGGTGCGCAGCTCACCGCGGGCCAAAGCCGGCTTCAGCAGGTTGGCCGCATCGCCCTGTCCTTCGGTTCCCCCGGCACCGATCATGGTGTGCGCTTCATCAATGAACAGAATTACCGGCAAAGGCGATGCCTTCACCTCCTCGATTAGTCCCTTGACCCGATTCTCAAATTCCCCTTTGACGCCCGCGCCGGCCTGAAGCAACGCCAAATCGAGGGTCCGCAGTGACGACATTCTTAAGCGGCGGAGGCACGTCGCCATTTGCGATTCGCAAAGCGAATCCTTCCACCACCGCCGTCTTTCCCACGCCCGCTTCGCCCGTGAGGATCGGGTTGTTCTGCCGCCGCCGCATAAGGATGTCGACCACTTGCCGAATCTCGCGGTCCCGCCCAAGAACGGGATCGATCTTGCCCTTGCGCGCGTTCTCCGTCAGGTCGATCGTATACTGATCCAGGTTGGGGTCTTTCCGCCGGTCCGGGCCGGCCCGCCGGAAGCCGCGGCGGCCTTGGTAGCGGCTGGCGTCTCGGCATCTTCTTTCGATCCTTCTACGATGGAGAGTAATTCGGCCTGTAAGGGCGCGGCATCGATCTTCCGCAATTCGTGACTGATGTCATTCGCCATACGCTTTAATTCGGGGTCGCCGATTAGCGCCAGGATTGTGACGCGCGCTTCGAATTTCCGCGAGGCCGTAGTCGATGGACCCGATTTTCCAGGCTTCCGTCAGCATTTTCGCCAGCGAGGGGCTAAACGCCGGCGTGCGTGCGTTGCCCGACTTGAGAGCATCCAGGCTCCTGGTTAGATCTGCAGTGAGACGGGAACGATCGATATTGAAACGCTGCAGGATACGGTCGAAATCCCCGCCGTTTACATCCAGGAGCTTCATCAGGTAATGTTCCACCTCGACGTCGTAATGCGTCCTGGACACGCACAGTCCGGCAGCTCCTTCGAGCGCTCCCCGAGTCGAATGATTTAACTTTCCGACCAGGGATTTCAGGTTTACGTTCATATCGATCACCTCATACTTAGCGGGCCAGGCGGCCAACCGGACTACCACGATAGTCGATCACGCCGGCAGATGCAAACGCCCTCCTGGCCGCCTAGGTACCATTGGTACCATCAGTACCGCACCTGTCTGCCGGGGGACCCACGCGTGCCTCAACTCATGTATGATTTATGAATCAGTCACCTCTAGCGATCCGGATGGTGTACCGGTCCGGCGAGTTCCGGCGACGGCTTGGGAAGGTGAACATGGCGACTATCGGATTCACACAAACGGACCGGGCGCTGCAGATTGAGACGCCTCTGGGGCCGGATGTTCTTTTGCTCCGCAGCGTCTCCGGCCAGGAAGCCATCTCTCAACTGTTTCGCTTCCAGCTTGAATTGCTCTCGGAGACCGACGATTCGATTTCGTTCGATAGCATTGTGGGCAAGAACGTCACGATTCATCTGCAAACACATGATCCGATCGGGATTTCAACGGCTTCATCAGCCGCTTTTCCCAAGGCAGCCGGACGGGCGCTTTACCTACTATCGAGCCGAAATGGTTCCCTGGCTTTGGTTCCTGACCCGCAAGGCCGACTGCCGTATCTTCCAGCATCAGACTGTTCCCGACATCATCAAGAAGATATTCAAAGAACTCAGTTTCAGCGACTTCGAACTGCGGCTCTACGGCCCGTTCCGGCAAGCGCGACTATTGTGTCCAATATCGCGAAACCGATTTCAACTTTGTTTCCCGGCTGATGGAAGAAGAAGGTATCTACTACTTTTTCGAGCACATACGGACTCAGATTCCGATTCGGGCAGCAATCCAGGTTGCCGCCGGAAAACATATGCTCGTTCTAGCCAACGATCCGGCCGGCCACAACCCTGTCCCGGCCAGCCCAAGGCCCGCTGCGATTTCGCCGTCGGCGGCGGGCGGCTGGAGATCTGATCAGCGACTGGCGCATCGAGCAGGAGTACCGTCCCAGCGCCTGGGCCCACACGGACTACAATTTTGAGACGCCCAGCACCAATCTCATGGCTACCGTCAAGGAAGAGGGCACGTATGAAATCTACGATTACCCTGGCATCTTATGCAAAAAAGCGACGGCACTCAGCTCGCCAAAACCCGGCTTCAGGAAACGCTGGCCTTTAAGAAACGCGTCTCGGGAAAATCCAACTGCCGCTACTTCACCACCGGCTCGATCGTGGAAGTGACCGATCACTATCGCAAGGACATGAATCAGAAGTGGATGCTGACCGCCGTCTATCATCAGTGCACCATGGGCGAGACGTATGGCTCGGGTGGCAACGATGAGGGCTTTTTCTATACGAATACTTTCGAATGCATTCCGGCCGACGTCCCATTCCGCCCTCTGCGCGTGACTCCGAAACCCAGCGTGCAAGGATGTCAGACGGCCGGTTGTGGGTCCGGCTGGCGAGGAGATTTACACCGACAAATACGGCCGCGTAAAAGTTCAATTCCACTGGGACCGCAAAGGCAAGAACAACGAGAATTCTTCCTGCTGGGTGCGGGTCTCCTATCCGTGGGCCGGCAAGTCTGGGGCGGAATTCACATTCCCGCGCATCGGGCAAGAAGTGATTGTCGATTTTCTGGAAGGCGATCCGGACCAGCCGATCATCGTCGGCCGCGTCTACAACGCCGAGCAGATGCCGCCTTGGGGCCTGCCGGGAAAAGGGTGATCAGCGGCTTGAAATCCGACACCACCAAAGGCGGCGGCGGCTACAACGAAATCTCGATGGACGACACCAAGGGGACGGAGCTGATCAACATTCACGCGCAGTACGATCAGCACAAGAAGATCGAGCATGATGAAGTGGTTTTGGTCGGGCATGACCGGACCGAAGAGGTCGGGCATGATGAGACAATCACGATCGACAATGACAAAAGGGAGCTCGTGAAGCGTGACCGGAGTCTCGAGGTGGATCGGGATAAGTCGGAAAAGGTGCTCCGAAACAAGTCAATCCACGTCGTCAAGAACCATACCGAGCAGATTGACGGCGGCATGAACATTGTCGTTGGCTCGACCCTGACCGAGTCGGTCCTCATCAACTATGCAGAAACAGTTGGCGGCGCGATGGAACTTACGGTGGGAGCGGCTTTAGCTATCACAGTAGGGGCGGTCATGGCGGAAACTGTGGCAGGAGCCAAGGCCGAGTCCGTTGGCGGCTCCAAGACCGAAAGCATTGGATCTGGCAAGAAACTCAATGTGGCAAGCGATCTAACGGAGACAGTGGGAAAGGACCAAGTTGTCAATATAGGGAAAAACTTGAAGGAGGAAATCGCAGAACAGCATGAAGAAACCGTAGGTAAAGAGTACATTCTTAAGGCTCAAAAGATGCAGTTCGTGGCTCAAGATGAGATTCTTATCAAAGCTGGCGATGCCGAAATTATGATGAAGAAGAATGGTGACATAACTGTGAAGGGCGCCAAGATTAATCTCAAGGGCAGTGGGGATGTGACTATTAAGGGAAGTAAGATCGAGGAGAATTAGAAGTGCGCAACCCAGTCAGCATAACGCCAGACCTCATCCCGATATGGGCAGCCAACGGATCCAGTTTCTGCGTCGGACGCATCGTCGCTGTTACGCAGGCGGGGAGCGCTGTTGTAGATTTCCCTGACAACAAAGTGGGACCCATTCTAGCCCGTTCCATATTGCAAGTGTCACCCGAACAGGAACATATCGACAGCAGCAGCCCGGTCTTGCTGGTATTCGAAAGAGGTGATCCAGCGCTGCCTATCATCGTCGGGTTTGTTCGAGATGAACTTATGGCACTTAGAACCAAGCGACCTCAAGCCGCACCGGTGGACGCGCAAAAGATCACGTTGGATGCAAAGAGTGAGATCCTGTTGCGATGCGGTAAGAGTTCTATCTTACTGCGGAAAGACGGAAAGATCGTCGTGAAGGGCGCGCACATCGTGAGCCGGTCGTCGGGGCCGCACAAGATTAAAGGCGCCTCCGTCAACATCAACTGAGGAAGAGGAAGCTTAAGATGGGTGTCACTGTCGGCGTTGATAATCTCTCAGTGGTCCATCAGGATAGTAGCGGCATCACAAGCGCCTTCCCTGACGTTTGTAAGACTCCCGCGCCTCCGGCGCCGCCGGTTCCAATTCCTTATCCCAACATAGCGCAATCCTCGGACACCGCCGACGGAACTAGCACCGTGAAATGCGACGGCAATCCAGTTTGCGTCAAGGACTCCAACTTCAGCACCAGTACCGGTGACGAAGCCGGTTCGCTGTTGGGCGTGGCGTCCAATAAGACCAAAGGAAAAGCCGAGTTCGTCAACTTCTCGTTTGATGTCAAGTTCGATGGAAAAAATGTAGCCAGAGCCATGGATCTGATGCTGCACAATGACAAGAACACTCCCCCGTTTCCGGTTGTGCAGGGACCCGTGGTTGCCATGGGCGACGACAAACTCGTCTGCTACATGTGCGGCGATCCATACTGATGACCTCCTCGGTTGAATTTGACGCCGTCTGCGTGACTGGGATGGGCTTGGTCTCCTCCCTGGGCCACGACGTTCTCAACTCCTGCGCGGCTGCCCGAGCCGGTCTTTCCCGCGCGACTGAACTTAGCTATTTCCCGATCAAATCGCCCCAGACCGGGCAGGTAATTCATGTTCGAGGACACCAGATTTCGACCGGGACCTTTGGCTTTGAAGGATGGGCTAGGATCTTGGTCTTACTCAAACTGGCCCTCGAGGATCTCTTGGATCGGTGTCCTCTTAAAGAGTTGGACCCAGGCCGGATCGGCCTTTACCTCGCCCTCCCGGACTTCCAGCGAGGGCTCCGCGGGTGGGAATTGATCGCCGACGAGAACACCAGAGAGAACCGGAAAAAACGGGCTGACGCCTCGCCCGCCCCCGCAACCACCGCGGGCTTCCAGCGGATTTGCCGCATGCTTACCGTCAGGCACGGACTGGGAATTCCAACTTCCAATTGGTTTTACCACGTTTCCGGCCATTGCGGAACGGCCACGGCCACCATGCACGCGGTGAACGATCTCAAGGCCCGCAAGATCGATCACGCGTTGGTGGGTGCGGCCGACTCCTTGATTGAGGAACCCACGCTACAGTGGCTTGCAAACACCGACCGTCTTAAGATGGAGGGTGTGGCCACTGGTTTGCAGCCCGGAGAGGCCGGTGGCTTTGTCGTTTTGGAGCGGCGTGAAGCGGCGTCGGCTCGAAACGCGACCATCTACGCCGTGATCCGCGGAATTCACTCCGCCGACGAAGATGCTACGCTGTTGTCCGGCAAACCTGCTTTGGGACGCGCGTTGGGCCAGTGCGTCGCGGCGGCCTTAGGGAGCATGAAAGAGAACTCAGATCCCCTTTTGGATTCTGGTCGACCAGAATGGAGAAACCTATAGAGCTTGTGAGTGGGGCTTTGTACTCGCTCGGCTTCTTTCGCGTTTCCCGGCCCTTGGCAAAGCCGTTCTCTGGTACACCGCGATGACTTTCGGTGATACAGCGGCCGCCAGTGGCCTGTTAGCCATGTGCACTGCAATTCGCGGATTCCAACGAAATTATGCCCCCTCCAACGCGGCCCTCATATTGGCATCGTCGGACGAGCGCACCCGGACCGCTATCCTTCTTGGAAACAGCCTTGGCGCGCCACTAGGAGTTTCGCATGGCAGATAAGGATAAGCACGATCCAATCGGCCAGATCAAGGACTTTTGTCCCGTTCCGGGCACACCTTGCAAATGCCCGGAGGCGAATAATTATCAGGACAACTGCGAACCTAGTTGGGCTTCGGGCTGGCGCTTCGCAATGGGCACCACCGGAAAGTCCGAAGGCGGATGGCAAGCCCATCACGTCCTCTCTATCTCGTGCGTGAACTGGCTGCCGGATGAAACCGAAAAGCGAGAAGCTCTTCAGCGCGTGTTGGAGGTGACCGTCTGGTGCATCAATAATAAGGACAACATGCTGGCCATGCCGATGTTCGGCATGACGATTATGCACTACACCGATGTGATGAATGATCGGTACTATATCGTAGATTTTCCGTCTCCCCCTTTCAGGAACATTCCGCAGCATGATTTCGAACACAATACGACTGGTGGATACTGCACGGAAGTCAAGGATGATATTGCAGCTTTATGGGGTCAGATTGCAAAAGCCGCCAAGAGGCACATTAAGAGTAAATCAGGCATTCAAGGCCGTTTAAATACCCTTTCAGACAAGTGGCAAGGAATTTTGGAGACCCGCGGGATGAGGCTGGGCGGAACGCACAAGGGATGGAAGAAGGGCATGGCGTCCCCGGAATCGAACTGGTATTTACCTTTTTCGATGGCTAGCGACGCACACGCTGACACGCGCTATTTCCCTGCCACCGGCGAGTCCTGGGTCGATATTGTAAACGAGAAGATGGACGATATCCGAACCGCGATGGGCTTTGCGGGCACGTTGTAATTCGTGACATCACCGCCTTGGAGAAAACTGCATGAAGAACGACTACGTGGTATGGGCTGGCTTGCTGGAACGGGGCAAAAATTTTTGCGTCCTGGACGACCTGGACAATGTCAAAGATGATTTCGAATTGAAGGAGGGTATTCCGAGAGCCGAAGACTTTCCTGAGGATGCGTCCTTCCGCATGGATTCTGAATACCCGAAAGCAATCGCTCTCGCTGATAACGTCTTTAACATCAGCCGCGTCATCGTCGCATCCAAACGCTTGAAAGAATTCATTGAGAAGCAGAACCCCCGGAACATCGAGTACCTGCCGGTTACGATAATGAATCATAAGGCTCGGGTGGCCAGCAAGGATTATTTTATTGTCCATCCCATTCATCCCCAGGATGCCCTGGATGTGAAGAAGAGCGGTTGTACTTGGAGCGAGATTATCGAAGACGAGATCGATGAAATCAAGAAACTTGTGATCGACCCGAAGCGTGTCGACCCGGAGATTCCGATTTTCAGGTTGCAGCATTATTACCGGCCAGTCTTAATCAGGCGCGACCTTGCGGAGGCGATTTCGGCGGAGGGATTCACGGGTGTGCGCTGGATCGAACCCGCGGATTACCCGGAAACCTAGCGGAACCGGTAACCCATCATGCAACTGCAAGAATATTTGGATGCTCTGGCCTACGAGACTGCGTTCTGGGCGGCCGGCCTGGACAATGCGAACTATCCTATAAACCAGTTCGGCGCGCTAAGCGAGGATGTCTCGGAAAAGCTGCGCACCATGGCCATCGGGGTCCTTCTAGTCGAGGCCGACACCGACCTCTTCTACCACAACCTCATCCGTAGCGCGCGCGCTCGCGAAACTTTCCTTCTACGTTGCCGCGACGAGGACTTCAAAGACTTTCACTTGGCCGTGAGCCGGAGCGCCGCGTTCTTTGATGCATTGGCGGCAAGTGATTTCGACCTGGCCCTCCGCATCTCCCAGCTTTCTCCGCGCGAATGGGTACCCGAAGGTGAGTATGAAGACGACTATTGCTTCACGCAGTTTTTTCATCTGATCATTCAACACGAGACTCAACCGGAAGACATCGCGGCTTTATTGCGCCAATTCGAAAAAGCCCTGCAAGGCGCCGGTAATCCCAAACTTGAGCTTTGCCGCGCACTCACGGTTCGCGATCAGCTCGCATTTGACAAGACTTTCGATGAATACATAGCGGACCATGACGAACACCTGCGTGAAGATGCCGGCCGTATGGAAGATACCCACGTCGTGGCGGAACGCCAGCTTTTCGTCGAGGGCCTGGGCGTGTTGAGAGTGGCTGAACGGCTCGGTTTGCGCACCCAGCCGGAATACAAGTACTGCCCAGCGCTGGCTCGGTTGCCGATGACCGTCCCGTTCCCGGGAAAGTGAGGGGAAACGCAAATGGGTCACGCCAAGCTCGACAACCGAACACCCTTCTCGTTTGAGTCGCTGTTCCTTGCCGACGAGGAAGGAGTTCCGCTCGTAGTCCCGTTTGTGACGGCAACCTATGCTCTCCAGGTAGATGGATCTTTGTCACTCGCGCCAGAGCAGGCTCCTGCCAACCTCGCCGGCCAACTCTGGGGCGAACCCGGAAAGTCCAGCTACAAATACGAGCCACAATGCGCCTTCACCAAGCTCTCCACTGACGTTGTCCTTGTCGGCCATGCTTATCCTACCCCCGAAAACACCACCGAAACGACCGTCCAATTCTCCGTCGGACCCCTGGCGAAAACAGTGCGGGTCATTGGCGACCGATATTGGATCAAGTCCCTCGGGAGCGTTTACATGAGCCCCCCGGAACCATTCGAGAAAATACCACTCATCTACGAACGCGCCTTCGGTGGTTGGGATCGTAGCCATCCCGATCCTGAAAAGCATGCATTCGAACCGCGCAATCCAGTGGGAACGGGTTTCCGGTCGAAGCACGGCAGATTTGAAGAGGGCATCCGGCTACCGAATCTCGAAGATCCTAAGACTCCGATTCAGAACTATGGCGACACTCCTCCGCCCGCAAGCTTCGGATTCACATCGCCCGACTGGCAGCCCCGAGCCGCATTCGCCGGCACCTACGATGCTGCCTGGATGGAGAACCGCATGCCGCTACTGCCTGTCGATTTTGATCGGCGCTTCTTCAATGCCGCATCACCCGGCCTCATCGCGCCGGGCTACCTCAAAGGCGACGAACCAGTTTGCATCGAAGGCGCTTCGTCACGCGGGAAGATCTCGTTCAACCTGCCCGGTGTGCCTCCGCCGGAGTGCCGCGTACAACTCACCGGGCGGCGTGACGTGCTGGTCGAAACCAATCTCGACACCATCATCATCAACACCGACGAGGACATCGTCCTCCTTATCTGGCGCGGTCATCTGCCCGTACGGAACGGGCCGCACGACGTTGTTTCGATCCAAATTCAAGCCGAAGGCGTTTCCGCTCCGGCCGCCGCTTCGCGGTAATCATAGACATGGCGACTTCTCCGCGAGCCTTTCTCATCGAACTCTACGAGGAATATCTCGAGGAGGCATCTTTTCTCTACACGCAACGCAAGACCCTCTACCAGAATCCCGAAATCAAGTGGAAGAAAATCGGCGAGTTTGAGGACCGGCTGGAAGCTCACATCGACGGCTTAATTGTCGGCGATAAACTCGCGCTAGACGTCTCCAAGCGTCATTCCATCGAAGGTGACTTCGGAGAACTATATGCGGCTACATGTGTGTTCTGCCGCCAGGACCGGCGCGATCTCGTGCTCGCGATTTTCGATCAGCTTGACCCCGAGGACGCCGCGACGGCTTCTGCCGTAGCGGACGCCCTGAAGTACGAGTTGCCGGACGCGTGGTCCGCCGACTTCCTTTTGCTGTTAGGTTCAGGCGATCCAAAACTCGCTCCAATATTAGCCCGCGCATTCGGATACCGGCGGCTGCCGTGCGGTCCCCAGCTGCTGGCCGCCATGAAAAAGTGCGCCGCGACTGCATTGCCCGAACTTGTCTGGGCGCTTGGGCGCGTCAACCACGAGGGCGCCAGAACCCCTCTGCTGGACTATCTCCAGAGCCAAGACGAACCTGTCCGTTCCGCCGCTGCGTTGGCCCTGCTACGCATGGGCGAGCCGAGGGCCATCGAATACTGCCTCGACCAGGCTCGTTCGAAGGCTTGGCCGGTCGTGCCTTTAGGCTTGGCAGGCGGGCGGGCTACCCTGGCTACGCTTACCGAACTCGCCCAGAAAACCGAAGGCGGCGATTATTTGACCGCACTTGGGCTCCTGGGTGACGCGGCCAGCCTGCCGTTTCTAATGTCTCGTCTAGAAGAACCTCCAGCGGCCACCGCCCTGCATTGCGTAACCGGAGCTGGTCTCTACGAAAAAGTCTTCATTCCAGATGAAGTAGACGAAGACGAATTGTTCGAATCCGAAAAAGAGCAACTGAAGCAGGGCAAGCCACTAGACCGCGGTGATGGCCGGCCCTTCGGAACCACCGTAACCCGCCTCTCCCAAAAGCCTGCGGACTGGGATCGCTGGTGGCGGGAGAATAGGGATCGATTCGCGACCGGCGTGCGCTATCGGAATGGCGGCCCTTTTTCCCCGACCCGGCTTATCGATATGCTATCGGCCGACGGTACACCTCATCTACTTCGGCGCTATTGTTCGGAGGAACTGGTGACGCGCTACGGCAAAGACTTTGGCTTGGAGACCGATGCGCCAGTAGCACGTCAGATCATATTGCTGGCCGAAACCAATGCTTGGAATCAATCCGACTCCGCCCGGTTTCGCGACGGCGCCTGGTATTTCGGCGGATACCAGCGCGATTGACGGGTACTAAACCCTATACTGGTCATTCTCCCACGCGTATTTGATATAGTAACCCTTACCCATGTCCCTCGATCTCGAACCCGCGCAACTGCTTAGCCTCCACGGCCTCACCAAGGAAATCTCCCAGGCGTGTCTCCAGCGGCTCAAGACCGAGATCGACGCCCTGGCTCCGCTCTTCCGCCCGCGCCGCCTTCTAGGCGACTACATAGATAGTTCCAGCAAAGACGCGGTACCCAATGCCGAGCGCAACCTGGCCGACCTGCAGGAGCTCTATGCCCGGGTCGCGGTCAAGCCGTTCGACTTGCGGCCCGAGCTTCGTCCACCGATCGAATCCGTCGTCACGCAGTTCCAGTTCTACGAATGGGAGTACACACACGCAGCCGAGGCCGAGCGCGGCTGGCATTCCATCCGGGTTACCACGCCGCTCACGTGGGTGATTTCCTATTCGACCTCTTATTCGTTGAACACCCTTCGCGGCGTTGTCACCGGCAGCGGGCAGCGAGATGTTGAAGCCGTTCGCGCCTTCGTCCTGCGCGCCTGCGTGATGCATGAGCTTTTCGCCAAGATCCCTTCGCTTACCGACCTGTTGGAAGGGCTCCGCTACAAAGTGGATGTTCGCCGATCGTCTCAGCTTGGCGATTTACCACTGGTCTGTCTCTCGGCGCCTTTCCGGACCTTCCGCCCCTCCGATCAATTGGTCGCGATGGCCAGTGGACTTGCCGGGCGGAACGTCCTTCTCCGAAATTCTGGACGTCGATAGCGTCCGCAATCTGGCCGATCCGCTGCGCGATCAAACGATTGAAATCCTGAGCCGTCACAACGTGGAGATCTAGGCCGGATGAAGCGTCAGCCGCGGGTGGTGTGGACCAAAGGCATGTTCCTGTCGCCCCAACATTTTCAAGCGCAGGATCTCTACTTCGAAGATCTCATCCATTCCCGCTTTCGGTGCGTCTACCTTTGCGAATTACGGTGTGACGGCGCTCGAAATCGATCGGGACGCGGTCTCGAACGGATTGTTCAAGCTCATGAGCGCCCGCGGGTTGATGCCGGATGGCGAGGCCTTCGACATGCCCAATTCGGATGAACTTCCGCCCAGCCGCCAGTTCGCCCCGCATTGGCAAACCGGCGAGGAGACTCTGGATGTTTATCTGTGCCTTCCAGAGCGCAGGCTGAATGCTCCTAACGTGACTCTCGCCAGCCAGCGAGAAGATTCCGGCCCGGCCGACACTCGATATACCTCCACGGCGGAGTTGATTCCGGATGAAAATCGGGGCGGGGACGAGAGACATGTGCAACTGGGAAAGAAGAGTTTCCGTCTCCTGTTCGGCACTGAGTTCCGCGACGGCTATTCGCCTGTGCGCATCGCTCAACTGGAGCGCAGCGCGACCGGGATTCCCATCTTACGACCCTCCTTCGTGGCCCCGTGTCTCGATATCGCGTCGAGTGATTATCTGATGGGCGTTCTGCGCCGGCAGGTGGAAATCCTGCTAACCAAGAGCGCGTCGCTTTCGGGTCCTCGCCGCGAGCGCGGCAAAGCCGCCGCTGGGTTCTCGGCTTCGGAGACCGACAAGTTTTGGCTGCTACACACCGTCAATAGCTATCTCCCCGAGCTCAAGCATGTCTTCAAAACCCGGCACGGCCACCCGGAAAACGCCTATGTCGCGATGCTCCGCTTGGCTGGCGCCCTGTCGACATTTGCGTTAGAAGGCGGCCCGGGCGACCTTCCGGATTACGATCACGACAACCTGGGTCCGTGCTTTAACGCTTTGGATGCGCGCGTCCGCGATCTGATGGAGATCGTGATTCCCGTCGAAGTACCGCGCGATTCCGTTGATGCTAGGCGACCGTTTCGTCTGGTCGGGCTCGATCGACGACGATAATCTTTTCAAGAACAGCCAGTTCTACCTGGCGGTCAGCGCCAAGATGGGCGTCGGGGACATCATCCAGAAGGTGCCCCAGTATCTCAAGATGGCCGCGCCGGACGATCTCGATCGCGTGGTGCGCTACGCGGTAGCGGGAATTCCGCTGCGTCACACGCAGGTGGTGCCCGCCGAGATCCCGATGAAGCTGGATAACCAGTATTTTCAGATCAATCAAAACGGTCCACTGTGGGAGCGCATCGTGATGTCGCGGAAGATCGCGGTTTACGCACCCGGTGAAGTTGTCGATCCGAAGATGGAAGTGGTGGTGGTTTGGGAGTGAGCTAGAACTTCCTAATTCATCGCGAATACCGCGTCACCGGCATCCTCCGTAAACAGTTCCGTCTTCAACCACCCGCACCAGCCCAAGCCGCGGCCCCGCGGGCGTCTCGTCTCCCAAACGGCACCACGGCACTTCGTCGCGCCTGCAGGACCAACTGCAGGTCGAATTGTAAAACCGGCCCGACATGAAATCGAACCAGATCCTGCAGCTCTTGAACAGCCTTCCCGCCCGGCAGAAAAGCCAGGTACTTCACTAGCTGCAGTGGACCCGAGCCGGACGCGGAAGCGCGCCTGCGGATCCCACACGGCATCGCCCGCAATCGCCCCTTCCCCCAATTTGTTGTTCAGTTGCTCACTCGCCAGATCGCACTGGTCCGCCTCGTCGAGCGGGTACCATGCTCCCATGAATTGCTCGATCTCGACCTCAACTCCGAAATAATCCCGCACAATCGCCCGAGCGACGACGGCCGACGCCGGCTTCTGGCCCAGCAGGCCGGCATATCGCAGCAGCGCCGAATCGCGCAATGACATTCGCCCGCGCAAGTCCGGCCGTCCCCAACCCGATCCAATCGAACAGATACTGCGTAAACTCATCGGTTTCCTGTTTCGCGGCCGCCAGTTGAAACCGCACCGGGAAACGATGCTTCTCCCAGGCGCGGTAAAACAACGACACGATGTCGGTGATTGAACAGGTCCAAGAACGCCGCCATGCGTGAAATCCTTGGCTTGCGCGCGCGCCAGAATATGTTCGGTGTAGTGATGCGGCAGGACGCCTTGAACACCGGTCAAGCCGAGAAACGCCACGGTCATCACCGGCGGGTCCTTCTCTGCGGATATGAATGAATCGAACTGGCTGGGAACTCCAGACTCTGCCGGACCTCGAACCGCACCGGCTCTTCGTTCGGCTTAGCGATGCGCCCCACCCCGGGCCGGTCAGCCAGAATCAGATGCAGCAGACGAACGGCCTGGAAGAAATCGTACTCGTAGGAGTACTCGAACAGCCTCTCTTCGAGCGGTAGCAAGTGGCTCTCTCATAGCACCTGCTGTTCGCCGATTCGGGGCGGCCAGCGCTTTAAGACGCCTCTGCGCTTGCGGCTGCGCGCCGTAAGCCGGCTATAAGAATTCACTGCGCTGTAAAGTCCAAAGAAGCGCTCCAAGACCGCGGCCAGCAGGTACACGCCGGATCCGGCGTATTGCTCCTCATCGAACTCCAGCTCCACATCCAGCCCGCGGCAGAACGCTACACCCGAATCGAACAAGACGCGGCTTACCGAGCTCTCGCTTTTCACGCCGGTGATTCCCAGAATTCGCTTGCGGATATCCTCGTCCTCGCTAAATGCGTATAGGCGCAGAATCTCCTGCAGCGCCTCCTTCCCTCCGGCTTGCACGATCGAAAGATGATTCAGCGAAAGATGCGAGATCAGGCGCCATTGCAGGCTGCCTCTCAGAGGAGGCCGGGCCGTCCTAGTGGGAGGCACCAGGCAGCGGACCTGAACCAGCGGCAGGCCTTCGCCATTCAGCTCGCCCCATTCCTTTCTCCACGCCAGGCGTGACACAAAGTCTCGATTCGAGCATGTAACGTGCACGGTCAAAAGCTCGGTCGGCGGGTTGGCCGGCTTGAAGTCCAAATCGACCAGCGAGAGATAGACTTCCGTGCCTTCGTCCCCCCTGCGCAGCGAAGGTCGCCTATGCGCGTACCAGAAGCAATGCGGCTGATTGTCCTGATAGGCATGGCGGAAGGAATAGAACGGTTCGTATATTTGGGGTTCTTCGGAGTAAGGAGCGGTCGACGTAACTCGATCGACCGAGTACACTTCCATGGACTGCACGCGATGCCGGTCCGGAACCACATGGTATTCGGTGGCCGCATGCGATACGCGGATTGTCTCCGCCGAACGCTCGAGAAGGTTCACGATGGGCGTGCAGCCGAGTTGAAACGTTTCCGCATTGACGGCCTGCATGATGGACGGGAGCTCCTCGCGCAATTCCGAATCGCGAAAGAAAATCAAGATCTCGAACGGATGTTCCTAGCTCGCTGAAGCGGGCTTGGAATCCAAGCCCGCCAGATCGAAAAAGAAGAACTTCTGCGGGAAATGAAAATACTCCTGCAACAGACGATAGCCGAGAAAGCTGCGATCGGAATAGGGCAGCAGTCCCTGGCCAGCCTCAAACCCTACCGGTC
This sequence comes from Bryobacterales bacterium, assembly GCA_963744555.1. Classification (GTDB taxonomy): domain Bacteria; phylum Acidobacteriota; class Terriglobia; order Bryobacterales; family Bryobacteraceae; genus Palsa-89. The sequence goes on along the minus strand of CAVUUB010000018.1, from coordinate 267,204 downwards.
GAATGCAATCCGCCGCCAAGCACGATGGGCTCTGCTTTAGCCGATGACGGGCCGGGCCCGCAACTGGATTTTGACGGCATGCACGAACAACAACTCGTACAACAAATGATGCTGCGTGCTATCGCCATTCAGGAAGAACCGCAGGTACGGGATTTTCAAGCCGGCCACAGGGAGGCTTCCGATGGTCTCCAGTTGAATCCGCAACACGGAGGACGCGTCCGCAGGAGCGCCGGTGGCCTGCGATGCGGCCACTGAAATGAGCGATGCGCCGGTCATCTTCAGCGGCCAAACCGTCACGGGATAGACCGGTCCGAAAGCTGCATTCCACACCGCCGGCGGGACGCGAGTTGAGGATTGCTCCGGCCGGCACCGTGGTCGGCTCGGTGGGACGGTTTGTTGCGTCTCGAACTGAAACTGCGCTATCGCCATGGGCGGCACGGGCCGCAGATAATGCGGATACAGCATGTTCAGAAGCGATTCGACAACTTCCGGGAACTCGTCGTCGACTTTCCGCCGAACGCGCGCGGCCAGCAAGGCGAAGGCTTCGATCAGGCGTTCGACATGCGGATCGGCGCTCTCTTTAGCCGCGTCCAGTTGCAGGCGCGCGGCGACCTTGGGATATTTTTCGGCGAACTCGCCGGCCATCTGCCGGAAGAATGTGAGCTCCTGCTCGTAGTACCGATATAATTCATCGCTCATCGACCTTCCAGCACCTCATCGGCCTGCCAGCACGTCATCGGCCCGCCAGCACCTGGAATCTTCGGGACTCTTTCGGCAAGTCGGCATCATAGACCACCGGTTCCACCCCGAGGTCCATCCGCAGCATGCCCGAGATTCGAAATGAGAACTGAAAGTGCGTCGCCCTCCACCAGCGTCACCTGGACACGGCTCAGGCGCGGTTCGAATAGGCGAACGGTGCGCTCGATCGCCCTGCGGATTTCCTCGCGGTCCATGGGAGCAGTGGTGAAGTCCTGGACGCCATAGGCCGCCAGCGACGCCCGGGTGTGCTCAAATTCGTCGGGAATGTCGTTCTCGCTGCGGCGCGTGTTGAGCAGATTCGTCAGATCGCGCGCCACGCTGAGCTTGTACTCCCGCAATTGCTCCCACTCGGGCGGCGGCACTTCGCGCGAATTGCGCGGCTCATAATCGGTGAGCCGGTCGAACAAGGATGCGATGATGGCCATTAGCGATCGGCATCAATCCTCGCAATTGATATAGGCCTGCCAAGGATCCAATCGGCAAAGTCGATTGTAGAGAGCCGCGGCCAACTCTTGTTCCGTAGCTCATCTCACTCTTCTTGTATAGCCGGTACAGGCGTGGACCATACGGCGCCGACCAGCGCGGTGCTCTCCCATAGATCCAGCTTGTAGTCCGCGATTTGCTGATTGAGCTCTTCCAGAACGGTTCGCGCCAGCCGCTCGCGTCCGGCGCCGCTGCATACATCCACCAGCATCAGCTTTCGAAGAAAGCGCGCCCGGCCGGATGTTTCCTGGGCGGCCAGCACCGCCATTTGCTGCAGGCCCTGGTCCACGCTTCCAGACCGTATCAGCGCCTCGGCTTGCTGCCACGAGCCGGATTGGTCAGACGGCATCCCGGCCGTCCAGAACCCGGCCATGGTCGAGGCGGGCTGGGCGGCACCATCGGCTGCCGCTCCTCACCAGGCGGCTTGTCCGGCTCTTCTTCGCGCTTCTTTTTGAGAATCGGCCCCAGAAGCCGGCGCATTTCCTCAAATGCTTCTTTGGCTGTGCGTCAAAGCCGGGCGCGGCTTGGCCGAACTTCTCGTCCACGACCTTGTTCGAGCGCCAGGAACTGCTCGTAAGCCTCGTCAAAGGGCTGGTAGATGGCCTCGAAGCCCTTTCGCTTGGTCGCCCTCATGGCGGCGTCGAAAACGTCCATGGTGATCCAGCCCTGCTGTCGAAGCCCGGTGATGGTTTCCCGGACTTCGGCGGAAGCGCGCTGGATGGAGTCCTCGGTCCCGATGCGGCGCGCCTGCAGATACCGGGCGAAACTGTAGTTCTCCTCCTTGCCATCCCGCGCGGTGATGGGCACCGTGCGCAGCACTTCCGGCATCCGGTCGTTCAGCCAGTCAGCGAACTGGCCCGGTAATCGAGATCCCCGTCTCTCCACCGCGGGGAGGAGGCCCAGATCCCAGTAACGGTACAGCAGCTCTTTCATCAGCCGCAGACAATCCCGCAGGCCCTCGAAACCGTCCAGATGAATGGCCGCCTCCGTCAGGAAGCAAGCTAGCCGTAGATCTTTGCTGCTCTCTCTGAGGGCTGCCAGAGAAAGGTCGGCCACCCTGTCCCATTCGGCGGCTTTGCGGCCTTCCTCTTTCTCCCAAGCTCCAACGTCGAAGCGGTCGTCGGCGCGGCGAGCTTCGAGAATCTGGCTGAACAGCGGCTCATAGCGCAAATCCCGGCCAGCCGGGGTCTCAGGTGAAATCGGCTGCAGCAGCTCGTCGCTGAAATAGACTCGATCCGCCATTCATCAGGCCGGCCGCTTTACTTGCCGGCGGTCAGATCGTACTTGGCTGAGACGTTGCCGCCGCCCGACCCGTCTTTGCGCTTTTGTTGCGTGTACACCCACTCGATCTTGCCGTAGTTCAGATGAGACGGATTCGGTGGGCAAGTCATGGGTCGTCGCCTTACACCTCCTGCTCCCGTCGACGCCGAGCCAACAGTAACAGCAGCGCTGTTTCCGTTGGCGGGGGTGAGTCGAGTTGAACATGTGAAACCATCACCTCTTCCAAGTGTGATCTCCAGGAACTTGACCTGACTGCCACCAGCGCGGCAAACCTCGATCTTGGCTTTACTAAATGTTTTCCGTTGGAAGCCGCTTCGTAAAGTTTTGGCGAGGCGGCGTCAACATATTTGTGCACCAGGAAATCCCCGTGCTGCGTGCGACCGGTCGCCGCACCGCCCGCGGAACTCTGGGTTTGGGAAACCGGCTGCGAGATTTGATGCCCAAACCCCGCCAGCTCGATCCAGTCTTTGTGTTTATCATCCAGGGCTTCGCCCTTTACACCATCAAGATTCAAATACGCGTCGTACATATTTCAAGCCCTCCTTCAGAACAGACTATGATTATGTGCGGCCAGACCGTGCCGCGTTACGCCCGGCACGGCCAATTTTTTTGGCCGGAAAGCGACGCAGGCCGCACTCCCTGTTCGCTTCCGTTTATTCCGCCGCGCTTTAACCTTTCGGTTGCGGCAGGCGAGCCACCAGACGAAAAGAAACCGTTAACTCATCCAACTGGAAGTGCGGGCGCAAAAATGCCACCGCAGTGTAAACGCCCGGTTTGGCCGGATCCTCGGAGACGTCGATCTGAGCTTCCCGCAAAGGAAACTTGGCCTTGACATCCTGGGCGGCGAAATCATCCAGCAAGACGTAATTCTTGATCCATTCGTTCAGGAATTTCTGGCACTGTTCCCGGCTCATGAAGCTGCCGATCTTGTCGCGCATCATGGCTTTCAGGAAGTGGGCGAAACGCGAGACGGCAAAAATATACTGCAATTGAGACGATAAGCGCGCATTGGCGTTGGCGTCCGCGTTGAGATACTGAGTGGCCTGATTGGTGGACTGGGTCGCCATAAATACCGCATTGGTGGTGCCCTTGTAGTAACAGAGCGGGATAAACCCGAGTTTGGAGAACTCCGCTTCCCGGCGATCCGTGATGGCGATTTCAGTCGGGACATTTCACAGTTTGGTCGCCATCGTCGGTCTGGAAAGTAGTGCGACGGCAAGCCTTCGACTAATCCGCCTCCTTCCACGCCGCGGATGGCGGCGCACCACTCGTGTTTGGCGAATGCGTCGGTGATCCGGGCGCCGAGTGCGTAGGCGGCATTTCCCCACAGATACTTCTTGTGATCGCGGCCATCCACTTTCTCTTCGTAATCGAACTCTTCGACCGGCGCTGTCTCCTTGCCGTAGGGCAAGCGCATCAAGACATGCGGCATGCACATCCCGACGTATTTCGAATCATCGCTCTTGCGGAAGTCCTTCCACTTCAAATAAGCGTCGTTGTCAAAGATCTTGGCCACATCGCGCGGGCCGGCCAGCTCCGTGAAGCTGTCCCAATTGAAGAGCGCTGGACTGGCTGCCGTCAGGAAAGGCGCATGCGCCGCCGCGGCGACGTTGGACATGTTGGTAAGGAGCTGAATATCCTCGGGATGCCGGGTGATCTCGTAGTCCCCGATGAGACACGCGTAGGGCTGGCCGCCCAACGTGCCGTACTCTTCCTCGTAGATCTTCTTGAAAATCGTAGCCTGTTCCCAGTCGTTCTGCTTGGTGAAGTCTTTCAGAATGTCTTTCTTGCTGACATTCATGACTTTGATCTTCAACATCGTCCCGGTTTCAGTGTTCGCCACCAGGTACTGCAGACCGCGCCAGGAGCCTTCCATCTTCTGTAACTCGGGCGCATGCATCACTTCATTGAGCTGCGTGGAGATCAGTTCATCCAACTGCCTTGATGCGTTCGCCGAGCATGGCGTCGGTGTCTTTGTCGACCTGAATCTGGCCCACCAACACCTGGTCGACCAATTCCTTAACCCACTCTTTGCCCTTCGATTGCTCTTCCTTGGTTTGGCCCAACCGCCCGCTTTCAACAATGGTGTCCAGCAGACTCCCTGGGGCTGCGGATTGCACAACGGAAGTTGGTTGCGCAGCTGACTTAGCTTCGGCCATGACCTTTATGTCTCCTTATCTGTCTTCGGACTAGTTTGGCCGCCCGCTTCGGCCTCGATCCGTTGAAGCGTGTCCTGGTTGTTCAGCACTTCCTGAAGAATTGACTCCAACTTGTCGTTGCCGATCAAGCTGGTGCGCAAATTGTGGAGGGCGCTGCGCAGATCGAGCAGTTTTCTCAAAGCGGGGACTTGCTTGGCGATGGCTGCCGGCTCGAAATCCGCCATCGATTGAAAGCGAAGTTCCACGCCCAGCCGGCTGTCGTCCTCGCTGAGGCGGTTATCCACTTTGAACGCCAGGCGAGGATTGATTTGTCCTAAGACCCGATCAAAGTTATCCTTATCGATCTCAACAAACTTACGATCCTTGAGAGGCGGCAGAGGCTGCTCCGGTTGTCCTGAGAGGTCTGCGAGCACGCCCACCACGAAGGGTATCTCTCGCTTTTCGATCGCGCCGCCGGTTTCCACGTCGTAAGTGATGTGGACTCGTGGCGGGCGAACCCGAGTGATCTTTTTCTGTAGGCTTTCCTTCGCCATATGTTTCCTTCCTCCCTACCTGCCGGAGGCCTCGGATTCTTGCCGAGGCGAACCCAAAAGATCAACATCGGCGCCGGTTCCGCAGGCGGATTAGCGTAAATATATCACAGATCGCCCGTTTAGGGTCCGTTTTCTAGTACTGGTAGTCCTTGAACCACAATGAATCCTAGTTAACAATTACGGCTCTCTTCGGGCATTGCAAATCTTCAAAAAACCTCGGATTGAACAGATCGGAGCCGCCCGGTAATTCCACGAATTCCACCTTCGCCGGCGGGTTGATCTTCTGAGCCTCCGCTCCTGCCGCGGCCGCGGATCTCGCTCCATTGCACCATATGAGCGCCGAGGGGCCGCTCATCGGCGTTCTGGAATAACCGGAATACGCCCCACAACCCGTCAAAACGGCCAAATCCCGTGCTAAGACCGCCGGCTTCCACGGTTCCAACGGCTCCTTGCGGTGGCGCCGGCGGGCGCGGGCCAGTAAAATGTCTTCTGCAGGGGATTCTGCGAACTAAGCTCCGAGCCATCCAACGTCAGCCGGATTCCGATGGTTTGCCCTGGAACCGGCCGCAGGACGTATTTTAGCTTGGCCTGCATCATCCCGCCTTCGGCGAAAAACACGTCGGTAAGCTGTTGCGCCCGCCCTAGAAACACAAGCAACTCCGGGGCAACCTTCATCCCCTGTAAAGCGGGATTGGGCACCCATTCCGGCCCTTTCGAACGGCCAGGTCGGCTGCGGATTTCTGCACATACTTCCAGACCAAGCCATCGGTGGGAGAGAACGCTTTCGAAACGTCGTTCAGAGTGGCATTTGATTGGGTGGTGGGGTTAAAAGGATACTTCGACAGAATGGGCGCCATCTCGCTTGACAAAACTGAGCCAGCTCACCGTTCTTCTTTCCACCGGAGAACGCCTCGGTGTTATGTGGAATCACTGGATCAGCCAAACGGATGGGCTGATCGAGCAGGTCCGCCAGCTCCCGGTTTATTCCTTGATTACCAACATCCAGGAACTTGTCCGCTAAGGCCGCCCGGGCGGCGTGCGCCTGCACCAGAGCGGTTCGCGCCTGCGGAATCGCGGTCACCTCTTCAGCGGCTGATGCCCGCGACAGCGCATCCAGGCTCTGCTGCAAGCCGCGCAGGCCCTTCACATACTCGGCGTTGTTGTCGTTGACCAGCCGGTCCAGGTCGGGTGGCGTGGTCAACAAGACGGGCTGGAATAGGCGGGCAAGATCGGCGCTGGTCATGCGAGGAACGCCTCCCAGCACCTGCTCAACGCGATTGGAAGCCTTTTCAGCCTTGGACTTGGCTGCAGACAACCCGAATTTTTGAAGGCCTTTGTCGATAACGCTCGGTTCATCTGCCTTGGGCGGCTGGAAGCCGGTGTTGATTGCAACCAGTCTCACAATTCCCAAGAGGGGCGATGTCGGCCCAGACAGAATGTTCAGACGCCGAGCCGCGTCCTCGAGGTTCGAATAGCGATTGACGCTAAAGGATGCCAGAAACTCGCTCCAGGCAGCGGCGTACTGCTTGTAGTACAGAGAAGCGAGCTGGTCTTTTGCATCCAAATCCAGCGCTCGCTGCGTCAAGCCGACGGTTTCACCCATGACACAGGCTTCTCCACCACTGCCAAAGTCGCCCTTGGCTACCAGATCTTGAAAGGTGGCTAAACCAGTCTTCGTGAATGCGCCGCGGAACTCGGCCGGCCCGGACAGGACGGCGCGATAGTTTTCGGCATAGTCGGCCACCGACACTGATTTGATCTTCTGGTCTAATTGAGCCAATAGACCACGTAACCGCTGATCCAATCCACTAGCCTGGCGCAAATAAGTTCGGGCCTTCTCTTCGGCCACTGAATCTTCAGTCAACGTTACCGGCACTTTGCCGCGTTTGTCCAACTGAGACACGTAGTAATCGAGTTGGCGATGTAAGAGAGCTGACTGCTCATCCCCAAGATCAGGAAAAACCTCGACGAGACTGGCGTTGAGCGTCTTCGAAATCAAGGGGCGGTCCACCGGGCATGCCAGACTGGTGATGGTTCGGTGAGTCTTCAGGCGATCATAGATCGATGCAGCGCTTTCGGGTGGCTTGCCTATGCCGGCCTGCTCCAGTTTCGAGACCAGCCTTATATTAATTTCCTCCAGGCTAAGCCGTTTCAGCCGTTCGAAATAGGTCCGTCGGGCCACTTCTCGCAGAGCGTCACCGGTATACAATCCCCAGTGCAGGTGCAGAGGATTGTCCTGGTCGAGATCCTCCAGAAGCACGCGCAACTGGTCGAGAGCCCGCAGATTTGTGAGCGTCGGCTCGGCCGACCCGCGCCGCACTCGTTCGCTGGCACTTTCAATGTTCGGAGGTCAGCCGGGAGTTTCCGCGCCATGAAATCGTCCAGACCAGGAGCAGGAAAAGTGCGAGACCGAGGGCCGCCGCCGCAGCGATCCGATAATATTGATCCAGTTTCGGTTCGGCCGCTACTCGTCTGACGACGGGGCGATCAAACCTCAAGACCTGGCGGAAAAAGTCCGTCAGGAAAACCCATTGGTCCACCAACTGTCCGGAGCCGACGTCCGCGGGTGTTTTGCCAAAGGATGTAAGCAAGTCCGCTGAAAAGATCTGGGTGGCTTCAGCGGCTGGGCTGGCCAGGCGAAATGAACTTTTGACATCAGTCTGCGGCGAGGGTGCCATTCGTTCGGTTCTGCGGATGCCGGCAAAGAAGAAGCCTCGCAGGAGTGGTCCGGACTTCAATGGGTCCGGCTTGAATATGTCCACCAGAAACTGCACCAGGTGGGTCCGGATCCTTTTGAATTCTCTTGGGAATTCATAGATTGAGGGCTTCTGGGCGGGCTTCGATTCCTGGGCCAAGGCTTGCAAGCGCCGATCACTCAGCCGCAGAAACAAGGACTGAAAATATTGATTGAGGAGTTTGGTCTCGGCCTCGGCCCAGGTCCGATCCTGGCGCTGCGCTTGCCGCTTTTCATCGCGTCAGAACGCCAAAAACCTGCGCAATTTCGCCTTCCGGCAGGCGGGAGAAAAATTCGGGAAAGTATCGCAGTCCATCGATGCGCGTAAATAGGACATACACCGGCAGTTCGGCGCCTAAGACGCTGGCCATGGCATACAATCGGTCCCGGATCTGCTGGGCTGATCGGCCGAGTTCGGAAGGTTCTGGGGTTCCGGCGAATTTTTGTGAGTCGAAGACTAACACCACGCCGCGCAATGAAACCGGCGGAGGGGGTGGCTGAAACCAGCGCCGCCATCCCGCCGTTTTGTTGGCCGGTTGAAGCCGGCTGAGGAACTCGGCGAGACGCGCGGGGTCGCTGTTAAAGACGCGGCCGCTCACTTCCAAGAACAACGATTGCTGGGCGAGCCACAGATTCGCGACCCGCGTGGACATCACTGGCGCACCGGTTCCCATGACCTGGCCGGCCAACAAGGTCGGTTCAATTCCGCTGTTCTGCAGTATGCTAGTCTTGCCGACGCGTTCGGGTCCGACGACTAAATAAAGAGGCAGGTCCAGCAGCGCGCGGTGGCTGTTGCACCAGGAGCCGAGGGGGCCGCAGCGAGTCTTTGATCGGCCTCTCGCAGTAAGCTGAGCAGGGCGGCGTCATCTTCGTGCATTTGTTGAGGCTGGGCGGTTGGGGAAACCGGTTTCGCCGCTTTCTGGCTTCGCCGCAACCGCCACCAGCCGATCAGTCGCTCGAGAATAAGCCAGAGCAACAAGCGCTGCGATGCCGATGGCCGTCCAGAGCAGACCTTGTTAACCAACTGTCCCCGGGTCGCCGAAATACAAATACGCAGCGATGATCCAGACCAGCAGGATATAAAGGAACAAGATGAAAAGAAGTCTGCGAATCGTCATGTGGCCGGGACCTCAGTCATCTGAATGCCGCCAAGGCCGATTGTAGCTGTTCGATCCGCGATGAAAGACTCCAGTGGTATAGCAAGAACAGTAAGATTGGCAGCAAGGGGGCCGCGAGAATCCACCAACGCCACTTCGGCGCCACTTGCGGCGCTGGTTCTACCGGCGCCTGAACAAAGTCCATGGGTGGGGAAAGTTTGTAATCGATTCCACGCACCGATTCGATTCGCCGCCGGAGCCGGTCTATGATGCGGTAAGCCTCTCCTCGCAGGGGAGGCGCGAAACGTCCTTCGAAGCCCAGCAGCAGGCAGAGCAAATAGACTTCCAGGAGATCGGCTAGCTGCGGTGAGTCGCCGCGGCGCTCGATGTCGCCTAGCTTATCGAAAAAGACGTCGCCGGCAATGGCCTGCCCAAAAAGCTCAATATTCAACGGTCTTTTCGCCATTCCTCGGCTTTCGGCTCGCGGGAAGAAAGAATGGTTTCGTCCAGAAACGCCACCACCGCGAACTCCGCGTCCCGCACTTCGCCTGAAGAATAGCCAGCGACGTTGGCTTCGCGTTCGACTTCTTGAAGCGCGGCCTTCATGCGCTTTCGAAACGTCTCCACGTCGGTGAGCGGCTGGCGGCCAGCCTGAATCCGCACGATGCCCGTTAGAATATTCTGATAAAGCAGCGCGAGTGTGTCAGACCTTAAGGCTTTCGCGGACGTGTCCGCCGGTTGCATTCATCGCGCTCCACAGAAAATTGTATCTTCAGCCTAGCTTTTTCGCCGCTTAGGCGCAACTGCAGGGCCCAGCAAAGACCAAACCAAGGCTATCATTATTACGCCTGCTGGTAGTGTCTGAAGTGCTGCGCCGTGAGATAATCTTTCTCTGGAGAACCTATGATCCGCTGGTGTGCAGCTAGCCTGGTTCTGGCCGCGCTTTGCCTGGTTAGCGCTCAGGACGCCTCCAAAGCCGCGCCTGGATCATTGACCCTCGAGGACGTCCTGAGTCTTTCGAAGGCCGGCGTGGCTGAGGATGTGATCGTTTCTCGAGTGAAACATAACGCCAAGGCGTTTGATCTGAACAGCGACGAAATTAAAGCTTTAAAAAATGATGGGGTGAGCGAGACGGTAATTAAATACCTGTTAGACCCAAGCCAGCCTTATGCGCCACCTCCCCCTCCCACGGTGTTACGCGCGGGCCCGCCCCCGAAGCCACCTTCCGACCCGCTCGCTCTGAAAGTACCGGCGGAGGTTGCAATCTATTACTTGAAGGGCGCGGATGAGTTTATCCAATTGGATCTGAAGCCGGTCGTCTCGTTAAGAGAGCCAGGCAAGATGTCCAAGTTCAGTCCGGTGAAAGGGCACGTGGTCGGCTCGGTAATCGGACCAGCCGCTATGGCTCGCGTCGCGACCGGGGCTGCTACCTTCTATGCGCGTCCGGGAGAAAAGGCAGCTATGGAAGACTTTGTCCTATTGAGCCTGGAACCTGAGAAAGGCGGCCGGAACCTGGACTTTGGAACCAAGGTAGGCAAGCCCGTCTTTCCGGCGAAGTCCATCCACCAATTCGAACCCAAGGAAGTCATGCCAGGACTATTCCGCCTGGCCGTCCCGCCAGTCGGAAAAGGTGAGTACTTGTTCTTCATTTTGGGTAGCGGCGATGAGAAGAAAGGGCTGCTCGGAAAAGGTTATGACTTCGGCGTAAAATGAGACTCGCGTCATTCGAGCACTCACTCCGGGACGTCTCCAAGTAAGAAGTACCCGCCGCCGCCCGCGCCCTAGCCCGGCTACTGACATTAAATGGCTGTCGGGTCAATTTGTTAGCAGGATTGTACTTGGTTCCAGCTCTGGACCTCGGATTGCTCCGTTTGCGCCGAGGCAGCTAGAAATGGTGCGGAGCATGTACTGCAAGTATTGGCTGCCGGCAGTTCTGCCTGCTGCTCCAGGCGAACTGTGCGAAACACAAGCTGACCCCGGTGGCCACGCCTTTTCCGCCGGCTCCAACTATGAATGTGCCGGTACCTGCTCCTGCGCCGGCTAAAGCTGAAAGTACGCCAGTGGAACCCGCGAAGAAGGTGGCGCAGGTGAAACGTTCAGCTTCGGACGTGAATCGTTTGCTTCTGGATCCGCCGCGGATGAGCTTCGCTCCCGATGTCCGCGCATTGAGAAAAGATGTTCCAAGAATCGATAAGATCACTTTCTTAGTGAATACCGGCGACGGGACAATGCGTCCTGAATCGGAAACGACGGTTCACGCCGCGTTGCAGGCTCTATCGGATCAGTTTCTCTTCCTGTGTCCGGACCAGATGCGCGTCGGCGCACCGGCGGAGTTCCACTTCAAGACCAAAGAAGGGCTGACGATTTTTTCAGAGTTAAATTGCTGGAGCTGGGCGTGCAGGCGTCTGAGGCCGGCGCCGCGAGTGTTCTGGTGCATGCGGAGCTGATCTCCCCGGACGATAATGCCTTTGATATTCGCGCAGCCTCCCCAAGCAATCCTTCCTCCGGGGAGCAGCTTTGGCACGTTACGGCTCGGAATCCAGGCGACCACAAACTGGAGTTAGCGTGACGCCCAGTGCGCGTATTCTTTCCGTTGGAGACGTGCAAGGCACTCCGGTCGTCTTGACGCGTTCTATTTCGGTGGTCGCGCCTGAGAGCTTCTTCAATGACTACGGACCGGCGGTGATTGGAAGCCTGGCGGCTCTGGGGATGTTGGCGTGGGTCGCGTGGACGCTCTGGCGCAACGCGCGGCCATCCGTTTTTAGCAGTCGCTAAGCAGCGCCGCAGGCTAGTAGGCTACTTTTGGAACTTTCTACCATCGGTGTTTTCAGGTGGAAAGTTGAGCTTCGGAGCTGCGCTAGAAGAGCGACGTAAGTTATCCTGTTGACGTGGCCAACCACTGGGACTCTAGGTTCAACCCGAGCGAACGTCGGCCGTGGCCACGTTGGCTTCTATGGCTAGTCGTTCTTCTCATCCCAATTCCATTGGGCCCTTGGTGGCTTACGGTTGTTGTGCTTGGAATCGTAGTGGCTGTGATCGCCTTGGCAGTCGGCTCTAAAGCGATGCCCCACGGTTCAAAGTAGCCCACTACTGCGCCGCGTGCTACCTTGACACGTGGAACATGAACTGACCGGTCGTGCCGTGCACGTTTGGCCGGTCTCGACGTACGCTCCTGATACCGTGGTCGAACGATTCCAGGCGCTTCTCGCGCCCGACGAAACGGATCGCGCGGACAGGTTCCGTTTCCCTCGTCTGCGGCAATCATTCACGCTCGCGCGAGGGGCTTTGCGGGTTCTGTTGGGACGATACCTGAACACCGCTCCCAGCGACATCGAGTTCGCTTATGGCTCCAAGGGAAAACCAGCTCTTGCAGCAGACAATCGTCTGCAGTTCAATGCCTCGCATTCGGGCGATGTGGCGTTGTTCACGTTCACGATGGATTGCGAAATCGGCGTCGACGTGGAACCCATCCGCCCGATGCCGGATATCGAGGACGTTGCCAAGCGTTTCTTTTGCGCGGAGGAGACCGAGGAACTGATGTCACTTTCAGGAGGCCAGCGCGAGCATGGTTTCTTTCTGTGCTGGACGCGCAAAGAAGCATACATCAAAGCCACGGGGGATGGTTTATCAACGCCGCTGGACGCCTTTCGCGTCACGCTTCGGCCGGGTGCGCCGGCGGTGATGGTCCACGTACAGCAGGATCCGATCGCGGCTCAAGCTTGGACGCTGCACGATCTAACTCCGGCCCCCGGGTATGCGGCGGCGTTAGCCTATCGCGATTCGCCGCGTCCTTTGAAAACATTTCCATTTTTTAACCCAAAACAATTGTTGGATATTACGTGAAATCGTGATACCCTATCCCTTCCCTTCGGCTCTGCCGATAACAGTTTATGAGTTTCCTAGCCGACGCCCTGAGCGGCCAGAGGATCACGCACGTCCTGGCCGATTCAGAAGTCACCTACATCATGCTTGCCAACGGGACGCAAATCACCATACGCGGGCTGGTTGTGGTTGAGCCCAATCCATCCACCGCTGCCGAAACTTCCGCCGCCGTTCGATAACCCTCGAAGGAGGCGCCAGGCAGGTGGTGTATAGTGACGGCTTGGAGGAGACTCATGCAGAAAGCCGTCCTAAAATGCACGTCCGTGCTGTTTGTCACCGCTAGTCTGGCATTCGCCCAAAGCCCGCCTGCGCAGGCCACCGTCGCGATTGGCGGTAAGCAGCTCAGCATCAAATACTCCGCTCCTTCTGTGCGCGGACGGAAGATCTTTGTCCCGGGCGGAGTCATTTCGCACGACCCCACTTATCCGGTGTGGCGTGCCGGCGCCAACGAAGCTACGGCATTTCATACCGAGGCCGAGCTGGATCTCGGTGGTCTCCGTGTTCCGAAAGGCGACTACACCCTTTGGGTCCTCATAAAGGATCCCGAGGCCTGGGAGCTCATCATAAATAAAGAGACCGGCCAGTGGGGACTGAGTTATAACGCCGCGCGGGATCTGGGCCGGGTCAAGATGGCGATGAGCAAACCGCCGGCTCTCATCGAAAACATGAAGTACACGCTTTCCGATCTCGGCGGCAACAAGGGCAAGCTCCAGTTGGAGTGGGAGAATCACGTCGCGTCCGTCCCGATTACGGTGAAGTGACAGGTCCGACAAGTTTTGCGATCTAGCGATTCGCGATACAATTAGCCGCAAAGATGATTTCCGCACAAAACCGCAGGCGCTTTCTTCAAGTTCTCGCCGGCAGTCCGTTGCTTTCGCGCGCCTGGGCGCAACAGGCTCAGCAACCGCTGGCCAGCGTGAAAGACGCTCTCAATGTGATGGAGTTTGAAGAAATGGCGCACCGAGTTCTGCCGTCCGCGCATTGGGGTTACATGGCCAGCGGTGTCGACGACGACGCGACACTGAAATCTAACATAGGCGCGTTCCGGCACATACAACTCCGGCCGCGACGTCTGGTGGATGTATCAAAAACGGACCTGCACACCGAACTGTTCGGCGTCACATGGGAGTCTCCGATTTTCATCTGCCCGGTCGGCAGTCAGAAGATGTTCCATCCCGAGGGCGAAGTCGCGGTGGCGCGTGCGGCTAATTCCAAGAAGGCCCTACAGATCCTCTCGACCGTCACCTCTACGCCAGTGGAAGAAGTGGCCAAGGCTCTCGGCAGGCCGCCCTGGTATCAGCTCTATATGCCGCTGCGCTGGGACGCGACCGAGAAACTGGTGCGGCGCGTCGAGGCCGCCGGATGCCCGGTCTTAGTCTGGACGATCGATCTCCTGGGCGGCAGAAATACCGAGACGGCGACGCGTCTCGCGCGCACAGACAATAGAGACTGCTCGGTCTGCCATACGGCCGGCGTCGGCGCCATGAGCAACCGCGTCATGTTCGCGGGAATCGACGGCAGTATCGGAATCAATCCGCCGTCCGCTACGTGGGAATATGTTGAGCGCTTGAGAAAGCTCACCAAAATGAAGCTGGTATTGAAGGGCATCGAAACGCATGAGGATGCCAAGCTCTGCCGTGAGCACGGTGTCGATGGCATCGTGGTTTCGAATCACGGTGGCCGGGCGGCCGAAGATCTGCGGCCCACTATCGAGAGCCTTCCCGAAGTAGTGGAAGCGGCAGGCGGCCAGATCCCGGTGCTGGTGGACGGTGGCTTCCGGCGCGGTACCGACGTGTACAAAGCACTGGCGCTGGGCGCGCGCGCCGTCGGGATCGGACGTCCTTATATATACGGGCTCACCGCGTTCGGGCAGCAGGGTGTCGAGCGAGTGCTCGATATTCTGCGCGCCGAACTTGAACTGACCATGCGGCAGTGCGGCACGCCTGGGATCGCGCAGATTACGCGCGCGGCGATCTCGATGAACGAGGCCCGGCCTTAGCAAGTGGCCAGTACACTTTCCGTCCCAAAAACCAAACTCAACCGCAATCAGATCCGCGGATTCTGGGCCGCCTGGAGCGGCTGGTGCCTGGATGGGATGGATTCGTTCATCTACGCCCTGGTGCTGGTGCCGGCGTTGCGCGAGCTGCTCCCGCGATCCGGTATTCCCGCCGACACCTGCGAAGTCGGCTACTACGGTGGAATTTTGTTCGCATTGTTCCTGGTCGGCTGGGGACTCTCGCTGCTGTGGGGGCCGGTGGGCGACCGTTTCGGACGCGTGCGCACGCTGATGCTGACCATTCTCTGTTATTCGGTCTTCACCTTCGCGTCCGCGCTGGTCACGAACGTGTGGCAACTGGCGGCCTTCCGCTTACCCGGCGGTATCGGCATCGGCGGCGAGTGGACGCTCGGTGGAACCTTCGTCGCCGAAGAATGGCCGGAGGATCGCCGTAAGATGGGCGCGGGTTGGATGCATACCGGCTACTACTTCGGCATTCTCATCGCTGGGCTACTCAACGCCAGTATCGGCGCGCAGTTCGGTTGGCGAGCAATGTTCGCCGTCGGCGGACTGCCGGCGCTGCTGGTGATCTTCATCCGCAAGGGCGTGCACGAGCCGAAGCGTTGGAAGCCGGCCGAGTCTGCCACTCGCGCCATCGCGATGCTGTTCAATGCACGGAGTATCGTCGAGCGCACGATTCTAAACTCGCTATACATCCTGGTCTCGATCATCGGCTTGTGGGCGGGCTCGGTCTATGCGCCGTCGGCACTCACGTTTTTGGCGGCCAGGGAAGGGCTCGACGCGGCCGGTCCGCGCGAGTGGCCTCGTTCGGAACGATTCTGTTGTCAGTTGGAACTGTGCTCGGATGTTTTGCAGTACCGCCGCTGGCCGAACGCTTCGGCCGGCGCTGGACACAGCGTTCCTCTACAGCTTTGATGCTGTTTTCGATCTCGCTCGGCTTCGGCTATGCGTTCTATTTGCGGGGACGCGCGCTGGCCTGGTTCCTTGTGCTGTTGTATGTAATGGGATTTGGCGGCGCCAACCACACCATGTATTCGCTTTGGCTGCCGGAGCAGTATCGCACCGAGTGCCGAGCGAGCGCATTCGGATTCACGACCTCGGTGGGACGATTTGTGGGCGCAGTATTCACGTTCCTGGGTGGGCGCAGGAGTGTCACATTACGGAACCATCGGTACACCGGTGGCCATGACCTCGCTCGCGTTTCTGGTGGGTTTAGCATTGTTGCCGTGGGGCGTGGAAACCAAGGGCCAACCGCTGCCCGATTAACCACGCCCCGCTTCCTCACGGTCGCGGCTCAGAAAAACCTGAACCGAGCCGCGCGCCATAGCAAGCGTTCTTAACTGTGAGCCGCTCCGGCGACCTTGTGCCGAAGCGTCTTTTCTACGATGCCGCGGAATTCCCCATCAGTAAGCAAGCGTTTCGAAGCCAACGACGATTCCTTCACGGCCATCACTACCTGCATGGCTTCTTCTTCGGTGAACTCGAAGCCGAGGACTCTTCAGGGCCGCCTTGATCGAATCGATGCCGCTGCCTTTTCCAAGCACGACCTTTGGAGCGGGCTGGCCAACTACATCCCAATGATAGGGGAACAGCTCGGTCGGACGAGTGCTTGCCGCAATTCTGCCACCAACTCGCGATGATGCCTGACTCGATATGGAACAGTTGCTCGCCGACGACGGGCCGGTTGCTGGCGACCTTGTGTCCCGAAAGTTCTTCCACCAGCCGCGCGAGTCCGTAAAGCTTGTCGACCTTGAGGCCGGTATCGACGCCATACAAGCGTCAGCAGCGCCATCGCGGTCTCTTCCATGGGCACGTTGCCTGCGCGCTCGCCCAATCCGAGTACAGTCGAGTGAATCACTTCGACGCCTTCGGCTACCGCCATGATCGTGTTCGCGATACCCATTCCGTAATCCATGTGGAAGTGCGCTTCCAGCCGCTTGTTGACGCGCTTCTTGGCCTCGCGCACCAGATACTGCATGGCGTGCGGCGCGAGCACGCCGAAAGTATCCACCAGCGCCAGAGCGTCCATGTGGCCTTCAGTGGCCACGCGCATGATCAGGTCCAGCACCCACTTGCATTTCGGCGCGGCTGAAATCGATCGGGAAGAATACCACCTCGAGTCCCTGCTCGTGGGCATATTTGGTCGATTCAATCGACAGATCGATGGCCTTTTCGAGCGGCCACTTATAGGCGTACTCGATGATGTGCGTGCTGGACGGCACCTCCATGACG
Source organism: Bryobacterales bacterium (assembly GCA_963744555.1). Lineage (GTDB taxonomy): Bacteria > Acidobacteriota > Terriglobia > Bryobacterales > Bryobacteraceae > Palsa-89. The sequence goes on along the minus strand of CAVUUB010000018.1, from coordinate 250,027 downwards.
ATGCCGGACACGCCGCAATCGACGGCGCGCTTCACGTCATCGACCATGCAGCGCGAGAACGCAAAAATCTGCGGACCGAGTTTCCGCTTCACGATCTCTTTGATGGCCGCCGTATCGCTGGGCGACACGACCGGCATGCCGGCTTCGATTCGATGCACGCCGGCGGCTGCCAGCGCCTCCGCGATCCGGATCTTGTCATCCTTGGTGAAGATGACGCCGCTCTGCTGCTCGCCGTCACGAAGCGTGATGTCGTGAAATTTCACCTGCTTCGGGAAATGAAGTTGCTCGCGCACCGCATCGGTGAAATTCCACGGGCTGACAAACCATTTATCTGTTTTCCAGGGTTCTTGAGACATGCTCTGTTCCTTCCAAATAATAAATTTTAGTTACTACTGCGAACTGCCGTTTTAAAGACTTCGGGATTCACGGGATTCCGAGGCGCTCTGGCCGGTCAGGACCCGCACCACTTCTTCGGAGGCTTTGGTCTGTAAGTCGACCAACGACTCTTCGGAGTAAAAGCTGGTATGTGGAGTGAGGATTACGTTATCGCGTCCCAAATAGCGCTGATTCACCGGGCGGCTCTTTTTCCATGACATCCAGAGCAGCGCCGGCAATCTGTTTCATATCCAACGCCTGCGCCAGAGCTGCTTCATCGATAATCGGCCCGCGCGCGGTATTGATCAGGTAAGCGTTCGGCTTCATACGACTGAAAGACATCGGCATTAAACAGATGATGGGTCGCCGGCATCAGGGGCGTGTGAATCGAAATGTAGTCCGAGATTCTTAGTAACTCCTCGAAATCCACCCGCTCCACGGCGCAGCGCGAAAGAACCTCGTCCGGAACATAAGGGTCATAAGTCACCACCCGCATTCCGAACGCTTTAGCCTTGGGCGCGACTAACTGCGGAATCTGCCCGAAAGCCACCAACCCAAGTACGTTTCCCCGCAGCCGGTGAATCGGAACCACCTCGGGCATTTTCCAGTTGCCCGCATGGGTGCGGGAATTGGCGAACGGAATCTTCCGTGCCAACGCCAGTAGCAACGCCATGGCGTGTTCCGAGACTTCGTCCAGACAATAGTCGGGAACCCGCGTAACGACGATGCCTTGGCTGGTCGCTACCGGAATGTCCACGTTGTCCACGCCGATTCCGAACCGGGAGATGATCCGGCAATGTGTCATCTGCGGATCATGTCGGCGGTTATCTTGGCGTAGGTTGTGAGCAGCGCATCGGCATCGCGCGCTACTTCCAGGATCGCCTCCGGCTTGGATTCCTTGGCGAGCCGGATCTCAGCGCCGATCTTTGCCAACACCGCTCCGGCGGGATCCAGGTTCGGAAAAACCGAGTCGGTGACTGCTACTAGCCGTTGGGCCATCTAGCGCTTCATCGCCTCCTCCATGTGTTCCATCATGGTGAAGACCACGGGGCCCTTGCCCGACACCAGAACGTTCTCTTCCAGCCGGGCGGTCTGCTGCAGACCGGGATGCCCGGCGAAAGTCTCGATGGCGAAGTACATGTTCTCTTTGATCTCCGCCGGATATTTCAGCGAATAAGCGCGCGAGATCCACATGCCTTCATATAGCGTCAAGCCGATGCTGTGCGCGAACTGCTGCAACGTTACGGTTCCATACTTGTCGTCGTCATACACCGGGAAATGCGGTGGCGACGTCGGCGGTGGTGTTTCCGGGCTTCAGTTTTTCGAGGCCCGCGTACATCGAATCGTAGACTTCGCGATACAGATCGATCTCCTTCTGATTCATCTTTTGCGCGCACTTGAAGCAGCGCACGAAATCGATGAAGTAGCCGGAAGGACCGACGGCATTGATGTCGACGATCACCAGATCGCCCTGGCGGATCAGCTTATCGGTCGCCCAGCGGCGATACGGACTGGTGTTGCCACCGGAGGCGACGATGATGTCGTAAATGATTTCGCAGCCGCGCTCCAGCATGAACTCGTGCACTTTGGCTTCGATCTCGCGCTCGCGCACGCCCGGCTTCAGCCATTCGTACTTGATCTTCCACATGGCGGCGTCGCCGATGCTGGAGGCCATCTTCAACAACTCGATCTCATCGCGGGTCTTCACCACGCGCGCCGCGGAGATGCAGGGCCACGCGTCCACGATGTTCACGCCCGGCTTCGGTAAACGCCTTTAATGCGGCCATGTCGAGATTGTCGATGCCGATCCGTTCTTTCGACAGGCCGTGCTGCTTCAGAACATCGACGACGCTTTGGGCCATGCTGCCGGCCATGTAGGGAACCGCGCCTTCGGCCCACTGCCAGGTGATGGCGGGGCTGATGCGATTCTCCATCCAGGGCAGGTCCATCTTGGCGCACACCAAATCCGATCCGGCCGTCTCGAAGAGCACCGGTTCGCCGCCGTTGGGCACCACGGCATAGCGGATGTTGATGTTGTATTTCCAATTTCCCTGGTAGGAGCCGGTGACATAGCGGACGTTCGCGCCAGCAAACAGCACCAGCGCGCCGATGTCGCGCTTAGTCATCTCGGCCTGCATCTTCGCCAGGCGATCTTTTCTCAGCCTTTCGAAATCGACCCGGTACTGCCAGTCCGCGCCGGTCTGGCTGTAGAGCCTGCCGGGGATCCCATTCGTGCGGTTTGCCGATGAAAGTTGTATCCAAAGCGTAACCGTTGTGGTTACCGTGCGCTTGTACCTGCGCTTCGGTCTTTTCGGACTTGCCGCCATTCTTTCCGCCGTTCTTCTTGGCCGGCGGAGCCGATTGAGTTGTTTTTGCCATAAGTCAGATGTTTTCTCTTTTCATTAATAATGTGACTTACTGTGACCTCCGACTTATTTTGAAAACTCGAACGCGGCTACGGCCGGAGTCGAAACTTCGATTCCGGTGCCGGAAGACTGTATATCGCCGCTGATCGCGTAAAACCGATTCCCGATCACGCCCCCGGCCACGCCATGACGCGCTAGCGCCATGGGAGGCATCACGGACCAACTATTGGTCGGCGGGATCGTAAGCTTCAAACGCACGGTAGGCGGTCTGTTCCACCGCGTTCTGCCACTCGCCGCCCGCGACATAGACACGGCCGTCGTAGACGCCCACGCACAATCCGCTGCGGGCCGTCGGCATCTTCGCCAGCGGCCCGCTCCAGGTATCCGTTGCCGGATCGTACGCTTCGACGTTATTCAGATTCGACGACGCCGCGATGAATGCTGCTCCGATTCTTCCGCCGATCACGTAGATCTTCCCGTTGACTACGCCGGCGGCGGTGTGATTGCGCGGAGTCGGCATGCTAGCGCGAGCCCGCCATTGATTCGTTTTTGGATCGTACTCCTCCACCGTTCCTAACACGCGCTGAGCGGTGGTCGGATGGATGGCCGGATTAGTGGCGCCGGGAGCGACGGTCGCGCCTCCGATCACATACATCTTGTCGCCCACGGTCGCCGCCACGCCCGCGCCGCGCTTGGTCGGCATGGGAGCCAGCTCTTTCCAGGAATCGTTAGCCGGATCGTATTCGAAGGCGTTGTTGATTGGCGCCCAGGCCGTCAGGTTCCCTACTCGCCCGGCGATAAAACCGCCGAACACGTAAACCTTGCCATTGTATTCGGTGAGAGAGAGGTGGTGAGCCGGAAGCGGCATGACCTTCTTCTTGGTCCACTTATTCGCGGGCGGGTCATACTCATAGACCATTCCGACCGGCTGCCATACCGGCGCGGAAACGAGCCCCGCAAAGACATACATTTTGCCATTGGCCGCTTGCCCGATCACCTCCTCATGAGGCTCGGGAAATGGCATCAGGTCCATCCACTTCCCTTGGGCAAGAGCGGCGGGCAGATACAAACTGAGAAAGATCGTCAGCGCACTCAAGCAGCGGCACGCCGGACAACACGCTTCGACATTCCGTTCGTTCTATTGTACCTGTTCATTCCGAGTTGTTTCCATTACAGATCGTTTTTCCGAGTGACTATCGTCCTCGCGGCAGTTGCCCCAAGATGCGGCTCGGGTAGCGTGGGCGCCGGCCCTTCGCAATTCATCAAGCATCTGTTACGGAGCTAGCTTGCCGACGATCGCCTCGAATGGACTGGGGGGTATGCCCGGCATGGTTCCGCTCGGCTTTGGCAGCGCGCGGAATTGCGCGATCACCACGTGCTTGGCGGGGTTGATGTAAATGGTTTGGCCGTAGATGCCGATCGCTCGAAAAACGTGGTCGGGACTGTTGCCACTAAGCCACCACTGATAGCCATAGCCGGCGTTGAATGCGGGCGCTGTTGTGGATTCATGCATCCAGGCATCATTGACGACTCTGGTATCGCCCAGCTTGCCGTAGTTCATCGCCATCAGGCCAAAGCGCGCGTAATCGCGGAGCGTCGCGTTAAAGCAGCCGAAGGCGCAGATCTCCGGCTGATTCTTGCTCTCATAAAAAAAGCATCCCTCTCGGCTCCGATCTTTTTCCAGAGCTTCTCCTCGGCGTACTTATTGAGCGGCGTGCCGGTGACCTTCTCTAATATCAATCCGAGCATTTGCGTGTTGATGCTTTGATAGTGGAACGCGGTACCAGGCTTCCGCTCCTGCTTCAAAGCCACGGCCGTTTCCTTAAACGGTTCGCCGCCGCGGATGAGATCGAAAATCACACGGTGGATGTCCGCCTTGGGGTAGAGATAGTCCTGGTTGAATTCGATACCGGACGCCATTTGGAGCAGGTTCTTCAGAGTGGCGTCTTGGTAAGCGCTGTCCTTGAGGTACGGCAGGTACTGGGTTACAGGATCGTCGACACTGTGAATCTTGCCCTCTTCCAGTGCGACACCGATCAGAACCGAAACAACTGACTTCGAGATAGACATCGAGAGGAACCGGTCTTCGGGCGTCGCGTCGTGAAGATATTTCTCATAGACGATCTGATTGTTTTTCATGACAACAAATCCCAGCACATCACCATGCTGCAAATAGTCGTCGAGTGAGTAAGTCTTGTCATTCACCGTGTAAGTGAGCGAGAACGGCGCTGATGGCTCGAGCAAGCGGAACACGTGGCTGGATTTGCGAACCCAATCCAGCCGCTGGTTGGGAACCTTGTCCATGTGATGGAAATAGTAGAAATTATAGGGCTGCGACCAATAGCTGTACGGGTTGGTCAGCATCTTACGGGGATCTACTTTGTCGAAATCCAGCTTCGGCGCGGTTTCAGCGAAGATGAAGCCTGCGACTATCAGCAAGGCGAGCGCGGCGTTGCTCAAGCGGCGGCGCATGGGTCCTCCAGAAGCTTCGAACGATAGCGTAATGGGGGAGTGCGAAAAAACGCTCCCGCTGGTCGCGGCTCAGCTCAACTTGTGAGTTCTTTTTCGAGCGCGGTCCATTCCGCGTCGTCCAGGCGCAAACTTGCCGCCGCGATGTTTTCTTCCAGGTGCGCGACGCGCGATGTCCCCGGGATGGGCAGCATTACGGGCGAGTGGTGCAACAGCCACGCCAGAGACAATTGCGCTACAGTCGCGCCATGGCGCTTCGCGGCCTGTTCGAGCGGTCCGCCGGCCTGAGCAAGTTTTCCGGCTCCGACCGGGAACCAGGGGATGAATGCGATGTTGTGCTTCTGACAGTATTGGAGCACAGGCTCATGCTGGCGATCGAGGAGGTTGTAGAGGTTCTGAACGCTTACGATGGTAACCGTCTTCTGCGCACGCTCGATATCGCCCACCGAGACCTCGGAGAGCCCGATATGCCGGATCTTGCCTTGCTTCTGGGCGTCTTTGAGCGCGCCTAAACTCTCCTCGACGGGAACCTTGGCGTCGATCCGGTGGAGCTGGTACAAGTCAATTCGTTCCACGCGAAGATACCGCAAGCTCATCTCCAGTTGTTGCCGCAAATATTCGGGACGTCCGACCGGCGCCCAGGCGTCCGGGCCCTGCCTCGTCAGCCCACCTTTGGTCGCGATCACAAGCCCCTTGGGGTAAGGCGACAGCGTGCTGCCGATGAGCGGCTCGCTTACCGCTGGACCGTACGAATCCGCCGTGTCGATAAAGTTGACCCCGAGTTCCACTGCTCGACGCAGCACACGACGCACTTCTTCTGGATCTTTGGGGTCGCCCCAGATCCCTTTTCCAGTGATGCGCATGGCGCCGAAGCCGAGTCTGTGGATTGGAAGATCGCCTCCAATAGTGAAAGTGCCGCTGGCGGCCGCATTGATGGTTGTAAGGGTAGTCATACAGGTAAATAGATTAACGAGTCCACTGAAAGTTTCGAGATTGTCACCGTGTTACAACATATTGCTTAGGAACCTTCAGCGCCATGGTGCCCTGAACGGTGACGACATCGTACTTACCCACCGAACCGATCAAAAGATGCGCGGCCCACGGCTCCAGGCCATACTCATCGATTAGCCAATGAGCCATGTCGGTGGTGGCTAGCTGCAGCGCGCGATTGAGCGAACTGGCGAATTCCGGCTGGGCACCCACGCTAATCAAATAGTCCGATGTCTCCAAGCGCGGGCCAGAAATTTTTGTATTTTTCTTGACCTCAACTGAAAACTCGACATCCATCGAGGTTTCGACTCCCGTGCCGGTGGGCTCTCCGTCGGCCATCAGCGCATGTCCGTCTCCGATGAACAACAAGGCGCCTGAATGATATACCGGAAAGATGACCTTGGTGCCTTCCACGACCTCGTTGTAGTCGAGGTTGCCGCCGTACGAGCCGGCGGGCGCCGAGGTGGGCGCAAAATCCCCTGGCGCCGCGACGCCGATACATCCCAACATCGGGCGCGTGGGAAATTCGAGTTTCACGCGCTTGCTGACCGGCTCGCGCAAACGCACCGTCTTGCGATCGAGATCGATGTCCCAGGGCACCTGCGTGTCACTGCCCTTGCGAACCAGATCCTTTTTGTAATGGTTGGAGTAGATGGATTCAACATAGTCGGGCATCAGAGAATACAGCCCCAAGCGGTACGCCGAATAGCCCCAGTTCCGATTCATCCGCACGCGCCGCAAGGTGACCACTAAGGAATCGCCCGGCTCGGCGCCTTCGACGAAAAACGGGCCGGTCAACGGGTTGCCTGGCTCGGAACGCTGCTCGCTCATGTAGTCCTGGCCTCCCGCATCGAGGGTCTTGGTAATTACTACGTCGCCGGGGCGGATTCGTTTGAGTATGGGATTGTTATGGGCGAACGTGCGGTAATAAGTTTGCGGGATCAATTGAACGGTCTCGGCCATCAACGAACCCCAGAAGAAAAGAGTAGCCAGTAATCTCGAGAGCATAGATAATTATAAGACCAGATCGGTAGCCGATAAGAGTTTTGAGTTATGTCGGGGATCCCGCTCGATCAACAACTGCTTCTGGCCCTCCAAGCCTGCGCCTTAGTTGGTCTAATCCTTCGTCTCTGGTGGACCGGTCTATATCGAATCTATCCGTGGTTCTTCAGCTACCTGCTACTGGCGTTGCTGCAGACCGCCATTCTACCGTTTGTTCCGTATAGTAGCCTGGCTTATGGCAACTGGTGGATGCTCAGCGAGGGCCTGATAGTGTGCGCTTATGCCCTGGTGATCCTATAGTTGTGTAAGGTTGAGTGGCCTACCCGGCATCACGAGCGTGGCGCGCCGCTCCGCGAAATCAAAACCACGGTCGTGGGCCATCAATGGAGCGCAGAAACAGAGAGGCAGCTACTGTCGCAACTGGAGACTGTCAACGCCAGTCTGGCTCGCATGCTTCCGAGGTCGTAGCGCCGTGTTGCACCACCATATGAAGCGGATTGAACCCGATCCAATAGACCAGTTCCGAGAGCGAATCGATATCCCACACGCAGAAATCGGCGTAGCGGCCCGCTGCCAGCAGACCATGTGAATCACTCTTGCCGAGCGCTCGAGCGGCGTGCCGCGTTACACCGGCCAGCGCTTCCGCGGGCGTCAGGCGAAACAGAGTGCAAGCCATGTTCATCGCCAGCAGAATCGACGTGGTGGGCGAAGTTCCTGGATTGCTGTCGGTTGCAATCGCTAAAGGGATGTTGTGATGGCGCAACAGCTCAATTGGTGGTTGTCTTGTTTCCCGGAGGAAATAAGAGGCGCAGGGAAGCAGAACCGCAACTACGCCGACGCTCTTCATCGCCAGCACCCCCGCTTCGTCGAGATGCTCGAGATGATCGGCTGACAAGGCATGATAGCCGGCCGCTAAACGAGCGGCGCCCATGTTGGTCAACTGTTCTGCGTGGATCTTGACTGGCAATCCGAGCTCCGAGGCTCTCTTGAAAACCCTCTCGGCTTGGGAGATCGAGAAAGCGATGTTCTCGCAGAAAACGTCAACTGCATCCACCAGGCCTTCACCGTGCAACGCCGGCATAATCTCATTGCAGATCGAACTGATGTAGTCGTCCGGCCGGCCAGCGAACTCCGGAGGAAGGGCGTGGGCGCCCAGGAATGTCGTGTACACCGTGACTGGAAAACTCTCCCCGAGTCTCCGCGCCACCTTCAGCATTTTGCGTTCATCGTCCAGATTCAGCCCATAGCCGGATTTCACTTCGACGGCCGTCACTCCTTCGGCGATTAACGCCTTCAGCCGTCGAGCAGCCTGGCTAAAAAGTGACTCCTCGCTGGCCAGCCGGGTGGCGCGAACGGTGGAGTTAATCCCTCCGCCGGCCCTGGCGATCTGCTCGTAGCTTTTGCCGGACAATCGCATGCGAAACTCGTCTGCGCGGCAGCCTCCAAAGATCAAGTGGGTGTGGCAATCGACCAAGCCAGGGGTAATCCAGCGGCGCGCGAGATCGTAAGTGCGTGGCGCGGCACCGGAGAGCTGGCGTGGAATCTCGCCGTCGTTGCCGATCCAAATGACCCGATCTGCCTGGATGGCGATCGCTCCAGGCTCGAGGATGTCGCCCGGATCGCCGGACGGGCAAATTCGAGCGTTACGGTACAGGGTCAAGGGGCCGGGAGCGTTCATGCGATCGGGGCCAGCCTGACATTCGCCAATGCGGTCAGAAATTGATCATTTGCCCGGGACGATCCAATCGACACCCGGATGTGGGTCGTGAAACCCGGTTCACGCCAAGGCTTCACGATAACGCCCTCGGGCAGGAGGCGCTGGGCGAGATCCAAAGAGTCTTCTCGTGCATCGAAGAAAAGAAAATTTGCCAAGGACGGCGCTGGGCGGTATCCGAGTGCCTGCAGCGCCCGCCGTATGCGCTCCCGCTCCGCGCTGGTGCGTGCAACGCATTCCTGCACATATTCGTGCTCTTTCAGGGCAGCGAGTGCTGCCACCAGGGCCAGGCGATTGACATTAAAAGGGCCTCGGACGCGGTCCATCAGATTTATCAGAGCTGCGTCGGAAGCGAGCGCATAGCCGATGCGCAGGCCGGCCAAAGCGTAGGCTTTCGAGAAGGTCCGTAACAACAACCAGGGCCCGGAACGCTGCTCCAGCATTTTCGCGAAGGCTGGGTAAGCAGGGTCCTCCGCCGCGTATTCAAAATACGCTTCGTCGAAGACGATCAGCACATCGTCACTGGCAGCGGCCAGAATGCGTGACATATCCGCGGCTGTAATGGATGTGCCCACTGGATTGGACGGATTGCTAAACATGATCATTCGCGTGCGCGGCGTGAGGGCAGCGATGAGTTCGCCGATGTCAAAACTATAATCCGGCTGTACGGGAACAACGCGAACGCGCGCCCCGATGGACTGCGGCCAAATAAGATGAAGCCCGTAAGACGGCGCCACGGTCAGCACCTCATCACCTGGAGACAAAAAGGTCTGAACCGCGACTGCAATCAGATCGTCCGAACCGTTTCCAAGCACCAACCTCTCCCGAGTGACGTTCAACCGCCCGGCGAGCGCGTCACGAAGCTGGTTGCCAAACGGATCTGGATAAAGCGCCACATCCTGCAGCGCGGCGGCGATAGCGGAGAGCACTTTGGGACTGGCGCCGTAAGCGTTTTCGTTGCTCCCTAATTTCGCGACATCCCGGACCTGATAATTGGACCGTACGTATTCGGTGGAAACGCCCGCGTTGTAGGCCGGAAGATTGATAATTTCCGGGCGAAGACAGTCCAGGAATGTGCTGGTAGGGCTCATAGGTCATATATACACTGTCGCAGCGAACCGGGGCACCACTCCGACGCCGTAGCCGAGCGAAACGTTTCAAAACACGGGGTTTTTACCAGGTGTAACGGTTCATTCGGGTGGGCGTCTAAACTACGATACATGACTAAGGCCAAGCCCACTCCCGCCAGAATCCTGGTTGTGGAAGATAACCAGGCAGATGTATTTCTACTCAGACATGCCCTCGATGAGCACCGAGAGGAGTATCAACTCGAGGTGCTTCGAGACGGCGCCGAGGCGATCTTGTTTGTACAGCAGCAGCGGACATTTGCCAGCGAACCAACTCCCTGTGCGATCGTTTTGGATCTGCACCTGCCCAAGCATGATGGAGCTTCGGTATTGAGGGCCATACGAGGCGAGCCTACGCTCGCGCACATACACGTCGTCGCGCTCACCAGCATAGCCAGTCCGGCGGAGGAGACAGAGGTTCGGAACATGGGCCTTCGTTTGTACCGCGCCAAGCCGACGGAATTGGACGGATGGATCCAGCTCGCCGGTGAAATCCTGGAGATCTGCCAGGATGCAGCGGAAGCGCCGGTTTAGCGGCCAACTGGCTAGCAGGCATTTCCGTCGACCGTTCGTTTTGGGAGGCTGGCGGTGGGTCAATTCGAGATTGACCCACCTGAGGCATACATCACTGCGCCGGGGTTGTGAGCTTGCTTCTAATGAGTAGCCGGCACCAAGCGTGACCGGTTCGTCAGACAAATGCGGTAATACCGATAGACCAGGTACATGAGCGGCAGTATGAACAGGGACAGTTTCCATCCCACTTGATGTGTGGACGAACTAACTGCGCCCGCGATCCCAGCTCCGATCAGGTAATACGGGAAGGACCACAGATACGCCTGCCGCAGGATCCGTTCCAGGCTTTCCTTTTCGGCCAGTGAGATCACCAGTGAAACCAGTCCCGCATTGACTGCGAAGAAGGTACAAGCGCTCAGGACGAGGCTAACCGGGTTATCCATTCCCTGCGCCAGCAAATTGGGCACATAGAAAGCTGCGATGGTGCTGAGGTTGATCGCGGCTATATTGAACAGCACCTGCAACGGTTGGAGGCGGCGCTTTGGTTTCCAGGCGCATTGCAGCAAGGTCGCGATAGAGCCCAGAACCAGGGTCTGGGCCAGGCTCATGGTGGCGACACCGATGAGCAAGAAGACAAAGAGCACCGACATTGAGCCTTCGATCGTCGGCAGCTTCACTTTCAAGATGGCGGCGATCGAGGTCAGCGCCAACAAGATCAGAAAGCGAGGAGTCTCTGGGAAGGCCCAGCCCGCGGCAATAAACGTCGTGCTCAGTGCGAGGCCGGCCACTGCGACGGTGATGGCGTAGAGTTTCGCTGTATTAGTCATTAGCGTTCTCCTTATATTGATTAATCAGGGTTCCGAGTTATGAGCTCGGAGGACTATCCTGATCGCCATCATCGGCGGCCATAGCCTGGATTCCTAAAGAGGTAGTGACGCTGTCACCCCAAATCAAGGCGAAGCCGGTAGTGGTAATGTCACCCCACGTCATCGCGTCGCCCCAAATGAGCGCAGTTCCGCTGATGAAGACGCTGTCGCCCCAGGTCATCGCTTGACCCCAGGTCATGGCGTCTCCCCAAGTGAGAGCGTAATTGAGGACGGCAGAGACGTGCCTGGTGGTTGAATTGTAAATCGCGGAGGGCGACAACGCCGGTAGGGTGGCCAAGTCGTTGCTATTGAGGGCCGCATTGATGTCGAGATAACCGGCGCCCACGGCGAAGATATCGGATTGCATGTTGAAGGCTTTCAGATTGATCTTGTCGTAGGACGTGGTATAGGGCGGCAAAACCTTTGTGGCGGTCTTCATGAGACGTGCTTTGACCTGATCCGGGGTAAGGTTGGGATGTTTCTGCAGCATTAGAGCCGCCGCACCACTCACAACCGGGGTAGCCATGCTAGTGCCACTTAACTGGATGTAGTCCGTCGAATTACCCGGGGCTGAATTGACTTCGTAATAGGAATTTTGCACCAAGGCGGCGGGAAACTCGGCGGCGATGGTGCTGTTGGGCGCCATCAGAGAAACAACATTGTTTCCGGGCGCCACCAGGTCAGGCTTGACAACAAAATCGTAAGCGGTGGGACCCTTAGAACTAAAGCTGGCGATCGAGTCGTCCGAGCGTATGGATGTACCATTCGTCTTCATCGCCCCCACCGTAATTACGTAAGGATCGTTTCCCGGAGAAGCGATCGTTCCATATCCATTAACGCCCATCGTGTTACTGCGGCCATAATTGCCGGCTGCCACTACCACAACGATCCCAGCTTTCCAAGCCCCTTCGACGGCCTGGCACAACGGATCGAGCGTGTAGCTCTCGTAAACCGGTGTCCCGATAGAGAGGTTCATGACGCGAACGTTGTAAGTACTTTGCAGTTGAATAACCTGATCGATGGCCGAAATCACGTCGCTGATATTGCCGGAGCCGTTGGCGTCCAACACCCTGAGATTGAGGATGTTGACGTTGGGAGCGATACCCTTGAAATCGCGCTTGAAATTAGGGCCAGACGAGCTGCCACCGTTCGATCCCACGATACCTGCCACGTGTGTTCCGTGCCCGTATTGATCGGAGGCGTCCAAACCCGCTACGAAGCTTTGGCTATACACGATACGGGATGCCGTGCCGTTACTCGTCATCAGATCGAGTTTCGATGCAACACCACTGTCGATGATGGCGACACCGATTCCGCTGCCGTCCAGGCCAGTTGCCCAGGCCATGGGCGCGTTCACCGTTTTGGTGACGATATCCAAAGAGCTCGTCGTCGGACGATTGGGTGTAACGTACGCGACCCACGGATAGCTGGCGATGATACTGATCTGTGATACCGGCACCGCCATGTGAATGGCGTTGACGGAGGTGAACTGTTTTTTCACCTGGCCGTAAGGCCCCAGTAGCTTGAGTTCTTGCTTCGTCGGAATCTGTTTGAACTGAATGATCACGTCCACCATGCCGTTCGACGTGGAGGTGGGCATGTCCCTGGAGACTTTGGGAGCTGCGAACGCCAGCATCGCCGTAGCGGCCAGGAGAATTGTTCTAAAGATAGGTTTCATGTGTTTGTTCCGGTGCTCGGAAACCGCTAATATGCATCCGAAAAGCCAAATGAGAAACATAACCAATTCAAAACGTTACGAGATTTTATCCGGCAAATCAGCCAGCCACGTTGTCGCCAATGAGCCAGTTTGTCGCGTCGCACGTGGCGCGTCCATTGAGCGGACACACTAGTACGCCGCAGCGAATCGTCCTGGACGATTGGAGTAGAAAGTCCCTAGTTCGCGGTACTCATACGCGGGGTGGTTCTAAGGCAGCCACCACTTCAACGAGTCCGAGGCAGCGGCGAAAAACTCATCTCGCTGAGTGTTGGGATCACTGTTGGTCCAGTTGCCGGAGGGTTTGTAGTTGGGATCGCGAAATACCCAGATCTCTCCGCGGTCCGAGTTCCGGAGGATGGGCGCATCGGAATCGCAATCGCAGGTCTCATTATCGAGCGTGAAGCGAAGGTGCCTGTGGTCGACCACGCCGATCTTTTCAAAAGCGCGGGACTCGGCCGGCTCGCTGGATAGGAAATAAGCGCCGTGCCCGGGAACGTAAAACATCACATATCGCCCCGCTACCGTCGCACCGGGGCCGCTCGCCGATACCATCTGGCCGTTGATCTGAACCTTCAGGCCGACAAACCGGAGCGGCGCCGCCCCCTGGGAAGACTGTTCTGAAGAGGCGCCCCGCGCATTCAGCCGGACTTGCACGGTGTCGCTAAGGTTCCCAACGCCGGGAATGACGGCAATATCAATGGTGAACTTGTCGCCGGAAGCAAGCAGGGGCGATACGCGAGGCTCTGGCAAAGTCGGGGTCGGCTTTCCCCCATCCGCATTCGGAAACTTAGCGGCGAAATCGTCTCCCGCCGGCTTGGCGGTTATGCGGAAATGATCGCCATCGGAAGTGCGTTCCACCTGCAACTGGTACGCGAAGATCGCCAAGTTGTTTTCGTCGCGGAAGATCCGGTAAAAGCTGTTGCCGGAGGCGGGCTCGAGGTCGATCTTCAATGTGCTGGGATTGGAATCGCAAGTGATGGTGAGCTGCACGCCATTGCTCAATGAGACGTTGGAAGAAACCTGCGCAAAAACTTTAGGTGCCGCCAGCAACATCGTCAATGCGATAGCAGTACGCATGTATATAGTCTAGACGCCGGCCGGGACGGGGCTATGTCAATCGCGACGGGAAAGCTCCCGGGCGAGCAGCCCGGTCACATTCGCTACGGCGAAGCTGATGCCTTTGAGGTTGCGCTCCGGCGGCACGTTGGGGATGGGGCGGGGATAGCCGGACGCGCGGTACAGAGTGCGGCCGTCGAGAAGGATCGAGGTTCGACACTCGTCGCGGGGGCACCCCCAATCGAGCGCGACGGGCGACGCGCCGGGAAGTGCGCCCGGCAGCCAGCGAACTCCGGAATCTTCGAAGGCCGCCACCAGCAGAATCCCCTTCGCTCGCACCCGCTCCACCGCCGAGAGCAGCACGCGCTCGTGCTCCTGGTTGCTGGTGCCCAGGCTTAGGTTAATCAGGTGCATGCCATTTTCCACCGACCAATCCAGGGCGCGGATCAGTGGCTGAATTCGCGTAGCCAGCGAATCGTGAAAAATCTTGACCGCGAAGATGGCCGCATCCGGCGCCTTTTCTCGTATAACGGACGTTACCGCCGTGCCATGGCCGAGCCGGTCTTCATACTCGCTCTCCTCGCGGCCATCGGCCGTAATCGCTATGCCGCCTGCCACGCCATTGACATGCGGATGGGCGGCGTGGACTCCGCTGTCGATGACAGCGATCCGAACCGGGCCATTCATGGGGCAACGGCAGCGGTGTTGAAGAGCTTCGCGAAACTACCTTGCTTGATGCGCAGCTCACTGGGAGTGCCGCTTTCGACGATTCTTGCGCCATCGAGGACAATCACCCGGTCCGCCTGGCTGGCCAATTCCAACCGGTGCGAGATCAGGATGGTGGTGCGTCCCTGCATGATGGCTTCGTAACCGGCGATCACTTGCCGTTCGGAGACTGGATCGAGCGACGCAGTAGGCTCGTCGAGCACCAGCACCGCTGGATCCGCCAGGAAGGCGCGAGCCAGTGCGATGCGCTGCCGCTCGCCGGCCGAAAGCGCCATGCCGCGCTCGCCTACGGTCGTCTCGTATTGCTGCGGAAGATTGCGAATAAAGCCGTCGATGCCGGCGGCGCGGGCGGCCTCTTCCAGATCGCGCTGCGAAGCGTTTGGACAGGAATAGCGCAGATTTTCGGCGATGCTGGTGTGAAAAACAAACGGCTCCTGTTCGACCAGAACGACTTGGCGGCGCAGATCGCGCCAGCCGCACTCCCCGGAGATCATTCCCGTCCAGACGCACCACGCCGCCATCGGGCTCGAGCATTCGCAGCAGCAGATCGGCGATGGTGGATTTGCCGCTGCCACTCGATCCGACAATGGCCAGCGTCTCGCCCGCGCGCACGGAAAACGAAACGCGATCCAGAACCGGATTGCGGTCGAAGGTTAAGCTCACTTCTTCGAAATCCACATCGCCGCGAACCCGGGGCAGGGAAATGGCGTCGGGCGCTTCCACGACTTCAGGCGCTGTATCGAAGATCTGCCCTACGCGCCCCAGGGAAACGCGCGCGGTCGCCAGGTTGGTATAGAGTCCCATCAACGCCTGAATGGGAGGAAAAAGTCGCATGGCGCAGGCTGAGGAACGCAATGAAAGTTCCTGGAGTCGATGGCGTCCTGAATCACCTGTCGGCCGCCGTAGAGGAAGACCATCGCGGTGCTTACCGAAAGAATGAGCCCGGGCAGTCCGCCCGAGAAATAGCTCAGGAGTTGCATCGACATCAGTGCGCGGATAAAGGTATCATTCTTCTGGCGGAAGCGCGCATCCTCGCGCTGTTGCGCGTTGGAAGTCACCACCAGCTTTACGCCCTGCAGCGTTTCGATCAGGAAACTGCCGATATCGGCGCTGGACTGGCGCACGGCCGCGACTTTGCCCTCCAATCTCTTGCGGTAATGCACGAGCGTCCAGAGGCTGACCGGCAGCAGGGCGATCGTCAGCAGAAACAGGCGGGCGTCCAGCACGAGCATCGAAACGATCGGTTCCAATCAGAAACAGCACGTTGCCGATCCATGCCAGCGCGGTTTCCGCCGCCACTCGCTGGATCTCCGCGATGTCGTTATTGATGCGGCTGACGATTTCGCCCAGTCGCGTGCGGGCGTAGAAACGCGGCGACAGTCGCTGCAGATGCTGATAGAGCGAAAGCCGCATGTCGAACAGAATCTCGGCCGAGGTGCGGGTGTAGCGAAGTCCCGTGACTACATTCAGCAGGAAACTAACCAGCGTGATGCCGGTGAAAAGCGCGACGATAATCAGCAGGCGGTGAAAATCGCGCCCGAGCAGCGCGCGGTCGAAGAGGTCTTTCGACAAATAAGGGATCACCAGCGAGAGGCCGGTGCTGATGAGACTGAGCATCAGCACCAGCACCAGCCGCCGCCAGTAGGGGATCGCGTACTGGATTAACGATTTCTTATGCAGAAGTAGCCATTTTGACACAGATAGACATCAGGCCCAGGCCAACAGCCATCATCAGAAGCGTGGAACACTCGGGCACGGGAGCTTCGACGTACACTGCCCGGATCGACGCTCCCCCGATGTAGTTCGGATTGAGATTGCCTGCCAAAAGGCCGGTGATATTCACCGGACTGCTTTCCCGCCCAAGGGATCGATAAACGTGGCGGTTCCCATGTTGGTGGCGGTATTGAAGCTAATTCCGCTGATGGTCACGTAATGTGCAGCCTTGCCGTTGGCGTAGAGCAGGTACGCCTCCACCGCGTGGTTGGCATTCAACGCATTCGCTATGAATTGAGCGGTAGGCGCGGTGCTGGCCGCGACGTAGTTCGGTTGTGCGACTTTATTCTGGATGTTCGCGCTGACGTTCCAGGCCTAGAAGTCTTGCATCGAAAGAATGGTGGTTCCCGGGGTGATAGTTGTCGCCCAGGATATTGGCGGTGTTCACCAGATCGGAGGTTTGAATCTGGTTTGTGGCCGTACCGATCAGTGTCTTATTGCCGGTGTAGATATTCGGGAAAACCCCCTGCAGATAGGCCCAGGCGTTCACGACGGAAACTGGAGCGCACGCGCCGCTATGGCAGTCGACCAGAAAATTGTTTTGCGCGTCGGTTGCGTTCTGATTGAGGTTGCCGAACGGAGCGGCTGTCTCATTTCCAACCAGCATCGCCGCGTTCAGGGTTGATGAGAGACCTACTGCGAGCGTCGAAGAGGTCATCCACAAGCAAACTGTGTTCCGCACAATTCTTTCCTTCTGACCAGCGTTCGAAGATCTGAAACTGGTATGTGGGCGGAAGATGCAGTTGCGGAACCAGTGCCCTGTTAATGCTAGTGCGAGGTGGTCGATGTCAACCAGGATTGATAGGAACGAGAATCAAAGTTGATAGTTCGAGAGGGAGCGAAAAAGGAAACGGCGCGACCCGAAGGACAGTCGCGCCGTCGAATGAAGATTGTGGAAAGCCGCTGGAAATTACCAGCGCCGGCCACGGCCGTAATAGAAGTTGAAGCCGGGGCTCCAGAAAAAGCCAGAGTACGGACCAACGCCGCCATAAAAAGGGTAGTACGGATAGGGCGCCGCATAGCCACCGTAAGGGGGAGGCCCATATCCCGGCCGCGGAGCACCATACCCTTGGCCATAGCCCGGTCGCTGCGCGGACATCCCGTAGTCCTGCTGCGATACAGGCCGAAAAGCCTGCGTTCCATCCACTGTAATTGAATTGGCCAGCCGGAACGAGAGGACTGATTCCGGATAGACGATAGTGGGGCGTCCGCGGGTTAGAAGAACACCGATTGTGGACGCAACGACGCCTGCCGCTGCTCCAACACCCGCTCCAACTCCACCATTCACGGCGGCTCCAATGGCAGCGCCGGTAGCGGTGGTGACGCCAATGGCAGCGGCATCCCGGCCATACGACGTATTGCCACGGCGTTCGGTGAGGGTAGTCTTTACTCGAAGCTCCCGACCGTCGGCCAGCCCCAGCTCAGTCAGCTCCAAGCCCAACCGCGAGGTGCCTTCGACGCGACCCGCCTTTTTGGCTTCCGTTACTACACCAGTGACGGATTGCCCACGGGGAGCCACCACGAGTCCATTCATGACAACCGGTTGAACTAGAGTGCCTCTGAAATAATCGCCGTCGTGATTTTTATCACTCGAAAGCGCTTGATCCACCCTCACGGTGAGCCATGTGCCGGCCGGAATCGTTACGCTGGAAGGATAAACCGGTGGCGCGGGATATGACGCCGCCGGTGGCTGCGTCTGATATCGCCCGGGAGGGGCCGGAGCTTGGGTTTGCGCTTGCGGCTCCTGATAATCAGGCGGCGGAGGTGCGACGTCCGCGGGATTCGATTGATCAAACCTGCGCCATCCGCCCGACGGCGCTGGGCTGGGGTTGGGATCCTGCGCCAGCAGCAATCCGCCCGAGACGGTCATCATTGAAGCGAAGATCAGTTTCTTGGAAAATTTCATAGTTAGCGGCCCCTCAAAGCTAAGATGAGTTGCACGCCGGATTCCATTCCTAACTTCTCTATTTTACAGTATTTAGGGGAATTCGCCTTGGCCGAGGAAAACCAAGCTGGTGCATTTCGGCCAGTGAGCGGAAGGTATTGCTTCTGGCTAGATGTGGGCGCTGAGCACGCTCTGGACAACCTTACCGATGCACATAAACTCCTCCAGATCGGCAGGCTTGCGGAAATAGGCCGTGGCCCCCAGTCTAGTGGTCTCGGCGCGATCCGACGGTGAATCGGATGAGGTGAAGATCACTACCGGAATGCGGCCGAGTTTGGAGCTCCGCCGGATGCGCTGAAGAACCTCCTGCCCGGATCTCTTGGGGAGATTGAGATCGAGAATTAAGAGTGCTGGAGAAGGCATGGACTCGTCCGCCTCGGCCGCCTCGATGAGAGCGAAGGCTTTCTCGCCGTCGTTGAGGACCTGCAAGTTGATCTCTTTCATGTGCTTCTTGAGCGATTCACGGACGATGTAGATATCGGCCGGGCTGTCCTCGACCAGAAGGACAAACGGTGCACGAAGGCGTGTGGACGTGCTGCTCATGATTGCGCGACCGGAAGCGTGAAGCAAAAGGTCGCGCCCTTTCCCAGTTCTGATTCAACCCAGATGCGACCGCCGTAGCGCTCGACGATCTTCTGGCAAATTGCCAACCCGATGCCGGTGCCGGAATAGGACTCAGAACTGTGGAGCCGCTTGAATATACCGAATACCTGCTTGGCGTACTGAGGATCGATGCCAATGCCATTGTCTTTTACATGGAAAGTCCACTCCTGGGGAGAACGCCGCGCGCTGATTTCGATGTGCGGGGGAGCGTCGCTTCGGTATTTGATCGCGTTGCTGATAAGGTTTTGAAAGAGTTGTTCCAGATGCACGGAATGGACCGGGACGCGGGGCAAATCATCGGAGATGATGGAGGCGCCGCTCTCCTGAATGGCCGTCTGAAGATTGGAGAGAGTTATTCTGAGCATCTCGTTGGAGTCTATGGGCACCGGTTCTTCGTCGACGCCGCGGGCGGCCTGAACATAAGACAAAAGGTCTTTCATCAAGGCCTCCATGCGTCTAGCGCCGGAGATGGTGTAACCCATGAAAGCCTCAGCTTTGGAATCGATTTTATCTCCGAAGTGCCGTTTCAACAGCTCCGTATAGACGGCCACGGTGCGCAGCGGCTCGCGCAGATCGTGGCTGGCGGAATAAGCGAACTGCTCCAGATCATCGTTGGCCCGGCGAAGAGCTTGGTTGGCGCTGCGCAGGGTTTGGTTGGCCTTCTGAACACGTTCGCGTTCGCGGGCGACGTCGGCGAATAGGCGCGCATTGTCGACTGCCAAGGCGACGCGGTGCGCCAGTTCTTCGGCCAAGGCGACATCTTCAGAAGTGTAGCGGCGCGCGGACTCGGCGGTTGCAAAGGTGAGAACGCCGAGTGTACGGCCGCGAGCGACCAGAGGCGCGCAGATGATGGACCGGAGACCAAGGGATTGGATCAGCGCAACATGCTGTGGCTGGCGGAGATGCCGGGTCAGCAAGGAATCGGAAATCTGGTCGATGAGTTGTGGCTTGCGCGTACGTATGGCCAGGCGGACGGCGGGATTGCGGGCGGCGGGGAAGCGCTTCTGCAGGTCTCGCGCGACTTCCATTTGAACGCCGGCGTGGCGGACTACGAGGCGCCGCATGACTCCCTTGTCATCCACGATATTGACGCCGCACCAATCGGCGAAGAAAGGCACGGCCAGCTCAGCGACCTTGGTTAGCGTTAAGGGATAATCCAACGAGGAGGCTAAGGCGCTGCCGGCTTCGGCAAGAAATTCGGTACGCTGGGCACTTTCCTCGGCTACGCCGCGCAAGGCTCTCTGTCGTTCGTAGAGATCGGATGTTCCGAGCGCGGCCGCCGTTAGATTAGCAAGGGTCGCAGCGAGGCGTGTTTCCCGGTCGGTGAACTGGTGCGGCTGGCGATAATAAAACACCAGCGTTCCCGACAGCGTGCCATGCAGTGTCATGGGTATGGAGAGCAGAGAGCGAATGCCTTCGGCCCGATACATCTCCAGCCGGTCAGCCAGCAACGGTACTTGCTCGATATCGGGGCAGGCGACAGGTTCGGGAAGCAAAGCAGGTTGAGCGGGGGATTGCACAACGGAGCGGCCGTAGTCGTCCGAAAGACCGGCCGTGGCTATCGCTGTCCATTCGCCCGCCGAGGTTTGGCGCCAGATAGCATAGGCATCCGCCGCCACGAAGCGTTGCGCCACCGACAGAATGGTCTGCATGACGTTGGCCTCATGCGGTGATGCCAGCAGCGTACCGGAAGCGTCCAGAAGAAGCTGAAGCTCCCGCTCCATTTCCTTTCGGTCGGTGATGTCAATGCACGAACCAATGAAGCCGGTGAATTCACCGGGCTGTGAAAAAAGCGGAATGCCGTGATTGAGCATCCAACGCCATTCTCCGTCGTGGCGGCGGACGCGGCATTCTACGGAAAACTGTTGGCGTGCATCAAAGCTTTGCTGGTAGGTGGCCATACAGGCCGGCAGGTCCTGGGTATGGATCAATTCGGTCCAACCATCGCCGAGATCCTGGTCCATGGTTCGTCCGGTAAACTTCAGCCAGGGATCGTTTAACCAGCTAAAGCGCTTGTCGGGCCCGGCCATCCAGATCAGAACGGGAGCGCTGTTGGCCATGGTGCGAAAGCGGCCCTCGCTGGTGGCCAGGGACTCGAGTGGCCTCCCTCCGGACGCGCGCCATCGCCACGTGCATACCGACGCGCGCCAAGAGCTCGCGAGCGGAGAACGGCTTCACCAAGTAATCGTCGGCGCCGGCTTCGAGCCCTCCCACGCGAGATTCTTCTCCAGCGCGCGCGGAAAGTAGAACCACCGGAATAGTCTTGGTCTCCGGACGCGCTCTGAGCTGATTCAACAGACCGAAGCCGTCGAGACGTGGCATCATTACGTCGCTCAGGATCAGGTCGGGCGGGGATTTAATTGCTTGCTCCAGCGCTTCTTCCCCATTGGCGGCCGTTTGGACTTCATAGTGCTTTCCCAGGATTCGCTTCAAATAGCTGCGCATGTCGGCGTTGTCGTCGGCCAGCAGGATTCGTTCGCGCGGGCTTGTCTTTGGGGCGGCGGGGAGCCGGTCGACCGGCTCGCCGCTGGTTTCCGGGAGCCAGCGGAGGGCCTCCTCCATGAAAGGATCTGAGGTGCGTTCAGCGGGTTGAGGGGAGCGAGCAGGCTCAATCTTATCCTTTGGCAAATGAGCTGTTCCATACGGAATGGAAACGGTGAAGGTAGTTCCCTGGTCAACTTGGCTTTCAACGGTCACTGAGCCGCCGTGGAGTTTCACCAGTTCGCTCACCAGCGCGAGACCGATGCCGGTGCCTTCGAAGGTCCGGCCGCGAGAGCCTTCCACGCGATGGAACCGTTCAAAGATATGAGGAAGCTCATTGGCTGGAATTCCGATGCCGGTATCAGCGACGGAAAATTCCACATGTTCGCCTCCGTCTTTCACAGCCACGGTGATTGTTCCGGCGAAGGTGAACTTGAAGGCATTAGAGAGAAGGTTGAGGACAATTTTCTCCCACATGTCGCGGTCGAGATACACGGGTTTGGCGAGCGGTGGGCAATCGATGACGAATTGCATGCCGGCCTTCTCGATCGCCGAGCGGAAGCTGCTCGACAGGTCGGCTGTCATTGAGCACACATCGGTGCGTTCGTAAGCGGCCTGTACCCGGCCGGCTTCGATGCGCGAAAAATCGAGCAGAGTATTAACCAGCTTTTGCAACCGAAGACCGTTGCGATGAGCTACCTCGACGAGTTCGTGGGTACGGGCGCGACTGGAGCCGGGTTGGTTGAGAAGGTCCTCCAAAGGACCCAGCAGGAGCGTGAGCGGTGTGCGGAATTCATGGCTGACGTTGCTGAAGAAAACGGTTTTGGCGCGGTCAAGTTCGGCAAGCGCTTCGGCGCGCCCCTTTTCGTCCTCGTAAGCTTTGGCATTAGCGACAGCGGTCCCGGCATTTCCGGCAACCAGGTCAAGGAAGCGCCGGTAGGGAGCATCAAACATGCGGCGTGGATTGATACCAGCTACCAAAAATCCCTGGGGATGAGCTTGCCCGGGCGCGCCTAGCGGTAAGAGCAATGCAGCATTGCAGGATTCAGGCCAACTGCCGGCGGGAAGTCCGGGAACGCGTTCTTCCAGGCCGATGACCAGTTGCGACCGGCCGGTATTCCAGACCTTCTCGAAAGGCCATAGCGAGCCTGGACCGCTGATATGAACCTGCGCTGGAGCGGCGATGGACTGTGTAATAGGCGTGCCAGCGGCGAGGCGGGCATGGTCTCCCTCCACCAGGTACAGTAAATGAAAAGGCACGTCGGCGGTGTTGGCCGCGAGGGTCTCTGAGGCGATCTCACTGGCCTCTTGGGCCATCTTGGCTTCGGCGGCGCGGGCACCGAGTTCGCCCAGAGTCATAAGGCGGCGATCGTTGATGACGCGTTCAGAGGTTTCAGTTACGGCGCAGAAGACGCCGCCTACAGCTCCAGAATCGGTCCGAATAGCGCTATATGAGAACGTAAAGTAGCATTCTTCTCGTGGAAGGTTGCGGTTGAGGATGAGCTGAAGATCCTCCGACCAAGTGGCTTGGCCAGTGTCGAGTACACCATTGAGCATTGGCCCGATGACGTCCCAGATCTCATTCCAGCACTCTTCGGCCGCCGCTCCCAGCATGCGGGGATGCTTGGGGCCGAGCATCGGAATGTAAGCGTCGTTGTAGAGAACGGCGAGCTCAGGGCCCCAGAAAATAACGATCGGAAAGCGGGAGCTGAGGCAGATGCTGACGGCCGTTTTCAGGCTGGATGGCCAGGCATCAGGGGCGTCTAAGACGGTTTTGGACCAATCGAGGGAGCGCATAAGCGCACCCATCTCGCCGCCGCCCGAAAAGATTTCGCTCTCCGCCTTGGAGGTCTGGCGAACAACGTTTCCGGCTGCGCTCACTTTGTATCCCCAGGCACAGTCCGATCACGCACTAGCGGATAGACTCCTAACTGGACGTAACTGTTTCGTAGGAAAAGGGTGTGGGAACGTAGAAGAGGGGATCGGGATGCCGAAGAGAAAGACCGAAGCCAGGAGCCGGAAGAAAGAAGCCAGGAGGCAGGAGCCAGAAGCCAGAAGACGGAAGGCGGCGAAGAAGGCAGAAGGCGGGAAGCAGAAAGCAAAAAGCAAGACAACAGAACGCAAGACGGCAGCAAGCAAGAAAGCGGAAAGCAAGAAAACGGAAAGCAGGAAGCCAAAGGCGAACGGCAGCAAGAAGAATGCAGACAGTAGAAAGACAAAGGCACCTAAAGACCGGCTGGATTTATCCAAGTTTCCGGCTGAGTCGGTCACCCAAATGGAGCGCGGTATTTGCCTGGCATGCGTTTGGGAAGTCTTCATACGTCACCTTAAACTGGCGCCAAAGACGGCCCTAGGCGAGATCAAGCGTTATACGCCGTCGCTAGATGAGCTGAATTCGGCAGCGGTCGCCAGGCCCTATGTTGACGCGCAAACCCAAAAAGAACCGTGTCCATATTGCGGCGCGGCGTCCAAATGGATTGCGCGACTACCGATCTACCGGATCGAAAGCGGCAAAGCGACCGATGTCTTGCGGCGGGAACTGGTGAAATCGCTGCCGAAGAAGGATGACTCGTTTGTAGTACTAGAACAGAAAGCGACCCAGCAGCACGCTTTCTTCGAATGGCTCGAATCGATCAGCAAGCAATTGGACCTGGATGATCCGCGCTGGATTCGGGACGTTTCGCGCCACTACTTGAGTCGCAAAGAGCCCAAGGTGGATTGGCAGGCAGAGTTTGAGCGCGCGCATTCGATTCGCCGATCGCGGCGGCTGGAAGAAGGCTGGGAAGCGGACAACGGCCGGTTGTTCCTGGCGCCGATGCTGTTTGACGAGCTGCTGCTGGTGCAGTATCTCGTAAGCCGCTCGCACCGGGCCGGCGGGCTGACATGGGAGGGACGGTATACGCTTCCCGAGCTGTTTTATCGGCTTCGGCATTCAGGATATTTGCGCGCGGTGGAGGTGCAGGCCCCTAATCCAGGGGATGCGCTGGAACAACTATTGGTACATCTGAGTGGCGGTGAAGGCGCACTCAGGCTTTATTACATAATCGATCGGCGGGAGCTGCTGGAAGGGGCTAAGGGACTGAAGATGGGAAAGGCGAAGACGGCGAGATGACTCCCGCTGATTGGTTTTGCAGGGCCGCTAAAACGCTACGAGCTTTTTCGGACGAAGGCCCAGGCGATCCTTGGTAGAACGCGACGATGTTTTCGCGCAGTTGCTTCGATACCTCAACGCGCGGAGTTTGATTGGTGGAAGCTTTTTCGGACCCCCCGCCCAGCTTTTCGAGCAGTTTTTCATAAGCCGCATCGGCCATGCGATATTGCCCGAAGCGCGTGGGTTGACCAGTATCGAAGTTTACATTGATCAGACGAAGCTGGTTTTGTTTGGATTCCGCGAGGAGCTTGTGGTACTCGCCTAGCGTATCGTCGAAGCTGGCGAGGAAGAGCTTCTCGGCCTGAGGAGGTGGAACGGTAAACGACAGAGCCCGGAAGGGTCCGATCTTGGGCATGATGTGAAAAAGAAAGGCGAGAAAGCGCGCCCAGACGCCCGGCCTTTGATATTGTCGATCCCATTCTTTGTGGTAGCTGGCGCGCGAGTAGCGATAGATGTACTTGCGCCGCGTCATACCCGCCTGGAGTTTTTCGATATCCTTCTTCTTGGCCGACCATGCCGTTTTGGTCATTTCGGGAATAAGCTCGCTGACGGCGAAGCGGTAGGTTCCGAGCGCGAGGTCGATACTGCTGAATTGGTCTTTCAAGCGGATCGAGTAAGTGTCTTCGAAAGCGCGCTCCAACAGTTCCTTGGACACCTGGAATCCGATAAAGTCGTGATAGGTCTGCGAAGCGTACTTGCCGCGGGCTACCTGCACCACATCGAAACCGAATTCTGTTTTGAGGTGGGTTTTGGGATCGTCCTCATAGGTCACCACGCGGCCGAACTTTTTGGCGATCTTGGGATAAATTATCGGCTCGGCGCGATTGACCGCAACCGGATGACCCTCATTGTCGGCGGCATAATGAGCCAGCGCGCCGAGCGCGAAGGCGTATTCGTTCAAGTCCTTGGAATCGCGAATCAGCGCTTCTATAAAGTCGCCGCTGCGGACGTAATGAGTGAGGTCGCTAAAAAAATGACTGCCAAATGGGTAGTAGCCCATGTCCTGGATGATGGCGCCTCCATAGGCTTGAGCGTGGGCATCGCGGAGTTGGTCGGGCGTGCTTTCGGGAAAACGGGCCAGCAATAAGGGTTTGAGTTCGTGTTCCCAACTGGCGTCGATAATCGCCTCGTGGGTAAGAACCGAGTACGCATCAACTGCGGGAGTAAAGGCTAGCAATAAGAGCAGCAGCGGGCTTGAGCGGATGAGGGCCATTGGATGTGGACGCCGCCCGAGCCCGCTTTGTTGCGCGGAGCACACTTAGCGGCGCCAATAGCCTCCATAGTAGCGATGTCCGTAGTAGCGCGGAGCCACCCAATAAGCGCGGGCATAAGGCGGGCGAGCCCAGTAGCCGGCATGCCAGGCATAACGCGGGCCGGCGGGATACCAATACCCTCCCACCCAACTGTAGCCTGGGCCCGGTGCAGGAGCATAAGCAATGACTGGTGCAGGCGGCGGGGGCGCGCTAATAGCCGTAAGCGGGTGCAACGCCAATGCCTACGCCAATGGAGACGTGGGCCGCAAACACGGACCCTCCGGCGATCAACAGCAGAGCAAGTAGCTTAGTTTTCATTTTATTCTCCTCCTTTGCGGTCCGATTTTTCAGAACGCACGCAGCCAAGGAGGCACTCCACCTGCCAAATCCGATCTACTGGAAATTGTGTAGGTTGGCGATTGCTGTCGGTAAAAAGTGTGGCCGATTTCCACCAAGGGGCTGACTAATTTCGGCCAGAGTCTCCGGAGAACCCGAAAACTAGCGGCGCGCGAAACCGTGGACGCGCGGCAGCGGACGGTCGACTTCTTCTTCCAGATGGCCGCGGTTCAGGCCGAACTCGCTGTTCCAATAGCGCAAACGGCGTTCGCTTTCAACGCGCGAAGCATCGATTACATCGGCGCGGGTCAACAGGTGCGCCGCCAGTCCGCGCAGCAATTGGGGAGATAGCCATGCGCAGATGCCGAGGCAAACCTGTGCAATCAGGAGCATCAGGAGTACGAGGTTCATGATGTATCTAGCTTATGGGCTCCCCGAAGTACTGTAAATGGTCAGGAGGTTGGAGTACTAGAGTGGCGCGTAATAGTACGAAGAGTAGAGAGGGTCTGTTCTCTCTACTGGCCGTACGTCGCCAAAGACTGGCCGGCCATTTAAAAATCGAGCCGCAAGGAAAGTTGCCCCACGCGATTTCCGCCGTTTTCAGCCGATTGCACTGTTTGCGTTATAGGTGCTGGGTGAGGAAATGTCCATCGATTGCGGCTGCAGAAAGTTAGGATTGTTCAGCAAATTGCTGTAAGTGGCCGCGAAGCGCATTCTACGCGCTCCCATACCGCGAAGTTCTTCGATAACCCGGCCTATACAACCGTGGTCCCCGGCCCGATGCAATTCCCGACACCCTCGTTTCCGATGCGGCCCGCGCCCTGCGGTGTCAAGGTGAATGCGTTTAGATTAAACCAACCGTTCGGTCGAGGAATTGAAATGTTGCAATTTCCGATCTGGTCGGGGCGAATTGTGGTTCCGCGATTGAGTTCGTTGAGGTTGGCCGCGCTGTCGGCCGGGTTGCTGTCATTGGCGGTCATGAAAGGCCCCGTTTGGGAGAGAACAATCGTACTGAGTTGCCAGCCGCCCAGCGCGCCGGTCGTGCCGTCATCCAGGGAGCGCCGGATCTAAATGCCGTTTCGTTTGGGACTATGTCCCCAATATCTTCACGAGCCCCCGGCGTCGAAAGCGATGAAGCATAGAATTGCATGTTCTTGCCGCTCGTAAGCGATCGGGCAGTGTCCTAAACCTGCGTTGACGGAATTTTATGATCCTGAGTTTCCAAAATGAGCGGGCAAGCCGCAAAACGTGCATCTCTTGGAACAGAAAATCCCGTGAGATGACGGCCTTGTAGATTGGTTCCCGCATCGTGGGCACGGCCATCGAATAAACCGGATGTACAACACTGCATAGGCAACGAGGGCAGAAACGAGAAGCCACGTCCACGGTTTTCCACGGCTAACGAAGGCGCTCACCAAATAAGAGCCCAGTAGGAGAAGTGGCACTATCCAGGCCGTCATCCATCTCCTGTTTTATTCGGTCCAAGCGAGAGGATACTGAGAGGTGCTCAGTCTGCTTTTCATAGAGTCCGATCCTCCACTTTTTCCGCTGATCCAGACCTACGGCAGCGAGGGGAACTGCGATCATATCGTCAACGGAGGCTACTGTGGTGCGGAGGTAGTCGTGCTCAAACTGGCGAATCGGATGCCCAAGAAATGCTCAACGCAGATTTAGGACACTCCTAGCGATCGAGATATCGCCGGAGTTGCGGTAATTGGTTGTAGCTGTTCCTTTGGCAAATGCCCAGTGTTCGCCGCCGTCGGTCGAGTAACCCACGCTTACATGTGATCCAAACGCAGCTACGATTTGCCGTGAGTTTGCCGGGTTGATGAAAATGGACGGCCCGTTAAAGGCTCCGGCTTCCGGCGTTAAAGTGACTACTCGCCGGGCGGGCGCGGGGGTTAGCGGATCCTCTGCCACCTGAGCTTTTGCGATCGCCTATAAAGCCTGCAGAAATGCATATCGAACCGCCGGCATCTTCGTCATTCCGGCAATCTTCGTCATTAAGGTAGGCTGAACGCGATTATGTTCGAGCCCGAGGCCACGCCGATGTACTGTTTTCCATCGACCATATAAGTCATTGGCGAAGCCCGCCAAGTCTCGTTGGTATTAAAGTGCCAAAGCGCTTTACCGGTTGTCGCATCCACCGCCGCCAGTGCCCCGTTATCGTCGCCGAAAAATACCACGCCGCCGGCCGTCGAGAGCACGCCTCCCGCGCTATGGCCCGGTCCGACCTGCGGAACTTCCCAGGCTATTTTGCCGGTCTGTAATATCGATTGCGCGCAGGAACTTCTGATTGGTCTCGCCGGGGACTCGCGCGCGCTGCGCCGCCATAGAACGACTGCCCGGCTCCCACCAGGCCGACGATTTAGTGTAGATATTGCAGGATTCGAGCGCCATCACGTAGAACAGTCTAGTGGACGGGTTGTAAGCCGTTGACATCCAGTTCGTCGCGCCAGACACGGACGGGCAGGTCTTGGTTCCCTGCTCCGTTGGTTCCTGGCCGGGCACCAGCTTAGGACGGCCATCCGCGCCGATGCCGCTGGCCCAAGTGAGTTTCTTGACGAAAGGCTCGCCCAAGTAAAAACTCGCCGGTTACTCGATCGAGAACGTAAAAGAACCCGTTGCGGTTCGCCTGCACCAGAAGTTTTCGCTGGCGGCCGCGAAACTCGGCGTCGATGAGCATGGGCGTTTCGGTGGCGTCCCAATCATGCAGATCGTGCGGGCTGAACTGGTAATGCCAGCGAAGCTTGCCGGTCTCAGGCT
This sequence comes from Bryobacterales bacterium, assembly GCA_963744555.1. Classification (GTDB taxonomy): domain Bacteria; phylum Acidobacteriota; class Terriglobia; order Bryobacterales; family Bryobacteraceae; genus Palsa-89. Next base: position 220,798 of record CAVUUB010000018.1, on the reverse strand, counting down.
CCAGCGCCAGCACCGAACTGGAGTAGAGATTGTCTCCCTTGCGCTCGTCGCCGTTATAGTCGGGGCAGGGATTGCCGGTCGGCCAATAGATCAAATCGGTGCTCGGATCATAGGTTCCGGTCAACCAGCCATCCACGCATCCGTGCTGCGATTCCATGACCCGGCCCACCCAGGTTTCGACAACGGCTCGCCCGGCGCCGGCATATTCCAGAATCGCCAGGCGCGTTCGCCGGTGGAAGCCTTGTAAGCGTCCACGAAACCGCGCGCGCCCTTCGTCGCCTCCGGAGGTGCCGGAAAGCACCAGATCTTTCACCACCAGCGGAGCCGACGTAGCGCCGTAGTGCTTGCGATAGTCGGCCATTTCGGTATCCCACAGAAGTTCGCCGCTCAGACGGTTGAGCGCGATGATATGCGCATGATCGGTAACCATGAAAACCGTGTTGCCCAGAACGGCAACACCGCGATTAATCGCCGTGCCGGCATCGCCAATCACGCCTTTGGTCAGAGGCTGCGAATAATGCCAGATCTGCCGCCCGCTGCGGGCGTCGAGCGCATAGGCTTGATTCGCCATGGTCACGTACATCACTCCATCCACCACGACCGGCGTCACTTCCAGATGATTGGCATCGGCGATGGGGAACATCCACTTGGCCCCCAGCTGCGCCACATTTGCGGTGTTGATTTCGCTCAGCTCGCTATGGCGATTTCCGCTGAGGCGGCCGTGATAAGTAGGCCAGTCGCCAGGTTTGGGATTGGCTATCGCGGAAAAAGACGGATCGCCGCCAAGCGGAGCCGCTTCCCGGGCCCGGTCGAAGACGGCCGAGTTGTCCTTGGTAAGCCGGCTGAGAAACGCCAGCAAGATCGCGCTGCTCGGCGCCGGTGGCGTTGAGCGGCAGGCATCAATCCCTTCGGCTCGGCAGTTTCCTCGGCAATCTCTTCCCGCAACAGAAAATGCAATTTTCCATCCAGGTCCTGCAGCTGGAGATCGTAATTGCTTTCGTTCTTGGCCAGCCCGCGGATGGTTTCGTCCGGAGCGCAGACGAACCGAAACCAACTTGTAGCCCGCCATGCCGAGCGCATTGGGATCGCGCAAAGCCATTTCGATGCGAGCCAGCCTGGTCTCCCGTCCCAGATTGGACAGGTCCGGCCCCAGAACACCGCCGCGCCCCTTCACCAGATGGCAGTTCGCGCAGTTTCCTTTTCCGAAGAAGAAGCTTTCGCCGGCCGCGGCGTCGCCGGCCGGCGGATGCTCGAAAGCCGGCGCACGCAACCCTCCGACGAAAGCCGCCAGCGCATCCATGTCCGGCTGCGGCAGCGGAAAAGCGGGCATGCCCGAAATCCGCGAGGCCGTTCTTGATGATGTCCGCAACCTTGCATGTCCCGGTGGCCCAATCCGCGCACATCGGCGATGTCGGGGCCAAACTCACCGCCGCCGCCATCGGCGCCATGACAAGCTAGCGCAGCGAGCCGCGAACAGCTTTCTTCCCGCCTCGTTTTCCTGCGCTTTTCCTGAGCCACGCGCACATGCGCAGGCGCCAACAGAACCGGGCCCACGATCGTCGTTTCATCGTTGTCATCTGCTTAATAGGTTGCGATCGGATTGATGGGAGAACCCGTGCCTCCAGGGACTGCCAACGGGGCTGCAGTGAATAGAAAAACCCAGCGCTTCCTCTTGGCCGCCTCTCGGCCCAGGTCTTCCAAATCGCATTCGTCGAAAAGAGGCAATGCCCATCGCGACCAATGCCATCAGGTGCATCGGCGCGCTAACGCCTTCCACTTGCGACGGAATCACTTCCGGATCCGCATCGCCGCCCAACACCGCGACACCGCGGTCGTGCAGCCACCTGGCGCAAGAAGCGTGCAGTCCGGCAAAAGCCTGAGTGGGACCTTTGGCAGCGCGCATCGCCCAGCGTCCGCTACGAACGAAAACGGCATCCCCGGCTGAGACTCTCACGCCGGTTTGCTTCTCCCACGCCGCCAGATCTTCCGGATAAATCGGCGTGCCCGGTTCCAGATAATCCACGCCCTTCAATCTCGCGATATCGATGATCACGCCGCGTGTCAGGATGCCGGTCTTGATCTGCGATAACGGAATCCTTGAGACACCCTTCGCGCGGTAATCGTCTCCACGGCAACGCCATTAAACATCTTTCCCTGATAACTGGCGTGGCACAACGCGTCCAGATGCGTCTGACCCATTCCGTGGTATGAAACGTTGTAGTTGTCCATGTGGAATCCGCCGGTCGGGGCAACATGGTATGGACAAACGGATTCTCGTTGTCGACGGCCTTCTCGGTAAGAACATTGTGGGCCATCGAAATCGAGTAGCCCTCCTTCACCAACGCGACGGCTTCCCGGCGCTTGGCGGGCGTGATGAGGTTCAGCGTTCCCAGCTGATCGTCTTTGCCCCAGCGCCCCCAATTAGACAGCTCCGTCATCCACCGGTCGATGTCGGCCTTCGTCATCTTGTGATCGGGTTGCGCCGGCATCAGTGCCGCGGCGAACAGAAGAGAGATGGCAGCTTTCCGCATGGGCGACTCACCGGTCGACGCTAAAAGCGATGACGGCATTCCGGCGGACGACGACGATGTACTGCTTCCCTTCGCTCAGGTAGCTGATGGGGTTCGACCAGATGGCGCCACCGGTCTGAATTCGCCACAGCAGCTTGCCGGTTGACGGCGTCGACGGCGAAGAAGTCGCCTTCCATGGTTCCCGAAAAAACTAAACCGCCCGCGGTCGAAAGCACGCCGCACCAAGGTGGAGTGTGCACTCGAAATTCCCAGCGCGTTTCGCCGGTTTGCCAGTCCAGCGCCCGCAGCGCTCCCCACGGCTCCTCGCCGGGGATCGGCAAACGGTTGGCTCCCATGAATAGATGTCCTGGCTCGATAGGAAGGCTTTGAGTAGTCGTTTCTGGATGGCGCCCTTCTCGCGGACGTTTTGATAGAAGAGCCCGGTTTTCAGATCCAAGCGAGGGGCTGAACCAGTTTGCCGTGCCATCATCGTCCGGATAGACGAGCGCTCCTTCAGGGCTCGGGACCGCCGCCGGATTCCAGTTGGGACGCCCATGCTCATCGAGCCCGCTGGCCCAGTTCTGTCTCGCGAATTGCTTGCCCACCAGAAACTCGCCGGTGAGCCGGTCCAGCACGTAGTAAAAGCCGTTCCGGTTGGCGAACAGCACCAGTTTCCTCGGCCGGCCGCGGAAGTTGGCGTCCAAGAGCACCGGCACCTGGTTGGCGTCCATGTCGAGCACGTCGTGCGGAGTGAACTGGAAATACCATTTCAACTTTCCGGTGTCGGCGTCCAGCGCCAGCAGGCGAATCAGAATAGAGATTGTCGCCTTTGCGATCGTCGCCGATCATATCCGGCGAAGGATTGCCGGTCCCCCAGTAGACCAGGTTCGATTCCGGATCATAAGCGCCAGTGACCCAGGTCGGAGCGCCGCCGGTCTTCCAGCTATCGCCCGACCAGGTTTCGTTGCCGGGCTCGCCCGGCGCAGGAACGGTATAAAAGCGCCAGGCTCTCTCGCCGGTCTTCGCATCGTATGCGTCCAGGAAACCGCGGATACCGTATTCGGCGCCGGCAATGCCGACGATGACCTTATCTTTCACGCGCCAGCGGCGCCACGGTAATCGAATAGGCTTCCTTGTAATCGGCCACTTCGACGTCCCAACGGACCCGTCCGGTCCGCATGTCCAGCGCGACCAGGTGCGCGTCCACTGTGCCCAGGAAAAGCTGATCGTCCAGCACCGCCAGTCCGCGATTCACCTGCCCGCAGCATACGATTACGCCCTTGGGCAGCGATCGCCGGTAGCTCCAGATGGGCCGCCCGGTGCGTAGGTCGAGCGCCGCCACATCGCTGGGCGGCTCGGTGATATACATGATTCCATCGAAAACCAGAGGCGTCGTTTCGAAATGATGCGTGGTGCCGATCTGATACATCCAGGCCACCTTGAGGACGGCGACATTCGATGTATTGATCTGGTCCAACGCCGAATAGCCGTGAGCTTGATAATCTCCCGAGTAAGTCAGCCAGTTGCCCGGCTCCGAATGCGCCTTGAGGATGCGCTCATATGGGACCTGCCCATGCAAGAGCACGACTTGCTGCGAGTAATAGAAGAATGCCTTTCATTGGCCGGCCCTGCAGAGATTCCAAGTAAGCCAGCACATCGTCCAGCCTCAGCGGCCGTAAGAATGCTCTGGTAGCTCGGCATGATAGATCGTTTCGGCTCTTTCACGATGTCGGTCAGTTCATTCTTCCAGAAGGAATGAAACTGGTTTGACAGGTCACGAATCTGAATGGAGAATGCGTCTTCGTTTATCCGCACTCCAGTGAAGGTGTGGCCGTCTTTTGTCACCACGCGAACCTGAAGGAAGTCAAGTGGGACCGAGGCGCTCGGCTCGAGCAGCGAGGTCCGCAACTCAGCCGCGTTCGCGGCGATCTCCGATGTCGGTCAGGTCCGGTCCGATGGCGCCGCCATGGCCGCCGATCGTGTGACATTTTGCGCAGCCTCCCTTGCTGGCGAAAATCTGCTGGCCGCGGCGCTGGATCACCGGTGGATTTGGATCCTTCGACGCGCCCCAGTGTTCGCACAAACGCCGCTACTTGCCAGATCTGACTGGTGGTCAGCGCGCTGGCGGGCATGCGGTGCCGGAAATACCTTCGCGGATGACGCGAAACAGGGTTTGGTCGTCGGGCGCGTGAGACAAGCGGGGAACCGCCAGCACCGCACCTTGTCCGCCTTCGCCCTTCGGCCCGTGACAGTAAGAGCACTGGGTTCCGAAAATGCGTTGGCCTTCAGCCAGGTCTTCGCGAGTGGTCTTCGGCTGTGGGCCTAGCTCTGTTCCTTGGCCCGTAACCAGCCGGCAAACAAGCAGAAAGCCGGCAAGAAGTTTCAGGCGACGTGTCATTTGTGTTGCGACGATAACATACGGACATACTTTGATTCAACCTAAGGTGCGACAGGCAGAGTCGGATATGATAGACTCCGCTGAGGAGGGCTCCAATGATATCACGCCGCCAATTCATAGCTGCCAGCGCTGCTGCTCTTTCCGTAGTAAAAGGGCGGGCCGCTAGAACGAGTTCAACCGGATTTCCTTATCCCGAATTCGAAGCACGCATCGCACGGCGCGATTTCCGGGACATGACCAAGGATGTTCTGCCGACGCCCTGCATGGTCGTGGATCGAGGCGTTGTTTGAGCAGAACGTGAAGCTCATGGCGGACACCACCAAAGCGACTGGCATCGCTGTCCGCCCGCACGTCAAGATTCACAAGAGCGTGGATGTGGCCAAGATCCAGATCGCGCACGGCGGAATCGGGCTGACCTGCGCCACCATCGCCGAAGCGGAGCTGATGTCCAACGCCGGTCTGAAGAACGTGATGTGGACCAAACAGCCCGCCAGCAGCAACGACATCGAGCGCGCCGTCGCGCTTTCGATCAAAGATCCCACCTTCATGTTCGTGATCGACGACCCGCTGGTGTTCGATTGGGTTGAACAGGCGGCCGCGGCCGACAATGCCCAGCTCAAGGTGCTGGTTTCGGTGTATGCGGGTTTGAGCCGGCAGGGAATCGAAAACGGGCAAGCCCGCCCTGGAGCTGGCGCAGAAGGTTGCTTCTTCCAAGCGCATGGAGTTCGAGGGCATCATGGCCTACGCCGGAATCGCCGCTCATATCACGGCTTTGAGAAGCGGCGCGAGCAATCGGCCAAAGGATATGGCCGGCCCGAGAGACGGTGGACTTATGCAAGAAGTCCGGCTTGCCAGTTAACATTTTCACGGGCGGGTCCACCGGCACATACAACATGGATCATGAGAACGGCCTCACCGAGCTCGAAGTCGGATCCTACGTATTCATGGACACGAGGTATTTCGTCATCGGCGGTAAGGACGAACGAGACGACTTACAACGATTTCGCTGGCGCTCTCACTGTCCTCACTACCGTGGATAGCAAACGCCATCCCAACCAGGTCGCCATCGACTACGGCAACAAGGCCGGCGTCCGGCCCACCGACAAAGTGAAAGGTATGCCGGGGCTTGAGGTCGGCACCCAGGGCGCCGAATACGGCCTGCTGAATTGGAAAGATGGCGACCACGACCTCAAGCTAGGCGATCGCGTGGAAATCTATTGCACCGTCCTGGACGACAGCACCAACTACTACGACCGCTATTATGTAGCCAGGGGCGAACAAATTGTCGATGTTTGGCCCATCATGGGGCGTTCGGGCGCGGCGCAAAGATAGCTACAGCCAAACTCACGCGTGAGGCTGGTACCGTTTACTGTTTGATGATCGTGCCGTCTTTCCGGCGGATCTCTCCCCATCCGCCGTTCAGTGTCTTGCGTTCGCCCGTTTCGCCGAAACCGAACGGATATTTCGCGGCGGCCTTCTCGTCCACTTCAATACCCCAGCCCGGGGCTTCGTTCACGTACCAGTAGCCTTCCTTCATCACTGGACAGCCCTGGAAAACTTCCTGGGTGCGTTCGTTGAACGGCGAATATTCCTGGACTCCGAAATTTGGGGCCGTGACGTCGAGAGTAATCTGCGCCGCATGGCCAATCGGCGACACATCTCCCGGTCCATGCCAGGCGCTGCGAACTCCGAACTGCTCGGCGAAGGCAATGATCTTTCGCGCCGGTGACAATCCTCCGCACTGCGAAACGTGAATACGGATGAAGTCGATCAGCCGCTCCGTAATGAGCGGGCGCCACTCATGCGGGCTATTGAACAACTCGCCCATGGCGAGCTGGGTTGAGCACTGCTGCCGGATCAGGCGGAAGTATGCAATGTCCTCGGGCGATAGCGCGTCTTCCATGAAAAACAGATTGAATTTCTCGGCATCCTTGGCAAAATGCACCGCTTGAATCGGCGAGACGCGCTCATGAACGTCGTGCAGCAATTCGATATCGTCGCCCAGCGCCTTCCGCGATTCTTCAAACAACTTCAGCGCCCGCCGGATATATAGCGCGGGCTCGAACACCGGGCCGCTATGCAACGCCTTCACTGTCGCATCGCCGCGGCGCGATCCATAACCTGCCATCCCCGGCACGCCCACTTGCACCCGTACGAAACGAAATCCCTGCTCGATCCACATCTTCGCGGCATCAATGGTCTGCTGGTACTCCGCACCGTCGGCGTGGCCATAGCAATCCGCCGCCTCGCGCACCTTTCCGCCCAGCAGTTGATACACCGGCATGTTCGCCTGGCGCCCCTTGATATCCCACAGTGCCTGATCCACTCCGCTGATCGCGTTGTTCAAGACCGGTCCGTTACGCCAATAGGAGCTATTGTAATTGGCGTTCCAGATGTCTTCAATACGATCCGCCGGCTTGCCGATCAGAAACGGTTTCAAATATTTCTCGACCGCGGGAACTACCAGGTCGGCGCGTTGCGTGAAGGTTCCGCAGCCATAGCCATACAGACCGTCCTGATCGGTCGTGACCTTCACCACCACCAGCCGGAGGCCCGCGGGCGCGGTGGCGATCACGCTAACATCTTTGATCTTGGGCGATGGCAAACCCCGTACCGCCCTCGCAACCTTTTCCTGTGCGGCCAATTCACGTTGGGCAATTCCGATCGTACCCACGGAGAGCTTTAAGAGATCGCGCCGATTCATCATGTCTCGTACGCTCCAAGAATTTTGCTATTACACATATCAACACTGTATCCAAGTTTTCTGAACTCCACATCACCGCGGGGCGTTGATGCGCTCGCTGGCTTAGCTACAATCGATCGGATGCACAAGTTCATCTCGCTTCCCGCACTACGGAATTCGCTCCTCGGCGCTTTATTGTTCATCACTCCATCGAACGCACAAACCCCGCCGCCGGCCACTTACCCCGACTTTCCAAGCGAGACGCCGGCCAAGCTCGTGCCCGCAACCGGTGGCTTTGACCACGAGCGGCGCGATGTGATGATCCCCATGCGCGACGGCGTGAAGCTGCACACTGTGATCCTGGTGCCGAAGGGCGCGAAGGGCGCGCCCATCCTGCTGACGCGCACGCCTTACAACGCTACCGAACTCACTAGCCACGCCCACAGCGCTCACCTCGGCCCGATTCTCTACGGCTACGACAACGCCACCGACGTGATCGTCGAAGGCGGCTACATTCGCGTGGTCCAGGACGTGCGCGGCAAGTACGGATCCGAAGGCGACTACGTCATGAATCGGCCCTTGCACGGGCCGCAGAATCCCAACCCCGGTCGACCACGCGACCGACACCTACGACACCATCGACTGGCTGGTGAAGAACGTTCCGGAAAGCAATGGCAAGGTCGGCATTCTCGGCATTTCCTACGATGGATTTCTGCCCTTGATGGCGCTCGTCAATCCCCATCCGGCGCTGAAAGTCTCGGTGCCGATGAACCCGATGGTGGATGGCTGGAGGGGCGATGACTGGTTCCACAACGGCGCCTTTCGCGAACAGGGCTTGCCCTACATCTATGAACAGGAGGCGACTCGCGCGATCGGAGGCCAAGTGGTGGACGGCTCACTTTGACGACTACGACATGTTCATGCAGGCGGGATCGGCGGGCGAGCTCGGGCGCCGCCACGGTCTGGAACAAGTCGGCTTCTGGCGGAAGCTCCTGGAACATCCCAGCTATGATGCGCTTCTGGCGAGATCAGGCCGTGGACCAGGTGCTGGCGGCCCAACCGTTGAAAGTGCCGGTGATGCTGGTGCACAGCCTGTGGGACCAGGAGGACATCTACGGCGCCATCGCCGTCTACAAAGCGATCAAGCCGAAGGACACCAATAACGACAAAGTGTTCCTGGTCCTGGGCCCTTGGCATCACGGCCAGGAGATCGGTGACGGCAGCACGCTCGGCGCCTTGAAGTTCAACAGCGATACCGCGCTCTACTTCCGCCGGGAGATCCTGCGCCCATTCCTGGACCAGTATCTGAAGGACGGCGCGCCCAAGGCCGACGTCCCGCCCGTGTCTGCGTTTGAAACCGGGTACGAACACGTGGCGGCGCTTGCCCGCGTGGCCGGCCGGCTGTGCAAGCGGCTGCACGATGCGACCGACGCCGCTCTATCTCGCCGCCGGCGTCAAAGCTGAGCTTCACTGCACCGCAGTCTGGCGACACCAAGTTCGACGAATACGTTTCCGATCCCGCCAAGCCGGTGCCCTTCCGCGCACGCCCCATCGACACTGCCAGCTGGTCCCGTTGGCTGGTGGACGATCAGCGCGAGACATCCGGCCGCCCGGATGTTGCTGGTCTTCGTCTCCGATGTCTTGAGCGCGCCGATGAAGATCAGCGGGCAACCGGTCGCCAATCTGATCGCCTCCACCAGCGGCACGGACTCCGACTGGGTGGTCAAAGTGATCGACCTTTATCCTGACGAAGTCGCCAGCCAGCCGGCCATGGGCGGCTATCAGCTCATGATTTCGGCGGACATCTTTCGCGGCCGCTATCGCGAGAGCCTGGAGATTGCCAAACCAATCACGCCCGATACGCCTCTGCTGTATCGCTTCGCCCTGCCCACGGCGAATCACGTATTCCTGCCGGGCCACCGGATCATGGTGCAAGTCCAGTCGAGCTGGTTCCCTCTCTATGACCGCAATCCGCAGACTTTCGTAGCGAATATCTTCTGGGCCAAGCCGGCGGATTACCGAAAAGCCGTGCAGCGGATTTATCACGCGCCTGGCCAGGCGAGCTTCATCGAACTGCCTCTGGTGAGGACGCCTTGACTCTCCCAGCGCCTAGAAGATCAACAAGAAACGTTCCCAGCAGATTTAACTGTGGTTTAGTCATTGTTCTTGAAGTTCGTTTGCTTCTTCGCTGACATATAGTGATCACGCATACGAATATCGGGCGTAGTAATTGCGTGTTCACGTCAAAGGTTTGCGAGAGCGCGTGATTCGCGGAGCGTGCGACTGGGCTCGCTATGTCGCCAGCTCGCCTGCCACCGGCTTAGACCCTCGTTACGGCTGTAGACGTGACGTCGCGCTTCCGAGATTCAGGTTTAGTTTGGAGTTCTCTTTTTTCGAGCGCAACTTTATTGGTAAACCAACTCTGTGCTCTCTTGGCCGAAGCGTTGCGAGCGGCCAATATGGAGACGATCGTCGCTCGTCAAGACTTTCATCGACGGCTGCAGTCTGACGATCACGAGTGTCTGATCATCTTGAGGATCCAAGTCGCCAAGAAACGAGGCCAGAGCGACGAGCACGGCGTCACAGAGCTTGCGAGTAGATGCATCCCAGTTGTTGCAAATCGCCTCCAGCAGACGCGTTTCGCCGAAGTCTTCGCCGCAAGTGTTCTCTGCTTCAGTGATTCCGTCTGAAAACATCACCAACAAGTCGCCAGGACCGACGGCAACTTCTCCTTGCCCATAGGAAGAACCTGGTAATAGACCGAGAACCGGGCCTCCTTCTTCTAATCGCTGTACCGAGAAAGTTCCGCTCACTTCCCTGTGAACAAGCATCGGAGGTAGATGCCCCGCATTCACATACCGAAGAGTGGATGTTCTGGGATCGTAATAACTGCAGATCATGCTCGCGAAGCGTTGCGGCGCGCTTCTGGCCCACAGGAAATCGTTCAGTTGCTGAACCGCTCCTTCTTGCAACAGCGCATCCGATGTCCACGATGTAGCGCTCAACGCTCCTTGTATCAGGCTTGATAACAAAGCAGCCGGCAGGCCCTTTCCGGCGACATCCGTCAACATCAGTCCGATCCGGCCATTCTTGTCGGCATAAACGTCGTAGAAGTCGCCGCCCACCTGCCAGGCGGGGATGCACGAACCGGCGAAGTCGAGATCTTTCGGGATCGACCCTACCGGCGGCATGAGATCGAGCTGAACGGTCCGCGCCACCTCAGCCTGTTGTTGTAGCTGCTTCCCACGAAGATACGGCCCGAATCGAAGCCCGATCACCATCATGGCAATCACCAGGGCGAGCGCTGCCATGCTCCCCGTGAGAACACGGACCCGGAGCGGACCGAACGGCGCAGCCACGGTGTCCAGGTACACTGCAATCTCCACAAAGAGGGGTCGTGGAAGCATCCCAAGGCCCTCGCGGTTCGCTGCTCCGCCGAACGGACCGAGGTCCGGGTGGAAGGGGCGCGCAGTGACGAGCACTTGTCCCGATGGGGTCTTCACAATTTTGGAGAGAATCTCGCGGCTTTCGATTGCTCGCTGCATTCGTGAGCGCGAGTATAGCTTCTCGGCGGGCACTCCAACCATGGCACTTGGCGTTCCATCAAGTTGCAGGATACGGAGCCAAGCGATTTGTGTTGGTGATTCTCGCATCGTTTCATTAACAATCTCCGATAACTGGCCTGTGTCTTGGGTACCCAGTACACGTGCCATTTGCTCAACCGCCGCGATTTTTCGGTTGGTCTCGCTCTGTGCTTCTCGTTGCACTAAGTCGCTGGACACGAACCGATATGCGGCAATCATCTGCGCTAAGAGAACTGTTCCAAGTACCAGACCGCAGGTCACACAGGTTTTGAGAATTACGTTCTTATTTCCAGATGGTCCAATTACGTTTCGCCTTTGGGGATCGCGACTGCTCGGGGCTGCTGGGTTTCGCAAACAAAAGAGTGACTTCATACTAGGTATGACGATTCATAGAGTGGCGAAGTGGCACCTTCTGCCGCATGTCCTTGCACTCTTAACAAAACTCTACACGGCCGCGTACGTCAATTGTCAAAGAACGAAAATATCGGTAAAGAACGGTAAATCTCAGAAGCGATCGGCTGCGAAGCGTGTTCCAGTCTGGATAGAGTCGAGCGACGCTATCCGCATTGATCTTTCCTCAAATTAAAACGAAAAAGCCGGCATCGGTAAGTATCGACTTACACAAATGCCGGCGGTCTTCGCTTTTCGCAGCCCCGAGTTCAGGCGACCTTGAGCTTGAGTCCGACTTTCTGAAGATCAATGTCCGTCTTAACCACCATGTTGAGATAATTCTCAAAGATATTCAGTGCGACGAGTGCCACGATCTCGACAATCTCCCTATCGCTAAATCCCGCGCGCTGAAGTTCCTCAGGCGAGCAATCGCCGTTCTCAGCCACAAGGTCCTTGGCGAACCTCAAGGCAACGTCGACCTTGGTATCAGCTGCACGACCTTCGCGGCTTTCCAGAATATGGTCGTTTGTGAGGCCAAGTTTTTTGGCGCGCGCGGTGTGGTACGCCAAGGAGTACTCGCACAGATTGGTTTGGGCAACAGCCAATGCGATCTGCTCGCGCTCCTCCTGGTCGAGTTTGCCGCCCTTCAAGGCGCGGCTAAATTGCAAATAGCCTTCGAGGACGCTGGGCGATTGCGCCATACTCTTTATCATGTTGGAGGGCAGGCCGCTATCCGCGCTCGCAGAGACGACCAGTCGTTTGGTCGCTTCGCTGGCGTTTTCAAGTTGGATGGGTTGAATGGTTTGCATAAGAAACATCTCCTTGTCGTGCGATCCTGTCCGTCATTGTTTCTGATCGCCGACACTATGGATGACGAGCTCGCCCGTTTTGGTTGTTGAGTACAACCGCCAAGTTTTAAGCAACTTTACAAACTGATGATCTATTTTCTCCTGGACCACACACAGTGGTACATTGTTCGAATACCCACTGGTAGATTTTTGCCATGTTTGCGTGTTTGCGTAGTGTGCAATGTCAACGGGCCTCACAGGAGGGGGCCGATCATGAGGCGAACGCGAACTCACTGGTTTCTCATTGCAATCCTCGCCGCCGCAGGGACACTACCTATATGGGCGCAGTCGCGCGCACTGCCCTCAGGAGACGTCCAAGCAATTTATCAGCGTCTGTTGGAGAGAATTAAATCGATCAAAATCTTCGACCACCACGCGCACCCGGGATTTGGCGACGATTCCGACGTGGACGCTCAAGCCACTCCGCCCCAACACCTGCCTTTCCGCGAGCGCGAGACGAACCCGGAACTGGTAGCGGCGGTAAAGGCTTTGTTCGACTACCCCTACTCAGACCTATCCGAGCGCGCACATGCACTGGCTGCAGGAACGATCCAGTGCGGCTGAGAAAGCGGGCGGCACTGGTTATTGGGATCGCATCCTCGACCAGTGCGGCATCGAGTCCTCGGTGGCCAATCGCGTGGCCATGACGGGCTACCTGAACCCGAAAAGGTTCCGTTGGGTATTCTTCGTGGACTCGTTCCTTTTTCCCTTCGATAACAAGGTCGTGACCGCAGAGAATCCCGACGAAGGCGTGTACATCCCGCTCCAGGAAAAAGTTCTGCACCGCTACATGCAGCAAGCCGGCGTCAGCCGCTTGCCCAACAGCTTCGATGAGTATCTGGCTTTCGTTTCGCGCATTCTCGAGGAGAACCAGAAGAAGGGCGCCATTGCCGAGAAGTTTGAGGCCGGCTACTTCCGTTCGCTGTATTTTGCCGATCCGCCGCGCCCGGCGGCGGCCGCTGTCTATCAGAAATACCATTCGGGCGGCGTCCCCACGCCGGAGGAATACAAGACCTTCCAGGATTTCGTTTTTCGCTACCTGGTCACGGAGGGCGGCCGGCTAAGGTTGCCCGTGCATATTCACACGGCGGTGGGGGAAGGAGATTATTTCAGCCTGCGGAAAGGCGGCGTCCTCAATCTGGAGAACGTCGTCAAAGACCCGCGTTACCTCAACACAACCTTCGTCCTCATCCATGGCGGCTACCCGTACTTCCGGGAGGTGATCTGGCTGGCCTCGATGAAGAATGTTTATATCGATACCTCGGAAATCGAAACGCTGGTCTACCCTTCGGAAATGAAGAATGTCTTGAAGCTTTGGCTGGAGACCTACCCTGAAAAGATTACGTTCGGCAGCGATGCGTACCCATTCAGCACGGCTCTAGGTGCCGAGGAGTCGTACTGGTTAGCCGTCTACTCGGCGCGCGACGCTCTGGCGGCCGCTCTCGCCGAAATGGTGGCTTCGAATGAAATAACCGAGGATAAGGCGTTAGAGATCGCGCGTGGCTACTTGCATGACAATGCCGTGAGCTTGTACCCGGCTGCGTCCCGATAGTCCCGAAACCGAGGAACATTTGCTAGAGGCGTAAACACCATCAAGAACGCCGACGCACCGGCAATAACGTTATTTCTAAAGTTATTATTGACTTTTCCTGACCCCAGCCGTAGACTACAAAGATCCTTGTAGATCTTCCTTAAGGAGAGGTCCATGAATACGAGCTCTAAGCGAGTCGTGTCTCTCAAAATCCCTTGGACGCCGGTGGGTAGACTTTGCATCGCACATCGCACTGGTGGTGCTGTGCTTCGCAACTTTTGTCTCCAAGGCGACCTACGGCCAATCGACGTTCGGCACCGTGCTCGGCACCGTAAAGGACCCCTCAGGCAGCACCATTGCGAAGGCGAAAATCGAACTGTTGAACACCGGGACAAATGCTACACGTTCCACAGAATCGAACGCCAGCGGCACTTACCAGTTCAATAACATCGATGTTGGAACCTACCAACTGACGGCCGAAGCACCTGGTTTCCAAAAGACGGAGTTTCAAGCGTTCGATCTGGGCGCCCGGGAGAGTAAGCACGTAGATATCGACCTTAAAATTGCCTCGCAAGCCGCCACGGTAACGGTCGAGGCTATTGCTACCGTTCAGACGGATGCCTCTAACGTCTCTGAATCCAAGGGCTCACTGGAGCTGACTGATCTTCCGGTCGCCATCTACACGCGCTCGCAGGGTTCCACCAGCGCCTTCTCCACTCTGACGGCGCAGCCGGGGGTGCAGACCGACGCCAACAATAACATCACCGTCGCAGGGGCATCGCCTTCGCAGATTTCCATCACCATCGACGGAATCAGCTCCGTTGGGGTGGGTTTTGGCAGCGGAAATCAACCACTGGCGTCGGCACTCACGAATTGTTCCCTTCTTTCAACGCGATCGAAGAAATCAAGATCAGCGAGACCCTGAATCCGGCCGAGTTTGGCGGAGTCGCTGACATCACCACTGTGTCCAAATCCGGCACGAACAGCTTTCATGGGGGTGCGTTCGAAAACGTTCAGAACACGGACTTCAATGCCGCGGACACCTTCAGCAACCAGGTCAATCCGGTCAAGCTGAATAACTTTGGCGTGTACATAGGCGGCCCGATCATTATCCCGAAGTTGTACAACGGGCGAAATAAAACGTTCTTCTTCGCGAGCGGCGAAGTCCTCCGATTGCCGAAGTCGCAGACCAACCTCTTGAGCGTTCCCACCCAGGCCATGAGGAACGGCGATTTATCCGCTTATCTCAATCCTGCCAATGGCGGGTCGGACAACCAGTTGACTGGCTACCCGGGAAATATCATTCCTAAATCTCAGCTCAACCCTTTCGGACAGAAACTACTGAACTTCTTCTATCCTTTGCCGAACTACGGTCCCCCCGGGGCAATCGCGAACAACTACCTTGCAACTTATGCCCTTCCGATCAATAGCGCTCAGGGAGACATGCGCATGGATGAGCAGATCAGCTCGAAGCATCTGGTATACGTGCGATACACCTACAAGAATCGGCGCATCATCGGTCTCCCCTACGACAGCAGTGGAAATCCCGGGCTCCCCTCTGGTGGGGAACACTTCCAGGCCGGAAATCTACAATGCGTTTACCACCGCCTATAACTGGATCATCTCCCCCTCCATTGTGAATGAATTGCGCGGAGGGTTCAGCGCGGCTCGTTTCGGCGCCAGCTATCGCCGTTACTTCGCAGCAAGCAGCGACTTATTTTGGGCTGACATCGCCCCCACTACCAGGTGCGGTTCCCCCGGGCGATGACACTCCCACCATTAACCTCACGGGATTCCTGGGATCCCGACCACAAACCGCCGACACCAACCCCAGCGAAAATACCGCTCAAGTCCTGGATACTGTGACCTGGACCAGAAGCAAACACACCATGAAGTTTGGCGCCGATTTCCGTCACTCCGGCAGTCTTTTCACCCAGGTGTTTAAGGACTATCAACTGGGAACCTATACGTTCAACGGCTCTGCCCTGGGCGCCTATCTGGGCACCGGCGCGGCAACTCCCCTCGCATCCCTTCTGCTGGGTTACCCCGACCAGACCACCATCGGGTCGGTAGTCAACCCGGCCACCGACGCCCAGGAGAATGCTTATGCTTTCTTCGGGCAGGATGACTGGAAGGTTTCACAATCGCTGACGATCAACTTCGGCTTGCGGTGGGAGTATCATCCCGGGTTCCACGACATAAACAACAACATTACCAATTGGGATCCGGACTATATCAGCACGGTAGACGGCCAGACCGTACATGGCGCGTCGATCCTGCCCAACCAAGCGGCGTTTGCCAATGTCAACCCGCAGTTTGCGGCATCCATCTCCCCCACTCCGATCATTCTTGCGTCGAAGGTCGGCTTAGGGGACAGCTTGCGAGAAAGCTTCGAAGAAGGACTTCGCGCCCCGCATTGGATTTGCTTATCGCATCGGCGGCAGCAACAAGACGGTTCTTCGCGGCGGATATGGAAGATTCATCGAAGCGCTTCAAAGCGCCACCGCAATCAATGGTTGGTCGGTTGAGTCCAGCAACATCGGGTACTTCTTCAATTCCTTAGGAGATAACGGATTGCCTGTATTCCAAACTTCCCTATTCCTACCCCTCCAATACCGCGCAGCCCGGCACGCAATTCTACGACCTGGCGACCAACATTCACTATAAGGATCCCATCGTCGAGGAATGGAACCTCACGCTGGAACGCGATCTGGGGAAGGGCGTTGGCTTGCGTGTTTCCTACGACGGCAACCATGCCTACAACCTTCCAACCCTCGCGAACATCAACCAGATTCCTCCGAATACACTTGGGCTTCAACGATCCCAAGTCCCAGGCTGCTATTCCTTTCCCGCAGGTATCCTTCATCGAGACCGGCGAGAATCAGGGCTTTGGCAATTATCAGGCGGGAACGATAGCCGTTCACAAGCGCACCAGCAGTTTTCAATTCGACGCCAGCTATGTCTTTACGCGAAACCTGGCGAACACCATCGGCGCAGCTTACTCGACCGCGCAGCGATATGCAGACGAATTCGGCAACTTGCTCACCGACTTTTATCATCCTGGTATCGACTATGGCAACGTTCCGTTTTCCCGCCGTAACCGGTTTCTTGCTACGTTCCTCTACGAGTTGCCTTTTGGCAAGGGCAAGGCTTTCTTGAACAGCGCTAATCCGGTGGCGGATAAGATTATCGGGGGCTGGGTGTTGAGCGGCGTCGCTCTGTTCCAGAGCGGACCGTTTATGACCGTTACTATCAACGGATCGGCCGATCCCTCCGGCACCGGCTTTCCCTTATTGGCCTCTTCCCTAATCGGAAATGGTGGACGAGCTGACACGGTTCCGAACGTCAATCCCTATCAAGGCCAATCGCTGAACCAGTGGATTAATCCCAACGCATTCACAACTCCGGCAGACAACATTGGCCGCTTTGGCGACTCCCAGCAGGGCGCCGTTCAAGGGCCCGCCACCAAGGCAGTCTCGCTGTCGCTTCTCAAGCGCATCCCGTTAGCCGAATCGGTCCGGCTTGAGTTTGGGGCGCAAGTCTCCAACGTCACCAACCACCCGAACTATAACGCCGCCTGGTAACCTGACCCTCGGCGTTCCAGGATTCGGGCAGATCACTAGTATGCAAACCGCCGAAGGCGCCGGCCCGCGAGCAATCCAGTTGACGGGACGCTTGACCTTCTAGTGGGGCAGGTTCCCGGACTGCCATTTTCAGTCGACTCGGCAAGATGAGAGAATAGGCAGCTGTGAAAGCGAAGCATCTGCTTGCCCTGACGACTGCCTGTATTTGTATCGTCAGCACGATTGCTATTCGCTCTTCCGCCGACACTCCCGCCAAGCCCGGCAATGTCACCGAGGCCCGAGTGATTGCGGAAGCATCGGATGGGAGCAATTGGCTGGTGGGCGGCCGCACCTTCGACGAGCAGCATTTCAGTCCACTCAAGCAAGTCACCGACAAAAATATCGGCAATCTGGGTCTGGCATGGGCCACGGATATCGAGAGCGCCATGGGCTTGGCTACCGAGCCCATTGTCGTCGATGGCGTTATCTATATCAGCGCTCCGCAGTCGCGAGTCTATGCGGTTGACGCACTTTCGGGAAAGGTACTGTGGAAGTTCGACCCTAAGGTGCGGCTAGATAGGATGCGGAATTCGTGGGCCGCGCACAGTAATCGTGGGCTGGCGGTCTGGTCGGGCAAAGTATACGTTGGAACCGGCGATTGCCGGCTGGTGGCTATCGATGCCGCGCGCGGAGAGAAAGCTTGGGAGTCGCCCGTCTGTGATGGATCGCAATCCGGAATCACCGGAGCCCCGCACGTCGGCGATGGGAAAGTGTTTATCGGGTACAACGGCTCCGATACGGGAGTCCGCGGCTCGCTGGTTGCGTTCGATGCCTCGAGCGGCAAGGAAGCCTGGCGCTTCTGGACTGTTCCCGGGAATCCAGCCAAGGGGTTCGAATCCAAAGCGCTCGAAATGGCGGCCAAGACGTGGTCGGGCGATGCGTGGTGGGAAATGGGCGGCGGCGACGTTTGGGACCCGATCACCTATGATCCGGTTACGGGATTCGTGATTTTCGGTACCGCCGGGGCTGAACCGGAATCGCTCTTTGGCGATAAGGCGGACAGGAAAGTCGGCGGCGACAGACTCTTCTCGGGAAGCGTGATCGCGGTGAAAGCATCCACCGGTGAGTATGTTTGGCATTACCAGACCAGCGCGCCGGATCTTCATACCGAAAACATGCATATCCTGATCGCCGACTCCACTATCGGAGGCGAGAAGCGGCGCGTGGCGATAACCGCGCCGAAAAACGGATTTGTTTATGTACTCGACGTCAAGACCGGGCAATTGCTGGAAGCCAAGCCAATTGCCAAAGTGAGTTGGGCCAGCTCCATCGATCTCAAGACCGGCCGAGCCGTAGAAATACCCGCGCCCGCAAGTGGTCGACGTCCGGCAAGCGGCGGTCATAACTGGTGGCCCATGAGCTACAGCCCTCTCACCGGCCTGGTCTATCTTCCAACGCATGATCCCAAGGAACATGCTTTGGCGCCGGGCGAGTTCAGGGAAGAAGGGAAACTGGTGGCCTGGGATCCGGCGCAGCAATCGATTCGCTGGACGGTCGAGGAGCCTATCGCAACCAACAGCGCCGTGCTATCAACTGCCGGCAATCTGGTTTTTCAGGGCGAGGGCACTGGTGAATTTGCGGCGTATTCGGCCGACACTGGGCATAAGGTCTGGTCGATCAAGACCGGCTCAGCCATTCACTCCGTGCCCGTCAGCTTTGCCGTTCGGGGCGAGCAATATATTCTGGTCCCGGTCGGCTGGGGCTCCGGTTCTAGATTGTTCAGTCAGGGAAGCTCCATGGCAACGCCCGAAGCGAAACGAGGACCCGCGCGGCTGCTGGCATTTAAACTGGGAGCGAAAACGCCTTTCCCGGTAGTTAATGCCAGGATACCTCCCGTGCCGCGGCCACCCGATCAAACCTTTAGCAAGGAGACTATTCAACTGGGCGCTACGCTCTTCAGCAAACACATCTGCTTCGATTGTCATGGACCGGGAGCTGACGGCAGCGGCGCCTTTACGGAAGATGGCGCGATTCCCGATCTGCGCTACTTGCCCACCGAGTCCCATCGCCTGTGGGACGCCACCGTACTCGGCGGGAGTCACCAGAAGAATGGCATGCCGGGGTTTGGGAACCCACCTGGCTTTCCGATCGTCGTGCGAAAGATGACTGCGCGGGAGTCCGAGGCAATCCACGCCTATGTGATCGAGCAATCCTGGAAGGCTTACAATGCCGAACAGAATAATAAGGCTCGGCAGTGAGCGCTGGAATGAATTGGCTTGCAATGGCACTTTTCGTAGGGGGATCGGCGAGCAGTCAATCTATGGACAAAGGCGGCGCCAGACCTTTCGCCCAGGTCAAATTCGCGCAGGATGACGATGTAAAGTGCCTCGCGTCCGCATTGGAAAATGGCAATCCTTCGAATGGCCCCTCCACCTTTATCCTGAAAGCGCCGCCCAACTGCATTGTCCGCTGGCATTACCACACCGCTGGAGAACAGTTAGTCGTGACCCAGGGGGATGTGAAGACGGAAATGGAAGGCATGGCCGCAGTCTCGCTCACTCCAGGCGGATTTGCGGTGATGCCGGGCAAGGCAAAGCATCAGTTCTCCTGTCAATCCAAGAGCCCGTGCGTCTTGTTCGTAACGTTCGATGGGACCTACGATATTTTTTGGGTAAAAACCGACAAATCGCGCTGAAATTTCGCGCAAACGCTTCTTCCCTAAATGTAGGCCTTGAGCGGATGATGAGTCATGCTCTTGGTCTCCAGCGACGTCAGGATCATTCCCGGATGAATCGGAGTGCGCCGCAAATAGTCGTGGCCAACCGCATCGGCGAGGGCGCAGAAAATTGCCGCAGCTCCGGCCGAGACGGCCACTTCCCCGACGCCTTTTGCTCCCACCGGCGTCTGAGGGTCGGGTAGGTTGACTGCGTCCCACTGCATATCCAGCGGGATGTCGAGAATGGTCGGCGGCTTGGTGTGATGAAAGCGGCGCGCGACCGCTTGCCCATATTGTGGATCATAGATCAGACTCTGGGAGCGCACATGACCCAGGCCCTGGATGGCGCCTCCGTGTAATTGGGCGCCCAGCGCGCGAGGATGCATCACCGTGCCGACATCGCCGACTGCCAGGTAATCCAGCACCACATATTTTCCGGTCTCGACGTCCACTTCCACGTCGGCGAATCCGGCGACGAACGAAAAAGTCGTGCCCTTATGCGGAAACTCGTCTTTAGCGACGCCGATCAGTCCCTGGCCGGCTAGCGCAGCGGTCGAAGCCTTGGTCATGGCGTTGACTTGTTTGGGCGCTTCGTGTCCATCGTACTTGCCGCCCAACTGGATCGCGTACTCGGCCGCTTTCGCCACCGTCATGCCGCCGCCAGGATTGCCTTTCGGATAGACGCGCCCGTTGCCAACCTCATAATGCTCGGGAGAGCCGCCCAGCTTTTTAGCCGCGATCTCCTGGAGCTTCGCTTTGGCGTCCAGCGCCGCCGCATGGTTGGCTCGGCTGTGTGCGTGAGTGGTCTGGCTGCCATCCTGCGTCGAACTCCATGGCACACTCTTGGCGGTACTACCCCAGACAACTTCGACCTGCTCCCACGGCATCCCCAATGCTTCGGCCGCGACACGTGCGGTATCCGATACCGAATGAGTCCCCAAATTTCCGATTCCCTGATGCACATAAAGCTTGCCGTCTGGCTGGATCACCAGCAGTCCGTCAAAGCCATTGCTGCCCGAAAAGAAAGCTCCGACCGCGACCGATACGCCCCGCACCTTGGTACCACTGCGCTGGCCGCTCCGCTTCTTTCGCTCGTCCCACTTGAACAGTTCCGCGCCCCGATCCAGCACCTCTCGTACCTTCGCGCTGGTCACGGTGTCTTGTGGCTGGCCTTTTTTTTCTGGAAAGCCCCAGGGCGAGTTGTCGACGGGTGCGTTGATCTTGCGGATCTGCACGCGGTCGATGCCAAGCTGAGCTGCCGCTTTGTCCATCAACGGCTCGAACATTGCGACTGCTTGCAGGCCACCGGGACACCGCTGCGACGTGCGGGGAGCTGTATTGGTCGCCACCGAAAGCGCCCGCAGTCGGACCGCTTGCGGTTGATATAGTAGCGACGCTACCATCGACGCGATCTGCGCGTCGCCTTGCTGCGCGTATGGGCCGGCATCTTCGATGATCAGCATATCCATCGCCGTCATCCGGCCGTCTTTGCGGAATCCCAACTTGGCGCGGGCCTGAAAACCCGGCCGTACTCGACCAATGAAGGATTCCTCTTCGCGCGAAACCCGCATCATCACTGGGCGATTGGTTTTCTTCGAAAGGAGTGCCGGGACGGCCATGATCTGCGACCCAGTGATCTTGCCTCCAAATCCACCGCCGCAATATTCGCCTACGAAATTCACCTGCGATTCCGGTATCCCTACCCAGCGCGCCAAAGCGCCAACGGTCTGCGCCAAGCTCTGTGTGGACCCGTATAGATACAGTTTTCCGTTCTGCCAATACGCCATAGCCGAGCGCGGCTCCAGCGGTGCATGGCTGGTGGACTGCTGGAAAAGCGTCTCGTCCATGATGTAGTCGGCCGCTTTGAAACCGGCCTCGAGATCGCCGAACGACGTTTCCTCGCCCGCTTCGCCGCCCCATGGCAGCCGCCCTTTGGCGACCTCTTCGAAGTCCTTGGCGCTCCACTTGATGGTCTTGATTTTCGAGCTCTGGTAGAAGACGTTGCCGTCGGCGCGCGCGTTCCGCCCGTTTGGACGCAAGCTGTCCAGCGGATCGATGACGAAGGGCAGCGACTCGAAATCCACTTCTACCTTCTCGATCGCTTCCGCCGCAGTCCACTCGTCTACGGCCGCAATGGCGAAAATCGGCTCACCGGCATACATGGGCTCGCTGGTCAAAGCCAATTCGGGCCGGCCGATTGGAGTGGGATCCTCTGGCCCCGGCTTCGCGTTGGGTATTTCGTCGGCGGTCAAAATGGCAACCACTCCAGGCATCACCAGCGCCTTTGATGCGTCGAGCCGGCGGATGCGCGCATGCGGCATCTGACTCAGAGCCAACTTCGCAAACAGCATCCCGTCCGCGCGAAAATCCTCGGCATATTTGGACTGCCCCAGCACCTTAGCGACGATATCCGGCGTCTGATAATCGTGCCCGATCAGTTTGTAGTTTGAACCCTTGGTTGTAGACATGTTACACGCTCTCCATCGATTTGGCGGCCCGCAGCATGGATCGCAGAATCTTGTTGTAGTCGCAGCAGCGGCATAGATTGCCCGAGATCCCCTGCGCCAGCTCCGCTCGCGTTGGTTTGGGATTGGTCTTCAGGTAGCCGACCGTCGCCATGATGAATCCCGACATGCAGAAAGCACATTGGAATCCCTGTTCATCTACCACCGCTTGTTGCACCGGATGCAGCTGGCCGCCGGGTCCGGCCAAGCCTTCGATGGTGGTTACTCTGCTCTGTCGAACGGTATGCGTGAGAACAGAACATGAATACCTCGGCACATCGTCGATGAGCACTGTGCAGGCGCCGCACTCGGCGCGGTCGCATCCCAGTTTCGTGCCTGTAAGCCCCAGTTTGTAGCGCAGTGTCATCGCCAGACTTTCCTGCTTCAACACGTCCACACGCCGCAACTGTCCATTTACATTCAACGTCACCAACCGCTCCACCGATCCGGCCACCGGCGCTGCCCAGGACGCGTCGCGAAACAGATAGCTGGCCGACGCTGCTACCGCGCCGCCGGCGATGATGCTCTTGATGAACTGACGTCTGGCAAGCAAGCGCTGGGATTCCGGTTCCGGCATACACTACCTCCTCGGCTGAAGATTCTTCGAATATCGCAGATTAGTTTATTGTATCGCTCGTTTGAGCAGTGAGCAGGTCGGTACAACACTACTGCGCTAAGGAATTACGACGATGCCCGCGTAGGTGACGTCGTTATTTAGATCCCAGGTTTTCTCGTATTTGAGCGTCGCGGCGTCATAGACTTCGATATCGAAGCCGGCTCCGTAGATGTAGAGCTTCTTGCCGTCGGTCGAAATACCCAGCGTGAAGCGCGTACGGCACGGAACCTCGGCGCGCTGGGTGATCTGATCGCTGGTCAGATCGAATGCCCAGAACTCGCAGCGCTTGGTGCCGTGGATTCCGGTAGACACCACCGTGTAGGCCGCTTTGCGGTCGGGCGTTACTTCGATTCCCGCCATGCCAGCCGGCGCCGGGCCGATCGGATTAAAGTCCACCTGCCGGTTGCTCAGATCGAAGCGGGCCAGCCCGAATACGTGATTGTGGACGATGGGATCGGACGAAACGAAAACAGCAAAATGCTGGCCGGCATCGTTGATCAGATCCAGGTCGCCACCGAAGCGGACGTTCTCCATCTCGACGCCGGGAAAAGTCGGCTTGGAGAGTTCGATGCGATCCAGCACCTTGAAGTCGTCGGCCTGCATGATCGTGATCTTGTCGCCGAACTGATACAGGTATTTACCGTCTGGTGACAATTCCAGAGGAGCGCGTCCGAAATCGATGTCGTTAGCGGACTGTTCCTCTTTGGGCATATCCACTGTTTTGATAATCTTCTGCTGCGCCAGATCGATCACCGTATATTTAGGCTTTCCGACTTCGTAGTGCTCGATGTACTTATCGATTTCCTTGGTGATGGTGTAAAACAGCTTGCCTTGCGCATCGGGAGTGCCATTCCAGAACCGATACTGCTTGGTCGGCGTGTTCAGCACAAAGTGATTGGTCACTTTGCGGGTGGCGACGTCAATCACTTCGATGCCATTGTGATCGATGGTGGTCACATAAATCGTCTTATGATCCGGCGTCTGGCGAATCGACATGGGCGTGCCAGTGCTTAACGGGATCCGATCGACGATCTGTCCTTTACCCTCATCGAACACAATCACCGAAGCCGGATAGGCCGGCAGCCAAAGAGTGCCAGCGCTCGAGAGCGCGGCGGAAGCGGCGAATAGCAGTAGTAAACGTGACATGAGTTGAGTTATGGAAGCACCAGTTATGGGAATATCAGATCCAGATTCCGCCAGTCCTTGGTGGCAGCGGCGCATTTACTGGCCCAGTCCGGCGAGTTGTTGAGATGATCTGGAACCGCCGCCGGCCAATAACAGCTCACAAAACAGTCGTATATATCGCGCTCGACCGGCTGGCACAGGCCGGCCGTTCCTCCAGCGGAATCTACTTCCCAGCCAGGCGTGAACATCAGCGAGCACGCCATCGGAACATGCGGGCGCGGGGGCGGGGCTTGTGGATTCTGCAATGCTACGACGTCGCCGGTCCGTGAAGCGACGTAGTTATCGATGCGCTCCGCTTTCTTATTCAGAGGTCGCATATGTCTCATGAGGATGCCTTCCTTTCGGCGAACTGCTGCAAAAACTCCGGATTCCTGGCGGCGATGGCGCCGTAAATCTCCAGACAAGTGTTGGTCCAATCCCGGATCCAATCGCAATAGTGCAGATTGGGATGCCCGGTGTCTCCATAACGGACGAATGCTTCGTGATGGCAACCGCCGGCGCACAGAGGACGTGCCCAGCAGGTGTGGCAATCGTATTTGGAATCGATATGGCCGCGGCGCAGGAAGTCGGCCTGCTTCTCGCGATTGATGCCGGTAGAGATGTGTCCCAGGGCGTGCACATCGGAATCGACGAAGCGATGGCACGGCGCGATATCACCGGATGGCCCGACGCCCACCAGCCCCAGGCCCGCGCCGCAGGGGTGCGATTTGTTTACCCCTTGGCATAGCTCTGCCAGCGTATCGCTGACGTTCGAGAATCCGTGCGCTTCTCCGCGCATCGCATATTCGAGATACTCGTTGGCCAGGACATGAAATTGTTCCAGCACGCTATCCATGCCCTTTTGATTGATGGCATAAAGCTGGTTGGGCGATGTGGTTACCGGCGCGAATCCGACTTCGTGAAAACCCAGGTCCTGCTTCAGGTGGCGGAAAATTTTGACCACGTCGGTGACGCCGGAGGTGAGAGTGACGCGGGCGGTAATCGGCCGCGTGCGATGGTTTTGGATGAGGGCGCGCACCTTGGGCTCGATGATGTCGTAGCTGCCCTTGCCGTTGGCGAAGACGCGCAGCGCATCGTGCATTTCCTTCGGCCCATCCATGCTGACGGTGACGCCGATGCGGTTTTCGGAGAGGAACTCGATAATGGCGGGCGTCAACAGCGTGGCATTCGTCGTCAGGCTGAAATCGATATGGCGCTCTTGCTCCCTGGCACAACCATTGGCATACGCTACCACCTGCTTGAGCAGCGGGAAATTCATCAGAGTCTCGCCGCCGAAAAAGGTAATGTGAATGGAACGTCGTCCGGCCGATTGTTCGAGCAGAAAATCCACCGAGGCTTTGGCCGTTTCCAGATCCATGAACTTCGGCTTGCCTTCGGGGGTGGCCACTTTGTCGGCGCCGAACTCATAGCAATATTGGCACGACAGATTGCACTGGTTGGTGAGATTCAGCACCAGCGTCTGGATCGGAAAGTCGGCTGGCGGCGCAGTAGGCGGCTCTGCCACGGAATGTCCAGCGACGATCACGTGCGAGTGGTAGAGTTCAGCGATCAGCTCTTGGGCTTCAGAAGCAGCTAGTCCGCTTGAAATCAGATCGTCGATCAGCGGCCCGTAAGCCGTTTCGCCTGCGCTCAAACGGCTGATCACCTTTGCGACGGCATCGTCCACCTGGAAGATGGCTCCAGCCGGAACAAGGTAAAGGAAGCGCGTCGCCGGCGGCTTCGAAAGAGTGAAACTCACCCAATCGAAAGAGCCGCGTCTCGATCGTCGCCTGCTGGGTCGTCACTGGCCCACCTCAGGCTGATCAAATCTCATATAAGTAGGTACGGTCACCACCAGGTACGACTTGCCGACCAAGGGTTTTCCATCCGGACCCTTATCGTTCTTGGCTGTGGCGACCACCCAAATGTCACCGTAATTGTTACGGCTAAACTTGCGCTTAGGATTGGGACCGTCGGAAGCGGGCGTGAACAGACCGCTCGGACTCAATGTACCCACAAAGTTCCTGTCGTCGTCGCCGTAAGCGGAATAAAATTCTTCAACCGAAAACGTAGCATCGATCGGCCCTAGCTCGACGTCGTCCGCGGTGTGCGGCTTTCCATCCACGCCGCGCTGGTAGGCGACAGCTTCGAACTGCTGGTAACCCTTGGGATGGGTTTCGCTACCCAGACGAGCCAGAGCCGAAGTGGGCATCACCTTTATATAGTCGACGCGATCATAGACCGCCACGCCGTTCGGAAGCACCGCGCGACGCAGGGCAACGTCCCGCTTGCCCGATACAGCACCGGCGGCAACATCCAGCTCCGCTATCACTTCGCTCGCGGTGTGCGAGACAATCCGGCGCACCGTCACACCGGAGCCGAAGTCCAGATCGGCTGGCGCGAGTTGCGCTGGAAGATTATCTCCGATGAGACGAATGCGGAGCGCTTGTGCGCCGGCCTTCAGCGCCGATACGATCGACGCCGAGCAGCGTCGGTTCGGATGACGAGCGTTGAAGTTTGACGTCAAATCCGAATTCTTGATAATCGCCCCAGAACCAGCGGCCGTCGGCTCTGCGATTGGTCGGTGGAGACTGACATGACTTCGCGCATCTCGCTGTTCAGGTCGTCGGGACCGGTGCTGGCCGGTTGTGCTCCCTTGGACCGTCCGCGCCAGGCATAGCCGGTGTACACCAGACTGGTTCCGGTACGCGTTATCGTAGAGCCGTCCTTGGCGGATTGCAGTTTAACGCGAGTGCTGAACTCGTCGTCGGCTTTACCGTTTGGCTCCACTTCCATCTCGCCATAAAATTTTCCGCGGCCCGGGATGTAGGCTGTGACAAGCCAGCGGCCAGCCAGTTTCGGAGCGCG
Source organism: Bryobacterales bacterium (assembly GCA_963744555.1). Taxonomy (GTDB): domain Bacteria; phylum Acidobacteriota; class Terriglobia; order Bryobacterales; family Bryobacteraceae; genus Palsa-89. Next base: position 193,423 of record CAVUUB010000018.1, on the reverse strand, counting down.
CATGCGAGCTTGCCAGGCAGCCCACTCCGGAGTATGCAGCGGAGCGGCCTTGCCAAGATAAGCGATCGCGTCATCCACTGGAAGCGGAGCCGCCGGGTCAATGTGATGATGCTCGTCGTCGAAGCCGCCTGCATTCATTCCCAAACGAAAGGCTTCGTCAGCTTGCGGGTAAAGCGCCACATGAAAATTGGTGAGCAGCCTCCAATCGTCTTGCGAGCGCCGCCAGGAAAGGGGCCGGGCGAAGGCATGACAATACGAGCAGGCGCCGCGCACATTGTCGGTAGGGATATTGGTCTCGTCCTGAATCCGGTGCTCGGCAACGTACATCACCGGACTTGATTCCTCGGGCGCCAAGCCATGATGGGTACTGAGATACTTAAGGATTGAACGCGCTTCCGCCGGAGTGAGCCGGACACCTTGCAGCCGGACCATCCGCTTGATAGCTTCTTCCCAACCTTCTGGCGTGGAGCGTTCCCACGAAATGCGCAGGAGGTTGCCCTTTTCGTCTTTGGTGTGGCAAGTGCCGCACTTGCTGACGACCAATTGATCAGTGACCGGGATACCCTCTTCAGGTGCCGGCTTAGCCGCTGAAGACTCCGTGGACGGGGGAGTTTGCGCCAATAGCGGAAGAGCTAGAAGGGACGCCAGCAGGAGTTTCATATGTGTCGGTATGAAATAATGATACTCCTCTGTAAACGATCTGAGGAAGGGGCAGGCTAGCTTGCGGGCCAAGCGTTTATGCTGATGTCTTCGTCCTAGCTCCTGTACAGTGTATTTATGCCGATGAGATGACCGACACTTTCCCGATTCTTCCGGGTTTGCAGAAACGTGACCGTTGTGAGGCTCCATGCATAAGTTCGTCTACTTTGCCGCTTTTGCAATATTGATACCCGCCTTCAGTCAATCGAGAACTCCGCGAGCGAGCGACCAGGAGGCTGCCAGGCTGCTGGATCAGGCCGCCTGGGGTCCCACGCCAGCCTCGATTCACCAAGTGCAACGGATAGGAATCAACGAGTGGCTGGACTTGCAATTTTCACTGAACACGTCAGACCTTCCCGATCAGCCGATTCTCAATTCCAACGGAAACTCGAATAACAATCTTCAACCCGTGCAGAGTGCGTTTTTCGCGAATGCGGTTACGGGGAAGGATCAGTTGCGGCAGCGTGTGGCGTTTGCGCTGAGCCAGATTTGGGTGGTATCCGGCGAATCCGGGGTTCCCAATGCGTACGCGTATCCACCGTACTGGCGCATCTTTCGCGACAACGCCTTCGGCAATTATCGCGACATTATCAAGGCGGTGTCTCTCAGCCCTGCCATGGGCCGATATCTAAACATGGCGAACAACAACAAGGGGAATCCGGCAAAAGGCACGGCCGCCAATGAGAACTACGGCCGGGAATTGCTGCAGTTGTTCACGCTCGGCCTCACGCAATTGAATACGGACGGCACTCCAGTACGCGACTCGAACGGGAATCCGATTCCGACTTATGATCAGGCGATCGTTACGAACATGGCTAAGGTGCTCACCGGGCTGGACCTATCCGCTCGCGCCGGGCGCCACTGCGAAAACCAACAATCCGCCGTACTACATCGGTCAGATGTATGCGGTCGAAGCGGAGCATGACACCAGCGCGAAAGCGATTTTCGGAGGCCTCACGATTCCGGCCGGGCAGTCCGCCGAAGCGGATCTCGAATCTCTGCTGGACGCGCTGATGCAGCAGCCGACCATGGCGCCGTTCGTCTGCCAGCAACTGATCCAGCATCTGGTGACGAGCAATCCCAGTCCCGGCTTACATCCAGCGCGTTTCGAACGTTTTCCTTGATAACGGTAGCGGCGTGCGCGGGGATCTGAAGGCCGTCATCACCGCGATTTTGACGGATGCCGAGGCGCGGGCCGGTGACTGCCGAGCACTACATCGCAGACCACCTTCGGCCACCTGCGCGAGCCTGTTCTTTTCATGGCGAATCTGCTGCGCGGCTTGAATGCGACGCTAAGCTCCACCAGTGCGATCTACAACGATGCGACATTGTTGGGCGAGGATCTGTTCTACGCGCCCAGCGTGTTCAGTTACTTTTCGCCGCAATACCGTACGGAAAAAGGTCTGCTTGGGCCCGAATTCCAGATCTATTCCACGCAGACCGCCGCGAGCCGCGCGGGACATCGTCAATTCGGCGATCTATGGCGCGCTGGACAAAGGCACCAAAGTCAACCTGACTCCTTTTGTGCAATCTGGCCTCCGACGTCGACCTCGTTGGTTGATCACATCAGTTACGTTTTCTTGCATAGCAGCATGTCGAGCAATCTGAAGCAGGCCGCCACCGACGCCGCGAACGCCGCGGGGACTCCGACGGCCAAGGCTCAGGCGGCGCTCTACATTGTCCTGACGTCCGCCGAATACCAAGTCATTCAGTAAGGAACATCTATCATGTTTACTCGTCGTGGATTCATTCGTATTGGCGCGGCCTCCGTTGGATCGCTCGCGCTGCGTCCTTTCGGCGTCCTGCCGGCGATGGCGCAGAACGGGCCGGATTATCGGGCTCTGGTCTGCATTTTCTTGTTCGGCGGGAACGACTCGAATAACACCGTCGATCCCCATGGACGACGCGAGCTTTCAAGCCTATACCTCCATTCGCGGCAGCCTCGCGCTTGGCGCAGCGCCTCGCTCACGCCGACGGTCTACACCGCTTCCGGGAGCGCCCTACGCGTTTCATGGCAAGCTGACCGAAGTCGCCAGCCTGTTTTCATCGAAGGAACTGGCCGTGGTGGCAAACGTCGGCTCGCTGGTGCAGCCGCTCACGCGCGCGCAGTATCAGGCGCAGCAGGCGCCCGATTCCGTTGAATCTGTTTTCTCACTCCGATCAGCAATTGCAATGGCAGACCTCGGTGGCGCAAGGCCACAGCCCCACTGGATGGGCCGGCCGCGCGGCGGATTACATCGCGTCGCAGAACATCAATTCGTCGAACTTCCCGACCTTCTTCTCGGTCGCCGGGAACAGCCTGGAAGGCGCGGGCGTCTCGACGCAGCCGGTCGCGCTGTCGCCCGGACAATCCCTGCAGCTCGCCGGCTTCAATTCCAGCGCGGCGTCGCAGGCGCGGTTGAGCGCGCTGAACAATCTGTTGACGCTCGGCAGCGGCGTTTCTCTGGTGCAGGCCGCCGACGACACCATGTCCAACAGCATCGCCGATGCCAATGCGCTGGCGCCGCGCTGGCCAAGTCGACGACCGCTCAAAACGCAGTTTCCCAAGACCGCGCTCGGCGCGCAGTTGCAGCAGGTCGCGCAGATTATCCAGGTTCAGGGCGATCTCGGGATGCGGCGGCAGATCTTCTTCTGCTCGCTGGGCGGATTTGACACCCACACCAACGAAATTCAATACACACAATACGCTGTATCCCCAACTGAGCCCGGCCCTGGCGGCGTTTTACGACGCGACTCAGGAACTTGGCGTCGCGCAGAACGTGACCACGTTCACGGAATCCGATTTCAGCCGGACCTTTCAGCCCACCACCGGCGACGGCAGCGATCACGCCTGGGGCAGCCACCATCTGGTGATGGGCGGAGCGGTGCAGGGCGGCCAGATCTTCGGAAAATTCCCGACGTTCGAGCTGGGCGGCCCGGACGACACCGACGTGCGCGGCCGCTGGATTCCCACCACGTCGATCGATCAATACGGCGCCACGCTGTGCTCCTGGTTCGGGATTCCCGATAGCGCGCTCGCGACGGTGTTCCCGAACTTCGGCAACTTCAATTCGCAGAAGCTCGGATTTCTCGGATAGTCACAGAATCGCCCGAAAGGATTTTCCCGGTCGCGACATAATCGAGGCGAGGAGGCTTTATGAAACGCCTTGTCGTTTTCTTATTGTTAGCCGCGACCTTGTACGCAGGCGACTCCCGCGTGGTGCCCGGTATAAACAGCTTTACCATTGCGTCTTACCAACAATTGGCCCGCGGCGATGCGAACTTAGCGCTCTCTCCCCTTAATATCACTGCGGCGCTTTCCATGACATTACCCGGAGCGCGAGGCCGGACGGCGACCGAGATCGCCACGGTGTTGCGTCAGCATTACGATTCCTCTTATGATTCCGACTTCGCCGTTCTGGTCGACGATCTGACGAAAGCGGGTAATACGGGCGCCAACGAACTGCTGAATGCCAACGGACTCTGGGTACAAAAGGGCTTGCCCATTCAGGCCGCGTTCAAAGATACGCTCGCCAATCAATACCATGCTCCGATTGTCCTGCTCGACTTCGTCGGGAACCCCGAAGGCGCGCGTGAGGAAATCAATCGTTGGACCGAGCAACACACCAAAGACAAGATTAAGGAGCTGTTTCCCGCGGGCTCGCTCAACGACCAGACACGGATGGTCCTCACTAGCGCAATCTATTTCTATGGCAAATGGCAGTATCCGTTCCTCGCGTCGCGCACCGAGGCCGGGTCGTTTACACTCCGATCCGGTGCGGTCAAGCAGACGAAGTTCATGCACCAGACCTCCCATTTCAACTACACCGAGACTCCTTCCAGCCAGATCCTCGAAATGCAGTACGCAGGCACTGGAATCGTTTTTGACGTGCTGCTGCCGAAGACATCGACCGGCCTGGTTGAGATCGAGAAATCCCTTACATCCGGCAACCTGACCGGGTGGCTTGGTAATCTCACCAGCTGCAATGTCCGCGTGTCTCTCCCCAAGTTCCGCGCGGAGTCCGAGTTCTTGCTAGGCAAGACGCTTTCGGCCATGGGAATGCCAACGGCCTTTAGCAATAACGCCGATTTCTCGGGAATCGAGAGTCGCGGCAACCTGGCCATCTCCGAAGTGGAGCATAAAGCCTTTGTGGATGTGTCCGAGCAAGGAACCGAAGCGGCGGCAGCCACCGGGATCACTGTCCATCCTGCCGCCATGCGCGCGCCTGAGCCGACCGTCGTCTTCCGCGCCGATCACCCGTTCCTGTTCATCATTCGGGATTCACGCAGTGGCGTCATGCTCTTCATCGGCCGCCTTGTGAATCCCAGGTCTTGACCGCAGTACCCGTGAAACTTCCCTATCTAACAGCGCAGAGCACCGATCACATATATAATGTCAGTAGGTTCGCGCCATGTACGCGTGTTTCAGGGCAACGTTTTGCCTGCTTTCGCTAAACATTGGAATCGGACGCTCGGAGTCCGCCACCTCCAGAACGGCCGATGTTGCGGTGTATTTGAAATCGGATGGCAGCGGCTCCCCCACGGTGGTGGCCAATATGATGCGTGAGTTGGGTGAACTCATGCTAGGCGCAGGCTTCCACATTGATTGGGGAGATTGGAAGAAGCCAAGTGTCAGCTCGGACGGTGCCGACCTCGCGGTCGTAGTATTGCGCGGCACTTGCAGCGCCCCGTCCCCTGTCGAGCCAACCGACCAGAGTAGGAATATGCGGGTGCTAGCGTCCACTGCAGTGGCCGATCACAAGATATTACCGTTCAGCTGGGTCGATTGCACAGCTTTGAGCCAGTTCCTTGGTCCATCGATGGCACATGAATCGACGGTCCGCCGTGATTACGTCTATGGACGAGCAATGGCGCGGCTTGCTGGCCACGAGTTGTACCACATACTCGCCCGGACGGTTGAACATACTCAGGCCGGTGTCGCAAAGGAGCGCTTCGCGATCGCAGATCTGCTGGCCGAGCATTTTCAGTATGAGAGCGAGGCGCTGTTCAGGATGCATTCCGGGCAATCCGCCGAAATCGGCTTGGAGCCCGCAATCTCTGGATCCTGGGCACCCACGAGCGCCGATCATTCCACATCCGGTGACGATTTACTTGCGGGCGAGCGTCACTAAGTTGGTCGTTATGTCTTTGTTCAAGTAAATTAGCTTGAGCGATGCGAGCGTCGATGCATCGAAGATTTCCAGAGTTGATCCTTAACCGTATAAATACAATTCGTCACTGCTGAGTCGAAATCGAAAAGTCGGGCGCGACTCGAACGGTCCTGTTTTAATGACCTGATGAGTCTGTAAGTCCCATACCCACCATTCGGTTCGCCGGTTTCCACCAGCCTAACTGAACATCACCGAGTAGCCCAGCTTTCGGTCCGGACTCACCAGGAATCCGATCATTGGCAAAGCGGGACCAATAGGAGTGTGGCTGACATCGCGGGTCAGCAGATTCAAGGTGGCCAAACAAAGCGTTCCTTTGTAAACGATCGGATCCACTGAAGTAAACACCGAGGTTACTTTAGTCGCGTCGTCATATGGATCGTTGGTTACTGTGAGGCGCAATGGCGTGGCACCAGGATAGGGTGGTTTCGACAGGGCGATTTTGTCGATCTGAGTAAATGTCTCAAGATCGAAGATAAGAATGTCTTTGCTGAATACGAAAAGCCGCTTCGCATAGGGCGAGATTTTGAATCTGGAAAGAGGCCCCAGTGTCAATATGCTTTTTGTAAATTTGCCCCGGCCTCGCTAACCAGGGGAATTTCTAACGGCGCAGCGGCAGTTCCGCGCGCCTAAACCAAAACCGGTCAAGATCCCCAATCAAGTCCACGAAATCATCTGCTGGCTTGCTCAAGTACGAATTGGCGCCCAGCTCATAGGCTCGAGAGACATCGCCATTATCGGTCGAAGAGGCCAAGAAGATTACGGGAATCCCTCGAAGTACTCTCGTTTGCACGAATCACGGTAAGCAGTTCAAGCCCGTCCTGGTGAGCCCACTTACACCGATCAGAACAAGATCGGGCAAATAGAGCCTGCGAATCTTTGCCAGTTAATAGTTTCATTGCCTGCTCGTTGTTGCTGGCCACTTTCAACTCATGGGAAAGCTTAAGAGCACGGAATGTTTCCTGAAAAAGGCGGACGTCGAGCATATCTGACTCGACGAGCAAAACTTTCAGGCGTCTTCGGCCTCGCGATGCCTTGCGTTGCTGTAAGTGCTGTGAACGCCGCAGTTGCATTTTGGAGACTTACGTGCTCATTTCTTTGCGGCAGGAAATGGACCCTTAGGTTGATTGTAATGCTTTGAGTATAAAAGACAAGCAAAAAACGTGGATGTCACAGTGACCTCCACTTAATTTATAAGAAGATGTTATCTGGCCGTCCGAGACGCGCATGCACTAAATGCACACCGCACCAGGATGTGCTATCACTTTCCTTTCGAGCACATCTGAATGCCTCAAAAAGAACCATTGCGCGAGAGCGCACAGAAAAAGATTCGAGCGCCCCGGAAAACCCGCGGCCCGGCCTGTTTCTCGTGATAAGAAGAGCGGCACGGTGACCGTGTCACTTCGCATACCGATTCCGATGTTGAAAGAAATCGACGAAGCGGTCCGTGTGCGGCCCTACAAAATGCCGCGGCATCTATGGTTACTCGAAGCGATTCACGAGAAATTGATACGCTTACGCCAGGGCGAAGCAGAATCTTCCTGACACGGTGGATCGGTTGAGTAAGCCGGCGCAGCCGCCGTCAACTAAGTCGTGCAATTAATTCGCCGTGGCTAATTAAGGAACGCGGCGGCATCCTGGTATACCACTCGCCCCGCCAAAATGGTCATTTCGCACTTTAGATTCTTGATATCCGCTGGGCGCATGGTGTAAAGATCGTGATCCCATAGAGCGATGTCGGCGCTCTTGCCAACTTCTATACTCCCGATTTTCTCTTCGAGAAACAACTGCCTCGCAGCCCATGCAGTATAGGAACGCAACGCCGTATGGACGTCGATTGCTTCCGCTGTTCCAAAAGGATGAGCACCGTACACGCCCTTTAGAGTCTCGCGTTCCAGCGACGCCCAGATTCCGTAGCGCGCGGCATATGGCGTCACGAAATAGTCGGACCCTCCAGCCCACTGGACCCCTTTCGCCAGCCACGTCTTAAATGGCTCCAGGCGCTGGGAGCGTTGAGGACCGAAATTGCCCGCGTAGGTATCCCCGATCCACCACATAAACGGCGGCTGCGCTTCGGGATAACCGGCGTCGTACTGTTTCTGCAAAGACGCCATGACATCGATGGCATGATCAGTGGGTATATTGCAGTGAATGATACTGTGCCGCAGCCCTCGCGTGGGTTTTTCTTTTAAAACTTCAGCGTAAGTGTCCACCACCCAGTCGATCGCGCGATCCCCGATGGCATGAGTACCCACGTGAACGCCGGCCTGATGGAACATGCGGACTTGCTGCCGATAGATCTCGGGATCGGTAGCTGGATAGCCTACGTTTCCAGTGTCGACCCCGGTGGAGTTCTTATTCCACGGCTGGTGCATCCAGGCTGTACGCGCGCCGCCGCTGCCGTCCATGAAGATTTTCGCGCCACCAGAAAGCAGCATGCCATCGCCCAACGATCCAGGAGGTTTTGGAAGCGCGGAAATTCTACGCCAAAGTCTGCCGCGCGGATTCCAGCGTATGGCCGGCATCCCACAGCACGAAGATGCGCTCGTTCAGTTTGTTCTGGCCAAGCAGGTCGCGGTAGGCGTCCCACATAGGTTCGGTGAGCGCCGCATCCTTCACTGCCGTCATGCCCTCGCGATGCAGTCCCTCGATGCTGTGCAAAATTCCGCGCTGCCATTGTTCGGACGTAGTGGGAGGAATCAAATTCACCACCAGATCCTTGGCCGCTTCTTTCAACACGCCAGTGGGGCGGCCTTCGGCGTCGCGATCAATGGTGCCGGCCGGCGGATCCGGAGTGGACGCGGTGATATGTGCAAGCTTCAGAGCATAGCTATTGGCTACGCCGTAGTGGCCGGTGGTATGCATCAGCCACACCGGATTATTGGGCGTGATCTGGTCCAGATCGGAAGCCAAAAGGTAGCGCCGCTCAGCCAGCTTACCTTCGTCCCATCCTGCTCCCACCAGCCATTCGCCGGGCTTTAGCGTGGCGGCCCTCTCACGAATCTTCTCTACCGCGTCGCTCACTCGCTGAATGTCGCTCAGTACCACATGAAAAACCTCGTCGACGCCGCCGTCGGCGAAATGGCCATGCGTGTCGATCAAGCCGGGAGTGGCGGTGAGACCGTGGAGATCGATTACACGAGTGGCCGGGACCGGCCCGGCGGCGAATGTCAGCCGTGGTCCCTATCGCGACAATCTTGCCCTTGGCAATGGCGACAGCTTCAACGATGGAGTCCTTCGCATCGACGGTCAGGATCTTGCCGTTGATCAGAACCAGGTCAGGAGTTTGCGCCGCGGCAATCCCCGATCCAGGCGAAAACCAGGCAGCCAATTCCGATACACAGTCTAAATGCGATCTGACGGTCATGACCAACCATCATAAAGCAACCGATCAGGAGTATCGAACGAAACTTAGTGAGGACTCGTTGATGCAATAGCGCAGATAGGTTGGCTCGGGGCCATCGTTGAACAGATGCCCGAGATGAGCGTCGCAGCGCTTGCACGCTACTTCCACGCGCTCGATAAACATGCTCACATCCCGGTTGGTCTGAATATTTTCTTCCGCCACGGGCAGCGAAGAAACTCGGCCATCCGGTGCCCGAATCGAATTTTGCATCCGAGCTGAAGAGCGCGTTGCCACAGCCGATGCAGCGAAACAGACCGCGGTCATGCAACAGATAGTAAGTACCCGTGAAAGCAGTGTCGGTACCTTGGCGGCGCATGACGTAATATTGTTCGGCGTTGAGCAATTTCCGCCACTGGGAATCCGAGCGAATGAGTTTCGGCACGGTAACCGGCGCTAATCTCTCGCCATTGTCTTGAAAAGGAACGATCACCACTTCTGAATTAGATCCGTTGGCAGACACGCTATCTTCGGAACGGCTTGCCTCTGCGAGAGGAGATCGCAACCAAACCGGCAAACGCGAAGGGCGTGATCAAAAGAGCGCGCCGCCGTGTAATCTCTTCTTTGAGCGCTTGGAACACTAATCTCATTATCCCACGGCTGCATTGTCAGGCGATCAAGGCAGTCGCTTCGGGCTTGGGGCCGACGAGATCCTGTACATGCCCCAACGCTTCGGCGAGGCTGGTGGACAGGCGATGGGGCTGAGTTCGCTCGAAACGGGCCTTGGCTTTTTGCGTATCGCCGCTGAATCCCCATACGCATACCACGACTTTGAGTTTCGGGAACCGTTCCCGGATCTGCTTGCACATTACTCGCGCCGGCGCGAACGCGTAAGGCGGCAGCGCCGAGATGCATACTACATCGCCCGGTCTGGCATCAATCGCCTTCAACCATTCATTGGGAGACGCCCCAGCGTGGAAAAGGACAGCACCGCAAATCCCTTTCGCTCCAGGAGCTGAGCCAGCATGGCGGCCGTTATCTCATCGGCTTGGTCATGAGCGGAAAGACAAATCACTCTGCCGCTGAATTGCTGCGCGTCTTCCGGTGTCGGCGCGTCTTCTTCTCCGATGAGCTGTCCGCCGCCGGTTGATACTCGGAAAACTCGGCGATCATTTCGTTGATGCTTAGAAAGAGAAATTCTTCCCGGGCGGCATCGATTGCTCCTTTGTGCCGGTCCTGTTCGGCCATGCTCAAAGCCGGGATGAGCACCGAGTCGTACAACTCGATCAAGGGCCGTCCCTTTATAAACTGGTCGACAATGGTATGCGCTTCCTGTTGATCCATAGCAAGTAACCGCTGATAGACCTGCGCTTCGGGCGCCAGAACAGGTTCGTCTCCCAGCAGGATATGCAGGAACGACAGGTGGGGAACATAGCGCCCGAGAACCACGACGCAGACCGTCAGGGGCGTAGACAGGATCAGGCCCGCGGGTCCCCACAAAACCGTCCAAAAGACGGCGGTTACAAGCAGCGCCAATGAAGAGATTCCAACGTGGGCGCCATAGAGCCAGGGTTCGACGAAGTTCCCGATTATCAGTTCAAGGCCTGCCACCAGCAGGAAGACGAGTAGTGGCTTGAGCCACCCATCGAAAACGGCCAATGAGAGCGCGATCGGGAGCGTCGCCGCAGCGAACGTTCCTACGTACGGCACAATCCGCAGGATGCCTGCGAGGGCTCCCCATAACAGAGGATTCGGTACGCCCATTAAGTAAAGACCAAAGCCGAAGAGAGCTCCAAAGCCGGCGTTGACCAGGAACTGCAAAAGCATGTATCGGCTGACGCGGGTGGCCGCGTCGTCCAGCGCTTGCGTCATGACGTTCAACTGACCCAGCCCGGCCAGCCGCAATAGGCGGTTCCTCAGGTCTTCCCTCTGGAGTAGCATGAAGACCGTAAAGATGACGACCATACCCGTCAGTCCCAGAGGCACAAGCACCGGCAGCCCCAGATCGCGCAGCTGCGCCCATCCGCTAGTGGGAGCCTCAACCATTCGAACCGCCACAGGAGGCGCGGATACAGGCGGCCCACTCGGCTGCTTTGAGATTGCGGCGTGACGGAGGCGCGCTCCGTGAAGATGTCACGTCCGGACCGGTTACTTCCCGCACGATCTCCTTCATGCTTTCAGCAGCTTGGCCTAGCTGCCCCTTGACCGGAGAATGAAAGGACTCCATCTTGGCGCGAATATTCTCGCGGTAGAGAGGCAGGTCGGTGACGACATCCACCAACTGGTTCGCGATCACCCAGCTGATGCCGCCAGCCACCGCGAAAGTAACCAGGACCGTCAGCAGAACCGACACCACGCGACCGATGCGCAGTCTCTGGAGAAACGCCACTGCTGGCGTCAATAGAAACGTCAGAATGAGAGCAAATGCGAAGGGAACGAAAATCTCACGCGCAAAATACAGAACCGCGATCGTTCCCAACAGGACAATGGCGCCCACATCTCCCCGGAGCTTGGGCCGTGTAGCAGGCCCAGTTTCGGCGATCATAGGGCGCTGCCCCAAGATCTAAGCTGCGCCTCGCCGGCCGCTAACCAAGTTGATAACGACAACCACCAACGCCACGACCAGCAGTAAGTGGATCAGGTTTCCGCCAACACTAAGGCTGAATCCCAGAAGCCACAAAATCAAGAACAGCACGACAATCGTCCAAAGCATAGTAGTTCCTTCTGTGCCCCCCTGCTGAGCACGCTTTAAGTTGAAACTTGACGGCCTGCATAGGCAGGGCCAAGCTGAAGCGCTGTTAGTTCGACGTGGCCTTTTGCCCTTTAACCTGCAGCTCGTTCACCACTTGATGCACGTTTATAACCGCGGACGCGACCTCTTCCGCGCGGGCGCGCTTCGATTGAGAATCCACCTCGCCGGTCAGTGTGACGACATGGTTCTTGACGGCATATTTCACGCTCTCGTGAAGCCTGTCCTGGATGAGAGCCGCATCCAAGTTGCTCTTGATACCTTTGTCCAGGTCCGAGTTCACTTTTTCAGCTTCGCCCTCCAACCCTGGCGGAATCACAGCAATTTGATTCGACACAACCTGGGCTCCCGCGATGGACCTGGCGATGGACTCGGCCTGTTCCTTGTCACGCTCCGCTGCCACGTGTCCGGCCAGAGTCACGACGCCCTTGTCACGATCCTGGCTTGCGGAGACATTTTTGAAGCCGGCCTGATCGAGCGACGTACGGATCTGACTGGAAACATCGGCTGATTTGGTGGATGTCGTGGAACATGCCGCCAGAGCCACGATGAGCGTTATCGCCAGCAGGGCCAAGATTGGTTGTAGCGTTTTCATATTTTTCCTCTCACGCTACTTAGTGCATGAGAAGGGCCTAGCTCGATCGGCCTAATATTTAAACGCAAGTATCCGCCAAATGGGCGAAACTGCAAACCCCGGGCGTTGAGAGGGCCTTATCCTGGTAACGACATATGGTCAGGTGGCTGGGGATGGTCACTGATCTTTCTCTAAGTATTCGGAAGGTATATCGTCTTCTGGGAACTCCTTCGTGTGCAGTTCAGCCACATCCGGGTCAGGTGCATCTTCCACGCCGCTGATTACTTCAGCCTCGAAGGATTGTCCTTCCTCGGCGAGTTCTTCGACGCTTTCTGAGCCTGCCTCTGCTACATCGGATAAGCCCTGGGTGTCACCGGACTGGCCCCCTGAACTCGGACCTGTCCCCCTCGGCCGGGGCGAAACGCTGCTGTACGTTCGGATTCCTTCATCGTCTTTTTTCATGCGCTTTTTAGTGGCACGTAACTTGCCAATTCAACGGTTGCCGGCGGTCACCGTGCTGCCCTCCGCCAGTCAGCTTTATTTGCGTTGGAACACGAGCGTGATGGGCTGACGCTCCGGCCTTTCGACGCTGACCGTCATGGTGCCATCCTTGGCAAGGGTATAGCTTTCGAGAGTAGTCGCTCCAGATTGCGTGGTCGTCACTTTCAAGACATCCTGATCCCATTTGGTTTTACTTTTGAGGTCTTTGCCGGTGTGAATCGTGGCATTGTGCTCGCTGTCGGTGATATCACTGTAGAAAAAGGTCTCGGTGGCGCCGTCATACACGAAACTGCGAGAGACAATAATGATGCCTTCCCGATCAGCGATTGTCACGGTGCCGGTTTGGACGACAGGCTGGCCGGCGAAATCGCTCTTGGATGGTACCAGCGTCCAGGTACCGTTCAACGCGCTGTGGTCGCGAGCGATGGCCGAAAGCGACAGGAGGGTCGTGAAGACGGCTCCGATAATGGTAGTGACTGAGTATATTCTCATGATTGCGGGGGTTAGAGCACACGCAGTACCGTTCAGGTGACAGCCGAGCGGTTTGGTCGCTATCGTGCACGTGATAAAGGTTGACCGCACTTCCACGGGAGGGAGCAATATGCACGACGCACACCGGAAAGCGGCTGAGCAGCACGAACTTGCGGCCCACGCACACCGTACTGCCGCTGAACATAACGAAAAAGGGGATTATTCAACGGCGATCTGGCATTCCGAACGAGCGCTGGAATACTCCGATCAGGCTTATAAACTTGCCAAGGAAGCCCACGGCAAATCCGGGCAGATGGTGACGGATTAAACATGTCTACTCGTTATAACGATGGATCACATTACGAGAATCACCAACGAGCCGCCGAATTGAAAGACGGCGCCGCGCATGCTCATCGGGTTGCCGAGCAGCAAGGAAAACAGGATCACCTTACCGGTCCAGAACTTTCACGACAGGCGCAGGAGCACTCCCAAACTGGTCATCAAACTTCGGAAGCTCCCACAGTCGGACACGGCATCGCTGCCTTTGGACATTCTGATATCGCGGCTCTGGCTTATGAGCTCTGGCACGCGAGAGGCTGTCCAGAGGGTTCACCGGAGGAGGACTGGTTCCGTGCCGCCGAAACCTTGCGCTCCCGTGCCCAAGCCGACTGAATCCACCGCAACGGGGTGATCTGACCATAAGCGGTCGCATGACCATATATGGTTAGCGGGTGGGTCCTTCACTTTGGGCCAGAAAACCTGTCCGCTCTAGCAGATACAGATCACGTGCGCCAGCTGTTCAACGGCCATGGGCATGCCTTTCAATATTGGCTCAAGACGAAAGAGGAAGGATCAATTCTTAATGAGAATCAATTTAAAGCAATCTGTCTGGGTTCTGGCCGTGGCAGTGGGCATGGGACTCGGCGGAGTCGCGGTTCAGGCCGTCGGGGCTCCATTTCAGGACCACGAACAGGACTATTCGAAAAACAAAACCTACAAGCAAGGCATGCGGGAAGGCCAGGCCGACCATGCGCATAACAAGGACCACAGTAGGAAAAGGCACTTCAAGAAAGACGACGACAAGAAGGCTTACGAGGCTGGCTACCAGAAGGGCCACGGAGACCAGAGGTAACCACCGCCAACGAAGGGCCGCCATTCCTGTTGGGGAGCCGCCCTTCAGTCGTAAATTCCGCGCCCATAGGGCGGTCTGAAACATCTTCTGTAGATCCGGCGTCCAAGTTGTTGGTAAACCTCGGCCTCAGGCCTTTGAGGTTGCGGGCCCAATTCGCTAAGGAGAAAATAAAACAGTTCCCCGAAGCATATGCCCGATAGCCCAAGGACGCCCACCGAGACTCCCGAAACTGACGAGCAGCTAACAGTTTCCACCCCACGCCCACCTGTAAAGCCTGCACCCGCTGTCCGTGCCCGGCCGAACGCGGCGAAGCCTGCCCGCAGGCGCTGGCTCGTTTGGCTGGCCGTTATTTTGGTGCTGGGCATCGGCCTATATTTCGTTTGGTCGAGAACCAAGACCACCCAATCCCCCAGCTCGGCTTCGAAGAAAGGCAAAGGCGGAGCAGGGGGTGGCTGCTGTACCAGTAGTCGCGGCGAAATCCCAGCAACGGCGATATCGGTGTATATTTTACCGGCCTTGGCGCGGTAACGCCCATTTATACCGTGACCGTGAAGAGCCGCGTCGACGGCGAGTTGATGAGCGTCAAGTACAAAGAAGGCGACCTGGTACATCAAGGGCGATCTGCTGGTCGAAATCGACCCCCGCCCCTTATCAGGTTCAGCTTACACAGGCCCAGGGTCAACTGATCAAGGATCAGGCGACCCTCGATAATGCGCGCATCGATCTTGCGCGCTACCAAACTTTGGTGGCCCAGCAAGCCGATCCCGGAACAACAGTTCGCGACCCAGCAAGCGACCGTTACCCAGGACGAGGGAATCGTCAAAACCGATCAGGGCCTGATCGACAGCGCCAACCTCAATATCACTTACTGCCACATCACGGCTCCCATCACCGGACGCATTGGCCTGCGGCTGGTGGATCCTGGAAACATCGTTCATGCCACCGACACAAACGGGCTGTTGGTGATCACACAAATTCAGCCCATCAGCGTGATCTTCACGATCGCCGAAGATCAGCTTCCGGTCGTGCGTCAAGAAGATGAACGCCGGGCAGACGCTTGACCGTGGACGCTTACAGCCGCGACATGACAGACCAAGATCGCCAGCGGAACGCTGACCACGCTCGATAATCAGATCGATCCGACCACCGGCACGCTCAGGCTGAGAGCGACCTTCGACAACCAGGACAACGCGCTGTTTCCCAATCAGTTCGTAAACGCGCGCTTGCTGGTGCAGGAAAAGCACGGAGTAACTCTGGTGCCGACCGCCGCGATACAACGTAACTCTCAAGCGACCTATGTCTACGTTGTGAAGCCGGATTCCACGGTGACCGTGCGTCACGATCACCATCGGCACTACGGAAGGCGATAACTCCGAAGTCACCTCGGGGCTGACGCCGGGAGAAGTGGTAGTCATGACCGGCGTCGACAAACTGCAGGAAGGGACCAAGGTCAACGCGCAGATTCCCTCCGCAAAGCGCCTGCTAGCCGGTCCGCGGAGCCCGTCGGCGCCGTCATCCACTCCCGCGGCTAAGAAGGGCGCCAAGGCCCCCAAGAAAAGTTAGATGAACCCGTCCCGGATCTTCATTCTCCGGCCCGTGGCCACCACGATGTTGATGGTGGGCATCCTGCTGGCGGGCGCCGTCGGCTACAAGCAACTGCCTGTTTCGGCGCTGCCGGAGGTGGATTATCCGATCATTCAAGTCATCACGTTCTATCCTGGCGCCAGCCCGGACGTGATGGCGTCTTCGGTGACCGCTCCGCTCGAACGCCAGTTCGGGCAGGTGCCCGGACTCCAGCAGATGACCTCCACCAGCTCCGACGGCAGCTCGGTGATCACGCTGCAATTCAATCTCAGCCTGAGTATCGATGTGGCCGAACAGGAAGTGCAGCAATCGATCAATGCCTCCGGCACGTACCTGCCGGCGGATCTGCCGACTCCGCCGATCTACAGCAAGACCAATCCGGCCGATACTCCGATCCTGACGCTGGCGCTGACTTCGACGGAGCTTCCGCTCTCGAAAGTTGAGGATCTGGCCGACACCCGGCTCGCGCCCAAGATGTCGCAATTGCCCGGTGTTGGTCTGGTCAGCATCAGCGGCGGACAAAAGCCGGCGGTCCGGATTCAAGCCAATCCCACGGCGATGGCCTCTTACGGCCTCAATCTGGAGGATCTGCGCACGGCCATCGTCGCCGCCAATGTCAATCAGGCCAAGGGAAACTTCGATGGAGCGCATCAGGCCTACCAGATTGGAGCGAACGACCAGTTGCTCTCGAGCGCCGATTACGCTCCGCTGATCATCGCCTACAAGAACGGCGCGCCCGTCAAACTGACCGACGTTGCCGACCGTGGTCGACGATGCCGAAAACGTCCGCCAGGCGGCCTGGATGAACCAGACTCCCGCGGTCATCCTGAACATTCAGCGGCAGCCCGGCGCGAACATCATCTCGGTGGTCGATCGCATCAAGACAACTGCTGCCGCAGCTCACTTCGTCGCTGCCCGCGTCCATCCACGTCAGCATCCTGACCGACCGGACCACCACCATTCGCGCCTCGGTGAGCGACGTGCAGTTCGAGCTGATGCTTACGGTGGCGCTGGTGGTGATGGTCATGTTCCTGTTCCTGCGCAATCTTGCCGCGACCATCATTCCCAGCATCGCCGTTCCGCTGTCGCTGGTGGCCACCTTCGGAGTGATGTATCTGCTCGGCTACAGCTTGAACAATCTGACGTTGATGGCCTTGACGATTTCGACCGGCTTCGTGGTGGACGACGCGATCGTCATGATCGAGAACATCACCCGCTATATCGAAGCGGGCGAGCACTCCGCTGGACGCCGCGCTCAAAGGCTCGGCGCAAATTGGCTTCACCATCGTCTCGTTGACCGTCTCGCTGATTGCCGTTCTCATTCCTCTGTTATTCATGGGCGATATCGTGGGCCGCCTGTTTCGCGAATTCGCCGTCACGCTGAGCGTGACCATCCTGGCCTCGGCCGTGGTTTCGCTCACGCTCACTCCGATGATGTGCTCGAAACTGTTGAAGCACACGCCCGAGGAGAGCCAAGGACGCTTTTATCGCGCTTCGGAGACGCGCTTCAACGCCGTCATCGCCTTCTACGGCAGGACGCTGAAGTGGGTGCTGCGGCTGGCAGGTGGCGACGCTGCTGGTGGCGGCCGCGACCCTGGCTTTGACCATCTTCCTGTACATCGTCATTCCCAAAGGATTTTTCCCGATTCAAGATACCGGCGTCATCCAGGGCGTCTCCGAAGCGGCCCAGTCGGTGTCGTTTCCGGAAATGTCCAGCCAGCAGCAGCAATTGACCAAGATCATTCTGCAGGATCCGGCGGTCGATAATCTGTCCTCCTTCATCGGAATCGACGGGACCAACACCACCCTGAACAGCGGACGCATTCTGATCAATCTGAAACCGATCGACGCGCGAAAGATCAGCGCGAGCGACGTCATTCGCCGCTTGCAGCCGGAGCTGGCGAAGGTGCCGGGCATCACGCTGTTCATGCAGCCGGTGCAGGATCTTTCGGTCGAGGACCGCGTGAGCCGAACCCAATTCCAGTACACGCTGGAAGATCCGAACGTGGACGAGTTGAATACCTTCGCGCCGCAGATGCTCGCCAAGCTGCAGAAGCTGCCGGAGTTGAGCGACGTGGCCAGCGATCAACAAGACCCTTGGTCTTCAGGCCAAACTGGTGTTCGACCGCAATACCGCGTCGCGCTTGGGAATCACCACTTCGGCGATCGACCAGACGTTATACGACGCTTACGGCCAGCGGGAAGTGTCGACCATGTTTACGCAGTTGAACCAATATCACGTGGTGCTGGAAGTGAAGCCTGGGTTCGACAAGAATCCTTCGACCTGAACGATTTGTTTATCCGGACAGCGCGGCGGGTCCAGCGGCTCCCACGCGGCTCGGTCGACTCCGTCGGCCACTCTGCCACCAGCTTCTCGCACGTCTCCGCTCCATTCAATCCTCCGTCGGCATTTCCGAATGGCGGCCAGATTCCGCTCAACACTTTCTCTCACGTGGAGACCACCACGGCTCCCATCACGGTGAACCATCAAGGCCAGTTTCCGGTGGTTACGCTCTCGTTCAATCTGGCTCCGGACGCATCCCTGGGCGACGCCGTCAAGGCCGTGAACAAAGTGCACGACGAAATGGGCATGCCGCCAAGCGTTCAGGCCGCATATCAGGGAACGGCCGCAGGCGTTCCAGGCCTCCCTGGCCAACGAGCCGGTGCTGATTGCGGCGGCGCTGATTACGGTCTATCTGGTCCTGGGCATCCTCTATGAAAGCTACATTCATCCGCTGACGATCCTGTCCGCGCTGCCTTCGGCGGGCGTCGGCGCGTTGCTGGCGCTGATCGTCTTCCGGCAACGATTTCAGCGTGATCGCGTTGATCGGCATCGTCCTGCTCATCGGCATCGTGAAAAAGAACGCCATCATGATGATCGATTTCGCGCTCGCGGCGGAGCGCAAGGAAGGCATGAAACCGGAAGAGGCCATCTATCAGGCCTGCCTGCTGCGCTTCCGTCCGATCATGATGACCACCATGGCGGCGCTGCTCGGCGCGGTGCCGCTGGCCCTCGGCTCCGGCAGCGGTTCGGAGCTGCGCCGGCCGTTGGGAATTACGATTATCGGCGGCCTGCTGATCAGCCAGTTGTTGACGCTCTACACGACGCCGGTGATCTACATCTGGTTCGACCGGCTGGCAGCGCGATTCTCGCGGAAGCCGCAAGCCGGCAGAGGTCCGCTGCCGGCGCCGGAACCGCGTTCCGGCCAGGTAAGCGATGAATATTTCCGAGCCCTTCATCCGCAAGCCCGTCGCCACCACGCTCCTGGTGGTCGCGATTACGCTGGCGGGCGCCGCGGCCTACCGGCTGCTCCCGGTGTCGCCGCTGCCGCAGGTGGAATTCCCGACCATCTCCGTGAGCGCCGGTTTGCCCGGGGCGAGTCCGGAGACCATGGCCTCATCGGTGGCGACGCCGCTCGAGCGCCAATTCGGACGCATTGCGGCGGTCACCGAGATGACCTCGTCGAGCTCCCTCGGATCTACCAGCATCACGCTGCAATTCGATCTGAATCGGGACATCGACGCGGCCGCGCGCGACGTACAAGCCGCCATCAACGCCGCCCGCGGCTATCTGCCGACCAATCTTCCCAACAATCCCATCGTACCGGAAAGTGAATCCGGCCGACTCTCCCATCTTCATGCTGGCCCTCACCTCGGCCGTCCTCACGCGGGGCCAGATGTACGACGCCGCCTCGACCATCATGGCGCAGAAGCTGTCGCAGGTGAGCGGCGTGGGGCAGGTGACCGTGGGAGGAAGCTCGCTTCCGGGCGTTCGGATCGAGCTGAATCCGACCGCTCTGAACAAGTATGGCATCGGCCTGGAGCAGGTCCGGACCGCGTTGAGCGGCGCGAATGCCAATACGCCCAAGGGACATTTTTCGGACGGCCTGCGCATGTGGGAGGTGGGCGCCAACGATCAGATCTTCAAGGCCAGCGACTATGAGCCGCTGGTGGTCGCCTACCGCAACGGATCGGCGGTGCGCGTCTCCGATATCGGCGAGGCGCAGGATTCGGTGGAAGACCTTCGCAATTCGGGCTATGCGAACGGCAAGCCGTCCGTCCTGGTCATCATCTTCCGCCAACCCGGCGCGAACATCATCGATACGGTGGATCGTATCCGGGCCGTCCTTCCGCAGATTGAATCCTCCATTCCGCATTCGATCGATGTGAAGGTGGCCATGGATCAAACGGTCACCATCCGCGCGTCCGTGCAGCGACACGCGAGAGGACCTTGATCATCTCCGTGATGCTGGTGATTCTGGTGGTTTTCGTTTTCCTGAGAAACGCGCGCGCCACCTTCATTCCCAGCGTCGCCGTCCCCGTGTCGCTGATCGGAACATTCGGCGTGATGTATCTGCTGGGCTACAGCCTCGACAATCTGTCGCTGATGGCGCTGACCATCTCGACCGGCTTTGTGGTCGACGACGCGATTGTCGTGATCGAGAACATCACGCGCTATCTGGAACAGGGCATGCATCCTTTCGAAGCCGCGCTCAAGGGCGCGCAGGAAGTGGGCTCTACGGTATTTACCATCAGCGTTTCGCTGATTGCGGTGTTCATTCCGCTGCTTCTGATGGGAGGCATCGTGGGCCGCCTGTTTCGCGAATTCGCCGTGACGCTCTCGGTCGCCATCGCGGTTTCCATGGTGATTTCGCTGACCGCGACTCCCATGATGTGCGCCCATCTTCTGAAAGACGAGCAATCCCATGGCTGGATGTACCGGACCAGCGAGCGGGCTTTCGATTGGGTGGTGAATCTGTACGGCAGGACCCTGTCCGTCGCCCTCCGTTTCCGGGCGATTACGCTGCTGGTCTTGCTGGCCACCATCGGCCTGAACGTTTACCTGTTCATTCACGTGCCCAAGGGATTTTTTCCGCAACAGGATAACGGACGCATTCAGGGATCGATTACCGGCCGACCAGGACACCTCGTTCCAAGCCATGGACAAGATCATGCTGCCGATGATCAATATTGTCGCCGCCGATCCGGCCGTCGACACCGTGAACGGATTCACCGGAGGCAGCACGTACAACACGGCGCGTCTGTTCATCTCGCTTAAAGCCGCTCGAAGAGCGGAAAATCTCAGCCGACCTCATCATCGCGCGGCTGCGGCCCAAGTTGGCCAAGATGCCCGGCGCCACGCTGTACCTGCAAGCCGCGCAGGACCTGCGCATCGGCGGCCGGCAGAGCAACGCTCAATATCAATTCACCATGCAAGGCGACAATCTGGACGATCTCAATCAGTTTGCCCCCAAGATGGTCGACGCAGTTGAAGACCATTCCGCTCATTGCCGACGTGAGCAGCGATCAGCAAAACCGCGGGCTTGCAAGCCATGATTCAGTACGATCGCGACACCGCCGCGCGTTTCGGCATCACGCCGCAACTGATCGACGACACGCTCTACGACGCCTTCGGCCAGCGCCAGGTATCCACCATGTACACCTCGCTGAATCAGTACCACGTGGTGATGGAAGCGGCGCCGGAGTTCTGGCAGAATCCTCTGTTTCTGCAGCCAAATCTATGTGAATTCGCCCAGCGGACAACAGGTTCCGTTGAGCGCTTTCGCCAAATTCGCCCCCACCACCGCTCCGCTGACGGTGACTCACCAGGGTCTGTTTCCGGCGGTGACGATTTCCTTCAATCTGAAGCCGGGTGTCGCGCTGGGCGATGCCGTGAATGCCATCGACGCGGCGGCCGCGAAGGTCGGGCTTCCGGCAACGATCCAGACCGAATTCGCCGGAACGGCGCAAGCCTACCAGGCCTCGCTAGCCACGCGAGCCGATCCTGATTACCGCGGCGCTGGTGACGGTTTATATCATCCTGGCGATGCTGTATGAGAGCTACATCCATCCCATCACCATCATTTCCAGCCTTCCGGCGGCCAGCGTCGGCGCGCTGCTGGCGCTGCTGCTCACCCACACCGACCTCAGCATCATCGCCATCATCGGCATCATTCTGCTGATCGGCATCGTGAAAAAGAACGCCATCATGATGATCGATTTCGCTCTCGCGGCGGAGCGGAACGAAGGCAAGAACTCGTACGACTCCATCGTCGAAGCGTGCATGTTGCGCTTCCGCCCGATCCTGATGACCACCATGGCCGCGCTGCTGGGCGCTTTGCCGCTCGCGCTGGGAACCGGCACCGGATCCGAACTGCGCCGTCCGCTGGGAATTACGATCATCGGAGGGCTGATCATGAGCCAATTGCTGACGTTGTACACGACGCCGGTGGTGTATCTGTACTTTGATAGCCTGCGTGAGTGGTCGGATAGGAGACGCGCCCGGAAACAGGCCGAGTCGGAGCCGATGGGATCGCCAGCATGACAACCCCCAAGCACCCCACGACCAACGCCATGATCTTGCTGCTTTGCTCCGAGCCGATTATTCGCGCGGTTATGAAAGAAGCGCTGGAAAATGCCGGTTACGTAGTCCGCGCCACTGGTGACCTCGGCACCGCAGTTGAGTTGATCGGCGCCAGCAAGATCGACCTGCTGATTACATATCCCTACGTCGAAAGCATCTCCGGTCACGAAGCCGCAAAATACCTGCGCGGAAGAAACCCGCACATGGGAGTCCTGTTAGTAGCTGGTCTTTTGCAGGATGATCGGCTTCAATACCGCGCCATCCTTGAAAAATTCGACTTATTTCCTGCGCCATTTACGACGGATCAATTGATCGAAAAAGTTGAAGAGGTCCTGCAGACTTGCGCCTGTCGCGGCACCCCCAAAGCGGCCGGCGCTCCGCACAAGGCTTAAGTGACATGAAGTATCTGTGGCGAAAGGTGCTTTCGCCGCCGCCGCCGGCGGATTCGAGTGCTTCCCACCCAGACACCGATCAGGAAGGCCAGGGCCATCCCCAGGATTACCACTACAGCGACAGCAATGGGCAGCAAGGGAATGTAGAGAAAGAAGGCGCCGATGCTCCCCAACAACAGCACCGCGCCAAAGGAGACCAGGCAGATTTCGATCACGGACGAAAGGTAAAGCAGCTTCATAGCCACGGCTCGATAGTTGCAAATGGCGAACGCTTTTGTCGGGACTCTTAGGGTAAATGACCTTCGTTGGTCAGATGACCATATACGGTTACCTGGCGCGGCCCTGGCTGTCCCGAAGATTCGCGCAGAATGGATCACCGGTTGATCAGACTCAACATCTTCAGGCTTTCGGTTCCATTCGTGCACCCAAAAGACGGATCGAGGTTTTAAGAGATGAAACTTGTAAGCTTACTCCTGATGGTGTGCGGACTAGCGTTGGCCCAGGCGCCACAGGCTCCCAACCCCACCCAGCAACCAATCGACAATGGCGTGTCGGCGCCCATCTATCGCATTACCGTGGTCGCAAGAACAACCAAGGCGATCAATTACAACCATCGCAGTGGAGCTACCAAGATCGGCTTCCGCGGGACAGCCTTAATGCCTGAAGCTCGCGGTGAGGCCAAGATGGAGAGCAAACAAGGCGTCATCAAGATGGACGTGGACATGGAAAAGCTCGGGCCGGCTACCCAGTTTGGCCAGGAGTATTTGACCTATGTCATGTGGGCCATCACGCCCGAAGGCCGGGCGACCAATGTTGGCGAGGTGCTCGTCAATCACGGGGGCAAGACGAGACTGGACGCTACCACCGAGTTGCAGTCCTTCGGTCTGATAGTAACCGCGGAGCCGTACTTCGCCGTGACGCAGCCGAGTGACGTTGTCGTCATGGAAAACTTTGTCAGGAATGACACCACCGGAACCATCGAAGAAGTGGACGCGAAATACGAGCTTCTGCAGCGGGGTCAGTACGTTTTGAATGTCAAACCAGCGGAGATTACAGCTCGCCGGCTCGATCCGAGGGTCCCCTTGGAGCTCTACGAAGCACGGAATGCCGTCCAAATTGCGCGCTGGACTGGAGCGGAGCACTATGCCGGCGACACGTTCCTGAAAGCCACCCAGGGCCTCGAGAATGCCGAGGGTTATCTGAAAGGCAAGGCTGGCAAGAAGCCGATCGGGACCGTGGCGCGCGAATCCGTTCAAATGGCCGAAGACGCGAGGATTATTACGGTCAAGAAGATCGAGGAAGAACAACTTGCCACCGAACGCCGCCTGGGAGCGGAGCGTGAGTCGCGCGCCGAAGGCGACCGGGCCGCCGCTCAGTCGGAAACCGATCGCGTCAAG
Source organism: Bryobacterales bacterium (assembly GCA_963744555.1). Classification (GTDB taxonomy): domain Bacteria; phylum Acidobacteriota; class Terriglobia; order Bryobacterales; family Bryobacteraceae; genus Palsa-89. The sequence continues at coordinate 169,070 of CAVUUB010000018.1, read as the reverse complement.
CGGGAGGCAGACCGTGCGCGAATCACCGCGCTCGCGGATGCCGAGCGTGCCAAGTCGGAACATGAAGCGCAAACAGCCGCCGCTAAGACCGAAGCCGATCGTCTGAGACACGAGAACGAAATGCGGACGGCGGCTGCCCAGACCGAAGCGGACCGCCTCAAAGCCGACAACGATACGCGGCTGGCTGCTGCCCAGACCGAAGCGGACCGCCTCAAAGCCGACAACGATACGCGGCTGGCTGCTGCCCAGACCGAAGCGGATCGCCTGAAAGCCGAAAACGACACGCGGCTGGCTGCTGCCGGAGCTGAAGCTGCCCGTCTGAAGGAAGAGAACGATAAACAGAAGGCGAATGCCCAAGCTGACCGCGAACGCGCAGCGAAAGAGAAGGCCCAAGCCGAGGCCGAGAAGACCGAACTACGCTCCCAACTATTGGCGCAATTCAACGCGATTCTCCAGACCCGGGATACAGCCCGCGGCCTGATCGTGAATGTTCCGGATGTTCTGTTCGACACCGCCAAGTTTTCTTTGCGGCCGGCGGCCCGCGAGAAGCTCGCCAGAGTGGGCGGCATCATATCCGGTCACCCCGGTCTGAGACTCGAAGTAGAAGGCCATACAGACAGCGTGGGTGGCGACGAATATAACCAGCGGCTCTCGGAGCACCGCGGCGAGGCAGTGCGCGACTACCTGACTCAACAGGGCATGCAGGGAAGTTCCGTTACGACTAAAGGCTTTGGAAAAACTCAGCCCGTAGCGTCGAATGATACAGCTTCAGGCCGCCAACAGAATCGGCGGGTGGAGCTGGTTATATCCGGCGAAATCATCGGTACGTCGATCGGCTTACCCGTGGCGTCGGTTCGCTGACTGCTGAGCGGGGTCTCCGGGAGGCCCCGTTTCTCTAACTGCAGGGAGCGTTGGATATGAGGATGAAAACAAGATGCATGGCCGCCGGAGTCGTCTGGGCGCTATGTGTTCCCTTCAGCGCGGCCGGCCAGGACGTCATGAATGGTCCTGGCCGGTACCAGTTCAGAAACTTTGCATCTGGCTCCACAAAGGGCCGCCTTCCCGATCTATCGGAATTGTGGAAGACGAATTGGAAAAAAGGCTTCGACCTGTACCGTGTCGACCAGACAAATGTGATCCCGTTTTTCTGGCGGCGGACTAGCCATCCAGTCTGGGATATCCGGCCCGCCGCCGGTAAGGCTGCCGCTGGACCACTGGAAATCCAACATAACTTACTACCGACGCTTTCGGCCGCGCCCTAAACGGGGGTTGCAGCATCGGTCGGTCCCGCCTTGACAAGAACCAACAACCTTGGTGCGATGGGTAGGAATCAAGGGCGTCGCGCGCCCTTGGCCGGCCTGAGGCCGTGCAAAGGGAAATCCATGCTGGAAGTGATCTTGAAACGTTTCGAGCACCCGGATGAGCTTCGTACCTTTGAGAAAGGCAAATTCGAATTGGTGCGGTTGGGCGGCATGACCATTGGACGTGCGACCTATGAGCCGGGATGGAAATGGTCGGAGCATGTAGGGCGCGCGATGGGGGCTAAGAGCTGCGCAGTGGAGCACGTTGGCATGGTGCTCTCCGGGCGCGCGACTGCGGCAATGGATGACGGACGCGTGATCGAAATGAAGCCTGGGGACGTGTTTTACATCGCGCCGGGGCACGACAGCTGGGTGGTGGGCACCGAGCCGTATGTTTCTATTCATTTGATGGGCGCGGACGCTTACGCCAGCGCAAAGCAACGAGATGCTGAATAGCTCTCCCGGTAAGGCTCTTCAAGTCCAAAAAGGACTGGGCTGCCTGGTTGGAGAAGAACCATCGTAAGAGCGCCGGTTTATGGCTTCGGCTGGCGAAGAAGGGCTCGCGTTTGCGGTCGGTCACATACCAGGAAGCGCTCGAAGTTGCGCTGTGCTACGGATGGATCGACGGCCAGAAGAGGCCTGAAAGCAACGAAACCTGGCTGCAGAGATTTGTTTCGCGTTCGAACAAGAGCATCTGGTCGAAGATCAACCGCGAGAAAGCGCTGGCGCTGATCGTGAGCGGCGAGATGAAAGCCGCGGGGCTGGAGGCGATCGAAAATGCCAAAAAGAATGGGCGCTGGGATACAGCCTATGATTCGCCCAGCAAAGCAACCGTGCCGAGCGACTTTCAGGCTGCGCTGGACGCGAATCCGCGCGCCGCGGCATTTTTCAAAACTCTTGACAGGGCCAACCGATATGCGGTACTGTGGCGAATCCAGACGGTGAAAAAAGCGGAGACGCGCGCCCGGAAGATTGTGCACTTTATCGAAATGCTTGAGAGAAAAGAGAAGATCCATTCCTGATCTAAACTAGACCGGATGCACAGGGTTCCATCAAAAGAGATGCTTACACGCCGCTCGGCGCTCTTGTTAGCGGCAGCGGCGCCACAGTTGCTCGCTCAAAGGGGGGAGAAGTCCATGGGAAGGCCAGTGGTTCATTTTGAGATCGGATGCCGCGACCGCGCCAGGACCGGCGATTTCTATTCGAAGCTGTTCGGCTGGCAGATCACCGCCGCCGGCCCCGCGTCGAATATTAAAACCGGAAGCCCGCAGGGCATCGAGGGTCATATAACCGCGCTCGGCCACGAGCCCGAACACTACACCATTTTCTACGTAGACGTCGAGGACGTGCAGGCTGCGCTCGATAAGGCCAGTGAATTGGGAGGTAAGACCCTAGTCGGGCCGATCGCGATTCCGGCCGGCACGTTTGCATGGTTCGCGGATCCCGACGGGAACACAATCGGGCTATTGAAGCCCGCGCGGCCTTAGTAACGCCTAAAATGCTTCGGTCAGTACCGTAACGTCCCTAAGCGCACTCTGATAAGTTGTGATCATGGAAATAGGCTTCGGGCGGGTCGCGGCGCTGATCGGAGAACCGGCTCGAGCAACCATGCTTTTGTCACTGCTCGATGGGCGCGCGCTCCCTGCGGGTGAGTTGGCTTTTAGCGCCAATGTGGCTCCCCAAACTGCCAGCGGCCACCTGGCAAAGCTGGTCGAAGGCGGCCTGCTAAGCGTGGAGAGCCAGGGCCGGCACCGCTACTATCGTTTGGCCGGACCCGAAGTAGGCACCGCGCTGGAGGCGCTCGGCGAATTAGCCCCAACTCCCCGCGTACGGGATCGCGAACCGGAAGAGGTCAAGGTCCTTCGCTATGCGAGAACATGCTACAACCATCTGGCAGGTCGATTAGCTGTAGATATCTACGCCGCGATGAAACGCCAGGGCTTATTGACGCCAGTGAATGAAAGACAATGTGAGTTGACCGCGCTCGGCCGCAAATGGTTCGCGGAAATCGATCGAGGACATCCACCAAAGCTTGGCGGACGGCAAGCCATTGCGCGTCTGTGTCTGGATTGGACCGAGCGGCAGCACCATCTGGGCGGACCCGCTGGGATGTACGCTATTGACCTGCCTGTGCGAGCGAAAGTGGATTGTGCGAATGCGTGGCCGGGCGGTCCGGCTAACCCTCAACGGACGCGTCGAACTCGGGAAACAGTTGGGACTCGCGCTCTAACCGGCAGCCTGCGTTCGGGCTTGAGCACGAGTAATTTGCGCGGAAACCACCTTCCAATCGTTTCCCGATCGCACGTAAATGTCGGTGTAGCGGCACATTCCCGACGCTCCATCTTTTCGAGTAAACAATCCGGTGGCTTGCACCAGCGAAGTCTCGCCGTAGATTCGCACCGTAACGTTTTCTAGCTTGTAATCAGTAAAATAAGGACCAAGTGCAATGTATTGCAAGAACCTCTCTTTGTCGAAGACCATGGCCTCGGAATCGATGCACACAAACTCGTCCGCGAGATGCTGCCGATACCAGGTCACGTCTGCTTTCAGCACAGCGTCGATATATTGCTCGTTCAGTTGGTGAAGCCTGGCGTGATCATGATCGGTTCCCATTGACATAGGTTTAACTCCTAATCCAATGTACATGCTTCGATGCCGCGTCGTTTCCGTCCATACCGTAGTGTTTTGAGGGTATTGCGGATACTGGCGATATCGAATACAATCAGAGAGTGCAGAACCCGTTGCGCTCCTACCAAGCCAACGCTTCTCAGGTCCTCGCGCCCCCCTTCCCGATCGCTATAATCGAAAGCGTTGCGAGACCGTGAACCATCCGCAGGGTCCTACTCAAAAACGACTGTCTACCGAATTTCGAGACAGTACAGATGCTTCAACAGATTGAAGCCGAAGAGCGAGGCCCCAGCCAGCATGGTTGTGTCCCGCAAGGAGAAATAATTGCCCGGATATCAAACGTTCCCAGATGTCGCCGCCGGTCTCCAGACCGAGCACGAGACGCTTCTAGAATTTCACCGCAAAGGCTGGATCGCGGCCGTGAAGCGAAATGACGTGATGTTTCTCGCCAGCGATCAGCGCTATCGAGCCAAATACATCCTGCACTTATACAATGCCAAGCATCTGAGTGAAGAACAGATTGAGTTGGTTCTATCCGTTCAGCAGCCGCCCTACTCGGCCGCCCAAGTCGACGAGATTCTGAAGAACCACGCGACGGCGCTGGCTTCACCAGGCGCCAGCTCCAAAGGATGAGTCACTTCGTTCTTAAGAAGTTTTCTTCTTCCGTGCCAGCCAGTTAGTCGCTGGCGACGCACGGCCGAACTGAAACTGCGTCGAAAATTGTATTGAGCGCGCCACCAAACGCAGCCCGCTCATACGATGAACAGACCGGTGAAAATTTTGGCAATCGACGGCGGCGGGATCCGCGGTATTATTCCCGCCACGCTGCTCGCCCACATCGAAAGCATCACCGGACGGCCTGCCGCAGCTCTCTTTGACTTAATTGCCGGCACTTCCACAGGCGGCATCCTTGCTCTAGGGCTGACCATCCCCAAGACCGCCGGGGCGCCGTTGCATACTGCCCAGAATTTCGTCGAGATGTACGAGCGCGAAGGTCCCAAAATTTTTTCGCGGTCCGTTTGGCGCCGCATCATCGCCTGCAACAACCTGACCGAAGAAAAATACTGCGCAGCTGGGATTGACGCGGTCCTAGCCGATTATTTTGGCGACTCCCGACTCGCGGACGCCACTACCGACGTTCTGGTCCCAGCTATGAGATCGAGCATAGCTTTCCATTTTTCTTCAAAAGCTCCAATGCCCGCGAGCGGCCCGATTATGATTTCCCTGCGCGCCTGGTAGCCCGCGCCACCTCGGCCGCGCCCACTTATTTTGAGCCTATGAAACTGCCGGCCGGAACAAATACCGATTACTACACGCTCATCGATGGCGGCGTATTCGCCAACAATCCCGCTGCTTGCGCCTTGGTGGAAGCGAGAACCGCATATCCGGACGCCAGTGATTTTCTCGTGGTTTCGCTAGGCACCGGCACCATGAATCTGAGTTTGTCTTATAACGAAACAAGAACGTGGGGCGTGGCCAGATGGGCGGCGCCGTTGCTGAACATCGTGTTCGATGGAGCTAGCAGCACAGTGGATTATCAGCTTCGGCAGCTTCTTCCAGACGCTGCCGGCGAATCCCAGCGCTACTACCGATTCCAAACCACGCTGGATGGCCACAATCACGCGCTCGACGACACCAGCACCGCTAATATCAAGGCTCTCAAAGGACTGGCGACCGATCTTATCGAAAAGGAGTCTGGAAATGTCGAGAAGCTCTGCAAGAAATTGGCCGGGTGATTACATCTCGGTCGCGAAAGGCGTGAAGCGCGTTTTATAGTCGAACGTGTCGATGCCCTCGGTTCGTTTAAGGAAGCCGCAGATCCAATAGGTGGCCGGCGTCATGACTACTTCATAAACCACTTTGAATAAATAGGCCGAGACAATCAGGCGCGCCAGCCCGGACCCCGTGACCTCGCCTGAGAACGCAATGATCACAAGGATGACCGTATCCACCGCCTGACCGACGACCGTCGAGCCCACCGTTCGAGTCCACAAATAGCGCCCTTTGGTGAGCAGCTTCATCTTCGCAAGCGTGAAGGAGTTTGCGAATTCGCCGCACCAATAAGCAATCAAGCTTGCGACCACCAGCCTCGGCACCTGATGGAACACGATCGCGAAGGCCTCCTGGTTCCTCCATTCGGGCGCGGCGGGCAAAGCCACGATGATGTTTCCGAGGATTGCCATCAACGCGTTTGCCAGGAACCCGATCCAGATCACACGCCTGGAACCGCCATACCCGTAAACCTCGGTGAATACGTCGCCGAAGATGTACGTGATGGGGAAAAGCAATTGGGCGCCGCTGACGCGGAACGGACCGAAGGCGCAAATCTTCTGACCGACGAGATTTGAAATCACCAGAACGACGATGAAGATGCTGGCCAGAAGATCGTAGTATTTGTAAATCTTCGTGGGTTGAGACAATCCCCAATTATAGAGGACTAGAAACTGATCACCGCCATCTTCCCGTCCGTCTCGAGCGCATCGCCGGTGGCGTTGAAGAGCTTGGTGGGCGCGTCGGGCCGCTCTACCAGCGCGAGCCCCTGCACCAATCCGGTGAACAGCAGATCGCTCACCACTTTGGCGCGCTCGCGGTCGACCTCGGTATCGACCTTGTGGATGAAGTTGCGATCCTCTTGGGAATAATCGATGCCGATGTCGTGGGTAGCCGCGCAAATCCAGATCTTCTTTGCCCTGGAACCGGCCCGGCCGGCGCCAGATGCGCAGGTGGTGGCGCGCAGCGAAAGTGTTGTTCTGTTTCTGGAAGACCAGATCGGGCGGGCGGCCGTCCAGGAGCAGCGTTGACACCGGCGCTTCCTGATAGCCGCGCTGTTCCGCCATGGCGCGAAATGTCTCCAGCTTCGACTTCGAATTCAATTGCGCCGCGGTCGACCATCCCGCCGTTTGAAACGCATTCTCGAGGTCCTGCTCGCTTCCGAGAAACATCAGATTAGTGATGTCAGACGGCCGGGGTGGTTTTTCGGCGATAGTTCGAAAGGGCTGAGCGTTGACCAGGCGCGACAATTCATCCGCCGGCTCGATGGCCTTCACGTTGAACTCGCTTGTGCCGGCGGTCCAGATAAGCGGTTTGCGTAAGCTCGATGGTCATCTCAACGCCCGGCTCGTAATCGATGTTCGGATCAGCCGGCTTCACCACCGTTTCCTTGATCGCGCCCAACAGATCCGCTAAGCCGGGATACTGCTGCGCCACTTTGTTGATCCCCTGGTCCATGCGCCCAGAGCCGGTTTGCGACGCGATAATTCCGGTGATTTTGCCGTCGGCAGCCAGCGATTCGCGCGCATTATCCACTCCAACCAATTTGGCGGCGAGACTGGCCCTATGCCCGGCGGAATCGCTGATCTGATCGAAGGCCAGCGCCAGCACCGCCTGGTCGTCCGGCTTAACGGCGGCAGTGACGTCCTGAATGTGTCCGGATACCTTGGCGCCGGCTCCCAACGCGACCGTTCCACCGATCACCACCGGCGCGATTACCACGGCCTCGAACGGCTGCTTTGGCTTGGCTGTCGACGTATTGATCGCGGTTGTCAGCCGGATCTGCAACGGTGTTCCTTTGGGAATTTCAGTAGCCGCAAGCAGGCTCGCTGCGGCGATTAGAGTGACGACAGCCCTCACTCCCACATCGTACAACGCTATTGTTGCCTGTAGGGGATCTCGCGAGTACCTTCGTCCAGCCCTTCAATCCGGATTACTAACTTCGCCGGTTTAGGGGCTGGCGGCGAAGGGATGGTCAGCGGACGAATATCGGCGACTGGGGCAACGGGCTGCTTGTGGGATAAAGCGAAAAGCTGTGCGTTCTTGTCAAGCTCTGGCTGCGTCATATGCATCGCGATTTTGACCAGGGTGCCTTCCGAGGCGACCTTCAGCTTCTTCTCCATGTCGACCATCGCCGGCTCGCCCATTTTGTCCTTGATGGCCAGCTTCAGCAGCCTTGCCAGTTCGGAGGCCATCCGCTTGGCTGCCACTTCCGATTGGAACGACACGGTCGTATCCACCGTGAAACCAGTGCGGAGCGAAAAGCCTATCTCAACCCCCTCGGCCTCCGTGCCTAGCTCGCCCCCGGCGAACATGGCCATCAAACGATCGCTTGCCAGCACGCCCGGAGTAGTCATTAACGCCCACGCATCATAGCTGTTATCGAGCTGCGCCGCGCGAGCGAGCAGGGAAGCAGGGTCCGGCGGCGGCATAGGAAAAGTGGTACGTTCGAGGCTCCCGAACACCGAGTGTGGATCCCCGATTAGAATAGTCTGGGCGTCGAGCAGCACGAAAGCCATTTCCTTGCCGGAGTTGCCCTGCGGGCGATAAACCTGCACGTTATTGAACAGCTGCGGCTTAGCGCCTTGAGCGGTAAGAATGCCGCGAACTTGCGCGAGATCGAAGTGGCCGCCCACCACGATCAACATCGGCGCTTCCTCAGCCGGCTCGTCCGCGGGATTGCGGGCTGGCGAGGCGATGACCACCCGGTCGACGTCGTTCAGCAGCTCGATGCCCGGAATCGTGCTCCCGTCCACCCATTTCGCGCGGATCATAGTCCCTATCTGCGATTGCCGCACCCGTTTCCAATCGATGCTGATCAGGGCCTTGGCATCGGCGGGAACGAAGCGCAGCAAAGCTGGGTCGGTCTGAGCCAGCGCGATGATGGGTGCAAGCCAGATCGACAACGTCGCAACGATGGGTCGAAAGCGAATTCGAATCCTCACATGCTTCTATCGTCAGAAAACCAGCGAATCTGCACGGCCTCCCGAGGGTCAAGAGGTGCCGGGTTAAAGTTGAGAAGAATGAGGAAGATGCTAAAATACGTTGTGCGTACTCACGCGCGGGCCCGTAGCTCAGTTGGTTAGAGCGCTACCTTGACACGGTAGAGGTCACAGATTCGAGTTCTGTCGGGCCCACCATTCCGCAAAAGAAAACAAGCGATTTAATGCAGACGGCTGAAGGCGCCGGCCCGCGCGCCATGCAGTTGGTCGCCCGTATCACTTTCTAGTCTCTTGCGCAAACGTCTGGGGCTTTTCGATGCCCGCATCGCGCACGACGTCCGCTGTCGCTTCATCGACAAACGAATCCTTCTCCGACAAGTAAAGCGGAGGGTCTGTGCATTAGTCCCTTCATAGGTGCACGGCGGAGCGATTTAAGACAAAGACGTTGCGCGAAGTTGAAAGCATCTGGACAGGTCGATGCTCGACCGGGTGACCAGCCGTAGCCGTGACAAGGTCCCCATCCGATTGTTTCGCCGTTGAATCCTGTTTAATCCTAATGTTCAGCTCAACAGCTGAGCCCGCTCAAATTGAAACCCAATCGTCATAGTAGCGGCACTTTCCTTGCAAGCGTTCTCGCCAATGCGATCGGATTTTAACTCCTCGCTTGGCTGCAAATGGCTGTAGTAAACGTGAAGAACTCGAACTGTCACCGTCACGACAACGCAGATATATGGAAGGAGGGCTGAAAAAATGGGGTCCTACCAGGAAAGAGTTTCACGGCGCCACTTTTTGACAGGTCTGACCGTAACCGGATCGTTAGGAGCGCTTTCTGGGCGAACAACCCTCGCACAGCAACCGGCCTCAGGCAGTTTGCCAACTCCCGAGGACTCCGGAATCGATCACGTAATCATGGTGATGATGGAGAATCGATCTTTCGACCATTTTCTCGGGTGGCTGCCGGGCGCCAACGGACGCCAGGCAGGACTTCGTTATCCCGATTTCACCGGCCAACTTCAGGCCACCCATCATCTGGCCGACTACCAGGGCTGTGCGTTTCAAGATCCAGATCATTCCTATGAGGGCGGCCGAATCGAATACGACGGCGGAAAGTGTGATGGCTGGCTCCGAGTCAACGATCTTTACTCCATCGGATATTACGACCGGAATGATCTTGCCTTTTTTGGAGCCGCGGCGCAGGGTTGGACCGTCTGCGACAACTATTTCGCCGCCATCATGGCGGAGACCTATCCGAACCGTTTGTACCAGCATGCAGCACAAACCGACCGCCTCCACAACAGCACCACGCAATCGGTGCTGCCCACGATCTGGGACAAACTTCAACAAGCCGGCGTAGCAGGTAAGTATTACTTCAATGACATCCCGTTCACGGCTCTCTGGGGAACAAAATACCTCGGCATTTCGCATCCCTTTACGGAGTTTCTGACTGATTGCGCCACCGGCAATCTCCCCCAGGTAAGCTTTATTGACCCGCGCTTTGAAGATGAAACGAGCGGCACATCCAATGATGATCATCCCCACGCGGATATTCGCAACGGCGAAACGTTCCTGAACGAGGTTTACGGCGCGGTAACTGGCAGTCCGAGCTGGCCGCGCACCGTCCTAATTATCAATTTCGATGAATGGGGAGGCTTTTTCGACCACGTTCCACCGCCTACCGCTCCCATCCCGCGAGCCGACCTTCTCGCCGGAAATCAGGATGGGCGGCTTGGATTCCGGACGCCGGCGTTGCTCATAGCGCCGTGGGCGCGCCGCGGCTATGTGTCGCACATCCAGTTCGACCATACCTCCGTTCTGAAACTGATCGAGTGGCGCTGGGCGCTAGCGCCGCTAACCGTTCGTGATGCAACGGCCAATAATCTGGCTTACGCCCTCGATTTCCAGCACCCAAATTATTTTGCGCCGCTCTACGGCGTACCGGGCGGTCCATTCGCCGGCCTATGTCCGCAGGCGGTGACCACCAACGAAGAAAGCGAGTGGGCGGCTCTTCAAACTCTCGCGGGCAGTTTAGGGTTTCCACTTCTCTAACTGGGGGATATTATGCAGAAAGCTCTGAACCTATTCTTGCTTCTGGCAGTCTCGGCCGCCGCTCAAAGGCCGCCGATACGGCATGTATTCACGATTGTCCTCGAGAACAAGAGTTACGACGAGACATTCGGACCAAATTCGCTGGCGCCGTATCTTGCAAAACAATTGACCGCCCAAGGCGAGTTGCTCGCCAATTATTACGGTATCGGACACAACAGTCTCGACAACTACATCGCTCTGGTAAGCGGGCAAGCTCCGAACGTGACCACTCAAAGCGATTGCCAGATTTACCAGGACTTCTTGCCGGGTTCTCCGGTCCAAGTAGATGTCAATGGTCAGATTGTGGGACAAGGGTGCGTGTTTCCGCCGGAAATCAAAACTGTCGCGGACCAGTTGACGGCGAATCGACTTACTTGGCGCGGATACATGGAAGACATGTCCGAGCCGTGCCTCCATCCCGCGCTCAACACGCAAGACCAGACTCAGACAGCCAAACCGGGAGATCAGTACGCCGTCCGCCACAACCCTTTTGTCTACTTTCATTCGATCATCGACACACCTTCGTGCGACGCCAACGATGTTCCCTTGACGCAACTGCCCGCCGATCTCAAGCATTATGCGTCAACGCCGAACTACGTTTTCATCACGCCCAACCTGTGCCACGACGGTCATGATTCGCCGTGTGTGGATGGAGAACCCGGCGGGCTCGTTTCCGCCGACGCCTTTTTGCGACAGTGGGTTCCCCAAATATTAAGTTCGCCCGCGTACCAGCGAGATGGATTGCTGCTGATTGTATTTGATGAAGCCGAGTTTGGCGCGTCCAGCTCGGATACGACGGCTTGCTGCAACGAGCTGCCGGGACCGAACTCTCCACTGCCGGGGATCGCCGGACCTGGTGGCGGCCGAGTGGGAGCCGTGATCTTGTCGAGGTTCGTCCGGCCTGGAACCGTTGTTACGACTCCTTACAACCACTACTCGCTACTGCGGACCATCGAGGATCTCTTCGGCCTCGATTACCTGGGTTTTGCGGGACAATCTGGGCTGGTCTCGTTCGGCCTCGATGTGTTTGTGGCAACGCCTTAAGTCCAGGCGAAGCACGGTTGAATCGGAAAGCCCGGCCAGAAAGGCTTCGGCACGAATCTTTCCGGGGCAGAATCATCGGACAACAGACTTCGCAATCGTTAGCTTCTTGCCTTAGCTGAATCGCAGGGCGACCTATCCCTTGCCGCCCTCGATGTCGCGCGTTAGATTGACAAGGCCTGTGTTCAAGGTATATCGTATGCGAAAGGTATACAATCACGCACGCGGATTCCAGAACAGCTTTAGTCCCCGCCGAACTAAATGCGACCGTCGTCTGAATTCAGGGAGGGAAAATGATGTCTCACAAAATCACCGGTAGCATCGTACGCGCCACCTGTTTGTTGGCGTTGCTCAGCACAGGATTAATTCGTGCCCAATACACCACCGGTACCGTGCAAGGCACAGTCACTGATCCTACAGGCGCTGTAGTCCCGAACGGAACCGTAGTCTTGCGCAGCCTCGATACAAATGCCAGCCGGCAGTTCAATTCCGGCGCGGATGGAATCTATTATTTCTCCGCCGTCCCTCCAGGAAGGTACGAGCTGAGCGTGGAAGCAACTGGATTCACCAAAGCCGTGGTCCAGTTCGCCGCCTTGGCGAGCCAGACGGTAACTCAGGACGTCAAGCTGACGCTCGCTGCTACCAGCACCGCGGTGGAGGTTACGGTTCAATCTTCGGCAATTGAACTGGACAAGACCGACCCGCAGCTGAGTACCAATCGTGATCCGATTGAAGTCAACGATCTTCCTACGCAACACAGCGCCACGGGCTTAGTGGCCTATGCGCCCGGTGTTCAGCCTATGTACAATCCCCGAGGCGGAAGTCTGGTGAAGCTGAGCGGCGCTCAGACCGGACAGATCTCGGCGAACGGCGCGCGAGCGGAATATGGAAACGCCGAACTGGACTTTACCGATGCGAATGATTGGGAGTTCGGCGGATTCGCGCTGGGGACGACTGTGGCCACCGATTTCGTGCAGGAGTTCAAGGTGCTCACCTCCAACGTGTCGGCGGAATACGGCATTAAAGCCGGCGGTGAGATAGAGACCATCACCAAGAGCGGGTCCAACAACTGGCACGGCGAGGCGAACGATTATATACAGAACGATTACTTCAACGCTCGAAACTGGGGCGACACCACCGGCAAAGCAGGCCGCACGGACATCAACAACTATGGTTTCTCCATGGGTGGGCCGGGCATAAAGAATAAGCTGTTTCTATTCGGCGGATGGCATCAGAACAGGAACATCAGCGCCGGCAGCACCTACAGTGCTAACCTGCCCACGGCAGCGGCGGTTGCTACCGTTACCGACCCAGGGATCAAGACCATTATTCAAGACTACCTGCCAACTCCAACGGTTGCCACTAGCAATCCTTTGATTGGAATTTTGCCGATAAACTACTCGAGTCCAGGCAAGGGGTTTCAATTCCTGTTGCGAGGCGATTATATATTTTCGGAGAAGCATTCTCTGTCGATGCGTTACTTTCATAGCACTGCCAATACTGTACTTCCCTACATCGGATCGTTGGTCGGGTTAGCGAATGAAGGCGCGTTGATCACGTCGGAATCGCGGAACGCGAACATTGCTGACACATGGCAGATCACGCCGACCACGGTAAATCAACTTCGCGTTGCATACGCGCGATCGGTCGGCTTCCTGCCGCCGCAGATGCAGAATCCGGGACCCTATTTCACTATCACGGGCCTATTGACATTCGGCGAATACGGAGGCTTCCCCCAGGGGCGCATCTTCAATATCTACCAGATCAACGATGTCATAACGCAAGCGCGCGGAAAACATCAACTCAAGGCCGGTTTTGATATTCGTGACATCCAGGACAACTCGAGCAATGCCGGAACCGGGCAGTTCTTCACTCGTGGATATTTTGTTTTCCCCAGCGAAGCGGCGTTTCTCAACGCTCAGCCTTCGTCTTATAACCAGTTGTTCGGACCGTCCGCCGAGCCTTTCCGTACGAAACTGATCAGCGCGTTCGCGCAAGACGATTATCGGATGACATCGAACCTGACCGTGAACCTCGGGATACGCTGGGAATATCAGGGCGCGCTGGACGCGGCCGGCGGGCAATTTTCTCTGCTCAATATCAACAAGGCCGGTGCAATCGGACAAGCCGGCAGCGGCCCGCTCGGATCGTTTCAGGTGGGCAATCCGATTATTCATGCGAATCCCTTCAACTTTGCTCCGCGCTTCGGATTTGCCTGGAATCCCCGAGGCGGGCGTCTAGTAGTTCGAGGCGGCTACGGATTGTTCTACAACGCGTTCAACTTCACTCCCCTCGCCGATCAGGGCCGAACCAGCCCGCCGGTCGCGTATAACCAATCGCTGACCAGCTTTGGAGGCGGAAACACGATTGCCGCGCTGTTGGCCGGAACTTCTCCATTTCAGCAACAGTGGCAGACACAAGCGGCGGCCGGAGGGTTCGGTACGCTTACTAACTTCGGATCGATCACGACGACGAATCCGCACATGAGAAATTCCTATCTTCAGCAATACAATTTGACCCTGGAATACCAGCTGCCATTCGGAATGGTAGCGAACGCCGGCTACGTCGGTTCGAAGGGCACACATCTGGCCGCTTTCATCCCGATCAATTCGTTTTTGCCTGGCAATCTCCCGGCTCCCGCGACGAGCGTAGCCGACGAAACTGCGCGGCTGCCTCCATTCAAGGCGGCGGCAGCCCAGGAAGGCACTGGCGTGCTGCGGCTGGATCCGCGTTTCAGTCAGGTAAACCTGATTACAGATGCGGCCAACTCGGACTATAATGCGCTGCAAATCGGTATTCGGAAATCACTGGCGCGAGGCTTGATGCTGCAAAGCTCTTTCACCTGGTCCAAATCGATGGATAACTCCTCGAGCGCATATCCGACGCAGGATTACCTAGGCGACGGCGTTCCGCAAATAGCTTCCAACCTACATCTCAGTCGAGCGTTGTCAAACTTCGATATTCCAAAGCGGTTCCTGCTCACGGCCATTTACGATATCCCGTTTGGCCGGGGGCGAACGGACGTCGTTTCCAAATATCTGCTCGGTGGATGGGAGCTCGGAGCAGTGATGGTTTACCAGTCTGGAGTTCCGGTCAATATCTTCTCAGGTCCGGTCATGACTATTTCGGATGTAAATCTGGATGGGAATACGACCGGTGGCTCCGCTGCCGACAATACTTTGGCGAACTGCCAGGCGAGCGGTAGCGGTTTGACGTTGCCATCTCAGTTTGCGAGTTCGTATACCTATTCCCAGCCGCTGCTCGGCAATAACGGAACGTGCGGCCGAAATATCGCGCGCCAGCCGGGCCTGTTCAATTTGAATAGTTCTTTGACCAAGAGTATCCTGCTGGCCGAACACGGCTGGTTGAATTCCGGTCCTTGGAGATTGCAACTCCGCGCCGAGTACTACAACACGCTGAATAACCCTTCGTTCTACGTTGCTAGCGTCAACAACCTGTACGTCAGCAACCCGACGACCTTCGGCCAACTGGCAGCGCTAGCCCAGCGCAAAGCGGAAATGGCGATCCGAATTACGTGGTAATCGGAGAGCATGAATAATCTTTCGATTTTCCGTGTAGATCAAAAGGTCGCCTTGGTAGTGGGAGCCGGGTCCGGAATAGGGCAGGCGGCGGCGGTTGCCCTGGGTCAGTCCGGCGCGACAGTGGTTTGCGCGGACGTCAAACTGGAAGCCGCGAAGGCGACTGCCGACCGTATTGTGAAGGAGGGATCGCAAGCTGAAGCCCGAATAATCGATATCCGGAGTAAGGACAGCATCCAGCAGCAGGTTGATCAGATTCAAAAGCAGCGGGGCAAAATCGATATTCTGGTTGCGACGCCAGCGGTCAACGTGCGGAAGCGGCTACTCACATACACCGACGAGGAGCTGGACCGCGTGGTCGACCTGAACCTGAAAGGAAGCTTTCGCATCGCACGAGCGGTCGCCCAGGTTATGAGCGACCATGGCGGCGGAAGCATCATCCTGACTTCGTCGATCCGTTCGTTGCTGGTCGAACCGGGACAGGGAGTTTACGCGGCAACCAAAGCATCTCTGGTCCAATTGGCGCGCGGATTTGCGGTCGAGCTGGCATCCAAAAATATCCGTGTCAATGCGATCGCGCCGGGCGTGGTTGAAACGCCTCTCACCGAACCCATCAAGAACAAGCCCGATTGGTATGCGGCTTATGCGAACCATTCCGCGCTGAAGCGTTGGGCCAAACCGGAAGAAATAGCCTGGCCGATCGTGTTTCTCTGCTCCGATGCAGCCAGTTACATCACCGGAACCGTATTGTTCGTCGACGGCGGATGGACAGCCATTGACGGCAGATTCGAACCGCCGCTTTAGCTATGAGCCCAGCCAGTCACAGTAAGAAGGATGCTGCGGTACTTCGCGCCGTGGACGCGGTCGCCGAGGAAATGGTGGGGTTCCTGCAGCAGCTGGTGCGAATTCCGACCATCAACCCTCCAGGCGAGGAATATACTGCCGGAGCGAATTTCATCGGCGCAAAGCTCAAGGAGTTCGGATACGACGTCCAGTTCGTAGTTGCGGAGGATCGCCCGGAGCACACGCCGAAGCATCCGCGGATCAACGTGATGGGCCACATGGGCGGAAGCCAGCCTAGGCCGTCTGCTCCATTTCAATGGCCACTTTGATGTGGTTCCCGTGGGCGCGGGCTGGACTGTCGAGCCGTTCGGCGCACTGCTACGGGACGGAAAGCTTTATGGCCGCGGCACAGCCGACCAGAAGGCGGGCATTGCGGCTTCGATCTATGCGGTCGAAGCGATTCGCCGAGCCGGCGTAAAGCTTGGCGGGTACCGTCGAGCAGAGCGGGACCATCGACGAAGAAAGCGGCGGCTTCGCGGGCGTTGCCTGCCTGGCCGCGCGCGGGCTGATCCATCGCGACCGCACCGATTTCGTAATGATCACCGAACCGTCCAACGTGGACCGGATTTGCATCGGCCATCGGGGAGTGTACTGGTTCAAGGTTGTTCAGCACGGCCGGATCGGGCACGGCAGCATGCCTTATCTGGGGATCAACGCGGCCGATCATCTGGGCGAATTGATTTACGAGATCAACCACGACCTCAAGCCGCGCCTCGCTACCCGTGTGACGGAATATGCCGGTTGAGCCTCCCGGTTCGCGCCGCCCCAGCATTAATATAAACTCGGTCTTCGGAGGCCAGCCGGAAGATGGAACGCAGACTCCTTGTGTGATTGATCGCGCGGGGGCCATTTTTGACCGGCGATTTCTGGCCGAAGAGCCTTTCGATCAAGTCCGGTCGGAGATCCAGGACACTCTTGACGGGGCTGAAGGCCCGGGACTCCGCGTTCCAGTACAGTATGGAAGATTTGATGATCGTGCATCCCACTCAGACCGATCCAGCCAGCCCGCTGATCGCTGCCGTTTCCGCAAGTATCGAAGAAGTGCTGGGGAAAAAGCCGCCCCTCATGGCTAGCCCCGGAACTTACGATCAAAAGCACGTGACGCGGATCGGTCATGTGCAGGACTGTATCGCTTATGGGCCTGGGATTCTGGATTTGGCACATCAACCGGACGAATATGTGATCATCGACGATCTGGTGAACTCGGCCAAAGTGATGGCGCTGACGGCAATGCGTTTGCTGGGAACGGTGTAAATTTAAAGCGTCGAAATAAGGAGGCCTATGGACCGTAGAGAGCTGGCGCGACGGCTTTTCGGAATCACTCTGGCCGCGGGCGCAAGCGAGTTCGCTAGCGGCATGCCCGAGCCGCAGAGCGCCGCTGTCGCCGGAGCCGCCGATTCAACCGACTGGCTCGGGCCGGGATCGATTACCGACGTCCAGGGAATCAAGATCGGCCATTTCACCCTCAAAACCCGCCCCACCGGATGCACCGTGATTCTATGCGAGGGCGGCGCGGTAGCAGGCGTGGATGTTCGCGGGTCCGCGCCGGGAACGCGTGAGACGGATCTGCTCAACCCAATCAACATGGTGCAGCAAGTACAGGCCGTGATCCTTTCGGGCGGCAGTGCGTATGGTCTGGATACTGCCAGCGGCGTGATGCGTTATCTGGAGAGCAAGGGCATCGGGTTCAAGATTGGCGCAGGCGTGGTGCCCATTGTTCCGGCGGCGATTCTGATGGATCTCGGCTTCGGAGGCGATTTCAAGATTCGCCCGACTGCCGATTCGGGATATGAGGCGTGCCTGGCAGCGACGAGTAATCCGGTGGCTCAGGGCAACGTCGGCGCCGGTGCGGGCGCCACGATCGGCAAAATGTTCGGGCAACAGTTCGCCATGAAGGCGGGTCTGGGGTCGGCCAGCATTAAAGTCGGCAATACGGGAATCGTAGTGGGCGCCATTGTCGCCGTGAACGCTGTTGGCGATGTGACCAATCCGAAAACCGGGAAAGATCATCGCGGGCGCGCAGGCGCAGGCGGCGGATTCCGCAATGCCATGGCGGAGATCATGAAAGGGTATCGCGTGGCGCTGAACCCGGCTGCGAACACGACCATCGGCGTAGTCGCAACTAACGCGACCATGGAAAAAGTGCAGGTTTCCAAAGTCGCGCAGATGAGCCCATGACGGCTATGCGCGCGCGATCAATCCGGTGCATACGCCGGGCGATGGAGATACGATCTTCGCGCTCGCCACCGGAACGCTCAAGATGAACGTGAATCATGGGATAATCGGCGCGCTCGCGGCGGAGGCTATGGCCCAGGCGATCGTCCGGGCCATCACTCATGCGGAGGCCGCCGGAGGACTCCCCAGTTATCGAGATTTGACCAAGGCGTAATCCAAATCGAATGACGTCGACGCAAATGCTATATCGCGAGTTGAAGCACGATATCGTGACCTGCGCTCTTCCTCCCGGGCAAATCGTTTTCCGAGGACGAACTGGGCCAGCGCTACCGGACCAGCCGCACGCCCGTGCGCGAAGCCTGCCGGCATCTGGCGAGCGAAGGCTTCATGAATATCATTCCTTTCCGCGGATATTTTGTCGCGCCTCTGACCGTGGCCGAGTTCAATAATCTCCAGGAAGTCCAGCTCATGGTGGATCCATCGGCGGCGGGTTTGGCTGCGGAGCGCGCGAGTCCGGAGCAAGTCGAGAATTTGGAAAAATGGGCGAGTTACAAGTACAAGGGCCGCGAAAGCTATTACGAATTTCTGGATCAGAACCGGAGTCTGCATGTCGGAATCGCCGAGGCGGCGGCCAATGACCGGCTGGTAGAGATCGTTTCGAATGTTCACACCCGGCTGATGCGGTATTTCTACCTCGGCTTGTCGATGCAGTCCTTCGGAGATGAAATCGTGAAGGAGCATCGGCGCGATTGTCGACGCAATCCGCAAGAACCGGGCGGCGGAGGCTCGAGAGCACACGCGCGAACACATCGAGAACACCATGCGGCGAAGCGCCGGTCTTTGGACCACGCCGGGCATTCGTGGTTTCATCGCGTTCGATACCGGAAACGGGGCTTTCTCAGTAGATCCGAGCAACGGAAAGGATTCAAGAACCGGCCGCGTGCGCCGCGCAAACGGCTCGATCCACAAAAAGAAACGCAAGAGCGGAGGAATTCATGCCTGACCCGCAGACTGCTCCGGTCTCAACCCCAAGGGTTCCATTACCGATGTCGCTGGCGTCAAGGTCGGTCACTACACATACACCAAGCGCCCCACCGGATGTTCGGTGATTCTCTTTGAGGAAGGCGCGGCGGTCGGCTGTGACTTTGATGGCTCCGCACCCGGATCGTATCAAGCGGAGTTGCTGCAGCCGGTCAGTTGTGTTCAGGACATTTGGGGAGTCGTGCTTTCCGGCGGCAGTTCGTACGGGCTGAACACGGCGCTGGGGGTAGTTCGCTACCTCGAAGAGCGCAAAATCGGAATGAAGTATCGCGGCGGATACATGCCGATCGTGGCGGGCGGGATCATCATGGATCTGAATGTCGGGAATGACCCGACCATCCGGCCGGATGCGGAGGGAGCTTACCAAGCCTGTCTGAAGGCCAGCCAGCGGGCCGATTGAGGAGGGCACGGTCGGCGGCGGCGCGGGCGGAACAGTCGGCAAGATGATGCGCCAGGCCGGCGGGGGCGGTATGAAAGGCGGATTTGGCACCGCGAGTATTCGCGTGGGCGATGTGGTGATCGGCGCGGCCATGGTCCTGAACGGCGTCGGCGACATCGTGGACTGGCGCACGGGTAAGATCATCGCCGGCGCTCGCCGTGCCGACGGCAAAGGCTTTCTGAGCATCAACGAAGTCCTGGGTCTTCCGCCCGAGCATGAACTTCGCGCCAGCCTGGAATTCTACGATCCGGTGATGGGAAGCACGACGATCGGCGTGCTGGCGACTAACGCCACTTTCGACAAGACCGAGATGACCAAGATCGCTATGATGGCCAACTGCGGCGCTGCCCGAACCATTAATCCTTATCACACGCCCGGAGATGGCGACATCCTGTACGCTGCTTCTACCCACAAATTGAAGTCGGATATGTCGGTGTCGACTGCCGGTGCGCTCGCGGCGCAAGTGGTCGCCGAAGCTGTTCTGCAGGGAGCGAAAATGGCGACGTCAGTGGATCGCTGGCCCGCTTATCGCGACTACACGCTGAAACTTCCACAATAGCTATGTCCAAGATCAATCGCCGTCAATTCAGCAATCGGGCAGCCGCCTCATTAGGATTGGCGCTGGCGCATCCGGCGGTCAGCGAAGCTGCGTCAGCACAGCGTGAAAAACGGAGCCGCTTACCGTCCGCTGGATCTCTCACCGACGTGCCTGGCATCAAAGGCCGGCCATTTTACTCATCCTCAAGCGGCCGACCGGCTGCACGATGATCGTCATGGAAGAAGGCGCCGCCACGGGCGTAGATTTCGGCGGCTCATCCCACGGTGGACAGCAGACGATTCTGCTGGAGCCAGTTACGTCCATCCAGTCAACCTGGGGCATTTCAATTTCGGGCGGCGGCGCTTTTGGCATGGCGGCTTCCTGGGGCTTGATCCGGTATCTGGCGGAACACAAAGTCGGATACTACGGCGGCGCCGTCCCGCTGATCTCGGCCGCTGTGATTTATGATTTCGGAATTGACGGCGACATGACCATCCGTCCCGATGCGGAAGGCGGCTACCAAGCCTCCCAAGCTGCCGCCAAAGGCTGCTCCGCTCGAAGAGGGCTGCGTCGGCGCGGGAGCCGGCGCCACGGTCGGCACCATGCTCACCAGTCAAGGTATCCACGGCATGAAAGGCGGCGTGGGCACCGCCAGCGTAAAAGTCGGCGACGTGGTGGTGGGGGCTCTCGCGATTGCCAACACTGCGGGAGACATCGTCGACTGGCGCAACGGAAGTATCGTGGCGGGAGCGCGACGCGCTGATAGTAAGGGCTTCGTTGGAATCACCCAAGCGGTGCTGAAGAACCCTCCCAAGCTGGTACGAACTCTCGGCGAACGACATAGACGATCCGGTGTTTCAATCGGGAGTCGTCGGCGTGGTCGCGACCAATGCGCCATTTAATAAGACCGAGCTGTGCAAGATCGCCATCAACGCGGGCGCCGGCGCGGCTCGCACGGTTAATCCTTACCATACGCAGGGCGACGGCAACACTGTCTTTGCGATTTCCACCAATAAAGTGAAGTCGGACTTGTCATTGTCGGTCATCGGAACTTTGGCGGCGGAAGCGCTTTCGCTGGCGATTTTGCGGTCGGCGATGATGGCCACTTCGGTGGAAAACTGGCCGTCCTATCGCGACTACACGGCGAAACTGAGGCGGCGGGCATGAGATTTCCGGTTCTGCTGACTTTCGATCTGGATGGCGAGCTGCTTGTGGACCTCGCGGGATCCGAAGAACTGGGACCGTCCCATCGCTCTTTCGCAAGGCGCCTACGGCTATCAGGAGGGCGTGCCGCGGATTCTCGCGCTGCTCGAAAAGTACGGGATTCATTGCACCTTCTTCATCCCCGGAATGATCATCGAGCGGCAGCGCAAGGTGGTTTGCGACATCCATTCCGCTGGACATGAGATCGCGCATCACAGCTATTCGCATCGCTGGCTGCAGGATATGGAAGAGCCTGAAGAGCGTCAGGAATTCGAGAAAACAACGGAGCTGATCAAGGGTGTCACCGGGTCGAAGCCGTTCGGATGGCGTTCTCCCGCCGGCGAGTTCAGCAAGAACACCATGCGGCTGCTGCTCGAGTACGAGTTTCTGTATTCATCCAATTTTTTCGATCGCGACCAGCCGTACAAGCATGTCGTCAACGGCAAGAAGACCAATCTGATCGAGTTTCCTTTCGCCTGGGTGCTGGATGATGCGCCCTTCTTTCTGTACAGCATCCAGTTGACGGGACGGGTGATGATGCCGCCCTCCGCGGTGTTCGAGCACTGGTCGGCGGAGTTCGATCAACTGTACGCCGAGAGAAAGGCGTTTGTACTGGCGATGCATCCTCAAATCATCGGCCGCCCTTCGCGCATCACTCTGCTCGAACGGCTGATCCAGCATATCCAGCAAGCATGAAGACGCCCGGTTCTATCGCTGCGACCAGCTCGCGCTGGAACTGAAAGATTCCCTCTAGAGGAGCCTGGAGAGTTTGTCCGGAAAAGTCGCGGTGATCACGGGGGCGGCTTCGGGAATCGGACGCGCCTCGGCGGAACTGTTTGCCGAGCTTGGCGCGAAATTGATTCTGGTCGACCTGCAGCCTCCCCACGGCGAGCGTCATCGTTGTGCGGAGATGTCTCCGACGAACGAGACCGCCTCGAAGTGGCTCGCGTCGCGTGCAGGAATTCGGCAGAGTTCACGTTTTAGTGAATTGCGCGGGTATCGATCTCGCCGCGCCGCTTGCCGAGACCACCGTCGAGCAGTGGGACAGGATCATGAATGTGAATCTCCGGTCCGTGTTCCTGATGTGCAAGCATATTGTTCCCTTGATGCGCGACGCGGGGGCATCCATCGTTAATGTTTCGTCGGCCGCGGGGATTTCTCCCATCCGCAACCGGCCGGCGTATATTGCGTCGAAAGGCGGGATGATCGCGCTGACCAAGGCGTTGGCGCTCGATCTGGCGCCGTCGATCCGCGTAAATTGTATTTGTCCGGGAGCGGTCGAGACTCCGCTGCTTCAATCGTCGATCCACTCGGATGCGGATCGAGAGGCGGTGAGAGCCCGATATCCGCTGGGCCGCATCGCGAAGCCCGAAGAAATCGCCAGCGTGGCGGCATTTCTTGCATCCGACGGCGCTTCGAACATGACGGGAGCGACCATCCCTGTGGATGGCGGAAGGAGCATGGCCTGAGTGACTAGCTTGAAACAATTCCTCAGCGGAAAGCTCCGGTGGGCGAAAGCATCACGCTCTTCAATGGCGCGATCCACACCATGGAGCAATCTCAACCGCTCGCCGAAGCGATCGTGATTCGGGATGGCCGGATTATCTTTCATCGGCCCGTCCGACGAAGCGCGACGCCTTCAGGATGGCGCAAACGCCATCGATTTGCGGGGCACGGCACGTGTTTCCCGGCTTCATCGATTGGCACGTCCATTTTTGGCGCAGTGGACTGATGGACCAGATGGTCGATCTTCGCCCCGCGGTCACCATCCGGGAACTCCAGCAATGCGATCCGCGAGAAGGCCGCCGCAACTCCGCGCGGGCAATTGGTGATGGGCCGCGGCTGGGCCGACACTAAGCTTGAAGAACGGCGGTATCCGAATCGCCATGAACTCGACGCAAGCCGCTCCGGACCACATCGTTTATCTGCTCCATATCAATGGGCACTCGTGCGCGCTCAACTCGCGCGCCATCGAATGGCTGAAACTCGATCCGTCGACGCCCGGCGTCGAGCGCGAACCCGATACGGGACTGCCCGCCGGTCCGCTTCGCGAAAAGGTCGCGTTCAGTTCACAAGTCAGGCTGATGACGCTTGCTCCCTCCGGAGGTGCGCCGCAAGTGCCTGTCGACGATCTCCCAGCACGCGGTCGAGGGCGGGGTCACTACGGTTCATTGTCTGGAAGGCGGCCGCATTGAAGGCGATCCGGACGTGGACGCTTTTCTCGCCGCGCAGGACCAATTGCCGGTTTCGACGGTTCTGTATTACCAGATCATGGACCTGGAGCGGATACAGAGCCTCGGACTTCCGCGAATCGGCGGCTGTGTGCTGATCGACGGCAGCCCAGCTGCTCACACCGGCGCGCTTTATGAGCCGTATTCGGATAAGCCGGATACCATGCGGACCGGAATATTTCAAACAAGCCGATTTGAATGAATGGGTGCTGCGATGCCATCAGGCGGGCATGCAAATTACCGTGCATGCGACCTGCGAACGCGCCATCGGGCAGATGCTGACCGCTTATGAGAACGCGTTGCGAATCACGCCCCGGCCGAATCATCGCCATCGCATCGATCATTTCTATTTCCCATTGCGCGAGCAGGTGTGGAAAGCCGCGCAATTGGGAGTCTGCGCCGGAGTCCAGCCGTTTTTCGCGGAGCAGTTTCATGCGATGTATGAGCAACGGCTGGGTCCGGAACGCATCAAGCGCACGCATCCCTATCGCTGGTTCCTCGACGCCGGCGTCGCGGCGGGCGGAGGTTCCGATAGTTTCGTGACGCCGATTCGTCCGCTCTGGGGAATTCACGCGGCCGTCAACCACTTTGAGCCTGAACAGACGGATCACCCCTCTCGAAGCCTTGAAGATGTTCACGTCCACCAGCGCGTATCTCGGATTTGAAGAGCATGAAACCGGAACGCTTAAAGATCGGCAAACGCGGCGACGCCGTGGTGCTCTGCGACGATCTTCTGAGAGTCGCGCCGGACACGATCAAGAACGTCGCGGTCGAGATGACGATTTCCAAAGGGCGAGTCACTTACCAGGTTTAAGAATGCTACTCGAGGGCAAGACAGCCGTAGTCACCGGCGCATCGCGAGGAATTGGAAAGGCTATCGCGCTTCAATTTGCCCGCGAAGGAGCGAATATCGTGTTCAATTATCTCGAGCATGGCGAAGAGGCCGAACGAACGGCTGCGCGAGATCGAACAGATGGGCGTCCGAGCGGTTCACATGCAAGGCGATGTTCGAAAGGAAGGCTCCGTGCGGGCGCTGTTCGATCGGGCGGCGCAAGAATTCGAGTCCATCGATGTTCTCGTCAATAATGCCGGCTCGGGGCTGACCAAGCCTTTTTCGACGATGCACATGGATGACTGGGACTCGATGCTAAACATGCATCTGAAGGGAGTGTTTCTGGCTTGCCAGCTCGCTGGCGAGTCGATGCAGCGGCAAAAAATCGGATCGATCATCAATATCGCGTCCGTCGCGGGGCAATTGGCTTTGCCACATCGAGTGATTTACTCGACTGCACAGGCCGGAAAGATGATGTTTACCAAAGCGCTGGCGTGCGAATGGGCGCCGTTCGGCATTCGCGTGAATTGCATCGCGCCTGGGACGATCCTGACTGATCTGGTGCGCCAGAATTTCGAACGCGGGCTGCTTGGACGGAGGCTAGAGTGCTCGAACGAACTCCGGCAGGCCGTTTCGGAGAGACTTCTGAAGTCGCATCCGCTGCGCTGTTCCTGGCTTCGCCGCAAGCATCGTATGTCACCGGCCAGGTTCTCTTCGTCGACGGCGGCTGGACGTCCTGGGGCGGCTGGCCCGTCGCGCTAAACCGTGACTGCACCGCGCGAGACGCTATCCGCGCCGCCCCGTCCGAGCGCGGTCCGGTGGCAGATTCTGGGGCTCATGCTGCTGCTGAGCATGATCACCTACCTGGATCGCGTCAACATTTCCATTGCTGCGCGGCACATCACGAAGGAATACCACGCTCGATGACGTCCAGATGGGCAAAATCTTCAGCGCGTTCATCTTTGCGTATGGGCTGTTTCAGGTTCCCGGCGGCTGGCTGGCCGACAAGTTCGGTCCGCGCAAAGTCTTGGCGTTTTCCGCGCTGTGGTGGTCGCTCGCGACCGCCGCAACGGCGTGGGTGGGCGATCTCGCGGGTCTTGCCGGTGGTGCTTTCGCTCGGCTTCGTACGATTCTGCGTCGGCATGGGAGAAGCGGCGGCGTGGCCAAGTTTCAATCGAACCATCGCCGCGTGGATGGCGATCAAGGAACGCGGCTTCGCCACCAGCGTGCCCTTGGCCGGAGGCGGCGTAGGCGCCGCGATCACTCCGCCATTCATCGCCTGGCTCATGTTGACCTACGGATGGCGTTGGGCATTTCTCATTTCGCGCTATCCTCGGCGTCGCGGGAAGCGCCATCTGGTACTTTCGCTCGCGCGACACGCCGGAGCAGCATCCCGGCGTGAATCAAGCCGAGCTTGAAATCATTCACGCGGATTGGCCGGCGCCTTTGAAGACCAGCGCCCGCCGGATTCCTTGGCGAAGTCTGGTCTCGCGAGCGAAATATGTGGCTGCTGTTCTTGAGCGCGATGACCTGCGGATACATGGTGTACATCTACATGACCTGGTTCTTCACGTACCTGGTGGAGCAGCGGCATCTCACGCAGATGGCGAGTTCGTATTACACCATCGGCCCGTTTATCGCGATGGCGATCCTGACGCCAATCGGAGGCGTCGCGTCGGATTTGATCGCCAGGAAAATCACTTTACGGTGGGGCACGCCGTTTGATTTCCATGGGCGGAATGACAGCCGCGGGCGTTTCGCTCCTCATCGGAGCGACGCGTCGAGAGTATCGCGATCGCGATCCTGTGGCTTTCCTTCGGAGCGGGAGCGATCTATTTCGCCCTCGCATCGCATTGGGCCACGACCATCGATATTTCTCAAAAGTACGCCGGAACCATCAGCGGAGTTATGAACTGCGGCGGCAACGTGGGCGGGATCTTTTTCGCCGATTCTCACCCCGTTGCTCGCGCGAAGATTCGGCTGGGTACCGGCGCTGGATGTCGCGGCGGTTACGATTCTCGCCGGCGCAATGATCTGGTTCGTGATCAATCCTCGCCGGAACGAAGCGCTTTCCTGACTCGGTGAGACGCAGGTTCACGCCCCCACGCGTTGCATTCGTTTCTTGGGTGAGCAACCGGTCCGTTCCTGCCACGATCAGCGCATACGCGACTTACTGGCGATCTGCGCAAAATGTTCTACTATGGGCCGCGCATCCCCTACTACCCGCGCCAGTTCGATGTCACTGACCACTTTTGCACCTCGTATCGGAATGCAGGCTACTTCGGGCGAAGCGATCCGCTGCACGCATGCCGGAGCCACTGATACTCCCAGCCCGGCTCCGACCAGGCGCAGTATAGTCAGCCAATGAGAAGCTTCCTGTACAATCTGCGGTCGAAACCCATGCTGTTCGAACAGTATCAGCGGCTTCTCGTAGGCGCGGCCACCCGCACTCCGTGGATAGTAAACGAATGGCTCATCCCGCAATATGCCAGCCGAAATGCTCTTTTGTCTCGCGCACTCATGCGTCACCGGAAGCACCGCAACATATGGCTCAGAAAAGAGTGTCGTCACATGCAGCATCTCCATGGCGTCGCCGTCCCGCAATATTCCCGCATCCAGGGTCCCGTTCTCCAAACCCTCGGCTACTCGGGACGTAAACGATTCGTGTAGATGCAGATGCACCCGGGGATAAGCCTCGCGATAGGCCCTGAAGATTCCCGGCAGGGTCGTCAGCATTGCGGACCCTACAAATCCTATATGTAACGATCCCACCTCGCCTTGTCCGATACGTCGGGTCTCCTCTATATCGCGCTGCACATTGCGCAGTGTCCGGCGCGCGCGTTCGAGGTAGGCTTCTCCGGCGATGGTCAACTTTACGGAGCGTGAAGTTCGCGCAAACAGCGCATATCCAAGAATATCTTCCAGCTTGCGAATCTGCTGGGATAGCGGTGGTTGTGATAGATGCAAACGTGCGGCTGCGCGACCGAAGTGCAGTTCCTCGGCCACTGCCACGAAATAGCGAAGGTGCCGGAGTTCTACATCGCTATTCATACTTCCTAAATCATAATCGTATTGAACAAGATATTGGACAGCATGAACGGAAGTGGGCACACTATTCTTAAGAGGTTCTCTAGATGCCCTGTAATACAACGCCGTCGATGGCTAACGACAATCCCATTTCTTCTCCGCCGGCAATTAAGATTCGCCCACTCCTTCCGGGCGAAGACGCCACCGCTTTCCGCACTCTAAATGAAGAATGGATTACCCGCCATTTCACCCTTGAGGCTAAAGACCGGGAAACGCTCGATGACCCGGAGAACTCGATCCTCCTTAAAGGCGGTTATATCTATATGGTTTATGCCGGCGCCGAACCTGTCGGGTGCGTGGCGCTCATTCCCGTGAGCAATGGCGTCTTTGAACTTTCGAAGATGGCGATTTCTCCGAATCTGCGGGGGCGGGGAATTGGCCGGCGCCTGCTCCAGCACGTCATCGACCAAGCCAGGATTCTTGGCGCGAGATCCCTGTTCTTAGGCAGCAGCACCAAGCTTCCAAGTGCCGTTCATCTCTACGAATCGATAGGCTTCCGCCACGTGAAGCCCGAAACACTGCCACCCATGCCCTACACTCGCGCGAATGTGTTTATGGAGATGGCGCTGTAAAACGTAGGTTGCAAGAACTGATTAGCTCGATTAGGCGCGGACAAACGCCGACAGCCGTGCCTCTAACGGCCCCGGCGACAGCGTCGGTAATCATGCACGCGGGTCTCCGCCGCTTAGTCAGGAGCGGGCCGTCTGGCCGTTGACTGGCTGGCGCGACAACTCGATGCTGCCCTTGATGTATCCGCCGTCTTCGATGATGATACCAGCAGAATGAATGTCGCCCACCAGCTCCGCGCTTTTGCGGATAAACACTTTGTCTACCGCCTCGACCTTGCCCTGCATCGAGCCACGCACTTCGATCTCTCTGGCCTTGACATCGGCTCGGACCTTGCCATCGGTTGCGATCGTGAGACGATGCTCTAGCATTTCGATTGTGCCATCCACTTCTCCCTCGATCGTCAGGTCCTCCCGGCTTCGGATCTGTCCTTGGATCACGACGTTCTTGCCGAGCACGGCGTTGACCGTCGGTATTTCCGCACCCAGTGACATGGTAGGCGGCATAAATTACTCCATTCCTCGTGTAGGCTTCATAGCACTGCAGGAATGATCGGCTTGGGAGCGGACCTTCTTTAGGCAGAATTTCTTAGCAGTAGAATCGCTGTGGGATAAAATGGGCGATAGCCATCGATCAGACAGGGTCTTAGGAAGGCCTTATCGAGAGGCTATGGTCGCGGGGCTGTTGCCGCGTGCATTTCCTAAAGCGTCGTCAAAGTCGCGCTTGCCTACGGCTCCGTCCACTAAGTATGTGAGCCAGCGCTCGGAGAGGCCGCCTCGTCGTTGAACACGCCGAAGATACCGAGCCACGGTTCTTTCCGAGACGTCAAAGCCTAGCCTCAGCAGCTCGCCGGATTTTAGAAGCACTCCAATCCAGATTCTCTTCCGCCACGCAGCGAGTCAGGATGCGACCCTCGGCGGTAGTCTTCGGCCTACCGCCCGGGCCTGGAGGCGAGCGCCATCGCCAGTAGGGCGGAATCCAGTTCGGTGCCAGCGCAGCACGGTGTCCGGCCTAACAGTGATGAGGCTTCGGCCCACCCTGACCAGCTGCAGCGCGGGATGGTCCAAAACAACCGGTCTAAGGAGCTTAGCTTCGGTCGCGGATGTTTCGGTTTGAAAACCGCCAGTTGTTGACGGAGGCGAGGATCTCAATTGCGACGTCACGGCGATTGCGGAAGAAGACCTGGACTGCGCCTAGGATTGCAGAAAATAGATTCGTCACTTATCGATTCGCGTAGTGCGCGAGAGCGCGCTCGAGCATGTCCAAGGTCACTGGTTTAGAAACATAGTCATCCATCCCAGCTTCGATGCAACGCTCACGATCGCCGTTCATTGCACGCGCTGTCATGGCGATGATCGGAGTTCGGGTTTTTGCGGATAATTCCTGGCTACGAATACGCCGGGCCGCTTCGAAACCGTCGATGCCTGGCATTTGCACGTCCATCAAGATCAAATCGAACGGCGTCTCACCGCATTTGCTTACAGCTTCAATTCCAGTCGACACCAGAATCGGTCGATGGCCCATTCTTTCCAGCATGGCCGCAGCGACTCTCTGGTTTATGGCATTGTCCTCGGCGACCAGTATAGACAGCGACCGAGACGCGCCCCATCTGTGGATTGGCGCTTTCGCAATAGTTTGGGTATGCGCCGCCAACGCCTTTAGTATCATGGTGTGCAATTCGGTAGGCTTGATCGGTTTGATCAAGTAGGTGTTCACGCCCAGTTCACGGCATCGTGTGGCACTGGAGCTTTGATCGGCCGAAGTGAGCATCATGATGGTGGCGCCTCGTAAGAGCGAGCTGCCGCGAATGCGCTCGATTACTTCCAATCCATCCATCCCAGGCATCTGCTCATCCAGAAGGATCAGACGGAATGGCTGTCCTGACGCCGTTGCAGCTTCCAATTTCGCCAGCCCGTCAGGCCCCGACTCAGCGGCCTGGGGGACCATCTGCCAACGACCGACAATCTCCTGCAGAATCCGCCGGTTGGTTGTGTTGTCGTCGATTATGAGTACCGGCATGCCGCGCAGATCTAAGGTCGATGAGAATGTGCGCTCCTCTGGATACTCGGCGATCCCCAAGCTAGCCGTAAAGTGAAACGTCGAGCCTTCACCGGGTGTACTTTCAATCCAGATTTCGCCCCCCATCAGTTCTACAATCTTTCTTGAGATCGCCAAACCCAAACCAGTTCCACCGTATTGCCGGGTAGTGGATGAGTCGGCTTGCTGAAAAGGTCGAAACAGGCGCTTCTGCGTTTCAACCGGAATTCCTATGCCGGTGTCGCGCACCTCGAAATGGACCTTCCCTCCGGCCCGGTCGCGAGACTCCAACCTGGCGTTAACAACAACCTCGCCCTTTTCTGTGAATTTAACTGCATTGCTGGCAAGATTTACCAGCACCTGGCGTAATCGGACTGAATCGCCGACGAGCGTCGAGGGGACGTCAGCGTCGAGGTGAAACGCAAGTTCAAGACTCTTTCGATGAGCGGATAATGCCAGGCTTTTCATTGTGTCGCCCACCAATTCGCTCAAATTGAACTCCACTGGAGTCAAATCAATCTTGCCAGCCTCGATCTTGGAGTAGTCAAGGATGTCGTTGATGATGACTAGGAGATCTTCCGCGGACGATCGCGCCATGGAAAGAAACTCGCGCTGCTCCTCGGTGAGTTCCGTAGAGAGTGCGAGCTCAGTCATGCCGATAACGCCGTTCATCGGTGTGCGAATCTCGTGGCTCATATTCGCCAGGAACTCGCTCTTGGCTCTGTTTGCCGTATCGGCTGCCGCTCTCGCCTCGGCGAGTTCCAGCTCACGTCGTTTACGCTCGGTGGTATCTCGAATCAGTGTGACAAAGCCCGTTGGCTGGCCGTTTTCCGCTCGTTTGAGCGAAACCGTGATTTCACAGTATCGGCCTGGGACCGCTTCGTATTCAAAAGCTCTTACCGGTTCGCCTGTTTCGTAAACCTTCTTGAACAAGTCACGGATGTTGACCGAGACAGGTCTATGTGAGATGTTCTGATAACTCGGGTCAAGAACCTCCTCGCGCCGGCGACCGAAAATCCGGCAATACGCGTCGTTGACCCATTGATGATTACCCTGCAGGTCAAGCTCAGTATAGCCGTCCTCGACGAAATTCAAAATAGCACGTTGGTCTGCGCGTTCAGTCAACAGGTGTTGCAATTGCTCCCGGTCGGCCAGGTTGCGTACAAATACCGCCAAGCGATATTCATCCTGGCACCGCCGTGCATAAAGAAACAGCTCGGTGGAGAATCTGTAACCATCGCGACGGAGCGCTCGCATTACCAGCGGCTCCTGAGGAAGAAGTTTGTCTCTCAAAGCGATGGCTCCGCCGAGACTTGACGACACAGCTTCACGGTGCCGGGGCGATACGATCATTTGTACGTGCTGTCCTATTGCCTCGCGGCTGGACCAACCAAACAGCTTCTCAGCGCGCGAGTTCCACCCCGTGATGATCGCGGCTGAATCAAGCTCGAACGACGCATCGCAAGCCATTCCGAGGAGTGCTGTCGCCCGCTGTTCATCGTTCAGTTCTAACTCCTTCGGTGGCTGATTGGTGGCGGCGTGTTCGGGCATTCGATCGTCCCTCGCAGGACTCCTTATGTTTCATCGACAAGATAGGGTCATTTCGATAGCTCAGCAGAGACGTCACGGCGCACAAATCATCCGGGCCAAAGTGTGCTTATCGACTAATTGCAGCAGATCACTGCCCGGATCGGCGTTCGGGATGGACCGATACTGACCGATGGCATTCACAGCCAGAACGGACTCAGTTTGGTGTCGCACCCCTTGGTCCATCGTTCGATGATCACGGTCAACTCCGAGAACTTGACGGGCTCGGTAACGTAATAGTCCATTCCTGCCGTCAAGCATTGTTCGCGGGTCCCCGCTCAAGGCTTTTGCAGTCCTGGCAGTGATCGGGATGTTAGCTCCAGTCCGCCGCTGACGACTCCTGCCGTCATACTAGGAAGGGAGCGATCAGGTAATCATGGTTCTGGAACATCTCGCCACCAATCGCCGCCATCTCCTAAAGAGGACCATAGAAGCCATTGCTCCCGCGATGCAAATGCATTATTCGTTGTTCAGGTCAGCCACATGCGCGACGTGCTGCTCGCCAAAGGATACGAGGTTCACTATCGGGAGAAGGTGGGCAAGGCATGATTACCTGAGTTGGCGCGGGAGCCTCGCTGACGGTCTGATAGCGTTAGTGGGGACATCCAAGTAGCGTTTCTCCGGCGCTGATCGATATTCAACGTTATCGGAGGTGACTCGCGTCACCTCTGCGCTGCGGGTATCGACGTAAATACCGCCCCGTCTCAGCCCGAGTACGGCCGCGACTCCCGACCGCACGCGAAAATTGGCCGGTCCTCTTTTGCCAGCCCTACCGAGTATCGCTGTCTAAGCAATAGAATGGTTTAAGAATGGTGATATTCATCCTCCTCGCCCTCGCCTTCCCCGCCTTCGCTCAAATGCCACGCAGCGTTCAGGATGGCGTCTACACGCAGGAACAAGCCGACCGTGGCAAAGCTGCTTATACCGAACAATGTGCCAGCTGCCATGGCGCCGGATTGAGCGGCGGCCAGGAGACGCCTGCTCTCACCGGTGGCCCGTTCATGGCGAAATGGCAGAATCGTTCGGTCAATGAACTCTTCGAAAGCATTCGCTTGTCGATGCCTGCAAACCGGCCGGGGTCATTGAGCCGCCAGAAATACTCCGACATTATGGCGTATATCTTCGCTGCAAATAAGTTCCCGGCAGGCCGCGGTGAGCTTGGCACGCAAGGCGAGGCGCTCAAACAGATCAGCTTCCAGACACGCGGCGCGTCCGAAGCACAAACTGCGTCAATCGGTCCAGCAACCGCAGGCGCCCGTCCACGTTCTAACGTGGCGAACGCTCCACAAGTGCCGGTGACAATGGAGGGTCAGCCGATCGAGAGCCGTCCACCAGAGAAAGCCGACGACAAGCCGGCATTCCCTGAGCAGACCCGCGCGCCATATCACGCATCCGCGCCCTTCAAGATTACGACGCTAATCGACAATCTGCCTTCGCCCTGGAGCCTGGCGTTCCTGCCGGACAGGAAAATGCTGCTTACCGAACGGCTGCCCGGCAGCTTACGCATTCTGGACACTAAGGGCATGCTGTCGGAGCCTGTGGCCGGTGTGGCCGAGCTGGCGTCGCCCGGCGCAAGAGATATTGGCATGCTTGACGTGGTGCTGGATCCGCACTTTGCGATCAACCACCAAATCTTCTTCACGTTCTTTGATTACGTCGATAACACGGACAGCAATACTTACGTCGCGCGGGCCCGGCTGGACGAAGCCAAGTGCGCCATAAGCGACGCGAAAGTCATCTTTCGAGGCCAGCCAAGGATGCCGTCCAAACGACTGGGCGCGAAGACTGGAGGCCGCATCGCGATTGCGCCGGATGGCACTCTGTTCCTGCCGATCGGCGACCGGTCGGATTCGCCCCCCTGGGATGTCGCACAGCGATTAGACAACGATCTCGGCAAGATCATCCACATCACGGTCGACGGCGCGCCGGCCCCCGACAATCCGTTCCTCGAAAAACCCGGCGTTCTGCCGGAAATCTGGGCCTATGGCACGCGCAGCCAGGAAGGCCTCACCTTCGATCCCAAGACTGGACGCTTATGGGAAACCGAGCATGGTCCTCGCGGTGGCGACGAGTTGAACATCATCGAGAAGGGCAAGAATTATGGGTGGCCTGTAGTGGTTCACGGCATCGATTATCCGGGCACTGCGATCGGTGAAGGCGTCACGCACAAGGAAGGCATGGAGGATCCGGTGTATTACTGGGATCCCGTGATCGCGCCCTCGGGCCTCGCTTTCTATAGCGGCAATTTGTTTCCGCAGTGGCAGGGCAGTCTGTTCGTCGGCGGCCTGCGCGGCATGGTGCTGGATCGGCTCATGATCGTGAACGACAAGATTGTGGCGGAAGAACCGTTGCTGACGGAGTTGCACACCCGGATCCGGGACGTACGGGTCGGACCCGATGGCGCCGTCTATGTATTGACCGACAGCGGCACGCCCTCGATGCAGTATGGTACACCGCATACAAGCAAGCTGCTGAAACTCACGCCGAAATAGACGCGCGTCTGCAAGTCCTTCGCTCATTTATCGACAGCCGCTTTTTCAAGATTGTCAGCGACCAACTGAAGAAATCGGAATACCGCCTCTATGCGATCAACAGCGGCAACGAGTTGGGAGGGATGTTTCTTACGCAGTCTGAGCGCGAGACGGCGCGGCGGTCACGTCGGGGGAAGGGAACTGGCTTTACCTGCCGACTCGATCATCCGTTGTACGGCGAGTATCACGACTAACCGGGGCCGGCCAGGACCAACGGCAAAAGGTTGCTTTGAATGTAGCTGAATTATCATACCTGCCGCCGGGAGCTGTCCTGGCGACGCTCTCCCATTTTCATTCCGGCGGTGTATCGAAAGGCTTGTAAATGTTGGTTGTTGTGGTGGGCCCGGGCTGACTCGAACAGCCGGCCTTCTGGTTCGTAGCCAACAGGCCTTTCGCAACCCCTTGAATACACAAAAGATCTTTTACAAGCAACTTCATTTTAGTTATTTAGAACAGGCCTATGGGTGGGCTGTTCCACACACGAGTACGTCGCCACGAAGAGCATGGGCATCAATCACACAGCTTTTGCCCACTAACAGCGATGGTGGCGACTGCCCTGCACCGGCCAACATCTGGGCGTCGATCTTCTAGGCAAGATGCTGTTTACATTCACTTCTGTCGTATCCCAGAGAAATCATTAGTTCTTGTAAATGCGCTCTCGAGTATTTTCTAGAGTCAAGGACAATCCCAAAATATTAAGACGACTGTACATCGAGCGAATCGTACCTAGCGAGAGCCATGAAGATGCGGGCCGAGTTAGAGAGCGGGAGGCCTTGCAGAACCCATTGATTACAATTTGCGGACGGGACCGAACCGCGTAAACGGCGCGCACGGTGGCGAAGGATGATCGAGCGCCCCGTATCCGTTGCGCTTCGCAGCCTTTCTGAAAGGAGTAGCACGATGTCTGACTTTTTTTTCGTAATACTGTCGATCTGGTGGGCGACAGCAGCCAGCGAGCCCGTGATCATTATTCTCGACTGAGCGAGCTGCGGGCCAGCTTTCGCTGGACTAACTCGGTAAGCCGGGCCTTGGCCCTGGATTTTAACAGGTTAAATTGGGTCTCTGTGAGCCCCATTTCCGTACGAATGCGCTCCGGCGACTCCTCGGCCAGGTAGAAGCGTCTGAGGACCTCACGATCCCGAGCGCCCATGTTTCTAAGAACCTGCTTCATAATAGCTGCCTTTTGGTGAGCGGCGGCCCGCTGTTCAGGAGTAGGCTCTGCTGCGGTAAGATCGGCGGCTGATTCCAGGTTGATCGAGGTTTCGCGCGTGTGAATCATCCGCGAAATCCCCAAGCTCATCTGCCGGAGCAATACGGTTCGCACGAAGCCCATGAGACGTTCCGGCTCTCGGAGATCTCCGCGGCGTATGGTCTCAACGACGATTACAAACAAGTCATGGACTAGATCGTCGACATCCTGGGTTCCGAGGCGGCGCTGAAGAAAAAGACGCGCGCCAGTTGCAAGATTCCGATACAAGTCCTCCTCCCCTGGCGGCTGCCCGGAGCGGATCTGTTCGACCACCATCTTCCAGTCCGGTCCCGCTTGGCCCGGCATCTGGCTCCGGTCAATTCCTTTCGACGCAGAAATACGCTGCCCAGTAAGCAGGTTTCGCACGCCGGCCTCCCGCATGCAACTCAATGAGTTGCGCCTGTTGCAGCACCTGAGCGAAAGATTTTCGATCTCGGAAACCTTCCAAGGCGTGCAGCCGCTCGTAGAAGGACGGAAAAAGCTCGCCGTCATCTTGATCCGGCATAGCCCAGCGCGTGACGATGACGGCACTCGCACCGGCCGCCAGCCACGCACGAGTCAGGCCCATCAATCCGGCGCCGGGAAGAATAGCAGCATGTGCCGAACTGCACCCGTTCAAGACAACTAGCCCGAGGTTTACTCTCATGCCCGAGATTTCGGTCGCACTGAGGAGTTCCATTTCGGCTCCCGGCTGGTATGCGAGAGCTACGAGGCCAAGGCCTGAATATTGAGCTGGAAAAAGAATGTGCGCGGCAATATGTAGCACTGCCGGATTTCGGCGAAGGGCTTCCACGAGGTTTTCCTTGCTCGCAGCGGCGCCTTCTAGCAGAATCGGCTTAAGACCCTCCGATCGCCAGACCTTGGCGCAGCTCTCTAATTCCCGGCCACTTCCTACCAATCTCGCCAGTTCCAGGTGAGGCACAGGTGAGCTTGAGCCGCGATGTCCATCGTCATATCTGTTTCCGAGAGCTCGACGGTCCGGAAACCGGGGATCTGCCCGGTTGTAAATCGGATCGCCTAGACCCACCACAGGTCCATTCCAGTCTGGGTTAGAAACACCGAAGAGAGCGGAGATGCCAGGAACGATTCGCACCGCATGGCGCTCGACGACGAAGTGGACGCTGCCGGGCGCCGGCGATTTGGAAGCTTCCACCAAAGCAGCAAAAGGCATATCAAAGAGGGGGCCGTCGGGCGCCACAATCCATTGGGGCTTATCGAGCAAACGCCGGCTGCTACTATTGAACAGTTGGGAATAAAGGCGATTGCCCAACGTCATCACCTCAGCGGAACTATCGCGCACCGCAATGACAAAAAGGCGAATATTCTCAGCGATGCGCGCTCGGGGTGGCAATCGGCGAAACTCGAAGCCTTCACGCCCGATGACCCACACGCAAGACTCCACATCTCCCAAATGAAAGCCGATAAAAACTTCCGTCGGCCCTAGAGCGCTTCGGGTGCGATCCAGAAGCTCACCCCCGTTCGGATCGAGATCGCCCAGATTGCGCGGTAAGTCGAGCCCCGCGCGCGTTTCCATCTCAGCCACTCTTAGTCGAAGTCGCCGAATTAGGGTCACGTCCCCATCCGGCTCACCCTTGACCAGAGCGCCTTCGGCTTTGTAGAGATCAGCGAGCGCTTCCCAATACTCATTCGGAAGCTTTTTCGTCAGGTCGGCTCCCGCCCACAATGCTCGTAAACTCGCCGCCCGGCTCTCCTCGGCGACCGCGAAAGTCTCTTCCACAAAACGCTTCCGGCGGTTTAGCTCGTACAAGCGGCTCCCGGCCTCGATATAGGAGGAATAGACCTGCTGCAGTTCGACTTCACTGCTGATGCGGAACGCGTCGGCGGGAAGCACTTCGGCCCGCCAGCGCCGGACGCAGTCTAAGGCGTTTCCAAAGTCGGTGAATGCTTCCTGCAATTGAGCTCTTGCCAGCTTCAGCTTGCCACGCTCATAATATGCGCTCCATATCGCGGATGGGTTGGCAAACCGAGCCGAGTCGACCGCTCTATCAAGAAACACCGAAGCCGATTGCAGATCACCCTGCAGGGCACGCAAATGGCCCAGCGATTCATAGGAGAAATAGATCCGGTCATCATGCGTTAACTTGCGCATCCGAAATGCTTCTAGCAGCGCGCGCTCGCCGGATTGAAGTTGACCGCACTCAATAAAAGCGTTTCCCAATTCGTTCCAAGCCTGCGCCTCGGACGCCATATCCAGCTCTGTCCTAGACACCTCGATCGCGTTCTGAAGCAGAGCAACCCTTTGTCGGGTATCTTTCTGCCTTTCTTTAATGCGAGCGCACTGGAGCAGGAGCTGCGCTTTAAATCTGGCGGTCGCGTCGCTGGGCAGTTTCAAACCCTCTTCGGCAGACTCCAGGGCCGCATCGATCTCCCCCATATCGAAATAGAGAGAGGAGAGATTGACACAGAGTGCGCCCAGCGTTTCCCGGTCTCCCTGCAACTTGGCTAGATCTCTGGCCTTCAGGTACGTTTGAATGGCATCGCGATAGCGAAACAACTGATAATACGCACTGCCTAAGTTATTCAAGAACCGAATTGCCGACCTAAGACTACGACGACGTTGCGCCTCTTGGTAGCCATTCTCATAGATCTTAAGGGCCTGTGGATATTGACTCGCGCGAAGCAGAGCGTTGCCTTGGCGACGCAATTCGCGGAGCTCGGCCGGTTCGCCGTCATTACTGTGGATTATAGGATTTGAAGCCGTGCGCGTACCGCACTGAACCACCGACAGGACGATGGTCAGAGACGCGATCGCGTAACTAGGTTTTACAATCCGCGCTCGCACATGTTGAAGGCGGGCGAAGAAGCGAGTGGAAAAGGCCGTGCCGTCCATAATTGGTCAAGCGCCCTCTCGCGAATGTGCCTTTGTTGTATCACGTTTGTCGAGTTGGGAACAAGCTACCGGGGTGCTCGATTTCATCGAGTGGATGGGAGGGAGCATGTTTCACGTCGTCGCCGTTCGCCGCGGGCCGCTGAGATCTTACGATGGACTGCTCAAGGTCGATTTTCGCGAAATCGCAACCCGCTAAGAGGTCTTGCACCTTCGCAACCAGCGCAGGCATCCGGAATGGTTTCTCGATAGAAGCCGCACTCGCATCGAGAGCGATTCCCAACGTGCCGGACATGAGGAGCGTTGCTGTAGATGGTGAAAGACTCTTGATAGAACGAATAAGTTGCGGCCCCTTCATTCCCGGCATCACAACGTCGGAGATGACAAGTTGGATAGTCCGCGGGGCCTCCTCAAAAGCCTTGAGCGCCGCCTCGGCGTTCTTAGCCGTCAACACGTTATACCCGAAACGATTCAAGATCGCCGCAGTGACCCGGAGCATGTCGGGATCATCATCGGCGACGAGGATGGTCGCCTGTTCCCGAACCATGCCGGTCATCAAAGTCACTCCTCCGCTTCCTTGTTGCCGGCCGGAACCGCCGCTCCGGGTCCAACAACGGCGTCTTCAGGGCGCATTACCTTCCTGCCCAAAGTCGCGGGTTGCACTGATATTAGTGCAGTGCGATCAGTCGGAATAGATTATCATTTCTTTTTTTGGTAGCGCACCCGAATTAGCCTGGTCGATGCGTTACAAGAATTGCTGTTTCCTGAGAAACTTGATAAGCGAGCCCTCTTCCGCCCACTGCTTATTTAGATGGGTTGGCGGCTCGCGACGAAGGGGGAGCACGGCGCCAGCGCTGAGGGAGATGCCAATGCCGCATATTGAAGAAAACCTTCTCGATCAATACGCGCTGGGAACTCTTTCCGCGGAGTTAAGGCCTGACTTGGAAGAGCATTTATTAGTCTGCTCAGTCTGCCAAAACCGGCTTGTGGAAGCAGATGAGTTACTGATTCTCTTTCGAGAGGCCGCGATGCTGGAAAACGCGAGCACCACTTCGCGGTCGTCAGGCGCTTTTGCGTTTCGAACCAGTTTCTGGTCCGGAACAGCAGCGGCTCTTACGGCGCTGCTGATCTTGCTGATTACAGGTGACTCCCACCCCGCCAAACTGCCACCAGCGATCTTGCTGATGCAATCCCTGCGCGGGCCAGACGCGGGACCGGCAATGTCCACCGCGAGACCCCTTCTTCTTGTTTTCGATGTGGCTGTACACGCCAACTTCGCGGATTATGAAATCGACATCGTCGATGCGGTTGGCAACGAGGTCCTTAAGAGGGCAGCCGAAGTCCGCGATGGCCGTTTAGCGATACTGGTTGAGAAACTGGCGCGCGGTTCCTATTGGGTCCGGGTGTACCGCGGGCAGCCCAGCAGGGAGCTCTTGGCGGAATACGGTCTCCGAGCGGAATAAGATTGTCCCCGGCGGCGATGGCCCCGGTAGGTTCTTGCGTTACCATAGTTTTACTGTCTGTCAATGGAGCCAACTGGGGCCTGCTTCGATGAATACGCCAAATGTGGGCGACTATGCGCCTCAAGACGAAACTCACCGACTTCGCGCGCGCATCGCCGAATTGGAAGAAGAGATCAGTTACATTCGCGGCTCCGCGGAGCCCGACAGCCCGAACCTTGCGCTGCGCCAAATTGAGCTGCAATACAAAGATATATTCGAGAACATCTCAGTATGCATGTTCCTGGTCGATGTCACTCCGGATGGCCGTTTCAGGTACGCGGGGTTCAACTCGGCCGAGGAGCAGGCTGTGGGCCTTACGAATGCGGAAGTGTCCGGCAAATTCGTCGAAGAGGTGTTTTCCGAAGACCTCGCTAAGAAGCTAACTACGACCTATCGCCGCTGTTTAGAAGCGGGTACACCCATCTACTATGACGATGAAATTAATCTGCCGAGCGGACTGCATTATTTCCACTCTAACCTCATTCCTATGCGGAATGGCCTCGGCCGTGTTCACCGAATCGTGGGAGCCTGCATCGACATCACCGATTTCAAACGAACTCAGGAAGTGGCTCTCGCTAGACAGAAGTTGGAGAGCCTGGGTGTGCTAGCCGGCGGCATCGCTCACGACTTTAACAATCTGTTAGGTGGTATCCTCGCGCAAGCGGAGCTTGCTGAGACTGAGCTGGCCGGGGGCTCAATTCCCGGTCAAGAGCTCCAGGCGATCAAGACTGTCGCCATTCGCGCTGGTGAAATGGTTCGCGAGTTGATGGTTTACTCCGGGCAAGACGAGGCACGTCTCGAACCACTGGATTTATCCCGGCTCGTGGAAGAAATGCTGGAACTCGTCAAGATCTCGATTTCGAAACACGCCACTCTGATAGTGGACCTTCCTAAGAAGCTTCCGGCCGTCCGCGCAAACGCCGTACAGATCCGCCAGATTGTGATGAACCTGATCACAAACGCCTCGGAGGCGCTCGGAGACAAAGAGGGAGTCATTTCCGTGACCGTTGCGAAGGTAGAATCTGTGCAAGACGCGTCTGCGGGATATCAATCAGATTCTTCGGCGGGCGGCCGACTTCGGCTGGAGGTGCGTGATACCGGTTGTGGCATGACGGCTGAGACCGTGGCCAAGATCTTCGATCCATTCTTCACGACAAAATTAGCCGGTCGCGGGCTGGGACTCGCCGCCGTGCAGGGAGTCATCCATAGCCACAATGGGACTATCAATGTTGTGAGTGTTCCTGGCGAAGGGTCTCGTTTTGAGATTCTTTTGCCATGTATCGGTCAGCCGGCAAGCGAGGCGACGGATATCGCAGTAACCTCGTCAGCCCGTGAATCCGGCGCGGTCGCTGGAACTGTGCTCGTAGTCGAGGATGAGGACGTAATCCGCCTCGCAGTTTCAAAGATGCTCCAGAAGGCAGGTTTTTCCATAATTGAGGCCGGCGATGGCACAACCGGTGCAAACCTTTTTCGAATGAACGAAACCAAGATTGATGTGGTTTTGCTAGATGTGACCTTGCCTGGAATGCCCGGCCGGGACGTCCTGAAGGAAATGCGACGGATTCGCCCAGGCGTGAAAGTGATCCTTACGACGGCGTTCAACAAAGACCGTGCTCTCTCCTCGATTGACGAACCGCATCCGTGGGGCTATGTCCGCAAGCCATACCAGTTCGGAGAGTTGATCAGCCTGCTTCGAAAGGCGTGTCAAGATACACCGGAAGCAAGCTGATAACCCTGGAGGCCGAAAGAATGGCCATGCGTT
Organism: Bryobacterales bacterium; assembly: GCA_963744555.1. Classification (GTDB taxonomy): domain Bacteria; phylum Acidobacteriota; class Terriglobia; order Bryobacterales; family Bryobacteraceae; genus Palsa-89. The sequence continues at coordinate 127,292 of CAVUUB010000018.1, read as the reverse complement.
ATCGGTTGATCCCGTCTCAAGCCTAGTAAGTCAGTATCTATCTGGATCGTCTGTCCTCTGGTCGACGTGCGTCAAGAAATGAGCCGTCGCCCCTTGCATTACATCCCTAACAACAAGAGCGTTATGGTTTCATATCGTCCAATGCTTAGTAAGTGCACATGGCGATCTGGGGCTGACCTCCGCGCAGACGCCTCTACCAGGCGCAGTTTGCTTTGTCTCTTGGCTGGGATGGGTCTGAGCGCCGGCTTCGCACCGGTACGAACATGGGCGCAAAAGCCCACCTACGAAGCCATGCTGCTCTCTTGTATCGACCCTCGCATCATCGATCCAGTACACAGCTACATGAACGCCCGCGATATGGATGGCAGATATAGCCAATTCACAATTGCGGGCGCTGCGATCGCCGCGGAGGCGAAGGCTTTCGAGACCTGGCATCAGACGTTCTGGGACAACTTGGCAACCTCTATCGAACTTCACAAAATCAAGCGCGTAATCGCCATCGATCACCGCGACTGTGGCGCGGCGCGGATAGCTTACGGAGCTGAGAGCGTCGCAAATTTACCGGCTGAAACCGATACACACAAACGAGTGTTAGCTGCTTTTAGACAGGATGTGCAGCGCCGGCATCCGCACCTGAGGGTCGAGACAGGGCTCATGGCGCTGGATGGCAGCATCCAGATGTTTACCTGACAAATTGATTCCACAGGTCAGAAATACAACGCGATCCGTTAGGGCGTTAAGCCAGCGCTAGCGCTCAACTCCGATCTTTTGTATTTGGGTTCGCTCACGTAGCCCACAACGGCTTCTTTGGAAATCTTGTTTACCACAACCTCCAGCGGCTGGGGCCGGTCGGCAAGATTTAGCAACAGCGTCTCATACAAATTCACGCCCTTCTTCTGAAGCTCGTTGTCGTCCACCACCATCATTATGTCGAAGCGCTTGCGCTTGATGTCCGCTTTGCGTAGCGAGAGTCGCAACGGTCCCACTCGTTCGAATGTTTTTGACCGGGTGAGATGGAACTCGTAGTAATTGCGCTCGCCGCGTTTTTGGAGCGCAACCAATTCATTATGGTTGCGGGCGATCGACCCGGAGAGTTCATCTTTGGTCGAGCTAAGCGAGCCCTCAAGGTTTTCGCGTGTCTTGTCCAGATCCTCACGCGTGTTCGCGAGCTGCTTCCGCTGGTCCGAAAGCTGCTTTTGAAGGTCGTTGAAACGCGAATCTGACCGGATCGTGGCCAGTGCCTGCGCTCGCGAGGTCCTTCCGGGGTGGCCTTTCGATGGCTGGGGCAGTGCTGCGGACGTCGCAGGGGCAGGTGAACGAAGAGTGATCCTCAGTTCGTCTAACTGGCCCTTGACGGCTTGCAGTTCGTTCTGCAATTGAAACATCGACGCACGTAGAGTCTGATTTGAGACGCTGAGCTGCCGGTTCGTCTCGTTTTCGCTTAAGAGATAAGCCAAATTGATTCCCAACGCGCTGACCGTGGCCAGCGCGAAATAAGTTGGCCACTTCGCAGTCATATGAACCTCCCGGAGTGCACAGCCAAGTTCCGCGAATCTTCTCCAGTGTCATCGGCGCGACGATAGAAATGAAAATGGTTTCGCCCTTTTGGCATTACGGAGGATCGGGATTTATTTCGTTGTTGCTCAGGCTCGCGTACGCAACGAAAACCCAGGTGATTCGTGCCCGTGTCCAATTCCCCCTTGCCGCGTCCGCCTGCGATGTAGCGCGCACAATATTGGTCGGTGCAAAGAAATGATCCTCCGCGATGCACACGCTTGCGCACGCCCGGTTCGTTGGGATCGAAACTATCGGCGGGCCCTGTAGGATTTATGGCTACTTCGCCGCTCGCTGCCAGGGTTCGATAATAGTCAGCACGGTACCAATCGGAGGTCCACTCCCACACATTCCCTGCCATATCGAACAGACCATATCCATTAGCTGGGAACGAGCCTACCGGAGCGGTGGCCGTGTATCCGTCTTCGCCCGTATTCGTTTCGGGGAAGTGGCCTTGAAACGTATTCGCCATGTGTTTACCACCGGGCTTGAGCTCATCGCCCCAGGCGTAGCGTTTGCGATCGAGTCCGCCACGTGAGGCGAATTCAAATTCGGCTTCCGTAGGGAGGCGGCTGCCGGCCCAGTTGCAGTAGGCGACGGCGTCTTCGTAGGCGATATGCACGACGGGATGATTCATCCGAGTCTTAATATCCGAGTTGGGACCTTCCGGATGGCGCCAGTTCGCCCCGGGTATGTAATTCCACCAGCGGAAGTGATTGTCAAGCTCGACGGCGTGATCCGGCGGTGAGAAGACGACCGAGCCGGCGACCAACTTCTCCGGGGGCGCGTGCGGATAGTCTTCGGCGCGCGGCTTCCGCTCCGCAACTGTGACATAGCCCGTGGCCTTCACGAACCTGCCGAACTGTTGGTTAGTCACTTCCGTCTTATCCATCCAGTAGCCATCGACGTAGACGCGGTGCCAGGGCTTGGCATCCGCCATGTGGTCGTCAGCCGTTCCCATCCAGAACTGGCCGCCAGGAATCCAGATCATTCCCTCGGGCGTTTGTCCCGGCGGCTTGCGGTCGTTAATTTTCGGAGTCCACGCAGTCGGCGCTGCAGTAGTGTTTGGAGCATTGCCAGGGACGCTCGTGGCTGACGATTCCGTGTGGGCCCTAGCCGCTCCAATGCCGTTTTCGCAAGAGGCTCCCGCAGGGTCTGAAACCGCCGCAGCTTGTGCGCGATGTTGACGATAGTTCAACCCCACACTCAGGCCAGCGCCTATCAACGTGCCCGTCAGCACCCACATCCATCTGCTCTTATGAGCTCCTGCAGGTAACATTTGGACCGTGCACCTCTGGAGTTCCGATGTTCGCGGCCGCGCGGAGGGCTTATTTTTTGCGGCGACAACAGCCGGCCTGTAATCATCGACCGTCGATATTCACTGGTTGCGGGCCCACCAGAGCTTTCAGGTGAGCGTACGCCTGGCGATGCGCAAGATCAGCTTCGAGCAACTCCGTTTCCACTTTGGCGCGCGCGGCCTTCATCTCTAGGCTTTCCGATGTTGAGCTTACGTTCATCAGCGAAGCCACGGATGATCCCATTTTCTGTGCCAGTTGGCTAAGCTGACGAGAGCGTTCCAGTTCAAAATACGCCTTCTTCACGTTGGCTGCGATCTTGGTCTTGGTCAGTTCCACGGCGATTTCGGCCATCCCGAGTTGCGCACTGGCTTCCTTAACCGCTCGCTCGCGCTTACCGAAATCAAAGATGTTGTAGGAAACCATTACACCTCCATACCCGAAGTTATTCGGCACCAGCGGGATGGCATTCTGATACGCAAAACCGGCCACTGCAGCCACGGTGGGGATGTATGCCAGCTTGGAGAGTACGGAGGCAGCGCGCGCCTTGACTACAGTCTGCTCCGCCTCGATCACTTCGGGATTAGCGGCAGACGACTTGTCAGCGACTTCTTCGAGAGAAATGCTTTCGACCAGCGGGTCGGGAGGAACCAACTCCAACTCTGTGGCCTCGGGCCAACCCATAATACGGTTCAGCGAGGCGGTCAGATCTCTCACTTCAGCGCTCGCGGTCAGGAACGTCTTCCTGGCTTCCATTAACTCTGGCTCTTCACCGGGAGCGCGGATCAGCTCGATGGAGGCGGAGGCATAGGCCGGCCGGTTCCCGGTATCTTTGAGTTTCACCTCAGCGGAAGTCAACCGGCGCTGGGCAATCAGAAGTCTGAAATAGGTCTCCTCTACCTGTGTATCAGATGCGTTCTTCGTAACCGGAACTCCAGCCTTTGCCATGGCAATGCGCTCGTCGGCGCGAGCGATCCGAACAGCTTGATAGACCTGAAAGAGCGGAGTGATTGGCTGAACGAACGTAACAGCAGCGATAGTCATATTCTGTGAAAACAACGGCACCGGGACCTGCGAGGTTGAACCCGAGAGCGGGCGGGAAATCGATATGACTTGACCCAGGAACTCACTGTAATGCAAGTTTGCAACCGTTGCACCGAACTTGGGAAAGTAATCAGCTTGCGCGCCTAGCCGATGTTGTTTCGCGGCTTCGACCGAGAGTTGACCCAGGCGCGCGAGTGAGCTATTAGCTGGGCTCACAAATTGTTGCTGCTTCACCTGTTCGAGCGTGATCCGCTGGATTCTGCCTGGTCCAACCACCAGCCGCTCTTTAGAAGCGGAACGGCCGGGCAGTTCGCCCATGGAAGGATAGTTACCTTGCCAGAACCTGATTGCCGTGCTCGCCGGCGTCGAGAATGAGAATCCACCGAATAATCTACTAAGCGGGATCGCCGGCGGCCCCATTGCATTCTCCGGAGGCGCGAGAGCTGGGTCTTGAGCCACCGCAGTGGTTATTGCCAAACCCATAACAGCGAAGGCTGTCACCGATAGGCGCATCACAATCGAGAAATATTTCCGCTTCTTATCTTTTTCAAGCATCGAGGTCTCCAGACGTGGGCCTGGATGTCTGTTTTGGCTCGTGGGATTGATTAAATTCGCCGTCTTCCAGAACCGGTCCGGCTCTCAAAAAATTACGGGCGCCACGACACAAATAAGAGATTCCGGCGCGTTTCTTGGATCATTCCGGTGCGCGACGGATAAATGCCGGTGAAGAAAGCATTGCGCCCGGACCTGCAACTCTGGATGGCGACATAGTCCATGAAGATCGCTCTCGCGGCCAACTCGGTCGATGCTGGGCGTTTCTCCGACCATCAGACCGCAGTGGTGGATAGTGGGCTGCATCCAGCCGATGTCGTCGCCCATGATAAAGAGGATGTTCGGTTTCTGCGAGCCTCCGCCTCCGGCTTCCTGGGGAGCCGCACGCATTCGTCGACCCGCAAGAATGCCCATGACGTTCGGTCTGTATGTCTGAGCCGCTTGTGCAGATCCGATCTTACTTCCGCCAGAGGTAAGGCTAGCGACCAATATAAGTCCAAGGGAGCCGATCAGTATCCGCCTGCGAGCCATAGAAGATTCTTTCGATCAGGGCTTTTTTTGAAGACGCCGTCTATGGTAGGCAATAGTGCTGCTCTGTCACGTGACCGGACGCATAATGACTTTTTGGAAATACGTCGAATAATGTTGGCGCGTCCCGGGTTCTTTTTCATCACCGTTATCACCGGCGGCGAACGCAAGCTCCCGCAGGTGACACGGTTGGTCCAGAATCTGGAGGGATGGGATTATGAGCACGCGCCTTATTCACTGCACTATTAACTTCGCAGGACTGCTGGCCGCCGTTACCTGCGTGGTCCAATCGCTCGGCGGTGCTGATCCACCCAAACAAAACCCGGGCGACACCATCTCTACCAGTGTTTCAGTCGTGATTGCCCCAACCACAGTGAGGACCAAGCGTGGCGAGTTCATAGAGGATCTTCCACTCCAGGACTTCGAGGTCTACGACAACGGCAAGCTGCAGAAAGTTACTGCCGATTTGCGGGACTTTCCGTTCTCGTTGGTTGTTGCGATTCAGCGCAGCGCCGATATGACGGGGATCCTGCCAAAAATACAACGGATTGGTCCAGCTCTGATGGATCTGGTGGTTGGGCAAGATGGAGAAATCGCCGTGGTGGGGTTTGACCACAGCGTCGAAATCAGCCAGGATTTCACCAGCGACGGCGACAAACTTTGCCAGGGGATCACGAAATTGACAACGGGAAGCTATAGCCACGCATCCATCGATGCTGTTATGGAATCTGTCCGGATGCTCCGGAACAGGCCTCGCGATCGGCGCCGCGCGATTTTGGTGATTTCCGAAAAGTGGGACAAGGGCAGTCACGCGAACTTGCGCGAAGCGCTCATCGAGGCTCAACTGGCCAATGTCACTATATATTCGTTCAACGTCTCCACCGCTGCCGCAGAACTGACGTCCCAACCGCGGCCCCAGCCGCCGCCCCTCCTGCCGACCACCGCTTATCACGTGCCAGACGGTGCGCCACTAACGCCGACCACCATCGATCAAAACTACTATCTTGGTAACTGGGTCCCACTCGTTGTTAACGGATTACAGTCGGTTAAGAATGTCTTTGCTGACAACACGCTCGAGGCATTGACGCGCTTTACGGGAGGAGAAAAATATTCCTTTAGTGGCGATGGGACGCTGGGCAAAGCGATCCAGAGCCTCAACCAGGACCTCCATAGCGAATATCTGCTCAGTTACTCCCCGAACAACCTCAATGAGGTTGGATTTCATAAAATCAAGGTAGTCGTCAAGGGTCAAAAACTCGAAGTCCGGACTCGTCCAGGGTACTGGATCGCAGGCCAAAACTGAGTAGTGATTTGGAATGGCCTGGCAACGGCGAATCCGAAAAGAAGCAACCGAAAACGGAAGAGCCGTAGAGTATACTAAGTGCATCCAGCAGGCCGAAATCCTAACCCTGGCTTAATGGCTAATGAGCTCCAACGTGAGGGCGCCGAGGCAGCCCTGAATGAAAGCGAGGAATGCTTTCAAGCGATTTTCGCTCAAGCGGCCGTCGGCATCGCTCAGATCGGGCTCGATGGGGCGTGGCTGCTTGTGAACAACCGCTTTTGCCAGATGCTCGGCTACTCCGAAGCCGAGCTGCGGCGGCGAACGCTGCAGGATATCACGCACCCCGATGATAACGATGAGTCTCTGAAGGGTCGCCGCCAGCTTCTGGCAGGTGAGATCTCCTCGCATACCATGGAGAAACGTTATATCCGCCAGGACGGGACCATCTTTTGGGGAGGCTACATCGATCTCTGGTGCGGGACCACGGCAACCTGCCGAAATATTTCATCGCTGTGGTCGAGGACATTACCGAGAAGATACACGCAGAGCGCGCTCTTCGGGACAGCGAACAACGCCTAATGCTCGCTCAGAGCGCAGCGCAGGTGGGGGTGTGGGATCGGAATCTGCGCGTCAACGAAATCCTGATCTCCGGCGAATATGACAGGCTTTACGGCTTGTCTCCCGGCCATCGGCCGCTCACATACGAGGAATGGCTCAACTTGATTCATCCTGAGGACCGCGAGCGAGTTCGGAACCTCATGCGGGATACGATTGAACGGACGCACGTTTGGGATGCGGAATTCCGAGTCGTGTGGCCGGACGGGAGCGTGCATTGGCTGCTCGGAAAGGGTACGGTTTTCCTTGACGACTCCGGCCGTCCCGCCCGTATCATCGGTGTCAATCTCGACATCACCGAACGGAAGCAAGCCGCGGCTGCGCTGGTCGAGAGCGAAGAGCGTTTTCGCAATATGGCCGACACAGCCCCGGTGATGATCTGGGTTGCCGGCACTGATAAGCTTTGCACGTTTTTCAGCAAGCGCTGCCTTGAGTTTACCGGCCAGTCCATCGAGCAGAAAATCGGCGATGGCTGGGTCGCTGGCGTTCATCCGGACGACCGCGAGGGGTTCCTGGCCAGGTACTCTTCTTCGTTCGACGCCCGCCAGGAGTTCCAAACCGTATTCCGGCTTCGCCGGGCGGATGGTGAGTATCGATCCATGCTGACCGTAGGGGCTCCACGTTTTACGCCGGGCGGCGTTTTCGCCGGCTTCATCGGCTCTTGCATCGATATAACCGAGTTGAGACGCACCCAGGAGGAAGTCCTCGCCAGACAGAAGCTCGAAAGCCTGGGAGTGCTGGCGGGCGGCATCGCTCATGACTTTAATAATCTACTGGGCGGTATTCTGGCCGAGGCAGAACTGGTTGAGTCGGATCTGGCTGCGGGCTTGCCTGCGGGTGAAGAGATCACAAGAATCAAAGGGGTCGCAATCCGCGGCGCCGAAATCGTTCGGGAGCTGATGATTTATGCCGGCCAGGATCAAGCCACCTTGGCGGAGCCAGTGGATCTATCGCGGTTGGTGGAAGAACTGCTGGAGCTCCTGAAAGTCTCGATCTCCAAGAAGGTAGTTTTACAGGTCGATCTCGACAAGAACCTGCCGGCTGTGTTGGGCAATGCGCCTCAGATCCGGCAAGTGTTGATGAACCTGGTGATTAACGCGTCGGAAGCGATTGGAGAACAGGCCGGGGTGATTCAAGTCGTCACATCGCGACTGACAGGGAGCCCGGGCTCAGGCCAGTACGTGCGCCTGGGGCTGTCGGACACCGGTTGTGGGATGACTGAAGAGGCGAAAGCGAAAATCTTCGATCCGTTTTTCACCACCAAATTCGTGGGCCGCGGTCTAGGATTGGCTGTAGTTCAAGGGATCGTCCGAGACCATGGCGGCACCATTAATGTGATTAGTTCGCCCGGCCAAGGAGCGACGTTTGAGGTCCTGCTGCCTTGCTCCCCACCGGCATTAAAGCCAAGCGTCAGCAGTTCGACTGGGGCGGAGCATGCCAATATTCAGGTCGGGACTATCCTTATCGTGGAGGACGAAGAGCTGCTGCGAATTGCCGTTTCAAAAGCGCTTCGCAAGAGAGGTTTCTCGGTGATCGAGGCGAGTGACGGATCGGCCGGAATGGATCTGATGCAGAAGTATAAAGAAGACATCGACGTGATTTTGCTGGATGTCACGCTACCCGGAAGATCAAGTAGGGAGATTCTCGATGAGGTCCGGCGGATTCGACCAGACTTGAAAGTCATTCTCACCAGCGCCTACGATAGGAACACGATCGACGCCTCCTTCGCTGGACTCCCAATCTCACACTTCATCCGAAAACCCTTTCAACTGAGTGATCTTGCGACCGTGCTTCAGGACGCCCTGTCCAGTTGAGCAAATAAATTAGAACTGGTCAGCTTGCGCGGGATCGTTATGAATTGATGAAACCTGCGCTGACTGGTTTTGTGAAGACGCCACCGATCGTTGTGGCGATGGTGTTGCTTTGCTCCACCCTCTCCGGCGGCGAGTTTCACCTACAGTTGAAGACCCGCACAGTGTACATCATTCCGATGGCCAACGGACTGGACCGCCATCTGGCCAGCCGGCTCACCAGCTCAGGTGTGGTATGGGTCGTGCTAGACCCGGAAAATGCAGATGCCGTGCTAACCGACAGAGTAGATGAGGCGTTCTGGGCCTGGTCGACCGCGCGATATAAAGCCACGGGGAAGCCTTCTAACACGGCGATCAACGATGACGATCGCTCCAGATATGAACGTCCACGAACCGGCGGATATCGCGGAACTATATTTCTAGTCGACCCCCGAAACGGCATGGTACTTTGGTCGATCTACGAACCGACGCCGGACCCATCGCCGAACGCGCTGGATCAGGCCGCCGTGCATGTCGCAGTCAATCTTAAGAAAAGCTTGAACGCGAAATAGACTATTAGCCCATCGTTAAGCCTGCCCCGGGTCTGGAAGCGCGACTAAACGGAATTATGAACGTGGCTAAACGGAATTATGAACATATTCTGGCGAACCAATTTGTGGCTGGCTCCATCGCTTACTGTGGCAGCGGCGCTGGCAGTATTCGTTGTTACCCAGTTGCTCGATAGGGCACACTACAGCGGCGCTATCGCTCTCCCCGGCTGGCTCGATCAAGGCAGCGCTGCCGATGCACGTGCCTTGTTGTCGGCGACAGCCGGAGCGATCATCACCACTTTGGGACTGGTCTTGTCGATTACTGTCTTGACTCTTTCCATCGCCGCGTCGCAATTCGGACAGCGCTTGTTGCGGCGCTACATGCGCGACCGCGGAACCCAGGTCTGCATCGGCGTATTTGCCGCTACCTTCGTTTTCAGCTTGCTCACACTATTGTCGGTTACGTCTCGGCCCAACGAGAAGGAATACGTTCCTTGGCTGTCGATTTGGATCAGCACCATATGGGCGCTTGCCTGTATTGGTGTCTTGATCTATTACATTAACCACGTCGCTGTGAGCATCCAGGTCAACAATGTGCTGGCGGGTCTTTCCAAGGACTTCCGGTGGGTGATCCGCCAGAACCGCAGGTTGCCGGAAACCTCTAGAATATCGATTCCTGAAGTGCGGCCCGATCTGGCGCTGGCGGCGTCCGTCACAGGCTATATTCAGTTGATTGACTACCAGTCTCTCGTATTGGCAGCGGTTGAGGCTGACGCGGTGGTGCGATTTCTTTTTAGACCAGGACAATTCGTCGTCAAAGGCGCGACACTCGCCGTGGCGGAAGGCCAAGAGCTGCCGGCGAGCCGTTTGGCGGAGGTGTTCTGTCGCACAGTCAGGATCGGCGTGCGCCGGACCTTGGCGCAAGATCCGGAATTTGCGCTGGCGCAGATCGTGGAAATCGCCCTTCGCGCTATGTCTCCAGGCATAAACGACCCAAATACTGCCGTAACGTGCGTCAACTGGTTGACCGATGGTTTGCGGGAACTGGCACAAAACACGCCCAGGAGTGCCGTGCATGTCGATATTAGAGGAAATCCTCGCGTCATCGAACACCTGAACGAGTTCCAGCATGTTGTGGCAGCGGCGTACGGTCCCATTCGCCAGGTTGCGCGCAATTCACCGATGCTCACTATTGGAATCCTGAATTCCATTTCGCTGATTGCTCCCTTCGTCGAAAGCGCGGCCTGGAAGAAAGCTTTGCATACCCAGGCACAATTGGCGTGGGAGGGCTTTTCTTTGGACGCCGTGAACGGAGACCGCGAAGATGCGAAGGTCGCTTATCGTCTCGCCGTTGAGGCTTTCCACTCACCTGCTGGCCTGAAAGAGGCAATCGTAGTGCAACCACAGTACTCCTGATTTACTTGGCCCAGCGCCCCTTTTTTTGCTTCTTTCAGGTGACACCGGAATCAAGGGGGTCGGAGCGAGGTTTCTTTATGCGGCGGCCATCGACCGCAATTCTAGCGTTTGTTCTTGTGGCCATCGCTGCTCAGCAGTCAGGCGGCGGAGCATCGCGTGGGGGATTTCGCTCGGGCCCGCCTACTCTTACAAATCCAAACCCATTCACCCGGCCAAATTGGAGATTCCCCCCACGCTTCGGGACCATGGCTACCGGGCCGTGGACTAGCGGGCAACGATGGAGGCAGCGGTTGGGTTTTTTTCCCAATCCGGTTATCCTAAATCGGAACGGTTGGACCCCTTTTGATGGATCTGGGTTCTACAACACGCTTGATCCGGGTTATCCCGTCGGCCCTGATTGGCCCTATTACCCGCTACAACCGTCTAATCCGTTGTCGTTGATTTCCCCGCCGGATCAAGTGCAGGATCCGCCGAGCGGTGTTGCAGCCCCAGAGGTGGCCGAGTACTCGGCTTCCGATACGGCTGGAATGCCAGTCTACCGAGGACCCGAATCCCCGCACGACGCCAGTGACGAGCATCCGCCTCTGATTGCGCTCAAGAATCGCTGGGCATACACAGCATTGAAGTACTGGGTGAAGGGCAAAATGTTCTATTTCATCACTACTCAGGGCGATCACATGCAAGTGCCGGTGGCCCTAGTTGAGCGAATCTACCCGACGCCCGGGCAGGACAGAACAGAAAACCAGAAGCCGCGCGCGCACTGATGGCTTTGTCCACGCAATTTAATCAATCCAGCCAAGCGAAGTAGTAATCGCTACTCATATGAATTTGATACTGGCTGCAAGTTTTCTGGGCACCGTCGGCGTGCTGCAGTGCCAGACCAGAACGCCTTCCCCTCCGGATGCACGCGAACAGCACAACGTACTTACGGATGCAACCAAATATGCCGTAAACCACGAAGCGAATCTCCCAGACTTTGTCTGCATACAAACTACCCGCCGTTTTGAGGATTTAAACGACGGCGGTTGGCGGCCGATCGATCTAATCGTCGGGCGTCTCACGTATTTGGATGGTCGCGTCAGTTACAAGGTGATGTCGGAGAGTCGCCAATCGGCCAGTATCTCCCACGATCAATTAACGGCCGCGTCTCCCTCCCGAGAATTCGACTCCATCATGAAGGCGATCTTTTTGCCGAAAACCCAAACGGATTTCACGTGGCAAGAATGGTACACGTTACGGGGCAAGCGGATGCATGTGTATGGCTATCGGGTTCGGGCCTTCAAATCCAGTTATCACATCGAGATTTCCGAAGAATCCCTGGATCTTGCGACCGCGTATCATGGGCTCGTTTTTATCGATACCGAGAACCACTTTGTGCATCGCATCACTCTTCACGCCGACGAGATTCCTGCGTCCTTTCCAATTCAGGACATTAGCCTCGCACTCGACTACGGCAACACCCGAATTGGTGATGGCAATTATATATTGCCGCTTCAAATTGAGTTCCGGTCGCGCCAGGACGGGCGCGTGATCAGGAACGAAGTAAACTACGAAAACTACGGAAGTTCAGTGCAGTCCCAGTGAGAACTTTCTATTCCGAGGAAGCTCCACTTCTGCATTTAGTGCGCCCGGTTCGTTCCGTTACGCATCGTTAGATTACAGCATCGGTTGAGTTGTGGACTTCGCCGACTGTGTGTAAAGCGAGCCGAATCATGCGTACGTGGGCCAAACACTTCCTGCAGCAAGTCGTGGTACAGCGGATGCATGGATACAAGTTCGTCGCAGTGTCGAATCGCGAACCGTACATCCACGAGCACAGGAATGGGAAGGTTGAGTGTATAAAACCGGCTAGCGGCCTGACGGCAGCGATTGATCCGATCATGCGGGCGTCCGGCGGCGTATGGGTTGCCCATGGAAGCGGAACGGCAGACCGAATCACTGTCGACGCCCGTCAGCCTGTGCGCGTTCCACCCGAAGACCCGGCATACGATCTTAGACGCGTCTGGCTGCCGGCCGAAATCGAGAGAGGTTACTACTGCGGCTTGGCCAACGAAGGAATCTGGCCTCTTGGTCACATCGCGTTCCACCGGCCCAGTCTAATTGACACGGAGGTAGCCTGATGCTTAGTGCAACCGCTTGTCTCCCCGAGATCGACCGTCTGATAGAGGCTGGGAACCAGATCCTTCTGGTGACGGATTTTGATGGCACCTTGTGCCCTTTTGTCGATTTTCCACCCAACGTTGTAGTCCCCAAGATGATAATCGAAAGCCTGGGTCATCTCTGTAGTGCACCTCGCATTGCAATCGCGGTGATCAGCGGCCGTGCGTTGGAAGACTTGATGAGCAGATTACCCCTTCCTGTTATCTTGGCGGGCAATCACGGACTCGCAATCCGAGCTCCAGGTTTTAGATTCGAGCACGCCGGAGCACGCCTGCTACGCCCAAAACTGGCAGAAATATGCGACCATCTCAGGCGAGTTATTGCGCCATGGAAAAGAGCTTGGCTAGAAGACAAGGCACTTACTGCTACTGTCCACTATCGGAACGTAGATAGGATCGAGCATTATTCACTGATCCGCGCGGTACGCCAGTCTCTGGCTTCGTATGACGGCCTGTTCGGTATGAGGACGGCTAGGGATGCGATCGAGATCCACCCTCGCGTGGCCTGGGACAAAGGCACGTGCTTGAGCTGGATCAGACGCAGGCTGAGCTTGGAAAACAGTGATTGCATTTGCATCGGCAATGATCCGGCCGATGAGTCAATGTTCGAAGCCAATGTCAATCGAATGAACATCACAGTTGGCTCCGGCCGCCGAAAAGAAGGCTGTTTTCAGCTCGCTGATGTTTTCGAGGTTGCCACTTTGCTGGCACATCTCGAGCGAGCTGTCCGATCGCAGAATCACGAAACGAGCGTCAGCTTAAGGGGTTCGTAACTATGAGCCGGAATCGAGCCTCTCAGTTGCGAGGGCCGACGCAGTCGCCCGAGCCAGGCGGGGGCGGCACAGCTAAGATGAGAGCACCTCCTTGAGTACGGACATCAGTGCTTCAAGTTGGAAGGTTTCCGGATAAAATGCGCCACCAGCAATCCGGCAAAAGAGCCATCGACTGCTTCCTTTCCATAAGCGCTGGTGAGAACGACCTTCACGTCCGGTCGAATACGCCGGGTTCCTCGAAGACCTCTCGGCTTGATAATCCCGGCAGCTTGAAATCAAGCAGGACCAAATTAATATCCTCCGTGTTCGCGCGAATTACGCCCATGGCAGCGGATCCGTCGCTGGCCTCGACCACGGAAACCCTAACGAGAATCGTAGCTGAGCGTGGTTCAAGTTGCTGCGCGACAACAACAGGGATTTCGCCATGAGCTCCTGTCTTTTTCCATTACAAGGCAGCAGCGCCTGAAAAGTCGTGCCTTGGCCGGGTGCGGTCCGGACCTTGACCGTGCCGTCGGCTCGTGCAATGCCTTGGATGAGCGCGAGGCCCAAGCCGCGGCCAGGGCCTTTGGTTGTAAAGAAGGGATCGAATAACTTAGCTCGTACATCTGACGTCATTCCGCAGCCGATGTCGGAGACCTCCGTGGCCAGGTAATTACCCTCGGGCAAGTTCTTCGCACTAGGCACATCTGAGTTTCGGCCTACCTTCACCTGCGATGCAGTAACACGGATCACTCCATCCTCTCGCCGATGGCCTCGGCTGCGTCGGTGACAAGGTTCGTTACTATTTGCCGGAGCTGTTGGGGAGGGCGGCCATCACAGCCTCAAGCTGGCGTGTTTCGAAATAGAAACCGGCAGCAGTTGAAGCATCTCTTCAATGACGAGAGAGATATCGACCTGCTCAAAAGGCAGGCTGTCCTTTCCGCTAGAGATCATCAATTGACGGATGATTTCCGCCCCGCGTGCGGTCCCAGCGCTGATCTTCTTTAGTTCATCGACAACCTTTGAACTGGTTTCATTTTCCGCTAGTGCGAGTTGCGCAGAAGCCAGAATACCGCCCATCAGATTAATGAAGTTATGGGTGATGCCGTCGGCCAGTTTTCCCAGGCTTCCCAGCTTGTGCGGCAAGGTCTTCCTCCGCTCTGCGCTTTACTTGGGTGATGTCCCTAAGAAAGTGGCAACCGGAGTGTTCTGGCCCTAAGATGCAGCAGATGGTGGTATGATTTCCAGCGTTCGGGCACCTTTAGCGCCAGAATTGCCGACGGCCACGTTGCCAACGCGGCCGCCCGCGTGTTATGTGTGACTACTGGGCTTCGTGAGCCTTGATCATCTCGTCGATCTTGGCTTTGACGGCGCTCAAGTTAAACGAAGCCGGCGCCTGCATGGGTGGATAGTCGACGGCTGTCATTGCCAGCTTGCCCACTTCCTGTTGCACATTGACGAAACGCCAGAATTCGCGCGCCATGAAGTCATTTACGTAAGCAGGAGAGCCAGTATTGAAGGTCTCGCCGCGGACGTTGGATGTTCGTTCGAAGGGATCTTGTCGAATGTTTGTCATCGTGGGCATGTCGACTTCGAGCTTTTCGCCGGGCCAGCCGTAGGGCTGCTCGATGAACTGGAATTTGAAGTCATCAATGCGAAGAGCTCCAAGCTTCGGGCCAGCGAAGTAGAAGAGTTCGTGCCGGGCGGATGGTCCTTTGCAGAGCAGAAGCTCCATCTGGTTGTAGCCGTCAAGATGATTCTTGTAGGTTCGGTCGCCGAGCTTCGCGCCCTTGAGAAGTTGATCGGTGATGTCGGTATTACCGGCAGCGGCCAAGAGAGTGGGAAACCAGTCGAGCCCCGACATAAGCCCATTCTCAACCTTGCCGGCAGGAACGTGCCCGGGCCAACGGATGATTGCGGGCACGCGGAAGCCACCTTCGTACGCGGTGCCTTTTCCGGCTTTAAACGGTGTCATACCGCCATCTGGCCACGTGTACACTTCCGCGCCGTTGTCGGTGGTAAAAATGACGATGGTGTTGTCCGTTTCGCCGATGTCTTCGATGTGCTTCAGCAGAGCGCCGACGCTATCATCCAATTGGGCCATGCCGGCTTCTTCGAGCCCGTAATTGGTGTTGTGATTCATCATCGCCTGATACTTCGGGGGGATGTAGGTGAAGACGTGCATGCGGGTGGTGTTGTGCCAGATGAAGAACGGCTTACCATCCTGCTTGGCCTTGTCCATGAAGCCATTGGTGCTGCCGACCAGCACTTCGTCAAAAGTCTCCATGTCGTACTTCGCCTTGCGGCCAGCTTGCCAGTTCTGCATGTCGGTCATGTTTGGAAAGGGCGCCAAGGGCCCCTCATCCACAATCTTCTGTTTCCCGACCGCTCCCCAGCGCGGCGTCACGGTAGGGTCGTTCGTATCGGTAGCCCAGCAGTGCGTCAGATTGCGGGGGCCGGTTTTGTCGATCCAGTCTTGCGGATAGTCGAACCAGTAGGGATCCGACATAGCATCGAGATGATAAAGATAGCCAAAGAATTCGTCGAAGCCGTGTACACAAGGCAGGTATTTGTTCAGATCGCCGAGGTGGTTTTTGCCAAACTGCGCGGTTTCGTATCCCTGCATTTTCAGGGCCGATGCGATCGTCGCGGCCTGGTCCGGGATACCCACGTCCGCGCCGGCTTGCCCGACCGTGGTCAAACCCGTGCGAATGGGCAATTCACCTGTGATGAAATTGGCACGGCCCGCAGTGCAACTGGCTTCAGCGTAGTAATCAGTGAAACGCATGCCCTGAGCGGCCAGCTTGTCGAGATTCGGTGTCTTTCCCGACATCATGCCTTGATGGTAGGCGCCGACGTTGAACCATCCGACGTCATCGCCCATGATGACCAGGATGTTGGGTTTTTGCTGTGCGGCAGAAGGTGCCGCGGTCATCGCTGCCAACACCAGCAAGCTGGTGGCAGCCCAGTTGACGTGTTTCAGGAATCTCATTTGTCGCTCCTTACGCTGTACTTTGCTTCTCTTCAGCAGAACTTGGTTACTCTCCACTTCCGAACGATGCAGGTGGTTGGCTCGCGCCTTTATTTTCTAGAAATCTCTGAAGGCCGTTGTTCGCTGATGGTTGGCATGCATCCGTTGACGCTCCCGAAAGTTGTACTCAATGCTGAAGGCGGGCCCGAAGAACAGGGTGACCTTTGATCCACTGCTCGAAACTTCACCTTCAGCTCTAAATCCCAATAGCACTTCCGTTCTCGAGCCCAATTCGAACCCACCACCTGCAAAGAACCTGGCGCTGGTGAAGGTCACGTGGGAGTACGAGGGCTGTGGGAACTGCAGAATAGCGTCCTGATAAAGACCCAGGTATGCCTTGCTCAGTTTTGACCCGCCTTCTCCAAGGTAAAGGTTTTGACCAAAACGAAAGCGAACTCTGGGAAGGTGTTGCACCATTCCGTGGCTGTCATGGAAGTTGAGCAATTCACCGCGAATCTGTTCATACAGCGAGCCACCGTGCAGGGGTTGTTTTAGTGTGCCCATCAAGGTGTCTCGCCACTCTGCGTGCCTGTAATAGCTGGTTCCCGGCACGGTGAAATAGTAGATGTAGCTCACGGATGCCGTGAGAGTGGTGTTTGGAATTCCGTCATAGTGGAACCACGGCCGAAATTGCAGCGCATGCCCGTAAGCGAATGGGTTGCCATCAGTGGAGTTTCCCTGTGTACCAACTTGGATCTGTTGCTCAAGGCTGAGCACGCTGGAAAGGGGGAATTGTCCGGAGAGATCTTGTAGGAAGCCTGGGACTGGGTTCACAGACTGCGCCTGCAATGCAGGTATGGCAAACACAAACAATGCTATCGAAGGCGCGTGCAGCCGGCCTTTTCGCTGCGGGGGCCGTGTGTGGACAGATTCCATCCTGGGATGAACGATTAGCTAGCCGCGAGGGAGTCGCAATTTTGTTTCACCTTCAGGGTGTAAACATTGCCAATAAATTGGGCCAATCGGACCGAAAGCGCATCGACTATCAACGAGCGGAACCGTACGACTATGACGCTGAATATTTGCCGGCAAGCGATAAGTTTCACCCTAATCTTGTCTCTGACAATGACCTCGTTCGGGGCCACCACTTGGCAATTGCCGCCCGACACCGATCTCCCGCCGGCCGGCGATCCATGGCCGCGCCAAATTACGGCTCAAGGCGCAAAGATACAGGTTTACCAGCCACAGGTAGAACATTGGACTGGAAACAGACTGGATGCTTACGCCGCGATCGCGATTCAGAGCCAAGGTTCGAAGGACAAAACCTATGGAGTGATCTGGTTCACAGCCCGTACGGAGGTGGACAAGGTGAATCGCCTGGTAACACTAGATGATTTCAAACTGACTAGACATAATTTCCCATCGCTCCCCAATAACGGTTCACAGTATCAACAGACCCTCGAAGCCAATATGCGTTCCATGCGGACGATCCCTCTGGACCTGCTCGAAACATCGCTTTCAATGACGGCCGCTTCCGATGTGCAGAAAACGTATCAGTTGAACAATGAGGCTCCGAACATTATTCTCAGCAGCACCCCTGCGGTCCTCGCACTGATTGATGGTCAACCCGCACTCAGGCCTGCGGGAGACAACTTGCAGATGGTCATCAACACGCGGGCGCTCGTCATTTTTGATCCATCCAAGCAGTTGTTTTACCTGGCTCTCATGGACGGTTGGATGGAAGCGCCTGGCATAGCGGGCCCGTGGTCCCCGGCCATGCGCGCCCCTACCGGCGCCCTAGATAAGTTGAGACGCAAGGCAGTGGCGAGCGATCAGAATCAGGTCCTCGGCAATACGGAACAATCACTCAAGGAAGCCTACCAGGATGGCGCCGCGCCGGCGGTTTATGTAAGTACAGGTCCTGCTGAATTGCTGCTCACGCAGGGTCCGCCGCAGTTCACACCGATCCCGGGTACTGCACTGCTCTACGTGGAGAATTCTGGCAACGATATCTTCATGAACAACTTCAACCAGATGTTCTACGTCCTGGTGGCCGGACGCTGGTTCACGTCTAATTCGCTTCAGCGGGGCTCCTGGGCATATGTGCCGGGCGCCGAATTGCCATCCGATTTCACCGAGATTCCTCCCTACAGCCCGAAAGCCAGCGTCCTGGTATCGGTCCCGGGCACGCCTCAAGCGAAAGAAGCATTGATCGCGAACCAGGTTCCACAGACTGCGACCATTTCGCGAAGTGCGGCGAAACTGGACCTCACGTATTACGGCGTTCCTAATTTGCAGCCTATTGAGGACACCAGCCTGCTATATGCAGCGAACACCGTCGTCCCGGTTATCTACGTTCCTGGCGGCAGCTTTTACGCCGTCCAGAATGCAGTTTGGTTCCAGTCATCCAGCGCTACCGGGCCATGGGCAGTGGCTACGTCGGTGCCATCGCAGGTTTACGCGATTCCGCCCAGTAGTCCGATTCATTACGCGACGTACGCCCATGTTTACGGCTTCACTCCGACCACGGTCTATGTCGGCTACACACCAGGCTATTACGGCACAGTGGTGTCGTCGGATGGTGTTGTGGTCTACGGAACGGGCTGGAATTATCCGCCTTATGTGGGTGCGCTGGGGTGGGTGCCGGCGCCTTACACGTACGGAGTCGGCGCTGCGTTCAGTTGGAGTGAAGCGGCTGGTTGGGGCCTGGGCTTCGGCCTGGGGATGGCGATCGGCAGCGCTTGCAGTCCTTGGTGGGGACCAGTGGGCGGATGGGGCTGGGGAGAAGCGATACCGGCTTGGGGCTGGGGAGGATACGGTGGTGCCGCCGCGGCGAACGTCTATGGACGCTGGGGCAATACTGCGTATGCGGGAACACGCGCCGCATGGGCGAATCCCTACACCGGAAATATGGGCACTGCCGCTCGCGGAAGCTACTACAATCCAGCGACCGGAAACACCGGTGTCGCTGCGAGAGGCGCCAATTATAACGCGTTCACTGGGACCTATCGAACAGGCTCAACGGTTTCAGGCTACAACCCCACTACAGGACGGTCGTATCGTGGAGCGGGTGGAACCGTAAGCAACGGCTCTACCGGAAATTACGCTGCTGAAGCGCGAGGAGCAACTTACAACGCCCAAACTGGAGTGGTACACGGCGGGGCCGCGGGGGTTGCTGGCAACGCCCACACGGGTGAATCTGTCAGCGGCGGCAGAGGATTCAGCTATAACACCCATACCGGAAATGGCGTCGGCCACGCGGGGAACAATATTTATGCCGATCATGACGGGAACATCTACAGGGCCAGCCCTAGCGCCGGGTGGCAGCAGCATGACGGCCAGGGTTGGCGAAGCTGGTCGGGCAGTAGCAGCATACGCTCGTCGATGGATAGTTGGCAGTCCGCCCGAGGTCTGGGTGACCAACGCTGGGGTAATTTTCGTTCCGGTAGCTGGGGAGGAGGTTTTGGTGGCGGCGGTTGGGCTGACCGCGGTCGCTGGGGAGGCGGCGGGTTCGGTGGTTTTCGAGGCGGCCGATTTCGCCGCTAGGAATTAGCGTGAAGTGCTATGGATAACACGAGTAGGACACTGCTGGCAACACCAGAAGGTCTTTTGCACCTGTTCCTAGATGCCGGCGTCTCAGTGGAGTACTTGGCCTGTGCTTTCAAAGCGGAGGCTCACGTGATCGAGGCTTCGTTACGGGAAGCCATGCGAAAGCGCGATGCTCTCAATCGCGCGGCAACAACCTCCACCGTCGAGATGCTTCGAACAGTGGGCGACGCTGCCTGAGCAAACACCATATAGGAGGCAAGATGATTTGTACAAATTGCGGTGGCTACCGATTCCCGTCGCACTCCTTATAGCGTTAGTCGCCTGGGGTCATTCTCGAGCCGCAAATCGAATCAGTCCGGTCCCAGAGCAAGAGGCGCTCGAGATCGGGTTGAAGCGTATATTTACGGCTATCCGCTGATGACTATGGAAGTGACCAGGCGGATAATGAACCGCTTCCTTAGGCCAATATCACATCGGCGCGCTCAATGGCAGTTGGGGCCGCCGGCGGTGCTTCCAGCGAAGCGATAAAGTTTTTTGCGCCCCGGACCTCCCAGGCTCATCATAAATTCGCAGACACCGGCAAGGCGGCTGCGGGGGAATAGTCAAGAACTGAATTCGCCAGGAACATACTGACGCCGCAGGTATGCAAATAACCATGTGAGAAGGGATCAACTGCATGAGAATCGCTTTCTTGACTGGATTAGTTGTCCTTTTCGCAGCCGGAGCCTTCGCACAAGATGAGACGCGGCTTGCGGAGGTTAGCCTGCAATACCAGATGTTGCGAGTGAATTCGAGCCGCGACATACCGGCGTTCACCGCCAACGGCGGCACAGGAAGCTTCCAGATCAACTTCATGGACCATCTCGCCGGCGTCGCGGAACTGGGGGCCGCCCATAACGGAAACATTCACAATATCCAATTGGACAATACATGGCTGACTTATCTATTCGGGCCACGGGTTTCAGTAACAAAGCGTTCATCGCGCATTGTTCCGGCGTTCGAATGCTTGTTCGGCGGGGTGAGCGTGGCCGCGAGTATCAAATCACCGCTGCTACCTGATGTTCCCGGGGAGCGGCTGACTGGCGGGGCGAGTGCATTCGCAATGGCAGTTGGCGGGACACGCCGATTCAGGTGAATTACTTGCTCACGCGACTGGGATCGAAGACCGCATTGAATCAGTATGAGACATTCAGTCAGAACAACCTTCGTTATGGCGCTGGTATTGTGTTCAGCTTAGGGAGCACGCTGTAAACGTGTGTGATTTCACGCTCCCGAAGGCGCGCATTATTGGTACACATTCGGGGCCATCACGTCGGTCTGGAACAGCCGTGCGTGCCAGATATGTTTGCGAAGTGTTCTAAGGGGCTCGATGTCGCGGTTACGCTCACCTTTGGCGCGGTATGGCCTTGCTGTGGCCGCCACTGCACTAGCATCCCTGCTTCGTTTCCTTTCCGGCCCCCCGGACGTGGATTCTGATCTAACGTATTTCGGCTTTAGTGTTGCGGTATTGGTGGCTGCAACGCTGGGCGGGATCGGTCCCGGATTGCTGGCTAGTGGATTATCCGCTTTCGCCAACGCTTACTTTTTCCTGTCGCCCATATTCTCCCTGCAGGTTGCTTCCGACGAGAGGATCGCTCGCCTCATACTGTTTGCCGGCGAGGGCGTGCTGCTCAGCTTCGTCGGGCACATCCTCCGTGATGCTAATACCACGGACGCCGACGTTTCATGGGTTATGCGCTATCTCCCGGCGTTGCTGTTTGTCTCTACAGCAACTGGTCTGAAACTCTTGGCATTCGCGGATCTCGAACGCGCTATTCCCTTCACATTTTTCTACGCTGCGGTAGCCGCGAGCGCTTGGTGGGGCGGTTTCGGCCCGGGCCTGCTGGCAACGCTGTTGGCGAGTCTGGCAGCCAGATATTTCTTTCTCGTCCCGCGCTACTCGCTGACAGTTTACTCGTCTATCAACGCCGCCCGCGTCGCGCTTTTCATGCTGGAGGGTATTCTGCTTTCGGGCCTAAGCGGGTCGTATCCAAAGGCCCGCCGAATTGCCAACGTCGCGATAGACCAAATGCGGCAGTATGCGCACCGAATGCGGAGGAGCATGGAAGATATTCGCGCGCTGCGCCTGACCACGAAAGATGTCATTTGGGAGTGGAACACGGCGGCGAACCGGATGATCCGTGGCACAACAGAGTTGGAACGTCCGGAAACATCTACGGCAACCATGACTTTGGGGGCTTGGCTTCAGCAAATCCACCCGCACGATCGTACCGCGGTAGCGGCCAGTCTCAACTCAGCCTTGCGAGAAGGGCGCGAGGAGTGGCTATGCGAATACAGAAGACTCCGTCCTGGGGGAGCATCGGCAGATATCTCTGAGCATGCATACATCATCCGAGATGCGGCGGGAAATCCAGTCCGCTTAGTCGGCCGCAGCGCGGACGTCACCGATTCAAAACGGACAGCCCGTATCGCTGGCGCGGAACGACAGTATCGCACGGCGTTTGAACAAAGCCCGCTCGCGATCCTCCTGACCGACAATGCTTTACATGTTACGAGCGCGAATCGCGCCGCAGTTGATGTGCTTGGATATGAGGCCCCCAGCTCTTAGGCATGCACGTGGAAAGGGTAGTCAAAGAAAGCAGGCGCGACAAGATCATGGAGACACTGTTGGAGCTCGCGCGGACGGGCCCGTCCACAGTAACGCTCGAAGAGGAATGCGTACGGGCGGACGGAGAACTATTCCGGGCCAAGATCAATGCCGCGGTCATCTCTGACGCCGAAGATGGATCGGCCGGATGGGTGATCATGATCGAGGAAATTGCCGGCTGACATTGTGCAAGGTGCTTTGCCACCCCGGGGCAACCATTCGACGCCGAGGCTCAGCCAGGCGCGTGGAAGGAGGCTGAGCCTCGGTCCGTCTCCACCTTAAGGGGCAGGGTGAACCAGAAGGTCGAACCCTTGCCGACTTCGCTTTTCACGTGAATGGCACCGCCCATTAGCTCGATCAATCTCTTGGAAATCGCTAGCCCCATCCCCGTACCCCCGTACCTTCGGGCTGTCGAGATATGCGCCGGGCTGAACCTTTCAAAGAGGGTTCCTATCTTTTCCGGTGAGATGCCGATTCCGCTGTCGGACACCGAGGCGCGGATTTCAGCGTTTTGCGTAGGCTGGGCCTCACATTGGATAGTGACGTCGATTTGGCCTCTGGAAGTAAACTTCACGGCATTTCCGACCAGATTAAAAATCACTTGCCGGATTCTACCCCCGTCTCCAACAAAGCAGCGAGGAATATCGGAAGGATAGTCAAAAGCCAGATCCACACCCTTGCGTTTCGCCACGGGCTCCAACATTTTCACGACGTCTTCCGCAACACTGCGAAGGTCGAAGGCATACGACTCGACCGTGATTCGGCCCGCTTCGATTTTGGAGAGATCGAGAACGTCATCTGTCACGGCGACCAGCGCAGCGGCGGACTTGAGCACCGCTTCCGCGTATTCGCGTTGCTCGGCTGTCAGGTCCGTATCAAGCAGAAGATCTGTCATGGCCATGATTCCGCTCAACGGGTTCCGGATTTCGTGGCTCGTGATGGCGACAAACTCGCTTTTTGCAGCGTCCGCCGCGGCGGCTCGCTGTGCCATGGAATTCGCATGCTCTACAGCCGCTGCAAGTTCCTCGTTAGCGCGGTTGCCCGGTTCTCCGCATCTTGCAGGTCGTTCATCACTCGCTCGTCAGTCATCAGGACAAAACCGAAAGAACAACAGACCACACCGAGCGAAGCGCCGAGGATAAACGCGCCGTTGATCCAGGAGGGGGCGAACAAAGAGCTGGAGGCCGATGCGAAGTAGAAATAGACAGCACGGGCAACGTGGGTCAAGGCCCAAATTGCAAACATGCCGCCGGTGAACGTCATTCCAAACCTGCGCCCAGCCGGCATCTTTTTGAGCAATGTCACGGAGCAGAGGATGGCGATGATCGCAAGAAACAAAGATAGCGCGGAGATGCGAGCATTCACGTTGGGTACGACATAATCAAAAAACACTATCACCAAAATGGTGAGGCCCCCACCAGCGTATAACAGCCAGACGCGTGGCGAGACGCTACGAAACTCACGAATTGCTTCCAGGAACAGGATTGCTGCGGCGGCAACCAACGTGTTTGCGCCCACGACACTGACCCAATCCGGCGCGATCGATCGCAGAGTGAACAGAGACAACGACAGGACAAGCAACAGGTTCGCGACGGTCCAACGACCGAAACCGGGGTAGGTCCGGCGGGTCCACCAGATCCCTGCCGTGAGGAAGCTGAGTAGTATACCGATGAGGATTGCTACTGTTAACCAACTCCGAGAGTCACCTGGCATAATGTTTTTCTCGGAAGTTCGAACGTTTCTCGACTTCCGAGAACTCCAGCAGCCGATGGAGCGGCGGCATCAGCGCGAGATGAGTTTATCACGATATTATCAGTGACGCCTATTACTTTTGTTCTAGATGGTGACCCGACTAGCTTTAGCTATGATTCCAACGGCGGAAGCTCTCAGACTCGGTGCCTCGCGTTGCGCACCCTAAGTTCTTCGGTCCACGCTGAGGAATAGAGACTTATTTTTTGAATCGGTTGTAACCTCGTGAACATCAACGCAGCGAGGAGGCGTAGGTCTGCCTTCGAGGCTTTGGCCTGAGTGGAAAACCTTTCTGCCGCGATGCAGTTCCGTCGAATGCCCGAAAAACCTCCTGCGCGGCGGGGTCCTGCAGCGCCCTATCCAACGGTCATGATTTTAAACAGACTCAAGATCGATGCGCGCGCGAGAAAAATAGAGAAATCGGAGGAGCTGGTAGAGGCGGGCGCTGAGCCCAAAATTGTCAGCTTGGCGCCTGTCCCGCCTGAGTACGTTCATGATACATGGTTCGAGCATTCTGATCGTTGATGACGATACGGAGTCACTGGCGTTGCTGACCAGCACGCTCGAGGCGGAGGGCTATGAGCTGCGTCCCGCCGAGAGTGGGCAGCTTGCACTGGCTTTAGCTGCTACCGAGCCGCCTGACTTGATCCTATTGGATATTCGGATGACGGGCATGGATGGATTTGAAGTCTGCCGAAGACTCAAGGCATGCGAGGAGACGCGGGACATTCCCCTGATGTTCATCACTTCGGCCAGGGAAGTTGAGGAGCGGGTGGAAGGCTTGCGGCTGGGCGCGGTTGACTTCATTAACAGGTATTTCCGGCCGGAGGAACTGCTGGCTCGAGTCCGAACTCACTTGGAACTGGGCCGGCTACGTGCTGATCTGGAGAAGCAGGTGGCGCAACGCACAGCGGAATTGCGGAAAGCTAACGAGCGGTTACAGGAGGAGCTCGCGCAGCGCAGGCTCACTGAGCAGGCGCTGCGCGAGAGCGAAGAGCGCTTTCGGAGTCTCGCTGACACCGCGCCGGTCGCCATCTGGCTGACTGGTCCGGACAGGCTGGGTTCGTTTTTTAACAAGCGCGCTCTGACGTTCGCGGGTCGGACGATGAAGGATCTTATCGGAGATCGTTGGACCGAACTTGTACATCCCGACGATCGGGATGGTGTTTGCGCCGCGTATTTCTCGGCTGTCGTCGCACGGCGGCCATTCCGGATAGAGTGCCGAATGAAGCGTGCGGACGGACAGTACCGATGGGTACTGAACACTGGGATTCCGCGTTTTGTTGATCGCATATATGTAGGTCACATCGGAACCGTAGTCGATACGACGGATCTAAAAGTGAGCCATGAACAAATGCTCGTGACCCAGAAGATGGAGAGTCTGGGAGCCCTGGCCGCCGGCATCGCGCACGATTTCAATAACGTGCTCGGCGTCATATTCGCCGAATCAGACGTGGCGTTATTGGAAGCGACGTCGGATTCACCGGGACGTCAGAACGTCGAGCGAATCAAGGCCGTCGCGGTTCGAGCTTCCGAGATCGTGAAGTTGCTGATCGCTTACGCCTGCGGTACCGAATCGCCGATGGAGAAAGTCGATCTTTCATTGGTCGTCGCAAAGATGGTTGACGTTCTTCGCGGCTCGATTTCGGAACGAGCCGTCATTCGCACCACCCTTGCCAATAATCTTTTGATCAGGGCCAATGCTGAGCAGATTCAACAGGTCGTAATGAACCTCATCAAGAATGCGGCGGAAGCTCTCGAGGGACGGGAAGGACTCATTGCTGTGGCGGCCGAGCGCGTCTACATCGGGCGGCCACCAGCCCCACAAGGTCCGACCGAGGTACCTGAGGGCGAATATGTCCGCCTGCTGGTTTCCGATACGGGCTGTGGAATGACCCAAGAAGTGCAGGCCCGGGCGCTGGATCCTTTCTACACAACAAAATTTCTGGGTCGTGGTTTGGGGCTAGCCGTCGTCCAAGGCATCCTCCGGTCACACGGCGGTCATATACAGATCCTGAGCAAGCACGGCGCCGGTTCAACCTTCCAAATCCTATTGCCATACGCTCGGCTGACGTCGGAGCCGACTAAAGAATCTCCCAGACGCGTAACCCCTTCCCCCTTTACATCCGTTCTAGCCCAAACGTATACTCGCTAACGTATACTTTGCGAGTTTGGAAGAACATGCTGCCCCATTTGGGCTAAGCAGGTGGGGGTGTATCCATGCAGTTCCGTGGCAGCCGCAAGTTCCTTGCAGGATTTGTCCTGTTCACGCTTCTGGTAACGGTGTTTGGCGCTGGTGCCTGGTGTCAAGAACCATCAGCGGCAAATATCGTTCCCCGCATCCGGCCAACCACCGAGCGAAGGGAGTCCTCCATCCGTCTGGATGTGAAGATGGTAATGATTCCTGCCAACGTTACTGATAGGGACGACCGACCGATCCTGGACCTGCATAGAGAGAATTTCCATGTGTTCGAGGATGCTATTGAGCAGAAGATCGAGTCATTTTCTATCGACCAGGCTCCCGTCTCCTTAGGCATCGTATTCGATGCGAGCGGCAGCATGCGCAATAAGATCGACGAATCGTTCTCGGCTGTCGAACAGTTCCTGAAGACCAGCCTGCCAGGGGACGAATACTTTCTTGTGCAGTTCAGCGATGTACCGAAACTCCGTGTTCCTTTTACGCCCGATGTCGACGAGATTACGACGAGCTTGAACCTCGTCAAGCCACAAGGGTGGACGGCAATGTTTGACGCCATCTACGTCGCAGTAAATCATATGCGCCGCGCCAAGAACCCTCGTAAAGCACTGCTCATATTATCTGACGGCGGCGATAACAACAGCCGCTACAGCGGGGCCGAGGTCATCAACCTTCTGAGAGAAGCGGATGTTCGAGTATACGCAATCGGGCTTTTCGATAACGCGCACTACCTCAAGAAAGCCGCTGAAGATACCGGTGGTGCAATGGTCACGGTGCATAACATGAACGATCTGCCGGAAGCAATTGACAAACTGAGCACCCAGTTACGAAGTCAATACCTTCTGGGCTATTATCCAGTGAAAGCACAAAATGACGGCAAGTTTCACAAGGTGAAGGTTCTGGTGAGTCAAGCGGCCGGAAGCCTGAAGTTGCATACCTCGTGGCGACATGGCTACTACGCGCCGTACTAACGCGCTGCCCGAACGTTCCTTAACAGATTGGAATCGCGGTCCAGATTTGCGGATCGCCAGCTCGCGCCCGGTGGCGTAACGCACTTCATCAAGAGCATCGGCAGTCTTTTCGATTGCGATGCCGTCGCGATTGCGTACCAGTTGTAGGCAGGTCGGCCTGCTTGGCCTCCAGCACGTTTCTGTATTTGTTTAACTCACTCTTGGTCTATTCTCTTACCTTCTTCTGTCTCTTCCCCGCTGGCGAGGGCGTTCCGCTGAATGTCGCCGTTGATCTCTGCTCAGAGGCAGGCGTATTACAAATCGAGCGCCGGGGGCGGGTTCAGTCCACATGTCGCCGCCGTGATCGAGCACAGTCTGGCGGGAGAGCGCTAACCCCAGTCCCAGGCCGTGGTCCTTCCCTGCGGTAACGAACGGCTCGAACAACCGGTCGCGAATCGCACGCGGAATTCCGGGTCCCGTGTCCTCTACATCGATCAGCACGCAATTCTCCGCTCTTCCTCACGCCAATCCGGATCTGCCCGCCGTGCGGCATCGCTTCGAGAGCGTTGGTAATCAGGTTAAAGAAAACCCGTTCTATACGAGAGCGCTCCACAGGTATCTCTAAACCATCGGGTACAGCGTGCAGGATCTGAACACCCTGCGATTCGGCTGCCAGTAAAGCCGCCTCCGATGCCGCAGTGATGACGTCGTGGATTTTGCAAATTTCACATGTCGATTTATTTCCACAGCTCGCGCCAACGAGGTCTGCCAACAATTCCCGCATGCGCCCGGCTGCGCGGTAGATATTGGCCGCCAGGCGTTTGCCCTGGGTCGACGCCGGATCGAGTTGCATCAACATTTCAGCGCCTGCGAAGACTGTCCCCAGAGGATTCCGGAGGTCATGCACTATCGAAGTAGAAAGCCAATCCATGCTGGAGATGCGTTTTTGCCAGCTCTCCGAACGCAAATCGCGGGAAATCGTCACAGCCGCCTGGTTTTCATAGTCCATCCGAATCGGAGACGCACCGAGCATCTCTGTCGTGCGCTGTTCCGAGCCTGCTAGCATATTGAGTACCCTCCTTCGAGTATCTGGCTCTGCGTGGAAACTTCTCCTCACGCTTTGAGCTGCTCGGCCACCAACGACGAGGGGCTGAGGAGGGTAACTGAGCGAATCCTCAGTTCCTTGAGCAGCTCAATTCCCGCTGCGTCGGCGAACGAAACGTCCGCCAGATCCAGGGTCAATCGGATCCCGTCGCTGAGAGCGTGCAGATCGCAGGCTCTCCGGAGCTCCTCGACCCAGCGGCCCGCCAATCGACCTTCCACCCTAAGTCTCACCCCCTTACTGGACGACTCGACAACCGTTATCTTCATTCCTTACCCGCACCCTCGCCGAAATCAGCAGTTGGTATGCCAAATCGCATATCGACAGATCCTACGGCCGGCCGAAGGTTTCTTTGAGTGGGCGATCACCAAAAGGACTCGGCGCTCACCATATTTGGTGGGTGCCGGCGCGTGTTGAGGAGAGAATCACGACCGGCGGTGGGTAGAGCGCTTGATGCCGAGCTTAACTCATCCGATGGCGAAGAGTGTTGGGATGGAGATTCAGGATTCTCGCCGCACCCTTCGGCCCATCCACCACTCCATCTGTATGCTTTAGGGCGGCCAGGATATGACGTCGCTCCACTTCTTCCAACGTGGGCAGGGCGAGAGGTAAAGGACCGGCCGTCTCGGTCTCTTGAGCTGCGACTTCATCCGTCTCCAAGCTAGCGCCGGAGAGAACTATCGGCACAAGCTCCTTGTCCAACCGAAGAGTGGGACCCGCCGACAATATCACCGCTCGTTCTATCACGTTCTGCAGCTCACGGATGTTACCAGACCATGGATAGCTCATTAGTCTGGCCATAGTCCCCTGTGAAACGCCTTCGACCCTCTTTCCGAACCGCTTGGCGAACCGCGATACGCAGAGCGCCACGAGCTGGGGAATGTCAGAGCGGCGTTCCCGCAGGGGGGCACTTGCAGGGGAAAAACGTTCAAGCGGTAAAAGAGATCGGAGCGGAAACGGCCGGCCTCCACCATCTCCTGCAGGTTGCGGTTGGTGGCGGCAATCACGCGCACATCCACGCGCTGACTACGGCTGCTGCCTACCGGCTCAAACTCTTGTTCTTGCAGAACGCGCAACAGTTTCACCTGCGTTTCCAACGGCAGTTCCCCTATTTCATCGAGGAAGATTGTGCCGCCATTGGCCAACTCGAAGCGCCCAATCCTTCGCTCTATCGCTCCGGTGAAGGCGCCTTTGAGGTGGCCGAAGAGTTCGCTTTCCACAAGACCCGCCGAGATCGCGCTGCAGTTCACGCTCACCAGGGCACGATCCTTACGCGCACTGCGGTTGTGGATCGCGCGCGCGATGAGTTCCTTCCCGGTCCCCGTTTCCCCCTGAATAAGCACGGTAGAATCCGTGGGGGCGACCTGCTCAACGGCCCGGAGCACGGCGAGCAACGCCGGACTATTTCCCACGATTTCCTCGAAGTTGTGCTCGGTGCGGATCTCCTCCCGGAGGTAGACGTTCTCCCTCTCCAACCTCGCTTTCAACGTCGCGATCTCTTCGTAGAATTTCATGTTTTCGATCGCCAACGCTACCTGGATCGCTACTTCTTGCAGAAACTGCGCGTCGTCTTCGGAATACGGGTCCTTCTCCCGGCTCACCACGCTGAGCGTACCGATGCTCTTTCCCCGCAGAATCAAGGGAACAGCGCAAAGCCATCGAAGGCCCTCTGCCCGAAGGCGCTTCTCGTTCGCGAATTGCTGCTCTTCTTCGAGATTGCGGCGGAGAGGCTGTTGACGGTCGAACACCCAGCCGGCACTGGTTTCAGCACGGCCCATTTCCAGGCCAGTCTGGAAGTAGTCCGAGTGCAAAGCTCCCTCTACAGCCAGGAAGCGAAAGGCATCTGTCTCCGGCGCGTAGAGCGTAATAGCGCATCGATCGAAGTAAACGAAAGGACGCACTGCTTCGGAAATGGAACGGAGTAGTGCCTCCTCGGTGAGGTTCGTAATGATCGCGTTGTTGATATGAAGAAGACTGCGTTTCAACCGCTCGCTCTTCCGCAGCGCCTCCTCCGCCTGTTTCCGCTCCGTGATATCGACGAAGGTTATGACGGCGACGATCGTTCTACTCTTCCGAACTACCGGATGGGACCAGAACTCCACCGGGAAACAAGTGCCGTCCTTTCTCCAATAAACCTCGTCGTCTCTATGAACGCCCTGGCCGTTTTGAAGACCTATGTAAATTGGGCACTCCTCGATCGGATAGGGCTGGCCATTTGCGCGAGTGTGGTGGTCCAGCGCATGCATGTTCTTCCCCAGCAACTCGGACGGGTCGTCATATCCAAGCAGGCGGACCGCTGCAGGATTACAGAAAAGGCAAATACCCTGGGGATCGCAACCAAAGATCCCCTCCGCGGCGGAGTCAAGTATGAGCCGGACTCTCTCCTCGTTCTTTTGCAGCGCCTCTTCCGCCCCTTTTCGCTCCATAATGTCTTCACAGAGCGCCATGATTAATGGGGGCCCATTCTCGGCGTTCGGAACCAAAGAAACGTTGTTGCGCACCCACATCAAGCTGCCATCCTTGCGTCGATATTGCTTCTCGATTTGAAACTGCTGGCGGTTTCCTTCTAGCAGTTCGGCGATGAGCGCCCCGTTGGCTTCCCGGTAGTCCGCATGGGTGATATCGAGAAAAGAAAGCCCCCGGAGTTCCTCTTCGCTGTAGCCCACCATTTTCTGGTAGATCGGATTGGTGGCCAAGAAGCGGCCCTCGAGGTCGGTCAGCGCGACACCAATGGCGGAGTTCTCAAAGACCGACCGCCAACGCTCTTCGCTCCGCGCGACCTGTAAGTGCGCCTCACGCAGACCTTTTTCGTTTCGCTTATGCTCCGTGACGTCGCGTGAAACCGCCAGTAGGCGTGCCGGCTTGCTCTCCGGGTTCCGAATTGGGCTGACCACGACGTCCCACCACCGGGGCTGTTTTGTAGCCGTCGTGGCGAAATATCCTATGAATCGACCGATGCCCCCCTCCCGGGCCGCCTCCACGGCAGCTCGCGCGGATTTCGCATCGTCGCCTTCCCAAAACCGAATCCAGGAGCTATTCACGAATGCGTCCAGGTCGCAGATCTCGAGCGCCCGCATGCCGCCTTCGTTCATCCACAGCAGACGGCCCTCCAGGTCAAGTATCTGGACGCAATCCTGGATGCCGACGATGAGGCCCCGTTGGAACTCCTCGGCATCCCGCAGGGTCTGTTCCGCTTTTTTTCGCTCCGCACTGTCCTTAGAGAGCATCATGTTCGATCGCGGCAGGGTCCCTGTGCAGGAAACAAACGCTGCTGTGTACCCAGTTTAGATTGCCATCCTTGAGGGACACCGGCGAAATAAATGTGGCGGTAGGCGCATAACCCAGGAACCGACGGCCCCTAACTGCGCCGCAATGGACGTTAGATCTTGGGCGGCGAGAACACATCCGAATGGGAGCCCTCCCCTAGAGAATATTATCTGAGGCCTGTAGACGTCATAGAGAAGCCATGAAAGTAATATAAACATCCATTATTCCAAATCGACTCCTCTCCAGTGGTCCCTCAGTCTCAAGTCATCATAGGCGGAGTATTCTTTGACATCGGGTTGCGAACAGCATCCTGGGTCTCGCCGCTTGGAATTGAAAGCCTGCTGCATCAGAGCGTACTTATCTCCTGGCCTCCACTGTGAAGTCTTCCACTGACACGGCATTAAAGTTGTTCATGCCATCCTTTCGCAAAATGGAAATGAGCGACTCTGATTTGGCTCCCTGAACGCGACTATCTAGCTAAGGGCCGCGATGACGCCTAACCGCGCTCTGTTTCCTCCAACGTTTCGATCAGCACTCGGTCAGCCAGCCATGTTGTTCATGAAGTGCCCGGATTCTGAACCTACCTATCGGGTGCTGGCCTGTATTAGAGTCACGAAACAGTGGCTCGCAAACGCAACAATTTGCTGTGGAAGAGCGACGCTTGATCATAACCTCCAGTTTAAGTAAGCCGGCTCGCTTAACAGAACCTTCTCTAAGCTCACAAAAAGTGCTACGCTGCTATCTTTTTGGATAGCCTAGCACCACGAGTCTTCACATCCCCTGACAGACACTGAGACACTGCGTGTCCTTTCGCTTCCGTTGTAACTAAAAGAAAATGCGAGCTGAGGTGATCACTGCCAACCGATAAGGAGGTGAAATCTCCATGAGCGCCAATGTCGCATTCGATTCCAATTAATTGGCGCTTCAGTTGCCAGGAAGTCCGCGACTCACTACGACGTAGCCTAACTCAGGATGTACTACGCAAGAGGACTCTTCCACTCTAGCATTGGCTACGCCCGTGAGGCGACGAAACATCGAGTGGCGCTTTCATCATCGTTATCCAATTATTTTAGAAGTCAAATACGGGTCGAACAAAAGCCAACGGCCCGGCTGTGGCAGAAGGTGTAAGACCAGCACGGCCGGCGTTTGAAGCGCATGATTACTTGTCGATCGGCAGCAAGATCGACTAAAGATCCATTCTTCGTGAAGCCTGCGATTTGCGGAGTTGAGTTCGAAAGGCAATGACCCGGTGGCCTGGTCGGCGCTTTATATATTCGCAATATTTTCGCTTCGCTTGTCACAGGAGACCCAATGGGTAATCGACTCGCCACAAATCTTCTTTCGATACTGTTTTTGGTTTTGCTAGCACTTCCGGCACCCGCTCAGAACAGCGGAGTAGAGGTAACTCACGCTGTTAAGCACGACGTTTCACCGCCTTTGCGTTCGATTCCACCGGTGCCCCTTCAGCCCGCAGAGAAGGAGATGCAACGGCATCAGACGCACCCTCCTAGACCCCTCACCAATTTGGCGGACTCGGCGCTCCAGACCTCGGCCGGTCCGCAAGTGGCCGCAGCCGCCGGCCTCAGCTTTGCCGGTATCGGCAATGGCGATTACGGCTTTTTCGCCGACGCTGCGCCGCCCGACACAAACGGCGCCGTAGGTGCGACGCAGTTCATCCATTGGGTCAATACATCATTTGCGGTTTTTGAGAAAAGCTCCGGCACTCTGGTCTATGGCCCGGCCGCCGGAAATACGTTGTGGAGTGGCTTCGGTGGTGGATGCGAAACGAACAACGACGGCGACATAATCGCTCAATATGACAAGATCAACAACCGCTGGATTATGAGCCAGCTCTCGGTTAGCACCTCTCCTTATCTGCAGTGCGTGGCAGTCTCCAACAGCGCGGACGCAACCGGCACCTGGAATCGCTATGCCTTCCAGCAGCCCAATTTTAATGACTACCCCAAGCTGGCGGTTTGGCCCGACGCCTACTACATGTCATTCAACATGTTCACGAGCGCTTCGGTGTTTCTCGGCCCTCGAGCTTGCGCTCTCGACGGCGCCGCCATGCGCGCCGGTACAGCAGCTGCTCAGGTGTGCTTCCAGTTCGGCAATAGCTTCGACTCCTTTCTCCCGTCCGATTTAGATGGATCTACGCTCCCGCCGTCCGGGTCCCCCAACTTCTATGTGAATCTTGCTACGAACTCGCTGGATCTCTGGAAATTCCACGTGGACTTCATTACGCCCGCAAACTCCACTTTTGTTGGCCCGGTGAACATTCCGGTGGCGGCGTACAACGAGGCCTGTGGTGGAGGAGTGTGCATCCCGCAGCCGGGAACCTCCCAGCAGCTCGACTCCCTTGGCGACCGGCTGATGTATCGCCTGGCCTATCGTCACTTTCCGGATGGCCATGAATCGCTGGTCGCAAACCACTCAATCGCAACCGCGAGCGGCAATGTGGGGGTGCGTTGGTACGAGCTGCGCAACCCCAACGGCACACCAACTGTATTTCAGCAGGGCACCTTCGCCCCTGACCGAAACTACCGCTGGATGGGTAGCATCGCCATGGATCAGGTCGGCGACATCGCGCTAGGCTATAGCGTTTCGAGTAATACCGTCTCACCGGCGATCCGTTTCACGGGCCGCGTGCCGACCGATCCGCTTGGAGCCATGGAGGCTGAGAAGGTGATTATCAACGGCACCGGCTCGCAGTTGCTAAAGCTAAATCGTTGGGGCGACTACAGCAGCATGGCATTGGACCCGTTCGACGACTGCAGCTTCTGGTACACCAACGAGTACTTGAAATCCAACGGTACTTTTAACTGGAGCACTTGGATCTACTCGTTCAAGTTCCCGACTTGCAGCAGCGCGGTGCCGCCAGATTTCGCCCTATCCGCCACGCCCACTTCTCAGTCGCCGGTGCAAGGGAACAGTACCAGCTATACGGTCAACGTGATCCCGTCGGGTGGTTTCGGAAGCGATGTTACTGTGGGCGTGAGCGGGGTGCCCAGCGGCGCGTCCGCTAACATCAGTCCCAACCCAGTCACTGGAGGTTTCGGTTCCCCTTCGCTTTCGGTGAACACCGGTAGCGCCGCTCCAGGAACTTACTCGCTGACACTCACTGGTTTGGGCGGCGGCATAACCCACACCACTGCGGTTACTCTCACGATCATGCCTCCACCGATCGCGGTCTCTCTGACACCCCCGGCCGCCACACTCGAGCTTGGCCAGACGCAGCAGTTCACGGCCACTGTGAGTAACACTACCAATACGGCGGTGACCTGGGCGCTGAACCCGAACTCGGGAACCATTTCGCCCGCTGGACTGTACACGCCCCCGTCCACGATCAGCGCGCAGCAAGCAGTGACAGTCACGGCCACCAGCGTCGCTGATACGAGCAAGTCGGCCTCGGCGACCATCACTCTGATTCCACCAGCGCTTTGGTACAACCTCTCCTGGACCAACCGGAAGACGATTACGATTGATCACACCAAGGTATCGGGCTCTACGAACCTGACGAACTTCCCGGTGCTGGTTTCGATAACGGACGCGAATCTGAAGACCGTGGCCAATGGCGGCAACGTGGGCAAGAATGATGGGACCGACATCCTGTTTACCGCATCCGACGGGAGCACTAAGCTGAGCCATGAGATTGAGACTTACTCGGCCGCGACTGGACAACTGATAGCGTGGGTGCAAGTGCCGTTGCTTTCTGCGGCGTCCAATACTGTCTTTTTCGTCTATTATGGCAACAGCTCGGCCGCGGATCAGCAGAACCGGACTGGGGTGTGGGACAGCAATTACGAAGCGGTCTGGCATCTGCCCAACGGGACCACGCTGTCGGCCAACGATTCCACCCGCAACGGCAACAACGCCGCTTCGCTCAACGGGAGCTCGGCGGGAGCCGGTGAGATCGACGGAGCGGCCAGCTTGAATGGGAGCTCCAACTTCATCCTGGTGCCCAATAGCAGCAGCCTGAATGGATGGACGCAGCAGACCATTTCCTTGTGGATGAAAGCGCAAACCGACATGGTGACCTTTGCGCGCCTGATCGAGAAAGGCGCCAATAACGAGTGGGCTCTGTCGTTCGTCAACCAGGCCCTGACAATGGAGAACCTGGGGACCAACAGCGTGGCCCTCACCACCGGAATGCCGGTGGCCGACAATACCTGGCACAAAATCGACGCCACCATCAACAACAGCACCAAGGCGATTGCCATCTACGTCGATGGTGCGTTGAATGTTTCCGGGACCTCGGCCAGCTCGGCTTCCTCGACCAACAACAACCTCTCCATTGGCCAGTATGGAGGTGGAGGGTATTACTATCACGGGCTGCTCGACGAAGTCCAAATCTCCAACACCGTGCGCTCGGCGGGATGGATCGGGACCGGCTACAACAACCAGTCTGCCCCGTCCACCTTTTTTTCCGAGGGTTCGCAGGAGAACTCGGGAGCCGTGGCGCCGCCGGTGTTCAGCCCGGCCGGGGGAACTTATACGTCGGCGCAGATGGTGACGCTCAGCAGCACGACCTCTGGAGCCTCGATCCGCTACACCACCGATGGCAGCACACCCAGTGAAACGGCCGGCATTTTGTACAGCGCACCGATCGCGGTCGGCAGTGCGCTCACCGTCAAGGCCATTGCCTATGAGAGCGGGATGATCGACAGCGCGGTGGCAACCGCGGCCTACAGCATCGCCGGATTGAGCTGGTACAACACCGGGTGGACCAACCGCAAGGCACTGAGGATCGATCACACCAAGGTATCGGGCTCTTCGAACCTGACGAACTTCCCGGTGCTGGTTTCGGTAACGGACGGGAATCTGAAGACCGTGGCCAATGGCGGCAACGTGGGTAAGAATGATGGGACCGACATCCTGTTTACCGCATCCGACGGAGCCAGCCAGCTGGCGCATGAGATCGAGTCTTACAATGCGGGCACGGGGCAGTTGATTGCCTGGGTCAGTGTCCCCACCGTATCCCCGGCTGCCGATACGGTGATTTATATGTATTACGGCAACAGCTCGGCCGCGGATCAGCAGAACCGGAAGGGGGTATGGGACAGCAATTACGAAGCGGTCTGGCATCTGCCCAACGGGACCACGCTGTCGGCCAACGATTCCACCCGCAACGGCAACAACGCCGCTTCGCTCAACGGGAGCTCGGCGGGAGGCGGTGAGATCGACGGCGCGGCCAGCTTGAATGGGAGCTCCAACTTCATCCTGGTGCCCAACAGCAGCAGCCTGAATGGATGGACGCAGCAGACCATTTCCTTGTGGATGAAAGCGCAAACCGACATGGTGACCTTCGCGCGCCTGATCGAGAAAGGCGCCAACAACGAGTGGGCCCTGTCGTTCGTCAACCAGGCCCTGACATTGGAGAACCTGGGGACCAACAGCGTGGCCCTCGCCACCGGAATGCCGGTGGCCGATAACACCTGGCACAAAATCGACGCCACCATCGACAACAGCACTAAGGCGATTGCCATCTACGTCGATGGTGTTTTGAATGTATCGGGGACCTCGGCCACTTCGGCTACCGCCACCAACAACAATCTCTCCATTGGCCAGTATGGAGGTGGAGGGTATTACTATCACGGGCTGCTCGACGAAGTCCAAATCTCCAACACCGTGCGCTCGGCCGGATGGATCGGGACCGGCTTCAACAACCAGTCTGCCCCGTCCACCTTCCTTTCCGAAGGTTCCCAGGAGAGCTCGGGAGCCGTGGCGCCGCCGGTGTTCAGCCCGGCCGGGGGAACTTATACGTCGGCGCAGATGGTGACGCTCACGAGCACCACTCCGGGGGCCTCGATCCGCTACACCACCGATGGCAGCACACCCAGTGAAACGGCCGGCATTTTGTACAGCGCACCGATCGCGGTCGGCAGCGCGCTCACCGTCAAGGCCATTGCCTATGAGAGCGGGATGATCGACAGCGCGGTGGCAACCGCGGCCTACAGCATCGCCGGATTGAGCTGGTACAACACCGGGTGGACCAACCGCAAGGCACTGAGGATCGATCACACCAAGGTATCGGGCTCTTCGAACCTGACGAACTTCCCGGTGCTGGTTTCGGTAACGGACGGGAATCTGAAGACCGTGGCCAATGGCGGCAACGTGGGCAAGAATGATGGGACCGACATCCTGTTTACCGCATCCGACGGAGCCAGCCAGCTGGCGCATGAGATCGAGTCTTACAATGCGGGCACGGGGCAGCTGATTGCCTGGGTCAGTGTGCCCACCGTATCGCCGGCTGCCGATACGGTGATTTATATGTATTACGGCAACAGCTCGGCCGCGGATCAGCAGAACCGGACGGGGGTGTGGGACAGCAATTACGAAGCGGTCTGGCATCTGCCCAACGGGACCACGCTGTCGGCCAACGATTCCACCCGCAACGGCAACAACGCCGCTTCGCTCAACGGGAGCTCGGCGGGAGCCGGTGAGATCGACGGAGCGGCCAGCTTGAATGGGAGCTCCAACTTCATCCTGGTGCCCAACAGCAGCAGCCTGAATGGCTGGACGCAGCAGACCATTTCCTTGTGGATGAAAGCGCAAACCGACATGGTGACCTTCGCGCGCCTGATCGAGAAAGGCGCCAACAACGAGTGGGCCCTGTCGTTCGTCAACCAGGCCCTGACAATGGAGAACCTGGGGACCAACAGCGTGGCCCTCACCACCGGAATGCCGGTGGCCGACAATACCTGGCACAAAATCGACGCCACCATCAACAACAGCACTAAGGCCATAGCCCTCTACGTCGATGGCGTTTTGAATGTATCGGGGACCTCGGCCAGTTCGGCTACCGCTACCAACAACAATCTCTCCATTGGCCAGTATGGAGGTGGAGGGTATTACTATCACGGGCTGCTCGACGAAGTCCAAATCTCCAACACCGTGCGCTCGGCCGGATGGATCGGGACCGGCTTCAACAACCAGTCTGCCCCCTCCACCTTCCTTTCCGAGGGTTCCCAGGAAAACTCGGGAGCCGTGGCGCCGCCGGTGTTCAGCCCGGCCGGGGGAACTTATACGTCGGCGCAGATGGTGACGCTCACGAGCACCACTCCGGGGGCCTCGATCCGCTACACCACCGATGGCAGCACACCCAGTGAAACGGCCGGCATTTTGTACAGCGCACCGATCGCGGTCGGCAGCGCGCTCACCGTCAAGGCCATTGCCTATGAGAGCGGGATGATCGACAGCGCGGTGGCAACCGCGGCCTACAGCATCGCCGGATTGAGCTGGTACAACACCGGGTGGACCAACCGCAAGGCACTGAGGATCGATCACACCAAGGTATCGGGCTCTTCGAACCTGACGAACTTCCCGGTGCTGGTTTCGGTAACGGACGGGAATCTGAAGACCGTGGCCAATGGCGGCAACGTGGGCAAGAATGATGGGACCGACATCCTGTTTACCGCATCCGACGGAGCCAGCCAGCTGGCGCATGAGATCGAGTCTTACAATGCGGGCACGGGGCAGCTGATTGCCTGGGTCAGTGTGCCCACCGTATCGCCGGCTGCCGATACGGTGATTTATATGTATTACGGCAACAGCTCGGCCGCGGATCAGCAGAACCGGACGGGGGTATGGGACAGCAATTACGAAGCGGTCTGGCATCTGCCCAACGGGACCACGCTGTCGGCCAACGATTCCACCCGCAACGGCAACAACGCCGCTTCGCTCAACGGGAGCTCGGCGGGAGGCGGTGAGATCGACGGCGCGGCCAGCTTGAATGGGAGCTCCAACTTCATCCTGGTGCCCAACAGCAGCAGCCTGAATGGCTGGACGCAGCAGACCATTTCCTTGTGGATGAAAGCGCAAACCGACATGGTGACCTTCGCGCGCCTGATCGAGAAAGGCGCCAACAACGAGTGGGCCCTGTCGTTCGTCAACCAGGCCCTGACGCTGGAGAATCTAGGGACCAACAGCGTGGCCCTCACCACCGGAATACTGGTGGCCGATAACACCTGGCACAAAATCGACGCCACCATCAACAACAGCACTAAGGCGATTG
Source organism: Bryobacterales bacterium (assembly GCA_963744555.1). Lineage (GTDB taxonomy): Bacteria > Acidobacteriota > Terriglobia > Bryobacterales > Bryobacteraceae > Palsa-89. Next base: position 87,308 of record CAVUUB010000018.1, on the reverse strand, counting down.
CCATCTACGTCGATGGAGCGTTGAATGTTTCCGGGACCTCGGCCAGCTCGGCTTCCTCGACCAACAACAACCTCTCCATTGGCCAGTATGGAGGTGGAGGGTATTACTATCACGGGCTGCTCGACGAAGTCCAAATCTCCAACACCGTGCGCTCGGCCGGATGGATCGGGACCGGCTACAACAACCAGTCTTCCCCCTCCACCTTCCTTTCCGAGGGTTCGCAGGAGAACCCGGGGCCGTAGCCGAATTGTTGTGGTTCAAGCGCAGAGCTGGCATCGAGGGCCTGAGAGCACTCTCGCGAATCCCGAGCGGGCCACCCTCGCCGAGATCGGGAAGCGCCTGGGACGCAAAGCAATCCGAGCGGTCGCCTGCGTCGCCAAACCCGACACCATCTTGACCTGGTATCGAAGGCCCGTCGCCAAGAAGTTCGATGGCTCCAAACATCGGCATTATCCGGGCGACTTGCGGTTGCTCCGAAAGTAGAAGCCCTGGTGGTGCGAATGGCGCGAGAGAACACCGGCTGGGGATATGACCGCATCGTCGGAGCTCTGACCAATTTGGGTCACGGTTTGTCCGATCAGACGGTGGGAAACATTCTGCGCCGCCACGGCATTGCGTCGGCTCCCAAGCGAAGCCAGACGACTTCGTGGAAGGGTTTTACCACTGCACATAAGGATGTCCTGGCCGGCGCTGACTTCTTCACCGTGGAAGTACTGAGCTGGCGGGGTTTGGTGACCTACTATGTGTTGTTCTTCCTTCATTTGGAAAGCCGCCGGGTCAGCGTGGCGGGGATCACCAGACATCCGGATCAAGAGTAGATAGAACAGATCGCCCGCAGCGCGACCCAGGAGACCTGGGGATATCTAGATGGATACGTTATGTTCTGCACGATCGTGACACGAAGTTCTGCGCGTCGTTTCGGTCTGTGCTGGCGGGAGGAGGTGTGAAGACCATGGCACTTCCCGCCAGAAGTCCGAATCTGAACGCCTTTGCGGAACGTTGGGTTCGATCCGCCAAGGAGGAGTGTCTGTCGAAGTTGATTCTGTTCGGCGAAGGCCCGCTGTCCGGACCCTGGCCGAGTGGCACAGGGCTAGGCGTGCCGTTGCCCATGCTGCAAGATCTCGTGAGCCTTACGAGAATAGTTCGTTCAGAACGCGGGCAGGAGTTACGCCTACCAGCGACTCGTTGCGGCCCTCGTACGGGAACGTGTTCTTCTTGGAAATCGATGCCTAACAGATGCTGGACGGTCGCATGGATGTCGCTGTGCCCGACCTTGTATTCCTTGACGGCGGCGTATCCCAGCTCGTCCGATTCGCCAAAGTCAAAGCCGGGCTTCAGACCCGCGCCAGCCATCCACATGCTGAAGCCGTAAGGATTGTGGTCGCGGCCAGGCTTCGAGTTCTTGGCCTCGATGGTCGGTAGCCGGCCGAATTCGCCGGACCAAACCACCAGCGTATCCTTCAGCATGCCGCGCTGCTCCAGGTCGGTCAGCAGCGCCGACATGCCCTGATCGATGTACTGGCACAGGCCGGGGAGCTGGCCTTCGATGTTATTGTGGGTGTCCCAGTTGCCGCCGCCGCCGCCGTAAATCTGGACGAAACGCACGCCGCGCTCCGTCAAGCGGCGAGCCATCAGGCACAGCTTGCTGAACGGTCCAGCGACCTTCTCATCGATGCCGTAGAGCTTCTTGGTGGCTTCGCTCTCTTCAGAAAGGTCGGCGACCTTCAGAGCCTCCACCTGCATTCGGGCCGCCAACTCGTAATTCGCGATGCGCGATTCCAGCTCCTGATCGAGCGGATAAGCCTGGTTCTGATGACGGTCCAGTCCTTCCACCATGTTCAGCAATCGCCGCTGTTGGTCGCAGGCTCATGCTTTCGGGCCGCTTGATGTCGTAGATCGGCGACTGTGCATCGGCGCGCATGCGACGTGCCGTTGTAAATCGGAGGCAGCCAGGCCGAAGAATGTGCGCGGGCGCCGATGGTCGCGCCCTCACCGAGAGCGATGTAGGCCGGGAGGTTCTGGTTCTCGGTACCGAGCGCGTAGCTCACCCAGGAGCCGATGGCCGGGAAGCCGGTGGCGCCGCGGCCGGTGACGAAAGTGAACTGGGCGGTGGAATGGTCGATACGATCGGTGGTCATCGAACGGACGAAGGTCACTTTGTCGACGACCTTCTGGAAATAGGGCAGGAGGTTGGAGACCTCGCGTCCGCTCTGGCCGCACTTGGTGAACGGCCACGGGCTGGCCATGATCTGCTGCGAGCCGTTCAGCGCGCGTCCTTTGATCTCAAACGGCGCGGGCTTTCCGTCGTACTTCAGGAGAGCCGGCTTGGGATCGAACATGTCGATGGTGCTGGGGCCGCCGCCGATGTAGATGAAGATGACGTTCTTGGCCTTGGGCCGGGAAGTTCGGCGGCTTTGGGCTTGAGGTCGTACGTCCGCTGGACATCGCCGACTCCGCGCCAAATGCCCGCTCGGTCTGCAGCATCGAATTCAGCGCCATCGCGCCAAAACCAACGGCTACATCCTGTAGCACTTCTCTACGCGATCGAAATCTCTTCATGGCTTCTATTTCTCCCTTATGACTCTCCCTTAATAACTGCGCCTAGACTTCTTAATGACTATACAGAAAATCGTTGGCCCCAAACATCGCCTGAATGAACAGGCGGAGCCCTTCTTTCGGGTCGGACTCGGCTGCGATGGACTTCCTTCGCAATTTCCATTTCCTCCGCAGACGGCGGCCGGTTGTAGGCCTCGTCGAATGCTAGCTTCACAGCTTCATCGTAATTGTTATTGCTGCGCTCCAGCACCTGCTGCGTGAATGCCTTGGTGGTGCGGAACACCAGCGGATTGTTCAGCAGCGCCAGCGACTGCGTGGGCAGCGATGCCCGGAACCGCTGGGCCTGATTGTCGGAGGTCATATCGGGGCAGTCGAACACGTGCAGGAATGCTACCGATCGAGTGCGAGTCTGCGCCAGATAGAGACTGCGGCGGCTGGCTACCGGAGCCCTTCTTATCGTCTTCGAGCCACTGTCCGTCGGGCCCGCGCTTGATCGGCTCCTGTTTGCCGAACATCTTGTCGTTCAACAGACCGCTCACCTTCAGCATCGAATCGCGAATGGTTTCCGCTTCGAGGCGCACCGGAGCTTTCCGCCATAACAGCTTGTCGGACGGATCGGCCGTCATGTATTGAGGAACTTCGGCCGAAGCCTGCCGGTAGACCTGAGACATCATGATCTCCTTGGTCAACCACTTCAGATCCCAGTTATGCTCCTCGAAACTGACGGTGAGGTAATCCAGCAACTCCGGGTGCGTTGGGGCTGCGCCTTGCGTGCCGAAATCGTCCACCGAACGAACGATGCCTTCACCGAAATGCCACTGCCACGCGCGGTTCACAAAAACCCGAGGCACCAGTGGATTTTCCGGTGAAACCATCCATTTCGCCAGAGTCAAGCGCCGATTGGTGCCGTTCCAATCCGGATGATCTTTCGGGTCGGGGAATTTGAGCGGATTTTGCGGATTGTCCAGAACCACCGGAATTCCGGGCTGCACCTCGGCGCCGGGCGACAGATAATTGCCTCGCTGCAGAATGTAGGTGGGCGATGGCGTCTTGGAAACATCCCAAGCAGCTTCGATGTAATTGGCCGCCCGACTTGGATTTGTTCCTGCGGTTGTAGCGCATCGTTGAATCTCATCTTTCCACTTCGCCAATTCGGGGAACCGCTTCTCCATTTCCTGGTCGGTGATGACATCCTTCGGAGCGTTGCGGTCGACTTCGAGATCGGGATCGGCTTCAATGTCTTTCCGCATCTGCGCCCGAAGCTCAGGCGTCATGCTGCGTGCCGGCTTTCACTTCTGCGCGATATTTCTGGTAGGTCGCTTCCAGCAGGTCGTCCATGCGGCGGATGGCTTTGGCATCGTTGCTGGTTACGTCTTTAATCCAACTCGCGCGCGAAGCATCGTCCATATCCAGGACCATGCGGCTTGGCCAGGGCCCGAAATTCAGAGAGCCCGCCACCCAGTTCTCCGGGTCCCAGACTGCTTGATAGACCGACATCAGCTTGTAGTAATCCCGTTGCAAGATGGGATCGAACTTGTGGTCATGGCAGCGCGCGCAACCAATGGTGATGCCCATCGTCGCCGACAGGCTCGTCTCCATGGCCTTTCTGCTGCGCGTCGAAGTACTTGTCAACTTCGTAAATGGTCTGGTTGTCGGTGATGTCGGCGGTCGTTCTCAGGAAACCTGTCGCCGTCAAAGGCTCGATCTGGTCGGGCGTGGGTCGAGTGCCCGGTTTGTAATTCACCAATTGATCGCCAGCCATTTGCTCGATCAAGAACAGGTCGATCGGCTTGTTCTTGTTGAAGGCGTTGATCACGTAGTCGCGATATTTCCAGGAAACTTCGCGATCGGTATCGCCGGCGTCGCCGCGGGAATCCGAATAGCCTGCCACATCCAGCCAATGGCGGCCCCATTGTTCGCCGTAGTGCGGATGAAGCCAGCAATCGATCGATCAGCGACTCCCACGCATTGGGCGATTTGTCGTCGACGAACGCCTTCACTTCGGCGGGGGTGGGCGATAAGCCAGTGAGGTCGAAATAGGCGCGGCGAATCAGCGTGACGCGGTCGGCTTCGGGCTCCATCTTCCAGCCTTTTTGTTCAAGTTTCGCGAGGACAAAGGCGTCGATTGCGGTCCGGACCTGGTCTTTGTTTTTCACGGCCGGTGGCGGTGGTTTTCACCGGCTTGCGGAAAGACCACCATTCGCGACTCTTGGGGGTAATCCTGGCAGCTTCACGCGCCAAGATAGCGGCCTCTGTGTCGGATGCCGCCGGGAAACGGCCCAGTTCGATGTAGGAGCGAATGAGTTGCTTATCGCCAGCCGTCAGCTTACCGCCCTGCGGCATCTGATCGTTTTCGATCATTTTCCACAGCATGCTGCGCTCTGGCTTGCCAGGGGCGATCACCGGCCCGCTGGAACTTCCGGCCATCATCCCGGAGAACGAACTGAGATCGAGCCCGGCCATCTTTTGCTTGTCACCGTGACACATGACGCAGTTCTTTTCCAGAACCGGCATGATTTCGCTCTTGAAAAGGGGTGCACGTTGGGCGGTCGCCGGTATGGCGATGACGCTAAGTGCGATGACAAAACGAACCCAAGATGGCTGGAACCGTTCCAGAAGTGACATTAAACTCCTCCCGATAGGGGCATCCGCAGCATTCATTTCATCACCTCTGTAGTCAATAAACAAGTTTCAAAGCGTCTGTTGCGGGCTGTTACGTGCCTTTTGGTACCACTATTTGCAGCTTAGTTCGCCGCACTGGTTAATCGACACGACACCACTTTGTAGTGGTGTTTTTGCCAAAGATCAGGATGCAGTTCTCCATCGAACGCCCAGATCGAGCGTCTTGCGGCAATATGTCAGGCTCCGTTCCATGTGATCGAGCTGCTGAACTTTAAGCGCTTCGATGTAGCGGTCGCGGACTTCAGGAAGATCCGCCATCAAATGTGGCTTGTCATAAGAACGGCCGCGTCGGGCCAAGGCGAGAAAGCGTTCAAAGTCACGAGAACGCCCTTTCGGGAACCACTTCGTCCAGAATTCGTCGGTGTAAACCGGAAGAACAACCGGCGGCCGCGCCGTAATCGGCTTGCAATAGACGAAGACCTGCGGCATGAGCTGAGCGGCGCGAGCGACCAAGGCTTTAAAATCAATGGTCCCTTCCCCCAACGGCACCCACTGGACCGCAATTCCATCCGGATGCTCATAGACGACAGAATCGCGCAGGTGGAAGGTAACCGCAAGTGGCCCAAGCTCTTCCACAGTGGTCATCGGATCCTCAGCCACGAAAACAGGATTGCCGGTATCGAGGTATGACCCGACGAACTCTTTGCCGGCAGTTTCGATGACTTGACGGGTCTGCCACGCCATCAGCTCCTTGTGATTTTCAATGGCGATCTTGAGCCCCGCATCCATCAGCTGGCTTCGGACCTCACGGAGGATCTTAACTCCCGTCTCCATGTGAGGTTCCACCGGACCGTTATCAGGCATGCTGTACCGATCGCTCGCCAGCAGCGCGCGCACAATCGGCGAGCCCATCGTCTTCGCGCGTTCGATGTTCTTACGAAGTTCTGCAACGGACCGCGAGTAATCCTCCGGTTTTTTGGGCAGCAGCGCCCCGCCGCCCGTTTCGACGTGGAATCCCATATCTTTCGACCAGGCTCGTACCTCCGCCCAGTGTTTCGGATCCATATCGCCGGGGTCCAGGGAATCTTGAAGAAACACCGCGTCCAGCTTCTGCTTGGCGCAGTAGTCCAGCAATTGCCGATCGTTCCAATGTAAGAAACGGAGGCAATAAGTATTGATTCCCAGTGGCCACCGGCGGGCCGTCGAGGACGGCATAGCTGAGGTAAGCGCTAGAGACGAACCAATGAAGGTGCGGCGAGTAATACTGTCACTTCGGCAAAATGTCGCCATACTTGGGAATGATAACCTCTTTCACGTACTTGTCCTCGTCTCGAAGCGCCTGAATCACGCCTTTGACATCCATGGCTTTCACCGCCGCTTCAATGAGCGCCGCGCCCTGTCTGCCGAGCCGCTCCCGCTCCTCCGCGGTGATCTTGGTATCTAACGGCCTCACGCTCGCGTGATTCCCATCTGGCTCATACGTGCCCACCGCACTGCTTCCCGGTCCAAGCGGCGTTAGTTTCCGCATGCTGTCGGGCGGCTTAGGCAGCGGGGGGCCCGACCGAATCGGAATATCCAGACTGAGCGGAACCTCACTGAGCCGGCCGACGATTTGATATGCACCGTACCCTACCGCGCGAAAATTATTCGATTCAGTGGCTCGCGGCGCGGCACCCGCCGCCTGAGCATTTTGCAGGATCCGGCCGGTTTCGACATAGAGGATGGGATCCTTCGTCTCCTCGAAGAACTCTCGAACCAGAGCACCCACGTATTGATTCGACGGACCGTGCGCCGAGGTGTAGATCTGCCGCCGGAAGCCCTGGCGCAGTAACGAACGCGCGATCTCCTTCAAGTAAGCCAGCCCGACGTCCTGCGAAACATAAACGCTGCCCCGGCCGGTAATCGTAACGCCCGGATAGAAGTACATGACGTGCGGGAGCACCAGCCCGTCCCCTTCCTGGGCCATCTTCAGCGCATAAGCCTCGGCCATGGTGTACTCGAGATCGGTGGGGAACGCACCCATCGATTCCACCGTGCCCACAGGGATGATGATTACGTCGTTTCGCTTGAGGTATTCTTCGATCTCTGGATTCGTCAACTGGGTGAAATAGCGTGTACGCATCGGCCGAGGCGCTTGTTGGCCCCACGCTGTCGTCAGGAACAATGAACTGGCCACGAGTAAAGCTGAAATGCACTTAAGCATTGAGTGACTCCGTATTTTGCCTACTTCCAGAACGTATCGGGGATGGCGCGGAACGACACGGGCCAGACCTTCAACACTGTATCGCGGTAGACCTCGGCTTCAATCACCATCTCCCACGAGTCCGGAGAACCGCCTTTGATCCACTGTTCGTCCAGGAGTTTCAAGCCGTCCAGGGATAACAGCATGGTCGTCATACTCGTGAGAGTCCGGCCCATGAGCAGTAGCGACCGGGTGTGTTCCGGCCTGGTCGGCAACAGAACGACGATCGCCGGAAAGATCTTGCGGTCAGAGGAGTAGTCGACTTCCCGATACTCTGCCGGTTCCCCAGGCTTGGGATTCCGATTCCCAACAAGATCGGGCTCGACCTGTGCGATGTAGAAATTGGTTTTCTTGACCAGCCGATCGAGATAGACAGCGGTGCGCGGCATTCCGAAGAAGATCGTATTCTGAGCCGCGAAAGAATCAGCCGCAAATTTGCGGGACTCGATAAGTTGAACTTGCTGTCCGGCTTGCTGTAAGTACTGCAGCACTTTAACGCCCGCAGTCATTTCCATGGCTCCCACGTAGATCTGGGAGAGTGTGGGAGGTCCCCATTTCTGCGCCATCTCCCGGACAAACGGGGATGCCTGCCAATTTTCGAATTCCGAAACCTTCAGGTCCCTGACGTACACACTGTGATCGGGCCAGGAGAAATACAGCGGGCTCGGCAGGACAACCACGGTCGGCTTTCCGGCCACGAGAAACGATTTCCAGAACCTGGGCAACGGAGGCGGTGCGGCAGGAACACTCGCCCTTATCGCGCGGTTTTGAAGGAACAGGGCCAAAGAGAAGAGCACTAAGACGGCGATCACGCCGCCGGTGATCCAAAGGTAACGCCTCGGAACACCCGCCAGAGGAGACACCGTAGCAGTGTGGGGCTGCTCATAAATCCAGTGGAGTTCATGACGCCCCAGGGGGATGGAAAGCCGCAACGGGAAGGAGTCGCCAGCCGCTTCAGCGAATTCCTTAAGCTTGGCGCGAAGCCGCGCAACTTGGACTCGTACTGTAGAATCTGTTTTTGGATCAAAATCCGGTGATCGCCCGAGGGCGTCGACCGCAATGGCGTACTCGCTGATTGGTTCGCCTTGGTGCTTCCAAAGGTAGAGCAGCAGCGTGCGCATCATCGGGGCGGTTCGGAATGTATCGCTCTCGACGACTCGTGTGATGAGTTCGTCCAGCCCGCGCACGGGAGCAGCGACGCGCGTTTCGCCGCCCATATGTCTACGCAACAACTGCATCCGCGTTAATTCTGCAACAATCCGGGAGCGGGCGCAAGCCTCTATTTTGCAAGCGCGTATCGTGCCGAGAAAACGTAGCGCTACACCGGTAACGTACACCCGTAACAGCGCGCAACAGGATTTTGGTAGCATCCCCATTGATGGAAGCCGCAACTTTCGAAGGGCTGGAGCAAGCATTTCGGTTCGGGGGGCCGGCCGCGGTGTTTGATCTTCTGCTGCGCACGGCCCTTGAAACAAAGGATTACCGGACGCTATTCGGCACGCGAATGATGCAAATCCGGCATAACCTGGGACTTCCGCTCATTGAGACCGAACCGACCATCAAATTGTCCGGTGACCGCTTGTCAGCGTATGAACATGCTCTCAACAAGGCGGCGCGCGAGACAGGCGAGCTTTATCTTGAGAACGGCGACATCGTGAGCGCCTGGACATATTTTAAAGCGCTGGGCGATGCGGGGCCGGTTGCCGCCGCTATTGAAAGAGTCAATGGAGGAGAGCAGCTTGACCGCGTGATTGAGATCGCTTTCCATGAAGGAGTGAGCCCCCGCAAGGGTTTCGAATTGATTCTGGAGCATCATGGCATTTGTCGCGCGATCACCTTGTTCGGAAATCACCGGGATTACGCGACCCGGCAGTATTCACTGCAATTGCTGGTGCGGACCCTGTACGGGCAACTGACGGCAAGTGTGCGAGAGACCATCGTTTCAGTAGAAGGCGCCGCACCCGAGGATGACAGGCTGGCTGAGCTGATCGCGGTCCGCCCCTGGCTCTTTGAAGGGAACAGCAGCTATGTCGACAGTACCCATTTGTCTGTGCTACTGCGATTCACTCCCGAGCTTGAAGACCCCGAGTCCCTGCGAATGGCGGTAGAGATGGCGGATTATGGTCGTTGCCTGGCACCAATGTTTCACTTTCGCGGCGACCCGCCCTTCGAGGACACGTACGTGGATCACGCCGTCTATCTGCGGGCGCTGCTCGGTGAAGAAGTAGACAATGCCATAGCCCACTTCCGAAAGAAAGTGACCGACACAGCCGCTGCCTCCGGCGACACGACGCCAGCCGAGGTTTTAATTGAACTGCTGATCCGGCTGGGGCGGCATGCGCAAGCCATCCAGACCTCCCTGGAATTCTTTCCGAATTCGAGCGCAGCGCCGCTGAGTTGCGCATCGGCCATCCAGCTATGTCAGATGGCGGGTGACTATCGACAGTTACGAAAACTCGCGCGCGAACGCGGCGATCTGTTGGCGTTTTCCGCCGCAGTTATCCAGGGCTAAGGTATACTTCACCGAGGAAGGGATTCAAAATGTTTGCACAACGACGATCCATGAAAATGACGCGGCTGATAACTCTTGGGATTACCGGTTTCGTGGCCTCGCAGATCGCACTGCTGTGGGCCCAGGTTCGCCCACTACACACGCGCGATCTGACGCGGCTCAGCCAGGTCCAAGTGGCCAACTACCTTAAGCGCAGCGATATTGTTTTCGTTCCGCTCGGTGCGGTTGAGACCAATGGGATCATGCCTAGCGATCGCGATTACGTCTCGCCGCTAGGGGTGTCGATTGCGATGGCGGACGAGCTCGATGCATTGTACATGCCCGGTCTGGTTTGGTCGTATCCCGGCACCACGATGATTGCTCCAGCCACGGTCAATATTTCTCCGACACAAGGAGTTGATTTTCTGAGAGGGGTTGCGAAATCGCTGTTGCGTCAAGGTTTCAGGCGGCAGGTCTACATTTCGATGGGTCAAGGGCCGGCGCCATTAACGGCGGGGACGCTGGTCCGGGAATTCTATGACGAGGAGCACGTGCCGATTCTATACATTGACATGGATGCCTATCTGCCAAAGCTTAAACTGGCTCCCGACGCGAGGAGCAAACTCATGTACGGTACGCATTATATAGCGGGACGAATTATCGACATCCCCTGCAAAGGCGACTACGGAGAAGCAGAGTCCGAGCCTGCAGGACCGATTCCCGAAAATACCGGGTTAGCCGGGTTGTCCAAACTGGGTTATTCGGGAAGTCTTACGCTGGGGTCATGGGTTCCCGACGTGATGGCGCATGGGAACGGGAAACCGGTTTTGGCGGCTAATCCGGCCGAACGTGAGGAGTGGGGCAAGCGAGGCCAGGCCCAGCTCATCGCCATCATCAAGCAAATGCGCTTGAAGGAAGCGATGGACGACCTGAAACAGCACGATGACTATACCAATAAGGTACTCGTGCCCAAGTTTGGAAAGATATTGCCTGGCAAGCAGTGACTCATTTAAGTTAGTCTCAAAAGTAGTGTAAGGAGGGAATATGCGTATACGTCATTTCGCCATCGCTTGTTTGGTGGTATGTTTTGCGTGCTTGTTCGGACTACTTCCAAGTGCCGCACCACAGGAAAAATACGACCGTGATACTTATGCGCGTGAGTATGTTCAGTTTCTCGTGCAGGAACTCGATCAATGGACCAAGGGATTCCCTCGCCAGTTTTATTCAGCGCTTATGCAGCCACCGCGGGATTCCAGCAAACTATCGGAAAGCGCCAAGGCGGCCCCCAGCGACCTGGGGGATTCGGTCAAACAATTAGCGTCGCTAAGCAGTTCCAAAGATCTCCTTACCAACGGCGACTTTCGAAACCAGGTGGACAAGACGCTGGCCGCGGCCAAGCAAGTCAATCTCGCCATGGCGAGCCAAAGGTTTCCAGATCCGTTGCAAAGTGACTGGGATCAGATCCGGACCGCTCTGAACAGACTCGGAGAAATCTATAAATTCGACACCCTGGCCACCCTGGAGCCTCCCGGCGCTCCGGGCCGAGGACGCGGCGGACAGGCGCCCGCTGCTACTGTAGCGGTTGCTTTACCTCCCGGCGCGGTGGCCGGCTACATCGTCGATCAAAGATGTGCGGCTCGAGGCAAAGGAATGTGGACCGACGTCGCCTGCGTCGAACGGTGTGTTCGGGATGGAGACAAGGTTGTGCTGGTGACCGAGGAAGGAAAAGTGTTCCAGATCTCCAACCAGGATAAGGTCACGTCAGAGACTTATGGTCAGAAGGTGGTCATCACCGGCAAGACCGAAGGCGAAATTATCACGATCGAAAGTCTCAAGACTTCGTAGGCTCTGCTGAGGGTCGAATCAGCACAAAGACCAAAACAGTCGCGACCACCGGCAGAAGACTCGCGCCTATCAGCACTGGCTCGAACGAATAACGATCTGTCACCTTGCCAATTAGAAAAGTAGAAATGATTGTTCCGATACCTGCGGCGGCGCCGCTCATTCCGCTGACCGTGGCCACGGCGTTGCTAGGGTAAAGATCCGCGGGGAACGTCAGGCCCATGGTGGACCAGGCGGCATACGAGAACGTCGCCATGGCAAACAGAGCGATGATCACCGTGAAATTCGATATGGCAACGGTCGGGATCAGCAGAGTCATGCCTATTCCACCGAGCAGCACCACCAGCTTTCGGGCTCTTAATACGGGCCAGCCCTGCCGAATGCAATAGCTGGAGAGCCCTCCCCCGGCGAAATTACCTAGATCCGCAGCGAGAAAGGGAATCCAAAAGCCTAACAGCGTATCCTCCAGTTTGAATCCTTTTGACACCAGGTATATGGCGAACCAGTCGGTGACGAAGAACCAGACCGGATCGGTCAGCGCTTTGCCGAGCACGATACCCCATGTTTCTTTTCGACGCAGCAAGGCTGCCCAGGAGTGTCCTCGGTCTTCTCCGAAGTGGTCCTCCCCAAAATCATCCGCGCGGGCTGCCGGAATCGCATCGGGCGGATAAACCAGACGCCACACCACCAGCCACGCGATTCCTAAAACTCCGGTGACAACGAACGCCGGCCTCCAGCTCCCAGACACCGAATACAACCAGATCACCATGACCGGAGCGATAGCGCCGCCGACGGCCGAGCCACTGTCGAAGATAGCGACGGCAAGACCACGCTCGCCTTTCGGAAACCACTCCGAGACGGCTTTCGTGGCCCCGGGCCAGTTGGCTGCCTCGCCCGCGCCTAATAGGAACCGGAAGGCGGCGAAACTCCCGAGACCGGTGGCCAGGGAGGTCGCGACAGCGACAGCCGAATACCAGAGCACCGCTAAAGACAACCCACGCCTGGTTCCCAGCCGGTCGAGCATCCTTCCGGAGACTGGTTGAAAAATCGCGTAGGCCGCCCGGAACGCGATGACCAGCAGCGCGAAGTCGGAGTTCGACCACACGAATTCACGCTTCAAATATGGCGCCAGCACGCTCAGCGTCTGGCGATCGATGTAATTGATGGTGGTCGAGGCGAACAGGAGCGTCGCGATCCACCAACGGAACCGTGTGGACTTGCTTCGCGGAGCTATGGGAGCAGTCAGGTTCTAACGCTCCCGCCCCGCGAGTTGCCTCTCGATCGAAGCACGAGCCGACGGCACATATCGCAGCGCGTTGCCGTAGTAGACTTTGCGAAGCACGTCATCAGGCAGGCCGATGCCGGAGATTCTCCAGCGGCCATGCAGCGGAGCGCCAGTTGCGGAGCGCAATTGCGCGGGATGATCGAAGTGTTCGTCGAAGGTCTCAAGAAATCTCCAATGCGGAATCCAGAACTCGTCGATTCCACGGCTAGGATTTCCGTCGGAGCCGAATAAAATGCGATCTTGATACTTCAAGAAAAACTTGCGAATCATCAGGGGCGCACGGCCGAGGTCCTGAACCGTGGCGGACAACTCGACGTCGGCATTAGGATATTTATCCAACAACGCGGCGACTTTGTCCATGTCATAGTACAGCATTGCCATGTGCGCGTTGATGAAGCGCGTGTTCGGGTGCCGGGCGTGCATGTTTTCGCGGGCCTTCTCGATGACCTCGTGGGTCGGATGGCCGGTATGGTAGTAGTTGCCTTCCGGGTTGCTGCGCCACAGGCCAGCTTCATAGCGCTCGTTCTCCGGGCCGATGGGAAGGAAGCGGCCGATCGAATCGCTGAGGTGAATCATAACGGGCTTGTTGTAGCGGGCGCACATCTCCCAGACTGGATCTAGCCGCGGGTCGTCGGCCTGGATGTAAGAGCCGTCGCGATTCTTGAATTTCGAGGCCCAGGTCTTTCCAAATCTTCAGTCCTTGAGCTCCCGCGCGAAAGCAGCGTTCCAGCTCCCCTGTAGTTCGTTCCGACCAGCCCGGATCGTTTATTCCTTCCCAATTGATCCTTGCGAATTCAATGATGCGATCGCGGTAGGGCTCGCTCATCTTCATGTTCTGGTCGAACGTCTTTCCGAAACCACCATCCATATTGCAGATGACGCCGATGCCAGTCTGATCCATAACGCCAATCATTTTCCGATAGTCGGCGTCGGTTTTAAGAGAGCCTGCGTGGAGGTGGATATCGAGGACGGGAAACTTGGCTCGAGTAATCTCGGTCCTGGGAAGTTTCATCAAGGCTTTCGGCATGGCCGGTACTTCAGGAGCGGGATGAAAGTCTGGATGTCCGGGAAATTGCTGAGCCTTGTCTTTCGTGCCGGAAGTTTGCGCCGAACAAGTCCAAGCGCCGGCCGCTATCAACAATGCCAATGTGCGTAAGTCCCCTAGCATAGCGATGAACTCCTAACCGTGGATCAACTTATATTGGTCCAGATCTCTCTTGACCGTTTCCAGTGGCGTCAATTCGGTTGCCCCGTGCGTCAGCAGATAATACTTCACTCCGCCCACACTTTCGGCGGTGGTAAAGACGTCCTTCCAGGGCGTGTCGCCTTTGCCGAGGGCCGGCGCGTGCCGATTCGAATCGAGAGGGCCTTCCGTGAGGAGCAGGCATTCGGTCTTTCCCGGATACTGTTTCATGAAGGCCACCGGATCGGTGCCGGCCCGGCGGCAAACCTGTACGTCCACATGGAAGACCAGGTCCTTCGATTGGGCCAGAATGTCGATCGGCCTCAGCCCGTTTTTGGTCTCAAACTCCACGGCGTGGTTGTGGAAGCTGCACGCCATTTTGTTTCGTTTCAGAGTCTCAGACGCGCGCTGGAGCACATCTGTCAGCTCTTTCCAGGCGTCGGCGTCCGATGTTGCCTTGGCGTGGTAGCCGATGCCGGTTGGCGTGGTTGCCAGTCCTCTGACACAACAGACTGTTTGCGCGCCGAGAATCTGATTCAGCTCGATCATGGCTTTCATCTGGTCGCCGGGCAAGAAGAACTGTGGTTCTGTATGAGTAGCCAGAACCTTCAGTTTTAGGGAGTCAAGCAGCGCTCGAACTTCCTTGGCGCGAGCCGGCGTCCAGCTCTCGTATTGGGTGAGCTCCACGCCTTCATAACCCATCTGTGCAACCGCCTTCAGCGTTCCATCAAAATCCTTCTTCCAGTCGGCTATGACCGCGTAAATGAGTAATCCGACGGGAATGTGTTTCCTCTTTTGCGCATGCGCAGTGTATGCGGACGCGGCTGCCAACGTAAGGAAGCCTCGGCGTGAAATGGATTCTCTAGTAGCCATGGATAGGAACAATATCATAATTGATGAGGTGGGTTGTCGCTCTTCGCTCTGTCTGGTTGCGATCCTGGTGCTGGGGGCTTGCTCGGCTCGGCATGAGCGGGACTTGCCCGACCTTCCGCGCTTGACCATCGGCAACTTCCGTCCGCAGATCCGAGACAGAGTACAAAGGGCCTATGACGATGTCAAAGCCAGACCCAAGGACGCGGAATCCAACGGCCGCATGGGGATGCTTTTGCAGGCATTCTCGCAATTCGAGTCGGCCGAGCTTTGCTATCAGCGGGCGCGAATTCTCGATCCCAAGAAGTTTCAATGGGCTTATTACCTCGGTCTTACTCAATCGCTGGATGGAAAGAACGAGGAGGCCTCGCGGACTTTGCAGGATGCAACACTTCTGGATCCGCAATATCTCCCAGCCCGCCTGAAGCTGGCCGAAGTGCTTCTAACCCTGGGCCGCTTGGATGAAAGCCAAAAGATCGGCGAGTCCATCGTCAAGGATGATCCGCAGTTTGCTCCGGCTTATTACTGGTTGGGGCGAGTGGAGTCGGCCAAGGGCCATGTGCCCGCCGCCATTGAACAGTACCGCAAGGCTTGCCAATTCTGGCCCAGCTTTGGCACCGCCCATTATGCCCTCGCGTTGGCTTACCAGGGAACGGGCGCGACCGCTGAAGCCCAGCAACACATGGCTGCGTACCGGAAGTATAAAGCGGATGGGGACCCCCAACCTGAAGATCCTCAGCTGGAAGCGGTCCGGTCGCTCGACAATACAGCCCTGGCACACCTGATGAAAGGAGTCGATCTAGAGAACGCGGGGCAGTTGGATGGCGCCATTGCCGAGCATGAGGAGGCGGTCAAGCAGGACCCCAAGCTGGCCCAAGCCCATGCGAACCTGATCGCGCTTTACGCCCGCGCTGGCCGCGCCGACAAGGCTGAGCAGGAGTATCGGGCCACGGTCGGAATCAACCCCAACCTCCCCCAAAGCCACTACGATTACGGTGTTCTTCTGGTGGGTCAGCAGCGCTACCGCGGAGCCGAGGATGCTTTTCGTAAGGCGCTGGAGAGCAGCCCGAATTATGCGGAAGCGCACAGCAACTTAGGCGCGATGCTGGAACTGCGGGGAAAGTCCGAAGAAGCCATCCAGCACTACCAGGCGGCCGTCGATGACAAGCCGAATTATCGGATGGCACACTTCCAACTGGGGCGCCTGCTGCTGATGAAGAAGCGAACCAGCGAAGCGATCGCCCAGCTTTCGCAGACGATCGGGCCGGAGGACGGAGACACGCCGCGCTGTATGTACGCGCTCGGAGTGGCCTACGCAGAAGCCGGCGACTACGCGAACGCGGAACGTTACCTCCAGGATGCCAGACAGCGAGCCGCTTCCCTGGGACAAAATCAGCTACTCGGACAGATTGAAACAACTCTTCGCAAAGTGTCGGAGAGGACTGGACGTTGAAATCCCGGCGTCTGTTCGCTATTCCAGCTTTTTGCTTTGTGCTAGCCTGCTCGCCGCGGACGGCGATCGAGCACCCGGGCCCAAAATTCCGGGAGGCGGCAGCCGAGACAGGACTGCGGTTTCAGCACTTCACCGGAGCGACCGGACAGTTTTACCTTCCCGAGATCATGGGCTCCGGCGTCGCCCTGATCGATTACGACGGAGATGGCGACTTGGATGTTTTTCTGGTCCAGGGTAATGTTCTGGAGCCGGGCAAGAGTGTGAGCGATGCGCGCTTCCCGCCACCCTCCGATTGGAAACCGGGAAACCGCCTGTTCCGCAACATGCTGAAGGAAACTGGAAAGCTGCAATTCGTGGATGTGACTGATCAAGCCGGCTTGAACCATGTGGATTACGGCGTCGGCTATGGCATGGGCGTCGCAGTGGGCGACTACAACAATGACGGGTATCCCGACCTTTACGTGACTAATTTCGGTTCGAACATTCTGTACCGGAACAATGGGAACGGAACATTCACCGATATCACCCGAGAAGCCGGTTTGGCGGATGCAGGATGGAGCGCCAGCGCCGCCTTCGTCGATTATGACCGGGATGGCTACCTTGACTTGTATGTCACCCATTACCTCGATTTCACTGTTCGCGGAAACAGAGAATGCTTCGACCCGGCAGGAGAACGTGATTACTGTCCGCCTACTGCCTACAAGCCCGTGTTGCACCGGCTCTACCGAAACCTGGGTAATGGCAAGTTTCAGGATGTGACCCAAGCCGCGGGCATCGGCGCCGCTATTGGCCCGGGCCTGGGGGTTATCTGCGCGGACTTCAACGGCGACGGTTGGGCGGACATTTATGCGGCGAACGACGGTGCGGCGAATTTGCTGTGGCTGAATAACGGCAACGGAACGTTTCGGGAAGCCGCGTTGCTTTCTGGCGCCGCATACTCGGAGGACGGCGTGGCGCGAGCGGGCATGGGCGTGACGGCGGGAGACTTCGATGAGACCGGCAACGAGAGCATCTTTGTCACGAACCTGACCAGGGAAGGGGCCGCGCTGTTCCGCAACAAAGGTCACGCCGAGTTTACAGATGCCACGAGAGAATTCGGCCTTTACCAGCCGACGTTTCCCTACACTGGGTTCGGCGTCCATTGGTTCGACTACGATAATGACGGCCGGCCGGATCTGTTCATCGCCGACGGCGCGGTAACCATCGTTGAGAGCCTTCGGGGTACGCCCTATCCGTATCATCAGAGGAATCTCCTGCTGCACAACGAGGGGACTCGATTTCGGGAGACCAGCAGCGAGGCGGGGCCTGCGTTTCAGCTTTCCGAAGTCGGACGCGGGGCGGCTTTTGGCGACATCGACAACGATGGGCGGATCGACATCGTGGTTGTGAACAACAACGGGCCGGCGCGGCTCCTATTGAATGAAACCACTCCGAAAGGTCACTGGCTGGATATCCGGCTCCAGGGAGTGAAGTGCAACCGCGACGGAATCGGCGCCAGAGTGGCCTTGCTTCGAGAAGGACAAAAGCCTCTATGGGGTCGCGCTCATACCGATGGCAGTTATTTGAGCGCTAGCGATATTCGTGTGCACTTCGGCCTCGGACAGAATCCAGAGGCTCAAGTGCTCGTGGAGTGGCCCGACGGTTCAAAAGAAAAGTGGGACCGGGTGCGAGCGGATTCGCTGATCATGCTCCGGCAGGGCACCGGAAAGGCTCCGTAGATAATTGCGAGAATCGCTCCGGATGATATTATTTGAGGGCATGCGGGACCAAACCAACCAATCCTTGCTATCCCGGCGGCAGTTCGCCGTGCTCGCTGCGGCGTCCGCGGCTGGGTTGAACGCACTAGCTACGACGCAGTTTCCTATTGGACTGCAGCAAACGGCCGTCGGCCGTGATATCCAGCAAGACCTGAACGGCACACTCCGCGCTGTAGCAAAGATGGGTTACGATCTCATCGAGTTCTCAGCGGGGTCGTTCATGAACTGGACTCCGGCTCAGGCCCGCGAGGTTCGCGCGCTGCTTGATGAGATCAATCTCAAGTGCCGATCGACCCATAACGAGATCGTTTCCTTCTCCGGTGATGGGTTATCCAAATCGATCGAGTTAAATCAGATTCTCGGTTCGGACACGCTGGTATCGGTGAGAGGGCCAGGCGGACTTTCCGCGCGCGGAGGAACACCGGCAGCACCACCCCCGCTCGATGCCTGGAAGCGATTTAGCGAGCAGCTCAGCCAGGCCGCCGGCCAGATTCGCAGCGCCAAAATGACCTTGGGCTTCCATAACCATGGAATCGAATTCCAACCGGTGGAGGGCACGCGACCGATTGACATTCTCGCCGCGAACCAGGACATCACATCGTTTCATCTAAATATTGGCTTGTGTCTGCAGGCGGGCGGCGATCCCATCGCCTTTATCCAACAATGCCCGGGACGCATACAGTCGCTTTTGGTTCAAGACTACAAAGGACAGGCGCGCTGGAAGGAGATTTTCAGCGCCGCCGAGGCGAAGGGCGGGCTTCAGTTTTATCTGCTCCAGAGGACCGACGGTCTATTTTTGGTCCAGCGTGAGGGCAACGACCTGCTCGATTTTGCGCAGAAGGACCTGCAGTATTTCCGGCAGCTCCATGGTTGAGTGGTCAGAGTAAGAAAGACAGAGGAAAAATATGAAGAAGCTTGTTTTAGCAGGAATCTTATTAACGGCTTTCGGATGGGCGCAGCAGCGGCCGCGCTTGGTGGGCTTGTCGCACATAGCGGTACGGGTGAAGGACCTGAACGCGGTGCGCCATTTCTACGGCGATCTCCTGGGCTACCAGGAGGCTTTCACTATCCGCAAGGACCAAACCGCCGTGGTGAGTGGCGGCCTTTCGCAGGATCAGGTCAGCGCGGTTTTCTTTAAGGTCAACAACCGGCAGTACATCGTTGTGATGCCCGAAACATCGCCGGAACAGCCGCGCTACGTGGATACCGCCATTGAGACCGACAACGCCGAGGGGATGAGGACATTTCTCAAATCGATGGGCTACGCCGTGCCTGATAAGGTCGAGAAGACGCCCACTTTTGATCTCGCGTTCCACATCAAGGACCCGGACGGCAACTCGTATGAAATTATGCAGTACACACCAGAGAGCCTGAGTGTGCAGACCTTCGGGAAGTTCCTGAACGACGACCGGGCCTCGACGCGTATCCTGCATGTGGGAATTTCGATCAGCAAACAAGAGACGGCTGACTTCTATTTGAAGGATTTTTTGCTGCGGGAGTTCTGGCGCGCCGATCCAACAATGACGGCGCCAGGACGGCCCAGGGCTACGCCCACGAGCGGTCCAGTGCTGGCGAACCTTTCGAATTTGAAGTTGCCGGAAGCCGACGATTACATCGAGTGGAGTCTGGTCCATGCACGGCCCGCAGGCGCCGCGCCGGCGAATAACGCGACCAATGGCGGCCGGGGCGCAGGGGGCCCTGCGGTTGGCGGCGGACACATTGCGCTGCTGGTGCCTGATATGGCTAAGGCTGTGGTATTCGTCAAGGCCAAAGCGGCATGGAAGGATTACGCGCGGGCGGCCCAGCAGGAAAGCCACGTCGGCGTTAACCACAAATGGCAGGGCAACTTCTTCGATCCGGACGGCACGCGCGCCGAGTTTATGGAAGCCGATACGGCCGACGGTCTGCCGTCGCCAATGTCTCACGCTCCCTATTACCAATAGGCCGGAATGCGTCGTCGCTGATTGACAGAAACTCGAAACCCGGATATAGTAATCAGAACGATAGCGATAAAGAGGGGGCTTGGGATGAACCTTAAGAGGTTTTCGGCCACCGTCCTGTTTGTTCTTGCGGCCCTGTTGCTGCCGGTCTCTCCGCGTCCTGGGACAGACTCCTCAAGGGGACCATCCTTGGTACCATTACGGATGCTTCCCACGCGGTCATTCCCGCGGTTGCCGTCAACCTTACCGAGGTCAACACCAACTTCCGCCGCACGGAAACCACCAACGAAAGCGGCTTCTTCGCGTTCGCCAATCTCGATCCCGGCACGTATCGTATTGACGTAGAGCAGACCGGATTCCGGAAGATGGCCCGCACCGGCATTGATATTGGACGCCAACACCACGGTACGCATCGATCTGGAACTCACGCCGGGCGACGTTACGCAAACGGTGGATGTCACCGCGGATGCGTCCGTCCTGCAAACCGACCGCGCCGATACCGGCGGCACAATTCGAGAGCCAGCAACTCAACACATTGCCGATGCTCAACCAGCGCAATTATCAAAACACGATCGTGACTCTTCCGGGAGCAGCCAGCGGGCTATCGCTCCAACTCGCCCTTCTTCAATTCCCAGGAGTCCCTGCAGGTTCCGGTCAACGGCCTGGACCGGCTTGAACAACTTCATGATCGAGGGGCTCGACAACAACATCGAACAGGACAACAACCTGACGGCCATCGTGCTGCCCGCCGACGCCATCGCAGCCGGTCGACGTGAGCACCACGGAGTACGATCCCGAATTCGGGTCGCGCAGGCGCGCGCGGCGGTCAATGTGATCATGAAATCGGGCAGCAACGCGTTTCATGGGAGCCTGTTCGAGTATCACAACGACAGCGATCTGCAGGCGCGCAACTTTTTCTCTATACGCCACCAGCGTTCCGCACGGCGTGCACAACCAGTACGGCGGCTCGGCCGGCGGCCATATCAAGCGGGATAAGCTTTTCTTCTTCGCCGACTTTCAGGGCACCGCGATCTCGTAGGTCAAATCGCGACGCCAACCATCCCCACCGCGGCGATGCGCACCGGAGACTTCAGCGCATCACCAACCATCATCTACGATCCAACGACAGGAAACATCGCGACCGGCGCCGGCCGCACTCCATTCCCCAGCCAGATGATCCCGGCCAACCGCATCAGCCCGATTTTCCAGGACTACATGAGCCTTCTGCCAGAGCCCACGCTGCCCGGCCTGGCCAATAACATCGGCATCGCCACGGATCAGACCAAGCAACATCTACTCGTTCGACACCAAGATCGATTACGTCATCGAGCCCGAAAGACAAGATGTTCGTCCGCTACAGCTATGCTCACATCAATGTGACCAATCCCGGATTGTATGGACCTGGATTGGGGATTTATGGAGGGCCGTCGAACAGCGGATTCGACGCGACCGGACCCGCTCTCAATCAAAGCCCCGGCCTGAACTACAACCATATCTTCAGTCCCACGCTGATGACCGAAGTGCGGTTCGGTGTCGTGCGCAACCGCAACGACGCCACCAACGTGGACACGGGCACGAATCTTTCGCAAAAGTTCGGCATTCCCAACGGCAACCTCGGCGACTTCTGGTACCAGGGGCTGGCTGAGGTATTTGTGAACGGCTACGATACGCCGATGATCGGTGTCAACGGCTGCCTGCCGTGGCGGCGCTCCAATCACCAACTTCGAAGTAGCCAATAACTGGACCAAGATCAAAGGCAATCACGTGATCAACTGGGGCTTCGACTGGCCGCTACGAGAATTATTTCCTGTTGCAAACTGCCACCTTCAGCCCGCGCGGGCGGTTTCACGTTCACGCCGGGTACGACAACCCTCAATGCCCCGGGCGCGCCTGCCAACGGCTTCGCCAATGCTCTCGCCTCGTTCGAGCTGGATCTAGCCCAACGGAATCGGCCGCGACCTGGCCGAATTCGAACCGACTCGCCGATGACCAAGTCTACGCCTTATACTTCCAGGATAAGTGGCAGTTCTCGCAAAAATTGACGCTTGGATTTAGGCGCGCGTTGGGAATACTGGCCGGCATCCTACCCGCAATTCCCGGGCGGATCTGTCAATTACGACCCGAATACAAACAGCCTGTTGCTGGCCGGTTATGGGAATACTCCGATGGATCTCGGCGTTAAGAATTACCCCAGGAACATCTACCCGAGAATTGGTATCGCATACCGGTTGAACGACAAGACCGTGATTCGAGCCGGCTTCGGCATGAGCAGTTTCTACCGGTACATCGACGAATTGGCAGGACCCGGTGAAACAGACGCAACAACTGGTAGCGCCCGAACACCTTTGTCGCGGCCGGATCCATGGCAACGGGTTTTCCCGCTCCCCTGCCGATCGTGATTCCGTCCAACGGCATCATCACGCAACTGCACCGAACCAGAACTTACGCCATCACGCCCACCAAGATTCCGGTACCGTATGCCGAAACCTGGAATTTCGCTGTGCAGCGGTCGTTGCCCGGTAACCTTGCGTTGGAATTGGCGTATGTGGGCAACCACGCCATTGGTCTTTCGAACACCAACGTGTAAACAATGGGACCATCAACCTCAACGCCGCCACGATTGCGGGTACAGGGTACCGCGAGTGAGCCGGAGAACATTCTTTTCGGCCGCACGGCCAACACTACTTATCCATGGTTCGAGGGCTCTCACTACGACGCTCTTCAGATGAAGCTGAACCGCCGGTTCTCGAATGGCTTCCTGATGAACACTTCCTACGCGTTTGGTAAGTCTATCGACTACTCCGCGTACAATGTGCTTGGTCTCGTCGATCTACCCGGGATTGGCGAAATACGACCGGCGCGACATTTTCACCTACAGCGCAACGTACGAGCTGCCGTTCGGACAGGGTAAGAAGATGGCCACCAGCGGGATCGGGAAAGCCGTGCTGGGCGGCTGGCAGGTCAACGGCCTGTGGACGTGGGAGAGCGGGCTCCCGCTGTATTTCGATCCGACCAAAACTTCCGCCGCTAGTCTGAACGCTCCCGGGAACCAGCAGTGGCCCGAGCAGGTAGCACCCGTGCAGATTCTAGGCAACGTCGCACCTGGTTACTGGTTTACAAAGTCCTCCTTTGCGGCGCCGCCCGCGGGAACTATCGGCAATGTCGGGCGCAACATACTGCATGGGCCGCATCTGTTCGCAATCAACGCCTCGATATTCCGCCGCTTCGATATTACCGAACGATTCAAGCTAGAGTTTCGCGCCGAGTCATACAACTTGAGTAACACCAAGGAGCCCGACCCGCCTGACGCCGTTTTGAGTGATGCTCAATTCGGTCAGGTGACCACGGCCCATGGCACCCAGTCTGTTCAGATCAACCCGAACCGCTTGTACCAGGGCAGCCTTCGGCTTACGTTCTGACGTCGCGTGGCGAGAGGGAGCGCTGCAATTGAGGCGATGGTCCCGGCGACGTTTTCTTCGATCCAGCGCCGGAATCCCCCTTTCGGCGCTTGCCCTCGCTCCTGACGAAGAACTGATCCCGTTCAGCGACTACGCGCCGGATTTTCGCGCGGACGCGCAGAGCGAGAACCCTCGCGTGAAGGCTTTCGACCTGCGGAAACTCACTTCTCTGACCACCCCCTCTACCGAGTTTTTTGCGTTCCATCAGACCAAAACGGTTGAGGCGGATGCGGCTCGGTGGCGGCTGAGGATCGGCGGGCTGGTAAAGCGCCCGGTCGAGCTTTCGCTCGACGACTTGCGCAGGAGACCCGGCCGGCGGGAGCTGGCAGTGACTATCGAATGCTCGGGGAATACGGGCGATCCGCGGATCATGAACGGGCTGGTGAGTAATGCGGTCTGGTCGGGTGTCGGGCTGGCCGACGTGCTGAAGGAGTGCTCGGTGCTGCCGGAGGCCCGGGAGGTCGTTTTTCTCGGAATGGACTCGGAAGAGGACAAGAAGTGGGAGGCTGGTAACGCCAGCTACCCCTCGCCGCACGGCTGGAGCCTATACCTCCAAGACGCGTTGGCTCCAGACAATCTGCTCGCGTTTGGGATGAACGGGGCGCCGCTGCCGCTGGAACATGGCTTTCCGCTGCGACTGGTGATGCCGGGCTGGTATGGGATGTCGCAGATCAAGTGGCTGACGCGGATTGAAGTGATCGACCGGCCATATGAGGGGCGCCATATGGCTCGGAATTACCAGAGCCTTCGCGCAGTGAAATCGCCGGAGGCGACTCTGTGGCTGGACAGCTCTATCTCGCGGAACAATCTGAAATCGGTTATCGCGCGCGTCACGCGACGTCCGCTCGGCGAGCGATTCGAGTACAAGATCGCGGGAGCGGCATGGGGAGGCCCGGCCAAGATCGCCAACATTGAAGTGCAGATCGACGGCGGGGCGTGGGTACGGGCGAGCATCGATCAACGAGCAGGCGATGCCGCTTGGGTACTGTGGTCGACGCCGTGGAGGGAGCCTGCGGCCGGAGAACACATCCTCGTTTCAAGGGCAATCAACACGCGCGGGGACATTCAGCCGACACGTGATGAGATGCGGGAGAAACTGGTTAGCAATCGCGAGGACAATTCGCAGTGGCCGCGAAGAATCATTATTGGGGCGCTGCGGTGACGACCGCGACGGGGTGTGCTCCGCAATTCGACCGGAACGAACGGTTGCATTCTACCATCATCCCCGATCGCGGCCTGTTTGCACCAGAACCGTCCGAAGATGGAAGAAGCCGACCCAGACTTTTCCTGCTGCGTTCAATCTTCTTCACCCAGCCCTCGGGCGCCTCTGTTTTCGGCAGGCGGCCGAGACCTCTGATGTCGAAATCGACAGGTTGTCCGAGAATGTCTCCGTTATTCTCGGGCTGGTGGCCGGAAGGTGTCGTGGCGATATCTGCCATGACCGCACTACACACACCTTCGATTCACAAGGCAACGCGATCTGCGTGCGCGATTTTTTCGCCCACCGCCTGTAAAGTATTGATGTTTATGGTGCGCCCGGCATGACTCGAACATGCGACCTTCTGGTTCGTACGCAAGCGACATAGCCTAACTCCTTGATTACAGGAGCAATATTTTTGCAAGAAAGTGCAGTTTGAGTACCCGAAACATGTTAGTGGGTGGGCGAATGGGTGGGATCTTTTCAGAGCGGAATCCAGACGAGTCGGCCGTTCCATTCCTCAGCATCGCTGGCACTCCAGATGAGAAGGAGCTCTTCGATCGCGGTCGAGATAGGGATTACTTCGCGCAGTAGAATGACACCGGGGCTTCTGGCATCAGCCGCGAAGCGAGCAAAAGGTGCAGGCATTGTCCGCCGGTCTTGGCTGATAAGAATTCGCTCCGAGGCGGCGGCGATCCGCAGGACTTCTGGATCCTCCAAACCGGCAAGGGCAGCATCCGCCGCCGTGCGGATATCGATTTCTGGCGCGGCCCGTCGCAACCCGCGCAGAACGCGGCCGTCGAGATCGGTGTCAGCCTGGAATTTGACTCGCATTGCGCGCCCGTTGGAGCTTCGCAATCAGTTCGGCATTCGTTTGTCTGGACTGCCGGTGTTGCACGTCCGCAGCGCGCTGACCTTCGGCAAGGTACGCATCGATGTCCTTCTGGTTCGCGAGGTAGAACGCGAGCGCGCCGTGCACCTGCTCGAGCGTCAATGAAGGGTAGGAATCAACCATGCTCTCGGCCGACATTCCCTCGCGAAAGAGAAAGACGAGGGAATCCAGGGACACACGCGTCTCCCCCACACGATACGCGCCTTCAACCTTCTTTACGTATTCCTTCTTCATTCACCCCTGCCGACAACTCCATCCTGACACGATGATGGCGGCGGACACAAGCCGATGCTGTCATGTCCGTGATACTCTCCGGGTCATATGGCCTTCACGCTCAACTACGACAACATGCTCTTCCTCGACGCCGAGGATCTCGCGGAGGCTGGAATCAAGAAGACCTATGATTCTCTGGCGCGTGATCTCGGCCGGTATATCTCGCCGCCCGCGGAAGTGCGGGAGGTTGTAGATAACGAAGCGCCCAGCTACGTCGTTCGATGTGGTGACCAAGAGTATCTGATCTACTCACCCGAGGTTCCCAATGATGAAGGTCAAAGCTGGGGAAGAGCAGCGTATGCATTTTTCAAGATTGTCAACGACCAACTGACGAAATCGGAATACAGTCTCTATGCGATCAACGGCGGCAACGAGCTGGGAGGGATGTTTCTTACGCAGTCAGAGTGCGAGACGGCGCGGCAATCACTGCCAGGAAAAGGGAACTGGCCTTACCTGCCGACGCTCGATCATCCGTGGTATGGCCAGTATCACGACTAACCCGGGCCAGCGTGCACGCCAAAGGGGCCAACAGCATATGGCCGGTGCCTCATCCGCAAGTTCTGAAAACCGCATTGTCGGACCATCTGGTCAATCGCCAGAAGATCAACAACCCACCCAACTGCCCACCCACATTTGCTCTCAAGGTACGCAATTTCCACGAGAGGCTTTCCGCAAGTTCTTGATTTTTCTGGTGCGCCCGGCATGACTCGAACATGCGACCTTCTGGTTCGTAGTTGGGAGATTCGGCGTGCGCTGGCGTCCGCCGCGTGTTGTTTCTTTCACTTGCACGGAAGCGGACTTCCACAGAATGCTGAATTGTCCGCGGATTTCCATTCTGGTAGCGGTCACGGTAGCGGTCAATCTATCGGTGTAAGTCACGGAACGTCCCTTGGATGAGCTGCGAGAATACTCAATTCTCGGACCCAGGCGGGTTTCTATGAGACGGCGCAATCTCCACGGTTTGCGGTTTCAGAAACGCATCAAGGTTTTTCCGGGCCTGCACCTGAACCTTTCGCTGAGCGGCATCGGTGTATCCGCCGGCGGCCGCGGTTTCCACGTCGGACGGACCGAGCGAGGACAGAACTACGTGAGCGCTGGAATTCCTGGAACCGGCTTGAGTGTGAGGCAGTACGCGACGGCGTCGCGGACTTCGCTTCAGCATCACAGCACGCCACGAATGAGCGTTTGGCCGCTCGTGATGGCGATCGTGCTGTTGGCCGGGCTGTTGCTGGCGGCAATGCGGTAGTTCGAGTTCGCTCTCACATTTGTGGAGTGGAATTCCTACCTGATTCGTTCTACGACGTTGCGCAATGTGTCCAGGTTTGCGCCAGACAATCGGTAGCTATAGGCTCCCAAAGTTGCTTGGATCTCGCTGTCGCGTGAAAGCCCGCGCACGGCAGCGACCGGCAACTCTACCGAGACGGCATCGTCGAGCACCCAGGCGGCTAGAACGCTATTGGGGTGCATCGATGGCGGGAGCATGATCGGTTTTCCATCGATTGTCATACCGACCTGAACTGTGTTGAACGTCCACGAGCTTGTACAAAAGGAGAACTTGATGACGAGATTTCCATTCGAACATCCTGACGCCTCCCCTGGGCACCGATAGGTCACCTCGAACCGGTGCAGGTCATCTGGATTGCGAAGTCGGCATTTCGCCAATCTGTCCTCCGCCGAAGGCTGTAAATGGATGGGCGAGGACGCTATGAATAGCGTTTGATTTGCGGTTCTGTCGTAGGAGGCTTCAACGGGACGGGACGCTTGGCCGTAGACCAGCGTGGAGAGCGACAACAGGAACGCAAGCCGCATAAAAAAATAGCCTCCTACGTGTTCTCATCGGCAGATCGACGACTCTCCGTCATCCCCGTTTGTACTATCACCGAAGTGAGTTGCAAGCAAAAAACCCGATTCCTGAAAGTCCGAAGCGTTCCAGAAACCCCCTCGCGAATCTAAGGTGTCCCTCGACGCGGAATCATCAGGATGCAGGGCTCGGAAAATCATTCCGTCAAGGGCCGATTTTGAAATGAACCTTTTGGCCTATTCCCCCGTCCGGGTTCCCGGTCCATACTCGCCTCATGAAAGCCGCCATCTATTGCAGGGTTTCGACGCGCGACAAAGGCCAAGAAACGGCCAACCAAGCCATCCAGTTACGGGAGTATGCCGCGCGCATGGGATGGGAAATCGTGGAAGAGTACACGGACACGGCCAGCGCCAAGAACGGGGAGCGCAGCGCATTCAAGCGGTTGTTCGACGATGCTTCGAAGCGCCGGTTTGACGTCGTGCTGGCTTGGGCATTGGACAGGCTCACGCGCGCTGGCGTGTATGAAACCTTCGATTACGTCCGGCGGTTGACATCGTACGGCGTGCAATTCGAGAGCTACACGGAAGCGCACTTCCGAACGACGGGCCCGGCCGGCGAGCTGATGCTTGCGGTGGCGGCCTGGATTGCGCAGCAGGAACGGTTACGGCTCAGCGAGAGAACCAAGGCAGGATTGCAGCGCGCGAAGCGGCAAGGCCAGGTACTTGGCCGGCGCCGGGTGCGGGTAGACTCCGAACGCGTCATGGAACTGCGCAACGAAGGGAAGTCGTTCACTGAGATTGCTGAAGCGATGAAGGTATCGCGATCGGTGGCGTACAGGGCGGCGCTGGCGTCATGACGGTCATCAAGGCGGTTCAAGGGAGGGGACGATGCAACACCACAAGAGCATCCAGCATACGAGCGTTAAGAGCAGCTTCGATAGGGGCGTAGATGAGGGACTAGCCATGCCGTTATGGGGACAAGTCCTCATTTTCTGTCTGGTCTTCGGGATTGCCTCCTGGATCGCGTGGCGTGTGTTTCTCCGTATCGTCCGGGCGGTGGGTGGCGCATGGCGGGGCAAATCATGACGCGAAGACGGGTCAGGCGCGGCATGGCGGCGGTTTGGCTCGTGACGTGTCTGGTCGCGTGGCTGGTGGTGATTGTCCTGGAAGGTATGCGATGACGCTTTACCACAGCACGACGCTGGCAGCGGCCAAGGTAATATGCGCGGACGGTTTCAAAGACAACACGCGTAACTACCTGACCGGATCCAAGCACACCGGTGTGTGGCTTTCAAATTATCCACTGGACGAGAACGAGGGCTGCAAAGGCAACACGGTTCTTGTGGTGTCCGGGCTCGATGAATCCGGGATCGCCGAGTATGAGTGGATCGAGCAAGGAAAACCTTATCGGGACTGGCTGGTGCCTGCCAGGATGCTGAATGGTAGGGTGACGATTGAACTGCTGGAGTCCGAATCATGAAGCGGGGCGGACGGTTCCACGGCTTGCGGTTCCAGCGGCGCGTCAGGCTGTTTCCCGGCGTCCATCTCAACCTTTCCCTATCGGGAGTAGGAGTATCGGCGCGCGGGCGCGGCTTCCACGTCGGCATGACGGCGCGCGGGCAGAAGTACCTGAGTGCTGGCATTCCGGGAACCGGCTTGTCAGTGCGGCAGTATATGCCGGCTGGTCGCATCGGTAGCGGGCCAAGCACGTCACGGCCGGCGTTCAGTCACGGCGTGTGGATAGCGTTTATCGTGCTTGCGGTGTTGCTGGCGATCGCGCTGGCGGCGTCGAAGTGATTTTGTTTCGGGAATTAAGACTCCCGAAGGAGGGAACAATGAAGTACCGAAGGCTTTTGCTCGTGATGACGTTAACAGCGTCGGTGTGCGCCGCCAAAAAGCCGCCCCCCAGCGTGACTGGGAAACCGGCACGCTGCTGAACATACTACCTATTGGCATTACAGGAAACTTCGAAGACCGCGAGATCGGCATGAGGGGCCACGTCGACGTTATGGCTTTCCATGGAAACTCGGTAATGCTGGAGATTCTCAGACCATCTTCTTCTTTTGCTTTGACCGCCGTGGTAGCGCTCTTGGATCTTCGCGATCAGCCAGGATCGGTTAACAAATGGGATCTCAGAGGAGCTAACCGAGTCGCTGTCCTCGGACCAGCCATTCGTCCGCACGAGGCCGTGCAATACGCGATTGAAACGGTTCCCTGTCATTGGAGTGACGCATGTGGCACGGAACCAGTCAAGGACCAGTATGGGCGGGCCGTCCAGAAAAAGATCACGGAGCGGACCTATCTGTACCTGCTCGATGCGGAGAATCGCGTCTTCCGGTTGACGGGCGTAAAAGAGTTTGAACTGCCTCCCCGAAAAGACGGTAGGTAGTCATGTATATAATTCCCGTTTTGTTTTCGCTCGGCGTCTGATGCCGGGCGTGGCTGTTCAATAGCGAGAGCGCCAGATGTTATCAGCATCCGGCGCCCTCTAGCCCCACACTGGTTTGCGCAGTGAAGGACGTAGATTCAGTATCTCGCCTCTTTTCGCCTTTGTGGGCTTTCCCGAAAGGGAAGCCAAAATGCAATTCAGTCTTATCCTTGCGGCGCTACAAACCTGGGCGCCGATTGCGGTTATCGCCTTCGTGTTCTTGCTGCTTCTCTTCGCCACACGGCTGTTCGGGCCGCCAGCGAATGAGCGCAGGCTTCAGCTCTTGTGGTTTGATCGCTGGCTACGTGAAAGGCAGGCACGCTCGCCGCGTCGCGTGTGGATCGAAATCATCGCACTCGCGGTTGGCACGGCGCTGCTGATCACGTTCAATGACTGGCTGATTCGGCGCTGAGCGGTTGCAATCGTCGGATACGTGAAGGCCATCGGGGGAACCTGGTGGCCTTTGGTGTTTTAGCAGCCGTCCTCGGTGCGGTGGGCGCGCAGAAGCTTGCGAACCTTCTCAGCGTTCTGCCGCGCGATTTCCGTGGTTTGGTATTGTTCGTCGTGCTCAGCGACGCTGTTGTGTTTGTGTTCTCTCAATCGTCGAACGGCGGCGGAATACTTCAAAACCTCTTCGTGATATTCAACGATGAGACGGTCGCGCTTAGGACACTTGGGCATTGAGTGCCCCTTTTCTGTCGAGGCAAAAGGGGGCGTTACGGACGCGGCCTTCAGGATCGGCCACTCATAGTATCACGGCGCTAATCCGCCACCTCTAGACCCCTGACGCGTCAATGCCTGGACCGCTCGCTAAAATAAAATCAGATTGCAACTCCCCCGATTTTCACCCGCAACGCTCGTGCGAGCGCGAGAATCATTTTTGCCGGACAGCCACTGGGCACTGCGCATCAGCTCTGATGCGCTCGCCAAAATGGGAAAGTGATTCCAAAAATGTCCGACCTATCCGTTGAGTTACAGAGGATTTACGACAGCGAAATCAATGTGCGGGTTAGCTGGTTATGGGACGGCGGGATCGATGTCCGGCTTGGCGATGAAGTGAACGGCTTTTTGGCGGAAGAGAACGTGCAATCCGTCCAAGAAATCGTGCCGTGGCTTCAGGAGGCTATCGCGCACTTCTATCCGAACTCGGGTTACACTGCGTCCCTTGATCCTGAAGTTCGGGAGCGAGCCGCCACCCGATTATTCCGGCCGCCAAAGATCGGCGCTACGGCCATTTGCCCGCACTGCGGAGCGCCAAACGCTTCCATGATGGACGAACTTATTGCGTACGTCTGCAGACACTGCGGTGAAGCCGTGAGAGTGGAACCTCCTAGAGTTCAGTGAACTAACCAACGTCAGCCACAGACGGGGATCGCTCGGCAAGCCATCGCCGGACACGGCGTACGCGAACGTGATAGCAGCCGTCTCCGGTGGCGATGACGTCCAACACCGTGTCGTCGTGCAACCGGCGCGCGGTTCCAAACTGCCGGCGGGTCACTTCCCACCGCTGCACGCCCGCGCCCATCGTTCTATTTTAGAATGCTGGCCGCGACGCGTTCCCGAATACGAAGTGTAGCCGAAAGCGGAAGTTGCGGGCAGTGGTTTATACTTCAGAGCACCATGGAAGTTTACAAGCGCGAGACCCAAGAGGTGATAAAACGCTTCCTCACGCACCGGCTCAGCTTTCCTGAATGCATTGCCGCCCTGGATGCCGCACTTGCCGGTCTCGTCCCAAGGCTGACTGCCGACGAGCTTCCAGTTCTTCGCACTCTCATGATGGCCAACAATGAACTTGTGATAAAGGAAATGGAACGGCGCGGGACACTGGAAGGAGAAGTCAAAACCACCAACCGGCCGTAGCGTTCAAATCCGCCGAGGCTTCGAGTACTTCCAGGTCGTATCGCTACGTTACAATTTCCTTCGACGTATATAACGAACAAGGCGACAAAGTGGGCGACGCGTTCACCAACGCTCAAAGGCCTCGATCCTCCCAGACCTGGGAATTCGACGCCCTGAGTTTCAGGCCCAGTGGAACCAGGTTTCGTTTTGCAAACGTGTCGGGATACTAAGGGCTCTTCGCGCCGGCTGAACCGCGAGAAGACGGTGTTATCGGGCTTTAACCTCGAGCGCTCAGCCTACGGAAGACGCTGGGCGATCGGTAAATCGTTTCGTGGTGCGGATCACGTGCATAATATCATAGTGACGTGCCGTGTCTATTTCCAAACATCCGTTAGCCAGCGCGCGCAGATCCGAGGCGGAGCAGATTACGATGATGGGGGCAGGGATCGGACTAGAGGATAACCCGTGAGGCCACACCTTGACAGTATTACTTTACGCGGCTTCAAGACGATTCGAGAGCTCAAGGAGTTTGCATTACGCCCGCTCAATGTACTGATCGGACCAAATGGAGCGGGCAAATCCAACTTCATCTCGTTCTTTCGGCTGCTTTCATGGGCGCTCGCGCCTCCCGGAGGACTGCAAGAGCACGTCGCAAAGCTGGGAGGAGCAAGTGCGCTTCTACACGATGGTCCGGAGCGGACCTCGTACATAGAAGCTCAGCTCGGCCTCGTTACTGATGTGGGTAAGAACGAGTATTCCTTTCGACTAGCACACGCCTCTGGGGACACACTGATCTTTACCGAAGAGAAATATCGTTTTTCTCGCTTCGGCTTCCCAACACAAGCTGCATGGACGACGCTCGATGCGGGGCACAGGGAATCGAAGCTGATCAACAAGGCGGAACAGAATGAATCGACCGCGAGAACTATCCACGGTCTTCTCCGAAAAGTAATTTTCCATCAGTTTCACAACACCTCGGACAGCGCTCGTATCCGTCAAAAGTGGCAACTGGACGAGGGTCGCTGGCTGAAAGAGGATGCTGGGAACCTCGCTCCGTTTCTGTTCCGGCTCCGATCCCAGCAACCCAGGTACTACCAGCGAATCGTGGAAACAATCCGTTTGGTCTTGCCATTCTTTGCTGATTTTGAGCTCCAGCCGGAATTTGATCGGCTGCTCCTTCAGTGGCGTGAAAAAGGAACGGATCGGATTTTCAATGCCGGCCAAGCGGCGGATGGCATGCTGCGGATTCTGTCACTAGTGGCATTGCTCCAACAACCCGAATTCGATTTGCCGGATGTTCTTATCCTGGACGAGCCTGAGCTTGGGCTTCATCCGTACGCGATCGAGGTCGTTGCCGGACTAATCCGGGCCGCATCAACATACGTCCAAATCATACTCGCCACCCAGTCCGTTTCCTTGATCGACAGGTTCGCTCCGGAAGACATCGTTGTGGTAGACCGGCTTGAACGAGAATCAGCGTTTCGGCGGCAAGGCGCGGATGCCTTAGCTGAGTGGCTCAAGGACTATACGCTCTCCGAGTTGTGGGAAAAGAACGTGATCGGTGGGAGGCCGTAACCCTGGTTCGACTGCACGCCGTAGTCGAAGGTCAGACCGAAGAAACCTTCATGCGCGACGTGCTCGCACCCGTCTTGGGTGAGCACTCCGTCTTTGCAGACGTCCACCGCGTGACGACGGGTAGGAGGGGTCCAAGGACGTATCGGGGAGGACTTCTAAACTACAGCCATCTGCGGCGGGACCTCATACTCTGGATGAAGGAAGACCAGCAGCCGGAGTCGTGGTTCACTACAATGATTGATCTCTATGGATTGCCTCCTGATTTCCCTGGATACGAAGAATCCCGCTCAATATCCGATCCGTTCCGAAGGGTAGAATTTCTTGAGAATAAATTGAAATTAGACCTAGACCATTCACGATTTGTACCGTACATCCAGCTCCACGAATTCGAGGCGCTCTTGTTCTCCGATCCCAAGAGCTTCTCAATCGCTTTTCCAGGTGAGACTCAGTCAATAACTCTGCTGGCGGACATTCGGAAGAAGGTGGCCACCCCGGAGCACATTGATGATGGAGCGCAGACGGCACCCTCAAGGCGCATCTTCGATCTTCTGCCTCAATATGCAAAAACATCATCTGGCCCGATGATTGCACGCGAAATTGGTTTGGCGAAAATCCGCAAAGAATGCACGCATTTCAATGCGTGGATCGAGGTTCTCTTGAACCTCATAGCAGGTTTAAGTCGGAGCACGTGAGGACTGCCGGCTCAGTGGCGATAACGCCCCTTCTCGCCGCCCAGCACGCCAGGTGGCGGAACCACGCCGACGCCCGTAAAGACGCAACCGATGCCGAAGTCAAGTTCGGCCCGTGCGCCCGGGGCCGCGCGTGCCAAAACCCTCCAACGCGCATGGCCATTTCCATTGCGAATACAAAGGCCGAGATAGCGCGCTGGACGTGAGTCAAAAAGAGATGTTGGTCACCGTTATGTCCGGCGAATCAGCGAAAGCGGAAAAAGTACTGTTCGGAAAGTTTGAACTTCTGGAACGATGTCATACTCGGTGCGGTCCGGCTGGATCGGACCTTCACGGGAGTGATCTCTCACGACGCCGTATCTGGACTACAAGCCTCAAGCCCATGGGGGCTACATTTGCCTCAGAATCCACGTTGCTGTCTAACGCCCAGCTCTGGCACTAACCTTACGCGCGCACCCACAAGGAAGCGTTGCCGACTAAGCAGCCAAATGGTCGGAATGATCGGCGCTTCCCAACTGCCGTGACCGGCGTGTCACGGGAGTAATCCGGGTGAGCGCGGGTGTAGCGGCTGTTTAGCCGTCCCGAAACCCCGTGGCGAGTTATGCCGTCAGCAAATCTGGCTCCCCGATTTCCATTTTGGAGCGTCAGCGAGAGCCATCACCGATTCCTTGAGCCCGAGCGCAGTGATGTAACCTGCGAGCGTTACGCCGTCCATGTACCATAGACCCGACTCCCGTGCAAACTGCCTCGCATTTTGATCGAAGTCCGATGTAGTCCAGAATGCGAATATCATAGGTGACAAGGGCCCGATGATACCATCCCTGAGAAGCTTGTGCCTCGCCAGTATGGCGGCACCGATGAACTCGCGCAATTGAGTTTCGCTGATCACATTTCCGTCCTTGTATCGTTTAGCTTGCCCGATCACAGCTGTCTTAGATCCAGCGGGAACGGAAAGAGCAGTCGGTACTACCTTCAGGTTCACTCCGAGGAAATCAATGCCACCGTCTTTGGTCCGCTGTGTAGTCCGGGACGTCGCGCCAAGGGCCGTCAGAACGTTCGCGCAGACAGACTCGAATTCGTAGGGATCAATTCTACGAAGCTTTGAAACAATCTCTGATGGTACGGCTCCAACGAGTCGGATATATGGAGATGGATCATTATCGATCTCAAACCTGGGAACCGAACCATCGACGACCCAGTCGGCGACGCAATTTCGGAGATGCTCCGCCACGAAACCCAGGTTGCCCTCGGCGACATCCCACAGGTCCTCGTCACTGCGGGCATCCAATCTTTTCTTGAGAGAGGAGAAAAGAACTTCTCTCAACAAAACCCACGTTGTGCTTGCGAGCTCCTCCTGAACCCAGACTGCCAGTATTTGGGACGAGGGCGAACCCATATCAATCAAACGGATGTCATCAGACTATTTCGGTCTTTAAGGGCTTGATCGATCTTTTCTCTTAGTTCATGCAGACTATCGAGAGTGGTTTGGTCGAGATTCCGAAGCATGTCGGGGGTCAGAGATTTGACTGCTGATGATGCAGCTACTACCTTCGGATACCAATCTGCTGGGTGATCGACTTCGTATCGCACCAGCGCTCTGTCCAAGGTCCCATCGGGGGCCCGAAAGACTTTCATTGCGCTTTCGTCTTCCAGGATTTCGGATAACTGCCGGACACTTC
This sequence comes from Bryobacterales bacterium, assembly GCA_963744555.1. Taxonomy (GTDB): domain Bacteria; phylum Acidobacteriota; class Terriglobia; order Bryobacterales; family Bryobacteraceae; genus Palsa-89. The sequence goes on along the minus strand of CAVUUB010000018.1, from coordinate 51,236 downwards.
TGGCTTCCGGTAGTTTTGCCACGTTGTCCTCACCCTGGGGCACCATCCAGCCATAGAATTCCTTGAGTCGTCCTTCTGCGCAAAAGCGTTCCTTGATGTCGTTCCAGTCGAGCCACGCTCTTAGGTTGGCTCTTCTGAAAACTTCGTCGAAATACGTGTACATTTTAGGCTCGGCATGGTCACCGTACTCCTCGTCGCCTTTCATCTGCTCAAGCGCAAGAAAGCATTTATATGCGCTGTTGGCGGCTCTCGTTGAGAGCCCCAAACTCTGAGCAGCATCTTGGGATGAGAGTCCGCTCTTGCGGAGGGCGTGCACGGCCTTTGCCTTCTGATAAGCACCCCATTCCTTGATCCCGGAAACGTGCCGAAGACCGGGCAAGACTAAACTTGCCGATGCCGGGGCCAACTCGTCATCCAGTAATAGGCACTGAAATTCTGTAAAATTTCTTAACCTGCTCTCGTCGAACGTCTCTTTACCGACGTCGTGGAGAGAGACAAGCCATTGAAGCGCCGTCACCCGCCGATTTCCCTCGATGACTATGTAACGGGGTCTGCCGTCAGGATGCTGTCCTTTCCATTTCCGAACCACAATGCGGTCCATCGGCAGAAAGCCTATGGTTTTGATCGTGTCTCTCAGCTCGGCCACATCGAATAGTGGGGTCTTCATCTTATCGAACGTGTTCGCCTGGACCTTCTCATCGGCGAAGCGGCCCTCTGGGACCGGATTCAGCTGCTCGCCCAGCTCTGAGAAGCGAGGGTTGTTGGGATCAAGAAGCAGATCATCGAGCTTTGTGTCGATCGGCGTCAGCAGACTTGGCAGGTTGGTCATTTGCATTTGGCACAAGGCTATCACAATCCTGCAAAACACCAACGGAATTCCATCTGCTTACCGTTCCACAAGTTCAAACTTCTTGACCATGCCCTGCTCTCCCACCTCCAACAACAATGACTTCTAGGCAACCGACACGGACGGCGTCTGATTGAGTTTCCGAGTCGCTCTTGCCGCTCCGCACGATATGGTGCGGCGATTTGGGAGGAGGAACAATGCTTCCAAACTGGCGGCGAGCACAGCGGACCGTGTGCTCTTTGGTCATCATGGCTTTCCTTGCGTCTGCTCAAGTTCAGCAAAGCAAGCCCGCAGAACCGAGGGTTGCCGCCGCAAACCGTTCTGTGCAGTCGCAGTTGCCGCTTAGCGATAGGCAGGATTTTGAGGACTCCACGCGCGGATTCATCGCTACCACATCTGACCCGACGAAGCCCGATCCGTATTCATTTCTGGCAGCATGAGGCGCCGCCGACCATCAACCCAAGTCTGTGGCGTCAGGCCCAGCTCAACGTTCCGAACGGATTGTTCAAGGTCACGGACGGCGTCTATCAAGTCCGCGGCTTTTCCGTATCGAGCATGACGATCGTCGAAGGCAACACCGGTATCATCGTCATTGACACCCTGGCGACGCCTGGAGCGGCGCGCGCGGCGCTCGATCTTTACTTCGCGCACCGTCCTCACAAATCGATCGTGGCTGTCATCTATACGCACTGCCACGGAGATCACTACGGCGGCGCAAGCGCTGTCGTTTCCCCGGCCGACGCTGCCACGCGGAAAATCAGCGTCATCTCGCCAGCCGGGATTCATGGACGCGCTCATCGAAGAATCCGTCGTTGCGGGCAATTTGACAGCGCGGCGTGCAGAGTTTCAGTTTGGGGCCTCGCTGCCGTGTTGGGGAACGCGGGACCGTGGATTACGGCGAAGGCAAGACGATTTCTCGCGGAGCTCCCGGTGGCGGACCGATCATCCCACCGAACGACACCATTGGGCAGGAAACGGAAACGCGCACCCTTGATGGAGTCACTTTCACTTTCCTGCTTGCACTCAACTCGGAAGCCCCTTCTGAGACGCTGATTTACCTGCCGGAGTCGCATGTCCTCGATGTGGCGGAGTTGGCGACCCACACATTACACAACCTTCTGCCGCTTCCCGGCACTCTGGTGCGGGATGCGAATCGCTGGTCCCAATATCTCAATGCCGCGCTCGAGAAATTCGGCGGCGACGCGCAAATCATGATCGACCAACATCAGTGGCCTGTTTGGGGCAACGAACACGTCCGGGCGAAACTTGCGAATCATCGCGACTTGTACAAATACGTGCATGACCAGACCGTCCGCATGATGAACCAGGGGATGGGGCCAGTCGAGATTGCCGAAGCTCTAAGGATGCCGCCTGGGCTCGAGAATGATTGGTCAACGCACGAATACTACGGCTCGCTGTCACAAGACTCGAAGGCTGTCTATCAGCGTTATGTCGGCTGGTACGACGGCAATCCGGCGAATCTCAATCGCTTGCCCCGCGTTGAAGCCGCCAGAAAATATCTTGAGTATATGGGTGGTGCGGACGCGGTCGTCGCTCGTGCGCGGGACGACTTCAAAGCAGGAAATTATCGGTGGGTCGCCGAGGTGATGAACCAAGTGGTGTTCGCCGATCCATCCGACAAAGCGCGGGAATCTTGAGGCGGACGCACTCGAGCAGTTGGGATACCTTGCCGAATCGGCGCCTTGGCGAAACGCGTACCTGCTGGCAGCGCAGGAATTGCGAACCGGTGTTCGCGGTGAAGCGCGGACTGTGCGCGATTAATCCGCCAGTACTGCGTGCGATGACCATCGCACAGGTGTTCGATTACCTCGGTACGCGTGTAGACGGCCCCCGCGCAGGGACCAACGAACATTGTCATCAATTGGCGATTCTCCGATACTAACGAATCGATTGCGTCGACTTGTCAGCACGGCGCTCTGACTTCAATCAGCGGGAAGGCGGATCCGAACGCTGGGGCGACGGTGACGACAACGCGAAGTGTGTTCGAAAGTGTGATTTTGGGGCAACGAACACTCGCCGATACAATACAAAACGGCGACATCACCACAAGCGGAGATGCCAAGGCACTCTTCGATTTCTGGGCGCTGCTTGTCGACTTCCGAACGGGCTTTTCGATCCTCGAGCCGCAAGATTGAACCAGGGGATCATTGGCAATTTGATCGTGCGCACATTCTGGAAATTATCTAACGTGAAGTTCCTTATCGGGCCGCGCCGAGCTTGACACTGTCCCGGAAGTTCAAACGTTTTGACCATGCTCGGCTCAACGTCCTACAACAATGACTTCCTGCTCGTTTCGAATGGCGGACATCAGCGGGATGGGCGCTCCCGTCAAGTTGACGTGGATGGGGACTTCACAGGAGAAATCCAGATCGACCTCTCTCCGAGTGTCTGACCACTCGCCCGAAGCGCGCGAACGCTACTTTAGGAGATACACGACCGTGGTCTCAGTATCGGCCGGATCCGAAGCGCCAGGAGGATACACCACCGTGATCATCAGACCTTCCTTACCGGGAAAGTCTGCAAGATCTTTCGACATGAGCGGAGTGACCTGAGCGTCCTGCGCGATCAGGGTGCTGGCAATGAGGGATGCCAGCAATAACATGCATCGTGAGCTCTTCATTGCTGTGCCTCCACTGTACTTACGCCGGCTGCAGAGCCGACTTCGGGGCTTGCTTTGTAGACTGTTTGAGCCAGTCTTCGAAATGCGCCTCGCTCAGTTGCGCGTTATCGTCTGGAACCAGTGCCCTCTCGCTCACCTTGATACCGTAGTAACACCCTTGCGGGTCAGTGATCACTTCGCGTGGATCCTTGCGTGCAGCTAAATCCAGCCGTATGAGTTCATCCAGATGAAACTTTTCCGGCCCGCCGATTTCCACGGTGCCATTCACCGGTGAGCTGGTTGCGATTCTGGCCACTGCACTGGCTACATCATCGCCCGCCATCGGCTGGATGAGCGCAGGGGGCAGGCGTACCTTGTCGCCCACCGTGGACAAATCCCCGATGCTCTTCACGAACTCGAAGAACTGCGTCGCGCGGACGATTGTGTAGGGAATCGAGGAGGCCTTGATCAAGTTCTCCTGAGCGAGTTTTGCGCGGAAGAAGCCACTTTCGAGGAGACGTTCCGTTCCTACGACCGACAACGCAACATGATGCCCGACGCCTGCGGCCGCTTCATTGGCGAGGAGGTTACGGGTTGATGTCTCGAAGAACTTCAGCACTGCCGCGTCTTCCCATGAAGGGGAGTTCGTTACATCGACGACCACCGAGGCGCCTTCCAGCGCGTCTCGGAGCCCCTCGCCGGTAACGCTGTTGACGCCGGTATTGGGCGATGCGGCCACGGCCTCGTGCCCATGCTCCCGAAGCTTTTTGACAAGCTTCGATCCAATGAGTCCAGTACCGCCAATTACTACGATTTTCATGATTGTCCTTTCCTTTCTAAATCGCATCTCAGCGAACTACAATCTTGGTCTGTACCGTTCTAACCTCGGTCGAACCAACGTGACGCTCTAATACCCCGTTTTGAAATTGCCGCGAAGTCAGCGGCACGTTAGTCTTCACCAACAGCGTCTTGGTATGCGCGAAAGGCGCCGGGCAGACTTCGCGCTTCGGTGTTATGCTGCGGCACTTTTCGAATGCGGTGTGCCGATGTATGGGAACTCCTTCAAAATGTCGGTGTGGGGCTTGAGGCCTGTGGGCGGACACTGATTCTTTGTCAGGAAGGCGATGCGGTAATTGATCACGTCGTCAGTGAAGACACGGCCGTTGGGATACTCGGCGGGCTTCGTCGGATCGAAACTTAGTACGTCGGGAAGTGTGCGCTCCTTGTCGATCGCGGCAATCGCTTCCTCGCGCGTGTAATTGCCCGTATGCCCCATCAGATGCACGAACTGGTCCAGCCATCGCTTGCGGTCATTGACGGGCTCGCTCGCGTTGTATTCCTCCTTGGTGTCATCGGTGTTGAAGAAGCTGCTAACGCTAGGATGGCCCGCGCGATCGACGTGAAGCAGCTTACCATCGCGTCTTACACTGCATCGCCCCCAGATGTGGATCTCGGGCTTGGGATTGAGTTCACTTGTCGGCAGCTCGATCACAGTCGAAAACACGTTCGCTTCTGTATTGGAATCCACCCCGGTCCATGGAGATTTGTCGCCGAGATGAGGCTCGGTGAAGTTCCGTTTGCCTCGGGTATCGAACAGGTTCTTGATTCCGTCGAAGTCGAAAAAGAACGCATCACTGCGGCTTCCGGCGAAAAAAGTGTAGTGGCCCGACTTGATGATATTCGGCTTGGCGACGAAGGAGACCTCGGCGTCAGCGATTATCTTCGTCCCTGCCGCTTCGACCGAGCGCGATTCCGAGCCCTTCGCCACGAATACGTTAACGGTCTGCTTGCCGTTCTGCGGCTTCGAGAACACATAGCTGAACGCGATGTCCGTCAGGTAATCGCCGTCGTTATCGATGTTGAGGCGATAGATTGCGTCGGGATGAAGTGCGTCCGCATTGGGATTTGCATTGAGGATGAGCACGGTTCTGTTTTTGTCGGCGGGTGACTGGAATGCGTACAGGTCGCAGAGGTCGAGCCGTTGATCGCCCAGCGGCGGGCCGAGACTGAGTCCAGTGAAATGGTTTGACATGGTCCTTCTCCTTTTAAGTTAAATCCTTAACCGTGCGGCGTCTCCACGTCTGCACGGGAAGAGCATCGTCAAAGATTCCAATTTCGGCTCCAATGATTCATTAAATTTCGTTTGACAGATCGGGGCTGCGTTATAGCGGCGAACTCTTTCAGTGTGCTGAGCGCGATTCTCGTAACAAGCCGCCGAATTGTGGCAAATGGAAAACCATAACTTGCGATCCCTAGTAAGCCATACATCGAGATCAGATGACTTTCGTCTGCTGTGAGGCCGAATCGAGCCCACAACAGGGGCGGCAGAGTGATGAGGACAAGGAGCACGCTGGCCGGAACGAAAAGGAGGCACTCTAGTAAAAGTGATTTGCGGAGCCCGCCGGAAATCTGTTTGCGTTCCTCGGCCGTGCGCTGCTTGTCAGATCGAAAAACTACGTTGATTCATTCGTCCGTACAAGTATCAGGAACAGTTCAGCGCACAGCAGAGTCAGCCCCCAGAACGCAGCGTTGAAAGGCGGCATGAGCGTGTTGTTTCTGTTCGTTCTACTCCCTTGCGCCTACGGAAGCTGACTGCGGGAGAAATGAGAGGGGACATCGCAGGCCCAAGTCCTTTGAACGGAAGTGCCCCGGTGAGGAGCGTGTGGGACTGCCAGAACGGTGAACCCGGAGCATTTCGGGTAAGACGGCTTGAGCAAAACACCGACAGAATCCCATCTGCCTTCCCGTTCCAGAAGTTCAAACTTTTGGAGCTACTTCGGTCCTTGAACTTTCGACGCCACAACGTCCGCTTCATCAAGGCGGCCGAATTCACATGGCGAGGAGTACTTTTGGAACAGCGCGTGAGGCTGCCGTTGCCGGCGCTAGAGCCCACTCACAGCTTGCCGCTAACAAGTACTCTCACAACGTTCTCGTCGGCGACGATTTTGTTTACCATGTCACTGACGGCCTCATTGATCCAGTGTTTCCAGTGGGTCAGTCCGCCCAGGGTTCTGAATTCACCTCGATAGCCTCTGCCATACAGGAAACGTCCCGTCCCATCGGTCACTGTCACGTTTGCCGACACGTCGATGCCAATCTTCTTGATTACCGCCGGATGAGTTGTGACTTCCAATACTTCGAGAGTGAGACGGCAACATGCATCGGATCCGATCATGGGCGCCTGGCGCAATCCCTTGCTGTCGAGGACGCGAATCAATTGTGCTTCGAAATCTTTGGAAACCTGCTCGTATGACTCGTGCTGAATGCTGTACTTCCACTCCCGATCGGATTTCACATAGCTGATCGCATATCCGGTCGGCAAGCCAAGCCACTGGCCCGGCCTTGAAAGCTCCTTTGGTCCAGGCGATGGCCCTTCTGGTGACTCTGTCATCTGAAGGGGACTTGAACGGTCTGACGAGGACCGAATCATCGCAAGTATTACCCTTTCAGCAACTCCGGCTGCTTTGAGCTCCGCCATTACTGACGGACTGGTATCAAACTCGCATCGCGAAGTCTTGATCTTTTCGACGATGGTATCCGCGCCTAGTCCTGCGGTCTGCATTGTCAAAACGTCTTGATTCGTCAGCTTGAATGTCGACCCAGGGCCCGAGCGTTGCCCCTGAGCGGTTAGTGATTGAGCGATTAGCGTCCAAGATGGATCGATTCCGAGTGCGAGGAAGAAAAGAACAATCATGAGTTGCAACTCCCTTCGACAAACTTGTGATGGGGCGAGGTAGGGCGCATCGGCTTCGCAGTGGGACGCCCAATTCTTAACGATACTCGGTGCCAATCTTTGCGAAGCATTTTCAAGAGAACAAATCGAAGATCCCGCGCCGACTTGCCTGTTTGCCAGTGGTGGCTTGCTTTAGGTTCCAACTCGCGGCCTTCTTGCATCCAGCGCAAGTTGTGAACCGCCCACCCTTTCGAAATGTCTTTGCCCGTGAGCAAAAGAAACAATCGCAGGAGGCGCACTCGTAGAGACCGCTCTCCGGTACTTTCTGACCCGTCTTGTATGGCATGGTGGTTCTCCGATCTACAGAAAGTCCTTGACGCGCGGCATCTTTGCGCCCTTTTTCAAATTGGCCTTCCTCGAGAGCACTCGAAGATTCTCTACCGACGTGTCTCCCCCCTTGGAGTACGGAACGATGTGGTCAAGGTGATGACGCCTGGCATCGTACTGCTCGCCACGCAGGTCTCGTTCAACTACAGCCTTTTTGATGCGAGTAGGTATGTATCGCGATTTCTTAGGGCGCCGGACCAGGCACAGCGGCAGCAGTCCCACCGCCATACTGATCCCAAGTGTCTGAATGGGCGGGTATCGCCGATCCATGCACACGGCTACCGCGATCGCATAAAGAATAAGGCCCAGTATTACTCTCTTGAGTTTCACGGCCAGCAGTTCTCGCATCCGCTTGCCGATCTGAACGACATAGAAAAGGGCTACCGCAATCACGAATCCGACGGCGATGTAGGTGATCTGACTCGATTGAAGCATCGCGGTTTACGGTGTCCCCGGGCAAGTTTACTAGCTATCTATCGGATGGATATCGATATCACTGTAGACCCAAAGGCTGGCTTTCTCCAAGACTCAAGAGAGTGAAAGAGCTCCTACGGCGTCTCGGTCAAAGGATTCGTGAGTTGCGACACCAAAAGGGTTGGTCCCAAGAGGACTTTGCCGATGTCTGTGGTGTTCACCGGACATACATGGGCCACCTTGAACGAGGCGAGAAGAACATCAGTTTTGGCAGCACCCTTCGCGTCGCCAACGCACTCGGCGTCACGTTGTCTGAGTTATTCGCCGGCCTCGAAACCACAGAGACCTCCACAACTGGCAAGAGCGCGCGACTCAAAAGCCTCAGCCGACTGAGGAATCCAAGTCTCCGTGCCGGACTGGACCGAGATCAGGTCGTCAAAGTATTGGCGTCTTTAGAGCGTAGCGTAAATGCATTAAGAGAAATCACTGGAGCCCAAACTCAACAATTGAAAGCTCGCGCCCATAAGACGCGGCGTCGAGGCGATCCGACGCTGTGACCTAAAGCGGGCTGAACCCGCGCTTAACCGGTGGACGCTGCCGAAACGATCTTTTTAGGTCGCACAGGAAGGCCGAGGCGTTCTCGCTTTATCCTTAGAGCGGAAATGCGCGAGGGCACCAGAGAGTTTTGACACACTACGCGGCCCGTTTCCAAGAACCGGACTCCCTTGCGGGTTGTTGGACACAATCAGCAAAGCGCGCTTACTTAAACGCTCAACTCCCTGATACTTGGCACTCGGAAAACAGGAATCATGCTAGGAAAGTACGGTTAGCGAAGATGGCGCGCCAGCCAGATGCCCTTGCACAAACGAGCGATTTTGCAACGAGCTGGCGATTGCTCACTTTTCGAGGATTCTCGCGTTGCGAAAAGGTATTGCATTATCAGTTCGATTAGCGATACATTTGTGCAATGCTGATCGGCTACGCCAGAGTCTCCACCGACGACCAGGACACGGCCGCACAGGTGGCTGCGCTCAAGGCCGCCGCGTGCGAGCGCATCTATCGTGAGAAGAGCTCTGGGGGACGCTGGGACCGGCCCGAACTCCACCGACTTCTCGACCAACTGCGCAAGGGTGACGTGCTCGTGGTATGGAAGCTCGACCGGCTATCCCGTTCCCTGCGCGACGTGCTGGTCATCATGGAGCGGCTAGCCGACGCAAAGGCGGGATTTCGCAGTTTGACCGAAGCGATCGATACAACCACTCCAGCAGGACGCATGATGATGCAGATGATCGGGGCTTTCGCGGAGTTCGAGCGGGCCATGCTCAGAGAGCGAACCAAGGCTGGGTTGGATGCTGCCCGCCAGGACGGGCGCATTGGCGGACGGCGCCCCAAACTCTCGCCGCAACAGCAGGCCGAGATCACCAGCATGGTTTCCAGGGGCGATAAGACTGCCGCCGACGCTGCACGACTGTTCAAAATCCATCCCGCCACCGTCTCGCGGCTGTTGGCGAAGGTACCCAGTTCCTCATCAAGGAAGACCGCGTATGCGAAATAACAGCCGAACGTGATCCTGCCGTACGCCGAAGTGTTGTAGGAAGCTTCAGGACACTGCCGTGGGAAGTCGGGTTTGCTGAGATTGGCCGATCAAGCGCACTCGGCCAGAATCAGGCTAGGGCGTTTCCCAGGCCTAATCCGGACCAGGCAGGCGCGGCCAATGTAACACTTCCCGACTTTCGGCGGGTAACCCAGAGCGAGCAGGTGCAGCGGACTGAGGCAACAGCGGTGATTAACCTACAGCGTATTCAGGAACGCGATCAGGGCTTGCCGGTCGTGCGGGGCGAGCTTCAACCCGAATTCGTGACCTTTGATCGGTCCTGGACCGAGCTGGAAACCCTTCGGCAGGTAATAGTCTTTCAAGCGCGCCGGATCGAACCATTCTTCGAGCGTGTCCGCCTGGCCGCTGTGACTGAACGCTTTGCGATACCACACCCCCCGCAGCGAAGGCACTTTGTAGAATCCCGTGCCGCGGCGCGTTTGGGTCGCTAGCCCCGGATCGGTTCCTACTGATACATTCATAATGTCATCGGTCTTGAGAAGGTCCTCAGGGACCTTAAAGCCCGGCGCCGGGGTGAGCTTGTTGTTGGTGTAGAGAGGCGGCATGTGACATCCAGCGCAGCCCTGTTGCTGGAAGATCCGTTGCCCGCGGCGCGCCCGCTCATCGAACGGATTGGGGTTCGGCGGCGGTTGAAGGGAGTAAATGTACAGAGCGAGGGCATAGAGCTGCTCGTCGCTGAAGCGCGTACCGGCATCAACATTGCCAGCACGAAGCGGGGTGGGACTGGGCTGAAAATCGCCGTAGTGCGCGATGTCGGCCAGTCCGTAATTCACGATGACATAACGCATCAAGTCACCGATGGATCGCTGGCGAACCAGACCGGTGGAATCCAGATATCGTAGTTTTTCGAGCCCAATAAGCGACGGGATATGAGTAGGGTGAGAGGAGCCGGAACCCTCGCGCACGCGAACGCCGGCTTGAATCGCCTCTTTCCGTCGTACGAGCTCATCAACCGTTACCACCTTATCGAACTCCTCGCGCGACATAATCCACGGTGCTGCGGACCGCGCCCACTCAAGATCGAGCGCTCGTCGAGCCGCCTCAGGATGCAAGGGGTCCCGGAGGCGCCCGATATCGGCGCGCTCAATTGCTACATCCAGCTGCGCTCCGTTCCATGCTGTTCCGTCGGGCAGAATGCGAACATGGCATCCTGCGCAAGAGTCGAAGCCCACCTCCACCAGGCCCTTCTGACGAACGACATACCTGCCAAAAGCGATAACGCCGTCCTTGGTTGTGGGAAACATAACCCCCGGAGGTGATGGGATTCCCCCAGTTCTCACTCCCGCTCGCAGACCCGTGTCGAGCACGCCGGCCTCGAAGACCGCCTCACCGGCTCGAATCCAATCCTCCTTAGTGCGAAGCTTCGAGGCGTCAGTGCGAAGCTTCGAGGCGTCGAAAGCGATTTCCGGTTCCTTCTGTTTCAGGCCATCTATATATCCCGCGGGCTCCCGGCCGGCAATGTAAACAGGGTACGTGCGATAGATCGGCCGCACCTTCAGGGCATAATATTCCTCGCCGGTGAGGTATCGAGGCGAACGATCCGGCTGTGCCAGCGGCACCTCAAGACGCTCGACCTCTTTGTCGTCCCACGCGCGCGGAATGTCGGGATGGAAGGTTTGCGCAGCGCCCGTTGCGGCGATGGCTAAAATCGTGCAACCAACAAGGGAAGCTCTAGTTCGCATGGACGGGTCTCCTTTCGTTCACCGGTCGACCTTCATGACCTCCTCCATTTCCGTTTCAAAGCGTCCATCGTAAAATGCTAACGTCACGTCCTCGCCTCCAACCACTTGCAGGGGGGCACACCGTTCTCAGAACAAATCTATCACCGCAGGGTCGCAAGCGGGGCCCCTGAGATTGCCGCGCTCATGCTCTAGACAGATCTTCCCTGACGCCGTAGTGTTTTGGAAGTGGACCCGCTCTTTTTCTCCCAAGTCCTGGTTAGTCGGGATATCGGAGAGTGGACCCAACGATGTCGTTCCAAAAGTACTCACGGCCGCTCGGGAGCGGACACCTTCATGAGATTGACGTTGCGAGCTCCGAATGCAAGGAACTGATGGTGTCCCAAAAGTTTGAACTTCTAGGACAGCGCCGCCGGCCTATTGGTAAACCCTTCGGCGTTAGTGGGATTATTAGAAACGACGAAAAGTGAGCCATGAGTCTGACAGGCATTTTTGCGAAGCCGCAGGACTAATGCCGAGCCTTAGGTTGGCCGAACTATGAGCAGGAAGTCCATCGTTTCCGAGTACAGAGCAGAAAGCGGACGGGAGCCGAACTGTGCCCTACTTCTTGATTCATTTCGCATTCGGGATGGCTTGTACAATCTCTCTGCAAGCTGCAGACCCAACCGGAATAGCATCGCTGCCAAATTTCGAGCGCCGTGGGATTGAAAAACTTGCCGAGCTTACGGCGAAGGATCACTCTACTATTCTGTTCACGATTGTGGACGAGACAATCGGTTTTGCCAAAGACGGCGCCGTTGGGCGAGTCGCGCGCGACTGGGTTGGCCATTGCAACCGCTGGACGCATCCAACGCTTTCCCACGACGGGCGCTGGGTGGCGTACGTATCGGACGGCGAATCGGAGGGCCGGGCCCTTCACAATTGCCGCATCGCCATCCACGACCTAGCAACCGGCGTCGGGCGGACACTGATCGAGATGAGCGACGACCCTGGCGAAATATCCTGGTCGTGGGATGACACCAAGATTTCCTATTGGGATCCCGCCGTCGGACTCTCGGAAGTTTCGCTTACCAATGCAAGAAGCAGGCGTTTGTCCTATATAATCGACCGCCCCCTCGAGTTCTGGGTGTGGTACCCAATGGAGTGGCTGCACAATAACACAGACTTAGTAGTTGAGTTCAATGCACGGGTCCCCACGGGGAAGCTGGGCGGCGAGTACCGCCAACAAGGGAATTTACTGCTGGTTAGCCGAGGTGGTGCTGATCTGATAGATCTTGGCAGCGACCCAGCCGTTTCCCCGCTTTCGGACCGAATCGCTTATTACACGCGCGAGGGCATCGTCACAATCAATGCCGATGGGGCAGGCAGAACGGTCCTGGCCAGGGCTCCTCGCTCAGCGCTGTTTTTTCGTGAGGACTTATGGGGGAAGATTGTCTGGTCGCCAGACGCAACACAGATGTTTTTTGGCACCGTCGTGAGCGACGATCGAAGTGATAAGTTGTATCTTTTGGACGTGCAATCCGGCCGAACCCGGCAGTTCTTGTCGCATACTTCTATTCGGATTAGAGGCTGGCGCTCTGAACTCGAATCAAAGAACTCGTTCCGCCAGAAGTAATTCGCCGGTTCCTGTGATGTCCCGATCCAGTAAATATTGGCCTTGCCATTATGACCGGTGTGTCTGCGACCCGGTGGGAGCGATACCGATAGCGTGGCGGGTAAGAAAATCGCACAAAAATCAGAGCGAGGCCCGGAACAAGCATGACTTCAGGCGCTTTAGCTTCCAGAACGACTGTTCTCCTAGCTCGATCCCGTCGATTCATTCTCTGTGAATGCTTTCGCAGAACGGCTGGAGCGGTTCGAACGGAGGGTCGCCTGGGTCCTTTGGACTGCTGCGGCAGCAGGCGCTGCTTGGACGTTTTACCACCTGCAGGGTAACCCCCCTCTTCTGGGGACCTCGGTGTTCCTGCCGTGCATGGTGTGGGGCCTCCTGGCTCCCGCCGCTCTCCACTGTCAAACCTGGGTTCTCAATGCAATCAACCGACGCAACAATCAAGTGCGTTACAGCTTCGTCGACTCCACTGGGGGGGCACTTCCTAAGGGCCGCTACATCCAACTCGATACCGACTTGACGAAGGCGCTGGACTGGAGCGCAGTCACGAGGGACATTCGCTGGATATGCGGCATCAGGGCGGCGGTCGTACTCGCACTCTTGCCCGTGATGCTCGTGGCCCTAGCCGCTTCCGATGAACCCTGGATCTTGTTAACCATCTGCTCACTTGTTGCCGGCGCGGCGTGGGGGATTTATCCCCGCTCCGGGTGCCGGTATCGTACCGGAATCACAGACACAGTCCAGCTCCGGCGGGATATCTGCATGTCCCTTTTCATCCGCCAGCGCACTGGTCCGGCCCCAATCGAATCGTGGCATCCATCCTACTTCAAAGCCGTGCAAACCCCGTCCGATGGTACGGAAACGGAGTGCGCTGCCATGACGTGGACTCATTCCTACGCAGTTCTATGCGGCGATCTGAATCTTGCCCAGCAGTGCATCGACCGGGCACTGGCTCTTGTTCCCAGCGACGCGCCAGTGTCCCAATACCTGACGCTGGGAACCGGAGTCTATTTCTATAGCGTTGTGGCACCGCAAAGCTCCGTTTGCGCTTCCTTGGCGGAGCGCATGGGAAACATTCACAGCGATCTCCCGGTACAGGCAGAGTATATCGAGGCGGCGTTGGCGCTCGCCCATGGAGACGCCCGAGAGGCCGTCGCGATTGCCGATTCCGGTCTCCATAAAATGCGGAACGCTCCCCAGTCGGCCGCAACCGCGTTCGAACGCGAACAGTTGATGCGCTGTAAGGGCCGCGCCGAGGCACTCATCAACGGAGCTGTTTAGGATTCGCGCGGCCGCAAGGAACTCAGGGTTAGCCGAACGATTCCCGTTTCCCGCGTCCCATCGTGCTCGAGCGGCTGAAACCAGCACCTAGCCAAGCGGAATACGGATCGGGAAGGTAGCCAGTCTCTCGATTCGATCGCGATCAACGCCGAAGGGTTTTACGAATAGGCGGGTGGCCGACCATAAGCGCTGTCCCACAAGTTCAAACTTTTTGACCATGCTCGGCTCCCCACACTTCCCTAGTCAGACTAGTGGCCAAGCGGAGCGCCCCACGTCGCAACACTTGAGGCATTTTGCGCGAGCCCTACAACCGCAATGATGCGCTAGAGGCGCAACGTCTGATTGCGTATTTGTATAACGAGTTGTGGTTAAGCGACGTTGGGATGACTATGTAGATATCAGGTTGATCGCGGAAAAACAACTTGCGAGTATTAATGCGGCTTGTAACCCGTTCATTGGCCCGAGTCCGGGAGTTCGCTAGGCGACTGTGCCACGCTATTCGGGGTCGCATGTTCGTTCGCGGGCCCTCTAATATGCGCGATATACTCGTAAAACGCTACCTTTGTCCACATAAAGACTGGGAAGAGATATCCGGCAACGAGTATTACCGAATGTCCGGCATGTTCCGTGAGCATCTGCCGCCCCTCGAACAGATCCTCCAAAAGCATCGCTGTATCCTATTCCTCGGTGAGCCTGGTATGGGGCTTTCCTGCTTGGCTCACCAGATTCGGTTACACGTAAGTTCGAAAACTGGTTCCAACGCGGTTCTTGCCAGCCTGAAGGCGGTTGGGAGAAATCTGTCCGTTGTTCGGCCCGGACCGGTCTGCGCGCCGCCTGTCGAAAACGAGGCTGATCCAGCACGTTGGTATCTCCTTGATGATCTCGACCAAGTAGACCCTACGCATCTGCCACAGCTAATCGCGGAGATCAACCAGCTCGAGTCCGGTGATCCCGGTTGTCACATAGCGCTCTTCTGCAGGCAGGGCTATGCGGCTGCGCACTTTGCACCATTCGACGCCGGCTTTTCGCGCTACCACCTGCTCGGATTGACATCCGCCGACATTCAACACGTGTGCGATACCAAAGGCATCGATCCGGCGGGCCTCTCGCAAGAACTGGAGCGCCTAGATGTGGGTGTCGAGGGGGGGAACCCGGCGGTTCTCCAGACGCTGATTCATCTGTATGGCCGGCACGGTAAGCTCCCAGGCACGCGGGCGAGTCTATTCGATGCGATTCTTCAAGCGCTGACCTCATCTATCGGCATTGCTGGCGGCTCCAAGCAAGAATGCCTGTACGCGCTAGGTTTCGCGATGGAACTCGCGTCTCGTAACTTCCTCACCCCGGCGGAAGCCGAAGTTGCAATCGGTGCGCGGCTCGACATCTCGCCGCCAGAGGCTGTGGCCCTACTTCGAAAAGTAAGTTCGTTTCTGCTGTTGACGCCAGAAGGAATTTGGTTTCAGCACCATAGTTTTGGGGAGTTTTTTGCCGCCTGCGCGCTACGTGATCGCCGATTGTCAGTGGTCTTGGACTCTGTCTTCTTTCCTGGAACTCGCATCCCAAATCCATCGTGGAAATCAGCCCTGGGTTTCCTCGCCGAGATGCATTCCGCTGTTCGACGTTATCTCGCTTCGCATCATCCTGAGCTCGCTTTGGCCGCATCGGTTTCCGTCCTAACCGACGATGAACGTGCTGTGATCGGCAGCAGCTTGTATGCCCGTTTGCGCAACCGAAGAGAGCCACTCGCCCATCATCCAGACATTAGCGCTTCTCGGCTGGCGCAATGCCTCCCGGCCTGTCGACTGGGCGCGTTGGAAGACGACGCCAAGCAACGCAGCGACCCCATTCTGGCTTGTAACGCCCTACTGTTGTTAGGAGAAGTAGGCCTGCGAGCTAACCTGCCTTTGGCTCTCGCAACTGCGCTGGACATCAACATCGACAGGCCCATTCGGGATTGCGCGTTTCATGCCGTCGGATGCCTCGGGACCTCGGCGCTCATTCCTCAACTGATTGCTCGCATCGATCACGCCGATCCCTGCTACGTCTCGATGCTGATCTCGATCGGTAGGTTGGCCGATGAGGCAGCGATACCACTGGTGATGCCGGTCCTGCTGGCAACACAGACGTCCATCCATTCCGCCTATGAAGGCCTGCGACGGCTTCGGCCGAAACCAACCGCTCTTGGATTGCTAGCACTGATTGGCCAACAGCCTGGTTTGATCGACGATCTCCAATGGCGATTTTATGCAAGTTGTTTGCCAGCAGCGATTCGCAGAGGGTGGGATGAGGAAATCGCAGCCGCCGTGGTCGACGCACTAACATCCATCGAACAAGCTGGGGTTTTCGACTTGCAAAACGCGTTTATGGAAGAACTCGCGGAAGCCATTGCCACAAGCGACCGCGAAGAGGCCGTTGTTCGCGAAGTTTTGCGGAGACTCAGCGATTACAGGAAACCGGTAATGGCGATACCCCACACACTCCTGCGCCTGTTGTCGCCAGCTACTGTTCGCTGGCTGCTCAGTCAAAATTATGATGAACGCTTCCTGATTTCGCTACAGATGTACTCGCGGGGTGAACTCTACCAAGTCTTCGAGGAAATGAGTCCCCGGCCGCCCGCTGCAGTAGACCCACAGTTGGCTGCTTGGGAGCGAGAACACCGCGAGCGTCTCGTGGAAACCGAGGTATCGGTTGCCCGCGCCCACGAGATAGTGCGCGAAGAAGAAGATTTTCAACGCATATACAATGCTGTCATCTTTCTTGGCGAAAAGCGCCTGCCAACAGTATCGCAGCAGCGTCTGGCGTGGCTGGGGGTTGGAAGTTGATCGGCAGTTCCCAAAGGTGAACTTCTCCGCGATCACGTGGCAGGGAAACGGCTGTTCAATTCCGTGGCTTCTGTATTGCCTGCTGATACTGGTTCACCACTATCGCTTACATTTAGCCCATGATGTTCCGCTGATCAAGAGCCTCAATAGTCTGAGAGGCGAGGCGGCCGAGTTTCACGCGAGCAAGTTTGGACTCTCGGCGGCGGCTCAGGCCGAACTCGAAAGCATGATCGGCGATCCGAACTTGAACTCCAGCGCAGTCCAGACGGTTCTTCATTTCGTGCGGCAGACCGGCGCTTTGACGCCCAGAATCGCTGCGGCACTACAGGAGCGGGCTCTGAGCACCGATTCGCTGGTTCAGGGAACGGCGATCTTCACTCTCTGTGCCTTGCCCCAGAGCACGGACGTGTTGATCGCCCTCGCGTCGCAAAAGCAGATGCCTGTCCCGGATTCTGTACTTGACGAACTCGTAAGACGGCAGCATAGACCGACCATCGAGCGGCGACTTTCACAAGCGCTGAACGATCCTAATCTTCTTGCTAGCGGCGAGGTCGACTTTCCGAGTACGAGTCCGCTCGATTGGATCGGGGACATTCGCGTACCCGAGGTTTGGAAAAAACTACTGAAGCTGCGCGGGCTTGCCTTACAGCTTGGGCTCTCTCGGTTAGTCGGCACAGTGACTGGAGCGATGGCCAAGATCGACGAAGGGCGGCTGGCATCAAGCATGGCAGGACAAGTCGCCAAGGCCCCCAAAGCATGGCAGCCGTGGCAGCAGACCCGTGCCCTGGAGTCGCGCCAGCGGGCTCGGCTTGCGCAGGCGCACACAACAGAGTTTCGAAGGGTGGTGGCAAAGTTGCAAATGAAATCGACGGAGAAGCTGCTTAAGATCTGGTGTGAAGGCGTAACCGATCTTCCCACCCTACGTACTTTTGTCATGAAAGCCATCGGCGAACGGGAGGACGTGGTTCTCCAACCGATTGGCGGCTGGGGGGAACTGAGCAATCCGAATTGGCCGCTCGAACGCCTCTGGGATGGATGCCTCGACGTTGTTGTGATCGCCGACGGGGATAACGGTAGAGACTGGACTCGCGCCGATCGGGCGTTATCGGACGTCGGCAAAAGTCTTATGAAGCGATTAGAGGATGTCGGTGTAACGGGTTTTGTGTTAAATCGATACGGAATCGAAAACTACTTCTCGAAGGCAGCCGTCGAAGCTGTGCTCGGTCCAATTGTCGCTCAGCACTTTCCACTGCCTGACAGCGCCCCGGCAAGCGGCATCCCAGGCTACTCCAAAGACAGCAACGGTCGCATCGCCGAGCATATGCTTCTGGATCATCTCAAAGGCACCGATCTTGCCGACATTCTCGAAGAGCTTAGGCGGCGCGTTGATGCGGTTGCGTGAGCCTGACTCGATATGATTCAATCCAGTACGATGCTCTGCGACTCCGAAAGCCGACACGCCCTCTTCCCACGTTGCCCGCCGGCGCATTGTCGGCGCGTTCAGACGTGAGATCATCCCGCCGGGGCGCCCAGACGAAAGAAGCGCGACGCAAGTCCGGTTGCCAGCGGGTACAATATCTAATAGGTAAAACAAATCATGCCGGACCTGTTCTTTCGAGCAACTTCGCGCGCCGAGCCAATTTACGCTCGTGTTAGAGACCGCGCAAAATCTCAAGAACTGGAAGGTCGAGCTTTTATCGAGCGAATCTGGTCGGAGTCTGCGCAGTACCTCGACCCAGACCTCGCCGACCGCGCGCCATCGAACGGTCTCGTTCCGTCCTTCTGGGAGATATATCTCGCGCACGCACTCAAGACGTACGGCATCGCTCTCGTTCCACGAAGTAAACGAAACCCCAAGCTTAAAGGCCCCGACCTTTTCGCAGAGTCACCGGACGTGTGGCTGGAAGCGGTTGCCGCGACGCCCGGTGAAGGCCCCGACGCGCTCGAATGGGCAGAGCCGTTCAAGGGTACCAACGTGCCCGTGGACCAGTTCGTTCTTCGCCTGCGGACTGCAATTGAAAGCAAAGCGGAGCAACTAAAACGACATACGGCGGACGAGTACGTAAAGGCATCTCACGCGACGGTCGTCGCCGTGTCGGGCGCGATGTTGCCTTACCGAATCGACGGACAACCAATCCCTTACGTTGTACGAGCGGTGCTCGGAGTCGGAAATCTCATATTGGAGTTCGACCGCGCCACAATGAAGAGCCTAGGGCGAAGCGCCGAGTACCGCGACGAAGTGAAGAAGTCGAGCACAGCGTCAGTCAAAACGGACCCGTTCTTGAGCGACGACTACTCTCACGTGAGCGCTGTACTCTACAGCCCTGCGTGTTGGATGATGCACCCGGAAACAACCGGCGCGGAGTTCATAATAGTCCACAACCCGCGCGCGACGAACCCACTACCCGACGGATGGCTCGAACTCGGAGACGAGTACTGGCTCGACGGTTCCGGCTTGCGTCACGTACGCCACGCGGTCAACAACTGGCAGTGACGTCGGGCGCGGCAAGAAGCAAGACTGCCTCTAGCCCGGGCGGTCAGTGGACCGGCGTGCTCACGCTGACGCCCTTGCGGCAATCGCCGCAGATGAACGCGCGGATCGCGTCGAAACTCCGAAAGAAGGTCAGGGTCCCGCAATGTGCAACACAACGGAAGGCACAGGTCCGTTCCCGCCTCCTCTGAATGAATGATCTAATCGTTCGTCATGGGCTGTCACCATGGTGGATTGCTGTGCGATCGCCCGTGAGTGAACCAGCCCGCAAGATGAACCGGAGGACATTGAAGTGAGCCACGATTTCGATGATGATTTACCGGAAGGCAGGCCCGAAGTCATGCGGCGGTTCTTCGATCCGCAGTTCCACGACGAGCTGAAAAAGGCCGACCTAATTTTGTGCAAAGACGAGCGCAGTGGTGACGAGTTCCTGGTGTTCGGTCGGTCCACGCTAAAGAGAATTGTGGGCTCGGGATCGGGACAGCCGATGGACTGCGCTGTTCTGCGGGTCGTGATATTACGGCACACTAAAGAGCTGGAAGCCCTTTTGGCGGCCGTGCAAGTGGTCAAGGGCTATCACGAGTACGAAGGCCGCGACCAGACGCGAAATTGAGACAAGGGAAACTGGATGGCTTTCTTCAACATCTTCAATCACCCCAACCTCGGTCCTCCGACGAACTACCTGACGTCTCCTCTGTTCGGCCAGGCACTCCATATGCTCGGCGCCTCGCTCGGCAGCGGCGGCCAGAATGGCGGCCTCAATCCGCTGTATCAAATCGGCGGCGCTCAGCGCAACTGGCTCTGAAGCTCCTGTTTTGACCTCTGAACCGGCAGTTCCCCTAACTTATTTCGAGTTCTCTAACCTCATCGTGGGGCCGCCCCTTGCCTGCGATCAATCCGTTAGTCATGTCCACAACTTCCGAAATGTGCCGTTCTCGAAACGTAGCGAATTGATTCTGGTAGCGTAGCGATGTTCCAGAAGTTCAAACTTTCGGAACAGCCATAGGTCGCCCAATTCCAGTCTGGTAACTCCCATCTGATGAAGGTCCTGACACCCGAGCGAGCCTTAAGTACTTTAGGAACAACTTGCCTCGGCGCACTTTCCGATAGCGACTGCGCGGCGAGGTGGAGATATTCGGCCACAATCCGAAGACAACGTTTGAACTTTAGCCGCAAGCGCGGGCGCGCGCCCGATCAGTGGATAGCAGACAGGGTAAACCAACGGACGAAAGGAGTTCGGCAAAATCGAAGTGAAAGAGGACTTCACGTCAAAATCCGTAATGAAAACAGTCGCGGAACCGTTGTTCGAAAGGTGATCCGTATAGAAATCTGAATCGAAAACCGTGCATCCCTGCCGATTACCGTACGAAAAAAACTGTATGCTCGAAGTCGGGAGGTACAGAAATGGGAGAAATGTTTTACTCAACAGGCCAGGCGGCCCGAGAACTGGGCATTACACAAGCACGTGCCCGTCTGTTATGTCAGAACGGCCAGATCACTGCGAAAATCACAGAT
Organism: Bryobacterales bacterium; assembly: GCA_963744555.1. Taxonomy (GTDB): domain Bacteria; phylum Acidobacteriota; class Terriglobia; order Bryobacterales; family Bryobacteraceae; genus Palsa-89. Next base: position 30,286 of record CAVUUB010000018.1, on the reverse strand, counting down.
GGCGGCCAGTTCCGAATCCCGAAGTCCGAGGTGGACCGGATTAAGCGAGATGGCTTGCCTGCCACACCTCGGCCAATGCCCAACTCGGCGGCCGGGGAGCCCGTTCCTCGCTCTCACCGGAGTTATCACGGTCTGACCGATACTCGTGCCAAACCGTCCGGGCACGCGGCCGAAGCGGCTGAGCAAGTGTCGTTGTTGGAAAAGGAAGTCCAGGCCATTGGACTCCGACGACAGAAGGAAGAAGCCCTCGACTGGTTCCGGGAACGTGAGGAACGGGAGGCCGCACGAATGGTCGCCTACTTTACGGAGAAACGAAGGCAGTCGGAAGCAGCCGAAGCAGAGCGACGACGTGAGCGATGGGAAAACCGCTGGCACCGGTACGCCTTGGAGGTCTTGCCGAGTGACGTTGCGTCCAGTGTAAAGCTCGAGGTGCCTAGTCTGGTGCGGGAGGCGCTCCAAAAGATCAATCCGACCCAGCCTGATTCCTTGACACGGCGATTGGTAGAGGCTGCTGTCGAAAAAGTGCTCAATCCCTGGCGCCGGCGCAAAGAAGTCGAGAAGATCATTGAAAAGGCGTCCGATCATTTGCCATTCAGTGCGAGGTCTTGGCACAAGCCAACAGAGTGGCAGATTCGCGCCCAGCAAGCCGCGAGGCGTGCTGTAGAAGAACTTTCGGAGAATGCCACATCACGAGAGATCGAGCAAGCAACACGACTTGCTGTGGAAACGGTTGGTCGACAGTTCGAGTTTCAAGAATTGCGAACGAAGATCGTCAATACAGTCTCGACTGTTCTCAGAGGAGAGACTTCCAACGAGCGCGAGGAGGCGAGGGAGGCGGTCGCTCGCGGTCTGGCAGCAGTACACCTTGGCACTTTTCAAAAAGAGCTTGAACGTATCAGGGACGGCATACTCGCGCCGATTCAGAAGCGTATCAATGACCGAATTGCGCATGAGCAGGAGCAACGAAGACGGGAGCAGGACCGCTACATGCGTGAACAACTCTTAAGATGGCCTGGTCTTTCCTTTCCGTACGATTTCTCAGAGGAAAGCAAGAAGCAGGCTCTCGTAGCGGCGCAGACAGCCATAAACACGCTGCCGTGCGGAACGTCGGAACCTGCGTTGAGGCGCGCGCGAGATGAAGCAGTCGCACCGATCCTGAAAGCTCATGAACAACGGAAGAAAAAGGGGGCACTGCTCGACTTGGCGATGCAGGAACTCTACCCTTACCTGCTAAAACTTAGTAACGAATTGGACTTCGAAGAGAGCCTCCAAACGCTCCAGTCGAAACTAAATCAGCCGATTCGGAAGCAGCTTGAAAATATGCTGAGCGGTAACGAGCTAACTGAGCAGGCAAGGAGCTACGTGCGGAGCCTAGTCCGCCAAGAGCTAGACATATAGAGGGAAGTGTCTGGTGCGCCTGGCGAATTCGACGGCTACTCTCACGAGACTCATTGGATGCCCGTCGTATGGGAATGCCCCCCACTTTCCCTTGTCTTTCTTTCGGGTTCAAGCCCAGTCGCTTCACTGCCCGCAGATAGCCGGACTCGACGCTCGGTATAGACACGCCTTTTGCCGAGGTGTCGGTCGATCCCACGGGACGCTAGAACGCTGCAGTGTTTACTTAAGTCCGGGGTTAGGAGCCGAGAGCCCTGTAGAGGGTCACGCGGCCGACATTCAGGAGGTCCGCCACGTATTGGCGGGACTCGCCTTGGTCGATCAGTTTCCGAGCGTGGCCGACCTGTTCAGCGGATAGCTTTGGTTTCCGTCCGAATTTCACACCCCGTCGTTGCGCGGCTTTGATACCAGCGCGGCTGCGTTCTGTAATCAGGCTTCGTTCAAGCTCAGCCAGTACGCCAATCATCTGCCACATGGCGCGGCCTGTCGGCGTGGCCGTGTCTATCGCTTCGGTGAGCGATTGAAAGACGACTCCCCGGTCGCGCAACTCGTCGAGCATGGCTATCAGATCGCGCAAACTGCGTCCCAGCCGGTCGAGCTTCCAGACGATGAGTGTATCCCCGGCCCGGAGCGTCTTGAGGCAACGCGCAAGGGCAGGGCGCTTGATGGTAGCGCCTGACAGCCCTTTGTCTTCGAAGATGTGAGAGCACTTAGCGCGCTTCAACGCGGCAAGCTGGAGCGCGGTCGTCTGGTCGTCGGTGCTCGTCCGTGCGTAGCCGTATTTCATACCGTCATTGTGAAACAGACTTATGAAACACGTCAAGCACGCTGTTTACCGCCCTACCAGCACTGTTTCAAAACTTACCCTTTGCGAAACATGGAGGCGCTGAGATGCCACATCTAAGGTCTGGCCGTTTCCCGTCCGGTTGATGTGACCGGGACGTCACGGGAGTAATCTCAGAGATTTATCAGTTTTCCAACACCGACGGCAAGGTTCTCACTCGCTCTTTCGGAATTCCTTACAGTCTGCGTTAGAATCCTGTTGTGCTCTCCGGCTCCGCTGCGATCTCGATTCGTGGATTGACCAAACGCTACGGCAGACTCATCGCTGTAGATCATCTTGACCTTGAGGTTCCGCGTGGTGAGGTCTTTGGATTCCTCGGGCTGAACGGCGCCGGCAAGACTACCACCATCAGAATCTTACTCGACCTGCTGCGCCCCACTTCGGGCAGTGTCGCCGTCTTCGGGCATGATTGTCAGTCAGACAGCTTGAAAGCCCGCTCCGCCGTTGGATATTTACCTGGCGAAATGGGAATCTATTCCGATTCGACAGGACACGAAATGCTGTTGTTCTGGGAGCGAATCGGGGGCAGAAGCGTTTCCACTGAGCATCGACACAACCTGATCGAGCGCTTCGAGCTAAGCGATCGCGATCTCTCGAGAAAGCTGCGCGAGTACAGCACTGGCATGATACGAAAACTCGGCTTGATCCAGGCGTTTCAAGCCGACCCGCCCCTGCTGATTCTGGACGAACCCACGGAAAGTCTCGATCCCCTCATGCAGGAATCTTTCTATGAATTGCTGGCCGATGCGCGCCACCGTGGGTGTACCGTTTTCATGTCGTCGCACGTTCTGTCCGAAGTAGAGCGGGTCTGCGACCGCATTGCTGTGTTGCGGAAAGGTAAGGTCGTATTGCTCTCCTCCGTCGAAGTCGCACGGAAACTCGCATCCAGGCGCGTGCGCGTCACATTCCAGCAGGAGACTTCCGTTCCGGCTCACCTGCCGCAGGGTTACGAGATGATCGACGTGAAACCTCGCACTTGGTTTCTTCGCGTGACGGGGCAGCTCGGCTCTCTTCCTTCGTTTCTCGCGGCGCTTCCCGTGGCCGACCTCGCGGTCGAAGAAGCGAGACTCGAAGACGTCCTGGTCAAGTACTACCGGGATGGCGCCGAATGACCGTGCTCTTCGCGCTGATCGCTCAGTCACTTCGACGGGTCCGTAAATTTCTCCTGGCAGCGGGTGTGTTGGTGGCGGGGTTCCAGATTGTCCTTATTCTCCAGGCCAATTCGATTCAAGCTTCCAATTCGTTCGCGCAAATGGGCGACCTGGTCCCTTCGTTCGCGCGCGACGTATTGGGACCCTCATTTGTCGCGTTTCTCACCTTCAAAGGGATCGTGTGCCTGGGATATTTCCATCCTGTTGTGATGGGAGCGCTGGTTTCGGTCTCCGTGACGCTTGCGACGATTCCGGTCATGGAGATTGAGACCGGATTCATCGATCTTTTGCTGGCGCAACCCGTGGCGAGGCACTGGATCGTAACCCGGTCGATTTTCGTGGCGCTGATCTCCACCGTCTATTTGCTCGTCGTGATGGCCATGGGCACTTGGATTGGTCTGAATGATTTTGCCGCGAAGGACGCTGGCTGGCCATCGGCTGGCCTCATTGGTTCGCTGGCAATCAATCTGGGGCTTCTGATGCTCTGTTGGAGCGCGATTACGATGGCGATCGGTTGCGCCAGCCGCCGGAGGGGTTCCGCTGGAGCCATCGCCGGGTTGCTGGCGCTGACGGCGTACCTCACCGACTACATCGGCCGGGCGTGGAAACCGGCGGAATCGTTCGCGTGGCTTTCGCCGTTTCGGTATTACACACCTTTTGAATTAGTGATGGGCTCGGCTTTGTCGGCAAAGAGCCTGTACGTACTTGGTGGAATCGCAGCTGCAGCATTCGCGTTGGCGTACCTACTCTATTCGCGCAGAGACATTTCGCATTGACACCGGCGGTTACTCCCGTGAAACGCCGGTCACGACCAAACTCCATCGCATCGCGCGCGTGACCGCGTGCTTGACTGGACCGGGACTTCACGGGACCGATCTCCAAGAAGATCCTTTCGACGGCATTCTCCGAGTGTCTGACCATGCGGACGGAATCCAAATGCGACGCTCCCACAACGCATGCGACGCTCCCACAACGCCGTTTCTTGGGAGTTTGACGCTGCCGGAACCATCTGCGGGTCGTCCTTGTTGCCGGGGTTGCTTGAGGAAAGGCGGTGTTTTTCCGGCAAGGCTGCGCAGCGGCTGACCGTGGTTCGCCACATGCGGTACGCCCCGCGTCTCCGCGAGTCAGTAATCGAAGGCCACGATGTAACAAGCCGACTCGTATACTGCCTTGTCCAGGGCGATGAAATCTCGTTGACGGAATTGAGTCGTCCTGCACCTGCCGTTGCCTAGCGTAGCGCAATCGTCAGGGAACCAGCCGCCCTACTGTTGCCGATTGCTAACCCGAAGGCAACCGCATTCCCGGCCAGCGCGTCCGGAGGCACTCTCACGTTCAGTTGCAGCAAGCCGGCGAACGAGCCGGGTGACCCTCCGGCGTACAGCACCTCGCCATAGGCAAAATAGTCAAATTCCGGACCGTTATCAAACCATACGGAAATCGGCAAACTGGTCCTCGGCAGAACGTCGCCGATGATCTGGCCGTCGGCGACGGCCGGGTCTCGCTCGCCTCCTCCGGTTGCATAAATGGTAACAATCGAGCCCCTGTCGGCAGGATTGGACGGGGAGTTGACGGTTCCGTTCTCATTCAGAATCGCGAGCGGGCCAAGGCCGGAGCCATCCAGACTGAAAATTCCTGGACGAGCCGGCAGCACCGGCACCGTCACCACGTCGGACTGCAGGCCCTGGTACTCGACCTGAACGTCCACTGAGGTCCGTCCGGCCAAGGCGTAGGGAACGATCGCGCTACTCTGTTTATCCGATACATACAGGAGCGGAGCCGGCGCGTCATTGAACAGGATGCGGGCGCCCGCCAGCGTGGTATCGAGCCTCCCCTCGGCGGTCAGGCTCAACGGGACCAGGTTCGGGGGCCCCATCGCCGCACCGAAGATGGTTACGATCTCGCCGGGAACCACGCCGCCGCCCAAGTAACTAGCAGCGTTTACCGGGCAGCCCGGCGAGATGCGCGGGCTTGAATCGGTGACCACCGCCGCCTTCTCTAATCTCGCGAGAAAGGCTTCGCCGGTGTTGGGAGCGTCAAAGCCTCCCCCCCAACCACGTAGACCCCGGTGTCATCCATCGCCACGTTGCTTGCCTGGGAAGAGGAGGAGTAGGATGCGCTGAAACTTTCGCGCGTCCACAACCCTGTGCCATCGGGGCCGTACTTCAGCATAAAGGCGTCGCCGCCTATACCCGTCCTGCATTGCCCTGGCAAGGCGTTCGATGTCAAGCCGGCCACGTAAATGCCCGTGGCATCCGCAGCCAGGGCTCGGGGAATAGCGCCGGGGGGGACTGGGAGGGCCCAAAGCTCATTGCCGCGGGAGTCGTACTTGCGCAAGAAGTAGTCCGGGACGCCGTTGATCACGTCGCCGATGTTGACCAAGTAGACACCAATGTCATCCGCCGCCATTGATGGCCCGAAGAAACGAGGGAGTTGGCGGCTCCACAGCTCATTCCCAGTAGTGGTGTCGAATTTGCCCAGCGTAGTCGACGAGTCGTCTCCCCCGACCACGTAGAGGCCCGTGCCGCCAACAGCCAGCGTGATCCCGCTGTAGGCAACCCCCAATTTCGGCGTCGGGAACGGGTGGGTCCATTGCTCCGCGCCGCTCGAATCATACTTGCGCACATATAGAGTGGTGGTCGTCGCCCCAAACACCGCTCCGCCCACATAAACGCCGCTGGCATCGGCAACCGGGTTGAACCAGAAGTCGGTCTGGAGATTCCACAACTGGTTGCCGTCGGCATCGTACCTGCGCAAAAAATACGTTACGGGATTAGGTTGGTTATATACCCTCCCTGACACGTAGACGCCGGCGCCGCCCGACGCCGGGCCAAGAAGGCCATATGCTCCGGTTGCGCGGGTCCACAACTCGTTACCGTGCGAGTCGAACTTGGCTAATACTCCTACGTCCAGACCCACGTAGACGCCTGAGGCGTCCGCCGCTGCGCGTCCGACCCCGGGTGTGGAGGCTTTGGGGTCCACACCAATTAACGAGCGGAGAAAGGAGATCGTCTGCCCATGCGCCGGGCGGCTACCGATCGCGACTCCGAGAGCGATCAGCGAAAACATCAGGTCGGAGCCCCGAACCATTAGCAACCTCCCTCCGCTGGCGTCCTCCCGAGAGTATCATGTGGCAGAGGTTCGCGCCGAAACCATAAGCTAAGCCGGGTAGTCTGCTAAATCCAACGTTTAGCGGACACCATAAGCCGGAGCATGCTTGACACCGTCAAACGACATAGCTTCGCGTAGAGAACGGCACGGGCATGGGGGCCCATCCCCCGGCTAGCCAAAAAAAAGTGTTCGAATCGGTCTTGCCAAAGACCCGTCTTTCGGCCATTTTGTCGCGACATTTCCGTATGACGAGTACCTATCCTTTCCGGGCCAGACTGATTCATCCTACTCACACTCGTGCCAGCAGCTGGTGGTAGTCCCACGGCATAGCGCCCGAGTGACGCGCCACTCGGACAATGCTAAGAGGCGCGACCGGTGCGGGCGCGCTCCGGTTCCTCCCGTGAAACGCCGGTTACGGCACTTGCCAAGCACGGAATCTAACCCACATGGACGTCGGCGACTCAGACTTGTGCACCTAAATCAGCGGGAATCCGGTCCGGAACAGCGCATCACTCTCATGGAGCCCTCCGTCAACTTGAATCGCCCACCAATCGCTAACGGGCCTTCAAGGATCCGAGCCTAAGGCCGATTCATCTCGCATCGCCCGTCTCGGTCCCGCGAGATTGTGCTCGTACACCCAGCAAAAGCCATTCCATTGACCTAGAGAGAGCTGATCCATTTGGTATTCGTGGGATCGCAGTGGAATAGTAGATAGCACTGCGGAGAGAAGTTGAGGAGCCTCTGTTTTGGTTCTATTGCTCAGCGTTGTGGGCCGGAAAGACTCGGCGCTCTAGTTCTTGTCCGAATTGTTCAAAGCGAGCCCGGACGGCGTCGCGGCCGGGCTGTTTTCCTAACAGCAGTGGAACGCTTGAGTGGGAAAGCTCGCCACACATGTTCCTATTCGCCCGGTAGTAGGACGCCAGAATTTCGTTGAATGCGTGCTGGTGTGTGTGCGGGAGCGTGTTTTCCAGATCGTCGACGGTTAGAGAGAACAACGGCGTAATGATTCGCCGGTATCGTCGCCGAAACCAAGCGCTGTCGAACTGCTCGTTGTACACCAGATTCAGGTACGGTGCGGTAAAGCCATGATCCAGAAAGACGAGAACAGGATAGATCGTTCGCACAGCGGCGCGATCGATGCCCGCGATATCCTCGCCGTCCAGGAAACGCTGAAGATTATAACGGAGTTGTGCTACACCTTTGCGTTCACCAGCTTCCCCCGTAATCGCCTTCCGGTGTAGTTCCTCTCGCAGCGTATCGGGATCGAAGCCGTACTTGGCCTGTGCGGTGAGGATGCTCCCTTTAATTTCGATGAGGACAAGAGAGGAACCCTCCAGTAAACATCCATCGGCTGCCTCATCGCCGTTTGGAAAACGCGGCGATGGTAGAAATTGTCCGCGGCTTTGATACATCTCCGCAAACAGCCAATTCGCGTATCGCTCAATCAGGCCTGACCAATACGTGAGCAAAGCATGTTGCATGTTCCGTGGCGTCGCCTCATGCAATGTCCAATACAGGCTTGGACCGGCTTTGTCCAGAAGAAATCCAGGATCGGGGCACAAATATCTATCTTGATCGAACTCGATGAGTGGCCGCCGTTGAAACAGCAGGAAGTCAGCACCGAGCGTTCCAGGGCATTGGGCATCGGCACGTAGGGCTGTAGTGTTCGTAGTGAGGCGCTTAAGAAAGCTCGCGAGGTCATCAGGTGGAATCATGGCATGGCGAAAGTACTCGACGGTGAGCAGGAACGCGGTCGCAGGTTCTTGGAGTTGTGTGTCAACGTTGGTAATAAACTTGACGCTAGCACTAAAGGCAAGTTCACAAAATTGGCGCGCACTAATGCCAGTGGCGGCGGTGAACGCTGCGGCGATGTCGATGTGGTCAGGGCGCCCTTGGCGGCCGGGTGCAATCTCTTCGATGAGCAACAGGTTGCGCGCAAGGTCCCTAGGGTAGCTGTTGCGTGGAACATAATTGGCGAACGGAAGAAGATTGGTTGCCTTATCAAGGTTTGTGTCCGCGGTGTCCGCTAGGCGGCCAAGGAGAAGATCATTCGCCAGCAAACAGCAAGAGAACACCGCCTCAATGTCCTGCCCGGACTGGATTTCCAGACCCTCAAGTTCACAGGTCGCGCAAGCTTGTTTGGCGACGAAAAGGAGATTTAGACGAGTGAATGTCACACGATTAGACGCAGCCTCGCAGATGCGCCTAATCGCGGGATAAAACGTTGGCAAGAAGCGCTGCGCAAGCAAAAGATCCACGTCGAAGTCTGGCCGATTTTGCCAAGTCTTCAGCAACGCCGCTAACCGGGCCAAACCAAGAAGTACGGCCCGCAAGCGAAACGGGGCTAGACGCTCTTGCAGCAACGCCATAGAGGGGGCGGTGCCCGTGACCTCGCGCCAAGTCACCAGCACGCCAACCTGAGCCATCGTCTGATGCTACTGTATCCGGAACTTATGTCAACGGACTGGGTGCGCCGAGGCTAAGTGGAGGTATGAACAGCCCTCAGCGCTAAGAAATGGTCACGCCTTGGCTCCCGGCGGAGGACTCTTTCCGGCGGGCGGCTTTCGGAATCGTCCATATGACGTATCTCGGGATGTCGGACAGATACGGCAAGCGGAGACCGAAACGTGGGCTTTGACATCAGCGCGGCGGTCGTTGCGGAAAGCAACCTTTGTGAAGCGGAGTGCGCCGCACCGGGCTTCGGCGTTGGTCCGCCCGGTGTGCTCGCGTTCGTCAGCTCGTGACGCGAACTGTTTGAGGACGATCCGAGGGTGCCGTCGTGTTTCTGAATTCACTTTTTGTGGGTTCGCGTGCCCCCTCAAAACTGGGGCATCAAAAGGGGCATCAATAATCGCCGAACACGCCGAAATCGCGGGTCACAAGCGCCTCACTGTCAACGTCGCGTCAACAATATAGCGGATGTACGTCTGCCTCCGGAGCAGAAGGTCCTAAAGCGGCTAGAGTGGCGCGCTGTTCAAGCCGTCGAACAAAGCACTCGAACATCGCATTTCGATTCGCCACGGCGAAATGCTACTCATTCTGATTTGGATTCATCGCCCTTTCTATCGCGAAAGAGAGTGGGTTTCGCGTTTTGTCCAGAGTACGAAACGTATGATTTCCGACAATCGGAGTGCGTTTGGACAGGAGCACGTGGCTACGGTATCTGCGGTTTTTGCGGTCATTTTTGGCCCATCTTATAAACAAAACTCACTTTCAAATTTGCCCTGTCCCGGGGTTTCCATAACCGCAAAAACCGAAGATACCGCATTACTCCCTTCCTCCTTTGACCTCAGGATCGGTCATGACTCTCCATTTAGCCACGCGACTGTTGCCTGGGCCCTTGATGAGCCGGAAGTTTTCCTTGCCGTAGCGCCGGTCCAATCTCTTCCGGAACGCCCACCCCAGCTTCTGCGCCATTCGCTTATCGTGATAGAGGCCATCCGGGATCAGCCGGCGGAGATCAAGGTCCGTCCCAGCTTCCCTGACGATTTGCTCCACGGTGAAAAAGCTCTGGTAACGGTCATGAAGAGCGGCCAGGAAGTCTGTCCATTGTTCTTGGGACGGGTCGGCTTGCTCATACAAATCCTCGAGGTTTCCCAAAAAGCCCGGGACGTTGGCTACCTCCAGAATGCCCCCGACCACGCCACACCAGTTTTCGAATGACCCGAGGATGGGTGTCTTCGGCTTGGGCCTTCCTCGCACGAACCACGCCCGGGCCATAGTCAAGAGCGCGGCGAGTAACTTGGATCTGTTCTGCTGTACCCAGCCCTTCAGGTCAGGATGCCTGAACTCCCGACCTTGCCATGGCCGCGAGCTGGGTGAGTCCAGACGGATCCAATAGCAGCGCCTAGGCAAGTCGCCACCCAAAATGATGTTGTTCCCCGTGACGATGAAGTTAGTATTCTGCGAGAGGCGAACGTTCTTACTGAGGCCCAGCACCCGATCGGACCAGGTGGATGCCGTCACGGCTAGCGCCAACGATGGCGCGAGCAGGACGCCTTCGACATTGTCGAAAACTGTGAGTTGGTGGCTGTCCATCAGGATGGCCGTGATGGCCTTCCGCCACTCCTCATCGTTTCCATGAGGTGCAGGTCGCAGTGCGGCACTCGATCCGGTATAGATCAGCGCCAAAACTTCTGCGAGCAGGGTTTTGCCCGGGCCAGCCTGAGGAGCATCTATCAATGCAATGGGCCTGTTGCCCTTGACGACGGGTCGGACGACCTGTGAGAGAAGCATGGCGAAGGCGTTTGCCCTGCTGGCTTCGTCAAGGAATGGAAACTCCCCGATAGCATCTTCGATGCACGCGATCGCTTGTACTAGGTCGCTCTCTGTGGGTTGGTCCGGTATTGCCGGCAGCCTGAAATCCGCTGGTGGTACGTAAACCATCCGAGTGGCATGATCGTAGCCCGGTTTGCTGAGGATGGTTCCATCCGGCCGGAGCAGCGGCGCTTCAGTAATTCCTGCGATCGCCGGTAGATTCCATTCAGCGCAGGGTCGCTCCATAAGGTCGTGCACCGCGCTCAATGGTGGCGGAACAGCGCTGAATTCTTCTTTGAGGTTCACCTTGTGGAAATTTGCGGCTCGCGTCAAAGCACCGCGGATATACGTGTCTGAAGCGTCGCGCACGACTCTGCGCTGGTCCTCGTCAACACTGACGATCACCATGGCGCCCGCGCGCACGAAGATCTCTGGCGGATGATTCGCTGCGCGTAGAGCTTGCAAGCAGTCTGTGGTAACATCTCTCAGTTCCCGATTGTTGGTCTGAATATCCGGCAGTCGACCAAGCCTTTTCGCAGTTTGCGCGTTGCCGTCCGTAGTCGATTGCCGGGTGTCGATCTTGAGCCATTTAAGTGCGTCTCTAATCGCGCGTTCATCAACGAGGCTCTTGAGCTTGGGTATGCCTGTTGTCTCGGCGTGTGCGAAGTATTTCTCAAACGTCTGACCTACCTCGGAGATACAACTAGATCGATTCGCTTGGGCGCCCCAAAGTAAGCGGTAGATCGTGAAAGCAAATGCGCTGGCTTGCTCGACGCTCCAGCCGGCGCGTGCCAACATGCCGGCTAATGCAAGAAACGCGTCGTTACGCCCGGCCTTCGGAGCTGGCCAGCGGCGCGCGAGCAATGCTGCCGCAGCAACGTGCGCAACGGCTGCGGTGAGCACCTCGGCATCAACGTTGGCAGCATGGCCGTCGTACCCAGGCTCGAACCGGATGGCCTCACCGCTCTCATGGACCGAATCAGGCACGACCGTGTGGAGCCCCGAACCCCCGTTCTTCTTTGCGCAACGGAGCTCTACGATGGTGGCCTCATCATCATCAGCGATAATCGGATCGAGAAACTTCAAAGAACCGATCAGGGGATCCACGCGGTAGATGTAATGCGACGCAGGTTTTGATGAGCGCCCAAATATGAGATTCGTGCTCGGCAGCAGCACGGCTGCCGCTGCGATTGCCTCAGTACAGTCAAGATCCACGTCAGCACTGCCATACTCATCGCCGAGAATGATGCCGATATTGTGTGGCTGCTGGTCGTTGAAGTATGTTGCCAGATCAGCTTCGGCCAACCGGAGCGATGGCCATCCCTTCAGCTCTGGCTTCTTGGTGCGGTACAGTACAGGGATTGGGTGGAATCCGCGTTCCATCCACCAGCGAGCGCACGCAATGCTCATCGAGACACCTGCTTCATAAGCGCATGACGCAAGGGGAACACCTGGCACTTTCCACGCCTCTTGTGATCGACTGCGCTCGATGAAGTTCCTAGCGGGTGATCAAGCATCGGCACAGGCTGCCCTCGCGGTGCCATGGTTGGGAGGTTACACCGTCGATCCGCTAAGTCTTCTTCTGAGATTTGCGGCGCCTCGCTACGAACAATTCCTCACCTGCCCCAGGAATGGACTGTGGTGGGCTCGGCGGTGCAGGGAGTCTTGGATTAGCGGCTGAGTTAATTTTGTGTTCGAGCCACGCCTGCAGAGAGGTCTTCGGGACTCGGATGTTACCATCGATGTCCAGGCTCGGTATTTCGCCCGCACGAATCATCTCGTAGGTCTTGCTCCGCCCGAAGCCGATGATCCGCGCCACCTCGCTGACGCGGAGCAGCGCGGGCTCGCTCGAGTTCAAAGTGGCCATATGGGTTTGCTCCTTTCTGGGTTGTGTTAAACTGTCCATTTGGACAATAGTGTCACGCATGATCACCAGTGCACAACATTGTCACACATGTGAATGGTTAAGGCAAGCAGGATTTAATCACAAGGAGGTAGTCGGCGATGAAGGCTCGAAAGCAGCACCGCAGAGGGACATCGGGCCCTTCGCAGGTGTTGGTGCCCGTCGGTAGGCGAACGCCCGCCCTGGGAGTTAAGAGACGATTGACATTTGAGTGCTCACAGGAGTTCTTCCAGCAGGTTACGGATGAAAGAGCCGAACGGCACCTGACTCTCCAGCAATTGGCAATTCGGGCGTTAGAACGCTACCTTGCGGCGCCAGAATGGTTGCACCGGGGTATCGATGAAGTCGTGAGCCACTCTGGCGGGTCGACGACCCTTAGTTTGGCCCTACGTGACGCTTACGGTGGATTTATGAACGGGATCCAGGGGCCGCATGATTCCGGCGGCGGTAAACCAGTGAACGCTCCCGGGAAAGGTCCGGCGACTTTCGATAAGCCGCTCGGCGAAAGCAGACCGGCGGAGTCGGCAATGGAGAGAGTTGCGCGCTCAGCGGCGGAGCAAGCCCTCGAAATCATGGCACTGAGATATCAAATCGCAGAGTGCCTGGAGGAATTCCCCTTGGAGAAACTGAGACTCTTGCGAGAGTCCTTGATTCTTGACCTGAAGTATTACCGGAGTGCGCGCATTAAGCCCAGCCGGACCGCGCGGCGTCTACCGCCAGCAAAGTAAGGGGAATTGTCATGGGGCGAAAGAGATTACGGAAACGGGCCAATGGCGAGGGTTCCGTTTATTTCCGCGAGTGCGACGGTCGATGGGCGGCTGAGGTCACCGCAGGCTACGATGCACACGGACGCCAGATCAAACAACGTGTCTATGGGAGGACTCAGGCTGCGGTTCGAAACAAGCTCGAAGAGATGCGCGCCCGCGTGGCGCAAGGCTTGCCTGCCCGACCTCAGAGGCAGACTGTCGGTCAATTCCTCAAACGGTGGCTCGACGAAGTAGCCTGCTATCCACGTATAGGGCTGAAGGCCGCGACAACCTACCGCGATCTGATTGAAGATCATGTTCTTCCGCTGCTCGGTCCCATTGAATTGACGAAGTTGGGTCCGCAGGACGTCGAACGACTGGTAACGCATATTCTCAACTCTCTCAAGCCCTCCCGTAAAAAGAGCAAGAACAACGATGATCAATCGGGCGTTCGTTATTCAGTTACAACTGCCAAACATTGCCGGGATGTCCTCCGTGCAGCGCTGAATGTTGCGATGCGATGGGGCCTAATCAGCCGGAATCCGGCAGCACTAGTCACGATCAAACGAGCGCGCAGAAGGACAAACATATTTGACGAAAAACAGGCGGTGGCATTTCTTGAAGCGATCTATGGTGAGCGCTTAGAGGCGCTCTTTTGGCTCGCGCTTTGCCTGGCCTGTCGCGAGGGGGAGATCCTAGGCCTGCAATGGACGGATTTCGATTTCGAGGCTGGGAAAGTTCAAATCTTACGCGCGTTGCAACGCATCAAACGCGCCGGAGAGTCGAAAAGCCGTTTGGAGCTTACCAGCACGAAGACGGAAGAGAGCGATCGCGCTATATGGTTGCCGCAAATCGTGATTGAGAAAGTGCTTGCACATCAGCGGCGCCAAGAGGAGGAACGGAAGCTCGCCGGAAGCGGGTGGATCGAGACGGGTATGGTATTCACCACCCGGAAGGGGACGATGCTCGACGCCAGGAATATGCTGGGCGATTTCTATCGCATTCGCGATCGCGCCGGATTGCCCCCAGTTAGGTTCCACGATTTAAGGCACTCCGCTGCCACCATCCTGCACTTGGCAGGCGTCCCGGACCAAGCGATTCAGAAGCTGCTAGGCCATGCTTCGGTTCGAACTACCCAGGAGATTTACATGCACTCGACGCCCGACGCGCAGAAACAAACGGCTGCGAAGATGGATGAGATTTTTGGTCCGGTAGCGGTCACGGTAGCGGTCAAAAACTCTTGGTCGAAGCCAAGTTGAGTTGTAAATCGTTGATTCTATGGTGCGCCCGGGCTGACTCGAACAGCCGACCTTCTGGTTCGTAGCCAGACGCTCTATCCAACTGAGCTACGGGCGCGCGAAGACCATTATAACAATCCCTCCCTCTGAGTCACGCCACGATTTTTCCTTCGCGATCTAATCGCAGCCGCCGGCCCCGCCATTCCACAGTGTTGCCAAAGAGTGCCCTGGCCCAAACGATCACGCCCCAGAGATCGCGCACTGGAATCAGGTAGAAATATTTCCAGACATCAGCGCTCCCCAACACCAGCCCTCCACACCCGACCGCCGTCGCCAGGCGGATGGCCATCAGTCCAACCGCCACAGGCCAAAACCCGAACCCGGCCGCCACCAATGCCCATAATGTCGCGAAGGTGACCGGCAAACCAGCGTACCCGCCGCCGCGCGACAACCGGATGGTGCGCGCCCAACGTAGTTGATGCAGCCACGCCGAGCCCCAGGATTCAGCCGACAGCCGGGTGCTTACGACCACCTTCGAAATCACGTTGCGAAGACCCAGCGAGTGCAGCTTGCAGCCCAGCTGGTAGTCATCGGCCAGATAATCCGAGATGACCCGAAAACCGCCGATTCGTTCCAGATCGGCTTTGCGAAATGCTAGCGTCGAGCCAAGTCCGAACTCCGACACCCCGAACCATGGCGCGACTAATGTACTCGGAGCGAAGTCCGTCGCGATCGCGAGCGCTTCGAAGCGGGTTGGCCAGTTGTGCGCCTCCGCGCGATAGAGGCACGTCACCAGTCCGACGGCCGGGTCGGAAAGCGGTGCGGTCACATCCTGGAGATATCCAGCTGGTACCGTAATGTCGCTGTCGTTGACGACCAGGAGTGGATAACACGCCTGACTCGCGAGATCTGCTAGCGTGCCGACCTTCGCATTAGGTGTCTCGGAAGGACAGACGATCAGCCGAATCGGAAGGGCAGGGAACTCGGCGATCAAGCGCTGGATGTCGGCGGATGCGGGATCCTCAAGCTTGTGCACGCCGAACAGAATCTCGAACTCGGGATATTGTTGAACGGCGTGGGAGCGGATAGCTAGGTAAAATCCCGGATCGCGTCCATAGACGGGCTTGAGAATGGAGATGCCTGGAAGGGGAAAATTGGCAGGTTCGAAACCTGCCCGACGGCCTGTAATACAGGCATGGTGAACTAACGACGCGGCCAAGGCGAGCAACTGATACACACCTGCGATCAAAACAATGACGAAAAGAAGCCAGGTCACATGGCTAGCAGCGCGACACCGCAGGCGACTAAGCACGCACCCGCCCATCGCTTAACCGTTACGGTTTCCTTAAGCACCAGTCTTGCCAGCACAGTCTCGATGACAACACTGGCGGCCGTCACCGGGACCGCAAAACTCAGATCTGCCACTGAAAGCAGCTTCATGAAAGCAAAGAACGAGATCGCCATGAAGAAGACCGCCAGGACCAGCGGCCCGCGGCGCGCCAAGCCGGCCAGCATGCGCCCCAGTCTTCCAGGCTGCAAATCCTCCACCGCGACAACATGCCGCTTCATCTCGAAACTCTGCAAGAGATCCGCAAGCGCGGTACAGCCCACCACGGTCGCGACCATGGCCCACTTCATCGGGTCTGCTCCGATTGCGTAGTATTAGGCTGGGTCAGACCAACCAGAACGATTCCGGCGACGATCAACGCCGTGCCAATCCAACCGTGGTATGAAATCTCTTCGCCCAGAAAATATTTTCCGAGGATCGCGGTGAGCACGTACCCGATCGCCGTTACCGGCAGGACGTAGCTCAGATCCGCCCACCCCAGCAGCGTCATCCGCGACAACAGCCATAGAATAAGCAGCATCGTGCCGAGCAGCACCCAGGGGCTGAAAATAAGACGGATGTATGCCCACGGAGAAAGACCAAGCTGCGCGTTTTGATGCTTCATGCCCCAGGACATCGAGACATTGCCTAGTACGTTGGTAGCGACGACGAAGAACGTAAGCAGTTTGGTCTTCAGGTCGACCGCGCGGCCTGCCGCCATTTAAGAAACGCTTTCTTCAGCGCCTCGCATGAGTGTTGGCAGCCTTTTGCTCCTTGATGAACTGCTTCCGCTTCGCGCTTACGAACAGATATTCCCGCGCCTCTTTATACAAGCGTGGAAGATCGTTGTTCCGGATGGCCTTTCTTACAACCCGCCAAGCCGTCTTGGGGCGGAAGTAGTATTCCGAATAAAAGCGGTCAACCCACTCCACTAGTTCGCCGCGATCGAATCCGGGATAGACCACATTGGGCAACTGATGGCCGGTGTCGTCCGACATGCCGTTGATGTTGACCAAGCCGTTGGTCTTGGCGTGTTCGTAAAACTCCGTTCCCGGAAAGGCGTGGCCCAGCGAGACCTGAATCGTCTCCACGTCCAGCTTCTTGGCGTACTCGATGGTCTTACGCAACGACTGGCGCGTTTCACCCGGCAGGCCAACGATGAAATCGCCATGAATAACCAGTCCTAGCTTGTGGCAGTTCTCCGTGAAGCGCATCGCCATGTCGATGGTGGCGCCCTTCTTGATATTCTTCAGGATCTGTTCGTCGCCCGATTCGTATCCGACGATCAGCAGCCGGCAGCCGGCGTCCTTCATAGCCTTCAGTGTTTCGTAATCGGTGGTGACGCGCGACGTGCAACTCCAGGTGAAGTTCAGCGGCCCTAACTTATTGGATAGCTCAATGGCGCGCGCCTTCCGGTAGTTGAAGGTATCGTCGTCGAAGAAGATCTCTTTGAGTCCCTGGAAATTCTCGAGAACGTAGCGGCACTCATTGACCACGTCATCGGAGGAGCGCAGCCTCCAGCGATGGCCGGAGTGCGTCTGCGGCCACAAGCAGAACGTACACATCGCCGGGCAGCCGCGCGTCGTATAAAAAGAGACAAAAGGGTTCAGTAGGAACGGAACGTTGTAGCGCTTGAAATCGAGGTCCCGGTGGTACACCTTGCTGGCCCAAGGGAGCTCGTCCAGGTTCTCGATCACGCCGCCTTCCGGATTATTGACGATCGATCCGTTCTTGCGATAACTTACGCCCGGAAGTTCCTCAAGAGGCGTGCCTTTGGCGTAGTTGGCGATTTGATAATCGAATTCGCGACGCACCACGAAATCGATAGCCTTGGAAGCATTCAGCGATTTTTCCGGCTCGATTGTGACCGGGGGACCGACAAAGGCCACCTTGAGCTTGGGATTGACGTCCTTCATCATCTCGCTGATCTTGACGTCTACGTGGAACCCGGGGCTGGAAGTGAACAGCACCATCAATTCGAAATCGTTGGCCATGGCCACCGTTTGATCGATAGTGATCTTGTGCGGTGGCGCATCCACCAGCTTGCTGTCAGCAAGCATTCCGGCCGGATAGGCCAGCCATACCGGATACCAGTACGATTCAATTTCGCGTGACGCGGGCCAGCGCGAACCAGCGCCCCCATCAAAGCCTTCGAACGATGGCGGATTCAGGAATAGCGTTCTCATTGACCCTCTAAAATTCAACGCGCCTGTTCTCGCAAAAGCAAGGACAAGCAACGAGACTGGTAATTGTAAGTTTATCAGGCACCCAGCCGGTATCGCGCGGGCCGCCACTCCGAGCAATGATTGACGAGTTCACTTATTCAGCGTACCCGCTGCGTCGGCGTCAGTGTCTTTGGAAAAGTTCTGATAGTTGATATCCAACTCGACCGGACCGAAGAAGCGAGCATCGATCTTGCTCTCTGTCCGCTGGGGCACCGAAACGCCGTTCTGCAGCATGTAATGCCGCACAAACGCGACTTTTTTGAGGAAGATCGAAGGCGTCTTTACGAAAGATCCGGACTCGCGCACCGGCATGAATGTCTCGGCGTCCAACCATAATTCGCCCTTGAATAACCCTACCTTTTTGTGGCGGGGTGTGACACGCAGAACGTAGGCTTCGCGACCGTCTAAGTCCTGGGTCCCCTTGTACTTAAATTTATAATTCTCCGGCGTGATTGAAAAATTCGATTCGCCCTGATGATCACCCTGGTTGGCCTGAACTTCGGCGGAGAGATAGCGCGCAATGACCTCCGTCTTCACGGTATTGTCCCCGGTGAAGCCCAGCATATGATAAGTGATCCGGCCCAGCTTGGAGATGTTGCGGAGCGCGTGCAGCCGGCCCTGCATCTTGCGCTTGGGAAGTCGGGCATCAATGTCGACCTCCATCGAGCCCCCCCTCAGGGCATTTTGCTGCTCCTGGGTAGCGTTAAGGTACCTGCTGACGATTTCGTCCTCCGGGACAGGCGGCTTGGCGAAAGGCTCGGCGAACGCTACGCCAATTCCCATCAATCCGGCTACCACCGTGATGAAAAATGATCTCAAGACTCTCCTCACCCCTCGCGGGGTATAGACTAACTGGGCCTCTGATACTAAAGGTCTTCCATACAATGTACCAGCCGTACCATCAAAACGCAATCCCCAACTCATCCTAGAGTACTCCCTCTACCTAGGCTTTTAGATACCGGTCAGGGGTGATCGGATACGATAAAACGAAGCCAAACGACCATTCGAAATGTATTTTAAAATACACTGTAAGTCATTTAATCCCTTCGTCCTTTCGCCGCAACGCGCGAGGCGAATTTGGCAACCTGGATTATTGCCCGCTCGTGGGTGCCCTCACTGATCTTGTCCTTCTCATCGAAAGCTTCCACCCGGAAAAAGAGCCGCCGGTCTTCAATTCCGGTCAATTCGCTACGAAAAGTAACATGCATCCCCATCGGCGTAGCAGCCAGGTGACGGACGTCCACGCGGGCGCCCACCGTGTCAAAGCCTTCATCCAAAAAGGGCTTGACCGAATTACGCGCGGTCATTTCGAGGTGAAAGATCAGGAAGGGAGTGCCAAGCACGCGCGCGCTGTCAACGCCGAGGAAGCTGACTGCAGTCTCGCTGCTAACGACAATCGAAGATTCGCCTTTTGTTCCAATCGGGATGGTGGTCACCGAATCATTATATGTGTTCATTTTTCTCCGAGGCGCCGCTCTCGACTCGCAATTCCCCGTTTCCCCAAACGCAGTGACGGCCGACGCCAGTCCATTGGGCGGCCTGAAGAATCGGAAGAAACTCGCTCAATTCACCTTCATAGTCCGCCCAGCCGACAAAGCCACCGATGCCGTGAGACTGGCCCGTACGGCTGCTTCGGCGCCGAGTCGCCAAATGGCGCACCTGGCAGTCGATCATTCGCACCGCGGAGGCACGCTGCCCCAACGCTTCAAAATCCACCTCCAGGGGCCCGGAGCCATAGAGTGACCGCAGAGTGCTAACACGGTCACGGGCACGCGCAAACAAGATTCCGAATTCCGGTTTCATCGCGCGTTTAGCATCACCTTTCAACTCTGTCGGTGTTCGAAATGCGACTCGAATCTGGTGCGTTGCCGGCCAGTCACTCTGCAGCGGAATGGAGATGGGCTCGAGCTGCTCGGCCGAAAGCAGCTCCGCCCGCCCGCGTCCCGGACCCAATCCCTCTGCGGCTAACTCTTGAAAAGCCCGCTCGAAGTACTCGACCAGTGGATATCGCGTTTCGAAGACATTTACATCGAACCAGAAAGACTGTCCCGGCCCGATGGCTTGGCGATCCAGATGCGCCGCGCGCAGGACGAAGGGTCGCGGCCAGTCGGCGAGGCCGCTCGGTCTGATGTCCGTTGGCCCTGTTTGCAAAGCCGCCGGCTCGAATATCCGTGCGTAAGCGCAGTCGATCCGGCGATCGCATTCGCGCACGTCCCGGCCGGCATGGCCGGGGCATTCCGGCCAACAGGCAATCCTGCGCAGCACGCTTCCCAACGCCCCCCGCAAAATGTTTCCGGTCATTCCAGCCGAAAAGCAGATCGGATCGCGCGCTGTAAACGTAAACCGGTAAGAGTAAAGATCGAAGGTCACAAATCCGCTGGACCTAGGGTATTTGAGGAAACAACTCACGGATCTTGCGTGCCAGTTCTTCAGTCGTGAACGGCTTTTGCAGGAAGCCGGTGGTCGTCTCGGACTCGACGGGGCCACCGTAGCCGGAAACGTAGAGTACCTTGGTCTCCGGGCGCTGTGCGATCAAGCTTTCGGCCATGGTGCGGCCACTCATCCCCGGCATCACGACGTCGGTGATGAGCAGATGGATGGGGCCGGCATAGCGCTCCGCCAGCGCCATGGCCTCGCCGCAGGAACCGGAAGAGAGCACATTATAGCCGTGCCGTGTCAGCATGGTCTCAACCACGCGCCGTACGCCGTCCTCATCCTCCACGAGCAAGATGGTTTCCGCGCCGCCGGGCACCGCGCTGTCTCGAGGCGCTTCCACCGGCTCAGCCGCCTCCTCTGCCACCGGCAGATAGATCCGGAAAGTGGTGCCTTGCCCGGGTTTCGAGTCCACCCAGATGTCGCCGCCGCTTTGCTTTATGATTCCGTAGCTAGTGGAAAGCCCCAGGCCGGTTCCATTCTCCTTGGTAGTGAAAAAAGGCTCGAACAATCGCGAGAGCACACTCGCATCCATGCCGAAGCCTGTGTCGCCCATTAAGAGCATGGCGTAATGGCCGGGTTTTGGCGCCGGCTGCATGCGCGCGAATTCGTCGGTCACCTGCAGGTTGGCTGTTTCCAGCGTGAGCATTCCCCCATTGGGCATTGCGTCACGCGCGTTTACCGCAATGTTCAGGACCACCTGCTCGATCTGGCCCGGATCGGCACGCACGGTTTTCAAGTCGGGAGCAAAACTCGCAATCAATTCGATGTCCTCTCCGATTACCCGGCGCAGCATTCGATCCATGTCATGCACCAGCAAATTCAGGTTGAGGATTACCGGGCGGACCACTTGGCGGCGGCTGAAGGCGAGCAACTGGCGGGTCAGATCGGTAGCGCGTTCAGAAGCCTTCACTACCTGTTCGAGGTCGTCGCGTGCGGGATCCCCGTGATGCATTCCATCCAGGAGCATCTGAGAATATCCCGTAATGACCATCAGCAGATTGTTGAAGTCATGGGCTACGCCACCAGCCAGCCGCCCTACCGCCTCGAGGCGCTGCGAATGGTGTAGCTGTTCTTCCAGGCGCTTGCGGTCGGTTACGTCACGAGAGTTAACTACCAGGCCGGAGACGCCTGGCACGTGCGACAAATTGCGCCCGAAGGACTCCAGCATGCGCCACGATCCATCCTGGTGCCGGAACCGGCATTCCAAAGAGGCCTCCCCGTCGTGCGCCGCGAAGGCCTCCTTCACGCCGGCAATATCGTCGGTGTGAATGAATCCGAACACATTCTGGCCCACCAGGTCGTCGGAAGGATAACCGAGAACCCGTTCGTGGGAGGGGCTTACATAGCGGATGGTGCCATCGATATTAAGAATGCTGATGAGATCGAGCGAATGCTCGATCAGCGAGCGGTAGTGTTCTTCCCGGCGCTCCAGTGCTTCGACAGCGCGCCAGCGTTCAGTGGCATAGCGCATCGAACGGACCAGAAGGTCGCCATCGACGCGGCCTTTCACGAGATAATCCTGCGCGCCTGCGCGGACGGCCCTTACGGCCACGGCTTCGTCGTCGAGTCCAGTCAGGATGACGATGGGGACCTTGGGGGCGTGAGCATGAGTGCGCAGCAGGGTGGTTAGCCCCTGTTCGTCGGGGAGCGAGAGGTCCAGCAGGACCACGTCGAAATGTTCGCTGCTGAGCCGCGCGAGCGCCTTATCGAGCCGGTCGACATGCTCGAGTTTGAGATATCCGGCGCCAGTTTCGCGGACCAGTTCGAAGAACAGGCGTGCATCGCCCGGGTTATCCTCGACGAGCAAGGCGCGGATGCCTTCCAGGTTCATTGGTTAATCAGAACCCTCATGCCGGTCAGTCAACCTGAGATTCTATCACTGTGGGTTGGTCAGCAATGGCGTGAGTAGGATTGCGATATGTTCGAAAAGGAGAGCAATAGAGTGTCAAGGAAGACGGCTGCGAAAAAAGTCAGCCTTCGGCGCGGATTGGATCGATGCAATGAAGCCAGTCCTGGCGCACCAGCGCGGCGAAGTCGAACTCGAGCAGGTTCGGCAAACCCCACTTACGAGAAGGCCACTCGTAGGGGATGAAATGGGCGCGAGCTTCGCATTTGCGGTGGCGCGTCCAATTGTCGTATTATAAAGCTTTGCGGCTCTAGCTGGTACGGCAGTTTTGCTCTGATCCGTCTGATTAGCCCACATTTCAAGCTCAACGAAGGATAGTTATGTACGCAGTGATAGAAACCGGCGGCAAGCAGTATCGTGTCGCCCCCGGAGATGTGATTGAAGTGGAAACGCTCGCTGGCGACGTCGGCGCCGAGATCGAATTCGGCCGCGTGCTGACGGTGGTGAACGATTCCAACGAAGTTCTAACCGGGGCGAAGCTCGGCGAGGCGCGCGTAAAAGGCACCATCGCCGCCCATGGACGCGGCGACAAGATCCTGGTGTTCAAGTTCAAGCGCAAGAAGCAGTATAAGCGAACCATCGGTCACCGGCAGAATTACACGCAGGTGAAGGTGAACGAGATCCTGGCATAGGTCCGGAGATCCTGGCATAGGTTGATATGGCACATAAAAAAGGTCTGGGAAGTTCTAAGAACGGGCGCGATTCCAACGCGCAGCGCCTGGGCGTCAAAGCTTTTGGCGGGGAATTGGTGACCGGCGGCTCCATCCTGGTTCGCCAGCGCGGGACACCGTTTAAGCCTGGCGACAACGTCGGCCTCGGCAAGGACGATACGCTGTTCGCTAAAGTCTCCGGCATCGTCGTGTTTCGCGACCGGGGCCGTTCCGGCAAGTTCATCAGCGTAGAACCGATAAGCTAACCGGTTTCTAGTTTCTGGTTTCTAGTTTCTGGTTGCGGCGCGCGACCAGAACTTGGGCGCTACCGCCCACCTCCAACCACCCACCACCATGTTTATCGATGAAGTCAAAATCCGCGTAAAGGCCGGGGATGGCGGCAACGGGTGTCTGGCCTTCCGCCGCGAGAAGTACGTGCCTCGCGGAGGACCGAGCGGCGGCGACGGCGGACGCGGTGGCGACATCACCATGGTCGCCAGCACGCACTACAACACCCTACTCCACTTCCGGTTTAATCCCGAGCACACCGCCCAGCGTGGCCGGCACGGCGAGGGCAGCAATCGGAGCGGACGAGAAGGCGAGTCGATCGAGCTGCCGGTGCCTGTTGGAACGATCGTCTACGATGCCGACACCGGCGAAATGCTGCACGATTTCACCGCGGCCGGCGATCGGTTCCTGGTAGCGCGCGGCGGCCGCGGAGGGCGAGGCAATCAGCACTTTGCTACACCCACCCACCAGGCTCCCACCGAACACGAGCCGGGCAAGCCGGGCGATGCGAAGCACCTGCGGTTAGAGCTGAAGCTGCTGGCCGATGTCGGGCTGGTCGGGTTCCCGAACGCCGGCAAGTCGACGCTCATTTCGCGCATCTCAGCCGCGCATCCCAAGATTGCCGACTATCCGTTCACCACGCTTGAGCCGAATCTCGGCGTCGTGAGCGTGGATGACCGGAGCTTCGTGGTGGCCGACATCCCGGGGCTGATCGAAGGCGCTCATCTGGGCCACGGCCTGGGCACTCAGTTCTTGCGCCATATCGAGCGCACCCGGCTGCTGGTCCATCTGGTGGATGTATCGGAATCGAGCGGGCGCGATCCGGTGGAGGATTTCGGGGTGGTGATGGGGGAGCTCGCCAGTTTCCGGGAAGACCTGGCCAGGAAGCCGATGTTCGTGGTGGCTTCGAAAATCGATGTCGCTCAGGACCCCGAGAGGATCGCGCGGCTAAGGGCGCTGGCGGCGGATAAGGGCTTGCCTTTCTATGAGATATCCAGTGTAACCGGACAGGGGATCGAGGGCCTTAAGTATGAAATGGCTGAAATTCTCTTCAAACCGGTCGAAGAGGATATTAAGCAAGAAATCAAGCAAGCAGACTAGGAGGCCCGTCGTGCAGATTCCAGCGATGTCATCCGCTTTGGAAGGAATGTCGCGAGCCGAAACGCAGTTGAATCAAGCGGCTGGCGATATCGCCCGCGCCACGACTGTTTCGCCTCAGGCCGCGTCGATATCGTGGACTTGAGCACGTCCATGGTGTCGCTGCTGCAGTCGCGAAACAGCTTCGACGCCAATACCAAGGTGTTCAAGGTAGCCGACGAGATGCAAAAAAGCCTGCTCAACGTTGTCGGATGACAGGCTCGTTGGGTGACAGGCGATCGGCTGAGCAGGCTCTTTTGCAGGACTTAGGGCGCCGTTAGTTAGGATAGTTAGGATTCACCTGGCAGCCCGGATAGTATTGGTAATTCCCGTTTTGATCGTAAGCTCCCGGAGGGTTGCAGTTGTTCGGGGCATTGCTCGGATACCCAGGGTTCTGGTTGTTGTAATACCCGTTGGGGGCATTGCGCTCGGATAACCGGACTCCGGAATTGTCATAGTAGCCGGGGTTCGGAGCAGGAGCGGCTGCGGTAAGCAGTAGCCCTGATCATAATAGTAAGGATCGGCGTAGCCGTAAGCGTAGGGCGCGCCGTAGAAACCGAACGACAGGGCCGGACCGCCGTAGTAGCCGCCGCCGTAGTAACCGTGGCCTCCGATAGTAACCGCCTCCGCCCCGATAATAACCGCCGCCGCCGCGATAATAACCGCCACCACCGCCGCACGGTAGTAGCTCCCGCCACCGCCGGAGTAGCTACGTCCCCCGCCGGAATAGCTTCGTCCGCCACCGGAAAAACTACGTCCTCCGCCGCCGGAAAAGGCATGGCCGCCTCCGCCAGAAAAGCCGCGTCCACCGCCCCCACCACCGCCGTGCCCGTCTCTCGCGAAAACCGCCATCGGGAGCAGCAACAGCCCCGCGCCGAGAACCACCGCCTTGAATCCGGTTTTGTTGAACATATCAGTTTCCTCGACCCTTTGGATGTGCGGGAGCGTGAATTTCGTTGTATAAATTACAATTCTTAATGGTTACGAATGTTACTAGGACTTACGATGTTACTTGATCAGAACGCTGGCGTTTCGCGCGAAGTTGAGCAGTGTGGAGGGGAAAATCCCGAGGATCAGAGTCCCCAGGGCGGATGCCCAAAGGGCGGTTTGGATACCGATTCCGAGCGGCTGCAGCGTGGCTGTGGCTTCGCCCGGTTCCTGCATGTACATGACGACGATGATGCGCAGATAGTAATAAGCTGCGACGGCGCTGTTCAGTAAACCGAGGACCGTCAGCCAAACCAGGTGGGCATCGAGCGCCGCTTTAAAGATGTAGAACTTGCCGAAAAAGCCGCCGGTCAGCGGCACGCCGATGAGCGACAGCAGAAAGATCGAAAACAACGCGGCCGTCCCCGGCTGTTTCCAACCCAAGCCAGCCAAGTCTGCTACGTCGACATATTTCTCGCCTTGCACGGGCAAAATGCGTGATGACGGCGAACGCGCCGATATTCATGAACGCGTAGGCGGCCAGATAGAACATTGCGGCCGCGATCCCGATCTGATTGTGAGCCGCCACGGCCACCATGACGTAGCCGGCATGCGCGATCGAGCTGTAGGCCAGCAAGCGTTTGATGTTCGATTGAGCGAGCGCGGCAAAGTTGCCGATGATCATGGTGAGCAGAGCCGAGGACCAGACGAACGGCTCCCAACGATCGGTAATGGGCGCGAAGGCGGTGTTGAATACCCGCAGGAAAACGGCGAAAGCGGCGGCTTTCGGACCCGCCGACATGAATAATGTCACTGGCGCGGGAGCACCCTGATAAACATCCGGCGCCCAAACCTGGAACGGCGCGGCCGAGACCTTGAAGGCGAACCCTACGAACATCAGCGCGGCGGACGTGCTGGCCAGGATCACGTTGCGCTGCGAACCCGGCGTCAGCAGATAGGTGCGAATGTCGCTCAAGTTCGTGCTGCCGGCGGTCCCATAGATCCAGGCGATGCCGTAAAGCAGGAACGCGGTAGCGAACGATCCCAGCAGGAAATACTTCAGCGCCGCTTCGTTATTGCGCTTGTCGTCGCGCAGGTATCCGGCCAGAATATAGGTCGCGATGGAAGAGATCTCCAGGCCGATGAAGATCATGATCAGCTCGTTGGCGGTCGACATCACACACTGGCCGGTGACAGAGAAAAGCAGCAGCGCGTAGTATTCAGCCGAGGCGGCATGCTCGCGCTTCAGATATTGGGCCGAGCAAAGCACGGTGAGGATACCCACGCCGATCACCAGGACGCGGAAGAATGTCGCGAAGCCGTCCACGATCAGCATCCTCGAAAAAGCTGTGCCGGGATCGTTGTTGGCCATAACGGCGGCCACTAGCGCGGCCAGGAACGCGACCACGGTCAGAAAACTCAAGCCCTCTTTTCTTTTTTCACCCAGCAGCGGCTCGATGAACATGATCAACGTTCCGGCCACGATCATGATGATTTCCGGCAGGAAGCGCAGATAATCGGCGGCCGAGGGCGCGAAGTTAACGGGCATTGGCAAGCTCCCTGGCAGCGCGCGCGAATGGCTCTTCCGGCGGCGCTCTTAGCACATGGACATCGCGCCGGGCATCGATGGGGCCGAGCAGCACGCCATTGGAGGCTGAAATGGGAGGAATGAAGCTTTGCGTGAAGGTGCCCATCCAGAGCATCAGCACAATTAGCGGAACGATGATGACATATTCGCGGAGGTTCAGATCCGGCATGTGATGTGTCAAGTCTTCGGAAGCCGGGCCGAAGAACAGGCGCTGATAGAGCCACAGCATGTAGCAGGCCGAGAGGATCACACCGATCGCCGCGAAGACAGCCCAGCGGAAGTTGACGATCGAAACGCCCTGCAGCACCAGATACTCGCCCACGAAGTTGTTCAACATGGGAAGGCCGATGCTGGCGAGCATCGTGATCATGAAAACCGTGGAGAGCTTGGGAGCGGGCGTAGCCACGCCGCCGTAAGCCGCGATCTCGAGCGAATGCCGCCGCTCATACAGGAAGCCAACCAGGATGAAGAGCGCGCCGGTTGAGACGCCGTGATTGAGCATCTGATAAACCGCGCCGTCGAAGCCCTGCTGCGTGAAGCTGAAGATTCCCAGAACGACGAAGCCCAGGTGGCTGACCGAAGAATAAGCCACCAGCTTCTTCATGTTCGGCTGCACCATGGCGACCAACGCGCCATAGATGATTCCGATGATGGCCAGAGCGCTGATCCAGCCGGCAGCGTTGCGGGCGGCGGTGGGAAACATCGGGACGCAGAAGCGCAGCAGTCCGTAAGTGCCCATTTTCAGCATGACGGAAGCCAGCATGACGGAACCCGCGGTGGGCGCTTCGACGTGCGCATCCGGCAACCAGGTATGCAGCGGGAACAACGGCACCTTGATCGCGAACGCGATGAAGAACGCCAGGAACAGCAGGAATTGCTCGGGATAAGTCACGGCGATCGACCGGTTCTGTAGTCCCGCGAGAATCTTGACGTAATCGAAAGTGCCGGCCTGATTGTATAGAAAGATGATGGCCACCAGCATCAGCATTGATCCGACCATGGTGTAGATGAAGAACTTGACCGCTGCGTAAATGCGGCGATCGTGGCCCCAAATACCGATCAGGAAGTACATCGGCACCAGCGATACCTCCCAGAAAACGAAGAACAGGAAGAGATCGAGCGCGCAGAACACGCCCACCAGGCCGAATTCGAGCAACAACAGGAAGGCGAAGAATTCCTTGACGCGCTTATCGATAGACCGCCAGGAAACGAGCACGCAGATGGGCGTGAGCAGAGTCGTGAGTATGACCAGCCACAGGCTGATGCCGTCGATGGCGACATGGTAATGGATAGCCGGCGAATCGATCCACGGAATATCCGTCTCGAAGACGAACTTGCCGGGGCTCGCGAACCAAAACGGGTCCGATGAGGCCCAGCGAAATCAAGAAAATGGCGGTCGACGAGACCAGGCTGAAAGTTCGGATGGCGTCCCGGCTATCTTTGGGCAAAAAGAGAATGACCAGGAATGCGACCAGCGGCAGGAAAATGACGACGTCGAGAAGCGTCATCGGGTGGCTCCTCCGAATCCGATGGCCAACAATAGCAGCACGGAGCCGAGCACCACCCAAGCCGCATAGCTGCGGATGTTGCCCGACTGCAGAAGCTTCAGGATATTGCCGACGCCGCGCGATCGCGCGCCGAAGCCGTTGACGATGCCGTCGATGAAGCCGGCATCCACTCCGCGCCAGAGAAATATTCGCGAACCCTTGACCACCGGCGTCACGACGGCCGCATCGTAAATTTCATCGACGAAATATTTGTTATAGACCAGCGTGTAGAGTCCGTTGGCGGCCTTTGCGAAACGATCGGCCATGCCAGGCCGCGCAACGTAAAATACGTATGCTATCGCGATACCGATTACGCCCGCAGCCACCGAGATGTACATCAGCCACTCATTGCCGCCTTCGGTCTCTCGCCGGGAACATCGGCTCCAGCCAGTGCGGAACATTGATGAATCCGCCACCCGCCGAAGAGCAGCGCCAGCACGACCAGCGGTCCAGTCATCACCGAAGGCGATTCGTGCGGATGCGCATGCCCGCGATATTCGCCGAAGAATGCCAGGAATAGCGCGCGGAATACATAGAAGGCGGTCATGGCGGCCGTGAGCACGCCGATCCAGTACATCCAGGGCGCGCGCACGAAGGCCGCCGCCAGAATTTCGTCCTTACTGAAAAAACCGGCGAAGGCGGAATTCCGGAGATCGCGATCCCAGCGCACATGCAGCGTCAGGAACGTGATCGGCGTGTACTTGCGAAGGCCGCCCATCTTGCGCAGGTCCTGCTCGCCGCCAAGCGCATGGATGACGCTGCCTGCGCCCAGGAACAGCAGCGCCTTGAAAAACGCGTGGGTCATCAGGTGGAAGATTCCGGCCGAAAACGCGCCGACGCCCGCGCCCAGGAACATGTAGCCGAGCTGAGAGACAGTCGAGTACGCGAACACTTTCTTGATGTCGGTCTGCGCCAGACCGATGGTCGCCGCGAAAAATGCGGTCGCCAGGCCGATCACCGCCACCGTATCCATGGCGATGGGCGCGTGCGTGAACAACGTGGCCGAGCGCGCGGTCATGTAGACGCCGGCGGTCACCATGGTCGCGGCGTGGATCAAGGCGGAAACCGGAGTCGGGCCGGCCATTGCGTCGGGAAGCCAGACATACAATGGGATCTGCGCGGACTTACCGGCCGCGCCCACCAAGAGAAGCAAACAGATGGTGGTCAGGATGCCGGCGCTGGTCTCCGTCGGCATAGGCTTGGCGGCGTCGAAGACCTTGCTGAAATCGAGCGAGCCAAACTGGCGCACGATCAGAAAAATCGCCAGCGAGAATCCGAAGTCGCCGATGCGGTTCACGATGAACGCCTTGTTACCGGCGTTGGTAGCGAACTGCTCCAGGAAGTAATAGCCAATCAGCAGGTAGCTGCACAGTCCGACGCCTTCCCATCCGACGAACAGCACCAGAAAATTCTGAGCGAGCACCAGAACCAGCATGAAAAACATGAACAGGTTCAGGTAGGCGAAGAAGCGATAGTAGCCGTCTTCGTGCGCCATGTACCCGATGGAATAAATATGGATCAACAGGCCGACGCCGGTGACCACCATCAGCATCACGGCGGTCAGGCGATCGACGGCAAAATCGATGCTGATGTTCAACGCGCCGCTTTGAATC
>CAVUUB010000017.1:0-19386 GCA_963744555.1 Bryobacterales bacterium | reverse complement strand
TTCATGTCGGCAAGGATTTACCGATTACGAGCGAGTGACGCGCGACTCGTAGAATAGGCTTTCGTGGCGACACCCTTCGCAAATCTCTCCAGTTTGCCGACTACACGGGAGTTGGGCCAGACTTCGTTCAAATGAGGCACAGGGCGGGGTATGATCTCGTCAGATATATGCCTGAAGTTCGGCTGTTGGGAGATGCGCGATGAAGGCAGTGGTGCTGTATGAGTACGGCGGTCCCGAGAAGCTGAAATTTGAAAACGACGTTCCCGAACCGCAGATTAGCGGAGGTACGGTACTGATCGCGGCAGCCGCTGCGAGCGTCAATCCGATTGACTGGAAACTGCGTTCAGGGATGCGGCAGAAGGATTTTCCGTTGTCATTTCCTGCAATTCTGGGCCGCGACGTGAGTGGCGTCGTTCGCGCGGTGGGCGCAAATGTGAAGCACTTCAAGGCCGGCGACCGCGTTCTTGCACTATCCAACGCGACCTATGCCGAGTTGGTGGCAGTGGACGATTCGGACGTGACCCATCTGCCAGACGGAGTGGACCTGGCGAACGCGGCCGCGATCCCGCTGATTGCCCTCACGGGAGACCAGCTTGTGCGCCTTGCGACAAACGTGAAAAAGGGACAGGTTGTTCTGATAACGGGAGCGCTGGGCAGTGTTGGGCGCGCGGCAGTGCATACGGCGAAGAAGATAGGCGCGCAGGTGATTGCAGGTGTCCGCGCGAAAGAACTGAATGACGCCCGCTCCCTCGGTGTCTCCGACGTGCTCGCGATTGATGACGATAAAGCGATTGAGAAATTTCGCCTGGTGGATGCAATTGCGGACACCGTTGGCGGTGAGGTTGCTGCGAAGCTGATCGTGAAGGTAAAGCAGAGCGGCTCCTTTGGCTACGCCTCGGTATTGCCGGAAAGCGCGGCGGCCAAAAATCCGACAGTGAAAATTACGCGCGTGTTTACGAAGCCGGATCCATCTAAGGTGCGTGAGTTTGCCGATGATGTGCGCGATGGCAAGTTCGTTCTGCCTATTGGTCGCCGGATGCCGTTGCGTGATGCGGCCGAAGCACATGCGCTAGGGGAGAAAGGCGGCATTGGGAAGATCCTCCTGCTGGCGCCGGATTCTAAGGAGTGAGATTCTCGGGCGATGTGAATCCGATTGATATCCGGCGCCGATCGGTTCTCTGAGTTGCTCCGCACACGATTCACTGAGATTGCACTAGACGCGTCAGGCTCGAAGCCAGTACATCGTCGGCATGACCAAGCAACCAGACCTGCTGAAGAACTCACCGCAACACGTCCGGTGGAAAGCGTCTTCCATGTCATCTTGCGATCCGGAATCAGAAGCTTGAGTGACTATGCTGCGCTTCCAGACTTCCGCAGAAACTTTTTTGTTGCCTCCGAGGGCGTTAAGATCTCGCCGTCGATGAGCATGCGGCCCGTATACTCACCGCCCGGACTATCGAACTCCCAGGCGACATCATGGCCTGCACGCGCGAGCTTCGCCCATTTCGATCTCTTTTCCGCGTTCTTCTCAAGCCATAAGTGGCCGTCTTTGTCGGTGAACGAGCGCAGGCCCGAATGCCCCAGGTGGTCAGTCCACGATTTCATGTTCTTCAACTCCGGCAATCAGTTTACCTAGCCATCCTTGCCGAAACTCTTGGTGTATCCTCGCGGCATTTTCGGCTTGCGCTCGCGGTCGCTAAGATTGCAGCCTGGACAAGGCATGCCGGCTCCCCTGCAGTGACAAGCGTCTCGACGAATCGCTGGCGGCGCTCCAGGGCTTGTCCTTGTAGTCTTCGCCACACCCAGTCTGCGTCGCCGCAGACTTTACACGCCATCTTAATATCATTTTCGCGCAGTGGAAGCCCCATTGAGGGGTACCAGAATTCCGGGGCTAGGGAGGCAATCGCCTTGCGTTGGTGAGCGGCGATGTGGCCGACTCGGGCTTAACAAGCCCAATGGCTACCTTCTCGGCTCATACCGCATCGCCACCGCCCCCGAGCCGAACTCCAGCCGGCTCACGAGCCTCAAGTCGACACGCTTCGATAGCCCCGCGAACAACGTCGGCCCGTGGCCCGCTAGCCTGGGATGCACCACGAACTCGTACTCATCGATCAATCCCAGCTCTGCCAACGCCAGCGGAAGCTTCACGCCTCCCACGAACAGTCCCTTACCCGACTCCTGCTTGAGCTGCTGAACGGCCTTCCCTAGATCCCCGCGCACGAGCTCCGCGTTCCAATCGACCCGGTCCAGGGTGCTCGACACGACGTACTTCTTTGCCGCGTCGATCGTCCGGGCGAAGGGTTCCATCCAATCAGGCCTCGCTCCCGTCCGCGCCGGCGGCCGAAACGCTGCCTCCATCATTTCGTAAGTCACCCGGCCAAAGAGGAGGGCATCGGCCTGGTCGAGGTTCTCGATCGCGTGACGATGCAACTCTTCGTCCGCGGGTATTGCACGATGATCGCAGCACCCGTCCAATGTGACGTTGATGGAATACCGAAGGGGTCGCATTACGCAAGAGTACCGCCGATGGAGAAGGCTATCTCTAAAACAGTTCGCGGCGTGCTGCTCGCCCCAGCCCAGCGCGTTCCACTTCGCAGAGCGGGAGAACACCGATTCCGCGACGAAGCCGAACAGACCCCGGAATCGCATTCGGCTTGAGCCCGGTGATCTCGGCTAGGTGCAGCGCAAGGGTCGACTTGCCTGAAGCTCCACGACCAAGGATGACGACACGCTTCATTTCCGCAGCTTAACCTGAGGGGCTTTCGAATCAACTGACGCGTTACCCACCCTACGGCGCCTTTTACCGGTTGCCGTTTATAACCGGCCAATGTTCTGAGTGAGGGGCTCGCGGCGAGCGACGGAAAGCAGTATTCTTTTTTCGTTCGAGACTGACTTTACCGGGAGGGTGAAGGCCCGGCCCGCAGATCGAAACTTGGCAGCGACGGTCAGCGGCGGCCTTCACGCCAGCCGTGATTCTTTTTATCGCACTGCCAGAGTCGAAAGACAACATCGACCCGGGGTGATCCCGTTGGCCCTCTTGCCGCGGCAATGTCCCGTCTGCCGGAAGGACACGATCATCGGCCACGGACGGCGACTCCGCCAGAGCCACGACGACCACCACGAATCGATCTGGGTGCGACGTGGAGTCTGTCGGCCGTGCGGAAAGACCTTCACGATCTTGCCCGAGTGGCTCGCACCTTCGGCGCACTACAGCTCTGCGCTGCCGACAGCAGGCGTGTGAGCGGATCGCCGCCGGAGATTCCGTCGAGCAAGCCGCACCGCACTGCAAAGATCCGACCCGTTTGCCAGATCCCTCCACCGTGCGCCGATGGGCACACCGGCGACTGCTCAGCCTCTGCTGCTGGGTTAAGGCCGGACCGCCCGGCGCTACTCTTTTTACGGGCACCCACCATCCTTGCCTGGGATCTGGGCGCGCTCTGCCGTATTCTGCCGTCGAGGCAAGAAGTCCGTGAATCGTCAAGCTCTCGACGAGTTGAAACAGCAGATTCCGTTGCTGGACTATCTGCAGGCTCATGATTGGCAGCCGGCCCGGCCCACTCGGCCGTGGCCGATTGATGGGACTGTGTCCGCTGCACGAAGATCACGAACCAAGCTTTCTCGTGGATCCCCACAAAAACCTGTTCTACTGCTACGGCTGTGGCCGCGGCGGTGACGTCATTCGCTTCGCCGAACTCTATCACCAAGTGAAGTTCCCGCAAGCGCTGGCGTTGCTGCGGCAATGGCGCGGTTTGGCGCCGTTGCTGCACGAAGCCGCTGGACTTCTATCGCATGTCAGTTACATCGCCACGGCGAGGCGATCGCTTATCTGGATCAACGTGGAGTCCGCTCACCGGAACTGATCGAGCACATGCGGATTGGCTATGCGCCCGGCGGTTGCTTGCGAGGTTGGCTGACACAGTTGGGCCACTCGGTCCAGGCTCTGCGGCAAGCCGGTTTGGTGACCGCCTCTGGCTACGACACCTACAGACATCGCGTGGTCTTTCCGCTGGAAGGCAACCTCTATGGCCGCAGCCTGTCTGCTGCGGCGCCGCCTCATCGTTTCTTGCCGGGCGTCGAAGGGTGGCTTGTACTCATGGGACCAAGTCCGCCTATATCCAGAAGTGATTCTGGTCGAGGGGCTGTTCGACTACGCCGCATTGTGGCAGGCCGGTTTTCACAACGTCACCTGCTCGATGGGCACCAATCTCAATGCGCGCCAGTTCCGTCAACTCTGCGACGGTCCGCGAACCGTCTATCTGGCTTTTGATGCCGACAGCAACGGCAGTGGTCAACAGGCGGCTCAGTCGCTTGCCTGCCGACTCGGCGAGCAAGGCGTAAACGTGCGCACTGTAGCGCTGCCCGAGGGCCACGATCCGAACAGCTTCTTTGTCCAAGGCGGCGATGCGCGCCAGTTCCAGTCCCTTGCTGGAGGCGGCGCAATGATGACCTTCCGCGTGGTTCACAAGCCCTCCAACAACCATGTGCGATGCCCGTATCGCGATTGTCGAACAGGCGACCGGCCGTGAGATCGACTGGATCAACAAGTACCTCGACTACGAAACTCTTCGCCGTCTGGCCGACAACACTCTGCGAACCTACGCGCACGAGTTATTGCACTTTCTCCGGTGGTGGGAGAGTGTTCACCACACCGATGCGGTCACCAAAGATGCATCTCACCGAATCGACATTGCTCGACTATGTGCGATTCCAGTCCAGCCAAGAACGCGAGTTGACGGGCGCCACTATCAACCAGCGTGTTGCCATTGTCGATCGCGCCTTGCGCATCGCCTTTCCTGGCGCCCCCGGTCAGATCGCTCCGGCGCTCCAGTCGACGTACTGGCAGCGAGCGCCCATGGGCATCGGCAAGCCGCGACCCGCCTTAAGCCGATTGCGCGTCAAGACTGCCAAACGAACCATCGTGCCAT
Organism: Bryobacterales bacterium; assembly: GCA_963744555.1. Classification (GTDB taxonomy): domain Bacteria; phylum Acidobacteriota; class Terriglobia; order Bryobacterales; family Bryobacteraceae; genus Palsa-89. The sequence continues at coordinate 14,461 of CAVUUB010000017.1, read as the reverse complement.
TGTCCGTGGACGAAGTGGCGCGATTCTGGTCCAGCTTTCGAAACTCACGGGACCTGGCCATCGTGGGACTGATGCTGCTGCAGGGCCTCCGGTCGCAAGAGGTTCCTGGATCTGCGATCGGGACGATCTTGCTGTTATCGGAATCGCAGATCCGGGTGCGCGGCAAAGGCAACAAGACCCGATTCCTGCCGCTGGCCCCGGAGGCAACGGAACTCCTTGACCACTATCTGCGGCTCGAACGGCCGCAGACTTCGACCAGACGCTCTGTTTGTTTCCCTCAAAGGTCCCGCTCGCGGCACCCGTATGACTCCGGCGGGATTACGCTCGTTGTTTCGATACCATCGCCGGACTACCGGCGTCAAAGATGGCCAACCCACACCGGTTCCGTCACACATTTGCCTCAGATATGGTGCGCGCAGGTGTCAGCCTGCCGGCCCTGATGCAGTTGATGGGCCACGCGCAGATCCAAACGACGATGGTCTATGTCGAAGTCACTCCTCTTGAGGTCTATCAGCAGTATGCGAAAGCTGTGGCGCAGCATATTAGACCCGTACCGGGCAACGCATCGTGAAGCCCTGCCGCTACGCTCCGCTGGAACATCCGTTGGTTCAGCAGTTCCAGAGAGCGATTGACTCCCTCACTGCAGCCCTCTGCTCCGGCCTCCGCCCGTCAGTATCGCTGCCGTGGCCCGCTGCTTTCTGATCTATCTTGGTGAGCAGCATCCCGCCATTGCTCGCTTAGATCAACTGCGCCGCGATCCACACATCCTCGGCTGGTTTGTCGATCTGCGCTCCCAGACACCCTTGGCGCCCGCCGTCTACATCGCTCGCCTGCTGCTTATGCGCTGCATGCTGGAAGAGCTTGCCTGGAGCGCGCAGCTCCCCGACCTGGCCCATCTGATCCGTCGCGAGGACATTCCGCGTGCTCCGCAACGGCTGCCACGCGCCCTGACGCCCCAGCAGGATCAGTTAATTCAGCAGGAACTGCTCCGCCGCAATGATCTGCCCTCCAATGTCCTGCTGCTGATGCGCCACACCGGAATGCGCATCGGGGAATGTGTCGATCTTGCCTATGATTGCCTCCACAATGTCGGCCCGGATCGATGGGCCATTCACGTTCCTCTCGGCAAGCTGAAGACCGAGCGCATGGTCCCGGTCGACTCGTTTGTTTGCGAACTCGTTCATCGTTTACGCTTCTTCCGTTCTTTCGATCCACTCCCGTTCGACGGCAGGCTCCTGGCCCGCCCTCGCCACAAGCAGACCCTTGTCAAGCAACTGCGTTCTTACCTTCCCGATGTTGTCGCTGCAGTCGGCATCCCCACCCGCATCGTTCCGCACCAGCTCAGGCACACATATGCCAGTGAGATGGTACGCGCAGGAGTAGGCTTGCCTGCGCTCATGAAGCTACTCGGCCACGTCAATCCCGAGATGACGATGCGCTACGTCGACGTTGCCGGAACCGATTTGCAGCGGGAGTTTCATCTGGCCCGATCGCAACCCCGGCATCTCGCGCCGCAACCGAAAGCCCCGAACTTCTCGCCGCGCGGCGGGCTGGATGGTGTCGTCGATTCGCTGCTGTTCGCTCAACATGCCATCGAGATGTTCCGCCGTTCGCTGCCGAACGGCGCTCCGAAGCATCGCCTCGACCAACTCGCCAATCGTCTCACCAAAATCCTCGCGGAAACCCGCAAACTCAACCCCGCCGGATAACGGGCAGAGATTGGCCGTATAAGCCGACTATACGTTCATGTGGATTGCCTTCGGGGTTGCCACTGAGAAAGAAGTCAGGCGAGCGCGGGTAGAGCACTCAGGTGAACGGATTACCTCATTTGGTCATGGAGGCGATGCGATAGATCGCGCTTCGCAGCGGCCCCTTGCCTCCGTTTGCTGTAGCACTGGAACTTTACGAGCTTGCCATGGCGGGCAACCATCACGCTGATTCCGGCGTAATGGCCGGCACACGCCGGTTTCAATGGAGGCGCCATCGGCGCGGGTACCTTTTTCTGGGGCGGCGTGCATGGCACGTGGTTCTAGTTCGTCAGGCCTGCCAGCCACATAGCGCACTTCGGGACCGGCTGGCCGGATCACTCGAGTGAGTAACCTGGGTCCTATGCAATCCTGGATCGAACAGTTGGCCCCAAAAATTTTTAGGGGGACATCATGGTCCTTTCAGACGTTGCATCCATTGCCCACTTCTGTTAGCGGCTTGGCGGTTACGGCATCGCTTATTTATGTCGGAATCCAGACCAAGCAGAACGTGCGCCACACCAGGGCTCTGATCCATCAGGGAACCGCTGCTCGAACGACAAATATCCTGCTCGGATTTATGAACGTCGAGATCGTTACGGCATGGATAAAGGGTAACGGGGGCACGGCAACGCCTGAATTAATAAGGCAGTGGCAATTAGTTCGATCATCATTGCGGCATTTTGATGATTGCAATGGAAGACTACTTCAGCCAGCATGAGGACGGCCTTCTAAGCGATGAACAGTTTTCCCGGGGCAGGGCGACTTTTCGAGAACGGCTCCGAGAACCCGGACTGCGGGCCTATTGGCTGAAACAAAGAGAGACGATGACCAAAGCGTCGCCCCGGTATTGCGCGTTCATAAACAGCCTTTGTGACGGCGAACCGATGGCCCCTGGCGACTTGGATCTCCATCAAAATGGAAAATCGTAAATCCGAGTTTGAGTCACCTTGCCCTCAGCGCATCGTGCATGTCCTGGTTACGAAGGGAGCTGTCTGCATGAATCTTTGCGCGTGCTATCTTTCGATGACTTCAGCGACTTTGTAGAATCAATAAATTGCTATACTTCAAAATCTTGGGCTGCGGATGTTTTCCGAGATCCCCACGTTCTCGGGCGCCTGGCGTCGTAATAGCGCTCGACCGGCGGACCTATCTGGCGACGAGGCTTTCGCCAGCCGACACTCCGGAGAGACGATTTTTCCATCGCGGGACAGAATACTCGTGGCATTCCCCTGATTGGAGTAATCCTTCGAACGGCAACCCTTCACAACGACCTCATCGCCGATCTTCAGCGAATTCCGGGTCCAGCCGGATTTCATCAACGTATTGGGGCTGCCTAACTCGAACTCCCAACTAGTGACTCCGCCGGAATCGTCCTTCACATCCAGATAGAAGCGCGCATGAGGGTTCATCCATTCGAACTTGGTGACCGCGCCGCGCAGGGTGATGGGCTTCGAGGCGTCGTAGTCCGCGGTGAACGATGATGCGCTAGAACCGGAGAGGCAGTGATTCCCAATACGGAGGTAAGAATCAGTATGTACGGCAGTTTTTTCACGGTCTGCTCGCTTCCAACCTCACCGTTCGTGACGGTTTTAGGGGCCTTCCCCTCGTCAGGCTCGTAGTATCCGATCAGCCGGCCGCAAACCGGTATACTCACCCATAGGATCAGCGAAAGCACGGCGGCGGCTTTCGCGCGTGTGGGTAACACCGGGGACTTGTCCAACTCCTCGGGATGGTCGTACACGGTGGGCTTAAAAATCAGAGCATGAACTCCGACCAGCAGCAGCAGCGTCATCTTGGTCCAGAAATAAGGATTGGGATAATACGTCGGCGCCTCCGAGCCGGCCATCAGGAGCCCGCAGGTGACCATAATCACGAAGCCGATGCGCTTAAAGGGACGCAGACCTCCCACCACCTCCGCTACGCTCTGATCGCGCAAGGCTAAGCCGAGCAGGCGCAGATCGGTCATCAGGATCATGCCACCGAACACCGCGATGCAACTCAGATGCGTGGCCATGATGATGGGATAGACCCACGGCGTCTGCTCAACGCCGGTCATCAAGCCAGTGTTCTGAATCGATTCGCAGATGGAATAGAGCGACATCAGTCAGCAAGAAGTCCGACGAAGAGCCCGCCTGTGACCACCGAGACCCACAGCAATACCGAGATGGCTCCCACCACGACGCCCACACCTGGCGACGGCGACGACGAAGCCACCTTGTAGTGGACGGTGTAGTTATAGACGATCGCCACAAGCAGTGCAATTGCCTTGAACTGGAACCAGCCGCTCAAGTAATACATGCGCGGAGCCGACAAAAACAGCGCCATCCCCGCAAGCACCGTCACCGCCAGCCCGATCAACGTATACGCCCAAGTGTCTTGGTGTAGTTTGGCGGAAGTTTTGCGTGGAAACGCCAGCCCCAGAAGACGCAGGTCCACGATCATAATCGTCCCGATGGCCACCGCGAAAAAGACGATATGAAAACACTCTGCAACCGCGAAGCCCCATTCGGTATTATTCAGCAGGTCGGCAATTGCGTTCGATTGCAGTAAAGCCGGAGACGCCACGTTTCTTGCATCACTTTGCATCTTGGATCGTCAGATCCACCTTCTTGTCGCCCGCCTACATCTTCGCGCTGTCGTAGAATCCGGCGGTCGTCAGTGGATCTCCACCTGCTTCTTACCTTTGTTTTCCCAAAACCAGCCGTGGATACCGGTGCTGGGCGCGGTGAACGAGCCGTAAGAGTGATCCTCGCCCAACCTTGTCGTTCAGCTCGTAGCTTTCGAAGTAGTCCTTGTTCGGCTTGTTGTCCGGCTCGCCGTGGAATTCAAACGCGACGTTTCCGGTCGCTTTCCACGAGTAAACCATTCCCGCGCCCTTCTGCATGTGGTATTTGATTTCCACTCCCTCGCCGGGGCCCTAGCGAAGATCCTCGCTATCCACTTTGTAGGAATTGGATTGCGCGGTGTAGATGCCGGCCGGAGCGGCTACGGGCCGAGCGCCAACGGCGGCTTTCGGCTCGGCCTTCGATTCGTAGCTTTCGCAAGATCGGTCAAATGGAGTAGCTTGCCGGTCTTCAGCGGATCGATCCCATATTCGGCGGGCAGCACGGCCGTGAAGAGAATCACTAATGCGACAGCCAATGCGATGCCGGTGGCTTTCGCGATCGCCTTCTTGGATGGCGCCAGTACTTGCTGTAAATCTTGTTGTTCGATCATATGCTCCCTTACACCGCTACGAAATAGCCGGCGACCTGGTATCCAACCAGAATGAATCCAACCGTCATCAGCACCGCGTTCGCCGTGAAAGCCTGCGCGCAGGAAACCGCTCTGGGTGCGCCAAACGCTGAGAGCGATCAGCACGGCGGTTAGCGCCAATACCTGCCCGATCTCTACTCCGACGTTGAAGCTGACGATGTTCGTGATCAACCCGTTCTTCGACAAATCCAGCTCCTGGAGCTTGGTCGCCAGGCCGAATCCGTGGAACAGGCCAAAGATCAACACAGCGACCTTTGTGTTGGGCTCGAATCCCAAGAATCGCCGGAAACCATCCATGTTGTCGAAAGCCTTATAGACCACCGAGAACCCAATGATCGCGTCAATGACGTAGGGGTTCGCGTGAAATCCGCCGAGAACGCCGGCCAGCAACGTGATACTGTGACCCAGCGTGAACAGACTAACGTACTGAACGATGTCTTTCAGCCGGTATAAGAAAAAGATCACGCCCACCAGGAACGCGATGTGATCGTACCCGTCACCATGTGTTTCGCGCCCAGATAAACGAAAGCCGGGATCGCAGCGCCCTTATTCGATTGGACGAATGAAGCGTCGCGCTTGGATACGTTATGCGCGCTGGCGGCTGGCGGAAATACCAACACGGTAGGATCAGGGCAATGGCCACAGAGCAGCGACTCGGCTGCAGAAACGTCTTACTTGCATCGGTCCGCCAAGTTGGGTTTCTCGCGCCACTTATCGTGGCAATTGGAGCAAGCCGTGCTCAGGTCCCCCGCCGCCATTAAGATATTGTCCATATTCTTGGACTGCGCGGCCTTATACGTTTCCAGGCTGGCTTCCCGCAAGCCTTGCACGAATTTCGGCCAATCCGGATTGTTGATCGGAACAGGAAGCCCGTTCGCGCATTTGCGCCCGGGCAGAATCAGAAGATTGGCGGCTTCCGAAAGAGCCTTGGCGCTGTTTTCCACACGCCGCCCAGCCACCGTAGGTGCTCGCGAGCGGATTCGGCGATAGCGATGGGTCCTTCGCCGGCGGTACCTTGGTAGGGTCGTCTTCCTGGGCGAAAAAGATCACATTGGAGTTGGGAAAGGATACCGCGCATGAGCTGGCCGCAAGTCCGCAGCGACCTCGGGTTTCATGGCCGCTGCTGAGGGAGCCTTGGCCGCTTTGGCTGCGGCTGGCGCTGGGCCTGCGCGTCGCAAAGAGCCACCAAAGCCAGCGACCCCGTCAGGTCAGAGCGATCAGAACTGGCGGGCAGTGATGTTCCTTCTCGTCCTAAACATTTCCAGTCGGCTTTCCTATTCGTCGGACACAGTACCTGGAATTGAGAAATCCATCATAATTAGAAGAACGACCGCCACTCTGCACCTCACGCGGCGGAGCGGCATTCACCACCTGACCGAACAAGTGCTGCTGATGTCGCCGTTCACGGCCGCCGGTCCGAAAAAGTTCGCATGATTGAACGCGTTGAAAGCTTCCAATCCGAATTTGCAGGATCTTCGATTCGGTGAACTTTAACGTCTTCAACAGCGCCAAGTCGAAGTTGATCTCTCCGGGGCCAATGAATGATCGGCGGGAGGCGTTGCCGGGAGTGCCCAGGGCATTCAAGGTAAACGCGTTGATATTGAAATACGGCTTCCCATTGCGCGGATTGCTGTTGATATTCAGCGGCTGGCCGTTGTAGTCGGGCAAGTCCAAGCTATAGTTGTTCACGCCGTTGGGATTGCTTCCCATCAACGAATTGTCGCCGTCGGAGTGCAGCGAGACCGGGAAACCGCTGTTGATGCGGGTGATGCCCGAAATCTGCCAGCCGCTGGTTAGACCCTTGATATGCCCGAAGAAACGTTCGAACGGAAGATTGTATTGATAGCTCACGACGAGATTTTGCGGTATGTCGAACGCCGAAAGCGCGCGCGTGGCGGAGAAGTTATACGGGTTGCCAGGATCGGAAATGCTCGACGCCTGGTCGATCGACTTGCTCCAGGTGTAGCCGACCAGGAAGTTCAAGTTCGGCGTGGTGTAGCGAAGCGTGAGCTCCAGCGCATTGTAGTTGGCGTTCCCGATCGCTGGCGTCGTAGTCGTCGTTGCCGAAATTCGGGCCCAAGCCTTGGCGCGTTCCGTTATAAACCTGTCCGGACGCGCTGGTGTAGGTGGTTTCTTCGCCGAATGGCCCGCAGGTTGGCGATCCCGGGAGCGACTTCGTTCGGCTGGCTGAGCGAAAGGCACAAGCGCCGGATTGCCGGGATTGTTGGAATAAACCAGCAGCAGGTGATGCGCCTGCGAACCGACGTAGCTCGCGCTGAACATCATTCTTTGGCCAAACTGCCGCTGGAAGGAAAGAAAGTAGTTCTCGGTATAAGGATAGGTGTTCCATGGCACAGGAGCCGTCATGCCCTGTAGGGGTACGAAGATCGAAGAAATTCTGAGTCGTGTTCGGATTCTTGATCGATGTATTCAGCGGAGGAAACATTCAACGGAAACGGATTGCCGAGAAACTGCGCCGTTGGCCGCCGTGATGAACGGCTGTGGCGAAAAGCGGCGGCCCCGGGCTGGTGTAGCTCAAGCCATAAGGCGGTTGGGGCTCGTCGACCGCCATGGTGTTGCCCTCAATCACCGAATAATAGATCCCATAGCCAGCGCGGATGCTGCTATTTCCCGGACCGCCCGTGATCTTCGATAGCCAACCGTCCCTGGCGCCCGGCGAGTATGCAATGCCGAGGCGCGGCGAAAAACGATTGCTCGACGGCACCAAGGTGTTCGGCACACCTTTGTCGCCGACGTACACCAGGCTCGGGAAAGCCTGGGTAAAGACTTGTGATTGCTCGCCGGAAGGAACGTGGGAATCTGGCGGTATTTCTCGGACCAATATCCATCCGATCCCAGCGGACGCCGAAGTTGATAGTCAAGCTGTTCGGGCTCGCCAGCTATCCTGCACGAAGCCGCCGGGTAATGATGGCGGAGGTAATACGCCTGCGAGTCTGGCCTGGTTGTAAAGGCTGGCGACGCCGACGAAAAAGTCCGCGAAGTCGTTGCCGGTTTCCTGTCCGGCGAAGTCGAATCCTCCGTTGTATTCCGGATTGGGATGTACGTTGACTTGTTCGTAACTGCCGATGAAGCCGGCCTTGAGCGTATGCGTGCCCATGACCTTCGAAAAGATGTCGTTCAAGGCATAGGTATTGTTGAATTGCGTCAGATTCGTGATGGGGACGCCCATGACGAACGAATTGAAAATCACGTTTTCGATGCCTTCGATCGCTGGGTCAAGGGGAACGATGCCCGGCGTTCCCACGCCAGTTACAAATCCCTGCGACGCCAGGCTTGGACCGACGCCTCCGGCGGGCTTGCCGACATTATTCGCGTCGCGCATGAAGCTGATCGCGAAACTCGTTGACCATGGTGGGGCCAAAAGTCTTGGTGTCGGCCAGCGCTGATCAGCTGGGACCGCCCGAGATTCAGCCCGGCGAAACCGGGAACCGTGGCGCCACCCTGGCCGCTGGGATAAGGATTGTTCAAGTGGTAGTCGTCGAAGAAATCAGTACGCCGAGATCTGAACCCCATCGTCCGGCATCGGCGTCAACGCGAGCGCTGCCCTTGTCGTCCCGCAGAATTTCGCCATAAGCGCCGGTGGTAAACGTGGACGGTCCGTCGTTGGGGAGCGGGATGTACGGAAGCAGGTGCGAAGCGGGCGCCGCCCAAGCCGATTGCGGAATGATCGCGCCGGGAAAAACACACGTTGCTCGACCGCAACCGGGCGTGTAGTAAGGCTCGCCCGAGGTAACGTTATAGCCAAGCTTTCCCGTCAGGATATTGGCGATATACGGTCCGCTAACCGACACCCGTTAGCGTGCCGGCTGCGTCGCTGAAGTTGCCGGTGCGTTCGGCCAGCGTCGGAACGGCAATCAATCCGGTATCGATGCCCTGTGCGTTCCGAGTGCCCTGGTAGTCGAGAAAGAAGAACACCTTGTTCTTCTTGATTGGTCCGCCCACGGTGCCGCCAAACTGGTTTTGCCGGTAAAAGCCGCGTTCGGGCGAAAAGAAATTGCGCGCGTCCAGATCCGTGTTCCGCAGGAACTCGAAAGCGCTGCCGTGAAACGCATTGGAGCCGGACTTGGTGACCACATTGACGATTCCGCCGCTGTAGTTGCCATACTCGGCGTCGAAGTTGTTGGTGAGCACGCGGAACTCGGCGATCGAATCGAGGTCCGGGATGATTGCGGTGCCGCCGTTCATCAACTCCTTCACGTCGCCGCCGTTCACCAGGAAGCCGTTGGCGTCTTCGCGCTGGCCGCTGATGGATTGATTGCCCGGGTTTAAGCCGCCGGAAGGTGCGATGGCCACCGACGCGCCAGCCATGACGACGGAATTGGCCGGTCTGGGTCGACATCGGAACAATGCCCGGCTGCAGCGCCAGCAGGTCCGTGTAACTGCGGCCGTTCAGCGCGACCGTCGGTCATTTCCTTCTGCGCTGACTACTTCACCCACCTGGGTGCTGGATGTCTCCACGTGCACTTCGTTGGCGCTTTCTGAAACCGTGACTTGTTCCGTTCTGCTCTGCGACTGAAGCGTAAAGTCCATCCGAACAGCGGCATCGGCATCCACTGCTATGCCAGACTTCTTTCTGCGGCGCGAAACCTTGCAGCTCAACCTGGATGTCGTAGCTGCCCACGGGAAGGCGCGGGAAAATTGTAAAACCCCTGGTCGTCGGTGGTGCTCTTTCGACTGTGAGCCCTGGGCCGTATTCGTGGCCGTGACCGCTACGCCGGCAATCACTGCGCCCGTGGTGTCGGTGACTACTCCAGATATGCCTCCCGTTACGGCACCCCAAGCCATCGCGCCGGCGACGAGGAAAATTGCCGCCGCTTGAGCGGCGATCCTTGATGTTTTCATGCGAACTAGTTTTTGTAGCAACTATTTCCCTCTCGGCATTTCTGCCTTGATCTACGATCGTTCAGGGCCGCGGGGCTGCCTCCGGCGGCATCCCTGCAAGCACCTTTCGTCCGTTCGCTAACCTTACTTCTCGCGCCGACGCCACCGCCGCTCCGTCCCGCGCGGAAAGGCGATAACCGTGACGCGATCGCCGACCTTCAGCGAGTCCCGCAGCCAGCCCAGCCTGGCCAAGGTATTCGGCCCAGCGCCTTCGAAGGCCCAATTCGTGACCTTCTGTTGGCGTCCTTGACGTCGACATAGAAGTAGATATGCGGGTTGCTCCATTCCACTCTGGTAACCACACCCGCGTAGGTGATCTGCCGATTCACGTCAAACTCGGCCGAAACCGAGTGGTGGCCAAAAATCGGGGCCGCCGCCAACAGCAACAGCCCCCCGGGAACCAAAATTGCAAGTTTGCATGCCATGAGGAAACCAGTCCTTGCTGAATCCGGAGCCGAGACTAGCATGCGAATGCCGTGATCACGACGAATACGCGGTCAACTGTCGGTCATTGACCCCGAAGGCGCAGTCAGTGACCACGAATGCTATTATTTTCATCAGGATGCCAGGATGAACGAACTTCAGATCGAGTCGCTCGTCGGGAGGTGAAGGCTGAGATAGGAATCTTCGCGTCCGTGTTCATCCGGGCCTCTGGTCCCTGACGGCGCCCAAGCAAGTCGCAGACGTTAGTCGTGCCGGCACTCGAAGACCGGCTTTCTTGCGAAAAGGCGTTACTTATTGTCCGTGCCGACTGAAACGACGTGGCCCTTTTGGCTGGGGGCTCGTAGTACCCGATGAGACGGCCATTGCAAAGAACGGCAGTCCATATGATCAGCGAGAGCGCCCCGGCCACCTTGGCGCGCGTGGGAATAACCGGCGACTCATCCAGTTCCTCGGGATGATTGTAAACGGTGGGCCGAAAGATGATCGCGTGGATCAAAACCAGCACCAGGAATGACATCTTGATCCAGAAATAGGGATTCGGATAGTAATCCGCGGCCTTCGAACCGAAAAGCGTGAACCCCATCGAGAACATAATGATGAAGCCGACACGCTTCCACCAGCGCAGCCCGTTGACGACGTCCGCGATGGACTTATCTTTGAAAGCCACCCCGAGCAGCCGCAGGTCGGTGATCACGATCAGGCCGCCGAAGATCGCGATGCAGGTCAGGTGCGTGCTCATGACGATTGGATATTCCAATCCGGACTCCCGGATGAACGTCATGAAACTCAAGCTTTGAAGCCATTTGAAACAGTTCGAGAATCACATTTGCCTCCAGGGCTCTTTTCAAAACACGCTTACGCGAACGCGATAAACAAGCCGCCGAAAACGACGCTGATCCACAATGCCAGAGACACGACCGCGTACCACACGCGAACGCCCTGCGATGAAGCTGTCCGACTGGGCCACCTTGCGATGAATCGTGTAATTGAAAATGATGGCCGCGCGCCAGCGCGTACATCTTAAACACGAACGACGGATTGTGCAGATACATGCGCGTGTCGGAGAGGAATAGAAGCGGGCCCGACAGCAGCACCACGGCCAGCCCCAGCAACGTCCAGGGCGCTGTATCGTGCAGAACTTCGGACGGCTTGGAATGCTGGATTCCAAAACCCAAGAGCGTGTAATCCACCGCGGCGATCAAGCCGATGGACCAGGCGAACGCGGCGATGTGAAAGCATTCGGCGATCGGGAAAACCCACTCGGAGCTATTCAGCGCGTCCGCTATGGAGTCAATTTGTAGAAGCAACATCCTGGTGGTCCTGTCCTTTCAGAGAATATGGACCGCGCGAAGCAGCAGCGCGGCGTCGTGTATTACGTGGATCTGGGCGTGGATCTTGTCGAGCGGCGGCTCGATGTAGCCGATTCCGCGGCCGCAGCAGGCGATGGAGGTCCAAAGCAGCATTGAGATGGCGGCGGCCAGCTTCGCGTTCGCCGGCGCGCTGGGCGTTCGATCCAGCACTTCCGGGTTGCGCATAGACGCTGCGGTAGAACACCAGCTCGGTGACAATGACTACAGCGAACAGAATCAACTTGGTCCGAAAAAAGGCGTTGTAGTAATACTCTTCCGCCTTGGAACCCGCCATCAGGATGCCGCACGTCGCGGTGAGCAACAACCCCCAGCGCTTCGGCACGCGGAACTGGTTTACTACGTCCGCTATGGATCGCTTCCGCATGGCCCAACCCAGCAGCCGCAGGTCGGTCATCAAGATCATTCCACCAAAAAGCGCGATGCCGATCATGTGCAGCGACAGAACGATCGGATAGACGTTCGCCGATCCGCGCAGAGCCGTGAAGAACGTGGTGAATTGAATCCACTGAGCAAATGAAAGAAGCATGTAGTCGCTAGCTATACTCAGAACCGAACACTCAAACCGGGATAAAGGAAGCCGATGAAGATTCCGCCGAAGATGACCCCGGCCCACAGCACCAGCGAAACCCCACGCCACCAGTTTTCCGTTAGGGGCCGGGACCTCCGAGGACACCGCCTTGCGATGAATCGTGTAATGAAAAATGACCGCCGAAACAAAGAAGACCATCTTAATCAAGAAGGCCCAATTGAGATAGTACATGTCCGGGTCCGACGAAAACAGCAACAAGCCGGAGAACAACATCACTACCAGGCCGCCCAGCGTCAACAGCCAGGTACTCCTGGCAAGCTCAGCGGGACTCCCGCCCCGCAGCCCGATACCCAGGAGCGAAAAATCCACGATGGCAATGGTTCCTATCGAGAACGCAAACCCCACGATGTGGATGCACTCAAGAATCGGAAAGGCGAGCGCAGACGAGTTTAGAGGATTGGTGATCAGCACTTTTGATACTGGCTATTTGACTGTGACGCGCTCACCCACTGCTCGGCGATTTCGATAGTGGCGAATTCGTCGCTCCTTCACAGTCGCGGTTCAGATCTCCTGGTGAACCGCCATGCGTAAGCATGCGGATTTTGCATCGATCCCAAGTCTATCAGAGCTTTTGCTCACTGCATCATTTCGACCGGTCACATGGCGGTCACTGACCGGTAAGTGACCTAACATCGAGTACCTTACGGGAACTGCCGGGCCACTGCGGTTGTTCCGCTTATGGCCGCTGAATCAGCTCAATGCGGTTACCGGCCGGATCGATCGCGAAACCGAGGACGATGCCGTTTTCTGAACGGGCGTGGATCGCCTGTCATTGTTCCACCGGCGGCCTTACGGCGGCGACGGTTGACGCCATGTCCTTCACGGTAAAGATCACGTGGGAATGGGGTCCTTCAAGTCGTCGGAATCGCGGTGAAAGAGGATCATCAGCGGATTCTTGTTGGCCTTGGCGGCTTCAACAGTGGCACCGAAGTTCACGAAGACCTCAGTGCCTCCCGGGTTTTCGATCCGATTGACCTCCTGCATGCCGAACGCCGCCTGGTAAAACTTCGCCAGAGCGATGGTGTCCTTCGCTGCGACGCGCACCGAGTCGAGGGACACTTGAGCATGTGCGGTGCGTGCGAGCAGCAGCGCGGCGAATATCGACATCCAGCCTTCTGAAGCCGCGCATGAAAGCCTCCGTTGGCAGTCTCATTCGACAACAGCCCGCGCCGGAGGCACGACATTTCATTGGAGGCCACTCGGGCCACCGGTTTCCCGCCGTGGCCTCGATCGGGATCGGCCCCGTCAGCGAGAAACCGGGGCCAACGCCAGGCGGCAGAGTGCTCGTGGCGGCGCCCTGATGATCCGCCGCGGTAGTGCACCTCAATTCATTCCATCCGATGTGAGCCGTGACGTGCTTGTAGAACGTTGGCAATTCCCCGTCGCCCCAGTCTTCGTGAAGGATATTGAACTTCAGCACGCCGCCCTGGATTCAAAGTCGTCCAACGCCGCCATGGTGTAGGGGTTGTCACACGTTCCGCAGACCATCCCTCGAAGCTTGGCACCCACCTTGCTAATGATGAAGTACTGCTTGGGCGCGCCCACGCCGTAGCCGAGCCCCTCCCACACGTCTTTCTCGGTCAGCGGTGACTTCCAAGGGCCAGGCTGAATGTAGCGCGGTAGCGGCGCCCCGACGCCCTGCTGGTTGATTTTCACCGCGGGAACAGGAGGAGCCTTGGGAAGGCCCGACACGATGACCGGTATCGGGTCAGGTCCCCGGGGATCCTTAATGAGGGTGCGTTCGAACCTTCCGCCACCTGGCGCTCCGCTGGTGCCGCTTACATCAGGTTGCCCTGATCTAATTGGCAGCCGCCTTGTCCTGATAGGATTTCTACCGTCCGGTTTCACATGCGTCACCACGAAATGATGCCATCCGTTCCGAACTTGCCATCTACAAAAGCGAGCGTGGTCGCATCGGCGCAATAAGTGCAGTAGATGCCCCGGACGTTGTCGCCCCGGATGGAAAACTCATAGACGTGAGCTTCACCTTTATCTGTTCGCCACCCACCTCGATAATCGTCGGCATCAATTTGGGCGCCGGCCGTATGCGCTAATCCCCAAGCCGCCAGCAGCAGCAGGACCTTCCCTGTTCGGATCATTGTGCAACCCTCCAATGCTACCTCGCCAACACCGCTTCCTCTGGTCGCGGCTCA
>CAVUUB010000016.1:0-40592 GCA_963744555.1 Bryobacterales bacterium | reverse complement strand
CGCGGGCACAAACAAGGAACTGGAGGCTTTTGCCTACTCCGTCTCGCATGACCTGCGCGCGCCCCTTCGCCATATGGCCGGCTATACGGAATTGCTTCAGAAGCGGGTGTCTTCCGCCCTGGATGACAAGGGACGCCATTACATGGCGATGATCCTGGAGTCGGCGAAACGAATGGGCAACCTGATTGACGATCTCCTGTCGTTTTCGAGAATCGGACGGGCGGAAACGCAAAAAAGCGTGGTTAGCCTGGAGCAGATCGTAAAGGAAGCTCTCACCGAGGTTCGGCAAGACACCGACGGCCGAAACATTACGTGGAAAATCAGCGCGCTGCCAAATTGCTATGGGGATCGTTCCATGCTGCGCCTGGCATTGGTGAACCTGCTTTCCAACGCGATCAAATTCACACGCACGCGAACGCAGACCGAAATCGAGATTGGATGCACGGATGCAAGTAAAGATGAGACAGTGGTGTTCATCCGGGACAACGGTGTGGGATTCGATATGAAGTATGCGAACAAGCTTTTTGGCGTATTTCAGCGCCTACATCAGTCGGGTTCCTTTGAAGGTACGGGCATAGGACTGGCCACGGTGCAGCGAATCGTACATCGTCATGGAGGCAAAGTCTGGGCTGAAAGTATCGTGAATGAAGGCGCGACTTTCTATTTCTCAGTCCCGCGAGCGGTGACGAAAACTTAGGGAGACTATGGAAAAATTGGGACGAATTTTGATGGTGGAAGACGACGAGAAAGACGTAGAGCTTTCTCTAACGGCTCTAGAGGATTACAACCTTGTCAACGAAGTGGTTGTTGCCCACGATGGCGAGGAAGCGCTGGATTATCTTTATTGCCGTGGGACCTACCAAGAACGCGGCGGAGAAAACCCCGCGGTGATTCTGTTGGATTTGAAACTGCCCAAGGTGGATGGGTTGGAAGTGTTGAAGCAGATCAAGTCCGACGACAAGTTGAAATTGATTCCTGTGGTAGTGCTCACTTCGTCGAAAGAAGAAAAGGACATGGTGGCCAGTTACAAACTGGGAGTCAACGCCTATGTAGTAAAGCCCGTTGATTTCCATGAGTTTGTGAATGCCATCAAGGAACTGGGCGCTTTTTGGGCGGTGATCAACGAGCCGCCGCCAGGCAGTGTGAGGAAGTAATATGCGGGCTCCCTTGCGGATTCTCTCACTGGAGGATGATCCGAAGGACGCAGAGCTGGTACAGGAAACGCTGGAGAGCGACGAAATACCGTGCGAGATAACGCGCGTTGAAACAGAGGCTGATTTTGTCGCGTCGCTGGAACAAGCCGGCTTCGATTTAATTCTCGCGGACTACACGCTGCCCTCCTTCGACGGCCTGTCTGCATTGAAGATCGCCCGGCAACGCTGGCCGCAGGTTCCGTTCATCTTCGTGTCGGGAACCTTGGGCGAAGAAGTGGCCATCGAAGCGCTGAAAATAGGCGCTACGGACTATGTATTCAAGACGCGTCTATCGAGGATCGTGCCGTCGGTGCTCAGAGCGCTGCGGGAAGCCGCGGAACGGTCAGAACTGCGCCGCGCCGAAGAGGCACTGCGGCGCAGTGAAGCATACCTGGCCGAAGCGCAGAGACTGAGCCACACAGGCAGTTTTGGCTGGGATCTGGCCAGCGGTGAAATCTACTGGTCGCGCGAGACCTTTCGAATCTTTGATTACCCACCGGAAGACAAAATCACGATTGAACTGGTACGGCAACGAACTCACCCCGAAGATGGAGCCGAGGTACGGCAGTTCCTGGAACTCGTTTCACGCGAGAAAGAAAATTTCGACTTCGAGCATCGGCTGCTCTTGCCGGATGGATCGGTCAAACACGTCCGGGTGGTGGGTAACCCATCCGAGAATGAATCGGGAGGCTTTGAATTCGTCGGAGCCATTACCGACATTACCGAGCGCAAAAGGGCGGAAGCCGATCTCAAGAAGGCCCTGAATGAAATCAAGGCATTGCGAGACCAGCTCTACAAAGAGAACATCGTGCTGCGGGAAGAGGTCGACAAAGTCTCCATGTTCGAGGAGATCGTGGGCGAATCGTCCGGCCTTGCAGGCTGTCCTTGGGCGTGTTGCCAAGGTTGCGCCCACCGATTCTACGGTCCTGATCACGGGTGAAACGGGCACCGGTAAGGAACTCATCGCTCGCGCCATCCACAAACGGTCGCAGCGCTCCTCACGAGCCTTTGTGAGCGTCAATTGCGCGGCCATACCCTCTACCCTGATCGCCTCAGAGCTGTTCGGCCATGAAAGAGGGGCCTTCACCGGAGCCTTGCAACGGCGCCTTGGCCGGTTTGAGCTGGCCGAGGGAGGGACCATCTTCCTGGATGAAATCGGTGAGTTGCCCCCCGAAACGCAGATTGCGTTGCTGCGCGTTTTGCAGGAGCGGGAATTCGAACGGGTGGGCGGAAGCCAGCCGATTCACGCCGACGTGCGCGTGATTACGGCGACGAATCGCGACCTGGAGAGACGCCATCGCCGACGGGAGTCTTTCGAAAAGATCTGTTTTACCGGCTCAACGTATTCCCGATCGAAATTCCGCCCCTGCGCGAACGGAGGGAAGACATCCCGACGCTGGTCGAGTACTTCATCCATCGCTATTCTAGAAGAGGCCGGGAAAAAAATAGGAAGCATCGAGAAGAGAACTCTGGAACTGCTGCAGTCGTATTCGTGGCCGGGGAACATTCGAGAACTGCAGAACGTGATTGAAAGATCGGTCATTGTCTGTGAGGCGGATCCTTTCTCCGTGGATCCAAGCTGGATCTCGGCGGCGCCTTCTTCATCCCGGCAGTCAGACGGACTGATCGCCAGGAAGTCTGCCGCGGAAGAAAAGGAAGTCATCGAGGCGGCTTTGGCGGCTACCGGAGGCCGGATCTCGGGACCTTCCGGGGCGGCGGCTCAACTCGGTGTGCCAGCTTCCACACTGGAATCCAAGATCCGATCGCTGAAGATCAACAAGTACCGCTTCAAGACGCCCTGATCTATTTCGCAAGTTGGCGCACGGTTCGCGAATTCGCGAAATCTTCGTGAATTCGCGATTTTCGCGATCTACTGACCGTTAGAAGAACTTTATAATCAATGATATACGTACGGCCCCGCCATTGCTTCTAGGGTTCGCGCATCCCACGTCTGGATGCACAAGCTGAAATTCAATGGTCGCCGAACGAGAGGACATTCGCGTCCGGCATGCCTGATCCGATAGTGCTGAGGGGAATTCCAATGGGTTTCAATGGTCTTGTTCTTTCCGGGCTGCATCACCAGGCAAGGTTCGCCAGCGGATCCGCCACAGGCTTCGAGTCCCGCAGCGAAGAGCGGCTCGCGGAACGTACACGAATCGCGCGGGTGAATTATTTGCCCGTGGACTCTGTGGCGAAGCCGCGCGTTGCCGACTTGATGCAGCTGATGAACCGCGTCATCGAGCAAGGAAGGCGCACGGTGCAGGGCTTGCGCGCCCCACATGACGAACAGTTTTCTTCACTTGGCCAGGCGTTGGCCGCTGTTCCCAATGATTTGGGACTCCCCTCTTCCATCCGATTTCGCGTGCTGGTGGAAGGCGCTCAGAGGGAATTGAAGGAGTCGGCGCGAGAGGAAGCCTATCATATTGGCCGGGAGGCTATCTTCAACGCGTTCCGGCATTCCCAGGCGAAGGACATTGAGACCCTGATTGAATATCGGGGCAGCGGACTTCGGCTGACCGTATGCGACAATGGCTGCGGCATCGATCCTACACATCTGCGGTGGGGACGGCGCGGGCACTTGGGTTTGCAGGGAATGCGTGAGCGGGCTGAACGAATAGGGGCCCGGCTTCGCATTTCGAGCAGAGTGGCGCTCGGGACTGAAGTGGAACTGTGGGTGCCAGAGCAGCTGGCCTTCGTTAATAAGTAGGTCCCGAGCTGTCACTTGACCGGGAAGAACGCCCGCCTACCGCATTCCATTTCACGTTCAAACAATGGCCGTCCCGCGAAGTGCGCGAACCGAAGGTCCAACCTCTATCGGTTTTGCCGCCATTGATCGTATCCAGCGATTGGCCGGTTCCTCCAACACCGCGTACACGACACAGGATAAGACCACCACGAATGCGACGTATAGGTACTGCACGGCGAATCGGGGCCAACTCACAGCCCACCACAGAATCGGAATATGAAGAATGTACATAGCGTAGCTGGACTTTCCGAGATACACGATGGGCCGTGCAGAGAGAGCGCGGGCGATCCAACCGCCGCCGAGCCCCAGACCGAGTAGCAGCATCCCGTTCATGGGGCGCAACAGCATGCTCATCGAAATTGACTTCGGCAGCAGCTGCGCATACCCGATGGTCGCCGCGATGCCAAGAAATCCAGTCCGATAAAACCATTTTCCGACCGCCTCTGTTCGTTGTCTGGTGAGAAGATCGAACACGCGCGCGACCACGATCCCCATCAGGAAATCAGCCAAATGGATCAGCGGTTTGATGTGATCGGAGATTCCGACGGCCCACATCACTTGCGGCATCATGCAGGCGAGCAAAGCCGCGCCGATGGTCCCGGCCCATCCGAAATCCTTCATGAGGACGATCAACACCGGGAACATGAGGTAAAAGAAGAATTCGCACGATAATGTCCAGGCTGGTGTGTTCCAGCCTGCGGTGTAGTGGCCGACCCACCATGCCTGCTGGAGCGTCAGATGCATCGCCACCAGCCAGCCTTTGGGCTGATCCTTGGCTTTCACGATGAATGGCAGCACAATCAGCAGGCTGAGCAGGTAGACCGGATAGATCCGTGCGAAGCGACCCACCAGGTACTTCCACAGATTTGCCCCATTCCACCGGGTGGAGGCGTAAGACCTCGCCAACACGAAACCCGACAGCACGAAGAACGTTGGTACGGCCAGATAGCCGCCCCGCATGATCGCCTGAAACGGGCCCGGGAGCATGAGTGCGACCGGTTCGTAAATATGACCCTTGCCGACCAGATGATCGACAATCACCCAGAGCGCAAGGAAAAAGCGCAGGCCAGTCAGCGCCGGCAAATGTCCAGAGCCCGCCGGATACGCGACCGCTGTGTCTATTTTCGTTCCAATGTAATCTGCTTCGCCGCTTAAGCGAATTGGGTTGTCGTGGAGTGTACCAGCCATCTGCGGGTGATTGAATCGCTATACGAGCCTTTATCCGATGATCTCACGGGACGCAAGATCGGTGAAACGTTTCTCCGCCTTGCGGAATCCTCTTTGTGACGACCTACTCGGGATCTTCTAGCTCATGTTGCACGTTCTTTTGGTGGAGGATAATCCTGCCGACGTTCTCATGATCCGTGAAGCGATTCGGACCTCTGCGGTCCTGTCAGATGTATTGATCGCTTACGACGGAAAACAGGCTCGCCAATTTCTCAATGACTTCCGTTTCGAACCAGACCTCGTCTTCCTGGACCTCAAGGTTCCGCTGTTCAACAGTATTGAATTTCTAGAGCAGCTCCGCGCTAATCAAGGACCGCCGGTGATCGTTTTAACTGCTTCACTCAATCCAGAAGATACTGAACAGGCTATTAAAGCGGGTGCCAAGGAATTCATCGTCAAGCCGTCCGACGTGGATGAATTCTTGAATGTGGTGAGGGACGCTCTGGCGCGATGGAGCGATGAAGAGGCCGAACGCGAGTGCCCTGGCGTTGCGCGGACTCTCCGGCATAATAACGGCGTGATGGCGAATGCGGAGAAGCACTACACCGTCACCCTTAACGAGCACGAATTAGGGGAACTGATGATGGCGGTGGAATCTACACGAAACAACTACCGTGAAAACGCATTACACCTCGCCCAAAGAATCGAGCGTCTGGAGCAAGTGCACGGAACATTAAAGCAGGCGTTAAAGCTGGACCCCGTGGAGCCTGATGATACGGGAGAGCCCACTCAAGATAGCTCTTTCAAACGCTAGGAACGTATCATTCCAAAACCTCGGCCCGTGCAGCCCAACTCACGGAGCTTACGCCGGCTTCTAAAGATAGCCTCACAACAAGTTGCTCCAACGCATCATGCTGTCGCCCAAGCCCCGTGATCTGGGCTGTCACGGTCATTTTGTTGGTGCCTTCGATGTCTTCGCTACGTAGCCCCACAAGAGTGAGAGAGCTTTGGGACATGCCCTGTAACATGAGAGCCCGTATGTGAGCTTCATCTTCAGGACGACAGATTAATTCGAATCTGTAGGTGACTTCGTGTTCCTCGCTGGCGGTCTGCGCCGGATACAGACGATAGGCGAGTGGTCGAAGCACTACATTTGTGCACAACACAGCCGCGGCGAGGATCAAGGCATGAAGCAGGTTCCCCAACCCGCAGATCGCCCCTATTGCCGCGGAGCACCAAAGAGTGGCAGCGGTATTGAGTCCGCGGACACCGCCAGCGTCTTTGAAGATCACACCTGCGCCCAGGAATCCAACACCGGATACTACATAAGACACGATCTGCGCCTCGCTCCGCGACGTGTCTCGAACCATGAATGCACACATGACGAACGCCGAGGCGCCGGCAGCGACCAGCGCGTTAGTGCGGGTGCCGGCCATGCGCTGGCGCCATTGTCGCTCCAATCCGACAACCGCACCCATTAGCAGCGCCGCCCCGAGCCTGAAGAAAAAATCGAGTGTCTGCATGTCCAACCCTTACTGAACCCTTTTCGGGATCGTCGAACCGAGGCAGTTGTCTTACTGCCGGAGCCAAGGCTTCAGGCCGAGCGCGAGGTGCATGCGGATGCTGTAAACCATCACCGGGCCGCGGTCGTGATTGTAGGCTGGATTTGTATCGCGCTGCACATCGAAGGTGGTGTAAAAACCCGGAACGACGCGCGCCGAATAGAAGCTTTCCCAAACGTATTCGGGCGCGTAGTTCAGCCGCCCATCGCCAATCAGAAAATCGAGTCCGCCGGCAGCCAGATATTCACGATGAACAGCAGATAGGCCACCGGCCGTAAGCGACGTGCCCACTACGTCGTACTTCCTGTGCCAGCGCGTTGCCTTGATCGAGACGCCGCCGCTCGCCAGACGATCAATAGAAGTAAACGCGAAGCTTTGCGTTTTTCCATCGTTCCAGCCGAGGCGCGTGAACATGCCGATATCGGAAGTAATGGCCTGGTCGAAGCTGATACCTGTGCCGTACTTGAGCGTGCCAACACGATCGGTAAGGGAGACGTCGGGCGTGGTTCCGGTAGCCGCCGCAAGCTTCAAAGCCTGGGCGTAATTGCCTCCCTGATTGCGATTATCGTAGCCCAGGACGCGGAGCGCACCATCCCGCTTCCGCCACGAGTAGCGCCGCTCCGCCTCCCACACTTGGCCGTGATCACGGAACAGCCGCCGGTCGAATACCGAACCGTTGGCGAGTTGAGGCTCGGCGACAATGCCGTAGCGGAATGCCCACTTCCGCGTGTGAAACTCCTGCACGATTCCCCAGGTGTAGCCGCGCGTATCGGCCGGATAATCCCAGGCCCCGTTGTACATAATCCCCCAGGCCATGAACTGGGTGCGCGGATCGTGCGTGTAATTGTTGTCGTCGAAGAAGTCGGTGACGGTGAAGCGCCCAGCGTAGATCGAATAGCGAGTCACCGGCCGCTCGCCGGCCAGCTGATTCTCGTCGCTCTCCTGGCGCTCTTTTTCCGTGCCGAATCCGAAATCGTGCTGGATATATAACCGCGCGATGTATGGCTTGGGCGCGGCGGTGGAGACGCGCGGGATTTCCCCATTGGGCTGATCTGCTAAACCGTTCACGCCGCTGAAACCCTTTCCACCCGCGATCTCCGGATCGAAAACCAGAAACGTGTTCTGTTCCAGGCGCGCCGTGAAAAACAGGGTCGATGTGAGCGAGACGTCGCGCTCCATGTAGTCCTTAAGACTCAGCGGACCTTGGTACGGCGAGTGAAACGTTCCATGATAATCGCCAATCGAAGTTGCCTGAAAATACAAGTTCCAACGCTCCGATTCAGAATCTTGCAACGAAGGCGTCTGGTCTGAAGTCTGATCGGCATCGGAAGCAGGACCTTGCGCGCCGCCCGATACGGACAGCAGCAAGAACAACACGCTTGCGAAGATCGGTTTGTAAAAGGTCTTCATTCAGCTCACGCGTAGTGCGAATAAACAGATTCGCACAGTCTGGGTCTCGCCATGGTCATATTCTTTCGGTTCTTATTCATCAATTCGAAATAATCGGGGCGATGGTTAGCAGTATGAATAACAGCCACCATAGATGCGTGCCGTATTAAGGTGCGAGTTCACACACCCCGAGCTAATTAGGTGTTGAGAAAAACGGAGAGCACAGATCGCGAACGCTACCGAATCAGAAGGCGATGCCTAAAGACGGAGGCTCCGCCGATTCGATAGCGGTTTGCTGTTCGCACAGCCGACTACTACCACCTTCGGACAACGTGGGCCTCCTTTCTTTTGGATTTCGCGGTTGACCAGTCCGGCCATCCATCGACAGAATATACCGGCCGGGGTATCCTTGTAAAGTCCTTTCTGCAATTATTCTTGTGAAGATTCCCTTATGGCACACACCGAAGAAGAGAAGAAGAAGCTACTGAACCGCGTGCGCCGAATCAAGGGGCAGGAAAAGGCGCTGGACCTTGCCGACGATCTGGTGACCGGTCTGCGGGCCTATCTGAAACGAGGCTCGATGCAGTTAGAATGCAGGGTTGACATAACCTGAAATGTCGACGAGAAGGTTCATCGATTCGTCATATTGCCAAGTCTTTAGCTTGAAATGGATGCTCGCGCTCGCGTGCTGCCTCTGGCGTGGCCTGCGTTGGCGTGGGATCAGACAGCTAGCGGCACCAGGCGGCTCTATGTGGAAGCGTTCGCCACAAAAGCGGGTGCGGAAAAGCTGCGAGAAGATGTGACAGCGGAACTTCGAAAGCTGAGTTCGGTCTCACTTGTTCCCGACGAAACAAACGCAGACTTAACATTAGGCGGCGGCGGCGAGATCTGGGTCAGGGGCTACCGCAGTTTCAGCCCTCGATCTCATATGAAGTTGCCGAGCAACGGAACACCTATCTACAGCTGGCTATCTGTCCCTCGAGTTGAAGAATAAACACGGCGTGACCGTTTGGTCGTACTTAGTGACCCCAGGGAAGGCATCCGAAGATATTTCCAAGGACCTCTCAAAGCAAATCGCGAAACATCTTGCCGAGGCGCTAAATCAACCTGAGACGCTAACGCCGGCATCTCCTCGGACTCAACCCGCGATCACGCTGAATGGGGCCGGCGCGACATTCCCTTACCCGGTCTACCAGAAATGGTTCACCAACTTCCAGACGGAAGATCCGGGCACGCAGATAACCTATGACGCGATCGGCTCGGAAGCAGGCGTTCGTAAACTCCTCGCTGGAGGTATTGACTTCGGAGCTTCGGACAGTCCGGAGGCAATCCGCGACCTTGCTCCCGGCGGATGAAAGCAACTATCTCCTTTTTCCGTCGATTGTCGGTGCGGTAGTTCCGATTGTGAATGTGCCTGGCGTTCCGCAGGACATTGCGTTTACGCCAGAAGCGCTGGCGGGCATCTTCCTCGGAAAGATCACGAAATGGAACGACCCAATTCTGAAGCGAGCTAATCGTGGCGTTCAACTGCCCGATCTTGACATTGTCGTGGTCCACAGAGCCGACGGGAGCGGCACTAGCTACGCCTGGACCGACTACCTGTCGAAGACCAGCCCGGAGTGGAAGGCCGAAGTCGGCTCCAGCCTGGTTCCGAAATGGCCGACTGGCCGAGCCGCCACTGGCAATGATGGCGTGGCCAAACTTGTCAAAGAACTGGGTGGCTCGATTGGTTACGTGGAGTTCATCTACGCGCTGCAGAATCACCTCAGCTACGGAAGAATTCGTAATCACAGGGGCGAATTCGTTGAAGCCAGTCTGGAAAGCATCGCGGCCGCTGTAGGGCACTCCAGCCAGATTGGGGATGACTTCAAAGCATCGATCGTGGATGCACCCGGAGAGGGCGCCTATCCGATTGCATCTTTCACCTGGCTTGTCGTTCCCACCCACATCGCGGACGACGCGAAGCGGAGCGCAATTACTGCGTTCCTGAAGTGGATGCTTGGGCCCGGCCAAAGGCAAGCCGCCGCGCTAGGATATTTGGCGCTGCCGAGAGAGATTGTGGCACGAGAAGAAGAAGCCATCGCCAGAATTCACTGAGATCCGGAAACCGGAATCCGCTGCAGGCGCATATCATCGAATAACCATGCTGCTTCAGCCTGCGCGGCGGAATGGCCGCCGATATCTTAATCCTGTACCGACGAAGGTCGGTGGATTCTCGGTCATGTTTAAGGTGGGCCCGCGGTTCTTTCTGGGGGCTAAGGCACGGTCACCACGCGAGCCGCTGGGTCCCTTTCACACCGACGCTACAATTTACGCCTCAAAGCCGCGTTCAGGACTGCGCATCACCTGGATGGGACATGCTACGTCGATCATCGAGATCGATGGAGTCCGCATCCTGATCGACCCGGTGTGGGATGAGCGCGCGTCGCCGACGAACTGGACCGGGCCCAAACGGTTTTTCCCCGCACCTCTGGAGTTGAGCGAATCTTCCAGCCATCGACGCAGTGATCGTTTCGCACAATCACTACGATCACCTGGGCGCGGGCACGATACGCGCGATGGCGCATCTGGCCGCGGTGGAGAGAGCGCGATGGATTACGCCGCTCGGAGTAGGCGCGCTGCTGAAGCATCTCGGTGTGCCGGCGGCGCATTGCCTCGAACTGAACTGGATGGACAGCACGCAAGTGGGCGCGGTGCGGGTGACGGCTCTGCCAGCGCGGCATTTTTCGGGCCGCAGCCTCTTCGATCGCTTCGAAACGCTGTGGGCTTCATTTGTATTGGCCGGGCCGCAACATCGTGTCTACTACGGAGCCGATTCCGGGGAGTGGCCGGGCTTCAACGAGATCGGCGAGCAGTTCGGGCCGTTCGATCTGGCCATGCTTGAGATCGGCGCTTCAGATCCGTTGTGGGCCGATATTCACATGGGACCGGACGGCGCTGTGCGCAGCTTTCGCGCTATGGGCGGCCATGGTCTGCTCATGCCGATTCACTGGGGACTATTCGATCTGGCTCTGCACCACTGGAGGCAGCCTATCGAGAAGCATCTGGCCGATAGACGGACTGAAGCTCTGGTCGCCGACGCCGGGCGTTCCTTCGGAGGTAATCGCAGGCGAGGAATTGCGGTCGGAGTGGTGGCGCTGAGGGTATCGGGGGCCGACAGGCCGAACCGCTCTAACGGGCCCGGCGTTCCTCACGGCAACAACTGAACGCGCAGCCCCGAACCGTATTCACCGCCTCTATAAATGCGTTCAGTGGCCTTCTGAAAATCCGCGGTCTTCGCGCGCGGGATGCTGAGAAACTTCTGCGGATTGCGATCTACCAGCGGGAACCACGAGCTCTGAATCTGCACCATAATCCGGTGACCCGGTCGGAAAGTGTGGCAGATGTCAGGCATGACGTATTCGATCTTTGCGCGCTCACCGGGCTTGAACGGCTCGGGCTTTGAGAAGCTGTTGCGGAACTTGCCGCGGATCGGCTCGCCACGCACCAGTTGCTGATAGCCCGGCATGTGCACGCCTTTCGGGTTGGGCGTTGGATCAGGGTAATCATTGGGATAAACGTCAATGAGTTTGACGATGAAATCGGAATCCGTGCCGGTCGTGGATACGTGCAGGACCGAAGTTACCGGGCCCGTGATGGTGACGTCGCGATCGAGCGGATCGGTCTGATAGACCAGCACATCGGGGCGTTGCGATGCAAAACGCTGGTCGTAAGTCATGTAGTCGCCCGCCATGCCGGGGCCGATTTCGCCGATTACCGGAACCGGTTTATCAGGATCGCTGACGTATTCGTCAGTTCCCGTTTCGGATGGCGCCTGCCATGCAAGTTTCCCGCCTGCGTCCAGCCAGAGCGTCTTTTCCACGGCTTCCTTAGGGGGCCATGTTTCGAAGCGCCGCCATTGATTAGTGCCGGTCTCGAAGAGATACGCTTCCGGCACTTTGGCATCCGGGGACGCTTTCAGCCCATCCCCTTTGTCCTTGAGATTCTGCATAAAAAAGGGCAACTCGATCTGTTCGCGATAGGTCTCGCCGGTCTTTGAATCGAAGCTAAGATTGCCGAGTTTGTCGCCGTCCATGCGCGACCAGCCGCCGTGCAGCCAAGGGCCCATGACGAGCGTTACGGGTGCTTTTGGTCCGCCGCTTTTCACGGCGCGAAACAGCTTAAGCGGACCGGCGAGATCCTCCGCGTCGAACCAGCCGCCCACGAACATGACAGCAGGCGTTGTATTTTTCATGTGCGGCGACTGCGCGCGCGATTGCCAGTATTCATCGTAGGTATCGTGATTCAGCAGATCGTCCCAGTAACTGTTCTTGTTCTTGAGGTATTTTTCGTTCGCGTTAGAGAGCGAGCCCATCTTGAGGTAAAAGTCATATTGGTCCGGCGTGCCGAAGTCGAATGGAACGGTGCGGGGTGGACGCTCGGGCTCGACGCCGCGCGGTTTGAAACCGACGTAGAAACCGAAATTAGCCGCGAGATAAAACGCGCCGTTGTGATAAGCGTCATCGCCATTGCCGACGTCGCCCATGGGAGCTTGCGGTGAAACGGCTTTGAGCGCCGGGTGGGAATTCATCAGGCCATATGCGGCGTAGAAGCCGGGGTAGGATATACCCCACATGCCGGCGCGTCCGTTGTTGCCCGGAATGTTTTTCACCAGCCAGTCGATGGTGTCGTAAGTGTCGGTGCTTTCGTCAGGATCGGTCGGGCCTGCGAGATGGGTCTTATGCACGGCAACATCTACGAATGTGCCTTCGGATAGATAACGCCCGCGGACATCCTGGTAGACGAAGATGAAGCCTTCTTTGGTGAAGAGATCGGACGGGCCCAATCGCGTGGGGTAGTTATTGATGCCATAGGGCGCAACCGAATATGGGGTCCGCTGCATGAGGATCGGATACTTCTTTGAATCGTCCTTCGGAGCGTAGACCGACGTGAAGAGTTTGGTCCCGTCTCGCATCGGGATCCGGTAATCGTATTTTGTATAGTGCGCGCGAGTGTATTCGAGTTGCTTCCGGGCTATCTCTTCCGGCGAAGGCGTAGGCGCCTGGGCACGGAGGAGAAATGCAAAGAGCAACAGAAAAGGCAAACGCATTATGCCACTGTAGCGCAGCGGACTCAGGTGTATTTATGGTCCGGGATGTGGTCGTCGCATAGAGACCCAGTTCGAGCCTTTTCCGTCGCAAAGTCGGACGCCCACGGCCCTTCGACGCCGGTACAGCAATCGCTTTTTGGTTCAGTATTCCACTTGAATTGGACCCTAAATGACCCCACCGGTCCGTCACCGTGTGCGCCTGTCAGCCTGTCGGGCCCATGAAGCTGACGCGGCACGCGTCACGCTCAAGGCCCGGCGTCAGACTGTCCGAGAGTTCCTACGGGCGCGCTTTGGGATTGTGACCGGCGCGCGGGAATATTGGCATAGGGAGAACTGGATGCCGGACCGTGCAGATTTACGAGATTTGTTGGCTGCAATACGGAGCGCCAAAGGTTTCCAACTCCGAGAAAAGATGGGATGATTCCCTGAAACAGCACTTATTTTGATATGCTTTCAGCACGCCTTTATGAAATCAATTTCGTTGGCCCCTTACACTATTAAGGTTAGGCCTACCTACACGTCCGTGGATGAGGCCGTGGATAGCTTTGCGGGTGATAACGACCTGTTCGAATTCGTAGAGGCCACTGTTCGGGAACTTCAACAAACCAATCAGGCTGATGAGGCCAATTTACGGGCAATTACCGTTACAACGTACAAGGTGGATGGGCGAACGATTTGTGGAATCATCGAGGGCGGCGACTTTGGTAACCAAGGCACTCTGCGTGAAATAACAGACGGTTCGGTGGTTCACATCAAGGAACCCACACACGCCGATATGTCACCATTCTATTTTCTCATCAGTCTGCCGAAAGGACGTACGAAGGGGATTCTGCTGATGCAACGCAGCGGAACGGACGGCGTAGTCTCGCATTTCCGAGACCTCCTGGAGGAGAAGGTCAAGGAAAAGTTCGAGGACGAGCGGGTTCACGTCGATTCCTTCACCACTCGGGCGATCATTGCACGGTATGTCGAGGAAGCCAAAATCCAGGAAATTCAACTGATTAGGTACGAGCTGCCGTCAGACATCTCCGATGCCATCGGCGTCGGGCACCTCGAAACAAGGGGCAGTGCCAAATTAAGCATCAACCTTCGGGGGATGGACGTCAAAGGTGTAAGAGACAGAATTCGTTCTATTCTTGGGGAGGGTGCTACTCCCAGTGGACCGTTGATTCAGCTTCCCAGTTTCCCCCACGATGCGGTGAAATTTGTGATGACACTCGCTGGACGCCGTCGAACGGTGAAATTAACTGACCAGATTCAGATGCGAGGAGAGTACGACGTTACCGAGCAGGTCTCGGTGGATAAGAAGACACGCAACCCTACCTTCGAGAGCATTGATCAAATCGCTCGCGAACTACTCGAAGATCTTGAAACGGAGCTGTACGGAGCAGCCGGAGCATGACTTTTTATGCAATCACTTGGCGCACCTTTTTCAAAGCTGAATGTATTTGACATTGTCACGGAGCATTTCAATACGTTGTACGACTATCGCACTGGGCGACGCAGTGTGCCTGAGTTTTTGGTGTTTGTGGGCACGCCGGTGCTGTTTGGTGTTCTCGGAACATGGAAGAGCTTCCGGTTCGACACGAATGTGCTGAATGGGATGCTGGCGGCGTTTGCAATATTCGCTGGACTCCTACTTAACCTGCTGATGCTAGCTTGGGGATTCGTAGTCGATCCCCGATTCTCTGGAGCGGACGCGGCGGCGCAGGTCAAACGCCGTTTCCTTCGAGAGATCCATCAAAACCTGTCATTCGCAATTCTGGTGTCCATCGCGGTCGTAGTTCTGAGCCTGACCGGACTCTTCTTCACTAAAAATCCAAAGAGCGAGGGCACACCGTGGCCGCTCACATTCATCCTGCATATGCTCCTGGCAAATTTCGTCCTGACGCTGCTCATGGTGCTTAAGCGGATTCATGATCTGCTCGGCGAAGAATTTAAGCGCCCTTCGATTCGGAAGAGCGCCTAGCGGTCAGCTATGGGTTGCGCTAACCCTTGCTTTATCGGAGGCAATCACCCGTAAGTGAGTAAGTGGTGGGCCCGACAGAACTCGAATCTGTGACCTCTACCGTGTCAAGGTAGCGCTCTAACCAACTGAGCTACGGGCCCGGAGTACAGCGAGGAAGGCATTCCCAATATAACATTCCCAGCCTTCCTTGGATGCCTCGAATTCGTGGCGCCGCCCTGCACCTGGCGCCAGTTTCGACCGATAGACAATAGCAGATATGCGACGTGTTCTCGCCACTCTTGCTTTCACCGTTCTGCTCGCTGCCGGTGGCCGCGATAGGGCCAGTCCGATCCCGCGCTGTGGCGGTTTG
This sequence comes from Bryobacterales bacterium, assembly GCA_963744555.1. GTDB lineage: Bacteria > Acidobacteriota > Terriglobia > Bryobacterales > Bryobacteraceae > Palsa-89. The sequence goes on along the minus strand of CAVUUB010000016.1, from coordinate 25,128 downwards.
TCGACCCCAATGCCAAGGCGCTGATCGGCATCGATTGGGCGCGCATCCGGCCGTTACGCGCGGGCGCGATGATTCGCGAGCAGTTGCCCACACGCCGGCGCCCTGGCGGCCATGCCGGGTCTGGAACTTCTGGACGATATCGATCGCGTGCTGATCTCTTCGCCGGGCAAGAATTCAGCTGACGATTCCGCCGAGTCGCCGATTCTGATCGCCATCCATGGACACTTCGACGCGGCCAAAGTTCGCCAGGTCTTCACCCGCGTAGGCGCCAAGCCGCAGGCGTACAATTCCTTCCAGGTTTACCGGCCGCAGGGCAAACATCCGCAGGGTAGCGCCGCCAAGGACACAGCGTGGGTTCTGTTCGACGCTGAGACCATTCTGTTCGGAGATGCGCCGTCGATTTTCGCCGCGCTCGATCGCAACCAATTCGCGCAAGCGTCGCAGCAGCCTACGCCAGCGTCCGGATCCATGCTGGCTCGCGCAGCCGAAATGGACGCCAGCTATGAGCTCTGGGTGATTATGGACGCTACGGAAATGATGTCCAGCGACCGGATCGCAGCCCTGTTCCATGGCGGTGAATGGGCCTCGGAGGCGCAGGGCCTCGAAGCGGGCTTCGATCTGCGCGCGGGCTTGGCGGCGGACATTACCGTACGTTTCTCGTCCGATGCCACTGCTAAACGCGTGACCGCCGAATTGACCCACGTCATGAATCTTGCGGCGAAGGACAAGAGCGCCGGGGCGCAAACGCAGAAGTATCGCGAAGAAGATTGAAGTTCAATGTGGATGGCTCGGCCGCCAAGGTCAGCTTACGTCTGACCGAGCAGGAACTGGAAGAAAGCACGATGGCGTTTGCGGCGTCGCAGAAAGCCGCGGCGGCCAGCGCTGGTTTGACTGAAGGGGTGAAAGAAAAGTCGACTTCCAATACCCCACCCGCGCCGGTCCCTGTGGCCACACCCGCGAAGCCCGCCGTGATCCGGATCGAAGGGCTGGACGAAGGGACCGCGCGAGATCCCTTTTCACGACCGTCGGCACTGAGCGCATGATCGCATTGCGTCAACCTCGGCTTGCGCCGCGGGGCCCGCACGGTTACGCTAATATCTGCCCTATGGCCAAAGGCAAACGCCAGCTTGTGGAAGTGCGCTGCCCGTGCTGCGAAGCGATGCTTCAGATCGACCCGGAACTCAAAGCCGTGATCAGCTTCGAAGAGCACAAGAAGCCGCCGGCCATCGAGGACATTGGCGCCGCCGTTCAAAAGCTGAAAGGCGAAGAGGCGCGGCGCGGTGAAGTGTTTCAGAAGTCGTTTGATCAGCATAAGGGCCATCAAAAAGTGCTGGAGCGGAAATTCGACGAATTACTCAAGCAGGCCAAGGAAAATCCCGACGCTCCTAAGCCTAAGAGACCATTCGACTTCGACTAGCAACCGCAACGCCGGCGCCCTGGGTTAGAACTAGCGACATTAGGTGTACTAAAGATAAACACTACGCTGGGTTCAGGCGATAACCCCACCACCATTACAGTAATTCCCCCTGGTTTCAATCCCCTGTTGGCTGCATACTGACCTTGTTACTAATTCAGGCGGTGAATAACAACAAATGAGAAAACGGCTACTGGTAGCACTGGTGTTTGCTGCGGCCGGTCTCGCGGTGGCGATGCCCCTCGGAGATCGATTTGGATACGGGCCGTTCAATCCCTGATCGGAGGCGGCGCGGCCGGGGCGTTCATCGGCTACGTGGTCAGCATTTTCCTGGACGTCTTCCTTCACAAAGGTCACGCCAGCGAAAGCGAAGGCTGACACGCTACGCACAGCTGCGATACACTGAGGGACTAAGTTCCCAAGGAGGATCGCGCTTGTCCGACTGGCATTACGCACAAGAGAAGCCCACCGAGCGGTTGTGCAAGATCGAGCACTACTCGATGCTGAAACAGCAGGCTGGCGGCGACGTGGAGTTCCTGATCACGGTTCGGGAATACGTGAACCCGCCCGATCCAGCGATGCGTTTTCTGGCTCAAGCCGATAAGCAGACCAATCAAAAGACCGCGCCTTATACGCCGATGGGCTGGGGATCCTCGCTTCTGCAGGCGCTGGCCGAGTGCATGAAAGGAGTTCGAAAGTTTCCTTATGAACCATAGAAACCGCGCGGCTTTTCTTGCGATTTCGGGGCTGGCCAGCTGCGCGCTGTTGGGGCCAGGAGGCAGCCTCCGATCCCTGGGCTGCCGGTGAGCTACTGCAGCCGGCCGAACTGGCGCAAGTGCCATTCAGTCGGGCAAGGCGCCCATCATCTTGTCGGTAGCGTTTCCGGTGTTGTATCAGGGCAAGCATATCGTGCATGCCATCAATGCCGGTCCGACGTCGAAGCCGGAGGGAATCGAAGCGTTGAAAGACGCCGTGGCAAAGCTGCCGAAAGACGCCGACCTCGTGATTTATTGCGGCTGCTGCCCGATGGTGAAGTGTCCCAACATCCGCCCGGCCTATCGCACGCTCAAGGAGCTCGGCTTCACCCACATCCGCGTGCTGAACGTGGCGACGAATTTGCACACCGACTGGGTCAGCAAAGATTATCCCGTCCGAAGGTTCGAATTAAGCGCCGCCGCCGAACACCTGTCCTTTGCGTTCCTTGCCTGCCGCCGCTACGATCGCGGCCAGCGCGAAAACGGTCACGGCGGTGATCGCCATAGCGGTCGCATAACCCATGCTCTTGGCAAGAACGGGCTCGATATAAACCACCGAACCGGCCACCAGCACGCCGCATTGATAGGAAAATCCCGGCATGAATCCGCGAACCGAGTCGGGCGAAAGCTCGGACAAATGCGCGGGGATGATGCCCCACGCACCCTGCACCATGAACTGAATCAGAAACGCGCCCAAGACCAACAGCGCTGTGGACGGCGCATAAGCCCACAGTGGAACCATCAGGATTCCGCCCAGAAGCGCAGCTAATCATCACGCGGCGCCGGCCGTAGCTGTCCGACAGGCAGCCCCATCACGATGCCGCCCAGAATCGCGCCGATCATCGAAATCCCGGTCATCACCGAGCGCTGCAGACGGTCCGAAATGCCACTGGCGTTCGAGGAACGTGGGATACATGTCCTGCGTGCCGTGCGAGACAAAGTTCATCATCGTCATCAGCAGAGTGAGATACAGGAACAGCTTCCAGTGCGAGGCGATGGCGCGCCCCAGTCCGCTCCAAGTCTTTTCGCGGCTCTTCTGCCAGACTTCGGATTCCTTCACGCGGAAACGGACGAACAAAGCGAGCAGCGCGGGCAATCCTCCCAGGAAGAAGAGCGGCCGCCAGCCCCAACGCTGGAACAGGAAGAAGAAGGCGATCGCGGCCAGGAGATTGCCGGCCGCGTAGCCTTCTTGCAGCAATCCGGAGAGCACGCCGCGCAGGCGCGGTGGAACTTTCTCCATGGCGAGCGAAGCGCCCACGCCCCACTCGCCGCCCATGCCGATGCCGAACAACGCGCGCAGCACCAGGAAAGTGGTGTAGTTGGGCGCCAGACCCGTGAGCACCTCGCACACCGAATAAAAGACCAGGTCGATCATCAGCGGAAGCCGGCGGCCGTAGCGATCGGCGAGCAATCCAAAAAGGAACGCGCCCACCGGCCGAAAGGCCAGCGTCAAGGTGATCGAAACCGCCATCTCCTGATCGGACTTATGAAACTCTTTTCCGATCGCGGTGAGGCAGAGCGTGACCAGAAAGAAATCGAAGGCGTCCAGCGTCCAGCCGAGAAATCCGGCGGTTAAGGCCGACGCGGTGATCGGAGGCCGATTGGTTCACGGGCGGAAGACGCAGTATAGCAATCGGCAGCCTTCGCGAATGGTATTCTCGGGATGGGTGCCACCGATGATCGGGCGAAGAGCTGCGTGTTTGCTGGGATGCGGCCTCGTTTTCCTCGGCGCGCTCTATGCGTTCCAGAAGCCTTTCCGCCAGCTTCCCGGCGTCGAATATTTCAACTTCGAGCTCACGCCGGATTGGCAGGTGCCGGGCGAGTGGGCCTTTGCGCGGCTCATGTTTCCGCCCGGGCCGAACGACGGCTATGCGGGCCGCTTCGATGGCGATTTCCGCCAGGGCTTGTCACTCTGGACCCAGGACTATCCGCGCGCCGACCGCCATTTTTCGCAAGCGGTCCGGCGTTTGACGCGCATTCAAGTGCGCTCCGTCGAGCAGCCCGTCATGATGGAAGACGGCGACGAAGCGTTCAACTGGCCCTGGATCTACGCCGTGCAGGTGGGCGAATGGGGCTTCACCGAACAGGAAGCCAAAGTGATGCGCGAATATCTGCTGCGCGGCGGCTTCTTCATGGCGGACGATTTTCACGGCGACTACGAGTGGGAGATGTTCTTGAAGCGGATTCGCTTCGTGTTTCCGGACCGCCCCATCGTGGACATTCCGGATAGCGATGCGATCTTTCACACCGTGTTCGATCTGAACGATCGCTTTCAGATTCCTGGCGCGGCGCACTTGTATCAAGGCTGCAAGAACTGCGGCGAAGGGCGGCCGCGGCGCGCACTGGCGCGGCATCTACGACGACAAAGGCCGCATCATGGTGGCGATCTCGTACAACTCCGACGTCGGCGACGCGTGGGAATTTGCCGACGATCCGAACTATCCGGAGAAGTTTTCAGGATTGGCGATTCGCGTCGGCGTAGATTACGTGGTCTACGCCATGACTCACTAAGAGTGGGCTGGGGATTCTGGATCAGACTCTTCGCAGAATTCACGGCCTGCTTACGACTTCACTTCGCAAGGGCGTCACGTCCTGCTGTCAGCTCTTCGCCAGTTCGTCTTGCCGCGCGCGCATCTCGGCCTGAGCTTCGCGCTGAATGTCGCCCATCTTCGAGCCGGAGGCGACCAACGCGACAAACCCGACGATCAACAAGGGCAGTGTCACGACGCCCCACAAAATAGCGGTGAAGCGGCGCGCCGTCGCTACCCGGAACGCCAAATAGCGTGAGGCCAAGCGTCGACAGCACTTGAAACAGGCCGACGTTGCCGGGCGCCTGCGGCACCACCGAGCCCAGGCGCAGCAAGATCATGAGGGCTCCGGCCTGCGCCCACTTGACGCCGTCGAACCCATAAGCCTGCATGATCGCGTAGATGGGAACGATCTGTATGAGCAGGTAAGGAATGCTGACCGCCGCTGAGAAATAGAGATAGCGCGAGTGGCCGATGCGATGGAGATCTTCGATGAACACATGCGCCCAGGAGAACATACGCACGTCGAGAAGCGCGTCCAGCGTCTGCTCTCTCCAATACATCGCGACGGCCAGCAGCGCCGCGCAAATAAGCAGGATGATCGCAAGGAAGATGCTGCCCGTGGTGATGATTTCGATGGCCCGGGCCTGGTTGCTGCTCAGAGCGAAAGTGCCGCATGTAGCGCAGCGAGACAAACAGACCGGCGATGAGCAACGCAACCATCGAAAATGCGCTCGATCAACGCCGACGCCAGTGTCACGGAGGTGGGGATCTTGCTCCAGCGCGCCATCAAGAAGCAGCGAATCAGTTCGCCTGCGCGCAGCGGCAACACTTCATTGGCGAACAAGCCGACATAGATGGCGCCCAGCGCATCCAACGGCTTGACCGGCGCCACGGGCAGGAGCAGAAGGCTCCAACGCCAGCCCTGAATGACATAAACCAAGAGGTCGGCGACCACAGCGACGGAAACCCAGCGCCAGTCGAGTTCGCGGATCTCTTCCCACAGCTCCGTCCAGTTTACGCCGTGCAGCGCCCATGCCAGGCAGGCCACTGACAACACCAGCGTGATGGCCGTGAAGATGTGAGCGGTGCGCTTGGATTGTGACGGGGCAGGGGACATGTTGCCTTAGAACCATGATACCCACGACTGCTATCTGAGATAGAACAGGCTTAGCCGGGGCAAGCCCGCCGACTCGAGCAACTGCCGCTCGAGATATTGCTTTTCCAGCATGGCAAGCTGCGGCGCGGTCATTTTTCCGCGATAGGGGCGAAGCTGGAGATCGAGTTCGCGGCGGGCAGCCAATAGGGCTTCTTCGGTTTGACGCGAGCGGGCGAGTGCGATCATCTTGTCTTCGAGCGCGGTGAGGCGTTGTTCGAGATCTTCCAAATCGTGAAAAAGCGCGGCGGCTTCGCGAGGCCAGGCGATCCACTGCGGCGGCGATCTCCTCGAAGCCCGGCTGCTGGCGGATTTGCTACGGCGTTATCCCCGAGATATTTTTCGAGATCCTCCAAGCGAAACGGCGCGGAGGATTCTTTGTGGCCGCGCGCGGGCGCCACTCCCGCCATGGCTTGAGCCTCAGCCAGAACGGCCTGCGAGCAATAGGCCACCGAATTCACGTTTTGGCCGCGCTTCTTCTTCGTGCGCCATTTTTCAAACGCCGCGTCGATGCCGCGCAGGGCCGCTTGCAAAGGCACGCCCGCGTTTTTCCAGGTCTCCACCAGCGCCCAATCCAGCGGCGACATCAGAAACAGGCCCGTCCCGCGCGCTTTTTGAAAACGCTCTTCCACTTCCGTGAAATAGTTGAAGTAATTGGAAGGCCAGGCTGATTCTTCGTCTCACTTTTTGCGATTGCGGCGCCATATGATTTCCAGGCCTTCGAGCGTCAAATCCTCGTTGATCTCTTGAACCGAGCGTGCCGCGCGCGCGATCAACTGCGCCTGGCCGCCGGTGGCGATCACCTTGGTACTGCTTGCCAAGCTCGGCCACCACGCGGCCGACGATTCCATCGATCAAGCCGGCGAATCCATAGTACAGGCCCGATTGAATGCTGTTCACCGTGGTTTTGCCGATGAGGCGCTCGGGCTCGCGGAGATCCACCATGGGCAAGCGCGCGGTCTTGGCGAAGAGACCGCTGATGGACATGCCGATGCCGGGGCAGATCATGCCGCCCAGGTACTCCGCGTTGGCGGAAACAACGTCGAAATTAATTGTTGTTCCGAGATCTACCACCACCGAGGGGCCGCCGTAGCGATGGAACGCCGCGACGCCGTTGACCACGCGATCCGCGCCCACTTCGCGCGGGTTATCGTAGAGCACTTTCAGACCGATATCGGTATCGGGCGTCACAAAGAGCGGCGTGGTATGAAAATAGCGCTGCGCCATGGCGTGCAGCGGGGCATCCAGCGTAGGCACCACGCTCGCGATGATGATGCCATCCACACGCTCCAGATCGAGCGACGCCAGCGCAAAAAGATTGCGCATCAAGACGCCCCACTCGTCGGCGGTCTGCTCGTGAATGGTGCGGAGCCGCCAGCGGCCAATCAGCGTGGTCTCTTCGAAAGCGCCAATGGTGATGTTGCTGTTGCCGGCGTCCAGAGCTAAGAGCATGGGCGCACTCCTCCCGCGACGATCACGTTGTTCGCTCCGTCGTCGCCTCGAAGAATCAGAAAGCCGGAATCGTTCAGACCCGGCAGTGGTGCCGCGCAGTAAGGACCCCTCTTGATCCACACAAACGCGGCGGCCGGAAACGTAGCTGGATGCGCGCGCGAAGGTTTCCATAACCGGTCCGCGGCCCTGTTTCTCAAGCAAGTCGCAGTATTGGTCGACACTCGCGAGCAGGTGGAGCAGCAGCTGTTCGCGGGAATGGACGCGGCCGCTGGACGATGCGCAGAGAGGTTGCGATGCCGCTCAGTTCTGCCGGGAACGAGGAATGATTCACGTTGATGCCGATGCCTGCAATGATAGCCGAGGATTCGAGCGTGGTGAGGATACCCGCGCACTTCTTGGATTCGATGAGTACGTCATTGGGCCAGCGCAGATCGCACGCCAGATCGGTGGTCTTGAGGATCGCTTCGCGCACCGCGAGACCGAGCGCCAGCGTAACCACAGGCAAGGTAGCTGGAGTGAATCGGCGCCGCAAAATGATGGAGACGTACAACCCTGAGCCTGGCTCGGAATGCCACGATCGCCCATGACGGCCTTGTCCGGCGGTCTGTTCCTCGGCGCCGACCAGGGTGCCTGAAGGGACGCCCAGAATCCGCCAATTGGCTGGCTTCGGTCATCGTGGAGCCGATAGTGGTGTGCCACTCGATACGGCGATCGGGAGTTGCGATCGCAGCCACGCCAAGTCGATGGCATGGGCGTGTTAGGACTGGGCGATCGCGGCGCGGTTCTTTTCGATCTGAGCGATATACCCAGCTCGTTTGGCACGCAACTCTTCCACCACGTGAGGAGGCGCGCCATTCAGGAACTTTTCGCTTTCGAGCTGGCGATCGATATTCACGACCAGCTTTTCCGAGCTTGTCGGTCTCTTTTGCCAAGCGCTGCCGCTGCACCTCGTGATCCACTTCCGGAAGCTGGAGCGAAAGATCGAACTCGGGAGTGGAGCGAACCGCGCCACTTAGTACGGGTGCGGGATCGGTGCGCATGTCCAGCTTCACTTTGGCGAGCCATTCCAGCACGGACAATTCCACGCTCTTCGATCCGTTGCGGCAATACAGCACGCCCGCTAGTTCCAGTTTGTCGTCGAGTCCGTTGTCGGCCTTCAATTTTCGAGCCGCCGTCACCATGTCCTGCAGCAGGCCCATCTCGTGTTCGGCGACTTGATCTACCGCACCAGCCTGTGGATATCGCGCCAATGCGATCGACGTGTTCTGGCCGAAGCGATGCCACAATTCCTCCGTGATGAAGGGCAGGATGGGATGCTGCAAGCGCAAATATGCGCTGAAGACAGCCAGCAAATTACGCCAGTCGTTGGTAAGTCCGGAGTTCGGCGACAAACGAAGTTTCTTGATTTCGAGATACCAATCGCAAAAATCGTGCCAGAAGAATTGCCACAGCTCTTCGGCCACTTCGTGATAGCGATGCTGTTCGAGCGCGCGATTCGCCGATTCCGCGGTGCGGCTGAGCCGGCTGAATATCCAGCGATCCTCCAGCAGTTTCAAGTTGGCCCGGCTCGGGCAGGGAAGGCTCAATGCCGGCGCTCTCCATGTTCATCAGCAGCATGCGCGCCGCGTTCCACAGCTTGTTCGCAAACTGGCGCGCGGAGGTCGAGCTTGTCTTCGTTGTAAGTGATATCGGTGCCGGGCGCGGCGGCCCTGAATAGCCACAAACGGCAGGCATCGGTGCCGTACTTATCGTTGATGTCGAGCGGGTCCACCACGTTGCCCTTGGTCTTCGACATCTTCTTGCGCTCGGGATCGCGCACCAGACCGTGCATGTGCACCTGGCGGAACGGCACGTCGCCAGTGAGCTCAATGCCCATCATCATCATGCGGGCCACCCAGAAGAACAGGATGTCGAAGCCCGTGATCATCAAGCTGGTGGGATAATAAGCGCGCAGATCGTCGGTGTCACGCGGGCCAGCCGAGAGTTGAAAACGGCCAAAGGCTGGAACTGAACCAGGTGTCGAGAACGTCGGGATCTTGGATGAGTTCGGCCGACTGGCAGTTGGGCAAGCCGTTGGCGCCTCACGCGCCACGGTGATCTTCTTGCAATTGGCGCAATGCCACGCCGGAATGCGATGGCCCCACCAAAGCTGGCGCGAGATGCACCAATCGCGGATGTTCTCCATCCAATTGAAGAACGTCTTGTTCCAGTTATCGGGCACGAACTGGATGCGGCCTTCGTTCACCGCGGCCATGGCCTTTTCGGCCAGTGGCTTTGTTTTGACAAACCACTGCGTGGAGATCAGCGGCTCCACGATGGTGCTGCAGCGATCGCATTTGCTGAGCGCGAGCGTGTACGGCTCCACTTTTTCGAGCAGGCCTTGTTTTTCAAGATCGGCGACGATGCGCTTGCGCGCTTCAAAGCGATCGAGTCCCGCGTAAGGGCCAGCTTCGGCGGTCATGCGCGCGTCTTCGCCGATCACCTTGATCTGTGGCAGGTCGTGACGCTTGCCCGCTTCGAGATCGTTGGGATCGTGCGCGGGAGTAACCTTCACCACGCCGGTGCCGAACTGCGGATCGGCGATTTCATCGAAGATGATCGGGATCGGCCGATTCATCAGCGGCAGGGTGACGGTTTGCCCGGCGAGATCCTGATAGCGGGGATCGGCTGGATTCACGGCGACGGCGGTATCGCCGAGCATAGTCTCCGGCCGCGTGGTGGCCACGATCAAATAGCGGGAGCTGTTATTCACCGGGTAGCGGATGTGCCACAGATGGCCTTGCGTGTCTTCGTGCTTCACCTCCAGATCGGAAAGCGCGGTGGCGCAACGCGGGCACCAGTTCACCATGTACGTGCCGCGATAGATGAGCCCGCGTTCGTACAGGCGCACGAAGGCTTCCAGCACGGCGCGCGAAAGGTCGGGATTCAGCGTGAATCGCTCGCGGCTCCAATCGCAACTGTCGCCGATGCGCTTCATCTGCGATGTGATGCGGTTGCCGTACTTCTCTTTCCACTCCCAGACGCGGCGGACGAATTCTTCACGGCCGATTTGCTGGCGCGTGATTCCTTCGGCGGCCAGGCTGCGCTCCACCAGCATTTGCGTGGCGATACCGGCGTGATCGGTACCCGGAAGGAACAAGGTGTTGTCGCCGCGCATGCGATGCCAGCGCGTAGCGGTGTCGATCACGGTGTGGTCGAGCATGTGGCCGATGTGCAGCGATCCGGTGACGTTGGGCGGCGGGACGGCGAGGGAAAATCTCGGCCCGGGCGCGTGCGGATCGGCGTGAAAGATGCCGGACTCCACCCACCATTCGGCCCAACGGGGCTCGAAGCGCTGCGGCTCGTATGTCTTTTCCAATTCCATGGGAACTATCAGTTTAGCAAGCGGGCAAAATTTGACAGCGTAGAAGCTGGATGCTGTAATGAATGGGAAGTAACCTGCCTGCCTTGCTCCTCAGTAGCTCAATGGTAGAGCATTCGGCTGTTAACCGAAGGGTTGTAGGTTCGAGTCCTACCTGAGGAGCCAAATTAATCAATTGATTAGAGAAGCACTCGCCAGTTGATCCGGGTCCACCTTAGCGGATTCCTTAGCAGCGCTATTTGAATCTGGTGCTGGTTTCTCCACTGGCGCTGGTTTCACCACGAGCGCAGCGACGGCACGTCTCTTGGCTTCCATGCGGATGTGGCTATAGTGTTTCAGCATTTGCTTGGAGTCGTCACCCAGCCAGGGGATCTGTTGCTTGACGGATTCGCTGAAAGCGGGTCGGGAAAGACGTATACGGCTTCGTCTCCTGTAGACGCTTCTCTCTGCCGTCGGGCATTCCATCAAGCCACGATGTGCAACAAGAGAAAATGCGAAAGCGCGCCGCGAATGGCTCGGATTCATGCCTTGCCGAGCGCACGCGCAAACGTGCTAGACTAGCCGTCCAAAAGCACCTGCAAGCTTTAATCCAGAAGGAGCTAATGGGGATGAAGTGGATTCCAATTTTGCTGATCGCCGGAGTTCTACCTGTGTCGCCTCAGTGGCTGAATTATCACGATACAAGGACTCCACGAACCAAAGGTGGCAAACCCAATCTTACGGCTCGCCCACCGCGCATGAACGGGAAACCCGATCTGTCCGGCGTCTGGCACGTTGAGCCCACGTCTCTTGCCGAAATGAAACAGCTCTTTGGCGCCAATGTCGATACGCTCGACGTCCCCGGCATGGAGGCCGATACCATTTCGAAGTACGCTGTCAATATTCTGCTTGACTTTAAGCCTGACGATGTCCCGATGCGCCCTCAGACCGCTGCGATGCTCCGAACAAGCAAAGGTTATGTTGGCAGCTGCGCGCCCATTGGAATTCCACTTACATATCTGGTCTCCGAGCCTGATGAGATCGTTCAGGCTCCTCGTCAAATCGTGATGATGTTCGAATCCGACGGCGCCCACCGTCAAATCCACACCGACGGCCGCCCACTTCCCAAAGATCCGGAGCCCACTTGGCTAGGCTATTCCGTTGGTAAGTGGGAGGGCGACACACTGGTCGTCGAGACCATCGGATTCAACGACCGGACTGTACTGGACGTGATGGGACATCCGCACAGCGACGCTTTACGGGTGGTCGAGCGCTACCACCGGCGTGATTTCGGGCACATGGACGTCGAAGTCACCATTGACGATGCCAAGATGTATACCAAGCCCTTCAGCATCAAGTTCACTCAAAAACTTCTCGCGGACTCTGACGTTCTGGAGAATATCTGCGCCGAAAATGAGAAGGATGTTCTCCACATCGCCCCAAACTAAGTCAAGATGAGGGCCACGGCGCAAAATTTGGCCTGAAGAAAGAACAGGCTGCGCTGTTTGCTGGGCAACCGCGTCTACTTGGAACGACTGGTGACTGGGATCACGGAATAGCACACGCTATTCACTTGTCGCGGTGGGGGCGGCGTGGTTGAAACGCCACTCCCAGGCTAGTGTGGGGACTCTTGTCGGGATGGTTCTTGCACTGACATCCCGCTTGCGAAGATTGAAGTTTATTATGCTAGCGTTTCAACCCGCTTCTCATTACGATGGTGGTCGTTATCGCTTGCGAGTTGAGGGGGCTTACGAGAGGGCTCTGAAGTGACAGCAGGATTGCCCCTTTCATTTGTATGTACGGTCTGCCCGTCTTCGTACTGAAAGATCTGGTTCCACTGGGTAGTGATCGCTGACACGGCGCACCTCCTGAAACAGTATCGCAGCCATCACGCAGTCCTTAGCTCGTATGGCCGTACCGGGAACCGATCATGGTGGACACAGTCGGATCGAGGCCGTCTGTTCAACTTCATCAAACAGATTGCGTCGTTGGAGAATGCAACTGCTCCGGCCGAGCGGGAAGGGACGGCGGTTGATGCGATTCTAGAAGCTGGGCGGCGTCGCTTAGGAGCAAGCTACGAGCCCGGCCTGAGGGATTTCGTCGAAGTGTGTCTTCACCGGTCAACGGCGCCGCCGTAGCGTCTCCCGTCGTCATTTCGCGCCGTCCGCCGGAGGCTTAGTTCAATTGGTGACATCAGGCGTATTTCACTGCCGATCGATTCCCCAACACACGCGCTTTCGTGTTACTGAGAAATCAACTTTGCTCGTAGTGGCGTTCACTGCGATAGGAGTGATATCTTGTATCGGTCGATTCGGCAGACGTGCTACTGGAAGCCAAGGAATCCGAACTTCCTGACCCAGCCCCTCCTATACTGAGGCGAGAGGCCGTATTATGCGATGGTTTCTAACGATGCTGGCATTGGTGGGACCGTCGTGGTGCCAGGTTCCGCAGTTTACAATCAGCACGGTGGTTGGGAATGGCTTAGCCGGACATTCAGGCGATGGCGGGCTGGCGATGAATGCGTCGCTGAACAGTCCGACGGGTCTAGCCACCGATGCTTTCGGCAACTTGTACATCGCGGATTACCTTAATAATGTGGTTCGCAAGGTCACGACTGACGGCAAGATCAGCACACTGGCAGGGACCGGGGCACAGGGGTACACCGGCGATGGCGGGCCAGCCGCGAACGCCAGCATGTACCGGCCGTTCCGGCTGGCCTGGGATGCGCTAACGGGAAACATATATGTATGCGAGGTCGGGAACAATGTCGTCCGCGTGATCAAGCCGGACGGCACAATCGCCACGTTCGCGGGAACCGGGGTCCAAGGCTATTTTGGAGACGGCGGTCCTGCCACGAAGGCTCGGTTGTACCTGCCGTCCGCAGTCGCGCCTGATGGGTTGGGAAATGTGTACATTGCTGATGGCGGGAATGCGGTGATCCGGAAAGTGGATATTCTGGGAAACATTTCCACGATCGCGGGAAATTCCAACCAGTTCGCAGGATTCGGGGGCGATGGCGGTGCGGCGGTGAATGCGTTGCTAAACATCCGGAAGGGATTGCGCTGGGCGCCAATGGTTCGTTTTATATCGCGGACCAGGCCAACGATCGCATCCGTTATGTGAACCCTAGCGGGGTCATCAACACGGTGGCGGGGAGCGGAACCATAGGATACACGGGGGATGGCGGCGCGGCAACGGCTGCTGAGCTTTACTTTCCGGCGGGGCTTACGCTGTTTCCCCAGCAATCGGCGACAGGCGATTTATATTTCGCAGACGTGCAAAACAATGTGATCCGGGTACTGACGCCGGACGGTAAAATCGCAACCGCGGCGGGCAATGGAACGGCAGGATTCGGTGGTGATGGGGGAGCAGGCACAAGCGCAGAGCTGAGCACGCCGCGCACGGTATGCGGTTCGCCAAGCGGAAATCTGTATGTGGCGGATTACGGCAATAACCGGATCAGACTGCTGACGCGCGTGGTTCCGGCGCCGACGATCACCGCTGGCGGCGTGGTGAGTGCGAGCTCGTTTGGCGAATTTACTTCGGCTGCGCCCGGTTCGTGGATCGAGATTTATGGCTCGAACCTGGCGGCGGATTCGCGGCCATGGGCTGGCGGCGACTTCAACGGTGTGAACGCTCCGAAGTCACTCGACGGTACCTCGGTGAAGATTGGAGGACAGCCAGCGTACGTAGCATTTATTAGTTCGGGCCAGGTGAACGCACAAGTCCCGCCGACGGTCACGCCGGGAGTGCAGCCGTTGACGATTACCACCGGCGGAGGGACCAGCGCCCCATACAACCTGACCATCAATACGACCGAGCCGGGTTTGGATGCGCCACCGGCCTTTGCGGTAAGTGGCACGCAATATGTGGTCGCGATCGCGTCGGATGAATCTTACGTATTGCCAGCAGGCGCGATTACGGGCGTCAACTCTAAACCTGCTAAGGCGGGCGACACCATTGTGCTGTATGGTGTTGGGTTCGGGCCAGTGACGCCGGCGGTGCAGCCGGGGCAGATCGTGCAGCAGCTGAATCAGCTCACGGGGAACTTTTCCATTTCGATCGGCGGCGTGAAGGCCGATGTGGCCTATGCAGGACTGGCACCGAACTATGTGGGGCTATACCAGTTCAATGTAGTGGTGCCGCAAGTTCCTCCGGGCAATGCAGTTCCGGTGACGTTCACGTTGGGGAGCGCGTCGGGAAGCCAGGTGCTTTACACGGCGGTGCAGTGAGCAGGGAGACGGAGCGTTTGGAGGCTACCGATAATGAAAAGGATTCTATCGGAAGTGCTCCGGCGGAAGGATGGTGTGAGGCAACGGAATGGTCGGGCCGGAGCACTTCGGATAGAATTCATTGAACGGAGCCGGAACGAGTCTCTGGGTATTGAATGGTTTTTTGCAGCTTACGGCGTGGAATGCGAGCGGGAGAACGGCAGGTTGGAAGATGAGTGGGGGGCTTCCAGAGTGGAAGACACTGGCGCCGAGGGGTGGCGGAGGGCTCTCGGCAGATAGCGGATCGACCGGAGACAGAGCTCTGCTGAGGCTCCGATCGGAACCGGTGCGGACGCGAGGACGGGGTACGTGGCGCCGATCATGAGGTGTCCTGAACCGCGGCGGTTGTTCGGCGCCGATGAGTTCGATGACGATCAATCGGCCAAGCTTACAGATGGGGCAACAATGCGGGTCTTCGACGCTGGTGGTGCTGTCGTCAGAGTCGATGGGAATGGGTGCTGCGGAGGCGGCGAGCAGAGCGCGGCGACTGAATCAGTTTTTGTTTGCGAACTCGATTGGCGAGGAAGCCGAAGTGGCGGATGCGGACCAAGCCGGAAGGCAGCACGTGGAGCAGGAAGCGGCGAATGAACTCGACCGCATCCAGGGTCATGGTCTTGGTGCGGGAATGATCCGCGTAGTCTTTCCAGTCGAAGCTGACGCGGCCGTTTTCCAAAGTGCGAAGCCGGTGGTTGGAGATGGCGACGCGATGAGTGTAGCGAGCCAGATACTTGAGCACGCGCCGGGGTCCACCGAAGGGAGGCTTGACGTGAACCACCCATTCGAGGTTAGCGGCTGTTTCACACATGGCCTGGAACGCGGCCGGCTTGGCCAGATCGCGAAGTTCGCCGGAGAGATGGAGTCTGGCCTTTGCGAAAAGCCTTTCCCAGGGATAACAGGAAAAGTTTGCGGAACAGGCGGCTGAGAACTTTATAAGGAAGGAAGAAGGAATCCTTCCGGCAGGCGATCCAGCGGGAGCCATCGGGGGAGAAGCCGCCGCCGGGCACGACGCAATGCAGGTGCGGATGGAGATGCAGGTTCTGACCCCAGGTGTGCAGCACGGCAAGGAAGCCGATGGAAGCGCCGAGATGTCTGGGGTCGGCGGCGATGGTGAGCAGAGTTTCGGAAGCGGCCTGAAACAGGATGGTATAGATCTGTCTCGGGTTCTGAAGCGCCAGGCGACCGATCTGCTGCGGAAGCGTGAACACGACGTGGAAATAGGGGACGGGCAACAGCTCCGCCTCCCGTTCGGCGAGCCACTTGGCGCGGGCCGTGGCCTGGCACTTGGGGCAACTGCGATTGCGACACGAGTTGAATACTTTGACGCGATGTCCGCACCGGTCGCACTCATAGAGATGACCACCCAGGACCGCGGTCCGGCAGTCACGAATGTCTCGGAGCGCTTTCCTCTGCTGGCGCGACAGCACGGAGTTCCAGCGAGCCAGGAAATCGCGTTGATGGGTGCGGAAGACATCGGCCAGTTCCAGCCGATGCTGTTTCATCCCTTCGGTGGAATGAGGCGGAGTGACTCCAGCGATTCCAGCGGACTGGTGGTCGCGCGCACATTCACGTCGGCGACTTGCAGATAGCGTGCTGTCGTTTCGAGGTTGGCATGGCCGAGCAGGATCTGAATGGTGCGGAGATTAACGCCGGCTTCGAGCAAGTGGGTGGCGAAGGCGTGCCGCAGCAAGTGCGGATGAACGGACTTGGCGATGCCGGCCGCGTGCGCCGCTTTCCGGCAAGCCATGAAGATCGTTTTCACCGAGATCGGCTGGCCTCGGATCGGCGCCGGGAAATAGCCAGTCCGTCGGCCGCCGGCTTCGCCAGTAGCAGCGCAGCAGTTCGCGCAGCTTCGGCGGCAACAGCGCTTGCCGGTCTCTCCGTCCTTTGCCGGAACGCACCCACAGCACGTTGCGGGCGCTGTCGATGTCGGCCACCTTGAGGCGGGCGACTTCACTGACTCTCAGTCCCGACCCATAGAGAATCGCCAGCATCGCGCGATGGCGCAGATCGTGTGGCGCCTCCAGCAGAGCTTTGACTTCATCGCGGCTCAAAATCAGCGGCAGCTTCCGTTCGCGCCGCGGAAACGGAATGCGTTCGATGGCGACCTTCCGGTGGAGGGTATGGGTATAGAAGAAGCGCAGTGCGCAGACCATCAGCACGTAGGTGGACGTCGACACCTTCTTTTCCTTGGTCAGGAACAACTGATATCGACGAATGTGCTCGGCACCGAGCTGATCGGGTGGTTTGCCGAAGTGCTTGGCAAACGCCTTGATGGCGTACAGGTAGAGCCGGATCGTGGTCGGAGAATAATGGCGGATCTGGAGGTCCTCCAGCATCCGTTGTCGAAGTGTGGTCACAACAAAACTCCTTTCGTTGTGACCACATCACAAATCAGTGCCCGGCGGAACCATCACCCCTTGAAACGTCCCCAACTTCCGGGCTTCGCCTGCCGAAGGCTTTGTTCAATGCGCGACATCATGCGGAAGTCTCGCTCCCGGTTCACTGCCCAGAACCGGACTAGCTCCATGTGTAGCCCAATGTCCGGTTAGCGCGTTAAACCAGGAACTGAGCCTGGTCTAGAGTAGTGGTTCAAACTACGTTTCAAAGTGCCGCCAGAGTTGGTCCGCGCAGGAACGGTTCCGCCTGGCCAGGAGGGTGAAGGCTACTGGCTCAGCTCTCGCATTAGCCAAGCTTTAGCCAGTTTCCAGTCACGCATAACGCTCTGTGGTGAAATCTGGAGGGCCTCTGCAGTTTCTTCCACGCTCAAACCTCCAAAGAAACGCAGCTCGATCACCTTCGCTTTCCGAGCGTCGAACTGAGCCAGAGCATTTAATGCGTCGTCGAGTGCCGCCAATTCCTCGGCTCGCTTGAACCCGAGGTCCGGAAGTTCATCTAGGTTAATCGCCGTCGAGTGGCTGGAGCGTTTGAATTGGCCTCCCCGCTTGCCGGAAGCGCGGGCGCGGGCGGCATCGACAAGTATGCGGCGCATTACCTGAGCCGAGACCGCGAAGAAATGCACCCGGTCGTTCAAGCCGGCATTCCTGACGTCCACCAAGCGCAAGTATGCCTGGTTCACTAGCGCGGTGGTTTGTAGTGTGTTGCCTTCGCGCTCATTCCGCATATGCCGCCGGGCCATGTGGTGGAGTTCGGCATAGACCAGAGGCACCAGCCGGTCGAGCGCCGCGTGGTCGCCACCACCCCAAGCCTTTAATAAAGCAGTGATTTCGACGGATTCCGGAGGTTTCATCCGAGGCCGCTAAGAAAAATCTCCAGGCCATTGTATTTCTTTCGTCCCGTTCCCGCTTACCCAGCCGAGAACGGGAGGAAGTCATGAAGATCATAGCAATGCTGGCGATGGCGGTGGTGATGGAAACAGGTGCGCGGGCCGACGAGGTGACAGTCTATGTGGCCGGCTTGTCGGTGGTTCCTGCAAGGGTGTTGGGACCGGCTCAAGAGTTGGCGAACGAAATACTTGCTGGCGTGGGTGTAAACATCGACTGGCGGACAGGCAAGCCATCAATCTCTCAAGCGCGGCACGGGAGACCGATCGTGGTCGAAATGGTTACCGGAACACCCAGAGAACGTGCACCCGGCGCTCTGGCCTTCGCGCTTCCTTACGAAGGAGTTCACATCAACGTATTCTACGATCGGGTCCAACGGGCGACCGAGCCCGAGTTGACCCCGAACGTCCTGGCACATGTGCTGGCTCACGAGATCACGCATATCCTACAAGAGACCTGCCGACATTCCGAGACAGGGATCATGAAGGCACGCTGGACTCACCAGGACTATATGGAGATGGGACAGAAACCGCTTTCGTTCACTGAAGAAGACGTGCACTTGATCCGGACTGGCTTGGCAAAGCGCGCTAACCAGGTACACTGATCGCCGCGAAACCCCGCCATTAGCGTTCGCAGCGAATTTCAGCGCACAGGAGTCCGTAGGATGTAGCATTAATCGGATACTCTTGGCGCGCCATGACCTCCGAACACTGGCAGCAAGTCGAATCGCTGTACCACGCGGCTTCTGAAAAAGAACCGAGCCTGCGCAGTGCATTTCTGGATCAAGCTTGCCACGGTGACGAGGAACTACGCGGCGAGGTTGAGTCCCTTCTGGCGCAGGAAAACTCCCCCGGAACCTTCCTGGAGCGGCCAATCTGGGAGGTCGCGGCTGAATCCGAGGAGGGGACGCACCGGATCGAAAGCGTTCCGCGCATCGGCGGTGATATTTCTCTCCCCGCGGGGACTCGTCTGGGACCTTACGAAATCCTCGCGCCCATCGGCTCCGGCGGCATGGGAGAGGTCTATCGTGCCCGCGACACTCGATTGGGCCGGGACGTGGCCGTCAAGGTGGCGCAGGAACGCTTCAGTGCGCGCTTTGAGCGCGAGGCCCGGGCGGTGGGCTCGCTGAACCACACTAACATCTGCCATCTTTACGACGTCGGGCCAAATTACCTGGTCATGGAGTATGTGGAGGGCGCGCCCATCGCAAGAACCGACGACATCCACACCCTGCTGGACCAGGCGATGCAGTGACCGACGGCATGGCGGCGGCGCACGCGCTGGGGATCACGCATCGCGATCTCAAGCCCGGCAACATTCTGGTAACCCGCGCCGGCCAGGTGAAGATTCTGGACTTTGGTCTGGCACAGGTGGGGCCAGACGCGGAAGCGGGCGACACGGACGCCACCGCTCAAGTCCTCACCGAGCAGGGAACCACCATCGGCACGGTGGCGTACATGTCGCCCGAACAAGCCCGCGGACTCAAGGTGGACGCGCGCTCGGATTTGTGGTCGCTGGGCGTGATCCTGTATGAGATGGCCACCAGCACGCGGCCCTTCCAAGGGTCCACCACACCGGTGGTCTTTGAAGGCATCCTGACCAAAGCGCCGGTGCCAGTGCGCGAGAAAAATCCGAATATCCCGGTAGAACTGGAGCGGATCATCGCACGGCTGCTCGAAAAGGATCGAGAGAAGCGGTATCAATCAGCGGCAGACGTGCGCGCGGACCTGAGCGCCTAGAGCGTGAAAGCAGCGCCAGCGGGGCCGTCGCAGCCTGAAGCCGGGCGCGCTTACCTAAGTACGCAATCGCCGCGGCTGTTGCCGTGGTGCTCATCGCCGGAGGGATCTTGTGGTGGCAACGCGCGCACACTAAACGGCTCACCGATCAGGACGTGCTGGTGATGGCCGATTTCACCAACACCACAGGCGACACGGAATTCGACGGAGCGCTCCGCCAGGACTTGGCGTTCGAACTGGAAAAATCGCCGTTTCTGAAGATCATGGACGACCAGGAGGTGAACCAGACGCTCCAGCTTATGGGGCGTCCCGCCGGTCAGCGGATCACCAACGATATCGCGCACGAGGTGTGCGTGCGCGAGGGCCAGAAAGCGACTATGGGCGGCTCAATCGCCAGCTTGGGTAAGACCTACCAGATTGCTCTTCAGGTCATCAACTGCCAGACCGGCGCGACGGTGGCCCGCGAGCGGGCGGAAGCGGAAGACAAGGAGCACGTGCTCAAGGCGCTGGCGAAGGCGGCGAAGGGGATGCGGGCGAATCTCGGGGAGTCGCTAAGTTCCATCCAAAAACCGAGCCGTTCCCTCGATGAATCGGTGACCACTACTTCCCTCGACGCGCTTAAGGCTTTCCAGCTCGGGATATGACCTGGTTGCTCGGGATTCGCCGCGGGAGGCGATTCCACAATTACAGCGCGCCATCGAGATGGACCCCAACTTTGCCCAAGCTTACGAATTGATGGGCAACGCATACTCTAATGTCGGCGACCGAGTGCGGCAGAAAGAGTACTACGCGAAGGCATTCAAACTGATCGACCACGTCAGCGAGCGCGAGCGTCTCTTCATCACGGGGCACTACTATCGGATAGTCACGGGCGAGACGAACAAGGCTATCGATGCCTTCAAGGTGACTGCGCGCGCGTATCCGCGGTTCCCGGCCCCCCACAATCGACTGTTCCATATACACCAAGCAGAGGAGAGTACGTGAAAGCACTGGAGGAAGCGCAGGAATCGCTTCGCCTGGCGCCTCGAATTCAGCCGTTCATGATCACTGTGATGAGCGGTATGTGAACCTCGACAGATTCGAAGAAGCGAAGGCTGTGGCGGAGAAGGCGTTCTCCCAGAAGCTGGACGGCCCTCTGTTTCACTTGGTCCTTCTGACATCGCCTACATTCAGGACGATCATCCGACACAGGCCAGGGAAATCGAATGGTTTGCGGGCAAACCCGAAGAATTCATGAGCCTCCAAAATCAAGGTGTCAATGCCATGGTGCACGGGCAGCGGCGCAAGGCGAACGAGTTCTTCCAACGGGAGCCCGAGATCGCACGGAGGCAAGGTCTCAGTGACGTGCAACACGGACCATCTTCTGCTGTAGTGGATGCGTACATGGGTGATTGCGAAGCGGCGCTCAAAGACAAGTCAAACCCGTTGCTCGTGCTCTGCGGGGATGCGGCGGCTTTGCGGCTCGCCGACGAACGGGCGGCGAAGAATCCACCCCTGAACCCGGACACAACAGATTTGCTCTACCAGCGTGGCTTGGCCAGGCTGCGTGCGGGCAAAGGCCGGAGGCCGCGGCCGAGTTCCAGAAGATCCTCGACCACAAGGGCCGAAATTGGGGACCTCTCTATTCGCTGGCTTATCTGGGTCTGGCCGCGCGCGACGGCACTTATGGGCGACACTGCCCAGGCTAAGAAAGCCTTTCAGGATTTCTTTGCGGTGTGGAAGGACGCCGATCCCGATATGCCCAACCTGATCGCGGCCCGTAAAGAGTATGCGGCCTTGAAATAAACGCTCTCTGCCGACCGAGTCAAGGTTCCCAGGTCCTGGGTTGTCGCTAGCCTTGATCGGAAACGCCTCGGCGCACGATCGCCGGGGAACGAGAAATGTCGGGCCGAGGCGTTTTCGATAAGGAGACTAGAAGGAAGCCGCTGGCGTTTGCGGCGGACGCTGGCTATGGGAAATGAATGCCGCTTTTGAACTGCCGCAAGCTGAGGTGAGTGACCGGACGAAGCTCGAATGTCGGGGTGGGATCGCCGAAGGCTTTCGCGATTGCGAAGAAGTTGCTCGAAGCCGGTGCGCTGAAGGCTGCCAGAAGGTGATTGGGTGGAGGGCAGGCACACGAATCCGCTGGCGTGCGGCAAGCACGTCGGTGGCCCGCTGTTGTCCGCAGCATCAGGAGGTATCGAAGTAAGAGCACCGCGAGAGTTCCGCGGCGGTGAGTCTATGAACGACGAACATCGCAGCGCCGCAGTGGGGGCAGTGCCAGGTGGAGGCGGTCTCCGAGGAAACGGAGGGCGGCGGGCGATCGCTCGCCAGCAGTTGCTGGCAGAGCGGGAGACAATGCGCGCGGAATCGGTTCGCGAGGAAACCAAAATACCGGATTCTGACGAACCCCTTCGGCAACACGTGCAGGAAGAAACGGCGCAAGAACTCCGTTCCCAGCAGCGTCATGGTGCGCTGCTTGCCGCCGTGAGCATAGTCCTTCCATCGGAAGGTAACGCGTTCGCCATCGAATGCCAGGAGCCGATGATTGGAGATGGCGATCCGGTGCGTGTATCGACCGAGATAGCGTAGGACTTTGGTTGGACCACCGAAAGCCGGCTTGGCGTAAACCACCCAGTCTTGACGGTGCAGTTGCCGCAGAAATCGACGGAACTGTTTTGGATCAGCCAACGCGGCGGCTGGTCCGGCGCAGCGTAGTTGTTGGCGGCGATGGAAGCGTTTCAAACCAGCGAGGAACTTGCCGCGGAATACGCGGCTAAGAACCTTCACCGGCAGGAAGAAAGGATAGCGGGGCCGTATCCAGCGGCTGTGGTCTGGAGACAGGCCGCCCGCTGGAATGGCGCAGTGAATGTGCGGATGGAGAAGCAGGTTCTGTCCCCAGGTATGCAGAATGCTGATCACACCGATTTCCGCACCGAGGTGTTTGGGATCGCGTGCGACTTTCAACAACGTTTGTGCGCTGGCGGTGAACAACAGGTCGTAGAACACTCGCGGGTTGTCCAGCGCCAGCACATTGAGTTCGTGCGGCACGGTGAACACGACATGAAAGTAGCTGGTGGCGAGAAGCTCGCGATCGCGAGCTGCGAGCCAATGTTCGCGCGCCTGCGCCTGGCACTTCGGACAGTGCCGGTTCCGGCAGGAGTTATAGGAGATGGCCTGGTGACCGCACTTAGGACAGGCATCGATATGGCCGCCCAGCGCAGCCGTGCGGCAGCGCTGAATGGCGCGAAAGGCCTTGAGCTGTTGAAAGTCGAAGCTTCGTCGATACCGATCCAGGAAGCGGTCGCCCTGCGCGCGGAGGATGTCGGCCACCTCCACGGCGGGCCGGCTCATTTTTGTCTCGTGCGGTGGTAAGACCGATCGGTTTCCTCTGCACTGGAGATGGACAGATGTTCGAGTGGATTTAACGTCGTCTCCAGATGGCGACGCGACAAATGCAGGTAGATGCTGGTCGCTTCCAGATCGGCGTGCCCGAGCAACATCTGGATGGTCGGCAGATCGGCACCATTTTCCAGCAGGTGAGTCGCGAAGCTGTGCCGCAGCATGTGAGGGGCTAACGCGCTTCTTGAAACCGGCATGCCGAGCGGCTTCGGCGCAGGCGTACCAGATCGCTTTGTCGGTCAGGTGCTCGCTCGCGATGCCGCGTGAGCTACCGGGAAACAAGCCACGCCTTCGGCTTCTTCCATCGCCAGTACTCGCGGAGCGTTTCCAGCAACTTCGGGCACAATCGGCACATCGCGATCCTTGCCGCCCTTGCCCTTACGGATGTGGACGACCATCCGTTCGCTATCGATGTCCTGCACACGCAAGTCGGACCAGTTCGCTGCGACGCATGCCGGTCGAGTACAGCGCCATGAGGATGGCGC
Source organism: Bryobacterales bacterium (assembly GCA_963744555.1). Classification (GTDB taxonomy): domain Bacteria; phylum Acidobacteriota; class Terriglobia; order Bryobacterales; family Bryobacteraceae; genus Palsa-89. The sequence goes on along the minus strand of CAVUUB010000016.1, from coordinate 1,329 downwards.
GCGCCTGCAGATTGCCGGCCGCGTCGATCAGCCGCGCCACTTCTTCCGGGCTCAACACTGCGGGTCGTTCGGTGATGCGTGTACCTGGGGTAAGGTATGGAATCGGGCGGAAATCGCCGCTTCAGGGCGCGACGAAAGAAGAACCGCAGGCCGGCGACCTGATCGACGACCGTTCCGACGGCCAGCTTTCGTTCGTGCAGCAGGTGCGCTTGCCACTGTCGGATGTGATCCGGACCGAGTTGATCGGGCGGCTTACCGAAGTATCGTGCGAACCGCTCGACGGCGCCGATGTAACCGCGTATAGTTTCAGAAGAGAAGTTACGTCGCTGGAGTTCCTCCAGCATGACTTTGCGAAGACGGGTCACAGGGACCTCCTTGTGACCCACACAATACTGCTCGCGTCAGCCAACTGCTCGTACTTTTACCCACGCGAAGCGTCCGCCGCGCCAGCGGCTTCGTTCTAGTCGGCTATTAATAGCAAGTGTTGCACCGCGGTTCACAGTTTCGAACCCGGCCAGCCTTTGTACGAATGGCGCGTTATCCGCCCGAAGGAAATTGGATCCAACTTCCCAGAATCGGACCTTGACCTCATCGCAGCGCGACAAGGCAGTGCGAATGATAGCGCTTTTTATGATGCATTATTCCGACTAAGAAGCAACCCGCCCATAAAGCTGGTAATCTCTTTGGCTAGCTGGTGAGGCTCATCAATCGGGATCAAGTGGCCGCTCCCCTTGATAATCTTGAACTCGGCGTTTGGTAGGTAAGCCAGGACTTCGGTCTTGTGTCGTTCGATTGAATCCACCTGATCCAGCTCGCCGGCGAGCAGCACCGTGGGAACGTTGATATTGGCGACCTCGGCCGAGATGTCCTCAAGTATTGACTCCATCGGGAATGCCATCGTCGCCTCGTGAGAGCCAGACATGCTGTCTTCGACAATCTGCTCTAGAATCTCTGGCGAAGGAGGGCGAGCAGTCAGAAGTCCACTGCCAATTGTCTTAAGAACGTTCTCACGATTGTCGTACGCATGGAGCTGTCCTTGACGCATCTCTTCAGGATTGCGCCGAGGAGTTGCCTGAGCAGGAGCCACTAGAATTAGGCCGGAAAGCCCCTCCGGCCTCCGCGATGCGGCCAGCTGCGCGACCTTGCCTCCCATCGAATGTCCAACCAGGACATATTGTTTGATTCCCAGCGCTTTGACCAGTGCGAGAGCTTCGTCCGCAAGGTGTGCCAGTTTGTAGCCAGCAAAGGTTTTGTCGGACTTCCCCCAGCCACGCGCGTCATAGGCCACTGTCTTGAACTGTCCCTCAAGTTCGGCGGTAACCTTGCGCC
>CAVUUB010000015.1:0-258799 GCA_963744555.1 Bryobacterales bacterium | reverse complement strand
AAGGGAGGAGTAGCTCGAGATCTCCTAGCGCCCGCGATGGCCATGGTTCGAATTCCCTCCGCTCACCAGGGTCCGCGCAAGCGAGGTGGGCGGGGCAAGGTGGGCGTGGCGACGCCGACGCCCGCCGTCTTCTTGACCGCGGTGCCGATCGCCATGAATTCGACCAGACCATGGCCGATCTCGGCGATGTAGGTCTTTACGCCGACGACGTCCTCCGCGCCCAGTTGGTCGGCTTCGCTCTTGAGGCGATCGTTCGCGATTTCGCGTGCGTCGTGAACGAGACGTGTCAGTTCGCTGATCTCGCCGCGGGTGAAGGACTTGAACGCCGCCAAAAAGCCGCCAGTAAGACCGAGCGAATAGATCGAGGTGGACATCAGCATTTTGATGGGCGCGTAGCCCAGGCTCGTCATCGCCCAGAGTTCCTCGCCCGTTAGGTCGCTGGTGACAATGGCGGAGGCAGGAAGGGCGGCGTTGAAGGCAGCGGTGCCGGAGATCATCATTTCATGCGTACCGGCCCAGCGCTGGATCGTCGTTCGAATGCCGACGACCGCATTGGCTCTGCCCCGGCGCGCCTCACCGACTACGCGGTCGAGCGCGGCGTGACGCGTATGATTGAAGACGTCGCTGAATTCCCGGATTTCGCTGCGCGCGAGCGTCTTCAACGAGCCGAGTATGCCGCCGCCCACGCCGATGGAATAAGCGACGTCGCCGAACACATGCTGGACCGGCTCATATCCCGCGTCCATGTGACAAAATAATTCCTGCGCGTCGCCAGCGCTGGTGAACAGTCCCTCGGACGCGGTCGTCATGCGCCCGCTCCGGCCCTACTGCGGCGGCAGAACGTAGGCGGCGTGCGACACGTAGAGCCAATGGCCGTCCTGTTTCTTGAAGACGTCGGCCTCGAAGACGGGCCCGCCGAAGACTTGGCCCGTCTTCAACTTTCCCTCGGTGGCCGCCACGCCCATCGCCCACGCCGTATCGCCTTGAACCTGAATATGTGGCCCCTCACCTTGAGTGACCTTGACTTCCGCGATCGCGCCGAACGAGCCTTCAAAATTCTTCCGCGTTCCCTCCCAACCGAGCGTGGCGGCCTTGGCCAAGGGCTCCTTGTCCATGACGCGGTCGTCATGCGCCCAAATCGCGTCCATCTTGGCAAGATCGAGCGCTGTTAGCGCTGCATGGAACCCGTTGATCGTCGCTTTCACATCGTCGGCGTCCGATGCGTAACTCTTTCCGCCCCCCATAAGGACGGCGACGCCAAGCAGCGCCGCGGCGGTCGCGCGAGACAAGGTCTGTCGTTTCATTGTCGTCTCCCTTAACAACACTCACCACATGAAACGCGCATTCGGTCCCGTGGCGACCCACTCATGATGAGCGCATCGCGGTTCGCTTCATCGCGGCCCGCCTTTCACAAGTTGTCGACGCGCCCTCACGACGCCAGCATACGCGCAATCGCGGTCGCGGCGTAGCGCTTGCCGCGCTCGTTACTCTATCGCTCTCCCCACTTCAGCCGTCGAAGCCGCGCCTTCTTTCAGCCTTCAGGCGCGGTTTGCGGCGGATGCTTCGTCCGACTTGGTTCGGGCGCTGCCGAACCGTTGTTTGCGTGATATCTTTTTCGTCATCGCCCATCTCCTTGGCGTTACGCCTGTGCTGGCTGCTCGTCGCGGGCCTAACGGCTGTCTGACGCCCCCAGCGGTCGCGCTGTGGGCTGAGGGCGACGCAATCCCGTGCGAGCGCCGACGTCTGGAACCGCCTCGACGTCGGCCTGAGTAGTTTCCGACCCTATCCTTAGAGATCGTCGGTCAGGTATACGAGGCAATGTTAGAGCGGGCCACGGCCAAAAGCCCCGGGAGGAGGCGGCCGCGATCACCCTCTGAAGTTAGGGCCGGAGTGTGGGTCTTTGCTCGCTCCGGCCTTACTTCGTTGGAACGACCTCAATGAAATCGCTTGGCTCGCAAGGTGGTGGCTGCGCTGCCCCTACCGGCCCCCAGCCTCTGAGCCGCGACGGCCGGGTGGCGTCGACTGGTAGGGTAGGCGGTCAAGGAGATGGCGCTACCGGATCGAAGCCGCCGGAGGACGCGGACGATTTTTTGGCGGGTAAGGGATTGGCTCGGCGAGTAGTCGCGGCAATCGCCGTGCGGCGGCAGCCCCAAATGCAACCCAATCCAACCGGCCGCCGATCATGGAAGGGCGACCCAAACTCGAAAGACTTACCTCTGACAAGCGTTGACGCCATCCGACGCGATTTCGCCTTCCTCGACGACTGGGAGGATCGCTATCGTATGTTCTCGAACTCGGTCGGACGCTCGAGCCCTTGAGCGAGGCCGCCCACAACGGTGCGAATAAAGTCCGCGGCTGCGTCAGCCAGGTGTGGCTTGAACTTGGCGATGGCGCGAATGCGGCCGGGGAAAGGGTGCTCCATTATCGGGGCGACAGCGACTCTCACTTGGTGCGTGGCCTTATCGCGATCGCGCTTGCGCTCTATTCGGACCGCACCGTTCGCGAAATCCTGTCTTCCGACGCCCAGGCGTTCTTCCGCGAATTGGGTCTTGAGCAACATCTCACGCCGCAACGGTCCAATGGGGTGCGGGCGATGATCGAGCGCATCCGCGCCGACGCCACAGCTTCGGGTTCGGCGCTTTTCCCCCTGAGCGCTTCGCCGAATCCTAGCGCGTTTTCAGAGCGTTTTGAAAATGACGCCTGACAGCGGGTCCGGAGGTCTGAATTTCAGGACAGCATCGCGAGGAACAGAACAATGGCGCCACGAAAGGTGACCGTCTTCGGCGGGACTGGCTTTCTCGGCCAGCGCGTCGTCCAGCGTCTGCTTGAGCGTGATTTCTCGGTGCGGGTAGCGGTGCGGCATCCGGAACGCATTGCGGCGTTTTCCCCGCCCTTCACCTCGACGCGATCCAAGCCGACGTCAATGACGATCGCTCCGTTGCCGCTGCCGTCGCGGGTGTCGAGGGCGTCGTGAATGCGGTGAGCCTGTACGCGGAGACGGGGCCGCAGACCTTCCATTCCGTTCACGTCGAAGCCGCAACACAGGTCGCCTGGCTTGCGCGAGAAGCGGGCGTCGGGCGCTTGATCCATGTGTCCGGCATTGGCGCGGATGCCGGATCCGCCTCGCCGTATATCCGCAGTCGCGGGAGAGGAGAAAAAGCTGTTCGCGAGGCTTTTTCCGCCACGGCGCTCATCCGCCCTTCCATTATGTTCGGGCGAGGCGACGCCTTCCTCATCCCGATAGCGAGAATGTTGCGTCGTCTCCCCGTCTTCCCCTTTTTCGGACGGGGCCAGACGCAGCTGCAACCCGCCTATGTCGAGGACGTTGCCGACGCGATCGCCAGGGTGATGCAGAACGCCCAGTCCTTGATGTGCTATGAGCTAGGCGGGCCGCGCGTCTACACCTACAGATCGCTGCTCGAAGTGATTGCGCGGCACCTAGGCAAAAAACCGCGTCTGGTTCCGATGCCGTTTGGTCTCTGGCACGGGCTCGCCTCCGTCGCGGAGATGCTGCCCGAGCGGCCCATCACGCGAAATCAGGTCGAGCTCATGCAATTGGATAATTTAGCGTCGCCGGGTGTACCCGGGTTCGGCGACTTGCGGATTTCATCGACATCTCTAGAGGACACGCTTCCCTCGATCGTGGGTCTGTCGGGCGGGCTCCCCCGCGCGCCACCTGTCCCATAGTCCAGAGGTCGCTGTCACACGAACTCAAATTGCCCGTGCGCAATTGGAGGGCCGGCTCGGGCTTAGGCAGCGGTAGCCGCTTCCCATCTCCGGAATGCGTCGTCTTTGAGGACGCGGAGCGTATCGCGGGATGTGAGATGGCGCTGGATGTTGAAGGTGCTGAAGACGGCGGCGTAAACGACAGGAAGCGCTGGGCTGAACCGGGCGATTTGAAGCGTTGCATCTTGCGCTGGCGTCGTCGTGTCGGTTGATCCGAATTCTCGGCCCGATTGTTCTGTGTGCCTTGGCAAGGCGCATCGTTCTCCCCGGTGGAAATCCGGGCCGGCAAACTCTCGCTCAGCCGGAAGCGATCGGAGCGGATCAGGAGGCGACGAATGATCAGCGGCGTCAGGTTCACGAAAGAGCAGCTTCACGTGACCCGGCGGGCGCACCGAGCCGATCGCCGGGCTGATCGACGCGTCCGACTTCATGAAGAACATGTTGAAGGCCTTGGCGTCCGGGTCCAGGCCGAATTCGATCATGTGGCAGCGGTAATTGGCGCCCTGACAAAAGACGCGGCACGGCGTGGTCACTGGCGACAGGAGTTCGATCGGCCTCGAGCCCGATGGAAGGGGTTTGGCCGGCCGCAGCGCGCCAGTCGTCCTCGCCGCGCTCGATCAGCGCGGCTGTGGTCGGATAGTCGCCCGCCAACGGCGCGACTCCGTTCGCCTGCGCGACACCCCAGCGCGGACCGCCGTTCAATGTAAATCGGACGAGGTTGACGGCCATGCAATTACTTTCCTTCTGATTGAGCCCGAGTTAGTCGGATGCCGGAGGCGGCTCGTCGCGGATGCGCCGATTGGATGCGCCAACGCGCAGCGCGATCTCTTGCGCCTCCTTAGGCTTCACCCCGATCGCGCGCCGGATTCCCGGCGACGACGCCCGGCGCTTGCGAGCGGACAAATTCGCCCCTCCGCCGCGGCCTGCATCGCCTGCAGGACAATTCCGATGGCGAACTCGAAGGCGAGTTCCGGCGTCACATCGCCGAGCCGTCCGCTCGCCGCGGCGCGCCCCAGGTCTTCGATCAGGCGCCCCCGCGCGCTAAGCGCGACGTTCGGCATCGATAGGCGCCGCGAGCCACGAGCGCGCCCCAGGCAGGATTGCTGGAGCGCCTCGCCGACGAACGCCCCGCAGCCCGTAGCGATTCGCTCGACCGGGTCCTCGATCGCCAGCCGGCGAGGCTGCAACAGTTTGTCGAATTCGTCGCGAGTTGGTCGGCGGCCGGGCGCCATGATGACGCCGGTGGGAAGACTGGTGATGCTGCGTGCGACCGAAAGGCGCGATCTTTCGACCCTCGATGCCCTGGCCCTGTCGCCAGACGCCGGGTCGCTCGTCAGCGGCCACCGTCCGTTGAGGTCGGAGCACAAGAACGACCTCGCCAATTCAAAAGCCTGAACCTCGATCGGTTCGCGATCGATTAGTCCGGCCCGGCAGGTCCCCAGTGGCCAATGTCGGGGACTCGACGACCCGGTCGCGGGCGGCTTGTCGATCGACCCCACAAAGAGCGCACGCGCGCGGACCTGAGCGCGGACGGCCGAGCCCCAGCGCGCCAGGTGCATTCCGACGTCCAGCGGATCCGCCCCACCCGCGGAGAAGCTCGCGCTGCCAATTGCTGGGGCTACGACGTCGCGTCAGGCTCGCCCGCTACTGGACGCATCTCGACCTCACCCCGCCTCACGCCACATCACGCTCGATAACGTCGAGCAAAGCTTTCTTGCCCTTTGGGACAGCACGGTTGCGGGACTTCAGATGATGAGGGAAATCCATGAGATGGATGGTCCGAATTGCGTCCTCGCAGCCGCTTTCGGAGACAAGCAGCATTTCGCGGAACTTGATCACTCTAGAGAGCGCCGCGCGCCATTCAGCAAGCTGCGCAAAGTTGTCGACAAACCAACGCAGCGACTGGTTAACCTGAGAGAACCCGCCAACCACGACCATCAGCTCGCCGAAGGAAAGCCTGGCGCTGAAATACGCGGGCGAGGCGATGACGATCGGAGCGACAATTGAAATCCATCCATATCCGGCAGTGATCCGGGTGAGCTTGGTGGTGGCGTCAACAATCTCGCGCACCATGACGAGGACCTTCTCAAGATCCTGACCGAGTCTTCGCTTCTCCCCTTCCTCGTCGTGGACGCTAGCGATGTCATGCATCTGCTGATTGGCCTGAAACAGCGCGAAGCGGAATTCAGATTCCCGCTGATAGCGCTGCGAATTCATGCCTACGAGGGGGCGGCCGACGCGCCAGGTGAGCCACGAACCGCTCGCCGCATACAGAAGGGCACACCATACCATGTAGCCCGGGATCGTCAGACTGATCCCGCAGATCCAAATGTCGAGTGCGCCCGAGATGCTCCATAGGACACCGAGAAAGCTCAGCAGAAGCAGCGAAGCCTGAAGTAATCCGATGCCAAGATCAGCCGAAAGCTCGGATAAGCGACGGGCGTCTTCGTGAATGCGCTGATCCGGATTGATGCCGATTTCGCCTGCCCCGGCGAGTTCGGTAGACGCACCGGGCTTCAGCCACTCAGCGAAGAGATCACGCGTCAGCCATTCCCGCGATTTGAGCTTGATCATTTCGCGAAGCCAGGCTTGCGCCACATTGAGGACGAGAAGGCCGCCGGCAATGGCTGCGAAGACCAAGAGCTGGTACAAAAACGCGAAAACATTTCTCTCAGCAATCGCTTCGTAAAACGGCCGGTTCCAGGCATTGAGGCCGACCTGGGCCGCGGCGGTCGCGCAGATTACAAAAACCGTCCCGATAATGAGCAGCGCGAGACTGCGCCGTCCTGGGGAAAGCCAAAGGGCGACGAGGAATTCGCGGAGTTGATGAACCAGGCCGCGTACCCCTTCTTCAATCGGTTTGGGATTTGGCAGGGTCTGTTTCCGCGATTCTCGTTCCTCGACGCGACGTCTGTCGCCATTTACAGGCCCGGCCGCGCCGTGCGAGCGAGCGCCGCCGCTCCCTCTGGCGAACACAGGTTGTACCGCCTCGCGTGATTGGCTCATCGCGCGGTCAATAAATGCGCCTATCGGGAAGGCGCTCGTCGCTCGGGCCATGGGCGCGCCCGCAGGCGCTCCAGTGGCCGATCGGCCAGAGGATAAAGGGACTAACGACGTCGAGCATCAGACAAACCTCCATGTTCCGGCGAAATTGATCTCGCGTCGACGCGGCAGGGCACAACCGATCGTTCCGCGCGCGAACTGCGCTTCGTGATCTCGAAGAACAACAGACCGCCGAGCGCCATCCCGATCGGCCAGAGGATGAAGGGGCTAACGACGTCGAGCATCAAACAACGCTCCATGTTTCGTGAGGACTCAACTTATTAATCTGCCCAGAGGCGCATCGAATCGTGACGCTGCAGTCATATCGGCTCGCCCAACCCGACAGTCATTCCCTCGCCAACCTGCGCCAGCATGTCCTGGATGAAATCGGGGGCGAGAAATCGCGCACAGGTTTGGCCGCCGGCGACGAGCGCGACCATCACGGCGCCGCCCGAACTTGCGATGATCGCATGATCGCCAGGAGGCAGTTTTCGCGAAATTGGCGGAATCGCGATGTAGAGCGCGCGCACGAACTGGAACTGCTCCGGCGTGAGATCCGTCAGCGTAGCCACCGACTTGATCGCCGAGACGGGCACGCACTCCGGCGCATCCGCACTTAGCCATTTGTCGAAAGCGCCGGCGTCCTCGGCGGCGAAAGTGGGAGCGGACGAAACAAGGCTACCCACCGCGAGCGCAGCGGCAATGAAGCGTTTCATGATGGTCTCGTTTGGTCAGATGGACACGCTAGTCGGCTGACTTCGGGTCCCAACTTCGAGACAAAGCCATTCTGGGCGCAACACTTACGCGTGTCCGTCGCCTCAATCTATTAGGCGTGGGGATTGCGACTGCATCTTTGCGGATGAGGGCTATAAAACCTTAGTTTGGTTCCATGGACGCGGCCGTCACCCTATCGGAAGCGCGAGATCATCCAGGGCGCAAACAATTCACATGGCCAATTCAGCAGAATCCGCACCGTCAGCCGTCGAAATCGCCCTCGAGTTCGGGGCGAGGCGCGATTATCGCTCCCGCCCGTTCTTGCAGCTTGCCTTGTGTTCGTTCGAGGAATGGAGTCCCGACCTCCACATGCAGATCCTCTACAGCGTGCTTAAGCTTTCCCGGCGCTGCCGCCATCGCTACTTTGGGCTGGACTCGGTATCGGCAAGCCTTCGGCTGTCTCAAGGCAATTTCGCGTAGCTCCGGGTGCTTTTCCAGAACCTGCTCAATCCTGTCCCGAAGGTGCGCGTTCTTGCGTCGCAAGTCATCGCTCGTCATGGCCGCTTCCCTATGTGCCCGTTTGCCTCATACCCGATAAACGCTGGTCGACGCCGCATTGATCCTATGCCGTCGCGTGGCTTGGGCCTTCAGGGTGCCCGCCACGCTCGCAAGGCTGATCCGATGGCCCGTTGGCGCCCATAGCGTCGATGCCGTCAGCGGCCTTCCCTGCGCCTCACTGGGCCACCACAAAAGAAGCCCCGCGCGAGTTGTGGGCTCGAGCGGGGCAGGCTAGCGCGCAAGGGCGGGGCGAATTAGGCGCGCTATGACATTAACGTGTAGGCGCAGTGGCGTTCCGCGGTAACCCTCGGAAACTACCTACGCGATCCTGGGGACCATCTGATGGATCCGCATTGCCAAGCTGGTCAGCCCACGAAGCCACGCCCTAGCGCGCTCCTGACGATGTGCTGAGGATCATCGGCCAGCGGTGAGCCGGAGCCGGCCGGGAAGGATATTGCCGATCTAGCCCTTTTGAGGGGCGGAAATGGGCATGTCCGGACTATCCCCGGGGCGAACCGAGCCCACTGCGCGTCTCAAGCCCTATATAAGCGGCCAGACGGCGGGGTTGTTTTGGGCAAAGAGATCCGCATGCGCTGGCGAAATCTTTGTCACCAACTCATGGGCATTTCGTCGGTGTCTCAAGGAAACGTCCTGCTAGCGCCCATCGATCCTCGCCGCCTTCGTCGTTGTTTTGCGCCGCTCAATTGGCTGGTCGACAACTATTCGGGTCTGGCGGATTGTCTATCCTCCGTCAACCTCGTCGCCTCGCTTCTGCTGGCGTTGGACGATCTTGAACGCAACTCCAATGGGACGGACGGCGTAATGAGCCGCAGGACGCCCAATGCGTGCGGCGAGGAAAGCACGGTAATGCCCCAAAAGATTAGCTTCGGAGCGCGCCTGAGATCAATTCCGATCCTATCCAACTGTTCGACACCGCCATACACTCACGGTCTGGGCGTTAACGTCCGCCAGACATTGGACTGGGCATCGCGCCAAAAAGATGAAGGACAATTCGATGGACAAGGATCGCATCAAGGGAACAGTAGAGCAGGCGAAAGGCGCAGGTGAAAGAAGCTGCAGGCAAGGTGGCCGGTGACGCCAAACTTGAGGTCGAAGGCAGGAACCAAAAAGCTGCTGGCAAAGTTCAGAACGCGGTAGGCGGGGTCAAGGACGCCATGCGGGACGCTTTGAAAAAGTTATAGGTCGGCCGTATTTTCAGTGGCGACCAAGTCGTACACCGTTGAGGTTGTAGGCGCTGACAGCCGACTGATCGATGTTAAGCGCCTCGGCGGCGCGCGTGACATGCTGGCGTTCCGCGACGGCGACGAAGACCCGGAGCTGTTCGAGCGTCATAGGCCGGCGTTATCAGGCCAAGATCGTCCGCGGCTACACGAAGACCGCCGCGAGGGTTCCTTGCAGGTCGAGCCTTTTCGTGGAGTAGCGCCCGCCTCGGGGTGCTTCGATCAGCGAGGCAGGGTCACCAGATAGTCGACAATCGCCGGGACGTCCGCCGCCTCGACTGGCCCCTTATACGTGTTCCGCATTTTATCGACCTCGGCCTGCCAGACGGCGCGGGATAGAAGAGGCTGCGTCAGAACCATGCCGGCGGAATGACAGGCGAGACAGTTGTTGTTGACGAAGTCGGCCCCCGGGCCTCAAATGTGCGATCGCTGTTCGGGAAGTCCGCGCGACCGATCGCAGCGTTACGTCGCCTACGCTGACTTGGAGGGAGCCAGCTTCGATTGCGTGGCCGCTTCAGCGGCCGAGGCGCCGCATTGACGCCCAGGACGCATGATGGCGAAAAGAGCCATACCGGCGGCGATAGCAGCGACATCGGCGACTGCGCTCGGCGATCGGTTCATGAACAGCGCACTCCTCTTTTCGTGTCAGGCGACAACGACCTGCACGTCTTCGACGACGTTGCGCATGAAGCCGCCGCCGTTCCAGTTCGGCTCCGTTGGCTGCGCCTCGCCATTGGCGTTGGTGCAACGCGCCTTGAGCGTCAACGCCCCGGATGACGGCGCCGCGACCTCAGCGCTCCACCGGCGAAAGCCATACTTGCCCTGGTCAGAGTCAAGCGCCGCCGGCCGCCATATCGTTCCGCCATCGTCCGACAATTCGACTTGCGCGACGCCGCAATCGCCGCCAAACGCGATCCCTCTCACCGACAGCGGCGCCCCCGGTTTCACAGTCGCGCCATTGGCCAGATTGGTGAAGAAGGAGCGCGGCCCCATCCGGTTGATCGGCACGGTTGCAAACCCGCTTTCGCCCGGCTTTACGTTCGCATGCGGCGTATTAGGAATGCGGTAGGCCGTTTTCATCCAATAATTGTCGTCCGTCGCATTCAATATCTCGACGTCGTTCAGCATCTTGACCCAATATGTGGAGTACCAGCCTGGAACGACCAGGCGCAGCGGGAAGCCGTTCAACAATGGCAATTGCTCGCCGTTCATCTGGTACGCGAGCATAACCTCGCCGTCGCGGGCGTGGTCGATGTCGAGCGATTTCATGAATGTTGGGGCGCTTTCGATGAGCGGCTCGTCCAATCCCTTGAAGCGCGCCGCGACGGCGCCGGATTTGACCCCGGCGCGATCGAGCACGTCTCGCAGACGAACGCCGATCCATTGCGCATTGCCCATGGCGCCGTTCTCCCACTGACCGCCGGGTACGCGCGGTTGAAACAGCCCACGGGAATTGCCGGAGCACTGATTGACGGCCGCCATCTCCACTCGCGGCATCGCGAGAATGTCCGTCATCGACAAGGACAGCACTTCGTTGACGTGGCCGCGAACAGTCAGTTTGAAAGCAGTCACGTCCACTTGGTTTGGAATGAGAGCCCAGTGCCAGCGCACGAAGAATTCTTCGTTGGGCGTGAAGACGCCCTGGTCGAACACGTCAAACGGCGTCTCGAGTAACGGCGGCCGGCTGCGCTGCAAAATCATCCGGCCCTTTTGCGGGAAGGCGGTAGTGATGCTGCGCTGTTCCGGGCCGCCCGGGCAGAGCGAGTTCCACGAAGGCGTCAGGCCAGGCCGGGGTGCTCGCCGGTAGAGCCGCGACTATACTTGCGGCCTGCAGAAAACGACGGCGGCTTAGGCTGCTGGCGGCGTAACGGGTCATCTTGCGGCATCGCCTCTTCGAGCTGGGGCAATCATTCAGGTCTAGAACGCCAAGCTCCTCGCTTCGGCCTTCTGGCTTCGGGAACGGTCCGATATGATTACAGCGGGTTCCGATCGACTGGAAGCGTCACCACGTGCAGCGAAGCAATCCATTATTTGTGACCGCCTATACTTTGGATTCCTTCGCTTCGCTGGCAAGGGCGAGCGGCCCGCCTCATCGGGACATGCGTTAGCCGCCACTGTCGATGCAGCCATACTTCACGCAATCGGCACAATTCCGGCTCCGCCCATCGGTCTCGGGCTTCCTTGGAGCGGGAATGTAGGACCCGAAAAAGTCCAGCGAGAAAAGAGCCGGTGTCGCCGGGACCTGCGCGATGGACGCGGATCAACGGACTTGTGATGGAAAATCAGATAACGGCTGACCGGCGCGGAGCTGCCGGCGTGCGCAACGGAATTAGGCGTGGGCAAAGCCAGAATCGTCGAGCGCAAAGGCGCAAACCAATCCGGCCTCTGCACTCATACTTCTTTGAAAGTCTCATTTCATCCTCCATTCGGGCGCCGACTGCGATGGGTCTTGCCGAACGGCGTCTTGCGCGAATGGAGTTAGAACGCGCTCGTGAAGCTTTCCAACTTTGCTTTGCGATGATTATCATCGGGCTTTTCGATCGCTCTCGCCGGCGGTGCTCTCGGCGGGCTGAGGTCCACTGCGAGTGCCGCGGAAAACTTCGCGTGGACGACTTTAACGTTAAGAAGACTATCTCGCGCTAGCTATGGGATGACGGGTATGGCTCGGCTTCCGGACTTTCTCGAGGCAACTCCTGTAGGGGCGCTATCCGCCCAACTGCGACGCACCGCAACCGCGATCCGCTATGTCCGCTTCCCGTCGACGGACTAAACCGCTCTCGCGGTGGGCGGCGAGCGTCGGCGTGAGGGGTTGGAGGCCGGGGCAACGCGAGGCGTCGCTCTGTCTCAAGATCATGGGGTTTTGAACCCCATGCGAGACAGGAGCTTTCGCGATGCTCGACAAGCCCATCAGCCCGTTGCGCCAGCGCATGATCGACGACATGACGGCGCGCCGTTTCAATGAGCACACCCAGAGGGACTACGTTCGGAATGTGAGAATGTTTGCGGCCTTCCTCGGCCGGTCGCCAGATCCGGCGGCGAAGGAGGACCTTCGCCGCTTTCAACTGCATATGGCGAAGCAGCAGATGAGCGCAGGGTCGATCAACGCCGCCATCGCCGCGTTGCGCTTCTTTTTCGCCGTGACGCTCGAACGGCCCGACCTCGTTCTTCCTCTGACGACCGTGAACAAGCCGCGCCGAGCGCCGGTCGTGCTGAGCCAGGAGGAGGTGGCGCGTCTGCTCGAAGCCGCGCCCGGCCTGAAGTACAAAGCCGCGCTCAGCGTCGCCTACGGCGCGGGCCTGCGCGTCTGCGAGGTCGCGAACCTGAAGGTATCCGACATTGACAGCCCGCGCATGACGCTTCGGGTCGAGCAGGGCAAAGGGCAGCGGGATCGCTATGTGATGCTCTCGCCGCAACTGCTCGAACTGTTGCGCGACTGGTGGTGGGCGTCGCGGCCGCGGGCCTGGCTGTTTCCAGGCCAGAACCCCGTCAATCCGATGTCGGCTCGCCAGCTCCGACGCATCGTCTATGCGGCGGCGCAGGCGACGGGAATCACCAAGCGCGTGTCGCCGCACACTTTGCGGCATAGCTTCGCCACCCATCTGCTCGAACAGAACGTCGACATCCGCGTTATCCAGGTTCTGCTCGGGCACGCCAAGCTCGAGACGACAGCGCTCTATACCCGCGTCGCCGTCAACACGATCCGCGACGTTACCAGCCCCTTGGACCGGCTCGGCGTGAACCTGGCGAGGCGACCGCCGCCCGCCTGACGGTGGCGCGGCCCCCGGGTCACAGCCCGGGGGTCGCCGACATCTTTCGCACTCATGGCTCGGCGTGGTGCAGAGCCAACGCCGGCCACGTCAGCCTCGGCCAACTGAAGGTGATGTCGGCGATCGAGACCTGCCGCACTGCGGCGCTTGGCGGTCACGTCGAGCGCTGCAATGACTGCGCCCATGTTGAGATCGCCTACAACTCTTGCCGGAACCGTCATTGCCCGAAGTGCCAAGGCGCGGCGGCGAGACAATGGCTGGAAGCCCAGCGAGACGATCTGCTGCCGGTCGCCTACTATCACCTCGTCTTCACCCTGCCGGCCCCGATCGCGCCAATCGCGTTCCCAGAACAAGACCGTCGTCTACGACCTGCTGTTCAGGGCCGCCGCCGAGACGCTGATCGCCATTGCGGCCAACCCAAAACACTTGGGGGCTCGCGTTGGCTTCACCGCCGTGCTGCACAACCTGGGGCTCGGCTCTCACTCACCACCCGCACGTGCACATGATTGTGCCCGGCGGCGGCCTGTCGTCGGACGGTTCGCGCTGGATCGCCTGCAAGCCCCGCTTCTTCCTGCCCGTCAGGGCGCTGTCGCGCCTGTTCCGGCGGCTGTTTCTCGAAGGCCTCGCGGCGTTGCATCAGGCCGGGCGGTTGGCCTTCTTCGGCGATCTCGTACCCCTTGCTGACCGGCGCGCCCTCACCGCCGCGCTCGCTCCGTTGCGACGGACCGAATGGGTCGTCTACGCCAAGCGGCCATTCGCCGGACCCGCAGCGGTGCTTGCCTATCTCTCTGGCTACACCCATCGCGTCGCGATCTCAAACAGCCGTCTCATCGCCTCTGACGACCACAGCGTCACCTTCCGCTGGAAGGATTATCGCGCCCGCGGCGAGGCGCCCGGCAGCACATGGATCAAGGCCATGACGCTGCCAGTAGACGAATTCATCCGCCGCTTTCTGATGCACGTCCTGCCCAACGGCTTCCACCGCATTCGCCACTACGGCCTGTTCGCCAGCCCCCGACGCGCCGCCAACATCGCCCACCTCCGCAAACTGCTCGCCAACGCCGATGATGCCTCGCAACCGTTTGGCGACGCCGGCATGGGCGTCGCAGACGCCGCCAGCGCCGATCTCGCGGACGCGTTCGCAATCCCCCAGATATGCCCCTGTTGCGGCGGACGCATGAGCGTCGTCGAAACATTCGCGCGCGGCGCACAGCCCCGAAGCTTCAAGGCCGACGCCGCCGCAGGATCGACACGTCATGACCGCCGCCCCGATCCCCGCCCTCGCTCACGATCATGATTCGCCAAGAGGTCGCGGCGGCATGTTTCCGCTCACGCCCCCCTCGTCCGCCGCAGCCAAAACGGTTTTCCCTCGATCCGTCGCCTGGGCTTCCTCCCTCGATCCGCCCTCGCAGATCGCCTCGAACATGCCCGACCACGCCGACCACGCCGGCCGACTTCCGCGCTCCACCGAACGCCCGGCCCTCAAATCCCCATAGGCCCAGCCCCCTCGCCGTCGCTATCTCAGCGGCCCGCGGTTTCCCCCCTCGGAGGCTTTCCGACGCCGGCCCTTCAGCCCTCGCCCCAGCTTCTGTGTCGGGCCGGCGTCCGAAACCCTTAACGAAGCGGGACGTCACTCCATGTCTCAAATGCGCAAATAGCGGTCGTCGCCGGACGGTTCGGCGAACGGTAAGTCGACCCGGAGCGCGCCTTCAAGATTGGTCCTATGGACGAGCGGTATGCGGCGGATTGCGGTCGTCGGCTTAACGGGACAATTGCGTCAGAACCGGCGCACGCCGCGCTCAAGGAGGCGATGGGACATACGAATTGGACGGCAACGTGAATTGGAAGACCGCGCCGCGGGGCGTATTGGCGCTCGCCCACAGTCGTCCCCCATGCGCCTCGATCATCGAGCGGCAGATCGACAGCCCCAGCCCCAGGCCGTCGGCTTGGTCGTATAGAAGGCCTTGAAGAGGTGCTCGAGACGGCGGGGGCCGTCCGGGCCCGAATCGCGCAAGGCGACGAGCAAGTCGCCCAACTCGTCCGTATCGTCGTGATTAGTAGTTCCCGCGGCCCTTCGCTCGTCGCGCTCATGGCCTCGATGGCGTTTAGTATCAAGTTGAGATCACCTGTTGCAGTTCGACCCGGTCGCCCGGAACCAGCGGTAGGCCCTCGACGAGGTCCGTCTGCGCCTCGACGCCTTTTTTCATCGCCTCGCTGCGGGTAAGCTCGATCACCTCGCGTATCGCCGCATTGATCTCCACGTTTTCGTCGCGCCGCGGCGCCCCTTGATGAAGGCGAATCCGCCTGACGACGGCGCCTGCTAGGTCTCCGTCCCTGACGATCTAGCCGAGTGCTTGCCGGGCCTCGTCCACGTCCGGCCGCAGCGCTGAGCCAAGCGCAACCCCGCCTCAGCATTCAGACTGTAGCGGCGATTGGCTGGTTCACTTCATGGGCGATCGAGGCCGTAAGCTGCCCCATCGTCGCGACGCGGTTCGCGTGCGCCAGCTGCACCTGCGCCTCGCGTAAAGCCTCCGCGGCGCGTTTGCGCTCGGTGATATCCCGCGCAACGCCGTGGTATCCGTTGAAACGCCCCGCCTTGTCGAACACCGGCAGCCCAGAGCTGGACGCGTAGCGCTTGCCGCTTTTGGGGGTGGGCCGCACAAGCTCGAAATCGCGAAACGGCAAGTGCGCGTCAAGTGTCTCACGGTGACGCCGCCAGGCATCTTCGTCTGGCTCTAGGTAGGGCACCTCCCAGCGTGTCTTGCCGAGCTCGAAGTCGGCGGGCGGCGCGTCGCCCAGACGTTCGGAGAACTCCTGCCGGACGAAGCGATGCCGCGCATCCGTCTCCCAGTAGACCTCGAAGGAGAATTCCATGAGCGTGCGAAAGCGCTCCTCGCTCTCGCGCAGCGCCTCTCTCCGCCGCCTTTCGCTCGGTCAAATCGACGACGAAAGTGACAAGTTGGTTTCCGCCTTCTTCGATGGTCGCGGAGCCAAGCATGATGGGCACTCGGCTGCCGTCTTTCCGGAAGTACTCCTTCTCGATTGGATGCCGCAACCAGTCGCTAAGCTCCGGAGCCACTGTCCGTCCCGCTCGCCAGTCCGGGGGCGTGGACCGTCCAGCTGATGGGGCCGGCCTCAAGATCTCGACGCCGTTGTCGAGCGTCACGACCGGCACGCCGGACGGCTCGGTTGCTCGGTCGCCACCTACCATGTGGTCACCGTAGCAAGTCCGGCTCGCCGACCGTCCCGGCCATCAGCGGCGCGGCGGCCGTCCCTACGTCCGCCACAGGTCTGTAACGACTTGTCTGTAACGCCGACCGGCCAACGGTCAAGAGATAGGGCGTGGGAAACACCGACCGCAGTACGAGCACCACCGACCGCAGCCCGAGAGGCCACGGCACCAGGGGCGGCACCGCCCCGGCGCCGCTGGCGCCCAGAGCATCGGCCCCGAGGGCACCGGCGGCACGAGGGGCCCGAGGAGCCGCCGGGCCGACGTCCACCAGGAACGGGCGATCAGGAGCGCTCGCTACCAGGCGCTGGCCGAGCGAGCCGCCGCGATGGCCTTGGAAGATGCCGTCGCGGCCGCCACGACAGCTCCTGAGCTGGCAAGACAGCGCCTGGCCCGGGCCCGCGACGCCCGCCGCCGGGCGGCCGAACAGGACGCCCTGGTCGAGCAGCTGAGCCAGTTCGCCTAAAGAACGCCGACCACGCTCCTGGTCACCCGAACGGCGGCCGGCACCCGGCCGCCTGCGGGACCGGGACCGCCAGACGTCGTTCGCCCGGCGGGTCACGGCTCCGCAGGCGTCGGTGGCTACGAGAAGCTCACCGTGCCAGAGCCGGTGATCGAGGTGTAGGTACCGACCGGCTGGGCACTTGTCTTCATTGTGCAGGTGCCGCTCTTCGTCTTCGGACCGATGAAGGCGAACGTCGCGGTGATTGTCACCGTGCCACTGATCCCGGCGTAGGCACCGGTCCCACTGCCCAACGTCACCGGGGCCGTGGCGCCGAAGATGGCGGAGCAGTTCGACGCGTTGAGTGTCGACGGCTGCCCCGTTGTGAGCGCCTTGTTCAGCTGCGCGCCGTCGACCAGGATCGTGCCGTCCTTGAACCGCAGCAGCTTGTAGCTGCCCTTGGTTGTCGGCTTCTTCGCCGCGTTCGTCGTGATCACGGTGCCGTGGTCGGCGATCGCCCCGGTGATCAGGACCTTCCCAGGGGTCTTCGTCGTTGTGTTCTGGCCGGCCGGCGTCACCCACACCTTGATCGGCCCGCTGGACGGGTCGTCGTACTGGACGTCGTTGCCGCCGCGGCAACGGACACCGGAGCTGCGGCCCCGAGCACCGCCAGGATGCCAATCGCCGCCTTCGCGCTATTTCTCATCGTCACTCCTCGAGTTCGCCCGCCGGTGGTTGTTTCTTGGATTGTCACGGAACGTAAATGAAACCGCAACGGGCGTAGCCTACCCAGCCGAGAGGAGGCGAGCACTGGCTTCCGGTAGCCGGCCCCAGCACGGCCGGCCCCAGCACGGCCGGCCCCAGCACGGCCGGCCCCAGCACGGCTGGCCCGGCACCAAGCCTCCGGCAGCCGGCGCCGAGTACCGAATCCGACTGACGGCGGAGAACCGGCGGGCCGGTCGGCGACCGGAAGCGCGCAGACCTCCGGCGCGCCACGGTGCCGGTCCGAGCCAGCCCAAGCGGGCAGCACCACTGGGGGCTGTCACTGCTGGCGGACGAGACGCCGCAGTACACTCACCATCGGCAACGGCCGGGCAGTCGCCTGGCTCGTGATCCTTGGGTGATCGCAGTGTCCGAGGAAGTGGCACCACGGAACGTCCGGACGATCTTGAAAGGGTCGCATTGGTCAGGGGGTCGCAGCGAGGGACGCAACCGGGGACGGCTGCCACGTTGCTCGGCGGCCAGCTCGATGATCCGAACCAGCCGGTCGCCGAGACGACGCCATCGCGCCAAAAGGGCACCCGACGCATCAGTGGGACGACGCTGGCGGTCATCGTGGCCGGTCTCCTGGTCACGGCGACGTTGACGGTCGTCTCCGAGACGAGTTACCGGCACAACGAACAGCGGCTCACGACACTCCAGTCGAAGCTGACGGCGTCGCTGATCGGGACGGCGCCGGCTCAGCTGGAAGGACAGCTTGCCCGAGTGGTCGGCCTTTCGGCCGAATCGCCGGACCCGGCGGCGACGTTCGAGCAGGCGATCGACCGCTCGCTCTCCCCCACCGGCCCGTTCGCGTCGGCGGTGCTCGTCCTCGTCGGCGGCGGCCAGCAGCAGGTGCTGGCCCACGTCGGCCAGAAGGCCATTCGCAGCCCGCAGAGCGCGAAGTCGGTGGCCGTCTACAACCGGGCGGCCCGGTCGAGCGCGTTGGTCACGACGAGGGCCGTCGGCCGCGGCGTGCAGCGGCTCGGCTACTTCGTCTCCGCCCGGGGGCAACCGGGGACGTTCGTCGTCGGCGCGTCGCAGCAGCTCCCACTGGGCAAGCTGACGAGCGTCCCGACCAGCTCGCCCGATGCCGACCTCAACTTCGCCATCTACTTCGGGCGCCATCCGGGAGCCGGCTCGCTGATCGAGTCCAACGTCCGCCCGCCGCTGACCGGCATCGTGTCGACGAGCACGGTGCCGTTCGGCTCGAACGTCCTGACGTTGGTGGTGTCGCCGCGAGGCTCGCTGTCGGGCCCGTGGACCGAGTTCCTGCCGTGGGGGATCCTGCTCGTCGGCCTTCTCCTGACGGCGTTCGGGGCCCTGATGACGGAGCACCTCGTCCGACGCCGATCGGTCGCCGAGTCGCTGGCACTGGCCAACAGCGCGCTCTACCGGCAGCAGCGGGACGTCGCGACGACGTTGCAGCACGCCCTGCTGCCGAAGGCGTTCCCCGAGATCCCCGGCGTGGAGTTCGCGGCTCGGTACATCCCGAGCGCGTCGGGCGCCGCGGTCGGAGGCGACTGGTACAGCGTCGTCTCGGTCTCAGAAGGGCAGTTCGCGTTCGTCGTCGGCGACGTCTCCGGCCACGACATCGGTGCGGCCAGCATCATGGGTGCCATGCGCTACACGGTGCGGACCCTGGCGAAGCTGGGATTCTCGCCGGCCGAGATCCTCGACCGGACGAACCAGGAGATCGACATCAGTACCGACGGCTACTTCGCCACGGTGCTCGTCGGGACGGTCGACCTCGTTCGCACAGAGGTGACCCTGTCGTCGGCCGGGCATCCACCGCCCGTGATGGTCGACCGCGCCGGCGGACGCGGCGGCCGCTTTCTCGTCGTGCCGACGGGGCCTCCGCTCGGGGTGGCATCGCAGCGGTACACATCGGTCACCACGCCGTTTCGCCCGGACGACATCCTCGTCGCCTACACGGACGGGCTGGTCGAACGGCGAGGGGAGGACATCGACCTCGGCCTGCAGCGGCTCGCCGCCATCGCCGCCCGTGCCACGTCGTCGGCCGACGGACTGGTCGACGGGCTCGTGTCCGAACTGGTCGGAACGAACAATGCCGACGACGTGGCCATCTTGGCGATGAGACGGTGGCCCGAAGGCATCGACGCGACTTCCGATCCCGGTCCGTCCGCGGCTTCGTCGCCCGGACCAGCGCCAAGCCGTCGGTCGGCGCCGGAAGTACCCGGACCGGCCGTGGACTCGCCGCTCGGTTCAGCCCGCTGAACTTCCGGTCGGTTCAGCCCGCTGAACCGGCACTCCGCCGTTAGCGGACCGGTCCCTGACGCTGCCGCTGCCCGGGCAGCGTGCCCGGCCGGAGACCGCCCCCCTTGGACCCCTTCTGGCGGTCCTGGCGGCCGGCGGCCCGCCGCAGTGTCCGGTTCGTCGTCTGGTCCGGCTGGACGCTCATCTCCATCATCTGCTCGACCGCGGCCGCCCGCTTGTGCTTCGGGATCTGCCGGAGCTGACGCTCGAGCCGGCTCAGGTTCTCCGGGATCGGCCGGCCCTTCTCCCGGTACTTCTCGAGGGTCTTCACCAGCCGGCGAGCTTGCCGGCGACGAAGCCACGGGACGCGGGCGATGAGGCGGGCCGGTGCCGTCCGCAGCTTGCGGAGCCGGCGACGCTTGGGAGCTGTGTCAGAAGCCATAGGAGCCTGCCAACGTTATCCGAGCCTGATCCCGCGCCATGAACCCACTGGCTCCCACCGTCACCGTCACCGTCACCACCGGCGACGGCGCTCGGCCATCATCGTCCGCACCTCGCGCCGTTGCTGCTGGATCTCTTCGTGGGTCAGGCTCGGCCGCTCGCCGTCGACCCCCATGGACGAGGCCCACGAGGACGGATCGAGCGCCAGGGCACCGGGATCCAGCCCGATCTCCGAGGCGATCTGGGCGCCGTGTTGGCGGACGAAGTACTGGCTGACGAAGAGCATCTCGCCCAAGACGTCGAGGTCGGGCGCCAGCGTCCCGATGGCGCCGTCGATGAACATGAAGTCCTTCATGAACAGCATCAGCTCCTTGGGCAGCCGGGTTCCGTGCTTGACCAGCGCCTTCGTGACACGGCGCATCTCGACGATCATCTGATCGGCGTTGGCGTTGGCGGCGTCGACGACCGGGCCGGTCCATCGGGATCTCTCGCATGAACTCGTCCAGGTCGGCGTCGGGCGAGATGGCGCCGAGATCCTGGTAGCCGACGAGGACCGCCCGATGGTCCCCCGTCATGGCGGCCAGCAGCATGCGGAGGAACACGGTCCGCCGCCGGTCGTCGAGGCGGCCGGTGATGCCGTAGTCGAGGAGCGCCACCCGACCGTCGGGCCGGATCAGCAGATTGCCGCCGTGGAGGTCGCCGTGGAAGACGCCATAGATCATCGCCCCCTCGAGCACCGAGACCAGGCAGGCCCGGACGACGGCCGCGGTGTCGACGTTCGCCTCCCGCATCCCGGTGACGTCGGTGAAGGCGAACCCGTACATGCGCTCCATGACCAGCACCCGGGGGGTGACCAGGGTCGGATGCGGCCGCGGGACGACGATCGAACCCTGGCCGGCTCGGTCCAGGACCATCGCCACGTCCAGCATGTTCTCGGCCTCGAGACGAAAGTCGAGCTCCTCGACGATGGTCTCGGCGAACAGCTCGATGACGGCCGGCAAATTGACGATCTTGAGGATGTCGATCCGCCGGGCCAGTAGCGGGGCCAACCAGGCCATCACGGCGATGTCCTCGCGCACCAGACGATCGATCTCCGGGCGTTGGATCTTGACGGCCACCTCCTCACCCGTCGGAAGCGTCGCCATGTGGACCTGGGCGATCGACGCCGCGGCGGTCGGGCTCGCCGTCGAAGTGGGCAAAGACCTCGCGAAGTGGCCTTCCGAAGGCCTCGTCGACCGTCGCCTGCACGACCTCGAAGGGTTCGGGCACCACCCGGTCCCGGAGGCCGCTGAACTCGGTCACGAGCTCGTCGGGGAGGATCCCCTGGGCCGAGGAGATGACCTGTCCGAGCTTGATGTACGTGGGGCCGAGATGCTCGAACGCCTGGCGGAGCCGCCGAGCGATGTCCTCCCTCGAAGCCTCGCCACCCCGCCGACGGCCCCGGATCGCCCACCCGACCACCGCGGCGAGGAGATAAACGCTCGTCTCGAGCAGCCTGGCCAGGGGAGGCAGGCGCCGGCGCCGGACGAGGTCGGGGACCTGGGCCCGCGTGCGGGCCCGGACGGCGTCGAGACCTTGCCGCCAGGGCAGGTCCTCGAACGTGACCTCCCACGGCCCCTGTTCGGTGAATGAGCTGAGTGGGTCCGTCATGGGCGGTTCATCGGGTGCCATTCCCACGATAGGGGCGCGGCTCGACCGAGCACCCCGAGCGCCTCTGGGCTCGAGCGCGTACTTCAGAACACTTGCTGGAGGCGGCGGGCGGAATCGAACCGCCGTACGAGGCTTTGCAGGCCCCTGAATCCGGTCCGCCACAGTCCGTCAGGATCTACTTTTCCTGGTGAGCCGATCGTACATGCCCGCCATCGTCCACCACGATCCGCACTCCATGTGCCATGACGGTGCCATGACCAATCCCTCGGTCGGTACGTCCATCCACCACGGGTACTGGGTCAGCTTGACCCTGGGTCCAGCCCGTCGAGTAGCTCACCAGGGGTGACGTCAAGCGCTTGGGCCAACCGTAGGATCGTGAGGAGGCCGGCATCTTGGTCCCCCCGCTCGATGGAGCCCACGTAGTTGGCGCTCGTCCCCGCCTCCTCGGCCACCTTCTCCCGCGACCATCCGAGCAACGCCCGGCGGGCGGCGATCCGGCGGCCGAGTTGAACAGCGGCAGAGGAGGACTGGCGACGCTCAGGCATCGCCCAAGTCCAGATGACCGATCCGTCACTGACCATACACGATCACGGTTAATATACATGTGATAATGGGTGATTAGGGGGATGTGAAAGGCGTTTCTGACGCTATAGGAGGCGACGATGGCAGACGATCCGATCCCTGGCGAACCGCCTACCGATGTCGAACTGCTCGCTTGGCTCCGTGCGGCCCTCGATCCTGACGGCACGTTGCGGGTCCGGCGGCTGGTGGTGACCGACGACCCGGGTCATGAGTGCATCGTCCTCCAACGCGACCGGCTCCGGGCCGAAGTCGTCGTCAGCCTGCCCGAGTCGCCGGGCGGTTCGACCAGCATTGCTCTCTACGCACAGAACGGCGAGCCGGACGACCCGGGCGTCGACCCCGCCGTCGGAGCGGTGATCGCGGTCGCCGGGAACGAAGCCGCCTCGCTCGACGTCGTGCCCGACAGGTGGGGCGGGTGGGAGCTGCACGCGTCAACCGAAGGCCCGGCAGCGGTTGGTGTGCAACCTCGGTGATACACCCCACCCTGGTAGGGCCCCCGGCCACCACCGGCGTCAGCGGCCGGGAGAACGAACAGACCGGGCTCTCTGGGCCGATGCGGGACGCGCAGAACCGCTCAGGGAACTGGGCGCGGCACCACCCCCAGGTTGACGAGCGAGGGGGTGGCGCCGGGTCGAGGAACGGGCTGTCCCTCTTCGGTTCCCCCCCCCGGGGGGGGCGTGACCTTACGCGATCGTCAGAGCGAAATGCCTGGAAAACATCATTTTCTCGACTGGTGATCGGGCGGGACTGCTCGGGACGCTCGACACCGACGCCAGCCGAGTGGCCGGGCCGACGGGAACGCCGCCGGGCCGGCTGCCCCCGCT
Source organism: Bryobacterales bacterium (assembly GCA_963744555.1). Taxonomy (GTDB): domain Bacteria; phylum Acidobacteriota; class Terriglobia; order Bryobacterales; family Bryobacteraceae; genus Palsa-89. The sequence continues at coordinate 235,607 of CAVUUB010000015.1, read as the reverse complement.
GGTGACGATGATCGTTTCGGAGTTCAGGTTTACTTATGCACCGTGACTTCGACCCGCCAACTCCTGAAGGCCGCTCATCAAGGCACCCAAGTCCACGTCCAGCGCCCGCGCCAATCGGGCGAGGAGGTCCACTGACGGGTTCCGCGTTCCGGTTTCGAGCGAGCCGATGTACGAGTAGTGAATCTGCGACCGGAAGGCCAGGGCTGCCTGCGTGAGCCCTAGTTCGTGCCGACGACTTCGGATGCGGTCCCCCAGTTCCCGCTGTAGAGGCGTCGGCCCCACCCCTCGCGAACTCATCGTGCCATCGAATGGCGTTTTCTAATCGAGGTAAATAGAATCGAAGTAAGGATTCCTGGCGGAAACCGAGCGGAGGGACGACGATGCGAGGGGTGCGATGGGGGGCTTGTGCTGCGCTCGCTGTGCTGACGGTCACTGTGGCCGCGTGCGGAGGGACCACGTCGGGCTTGTCACCCTCGGCGACCAAACACCGTGGATCAACAACCACCACATTCTCCGCTGCGTCAACGACGGCACCCCACACAACGTCGGTGCCCACGACGTCAGCTACCACCCTTCCGCCAACCACCACCGCCCTTCCGCCAACCACCACCACGACTTCCGCTACAACGCTCCCTGTGGGGCTCGGGGTCACGGCTAGCACAGTTCAGGAATTCTTTAACTCGCAGAAGGTTCCGATCCAATGGACTTCCGGGCAACCAAGCTCCTACGGAACAAAGCTGTTGGGCACAACTAGTCGGGGTGACTGTGCCATTGAGCTGGACGGTCCACCACAAGATCTGCGTGAGATCGAAGTGACCTGCTCAACGGCACACATCACGACAACAACCGGCCAATCTTACGCGTTTATGCAGAACGCAGTCTGGAAGTATGTGAGTTCGAAAGCAGAAAATTGGTTCACAACAGCGTTGAACAACGCGACGGAAATAAAGTCAACAGGCAGCTACCCGAAAGTCAAGACTGTCCGGACAATTACAGGGAAGACGATCGAACTCCTATCCCAGACCACACTGAAGTTCATCGGAGTCTATATAACCGCGACGGGCGTCAGCGCGACATAACGGAAGGCCACAAGATGGCGAAAGATAAGGAAATAAGTGCGGGGCTTGCCTTGGTCCTGTTCGTAATCTGGACCGGCCTCGGTATCTACTTTGCTGTTCTCTTCTGGTCGTTTCCTATTCGATGGTTCGGGGAACTGATGGTAGCCGGCGTCACGGTGGGAGGATGGGCCGGGATCGGAAGAAACCTACCGGGAGGGCGATAAAGCCACCGATTATCGGACGTGAGATGGGTTCACTTACTTGAACAAATGTTCTACATCATCTACAAGAATATCGCATAGACGCCCACACCATCCGCTGCGTGCCTTGATTACGCTTTTCGGGCATATATCCTCACATCAACCGTGACGTATAACCACGGCTCGGACAGTTGATGGGTACCATTTTCTGCCGCCGTGAGCAGTCGGTACCCCTTCATCGTTCAGTTCCGAGGCGATCGCCGTCCAACCCTTCTCCCGACTACGAGCCAAGAGAATCCGCCGTACAACTGCCTCGTCCAGCACCGCCGGCCTTCCGAGTGCCACGCCTTGGTCCCGCTTGGCTTCCAGCGCTTCCTTCGTCCGCTGTCCAATGGCCCGTCGTTCCCACTGGCTCACCGCCGCCATGACTGAGGCCACCAACTCCCCGGTAGGCGTTCCGGTGTCCACGCCCAGGTCGAGGGCGACGAATGTCCAACCTTCCGACTTCGCCCGCAGCAACAGGCTTGCCGCGTCCATCGTGGAACGGGTCGCCCGGTCGAGCTTCGCCACCACCAACGCGCCCGCGGCGCCCGTCCGTAGCAGCTCCAGGACCCGACCCATGCCCGGTCTGGCTAGGTCCTTGGCTGAGTAGCCGGCGTCCTCCACGATTTCGAGGATTTCCCACCCTCGGCGAGCCGCCTCGGCGGTGATGGCCGTTCGCTGGGCTTCCAGACCCAACCCGGTGTCCCGCTGCTCCGCCGTCGAGACTCTGACGTAGCCCACCACCGAACCCGATCGCATGGACCTATTTTACACTAAACGACCGTTTTGTGTATTCGGGCAGGCTCACGCTTGACGCTTCCGAGGGCCAGACGGAGACTTGACCCATGGACTTGACGGACGTGCGGACCGACGTTGTTGCCGGTGCCGTCTACAGCGTCGTGGTGTATGGGCTAAAGCTCCTTCTCCGAGCAATGAAATCGGTTGGAGCCGTGGTCCGCTGGTGGTTCACCGCTGGGGTCCACCAAGTGGCCATCGCCGCCATGGGTGTCACTCTGATGGCAGGACTGATCGCTCGGAGCGGCAACGAGATGGGTCCCAAGACGCGGCTCCTACTTTGGTGCGCCCTCGCAGCGATGGTGCTGGTAAACGCGACCCTTGCGCTCAAGACCTGGTGGCGCCGACTCGGCTCGGCGTAGAGACACGGCCAAGATCACGGCTGACGCGGGTCAGCGTTAGCCCCGGTCGGCTTCCCAAGGGTGTCTGCCACAGCCCGCAGAGCCACGTAGGCCCCTTCTAGCCGAGCCACCTCCCGAGCCGGAGCCGTCAGTTCGCCGGCTTTGAGGGCGCCAAGGAGCCGACGAACGGATTCCACGGCATCAGTGAGGTCTAGTTCTGAACCATCCGGCTCACCCCCGGCCTGGGGGGCGTTGTTAGCCTCGATCATTCGTGCGGCTCCGGGCGCGGCGCTGACCGTGCCAGCACGCCCCATGAGCGGGCGGTGACCGGATCGGTGACGTGAAGGAACATCGCCGCTGGCCTCGTGTGGTGTTGTCACGCCCTGCGGAATCGCTTCGGGGTCGAGCGCCGGGACCCGGCTCGCTATGGGAACGCGGCGCGTAGGCGGGTGAAGGCGGTGGCGAGCTCACTGGCCCAGGGCCAGGACTCGTCGAGCCGTAGGACGAGGTGGCGTTGACGTCGCACGAGCACGGCGGCGACGTGGAGCACGCGGTGGCGCATCGTCTTGGGTTCGGCCTTGGCCAGTTGACCGTCGAAGCACGCCATCTGGCTCCAGGCGAGCAGTGATCCGGCGATGACGCTGACGACTACCCACGCCTCGTTGCGACAGAAGCCGTCGAAGGGCAGGTTGGCGAGCCCGCACGCCTTCCAGCAGCGCACTCGGTCCTCGACCCGGGCGTGACCACGGTGGCGCAGCTCCAACACCGCGATGTCGTCGCCGGCGCTGCCGGTGATGAAACAGGTGTGGCGGAACCCGGCGTGGATGTCGAACAAGGTGAGCTGGGCTCCGGGGTGCGGGCGCTCTCGCCGGCAGATGAGGCGGAGGTCCTCGGGCCATCCTTCGAGCGTCACCAGCCCGGTCAGCTCGACGACCTCGGCACCGTCACGGAACCCGCCGCCGTGCTCGACTGCTCGGACCCACTCCTCCTCTTGGGCCATGAGCAGGGCGTCACGCACAGAACTACTGACGGGAAAGCCGATCGAATACTCGAAGTTGGCCCGAGCCAGGGCCGCTATGAACCGATGCGTGGCCCCGGCCGAGTCGGCCCGGACCAGGATCGGGTGCACCACCGTGGCGGGGTCGTCTCCCTCTTCATGGCCCAGGCGGTACTCGGGCGGGATCGCCGAGATGGCCCGTTCGAGCAACTCGAGATGGTCGTCGGTGTCGTTGGGGGCGGCGTTGCCCGGTCGCAGCATGGCGGCCAGGGGCTCGTTCGTGTTGTCGCACCACACGGCCAACGGGTTGAACCCGAAGCCGCGCTTGTACGTGGGCGCGGCGTCCTCCTTCTCGGTGTGCGCGGTGACCAAGGTGGAGTCGACGTCGAAGATCAACGGACCCATCGGCGGACAGGCGTTCCAGACGCGTCGGCGGGCCTCCGCCAGGGCGGCAGGGATGGCCCGCTGCTCAGCCGACGTCGTCGCTTCGATGGCCCGCCAGGCCGTGGCCACCGACGCCACCGGACCGAACAGGTCCTCCTGCTCCTTCAAGGCGGCCAGATCCGCCAGGCAGTCCGCGCCGTCGGCGATGGCCACGCCCAAGTGGGTGAGCACGACACCGGGATCGTGGGTGTGCCAGGAGATCCCGCACTCGGCCATGGCCACCGACATCGCCTCGGTCAGACCGCTCCGATCGGCCAGTTCGGCCAGCAGTGCGGCGCCGGCGTGCGACACCAGGTTCTTGCCCGTGGGGGTCACCTTGGCGCGCCGAACAGAGCTACTACGATGCACCTTCAAGGAGCCCTCCGCTTCTGGGTTGGAATGTCGTTGTGGTGACAACATTCTCCCAGTTGGGGAGGGCTTTTACGCGGACGCGACTGCCGGTTGTTCAGGGGCCGGATGAATTATCGAGGTTAGGCATCGCCCACCATCACGCGCGAGGGGGCTCTGGCCAGCCTACGTCGGCATCCGAATGGGGCACCTCCATACCCTAGAAGCACCAACGACGATCCCATGGTTTGACCGTGCTTGGCTTTGGACGCTGACCGTCGGCCACAGACGGGTACCCTGAGATAGTGCTCGATGACGCCACTATCGAAGGGTTTCTACTGCGGTCCGGGTATATCGAACCGTCCCTAGAGAAGATGCGTCCAAAGTACCCCCGCGTTCGGCGCCGAATGGGTGAACTGGGTTTCTACGACCTTGGCAGCGACCTAGCCATCTCGCACCTCTGTATCATCGTGAAACAGATGGCGGAGTACCGAGATCAGCGGGTCGAACACCAGCTGCGGAACAATTTCAACGTCCGCCCGTTCAAGCCCTAACGATCTTCCAGGCGTATTCCCAGCGTCCCTTCAGACCCCTCTAGATTGCGTCAAGAGCCGACCAACATATACAGCGGGACCCCAAGACCACGAAGGCGTTGTCTGGCTACTGAGCCGAAGTACGTAATAGTACCAAACGGCTCTCAGAACGCGCACTGACAATTCTCTCCAAACGGAGCGCCCGACATGGGTTTTCCGCAGTCTCGACAAGTTATGGAGTGCTGTTCGATTTCGACCGGCGACTCAACTTTAGGGAATTCCTCTTTACTCTCTACTGAAACTAAGAATACCTTCTGGGGGAGTACCTCACCCAGTACCTCATTGCCAGTACCTAACTGTTCCTCAAACCCTGAACCACATTCGGTCGTCAAATTCTTGAGGGGGGTTCCCCTCAACTTCTGAGCTACTCACGACCTCAAAATCTGAGCCACCTCTTCCGTCAAAATTTGAGGCACTCCGGCCGTCCAGGGGAACCCAGCCCCGGACTGCTACCTGTCTCGTAGGTGTGCAGCAGCGGCGAGGGTTCTTCTCCTTCGGGAAAGGCACGTCAACGGGAGACTCGCTCCGTCGTTTTCGGGCTGGATTATGAAGTACTTCATACTCGTTGGCGCCATGTGATCCAGCTCCACCAGGGTGGTTGATAATGCTGATCAATCCAGCCGCTGCCAGTGCCCTGGTGTGTTTGTTCCACGTGTTCTCCGAAATTCCCAGGGCTTCGGCGCACCTCCGAGCGCTCTTAGCCGGCCGGCCGCGGACTCCTTGGATGCAATCGAGATAACCGTAGGACAGCTTTGCCATCGGGTCGAGTCCCGATTCATAGATTGCCAGAGGAACGATCCCGTAGCGTTCCCAGGCCGTTCGCTTCGGCTTCTCCTCCTCCGTTGCAGTGCGGCTCACGCCGCTTGCTCTCGCACTAGATCGTCAATAAATGCGTCGATGGCCGCCAGGGGAACGAGACGCCTTCTGCCGATCTTGCAGGATTGCAGCTTTTTAGAACCGATTAGCTCGTAACACAGGGAGCGACCGATGCTCAGCAGTTCGGCCGCTGTCGATACCTCAAGTAATCGGGGGGTAATTTCATCTATCATCGGTTAATTCTTTCTAGTAGTTGTTGTACATCCTCACCTCAACGGTGGAATGTAAGTAATCACAGCACAGCAGTGACGCGGTTGTCAAAGGACTTTGGCGGACGTGTTTCATCCGCTAGCGGTCGTGTACGTTCGCCAACATCCGAATCTAAGAGCATGGGTCGTGATGCCCTCCAAAAACATGGCGGAGTCAAGGCTCTGACCAGGGGCTTTTATGTCCGACACGCTCGCCCAACATCCGGGCCGAACATGGCGCGACACCCCAGTGCTACCGTCCGTCCATGGCCGAGATAGACGTAAGACAGACCAAGAGCGGGTCGAGGTATGACGTTCGTTTCCGGGTGAATGGCCGGCAACGCAAGAAGACCCATCGCACCAGGAAAGACGCCGAGAGCTACCGGAGGCGAGTAGAGGCAGAGGAATATCGTGGACTGGTGCTCGACCCACAGGGCGGCGAGCGCTATTTCGGCGTGTACGCGGAGAAGTGGCTTGAGACCCGAAGGACTAAGGGCAAGCCTCTGGCGCCGCTGACCAAAGATGGGTACCGCAAGCTCCTGCGCAGGAACGTCTACCCGTCGTTCGAGAAGGTGCGCCTTCGCCAGATCGTCCCTGAGACGGTTCGACAGTGGCACCACGACTTGGAGTCGGAGAAGGGGAAGGACCAGGCCGCGAAGTCTTATCGGCTCCTCCACGCGATCATGGCGACGGCAGTCACGGATGAGCTGATCCCGCGGAACCCTTGCCTTATCAGGGGTGCCGGTAGCGAGTCGGCCGATGAGCGCCCGATGACGGATGCGACCACCATCTACAAGTTGGCCAGTGCGACTACACCACGGCTTCGGATGCTGGTCCTGCTTGCCGGTCTCGGCGGGTTGCGGGCCGGTGAACTGCTCGGCTTACAGCGCCGACACGTCGATCTTCAGGGCAAGACGATCGCGGTCGAGGTGCAGGCCCAGGAGGTAACCGGCATGGGCCGGATTCTGCGGGAGCCAAAGACCGAAGCCGAAAGAGGGTGATCCCGTTGCCGAGCCAGCTTGTCGAGGAGCTGAGAGGGCATCTGGACGCCTTCGTGGGTCAGACACCGGACGCCCCGTTGTTCACCCGGCGGTCCGGTCGACCGCTTCGCCGTGCTGATCTCTCCAACGGGTGGCGCTCGGCTTGCCAAGCGGTCGGGGTCGTGCCGTGGTCGCCCAAGGAACACCCGGAAGGACTTCGCCTACACGACCTGCGCCACCATGCCGGCACCATGGCCGGCCGCAAGGCCGACACTACGACGAAGGAGATCATGGCTTTCATTGGACACTCTTCCGCCGTAGCCGCCATGCGCTATCAGCACTCCACGGACGAGCGCCAACGAGAGATTGCTGACTACTTCGAGGGGGTTATCGAGGACGCCAAGACTCGACAGGCGTCCGCGATCGTCCACCACGATCCGCACTCCATGTGCCATGACCGTGCCATGACCACCCTGGATAGCATGCCCAGTACCCTGACGAGGGCGAGAAGTCCTGCGTGACAAGGACTTCCTCTGGAGGCGGCGGGCGGAATCGAACCGCCGTACGAGGCTTTGCAGGCCCCTGCCTAAACCACTCGGCCACGCCGCCGGCAGAACGGAGAGCCTATCTGCCCTTCGAGCCCCGACCACCCAGCCCAGGGAGCCCGGCCCCGGACCGCCGGGGCCCGACTCCGGGCGCCGGTCAGGCGGCGGCGAGCGCCAGGGCGGGGTCGGGCACCTGGTCCCGGCGAGCCTGGATGAAGACCAACGCCACGACGGCCGACACCGCCAGGAGGGCCGTGCTCACCCAGAACCCGACGGCGTAGCCGTGGACCTGGGACTGGACGACCGCGGCCGCGCTGTTGCCGTGGGCGACGAGATAGCTGGCCGCCGCGGTGGCGTAGATGGTGTTCAGCAGGGCCGTCCCCATCGATCCACCGACCTGCTGGCTCATGTTCAGCGCGGCGCTGGCCACGCCGGCGTCGTGGGGCGCGACCCCGATGAGCGCGGTGCTGCTCATCGGCACGAAGGCCAGACCGAGACCGACGCTCATGAGGATCTCGGTCGGCAGCAGGTGCGCGACGAAGCTGCTGTCGACCCCGATCTGGGTCAGCCAGGCGCAACCGACGGCGGCGAGCACCATCCCGACGACCAGGAGCGCTCTCGGGCCGACCCGGGGCAGGAGCCGGCTGGCCAGGGCGGCACCGACGATGATCCCGGCCGAGAACGGCAGGAAGGCGAACCCGGTCTTGAGGGCCGAGTAGTGCAGGGTGCCCTGGAAGTAGAAGGTCAGGAACAAGAACATGCCGAACATGGCCATGGGCGCCAGGAAGGACAGGAGGAACGACCCGCCCCGGTTCCGGTCCAGGACGACCCGCATGGGCAGCAGCGGGTTGGTCGTCCGCCGCTCGATGACGACGAAGACGGCCAGCAGGACGACGGCGGCGATGAGGTAGGCCAGGGTGACGGGCGACCCCCAGCCGTCTGTCGTGGCCTTGGTGAACCCGTAGACCAGCGCCACCAGGCCGGCGGACGACGCGATGACCCCGGGGATGTCGTAGCGGGTGTTGCCGCTGGCCCGGCTCTCCCGGACGAGACGGGTGGCGAAGAGGGCCGCGAGGACGGCGACGGGCACGTTGACGAGCAGGCACCACCGCCAGGAGGCGTACTGCGTCAGGACGCCACCGGCGATGAGGCCGATCGCCGCGCCGCCGCCGGCGATCCCGCCGTACACGCCGAAGGCCTTGGCCCGCTCAGTCGGCTCGGTGAAGGTGACGGTGATCAGCGAGAGCGCGGCCGGGGCCATGAGGGCGGCGAACCCACCCTGCAGCGCCCGGGCCCCGAACAGCATGGCCGCGTTCTGGGCGACGCCGCCGAGGGCGGAGGCGACGGCGAAGCCGATCAGGCCGACGATGAACATCCGCTTGCGGCCCATGAAGTCGGCGATCCGGCCGCCGAGCAGCAGCAGGCCGCCGAAGGCCAGGGTGTAGGCGGTGATGACCCACTGGCGGTCGTCGACCGAGATGTGCAGCGCCTTCTGGGCCGACGGCAGGGCGATCGTCACGATCGACGCGTCGAGCACGACCATCAGCTGGGCGACGGCGATGACGGCCAGCGCCAGCCAGCGGCGGGGATCGGGTGACGCCTCCGGTGGTGCGCCAGTTGCGGTGTCGTCGATGTTCGTCATGGGGGCTTTCACTCCAACGTCTGGTTTCGTGCGCTCGAGAGGTTCGACGACCGGCAAGGCCGCGAACTGATCGGTGGTCGGTGGTGTCGGGAAGTCGGTGGTCGGACGGTCTTGTCGGAAAGCGGTGTCGGGCGGCTCGCACCCGGTTCCCCGGAGGGTACCGGGCGGGTGGGTCAACGAAGCAGGGGCAGCATCACGTCGTCGACGAGGTGGACACAGAACGCTTCGTCGAGCGGCTCGCCGGTGACGAGCAGCCGCGACATGACCATCGCCGGCATCACCTCGGCCGCACTGACCGAGCTGGTCCCGGCCGGGCACTCGCCGCGGGCGATCGCCCGCTCGACGACCTCTCGGACGACGTCTCGCTTGCCGTCGATCATGTGCGCCCGCATCAGCTCGGCGAGGACCGGGTCGGTCCGCATCGCCCACAGCACCGCGGCCATCAGCGCGCCGCCCTCGGCCGCGAGCATCTGGCACGACGTCCGTCAGCAGCTCGAGCAGGTCGCCCCGGAGCGAGCCCGTGTCCGGCACGATCTCCATCGTCTCCTCGACCCGACAACGCACCGCCTCGGCGACGATCTCGGCCTTGCCGGACCAGTGGCGGTAGATCGTCGCCTTCGACGCCCGGGCGCGCTCGGCGAGCGCGTCCATGCTCAAGCCGTCGTAGCCGACCTCCGCGACGAGCTCGAGCGCGGCGTCGAGGATCGCCTGGCCCCGCTCCTCGGACCGCGGCCGGCCCGGTCGGGACCGGTGCCGCAACGGCGGCGGCGCCGTCGATCTCGGTGTCGGTCGTCGTCTCGGTCGTCATCGGGGGCTCTCCCTGTACCAAACTGGCGGTACCAAAACGGCTGTACGAAACTGTTCAGTACACATTATACGCCCGCCGTCAGCGAAACGCAACGGTTTCGTTTCGTATTTCGACAACACTCCGTGGCCTGGGAGCCGTTGCCCGGGCCCGGGAACGGCCCATCGGCCGCGACGCCAGCGGTCCCGGATGGCCGCGACGTCACACCGCGCACCCAGTCGGTGGTTGAATCGCCCGGTGCACATCGGTCTGATCGCGCCACCGTGGACGCCGGTCCCGCCGCCGCTCTACGGCGGCATCGAGCTCGTCGTCGACGAGCTGGCCCGCGGCTTCGCCACCGCCGGCCACGACGTCACGCTGTTCACGACGGGCGACTCGACGTGCCCGGTCCGGCGCAAGTGGGTCCTGCCGGCGGCGGAGGGGACGCGGATCGGGGCGGCAGTCCCGGAGCTCCGGCACGTCATCGGCGCGTACGAGCAGCTCGGTGACTGCGACGTCGTCCACGACCACACGCTGGCCGGGCCGCTGCTGGCAGCTCGCTTGGGGCGACGGCGCCGGTGGTGACGACGGTGCACGGCCCGCTCGACGACGATCTGATCCCGCTCTACGAGGCGCTCGGCGACCGGGTGCCGATCATCTGCATATCGGCCGCGCAGCACCGTGCCGCGCCGCAGGTCCCGGTAGCCAGGGTCATCCACCACGGGATCGACTCGACGCTGTTCCCGGTCGGCGACGGGCAGGGTGACGGCGACGGGCCGTACTGCCTGTTCCTCGGGCGGATGGCCGTGGACAAGGGCGCCCACCGGGCGATCGCCGCGGCCCGGGCGGCGGGCATGCGCGCTCTGATGGCCGCGAAGATGCGCGAAGCGGCCGAGGTCCGGTACTTCACGGAGATGGTCGAGCCGCTGCTCGGGCCGGACGCGGTCTACCTTGGCGAGGTGCCGCACGAACAGAAGCTCGAGCTGCTCGGTGGGGCGGCGGCGCTGCTCTTCCCGATCCGCTGGAACGAGCCGACCTTTCTGTCACGATTTTCTGGCCAGGCTCGTCATCCATCTGGAAGCGGCTCTATCGCCCTGTATCGTCCTGTCGATGTATATCTTCCAGACACGATTCCTGCCCCTAATCACTAGCAAGAGCTTCAAGGTTGTCGACACTATAGACATGTTCTCGACTACGCAGCGGAAAGTAGTCGAATTTGGAGTCAAGCACACGCTGAATGTGACCGCGGAGCAGGAACGCCGCAGGCTGCTCCGCACTGACTTGATTCTGGCCTGCCAGCATGCCGAAGCGGTGGAGTTCAGCACTCTTGTCCCTGAGCGCCAGGTTCTCGAGGTTCCGTTCGACTTCGACGTTGTCCAACAAGCAGCGCCGCCGCTGGGCTCAAAGATACTTTATGTGGCTTCCGACAATGCGCCAAATACTAAGGGCCTGCGTGATTTCTTGCACCTCGCGTGGCCGATTATTTTGAAAAAAACTCCCCAGGCCGAGTTACTTGTTGCAGGAAGGATCTGCCGGACTGTCGAGAGGCCTCCTGAAGGTGTGCGGTTGCTTGGACTGGTAGACGACCTGAAGCCGCTTTATGAACAGGCGAAAGTGACCATCAATCCCGCGGTAGCCGGTACCGGAATGAAGATCAAAACGGCGGAGTCTCTCAGTAACTTCCGGCCTGTGGTCGGATGGCCGGCCAGTATCGACGGTTTTCAGCTTGAGCTTGCGGACCTATGCCACACGGCTCGCGACTGGCCAACTTTCGCGGACCATGTTGTCTCGATCTTGCACTCTCCCGAACAAGATTGGTTTTCGGCGGACCAAAGAAATAAGATCCGGCGCCTGCTTTCGCCTGATACCATTTACGAAACACTTCTGCAGCTTTTCGACACTTATTCCGAGCGGCAGAGCTTGGATCGATTCAACGCTAGGGCGCTGGCCAAATGTTCTCCAACGTGACTATCGACCTGCTAGTGGATCTTTCACAAACTGGGTTGGGGAGTAGTGTGGCTCGCGATGTGATCGCAAGTCTGGCCAATCCGGACGGGTTGGGTGCAATCACCGGGCGGGCGACTTGTATTTTTCCGTCTGGCGTGGACATATCCGAAGCGCCTAAGGTCAGGCAGTGGCGGTTTGCGCCCGCCGCGGAAGCGCTGGCAGCATCGAACTCCGCGCTGGAATCGGCCGCGAGGTTGCAGCGGCCGCTAGCCGTCGTCTTAAGACCGATCTTGGTAGGGAGCGAGCCGATTTCGGCTCTCGTTGAAGCGTTCGGCGCCGACCCCATGTTCGGGTTTGCAGTTGCACGAGTGCAGGATCGAACGGGCGCACTCGCCAAGTTGAGTGCTTGTCTCGGCGATCCAAAAATAGCCTGTCTCCCCCGAACTCTTTTGAGCGCACTTCCTGATCGTTACATAGTCCCGGAGGTGGTGGGGGCCTGCTTTGTCGTCCGAAGCGAAGTGGTATCGAACTTCGGTGATTTGGACTCGCGTTTCGAGAATACTGCCGGCGCCTGGATGCATTATTTGTGCCGTGCCCGGCGCGTTGGCTTTCGCGGTGTGGTTGTAAATCGTTCGGTCGTGGAATCCGTTGCGTGCAACGACAAGGTGACTCTGTGCGCGCCCGCGGAGGACTACTGGAACGCCCATCAACAGTTCCCGGACGTTGAATTCGCGCAACAGGAATTCCGGGACCTCCCCGCACATGAATACGAGGCCTTGCTGGCTCGCACGTTCAGTAAAGATGAAAGCGAGCGAAAAACTATCCTGGTGGATGCACGTGGTCTGCCCCCGTTTTTTAACGGAACTGCTGACTGTATCCTGGGCTTGCTGCGAGGTCTCGCCGAGTGTGCGGCCGATTGGAAAATCGGCGTGCTCATCAAGCCCGAGGCTAGCAGGTTCCATCAACTCCCCGAACGATTTCCACAGTGGACATTTTTTGAAGGAATCCCTGAGCAGCGATTCTCGATGGCGCTAAGGCTGTCGCAGCCATGGGAGATTCAGACCCTGGTGGAACTTCACTGCCTCGCCCTATTCAACTTTTATCTCATGTTGGACACGATCTCGTGGGATATCCTGTACCATGGTCCGCTCCGCAACGAACTGGAAACGACCTGGGAGTTTGTGGCAGAGCATGCGGATGGCGTTTTGTACATCTCCGACTATACTCGTCAGCGGTTCGCCATGCGATTTCCGCCGTCTCCCTCAGTCCAGCATTATGTCTCCTACCTTCCGTTTCATCCGGATGATTACCTTCAACCGGACGTAGTCCCTTCGGCGGACGGAGAATATCTGTTGGTTGTAGGCAATAACCTGGATCACAAGTGGGTCGCTCCGACGGTCGAGCTGCTGGCCACAGCATTTCCATTTCATGCCATTCAAGCCTTGGGCTGTGACAGCTCGAACCTGCCGAACGTGAAGCACATCAGAAGCGGTGCTTTGTCCGAAATCGAAGTCGCGCGTTTGTTTGCAGAAGCTAAGATTGTCGTCTTTCCCTCGTTCTATGAAGGCTTCGGGTTCCCGGTCCTAACAGGACTGAGTTACGGGAAGGCGGTGGTTGCGCGGCGCTCCAGCCTCCTGGACGAACTTGCGGCGCGTTGCCGTGCAGCGGGACGCTTGTACGCCTTCTCGGATACCTCGGAATTACTGGAAATCGTGGCGCGGCTGCTGCATGGTGAGGACGAGCCTGGTTTGCCGCTCGGGGGAGCATTAGAGGAGAACCAGGAGCCAATGCGCTGGCGGGACATCGCCCAAAATATGATGGATTTCATGAAAGTTTCGCTGAGGACGCCTTCGCGCTCACAGTGGCTGCAGCGAATGCACGAGATCCGATGGTGCCTGCGGACAAGCGCATGAGGATCGCGACGATCTTTCTGAGACACGGCGCCGAAAAATACCTAGACAGCCAAGCTCGCGTGGATGAGATCTTTCTTCGGCAATTGCCGGGGATCTGTCGTGAAACTATAGTCGTTGACACCGCGCTCCCACCGGGCCACGTCGAGCCGCACGGCCCACATCTCACGGTACTTGGGGCTGACAACACTTCCTCGGAGTTTTCGGGCTGGGACCAAGCGTTGTCCTGGATTGGTCCCGCGATTTGGTCCTACGATTTGGTGCACTTCGCGACATCTGCATGCTTTACGCTTTATGTCGGCTACTTGGAAAGATTCGATCTACGTCTACTACGGAGCGTCGTCGGCCTGCCAGTTTGTGTGGGGCACATCGACTGCTATAATGAGCCCGTCGGTTTGTTGTCGTATTTTTCGCAGCATTGGATCCGCACGTCATTTTTCTTCCTGCCGCCGGCGGAACTGAAGGCTCTCGGATCCCTCGTTTCGTTGCGCGACGGCAAGCGGATCTTCACCGGTGACGCTGCGCTGCCCTTCCGCGACGACGCGCCGCTTTCGGAGAACTACCGCCGATATATTTACGACTGGATCACAGGCGGCGACATCGGGCAAGGAGTAACGTGGCACTCCGTCTTCAGTTTGAGGCAAGAAACTCTGCCGGAGTTCGAACGTAAGGCCATGGCGATTCTCAATGAGCATTTATTCGCGATTCGGCTGCGTGCGCTGGGATGCCGGACTGTGGATGCGACTTGGCTTTCGACACAACTCGCCCGGGACGAACGCGATGTGAATTGGACGCTAGGCTGGCGCGAGCAATTAGCCACCCGAGGTGTCGACGCAGTTTTGGTGGAAAGCAACTGGGGTCCAGTCGCCGTGAGCAACGCCAACGCGCCGGCGAGAGATCCGGTTTCATAGGCGTTTGCCCAAGAGGCAGAACCGCGCATAGATGCTGGGATGAATGCCTTCCGTATCGCGAAGGCGATACACTTCAAAGCTCATTTGGGAGCACACATCTATAATCCGCGACCGTAGGGTTTCCGCCGAATACCACCTCGCGTGGCGATTTTTCCACCCGCGGGCACAGTATATTGGCACACCGGAATCGAATGGGATATCAAGCGCTGCGCTGTAAGTTGGATCTGTTTGAACCGCTGCTTCTCGAAACATATATAAAGGGATGACGACCACACGTCCTCCAGGGCGCAGAACGCGTTGCAATTCCAGAAAGAGTTTGGTGTCTGCGTCACCCTCAAAATGTTCAAGGGAACAGGTGAGAGTAGCACAAGTCGCAAAACCGTTCTGCACGGGCATGCGGCAGGCGTCACCGCCCATTTGAGTACCGTTAATGCCGACGTCGTACATGATGTCCTGCGCGTAGGCCGTGCAGCCATGCAGCCTGGCGGTGATCTCTGGAAGTGGCGATCCTTCAGAGGCGATGTCAATGAAAACCTCCTCAGGCGCGGGCTTCAGCAACTGCAAGGCCAGGAAGTGCTCAAATGCTTTTTCCGGTAGGTTGCCTCGGTAGTAGTCCTGATAACGCAGGGCATACTCGGCTCGCCAGAAGTAATCGGCAAACTCCGCGGCATTTACTTTGAGATCCACGGCTAGGCTTCCGAGAGCACTAATCTGATCAGCAATCTCATCCAAATGCGGCCTTGGATCAACCGACTGAGTCTTGACGGTGGAGTGGCGTGAACGCAGGATGTCGACGGCCTGCTGATAATCGGATAGGAGGGTGCCGGGCTGATAGATGTACGGCTCTGACATACACGCATTATATTGCCTCCGACATGACTTTAACGAACTCTAGAGCGCGGCGAAGATTATCGACGCCTCGAATAAGATGTCAGGTTGGCCAACGCAGCGGTTTCACCACGACTCGGCCGTGACAATAAAGGCCGTGAGCTTTCGATTAGTCTGGCGCCCGTTCGAAGCAGGATAGGATCACTCGAAAACTGCAACTTGGCGCGTCAACCGTGTATAATTCAAGTCTTAGGTAAGTGCCTTCGGTTGAATTCCAACTATCGTGTGAAGGAGCCGCTCTTGTGGCCCAGCTATCATGCTTCAATCGCCAGCAATAAACGAGCGTGCCCATCCCGCAACTACTGTTACATCTAGCGCGCGCGGCGTTGTCCCCGTCCTGGGAGAGGCTCTCCTGATCGCGATCATTCTCTTCGTAGCTCTTCAGGGCTGGCGCCGGGATTTTCATATTCCGATCGTCTTCTCAAGCGATAGCCTTGTATTTTTAATGCAGACAAAGAGCACTATGGATCATGGCTGGTGGTGGTCAAATCCGATGCTTAGCGCTCCTTCCACTTTCCACGCACTTGCGTTTCCAGCCAACACCGACGTAGACCAGTTTATCGTGTTCGTAATCAGCCGCTTCACTAACAGCGTCGGATTGTGCATAAACCTGGCATGGATCTGCATGCTCGTCCTGAGCGGCCTAACGGCGACCTGGTGCATGCGAAGAATCGGAATCGCGCGGAATGCGGCGCTAGTTGCTGGTATTCTCTTCGCGATTAGTCCCTACGCGCTCTATCGACAAATCGACCACTTTAACCTCGTTACCTATCTCGTACCGTTCCCAGCTGCTGCGGCCTTGTTGCTTATCACTGGCCGTCCTCCGGATCGCTGGTACTGGAAGGGCTCTATTGGATTGCTGGCTGGTTGCGCCCTGCTCGGGTTCAACTACGTGTATTATGCCTTCTTTGCATGTTTCCTTCTGCTTGTCGCCACGCTGGCGGGTTACTTCAATTGGCGCGATAAACGTATCCTGCTTGCAGGAACCACCTGCGTTGCGCTAATCGGTTTCTGCACACTCCTGAATTTGACTCCTAGCCTGTACGTGTGGCATCAAGAAGGCAAGCCCATCATTATTCGCGACAAGGTGCCTGCCGAAGCGGAGGTTTATGGGCTTAAGCTGAGGCAACTCGTCAGCCCCGTCTTTGGCAGCTCCTTTCCGCCCTTCCGGCGTTGGACTCAGAAGGAGTCCGAGGCTCAGTTTCCTCTCGAAACTGAAAATATGATCTCCCGGTTGGGATTCGTTGGCACACTCGGTTTTCTCGGCGTCCTAGGCTCGCTTTTTGCACGAGAGCGAACTGGTAGAAGCAGCGCTGGCCAAATCTTGTTTGGATCGGGCCAACTTACCTTGGCAGCTGTGTTGCTGGGAACGTTGGGCGGCTTTGGTAGTCTTTTCAATCTGCTCGTCACTCCCGAGATTCGAGCGTACAATCGGATTTGCGCTTTCCTAGCTTTCTTTGCTTTAGCCGCTGTCGCACTGGCGCTGGACAGACCTTGGATGCGCGGCCGGTGGCTGGGCCAGGTGATCCTGTGCCTGGCTCTCGCGATTGGAATCCTGGACCAAACGCAGGCTATCAGGGGGCTGAACTTAACACAACCCGAAATTAAAAGCGAGAGCCGGCAGGTAGAAGCAATCGTCCGACAGTTGGAGCGTGCGTTGCCCGATCATGCCATGGTCTACCAACTTCCGGCCACAACCTATTTGGACGACAGTGGCAGGGCCCGCATGAAAGCTTACGATCACATCAGACCTTATCTGAGCTCACGAACTATCCACTGGAGCTACCCGGCCTTGTCCAATGCGCAGGTGTATTGGCAACAACGAGTAGCACGGCTCGATGGAGAAAATCTGGCTCGTCAACTTGCTGCTGACGGATTCGCAGCGATACTTGTGGACCGCTACGGCTACTCGGACGACGGAAAAGAGATCGCCGATTCGATTCAGAAGGCTCTGAGAGAGGTTGGCCCGATGGCGGCTAATGAGCGCTATCTAGCGTTTGATATCCGCAGGCTGAACATAGCCGGCAACGCTTCGGTCTTCCAGCAGTCCCTTCCCACTCTCCCGGTGCCGGCTACAGTCGGGTTGGCCGCATGTCCGGGTCAACCGGTAGCCAATATCGACCAACTAGCAACGGCGACGGGGCCGGTGTGGGACAAGATACCGCACATTCCGTCAGGAGAAGGATTCAGGGTACTCGGTTGGGCCATAGACCAAGCAGCACAATCTGCTGCCGCCGATGTCGATATCGTCGTCGACAAGATACCGTTTCCTTCGCTTTACGGAACGGACCGCGTAGACGTCGCTGAATCTCTCAAGAATCCTGCCTACCGTGCCAGCGGTTTCACTGCCGATATCCCGGCGAGAAAGCTCGGAAAAGGGCAACATGTTTTGGCGCTCCGTGTGATAGCGGCAAGCCGAAAATGTTATCTTCAGAGCCGCTCCGTTCAGATCGTCGTCGAATAATCTGCTCTTATGGACTTGCAGCGGCAGCGGATCCTTGTAACCGGAGCGGATGGATTCATCGGTTCTCATCTCGCTGAATTACTTGTGAAGCAGGGCGCGGAGGTTGTCGCGCTGGTTCAATATAACTCATTCAATAGTTGGGGTTGGCTGGACCAAAGTCCTTGCGCGCGAAGCATGCGGATCGAAGCCGGAGATATTCGCGATCCCCACTTCTGCAACGAGCTGGTGCGCAGCATAGACATCATCTTGCATCTTGCCGCTCTGATTCCGATTCCGTATTCCTATCGAGCGCCCGATAGTTATATTGATACCAACGTTAAAGGCACGCTAAATCTTTGCCAGGCGGCACGGGCCTCTGGCGTGAGAAAATTCGTTCACACATCCACTAGCGAAGTCTATGGCACTGCCCAGTACGTACCCATCGATGAAAAACACCCACTCACCCCACAATCTCCGTATAGCGCTAGTAAGATTGCCGCTGACTCAGTCGCATTGAGCTTCTATTATTCATTCCAGCTCCCCGTGGTGGTGGCGCGGCCCTTCAATACGTACGGTCCGCGACAGTCCGCTCGGGCTGTCATTCCAACCATAATTTCTCAATTGGCGACCGGAAAACATGAAGTTCGCCTGGGAGATCTCACAACAACCCGTGATTTTACTTTTGTTGAGGATACATGCCGCGGTCTTATCGCTATCACGAGCCTCGACAGAGGCGTTGGCGAAGTGTTTCATATCGGATCCGACCATGAGATCTCAATTGATGGCCTCTTTAACTTGATCAGCCAGATCATGGGCACCGAAGCGACAATTACACAGGACGATCAACGGCTTCGTCCGCAAAAGAGTGAGGTTCTCAGGCTGCGCTGCGACAACAGCAAGCTGCGTCAGGCTTGCGGTTTTGAGCCGGCCATTTCATTGGCCGAAGGCTTGACCCGCACGGTCGAATGGTTTTGCGATAAAGCCAATCTCAGCCGTTACAAGGGTGATCTTTACAATGTCTAGGCGGGCCGTTATACTGGCAGGTGGCAAGGGCACGCGGCTGCGGCCTTACACAGTCGTCTTGCCAAAGCCCCTGATGCCTCTCGGCGATTACCCGATCCTCGAGGTAATCGTTCGGCAGCTATCAAACTACGGGTTCGATCACATTACGATGGCTGTCAATCATCAAGCCAATCTAATCAAAGCGTTCTTCGGCGATGGAGAAAGATGGCACGTGCGAATCGATTATTCTTTGGAGAATCAACCGCTCAGCACTATCGCGCCGCTCTGCCTTATTGAGAATTTGCCCGACAACTTTCTTCTGATGAATGGCGACGTTTTGACAGATTTGAACCTGGACAACTTTTACTCCCGCCATGCACTGGAACAGAGACTGTTCACCATTTCCGCGGCTCGACGGGAGCAAGTTATTGACTATGGCGTCCTGCATGTCGACGCTTCGAATGTGCTCACCGGCTTCAGCGAAAAGCCCGCCATGCAATACCTGGTCAGTATGGGAATTTACGTGGTGAATAAGGCAGTGCTTGCTCTGGTACCGGCTAGCCGGCCTTATGGGTTTGATAATCTGATGTGCGATCTCCTTTCAAGGGGCGAAAAAGTTTCTGTCGAACCGTACGATGGTTACTGGTCCGATATCGGGCGGCCGGATGACTACCTTCACGCCCTGGAAGACTTCGATCAGAGGAGAATCCAGTTCCTGCCAAATGAATGAAGGTATACTCGTTACCGGCGCTACGGGATTCATTGGCACACACCTGGTGCGGTCGCTTCAGAAGGCTGGCAACCAGGTCCATAGACATTCCACTGCGCAGGGCAACATAGCTCATGAACCCCTGAATTATGAGGGCATCCGGCACGTATTTCATCTTGCGGGGAAGACTTTCGTACCAGATAGCTGGGAAAAGACACACAGTTATTACCAAGTGAACGTGCTTGGCACAGTGAATGTGTTGGAGTTCTGCCGCCATCAGAAAGCAGCCCTCACCTTAATCAGCTCTTACGTCTACGGCAAGCCGCTTCGCCTGCCAATTGATGAGACCCATCCTATTCAGCCTCTCAGCCCGTACAGCCACACAAAAATTCTGGCCGAGGATGTGAGCCGTTACTACGCAATGGAATTCGGAGTCCAGGTTTGTATCGTTCGCCCCTTCAACGCTTACGGCTCGGGACAACATTGTAGATTCCTGATCCCGAAGCTTATTGCCCAGGCGCTCGATCCCAGTTGCGATCAATTTACCGTCAGCGACCTTCGTCCACGGCGAGATTATCTGCATGTGCAAGATCTCGTGAACTTATTACTCGCGACACTCGACAAACCTAGCGGTGTTTACAATGCAGGCAGTGGCCGGTCGGTGAGCATAATGGAACTCGTCGCAACCATCAACACTTTGACGCATTCCGAAAAGCCGGTGGTCTCAGCCGGCCAAATCCGGCGCGAGGAGATTCTCGACGTTGTGGCAGATGTCTCCAAGGCGGAAAGGGAGTTGCACTGGAGCCCTACAGTTCCGCTGATCGATGGTCTGCGTGAGTCGATTCAGTCCATGAAAACTGTGTTGGACGCGACTTGATGAAGACCATAGATATTATCCTTCCTGTTTTTAACGAGGAAGAAGTTATCACTGAGTTCCATTCAATTCTCTGCGCGGAACTCGACGCGTTGGCCAACCGTTACAGTTTTCAGATCGTTTATGTGGTCGATCGATGCGCGGATCGCTCATTTTATATCTTGAAGGCCCTTGCGGAACGCTCGCCCAACATGACCGTTCTGCATCTGTCTCGCCGTTTTGGCCATCAGATGTCTCTGGTTGCGGGCATCGATCAAAGCAAGGGTGATGCCGTAATCATGATGGACTCGGATCTGCAGCATCCCCCCGCGGTGGTTCCCCGCTTGCTCGAAAAATTCGAGGAGGGTTACGACGTCGTTCACACCATTCGGCACTACGACCGCCGGGTGGGCGTGTTCAAGCAGTGGAGCTCGCGCTTGTTCTATTGGCTTCAGAACAGCCTTTCACCAGTTGAGCTGCAGGAGGGAGCGGCCGATTTCCGCTTGGTCTCCAGCAAAGTAGCGCGTCTCTTCCAGTCCTCTGTACGCGAACAAAACCAGTTCCTCCGTGGGCTATTTCAGTGGGTGGGATTCCGCGCGACCGCCGTTGCATTCGTGAGTCCTCCGCGGACTTCTGGCTCTACAAAATACAGCTTGCTGCGATTGTTGGAATTCTTGGTCTCCGGTATTACATCGTTCTCGAAAGTGCCTCTGCGTATCGCGAGTCTGTTGGGTTTCGCAATGTCTTCGCTAAGTTTACTGTATGGGCTCTGGTTAGTTGCCGAATATTTCCTCGCTGGACATATGCCAGTAGGCTACACATCGCTGATCGTGATGATTCTTTTTCTCGGCGGGCTTCAACTTTCCGTGCTGGGTATCTTAGGTGAATACTTGGGCAGCATTTTCGACGAGGTGAAACGAAGGCCTCTCTACATCATCGACGAGGTTGTGAAGGGATCTGGATGACGGCGGAAAGGTGTCTGGTTTGTGGTGGGCCGTATGGGCCATTCCAACTGCCAGGTCTTCTCAAATGTCAGTCTTGTTCCTTCGTCACGGCCGATCTAAAATTGTCGCAAAGTGACCTAGAGAATCTCTACGGCCAGGCCTACTTCGCGGGGCAAGAATACAAGGACTACCTCGGTGAACGCGCACTGATCGAAAAGCACTTTCGCGTTCGCCTCCGCAAGCTTCTACGGTATGTTCGCGACGCAAGGAACAAGCGCTTGTTCGAGATTGGGTCCGCCTACGGATTTTTCCTGACGGTTGCACGCCACTACTTCGCTGCAGTCGAAGGAATCGACATTTCACGGGACGCAGTAAATTACGCAGCCCAGATTCTCAGTCTGCCAGTGCACGCTGGAGATTTCCTCGATCATACTCTGGAACAGAAGGTTGACGTTGTTTGCTTATGGGACACCATTGAGCATCTAAGCTCTCCCCACCTGTACATTGAGAAGGCAGGGGCCATTATGAACGTAGGCGGAGTCATCGCTATAACGACGGGCGACCTTGGAAGCGTGATCGCTCGGGTGCGCGGCAGACGCTGGCGGCAAATCCATCCTCCAACCCATCTGCATTATTTCTCTAAAGCAACTCTCACCAATTTGCTCCTGAAGCATGGGTTCCAGCCGCGATATTGCGGATACGAAGGCATGTATAGGAGCCTGGATACGATCGCCTACATTATTCTAAACATTAAGCACAAACAGCCTCAGCTCTACTCAGCGCTGAAGAAGATTGGTCTGTTGCAATTTGATCTCTACCTGAATCTTTACGATATCCTCTTCATCATCGCCGAAAAGGTGGGGTGAGCCAATACCTGATAGTGACCGCCCGGGTCTCTAGCCCAAGTAGCCCTATTTTGTCTGATTGTGCCTGGTCGGCAACACCACGTCGCTCACTGCCCGTAGGGTCACTGGACCGAGCAGTCCGGATTCAAGTAGAGGGGAATCTTTCCGGAAGTAATTCCAGGTCGTAAAGGTATATCGGAGTGCGGACGGTCGCGGTTGGTTGGCCAGAAACCAGGATGGAAATTCCGCCAGCGGTTTGCCGACGGCGCCTGGAGGTGTGCGCGGGTCATCAAATGCCTTGCCCCAGGTGCAATCCTCCGGTTCTTGCTCGTCTCCGATCAATCGATTGGGCCAAAGATTCGTCACTTGGATCTCAATGTGATTGATACCTGGTTTGATCGCATCGGTCACATTCAGCCAGAACGGTGCATGCCAGAGAGTCCCAACGTTCCGCCCGTTCAGAACAACCTCGGCAAGATTTTTCACCGTCCCCAGGTCCAGCATTATCCGCAAGGCCGGCTTGAAAAGTTCAGGCGTGATGTTGAAATCCGCGGCGTATCGTGCAGTGCCGGAGAAATATTTGATCCCTCGATCGGAAAACTCCGTCCAGGAGATTAGCCGATTCACGCTGACGCTCTCGGGCGCCCCCCAGCCCTCCGGAAATCTAACCTCCCAAGGCCCGTCTACCTGCAATGAGGGAGGGGGGGAGGACAGTCTCATGTTCTCTTCCCGGCCCGATGCCCAGGTCAATCGGTAGGTTCCTGCGGCGGCGCGCAAGTGAAGACGCCCGGCTGAATCGCCGGTTACCACAGGCAGCGAACCGCCAGGCTCTCCAACCGCTGCCGCCAGCGGATCTTCAAATCGAGCGGAACGGCGGAACACCACAAAGACGGATTCGGAGCGTTCCAAGTTGAGCTCCACATTCGTGCGTCCGGCATGTTGGCTCCAGACACCGGCAATCGTACGCGTTCCGTCTTCAGGATGCCAGATTTCGGGTACCTTACCGGCTACGCGAAATGAGCCCGAGATACGCACCGCCCTGTCGCGCAGGTTGGCAATGAAATAAATGTCGGTTTGTCCTTCACGACGGTGCGTATACCGGATGTCCTCGCCGATCGCCGGTACAAGGATCAGGTCGGGTGCAATATTGAGAACCGCTAGCGTCTCCTCGGGCGTTTTGCCCCAAATAACCTCCCCTTTGCCATAGCCATTTGTGAAGACCTTGCGGCCATCGATCGCGCCCCAGAGTTCCTGCCCGATAGTATTTACTTCTCTATCCGAAACGGGGAACTCAGCCATGCTCGGCGATTGCTTGGGCCTGGGGCCGACGATAACCGCCCCGTCGGCGACCAACTGTTTGAGTCTGCGAGCCACTTTGGGCAACATGGTGTCCCGGTCCGGGAGGACCAAGAATGCGTACTGATTTCCTTGTGGCAAAGTCAGCAGCCTGTTTTTCACCTGAACGCGTTGTAGCAGGGCGGACTCGGAGATCACATCGCCGTTCCCGGTTGTGAAATCGTACTTGCAATAGTCCGATACAGGCATGCCATGTTGCAGAACCGCTTGTGCGCGGCTTAGATAGTGTACCCACGCCTTTGCGGGGTCAAACCATGTCTGGTTGGGCCCAAAATGCAATCCCCACCAACCGAAAGTCATCCCTGGCTTAACTTTCTCGCTGAAGGGTTGATGCGCCCAAGACTGTAGTACGAGCTGGTTATATCCGGTAGTTAGCATTGCGTCTCCGAGCGGCTTTAGGTTGGCCGGTTCCTCCTTCCAATCGCTCGTTTCTGGACCGCTCGAAAACGCTTCCGCCGCAATGATTTTGCGACCTAATCCACGGGCAATCGCCTGGATTTCCCGCTTTGCCGAATCAATGGGAGCGACCCAGAATTCGCCCATCACGACATCGGCGGCCTCGGCAGCTTCCGCCGAATTAAACGGTCCGGTGTAGGGTTCCAGCCTCATTTCCATGCCCGCCGCCCGGATCATCGCGCCGGCTTGCTTGAAGTTATTTTGAACGAATAGATCCGCCATTGTCCGCTTCATGTCCCAGCGGAATCTTTCCGACAATGCTGGACTTGCAATTACCCGTCCCGCCAACACAGGCAGCCAAGGGATGGGATTATATCCCTCGCGGCGCATGAAGTCTTCCGGCAGTGCGGGTGTCCAAGTGGCCTCGCCGGCTTCGTAACTGTCGAATAGAATGTGGCGGAATGTTGTGCCCACAAGTCCTCCAAGGTGTTTTTGCAGAGGCTCGATGACCTCAGTCATGTGAAATCGGCTTGATGTTGCACTAAGTTTGTCGCACTCTAAAGCTTTTACTCCCTCCGGCGAAGGCGTCGGTGCACTGCCAGTCGTAGTATGACCAAAACGAAAGATTGTCCAACCACCTTGAGGCACTTGCCACGTCAGTTCCCCATTCCCACTCATACGACTGGTGAGGTCCATGACCGATGCTACCGAGGCGATAGTTCCATCCGGCACGGCTAACACAGCGACGTCACGGTAGTAGGGATAATCGGGATGGGCAGGCGGTTGTGCAAGGATGTGGGTGAACTTCGCCGGTCCGGCTATTTTTGTCTCGCTCCATACCAACTTTTGCATGGATTTATCGGGAGTGATCCATGGACCTCCACTGGCGGAATATCCCACGCAATTTTGCATTCCCAATTCCAGTCCGAGGCGTCTCGACTCCTGTGAGGCGTGTAAGAGAAGTGCCCACCAAGCCGGGCTTCTATAGGTCACTTGGGGCGTCATACTATTTCGCATGGGCATTGGGCCGTACTCGACGCTCGATGTTACATTGAAGATTGTAGCGCCGCCGATTCCGAACGCTTTCATCATCTCCAGATCTCTGGTAATCCCTTCGCTCGTGACATTCGAACCCATCCAGGGCCACCACACATAGGGTCGAGCGCTCCTCGGAGGAGATTCAAAGTCTTGTTGCAATGTTCCCGCAATGCCCGTTGAAGCCATTACGCTAATCGAGAGCAAAGCGAAGATAAGCTCGATCTGCCAGCCCTTATGGTCCGAAGTAGAAAATCCTCGATTGATGAAAACTGACAGGAACCTATTCTTGGGCATCGCGTGTTGGGTAGTTCGGCCGCAGCAAATTTACGTTAGCTTTCGAACTCTAAGGAATTATACATCGAGGATTGAGATTCACGAGCCCGAGTATCAGTGCGCTGAACGAGCCGAAGCGGCGCAGGTATCACGCCGTGACAAGAGTCACCGAGCGCAGTTGACAAACGCGCCCTCTCTGCGTGACTAATGGCTTATGGAGCTAGTTCACCATGAGCGACAAGCAAGCCTCCGACCCCGATGGTCTCGGGTTACAACTGCCACCGGGAAGTAGCCACTACAGAGCCTTCGTTGGGTATCCCCTGAAATACGATCTTGTCGCGGCCATGCAGTTCAATCTGCTGACCTTTCTCGGGCTGCGCGAACATCACTATGTATTGGATATAGGCTGCGGATCGCTCCGCGCCGGCCGGTTGCTGATCCCATACCTGCTACCAAATCGCTACTACGGCTTGGAACCTGAGAAGTGGCTGGTGGAAGATGGGATCCGCTACAACACCGGCAGGGATATCATCGCAATTAAGTCTCCACAATTCCAATACTGGTCTGATTTCAGCTTGACTGCCTTCGGTGTACAATTTGATTTCATCTTGGCCCAATCGATTTTTTCGCATGCAAGTGCAAGCCAAGTCCGAAAATGCCTCTCGGAGGCCGCCGCTTGCCTTGGCCCGGCAGCGCTTCTGGTTGCTTCTTTTGTGCTCGATAAAGAAGACTACGAGGGAACCGCTTGGGTCTACCCGACCTGCATAGGTTACACCGAATCTGGTATGCAGCGGTTCGCCGCGGAGGCAGGTCTTGAATGTACCCTGATCGACTGGCCTCATCCCAACGCTCAGAGTTGGGCGCTTTTATGGCGCAGCGGTACTCGGAGCAAACCACGAGATCCGACATACCTTTATGCAAACCCGTGTGTACATGAATTGCAGGCGCAACTGGTTGAAGAGGATTCAGGCGCTGGTTTTCTAGATGGAGTTTGGGACGTAGGCGAATGTTGGTTGCTTTATGGATGGGCCGCGGACAGGGACAGGAATTGTCCCGCGGATTTTGTACTCGTCAGGCAAGGGAAGCAGGTTATTGCTTCAGGGCGCATCGAGGTCGAACGGACCGATGTCGCAGCGGTACTCGGCGCGACACTGCTGCGCAGTGGCTTTCGAGTAAGGCTGTCAAAAGACATTCCAACAGCAGGTCATGAACTGCGGTGCTACGGATATATTTCGGAAACAGGGCAGGCACTCGCGCTTTCGGGCAGTTTTATGCCGTAATCGCAAGATAGATTTACTGATCATCACTTGGCGGTCACATGCCAACCTATAAATGCGGCATTCGGTTCTCGAAATTGGTCACACCGCCGCCGTGGTCGGCCGCTCAGCGTATGCTTCCATCACCTCAGTTACTCGGCCGGTCATAACCAACTCGCCGTGGTCGAGCCATATCGCCTGATCGCATAGCCCCTGGATCATCAACGCCGAATGAGACACGCATAGCAGCATCTTTCCACGCCGCCGGAATTCGCGGACCTTGTCGAAGCACTTGGCTTGGAACGCCGTGTCGCCGACGGCCAGAACCTCATCCACCAGCAGAATCTCGGGATCCATCGTAACAGCGACCGAAAATCCCAATCGCATGATCATACCGCTCGAATAGGTCCGGAGTGGCTCGCGGACGAAATCGCCGATGCCGGAGAACTCCACGATCTCATCGGATATATCGTTGGTGCGTTTGCGGCTTAAACCGATCAGCGACGCATTTAGCCGGACGTTCTCTTCCCCAGTCAAATCCGGATGGAATCCGGAGCCTAACTCCAAAAGCGCCGCTACCCGTCCTTGTACAGAGACCCGGCCTTCATCGGGAAGCGCCAACCCGGCAGCCAAACCAAGCAGCGTGCTCTTGCCTGCCCCATTGGCCCCTATTACAGCCAGGCTCTCGCCGTGCTCCATCCGAAAGGAAACATTCTTCAGCGCGTAGAACGGCTCACCTACTTCGCTGGTAAACAATTGCTTCAACCGGTAACGCAGCAATAGCTTGCCGGTGTGGCGATGAAAAATCTTTGAGACGTTCTGAAATTCGACGGCGCTCATGGCGGGTTACAAGTAGTCGTAAAAACGAGCCTTGAGCCTTCGGAAGATCAGCAGACCTATCGCGAACATTCCCAATGATACAGATGTCAATTTTAGGATCAATTCCCAGCGCGGGGGTTGCCCGTCGAGCAGAATATTGCGCAAAGCCAGAATGAGGGCAGCTAGCGGGTTCATCTTGTACAGATCACTGTAAGCGGCGGGGATCATGGAGAAGGCGTAGAAGATCGGAACCATCCAGAACATGATTGTGTTCGCTGATTCGACCACGTAGCGGGTGTCACGAACGTAAACGTGAACCGCGGATGTCATCAGCGAGAGCCCACATACAAAAATGATCTCCATCAGCCAGATGTAAGGGAGCCAGATCCAATGGCGAGTCACGGGCAGCCCGAAAATAAACACCATTGCGAAAAGCAGTCCAATCTGAATGAATAGATGTATGCACGTGGCCAGAACAGAAGCGACCGGGATAATCTCGCGCGGGACCGGAACGCGCTTTATCAGCGGGTAATTATCGACGATTGAGGTAGTTCCCGCTTGCCACGCGCCCGAAAAGAAGTTGTATGGAACCAGGCCGCACATGATAAAAACCGCAAAGTGTGGCGTGGAATTATTGGGAAATATCTTAGTAAATACGAAGGTCATCACTCCCATCATCACGATGGGATTCAGCAGAGACCAAAAAACTCCCAGCGACATGTTCCGGTAACGGATCCGGAAGTCCTTCAAGACCAGATTCTGGAGGAGAAACAATAGATCTCCCCGCCAGGCACGGCCCGAGTTATCGGAAAGAATCGTGGTTGGCGCCGGCGCGGCGCCGCTATCGGCTGCCGACATCTCGACCGGGATCGTTATTTCAGGGGAATCCGTCCGCATGAGTTTCGGTATGTCCCTCTCATCGGTACAAGGGCGATATTAGCACAGACAGATTGTTCCTTCCAAAAACTGCACCGCTTTCCCGCTAATCGTTACTCGCTCGCCCCGATCTTCGCACCACAGCTCGCCGCCGCGCGGCGATGCCTGAAAAGCGTGCAGCTTCGTTTTACCCAACCGCTTCGACCAATAGGGAATCAGCGTGCAGTGCGCCGAGCCAGTCACCGGATCTTCGGGGATGCCCTGGGCGGGCGCGAAGAAACGTGAAATGAAGTCCACATCATCTTTCCCTGGCGCGGTTGCAATTACCGCGAAGCGATCCGCCTTTGCAAGTGCGTCCATGTCCGGCTTCAAGCTTCGGAGTTCAGCCTCAGTCGCGTACACGACCAGGTAATCGCGTGCTGCCAGCACCGTCTCGGGCCGGCCACCCAATCCCGAAATTAATCCAGGATGCACCGGGCATTCCACGGCCGGGTAGGACGGAAAGTCCAGCGACAATAGATCGCCCTCGCGTGTCACCACCAGCTTTCCACTCTTAGTCGAAAATCGGACTGACTTCGCCTGGGGCGTAAGCTCGTTCAGAATCACAAAGGCCGACGCCAGCGTCGCATGTCCGCACAGATCCACTTCAACCGTGGGCGTGAACCACCGCAGGTGATAACCATCGCCATTCGACACGAAAAATGCCGTCTCCGCAAGATTGTTCTCCGCCGCGATGGCCTGCATTTGTTCGTCTGGCAGCCATTCTTTGAGCGGGCAGACCGCCGCGGGATTGCCCGTGAACAGCCGGCTCGCAAATGCATCCACCTGGTAGACAGGAATTCGCGTCGCACTCATGCATGCACCTCCAGTTCGCGGCCCATCCCAAACCGGGGTGGCTTGCGATTGGCAATCAATTCCTGATGCTCCAGAAGCGCTGAGACCAGAATCGGCATCGCAATCGTGGAATCGGAATGGCACGTCACCATAGACGCGTCCTTCGCGATCTTGCCCCAACTTTGCGCCTCTTCGAACGTGCAGCCCGAAAGTCCGCCCCAATGGGCCGCATCCGTTACACACTGGACGGCATATTTGTGACCGGTGACGCCAGTGTTCATGATGATGGCCGTCACCTCGGTCTGCTGTACGAAATTCTTGGGAGTGCCTCCCCCGAAATAAATTACACCAGTCGCGTGAGATTCAGCCACGATGCGAGCGGTTTCCACCACATCGCCGATCACATCGAACGTGAAACGATTGCCACCGGCGTAACGATTGGCCGCGATTCCGATGCCGATGGAGCTGTCGGCCACGGCCGGACAGTATAGCGGGATGCCGGCCTTGGCTGCCGCCGATACGATCCCGTCTTCCTTGGCGTGTTTTCCCAGCTCGCAACCCAGCAGATACAAGAACTCGCGAGTGGTGTAAGGGCGCGATTGATCGAGCGACGCCGCAAACCGCCCGATCCACTGATCGTGCTCCCGGAACTTTTCTTCATCGGCCAGGACATCGTACATGCGGTCCACCAAATTCTCCGCCAACAACACGTCGTCGGTCGCGGGCGACCCCTGGTAGTGAAAATTCCCCATCGTCTCGTGAAAGTCATGAAAGAAGTTGGCGCCGGTCGATACTAGACAATCGATCAGCCGGTGCTCGATCATTCGCACCACCAGCCTTCGCATCCCGGCCGGCACCATGGCGCCCGACATGCCCATCATGATGGTGCAGCGATCACCCAGCATCCTTCTCCAAACCTCGAATGCCAATCCGAGCTGTTTACCCTGGAACGCAGTCCCCTGCATACGAGTCAGGATTTCGGAGGCGCTGGTTGCGCCCACCGGCTCGAACGGGCGCGTCGGTGTGGATAACAAGCGAGCTTTGGAGTCCGCGGACACTTTTTCGGTGTGAATGGACGGCGGGTGAGTATGTTTCATCTTTTTCTAGTGTAAGGGCAGCTTGGGTCTAGTGTAAGGGAGGCGGGCAGGAGGAGCTATTGAATTCGAATCCGGTTTTTCTCGTTTAGAACCAGCTCATCGAAAATCGCGAGCACTTGTTTGCGGTACTGGTATACCCGCCGCAGAGAATCCCGGAAGTTGTTCTCGTAGCGCCGGGGGCTAAGCCATTTCTGTAACAGAACCTTGGGCACATCGATGTCCCGTCGCAGCGTTTCCGCGGAATGCCCCCGCAGGAAAAGTCCATAGAACATGGCCGCCTCGCGTTGCGGGGCGAGTGGATCAAATTCGTCCCTGGGTGTCATCTCCATAGCTTCTCGACGAAAAAAGCCAGTATAAACATCGCGGCTGTTCGAATCAAGGGGGCTGTTTGAGGACTTCAAAACCGGCATGTTAAAGCAGTCTAAACCAATTTTAGCAGACAGTCAGGAATTGGCAACAGCCGGTCCGTGTAACATGATTACATGTTGTGATCGCTTTCCTACACGTGTGATTGATGGTTTTGGAGGGCCGATCGATCGTGTCGATCGCGGATCGGACCTGCGCGTTTTTCCGCCGCGCCGCCCGGCCACGGCTATCATAACCGCGCACCAACAGACTCTCTATGCCGGTGAGCCATTCACGCACCGTCCATCTCAGATCGCGCCTCAAACTCAGATCGCGCCTCAAACAGATGTCATCCCGGCCTTGTGGCGTGGGGCCGAAAGCGATGGCATTGTGGATTCAGAAAATGGCCGGGCTTTATGCCCGCAGCATCTCCGGGGAATCGCTTCAAGGTCCTCCACGAAGCCGCTTACTTCCCCGTATCGATAGGCTGGATGAGGTAACGAGCCTGATCGGCGAGTTCACGAGTAGGCTGCCGAAACATGTTGGGCTGTGAAAAGTCGGCCAGAAAGCAACTAGACTATGAGAAAGTCATTGAAGGTAGGAATAATGGGCGCCAGCGCGGATAGCGGGTGGGCGAAAGTGGCACACGTCCCCGCGGTTCAGCAGCCAGCGGGAGCAGAGTTGGCGGCAGTGGGGCCGTAACCCAGTCCAAGGCCGATGCTGCCGAAGCCTTTGGGGCGCTGAAGCAGCCACGGCAACTCCGAGGATCTGTTACATGGATCCCAATATTGATGTTGCCTCGGTCTGCGTGAAGGTCCCGATCATCGGGATTTGGTGTTGGGCGCTCTCGCTGCCGCCAACACATCTACTGCGAGCGACCGCTAGGCCGCAACATTTCGGAGACCGATGAATTGGACGCGACCGCCGACAATGCCGGAGTTCACGTCGCGATCGGCCTCCAAACGCGGATGAACCCTGCAGGGCAGCGTGCGCGAGATCTAATCGCGTCGGGCGTAATCGAACGTCCACTTAGGAGCGCGAGTTGTTTCCAACACTGCGGCCTTCGGGCCAAAGGTAGAAGGCGCCATGGCTTTCGCGGAAAGCGCCAAGAATGGCATCACCCTTAGTGACAGTCCAAGGGGGTCAATACGCTCGACCTCACAGTCTCGGTACTCGGGGATTCGACTAACGCTGTAGAAAATGGTGGCGAGGCAAAGCCGCAGGTGCGCTCGACGCCTGACCACCTTCTTGTTCAGGCGCGCCTTTCCAACGGGAGCGCTGTTTCAATCGAAGTCGCAGGCGGCCGCCCACCCGACGCTGTACCGTTCCGGTGAAGTGACAGGTGAAAACGCCGAACTCACTCTGGACGGGAGTGCTGTGTGGGGTTTTCAGTCCGGCCATCTGCGCCTTTTACTTAACCGCGAACACCTTTTTCACCAAGTTTACCCGTCCGCGCGCTGTCCGGCGAGTCAAGAAGTGTTTAGAATGAAGAGACCGCAGAATGTCGGGGCGTAGCGCAGCCTGGTAGCGCACCTGCCTTGGGCGCAGGGGGTCGGGCGTTCAAATCGCCCCGCCCCGACCAATTCCTTCAATGATTTAGCTGCTCTTTGTTAGCTGCAGCTAAATCGCGCTGTAGATGATTTTGTAGCTGTGGCTTTCCTCAAAGCCCAACATAGAAGTTTAGCCGTAGGCCCACCCCGAAAGAAAGCCAGGAACCTCCAAGCCGATTAATGCCAAAGAGCCGCTCTGAATTGAACGTGATGATTCAATCTCTACTTCCCACTCAGGCAAACGAGTTCGGCCTCCAGGCATATAAGGAGTACAAGTACGAGACAGCTCGGGAGTTGTTCCAACGCGCTGTTAAGGCGAATCCAAAGGACGCTTATGCCTGGAACAATCTGGGTCGGGTATTTGCTGCACAGGGAAAACTGGAGGAAGCGCGCGAGGCTTTCGCGAAGCAGATTGCTGTGAACCCGCTCGACCAATTTGCCTACAACAATCTGGGCCTGCTATACGAGCGTGAAGGGCGCTGGGATAAGGCGGTGGAAAGCTTCAGGGAACAGTTACACGTTCATCCCAGTAATCAATCCGCCCTAGCCAACTTACCAACTGCATTGATCCACGAGCGTCGGTGGGCGGAAACAGAAGAAGCGGCTTCAAAAGCTGCTCAGGCGCAGACGGCTAGCCCTCGCCATCTTTTAATGATGGCCGTGTCGAAAATGTGCCTGGGAAACGTACTCGATGCGCGAAAGGAATTGAACGCAGCCCTGGGGAAAAACCCTCCTGTTGTCTTGCTGAACGACGCCGCCTTCTGGCTGACTGAGTGCGGTCGGAACTTGCGGCTCGCGGAGGTCTACGTTACGCAAGCGCTGGAGCGGATGAATGGGGATCAGAGTTCGGTCATGCGCGGTTCGATGGCCGCTGCGTTGAGCTTTCAAGTTTCACGCAGCAACTACCTCGATACTTATGGTTGGTTACTTTTCAAGATGAGAAGGTTAAACCAAGCAGTAGAGGTCCTCAATGCTGCTGTTAGTCTGGCACCAAAGGCAGAGTTTTTTGCGCATCTCGCCCAAGTCGAATCAAAGATCGGACGTACCGACCTCGCTTCCCGTTACTGGCGCCAAGCGACGTTCTTGGAGCCGGGTCGCACTGATCAAGTTCCGACTGAAATTGTAAGCGGTCTCGAAAAAATTCCGACCCTGTCGGTCGACCGGGTCTGGTATCCTATGCAAGCGACCGATTCAGAGATCTTTGCGCCCTCTAAACAATCTTGGTATTTCTTTGTGGTCGCTGACGGAACTGGCTCGGTTCAGTCTGCGCGCGCTCTGGGTGCGGTGGATCCGTTGGCGATTACTCTCCTACCCGAGATTCACAAGTTGATTTTTCCGATCGTTCGTATCAAAGGTGAATCGGTGCCGACGGTGCATATCGTGAGGGTAGTCAAAGAACCGAGCCGCAAAGCCTTCGCATTCCACTCAGTCGCACCCGAGGCTGTCGCTTTGGCACGGGAGTTGGAGTCAGGCGAGCTCTGACTCCGCAGGTGGAGCAGAATTGATTTTTCCGCCTGGTGCTGCCAGGATACTATCGGCCTATTCGGTACACGCTTCGTCAGGTACGGAATTTGATTTATTTCGTGACGGTGGGTTTTGTGTTGTCGCTTGTTTCACTCCACTCTTACCCGTTTCAAGCACCGAGAACGATTACACCTTCGTCACGATCATGTTTCTGATGTTGGCCGGGGGCATAGCTTTCGTAATGGCGCAAGCTGATCGAGACGCTACATTGAGCCACATTACCAACACAACGCCCGGAGCCTTGAGCCCAGGCTTTTTTAGGCGCATGGTCACCTATCTAGGGCTGCCGCTTGTGACCGTTATGGCCTCACAAGTTCCCTCATGGGGGCGGTTTCTATTCTCCTGGGTACAACCCGTTCTAGAAGCATTGAAGTGAGGTACCGGATCGAGAAGTAGTTTCAAACGGCGAAATTTTCTGAATGACCGGAGTCGATGGGCATTTTTCGCGGGAACTCGGTTCGGACTTTGGCTGTGGTACTCGAGGTATTCTTTTCGAATTCGCGCTATTAGTCGTCGCCAGCGATGCTGCAGCGAAGGTCCACCCTTCCGCTTGCAAGTTCGCCGGTCGCTTTCTAAGACTCAAGTTTCCGCTGAGCTGTAGATGATATTGAGGATGCAAAATTACTCAAGTTCCAAAAGCATCAACAGCCTTCAACAAGGTGCGCGCATGTCATTGAAACAAAGCATGCTGAAAATAGGACACTTTTCCAGTAGGCCGGAATCCGCCTTGGGCGCAGGTGCGCTCCCTTCTGGCGCATCTTTAGATTCAACAACTTAGAAAACCTGACTTGTTGAACCCTGTGGAACTTTGAGGAACCTGCATCTACAATTTCGACTACATTCCGTCCAGGAGGAATCGAGCGCCCGTCGCAAGTTTTGGATTTCACGCTATTTACACCATCGCGGCGGTGGATAGCGCACCTGCTGTTGCGGCAGGAGTCTGCCTTGGAGGACGAAGAAGTTTGGACGTAGACGAGACATCATAGGAGTAATCGCTCTCAACGTCCTTGAGAAACCGCGGAGAGGCCGTAGCGACTAATAGCACTTCCGCAATCTTGGGATCGTTCCGGTTCTGGGACGGCTCGCTCAACAGCCCGGAGACTGCCTCTATTACTGGCCAGCCTCATGTTGGACCGAGCGGTTCAGAGAATCGTAATCATCGACACTGAAGATTTGGCCGATCGAAAATCAGCTGTGTGCCCCCGTTCCAAGAGCCGCTATTGGCACTCTGCAAAGACGTCACGGTAATCGTATAGTCATCATTGAAGCGGATGTGGGTGGACTTGGATACCGTGTGAGCTTTCGGCAAACCTGCGCATGAAAACGAGGGGGCGTCACTGGCTCTTTTCGTCGCTCCGATAAATAATAAGCTAAATTTGCTCGCTTTTGTCGCAGGTAGCAGTGTGTACCCACATCGAGGGAAACGTGTCGGCCGGGCCCACCGTGCTGTATTATGGCAAAACGGCCATGCAGATCACGGAGTTGCTACAGCGCGTCCACGCTGGCGATCAGCAAGCTCTAAACATCGTGATTCCGATGGTTTACGACGAGCTGAAGAAACTGGCGGCCGGGCACCTCCGGCGGGAAGGCAAAGCGCGCCCGCTCGACACGACGGCGCTGGTTCACGAGGCGTTCCTACGACTGGCGCACGGCCAACATCCCTCCTACGAGAACCGGTCGCATTTCTACGGAATCGCCTCACGGCTGATGCGCCAGGTCTTGGTGGACTTGGCACGCGCGAGGTCTCGGGAAAAGCGAAGTGCAATGGAGGAAGTGCCATTGACCGAAGTTCCGGATTTGGGCCAACAGCCCGACGAATCCCTCCTGGCAATGGACGAGGCGCTGGAGCGGCTGGGACGCACCGATCCAGTGAAGGTGCAGCTCGTTGAAATGCGCTATTTCGGCGGCATGACCGCGGAGGAATCTGCCGCGGTGTTGTCTCTCTCTGTGCATGTGGTTCGCCGCGAGCTGCGCCTGGCGCAGGCCTGGCTGCATAAGGAGATGGCTGGATGAACGCGCGCGTCGAAGAACTGTTTCACGAAGTGGTGGACCTGTCTCCCGGGGATCGCACTCGATATTTTGGGGAGCACCAGGTGGACGAGGGCACACGCCAGGAAGTTGAGGCGCTCTTGGCATTCGACTCCGGAGCCAGTTCCTTTCTCGAGCGCGACGTGAGGGTCGCCGCCACCCGCGCCCTTCCCCAACTCGAAGGTAAGGGGTGGCGTGCCGGCCCCTACCGGCTGCTGGACGTGATCGGACGCGGCGGCATGGGCGCGGTCTATCTGGCCGAACGCGCCGATGGCGAAGTCACCCAGCGCCTAGCAGTGAAGCTGCTTCCGCCAGGCGCGGGCGACCCTCAGCGCGAGCGCTTCCTCCAGGAGCGGCAGATCCTCGCGTCGCTGGCTCATCCGAATATCGCTCGCATGCTGGATGCCGGCCATCTCGCGAGCGGCCAGCCGTTTCTGGCCATGGAATACGTTGCCGGCGAACCGATCGACGTGTTTGCCGCTGGATTGAGCGTGCGGCAAAAGGTCGCGCTGTTTCTCAAGGTCTGCGCGGCGGCCGGCTACCTGCACCGCAACCTGGTAGTACATCGCGATCTGAAGCCCAGCAATATCCTGGTTACAGCCGACGGCGAGCCCAAACTGCTCGATTTTGGCATCGCCAAGATTCTCGACATGGCCACGGACGCCACGATGACCGGCATGCGCATGCTGACGCCCGACTACGCCAGCCCCGAGCAGGTGATAGGCGGGAGAGTGACCACCGCAACCGACATCTATTCGCTGGGCGCCGTACTTTATCTGTTGCTTACGGAAAAACACGCGCACGAGTTCGAGGATCACTCGCCAGAGGCCATTGCGCGGACGGTCACCTCGCGCGAAGTGACACGTCCCAGCCATTGGGCACCGGAGCTGAAGGGCGATCTGGAATCCATCTTGCTCAAGGCCTTGCGCAAAGACCTACAGGAGCGTTACGGAACCGTCGAACAATTCGCGGACGACCTCGAAGCCTTTCTCGAATCGCGCACAGTGCGGGCGCGTTCGGGAAATGCGTGGTATCGGGCGCGCAAGTTCGTGCGGCGCTACTGGGTGCCGGTGACGGCGGGTGCGTTCGTTATCGCTAGCCTTTCCGCGGGCCTGTACGTGGCGAACCGCCAGCGCCTCGTGGCGGAACGCCGCTTTAGCCAGTTGCGCCAACTGGCGCATCAAGTCATATTCGATCTCTACGGCACAATCGACAAGCTTCCCGGCGCGATCGATGCCCAAACGAAACTCGTGGCTACAGCAACACAGTACCTGGCGGGCCTGAACGCCGATGCGATCCGCGATAAACAGCTCGCCCTGGAGACCGCCGAATCCTACATACAGTTAGCCCGCATTCAAGGCGTCCCCGGCTGGAACAACCTGGGCCGGTATTCTGACGCAGTGGCGAACCTGCGTAAAGCGGAGGGACTTCTGGATCCGATCGTGGCCGCGGATCCCCACAACCGCTACGCGATTTATCTTTCCGCCAATGCGGCGCACGATCGCGCAGCAGCCGCCGACGCCGCAGACCAGTCGGAGCAAGTGATCACCGGGGCTTCGAGGGTGCGCGAGCGGTTCGATCAGCTCGTCCGCCTGGGAAATCTCACCCGGATTGAAATCAATGGCGCGACCTATATCTATGCAAGTCTGGCGGAACATCACATTCGCCTGCACCGTTTCCAGGATGCGGTGCGTTATGCCCGGGCGGGCATCGAGATCTCACGGACCGATTCGACGATTGCCGGGCCACGCGCGGGAACATTCGGCGTGCTGGCAAGTGCGCTCAAGTATTTAGGGGACTTCCAGGGCGCGCTCGAAGCGACCCGGGAGGCGCGAGGCGAATGGGAGAAGTATCGGAGCTACCAGACGGATTTGCCAGCGTATTATTGGCCGCCTTATGCACGCTTAACTTTGTCGGCGGTCCGCAGCCAGGAAGGTCTCCTTCTGGCGGAGGATGGCGGCGTCGACCTGAACCAGGCGCCGGAAGCCGCCGTCTTGTTCCAGGAGGCGTTCGACGCCGTCGAAGAAAACGCCACGAATGAGCCCAAAGATTACCTGAGCCGCGACGACGTGGCCGAGGACGGGCTTTCCTTGGGCAACGTCTTGCGCCAGAGCAGCCCGAAACAGGCTCTGGAGGTCTATGACCATAGCCTGATGAGGATCCGCGAGGTCCCAAGCGATATCCAGGCGCGGCGCTTGGAAGCGTCCCTACTCGCAGCTTCGTCCTACGCCGCGCGCTGGCTTCACCGTGAGGGCGATGCACGGGCTAGGATTGACGCGGCGTTTCGGCTCTTGCGGGACACCAAGGACTACCCCGCAGAGATGATCAAGCCTGGCAGCGAGGCGGACAATGCGGCGCGGGCTCTCGCCGACCACTACGCCGCGACGGGCGAGCTCAACCGGGCGATAGAGTCCTATCGGGACTTGCGCGGCAGGATCATGAAGTCCAATCCCGACCTCCAGAACGATCTGCTCAACGCGGCCCGACTCTCGCGGCTCGATGGTGCGTTGGCCGCGCTGCTCCGGCGCGTGGGACGGACGGATGAAGCAGGCTCCCTGAATCAAAATCGTCTGGAGTTGTGGCGGCACTGGGACCGCAAGCTGCCGAATAATCCGTTCGTGCAGCGGCAGATTGCCGGCAAGTAGTACTGGTACAAGATCGCACTTTCACCCCAAAAAACTCCACCGCTCACAGCGAATTCCTAGCTCCGGCGACGCAGGTAGAAATGTAGGGCCTCATGATCGGTAAAAGAACCGGCGGCCCTTGGGAGCGCCATGGCGCAAGGTGAGCAGAATACCGGCTGAGGGGATAGAATCCGCCAAAGCGTAAAATCCTGATTTGAAACAGTAGGAGGCGAAATTATGAAACGGTGGTGGAATACATCCAGTTACCCTGCGTCGGCTCGCGTCACGCGCCGTCGCGTTGGCCGGGCACTGATGCGTGTTGCGGTGGCCGGCGCGGTGAGTCTTCCCACTGCGAAGCCGTATGAGGTTGTCGTCTGTCGCTTAATTTCCCCGGGTAATTATGATTGCGAGATTCAAAGGATCGTCGGAACTCTTCCGAGGACAGGTGGCGCGGTCATCCAAGCGTGGGCATTCGGCACGGTCAGCGCTGCGACGCATCCGAACTCCCAGGAGTCGTGCGATTTCGATCATATATGTGAGCTCGTGATCACAGCGGACGGCGGCGCGGGGACGGGTACCGGAACCACAATCAAGACGTCCTTCCAAGCTCCATCGCAAGTCGAACCGCCGTCGAACCTGCCGTTCGCCTTGACGGAGGTGATCGACTACGGGCATCCCGTGACTAAGGGCGTGCATGGCAATAACGGTGGAGGCGCATGCTATCCCGCGAACGGAGTGATGGCGATTACTGTTGACGCGTCCTCGACCTTGGTTCTGGATATTGTGGGACAGGCCTGCCAGGTGGGCGATAACTCGAATCAACTGGTGTTCACCGGCAGCTACATTACAGATGCGTCCTCTACCGGCACAGTCGCAAACGCCGACGGGATCGGCACCGTGAGTATCAATACGCCCTCAGGTCTCCCCGGCACGGGAACCACCATGAAGGCATCGTTGCTGGGCCAGCTCATTTACGGGAAGTAGCGCGGCCTCGGGACGCCGTGCGGCGCAAGGCAAGGCTCAGATGTCGAGCAAGAACCGATCCGCACTTTCAGCGGCAGCCGGGCATTATCATGCCGGGCGCTTGACCGAGGCGGAGTCGCTCTACCGTAGCGTCTTGGACCAGCATCCGGACAACGTGGATGCGATCCAAGGGCTCGCGGCGCTCTGCCATCGGCGGGGCCGTTCGGAGGAGGCGCTGGCGCTCTTTCGCCGGGCGATCACGCTCGATCCCGAGAGCCGTGTTGCGGACCGGCAGCTCGGCCGATTGCTGGAGCAACGGGGCGATTGGGCGGGGGCCGCGATCTGTTATCGCCGTGCGGCAGCGCTGGCACCCGGCGATCCCTGGACCCACATCGCCTTGGGGAACGCGCTGCTGCGCGAAGGGGCGCTGGCCGATGCGTCGGCAAGCTACCAGCGGGCGCTTGCCATCAGGCCGGATCTAGCTGAAGCCCATAACAATTTGGGCGAAGCGCTGCGGCGGATCGGGCGTCTGAGCGAGGCGGTAGTAGCTTGCGAGCGGGCATTGACGCTGAAGCCGGAACTCGCCGAGGCGCGCAATAATCTCGGCAATGCATTGCGGGAGCAAGGCAGGTTGGAACCGGCCATCTCGCATTACCAGGAAGCACTGCGGCTGAAGCCGGACTGGCCCGAAGTGCACAATAATTTCGCGATCGCTCTTCAGGAACAGGGGCGCACAGCAGAAGCCGTCCAGCGACTATGAACAGGCGCTGTCGCTCAATTCCGGTCTGGCCGAGGTGCACCAAAATCTCGGCAGTGCGCTCGCCCAATCCGGGCGCACGGTTGACGCGATCGCCGCCTTGAGGCGCGCGCTCGCACTCAAGCCCGATTATCCGGAGGCGCTGGTCCAGGTCGCGCATCTGAACGGGGAGCTTTGTGATTGGAGCCAGCGCGAAGCCGAGACATCGCAGGTGCTGAACCTCATGTGCCGGCACCCCGGTTTGGTTCCGCCGTTCAACCTGCAGGCGCAACAATCGACGCCGGCCGAGCAGCTACTCTGCGCACAGCAATGGAGCAAGAGAATCGCGCAGGGGCGGTCCCCAGGCTTCAACCACGATCGCTCGTGGTCGCCGCGCAGGATCCGCCTTGGTTATCTCTCGGCGGACTTTCGCGATCACCCGGTAGCCTATGCAATCGCCGAGACGATCGAGCGGCATGATCGGACGCAGTTCGAAGTCTTGGGGTACTCGTATGGCCCGGATGACGGCAGCGCGCTACGGCGGCGGCTCGAAACTGCCTTCGACCGCTTCGTCGACCTGCAGGCCGTCGGAAACGACGAGGCCGCGCGACGTATCAACACCGACGCTGTCGACGTGCTGATCGATCTCACCGGATACACGCGGCTCGGTCGACCGCGAATCCTGGTCTCGCGACCGGGGCCGATCCAGGTCAGTTTTCTGGGCTTTCTGGGCACGATGGGCGCCGAGTTCATCGACTACATTATCGTCGACCCGTTCATTGCGCCGTCCTCCCAACAACGGTTCTACTCGGAGAAGGTCGTTCATCTAACGGGCGGCTGGTGGCCAGCCGAGATCCGCTGGGAGATTGCCGAAGAGGCGCGCCCGCGCACCGAGTACGGGCTGCCGGAAGATGCCTTCGTATTTTGTTGCTTCAACACCAGCTACAAGATTACGCCGTCGATGTTCGACGTCTGGACGCGTTTATTGCGGGCCAACCCGCGTAGCGTTCTCTGGCTCGCGCCAGCCGACAACGCTGTCCAGGATAATCTGCGGCGCGAGGCGGCGCAACGGGGCATCGGCCCGGAGCGGCTCGTCTTCGCCCCGCGGGAGCCGATGGCCGACTACCTCGCCCGCCACCGGCACGCGGATCTGTTCCTCGACACACTGCCTTACAATGCGGTCGGGACCGCGTATCACGCGCTCATGGCTGGTTTGCCGGTGCTGACCTGCGCCGGCGAGACATTTGCCGGCAGAACCGCGGGAGCCATACTGCTCGCAGCCGGGTTGCCCGAACTCGTCACCTTCTCGATCGAAGATTACGAACGTCTGGCAACCCGACTGGCGTGCGAGGCTGATCTGTTGACCGGCATCCGCCAAAGGCTGGCGCAGGCACGATCAAGCTCCGCGCTGTTTGACGGCGAGCGGGCTGTCCGGGAACTCGAAAACGCTTTCGTACGAATGTGGGAGAAATGGCTCAGCGGCGAGGCTCAGGAGCCATTTTCGGTGTCAGCGCCGGTCAGAGAGTGCACCGCGCCGGTCGGATTGAACATGCACCAAGCAGCAACTGATCGGGGGTAAAGGGAGTTAAGGGGGGATTGGAGTGAACCCCAAAACTGAGACAGCGAGTTAAGGGAACAAATACATTGAATGGAGTGAGGAAATGGATTTGTCCCGAGCTGTTTACAGTCGCGATTTGAAAATCGCCACGATGCGTGCCCTCGATGCGGGATCTACCACTGGGGAGATCGCACGCAAATATCAATTGAGTCCCCATCTGCTGGAACGCTGGCGGGGGGAGTGGCGGGCCAAGGGAGACTTGGCGTTTCCCGGGATTGGCCGGCGTGGAGCTGCTCTGTCGGTCGATGAAGCCCGACGCATCGTGGAGTTGGAGCGTAAGATCGGCCAACTGACGATGGAGAACGATTTCTTAAAAAAAGCGTTGCAGCATTTCAGGGAGCATCACCCGCCAGCCGTCGTCAATGGCGGGGATGCCTGTTTGAAGAAGTCCGTCAAGCCGCGGCGAAAGGCCAAGCCGTGAGCGCGCTGTGCCAGATGACCGGCCTGAGCCGGGCCGGTTTCTATCGGTCAGGAACGCCCCGGCAAGCTTCCCCGGTCGAGATGGAGGTCCGCGATGAGATGCAGAAGATCGCGGTTGAATCGCCGGCCTACGGCTATCGAAGAATCACCGCCGAGTTGCGACACCGAGGCTTCGCGATCAATCGCAAACGGGTGCTGCGGATGATGCGGGAAGACAACCTGCTCTGCGTGTGCCGACGTGCGTTTGTGGCGACCACTGATTCGCGGCACAACCTGCCGGTGTATCCGAATCTGGCCGGCCAAATTGAGCCCACGGCCATGAACCAGCTTTGGGTTGCTGACATCACTTACATCCGCCTTCGCACGGAGTTTGTCTACCTGGCGGTGGTGCTGGATGCGTTCTCGCGCCGCGTGATCGGTTGGGCGCTGGGACGAAGGTTGGAGGCCGAACTGGCGGTGAGCGCTTTACGGATGGCATTGTTGGAGAGAAAGCCACAGCCTGGGTTGGTGCACCACTCCGATCGCGGAGTGCAGTACGCTTCGGGAAACTATACGGAGCTGCTGAAACAACACCAGGCGCAAATCAGCATGAGCCGCAAGGGCAACCCCTACGACAACGCCGCCTGCGAGTCCTTCATGAAGACCCTGAAACACGAAGAGGTTTACCGCAACGAATACCGCGATCTCCAGGAAGCTCACACCTGTATCGGGGATTTCCTGGAGCGCGTCTACAATCGGCATCGACTGCACTCGGCACTCGGTTATCTTCCCCCCGCCGAGTTCGAGAATGGCGCTGCATGATGATTCACCATTACAAAATCGCACGTCGGCAACGGGGGCTTTGCCCCTGCGACCCCAGGATTTAACGCAGTTGCGCCAGAATGGCTGTTTGTTTATGGGGCGACCGAAGCCGCCCCGGCCATTCCGGCCGCTGAGTCGACGCTCGGGTCGCATCCCTGCGTTGCCCTATCCTCCGCTCAGGTGCTCCCAGAGTGGATCAACCGCAACCTCGCCGGCAATGCTTTTGCAGCGAACGGCGATAACCCCCTTAACTTTGTGTCTCGCGCTAGGGGTTCACTTCAGATTGGTTTCCCTTGACGGCATCCTGGCGTTGGTGCATCATCAGAGACAGTCGGTGAAGCGGAGGTGGCTGCTGGAGAGCGCCACCAAGGAATACCCGGCTGAACTCATCGCGGACGATGATGGGCGCGGCGCATGCCCGCGGTTCAAAAGAACACATCGGACCGATAGATCCCGATGCCGCCACTCTAAATCAGACTCTAAATTCTTGTTGCAGCGCCATTGTTAATGCTCTTGGCAGAAAGCATCAGCTGAAACCGTCAATCCATGCCTTCACAGACACACTCGCGGTGCGAAGCGATGGCGGAGAGCTAGTCAACCGCACTGATCAGGCGAATGTTGTTGTAATGAACGACGTAGCCCTCCACCAGACGGCGCGCATCGTCCATCGACAGCGGCACACCGGGCCGGATGCACTCGCTTTTGATCGACTGATCCCAGCGTTCCAATTTCTCTTTTGGGAATAGTACGGCGAGGTTCTGACGTGCGTCATGCCAGATCCGGATGAACTCCTTGAAGTCCTTGGCGATGAAGTGTGGCCTGTTGTCGGAGGATCCGGGATCGCGCCTCCGGATGCAGTTCCTCTGCGCGCTCCAGGACGACCTCGATGTCCGCCTCAGTCATCGACTCCCGCAGATCTCAGTTGATGATGTAGCGGCTGCAGTCGTCCACTACGCCGAGACGGGCGAGCCCAACCAGGCGCTTGAAGCTTATCAGGACCTGCGCGGCAAGATCCTGAAATCCAACCCTGATGCGCAAAACGATCTGCTCAACGCGGCCCAACTCTCGCGGCTCGACGCTACTTCGGCCGGGCTGCTCCGCCATGCAGGGCGATCGGAAGAAGCCGCCGCTCTGGATCAGAATTGTCTGGAGCTGTGGCGGCACTGGGACCGCAAGCTGCCCGGATAATCCAATCGTGCAGCGGCAGATTGCCGGCAAGTAGTACTGGTACAAGATCGCACTTTCACCCCAAAAAACTCCACCGCTCACAGCGAATTCCTAGCTCCGGCGACGCAGGTAGAAATGTAGGGCGTCATGACCTGTAACGGAGCCACCTGTCAGGAAATGAGGCGCCAGACGAAAACAAGATCGGAATGGTCTACCTACGGAAGCGGAATATGCGAAACGTGAGGGAAGTTCGGATGCTGGTACCGGCCCTCGCCGCGATCCTCATCTGCGTTTGCGGCCAGACTGCCAGGGCCGACGTGATGATGACCATCACCGGCAATCTGACCTCGGATGGCTCGGCGGTCGGCAGCGGCGATCCGATGATCAGCGATCCATTCAACCCGGGCGGCGGCTCGGCGGCGCTATTCCCGTTTGAAGACTAGAGTTTCCAACAGAGTTCTTGGAGGGGAGAATGAAAACCGAACGCAAATTAGGGCCCTTTTGGACGATTACATTGGGAGTGCCGGCGATATTCTTGCTGACTCTGGCGGTGCCGGCCGCAAAGGCCGATCCTGTCGACGTCAGCTTCTCCTTAAATTACTCCATTTTCAACCCCAGTGCGATTAACAACATCTGTACAACATCCACTGACCCCTGCTTCACCAATGGCCAGATACACATCCAGCAGGGGATCACCGATATCGTCGACGACCAGCTTCC
This sequence comes from Bryobacterales bacterium, assembly GCA_963744555.1. Lineage (GTDB taxonomy): Bacteria > Acidobacteriota > Terriglobia > Bryobacterales > Bryobacteraceae > Palsa-89. The sequence continues at coordinate 190,902 of CAVUUB010000015.1, read as the reverse complement.
GGTGGCGTACGCGGATGGCGATCCGAATTGGTCGTCGTGCACCGGAGGTTCATGTCCCACCCCCCTGGTCAAGCCCGACATCGCTTCAAACGGGCCCTTGGAGTTTACTCTGACGGGCCTAACGGGGGGCTTTGCGACCTTCGGCTTTGCATCGGATAGCACCGCTCCGAGTACTATGCCCTTAACCCCCCCGCTCATAGTGATCGGCACTTTTGGCGCGGCTCCCGAGCCTGGACAGGAGTTGTCGGTGAGCGGATCGCTGTGGGCCTACGATGACCCCATCCAGGTGGGTACTTTTACGATGACAGCCACCGTCACACCGACCCCGGAGCCGACCACGCTGGCGCTGTTGGACTCCGTTTTGGTGGCAATTGCCGCGTTGGCGAGGCGACTTTTTTGGCGTAGGGCGTGAGCGTCTCAGAGAGAGTTGGAGGAGGACAACAGCATTGGCAGGTCTGCTGATCGGTAGTGGACACCCTGGCAGACAAGACGACAGGTACCAATTTCGACGCTTTTATACCCTGGCCAAAAACCTGGTTCTCGGTCTGTCGGATTTGGCCGTTTTAACCCCATTCTTGATTACTCTTTTCGGCCAGTTCGGCGGCGTGGCGCTGCAACTGGCTGAGGTAGTCGAAGGCATTGGCGCACGCCAGTTCGCGGGTATGGATCAGGCTCATGAACAAGTCGCCCACTTCGGAGCCGTGTAGCGTGCGATAGAACAACGCATTCTTGCGAGGCAGCACCGCGCGTTTGAGCGCGCGCTCGCAGAGGTAATGCCGACTGCCGGATTATGCCGCGCCGGCGGATCCCCGGATCTTCCTGCCTGCTTTCTGATAGCTGCTGACGCGGCATAATCATAACGCCTCTCCCGACTGGCAAACATGCGTTAATTGACCTCATTGCACGGTCATCCATCATCCATTTTGTGACGGATCGATCTGAGAGGAACCAAGGAGAGATTTCCACGTGTAGATGATTTTGAGGATGCGAGATTCCCCGAGTTCAACAAAGCTCAACAGCGTTCAACAAGCTGGGCGCATCTCATTGAATTGGAATGCGTTGAAAATAAGCTATTTTCTAAAAGCGCCGTAAACCGCCTTGGGCGCAGGGGGTCGGGCGTTCAAATCGCCCCGCCCCGACCAAATCCTTCGATGATTTACATGCGCTTGATTTGCAACAGCTAAATCGCACTGTAGGCAATTTCGTAGCTGTAGCTTTTTCACCAACGACCCTTTCAACGGCGGCGGGCTATGACGCGGCCGGCAACGAGACGACGGAGGCAACCGTAACAACCGCATCGACTGCCAGCTACAAAGCCGAGAACCGGCTGTTGACAGTGACGGACGGTCGCGAAGTGACGCAGGTAAGTGTCGGCAGGGTTCAGATGCCAAGTGGCTGACGAACAACCGCGCCGAGATCCGCTGCGACTTTCGTTCGAATAAGGGAAAACCTCGCTTGGCGCAGCGAAATATTTTGTCCGGCCCAATTCACACGTGATCTGTCCGCTTGAGCCGGGGGGGTGCCGACCGTTCTGTAATAATCGACGACTTCGGCATGCGCAAACTTCCGCACATGGCCGCCAAGGATCTGCCGGAAATCATGATGCGTCTACTAACGTGTCACATCCAATCGCCCGGTCGAGGACTGGTCCACCGAGGCCTGGAAAACGCGAAAACGGGGTGGCGTACGTTCGGAGATGGACATCTGGCGGAGAAGTCGAGACACGGGCAGACCAGGACATGAGGTCTTTACGAACGCCTCGGAGGCGTTTTGGGTGGGGCTCGATTGCTCAGGCGTGAGGGCGCATGCGCCACGTCAACGCAGGCGGACGGGTGCTCTCCGCTAAATGGAACTCGGTGTGTGCGTTGTCGAAAAACGAAACGGGAAGTTCGAAAGGCTACCGCTCATTAAATTTCGGATCGGACTCGGCGAGTTCCTGCGCACGGCGCAAACGATCACGGCTATGCGCCAAGTGTGCTCGCATTGCCGCGCGAGCGCCCTCCGGATCACGACGAATAATCGCGTCATAGATGGCCTCATGTGCCTGATTGACGAGGCGTAGATATGCGACCCTGATCTCGCCCGCTGCGGCATCAACGGCAGGAACGCGGGAACTCGGTATGGTCGCCATCCCCAAGTGGCTCATGATGTCCGCGAAATAACGATTTTCAGTCGCATAGGCAACTTGCAGGTGGAATTGGAAGTCTGGATCGGCGGTATCTTCGCCGGATTCGAGTCTCGCCTGAAAGAGAACAAGCGCGCCACGCATTTGGCTGAGTTGCTGCTCGGTCCGCCGCGCCGCGGCCAGTCCTGCAGCCTCAGTTTCAAGACTGATTCGCAGTTCCAGCATGGCGAGGACATCGCGGACTGTTACAGTTGTCGCTGGATCAAGGCGGAACTCCAACCCGGTGCGGGAGACGCGCGCAAACGTTCCGATCCCGTGACGCGTTTCAACCATGCCCGAAGCCTGGAGACTAGAGATGGCTTCCCGCACGACGGTCCGGCTAACCCCATGGGCCGCCATGATTTCGGACTCAGTCGGCAGCTTTTCACCCGGACGAATGACACAATTGCGAATGTTTTCGGAGATTGAATCAGCCAACTCATGTACGAGCCGTCGCGATTTGCCTGGGCGCCTGTCAGGAGAAGTCGACACAACCATCACATCGAGTATATCTAAATATAATCTAATAAAAGCCAAAGCTAGTGCGCTATTGTTTGCCGCACTATCAATCCAAGTATGCTCCCGAAGAGGACGACTCAAGGCAATCGAAGGATTTCAGTGTGACCTTGGCAACCGTAAACGGGAGTTTGACCCGGCGGTCCGGAGACGAAACGAACTGTTGCCGGCGTCGGTCCAGCAATCGAAGAGGATTCTCCTGCAAGAAGGCTTCCTTTGGTGCAGCCCAGAAATAGAGGAGGCGTGGAAATGGTTCCGAATGGTTTGCGATGGATTGCCGTGCGGATAAAAGAGCATGCATGTGCGTTATTAGCTGCTAGGCGGATGGCGAGAGACGGCAGCCGAAGCGGAGCTTTCGGGTTTGACTGGGCATCCCGGATTGGCTGAAAACCATGAAGTGAAGCAAGCGATAGGGAGGCGAAGAGATTTTGAACTGAGCGCTGATGGCCGTACCGCACACTTGCTGATTATCACTGACAACATTTTGACAACCGGCCCGAGCTGACCGCAGCGCGTGTCTGCCAAGTGTGTCGGCTTGAATTGCGCGATGTTTGCCACGACGCAGAATCATTAGCGCCGAGGGTTTCCATGTCATCAGCTATCGTATAACCATCCAGGTCCTATACTCGGTAGAACTGTTAATTCACTTAGCTTTCTTCTTGACGCTTAAAATGTTTTGTTGTACGATGTCTGATCAGTTGAAGGTCGTCTAACCGGAGCACGGTTACAAGGTAGCTCTTGACCAAGACTTCGTTTGGCGCAGTTGGCCCAGAGGGCCTGGAATTCAGGTGGCAACGAACTCGCACAGCGAACGGAGTCTATGGGGGCGATGTTATGGGTGTGACCGCACTTCCCGAAGGGGTGTAATGCTTCGGAGACGGTCGAGTTTACAACGGGGAGGATGTGATGGGACGAGGAAAATCGCCTCTAACGATTCAAAGTCGACTTCTTTTGGTTTGTCTTTTGGCCGCAACGCTGTTTGCGCAGAATCCATACGGGCGTATTACCGGCCGGGTTATCGATTCCAGCGCGGCCGTGGTTCCCGGCGCCGTGGTTCGAGTGGAGAACATGGGAACTAACGTGGAGACCGCGCTCGTCAGCGATTCTCAAGGAAACTACGATGCCCAGAACCTCATCCCCGGCCAGTACCAAGTGGTGGCGGAGAGACCGGGATTCAAGCGTTACCAGCGCGGACCGATCGACGTGAGGGTGGGTGACGTACTGACCATCGACATCGGTCTGGAATTAGGCGCCCCCACGGACAGTGTCGTTGTCACCGCGGAGACGCCGCTGCTGGAGGCAGCCACCGCCAACATTGGGCAAGTGATCGACAGGCGGCGCCTGGTAGATCTGTCAATGCCTGCATCCAACGTGTCTTACCTGATACAGCTTGCTCCGGGGGTCATCTCAACAGCGGCCCCAACGCAAGGCTGGCAACTAAACGGAACGTCGACCCAGGCCAACTTTTCATCGAACGGCTCCGGCGTGCAGACGAGTCAGTTCACCGTTGACGGCATCCCCAACATGTTGAGCTATGGCGAAGTCGACAACCATGCCCCTTTTCCGGAAGTGTTGCAGGAGTTCCGTGTGCAGACGGCGCCCTTCGACGCCTCGGCGGGACATTTCGTCGGTTCGGAGGTCGACATGGTCATCCGGAGTGGCACAAATGCGTTCCACGGGGATGGGGTTTACCAATACAACGGCCGGGTGTTGAATGCGATTCCATTTTTCGCCGAAAGGCAGATTTACGATCTGACCACTGGTCCCATCACTCAGGAGAAAATCAACTCGATCGTCCCGTCCGTCGTGATGAACCGGTATCGAGTCGCAGTAACCGGTCCGATTTATATTCCGAAGCTGTACAACGGCCGAAACCGAACTTTCTTCACTTATGGATACGACAACGTTTACCGTGCTCTAGGGACAGTGACGCCGCAATCGGTGCCCACTGCCGCTGAGCGCCGAGGAGATTTCTCGGCTCTGCTGGCGCTAGGCTCGCAGTACCAGATTTACGATCCAGCGACGATTACGCCGGTGGGTAACGGCACCTTCAGCCGGTCTCCTCTGCCAGGCAATATCATCCCCGCGAGCCGCCTCGATCCGATGGCACAAAAGCTTATCAACTACTATCCACTGCCGAATTTGACTGGCACGCCCGATGGCCTGAACAATTTCAGCGGCAGCCCGTTGAACGTGCTCAGGAGGCCACAACATACAGCTCGGCTCGATCAGACCTTGAGTCCCAATAATCGTCTCTTCTTTTCCGTCATGCGTTCCTACGAATATACCCAGGCTGGCGCCTTCCCGTCGAAGTTCTTGGAGGCAGCGGTCGATCATAGAAGCCTCGCCATGACGGTGGACGACGTGGCCGTCCTGCGGCCGAACCTCATATTAGACGTACGTTATGGAGTACACCGTCATGCGGAGAATGGATTGCCCGGCTCCTTGGGTTTCGACTTGAAGGGACTGGGCCTGCCAGCCTCGCTGGTCAATCAACTCGATCCCAAGTACACGACTCTGCCCACGCTGACGATCGAGCCTAACGACGCACAGTTTCCGGTTATCGGCGGGAACGGCGGTAACACTACGCAGAGCGTCTACCAGACCACGTATCACTATCTTCTGGGCAGTCTCGCCTACACCCGCGGCAATCACAGCTTTCGCTTTGGCGGGGAGTTCCGGGTTTACATGCAAAACACAACCGACTTCTTCGGTGGTGGTCCTGGCTCGGCGCCTTCGTACACCTTTTCAACCGACTGGACGCAGGGCCCCCTGAACAACTCTCCGGAGGCGCCAGTTGGTCAAGGACTGGCTTCCTTCCTGCTTGGGCTACCCACCGACGGATTGATCACGCGCATTGCGGCAATATCTGAAAGCTCAAAATTCGGCGCATTGTTCGTGCAAGACGACTGGAAGGTGTCGCGTAAATTAACCGTCAACCTAGGATTGCGTTATGAACTGGAGGCGGCCACCACGGAACGTTACAACCGCGCCAACCGGGGTTTCGATTTGAACGCCACCAATCCCATCCAGGCGGCGGCGCAGGCAAATTACGCACTGAATCCCATCCCTCAGATTCCCGCGAACGCTTTTCAAGTAAAAGGTGGACTGTTATTCGCGGGCGTAAACGGTGTGCCGCGCGGGATGTGGAGCCCGGTCGACCATAACTTCATGCCCCGGGTAGGCCTGGCTTACCAACTGCGGGACAACACCGTGGTGCGTGCAGGTTATGCAATTTACTTTGAAGAGTTGGGAGCGGATCGCTATGACGTTTTGCAGCAGGGTTTCAACCAAGACACTTCCCTAGTGCCTAGCCTCGACAATGGACAAACTTTCCAGGCGACGCTCGCAAACCCATTTCCCCACGGCCTCCTGACCGCGCCGGGAGCCTCGCTCGGCTTACAGACATTTCTAGGACAAGCTGTGAGCTTTTTCTGGCCGGACCGGCGCCCAGGATACATGCAGCGCTGGACTTTGGACATCCAGCATCAATTGCCCAAGCGTGTACTCGTGGAAATAGGATATATCGGCAATCGGGGAACGGGGCTCGCATTGAGCCAGAACATCAATACCATTCCAGCGCAGTACCTGAGCCAGTCCCCAGCGCGCGATCAGGGTACGATCAATCTGCTGACCCGACAGGTTCCGAACCCGTTCTTCGGACTACCGCAATTCTCCGCCGAGCAGCCGGCGACCGTTCCAGTTTCGCAATTGTTGCTTCCCTACCCGGAGTTCGGGGCCATAAACACCACATACAGCGGGGGGTTCTCCTGGTATCACGCGCTGGAGGTCCGGGCCGAGAAACGATACGCGCAAGGTCTCACCCTGCAGGGCAACTTCGCCTGGTCAAAGTTCATGGAAGCGACCAAAAAGCTGAACCCCACGGATGCCGAGCCTACCCATTTCATATCGTCGCTAGACAGACCGTTTAATTTCACAGCCAGCGGCGTGTACGAACTCCCGTTTGGCAAAGGCCGGCAATTCCTTTCCAATGCGCACGGACCGGTCAACTGGGTCCTGGGTGGCTGGTCGATACAGGCGATTTACCAGAAGCGGAGCGGCGCACCCCTCACTTTTGGCAATATCATTTTCAACGGCGACATCAATAGCATCGGGCTCTCCTCGTCGCAGCGCTCGTTATCGCAGTGGTTCAACACCAGCGCGGGTTTCAACCGGAAATCGAGCCAGCAGCTCGTTGACAACATCCGCACGTTTCCCCTGGCGCTGTCGAGTGTGCGGACGGACGGAGTCGACAATTGGGACATGGGCTTGTTTAAAGGTTTCCGCATCGCAGAGCGAGTGAACTTCCAGTTGCGGATGGAGGGTTCGGATATGCTAAATCACCCGCAGTTTGCCGCGCCTAATACGACCCCCACGAGCAGCCTTTTCGGACAGGTCACCAACACAATAGCGGCCCAACAGCGCGTGATCACCCTTGGGGGAAAAGTCACATGGTAACGAGCCGGCGCCCGCCTAAAGGAGCCATCAGATGAGCGGTGAAACGTTTAGTGCCGCTACACTAGTTTCGAAGCAAGAACACTGGCTGGCTCGGGCCTCTGTGGCCCTTCAGTCGTAACCAATTCGTTTTCAAACTGCGACGTTGGCGTATCGGCCAACCAGGGAGGTAAGAATTATGAAGACACCGCGCTCCAGCAACGTATCCCGGCGGCGATTCCTCGGTCTGGCCGCTGGCGCCCCGTTTCTAGCTCGCTACCATCAGCTCGCAGCGGCCGAAAAAAAGACGGTCAAGATTCGCGACGTTCAGGTAATGGTGTTGCAAGGTGGTCGCACCTATACGCTGATCAAGATTGTTTCCGATGACGGACTGTACGGGATTGCAGAAGCATACGGAACTCCTGCCGTGGGCGTAAAGGAACAAGTCCTTTCGCTTAAGCCGTGGCTCGTGGGCAAGGACCCTCTGGAGATTGACACACTGTATACACACATGGGCGAGGGCGCTAGCCAGCTAAGCGGTACCCGAACCGATGGCTCTGCACACAACCTGATGCGCGCGGTCAGCGGCATCGAAATGGCCCTGTGGGACCTGGCAGGTAAGGTCCTCGGCGTGCCGACTACCACGCTACTCGGCGGAAAGTTTCGTGACAAGGTTCGCGTGTATGACCATTCAGGGCCGAAAAACGCACTGGATCGGGCCTCCTGCAAGGAGTGGGCGCAGAAAGTAAACGCACACCCGAGCGGCTTCACGGCCCATAAGTTTGGCTTCCCGCGAACTAGCAACGATAATGCGCGCGATCCCGCCAATCGTCTGCTCACGACCAAAGCGCTGGTCAATATTCGCCAGGGATTTGACAACTGCCGGGAGGCGCTCGGCTGGGATCATGACATTATGGTGCACTGCCATTGGGAGTACGACCTGCGGACCTCGATCCAGATTGCAGAAGCCGTCGAGTCTAGCCGGCCTTTGTGGCTTGAGGACCCGCTGCCGGTCGATTATTCCGAGTCCTGGCGCCGGCTATGCCAGAGTTCCCGGGTCCCGATCCTAACCGGAGAGAACTTGACTCGAAGGGAGGGATTTAAGGACTTCATCATAAATCAAGGCTGCGATATCGTAAACCCAGACCTGCGCAATACCGGCGGCTTCCTGGAAACCAAGCGCATCGCCGATATGGCGCACATCTTTGGGCTGCCGATGTCCACCCACAACACGGGTAGTCAGGTCTACACGTATGCAGCAGTTCAATTCGCGGGCGCCATACGCGACTACATGGCTCTAGAGACCATCACTGGCGAAGGTGGCTGGATGGATCAGGTCCTGCTGCTCGACGGGCCGTATATGCAAAAAGGATTCGTTAAAGTAAACGACAAGCCCGGACTCGGTATCGAGCTGAACCCGGACGTGGTGAAGGCGCACTTGGCCGAAGGCGAGCGCTGGTGGGGATGATTCAGCCTGGACGAGGACAGAGAACAATGAAAACGTCGATTGGGTTCTTCTTGACCGTTGTTCTTCTCTTCGCGCTCCCGGCCCAGTGCCAGGTAGACGAGCCATTGAAGCTGATCCAGTCGATTACCTTGCCTGGGCTGCACGACGGCAGTTTCGACCACTTTCAGGTGGACCTTCCAGGCAGACGGTTATTCGTCGCCGCGGAGAGTAACTCGGCGATTGAAGTGATCGACATGGGAACCAACAAACTAGTCCACACCATCTCGGTTCCCAATACACCGCACTCCATGGGTTACGACACCGAGTTGAACAAGCTGCTTGTGGCGGATGAGAGCCAAATTGAGATTTACGACGGGGCCTCGTACAAGCTGTTGGCAGCCATCCCAACGGAGGCACATGCTGACGCCAGTGTCTATGATCCTGTTAATAAATTGTTTTATGTTGGCAACGGCGGTAGGCAAGCCAATAAAGATTACTGTTTGATCACCATCGTAGATGCGAGGACCAATAAAGTTGTTGGCGATATCAAGGTTGATAGCGACCACATCGAGCAGATCGCGCTTGAAAAGTCCGGACCACGGCTGTTCGTCTGTCTATACTCGAAAAACGCAGTCGGGGTGATTGACAGAGAGAAGCGAACCGTTATCGCGACCTGGTCCATTGAGCCTGAGGGTCACCAGAATATCCACCTGTCGTTAGACGAAGCTAAGCATCGCTTGCTTGTTAGCTCCATTAACCGCCGCGACCCGGCGAAAATAATCGTTCTGAATTCTGATACCGGGAAGATGGTTAGCGCCATGCTCTCGCCGGGCCAGTTCTCTTCGGACGACATGGATTTCGATCCGGCGACGAGTCGTCTTTATGTCGCGGGAGTTCCCTTCATCAGTGTTTTTCAAAACAATGATCTCATCGGGCAAGTTCCAAGCTCTTATCACGGCATAACGGCAATCCTTGTGCCCGAACTGAATCGATATTATGTGGCCGTGAACCACCACGGAACTACGGACGCCAAGGTTCAGGTTTACGAGGTAGTGCGGTAAGTTTCGCGGAAAACTTCGGCCTTAGGAGAATCGAAATGCGAATGACCAGACTGATTGTGATGGCCATCCTCCTGTTAGCCGGTATCATTCCGGCTCTGGCGCAGACGGATTGGGAGCTCACAAAATCCTTTCAGATCGGCGGTCAAGGCGCGTGGGACTATCTCACCGTCGACCCGCAGATGCATCGACTGTATGTTCCGAGGACTTCGCACACGATGGTGATCGATGCCGAGTCCGGCAAGACTATTGCCGACATTCCGGGCCAGAAGAACGCTCATGGCGTGGCGCTCGCTCCCGCGGCGGGGCGTGGATTTATAAGTGACGGGGGCGGCGACGGCGCCATCGTCGTCTTCGATCTGAAGACCTACGCCGTTCTTGGCTCGCTCGCCGCTATGCCGGATGCCGACGGGATTATCTTCGACGCCACCAGCGGGTACGTACTGGTGGTGTCGGGACGTGGAAAAGCGCTGATGTCGTTCAAGCCGGACATCGATCCCAAGAACGGAAAAATAGATGAGCCGATCGCGCTGCGTGGAGAGCCAGAGTTCCTCGCGGCCGATGAGGCCGGCAAGGTTTACATCAATCTGATGGATACGAACGAAGTGGCGGTCGTCGATTTCAAGGCCAGGAAGGTCGTCGCAAACTGGCCCGTGGCCCCGGGTGGAGCGCCGGTTGGGATGTCGATAGACACGAAAAAGGGGTACCTGTTCATCGGGTGCCGAAGGCCTCAGAAGTTGATCGTAATGAGCACCCACGATGGCAAGATAGTCGCGGACCTTCCGATCGGAGCGGGCGTCGACGCTACGAAAAACTATAACGGGCAGGCATTCGCCAGCTGCCTCGACGGCACGCTCACGGTAGCCGGCGAGACCTCGCCTGGAAAATTTGAGATCGTGCAAATGGTGAAAACGCGCCGAGGTGCAAGAACGATGGGGCTGGACCCCACCACCCGCCGGATCTATCTACCTACCTCGGAATTTGAGGAGCCCAAGCCCGGAGCACGCGGACCGGCAATGAAGCCGGACACATTCATGATCATCGTGGTGGCACGTCACGCCGGGGAATAGCGCCAGTTGAAAGGAATTATGTCTTGCGCTTCTAACTCTCTACCGCCGAATATGTTCAAAGCTGCATTGCGCAGCGGGCAACGCCAGATTGGGTTGTGGAGTGGCCTTTGCAGCAATATTACTTCTGAGATCATCGCAGGCGCCGGTTTCGACTGGATCGTGATCGATACAGAACATGCCCCCAACGAAGTTCCCGGGCTGTTGTCCCAGTTACAAGCTATGTCAAAAGGGACGGCAGAACCAGTTGTGCGTTGTTCCTGGAACGACCCTGTGCAGATCAAGCGCATCCTGGACGTGGGCGCGCGGTCGCTCCTTGTTCCGTTTGTGCAGAACGCTGAGGAGGCCCGACGAGCGGTCGCGGCAACTCGCTATCCCCCCCGAGGGATTCGGGGTGTGTCCGTCGCGCCGCGGGCGAATCTCTACGGCAAGGTCTCCGATTATCATCGCGCCGCTCACGAAAGCACTTGCGTGTTGGTCCAGGTCGAGACGCGCGCAGCTCTCGGTGAAATCGAGGCCATCGCCTCAGTCGAGGGCGTTGACGGGATTTTCATTGGGCCGAGCGACCTTGCCGCGGATTTTGGACACCTCGCCAATCCATGCCATCCCGAGGTTCAGATTGCCATTGGCGATTGCTGTGCCCGCATTCGCGCCGCGGGCGTAGCGGCGGGCATCCTGACGGCGGATCGCGACCAAGCGGCGCGATATCTTGAATCAGGTTTTACATTTGTGGCCGTTGGCAGTGACGTCGGAATTCTCGCGCGCGGCTCTGAAGAGTTGGTAGCGCAATTCAAGCAACGGGGGGGCCGTTTTGCCAAATCAGTTCTGGCTGCAGCGGTGGATAAGACCGAGGAAAACAGCAGCAATCTGGGACTCTAACAGGGCGTATCAAGTGCCCACGTTTGGTTACGTAATTATCGATGCTGCTCAACGACGTGCTTTTCTGGATGACCCGGGCCAAGCCGTGTGCGTCGCCGGTAGTGAGACGTCTAAGGGTTTGACGTGGTTATTGGCGGCCGGGGGTTCTTTTAAGGCCGCGGGGTTCTTTTAAATAAGATAGGCACTCATAATATGACGAGTACAACTATCCCACTGAGGCCCGTCGGGGTGAAGGTTCCCACGGTTCGCTGGGCGATCATCGGCGTGCTAAGCGCCGGAATGATCATCGCTTACGTGTCGCGTTCCGCCTTATCCGTTCCCCTTGCACTGCCAGCATTCATCAGGTCCTTCCATCTTTCGCTTACCGATCGGGGCGTGCTAAACTCCGCCTTCTTCTGGACGTATGCGGTACTTCAGATGCCGGCTGGCTGGCTCGTGGACCGCTACGGAGTCAAGTTTCCCTATTTGCCTGGGCTTCACCCTTTGGTCCCTGGCATCCGCGAGTACGGCCCTGACGCGGTCGATCCCGCAGTTGATCACGGTGCAAATTCTTTTGGGGGTCGGTCAGGCGGTTGTGGTCCCCGCAAGCTACCGGTGGATACGGTACCACTTCGTGGAGAAAGAGCGCGGCTTGGCGGTCGCCCTTTACATGACGGGCACGAAGATCGGGCCTGCGATCGGCACTCCGCTGGCCGCCTGGCTGATCGGCATGTATGACTGGCGGTTGATGTTCGTGTTAATCGGACTGGGCGGCTTGGTGTGGCTCGTACCCTGGCTCTGGTTGGTCAAGAATGACGACCGGGAACTCGCCCAGGTTGCCGCGAAGAAGGATGGCGCAACACCCATCCCTTTCGGCAGGATCATGGCAAGTCCGGTGATCTGGGGCACCATCATCGCGTCTTTCTGTTACATGTACTTCGTCTACTTCTGCATGACCTGGATGCCGGCCTATTTCATGGAGAGGCGTCACCTCTCTCTCGGAAAGATGGGCCTCTACACGTTCTTCAGCTTCGCCGGCATGGCTACGGTGGCTACGCTGGCCGGATGGGCGGCAGACGTTTTGATTGGGCGTGGTCATAATCCTGTGACTGTACGAAAGTGGTTCACCATCGCCGGCTTCACAGTCGCCTGCACGGAGCTTATAGGTGCGCGGGCTTCTTCACTTGAAACGGCGCTGGTCTTCGCAGTGGTGTCCCTCTCCGGCTTGGGGTTGGCGACGGCCAACTACTGGGCGCTCACGCAAACGCTGATCCCTGGCGCGGCCATCGGGCGGATCTCCGGGATTCAGAACTGCGCATGCAGTATCGCCGGAATCGTCGCTCCGATCCTCACGGGCTGGCTTTTGCAGAAGACCGGTAGCTATGAAGCTCCAATGATGGCGATCCTGGTCGTACTGCTAGTGGGCGTACTTTCCTACGTCCTGATGATCCAGGAGAAATTCGCACCCAAGACCAGTACAGCTGTTCGTTGAGTCCGGCGTTTCGTCGAGGATGAAATGGCAGAGTATCTCAAAGAGTTTTTGGCTCCCCAAGCTGGCTCGAACTTCCGACGCGCATGTTAACAATCGCCCATTCAACACAACTTCTTGGGCATCAACATTGAAACGGTGACCTGTACGGGAGCGTATATGGAAGAGCTCGCGAAGCCTGGCCAAATTCCCGGGATCCGTGATGCGCCTCTCTTTCGTCGCTTTTAACCTTGCCTCAGAGACTCTAGCTACCGAGATACTTCACCACTATCGACACGCGCCGGTTGGACGCATTTTTCGGATCCTCCGGCTTCCGCAGGCGCTGATCCGCGTACCCGCGTACTTCGGCCACCTGATTAACCCGCAGCCCGCTTTCCTGCATCAGCTTCCGGGCGGAATTAGCCCGGTCGGCGGATAGTTCCCAATTCGAATAACCGGCCGCCGAGGCGGCGAATGGTTGGGAGTCCGTGTGACCCTCGATCAGCATGCGGTTTTGCAACTTGCCCAGTTGACCAGCCAGCATGTCAAGCATATCTTTGCCCGTCTTGCTCGGATGCGAGCTTCCGGTTTCAAAGAATGTTCCTATTTCACTTTCCAGAAGCTCGATGCGCAAGCCTTCACCCGTTACCGTCATCTGCACTTGATTCTTCAATTTCGCCAGCTCTGGTGACTGCATCATGGCAGATTCCAACTTCTCTTTTAGCTTGCCCATGTCGTCTTTGCGGATGGAGATATTTTCGCCCACTCCTCCCTGTCCGGATCCCTTTTCGGCCGCTTTGCCTGATGGGTCCCGAAAGTAGCCGGCCACTGCCTTCTTTACCGGTTCACTGGAGCCCATCAGCCACAAGACGATGAAGAGAGCCATCATGGCCGTAACAAAATCCGCGTAGGCCACTTTCCAAGCCCCGCCATGGTGCCCTCCATGGACGACCTTCTTTACAATAATGATGATTGGCTGCGTCTCTGGTTTCTGAACCGGCATGATTCGCTATGCCGCCGCCGGCGCCGCCGGCGCTTCCGTGACTTCAGGGGCTGCCGCGGCAGGGGCAACTTTGCCTTTGCAGGCGTTTTCCAGTTCCTGAAAACTGGGACGTACATGGCCTGGCACCGCACGCCGCGCGAATTCGATGGCTACTAGCGGTGACGTACCCTTCAAGAATGAAATAACTGCAACACGTACCACGTGATAGAAGTGCCCTTCTTCATCCGCCGCTTTGCCCATTCGCGAGGCCATGGGTCCAAGCAGCCCGTAACACAACAAGATCCCCAGGAACGTGCCCACCAGCGCGGCCGCGACTTTGTGGCCAATCTCCTCGGGCGGGCCTCCGAGCGCACCCATGGTGATCACCACGCCCAACACCGCCGCCACGATACCCAAGCCCGGCAAAGAGTCGGCTACTGTGTTGAGCGCGGTCACCGGTAGTTGCGAATAATGATGATGAACCTCCATGTCCAGCTCCATCATCTGATCCAGCTCGAAAGGCGTCGCTACTCCGCTCATCGCCATACGCAGCGTGTCGCACACGAAATCCCGCAGGTGATGCTCCCACTTGGAAAATAACTCGCTCTTGCTTGGGTTTTCGATGTCCGATTCCAGATCCGTCAGACCCTTCTTCCGCGCCTTCTGCATGACGTTGAACATTGCCTTGAGCGTCTCCAAGTAACGCCCCTTATCAAATTTGGATGAGCCGAACACCGACATAAGCCCGCCTAGCATGCCCTTGAGAACGGTTGGAGAATTCGCCACGAAGATTGTACCCAGGGCCGCGCCTCCGATGATCAGCAACTCCGCCGGTTGCAGCAAGACCATGATGTTTCCCTTTTCCATCAGGTAGCCGCCGACCACCGCTCCGAATACCACCAGGATTCCAACTATCGCAAACATCGGTTCCTCACTCGTCTCCTCGGCGCCTTGAGTTCCCTATCGCTACGACTTCGTTGGCCCACCGTTCCAGCGATTCCACCGTATCGCCGCGCTCGACCATCCGGACCGTGACGGAAACCGTCAGCCGCACCGGATCCCCCCACCACTCCAAAGTCGACTTGCGCACTAGCATTTGGAGAGTCCGGCGTAGATCCTCCAGCTCCAACAATGAATACCCACGAGCCTCGATCCGAAACTCTCCACGATCCCAATAGGTAAGCCAGTCCAACGTCTTAAGGTTGGCGGTGACCGTCTCTGCAATCATCTTCACCGCTGCTTCCACCATCCCCTGGCCATAACGGTGGTCGAGCCGATCCATCTCATCCAGCGCAATGCGCAACCAGGCGAACGGAATGCCGAACAGGTTCAAGGCTTCCACCGCCTGTCGAGCCTTCATTTCGCCAAATGGCCGTTTTAAGGCGCCGGTTTCGTCAACGCAATCATAAGCCGCCAGATTGCTGAGGTCGGGGAGGGCGGGCGCCGTTGCCTCTTCAAATATCTCGACCGCCCCGACTCGCGTGCCACCGGCTTCACAGATGGCCTGCGAGCGGATATGTACCGGAAGCCGGTGGCCGTGCCGATGCCGCATATACAGCGTCGCCTCGTGAGGCGCGCCATTCTCCATAACTTCTTGGATCGGGCACTCGTTGCCGGATAACACCCGGCCCGACTCGTCGCAATGCATCAGCATATCGCCCTGACACAAACGCCCCACTATTTCGTGTGCATAGTAACCCGTGATCCGCTCCGCGCCACCGTTCCAATATAGAACCCGGCGATCGCAATCCACAATATAAATGCCTTCGTCCATCTGGTCGAGCAACAGCTTGTACAGGTCTCCATCTCGCAAGGCCTGCTCGACGATCTCCCGCATATCTGGAACAGATTCCGGCATTACGTTCCCACCTTAATGCTTATCGGACCGGACCAGGCGGTCTTGAGACCGGGAACGTCCCATGCGATCCTGACATCTAAGGCTCTTTGTCCTCATGGAAATGCCGATCCTGGCAGCACTGCTCGCGCTCGCTACTGTGCCCCGGCCCGCGACCGCCCAATGGACCACCTCGCAATATGACAATGCGCGGACCGGCGCCAATCTCAGGGAAACCATCCTGACGCCTTCGAACGTTAACGCCGGCAGCTTCGGGAAAATCTTCTCCTACAAGGTCAACGGTGATGTTTACGCCCAGCCTCTTTACCTCCCGCGAGTCACGCTGCCGGACAGGAGCGTCCACAACGTCGTTTTCGTCGCTACCGAACACGACAGCGTTTATGCCTTTGACGCCGACGGTCAACAGCCCACCCCGCTCTGGCACGTTAGTTTTCTCGGCGCCGGAGTTACTCCCGTCCCCGCGCGCGACGTAGATTGCCCGCTGATAACGCCCGAGATCGGGATCACCCCCACCCCCGTGATCGATCCCATGACCGGGACGCTATACGTCCTGGCCCGCACCAAGGAAAGCCAGGGTCTGCTCAAGGACAACCGGTACGTTCAGCGCTTGCATGCTCTAGCCATAACTACGGGCGCAGAGAAATTCGGTGGACCAGTCGAGATCAAGGCCGCCGTCAAAGGACGCGGGGCATCGAGCTCCACCGGGCTCATCGCTTTTGACCCGCTCCATGAACTGCCCCGCGCCGCCCTGCTGCTGGCCGGGGGGAACGTCTATCTGACCTGGGGTTCATCTTGCGACGTCGACCCCTATCACGGCTGGGTGATGGCCTACGACGCCCACACTTTGGCCCAGATCGGCGTCTTCAACACTTCACCCGATGCCGAAAAGAGCGGAATCTGGCAGGGCGATACCGGTCCTGCCGCTGACCCGGAAGGCAACGTATTCCTAGTTACCGGTAATGGAAGATTTTCCGCCTTCCTACCAGCGGGCCGCGATTATGGCGATTCAATCCTCAAGTTGGCTTTGACCAACCGCGGCCTGGCCATCCGCGACTTCTTCACGCCCTTCAATCAACAGGAACTCAACGCCTCGGATTTTGACCTTGGCTCCAGCGGCCCGATCCTGCTTCCAGACCAGTCCGGACCTCACTCCCATCTTTTGATCGCCGGAGGAAAAGGCGGCGGTGTCTACCTAATCGATCGCGATCATATGGGGCGCTATCATTCCGTCGACGACAGCCATGCCGTACAAGTTATCCGCAAGACACAGGGCATCTACAGCGCCCCCGCATATTGGAATCAGCACGTCTTTTTCTGGTGGGGTGACGACGTTCTAAAGGATTTTCATCTCGACCAGGGGCAACTCTCCTCCGCTCCGGTCGCCCTCGGGGCTACTCGCTTTACCGATCCCGGAGCAACGCCCACTGTCTCGGCAAATGGGAATGCCAACGGCATCGTGTGGGTTCTGAGATCCAAAGGTTGGCGCGCGCCCGACCGTCCCGCCGTCCTCTATGCTCTGGATGCCGCCAATGTCGCCCGCGAGCTTTACAGCAGCGAGTTGAAACCAGACCGCGACCGTGCGGGCCTTTGTCTACGCTTCAATATTCCCATTGTCTCCGGCGGCAAAGTGTATGTCGGAGCCAAGGGTGAGCTGGACGTGTACGGCCTGCTGCGTTAACAAAGTAACTTTGGCAAAGCAAGTGCTCCTTTTTTAAGCGAGGAGACACAACGTCGTGAAAAAAGCCATTATTTTTAGTTGCTTAACGGTGATGGTGGCGGTCGCACAGGAAAAAACTGCATCTAACAATGCTGTAACAACAACCTGGGCAAAATACCGGCCGGACGACGTTAAGGTTCTCGGTGTTGTCGACTACGGGCACTCGCAGAACGCCATCGATAGGACTGCCGCGACCACTCGCCCGCGCTATCGCGCCTTTGTGTTCAGCGGCTATGGCCGCGACCGGGTCCAGATCACTCTCAAAGGTGAAACCTTCATTGTTACGGATTCGACCCTGAATCCGATTGGCAGCGGCTCTTCGCAGGCTACCGTCTCTTTGCCTTACCGGGGTCCCGACATTGAGGTTTATTACATCGTGTTTCCAGCGTCTAGTAAGCTCGCTCACGTGAGCGTGCAGGTCCAGAAAGTTGGTAAAGATATGTCGAATCCGCTGATGTCGGAAATCAAAGGCGCCAGCTCGGAGTCTAACCGGCAAGGAGGGTTCGAATAATGCCCGAAACTACTAAGAAGTGCGCTCATCCTGGATGTAATTGCATCGCCCGCGAAGGCAGCAAATATTGTGGCGCCTATTGCGAATCGAACGATGAGCCAGCCATTCTCTGCGAATGCGGTCATCCGGCTTGCGCGCCAAAGGCATAAAAGATAGCGAAAAGGCCCGTAGACGGGTCGCTTTGTGGTATAAGCGGGAGTAGGTGCGCTCGTCTACTTCAGTATTCCTGAGCTTGGCGCTTTTAGTCGCCCTGGTCGAAGCGCCGTTTCAGCACACACATCGGCACGAAGCAACCCAGCGGCATTCGGGCGCTTTCCTTCATTTCCATCTAAAATCGGCCCATCCTGTCGGTAGGGGTCCCGAGTTCCGAGATCTGGATCCCAACGATGACGCACAGTACCGAGCGTGGTTTTCCGCCACAACCACGGATTCAGGAGCGATGGCCCCGGTAATGTATACGGAGCCTCTATCGGTCCCGATACTCCAAAGTAGTGGATGGGCAACTGAAGCTCCTGTTCCCGCCGGTCACGACCCGCCGCTCTTATGTCCTAAAAGTCCGCGCGCTCCTCCCGTCTAAATCCCTCGCTAGTTTCTCGTGCTTTTCGGGCACGTTTAAGCTCCATTTGATTCAGTTCGCGAGGTGAAAATGCGTTTTTTCGCGCGGTTTTGCGTCCCACTGGTCTTCTCGGCAGTGCTCTTTGGCCAGACGCGCCTGACACTGGCGGACGCGGTAGCACAGGCCCTGGCAGGCAATCCCCGTCTGGCGGTTGCGTCAGCGCGCGTAGGTGTCGCGGAAGGCCTCAGGAAACAGGCCGGGCTGGCCCCGAACCCACGGTTGATTCTTCAATTGGAGAACACCCGATTTTGGGAAAAGCCCGTCATTCTCCTATCCACAAGACACAGCTACCTACGCCTTCGTTGCTCAGACCGTGGAAACCGGCGGAAAACGCAATCGCAGGGTCGATCTCGCGACTGAAAACATCCGGAGCAGTGAACTCGATATGCAGCTTCAGCGTAATCAAATCGTAAGTCGAGTCAGCATGGCGTATTGGGCCGCGGCCGGAGATGCGCAAGTCCGAGATTTGCTTCAAGAAGAAGTCGCGAATTTCGACCGGGTGGTTCAATTTCATCGCGATCGAGTCCGGGAGGGCGCCACGCCCGAGGTTGATTTGCTTCGAATTGAGGTGGAGCGGGACCGGTTGGCCAGTTTGGCAAGGACCGCCGGTCAAGAGGCGGAGCGGACCAGAATCGCATTGTTTCGAGAAATGGGCAAGCTCGAATTTCCATCGGTAGTCTTTGCCTGACGCACTCGACCAGGTGCGTCCAGTAGGGCTGCTTCCCCCAGACACGGTTCTGGAGCGACGCGTGGAGATGATCCTGGCCCGCGAGGCTGTCGAGCAGTCTCGCGCCAATATACGCCTTCAACAAGCCAACGCCAAGACGGATCCCGACCTCCACCTAGGTTACGAGCGAATTGCGGGGTTCGACACGATTTATGCAGCGGCCCAAATTCCGCTTCCGATTCGGAATCGCAACCAAGGTCAGATCGAGGCTGCAGCCGCGGAGATGAGGGCAGCGGAATCCTCTGTCACAGCCACAGAAGCGCTGATCCGCGCGGAAGTGGAGAGTGCGTTGAGAGACTATGAAACCCGCCAGAAACTGCTGAACGAGACCTTGCGGCCGATGCGCGATCGAGCCAATGAGGTTTATCAAATCGTGGATGCGGCTTATCGAGAGACTGGATCGGACCTGCTCCGGCTCCTCGACGCCGAACGCACCAAGATCGAGGCGGAAGTTATGTACACACGGGCACTTTCGGAATTACAACAGAGCGCGGTGGCGCTCGAAACTGCGCAGGGCAATTTGCCATGAGAACGCTTTCGCTCATGGTCCTATCGGTAGCGCTTTGCTCTTGTGATTCCAGGAACCGCAAGCGGCGGCGCCAGAGAACGCTTCCGCTACGCTGCCATCCGAGGCGCAACAAAAGGACGCAAAGAGGCGACGGTAGTCGTTCTCGACGCAGACGCAGCTTCAGAAAGGGCATATGTTGTCGAGCCCGTCCGACCCAAGGATCGTCAGTGCACCCTTGTATTCCTGGCCGGTTGACGTTTAGCGAGGACCAAACCTGGCACGTCGGCGCGATCGCGAGCGGGAGAATCGAAAAGATGTCCGCGCGAGTCGGCGATATGGTTATGACCAACCAGATCCTGGGACGCCTGCATAGCCATGAAGTGCATGAGGCGCGCGCGGGATATCAGCAGGCTCAGAGTGAACTGGAGCGGGCGCGCTCGGCACAAGGCTACGCGAAACAGCGCCGTGATCGGACTCAGCGGCTTTTGGAGCTGAGAGCAGGTTCGCGCCAGGATCTCGAGACGGCGGAAGCGGACTTGCAGAATGCCCAAGCCGCTATCGAAAAGGCACAAAGCGAAGTGGAAAAGGAGCGTGCGCACCTGAACATTTTCGGATTACCTATCGGGGGGGCATAGATGACGAGGAGGACGACATACCGATTCCCGCACCGGCCGCGGGTCTGGTCTTGGAACGAAAAGCAACAGTAGGAAGCGTCGTGAATAGCGGCGATGAACTATTTGTGATCACCGATATCAGCAGCGTGTGGATGATTGCCGCCGCAAACGAGGAGGATTTGTCCAAGCTGCATCCCGGCCAGCCGGTTCGGGTCCAAGTTCGCGCCTATCCCGACAGTGACTTCGCTGGACGTATTCTCAAGCTGGGCGAACAGTTGGACCCAGCCACTCGCACGCTTCAGATCCGGATCGCGGTGGCCAACCCACACGGTCTTCTCAAACCGGAAATGTACGCAACCGCCAGCGTGCAGCAATTCGGAAAGCGCGCCGCGTTAGTCGTTCCTGAAGAAGCCATTCAAGAAATTGATGGCGGTCCCAACGGTGTTTGTACGGGATTCGGAAAACGAGTTTCGCGCCCGTACTGTTAAGCCGGGACAACACACTGACGGGGGCATCGAAATTGTTGAGGGTCTGAAACGTGGCGAGGCGGTGGTGGTGAAGGGCGGCTTCGCGCTCAAATCCCAAATGCTCAAGAGCATGATTCAGGATCAATAACGATTGCATGTTGACTCGCATTGTAGATTTGGCTCTCGATAGCCGGTGGCTGGTGCTAGCCGCGCTCGCTCGCATTGGTGCTAACTGGTGGATACGTTCTTTCGAACCTTCCCATCGACGCATTTCCCGACTTGACTAACAACCAAGTAGTAGTTGTTACCGAATGCCCTTCCATGTCCTCCACTGAAGTGGACGAGCTGGTTACCTATCCGATCGAAAGCGCCTTGGCTGGGAATGCCTCACATCGAGACCGTGCGCTCGATCTCCAAACTGGGCCTCTCCATGATCACGGTGATCTTTGATGACTCGTTCAACCAATACCTGGCTCGGCAACTCGTAGCAGAACGGTTGCAGGAAGTCCGCCCTCGCTTGCCACGTAACCTGCAGCCCGCGCTCGGACCCATGGCTACCGCTTTCGGAGAGGTCTACCAATACACGCTCGAGAGTCGCGACAAGTCATTGATGGACATTAAGACCTTCCAGGACTGGACGCTCCGCTACGCACTTCGCAGTGTTCCCGGTGTTAGCGAAGTGAACGCCTGGGGTGGACAATCCAAGCAATATGCGATTCAACTGGACCCTATTGCTCTTCGGCGATATGGGCTAACCGTGCATGATGTGATCGGGCGTGTTGCCGGCAACAATTCCAATTTTGGCGGCGGATATATAGAGCACGCCGAGCAGCAATACACCGTTCGAGGGCTGGGCCGCGCTTCGGGTCCGGAGGATCTTGAAAACACGGTATTGTTAGCCCACGACGGCGTCCCAGTTCTGCTTCGAGACATAAGCGCTGTCGCGACGGCCCCGCTTCTGCGATACGGAGCAACATTGCGGGATAGCCAAGAGGCCGTATCCGCGACGGCGATTGCCTTGAAAGGCGAAAACGGCAGGGCAGTCATCGATCGGATCAAAACCCGTCTGGCCCAAATCCATCTGCCCGACGGTTATCGACTCCGCGCCTTCTACGATCAGTCTCAAATCATCGATGGCACGATCCATACCGTACTGCACAACCTGCTCGAAGCCGGCCTGCTGGTAGCGGTGATTCTTTTGTTGTTCCTCGGCGATCTGCGAGCCGCGATTATCGTAGCAGTGATGATTCCGTTGTCGATCCTATTCGGCTTCATCGGCATGGCGATCTTTGGCGTCACGGCAAATCTTATGAGCCTGGGCGCCATCGACTTCGGAATGATTGTGGATGGTTCGGTGGTGATGATTGAGAATTCAGTGCATCACCTGGAGAAGTCTTCTGGCAAGCGTCTGATCGAATCGATACGGACGGCATCTCATGAAGTGGCTCGGCCTATTTTGTTTGGGGTAGCAATCATCATTGCGGTCTATCTTGCCAATCTTCACGCTCCAGGGGCTCGAGGGACGCATGTTCCGTCCCATGGCGATCACTGTTTGCTCGGCTCTTCTTGGCTCGCTCATTTTGGCGCTGACGGCGGTTCCGGCATTGTCTACTTACTTTCTGAGGAGCAGAGTAGTCAAACGCGAACAGAATTAGCGAAATCTGGCACGCACAGCCGGGGCGTTTGCGCGACGGCCTACGCCCGTTCACTCGATCACGCCGTCAAGTACCGGACGATCTTGATAGCGCTCGCGCTGGTGCTAGTTGCTGCCGCCATCATTTCGCTGCATTTCATCGGAACCGAGTTCATGCCTAAGCTGGACGAAGGCTCGATTGTGATCACCTCTCGGAAGCTTCCTGGAATCGCACTCAGCGAATCGATCGATATCAGCAAAGAGATCGCGCGCACAATCCGTAGCTTTCCGGAAGTTATTGGGGTCATGACGAAGCTCGGGAGGCCCGACGTAGCGACAGAGGCCATGGGAATCTATGAATCCGATTCCTATCTTCAACTCGCTCCAAAGAATGAATGGAGGTGCTGCCGCAACAAGCAGGAGCTGATCGAGAAGCTTTCACAAGCTCTCCAAGAGATTCCGGGAGTCACCTACAACTTCACGCAACCGATGGAAATGCGGCTGGACGAAACAGTGACCGGAGTCCGCGGCGACGTTGCCATCAAAGTTTTCGGCGATGATCTTAAGACTCTACAAGATCTGGGTAAGAGAGTGCTGGCTTTAGTCGGCTCCATTCCCGGCGCCGCCGAACCGCAGATGGAGGTGCTGTCCGGTGTGGCTGAACTGCAAGTAGATGTAACCCGTCCCGCACTCGCCCGATATGGACTGAATGTTTCCGATGTTCAGGAAGTTATCGAGACGCTGGTTGGTGGGCAGCCGCTATCGGAGATGATTGAGGGCCAGGCGCGGTTCCCGATCTCAGTGCGCCTTCCGGAAAGACTACGAAACGATCCTGAAGCTTTGAAGGAAATCGTACTACGCGCCCCAGCGAGCGAATTGGTCAAGCTGAACCAAGTGGCTCAAATAAAAACCGTTCTTGGTCCCGAAGTAATATCGCGCGAGAATGCCCGCCGGCGCGTGGCCGTTCAGACTAATGTGCGTGGAACGGATCTGGGAAGTTTCGTCAAGCTGGCTCAGGAGAAGGTCAATCGGCTCTATCAAGCTGCCGCCCGGCTACGAGATCCAATGGGGCGGCCAGTTCGAGAATCAGTCGCGCGCCAATCGCAGGCTGGCCTTCGTGCTTCCAGTCTCGGTGGCCATCATCTTCGCGCTACTGTTCGCGACATTTCATTCTCTAAAGCAAGCCAGCCTCATTCTTCTGAACGTGCCCTTTGCGTTGGTAGGCGGCATTGGGGCTCTGTGGGTTCGCGGGCTTAACCTCAACTTATCCGCATCGGTGGGCTTTATCGCATTATTCGGCGTTGCCGTTCTGAACGGAATCGTGCTGGTGAGCTATATCAACTCGTTAAGGCAGCGCGGATTGGTTATGCAAGCGGCCATCCGTGAAGGCGCCGCCGACCGGCTAAGGCCGGTCCTGATCACCGCGCTGGTGGCCAGCATCGGATTTCTTCCTATGGCGATCTCAACTGAGACGGGAGCGGAGATTCAGAGGCCCCTCGCAACTGTTGTCATCGGCGGCCTGATCACTTCCACCCTGCTGACGCTCTATATTCTTCCGCTTTTATATCCTTGGTTCACACCGAAAGCGATAGCGAAGTAGCCAGGGGCGTTGCATCGGCCATCAAAAGTGGAAACCGATGGTTGCGGTTACTGTTCTGGGTGTAACGTAGTGGGTCCCGCTGAACGTCGAGAGGAAGTTATATAGCGCTTCTTTGTTCCCGATGTTAACAACCGAAATACGCGCGCTCCACTTGTACCGGTCTCCGTGAAATAGATTGTCATGCCCTACCGCCAGGTCGAACAGGTTCCGCGACGCGATGCGCGGCGGGTTGTGGTCGTCGTCCTCGGTGCCGGCCGCCGGGATCTTCAAAAACTTGGATCCGTACTGCGATGCCGCGCAGAGGCCGGTCGAGCTGATCGGAGTGGTAGGGGTAGCAAACGTGCTCCCGCAAAAGAGACCGGCCTGGAACTGCTGATCCGGCGTCAATCCGGAAACATCCACAACCGTGTCAGTCCCGTTCGGCCCGTTATTGCAATTGCCGCCCGCGCACGGCGAAGGACCGGCGACCAAACCGCTGTCATAGCGCCAATTGAAACCGATCCAGGGCCCCCGCTTCGGGAATTGATATTGCAAGTGAGTGGTCTGATTGAAACTTTCATCGTGATCGATACGAAATACGCCGGTTCCACCCACGCTGGTCGGCGTGGTTCCGATTCCGCTGACCTGCGGCTGGAAGAAACGCGCCGCCACGCTGGACATCACGACGAACGCAGAGAAGCCGCGGTAGTTCGGCACGCTGGCGCGGATGGCGAACCCTGGGATCTTTGACCTGGCCCACTCGATGGGAAACGTGATGGGCGTGTTGGCGAAGACGCTGAAGTCATAGGCCCGGTGCGTGTACTTCCAGATATACTCGGCATCGATCACCAAGAAACGCCCGAAAGCTTGCTCCAGCCCGGCGTGATATTCATTGCGAAAGCCCGGACGCAGTGGAGAGTTCAGGCAAGGATAACCTTGACTGGCTGCCATCAGGTCGTTGACTATAGCGTCATTGCATCCCAGACTCGAGAGGACCAGGTTCTCGTTGAAGGGCGTCTCCAACGTGCGGGCATACGAGGCTCGGATCACAGTCCCAGTGCGTTTTATGTTGTATGCGACCCCGAGGCGAGGCTCGACCTGCCGCATATGAGTGATGGCATCGTAATAATCGAATCGCAAGCCGACGTTGAACGTCCAGTTGTTCTTGGTGATGGTGTCTTGGACATATAGCGCCAATTCCCTGACATTGGCGCGCCCCAAGAAAGCATACGGGCTGGCGTTTGAAGTGGGGCATCCGTTCGAGCCTGGTAACTGCCCCGGTCTGGTCAAATCGATACAACCCAAGAGAGGATCGTAGTTAGGATTCGCCTGAAGGGCGCCGCTGCAATTATTAGGGTCATTCGGGCTGGCACCCGTGTACGGGCTCCCATCCGGATTCAGACACACCGCGTTGAAGGTCGGATCGACGATTCCGAAGCTGGTATTTTCCCGGAGAATGGTATCGGTGAAAATGACTCCGGCTTTCAGATTGTTGATGCCCTTCAAGTACGATACTTCCGCGCGCCCCCCGATATTAGTGAGCCTCCGGTTCTGACCAACGGTGGTTAGTTGAAGACCGGGGACCAGGTCGGAAAATGGATCGCGACTGGGGTAGTAGTTATATTGATCCTGGCGAACGAATGCTCCCAGCGTAAATACTGTGTTGGGATTGATCAGGCGTGTCCAGGTCGGAGAGATGTTGTATGTCCGGATCTTCGATCGCTGATCAGCGGGACCGACCACTTCACCATTCGGGCCGAGTCCACCATTGTCGGCCACCAGCCCCGACCAGGCGTCCGCGGTTTGCGCGTCGAACGAATTGGGCGTCTGGAACCAGGATCGCGTGAACTGAAAATTGAGGCTGATCGTGTCAGATTGCGAAGGCTTCAGGTCAAAGCGATCGAATATATTCTGCTCGTTTCCGTGGTCATGATAGGTCTGGTACTCCGGGCCATCCAAAAAGCGGCCGGTGTTCAAGCCGCTCAGAGAAATGAAGTTGCCCCACTTATCTCCGCCGTATCCGAGATTGGCCCCACCAGTGGTGGTTCCAAAGGTGCCATAGGAGGTCGTGATTTCGCCATGCGGCTGCTTGACGCCCAAGCCGGAACGAGTGGTCACGACAATTACCAAGCTCGTTTTGTCGCCATATTCAGCCGGAGGCGCGCCTTCGATCACCTCCATCGACTGCACGGCGTCGGAAGGGAGCTGATTCGAGAAGACTTTGCTTTGCTGGTCAGTAATCGGCTGGCCATCGATGGAAAAAGAGTTTGAGGCGTGATCGC
Source organism: Bryobacterales bacterium (assembly GCA_963744555.1). Taxonomy (GTDB): domain Bacteria; phylum Acidobacteriota; class Terriglobia; order Bryobacterales; family Bryobacteraceae; genus Palsa-89. The sequence continues at coordinate 164,399 of CAVUUB010000015.1, read as the reverse complement.
CGAGTCCATGAAAGAGTCCGTTAGAGTCGGCGCTAACGCCGGGCGATGCAAGCGTAACGAGCGAACTCAGCGACGAGGATTGGCTCTCGAGAGGCAGCTTGTCGAACAGGTTGCGATCCACATCAGTGTGCGTCGTCGGGTCATTCTCGACTAAGTCCGCCGAGCTTTCGACCGTCACGATTGTCGTCGCTTCACCTAGCTTTAGATTGAGTTTCACATCCGTGGGGATTGCGGATCTCACGTCGACGTCTTGCGAAGCTGCCTGGAATCCCGATGCAGTAGCGGTCAGATGATAGGGGTTAAACGGGACGTTGGGGAAATCGAAGTTTCCTTGTGAATCGCTTTTGGTGCTTTGACTATAATGTGACACCGGATTCTGGACGGTAACGGTGGCTCCAGCGATCACGGCTCCAGAAGGATCGAGAACCGTACCGCGAATGGTTCCGCTGGATTGGGCGTACGTGACGGCACTGGAAGCGAACAGAAACGCCAGGCAAACGGAAAGTATCCTCATGTCGTTCTAGTATCGAATGGGGATACTTGATGGACTAGGACAATCCCACCGGCGATCTGGATGAGGCGGTAAGCGGCTCATTTTATCCAGTGAGCGGACTCGCTTGATTAACGATTGGAGTTCTCGGCCAAGGACTACCGATTGTTCGCAGGAGGCGATTGGGATCTGACGCCGGGAGTCAGCGTGAACTTGGGCATCGGGTTGATCTGGGAAGCAACAGGCCGGGGTCGTTCTAAAAGCCGAATGGGACTGGGGGACGCATTCAAGCCCTTGAGCAAACGCGGTAGTGGAGTATACTGATCTGCTGCTGGAACGTTCGATTCCCGAAGTAACAAACAAGGAGACGCATAGTGAGCGAGCAACCGACACCAGAGTCAATTCTGCAGGTAGGCCTGGGATTTTGGCCCTCAAAGGTCCTGCTGAGCGCGGTGGAGATGGAATTGTTCACCGATTTGGCCAAAGGCCCGCAAACGCTGGAGAGCATCCGCGGGCGGCACGGCCTGCATCCCCGCTCCGCGCGTGATTTTCTGGATTCACTGGTAGCGCTGGGATTTCTACTGCGTGCGAACGGCGAGTATTCCAATACTCCGGCCACCGATAAGTTTCTCGACAAACACAAGCCGTCCTACATCGGCGGGCTGCTCGAAATGGCCAACCACCGCCTTTATGGCTTCTGGAGCCACCTCACCGAAGCTCTCCGCACCGGTTTGCCGCAGAACGAAGCCCGCGGCGGCGGCGTCCCTTTGTTTGAGGCGCTTTATGCCGATCCCGCACGCCTCAAATCGTTCCTGGCAGCGATGAGCGCCATCAGCCACGGCGCAAACATGGTCATTGCCTCGAAATTTCCATGGGCCCACTACAAAACCTTCGCCGATGCCGGCGCGGCGCAGGGCGATCTGGCGGTGCAGATCGCGTTGACTAATCCCCACCTATCGGGGATCGGCTTCGACTTAGCGGAGGTCGGGCCCATCTTTGAAGAGTACGTCGAGAAGAGCGGCGTCGCCGGCCGCCTGCGCTTTGTCGCCGGGAGTTTTTTCGAGCAGCCGCTGCCCCGGGCCGACGTGATTCTGATGGGCCACATCCTGCACGATTGGGGCATCGATGACAAGCGCAGGCTGATTCGCAAAGCTTACGATGCCGTGCCCGAGGGCGGCGCACTGATCGTCTATGAAACCATCATCGACAACGACCGCTCCAAGAATGCGTTCGCCCTGATGATGAGCCTCAACATGTTGATTGAAACACCCGCGGGATTCGACTACACCGGCGCCGACTGCCAGGGCTGGATGAAAGAAGCCGGCTTCCGCGAGACGCGCGTCGAACACCTGGCAGGACCGGACTCAATGGTGATCGGCGTCCGCTAGAGGATTAGAGCCACGCTTGATACGCGGGCGGTGCTCTCTCGTCGCGTTAGGTTTCCAATTGGCGGTGGCTAGTCGGAATCCGGCCGGCGCTTCAACGTGGGCCGCTCGTCTTCGTCGCTCTTGGGAGTCTTGCCATTTTCATCGGCATCCACCGGACCACTGCCCGATCCTGGAGTACGACGAAGCTGCGGCTTGTTGACATCCTTGTCATCGAGCTTGCGGCGGTTGTGCATAGCCGACAGGCGATTCTTCACGTCGCTGAACTCAGAAGTGGTGAGCACGTACTCCGGCTTGGCTTTCAGGTAATTCTGAATATTTTTCTGAGCCGCCTGAATTCGATCGTCCGTCATCGGATGCGTGGAAAAAACCTTGGCCATGGTTCCCGGCTTGCGCTTTTCAAGCGTTTCGATCTTCTCAAAGAAATCCACGAACGCGGTGGGATCATATCCGGCCTTGTACATGTATTCCAGTCCGAGCATGTCGGCTTCTGATTCGAAGCCGCGCGAGAACTTCAGAAACCCGACCGGAACCAGAATGCTGGCGGCCTCATAAATACCGTATCCGGTCCAGCTACCCCCGGTCATGATCATCAGTGGGATCATGCTCAATTGTGCGATCTCACCCCGGGTCGCCTGCCGAGTGCCGTGTCGCGCGGCGACGTGAGCGATCTCATGAGCCATCACGCCGGCCAGCTCCGCCTCGTTGTCCGCCTTGAGGATCAGCCCTGAATTCACGAAAAAGAATCCGCCCGGCAACGCAAAAGCATTTACCTCTTCGCTATCGATCACTTTGATGGTGAATGGGACCTTGGCGTCGGAATTGCGCACCAGGTTCTGGCCAACACGGTTCACGTACTCAGCGATCACGGGATCGTTAATAATCTTGGCCTGCCGTTCCACTTGCTGCGCCAGGCCTTTGCCCAGCGCGATCTCTTTTTCGAGCGAGTAGAAGTTTACTTTCCCGCTGACATTCCGATTTCCAATCTCATCGGGGTCTTTCTTGGGATCGCTGCCGCAAATCGCATTGGGTACCGCGATCGCGAGCATAATCAGGAGACTGAATTCAAATCGCAGGTATTTCATAAGGCCTCACAACAGACATCGCCGGCTAGGGGCACATCCTGACAATAAGTTTAACATCCATTAATACCCTGCACCTAGAACAAAATTAGCGGGGGGGCCGCAAGCCTTCAGGGGCAGCCATCGGCTGTCCGCTGAGGAAGCCACTTAGATCGTTGACCTTGCAAACCAGCCCGTCCGTCGGAAATGTCTAGGGAGGGGAGGCTGCTTCGCATAATGTTCCTCTGGAATGGCCATTCGAGCCAGTGCCGCGAAACAACTTCGGGTCTCAGGGACCGAGAGACTTGGGGCCTTTGTTCTCGTCATTGCTATCGCCTGCGTTCCTGTCTTGGGCACCGTGCTCGCCATCGTTTCGACTACCGAGCCCGATCTTTCGGAGCTGACTCCTATACGGCATCCCCAAGGTCAGAACGTGCTGCTCAATTGGTTCGCTTTGCGGCAAGGCCGTTTTTCCGCGGGGGCGCCGGTTCAAGCGCTGGGATACATGGTGGAAAACGATCGGCCGCTGCACACAGGTGATCCGGTCCGGGATTTCGTCCTGCTCCCTGAATCGGGAAATATATTGCACCCGGCACACCGGATTCCCGATCAGATGATCGAGGTTCGTCTTCGTGAAGGCGAGCAGATTCAGTTTTCCTCGCGGAGCATGGTATGGGTTTGGGGAACACTCCGCGCGTCACCCGAAGATCCCAACGGCCTTCAGCCCCTTTATCAGCTCGACGAGGCGCGTGCGAAGCACGCCGACAAATCCGAGATTTCCACCTACTTCAAGTGAGCTTGCCGCTCACCAGCTCAAAAGCTGCCGGACACTCCGCGCCTGCCTTTTGCTCGCAACAAACTCTTGATCGTTGGACAGAGTGATCAGCCACCTTTGGCTGCTGAGCGCGCTCATCTTTCTCACGTGGTCGACATTCACCAGCGCATTGCGGTGAATTCGGCGAAAGCTGGTACTTTTCAGACGCTCCTGCAGAACCTTGAGGGTCTGCGTCGCCAGGTACCTCCGCTTTGCCGTCACGATCCAAACCAGATCGCCTTCGGCCTGGAACGCATAAATCTCATCGGCGCTCAGCAGAAAATATTCCTCGCCCACCCGGCCCACGATTCGCCGGGTTCGCGGACCTTGGGGTGGCTCGCCAATCTCTTGGAGCTGGGCTACCTTTTCGGCTGCTTCCCGTCCGGTAACACGCCGGGCCCGCTCTACCGCTTCCGCCAAACGGTCCTGGCCGACCGGTTTGAGCAGATAGTCAATGGCGCCCGCATCAAATGCCTGGAGAGCGTATTTGTCGTACGCCGTGACGATCACAATCACCGGCATGCTCGGCCCGTGCTTCAACTTCCGCACCACGTCGAGGCCGCCCATGCCCGGCATTTGCAAGTCCAGAAGTACAAGGTCGGGACGGCAGGCTGCAATCTTGTCCAGAGCCTCGGTCCCGCTTTCAGCCTCGCCGACAATCTCAAGGTCGTCGATCGACTCCAGCTCTTCGCGCAATATTTTTCTGGCAACCGGCTCATCATCGACGATAAGCGTCTTTAATTGCATGCTAGCGCCAGTGGGCTCAGACTCTTTTAACACGCTCGAATCGAATGGCCGCACGGAATTCGGATGAGCGGGCGGCAATAAAACATCAGCGATCTGAAATTCCTGGTGAATGGACATTGGGTGAATGCACATGATTAGACCCTCGCGGCGGCAACCTCCAAGCCGGGAACGCGCGTCCGTGGAAGCAGGAAACCCACAGTCGTCACGCCGTCAATTGCTTTCGCCTCAATGCGCGTCTGCGCGCCGTAACACAGCGCCAGGCGGCGCCTCACGTTCGCCAGCCCAACGCCGCCGTCGGAGCTCGCTAGAATTGCCGGGTCGCATTCTCCTGAATTGGAAATGCTGACAGCGACGCCCCCGGGCTCTTGCCGGATGCTCAAGCGCACAAAGCCGCGCCCGGCTTTGGAGGCCACCCCATGCTTAACGGCGTTCTCGACGAGCGGTTGAATGGACAGAAGTGGAATCGTGGCTCGCAGAACGGATTCGTCGACATCCAGCTCGGTAAGCAGCTTTGAGCCCAACCGCAGCTCCTCAATCTCCAGGTAAGCCCGGACAATTTTCAATTCCTCTTCGATCTCGATGAATGTCCGGTCGGAGCGAAGAAGATAGCGGAAAACATCGGCCAGGTTCAAGACCAGGCGCCGGGCTTCGACGTTGCTTCGATCGATCGTCCCGTACAGCGTGTTGAGGGAATTGAATAAGAAATGCGGATTGATCTGAGCCTGAAGGGCCTTCAGCTCCGCTTCAGAGACCAGGTTCTGCATTTGCACTCCGCGCAGTTGTTCCACTTGTTCCACCACCGCCGCCTCCAGGCGCACCAGCACCGCGAAGTCTTCGCTGAGGTAGCGTCGTCCGCCGTCGCGGGGTCCGAGCAGAAGATATCGGGCATCTCCACGCGAAAAATGTAATGGAACCACGGCCTGAACCCAGCCCGGCAGGCTCCAGCTGAGCGGGTCCAGAACAGCCAGAGGAATCGAGTGGCTGCTCATCGGGGGGCATTTCTCGGCCAGCCTGAAACGTGCCGCGTGCAGGAAGTGCGCGACTGTTTCGGAAGAATGATTTAGATACTCCGACTCGCTCGAAGCTGCCCGGCCGAGCTGTTGAAGCTCCCGCAAAGCGACGTCAACATCGGAACGCAGGAAGATTACCCGGGTCAAAAAGCCCTGCACACGGTTCCGCGCGTAGACAAAGATCGTAAGCAGCAGGCAAGCCGATACGAACAACAAGCCTGCATCGAAGGGGCGCTTCAAATGCTCAGTGATTTCTGGCGACCGAATGAGTGGAATGGAAATGAGCACCGCCGCTGCTGCTAGCGATGCATTAACGACAAACCGCAGAAAGGCATCCAACAGAAGGAAGCGATAATCCTGCAGCAGCACCAGGAGCGCCAACGGAATACCAGCGTGGTGAAAGGCGATCTCTCCGGACCAGGCTTGCCTCGCATGTTCAGAGCCGAAGTGGGCAAAGGAAATGGCAAGGAGAAACAGTCCCATGGCGCCCGCCAGCCTCGAGCTCGCAGCCCGATTCTTTTGCCGCAATTCCAGCAGCACGGAAATGATGGTGAGGCAAGCAAAGCCGGCCGTCACCAGAATCAATGCGGCGTAGTGGAAGCGCGCCGCGCCGGTCACCAGATCGCCGGCATGCAGCACGACTGCAATCGTACTCAGCACATAACCGCCAATCCACAACGGCGCGGTAATCCGAGCCGAGCGAGATGTGAAGCAGCACGGCCGGCAAGACGCTCAGCACCGAAAAGCTGGCGGCGACAATCACGTCCGCCACCGGACCGCTGGAGGGGCCGCTGGCGAGCGCGATCAGCGAACCAAGATTCCATAACATCGCCAGCGCCGCGGCAACCGCCGGCAAACTGCTGCGTTCCTCGCGCGCCCGCCGCCAGTTCACCAGAAAGAGATAAAGCAAAATGCCGAAGATCACGACCCCGGCGCTATGCCCGATCGTATTCACGATGATCGGTTTGTGGATGCTCAGCCAATCGGGCATTCTGATCCTACAGTATCCGATTTTGTGAGCTCAGCGCTGGCGTGTCCTAGACTGGTAGCTTACGAAGCGCGAATCCCCTAATAGTCACGAACCACGCCAGGCTCGCGGCCTTCTGGCCGGCATCCATCCGGTGCGGGAAGCACTGCGCGCCGGGCGCCCGCTCGACCGTATTCTGATCGCCCGGGGGGCTGGCGGGCCGCGGCTTCAGGAGATCATCGATCTGGCCCGCGAACGTTCCGTGCCGGTCCGCTTCGAGCCGCGAGAGGCACTCGATCGCGCTTGTAACGCGGCCACGCACCAGGGCGTAGTCGCCTTCGGTGCCGCCCAACGCTATGCCGACCTTGAAGACGTAGCTCTCGCGGAGCGAAGTCCAACTGCTGGTACTGCTCGACGGCGTTGAGGATCCGCACAACCTGGGAGCCATTGTCCGCACTGCCCACGCCGCCGGCGCGTCCGCCATTTTGATTCCCGACCGCCGCGCCGCCGGGCTTACCGAGATCGTCGCCAAAGCTGCCGCCGGGGCTCTCGAGCATCTGCCCGTGGTTCGCGTGGGCAATGTCAGCCAGACTCTCGAAACGCTCAAGAAACGCGGCTTCTGGATTTACGGGCTGGACGAGCGCGGCACCCAACTCTATAGCGAAACCGATTACGCAAAGCCAACCGTGCTAGTGCTAGGCGGGGAAGGCCAGGGCCTCCACCAACTGGTCAAGAAACACTGCGATCTGCTGGTGCGAATCCCCATGGCCGGCGCGATCTCGTCGCTCAATGTGTCGGTGGCCGCTGGCATTGTACTGTTTGAGTGGAGGCGTCTGCACTCGGCAGCCGTCAGCAAATCGTGACAATTTGGTAGTGGCCTACTTTGAAAATCGTACGCCTATAAACTCTGCAATAGAAGGTTCGGGCTCGTTCGGCTCAGGCAGAGCTATCGCACCGGAGCGAAGAGGCGGCTTCGGCGTGAGCGGCGCACGAACAGGGGCATAGGGATCAAAGGGGTCTAAAAAACCACCGCCTGACGGCTCACTTTTGTAGGTGCGAACTTGATCCTTGCGCTTATTGCGACGTCGTTTGTCTCGACCTTTCCCCATTTGTCTCTCTAATCGTTTATCAGGGGTGTTTTACCCGCTCTTTCTAACCCCCATTCGTCGGCTTGCCCTTGCTATCTCGCATCATACCTCCAGCATGGCACCTGCTTAAGCGGTTCAAGCTAAGGAATTTCAAGGTAGCCCACTACCGACAATATGGACCGGTAGCTCCAGCCTTCCGCTTGTGGTAACATAAAGTTTCCCCTCCGACGAGGTTTCTAGTGGATCGTCTTACCCGTAAAGAACTGAAAAAGGACCGTTTCGCGCTGGAAGTCCAGCACAGCATCCAAGTTGTATCCGACCATCGCCAGCAGCTTACGCGTTGGGGAACCGTTGCCGGAGTAGTCGCCATCCTGGTGATCGCGGTAGTCCTCTATCGCAATCATGAGCACGCCGTCCGGCAAGAGGCGTTGCACAACGCCGAGCAGCTTCAGAACGCAACCATTGGTCCGCAAGTCAACGAGTTCGCCGTAAGCTTTCCGACGCAAGCCGAGCGCGACAAGGCCGTCAATAAGGCCTTCACCGAACTGGCGGCGAAATACCCGGGAACCGACGAAGGACTTGATCGCGGAATTTTTTCTGGGAACGAATGCCGCCGATCAGGGCAGATTGGCCGAGGCCGATAAACGCCTGAAAGAAGTGGCCGATTCGAGCACTCCTTACTCCGCGCTGGCGAAAGTGTCGCTCGCGCAAGTATATGCCGCGGAGGGCAAACAAGCCGATGGGGAGAAACTCCTGCAGTCGTTAATCGACCATCCTACTCCTCTGGTTTCCAAGGAAGCCGCTACGATCGTGCTGGGCGAGCTGATCGAACCCAAAGATCCGCAGCGCGCGCGCAAATTGCTGGAGCCTTTGCGAAGCAGCACGCGCAGCAGCGTCAGCCGGGCGGCTATCAGCGCACTTTCCGACCTGACCCAGAAGTGAACTCGCTCGCCCGCCTGCGCTTCCCGGTAGACCGAAGCCGCGGCCGCCGCTATCCCGAGCTTGCGCACCCTTACCGTAACGAATTCCAACGCGATCGCGATCGCATCATTCACTCCCGCGCCTTCCGCCGGCTGGAGAATAAAATGCAGGTCTTTCCGGCCGGCATTTCCGACCATTTCCGCAACCGGCTGACGCACACCATCGAAGTCTCGCAAATCGCGCGTACGGTAGCTTCTGTGCTGGCCTTGGATGAAGATCTGACGGAGGCGCTCTCGCTCGGCCACGACATCGGCCATCCGCCCTTCGCCCACGCCGGTGAAGAGGAACTGGACCGCCAGATGCGCCGGTTCGGCGAACGTTTCGATCACAATCTGCACGCGTTGCGGATCGTTGACACTTTCGAGCACCGTTATGCGCGCTTTCGCCGGGCTGAACCTGACGTTCGAAGTGCGAGAAGGGATCGTCAAACATTCGCGCGATTTCGCAAAGGGCGAGAATCCGGCGCTGGATGAATACCTTCCCGGTTTACGCCCACCGCTGGAGGCCCAGCTCATCGATTTCGCCGACGAAATCGCCTACAACACGGCCGACTTGGATGACGCGTTTACGGCGCGTCTGTTCACGATCTGCGACGTTCGCACCGCCGTGCCCGAGTTCGAGCAGCGATACCAGGAAGCCGAAGGCCATTTTCCGGCGGCGTCCGAGCGGGAGCTATTCCAGGAAGTAGTGCGGGGCCTGGTGGATTGGCTCGTTTCGGGGCTTATCCAAGGAACTATGAATGCGGCGCTGGAAGCGAACGTCGCGGATTCAGACCAGGTGCGGGAGCATTCCAGACGCTTGGCGTCATTCACGCCGGCAGCCCAGGCCACTAACCGCCAGCTCAAGCAGTTTCTGCATCACGCCGTCTATTTTTCCGACCCGATGGTGGAAGAGCGCCGCAGCTCAGCCGCGATGATTGCCGAGCTATTCGAATTCTACGCCGCGCATCCGGACAAATTGCCAGAGAATTACGCCGAGCCGCTAGAGCATTGGCCCGTTCATCGCGTCGTCTGCGATTACATCGCGGGCATGACGGACGGTTTTTTCCTGCGCACCTATCATGAAGTAACTGCGCTGGGCCGGTGAGGAAGCGCTATGTGATATGCGCCCCGGTTGTTAAGACGTACACCACGTAAAGTGACTGGCTGGCGGCCATGAACAATCGATTCCGCTTGGCGCCGCCGAAGCAGACGTTGGCGCAGTTCTCAGGCAGCCGGATCATCCCGATCCGCTCGCCGTTCGGGGTAATCACTTGCACGCCGGGAAGCGCTCCGGCCCAGACATTGCCATCCACATCGCAGCGGATTCCATCGGCTGCGGCCGGCGCCCCGCTGCCGGGAACATCGAGCTGGACGAAGCGCTTGCCATTCCGTATCGTCTTTCCGTCTACATCCCACACCCGGATCTCACGGCCAGTGCCGGTATCGCAGACGTAGACCTTTTTATAGTCGGGCGAAAAGCAGATGCCGTTGGGCCCGTCCATCTCGTCGTAGAGTTTGTCCATCTGGCCGGTCTTCGGATCTACGCGGTACACGGCTTCCTTCAACTCCTTGTCGGCCTTAAAGCCTTCGTAATCGCCATTGATGCCGTAAGTCGGATCGGTGAACCAGATGCTGCCGTCGGGATGCACGACAATATCGTTAGGCGAGTTGAGCCGCTTGCCTTGAAATTTGTCGGCGATCACCGTGATTTTGCCGTTCTGTTCGTAGCGGACCACGCGCCGTCCGCCGTGTTCGCAGGAAAGCTGGCGTCCTTCAAAATCGAACGTGTTCCCGTTGCTGTAGCCCGATGGATTGCGGAACACCGACACGTGTCCATCTTCTTCGAGCCAGCGCATCTGGACGTTATTAGGAATGTCGCTCCAAACCAGATAGCGTCCCACGCCGTTCCAGGCCGGACCTTCGGCCCAAAGCGTTCCGGTATGGAGCCTCTTGATGACGGTATTGCCCAACTATATATCGATGGAACCGATTGTCGAGCGCTACCACGTCGGGCTCGGGATATCGCACCGGCACTTGATTCGACCAGTCGCGCGGCGTGGCGTTCGGAGAAATAGCCTGTGGGGCTGGAGTTTGAGCAACTGCTTTCAAAGCTGCTCCACCTACAGCGGCGGTGAGAAATGACCGGCGATTCAACATTGATCCTCCTGCTAACACAGCGGCACTCAGTTGGCAACGCGCCACCGATCATGATACGCCATTTCAGACTGAGGCTAACGTGCTACGTCGTGGTGCAGTATTGTGGATCGAGGTAATCGAGCCCTTGGTCGCACCGCAGCATCCTGCCGCCTACATCGAGCGCGGCACACCGGCGTTTCGCCGCACCAATCTCGCGCTGTTCTCGGCGGGCTTTTCCACTTTCGCCCTGCTCTACTGTGTGCAGCCGCTGCTGCCCGTTTTCTCGCGCGAGTTCGGTGTCAGTGCCGCTGAAAGCAGTCTATCACTCTCGCTCACTACGGGCCTGTTGGCCGCGTCAGTCCTGATTGTCGGCGCGCTCTCGGAAGCCTGGGGCCGAAAACCGGTGATGGTTGTATCGCTCTTCGCCGCCGCGATACTCACTGTGATCTGCGCGTTCGTACCTAGTTGGCGCGTCCTGCTACTGGTCCGCGCTATGGAGGGCATCGCATTCAGCGGACTGCCGGCCGTCGCTATGGCGTACTTGAGCGAAGAGATGGATTATCGCTCCGTCGGCCTGGCCATGGGACTCTACATCGGCGGTTCGGGACTCGGCGGCATGACTGGACGCTTCGTCACCGGCTTGGTGACCGACCTGGCGTCCTGGCGCGTTGCCCTAGGCGTGATCGGCGTCTTCGGCATCTTTGCAGCGATTATATTTTGGAGAACCCTACCGCCATCGCGGCACTTTGAAGCGCGCCCACTCGATCTTGGCCAACTTAAAGAGTCTTTTCTCGATCACCTCCGCGATGCCGGACTGCCCTGGCTGTTCATCGAAGGCTTTCTGCTTATGGGTACGTTCGTGACCACTTACAACTACATTGCCTACCGTCTTCTTGAAGCGCCGTACCGCCTAAGCCAAACCGAGGTCGGCGCGATTTTCGCGGTGTATCTGCTCGGCACCGGCAGCTCCGCGTGGGTGGGCAATCTAGCCGGCCGTCTGGGACGCCGCAAGGTTTTCTGGGCGACCACAGCCGTCATGCTCGCCGGCTTACTGCTAACGCTGATGAGTCCGCTAGTCGTCATCATCACGGGCATCGCGATTCTGACGGTCGGATTTTTCGGCACGCACTCCATCGCAAGCAGCTGGGTAGGTCTGCGCGCGCGGCATTCCAAGGCGCAGGCGTCGGCTCTCTATCTGTTCTTCTACTATGTCGGCTCGAGTATCGTCGGATACTGCGGGGGCCTCTTCTGGAGCGCGTCGGGCTGGAAAGGCGTCGTCGAATTCACCGCTTCGCTACTGACTCTGGCCCTGCTGATTTCGCTGCGCTTGTCGGTGTTACAGCCTCATCGGCAACGCTCCCCTTGATCGACATATGTCCGGTGATCGATTATCGAAAGCTGGATCGTGGCGCAATAACTTCCCGCGCGAGTCTCGACGGATCGCCTATGAACTTTTGGTTCTTCCCGGGGCCGCTTAGCGAACGCTTCCGCGATGACGCGTCCACTCATGGAAGCCGGCGCCTTTACGCCCTCGAGCGCCAGGACCGTGGGTGCAATATCGAAATTGGCAGTCGGCGTATGGACAACGGTCTGACGTTTGAAATCCGGACCCCACAAGACCAAAGGCGTGTGGATCATGAACGGATTCAGCCCGCCATGGCCGCTCCTGCCGGCCACATTGTGCTGCATATTGGTGGTCGCGATCCGTTGCAGACCGGGGAAGCCGAAAGCATTTCGATCCAATGTCCATTGGTACGTTACGATGATGTCCGCGCCGCGTGACGGTCTGCATTCATTGATCAACTCGAGCGAGAACGTGCCCGGCACCCATCCGAGATCGCGGCCAGGCCGGCACTGGACCTCGGCTCCCTTGGGCTGTTGCGATGTAGTGAAGACTAGATCCACGCCGTCAGTTTTCTGGAGCTGCGAAACGAGTCCGCGGATCAATTCGGGATCGTGGTCTTTCGCGTACAGCAGAGTCGAAGCTCCGTTGTTTGCTGCGATGATTTCGGCCGCTTTCCCGGTGGCCTGGATCGCGCCGTTCAAGTCCACCGGGTCGGGCTCGCCACCAAAGCCGTGATCGGCAGTCACAATAATGTCGGTCGTGTTTTCGAGACCCAACTCGTGCAACCGGCCGACCAGAAGCCCGACCTGTTGATCCATAGTTTTGAGGACAGCTAACGCCTCCGGCGATCCTACTCCGAATTTGTGCTGCGTCTCATCAGGCTCGGTCAGCCAATCGACAATCACGCGGGGGTGAAGCTCCGGGAGAACATATTCGCGAAGCACCCGCTCGGCCCACACGAGCGACGGGATTCCTTCGCCCGACTTTACCGCTCCGAAGCGCTGCTGAATCACGCGATCGATTTTGTCCGGATATGCCACGCGGCGTCCGTCCTCAAAACCGCCGTTGATCAGAACGCCTGTGCCCGACGGTGCCATCGGGTTAATGAGGAAACCGCCGCCGGTGGATCCGGAGCTAATGCCGACGAAGGGGAGGCCCGCGCCCTGGAGCGCTTCGGCCATGGTTGTGACTGGCAGCGTGCGGCCGCCGGAAACCTCAGCCAGTTTCATCAGATTTTTGTAATCGGCGGTGTCGAACGGTTTGGACGCGACGCCTTCAACGTACATCGAGTTCGAAACGATGCCATGCACAGCGGGAACGGTCCCAGTGGAAATGCTGGCCGAGTTCACACGCGTCACTGTCGGGAAAACGGAATGGGAATTATCGCACCACACGCCTTCATTCTTCAAGCGCAAGAGATTGGGCGTGATGTCACTTGAGATCGAATCGGGACGGAAGCCATCGATCACCAGGATGATCAGCAGTGCGAGTTTCATTAGCCTACCTGGAACTCTGGCTAGAGGGTGCCGATGACATCATCCAATCCCAATGCTGGCCAGCGGCGTCGACGATGCGTTGGACATGTTCCTGCAGCACGTAGCGCTCGCCTGCCAACCGATTGGCCGCTTCCTCGACACGCCGTAAATAGTCGGCTCGAGTTGGATAGCGCTCTTCGATGGACGGCCGCGGATCGCCGCTCTTTTCGCGCTCGGCCCGCGTCTTCGCAAACGGAATGAACGATCCGGCCATGGCGATCAGTGTGTCCGGCGCTCCGATGGACTCGCTGCGAAATGCCCAATCGCAATAAGTGCCCAGAGGCACGGCCTGCTCGGGCAGGCGGATGCCGCCGATGTCGTTACCATCGCTGTCGACCTGCGGAACCAGGAATGGAAGCGCCGAGAACGGTCCGGGCACGTCGGCCCGATAGCCGCCGGGTACGTGGAGGGGCCATTGCACGCCGTGCAGATTCGGATATTGAATTTTGGCTTGGGCCACGAGCGTGGCGTCGGACAACATGGGATGTTTGCTGGCCGGCGGAGCGACGCCTTCCCGCACCCAGCGATCGAGGGCGATCAGCAGCGCCTGCTGCGCCCATCGATAGTCGTTGGGATTGGACTTGAGTTGGCCACCGTTGTCGCTGGGCGGCCATGAGCCGGAGCTGTGCTGCGTCCCGGCAAGCGTGTAAACCCTGACATTGGGTGGATCCTCCAGATCCGAAGCGCCATCCATCGACAGGTGCCGCAGTGCGGCGACTCGGCCCCGATCCCAATACTCGGAGCCAGTATCCACCAGAAACATTTTGGGCTCCTGACCGGAAGGCACACGTGCGCTCAATCCATCGCGTTTCCCGGTGATTGGGTCGGTAGTGGTCTCGTATCGAATCGGAAACTTTGTTTGTGTGAACGATCCCAGTTCGTTGGGCTGCGCGAATCTCTGATTGAAACTTCCCATACCGGTTGCGCCGGTCTGGATGAAGAGCGCGTCGATTGCCTGGCGCCCCTGTTCATCGGTGGTGAACCCTTCGTACACCAAATGGCGCTGGTATCGTCCAACCTGCGAAGCGCCGTAGGTGTACACATACTTGCCGTGAACGACGGCGTCGGATTTGTACTTTAGCGCCGATGCCAGGTCTCGAATCGCGGCGAATCCCAATCCGGCCACGGGCGGATTCTGCGACTCGTAGTCGAGCTGGTAAGTCTGCCCGGCTCGAAAGCCGCCTTTCAACGTGATCCAGTGTGGATCTCTAGCGAGCGTGCCGTTTTCCATGCGGCCGAACTGCCAGTCGTCGCGCGAAATCAAGCGTGGAGCGGCCATAAAGCCCTCGCGCTCGGTCAGACGGTAAGCGGCATTGGCAGGATCAACAGGGGGATACGCGTGAGTGAAGAAGCCCGAAGCGTACTCGAACGAGTCGCTCCGTTTGTCGGGAATGAACCACGGGCTGACCCATCCGGAGATCGGACGGCCATGGTCGGTGGCGACTGGCACGTCCATGGCGATGTGAGCCTTATCCTTTGGCACATCGAATTGCCAGCCGACTGCCACCAGCGTAAATCCTTGGCGCAGCAGCAAGCCGTCGCCGAAGTCCGCCTCACTTGAAGGATCAGTCGATCCTTTCGCGTGATCAAACGCTGGAAGCAGTCCTTTATTGCCGCGGTTCACGACATCGAATAAGAGGACGCCGTTTCCGTGCGATGGGTCCTTCGGTTTGATTATGAACAGGTCGGACGAAAACTCCACCTTGCCCTGGGCGTTCCGCGGCGCTTTATCGAGGTCGGCGATGATCTGGTTGTGCGGATTATCCGGCGACACGGCGAAATAGACCTTGCCGGTCAACTTTTCATACGCTCCGGTAGTGCCGAAAGCTTTGCCGCCGAGCACGTCTTGACGGCTCGATATTTCGACGCGAGTGACTTCGCCTTGCATCGGGGCGGTTATAAACACTATCGCCAATGCTCCAATGGCCCTTGGAAAGTACGCTTTCATGATCCGCTCCTCTCGATTTGGAGGCAGTATACAGTTTGGGGGCAGTATACACTACTGTGCCGACGCCTAATTCGTTAACTTCGCTCTCAACAACTCATTCACTGCTGCCGGGTTAGCCTGCCCCTTGCTGGCTTTCATCACCTGCCCGACGAAGTAGCCGATCACCGTCGTCTTCCCTGCCTTGTACTGCTCCAACTGCTTCGGATTCGCGGCGATTATTTCGTCTATGATTTTCTCGAGTGCGCCCGTGTCACTGATCTGCCGCAGGCCCTCGCGTTCGATGATTGTTTCTGGCGATTCCCCCGTCTCGTACATCTTGACGAAGATATCCTTGGCCATCTTGCCGCTGATTTCACCTTCGTTTATTTTCCGTACCAGGGCGCCTGTTCCCTGCGGGGTAATTTTGTCAAAGGCGTCGGGCATTGCCATCAGCTCGCCGGTCACCCAGTTGGCAGTTCCCCGCGGATCGCCGGCCACCGCCGCGGCCTGCTCGAAATAGTCGCTGATTGCCCGCGTTGCCGTAAGCACCTGCGCGTCATATTCGCGCAAGCCATAATGCTCGACAAAGCGGCGGCGCTTATCGGCCGGCAACTCCGGCATCGCATTACGAATGCGCTCCAGCCACGGGTCGCTGACGCGCAATGGGACTAAATCGGGCTCAGGAAAATAACGGTAATCATGCGCGTGCTCTTTGCTGCGCATTCCAACCGTCTCACCCGTCGCCACGTTGTAGAGCCGTGTCTCCTGCTCCACCCGGCCGCCGCTTTCGATCAACGCTACCTGCCTGGCGATCTCGTAATCCAGCGCCATTTTGGCGAAGCGGAACGAGTTCAGGTTCTTCACCTCGGCCTTGGTTCCAAACTTCTGCGCGCCCTTCAACCGCACCGAAACATTGGCGTCGCAACGTAGTTGGCCCTTCTCCATATCGCACTCCGAGACAGCCACGTATTGCATCACCTGTTTCAGCTCGGATAGATACTCATACGCTTCGTCCGAGGAACGGATATCCGGGTCGCTCACAATCTCGATCAGCGGCGTTCCGCTGCGGTTCAGGTCCACATAGGTATAGCGGTCGGAATCCTTGAAGCCGTCATGGATGCTCTTACCGGCGTCGTCTTCCAGATGAATCCGCGTAACGCCGATGCGCTTCTTCGAGCCATCCAGCCCCACTTCCAGCCAGCCGTGCTCGGCCAGCGGCTGATCGTACTGCGAGATCTGATAGCCCTTGGGCAGGTCCGGATAAAAATAATTCTTGCGCGCGAATCGCGAGAACGAATTGACACGGCAATGCATCGCTAACGCGGCCTGAATCGCCATCTCGACCGCGCGTCCATTCAACACCGGCAGCGCGCCCGGAAGCCCTAGACAGACCGGGCAAACATTGGTATTGGGCGGCGCGCCGAATCCAGTTAGACACCCGCAAAAAATCTTGGTTCGGGTGTTGAGTTGGACATGTACCTCCAACCCGATTACTGGCTCGTATTTGGCGATTTCTTCCGGCGAAGCAATAGCCGGCGCGCTAGACGACATGCTTCATTGTAGTATCAGGCTACTGTTTCTGATTCGACAGAGCCGCCGTGCCAATCATGCCACCCAGCCCCATGGTTTCGACCGCGCTCGAGGGCACGATCACCATCGAGCCCCGCTCTTTGATCGCTTCGTAGAGCATGTTCATGGCGCGCAGATGCAGGGCGACCGGGTTGTTGAGATAGACCATGGATGCCTCGGCAAATTTCGACGAGATCTCAGTCTCGGCCGTGCCCAGAATGATGCGGGCCTGCCGCTCGCGCTCGGCCTGCGCCTGGCGTGACATAGCTTCTTCGAGCGCTTGCGGAATATGAACGTCGCGGATCTCCACCGACTGCACAGTGATGCCCCAGGGATTGGTCTTTTCGTCCAGAATTCGCTGCAGCTCGCGGCCCAGCATCTCACGTTCGGTAATCATTTGCGCCAGATCATGCCGGCCGATCGACTCGCGCAGCGCCGTCTGGGCGCTGAGAGTGATCGCTTGATCGAAATCCATCACTTCCAGAATCGATTTCTCGGCATTCCACACCAGCCAGAACACGATCGCGTCGACATTCACAGGAACCGTATCGCGGGTCAAGGCGGACTCGGCATTGACACTCGTCACGCGTACGCGCTGATCGACATACTGGCTGACTTGGTCGATGATGGGGATGATCAAGAAAATCCCCGGGCCGCGCAGCCCGATGTAGTGGCCTAATCGCAGCACAGCGGCCCTCTGCCATTGCTCGGCGACTTTGATGGCCAACAGGAAATAAAGCCCGATTAGCGCTCCAAGGATCGCTGGGGCCGGATTCTTGTAAAGTGCCGTAGCGACCCAGCCGGCTCCAAATAAGATCACGAACACCGCGATCCCGAGGCTGCTGCTTTGCTTGAGCGTCTGTCCAAATAGCATGGCTTAACTCCTCTTGTTCTGTTCGTTCTGCAATTCGTTGAAATAGCCGGCGAGTTCCTGCAAGGTGATTCCTTCGGCGCCCGCGCGCGCCAACAAATCGCCCGCCAATTGTGTAAGGCGGCGCTGTCGTTCCAGATCATCCGGCTGCGGCTTCTTTTCGGTGATGAAGGTTCCTGTACCTTGTTGAGTTGCGAGCACTTCGCGTATTTCTAATTCGCGGTAAGCCCGCACTACCGTGTTGGGGTTGATCGCGAGATCTACCGCGAGCTGGCGGACTGTTGGCAGTTGATCGCCCGCTTTCAGGCTTCCGGCCGCGATTCCGCCCAGCACTTGGTCGATGATCTGCCGGTAAACCGGGACTCCGCTGCGGGCGTCTAATTTGAATTCGAAACGGCCATTTTTGCTCGCGCGGGTCATCTATAGTGCTATTGTATCAATACACTAATACATTGTCAAGACCGAAATGCAAGTAAACGTTACGGTCGGTACTGACGTTTAATGAGATATGAGATCGCCAGCTTTTCTCGCCACTGGGCTGGCTTCGTTTTTGCTTCTATCGATCGCAGCCCCCGCCAAGCCATCCAAGGCAGTGGACGACGCCAAGCGGCAAGCTAAGCTCTTCCAAAAGAAGCTCTCGAAGGACCAGCAGATCCAACACGCCCTCGACCGCCTGACGTTCGGCCCCAAGCCGGGTGACATCCCGCGACTAAAGAAGATGGGTCTCAAGAAATGGCTCGATCTGCAGCTTCATCCCGAGCGCATTCCGGAAAATCGAGATCTCGAGGCCAAGCTTCAACCGCTCGAATCTCTAGGCATGACTCCTATGGAGGCCGCGCAGCATTACCCATCTCCCCAGATGATCCGGGCTATCGCTGCCGGCCGCCAGCCGTTGCCCGAAGATCCGGTGCTGCGCGCCAGCATCCAGCGTATGATCATCCGGTACAAGATAAAGAAGGAAGAAGCCGCGCCCGGCAAAGACGGGGCCGCCTTCGACCCCAACGCCGAGATGGAGCCGGTCAAAACGCTGGATGACGTTCTGGACGCCTCAGAACGCCAGACCATTCGCAACGGAAAGCCGGATCAGAAGCGCGCACTGCTTGAGTCCCTTCCCGCCGACAAGCTGGACGACGTGCTGATCGCTCTTCCGCGCGGCCAGCGGCAGCAGTTATTCAATAATTCTCCGGCGGATGTCCAACGCAGGATCATGCTGTTGAACTCTCCACAGCAGGTAGTCGCCTATGATCTGCTGGAGGCGAAGCTCTTGCGGGCCATCGAAAGCAATCGCCAATTGGCCGAAGAACTTGACGATTTTTGGTTCAACCACTTTAACGTGTATTACGACAAGGGCTCGGACCGGTTTTTGATTCCCGATTACGAGCGCGAAGCGATCCGCCCGCACGTACTCGGCAAGTTCCGCGACTTGCTGGAAGCCACTGCCAAAAGCCCGGCCATGCTTTTCTATCTGGACAATTTTCAATCCGTGCGTCCGGATATTGACGCCAATTCCAAGAATAGGAAAGTGAAGCGCGGTCTCAACGAGAATTACGGCCGCGAGCTGATGGAACTGCACACGCTAGGCGTCAACGGCGGCTATACGCAGCACGACGTCACCGAAGTGGCGCGCTGTTTCACGGGCTGGACCATCCAGGATCCCCGGCGCGGCGGAGCATTCTTTTATGACGACAAGTTGCATGACAAGGGCGAAAAAGTAGTGCTGGGACACGTCATTTCGGCGGGTGGCGGCATCGAGGACGGCGAGAAAGTGCTCGATATCCTGGCCGCGCACCCCTCCACGGCAAAGTTCATTTCCACCGAACTGGCCCAGCGATTCGTGGCCGACAATCCGCCGCCGGCGCTGATCGATAAGATGGCAAAGACATTTCTGGACTCGGGCGGCGACATTCGGCAAGTGATGAAAACCATGCTTGATTCGAAGGAGTTTTGGTCGCAAGGCGCTTACCGGGCAAAAGTGAAGACGCCCTTAGAGATGGTCGCCAGCTCAGTACGTGCGCTCGATGCGAACGTGACCGATGCCTGGGCGCTGGCAAATCAGGTCGGCAATTTGGGCGAGCCGCTGTATCGTAAGCAAGAGCCGACCGGCTATTCCAACTTGAATTCCGACTGGGTGAACTCGGCGGCGCTGCTAGGCCGGATGAATTTCGCGGTCCAGGTGACCAAGAATCAAGTGCCGGGTGTGAAAGTAGCGGCGTCGAAGCCCGCTGAAATGATCGGCTCCCCTGATTTTCAAAAAAGGTAGATTTTCCATGACCTCACGACGCGTTTTCCTGAAAGGCTCGGCGCTGGCGATGTTCGGCGTAGGCGCTCTGCCCAGGTGGCTGTCGCGCTCGGTATATGCAGCGGATGGCTCCGATCGCCGTAAGAAGATTCTGGTCGCCATCTTCCAGCGCGGAGCGGTGGACGGGCTGAATGTGGTCATTCCGTTCGGCGAGCAGCGCTATTACGACCTCCGCCCATCGCTTGCGATCCCCAAGCCCGATGGGACGCCCGCCTCTGCCGTGGATCTCGATGGGTTCTTCGGCCTGCACCCCTCGCTCGCTCCGCTGAAGCCGATGTTCGACGCTCGGCAGCTCGCGATCGTGGATGCGGTTGGCTCGCCGGACCCGACGCGCTCGCATTTTGACGCGCAGGATTACATGGAATCCGGCACTCCCGGCTTTAAGGCGACCAGTGACGGCTGGATGAACCGCGCTCTGCCGCCCGCCGCCGCCACAGGCTCGCCGATGCGCGCCGTCAGCCTCGGTGCTAGTCTGCCGCGTTCTCTAAGAGGCCGCAATGACGCCTTGGCAGTGAATAACTTGAACGATTTTCAAGTGCGCGATCCCAAGGCCGCTGCTGCGTTCGAAAGCATGTACGAACATACGCTCGACACCACACTGCATGGCACCGGCAAGGAAACTTTCAGCGCCGTGAAAATCATGCAGTCGATCCAGAAGCAGACCTATACGCCGGCCAACGGAGCGAAATATCCCGGCGGCCGATTCGGCCAAAGCCTGCAGCAGATCGCGCGCTTGATCAAGGCCGATGTCGGGCTGGAAGTGGCATTCGCCGATATTGGCGGCTGGGACACGCACGTTAATGAGGTAGGCGCGCAGCCGGCAGTCGGCCAGCTTGCCAATAATCTTTCCGACTTCGGTCAGTCGCTCGCGGCTTTTTATCAGGATCTGGGCGACCGGATGGAAGATGTCGCGGTCGTCAGCATGTCTGAATTCGGCCGCACCGCCAAGGAGAATGGCAATCGCGGGACAGATCATGGCCACGCCAACGTCATGTTTGTTATGGGCGGCGGCATTCGAGGCGGCAAGGTCTATGGCGACTGGCCAGGTCTGGCGGAAGAGCAGCTCAATGAAGGGCGCGACTTGGCGCTAACTACTGACTTCCGCGATGTGCTGGGCGAGCTGGTGGCGAAGCACCTGGGGAATCCCAATCTAAACGCTGTTTTCCCTGGCTACGAGAACCCGAAATTTCGCGGCTTGATTGGGTGATCGCCCATCAGCATTGCGGGCAGATCGTAATCGGGTTGCCATCGAAGCGGGTAAAGCTGAATCCCGCGAACTGCTCGTTGTAGACGGTGGCCATATCGCGAAGTATGGATATGGCGATCTCTTCTCCTAGCCGCATTCCTTCGAAGCCATCCGACCGGTAGTGGACGCCGCAAGCGTTCCGGCCCAGCGACACATTCGCGGCGAGCTTATTCAACTCGCTGCCCACCGTGAGAGGAGCTCCGGTATAGGGAACCAGCGTCAGTCCATCATCGGACGGGACCACGGGACTGGGAATCACGAACGACTCGTTAAACATCGCCTTGAGCATGGTCACGCCGGCAGCTCCAACCACGGCATGCGCAGCGGGATAGGAGGGGTGAATCGGAGATCCTTCCGGATAAGGCATCGGGAGGAGATAGTTACCATGAGCCTTGAAGGTCGCCTGCAAGGCGGCTGAGTTGAGCACATCGGAATGGATGGAATACTTAGCGGCTCCGGTGATGAGATTGTGAATACGGCCGCCGAACGCTTCCGGGCGAACGCGGCGATGGACCAGCCATTTCTGACACCACACAGCGTGCAGGGCGTTGATTGGGGCGCTCCACATGAGGTCCAGCGCGGCTTGAGCGCCGAATGTAATGGAACCTCCCTGGGTGGAGTAGTTGAGGTACGGATTGTTCGGATTGAGCGCCGGATTCCCGTAGCTCAACAACAGCAGTGTAGCCAGGACGTTGGCCTGACCCATGAAATCGCGGTGCAAGTATTCACTCAGGTCGCGGTTGTTGCGAATGTAGCGCGGACTGGAGTCGAAAACATTCGAGCCGGCCGCAACGCCCTTTTGGACGTTGAGCCAGGCCGGATAGGTAGTCATGTAGTCATCACCAGGGACAGTCGTACGGTAAAGCTGGGGAAACTGCGCGGCGCCGAATGGAATCGTTTTCCACAAGAACTGCGACACCAAAGGGCCTGTGGTCTCGCCCGGAGCAACCCCGCGGAAGATGACGTCGGGGGTGATCTGACCATTCACGTTGGGCCCGCGATAATCGGACAGTTTACTCATGTCAGCGCAGGCCTGGGCAATAGTGGGGTCGGACGAATATTGACTGAAGGGAACATCGCGCGTAAGCGCGGACCAGTAATCTTCCACCATCTCCCCTGCGGTTTGAGCGCTGCTGAATGCCGGCGCGGGAGGCGACGCAATGGCTGCAGAGTCAGCGCCCACCATGGCATAACAGTAGGCTGCCTGCGGATTCGCCAACTTGACGGTGCCGCCCAGCGGAATCACTTCGAAATCGCCTGGTTGGCCGCTATTGAGCGCGCTTAGCATGGCATTGTAGGCATTGAGATCCACCTCGCCCAGTTGGTTGTGCGGCAGCGCTTTCGTAAAGCTCGCGATCCGATTCGGGTAAAGCTGTTCGTCGCCATTGCTGGTGGATACCTGCTCCGGCCGGTCCCGTTGCAACATTGCTGCGTCGCGGCGAATCGCAAAAGCGCGATGCCGGCGCTGGGATGCATTCAGCGGACCGGTGTCGCCTAAAGCGCTCGGAGCTTCCAGCGTAGAGAGCAGGCCGGCTCCGCCTATCGCGCTTAAGGTCGGGGCGGCGCCCAGGTAGCTAAGAAATCTTCGGCGGCTCGAATCAGATTGCTTCCCGCTGGGGATGGAGGTCTTGTTTGAATTTGGCATAGATCCAAGGACTTTGTCGCAGTGCCACGAAATTGTCAATATTTCCGTGGCTACCCCCTGTCTATCCACGTAAGCTTCTCGATTTGATAAGCTTGGAACCTCAGATATCCAGAATTCGAGGGCTCCCAGGAGCGCCCATGGCTCAAGCTTCCATTGGAAGGCATTGTATCCGCTTCGCAGTGTTCGAAGTGGATCTAGAATCCGGCGAGTTGCGCAAGCACGGCATCAAAATTAAGCTACAGCAGAAACCCTTCCAAATTCTGGCCTTACTTCTGGAGCGTGCCGGCGAAGTGGTGACTCGCGAAGAGCTACAGCGGCAACTATGGCCTTCCGACGTCTTCGTCGATTTTGAAAGTGGGCTGAACAATGCGGTGAAGAAATTGCGGGCCGCACTGGGTGATTCCGCCGAAACTCCGCGCTTTGTGGAGACGGTCGCCCGGCATGGTTATCGATTCCTGGTGACGCCGCAATCCGCAAACGGCACCCCAACCGCATCGCCGGCCCTACCGCCCCCGATCGAGACGGCGCCCCGAGTCTCTCGGATACGGATGGCAGCCGCACTAGTGGCCCTGATGGTGTTAATCGCCGCAATTTGGATCGCGCGCCGGAGCGGTGTTCATCCGTCGTCCATCGCTTCGCGGGTCCACAAGATTGCTGTACTGCCGCTCGAGAATCTTTCGCATGATGAGCAGCAGGAGTATTTCGCCGACGGCATGACCGACGCCATTATCGACCAACTCGCTCGGGTCCAGGGTCTTACCGTTATCTCGCGAACATCAACCATGCAGTACAAAAAGGCACGCAAACCGCTGCCCCAGATCGCCCGCGAGTTGGGCGTCGACACCGTCGTGGAAGGTACCGTACTTCGCGCCGGTAACCGTGTCCGCGTCTCCGCTCAATTGATAGACGCCGCAACCGACCGGCACCTCCTGTCTCGGACATTCGAACAGGATCTGGAAGATGTTTTGCAATTGCAACAGGATGTCGCCCGCGCCGTAGCTCAGCAAATCACGAGCAGCTTGACGGCCAAAGATGCGAGCCGGCTGTCACATCCCGTGCCCGTCGATCCGGCGGCATATCAGGCATTTATGCTGGGGCGATTCTACTGGTTCAAACGGACGCCGGACGTATTATGGAAAGGCATCGAATACTTTCAGCAAGCCATCGCCCGTGACCCCAACTATGCCCTTGCCTATGTAGGGCTGGCAGATTCGTATTTTGGTTTGGCGTACCTCGAGATCGTTCCGCCGCTTCAATTCAAAGCTCAAGAACGGTCCGCCATTCTGAAAGCTCTCGCTCTGGACGACTCCCTGGCTGAAGCACACACCTCGCTAGCGCACGCGCAGGGATTGGAGGATTGGGATTTTGGTGCCGCCGAAAAGGAATACCGGCGGGCCGTGGATCTCAACCCCAGCTACGCACTTGCGCATCATTGGCTCGGTAATGACTTGGCGATCCGAGGCAGATCGGGAGAGGCGTTAGAGGAGAGCCGTAAAGCGATGGCGCTCGATCCACTGTCGGCTCTCTACCGGGCTAGTTATGCGCACCGGATCGCATATGCCCGGCGATTTGATGAAGCTGCCGATGCGTGCCACAGCGCCTTACAGCTAGACGCGAATCATCCCATTGCCAACATGTACTTAGGGCAGATCGAGGAATACCGCGGCAGGTTTCCTGATGCGGTCATCCGGTTCCGGAAGGCGTTTGAAGCCACGGCTACACCGGTGCATCTGGCTAATCTTGGGCACGCATATGCACGCAATGGAAATCGCAGTGAAGCGCTCAAGGTACTGGCTCAACTGCGTACGCTCTCCAAAAGCCGGTATGTTTCCCCATATGCGTTTGCGCTCGTATACATGGGCTTGGCAGACAAGGAGAAATCATTCGAGTGGCTACAAAAGGCGCTCACAGAGCGCAGTCAAACCATAACCACCATGAAAGTCGATCCGGTGTTCGATGAGCTTCGAGGGGACCCACGCTTTGTTTCTTTCATTCGGCAAATCGGGTTGTAAATCGAAGCGGGAATGAACAAGTTCAGGGTCTGATGATCTCGCGGCGCCCTGGTTGTCTGTGATAATCTGTAATTGTTATGGCAATCCCCAATGTCAAACGGTTCCGGCCGTACTGTCCCACCTGCAACGAGGAGTTCACAGTGATGGTCGTTCTGCCCAAGGGCGCCGATCAGGACAAGTATCTGACCGACGTCGTGGCGCGACATGATCACAAGGCGTTCCAGGAAGCGAAGCAGCAGCACTTCAAGATCCGCGTCGGACAACAGAAGCAGCGCAAGGCGAAGTAATTCAGCGCGGGAGCCCGCTAAGGGCGCCAAACTTGCTAGGCTTATCCCCCAGATCTCCAAGGTGGGTCATTCCGAAGGCCGGTGGATATTTTAGACCAAATCCCAGAGACCGGTCCAGACCAATGTGTGCCGTCCAAATGTAGAGGTACGCGAGCATTCCGGTTGCATGCAGGAAAACGGCGAGTGCCGTCAAGCCCAACGGCAGGAGATAACTGTGGACGACATTGTAGGAAACACTGCCCACCTTGGGATTGACCAGATAGAACAGCATTATGAGATCCGGCGTTAGGAAGAGTGCGAAGAATATCCACCAACTGGAGCCGGAAAACCAATACAGCAGCAGCGCGAGCGCGAGGACTGCGAATCCTTCGGCTCTCAGCCAAATGCGGACCGGGCCAGTGACTGCGCCGCTGGAAGCCTGACGGTCGTTCATATACTCGATGATCCTTGCTAATGAGGCTAGAAAAGCTTAATAGCTAATGATAGTCATGTCGAAGATAGGGCCGGAGTCGGAAATTGTGCTTCGAAATATGTTCGAGCATTATCTTCACGACATGTCAGAGTGGTTTGAAGTCAATACCAAGGCCGACGGAAGCTACTCTTACGACACATCCTTGATATGGAAGAACGGCTACGATGCCTATTTGGCGAAAGTTGATGGATCGATCGCAGGTTTTGCCTTGGTCGGATCGGCGGTTGAATGGCTAGGCGATGTCGGCGCTCATGATGTACATGAGTTTTTTGTCCTCCGCAGATTTAGAAGGAGCGGCTGCGGACTGAGCATGGCAACGCTCCTTTGGAAGGAACGCCCCGGCGAATGGCTGGTCAGAGTCCTGGAAGCAAATACGCCAGCTGTCCATTTCTGGCGCGCCGCGATTTCGAGTTACTCGCATGGTTCGTATCGAGAGGAAGGGTGTGTCGTCAATGGGCGTCCATGGCGATTCTTCAGGTTCGCCTCCCAGACGGATATAGCAATGGGATCATGACCGGTGTGCGCATGGACAAGTGGCTCTGGGCAGCGCGATTCTTCAAAACGCGCTCGCTTGCGGGGCGGGCCTGCGAACTCGGCCGGATTGAGTTCAATGGGCAGCCGGCTAAGGCGGCGCGCGAGGTACGGGTGGGCGACCTGTTGCGGGTAAAGAACCCTAGCGGAGAGTTCACGATCGAGGTCCTGGCGCTGAGTGAGATGCGCGGCCCGGCACCGGTAGCGCAGACGCTCTATCGCGAAACAGAGGCCAGCCGTGAGTTACGGCTCAAGTTGGCCGAAGAGCGCAAGGCGATGCGGCGCGTTGAAACGACGCGGGAGGGCAAGCCATCGAAGCGCGACCGCCGCGAAATCGCGCGGCTGCGAGGGCGAGCTTAACCAGCCTCTGTGAGCAGTGTATGACGAACTAGCCAAGCCGTCAGGCGTACGCGACAATTGAAGTATCCGGATATGGCAAATCTCAGAGATTTCGAGAAACTGCTACCCACCTTTTCGCCCGGCGAAAGGGCTCAAATTCTGAAGTGGGTGGTTCAGCAACTCGGTGATGCATTTCCTGGGATCGATTCTCGTTCCGATGTATGCGGCGGCGAACCATGTATCGTTCGGACCCGGATACCGGTTTGGCTTCTGGAACAAGCTCGACGGATGGGTGCGAGCGAGCAGGGCTTGTTGGCGGCGTACCCATCCCTCAGAGCTGAGGACTTGGTGAACGCCTGGGCATACGCGCGTTCTCACGCTGCGGAAATTGAGGCGCAGATTCGCGAGAACGAGGCCGCTTAGTGGCTCGTTTCTATTCCAACGAGAACATTGCGCTGCAAGTGGTGGTGGAGCTGAGACGCCTTGGACACGACGTCCTGACCTCGCTCGACTCGGGGAGGGCGAACGCAGCTGTGCCCGATTCGGAGGTGCTGGCATTGGCAGTCGCCGAAGGTCGGATCCTGTTATCGAACAATCGTCGCCACTTTCTGAATCTCCACCGACACCGCACTAGCGACCATGCTGGGATCGTCCTTTGCACTTTCGACACGGATTTTCGCGGACAGGCAGAGCGAATCGATGTGGCCGTTGCAGGTGTGTCGGATACGAGGAACCAATTGATCCGGGTGAACCGGCCCGGCTGAATGACGAAACCAGGCCGTCCAGCGGTGCAGTCGTCGATCTGCGGCTCTCGTCCACAAGGAACGGAGGCGTGATACAAGTTTAGCTCCCAACTCCTGCTTGGCGTCGAATCTAGTGAATTTATCGAACCCCGTTGTATAGCTTCCGACGCTCAGGTCCTTATTACCAGCATGGAGCGAGACTAACGCGTCAAAAACTGGCCGAACAGCGCAAGCCATCAAAGCGCGACCGCCGTGAAATCGCCCGGCTGCGAGGGCGAGCATGACAGGCTCTGCTACGTTGGTATTTAGCAGCGGATGATTTCTTTCTCGAATATAAGCAAGCAGTACGGCAAGCAGCTGATCTTCGTGGATGCTTCCTTTCAGTTGAACCCAGGCGAGAAGGTTGGCCTGGTCGGCCCCAATGGCTCCGGCAAAACCACGCTCTTTCGCATGGTGGTTGGCGAGGAAGAGCCCGACGATGGCGAGGTCTCCGTTCCGAAGAGGCTGACCATCGGTTATTTTCGCCAGGATGTAGAGGAGATGAGCGGCCGGCCGGTTCTGGATGAGGCGATAGCCGGTAGCGGGCGAATAGGCGATCTGCACCACGAGCTGGAGGATTTGCAGAAGGGCCTCGAAGATCCCGCGCGCGTGGGCGAGATGGACCAGATTCTGGCGCGCTTCGGCGAGGTGCAGGAAGAGTACGAGCATCTGGGCGGATACTCGCTCGAGGCGCAAGCCCGCGAGGTCCTGCATGGGCTCGGGTTCACCGATAACCAGGTCGATGGCGACGTCGGAGCGTTATCCGGCGGTTGGAAGATGCGCGTGGCCTTGGCCCGCGTGCTGCTGGGCCGTCCGGACGTGCTGTTGATGGATGAACCCACCAATCACCTCGATATCGAATCGATCATTTGGCTGGAGGATTTTCTCAAGGCTTATCCTGGCGCCCTCCTGATGACCTCGCACGACCGCGAGTTCATGAATCGCATCGTCTCGCGGATCGCGGAAATCAATGCGGGCGAAATCATTGCGTACTCCGGCAATTATGACTTCTATGAGCGCGAACGTGCCATCCAGGACGCCAACCTGCAAGCAGCTTTCACGCGTCAGCAGGCTATGCTGGCCAAGGAGCAGCGCTTTATCGACCGTTTCCGGACGCACGCGGCCAAGGCTGCTCAGGTACAAAGCCGCATCAAGGCGCTGGATAAGATCGAAAAAGTCGAGCTCCCCCGGAAGCGGCAGGTGGTGAAGTTCGAATTCCGCGTTCCGCCGCGCTCGGGCGACCAGGTTGCCGTCATCGAAGACCTCCACAAAAGCTACGGATCGCAGACCATCTACCGGGGATTCAATCTCACGATCCGACGGGGAGAACGCTGGGCTGTGATGGGACGGAACGGCGCGGGAAAGACTACGCTGCTCAAAATGATCGCCGGCGCGAGCGAGCCGGACGCGGGTAGCGTGACACTGGGCGCCAGCCTGACCATGGGCTACTTCGCGCAGCAAGCGCTGGATGTTCTGGATCCGGATCTGACCATCATCGAGCAACTGCAGCGAGACTTCGGGCAGGACGGCATCGGCTCGCTGCGCACGCTGGCCGGAGCATTCCAGTTCTCGGGCGACGACGTAGACAAGCGGATAGGGGCGCTATCCGGCGGCGAAAAATCGCGGCTTGCAATGGCCCGGATGCTTTATAATCCTCCCAACTTCCTGGTGCTGGACGAGCCCACCAATCACCTGGATCTGGCGACCAAGGAAATGCTGGTGGAGGCGCTGAAGGATTTCGAAGGCACGATGATTTTTGTGTCGCATGATCGCACGTTCCTGCGTGGGCTGGGCTCGCGTGTTCTGGAACTGGGCGGCGAGAGCGGCAAGGACCGAAGTCCGCTGGTTTACCCGGGGTCGTACATCGAGTATGTTCAAAAGACGGGACACGAGGCGCCTGGGATCATACACTGAGGCCCGATCATTTCCATGCCGAAGAACAAGATTGATTTCGACACCGTAAGAAGGATCGGGCTCGGGTTTACTGGCGTGGAGGAATCCACGATGTATGGGTCGCCGGCCCTCAAAGTTCGCGGGAAACTGTTGACATGCATTCCCACTCATAAATCCGCCGAGCCGGGCTCGCTAGCAGTGAGCGTCGATTTTGATCAGCGCGCTGAGCTCATAGCGACGGCCCCGGATGTCTACTACTTGCCTGATCATTACGTGAACTATCCGGTTGTGCTGGTGCGATTGTCTCGCGTCCATCCGGACGCGCTGCCAGACCTGCTGCACACGGCGTGGCGATTCGCGACTACAAAAACGCGCGGCCACAAGAAAGGAACGACCAATGTCTCTCCGCCCCGTTAAGAGAGTTATCTCCGCGAAGCCCACGCTCGAAGGCGCGGGCGTGCATTTGCGCCGTGCGTTCGGCTTCGGGAACACCACCGACTTCGATCCTTTCCTGCTGCTGGATGACTTCCGCAATGATGTTCCGGCAGATTATCTGGCAGGCTTTCCCTGGCATCCTCACCGCGGGATCGAAACGATTACGTACGTTTTGGCCGGGACCGTGGAGCACGGCGACAGCATGGGGAATAGTGGTGCAATTGCCGCCGGCGACGTGCAGTGGATGACGGCGGGCAGCGGGATCATCCATCAGGAAATGCCGAAAGGCGATCATGCCGGCCGCATGCACGGTTTTCAGTTGTGGGCCAACCTTCCTTCGTCGCTCAAAATGACCGCGCCGCGCTACCAGGAGGTGAAGTCGCCCGATATCGTCGCGATCAAGGACGATGACGGAACCGAGGTACGGATTATCTGCGGTACGTTCTGGGGCAAGAAAGGTCCAGTGGATGGGATCGCCGCCGATCCGATCTATCTCGACGTGACGGTTCCACCCGGCCGCAGAAAGACTCTTCCTGTCGAAATTACGCACCACGCGTTTGCTTATGTGTTCGCGGGCGCGGGCAAGTTCTGCAACGCATCCGGACCGCTGGCGGTGCCGACGGAGCCGGTCGGGTGGGCGGATACAACCCCGCCCGCGCAGGCGGAGAATCGATCGCTGGTACTATTCGATCGTGGCGACGAGCTGGTAGTGCAGGCCGGGGAAGACGGAATCCGGTTCCTGCTTGTTTCCGGAAAACCGCTCGAAGAGCCGGTGGCGTGGTATGGACCGATCGTGATGAATACACAGCAGCAGCTTCAGGAGGCCTTCGCCGAACTGCGGGAGGGCAACTTCCTGAAGGACGCCGCGCGCAAATAAGATATGAGATTCGCAGGGAAAGTTGCATTGGTGACCGGCGGTACGGGAGGATTGGGGCGCGCTGTAAGCCTCGCGTTCCTGAGGGAGGGCGCCGAGGTGATCGTCACCTATCGAGACGATCATGAATTCGCGTACTTGAAGACCGAGTCCGGCGCAAATGCTTCCAGGCTCACGGGGCGGCGAGTCGACGTCACCGATGAAGCCGCGGTTGAGCAACTCATGCAAGGAATCGGCGTCGAGAATAAGGCGCTTGATGTCCTGGTGAATTCCGTGGGTGGTTACGCCGGCGGTATGAAGTTGTGGGAACTGGATACCAAGACTCTCGACCAGATGCTGGCGCTGAACCTTCGCTCCGGTTTCATATTATCGCGGGCAGCGGCGAAGGCCATGCTCCGACGCGGTAAAGGCGTCATCGTAAATGTTGCGTCCAAAGCTGCGCTGGATCACGAAGCAGGCATCGCCGCCTACGCGGCATCGAAGGCCGCCGCGGTAGCCATGATGGATTCCCTCGCCGCCGATCTGAAGGGCACGGGAGTACGCGTCAACTCCATCCTGCCCAGCATCATCGATACAGAAACAAATCGGAAAGCAATGCCCGGCGCGGACTTCGCGAAGTGGCCGAAGCCCGAGGACATCGCGCGCGTTATCCTATTTCTGTGCAGCGACGATGCCAAAGTCGTTCACGGAGCAGCTATCCCAGTCTATGGAGATAGCTGAGAAACGTTACCGCGGCGGCTTTTGCGTTCAGGCCAGCGAGGTCTTGTACAAACCCTCGAGTTTGCCCCAGGCGCGCTCGGCATCCGGCTTGTTGTAGATAGGCTTGCCACCCCCAGCCGGCATGTCCGGTACGCACCAGCCATGCATGGACTCTGAATATACTTCGATCTCGGCGGGAACGTGCGCGGCGGCGAAAGCTTCCTTGAGCTTGTCTTTGGCGTCCGGCTGGGCCTTGTCGTCATTCGACGCGATACCGAAATACATGTGAGCCTTGATCTTGGGTGCAAGCAGATGCGGACTGTCGGGTTTGTCGGTGACCAGTCCGCCGCCGTGGAACGAGGCTCCGGCGCCTACACGGTCGGGCACGGTCGCACAAGTCCTCACGACCAACGCGCCGCCCATGCAATAACCCTGAGTGCCGATCTTTTTCGATTTGTTGACCTGTTTTTGCGCATCCAGGAAGGCGATGTAAGCGACGGCATCTTTCTCGGCATTGCCGGACGCATTCACCGAGGCCATCAGCGGCCCGATCTTAGGCCGTTCGGTCTGGAAGTTGATGGTGGAGGCATCCGTGTAGAAAGGAGCTTTGCCCACGCGATAAAAAGGATTGGGCACCAGGACGGAATATCCCTCAGCGGCAAGGCGCTTGGCCATTTCGCGCATGGAGGGCCGCAATCCAAATGCGTCGGGCCAAATGAGCACACCGGGATGAGAACCGCTCTTGGGGTGAATGAAAGCGGCGTCGCAGGTGCCATCGGGCAGTTTTGATCTCGACGTCGGTCTCAACCACAGGCATGCCCGCGCCCGAGGCCGAACCTGCCGCGGCTAGGCCCGCCGCCACTGACATAGCTACGAAGTCGCGCCGGTGAAGGTCGCTCGTAGACTCGTCATTGTTCTTAGGATCTTTCGGATCGTTTGCCATTGTTCCATCTCCTCTGTACAGTGTAGCTCACCGTTGAGATGGCGTTCTTCGCTATCCCTCCACGAATTTCCGCAAACGATCGAGCGCCGCATCCCACTGCGCCGAAATCTCGTCCAGGCACTGCCGAGCGGCGTCGAGTGGTTGGGGTTCCAACTCCCAGACGCTCTCCCGTCCCAGCTCGGGAATTGGCACGCCAGGCCGGCCTTTGCCAACACCTGCAGGTGTTTCGTCACCGCCTGGCGCGTCACGGAACCGCCCTCGGTGAGGCGAGCGATGGACATCGGTCCATCGGCGGACAAGCGCGAAACCAGACGTAGACGGTTCTCGTCGCCGAGCGCCGCAAAGATCAAGGCCGTTTTTTCGATCCCCTGGCGCGTTCGTCCGAGGGCGTTCCGAGCGGGCATTAAGCTGTTTCGCTGACATACTTCTCGATAGCTTTCATCTGAGCAGCCCAACCTTGCTCATTGCTCTCGATAGGCTTCCGGGCGGCGGGTCAACGGAATCCCTTCGAAACCCGATTCCACAACCGTTAGCAACGTCCCGTCCGCGACTTCCTGGAGTTCGAACACGACCAGAGTGGTGGGCTCCGCCGAGTAATCGGTCTTAGGATCGACGGCGTTCGGGTGCCATCGCCAGGAAAGTAGCCGCTCAGGTTCCATCTGTTCGATGGCGATCTCGAAGTGACAATTCTCGTAGCCTTTATGTATGACCTTCCCTTCCAGGCGAGCCCCCGGCGCGAAAGTCCCCGTGTAACTTGACGCCGAACCATTGGCCAAAAGCCTCGGCATCCGCCAGTGCCTTCCAGACGCGAGCACGCGGCACGCGGAGAAGAATGCTTTTTTCGATACGATCCATGTTTGGAGCAACTCCGGGATTCATATACAACCTCCAGGTTGCATATTAGCAGGGTTTCTGGAGAAGAGCAACCGTTTAGTTGCATATGTGTTTAGTTGGTGCTCTCCCGCAGCCGGGCCGCTTGGGTGATGAGGCAATTCGGCCCCGGAAGGCTGGTTGTCCGCGCGGCGGCTTTTTGGTAGTGTGCAATCGCGCCCGCCTGGCCACCGGCTCGCATGCGTTTGGTTTCCTTGGGGTCTGCTAGACCTTCAGTCGAAACCAACTCTCCGGATTCGCGAAAAAGAGCGCCAAGAGTGTCAGAGCCCGTTTTCGGGCAGTTCGATTTTCGCACCGCTTTGTGGGTTTCATCAGTTTAGTCGCAGCCCGGGAAAAGATTCTCGACATGTCTTAACAACGATTTGCGGAAAAGATCTTTGGGTGGGAACAAAAAGCCCGAAGCACCCGTAGATATGATTGACGCCCATATAAGGGACCGAATAATATGGGCATAGAAGAGGTCGATCAATTGGCTTTGCGTTCTCAAGATCCTGAGTGGAAAAAAGGAAGCGCGGAGCTTCTGGTGTTGTCGTTGCTCGAGGATCAGCCTCGCCACGGCTACGACATTTCAAAGTTGATTCAGATCCGATCCGGCGGCGCTTTGCGATTTCACGTCACCTCGCTCTATCCGTTGCTCCATCGGCTGGAGGAGCAGGGGTCGATCGAGGGGCGTTGGGTGGAGAAGGCGGAGCAGCGCAGGCGGCGATATTACAGCCTGACCCCGCAAGGCAGAAAGGTGCTTCGTTCGAAGCAGAAGAGTTGGAAGGATTTCGTCGCCGTCATCAGCCGGATTACAGGAATTGAACATGCCTGATTGGAAGAGTCTGGTTCGAGAACGGCTCGAGCCATTGCGTCTGAAGGCAACCGCGGAGTCGGACCTCATCGAGGAACTCGCGCAGCACCTCGAAGATCACTATCGCGAATTACGTAGCGGCGGAGCAAGCGAAGAAGAGGCCTACCGGAAAGCCATCTCGGAGTTGGATGACATGTATCCGCTGCGGGCGGGTTGAAAGGAGCAAGCGTATGCCGAAACACGACGCAGTGCCGGCCGGCGATGTCACGCCGGGGCAATTTCATGGAAGACCTCTGGAGAGATCTTCGTTATGCCATCCGCACCATGCGGAAAAGCCCGATGTTCGTCCTGTTCGTGGTTCTGACGCTGGGCTTGGGGATCGGCGCGAACACCACCGTCTTCACGCTGATCAATACGCTGATTTTGAATCCGCTGCCGGTTCGGAACTCCGCCGAGTTGGCGGCGGTTGCGACGGCCGAAACGGGGAGTACGTCGAAAGTCGAGCGCGCCCCTGCCGATTTCGTACGCAGATCTGAAAGATTATCAGGCAAAGAACGGAGTTTTCAGTTCGCTGGCGGGTTACACATCTCCGCGCGTGGTGACCTGGCAGGCGAGCGGCGCTTCGCAGCGGATGTTCAGCGAGTTGGTGACCGGCAACTACTTCTCGACCCTGGGCCTCAGGCCCGCCAGAGGACGCTTCTTCTTGCCGGAAGAAGACAGCACTCCCGGCGCACACGCCGTTGCGGTGATGAACTACGGGACTTGGCAGACGCGCTTTGGCGGCGCGGACGACATCGTCGGCAAAACGCTGCGGCTCAATAACGTCGTCTTTACCGTCATCGGCGTCGCGCCGCCCGCATTCATTGGAGTGAATGCCATTTTCGGTCCCGATTTGTGGATACCGGCCGCCATGGCGGAACAGTTGTTGCCCAATGAGATGCAGAACGCATTGAGCGATCGCGGCAAAGCGATTTTCCTGGGTGTCGGGCGATTCAAGCCGGGCGTCACCCGGGCGCAGGCGCAAGCCAACATGGCGACCATCGCGGCGGATTTGGCGCGCGAATATCCGGCGGCCGAATGAAGGCCACACGGCCACGGTGCGGCCCATCCGCGAGGTCCTGTTCGCCAGCGCAGCAGCGCGATCCACGCCGATTCTGTTCGCCAGCGCCGGACTGTTGATCGTGGTGGGAATCGTTCTGCTGATTGCGTGTTCGAATGTGGCGAATCTGCTGCTGGCGCGCTCAGCGGCGCGGCAACAGGAGATGGCGGTCCGCCTGGCGATGGGAGCAAGCCGCCGAAGACTGGTGCGTCAACTTCTCACCGAGAGCGTGTTTCTCGGATTTCTCAGCGGCGTGGTGGGATTGTTCATCGGTTATGCGGGGCTGCATCTCTTGTTCGGGGCGTTGCCGGTCGTCCGCAAATTTCGTGACGCCGAAGCTGGATGCAACCGTGTTTGTTTTTGCGCTGGTCATCTCGCTGGCAACGGGCTTCCTGTTCGGGACCATCCCGGCTTTCAAAGCTTCCGGCGCGAGTGTGGCGGAAACGCTGAAGGAAGAGGCTCGCACGACGGGCAGAAGCCGGAGGAGGGTCACGCTGGCAAACGCTCTGCTGGTGGGCCAGGTAGCATTTTCGTTTCTCCTGCTGGTGACGGCAGCTCTGTTCTTGCGAAGCATCGGGCGGGCCTACGAGATCGACCCGGGCTTCCAGACGGCGCATCTGGCGGTCTTCATGACAAATCCGGGACAGGCCGGGTACGGAAAGCCGCAAACCAAAGCGTTCTACAAGGACGTCCGCGAGCGCGTGGCGAGGATTCCAGGCGTCGAGTCCGTTTCGTGGGCCTCGAACCTGCCGCTGTGGGCGACGAGCCGTGAATGGACTGCAGGTGGAAGGGCGGCAACAACGGTCGCAAGCGGACAAAATTACGACGATCGTCAACACCGTAGACCGCAACTATTTCGAGACAGCGGGCGTGGCGATCGATAGCGGGCGCGAGTTCACGGATATCGACCAGGAGACCTCGACTCCGGTAGCCATTGTCAATGAGAAGATGGCGCACGATTATTGGCCGGGCGGAGACGCCTTGGGAAAGCGCATTCAGTTGCCGGGCGAGAAACAGATGCGGCAGATCGTAGGGATTGCCAGAACCGCCAATTATTCCAATTGGGCGGAGCCGCCACAACTGTGCGTTTATGTGCCTCTGGAGCAGAACTATTCGGATGGCATGACGTTGTATGTGCGCAGCAAGGGAGATCCGCGGCAGATCCTGACGCCGGTGCAGCGCGAGATGCGCGCCGCCGGGCCGCAAATCCTGGTTAGCGACATGCGAACCGGGCGCGAGATCGTCGATGGCGGCTTGTTTCAGGCGAAGATGGGCGTGGCGCTGCTGAGCGTGTTCGGGCTGCTGGCGCTGGGGCTGGCAAGCATCGGTTTGTACGGGATCATGGCGTATTCCGTGAATCAACGAAAACGGGAGATCGGGCTGCGCATGGCGTTGGGCGCGGCCCGAAGCAAGCGTGCTTCGGCTGATTCTGAAACAAGGCATGTCGCTGGTGTTGACGGGCGTGCTGATCGGCTTGGCGGCGGCGCTGCTGTGCGGACGGTTGCTGAGCAGAATGCTGTATGGCGTAAGCGCGAGCGATCCGGTCAGCGTAGCGGGGCGCGCATTGGTGTTGTTGGCAGTCGCGCTGCTGGCGTGTTATCTGCCGGCACGCTGGGCAAGTCGCGTCGATCCATTGGTGGCGTTGCGAGAGATCTAACCGCGAGACCGGGTGCGGTCACGAGACCAGGACGGGCAATCGTACGACTCCTTTGGCTGATTACTTTGGTGTTGGTGGCGATCGGAGTGACGATCGTGGTCCGGAGAACGGTGCATCTCTTGGCGCCCGGGCGAGCACCTGGAAACTTTGCGGGTGCGGCGGAGCTGGATGCAGGTTTCGCACGCCATCCCCGTTTAACCATGATGCACATCATTCCCGCACTGCTCTTCGTTGTTTTGGGTCCTCTTCAGTTTGTCCGGACGTTGCGATACCGCAGGCCGGCACTGCACCGCTGGACGGGCCGAGTGGTGCTGGTGTCGGGCATGATAATCGGCTGTACGGCTTTGGTGATGAGCCCTCGGATGGCTATCGGCGGCGCTAACGAGACAGCGGCGACGATGTTATTCGCGAGCATCTTTCTATTGGCGTTGGTCAGAGCATTTCTTTACATCCGTCAGGGAAATGTTGCTCTGCACCGTGAATGGATGATTCGGGCGTTCGCTATTGGATTAGCTGTTACCACCGTCCGCCCTATCGTGGGTGTGTTCTTCGCCACTAGCCGCATTACGCACCTATCGCCGCATGACTTCTTTGGCACGGCTTTTTGGCTGGGCTTCACAATCCAGTTGATCGCCGCGGAGATCTGGATTAACTACACGAGAGCGCGAATTGGCGCACCCGCGGGCCACGGAAGTTAGAACGCGACTTTGGGCGCGTTGCGGGCCGCGCCCTCGGTCTTAAAGTAGGCGTCGTTGCGCTGGAACCCGAACATGGAAGCCGCGATGTTGTTGGGAAACAGCTCGATATCGGTGTTATATTTCTGCACCGTCTCGTTATACTTGCGGCGCTCCACCGCGATGCGATTCTCGGTTCCGGCCAGCTCGTCTTGAAGACGCAGGAAGTTCTCGTTGGATTTGAGCTGTGGATAGTTCTCTACCACCACCAGCAGGCGGCTGAGCGCGCCATCCAACTGCGAATTTGCCTGGATCTTTTCTGACGGAGTGCGAGCGCCACCCAGCGCCGCGCGAGCGTCGGTCACTTCCTTGATGACGGCCTGTTCCTGTTTGGCGAAACCTTTGACCGTCTGCGAAACTATAGCGCGACGTTCATTTGATGCGGTTAAGCCTCTTCTGTGACTTGTATTCCCGTCTGTCGCCATTTGCCCGTGACGTATTCCACGAAGCCAACACGAGGCACCGATCCACAAATGGGTGCAAGCTCTTGGCCAGCCTTAGATAGTAAAATTCGTCCCACGTCCAACCGGTTATCTACGGGCTGAGAAAATTCGAGCTTAAACGGCTTACCGTAAAAGAAGACTAGTATTGTCTTTGGAAACTTCAGACGCTGAAAGCCAGCAATATTATCAAATGAAACTAAGCCGATGTCATCGAGATGAGTAAGATTGTTGAAGGTGATGTCGACCTCATTGTAAATCGGATCCTCGATATCATAGACAAGGGGCACAACATTGCCCAGAAGCCAGCCGAAGCCGCATAGCGTCGTAAATAGCTCAGCGTCGGTCTTGTCGAGCGAGGACAACACATTCACAGTGTGCTTCGAGTAGCTGCCAGGCTTGTTCGCTTCTCCAGCAAGAACCTTCGACCATAGCGTTTGCATTTGCTCATCTGACACCAGGCGGCACCTGTCGAAAAAATTTGTGATCCAGTCATCCTCGACATTCTGTGGGCTCGCCCCTTCCTCCACGCCAGGCAATGCCTTTTGTGTTATCGATTCAATGTTTTGCTGCTTCTTCGCTTCCTCCACAACGAATCGCTGTATCGCACGACGCTGGAGCTCTGTAATCTCGATCTGAGATAGAGCCCGAATCTTGTCGGCTTCAACTTCGGCTTGCGCAATCCGACGGATTTGATATGGACGGAATACACCGCCGATTGCCTCCGATATCTTCTCGATAAGGACAGTAGCCGGTTTGGATAGTTCCCCGAGGTCGATAAGTCCGCCGCCTTCACTCATCGGACCTGTAGGCATTTTTTAGTGCTCATTCTCACATAAGAACATTCCAGACAGCGTTGGAGCAAGGAAGCATGCCGAGACCATGATCCGAGATCGCGGAGACGATTTTTAGACGTGTTCACACGAATGTGAACACGGCACGCAGAGTGCGTGCGCCACCCACCTAGAACGCGACTTTGGGCGCGTTGCGGGCCGCGCCCTCGGTCTTGAAGTACGCGTCGTTGCGCTGGAAGCCGAACATGGAAGCCGCGATATTGTTGGGAAACAGCTCGATGTCGGTGTTATATTTCTGCACTGTCTCGTTGTACTTGCGGCGCTCCACCGCGATGCGGTTTTCGGTTCCGGCCAGCTCGTCCTGCAAGACGCAGGAAATTCTCGTTGGATTTGAGCTGCGGATAGTTCTCCACCACCACCAGCAAGCGGCTGAGCGCGCCATCCAACTGCGAATTGGCCTGGATCTTCTCCGAAGGAGTGCGTGCGCCGCCCAGAGCCGCGCGAGCGTCGGTCACTTCCTTGATGACCGCCTGCTCCTGTTTGGCGAAACCTTTGACCGTCTCCACCAGATTAGGAATCAGATCGGCGCGACGCTGCAGCGCGACGTCTACTTGCGACCAAGCCCCGTTCACGGACTCGCGCTCGGTGACCAGCGTATTTCTCGCGCCCATGGCCCATCCGAAGATCCCCAAGCCAATCAAAATCAAAACACCAATGATGACAAGTGCAAATTTCATGTGACCCTCATTCCCTCATTTTTCCAGGCGGTCTACGTGCGCGACCACGGTTTCAATCTGTCTCAAATAGCTTTCAAACAGCGCTTCGGGATCCACTTCGCCGGCTTTCTTCTTTTGCTCGCGCAGATCCAGCAGTGTATCAAACGGAAACGGATCCACTCCGATACTCTTGAGCTCGCGCGCAATTTCACGCTTTTGGTGACCAGCCGGCAGTCCGGAAACGAGCAACGCATGCCGGGAGAGCACCAGAAAATTCGGAACGGAATCGATCATCAGCCGCAGCAGCGCGGTCTTGTCGGAAAGTACGCTGCCGGCTTTCTGGCGCAATCGCAGGAGCTTGGTGCGCAATTCCATCTCCACTTGCGCCCGGTAGAAGATCTTGTCGATGACCAGGTTCTCGACCACATCGCGACCGAACAGAACGCGCCGGCGCTCCTCGATATCGTGAAATTCGATGGGAAAACAGTCGGTCGAGTGTTGAACCTCTTCCTCGCTCAAAAGCAGCGGCGAAGGATTGCCCTGAGCGCGCCACCACTTAAAGATCGGCTCCGCGTCGGCCAGCTCCGCCGGCGTCACGCGAGTGAGCACGCACAGGACATTCAGATCGGAAAACTCACCAT
The DNA here is from genome assembly GCA_963744555.1 of Bryobacterales bacterium. Classification (GTDB taxonomy): domain Bacteria; phylum Acidobacteriota; class Terriglobia; order Bryobacterales; family Bryobacteraceae; genus Palsa-89. The sequence continues at coordinate 124,270 of CAVUUB010000015.1, read as the reverse complement.
GATGATTGCCGGACGCCGCCGAGCCATAGAGAATAACCGACACCAGCCGGTCACGCTCGGCCTTGCGAAGACGATCGACTAACTCCTGGAGCTTTTGTTCCATGTTTACCAGTCACTCGACGCGCCGCCGCCACCCGAGTCGCCTCCTCCAAAACCGCCAAAGCCTCCACCGCCTCCGCCACCGCCCGAATCATAACCGCCGAATCCGCCGCCGCCCCATCCGCCGCCACCACCGCCGCGCCCTAATAGGTTACCGAGAATCATGCCGGTTAAGAAACCGCCACCGCCGCCGCGCGCATGAGCACCAGCAAGACGATGATCCCGATCACGATAAACGGCCAGGGAATACCGGGACGTTGTCCGACGACGCGGCGCTGCGGCCGCAGGCCAACATCCAACGTGACGCCTTTGGCAGCGGCGATCCGGCTGCCCATCTCCTGTGCGGCGGCAAACAGCGCCGGGCCATAGGCATTTTGCCGCAACAATGGGCGGGCTTCGCGCAGCACGCTGCCGTCGAATCCGTCGGGGAGGATCGGCTCCAGGCCATAGCCGACTTCGAGGCGATCGCGGTGGTCCTTGATCGCCAGCAGCAGCATGATCCCTTCGTCCTTGCCCTTCTTGCCGACGCCCCATTTGCGATAGAGCGTGTTAGCTGACGTCCTCAATCGGCTCGCCGTCCAGCGAATCGATGGTGACGATGGCCATCTGGACGCCGGTGACCTGCTCGACTCGCCCGCAATAGGCTTCCAGACGCTGCGCGGGAAGAATCGTCGAGCACATGCGCGAAGTCGCTGACGTAGCCTTGGGGTTGGAGCTTGTTAAGGTCCAGACCGAATGAAGACCCCAGCGTCAGCACGAGTGCAGACGCGGCACGCAGGAGTGCGCGCGCTACACGGCATTTATTTCTTAGCAGGCGAGGTCCTCACGCTTGACGCGAAATTCACCCAGGTTGCCCAGCACCGCCAGCGCGATGTTCTTGGGATTGAAAAACTCCTGGGCGATGTGTTGAATCTGCTCGGCGGTGACGTTTTCGATGCTTTGCAGCATTTCATCCAGAGTGAAGAAATGCTTGAAATACAACTCCTGCCGCGCCAGGTTGCCCATGCGGCTGGACGTGGATTCAAGGCCCAGCATGAACGAGCCTTTCAGATGATCCTTGGCCCGCCGCAATTCCTCTTCCGGGCACCAGATGCTCTTTGAGTTCGCGGAACTCCTTCACGATGCAATCGATCACTTGGCGGGCTGATTCCACCGACGTGCCGGCGTAGATGGCCATGCATCCGGTGTCGCGATACATACCGAGCTCGGAGTAAACCGCGTATGCCAGCCCCTGCTTCTCGCGGATGTTCTGAAAGAGGCGCGAGCTCATGCCGCCACCGAGCACTGTATTCAAGGCGTAACAGGCAAAGCGCATTTCGTGGGGAAACGGATAAGCGGGAACGCCCAGGTAGAGATGGGTCTGCTCGAGCGAAGTCTTGTTACGGAACACCAGGCGCGAGTGCGGCACGGGCGGATGACCGGGTGACGGGTGGCCGTTCACTCGCAGGTCCTCGAAATGCTCTCGCGCCAGATCCACCAGGCGGTCGTGATCCAGGTTGCCGGCGGCGGTGATCAGGATATTCGACGGCGAATAATACCGGCGATAATAATCCTGAATCCTCTCGCGATTGAAATTCTTGACCGTTTCCTTGGTGCCGAGGATCGGCTTGCCCAGCGGATGATCTTTCCAGAAATTGCTCGAAAAGATCTCGTGCAGGAGGTACTCGGGATTATCGACCTCCATCTTCAGTTCTTCGAGAATGACACCCTTTTCCTTTTCGATGTCGTCGTCGCGGAACAGAGGATTCAATACCATATCCGCCAGAACGTCGAAGGCCAGCGGAAGGTGTTCGTCCAGCACTTTGGTGTTATAACTCACCATTTCCTTGGCGGTGAAAGCATCCAGACCGCCGCCGATGGAATCCACCGATCGGGCGATGTCCTCAGCCGACCGGTGCGTGGTCCCCTTGAAGACCATGTGCTCGATGAAATGTGACAGCCCGTTTTCCTCAGGCGTCTCGCAGCGCGAGCCGGTACCGATCCAGATGCCCAGAGAAACTGATCGAACGTGGGCCATGTGTTCGGTGATCACCCGCACTCCGTTGGGCAACGTAGTGCTGTCGATATCGGGGATCTTGCGCGGTGCGATCTCGATGATGGTGGCCACTACATCTATTTTATCGCTTCCGGGCAGACCCCGCGTGATATAGTGAAAAGTGGTGCAAAGTATTGTAGGACTTGAACTTCCGGACCTTCAAGAGGCCCTGGGAGCGGACCAGCCGGCATTTCGCGCCCAGCAGGTTTATGAGGCCGTCTACCGGCAGCGCGTACCCGGCCTGGAGCAAGTCACCACGCTACCTCTAAATCTAAGAAAAGAATTGTCTTCTCGGCTATCGATGGGGCTTCCGAAACTAATGACGGAGTTCCATTCGAACGATGGCACGCGGCGATATCTGCTCGGTTTAGAGGACCAACGTACGGTCGAGACGGTTCTGATGCCCGAGGACGATCGGGACACGATCTGCATTTCGAGCCAGGTGGGCTGTCCGGTGAATTGCCAGTTTTGCCTGACGGCGCAGATGGGGCTGGAGCGGAATCTGACGGCAGGTGAGATCGTGGGGCAAGTCCTGTTCGTGATGCGGACGCATCAGCTCGCGACAGAGAGCGGCCGGCTCAACATCGTGATGATGGGGATGGGCGAGCCGCTACTGAATTTACCGAACGTGATCAAAGCCACCCGGCTGCTGACCGATCCCAAGGGCATCGGACTTTCGCCGCGCCGGATTACGCTGTCGACTGCGGGCATCATCCCGAAGATCATCGAACTGGGGCGCGAGCCGATTCGGCCCAAGCTGGCGATCTCGCTCAATGCATCGACCGAGGAGCAGCGCCGCGAGCTGATGCCGATCACGCGCAAGTATTCGCTGAAGGATCTGCTGGCGGCCTGTAAGGCGTATCCGCTGCGGACTTGGGAAAAGCTGACATTCGAATACGTGCTGCTCAAGGGCGTGAACGACACTGATGCCGACGCGCGCCGGGTGGTGAAGCTGCTGGCTCATTTGGACGCGAAGGTGAACCTGATCGCGCTGAATCCGGGGCCGGGGATTCAGTTTAAGACGCCGGATACGGAGCGGGTGCAGGCGTTCCAGGAGATTGTCAGGCGGTCGATGCCGTGTTTTGTGCGCAAGCCGCGCGGGCGCGACATTTTTGCGGCGTGCGGGCAATTGAAGCGGCAGGAGTCGGGCGTCAGCGAGTTGCCGTTGGCATCGGATGCGGCGTCACATCGGCGTTAGTCATTCCGAGCGCCCATTTGATGGCTTCGAGGTACATCTTTTGCACGTCTGGCCGGTCCCAGGTCTCTTCGCGATGGCCTAGCGTGTTGTAATAGACGCGCCCTTTGCCGTACATCTTCGCCCAAATGATCGGGAAGTCCTTGTCGGTGCGATGTTCCGGCATCACCTTGGGGTTGCTGAGGTCGAGCTTCGAGGCGTCCAGGCGCGCGATGACATGCGTCTTGTCGCGGGAGAAGTTGCGCTCCTGATACATCTCGTCGTTGAAGACGAACTGGTGCGGAAAATCCTGCATGCCAGGGAAATTGGAGTCTTCGACGATCACGGGCGCCTCGAAAACACCCCAAGGATGGTCTTTGAAATAGCCACCGGTCATTTCGCCGTACTCTGGCCATTCATAGAACGTGTCCGTGGCGCTGTGGACACCGATGAAGCCTTTCCCATCATCGTGGACGAACGAGAGCAGATCCTTCTTCTGCTGCGGGGTCATGTCCAGTTCGCCGGTGGTGTAGAAAACCACGGCGTCGAAATAGTCGAGGTTCTTGGCGTTTCCGGCGGCGATCTTCTGCTTGGTGATCAGTTGCGTGTCGGTCCGGATGTAGGTGTCGAAGACCCCGGAGCGGCGCCCGATTTGTTCGATGGTCGCGAGCGCGTGCGAAACCGAATCGTGCTGGTAGCCGGCGACCGCGCCGATGGCCAGAATTTTCTTTTTCTTGGGCTGGGCGGGTAGCGTCGACGCTAAGGCAACGCTCAAAGCTAAGGCGAGCAAGAAGCGGGGCATGAATTTAGCATACAGGAAGCAGCAGGAAGCCGGACGTTCACATCTTTTGAACCCTTCGTAGCGTATAAATCTCGGGGTGAAGGTTCGCGTCTTTGAGCTTTTTCCAATCGTCGGAGACCTGTATCAATTTGCCGCTGATGTGATTGGATTGCTCGGAGGCCAGAAACAATGCGAGCTGGATCTGCTTGTCGGGCGCGACGCCGCCAGTCTGGCGGACTTCGAGCGCTTCCTCGGTTTCCTTCCATCCGGCTTTTTCACCGGCGCGGAGAATCTCGTCGGTCATGTGGGTGTAAGCGCCGCCCGGCCCCATGCAGTTGATCTGGACATTATGGTCGCGAATTTCTTCGGCCACCGTTTCGACGAAGCGAACCAGCCCGGCCTTGGCGGAGGCATAAGCAGAGAGGTTGGGCCGCGCCGCGGTGGCGCCGGTGCCGCCCAGTACGATGATCTTGCCTGAGCGCTGCTCGATCATGTGCGGCAGCACGGCCTTGCACGCATTCATCACGCCGATGAGATTGGTCTGGATGGTCTCGGCCCAGGCTTTGGGCGATTGTTCCACCAGCGGACCGATGGGTCCCTGGATGGCCGCCGCACAAATCAGAACGTGCACGCCGCCGTAGTGTACGCGCATGCGGTCCACCGCCGCGGTGACCTGCTCGAAATCGGTGACATCGGCGCGGATCCGAAGGGCGTTACCTCCGGCATGCTCGATTTCCAGATGCGCGAGATCGAGTTCGGCCTTACTGCGAGCCAGCAGGCCCACTCGACAGCCGGCGGTCGCAAACCCGATCGCCAGCCTTTTACCGATGCCTCGTCCCGCACCCGTTACGAGCACACCGGCATTCGTCAGACTTTGCACTATCGAGGCCTTCCAATCTCGAACTACTGTTTGGGCGGCTTATCGCCACCTTTCGCATCGTTGGCCGGGGCCTCCGGCGGCGCCTTTCGATCGAAGCCGTCCTGATATGCTTCCACGCCCATGGAAGGAACTGCGATTTTGATCACTTTGCGGCTGTCGTCCAGCCAAAGATCCATGCTTATGGCCTGGCCCTGCGGCGTTTTGGTGTTCATTGTAATGTGATTCAGGTCAGCGGTCTTGTTAGCGAACTCAACCGGCTCGCGGCCTTTAAAAACGACCGTGGCAGACACCTCTGCCTGACCGAGAACGTAGACCGGAAACTGCTGCGGATCTTGGTTTGTCAAATCGGCCCGCATGGCCAGAAAACTCCATGGATAGAGCGGCAGATTGGCATTGACGACAATCGCACCGGCCGACACGCTGTCTTCCCGGGTCTTCGGTCCCTGCCCGTTGTCGATTTCGCTGCTCGCCTTCCCCTCGGCGAAAGTGGTCTTCACGTTCATCGGAATCTGGCCGAGCTTGGCTTTAGCGCGGGCTTCGAGCGGCTGATACTTGTCATCGGTGACCACTTTGAACTGCTCGATATCGATCTTCATGGTGCCCATGGTGGCGTTGCCGGAGCCGCTCACTTCGATCTTGCCGTTTGATTTGTCGACCGTATAGGTCTCGGACGCCATGGGCTTGCCGGCCATGTAGATGCTTAACTTGCCGCCATTGCCACTGCTGCCAGCATTCCCGCTGCTGCCGCCATTCCCGCTGCTCGACGCTATGGGCGCTTGCGCGGGCGCGAGATTGGCCGCGGCCTGGGGCGCCTTCTTCAACAGGCCCTGGATCTCGGGCGGCAGATCGAAGCGATCCTTCGGCAGGTCGACATTGACCTCCATCTTCTCGACCGCGATCAGAAACTCCTGGCCGGCGGCGCGATTGATCATTTTATGCGGGACCATGATATCGCCCTCTTTTCGATAGTCGTCGGCGACGACTTCGGCGGTGATTTCTCCCATGGGCGTGTTGCGAGTGACGGTGGTCTTGATCAGAAGTCCGGATTTCTTGTCGAAGAATTCGTTGGTCGGTTTGCCATCTCTTGGAGTGAGCACTATTTTGTAACACTCGTGGCCCTCCACGGTTTCGACGCCCGCTGTTTCCGCCTTGGCGTATAGCTTTCGCCAATTCAGCGCAGCGTTGAACGTGCCGTCGCGAAGGGAGCCCGCCTTTTCGTCGCCTTGTTTGATGCGAGGGCCTTGCAAAGCGGAATTTTCCCAGGCAATTTCACCGTTGCTGCCGGATTCGATCTTTCCGATGCCTTCGATTTCGATGACTGCGAGGTTTTTGTCTGGTTCGGCCTGATAAACCGTCATGGTTCCCTTGATGCCGCGACCAGTGAATTCCATGGAGCCGTGCATGACCTCGTTGTGACGCTTTTCGAACGCGGCCTTGCCGCCCGTGACCTCTATCGACCGATCCAGAACGGTTTCGGCTTTAGGGAGGGCCTCGTCCGCACAGAACAGCGGAACCGAACTCAGCAGAAGCGACAGTGCGAGCTTATTCATAGTGGACCTCGGCGTTTCTTTCAGGGTACCGCAGGGAGGGAGACGGTTGCGAAAATGGCTGCTATGAGGGTCCGCACGGCAGTCGCGGAAGATGCACTGGCTATTGCAGGCATCCTGCATGATATTTTCGCCGAATTTCGTCCGCTCTACACTTATCGAGGCTTTGCGGCGACGGCCATTGGTGTCGAAGAAGTACTGGCTCGGATGACCGAAGGTCCGGTCTGGGTCGCGCTGTGGGAGGATTCAATCTGCGGCACGGTAGCCGCGGTGGCGAGAGGGCGAGCGCTCTACGTACGCGGAATGGGTGTGCTTCCGACAGCCCGCGGCAAGGGAGCCGGCGAAGCCCTCTTACAGCAAGTTGAGACGTTCGCAATCGATCACGGCCTTGAAACGCTGCTTTTGACGACAACCCCGTTTCTCATTTCAGCTATTCGTTTGTATGAGAGATTCGGCTTTTGCCGAACTCCCGACGGTCCGGGCGATCTATTCGGGACGCCGCTCTTCATGATGGAGAAAAGATTGAGTGTTTCCGGGACGAGCCGCTAGACCAGCCAAACTCAAGAGCCATTGGCCAGTGGTTTACCGATTTCCCAATGGTGTCCGAACGGATCGACAACCCGTCCTAGGCGCCAACCATATTGGTTGCTAACGGGCGAGACAACGGTGGCTCCCGCTTTGACGGCTCGTTCGAAAGCGGCATCCGGATCCTCCACGGTCATCACCATGCGTACAGAGCCACCGCCCAGGGACTCCGGACTGAAGTTCAAATGGTCTGGCGACTCGTCAGCAACCCAAAATTCCGCTTCTTCAACGCTCAACCGGGCGACCACCGCTCCATCCTCGGCGTCGATGCGGAACAATTCACGCGCTCCGAAGGCCACCTTGTAGAACACGATCGCACGCGCTCCGTTTCGAACCGAGAGCATGGGAGCAATAGTGGTCCTCTGTGGCATCTACTAGCGAATGGTCGCTGTGAAGACTTCTTCCATGGCGAGATTAGTTCGGCAGCCAGGGGCGAAGTTTAGCTGGTCGCGGCTGTCGGTCCAGATGGCGTGCGAAATTCCGTTAAAGGAAACCAAGCCTTCATAGTCGCCGTACTGATTGCCATAGTCGATGGCGCTGCAAGGAAACACGCCGTTGCAATCGTGCTCATTGGAGCTGGTGGTGGTCACGCGAGAATTAGGAGAGAGCCAGCTGGTTCCATCGGATGAAAGGCTGAAATAGACGTCCGTCATGAATCGCTGGCCAGTGGTGTCGTTGCGCGTATCGTAGAACGATATATTTGCTTCCCCGGTCACGGCGTCGACCGAAAGCCATTGATAGAACCGGTCGATGGAGCCGCTCAAGCTGTCGGCAACTCGCTGGGACGCCGACCAGGAAGAGCCCTTATTATCAGAAAAGGCGGTGAAGATGTCCGTGTTCACGCCATTGGAAGCCAGATCCGTCCAGGAGCAATAAAGCCGTCCTCGATGAGGACCGTTGGAACGATCAGCATCGCAGGAGGGATAAATCAGAGCCCGCCGGAATGATATGGCTGGGATTCCGATATCAAACGCGATCGACTTGCTGGCAATGACGCTGGGTGTGCCGAACGTCACGCCACCATCGAAGGAGCTATTGAAGGCAATGGTATTGGCTGCGATATCGTTCCAGGCGGCGTATACTTCGCCGTTGGGGCCGACAACGGCTGGGCCGCGATCACTCGTCCCGGGCCTTTCGGATTATCGATGCGAGCGATGGAAAAGCTGGCGCCGTGATCGGTGGAGCGTGCGAAACGGATGCCGCCGCTGGTCGATCCGCCGCTGGCCGCGTCCCAAGTCAGATAGATATTGTCTCGGAAGGGGCTGCGTAGATTCGTGTCGGCGGCGATCATGGGCTTGTCGTTGAAATGGTCACTGCCGCTTGAGAAGGAAAAGAAATTGGCGGACGGATAAGTTTTGCCGCCGTCTGCGGAACGGGCCACGGCCAGCTCGGTACCATTGATCCCATTGCCATGGCCGAAGAACACGACGATGTAGCTATAGAAGACATTTCCGCGCGTGTCGAAGGCCAGGCTGGGGTCGGAGCCGAAGTCGGTTCCGTTGGTACCTATTGCGGGAGGAAGCGGCAGATCGACGCCGGTCCAACTGGCGCCGCCATCCGACGACGAATAGCCGCGCATCGGATCCCGAAAGATTTCATTCGAGCCACCAGCAATCGAGTTCGCATTCCGGGTGTTCAGCGTAATGAAGGTCTCGCTCTGTGGGCCACATTCGTTGGAGACGTCGACATTACTGCCGACTACTGGAGAGGAGCTGATTGGGCCGGCAGCACCCCCAGCGCCGTTTTGCAGCAGGGTCTGATATTTGGCCCACCAGCGGGGCGTGAAAGAGTTGTTATTGTTCTGAGCGGAAACGAGAACGGTGGAAAAAAATACCGCCATCACGACCCGATTGGGAAAAGACATAAAACCTCCGGCTTTCAAGATACCAAAGGAGGCTAGGAGCTCCTTAGCGTCTTTGTGATGTCGTCGATCATCCTCAGCGTGTTCTCCCGTACGGCGGCCACGAAGGAATGGCACGGCAAATCGGGTGAGGAGTACTTGTAAGTGATGCCACGAGACGAACTCACTACCGCGCCCTGCCCATCGTCGTTGAAACACGCCGCGGCGCTCTCCGCGCTGCCGCCTTGCGCACCATATCCAGGGACCAGGATGAGAGCGTGAGGCATCAAGGCTCGCAGTTTGCGGCCGTCTTCCGGGAAAGTCGCGCCGATCACAGCACCGATGGAGCTATAGCCTGAGTCGCCTATGAGCGCGCGTCCGAGGTCGTCCACTGTGGCGGCAATCGACTCATACAGCGGCCGTCCGGTAGCCGCGACTGGCTGATCCTGAAAATCGCGCGAGCCGGGATTGGAGGTTTTCAGAACGACGAACAGTCCTTTGCCGTACTGGGCACAGGCGTCGACAAACGGTAATAGGCTGTCGCGGCCGAGGTAAGGAGTCACGGTGGCGGCGTCCGCATCGAAGACCTTCTGCTTGTGGCCCAGGACGTCGGCTTCTCCGAGAAATGCCGCAGCGTAGGCTTCGGCGGTGGAGGAGATGTCGTTGCGCTTGCCGTCGGCGATGACCGGCAGGCCTCGCTGCTTGGCAAAGGCGACCGTATTCTCGAACGCCTCGACGCCGGCCAATCCATATTGCTCGAAAAACGCGAGCTGCGGCTTCACGGCGGGAATTAGATCGGCGACTGCGTCGATGACCAATTCGTGAAAATCAGTGATGATGGAGCGGATCACCTCGCGCGTAGGTTCGCCGCGTCCCAACTTGATGAAGTCCGGCATGAGATCGATGCGCGGGTCCAGGCCAACCACGCAGGGGTTTCCTTTGGCGCGGATGGAGTGGATGAGGCGGTCGGCGAATACCGTCATGGGACTTGTATTATTGTGCCACTCCGTCGATGTCACGGCCGAGTAAGAGCAGGAAACGTACCAAGCGTTATATGGAGAATCCGGACAGCTTGCCCTGCCTGAGGGCCGAAACCTTGGGCTAGTCTTTTCCAAGAATTGCGGTCGCCTGGGCATGAGTCATCCGCCGCCGCGGGATTTCCGCGATAACCTTCGCGGCCAACTCGGCTTTCGCCAACAGGTTATCTGCCAGTTGAAGGTTCAGATCTGCAAAGACGCCGTGACCGCCGCGCCAAGGTGTCTACTTCTTGGTCAACAGCGCCAGACTTCCGCCGGCTGGGTAGGTTTCGATCTTCGTCCCAGCCGGAAAGCTGAGCGGCTTGCTGAAGAAGTAAGTCTGATCGAATTTGGGTTTGTAATCGTAAATCCAGATTAGTTGTTCGATGGCTCCATCGGGAAGCTGGGCGATGGCTTTGACGGACGCACCCTCCGCCAGCGACCTGGCGCGGGCGCCCACGAAAGTCTCGGAATGCTTGAGCTCCAGACGGCCGTCGACCACTACTTCAGCGCCGCTCTTCGGCGCCTTGTCGGCTGGATCAGGCGCGGTGAAGTCGGGGACCTTGGGCAGCAACGACGGTTCGCCTTCCGGAGATCCGCCCTCCACCCAGTCGGCAATGAGATGCAGTTCCTCCTGCGTGATTGCACGGTCATTGCGGAGTTCGCCAAAGCCTTTGATGGCGCTGAAGGGAGGCATCCGGCGCTCGAGAACTTCTTCCTTGATTGCTTTCGCCCAGGGCCGCGCCTCCTGATAGGTCATGAGCGAAAATGCCGAGCCGCCTTCACGATGGCAAGAGGCGCAACGCTTGTACACGATGCGGGAGATTTCGCGCGACCAGGTGATCTTGGTGGAAATAACATCGTGGGCGCTCAGTAGGAGACCGGCGCCCACGAGGAGGAGGAGGGTTATGGCTAGCTTAGATACAACAGGCTTCACTGACCGCTTCCGCTGGTCGCGCCCTCCGTTTTCTTAGGCGTGAAGAGATCACGCAGGGTCATGTCGGCCGGGATCACGATGTCGTAAAAACCGATCATCATCTCTTCCGAGCTTTGCTCTCCGAAACGAACGGTAGCGGTAGGGTCGGGATTCTTCGGATTGTTGGGCGAGTTGTCGTACCAGCCCGTACACTCGATCCGCGCTCCGGGCGGAATCGTCAGCGGCTCGGCCAGCTTGTAGTCGAGCTGCCAGAAGAAGTCATATTTGGGCACGCGCAGCAGGGTTTCAGTCCGTCCATCCGGATAGACGACGCGATATTCGAACGACTTTCCCACGCAGGTGCATATGCGGGAAGAAGTTCAGGATGGTCGCGCCATTCGGGAACACGTTCTTGGCGTCCACGCGATAATTCGGATCGCCGGGAGGAATCTTGAAGCCGAGATTGTTGCCGCCGATGGTGATGGCGCGCTCGGTCGGTTTCTCTTTGGCGAACACCAGGCCGACCTTGGTGTGATCGCTCGTCTCTTTACCGGTGGTCGTGTAGTGGATCTGCAGCACCAGGTCGGAACCTGCCTTGATCATCTTACCTAACCCGGGCCGCCACATCTCGGGGATCTTTCCAGGCGTGTAGATCATGAGAATATCGTTGCCGCCGCCGGATGTATTGTTGAAGTCCTTTCCGTTGCCAGGAGGAGTGTAGGGAACACCAGGCTTGGCTTCGCGCAGCCACTTCGATCTGCGGATCGCGAACGAAGATGACAACGTGATGCACGACGGTGCGGTCGCTCGGACGCGCCTCGGCAGCCTGAATCCACTGGTCTTCGGTGAATTTGGTAGGCAGCACCACGTATTGATACTGGATGTCGCCCGTGGCGGGGATGTGGAACGTGTTCATGTCCAGCACCAGATCGGGCTTGGGAATGTTCCAGCCTTCGGTGAATGTGCGCGGCTTGGGTGCGTCCTTGGAATCGCCTTCCTTGGCGCCGCCATCCACCCAGGCGACCAGGGTATCGATCTCCTGCTGGCTCAGCGAGCGGTCGTCGGCAAAGTGGCCGATTGCGGATCGGCGAACCAGGGCGGCATCTTCTTGGTGACGACGTCTTCCTTGATGGCCTTGGCCCAGGGACGCGCGTCGTTGTAGGACATCAGCGCGAAGGGTGCGATCTCGCCCGCGCGATGGCATTCCTGGCAATGCTGCTGCAGGATCTGCTCGACGTCCTTGTGGAAGGTGGCCTGCGGAGCGGTGGCGGACCATGCGCACACCGCTGCCGAGGCAAATAGGAAGGAGAGTGACTGGGCGCGGTTCATGGTGTTATTCGGACCTTCCTGGCCGGCCGCTGCAACGCCGTCGGGTCGGATTGCGCGTCGAAAGAGACGTCGAAAAATCCGACCATCATTTCCTCAAAGGTCTGATCGCCCCAACGCACTTCCTTGGTCGCGTCCGGGATTGGCCGGATTGTTGGCGGAATTGTCGTAGTGCGCCATGCATTCGATGCGCGTGCCTTTGGGCAGCAACAGCTCTTGATCTCAAGCATACTGGATCTGCCAATTGAAATCGTATTTCGGCACGTTCAGAAGAACCTGGGTTTCGCCGGACGGATAAACGGCTGTGTAGAGGAAATCCTTCCCGCGCAGATGCATGTGCGGCATCAGGCTGACTAGGTTCACGTCCTGCTGCAGTGTGGCATGGGAGTGCGCCTCATAGTTTGCATCGCCCGGCGGAATCTTCAGGAAGACGTTCATCGCCATCATGCTCATGACGCGTCGCTGCGGCGGCTCTTTGGCGAAGATCAGGCCGAACCTTGCTGCGGTCCGTTGCCGCTTTCCCGTTCGGCGTGTAGTGCAGCTGCAAAACGATGTCGGAGCCGGCCTTGATCAGCTTCGCTTCTCCGGGCTTGCATTGGGTAGGCGGCAGACCGGGAGCGAAACCGACCAGCATTTCGCCGGGGATCTGCTCTTCGAGACTGGCTTTCCTTGACCGCGCTTGGCCACTTGGCGTCCTTGCGCGCGCCAATGTTCGCGGAATATACGGAACGCCTGGCTTGGCATCCTTCAGCCAAGGTATTTCCCGGCGGACGCAGAAACGCGAGCACGTGATGCATGGCCGAGCGGGCATCCGGACGGGCTTCGGCGAACTGCACCCATTTGTCTTCGGTGAATTCGGTGGGGATCACGACGTAAGTGTAGTCGACTACACCGGAGGCGGGCACATCGATGGGCGATCGGCAGCTCGAAGACCACATCCGGCTTGCCGATCTGCCAACCTTCCGCGAACTGGCGCGGCTGCGGGCGCGTCCTTGGGGTTGCCGGCCGGGCGCCGCCATCGACCCAGGCGATCAGCGTGTCCATCTCAGTGCTGCGAGAGAGACCGGTCGTTCGAGAACTTGCCGATAGTGCGGATCGGCGACCACGGCGGCATCTTCTTGGTGAGGACCGCGGTCTTGATGGCCTTGGCCCAGGGACGAACCTGATCGTAGCGTCATGAAGCTCATGGGAGCCACTTCGCCGGGCCGGTGGCATTCCTGGCAGCGGTTCTGAACATCGGAGCGATGTCTTTGTAATACGTGGCGCTGCTCGGAACGAGCTACGGCCGTCGCGGCGACGGATCCCGCTAATGTCAGTACGAACAAGCTTTTGAGCTTCATGGCTCTCTCCTTGGCATTCCTGTATCTCTGATTACAAGGCCTGGTCCGCCGCTGGCTGCCGGCTCGGCTTGGCTCTTTGGCCGCATCAGATCCATGGCGGTCTTGTTCATCGGAACCGACACGTCGAAGAAACCGATCATCATTTCTTCCCAGGTCTGCTCGCCCCAATGAACTTCCTTGGTGGGATCGGGATTGTATTGGTTGTTGAGCGAGTTGTCGAAGTGCGCGGTGCACTCGATCACCGTGCCCTTGGGCAACAGCTTGGGCTTCGCCAATTCGTAGGTAAGCTGCCAGTTGAAATCGTAGTTGCGGCACGTTGAGCAGTGTTTCCTTTTCGCCGCTCGGATAGGTCACGCGATATTCGAAATCCTTGCCGCGGAAGTGCATGTGCGGCAGCAGATCGATCAATGTGGAGTCGTCCTGAAGAGTGATCTTGGCATCCACCTGATAATTCGGAATCGCCGGGAGGAATGGCGAATTGCGGATTGGCGGCGGCCAGCGTCAGCACCCGCTCGGTCGGCTTCTCGGTTGCGAATACGATACCGACTCTGGAAATATCCGTGGCTGGCTTTGCCGTTGGCCGTGTAATGCATCTGGAGCACGATGTCCGAACCGGCCTTCACCAGCTTGGCCTGACCGGGCTTCATGATACTCGGGAAGCGTTCCAGGCGCGTAACCCGCCAGGAAATCGCCGCCGAAGCCGAGTCCGCCGCCACCGCCTTCGCGCTTTTGTCCATTCCCTTTCCGTCAGTGCCGCTTTCCGTCGGCTTGGCGCTCCTGCTCTCGGGGAACGAAGGGCACGCCGATCTTGGCATCCTTCAGCCAGGGATTACCAGGCTCGCGGATGAAAGCAATGATGTGATGCACTACCGCCGCGATCGCCGGGACGCGCTTCGGCCATCTGGACGTATTTGTCTTCGGTGAAACCCGTGGGGACGATGATGTACTGGTAATCGATGGTACCGGAGGCCGGAACGTTGAAAGCTACGGGCATGCTGAGATCACCATGTCAGGCTTTCCGATCCGCCAGCCTTCCACCCAATCGATTGGTTGGGGAGCATCTTTAGGATTGCCTGCTTTGGCTCCGCTGTCCACCCAGGCGACCAGCGTGTCCATGTCCGCCTGGGCCAGCGACCGGTCGTTGGAAAACTTGCCGTAATGCGGATCGGCGATACCAGGGCGGCATCTTCTTGGTCACGACGGCGGTCTTGATGGCTTTGGCCCATGGACGGGTCTCGTCATAATTCAGGAACGCCATGGGGGCCGCTTCGCCGGGCCGGTGGCAGGTTTGGCAATTTTTCTGTAAGACCGGCAACGCATCCTTATAGAACGTGGGTTGCGGAGTGGTCGCGGCAGCAGCCAAGGCGACGGAGCACAAACACAGCGCGAGTGAACGCATGAACAGCCTCCCTAGGATCTTCTGCTTCTAATGATACGGGACTCTGGCGCAAATTGATCCCGTCAAATCGAACCCAGTCAGCGAAAAAAACGGTTGTTTTGAGGTTGTTGAACGCTGCGAGGCGCACTGTCCATAGTAGCTCTACTTTCGGTTAGGGTGCGCTGGCTGTAGTACGTAGTGAAATTACTAGTGGATATTAAGGTAGTTTCACTCTCGTAAGTTGTTGACAGATGGGTTATCATAGACCCTTACAGCTTTTAGTACTGTTACTACCCTTTTTAAGGACATCAATGCCCTCGAAAAAGCCCGGGACGCCTGTGCCGCCCCCTCCTGCCCGTATTCATCCGCTGGATCTTTCCAGATTCCGTAAGAAAGCTGGCATCTCGCTGGAGCAGATTGCTCATCGGACCAAGATCAGTTTGCGGTTTCTGCAAGCCATCGAAGCCGAGGAGTTCGAGAAGCTTCCTGGCGGCATCTTTAGCACCAGCTATTTGCGTCAGTACGCCGCATTAATCGGCTACGATGAGGTCGAATTGCTTACGCAATTCGATCGTAAGATAAATCCCCAGCCGGTAAGTGCTGAACCGGATCGGGCGAGCGGCAGCCGGAGTTTCCTGGACCGGTGGCTGCGAATTCCAGTGCAGGCGCAGCGCTAAAGCGTCAGGCCGGCGAGCCTGTATACCCCCAGCAAACATCGGGGATACTACCGTCAATTGGCACCCTAATCCCTACGATCAGCCGGCGGAGCGTCGATAAGGGAAACAAGGGATGACTCCGGCAATGAAAATCAACAGTTCTGAAGGCCTGCCGTTCTCCGAGTTGGCGCGCTCCGGCGGGCCGGCGTCAGCAGACGAAAGCAAAGGCCGCACCGTTTCGTCAGGACCCTCTTTGGCAGGGGATCGCGTTCAGCTCTCTAATCTCAGCGCGAACCTAACGGCCACCCTGGGTGATTCCGCGGCGCATTTCACAAAGCTCTCCTCCTTGGGCGCAGCGGTATTGAGCGGCCGGTACCAAGTGGATGCGGGAGCGGTGAGCGATAGTATCATTCGTAACACTCTGCAGGTCGGCGGAGCGAATTACCTCTAAAATGGGTGGGCCATGTTGAACATGAACGCCGAGTTGGAGCAGATCAGGGCTGCCCGGGCCAGTCTTGAAAAATTCCGTTTGAAGTTGTTGCGACCCTCAGTAGCAGCGCTCGAAAGCGGCTCCACGGATCTGCTGTTTGCGGTGGAGTGTCTGGAACGCCTGGAACCTGTCCTGAGATCGCGAGGCCCGTGCTCCGTGGCTGTCGAACAAGCCTTGCGCTTGGAGGTCGCCGGCCTGCGGCGTGAATTGCAACAGGTGAATGCATTGCTCCAAGGCGCGGGTAACTTCTATCAAGGTTGGTCACGGCTGTTGGGCTGCGCGACGGATGACGAAGCTGCTAACTACACGGCCAACGGCCAGCCCGGCTCTTTGTTTCCAAACCACGCGAAGGAGGCGGTGATCCATGGGTAGCATAATGACGGCTCTAATGAACACGGCCAATTCGATGAAGGCGGTCGAGCAGGCGCTGACAGTGACGGAGAACAATGTCGTCAATGCTTCAACGCCGGGCTATGCCAAGCAGACGACGACATTCTTAGCTCAGCCCTTCGATCTGACGGTGGGTCTGCCCGGAGGGGTGGCCGCCGGCCCGGTGCAGAGTTCGCGCGATGCGTATGCCGAACAGGCCGTCCGCAACCAGCAGACGGATGTCAATTATTACCAACAGAAGGTTACGGATCTGACCTCGATGGAGAGCTATTTCAGCACCTCCAGCACGTCCGGGCTCGGTCCGGCGATGACCAGCTTGTTTCAGAGTTTTTCGACGCTCAGCGTAAATCCGAACGATACCGTTTCGCGACAGAACGTCATTAACCAGGCGCAGAGCGTGGCCCAGAACTTTCAGACCACGGCGTCAGGTTTGGAAAGTCAAGGAACTAATATTGACCAGGAGACCCGGAGCACGATTGCTACCATCAATCAGTTGGCCGGGCAAGTGGCCACCATCAATGGGGAGAACCGGGTGGATCCTTCCGGTGGAGTAAACGCGGGAGTAGATGCCCAGTTGAACTCCACTCTGGAGCAGCTCTCGCAAGTGGTGAACTTCACAGCACTGCAGCAGCCTGACGGCACGGTTACCGTATACGTGGGAGGCCAGACCCCCTTAGTTGTGGGCGGGCAAACCTTCGCTATCTCGGGCGACTTCTCGAAGCCACAGACGGCTGTACGCAATAGCAGTGGAGCCGATATAACAGCCAGATCACGGGCGGACAATTAAGCGCCATGCTGGACGACAAAAACAACGTCTTGCCATCCTACATCCGAAGCCTTAATACACTGGCCCAAGGCGTGGCTGACCAAGTAAACATCAGCTTGTCAAACGGCATTGACGAGAACGGCGCGTCACCAGTGACCGCCTTGTTCACCTATAACACTAGCGTCGGAGCGGCCGCGACACTGGCGGTGAACCCACTGACGCCCGATCAAATCGCCGCTGCGCTCCCGGGGGCGCCGGGCGGGAACGGCAACGCGCTCAATCTGTCGGCCCTGGGCAAGGGAGCAACCCTGAGCAACTATACGTTCGCCCAGTTCTATGGAAATATTGCCGCACAGGTGGGCAGCGATTTATCGACCGCAACGGATAACCAAACCACCAAACAGTCGTTATTGAGTCAGGCGCAGACTTTGCGCCAGCAGGCTTCCGGCGTTTCGCTCGACGAGGAAGCCGCAAACTTAGTCGCTTTTCAGCGCGCCTATCAAGCCAACGCGAAAATGCTGACTGTGCTGGACACTCTCACTCAGGACCTCATGAACGTGCTGCCGAACGCGGCATAAAGGACTATCCAATGATTACCTCTCTTGATCCCTCGGCCTTGAGCTTCCTCAGCGGCATCGCCGTGATTCAGCAACGGGCCCAAACTGCCGAAAATCAGATGACGACCGGTTTGAAGATCAATGCCGTCTCTGATGCGCCCAGCCAGATCGCCAACCTGTATGAGACCCGTTCCGAGCTGGCTCAAGCTCAACAGATTGATACCAATTTGGGACAGGTAACGGCCGAGGTGAACACCGGCGAATCGACACTCAGCTCAGCCGTAACGCTGATAGAGCGGGTTCAAACCCTGGCTTCGGAAGGCGACACCAGCACCGCCACGGCGGCGACTCGCCAGGACATCGCGGGCGAACTGGGCGGAATCATGCAGCAACTGGTGAGCACGGCGAATACGAGCGTAGGGGGCCGCTACATCTTCGCCGGCAACAGCGATCACACGCAGCCTTACAGCATCGACCTTACTCAAACCAACCCTGTCAGCGCATATCAAGGCTCGGCTTCTACCCGTCAGATCCAGGGCGCCGACGGCACGACCTTCGCGGTCGCCGAAACTGCACAGACTATCTTTGACGATCCAACCGGTCAGCAAAATATCTTCGCCTCGATCAATAATCTTCGTTTGGCGATGATCAATAACGATCAGGCCGGCATCGACGCCGCTATGCCCAAGGTTCAATCCATAGACGGTTACCTAAACCAGCAACTGGCCTTCTACGGAAACGTCCAAAATCGCGTGACGAGCGAGACGAATTTTGGAGCTAACTACGAAACCCAGCTGCAGACGCAGTTGGGCGGCATCCAGGATGCCAATCTGGCGCAAGCGATCACCCAGATGCAACAATCTCAGACGCAAGAAACGGCGGCGCTGCAGGCACGCGCGCAATTGCCGAAGACCAGCCTGTTCGATTACCTGGCATAAGCGGAGGTAGGCGCTGACAGCGCTCAATAATGGAACGAAGAGGAAAGCACCCGGTTCGAGCTATCCACTATCGCGCTGGCGGTAAACGGGAATCGCCAATCGCGCACATCGACACGGTGTGCCCCTTCCGGATCGGAAGTCGGCGTAACTTGCCATAGCGGGTATTGGGCAAAATCCAGAAACCTTCGGACAATAGACGCTTGGCTAGCTGCGTCCAGCACAGGACCTGGCGGGGGCTTATAAATAACTGCGCCATTGGTTGGATCGAATTCCGCCAGAAGGTTCATGGAAAAGCGCATTACGAACTCCGGCCGCTCCACCCAACCGGCCCACTGGAAGGGATCGGCGGCCGAGCGCGGGAAGGCGGCCACGCGGGTCGGGGGCCCACCCTGATAGACACGCGAGTTTAGAGTATCGAGGGCGCGCTGATGGCTCAGGTAGCGGCCGAAATCATAAGCTGGAATGACAGCCAGGGCGAAAAGAGCGAGACCTCGGCCAGCACTCGGCGTGGCTCCAATTTCCGAGCTCACCAGCTTGCCGAGCAGCGGACCGAGGAAGGCCAGGCTGAGAACACCCCAGATCCAAAGATCGGTGAGGCCGTTGAGATCCAGATGAAACCATTGCGAGGAAAATGGCAGGAAGAATCGAACTCCGTAAGTATTGGTCCAATCCAGTAACAGATGGCTGGCGACGCCGATGATCGACAATACATAGGCCGCCTTCCAACCTCGCATTGTCCGGCTAACAGCGCATACAAAAAGCACCGGAAGCAGCGCCATCACCGGCAGCAGCGCAACCGCGTGCGTGACGCCGCGGTGATACTGAAAATAACTGAACGGTCCGGCGGCAATGGTGACGATGTCGATGTCCGGAATATTGGCAGCCAGCATGAGCACCAAGGCGGGCCGGGCATACCAACGGCTCAGACCGGCACGGCTCAACGCCAGGCCGGTCAGCGTGTGGGTGAGGTTGTCCATGCGGTGTCGGCGGGAGTGTGGCCGGCAGTCTTCGCGTGCCGGGTGCGGAATTGGTGAGGAACCAGCAAGGTCAGAGCGTCAGGAACGATGTCGATGCCAGCCGGCGCGAACCCCGCGTATTCACCATCCACTTGCAAATGGACCTTGCCATCAGCGGCCGCCGAGAACACTGCTCGCCGGGTACGAAGCGTGGTGACGCCGCGCATGCGCGGGTGGCGGCGGGCCGCGACGCCCAGCATGTATTTCAGATACGAGAACGAATTCGATCCTTCGAACAATACCAGCTCGAACTGATCGTCGAGCAGGGAGGCGCCTAAGGCGATTTCCAAGTCGCCACCATAATTGCGAACGCGGCTGGCCAGCGCGAAACCGGCTTGAAAGGTTCGGCCTTCCGCTTCAACGGTGAATACCGGCAGACGGCGGCCCAGTTTCGCGAAACCTCCAATCCAATAAGCCGCTTTTCCTAACGCGGCCTTCACTCCCAGCGACAGGTGATAGACAATGTCGGCATCCAGACCCGCGCCCTGCCATCAGCAGAAAGTGCCGCGGACCATCATCGGAAGCTCCGGTCGATCAAACCCACGGCCACACGCTCCGGCGTCCATTCGCGGACAGACGCAGCCGCGCGCTCCATTGTTTTGCCGAGCCCCAACTCGTTTGCCAGCACGTTGGCAGTTCCCGCGGGAAGAATGCCGAGCGGGACGTCCGGAGTGGACCATACCGTTGAGCGCTTCGTTGATGGTCCCGTCGCCTCCGGCCACCAAGATGAGATCAGCGCCTTGTTCGATCGCGCGGCGCGCCAACTCCGCCGCAGTGCCAGGGCCAGTGGTGGATACTGCATTGACGGAAATTCCGCCAGACGCAAGCACACCGATGGTGCGATCGAGCGCATGCTTCCTCCGCTGAAGCCCGCGTGCGAAAGGATTGTAGATAAGAAAGGTGTTCCGGTAGGTCTCGATAGTACCCTAATTATAGTAGAGATGCCTTCCCCGGACGCAGGCCAGGAAATCGAAGAGTTGCGCGATCAGTTGCGCCACCACGAGCACCTGTATTACGTTCTGGACCAGCCTGAAATCACCGACGCCGAATACGACGCTTTGATGCGCCGGCTGCAAGGACTCGAAGCCCGGCATCCTGAGCTAATCACACCGGAGTCCCCCACCCAACGCGTGGGCGGCAAGCCTCGCGAGGGATTCGTTAAAGTTCCGCATAGCTCACCCATGCTCAGCCTGGACAATGCGCTGAACGAAGAAGAGATGCGCGAATTCGACCGGCGGGTGCGAGATCTCCTGCGGGGCGAGCCTTTTGAATACGTGGCGGAGCTGAAGCTGGACGGCTTATCGATGGCGGTCCATTTTCGGAAGGGACAATTCGCTCAAGCGGTGACGCGCGGCGACGGGCTAGTTGGCGAGGACGTAACGGAAAATGCGCGCACCATCCGGTCGATGCCGCTGAAAGTCAAAACCGATCTGCCGGCGCTGGAAGCGCGGGGTGAAGTTATCATGCCGCGGAAGTCCTTCGAGAAACTGAATGCGGAGCGGGAGCAACAACAGCTCTCCCTATTCGCGAATCCTCGCAACGCCGCGGCGGGCGCATTGCGGGCACTCGACCCCAATGTAACGGCTGCGCGCCAGTTAGAATACTTCGCCTATTTCTTGCTGGCAGATGGACGCTTTTACTCTGCAAGCCATTGGGATTCGCTCGAGGCATTGAAAGCGATGGGCTTCAAAGTGAACCCCTATCGCAAAAAATGCTCCGGACTGGATGATCTGGTCGAGTTCTACCGGCACTGGGAGACCAAACGGGAATCGCTTCCTTATGAGATCGATGGTGTAGTAGTGAAGGTGGACTCGGTGAGACAACAGCAGGCCCTCGGCTGGACCGCCAAGGCGCCACGCTGGGCGATCGCCTTCAAGTTCGCCGCGCATCAGGCCGAGACGGCGATCGACGACATCCAGGTTAATGTGGGGCGTACGGGCGCGCTGACACCGGTGGCGTTCTTGAAGCCGGTGAATATCGGCGGAGTGACGGTGGCGCGGGCCTCGCTCCATAATGAAGACGAAATCGGACGGCTGGGCGTGGAGATCGGCGATCGGGTGCTGGTGGAGCGCAGCGGCGACGTGATTCCGAAAGTTGTTCGCGTGGTTAGCCAGGGAAGCGAGCGACGGCCATTCCGGATGCCCAAGAAGTGTCCAGTGTGCGGCGGCGAGATCGTGCGCGAAGAAGGGGAAGCCGCCAGCCGATGTATTAATACCAATTGCCCAGCGCGGCTGCAGCAGTCTATCCTGCACTTTGCAGCGCGCGGTGTAATGGATATCGACGGCATGGGCGATGTGCTGGTAGATCAGCTGGTCACGCGGGGGATGGTGAAGAGCGTGGCTGATATTTACAAGCTGGATGTCCCGCAATTGCTGCAGCTCGACCGCATGGGCCAAAAGTCGGCGGAAAAGATTATCAAGAACATCGATCACTCCCGAAAGCAACCGCTGCCGCGCGTCTTGAATGGCTTGGGCATTCCGTTCGTTGGGGAAAGGACTGCGCAAATCCTCGCGGAGAGCTTTGGAAGTCTGGACGCAATTAAAGATGCAGACGAGGAGACATTACAGCAGGCCGAAGAGGTTGGTCCGAAGGTATCACAAAGTATTCGGCTATTCTTTCACGAGCACCACAATCTAGACTTGGTGGAACGGCTTAGAAAGTCGGGCCTCACTTTCGAGCACGCGGTTGTGAAAAAAATGGGAGGGCCATTGACCGGCAAGGCCTTCGTACTCACGGGAACTCTTCCAAGTCTTGCGCGCGAAGATGCCAAGGCGCGCATCGAGTCGGCCGGTGGGAAGGTTACCGGTTCGGTGAGTAAGAAGACCGATTACGTGGTAGCAGGCGCCGACGCGGGTTCCAAGCTTGACAAGGCAAACAGTTTGGGAATTCCCGTGCTCAGCGAACCTGAGCTGCTTGAGATGCTGAAGTAAGGATCGATCGGAGAGCTACTGGCCAAATTCATTCAAACACTGGTTTCGTGGGGACCGACCGGCGTTTTTCTTTTAGCGATCCTCGATAACACGGGAGTCCCTATGATCGGCGGTGTAGACGTCTTGATCATCCTGATCGCAGCGGTGGATCATGCGCAAGCTTATTGGTCCGCGGGCGCCGCCGTGGTGGGCTCGCTAATCGGATGCTTGCTGCTATTTATGATCGCGCGAAAAGGGGGTGAGGCGTATTTGCAACGTCACACCATAAGCCGGCGCGAGGCGCGTTTCCGGGCTTGGTTTCATGAGTACGGGCTTCTCACGGTCTTTGTGCCTGCGTTTGTGCCATTCCCACTTCCGTTGAAAATCTTCATCGTCTCGGCGGGCGCCCTTGAAGAGAGCCCCGCCACGTTCACCATCGTGATGGTTGCGGCCAGAGTTCCCCGCTACTTGTTTTTGGCCTGGTTGGGTACCCGGCTCGGTCGAGACACCGTGCCTTATCTGCGGCTTCACGCCTGGCAATTCGGGCTGCTGTCGGTTGCGTTGTTCAGTATTCTTTACTTACTAATTAGTTTCCTGCACAGGCGAGGCATTCTTAAGGCGAGTTCTATTGACCCAGCGTGAAATTAACATCGATGGGCGCAATTACTTCCACCGCCTCGCCATTCAGTAGCGTAGGTTGATAGATCCATTGTTTGACCGCATCCAGCGCAGCGCGCGCCAATAGCGGATGGCCGCTGATCACTTGCAGGTTTTGAATGGTTCCATCCTTTGCGATGACGCCAAGTAAGTGGACCGCGCCCGACACCCGCGCAGTCTTCGCTAGCGCCGGATAATCCGGGATCACTTTCTTCAACAGCTTGGCCATCTGCACGTCCCCGCCAACGCGGAGCGGCCCGGAAGGCGCAGCAGTGACGGCCGGTGGACGAGGTGGGCGGGCAATCGCCGGCGTGGCTGGGAATTTATCCAGATCAATACGTATGGAGCGTGACGGCTCACCCATACCGATCATTCCCGGCGGGTCGATCGAAACAAATTCCGTTGTCGCCGCGCCGCTGTGCTGGGCGGATTGGCTAGGCAGCGGTACGAAGATCCGGCGTGGGGAGACAGCATAGGTAACAGACGCGGCAGATTGCGTCACTGCCGGCTGCACTTGCAGCGGCTTGAAAGGCGCGCTCACACTAACAGACTTCCAATGAAAGCCTGGTAGGTGGTCGGTCCGCGCCAGCGGAATCAGAATCGCCAGACTTACAACGAGTAGCTCGGCGCTTACCGATGCGAAAATGCTCCACGGCTTGACCGGCGGATTATGGATGAGTATGGATTGCTCGAACACGCCTATGTAGACACCGTGTTTCTTTTATTGTTCCCCGAGCATCTATCTGATATGCGATCGATGGGCACGCGAGGAAAAGGGACGAGCCGAATATCCGTCTGACGCGGACATCCTGCGGCGTCCCGCGTTGCCTTTTTAACGCATTGACAACATTAGTGGAAACATCGGCTATCCAGGTACTTCTAACATGGCGAAGCATCGCGCGGATGCTAAGAAACTGGAGCAATACGGAAAGACCCCGGAGGACACCGGACCCTTTATATCCTACAAGCCGACCGAAAAGATTCGGCGCTGCTGGATCTTACAGCCTGGAGGCCTCAGCAAGCATCTAAAGAAAACGTGTCGACACGAGCACAACTGGAGACGGGCAATATCTGGACTTTGTAGCACCCGACTAAGACACCCTGGGAACATTGAGGCGGCAGGCCCGCTCGAAAAAATACCTGAAATGAAGGACTAGGATGGAAGGGAATGCGATTGACACCAATTTGCTTACATCTCCTGACTTGCTGTTGTCGAACAGTCTTCGCCTTGGGGCTGCTGCTCGCTCCGGCGCTCTTCGGCCAGCAGAGCCAGTTCCAGGGCAGCGTACCCACTGGAACGGTCTCGCCCACACCGCTTCCGCTGACGCTTCGCGACGCGCTCGATCGCGGCCTGCGAACCAATCTCGGTCTGCTAGTAAGCGGCTCAGCCAGTGAGATCGCGCGTGGCGAGCGGCTGCGCGCCTTGAGCAGCCTCTTACCCCAAGTGAACGGTACTATCAGCGAGTCCGTCGAGCAGCTCAACCTGAAAACGGTCGGCTTCAATTTTCAGGCTCCCGGCTTTTCCATCCCCACCATAGTCGGCCCTTTTCACTTCACAGATGTGCGGGCGTCCAGCTCCTTCAGCGTTTTCGACTACAATCTTCGCAAGAACTATCGCGCCTCTAAGGAGAACCAGCGCGCCGCTCAGCTCTCCTTTCAGGACGCCCGCGACCTGGTGGTGCAGTCTGTGACGAACGCGTATCTTCTGGTGATCGCCGACGCCTCCCGCGTGGAGTCGCTACAGGCCCAGGTAGCGACCGATCAGGCGATCTACGATCGAACCGCCGACCAAAAAAACGCCGGAACTAGCGCGGGGATCGATGTCCTGCGAGCGCAGGTGCAGTTGAAGCAGCAACAGCAGCAATTGCTCGCGCAGCAGAATCAATTCGCCAAGGACAAGCTGGCGTTGGGGCGTGTGATCGGCCTTCCGTCCGGGCAGGAATTCAACATCGCGGAACCGGTTCCCTACTCCCCGCTTACCACGATGACTCCGGACCAGGCCCTGCGCACTGCTTTGGACCAGCGCGCGGATTTTCAGAGCGCCAAAGCGCTGGTGCGGTCCTCGGAAGAGGCCGTCGGGGCCGCTCACGCTGAGCGTTACCCGAGTGTGGGAGTCACCGGCGACTACGGCGACGTGGGGCCGACGCTCGCCAGCTCGCATGGCACGTTCACTTTTCAGGCTGCGGTCAAATTCAATATCTTCGACGGCGGTCGCATCAAGGGCGACATCGTTCAGGCGCAGGCCACCCTGAAGCAGCGTCAGGACGAGCTTGCCGATCTCGGCGGGCAGATTGACTACCAGGTGCGGGCGGCTCTGCTCGATATCCAGTCCGCCGCCGACCAGGTAGCGGTCGCAAGGAGCAATCTCGACCTCGCCAACGAGACGCTGGCGCAGGCACGCGATCGCTTCGCGGCGGGCGTCACCGATAATATCGAGGTAGTGCAGGCCCAGGGATCAGTCGCCATCGCCAACGACAACCTGATTTCGGCGCTCTATGCGCACAATCTGGCCAAAGTGGAGCTGGCGCGCGCGCTAGGCGGAGCTGAGCAGCAAATCCAGAAATTTATGGGGGTGAAGTAGCCATGGCAGATGTCGCGTCGGAAACTCAAGTCACGCAAGCCACGGGGACCGAAACGTCCCGCCGCAGGCTGCCGCGCAAGGGCCGGAGAACACTGATCCGCGTGATCGTGTTGCTCCTGATCCTCCTGGTTCTAGCCGCTGGCGGGTACTTTGCCTGGAAGTATTTCGGCGCATATGAATCCACCGACGATGCCCAAATCGACGGTCACATTAACGCCATCAGCGCGCGCATCAACGGTTACGTGGAGGAGGTACTGGTCGACGACGAACAGTACGTGAAAGCCGGCGACGTGCTGGTCCGGATTGATCCCAAGGACTTTGCCATCGCTCTCGCCCAGGCCGAGGCGAATCTGGCCGATGTTGAGGCGACTCTCATAAGCACTCGCACCGATGTCCCCATTACATCCACCACCACGAACAGCCAGTTGAAAACGGCGCAATCCGGGCGCGTGGATGCATCTGCGGGTTTAGTGGGCGCCCAGCGACAGCTAAGCGCAGCTCGGGCGCGGCTCGATACTGCCCAGGCTCAGGTCCGCGAAGCCGAGGCGACCTACAAAAAGACGGCCGATGATGTTGCTCGCTACAAAATGCTGGTCGCCAAAGACGAGATTCCGCAACAGCAGTACGACACCGCTGTTTCCACCGCCGATTCCGCGAAAGCGACCGTGGATGCGCGCCGCGCAGCCGTTAACGAGGCCGAGCAGAATATCCGCGTGGCGCAGAGCGCGGTCGAGCAGGCCAGTGCCAGAATTGAACAGGCCGACGCCTCCATCCAAACCGCCATGACCGCGCCCCAGCAGGTGGCCGTCAGCCAGGCGCGCGCGAAGTCCGCCGAGGCCCAGGTCGCCCAGAGGAGAGCCCTTGTTGATCAAGCTAAGCTCAACCTCAGCTACTGCACGATTACAGCCCCCGTCAGCGGCATTGTCGCCAAGAAAACCGTAGAGGTAGGCACGAATATTTCGCCTGGCCAGCAGTTGATGGCGGTTGTTCCTCTCGATGATATCTGGGTCACCGCCAATTTCAAGGAAACCCAGTTGCGGCTGATGAAACCAGGCCAGCGCGTCACATTCACCGTCGACGCTTACACCCGTGAATACACGGGCAAAGTCACCGGCATCGGCGGCGCCAGCGGCTCCCGATTGAGCCTGCTGCCTCCCGAGAACGCGACCGGCAATTACGTGAAGGTAGTGCAGCGCATCCCAGTCCGCCTCGATATCGACCCCAACCAGAACGACGACCACCGGCTGCGGCCCGGCATGTCGGTGGATCCAAAGGTCTATGTTCACTAACTATGTCCACTAGCTATGTCCACTAGCACTGAGGCGCTCTCACCGGCGGCGCCACCTCCCGCGGAGCCCTGGCGGCCGAAGCACAATCCCTGGCTGATCGCCGTGGTGGTGGCGATGGCAGCGTTTATGGAGGTCCTCGATACCAGCATCGCCAACGTCGCGTTGCCGCACATGGCCGGGAACCTCGGCGCCAGCAATGACGAGAGCACCTGGATACTGACTTCCTATTTGGTCTCGAACGCTATCGTTCTTCCAATTAGCGGCTGGTTCGCCGCCCTGTTCGGCCGCAAGCGCTTTTTCCTGCTTTGCATTTTCCTGTTTACCTTGAGTTCTTTATTGTGCGGAGCCGCCCCAAGTCTCGCCCTGCTCATTCTGTTCCGCGTCATGCAGGGGGCAGGTGGTGGCGGGCTCCAGCCGATGGCTCAGGCGATCCTCGCCGACATCTTCCCGCCGCAGCAACGCGGCTTGGCGTTCGCGCTTTATGGCATCACGGCAGTGATGGCACCCACCATCGGTCCGACGCTAGGCGGCTGGATCACCGACAACTATACCTGGCGCTGGATCTTCTTCATCAACCTGCCGGTCGGAATTCTGACTACGTTTCTGGTGATGCGGCTGGTAGAGGACCCGCCTTATATGCAGCGCGCGAAAGGGGCCGGCATCAGCATTGACTACATCGGAATCTCGCTGCTGGCGCTCGGCGTCGGTGCGCTTCAAGTGATGCTCGATAAGGGCCAGGAAGACGATTGGTTTGGCTCACAGTTCATCATCACACTGGCGATTGTCGCTACCGTCTGCCTGACCTCGCTGATCGTCTGGGAGTGGCGCCATAAACAACCCATCATCGACGTGCATCTGTTCAAGAGCTTCAACTTCGCGACGGCGAACCTGATGATGTTCACGCTCGGCGCCCTGCTCTTCGCCAGCCTGGTGATGATGCCGCAATTTCTTCAGACGCTGTTGGGCTACACCGCCGAGTCGGCCGGACTGGTACTCTCGGCCAGCGGCCTGGTCATCCTTTTCCAAATGCCTATCGTCGGCAAGCTCACCGGAAGATATCCTGCCAAGTACATCATCGCCTTCGGCTGGCTGGCTTTGGCGATAGGGATGTTTGTGTCTACTCAGAAGCTCGATCTGTTAATTAGCTTCCGGGCGGCCGCGTTGTTACGCGTGATCCAAGCGTTCGGCATCGGTTTTCTGTTCGTTCCCATCACACTCGCGGGTTACATCGGAATGCCATCGAATAAGGCCAACAGCGTGGCCGGAATCATCAACTTCATGCGCAACATCGGCAGCAGCGTCGGAACCTCCATGGTCACTACGTTGCTGGCGCGCCGCGCGCAATTGCATCAGAACATGCTGTCCTATCACACCACTACGTTCGATCCAGCGTTTCAGAACCAGGTCAACGCGCTGAGCCGGCAACTGGTGCACTCCGGCGCCAGCGTGTCCGATGCACCAAAGGTGGCTTACGGATTGATCTACCAGTCCATGCAAGCTCAGGCTCAGACCCTGGCATACATCGACACCTATATGGTGCTTGCCATCGCTGCGAGTATAATGTTTCTGCTTGCCTTCATCATCCGCAAGAACGATCCGAAAGCGGGTGGGGAGGTTGCCGTGGGTTGACGCACCCAGCCGTTTGCAGGGTTCCGGCCGATGTGCCGGCAGCTCCAGCGAGGAGAGTTCATGATCAACGTGATTACGATCGACCGGGAATATGGAAGCGGCGCCGGCAATATCGCGGAGAAGCTGGCCAAGAAGCTGGGGTGGAAGTTGTGGGACCAGCTGCTTACCACCGAGATCGCTCGCATCATGGATTGCGAGTGCCGGGCCGTGGAAGAGCGCGAGGAACGCCGCGATGCCCTGCACTACAGGCTATTCAAGGCCTTCATGCGCGGCAGCTTTGAAGGAACTTTGAATGCTCAACGGATGAAGATAGCGGATGCCGACTGCATTCGCGAGGCAGCTGAAAAAATCGTGTTGGAAGCCGGCCGGGAGGGCAATTGCGTTATTGTCGGACGCGGTTCGGCGTACTATCTCAGATCGAACGCCTGCGCCTTCCACGTGTTCGTCTATGCGCCGCTCGAAGAGAAAGTCCAAAGGCTGCGGAAGCTCGGTAAGAGCGAGGAAGAGGCCTATGTGCTGGCCCAGACGGTGGACGAAGACCGCGCTGCCTATATCAAGCAATATTTTGAGGTTGAGTGGCCCGATCGGCATCTGTACCATCTCATGGTTAACTCTTCGATGGGCGAGGAGGTAGTGGTGGAGATGATCCTCGATTCCATCGGCATGCTGCAGAGAGTAGGCGCGAGCCGGTGACGGTGGGATGATCGGAAGTGGCAGGTCTGAGGACTGCCCTACAAGCTATTTTATTCTTTCGTCTTTTTCTACTTTGCCGTCGCGTATGTGGATCACGCGGTGCGCGCGCATGGCGATGTCCAGCTCGTGTGTAACCAACACGATGGTATTGCCTTGCTGGTACAGCCGTTCGAACAGTCCCATGATCTCGTTGCCCGTGACGGTGTCGAGGGCGCCGGTCGGCTCATCGGCCAGCAGGATCGATGGATTGTTTACCAGCGCTCGGGCGACTGCGACGCGCTGTCTTTGTCCGCCCGAAAGCTCATTGGGCTTGTGATGCATGCGCGGCTCGAGATCGACGGCGCGCAGCGCAGCCTTGGCCTTTTCGATCCGCGTTTGGGACGGTATCCCGGCATAGATCAAGGGCAGTTCCACGTTGTGCAAGGCCGAAGCGCGCGCTAGCAGATTAAATGTCTGGAAAACGAATCCTATCTCTTTGTTGCGAATTCGCGCCAGCTCGTCGTCTTGCATGTCGCTGGCTAATTTGCCGTTCAAATAGTACAGACCTTTGGTGGGCGTATCCAGGCAGCCAATCAGGTTCATCAGCGTCGATTTCCCTGAACCCGACGGTCCCATGATCGCGACATACTCACCGCGGTGGATTTCGATGTCCACGCCCGACACGGCGTGAATCTCCTGGTCGCCCATCACATATGTCTTCCACAGATCGTAGGTGCGGATTACAATCCCGTCGCGCTTTAAGCTCTCGCCGCGATCGACGAGGTCGTGTGTGGCTGTGGCCATGCCGGGAAACTAGCTCTCCGTCTTTACGATCGGCGGTGTGTTGTCGACCTTTACTTTGGCCGAGTTTCGTAGCGTCCGAATCACCTTGTAGCTCCCGGTCACGATCTGATCGTCTTCCTTGAGCCCGTTCAAGACCTCAATGTCGGTAGCACCAGTGATTCCAGTCATCACTTTTTGGAACTCCGCTTTTCCGTTGCGAACCACGAATACGCCCTGCAGCTCTTCTTTCTTGGCCTTCTCCGCCACGGGGTCGATCTTGGCGGCCGCTTGAACACCTTTTTTCTTGTCGGCCGGATCCAAGTCGCCCCTCTGCCGGACGGTCAGCGCCTGAATGGGGATAGTGAGCGTGCGCTGGCGGGTCGCCGTGGTAATCTTGCCGGTGCAGGAAAGGCCCGGCCGGATCGACTCCGGCGGATTGTCGAGTGCGATCACAACCTTAAAATCCTTGGCTTCCTGCTCGGACGTAGTGCTCTGCGATGCCGCCAAACCAGTCGAGCGAAGGATGGCGGTGTCGCCGATCTCGATCACGTGCCCTTTGAAAATCTGATTCGGCATGGCATCGATGGTTACTTCCGCCTGCTGGCCGACGGTGACGTTTACGATGTCGGTTTCGTCCACTTTTACCTCGGCCGTGATCAGCGACATATCCGCGACAGTCATGATTGTGCTGGCCGCCGAATTCTGTACGCCGGGAACCACCGTCTCACCCATGCGCACCGGAAGATTAGTGATTACTCCATCAATAGGCGAGATTACAAAATACTTGTCCAGCACGTCCGCGTACCGCGTCAAATTCGCTCGCAGCTGGGCGATGCGCTTGTTGGCGGAATCCAACTGTTGCCTGGCTTGAGACTGCTGAGACTTGGCCTGCGCGATCCGTGCTTCCGCTTCACCCATCGCGGCGACCGCGGTATCATACTCGGCTTTCTTCTGATCGTAATCCTGCTTGGCCAGGAGTTTTGAGTTGTAGAGCTCGGTGGCCCGATCCATATTCGATTTGGTGCGGGCTAGTTCCGCCCTGTTCCGCTCCAAGGTCGCCTGGGCGGTGCGAACCGCGTCCTCCATGGATTTCATCCCAGCTTCCGCGGCAGCCGAGTCAGCCAAGGCGGTATCAATGGTAGCTTTCTGCGCCACCACGTCCGCATTGGCCTGCACGGATTCCAGCTTCGCGACCACTTGTCCCTTGTGGACATGGTCGCCTTCCTTCACCAGGATCTCGG
Source organism: Bryobacterales bacterium (assembly GCA_963744555.1). GTDB lineage: Bacteria > Acidobacteriota > Terriglobia > Bryobacterales > Bryobacteraceae > Palsa-89. Next base: position 92,779 of record CAVUUB010000015.1, on the reverse strand, counting down.
TGATGGGGGCGGGACCGAGCGTATTTGCTCCCAAATTAATGTAGTTTTTGGGTTTAATTTCGCCCGAGGCTGTCACAACAGCGGTCAGATCCTGCCGCAAGACCCTTCCGGTCTGAACGCCGACAATCCCTCGCTGGTTGTACTTGATGCTCGCGAACACACCACCGGCGGCGATTGCGATCAAGCCGATTGTCAGCAAAACCTTCCACTTGGTCTTCACTCAGGATATTCCCCTGTTGGAATTAGACGTACAAACAGGGCTGTTTGTTCGATAAATCCATCGTAACATGAGCTACTGCTGAGACTTGTACCGTGCCGTCCGCGCTGATGCAGGCTTTGGTACTACTACCGAGCACCTGAAACTGCTCCTGGTCCAAGGCTATCAGCGGAATCGACGCGGCCGTACATCTCGTTTGAAACGACCGACGCCAAGGCCAGGAAAGAGTCCACGCCGATCGTCAAAATGGCCGCCGGGTGCGGTTCCGGCCCGAATTGCTTCTAGCAACACCGCAGTGGTTGTGCTGGATCCGATCGTGTTCGGCAGCGCCAACACACGACCGGTCGCGATCTGACCCGAGAGCGGATGCCGCCGGTCGATAATCTCGCCGGTCCGGGAATCGTAGCCTCCCCAGAAACTGAGCGGCTCCGATGCTAACCAGCAACTCGCCGGCGGCGTCGCCTGCAACCACCACCTGCCCGCGCATCAGCTCTGCCATAACGTATCGTCACGCACGACGCGGCCTTCGATCGCCGATCGCACGCAATCCGCCATGGATCCGAACACTACCTGCGTGGCGAGGAGTCCCGGCGCGTAGTAGGCATACTTCGCCGAGTTGGTCATCAGCACCCGGACTGATTTGGGGAGCATAGGCGTTGCCAGGATGCAGGTATCCACCGTGAGTCGCGCGCCGAACGTCTCCACCGGCGCGAGCACTCCCTTTTCGCACGCCAGGGCGCTCATGATTCGGCTGGTGGTCACCAGGAACTGCACTTCCGGATGCCGGCGCTTTCCTTCCACCAGCGGGGCAAGCTGCTGGAACTCAGCGACGGAAAAGTGTGGACTGCCGAGCACCACCATATCGAGCTTGGTACCTGCGGCCGTGGTCAGCTCACGGCGGATCTGGCGAAGCTGATCGAGCGTAATGATGTGCTCCTCAACGGCCGTGCGTCCCTGAAATGCCTCTTCGAGGGTCGGAGCTTCCGGCGTCACTCCCACGATATGAAACAGCGCCACCGCGCCCGAGGAAGCCGTCGCCGCTCCGAATGCTTTGAGTTGATCTTCGGCGGGCGCTGCCTTGAGGCCCGAAATAACCGGAATCCTATGACCCTGCCAACCGGCCAACCAAAATCCCGAGCACGGGATAGAAGGAATCATCCTCCTGGAGCCGCTGGGGGATGTTGTCTAAGCGAATCAGCAGTTGGCCGGCGCGATTCTCTGTTAAGTGCAGTCCTAGGGCGGGGACCCGTCCGGTGATGGCCGCGCAGATGTCGAGCAAGTCCGGATAGCGCTCGGTGCGCGCGCCAATTACGGAGTTTGCAAACACGATCGCATTTGATTCGCCCCAGGCGATTTGCTGCCCGAACTTGGGCGCCATGGACGTCTGATAAGGAGCGCAGGTCCACATGGGAACGCACCCCATGCTCTGATACGCGCGCATCTGGCGCTCGGCCTTGCGAGCCCAATCCTCCGGCACCGGCCATTCGCGCCAATTGCATTCGTCGAGCCCGCTGACGTTGAGCGACGCCGGCACCGCGACCTTGGCGCCCCATCCTGCCAGGCGTTCGGCGAACTCCAGGCCCGCCTCACCCATGTAGATAGTGCTGTCGATGTGTGCCTGCGAAATATCCAGCAGCTCGCGCGCGCCTTGGATTTCCGCCATCTGCGTGATGATCGACATGGCCATGCGCGCCGCGGGGCCATGCGTCGCCAGAGAGCAGCGCGCGATCGTAATCGGACAAGTTCACATCCGCTATCATATGCCGGATCGTAGCGCACGCTTCAGCGTGCAGCGTTCACATTCTTGTGAACGCCGTTCCCCTGCTAACCTCAAATTGATGCCTTTCGATGGACTACGCGTCCTCTCGTTCGAGAGCCGTCGCGCGACCGAAATCGCCGAGCTGATCCGGCGCCAGGGCGGCGATGCGTTTGTTGCTCCCTCCATGCGCGAAGCGCCTATCGAAAACAATCCGGAAGCTTTCGCCTTCGCCGAACTGCTCTTTCGCGGCGAATTCGACATGATGATCTTCCTCACCGGCGTCGGCACGCGCGCGCTCGATAAAGTCCTGGCCTCGCATTATCCGCCGGAAACTTTCGCCGAGGCTCTGCGGGAAATCACGATCGTCGCCCGAGGGCCGAAGCCGCTGGCCGCGCTGCGCGAGATGCAAGTACCGGTCACGGTCACGGTTCCCGAACCGAATACCTGGCGCGAGCTGCTGGCCGCCATCGCGAATCGGCCCGAGCGACGCATCGCAGTTCAGGAGTATGGCAAATCCAATCCGGAGTTACTGGAAGGTTTGAGAGCGCGTGGCGCCGAAGTCACACCCGTTCGCGTCTACCAGTGGGATCTACCGGAAGACACTCGCCCTCTGCGCGAGGCCATTCGTAGGATTGTCGAAGGCCAGGCCGATGTCGCAATCTTCACCACGTCGATCCAACTGACCCACCTGTTTCGCGTGGCCGCGGAAGCGCGGCTCGAAAAAGCTGTGCTCGGCGCGCTGCGCGGGATGGTGATCGCGTCCATCGGCCCAACCACATCGGAAGCGCTGGAGGAGTTCGGCCTGGCAGCCGACATTGTCCCCATCCCATCCGAAGATGGGTTTCCTGGTGAAGGAGACCGCCGAGCAAGCCGCCGCCATTCTTGAAACGCAAACGCGCCGCCCATGCCTAAAGACAACCTGGTGCGGGAGTTCGGAAAATACTACAGCTTGGCCTTTCTGCTACCGGCGGCCATCGCGGTCGGCTTCCTCATCGGCTACGGGCTCGATAAGGTGTTCGGAACCAGCTTCTTGAAAATCATCTTCCTGTTCCTCGGCGTCGCGGCCGGCATCATCGAGGTGATTCGCGAGTTGAGCAAGGACGATGCCGCTGGGTGACCAGGCCTTCTATGATCGATTCATCCGCCGCGTCACCTGGATCATTCTGGCTCTGGCTCTTACGGGATCGGCTGTCCTAGCCATCGTCAAAGGAATCCGGATCGGTCTGGCGTTTCTGATCGGGGCAACCGTTTCCTACGGAAGTTTTTGGGGCTGGCGGCAGCTTGTGGATGCTCTTACGCCGGGCGCCGAAGAAGCGATCGTCGTTTCCGTTTATGGTTCGCATTCTGCTGCTCATCGCGCTGGCCTACGCTATAATCAGATTTCTGGGATTGAATGTCGCGGCCGCGGCGTCGGGTCTATTGGTTTCCGCGGCGGCTGTACTCCTCGAGTTAATCTTCGAACTTATCTATGCCCGAACATGAAGTAGACCTGTGGACCACCAAACTGTTCAATCGGTTTTTGGCCGGTCCACTCGATTCTTTGCTCAACGCGATCGGCCGTCCGCCCGAGAATCCGGCGCATCCGTGGGAAAACTGGATCACCATGGAGATCCTGGTGGTGGTCATCATCATGGTGCTGTTCGCGTTTCTACGCTCGCGGCTTTCAGCCGACAAACCTGGCGGGTTGCAATTGACCTTCGAGGCGATGTACAACTTCATCTCCGGTCAGGCGCACGACGCAGTAGAACATGGCGCCAGTAAATATGTGTCGTTCATCGGGACTTTATTTATCTTCGTTCTTTTGATGAATCTGATTGGCGTGATCCCGGGATTCGAGTCGCCCACCATGACACCGGCAGTGCCCGCGGGACTGGCGATCGCAGTATTTTTCTACTATCACGCGATGGGCGTTCGGGAGCAGGGTGTTGGCCGGTATCTGGTGCACTTCGCCGGTCCGATGCCGTGGCTCGCGCCGCTGATGATCCCCATCGAATTCATCAGCCACCTGGCGCGCCCGCTTTCACTCACGATTCGACTTTACGCCAACATGTTTGCCGGCGAGATGGTAACGATCACTTTTCTCTCGCTCACGTATTTGGTGTTGCCGGCCGTCTTCATGGGCCTGCACGTATTTGTCGCATTCTTACAAGCGTTCATTTTTATGCTGCTCACGGTGATTTACGTCAGCGGAGCAGTCGCGCACGAACATTAATGGCTTTATCCGTTCCGAGCGTGAGCCCGTCGTCCCCCAGGGCAGATAGGGAACCACCTCCTCGCGAACAAATCTATACAAGGAGAACAGTCACATGACACGCAAGATGATTTTTCTGGCAGTGGCATTTCTGCTGCTGGCCAGCCCGATTTTCGCGCAAACTCCCGGCAGGCGGAACAGCCGACCTGCATCTGCCCTTCGCTTATCTCGCCATGGGCATCGCCTCCGGCCTTTGTGGGCTGGGTCAAGGGAAGGCGGTCGCTTCGGCCGCGGAAGCCATGGCACGGAATCCCGGCGCCCAAGCGGGTATCCGTTTCGCCCTTATTCTCGGATTGGTGCTGATCGAATCGCTGGCGCTCTATACGCTGGTCATCACCTACGTCGCAAAGTAAGTTTCCCAGGGGCAGCTTTTACCGGCTGCCCCAATTTCCCATGAAGCTGCAAGGAATTTTCCCGCCTATCGCCACCCCCTTCAACCACGAAGGGCGAGATCTGGAAAACAAAAGTCCAGCACAACGTCGAGAAGTGGAATCTCACGGGACTCGCCGGCTACGTCGTCTGTGGTTCCACGGGCGAAAGCGTCATGCTGACCACCGAAGAGAAGATCCAACTCTGGGAGTGGGTGGCCCAGTACGCCGCGCCTGAGAAACTGTTGATCGCGGGAACCGGCGTGGAGAGCGTACGCGAAACCGTCGCTCTCACCAATCAAGCCGCCGACATCGGTTACAAGGTCGCGATGGTGCGAACGCCGCATTACTACAAGAATCTGATCAACAACGCCGCCGCGCAGATGCTGTATTTCCGCGCCGTCGCCGATCAGGTCAAGATCCCGATCTTCATCTACAATTGGCCGCAAGTCACGGGCGTGGACATTCCGGCCGAAGCGGTGGCCGAGCTATCGCATCATCCCAACATCATCGCCATTAAGGAAAGCTCCGGCAATCTCGAAAAGGTGATGCGGATGATCCGCGAGGTGAAGCCCGGATTCCAGGTGCTCACCGGCTCGGCGCCGACGCTGGCCCCATCCTTCGCCGTCGGATGTTCGGGCGCGGTGCTCGCCTTCGCCAATGCCGCGCCTTATGCGACTGTCTCGATTTGGGAGGCGCATCGGACGCGGGAGCCAGAAGCCGCGCTCGACTGGCAAAATCGGATCAGTCATGCGGCGTATCTTGGTAACAACCAAGCATGGCGTACCGGGCTTGAAGTACGCGATGGATCTCGCCGGTTATTATGGCGGCCCGCCGAGACTACCGCTGACGGTGCCCTGTCCGGCGGCGAAGAAGGAAATCGAAGAAGCCTTCGCCGACTTGCGCGGCTAATCTTTTACTTTCCCCCGATCGCTTCAACCACTGCATCGGTGACATCCGCTGTCCGGCTCTTCCCACCGACATCCGCGGTCCGGACTTTTCCATCCGCCAATACCTTCGCGACGGCACGCTCAACTGCGTGGCCGGCTTCCTCGAGGCCGAGATGATCGAGCATCATGCCCGCCGATAGAATCGCTGCCAGCGGATTGACGAGACCTCGACCGGCGATGTCCGGCGCCGATCCATGCACCGGCTCGAACATGGATGGAAAGCGCCGCGTGGGATCCAGATTGGCGCTGGGCGCCAGACCGATGCTGCCGGTGATCATGGCCGAAATGTCGCTCAAGATGTCGCCGAAAAGATTGGATGCGACCACCACGTCGAAGCTATGTGGACGCCGGATGAAGTTCATGGCCGCCGCGTCCACCAGCAGCGACTCAGTCTCGATGTCCGAATATTCCGCCGCCACCAACTGAAACACGCGGTCCCACAGCACCATGCCGAAGCCCTGCGCGTTGGATTTGGTGATGGACGTCACGCGCTTCTTTTGATTGCGCTTGCGGGCCAGCTCGAAAGCAAATCGCACTACGCGCTCGATTCCGCGCCGCGTGAACACCCCGGTCTGGATGGCTACTTCTTCAGGATGCTCGTGGTAAACGAATCCGCCGACCTGAGCGTATTCGCCCTCCGTGTTCTCGCGCACCACCACCATATCGATTTTGCCCGGCTTGGCCAGCGGCGACTCGACGCCTTCGTACAAAACTGCGGGGCGGACATTGGCGAATTGATCGAAGGTCCGGCGAATCGGCAGCAGCAGACCGTTGAGCGTAATGTGATCGGGAATTTTCGGATCGCCGACCGCGCCCAACAGAATCGCGTCCTTCACCCTCAACAGATCGAGCGCATTGGCCGGCATCATGCGGCCGTTCTTAGCGTAGTAAGCTGCGCCCCAGGCGAACTCTTCGAAGTCGAAGGCCGCGTCAAATTTTCGCCCGGCTACTTCAAGCACGCGCTGAGCGGCGGGTGTGACCTCTTGGCCGACTCCGTCGCCGGGAATGACTGCTATGGAAAATCGTTTCATGCCAGCAACCATTCTCGCGCGAGTTGGGGCGGCGCCGCCTGCAGATCAATGATCGCTGCGAGGCACGTCGAGTATCCTAAGATTTTCCCGCCATGGACCCACGGAGTCGCGATATTGGTGCGCCATCACACGTTCTATCTGTGCGAGGTGACTAAGGTCGTGCACCACCCAAGTCGCCAATAATTGCCCTAGAGTTACCTGTCCAAGTGCGGGATGGACACCGGTCCGAGCGAGCATGTTGGGCTGCAGTTTGAGCGCGCGAAAGCTCCTGAAGATTCTGATTTCGGCGCCTCGCGAACGTGTTCAAAAGCTGTTCGGCCGATTTCCCGGCGATCAGATCCTCGAAGCCGACCCGATCAAACTGATCAAACGGGCGGGCTTCGCCCTGCTCCAGGATGATTCGGATTCGAGGAAGCCAATTCACCTGCTCCGCGTAAATCAAATGGCCTAGGACGTCGAGAGGACTGAAGGTCTTTGGTTCCTCGCGGCAGTCCAACCAGGCTTGAGGTATCCCGTTCATCAGCCCGGACAAAACCGCTGGAGTCCGCGCCAAAAGCGCAGTCGCGTCTTCCAGATGAACTTCCATAATTCAGTCTACGCCGCTAGCGAGTAAAATGAAATTGTGCGTATTCTACTGGTCTTCCTGCTAGCGCTGAGCCTCGTCCCGCTAAGCGCGCAGCCACCCGCAGCCGCTCCTACCGTGCCGCAGGATTATGTCTGCCCGATGGACAAGGATGTGCGCTCCGACAAGCCCGGCTTCTGCCCACGCTGCCACATGAAGTTGGTGCTCGGAATTCCCGATGAAGAGGAATATCCGCTCGATTTGAAGCTGACTCCCGCCGTTTTTCACGCTGGCGAGAAAGTGAAGATCACGTTTCAGCTCAATGACCCGCATACCGGTAAACATGGTCGATCATTTTGAGCTGGTTCACGACAAGCTTTTCCACATGTTTGTGGTCAGCGAAGATCTTCAGTATTTTCTCCACGATCACCCGGTGCCTCAGCCGGACGGCTCGTTCATTTTCGACATGACCTTCCCGAAGCCCGGAATGTACCGCATCGTCGGCGACCTTTATCCAACTGGCGGGACTCCCGCAACTGATCGCCAAAACCGTGATCGTGCCCGGCGCACCTGGCGCCGACGTGCCCTTAGTGGATGCGAAGCTGCAACCGGAGTTGGGCGTCAGCCATTGCAAGAACATGGATGTCGAGCTGGTGATGGATCCACCGGTGCCGATAGTTGGTTTGAAGACATTACTATTCTTCAAGATCACGCCTGCCGACGGGCTGGAGCAATACCTGAGCTCGTGGGCTCACATGCTGGTAGCGAGCGATGACACGATCGACCTGATCCACGACCATCCGTATATTGCCGACGGCGGTCCGCAGATGCAGTTCAATATTATCTTTCCGCGTGCGCGAACTTACCGGATCTGGGTGCAGTTCCAGCGCAAAGGAGTGGTGAACACCGCGGAGTTCACCGTCCCCGTTTCTGAATTGAAATAGACTCTACTGCTTCAGCTTCTCGCGCTGCTCGCGCAGGATCGCCTTGCGGCTGAGCTTGATCTTGTTGCCATCCAGCGCCAGAACCTTGACCATGATCTGGTCGCCTTCCTTCAACTCGTCCCGCACGTTCTTGATGCGGTTCTCCGAGATTTCGCTGATGTGCAACAAGCCATCGGTGCCGGGGAAAATCTCGACGAACGCGCCGAATTCCACGATTCGCACCACTTTTCCGAGATAGGTTTTACCGGGCTCCGCCACGGCGGCGATATCCGTTACGCGCTGAATCGCCTTCTTAGCCGATTCGCCATCGGCAGCGAAGATGTTGACCGTGCCGTCGTCTTCGACGTCGATCTTGACACCGGTTTCGTCGACGATGCTGCGGATCATCTTGCCGCCTGGTCCGATCAACTCGCGGATCTTGTCGGTCGGGATGGTCAGCGTATAGATGCGCGGAGCATATTGCGACATCTCCTTGCGGGGCTCGGAGATCACCGCCTCCATCTTGTCCAGGATGAAGAGCCGCGCCTTGCGAGCTTGCTCCAGCGCTTCCTTCATGATCTTGGTCGTGACGTTGGGGACTTTGATGTCCATCTGCAGGCCGGTGATGCCCTTGCGGGATCCGGCGACTTTGAAATCCATGTCGCCGTAGTGATCCTCGGCGCCGGCGATGTCCGTCAGAATCGCGTAATCCTTGCCTTCCATAACCAGTCCCATCGCGATTCCAGCGACTGGCGTCTCGATCGGAACGCCGGCATCCATCAACGCCAGTGTCGCGCCGCAGACCGTCGCCATGGAACTCGATCCATTCGATTCCAGAATGTCGCTGACCACGCGCATGGTGTAGGGAAACGTCTTGTCGTCCGGATTTACGGCCGCAATCGACCGCTCGGCGAGCGCGCCGTGACCAATCTCGCGGCGTCCCGGGCCCGCGCATGAATCCTACTTCGCCGACGCTGAACGGCGGGAAATTGTAATGCAGCATGAAGCGCTTGGATGTCTCGCTGAGGTCGAACATCTCGATGCGCTGCTCGTCATCTTTAGTTCCCAGCGTGACGGTAACCAGCGCCTGCGTCTCTCCGCGCGTGAATAAAGCCGAGCCGTGAGTTCGGGGCAGAACGCCGACCTCGACATCGATGTTGCGGATCTCGTCGAACGCCCGTCCATCCGGACGCCGGCGCGCCTTCAGCATTTCGTCGCGGAAAATGCGCTCCTTGAGGCTGGTCGAACACTTCTCCCGCCTCTTCGAACTGCTCCTCTTCCTCGTCATCCAATGGGATCCAGGATCTTCTTCTTGGCTTCGGCGACGCGGTGGTAGCTTTCCAGCTTCTGATATTTCTTGGTGTCGAGCGCGTCCGTCAGCTCGGCGCGGATCTGCTTCTCAATCTGCGAGTACAGTTCCTTGTTGATCTCCGGCGGCGTGTAGGTCCATTTGGGTTTGCCCGCCTTGGCAACCAGTTCGCGAATGCCGGCCACGATCTTCTTGCAGCACTCGTGCCCGTACTCGATCGCTTCCAGTACCTCTTCCTCGGTGGCCTGTTGCGCGCCGGCTTCCACCATCACGATGCCGTCTTCGGTTCCCGCGACGACGATGTTGGCCTTCGATTCGCGCGTCTCTTCGTAGCTCGGGTTGGCTATCAGCTTCCCATTCGACGGAGGCCACGCGCACTCCGCCCAGAATGTGCTGGAAGGGAATGTCTGAGATTGCCAGCGCCGCGCCCGCCCCGATAATGGCCAGCGTGCTGGGATCGCGCGCCGGGTCGGCCGAGAGCACCATGGCGATCACCTGCGTCTCGTTCATGTAACCTTCGGGAAACAGCGGGCGAATGGGCCGGTCGATCAAGCGGCTGGTCAGGATTTCTTTTTCCGACGGCCGTCCCTCGCGCTTGATAAAGCCGCCCGGGAACTTGCCGGCGGCGTAAGTGTATTCACGATAATCCACCGTGAGCGGAAAAAATGCCGCGTTCGGTTTGGGTTGCGGATTGGAGCAGGCCGAAACCAGCACCACCGAATCCCCCGAGCGCACGATAACGGCCCCATTGGCCTGCTTGGCGATCTTGCCTGTTTCCAGGGTGATCTTTTGACCGTCCAGGTCAATTTCTACTGTGTGTAACATCTGAATGTCCTTTTAATCCAGGCGAAGCTTCTGCCCCGCCTGCTGAGGATTAAGAGGAGACTTTGGAGTGAATGATCTGTGGAGCGCCGCCCACCGGGGCGGGTTACCTGAGCTCGAGCATCTAACGACGGATGCCCAGGCTTTGAATCAGGTTCTTGTACCTTTCCGGATTACGGCTTTTCAGGTATTTCAAAAGGCGGCGGCGCCGGGCGACCATCGACAGCAATCCCCTGCGGGAATGATGATCTTTGCCGTGGGTCTTGAAATGATCCTGGAGCTGCAGAATACGCTGGCTCAGGATGGCTACCTGTACTTCTGGCGAACCGGTGTCGGTATTGTGGACTCGAAACTTCGTAATCGTCTGTGCTCTTCGAATCAGTCGCCAGTGCCATTCTCGAATCGATACTCCTCGTCTTTTCTTAATCTTTTTGTACGGTAACAGGATAGCACAAAGGCGTCGGGCCACGCTGGGTGCAATTGCGGCACGTAGCGGCCGCGACGTAAACGCGAAATTCTGCGATTGGCAACGACTGCGCCGACGGGCCCCCTAATACCCGGATTCTCGGGCTTAGCCGGAAAACGAAGAAACTAGAAGCATGGACCTCGCTAAACATTGCATCGTCAAGCCAGGCAGCAAGCTACGCTTGAAAGATCGCGACCCTGACGATACGTTCGGAATAAAGCGCGACGACAATGCGCTCCAAAAACTCTGGACCGTCTGAGTGGACTTCAGCAATTGCTTTATGCCGACAGGCGCTATGCTCTGCTCATCGTTTTGCAGGCGGTCGATGCCGGAGGCAAAGACGGAACCATCCGGCATGTCATGTCAGGTGTGAACCCGCAAGGCTGCGTGGTTACCGCTTTCAAGGAGCCCACACCTGAGGAGCTTTCCCACGATTTCCTTTGGCGTGTCCACAAGGCCGTTCCGAGCCGGGGTGACATCGGGATCTTCAACCGCTCTCATTATGAAGATGTGCTCATCGTGCGCGTTCATAGCTTGGTTCCTAAAGTCGTCTGGCAAAAGCGCTACGAACAAATTAATGACTTCGAGTACATGCTGACTGAAAACAACGTCACCATTCTAAAGTTCTATCTACACATCAGCCGGGATGAACAACGGAAACGGCTGGAGGCCCGCCTTCGGGATCCGACGCACAACTGGAAGCTCTCACTCTCGGATTTGGAGGAGCGCCAGCATTGGGACGATTACCGGGAAGCTTATGAGGCCGCTTTGCGCAAGTGCAGTACCGATCGCGCGCCTTGGTACGTGATTCCCGCCAATAAGAAGTGGTTCCGCAACCAAGTCGTGGCCGAATTGATCGTCCAGGCACTTGACCGCATGAAATTAAAGTATCCAGCGCCCACGGTCGATATCTCAAAAGTAAAGCTCGATTGACCAACTCCACAACATTTCGCGGTAAAGAACAGGTCCTCTTGGAACTGGCCAAGGCCCTTAATTTCTCACCGGGGTCCCTGGAGGCCAACCGAAAGGGGAAACTCGCCGGTGATCAATTCATGGCACTTTTCGGTAAATTTGCCACCCCTGCCTTCATGACCGTTCTGTTTGCGGCCGCTCCGTTCGTTATCTGGGGCGTACTTACAGGGGAGAAGCAACAAGCCTCCTTCAGCGCCGGCCTTCAGATTTTCATCGGCCAAATCATGCATATAGGAGAACTTGCCGACGACCAAGGTAAATTTGCTGTAATAACGCGGGTCGGTTCGCTGCTGGTGAGTCTGGGCTTGGCCGCGCTGTTTGCTTCCCGTGTTTCCATGGGGCTCTATTTCGACCTCCTGGAGCGAGCTGTGGTCGTAAAAGAAGGACGTATTACCGCAAGGGAAGATCAGACCATTCGGCCCAACGGGCGGGATCCGATCGAGAAATACTATTTTGACCTCAAGACCGATCGCTTCCCGGTCAATCTGGCCGCCTACCGCGCCATTGAAAACGGCTCGGTCTACCTGCTCTACGTGCTCCCGCGCAGCCGCCAACTGGTGGCCATCGAACCGAAACCCTAGCACAGCCATAGTCCGCTGGCCACGTGGCGTAGGTGTCATTGAAGCACGATCCCCGGCCCCGGGGATTGGTTTCTGAATACGAGCCCCGGCGCCGGCTGTCCGACCATCCAGTTGAACCAGGCATTGGTGGAGACCGGTTGAGTGATAGGAACATTCGCCGTCACGCTCATAACGGACGAGCTGGGATCTTCGGCAACCACATAAGCGCCGGGTACGAGATCGCACACGACGAACTGCCCGCTGGAATCGGTGAAAAATTCGTTGGTCACGGAGAGCGGGTCGGTCACCCAAAATTCCCAATTTGGCTGCGGCGCGAACGTAAAGCCATCGCTTTGCAGAAACAACTTCTGGACCGTCAGGCAAAAAGTAGCAGATGCGGTGTTGACCTTGAAATTGTCGGTTTTCGACGCGGATGGAATGAAGCCATGGAAGCATCCGGAGCTGCAACCGTTATCGACAAGAGCGGGATTTCCGACGAAACTGGCGACCGGCGTGGCCCAAACCTTGTAGGCGCCGCCGTTGTTAGAGGTGGCGAGGAAGTCGACCGGGCAGGATAAATTCGCCAGACGGATGGTGACAGCTCCCGGATGATTCTGATTGGGAGTCGTCAAATGCACGGGGTCCAGGCCGTCGCTGACATAGGCGACGATTAAGCCACCGCTCACTACGAAATGCCGGTTGGCCACCGGATCGGTGCTGAGCAGTTGCTGACCGCTCGGGTCGGTGACTTGAAAGTAATAATCACCGTCCGGCAAACCAGCGGCCGTGGCCGGGGCGTGAGAGCCAGGGCCGCCGTTGAGGTAAACCGAGCAGGGGGAATCATACTGATTGCCATTGACCACAGTTCCAGCGCTGTTGGTCGTAAAAATCGCTCCAGTGAGGCCGGCCGTAAGCGAGGAAACACCGGCAAGTAGAAGCGCGCCGGCCAACGCGGGGATGGTGAAAGTGCGAGTTTTCATAGGATGACTCGCAGCGATAGTAGCATCGGTTCGGGAAAATACAGTCCCGGCGGTAGCCTTAGTTAGGTCATCAAAATGGGCCGGTAGACCGAAGCGTTTCCCGTGTAAGCGAACAGTTCTATGCGAAAGGTGATAGCGCTGTAACACCCATTGATTGGGAGCCCCGGGAAACGATTAATGTAAAATCGACCACACTAACGACGCGCGTTGTTCTTGTAGATTGTTGACGCCACTGGGAGTTTTACTTGGGGTGCGGCGTGCATCCGACAGGCGCGTGGATCTCGAGGAAAACCAGTCAATTGAAAAAGGACCGGCCGTTGTTGAAAAACAACCCGCCGATGTCTCGTCGCGGCACATTCTCCGCTGGATCCTGATTACCTCAGGCGTGTTGTTGATGGCGGCGACGGTCGCCTTGGGGGTCACACTCGGCGTGGTCTATCATCGAATTTCGAAACGGGTAGATGAGCGCCTGGCTGCCGGCCCGTTTCAAAACGCTGTTACCTATTACGCGGCTCCCGAAGTGCTGTCGGCGGGCGACGTCATGGCTCCGTCCGAGCTCGCGGAAGCTTTGAAGCGCGCTGGGATCGGATCCACAGTGACAGAGACTTCGGTAGCCGTGCATTCGGCGCTACCGGCGGAGATCCAATTCGCGAAGGGCGCCGTTTCCTCAATCACAGATGTTAACGGCCGGCGGGTGGGGCGCTACGAGCTTCCCGCTCAGCTCATCACTAATCTATCCAATCAAGGGCGGGCGAAGCGTCTGATGGTCCATTATTCCGATATGCCGCCAGCACTGGTGCATGCAATCATATCGGCCGAGGACAAACGCTTCTTCGGTCATTCCGGATTCGATGTTCCGCGCATCGCGAAAGCCATGTACGTAGACGTGCGACAGCGCCGCAAAGAGCAGGGCGCATCGACAATATCGATGCAACTTGCCCGGAACCTCTGGCTGGCTCGAGATAAGAACTGGAAGCGGAAGATGCGCGAGGCTCTCATCACGTTCCATCTGGAACGCAAGTTAAGCAAGCAGGAGATCTTTGAAGATTACTGCAACGCGGTGTACCTAGGCGGGCAAGGCACTTTCAGCATCAGCGGATTTGGCGAGGCGGCGCGAGCGTATTTCAACAAAGACATACAGCAACTGAATCTGACCGAATCGGCGATGCTGGCCGGGCTAATTCAGCGGCCTAGTTACCTGAATCCTTTTCGGAACCCGGGGCGCGTGCTCGAGCGGCGTAACCTGGTGCTCGCATTGATGCGCGAGAACAAGTACATCACCCGCGCGGAGTACCAGGCCGCCATGGCCGCGCCGCTGGGTCTGCATCCGGGCAACAGCGAATTGTCTGAGTCGCAATACTTCCTCGACATAGCAAGCGATGATGTTTCGAAGAAATTAGAGGAACGGCAGCCGGCCGGTTCGGCTGAAGTTTATACGACCCTCGATCTTCGCTTACAGCGCGCCGCCGAACAGGCGATCGCGGATGGGATGCAATTGGTTGACAAAGAACTGGCTGCCAGGCGTAAGCGCGGACAACCCGTTGGACCGAAGCCGCAAGTTGCGCTGATCGCGATAGATCCGCGTACCGGAGAAGTGAAAGCGTTGTGCGGCGGCCGTGATTATGCATCCAGCCAATTGGACCGCGTGCTGTCGAAAAGGCCTCCTGGATCTGTTTTCAAGCCGTTCGTCTACACGGCGGCGTTGAACACCGCGCTAGCGGGGGGCGATCCCGTATTAACACCGGCATCCTCCGTGGACGATTCGCCGACGACTTTTGAATACGGAAATCAGCAGACCTACAGTCCGAGCAACTTTAGGCATGAGTTCATGGGACGCGTGACGCTGCGTTACGCGTTGGCGCATTCACTCAATGTCGCGGCGGTGAAGGTCGGCGAGATGGCGGGCTTCGATAAGGTGGTAGCGATTGCGCACCAGGCGGGGCTCAACGAAGATATACAACCCACGCCCTCGGTGGCATTGGGGGCTTATCAGGTTTCGCCGCTCGAAATCGCGGGTGCCTACACGATGTTTGCCAATAACGGCGTGCGCGTTCAGCCGGCGTTTATATCGACAATTCGAGATCAGACTGGCACCGATCTATATGAGCATCAGCCCCAGATGCGGCGTGTTTTGGACCCGCGGGTAGCGTACGTTATGGTGGATATGCTGCAAGAGGTCATGCGCAGCGGAACGGCGGCCGGTGTTCGGGCGCGCGGATTCAAACTGCCGGCTGCTGGAAAGACCGGGACCTCGCATGACGGGTGGTTTGCGGGATTCACATCGCAGCTCTTGTGCGTGGTGTGGGTGGGCTTTGACGATTACAGCGAACTGGGGCTGGAGGGTGCGCATTCCGCGCTGCCGATCTGGACAGAGTTCATGATGTCCGCGGCTCACTATAAACAGTATGGCGACGCCAAGGCTTTCCCGCCTCCACCCGGTGTGGTTCGCGTCGCCTTCGATCCGGACTCAGGCGATCTATCGGGCCCCGCCTGTCCGGAAGGTGTGTCGTCATATTTTATCGATGGGACCCAACCAAAATCGGAATGCTCGCCACAACAAATCGAGCTGGCGCCCACGGCCGACGGCGGATTCGTGCAGCGAGCAATGCCGGTGGCGCAGCGGCTCGGGGACACAGCGCGTTAGGGATTGTCCGCTGGCTCGCCGATGACGGCGACGTTGTCGCCTTTCTTCATAGACGGAACCGCGCCAATATAGATGATCACACCGGACACCGGCGACGGAATATCCCAGATCTTGTTGCCAACATAATCTGTGACATAGCCGATTGTCGTGCCTTTGCCGACATACGCTTCAGGGCCCACGACTGGATAGAAGATGCCGTCATATTCGCTCGTCAAAGTGGTAGAGTGCGCCAGCCAAATCGGGTGCTCCACCGGCGCGACAGTGCCTGGCAACATCTTCAGATGCCGCATGACATTCCGGATCCCGTCGACCAGCACGTCGACGTCTTCGGCGTTGGTCGTGCCTGCATGTCCGGCTTCCACCGCGATGGACGGTTTTCCAACGTCGCTTGCGAAGCGGGTGAGGGTAACGGCGCCAAGAGCGGCAACAGGCGACCGGAAGTTTTGCAGGATGATGTGATCCAGCCCGAACGCCAGCACCATGCCGCGCGAAGTCGCGTCGAGCTTATCCTTACCGGTCTGCGCCCAATAGGAATAGCGGCGGAGGTTTTCATCCAGGTCGCCGCCGTGGAAATCGATCAAATAATCGCACTTTTCCACTACCTGCTTGGCGATGGCCCAGGAAGCTCGCTCAGTTTGAGTTCCGTTGGCCTTCCCAGGGAACAAGCGGTTCATGTTCTTCTTATCAGTGGGATTGAGGTGCGGAACTTTTTGCTCGAAGGAAGCCACGTTCACGAGCGGAACGATGATGAGCACGCCGGAGAGTACGGAAGGTTCGGCGATTTGCGCGAGCTTCTCCAAGGCGATGATGGAGGCATATTCGGTTCCGTGCGCGCCGGCGACCAAAGCGAGCGTGGGCCCGGGCCTGGCGCCGCTGACGATAATGACCGGAATGTTAGTGGCGGCGTCGACGCCGGCCGGAACTGGAAGGACGCCAGTTGCTTTTTGTCCCGAGCGCGCTGTGGCCGTACCGACGGTGAGGTCGGCGGCAAGTGCGGCGGAGGTCAGAGCGAAAATCAGGAAGATAGTGCGGCGCATGGTCATATGTTATTCCTTTTGGCCAAAAAGGTTATCATCTTGATTTGGGCTGTAGAGAATCATTCCGCTCGCTCGATGCCATGACGCTAAGCTGTCATCGATGAATCATGAGGCTGCGCTGAGTCTCTAACAGCCTTCCCTTTTGGAGGTAGTTCGTGGCAGTGACCATAGGAGTACCGCGAGAAACCTTTCCCGGCGAGCGCCGGGTTGCGCTGATTCCGCGCACGTCCGAAGCGCTGGGAAAGTTGGGCGCGAGCATAATTGTCGAGCAATCGGCGGGCGTCGAAGCCGGATTCCCGGACGATCAGTATGTCGCGCGCGGCGCCAAGATCGCGAGCCGCGCCGAGGTGTTCGCGCAGGCGGACATCATTGTTCAGGTGCGATCGCTGGGAGCGAATCCGGAAGCTGGTCGTGCGGATCTGGCGCTTTTTCGGCCGGGGCAGACGGTGATCGGATTCGGCGAGCCGCTCACTTCGCCGCGAGAAGTAGCCGACCTGGCGCACGCCGGCGTTTCTTTTCTGTCGATGGAGTTGATGCCGCGCATCACGCGTGCGCAGAGCATGGACGCGCTGTCTTCCATGGCGACGATCGCCGGCTATAGGGCGGTGTTGATGGCGGCCATGGCGCTGCCAAAAATTTTTCCGATGCTGATGACGGCGGCGGGCACGGTGACAGCGGCGAGAGCCTTCATCCTGGGCGCGGGAGTGGCCGGATTGCAAGCTATCGCGACGTCGCGGAGGTTGGGCGCAGTGGTGTCGGCCTACGATGTCCGCAGCGCGGTGAAGGAGCAGATCGAGAGCCTGGGCGGAAAGTTCGTGGTGCTGAACATAGAGGGCGCCGCCGCGGAAGGCACAGGCGGATACGCGAAAGCGATGGGCGAAGATTTTTACAAGCGGCAGCGCGAATTGCTGACCGAAGTATTGCGCGAGCAGGACGTGGTGATTACCACAGCGGCGGTGCCGGGCAAGAAGGCTCCGATCCTGGTCACCAGAGAAATGGCGAGCGCGATGGCGCCGGGGTCGGTGATTGTCGATATCGCGGCCGAGCGGGGCGGAAACTGCGAGCTGACGCGGCCGGGCGAAACGGTGGTGCATCAGGGGATCACGATCTTGGGGCCGCTCAATGTACCGTCGACGATTCCCTATCACGCCAGCCAGATGTATGCCTCGAACATTGTGTCGTTTCTGAAGCTGATGGTGCAGAAGGGCGAATTCAAATTGAATCGCGAGGATGAAATTATTCGCGAGACGCTGGTGACTTACGGAAATGAAGTGGTGAACGCGCGCGTCGCCGAAGCGCTGGGATTGGCGCCCGTGGCTCCGGCCGGTGAAGGGAGGTAAAAGCACATGGGCGCTTACGAATTCGACCTGTGGGTCTTCATGCTGGCTGCTTTTTTGGGATTTCAGTTGATACGAGGCGTTTCTCCGCTGCTGCATACGCCGCTGATGTCTTTGACTAATGCGATCTCGGCGATCACCGTGGTGGGTGCGATTTTGATCACCGGAGCGCAGGATGCCAGCACGCTGTCGCGCATTCTGGGCTTCTTCGGCGGTGCTGCTGGCGTCGCTCAATGTGGTGAGCGGGTTATCTGATCACCGATCGCATGCTGAAGATGTTCAAGAAACGGGAGCCGGAAAAGAAATGAAATTGGACGACACACTTCTTCCGTTCATCTACATGCTGGCGGCCATGTCGTTCATCCTGGCCATCAAGTGGATGAACTCGCCGGCCACCGCGCGCCGCGGCGTGATCATCGGCGAAATCGGCATGCTGCTGGCGGTGGTGGGCACGCTGCTGCGGTTCGAGGTGGTGCAGTATCAGTGGATCTTGATCGCGTTTTTCCTGGGCTCGGCGATTGGCGTCCCGATCGCCTACATCATGCCCATGACCGCGGTCCCGCAGCGAACCGCCTTTTCGCACGCGTGTGGCGCGCTGGCATCGGCGCTGATCGGGACCGCGGAATATTACAAAGGAGTGCAGCAGGGGCCGCCGCTGACGACAGTGGAGATGACTGCTCTCATCATCGAGACGCTGCTCGGCTTTCTAACTTTCACGGCCAGCATGATGGCTTTCGGAAAACTGCAGGAAGTGCTGCCGCAGCGGCCCATCACCTACAAGGGCCAGAATTTCGTCAACCTGGGCGTTTTCGCGGCGGCGGCAATAACCGGCATCCTGCTGATCACCAACCCGGAGCAGACTGTGTTGTTTCCGATCTTCGTCGCGTTAGCGCTGCTGTTCGGCGTGTTGTTGATCATTCCGATCGGCGGAGCGGACATGCCGACGGTGATCGCGCTGCTAAATTCGTACGCGGGATTGTCGGCCAGCGCTATGGGATTCGTGCTGAATAACCGGCTGCTAATTGTAGCGGGCGCGTTGGACGGCTCCTCGGGATTCATACTGGCCATCATCATGTGCCGCGCGATGAACCGGTCGTTCAGCAACGTGCTGTTCGGCGCTTTCGGACAACTGCAGACCAGCGCGGCGGCCACCAGCGAGCGCCCTTATCGATCAGCGAGCCCAGAAGAGGCGGCGCAAATCCTGGATTCGGCGCGCACGGTGGTGGTGATTCCCGGATACGGAATGGCGGTCGCGCAAGCGCAACATAAGCTCAAGGAGATGTTCGACGTTCTCACAAAGCGCGGCGTCAACGTGGAGTTCGCGATTCATCCAGTGGCCGGCCGCATGCCGGGACATATGAATGTGCTACTGGCCGAGGCGGACGTGCCATATGACAAGCTGCGGGAAATGGACGACATCAATCCCGAGATGCCGATGGCCGATGTAGCGCTGGTCATCGGCGCGAACGACGTCGTAAATCCAGGCGCGGAGACCGATCCCAAAAGCCCGATTGCGGGCATGCCGATCATCCAGGCTTATAAGGCTCGCACGGTGATGGTCATCAAGCGCAGCATGAATCCGGGATTCGCTGGGATCGACAACGATTTATATTACATGCCAAATACGCTCATGCTGTTTGGCGATGCCAAGAGTTTTTTGTCGAGCATCGTGAAGGAGCTGGCGGCAGTGGGCCGGGCGGCGTAGAGTCCGACCATCGGAGTTGGTGCGCGCGAAACGGCGCCGTTTCGCACAGTCACTGATGAACGGCAATCAACAATTGTTGCCGCGCCGCCTGTCCTCCGAGCTTGAAATTTAGCGGAACAACATCGCTATCAGGCACAGATGGCACCACAACGTTGAACTGATACAACCCAATCGAGCCCGGAGAGAGGCCCTGGTATAAGACTGTGGCCAGAGTTGTTCCGAAGGACACCTCGAGCGGCGTCGTCAGGCTGTTCGATTGAGACACGACCTCGCCGTCGGGAATGCTTGGTGTGACCGGTCCGAAGCCGGTCCCATAAAGGCTGATGACCTCGCCTGGTATCGCCGGGCGCGAGTTGACACCTGGAAAGGCACCTGTCGGCAACACGTACGTCGTTCCATCCTGAAGCAGTGCGACCACATATTGCTTCCCGTTGACCTGAAAGGAAAGAGGCGCAAGCAGACCGGCCTGCATAGTGTTCACGGTTATGGTAAAAGGCGCACTCGCTCCAGTCGGCGTACCGACCACAATGTCGCTCTGCCCCGGCAAGGACACAATGGGCAAATACGCGTCCACTTGAGTGGGAGAGATAAAATAGACAGGAACAGACAAGGAATCTACCGAGACAAAGGTACCGTCCAACCGTGTGGGAGGACTCGTCCCGTTGAAATCCGAGGCGTTCCATTGACGAGTGTCCTTCGCCAAATTCGTTCCGTATATTTCGATCCAGGTACCGCCGCCGATTAGCGTGAATGCTCCGAAGGCACTCGCCGTTGTGACTCCGGATATCGCTGGGGCGTTAGAAGGAACGCCTGTACTCGATAGCACGAGAGAGATACTATCAGCGAGTCCAAAGGGTGGCTGCGGGTTCGGCCCCGGGGGTGCTTGAAAGTAGAGAATCAAGTTAATGACGCGAGTCCCTGCAGGAATAGCTCCCGTCACTGAGCTAAACAACATTTCTGTTTTGTTCTGCCGGGCGCTGGCGGTGGGCCCTTGGAGAATGCTCTGCCCTAAGGTGGTCGATTCCCAACCCGTAAAGAAGAGCGTTACATAGGTGTAATCGTTGTTGGCACCAATGCCCCCGAGCCAACCGGAGAGCGTGTAAGTCAATTGCCCCGTATCGATGAGGGCCGCGGCCGCGGAGACATCATATATCTGAAAACTCTCCGAACCGCCACGGGGACCGCCCCAAAGGAAGTTCATTCCAGGATTCGAGAGGCCAACTGCGGTTGGGTGAATCCCGTTCGGATCGCTATAGGCTCCCACCGACATAGCGCCAGAGCGCTGCCATCCTGGTACGTCGGGAGTAATCGCATTTGAAGCCGAGGACGGCCCCGACTCAGCGTCTCCGTTGACGACCAGATTTCTGTCCAACACAGAAACGGGCGCCGCCGGAGCGGAGAGGATCAGTGATAAATTATCTGCAAAGGCATGACTGGGGCCATCACCACCGAAGAAGCGCGCTGTAACGGCAACGGACCTTGTGCCTGGCGGTACTTGAGCGACGGTCCTCTGAAACAGCACGCCGGTTTTATAGCCGATGGCGAAGGGGTCAATTTGGGAACTCAAGAGTTGCTGCCCAGAGGCGTCCCGGAACGAGATCGAGACCGTACTCTCATTTGTGGTGCTACCTAGCGGGGTCGTTCCACCTAGATATCCCGAAAGAGAGCAAGTGACGTTACCGCCGTCGATGGTGGCGGCGCCGGCCGAAAGATCAATCGTTTGCATTATCTCGCTGGTCGTGTCCGCAGATCCAGGCCCGCCGCTGAAATAGTTATTCCCACGGTTGAGCGGCGCCAGATCGCCAGCAGCCGGGTTGATGCCTATGGCGGAGGTGTACGTAAGGACGTCGACGGAACCATTCTTGGCCCAACCCGGTATCACTACCGGCGAAGTTCCAGAAGGATCCGCGGGACCCGCCTCGGCGTCGCCGTTAACGATCAGATTGGTTCCGAAAATCTGCGCGCAGGCGGAGCCGGAAAATACTCCGATAAAGAGACTCAATATTACGAGTTGATATCGGTTCATTCTCGGGATGATTCTGCCAAGTTGGGCTGCCCGCCATCGCGGAGTTGGGATGGGGGCATACGAAAATTGTTATTTGAGTGCACTGTCCCTAATTGTTTCTTGATCCACGCGACGGCTGCATCCAGCGCCGGATCCTTCCCTTCGAGCAGCGCTTTACGCGTGACCGGCGCCTCTACATCCGGCGTTACTCCGAGGCCTTCGAGCGGCTTCCCGCCTTCCGAAATATAATTCGCGATCGCGTACTGGAAACCGTCGCCGTTGGGCAACAGTTCAAAGACCGACGGTAACGCCGCCGCAGCCGTCCGAGTCCCGAAGACGCGCGCACGCCCTAGATCCTTCATTCCTTCCGCCAGGATCTCGGACGTCGAAGCCGACGTACCGTCCACCAGAATCGCAACCCGCCCGGCAAAGGTTTCGACCCGCGGATTCACGATGAACTTCAGTGTCGTCTCCCGCATGTACAGCGTGCCTAGCAACTGGTCCGGTTTGTCGATAAACCAACCCGCCATGCCCATCGCCATCAATCCGATCCCGCCAGGATTTCCCCGCAGATCGATCACAAAACCGTCGCACTTACTGCACGACTGCACCGCTTCCGCAAAAAGGTTCATTAGTCGCGCTGGATCGAGGAACATGTTGAAGCTCACGTAGCCAATGTTGCCTCCGCCGACCTTCGACGAATCAAACCACACATGGGTGGGATAAAGATAGCCAAACTGAGCCAGCGTTCCCTTTGGTTTTTCCTGGCGAAGCGTCTTCGTGACGCGCTGCTCGCGTCCATCCAGAAACGTCACTTCCACAGATTTTCCGGGCTCGCCTTCGAGCCGGCTGAGTACTGCACGCCTCGAAACCAGTTCCCGCAGCGTCGATTTCGCGTAGGTCTCATCCAGCTTCGCAATCACCAAATCCAGATCTATGTCGCCGATTTTCAAAATCTGCCAGCCGGGCAGCACACCGTTTCCGGCAGCGGAGGAACCCGCATCCACCGACGTCACCAGCACCTGCGCACCGACGATACGCACGTCCAGCCCCGTAGTGCTTTCGCCGCCTTTGCCGTGCGCGCCGTCGAGATCGGAATAAAGCTCCGATGGAATGAGGCCGAAATGGGTCTGATGCAGCCGCCCGAGCATGTCATTCATAACGGCCCGCGCCGCGTCCCTGCTGTCGGCCTTCTCGATCGCCGGACGTAATTCGTCATGGACGGCCTGCCAGTCGAGGCCGCCCGGTTTGGTCTGCCAATGCTTGTCGCGCACCGTTTTCCAGACATACTCGAAGGAATCGAGGTTGAGGCGACGCTGTTCGGGAGTGAGCGCGAACGCACACACCGCTGCAGCGAGGATCGCGGCGCCAACCTTCGCCGCCGAGGAAATCGGCATCATTCCTTCTCGAGCACCTTTGCGCCCAGCGCCCCGCCCAACATCGGGAGCGCCGTAAGAAGAATGAAGAGCATCAATAGCGTAACGACGATCAAGCCCACCAGTCCGGCTGGATCGTCCAGGAGCTTGGTCATGGCGCTCAACTGGTCGCCTCTCAAATGCAACTGGTCCTGATGCTCGCGGAAGAAATCGGCGATCTTGCCCTGGCTGGAAATGGCGACCATCGTAATAGTGAAAAACGCGGTTGCAAATGTAAATGAAAACACGCCGGTGATCCAGCCCATGCGCGCGCCACTGCGGATGCTGAGTGCCTGTCCAGTGAGCCGAGAGTAAATAAAAACCGCTAGGAATCCGGTGAGAAATGCAACCAGCGATGGCAGAAACGGAACCGGAAGCAAGAGCATGAACGGCAAGACTGCCATCAACGCGGCCAAGAATCCAATTCGAACCGCCAGCCGGTTGTGAAAGCTGATTTCGAGCGGGGGCTGGACGGCCATAGCAGGGGAAACAGCAGCCTCCAGCGGCGCGACTGGTTCAATGGTTTCTTGCTCAAGCCCGGGATAGTCGTATTGCGGCTTTCCGCACTTGTGGCAGAAACGGGCGTCCGGCGGCAGTTGCGCGCCGCACGTGCAGTACTCAGGCACGACTTTAGTGTGACATACGCGGCGTTCGCCGAAACAACTGACCAGCGCTGGGTGTCCCATAGATGGGAAACCAAACTTATGCCGCGCAAGACCGCGAAGCCATCAACTCCTCTGCGCTGGTCCCAACACGTCACACAGACGAGTAACGCTCTCGATCTGGATTCCGGCGTATTTACCTGGAACGATCCAAAACGCATCGCTCGATCGCTCAAACATTCGGCCGAGTCCAGTCAGCGGCGCAAGGGTTCACCCTTGCAATCCGCTATGTCGATGTTGAACTTCTATATCAACCGCGCCGGCGCGCATCTGTCCGCGAAACGGAAACGGGTGCTTGCTCGGGCCAAAGAGGAATTGCGAAAACAATTTGGCGACGAGTGAGCTAGCGGCACTCTTGGTGGACCGCGCGGATGGCCCGCTCCAAACCGTCCCGACGAACCACCACGCTGATAGTCAATTCGCTAGACCCTTGAGCGATGGCGATTATATTGACGTCTTGCAGTGAGATCGCTTGGAAAACCCGTCCCGCCAAACCGGGCGTTCCTCGCATCCCTTCGCCGACAACCGCCAGCAGCCCGACGTTTTCGTCAACTGCGATAGGCTTCAAATAGCCATGAGTCAGTTCAAGGGCCAAGTCTGCTTCCAGCGATTTCATCGCTGCCGGCAGTTCCTCCGTTCGCACCAGGAAACAGAAGCTTTGCCGGTAGCTGGAACTGGTCAGCGCCAGGACTTCAGCGTTGGCATCCGCTAGCGCTTCGAGAGCGCGCGCCATTAGCCGCGTGCCGCTGAGAGCCGCATTGGCCGGCTCTAGCGAGATCAGCGCTACGTTAGCCATCGACGTCACGGCGCGTGGGCCAAGCGGAGCCTCGACCGATGAAACGATGCGGGTACCCGGATGCTTCAGGTTGAAACTGTTCTTGCTCCATACAGGAATCTGACGTTCGATGAGGGGCGCCAGCGTCCGCGGATGCAGAACCTTCGCGCCGTTGTAGGCTAGCTCCGCCGCCTCGCTGTAAGTGAGCGAATCTAGCACGCGCGCGTCGGCGACGGAACGCGGGTCGGCGCTCATGATGCCATCCACATCTGTCCAAATCCAAAGCTCGGATGCGTCCAACGCCGCCGCCAGGATGGACGCTGAGAAATCCGACCCGCCGCGGCCGAGCGTGGTAGGACGGCCATCCATAGTGGCACCGTTAAATCCTGTCACCACCGCGATAGCGCCGCGCTCGAGCAGCGGCCGTACGATCTGGTCCGCCTTTTTACGTGTCTCCGGCATAATGGGAGTCGCATTCCCGAACACCGCGTCGGTGACAATGACGCTCGCTCCGTTGATCGCCGTGGCTGGCACGCCGCTGGCTTCCAGATACTGGGAGATCATCAGAGCCGAAAGCCGCTCGCCGATCGCGATGGCTTCATCCACCGAGCGCGGCGGCCGCTCCCCCAGCATTCGCACGCCATTGGCGATGCGCTCAAAATCGCCAATCAGTTCCCGAATGCCTGAGATCGTGGACTCGCACCGTGCGTTATCGAGCAACTCTTTGCACGCTTCCAGATGCCGAGCCATCAGGCGCTCGATATTGGCCGCGATTCCAGGTTCGTCACCTCCTTCGGCGTGCCGCAAAGTGTTCAGGAGCAGATCGGTGACGCCGGACATCGCCGACACCACCGCTACGACTGGTCGCTGCCGCTTTTGCTCAGTGCAGATTCGCGCCGCGACTTTGATGCGCTCGGCCGAGCCCATGCTGGTGCCGCCGAATTTCATCACCAGAAGATTATTCATCTCAATGAGTTCTTTCCTTACCGTTCGACGTGCGGTCACGGATGAGCTTCAGCAGCGCCGCTTCCACTTCGTCGATAGAAAGGCCGGTCGTGTCGACGTAGACCGCGTCCGGAGCCTGCACCAGAGGCGACTCGTTGCGCGTGCGATCCCGCTGGTCGCGCTCGTGGATCTGCTCGGCTACCACGTCGGATGGCAGCGACGCTTCTTTGGCTCGGCGCTCCGTGCGTTCTTGCGGCTGGGCATCTAGAAAAATCTTCACAGTCGCGCTGGGAAACACCACCGAGCCGATGTCACGCCCCTCCATCACCACCGACGCCTGCTCGCCCATGGCGCGCTGTTTTTTGACCAGTTCGCGCCGGACCGCCGGGATCCTCGATATCTCGGACGCGGCCCCGCCGATCTCCGGAGCGCGAATGGCCTCGGTGACGTCTTCTCCATTCAGCAGCACGGCGTTTGTTCCCGGCTGGAATTCGATGCGCGCCTCCTTGGCGAGCTGCTCCAGCCGATGCATGTCCGAGACGGCAACCTTCGTTCGCAGCGCCCACAGCGCCACAGCGCGATACATTGCTCCAGTGTCGACATACGTATAGCCAAGTTTCGACGCAATCCGGCGCGCCAGCGTACTTTTTCCAGCGGCGGCCGGGCCGTCGATTGCTACAGTGATCCGCTTGGTCAAATATTATGAAAGCACATGCAGGAGGATTGTTTCCGCGCCATCGAAGCCGGGGCCAGCGTTGTCACCGCCAGCCGACGCCTCGCGCGCGTGCTTAGACAAGAGTTCGGCTTGCGCCAGAAAGCTGGGGCGCGCTCGGTCTGGAAAACGCCGGATATTCTTCCGCTGGATGCATTTCTCGGACGCGTCTGGCGTGAGTGGGTGCTCAGCGGCGCAAATCCGAGCCCGCCGGCTTTGCTCGATGCACTGCAGGAGCAATTCGTTTGGGAGCAGGTGATTCGTGATTCTCCCGCGGGGGATTCGCTGCTGCGAATTCCCGAGACCGCTGCGCAGGCAATGGAAGCTTGGCAGTTAGTCCAGGCGTACCGCCTTCCCGTGGACGGGCGCTTCGAAGCGAGCGACGATTGGTCCGCTTTCGCGGCATGGTCGCGCGCATTCGCCAAGCTCTGCCAGGCAAACAACTGGATGGAACGGGCGCGTCTCAGTGACTTTGTTGGCGAGTTGCTCAGATCCGGCGCAATACCGCGATGGCCAGCGCTCTATAGGGCTGGGTTCCATGACTTGACGCCGCAGCAGGTCGAGTTTTTCGCGATCACCGGCGAGTGGCATGAGATAGAAATGGGAAGCTTCACTCCCCGGCTCCAGCGCTGGAAATTTCGTGACGCAACAGAAGAAATTCAGTCCGCCGCGTCGTGGGCTCGGCTTCAGCTCGAACGGGATCCGGAGGCCCAGATCGGCGTCAGTATTCCAAACCTGAGCAGTCTCCGACCGAAAGTCGAGCGTGTCTTTAGAGAGACGCTCCATCCGGGTGGGGCGCCGCAACGCGAATGGTCGTTTCACCTGTCGCTCGGTCCGGGGCTGGACGAATATCCATTGGTGCATGCGGCGCTGTTAGCACTGGAATTCGCGCTCGGACCCGCGACACTGCCACGCGCGGGAATGTTGCTGAGGTCGCCATTCTTCGGGGGAGCGAAAACTGAGTGGACCAAGCGTGCCCTGCTGGATGCAAAGCTTCGAAAGGAAGGTGTATGGGACGTTAGTGCTTCCTTGCTACGCAATGCCGCCGGGAACTGCCCGCTGTTACAACGATTTCTGCAACGGCTCGAGAAGAGCGTCGATAAACTTCCCGCTGCACAGGACCCCAGTGCCTGGAGCCGCGATTTTTCGAAGCTCCTCGAAGCGCTCGGCTGGCCGGGAGACCGGGTCCTCGACAGTCACGAGCACCAGGTGCTGGAGACATGGCTCGGATTGCTCTCAAGCTTCGCGGCGCTCGACATGGCCGCCGCGCCAATGACCTTCTCCCAGGCGTTCTCTCGTCTGAAAGATATCGCCCGAGAAACGTCCTTTCAAGTGGAGAACGAAGGCGCGCCCGTCCAGGTCATGGGCCTGCTCGAAGCGTCCGGCCTGCGCTTCGATCACTTGTGGATCATGGGTCTGCACGATGAAGCGCTGCCCGCCGCCGCTAGTCCCAATCCGTTTATTCCAATTTCGATGCAACGTGAATACGGCCTGCCGCACGCTTCGCCGGAACGTGAGCTTACCTTCGCGGGCAAATTAATCGCCCGTTTGCTCGCGAGCGCGCCCGAAATCGTGCTCAGTTACCCCGGGACAGAAGGTGACCGGGTACTTGCGCCCAGCCCGCTGCTGGCAAGCGGCTCCTGGGACGGATGGGACGGCGTCGACCAATCGAACGACTGGATTGCGCGGATGCGCGGCGGCGTCACGATCGAACAACTCATTGACGAAAACGCCCCGCCGGTGGCAACCGACCTCATGCAGCCCGGTGGAGCATCGCTCTTCAAAGACATGGCCGCGTGCCCATTTCGGGCGTTCGCCAAGTATCGTTTAGGAGCCCGGCCGCTGGAGGAAACCGACCTCGGACTCAATTACAAAGACCGCGGAAGCACAGTGCACAAAGCACTCGAATTTATCTGGACCGAGCTCGGTTCGCAGTCGCGCCTGATTGAATTAACGGCCGGCGAGCTG
The DNA here is from genome assembly GCA_963744555.1 of Bryobacterales bacterium. Classification (GTDB taxonomy): domain Bacteria; phylum Acidobacteriota; class Terriglobia; order Bryobacterales; family Bryobacteraceae; genus Palsa-89. Next base: position 64,404 of record CAVUUB010000015.1, on the reverse strand, counting down.
GCCGATCTGATAGCGCGCAACGTTGAAGCCTCCCTCAACCATCTCGGCATCGGAATGGGCCGCAAAGTGGAACAGCGCCGATTGCAGATCCTGCTCGCACGATGGCTCGAAATCGAGAAGGCCCGCGCGCCTTTCACCGTTCTGAAGCCGGAAGAAGAACGATTGGTCACGGTCGGAGGACTCCAGGTCCGGACACGGGTGGACCGCATCGACGCATTAAATACCGGCGATGAGTTGAGAACCAGCGGTGAAATCATTCTCGACTACAAGACGGGCGTGGTGAAGTCGGCCGGTTGGGACACGGATCGTCCCGATGAGCCGCAGCTTCCACTTTATTGCGCCACCAGTGCGCGCCCGATCCATGGCGCTGCTTTTGCCGTGATCCGAACGGGCGAACTTGGATTCCGCGGCATCACAGAGAATGAGGCGATCCTGCCGGGAATCAAGAAAATGTCGACGCAGCCCGGATCGTTCGCGGACCAGGTAGCGGAGTGGAGGCGTATCCTCGAGCATCTGGCCGCCGGTTATCGCGACGGATCGGCCGTCGTCGATCATAAAGAAGGCGCTTGTGAATACTGCGGCCTGACCGCTCTGTGCCGGATTCGGGAGATTGAAAATGATCGCGGATAACGCGGCCCGCCGGCGCGCGCTCGATCCTTCGGCATCGTTCATTGTGCAGGCCCCAGCCGGATCTGGAAAAACGGAGTTGTTGATCCAGCGCTATCTCAAGCTGCTCGAAACGGTGGACACTCCAGATGCCGTCATCGCCATCACTTTTACGCGCAAAGCCGCGGGCGAAATGCGCTCGCGCGTTCTCGAGGCTTTGCGGGCGGCCGAAACCGGCCTCTCACCGGAAACAGAACACGAGCGTGTCACCTTTGAGATCGCCCGCCAAGTTATCGAACACGACCGGCGCCAAGGTTGGAACCTTCTGCGGAATCCTGCCCAGTTGCGCATCGAGACCATCGATGCGTTGTGCGCCTCCATTACGCGGCGCATGCCGTGGCTGGCGCGCTTTGGCGCCATGCCGGAGATTTCCGAAAAAGCCGAGGATCTCTATCGCGAGGCAGCCCGCAACACCCTACGCCACGTGGAACGTGACCATGCGGCCGTCTCGTTTCTGTTGCTCCATCTGGACAATGATTTCGCCGCAGCCGAACGCCTGATCGCTCAGATGGTGGAACGTCGTGATCAATGGCTAAGGCATACCGGCGCCAATCCGGACTTCACGCGCCTGCGGGCCGAGCTGGAGCGATCTCTGCAACGGCTAATCCTGGGTGAGCTCCGATCACTGCGGGAAGGCTTCGACGACGATGTCGCCCGCGAAATCGTTGCACTCCGTCAACTGGAACGATTTCCGGAAGCCCGTCTCGATGACCTCGATCTCTGGACCATTGTTGGGGACCTGTTGCTGACCTCGAACGGCGATTGGCGGAAACGCGTCAGCGCGTCCATTGGTTTTCCTCCTAACCATCCTCTGAAGTCTCGCGTTGAGCAATTGCTGGCGCGATTGCAAACCGACGATCGGCTCCTTAAAGCGTTAAAACGATTTCGTGATCTGCCTCCGCCGCGCTTCACGGACTCGCAGTGGCTGGCCATGGAGGCTGCTGTCTCCGTGCTCACGCTGGCGGTCGGTGAGCTGCAATTGGTCTTTCGCGAACGTGGACGCGTGGACTTCGCCGAACTCTCCATCCGCGCCTCCGAGGCGCTCGGTAGACTCGACTCGCCCACCGATCTCGGGCTGGCCCTCGGCTACAGCCTTCAGCACATCCTGGTCGACGAATTTCAGGACACCTCTTTCACGCAATTCGAGCTACTCGAAAAGCTGACCGCCGGCTGGGAGCCGGGCGACGGCCGAACCCTTTTCCTGGTCGGCGATCCCATGCAGTCCATCTATCGGTTCCGGCAGGCCGATGTCAGCCTGTTTCTCAGGGCAAAGCAGGATGGAATCGGAACAATTCACCTGGAGCCACTGGCGCTTAGCGTCAACTTTCGATCGGATGCGGCACTCGTAGAATGGACAAATCAAACCTTCTCCGCGATTCTTCCGCCCCAAGAAGACATCGAGTCGGGCGCCGTTACTTACTCTGCTAGCGTCGCGGGAACGGCTCGGAACGACGCCAAGATAGAAGTGCACGCTTTCCTCGATGAGAATGACGAAGCTGCCCGAGTGATCGAGCTGGTGCGAAGTGCCGGCGACGGCAAGGTTGCCATCTTGGTTCGCGCCCGTACGCATCTTCCTGCGATCGTGGGGTTGTTGAAGCGCCACAACATCGCTTTTCAAGCCATCGAGATCGATCAGCTCGGCGAACGGCCGGTGATCGAAGATCTGATGGCTCTGACGCTGGCGCTTTTGCATCCAGCGGATCGCGTCTCGTGGCTCGCCGTTCTGCGCGCGCCGTGGTGCGGGCTAACGCTCGCAGACTTACACGCGCTGGTTACGCAGGTTGAAGCTGATCATCGCTCGACGATTTGGGATTTGCTGCATCGCCAGCCTTTGCAGATTAGCGACGACGGCGCGCGGAGGATCGGGCGTATCATGCCGGTGCTGGAGCAAGCCATCGCCGAGCGCGGACGGCTCCCGCTGCGCGATTACGTGCAGGGCGTGTGGCTCCGTCTTGGCGGACCGGCGTATGTTGAGGATGAAACGGCTCTCGACGACGCTGGCGCATATTTTGATCTGCTGGAAAGCCTTCAGGAGGGAGCGGACCTGGCCGATTTTAGTTGGTTCCGCGAGCAGGTGAATGCGCTTTTCGCGCAGCCCGACGCGAAGGCCGGCGACCGTTTGCAGCTCATGACCATTCACAAGGCCAAAGGCCTGGAGTTCGACAGTGTGATTCTGCCGAGCCTCGACGCCCCCACTCGTCAGGAGGAACAGCGTCTGGTGCTATGGCTGGAGCAGCGGGGAGAGCTGTTGCTGGCACCGGTCTCCGAAACCGGACTGGAGACGGACTCGATTTACAAGTATCTGTCGCGCATAGATCGCCGCAAAGGTGAGCACGAGACTGCTCGACTGCTTTATGTAGCGACTACGCGCGCGCGCCGGCGCATCGACTTGCTCGGCGTAGTAAAGAGGAAGGACGACGGCACGATCATGGAGCCGGCCGCCGGGTCGTTCCTGCGATTGCTTTGGCCCACCGTGGCGGCTAGTTTTACGAATCTATCCGCTGTTTCGCGCAGCACCGAGACAAGAGGGCCAAATAGTATCCGGCGCATCGCCGCGGACTGGATGGTTCCCGGCCCGCCGCCGGAGGTGACTTGGGTGCGCCGTGAAATCGAGTCCATAAAGCCCGCTCCGATCACCTTCGAGTGGGTAGGCGATCGATTGCGTTATGCCGGCACTGCCCTGCACAGCTTCCTGCAGAAAATCGGTCGTGAAGGATTGCAAACATGGGATGAGACCCGCGTCCGATCTCATCGAGCCGCGTTCCGAGCCGTTCTGGCCAATCTCGGAGTTGCGCCTGCAGACCTCGGCGAGGCAGCGCAGCAAGTAGAAACGGGACTGCTGCGGACGCTGCGCGATCCAAGAGGGCGATGGATTGTGGGTGCGCATTCTGATGCAGAATCCGAGTCCCAAATCACTGGCCTGCTCGACGGCAAGCTGTATGAGATCGTGATCGACCGCACGTTTGTCGATGAGTCCGGCGTGCGCTGGATCATCGATTACAAAACCAGCGCGCACGAAGGCAGTGACTTGGAGGGTTTTCTCGAGACTGAAAAGGAACGGTACCGGGCGCAATTGGAACGGTACGCGCGATTAATGGTGCAGCGTGATGACCGGCCCATCCGTCTTGGTCTATATTTTCCACTGCTCGGCGAGTGGCGCGAATGGGCCGCGCCAGTGGTTTTACGCAAGCAAGCATCGCTGTTCGAGTTGTAGCTGAATGGTGTGTTAATATGAGTTTACCGACGTGTTTCCACGCCCTCGGGGACGTAGTTCAGTTGGTTAGAACGCCGGCCTGTCACGTCGGAGGTCGCGGGTTCGAGCCCCGTCGTCCCCGCCATTTCTTTCAATCGGTTACGAACCTTCCTCCGGCTAATTTCGCCTCGTTTCCGGCGGTGCTACAGTAGCTGCTACAGTTTTCTTCTCAAGCCGTTGACTCGCCGCGTGTTTCCCTGGCCACGCGAAAGGTGACGTACCTCACAGGTGACGTACCTCACGATTGTTTGTCAATGTGCTTGGCGCGTATATGAAGCGAGGAGACGACGCGTGACCGCCATCTTCACAACACAAATCGAGCTCGACGATTGAGGCATGGCCTGGATTGCCTGGACGAAAGTCAAGGTCACCGAGGTTGTGCTGGACAAAATCGCTTACGGATCGAGTCCGGAAGAAATCCACTTTCAGCACCCTAATCTTTCATTGGCGCAAATCCACGGCGCGCTGACCTATTATTATGAGAATCAGGATCGAGTCGATGAGCAGATCAGGCGGGGATTGGAAGAGTCTGACAAGCTTGCTATGCGACTTTCCGACGCGGAATTCCGCCGCAAGTTGCTTGACCTGAAGCGACCTCTTTGAGCATAGCGCTGTACATGGACGTGCACGTGCGACGTGCGTCACTGCGGCTTTGCGCTTGCGCTCGATCGATGTGCCGACCGCGCAAGAAGACGGTTCAGCGGAATTGGCTGATGATGTGTTATTGAAGCTGGCGACGGAACTCGGTCGCGTCCTTGTCTCGCAAGACGAGGACCTCCTCCGCGAGGGAGCAAGATGGTTGAGCGAGCGCGAGGATTTCTCCGGCATCATCTACACGCATCAATTGCGTATTACGATCGGCCAGATGGTGGAAGACCTTGAACTGATCGCCAGTGCCACGTCTCAAAACGAGTGGTGGGGAAGAATCGAGTATCTGCCACTCAGGTGAACTTGCTCGCAGAGCTGCGGCACGTGGCGTTTCGAACTTTAAGGGCGTGAGACTCAAGCGACTCTGGGTTCACCGCCCACGAGGTGGAGGGGTTCTCGTAGTCGCCGCCGAAATTTATGCGGGTGATCTCCTTAATTCGATACTCTTCAGGTTTTTCGTCCCAAACAGCGTCGGGGCCCATTTCCAGCAGCGAAAAGCGTCCCCGGTTCACGCCTTGTACACGGCCGATCCAACACACAATACCTGTTCAAAAGGTCGCCCTTGAAAATGTCGACCTCGCCTTTGACAGATGCAGCGCTAAAGGCGGTAACCACCTCCGCGAGTTCTGCAAGCGCATCGCTTGCCTCTACGCGAGAGCAGTTGTTGAAAACAGCTCGGCCATACTGGGCCACATTCTTCGCGATGCCCCTCGCCAACTCAGCGACGTAGCGAAGGGCAATAACACGCGCTCGCCACAATCTCGTTTAAGATATTTGACAGCTCGACGGCATCCTTCCGAAGTGACCTGATGTCGCGCCCGCTTACGCCACGCGCAGTCTTGCCGCCGCCCTTGCTTTTGACCTTCCCTTAACTGTAATTTCAATGTCGCGCCCGAGCAAGAGTAGGAACCGCATCAGTCGCTCGATAGAAAACCCAGATAGCTTTCCCTGTTTCAGCGCCGAGATCTTGGGTTGATCGATTCCTAGAACCGCTGCCGCTTGGCTCTGTGTCAACCGCCGCCGCTGGATCTCCTTGATGATCTTCGCGGCCAGCTCAGCTTTCGCCAACAGATCATCTGCCTGTGGAAGGTTCAGGTCAGCAAAGACGTTCCCAGAACTCGGCGTGGATTCTCGATTATGCATGCTCAGCCCCTCTCTTTCCGGCCAGCTTGCGGGTAAGTTGGAGCCGTTGCCGGATCAGATCCAATTCTCGTTGCGGAGTCGCGATTCCCGACGTTGCCTTCTTCTGGAAGGCATGAAGCACGTAAACTGCTTCTCCAAACTGTGCCACATACACAGCACGATAGGTCCCACCCGGATCGTCTGCACGCACCTGCCAGACCCTCTCGCCAAAACCGTGCAACATCTTCGCGCTTTCATGCCTCTGCCCGATCTGCGCCTGGTACAAGGCGAATCCAAGCTTCTGTCGAACCGAGGGCGGGAAGCCCGTCAACCGATCGAGTCGACAAGCCAAACCAGTTTGCGCGGTTGTTTCGGCTTCTCAGCCACTAGATCTACTATATGCCAAAACTAGCATAAAGTGCTTGACGAGAACTGTAGCACGTACTGTAGCAGCTTCCGAAATGGCTCCCCGCGATTCGCGCAACGAGTTGACGATCAAGCAAAGTTCTTGTTGCCCGGCTCCGCGCCTTCTTCCTGTCACGTCGGAGGTCGCGGGTTCGAGCCCTGTCGTCCCCGCCAATTCTTTGCACTTACCGGTGAGTGATCCGGGCGCGAATTAACCTATCGAGCAGTGGAAACTCACGATCGAGATAAGCATTGCCTTCCTCGAATAGTCGTGCCTGCTTGCCCGCGCGCATCCCGCTTCCCGACCGCTCGCCGTAGCCGCTATAAAGTTTGTCGACAACATCCATTCCCTCAATAACCTGGCCGAAAGGCGCGAAACCCTGGGCATCCTGCTGTAATTGATCGCTGGTGTTGATATAGATCTGTGTGGTACGGGCGCCGGGCCCGGTCATGGCATAGGCGAAAGTGCCTCGCATGTTGCTGGCGCGTACCGGGTCGTCGGGAAATTGCTGGTTTCTCCAGACGCCGGCAATCGCGGGGTTGCCTGGGATGCCGAACTGCGCGAACCTTCCGGCGATCACGCGGAAAAACCGCGAGTCGTCATAGAAGCCGGTTTCAACCAAGTGATAGAAGCGATCCGCGCCGCGCGGCGAAAGGGCGCGAGTGACTTCCAACACCAAGGACCCTTTGCTGGTGTCGACCCGGACGCGATAAACGTCCGGAGCCCGCTCGCTCCAAAGCGCATTCTTCGGATCGCGCAACGCCGGTGTCTCGGCTTGCGCCGCGAGCAGGCCCAGCAGTAAGACAGCGAAACCAGTCCTCAGAAGTAGAATTTCGCCCCTAGCTGAATAATGCGCGGATCGCGATAGCTGGTGATCTGATCGAATAGCGAGCTACCCAGCCCCAACGACCCAAAGCCGTTCGGGTTGGCATGGTTGAACGCATTGGTCGCCTCGCCGCGCAACTGGAAGCGGATTCGTTCTTTGAAGGTGACGTTCTTGAATATCGCCAGATCCACGCGTTCAAACCCAGGTCCCTCGGCTACACCGCGTCCCGCATTTCCCGGTAAATGCACGCCGGTGGGGACGTTCGAGAAACAAGACGCATTGAACCACTGGAAACGGGTACGGGGAGCGTTCTGATTCGGATCGCATACCATATTCGGGCGCGGGCTGGCCGCGCTCGACCCTAAAATACCCAGCCCAGAAGGGTCGGTACCGGCCAAGGTGGTGATGGTATTCGGCGTCCCGGTGTTGAAGTAAAGAACTCCCGAGACCTCCCAGCCACCCAGGGTCTTGCCAACCAGTCCCTTTTGTGCAGTGAAAAACGGCAGTTCGTACACGAAATCCGCCGTAAAGACATGCCGGCGGTCCAGTGTGGCCAGGCCATACTCGCCTTCATGCGCATTGTAGGCATTTTGAGGGGCGTTAGAACGATCGCTCTGATTGTCGGTCAAGTTCTTGGACCAGGTGTAGGAAAACGCGATCAATGAGTTGCCACGAAAGTGTTTTTGACCGTAGACCTGCAAGGCATTGTAGTTAGAGTTGAACCACGGCTCAATCTGGTTAATCGCGTTGTAGCCCTGGTACGGACGGAGGATGTTCAGGACGGTCTCGTTCGCTGAAGTAAGAGTCGTGCCGGCGGGCACCAGGCCGGATGTATAGGCCAGACCCGGGAAAACCGAGTTGATGTCGACAATTCCTAACAGATGCGTGCCTTTGGTGCCGACATAACCGGCGCTCAGAAGTGTTGACGGCGTGAACTGGTGCTGAATTTCCAGGCTCCACTGCTGTGAATAGGGCGTGTTCCAGCCGGGCGCCGTGCCGCGCAGCGCCTTGGGCGAATTCTGGACGCTCGCGGTGCCGCCGCCGGGATTATCCAGAGTCGTGTTTGGAATACTAACCGAATCCACGTATGGAGGGTTGTTGAAAATGTTCTGCTCGTAGATTCCAAACAGAGTCGCGTCATAGGAGATTCCGTAGCCGCCCCGAACGGACGTCTTCCCCTTTTTGAAAGGATCCCAGGCGAACCCGACGCGCGGTGCAAAGTTCCCGCTGTTTTCCCGGGCCACTTTGCTTCCGTAAGGGGAAGTACTTCCGTTAATGCTGATGCCGTTCAAATAGGAAAGCGCGTTGGTGTTTGCCAACAGACCGCCGGACGTCAACTGAGCCGCGTTAGCCGCCTTGTAAAGCGAGGGATCAAACGTAGTCAGCTCGTTGTTGCTATCGATCGGCTGGCGGAACATCGAATACCTCAGGCCTATGTTGAGGGTGAGATTCGGCCTCGCGCGCCAATCGTCCTGCGCGTATAATTCCCATTGCTGTGCTCGAACGTCGGGCGCAATGTCCTTGGACAACTGCGTAAAAGTGGCCACATTGCCAGTCAGGAAATTTGCAAACGCCTGCTCGAAGAGCGATGCCCCGCCGGCGGGTGTGGTTGACGTTGCAGAAGTAAAGGCGAAGGCCCCGGCATTGGACAGACCGTTATTCTCATTCTTCTGGTAGTAGTTGTACGTGAATCCGACCTTAAATGTATGCGCCCCATGAATCTTGGTTACGTTATCGAAAAATGCGTAGTTGCGATTGTAATCGCGATATGGACCATAGGTCGCCAGGCCGCTTCCGCCGGTAAAGCTCACGTTCGGCACCTGATTCAGCGTTACGGCGAAGGGCAGCGGCACCTTGATGTCCGGCGAATTGGTCGCAGCCATTAATCCGATCGGGTTGCTGATGATGGCGCCGTAGGAATAGTCGAAGCCTGCCTCATTCAACCACGTAGGCGAGAGCGCGGACACCGCGTGAGCAACCCAGTTGTGGGCGGGAGCATCGGTACTCGTGGTACCCACGCCGGGAATGACGTCGCCCGTAAACAGCCCTCCCGGCTCGATCGTCGGAATGTCATCTCGCAGATAGCGCACGAATACGCGGAGCTTGTCATTGAACGTATGGTCCACCCTCGCCAACTCCTGCTCGAAGTTGTAAGTGTTGCGGAAGAGTGACGGCAGCGTGTTGGTCCCGGTGGGTAGCCCTACCTTCGAAAAGATGTCCTTGATATACGCTTGGGCTACCGGATCAATATTGGTGATCTGCTGCGTTACCTGATTGCAGGTGCTGCCGGTGTAGGAGGCGCAGATTGGATGCGGGAAGCTCCCGGTGATCTCGGCCGCCGTTGGAACCACTCCCACCGGGGACGAATAGGTGATGACGCGTCGAAACTCCTGGGAGAAGAAGAAGAATGTCTTGTTCTTGTCCTTGCCGTAAACGTGAGGAATGAATACCGGCCCGCCCAGAGTCCAGCCGAAGTTGTTATAGTGCAAGGCCGGCACTTGGGCAGTGCCATTCGCTCCCAGGTTCAGTCGATTGGCGTTGTTGAGAAAATTATTGGCGGCGAAATCGTTGTTGCGCACGAACTCGTATGCGTCGCCATGAAACTGGCTCGTTCCGGACTTGGTGATCACGCTGATAATACCGCCGCCTGTGCGGCCGAATTCGGCGGAGTAATCGCTGCGCAGTACCTTAAACTCGTCGATCGCGTCCACGCTGGGCGTATTCAGCAGCGTCAGATTCGATCCGCGGTCTACGTTATCGGCTCCATCGACAGTCCATGAACTGCCGGAGTTGCGCGCCCCGTTGATGGCGTAAGGGATGGTGGCAGCCGTTCCGGCCGGCGCCGAGACGCCCACGTACAACTGATCCACCGCGGAGGAGCTTACACCCGGCATCAGCGCCACCAGTTGCTCGTAGTTGCGAGTGACCAGCGCCAGTTCGCGTATCTGCGTGCCATTGACCACCGTGCTCTGCACCGGCGACTCCAAATCCACCGCTATTGGAGCGGCCTGAACGGTCACTTCCTGCTGCACGTCGCCTACTTCAAGATTAAGATTTACCGTTAACTTATCGCTCACGTTTAAGGTGATGTTGGTATCCGTAGCTTTCTTGAAGCCACGGGCTTCCACGCTCAGGGAATATTTCCCGACTGGCAGCAGAGGCGCGGAGTAATTGCCTGCGCCATCGGTTGTGACAGTGCGGACGACCTGGTTGCGGTCGAGCGAGGTTATCGTAACTTTCGCGCCGGGCACGCCCGCGCCACTGGCGTCTAGAATCGTACCGGCAATGCTACCGCTGATGTCTTGGGCGAGAACGGCGCTCGCGCAGACCAATAACAAAAAGAATAACGACAAGGTTGCTTTTTTCATAAATTGTGCCCCTAACCAACTACGTGCTTGCTAGTTTACACCAACGGCGACTATGCCGGGCATCGGAGCGAAATGGTCCCTTCTGCTAACCTGATCGGTGACGTGAAATCCATCTTCGCCATCCTCCTTTTCGTGCTCACCGCCGCCTCGCAAGATTTCGGCGAGGTCCAAGTCGACAAGGTCGCTGCCGGCAATATCTTCACGGAGGGTCCAGCGTGGTCGCGCGACGGCTATCTCGTCTTTAGCGATGTGCCCAAAAACAAAATCCTGCAGCTCGAGCCAGGCAAGCCGGTTGGCACCTTCCGCTCGAATTCCAGCGGCGCAAATGGAAACACTTTCGACGCGCAAGGCCGCCTATACACCTGCGAGAGCCACCTGAGACGGGTCACGCGCACCGATAAAAAGGGCAAAGTCGAAGTGATCGCCGAAAAATATCAGGGCAAGCGCCTGAACGCGCCCAACGATATCGTAGTGCGAAAAGACGGCCAGATCTACTTCACCGATCCCGCCTTCGGCAACCAAGAGGACTCGCGCGAGCTCGACTTCTTCGGCGTTTATCACCTCTCGCGTCGCGGCGAACTAGAACCAATCGCCAAACCCAGCGGCCGGCCCAACGGCATCGCCATCTCGCCCAACGGCACTATTCTCTACGTGACGAACTCCGACGAACACAACGTCCGCGCTTACGACCTGGATCACAACGGTGCCGCGACCAACGAACGTGTGCTGGTTTCCAAAATTGAGGGAGTCCCGGACGGCATTCGCGTCGACGAAAAAGGCAATCTTTACGTGGCGGCCGGCAAGCTCGAAGCGTACACGTCCGAAGGCAAACCGCTTGGCTCCGTGCCGTTGCCCGAGACTCCTTCTAACTGCGCCTTCGGTGACGCAGACTTCGAATCGCTCTACGTCACCGCGCGAACGTCGGTCTACCGCTTGCGTCTGAATGTGAAGGGCAGTGTCCAGTATTAAGACGGATAACCGCCGCTATCCCTCGCGCCCCTTTCTCGGCGTGGGCGCTCTCATCTTCGACAATGAGAAGCTTCTGATTGTCGAGCGAGCCGGCGAGCCGTTCAAAGGCTACTGGTCGCTGCCGGGCGGCATAGTCGAATGCGGCGAGAAACTAGAGCAAGGAATTCGGCGCGAGGTCCTGGAAGAGACCGGGCTTGAAGTGGAACCCCTTTCTGTTTTTGAAATTTTCGAGCGCATCATCCCCGACGCGGATGGAAAGACTGAATATCACTACGTGCTCATCGATTATCTGTGCCGTCCGGTGGGCGGCCGGTTATCAGCCGCCAGTGATGTCAGCCGCGTCGCATGGGTGACGGAACAGAAGCTCGGCGATTATCGTCTTACAGACGGAACGTTGAGCGTCGTTGAGAGAGCCTTTGCAAACCTTCAGCGCTGATCTGCTAGAGTTCGAAGCCCTACGCCAGTTGCTCGGGCGGTTTGTGCACAGCCGCCTTGGACAGAACGAGCTTGATTTACTGGAGCCGCATTCCAGCCGCGCTCCTCTCGAAAGCACAATGGCGGACGTCGCCGAGGCGATCGCTTACCTGCGTGCCACCTTCCAGCCCCAATCGGCTTCCCGGGGCGCGGCAATTCGAATCCGCTTCGATTCGCTTCCCGATATTTCCACCAGTCTTCCCATGCTTCGCATCGAGGGCGCGGCGCTCGAAGCCAGACAGCTTCTGGAGCTCACCCGTCTGCTGGAACAGGCCGGTGAAATACGATCGCTGCTCAATGTCGCCGCCGGAAAGTACCCAAGGCTAGGCGCGCGCGCAGCCGCCATTTTCGATCCTCGGTCCGTCTTGCGTGACCTCAGCGGCAAAATCCTTCCGGACGCCTCTTTGGCAGACGACGCTAGTGTCGCGTTGCAGCGGCTTCGCCGCGATATCGAGAAACAGCAGAGGCACATCCAAATCTCGCTCGAACGATTTCTGCGCGCGCATCACGACGACGGCACGCTGCAGGAAGAGTTCATCACGCTGCGCAACGATCGCTTCGTGGTGCCGGTAGTAGCGGGCCAGCAGCGCAAAGTGTACGGCGTCATTCACGGCGCCAGCGGCAGCGGCCACACGCTCTTCGTCGAGCCGCTAGAGACCATCGATCTGAACAACGAACTGGTCCGGCTGCGCGAAGAAGAGCAAAACGAAGTGCTTCGCATCCTGCGCGAATTGACTGAACTGCTGCGCGGTCACGCCAGCGAGATTCAAGCCTCCGTCGATTCCATCGGCGCTCTGGAGTTGCTATTCGCAAAAGCTGGATTCGCAATCGATTTCGACTGCGCCATTCCGCGCTTCAGTCCGGACTCCGATCGCAAGCTGCTGCTCACCCAAGCGCGGCATCCGCTGCTGGAAGATGTGCTGCGCCGGCAAGGAAAGCAGGTCCTGCCTATCAATCTGCAACTCGACGAAAACCAGCGTACACTGCTGATCAGTGGACCGAACACCGGCGGCAAGACGGTCTCGATGAAAACCGTCGGATTGCTGGCTTTGATGGCTCAGTCCGGTCTGCCCGTGCCCGCCGCTGAAGCCGAGTTTCCGCTCTTCGATCAGGTACTGGCCGACATCGGCGATCAGCAGTCCATCGAACAAAGCCTCAGCAGTTTTTCGGCGCACATCGCTCACGTGCGCGAGATGCTGGAGGCCGTGACTCCCCAATCGCTGGTGTTGCTGGATGAGTTGGGCCGCGCCACCGATCCCGATGAAGGCGGCGCGCTGGGCGTCTCGATCCTCGAAACCTTCCGCTCCAACGGCGCGTTCACTCTGGCTTCCACTCACTTGGTCGCGCTCAAGATTTACGGATCGACCACGACGGGCGTGTTGAATGCCTCCATGGGTTTTGACGAGGAGACTCTGCAGCCTACTTATGTCTTGCGGCTGGGGGCGCCGGGTAAATCGGCCGGGCTCGAGATCGCGAGCCGCCTCGGCATCCGCGAGAATTTGATCGACGACGCACGCAGCCGGATGTCGACGCACGAGCGCGATATGGAACGGTTTCTCGCCGAGCTGCACGAGCGCCTGGATCATTTGGCAAAGTCCGAAAGAGAATTGCAGGATCAGCGGGAAGCCTTGGCGGCGCGCGAACAGTCGCTGGCCAAAGAGTGGCAACAGCGCGAAAGCGCAAAACTCAAGGAAATGGACCAGCGCCTGCAATCGGCTATAGCCCAGTTTGAAGCCGAGGGTCGCGAAACCATCGACAAGATTCTCTCCAGCGGGGAGCAGCGCAAAGCCGCGGAACAGGCCGAGCGGCGCGTGGCGAGAACCCGCCGTGAGCTCGAAGAGCGGGCCCGCGAGACAGTGCTTGGAGAACGTGCGCCAGCCGCGGCCATCCTCAAAATCGAAGAAGGCTCAAGAGTGCGCTTGAAGGGCGTGCGTGAGCCTGCAAGAGTGCGGCGCAAACTCTCGGGTGGCCTGCTCGAAGTGGAAGCAGGCCTGATGAAGATGCAGGTCTCTCTCGACGACGTCGAGGAGGTACTGCCGGTCACGCCCGAAGCCGCGCGGCTTCCCAAGAATATATCGTACGAGCCTGGGCCGCGCTGGGACGTTTCCTATCGCGAGATCAACGTCATCGGACAGCGCGCCGAAGAAGCCCGCGAGCAGGTGGATAAATTCCTCGACAGCGCCGCCATGGCTTCCGTCGACCGGGTCCGCATCGTACACGGCCACGGCATGGGCATCCTGCGTAAGGTGATCGCCGAGCTGCTGACCACCAATCCGCATGTGGAGAAGTTTTATCCTGCCGCGCAGAATGAGGGCGGCACGGGCGCGACCGTAGTTGAGCTGAAATGACGGTCTCGAAATCCTAGTCTCGAGCGAGAGTCTCGGAGAGTTGCTCGAGCCGGCGCTGGAGCGTAGAGGGCTCGGCTTGGGCTTTGCAATCGATGACGCCCGCGTTGGTTTCCAAAGCCACTGTTTGGAAATCTCCGTCCTGGACGACGTAGCTTCCCGAAAGCTGCTTGGCCAGCTGACGAGACATCGCCATGGCCGCGGCGCCTCCCACTGCCACCACCGCCGCGAACTGCGACTCACTCCAGCGGCTGGATGCGGAACCTCCGGGAATTGCGTTTCTGAGACGGGCGTGCAGCGACGCGAGAGTGCTCTCAATAGCGGCCTTGGAGTAACAGCTTTGGAGCCCGCCCAGATTCTTTACGGCCACCACGATGACAGAAAACGGAGCGTTCCGCTGCCGGAACACCTCGATTTGCCGGAAGATCTCTTTCTGGGCGGGTGTCGGGGCGGGCTTGGCGGAGGGGCGCGATTTGCGCGCGACTTCGATTTCCTTATGAAGCACTCGAATCTCATCTTTTAGCTGGGCGATAGCCAACTGGTTGCTGGACTTTACGCGTTCAAAGCTATAGAGGATACTAGCCGAAACGCCGCTAATGACACTCCGGAGTTCGTCGATGGCGGCGGTGCGCGCGGCTTTATCGAGCCGCTGCAGCTCGCCCTTCACTTCTACATCCAGATCCGCTCCGCTAGCCGAGAAATTTCCCGCGAAAACCTCCACTGCCTGCGAGGCCGCGCGGACGTCGTCGCGCAAGCGTTGGAGGCGCTGGTGGACTTTTTCGGCGTAGGTTTCGAGTTCAGCGCTCAAAGCTGTATGCACGCTGCGCAGTTGTTCGGCCGTCATCTCCGGTTTAACTTGCTGCCGGAGCGATTGCATCGTCGAACGGAACTGCGCCACCTGGGCGGTATCGACCTCAACGGCATGTTCGGCCGTCGCACCAATGGCGAGACCATAACAGTCGACCGCGGCACGTTTGGATTCCTTCAACTGGTCTAGTTCGTTGATCGACTTTCGGAGTGAGATCACGAAGGGCCCTCAAAGAGTTATCGACCAGCGGGGCGGGAACTTTAGTTTCAATAAATTGCAGCCGACCCCTATGCAGCGGCAGAGCGGCAACGCGCCTGTGCTACTGTGAATCTTTATGGTGCTGTCCGATGTGGACATCAAGCGCTACATCGCGCAGGGAAAGATAAAGATCGCACCGGAATTGCCGCCCGAGCAGTTCGGCAGTTGCTCGGTCGACTTCCGGCTCGGCAACGAGTTCAACATCTTCGAGCATAGCCGCCATCCCTACATCGATCTCAAGGAAAAGAAAGGCATCGATGGCTTGATGAAGAGCGTCGAGGTGGCCGCCGGCGATTCGTTCATCCTGCAGCCGCGGGAGTTCGTGCTGGCCATTACCGAAGAAAGCCTGGAGCTGGATGATGATGTGCTCGGGCGGCTGGAAGGCCGGTCGAGCCTGGGACGGATAGGGATCATTGTGCATGGCACGGCTGGGCTGTTCGATCCCGGTTGGTCCGGCAAAGCGACGCTCGAGCTGAGTAACTTGAGCCGCATGCCGGTGGCGCTGTATCCGGGGATGCGAATCTGTTCGTTTACTTTCGAGCAGCTCTCTTCGCCATCCTCGATGCCTTATCGCAACAAGGCCGGAAACAAGTATTCCGGGCAGACGCGGCCGCTGGCTAGCCGGTTGGCGGGAGAGTTCAAGGGGTAAGGGGATGCCCGAAGCAGGTAATGACCCGGGCGTCGGCATGAGTGCCGACATGGCACGCAAAAGTGCGTGCGCCACTGAACCGGCGCGCGCCACGCGCGTAATCACGATTGCTCCGATGCCGCCGGAAAAGTGCGCGTATGCGCTGGCGAGATACAGCCGGTCGCCAGATTCCATTCGCGACTCCATCGATTGGGTGCGCACGCATGACTCGGCTAAGTTTCTCGAGAGCTTCTATTTTCAGTACGGGCATGCGTCCATCGCGGACCTGGGTCACGTGGTTCTGTGCTTTGAGGGTATATCGGAACTGGCGGCGACCGAAGTTGAAGATGAGCAGTTGTGGGACGGGCAGGCGCGCTCATCGCGCTATCAGGATTTCTCGAAATCAGGTTTCGTGACACCGCCCGAATTTGATCCCGGGCAAGCCGCTATTTATCAGGCGGCAGCCGGAAAGCTGCTGGATGGATACAACGAAATTCACGGCAGAATGTTTGATTATCTGGCCCAGCGGCTTCCCCGTCCGGAATCCATGAAGCCGGACGCGTATCAACGCAACTTGAAGGCGCGTGCATTCGACGTAGCGCGTTACCTGCTGTGTTTCGGCATTCCGACCGGCGTTGGACAGGTCACAAGCATCCGTACGCTGGAGCGCCAGGTACGGCGCTTGAAAGCTTCTGAGTACGGAGAAATTCGCGAATTGGCGGGCGAGATCGCGGAAGCTTGCGCGGCGCCGCCGGTTTGTTCGTGGGATTCGAACGGTAACCCCGAGGCTGCGGCCGGCGCAGTGGCTCCGACGTTGGCGCGGCACGTGGAGTTGAACGAGCACCTTTGGCGCAGCCGGCAGGACCTTCAGCAATGGGCGCGCGAGAATCTGGGGGAGGGCCAGGAAGGATCTTCGGAAGCGGTCGATTTGCTGAAGCCGGGTGAGACGGTAGCCGATATTGTCGCAACGTTGCTTTATCCGGTGACGCATCGCCCCTACCGTGAGCTTTATGAACTCGCTTGCGGTTGGAACTCCGCTCGGAAGAACGAGGTCATCGACGTCGGTTTGCGATCCAGAACACACCGGGACGAGTTGCTGCGAAACTTCCGCGCGGGTCCCTATGTGTACGATATCGTGATGGACGTCGGCGCCTATCGCGACTTGCACAGACATCGAAGGTGTCAGCAGTTCCGCCAGACCTACTCCACCAAGCTGGGCTTTGCGACCCCGGATGGCATTGAGGAGGCTGGCCTCTCGTCTTTGTACAGTTCCTTGATGTCACATGCCCGTCACGTGGCTGGCAGCCTGCCAGAGCCGGCATCCCATTATTTGCTGCCATTTGCCACCAAATCCAGGTTTCTTTTCAAGATGGATTTCGCCGAGGCGGAATATATTTCGAGGCTCCGTTCGGGCGTCAAGGGCCACTTCAGCTATCGCCGTATCGGTTGGGAAATGAAGGAGAAGATGGCCAAACTAGAACCCGAGCTAGGGCGTTTAATGGAAGCGACGCCGCCCTGGGTGGAAGATCCGCTGCAACGTTAGTGACGCCGTGACGACAGTTCGACGTGAGGAAGCTGTAAATCTTTCCAGGTTTTGGCCAATTCTCCTACCCAAAGCCCATTAAAACCAATAGTTTGCTGTTTTGGCATCGAAGCTGCGATGAGCAGTAGCGGTTGCAAATATGGGTTACATGCAGCCTGAAACATGGCGGTTGCTTTCAGCGATCGCGCATCGCACATTTCCATCAGGGAAGGAGTTCATATATGAACCGTTTAGTTCTCGCACTCGGGACTGTAGGAGTGCTCGGAATCGCGCTCGCTCCGACTGCCCGCGCGGATGAATGGAACAAGAAGACGATTATGACCGTAAATGAATCGATTCAAGTTCCGAACAAGGTGTTGCCTGCCGGCAAATACGTGATTAAGCTTCTGGATTCGCCCTCGGATCGCCACATCGTCCAGATCTTCAACGCCGATGAAACACACTTGGAAACCACCATTCTGGCCATTCCGAATTATCGGTTGCAGCCGACCGGAAAGACCGTATTCACGTTCTGGGAAACACCTCCCGGACAACCCAAGGCTTTAAGAGCCTGGTTCTATCCTGGCGACAATTTTGGGCAAGAGTTTGCCTATCCGAAGTCGGCCGCCGTTCAGATAGCGGCTGTGGCACATCAGCCGGTTCCGACCACTGAAGCCACGCAAGCCGCCGAGCTGCCCTCGGCTGCAGTGACAACGACAGCGCCTCCGGCTGAAGAACCACGCCAGGAAGTCGCCCAGGCAGCGCCCCCGACTCAGCCCGAAGTTCAGCCCGAACCCGCAGCGGCTCCCGCTCCAGAACCGGCTCCGGCTCCTCAAGAGCTGCCGAAGACTGCCAGCCCCTATCCGCTGGTAGGTTTGATCGGATTGGTTTCCCTGGGGTTGTATTTTGTGTTGCATGTGGTGCGCGCGTCGTAACATAGGTTAGAGACCTATGACCAAGGGGCGCGGCGTGATCCGGTGGATGGTAGCTGCTCCGTTAATGGTATTGGTGGCCGCTGGTTATTACCAGCAGGTTGTCCCAACAGCCGGCAGGGGGCAGGACACCGAG
This sequence comes from Bryobacterales bacterium, assembly GCA_963744555.1. GTDB lineage: Bacteria > Acidobacteriota > Terriglobia > Bryobacterales > Bryobacteraceae > Palsa-89. The sequence goes on along the minus strand of CAVUUB010000015.1, from coordinate 46,043 downwards.
AATTACACCATCCGGACCACGTCGCGCCTCGTTTTGTTGGACGTCAGCGTGAAAGGCCGGGACGGAGGCTTTGTCTCAGGCTTGACGCAAGACAGTTTTAGAGTTTACGAGAATGGCAAATTGCAGCAGATCACCCAGTTTGCTAACGCGGATATTCCTGTTACGGTCGGAATTTTAGTGGATGAGAGCGGCAGCATGCGCCCGAAGCGCGCGGAGGTGATCGCCGCGGCGGTGGAGTTCATCAAAGCTAGCAATCCTCAAGACGAAGTCTTTGTAATCAATTTCAACGAGAAGGCCCGTCGTGGTCTTCCGGACACCGTTTTATTTTCCGATAACATCAATCAGTTGCGCGCGGCTTTATGGCAGGGCGTCCCTGAAGGACGAACCGCGCTTTACAACGCGATCGAAATGGCACTGCATCAAACAGACATGGGCCGGCGCGACAAGAAAACGCTGCTAGTGATTAGCGACGGTGGCGACAACATTAGCGTGCACAAGCTGGCGGATGTCATGCACGATGTTCTGGAGTCGATCGTCACCATTTACACCATCGGCATTTTCGATGAAAACGATCCGGAAGCCAACCCCGGGGTACTGAAGCAGCTAGCGCAAGTGAGTGGCGGAGCCTCGTACTTTCCGAAGACACTAGACGCGGTCGTGCCGATCTGCCGTCAAATCGCGAAAGATGTTCGGACGCGATATACCGTCGGGTACATTCCCGAGCTGAACAATGGCAAGCCTGAGCGGCAGATTAAAGTGGTAGCCTCATCGCCGGATGGTCAGAAATTGAACGTCCGCACGCGAACGAAATATTTGTTCGCTCCCGACAGTGCGGGAGCGGAGCAAAAATGAGGGCCATTCTGAAATTGGACTCGCCGCCCGAGCGCCATGCGCGGCGCTCGAGCAGTTGGCTGACCGGCCTCGAGTGGGTTTTTCTATTGGTCGGGTTGGCGGCGCTCGATACTTATGTTTGGGTGAACGCAACCACGATTCTCTCTCAGGCGTATCAGGACTGGGCTTTCGATCAGAACCTGCGGGGGCAAACACCCTCGGTCCGGGGCTTCGTGGGGGATGAGTTCTCCTGGTTGTTCGGTTCGCAGCGCGAAAAAGTGGAAGCTCCCGAGGCCACACCCCAGCTAGAGCCGATGCCGCAGGGAAAACAACCCCTTCCATCGTCAGTGATCGGTCGGCTGGAGATTCCCCGACTGAACCTGACCGTCATGGTGCGCGAGGGCGCGGATGGCAAGACCCTGCATCGAGCCGTGGGACATATCCCGGGGACGGCCCTGCCCGGCTACGAAGGGAACGTAGCGCTAGCGGGGCATCGCGATACGTTCTTCCGTGAGCTGCGGAATATCCAAAAGGATGACACCATCCAGTTGGAGACGGAAAATGGCACGTATCACTATTTGGTAGAGTCCATCGATATCGTAGGACCGAGAGATGTCGGCGTGCTGGCTGCCTCACACGGGCCGACTTTGACACTGGTGACCTGCTATCCGTTCTACTACGTCGGGTCGGCGCCCAAGCGCTTTATTGTCCGTGCGGCACAAGTGTTGCCTAACCCGCCGCACCGACAGCCGCAAGGCTCTTAAGCTTCGCGGAAAGCGTGGTTCGTTTAAGTCCCAGCATTTCCGCGGCGAGCTTTTTATTACCCCTCGTTTTCTTCAGGGCTTGCTCCAGAATATTCAGCTCGATATTTCCCACCGTGCGATCGAAATCCAGACCTTGATCTGGAAGGGCGATGAAAGGCTGAGTGCCCGGTTGGAACGCGACCGGATGCGTCCGCGGAGGAAGCGGAAAGTCGCCGGGAAAGAGCGCCGGCCGGTCGCCGCTAAGCACGATCGCTTTTTCGACGCAGTTTTCCAGTTGTCTGACATTGCCGGGCCAGTCGTGCGCGGAGAGCCGCTCGAGCGTCTCGCGTGAAATATTTTTCGCCGGGATGCCTTCTTCGCGGCAGATCTTTGCGACGAAGTGACGAATCAAAAGCGGAACGTCGGAAGGGCGCTCCCGCAAGGGCGCAATCGGAATAGGCACTACGTTCAGCCGGTAATACAGATCTTCACGGAACCGGTCCTGTTTGGACAGTTGTGCTAGATCGGCGTGCGTGGCCACAATGACTCGGACGTCCACACGGACGTTTTCCGAACTGCCCAGCCGCTGGAACTCGCGCTCCTGCAATACGCGCAACAGCTTGGCTTGCAGACTGAGCGGCATATCCCCGATCTCGTCCAGAAAGAGAGTGCTATGGTTGGCCTGCTCGAAGCGCCCCACGCGATGGTTCATCGCTCCTGTAAACGCCCCCTTCACATGACCAAACAGCTCGGCCTCCAGGAGCGCCTCGGGCAGGGCGCTGCAGTTGACCGAAATCATCGGAAGGCGACTGCGGTTGCTGGCGGCGTGAATGGACCGCGCGACAACTTCTTTTCCGGTTCCAGTTTCGCCGGTAATCAGCACAGTCGAGCGGCGGGGAGCAACCAGCCTGATGCATTGGGCGACCTGTTGCACAGCGCGGCTTTCTCCGATCAGCAGCCGGCGCCAAAGTTCTGGTTCTTCTTCAACCGGCACAGCAGCGTGTTCGGCGTCGCGCTTGGTATTTGCCGCCATGTAGAGAAGACTGGTGGCGTCCCCATGCTCGAAAACATGGAAGGCGCCGAGCCGCAGAAGGCCAACGATTTCGGTCGGCCTGCAATTCGGCGCGTGAATTACGACGGGCGTGCCGGGCTGGATTCGCTGCAATTCTTCCAGGAGCCCGGCTGCGGACGCCTGATCCGGAACCGGGAGGCTAACCAATACAGCGTCGAAATCCTGGGTTCGGAGAAGGCTTAAACCATCGAGTGCGCTGCCCGCTAGCGCCAGGGATAAACGAACGCTATCGACAATTTCATCGGCCCGGTCTGAAATCCACAAAACTCTCGGTGTAAGAATTGGCCTCAACCTCTGTCGCTCTTCCATCGGCTCTCAGCGAAGCACCCTGTAGCTAAAATTGTTTCTTACTCCGTGCGCCGGAGGGTTATATTCCAGGGATAGCGCTCCCCCCGCGCTTAGGGTTTGATCACCGCGCGCAAGTAAGCCAGAATCGCAGCCAGTTCAGAATCGTCATACGAACTGATCACTGACGAGTGCCGCCAATTGCTGCCATCTGTTAACTTGACTGAGCCGGGTTCGGTGTTCCGCTGCACCGGCGGGGCTGACGTTAGGTCGTAAAATACGGTACTCTGTTTGGCTTGGCTCAACACCAGCACGGGCATGGACTCACCATCCATAGTCCCGGTCTTCACGTCGGGGGTCGCCAGCGCCTTGAGTTCGGTGGTGGAGGCCGGCACTTTCGCAATAGGAGCCGCCACGGAAGTTCCAACCTCGCCCACTTCATGGCAAGTGGAGCATCGTCCAAAACCACGCACGGCTTCCGTGAACAGGTACGCGCCACGGACGGCTTCACCGCTGAGTGCAGGCCGCGAGGCAGTCAGCGGCGCTGCCCCTCCCACTCCGATATTGGGACTGGCAATGCCATTCAGGGTCGCAACGTAAGCAACCACCGCCACCAGATCCGGACGTGACAATCTTGTGGTGAAGGATGGCATGCCCGTATCCGGCACGCCGCGCGTGACGACGTTATTGATATACGCCTGATCGAAGTGCCGGCCGACCAGGCGTGGTGCGCCACCCGATCCGCCATTGATTCCATGGCAGTACCCCGTAGCACAAGACTTAGCAAACACCTGCGCGCCATGCTCTAAAACCTCGGTCAGATTCTGCGCCGGGCAGGACACCGCCAGCGTGAACGCGATCATGGCCAATTTGTTCATCGTGAGCTCTCCGGCAGGGCAAGTACCACCAGCGTCGAGCCCAGCCGCCATTCCTGATCAGGAAACAAGGACTGAGCCAGGGCTCCGACCACGGAAACATGCCAGCCCGTCGGCGTGGCGATGTACTGCCGCCCATTGACCGAGTAAGAGACCGCCGATCCGCGATTACCGGCGCCGGTTTGATAACTCCAAAGCTTGTCTCCGCTCTTGGCGTCCAGAGCAAAGAAGTCGCCTTCGGGATTTCCCGTAAACACCAGGTCGCCTGCCGTGGCGAGCATCGAAGCCAGAAGCAAATACTTGTAGGGCATGCTCCAGGCGCGCTTGCCAGTGACCGGATCCCAGGCGTCCACGTGGCTGTAGGTGGTGCGCCCCGGCGCCAGCTTCATGGGGAATTCGCCGTTCATGTAACCTCGCCCTTCCTCGGGTGCCCGGTTGTTAGGCGTAATATCGTTGCAAATTTCATTCACTGGTACATAAAGATAGCCGGTACGCGGGGAATACGCCATCGAGTTCCAGCTTTTCGCGCCAGCTGCACTCGGGCAAACAGTGATGGTTTTGCCCAGTTGCGGCTCGTTGCGGCCCACTAGTTTACCGTCTTCGGTGACTCCGGAGATCCAGGTCCGTACTTCCGGAACGGAGAAGGTCCCCAGGAACTCGCCTGTGACGCGATCGAGAACGGACGTCAATCCGCTCTTGTTCATGTGTACGAGTGTCTGCCGCATGCGGCCCCGGATCTGGCGGTCAATCAGAAGGACTTCGTAGGCCGAATCGTAATCCCAGAGGTCATCGGGAACTTCCTGGTAATGCCAGCGCAGCTTGCCCGTATCGGCGTCCAGCGCCACTACGCTGGCAGTGTAGAGATTTATGTCCTTGCTCTTGTCAGCGCCCGCAACCACGCGCTCAGCGTCATAAAAATCGGACGCGGCGTTGCCAGTTCCCCAGTAGACCAGATTCAGCGCCGGATCAAAGGATCCTGTAAGCCAGGGCGCGCCGCCGCCGAATTTCCAACTGTCGCCCTTCCATGTCTCATTCCCTTTTTCCCCGGCGCCAGGAATCACATACCAGCGCCACGCCAAACGCCCATTCCTGGTATTGAAGGCAGTGATGTAACCACGATGTGCGCCATCGCCTCCGGTGCCGCCCACCAGGACCTTGTCCTTCACCACCAGGGGCGCGGCGGTGATGTTGCAGCCGCACTGGCGGGCGTCGTCGATGTTGACTCGCCACAGTAGCCGTCCATTCTTTTGATCCAAGGCAACCATGTAATCGTCCTTGGTCCCAAAAAAGACCTTCCCATCGCCCACCGCCACTCCACGGTTTCCCACAAAACCGGGAACACTACGCGGCGGTTCGGGGTATTCATAATGCCAGATGACGCGGCCGGTCGCAGCGTCCAGAGCGAAAACGCGCGCGCGTGCTGTGATGAGGTACATCACGCCCTCCACCACAATGGGCGTGGCCTGCAAGTTTTCCGCATAGTCCCCGGTCTGGAACATCCAGACTGGCGTGAGCGCCTTGACGTTGGAAGCGTTGATTTGTTCGAGGGCGCTATAGCGCCACGAAAATTGCGTGCCGCCATAGTGCGGCCAATCGGCGCGTGTGGCTCCCGCATCCTGGGCGAGGGCCGAAGAAAGGGTGAACAGGATCAGGAAGAATCGCATCCTGACCATCATAGTGAAATTTATCGAGGACTGAGCGCCTTCCCCTGGCCAGCAGGACATGGAGACGATCGTACAGATTCTGCCGCCCCAGCTCTTACTCAGCTAAACTAGCCTCGTGCGATTTCTACTCTGGTTGTTTCCTGCGGTTCTCGCTGCACAAACTTACGACATCGTCCTTCAACGCGGCCGCGTGATGGACCCCGAATCCGGCCTCGATGCCGTGCGCAGTGTCGGCATAAACGGGCACACGATCGCCGCCGTTTCAACGGGCCGGCTGAGCGGCAAGCTGGAAGTGGATGCCAACGGCTTGGTCATCGCACCTGGCTTTATCGATCTGCACCAGCACTCACAAACGCCTGAGGCCTATGGATTCAAAGCCATGGACGGCGTGACTACGGCTCTGGAACTGGAGGTGGGCGTTTCACCAGTCAGCGAATGGTACGCCACACGACAGGGCAAATCCGTCATCAATTTCGGAGCCAGTTCCGGACACATCGCTGCGCGGATGGCGATCATGCACGACACCGGAGGGCTGCTTCCCCGGGACGCAGCCATGAATCGTCCGGCCACTCGCGAAGAGCAGAAGGCCATCCAAGCCGCCGTAGAAAAAGGCCTGGACGAGGGCGGGCTCGGACTGGGCATGGGGATCACCTACACGCCTACCGCCACGCCCGACGAGATTCTGGACTTGTTTTATCTGGCGGCAAAGTTCAAACGGCCGGTGTTCGTTCACATGCGTGCGGGTAACGTGATCGCTTCGCTCCAAGAGGTGATCACGGACGCGGCCGCTTCTGGCGCGCCATTGCACATCGTCCATATCAACAGCGCCGCCACAGCCAAGACCGCGGAGGCACTCCGTCTGATCGCAGGCGCGCGCACCCGCGGTTTAGATGTGACTACCGAGGCCTATCCCTACACGGCTGGCATGACTGAAATCGCATCGGCGGCGTACAGCGGCTGGGAGAGCCGTCCCCCGGAGTACTTCGCCGCTTTGCTGTGGCCGCCCACCGGAGAGCGTCTAACGCGGGAATCGTTTGAACGTTACCGCCGGCAAGGCGGATTCGTCGCCCAATTTAGCAACACTGAGGACATGGTGCGGCTCGCCATCTCCACGCCTTTCGTGATAATCGCAAGCGACGGCATTACTGGAGCATCCGCGTTCGGCGGGAACTTACGCTCGAGTTCTCGGAAGATACGTGCGCGAGGAGAAAGCCCTCAGTCTGATGGAGGCATCAAGAAGGCCTCGCTGATGCCCGCTCAACGACTGGAAGCGATGTCGTCCCAAATGCGCCAGAAGGGCCGCGTCAAACCCGGGGCTGACGCCGACTTGTCAATCTTTGACCCCAACACGGTCATCGATAAAGCAACTTTTGAAAATCCGCGGCAGTATTCCGTAGGGTTCCGCTACGTCCTGGTGGGCGGAATTTTCATCGTTCGCGACGGCAAGTTACAGCCCGGCGTATATCCAGGGCAGGGAATTCAAGCGCGTTAAGGCAGCAACTTAGTGCAGCATCAGTTTCTGCACCCGCAGATTGCCGATCTCGCCGACGTACAGCGTATTTTCGTTGCGGCAGTCGATGGCATTGACCGTTCCGAACTCCTTCGGCAACTTGCCGGCCCTGCCAAACTTGCCGATCATCGTTCCGTCCAGGCGCATTTTGTAGATTTCACCGTCGCGGTCAATGTCGTCTGGCGGATTGGAATTCGAGACGTAAAGGACCTGATTCGGTCCCTTCGTCATGCACAGCGCCTGCGCATTTCCGACATTGGTGAAGGCCGTCTTGAAGTTGCCGTCATTGTCGAAGACCTGGATGCGCTTGTTTCCGCCGTCGGCGGCATAGACATTGCCTTGCGCGTCCACCGCGATGCTGCGGACATTGGCGAACTCGCCCGGTTGCGGTTCCCTTCTTGCCCCAGGACTTCACGAATTTGCCGTCTTTATCGAACTTCGCGATGCGCGCATTGCCCAGGCCGTCGGCGACGAATATGTTCCCGGCCGCGTCCCAGGCGACGTCGGTCGGGCGGTCGAACAGGTCGGTCGGCTGTCCCGCGCCGTCTCCTGTCGGCGCGACGCGCCGGAACGTTAACGATTCTCGCTTTTCGCCCGAGCAGCATGGCGACGCGCCCTTGCGGATCGAACTTGATGACCATGTTGGTCATCTGATCCACCACCCAGATGTTGTCGTTCGGATCGACGCGGACCTGGGCGGCGAACATGAAGCCGTAGGAGTCCTTGCCGATCTCGCGGACGAACTTGCCGCTGCGGTCGAACTGGAACAGCCGCGAGCCGCCATGGGCGAAGGGACGCGCGGTGCCGATCGTGATGGTGGGATGGCCGGTCCGCGTGTAGACGAAAATATCGCCGTGCGAATTCGTCGCCACGCCGCCCACTTCGCCGAGATAGATGTCCGGCGGGAAGCTGTAGAGCGTTGGGGACGGAATCGAACCGAATTTCAGGCGCATCCTCTGGGCGTTGGCCGGAACTCCGGCAATCAAGGCCGCAGCCAGCAGAGCTTGCATCAGATGTTTCATGGTGTTCTCCTTGTTCCGACTGCTTGCTTACCGTGCGCCCGTGCCTTGGCCGCGGTTGGCTGGAGAATGAGTTTCTGCACCCGCCAGGACTCGATTTCGCCCACGATGATCTCGTTCGGATTGCGGCAATCCATCATGTGAACCACCTGGAATCCGGGCGCCAGTTTGCCGGGGTGGCCGAACTTGCCGAGCACGGTCCCGTCCAGTTCCGCCTTGTAGATTTCGCCGGTGATGTCCCAGGTTCCCGGCATGTTTCCGTTCGGGTTCGAGTTCGACATGAACGCGTATTGGTGCGGGCCCGGCGAAATGCACACCGTCCAGCCGACGCCCAGATTCGTAATCTCCCGCATGGGCTTCAGGTTGTTGTCGAGCACCTGGTAGCGGTTGTTGGAGCGGTCGGCGACCCAGACATTCCCTTGTCCGTCCACCTGTAAGCCGTGCGGCAGATTGAATTCTCCCAGAGCCTTGCCTGCCTTTTCGCTGCCCGCCTGCGCCAGGAAGCGGCCGTTCTTGTCATATTTCACGACGCGATTGTTGCAGTAGCCATCGGAAACGAAGATGTTGCCCTGCGGGTCCCAGCCCACATCCGTCGGCCGGCAGAAAATATACTTCTGCGCCGGGAGGTTCGGGCCGGCGGGGTAAGCCAGCACGCCCACGACGGCCGGCGGCCTGCGGCCGAGCACCATCAGCACCTTTCCGTCGGGGCTGAACTTCGTGATCATATTGGTGCCCTCGTCGACGGTCCAAATGTTGTCGTCCTTATCGACGCGCACCGAATGGGCGAATTCGAAGCCGTAATAGCCGCTGCCGATTTCCTTGAGGAAGTTGCCGGTTTGGTCGAATTCAAACAAGCGCGTATTGGCGCTTCGGTGATAGACAAAGATATGGCCCTTCGAGTTGGTCGCCACCGCGACCGATTCGCCGAGATACTCGCCCGGCGGAAGTTTCAAAAAGTTCGGCACCGACGAGAATGCAATCTCAGGCACATTTTCGATGGTTGCCTTGCGCTGCGCAAACGCAGGCGCGGCGGCCAGCACCGCCAGAGCCACTGACGACGTCAGAATCCGTTTCATAGAAGTCTCCTAGAACTTTCCAACCGGATTTCTATTCTAGGGGAACCGGGGGAAACCTGGGGAGATGCCCCGGCCACAGCGGATGAGGCCATGGCCGCGCCGCTGGAGCGGTACCCTGGAAACTTGAATGTTTGGGCCCTTGGAAAATCTTCTGCAGTTTTCATTCGTTGCCCTGACTTCAATTTTCTTTCTCGTCGATCCGATTGCCGCGGTGCCAGCCTTCCTGATCATCACCGCGAATGCTAGCACGCGGCACAGACAACGGATGGCCCGGCGCGCGGCATGGACATGCTTCGTCGTGTTATGCGGCTTTGCGATTGCTGGAACCTTGATTTTTAGGCTGTTTGGAATCACGCTACCCGCCTTCAAGATCGCGGGAGGCGTGATCCTGCTGTTGATTGGGATGGATATGCTTCAGGCGCGGCGCTCTCAAACCAAGGAGACGCCCGCTGAAACCGAAGAGAGCGTGGAAAAGGAAGATGTCGGAATTATCCCGCTTGGCGTTCCTATGCTCGCTGGCCCCGGCTCGATCTCCACCGTCATGGTTTTGATGAGTGGCGCTCCACAGTGGTGGTATGCGATCCCGATTCTAATCGCCATCGCTATTACGGCTGTACTGTCTTACTGGACTCTTGCCGCCGCCGATCGGGTGCGTGGGTATCTGGGGGAAACGGGAATTCGGATTCTGACGCGAATGATGGGACTGCTACTTACTGCAATAGCCATTCAGTTCATGCTCAACGGGCTCACCGATATCGGCCTGGTTAAACGCTCGCCTTAGACCGAAGCGATGCGAAGCGCCGCTCTAATTTCCGCGTGCGGCCGCACTGGCTGCCGGTTCGCTCCCAGAATCAGGTCCCCAAGCTGGATGCCAGCCTCGGCCAACGGACCCGCTGGATTGACGTCCACCATGACGACTCCCGGCGCCAGCACTGAGGCCCAACTGTCTGGCTACATCGGTCGTCAGTGGTTCCGCGGTGATTCCAAGTCGCGGCGCACCAACGAGCCTTCGCTGGCCGAAAGTATCTGCCTTGAGCTCCTTCTGCTCCTGCACGTTTCTCAGAACAGTGAGTGTAACCTCAATCCCCGGAGGCGTGCTCCCATTCGATTCCGCACCGCGTTCGGATAATCCACGGAAGTGCTGGTCAGAGCGGTGATGACATCGCCGCGGCGGAGGCCAGCCTTTTGAGCCCGGTTAGGTGGTTGAGCAGGTTTTATAAGGACACCGCGCGCGTCTTCGAGATTGCAAAATTCTAAGACTTCGCAGGGGTGCCAGAGCTCCGAGTCCTCAATATGCATCTGACGAGGTGCGACATCTCAGAGCTCGATCGCTACGATTGTGCCGTGGGCTAGTGATTCAGCAGCTCAGGAATGGATTCCGCATCCTCGAACACTGTTGACACGGTGAGATGCCTCCACTTCTCGGCCTCGCTTGCGCGCGCAGCTTCCGCCTGGTGCACACGCTTCTCCGCATCCACGCCGAGAATCAACCGGAGCGGCACCTCATCGCTGTTCGCCAGTTGCACAATCACATCCGCGATCTTGCGCGGATCGCCTTCCGAACGTCCTTCGAGACTTCGCAGCAGCTTGAGTATCGAACCGACCGAGGCCTCGTACTCCGGCAGCAGATCCGGCGCATTCTGCCCTGCACGCCGCGCCCAGTTGGTCCGAATACCGCCCGGCTCCAGCGTGCAGACCTTGACCCCGAACGGCGCGACCTCCATCGCCAGAGCGTCGCTGAAACCGCCCACGGCCCATTTGGCCGCGTGATACGGCGTATTGCCGGCGATCGCCATGCGGCCACCGACCGACGACACCTGAAAGATGTGACCGCTCTTCTGCTTGCGCATTACCGGTATCGCGGCGCGCGTTGTGTAAACCACGCCGTAGAAGCACGTGTCCACCACCGCCTGGAAGTCCTCCGCGCTCATCTGCTCGAACGGCGCAAACTGCCCATATCCGGCATTATTGACCAGCACATCCAGACGCCCGAAGGTGTCCACCGCTAACTGCACGGCTGCCTTTGCGGCCGCCTCGTCGCGCACTTCCAAAGTAACGGGCTTCACCCGCTCACCGTACTGCGCCACCAGCGACGCCAGTTCTTCCGTGCGACGCGCTCCGGCTACGATGTTGTCACCTGCCGCTCAGCGCCGCTTCGGCGATGTTCCGCCCCAATCCGTTTCCGCTTCCCGTAATCAACCAAGTCTTCTGTGTCATTTTCTGATCCTTTCTTGATTCATTCATGTTCGGACGAAATGCAAAATGCGCCTATGCGAGGATCTGGTCGCGCAGACCGCCGTAGCAGATTGCTCGCGGCATCGCCTTTGCATACATTTCGTACGGGAACCCAAGTTCAATCACGCTTGCCTCGTCCAGCGTCTTCAATTGATCTGCTGAGAGCGTCAGATCGAAGCTCGCGAGATTGTCCTGGAACTGCGACAGCTTCCGAGCGCCGATGATCGGAATGACCGGCACGGGTCGATAGCGAAGCCAGGCAAGCGCCACCTGCGCCATGCTGCGGCCGGTCTCATCGGACACACTCTTGACGGCGGCGACGATGCGGCCGCTGCGCACTGGCTCCGGCATGAAGTCTTTCGCCATGTCGCTGTTCATGCGCGCCTGCTCAGGCGATCCCGTGGCCGTGATACTTGCCGGTCAGTACGCCGCCCGCCAACGGCGACCACGCCGTCACTCCGATGTTCAACGCTTTGGCCATCGGGATCAGCTCCCGCTCGACCGTTCGCTCGATCAGGCTGTATTCAATCTGCAACCCGACGAAGGGAGACCACCCACGAAGGTGGGCCAGTGTATTCGCCTGAGCGATCCACCAGGCGGGAGCATCGGAGATGCCCGTGTAGAGCACCTTGCCCGCTCGAACCAGATCGTCGAGTCCTCGCATGACCTCTTCCACGGGCGTGATCTGATCCCAGATATGGACCCAATAAAGATCGATGTAGTCGGTCTTCAGTCGTTTGAGACTCGCTTCCACCGCCTGCATCATATTCTTGCGCTGGTTGCCTGCGGCGTTCGGGTCTGTGCCCGGAAAAGCGTTGGTGTATTTCGTGGCAAGCACCACGCTCTGGCGATGGCCCTCCATAAACTCGCCGAGGAACGATTCGCTCGTCCCGTTCGTGTAGAGGTTGGCAGTGTCGATGAAATTGCCCCCGGCCTCGCGGAAGGCATCGTATACCTTCCGTGCCTCGTCCTTGGCCGTACCCCAACCCCAGTCATCGCCGAAGGTCATCGTGCCGAGCGCTGCCTCTGAAACTCGAAGGCCGCTGTTGCCCAAAAGTCGGTATTTCATATGAATCTCCTTTTCGTTATGTTCGAATGAATCGATCGAGGTGCCCCTCGCCGTCATCGCCCGGTGCACGTCGGGGCGGGTTCCGCGACACGCCATGCGGCGCCAGTCAGGCCCTCCGCCGTTTCCCACAACTGCCGCGCCGCCGCTTCGTCCTGTGCCGGCTTCGGAATGGGCACAGGAACCGGGTCGCCCTTCAACTGGAACATGCCGTTCCGGCGCAAAGTAGCTTCCGGAAATCGCGTCTTTTGTCGTAGCGGCACGCAGAGTCGGCAGCGCTCCGTGGGCAGCGTCATGGGACAGGAATGCTTCCATGATCTTCTCGACCCAGATACTTCTCCCGCCCCGGACCGCTGGTCTGAAGATTCGTGCGAGCGTAACCAGGATGAGCCGCGTTGCTCACCAGCGGAAGGCCCGCGGATGCGCTGCGCCGTCCCAACTCAAGCGCGAACATCAAGTCCGCCAGCTTCGATTGGCAATACGCAATCCAGGGTCCGTAGGATCGTTCCCATTGCAGATCGCCGAAGTTGATTTTCTTCAGGCCCATATTGGCCGCGCCGCTCGAAACGGTGGTGACTCTCGGCGACGGCGCCCGCATCAGCGCCGGCAGTCAATGCCATCGTGAGCGCGAATGGGCCCAAGAAAGTTCGTTCCAAACTGCAGCTCGAATCCGTCCTCCGTTACCTGCCGCTTGGGCACGGCCATCACGCCGGCATTATTAACCAAGAGATCCAGCTTCGCTTCCCTGCCGATTCTTGCCGCGAAGCTCTGCACGGACCGCAGACTCGCCAGGTCGAGCACCTCCGCCCGCACCCTTGCCTGCGGAAGCTGCTGCCGGATTCGGTCCACGGCGTCGCGTCCTTTCGACTCTGTTCTGGATGCCAGAATAACCTCGCTTCCGGCCCGCGCCAGTTCGAGCGCGGTATGCCAGCCGATGCCGCTATTCGCTCCGGTTACCACTGCCAGTCTGCCCTGCAGTGATGGAATGTCAGCCAGTGTCCACTTCGTCATGTTGGTTTCTCCTTTCCACGATCATGTCTCTCGCTCCTACCACTATGAATGCGTACGCACTCATGTAAGATTCAAAAAAACTACCGGCGCGTAATCCCCGCCCAGAGCATTTCAAACCCGGCGGTCCGGTACATCTCCGCCCTTTCCGGCTCCCGGACCATAAACTCCATCGTCATCTCTGCGAGCGCGACCAGCGCCGCCCCGATCAAAGCTCTGCGGTATATCCTTATAGATCCTTTGTGTCACCGCATCCTCCGCCATCCTCTGAATTTCGGTGAACGGAGCGAATCCGGCCTGCTTCGACTCCTCTGTCAGCCCACCCCAGACCTGAATTTGCTTGAGAACCTTTTGCTGCTCCGGGTTAGCGACGCCCCACTGTACGTAGCCGTTCCAGACGTGCTCCAATCGATGCCGCACGCTCTGTTTTCGCGGGAAACTGGACATCATCGCATCCGCCAGTTCCAGCTTGAGTTCGCGATACAACGCGTTGATCAGCTCATCCTTCGTTTTGAAGTAGGTAAACAGCGAGCCTTCCGCAATCCCGGCCGCACTTGTAATGGCTGCGGTCGGAGCACCCAGTCCCCGCTCCGCAAAAACCTGGGTAGCGGCTGAAAGGATCGAGTTGCGTTTATCTTCGCTCTTGGGCTTCGCCATTTTCCTCAGATTTCTATAAATGAGTATATACTCATCTACTAATATTTGCAAGGAGAGTCGAATCTCGTGGCCATCGCGTTCCAACAAGCCGCCGAACCACGATCTGCTGATTTACTGGACGCCGGACAGAGGCCGCCGGTTGATAGGGCGATTTCACCAATGTCTCGAAGAAGGCGGCGTGGTTGTTAGTAAGAGGTTGACATGTGGCAGGCCAACCGCCTGTTGTGAGCCGTTATCGGTTGATATCCGAGTTTCTTCCTTAAGCCGCCCCTCACCAAATGGAAACGCGAACGGCGACGCCTAAGTCGGTCCTTTCTCGACTCGGCGGCAACCCGTGAACATGTTTTCCTACCTCTTCGTTGTACCCCCGTACGTTTGTCCCGGAAACGTCACCTGCAGGCGGATGCCATCGGGATCGAAAAATTCATTCAAGGTTCCCTGTTTCGACAACTCCGCGTTAGCGCCGAGCGATTTAACGACCTTCAACGCCGAAGCGGCGTCGAAGTTATCGACCAGTACGCTGAAGTGGTCGATTTTAGGCGGCTTATTGGGCGCCGGATTGTAGAGCAGGATTCTGGTCTCGCCAGCCTGGAACGTGGGCTGCGGCGGATTACCCTGTCCGGGTGTTGGCTCGCCGAACAGCTTTCGATAGAATGCGGTCGACTTCGCCATGTCGCTGACCTGGATCGCAACGTGGTGCATTCCACGGGGATGAAAGAGAGTTTCCTGCTTCGGGCCGTCTTCTGGCGCGGCGTTACTCAGTTGGTTCCACGAATGGTCCGCCCAGATCTGTACGCTGGTGCCGTCGGGATCCAGAACAAAGAGGCCGACATTCGATTCGCGCACTTTCAACCCCGCGTTTTCGAGCGCACGCTTCATGCTGGCCGCATTGAAATTTTCAATGCCGACGGCGAAATGATCGATGCGCCTGGCTTCACCGGCCGCGGCCGGGGCGATCGCCATATAGCACGGGCCAAGGCGCAGGTAACGACGCGGTGTCCGGCTATCCTTCAGGACTTCGTTGCCGAAGAGCCGACGGTAGAACATCATGGCTTTGTCAATGTCACCGACCGCCAGTGCAACATGATCCACACGCGTTACGCGGAGGAGTCTTTCCTGCGCGCGAGCCCGCGTTACCGCCGCCGCACCGAGCACAAAGAGCGCATCGCGCCGAGTAATCCGTCAAGCCACATGCGTCCTCCCTTAGCTATCTTCCGCAACCTGCTTAGACGGCCATTGTACTCCTAACAGCTTTGGTCTCGAGAAGAACATCTTTTTCCGCCGAAATCACCAGGACGCCGTCTCGTGTGGTGAACATGCTGGCCTTCAGACGAATACGATTCGGAATTGAACTGGCTTCAAAACAGATGAACACGCGCTAGACTAGTCCCATGTTCCGCTCGAAACTGAAACTACTCTTTGTCGTTGCCGCACTCTATTCTTGCGCGACCTCGTCCGCTCAACCCCTCCCGATGGCCAGCCGCCCGGAGGACGTCGGGTTTTCCTCCAAACGCCTGGAAACGACCAGAGAAGTCCTTAAGGCTGACGTTGATGCTAAGCGCTTGCCCGGCGCCGTGTTGCTGATGGCGCGCAATGGCAAGATCGCGTTCTACGACGTCGTAGGCTATCAAGACCGCGCCGCGCAGACCCCGATGAAAAAGGACTCCATCTTCCGAATCGCTTCTATGTCGAAGCCCATCACCACGGTGGCCGCGATGATTTTGGCCGAGGAAAACAAGCTCGACGTGGGCGCGCCCGTAGCGCAGTACCTTCCGGAGTTCAAAGACGTCAAAGTTGGCCCCGAGGGAGCTTCGCCGAAACGCCCGATGACCATTCAGGACCTAATGCGACACACATCCGGCTTGACTTATGGTTTGTTTGGGAACTCGCCCATCGACCAGATGTACCGAAAGGCAAACATCTTCAGCGCCAAATCTCTCGATGAGATGGTCAAGCTCATCGCCGGCATGCCGCTGCTACACCAGCCCGGCGAATTCTGGGAATACAGCGTTTCGACAGACGTTCTCGGCCGCGTAGTGGAAGTAGTGAGCGGGATGGACCTCGATAGCTTTGTGCGAGAACGCATCACCGGTCCGCTCAAGATGAACGACACTGGCTTCTGGGTTAAACCTGAGGCGGCTTCCCGTCTTGCCAAGCCCGATGGTCAAGTGAACGCCCCGTTCGAAAACGCAATGCAGAAGCCCAATATATTTTCCGGCGGTGGCGGCATGTTATCCACCGCGGGCGACTACGCGCGCTTTTGCCAGATGTTGCTCAATGGCGGGGAATTCGATGGCGTCCGCATTCTGGCGCCGAAGACTATCGCGCTGATGACGTCCGATCAACTGCCGGCTAGCGTGGAACGGCACACACCCGTGGCCATTGCGATCGGGTCCTTCGGTCCGGTTCCTGAAATGGGCACGAGCTTCGGCTTGGGCTTCGCCGTGCGTGTCGATGCTGGCCGCAATCCGATGCCTGGTTCAGTCGGCGACTTCTCGTGGGGCGGAATTACCGGCACGCTGTTCTGGGTTGATCCGCAGACCAAGCTCGTGGCTGTCCTGATGGCACAGTCTCCGCAAGCCATGCTTAATGTGATCTGGCGACAAACGCGAGTGATGGTCTATCAGGCAATGATCAACTGAGGAATATTCTTCAGTGAGCCGTCTGGGGAGCGGTTCTTCCGGTTGAAAAAACTGGGCGGCTATTCGCAATTCGCGGATGGGCAGATTTTGGCCGTGGCGTCAACTTCCTCGAACCCGCCTTGCTTCGAGAAACCAGGAAGGGCGCTTACCCTCAGTGAGGATGAGACAATGGCAATCGACATTCCGTTAATCACGATAGACCGTATGCGGGCTGCCAGGTCAGCGTTAGGCAATTTTCTGGGTCGGAAACCAACATAACTGGGTGCTCGACCGTTTAAGGAGATATGGACGCACAATACGTCCGCGCCCCTCCTGCCGTCGCCGCGAACAACCCGGTCGAGCGACTCGCATCGTTGTTCGAGGTGCATTATGATCGTCTCTACCGCTTAGCAAGGCGCCTTACACCAAGCGCTGATGATGCTCTCGACCTCATCCAGGAGACCTTTCTAAAAGCGGCACGATTCCCGAGGTCTATACCAATTGGCGCTCGGGAAGAGGAGGCCTGGCTGGTTCGTGTGCTCATCAATATTCGCCGTGACCAATGGCGGAAGGCATCCGTTCGTAACCGCCACGACAAATCGCAGGCCAAAGGCAGCAAGCAACCGATTGGCAGCGCAAATCCGCAAGCAGCTCTAATCGCCAGGACCGCGGTATGGAAAGCACTCGATATTTTACCTCCCCGCCGTCGTGCCATCATCGTCATGCATGAACTAGAGGGATTGGCAATTCCCGCGATTGCGTCCCTTCTTGGAATTACCGCAATCACTGTTCGTTGGCACTTGTCGAGGGGTAGGCATGATTTGACTCAGGCACTGAAGGCCTATATGGGAGATGCCCAATGAAGACTATTAGAGAACTCTTGCGAGACGCAGACCCGCTTCGATACGAAGCACCGCCGGATCAACGTGATTTCCATAGTCAGGCGGCCCTCGCGGCACGAACTGATGACCGTGTTCCCACGCCTCTAGCGCGACGGTGGCGGATCGTCGTCTCAGCTGCCTTAGTGATGATCGCCGCGTTCTTAGTTGGCGCGAGAGTGTGGTCTCTCTTCGTTAGCGATCTGCGGGTCCAGGCGGCCGTTCGCTTCGAAGTAAAACTGGCTGAAGAAAAACCGGGTCCTGGCTTGCACCAGGCGAAAGTAGCAGACTCTGACCGATCCGTTTACCTTCACGACGAGGTTATCGTCACCAATGGCGATATCGTGAGCGCGCGAGTCGTTCAGGGCGGTGGACCGTCTGAATATGGCGTGGATGTCGAGTTCAATGCATCCGGCGCTGAGAAAATGCGGGCAGCTACGGAAAATCACATCGGGAAACAGATGGCAATTCTGCTAGATGGTCAGATTGTGGCGACGCCAGTGCTTCGAACGCCTATCGGCGCATCCGCTAGAATCACTGGCAAGTTTACGAAGAGACAGGCCGAAAGGATCGCCAACGGAATTACAATTCAATGACGGTCATCGTCACGGCGAGGTTGGCCTGAGAGGCGATCCGGGAAATGCGCCTGGCAACTCATTGCGATTCCTCACCACTTGTTCACTTGGAGAATAAAGCGGTTGGCGAACGTAGGAAGTAGTCTACTGCCCCTTCGGTCCCATCTGCATCACCTTGAGCCGCTGCGCTTGGGCGCATTCTTCGGTGACCGTGAAGTAGCGCGCGACCGCGTCTTTACCGACTTCAAAAGGATGCGGGTCGCCGGGTTTACGCGCGGCCAGCAGCTTGATCTTCGTCGTCGCGTAATCGAACTCGGAATGGTTCGACATAAGGATGGTCGCGTCGGCCGCCCCGGCGGCTGCAGCCATTTTCTCTTGCGACTTAATATAAATGTCGAAGTTCGGCACAGTGCTCGGAAAGTTAAACGCCGTGCCGCCCGAATAGGCCACATAGAGCGTTCGTCCGTGGTCCTTCACCGGGAAAATCATCGAAAGAGTCCCGGGAGTGTGGCCCGGTGTCGTCACGATCGTCACCGAAGTATCGCCCAGCGTGATCTTTTGCCCGTCATCGGCGACTATATCGCGTTTGGGTTTGCCTTCTGGATAACCGTTTACCGACTTCTCAATCGATTCCCAATCCGGCCCACCCATGACGATATGCGACTTGAAGCGATCCTGCATCAGTTTAGCTCCGCCGACATGATCGCCATGCGCGTGCGTGATGATCACGTATTTCACCTTGGCGGGATCCAGGCCCAGCTTCTTTAAGCCACCGACGATCTCTTCCTCGGAGTTGTACGTGAAAAGCGTGTCCATCAAGATGATGCCGTCGCTTGTGGTGAGAGCCCAGGAGGAATGGATTTTCGAGCCTACGAAATAAAGGTTGTCGAAGACCTTCGCCGGTTCGGTGAACCAGGTTTCGCGGGCTGGCGGTTTGCCGGGCACAACGTCGCGAATGCCGCTGGTAAAAGGAGGGGCAACGCATAAACGCGCCAGCGTGCCCGTGAAATCAAACCCGGCGGCGTTGCGAGCGGCGGCCAGATGAGCATCGATTTCATTCTGAGCATTTTGCGCAAAGGCGAGGCTAGAAATCAGGGCGATCACAACCAGGAAATAAAGCTTCATTGCCGGAGTTTACAGGATGGTTTGCGGAAGGTCAATGATCATACCAGCGCATGTCGTTAGCACGTTAGTTGTCCGCTGTAATTAGCACACTAGTTGTCCGGCCGGGACGAAGCAGCATACATTTTCAGCCCGTCACACGACCGCAATGGAGAGTCAAGCGCCGAGTTAACCTGAGCGTCAGGACTCGCTAAATGGCCGAACGACCCACATCCTGTGCTCAGCAAGAGATCCTCGCGCCGCTGGAGCCTACGAAAGGAGAGCTCTATCTATGTCGCAAAAAAAGATTTCTAGCGGTGTGGTACACGAAGTGCCCGCAGATTTAAAAAAAGCACTTACATCCGACCCGCAAGCGTTAACAGCATGGGAGGATATTACACCGCTCGCACGCAACGAGTGGATATGTTGGATTGAGTCAGCTAAAAAAGCAGAAACCAGAAGCCGCCGGATCGAGTGGGGCTGTTCAAGCCTTAAGGATGGAAAACGACGCCCCTGTTGTTGGCCCGGATGCGCCCACCGCTAATTCCAGACCGCGGAACTGGAGACGGCCAGCTCAGGTTTGCGTGTGATCCAGGACGAATAAGAACGTGTCGGCGCGTTCACGTCAGCCTCGCCGCGCTGCCTCGATGGCGGCGACGTCGATCTTCTTCATCGTCATCATCGCCTCGAAGGCACGCTTTGCCTCACCGCCACCAGCCGCAAGCGCATCGGTTAGCGCGCGCGGGGTGATCTGCCAGGAGAGGCCCCAGCGGTCCTTGCACCAACCGCACGCGCTTTCCGTGCCGCCATTGCCGACGATCGCGTTCCAGTAACGGTCCGTCTCTTCCTGATTCTCCGTCGCGATCTGGAAGGAAAAGGCCTCGGTGTGCCTGAACGCCGGGCCGCCGTTGAGACCGAGACAGGGAATGCCCAGGACGGTGAACTCCACCGTCAGCACATCGCCCTTCTTGCCGCCCGGATAGTCACCGGGAGCCTCGTGAACAGCGGTTACTTTACTATCCGGAAAGGTGGCGGCGTAGAAGCGCGCCGCCTCATGCGCGTCCTTGTCGAACCAGAGGCAGATCGTGTTCTTTGGCTTCATGTTCGTGTGCTCCTTGTGCTCGATCAGGGCGAACGCCGCGGTCGTTGCGTGGGTCCGTATCAGACCCACCAGTTCATCTGGTGATCTGCTACGGCCCGACGTCTCAAATTGGCCGCCGCCCGTCCTGCCTTTCTGAATCATATCGCTGGCCGGGATCGACTTCGAGAACCGAAGGTATAACAGGCCAATTTCCGAATGATCCAGATTCATTCCCCCACTTTCTTGCGAAGCTCAACTCTACGCCAAACCTCGTATTTTGAAAAAGTAGTGGCGGGTACGCCGTGATCCGCTCCAAACTAGCCCAAGTCGACTTTTGGCGTCGCGTCCAGATCGGCCGTTCCGAGCGTCCGGTTGACTCCCATACCCGCCCCTCGCCATCCTTGATATGCTCTCGACATGTCGAAACTTATTGGTTTGATCACGTTCACGGCCGTTTTCTCATTCGGCCAGGTTCCCGCCGACACTTGGGCCGCTCAAAGCCAGGCCAAGTACAACATCCGCCCCAATGTTGTGTATGGCACCTGGAGCGGATACGAAGCAAAACTTGACGTCTATCAGCGGAGAGACGTGACCACGCCGCAACCGACCCTGATCTTCATCCATGGCGGCGGTTGGGTGCTCGGGACCAAGGAGTCGGCTGTGATGTCCTTCCTGCCTTGGCTCGAAATGGGATGGAACGTGATCAACGTCGAATACCGGCTTTCGCATGTCGCGCTGGCGCCGGCAGCCGTCGAAGATTGCCTGTGCGCATTGAAGTTTGTCGTCGCGCACGCCAAGGACTACAATGTCGACACCGCGCGGATCGTGACCAGCGGCGAGTCCGCCGGAGGCCACCTGGCGCTCACCACCGGCATGATCCCCGACTCGGTGGGATTGGACCGGCAGTGTCCCGGCATCAACTTCCAGGGACGCGGCGCGGGAGTTCCGAAAGTCGCCGCGATCGTGAACTGGTACGGTATCACCGATCTCAACGACATGCTCAGCGGTCCGAACGAGCGTGCGTATGCGGTCGAATGGTTCGCCGGCTTGCCGAATCGCGAAGAACTCGCCCGGAAACTTTCGCCGCTCACCTACGTCCGCAAGGGACTACCGCCCATTATGAGCATTCAGGGCGATGCCGATCCCATCGTTCCGTATTCGAACTCGACGCGTTTGCGCGATGCGCTCACCAGCGCCGGAGTGCCGAATGAGCTGGTGACGATCCCCGGCGGCGGGCACGGCAATTTCAAGGCCGACGAGCGGGTGCGGGCGTTTAACTCGATCCGCGCGTTCCTGGAGAAGAATCACATTTCGCAGTAGGGACGGCGGCGATAGCTGCCCAGGAGGCGCCCGGTTGGTTCCCTTCGGATGGTGACGATGCGCGGCCTGCCGTCACGCGCGCCCTCCGGCTGTACAATAACTGCAGCACAAGGAGATTTTTAGCTGGAGGCTGCATGCGTCTTCGAGATTTCCTGATTGTAGGTTGCCGTCTCTGTTTGATGATCAGCGCTATCGCGCTCACGGTCCCCGCCTTTGCTCAGGGCCAATATAAGGCCCCGCGGACGCCGGATGGACATCCGGACTTTCAGGGCTTCTGGGAAAACGACATCGCCACTCCGCTCGAACGGCCCAAAGAGATCGCCGATCGTCCGACTCTCACGGATGCCGAAGTGGAGAAGATGCGGCAGAAAGCCAAGGAGCTGTTCACCGGCAAGTCGGACGCAGTATTTTTCGACGGCTTTTATCCGGCTGTCTTGGATAACGTGCTCGGACTGAGGCAGGGCTTCAAGAGCGTCTGACGGTGAGACTGGGGATTACGGCTCCGAGTGGAATGACGAGCGCACGTGGGAGAACCGGACATCGCTGATTACAGATCCCCCTGACGGCCGCATGCCCGCCCTCACGCCTCGGGCCATCGAGGCGCGAGCCGCAGCAAGGAAGGCGATGGAGCGTTCTTGGAGCGTCGAGGACCGGCCTCTGGGCGACCGGTGCATCACGTACGGCTCACCGCAATTGACTGCCGGATACCAGAGCTATTATCAGATCGTGGAAACGCCGAGCGCGGTCATGATCATGACGGAAATGTTCCACGACGTACGTGTCGTCAAAATGAACAACGGTCCTCACCCCCCGGAGAACGTCCAGGGATGGTTGGGAGACTCAATCGGCCATTGGGAAGGCGACACGCTGGTCGTGGATACGACCAACTATCGGCCTCGCGCGTTTCAGAACATATCGAGTGAGAAGCTCCATATTATTGAGCGGTTCACTCTGCAGGATGCGAACACGCTAAGGTATGAAATTACCGTGAACGATCCGGATACATATGCAAGGCCCTGGAGTCTGATGATCCCCCTGCATCGTTCCTCGAAGCCGGTTTACGAGTATGCCTGCCATGAAGGCAACTATTCGCTGGCCGGCATTCTGGCTGGCGCCCGCGCCGAAGAATCCAAAAAGCCAACATCGAAGTAAGGTTGGAGATAAGGGATCGGCGAAGGGCTTTATGTCTACACATGGTCAGATCGTGGGGGGCCTTTTTCGTCCTTTTTCACCTAACGCGAAATCATCACTTGGGTGTCACATGGATGAGAACGACGGGATTGGCGTCTCCCAGCATCCATCGGGCCTCCTTCCACATCGCGGCTGCGATGGCCCACATACCCTCGGCGGCTTGGCGCCGCCCCTATGTGAGGTCTTGGATTTGTGCGCGCGTTTCACGAACCTCGTATCGGCTGCCTAACTCCTGGCATTCGTAGGCGGCATACGGAGAGGCCTCGCGGGCCGCTCACCGAGAGGTAGTCGCTCAGGTTCAAGTCGTGGTGAGTGCCCGCAAACCCATTGCCTGACCTCCAGGGCTATTACGGTCTAAACTTCGAGAAACAAGCGACGTACAATTGGAAACGGGAACGTCCCGTCTGTCCCCGGTCTTTTCGGATAGAAAATCTCTTTTTTGCCATCCATAGGAGGTGGTCATGAAAACGATATTGAAAATTACTGGAGCAATATTCATTTGCATGGTCTTGCTGCTGGTGACGCTGCGCGCCACTGGTTTCGAACCTCGGGACTGTGCAAACGCTTCAGCATCGTGGTCGTGCAGAACGCCCGGGCTTTGGCTAAAGGGGGAACTCGTTACTACCCCAGTCAGCGATTGGTCGTTCACCGACAAAATTCAAACTGTCAAGATTCAAACCCAAACCCCGTTTCTGTTGCCCTACTCGGTGTCGATTTGGTGCGCTGTATATAATGACAATCTCTATGTGACCTCTTATCGCGGCAGATGGTGGGTTGAAGATATCATCCGCGATCCTCACGTGCGCCTGAAGATAGGAGACCAGTTGTTTGAACGTAACTTGTCACTGGTCGAGGATCCGAATGAAAAAGCAGCCGTGCTCCAGGCTAAGGGGAAAAAATATCCCAAATGGACCGTGCCGTCGGTCTCGACAGCCACGATCTTTCGCGTGCTGCCTGAGTAAACGGCCAATGCCTTAGCCCCAGTATTCTTTTTCGCTAGCTCAAGCAACTGGCCCATCTTGCGTTCTATATGTCCGCTGCTTACTGTCGGCGGCGAAATCACCGCGCGCCATTCAGCCCGGTGACTCGTCGAACCGGAGGGCATTTGGAATATCGAGATGATTGGCCAGTGATTACGATGGGTGTCTAACTTGGAACATCGCTACCTCAGCTCGCCAAAGCAACTCGATTCGACCTGACATTCAGTCAGAAGGTCTGTCGGAGATCGAGGGCCGTACGGGCTGCGCTAAATCTCTGGTTTACCGACGCTTGGGGCCCTGCGCCAACGAAACCGGTCATTCCAATCCTGTTCTCGACTCGTGTAGTGGCCCGGTACGGCGGACCCTTTGCGAGGCGAATCCTGTACCATGGATGGAATCAAGTGAGAGCTTGAAGATCTGGAAGTTCTGATGGACGGTAACGCCAGTTGTCGTCGGGTCGTGACCAGGCGACGGAATTCGCCTGGAACGATCGGGAGCTTAGCGGTTTTCCTGCTAGGGATCGCGCTTATTGGTTGCCGGCAGTCTCCACGCGAGCCGGTGACGTTGCGATATACCTATTCCTGGAACGAAGATCGACCGCAAGACAAGGGCTCTGTTACAGCAGTTCACGCAGGAAACGGGTATTCGCGTCAAAAGTATTCCGATTCCGGAGTACACTCGCAACTACGTTGATCTCGCACGCAAGCTCCTGAAGGATGGCTCCGGCCCTGATCTCCTGAACATCGATTTGATCTGGTCCCCGATTCTCGAACCTGATTTGATCGACCTGCGGCCCTACCTGGCGGCAGAAATCCCGCAACTTGAGCCGCAATTGCTGGCCAGTTATACAGTGAACGGAAAGCTTGTGGCTGTTCCTTTCAACGTTCCGCTTGGAGGCTTGGAGTATCGAACGGATCTCCTCCGCGAATACGGCTATGATCATCCTCCCAAGACGTGGAACGAACTCGAGAGCATGGCCGAGCGGATCCAGGCGGGTGAGCGCGCCAAAGGCACGAAAGATTTCTGGGGCTACGTGTGGCAGGGAGGAGCTGGTGAAGCTTTGACCTGCAATGCTCTGGAATGGCAAGCTTCCGCGGGAGGAGGGCGGATCATCGAGCAGGATCGGACGATCAGCGTGAATAATCCGGCGGCGATTCGGGCATGGCAACAGGCCAAGCGCTGGATTGGCTGGATATCACCGCCCGGCGTGTTGGCGTACCGGGAGCTCGATTCCGTACTCGCTTTTGACTCCGGCAGGGCCGCCTTTAACCGCATCTGGTTGTTGACGCCGATGACCAGCAGCGGGCAAGCTCGCCAGATCGGCTGGCGAGCGTTCTCGCCGCCGGTCGTTAAGACCGGCTTTTCGAGAATGCCTGGGGGAGCCGGCGGATCGGTCGGAACACTAGGAGGTACCGGCACGGCCGTCTCCTTACATTCGACTCATCGCCAGGAAGCGATCGCGCTTCTCCGGTTCCAGCTTCGCGCCCTAATGCAGGCGAGCGAAAAGGAGGGCGATGCTGGCGGCCTTATGCAGGCTGAATTCTCCGATACACCGTCGATTTCAAAGCCCTACGTTTCTCCGACAGGAATGAATCGGCGCGCGAGCATAGTCGCCCGGCCCTCCGTCCCAGCCGGCAGCACCTATAAGGAAGTTTCGAAAGCTTACTTCGACGCCGTGCATTCAGTTCTGGCCGGACAGAGGAGCGCGGCTGAGGTCGCGGCTGACCTGGAAAAGCAACTGATCGAAATCACCGGTTTCCGATGCCGGTCCGCCCAAGACGGCAGACAAGAGGGCTAGGGTTGAACGATTGGTCGTTTGCACCCGCCCCGTCTCGCTGCCATGAACGTGAGGCGGAGACGGTTCTAAGCAAGATTCGAATGAAGTCAGCGGACGGCAACTACTTCAATATTGGTCGGCGTCTGACGCTCACTTGGCTCTGTTGATCGTTTTGATTTTAGGTGGGAATGGGCTCGTGATTTTGCAATTTGAGAGAGCTCGCCTCCAAACAGATCGCCTCACCGGCGTAAGTCAGCAGTTGATCGCGGTCTTGCGGCTTCAGGAAAGTCTTCTGTCATTTCATCAGCGGCTGAATGAACTTGCACAGTCCAAGGATGCGCACCGCCTGGTAACGTGAAGCCGAGCCATTACGCGCAGCTCTCCAGGAACAGACTCGACAAACGAGGAGCACTCTCGCTTACTTGCCGCCTGAATTCCGTGTAGATCCAGCATTTCTGACCGCTCTGGACACAATTGAGATCACTCTGCCGTCTCAGCTTCAGGACATCGCCGCCCTGGCTACGGCAGGCGACTGGGAGGCTGTTCACCTTCGCCTTGACAACGAACTAAAACGAATCGAGGCTACGACTTCTGCCCACGTCAAGAGCATTGACCGGGACCTCGATGAAGAGCTTCCACGTGCCGTCGCGAATATGAGAGATGTCCAGCGCCGGATCCTTCTTATCGTGCCGGCAACCGCGATCTCCACTGTTCTCATTGCGGCATTCTTCGGATGGGCCGTAGCGCGACGCATCCTGGAACTTCGCCTGGAAGAGCGAGTGAGCGAGCGCACGCGAATCGCGCGAGAATTGCACGATACCCTGTTGCAAAGTTTTCAAGGGGTCTTGCTGAAATTTTCCGCGGTGACTTACCAGCTCCCGGATCGCCCGGAAGAAGCCCGGCAGACGCTGGAGAAAGTCATCGACCAGGCTAGGCAGGCGATCATCGAGGGCCGGGATGCGGTACAGGGATTGCGCTCTTCCACGGTGGTTACCAACGACTTGGCGCGGGCGATCAGTACGCTCGGAGAAGAGCTCGCTGCCGGTCATAGCGGCCAGAATTGCCCCGAATTTCGTGTGCAAGTGGAAGGCACATCTAGGGATCTCGCTCCGCTCGTCCGCGACGAAGTTCACCGGATTGCCTCCGAGGCGGTTGCGCAATGCATTTCGCCATGCAGAGGCAAGACGGATCGAAGTGGACATCCACTACGACAAACGGCGGCTTCGGTTGCGGGTCCGGGACGACGGCAAAGGCATCGACCCGCAAGTTCTGGTCGAAGGCGGCCTCCCCGGACATCACGGCCTGCCAGGCTTGCAAGAACGCGCCGGACTCGTGGGCGGTAAGCTGGCGATCTGGAGTGAGGCCGATTCCGGTACGGAAATCGAGCTGAGCATTCCCGGCTCGGTAGCATTCGCAAAATCGTCCGATGGGCGACGATCGATAGCTTCGAGAAAAGGAGCGGGGTGAAACTATGCGACGATTTCTGTTCCTCGGAACAATGGTGGCTAACTTCGGATAGGCTGAAGGGTTGATGCCGCGCTGACTGCACTGCTGCGCCTGTCACAAGTCTGTAACTTGTCAACCTACTTGGCTACGAGGTCACGCTGGTGAAGGACGCGACCGCGCACCACTCGGATAAGCAGATGCATGCCGCTCTCGACGTGAATATCCCAAACTACGCCAGCGGCAGTGTGACCACAGATGAAGTCGGGGGTAAGCAATAGCGCACGCTGTTTCTACCACCCCCAGGGCGCGGGGCTGGATCCAGCACTCCAGCGTGATGCTCGCCGTGTTTCGATTCGGACTCTGGCCAAGAAAGCGGGAGTAAGTGAAAGAACGGTAAAGGACGCGCGGCGAGGTGATCGACTTCGAAGGTCGACCATCAGCAAACTGAAGAAGGCACTGAATACAATGCTGCATACGGGTTTCCATCCTGCAAGAAAACCATGCAACCTTACATGAACATCCTTGAAGGGGTCGCGAGCCAAAAACTACGAGCAGGCAATGTTATAGTGGTTTCCGTCAGCGAATAAATACAGTTCATGTCAATAATCCACAGATGGTGGGAGGTAAACCATCCGAGATTTAGCATATCGAAGAGCGAAGTGCTTCAGTTCGGCTACCCTTAGGAAAGTGAGGCGCACTATGCATGTGAGTTCTTTCGTTCCTCGGTCTCGCGTTGTAGCGGTTACCGCAATCTTTGCGGCATCGTTGCTTGCGCAATCAGCTAGAGCCCCGGCCGCATTTCTTGGATATCGAACGGACGGCATGATGCCGGCTCTCGACCACCTCTCGCCGGGCGATGCTTCGAAACTGGAACAGCAACTTGCGGCGAATCCCGATGACGAGACAGTACGAGACAAACTGCTCAAATATTATTGGCGCAATAGCGTTCGTGAACCGCGGCTCGAATCCATTTTCTGGTTGATTGAACATCACCCCGAATCGCCGTTGCACGGTAATCAGACTGCTGGGATTATGCCCGTAAGGGCTGACGGTGAGACAGGCTTCGGGTTTCAATCGGGGGTTCCGCTAAACGATGTGGCCGATTTTCAGCGCGCACTGGCTCTGTGGGAACAACAAGTGAAGGGACATCCACAAGATGCCCGTGTGCTGTTCAATGCTGCACGTGTCGCCGGTTTCAGTAGTGTGAACGAACGTGAAATCGCTCTCGCGGAGCGAGCACAGGAACTCGATCACGGGCGATATACCCGTCCGTTAGCACAACTATATGAGCGAATACTCCTCCACAAAGGAAGTGAATCGGCTGACGCCGAGCGCGTCAAATCGAAGCTTTTGTTCTCAAAAGATGTCGATCTCATCGGTTCTGTTGCCCGCGAGATGATAGATCGCAAAGCCGAGGACGTTGTAGGCGCATCCAATGGGTCGGTTTGGGCTGAAGTCGTCGCTAGCCAAGCAACCGAGCTGCTGTCACGCGCGAAGCTACTTGATCCGAATAACTCAGCGTGGTCCGAACTGATGGAGGGCGCGCGAGAGCTCGCATCGAGGCCGAAACCAGGGGCACAAACCGAAAATCAGCGGCCATTCGACGCGATAACAATCTCCGAGGATGTCGCTGTGATGAATCTTCTGAGCTCGCCTCAACCGGTCTATCCGCCTGAAGCGAGGACCGAAGGGCTGAACGGAACGGTCAGGTTTACGGTTCGAATCGGGGCTGATGGCCGTGTCAGGAAAGTGGAGTTAATAAGCGGCTCGCCATTGTTCGCCAACCCAGCCAGAGAAGCCGTTCAGCAGTACGTGTACCGGCCGATTTTCCTCGACGGCGCGGCCGTCGAAGTAATCGCGCCCGTCAAGGTTGATTTCCAAGTTCCAAGCCAACAATAGCCCGGTGCAGGCGTATCTTATTGATTTGATTTACTCGCAGCAGTTTATCTCCACAAACGCTTTGTAAGAGCTGGTCGTTCCGAAGAATTTTGGCCCGCTGCCCCTATTTCTTCACCAGCACCGTGTATGTCAACGTCTGGTCTCGGTAGCGAGCCGATATTTCCCAGCAACCTTCCATTGGTATATCGAATCCCGTCACCATCGCCATGCCCGCAGGCGTATTGTCGGCGTTAGCGCTGTTCGCCCATGCCGACCAAACCAATGGCGCGGGGCCGTCTAGGCGCCTTGCTACGACGATCAGTCGTGGATCTCTTTCCTTCTCTGCGTCGAAACCTTGTCGCCAGTACGGCAGTTTCGCGCCGTTGTTGGCGCCGAGCTTCCACGTGCCCGGATGAATGATCGTGCAAAGTGATGGGGTCCCTAACCAAAAGTCCGGCGGAGCAAGATGTTTGTCATACGGAGCCGGTGGAATAAACGGATGATTAAACGCCGCCGTAACGGCGCAACCGCTGCCGGATCGTGCTTGAATCGGATGTGCAATGGTGGCCAGAACCGTGGCGGAAGCCAGTATACAAATCAACGAGCGATAGGCCATAGTCCTTCCTCCGTTTAGAATCATAGCGCCCTTGTTGGCGAAAATGGGCCGGACAAGTGCGTCGCAAGTAGTATTTATTAGAAACAGCTCTCTCGTGCTGGACTGTTCGAACCAATGACGTGTGGAATCTGTTTTCCACGAAGCCGACGCCGGGCGAGTAGACGTTAGAGGAACGAGCCGCTTAGTGACAGGCCTTTTCGTTAAAATGCTGGTATGAGTCGTTGGGTCGTGTTGCTATCCTTTGCATTAACCGAAAGCGTGTTGGCACAACGGCCAACCTGCCGTACTTGGTAGTGCCTGAAAGGTGCGTTGGTCGGGCGATTGCCTCTCAGTTGGGTTTGTAGGGCGCTTCGGTGTATTTTTTCGCCTCGTCCAACGCGCCTCGCGTGTTGTCCTTCGTTCTTAGAGCCAGTCGATACTCATTTAGAGCACGGTCGCGCTGGTTGGTAATATCAAAAATCTTGCCTAGGTTGATGTGATCCCACACTTCGGTCCACTTCGGCTCCAGGTCGCCAGCGAGCGACCTGCGGAATTCGTTGGCTGCGTTCATGTAATGTCTGCTATTGCATCCCGCGATGGTACTGGCCGGATAGATCGAAATTGGCCGGTTCGCCAGGGCGACTTCTGAGGTGGCGGCTGGCGTGCAGTTCTGAGAACCCGGCTTGTCCACGTTGCCCTGTTGAAAGTAGATCTCACCGATTCGGAAGTGGACGAAGGAACTCCGCCGATTCGTTTTGAGCGCTTCCTGACACTTGTCCAACGTATCGCAGTCGGTACTCTGGCTAAATCCCAGCGCAACGGATAAAGCAGCGAGAGTCAGCAGCTTCATGGGCACCTCGCACGGCCATTATAGCCGAGAGTATGAAGCCAACAGTTCCGCCAAGTCCCAAACGTGATCCGCAATCCCCGCTTCCATCGCAGGCGTAACGCGGAGCGACTTGTGAATCCGGCAAAAGTTGTAATAGGCAAGCCATAGGGCAATCGCGGCCCAATTGGTTCTCCCATTTTTTGCTGAAGCCATTCGTCAGTCGCGTGAAACGGCGAAGGCTCATGCGAAAAGCAACCCGAGTGATTGAGCTTGACGTTCTGAGCCACGTCAAGGAGGGGAATCGGGATCGCGATATCGCCGACATGCTCTTTTTGTCCGAGCATACCGTGAAGGTTCATCTAAAGCACATCCTGGACAAGCTGGGGCCAACGATCGGACGCACGCCATCACGATCGCAGCCCGGCGCGGGTTCATTCATCTATAGGCGCTGTAGCAACCACTTCCCCACTACTAAAAGAAGTATCGGTGAGATAATGCGATAAATAACATGTGCGGTTCATGAAGAAAGCCCGCAGCAGAGGACAAGAGTCTGTCGGAATAAGCATTCTGCTGGCTGGGATGTTCCTTGCCGGGCGCAGTTGCGCGTTCTCGTCGGACATGTCCCTCGACATCAGTCAGTACGCGCATACAGCTTGGAGAGTCCGCGATGGCTTCACCAAAGGAACCATCAGCGCGATTGCCCAGACGCCCGACGGCTATTTCTGGCTGGGTACGGAATTTGGATTGCTGCGCTTCGATGGTGTCAGGGCCGTCCCCTGGCAGCCACCGCCGGGCCAGCGTCTCCCTTCCACCAGCATTTTCAGCCTGCTCGCCGAGCGCGATGGGACTCTCTGGATTGGCACTACTAAAGGGCTTGCAAGTTGGAAGGACGGCAGGCTAACTCACTACCCGGAGCTCGCGGGAGAGTCGATTCGTGCACCCATTCTTGAAGATCATGAAGGCACAATATGGGCAGGCGGATTGGCGTTTCCACCTTCGGGAAAGCTCTGCGCGATTCGAAAGAGCGGCGTCCAGTGCTACGGAGAGGACGGCAGTCTTGGTAATGGAGTTCGCGGTTTGTACGAGGACCGGGGGGGCAATCTCTGGGTGGGATCGCGGGAGGGAGTGTGGCACTGGAAACCTAGCCCTCCGAAATTCTATTCCGAAATGGGGCCCGGCAATGGAATCGAAGGTCTGGCCGAAGCCAATGACGGGGCGCTCCTGTTCGGGCCGCGCACTGGGATCAGGCGAATCGTTGAAGGGAAGATCGAGCCTTATCCGCTCCCCGGCGCTGTCCGGGACTTCACGGCCGCGCGCCTGCTGCGCGATCGCAATGGGAATCTATGGATCGGAACTTCGGACGCCGGCCTGGTGCACATTCATGGCGGAAGGACGGATGTTCTTACGCAGGCCGATGGACTCTCGGGCGATTTCATCACCGCTCTCTTGATTGATCGCGAAGGCAATATCTGGGTAGCTTCCGATGGCGGCCTGGATCGTTTTCGCGAGTTTGCTGTCTCCACCGTCTCTTTGAGCCAGGGTTTGTCAAATGCCAGCATTCTGTCGGTTCTCGCGGACCGCGATGGCAGCGTTTGGCTCAGCACTCGCCGCGGCTTGAACCGGTGGAATAACGGACACATTACGATCTTCGGCAACAGCCGCGGGAACGGGCCTACTCAATGGAAATTACGCCGGAACTTTGTTTCAGGACAGTCGCGGGCGCATCTGGGCCTCCACGCTTCGTGAGTTCGGTTACCTGGAGAGTGAGCGGTTCATTCCGCTAAAAAACGTTCCGGGCGGGCCAGTGTATTCCATCCGGGAGGACAGTTCCGGGAGTCTGTGGATTGCCAACAAGGACCACGGGCTTATTCATTTGCTCCAATCCGGCCAAGTCCAGCAGACTCCGTGGACCACGATGGGACATGAGGACTACGCCTTGGCTCTGGCAGTTGATCCTCTACGGCGGGGCCTGTGGGTTGGGTTTTATAAAGGTGGCATCGCCTATTTCGCCGATGATCAAGTTCGGGCATCTTACTCAACTACCGACGGGTTGGGCGAGGGTCGTGTGAACGACCTTCGATTTGATCCGGACGGAACGCTCTGGGCTGCCACCGAGGGAGGGCTCAGCCGGTTGAAGAACGGTCGCATCGCCACGCTCAGCAGCAAGGATGGATTGCCCTGCGATTCCGCTCATTGGGTAATGCAAGACGATACCCATTCCGTTTGGCTGTATACGACTTGCGGCTTGGTGCGCGTTGCGCGCTCCGAATTGGACGCTTGGGCGGCAGTAGTGGACGCCGGCGCGGCGAAGCCTGCAATCCACGCCACCGTTTTCGATAGCTCCGACGGAGTAAGGACCCTCGAGGATAATGGCGGCTATACGCCGCACGTCGCCAAAGCCTCGGATGGAAAACTGTGGTTCTTGCCTTCGGACGGCGCCAGCGTCATCGATCCGCATCACCTTCCTTTTAACCGGCTCCCTCCGCCGGTGCACATCGAGCGGATCATCGCCGACCGCAAAACTTATTCTTCGGCTTCCGCCGGCAGTGGGCGATTGTCCCTGCCGGCTTTGGTGCAGAATCTGGAGATCGACTATACCGCGCTCAGCCTGGTAGCGCCGGAAAAAGTCCTTTTTCGCTACAAACTGGAAGATTGGGATCGCGATTGGGAGGAAGCCGGGACTCGTCGTCAGGCATTCTATACCCATCTATCTCCCGGTAACTACCGGTTCCGCGTCGCCGCTTGCAACAACAGCGGAGTTTGGAACGAGGTTGGCGCGGCGCTCGATTTTGCCGTTGCCCCGGCCTATTACCAGACCGCTTGGTTCCGCTTGTCGAGCGTGGCCGCCGTTCTGGCGTTGCTCGCACTGCTTTATCAACTGCGGTTGCGACAGGCGGCACGGTACTTGCACATTCGTATGGAGGAGCGCGTAAACGAACGCACGCGTATCGCGCAATTAACCAGGCCAGAAAGGCACCGGCAAATGGACCAGCACGCAACGCCTGGACATGGGCATTCCCGCCAACGCCATCGCCGAGGCGGTCTTCGCCCGGAATGCTTGCTCCGCACTGAAGGAAGAACGTGTCTCGGGGCGAGCAAAACACTCAAGGGCCCGGCCCCCGCAGCTTCAAGGGCGATCGCAATGAACTCATCGCGCCATCGCGACGCACTCTATTGCTCCAAGATCTGCGCCTACGCCCAGGGCTTCCAACTGATGCGCAAAGCACAGAAGGAATACAACTGGAAGCTCAACTTCGCCGAAATCGCCGCCATCTTCCGCGGCGGTTGCATCATTCGCACCGCTTCCTCCAGAAGATCACCGATGCCTACACCCGCGACCGCAACCTCGTGAATCTGCTGCTGGATCCCTACTTCAACGAACAGATCCAGAAGGGCCAAGCGAATTGGGCAAGGTCGTCGCACTCGCCGCCACGAACGGCATCGCCGCTCCGGCCTTTATGGCCGCCCTCGCCTACTACGACGGCTATCGCTCGCCCGTGCCGGCCAACCTGCTTCCAGGCCCAGCGCGATTATTTCGGCGCCCACACCTACGAACGCATCGATCACCACGCGGCCAGTTCTTCCATCTCGATTGGCCCGAAAAGACCGGCCGCAGCTCACCATCACTCAACCGGAGACGGCTCGCGAGACCGCATGGACAAGAAATTTGCCGCATCCGCCGCTTCGTAAGCGATCGTATCGGCGTCTCGCCGACCGTGCATATTCGGAGTTCTTCCAGTGGAGCGTTTTGAGTAGATGACATTGGCGAGACGCCGTTGCCCCTAATTCTCACAAAATCAGACCCAAAGTGTCGAAGAATTACACAATCGGGAATCCTCGGCTTTGAACCGTCCGGCCTTTAATCTGCCGGGCTCTAATCCTTTGGAGTTCTTAAGTCATGGCCACCAACTACATCGTCCCTCGTAAAATCCACAACGACCTCGTCGCCGCCGCTTATCGCCATCGCGGCTACACCGCCGACGAAGCCGCCGCCGGCGCGCGTTCTCGCGAACTGACCGCCTGGCACGGCATCAAAACGCACAACGCCATCAAGGCGCTGCACCTCGACGAACTCTTCGGCTCCAAAGCCGGCGGCTGCAAGCCCGGCGCGAAGATCGAAAAGCTGCCGTCGCAAGTTCAAAGCCGTCGCAGAAATGGAACGCCAACCGCAAGCTCGGCCAGGCCGTCGCCTTCGAGGCGATGGACGCCGCGCATGAAACTGGCCGATGAATTCGGCGTCGGCATCGTCGCCGTCGACAACGCGTTCCATTATCTCTGGGGCGGCGGCTATGTGATCGACGCCGCCAACAAAGGGTACATCGCCTACACCTGCTGCACCGCCGCCCTGGCCGAGGTCGTGCCGTTCGGCGGAAAATTTCCGACGCTCGGCACCAATCCGCATTCCTGGGGATTCCCCACGCAGCGACGCCATCGGCTTTCCCATCTGCATCGACTGGGCCACCAGCACCGTCGCCATGGGCCGCGTGCAGCAGTTCGTCCGCGAAGGCAAACAGCTCCCGC
Organism: Bryobacterales bacterium; assembly: GCA_963744555.1. Taxonomy (GTDB): domain Bacteria; phylum Acidobacteriota; class Terriglobia; order Bryobacterales; family Bryobacteraceae; genus Palsa-89. The sequence continues at coordinate 11,209 of CAVUUB010000015.1, read as the reverse complement.
CGGGCTGCGGCGTCGATAAAGACGGCAATGAAACCACCGACCCCGACAAAGGTCAAGGCGCTGCTGCCCTTCGGCCAGCACAAAGGCTATGGCCTGTCCCTGATCGACGAACTCTACGCCGCGTACATCGGCGGCTCGCTGCCCACGCTCCGCAACCGCTGGGACAAAGTCCACCGGGCGAAAAGCGCACCTGCTGCTTCTTCTTCCAGTGCATCCAGCCCGACGCGATCTCAGCGGCGATTTCGCCATGGGCCGCACGCAAAACCAAAACGTCAAAGCGGTCATCGAAGACATCCTCGGCCATGGCAACGAAGGCGCATGCTTCCCGGCCAGCTCGAAGCCAACGGCGCCGCCCTGAGCGAAAAGCACGGCGGCCTGCTCTTCACCGCGGCCGAGATCGACGCGTTCGGCGAAATCGCCGACGAAGCGGGCGTGCAATTCGATCGCAGCATCCTTCAAGAACAGTGGAGCTGTGAAACATGGCCTATCACGGGTTTCGACATCACGGGAAAAGTCGTGTCTCGTCACCGGCGGCACCAGCGGCATCGGCCGGGCGATCGCGCTCGGGCTGCGCGCAAGCCGGCGCCAAAGTCGTCGCCGGCTCGACCAATCCCGACAAAGTCGCCGCGATGAAAAAAGAACTCGGCGATGGCCCGATCACGACGCCGTCGCCATGAACGTCGCCGACGAAGCCAGCGTCAAGGCGGCCGTTCGAATCACGCCGTCAAGAAGTATCGGCCGCGTCGATGCGGTGGTCAACGCCGCCGGCGTGATCAAGCGGCAGCCGTCGCTGGAAATGCCCGTCGCCGAATTCCGCCGCATCGTCGACGTCAATCTCACCGGCACCTTCATCGTCGCCCAGGCCGCCGGCCGCGTGATGAAAGACCAGACAGCCCGACGCCAACGGCCAGCGCGGCAGCATCGTCAACATCGCCTCCCTGAATTCCTACATCTCGCTCACCGAAGTCCTGGCCTACGCCTCCAGCAAATCCGGCGTCCTGGGCATCATCCGCGGCCTGGCCAACGAATGGGCCCACTCGGCATCCGCGTCAACGGCATCGCCCCCGGCGTCTTCCAAACCGATCTCAATCGCCAACTCATCGAACGGCACCCCGCGCGGCGACTTCCTAAAGAGCACACACCCCTCGGCCGATTCGGCAACGCCGAAGAACTCGTCGGCGCCGCGATCTATCTCATCAGCCCCGCCGCCTGTTACACCACGGCCACACCATCATCGTCGACGGCGGATTTCTGACCCGCGGCGTCGGAAATCCCATAATCGAAAGAAAACATGAACTCTCCAAATTCAGCATGGGCATCGGCGATCGTTTCGCTCACCAGGGCAAAGCGCAGCTCGCCGCTTTCGTCAAAGCCAAGGAACTGGGCGTCGAAGTCACGCCGGTCTGGAACAAATCCAACCGCGAACAACATCGTCCACAGCGAGCCGACCAGCGTTCGCGATGAAGCCGACTGCGGCGGTCAAAGCCGCTCGGACTGGAAAGGCGCGCTACTTCGTCGATGCCGATCACATCGGCCTGAAAACCGTCGATCGCTTCATCGCCCCCAGCGACTTCTTCACGCTCGACGTCGCCGACTTCATCGGCAAGCCCGCCGCCGACAGCGGACATCAAGGCGTTCGTCGCGAACTACTCGCGAATACGCCGGCTCGCTGAAGATCCCCGGCATCGACGGCCGCGCTCGATGTCACCACCGCCCGCATCGAAGCCATCGCCCGCAAATATCTCTATCGCCGCCCAGGAAGCCGGGCAAAGTCTATCGCCACATCGAAGCCGCCAAGGGCAAGGGCAATTTCGTCACCGAAGTCTCGATGGACGAAACCGACCAGCCGCAAACGCCCGGTCGAATTGTTCTTCATCCTCGCGGCCATCGCCGGCCAAAAAATCCCCGTGCAAACCATCGCCCCGAAATTCACCGGCCGATTCAACAAGGGCGTCGATTACGTCGGCGACGTCAATCAGTTCGAAAAAGAATTCAACGACGATCTGGCCGTCATCGCCTACGCCGATCAAGGAATTCGGCCTGCCCGCCGATCTCAAGCTTTCCGTCCACTCCGGCAGCGACAAGTTCTCGATCTACCCGGCCATCCGCCGCGCCATCCAAAAGACCGGCGCCGGCCTGCACATCAAAACCGCCGGCACCACCTGGCTGGAAGAACTCATCGGCCTGGCCTCGCCGGCGGCGAAGGCTTGCAGATCGCCAAGGATGTCTACGCACAGGCGCTGGCCCACTTCGACGAACTTTGCGGCCCCTACGCCACCGTCATCGACATCGACAAATCCAAGCTGCCCTCAGCCAGAGAAGGTGTCCACCTGGACCGGCGAGCAATACGCCGAGGCCCTTCGCCACGACCAGAACAACCCGCGACTACAACCCGCACTTCCGCCAACTCCTGCACGTCGGCTACAAAGTCGCCGCCCAGCATGGGCGAGCGCTACACCAAAGCCCTGGAGACAAACGAAGCCGTCGTCGCCGCCAACGTGACGGAGAACCTGTTCGATCGCCACCTTCGTCGGATCTTTATTGATTAGGTCGTTTGCCAAGTCGTCTGTTGGACAACAAGAATTAGATGGTCGCGGAATTGACTCTGGTTCAAATTACCGCCAATAGTGGTTTTTTCAAAGGCCCATAGATGACATTCGATGAGAAATCAGGCAGCGATAGCTCCGGTGTTTATACCAGCGATCTACCGCGCAGAAAACCCATCCCATTCTGCTGGCGTTTGTCATCCTGCTGCTCGCCGCAGCACTCGCGGGCGGGGGTTGGTTTTATTACACACGGCCGCCCGTTTCAAACAACGCGCGAAAATCTGGCTGCGACCGGTTTCGGCTCACCCATCGCACATGGCTGGATCCGCCTTTCACCGATGCCAATGGTGATCTCATCGCCGATACGCCAACCGACGCCGCTCATTTGATCGAAATTCAACGCTCAATTTGCGTTCGCCATTGAAATCGACGACGCAGAAACAAAAATCACTTTGGAAACCCTTCCTCGAACATTTGACAAAAGTGACCGGCAAACCCGCCGAGTACGAACCCATCGCCGGCATCAAGGAATTGTTGTCAGCCATGCATGATGGCAAGCTCGATATCGCGGGTTTCAACACCGGCACGGTTCCAGAAGCTGTGAACCTTTGCGGTTTTGTTCCCGTGTGCCGTGCCCACTTCAGAAGGCAGCGCCTTCACGCGCACTGAAATTATCGTTCCCGCCGATAGCCCGCTCCAAAAAGCATCAGACCTGAAGGGCCACGAGCTCACGCTTACCGATCCAGGCTCAAACAGCGGATACAAAGCACCGCTGGTTCTGTTGAAATCTGTTTTCAGTCTCCAACCCGTGACCGACATCATGCTTCGATATTCCGGGTCACATGAAGCTTCAATCGAAGGAATCGCGCAGAAAAAATACGAGGCTGCCGCGGTTGCGGAAGATATGCTTAGCCGCCAGCTCACCGGCGTATATCAAGCCCAGTCAATACCGTGTCATCTACAGTAGCGAAACCTTCCCCACCGCCGGCCTTGGCTACGTCTACAATCTCAAACCCGAACTTGCGGCAAAGATCAGGGAAGCGTTCCTCACCTTTGACTGGAAAGGCACGGTGCTGGAAGACAAGTTCAGCGGTGCTAAGCAGACGAAGTTTGTCCCGGTAGACTACAAAAACGACTGGTCATTAATTCGAAGGATCGATGATGAAATGGGGATCGAACAGAAGATCGAATCACGCGATCACCCCGGCAGAATCAGCCAGTTTGACCTCAATTCGCCATTCGGATATCGTTCCGCCCCGCCTGGAGAGGTGGCAGAGCGGCTGAATGCGCCGGTTTCGAAAACCGGTCGGCCCGCAAGGGTCGCGGGAGTTCGAATCTCCCCCTCTCCGCTTTTTGAAAAATATCGTTCGTTTCAACAGCGGGCACCGCGTCGGCACTTGCCGATGCGGTGGTGCGATGCACAAAAGATGGGCGCAAGATAATCGCGCCAGTCCCGTCAAAATTCCGAGCAGGTTCAGCACAATCTGACGCTACTGCGAGAACACCAGGATCGTCTATTAAACCTTCGTCTGCTCGGCGAGATCGAAGCCGATACTTTCGCGGAAGAATACGGAGTTCCGTGATCGAATCGCCACCTGACTTTGAAATTGGAAGCCGCCGCCCGCTTGCGAGATGAATTGACCGATGTTGCGGTGAAAGTATTCTGACTTTCGCAAGCCTTGGCGGATTGCTCGTTTACCGCTGATTACACAAAACGTCGAATACTGGAAATCGTCTTTTTGAACTGCCGCCTTGATGACGCAAGTCTTGTTCCCACAATAAGAAAGCCCTTCGACGTGCTCGCCGAAGGGGTTGTTTTGGAGAATCATCGGGGCGAAAGGATTTGAACCTTCGACCTCCTGGTCCCAAACCAGGCACTCTGCCAAACTGAGCTACGCCCCGTGACGAATGACCTATCTGGTCAATCGAGATTCATCATTCTCGCCAGCGCGTCAGCGAAAGGCAAGCGGTTCATTGCTGTATGACATTCCATGCGCCGGGCTTCGTACAATTGAATGGTTCATGGCAGTTGCGGACTCGCCCGCTGATTTGCCGGTTACGAATGCGCAAGCTCATGGCCTGGTTAACCCCGGGCCGGTGCCGGGTGGTTTTTGCGGTCATTCTGCTTTTGAATTTCGCCGATGCAGTGGCGGTTTCTCACGCATAACTGCCCGATCGATTTGTCGGGGGATGAAGCACAATACTGGGATTGGTCCCGGCATTTGGACTTGAGCTATTACAGCAAGGGTCCGGCGATTGCGTATTTGATTGCGAGTAAGCTGCATGTATGGGGGGACAATTACTGGGTGTGCGTTTTCCGCCTTGTGCTGACGGTCGGGACTTCTACCTGCATTTATTGGCTGACGCGAAAACTGTTTGGTGGCGATCGGCTTGCGCTCGGGGGTATTTTTGCTGGCGGGGTTGTGCCGATGTACGCGGCGGGTTCGGCACTGATGACGATCGATCCGCCGTTCTTTTTTTCCTGGGCGCTGGCGACCTGTTTGGCGCGAAGGCAATTTTGGACGGAAAAAATGGGCGTGGGTTGCCGAGTGGGATTTTCGTGGGGCTTGGGTTCTCTAACGAAATATGCGATGGGCTTTGGTTGCCGTTTGCGATTTTGTTTTTGGTGATTGATCGGCGAGAATCGACGCTGGCTAAAAACGTGTTTGGCCTTGGCTGATGGTCGTTGGTGGCGCTGGTGTTTGCATCGCCGGTTGTTGATTGGAATGCCAGAGCATCACTGGGCGTCGCTCGACATGTGGCGACGCAAACGGGAGCGAACGATACGGGAGGATGGTCACGGGGAAACCTTCTGGAATTCATCGGGGCACAAGTTGGGATTATCAATCCGATAATGGCAGTATTGATGTGCGGGGCGATCGCTTATGCGGCGGGGCGGTGGAGTCGGACTGATCCCATCGACAGGCAGCTTTGTTACCTTCTGTGCATCGGATTACCGTTTTTGCTGGTGTGTGGGCTTGATTCACTTCAGTTTGCAAGGTGCAACCGAACTGGCCGGCGCCGGCATATTTCACGCTTCTGATTTTCACCGCTTATTTTATTGCCACGCGACTGAAAGATCTTCAGTAGTGGAAAGCCTGGCACGGATAGTTTTTCGGGCGCAATTGTGTTTGGTTTCGTGGTTCAGCCGGTGGTACATGGGTCGATGGTCATGTACTCGGTTTAGGGTTTCCTGAATGAAACGGAATTTTCGAAAGTGCATTTGACGCCTTCGCATTTTGATATTGTTGTTTAAGCTGCGGGGGATCGCCGATCCGTTTGCGAAGACGGTGGCAGGCAGATTGGAGCAATTGCCGGCGGGTTCGTTCATCCTTGTGCGAGGATTATCAGGATGCATCGCAGCTGGCGTTTTATTTGAAAGGGTCAACCGAAACTTATTTCGTTGGATCCTACTGGACCGACCCAATGAGGTGCGGCGGCGAAAAACGCAGTTTGATATGTGGCCGGATCGTGATCTGGATCAACCGGGGTTGATCGGCAGAGATGCGATTTATGTTGGTACAATGGCATACGCGCCGCTACGTAATTCTTTCCAGCATATTACTCAGCTGCCAGACATCACCATCGAGCGCGAGGGAATGAAAATCGGTCGTTTCAGTTATGGAAATGCGAAGGTTTTAAGGGAATTAGCTCGGCCTGATGGGAGGGGGCATCTGATTGAGGAAACCCGTAATTACGGACCTGAGATCGACCTTTCACCCAAGTTCCACAAAGCCGGTACTACGAGTTATACTGGATCGGAATGTGGATTATTTTGTGGTGATCGCCGCAATGGTTGATCGGCCGGTTGCACTTGGGTGCACGACCATCAGATGGATGATTTCATTCGCGCGAGAATTTCCTGGCACGGACCGCTAAGTTTGCCGGGACTTTCTGGTTTACGCTGGTGATCGTAGGAATTCTGTGGCGATTCAAGCAGATTCGCTGGAAGGAATGGGCTTTTATTTTCTCGCTGTTGCGATCGAGCGGTTGCAACTGGTTTATCAAATGGGTTGTTGGTCGTACCCGGCCGTTTCGACTTGCTCCCGGCGATCAACCGCGGCCATTTTTTTCGCGCCGTTTCGCGATGGCATCATCGGATTGTTTCATCAAAAGAATCTGGCGTTTCCCTCCGGTCATTCAGCTGCACGGCTTTCGCCACGGCGATGGCGATCTCGATTCCTTCGGCCGCGCCTGGTCGCTGGGGTTTTTTTTCATTGCGGTTCTGGTCGGTGCGAAAGAGTTTTGGAGAATGCCCACTATGTGAGTGACGTATCGCCGGGGCGGGTGATGGGGATTATCGGCGTGTTGGTGGTCCGGCGGATTATTCGGTGGGGTTGCAGCGAGGGAATTATGAATGACGAGCAACAATTTCTCAAAGACATTGGAGGAAGTATCGATTCCATTCCAGATCAGTGGAACCATCGGGCCCATGTGAAGATTGCCTATTTGTATCTGCAGAAATATCCGTTTGAAGAGGCGAGCAACCGCATTTGTGAGGGAATCGCAAGTTAGACGCCGTCAATAAAGTGCCGGAAGGACTCCGCGAGCGGTTACAACGAAACCACCACCGCGAGCATTTGTGCATTTGATTGCTGCGACGGCGTCAGCCTACCAAAGTACATCGCGTAGATTCTGCGGAGGCATTTTGCGACATGCACCCGCAGTTGATGACCAACCACATTATTCGGTTGTTTTATTCGCCGACGCGCAGGATGGATCCTCTGGCGAAGTCCACATTTGTGCCGCCGGACCTTGCGGCCCTACCAAAAATTACTCAAAAATGATCAAGTCGGCTTTGCTTGTTGAGGAAGAAGAGGATGAACTGCTGCTCACGGGCACGCCGGTGAACGAACTGAGTGTGATTGCTGACTTTGCAGGTTGGACAGCACCGTTTCCATGTTGGCGAACTGTTCCTGCAGCACGCGCTTTTTTCTGGGCCAGCAGGGCATCCATCGAGGTGATCTGATCCTGGAAGTTCGGCACTTCGGCGTCGAGGCTTTTGTTTTCCTGCGTGACCGAGCCTGAGACGGGATCGATCAGCTCGGCCATCAGGTTGTCGATAGAATAGCCGATTCCGAGTCTTGTTGGTGGTGGTCGTGCCATCGGGATTTGGAGATGGTTTGGGTTTGGGTGAACAACTCCTCGACGGCTGTTGGGTTGTTCGAATAGCATTGTTGAAAACGTTGGGATCGAACTGAAGCTTGGCTTCGTTGGTGGGGTCGTTGTCATCGTCAGGCCGATGTCGGCCAGCGTTTTGTACTGCGACCCGGTGTTCACCACGGTGTTCAGCATCGCATACATATTCTGTTTCGATTTGATCGACGGTTGAGTCGCCCAGCAGCAGGCCGGCTGGTTGGTGGTGGTGTTGAAGCTGGTCAGCGTGCTGATGCCGTCGACGAGGTCGTTGAATGTGCTGACGAAATTGTTGAGCTGCTGGTCGATGCCGCTGGGATCGCTGGTGATGTTTAGCTGGACCGGCGAGGAACTGGTTCCGTCAAGGTTGAGCGTGACACCCTGGATGACGCCGGTGATCTGGTTGCTGCTGGAGGTGATGAGCAGGGGTTGGTGGCGCCGCGCTGCCGAGGAATACGGCGGCGTTTTGGGCGCTGACAAGGTTGTAAGTGCCGAGGTTGGTGGTGCCGGAGTCGAAGACGACCTGGCCGGCGGTGCCGGAATTGTTGGCGGTTAGGGAGAGGCGGTAGGGGCGGTGGCGGAGCCGTCGTTGATGATCTGCGCGGTGACGCCGCAACCAGATTGTTGATGGCGGTTTGGATGGTGGACGAGGGTGTCGTTGGGGCCGACAGTGATGGTTTTTTCGTAGCCGCCGTTGATGGTGTTTGCGGTCGCGGTGCCGGCGATGTTCAGATCGGCGGCGGTGGTGTTGTCGACATCGGCGACGGCCAGTTTGCCGGGACCGGTGGAGGTGTCGGTGATGATGATTCCGTTGCCGTCGGCGTTGATGGATGCGGTGACACCGGCGGGAGCCGTGTTGTTGATCTGAAAAGGGCATGGCGACGGTGTGGTGATGGTGGCGCTTGCCAGATTGATGGTGGTGGTTCCGCCGGCGGCGTTGGTGATGGTGAATCTGCCCTGGGGATTCCTTTGCCGCCGTTGAGGGTGGAGAGAAGCGTGTTGTTGGTCACCCATTGTTTGTGAAGGTTTCCGCCCTGGACGGTGGCTTGGCTGTCGTTGAAGGTTCCGGCGATGCCGAGTTGGGTGGCGGTTCCGCCGCCGGCGTCGGCGATGGCGAGGTTGCCGGTTCCGCCGCTGGTGTCGGTGATCTGGATGCCGTCGCCGGAATTTTTCAAGGAGGCCTGGAGTTTGAACGCCGGTGTGCGGATTGATTTTGTTGATGACGTCCTGGACGGTGCTCGCGCCGGTGAATTGATGGTTCGGACGTCGCCGTTACGGTCGGTGAAGGTGACGGTGCCGAGTGGCAGGCCGGAGCCGCCGCTGAGGGTGGAGAGTAGGGTGGTGTCGATGCCGGCGAGGATGGCTTGGAGCCGTTGATGACGTTTGCGGTGGGGGCGGCGTGAGGCCGAGGTTTTCGGCGGCTTGGAGCCGTTGTCGTCGGCGACGGTCATCGTTCCGCCGCCGCCGCTGGTGTCGGTCAGGGTGAGGCCGTTTGCCGGGCGGGAGATGCTGGCGGTGAGTTTTGCCGGCGCCGGCGGTGTTGATGGCGGTGATGACATCGCCGATGGTTGTGGCGGTGGCGAGGCTGACGTCGAACGGCGGTACCGTCGGCGAGGGTGACGGTGAGGTCGTTTCCGCCGGTGCCAAGTTGGATGCCGCGGCCGTCGTTTAGCTGGTTGAGTTGTGTCTGCTGCTGATGTAGTTGATGTCGGTGCCCGGTGAGGATACCGGCGGTGGCGGGGCCGGCGATGCCGAGTCTTTGGCGGCGTGCCGCCGGCCAGGTCGTGAAAGTCATGGTGCCGGTGCCGCCGGAGGTGTCGGTCAAGACGATCTGGTTGCCTTGCACGGATGCGTTGACGGAGACGTCCAGCGAGGTATTGATCTGCTTGAGGACATCGTCGACGGTGATATCGGAGGTGGTGTCGATGACTTCGGTCTTTCCGGAGGCGTCGGTGATGCGGAATTGACCGGCGGGACACCGCTCCGCCGTTGAGTTGCGAGAGGGGTTGGGGCGGACAGGTTGATTCGCCGCGCCCATGTCGATGGTGATGGTGCCGGCGCCGATGGGTTGGTGCTGATCGGTGAAGCCGTTGCTGACCATCTGTTGGGTTGTGACGAGCTGTGCGACCTGGAGATTGTAGGTGCCGACGGCGGCGCCGTTGGCGGCGATGGCGGTCAGGACGTTTTGGTCGCTGCTGGTGGCGGTGGCGGCGTTGAAGGTGGTCGCTTTTTCCAGCGCCTGGCCGGTGGTTTGCAGCGTGGAGGGAGGTGGAGATGGCGGTGAAGGCCTGTTGTTGAGTGTTGGTTTGTCGAGATGCGATTTTGGAGGAGCTCGATGGGCTGAGACTCGATCGACATCAATTCGTCGATGATCTGGCCGGTGTTGATGCCGCTGATCAAACCTACGCTGGAAGTAATGGTTCCCATGGTTGCGCGCTTAATCGTCAAGGACGCTGCCGCGATATAAAAGCGACCAGTCGTGGTTGAGCGGATCGGCCAATGCTTCATCTATATTGGCCTGGAAGCGATCGATCGCCACGGGCCCGTCAGCAGGCGATCGAGGGCCCATAACGCCAGGAAGTGCTCGATAGGACCGTTTTCACCATCCGCAATCGCTCCGCCATTGCAGCCAATTCGGACATTTTATCGCTCCTTACGTTCGCTTGAGATGATTATCGGACCACTCCGTGTTTTGAGGGAAAATTTAGGGGAAACGATTTTATAACATCCATTAGCCCCCGGCTTTGCTGGGTGCTTCGAAAAACCCCGGCAAAGCCGGGCGGCTAATGATGGGAGCTTCGATCATCACATCACCCCGATTTGCCGATACATCCTTTGAGAATCACGCTTAACCGCACACCAAGGGCAAATAAAATGGCAGAAAAGCAGAAAAAAAACCCGAAGCCGCTCCCGCAGCTAATAAAAGAAGAAGCCCCCAAGGAGCACGGTGAAAAGGCCGCCGCCGCGGGCGGCGGTGGGGGAGGATTGCTTACCAAGCTCCCGTGCTTCTGGGCGGGGTGATGTTGATTGAAGCCGTCGTTCTGTTCGCGGGTTTTAAGTTCATCGGCGGGGGTTCACCTCGCACCGGCGCCGGGGCTGAATTGGCGGCGGAGAAAACCGCCACCTCCAGTGAAGCCAAGGTGAAGGTGAAAAGGGGGGGGCCGCTGCCATCGATCCCAAGTCTTCGGTGGAGATCCAGGTCGTCGATTTCCGGGCCCCCAACAAAGTCAGCGGTCGGACGTTTCTTTACGATGTCAGCATCTTCCTGGTCACCAAGGCGGAATTCGAGGATAAAGTGAAAGATACAATTTCCAGCCGCGACGCCTTGATTAAAGATCGAATTCGTACGATCATAGCCGTAGAGCGATCCCGAGAAGCTGGGCGGTGGTAGCGAACCTGGATGGAAACGCTTCGCCGGCAGTGAAATACCAGCTTGATGAGATCGTCGGCGACGGTATTTGAGAAGTGTTGGTTCCGCGGTGCATTCCGTTCCGCACCGACTATTGATGCCCATCCTGATTACGGTT
>CAVUUB010000014.1:0-8800 GCA_963744555.1 Bryobacterales bacterium | reverse complement strand
GCGGCTGGCGTCGTAGCGCTGCCGCTGGCGCTCGCCTTCGGCGTCTCTTCGGGACTGGGGCCAGTGGCGGGCCTTTACGGCGCCATCGCAACCGGCATCGTCGCGGCGGTGTCTGGGGGCACGCCTGTGCAGATCACCGGCCCGACGGGGCCGATGACGCTGGTCGTGGCCGGCATCGTGGCAACGAACACTCTTCCTTCCGGCGCGATGAACCTTCCTGGCGTTGTGGCGATAATTGTTCTCGCCGGTCTGTTTCAGATCGCTCTCGGGCTGTTCCGGATCGGCGCCTACATCCGCTACGTTCCCTACCCCGTCATCTCCGGGTTCATGAGCGGCATCGGGGTGATCATCATCCTTCAACAGCTGTTCCCGATGCTCGGCGCGGAGCCGCCGTCTTCGGAGCCGTTGTCGATCCTCCGCCAGTTGCATCTGCTGGGCGGCAACATCAAATGGGCCGCCGTCGCCTTATCCGCCTTGACCATCGCGACGGCCTTCATACTGCCGCGATTCACGAAAGCGGTTCCAGCCTCGCTCGTTGCCCTGGTGGCGCTGACGGCGCTGGCGGTGTTGCTGGGGCTTGAAGTTTCGGTGATCGGAAAGATACCGTCAGGGCTGCCGAGCCTGGTGATGCCATCGCTCGACTTTCAGCGACTGCCGTTGCTGATGGCCGCCGCGATCCAGCTCGCGTTCCTTGGGGCAATCGACTCGCTACTGACGTCGCTCGTCGCCGACAACCTGACGCGCACGCAGCACGACAGCAATCGCGAACTCGTCGGCCAGGGCCTAGGAAACATCGCCGCCGGTCTGATCGGCGGCATTCCCGGCGCCGGCGCCACCATGCGCACCGTCGTCAACGTCGAGGCCGGCGGGCGAAGCCGCTTATCGGGTGTGATCCATGGCCTGTTTCTCGCCGCCGTGCTGCTCGGCCTGTCGGGCCTCGTCCAGTATGTTCCCCACGCCGTCCTTGCAGGTCTGCTCTTTGCCGTCGGGATTGGCATCATCGACTACCGCGGCATCAGCCATCTGCTTAAGGTGCCTCGGTCGGATGCGTTCCTGATGCTCTTCGTCCTCGTGCTGACCGTGTTCACCAATCTGATCATCGCGGTGGCTGCCGGGCTCATCGTGGCGTCGTTCGTCTTCATGAAGAAGGTAAGCGACATCACGGAACGGCAGACGACGCTCACGCCGGTCGCCGATGAACCTTGGGCGGATGAACTGACCATCCCGGACACGATCCGCAACAAGCTCTTGATCAAGCACGTCGATGGGCCGCTCTTCTTCGGTTTCGCCAGCCAGTTCCTCGACCTCGCCCGTCAGGCGGCAGCCCAGAGCAGACTCCTGGTTCTCCGCATGGACCGCATCTCCTACATGGACCAGACAGGCGTCTATGCACTGGAAGATGCGCTGACCAGACTGAATGCGGCCGGGGTGCGCGTGCTGGTGGTGGGCCTTTCGGTGGCCCACCTCGATCTTCTCGAGAAGCTGCAGGCGATCCCAGCGGTCGTTCCCGAATCCGACGTCTTCGCCGACTTCAACGCATTAAAGAAGGCGCTTGGCGGCCGCATCGGGGAGATGCAGGCGAAATCGGATGCGGGCTAGAGCGTTTTAAATAAAACTGTAGCCTCTATACGATGCTCTGAGGTAGGCCTAAACCCAACAACGCTGTCATCAGCCGCAAAGTAGGAGTCAATTTCAGGTGGCAATGTCCGTTTCAATTACTAATCGCTCGTTCATGTCCAGGGGGAACGTCCCATAGGGCGTGACGTGGCTTTAAATGAGCGGCGTCAATGCCCGGAGGAGATTTGGTCCATAACGGATTGATGGTTTCTCGAGGTGTATCAGAAAACCCGTTCGGCTCGTGCTCGTGAGTCCAACCCGCGCCTCTGCGTTGTGGTGGGACGCACTGGAGTGCGGCGTAGAAGATATACTGCTGGCGCCCTTATCGGTTTCTCGCATCTTTGAATAGCTGCACATCTCTCCTTCGCGGTGAGAATCTGTTATGATCGACCTATCAAGACACCGTTTCGATGCACTGGCACACGATGATGAATGTGTCCTTTATCGTGCGCGGCCGGAGGAAGACGGGTCCCAGGTTCTGGTTTTGGCGCCTCCGGTGCAATATCCCAGACCGGAGGTTCTGAAACGCCTGGAGCACGAATACTCCTTGCGGGAGGAGCTTGATCGGGAGTGGGCTGTCAGGCCCCTGGCGCTGAATGGCCACGAAGGACAGGTGATGCTGGTGCTGGAGGATCCCAGTCCCGCGGCTACGAGCCTCGACCGGTGTTTAAGGCCCGCCGGGATATGCCAAGGCGGAAGCGACGCAGGTGAGCAATCGATGGAGTTAGGCCACTTCCTTCGGTTAGCGGTTAATCTGGCGGCTGGACTGGGCAAGCTTCATCGCCGAGGGCTCATTCACAAGGATATCAAGCCGGTTCACATTTTGGTTGACCCCGTAACCAACAAAGTCTGGTTCACTGGTTTCGGAATCAGTTCGCGCCTGGCGCGCGAACGACAGGCGGCTGAACCGCTGGAAGTGATCGCCGGCACCTTAGCCTACATGGCGCCGGAACAGACTGGGCGCATGAATCGGTCGATTGATTCCCGCAGTGATCTCTACTCGCTAGGAGTCACCTTCTACCAGATGCTCACCGGCGCCTTACCCTTTACTGCGTCCGATCCGATGGATTGGGTGCACTGCCATGTGGCCAGACAACCGGCGCCGCCGGCCGAGAGGCGGACGGAGGTCCCGGGCGTCATCTCGGCGGTCGTCATGAAGCTGCTCGCCAAAACGGCGGAGGAGCGCTACCAGACCGCCGCCGGGCTCGAGGCCGATCTGCGACGCGCCCTGGTCGAATGGGAGAGCCGGGGGCGAATCGACGCCTTCCCTCTGGGCGCGCGCGATCTACCTGACCAGCTGCTGATCGCCGAGTGCCTTTACGGGCGGGAGCGCGAGATCGCGAGCCTGCACGCCGCCTTCGACCGGGTGGCGGCTGCGGGCGGGCCGGAATTGGTTCTGGTCGCGGGTCAGGCTGGAGTCGGCAAGTCCGCGGTGGTGCATGAGCTGCACCGCGCGCTGGTGCCGCCACGCGGCCTGTTCGCGTCCGGCAAGTTCGACCAATATAGGCGTGACATTCCCTACACCGGCCTGGCGCAGGCCCTGCTGAACCTGATCCGGCCTCTTTTGGCGAAGAGCGAGGCCGAACTGGTGCCCTGGCGCACCGCGCTTACCGCCGCGCTTGGCCTGAACGGCGCGCTCATGGTGACACTGCTCCCAGACCTCGAACACATTATCGGCCCGCAGCCGCCGGTGGCGGAGCTGCCACCGCGCGACGCGCAGCGCCGGTTTCAGCTGGTGTTCCGGCGCCTGCTCGGCGTCTTCGCCCGACCGGAGCATCCGCTCGCGCTGTTTCTCGACGACCTGCAATGGCTGGATGCAGCGACGCTCGATCTCCTCGAGGACCTGCTGACACAACCGGATCTGCAACACCTGCTTCTTGTCGGCGCTTATCGGGATGACGAGGTCACGCCCGCGCATCCTCTGATGCGGCGGATGGCGGCGATCCCCCAGGGCGGCGGACGGGTGCAGGTGATCGTCTTAAAGCCGCTCGGGCTCGAGGAAGTGAGCCGCATGTCCATTCTCGAATTTCCGCCCTTAGACTTGGGAAATGTGCTTCGACCGCTGGGTCCCGACGACGATCTCCTCGGGGAGATGCTGGATGAGGCATGGTCTTGATACCTGTTTTCTGGTCGCGTACGAAGCGGTTGGCCACCCGCAGCATACGGCTTAGGAAGTCTTGTTTCGTCAATGTTGGTCAAACGGCGATGATTTTGCTTTAGCACCCCAGGTCCTGGCCGAGTTCGTTGAATTGAGGCAAAGTCGGAGCAACTGATGACCCTTAATCAAGTGGGCTAGAGGTTCACTTCCCGCACCGTGCATGCCTAATCACCAACAAGTGTGTAATATAGGCTGGAATCCAATGCTACTTCGGCCGGACCATCTCAAAGCGATCGCGTGTGCGGCAGTACCAATGCGGACTCGCCATGCGGCCGATGACGTGGAAGCGCTCGCCGCGAATGCGCAGCGTCTCGCGATCGATCAATTCCTCACGCACGTGCACGCGTTTCACGAGGCCGATGATGAGTCGATTCTCGCCGATTTGCAGGGTGCCCCATTCTGTGCATTCCAGACTGGCGGGCACCTCCGCGATTCGCGGCGGCTTGACGACAGAGGAAGGAGCAGTCGTTAAGCCGACTGCTTCCAATTCGTTCTGCCCATAGGGCAACGAGGCGGAAGTTTTGTTCATCGCCTCCGCCACTGCTTCGTCGACCAAATTGACGACAAATTCATGCGTCGCGCGAACGTTGCGTGCGGTGTCCTTGGGTTGGTCGTCGTCGCGGTCGCCTGGGCAAAACCCGATGATCGGCGGATTCGCTCCAAGTGCGTTGAAAAAACTAAACGGTGCGGCGTTCAACTGCCCGTCGCGGCTGAGCGAAGTCACCCACGCGATAGGTCGCGGCGTGACGAGCGACACGAGGAGGGCATAAGAGCGGTCGGCATGTTCTCCTTCGAGATCGAGTTCCATGTGAGTGAGTATCGACCTGTTCGGGTCGCCGCACAAGAACACCCGAGGTGCCAATCGAGTTGTTTCCTAGGTGCAGACCCACCCAACTGAGGTTGCCCTTGCATCGCCTCCGCGAGCGCCACTGCCGCCGAGGCGACGATAGCTTTAACCCAGATTTACGCGTCCCTTTTAGAGGTACCTTAGCGTACAATTTTTAAAAATGGGGGAGTGACCCTAAACGTGCCCTTGTTTCCGCCGCACCATCAGCACAGTGTCCTCAGTGACAGCACCAGGAATGATTACCGCCCTCCCGAAGGAGTACGCAGGCATTTCGATTGAGGTGCCGCAGCAGCTCCTTCATACTGACAATGTCTCTTCTTCAAAGCCGCTCTCAGCTGCTGCTCGACCTGCCGCCCGGCTGAGCACATGGGAAAGTAACAAAAACCGCCCATCTGGCCGCATCACGACTATCCGTAAGGGACGCCTCGGGAATCAAAAAGCAAGAAGCGGAGTGTTTGCCGCGTCAGCCAACTACAAGTTCACACAGCACTGCAAATAACGCGGTGACTCAAACCAACAAAGCAATGCAGATGTCCTTTGGGACGAAGGAAAAATAATCATGTCAAACGAAAGCGAAAACAAAATCATAGCAGGCCGCTGGTTCACGGATTTCTGGGGTAAAACTTGCAACCTCGGCATAGTCGACGAGCTAGCCGCTCCTGACATGCTCTTGCAATATTCGCTACACGAACCGCGCCGCGGTCATGCAGATATCAAGGCGTTCATGACCGGTCTTCGTGAAGCGTTCCCAGACCTCGCTTTTGCGGGCACGGCGGACCTCATCGCGGAGGGCGATTATGTGGTGAGCCGCTGGGAAGTTGGTGGCACGCATATAGGTTTGGCTTTCAGCGACTTTCTTGTCGGGTCTTTGCCAGCGGTTACGGGCCTACAGATGCGGTTTACCGGAACAACGGTGCTTCGAATCGAAAACGGCAAGATTGCAGAAGACATTGGTTTGGATGACGGCGCGACCGGTCTCCAGCAGCTAGGTCAGTTGATTGTTTTAGCAACCGCGAAGCGCCCTCTCTGCGGTCTCAAACAGGAGAGGGGCATTGAAAGGCTCGGGAATCAAAAAGCAAGAAGCGGAGTGTTTGCCGCGCCAACCAACTCTACAAGTTCACGCAGCACTGCAAATAGTGCGGTGACTCAAACCAACAAAGCAATGCAGATGTCCTTTAGGACGAAGGAAAAATAATTATGTCAAACGAAAGCGAAAACAAAATCATAGCAGGCCGCTGGTTCACGGAGTTCTGGGGTAAAACCTGCAACCTCGGCATAGTCGACGAGCTAGCCGCTCCTGACATGCTCCTGCAATACTCTTTGCACGAGCCGCGGCGCGGTCGCGAGGATATTAAGGCTTTTATGACCGGATTTCGGGAGGCATTCCCCGACTTAAACTTCTGGGGTGCCGCGGATCTCATCGCGGAAGGCGACTATGTAGTGGGTCGCTGGGAGGGCGGAGGCACACATACTGGCCCGGCTTTCAGCGATTTTCTGAGCGGTTCGCTGCCGGCCGCAACCGGGCGGAAGATGCGATTTACGGGGACCACTGTGCTCAAAGTCGTGGACGGCAAGATCGTCGAAGAAGTCGGCCTGGACGACGGCGTCACTGCCCTGACGCAGCTTGGCCTGATTCGGGCTGTTTAACGGACAACACCATCTTTGTCGTCCGTTTGTAATGGCGTCGTTTTCAGAATAATTGGCTCGCGCGGTTCTGGCCGCGCGAGCCTAACTGTATCCTGTAAGCCGCCGCCTGGACGCAATAACGGCAATTATATCGGAACGGTCGGACCCCAGAATTCGAAAGCAAGAACCGGAGTTTTTGCTGAAGATCTGCATGGCAGGCTTCAATCATCGAAACAACGGCTGAGCCAACACGCTACGATACGGCAAGAATCTCCGAGGAGGATCAAGAATCGACCCTGGCCGAGACCACTCGTCTCGAAGCGTTCAGTGATGGGGCTTTTGCCATCATCATTACGCTACTTGTCCTTGAAATTCATCGCCCCAACAGTGCACCGGGGCAATTGGCCGGATAACTTTTGAAGGCATGGCCTTCCTATCTCGCCTACGCCGTGGCCTTTCTTTATGTCGGAGTTATCTGGCTCAATCATCACTATATGTTTGAGCGCCTTCGCAAAGTCGATCTGAGACTGAATTGGATCAATCTCGGTATTCTGGGTACGGCGGCTCTGATTCCATTCCCAACCGGCAGGGGAAGTGCATCCGGCTCCCGTGAAATTCGGTTCGACTCTTTTCGTTGCCGACCCGGCAAGCGTCAAATTCAAGGCAATCAAACTGCTTGGCGACGGCAACCAGGTTTGCTCGCCTCTACGAGCGGCTCAAACTGTCGAAGATGGGTCTAAGTCATTCTGAGATTTAGCGTCGTAACTCGGTCAAGATGCGCTAGAATCCAGGGATGAGTTTCGACGAAATCGTGGCAGAGCTCCCGAAGCTTACCGGCCCGGAACTCCAGCAAATCGCGGAGAAAGCCGAGTTTTTGGCTGGCTTGGAGGAAGGGCTCAGGCAAATTGAAGAAGGCAAGCTGATTCCCCACGAAGAGGTGAAGGCACAGTTTAAATCATGGCCTACCGAATCTTCTGGACGCCAATAGCCGTCCAGGATCTACGCGGCGTTTGTGATTTCATCTCGCGAGACAATCCTGCTGCCGCTCAACGATTTGGTGAAGAACTCATCAAGCAGGCAGAAGCCATGGCGCTTTTCCGAGAGAGCGGCCGGATGGTTCCGGAGAAAAAGGACCCCCCTAATCCGCGAAACCATCGTCGGTTCGTACCGCCTCATTTACCGGGTTGACGACGCTAACAAGATCGTCGCGATCGCACGCATTTGGCACAGTGCTCGCGGAACACCGGAGCTTTAACCCATTACGCCTCACCTCACGAAATGTACAAAATGCCGAGCTCGGCATTTCGGAAAGTAAAGCACGCTAGTTCCAGCCATTGAGCCGCGAAAGCTTTAAATCAGTTCAGGGTGCCGACGCTGTTAGCCCTTCTTTCTCTACTGGTTGGGCGCAAAGCTCTGTGTTTTGTCATGCGGTGGCAGCCGCCGCACCGATTTCTGTCGCCTCGGGCACTTCGACGAGCGCACCGGTTTTTACATCGTAAAGATAGCCGTAGATCGGGATGGTTGGCGGCACGAGCGGGTGCGTGCGAATGCGTCGCACATCGGTAACAACGCTAGCCTGAACATCTCTGATCGTCAGCCAGTCGATGAACTCGCCAGCGTCCGAGCCTGGCCCCGCGCCCCGGTCATGCCAGCCCTGAGGGTCAATCACCGCCTGCTCCAAGCTCTGCGACAGCAAGCCGCGAATAATTTCATCCGTGAAGGTCTCCATGCCACAGTCGGTGTGATGGATTACGAACCACTCGCGTGTGCCGAGAAGCTTGTAGCTGATGACAAGCGAGCGAATAGCGTCGTCGCTGGCGCGGCCACCGGCATTGCGAATCACGTGCGCGTCGCCTTCCGCAAGGCCAGCGAACTTTGCCGGATCGAGCCGCGCGTCCATGCAAGTCAGAATCGCGAAGCGCCTCGCGGGCGGCATGGCGAGCTGACCTTTAGCGCCAAAGCCTTCGCTGTAGGCGCGATTGGCGGCCAACACTTCATCAAGAATTCTGCTCATAAGCATAACGTCAAGTCAGTGAGAAGAGTTCCTCTCAACCTGAGGTCTATACTAAATCGGAAGTCAGCCCAGTCCAAAACAAGGTTCGAAAAGAATCTTCTCGGTGAGCCGGGGGTCGCGTCTATACAATACAATATTGTATAGACGCGACCCCAGATTATTGACCACGCCCCTGGGGATTTCGCTCTGGTCTGTTTCGACAAAATTGAGCCTATGGATTTGATCAAACCCACTCTGACGATGGCTGTGCAACCGGCGTACAATTTCGGTACGATTGCAACCCAGTTGCTCTGGGAAAGACTGCAGGGTCTTCCGTAGAAGCCAACCGCCGTATCATCCTTCAGCCCGAAATTGTAATCGGAGAATCGACTAAGGGCTTCATCCATCAAACGACGGCGGCTTTATCGCATCCATGAAAACGGGCCGCCTATAATTGCAATCGACCGATTCAGGGAGCAATTGCCGACAGTGGTCGTCGTTCAATGTACAAGAACAGAGCGTTCGGCGGAATCAAGGTGACAGGCATCCAGGATTTTGG
>CAVUUB010000013.1:0-56876 GCA_963744555.1 Bryobacterales bacterium | reverse complement strand
GAGCAAGTGCTCGTTGGCGAGATTGTCGTAGAGGATGGAGTCCGCGATGGCGAGCAATTTGCGGCCTTTCCAGGTGATGAGGCCGGGATCGCCGGGGCCCGCGCCGACGAGATAGATTTTGTTCCGCTCCCTCACGGTCGCGGTTCCGACGAGTGGGCGTAGACGGCGTCGAGAATTTCTTTTCCACCCTCGGCAAGCAATTGTTCGGCTAGTTCGTGGGCGAGAGTCGGGCCGTCGGCAATGGCTCCATGTTTCGCGTGGCGGATGAGGTGCTTGCCATCCGGAGAAATGATGAGGCCGATCACGTAAAGCGTGTTGTCGTTAATGTACGAGTAAGATCCAATGGGCGCCTGGCATCCGCCCCCGAGCGCGGCTAACACCGTGCGTTCGGCGGTTACCGCCGCGCGGATCTCCGGATGCTCCAAGCGACGGGCGATTTGAAAGGCGGGGCCGCTATCGTCTCTAGTCTCCACTGCCAGTGCGCCCTGTCCAACCGCTGGAACCATTACGCTGGGATTAAAGACCTCTGTAATCCGATTCTCAAATCCCAAGCGGCGTAATCCGGCCGCGGCGAGAACGATTGAGTCGTAGCGGCCTCGTCCAATTTGCGCAAGCGGGTGTCGACGTTGCCGCGGATGTCTTCGATCTTCAAATCGGGACGCCGCGCGCGAAGCTGAGCCGAACGCCGCAACGAACCGGTGCCCACGCGAGCGCCTTGCGGAAGATCTTCCAACGCGCGGCCAATCAGGGCATCACGTGGATCCTCGCGCTCGGGAATCGCGGCCAGCGTGAGGCCGCCGGTAAATCGGTGGGCATGTCTTTGAGGCTGTGTACGGCGACATCGATCGTGCCGGCGATCAGCGCCTCCTCAATTTCCTTGGTGAAAAGGCCTTTCGATCCCACCTGCGAAAGCGCGACGTCGGTGATCTTGTCGCCAGTGGTCTTGATGATTTCGATTCGGGATTCCTGTCCGAGCTCCTGCAAGCGGGCTTGAATCCAGTGGGCTTGCCATAGGGCAAGTTGAGAACCTCGTGAGCCGATCGTCAACATGGAAGGCAATGAATGTGCCGCTGCTCAGCGCGCGGAGCAACCGACTGAACCGCGCACGTCAGTAAGCGGTGTTCGGAATTCTCAGTCAAGGCGAAAAACCTTTCGGACGGCGCTGATGATGTAGTGCCCATCGGGCTGCGAGGCCTGCTTCCGGATTTCCGAAATCGGCCCGTGGGCCACTTTGTTCATCATGCTTTTGGTGAACCCTTCGAGAGCTTGCTCCTGCTCCGGGGTCAGGGTCCCGAGCTTAGATCGCCAGCGAGCGATTTCAGCGGCGCGCACCCGTTCGAGTTCTTCCTGCAGTTTGACGATGGTGGGCGCAACTTCACGAGCTTTCAAGCGCGCCAGCATGCGCTCCACTTCCTCGTGAATGATGGCCTCGGCGTCCTCGGCTGAGTCTTGGCGGCCTTGCAGATTGGTTTCGATCACCTTCTGCAGGTCGTCGATGTCGTAGAGAAAAACGTTGTCAAGTTCGTTGACGGTGGGCTCAATGTTGCGAGGGACCGCGATGTCGATCAGGAACATCGGCTTGTTGCGGCGCGCTTCGAGCACCTTCTTCATGTCGTCGCGAAGCAGGATGTAGTGCGGGGCGCCACTGGAAGCGATGACGATGTCCACTTCGGGCAGGGCAGCCAGGAAGCGCGTGTAATCGACCAGCTTGCCGTCGAACAGCTCCGCCATTTCAAGAGCGCGTTCGTGAGTACGGTTGGTGACCAGGATTTGCCCGGCGCCGCTGCGCCGCAGATGGCGAGCCGCGAGTTCCGACATCTTTCCCGCGCCGACAATCATCACCTTCTTGCCGGAGAGCGAACCGAAGATTTCGCGGGCCAGTTCCACGGCCGCATAGCTGATGGAGACCGCGTTCTCGCCGATGTCGGTCTCAGACCTTACGCGCTTGGCGACATTGAACGCACGGGTGAGCAGCGTGTCCATGAATCCGCTGACGGCGCCGTGTTCCTTGGCGAGCGAATACGCCGACTTGAGCTGTCCCAGAATCTGCGGCTCGCCGATGACCATGGAGTCAAGGCTGGCAGCTACTCGAAACAGGTGACGAATGGCATCGCTGTCTTCGAAGTGGTAGAGGTAAGGCGTCACCCACTCGCGCTGCACGTGGCGGGTGTCGGCCAGAAACTGGTCCACGGCGACTGACGGATGCGAGTTCTCTTCGCGGGTGAGCGCCACTTCCACGCGATTGCAGGTGGAAAGAATCATGCCCTCGCAAAAACCGGGCCGGCCTTTCAGCGCCACCAGCGCTTGCGACAGTGCGCTCTCGTCGAACGCCAGGCGTTCACGCACCTCCACCGGTGCGCTCTTGTGATTCACGCCAGTGATGGAGAATTTCATTTGGCGAGTAGCGATCGCAGGCCCACGTGCGCGGCCCAGGTGAGTCCGGAGCAGCAGAGCACCGCGACGGCCATGAGCGCGGCTTTGCGGCCTCTCCATCCGGCGGTCTGGCGGAGGAAGACCATGGTGAGATAGAAGCCCCAGGTGATGAATGCGAGGGCGATGCGCGGATCGCGAATCCAGGCGGTGCCCGCATCGATGAACGCCCAGGTGCTCCCCGCGATCACGCCGAGCGTGATGAATACGAAGCCGAAGCTCATGGCGTTAGTGATCAGGTTGTCGAGCGTGGCGAGCGGCGGCAGGCGCTTGAAAAGCTGTGCGATATATTCGGGAAGATCGAGCGGCTTCTTTCGCTTGAGCTGGCGTTCCTGAAGCAGATAAAAGCAAGAGGCGACGGCGGTGAGCAGCAGCGATGCATAGCCGAGCAGCACCATCATGACGTGCACCAGGAGCAACGCGCGAACGTTGGTGCTGGGCAACGAGCCGATCGGCGTTTCCATCGCGCCCACCTGCGTGAGCACGAAGACCAGTGGGAAGATGCATACGCTGAGGCTGGCGGCGTCGTAACGCCAATAAACGAAGAGGAACAAAACCGCGATCAGGAAGGCGCAGACGGTAGCGGATTCAAAGAAGGTGTCCACCGGCAGGTGGCCGAGCGAAACGGTCATTTCCACGATGGCTACGAAGTGCAGGACCGCGGCGACGAGGAAGGCGAAAAGCGCTGGTTTTAAGAAGCCTTCGCGACGGCGGAGCAGGACCGCCATGACGTGCAGCAGCCCGACCCCATAGAGCGCCGTGGCCATACGGAGCCAGAAAACGGCCATTTCGTGCATCAATGACCAGTATAGCGGGATGGAACGAGGGGCCTACATCGGGAGGCGCGTGGCGGAATGCAACGGTGGGATGCGCGGTACTTCTACATCGTCAATGCCGGACGCGCCTCAGTATAGCCGCTGGCTTGCCGGATTTAGCGATGTTCAACGACCACCACGTGATGGTGGCGGCGATGATGTCGGCGGTGATGAACCACTACCACCTTCTCTTCGGCGTGGGCCGGCAAGACCGCCAAGCTAGACCCGGCAAGTAGTACTACAAAGGCTATTAAACGCTTCATTTTTGTTTCCTCCGCCTATGACTGGGCAGTTCACATGCCAAACGCCATTGGCAAAGTCGACCATATTCGGTCAAATGACCCCGCGTGGTCGATTATCTGATGACACGCAGGGTCTTGACCGCGCCCGGCGCCATGATTAGGGGCGAACGACAAGCACAGCGTGATGATGGTGGCGGCGATGATGACGATGATAAGGCCTGGCAATGATTACCTGAGCCATTAAAGGCTGCAAGACCACCATGCTGGACCCGGCAAGAAATACCAGTGCAATTAAACGTTTCATGATTTGTTCTCCTGGCATCGTGAAGGCACTTCAGACGCCAAACCAGTGGCGATATATACTGGAGCGCTGGAAGTTAACGATACTTCACGGAGGAGTAACCAATGGGGAAATGGAACTCAGCAATCGCCGCGCTAGGGCTCGTTATCACGCTGGCGCCAGTGCATGCCGAAGATAAGAAGACCGCCACTTTGACCGCGATGGATTATATCGAGATTCAACAGCTGGTAAACAAGTACGGTCAGGACATCGATACTTGCACCAACAACGGATACGATTACGCCGATCTCTACACCGCCGATGGCGTGTTCATCGACAAATATTCCGATGATGGATTCAAGAAGGGCGGAGTGCAGCGGGCCAAAGGTCGTGACGAACTGGCGGCGGCTTCCTGGGGCGGATCGAAGGGCTGCAAGGATATGCCATGGAATGGCTGGACCCATCTGATGGGCGATCTTGTGATTACGCCCACCGCCGAAGGCGCCAAAGGCCGATGCTATCTGATCATGCTGGGAGAGAAAGGGCCCGGCAGCGTGATTCGTGACGGCGGCTACGAGGACACCTACGTGAAAACTCCACAAGGGCTGGCGCATCAAAACCCGCAAACATGTCCGGACCAAGGAGTGGAGCAATCCGCTATTGCAAAGTGCGGATCGGAAATAAGATGAACCAGTTTTGCTGTGTGTTCTGGCGCTTGGGACTCGCGCGGCTGTCGTTCGCGCAACCGCCGGCCGAGCGGCCCTTCAAGATCATTAAGCTCGATCCGGCGCTCGATGACATCATTTCGCCCGATGCCAAGCTCGAGACCATCGGCGAACATTTTGGTTTGACCGAAGGCCCGGTGTGGGTGCAACACGGCGACGACGGATATCTTTTGTTTAGCGACAACGCGGGCAACGAGATTTACAAATGGTCGCCGCACGCGCCGCTTTCGGTGTTTTTGCAAAAGAGCGGATATACCGGAAATGATGTGACGAATGCCGGCGCGCAGACCGTATCGGGCGGCGGAGTCGCGATCCTGCTGATCGGCTCGAATGGGCTGACGCTCGACACACAAGGCCGGTTGATCATCACCGCGATGACGGATCGCTCGGTGGTGCGCTTGGAAAAAGATGGTACGCGAACAATGTTGGCCGATCGTTATCAGGGCAAGCGGTTCAATGGCCCGAACGATATCGTGGGCAAGTCCGATGGCGCGATTTATTTCAGCGACACCGTTTGGGGGATGCGCGGGGCCGAGAAGAGTCCCGACCGGGAGCTGCCATACAGCGGATTTTTTCTGATTAAAGATGGCAAGGTGACGCTGCTTGGAGGGGATAAAGATGCACCCGGGCGATGGTCCCGAATGGCATCGCGCTATCGCCGGATGAAAAGCACTTGTACGTGACCGCGGGCTTGTCGAAAACCATGCGATACGATGTGCTGCCCGACGACACGGTAGCCAATCCAGTGAAGTTCTTGGATGCAGGGATCGACGGGATCAAGGTGGACCAGAAAGGCAATGTGTACTCGACCGTGCGGGGCAGCGAGATTTGGATTACGTCGCCCGAGGGAAAGCGGCTGGGCGTTCTTCAAATGCCCCAAATCGCGACCGAGCCGAGGCCGCGCATTGTCGCCACGAATCTGGCTTTTGGCGATGCCGATAGCAAGACGCTGTACATCACGGCGTGTACCCATTTGTTTCGGATCCGCTTGAAGGTTGCCGGCGTCAGGCCGGGACCCCAGCGTTAGTATCACTCGGCAAGCCCGAACGCGATGATGCCGATGCCGGCGGCCACGGCAATGTATTGCTTGTGGTCGAACTGATAGGTCATAGGCGAAGCCTTCCAAACCTGATTGGTTGGAAACTGCCACAGAACGGAACCGTTGCTCGCGTCGGCGGCCATGAAGGCGCCGCTGTTCTCGCCGAAGAAATACCAACCCCGCTGCGGTGGAGAGCACGCCGGCGGATGCGGTGACGGGGCCGCTCGATCTGCGGAACTTCCCATGCGATTTCGCCGGTTTGAATGTTGATCGCGCGCAGGACTTTTTCAAACGCCTCGCCGGGAGCAGGCCGCGCGACGCCGCCCATGTAGCCTTTGCCCGCTTGCCACTCGCCGTGATTCTTCGAAAAGAGATTGCAGCGCTCCAGGGCCTGGAAATAATAGAGGCCGGTGGTCGGATTGAACGACGTCGAAAACCAATTCGTTCCGCCTTGGAACCCGGGGCAGACGTACGTTCGCCGCCCGGCAATTCGGGAATAGCCTTCAGGATCGGGCGTCCGTCTTTGCCAATGCCATCGGCCCAATTCAACTTCTTCAGGAATGGCTTCGCGAGTAGAGTTGGCCGTTGGTGCGATCCAGCACGTAGAAGAATCCGTTGCGATTGGCTTGCAGCAGCAGTTTGCGGGGCTGGCCTTGCCAGTTGGCATCCACCACCACTGGCGGCTCCTGCGCATCCCAATCGTGAACGTCGTGCGGCGTGAATTGGAAATACCATTTGAGCTTGCCGGTCTTTGGATCGAGCGCCAGGATCAGAATCGGTGTAGAGATTGTCGCCCGTGCGTTCGCCGCCATCGAAGTCGGGGCCAGGATTTCCGACCGGCCAGTAGAGCGTGTCCGATCTCGGGATCGTAGGTGCCGGTCATCCAGGTATCGCCCGAGCGGTGGTCGACATCTTTACCCATCCATGTTTCGGAGCCCGGCTCGCCGGGCTGGGGCACGGTCCAGAAGCGCCAGGCTTCTTTGCCGGTGGACTGATCGTAAGCGGCCAGGAATCCACGCGCGCCTTCATCACCGCCAGCGGTGCCCGAGATCACCAGATTGCCGACCACCAGCGGCGCGGACGTTCCGTTGTAGTTCAGATGCCAGTCCGCCATTTCGGTCTCCCAGAGCAGTTCGCCGTTGAAGCGGTTGAGCGAGATCAGATGAGCGTTGTCGGTGAGCATGAAGATGCGATCGCCCTTCCACGCCACGCCGCGATTGAATCCGATGGCCGCGTTGCCCGCGATGCCTTTGGTGCGGGCGCGCTGGTAATGCCAGATCAGACGGCCGCTGCCCGCGTCGAGCGCGAAGCATTCGTTGGCGCTGGAGACGTACATGATGCCTTCCACCACGACGGGTGTGTTCTCGATCTGCGAGACGTTCGGCATCGGGAATATCCAGCGCGGGGCGAGGCGCGCAACATTGTTTTTGTCGATTTCCGAAAGCTGGGTGTAACGGTTGCCGCTGGGGTCGCCATTGTACGTGGGCCAATCGGTCTGCGATGTCACTGGCGGTAGCGATCGCCGGTTTTGCGCAGCAGATGGATTTGTTTGTCGTCCGTGCGGAGTTGGAGATCGAGCGGGCCCTGACTGAGGACCTGGCCTTCGAGCGTTTCGCCAGAGGTGAGTTGGATGCGCTTGCGAACCACGGTTGGCTGCGCATTGCGGGACATGGGCGCGAGCGCGCGGAGATACGCCACCAGATTGGTCATATCTTGCGCGGGAAGATCGAATGCTGGCATTCCCGTCGCCGGCCGGCCCACGCGCAGGAATGCGGCTAACTCGGTGGCGCTACGGGCGGCGATTTGCGCCTGGATGTTGGGTCCGCCTTCACCTCCGGCGGCATCTGCGCCGTGGCAGCGCGCACAGCGGATCTCGTATTCGCGGCGGCCCGGATCGGATTGGGCTAAGGCGAAAGTGTACGTGGCGAGGAGGACGACTGCGATGCGGGAGATTCGCATCTCAGAACGATATCAGGTTTGCACGAACCCGAACCCCACACGAGTGGGAACGCCGCGCGCAGGAATGCACACGCCACGCTATTTGAGTTCGGGTTGGGCGCCGTCGGGGAGCGGGTAGCCATCCACGTTCAGCAGCATCGAGACGAACTGGTAGTAGCCCATGACGCCCAGCATGTCCACCACGCCGCGCTCGCCGAACTTTTCCTTGGCGGCTTGGAAGGCCGGCGTCGCCGGCGTGTTTGGTAGTGAGCACCTCGGTGCAGAAATTGTAGACGGTTTCTTCGTCGGCCTGCATGGATGCGTGGACGCTTCCCGGCCGCTAGAGCGTCGATGATGGCGGGTTTGAGTCCGGCGGTCAGTGCATATTTGCGATGCGCCTGCCATTCAAATTGCGCCTTCCATTGGCGCGCGGTGATCAGGATGGCGAATTCGTTCAGCCGGGGTGGGAGCGAAGAGTGATAACGGACGTAAGCGCCGAACTTCTGCGCCAGGTCGCCCATCTCCGGACTGCGGAGCAACACATTGAACGGCCCGTCCAGGGAAGTTCGTGGACCTGCCAGGATGCTATCGGCGAGCGCCTTCTGCTCTGGCGTCATAGTGTCGTAACTGAGCGGCTGGAAACGGCCGCCGCGCAGATGCAGATCGTGAGTGGATGGGGGCTTGGGCATTCACAATGCCAAGGATACCGAGAATTCCGGCACAGAGAGCGGGCAATCGCATGATTGTTCCTTTCGCTTGTCGATTGTATGCGAAGGCGTGATTCCGTTGCATCATTCCGGCGGGTTCGCGCGTCACACGTGGTGAAACGTATCTTGCTGATTCCGATGTTGGCCCTGTGTGCCTGGTCACAGTCGCAAACAGATCATCAAAAGCATGGCCGGGGGCCCGGGCAAAGAAATCGGTAGCGGCGCCGGCGACATTGGAAAGGGCGTCGCCAAGGGCGCGGGCAATGTGGCGAAGGGCACCGGTAAGGGTGCCCTGGATTTGTGACGCTGCATCCTATCAATGCCGCGACGTCGCTCGGTAAAGGCGCGGGCACCGGAGGCAAGGATGTCGCCGTGGGCACTGTCAAAGGCACAGCCAAGATTGGCAAAGGCATCGGTAAGGCCGTCAAAAAGATATTTTAGTTTTCAATCGGAGAAATCAAATGAGCAAAACAACAAACAGTCAGCCGTTCCTCACTGATGTTC
Organism: Bryobacterales bacterium; assembly: GCA_963744555.1. Classification (GTDB taxonomy): domain Bacteria; phylum Acidobacteriota; class Terriglobia; order Bryobacterales; family Bryobacteraceae; genus Palsa-89. The sequence continues at coordinate 48,196 of CAVUUB010000013.1, read as the reverse complement.
AAGAGCTGCGCAAGCGTGCGCGCGCCAACCTCGACAAAGGCGCAGTTACGCCCGCGTACCAGGGGAATGTTCGAGCAGACCATCGACATCCTGCAATCGGTGCTGGCCACCGAAATTGTCTGCGTGCTGCGCTACACCATGAACGCCATCGCGGCCAGCGGTATTTCGAGCGACAGTGTGAAGGAAGAATTCGAGCAACACGCCAAAGAAGAACAAGGCCACATGCGAGAAGTGGCTGATCGAATCAACCAACTGGGCGGGTCGCCCGACTTCAATCCGGAAGGGCTGGCTTCACGGTCGGCTTCACGAGTATGTGGTGGGTTCAAACCTGGTGGAGATGATCAAGGAGAATCTGGTGGCCGAGCGAATCGCGTGTGAGCACTATCGCGAGTTGATTCGATACTTCGCCGACAAGGACCCAACCACGCGCGTGATGATGGAAGGCATCCTCACCAACGAAGAGGAGCACGCTAACGATATGCACGACTTGTTAGTGGCGCATGAAGGCAGGCCTATGCTCCCGAAGTCGTAGTCCGCGCGGCGCTGGCCGCCAACGGCAGCAGCATCTGATTGTGTTCCAGGGCCAGCAGAAACTCCTTCCTGGGCAGGCCTCCGCCATAGCCGGTGAGTTTCCCGTTACTTCCGATGACGCGATGGCAGGGAATCACGATCGGGATAGGGTTGGCCCCGTTGGCGCGTCCCACTGCGCGGGAGGCATTGGGCGATCCGATGCGGCGTGCGAGTTCGCCGTAGGAAATCGTTTGTCCATAAGGGATATTGCAGAGCTCGCGCCAGACGCGCTGATGGAAAATTGGCCCCTCGGGCGCGAGCGTTAAGTTGAATTCGCGCACTTCGCCCGCGAACCATGCCCGTAGTTGGCGGATCGTTTCGCGCAGCGGGGTCGCATCTTTCACGCCACTCCGGACGCGGCGTCGCCGGTCCGAACGTGATATGTGCGTAGCCCGGCTTCATCCCCCGCCAGCAGCAGTCTTCCCGTGGGGCTTTCCATCCAGGTGTAGCAGACGTTTTGTTCCATCGTGGATCACTGCCTCGATTCTAGCCCCGCACGATGTTGGAAACTAGCTGTTTTCGGACCTGTATGGCGCTCATGTACCGACTCCCTCACGGTCGCGGTTCACTAAGCCTTAAAATAGAGGATTGATGCGTGTTGCGCTGGTGGGTAGTTTGGCCGTCCTGGTAATAACCGTGGTGGTTTGGGCGGATCGATTGGAAGATACCTTCTACGTTCCGCTGGACGATCCGGCCATTCAATACGCGGGCTCGGTTTCCGACCCCATTGCGCAACTCGAAAAACAGCTCGAAAGCCAAAAGCTCAAGCTCGATTACGCCCCAAACGGTTGGGGCTATCTGCCCGCCGTCCTGAAGCAACTGAACATCAACATCGATTCCCAGGTGCTCGTATTTTCGCGCACCAGCATTCAAACTTCCCACATCTCGCCCCGGACGCCGCGCGCGATTTACTTTAACGACGATACCGCGGTCGGATTTGTACAGAACGGCGAAGTGCTGGAGCTGTCGGCGATCGATCCCAAGCAGGGTGCGGTTTTCTATAGCCTGGACACCGAGAAATCCGATCGGCCTGAATTTGCACGCCGGGACGATTGTCTGCGCTGCCACCAAGGAGCGCCGACGATGGGTATCCCTGGGATCCTGGTGAGCTCTGTGCATCCGGTGACCGACGCCGAGGCGCGCGAATCGCACGGCAGCGCCTTCATTACAGATGACCGGACCAGTTTCGAGGAACGCTGGGGTGGTTGGTATGTCACCGGAACGCACGGGACGCAGGTGCATTTGGGAAATAATCCGGAGCTGACCGATCCCCTATATCCGGGGCGAGCCTCGAAGGAAGGCACGCAGAACGTCACCAGCCTCGAAGATCGATTCAATACGTCCCGGTACCTGGCGCCCACCAGCGATATAGTCGCGCTGATGACTCTGGAGCACCAGACCCGGATGAACAACCTGATGACCAGAATTGGCTGGGACGCGCGTATCGCGCTGCGTGAGGGCAAGGGCGCACTCGACCCGGCGGCGCGCCAGCGGATCAACACGGAAATCGAGGAAATGATCGGCTACATGCTTTTCGCGGACGAGGAGCCGCTGAAGCAGCCGGTCCAGGGCGTCTCTACGTTTACGAAGACGTTTGCCGAGCGCGGGCCTCGGGATTCGAAGGGCCGATCGCTGCGGGATTTCGACTTGCGGAAGCGCCTGTTCCGTTACCCGTTGTCCTATTTGATCTACAGCGCCGCTTTCGACGGGATGCCGGAGGTGGTCCGCGAGCAGGTTTACCGGCGGCTGTATGAAGTGTTGTCGGGCCAGGACAAGAGCAAGACCTTCGCCGGTATTTCGCCAGACGATCGGCAAGCGGTGCTCGAGATTGTCCGGGCCACTAAACCAAATCTGCCGAAATATTGGCTGGCAGCTAATTAAATCTAGCTGTTAGCCAAAGTTAGCTGCCGGGCGGAGTAACAATAGAATGAATGAGTTCGTCTATGCTACCGGTGCTAGAATCGGAGCCGTTGCGTTTCCGTCCGATGTAATTGCAATATCAGTAGCATGGGCGGTAGTCTCGGGTAGAGACTCGGCGGACCTGGTGGCGCGGAAGATCCATCGGAATATCCATGACGATAAGACTTGTTATCGGTTGCATCGCGGCTGTGGCCGGGCTCACCGCTCAAACGGCTAGTCCTCAGGCGTCTCCACAGGTTACCGACGCGACGTCGGAACGCGCCCTCCTCAATCAATACTGCGTAACCTGCCATAACGAGAAGCTCAAGACCGGCAATCTGGAATTGGACAAACTGGACACGGCGCACGTTGCCGATCACGCCGAAAAGTGGGAACTGGTGGTGCGCAAGCTGCGGTCTGGCATGATGCCGCCATCCGGAATGCCGCGGCCGGCCTGGACCACCTATGAATCGATGGTCGAGTGGCTTGAAGGCCAGTTGGACAAGAACGCGTCCACCCACCTGCCGCCTCCCGGGCTGCATCGCATGAATCGCACCGAATATGCGAACGTCATCCGCGACATGCTGGCGCTGGATATCGATCCAACCAAGTATTTGCCGTCGGACGATTCCACTCGGGGATTCGATAACATCGCCGGTGCATTAGCGCTGTCGCCTGCGTTGCTTGAGGGTTACACCTCAGCGGCGGCGAAGATCAGCCGCATCGCGATGGGAGACGTGAGCGACCCCGCGCTGTCCACTTATCGCGTGGCGTCCGACACCACGCAGGATTACCATATCGAAGGCCTGCCGTTCGGCACACGCGGCGGCTTGGTGGTGCAGCATGAGTTCCCCGCCGATGGCGACTATGTGTTCAAGGTGTTCCCCATCAACAAAGGGCTGATGGACAACAACACCGCCTTCGGCGAAATTGCGGGCGAGAAGCTGGAGCTGCTCATTGATGGACAGCGCATCCATCTTTACGATTGGGACAAAGACGTCGCGCGCGGCAAGGCGGTGCACGGTGGCACTGCGGATCTGCATTTCCAGGTGAAGGCCGGGCCTCATACAGTGGGTGTGACATTCCTGGCGACACAGCTGGCACCCAGCCAGGATCTGGATGAGCATTTCCTGAGAAGCACCATCGAAACGGGCGGGCTGCCGGGCTTCAAGTTCTATCCGCACGTCGGCAAGATGGACGTGCTGGGCCCGTTCAAGCCGGCGGGTGCGAGCGATTCGCCCAGCGCGAAGAGGATTTTTGTTTGCCGTCCTGCCAACCCATCTGAAGAAACGGCCTGCGCGAAAAAGATCGTGGACACGCTGGCGCGCCACGCCTTTCGCCGTCCCGTGACTCCGCAGGATACCGAGACGCTGATGACCTTCTATCAGCAGGGCCGTAATGACGGAAGCTTCGAAACGGGCATTGAGCGCGCGCTGCAGCGTATCTTGGCCGATCCGGAGTTTGTATTCCGCAAGGAAGCCGAGCCGGAAAAACTGGCCGCCGGCCAAAGCTATCACATCAGCGATCTGGAACTGGCGTCGCGACTGTCATTCTTTTTGTGGAGCAGCATTCCAGACGACCAGTTGATCGACGTAGCGGCCAAGAACAAACTGCATGAACCGGCGGTGCTGGAAGAGCAAGTACGGAGAATGCTGGCGGATTCGCGCGCCGACCGGTTGGTGATCAATTTCGCCGGGCAGTGGCTAAACCTGCGCGCCTTAGAGACTTGGGCGCCGACCGTTTCGCTGTTCCCGGATTTCGACGACAATTTGCGGCTGGCGATGCGCAACGAAACCGAGCTGTTTGTCGGAAGCATCGTGCATGGAGATCGCAGCGTGATAGATCTGCTGGACGCCAAATATACGTTCCTTAACGAACGGCTGGCCAAGCACTACGGCATTCCGGGTGTTTACGGCAGCGATTTCCGGCGTGTGGACTTGCCGGCCGAATTCGATGTCCGCCGCGGGCTTCTGGGCCAAGCCAGCATAGAAACGCTTTCGTCTTACCCGCAGCGCACGACACCGACCGTGCGCGGCAAAGCGATCATGCAGATTTTCCTGGGTGTTAGCCCGCCCGATCCGCCGCCGAATATCCCCACTTTGAAGGATCAAGGCGCCGCGGTGCACGGTGGTGCGAAGCCAACCATGCGGCAGCAGATAGAAATGCACCGCAAGAACGCGCCCTGCTCCACGTGCCATAAGATCATGGACCCGATCGGCCTATCCATGGAGAATTTTGACGCGGTAGGTACGTGGCGGACCACCGACAACGGCAGCCCCATCGATCCTTCCGGCGTCCTGGTGGATGGCTCCAAGTTGGATGGTGTAAAGGGCCTGCGCGAGGCCCTGTTGCGCTATTCACCGCAGTTTGTTCGGGTTGTGACCGAGAAGCTGTTTATTTACGCCCTGGGGCGAGGGACCGAGTATTACGACATGCCTCTAATCCGGTCCATCGTGCATGAATCCGAGTCGAAGGACTACCGGTTTTCATCCCTAATACTAGGGATTGTGAAAAGCGAACCGTTCCAGGTGAATCAGAAGCAAGAGATCACCTCTAACGTGAAGAGTCCCCTTGCTGACGCGCGCGGTTCACAACCGCGACCATAAAGAGAATAGATAGGGAACGCAATCATGTTTATTACTAAGAAGCACATATCTCGACGCACCCTGCTTCGCGGAGTCGGCGTAGCGCTGGCGCTACCGCTGTTGGATTCCATGATTCCAGCCCAGACTCTGATCAGCAAGACGGCCGCGAACCCCAAGACTCGTTTCACTGGGATCTTTGTTCCACACGGCGCGGCGCCTGGATGGTGGGTGCCCGAAGCGGGCGGTCCTGGCGAGCCGAAGCGAGAGGTGGGCGCCAAGGATTTCAAATATCCGATGATTTTCGAGCCCCTGGAACCCTTCCGCGAGCACACCGTAATCACCAGCGGGCTATGGTCTAAGTCGGCCGAGCCGCCTCCGGGACAGACCGGCGCCGATCATTGGGTGGCGGCCGCGTTTCTGTGCGCGAACAAGCCGAAGAAGACCACCGGCGCCGACATCTACGACGGAACCACCATCGATCAGATCATCGCGCAGCACGTCGGGCAGGGATCGCTGCTGCCATCGCTGCAACTGGCGCTGGAAGATCCGGGCGCGAATTCGAGCAACTGCGGCGAAGGCTATAGCTGCACCTATTCGAATACGATTTCCTGGTCCACCCCCACGCAGCCGCTGCCGATGGAACTGGATCCTCAAGTGGCCTTTGAGCGCTTGTTCGGCGCGGGCGGCAACACGGCGGATCGCGCGGCGCGGCGCGAGCAGGATCGCAGCATCCTGGATTCCATCACCGCCAAGCTGGCGAGCTTCAAGCGGGACCTGGATCCGAGCGACCGTTCGAAGCTGGATGAATATGAGACGGACATTCGAGAACTGGAGCGGCGGCTGGCTATCGCGAAGAAAGCCACCGGCGCCATCTCCACCGATGGCGTGGTTATTCCGGCGGGCGTTCCCGAATCGTTCGACGAGCACGTGAAGCTGCATTTCGATCTGCAACGGCTGGCATTCCAGGCCGACATCACGCGCGTTTCGACGGTTCTCTACGCGCGCGATCTGACGTCGCGCTCCTATCCGGAAAGCGGAGTGCACGATGGCTTCCACGGGATTTCGCATCACGCCGAGAATCCGGAGACCATTGCGCGTTACGCGAAGCTGAACCAGTATCACATCAAGTGCCTGGCGTATTTCGTCGAAAAAATGAAGAACACGCCGGATGGCGACGGCACGCTGCTGGATCATTCGCTGATCCTCTATGGCACCAACATGGGCGACTCCAACCAGCACCTTCATTACGACGTGCCGCACGTGCTGATCGGCGGAGCTTCCGGGCAGCTGAAAGGGAATCGCCATTTGGCGTATCCATCGAAGACGGTGCCGACGGGGAATTTGCTGGCTAGCATTCTCGACATGTACGGCATCCATGAAGATCAACATCGGCGACAGTACTGGCCGGCTGCCGGGTTTGGTTTAATCATTCCGATATGCGAGCGCGAAGAATCCTTCCAAGTCAGCGCGCGGGCGCTTTGGCTGTTCTTGTGCTTGCTGAGCGCTTTCGCCGCAAGCAACAGCCCTCTGGCGGACGCGGCGATGAATGGCGATCGGGCGGCGGTGCAATCGCTGTTGCAACAGAAGGCCGACGTGAACGCCGCGCAGGCAGACGGCGCGACGGCCATCCAATGGGCCGCATATCGCGACGATCTGGAAATGGCGGATGCGCTGATCGCGGCGGGCGCGGATATCAAGCTGGCCAATCGCGAGGGCGCTACGCCGTTGTATCTGGCATCGCTGCATGGCAGCGCGCCAATGATCGACAAGCTGTTGAAGGCCGGGGCCGATCCGAATATGCTCGGGCCGGAGGGCGAAACTCCGCTGATGCTGGCCGCGCGGACGGGCAATCTGGATGCCATGCGCGTGCTGCTGGATCATCATGCCGATGTGAACGCGAAAGACAAGCTGCGCTGGAACCACGGCTCTGATGTGGGCCACCGAGCAATCGCATCCCGAGGCGGTGAAGCTGCTGATCGAGCATGGCGCGGCGGTCGGCGCGCAGACCGAGATCGATACCCGGAACGCACGAAACAATTTGGCCAATACGGTGAAGCAGCGCCTGCATTCGAGCTTCGGCGTTTTGGGCAAACGAGGACCTGGAAACGACGGCACTCCCGCGCCGCCCGAGGCGCGGATACTGCCAAAACCACGGCGCCCAAGCACGAAGGCCGTTGCGCCGAATGGTCAACGGGCGGTTGCATCGAAGACTTCGCCAGCCAGCGAAGCCAACCGAAGATGATTTCGCGGCCTTCTTCCGGCGTCCCGCCAAGAAAGATGGCGGTGGTTTGACGCCGCTGGTTTATGCCGCGCGCGAAAATTGCATGGAATGCGCGAAGATCCTGGTGGAAGCCGGCGCCGACGTCAATCAGCGAACCTTTTACGGTTGGACGCCGTTGCTGGTAGCGACGCAGAACCGGCACTACAAGCTGGCCGCAGTATCTGCTGGAGCATGGCGCAAATCCGAACACTCCGAACAATGGCGGATGGACGCCGCTCTATCTGGCCACCGATAATCGCAACATCGAAGGCGGCGATTATCCGGTGCGGACGCCCGACATGGATCACCTGGATTTCATCAAGCTGCTGATCGCCAAGGGCGCGAACGTGAACGCGCGCATCTGCGGAGCGGAATCGACGCCTGATGAATGCACCGGCGATAGCACCGAGACCCGCACCAACTTCACCATGCAATGGCTGTTCGAAGACGGCGCGACGCCGTTCCTGCGCGCGGCGCAATCGGGCGACGTCGAGTTGATGAAACTGCTGCTGGAGCATGGCGCGAATCCGAAGATCTACACCGCGCATAATGTGACGCCGCTGGCCGTGGCCTCGGGATCGGCTGGGTGGAAGGCGTTACGTACGAATGGTCGCCGGAAGAGAACATCGAAGCCGTCAAGATGTGCCTGGATCTGGGCATCGATCCAAATGTCGCCGATGATGAAGGCCGCACGGCGCTGCATGGCGCGGCCCACAAAGGCCGGTTGGAAGTGATTCAACTGCTGGTGGATCGCGGCGCCAATCTCGATGCGCACGACGGTGGAAGCCGCGACAGCGTCAACGGCGCGCTGCTTGGCAAGACCTGGATTCCGCTCGATTGGGCGCGCGGATTGGTGCGCGTGGGCGTGCAATCGGCCATTCCTCATCCGGAAGCCGCTGCGTTGCTAGCCAAACTGATGACGGAGCGCAATATTCCGATACCGCCGCCCCCCACATCGTCCATTTGTTTGACGAAGGGTCTGAACGGCTGCCAGTAATTCGTCTAAAGTCCGCAGGAGCTTTTCAAAGATTAAAACGGTTGTCGGAAACGAACGCCGGATTCCACTGCACCTTGGCGGGTTCTTTGAACTCGGGGTTCTCTTCCTTCAGAGCGCCACGGTCGCCACCACGGCAGCGTCCTTGGCTTCCTCTTCATCCACGGCAGTGATCTCGGCTTCGTGATGATTGTCGCCGAGCAACTGCAGCCGCCAAGTAGAATCACCGGAAGCTTCCAGAAGCAGCCAGTAAGGGCCTAAACGGGTTGTGAGTTTACGAACCAAGGTAGGAATATTGTGAATCGGACGCGCGCTTTACCAGCGCGGTCCCTTGCTGCGTCCACCGCCATCGCATGCCGCCACCGCCGCCGCTGCGGTTGCCGCCACCGCCGCCTGGACGGCCACCGCCACCGGAGCGCTCTTCACGCGGACGCGCTTCGTTGACGTTTAAATCGCGGCCGTTCATATTGCGGCCATTCAGAGCCGGCGATCGCATTGGAGGCTTCATTCCGGTTGGTCATTTCCACGAAGGCGAAACCACGGGGCTGCCCGGTGTCGCGATCACGCACGATATTCACTCGTTCCACGGCGCCAAATTCGTTAAAAGCTGCTTCCAGATCTTCCTGGGATGTTTCGTAGGAAAGATTTCCTACAAAGATGTTGGTCATGCGGACACTCCTTAGCTGCGGGGAACTGGCAGCGTGGTTCACGGTTACAGGCGAGCTGGCGTACGCCGGAACGCGAGGCGAAGTCGCGAGCAAAATTAGCTGGTTTTCATAATAACATGACGATCGGCGGAATCCCTACATTCTTACGGTTAGGGCTGCGGAAACCAGCTGAGCTGCAGCATGTTACCGGTGTATTTCGCGAAGACCAATTTGTCACCATCGGCGCCGTAAAGTGGCTCATCCGGAGCATCCATCAGCTCCCACGATGAAGTGGCTCGATTCAAGCGAAATATCTGGCATGATTTCTTATCGTGATTGTATCGATGCACGTACGCGTGATCGTCGCTCGTAAATGTCACGCCTGGGAATTCGTTCGACGTGTCCAATTTCCATCGGCCTAGAAGCTTGCCATTCAGATCCAGCTCCAACCACTCCTTGATTGCGATCTTCCGGTCACTTCGACGCCCAACCCGATCGGCTGTTACCGTGATGCGCGAGCTTGCTATTCGTCATTTCCCGGCGGCAGCCCAGCTGGCAAAAAGCGACCGGGGAACATATCCGCCCGTCTCTTTGCCGTGGATCGAGTACTTCCTCAAGATCTCGGTAGTCATGTTTGTCCTCGCCATACCTGGCTTCGTCGTATTGCCAACCCAAGGCCCACAATGAATGATCCTGGCCGAATGAAAGATGCGCTGCAGCAAACCGGCCGGTGCTGAAAGAGCGAAGTAATGTGCCGGACAAATCTCGAATGTCGATGCCGGTATCAGGCCGATCCACCCAGGAGACGGCGAGAGTGCCGTCTGAATCAATCGCGATGGACTTGATGTGGATATTGCCGTTGCCATGGCCCTGGAGGCAGGCTGAATAGCTCGTGCCCGTCCGGCGCGAACAGCGCTCAGCACATGGCTGGGTTCGGCGGAAAATAAATAGCCGTTGTAAAAGCCGGGCATTACTTTCCCGACAATGGCTGGAGCCGAAGCCCCCCGAACCGGGACGTTGGCAGCCCAGTCGGGCACAGCTCAATAACGCGAGAAACGGCATGATCCGAAACATGCCGCACCTCCAATAAATCTTAGGACGAAGCGGGGCGGGGAAACGTGGATGAAACCGAGTCCGCTCCCGTATGATGGTTTGTCATGAGTGTTCGATCCCGAGTATGTTTGTTCTTCGCCTTCGGAGCGATTGGTGTGGCGCAGACTCCCGACATGATCCTGATCGATGGCAAGATCCTGACCGTCGACGCGAAGGACTCCGTCGCTGAAGCGGTAGCCATCGCCAAGGGCAAAATTGTCGCTGTGGGTCAACGGCTGAGATCCAACGACGGGCCGGCCCAACCACGCGCGTCATCGATCTGCACGGTCTCACCGCTACCCCGGGATTGATCGACACCCATGGCCACTTCGCCGCGAGTGGTGTTGACGAACTATTTAGCGTGGTGCTGAACGACGTCCAACGAGTCAGCGAGCGGTCGAAAAAATCCGCGAGAAGGCCGCTACATTAAAACCCGGCGAATGGCTGGTGGGCGCTGGATGGGACGAAAGCAAGCTGGCTGAACGCCGTTACCTGCTGGCGTCCGACCTGGACAAAGTGACGCCCAACAATCCCGTGTGGCTGATGCACACCACCGGGCACTACGGAGTCGCCAACAGCTATGCTCTGAAACTTGCGCACATTACCGCCTCCACGCCAGACCCGCCAGCGGGCACCATCGACCGCGACGCCGCAAGGCCATCCCACCGGCGTGTTGAAAGAATCGGCGAAGGACTTGATGGTGAGTCTGACTCCTCCCACTCGCCGGAGCAATGGCGGCGAGGAATCTTGCATAGCATCGAAGGATTGCATCGCGAGGGCATGACCGCCGTGAAGGACCCGGACCTGACTCCGGACCGATGTGGGATGCCTATCGCGAGCTTGCTGAGGAGAAAAAGCTGGACGAGCGCGTCTTCGTGCTGTGGCATGCCGGCAGCACCATGGAATCCGCGCGGCAGGCTCTGGCGCATCTTTCCGCGCTTCCTAAACCTCCTGGTTCGCTGGGCGATGGCCTGTTACTTTCGGGCGGCGCCAAAATCTACATGGACGGCAGCGGCGGCGCGCGCACGGCCTGGATGCATCAGCCTTGGAATAAGAACCGCACCGAAGTGGATGGCACGAACGTAGGTTACCCGGCCACCGATCCCGAAATCTATCGGCAGATGGTCCGCATGTTCCATCAAGCCGGGGTTCATGTAGGCACGCACGCCATCGGAGATCGCGCCATTGATTGGGTGGTGGACACTTATGCCCAAGTTCTGAAAGAAAAGCCCACGCGCGGCCTTCGGCACAGCATCATTCACTGCAACCTTCCTACCGATCACGCCATCACAGTGATGGCGTCTCTGCAGAAAGGAATACGACGCCGGTTATCCGGAGGCGCAGGCTCCGTTTATGTGGTGGATCGGCGATACTTACGCGGGCAACTTCGGTCCCCAACGCTCGCAGCGGCTGGAGCCTTTCAAGACCTGGCTCGCGAAAGGCGTCCAGTGGGGCGGAGGGTCCGATTACGATGTCACGCCCTTTCCCGCGCGCTACGGAATCTGGGCCTCGCATGGAGCGCGAGACGCTGAAGGGCGTCTACGGCACGCATCCTTTTGGGACGGCCGAAGACATCGACGTCCATACTGCCTTGCGTTCTTACACCGCCTGGGCCGCCCAGCAATTGTTTCTCGAAGACAGGATCGGAACCATAGAGGCAGGCAAAGACGCCGACATCGCGGTTTGGGACCACGACCTTTACACCATGCCCGCGGCGGACATCAAGAACCTGAAATGCGAACTGACCATTTTCGCCGGCCGCGTGGTGTACCAAGACGCCGCTGGCCCGATCGCTTTTCGAAAATAGGAGATAACCATGAAACTGCTTGAGTCTCTCAAGAAATACACGATCGTTGTAGCCGATACCGGTGATATCGAAGCCATCAAGCGGCACAAGCCGCAGGACGCTACAACCAATCCGTCGCTTCTTTTTCACGCCGCACAAATGCCTGTTTACCGGCATTTGGTGGACGAAGCCACCGACCTTGCCCAGGAGCGCGGCGGCAGTCATGAACAAATGGCCGAGGAGTTTATCGATCGCCTGTTCGTTCTGTTTGGCGGCGAGATTCTCAAGGTGGTTCCAGGACGCGTCTCCACTGAGGTAGCGGCCAGCTTGAGTTTTGACACCGACGCTACCATCGCCAAGGCTCGCAAACTTATCTCGCTCTATGAGAAGACGGGTGTATCGCGGCAACGCATCCTGATCAAGATTGCCAGCACCTGGGAGGGCATTCGCGCAGCCGAGCTTCTGGAGAAGGAAGGCATTCACTGCAATCTGACGCTGCTCTTCAGCTTCGCCCAGGCGGTGGCGTGCGCCGAAGCTGGCGTAACCCTGATCTCGCCCTTCGTCGGCCGAATTTACGATTGGTACAAGAAGGAGCAAGGCGGCAAGGAACCCGCCCCGGATCAGGATCCAGGCGTTGCGTCGGTCACGCGGATTTACAACTACTACAAGAAATACGGCTACAAAACCCAGGTGATGGGCGCGAGTTTTCGGAATGTGAATCAGATCGAACGGCTGGCCGGATCGGACCTGCTTACCATCAGCCCGGAGCTTCTCGACAAGTTGGAACAAACCGATGGCGTTCTGGAACGCGCGCTCGATCCGGCCAAAGCGCAGGCGAGCAAGGAAGAGAAGCTGCATCTGGATGAGAAGACTTTCCGCTGGATGCACAACGAAGATGCCATGGCGACCGAGAAGCTGGCCGAAGGCATCCGCAAATTCAATAGCGATGCGCACCTGTTGGAAAAGTACGCGTTGTCGCAGGTTGCGGAAAAAGTCGGTTAAACGGCAGCGGGCGCCAATTTCACCGGCTGGCCAGTTTCCGCCGAGCGCAACAGCGCCTGAATGATTCGCACATCCGCTAAGCCCTCTTCGCCAGAGGCCACCGGATCACGGCCCTGGAGCACGCTTTCAGAAAACTCGGCGAGTTCCAGGGCAAATTGATTTTGCGGCGGAAACACCAGTTCCTTCTTTTGGCCATCGAGAATGAAGGAGAGGGTCGACGGCCGGGAGCGTTCGTACGCTGGATCGGCTCGCAAAACGCCTTGCGAGCCCACCACCTCGTAATTCGACTCGCGCGCCGCTCCGAAACTGCAGGTGAACGTCGCTAGCCCGCCAGAGGAGAAGCGAAGGATCGCGCTGGTAGTCTCTTCCACCTCCGCGAATCTTGGATCTTGCATGCTCGCGCTCATCGCCAAGACCTCGTTCGGCTCCTCGCCAAACAAGCGACGAGCGGCGTTGATGCAATAGATTCCAATATCGTAAAGCGGTCCGCCACCCAGCTTCTTGTCCAGGCGGACGTTGCCCGCTTTCACTTGCATGGTCATCATCGAACTGAAAATCCGGGGAGTGCCCAGCTGGCCGGACGCCACCATCTTGACGGCCTCCAGGTGTGAGTTGTCAAAGTGCAAACGATTGGCGATCATCAGCCTGATTTGCCCCTGGCGCGCCTCGCGGATCATGCGCTCGCATTCCTCTTCGTTCACCGCCATGGGCTTTTCGCACAACACGTGAATTCCAGCCCGCGCGGCGGCCACCGTGTACTCGCAGTGCAGGCTGTTCGGCAGGGCAATGTAGACGGCATCCACTTCTCCACTGTGGAGGCACTCCTGATATTGCTCGTAAGAATACGTCAATGGGACCTGATAGTTCTTGCTCAGTTCCTGTAATTTTGCGGGATCGCCAGAGACCAGCGCTCGCAATTCGGAATTTTCCTGCGCGTGCGCGAAGGCGGGGAGCATCGCTACCTGCGTGATATGGCCGAGCCCGACCACAGCGTAACGGACTTTCGCTCATGTGGCCAGAAGACATGTCATCAGAGTAGCGCCAGCGCCAGTTCTATTTCCTGGCTGCCAGTTGTTTGAGTCTGCTGCGGAGTTCAACCAGGCTGTGTTGCGAGATGTAGCGCCCATCGGTTATGACGCCGCTGATCTTGCGGGTGTTGCCGATGTCGTCTAGGGGATTAGCTTCAAGAAGGACAAGATCGGCGATCCTCCCCTTCTGAATCGGCCCATAATCGGTAAGTCGGTTATAGAACCTCGCTGGATTTAAAGTAGCGGTCTGTAAGGCTTCCAGCGGAGTGAAGCCGGCTGCCACAAAGCGCTGGAGTTCCCGGTGGAGGCTGACGCCAGGAATAACGTCGACTCCTGCCGGCGTATCCGTCCCAGCCAGGAACGGTACGTTTGCGGCCTTGAGCTTCCGGATTATGTCCAGCTCATGGCTGACGAATTTTTCGCGAACCGGAAGCGGGTCCGTATCGAGCGATCTGAGGATCGACTTCCGCGACGCCGGCCACAGCTTCGTCACCCAGGTGCGCGCCGCCCAGGCGAGATCGGGATCTCCGGAATAGTCGATGGCGTCGACCAGCCATTGGCCACGCTCCCAAAACAAAGTTGGGCACTGCCAAACATGGTTTCTTGCCAACAGCCGAATTATGCCGGCCTCGCGGTCGGCGTTCCAGGTCGCGAGGAAAGCACCAGGACCCTTTTTTCCGGTGAGGTACTTGTCCTCATCCGGCGAGCTGGCTTCGAAGATTCCGATCAGGTGCTCGAAGCTGCGCTGGCCCGCGGCTACGGCCTCGGCGGCTCGGATAGAGTCGGGAACGTGGCCTTCGAATTCGATTCCCCGCTTCTTGGATTCTTCGGCGATAGCGAAGTAGGCTGCGCGGGGAATGCCGGACTGGGTCTTGATAAAGTCGACTCCCCGCTTCTTGAGCATGTCCACAGCCTTGCGTCCGTCCTCCTGCGTTGTGATGGGGATGCTGGCCTTGTATTGCGATTTGGGGCCGTCCAGCATAGGGCCAGAGACAATCATGCGCGGGCCCAACAGACGGTGCGCTTCGATCTCGGCGCGGGCATGAAGCACCTGGTCGAGTTCGCTGCCCATGTCCCGGATACCCGTGATGCCGTTGGCAAGCAGGAGTGGAAGGATGAGGTCGGTGCCATCGGCTGCTGTCTCGTCGAAATATACATGAGTGTGCATATCCCAGAGGCCGGGAATAAGGTACTGGCCTCTGGCATTTACGACCTGTCCCGATTTTGGGGTGGATTCGGTGGAGCGAGCAACCGCGCTGATGCGATTTCCATCCATCGTTACCGTAGTGTCGGGCTGAGCCCTGCCGTCGGTGATATCGATGAGCGTGACGTGAGTGATGGTGAGGGTCTGGGCACTCGCGAACGTCGTCAGGACGCATATCGCGAAAAGAAGACGTTGCATTTATTTACCGGTATAGCTAACGCGCCAGATTACGCGGGCGCCGTCGTCGGTCACGAGCAACGATCCGTCTGCCGCTACAGCGACTCCAACCGGCCGGCCCCAAGCTTTTCCATCTGTGGTGAATCCAGTGACAAAGTCCTCATAGACGCCCGTGGCTCGCCCCTTCTCGATCGGGATGCGAATCACTTCGCGGCCTGAGCCCTGCGAGTGATTCCACGATCCGTGCTCCGCCGCAAACACATCGCCCGAATACTCGGCTGGAAACATCTTGCCGTCGTAGAAAGCCATGCCGAGCGAAGCGCTATGGGCCTGAATCAGGACGTCGGGCACGATCGCCTTGTCTCTCAATTCGGGGTGTTTGCCGGCATGCGCTGGATCCTGATTGCCGCCGATGTAGAACCACGGCCAGCCGTAGAAGCCGCCGCGCGCGACATGGGTCACATAATCGGGAACCAGGTTATCGCCGAGGTTATCGCGTTCGTTGACGGAGGTCCACAAGTCGCCCGTTTCCGGATCAATCGCGAGTCCCACGGGATTTCGAATGCCCGACGCATAGATGCCCACGAACTTGCCTTCCGGCGTGTACTCCAGGATATTGGCGCGGTGGAATTCGGCCCCATTGTCGTTGTTGTTGGACGCCGATCCAACCGCCAGGAACAGGCTCTTGCCGTCTTTGGAGAAGACGATGTCGCGGGTGGAGTGTCCGCCGCTCGCGGGAATGTCGGTGATCAGCTTCTCGGGCTCGCCGCTAGCCTTGAGATCGCCGTTCTTATAGGCATATCGCACCAGCGTGCTGGTGTTAGTGACATAGACCCACTGTGGATTTGGCCCCGGCGGATAGAAGTTGATGCCGAATGCCGCCGGAAGACTGGCGTACACCGAAGATTCCTGCGGCTTGCCATCGGCTGTAATGCCGCGGAAGATTCGAACCATTCCGCCGCCCGTATCGGCGACGAAAATGTCGCCGTTTGGCGCCCTGCGGATTTGCCGCGGATTGGTGAGGCCACTGGCGACATAGATGTCGACCTTGAAGCCGGCCGGTGCCTTCGGAATGGCGTTCTCAGGCCGCTTGCCACCGCGAAAACCGGCGCTTATCATCCCGAACATTCCACCCAGGCCGGGATGCTGAGGTTGCGGAAGATCCTGCGCGGTTATTTTGCGAGCCAAACCGGGGCTGAGAGAGGCAGTATTGGTGAAGGCCTTCGGTCCGGTAATCACGTTGATCCCGTCAATTTTGGCCGCATGAAGTAAAAGAGCTGCGATGCCGATACTTCCAGTAAGCTGCTTCACCACGTTGATGTTAGTTGATGTTACTAAAAATCGTGACGCGCAAACCTGCGCGAACGGTTTCCAGTACTACGGGCACGAATGGTCCTGGCATCCTTCCCGCAACGTGGCATAATCGAATAAAGGTTTAATTAATGGAGGCACCGGCCAAAAGTGTGGAGTGTCCGCGCTGCCATCACAGCAACGCGCCAGGGACCTCTCAGTGTGTCTCCTGTAATAGCTCATTCGGCCCCCTTGATGAAACGTTGATGGCCGACGGCGCCACCATGCTGACCAACGCGGCGGTGGGCACCAATTGGTCGCGCAACACGCGAGCGCTCGGCACTTTCGATAGCCCCGCCATGGCGCTCGAAGAGGGCAGCATCCTGGCCGATCGCTACGAAATCCTGAAGCTCCTGGGCCAGGGCGGTATGGGGGCTGTATACAAGGCAAGGGATCGCGAACTAGATCGCTTAGTGGCATTGAAAGTGATCCGCCCGGAATTAGCGGGCAATGCCAGCATTCTTCAAAGATTTAAACAGGAGTTGCTCCTCGCCCGCAAAATCACGCATCGCAACATCATCCGCATTTTCGACCTGGGCGTTGCCGATGGGATGCGGTTCATCACCATGGAATTCGTCGAGGGCCAGGATCTTTCGTCCCTGCTCGACGAGCGGCCCAAGTACACGCCCGAGGAGACGGTTAATATCCTACGCCAGGTTTGCGCGGCGCTGGAAGCAGCCCATGCCGAGGGTGTAGTTCACCGCGATTTGAAGCCGCAAAACATCATGATCGGGGAGGGCGGCCGGGTCTGCGTCATGGACTTCGGGCTGGCCCGCTCGATGGAAGCCACAGGGGATGACCCAGGCTGGCGCGCTGATGGGCACACCCGCCTACATGTCCCCGGAGCAAGCCAAGGGCATGCCCGCCGACGAACGTTCGGACCTGTTCTCGCTAGGCATCATCGCCTACTTGATGCTGACCGGCGAAATTCCGTTCAAGGCGGATTCCGCGCTCGCCAGCATGTTGCTGCGTACGCAAGGGCCTCCGCCTCCTTCCATTCAACTGGATCCAACCATTCCGCAGGCCTTGAACGACATCGTGCAGAAATCGCTGGCGGTAGATCCAAAGGATCGCTATCAGAGCGCGGCCCTTGATGAATCAGGACCTGCATGACTGGGAGGAAGGCACGCTAGCCAAGGCCATCGTCACTCCGCGCGTGGCGATGATGGCCGAGTCCCACACGAAAAAGTGGATCGCCCTGGCCGTAGGGTGCGCCGCGCTCGTGGCGGCTGGAACCTATGGCGTGGACCGCTGGCTGCACAGGACAGCTGCTCCCGTGGCGCCGATGACCGTGATGATCGCCGATTTCAACAACCACACTGGAGACCCGGTCTTCAGCGGCACGCTGGAATCCACGCTGAAGCTGGCTTTGGAAGGCGCCTCTTTTATCAATGCTTACGATCGCACAAGAATGCGCGGACCTGGGTTTGAAGGCGATTTCAGGTCCACTCGACGACTCAAAGGCTCAACAGATTGCCACCAGTCAAGGTTTGAATGTTGTGGTTTCCGGCTCACTCGACCGGCGTGGCACCGATTACCAGCTTTCGGTGAGCGCCATTCAGACGGTCTCCGGCAAGAGCGTCGCCAACGCCGATGAAACCGCAGCGAGCAAAGATCAAGTCCTGTTCGCCGTGACCAAACTGGGGACCGCCGTCCGCAAGGCGCTGGGCGACGCCACGTCGGACTCCGCGCAGCGGTTCTCCATGGAGACGCTTACGGCGGCATCTCTGGAAGCGGTTCACGAATACGCGACCGCGCTGGACGCCTTGTCCAGCGGCAAATATGAGGAGGCTCTCAAGCACTTTTCCCAGGCCGTGGACCTGGATCCGAACTTCGGCCTGGCCTACGCTGGCATGGCAGCCGCGTCACATAACATCAATCGACAACAAGACGCCGAGAAGTACATCAAACTGGCTCTCAATCATATCGACCGTATGACCGAGCGGGAACGATACCGCACCCGCGGTTACTTGTACTATTTGAACGGCGACAACCAGAAGTGCGTGGATGAGTATGGAACGCTGCTGCAGCGGTATCCGTCCGACACCGGCGCATACAATAACATCGCGGATTGCCTGGTACTCGACTGCGCAACATACCCAAAGCGCATTGAGGAGGTGCGGCGGGCGGTGGCCATCCTGCCTAAACGCGCCACCTACCATGTGAATGTGGCGACTCTACTCGGCCTATGGCGGCGACTTTCAAACTGCCGCCAAAGAGGCTGGAGTAACTCTGCAACTGGCGCCCGGCTTTCACATTGGGGGTTCGTGGCACAAGCGTTCGCCAGCCTGGGGCAGGGCCAACTGGACGCAAGCCGCGGAGGATTATCAGAAGATCGGAAAGACTGACGCCTTCGATGGCCGCGGCAACGGGCTTGGCTGACTTGGCCATCTATGAGGGCCGCTACCGCGAGGCAGTGAAAATTCTCGAAAAAGGCGCGGCTGACGACGTCGCAGCGCGAAATCCGGATACGGCCGCCGATAAGTTCTCGGCGCTGGCCTACGTCCAGCTTCTGCGGGGGCAAAAGCGCGCGGCCCTGGCAGCCGCAAACCACGCGCTCGATCTCAGCAAAGCCGTGAAAACCAGATTTCTGGCGGCACGGAACTATGTCGCTCTCGGAGAGACAGCCAAGGCACAGGAATTGGCGGCCGGACTCTCCTCCGAGCTCCAGATCGAACCTCAGGCGTACGGTAAATTGATCGAAGGCGAGGTCGCTTTGAAGAACGGCGATGGCACGGGCGGCCGTCGGTTCGTTCACCGAAGCGAATGACATACTCGATACCTGGATCGGCCGCTTCGATCTGGGGCGGGCTTATCTGGAACTCGGCGCTTTTACGGAAGCCGATTCCGAATTCGATCGCTGCGTTAAACGGCGGGGCGAGGCTTTGGCGCTGTTCCTTGGATGAAATGCCCACCTACGGCTACTTTCCGCCGGTCTACTATTACCAGGGACAGGTGCGGGAAGGTTTGAAGAACCCGGGTTTCGCCGAATCATACAAGAACTATCTCAGTATCCGCGGCACAGGCCGGCGAGGACCCGCTGCTTGCAGACGTGCGGCGTCGCATCGGTAGTAAGAACCTTGACAGTCGATACCTCTTGTAAGAGTACTGCAAGTACTAGTCGCGAATTTTGACAGAATCTGCTCTCTCCGTTGACGGTACTTTCTCGCTCTTGACGCCGTTCCAGGCATCAGCCATACTGAGCAAAGTTCCTACTATCTTAGATTGCCCAGCACTCCGCTGTAAGTGTCCCTTCCGTTCCAGTGGGCTGGAGAAATGGACTTGTGTGAATCGAGTCAATGTTCGGACGGGGTTTTCGAGGTCTCTTTTCCTAAGTCGGCCACGCTGTCTTGGTCTCGGATTTCTTGCTCTATTCGTGCAACTGGCGCATGCCCAAGGACCGCTGAACTATTTCCAGAACTATTTTGTTACCGGAGATTACGTTGTCGGGGGCGTCGGCCTGTACGGTAAGGGCGCCACTCCCCACGGGCACTATTAACTTCAGTGGCGTGCCTTGCACCAGCGGGCCCGGACTTTTGGCGAGCGTCGTGCCATGCACGGCGAAAGGAGCAGTTCCGGCCGACATCATCGCGGCGTTTCTGTACTGGGAGACAATAGAGACCACTTCTTCGGCCACGCCGTCTGCGATAGCCGGTACCTTCGACGGCGCCTCCAACACCATCGCTGGCCTTCCGCTGGGTAACCCGCAAATCGACGGCGTGCGTAGTGGGCGGTGGCACCGCAATCGAAAACATCCTACGCGCGTGTCTACCGCGCGGATGTTCTCAGATATCTGGCAATCAATTCAACAGCAAATGTTCGAACAGCCAATGACACGCACACGATTCACGCTTAGCGGCAACTCGACCGGCACGCAATTCGTGGGCGCAACCCTGGTGGTGGTCTATCGCCTTGTCACTCCAGGCAATCCGAGAATCGCGCCCCTTCGATCCGTGGTTATTTACGATGGCGCGTTTACCGGCATTGCGTCATCGAGAGCCCAAGCCTGAACCAAACCATGGGAGGATTTTATCAGGCTGCGGCCAATGACAACGCCAGGATGACCCAGATCGTGGGCAGCGGGCAAGCGAACTTCCGCGAAACGCTCACTGTAAACGGCAGCATCCCCCAGGGGCGTACCGTCGAATCCATTCGTGGGTGCACAGGGTGCGAACTGGGACAATTACACGTTCAACTATAATCTCCCTCCCAACGCTTCTTCTGTCCAGACCGAGGTCCAGCTCACGAACGATTGTCTCTCGTGGGCAGCAATCATCACCAGCACCAATGTCCAGGACTCGGATTTCGACGGTCTGCTGGATGTATGGGAGACATCCGGACTGGATCTGAATCCCGGCGTCCGGAACGATGGCGTCGCCGACTCCACCCGTCCGCCGCCACGTTTGGCACCTGTGCGCAGTACCCGAAGCGACCCACGATTGCGTGAATCTGCCGGCCATGGGGGCGAATCCATTCGTTCCCGACATTTTTATCCAAATCGATTGGATGCAGTCGAAGGGCCTAGGCGATCCACCTCATATCCATAACCCGCAGCTCGCTGCCCTCAACATGGTCGGCGCCACGTTCAAATCCCACGGAATCAACCTGCATTTCGACGTCGGGCGGCATCAACACATATCAGAACCAGGGATCGCCTTATATCATTCCGGCAGCAGTACGCCCAGGGCGGCAACGTTGTCCAGGAATCCTCGGTTCTGTGTCTAGCTCCAGTAACGTAACCAGCCTCCGACCTGCAATTTCTCTCCTCAATCCCAACAATACTCGGTGCTGGGCTGGAAAACAGGCTTTGACGCCATCAAGAACGGAGATACGGATCCTGCAGGCCTGCCCCAGCTCTTCGCCCGGAACCGAAAAGATACTTTCCACTACGCACTTTTCGGCCATGCCATAGCGGCGACCACTCGCCCTTGAGCACTCCGGCTCGCCGGCAGTATCTCGGGTGTTGGCGACCTGCCAGGTGGAGACTTCATGGTCACGCTCGGTTTGTGGCGATCGGACATTCCCGCTGTCGATCAAGTGGGGACTGTGTTGGAGCAGGCCGGCACCTTGATGCACGAACTGGGTCACAACCTGGATTTATAGCACGGCGGCTGGAACAACACGCCCGTTTGCATGCCGGACTATCCCAGCATCATGAATTACCTGTACCAGGTAAGTGGATTGACGGATGCGGCAGGCAATGAGCATCTCGATTATTCCTATGGTCTGAGCTGCCGACTAAGTGAGAATTTCCTCTCCTCGGCTATCCCCATGGGTATTCAAGCTTACCGGGTGAGATATTTTGGTCCGTTCAATACTATTTCCGGCTCCCCCGCCAACACCCCGGGCCAGGCGTCGAAGGTTTATTGCAACGGGAATCTACTGAATGGGTCCGAGGGGCCGTACGTCCGTTTGGAATGTCCCACTGTTTCCACGCCCGACTGGAGCAACGGTACAGTTACGCTGGGAACGATTATCACCGCTGGTTATTAACTATGACGGAATTCCTGGCGAGACCTTCACGGATCCGCCCGATTGGATCAGTCTGAATCTCCAGCAGGTGGGCGCTCGGCCGAACGTGGACGGGGTGTCGTTAGATCTAGGCCGCTCCGACCTGGGCCGCTCTGACTTAGGCCGCTCCGACTTGGGCCGCTCTGACCTGGGTCGATCCGACTTGGGCCGCTCCGACCTGGGCACGGCCGCATTGGGCCAAGACGCCCTGGGCGATTCGGACCAGGCTACGCTTAATTCATCGGGCGGCGCAGCTGCGCCTACCGGGCTAATGGCCTCCGTCACTACTAATCAGCCATCCGGTTCTCCCGCCAACCCAAACCCGGGTGGGACAGGTAACGTCCTGACCTGGGTGTCTGGCGCGAATGAAGCAGCCTTTCAGTACAACATTTACCGCTGCGCTGTTATTGCGCCGGCTACATCGTGCACTCCGGCGGGGTCGCCGATAGGAATGGTCACCTTGACTACTCCTCCGGTACCAACTACCTATACCGACTTTGTCAACGATTACGTCGACGCGGGGGCGACTTGCCCACTCAATTCCACCTGCTACAACACGAACTATACCTATACCGTGACGGAAGTTCCTCAGGTGGTGATTGGTTCTCAAATTACCGGGGGCAGTGAGAGCCTTATGTCGACACCAGCTAGCAGCGAAGTGTACCACGCATTCGTCATCGCGAACGCTCAACCCACGGTGACGTACGGCGCGAGAACTCTTCCTTTCCCCGCTCCGACCTCTACGCAATTCCCGCCTGCCTCCGCGGCCTTCCCATTCACGGTGCCAACGAGCGGAACAACCCCGCCCCTGAGCTGCACCTATTCCAGTCCGTCGAGTACGCCCAGGAACGCTGGCACCTACACGATAAGCTGCTCCGGGCCCTCTACAATTCCGAGTTCGCCCGCGGTTGGCGTGACGTATAACGCTCCTAATCTTAACTATCCAACGTCACTAGGAGCGCCTATCACGGAAGGCACTTTGACCATCAACAAGGCGCTGCTAACGATCACAGCGGCGGCCGAGACGAAGACGTACGACGGCACTACGAGCGCACCCCTGACGAACGCGCCGACAATTATCGGTCTGCAAACGCAAGCGGGATATGGCGACACAGTGACCGGCCTGGCCGAGATGTACACCACGCCGAACGCCGGCACGGGATTAACCCTCAAGGTCAGTGCTTATACCGTGAACGACGGCAACAGTGGCAACAACTACACCGTCCCCACCCCAGGAACCAACAGCGCTGGTGTAATCAATAAAGCGAACACCACAACGACGATCATCAATTCGGTGACCCCGTCGCCCGCGCCCCCGGGGTTGCCGGTAACTGTGGCAGTCACCGTTGCTCCGACTACGACGGTCGCGAACGGCGTAGGCCCGACCCAAACAGTCACCGTCAGTTCCACGCCTCCAACGCCTGGCCCCACCTGCCCCGCAACGTTGTCGGGCGTCCCCTCGAGTTCGAGCGCCACCGGGAGTTGCGCGCTAACCTTTTCCCTCACGATGCCACCCACGCCGTCTGAGTCTATTACGGCGACTTACGGCGGCGACACGAACTTCGTCGGTAGCACCTCCCAACCCACGGTTCTGCCGCTGCTGACTTCGATTGTGGTTGCGCCGACAGCACGCACCTCCTACAGCGGCGACACGGTTTGGGTGAACTATGATTGGCCTGGCCAAGGCACTGTGCTGTACCCCACTCCCCCCGCCCCCAGTGTAGGAATGGTTGTAACGCCGCCGGGCGGCGCCACGTTCAGTGCCGGGGCCACTGTCACTGTAACCGGTACCAACATCGTGGTAACGTTCCCGGGTGGATGGACCTTCGATACAACACCAGTGAGTTTCGATGGACTGGTTATCACCGATCCCGAAGCAACGATTGCTGGTGTTTCGCTCGCGACGACGAACATCACGGGCTACACGGGCTCTGCTTCTCAGCTATATTTTGACGGCAATGACGTCTATATCAATTTCCCCCATCCCGCTTTCTCTACCCTTCTCCCCGGAGCTTCTGTCTCTGTCAACGTGCAGTTCGCTACTTCTCCGGCCTTGTTTTCTACGATTCCCGGAGACATTGAGCAGTTCACAGCGACTGGACTCTACACTGGTGGCGGCATAAACCTGGCCGGGTTCGCACTCTGGAGTGCCAATTCCACGCCTTTAGGCGCGGCGACGATCAGCTCGACTGGTCTGGCTAGCGCTGTCTCGCCGGGTACCAGCGTGATTTCAGCGACCTACGGCTCGCTTTTCAGCAACACACCGACGCTCACAGTCGCCCCGGCGTTGGTGTCGATGGCAGTAACGCCCATAAACCCCATCATTACCGGAACAAACACACAACAGTTCACGGCTACTGGAACCTACACGGATGGGACCACCTCGAATCTGACCAGTTCAGTGACCTGGGCTTCCTCGGCGGCGGGTATCGCTACGATTAACAGCAGCGCCGGACTAGCCACTGGCATCGCCCCGGGCACGGCGACCATCTCAGCAGTCTTGGGAGGAGTGACCGGAACCATGTTGCTGACGGTCAATCCAGCCGGATTGACGGTGACCCCGGGAACATTCCCCAACGGCCAGTTCCTAGCGCCGTACGCGCAAGTTCAGGTTCCGTTGACGATAAGCGGCGGCTCGGCGCCATATATGTTGTCGCTGGGCCCCAATGGGGTCGTGCCAGCCGGAATGACGCTCGCATCTGGAAATCTTTCGGGAACGCCCGCGCAGGCCGGCGTGTGGCAGGTGCCGGTCTTGGTGACGGATTCGTCGAGCCCTGCACTTACACAGACCGTGAACGTCCCGCTCACCATCGGACTCGCGACGGGCTATGCCGGTGAGGCCAATTGCTACATGCCCTATCCAACCACGCCTATGTATTATTTCAGTAATGGCACCGCTGGACCGTGGAGCGTGACGCCCCCTGGGGCTCTCGTCGGGCAGATGACATTCCTCAGCCCGGGCACTGTCACAGTTGCTGGCATGGTGAGCACCAACGGCACGACCGTTACCTGGTACAGCAACCAAGGAGGCCAAAACGATCAGTTCGTCACGTCTGTCACCCCCTCTTCCATCGTGATTAACGGCGTCACCTACACTGTGGCCTCTGTTAATTCGGCAACCACCCTGACCCTGACGCAATCGGCGGGCGCTCAAACCGATGTTCCTTATTCCTACACTCTTGCGGCTGGCGGAAACAGTTTGACGGGGTGCTTGATCGGAGGAGCTATTTCCAGCGGTTCATACCAGCTTCAGTTCACCGCAGGGGCGTCCGCGTTCACGCTGCCGGTACAGGTTGTAGCTCAGGACACCCAGGATAACGGCACAGTCAACGTGAACTCCGGCGGCGTTGGGACCCTGCAGCCAAGCGGCTACCAGCAGGGAGTGGTTACATCCGGGCAGAGCTTTATGTTCCTTCCTGCAAACTATGCTGCGGATTCCGGTTTCAACGGGAATGCCCTGTTCGGATTTACCGATGCCGCTCCGCAGCTCTGCGGCACTTTTGGGAATGTGCCGAATTCGTTTACGGCATCACAGCCGGGTCGCTACGATATCGCAATCGACGGCACAACCCAAGGCTGCGCACCGATTCCCGCATTTCCAGCCAGCCCGGCTCTCATCGTGTTCGAGTCGGTGGATGCGCTGAACAGCCCAGCGGTCTGGGGCTCCGCCACGATCTCAGGCGTTATGCTCTCATCGGGCAATGGCAATTCGAACGCGTACGCGGTTGCCAGCAACGTGCTTGAGATCGAAGCCGGGGGCACCAGCCCGAATCCCGTTACCGTAGCATTTAACTACGTGATCAACGACTCTGGTTGTCCAGGTTGCATTGATCAGCTTCAGATTGGTTTGAACTCAGAGGCGAGCCCACAAACCTCCGCATACAACGGTGGATCTTCGGGTTCCGGTCAGGCCAGCGTCAACATCAACGTGCCCAACACGCCGGGCCGATACTATATCGCGATCGATACCAGCGAGGATTACGGGTTCCTATATTCCTCGCCATATTGGTGGAACGGGCAACCGAGACCCACGCAATACATCGGCGTGGTCGACGTCTGGTAGGGCGTGGCGAAAATCCTGGTGAGCGGCGCGGCCCTATCCTAGCTACACAACAACCTGCATGGGAGCGGCGGCCGCAAATTACGCGATTGGTAATATGCCTGGATGCATCACCGTGAGCCAGGCGTCACTGCAAATCGCAGCGTCGAGCCCAACCATTACGCAAGGTGCTCCCGTACCCACGATCACAGCCAGCTATAGCGGATTCGTGAACACCGAGAACAGCGCCAACTTAACAACGCAGCCCATCTGCTCGATCACTTACACTCAGGGTAGCCCGGCTTCCCCCCAACCTACGCGGCTACGTGCTCGGGCGCGGTCGACAATAATTACAACATCAGCTATGTGGGCGGAACCGTGACCGTGAACCCCACTGCTGATAACTGCGGGACCGGTGACCGGCTTCCAGAACTATACCTATCCCGCGACGCTGCTCGGGGCAACCGGCGGCACGCCACCATACACCTGCTCGGGTGCATCCATTGAACTGGTATGAACCTGACTACTGGCGGTGTTCTGACCGGGTACCCGACTGCGGCTGGAACCGCAAGGGTGACTGTTACAGACGCAAATAACAATTCCATGTCGGCTCCGTTCACGATCAATTCGCCCACCGTAGTGCGGGGCAGTAGCGGAAACCCAGACGATCTCGAGACTGACGGCCTGCGTCCGGCGCACACGCCCAAGTGCATACGTTCCAGATCACCGACGACTCTTCTCGCTAGCGCGGATACTGTTTGAACGTGATCCGGAGTCAAAGCGGACGAGGAAACTCGACCCTGATCCGTCGTTGTCCAGATACGGCGTTGTCTGAGACGCCGCTGCGTCGTGGTCCGATTCGGACATTCGTTACCAATCTGGCGGTTCACAGCCGCGTCGACCCCTCAAGGTGTTTCGCTGAGCTAGCCGTTTTCGACGCGCGCCTTTATATCCGAGTAAGCCAGTTCGATAAGCCTGCTGAGAGCTGCGGCGTTTGTGGCCGTTCCCGGTCTCAGCTTCACATGCCGCATGAATTTGCCGGCTTCCTTGCAACAAGCGCGCCGGATCTGGCAGCGCCGCGCCGTGAAAGAACCCCACGTTGACGTGCGACGTGAATACGTTGACGTAGCCGAAGGGCGCATCTCCCAGACATGCAACCGGACAGCCGTCATGCAACAGCTCCCGAACTTCGTCGCCGCATTTACGCATCATCTCAAACCACTCCTGCGCGATGGCTCCCAATTCACCTGCATGCTCTTTCATCCACGCATCGATGGCGGGATCCCGCTCGACCGCTCCGTTGAATCGGAGTAATTCCGTTTTCATGGCGTGACGGCGTCAATTCTTAGTGAGCAGCCGTTCCGTCCGACCATTGTCCAACCGGAACCATAAAAATAGTCAGGCGGCCTTGAGGGTCCTTAGTTGAAAGGATCGGGGAGCCCGGCAGGTCTGCGCCCCAAGTCGCCGGATCTGTCGGTGGAAGGAAAAACATCAGGTGAGGGTGCCAGTGCCCGGCTTCGTCGTTCAAGTACCCTTGCTTGGACATCATGTAACACATCGCGCCAGATTCGGGCGGCGGCAGTTTCTTCTTGTCGAGAGCCACTTTGATGTCCTCGAACATCTGAGCTTTGGATCGTCCAGCCAATATCGACTCGGTTTTCATGATCGTTTGTGGAAGGTAAGATCGCACGGCAGGCGGGTTGAAGCAGATCGGGCCCCGCTGTTTGGGATTCCAAAAACCGGGATCGTCGATCCCCGAGGTCCAGGATCGTTCCACCATGCACACGAAACCGTTCTTGCCTTTTGCCGCCGTTTCGTAACCATGCCGGCCGAGCACCATGACTTCAGCATCCTGCGAGATGGATGCCGGCGCAGCGCTCCGCGCTAGCGTTATCTCGGCGCTGCGCTCCATCAGGTATTGATCCAGCGGAGCCATGCTCGGATACGGTGTTTTGGCTTCCTGTGCGGGCGCCCGCCACGCGCAAGCGAGATGACAACCAGCGCGAAGCTTGATAATGCGATCGTCCTGAGAGCCTTCCGCTTCATTGATTTCTCCGGGGTAGTCTGCTGCTCGGCTAGAAGTAAATCTTGGCGCCGAGTTGAAGCACCCGCCCGGCCGCATTGGGGTTGTACGTCGTGACACGCCCGAACGTGCTGGGCGCGTTGAAGTCCTCCCATGCGGTAATATTCTGCGAAAACGCGAAATTGGTGTGGTTGAAGACATTGAAGGCTTCCAGGCGAAATTCAATCCGCTTGGTTTCCGTGAACCGTATCAATTTGCTGAGAGCCAGATCGGTGTTGTTGATTCCCGGGCCATGGAAGTTGTTCCTTCCTTCGTTCCCCAGCACGCCCGGCGTTTCCTGCGCGAAAGCGTTCGGATTGAAGTAGTAGTTGGGCTGAGCGGGATTCGATCCGAACTGGAGCGTCGCGTTGCGCGGATTGTAGATCCTCGGATAGCCGACCACATTGGGCGCGTCCCAGCATCCGTAAAAACTGACGGGAGCAGCGACCGGGCATTGTAGCGATAAATCGGACGAATCGCCCACGATGATCGGAAAGCCGGTTTGCAGCGTGGTAATACCCGCCACCCGCCAGCCGCTCACTACATACTTGCCGAAAGCATTGTTCCAACGCGGGATGGGCAACTCGTACGTGTAATTGACTACGAAACGGTTCCGGGCATCGAAATTGGAATCTCCCCTGTTCAATGCGAAATCGAACGGATTGCTGGTGCGGGTAGATCCCGAGGCCGCGCCGCTGCCCTCGTAACCCGAGGTGTCGTCGATGGAGTGGCTCCAGGTATAGGCGGCCTGGAACATCAGGCCGCGAGCCAGGCGTTTTTGGAGTTGCACCTGCAGTGAATTGTAATTGGAGACGCCTTGGCTGCCCTGCACCCCAACCGAAGCGAATATATTGCCCGGCGCGTACATGCTGTGGCTTGGGTACAAGATGGCCTGGTTGTCCCGGTTGGCTATGCAGGTCGGGTCGGCGGCGCACGCAGCTGTTCCCGCGGGTGAAATGGGATTGCCTTCATAGACCATGTCCAGGTGCCGGCCTTGAGCTCCCACATACCCTACTTGGAGGATCATCTGTCCGGGAAGTTCGCGCTGGATGTTCAGGTTGTAATTCATCGCGTAAGCATTGGTCAGGTTCGGATTCACCGTACTGATGCTCAACGGTTCGAATTGTGAAAAGTTCACACTCTGGCCTTTGGTGGCCGGAGTGAAGGGGAAAGGATTTTGGGCGGCTTGGCCAGTGGCGATATCTACATAGGGGTTGGCGAAGGTGGGGCTCCCGCCAACCCCGGTCGCGGCGAAAGACTCGATGAAGAACGGCGGAGCGCCGAGTTGTTGGAGCGCCAGTTCCTCCGCAGCGCGATTGAAGTAGATGCCGAATCCGCCGCGGATCACAAACTTCTTGGCTTTGCCGCCGCTGAGGGGGCCCCAGTCGGGTGAATACGCAAATCCGAAGCGCGGTGCAAAGTTATCGTTGTGCTGGTGATAGCCGGACG
Organism: Bryobacterales bacterium; assembly: GCA_963744555.1. Classification (GTDB taxonomy): domain Bacteria; phylum Acidobacteriota; class Terriglobia; order Bryobacterales; family Bryobacteraceae; genus Palsa-89. The sequence continues at coordinate 18,541 of CAVUUB010000013.1, read as the reverse complement.
TCGTGCATCCGGGGTCGCCAGGGAAATCCAAACCCGCCGGCGCCGTTGGAAATATCGTAGATTGCTGACCCGGGATGAAGCAGTTGTTGTACAACCCGCCATAGCGATGATTCACCAGCGGAGTGTCGATCTGCCAGCCAATCCCGTAATTGAACGTCAAATCGTTCCTGACCTTCCAGCTATCTTGGGCGTAGGAGTAGAATTCGTAGCTGCGGAACGCCTGCACGCCGCCGCTTTCCTGGACGAATATATCCGGTACTCCCAGCAGAAAATCCGCGCCGGGATTCCCGGTGCTGTAAGCGCCAGTACCGTTAAACGCAAACTCGCCGTTGTTCAAGGCATCGAACGAGTCGTTGACCTCGTAACGCCGCCAATCGAAGCCGAACTTCAAGGTATGACTGCCGACTACCTTGGATAAGCTCTCGGTCATTTCATACGTGTTATCGATCGCCGGTTGCGGACCAGCGGGGCTGCCGCCCAGATTGAAGTATCCGTTGAGGCTCACGAGCGGCATGCTGGCCACGCTCGGAAATTGCGAATTTATCCCGGAGAAGCCGTAGGAGGAAGGAAGCGCCGGATTCTGAGGCGTCACGGCCTGGTAATTCAACCGGTACCACGAAGCACGGAATTCGTTCAGGGTGGTGGGATTAAAAGTGTGAGACCACTGCGCGGTGTATTCCTTGGTCGCTTCCGGATCGGTCTCTCCGAAGCCGGGCAGCGTGGAGCCCACGAACGGAAGCCCGCGCAGAGCAGAGTCGTGCTCGATGAACAGGCTGGCCCACACGCTGTCCTTCGTGCCGAAGGTGTGATCGACGCGCGCGATTCCCTGCTCGAAGTCCTGGGTGGCGATGGAGGTGAACGAATATTGGTTGACTCCGAAATTTGGCAGCGGGACGAACTGGTTCATCAGTTTGACCGCCAGCGGATTTAAGTCCGCCGAGGGAATGTGGCCCGATGGAAAAAGCGTACTGTAAGGCGTCCCGGCCGGATAGGTGGCGCCGTTCTCGCCGACCAGCGGAATTGGGCGACGGCGCGGTGGAACTCGCTATGTCCGGGAAAATACCCGTCGCGTTGAGCCTGCGTGAAGACGGTGGTGGTCTCCGAAGTCTGATTGGTGTCGGGACGGCGGTTTCTGGTTCCCTGGTAGGACAGGAAGAAGAAAGTGTGGTCCTTCCAAATGGGACCGCCAACCGTTCCGCCATACTGATTCTGGTGGAAAACCGGCGGCGTCACCGAGAAAAAGTTTCGGGCGTTCAAAAATGTATCGCGATAGAATTCAAATGCGCTGCCGTGGAATTGATTCGTGCCGGATTTGACGATCGCATTCAAAATGCCGCCCGAGTTGCGGCCGTATTCGGGATTGATGGTGCTGGTGATCAGGTTGAACTGATCGATGGCATCCGGGCTCGGCGTCAGCCCCACCGCGTTCAGGCGATAGTCCACGGCGTCGGCGCCATTCAGGAGAAACGAATTCTGCTGGCTCTCGCTTCCGTTGATGGCATAGTTGCTGCGATTGGCGTCGCTCTGGCTGACAGCGCCTGGCACTAACTGCTGGAGTTGAGTCCAATTGCGGCCCAGCAGGGGCAAATCCACTATCTGTTTGGCGTTGATGATGGTGCCGAGCTGTGTCGTGCTGGTTTCCACCTGCGTCGGGTTGGCTTCCACCTGCACCGATTGAGTTACTTCTCCGACTTCCAACGCGACTGGAAGATTGTAAATCTGATTCAGCGTAAACGTGATGTTGTGGGCCGTGGACGTCCGGAAACCGTTTTTGGTGACGATCACCTCATACGTGCCCAGGCGCCAAGCTAAGGAACTCATAACTTCCGTCGTCCTTGGTCGTTACCGTGGCGACACCTGGGTCTGCGTATTGGTGGCCTTCACCTCCGCGCCTGGAACGCCCGCTCCCGACGGATCGGTTACAGTGCCACGGATATGAGCAACCACTTCCTGCGCGGGAAGATTCCAGAACGATGCCAGGGACAGCATGACGATTCCCCAGCCAAGCAGCGTTAGCTTTCGCATTTTTCCCTCTCTTTGTTCTTTGCCGGTTGGGCCGAGCTTTGCGGGCGGCCAGCCATATTTCGCGCGACACAAACCAGGGTGGTTTTCCACCCCGATCCCCTCTACATGATATGTTGATATCAACATTCCGGCGCCATGTCAAGAGATAAACGTGCGTAGTAGTCCCTTAAATAGCCCTTTCTTAGCGCTTTTAGGATCTTCCAAACATTGGATGCGGATGAAATTGTTATATATAAAGTGCAGGCTGATCGCCGCTACATCGTTACCCAGCTACTTTGAGAATGCATTTGAAGAAAGAAAAGTTGAACCGTCGCGTTAGCCATGCCCAGGTCAGTGTCGTTCCCTTTGAAACCACGCTCTTGGTTCGCGATTGCTGCCTCTGCCTGCATGTGCAGCGGGCTGCCCGGGCGCTGGCGCGGCGCTTCGATGAGGCCCTGCGGCCGCTCGATCTCACCAACGGGCAATTTTCGTTGCTGATGTCGCTGAACCGGCCCAAGCCTCCGGCGATGGGCGCTGTAGCGTCGCTGCTCGCCATGGATCGCACCACGCTGACCGCTGCGTTGAAACCGCTGGAGCGGCGCGGCCTGGTCAAAGTTACGGCGGATCGGCTGGACCGGCGCAGCCGTCTGATGAGCCTGACGGCTAACGGGCGGCGCTTGCTGGCGCGCGCCGTGCCAATCTGGGAGCGCACGCACCGGGAGGTGGAAAGCCTTCTTGTGGATGGAAATCCCGAAGGGCTGCGGAACAATTTGCGCGCGCTGTCCTAAAGGTGTTCCAGCCGGTAGCCTCAGACCCAGATCTCACCGACGCCTAATGTTCGTACGGCTGGCTGTCGCATCCCACCCCAACGCGGGCCACGCCAGCAGGCATCACGCGAGTTCGAATTGCATGGGGAAACAGACCCGCCTCATTTCAGATAGGCGCGCAGGGCGCTCACCAGATCGTCGGCTGCCCGGGCCTGCTCGTCCGTTGCGCTCCCGTTCTCGCCGAGAATGTGATAACGAATGTGCCCTTCGATAACTTCGGCCATGAGCGCATCCATGGCGCCACGACAAGCGGAAATGTTGTGTAGAACGTCAGAGCATTCGGCCTCCTGGCCCACCGCTTTTTCAATGGCGGCAACCTGCCCCATAATTCGGCGGATGCGGTTCAGTAGCTTCTTCTTCTCTTCTACGTTGTGTGCCATCGGGGATTCTTCACCAAAATAGTTCCAGAAAGGACTCTACAAGGATACCCGGGCCGGTATATTCTGTCGACGGGTTGCCGGACTGGTCGACCGCGAAATCCAAAAGAAGGGACGCCCACGTTGTCGCCCTGCGCCAACCGCCAGGAACCAGCGTGTTCAGAAGCCGCAGGCTAGGGCTTCGGCGGCAAATCCCTCGCCTCGCAAGTGGACGCGAATCCGTTCACCTTGTGGCTTCCATCGCAGAACGGTATATTCGCGGATTTCCCGCAACGGCAAAGCGAAATGACGGTGCGGCCGCCGAGTCCAAATTCTTTGCCCGCGGCGTCGTGCACACTGAAATCGCCTTCGATGCGAATGGATCCATTGTTGGTCACTGTAACTTTCGTTGACGGCATGCATTGCGATGGTAACAGATCGGCTCGTTTTCACTCGTGTCGCTGACGGCTCCTCCGCATTCATCATGTGTGTGGCGTTCGCGGCGTCCTCGGCCTCAACACCACCGCGACGACTTGGTGCTCTGCGGTTTGGAAACCAGTTTCACGTCCTGATTGGGCTGACACCATGTTGTGTGCAAACGCGGTCTGTGACCGGTATGTGACCTATACGAACCGGACAAGATATGGCGATCAGATTCAACCTCTGGGAGAATGCGATACAGCATCTGCGGTTCTACCGTGAGCAATGAACATGGGCAATGAGGACGTCCGCCTGCACCGGTACAGTATGCTGGTCGCCTCTTGTGTACTGCTTCTGATCGTGTGCGTCTTCCTGGTCCGGCAGTTTCCCGAGCATCCAGCGCTACGGCCTTCTGCAATCGCGCTGGGTGGGATCGCCGGAGTTCAGGTTTTCCTTGGCTTCATCACGTACGTCTTGCTGCTTTTGCTTCCCGAGAGCAGCCCTGCCGTGATCATTGTCAGCGTCATCCATGTAGCCACCGGAGCTTTGACTTTGGCCGCGGCCGTCTCCCTAGCCGCTGAGATCCGCCGCAATGCCGTTGGCGTTCGGTCAGTGACCGGTAAGTGACCTTAGAGTGACCGGAAAGTGACCGATCAAAATGCTACAGTTACCTAAAGCTCTGGTAGACTTGGGACCGATGCAAAGCCGTGCTCGTCACCACCCGGAAGTGGTGGGGGTGTTTATCATAGTCAAGTAGAAAAGTGCTGATCACCAATCCCCTCAACTCTTCCGCGCTAGCATTTCCGATTCTTGAGTGCATCCACATCGTTGGGTTTGCGTTCTCGATAGGAACGATTGCCATCGTGGATTTTTCGCTGCTCGGTATCGGGTTGCGAGGCGGGAGTGCCGCTCAGCTTGCCAGAAGCACCTGGCTTTTGACGCTGGGCGGTTTGGTTGTGATGTTGTTTTCCGGCTTGCTGCTTTTTTCGTCCGACCCAGACATGTACTACCTCAACTGGGCCTTCCTCATTAAAATGGTTTTCTTTGTTTCGGCTGTCATCTTTCACTACACCATTCATCGGAAGGCGGTCGCATCGGAGGTCCCGGCACCGAACGGAAAACTGGTGGCCTGGGTCTCGCTGGTGTTGTGGGCTGGCGTCATTTTTGGCGGAATCTTCATTGGCTTCCTTTATCCTGGTCTGAGTGTCCGGTTTTGAGTATGGCCTAGCGATCAAATGCTTCTCTCCTTCGTTCAGTGGATTCAACTCACCCCCTTCTTCACGGCTCTGCGAGGTTCGGCGAACGTCTATCCGATCATTCTGTCGCTGCACATGATCGGCATCGCGTTTTTTGGCGGAATGATCTTGATGACCGACCTGCGGCTGCTGGGCTTGCGCCTTGAGGAATCGATCCATAGCGGAAGTGGTCAACCAGTTCCGCGTCCCGAAGCGATGGGGTTTACTATTGACCGCCACCTGCGGCATCTTGATGGCTGGCTCCAAGGCCGAAGAGTATTACTACAACGTATTTTTTCGGACCAAGCTAATTCTGTTTGCGGTGGTCATCATTACCGAGTTGGTGTTCTACCGTAGCGTCTATGCCAACCCCGCTGAATTGGATCGTACGCCCAGTGCGCCTGCGAGTGCGAAGCTCGCCGCTGCGCTCTCTATGTTGCTCTGGACTTCCATCGCCTGCTGCGGGCGCGGCATTGGCTACATCGAGCCACCGCTGGATAAGATCCACGCTCAGATGCACGTAATACAGGATGCCGCGTTAGTAGCTCCGCGCGGTCTATATTATCTGAAAGGACAGGACCACCAAGATGTTGCTTCTGCAAATTGAGTCCATAGCGGACACGCTGAATAGCTCTGAGTGGGTGTTTCCAATCGCGGAGTGCTTTCACATCGCCGCTTTCGCCTGGTCAATTGGCTTGATCGCCGCGGTGGACTACCGGCTCTTGGGCTTTGGAATCCAGCATTCCAAGCCGTCTGAAGTTCTGCACGACACAGCGCCCTGGACGTTGCTGGGGCTGGCGGTGGTGCTGTTGTCGGGCCCGCTTCTTTTCCTCTCCGACACGCGCATGTATCTGCACAATCCGTCGTTCGTTTTTAAGATGTACGCGTTGGCGGCGGCTATTATCTTCAACTACACGATCCATCGCAAGGTGGCTCAGTCCGACAGCTCATCGCAGGGTGTTCGAGCTGTGGTGGCCATCGTTTCTCTCGCGTTATGGATCAGCGTCGTTTTTGGTGGGCTGTTTATTGCGTTCGCGTAAGCGTGTTTTGGAAAAATCCTGGAGGCAAATGTGATTCTCGAACTGTTTAAATGGCTGCAAAGCTTGAGTTTTATGACCTTCATCCGGGAGTCCGGCTTGGAATATCCAATCGTTATGAGTACGCACCTTACCTGCATCGCGATCTTTGGCGGCCTGATCGTGATCACCGACCTGCGTCTGCTCGGCTGGGCCTTCCAAGATAAGTCCATTGCCGACGTCGTCAACGGACTGCGCTGGTGGAAGCGTGTCGGCTTCATCATTATGTTCTCGATGGGGTTCACGCTTTTCGGTTCGAAGGCCGCGGATTACTATCCGAATCCATACTTCTGGATCAAGATGTCATTCCTGGTACTGGTTTTGATTCACGCGATCATTTTTCGGCCGAGCGTTTACAATCATCCCGAGGAACTGGATTCGACACCGGTTATTCCCACGCGCGCCAAGGTGGCAGGGGCGCTCTCGCTCATCATATGGACTACCATTCTTTGCAACGGACGTCTCATCGGGTACTACGAGCCGCCGCAGCAAAAGGGACACGTCGTTTCAGTGGGCTCTGATACCAAGTAGCGCCTTTTCGCTCCCTACGGTCGCGGCTCCGTTAATACCGTCCACAACGCTTCGGCGAACATCCGTCGTGCATGTGCTGCTAGCGAACGTGCGCATCGGGCTGCTCAACGGACTGCAACGCATTTTCTTAGCCAGCGCGATCATATTACACGTAATGTTGCGCCGTCATCACGCACCAGAGCCCGAAATACCCGTATAACAGAACCACGACCGTGAGGGAGTGGATAGAAAGGACTCCCCTGAGGCTCGCGAGGCCTGAAAGTCGTGCGTTGATTCCGAGCCGCGCCCGCTCAGTCCTTCTTAGTAAGGCTCGCGGTCTGCACCTGTTTCGTACTTCCCCAGGCGATGAAGGTCTCGCCCCCGTTGTGGAACAGCTTCGGATATCCCAAAGCCATCTTCCCGCCCTTGGCCACTTCGAGGACCGGACCAGCCGCGCCAGCGGCACTAACGCGGCGGACCAGCACTTTCGCTCCTTCCGGACTCTGCTCCAGCCACGAGACGATCGCGCCGCCATCTTCATCCAGAGCCATCGCCGTATACCCGAATGCGTGACCGGTGCTGAGCGCAACCGGCTTGGTGAACGTGGAACCGGCGTCGTTTGAAAACGCCATCAGCTCGCGGGGCTTATCTTGAGCGCCGGTAAACCAGGCGACCGCTACGTGATCGCCCTTGGCCTGCACCGACGCCGCATTTGTCGGGCAAGCGTTGATTTCCCAGTTATCGGCGTTCACGATTTTCGGCGTGGACCATTTCCCATTCTCCAGCCGGGTCACCGCGATGTCCCGAATATCTTCCTTGCTGTGAGCGCGAAAAGCTAACAATAGTCCCTTCGAAGTCTTGGCGACGGCCGTCGGACAGCAGCCGCAAACGTCGCCTTGGATCACCTCTTCGCGAACTTCCTTACCGGACGCGTCCACAATCGTGCGCTTCAACGCCACAGGGTTATCTTCACCTTTAAGAGCCTCCAGCCAGAATATCGATCCTCCTCCGTCCGGATTGGCGATCATCGAAGCCAAACCATGCTGCACTGCGCTGTGGTCGTGATGGGCCTGGAGCGGCATGGTCCAATGCGCGCCGTCGGTGGACGAAGAAACGTAAATATACTCCGCGTCGCTATCGCCGCCCGGCGATTCCACCCAGTGAGCGAACCAATGTCCTCCTGGCAGCGCAAGCACCTCCGGCATCTCGGCGGGGTGATGGAAGAAATGTCGATTCGACGCAATGGTCGTCGCGGCCGACCATGTAGCGCCGTGCCGGACCGCATACCGGAGCGCAAAGGAGCCACCTGACGAAGGTTCGATCCAACTAAACACGGCCGCGCCGTCCGGTGCGACCGACCAATTCGGCTGTAGGCTCCCAGCCCCCGATGGATTGGGAAGCGGCGTCGAAGTAAATGTTTGGCTAAATGCCGGCAGCGCCAACAAGGCGGCAAAAAGAATGGACTGGATCTTCATGAAGGTTGCTCCTGTTCTAGAGAAAGTTTTCGACGTACGAACTGAAACGCGATGATCACCGAGGTAACGCACAAAGACGTTCCACCCAGCAGTAGCAGCAAAACGAAAATGTCCCAAGCCGGCCGGTAGCGGTACAGCCAAGGCAGATCCCACGAATGCAGGCCGTGGTATAGCCATCGGTTCAAGCGCGATCGGCCTCCATACGCTTCCACCAGGCTCGCGGTCTTCGGATCAATGTACAGCATCGAACCGCCGGCATCGCTTAAACGAACGAAAAGCGCAGGCAACGGGTGCTGCTGGTGCCGATCGAGATAGTAGGCCTCATAGTTAGTGACCAGGCGGGTTTCCGTGAAAGCCGCCGGCTGGGCCGCCTGCGCGACAAGCTTCAGAATGCGAGCACTGTCGAATTGCTTTAATGGATCTCCGCGGATCGGAACTATGCGGGAAACCGCGGGCGATTCACGCGCCAGGTAATAAGGTTCGCCGGCAAAAACGGTCAACTCCAATTCCTTTGCCTTGATTTCGGAGGCTACCTGCTGCAATGCTTCGCTCGGGGACCGGTCGTCAAACGCCGCTATGTCCAACCGGCCGCCCCTGAGAGCGGTCGCCACGCGGGATGGTGCGTCATCGTCGTCAGAGAGCCAATCAAAAGGTTCCATCGACAGCAGGCCGCTAAATACCCACGTGCAAGTGACCAGGCCGAAGATCAGACCCAGGATCAGATGCCAGCGCTTCTGGCCCCGATAGGGAAGGCTGGACGGCTGGCCCGCGTAACGGAACCGCTTGGACGGCGAATACATCGAGATGCCAATCGCCAGACCGAGAAGACTGGCCACCGTCCCTATTCCGGATGACCAAACCACCACCCTCGTCCAGAGTCTTCCGTTCTTTCGTAAGGGCGTAAAGTATAGCCAATGCGGAATCGCGCCGAAATAAGCTGCGATGCGAGAGGCGCGGGTGGTGTGCTGAACCACTTCACCTGTGACGCCCGAAACGTACACCTCTTGTCCATCGGGCCAGGCGTACTTCAATAGCGGCCTGAGCGGGCCGATCTCTCCGGCCAGCGTCCATTGGTCGGCTTCCATGAGCGCACCTTGGAACTTCGCTGCACTCGCTGGCTGGCCGGTCCAAGCCGCCGCGATTCGCTCAGCCGCCGCCTGGGACAGCCAACGGAAGACCTCTCCGTCGTCAGCATAGACGAGGGCCAGCGAACGCCTCCCCCGAAAACGGTAAATCGGGCGGCCGTCCAGCATGGTTAGAACAACCTGATCCGGTGACTCGCTTTCGTGCAGAGCCGCGTAGGCCGCCTTCGGTGAAAGATGAACCGCCGCGGGAACCAGCGCCTCGGCTTTAGAGAGCCGCTCTTTCGAACCCACGCTGGGATAGTCCGAATACATCATGACGATCCCGGAAACGAACCAGAGCGCAAAGAGCAAACAGAAAGCCAAGCCCAGCCAACGATGGACGAAGATCGCGAACTTGCGAAGATATATGCCCGCTTGCCTCATCAGTGACGATCGCACAAGCCTAACATGAACCTCTTCGAATTTAATCAAACGGGAGGTCAGTTGCCGGTCACTGACCATGGTCATTGACCGTGAGGTGACTTCAAACATTGGCCCGACGACACGCAAGTCTACCCAGGTGCGCCGATTAACGTATCGGGTACCATCCGCTACCGCTTTTAGCGGGAACTGGCTCCCGGTAAAACCTCCTCGCGGAAGTGGCGGGCTTTGTCATTCGGGACGCCGCACAGTTCGGTACCCGGCGCGACGGTCCAATATCCCCATCTTGAAGCCGCCTGTAGAAGGTTCGGGACAAGGACATTTGGCAGGATTTGTCTAATATTTAGCCCTGTTCGACGACTTCCACGCCACTTCGAAATCCTTTGCGATGTTGTTGAAAACAATAGTGTTCGCCGGTCACTGACCGCGCCTTCGGGGTCACTGACCGACAGTTGACCGTGTATTTATCGTGATCGCCCTAATCGCGTGCTAGTCTCAACTCCGGACTCAGCAAGGACTGGTTTCCTCATGGCATGCAAGTTGGCGATTTTAGTTCCTGGTGGGCTGTTGCTGTTGGCGACGGCCCCGATTTTTGGCCACCACTCGGTTTCGGCCGAGTTTGACGTGAATCGGCAGATCACGTACGCCGGTGTGATTACAAGAGTGGAATGGAGCAACCCGCATATCTACTTCTATGTCGACGTCAAGGACGCCAGCCAGAAAGTCACCAATTGGGCGTTCGAAGGCGCTGGGCCGAATACCCTGGCAAGGATGGGATGGCTCCGGGACGCCTTGAAGGTGGGCGACCGGGTGACCGTGGTGGCCTTTCCGGCCCGCGACGGGGCTAACGTCGCGTCCGCACGAGAGGTAACTCTAGCCAACGGCCGGAAGGTACTGGCCGGAGTCGCCGCCGGTGGAGCTCCCAAATAGTAGATTTCAGAATTCAGAATCGAAACTATGAAGTTCAGGATTGTGATGCTAGAACTGTTGGCCTCGTCGATGTTTGGTACGCGCAGCTATGCACAGGGCATGAACTCCGGATGAGAGTGGGCAAATGCAGGTTTGGGCCGTGGAATGTGGCTCGAGATACCAGCCGAGCGGGGACGGCATGACCAGAGAATCGTTGAAGCCTGGCGATCATGTCATCGTCACCGGAAGGCAGACGTGCCGAGAGGGAAAGAGTTGCTTCAAACAACTAGTTCATATGAAAACAACAAGGACCGCCGCTCAAGCGGCGGCAATTTTCCTGATCGCCGGCGCGATGGTTTGGGGTGCTGTGACCGGCAAAGTCGCGGGAACAGTCACGGACCCGTCAGGGGCCAGCATACCCATGGTGTCGGTCAAGATGACGAATACAGCTCAGGGGCTCGAGATGAAGGTTACAGCCGACGAACATGGCGACTTCATTTTCCCCAGCGTTCCAGTGGGCACATACGACATCCTTTTCGAAGCGAAAGGATTCCGCTCGGAGAAACGAACCGCTCTGGTGGTGGATACGAATGCCGATATCCAGCAGAACATGACGCTTCAGTTGGCGCAGCAAACGCAGGAGCTTACCGTCAGCGACACGGCAACCGATGTCGAGGTCCACGTTGAGACGGCCAGCACCCAGATGGGCGATGTGGTGGCCGGGAAAACGATGACCGAGGTCGCGCTCAACGGCCGCAGCTTCACCGATCTTCTGGCTCTCCAGCCCGGCATTGTCCCCATGTCCACCCAGACTGGCGATTCGGTCATCATGGCTGGCGCCTCGGTTCAGATAGCGCCGTCCGGCGGGCTGAACGCCGGCAACCAGTCGATCAGCGGCCAGCGCGAAGACGCCAACGGCTACCTCGTCAATGGCGGGGACGTCAAAGAGTTGATGAACGGCGGAACCACAATTATTCCCAATCTCGACTCGATCGCCGAATTCCGGGTTCTCACCAACAACTTCGACGCCGAGTTCGGAAATTACAGCGGCGGCATCGTCAATGTGATCACCAAATCCGGCGGGAACCAAATACATGGCAGCGGCTTCGAATTTCTGCGCAATACCGATCTCGACGCCCGCAACTTCTTCTCCCCGGAGCGCAGTTTCTACCGCCAGAACCAGTTTGGCGGCACAGTCGGAGGCCCGATCCGGAAAAACAAGATTTTCTACTTCGTCGATTACCAGGGAACTCGCAGCAACCAGGGAATCGACACTGGTCTGATCGCCGTACCCTCGGTTGCGGAACGCACCGGCGACTTGAGCAGCGTCGCCAGCCAGCTCACGGGCAGCGTCAGCGGACCCTATATCGCCAATATTCTTCAGCAGAGAGCTCGGCTATGGCAGTGACCGCCGGCGAACCTTATTACACCCCGAGCTGCACGTCGAGCAATCAGTGCGTTTTTCCCAACGCCATCATACCGGCGCGCGCCTGGTCAGCTCCGGCCCAGCATCTGCTGCAGTACATCCCTCAGCCGAATGTCGGTTCCGATACATTCTCGACCGGGTCGGTAGGAGAGACCACGCGCGACGACAAAGGAAGCTTTCGCTTCGACGCCAATACAGACCGTTACGGCACATTTTCGGCCTACTATTTCTTTGATGACTTCACGGTAAACAATCCCTATCCGTCCGGCCAAGGCGGCGCCACAGTGCCCGGGTTCAACGCCCTCAATCTCGGCCGTGGGCAACTCGTCAATTTCACCCACACGAAGACCATTGGCACAACCTCCGTCAACGAGTTTCACCTGAGCTTTATGCGTGACGCCAACAATGTCGGGCAACCTCAAGGGGGCGTTGGCCCCAGCCTGGCATCGCAGGGTTTCGTTACCGGCGCGCACTCGACTGGGATTTTCCCGCTCGACCCCTCGATCGAAGGTATCGAGACCGTCGCATTCAATTCATTCACGATGGGGGTGCCGACAACGAATCTGAAGCAGTTCAACAATACTTACGGCTTGAACGACAACTTTTCCCGAGTCATCGGCGACCATTCGCTCAAAGCCGGTTTCGAGGCGACCTATGAACAGGTGAACGTCACTCCGAATCCGATCTTCAACGGTTCGTTCCAATTCCAGGGACAGGAGACCGGTTCCGACTTCGCGGACTTCCTGATCGGAACGCCTTTCTTCTACAATCAGCAGGATTCGCAGTCTTACTATATACGGCACAGATACCAAGGAGCTTACCTGCAGGATAGCTGGCGCCTGCGACCAAATCTGACTTTCAACTACGGCGTGCGTTATGACCACATGGAATGCTGGTCGGAAAAATACAACCAGATTCCCACGTACCTGGTAGGCGAGCAGTCGGTTGTTTATCCGAACGCGCCGCTGGGCCTCGTCTATCCCGGCGATCCCGGCGTTCCCAACACGCTCGTACCGTCGAAAAACCGCTTTTCGCCGCGCGTCGGCCTCGCGTGGTCGCCCGGCGACCTGCCCGGCTTCCTCAACAAAATTACCGGCGGAGCCGGAAAAACCAGCATTCGCGCGGGCTACGGCATCTTCGAATCCGTGATCGAGGGCAACGCCATGGCGATCGACGAGCCACAGCCTCCTTATGGCCTGAGCTACACCAGTCCGGCGCCGCCGCTCTTCGACCAGCCGTTCGTGGCGGCTGGGAACGGCACGTTCCTCGGCAATCCGTATCCGTTCGCGTTTCCTCCGTTGAATGCGACAGCCAGCCATCCCAATACCAGCCAGCAATTCGGAGCGTTCCTTCCGCAAAACGGCCAGACATCGCCGGAACCATTTAACACGTATCCGTATAACGAAAATTACTTCCTCTCGATCCAGCGCCAGATCACAGAGAACACGCTGTTCAGCGTCAGCTATGTGGGTTCGCAGGCCCATCACCTGCTGCTGGTTTATTCCGCCAATCCCGGTAACCCGGCGCTCTGCCTGCAGCTCAGCGTTCCGTATGGCCAAAAGGGATCGATTCTTGCGCAGGGCACGCAGCCCTGCGGCCCTGGCCTCGAGAACAACACGTTCCTTTTGGCCAACGGCCAGACGCTGAATGGAACACGCGGGCCTCTGGGGCCGAACTTCGGAAACGACGATTTCGACTCCACCGTCGGCAACTCGAACTACAATGCCCTTCAGGTTGTCCTTCGCCACGCGGGGAAGAGCTATAACTTCTCTGTCAACTACACCTGGAGCAAGTCGATCGATCAGGCATCGAGCATCTCCGATATCGGCAATCCGTTCAACCTCTCCAGCACCCGCGCTCTCTCGGCCTTCGATATCGCGCATAACTTTGTCGCCAGCTATACGGTGAACCTTCCTTTCGATCGTTTCTCCAGCCACTGGCGGCCTGTAACCAGTGGATGGCAGCTTAGCGGAATCACCCGCATCACCTCGGGCTTCCCCGTGACGTTGCACGAGGACGGCGACAACTCTCTGCAGGGAAGCAGCCCCAATGGCGTCAACAACCACTATCTCGATACGCCGGACTATAACGGGCTGCCGCTTCAAATCAACTCCAACCCGCGCAATGGGAAGCCGTACTTCAATATCGCGGCGTTCACCCAAAACGCGCTCGGCGAGCCCGGGACTGCCTCGCGGCGTTCGTTCTTCGGGCCGGGCGAGGCGAACTTCGATCTGGCCCTGCTGCGTAACTTCAAGATCAGGGAGACGAGGCAGGTCCAGTTTCGCTTCGAGGCGTTTAACGCCTTCAACCATGCGCAGTTCTTCGGCCCCGCCGCGGTGCAGGGGGAGATTCTCGATTCCAACTTCGGCTATGTGATCAAGGCGCAGCCGCCGCGCTTGGTGCAAATCGCGCTCAAGCTCACGTTCTAAGGGCGGGTACCGATGATCTTTCGGCTTAAGCGCTTTCGGCCTTCGAGATTCGGGAACGCTCGCTGCACTCGGACAGTGACAATTCGTTGATGGGTAACTATAGCTCGGACTTGCCCGACTTCGTGGCCCCGTGAGATCAATCGACTAGCGATCTAGACTTCAGATCAGCGATGTGGGCGGCGACATCAACAGCAACTTGTTCGGTCAGGTGGTCAACGCCGCTCCGCCACGTGAGGTGCAAATCGCCGCGAAGATCTTTTTCTAACCACGCCCGGAGATGGCCGACTCGGAGGCTACCGGGCGAGTGGCCCAGAGGAACGTGTTTTTAGAGAATGTTTTCGAAGAAGACCATAGTTCGCTGGCTTGGGCTCGTGGTGCTCTTGGCCATCTGTACGCAGATGGCGGTGTGTATGGCGTCGGATTACAGCGATGACATCGCAAATTCGAGCGCGCCAGCCGGATCGGACTGCAGTTGCCATGACTGCGGCTGCTGTTCACTGCATGTCGGATTTCCTGCACAAATTCATTGCTTAACTGCCCTTCGATCGAAAGAGTTCCACCGGCTCCTACCCCTCGCATCACCGAAAAGCCCCGGCCTCGCCTCGATCACCCTCCCCGCTCCTAGACCGGCTCCTTACGGTCGCGGCTCAGTTAGCGCATCCCGCAAACCGAGCCGCGCGCGTCAGCAAGCGGTTTTATAGGAGATTTCCATGTTTGGTTGTCGATGGCTATTATTGTGCCTGCCCGTCGTTGGCTACGCGCAGGATCCGTTTGAAATCCAAGTTTTCGAGTATGAGCCGCTTCCGCTGGGAGCTTACACCGTTGAGTCACACCTCAACTACGTGCTGAATGGCACCACCAAGTTCGACGGTCCGGTGGCGCCGGAGCAAGATCAATTCCATGCCAGCTCGGAATGGACCGCGGGCATCACAGATGAAATTCGCGCCGGCTTTGTTGTGCTCTCGGCAGTGGTTCCTGGCCTTGGTGTGCAATATGCCGGCTTTCGAGTCCTCCCGCATTTTTATGCGCCTCAGTCCTGGGGGTTGCCTGTGAACCTGGGGTTCATAGCGGAGTTCTCTTTTGAACGCCCGCTTTTCGACCAGGACACCCGCCAGGTGGAACTGCGGGGCATTATCGAGAAGCACATTGGTCGTTTGCAGATGGACGGGAACATCGTTTTTGAGCGAGCGCTTCACGGACCCGGCACGCGCGACGGTTGGGACTTCGAGCCATCCGGCAGGCTTGGTTGGCAGGCTTGGCGCACCCTCACCCCGAGCGTCGAGTACTACGGCTACATGGGGCCGGTCGGAAATTTCCTCCCGCAAGGTCAGCAGATCCACCTGTTGTTTCCAGGCGCCGACTGGAAGATCGGCGAACATCTGACTTGGAGCTTCGGTGTCGGGCTTGGTACGACGGAGACAGGCAGTCGGGTGATCCTGAAGTCGCGCATTGAGTTCGAGTTCGGCCGGAAACACAATTGAATTGAGTGCAAAAAAATCCTGTAGAATCATTGGCTTCCAGTGGTGAGTGACCGGTCACTGACCGTATCCTGACCCTCATTTCCTCGGATTTGTAACGGCTCGATGGTAAGCTTCTGGCTGCAATAGCTATGGCAAGCGAACCAGAAAGCGATCACTCGGTTGAAGGGAAACGAACGCGGCCATCGAGCCGCAAAATGATGCAGGGTCCTGAAGGCCGTCTTCCCTGCCAGCTACTCGCAGACGCAGGAAAGCGCCCAATGCAGGCGGCAAGAGTCGCTGGATGCGAGGATTCTTCGAGCGCCCTGATCTTCCCCTGTGGAAGGGCATCGTAGACAACTTTTGGTCCTAAAGGAAAAGCCAACCCGGAAAATGTTTAAGAAGAGATGGAATATCGTTACCCCCCGCGCAGTTCTGATCGCGTTCGCGATCTGGTGGGAATCTGCGACGCGCAGTCCCCAGCGCCAACCGGAGCCAAAGCGGCCAAGGCTCCCTCAGCGGCGGCCATGAAGCCCGAGGTCGCCGCGGACTTGCGCCAGCTCATGCGCGGTATCCTCTTCCCTAACTCCAATGTGATCTTTTTCGCCCAGGAAGACGATCCTGCCAAGGTACCGCCGGCGAAGGACCCATCGCTATCGCCGAATCCGCTCGCGAGCACCTATGGTGGCTGGATGGCTGTGGAAAACAGCGCGATAGGCTCTTTCGGAAGCCGCCAATCTTCTGATTCTGCCCGGGCGCAAATGCGCGAACGGGCTTCCGGTTCCGATCAACAATCCGGATTGGGCGAAATTCGTGCAAGGCTTGCGGGAAGCCAGCCTGGAAGCGTATAAGGCCGCGCAGTCCAAGAATATGGACAATATCTTAATGGCGGCGGGGGACTTGAGCACGGCCTGCTCCAACTGCCACGATAAGTGGCGCGAGAAAACGGAGTTGGCGGACCGATGCAAGTAAGAGCCTTTCTGGAGCCGAGTCGCTGCTCTGGCGGCCATCCTCTGATCCTCTCGTATTCGTATTTCCAAGCGCCGCAAGCGCGCATAATGTCTCGAAGCGCGACGCTTCGTTCGTCCAATCGAATCAGGGCGCCGCGGTCGCGGCCTTTGTTTACCTGGGCGCGAAACACATGGTGACCGGGTACGATCACATCGCGTTCCTGGTGGGAGTCATCTTTTTCTTATACCGGCTCAAAGATATCGTTCAGTACGTCAGTCTCTTCACGCTGGGGCACAGCATCACGTTGCTGGGTGGAGTCCTCGGAGGAGTTCATGCCAACCCGTACGTCATTGATGCAATTATCGGCTTTTCGGTGGTCTACAAAGCGTTCGATAACATGGATGGCTTCCGGCGATTCCTGGGATTCGAGCCCAATACCAAGGTCGCCGTGCTGATCTTTGGCTTGTTTCACGGGTTCGGCCTGGCCACCAAGCTCCAGGAGCTGGATCTCTCGAAGAACGGATTGGTGACGAACATCGTGAGCTTCAATGTTGGCGTCGAAATCGGGCAGGTGTTAGCGTTGACCGCCGTGTTGATTGCGCTCAGTGTCTGGCGCACACGCGGCAGTTTCTTGCGGGACGCTTTTGCTACGAACGCGGTGCTGATGACGGTAGGATTCATTCTGGTGGGATATCAAGTCGCCGGCTATTTCGCGGCGGCGTAAGTGGAACATATGGTCGAACAAGAAGACTTACAGCAGGCGCAGGCGCCGTCCAAGAAAGCGATCGCGAAAGCGACCGGCATCGCATTGGCGGTCGCATTGGTGATTCTCTTCACCGCCGTGCTTCCCGCCGAATATGGAATCGATCCGCTGAAGACGGGCAAGCTCCTGCACTTGACCGATCTCGCGAAAGCCTCCGAAAGTAAGGTGGCTGCGAAGGCCGAGCCGACAGCCGCCGTTGGCGCTCGTCCCGTAGCCGCTCCGGCCGGCATCTACACCGCGCAACCGAATTCCTACAAAATGGACAGCGAGGATCTTTCGCTCAGGCCCGGCGAAGGCGTGGAGATCAAGTACCACATGCAGAAAGGCGCGGGAATGGTTTACTCGTGGAAAGCGAACGGTAACGTCGCGTTCGAGTTCCATGGCGAGCCCGACAACAAGCCCAACAAAGACTACTTTGAAAGCTACGAGCTCAACGACAAGGTTGGGGCGGATCACTCCTATGGATCGTTCACCGCGCCCAGCACCGGCATTCACGGCTGGTTCTGGGAGAACAAGGGCAAGAAGCAGGTGGACATCCATCTGACGACGGCCGGCTTCTACGACAGCGCCAAGATGTACGCCGGGGAGCCCCAGTCCCGCTGGACATACAAGATCCAAGTGATGCAGACCTATTGTATACCTCAGCATCTCTGGTTTTTCTGCAATCGAACGCAATTGCCGATCTGCTGAACAACACCGAATGGGGCTTCGCGGTAGCGGAGTGTTTTCACATTGTCTTTTTCGCGGTGGCCGTCGGGACTATTATGATCGTGGACCTGCGTCTTCTGGGGCTCGCGTTTCCACGCACAACTTCCGCCAAACTACAGCATGACACTTGGGTTTATACGTTGATCGGGCTCGCGGTGACGGTGTTTGCGGGGATGGCGCTGTTTTTGTCGGCCCCGCGCATGTATTCCTTGAGTGGCTGGTTCCAGTTCAAGGCAATTGCACTGCTTGTGGCGATCCTCTATAACTACACCGTCCACTACAAAGTGGCTTCGTCGTCCTCGTCCCCAGGCGTGGGCGTCGTGGTGGGAGCCATCTCCGTTTTGCTGTGGGTTTCGGTGGTCACGGGCGGGCTCTTCGTAGGACTTCTTGCGTAATATTCATATCTGTGTCGCTCTATTCCATCTTCGAATCGATTCAGAGCACTAGCTTGATGACTGGGGTTGAGCAGACGCCGTGGGTCTATCCCATC
>CAVUUB010000012.1:0-60793 GCA_963744555.1 Bryobacterales bacterium | reverse complement strand
GACCTGCAGCGAAGCGACTAAGCTGGGCCTGCGGTCCGTAGTACACGCTCATGCGCCGGGCGGCGCGCGAGCCGCGGTGCTGGCCGGCTGCACGTCCATCGAGCACGGGGCTTTCTTGGACGACGCGACATTGCAGCTCATAGCCGAACACGGCGCTTATTTCGATCCGAATTTCCTGGTGCTGCACAACTACCTGGATAACAAGGCCAAGTTTCTCGGCATTGGCAACTACAACGAGGAAGGGTTTGCCTACATGCAGAAAGGCATTCCCATGATGGCCGACGTCTTGAAGCGCGCGCGGGCGCATCACTTGAAGATCGTGCTGGGCACCGATGCCGTGGCCGGCTCGCATGGCCGGAACGCCGAGGAGTTCATTTACCGCGTGCGCGACGGCGGCCAACCCGCCATGGAAGCGATCATCAGCGGAACGTCGCTAGCGGCCGAGTCATTGCGGCTGGGCGACAAAATCGGCAGCATCGCGGAAGGAATGGAGGCTGACCTGGTGGCCGTGGCCGGCAATCCGCTGGAGGACATCACCGCCGTCCGCAATGTGGTGTTCGTGATGAAGGGCGGCAAAGTCTACAAGAACACGGCGCGATCGAGCCCTATCCGCATCACCAAGACGCAATAGCCATATTGTTTAGGAGGCCAACGCAACGATGACGCGACTACGTAAATCTCTCCTGATCTTTTTCTGCCTGGCGGCTGCGCCCGCTCTTGCACAGACCACTATTGGCAGCAGCACCTGCAATTCCTCGGCTCTGAACGGGACCTATGAATTTATTCTGAGTGGCCGCCAAGTCACGTCTACGGGAGCAACGTCGAAACTATTCCAAGCGGTCGGCACCGCGGCCTTCGACGGGCTCAGCAAAGTTACGTTGACGATGACCGCCAACACCGTCACTACCAGCCAGGCTTTCGGAACGGCGCTGGTGTATTCAGGGATCTTACAGCCTGCAATCGAACTGCATGGGATCGATCAGCATTACCACCGGAGACACCGCACGTTTACGCTGGAGTCCTATAACGAAGGCAAGGCATTCGCGGTGATCGGGTCGGATGCCACCTACGCCTACAACGGGACCGGCAACGCGCAGCCGGCCACCTGCCCGGCGACATTATCGGGCGTGCACGAATTCAATGCCAACGGCAGCAGCCTTTCCGGCGCCTCGGTGACGGGCGTCCTGGACGTAGCCGGGATGCTCAATTTCGACGGGCAAGGCAACGTGACCGCCAACTGGACCCAGGTGGCCAACCTGGCCACCACTAATGTCACGGCCACGGGAACCTACACGGTGAACTCCACCTGCGGGGCCTCGGCCACGCTCACCGACTCGGAAAATAATAAATACGCGGTCTCCATCAGCATCTATTCGACCGCGCCGAACTTCGCCCTGGCCGTCTCCAGCCCACAATTGATTTTCGACGGAATCGGTGCCGCGGCGCAGGCCACCACCGGAGCAACTTGCTCCGCCGCAACGTTGAACGGGACCTATGAGTTGACATCTCAGCGGGCGGCTGGCGCCTGGAGGCATCCCCACGAAAATCCTGGCAGTCGGACGGCGCAGCGACGTTCGACGGACAAAGCAACGTACTTTCACCCTGACATCCAACGCTGTCAACGGCAGCCAGGCTTTCGGAACGCAGGCTGGTGTACTCGGGGACGTACACTCTCCAATCCAACTGCCAGGGATCGATCAGCATCACCAGCGGAGACACGGCTACCTTCACGCTGGTGGCTTTTTCCGTCAATGCCACCAACCAACAGGCCCGGTCATTTCAGCTGGTGGGGACCGATGCCAACTACGCCTACAACGGAGGCGGCAATGTGCAGCCGAGCGCCTGCGCGGTCAGCACGCTGTCGGGCGCGTGGCCTTTCAGCGGAACGGGCAACTCGCTTTCCGGGGCCTCGACCTTACGGGAGTGGTCGATATCGCGGGTGAACTGCAGTTCGATGGTCAAGGGAATGTGACCGCCAATTGGACCGAGGCGTCGAACACGCCCACGGTCAATGTATCGGCAACCGGAACTTATTCGGTAACCTCGGCGTGCCTTGGCTCCATGTACTCTCACCGATACCGCGATAACAAGTACGCCGGGACGGTGTCGATTATCGGGGCGGCGGCGGGCAACTTTGAATGGGTGGCTTCCAATCCGCAGTTGCTCTTTACGGCGCCGGGCGCGCGGCATCCGTCAATCCCGGGCAGGCGGTGGTGAATGCGGGGAGTTTCGTTCCCGACGAGACGCCGGCGGGGAGCGTCTTTTCGATTTTCGGCGTGAATCTGGCGACCCAGGTAGGGCAGGCCACGTTGGTCCCGCTGCCCACGACGCTGCTTACCACGACGGTGACAGTCAACGGCGAGCCGGCGCCGCTGTTTTACGTGATCCGCGGGCCAGATCAACGCGCAGATGCCAGAGGATATCGAACCGGGCATGGCGACGGTGATCGTGAAGAATGGCTCGTCCACCAGCAATGCGGTGGCTGTCACTATCCCGGCCACGGGCACGCCAGGTATCGTGGTGTACGGGAATAATCGCGCGGTGGTAGTGAATCAGGATGGCAGCGTGAATTCTCCCACCTCGCCAGCCAAGGTAGGCGATGTTTTGGTGGCGTACTTCACGGGCGGCGGGCCGGTGAATGCCGCGGGTCCCTTGGTTACCGGGGATCCCACGCCGAGCGGACTTTCGCCAGTAACTGGAGATAATACGGTGAAGGTAAGCAGCGTGGCCGCAACGGTCAACTACATGGGTTTGACGCCCGGTTCTATCGGGCTGTATCAGGCGAATTTTGTGGTGCCGAAGGTAGCGGCCGGGGATCACCCGGTGGTGATTACGATCGCAGGACAAAACTCGAATAATCCATTGATAGCGGTGTCAAACTAGGAGATAGCTAGCGGGTAGTCAATGGATAAAGCAGGCGGTAAGCGCGCATGCCCAGTTCGGTTGACTTGAAGGGCTTCAGGACAAAATCGTCGGCTCCGTAGCCGAAACTGCGGGCCAAAGCTTCCTCGCTATCGTTGCCAGTGAGTACGATGACCGGTATTTCCCGGAGTTTTGATTCCTTTTTCAGGGCTTGGAGAACATCGAATCCAGTGAGCCCCGCCAGGCCAAGGTCCAGGATCACCAAGTCATAAATCCCGGAACGCAGCCGCGCCATGGCGTTAGCGCCATCGCGAGTGTGGTCGCTCGAAATCGTATAGCGGCCGAGGGCAAGTTCGACCAGCGGCGGGATGTCGGGGTCATCATCCACGACCAGGGCCGACGGCTTCCGCACTTTCCATTTGCACCAGCCCGGAATGGGGCTAGCTGCCTCTGAAAGCCGTGCTAGCATTTCGGCCTGTTGAGGATGGGGCTGGTGTGGCTGCGACATACTCTTCTTAACGGCAAATGTCAGGGTTTTTGATAGGGAAGTTCGCCCAACGCGGCGGCCAGGGCTTGCCGGTGGGCGGAAATCATCTTATCCACTCGTCTGACAAGATCTAACGGCTGGAAAGGCTTGACGACGTAATCGTCCGCCCCAGACCCGAAGCCGCGCGCGATGTCATCCCGATGACCTCGGGCGGTCAGGAGAAGAACTGGTATTCGCTTGGTGTTCAAGTTGCCGCGGAGCCTCTTGAGGACCTCGAAACCATCCAGATCGAGCATATTCACATCCAGGACGATCGCGTCGGGAAGAGAGCGGTGAACTGCCTCCAGCGCTTGTTCTCCGCTACGGGCTATGTCGCAATGCATATCGAGCTGTCGCAATGTCTCAGCGACCAGGGCAGTTATGTCCGGATCATCGTCAGCGATCAGAACGCGAGGCCGCTTCGTAACCGGCGAGGCGGCCGCCGGATGACGCGGTGCGGCCTTCGCAATGAGCCGGCCTACGCGGATAAGGAGCTCTTCGGCGTCCCAGGGAGCGCTTAGAAAATCGTACGCGCGCGCAGGCAGCTTCGAAAGGGATGGAAGCGATGCGCGGGAGTGGATGAAGACTGCTGGCACGGACAGTTGTTGCCCCTGGCAGGCAGCCCGGCCGGAACCGGCGCATTCATTGACGATGAGGGCGTTGTATCCCATCTGCTTTTCGATGGAAACGGGCTGATTTTCGATTGTATTGATCTGCTCGATCGCAATTTCGACATTCGCGCGGCGTGCGATACGCCGGATCCGATTCCGTTCCGGCCCCGAAAAATTTACGAGTCCAATGCGCATCCCCAGCAGGCCCTTGATCAGTTCGAGCGGGAGTTTCGGCTGCTGGCGCGCTGCGCTGCTAAACCTGCGCCGGGCGATTTCGATAGCGTTTTCGACCTCCTGGAATTCAGGGCTGCCCGAGCTGATTGAGGCTTCAATTTTCCGTGCCTGATCGGAGATTCCGGGGAAACCCAAGGTCGCGGCCATCCCCGCCCAGCGGTGCAGCACCCTTTCAATCAGCTCGGTGGAGCAGCCTGGATCCGATTTGAGATCTTTCAGAATCCTGCTGGCCTGCTCCAGCCCTTCCGCCAGGAAATTGTTCCGGAGCTCGGCCAGCAGGTCCTGGCTGTCACAGGGAACATCGGCACAAGAGTCCTGGTTGTGATTCAGGAAGCGGCCAACCCGGCGCGCGAATGTCGTCGCATCGATGGGTTTGGAGATATTGCCGTTGCATCCAGCTTCGCGGGCCTTTTGGAGATCAGAGGGATGGGTGTATGCGGTCAGCGCGATGATGGGCCTGGTGGCGTGGATAGGGTCGAGCCGCAGCAAGCGCGTCAGCTCCAGTCCATCCATGCCTGGTAGCTGGAGATCCATGAGGATGAGGTCCGGAAAGAACGATCGCAAAATTTCGAGCGCCTCTTCCGCGCTCGCAGCGGTCTGGACGCCATGGCCGGCTTCTTCGAGCAGGAAACGGACCAGCTTGGATTGCAGGTCATGGTCTTCGACGACCAGGATTTGAACGGCAGCCATATCTTTATCGGGAGAGGACTTCGATCCGGCTGAGACATTCCTCCAGCGCGGCAACCTGACGCCCGAGCTCGGCCCTATCGCTCCCGATCGCGGCGGCTTCTATGGTGCAGCCGATTTTTGTCAATGCGGGAATCCCATAGGCCCCGCCGCTTCCTTTTAGGCGGTGGCCAAAGACCCGCATAGGCTCATAATCCGATTGATCCAGCGCGACATGGAGGACCGGTACAGCGGTGAGGCAGCGGTGGACATATTCAGTCACCATGGCCGCAGAAATACCGGCCAGGGCTTGGACTGGAATCCTTCGTGCCAGGACTGCGGATATATCCTCGCGAGCGAGCATGAATCACCTGACTTATCAGATCGGCTGTCGCACCGAGAGTATGAATGTTCACCGGATTTCTAAGGTACCCTGGCTGAGAATCTCGCCCTGGAGAAATAGCGCCAAATTATCGCGAGCAGGAGCGCGCCGAGTGCCGTGTAGCTCAGGTATCTGCAGAGTCGCAGCTCCGAGCCTCCGTCATAATCAAGCTGAATCTCACAAAGACCGGAACAACCGGGCCGGAGCCACATCAGGCCCAGGCCATCACGCCGTACCTCCACCGCTCGATTGCCAGCCTTGGCATGCCAACCCGGATGGTAGGAGACCTGAATCGAAATCGCCTGTCCGGGATCGGCCATGGTCCGGATCTGAATGCTGTTCGGCCCTGCCCAATGGAAATCCGCAGGCGGGAGGGACGGGTCATCCAAGGCGGCAACGTATTTCTCGATCTGGTCCGTATCGCGCGGTCCGGCTGGAGGGTGGCCGACGATCGCCGTTTCGTTCACGACGTGCGCCAGCGACGCCGTCCGCTGCGGCACTCGGTAGATCGTCACGTCATCTTCCCGCCACAGCACCGGGAGAAGACCCTCGAACTTAGCCGGATGGATGAACGCCTTCCAGTACTCCTGACTGTTCGGCCCGCTCACGGCGATCGCCCCGACACCGAAAGCTCTTAACCAATCGAGTGAAACGCGAGCGTCGTCGCGCGGTGTTTCGCCGCCGTTGTATATCGCCGCATAACCTCGCTGCTGAACCTGGTTGTAGGCTTGGCTCCAGGAGCTTCCGGAAAACTGCCAAAGGCCGGCGAAGTTGTTGGCCCACTGCGCAATTGACCCGGGCAGCATGACTCGAACGCCGGGCAAGTTCTGATTCGCCCAAGCGGCGGTGCGATATTCGATAGTTGGAGTAACGTCGGCAGCCTGTAGAATGTTCTTGGCAAACAGGCGATGACTAACGATCTGCTCGCCGGCCAGCGCCAAGAACAAGAAGAGAAGGGCGGCTTTCAGCGAGGGCGCGGCTTTTGCAAGTAGCGACCGCAGCGCGAAGGCCATTAGCAGGGCGAGCGCCATCTCCATCTCCATCTTGTAGCGAACCGGTTGCGGCAGGAACTGCCGGTGAAGGTAGGCTGAGATTACCGGCAAGCTGCTGGTCAAGTACGCGAAGAGCGCGAAGAAGCGCAAGCCCCAATCGTTGGTCCAACGGTCAAGGGCTAGCCATAGGGCGACCCACCCCAGCACCACGACCGCCAGAGCGGTTGCCGAGGAGGCGGTCCAGCCTCCCTCAACGTTCGCCGACGCTCTGCGAATAGCCACCAGCATGGACGGCGGAAGGAATGGCGCAACGATAACGTATGCGCACGAGGCCGATCGAGATTACGAGTAGTGCATTACGGGCATAATCCTGGCGGGGAAAAACAGCGATCAGGCATACAGCGGCAATACTCACATCGACTGGTCCAAAATTGCTGGCCAGAGCCATCAGTGCGATCAAAAGAACCAGGATGATGTAATAAGCCGGCCGTCTTTTTCGAATAGCGAGCGTCAGGAACAGGATAACCATCGGCAAAAGAGCGAGCGCTGTCAAATGCGGGGTGTCATCCCAGATGGCGACGAGGAGCAGACGGCGGGCATCCCAGAAGTGGCGCCATGCGAACTCGGAGTCCGGCACGATGAGCTGCGTCGGCGCGGTCAAAGAATAGAGGAGCGCCGCGAGGAAACTGTAGCCAGGAGCGCGCGTCAGCAGCCACGCCATGACAAAGAGACTCAAAGGGGCCAGGCAATATACGAACCCGGTGATGGACTGAAAAGCCAGCTCGTGCGTGATCCCGCGCATACTGGACCAGGCCGCAATGAGGCCCGGAATCAGGGGTGCGTAGGTGAACTCAAACGGTATGCCGCAGTCCCAAAAAGGCCACCAATTCGCATGCAACCAAGCGTTGCTCCCTCGCTTGGCAATAGCCATCCAGAACCCGTGCATGGAGTTCATATGAGCGCCTTGAGCGGTGAACAACTCACGGCAGATGTAGGCATTGATCCAGAGGATGATGACCGCACAGAAACTAGCGACGAGTTTTTGGCGCCTGGGAAGGGGCTTGTCGATGCGATCGAAGTCAGGCATGGGACGGCTTACGGCCAATGATGCGGATATCGACCGCGCTGCTCTCGATCGGACCTATCGCCACCGTGGCCGGCGCAATGACGTTCTCTCCCGTCAAGGGTGGAAGCGAGACGTTGACCTGCCGTGGCGCTGTTCCCTCGGCGGCCTGAACATAAGTGACCGGAAGGCGCTTGCTCGCGACACAAACCCGCACGTTCGCGCGGTCGGCATTTTCTGGAAGGCCCAGGACCCAAAGCGCTAGCGAGTTGCCGGAGTTGAGATCGATCTGGCCCGGTTCCCAGCTATGGCCGTCGGCGAGGCTGGAGATGGTCAACGACTCGGCGTGAGGAGGGATGTCGACGGCGATCGCACGGACATTGCTGGGGGCGCTGCCGCCCACGCGGACACGAACGTCATGCCAGCCGCGAGAGAGCCCCGGTGGAAGTTTGAAATTCGCCTGCCAATGGCCTTCCGCGCGACCGACATGCATTGGCCGGGAGCCGTACGGGCCGACCTCCGGCTTCACGTCGTCGAGCGTGAGATCCCGGCCGGGCCAATCGAACCAGCAAGTGACGTATTCGTCCAATCGGGAATAAAAATTGATGCCGAAGTTGGTGTGATGATGGGCGTCGATGAACGTGGGAATGTCGCTCGATTTGCCGGACTTGGGTGGCGGCCATTTTCTGTAACACGCAATACAGGCGCTGTCTTTCAAAACTTTGCGAAGTTCCACCCGCGCGAAGCCCGCAGTGCGACAGAAAGCCATCAAGCAGGGGATGCTGGGCCCCACCCAGTTGTCCGTCTGGCCGCCAAATTCGTTGGTCTCGTAGAACTCCATAACGGGGCGGCGATCGACATCTGAATTCGGCCGGTGCCGTTCCTGAACCACAAAGGAGTCAACCGCGGCAAAATCCGTGGTGAGCGCGCAAACGCGTTCGAGGGCTAGTAGCGGATGCTTGAGATGATAGAGGACACCGAGGAAAAGCACGATGTCGAATTGCCCCACTCTTTCTGGCGTCAATTCATACATGTCCAGCTGAAGATACTCGACTTTGGATTTGAGGAGCTCGTGCACCTCACGAAATCGCGGATTATCCCAATTATCCACCGCGACCACTTTCGCTCCGCGGCGCTCCATTTCGAAACTGAACCAACCGTCCCAGGCTCCGATGTCGAGCACGCGCTTGCCGGTCAGATCTTGTGGAATAGCGAACTGCGCCAACCGCCCCCGAAGAACGTCTAGATTGTTGACTCCGTCGATGACTCTTCCGTCGGGCAGCTCGAAACTGTGCCACCATCCCGACTTCTCTTCGAAGACGCCGTGCCAATCGCGGACGTAGTTGAAGGGACCGAAATCGGCTTTGGCCATCGGCCCATTTTACGATGGACAACGCGTACAAGAATGCTTGTGTCACGGTTGGTTACACTGGGTTTTGGCTCAGGAATCAAAACCTCGGGTATCGGTGGTCAGTTATCTCAATACAGTCCCGCTGGTGTGGGGCATGCAACATGGCGAGCAGCGCGGCCTCTTCGATCTGTCTTTTGCGATCCCGGCCGAATGCGCCGACCGGTTGGAGGATGGGCGCGCCGACATTGGCATCGTGCCGGCGGTGGAACTGAACCGGCAGAAGCTTGAGATCATCCGCGGTTGTGGCGTAGCCTGCCACGGTCCGGTTCGCAGCATTCTGCTGATCTCCAAAGTGCCTTTTTCCGAAATTCGCACGCTTGCGACCGATTCGACGTCGCGTACTTCGGTGGCGCTCAGCCGTATCATCCTGTCGCGAAAATATGGCGTCGAACCGCAACAGTGGCCGCAGGCGCCACATATCGGCAAGATGCTGGAAAAAGCGGATGCGGCGCTGATCATCGGCGATACGGCGCTGCTGCTGGACCCCGCGACGCTTCCGTTCCAAGTGCTGGATCTGGGCCAGGAGTGGACCGAGATGACCGGGCTGCCGATGGTGTTCGCGGTCTGGGCGGCGCGGGCCGGAGTGCCTCGACAGGATACGAAGCCGTTTATCGACTCGTTGAGCTTTGGCTTGGAACACGTGGACGACATCGTGGGCGAGTGGCATCAGAAATTGGGGCTTTCAGAATCTCTGGTGCGCGAGTATCTCACTCGCAACATCGTATTCCAGCTGGGTGAACGCGAGTACGCCGGCCTTGAGACTTTTCTACAATATGCCTCAGAGCTAAGGAATCCAGCGGAGGCGCAAAGGGTATCGGTATGATGACGCGTCAAGAGGCGATCGAACTTTTCCAGAGTGACGACTTGATTGGGATCGGAATGGCGGCGGACGCGGTGCGCCGCAAACTGCATCCACACGGCATCGTCAGTTACATCATCGACCGCAATATCAACTACACCAATTTCTGCACCGAGTACTGCAGCTTCTGCGCGTTCTACCGGCCGATGGGGCACGCTGAAGGCTACGTGCATCCCAAGGAAGTGATTTTCGACAAAATTCAGGAGACCATCGATTTGGGCGGCACTGGCATTTTGATGCAAGGCGGCCTGCATCCGGAACTCAAGATCGAGTGGTACGAAGACCTGCTGCGATCGATCAAGGCGCGCTTCGGCGACAAGATCTGGAATCATTGTTTTTCGGCGCCTGAGATTGTGAACATCGCCGAGGTGAGCGGGCTCTCTCTGCGCGACACTATTGCACGGCTGCGGGATGCGGGGCTGGAGTCGATTCCTGGAGGCGGCGCGGAGATTCTCGATAACGACGTCAGGCGCCGGATCAGCCGGCTGAAGTCGTCCGCGCAGGACTGGATCGACGTGCACCGGACTGCTCATTCTTTGGGTATGCGAACCACGGCGACGATGATGTTCGGGTGCGGCGAGACTATCGAGCAGCGCATGAACCACTTCGACATCGTGCGCCAGATTCAGGAGGAGACCGGCGGATTCACGGCCTTCATTCCGTGGTCGTTCCAGCGGGAGAACACGTCGCTCGGCAAGTTTGTGAAGGAAGAGGCAACCGGCGTCGAGTACCTGAAAGTTCTGGCGATCTCGCGCATTTATCTGGAAAACATTCTGAACGTCCAATCGTCGTGGGTGACGCCGGGTTTGAAGACTTGCCAAGTGGGGCTGCGTTTTGGGGGCAACGATGTCGGCAGCATCATGATCGAGGAGAACGTCGTTTCAGCGGCGGGCGCGCATCATCGAGCCAGCGAAGAGCAATTGCGGCGCCTGATACGGGATGCGGGGTTTATACCCAAGCAGCGGGACACACTGTACCGGACGTATTTCCTGAACTAACACTTCAGCAGATACATCCAAGCTCGGAGCCGTCTGCCGGAGTCAAGCTGCACAAGTATGCTGGTGCGTTTGTATTCCGACCCTTCGTACTCGTCGAGGATCGGGAGCAGCGTGCTCGGGTCGTTGAGATGGAAGACCTCGCCTGAAATCCATTCTTTGGGTTTGTCGGACTGGACTACGCCGCGGTGGGGATGTGAGCGCATGAGACGTCCCTGCATGCGACCCGTGCCGAGAAACTCGGCGTTGGCATGGAACAGGCGAGCGATTTTGATTTTGGAGCCGCGGCGGAGAGTGCCGTAGACGAAGAGGGCGGCTGGGCGCATTATGACTCCACCAACTTTTCGAGATCCCGCGAGCCGTGAACAACTCTGATGATTTCGATTCCTCTTTGAAATGGCAGATAAAACACCATATGTTGAGGGAAGTTCTTCAAAGGGAACATACGCGTGGCAATCAGGAAAGGGCTCGATAATTGTGTTGCCCGTCCGAGACGAGGATGGTCCAAAAGAAGGCGAAAGGTCTCGGCGGCCTATTCATAGAACCGGAGTCCCATTTCAAGCCCTGAGGCGTTAGCTAGGTAGCGCGCCTGGTCGTCAAGGTCTCGGCTAGCGGCCGGCCGGATCACGACCTTGCGACGGCGATTCACTTTCGAGTCTTGCGCCGGCTCGCGATGAGCGCGACGCGCTTTTTATCCCAGTAAGACTGATTCACCTCAATGGGTTTTCCAGACGAAACGCCTTCCAACAGAAGTGCTTCAATTCTTTCTAGAGCCTTGCGTTTTTGATCCTCTCGAATTAACGTCCGGACATACTCGCTGGGAGTACTGTAACCACTTCCTCTGACCTGACTTTCAATGTACTTCCTGAGGGTCTTAGGCAAGGACACGTTGAGAGACGCCATACCTACAACATAATCCCTCGATTGAACTCTGTCAATTACTGACAAAAACTGCCAGATTCGGTCAACGTTATTTTCGAGGGACGAGGGTATCCTGCAACTGACGCGCATAGCCTTCGATCTCCTGGGGCATCGGCGTGACCAGCGTCTTTTCGAAATCTTCGCCGGACTCGATCATGTGCTTCAAATGCAGCGCAGCGATTTTCAGGCACCAAGCGTCGGTTAGCGGATGGCCGACGTTATCGCTCACCACCAGAAGCGTGGGATGCGGCAGAGCGATTACGCGCTCTTCGAACGCCTCGCCTTCGGGCGCGGCGGCGAACTTCACATCTACCGTGTCGGCATGGCGAATGGAGATACCGGTCTGGAGCCAATTAAAATGGACGTGCCAAGTGCGGCCGAACGGATCGGGGCCGGCGTCGAATTTGCGGAAGTCTTGCAGCATCTAGCTTTGATTCTAGTAAAACGGGTGGTTCCTCTGCGACACCAGCGAAAGAAACTCGTCGCGCGTTTCCTTGCCCTCGCGGAAGGCGCCCAGCATCGCGCTCGTAACGGTGCCGGAGTGCTGCTTTTCGACGCCGCGCATCATCATGCAAAAGTGGCGCGCCTCGCAGATCACCCCCACTCCCCTTGGTTCCAGGACGTCCTGGATGGTCTGGGCGACATCCTGCGTGAGCCGCTCTTGAAGCTGCAGCCGGCGGGCGAACATGTCCACAATGCGCGGGATCTTGCTCAAGCCGATGACCTTGTCCTTGGGTAGATATGCCACGTGCATGGTGCCGAAAAAGGGAAGCAAGTGATGCTCGCACATGCTGTAGAACTCGATGTCTTTCACCACCACCATCTCGTCTACCTTCTGGTTGAACAATGCCCCGTTGATGATGCTTTGCACATCCATCTGATAGCCGCTGGTCAAGAATCGCAGAGCCTTCTCGGCGCGGTCGGGCGTGCGAACCAATCCTTCACGCGAGGGATCCTCGCCGATCCTCGACAGGATCTTCTTCATCATTGAAGCGATGGACTCTTCGTCCTGCTTCGGTTGCATGACTTTCACTACGGCTTCGTTGGTCTTCATCACTTTCAATTCGTCCTCAATTCGAATCGATTTCGCTTGGTCTCTTGCAGCCGGATGCTTTCCAAGCTCGGCCAATCGCCCGGAAAGGCTCCTTGCCAGTGCGTGCTCAGCCGATTTTCGATCACCCGCAGAATATTTTCCGAGGTCGGGACCAGGTCGCCCAAAAACTCGCGCACATCGGCGTTAAAGTAACGGTGGTCGAAATCCCGCAGGATCTGCTGGTGCACTAAACGATCTAACGCCTGGACATTCACTACCTGGCCAGAAACAGCGTCGAGCGGCCCGGCGACGCTCACTTCCAGCACATAATCGTGGCCGTGCCCATAAGGGTTATTGCACTTGCCGTACAACTCGCCATTTTGTTGCTCTGAGAGACGACTAGAATTGAGCCGGTGTGAAGCGGCGAATTTGTATCGGCGGGTAACCCGTGTCATTGATCAGCTCCGAGGCCGCCGCCCCCGTAATCTACATATAGATCCTCAGTCTCGAAGAGCCGGACATTCTTCAGCCTCGCTCGTTCACCCTTTAACTGAGGCTCCAGGCGCTTCCAGATCTCCGCGGCCACGTTCTCGGCAGTCGGGACGATCTTGTCGAAAGGAGGCACTTCATAGTTCAGGAAACGATGATCCATCGGCTCGACGACATTCTTCTGGATCACTTCTTTCAGGGTCTTCAAATCGAAGATCATGCCGGTAACGGGATCGGGCTCGCCTTCCAGCGTCACTTCAAGCACATAATTGTGCCCGTGGCCATTCATGTTGGATGCCGCCCCGTACAATTCGCGATTCTGCTCAGCCGTCAGAGATGGCTGGCCACAGACGTGCGACGCGGAGAATTCAGCCCGGCGAGTGATCAGCATTCCCTAATATCGGATGTTTGAGGTCGGGTTTAGGATACTCTAATATTATAAGAGCAACAGCAGGCTCCATTTGAGGAACTGCAAACTCGGGCGGGTATCGAAAATGACTCATTCCAAAGTAGATCAAGCAATTAAGATCGGTATCGGGGTGCTCACGGCGGCGCTCGCTTTCGTCATCGTTTACACGATGCAGGACCATATCGTCCAGGAGGGCGACCGGGCCCCCAATTTCACGATTACGACCGACAGCGGCAAGCGGATCTCGCCGCGCGAGTTCGGCGGAAAAGTGCTGGTGGTGAATTTTTGGGCCACCTGGTGCGCGCCCTGTGTTGAGGAGGCGCCGTCGTTGAGCGAGTTTCAGAAGGAGCTGGCCAACTCCGGCGTGGTAGTGCTGGGGATCAGCGTGGACCGTAGGCCGGACCTCTACGAAAACTTTATAAAGCGCTTTCAGTTGTCTTTCCAGACTGCCCGCGATCCGGAGGAAAATATCAGCGCGTTGTACGGAACCTCTAAATTTCCGGAAAGCTATATCATCGATCGCAATGGCAAGGTGGTCCGCAAGTACGCCGGTTTGCCGGACCGGAATGGCCAGGCGATTCCGTGGACCGATCCGGAGCTGATGGCGTACGTAAAGTCGCTGCTCTAAGCATGCCGCGACCTCGTGATTGGTATCCCGACACCGATCCTAAGGCGCTGGAAGTGTTCATTGAATTGCAGCGGAAGATGACGCCGGCGGAGAAGATCGAGGGTGTTTTCCAGATGAATGAAGCCGCGCGCCGAATTGGAGAGACGCGCGAACGCAAGCTGCATCCCGAGGTCAGTGAGCGCGAGATTTTCTTGCGTGTTGCAGCGCATCATCTGGATCGGGAGACGATGCTGCGCGTTTATGGCTGGTATCCGCCGGTCGACTACGATCTGCACGAGAGCACGAAGATGATCGCCGAAAAGAGATTTGTAGTTCACTATACGAGCGGCGAGACCGAGATTGTGCATGCGCTGCAAGCAATCCAAGATGATGAACCCTCTGGCTATCTTGTTTTCGTTAACGCCGAGGGCGTGATGAAGGCCCTGTTTCATAAGCCCATGGTCGACCGGTGGGAAGAGTCTGCAGAAGCATAGGCAACCAGTTGCAAACCGAGACACAGATATCGACCGTGGTGCTGACAGCCATCGACAAGCTGCTCGGCCCCCGCGGCTACCTCTCCCGCCCGGAAGACCTGACGCTGTACGAATACGACGGCAGCGTCGATAAAGCGCGCCCGGATCTGGTGGTGTTTCCGAAATCTGCCGAGGAAGTCGCTGCCATCGTACGTCTGTCCAAAGAACACAATGTGCCGATCGTGGGCCGGGGAGCCGGCACCGGGCTCAGCGGCGGGGCGATCCCCCGCGCGGGCGGCATCGTCATCTCGTTTGCGCGTATGAATCGCATACTCGAAATCGACCTCGACAATGAACGAGCGGTGCTCGAGCCCGGCGTAGTCAATCTCGAAATTACGCAAGCCGTCCAGGGTCAAGGCTACTTTTATGCCCCTGACCCATCCAGCCAGAAGGCCTGCACCATCGGAGGAAACGTAGCCGAAAACGCCGGCGGACCGCATACGCTCTGTTATGGCGTCACCACCAATCACGTGTTGGGAATCGAGGCCGTGCTTGAGGATGGAACTACCATCACCACCGGCGCGAAATCCCCCGACCTGCCGGGCTACGATCTCACCGGACTGCTTACGGGATCGGAAGGCACTATGGCGCTGACGACGAAGATCACGGTGCGGTTGATGCGTCAGCCTGAGATGGTAAAGACCCTCCTCGCGATTTACGACAACGTGGACGACTGCGCTGATTCGGTGGCCGAGATAACTGCGCGCGCCATTACTCCGGCCGCGATCGAGATGCTGGACGGTGTGATGCTGCGAATGGTGGAAGAAGCCACGCACGCCGGATATCCGATGGATGCAGCGGCGGTGCTGCTGATCGAGCTGGAGGGTTTGAAGGAAGCGGTGGAAGAACAAGCTCTGCAGTTGGAAGCTTCGTGCTTGAAATGCCGCGCGCGTGAGGTTCGCGTGGCGCGGTCGGCCGAAGAGCGCGAGCTGCTTTGGAAAGGCCGCAAGAACGCATTCGGAGCCGTGGGCCGCGTCAGCCCATCCTATTACGTGCAGGATGGCGTGGTGCCGCGGACCAAAGTCGCCCCGACGCTGCGACACATTCAGAAGGTTGCCGAGAAACATGGCCTCACCATTAGCAATATTTTCCACGCCGGCGATGGAAACATGCACCCCATCATCCTTTTCAACCCGCACCATGCGGGCGAGCTGGAAAGCGCCAAGGCCGCGGGCGATGAGATCCTGCGTTTTTGCGTTGCCGAGGGCGGCTCGATCACGGGCGAGCATGGGGTCGGCATGGAAAAGATGGAGCTGATCGCCGAGCAGTTTTCCGACGACAGCCTGGAGATGATCCGCCGCTTCAAGAATCTTTTCGATCCGGCCTGCCGGCTAAATCCCGGTAAGATGCTGCCTACCGGAAAGGGCTGCATGGAGATCCGTCAGCCGGCCGCGATGGTCATCTAGCCCAGGGAACTTCCATTTCGATAAATTTCTTCACGCCTTCGCGTCCTTTGAGCGTGAACCACAGGGTATTTTCTTCGCTGTGTAGATCGATCTGGTAGTCGAAGAATGGACAGCATTTGCGCTCCAGCACGGTCCATTCGGCCACTTGGGCGATAGAGACCTTCCCAGGGTCCATCTGGAACGAGTAGCCGTCCGGAATCTCGCGCCGCGTGACGGCCGCGGATCTCAGTTGCGCGGTGAGGCGATCGTGAGTTTTGCGTTCTACGGGTTGGAACGCCTTCAGGTTGCAAGCGAATACGGACTGACCGGCCGGGGATTGAGCGGCCAAGGCCAACACGCCAAGAAGCATTGGAGCGAATTGTTTCATGTTTTGGATCATAAAACTTAAACTGCACTTTAAGTCAAGTAAACTCTTTGTGAATACTTCAAGTACACTCTAAGTTATCCATGACAATGGCCGTTTTCATGACGATCGGCGAAGTTGTCAGGTACGCCCATATGCGCGCCTCGGCCATTCGGTTTTACGAGAAGGCGGGCCTGCTTCCCAAGCCAAGCCGCTCCGGCGGGCAGCGGCGCTATGACCAGAACATTCTGCCGCGGCTGGCTCTGCTCGATTGGGCTAAGGGATGCGGATTTACGCTGGAAGAGATCCGTGAGCTTTTCGGCAAGGCGGGTGAGGCGCCCTTATCGCAACGCATGCAGAAGCTTTGCCTTAAGAAGGTCGACGAACTCGAAGCCCTTTCTCATCGGATCGCGGTCATGCGAGGTCTTCTCGAAAGAGCGCAGAGGTGCCAGTGCATTGACGTCCAGGAATGTGGCCGCAAAATCCTCAATCGGCGTCGAAGTTAAACCGGCGGGTGATGTCGAAGTTGTACTCGTAGTCCGCGGGATTGACTTTCCGGCCGTAGCACAGGATCGGCACCGTTAACTCGTGCAGTGATCCGTGCGATCGAACCTTGACTTCCTTTTCGATGGCGTCCAGATCGCCGATGACGTAATCTTTCTTGGCAAGCACCATCAAGTCACCAATGCGGTCCGGCATCAGCATGAATTTCGAGGCCGCTTCGGCGTTGGTGTAAATCTGCTCGACGGCCGGATGCTGCCGGAGGACGTTGACCGTCTGGTCGAGATCCTTCGAATTCTTTACGTATACATAGGACGAACCGCCCAGATTCTGGGCGTGCTTCACATAGCGGTCTTTAATGATCGGGACGGCGACCGCGGCCACACCTTCACGCGCCAGCAGGCGGCCCAAGTCTACCGCTTTGGATTTTGCATTCATGGCATGATCGGCGCTCATGTAGATTTCGATATTTGGATGATCGTCGACAATTGCACCCAGCAATTTGTCCACTTGATGCATGTGCTCTAGCGAGGGCGCTTGATCCGGCGCATAGGTATGCATCATGTAATCGGTGGTGGAGAGGTAGAGAAAGTTGTAGCCTGAGCGCAACACGTGACGGGCGGCGCGGAAGGTCCAATAGTTCAGATCGGCGGAATACACGTCGGCCTGGGGACCGGCAGCCTTTTGGAGCTCGGGCGGGGCCTGCTCGGCGGCGGCCGCGACGTCAGCCCCTTTTCTAAGCAACTCCAGCAGCTTGCCCTTGGACGACAAAAAGGCCGTGCGATATCCAGCGGCGCGGGCCTTCTCGAATATGGTCGGCCGGAGCAAGAACTCAGGCGACTCCATGTACGTTCCTTTTGCGGTCGCGCGGTCGTAATAGTAATTTCCGGTGATGCCGTGCTCGCGCGGAAAGCAAGTGGTTGCGATGGAGCTGTTGTTGACGTTGGTAACCGAGGGCATCACACAACGCCCTTCGCGATACATCCCCGACGCCATCATTCGCTTCAGATTGGGAACGTCGCTCACTTTCAGGTAGGCCGGATCACAGCCATCCATGCAGATGAAGACGACCGTGCGCTTGCGGCCGGCGGCCCGGGTTCGAACCGCGCCGAGCGCCATGGCGGCGACGAAGTTTCGGCGTGTAACGCTGTGGGACACTCTCATTAGATTAACCGATGCATTCGAACATTACACGGGCTGTCGGCGGTTATCGCGACGCGATGGTGGAGCTGACGCGAGAACTCGTCGCCATCCCCACCGAGAATCCGCCGGGCAATCGGTACGGCGACGCGATCGAATTGCTGTGCCGCAGGCTGCGTGAACTCGGGTTCACGGACACGCGCGTGGACTGCAATTGCGTTCTGAGCTTCTCCGGCGTTGGCGATCGAATCCTGTATTTCAGCGGCCACTATGACGTGGTTCCGGCCCAAAGCCCGACGCAGTTCGAGCCGTCGGTGAAGGGCGCGAATCTGTTTGGCCGAGGTTCGTCCGATATGAAGAGCGGCCTGGCGGCGATGATCTATGCAGCTCTGGCGCTACGTGATTGCGGCGTGCCGCTTGACGGCCGCATCGGCCTGGTCTTTGTTCCAGACGAAGAGACGGCCGGACCGCGAGGCTCCCGTTATCTAGCGGAGCGCGGTTTGTTAGGGCAGAACGCCGTAGGCATGCTGACGCCGGAGCCGACCGGGGGAGTCGTGTGGAACGCCAATCGCGGGGCCATTACGCTACGCGTCACGGTGAAAGGCAAGTCCGCCCACGTTGGACGGCAGCATGCGGGTATTAATGCTTTCGATAGGATGCTGGAAGTAGCCCGGGCATTATCGGCCCTGAAAACGGATGTGGAGACGCGCACGACGGATTTTCATATTGCCCCCGATGCCGCGCGGCGATCGATTCTCATGCTGGGCGGGCGCACGGAGGGCGGGACTAACTTCAATGTAGTGCCGGATCGCTGCTCGTTCACTATAGACCGCCGCATGAATCCCGAAGAGGATTTCGATGAAGAAAAGCAGCGCCTGTTCACGGTGCTGGAGCAGGCCCGCACAGGCGGCATCGATCTCGAAGTGGAAACGCTGCAGGAAGGACGATCGTGTGGCGTGGCGGAAGATGATGCGGTTGCGCAGGCCCTTGCGCGCAACATCGTGGAAGTGACAGGTAAATCCGCCCAATTCGAGATGTGCCCCGGCTCTGCTCGAAATCCGTTTTTATGCCGAGCGTGGAATTCCAGCCTTCGCCTATGGCCCTGGGCTGCTCACGGTTTCGCACGGACCGAACGAGTTTGTTCCAATCGATCGCATTGTGCAATGCGCGCAGGTGTACGCATTGACGGCGGCGGAATTGCTAGCAGGTCCGTAGAGGCCGTCGGCAATTCGGGATAGAGTAACAGGGTGGATTAGCAGAGGAGGCCACGATGGCTTGTCCGGTAGGGCATGCTTTCATCCTGAGTTTTCTTGTGCTCGCGCCGGCTTGCATGGCGCAGGGTCAGGCAGTCCCACGCAGACCTCGAGGCATTTACGCCGTGGTTAACGTCGAGGACAATATCAAGCAGCAGCAGAAAGCGAATCCCACGATTTCGGCTGCGGCGTTGAACGCCTATTTCAACAATCTTTATCAGGACCTCCTGGGCAATCCCGCCATCTCCGGACTGACGCTGCAGGTGCATTGGGATACTCTGAATCCCAATCCTCCAGCCACCGCCAATCCGTATGACTGGAGTTATTTGGACGACGCCTTCGCCCAGATTTCGGCGTGGGATGCCCAGAATCCAGCCCAGATCCCGAAGACGATTCAGCTTATTGTCTCGGCAGGTTTTCAGTCGCCCCAATGGATATTGGATCTGCTTTCCTCCTGCGACCCGCTGTTTCAGTTTCCCAATCCAGCTCCGTTGACCACGTGCAGCAAAGTGACCTTCGAAGCTTTCGTGGAAGGCGGGGACAGCATGGAGCTTCCATTACCTTGGGATCCCACTTACAAGAGCGCTTGGCGGACCTTCCTGACGGCCCTTGCCGCACGCTACGCGTCAAACCCGGCGTTCGTCTCCATCGCCGTCGCCGGACCAACGGCCGCCTCAGCAGAGATGCTGCTACCGAGTGGAACCGCTCTTTCTCAATCCCAGTTCGGAGGCCTGTCGCCCAACCAGGTGTGGCTTCAATTGCTGGCGTTCCGCTACGCCGGCATGGCGGCGTACCAGAGGTCGGATCAAGCTTTCATTGATGAATGGAACGCGGCGATCGACATGTACGGGCAGGTTTTCAGCGGCGTGACGCTGGTCGCAACTACGGGCGACGGCCTACCCAATTTTGCAGGTGGCGCCTTCACAATTCCCAGTGCCTTCTCCAACGACTGCACGAGCGCTCCTGACATGGATTGCGCAGCCGAGACAACGATCCTGTCCCACTTCGTGGATCCCACCGTCGGAGGAGCCAATGCCAAAGCCACCCAGGAAAGCGGAATGGAAGCCTCGCGCATTGGCATCAACCTGGATGTCGCCAGCGTGAAACTGCTATCGCAAAGGACCGCGCAGTTGACGTCGCCTTCGGCTCAGATCCTGGGCGGATCGCAATTCAACACGTCTTTTGCGAATTTCACCTTGCAGGAAGGCTGCACGAGCACATTCCCGCCCAACGCAAAGGACACGCCCGCCGCATGCAGCATTCCACCCAGTTGTACTGTACAAGCGTGCATTCCGGTCGCATGCATCCCGCAGGCCTGCCTGGCGCCCGGCGTCACGCAGGCGGATTTGGCAAGTTTCAAGACATTGAATCAGGTCCCTGCCAAGGACTTGATCCCGCCCGAACAGGCGGAATATAACGTACTCAATGACTACTTCAACGGAACGGCGGCCGCCTCGTTCTTCGGCGGAACCCAAGGCACCGCGCCGCTCAATTATCTTCAAATCTACGCTCCGGACATTCAGTATGCGACGGCTAGAATCAATGCGCAGGCTCAGGTCGTCGAGACCAGCGGCGTCACCGTCGCCATGTCGGCGCAGGACCTGTTGAACCTGGCGAGTGAGAAACTCTTAGCGATCGCGGAGCCGGCGCTTCTCCCGGCAATCGCTTCGGGTGGCATCGTACCCGGATCGATTCAGCCTGGAGAATGGGTATCGATTTACGGAATCAACCTGGCCAGCGGCACCGCAACCTGGACTGGAAACTTTCCGATATCCCTCGGCGGTACCGGTGTGACGATTGACGGCAAAGGGGCTTTCCTCTCGTTTGTCAGCCCCGGACAAATTAATTTGCAAGTCCCGAATGACACATCCACCGGCGCTGTGCCGGTAGTGGTCACCACCCCGAGTGGGAGTGCAACTTCAACAGTAACGCTGGCTCGGTTTGGTCCTTTTTTCTTCTTGCTGGACTCCAAGCACGTGGCCGCCATCATCCTGAGATCGGATGGTTCAGGAACTTATGGCGGAGGCACGTACGACATTGTTGGGCCCACCGGGACTTCACTTGGCTATCCAACCGTGGCCGCGAAGGCGGGCGACGTTGTGGAGCTTTTCGGCACCGGATTTGGGCCGACCAATCCGGCCGTTCTCGCTGGCCAGGCATTTTCCGGAGCGGCGCCAACTACTAATCCGGTGACGCTTTTGCTAAACAACGTGAGCGTGACCCCGGCGTTTGCCGGCTTGTCGGGGGCGGGTCTCTACCAGCTCAACCTGACGGTTCCATCGGGTCTTGGCACAGGTGATGTCTCGCTGCAGGCCAGCGTCGGCGGCGTCGAGACCCCTGCGGGTGTTGTGATTTCCCTGCAGTAGCCGGGGTATTAGAGGCGGCGGGTGTATACTTGCGACTATCGGATGGCTAAGCAACACATCCTGGCGCTGGTTGGGCTCTGGGGTTTAAGCCAGGTTGCCTATGCCCAAGGCCGCGCCTACATAGCGAATTTTGGCTCCAACTCGGTCTCGGTGATCGACACGTACAGCAACACGGTGATTTACACGATCGCGGTAGGAAACCAACCTAACGGGATAGCCTTCACCCCGGACGGAAACCGTGCCTATGTGGCGAATGGCGGCGGCGACGTTTGGGTGCTGGCTACATCAAACAACGCCGTGCTGGCCAAAGTGGTCGTGGGGGGCTACCCCAGCGGGATCGCAATCACCCCGGACGGAAGGCGCGCTTATGTGACGCGAGACAACATGAACTCCGTCTGGGTGATCGACACGTCGAGCAACACCGTAACCGCCAAGATTGCCGTCGGAACGGCCCCCGGTGGTGTGGCCATCACGCCGGACGGAACTCGCGCTTATGTGACCAACGTCGGCGCCGTCGCCGGGGGCGGGTCAGTCTCAGTGATTGATACATCGAGCAACTCGGTGGTCGCCACGGTGAGCGTCCCGGGCCCCGTGGGTGTTGCAATTACGCCGGACGGAACGCGCGCGTATGTGGCGAGCCCCAGTGGCCCCCTCTCGGTGATCGACACCTCGAGCAACAGCGTGGTCGCTACAGTGGCCGTTCCGAGCATTGAGGACTCTCCCTTTAATGTCGCCATCACACCGGACGGAAAGCGTGTCTATGTGGTGACTTTCGGCTTCGGCGGCAACGGCCCCGTCAATGTGATCGATACATCGACTAACACCGTGGTCGGCACCGTCGGTGTAGGAACCGGCCCATCTGGGATCGCCATCACGCCGGACGGAACGCGCGCTTACGTGGCAATTGCAACCAACACCATTGGGAACGGCCCCGGCGCCGTCACCGTGATCGACACGTCGAGCAATACCGTGGTCGCCACGGTGCCAGTGGGGAGCACGCCCTTGGGAGTGGCCATCACGAAGGGCAGTAGCGGGCCGGCGCCCACGCCGGTCATTCCCACGGCTGGCGTCGTACCCGGAACCGTTGAGCCTGGCGAATGGGTGTCGATTTACGGAACCAATCTGGCCAGCGTCCCGGCAACATGGACGGGAAACTTTCCGATATCTCTCGGCGGCACCAGCGTGACGATTGACGGCAAAGCGGCCTATCTCTCTTATGTCAGCCCTGCACAGATTAATTTCCAAGTCCCGAACGACACAGCCACTGGCGCTGTGCCGGTTGTGGTCACCACTGGCGGTGGGAGTGCAACGTCTACGGTAAAGCTGGCTCAATTTGGCCCATCATTCTTCACGCTCGACGGCAGTCATGTGGCCGGCATCATTTTACGAGCCGATGGCTCAGGAGCCTATGGTGGAGGCACGTACGACATCGTTGGACCCACTGGAACTTCACTCGGCTATCAAACCGTGGCCGCGAAGGCAGGTGACGTTGTGGAACTTTTTGGCACCGGCTTTGGGCCAACCAATCCAGCAGTTCTGCCTGGCCAGGCATTCTCCGGAGCAGCGCCTACCACCAATCTGGTGACGCTCCAAATCAACAACCTGAGCGTGACGCCGGGATTTACCGGCTTGTCGGGCGCCGGTCTCTATCAGATCAACCTGACGGTTCCAGCGGGCCTCGGCACGGGGGATGTCACGTTGCAGGCCAAAGTCGGCGGCGTGGTGACTCCTTTTGACGCCGTGATTTCCTTGCAATAGCGACAGCGCGTCATTTCAGCGCGGCCACTAAGTCTTCTATAGACCCGTTGTCGCCGAAAGTCTTGCTGATGTGCGCGTAGCGGTCTATGTTGCCTGGAGCGAAGACGAAGCTACCGCCCAATTGAAACGGATTCCACCCCAGCTTGTGTTGCCGGAATCCGCCGCCCTGCGCGCGCTTCCGCGCCTGCGCGTTGTCAGAGCGCAACAGGTGAAAAAGATTGGCGGTCTTCAAACCGGCCGCGTGATAGGCCTGCCGTTCTTCGTCGATCAGTAACGGAAATGTGATGCCAGTCTCCTCACGGAACAGCGCGGCATAGCGCCCATCTCCCAAGCCGATGGCGGCCAACTTGGAGCCTTTCCTTTGGAATGCGGCTTGGTGCTCGCGCAACTGCGCGACATGCTCGCGGCAGAAGATTCAGCCGTAGTGGCGAAGGAAAACGATCACAGCCGGGTTGGTTTGCCACAGCGAGCCGAGACGCACGGGAGCGCCCGCAGAATCGGGCAGCGTGATGTCCGACAATGCTGCGCTCAAAGAGGAAGGCACAAGGGCAATCTAACACAGCCGGATTTATTCCACAGCCAGAGTCGCAGCGTTGCTGCTTCGAGTACCCGAAGTAACGACGACAACCAGCGCACCTAGGGGGATAGGAGGCACGGCGGGGACAACGCAGTTGATCTGATCGAAGCCCATGTAGCCGGGCGCGCGGCCGGCATAGGTCACTGGGCAATCTTGGCCTCCGATTGTTACGGTCGGCTGCTGATTCGCGTAATCCAACCCGCTCTGCGTGGTAGTCGCGCCCAAACCTGTGGCGTAAAGCTCGACGTAATCGCCGGCGTGCAACGGGTTGTTGCTCGAAACCACGCCGTTGTTGGCAGCCTTGATCGCCGCGGCAGGGCCGGCTCCGGAGCCATCTAAAGTGAAAATGGCCGGCACGGCGGCTTCGACCAAGACGTTCACCGTGCGCTTGCCTGCGCCATTGCTCACCATGAGGGTGGCGATGCCGCTGGTGGCGCTGTCAGGAATCACGCCGTTGATTTGCGCGGGCGACGCGTAGGAGAGCGGAATCGGTGTCCCGTTGAACAACACCTGCGCATCGCTCAACTGGGTTGGAAATGGCAGGCCTGTAGCCTGAGCTGGTTGAGCAGCCAGCAACTGGCCATATATCGCGA
This sequence comes from Bryobacterales bacterium, assembly GCA_963744555.1. GTDB lineage: Bacteria > Acidobacteriota > Terriglobia > Bryobacterales > Bryobacteraceae > Palsa-89. The sequence continues at coordinate 36,263 of CAVUUB010000012.1, read as the reverse complement.
TAAACATCCCCGGCGCCAAGCTAAGCGGAAAAACATTCGCGGGAGCGGGAAGCACGCGCGCGATCCGTGGGCCTGGTTTGACCGTGTAAGGCTCGATGCCTCCGGCCGGAAGCGCGACGGAATTAGTGATAGTCAGCGGAGCAACAGCCGTCAGGGTTAAAGGTCCGGCTGGGAAGAGATCCGTGTAGGCGACGTCGCCAGAGGGGATATTCAACTGTTTGGATGCACCCATGGATGACGTGGCTTTCAGCGACGACATACTGAGCAGCGTATCGTCAGCATTGCGCGTTTCCACGATCAGCCCTCCATCCACCGATAGAAAAGGATCATTCTCGGCCGCCACCCCAACATTTTGCCAGTCGCTGGTTCCATTGAAGAACGAGACGATCATCTGCGCCGACTCGTGCATCGCTGACGTGATGTTGGCGATGCCCTGAGCGCTGGAAGTGCACAAGCCAGCGAAGCTTACGACCCCGCCGCCATTCACGTGACAATACGGCAGCACGCGCGTCCGGCCGGGTTGATAGAACCGGAGCGACGCACTGGTCAACGCGACCACGCCGTCGTCGAAGCCCTTCATTACGGCCTGGCCGGTACCGCCATTTCCGGCAGCGGCGATCGCGTCTACACCGCGCAGGTCGTCAGTCCCTTGATTCCACGTGCCCAAGTCGAATAAGAATGTGCTGCCGCTGGCAAGTTCGTGCAGTTGCGGCGTCACGCCGAATGGCAACGCGACACCCGTTCCGAAATGTGGCGTGGCGAGGAAGACGGCCTTGCGCACATCGATCTGAGCGGGCGGTTGAAACACGCCGGAGGTATTCTGCTTTCCACTCAGATAACTGCGCAGCACCAGGCCGCCCATGCTGTGCGCGACGACATCCACCTGTTCCACCGGCATGCCGCCGACATAGTGAAGGTTCGCAAGAAACGTGGACAGCGAGGCTGCCAGATCCTCGATCGTGGGCGATCCGGACACACTGCAGATATCGAAGAAGAGGCTCACCTCGCCATTGGCTTGGAGCACCTGATCGGCGTTTCCGAACGTGTTGGAAAATGATTCGCCCGAGCAAACCAGCTCGAAACCATTGATGAAAACGACAGGTGGCTTGGATGTTAGCGGCACCGCCGTACCGGGCGGAATCAATTGCGCAAAGGCGCTACAGGCGAACAGAGCGCCAGCGAAAATACGGAGCTGGCCAGTCACCGGCGTCATTTACCGCGTGGGCACTGGGCTGCATGACGGCGCGGTTGGAAATGATGCGATCGATCATGCCATACTCCAACGCCTGGTCAGGCTCGAGGATATAATCGCGATCCACGTCGCGGGCAATGCGGTCCACCGGCTGGCCGGTGGCATTGGCGAGAATCTGGTTGAGCGACTCGCGCATGCGCAGAATCTCACGGGCGTAGATGTCGATGTCGGCCGCTTGTCCTCCCAGTCCGCTCATGGAAGGCTGGTGAATCAGGATGCGCGAATGCGGCAGGCTGTAGCGCTTGCCTTTCGTTCCGCAGGCCAGCAGCACCGCGCCCATGGAGGCGGCCTGACCCACGCAATAGGTCACGATGTCGGGCTCCACCAGATTCATGGTATCGAGAATAGCCAGCCCAGCCGTAATGGACCCTCCCGGCGAATTGATGTAGAGCGAGATGTCCTTCTCCGGATCTTCCGCCGCCAGAAATAGCATCTGGGCGATGACCAGGTTGGCCACATTGTCATCGATGGGCGTTCCCAGGAAAATGATGTTTTCCTTCAGCAGGCGCGAGTAGATGTCGAAAGCGCGTTCACCGCGCGAGGTCTGTTCGACAACCATCGGCACCAGGACGGAATTGTGCATGGACGAAACTCCCTTCAAAACATCCATGATAGCGCGCCGCTCAGCGAACGCAGAACGCAGGCAGCTCGAAATCGCATCCGCGCCTTCAGTGGCCGTTCTAGCATGGATTCATGAACACATTTCTTGCAGGAAAAAATGCACTGGTCACGGGCGGCACACGCGGCATAGGACTAGCGGTCGCAGAAGCACTACTGGGCGCGGGCGCGGGCGTGGCCATCTGTGGGCGCAGCGAGGAAACCGTGAAAAGCGCAGTAAGCCAGCTCACCAACTAAGTCAAAAAGTAAAGTGCTTGGAAAAGTTGCCGATGTAAGGAGCAACACTGAGGTAGCGGATCTGTTTACTTTGATCGATCGCGAGATGGGCGGCTTGGATATCCTGGTGAACAACGCCGGCGTGGGAGTTTTCAAAAGCACCGCGGATCTCAGTGTCGAAGACTGGCAAAAAACTCTAGAGACGAATCTGTCGGGAGTTTTTTACTGCTGCCGTGAAGCCCTTCCAAGGTTGAAGCAACGAGGCGGTGGCTACATCATCAACATAAGTAGCTTGGCTGGCAAGAACGCATTCGCGGGTGGGGCAGCTTACAATGCGTCGAAATTTGGACTGAATGGATTTAGTGAAGCCATGATGCTGGATCACCGATATGACAAAGTGAGAGTCAGTTACGTGATGCCAGGAAGCGTTGATACGGAATTCGGTTCGGGCACGGGCCCGAGCGGATTGGAAGATCGCTCCAGAAGATATCGGGGAGATCGTACTCATGCTTTTGAGAATGCCGGAAAGGACGCTAGTGAGCCGGGTGGAGGTCAGACCGTCAAGGCCTTTGAAATGAGGCTTTAGCGGGTTTGGATCAGTATGGCACGCAATTTGCTCTGTAAAAGTCGGGAGTTGTAGTTGAAAGGGGCTCAGAAAATGTTACGGGTTAACGTTCCTTTAGATCCTTCGCGGACCGGAAGAGAAGCGGAAGCGCTAGAAACCAACTTGCGCCGCATGATTGTCGGGCAGGACGAAGCCATCCAACAGATTGTCAACATCTATCAGATGTATCTGACAGGGATGACGCCGCCCTCGCGCCCGATCGGGAACTTCTTGTTCCTGGGCCCCACCGGTTCCGGCAAGACTCGCATTGTGGAAGCCACGTCGGAAGCGTTGGTGAAGAATGCTCGCGCGGTGATCAAAATTGATTGCGCGGAATTTCAGCACAGCCATGAGATCGCCAAGCTGATCGGCTCGCCTCCCGGATATCTGGGACATCGCGAAACGCATCCGCTGTTGAGCCAGGAAGTGCTGAATCAGTATCACACTGAAACCATCAAGCTGAGCTTCGTTCTCTTCGACGAAATCGAAAAGGCTTCGGATGCCCTATGGAATCTGTTGCTGGGGATCCTGGACAAGGGAACCCTCACGCTGGGCGACAACCGCAAAGTCGATTTCTCGCGCGCGCTGATCTTCATGACCAGCAACCTGGGCGCCACCGAAATGAGCGCCTTGATGAATCCGCGGCTGGGCTTTAATGCCGGCGAAACGTCCCGCCAGAGCCAAAATGGGACGATGGACGAAAAGCTGAGCGCCAAGATCGGCCGCAGTGGAATTGACGCCGCGCGGCGCAAGTTTACGCCAGAGTTCATCAACCGGCTGGACAAGATCGTCACCTTTAAACCGCTGGGAACTGCCGAGCTCAAGAAGATCCTGGACATCGAGCTGAACATGGTTCAGCAGCGGATCTTCAACACGGCGCCGGAGAAGTCATTTGTGTTCAAAGCCAGTGACGGCGCTAAGGAATTCCTGCTCCAGGAAGGGCACCGATCTGAAGTACGGCGCCCGACATCTGAAACGCGCCATCGAGCGGCTGCTGGTTCAACCTATGTCGAACCTGATCGCTACCGACCAAGTACGCGGCGGAGACTGCGTGTTCGTGGACTTTGATGCCGAGCACAAAATGCTGAACTTCGTCAAGGAAGCCGAAGGATTGGCGGTGCACGCGATGGCCGACTTGGTAGATCGATCCATCTCGATCCCAGCCTTCGCCATGGCGCAGGGCGCACTCATCGAAGCCGCTAAGACTCAGAGCGCACGCTCGTCCAAGAGAGCGTAGGCGGGCTCACAAAACCAATTGGGTCGCTAATACCCGTTGGGTCGCCACACACACACCTGGCGGCACAACTAACCCAGCGGGGAGGCTATTCACGCTAGCTGGCGCATTCCCCGCGTCCCAAGTTGAAGAGAATAACCCACGTCGTCGCCCCAGTCCTGATACATCTCCGGGAAGGTCTCGGCAGGCTTGGCCAAATCGTTGGTCATGAGACGAAATGTCTCCACCTTATGGCGTAGTACGTAGTCACGGAAAGTTTCCCCCTCCAGCCGGTTCGCGACATAGTGTTTCAGCACCCGTTGCACAGCGTTGGGCGCTAGCCTGCGCCGGAATGCTCTGTATAGCGACGCCGAAGCGCATAAGACCCGCCGAGTCGTATCCTCCGCCCAACAGCATCTGATAGTAGGGAACCTCTTTGCCGTCGATTTTACGCGCGTTGCCGTAAAAACCGAGGTCACCGATCCAGTGCTGCCCGCAGGAGTTGGGGCACCCGCTGATCTTGATCTGGAGCTTGCGAACCAGCGGATCCGAGTGATCCCGAACGGTCGCAGCCAGCGCGGCTCCCAGACTCATCGCCTTCGTGATGCCCAGGTTGCAACTGTAAGCCCCCGGACATGTCGTGACGTCGTCAATTTCGCGCGCGCCGGCATCAGCCAGTCGAATCTCATCCAAGGCTTTATAAACCTGGGGCAGCCTGCGCAGAGGAACATAGGCCAGGACCACATTCTGATCCACTGCCACGCGGATCAGCCCGTCGCCGGTAGTTCGAGAAAGACTCGCCAACCCCCGCATCTGATCGCCAGTGAGATTGCCCTGGGCCACTTTCACGGTGACAATCGCATAGCCGGTTTGCTTCTGCGGTCGAATATTAGTCTGGAGCCAGCGCTCATATTCAGGATGTGAGTGACCATTGGGACCCAGAACCGGCAGCAGATCGCCAGTGCCCAGCGGTGGTGGTGATGATTGAAAACCACCAAAGCCGTCGGGCACAGTTTCGGGAGTCGGAATGCCGCCGTTGGTGAGGATGTCTTGATATTCCTTCTCGATCTGTTCCTTCACCCAATCGAATCCGCGCTCTCGAAGAACAAACTTTAATCTGGCCTTGTTCTTGTTCTGACGATTGCCGTGCTTGCTGAACAGGCGAATGACAGCTTCGCAGCGATTGACCAGGCGCTCCTCGGGCACAAACTCGTCCAGCAAATGCGCCTCGCAGGGCAAGGGACCAAGGCCGCCGCCCGACCACCATCCGAAATCCACGCTTGCCATCGCGAATAACGGCGCGCAGACCAATATCGTGGATCGCGCACAGCATGCAATCTTCTTTGCAACCGGAGAATGCGATCTTGAATTTACGCGGCAAACTGTCGGTGAGTTCTTTGTGCAGAAATGCGAACGCCACTTTGCGCGCATAAGGCTGCACGTCGAAGGCTTCGTCTTCCAGTAGTCCGCTTAAAGGGCACGCGGTCACGTTGCGGACGGTGTTGTAGCAGGCCTCGCGGGTCGTCAGCCGAACATCGGCCAACAGGTGCAACAACGGGGGCACGCGCAACAGTGGCACGAAATGATACTGGATATTCTGTCGCGTGGTGAGATGACCTTTGCCGCCACCGAACTCATCGGCGATAAGGGCCAGTTGATCCATTTGCCGCGCAGTCAAAATACCGCCGGGCACTTTGGTCCGGATCATCTGCACGCCCGGTTGGCGTTGGCCGTAGATACCGCGGCGCAAACGCTGGGCGCGGAACTGATCGTCAGTTATCTCGCCAGCTGTGAACTTCTCAGCGTGGGCGCGGAACTCTTCAATATCCGCGCGGACGGTGGCGTCGTACTCCGCTTCGGTTTGGAGTTGGAGGTTCTCAATTTGGATGGCGTCTTCAGTCGTGGCCATATACTAGTATCCCTATAGAGATTACTATATTTGGAGACTAATTACAATCTGGAAGCTGGCGGCCGGCGTAATAGCTCAATCCATAACGCAAAGATCGGTTTTCGCTCGAGACGCAAGTTATTGAATTTGCACCAGAATTCCATCTGGTCCGCGCCGACGCCTCGCGATCCAAAGCAGGATAGACTTCCGAGACTAAGCGCACCACAGCAATAGTCGTCAGCATCGCAATCGCCGCAATCGCCCATTCCCGGCGGCCTTTCCACTCCAGGAATCCGCAAACAAAGGTGATCAGCAACACGGGAGAGACCCAGCTGCTGGCAACGGCTACAGCGAACATACCTATGTTCGACAAACCCGAGGCCAGCGCTGGCGGCAATAGTTGGCCAATCATAGGCGTCAGCGTGAGTAAAGCAGCAGATGCGCCAAGCAGGCATGCCATCTTGATGGATCGAGGCTTGGCCTGCGCGATTGCGATCCCGATGAGCGCCGCCGCGGCCGGAAGCAACGGCAGCAGATAACCTGGAAGCTTGTTGCGCGAGATCGAAAAGAAGAGAAAACCCCAGGCCAGCCAGGCGAGCAGGAACGCTGCGCGCGTGTCCTTGTAGATCCGCTTTTCGTACAGAAACCACAACAGCGGAGTCCAGGGAAAGAAGCCGGCTAGAAGAATGGGCAAATAAAACCAAAATGGCCGTTCATGTTGCAGCGCACCAGTGAGGTAGCGCGCAAAATGCTGCTTCCAGAAAAAGTCGTCGAGAAAAGGCGCGCCATTCCGCAGCGTTACCAGAACGTACCAGGGCGCCGCGACGACTAAGGCGACCGTTAGCAGCACCAACAGATCGGGCACGCGCCTTCGCCAGAACCATAGTGCCGGCAGGAGGAGAGCCAGCGGCACTAATCCCTTGGCGAGCACGGCCACTCCCAAAAGTAGGCCGGCAAGATACGCGACCTCGTCCGGTCATGACCGTGATCATCACGCCGGCAAACGCAGCGGACATCGGCAAATCCGTCACGGCGACGCGGCTGAAGGCCAGCCATCCGGCCGACGTCCCCAGGATGATCGTGGCGTAGAAAGCCACGCGATCGCCAAATTCCCGTCGCAACACCGCGAAGAAATAGATGAGGAACGCGACGCTCGCGATCGCCACCGGCAACCGCGGCGCAGATCCAGGTCGAGCCCAGCTTTAAATCCCGGCGCCGTCATCCAGTACAGCAGCGCCGGCTTCTCGAACCAAGGCTCGCCCCACAGCCGAGGCGTGACCCAGTCGCCGCGTTTCGGCCATGGCCCGGCCGACGGCCGCATAGCGTGGCTCATCGGGCCCCAGCAGACCGGTTCGCGTCAATCCGAAAAAGTAGAGGAAGTATAGATCGCCGCGGCGCCGCACAGCAGCAGCGCCCAGCGCCTCTGAACTGAGGAAAACAAGTCTTAAGTATAATGATGGCGAGTGCGTCGATCTCTTGATTCCCGCGGTCCTGTTCGCAGCGCTGGCTCTGCGCGCGGACTTCGTTACCTGCAATTGCGATCCTGCCAGACCGGAAACTCTCGAAGCGCGCCAGTGCAGCCTTTGCCGGGAAGCAGAAAAGCAGCCTGCCGATGTCCCGGTCTTCTTCCTCAAGGATGCCAATCCCACCAAGCCCAACCGCTGGCTGGCTCTCCCGCGAACGCATGAGCGATCCATCGATCTCTTGAATGGCCGAGCAGCGCGCCGAACTCTGGACCGCCGCCATCGCGAAAGGCGAAAGCGCTGTTCGGCGACGAGTGGGCCGTCGCGTATAATGCGCCCAGCGTCCAGACGCAATGCCACGTCCATCTGCACATCGGCAAGCTGATTCCGGGCGTCGAGACCAGCCAATTCATTACCGTGCCAAAATTGAAGACATCCCGGTTCCCGCAAGAGGCGAGGGATCTGGATTCACCCGCAAGGCAATCTGTTTCACGTTCACACCGGTGAGCAAATCACCGAAACTGTTTTAGAGCGCTAGACGCATATGGGCCTGCTTGAGATTGCCAAACTTCCGACCGCCGAAAACTGCCGTGATTCATCTGAATGCCGCCGACAATGTCGCGATCGCGCGCGTGCCGCTTTCGCCGGGCCAGGAGACTGCGCGTGAACGGGCGGTCCATCACGGTGGAAGATCCGGTTCCCGCCGGCCATAAGGTCGCGATCACCGCCATCAGCGCCGGCGAAAATCGTCTCCGCTACGGCCAGGTGATCGGCCGCGCGCGCATGCGCATCGAACCCGGCCGTCACGTTCACACGCACAACGTCGCGTTCGAGGAACTTGTCCTTCGCCTACGAGTTTCCTGACGGCGAATTGCGCTTGCCACAGCCTCCGCAAGGACATCCCGTCGTTCCTTGGCTACCAGCGCGAGGATGGACGCGTCGGCACTCGCAACTACATCGCGGTGGTGGCCGCCAGCAACTGCGCCGCGCACACTGCCGAGCTGATCGCCGCCAGCTTCGAAGACGAACCTTTGCCGCCCAATGTCGACGGCGTCGTGGCCTTCCCGCACGGCGAAGGCTGCGGCCAGACCATCGGCCCCGATACCGAGCAGCTGCAACGCACGCTGGCCGGCGTCCTCAACCATCCCAATGTCTCCGCGGCGATCATTCTCGGCCTGGGCTGCGAAGTGAATCAGATCGATCATTATCTCGGCAAGGATACGCCGCGCACCGACCGCCTGGTGGGCATGACGCTGCAAGTCAAGCGGCGGAACGCGCGCCACCGTCGAGGCGGCGCGGACAGACATCGCCGGCATGATCGAACAGGCGGCGGCCGAAAAACGCGTCGAAACGCCGGCCTCCAAAATTGTTCTGGGCCTCAACTGCGGCGGATCGGATTCCTTCTCCGGAATCACGGCCAATCCGGCGCTAGGCGTCTGCTCCGACCTGCTGGCCGCGATCGGCGCAACGGCCGTCCTGGCCGAGACCACCGAGATCTTCGGCGCCGAACATCTGCTGGTCAGGCGCGCGCGCAACCGTGCAGTCGGCGAGAAGCTGCTCGGATTCGATCGACGGCTACAAGACGCTATCTGAACCGGTTCGGCGGCAGCTTCGACGACAATCCCTCGCCCGGGAACAAGGAAGGCGGCCTGACCAACATCCTCGAGAAATCGCTGGGCGCGGTTGCCAAGGCGGGCACCTCGCCGCTGATGGATGCGGTGGATTATGCCGAGCGCATCAACTCGCCCGGCTTCGTCTTTATGAACACGCCGGGCTATGATCCGGTATCGCTGACCGGGCTGGCCGCCGGCGGCGCAACCTGATCGCCTTCACCACCGGGCGGGGCAGCGCCATCGGCTTTCCCACCATTCCCGTGATCAAGATCGCGAGCAACAGCGCCACCTATCGCCGCATGCGCGACAACATGGACATCAATGCCGGCCGCATCGCCGACGGCGAAGCGACCGTCGCGCAAATCGGCCGCGAAATCTTCGACCTGCTTCTGCGCGTGGCTTCCGGCGAAAATACCTGCAGCGAGCGGCTGGGACACAAAGAATTTGTGCCGTGGCGCATCGGCCCGGTGCTTTGAAAATTTCGGAGCTTTGAAATTTCGCAACAAGGACCCAGCTCATGATCATCGCGGATCTTTCCGAGATCGCCGGACGAGCCTACCCCGCGCGGCGCCGGACGCAGAACCTGGTGGGCGGCGCGAGCCCGATCCAGGCCACCAACTTTTCCATGGGGCATGTCACGCTCGAACCCAATGGCGGCCAGGTGCCCTGGCACAATCAGGAGCAGGAAGAGATTTATTTCATCGTCGAAGGCACCGGCGAAATGTGCCTGGGCGAGGAGAAAACCGACTTTGGCGACCGGGCAGGCCGTTTACATCCCACCGCGCGTGTTCCATCAACTCACCAATATCGGCGCGACGCCGCTGCGCATGATCTACTGCTACGGCCCGGCGGGCGATGTGGCGCACTGGCGGCAGGAACTCGACGGCACTCTGCCGCGCGCCGGCATCGAAGCTCCGCCGCTGCCGGCGGGCGCCAGCCGCAGTGCACCGAGAAATCGAAGGAGCGAGCGTGAATTCGAAAACAGTTCATTCGGTCGGCATCATCATGAACGGCGTCACCGGACGCATGGGCACGAACCAGCACCTGCGCCGTCGATCCTCGCGATCATGGAGCAGGGCGGCGTGAAGATCAGCGACAGCGAAACGATCATGCCGCGGCCGTTGCTGGTCGGCCGCAACGCCGCCAAGCTGGAAGCTCTGGCTCAGGAGAGCGGCGGCCTTCCGCTGGACCACCGATCTCGAGGCCGCGCTCGACGATCCCGCACTATTCGATTTACTTCGACGCGCAAACCACCGACCGCCGCGCCGACGCCGTGCGCCAGGCCATCGCCGCCGGCAAACACATTTACTGCGAAAAGCCCAGCGCCGACAGCTTACGAAGGCGCGCTGCGAGCTCTACCAACTCGCGAAGAAGAGCCGGCGTGAAGAACGGCGTGGTGCAGGACAAGCTCTGGCTGCCCGGCCTGTGAAACTGAAGACGCTCACGCGAGCTCGGCTTCTTCGGGCGGATATCTCTCCGTGCGCGGCGAGTTCGGCTACTGGGTATTCGAGGGCGACACGATTCCAGCCCAGCGCCCGTCGTGGAATTACCGCAAAGAAGACGGCGGCGGCATCATCATCGACATGCTCTGCCACTGGCGCTACGTGCTCGACAATCTCTTCGGCGACGTGAAAGCGGTTTCCTGCCTGGGCGCGACCCACATCCCGCGGCGCTGGGATGAGAGCGGCAAGGCCTTATGACTGCACCGCCGACGATTCGGCCTATGCCACGTTCGAGCTGGAGGGCGGCATCATCGCGCATTTCAATTCCTCCTGGTGCGTGCGCGTGCGGCGCGACGATCTGCTGACGCTGCAAGTGGACGGCACGCAAGGCTCGGCCGTCGCCGGCCTTGCGCGATTGCTGGATCCAGCCGCATGCCGCCACGCCGCGCCCGGTCTGGAATCCCGACATCGACAGCCCGATCGATTTTTTCGACGGCTGGCAGAAGGTCCCGCAGCAGACTGAATTCGACAACGCATTCAAGATCCAGTGGGAGCTGTTCCTGCGGCATGTGGTGGCCGATGAGCCGTTCCGGTGGAGCTTGCTCGAAGGCGCGAAAGGCGTGCAGCTCGCGGAAAAGGGCCTGGAATCCTGGCGAAAACGCGCCTGGGTGGATGTCCCGGCCCTAGAGGCTTAGCTACTTCGACTCCTCGTTCCGGTTATTGGCGATTCTCAAACGCAGGGCTGCTCCGATTGCCAGAAGCCCGAGGCCCAGCATGGCCGCGGTGTATGGCTCCGGCGCGGTCGTCACGCTCTCAAGCAGAAAATCAGATCCCGAATCGCTAGTTCCTCGCTTCAGCGACGTTACAAAGAAATATCGGTCTGCTTGGTTGATCGTGATTGTCGGCGTTACCGATCCGACGCTCGTATTTGTGCCCTGCGCAATGGCCGTTAAGGACGACAGCGTCGGCTGGGCGGTGTTGCTGCCGAAAATCGCGAAGCCATCCTTCAACCCGCTATCGAGAGATGATAAGCCGATGGCGTTGACGAACGTCGAGGCGCCAAAGTCGAGCCGGATCACTTCGAAAGTGCTTCCATTATTGTCGATTTCGTTGATGTCGCCGTTACCAGTTGTCGGGCAATTGGACGCCAGGCAGACACCTAGACCGAGTTCATCTGGGCCTTCCTGACGATTATTCAGAATGACGCCGTCGTCTATCCATAGCGAGTTGTTGGTCTTGGAAACGTCCCAAGCGGACGCGGTAACCCCTCCGACTGTCACCGACTCACCCTGATGTCCGGCGGGGAGCGCCGTTGAAAAATTGATTGTGGTTGCGTTCGCGGGCAAAGACGCGAAGAAGCCCACCAGGGCGGCGGATGTGATTATGAACTTGAGCATGATATTGTTCTCCAGGTCCAGAGTAGTCGCGCAACGTTGTCGGGAGAACGGTCCATTGCTCTCAAAAAGTGCCAGAAATTGGTACTGGTACCCGGTCTGAAGAAGAAATCCGCTAAGGTCGGGGGATAATCTGCGCGTGCAATGCTTGCGCCTGCTTTTCGAGTTTCCCGTGCATTTCGATAATTATCCGAAGCTGCAGGTCCGCTCCGGCCAAGTTCCCTTGGCCCAGCAAGGCCTTTGCCAGATAGAAGCGAGCGGATTCCAGGTATGGCGTGTCGCCGCCAGCGGTTACATCCTTCAGCAACTGGATGCCCCCGGGACGGTCATTGGTGAGCAGCAGGCAGATCGCAAGGTAGAATCGCGCTTCCACCGATTGAGGCTGGGCTTCGGCGACTGCACGCAGGCCCATCGGGCTCCGGCGTAGTCGTGCTGTGCGGTAGCGCTCTATGGCAGCTCGAAATTCGGGCGAGGCGTGTACATTATTGGCGGCCTCGTACTCAGGGGGATCGAACCGGGCCAGTAGCGCGATAGTTTCGGGCGGAATGTGCCGCATGGGCGGCGGCGCAGCATTCGCAGTTCTGCCCAAGCCCGCCTCACGATGCGATTGCACTGCCAGCCACGCAAACACGCCCACTGCTACGCCCAACACGAGTGCCGTAAACGTGTAAATCCAGACCCAGGGAAATCGAGGCTCTTGCTCTATATTTTATATTGTAGGGTACGACCACTCTTTCGAACGATACACGATCCTGGGACATCAGGCAGCTCAGTTACCGCCGTTCACGAATTTGAGCAGCGCCTGAATGCCGTCAAGAAGAATTGCTCTTTGCCGTCTGGCAGAGATTGGTATCCATATCACACACTTTTCGACCATCGACCTACTGGAAGGCGTCCTGACGGGAGCGCGCAGGAAGCTGATCGCCTTGACCGAGGGTTATCCGGTATTGGATATCGGATGCGGCGATGGCGGGCTGTCCTATTTCTTCGAGGACTTAGGTCTGACGGTGGACGCGATAGATCACTCGGCCACCAATTACAACGGCATGGAAGGCGTTCGGGCGCTCAAAGCGGCGCTGCACTCGGCGGTCGAAATAAACGAGGTCGACCTCGATCGCCAGTTCGTGCTCCCTCGGCAGACCTACGGCCTGGTCCTGCTTTTCGGCGTGCTGTATCATCTCAAGAATCCCATTTATGTGCTGGAGGAGCTTTCCATGCGTGCGAAGTACTGCCTGTTGAGTACCCGCATCGCACGGCTTACGCCCGACCACAAGACTGAGCTCAGCGAGGTCCCCGTCGGATACCTTGTCGGCGAAAGAGAAACGAATGACGACTGCACCAACTACTGGATTTTCTCCGGCGCCGGTTTGAGACGACTGTTCGAACGGACCGGATGGCGAGTTTGCGACTTCGCGACGGTCGGAGCGGTGGAGGCATCCGACCCGGTGCATGCGGAGAACGATGAGCGGGCCTTCTGTCTACTCGAGAGTCGCAACACCAATCTGGATCTGGATGCTCGTCTGGCCGAAGGCTGGTATGGGCAGGAGGGCAACTGTCGCTGGACCGCCCAGAAATTTTCCTTGGTCGTCCGCAGACCGCTGCTCACGCGCTCTACTCAGGAGTTATACTTTCGCTTCCTGCTGCCCGAGGTGATTCTCGCGGCCCGCCAGAGCCTGACTCTCACCGCGGTCATCAACGGATTCAAACTCCCTGCTCATAGCTACGCCACAGCGGGTGAACACGTTTATCAAGAAAAGATACCGCACGCAGCCATGCGCGAGCAGATCGAGATTACCTTCCAGACCGACGATGTCCTGCGGCCGGCCCCTCCGGACACCAGGACGCTCGGAATTTTTGTGCCATTTGACGGTTGGTTCCCGTTAACAATCGCTTGATATTTGCTTGACGCGGACTTGCCTCTGGCCAGGCTACTTCTTTAGCCGATTGTCGCATTCCGCTTTGCCCTGGCAGGGCTTCCACGTTTCCGCCATTTGCTTGGCTTTCTCAATCTGCACCGGGGTCATCCTGGCGACGACTTGGTCCAGGGCATCGACCGAGTCTCGATCGCCCTCACTCACTGCCACACTGAGCCACTTGACCGCCTCTACGTAGTCTTTCGAGATACCCTCGCCGTTCACGTACATCACCCCAACATTCGAGGCCGCCTCACGCTGTCCTTGTTCCGCGGCCAGTCTGAACCAACGAAAAGCCTCTTGGTCATCATGATCAACACCCTGACCATTGGTGTACATAAGCGCTAGATTGAATTGTGCTTCGGCGTGGCCCTGATCCGCGGCCAGCTTATACCAGCGCAAGGCTTCCTTGTAATCTTGCTCCACTCCCTGGCCGTTGTCGTACATTGCCCCTATATTGAACTGGGCCTCTGGCATCTTTCGGTGGTCGGCTGCCAAGCGATACCAGTGCATGGCTTCTTTGAAATCTTGGGTGACGCCTTTTCCGTTTGCATACAGTAGCCCTAGATTGTACTCGGCATCAACCGTGCCTTTTGCAGCAGTCAGTTTATACCAGCGCATCGCTTCACTATAATCTTGCTCCACTCCCAGGCCGTTGTCGTACATCACGCCTAAGTTGAACTCGGCCTGGGGCCAACCTTGATCCGCGGCGAGTTGATACAAGCGAGCCGCTTCGACATAGTTCTGCTTGGTTCCCTGCCCGAAACGGTACATGTTGCCGAGAGCGCATTCGGCTTCCTTTAACTTTTGTTCAGCGCCCATCTGGTAGAAACGGAAAGCCTCCGAGTAATTCTCCTCGGACAGGTATAGATCTCCCAAGGCTAGTTGCGACCTCGCGTCGCCATCCAAGGCGCTCCTCAAAAGACCGCTCCTGGTTTGAGCGAAGCACGTAGAAATCGTCAATAAGACAATGACAGCTTGATACCGCAAGATTGAAACTCCTATCAAGTAGGGTAGCGCGCTGCCTTGGCGCGCGTGCTGTCCCATGCGGTGGTATCGTAAGCTGGATGGCACGCCTTGTGAAGTTCTTGTTTTCATATCTCGCCGCTGCCTTCGTGATGTTTTCTTTGGCTGCGGCGGCCAGATCACAGCCGGTGGCGGAAGCACAGAACGTCTCGCTGGTCGGACATAACGATCTCAACGGGAATGGCGACGGCGGCGAGGGCCTGGCCATCCAGCAATTTCCAGATGGCCGCCGCGTGCTCTATCTCGCACATGAGGGACAAAAAACCTGCCTGAGCATAGTCGACGTCACGCATCCCGAGAATCCAGTGATGATCAACCAGCTTCCATCACCAGCACCCGGCATCACTCGCTGCAACTCGCTCGGACTCTCCGGCAACGTGTTGGCGGTGGCGAACCAGACGCTCAAACAGGGACAAAAAATGGCCGGCCTGTGGATCTTGGATGTGTCCGACTTTGCGCGCATTCAGAAAGCCAAGACCCTTCAGGATCTTCAGCTCTCGTTCGTCGATTACTCGGGGCCGAACTCCCGCGGCGTGCACTGCCTATGGTTTGTCGACGGCGAGTTCGCGCACGTCACTACGGGCACCTCGGACTTCGATCCCACAAATAAGAACGATGACCAGTTTTACCTGATCGTGGATCTTCGCGATCCGCGGCATCCTCACGAGGTCGGTCGCTGGTGGTATCCAGGAACGCGCAAGGGCGACGCGTGCCTGCCGGAATGCCTGCCCGCGCGGAATCCACGGTTTGACAGCGGTTATCGGCCCCATCAGATCGAAGTATGGCCGGATCATCCCGATCGCGCCTACATGGCCTACATCGAAGGCGGCGTTTTTGTAATGGACATCTCTGGGCTCGCCGACGTAAAGGCTGGGCGCGCCAAGACCTTTACGCCGAGGGTTTTGGGGCAGGCGAAATTTGGACCGCCTTATACCGGCTTCACCCACACCTTTCAGCCGATGTTTAACCGCGGCTATGCGCTGGTATCGGACGAAGACACGCAGGAGAATTGCAAGGACTCGCCCAAGCTGGTTTGGCTGATGGATATACGCGCCGAGAAGAATCCGATGGTGATCGGCACGGCCCCTTACCATGCCAACGATGGTGAACTGTGCACGCGCGGCGGCCGATTCGGAGCGCACAACCTGCATCCCAACTTCCCGAGCTCAACTTCCAAGCGGCTGCTGAACACCACCGTCGCGAGCTGGTTCAACGGCGGAGTGCGCATCTTTCGCGTAGCGCCGGGCGCCACAGGTGTTCCAGACGCGCCGCCACACATCGAGGAGATCGGCTTTTACATTCCGGCCGCGCCTCCCAAGAATCCGGCCGGGACTTCGCAGATGAACCATGCCATTGTGGATGAAAACGGTCTAATCTATGCGAACGACCGGTTCACGGGTGGTCTTTACATCCTGAGATATACGGGTTCCGTGCCGATGGATTGAGCTGCAAACATCAGCTCATTACCTGACTGGACAATAAGAGGTACGATGTGTCGGAGGGCGCGGGCGTTTTATCCCGGTCCCTCGGAAAGCGGCATTCTCAGGAGGTGCTCATGATGAACGATGTTTCGCGGCGGCGGTTCTTGACGTCGGCGGGCGCGGCAACGCTGGTGTCCGGACTTCGGGCGGCGACGATCGAAGACAAACAGAAACTGCCGGTTATTCCCAAGCGCGTGGAAAAAGCCTTCAAAGCGCCAGGCAAACAGCCCAACGACCTGCAGGCCGCTTCCGACGGGCTTTGGATTCTCGACCAGGTGGACCCCAACAAAGTCTTCAAAGTGCGTTGGCAGGACGGTTCGGTGATTTCCGAGATCCAGACCGAATCGATTCACGGTAGCGGAATTACTTACGGCAATGGTGCTTTGTGGATCGCGTCGACCTGGGGACTCAAGACACTCAAAGTCGATCCGAAGAGCGGCAAGACGCTGGCGTCGTTTGACGAGCCGGGCGCCGGTATGCCCAAGTTTGGAAAGCCTACCCGGCCCTCAGGCGCGCATGGTCTCAAATGGGTGGACGGCAAAATCTGGATGGCGATGCCCCCGGCCGAAGTGATTCAACTGATCGAGCCGGAGACGGGCGCGGTAATCCGGAGCATCCCAGGCCCGGGGATCCGCACACATGGCATCGCTTGGGACAACGGCTATTTGTGGGTGGCAGAGACGATCGATCGCGCCATCTACAAGCTGGATCCCAAAGACGGAAGGCCGTTGGCGAAGATCCAGTTGACCAAGGAAGACCCAGAGATCCATGGGCTGGACCTCTGGAAAGGGGTCTTTTGGTATTCGGATGCGTCGAGCGGGTGGGTGTGCAAGCTAGTTTAGGATGGGTCGAAAAACTCTCTGTGCCGGCCCGATCCGCTCCCAAGAAGACTAGGATATGTCTACCCTTTGCGAGACATTGAGGACGTCAGCCTCAACCCGGTGCCCGGCCCAACAGTCGGTAAACTAAACCTCATGCGGGTTCCAGCTCTGCTGCTCATGTTAATCGCATCAGTGACGCTGTCCGCCATTCTCGTCCTGACCACCTTCTTGCCTTTTCTCGGTTTCGCGAAACGCCAGCTTGCCGAACGCGAAAACCGGATCAAAATCGACAAACTGGGCCGTCCGATCAAGAGCGAGACAGACCGGCGAGTGGTCATCAGCGCCTCCAACCGGCTTCGCGAAATGTTCAATGAGGGCGCATGCGAACCGATCTACCGCGAGGCCGACGGTGCTTTTCGCCTCGGGCCGATGCCACAATGGACAGTACAGTGCTTCGAAGACGACTCGGAGAATGGCGAGGCTTCGAAGTCCAGAAGATAATAAATTGCTCAACTGAAAACTCAGGGATTTGTATTACTGGAGTGGCGTCGTTCGCAAATGCTTCTTACCCGTTTGAGGTTGTCTGGAACCTGACCGGTGCAGCACCCGCATTGTTCGCGCTGTCTCTCGGGGACCCAAAAGCACGGATATTAAATTGGGCGCCGTGGTTCTTTGAACCAAAACCCCAGCTTCTTGCGGGCCGCATGTGACTCCCAGTATGGAGTCTCATAAAGGTTTAGGCTCTGTGACAAGATCGGTACTGAGACAAAATAGGTACCTCGCAGCGGACAGTTTGTCCCCGCTGTCGAGTTTTCGACGCTGAATTTCAACCTCGTCCCGCGTTTATAAGCTCCTCGCTTACATAGTATTAGCAAGCGGTCTATCCATCTGAGCTGCATTGGACGATGAGATGCCCTAAGAGGGTCTCTCAGACCCGATGAAACAGCTTCGGAGCAACGCGAGAATCTACGTCTTAGGAATCACCCTGGTGGGCGCCACGGTGTTTTTCCTAAATGCTGCGCAGTTCCGACCGCGAAACATTCCCCTCTTCCTGCTCTACCTGGCGGCGGCAGTTTGCACGTCGTGGCTCAACTTGCGGATTCCTATCAACCTGGGCGGCTTTCCTACCGGATTTCTGTTAGTCCTGCTCGGAATCGTAGAGCTGAGTCTGCCGGAAGTGCTGTTCATCGGATGCACGGCCACGCTACTCAGTGAACTCCGCCAAGCAAGATTCAAGATAACGTTCGGCGAGCTTATTTTCACGATGGGCAGCGTCGCGACCAGCATCGCGGCCGCATACAATGCCTATCATCTAGCACCGGATCAACGCTTGAATCCGATTTTCCCAGCCATTCTGCTGGCCAGCTCGCTAGTGTTCTTCTTCCATTACGCCATTGCGTCAGCGATTCTTCGAGAACCGACGACCTCCTTGAAATCGTTTTATCGCAAGCGTCTCTATACGATGCTCCCCTGGTTTGTGGCGGCCGGCTACATGGCTTGCATGATCAATTCGACTAGCCGGGAGACAGGCGTTCCGGCGGCAGTGGTAGCGCTGCCGATTCTGTTTGTCATTGAGCGCGGTTATCGCATGTACACCGACGCCCGCGACAGGGAGCAGCAACATGTGGACGAGATGGCGGCCGTGCATCTGCGGACAATTGAAGCGCTGGCGGTGGCCATCGAAGCCAAGGATCAGACCACGGAGATGCACTTGCGACGAGTGCAAATTTACGCCCTGGAAGTGGGCAAAGAGCTGGGCCTGAACGAATCGGAGCTGAAGGGGCTTTGCACGGCGGCATTACTGCACGACGTCGGTAAGCTAGCGATTCCCGAACACATCATCTCTAAGCCCGGCAAACTGACGCCCGAAGAGTTCGAGAAGATGAAGATCCATCCCATCGTGGGGTCGGAGATCGTGGGAAGGATGAAGTTGCCGTATCCAGCGGTGCCGATTATTCGTTCGCATCATGAGAAATGGGACGGGACTGGCTATCCGGACGGCTTGGCCGGGGAAGCGATACCGATTGGAGCGCGAATTCTAGCGGCGGTAGACTATCTGGACGCGCTGGCTTCGGATCGTCCCTATCGGCGTGCGCTTGGTTTGCAGGAAGCGATGGCGCAGGTCCGGAACGAATCCGGAAAGTCCTTCGATCCGAAGATAGTGGAAATCCTGGAACAGCATTATGTCCAATTGGACGAAGCCGCCCAAGCGGCATTGAATGGGCAGGCGCCGCTTTCGACCGGTGAGAGAGTCGAACGCGGTCTGGCCCCGGCCACGGGTCTGCAAAACCTGGCTGTGGCCACGCGTAACAGCATAGATCCCGATAGCGAGGGTTTTCTGGAACCGATCGCATCGGCTCGATTAGAAGAACAAGTCCTTCGCGAGTTAACGACGGACCTGGGAAGCTCGCTGACGCTCAACGAGACTCTCGCCCTAGTGACGGACCGGCTGCGGTTAATCGTTCCGTTTGACGCCATCATCTTCTACATGCGGCGGGGCGATACGCTGGCTCCGATTCACGCCAGCGGAGAAGGCAGCGGAATGTTCGCGCCCACGGAACTGCCGGTGGGCGGCGGCTTGTCGGGATGGGTGGCTCAGAATCACAAGCCGATCGTGAATGGGAATCCATCGGTGGAACTCTCCTACCGGTCCGATTCCAAATTGCAATGCCAATTGAATTCGGCGCTAGCGGTTCCCCTGGACGGACAAGCGAGCGGAATCGGCGTCCTAACGGTTTATCACAGCGACCCCGACATTTACAACAACGAGCATCTGCGAGTGCTGCAGGCGGTGAGTCAGAAAGTCGGGATTTCCATCGAGCAAGCTTTGCGTTATCGGCGAGCCGAGAGCTCCGCGACTACCGACTACCTAACCGGTCTTCCCAATGCGCGGTCGCTGTTCATCGAGCTTCAGCGCGAGCTTTCCCGGGCAGCGCGCGACAAATCCGAAGTTTCAGTTGTGGTTTGTGATTTGGACGGCTTCAAGCAAATCAACGACCGTTTCGGGCATGCCAAGGGAAATGAAGTGTTGCGCGCCGTGGCGAGCGGACTGCGGTCGGTGTGCCGCGGGGGCGATTACGTGGCGCGTTTGGGCGGAGACGAATTTGTGCTCATCATGCCCGGCTTGCGGCCAGAGGTTTTTGCGCAACATGCCGACCGTTTTCCGAAGGTTGTCCAACGAGCCGGCTATAACGTGTGCGGTGAGAATCTCATGTCCATGAGCATCGGCCTGGCTGCGTTTCCGGCCGACGGGCAGGATGCCGACGCGCTGCTGTCTGAAGCGGACCGGCGGATGTACGAAGCCAAGAACCGCAAGAAGGCCATGCTAATGGGAAGCGGCTCGAATGAGCCAACTGAGCCGGCAACGCCGGACTCGCCATCGCTGGCCAGTAAGTAGCTTCGACGGCCCTGGCGGACCTTTCGATCGCCTTGCTACAATGCAATCCGTGCGCGCTCAGGTGTTATTCCTTGTGGCCGCGTTCTCGGGCGCGGTCTCCGCCCAGGAGATCCGGATCACCTCCGGTCCGGCCGATAACCAGGTCTTCCAACGAACCGCCGAACAGACCGCCGACATCAGCTTTAGCGGCGTGGCGTCCGGCAAGAAAGTCAACGGCAAGGAGGTGGAGGCGCGCCTCATCGCAGCCGACTCCACGACCGTCCCCGGTTTCGATTGGTCTTCCGTCGCAAAAATCCAGAAGCTGAAATGGGGTGGAGAACTAAGGCGCGTGCCGGTCGGCGGCCCCTATCGCCTCGAAGTTCGGCTGCAGGGCAGTGACTCCACGCTTTCGATCGCAAATCTCCTGGTCGGCGACCTGTGGGTCCTGGCCGGACAGTCGAACATGGAAGGCCACGGCGATCTGGTCGACGTCCAGCAGCCCTCCCCGTTGGTCCACAGCTTTGACATGGCCGACCGCTGGCTGGTCGCCGAAGAACCGCTCCACACTGTAGTGAGCGCCGTCGATCCCGTCCATTGGCCGCTGAATGCCGAAAGAGTTCCTGAACGGTTGACCGGTCAGCCGCTCGAAAATTACGTCACCAATCGAAAGAAGGGCGCCGGCCTCGGTTTGCCTTTCGCTGTAGAAATGGTCGCGCGGACCAATGTGCCGGTCGGTCTGATCCCCTGCGCTCATGGCGGCACTTCCATGGATCAGTGGAGTCCGGCATTGAAAGATCGGGAGGGCGAATCGCTGTACGGTTCGATGTACCGCCGCGTGCAGGCCGCGGGCGGGCGCGTAAAAGGCGTCTTGTGGTATCAAGGCGAGTCAGACGCCAATCCCAAGGCCGCGCCGGCGTTCGGTCCGAAGTTCGAAGCTTTCGTTAAGGCTCGTTCGCGCCGATTTCAACCAGCCGGATCTTCCGTTCTACTATGTGCAAATCGGACGGCATATCGACAAGAACAATGTATCGGAGTGGAACGCCGTGCAACTCGCCCAGCTTCGCGCTGAAAGCGAGATTCCCCACTCCGGAATGGTCGCCGCAGTCGATCTGCAGCTGGACGATGGCATCCATGTCGGCACCGAAGATCTAAAACGACTCTCGCGGCGCTTGGCCGATTTAGTGTGCCTCGATCTGTTCCCGCGCATCAAAGATTTTGGAGAGCGCAAGCGCGGGCCGCGTCCGATAGCAGCCACTTATCAGGATGGTTTCGTGAAAGTGAGCTTTTCCGGAGTGAACGGCCGTCTCCAGTCCGAAGGTCCGATTTCCGGTTTCTCCATTCACCAGCCGGATGGGGAATGGGCGCCGCTCATCTACAAGTCGCACGTCGATCCGGCCGAGGCGAGCACCGTTCTGCTGTCGGTGCAAGGCAAGCTGCCCGACGGTGCTACTCTATGGTACGGCTTCGGCAAAGATCCCTATTGCAATCTGCGCGATGCCGCCGACCTGGCCGTCCCGGTATTTGAGGTCAAGATTAGCGGTACAGGTCTCAGGAGTGGCGCAGGCCCCCAAGGTGGCACAGGTCCCCGACCTGCGAATTACTAAACTTCTGATAAACTGAAATTTCCACTTTACAAGGAAGCCCCCATGAAATCTCTTGTACTGCCCCTTCTGTTTTCCGCCCTAGTCTACAGCCAGACTCCGCAACTTCCAAAAATCGCCCCTGGCACCCCCGCGCCCCCGCAAGCCCCAGTCCCGGAAGCCGCGCCCCTGCCGCCTGCGGCCGCGTCCATCGCGCCCGACACAGTCGTCCTTGAGTCCAACGGGAAGAAATACACCAAGGCCGAGATCGACAAAATAATCGCATCTCTGCCGCCCCAGCTTCAGCAGAATGCCCGCATGCAGCCTCAATTGTTCGGTCAATTGTTCTTTTACCAGCAGTTGGCAGCGGATGGCGAGAAGGCCGGTCTCGACAAGCAGGATCCTTGGCAGGCGACGCTCGAGTTCCAACGCATGCAAACTCTGGCGCAGGCCCAGTTAACCACTCACGGAAACCTCATCCAGGTAACGACGGAAGATCAGGAAGCCTACTACAAGAAAAACGCCGACAAATACCGGCAGGCGAAAGTGCGCGTGATCTACATCAGCTTTAATCCAGCGCCCAATAAGGCCGGCGCTGAGGCGGACAAGCTGCCTACTGAAGCCGAAGCCAAGAAGAAAATCGACGATCTCCACAAGCAGAGTTGTGGCCGGCGCGGATTTCGGCAAGTTGGCCCGCGAGAACTCCGACGACACCGCCTCGGCGGCCAAAGATGGCGATTTCGGCATCATCAAGCGCGGAAGTAATTATCCCGATGCCGTAAAGAGCGCCGTCTTCGCGCTTCAGGCGGGTCAGGTGAGTGAGCCTGTCCGGCAACCCAACGGCTTTTATTTGATCAAAGTGGATCAGTATAATCAGGAACCGTTCGACGACGTGAGCATGCAGATCACTCAGGAAATCAAGCAGCAGCGTTTTAATGAATGGGTTGCTGTCTATGCAGACCCAATACAAGGTGAAAGTTGAAAACCCGAGTTACTTTACACCCCGCGCACCGCTGCAGCTCCAACCGGTCCGTTGAGCGGATCCGCAAGCGTCTGCCGCCGCTGCAGGGACGATCTGTCCGAATCCGTTTCTTGCCGGCGCTGACCATCCGGGGAGGAAAGCTCTATTCCAGGCACGCCCGAGGCCAGCCAGTCTATGCCGGTAGCTACATTCGCAAGCGCGAAATCATTTTGGATTGCGAGCTACGGAGCCGTCCCAACGAGCTGGCCCGCATTCTCACCCACGAACTGTTTCATTTTGCATGGGTCCGGCTCGGCAACCCGGCTCGCCGGTCATACGAAAGCCTCCTCCGCCAGGAATTTAAGAGCCACGCCCGGGGCGAGCTAGGATGGTCGGCTGAATCGCGCAAAGGCGCTTTCTCGTATCCTACCCACCATCTCCCGCTCCCCGCCTCGCTACCTTGGCGAGAGTACATCTGCGAAAGCTTTTGCGACACCGCCGCATGGCTTTATTCCGGCGTCCACCGCCATAACGAATTTACCCTCGCCGCTCGATATAAAAAGCTGCGGGCTCAATGGTTTCTTGAAACCTTTCGTAACCGGGGAATATCGATATAATTGATTTAGGAGGCAGTTCTCCCTTTGCTCAAGCCCATCCGATTCGCTCCCCTCTGCGCTGCCGTTGCCGCCTACCTGTTGTGGACTGCCTGCGCCAATCACTCCGTCAAAGCCGACTCGGTAAAGCCGGAAGAAGCTCGCAAAGCGGCTCCGGAGTTTACCCTGAAAGACGCCGACGGCCAAACTGTTCACCTTTCCGACTATCGGGGTAAGGTGGTGCTCCTGGATTTCTGGGCCACCTGGTGCGGCCCCTGCAAGATCGAAATCCCGTGGTTCATGGAATTCGAGCAGCAGTTGAAGGATCGCGGTTTTGCCGTGGTCGGCGTGTCGATGGACGAAGACGGATGGAAAGTCGTCAAGCCATACATCCAGCAGTACAAAGTCAACTATCGTATTTTGCTTGGAAACGATCAGGTGGGCGAGATATATGGGGGCGTCGAGTCCCTGCCCACTACCTTCATAATCGACCGCCGGGGAAAAATAGCTTCGGTCCATATCGGGCTCTCCGGGAAAGACGAGTTCAAGAATGCCATCACTCAGTTGCTGGACGCGCCT
Source organism: Bryobacterales bacterium (assembly GCA_963744555.1). Classification (GTDB taxonomy): domain Bacteria; phylum Acidobacteriota; class Terriglobia; order Bryobacterales; family Bryobacteraceae; genus Palsa-89. The sequence goes on along the minus strand of CAVUUB010000012.1, from coordinate 12,230 downwards.
AGGACTACCTCTATTGCTCCTCTGGGCGGGAACTTTGGCTTCATTAAGAGCCCAAGGTAGCTCCGTACTTAGTGTTACGCCCCCCGAAAAACTCACTGTCAAACGCGGGACCACGGCCGAAGTAAAGCTCAAGGCGCAATTGCAGCCCGGTTTTCACGCCAACAGCAACGCGCCGGCCGACGAGTTTCTCATTCCCCTGAAACTCACCTGGGCGAACGAGCCTCTCCAGACCGAGCAAGTCACTTACCCCAAACCTCAGTTAGAAAAGTACGCCTTTTCTCCCAACCCGGTCTCGGTATTTAGTGGAAATTTCGAAATAGCCACGCGCTTCAAGGCTCCGGCAACCGCCAATCCGGGGCTGGGCGTGATGACTGGCAAACTTCGTTTCCAGGCCTGCAATAACAAAGAGTGCCTCCCGCCGCGGACCATTGATGTCCGCTTCGCTGTAGATCTGCAGTAAGTGTCATCCGGTCGCTGAAACATTCCTGACTCTCCAGAGTCAACCAATCAAGGTTCCTGTCTCGCTTCCATGAACATCTTACGCCTGCTCACACTCACTTTGATTTTCTGCTCGGTCTCTTTGTTCGCCGACCAGATCACGATGAAAAATGGTGATCGCTTTTCCGGCGCAGTTATCAAGCTGGACGGTAAGAACCTGGTTTTTAAGTCCGATTACGCGGGCAACATTGCGGTTCCCTGGGACGCCGTGGCTGCGGTCTCCTCCACGATGCCTTTGAGTATTATTTTGCAGGATGGACAGGTCCTGGTCGGCCAGGTAACTACCTCCGACAATAAATTCTTGATCCAGACCCACGACGCGGGAACTGTGACGGCGGCTAGAGATACGGTCCAGATGGTTCGCTCGCAAGCCGAACAAGCCGAAGCCGACCGCTACCTAAACCCGAGGATTACAGACCTGTGGACTGGCTTCCTTGATTTCGGATATGCCGCTGCCCGAGGCAACTCCGAGACTAGTAACCTCAACGCAAGTGCGACTGCCACTCGCGCCACTACACGCGACAAGATTGAAGTGTACTTCACTTCGCTTTACGCCAGTAATGGAACTACCGGTAAGTCGGTTGTCACTGCCAACGCCATACGAGGCGGGATTGCTTATAATCTCAACCTCAGTGCTCGAACTTTTGCCTTTGGCAGCTTGGATCTGGAGTATGACCAGTTTCAGGACCTGGACCTTCGATTCGCGCCAGCCGGCGGTTTCGGCTACCATGCGCTAAAAACCAAGGACACGTTGTTCGATGTCTTCGGAGGCGGCTCGCTGAATCGGGAATTCTTCTCTAATGGCCTGGATCGGACCTCGGGCGAGGTCCTGGGGGGCGAAGAGTTGACATATAAACTGTCCTCCATCACGTCGTTGCACGAGCGCTTGAGTTTCTATCCAAACATTACCCGTACCGGCGACTATCGCGCCAACTTTGACTTCTCTACGGCGACCACGATCCGGAAATGGCTGGCTTGGCAGATCACAGCCAGCGATCGCTTGCTCAGCGATCCCCTACCCGGACGCAAAACCAACGATTTGATCTTCACCACAGGCTTACGAATTACTTTTGCAAATCCGGCAAGTAAGTAACACCTGCTCACTTATGACTCTAGACGCACTGTGAAGGAATCCAGCACCAATCTCAGCATCTCTTCAAGCTGGGCCGCCTGGAAATCAGCAGGAAACCGGACCTTTTCGGCAAGATACCGGTCGCGCATCATCCCTTCCAGCATTCCCATCAGAGCCGAGCGAACGGCTTGCGGATAGAGCTCCGGACGAAGCAGATGCATCGCACGCATCTCCAAAATCACGCTGTCGATCAAACCGACGAAGCCTAGAAACCCTGCCGTCAGCGCCACTACTGGGCCTTCTCTTCGAATCCGCCGGCCTTCCAGCAGCAATAGCAGCTTGAGTTCCGGATCGGCCTCCAGGCGCCGCAATACGCATCCAGAAATCGCTCCGAGTTTTTTGAGAGGGGAGCTTAAATGCTGGCTCGCTGACTGGGCCTCTTCCGTGATTCCGCCCCATCCTTCGTTGAAGATTGCCTCCAGCAGACCCGCCTTGCTCCCGAAATGCTTCATGAGCTGGGATTCGCTGGTTCCGGCCTGTCTCGCAATCGCCGAGGTGCTGGTATGTTCATAGCCGCGGGCTGCGAACAATTGCTTGGCGGCTTGTAGAATCCTCTGGTGAGTAGAGACTTTTGACGGCGGCGACGCAGGAGCTGGTGTCACAAATTACAGTGTATCACATAGTAGCACTGCTATCCGTATTAGTGCTACCCCCAACACCACTCGTAAGAGGTGTCGCCACCCGGTTCTAGGTAGCGTATCGCATCCCGGCGAGGGACCGGACGGAGGGCCTGTTTGCTAACCCGGATATTCGATATGTATCAGGTTCGAAAATGCCGCCGTTGCAATGGGGGTCACGATACCGCATCCGCGCGGCCAGATTTACGCGCTTCCATTCATTCCGCCCCGTGCTCTTTTAACAGGCCCGGCAGCGGAGAAAATCGCGGATGCTCGAAACTGAATGCCGGAAAATCGTTCGGATAGAGATAAACCGCATAGTCATCCTGCAGCCGCCCGATCCGGAGCAGAACGGGCACCAATCATCTGGTAATTGCGGACGGCTACTTTATGGTGCGCGCTTTGCTACAACTGAAGTCAAATGAATATCCGCCAGGAAGATGTGCTGGATTACCATGCCTCCGAGCCGCCGGGGAAGATTTCCGTCACCCCCACCAAGCCCTGCCACACCCAACGCGATCTGAGTCTTGCGTATACTCCCGGCGTCGCCATTCCATGCCTGGAGATCGAAAAGCAACCGGACTTGGCCTACCGCTACACGGCCAAGGGAAACCTGGTGGCGGTGGTGACCAACGGCACGGCCGTGCTCGGCTTGGGGAATATCGGACCGCTCGCGTCCAAGCCCGTGATGGAAGGCAAGGCGGTCCTGTTCAAGCGCTTCGCCGACATCGATGTTTTCGATCTCGAGCTGGCCGCCAGCGATCCCCAAGACGTCATCCGCGCCTGCCAGATGCTCGAGCCCACGTTCGGCGCCATCAACCTGGAAGACATCAAAGCGCCCGACTGCTTCATCGTCGAAGAAGAACTGCGCCGCACCATGCACATCCCGGTCTTTCATGACGACCAGCATGGAACGGCCATCATCGTCGGCGCCGCGCTGCTGAATGCCCTGATCCTGGTGAACAAGAAAATCGACGAGGTAAAGGTGGTCTGCAACGGAGGGGGCGCTGCCTCCATCGCTTGTGCCGAGCACGCTATCAATCTCGGCATGAAGCGCGAAAACATCATCATGTGCGATATCGCCGGCGTCGTGTATGAGGGCCGCACCGTGGAAATGAATCCTTACAAAGCCCGCTTCGCTCGCAAAACGGACCTGCGCACGCTCGCGGAAGCCATGCGCGGCGCCGACGTTTTCATCGGGCTTTCAGTTGGTAATTGCGTCACTCCGGAAATGCTGCTGTCCATGGCCGATCGCCCGATCGTCTTCGCGCTCGCCAATCCCGATCCGGAGATTCCTTACGACGTCGTGGTGAAGACCCGGCCTGACGCCATCGTCGCCACCGGCCGATCCGATTATCCGAATCAGGTGAATAATCTGCTCGGCTTCCCCTTCATCTTTCGCGGCGCTCTGGATGTTCGCGCCACCACCATCAACGACGCCATGAAGCTCGCCGCAACGCACGCACTCGCCGAGCTGGCCCGCGAAGAAGTGCCCGATTCCGTCAGCCGCACCTATGGCGTGGAGCGGCTCCAGTTCGGACCCGAGTACATCATTCCCAAGCCCTTCGATCCGCGCGTCCTTCTGCGTGAGGCTGCGGCGGTCGCAAAAGCCGCCATGGACTCCGGCGTCGCGCGCGAACAGGTGGATCTCAATCTCTATCGCGACGCGCTGGAGCGCCGTCAGAGCAAAGTCCACGGCGTCATGCGCATCATGATCCACAAAGCTCAGCAACAACCCAAGCGCGTCGTGTTCCCGGAAGGCGAGGAAATCAAGATTCTGCGCGCCGCCCAAATTCTGATCGACGAGAAGATCGCTGTGCCCATCCTGCTCGGCCGCGAAGCCGTGATTCGCGAGCGCATGGCCGACCTTCACCTCACTCTCAGCTCAGCGTTGATCGTCGATCCTGCCCAATCCCTCGAGCGCGACTCGCTACGCCGACGAGCTCTTCCGTCTGCCGGCAGCGCAAGGGAGTCACTCGCAAAGAAGCCGACCAACTGATCCTGAATCACAACTATTTCGGTTCCATCATGGTCGCGCTCGAGGACGCCGACGCGCTGGTGGGCGGCCTCACCCAGCACTATCCCGATACCATTCGCCCCGGGCTCGAAGTGATCCCCATTCGCGAGGGACTGCGCCGCGTCTCCGGGGTCTACATGATGATTACGCTGAAAGGCGTCTACTTCTTCGCCGACGCCACCGTGAATATCGAGCCCTCCGCTGAAGACCTGGCCGAGATCGCGATCTCAGCCGCTGAAACCGCCGAGCGCTTCAACGTGAAACCGCGCGTCGCGCTGCTCTCTTTCTCCAACTTCGGCAGCGCCCGTCATCCGCTAGCGGACAAGGTCCGCAAGGCCGTCGAGCTGGTCAAGAAACGAGCGCCGGAGCTGATGGTCGATGGCGAAATGCAAGCCGACACCGCCGTGACGCCGGAAATCATCGAGCACGATTATCCCTTCAGCTCGCTCAAGGGCGGCGCCAACGTCCTGATCTTTCCGAATCTCGAAGCCGGGAACGTCGCCTACAAGCTTCTGTCGCGTTTAGGCGCCGCCGAAGCAGTCGGTCCGATCCTCACTGGGCCTTTCCAAACCCGTGCATGTCCTGCAGCGCGGCGCCGAAGTAAACGAGATCGTCAACGTCGCCGCCATCGCCGTGGTGGATGCGCAGGAAGCTGAGCGTCGCGAACTCTCACGCACTTAGCCTCCGCTACCGGCGCATGATGCTTCTTCCGTAAGCGGAACTTCCTTCAGAAAAAAGTTCACTGCCACCGCCACCACCATCAGGATCGCGCCCATCACGAAGATCGAATGCAATCCCGCCAGCAACGCCTGACGCACATTGCCCAAGAGCTGGCGCAGCATCACCAGCACACCTGGCGGCATCGACCCCGGTCGCGGGCAAGCCGCGTTGCAGCTGCAACGGATTGTCGAATAACGATACCAGTCGCGCGGGCGTCCCCGGCGGAATGCTGTGCTGGAAACGGTCGTGATACATGGTCAGCAGCACCGATCCGAAAACCGCCACGCCCAACGTCGCGCCGATCGAGCGGAAGAACTGCGTCGATGCCGTCGCAGCGCCCATCTGCGCGGGTGGCGCGACATTTTGCACCGCCAAAGTATAAATCGGTTGCGCGATGCCCATCCCCAGCCCGGCGATGATCATGTTGCGAATCACAACCCATTGCGGCGTGTTTCCGTCCATGGCCGCCATCAAAAACATTCCCGCCATCGCCAGTCCTGAGCCCACCAGCGCCATGACGCGGTAACGTCCGGTCCGCGCCATGATGTTTCCCGATGCCATGCTGGCCACTACAAACGCCAGCATCAGAGGCGTCAGCAGCGATCCGGACCGGGTCGCCGATACGCCCAACACTGCCTGCATAAAAAGCGGAACGTACACGATCACTCCGAACATCCCCATGCCGAACAGAAACACCGCGATCGTAGACACGGCGATGATCCGATCGCGAAACAGCGACAGCGGCAGCACCGGTTCCACCGCTCGCGTCTCGGCAAACAAGAATGCGCCCAGCATCAAGGCTGCGATGGCCAGCAGCGACAACACTCGCTGCGATCCCCATCCGTAATCGGTCACCCACGTCAGCGCCAGCAGCAAAGGCACCAGGCCCGCGGTCAGCGTAAACACGCCCCACCAATCGATCTTCCGCCGAACTCCCTGCGGGCGAAAATACGGGAACTCGAAAAAGATGGCTGCCGCCGCCAGCAAGCCCACCGGCAAGTTCACATAGAATGTCCAGCGCCACGAAAATTGGTCCGTGATCCAGCCGCCCAGCGTCGGGCCGAAGATCGACGCCAAGCCAAAAACGCTCGCAAACAGGCCCTGATACCTGGCGCGCTGCGCGGGCGCGAAGATGTCGCCGATGATCGTGAATAGCAACCCCATCGCGATCCCCGCGCCCAGCCCCTGCACGCCGCGGAAAACGATGAGCTGCGTCATCCCGTCGCCGGGTAGCCAGCGGACTTCGCCGGCCGCTCCGCAAAATGCCGACGACGCCACGAACAAAACATTCCCCGCCAGAAAAAACCATTTGCGGCCGTAAATGTCGGATAGCTTGGCGAAGATCGGGACCGCAATAGTGGATGTCAGCAGGTAAGCCGTCGTCACCCACGGGTAACGGTCGAAGCCGTTCAGTTGCGCGATAATCCGCGGCATCGCCGTGCCCACGATGGTTTGGTCGAGAGCCGCCAGCAGCAGCGTCAGCAGCAAACCGGTTATGGTTCCGGCCAGTTGCCGGCGCGTCAGATTATGCAGGCCCGGCCTGCTGGCATCGGCCGCGGTAGACATCTACCTATTCTAACCGCTGTCTCCCGCCTCAGCCGCCCTTAGCCTCAGGCTCGCATGTTAAATTGGGACTCGGCCAGCCCCTCCATGAAGCACCTTCTTGCGGCCGCCGCTCTGGTGGCGCTGCTGCTGTTCCTGATCGCGCGCAATGTTTCGTCCGATCCTTACGTTTACGACGAAGCCGATTATATGTATGCCGCTTCCCTTGGATATTTTGCGAACTGGACCGATACGCCCAGCCTCTCCGCTTCCCGATTTCTTGCGCATCGGCTTAAGCCGCGGACGGCAAACCGGTGGCCGCCAGGAGTTGTCGGAGTTCATCCGCCAGAGTAACGACATCGTTTTCTATCGCCACTGGCACGGACCGCTCTACCATTACTTCCTGATTCCCGTTTCGCGCCTGGGATTGAACGAACACGGCGTCCGCACCGCCATGCTGGCCATCCCCGTCGTTGACGCTTCTGGCGATTTATTTCGGATGCTTGTGGCTCATTCCCGGAACCCGCGGAGCTTTAACCGCCGTCCTGGCCGCCGTCCTGTTTCTTTCGAGCTTTACGGTTTTCCGCTCCACCGAACTCGCGCCTCATCAGCTCTTCGCTCTGTGCTACCTCGGCTGCCTGATCTTTCTCGCGAAGACCATGGCCAGCGGCCGCCGCTCGGATTGGTACGCGGCGGTGATCATGGCGGCATTGGCTTTCTGCACCTTGGAAGTCGCCTTCGTCGCCGTTCTCACGCTGGCCATTTGCGGCTACATCGAACGCGATCGCCTGCGCATGAATTGGCAGCTTGGCCGCCGGATCGCTGGCATTGTTCGCCGCTACGGTGCTGATAGTCTGGCCCGCCGCCATCTTCAAATTGACCTTCGTGAAATCCTATCTATTTATGGCGTACCTCGCGCTGGCTCGCAAAGGATCCTGGGGAGATATTGGATTCTTCGGGACCTGGGGCAACCGTATCGCCAGCTCGCCGGTGGAGTGGGCCGTCATCGCCTTCGCTTTGATTCTTTATCTTCGCCGGCCCTTGCAAAAAGACAATCGGCTCGTCTACCCGATCCTGATTTATGCGGTGCTGATACTGGCCGCCACCGCGCGCGTCTTGAGCGATTCCGCTCGTTACTCGCTGCCGTTCATGCCTGCTCTCGACCTCTTCGCCGCCATCACGCTTGCCCCGTTCCTTCTTCGCTCCGCAGACCGGTTACCTTCGCCATCGCCGGCTTGCTCTTGGCGCGCCGCCGCTCTTGAGACGTCAACCGCCAGCCCTCCCGACCGCGCCGCGCATCCTTCCGCCGTCCTCGAATACATTCGACAAGCCAATCTAACGGACAAAGCTCTGCTCGTTCCCCAGAACGACGTCCCGATGATCCACTACTATTTCCCACGAACACGCCTGCGCGGTTACTACACGCCGCGGCCTGATGCCGGCCGACCTCGAAGGCTTCGCACCCGACGCCATCTTATACCCGTGAGCATCCAATCGCATACATGGACCTTCAACTCAAAGAATAAAACCGCCCTGGTAACCGGCTCCACCGCCGGCATCGGCCTTGCCATCGCACACGCTCTAGTGAAAGAAGGCGCATCGGTCATCGTGAACGGCCGCACCCAGCTGCGCGTCGACGAAGCCGTCAAGAAGAGCGGCGCCGCGCATGGCATAGCCGCCGACTTGGGAACCGAAGCCGGAGCGGCCCAGGTGATTGCCCGATTCCCCACCGTCGACATCCTGGTAAACAACCTCGGCATCTTCGAGCCCAAGCCTTTCGATCAGATCGCCGATGACGATTGGCGCCGCTTCTTCGAAGTCAACGTGCTCAGCGGGGTCCGCCTGAGCCGTCACTATATCCGCGCCATGCGGAAAAATAACTGGGGCCGCATTGTCTTCATTTCCAGTGAATCCGCACTCCAGATCCCGGCCGAGATGATTCATTACGGAATGACCAAGACCGCGCAGCTCGCCGTCTCGCGAGGTCTCGCCGAAACTACCGCGGGAACCGCTGTCACCGTCAACGCCGTGCTGCCCGGCCCCACTGCCTCCGAAGGCGTCGTCGAATTCGTCGACAAGCTGGCGAAAGATCAAGGCACCGATCGCGGATCCTTCGAGCGCGAGTTCTTCCGCAGCGCGCGCCCCAGCTCCATCATCCAGCGCTTCGCTACTCCCGAGGAGGTTGCCGTGGCGGTGGCATTCGTGTGCAGCCCGCTCGCCTCGGCCATTAATGGCAGCGCACTGCGCGTCGACGGCGGCGTGGTCCGCTCCATCGCCTGACTTAGTTGGGCGCACGCTTTCGGGGGACAAAGTCGCTTTTAATGTCGCCCCATTAAGAAAGCCCCGGACATCTTGCGATGCCGGGGCTTCGTTTTTAATTGGGCGACGTCCTACTCTCCCACCCACTCGCGCGGGCAGTACCATCGGGGCTGCAGGGCTTAACTTCCGTGTTCGGGATGGGAACGGGTGGGACCCCTACGCTACAATCACCCAAAAGTCGAAAATCCTGGTTTCGGGCTTCGGTTCGAGTCGCGACGCGGCACGCGAAACGAGTGACGATGAACCAGAAACGATTCTGAATATTGATGGGCAACAAGTTACTAAGTCGCTGTAAGTGTCTACAGTACATTTTATGGTCAAGCCGAACGGGCTATTAGTAACGGTAAGCTCAACGTATTACTACGCTTACACATCCGTCCTATCAACGTGGTAGTCTTCCACGGCCCTTATTAGGGAGTTACCCCTTGGGAGATCTCATCTCGAGGAAGGTTTCGCGCTTATATGCATTCAGCGCTTATCCTGACCCAACTTCGCTACCCAGCTATGCCACTGGCGTGACAACTGGATCACAAGAGGTTGGTTCATCCCGGTCCTCTCGTACTAAGGACAAGCCCTCTCAAATCTCCTGCGCCCACATCAGATAGGGACCGAACTGTCTCGCGACGTTCTGAACCCAGTTCACGTACCGCTTTAATAGGCGAACAGCCTAACCCTTGGGAGCTTCTACACCCCCAGGATGCGATGAACCGACATCGAGGTGCCAAACCGGAGCGTCGATGTGAACTCTTGACTCCGATCAGCCTGTTATCCCCGGCGTACCTTTTATCCGTTGAGCGATGGCCCTTCCATACAGAACCACCGGATCACTAAGTCCTGGTTTCCCACCTGCTTGACTTGTTGGTCTCGCAGTCAACCTGGTATATGTCTTTGCACTCGTCCGCTGATTTCCAAACAGCGTGAACCAAGCTTCGAGCGCCTCCGTTACAATTTAGGAGGCGACCGCCCCAGTCAAACTACCCGCCTACCAATGTCCTTCTCCCGGATAACGGGAGTAAGTTAGAATCACAGAATGCTCAGGGTGGTATCTCACCGGTGGCTCCCTCAAGCCCAAGAGCCTGAGTTCAAAGCCTCCCACCTATTCTGCGCAGAGCATCCCATAATTCATTGATAGGGTATAGTAAAGGTGCACGGGGTCTTTCCGTCTTGATGCGGGCATCCGGCGTCTTCACCGGAACCACAAGTTCGCCGGGCAAATTGTTAAGACAGTCGTCAGATCGTTACGCGATTCGTGCAGGTCGGAACTTACCCGACAAGGAATTTCGCTACCTTAGGACCGTTATAGTTACGGCCGCCGTTCACTGGGGCTTCAGTTCAAAGCTTCGCCTTGCGGCTAACCTCTCCCTTTAACCTTCCAGCACCGGGCACGCGTCAGCCCCTATACGTCGTTTTCGACTTAGCAGAGACCTGTGTTTTTGTTAAACAGTCGCCTGACGCCATTCACTGCGGCCCCTCTTGCGAGAGGCACTCCTTATCCCGAAGTTACGGAGCTATATTGCCTAGTTCCTGAACAATTCATCACCCGAGCGCCTGAGAATATTCTTCTCGTCCACATGTGTCTGTTTGTGGTACGGGTGCCTCGACTCTCCTTAGAGGATTTTCCTGGCAGACGGCCCGGCGGATTTCCCTATCCGAACCTCGCTTCATCCTGGATTGAAACCATTGCGCACCAGGACTTACGCGCTGCGTCCCCCCTTCGGTCTTGATCGAACCAAGGCAGTCACGGAATGTTAACCGTGTGTCCATCAGCTACGCCTTTCGGCCTCGCCTTAGGCCCCGACTAACCCTGAGCGGATTAACCTTTCTCAGGAAACCTTAGACTTGCGGCGACCAGGGTTCTCACCTGGTTTATCGCTACTTATGCTGGCAGAGTCACTTCCTAACGATCCAGCGCTCCTCACGGTACGCCTTCACTTCAATAAGAACGCTCTCCTACCACCCAGATGCTTGCGCATCGGATCCATAACTTCGGTATCATGCTTGAGCCCCGTTGGATTGTCGGCACCGAGTTCCTCGACCAGTGAGCTATTACGCTTTCTTTAAAGGATGGCTGCTTCTAAGCCAACCTCCTGGCTGTCTGAGGCACTCGACTTCCTTTCCCACTTAGCATGAATTTAGGGACCTTAGTTGATGGTCTGGGCTCTTCCCCTTTTGACTATGAAGCTTAGCCCCCACAGTCTGACTCCCGTGTTACTCATTAACGGCATTCGCAGTTTGGTTGAATTCGGTAACCTGGGAAGGCCCCTAGTTCATCCAGATCTCTACCACCGGTACGGACCACACGAGGCTAGCCCTAAAGCTATTTCGGAGAGAACGAGCTATCACGGAATTTGATTAGCCTTTCACCCCTACCCTCAGCTCATCCAAGCTGTTTTCAACCAACACTGGTTCGGACCTCCATCCGCTGTTACACGGATTTCATCCTGGCCAAGGGTAGATCATCCCGCTTCGCGTCTAATCCCAGCGACTGAACGCCCTATTCAGACTCGCTTTCGCTGCGGCTCGCTTTCGCTTAACCTTGCCACTGAGATTAACTAGCCAGCTCATTATTCAATAGGCACGATGTCAGGCATTCCAGTTCACTTTCGATCCCTGGCATAGCCCTTCAACTGCTTGTAAGCATGCGGTTTCAGGTACTATTTCACTCCCCTAGCAGGGGTTCTTTTCACCTTTCCCTCACGGTACTAGTTCACTATCGGTCGCAAGTGAGTATTTAGCCTTACCGGATGGTCCCGGCAGATTCCCGCAGGGTTTCACGTGTCCCGCGGTACTTAGGAGCCACTCGAAGCTAGGATTGCATTTTCATATACGGGGCTGTCACCCTCTATGGCCGGACTTTCCAGACCGTTCTATTAACGCTTCCCTATAACCTCTTTACACTAAGTGACCGTCTGATAAGTCACCCTGATCAACGCCCACTTAATGTTTGTGGTCCTGCAACCCCAGACTCTCCTTTCGAATTACCTGGTTTAGGCTGATCCGCTTTCGCTCGCCACTACTAGCGGAATCACGGTTGTTTTCTCTTCCTCAGGGTACTAAGATGGTTCACTTCCCCGGGTTCGCTTCGCACCCCTATGTATTCAGAATACGATAACTGTTGTTCGCAACAGTTGGGTTTCCCCATTCGGACATCCCCGGATCACAGATTGCTTGCATCTCCCCGAAGCTTATCGCAGCTGGCCACGTCCTTCATCGCCTACTTGCGCCAAGGCATCCACACGCATGCTCTTAGTAGCTTGACCATAAAATTTACTCTAGACACAAACTTCAACCAACGAAAAGAATTTACTCTACTAGCGCTCCACGCCGTATATTGGCTGCACGGCGTGTATTTGCAACTTGTGTTGCCCATCAATATTCAATTGTC
>CAVUUB010000011.1:0-945034 GCA_963744555.1 Bryobacterales bacterium | reverse complement strand
ACTCGCATGCCTAATGCTTTACCGAGCCCGTAGAGAAGGGTGCGGCGTTTATCTTGTTGAACGGCACGCAGTTGATCGCGTCGTAAGATCTCACCAATCAGGAGCGGATAATCGCTCAGGGTATGGGTCGTAGAAAAACGGTAAGTTTCCGTGGTATGAATTGCGCGACGTCGTAAAGACATAAAGCCTCCTGCCACCAATTTATTGTAATTCTGGCTACTATCTGAATTATAGCGACGTTCAAGCAGTTTTTTCCTTGACGCAACATCTTCCGTAACAGAGTTGGCGCGAAATAGCCTGTTTCTAATCAAAAGCTGCCCACGGCCCGTTGACTTAAGACAAAAATCGCTCCTGCCCGAACCAGGACGAACCAAAGTAAAGGCCGACGGTGATCACTAACCCGCCGGCATGCACGCCTCCGCACCCAATCACCAATCACTTTTCACCTTTCACCGCCCCTCCCCTTCCCTCCACTCCTCGGCATGCATCGCCCAGCGTTCATGATCGCGCCAAATACCGCCGACCTTCAGATAGCGCGGCGAAAATCCTTCGTAGCGGAACCCACACCGTTTGATGAGTGCCTTTGACAGTTCGTTAGCGGGTTGCACGTTCGCCTCGAGGCGATGCAGGCGCAGTTTCTTGAACGCGTAACGCAAGATCAGCCTTAGCCCTTCGCGCATGTAACCTTGCCCTGCGAATTCAGCGGAAGCCCAAAAACCCAAATATGCACCCTGTAGATTACCCGAAAGATCTGGCTAAGGTTCGCCATCCCAACGATCCGATCATCGGCTATCCGGCAGACTAATAGACCAACAAATTCGTTTTCTTGATTCCGCCGGATGTAGCCATCAAAAGCCGTCTTAGTGTCCGTGGGGTAAACCCAGGGTCGATGCAACCGGCGACTCGCCCGCACCGTAGCGATAACCTCTTTCGCATCGCCGGCCATTGGCCGGCGCAAGTACACACGTCCCCCGCGCTCGAGCGGTTTCTGTTTCTTGCGCGCGGGCATCACGAATTCTTACTTCAAAGATGTGCGGACAGAAAGCGCGCGCGGTAGGCTGCTTAACTCAGAACACACGTTAGTGGACAGAGTGGACTTAGTGGACGGTAGTGGACGTAGCGGACAGGGCCAGAAGCGCTGCCGCGCGACCAATCACCTTACAATCACCTTTCACCAATCACCTTTCACCTTCCCCTCGTGGATCTCAATCGGGTACATCCAATTTTGCTGCAGACCTTCCTCGAGGTCGCAGATGCCGGCCAGATTTCGGAAGCGGCGCACCGGCTTCATCTTTCGCAGCCGGCGGTTACCGGGCAGATCCGGAGGTTGGAATCAAATTTGGAAAGGACGCTCTTTATCAGGACGTCACGTGGCGTCTCGTTGACGCCTGAGGGCGCCCGGCTTCGTGCCCGTTTGCAGGGTGTTTTTGCTGAGCTGGAAGAGATTGTGTTGGAGTTAGATCAGAACCGGGAAGTTACCGGCACTGTGACGCTCGGCGCCAGCACGACGGTGGCGCGATACTTTGTGCCAAGAATTTTTGTCCGTTTTCATCATTATCATACAGCCGCGGCGCTTAAACTGGTGGTGGGTAATACGACTCAATCTTGGACCAACTGCGAGAACATCGGATTGGGCTTGGACTAGTGGAAGGGCTCACCAGAAGCCCAGGACTAAGGTTAGAGCCGTTTATGCAGGATGAAATTGTTCCGGTTTGTGCCGCCCGTATTCCGAACGCAAAACTTCGTCGGGAAATCGAAGCGATAAAATCCGCGCGGGACCTACAAGGGTTACCTCTGATCTGGCGTGAGTCCGGCGCCGGCGCGCGAGCGGTAGTGGAGCGCGTCTTGCACGAGAGCGGAGTCGATCTGCGAAAATTAGATTACCGTTTCGAGCTCGGCAGTAGTGAAGCCATCAAAACACTCGTTATCGCCGGGCTAGGGATCGCTTTCCTTTCCAACTGGGAGATCCAACAGGAGATCGCTCTCGGCTTCGCTCGTCGACTGCACATTCCCGGGCTACGCATCGACAGAACCTATTCCTGGGCTATTTCTAGCGGCGAGCTCGGCGGTTTGGCAGGCGAGTTCTATCGATTCGCGAATTCGATCCGAGACGAGCTCATCGGAGCGCCTGCTCCGAAATGATCCGGCAGCCGCCGGAACAGATGACAAATTGAGATACCGATTCCGTCTTCGGTGTGGGCCTTCGAATCTGTCATTTGTCATCTGTTATTTGTCATAGGCAAAGCATGCGCTTTGCCATCAGCCCGGCTGATACCGCATCGTGAGATCCAATTACCTCCAAGCGGGGGCCGGGCGATGCTGGGGAAAGAAAGGTTCTTTATGAGGACAGTAAAGATTGCCGGTTTAATCTTAGCCGGTTTGTTAGCAGTCAGTTCCACTGCCTTCGCAGGCGGCTTCGGAGGAGGGGGCCACTCTGGTGGCGGCGGGTTTGGTGGGCGGCAGTGGGGTGGGGCGGCGGCCACTCTGGCGGCAGCGGGTTTGGTGGCGGCGGCCATTTTGCCGGCGGTGGACACTTCGGCGGTGGCGGACGCTTCGGTTCAACGGGACATTTCGCCGCTGGTCACTTTACAGGAGGCCACTATGGGTACGCTGACCACAATGGGTACGCCGGTCACTATGGATCGCACTATTACTGGCGTGATGGACGTTGGTACGGCCGGTCCTATGCTGATTGGGGTTATCCCTTCGGGATCGATGACAACGGTTATTACAATGATCCTTCTGCCTATTACGACGATCCTTACGCCTACACTGACGACCAAGTCACGCAGGACAGCTCCGCAGCGGTCACCGGGACAGTTGTGGCTGCGCAGAAAGAATTAGCCAAGCGCGGCTTTTATCATGGCACGATCGACGGACTCATCGGTCCGGAGACCGAGAAAGCGATCCGCTGGTTTCAATCGGTAGATAAACTACCAGTCACGGGCGTGTTGAACGACCAGACATTGAAGGCCCTGCAGATCAGCTAAGCGAAAAAGGGATATTCACCACAAAGACACAAAGGACACGAAGATAAAAAGCCAAAGGTTCGCTCTTAGAGTCCAACCTTCGTGCCCTCTGTGTTCCTTGTGGTGAAATTTGTTTTCTGTTTCTTCGCTTTGTCCATTCTCGCCTTTCTCGTTCGTCGATAGTATGTGAAAGGACGAGTACGAACGGGAGATACCTTCGATCAGCCTTTGCTTCGCGATGGCGCGACAAGCGGCGAGTTGGCGAGAAGCCACTCAATGCGGGCAAAGCGGCCGGCTCGCCGGCAGAAAGACATGAGCGCTTCCAGTTTCGTCCTGACCCTTTTGCTGATCGCCACGCTTGGCGCAGCGACAGCAGATCACCCGACTTTCTGGCTCCTGCTTGGTTCGGCGCCGCTTACAGCCTTGATGGGCGCGGTGGTGTTTGTTCGCTCGCGAGCACTTCAACGAAGTAATCAGACGGCAGGGAGTGGTGGAGTATCGGAGTAATGGAGCAATGGTCATTGGTTGGTTCGGCCATCGTTAATCGCATCATTCCAGTACTCCAACACTCCATTACTCCACCACTCCGCTTGCGTTCGATTACTGATTACTTTGGTATTTGCATTTCGCCCAATGTTTGGCTTCTGATTCCCGCATGAGATGCTTTGTCCGACCTCAGATTCACTTGCTTAAAACGACCTTACCTTTTTGTTTCGCCTTTCTGGCGGTGCCTGATTCGTTCGCGACGGCGGCTGCTCCGCCCCCGACGCAATCTCAAGTGAAGACGGTCAAAGTTCTAGAGACCACGGGGTCTTGGGACGGAGTCAAATATTCCGCTTATCCAACCGGACAACCGCAGGTCACTTTGCTCAAAATCTTTATTCCGCCGCACACAGCCTTGGATTGGCATCGGCATCCCATGATCAACGTCGCTTATGTTCTGTCGGGTACATTGACGGTGCAAAAGCGCGACACCGGCCAAAGGATCACCATACACGCTGGGCAAGCATTAGCGGAAACCGTCCAGTCCGTGCACCGTGGGTATACGTTGAACCAGCCAGTCGAGTTGATCGTTTTTTATGCCGGCCGGCCTGGGTTGCCGCTGACGATCAAGGAAAAATAAGGCCCTGTCATAGGTTGATCGTTTTCCCGCCGCTTAACCTCGTTTCGTATAGCGGCGCCGGCACACACACAGGTCCCGGCTTGTAGCGCATGGTTACTTCTTCGTTTGTAACGGTAACCTCGGTGTAGCTGACTGTCTCAGCCACTGCTTGATGCGTGCAGATTGAGAATGGGCCGGGCTCCGGCAAATGGGTGGCGTGCAAGTCACGCAACCATTGCAGGTCCCCGGCGCCACGCTGGCGCCAAGCTTCTTTACACACTCGACCGCGTACGGTTTCCGCGGTCTCCTCGTCGTATCCGGAAGAAAACCAATGTCGATGGCTCCAACTGTGCCGTTGATTCTGTACGCGCTGAAGGTTCCATTGGTATTCGCCTACTGATTGTTCGCGATTTGCGATCACCAATAACCGGAATGGCCGCATATGCGATAACGGCAAACTCGGCAGCTCTTCTTCGACATCGGACAACGAAGCGGCTAAAGCCAATGACTTGACGATTTCGCCTCTGCTGATGAGTTCCCCAGAAGGAAAGCAATCGACCCAATGCCAATTCAATAAGGTAAGGCAGATCCCATATTCATTGACGGCGATCCAAGTTCCGCCCGAAGGTTCCCGGGGTAGATCATCCGGAACCTTTCCTCTCAAAAACAGCCGGGGCCAATCCAGCGACGCGAGTCAACAGCTCGTCTCGGTTCATCGCCAGGCAAAAGCCCTGGGCATTAGGGATGAACGAAATCGTACACATGAAACTTCCGGGTCGGATAGTGACCAAGGGAACCTAATGCAAAGACGCGAAGACGCAATGGACAGTGCGAGGGGGAGCCGCGATTCGCGATTCGTGGGGTGGTTTGAAGTAATCAGTAATCAGAAAAGGAGCTAGGAGGAGACGCTCCAGAACTTTGGTGGGGCGAGGCTCCCGAAGAGCCCAGCGATTAAACCAGGGCTACACCGCACGAACGCCCAAGAGATGATAGGGCAAGGCCGGTAAGACGCGCCGAGCCGTGGCCCACCCTAAGACCACGGCTCGGCAAGGGATATTAAGGCGTAACGATACGATTGCCTGGGCATCACCAATCGCTATCGCTCAAACGGTTGATCATTCGGGAGCCTCCCCGGACCAAATTGGCACCCTCCTAGCTCCTTTTCTGGTAATTAGCCCTTTAGGAACTTCAACGTCTCCAGCTCAATACCCGCCTGGGCTCTTCAATTCTCCTTCCGCGGGAGCTATGCCTTCCTGACTCATACACGAGGTCAAACCGAGCGTCGCTAAGAAGAGAGCAAGCAGCCAGAGCCGAACTTTTAGATTCATGGCCGACAAGATAAACAACACGTGAACCTGCGGAACAAGATTTCTTTTAGGAAGACGCGTTGGGATCACGAAGACCCCATGAGGTCCAACCCATTGTAAGAATGGGCCGGGTCCTCCACGAGGATGCATCCAGATCGCTCGGCGTGCGCCACGTTTTGTCTGGCTTCGGGATCCTCCATGAGGCGCCGGCGGTATTAAACGTACGCAGGCCAGGTTTGGAAAATCGATCAACGCTAGGGCCGAATCGGTAGGGCCGGCCAGCTTCGTCGGAAGGAAATAGCCGATCAGCTTGCCTCCGCAACGTTCTATGGGTTTGGGCCAGTTCCTGGCGTAGCTCCTCGAAATCACAGAGCTGGTTCGGATTAATTTTATAGCGAATGCAAAGAGTAGGCATGGCTGCACCTTAGTGACGTGGCTTTGCCGCCAAATTACGAATCCGATCGACTCGGTTCAAACCAAGACGCTTCGGCGTCCGCCGAACTGTCATTGCTTGTTTGAGAGGCGGGTTGTGAGAGTTTGATCTCGATGTCGGTTTCAGCGTCCATGTCTGAAGTGGCGGCACTGATAGGAGATCGGGCTCGCGGAGAAATGCTATCGGCCTTGGTCAGCGGCCGCGCCTTGACAGCTAAGGAGTTGGCTTATGTGGCCAAAATAACTCCTCAGACTACCAGCGAACATTTGAGCAAGCTGGTTGACAGCCGGCATCTTAACATTTAATACCCGGGGCCGATTTCGATATTTTCGACTGGCCTCAGCCGCGGTCAACCAAATGCTGGAAGGCATCATGACGGTGGCAGCTTCGAAACGCGTGCCGCCGATACGTGACCACGCCTTAGCCCGGGCGCGAATTTGTTATGACCACCTGGCCGGCGAACTGGGTGTCGCCATCGCTGATTCTCTGACTCGAAGCGAGCACCTGGTGTTAGGTCCGGACGGCGGAGAAATCACCGAGAGCGGAGAACTATTCCTGTCGAAACTCGAAATCGATGTGGCGAGGTCACGGCGTCGCCGGCGCGCTTTCTGCCGGCCGTGCCTGGATTGGAGCGAGCGGCGCTATCATATCGCCGGCGCCATCGGAGCCGCGATCGCAGAACGCTGTTTTGAAATGAAATGGATTAAGCGCGTCGACGAGAGTCGAGCGCTATTCATTACTCCAACGGGAGAGAAGGAGCTGTTTGCGACCTTCGGGATTAAGGTCCAGTAAACAGTGATCAGCAAGACAGTAATCAGTGCAGGAGCTAGGAGCTAGAATCGTAGAAGCCAGGAGTCGAGTGGGCGAACGGCGCACCGGCGAGGTGCGTATCCGCGTGGCAGGCCAGGTGAGTCTAAGGGTCTCCTGCGACAAGGCAACCTGATGGGAATTATGGAGTGTCGCCGCGTCGCCCATTCGCCGTCTAGCCTCCTGGCTTCTAGATTCTAGCTCGCTGCACTGATTACTGTCTTACTGATCACTGATTACTGCTGACCGTCCCCTATCCCTTCGATCTGCGCTGGGCGGAGGTTGGGCGACAGCAATTGAATGATCCCGAACGCCACTAAATAAGCGGTTCCGGCGATCAAAAAGAGTGGCACGTAGCTCTTGGTCGTTTGCAGGATAAAGCCGGCGAAGGCAGCGATAAAAAGTCCACCGCAAGCTCCAGCTCCTCCTGCCATGCCAATGACCGAACCAACCGCCGGTTCGGGAAACAGGTCTGACGAGAGCGTGAACAAATTCGCTGACCACCCTTGGTGGGCCGCGGTGGCCAATGAAATCAGGGCGACAGCCACCCATTGATTGTTCGCTAGACACGCGAAAATCGTAGGCACAACACAGAGCGCACACGTAAACATAGCCGTCTTACGAGCGGCATTTAGCGACCACCCACGTTTCAATAGGTACGATGAGAACGCGCCGCCCAAAATGCTGCCGGCATCTGACGACAGATAAATGATGACCAGTGGCGGCCCGATCTTGTCGATGGTTAGTCCGTAAGTCGAATTTAGAAACTTCGGTAACCAAAAGAGATAGAACCACCAAACCGGATCGGTAAGAAATTTACCAACGATGAGGACCCAGGTTTGTGATTTGCCTAACAACGGCAACCAAGGCACCCGGATTCGGGTCTCATTTACTTTGGTCAGCCCACGACGAGCACAAATCGGATAGATAACCAGCCAGGCGATCAGCCAAAGAAATCCGAGCAGACCGGTGGCAATAAACGCGGCTGGCCAACCAAAATGGATAAAGATCAATGGCACGATTAGCGGAGTCACAATGGCGCCAATATTGGATCCGGAATTGAAGAGCCCGGTAGCGAAGGCCCTCATCTGCCGGGGAAACCACTCAGCCACAGTCTTGATACAGGTCGGAAAATTGCCCGCTTCGCCAAGACCTAGCAGAGCTCGCATCACTCCAAATTGAAACGCCGATCGGGCAGACGCGTGCCCAATTGCGGCGATACTCCAGATGGTGACGAAGTATAGCGAACCCAGCAAATGTTCCAATCCGGTCAACGATAAAGCCGGTTAAGACTTGGCCGATCGCATAGGTGATTTGAAACGCCGACACGATGTTTGCATAGTCAACCTCATTCCAATGCAGCGACTTTTGCAGATCTGGAGCTAAGACACTGAGAGTCTGGCGATCGATGTAATTGATGGTAGTGGCGAAAAACAGAAGGATACAAATGGCCCTATCGGTAGCCACCGATACCCTCTTTCAAAGGCGCTTTCGCCTCAAGCGGTGCGGTTTTCATCTTGGGGGAAGGGAAGACCGCAGCCACGCTAAGTGGCTAGATCGAGTGCGTCAAGAGGTGGCGGGCGAACGTGAAGGGTGAAAGGTGACAGGTGAAAGGTGATTGGTGGAAACACTAATCAAAACCAGTAACCTGCCATAAGAGGTATTACCCACACTCCTGAACACGAAGTCACCCCTGACGCGCTTTCACCTTTCACCTTTCACCTCTTCACCTCTCACCTCTCACCTCTCACCTCTCACCCCATGCTCCCTTCCCGCGATTTCCCTTGGCAACTCGTCACCGAATTCACTCAAAGCAACTCATTGGCACGGCATATGCTGCCGCGGTGGAATGCGCCATGAGAGCTTATGCGGCTTGTCGGTTTTCCGAAGACCAGGATCTTTTGGGGCGTAGTCGGTTTACTGCATGATTTTGATTATGAACGATATCCGGATATTTTCGGTCGATGGCCACCCGGCAGTCGGCGCGCCAATCTTACGTGAACGCCAAGTCGATGAGACCATCGTACAAGGGATTCTGTCACACGCACCAGAGATAACCGGACGCAGGCCTGAAACTAAATTGGAAAAAGCTCTTTATGCCGTCGATGAAGTGACTGGATTCATCGTCGCAGTCACGTTAGTGCGTCCCTCAAAAAAATTGGCGGACGTGGAACTGAAGTCAGTAAAAAAGAAGTGGAAGGACAAAGCGTTCGCCGCGCCTGTTGATCGGGATGAGATCGCCCATGCGGCTGAGGAACTCGGGGTTCCACTGGACGAACATATCCATGTAGCCGGCGTCAAGATAGATCAATCCTGCAACCTTTTCGGGATGCCGCGACCCGACCGAACTCAGCTCTTCGCCACCCAAGGAGTGCCCCACTAACACTGGTTTATTGAGCTTGAGCGCATCAATCACCGCCAGCACGTCGTCACCGAGCCGATCGGCCGCATAGTTGGTGCTGGTTGGCGGGGGAGCACTGGATTTTCCAAACCCGCGTCGTGTGATGCCGTAAACGTGGTACGAGCCAGTGAGTTTCGGTGCGAACTTATCGTATACGTGCGCGTTGGCCCCCATGCCGGTTAGCAGGACCACGGACCGCCCGGAACCGCCCCAATCGAGCACTTCAGTTTGACGTTGTTGTCCACGGTCATGAACTGTACGGTGTGCGGGGTTGGATCGATCTGCCAGGAGTTGCCGGCAATCTCCCCGAACATGATTGCGAGCACTCCGATCAATATTTTTCTTCGCATCTGCAATCACCTCGCGCGGCTGTTCTTGCGTTATTCTACGCCTCGATGAGAGGGAACGTCGATATGACAACATTAGACCGTGGATGCGTCCCTGGTTCGCAAAACCGACGTCCTCATCGTCGGCGCCGGGCCGACCGGCTTGGTGTTGGCGCTGTGGCTGACGCGTCTGGGCGTGCGCGTGAGGATCGTCGACAAGACGGCGGAGCCGGGGACGACGTCGCGCGCGCTGGCGGTGCAGGCACGCACGCTCGAGTTCTACAGCCAGATCGGTCTCGCCGACGCGATCGTCGAGCGTGGGCGGAAGGCCGTCGCCGTGAATCTCTGGGTGGCCGGCAAGAAGGCGGCGCATGCGGTCTTCGGCGACATGGGCGCGGGCCTCAGCCCGTTCCCTTACGCGCTGATCTTTCCGCAAGACGAGCACGAGCGGCTGTTGATCGATCGCCTGGCCGAGGCTGGCGTCGAGGTCGAGCGCCGGACGGAGCTCGCTGGGCTTCGAGGAGGCGACCGAGTGGTGTGCGTCGCGCGCCTGAAACGGCCGGATGGAGCGAGGAGATGTGCGAGGCAGCCTACATTGCCGGATGCGACGGCGCGCATTCCACCGTGCGCGAGAGCGCTGAAGATCGGTTTCCCGGGCGGCACGTACGCCCACCTCTTTTATGTCGCCGACGTGGAAGCGAAGCGGAGCGGCGATGAACGGCGAGCTGCATGTCGGCGCTGGACGCGACCGATTTTCTGGCGGTCTTCCCGTTGAAGGGCGAAGGGCGCGCGCGGCTGGTCGGCACGGTGCGCGACGAAGCCGAACACCAGAACGAGAACCTGTCGTGGGACGATGTGAGCAAGCGCGTGATCGAGTGGATGCGCATCGACGTCGAGCGCGTGAACTGGTTCTCGACCTATCGCGTGCACCATCGCGTGGCCGATCATTTCCGCAAGGGCCGCGCGTTCCTGCTCGGGGACGCCGCGCACATCCACAGTCCTGTGGGCGGGCAAGGCATGAACACCGGCATCGGCGACGCGGTGAATCTCGCCTGGAAGCTCGCCGCCGTGCTGCACGGGCGCGCGAACGCGTCGCTGCTCGACAGCTACGAGCCGGAACGCATCGCCTTCGCGCGGCGGTTGGTCGCGACGACCGATCAGGCATTCACCGGCGTGACCAGCCCGGGGCGATCGCCCGGCGCCTGCGACTGAACATCGTGCCGCTGTTGATGCCGCCGCTTTTCACGCTTAGCGACGGTGCGGCGCTTCATGTTTCGCACGGTCTCACAGACGGCGGTGAACTACCGCGGAAGCAGCTTGAGCGAAGGGCGAGCGGGAGCGGTTCACGGCGGCGACCGTTTGCCGTGGGTGAAGGTGGACTTGAACGGATCGCGCGACAACTTCGCGCCGCTGACTTCGCTGGACTGGCAGGTCCACGTGTATGGCGACGCCGCGCCGGAGATCCAGGCAGTGTGTGACGAGCGAAAATTGCCGCTGCATGTCTTTCCATGGCGTCCGAGATGAGTCGAGCCGGCCTGCGGCGCAATGCCGTTTATCTGGTGCGACCGGATGGCTATGTCGGCCTGGCGGATCCTGAGAGCAAAGCAACGGCGATCACTTCCTATCTCGACGCGCGCGAATTGACCATGGCGTAGAGGGTCAGACGCCGTTTATCTGGCCATTGAAATCGAATCCACTTTGATTGTGTTTCTATTGATCTCACCAGTTATCGCGACTGGGAAGCGGGATCGCTTACCAGTTTTCCCGGACGAGTTCGGTGGCTTTTGCATTTCCTGCAGGATCCAACTTCAAGCTCAGGCCATCTTGCTGCACAACTGCGAAAGATTTCGTTCTCGGGGTGGGGGAACAGTAGCGGATCTCCAGATTCTTGTCACGATCGACGAGGGTCGATGTATCGTTCGGGTCCACATTGCGCTCTTCGCTGTCGTAGCATTTGGCATCGACCAAGGCACCCGAAAAGCTCGCCGCCAAGCTAAGGACGGTTGATAGACATAATAAAGCTGCAAGCCGCATCATATATTTCAACTCCCTGGATGGTATTCGCGCTCGGTGTGTCCCTTGAGTTGCGAGCGATAGAAGTAGACCTCGCGCAAGTCGCCGGTGCTGTAGCGGTCGGCCTCATCGTTAAAGTGCGGCGACGACGGATGGCCGCTTTCCCCGCCGGCCGTCACGGCCCGGGCACGCACGCGATCGCCGAACTCGACCACGGCGACGAAGCTGTTCCCGCTGGTGCCGTACCACTTCTTCGTTCCCGGATAGGACGCGCGCCCAAAAGAAGCGAGCGATCCCCAGGCGACGAAGTGAAAGCCACGGGAATGCTCGGCTGCGCGTCGTTGAACGGCTGCACGATGTCGCCGGTGAGGCGCTGGAATCGATTGATGTCGCCCCACGGCGTCTTCCAGCTTCCGAAGTCGGCTTGCAGTTTGTCGGACGCGGCCGCGAGTGACTCCAGAAGCTGCTCCGGCGTCACGCTGCTCGGGAGATCGCCGACCGCGATGCCGCCCCTTCTGGCATCGGCGGCCCAATCGCCGGCGGACCTCTTCGCCCCAGAACACGGCCAGTGAGGTGGGAACGGAAGTCACGCTCCAGCGTAGATCCCACTTGCGCAAGAGTGCGATCTGGTCGGCCAGTTTGGCTTTCAGAGGATTGGTCGACGGAGCGTCGTCCCACGCCTTGACCAGCGCGGGCATGGTCTTCTCAAACCACGGCAGATAGCTGTCGTAGGCCGCGGCGATGAGCGAATCGACCGTGAAATCTTTCTTGCTTTCGAGCACTCGGATGGCGTGCAGTCCACGCGCAGATTCGCCGCCGTTCTCGACGTACGCTGGATAATCTTCCTTCTTCGGACTGCTCGCACCGGCGGCGGACCAAGGCCAGTTGTTGACGTTGTAGAGCCAGCCGCTCTTGGGATTCAGCAGGTGCGGCGTCTCGTCGACGGAAAGAAGTCCCTGCCATTCGGTCGCCGGATTGCTGCCGTCCACTGGCTTCGTCCAGTCGAAACTGGTATCGCGCCTGGGAATGAAGTTGCCGTGGAAATAGGCGATGTCGCCATCGGCATCGGCGAAGATGGTGTTGTTGGACGAATTCGCTTTCAGCTCCATCGTCTCGAGGTACGACTTTGTAGCTCCGTGGCCTTGGTGCGCAGATAGGACTGCTCCAGCGCCTTGATCGGCTCCTGCATTATGCGGATGCTGACCCATTTGCCGTTCGCTTCACGGACGATCGGCCCGTGATGGGTGCGATAGACGGTAAATTTCTTTTCGGCCATGCCGTGGTCGGTTTTGTATGGCACGGTGATCTCGGACGTCACCATCGGGCCGCTCCTCGCTGCCGTACTTGTAGAAGAAGCGATCGCCTTTCTTGACGACTGTTTCGAGATACTCGTCGATGGCATCCACGCCGCTGGTGGTGTGCATCCAGCCGGCGCGATCGTTGAAGCCCTGGTAGATGAAGAACTGGCCCCAGGTCACGGCGCCGTAGGCATTCAGTCCTTCGTCGCTGATCATTTGCAGCTCGGAGCGGAAGAAGAAAGACGTGTGCGGATTGATCAGCAGCAGCGCGTGATGCCCGACGGTGTTCGAAGGCGCGATGGCGATGCCGTTCGATCCGGTCGGCTCAGCGTGATCCGCTCTCGTAAACGGACGCCGTCTGAGTGACAGGAGATTTGCCATAGAACGCCTCGAGCTGGTTGAGGTTCACGCGCTCGATGTCGCCGCCGATGCTGCCCTCGCTGAAGCTCAGCGCCATCCAGGGCTCGAATCGCTGGATCACTCGCGGCTTCACGTCGGGGTGCTTGGCGAGGTAATAGTTCAGGCCATCTGCGAAGGCGTTCATCAGCGCCTGCAGCCACGCTGGACTGGCCGCATATTGCTTCTTCAGCTCACCGGGATCGATGAAGAGCTTCATGCGCAGATCCAGGTAGATTTTGGATTCACCTTCGGCCTCAGCGAGCCGGCCCATTCCATTGATGTAGTTCGTCTCGACGCGATTGAAGTCGTCCTCGGCCTGGGCATAAATCATGCCGAAGACCGCGTCGGCGTCGGTCTTTCCGTAGACGTGCGCGATGCCCCAATCGTCGCGGATGATGGTGACGTTACGGGCTTCTTGATCCCAGCGCGCGAGTTCCTGGTCTTTGGGGGCGGCGAAAGCGAGACAGGCGGATGAAATTGCGAGGACGAAAAGTAGCTTCAGGCCGAGGTTGTGCTTCATGAGGTACGCGTACCCCTTTCCGATTGTAGCCACGCCCCTTTATGACTATGGTACTATGACTATAGTCATGAAAGAAAAGATTGGGGCTGGTGAATTTAAGGCGAAATGTTTAGGATTGCTCGATGAAGTGCATCGTCAGCGCATAGAGATCATTATCACCAAGCGGGGAAAGCCTGTCGCGAAGCTGGTCCCAGTCAATGAGCGCCCGGAGAGTTTCATTGGCAGCATGAAAGGGACCATGGAAATTGTCGGCGACATCATTTCTCCAATTGATGAGAAGTGGGACGCCGATGCGGAATGAGTTGCTGCTGCTGGATACGCATTGCTGGCTATGGGCACAACTGGGTCAAGTTGATCGGCTCTCACGCCGCGCTGTCTCTGCTCTACGTAACGCAGAATCCGTCGGCAACCTGCGCGTTTCCGTAATTTCCGTTTGGGAGCTTGGAATGCTCGAGCAGCACGGCCGTGTGGCGCTTCCGATGAATATCCGAAGTTGGGTCGAAGAAGCTCTTACCAAACCAGGCATTTCGTCTGGCCCCGCTCAGCCCCGAGATTGCAATCGAAAGCAGTAATCTGCCGGGTAATCTGCACCGGCGATCCGGCCGATCGCATCATCGTAGCAACTGCTAGGGCTTGGAACGCTACGCTGCTGACGAAGGATCAGAGGCTGATCGAATATTCCCGCCAGCGCCACGTCCGGGTGCTGGAAGCCTAGCTTCTACAATCAAAGTAAGTGATCAAAGCCATCCTTTTCGACCTTGGGAATGTCATCGTTCCGTTCGATTTCAAGCGCGCCTATGCCAAACTCGGGCCGCTGTGCAGTTGCCCGGTGACGGAGATTTCTGCCCCGCCTCCGTTCCACAGATCTGGTGCAGCGGTTTCGAAAGCGGCCGGATTGCCGCCGAGCCGTTCGTTGGAGAGCTATCCAAGCTGCTCGGCCTGAAGACCACTTACGGCGAGTTTTGCGATCTGTGGACCAGCGTCTTTTTCGAAGACACGCTGGTGCCTGAGTCGTTGATCGCGGGCTCCGTGGCCGGTATCGCCTGCTGGTCCTTTCCAACACGAACCCGATTCATTTCTCGATGCTGCAAGGCGCGCTACCCGGTATTCAAGCACTTCGATGACTTTGTGCTCTCCTACCAGGTTGGAGCGCTGAAGCCGGACGCCGAGATCTATCGGGAAGCGATCCAGCGCGCCGGATGCCGTGCCCGAGGAATGCTTTTTCACCGATGACATTGCGGTAAATGTAGATGCTGCGCGGAACAACGGGATGGACGCAGTCCAGTTTTTGTCGGCTGAGCAGCTCGAAGAAGAATTGAAAGCGAGAGGAGCTGCTATAGCAGGGCCGCGTCGAGATGAACTTCTTCATCGTTTCTGGATCGTCGACCGGCGCTGGAACTGCGCCGCGACATCGCCGTTTCGCAAGTAGAAGATCAAAGCCTCTTCGGAACCGTCAAAGAACCGATCCACCAGATCCCGAATCGCCAGGCGACGCAGATTTTCGCGGCTCAGCACGGGCGAATAGACAAAGGACCGGCCTACTTTGCGGCGAGCCACGCCGCCTTTTCGGGCCAGGCGATCGAGCACGGTCATTACGGTCGTATACGCGAGATTGCGATTGGCAGTCATGGCCCGGCGAACATCCTTGACGTTGCCTTCGCCCAGAGCCCAGAGCGCTTTGAGGCACTCCATTTCGAGCGGAGGAGGAATGTCGCGCGTGCCATTGGCAGGCATTTCAGGTATCCTTGCGAAAGGCTTCCTTCAATTTCTCGGCGAATACCGAATGGGCCGGAGGCGCGCTCGGCACGGGCAGGTGCGGGCGCGGTTGCACAGGCGGTGTGTTGTACGGGTGCGTGCTGCACGGGAAGAGGCGAAGCCATTTCCGGCGGCAAGCCACTCAGGTCTTCCTCCAGATACTTGGCCTTCTTGAGCAACGATGCGTTCGAGCGAAGCGTTGTAACCGGTCCAGCAACCTTCCACGTGCCGGTCCTTCGCCACCAGCGATCGCATGCATTCCATCTTGGAATCGAGATTGTCGAGGTGATGCAGCAGCAGCGCTTCCGGAAACAGCGGAACTTTGGGAGATCCGAACTCCAGTTCGCCGTGATGGCTGACGATCATGTGTTCCACCAGTACGCGCAGCTTGGCGGGAAAATCGGGAAAGCGCTGCAGTTTCTCGTGTAACAGGCGCAAGCCGATAATAATGTGGCCCAGTAGCTGGCCTTCGGTGCTGTAGCCGAAGCTGCGGTCGTAAGTCAATTCGGCCACCTTGCCGACATCGTGCAGAACGGCGCCGGTTAGCAACAGATCGAGGTCGACGTACTTATAGTGCGCCGCGGTGGCGCGGCACAGATTGCAAACCGAGAGCACGTGCTCGATCAAGCCGCCCAGATAGGCATGGTGCACATGCTTAGCGGCGGGCGCGATGCGATACATGCGGGCTAGAGGCTCGTCGTCCAGGAACGCATCCAGCAATACGCGCAGGTGCGGATTTTGGATGCCGGCGACGATGCCGCGCAGCTCGGCGAACATTTCCGGCGGGCTCGCGCGTGGAAGCCGGAAAATAATCGGCGAAATCGATTTCGGTGTCGAGCACCCGGGCCATTTTGTGGATCGTGAGCTGGGGGCGATTCTGGAAGACCTGCAGCAATCCCTTGACCTTGATGAAATCGTCGCGCTCGAAGGTGTCGATCACGTCGGTGACGTTATCCCACATCTTGGCGTCCACTTCGCCGGTGCGGTCGCCAAGCAAGAGCGAAAGGTACGGCTCTCCCGATTTTTTCTGCCGCACATCTTTGATATGGACCAGGAGAGTGGTCGTGACCACCTGATTCGGCTTCAGATCGCTGACATAGGGCGATTTCATGAATTACTGAGAGGAGCTGGTGGCGCCGGTTGAAGTGCCCGGAACCGGAATCGCCCACAGCAGTTTCTTGTGCTTGGGCGCACTGGCAACCTTCTTCTTGCTCACGGTTTCGGGCTTGAGCTGGGCAGGGTCCATCCACGCAGTGTCTTTTCCGGCGGCGGCGCCGCTATCCACATAATCGGCCTTGATTTCGAGGAAGGCCGACTTGCGCAACTCCGTGAGATACTCGCGAATTTTCGGCTGCATGCGGGGCCCGTAAAGCTTCTCCGAGATTTCGTTCTCCACTTCGCTCAGCTCCGCCTGTCCCGCCTTCTGATGATCGTCCACCCTAAGAATCAGGAACCCGTTGGGGTTGCGAATAGGATCGGTCACATAGCCCTTGGGCTGGCTCCAAACCTGCTCCTCGATGTTTGCCGGCATGTCGCCTTTCTTGAAGGGCGGAAGCTCACCCATCCCCTTGGCGGTGACGGCTTCGGAATTATCCCGGGCCATTTCCGGGAACCGTTCTCCCTTGCGCGCGCGGGCCACCAGGTCCTTGGCCTTCTTTTCGGCCGCGGCGATTCCAGCGGCATCCTTGCCCTCGGTGGAGATGAAAATCTCGCGGAGGAACAGGCGCTCCTCGCGCACAAATTCCGTCTTGTGCTCGTTGTAGTATTTCTCGATATCCTCGTGCTTGATACTTACCCGCTCGCCGACTTCCTGGCGGATGACGCGCTGCCGCAGCAAGTCGTTCTTCATGTCCGACTTGAAGTCTTCAAACGGCATGCCGGCCTGTTCCTTCACCCAGTCCTGGAACTTCTCCGGATCGGCAATCCCGGAATCCTTCTGGATGGCGGCCAGCCGCTTGGCAACCTCGCTATCGACGCTGATGTTGAGGTCCTTACCTTTTTGGACCAGAAGCAATTGGTCGATGCGGTCGCGCAGCAGGTTCTTTTCCTGGTCCTGGAGAGCTTGTTCAAGAGCGGGCCCAGTCAGCCCCTCGTGCCGAAGAGCTTCGATGAGCTGCTTGCGGCTGTGGTCGAGGTCCCCACGCGTGACGATGTCGCCGTTACATTTGGCGACGATCTCTTCAACGATGGGCAGGTCGGCCGCGAACAGAGATGAGCAGGCGAGCATCGCGAGTGGAACTAGGACTTTCATATAAATCTATTATGAACGATCGGTTCCGATATAGCGCGGCCCGCCCGCTGATAAACTGAGGACGGGAGAGGATTAGACATACCGATGGCAACGCCAACCAGCTTAGAAACGTCGGTGGATGTCGCGCCAGCTCGAGAAGACCTGATCAGGGCTTACCGGGCGATGTATATGTCGCGCCGGCTGGACGACCGGGAGATTCTGCTAAAGCGGCAGAATCGCATTTTTTTCCAAATCAGCGGAGCAGGACATGAGGCGGTGCAAGCCGCCGCGGGCCTGGTTTTCCGGCCTGGGCATGACTGGTTCTATCTTTACTATCGCGACCGGACCTTAACGCTGATGCTAGGCATGACTGCGGAGCAGCACCTGCTGGGTGCCGTTGGAGCCGGTGAAGATCCATCCTCTGGCGGACGCCAGATGCCATCGCACTGGGGCGCGCCGGATTTGCACATCATGACCAGGTCATCGCCCACGGGTACGCAGTATTTGCAGGCGGCCGGGTGCGCCCAGGCAACGCGGTATCTAGCGCCGGAGTCGGATGAAATTACGCTGGTGTGCAGCGGCGAAGGCGCAACCAGCGAAGGCGAGTTCTGGGAAGCGGTGAATGCGGCGTGCCTTGAAAATCTTCCGCTGGTATTCCTTATCGAAGACAACGGGTATGCCATCTCAGTGCCGGTCGAGAACCAAACGGCGGGCGGAAATGTTGCCCAGGTGCTCTCCGGATTTTCGAATCTGAAGCGCATCGAGGTAGACGGTACCGATTTCATGGCGTCCTATCATGCCTTGTCGGAGGCAGCGGCCTACGCACGGCAACGCAAGGGCCCGGCGTTGGTTCGCGCCACCGTCACGCGGCCGTACTCGCACTCGCTTTCCGATGACGAGCGATTATATAAGACCAAAGCCGAGCGCGCCGCTGAAGAATCGCGCGACCCGGTGCTCAAGTTTCCCGAGTGGCTCGTAGCGGAGGGCATTCTGGACCGTCAAGGGCTGCAGGTGATCGTGCACGAGGTGGATCAGGAGATCCAGCAAGCCACTGATCGCGTATTGCGGGCCGATCCGCCGCCCAAGGGATCAGCGCTGCGGTTTTTGTATTCCGACAAAGTGGATCCCGACCTCGGCCGAGTTCGAAACCGAGCCCCAGCTCAGCGGCGATCCCCGGACCATGGTGGATGAGATCAATCGCACGCTGAACGAAGAGATGCAGCGCAATCCGCGAGTCCTGGTATTTGGCGAAGACGTCGCCGATTGCAGCCGGGAAGCGAACCTGCAGGAGGTGAAGGGCAAGGGCGGCGTCTTCAAAGCCACGGCGGGGCTGCAGATCAAATATGGTGCGTCGCGATGCTTCAACAGCCCTCTTGCCGAGGCATCCATTGTCGGACGCGCGATCGGTATGGCGGAGCGCGGTATGAAGCCGGTGGCCGAGATGCAGTTCTTCGATTACATTTGGCCCGCTATGATGCAGTTGCGCGATGAGCTGGCCACCATACGGTGGCGTTCCAATAACCAATTCAGCGCCCCTGCGGTGGTGCGGGTGGCTATCGGCGGATACCTGAATGGCGGCGCCATATATCACAGCCAGTGCGGCGAGGTGATTTTCACGCACATTCCCGGATTGCGCGTGGTGATGCCGTCGAATGCCCTGGATGCCTGCGGGTTGCTCAGAACCGCGATCCGCTGCGACGATCCGGTACTGTTCCTGGAACACAAGCGTCTCTATCGGGAGCCCTACAACCGGTCGCAACACCCGGGACCCGATTATACGATCCCATTTGGAAAAGCGAAGATCGTCAAAACGGGTCAGAGCCTGACCGTGATCACCTACGGCGCGCTGGTGCAGAAAATGCTGCAGGCGGCGCTTCAGGTGGAACAGCGCTTTCCCGACAAGAGCATTGAAGTGATCGATCTCCGGACGCTCGCTCCCTACGATTGGGAGGCGATCCGGACATCAGTGGAGAAGACCAACCGTGTGATGGTGGCCCACGAAGACGTGTTGTCCTTCGGCTACGGCGCGGAGCTGGCCGCGCGGATCGCCAACGAATTGTTTCACCATCTGGACGCTCCGGTGGGCCGCGTGGGCGCTCTCGACACCTGGGTTGGGTACAATCCGCAACTCGAGTACGAGATTCTGCCGCAAGTGGAGAATCTGGTGGCGGAAGCAGAAAGATTACTCAGTTTCTAGTTTCGGGTTTCTTGTTGCGATGCGCGGTGGCGTCGATGTAGGTCGTGAAAGCGCCGGGCTTACCGGGAGGGGCGCGATTTCGAACTTGAGGGCCACGCTATCGGGGCCCGTTTTGCGATAGGTCAATCGAAAGTTATCGCTGAGGAACCGAACACTGTTGGCATCGCCTGACGGCTCCACAGCGTAATGGATGACGTGATCTTCGGTGTCGAAGTAGATGGCGCGAAACTTGGTCTCGCTCGGCTCGTTGTACACGATCATCAGGTCGGTGTGCGAGAAAGCGGGGCGGTCTTTAGAGGCCGGGTAATCGGCGCGATTCTTGCGTATCAGGATTTTCCCGTCCTGGTCCGGTAAGAATGAAAAGCCGCCGCTGCCTTGTCCCGGGCGGCCTCCGCCTTCACCGGTCCACTCGCCGATAAGGAACGCTAGCGGTGCCCAGCGATGGTCGAGCTGTGGCGAGGGCTGAGCGAACAAAACCGGAGTGGCGAGCAGTAGGAGCAAGAATCGCATTGAACTAGAATAGCCCAAGGCCACTGATCAACCTGATGGCCTACCTGGTGGTCGGCGCCGGATGAAGTCATCCATGATGCCAATTAAGCCGTTCAACTTGTCGGTGACCTCGGCCATCTTAACGCTGAGTTCGTCCATGTGGCCGCTGAGCACGACTTGCGCAGTTAAAAGATCCTTATGCTCGCGCTCGAAATTCGCATGCGCACGTTCGTTGTGCTGGATGTATGCCTCCAGCAGCCGCTCCATTCGGTCCATTCGGGTTTCGCCGTTGGGATTCATTGGGGACTCGTTTCGAGTCGCGCACCTGCGCAACCCTTAGTTTAACGCGCACCAAGACAGTTTAACCCCGCCACCGCACTCCCACCCCGAGCGACTTCTTGGCGTATTCCAAGCTGCGCTCCAGGTCCACCCGCTGCTGCTCGCGCAACGCCGCCTTGAACTCGGGCAACGGTTCCTTAACGCCGTCCTCCACCACCATGAAGCCCGTGAACGGATGGCCGCTCTTGGCCAACGCCACGAAACGAGCGAACTCAGATGCGTCGGACTTCGGAAATTCCTTCCAGAAGCCCGGCTCCAGATAAGGAAGCGCGCGGGGCGGGCGGCCCGTAATGACTTCGAGCTGCATGCTCGCGTGGGGACAAAGCTCCCGGTAGCGCGCCACGAATTTATGGAAATCGATAGTGCCGTCGCCTAAGGCAACCCACTGAGCCGCCGCTCCGCGCGGCGTCTCATAAACCGCGGAGTCGCGGATATGCGTGGTAACGACATAAGGCGCCAGAACTTCCAGGGACAGCATGGGATCTTCCACCACCCACATCGGATTTCCGGTGTCGAGACAAGAGCCGACGTAGTCCTTACCCGCTTCCTCGATCATGGTCCGAACTTCGCGCGCCTGCGTATCGCCGGAGTGATTCTCGATGGCGATCTTCACGTCCAGATCCTGCGCCTCCGCGCGGACCGACCGCAAAATCTCAATAGTCCTCTCCATGCACGCTTCGATCCCATATTTTCCGAGCCGGTCCGCTTCCTGGCCCAGAAAGCAGCGCATTGAAGTGGCCCCGATCGCTTTTGCAACTCGCAGCCCGCGCAGGATATTTTCCTTTGGGTCGCCGTTCTTGGCATTCCAACTGGTGGATAGCGGGCAAATGCAACCCATGCCGCCATCGAGGGCGATCCCGACCCTGGCAGCGTGGTCTTTCACTTGCGCCAGATGCGTCGGATCGAGGCTCTCGTAATCGTCCAGGCTGGAGATCTGGATCGTGTCGAGCTTCAGACCGGCCGCATAGTCGATGAGCTGCAGCGCCTTCCATTGCGAAAGCGCGGATGGAGTAGGTGTCGAAACCCAGACGGATCGGAACGGCAGGCTGGTCGTCGGCCCCGGAAGCCGCCGCGGCGGCGCTGAGCCCGGCCGCTGCTTGGAGAAAACTGCGTCGGCGCATGTCCGAATCTTAGCGCAGCCGGAGAGACACAGGAGAGACTCAATGAACGGGAGCGAGGGAAAACGAAAAGCAGGAACAATGCGGCGGAAGCCAATAAAAATGGCCCCGATCGCTCGGGGCCGTTTGCATGAACCCTAATTAGACTGCATGCCCTCTCGGGGCGCCTACGCTACTTTTTCTTCTTGGCGGGCGCTTTCTTCTTCGCAGTCTTTGCTTTCTTTGTTGCGTTCTTCATCGATTGATTCTCCCTAACATCAAATTTGCGATCTAAGATCGCAGTGTGATTCATATATAAGGTTCTTTGGACCGAAAGTCAAGAAAAAAATGCACATCGGCTCCCGCGACCCGGGGACGCCCAGCTGCCTCCGATCCTTAGAAAACCATTTCATTCGTGAATTGTTCGGGGCCAAAAACAGCAAAACGACCTGATTCTGTTCTTGCCCGCGGCGCCGAGCCGCGCTACGATCGGATCTAGTGATGCCTCCAGCCGGTAGACTAGCGCTGGCCTTGTCCTTGGCAGTTTTCGTGCTGTCCAGCTGCGCGAAGAAGCATCGCGTGACCTCCGCGTCCGCCCCGGCGCCTCAGATTCATTCCGAAGAAACGGGCTTGGCAAGCTGGTACGGGCATCCTTATCATGGACGCGCCGCCTCCAACGGCGAGATCTACGATATGGAGAAACTCACTGCCGCCCACCGCACGCTTCCGTTCGGAACCTGGGTGCATGTCACCAATCTCGCCAACGATAAATCGGTGGACGTTCGCATCATCGACCGCGGACCGTTCATCGATGGCAGGATCATCGATCTTTCGCATGCTGCCGCCCAGGCCATCGATCTGATTGGTCCGGGCGTCGCGGAGGTTCGTCTGGATATTCTCTCCGCGCCTCAGATCGCGTCGGCCGACAGTTGGTATTCGGTTCAAGCCGGCGCGTTCCGGGATAAGGACCGCGCCGAACACCTGAGAGTATCGATGGAGCGCGAGTATGGATCCGCGCGTCTGGTCTTGCGCCCCGGTAGTCCGTCGTTATGGAGAGTGCTGGTGGGAAGGGAAAGCACCGAAGACGCCGCGGGTCTTCTTGCCGAGCGTGTGCGAGCCGAAGTCGGCCCGGCTTTTGTAGTTCGGCTCGATGAAGTCAGCGCGTTCCATGGCCGGGACGTCCACGTTTGCAACCTTAGTATTAAGGTCCTTCCGGTACTTCAATCCCTAGGAATTCTCATGAGGGTACTACTGCACTACCCCCAAAGTAGGTGGTGTTCTTACCGCAATTTTTGCCTGGATTTAATGCCTTAGGGTGTTGCTGAAATCCTAAAGTCTCTGTAGAGTTTATGTTGGGTCAAGGCACTACAATCTTCTAAGGGAGAATGGCCAGGCAAACGAAATGGTTGGTCACGCTGAAGCAACGAACCATATTTTGATCGGCCAGTCGCCGCGCATCCGGAATGTCATGCGGATGGTGGATAAACTCGGACGCTGCCGATGGCCGGTTTGCTGCTGGGCGAGACTGGGACCGGTAAAGAGGTAGTAGCGCGATCCATTCATGGCATCAGCCCGGTGGGCCTTTTGTAACAATCGACTGCTCGTCGCTGGTCGGCCCCCTGATGGAGAGCGAGCTTTTCGGTCACGTCAAGGGCGCGTTCACCGGCGCGGTCGGGCCAAAAGACGGGACTGATTGAAGCGGCCAATGGCGGCACGGCGTTTTTCGATGAGATCGGCGAGCTGCCACTCGACCTGCAGGCCAAGCTACTGCGCGTGCTGCAAGAAAAGGAATTTCGGCCGGTCGGCTCGCTGATGCATCACCGCTCCGACTTTCGGGTCTTGGCGGCCACCAACCGCGATTTGGCTAAGGAAGTGGAAAAAGGGACCTTCCGGCGAGACCTCTTCTATCGGCTAAATGTGGTGAACCTCCGGATCGCCCCGCTACGTGATCGTAAAGAGGATATCCCGGGGCTAATCGCGCACTTTCTAAATCGCTACGGTAAAGGCCACACTCTTACACAGGAAACGCTGGAGGCCATGCTCTCCTACGACTGGCCAGGCAACGTGCGAGAGCTGGAAAACTGCATCCAGCACATGGTGGCCATCAACTCCGGCCCGCTGGTGCACGTGGGCGAGCTGCCGTCGATGTTGCAGAATCACTTGCTTGCCAAGAAGACCCAGTTCATGTCGGTGGCGGTCGGCGCTCATCCGCTGGCCAAGCCTGCCGGCCGAGGCAGCGGCGCATGAGCATCGTTCGGCTGAGCTGGGCCGTCCTCCCATCGTTCCGCTCACACAAATGGAGCGGCAGGCAATTCTCGAAGCTTTGGAATACACCAAGGGCGACCGCGCCATCGCAGCGAATCTGCTAGGCATCGGCCGGACCACGCTGTATAGAAAGCTCAAAGAATACCAGCTGGCGGTCTGAGACAAACCGCGCTCCCACGCCACTAAACGGTGTGACCGACCCTAAAACCCTGAAGCTTCTGCTAGTGGAAGACGACCTGGAAGATGAGCAACTTCTTTCGGAGGCGCTCATCGAGATCGAAGAGAACCAGCAATGGTGCAACTGGCGCACCTCGAGCATCGTGCATGTGGAACAACTCGCGGATGCCGTGGACTGCCTGCGCCGCGACTGGTTTGACGTAGTCCTGCTCAATCTGAGTCTGCCGGACAGCCCGGCGCTGCTCGATTCGTTCCTGGAGACCAACGCCCACGCGCGCGGCACGCCCATCGTCGTTCTTGCTGACCAGGAAGATGAAAATCTCGCCAATCGCTTGCTTCGCGAGGGCGCGCAGGATGTGGTGCTGAAATCCGAGCTGGAGTGCAGTTCGCTGGCACACTCCCTCGCGATATGCTGTCGAGCGCCAGCGTCGCACTACGCAATCTTCGAATCGTCGCCGTTTGTGGACGAACTGACGGGGACTCTCACGCGGCAGGGCTTTCTTACCATTGCCAGGCATTATGCGCAGCTCTCGCGCCACGACCGGAAAATGCTGCTATGGCCTCCATTGACATCTACCGGTCTCCCGAAAAAGACGCAGCGACGATCGTGAAGCCCGCGAACTGCTCCTCATTCGAGCCGCGGAAGTTTTGGGCGGCAGTCTTTGAAGCGCCTTCGCTTCTCGGGCGGGTGAACACCTGCCGCTTCGGGTTGATGGCCGTCGGGATTGACCGGGACCACCGTAGAAGCGCTGCTTGAATCGCGTGGCGGCCGCCATCGAAGACGCTGCCGCGAATGGAGGACGGTCCACTGCGACAGTCCGCTATTCGGTCGCCGAACTTGATTCCGGCGCATACGCCCGAGGATTTGCTCGGCGAAGATGGCGATGAGTTTGACGCCCGGACGCATCGCCCCCTGAAAACCGTTATGCTGGCAGATTGAAAATTGCGCTGGATGCGACCTATAGTCTGGATCCGAATCTGTCGGGCGTGGGCGTCTACTCCCGGGAAATATTGTACGGGCTGGCCAAAGCGCATCCGGAGACCGGCTACCTGTTTTGCTACCGGCCGCATCGCTACCTTCGCTCGTTTTCCGC
Organism: Bryobacterales bacterium; assembly: GCA_963744555.1. GTDB lineage: Bacteria > Acidobacteriota > Terriglobia > Bryobacterales > Bryobacteraceae > Palsa-89. The sequence goes on along the minus strand of CAVUUB010000011.1, from coordinate 919,816 downwards.
GCGCATCCCTACCGGCTGCCGGCGGCGATTGCTGTGGAAAGACTGGCCCGGCTCGGCCGATCTGTTTCACGGCCTGAACCAGCGCATTCATTCCAACCATTACCGGCGCACGGTATCGACCTTCCACGACCTGTTCGTCATGACCGGCGAATACTCGACGCCGGAGTTTCGCCAAAGATTCTCCGCGCAAGCTCGAACTGCGGCCGAGCGCTCCGATCTCATCATCACCGTTTCTCGTTTCACCGCCGGCCAGGTGGAGGCGTTGCTCCACGTCGAACCGGCCCGGATTCGAGTGATCCCGCACGGAGCCAGGCGCGTTCCTCAAAATGCCACACCGCGGAAGCGCGAGCCGATGATCCTGTTTGTGGGAGCGATCCAGCGCCGCAAGAACGTCGACCGTCTGGTGCAGGCGTTTGAACAGGTCGCCTCTCGGATGGACGCTGGTCTTCGCCGGATCAACCGGTTTCGGCGCTGAAGAAGCGCTCCAACGAATCGAAGCCAGCCCGCGCAAGCAGGATATCCGCGTGCTCGGCTATGTTTCCGACGCCGTCCTGGAAGACTTGTACCGGCGAGCTTCCATCTTTGCTTTCCCGTCTCTCGATGAAGGTTTTGGCATGCCGGTTCTGGATGCCATGGCTCACGGGTTGCCGGTGCTGACCTCGAATGTATCGGCGCTTCCGGAAGTGGCCGGGGATGCCGCCTGGCTGGTAGATCCGGCTGACACGACGTCCATCGCCCAGGGGCTGAACCACCTCATTGAGGACGAAGCGCTGAGGCAACGCTTAGCTCGACAAGGATTCGCACGCAGTGCGGGCTTTACTTGGGAGAAGAGCGGTTGAGGAAACCTGGAAGGTCTACCAGGAACTGTTGGGCTAACTAGCTCTTGTCTTCGTCGATCGCGATTTTCAAGGCTTTTAAGAACTTTTGATCCTGCGAGGTCAGTTTGATCTTGCCGGTGGATTCAAACTTGCGCTTGGGAGGCGTTTCCGAATCGGCTTCCAGCTCGCCTTCTTCATTTTCGTATTCGCCATTTTCGTCCCGCTTGTTGAATCCGATAGTGGCTTCGAGCACCAGGAACACGTCGTATCCGGCGCGCTTGATCTCACCGATTGCAGCCGCAATGCGATCCGAATCGGACAACGATTCGTTGATAGCGTTGCCCAATTCCTGCATCAGCTCCTTCAGTTTTTCTTCCACGCGTTGCCCCTTTCTTGGCGGGCCACTACAAGCATATCACTACCTTGTGGATGTTTCGAACGCAACCACAGTTTCAACCAAATTCTTAGTGTCCCAAGCTTCAGATTCTGCTCTTCCTTTTATATATCGGCCCAATCCTGTCGCTTCTCCGTTAGCGCCCCCGGACTATGCGCCTTCGCTACACTGATAATAGCAGCATGTTTGCGAAGGCTAAACAGTTGATGGGCTATGTCTTGCCGGGCGTCATCCGGCCCATCCATATCCTCTGGAATCAGGTGATTGGATTCTTCTTTCTGGTTCTAGCAGTACTGCCGATTCGGTCGATCATGCGTGACTGGGGCAAAGATGGCGGCGGCCCCCGCCTCGCACTTGGAAATCCCGCTTCGCGCTACTCATGGCGCGGCTTTGGCATTCATTCCTTTTTGCGCGCCCGCAAGATCTCCAAATCATGAGCGCCAGCACGAGCGTGCCGGGCGACTACCCGTACACTCGCGGCATCTATCCGGACATGTATCGAGGCCGGCTGTGGACCATGCGGCAATATGCCGGATTCGGCACCGCCGAGGAGAGCAACCGCCGCTACCGCTATCTGCTGTCGCAAGGTATCACCGGTCTTTCGGTCGCGTTCGATCTGCCGACTCAGATGGGCATGGATTCCGATCACCCGCTCGCAGCCGGCGAGGTGGGGCGCGTGGGAGTCGCGATCTGCTCGCTGGCGGATATGCAGCGCCTGTTCGACGGCATTCGCCTGGCGGACATCACCACCTCGATGACCATCAACTCCACGGCGGCGATTCTGCTGAGCCTGTACGTGCTGGTGGCCAAGAGCCAGGGCGCCGACCTGCGCAAGATCTCCGGCACCATCCAGAACGACATCCTGAAGGAGTACATCGCGCGCGGCACCTACATCTATCCGCCGCGGCCCGCCATGCGCATCATCACCGATCTGTTCGCCTGGGCCGCTCGCGAATTGCCGGAATGGAACACCATCTCGATCAGCGGCTATCACATTCGCGAGGCGGGCTCGACCGCGGTTCAGGAAGTGGCCTTCACGCTCGCCAACGCCATCGCCTACATCGACGCGGCTCTGGCGGCGGGCTTGGCAATCGATTCCTTCGCGCCGCGGCTTTCGTTCTTCTTCAACTCGCATAACAATTTTCTGGAGGAGATCGCCAAGTTTCGCGCCGCGCGGCGGCTCTATGCCAGCATCATGCGCGACCGCTTCGGCGCCCGCAATCCCCGGTCTCGATGATGCTGCGCTTTCACGTGCAGACCGGCGGGTCGACCCTGACCGCGCAGCAGCCCGACGTCAATGTCGTGCGCGTGTCGATGCAGGCGCTGGCGGCGGTGCTGGGCGGCGCGCAATCGCTGCACACCAATTGCAAGGATGAAGCGCTCTCGCATTGCCCACCGAGGAATCGGCGCGGCTGGCTCTTCGCACCCAGCAGATCATCGCGTACGAGAGCGGTGTCACCAATACGGCCGATCCTTTTGGCGGCAGCCATCTACATCGAAGCAGCTCACCGATGAAATCGAGCAGGGCGCGCGCGAGTATATCGACCGCATCGATGCCATGGGCGGAACGCTGGCCGCCATCGAGAAGAAATTACATCCAGAACGAGATTCAAAACGCGGCCTACGAGTATCAGCAGGCGGTGGAGCGCGGCGACGCCGTCGTGGTGGGCGTAAACCGGTTCAAGCAGGATGAGAGCCGAGCCGCCTGCCGCTTTTCGGCTGGATCCGGAACTGGAGAAGCAGCAGATCGAACGATTGCGGAGTGCGGGCATCACGCAGCGCCGGCGCGGTCGAGCAGCGGCTCACGGCGCTTGGAACAGGCCGCGCGCGGCAGCGAGAACCTGATGCCGCATATTCTGGGCTGCGCGGAAGCCCACGCGACGGTCGGCGAAATTTCGGACCGCTTGCGCACGGTTTTTGGCGAATATCAGGAGCGTTAGCCCCTTCCCGGCCAAATGCCCAGGAATCGACGTACGGAACGAGCCGGTCAAAACTCGACCTTCCGTTAGTGGAGCGGTAGGGTCCTGGCACATCTCAGCATCGGCCGTTACACGACCCGGTGCACACCAAGCGCTCCGTCTCACCAACCCGCGAACACGCCTGACGCTGCGACAACCACTGGCCAGTCACTCCTGGCGCAGCGCGAGAATCGGGTCAACCCTGGTGGCTCGCAGCGCTGGAATCAGGCTTGCGAGGACGGCAACCGCAATGAGGAACAGCGCGGCTCCGGCTATGCTTACAGGGTCCGCCGGACTGACACGGTACAGCAGAGGCGCGAGTTGCGGGGCCGCCGCCAGGGAACGATGGCGAGCCCGGCGGCGATCCCCGACAAAGCTAGCAACAAGCCTCGTCTCATGACCATCCGGAGCACGCCTTCCGGGTCGGCTCCCAGCGCCATGCGAATACCGATTTCCCGGGTCCGCTGGCTCACCGAGTAGGCCATAACTCCGTAAAGACCCACACCGGTGAGCAGTATGGAAATGACGCCGAGCACTCCGAGGAACAAGGAGGCGATCCGCGGCCCGAACCAGGCAGCCGAGATGTAATCCGACAGAGGCATGGCCGTCAGGCCGGTCGAGTTCGGATCGATGGCCGACATCTCGTGGCGGAGTACGGCGACGAAACCGCGTGCATCGCCCTCGGTCCGGGCATAGAGGGCCACGCCGTTTTCGCCACTGCCGTTGTGTACCTGGTCGAAGGACATATAAAAGTACGGTTGCGGTGCTTCGGACAGGCTATAGTACTTGCTGTCCTTTACCATTCCCACAATCGTAAACGGCTTGCCATGAATCTGCACCCTGCGCCCCACCGGGTCGCGTCCTTCGAAAAAGCGCCGCGCGAAGGATTGGTTGACGATCATGACGCGGGCTGCATTTTCGTCGTCCTCACGTCTGAAGTCGCGTCCGGCGAGAAGCGGTACCCTCAGGAGGTCGAAGTAGCCGGGCGACACCGAGGCGAGATGCACGTCCAGGTTCTCGCCGGGCCTCGGCGCATAGCCTTCCACCGTAACGTCGGTCCACTTCCCCAGCCCGAAACCGAGGGGAATCGAGTCGGAATAAGCGGCCCCCGTCACTCCTGGCGCGGCGAGCAGGCGCTCGCGGAGCAGCCGCGAGAACTGCCGCTCCTCGCTGGGAGTGTAGTTGTTCGTGGTCAGAAAAAGACGGCACACCGTCACGTTGCGGTGATCGAAACCGGCCGGAGTGTTCTCCAAACCGTAAAGGCTTCGGAGAAACAATCCGAGCGTCACGAGAGCCGCAAACGCCAGGCCCACTTCGGCTACCACCAGTAGCCCGGAGACGCGTCGCGAGTGCCCGCTCTGTGTACCGCCTCTTCCTCCTTGCCTCAGCACATTCATTACGCTGCGCCGCGCCGACTGAAACGCGGGCGGAAGTCCGGAAATCAAGGCGGAAGCCAGGCAGACCAGGGCGGCAAACAGAAACACCCGGGCGCTCGGGTGGGCGTCGACGGCACCGGCACTCCAGTAGGCGGCACGAGAGACAAGAGGACGCCCTGAGACCACAGGGCGAGTGGCAACCCCGCCAGCGTCGCCAGAGCCGCCAGAAGCAGGCTTTCGAAAACCAACTGGCGGCTCAAGCGGACCGGACTCGCGCCCAGGGCAGCGCGGATGGCGAACTCATTCTGCCGGGCCGCGGAACGAGCCAGTAGGAGATTGGCTACATTCGCGCAAGCAATTAGCAGCACGAGTCCGCAGGCCGCACCGAGGATGGCCATGGGCGATGCCAAAATGCTTGACACCCCCTCCTGCGCCTTCCAAATCGGTACGATCCGGGCGCCGATCCCCTCGTTAGTCTTCGGAAAGGCGCGGGCAAGCCGCGCGGCAACCGTCGCCGCTTCGGCATTCGCCTCGGAGACGCTGACGCCGGGTTTGAGCCTGACAATGGCCCTAAAGTGCCGCTGCATCGCGTTCGCGCTCCGCCAGCCAGTGGCACTGGAACCCAGGCGTCCAACGCGATTCCCGGAAAATCGCCGTGAAATTCCGGAGGCGCCACGCCGACGATGGTGACCTGTCGGCGGTTAATGCGCACGGTGCGGCCGAGTATCGACGGGTTGCCCCGGAAATAGTCCTGCCACAGCCGGTAGCTGATGACCGCCGTGAACGCTTTGGCCCTGTCGCCGTATTCCTCGCGAGCGAACGTGCGGCCCAGGACCGGCTTCACGCCCAGGACGTCGAAGTAGTTTCCGGAGACCAGTTCGAACCACGCGGAATAGGCGTTCTCTCCGTCGCCGATTGAGGCGGGACCTTTTTGGTTCAGCATCAATCCGGAGATGCTTCGGAGGCTGTCCTGGAAGTCCCGGGCAGTCAGCATAGGAAACGCTAGGAGCCTGGATGCCGCTGGCACAGACGGATTCGAGGACGGCTAGTTGTCCGTCGTCTGTGGCACCGCGAAACGGGTGCAGGACCAGCCCATCGATCCAGCCAAAGACTGTGGTGGTGGCGGCAATACCGAGCGCCAAGGTAAGCACTGCGACCGCTGTCCAGGCCGGGGTTCTACGGAGGACACCGGCTGCGTAACGGAGGTCTTCGAGGATGCCGCGCATATGGGTTCCTGCGGTGAAGGCAATTGGGCTTCCGACTTTAGGTGCTTGATTCTATTCAACACTGCAGGCGAATCAGTTATCATTTCCGGAGCGGGATGTCCGAAAATGCGACACCAGCGCGCCAGCGCCCGTCGTTGATCGTAACCTGCACCCTTATTCTATAAAGGATTCTATACAGGCGTTCCTGAATGCCATCCACCTTGACGGTTTGTCGGCTTTGCTGATATGTGCCCTTCGGTGTTCCGGTCGTGAGATGAGTGATGGGAGTCCTGACGTGGAAGCTCGGCTTTTTGCTGTCGTTCTTCTTCCGGCGACTCCAGGCGCTCTCCCCAACATGGAGTGCTTTGATACGTCAGTTGGAGCTGGAAACCCCGGTACCGACGTCTCGCCGAGTGTTCGAAACGTTGGCGCCGCCCAGCCCATTCTTCGCCAGGAATTCGCGTATCGTCTCATAGATTCTGGTCCGTTCCTCACGGCTAAACCCGCCGTGCTTGCCGCCTGGAATCGTCAGCAACTGGTTTGGGACATCCACCTTCGTCAGCGCTTCGGTCAAACGAACGGAGTGCTGGTAGGGAACCGTGGGATCAGCATCTCCCTGAATGGCGAGAACCGGCGGAAGTCCCGGCCTCACGTAGGTGAGCGGTGAAACTCGACGGGCGATCTCCTCGCGGTTGGGCAGGCTGGCCAGCCACTGCACTGCGTACGTCTTGCGGTTAGGGCCATCCAGCAGATCAACCACGTCGGCGATTCCGTACCAGTCGATAATGGCGGCAACTTTTGGCAAAGGTGCACCGGGGCACTGCCGGTCCAACCCCGCGCTTTCCGGAATCATGCCGGTGGTAAGCGCCAGATGTCCGCCCGCGGATTCGCCGCTCAGTACCAGGCGGTTCGTATCCAGGTCGTACGTTTTGGCTTGTGCCGCCACATACCGCAGTGCGCAAAGGCAATCTTCCACCGCGGCGGGCGCCAACGCCACGCGTCCCAACCTGTACTCCACATTCACGACGTTCCATCCCATCTCGAACCACGGCATGAGAGACATCAGTGACTGTTCCTTGGAGCCTTGTACCCAGCCGCCGCCATGAATGAAGATAAGCGTGGGTTGAGGGCCCGTGGTGTCCCTCCTTTTGTAAATGTCCAGCTTCGCTTCATAATTGCTGGCGACCAAATAGGTGAGGTTCGCGAATACCTGGTACTCATTCTGGGCATGCGTGGCCCAAGCCGCCGACGGCGACAGTTGGGCAAAGGTGGCTTGTACACCCACTACAAGAAGCATCAGAACCAGAGATTTGAAGAACGTTCCGCGCATGATTTCTTCTCCTTTAAACAACTTGTGTGATTCTATCCCAATTTTGGTGGATGTCATTGTTGCAGGCGGGCATGTTGCAGGCGGGCCTGTTGCGGGCGGGCCTTGACGCGCTGTCACCAAGTGCGTCAAGTTGGAATTTGACGTCTTCCTGCCGCCATCCGCTCTGCAAGCTCCGGAGAACGTCGTGATTGAAACGCTGAAAAATATCTTTCTAATCGTCAGCGCACTCTTTCCCATCGTGAACCCATTGGGGGGAAGCCCTATCTTTCTATCGTTGACGAGGGAATATTCGACTTCCGGGCGCAGAGCGCTTTCGCGGCGGATCGCGATCAACAGCTTCTTTCTGCTGGTTGGGTCGTACCTGATTGGGACGCACATCCTGGAATTTTTTGGGATTTCGTTGCCCGTCGTGCAAGTCGGAGGGGGATTAATTGTGATCTCCACCGGTTGGGCGATGCTGAAGCGGCGGGACGAAGAGGAACGCAATGAAATGCACCGCCGCGTGCAACCGCAAGACGAATTCAGCCAGGCCTTCTATCCGCTGACCTTGCCGCTGACGGTAGGGCCGGGTTCAATTTCCATCGCCATAACGCTGGGCGCGAATGCCCCACATACCTCCCGATTCAATCTACTGCCCGTTCTGGCCGCGATCGTCGGGTCGGCGATAATCTCGATCACGATTTTCCTGTGCTACGGATTCGCGGATCGGCTAGCGCAAATTCTGGGATCGACGGCGATGAGCGTGATCATGCGGCTGTCGTCGTTTCTGTTGGTCTGCATCGGAGTGCAGATACTCTGGAACGGCGCCAGCGCTCTCTTAGCCTCGGTGCCTTTGAACATTCGCTGAACAAGGAACCATTTCCGGGGAAACTCGGGCGCGAGCCTGTGCATCCTGGTACTGCCCGCGCTGATTTCGGATCGTTTGCGTGGCGTGTTCGGAGAACTATCCCGCGCTACAGCAGCCAGTGGATCATACCGAACGTCACCAAAATCTGCGCCAGGCTTGCAGCCACCCCTACCAGCAGCGCCGCGAAGCCAGTGCGCAGCAAAAATCGCAGGTTCACCTCCAACCCCATCGCGGCCATCGATAACGTTAGAAGCGCTTCGGCTAACTGCGCCAGGATGGTGTTCATCGATGCGGTCCAGTTCCCCGGGCCTAACGGCAAATGAAAGCTCAGTTCCGGAAACAGATGCAGCGTGTTGCATATGGCCAGGGCGAGAAAGCCCCAAATGAATCGCGGCAGCAAGGTGGTCCAGCTCAGCGGAGCTTGCCCCTTTCGAGCCGATACCAAAGCCAGGACGATCAGGAACGGCGCGAGCAATGTGACGCGCACCAGCTTTGCTAGTGTCGCCAGCGCACCCGATTGAGCGCTGTAGGCAAATCCGGTGGTAATCGCTTGCGGGACCGCATGAACGGTCACGCCGGCCCAGATCCCGAAAGCCTGCTGGCTGAGATGGAGCGCTGCGCCGGCTGCGGGTAGCGTGAACATGACTACCAGGCCCAGAATGTTGATGGTCGATACCGACAGCAGCAGGTCGTCATCATCGGCGCCAATTATCGGCGCGGAGGCGATGATCGCGCTGGTCCCGCAGATAGCTGTCCCGCAGCCTACCAACAGCGCCGCGTTGCGCGAGATCGTGATCATGCGGCCGGCCAGGACTGCTATTGCGCATCCGAAAACAACCGCTGCCAGGATCACCGCCAGGGAAGGCGCCCCAACACGCGCCACCTCCGTCAGGTTTACGCCCGCCCCGGTCAGAACAATGGTGACTGGGATCACTCGCTTCACCAGGCCCTTGCAGTCGTCGACCAGAGCCGCCGGCAGTGAAATGCTATTGCGGATTACGCCTCCTAACACGATCGCCAGGATGGCCGCGCTGATGGGCGGGAACAAGAGATGCACGCCCCAGGCTGCGGCTGCTATGCATAAGGCCGCTAGTAAGCCTAACCGGTTCCATACACTGGCGCGGGATGGCCCAGTGGTTCGTGGCCGTGGGAGCTCGATGCCCTCCATCGAGTCCAGCGACGCGAAGGCCTCGGCGCTCATGCGGCTCAGCTTCACGGGATGATCCACCGTTCGCCCGGCTTGAATACCTTGAAACCGATTGCTGGCCGGAAACCGAGCATGTGGTCGACGAAACGACTGACATCCGCCTGCTGGTCAGCGAACGTACCGTAGTGCATCGGAACCAGCCAGCGCGCCCGGATATCTTCCGCTAGTTGCGCGGCTTCGGCGATCTCGAAGTTACCGTGGCCATCGATCGGCAGCAACGCCGCCGTTACATTGTAGGGGCGCAGCCGCCCGACGATGCCCTCGTAGGAGCGGCAATCACCGGCATGATAGATCGTGTGTTGCCCGAAGCGCATCAGATAACCGAGATGCGGATAGCCGCCCAGCGGAGTCCAATCCAGTTCCGGATGCGCCGACGGCACCGCATACACACGTCCGTACAGCCCACCCTTGAAGTATTCGACGCGCAGGTCGGAATCGGTGGTCGTCATGCGGTCGTATGGAACGCCGATGGATCGGGCGTGTTCGGCCGCGCTCTTGGGTATCACCACCTTGACGCGCGGCGACGCCTTGAGCATCGCCGGCAGTGTTCCTGGATCCATGTGCGATGCGTGCGCGTGCGTGCACAGGATCAGGTCGGCGTTGGTTGCTTGCTCGGGCGCGAGCGGCGAATCGGTGGCGCGCGTCCGGCCGGCAGGAATGGAGAGGCACGGGTCGACATAGAATACGATGCCGAAGTGCTTCACTACGAAGCCAGCATGGCCCAGCCACCACAAAGCGGGGGTGGGGCCGTCCGTGCTGTCTATTTGGGCGATCAGTTCATTCATCGGGCCGCAGCTCTTTGCAAACGGTCACGGATCGCGGCCCATTGCGGCTCGTCGGGTGGTAGCTCGATCTCGATCCAGTCCCAATTTTCGGAATCTGCTTGATGCAATCTTTCGTAAAGGACCGCGGCGTACTGGCTCGGATCAGTCGGCATCTGAAGCCGTACACCGTTGCCGGCCGAACGAGGCTGGCCCGGCTTCACGAGAATCAACGATGTCTTGGGACTGTAATGCCGCCGGTGCATCCCCGGCGAAGGATGCGCCAAGCCGGTATTCTCTCGCGCTACATGAACCTCCCCGATCACTTCCTCGATTTCGGCCTGCGAGATCATCCCAGGTCTCAACAATATCGCTTCTTCCCCTGCGAGCGAAAGCACGGTCGACTCGATCCCGACGGTGGTTCGGCCGCCATCCAGCACCATCGCCACGCGATCGCCCATCGCAGCACGCACGTGCTCGGCCGTGGTCGGTGAAAGCTCGCTAAAGCGATTCGCGCTCGGCGCCGCCACCGGGACGCCGGCCTCTTGAATCAAGGCCAACGCGATCGGATTCGAAGGCATCCGAATGCCGACCGTATTCAATCCAGCGGTCAGAGTATCTGGAACGTGCGGCCGTTTTGGAACCACTAGCGTCAGCGGTCCTGGCCAAAAACGCCGCGCCAGCATCTCCGCTTTTTCCGGCCACGTCCGTGCCAATCCCCGTGCCATCTCAATTGAATCGACGTGAACGATCAGCGGGCTGTTTGCGGGACGGCCCTTAGCGGCGTAGATCTTCTTCACCGCCGCCGGATCGAGCGCGTTGGCTCCTAGCCCGTAGACGGTCTCGGTAGGAAAAGCCACCAGCTCGCCGGCCCGAATCAGCGCCGCGGCCCGATGCAGCTCGGATGCCTCAATCAGGCAGATCCTCTTTTCCGTCGCCGGACACCTTGCCGGTGTGCTTATAGACCAGGAAAGCGTGCATGAGACGATCCATATCGCCGTCCAGGACGCGGTCGACATCCCCGATCGAAAGCTTGGTCCGGTGGTCTTTGATCATCCGATACGGCGCCAGCACGTAGCTACGAATCTGGCTTCCGAAGTTAATATCGAGCTTCGAATCTTCCAGTTTGTCCTGCTCGACCTGCTTTTTGGCCATCTCGTATTCGTATAGCCGGGCGCGCAGCTGCTTGATAGCGCTGGCCCGATTCTTGTGCTGCGATCGTTCGTTCTGGCACTGCACCACGATTCCGGTGGGTAAGTGCGTCATGCGCACGGCCGATTCAGTCCGGTTCACATGCTGCCCGCCCGCGCCGCTGGCACGGAAGACGTCCACACGCAGATCTTCGGGCTTGATGTCGATGTTGATATCGTCTTCGATCTGCGGATAGACAAACACCGATGCGAAGGAAGTGTGGCGCCTGGCGTTGGCGTCAAAAGGCGAGATCCGCACCAGCCGGTGCACACCGATTTCCGATTGCAGCAGCCCGTACGCATTCTCGCCGTTGATTTCGAGCGTGGCCGACTTGATGCCTGCGCCTTCGCCCTCCAGCCGATCGGTGACCACGGCTTGATAGCCATGCCGCTCCGCCCACCGCAGGTACATCCGCAGCAGCATCTCGGCCCAATCCTGGCTTTCAGTGCCGCCCGCGCCCGGATGGATGGCCATAATCGCGCTTTTCGAGTCGTTCCGGCCCGAAAGCAGCATCCCGGTCTCGAGCGTCTCCAGACGTTCCGAAAACGTCTTTATCTCGCGCTCCAGGTCCGCCGTCACGTTTTCGCCCTCGCGTCCCAGCTCGAACAGGGTGTCGAGATCCGAGGTCAATCGCGTAACGTCCGCATCCTCCGCGATCGCCTGTTCCAGCTTCTTGCGGTCCTGCATCACTTTTTGGGACTTTTCCGGCTGGTTCCAGAAGTCGGGGTCGGAAATCTGTTGCTCGGTTTTGGCTAATTGGGCTCTCTTGCCGGAGGCGTCAAAGATAGCTCCGCACAGCTTCGGCCTGCTGGCGGAGCGAACCGTACTCTCTTTCCAATTCTTCGAAGGTCATGAATTTCTATTTTAACAGGCCATCCAAATCCAGCACCCGACCACGCTTTCCGACGTTCCAGCCGCGCGATTTCCCTAGCGTGTCCTGCTGGCCAGCCGCCTCGTGGATGTGTCCGCAATAGAAATACTCGGGCTGCGTCTGTTCGATGAAATCGCGAACGGCCGTGCTCCCGAAATGCTGACCTTCGCCCGCGCGATCGAGCCCGGCGCAATCAAGCTTGGTGTTCTTGGGCGGAGCGTGCAAGATCAGAACCCGCGGATTCAAGCCGGAGAATTTCGCGAGCCGCTTCGCCAGCTCGTCCTCAGTGTATTCGCCCGGCGTGTTGAACGGCGTTGGATTCGAGTAGCCCAGACCCGCTACCGTCTGGCCGGCGATCTGCAAGCTCTGGCCGTGGAAATCGTGGAAACCATATTTGCGGCAGAAATCCGTGTTATCTTCTTCCGACTCATGATTGCCCGGAATCACATACATCCGATCGGCTCGCTTCTGCATGATGGGGCCCAGCGCGTCCAGACCGCGTCCGAAATTCGCCAAGTCACCGGCGGCGAAGAAATAATCCGCCTCAATCGCCATCAGTTTCTCGAGTGCGGCTTTGTCTCCATGGATGTCTGAGAAAATCAGGAGCTTCATCCATACGATGATAGAGGATGCTTAACTGGCTCGTAATCGGCATTGGGGATATCACCACCAAACGCGTGATCCCCGCTATTCGATCGGAATCGCGCAGTCGGTTGTACGGCGTGGTGACTCGTGACAAATCGAAGGGCGCGGGTGTCGCCGAGCATGTCTGGGATAATCTTGATGCGGCGCTCGGTGACCCACAGATCGACGCCGTCTACGTCGCCACCCCAGTTGCGTTACACGCGCCCCAGACTATCGCGGCATTGAAAGCCGGCAAGCACGTCCTTTGCGAGAAACCGGTGGCCATGAACTATTCAGAAGCGTCCGGGATGGTGCGCGTATCCAAAGAAACCGGCAAAGTCCTGGGCGTGGCCTACTACCGGCGCACGTACCCGAAGGTGCAGCGCGCGCGTGAATTAATCTCGCAGGGTGCCATCGGGAAGCCGGTGCTGGCAGAAGCGAACCACCACAGCGCATCGCCCGCGCAGGGCTCGTTCCGATCCTGGCTCCTGGACCCGAAGCTCGCCGGAGGCGGTCCGCTATTCGATGTCGCCAGTCACCGCATCGATTTGCTGAATTACTTGTTCGGAAAACCAGCGCGGGCAACCGGGATGCTCTCAAACGCCGTATTTCAGTGGCTGATCGAAGATAACGCCACAGTGTTGATTGAGTACGAGAACGGCGTACGCGGCGTTGTGGACGTGCGCTGGCACTCCGATGTCGTGCGGGATCAGTTCCGCATCATTGGGACCAAGGGCGAGATTAATCTCGATCCGCTGAGCGGTCCGGAATTAGTGCATCCGGGTGGACGCGAACATCTGCCGGCTCACGCGAACATCCATTTCCCGATGATCGAGAACTTCGTCGCCGCTCTGCTGGATGGCGCACCACTGCTATCGAGCGGCGAGTCGGCGATTTGGACTGACTGGGTGACGGAACAGGTCTATTGTCCCGACGCGGCTTTGTTCGGCTCCCAGAGCACCTCGGGCACGCCCAGCCGGTGATTCGCCCAGCGGCTCCAGACGAAGAACGCATCGCTCAGCCGATTCAGATACTGGACCGCCTCGGCCGGTGTCTCTTCGTCGCGAGCCAGACTCACGGCCAGGCGCTCCGCACGCCGGCAGATGGTCCGGCAGGCGTGCAGCTCCGTATTGAGCCGCGACCCGCCCGGCAGCACAAACGATCGCAAGGGCAACAGTTCGGCATTCATCCGGTCGATCTCCTTTTCGAGCTGCTCGATTTCGCCTGGGGTGATCCGCGCCTGTTTCGGATGCACATCTTTGGGGAGTGTGGCAAGAATTGAGCCTAAATTGAATAGCTCGTGCTGCACGCGGCGAAGTATCGCTGCCAGCTCGGGGATGCGCTCCTCGGATGAGATGCACGCCATCCCGACAAAGGCGTTCAGCTCGTCGACAGTCCCGTAGCATTCGATCCGCAGCGAATCTTTGGCAACCCGCTGCCCACCGGCCAAGTGGGTCTCCCCCTTGTCACCTGTTTTGGTATAAATACGATTCAGCGCGAGGCGCGGCTCGTCGAACTTGGGATCGGCCATAGGGAAAGGTTCCGCTTCCATTGTCCACAATTGGTTGCGAACTAGGTGTCCGTACGCTCAAGATTCTCAGGGAAACTGCCGATATCCCAACTGGATATGCTCGCGGAGACGCAAAACAGCGAAGTCTTATTGACCCGCTTCAACAAGCTCCTGCAGGAGCTGGTGCGTGGCACCATGAGCCGTAACACGTTCCAGCCGTGGGAGATAGAAATTTTGCTGGACATTGAAGCCTGCAACCTTCGCGACGGGGTCAAGAAAGAGACCTTGCGCCGCTACCAAAAGGCGGTGCAGCGAGCCATGGAAAAGGGCGCGCCCACTCCGTTCCGGCTATCCCAATACCTAAATGGCAAGAAGTCAACATCCGTCAAATCCGAACCAGTCTAAACAAGCACTTACGCCTGCCCAGGGTTCGAGCCTTCATCCCCTGTCTGCTATGCTGGGGGCAGCAACTTCGCACAAGGAGAATTCCAATGGGTTGTGGCAGCGGGATGGTGGGCCCCCGAATCGAAGAAGAGACCGGCAAGCACAAGGTCTTCTGCGTCAAATTCCAACGTGAGATGCCGGGCCTGGATGAGGCCCCTTTCGATAACCACCCGCTCGGCCAACGCATCTATGAGAATGTCTCGAAGGAAGCCTGGAAGCTGTGGCTGGAGCAGATGAAGATGATCATGAACGAGTACCGGCTCAATCTGGGCACTCAGGAAGCGCAAGAATTCCTGCTCAAACAAATGGAAGATTACTTCTTCGGTGAAGGCGCGGCTTTGCCGCCCGGTTACGTTCCGCCCAAGGCCAAGGGTTAAATCACCGGCAGCGCGGCGGCAATTTCAAAATTCAGATGCTTGTGCGATATGCGCAGTGCTCGTTCGACATCGTTCGGCGATCGACCGCCAGCGAAAATAAAACCCAGATAGCTCGCCCCCTCAGGTAACGGAACCAGTTTTTGGCCCTCTTTTGCGGTAATAATGACATCCTCGATGCCGGCCGTCGACCTGGCCTGCTCCACACCTTCTGTTGCGACGTAAACCCCTTCGCGCGGGATCGGGATCATCATGACACCCCCGGCATCCCGGCGCATCTCAACGTTCGAGACGTCCTGGCCAGCCGCATGTCGCAGGATTAGCTCTTCTAGTCCGGGGAGCACGCGAGCGCACAAACCCCCGATCGGCCGGGCCGCTACCTCCAGCATCCAGACGCCGCGCTGGTTCACCCGCATCTCGGCATGCACCGGGCCGTGCGTAAGCCCCAGCGCTTTCACGGCCGATTCCGTGGTCCGCACGATATCGCGCTGCGTCTCATCCGCTTCGCGCGAGGGCGTCACGTAAATCGTTTCTTCGAAGTAAGGACCATCCAGAGGGTCGGGCTTGTCGAAAATCGCTAGCACGCGAAGCTGGCCGTCCGTGAGAATGCCCTCCAGAGCGAATTCGCGCCCTTCGATGAAGCTTTCCACTTGGAGAAAGCGATCCTGTTCTTCGTGGAGACGTAGGATATCGGGATCACACAGCAGCGTCTCGATGCGGCGAAACGCGGCCGCGAACTCGCGCGGATCATTGGCCCGGATCACGCCGCGGCTGGCCGACAATCCTAGCGGCTTTAGGACACAAGGATACGTCGCGATTTTGGAGGCGCGCTCGGGTCCGTCCTTCAGTTCAACGCGATGGAATTGCGGCGCCAGTAATCCGGCGGCCCGAAACCGCTCACGGGCTAGGAATTTGTTGCGGCAGGCCAACACCGAGTCGGCCGAGTTGTATGGAATCCCCATGCGCTCGGCCGCGAGGGCTGCCAGATACGCCGGCCGGTCGCCCACCGCGACAATGCCGTCCACACCGGCCTCGGCCGCCAGTACTTCCGCTGCTGCTTGTGGATCTTCGAACCGCAGTGCGATGGCCTGATCGCCCCATGGGTCATCCAGCACATGGCAACGATCGGTGGCGAACACCAGCTCGAAGCCCAGGCGCTCGGCGGCCGCGTCGAACGCTCGGGTCTGATATCCAGTCGTAGCCCCAATTAGAAGAAGTTTCTTGCGGTCGATCATCTATACAAGAGCTAATTGTTCAGCTTAGCGCTCTTTGGAATATGCAGTCGCTGATTCCGTGTTGCTAGTCCGTGTTGCTAGTTTTGTCCGTGTTGCTAGTTAGATAAGCAACCTTGCGACAGGCGGAATGTACCAAAACTGTACAGAGCCAAAGAGCCGCATCGTTTTTCACTCTGGCTCTTCCTTTCTTTCTGCTCTCACTGTACCGTACAGTATCGACCGCATGGCGACCGACCACCATCTCCAACAGGATTTTGGACTGCGATACAATAGGATCGATTCGGAGGGGCGCAGGTAGGTCCTCTTCGTCCAGTCCACGCACAACCTGCCTTCGTCTTTCCAGCCAACTCTGCACGGCTGGCACCCTCTCAATCCCACAGCAAGTGGAGCCTGCTAAGCCCCACAACCAACCAGCGTGATGGCGTAATCTAAAAACCTTCACCCAAGAAGACCATAATGCGACCGTGAATTGATCCCTCACTTTGCGGAACGCCGCCTTTCGCTCTTCCTCGGAGCCTTGAACTGCTGCCGGATCTTCAAACGACCAGTGAATTCGTTGAGTTTTGCCGGGGAAGACCGGGCATGATTCGTTGGCGCTGTCGCAGACCGTGATGACTTGATCGAACTCCTGCCCGGTGAACTCGTCCACGGATTTCGACCGATGATCGGAGATGTCGATGCCGATCTCGCTCATTACTGCCATGGCTTCGGGTCGAACTTGCGTCGGCTTCGTTCCAGCCGAAAAAACTTCATAACGATCACCAGCTTCATGCCGAAACAGCCCTTCTGCCATCTGGCTTCTTGCGGAGTTCCCCGTACAGAGAATGAGCACACGCTTCTTATCCGTCATGAACAGATTCTTTCTCGTGCGGGCGAGGAACCACTACATCTTTCGCTTGAGCCGGAAGCGGCTGGGACTAACCAGGCAAACAGTGCCGTGGCAGCCATCGACCCGGCCAACTGAGCCACGATGAAACCCGGAACGTCGATAGGCCGAATGCCCGAAAACGTATCGGTCATCGAACGAGCCAAGGTCACGGCGGGATTCGCAAACGATGTGGACGAAGTGAACCAATACGCACCTGTGATGTATGCGCCGACAGCAAACGGAACGACCGAAGATCGAAGTCGCGCGCAACCCCAAATAACAGCCAACAGGCCGAACGTTGCAATGAACTCGCTAAACATTTGAGCACTTCCCGCACGAACGTGTCGGGAAGCAGTTAAAAGTGGCTCACCAAACATCAGGTGTGCCGAACCGACCCCCAGGAAAGCGCCGATGAACTGTGCAACGACGTAGCCCGTAACATGCCGCCATTCAATTCCTCGTTGCCACGCATCGGCCAAGGTGACAGCCGGATTGAAGTGCGCTCCAGAAATCGGGCCGAACGTCAGGATCAGAGCCACAAGCATTGCTCCGGTTGCAAGACTATTAGCGAGTAGAGCGATGGCGACATTGCCACCGGACAAACGCTCACCCATGATTCCAGAGCCAACTACGGCTGCAAGCAAGAGCGCAGTGCCGATACCTTCCGAAACGACTCTTCTAGCGAACATCATTCGGTTAATGACAACTAGTGTTGACTGGCAAACTCGGATACTCTTTGTTGGATCTCATCCCGCAATCGACGCACGAGTGCTTTTCGTTCTTCGGGGGAATGAGCCGCATTGGGATTATCCAACGGCCATTTTTGTCGCCAGATTGCTCCCGGAAAAATTGGACATGTCCGTTCCCGCTCACGGTCGCACAGCGAGATCACATAACTGAAGCGGGAGCCAAGATAGCCGTCCACGATCTTCGTCTGCTGGTGAGAGATATCAATACCGATTTCTCGCATGGCTTCAATGGCCTCGGGATCAAGCTGAGTGTGGTCCGCGCCAGCACTCGTAATCTCGAACCGATCACCAGCAACTTGGCGAAGCATCGCTTCCGCCATTTGCGTGCGGCACGAGTTCCCAGTGCATAGAAAAAGCGCCTTTGTCTTAATCATGGTTCGATTCCTCTACTTGCTGATTTTGAACAACGCCCCTATTTTACTATTTCTGGTATCGTCGAAGGAAAGTAAGAAGCCAAGAACCAGTCTTGGAGCACACCCGATTTCAGCCAGGACGCTCTAGCTCTCACACGCCAGGTCTGATCGCCAGCGAAGAACTGCTTCGTTCTTCGCCGTTCGTTCCGTTCCGGCGATGGCAACATTAACGTTTCCTCGCCAGCGAGGAAATCTTAGAAATTCGCTAGCTCCCACAATGCCCGCAGTTCGTGTGAGTTTGTCATATCCTGTAAGCTCCGGCTACTGGAAACTTACTTGGGATGCGAACTTAGGCCGACTCTGTTTTTATGCGCTCGGCTCGTGCCTCGATATCCCGCATAATGGCAGCTAGATCTGGCTGTCATACCACACGTCCACAACTCCAGATTGCTGCACTTCGCCTTTAACCGTGTGATTGAACCCGGACATGATCGTGACGAAAGTGAACTGCCCCGGTGGGGTGTCACGAATGGCTATGAACGCCTCTCTCGCACGGTAGTTCATGGAGACCCACAAAATACTATTTCGGGTCGCTAAGATTCATTAGGAAATTTCCCTAGGAAGGTACCACAGGAATCGAGCAGGCGTTACTTTTCGTCTTGCTTCCGCTGCATTTCAGCCAGCTTGGAAACCGCAAAGCGATAGTAATCGACCTTGGCACGTTCGATGCCGTCCTTGGCCGGGTCCCGCTTTTCTTCTTCGCTCAAACGGTCTCGGTGAAATTTCAAGGCGTCCAGATACCATGTCCAGCCGTGATCGTTTAGGAACCGCTCATCATCTTCCAGGGGCATTAAACCAGAGTAGCTGAACGTTGCCTAGCAACCGTGCTCGTGACGGTGAAGTTCCATTATCATGCGGGCGTTTTCGGCGTGTAGGCGTGCTTGCTCAGTGGCCCGGTGTCGCTCTGCAAACCTTTGGCGGCCGTCTCCACTATATTCCCTCAATAGATCTACGCTAGCTGAAAAAAGCACAACAGCATCGCAGTATTGGACCAAGAGCCTTTCCAAGTGTGGACAGTTGGCATTCAAAGTCCTTTCGTGTCGAAGCAGAAAGGATGGAGAATTGCCGGAAGGTGCCTTTGTTGGATCGGCTGCTTTGACAATAACATGTGCGCTAGACTGACGAACGCCGTGGAAGTCTACAAGAGCGAGACCGAAGAGATAATCAGACGCCTCCACGCTTATAGGCTCAGCTTCCTTGACTGCGTTGCGGCGCTAGATGCTGCGCTTGCTGGTCTTATTCTCAGACTGCATAAAGACGGGCTGAGAAGGGACAGTGAATCAACACCCGTGCTCTGTGCGGTGCAGCGTTAGCGCAGTGTGAACGTCTTCGCAGTGCTGGCGGCTTGATCGGTTAGGTGAAATTGATCCAAAAATCCGTCACGCTTGCCGCCAGTGCATTCAGCTAATCGCTTTACGTTGTCGGAAACTTTCAACACGGATTCCCGCCACTCAATGACTAGTTCTTCCCGGTCGGGGCGTGTCGCCATTTTGGCTTTCCCCTTTCGTCGAAGCAAAGGGGCCATCAACCCGCCCTTCAGGATCGGCTACATATGGTAGCAGACTGGCTGTAGCTTGCTGTTACCATCGGGCCACGCTCATTGCCTATTCTCTGAGTCCTTTGAAATGACGATGTCGTCGCCGCAAGCTCTTCGATAGTGAGCTTGGAAAGATCGTCACGCCACGACATAAAATGACTATCATAGCTTGGCTCCTTGTAGTTTTATGACTACCTGGAAATTCCCTAGGCGCTGGTTGATCTTCCGGCAAGAACCGTTCTGGCTCTCATAAACTCATGTACACGAGAATAGCTGACGGCGCTATACTAAGTGAACGCACTTCGAAAGTGATTCGAAATACCGCTCAACTCGACTAATTACTTCTTGGGAAGTAATTAAAGCGCCGCATTTCTCATCAGGTGTGATGCAGTTTCGTATAAGCGTCACCTATCCAAACGGCGACGTTCGACTGATGGCGTGCGCATTCGCAGATAGAATCGGCCTGGACCATTACGTCGACAGGTGGTTGCCAACGTTTTCCGGCAAGGAAAAGACCGTTTAACCAAGTACCGGCATCAACATCCGTGCTCGGTGCAGTGTAACTCTACCATAGTACGAGCGTTTTCAGCGTGGAGTCGTGCCTGCTCTGTTTCGGGTTGCCAGTTAAAATTGCCGTTTTCTTTATGCACAGATAATTGACTAACGCTGTGCGCAAACATTAACAATGCCCCATGCCATTGTACGATCAAATCCTCACGGTCTGGACAGTTACGCATTGAGATTCCCTTTTCTGTCGAAGCGAAAGGGGCGTCACTCAACCCGCAGCCTTCGTGGGTCGGCTCATTTACAGTGGCATGTCGCAGTGAATCGCTGGGGTTGCGATGCTGGGCTACCGGTGGAAAATGCGAAGCACGATGGGCTGCAAACTCGGATGCAGCGTCTTGCCACCGGTTCTTTGCGTCTTTGAACAACAAAAGTCTACGGGTGTGTGTAGATTCTCCAAGCCTTACTCGCTCGGAACGATCTTGCAGGATTCCTTTGGCTTCCATGCAGGCAGAATCCATGTCCGCTCTAAGGACGTTACAGCGTTCGCACGTTTTCGCCATGACAGGTTTTTCGTTGTTCTCGACCCTCTGGGCTGGAGAAGACTGAACCCCTCTGTTAGATGATTCACCAAGGGAAGTGCTACAGTGAAACTGCTCGATTCCTGGAGTCGCCGCATGAAGCTGGGACTTCTCTTCTAGTCGGAAGGTAGACAGAATGAGGCTCCTAATGCTAGGCCGCTACCGCCTGACCGCTCCCGTGCTTGCAATTTTCCCGGTTGATGGCCACCACGAATCCGCTACCGTCCCAATCGGAACGGTATTGGACTTGGATGGCAAAACCTTCAACGCTTCAAGGTTGATGGATGTTCTCTGGGATGGCCGCAAGGTCATGATGTTTACTGACGAGTTGAAACTTAAAACTGTTCCTGCCTGAGAACAGGTGGAGGAAGGTGCATGGTCGAAAGATATCGCCTCACGAAGCCAACGTTGGGGATCGTGGCAGAAACCCATCTAGCCGTGACTGTACCGGAAGGTGCCATCCTCGAAATCGCTACGGCTCCGCAAGTAGTTGATAGAACCGTGGAAGTGCGATGGAAGGGCAAAACGATGATAATGTTCATTCGGGATCTTACTGAACGTACTGCCAAGGTCAACGAGTCAACTACCTTTTAGCGCTCCAAGCCGAAAAAGCACGCATCGAAGCAGCCATCTCCGCACTCGCCGGCCAGACAAAACGCATTGGCCGACCACCGAGACAAAGCACTCGCCGCTCCTCGCCGCAAAAGAAAATTCTAGTGGTGCAACTATTAAACAAGAGCTAACTGCTCTTCAGTTGGCTCCGCTCAACAATACCAAGGCTCGTCCAGATAGGGGATCGTCGCGCGCGGCATCAGGTTGAAATCCTCCGGCAGCGGCCGATCCGCCGCCAAGTCCCACATTTTGCGGAAAATTTCGCGGCGCGACCCTTGTAGCGCGACCAGTTTCATAGCCTCGTCCGCCAACGCGTCCATCTGTGGATCCGGATGCTTCCAGCTGTACAACAACGCCGGCTCGTCAAAGCCAGTAATCACCGCCTGAACTTCGGGCAGCTCCAGCACGAGCGATCCGCGCGGGATAAGCAGCCGCAGCGCAAGCTGAATCGGGGCAATTTGCTCCACCAGGTCCAGATCGACCAGCACTTCCAGAAGCTCGTGATACGACCGGCGCGTCGTCCACGGCGTGAATGGGATAAACGTAGGCGCCAGCGTCAGGCCGATGCGCCCGAACTGCTCCACTACCCAGATGAAATCCGCGCGCGTGTGGCCCTTGTCGAGCTTCTCTAATACGCGATCGTCCACCGATTCGACGGCGCTGGTCACGAACAGACAGCCGGTCCGCCTTCAGCTGCGGCAACAGGTCGCGATGCCCCCGCAGATGCTCGATCTTGATGGTCGCGTCATACGTCAAACCGGGAAACTCGCGGTGCATCGATTCGACGATGCGCATGGCGTGGGTCGGTCCGTTGAAGAAATCCGGATCGCCGAAAGTAATGTGCTCAGCCCCGGCCGCGACTTGCTGGCGGATGTCCTCCAGCACCACCTCCGGCTGAACGATCCGAAACGTGCCCTTATACACCGGCACCACCGGACAATGCCGGCACAGGTGCTTGCACCCGCGGCTGGCTTCGGTGTAACCCACCCGCTTCCGCGATCCATTAATGCGCAGCTTGGCATATTCTTCGAGCGGCGGCAGTCCGGTTCGCAAAGGAGTGAGGAATTGTAAGCGGTCGAGTGAAACGAGCGAGCTTGGAGCAGCGCCGTCTGCCGCCGCCGCTAAACCCGCCTCGAATTCCCCGCCCAGGATGGTATCGACACCGAGCGTTCGCAAGTAAGCTTCATTGAGCGGCGCGTATAAACCGTAGCAGCACAGGTGCGCCGCCGGATTCATTCGCCGAATCTTGGGAATTAGCTGCGCCGCCAGGCGCGTCGCGGTGTGCATCGGAAGATAGAACGCGATCAGTTCCCGGTCGTGGACTACATCCGGCTGTAGCGGTTCAACCGAGAGGTCGGCGCATCGAACGTCGTGCCCACGCTGGGATAACCAGGCAGCCGGGGACGCCAAGCCGAAAGGCTGCCGGCCAAGCTCGTAGGTGGAGACAAGCAGAACTCGCATCGCGGGTCATCTTCATTATGGCGCGCGACCCATCCGCTCGCGCGTTTCACGGGCGGATATAGCTAACGGTATGGTGTGTGAGTAGCTTGCCTTCGCGATTGGTACACTCAGCCACGCCATAGACCAGTCCCCGGCCTAGCTTCAGGATTTTTGCGTGACAAAGTATGTCTTCTTCTCGCGCGGCATTCAAAAAGTTGGTTTTCATCTCCGCGGTCACCGAGCCGTCCGATATTCCAAGCCTGGTTATAATCGCCAGCTACATCGCAACGTCCGCAGCCGCCATGAACAGCGGGCCAGCGACCACCCGGCCGGGCCGTTCGAAATCCTTGCGGAATGGCGCCAGGAGCGTGCATTCTCCATCGCCAAAGGAGTAGAGTTGAAACCCGTAATAGTTAGTGGAACCAACCTGCGACAAAAGCTGGCTCAGTTCGGACTCAGTGACGGCGAGCGGCAAACCTTAGGATTGCAACTACCCCTTCGCGAAGTAAAGCGCCGCCGCCCGCTCCAGCTCCGACTTGCTCATGTAGGGCGGCCGGCCTTCATATTTTCCAATGGACGTAAGGATGTTGCAAATGTCGGCGGGGTAGCAAGCTCGTAGCTCGGTTCGGCCTTCGCGCAGGCACAGCTTACGCAGGTACTCGGCGCTGTCCGGCTCGCAGGGTATGTTGAAGGCGCCCACCACCCGGTGGAAAATCTGATCGAACGCTTTGTCGTCCACGGCGTCAACGAAGATCTTGTTGTGGATACGGCGGAGGAACGCTTCGTCAGCCAGATCGCTCGGCTCCAGGTTGGTGGAGAACACGACCATGAGCTCGAAGGGGATCTGGAATTTAACGCCGTAACGGAGCATGAGGTAATCGACGCGGCGGTCCAAGGGCACGATCCAGCGGTTGAGCAGGTCTCTGGGCGACATCAACTGACGCCCAAAGTCGTCAATGATCAAAATGCCGTTGTTGGCTTTCATCTGCAGCGGCGCGGCATAAATACCCGAGGATTCATCCAAACGCAACTCCAGCATGCTGGGAATCAGCTCGCCGCCCACCACGATGCAGGGACGCCGGCACAGGACCCATCTGGGATCGACGTCGTGATCATCGACGTCCAGCGGCTGGTGAACCACCGGGTCGTACAAGCTGATGATCTGGCCGTCCACTTCCACCGAATACGGCAGCAGAATACCGTCCTGATAAACGCGCAGCATTCTCTCCGCCAGACTGGTCTTCCCGTTCCCGGTGGGTCCGTAAATGAATATCGAATTCTGCGAAATGAGGGCCGGCCCCAACTGATCCAGCAGCTGATCGCTAATAACCAGATCGGAAAAAGCCGAACGCAGCGCCTTGCGATCGATCCGGACCTCGGCGGCTTGCGCCTTCGTTGCGGCGGCATAATCCTTTAAACAAACCGGCGCCGCTCCGGCGTATTGCGTGATCTGGAACCGCTCACCGGCCAACAGCTTACCGGCCTGCGAAAGGGTGAAGTGATAGTCGTTACCGATCATGCCCTTCACGTCCACCATTTGCTGCTGCCGCATGTGGTTGAACACGATGTTCAGGATGGGCACGGAGAGCTTCAATGTCTGGCTCAAGTTCTGCAGATTGCTGAAGCCTTCCAGTAACAGCCGCCGCAGAACAAGATCCAGCACCAATGACTGGGAAATCCCTAAATCTTCAAATGTTTGGGGAACGCCGGGGGCGAACCCGCTGCGAATGGGCGCAAGTGTGGCAGCCATGAATGAAAAAGCCTCACTTTCCTCATCGGCCGTTACCGTGCAATTGTTTATACACGCTTAAAGACAAAAACCCGTCACACCTCTTGTGAAGTTCCGTCGCCTCTTTTGCGTCTTCCTGCTGGCCCCGCTGGCAGGCGGCGCTGTTAACTCCGAACAACTTTTCCAGCAGGCCCAAAAGGCCGAGCACGCCGGCCAAATCGTCCGCGCTTATCTTCTTTATGCCCAAGCCGCCGCCGCCGAGCCGGGCAATCTCGCGTACTGGGAACGGGCCCAAGCGCTGCGCCCGATGGCCAGTCTAATGAAAGAGACTCCAGCCCTCCCCAACGATCTGGCTCCCGAAAAGGTCGATCGGACGCTATTCGGCTCCGTCACCGATCAGGATCTCGAACAGGCTCGTAAACCGCTGCCGCCGGCCACGTTAAGGGCTGCGCCCGGACGCCAGGACTTCAGCTTGAAAGGCGATTCCAAAGCTTTATGGGAGCAGCTCGCCGCTGCCTTCCATCTGATGGTGGTCTTCGACACCGCCTACCAGCCCGTGCCCGCCCTCCGACTACAACTGGATAGCGCGGACTATCGCGATGCCCTCCGCTCGCTGGAAGCTGCTAGCAACTCCTTCCTCACCCCGGTGAGCGATCGGCTCATTTTCGTCGCCAACGATACTCCCGCGAAACGCACTGAGTTTGAGGGCACGGCCGCAGTTGTCATTCCTTTCCCGGAAACCATGTCCGTGCAGGAACTACAGGAGATTTCCAACGGAGTGCGTGGTACGCTCGACATGACCCGCCTGATGGTGGATACCCATCGGCATCTGATCCTCGTCCGTGATCGTGTCACCAAAGTGCGGCTGGCTGAAAAATTGTTACAGGATCTGCTGCGCCCCCGGGCACAGGTGGCCATTGAGGTCGAGATCATGACTACGGACCAATCCTCGGCCCTCAGCTATGGGTTATCGCTACAAACCAGCTTCTCCCTCGTCAATTTCTCCAGCAAGTCGAACCTGCTGGCCAGCATCCCCTCCGGTTTTGCGAATTTCCTCACCTTCGGCGGCGGCGCCAGCTTGCTTGGATTCGGAGTGACCAACGCTCAGCTATTCGCTAACGTCGCCAAATCCAGCAGCAGTACGGTTTTAAGGTCTGAAATCGTGGCCTTGGACGGTCAGCCCTCTACGTTCCACGTGGGCAGCAAGTATCCGCTGGTGACCAACGAGTATATTGGGAACACGTCCGGAGGAGGTACGGTCTTCACTCCTCCGCCGACTTTCAGCTTTGAGGATCTCGGTCTGGTGCTCAAGGTAACTCCTCACATTCACGGAACCGAGGACGTGACTCTCGATGTGAGCGCCGAGTTCAAGCTGCTGGGCGCCACCTCCGTCAACGGCATTCCTGTCATTTCCAGCCGGAAATATGAATCTAAGGCTCGCGTGATGACCGGCGAGTGGGCCGTGCTGGCCGGACTGATGACGTCGTCAGAAGCCCGCACCATCACCGGTATACCCATCTTGAGCCTCATTCCGCTCTTGCGCAGCAACAACATCAATAAGGATTACGGCACGACGCTCATCGTGCTCAAGCCGCATCTGCTGATCTTGCCGCCCTCGGAATCGGCCACTTGGCGCGCCTGGTGCGGCACCGAGACCAAGCTGCCCAGCGTGCTGTGAAATTGCTGGATAAACACTCCGCCCACCCGGTCCTGCCACCCGCGTTCCCTGCCGGTTCACTTTGGCACGCCAAACGGTCACTGCGACGTGCGATCTTAGAGCTGATAGCCAGTCGTTCTTGGGAGGTGCGCCGTCGCGGAGCCAGTATATAGCATGGCCTCCTTCTGCAACTGCATTAACCCATGTCACTTCTTTGGTTGCCTCAACACGAAGCGCAGTTTGGGCCCTGTCGTCTAGTGAGATTACGATCTGGTCGGTGGCAAGAGCAGCCTCGATAAGGTGCAGGTCCTTTTGGGTTGCTTTTGATACGGCGACTTGACGTCGAACCTCCTCGTTCTGAACGTCAGCAATATCGACGACCTTATTGCGGGTACGCATCTGCGCTCGCCATCTTGCGGCGTACAGCGACTGATGCCTATCCCATTCGGCAGCAAGAGTCACTGTCATGACCATCCGGTGGCTGATCTTTAGCACTTCGCCCAGAAACTCGCGGCTTCGAAACGAAGTCGGGTGCATTGTTTGGCCCGCAGCGGAGGCAACGG
Source organism: Bryobacterales bacterium (assembly GCA_963744555.1). Classification (GTDB taxonomy): domain Bacteria; phylum Acidobacteriota; class Terriglobia; order Bryobacterales; family Bryobacteraceae; genus Palsa-89. The sequence continues at coordinate 893,018 of CAVUUB010000011.1, read as the reverse complement.
AGGCGTCGACGACAAGGCACCTTGACGGGTTCGCCATTTACCGAGGGAGTTTACTCTCGACGGCGTCGAGATACTCCTTCTCGGACTGGAGAGCGACATCCCCAAAATCTTCCGGCCAATCACCGAACGCACCGTTCTGGTCGGGAGTGGCGCTCTTTACATGAGTAACGCCCTCGGTACTACGAGAGAACCAGTGCAGGCGCACTAGGTCAGCGGGAAGTGAACCATTGGCCACCAAGGTTTGGATAGCTCGCAATAGCAATGAGCTGTGGGTTTCCGCCACGACGCGGACACCCCGTCTGGCGGCAGCAGCGAGAATGTCGGCCAGCTTGACCTGCGCACGCGGGTGGAGATGGATCTCGGGTTCTTCAAGGTATACGAGTTGACCTTCGTTGGCTGCTCTGAGGGCCACGAGCACAGGCAGGACCTGAGATACCCCGAATCCCACGTCTGCTATGCTCACCATGTCATTAGGACTGCCCTCAGTCCGATTGACGAGTACCTGCATTTCTGCGTCATTCAGCCGTTTTGCAAGTATGTTCTGTGCAAGTTCCAACTTCTGCATATCACGAATCAAATCTTCGTATTTTTGGTGCCTCTGCCTTTGCCAGAGGAATACTGCGCTGGCCGTATAGTATTCGAACGTTCCTGCAAAACCATGGCCGACCGCAGCCCCTGGATAGGTTCGGGAGGTGGTTCCCCGCAAGCCCGGCACATGGATCACGTCCTCAATAAACGGCGCGATCCAGGTCATCATCGAAGCCCTTGTACCTTCGCCCGTGACATTCAGGAAGAAACGCAATGGAACGATCGATAGATTGCCATTTCCTTTTACACCAACCTGCGCGCGAATCTCGTCCGCCGACATGTCCGGACGCAGCGTCGTCGCCCCTCGACCCGCCTCGGTGAGGGACTCCTGAAGCACTTCGATACCGGAGCTTTGGCCTTTCTGGAAAATGATCTCGAACTGGAGGTGAGCGGCAGTGATTTCGAACGAGAAAGGATGATTCCGGTTGGGCACTTTCGAAAGGAACTCATCGCTGGAAGTGAATCTAATATTGGGGCCATCGATCTTAAGCGGTCCCGGATCGTAGGTCGCCTCTAAGGTTTGCTTGAGCATCAGCAGCGGCTGGATGATGCTCGACTTGCCCGAGCTGTTGGCGCCGGCGAGAACCGTCAGCGGGGCAATCTCGATCTCCTGCCGGTTGACGATCGACTTGAAGCCTTCGACCGCGATGCGGGTGATCCCGTCCGCCATGGTCCTAGCCTAACCTAACCGGTTTATCGCGGCGCGGAGCTCCTCCAGCGTCATTGCGCCGGGATGGTACAGCCGCACAATGCCCTGGCGGTCGATCAGCACCAGTGTGGGGGTGGTGCTGGCGCCGTAGTTTTTGAAATTCTCTTCGCTGACCGGCGCGGGGATGTCTAACAGGTCGTGATAGAACTTGTGGCGCACCTCATCGATGTACTTCAACTCGTCGGCCGGGCCGGCCTCTTCACCTCGAGCGGTGTATCCGTAACGCTGCGTGGGCGCGACGATCATCAGATGCTTTGCCTCGTACTCTTTTTCGATTTGGGTCAGGATGGCAACTTCCTGCTTGCAGTCCGGACACCAGTGCGCCCAGAAGAACACCAGTACCGGCGATCCCTTGAGCGCACTTAGCGGCACCGGCTTCGATCCCAGAAACTCACGCTCATCGAGAGCGGGCGCCAACTTTCCTTCCAGGCTCAGCAGATTGATATTCTTCTGCAGCCGGGCGCGCATGGACGTGCTGCGGTAAAGACTCAGCTCATTTCGCAGAAATGATACCGCCTCAGCTCGTTCGCCGCGCTCGTTCATGATCTGGGCCTGTACTTCGATGGCAGCGCCTAGCGCGAGCGGCAGATGAGGTTCGGCATCGAGTGGCCGCTTCTTAAGCTCGGCCAGCGCTAACTTTTGCGTCTCTTTTGCGTAAGCTTCGGCTTGATCGAGATTTTTCGCGGCCAGCGAGCCGCGTCCCAGCCACGAAAGTGCTTCGATCAGCTCCGGCGTAACGCCTTTCTGCCCGCGATAATTCTGAACCAGCGATAAGGCCAGTGGAAAATTACTCTTGGCCAGGGCGGCGCGAACGTCGACAACGACGTCCGCCCAAGCGGCTGCCGCGAGCAAGGAAGCAACCATCAGTTTCAATCGCATCTACATCGAGGATAACAGGCGGCCGCCATCCACGACGATGGTCTGGCCGGTCAGATAGGAGGAAGCGTCACTGGCCAGCATGAGGGCCACTTCGGCGATCTCCGGCGGCTGCCCCAGGTGCTGGATCGGTTGGTGTGCCATCAACTCCTGGCGCCGGCCTTCGTCTTTCCAGTAGTACTCACTCAGGACAGTCTGTATCAGGCCCGGTGCAATGGCGTTTACACGCACGCCTTTGGACCCCAGCTCGACGGCGTACGACTGGGTCATCATAATCAAGGCGGCTTTGGTCATGCTGTAAAGCAGCCCATGGTATTGCGGGCGCAGTCCGGCGATGGACGCGATATTGATGATCGAGCCGGAGCCGCGCTGACACATCCCGGGCGCAACCAGGCGCGTTAGCCGATAGGTGCTCTTGAGATTCACTTCCACCATCTTGTCGAACTGGCCGTCGTCCATTTCGATGGCTGGACCCTGAGCGATATTGGTGGCAGCGTTGTTCACCAGGATGTCGATCTTGCCGAAATCGCGCGCCGTGGTGTCAACCAGACGCTGCAGTTCCTCGAGCTTTCCGACATGACAAGCCATCGGGAGCACTCGCCCGGCCAACCCTTTCATTCCGGCCGCTACTTCGTCCAGAGTATTCTGCTTACGGCCGCAAATGACGACGCTAGCCCCTTCGCGGGCGAACACCTCCGCGATAGACTGCCCGATTCCGCGGCTTCCACCGGTCACAATTGCGACTTTGTCTTTGAGTTGGCTCATGAAATGCCCCGCATCACAGCTTCAGGCCCTTTAGATAGGTGCGAAAATCATTGCCTAGGTCGTAGCGGCGCAGCGCCAATTCCACCGTAGCTTTCAGGAACCCGAGTTTATCGCCGGCATCGTAACGCGTGCCTTCGAATACGTACCCGTAGATGGGCCGGTTGCGCAGTAAGTGCTTCAAGGCATCGGTCAGCTGGATTTCACCGCCACTGCCAGGCTCGATCGCTTCGATGGACTGGAAAACTTCAGAAGTCAGCACGTAGCGCCCGATAATGGCCAGATTGGAGGGTGCTTCCGAAGGCTTGGGCTTTTCCACCAGGTTGCGTATCCGGAACAGGCGATCTCTACCGTTGCTGTGCGACATCGGTTCGGCGTCCACGGCTCCATAGGCGGAGATTGCGTCACCCGGCACTTCCATCAGCGCTACCACGGATGCGCCGTAAAACTCGTAGACATCCAGCAACTGGCGAATAGCGGGAATTTCCGAATCGATCACGTCGTCCGAGAGAACTACGGCAAAAGGCTCGTTGCCGACTAAATCGCGCGCCCGCAGGACCGCGTGGCCGAGGCCGAGTGCTTCTTTCTGGCGAACGTAAGCAACGTCGATCATGTCGGAAACATCGCGAACAATCTTCAGCAGGTCCTTCTTGTTCTTCGCTTCAAGCGTCTGCTCCAGCTCGAAACTGACGTCGAAGTGATCCTCAATTGCGGTCTTTCCACGCCCGGTCACGATGATGATGTTTTGAATTCCGGAATGGATTGCCTCCTCCACTCCATATTGGATAAGAGGCTTGTCTACTAGAGGCAGCATCTCCTTGGGCATAGCCTTAGTGGCTGGAAGAAATCGCGTACCGAGGCCTGCTGCGGGGAAGACCGCTTTACGCACTTTTGGAATCATGTTTCTGGGTTCTCGTTCCTCGTCTATAGTCTCTCGTTAGAGGTCGTTGAACAAGTCGGGCGTCAATTGAAAAGAATAATCGGGGAGACTGAAGGAGGAAACATTCTGCAGTCCCAGACGGGTGTAAGCGGAGAAGCGTTTAGTAATCGGATCGACCACCCAGATGTTGGCGACGCCCCAGGCGAGATATTCTTCGAGCTTCTGCATAAGGTCGGAATGGCGGTCGTCCTTGGAAAGGATTTCGATAGCGATCAGGGGCGGTGTATCCGGAACCGGTTGCAGCGGTGGTTCCGCAAAAACGGCAACGTCTGGAATGAGATAGACGTCCGGAGCAAGCTTCATTCGTACCTCGAGGCAAGGGTACAGCCGATGGGATTGGATCAAACGTCCAAAGACAAGCGATATGAGGAACTCGAGTCTTCCGTGTATATAGTCTGGCATCGCGCGCTCGACAATCTCGCCATGCACGAATTCGGCGTCATGCTCGAACGTCATCCGCAGATACTGCTCGGCCGTGATTTCGGTCTTGGTAGCCACCTGTGGGAAGCATAGCACGCACGCGCCAGCCTCGGATTTCCGCCATCTGGCTGCTAAATCAAGCATTTCGATGCCAAGGTCGCGCTTCTCTCGGTGGTCACGCTATAATATGGCTTACCCCACGAGAGGCGCCTTTCGCGGCGCTCTTGGAGAGTGAATGGCTTACGTAATTGCAGAACCTTGTATCGGAACCAAAGACGCGGCCTGCGTGGATGCCTGCCCGGTGGATTGTATCCATCCGAAGAAGGACGAACCCAACTTCGGCGACGTGAACATGATCTACATCGATCCGGTGGAGTGCATCGATTGTGGAGCTTGCGTTCCGGTTTGCCCTGTGTCGGCGATCTTCGCGTTGGACGATCTGCCGGAGAAGTGGTCCAACTTCGCGCAGACGAACGCCGAGTACTTCGGACGCTGAGGTCGTGCGCTAAATTCCTTCGCTCCTACGGTCGGTAAACCGCGGAACTGGTGTCCGTCTCCCAGACTTTCACTTCTGACACCCGGATCGGGACTTCGTTTTTCAGGCCGCCGCTCACTCGATCGTAAAAATACTTCGCGATGTTCTCCGCCGATGGGTTGAGCTCGTCAAAGGGCGGCAGGTCATTGATGAACTGGTGGTCTAGATAGTCGATCACTCCGCCGATCAGGCTCTTTACATCCAGGAAATCCACCAAGCAGGCCGGTGGAATCCAGTTGGTCGCCTTGGACCGTGATCCGGACGCGGTAATTGTGGCCGTGCACGTTCTCGCACTTGCCCTTGTAATTGCGAAGGGCGTGGCCGGCGGCGAAAGTCTGTTCAACAGAAACTTCAAACATCGAAAAATTTCTCTACGTCGCTCAAATTAGTAGTGAAACCATAGTCCGGCAGGCTGTCGAAGAACACCTGGCCGTAGCGCTGCTTGGTAATACGATTATCCAGCAAAACCAAGGCCCCGCGGTCGGTCTTGCTGCGGATCAGCCGTCCGAAGCCCTGCTTCAATGTTAGCGCCGCCTGTGGGATCTGGTAGTCGTAAAACGGATTGCCGCCATCCTCGCGGATGCGCTCGATCCTGGCCTCCACTACGGGGTCGCTCGGTACCGCGAATGGCAGCTTGTCGATAATGACGCAGCTCAACTGATCGCCCTGCACGTCGACGCCCTGCCAGAAAGACGAAGTCGCGAACAAGACGCAGTGCGGCGTGCGTCGAAACTCATCCAGCAGCGCGTTGCGCGGACCGGTGCCTTGCAGGAGCGTCGGATAGTCGATCTCGAGCGATACCTGGTCATAGACTATGCGCATCTGCTGATAACTGGTGAAGAGCACGAAGGCCCGGCCCCGGCTGTGCTGCAGGATCTGCGTTACTTCTTCGGCAGCGCAGCGCGAGAACGCGGGCGAACGAGGGTCGGGCATGTGCTGCGGTACATATAGCAATACCTGCTTCTGATATTCGAAGTGACTGGGGACCACCAGAGAGCGGGTGTGCCGGATTCCCAGGCGCTTCTCGGTAAAGTCGAAAGTTCCACCCACCGCCAGTGTGGCCGACGTCATGATCACGGTGTCCAAAACGTCGAACAGCTTTTCTTCCAGAACCGAAGAGACATCGATGGGCGTGGCCTGGAGAAAACAGCCCCGGCCGCGCCGCTCCACCCAGTAAACGTAAGAGCGATTGTCGCCTTTGCTCCAGAAGGTCAGACGCTGCTGCAGCTCCTGAGTGCGGCGGAATAACGGAATCACTTCGTCGGGGGCGTTTTTGACCAGTTGCAGATGCGTGCCCACCAGTTCGAGAGCACGCCGCACGTCTTCATAGGCGTCTTCATTCTTCTCAAAGAATGCCGTGTGGCCTTTGAATCCAGTGCGGCCTTCGGTCTCTCCGAAAAGCGCGAAGAACTGCACTGCCCGGTCGTCCAGCGTGTCCAGAGTACGGTCCAACTCACCCGATCCGAATTGCTTTGTCCGCGAGATCTGCGCTATATCCCGGACCAGCTCCTGCACCTGATAATTGCTGATGCCGACCCCGAAGTACCTTCCGGCGACGTCTTCTATTTCGTGTGCTTCGTCGAAGACCACGGCCGCGTATTCAGGGATGATGCCACCGAATTCCTCATCCTTGACCGCCAGGTCCGCGAAGAACAGATGGTGGTTAACAATGATGATGTCGCTCTCGTTCGCCCGCTGGTGCATTTGCGTAAGGAAGCAGCGTTCGAACTGCTTGCACTTCTGGCCGGTGCAGAGTTCACGCCGGGCATCGATCTTGTGCCAGGCCGAGCTGTCTTCGGGCAGCGTCTTGATCTCCGCGCGATCGCCGGTAGTCGTGGTCTTTTCCCATTCCCGAATGATTTGAAAGTCAGCGATCTCTTCCAGGCCCGTCAGAATGGGCTCGCGTTCGGCGTCGTAAATCTTCTGCCGGCACGCGAAATTGTTGCGGCCTTTCATGTAGCTGACTTCGAGGGGCCGGTCGAAATGCTTTTGCAAAAACGGAATATCCTTGTAGAAAAGCTGTTCCTGCAGGTTCTTGGTTCCGGTCGAGACAACCACGCGCTTTCCAGAGAGGATAGCCGGGACTAAATATGCCAGGGTCTTGCCGGTGCCAGTTCCCGCGTCCACTAACAGATGTTTCTTTTCGGCCAACGCCGATTCCACCGCCTCGGCCATTTCGAGCTGGCCCGGCCGGAATTCGTAGCGCGGATGCCATCGCGAAAGCAGGCCATGCCGCGAAAAGAAGTGACGCGCGGTAAGTTCCTTGGCGGCCGAAGACATCACTATTCATTCTAAGCAGCCACGGGGCGAAACGAACGTTATCGGCACGAACCGCCAAGCCACGGTAAAATCAAGGTACTTATGCGGATTAAGGTCGTCCTCTGCGCTTTGCTGCTTGCGGTAAGCCTCGCGGCCCGCCAACCGGTCCATTCGCAACACGCCATGGTGGTTGCGCAGGAGCCGCTGGCTGCCGACGTAGGAGTCGCCGTTCTCAAGGCCGGCGGGAATGCGGTGGATGCCGCGGTGGCAGTCGGTTTTGCACTAGCGGTCACATATCCGTTCGCCGGCAACCTCGGCGGCGGAGGGTTCATGCTAGTCCGATTCGCGGATGGCCGCGCGACGTTCATCGATTTTCGCGAGAAGGCGCCCCTCAAGGCCTCGCGCAATATGTATTTGGACGCCAATGGCAAGCTCACCCGGGACAGTTTGGTTGGGTGGCGCGCATCCGGCGTTCCCGGATCGGGACGCGGCTTCGAGCTGGCGCACAAGAAGTATGGCCACAAGTCCTGGAGTGAAGTGCTGGACCCCGCGGTGAAGCTGGCTTCGGATGGCTTCCCGGTTTCCTACACCCTTTCGGAATCGTTACACGGATCCGGAACCACCAAGCTTCTGTCGCAATTTCCTGAGTCAAAGCGGATATTTTTGACCGCGAAATATGGCGACAAGCTCGTTCAACCCGAACTGGCCGCGACTTTGAAGCGCATCCAGGAGCATGGCGCAAGCGAATTCTACGAAGGCGAGACCGCCAGGAAACTCGCAGCCGCCATGGAAGCTAACGGGGGATTGATCACGCTGGATGACTTGAAACAATATCAGGCCATCGAGCGTACGCCGTTGCGCGGACACTATCGCGATTACGAAGTCGTCACCTCCCCTCCACCCAGTTCGGGCGGCATCGGTATCCTTCAGATGCTCGGCATGCTGGAGGGCTCGGGCTACGAGAAGTCGGGCGCTGGTTCGGCGGCAACGATCCACTACGTCGCTGAGGTGATGCGACGGTTTTATGCCGACCGCAGCGAGTACTTCGGCGACCCGGATTTCGTCAAGGTCCCGATGCCGAAATTGTTGGACCCGCGCTATATCGCCAGTCGCCGCAACAGCATCGACCCGCAGCATGCCACGCCCAGCGATCAGATTCGTCCCGGCGATCTGGCCCCCTACGAAAAGACCGAGACCACGCACTATAACGTCGTGGACAGCGAGGGCAATGCCGTGGCGGTCACGTACACGCTGAATGGCGGTTATGGCAGCGGCGTGACTGTTCCGGGTCTTGGATTTCTGCTCAACAACGAGATGGACGACTTCGCCGCTAAGCCGGGCGAAGAGAATCTGTTCCACCTGATCCAAGGTGAAGCCAATGCCATCCAGCCGGGCAAGCGTCCGCTGTCGTCTATGACGCCGACCATCCTGGTGCGTGACGGCAAACCGTTCCTGGTGCTGGGCGCCCCGGGCGGATCGCGCATCATCAACGGTGTTCTGCAAGTAATCCTGAACGTGGTGGACTTTCACATGAACGTGCAGGACGCTATAGATTGGCCGCGCGTCCATCATCAATGGATGCCGGATCAATTGTATTTGGAGAAGGGCATCTCGCCCGATACCATCGCCATTCTGAGCGCCATGGGGCATAAGATCGCGCCCTACGAAACCACCAATCCGGTGGTCGCGCGCGTAGAGGCGATCCTGAACGACAAAGGTTGGCTGCAGGGCGGTGCGGATGGCCGCGGAGAAGCGAAAGCGGAAGGATACTAAAGAGCCGAATGGAGCACGTCCTATCGACCCACATATTTGTAAACCATCGGCTAACGACGTTTTGGCTGGAGAAGATTTGGCAGGCGGGAGTGCCCGCTGTCGAGATATTCTGCGCGAGGCAGCACTTGGACTTTCGCGACAAGGCGCAGATCAACGAGCTAGGTCATTGGTTCCGGGATTCGGAGTTGAAGATACACTCGCTGCACTCGCCCATGTACAGCGATGACATGTGGGGCCGATCGGGTCCAAACTCTTATATCAATATCACCGAGCCTCTAAAATCGAAACGGATGATTATGCTGGATGACGTCAAACGCGCTTTAGACATAGCCGATGTCATCCCCTTCCGCTATTTGATCCAGCATATCGGCGCCTCTGAAGAGGAGTACGACGAACGCAAGGTGGAATCCGCGTTCACCGCGCTGGAGGAGATTAACCTGTTTGCGCGCGAACGGGGCGTGGAAGTGCTGCTCGAAAATATTCCGAACCAGTTTTCGAGTGCCGAGCGCCTCGTGAGTTTTCTGGACCAGACCCATCTGAAGATGAACTTCTGCCTGGATGTCGGGCACGCCAATATGAACGAAGGCATCTCTACGGCATTTAGCGTTATGAAAGGCCGCATCCGATCGACCCACCTGCACGACAACAACGGCACGGAGGACAATCATTTGTGGCCGTTTTACGCTCCGGCAGGGACCATCGACTGGAAGGAAACTATGCGGCTGCTGCGATCGCAGCCAGACCAATATCCGTTACTGCTTGAATTGCGGGAATCTCCCGAGCATCCGCTTCCCCAGTCCTTCGAGGTTGTGAAGCAAATCTTCGAAAAGCTCGAGACCGTTTGATGGAGCATCCCCGAATCAGGATCGAAGACGCCGGAAAGCACGCCGGTGAACCGGTGGAAATCGCCGGGTGGCTTTACAACCTGCGCAAGTCCGGCAAAATTGTCTTCCCGCTCCTGCGCGACGGGAGCGGCACTATGCAGTGCGTCGCGGTGAAGGCCAACATTGATGCAGTGCTCTTTGACACATTGAAGGACTTGACTCAGGAATCGTCCGTCATCCTGCGCGGCAAGATTCGGGCCGAGCAGCGCGCGCCCGGTGGCTACGAAATGGACGTCGAGGGCGCCGACGTGGTGCAGCGCGTGCCAGAGTCCGATCCCTACCCTATTACGCCCAAGGAACACGGCACCGATTTCTTGATGGACCATCGCCATCTGTGGCTGCGCAGCAAGCGGCAGCACTCGATCATTCGAGTGCGCCACGAAGTGATCAAGGCAGTGCGTGATTATTTCGATTCGCACGGCTTCACTTTGGTCGACACGCCCATTTTTACGCCGGCCGCTTGCGAAGGCACCACAACTCTATTCGAAGTGAACTATTTCGACGACGAAAAAGTCTACCTAACCCAGTCCGGCCAGCTTTATAACGAGGCCGACGCCATGGCCTTCGGAAAAGTTTATTGCTTTGGACCCACCTTTCGGGCCGAGCGATCGAAAACCCGCCGCCACCTGACTGAATTCTGGATGGTCGAACCGGAGATGGCCTACGCGACCCTTGAAGACGTCAAGCAAGTGGCCGAGGAGTTGATTGTGTTCGTGGTGGGACGGGTGCTGGAGAACCGTCGCGGGGATCTCGCCGCGCTGGAACGCGACATCACCAAGCTGGAAAGCGTCAAAGCTCCGTTTCCGCGCATGAGCTACGACGATGCGGTGAAAGCTCTCCAGCAGAAGGGTAGCGAAATCCAGTGGGGCGGCGATTTCGGCGGCCCGGATGAAACCATGATCACCGAGGGACTCGACCGCCCGCTGATGGTAGACCGCTACCCGACCCAGGTAAAGGCATTTTATTTCGAGCCTGATCCCGACCGGCCGGAGCTGGCCCTGGGTGTGGACGTCATCGCGCCCGAAGGATACGGCGAAATCATCGGCGGCGGGCAGCGCATCCATGATCTGGATCTTCTTCTGAAGCGGCTGGAAGAGCATCAGCTACCGCGCGAAGCTTTCAACTGGTACATCGATCTCCGCAAATACGGCACGGTTCCACACGGAGGCTTCGGAATGGGCATCGAGCGCTTCGTGGCGTGGATGTGCGGACTGGAGCACATCCGGGAGACCATTGCGTTTCCCCGAATGCTCTATCGCACACGGCCCTGAACCACGTAGCCATGCGCCATTCCCACATAACCATCATCGGTGTTCCGCTCGATCTGGGGGCTGGGCGCAGGGGCGTCGACATGGGCCCATCCGCGGTGCGCGTGGCGAATTTGAATGCCAGGCTCAGCGAAATCGGCTTCGAAGTTGAAGATCTCGGCAACGTCCCCGTGGCGCAGCCGGAGAGTCATCCGGAAGGTCACCCGCACGCGAAGTATCTGCCCCAGATCACGCAAACCTGTACTCACCTTGCGGAGCTGGTGGAGAAGCAAATGTCAGCGGGAAAACGCCCGTTGATTCTTGGTGGCGATCATTCTCTCGCCGTGGGCACGGTCGCGGGTGTTTCGAAACACCTTCGCGACCGGGGCGAAAAGCTGGGCATGATATGGATCGATGCGCACACCGATATGAACACTCCCGCCACCAGCCCCAGCGGAAACGTACACGGCATGCCGCTGGCTTGCTGCATCGGTCTTGGCCCCAAAGAATTGACCGAGATTTTCGGCTATTCCCCCAAAGTGGCGCCGGAGAACGTCGCGCTGGTCGGAATTCGTTCCGTCGATGACGACGAGCGCGACAATGTACAAAGGTCCGGGGTTCACGCCTTTACGATGCGCGATATCGATGAGCGCGGCATGCGGTCGGTGATCGAAGAATCAATCCGGATCGCGGGCACGGGAACCGCGGGCTTTCACGTGTCGCTCGACATGGACGCGGTCGACCCGCGCGAGGCACCCGGCGTCGGCACACCAGTGCGCGGCGGCATCACATATCGCGAGGCGCACCTGGCCATGGAAACAATGTGCGATTCGGGCCGCATGACGTCCATGGAAGTTGTGGAAGTGAATCCGGTGATCGATGAAGTAAACCGCACGGCGGCCCTCGCCGTCGAACTGGTGATGTCGGCGATGGGAAAGAGGATTCTGTAACGAATGAAGACTCGCGTGGCGGTGATCTACGGCGGGCGGAGCGGCGAGCACGAGGTATCGCTGCGCTCGGCCAAATCCATCATCGATGCGATGGATCCTGAGAAGTACAAGGTCCTGCATTACTTGATTTCGAAGGAAGGCAAATGGAGCCCCCGGCCGATCGTACCCGAACCGCGCGCGAATCCGGAAATCGATGTGGTCTTTCCGGTGCTACACGGCACGTTCGGCGAAGACGGCACCATCCAGGGCCTGCTGGAGCTGGCCGAGCTGCCGTATGTCGGCGCTGGCGTCCTGGCTTCGTCGGCATCGATGGACAAAGAAGTTATGAAGCGGCTCGCCAAGGAACGCGGCCTGCCGGTAGTAGATTATTATGTCGTGCCCTGCTCCTCGGGTTGGGTTAGCGATTTTGGTTTTCCCGTATTCGTGAAGCCGGCCAACCTGGGATCGTCGGTTGGGATTTCGAAAGCCCGCAATTGCGAGGAGCTGAAATCGGCGCTGGAGCTGGCGGCGTCTTATGATCGGAAGGTGATCGTGGAGCGCGGCATCATCGGGCGCGAGTTCGAATGTTCGGTCCTGGGAAATGAAGAACCAATTGCCGCCGTCCCGTGCGAGATCCTGCCCTCGCGCGATTTCTACGACTACGACGACAAGTACTTGCTCGAACAAGCACAGACAGTCATTCCCGCCAAACTTTCACCGGAACAGACCGCGGAACTGCAGCGGCTGGCCGTGGAGTGCTATCGCGCCGTCGAATGCGAAGGCATGGCGCGCGTCGATTTTTTGCTCGAAAGCGCCACCGATAAGCTGTACATCAACGAGATCAACACCATTCCAGGTTTTACGTCTATCAGTATGTACCCGAAGATGTGGGAATATTCAGGCCTCCCCATGCCTAAGCTCATCGACCGGCTGATCGAGCTGGCGCTGGAGCGGCATGAGTCGAAAAAACGTCTGCGTTACACGAAGTAAATGCTCGTCCCGTTATTGCTCTTTTTCGCGCCTCTTCCGCCTGCCGAAGACCTCGACGGCCTGCTGAAGCGCTTCACTCAACTGGTGGCCATCGTAGAGAGCCAGGCGGCGGATAAGGTGAACAGCGAGCAGGCCATCTATGGCGGGGCCATTCCAGGCATGTTGCGGGAGCTTGATCCCCATTCGATTTTCTTCGACCCCCAGCAGAACCAGCAGCTCAAGGAAATGGAAAGCTCCGAGCGCAAGGGATTCGGGACGGTGGTTTCGATACTCCCCGGTCGCGTGATCATTCTCCAGGCGCTGCCTGGCACGCCCTCGGCCAAGTCTGGACTGCAGCCGGGCGACGAGATCGTGGCCGTGAACAACATTGCGTTGGCGCGTCTCGAGTTCGAGCAAATCGTCGAATTCCTGAGCCAGGCACGGCAGCATCAGGCGCAGCTCATTGTACGGCGTCCGGGCAACGTGCGACTTCTCGACTTCATCCTGGACCCCGCGCTGGTCGATTCCCCGAGCGTAGATCGGGCGTTCCTGCTAAAGCCCGGCGTCGGCTACGTCCGCGCCAACGGTTTCGATCCGCAGACTGCGAAACAGCTCAAAGCGGCGATCGAGAATCTTGGCGGCGAGAAACTGAAAGGCCTGGTGCTCGATCTGCGCGATAACCCCGGCGGCGTGGTGCAAACCGCGCTCGAAGCCGCCTCTTACTTTCTCAAGCCCGGGCAGCGAATACTTAGCGTGAAGGGACGCAGCATCCAGGGGCAGGACGTCGATACGCCCAAGACCGCGGCGCCGTATTCTTTTGCTGTCGCGGTACTTGTGAATGCGAAAACGGCCAGCGCGGCCGAGATCGTCTCGGGGGCTCTGCAAGACCACGATCGCGCGACCATCATCGGGCAGCCGACCTTCGGAAAAGGACTGGTCCAGAACGTGTTCCCGCTATCGGGCAACACTGCGCTCGCGCTGACCACGGCCTTTTATTACACGCCGAGCGGGCGGTCGATCCAGAAGACTTTGCCGAGTGGCCATCTGGAGATCGAGAAACAGAAAGACGAGTTTCGGACCGACTCTGGGCGTGTGGTGACTGGTGGCGGCGGCATTCAGCCGGATGTTTTGATTACGCCGGAGCCGACGACACAACTGCGCCTCGCCTTAGACGCGAGCGCGACAATCACTTCCTTCGCTACCGATTTTATCCAGAGGAACAAGATCACCGATGTCTTTGAGGTAACACCGGCGGTGCTCGAGGAGTTTCAGGTCTATGCCGCCGAGCATAGCATCCAACCGCCGGTGGGCGAGTGGGTGCGAGAGCGCGAGTGGGTGCAGAATCGGCTGAAACAGGAAATTTTCAACCAGGCGCTGGGCGTCGCCAAGGGCGATGAAGTGGAAGCCCAGCGTGACCCCGCGATCCGCGCGGCCTTGTCCAAATTAAATTAGCTAGGAAGCGGCGGCGAGCTCGCGGTCGGGCTCGGAGTAAGCCTCATCGAGGCGGTCGCGACGCTGGATGAAGGTCTGGATTTCAGCGGTCGAAAAAACGAACCCATCTTGGGCGGGATCGTAAGGGATGTCGCGGCCTGCGTGCATCTGGAAAATCTCGGAGGCGTCGTTCATTTGACGCCGTTCGTTTTCACGGCGCTCGGCTTGGATCTCGTGGAGCTGCTGGAGCGTGCGGTCGAACAGGCGGGCGAGGCGCTGCTCGTAAATGCTGATGTTGGCGAGGGCGCGGCTTTGCTGGTGGAAGGCTTGAGCCAGGGCGAGGGCTCCCGCGGCTCGGGGTTCATTGGTGCGGATGGAATCGAGATGGTCCTCGGCAGCGAGAGTGAGGAAGGTGGCCTCGATGGCGGGGACGCGATTGAGTCGCCAGGTGGTGTCGCCGAGCGATTGGACTAACTGATCTTCGAGCGCGCCTTTAGGCTGGAACTGGTCAACGAAGCGCTTGAGATGGCTCTGATAGGCGGCCTGGTCTTCGGTGGGCAGGACAACGACGTGTCCGGTGAGGCCGTGGCGCAGGGCGTTCAGGGATGAGTGCTGTTTACCGGCTGCGGTACGGGGTCCGGTGGAGTGTTCCGAGTTGGCGCGATTGATGGCGCCGCGACCGGAATTTCCGTTCGATGCAGGGGTCATAGGTTTCTTGCTCCTGACATCTAGATAGCATGCGGGCGAATGGTATCAGCGGTTTTTGGTTCAGGAAGTTATTGAAAGCAGAGGAAAGAGAGGTGTTGGAAGTTTGGTGAATGGCGTCGGTGCTACCACGCTGAATCGCACTTCGGAGGCAGGGCACGCAAGGATTCGTCTCGCCGGTGCTCAAGAACCAGCGCAATCGCCTCACGAAGGTTCGTCAGACATTCTTCGCGTGTTTGGCCCTGACCATTAGCCCCCGGCACTTCGGCGCAGTACGCGATATACCATGGACCGTCTTGCTCGACTGTGGCGGTGAACTCGTTGCGCATGTGTACGTTTTACCGCTGCCGCAGATCTTGACTAGGCTGCCTACTTGGACTTTGCGTGGGTAGTGTCTGAAATGTGCGTTGAAGCCAAATCTGCTCCTGATTGCTTTCCGATCCGATAGGCCGCACCATTGAAGTATGGCATCCGACCGAAGCTCGCTCGAAGCGTTGCGAAACCTCATCCTTGAAGCTGATTTGATTCTAGAAACCACTCCGCCGCTACCGCAGAACCGTACTGCTGCGTGCCGTGAGAGCTTGCGAGCCGCTGTCGCCATTGCCGACGATATGCTGAAGCACTCGCGGACGAACGTGGCTGCCGTGCTTGGAAGCAAGGGCGGCAGTACTACGGCACGTAAGCTCGGGTCAGAGCACTACAAACGCATGGCTGCCTCACGCAAGACGCGGGCCGGCGGAAGGCCCAGGAAAATGGAGTAGTGGCCCCCCCACCCCTATTTATTCTGTGATCCTCCTCCCCATGAGGCATATTTCAAAAATGCTCCACCAGTCTTTTCAAGTATGGTTCTCCATCCCTTCCTTGGCTTCGCATTAAACGCCTCAATCAAGAGTTTTACGAAATCCTCCATTGAAACGCGGCCAGTCGGCAAATGAGCCTTTGCGGCCTCCAGTTCCGAACGCCCTATTCTGGCTCCTGCTCCCAAGTGAAGATGTGGCTCCTTGAATGGGCTACGCGCCTTTGGGTGCCAATGATAGCCTAATATCTCTTCTCCGTCTTTAGTCTCTATTGTGTATTTATACCCTTCAGTCGTAATGCGCCAAGGACCATTCTTGGAATCTTCAATGATCGAGAACCACTGACCCACATCAAAATACAGGTCGCCATTAGAAAACCGCTCTGGAAGCTGCTCGCTGGAAAGCACGAGGGGCTGGGAACTCGGTTCATAGCTAGACGGGCGTAGAACGGCTCTTGAGACGCATGACAACGCCTGTTGTAGCGGGGCGACATAATTCTGCACCGCCTCCCTTGGAGTTTTGCCGGGCACTATTAAGGTGAGATTCTACCGCCTTACTAAAGGCATGTAAAATAGCACGGAGTCGAGCCGACGCGCTAATCTGGGATGCTTGTTGAAGTATCCAGAATCCAATTTATTGCAAAACTCGTCTGGGGACATCTTTAGATAGCGTCGGACCCGCTTTTCAAATACACTCGTAGCTTCCTCTTTAGTCAGGGGCCGTAGATCGCTACTCTTCTGAGGAGTTGCCTGTAGGGTGGGCATTGCCGTCGCGTCTCCACCCTTATGATATTCGACATCTATCTTATTATCAAATACTTACAATCGATAATTGGCGGCTGTTTGATACGCTGGTTAGACAACAGAACCAACATAGCAGGATTATAGACGTAGCAAACCAGTATCAAGTAAACCTACTCAGCCTCCGAGCCAACTACTGGAGGAATGTAAGTAAGAACTGGTTGCAAGCACAAGTTGGCTGTTGTAGAATCTAAGTGTGGAAGTTATGAAAGGAGTATAAGTTCATGCCCTTCGAAGTTTTTTCAAGAAAGACCAGCCGCGTTGGAACGCCTATGATGACGTTTACCACGCTCGGCAGGATTGCGTTAAATAAGAGTTCTACAAGGACGTTGGAAAAGGACGCAGTCGAGTTTGTTGTGCTCCTCTGGGATCGTGATTCCAGACGTGTGGCGATACGACCACTAACCAAAAAAGATCCCCGAGCATATCGCGTTGCTTACGGAAAGAATGGAAATGGTGCCGGGTTTTCGGCAAAGACATTCCTTGACTACATCGAGTACGATTACAGCGTTAGTAGAAGTTTTGCTGCCGAATGGAACGATAAGGAAGGTCAGTTTGAAGCGCAAATACCGGTCGAGCATTTCAAAGATGTGAAACAGCAAAAGCTGTTGTCTGTGGATATGCCGCAGAAACTGAGGGGAGCTTGAAGAGCCAATAGAGGGGTGGATGGGATTGCGGCCCATCCGCCCTTAAGCCTTTGCCTTGAAACTTGTGGAAGTTATAAGGAGTGTCGGCCCATGGCCATTATACGCAATCGCGGACCACCAGTCTACCCAAAAAAGTTAACTCAGTTAATAGCAAGGGCTTGGGAGAACGGCTTGCGACGTTCTCCCCCTTCGGGCCAGGGAGCTTAATCGCGGCGTGCGCTGCGACGGGAGCCTGCAACTCCCGAGCAACAGGTTGGATTCCTGCTCTGGCCTACCCCGATATTCCTCTGATTGGCAGTCCAAGTCAAGAGTTTAGCTGCGAAACTTCTTAACTAAGTAAAAAGGCAATGCCTCAGCTTAGACTCTAAAACCTTTCGAGTAAATCCCTCGACTAACAACTAGCGATAGCTGTATTATTGAGACATGAAGAGCACGGATAAAATGGCAGATAAAACAATGAGTTGCCAGAACTGTGAGGTCGATTGTCAACGCTTTGGAAAACATTGGAACGGTCTTCAAAGGTTTCGTTGTCCGAAGTGCCACAAGACCTACACCGAGCCTCACAAAGCTGCCCTGAAAGGTAGCTACATCAGCCAGGATCGCGTCGTGCTGGCTCTTCGCCTGTTGCTTGAAGGGAATTCGATTCGCAGCACGGAACGGATCACCGATCTGGATCGAAATACGATTATTAAGCTCTTGGTTCTCGCCGGTGAAAAATGCGAGCGGCTATTGGGCGACAAGATCCGCAACGTCCCGGCCCGTGACATCCAGGCCGACGAAACTTGGTCGTTCATCGGGAAAAAAGAGAAGCGCCGCGAAGCTGGCGACGATGTGAACCTGGGCGACGCCTATACATTCGTCGCAATCGAGCGCGACACCAAGTTGGTGCTGAATTTTGCGCTCGGCAAGCGCGATCAGGCGACAACCAACATTTTCATCGAAGGCTTGCGGCAAGCAACTTCGAATCAAAATTTTCAAATCACCACGGACGGATTCGCGCCGTACCGCTCAGCGATCCCGAACACGCTAGACGACCGAGCGAGCTTCGCTCAACTCATCAAGGTCTACCGTGCCACACCGGAAGGCGAGCGCCGCTGTTCGCCTGCTGAAGTGGTGAGCACGGAGGTGGTCCCAGTCATGGGCCAACCCGATCCGAATAAGATTTACACGTCACACATCGAGCGCCAGAACCTCACCATGCGGATGCAGATTCGCCGCTTTACCCGGCTTACGAATGCCTTCAGCAAGAAGTGGGAGAACCACTGGGCTGCGCTCTGCCTCTACTTCGCTCACTACAATTTCTGCCGCATCCACTCATCGATCCGCGTCACCCCAGCCATGGAAGCTGGAATCACGGATCACGTTTGGGATCTTGCGGAGCTTGTAGCGTAGAATTTAGCCAATGGGTAAGCCGCACTATTTCATTGCTGTCTTTGGTCCACTCGAAGAAGACAAAAAGACCGTTGAATCTGGCGTCTATAAACCTAATCCTAAGCATCCTCCCACCGCGACTGCAGGCGACGTACTCCTGCTCTACTGCACTAGCAATTATCCTGATTACTACATGGAGGCTCCGGGACTAGGCATTGTTCTCGAATCTGCACCAGACCAAGTCGATTATCGATGGCTACCGTTCGCTCAACCTATCCTGAGGCAATCAATTAACGCGAGCCTCGAACCAGAAGCCGCGGATCGATTCGGGCAACTCCACTTCGGATCTAACTGGTTGATTGAAATTTCGCCGGAATCTTTTTCTAAGATCATGAGCGAACGAACTGTGGCTTGGGGAAAGCTCTAATAACTTTCAACGCAGATTCAGACAGTACCTTTGAGTGGGTGAAGCGCTAAATCTGTGTCCCTCTTGGTGGCGGCCTGGGCAGGGCGAACGCAGTGAGTCAGCGCGCAAGGCAGTACGGGCTAGGATTTACCGCACCACCTTTGAGTGCGCTGTCCCTAATTTCCTGGGTATAATTCAATCGAATGGATATCTACGACGAAGTGGTCCGCCTGCGCCGGTTGGGGCAGAAATGTGCCCTCGCCACCATCGTGCAGGTCAATGGATCCATTCCCAGCTACGAAAGCGCCAAGCTGCTGGTGCGCGAAGACGGTTCCATGATCGGCACCATCGGCGGCGGCTGCGTCGAGGCCGAGGTCTGGAACGCGGCGCGCGAAGTCATGCAGCAGGAGCGCGCCCGGCAGATGAACTTCAGCCTTGGCCAGGACGCCGCCTATGACAACGGCCTGATCTGCGGCGGACAACTCAGCGTTTTTGTTGAACCAGTGATCCCCCAGCCGCGCCTGTTCATCTTCGGCGCCGGCCACATCTCGAAGAGCATCTCCAAGTTTGCCAGCATGGCCGGATTCGCCACCGTGATCGTCGATAATCGCGAGGCCTTCGCCAATCGCGACCGGTTCCCGGAAGCCGACGAGATTCACTCTGAAGAGTACGAGCAAGTCTTCCCCAAGCTGGTCATCCGCGACACCAGTTATATCGTCATCGTGACGCGCGGCCATCGCGACGACATGCGCGTGCTGCGCTGGGCGGTGGAAACCAACGCCAAATACATTGCCATGATCGGCAGTAAGCGCAAAGTGATCGGCGTCGTCAAGGAACTGGAGAAGGAAGGCATCTCGCGCGCGGCCTTCGAACGGGTCTTCGCGCCCATGGGTCTCGATATCGGGGCTATCACGCCCGAAGAGATCGCAATCTCGATTGTGGCGGAGATGATCGCCATGCGGCGCGCGCCCGATTCGGACTGGCGGTCGCATTCCAAATCCATCTTCGCAACTGAGACCTCGCGAGCCGTCTTGAAGTGAATTCCCGCTGTCCGATTGCCGGCCTGATTCTGGCGGGCGGTGCATCGCGACGCATGGGCACTCCAAAAGCCTTGCTGCGATTCCAACGCGAAACCTTCCTGGACCGATTGATTCGCCTCTTCTCCGGCGTCGCTAACCCGGTGATTGTGGTGCTGGGCCACCAGTCCAGCCAGATCCGCTCCGGCATCGAACGCGCCTCGGAAGCTACATTCGCCGTGAATCCCGACCCCGAACGCGGCATGCTCAGCTCGTTCCAGTGCGGCCTGCAAACTCTGCCGGTCGAAACCGAAGCGGTGATGTTCACGCCGGTGGATCATCCCAATCTCCGGGCCGCCACGCTCAAAACGCTGGCCGGGCTATTTGAAACTGAGGGGGCGCCAGTCATTGTGCCCACCTTCGGCGGCGTGCATGGTCATCCGGTCTGCATTGCGCGCGCGCTAGCCGACGAACTTTTGGAGCTTCCGGCTGGCGCGATGGCGAGCGACGTCATTCACAAATTCGTCAGCCGGACGAGATACATCGAAGTAGACGACCCCGCAGTCACCATCGACGTGGACGACCCGGAAGCGTATGCCAGCCTGCTGGCACGAAATCCATGAACAAACTCAGGCGCCCATGAGGAAGAGGCTCACGCGCGCGCTTTGGATCGCGCTGGTGGCTGTCATAGCCATTGGCCTGCTGGCGCCATACATGGATGCGAATCGTATGCGGCCACGCATTCAAGCGGCTCTCGAAACGGCTTTCAACCGGCCGGTCGAGATCGGACCTGTCCATCTGAACGTATTCTCCGGCCCCGGTTTCACTGTAAAGGACGTTCTGATCGGTGATGATCCGGCGGCCGGGATTGAGCCCTTCGCGCATGTCGAATTCATGCAGGCGCGAGTCCGGTGGCTCAGCCTGCTGCGCGGCAAGCTGGCATTCTCCAGCTTGCGGATGGACTCACCCACAGTTAATCTCGTCAAGCAGCCAGTGGGCCCTTGGAATATCCAACAGCTACTGGACCACAGCTCCAGACTCGAAACCTCGGGACTCGAAACCTCTGGAATAAACTCAGGCGGCGGCCGCAACGTCCCCGATATTCAGATTCGCGACGGCCGTCTGAACTTCAAGTTCGGCGACACCAAGTCGGTGTTCTATATCAGCGCCGCCGATATTGATGTCTACGCTAACGAGAGCGGCGACGCCGTGATCCGCTTTTCCGGCGCGCCCGCCCGTACCGATCGGGGATCACAGAACTTTGGTGAGCTGAGCGCGCGCGGTATTCTCCACTTCTCTTCGAGCGCCGAAGATCAGCTCAACATGGGCCTGCGCCTGGAACGAACGGCGATCTCCGAGCTAGCCCGATTGTTCAACGGACGCGACATGGGCGTGCATGGCTTCGCCGTCGCTAACGCGCACTTGGCCGGCCCGCTTTCCCGACTCGCTATCACTGGCGATCTGAATATCACCGATATCCATCGTTGGGATCTGATGCCGCCCAAGGGCGAAGGCTGGACGCTGAATTACCGCGGGCTGCTGAACGTGCCGGGCCATCAACTGGATGTGGAGACAATAGCAGCCCAAGGACAAGTTCAGCCGGTGGCGGTGAAACTGCGGCTGGCCGATTATCTTGCTTCGCCAAAGTGGGCCGCCAGCTTC
Organism: Bryobacterales bacterium; assembly: GCA_963744555.1. GTDB lineage: Bacteria > Acidobacteriota > Terriglobia > Bryobacterales > Bryobacteraceae > Palsa-89. The sequence continues at coordinate 871,292 of CAVUUB010000011.1, read as the reverse complement.
GCCTTCCGGGATCTCCCGGCCGCCTCACTCGTCGAAACAGCGCGTCATATGGGCGCTCCCTTTCTGCCCGGCGTGCAGGTGGACGGTCGCGTCAATGGCGTGATCGGCTACTCGAACGTGGGAGGCCTGCAAGGAGAACTTGCGCTGGAGAATGCTTCGTTGAAGTCCACTCACGAGGCTTCCGCGGAATTTGAGTCGGCACGCGTTCTGTTTTCAAACGAAGGCATCGAGTTTGGTCCCGCCGATGTGATCATGGAGAACGGCCAGTCGGCGCAAATCGAAGGCATTTTTGCTCTGGACAACAGCCGCGCCGCGCTTCGCATCACTACCCGGCAGTTGACCATCGCCGAAATGGAATCGAGCGCCGAGCAAGTCGTATCGGCCCCGCCAATTCCTTTGCTGGAGAATCTCCGGCAAGGTACCTGGCATGGCTCCATCGCATATGAACGCACGGACGACCATCCGGGTGTCTGGTCGGGCCAGTACGAGCTGCAGAATGCCGTCATGGCAATCCCGGGGATGGCTACGCCGATCCGTTTTGCGAATGCATCGGTCGAAATCAAAGATGGCCAGATCCAAATCAGCCGGATTCACGCGCGCGCAGGAGCGGTGACGCTAGAGGGTGACTATCACTATGATCCAGCGGCCGGCCGGCCGCACCGCATTCGCTTGAACATCCCGGAATTACAGCTTTCCGAGCTCGAGAGTCTGATGCTACCTACGCTTCGACGCAATGAGGGTTTCCTGGCGCGGACTTTTCGTCTTAGCAAAGAGACCTTGCCTAAGTGGCTTTTGGATCGCGAGGTGGAAGGCGATGTTCACGTTGCCAAGCTGCTGAACGGTGAATCTCCCATCGGTGAGATTCGCGCGCGCCTGGTATGGGACGGGCCCCGCATCGTTTTGTCCGGTTTCGATTGCCGGCTCGACGACATGCATGCGCAGGGCAAGCTCACTCTGAATCTAGATAAGCCGTCGCCCGTCTACAATTGGACGGGAGCCATCGAAAATCTCGAATACCGCAACGGGCGGTTGGATCTGGAAGGTGAGATCCAGACCAGTGGCGTAGCCCAAAACCTGCTGCTTAATATTCGGTCGCAGGGCACCTTCGAAGGTCAGGGAATCGAGCTGGGCCCCGATACTCAAGTGAGCGCGATCACCGGAGGGTACAACTTGGCGCCCGTTTCTGGTATCCCACGACTGGTACTTTCCAACATCCAGATGGAGCAGGGGGCGGATACGTTCTCCGGCCAAGGCGCCAGCCAACCGGACGGTCACATCGTTCTGGAGTTGACCAGTGGGCACAAACAGTTGAGGCTAACCGGGATGCTGCTGCCGATTCATCCGGAAGCGCCGCCGGGGAGGTAATTTCCGCTTCCTGTGGTCGCGGCTCGGTTTATGGCTCGGAACCGAGATTCATCCGGAAGCGCCGCCGGGGAGGTAATTCCGCTTCCTGCGGTCGCGGCTCGGTTTATGGCGGCTCGGTTTATGGCGGCTCGGTTTATGGCGCGTTACGAAGCGATTTCTCATCAAACTGTAGTCACGGGGCTTCTTGTCCGATAGAATACTATTAGACCCCGGCATCACATGAAAGATCGAAACGTTGCGCGGGACCAGACCGAGCGCAGGCTGGAAGAACGATTGGCCGCCTTGAGCGCGGGCGTGGTCCAGGCTGTTGCCGAGTCGCTCGCGGGTGCGCGCCGTGAACTTACCTCGAAATTGAATCAGTCGATCCGACGTCTGCGGGCATCGGAAACTGAGCAGCAGTGGAGCAAGGCGATCGTTGACGGTACGGAAGGTTTTTCGGACCGTGCAGCTTTCTTCTTTCTTCGCGACGGCTCGCTTGAGCTTGCGGCCGTGCGAAATATTCCTGGGGTGGATCAACGGCTCGCGACCCCGCTCGATTCGTCGCCCGCTTTTCGGAGCGCGGCGCAGTCCAAGGACACCGTGGTGGCGTTGCGATCGAAAAGCGAGATGTCCGAGCCCATCGCTCGCTGGCTGGGGGAAGACACGGCTCGCAAGTTCTATCTGTTTCCGATCGCTGCCAAAGATCGCATCGTGGCGTTGCTGTATGCCGATGCGACGGAGCACAATATCGAGACCAACGGCCTGGAATTGATGGCGACGGTGGCCGGCGCGGTGATCGAAAGCCGTAGTTTTGGGACCCAGGGCCGCCCTACTTTGGTGAACATCGGAGCGCCAGCGATCAAGCTGGAAGAGCAGGACTTGCGCCTCAAAGCGCAGCGCTTTGCACGCAATCAGGTCGCCGAGATTAGGCTTTATAAATCTGAAGATGTGAAGAATGGCCGTGCCGGGAGCAACCTGTATACGTCTCTAAAGGCAGAGATTGATTCAGCGCGGGAGACTTTTCGCCGGGATTTTCTATCCGGTCCCGGCAAAATGGCCGATTATTTGCACTTGGAATTGGTGCGAACGCTTGCAAATGACGATGTCCAATTACTTGGCCCCGATTATCCCGGTCCGCTACTCTAGGCGGCTCCGGCTCGCAGCATTGGCCTGCCTATGCGTCGCTAGTGTGTCCGCGCAATCGCTCGAGACGCTGGGGGCGAATTACCGCAAGACACCTACTCCGCGGACCCGCGCCGCGTTGTTGCGCTACGCCAACGCGCATCCCAACGATAAGAACGGCGCTCTCGCGCTGCTGGCTCTTGGGGCGACCGAAATCGACGAGCGGCAGTTCGGCGACGCTCTGCAACACTTGACCGCTGCCGCCAAGCGCCTGCCTACGCTGGCTGATTACACGGCTTACCTGAGCGCTGTTTCTCAATCTGAGCTCCGCCAATTTTCGGATACGGAAAAAACACTGGCGCCGGTGTGGCAAGCAACGCCGGCTTCCCCCTTTGTGGCGAGGGCAGCGACGCTGCAAGTAAATTCCTACTTGCAGGATTCCAAGCCCACCGGTGCCCTGGAGTTGGTCCAAAGACACTTAACGGATTTCACCGTGCCCCAGGCAGAATTATTACTAGCGCGAAGCTACGAAGCGGATGGGAACCGCGACGCGGCAGCCGTGCATTACCAGAAAATCTACATCCAGTATCCGTTGTCGAATGAAGCGTCGGATGCTCAGGCCGCTATGACGCATTATGCAGCGCCCGATACTGTGGCGCTGCTGTCCCGTGCCTACAAGTTGGTGGATGGAGGAGATTACGATCGCGCGCGTAAGGAGCTTACGGCCCTGTTACCCGTGTTAAGCGGCGCCAATCTGGAGTTGGCGCGCGTGCGGCTCGGCGCGGCGCGGCACCTGGCCCGGGAAGACAAACAGGCTTATGAATACCTTTCTTCTTTTCAGGCTTCCACACCCGACGCCGAAGCTGAGCGGCTTTATAACCTGATGGAATGCGCCCGGCGGCTCGATCACATCGACGAGATGAGATCCATTCTGGACAGACTTTCGGGGTCGTATCCACAATCCAGTTGGCGCTTCAACGCGCTTCTGTCGGCAGCAAATTACTACACCGCCCACAGCCAGAGCGATGCCGCCGAGTCGCTGTATCACACCTGCTATGAGGCTTTTCCAAACGAACCGCGGTCCGCGCAATGCCAATGGAGAATCGCGTGGACGCAATATCTGCGCGATTCCTCCGGCGCCGCCACGCTGTTACAGGAGCACCTGAGGCGCTATCCGGATTCCGACCGCGTAAGTACGGCGCTCTATTTTTTGGGACGGATCGCCGAGTCGAAAGCGGACCTGGGCACCGCGCGGGTTTACTACGAAAAGATCGATAAGACTTTTCCGAATTATTACTACGCCATGCTGGCTCGCGAGCGTTTGGCCTTGCAGGCGATCTCCGGCGCCACGCCCGCCGCGGACGCGGTGCAATTTCTGAGCGGGCTTCAACTGACGCCTCGCCATACTTCGGAAAGTTTCATAGCGACGGCTACTACCACCGAACGAATCGACCGTTCTCATCTGCTGGCCTCGGCCGGCCTGGACGATCTAGCGGAGAACGAGCTGCGTTTCGGGGCCAAAACTGACGGCCAGCCGCAGATCCTCGCGGTGGAGCTGGCCGAGCTGGCCAACCGGCGCGATGCTCCCGATCAGGCTATTCGCTATATCAAGCACTACGCGTCCGGGTACCTCTCGCTCTCGCTCGATAATGCGCCCGATAAATTTTGGCGGCTGGCTTTTCCGTTGCCTTATCGCCACTCGCTCGAAGAATATAGCCGGCAGCAGTCGCTCGATCCGTTTCTGGTTGCGGCTCTCATCCGGCAGGAATCGGAGTTCAATACCAAAGCCGTATCTCCCGCCAATGCCCGCGGATTGACCCAGGTGCTTCCATCCACCGCGCGCCAGCTCAGCCGCCAGCTCAAGATTCCGCGCTACAGCACCAAGATGTTGTTCACTCCCGACATGAACCTGAAGATCGGCACCTATTATCTGAAGGCGCTGTCCGATCAGTTGCAGGGTAAGTGGGAAGAGACGCTGGCCTCATACAACGCTGGAAAATCGAGGGTCAATTCCTGGACCAGCTCAGCCAGCTACCACGAGCCGGCTGAGTTTGTCGAGAGTATTCCATTCAGCGAGACTCGCGTCTACGTCCAAAGCGTCTTGCGGAATGCCGAAGTTTATCGCCGGCTCTACGGTCCCAAGGCTCGCTGAAAAAAAAGGCGCGCTAGGGCTTGAGCCGAATCCAGCGCGAATCCCGATAAGCGAAAATCAGATTGTAGGAATCGAGCGCGGCTTGGTCCGGCTTGGCTGCCATGAGCTTCGCCCGATCCACTTGCAGTTCGGGAAGCCCGTAATATAAGCGGCAAATGAACAGGAGCACCCAGGTGTCATCTTTGTCGAAAGGATCATCGACGAAGAGAACCTTGGAGCCGTTGGGAAGACGCGGTTGAATCTCACCGAGCTGCGCGACAGTCGAACGGATGAAGGGATTCACGTACGGCTGCCATGGCCGCGAGGCATGGAAAGCAATCACTGCCGCGGCGCAAACCGCGAACGTGGCGAATTGAAGCCTAGAGCCCACCAAAGCATCGCGCAGCTTCACGATTGCGAGCGCCAGGTAGAGCGCAATACCGAACAGCGGGATATACATCACATACGCGCCGCGAAGGGCCACGAAGACGATAGGCAGTGGAGTTATCAGAATGAATGCGAGCGCAAACATCAGCCGTCGGTCGCGTGTGATGAGGGCGATGGCGGCAGCCAGGAAAATCGCCAGCATGCAGATCGGGGCGGTAAGCGTTCCGGGATGCACCGAAGTCAGCAGGTCAAAGTAATGGGTAAGGCCCGCGATGTAAATGCGAGGGCTGATGTGCAGACGGTAGTCCTCATTACCGATCAGCGGGCTGGAGTGAGACAACTTGCCGAAAACATAAGGCAAGGTCATCAGCGCGCCCAACGCGGACGGCAACCAGCGGCGGGTCAGGCTCCCAGTGGCCGGCTCGCCAAGCAATACTTCGTAGGCGATGATTATGACTGGAAGCGTCACGGCCATCTCTTTGGAATCCAGCGCGAAAATATACAAGATTAGAAACCACGCGAGCTGTGCGTTGCTCAGGTACTGTTTGCGTGCTCGCGTCGTTACGTATAGTCCGAGCGCCGCGAAATAAAAAGTGAAGCACAGAATGTCGTAGATGATTCCGGTATCGTGGAACAAATCAACGCCGGCGTTGTAGCAAGCAAAGAGTACGGTCAGCGCCGCGGTTTCTATACCAGCGATTGCGGCCGCTGCCCGGTAAGCCAGGTACAAATTGAGAAAGAGCAAAGCGAAACACGCGATCCGGAAAGGCAACGGATGAAATCCTGCCATCTCAAAGAGCAGGCGGTAGACCAGATTTCCGAACGGCCGGTAACCCGGGGAAAAAAAGAGCAGGTTCTCACCGGCGAGGCGCTGGAGAGGCTTCTGCCACGCCAAGTAGATATTCATCAGGTCATCGCCGCTGAAATAGGAAGCTAGTCCAGCACGTGTGAACCAGACCCAGATCGATATGACGACCGCACCGCTAAAAACGAGATAGAGCCGCCGCGACACCTACCAGCCTCTTATCGTTCCACCAGTGCCTGTATCGCCTCCAGCTCCTTGCCCGCATCTGAGAGCTTACCCTGCGAAACCAGGTCCCGATAGCGCTGCAGGTGACGCCGTACTTCAGCGATTCGAGCATCGGGGGCGATGCGAGCGTCGGGCGGTGGAGGAGCCTGGCCAGCAGTAGCGGCAGGATTTGTGCCGGTGGCCGGCCGCTGCGTAGTGGCTGCTTCGGGCGAAGGCAAGTTTTCGCCGGCGAGTTGCGCGAGCGCCTGCTGGTAGGTGTCGGCATAAACCAGATTGTTACCCATGGCGAGCGCGATCTTCTTCAGTTGGGGGAGCTTGGCCTGCGAGGCCTGTATGTAAATAGGCTCGACATAAAGGAACGTATGCTCGATCGGCAGAACCAGCATCTGGCCGCGCAGCACCTGCGACCCTTGTTGGTTCCAAAGCGTGAGATCTTTCGAGATGTTCTGGTCCTGGTTGATGCGTGCTTCCACCTGTATAGGACCAGAAATGATCTCCTGCTTGGAGAGCAGCAGCACTACCTTTTCACCGAGATGCGGGCCGTCGCAGCGCGCCATCATGAGCCCGATGAGATTGTCGCGACTACGGGGCGTAAAGGGAATCATCAACAGAAATTCCGGTTGGGTCTCGCCAGGCAGAGTGGCCACGACGTAGGTCGGCGTTAGTGGTCCGGGCTGGGCGCCCTGCTCGTTGGTGAATTTCGCGACGTCCCAGGCGTCGGACCGGTTGTAGAACGTATCGGGATCGCGCATGTGGAAAAGCCGGTAAATATCGGCCTGCGCCGCGAAGATCATTTCGGGATATCGCACGTGCCTGCGAAGATCAGCCGGCATCGCGGTATCCGGCTCAAAAAGATCGGGGAACAGATTCCGGTAAGCCTGCAGAAGGGGATCGGTGGAATCGAACACGTATAGGTGGACCGTTCCATCGTAAGCATCGATGGTAGCCTTGACGGAATTGCGAATGTAGTTGAACGCGCCGATGCCCTCCAGACCCACGCTGCGCGAGTAAGGGTGGACGTTCGACGTCATGTAGCCGTCGATGATCCAGACCGGCCGGCCGTCGTCGGACAAGACCAGATAAGGATCGGTATCCCAGGCGAGAAAATTCGCGAGCGTGCTGAGGCGCTCGGTCACATTGCGGTGAATCATCATGCGGCTTTCAGGCGTGAGATAGCCGGTCAGCAAAATGTTCCAATCGCCGCGTGAAACCGCCGCCGCGGTCCGCAACAAAAATGACGAAATCGGAAAGCCGCCCTTGCCATCGTAACGGGTTTCTACGTTACGGTCGCCGGCCGGATAATTGAACTCGGGCTGGGCGGTGCGCACGAATACGGGATCGCGTACGTTCTCTCCGTAATAGAGCTCGGGCCGGGTCAGCTTGAGGCCGGGCACGGTGATTTCCGGCGGCGTGTCCTTGATGATCAGTACCGGCAGCCCACTCGGAGAAACCTGATTTGCTTCCGCCATGACGACGCCGTAGCCGTGCGTGTAAATGAAGTGCGTATTGATCCAGCGGTCGCCAAGCTGGGTGAGGTCGAGCTCTCGCGGCGAAATCAGCACCTGACGCATTTCACCTTCGAAATTGTAGCGATCCACGTCAGTATCGGAGTAGGTGTAAAGCCGGTAGGGCTGCAACTGAGGCAGCGTGTCGTGAAAAGCGTGCCAATCCCAGAGCCGTACGTTGTCGAGTAGCGGCTTATGTTTGGCGAGTTCGATGCGTTGCTCGGGTTTGGCCTGGAAGTCGATCTCCTCGGTCCGCTGATCGATGCCGAATGCGGATCGCGTGGCGGCGATATGCCGCGCGATGAAGGGCCGCTCGATCGAAATTTCGTTGGGGCGAACATACACCGCACCCACAATCGGCGGAACGATGTTGCGGACTATAAACGCCAGGACGACGACAGCCGCGATCCGCCATTTTCCCGCCACCAGTGCAATGGCGGACAGCACGCAGCTTGCGATCAACACCCATTGGAGCGGCAGGGCGATGTTTTGGTCGACATAGTCCACGCCGACCATGAAGCTGCCGTGCTCATCCAGCAGCATGCTGTAGCGGCCCAGGAAGAATCGCACGGCGAGAGCAAGCAGGAACACCGCGCCGACGCCGCGGAGGAAACGAGTCTCGAGCGCGCCGCCCAATCCGAGCTGGCTCAGGTTGATTTCGCGCACCTCGCTCCAGTCCGGTATTGTGTTGCGGAGCTGCCAGGCGCGAGCCGTCACCCAATAGATGATGGCGGCTATTACTGCAATACTCAGCACCAGCCCAAGCAGATCGGAATAGAAGGGCAATTCAAACAGATAAAACGTGAGCGGATTGGAGAAAACCGGATCTTGCCATGAAGCGGCCGTAGCGCCGCGTGCGCCGCCGAAATAACGGACGACCGTCCAGGTATCGATCGCCGAGAGTGCCACCACCAGCGCGATCAGGAACATTCCGAGCGTCGCGAGTTTTGCGTACAGCGGATTGTGGCGCAGCCCGGTTCCGGCGTGCTTCAGACCCCGGGCGTGCGCGATCCAGAAAATGATAAATCCCAGGATGGTCGCGGCGGTGGCGGGAACCACGCTGTAGAGCAGCATGCTGAACCAGGTGTGAACCTGGCCCATTTCTTTCCACCACTGGTAATCAATCGCGTAGGAAGAGACAATACGCGCGCCGATGAGCACCACGGCAGCGGCGATCAGGATGGAAATGCAGCCGCTGCGGCTTTGGCTAGGCTCGATCTGGCGGTGTCGGAAGGAAGGGTCCAATCACTAGTAACTGTACTCTAACGGAGACGCAGCCGTTAAGGCGCGGTGCGGACCGCTTGGCCCACTGGCACGTCGAAGCCACGCTCTTCGGCGGTCCAGACGACACGGCCATTCACGATAGTGCCGACTGGGCCGCCTCGGAAGGTGCGGCCATCGAAGGGGGAATTGCGGCTCTTTGAGGCTGACCGGTTGACGTCATAAGTCCAGGCACGCTCGATGTCCAGAATCGTGATGTCGGCCGGAGCGCCTACGGCCAAGCGGCCGCGCTCCATTTTCAGAACGTTCGCGGGACCGGTGGTGAAGAGCTCCACCATGCGAGCGAGCGGAATTTTGCCGGAATGCACCAGTTGCTCCAGCGTCAGGCCAATGGCGGTCTCCAGGCCAATAACGCCGAAGGGACACTTTTCGAACTCCTGCATTTTCTCGCTGCCGGCGTGCGGGGCATGATCTGTTGCGATCGCGTCCACGGCGCCCGAAATGATGCCTTGCGTTACCGCGCCCATATCACAGGCCGAGCGCAGCGGCGGCTTCATTTTATAGTTGCTGTCGTAAGGCGGCATGTTGCCGTCCGACAGCGTGAAATGGTGCGGTGTCGCCTCGCATGTCACCGCCAGGCCACGGTTCTTGGCGAAGGCCACCATCTCCACCGAATATCGCGACGATATGTGGGCGACATGGAAACGCGCGCCGGTCAGCTCGGCCAAGATGATATCGCGCGCGACCATCACGTCTTCTGATGCCGCCGGGATTCCGCGCAGCCCCAGCCGAACGCTTTCCACTCCTTCGTGCATGGCGCCGCCGGCGCTGAGGTGAAGGTCCTCGCAATGATCAATCACCGGAAGTCCGAATGAGCGGGCAGTCTCCATGGCGCGGCGCATGACACGCGCATTCATCACGGGACGGCCATCATCGGAAATAGCGACCGCGCCTGCCGCCTTCATCGACCCGATCGCGGCCAGCTCTTCTCCCGCGCTGTTCTTGGTGATGGCGCCGATGGGAAACACGTTGACGATGGCGTGGCGCTCGGCCCGCTCCTTGATGTAACTGGTGACGGTGGCATTGTCGTTCACGGGCGACGTGTTCGGCATGCAGCATATGGAAGTAAACCCTCCAGCCGCCGCGGCGCGTGAGCCCGACTCGATGGTCTCGGCGTATTCAAAGCCGGGCTCGCGCAAATGCACGTGCATGTCGATGAACCCGGGCGCGACGATCAACCCGCCGGCGTCGAACTTTTCAGCGCCGGTGACATGCAACTTCTCTCCAATAACCGCGATGCGGCCTTCTTCCACCAACACGTCGCGGACGGCGTCCAGGCGGCTCGCCGGATCGATCACTCGGCCATTTCGGATGATTAACTTCCGCATTCAATTAATTGCTAAGAATTCTTTCGAGCACCGCCATGCGCACCGCGATTCCGTTCTCCACCTGGTTGAGAATCACGGAGCGCTGGGAATCGGCCACCTCGGACGAAATTTCCCGACCGCGATTAATAGGGCCGGGGTGCATTACGATGGCGTCCGGTTTGGCGAGTCCCATGTGCTCCAGGCGCAGCCCGTAAAAACGATAGTAGTCGCTGGCGGAAAAGGCGGCTTCGTCTTGCCTTTCGAACTGAACCCGGAGCATCATGATTACGTCGGCGTCGCGGATGGCCTCGCGGATATCGTGCGCGAGAGTGACACCAGGCGTGATCTGAGTTAGCTCGGACGGCAGCAAAGGGGCCGGCCCGCACAACACTATCTCAACGCCAAATTTCGAGAGCAGGTACATGTTGGAGCGGGCCACACGGCTGTGCGCGATGTCACCGATGATGGCCACGCGCAGACCTTCCAGCGTCCCCCGGCGGTCCAGAATGGTGCGGGCATCCAAAAGGGCCTGGGTGGGATGCTCATGCGTGCCGTCCCCGGCGTTGATAATCGGAGTGGGCAGATGCCGCGCCAGGAAGTGGGGCGCGCCCGAAGCCGAGTGGCGCATCACAATGGCATCCGGATGCATCGCCCCCAGCGTGTTGAGCGTGTCCACCAGCGATTCGCCTTTGTCTACGCTCGAGCCGGAGGCGGTGATGGAGATCGCGTCGGCTCCCAAACGCTTGGCGGCAATCTCGAAGCTGGTGCGAGTGCGAGTGGACGCTTCGAAGAACAGATTTACGATCATGCGCCCGCGCAGCATATCCGATTTTCTGCTGTTCGGTCTGTTGCGGCTGAAAAGACTTGGCGCGGTCGAGAATGGTTTCGATCTCCACGCGATCCAGCGTTTCGATTCCCAGCAATCCACCCGGCATAACCACCCTAGGTCAGTTCCACCAACAGTACTTTCTCGGTCTGATCCACTTCCTGAAACTTGACCTCGATGATCTCGTTGGCGCTGGTCTGTACCATGCGGCCCACGTATTTCGCTTCGATGGGCAGCTCCCGCCAGCCGCGGTCGATCAGCACCAGCAGTTGCACGCGCGCCGGACGGCCTTTATCGAACAGCGCATCCAGGGCGGCGCGAATGGTGCGGCCGGTATAAAGGACGTCGTCCATTAGGATGATGTCCTTTCCGGTCACCGGGAAATTAATTTCGGTGGCGCTGTGAACCGGCTTCTCAGACACTGTGGAAAGATCATCGCGATAGAGATTAATATCCAGGAATCCCACCGGCACGACTAGCTTTTCAAGCTCCTTAATTTTCTCGGCCAGCCGAACGGCCATGGGCACGCCGCGCCGGCGAATGCCGATGAAGGCCAGGCGTTTCAAATCTTGCGTCTTTTCGAGAACCTCGTGCGCCAACCGGACCAGCGTCCGATCGATTTCCGAGGCGCTCATCAGTTGCGCTTTTTCGCGGGTGGGAGCCATGGGGGCGAACGCTTCCGCTTCAGCGTAACACATCAATGCTTCAACCGATCGTGAATTCGTTTGGCCAGTTTTTCGATGTCTTCAGTCTTCTTGAGAGTGGCGATAGAGAGAACGTAACGGTCGTTCTTCTCCAAGGCGGTCTTGAGCTCTTCGGCGAGTTTGGACAGCTCGCGCGCGTCGTCCAGCGACTTCTGGAAGTCGGCCTTGAGAATCTCGTCTCGCTGCAGTTTTCCGTTCGGAAGGCGTGTATCTTCGGGCGGTTCTTCTCCCGGACGGGGATGCGGGGGCGGCTGCGCCGAAATGACCAGCGCGAGAGTCAAGGCCAGCAGGATTCGCGTGCGCATAATTCTTCCGACTTCATGATATCTTGGGCGTCATGCCGCGAAGTCGATATGCACCCACCCGGCGATTTTTGTTGGATGGAGCTGGTCACGACGGACCAGAACGGAGCCAAGCAGTTCTACCAGTCATTGTTCGGATGGATGCCGAACGACATGGACATGGGGCCGAACGACGTCTATACGATCTTTCGCTTGAGTGGCCGCGATTGCGCCGCCGCATACACCATCGGACAGGAGGAGCGCGCTCGCAATACGCCGCCGCACTGGATGCTATACATTGCGGTGGAGAATGCGGACGCGGCAGTCAACAAGGCGGCGGAACTCGGCGGCAAGGTTATTGGGCGGGCGTTCGATGTCGGGGATGTCGGAAGAATGGGCGTAGTTGAGGACCCAACGGGTGCGATCTTCACCGTTTGGCAGAGGAAGAAAAATCCTGGGATTGGTATCGCCGGCGAACCAGGAGCATTCTGCTGGGCCGACTTGAGTACTGCGGATCCCGAACGCGCCAAGCAGTTTTACTCCGGACTTTTCGGCTGGCAACTGCAGGCCGGTGAAAAGGACCCGTCTGGTTATCTGCACATCAAGAATGGAGACAAGTTCATCGGCGGTATCCCGCCTGCGCAGCATCGCGATCCTAAGACTCCACCGCGTTGGTTGATCTATTTCGCGGTTGTCGACGTGGATGCCTCTGCCGCGAAGGCCAAACAGATGGGCGCTCGATTCTACGTTGAGCCGATGAGTATCGAAGGCGTGGGCAGGATGGCGGTGATGGCGGATCCGCAAGGGGCCTTGTCGGCGATGTTCAAGGAGTCGCCACGCCGCTGAAGTACGCCATGGCATGAGTAAGATTAGGTGCTCCACGTACAGTTAAGCTGTACAATTAATCTACAGTGGCAATAGAGACAACCTATACAAGCTTGCGCGCCCGGCTGGCGTCTGTCCTCGACAAGGTGGTTAAGGATCAGGAAGTCGTGATCGTCCGGCGGCGCGGCGCAAAGGACGTTGCTTTGATTCCTGCCGAGGAACTCGCGGGGCTAATGGAAACCGCGCACCTACTGCGTTCACCGAAGAACGCGAAGCGGTTGCTAACCGCTCTGCGAAGAGCAGATCGCCGGAGCGGCAAGCCGGAAACCGTCAGGCAACTCCGTCGAGAACTGGGTCTTGAGCGCGCCAACTAAATGGGAGGCCGTATTCCAGCCGGAGTTTCGACAGGACCTACGCTGGTGGGTGGAGACCGAGCGAAAAACGGCTCTCCGAGTCCTGCTGCTGGTTGACGATGTTCTCAAAGATCCATTTCAAGGCATTGGTAAGCCGGAGCCGCTCAAGCACCAGCTGGGCGGCCTGTGGTCCCGAAGAATTACGCAAGAACATCGCCTGGTTTATAAAGTGAGCGGCAACAGAATCGATTTTCTTCAGGCGCGTTATCACTACTGATGCCTCGTCCCGGCGCGCGTTTCAGCTCGATTGGCATGTTATCGCTTTTGCTGCTCGCGCCAGGCTATGCGCAGCACGCGCAACCCGTCGAGCAACGTATATTCCAGGCGATCAATCAAATCCGCCAGGAAAATAAATTGCTTCCGTTGAAATGGGATCCAAAGATCGCCGATGCGGCGCGATCGCACAGCCGGCGCATGGCTACAAGGCGGTTTTTTTCGCATGAGGATCCGCAGTTCGGCGGTCCGGGCAATCGCCTCAGCGCGGCTGGGGATCGCGTGGCAGCTGTGCGGTGAGAACATCTTTGAAGAATACGGCGAGACCGATCCCGTCCGGGCGGCCGTGCGCGGATGGATGCAGAGCGCGGGCCACCGCAAGAACATCCTGACCCGAGGATTCACCCATACCGGCCTAGGCGTTGCCATCGGTCACGACGGTACCTACACCATCACGCAGATGTTCGCCGCGTTCTGACGGTGACACCGCCGATCCCGCATAATAGCGACATATGCAGGAGGTCAATGTCGGGATCATCGGGCTGGGCAATGTGGGAACAGGCACGCTCGGAATCCTGCTGGAGAATGCGGACCAGATCGCGCTCAAGCTCGGTTTTCATCTGCGCGTGAAGGCCGTCTGCAGCCGGACTATCGATAGCAAGAGACTGCCCGCCGCGGCTTCCTCGGTGCAAAAAACCAGAGACTGGCGCGAGGTGGTGACGCACCCCGAGGTCGACATTGTCGCCGAGCTGGTGGGTGGAACGGGGGTGGCGCGCGAAATCATCGACGCCGCTATTGCCAGCAAGAAGTCTGTGGTTACCGCCAATAAAGAACTGATGGCGTTGTGCGGCGCCGAGATTTGGGAGCGTGCCATTGCGGCCGGAATCAACCTTGCGATGGAGGCGAGCGTCGCGGGCGGCATCCCCATCCACTCGGTTTTGCGCGAAGGGATTTCGGGCGATCGCGTCACCACTCTTTATGGCATCCTCAACGGTACCAGCAATTACATCCTCACTGAGATCGAGAAGCGCGGAGCGGCATTTGAAGACGTCTTGAAGGAAGCTCAGCGGCTGGGTTATGCGGAGGCTGACCCGAGCGCCGATGTCGACGGGTACGACGCGCGGTCGAAGCTCGCGATTTTGGCGGCGCTCGCATTCGGGGAGAAAATCACGCCGTCCGACATCTATAGCGAAGGAATTCGCCGCATCCAACCGCTGGATTTCCAATACGCGCATCAGTTGGGCCACACCATCCGATTGCTGTGCGCCGCGCGTCAAACCTCGGACGGGCTGATTCTTTCGGTGCGGCCCGCGCTGATTCCGCAGTCGACCATACTGGCGGGCGTGAGAGGAGCTTATAACGCCGTCTGGGTGCGCGGCACGTACGGAGAAGACACGTTCTACTATGGCCGTGGCGCGGGCGCGGCGCCGACCGGCGTGGCGGTGGTGAGCGATTTGATGCGGGTGGCGCGCGAGATCCGCTCCGGCAGTCCCGAGCGCGTGTCGCCGTTCGCTCATGAGCGGCTGGGTGAGTACAAACCGATTCCGGTGACGCTGCAGCACTCGGCTTACTATCTTCGATTTCGCGTGGTGGATCGCCCCGGCATCATCGCCGCGCTGTCGGGCGTGCTGGCAGAGAAGCAGATCAGCCTGGAAGCGGTGTTGCAGCTTCCCACTGAAAACAAAAGCGACCTACCGTTCGTCATTACTGTAGAGCCGGCTTCCGAGCAGTCGATTCGGGAGGCGTTGACGGACATGGCAGCACACGATTTTCTGGTCGAGCCTCCACTCGCCATGCCCATGGAGAAGTCGTTATGAAAAAGCTAATTTGTTTGTCCCTGTTTTGCGTGGCCGCCTTTTCGCAAGTGGCCGAGCAAGCCAACGAAGAGTACAAGACGAAAGAAGGGCGCGCCCAGGTTGCCAAAAACCAGATCGATCCAGCGCGCGAGGAGCGCCAGAGGCCACGCGATATCGTGGACCAGATGGGTCTGATGCCCGGGCAATCGGTGGCAGACGTCGGGACTGGTCCGGGATTCATGCTACCGTACTTGAGCCGCGCGGTGGGCGGCATTGGCACGGTTTATGCCGAAGACATCCAGCAAGATTTTCTCGACCAGGCGAAGGTTCGGGCGAACACCCTGGGTTTGAAGAATGTGAAGTTCGTGCTGGGGATCGATCGAGATCCGAAATTACCGTCGGATACCCTATCGGGCGTTCTGATTCTGGACGTGTATCATCATTTCGACTATCCGGAAGCGATGCTCAGCCACATTCGCGACAGCCTGGTTTCCGATGGAAAGCTGGTGATCGTGGAGTATTACAAGCGGCGTGGTTCTATGCCAAACCGCAATGATCCGGATCGCCCGCTCACGCACATCCGGCTGGACGAGAACGATCTAATTAGCGAGGTGGCGGCGAATGGTTTCAAACTGACCGACAAGCACGAACTGGTGCCGAAGAGCCAGTACATCGTGACTTTTATGAAGAAGTAGGCCGTGCTAAGATTCCATTGAGACCCACGTAAACACCGGAGAGGTGGCTGAGTGGTCGAAAGCAGCGGTTTGCTAAACCGTCGTAGGGCCTTAAAGCTCTACCGAGGGTTCGAATCCCTCCCTCTCCGCCAGAATTTATGTATTTAAATCGGTTAGTTAGAATCATCACCATCGAAGTGTACGTGTTTGTACGATAATCCGGGCGAGAGAATCTCATAACGCGAGAGGGTGCGTTTCACAGTGCGCCAGGGTTTTGATTCTCCACGTTTGAGCTGGGCCTCGCCGCTGCGTACGAGTTTCTCTTCCGCGGCCGTCAGGATGTGATCAAGACGAAGGAACCGGGGTGGCTTGGGCAACGTTTTCATAGTCTCTATAAGCATCAGTATGTGTCCTCTCTCCGGAGGCCACAGTAAGAGAGTAGTACCACCTGGCCAGGGATGTCGTAGCGAAAACGCCAGCGGCCGAGGGAAAGCCGATATTAACCCTCCCCAGCTGGCACGCCTTGGAGTTTCTTGATGTGATGCGGGCGAGTACGGTTATAAGGATCTGTTGAGAGGATGGCAATCGCGCTCTTTTCGGTCGCTTCGAAATCGCGGTGGCCCTTTTGAAGTTTCGTGGACAGCCGCTTATACCGTGACGTTGGATGAACGCTAAAGGGTGCCGCCGTCATGCTCCTGGGCGTCGGCGGGGATGTTTTTGGCCGCGCTTGGCGCGATCGGCCAAGAACTCCCCGATGGGGCGTGTTTTGCCGGCGAGGAATTCCTGATATCCTTCTCGGATTGCAGCCCGGATCTTCGGATCACGAATCTCACGCGCATCTTGCAGTTCGTCCGGTGAGAGCTTCGGGGTGATGTTGATCACGCGCCCGGACACACTGAACTCAACCCGGTCTCCGGGTTTAATACCGGCCTTGCGTCGGATGCTCTTCGGCACGGTGATTTCGGCTTTTGTTTTAAGCGTGACGGTCATGATAAGTAGTACGTCCGAGAACCCTGGGTCGCTTTCAGTGTAGGGACATTCCTGGCTTTCGTCAATGCCACTCCCCTGCCCCTGCTCGTGTTACAAGCCCTCAGACTGCCCGCGGTTACGCCTGACATTTCGGCGTGACGATATTTGTGTGAAGGTACCCTGTACGGGTCTCGATCCGTCTGAAAACTCGTACGAAAGAAGCTGTATACTGTCAACGTCCGGCATTCAAAAGCAGTGAGGTTCAGATGATTCTAAAATCCTTCGGCCCACTTCTCACTTCGCGGAGTCTCGCGGCGATCGCGGCTACAATCATACTCATCACGCCCGCGGAAGCTCAGATTCAGAAGGCGGTCAAAACGTCGTCTTCAACTAAAGCATGGCTCCCGACACGCACTCCGGATGGCCAGCCGGACTTGCAAGGAATTTGGACCAACGCCACGCTCACCCCATTCGAACGCCCGGACTGCGCTGGCCGGAAAGCCAACCCTTACGGACAAGAAACGGCAGCGTTCGAAAACAGCGGCCGCGAAAACCGTGTAGACCGCCCGCCCAAACCGGACGACCCGGGCAATTACAATCAGGCCTTGTCGGATGGTGGAACGACGTGGCTGGCCACCCGGCAAACTTCGCTAGTGGTGGAACCGGCGAACGGAAGAGTTCCGGTAAAGCCTTCGGCCGAAGCGCAACGCGACTACGATCTGGCGCACGTCGCCGATTCCTATGAGTACCAGACGAGCTGGGAGCGTTGCATCACGCGCGGCGTTCCCGCGGGAATGTTTCCCGCCGGCTATAACAACGCGTATCAAATTCTGCAGAGCCCAGGCTTCGTGGTAATTTTCTCCGAGATGATTCACGAAGCGCGCGTGATCCCGCTGGATGGCCGTCCGCACCTGCCGCAAAGCATCCGCCAGTGGAACGGCGATTCGCTCGGCCACTGGGAGGGCAACACGCTGGTGGTCGATACCACCAATTACAACGGCAAGGGCATGATCGCCACCAGCGCCGCCACCGCCCGCATCCGGGGCATTCACGAAAGCGAGGCGCTGCATGTGGTGGAACGGTTCAAGCGCGTGGACGCTCAACACCATCAGCTACGAAGCCACCATCGACGATCCGAACATGTATTCCGCGCCGTGGAAAGTGTCCATGCCACTGACCAAGGATGCGAACTATCCGATCTACGAATACGCGTGCCACGAAGGCAATTACGCGATGGATGACATCCTTCGTGCAGGCCGTGCGAAGGAAAGAGCGGCGGCCGCCGCAGTGAAGTAACAGTTAATTGTGGCGCCGAACGCCTCGTGACGCGCGGCAGGTCAGCGGCGCTTCTACTTTCGCGGGTCGAAGCGCACTTCAATCTCGGTATTCACTCTGACGGGGTGGCCGCTCTTGAGCGTGGGCTTATAACGGAATTGAGACCACGGCACCGTCTCACAGAGTTGCGAGCCGCTGTTGAGTTCCGCGATCTTGCCTTCCTCGTCGATAACCACTTTGCAGCGAGCCGTTCCGCCCCCGGGTTCCCAAAGAGGCGCCGTCAGGACGGTGGAACCCTCCGTCAAGAGAGCGCGTTGTTTATCCGCCGGAACAGAGATCTCCGGCGTTTCCTTTTTCGCGGCATCGGCATCCTCGTTTTGTTTTGCGGAATCGGCGGCGCCGGTAACGGCCTCGATCCGGGTCACCAGGAATACGGGCCTCGCGGGGTAGCGCTTCACCTTGGCGCGCAGACTTATGACGTCCGAATCCGTCACATCAAAGGCAAGTCCGGGCCAAGCCATCCTCACGACGCGGTCGCAGCTTGATTGAAGCGGATAGCCGTTTTTGCCCTGGTCGGGATCGCCAATTGCATCGATAGCCTTTTGCGCATAGACACCCTCGGCAATATACTTCTTCCCGGCTTCCACCTGAAAGCCCTTGTTGAAGAAGAGCCGGTAGCGATTCAGTCCGTCCACTAGGTAGACGGAAGGTCCACCCGCGTTCATTGCCGCGTCCGACGCGGTCGTTTCATCGAGAAGAATCTGGGCCTTTCCCTGAATTTTGTCTGGGGCCGCGGCGGGCTTGGACTCTTTGGCCCGCGGCTCGCTGGAACAGCCGGCCATACCGGCAAGAGTGAGTACGAGAAAACAAAAAACGTAAGTATTGCGGGTCATCGTTCGTGCCTCGCTTTTCAAAATGTTTGTTCCGAATCTGACGTTAGCACGGGGCATGGGCGATGACAACCGATGCGGCGCGAGGCCATCCCCAGTCACCGGACGGGCTTATATCAATCGGGTCATACTGGTGATTTGTCCGGAACCCTCATCAAGCGGCCCCGCGAAGCATGGGCCCAGTGGATTTCCCCGGAGACTCTCATCGCGCAGGTCCGGAGCACCGCCCCATTCCTAGAAGCGCGGCTTGCCAGTAGCCGAACCCGGCCGCCTGATCGAACTGGGCAACTCGTCCGACGGCTTCCTGCGAATTCTCGCCAACTGGCAGAACATTCTGCGCGCCAGCCTTACGCCCGAGGAGCAGCTCCAGGATTATTTCGCACTCTGTCTGGCTTGTCATCATGCGACCGTCGCCACCTTCGTGCCCACCGATGTCGATACCAAGATCCGTGGGATCGTGTGGCGCGAATCGCGCGACCCGGATGTTCTGCGGCCCATGCTGCGCCTTGCCCTCGCGTCGCGCGCCTGGACCGAGGATGGCATCTCGGTCCGCTCCGTTCGCGGCGTCAGCGGTCACAATGGCGAGCATTGGAGTGCGATCGCGGCTGGCCTCGGACGCATGCTGGAACTCGGCGACACGGCTTCCGCTGAAGAAGCGCAGGCCGCCATCGAAGCGGAAATCGATCGCGAACAGAGCAGTTTTCGATGAAGTGGCCGCCGAACGCGACGCTGAGCTCGACCTGCTGCGCCTCTCCATGACTCTGGCGCACAATCGCGGCGATCTCACGCAAGGCATGGGCTTCTGGAAGAAGACCCCACTCACCACGCCGCTGATCGCCCATTTCGCCGCGCGAGGCCGCTTCGCGCTTGCGGTTCGCATCTATCAACACACCGGGCTTTCGACCGAAGGCCACCGGCATTATCCGCTCCGTCCGGTGAAGGCGTTGCGCCGTTCGCCTGCTACACTGCTGCCGTTAGGCCCTTTCTTGGACGAGTGGGGAAGCGTGGTGGCGCAACTGGAAGAAAGCTCTGAGGTGCTGGCCGCGCTGGTGATGGGCTGCAAGAGAGTGCAGGGTCAGCAGGGCTACTATCGCGCCATTGCAGGCATGCTCGCAGCATCCTCGGGCGCTTTCGAACGCGCTGCCGCCCGGATGCCCAATAGCGCGCGGAGCCTGCTGCGCGAGGCCGAAATGCGCAAGCTCATCAACGTGCCGCGCATTTCCTTCGAATCCATGATGCGGAAACGCGCGCGCACCGCCTTGGCGATGTTTAGCGAAAAGAGTTTTTCGGCATGAGCTCTGACTTCGAGCTGGTCCAGATTGTCGATCGAGCACTCGCAGAGGCCGCGCGGAGGAGTGGGTCGTGGTTGGTTTGCCGGCCGGGATGCACTCAGTGCTGCTATGGACCATTCGAAATTAGCCAACTCGATGCACACCGCCTAAGGAAAGGCTTGGCCGAACTGGAAAGTCACGATCCCCAGCGCGCAGGTGCTGTTCGCGATCGGGCCCGCCACGCCGCTCAACTTACGAACTTCAGCGATGACGACCCATGTCCGGCGCTCGACCCGGAAACCGGGACTTGTGATCTCTATGCGTCGCGACCGATCACTTGCCGGTGCTTTGGTCCTCCAGTCCTTTGCGATTCTGGCGCGGTGGGCGTCTGTGAACTTTGCTTCGACGGCGCAAGCGATGAGGAAATCGCAGCTTGCCTGGTAGATTTTGATCCTGAAGGATTGGAATCCATTTTGATCGATGCACTCGAGCGAGCGACCGGCGTGCGCGGAATGACCACCGTCGCGCTCAGTCTGGTTTCCTGACGCTGGCGGAGGCCTTGCTACGCTGAAGAAGGTTGTCCCATGCAGTCCTTAGCCCCACGCAAGCCGGAGATTATGAGCCCTGCCGGCTATTGGCCGCAGTTGCATGCCGCGATTGAGGCTGGCGCGGACGCGGTCTATTTCGGTCTGAAACATTTTTCGGCGCGAGCGAAGACGGGATTTTCGCTCGACGAGCTGCCGCAGGTGATGCGTACTCTGCACGCGCGAGGCGTGCGCGGATTCATCACCTTTAATACGCTGGTTTTCGAGCACGAGTTGCTGGAAGCCGCGCGGACGATCGCCGCTATCGTAGAGGCCGGAGCGGACGCGATGATCGTGCAAGACTACGGCATCGTGCGGCTGGTCCGCCAGATTGCTCCCGACATGGAGCTGCACGCCAGCACCCAGATGAGTATTACGAACGTCGAGGGTGTGGAGCTGGCGAAGAGTTTTGGTATCCAGCGCGTCAATCTGGCCAGGGAGCTGTCGCTCGACGAAGTCCGGACTATCGTCGCGAAGACCGGCTGCGAAGTCGAGATCTTTGTCCACGGAGCGCTGTGCGTAGCGTACTCGGGACAATGTTTTTCATCCGAAGCTTGGGGAGGACGCAGCGCGAATCGGGGACAGTGTGCTCAGGCGTGCCGGCTGCCCTACGAGATGTTGGTCGATGGCCGGCTCGAGCCATTGGGTGACGCCCGTTATCTTCTTTCACCCGGTGATCTTTTCGCATTGGAGCAAATCCCGGAAATCCTCCAAATTGGCGTGGCCGCGATGAAGATCGAAGGCAGATATAAAGACGCGAATTATGTGGCATTGACGACGCGCGCGTATCGCAAGGCAGTGGACGAGGCTTGGGCCGGCCGGAGCGCCGCGATTACTCCTTCCCAGAAGCTGCAACTCGAGCAGGTGTATTCGCGCGGCTTGGGTCCATTTTTCATGACCGGGACCAATCATCAGCTGGTGGTCAATGGCCGGGCGCCGCGCCACCGGGGAGTCTTTATGGGGCGGGTTGAACGTTTGGAGGCCAATCACGTCATCATTGAAGCCAGTGACGCGCATGCCATCGCACCGATGAAGCCGGGCGACGGCGTGGTGTTCGACGCGGCCGATTGGCGGAGTCCCGAGGAGCCCGAAGAGGGCGGCAGGGTCTATCAGGTTCTGCCGGGACTGGATGGCCGGCTGGAACTTCGGTTCGGAAATGGCGCGATCCGTTTCGAGCGCATCCGTGCCGGGCGACCGGATCTGGCGAACCGACGACCCCGATCTGGATCGGGCGGCGCGTGCCTATACGCAAGCCGCGGCGCCAGTCTCGCGGCAGCCTGTTGGCGTGCGAGTAACGGCTATCGAAGGCGAGCCTCTGATCACCGAGTGGTCGCTGGTCAAGCAGCCACAAGGCGAGCGTGATCGTGAAGTCCACCGGTCCCCTGAACGCTGCTCAGAACCGTGGACTCTCCCTGGAGTTATTGCGCGAGCAATTCGGCCGCTTAGGAAACACAGCCTACGAACTGGCGGATGTGACGCTCAACTTGCAGGGTGCGCCATTTGTTCCGGCGTCCGAGCTCAACCAGGTTGCGCCGCAGCGCCGTTGAGCAATTACAGTCGCTGCAGAACCAAGCTCGGACAGGCGTCGTGGTCCGCGATCCTTTGGACACCGTACGTTTCATGCTGGATCAGGTGACGCCGTCACCGGCACACTACAGCTTGCATCGCCGGAACTTCATCTTCTGGTTCGCACTCCGGAACAACTCGAAGCGGCGCTATCGAGCCGTCCCGCCAGCATCACGCTCGACTATCTCGATCTTTATGGGCTTCGGCCTTCACTCGAACGCGTGAAGTCCAGCGGCATCGCCGCGCGGGTCGCAACTCCTCGAGTCTCAAAACCGGGTGAGGAGCGCATTCTAGATTTTCTCCTCAGCCTGGGATGCACAATTGTGGTGCGATCGAGCGGCATGCTGCAGGCCCTGCGCGAGCGCCAGCATCCGCCGTTGGTCGGCGATTTTAGTTTGAACACCGCGAACTCTCTGACCGCTGCGATGTACTTGGGGCTCGGCCTCGGTCGGATCACTCCCACTCACGACTTAAATGGCGCGCAGATTGGCGAGCTCGCCCGGAGAATCGACCCCGAAAGCATCGAGGTGGTAGCCTATCAGCACCTGCCGGTTTTTCACACCGAACATTGTGTGTTCTGCCGCTTTCTATCGACGGGCACCAGCTATCGCGATTGCGGGCGTCCGTGCGAAAAGCACCGCGTCGAGCTGAAGGACTCCTCCGGCCGCGCCCACCCTGTGATTGCCGACGTGGGATGCCGCAACACCGTTTTTGGCGCCGAGGCGCAGGAAGCGAGCTGCTACATCGAGGATTGGCGCGTCTGCCGGGATCCGTCATTTCAGGCTGGAATTTGCCCATGAATCCGCCCAGCAAGTTCACGCGGTTGTTCGAGCATTCGATCTAACTCTCAAGGGGAGTATGACGACCCAGAAGCTCGGCGACGGAATTGCGGAAATTCGCGCCGCAAGGGACCACCGAAGGCAGCCTTTTTGTTCCGAACGATTATCTCCAACTACCCATTCTGCAATAGCTCTCATGGCCGACATCGATGTTGACTTTGACAAAGTTGGACTTCTCGCGGTGCGCGACGGAAAGATCCTGTTGTGCCGGAAGAGACACACGACTTCTTTGCTCATACTGCCGGGAGGATGCCGTGAGCCTGGAGAATCTGCCATCGATTGCCTGTCTCGCGAATTGCGCGAAGAGCTGGGCGACGTGATGGTAAGCGCAATCGAACTGGTTGGAGTTTACACAGATCGAGCGGCGGGACCGGAAACGGGCCAGCCGAAAACGGTTCGAATCGAGCTTTACCGTGCCGAATTAATTGGCCAACCGGTCGCTAGCTCGGAAATCGCCGAATTAGTTTGGTTCGGCGAGCGGGACGACTGTTTTCGACTCGCTCCAAGCATTGCGAATAAGATACTTCCTGATTTGCTGGCTCGCGGGATTCTTCCGTGGAGCCGGCCTGGCCCGTAATTCGGGTTCGCCCGCACCGAAAGGCAATTTCCAGGCGTGGGATCACCCCAGCTACTTCCTTTGCGACTGCATTTCCCGGTCCTCCATCGCGGACATTTCTGCGAGCAGCGTTTGGTAGATTTTTCGAACCGCTTCCGGCGTAAGTGGCGCACGGGCCTTTCCGGATACCCGGCGCAAGACTTGCTCTTCACGGCCGGGCGCGCTGGCGGGCGCATGGAAGCGCGTCTTAACTAAGCCGACCTCGCGAACAACTGTCGCACGTTCGTTCAGCAGCTTTACAATCTGATCATCCATGTTATCGATGCGCTGTCGCGAGGCGCTCAGCGCGCGCGTTAGCTCGGTCTGATCCTGTGCGGACAAACCCACCGCCAGAATGCAAAACAGAATGGGTCGCATAGCCAGGAATTGTAGCAGGGCTAAACATTCGGCGAGCCTTCCAACACTCGATCCGCCATGCCCTCGTAATAGGTGAAGTGGGTTCGAAATCCGACGCGCTCGTACACGCGAATCGCCCGGGTATTTGTAAGTTCCACATTTAGCCCGATGGTCCGGATGCCGGATTGTCTTAGAGCCGCCGCGACGGAGGACGTGACAATCTGCGCCATACCTTGGCCGCGATAATCCGGCCTAGTGAAAATATTGCCAACGCCGGCCACGCTTTCATTCCGCGATACCACGTGCACGCCGGCGACAGATACCAATTCGGCACCTTTACGAATCCCATAAAAAAAGCCGGTGTCGAGTTGAAAGGGCGCAAAGGCAATCCCGCCGCCATCGCCAGAAGTATACAACCGCTCGACTTGTTCGAGATCGCGGGCGGTGAGCGGCGTCGCAGTTCCTTCCGAGGGTTTGAGGCTATGGAGAAACATCCGCTGCATCTCATGAAGCTCACGATAGCGATAGATCCCCTTGGCAGCCTCTAATTGGTCGGGCTTGAGATTTAGATAACCAGCCATTACCGGCAATGCGGTGAGAAGCTGGCGTGCCGACCCGGCATCGCCCAGCACGAAGATCGGCCGGATCGGAAGTGCGCCAAACACCAGCGCTAAGCTGCCATTCACCGCCCACCATTCGCAGTGTTCGAACATGCCATCGTCGAGATCGGCCAGCGCGTACAGCGACCATTCACGGTCCATATTCATGCGGTGGCGAATCTCGGCCTTGTCTGTGAGGCGCTCTATCAATCCCGGATTATACTCAATTATGCGAAAAATTCCGCTAATTCTCGCCCTGATGCTGCCTCTATCGCTGGCATTCGGGCAACTTGGTTCAAATTCGATTACGGTCACGGCTTCCATCAGCAATGCGTCCGGTCAGCCGGATCAAGCGGTGTTCAACGTACAGCTTAATTCAGGCTTGGACTCAAGCTTGGACGACGTGATCGCAGCCTTGCAAGGTTCGGGGATCACTGTCGCAAATTTTCAGGGATTGAACTCATATCTCAACTACACAGGAGCGGCACAGCCTACCCAAACCCTCAACTGGTCGTTTCAGTTGGTGGTGCCGTTAACGAAGGTCAAGGATACTATCACGGCGCTCAGCAGCCTGCAGCCGAAGTTAGCAGCCCAAAACAACGGGCTGGCATTGTCCTTCTCAATCCAAGGAACCCAATCGTCCGCACAACCAGCCGCCTGTTCGCTGCCGGCCTTGCTCACTAACGCCCGAACACAGGCCCAGAATCTGGCGGATGGCGCTGGTCTCAGCGTAGGCAACATCCTGGCCATGTCCAGTTCGACAGCCGGTGTCTCAGCAGTGAGTATAGCTGACGCGCTGCTGGGAGCATCCACCGCTTCGCCTTGCATCGTGACGGTCAAGTTCGCGTTGTTGCGAGAGTAGCGCCATGCGAATTTCTCGCCTAATCGCTTTACTATTAACCTGCGCCGCATTGGCTTTTAGCCAACTCGATTCTGACACGATGACCATCCAGGCCTCTCGATCCGTGAACCTGGCGCCCGATCAAGTCGTTTTCTCCGTTTCAGTAAGTGGTCCGAACATCAGCTTGGATCAGGCCCTAGCCGCGTTATCGAATTCGGGCATTACGGCAGCAAATTTCGTAGGGGTGACAGGTGGGACAAACCGTCAATCTCCTCTCCAGTGGATGTTTTCGCTAGCGGCGCCGCTCGCCAAAATAAAAGCGACTGTCGCATCACTCGCGGCTTTGCAGCAGTCGATCGCACAGAACAACAGTGGGATAACGCTATCGTTCCAGGTGCAGGGTAGCCAGGTCTCGTCCGATTTAATCCAATCCCTGGCTTGCGCAGCCAAGGATCTCGTCGCCGACGCGCAGACACAGGCCCAAAACGTCGCGGCGGCCGCAGGTCTCTACGTCGGGCCGATCGTAGCGATTTCCGACGGAAGTTCGGTCACGGCGACGCCAAGTTATGACGTGGGGTTTTTGACGGTTGGGGATTTCGTGACCGGACTCCGTAGGGTGACGCCATCAGGCTGCTATCTGGAAGTCAAGTTCAAGCTATTGCGCTATCAGTAACCCCATCGCAATCTGATAAACTAACCTTCCCGTGAGAACGAAACCCGCCACTGTAGTGGCCCTCTATCCCGGCTCTTTTGATCCCATCACCAACGGTCACCTGGACCTGATCCAGCGAGGTTCGGCCTTGTTCGACAAGCTGATTGTTTCCATTTTGCGCAATGAAGAAAAGAAAGTGCTTTTCAGTGTCCCGGACCGAATCGAGATGTTGAACGAGGTGACCAGCAGCCTCCCCAACGTGCAAGTGGGCTCATTCGATGGGCTGCTGGTGGATTACGCGGCCGAGTGCGGCGCCAGCGTCATCCTGCGTGGAATTCGCGCCGTGTCGGATTATGAATACGAGCTGCAGATGGCGCTCATGAATCGGCGGCTGAAGCCTGAGATCGAAACCGTGTTTCTGATGGCCGGCGAGGCGCACTCCTTCATCAGCTCGCGCCTCGTCAAGGAGGTGATCCGTTTGGGCGGAAATATCTCGGGCCTCGTGCCACCCTCAATTGAAGGTAGACTAAGAAAAAGACTACTTCTAGGAGAACCTTGAACCCTTCCATGCACGCAACTCTGGATCTAGCCGAGCGGGTATCCCGCATTAGCGAATCGTCGACCATGAAAGTTGCCGCCGATGCCGACCGTCTGCGCCGCGAGGGCGTCGATGTAGTGGATTTCGGCGCGGGCGAACCCGATTTCCCAACGCCGGACAATATCAAGAGAGCCGCCATCGCAGCGCTCGATGCTAATTTCACGAAGTACACGCCGACTGGCGGCACAGTTGAGCTGAAACAGGCCATCTGCGCGCGGCATCGCGAGGATTATGGAACCGATTATGCTCCCGGCCGAGTGCATCGCATCGGTAGGCGGCAAGCACGCCATCTTCAATCTGATGCAGATATTGATTGGCGATGGCGATGAGGTCATTATCCCGGTGCCGTACTGGGTCACGTACAAAGACGTCGTCAACTATGCCGGCGGCAAATGCGTTTTCGTCGAGACCAACGAAGACCAGGGTTTCACTTTCACGGCCGAGTCCATTGCGCCGCATATCACCAGCAAGACCAAACTCCTGATCATCAACTCGCCGTCAAACCCCAGTGGCGCGGTGCTGAGCCGCGAAGAGTTCGAGCGCATTTATCATCTGGCGGCGAAGCGCGGCGTGCAAGTGATGACCGATGAGTGCTACTGCCGATTTCTTTATGACAGCGAACCGTTTTCGATCGCGTCCATGCCGGGCTCCAAGGAACACGTGGTAGTGGCCGGGTCCTTGTCCAAGACCTACGCCATGACGGGATGGCGCATCGGTTTCGCGCTAGCGCCCAAGCCGCTGATCGACGCCATGATGAAGCTGCAAAGCCACACCACTTCGAATCCCGACTTCGATTGCGCAGAAAGGTGCTATTGAAGCGCTGCGCGGTCCGCAGGAATCGATCGGCATCATGCTGGCGGAGTATCGAAGGCGGCGGGATTTCGTCGTGAAACGGCTGCGCGCTATTCCGGGCGTCAAGATTGCCGAGCCGCGCGGAGCTTTTTACGCATACCCGAACATTTCGGTGGGTTTCCGCAACGGCATATCGTCGGCCATGCAATTCTCCGAACGCTTGCTGGCGGAAGCGCACGTCGCGGTGGTGCCAGGCGAAGCTTTCGGCACCAAAGAGCATGTCCGGATTTCCTACGCGACGTCGATGACGGAACTGGAGCGCGGGCTCGACCGCATCGATAAATTCATCCGTGAGCGGTAACAAACCGGTACGGCTTCCGGCCAGGTTCCTCGAAAAGATTTGGGGTGCAACCGATCTTTCGCCCTGGTATCCGAGTTCCACGCAGAAAATCGGCGAAGTGTGGTTTGAAGCCGATCTTCCGCTGTTAGTCAAATTCGTCTTCACCAGCGACCGGCTATCGGTTCAAGTTCACCCGGACGACGAGTTCGCCCAAGCCCATGAAAACTCGCGCGGAAAAACGGAGATGTGGTACGTGCTGCGCGCCGACCCGGGGGCCCGGATCGCCATCGGCTTTCGCCAGTCCATCAGCCGCGAGCGCCTGCGTGAGTCGGCGCTAAACGGCGAGATCGAGGATCTGCTGCAATGGGTGGACGTGAAGGCAGGGCGATGCGTTTTACGTTCCCGCCGGCACCGTCCATGCCATCGGAGGAGGACTCGCGCTGTGCGAGATCCAGCAATATTCCGACATCACCTATCGGCTTTACGACTACGGCCGCCCGCGCGAATTGCATCTGGAAAAAGCTATCCAGGTGGCATCGCACGGAAGCCGGACGCTGCAGGACCAGTTGCCGCTGCCGATCGATTGCCCGTATTTTCACACTGAGATGGCTAAGACCGCATCGCCCTTACGATATACTCCCGAGTCAGGCCGTTTTCACTTGCTGATCTTTCTCAGCGGCACCGGCAAAATTGCGGCGCAATCTGGGACTCCCGAGCCGTTTCGAGAGGGTGAAACGTGGCTGGTGCCCGCCGGTGCGAATCCATTCTTAATTCAGCCCAGCGAGCCTGTCAAATTTCTTCGAACTTGGGCGCCATAGCATAGGTTCTTCAGTTTGAGTCCCAAACCTTCGCTAGCGTAGATATACTCTGTTTTCAACGAGATACGTTCTGGCGGAGCCGTCTCACGCGGCTTCACCACTTATCCTGGAAGTGGGAAGAGAGAAGTTCGATTATCGACGCACTAATCTGAACGCCGAGATATTTGTCGCCATCGCCGCCCGCCGTTAGCGACCACACACAGGTTGTGCTTCCGACCTTCTTTTCATATAGGAGTTGTTGATGGAATCTTGCGAGCGCAAAATCGTCATAGTCGAAGATGAAGGGCTGATAGCCGCCGATTTACAAGGGCGTCTGGAACGGGTCGGCTACCGGGTGCCCGGCGTGGCCGCATCGGGCGGGGAAGCATTGGAGATTATCCGCACACAGGCGCCCGATTTGGTGCTGATGGACATCCGGCTGGCTGGAGAGCTGGATGGGATACAGGTCGCCGACAAAGGTCCGTACTGACTTCGACATCCCGGTGGTTTATTTGACGGCCTATGAAGACCGGGAGACGCTGCAGCGGGCCAGCCAAACGCAGGCGTTCGGATACATCAAAAAGCCCATCGCCTCAGCCAGTCTGCAGGGCTCCATTGAGATGGCTATTTCGAAACATCGGCAGGAGCGCTACCTGCGCGAGCAAAGGAACTGGTTGACAGCGAGCTTCTCGGCGGTGCCCGACGCCGTTCTGGTTACCGACGCTTCAGGGCGAATCTGCTATCTGAACCAAAGTGGCCGCAGAACTGACCGGATGCCTCGTCGATAACGCTCTCGGCCGCCTTCCGGCGAGTTGTTAGCGTTCACCTACCAGGATGGCACGTCCAGTGGAAGATCCCGTGCCGGTCGCGATGTTACAAGGCACGCCGGTTTCGTTGCCCGCCGATATCTGGTTGCAAGGCGCCGGTGAAACGCGCCGGGCTATCGAAGGAACCGCCGCTCCGAGGATGCACGACGGTCACGTTCAAGGCGTGGTGGTCGTCTTCCAAGACGTAACGCTGCGCCGATTTGAACTGGAGCAATCGCGCCAGGAGAAGAAACACGAGGCGCTTTCGCGGCTGGCTGATGGAATCTCCGGCCACCTTCAGTTGGAGCTGAGCGCGGTCGCCGAGGAGAGCACGCGCATCATCAAATCTTTGCCGGCCGCCTGTACCTGGCTTCCATCGGTCCAGGCGATTGAGAGCGCGGCCAGGGAAGCTTTCGCTGTTACCAGCCGGCTGCGCGCATTCGCGCACGAGAAAGAAATCGAGCCGCGATCGGTCCAGGTAAACGAGGTTCTAAAACGCCTGGAAACTGTCTGGAAGGAGGCTTTGCCCGGCTTTATTCTCGACTTGGACGAAGATCCGCGGCCAGTTCAGGCCGATTCCCGCGAACTTACCAGGGCTCTCGACCTCATTTTCCAACACGCACACCATTGGATGGACGCAGGCTTCGGCATAGCCATTGCCGCTTCCAGCGCCGAGCTGGAGGGGCTGGAGAACTGGCTTCGCATCCGAATCGCCTACACCAGCACGGGCGAAGACGCCGCCGCGATCGAACGTGTATTCGATCCGTCCTGGGACGGCAATTGGGAAGGGCTGCCCTTGGTTTACGGCCTGATCAAACGGATGGGAGGATTGATCAGCGCGCGTATAGAGGAGGGTAAGGTAATTTTCGATATCTATTTGCCGTCCGTCAAAGTGGCCGCCGCCGGCCTGCCGCTCGAGCACTTTGACAAGCCGGCGATCCTTCTAGTGGACGCCAATGCCGAGGCCCGGCGCGTCCTGCACACTCATTTCGAGCAGCACGGGTACAACGTCTTAGAAGCTTGCAATTGCAATGACGCTCTACTGCTGGCCCAATCCTCGGAGCAGCCTATCCGCTTGGTACTCGCCAATCCCGATAAAGAAGATCAACGCCGGGCGGACCTGGTTGGAACCCTGGTGCACGATCAGCCTGGGATTTATGTGCGAATATTTGATGGTTATCAAGAGCAGGATAACGCGCTGGAAAACCGGAATCTGACCAAGTGGGACCTGCTGGAGTGGGCCAACGAAGTCTTGGGAGCGGCGGCGTGGGCGCTGGCTGCCAATTAATTGGGCGGGATACGAACCGTGGAATTGTCTAGACCGTGGACGCGCGCGAGGACGAACAAGAAGTAAGATCATGACCGATCAGCAGACCTCTTCCGTTCTTCCAGCCAGACCCGGCGTTCGCGTTCCCATCCGCGTATTGATCCTGGAGGACCGGGCCGAGGATGCAGAGCTGATATTGCACGAACTGCGAAGAAGCGGGTTCGAGGCTACCGGACAACGCCTGGAAACGGAAGCCGAGTTTCTGGCGCGGCTTCAGTGGCCGCCCGACGTGATACTGGCGGACTACCAGATGCCACAGTTGAATGCGCCACGGGCCCTGGAGTTGCTCCAGAACCTCGGCCTAGACATCCCCCTAATCGTTGTTTCGGGCGCGATCGGCGAGGATCTGGCGGTTGCCATCATGCGACAGGGGGCCACGGATTACATTCTCAAAGACCAGTTTATGCGCCTCGGGCCGGCGGTGAGGCGCGCCTTTGATGAGAAACAACTGCGTAACGACAAGCGCCAGACGGAGCAGGATCTCCGGGCGAGCAAGACTCGTTTCTATTCCTTCATGAACAATAATCCGGCCTTGGCATTCATCAAAGATTTGGACGGCCGTATCCTTTACATCAACAACACTTGTGAACAGGCTTGGAATACGACTTTGGCGGAGTGCCAGGGGAAACTGGATCATGAGCTGTGGCCGGCCGCCCAAGCTGCCGGAATACGCGCCCTGGATCTCTCCGTCCTCGATCGAGGCGAATCGTCCCATGTAGTGGAGGAACTGCCCTCACGCCAGGAGCCGGTTCGTCACCTGTTAACTTTTCGATTTCCATTTGCCGACGCAACTGGATGCCGGCTAATCGGCGGAGTCTCAGTGGACATTACCGAGCGCATGCAGATCGAAAGAGACTTGGCAGCGGCCGTAGCCGAAAAGGAGGTGCTTTTAAAGGAAGTCCACCATCGCGTGAAGAACAACTTGCAAATCATCTCCAGTCTTTTGAACATGCAGGCTGAGCTCCTTTCCGAGGCTTCTCTTAAAGAGGTGCTGCAGGAGAGCCGGCGACGGGTGGAATCCATGGCTATGATTCACGAGCGGCTGTACAGCGATCAGGACATGGATCACTTGGATTTCCGGCAGTACGTGGGCGCGCTGGCACGCGAGTTATACGATATCTACTTCGTCAATTCAGACTTGGTGAGTTTGCGCCTCGAGCTCGCACCAGTTTCCTTGGAATTGAATCAAGCCATCCCCTGCGGCCTCATTCTGAACGAACTTCTGGCGAATTGCCTCAAGTACGCTTTCCCGGATGCCCGGCAGGGCGAAATTCTGGTAGTGCTCCGCAGCGAAGACGATCACATCACCTTGCGGGTGGCTGACAACGGAGTCGGGCTGCCTCCGGGTCTGGATTGGCGCAACACTAAATCTCTGGGTCTTCGGATCGTGAATATTCTGGCGCGCCAGTTGAAGGGAAGCGTGCATCAGGAGACCGGGGCGGGCGCCGATTTTTCGTTGATTTTTCAGAAGGCCGCTAACCGATCCCCAATTCATCCACACGCTCGAGCGGCGTCCCGCAACGCCGGCAAATGATGGCCGAGCAGTCGCCACATACCAGCGGGTCCGGCACGCCGGCGTGGCATCTCGGACAATAGTATTCCAGTTGGGTTTTACTCTCGTTATCGGCCATTACGTTACACCATTACTCATTACTTGTTACACTACCAACAGAAGCTCCGCTCGTGACATTGCCTCGCGCTGCAATCTATGTCCTCGCAGGCTTCCTGGTTTCCTGCTCTCCCGATCCCGCCCGCCCGCCTGCGGTAGGCGAAGCTTATGTTGGCCCGGCCAGTCTGAACCTACGCCAGGAGCTAGCACCGAAATCGCCTGTCTCGGCTACTCTGAAACACGGTGAAAAACTCGACATCCTTGAATACCGGCGCCGCTTCGTAAAAGTGCGCAGCCCGCAAGGCGCCGAGGGCTGGACGGATATGCGGCAGCTTCTCACTCCGGAGCAGATGGCGGGCCTGCAGCGCATGGCGGAAAGTGTTTCGCAATATCCTTCGCATGGCGCCGCTTCGGTGTATGAGCCATTGAACATGCACTCCGAACCGAATCGAGTTTCTCCCAGCTTCTGGCAGGTTCCGGAGAACGCGAAAATCGACGTTATCGGCCACAAGCTCACGCCGCGAGTGCAGGCCGCGCCTCCTGCGCCAGCGCCCCCGCCCAAACCGGTGCCCCAAAGGCGAAAGACGAAAGAACGCCAGTCCCAAACGAAACTCCCGCCGCCTCCGCCTCCCCCAGCTCCCAAACCGCCTGCTAACTGGGTGGCCCTTTCGGTTCCAAAAGAAGAGGCGGAAGAACCTGAGGCGCCCAAGCCCGAACCCAAGCCAGCCGGCCCGATACCTATGGATGACTGGAGCTTGATACGCACGAAGGACGGCAAGGTGGGCTGGGTTTTGACGCGGATGCTCAACATGGCTATACCGGACGAAGTGGCCCAGTATGCCGAAGGCCATCGCATCACGTCCTACTTTCCTCTGGGGCAGGTTCAAGATGGCGACACCGTAAAAAATAATTGGCTCTGGACGACTATCGTGAAAGGCCTGGAGCCTTACGAGTTCGACAGCTTTCGCGTTTTCGTTTGGAGCCGCAAGCATCATCGCTATGAAACGGCGTACATAGAGCGCAACGTGGTGGGCCACTTTCCGGTGGAAGTCAGCACGTCCGGCGACGCCCCGAGCTTTTCGGTAGTGCTGGAGACAAATGACGGCGGGCTCATTCGAAAGACTTACAGTTTCGATAGCTATCGCATTCGCGTGGTGAAGCGAGAGCCGTATAATCCGCGGCCGGAAGTGGAGGCGCCCAAGGCCGTTGCCAATACACCGGCGCCGGCCGGGGGGAGCGAGGCTTCCTTGTATGCGAGGTTGAAGGAGCGAGTGAAGCGGCTATTTCATTAGCGGCGGGCTTTCGGAACGATCTTGATTTCGAAAAGCTTGGGCCAGAGCTTGCCAGTGACGAACAGGCGGTCGCCCAAAACGTCGTAGGCGATGCCATTTAGAACGTCCACGTGCTCGGTGCGATCGGCGGCATCCAAGAGACCGGACAAGTCCACCCAGCCGAGCACCCGGCCGTCGGCTGGGGAAATACGGACAATGCGATCAGTCTGCCACACGTTTGCATAAAGCTCGCCGCGAACCCACTCCAGTTCATTCAGATAAGTTACTGGCGCGCCGCCATCGCGAACCGTGAAGCGCCGCTTCTCCTGGAGCGTGACAGGATCCCAAACTCGGATCTGTGGCGTACCGTCGCTCATGTAGATTTGAGCGCCATCGTTGGCGAGTCCCCAGCCCTCGCCCGGATAACTGAATGACCGCAGCCGTCGAAACGAATTCTGTTCGTAGACAAAACCGGTCTGCGCCCGCCAAGTCAGTTCAATGATCTGCTGATTGATGACGGTGATGCCCTCGCCGAAATATTCGGGCGAGAGTCTGACCTGCTGGACCACCTGGCCAGTTTCGAGTTTCACCTTCCGCAGAGTCAGAATGTCCGTATTGGCCGGTGCCTTCGTAGAGAAAGCCGGCACGAAACTCCAGCCCTTGCGTAAACGCGCTGCGGTCGTGCGGGTATACGTGAACCACTTGATAGCCATCTTGCGGCGTTTGGGCCGCCGCGGGTACCAGCATGCAGGCAATCCAAAGGCAGGCGATTCGAGTCTTAGGCATTTAGCAGCACCTTCATTGCTCCGGACTGAGCCGCACGCCGGAACGCTAGCGGAGCTTTTTTCAAGGGAAGCACTTCGGAGATCAGGTTGTCCGACGCGCACGTGTCCGCTCCGCAGCAGCTTCAGCGCAGGCTCAAAACGGCCGCAACGCGACCCAACCAGCGTGATCTCGTTTACGATGACCGGCGCGGAGTCCATGCCCACCAGCCCGTGGACCGTCGACTTCATGATCACGGTGCCGCGAGGCCGTGTCATCTTTACAGCTTGCGCCAGTCCCAGGCTCGAACCAGTTGCGTCCACCACCCAATCGTAGGCTGCGGCAGGCGTCTTCTTTCCCGTTCGCGCGTCGATGCCAAGAGCGACCGCAATCCGAAGCTTGTCCTTGTGATGTCCGTACTGGTGAACCTCCGCGCCGTGGGCTTTTAAAACCTGAGCCGATCAGCAGCGCCGAGTTTGCCATCCCCGAGCACGGCCACGGGAGCGCACGGCGGGATTCGGACTTGATCGAGAATCTCGCAGGCAGCGGCGAGCGGTTCGACGAAACACGGCTTGCTCGGTCGAGATCTCGCGCGGCACTCGGTGCAGATTGTGTTCGGGCAGCGTCAGGAATTCGCGAAAAGCTCCGGGATGTTTTACGATCCCGAGCACGGACCGCCGGGGGCAATGACGCCCCAACCCACGCTTACACCATTCGCAGGCGCCGCAAGCCAGATTGATCTCGCCGACAACACGCTGGCCAATCCAACTCGGAATTATCGGCGGCGATTACTTCGCCAACGAATTCGTGCCCGGGAGTTCCGCGGAAGCCGTAATAGCCACGCTGCAATTCCAGATCGGTATTGCAGATTCCGCCGCAGAGCAGCCGGATCAAGGCAAATCCCTCGGGGCGCCGCGGCCGAGGCTGCTCGCGCACGAGACTGCGCCGTTGTTAGAGACAAACCGCGACCATATCGTAGATACTTTAATCATGCTAGCCGAGTTGGCGTGCTTCAAGCAGAAGTGTGGCGCGCGTTTCCCGATTGACGAGCCGATCTACAACTGCCGGACGTGCGGCGCGCTGCTGGAGGTATCTCTTCGCAATGGTCACATCAATGCGGAGCAGTGGAAGAAGACCTGGCGAGAGCGTCGAATCTCGAACGAAGTCTACGATCAGAGCGGCGTATGGCGCTATCGCGAACTGCTGCCGTTCGACGGCTATCATCTGCAAGCAGTGTCGCTGCGAGAAGGCAATACACCACTTCTGAATGCGCCGCGAGCGGCGACCTACGCGACGACTGCAGCGTCTGACTTTCAAGCACCAGGGCTATAATCCGACCGGATCATTTAAGGACAACGGCATGACTTGCGGCGTCACGCAGGCGCTCCGGCTGGGCAAGAAGCGGGTGGCTTGCGTTTCGACCGGCAACACCTCGGCGTCGATGGCCGCTTATGCCAGCGCGGCCGGTCTGGACCCGATTGTTTTCATCCCGCACGGCAACATCTCATATGGAAAACTCGCACAGGCATTGGAGTATGGCGCGCGAACTCTGCAGGTGGAAGCGAACTTCGATCAGATTCTGGCGCTGGTGCGCGTGCTCGCGGAACGCCTCGGCATTTATCTGCTGAACTCGATCAATCCTTTCCGCATTGAGGGACAAAAGACGATCATTTTCGAAATGATGGATCAGCGCGACTGGAATCCGCCGGATTGGATCGTGCTGCCGGGCGGAAATCTAGGCAACACGTCTGCATTCGGAAAGGCGTTGAGGGAGTTGCGCGATCTCGGATTGATCAGCGTCATTCCGCGACTGGCCGTGATTCAGGCTGAAGGTGCGTCACCATTCTACGATTTCATGCGGAACGGCGGCCCCTTTCAGAGCCAGCCCGACCCGCATACTCTGGCGACCGCAATCAAGATCGGAGATCCGGTCTCGTGGCCCAAGGCATTTCAGGAAATCGAAGTTTCAAAAGGCGTAGTGGAGAAGGTAAGCGAGCAGGAAATAGCGGATGCAAAAGCGATCATTGGACGCTGTGGAATCGGATGCGAGCCGGCATCGGCAGCGACGCTGGCGGGTATCAAGAAGCTGACTCTAGCCGGCGTGATTAGCGAAAGCGATGACGTAATTGCAGTTCTGACCGGAAATGTTCTAAAGGATCCGGACTATATCTATCAGTACCACACAGGGCAATTGAAAGATCCTGAAGGCGGAAAATATCGAGTCGCGCTTTGGGAATAAACCGATTGTCGCGCCCAACGACGCGGACGCGATCGCCAGGATTTTAGAAAGCTAGCCTAGCGGCCTCGGCGTCCTCCGCCGCCTTCACGCCGTCCGCCGCCACCTTCACGGCGTCCACCGCCACCACCACCGCCTTCGCGCGGCACCATTGGACGAGCTTCGTTGACCACCATCGCGCGGCCCATCAGATCGCGCCCATTGCAAGCCTCGATGGCGCGATTGGCCGCTCCATCGTCATTGATTTCCACGAATCCGAATCCGCGAGCCTCGCCGGTGAAGCGGTCGCGCATCACGTTCACACTGTCGACAGTAACACCCGCCTGCGTAAAGAAATCCGTTATATCAGCTTCGGTGGCCGCATAGGGGAGGTTCCCTACAAATAGTTTCATTGAATTCTCCTTGACATCTTCGCTACAGAGGCAGGTTTACGACCGCGGACTCGAGATGACCAACAGGGCCTAAGCCGGGGGGGAAAGACTGACTCCGGAAACATTATATTAGTTTGCCAAAACCGCCCGGCAGTGTCAAAAGACGGTCAATAAAGGACTGGCCGATTTTAGATGTAGGCTAGCGGGGCGTGATGAGGCCGCCGAGTTTATCCTGCTCGGATGCCGTGCTACGCGGAAAGCGAGGCGAAAATGCTTCCAAATATTTCAGGCCTGCGCCGGTATTGTAGAGCAGGATGCGTTCCTCAGGTTTTAGGAATCCATTGGCCAGCAGTTTTTTCAAGGCTGCAACACATGCGCCGCCTTCCGGTGCGGCAAAGATGCCCTCGGCGGCGCCGAGCTCGAGCGAAGCGTCTAACAGCGCTGCATCGCTGACGGCGATCGCGGTCCCACCGCTTTTTCGGATCGCATCCAACATCAGAGCGTCGCCGAGCGGCTTGGGCACGCGCAGACCGGCGGCCACGGTTTGGGCATTTTCCCAAAATTGGGTTTTCGACTCGCCGCGCTCGAACGCTCGCACCACGGGCTGACAGCCTTCGGTTTGCACGGCGATCATCTTAGGACGCTTGCTCGAGATCCAGCCCAGCGACTCCATCTCGCCGAACGCTTTCCACATACCAATGAGGCCGACGCCGCCGCCGGCGGGATAGAAGATGGCGTCCGGCAGCGTCCAATCGAACTGCTCGGCCAGCTCGTAACCCATGGTCTTCTTACCTTCGATACGATACGGCTCCTTGAGGGTGCTGACATCGAACCAGCCTTCGGCGTCTTTGCGCTCGGCGACGATGCGACCGCAATCGCTGATCAGGCCGTCCACCAGAGTGACGTTCGCTCCAAATGCCTTGCACTCGATGAAGTTGGCCTGCGGAACGTCGCGCGGCATGAAGATGAAGGCTTCGATCCCGGCTGCGGCGGCGTAGGCTGCCATGGCGCTAGCGGCGTTGCCAGCCGAAGGAATCGCAACTTTGCGGATGCCGAATTCGACCAGCATAGAGACGGCGCAAGAAAGCCCCCGGGCCTTGAACGAGCCAGTCGGATTGATGCCGTCGTCTTTCACCCAGAGATCGCGGGCGCCGATCCGCGCGCCCAGTTTGCTGGTTTTAATCAGCGGCGTCATGCCCTCGCCGAGCGTAACAATGGACGAGTCGTTTCGCACCGGCAACACGGGACGATAGCGCCACATGTTGGAAGGGCCCTTCGAAAGCGATTCGCGGCTCCAGGTAGCGCGCGTTTTCTCGATGTCATAGAGAACCAGCAACGGTCCACCGCACTCGCATAAGTTGTGAACTTTTCCGGCTTCGCGGCGCTTGCCGCAGACGCTGCATTCCAAGTGAGTAACAGTGGTCATGTTCGAAATTCCGATGATAGCAACCCGTCGCAAAAGGCGTGGCGTGCGAGATTGGTAACAAGCATGGCGAGGCAGCCTGGGCGTTGGGTGCGGACGATCGCAATCGCTGTTTTGGTGGTGGTGATGGCGCTGTACGCGGCCTGCGCGATGTGCGTCTTGGGGTTGCGTTGGATCGATCCGCCGACGACAACGGTACAGATAGAACGCCGGCTAGAGGCAATGCGTCTGCGTCGCGCTTACAAAAAGCGCTACGATTTCGTGCCGCTGCGCCGGATTGCGCCGGTGCTGCAGCATGCCGTGATCTCCGCTGAAGACGGGCGGTTTCGCCAGCATCACGGATTCGATTGGGTGGAAATGCAAAAGGTTCTGGAGGACGATATCAAGCGTGGCAGGATAGGCCGTGGAGGATCAACGATCACGCAGCAGTTGGTGAAGAACTTATTTTTGACAACGGAGCGGTCTTTTCTTCGGAAGGGCGCGGAGTTTACGTTGGTGCCGACGGTGGAGGCGCTGCTTAGCAAAGATCGCATTTTGGAACTGTATTTGAATGTGATCGAATGGGGGCCTGGAATTTATGGAGCTCAAGCGGCCTCCGAATATTACTACCATGTGCCGGCCAGTGCGGTGAATCGCGAGCAGGCGGCGCGTCTGGCGGCGATCATTCCGGCGCCGTTGAAGAGAAAGCCGGAGCGAATGAACGACTACAGTGAAGAGATCTTGAACCGGATGGCGCGAGTGGGCTGGTAATCAGCGGGGCTCGAGGCCTTTGGTTTTGAAAATCCGCGCGGCCTCTGGTCCCACCAGGAAACCAATCAGTGCCTGGGCGCCTGGCATATCCTTCGCGGCCACGCTGGCGGCGGCTCCAAAGTGGATATCGTAGTGAAATTTCCCCGGTAGTGATCCAAGGATTTCGACGCCGTGAACGGGAACGATTTCGCTGAACAAGGTGATTACCATGGCAGCCCGGCCTGACGCGACGCTTTCCGTAGCGGGTCCGGACCCCTCAGCCAGGATTATTTTGGGCATGAGATCCGCGGAGATACCTAAGCGCTCGAACATCTTCTCAATGTAAGGTCTGCTGGCGCCATCCTGCGGATAGGTAATTGATTTCGCCTGCTGTAAGGTCTGTTTGAGTGCGTCAGTCGTGTGTATATCCGGCTTGGCCGCACCCGCCCGGATTCCGATACCTAGCGTGGAATGCGCCACCTCGGCGCGCGAGGCGCTGGCGAGCTTACCTTCTTTGATCAGGTCCCCGATGGCCTCAGTGCTGATGATGGTGACATCGAAGGCTTCGCCCGCTTCGATCTTCTTCTTCACGCCCGCGGTGGAATTGAACTGCAGCGCCAGCGGATGGCTGATCGCGCGCTCGCATTGCGGCTGAAGCTCCTCTAAAGCGGCCTTCATGCCGTTGGAAACCAGGACGCGAACGGGCGTAGGCTGCGCCACCGCCTCCGGCAAGCATAGAAAGGTAAAGCTGATTGTGAGTGCGACGAGTGGCGCCGCGAAAGATCGTAGGGTCACTGCTGTATTATAAGCGCCTACACGATTATTGGTGCCTACACGACTATTGGCGC
Source organism: Bryobacterales bacterium (assembly GCA_963744555.1). GTDB lineage: Bacteria > Acidobacteriota > Terriglobia > Bryobacterales > Bryobacteraceae > Palsa-89. Next base: position 831,106 of record CAVUUB010000011.1, on the reverse strand, counting down.
CTACACTATTATTGGCACCTACACGATGCGGCGAGCCAAATTCCGGCCGGCCTTGCGCCTGGGTCCGAACGACCTGACATGCCGCTGTGGCTGGCGCGAGATAGACGGAATGACAATGACGGTCGCGTGTTGCTTCTGCTCCCGGGCAACGTCGGACGAGACCTGGCGGCGAACCAGCCGGGTATCCAGGGTGCGCTCGATATGCGCAATGTCCGCGCGCTCAGAGGGCGTGGCGAAAGTTGAAGCCGTTCCGTGGGCGCCTGCGCGTCCGGTGCGGCCCACCCGGTGAATGAAGTCCTCCGGCACTTGCGGGAGATCATAATTCACAACGTGAGAGATTCCTTCTACGTGGATTCCGCGGGCGGCGACGTCGGTAGCCACCAGAACACGATACTCTCCCTGTTGGAACCCGCGCAGCGCTTGATTGCGCTGATTCTGGCTGCGATCGCCGTGGATAGCCGCCGTATTTATGCCGCCGCGCAAGAGCTTTTTCGAAAGCCGGTCCACGCCGCGCTTGGTGCGCGCGAATACCAGGAAAGACCCCTGCTCGTGGCGCAACATCTTTTCAAGCAGGCCTAGCTTACGGTCCTGCTCGACTTCATAGAGATGCAGATCTACTTGCGCGATGGGCTTGGTGACTGAACCGACTGCGACCCGCACCGCATTTCGAACGTGCGCCTCTACCAAGTGCTTGACCGAGCTTTCGATGGTAGCCGAGAAGAACATGGTCTGGCGGTCGGAAGGAGTAGCCGCCATGATCCTTTTGATGGTGGGCAGAAAGCCCATGTCCAGCATGCGGTCGGCTTCATCCAGAACCAGCATGCGCACAGCGCTGAGATCGATGAGTTTCCGTCCGAGGAAATCGAACAGCCGCCCCGGAGTGGCGATCAGCACATGCGCGCCCTTTCGAATGGATTGCAGTTGTGTTCGCTCGTTGAGCCCGCCAACGACGACGGCGGCGCGGATACCGGTGCCGGCGGCCATCTTGGCGAAGGTCTCGTTAATTTGGATGGCCAGTTCGCGCGTCGGGCTGAGGATGACGGCGCGGATGCCGGAATTGGATGGCTGTTTCGAGAGCAGGTGGACGATAGGCAGGACAAACGCCAGCGTCTTGCCGGTGCCTGTTTGCGCCGTAGCGACGACGTCGCGTCCCGCCAGGGCCGGCCCAATGGCCAACGCTTGAACGGGCGTAGGTTCAGTAAAGCCGTGCTTTGCCAGATTGCTCTTTAAGGGAGCGGAGAGTGAGAATTCAGAGAAACTTTTCATTTAGGTTTTGAGGATGAGAATCGGCGAGCCGGCTACCAACGTAGGGAGAGGGGGTTGCGGATCAACTTCCAGTAGTCTCGATTGTACCGCATATATGCCCCTAACGCGCAATCTTGCCCTCCAGCTCGGCCCAGCGAGCGTACAATTCCTCAACACGGCGCTGGGCATCCTGTACTCTTTCATATGCCTCGGTCACCCGCTCCGCATCCGACGCGGCCGCTTCGAGTTCCCGCTGGCGGGCGGCCAGCTCCTGTTCGGCTTCCAGAATCCTGGCCTCCATGCCATCCCACTCGCGCTGTTCCAGGTAGGCCAGCTTCCTTTTGGGACCCTCGGCCGGGGCCGGCAGGCGCGGATCCTTCTCCACGGCTTTCTCGGCGGACGGTTTACTTCGCGAGGCCTCCCACTGCGAGTAATCCGCGAAGACGCCGCCCTCACCACCATCCAGGCCGATGACGACGGTGGACACGCGATCCAGCAAATATCGATCGTGGCTTACCAGCACAACGGCGCCTGAAAACTCGAGCAGGCTGTCCTCCAGCACTTCCAAGGTAGGAATATCCAGGTCGTTGGTCGGTTCGTCGAGCAACAGCAAGTCCGCGGACGCCAGCATCAGCCGAGCGATCATCACGCGCGCCCGCTCGCCGCCCGATAGCCTCGACACCGGCATATCGAGCTGCTCATCCCGAAAGAGGAACCGCTTGGCCCATCCGGCGACATGAATCGGACGGCCGCGGTAAATTACCGAATCTCCATCCGGGCATAACGCTCGACGCAGGCTGGTCTCCAGATCGAGATGCGCGCCGCGGTCCTGCGCGAAGCTTACGATTTGCAACCGGTCCGCCCGCTGGATGGTTCCTTCGTCCGGCTCCATGGCTCCTTCGAGTATCTTGAGCAGGGTGGTCTTGCCGCTTCCGTTCGCTCCCACCAGCCCGACACGAACACCCGGCGCAAGAATCAGGTTCAGATTTTGGAAAAGCCTGCGTCCGCCGAGTGTCTTCCCGATTCGCTTCGGCCTCAATCAAGCGCTTGGTGCTTCGATCAGACGCGGTGAAGTCGATTTGCGCCGTGGCCGTACGGCTGCGTATAGTGGCGGCCGCGAGTTCCTCGATGAGCCTTCCGGCCGAATCCACTCGGGCCCTCGACTTGCCGGTCCTCGCTTTCGGTCCGCGCCGGAGCCACTCCACCTCGCGCCGCACCTTCGTCGCCAGCGACTCCTGCTGCTTGGCCTGGACTTCCAGAAACTCCTCACGCCGCTCGAGAAATTCGCTGTAGTTCCCTTTCACCTGAAACGTGCCTTGCGGATAGACCCGGTTGATCTCCACCATTTGGTTGGCGACGTTCTCCAGAAAGTACCGGTCATGGGTGACCACCAGGCAGGTGTTCACGGTCTGGATCGCCGTCTCGAGCCACAGAATGCCTTCGAGATCCAGGTGATTGGTCGGCTCATCCAGGATCAGCACATCCGGCGAGGTCACTAGCGCAGCCGCGATGGCGAGGCGCTTCTTCCATCCACCGGAGAGCGCAGCGGCCGGAGTATCCGATGTATCGAAGCCGGCCCGGTCCAGCATTACACCGGTGCGAACGCGCTTCTCTTCCTCCTCCAGATGTAGCTGCTCCACGGCCGCCCGAAGAACGGAGCCGACCGTGTCGTCCGGCCCAAACAAAGAATCTTGTGGGACATAGGCCAGCTTGGTCTGTTTTCTTAGTGCACGGAACCCGGCGTCGGGCGCTTCATTCCCTGCCAGAATCTCCAGCAAAGTGGTCTTGCCGCTGCCATTGGGTCCGATCAGACCGGTACGGTCGCCCTCGGAAAGGCTCAGTGAAAGATTGTCAAACAGGACTCGCGCGCCGAACGCCCTGCGGAGAGCGACGCCACTTAATAGAACGGCCATCTGTTTCCAGCATGGCATTGCGGACCCATACCGGGCCACTTTCACATGCGACATAATGGGAAACGCCGACGAGAGGAGGCCACGATGCCTAACTTGCAGTTTCGTCCCACTGGGCTGGTTGCAGCGGTTATTGCTTTATTCTCTTGCGCGAGTGTCAACGCGCAGCAACTGGGAAGCATCAGCTTTCCAACCTCCGGCGCCGCGGCCGCGCAGCCGAAATTTATCGAGGGTGTGAAGGACCTTCACAGCTTTGAGTTTGACGAAGCGGCGGAGGCCTTCCATCAGGCGCAGCAGATCGATCCGAACTTCGCTCTGGCTTACTGGGGCGAGGCGATGAGTTACAACCATCCCCTGTGGGCGCAACTGGACCTGCCGGCGGCGAAGAAAGCGCTGGAGCGGCTGGCGCCGACGCTGGAAGGACGTCTGGCGAAAGCGCATACGGAAAAGGAGAAGGCGTATCTGGAAGCGGTGAATCAGCTCTTCTACGCTCCGGGCGACAAGCTGGCGCGGGACAATGCCTACTCAGACGCGATGGCGCGTCTATACGAGCGCTGGCCGGAAGATAACGAGGTCTCGATTTTTTACGCGCTGTCGCTGCTCGGATCGGTGAGGCCGGCAGATAAAGGATTCCGGCGGCAGGCACTGGCGGCGTCGCATCGCCTTCAAAGTATTTCAGGAGAACCCCAACCATCCCGGCGCCGCGCACTTCATCATTCACGCTTTCGACGATCCGGATCACGCGATTCTTGCTCTGCCGGCGGCGCGTGTGTACGCCAAGATCGCGCCGGCTGCGCCGCACGCGCTGCACATGCCGTCGCACATCTTCGTCCAACTGGGCATGTGGCAGGATGTGGTTGCCTCCAACATCGTGGCCCATCAAGCCGCGGTGGATTTGATCGCGCGAATGCACCTGCCGGAAGGGCGCGAAGATTTTCACACGCTGTCGTGGCTGGAGTACGCGAACCTGATGCTCGGGAAGTTTGACGATGCGCGCAAGAACGTGGATCTCGCCAAGCAGGCCGCTGATCGAAATCCGAAGAACGCTAACATCGGCCAGCAATACCACACCATGCTGGCTCGCTACATCCTGGAGACCGGCAAGTGGGAAAAGATTCCGCTGGAAGGCGCGAAGGCGGCGCGGCGGCTGACCACGAGTCGATGCCCGGCATGCCTGGCATGGGCACGCGCTATGCGGGAGAAGGGGCGTGGATCTTCATCGCCGGCCTGAGCGCCGCGAAGCTGGGTGATGCGAACGAGGCCGATCAGGCGCGCGCCAAGCTCAGCGCCATGCGGAAGAGCGTGGAATCGGGCGGGGATGCTTACGCCGCGAAGCCGTTCGCGATTATGGAAAATGAGGTCGCCTCGGCGGCGCAACTGGCGCGTGGACAAAAGGCCGAGGCAGTGCGCCTGGCCAAGGAGGCAGCCGATATCGAATCGACTTTGGCCGCGCCATCCGGGCCGCCGGAACCGATCAAACCGGCGCTGGAGTTTTACGGCGAAGTGCTTGTTGGACGCGGGACAGCCGGCGGAAGCTGCCGCGGCGTTCCAGCAGGAATTGCTCCGAACTCCCAAGCGAACGCCATCGGTGGAAGGGCTCGCGCGAGCCACTGGCAAAAGCGCTGGCGCCGCGACCGCCGCGAAAAGGTAGTTGAACCATGCGAAGGGTCCTGCTGTTATTCTCCTTCGCCACGCTGGCATTCGGCCCGCATACACTCGCCGCTGACAGCCGTCCGAAGATTCGCGCGGTGACGGCGTTTATCGAAATCGACCGCAACAACTACGCCGCAAAAATCGAAGAGACGCAGAAGTTTTTGGCCGTCGCTAAGGAAGCCTTGAACCGTGCCGGGTTCGATGGCGCGGGCGGAAGGATCACGACTCAGCCCTTTCCGGTTTACACCAAAGGCATGCAGCGTGAAGAAGCGTTGGATCTGATCCGCAAACTGCGGGAATCGGCTTCGAAGGGGCGCACGGGGCTCAACATCGGCGCGGCGATGCTGAACGACAACGACGACACGGCGCCAGTGGCGTTGCTAGCGGATATCCTGGCGTCGGTCGGCGTCAATGCGAACTTAATCATGGCGGACGACCGAGGCATTCATTGGCACGCGATCGGTGCAGCGGCCAAGCTGATAAAAGAAGTCTCCCAGCGCAGCCCACATGGCGACGGAAACTTCAATTTTGGTGCGATCGCGATGATGAAACCGTACGGACCGTATTATCCAGGGTCTTATCATCTCGGCAAGGGTCACGCGTTCGCGTTGGCGATGGAAGGAGCGAATGTCGTGGCCGATGTTTTCGCGCGATATCACGATGCTCGCGAAGCCGAAGAGCATCTCTCGGAAGCCTTCACCAAATATACGAAGGAAGCCGAGACGGTGGCGATGCAGGTGGCTGCGAGCACGGGTTGGACTTACGAAGGAATCGATGCGACACCCGCGCCGCTGAAGGATATCTCGATCGGCGGGGCCATCGAATCGTTCATCGGCGGCCCGTTTGGTTCGAGCGGCACGCTGACTGCCGCCGGTATTATCACACGCGCGGTGCAGTCGACGCCGGTGAAACGGACAGGCTATTCCGGATTGATGATTCCTGTGATGGAAGACAACCTGTTGGCTCGCCGGTGGGCGGAGGGCACGTTCAATCTGGATTCAATTCTGGCCTACTCGGCAGTTTGCGCGGGCGGCGCGGATACGGTGCCGCTGCCGGGCGATGTGAGCGAGGAACAGATCGCGCGGATACTCGGAGATGTCGCGTGGCTAGCCTATAAATGGAACAAGCCACTGGCCGCGCGACTGCTCCCGGCGCCAGGAAAACAGGCGGGCCAGCAGACCGAGTTCTCGGGCGGCGCTTTGACCAATACGATGGTTCAGCCGCTTTTGGGATCGAAGCGCTAACGAGCCACTGGAACTGCGCGCCCTGTCCGCGCAGATTCGAAAACGGCCTCGATCACCGCCATGTTCGCGATGGAATCTTCGAGCGGGGTCGGCACTTCGCAGCGGCCGCGAACGGCTTGGGAAAAAAGATCGCCCTGGATGGTGTATTGGTCGACGATTGGAAACTCTTCCACTCTCACGCCTCGGCCCCATAAATCTGCGTCTTTGTCCACAAACAGACGAGTCTTTTGATCTGGGGGCGCGTTGAAGGGCACCTCGATTTCGATGCGGCCCTTGGTGCCGAGAATCTGGATTTTTTGATAAGGCACAAGCTGGGTGCTGCAAGTAAACGCGCACTGGCCTGAGGGAAACGCGAGCAGCACGGAGCTGAGCCGGTCGGTCTGCATTTGCGGATCGCGGTCGATCACTGCCGCCACTGTTTCTGGCTCGAGGCCGAAAAGAAAACGCGCGATTTGAATCGGGTAGCATCCGATGTCCATGATGGCGCCTCCGCCAAACTCAGGCTTATTGCGGATGTTGGCAGGATCGCGATTGAAATAGCTATACGCGCCTACCACGGCCCGCAGCTCGCCGATTTCTCCAGACTGAGCGAGTTCGCGGGCGCGCAGCCACTGGGGATGGGTGCGGACCATGAAGGCCTCGCCGATCTTGACTCCGGTGCGGTCCCGAGCGGCGATCAGGGTCCGACATTCGGCGACACTCAGGGCGATGGGCTTTTCGCAGAGCACATGCTTTCCGGCCTCGGCGGCACGGATGGACCACGGAACGTGGAGATGGTTGGGCAGTGGATTGTAGATGGCTTCGATCTCAGGATCTGAAAGCAGCTCTTCATAGGATCCAAATGCTTTGCGAATTCCTAGTTTGCCGGCGGCGGTCGTCGCTTTGTCCAAATCCCGCGAGGCAATGGCGGCTACTTCGGACCATTCGCCCTTTTGCATCGCCGGAATTACTTTGTTGGTGGCGATTTTGGCGACGCCGAGCACACCCCAGCGGACTTTTTCTGGCACAGTTCGGTCAGGCATACTGCGAGTGTCGCAGAAGTTGGGACGGGGCTACTTCTGGGCAGTGGTCTGCCGGGGCTCTTCGTCGAGCGTGAAGGTGATGCCGGAGTACTGCATCTCCTGCCAGGTCTGCTCGCCCCAATGCACGGCTACTTTGGGATCTGGATTAGACGGATTGTTGAGCGAGTTGTCGTAATGGGCAGTGGCTTCAAGGCGCGATCCCTTGGGAACGGCCAGCGGAGTAGTGAAGACGTAGTAGGTCTGCCAGTTGAAATCATACTTCGGCACCGATAGCACGACTGAGGAGCGGCCATCGGGATAGACGAGCCGATACTCCCAGCTCTTGCCGCGCAGATGAGTGTGCGGGAACAGGGCTGTAATATGTGAGTCCTGGTTGAACTCAATGGCGGAATCGACCTGTTTGTTTCCTTCGCCGGGCTCCAGCACGAACGTCGCATTGATAAACGCGCTATTACGTACTTCGCGCTGCGGCGGCTCTTTGGCGAAGATGAATCCGACGCTCGAAACGTCGCTGGCTGGAGTGCCATTGGCGGTGTAATGCACCTGGAAGGTGAGCACCGAACCGGCCTTGATAAGCATCGCCGCACCGGACTGGAACGTCATGGCGTTGGTGCCGGGCGCGGTGGTCGCGATCAGAACGCCGCGAGTGCGAGCCAGTGCGGCATTACTGTCGAACGGTTTCTGTCCTTCTTTCGGCGCGGGCGGCTTCGGCACGACAGTAGTGAAAGCCGACGGAGGTGGCGTACCGCCGGGTTCTTTCGAGAAGACCAGGATGTGATGCACGACGCCGCGCACGCCGGGTTTCACTTCGATGGATTGCACCCACTTGTCTTCTGTGAAATTGGTGGGCATCTGGAAATATTGGTAGTCGATAGTGCCAGAGGCAGGCACGTCAAAAGGCTTCACCATGTTGACCACAGCATCCGGCTGGCCGATTTCCCAACCTTCGACGAACTTGGGAGCGGGCGGCAAGTCTTTCGGGTTGCCTTGCGGGGAGCCACCATCGGCCCAGGCGACCAGGGTTTCCTTTTCCTGATCGGTAAGGCGGCGATCGTTGGCAAAAGTGCCACGCGGCTCGACGGCATGCCAGGGCGGCATTTTGCCGAGCGCCACCGCGGATCGAATGGCCTTGGCCCAGGGCCGGGCATCTTCATACGTCAGCAGCGACATGGGGGCGATGTCACCCGGCCGATGGCAGCCGGCGCAGTTCTTGTTCAAGATGGGCGCGACATCTTTTGAATAGGTCGGCGTCGAGGCTGGTTGAGCAAGTGGCGCCGCAGCCAGTGCAAGGAGTAAGGTGGCGGGCACGGCTAAGCCTGTAAGGCGAGTCTTCATAAGAAGTTCCTCCTGTTTTTGCTGCTTTCCAACCATTATGCCACAGAAATCTGTTGACAGATTGTAATCCCTCTTTCATAATGGTTGCGTTTAAACAGTTGGCTCCGTTGCCGGCCGTCGCGTGGGTAACGGAATCTGGACCTGTTTTTTATACTCGGCGAGCGGCCTAATCTTCTGACTTTCCTGGGAGGCAGAAATGCGTATGGGTCGCTGGGCGTGTGCCGCCGTTGTTCTTTCGTTGGCCGCCCATTTTGTATTGAGAGGCGCCGCAGGCGCGAACGCCACTGCCGAGTTGCTCTCTGAGCTGATTCGCGTCGACACCAGCAACCCTCCCGGCAATGAGGGCAAGATCGACGAACTGCTGGCCGCCAAGCTGAAGCCGCTCGGCTTCGCGATCGACATCATCCCTACTCCGCAACCTGGAAAATCGGTCCTGTTCGCGCGCCTCAAAGGGGACGGCAGCGCCAGGCCCGTCCTGATCGCATCCCACGGCGACGTGGTTGGCGTTGAGCGCGAGAAATGGACGGTAGACCCGTTCGTCGGTTTGATCAAAGACGGCTATGTGTGGGGGCGCGGCGCAATCGACTTCAAGGGCGGCATAGCGGTCTTCGCCGAAGCGGTGATGCGGCTGGCGCAAAACAAAATCCCCCTGAAGCGAGACGTGATCTTCCTGGTGGAAGCGGACGAGGAAGGCGCGCAGTACAACACTTCGTGGCTCGCGGAATCGCATTGGGACAAAATGGACTGCGAGTTCGCGCTCAACGAAGGCGGCTGGATCATGAAGCGGCCGGATGGCAAAGTTCGCTACGTGAGCATTTCCACGCTGGACAAATCGGGCCTGTCGCTGGTGCTGACCGCTCACGGAACTTCCACTCATTCGTCGATGCCGCGTCCGGATCAAGCCATTTTCCGGTTGTCGAAAGCAATGGCCCGGCTGGCCGACTACGACACCAAACCTGAGCTCACCGCCAGCACTCGCGAATTTTTCCTGACCCTCGGGAAGACCAGCGAGCCGCCGATGTCGACCTACTTCAACAACCTGGTGAACAGCAAAGATCCGGCCTTGATTGCGCAAGCGGACAAGGAAATCAGTAAAGACATCCTGCTGCACGCGATCATGCGCAACACCATCGCGCCGGTGCTGATGCAGGCCGGTTTCCGGGGCAATGTGATTCCGGGCTCGGCCGAAGCGACCATCAATTTCCGGACCATTCCCGGAACCACCGCCGAGGACTTGGCGGCCGAGATCAAGAAGGTAATTAACGATCCGAACGTGGACGTTGCGCCGCCGCGCGACCCCACTGGAACCATGCGGCGATACGCGCGTATGACGTCCGGCATGAAAGATTCGCCGACCAATAATGGCCTTTATCACGCGCTGGTGCATAGCTCCGGCAAGGTTTGGCCAGGCGTGCCTGTCACGCCTTATCTTTTCCAGGCCGGCACGGATGCCTTCGCATGGCGCAGCCGAGGCGTACCAGTTTACGGAATTTATCCCTATCCGATATCGAACGACGATTTGAGTCGAATGCATGGAAATGATGAACGTGTCCCGGTAGACTCGCTCGAACAAGGAACCAACCTGATCTATCAAACGCTGCTGGAGGTCGCGGCAAAATGACACGTTCCAATGCTCCGAGACTGCTTTTTGCGGCTACGCTGGTTTCTTTGACTCTACTGGCGCAACAAACGGCGATCACCGGCCGGGTGGCCGATCCGTCAGGCGCGACTATCGCCAATGCCAAAGTCACGGCGAGCGGGGAGGACGGATCGAACTTCGATACCACCACCAACTCGCAAGGTCTGTTTCAATTCCCAGTGGTTCGCGCCACCAAATACGTGCTGCGATTCGAAGCGCCTGGGTTTTCGCCCGCGGAGCGAACGGTCACTCTGTTGGTGGGCCAAACGCCCAGCATCGAGATCGCGTTGCAGTTGGCGTCTGTTGGCACAACCGTGGCCGTCCAAAGCGAGGTCGCGGATGTTGAAACCAGCAGTTCCACAGTGGCCGGAAACGTCAGCCCCACCGAGGTCAGCAAGCTTCCATTGAATGGCCGGAACTACCTGCAACTGGCGACGCTGGTGCCTGGCATTACTAGCAACGACGTAACGAACTCACCGCTGGGCGCAACTGATAGCGGCAAACTTCAGATCAACATCGATGGCCAGCAGGTGACACAGAACTCCGCGGGCGACACGTTCGGCGAGCCGCAATACAGCCAGGATGCAATCGACCAATTCCAGATCATCACGAACCGGTTCGATGCCACGCTGGGGCGGTCGGCACGCGTGCAGGTGAACGCGCAAACCAAGTCGGGGTCCAACAATTTTCACGGCACGCTGTACGGATATTTTCGCAACGATGCGTTCAATGCCTCTGATTCCGTGGCGCACCGCGTCCTGCCTTTTTCCGATCAGCAATTCGGCGGCACCGTCGGTGGACCAATCCTCAAGAACAAGCTGTTCTTCTTTTTCGCCTACGAGGGAGAACGGCAACCGAACACTATTTTCGACACTCCCACCGGATTCGGCGGGCTATCCTACACGTTCTCCACGCAACTCCGTACCAACAGTTACCTCTTACATTCCGATTGGCAGGTCAACACCTCCAATCGCATTTCGGTGAGGGCCACGGGCTACACCTGGGCCATCCCGTTCAACAATGTCACTGGCAGCTCGTCGCCGACTCGCGCGACCGACTCCACCAGAACCGCTTACGCGGCGCTGGCGACCTGGACGTGGACGGTCTCGCCGTCAGTCGTTAACGAAGTGAAGGGCGGGTACCAGCACTTCGGATGGTCGAACGATCCGCTGATTTTGAGCCAGGAATACCGGCTGCCGACCATCACGGTGGGCGCTCCTTATAACTATCCGCAAACGCTCGGCCAGAACACGCAGCAATATCGCGACGATCTGTTCTGGCTGAAGGGCGGCCATAGCGTGAAGAGCGGGCTTGAGTATATGCACAACACGTATGGCGGCTACTTCGGGCAGAACGTGCGCGGAACGGTATTGAGCTTTTCCTCCGGAGTGAGTTCTCTAAACCTGGCCCAAGTCTTTCCCAACTACAGTGATCCCTCTACCTGGAATCTCGCCGCACTCAGCCAATATGCGACTTCGTTTACACAAGGCTTCGGGAACTGGAACTATAGCATTCCAACTAACGAGATGGGCGTGTGGATGCAGGACGATTGGAAGCTGAATCCCAAGCTCACGCTCAATCTCGGGCTGCGCTACGACAACGATCTCGGGATCTTCAATCCGAATCTCATGCTCAAGAGCGGCATCCAGACTCCGCACTACAACCAGAATCTTTTGTTCCAGCCTCGCGTCGGCTTCGCGTGGGATGTGACGGGCGCGCGGAAGACAGTGATTCGCGGCGGCGCGGGTCTGTTCTACGCCGATATTCAGGCCAACCAGACGATTGACGATTCGATTTTTAATGGCCAGACGACGCTGTCGCCTTCGGTTACGGGGACGGCCGCCAACCCGGTCAATTTGAGCAATCCCTTCAATGGCGTTACGGGCGCGCAGTTCCTTTCAGGCGCGGTCCCGGTGACTGCGCAGACCATCCAACCTCTGGGTCCGCATGTCCAAACACCATACTCGCTGCAGATGAGCATCGGCGTCGAACAACAATTGACAAAGACCTGGACAATTACTGCCGATTACGTACACTGGCGCATTTATCACGACTGGATCCGGACCGACGCCAATGTGTTTTTCAATCCTGCAACGGGCTACCTGGCGAATCCCAGTCTCGGCCGTCCGAATCCGAACTTTGCCGGCATCCTGAATTTCACAACGCCGGCCGCCGCCGGTTCGATCAATGACGGCCTGCAGGTTGGCATCACGCACCGGCTGTCCCAGAATCTGTCGGCGCAGATTGCGTATACCTACGCGCGGTTGAAAGACTCCACCACGGGACCGTTCTATTATCCGAATAACCAGATGGATCTCAACTCCGAGTGGGCTACTTCGCCGGATAATCAGACACACACGCTGACCATTGGCGCCTCGTATCTCTGGAAATGGGGGCTCTCTTTAAGCGGCGGATATCACTACGGCTCGGGCCAGAATTTCCAAGTGACTGCGAACCAGAATCCGTTCAACGCAACAGGTGTCGCCGATCGGCTCTTCCCGGCCGACCGAGGCTTACTACACTTCTCCATCCAACGTTGCCCCTGTCACGGTGAACGGCGTCAACTATCTGCTGCTTAAGCGCGATTCGCTGGTCGGCAATCCCGATCTCGCGCGTCGACATGCGGCTTTCGAAGACATTCACGGTGAAGGACCGCATCCGCTTCATCCCCATGGTGGAAGCATTTAACTTGTTCAACCATTCGAATTTCGGAAGCTATCAAACCGTCGTGAACGTGACTTCGTACAACGCACCGGTTCAAAACGCCGATCTAGCTTTTGCTGCGCGCATGCTGCAGTTTGCGGGACGAATCGAATTTTAGAGCTTTTTCCGTGCAAAGATTGCTGTCTGTCGTACTGTGTGCCGGCCTGTTGCCGGCGGCGACACCGAACTGGGTTGACGTAGTCGCGCCGATCGCCACTCCGGCCGAAAAGAAAGCGTATCTCGCGCTACAGCCGGAGGCGCGCGAGAAATTCCAAGAGGAGTTCTGGAAGAATAAGTCGATCGCGCCGGAAGAGTATTACCGCCGGCTTCAATACATCGACTCGATGTATGGATCGAGCAAGCCGGCATCGGGTGCGAACACCGATCCAGGCCGTGTTTATCTTTCACTGGGACCGCCCAACCGGATTACGCGAATTCCTTCGTCGCGAATTCTGGTGCCGCTGGAGATCTGGTATTACGATTCCGTTCCCGGCATTCTGAACACCGAGCTGCGGCTGATCTTCTTTCAGAAAAACAGTATCGGATTTCTCAAGCTGTATTCGCCGACAGTGGATACCATTCGGGTCCTCCTGCTGCCACAAGCCTCGACCAACGGCGATGTTCGGTCCGAATGACGGCATCACAGAAGCGGCGATTCGCACCAGCTTGACACTGCCGCCTGCCGAGGATGAAGTGATTTCGGCGGCCGTCAACGTGGCCACCGGGAGTGAAGTACAGCGGCAATGACGAGATCCTGGCCAGGATCACTTCGCCCGAGAGGATGCTGCGCCGCGACCTCACGCCGCTGGTGGAATCGAAGTTCATCGTGGGCCGCCCCAAGCTGGACTTTCTGCTCAGCCGTTCGCCCTACGGCGGCTCACAGGTCGACTTTTCGTTGGAAGTCCCCGCCCGGCGCGACATCACGGTCGAGGTGATGCAAGGGATCGTGACGATCTACAAAAATGTCGTGAATCTGAAGTTCGACGCGGCCAAACCGGTCCAATATCTGCATCGCCTGGACATGCTGCCTGGTTCGTATCGCGTGCTCATCAGCGTAGACGGCAAGATGAATCCCTATACGCTGGATGTGCCTGGGCAGCCGCGAATGAGCGACATCGTGCTCGCGTCGGAAGCACGCGGCGGCGCGCACGAGACTCCTTACGAGTTCGAAGGAAAGAATTTTTATCCGGCGGCGGACGGCAAACTGGCGGTGGTCGCCCTGCCGGAACCTGGCGAGGTGACATGGACCATCCGCCGAAACATCGAAATCGTCTGGCGGCAAACGATTCGCGCGGGCGATATAGCGGTCCTTACTCTTCCGTCCGACACGCTCGAACCAGGCAAGTATGAACTGGAAGCGACGGCGAACGGCGAGACGCGCCGAGTACAGCTTCATCTCGAAGAAAAGCTGAAACGGACACGCCCTCGCCCGCGCTGGTCTCGTTCAACGCCAATCTCTCGGCTGCCTCGCGCTATGCGCTGATCGGCCACGAACTGCTGTTGCGCGGCAAGATGGACGATGCGCTTGCCAACCTGAACGAATCGCTGAAGCGAGCGCCGCTTCAGGGAAGCGCAAGTGGACCGGGCTCGCATCGACGCTTTCTCCGGCCGGTGGGATCAGGCTCGCGAGCGCCTGCGTCCGATTCTGGCGGCCGATCCCAAACATTTCGATGCGCTGTGTGTGTACGCCTACGTGGAAGCGAAGCTGCAGGATTACGAAGTGGCGGCTGATTACTATCGGCGCGCGCTTGCGGTTCAGGATTCGCCGGCCGTCCGGCTCGCCCTATCAAAACTGCCGAAGCAAAACTGAAGCGTCCTGCCCCAGCGGCACGTCGTTGTATTCAGCGTCTGGCGCATGGTAGCCTCACTTGCATGACACTCCGCGGGTTTCTATTGGGATTTGCTTGCCTGGCTGACAACCATTTCAATTGCGATGGCGCAAAACGCTGCCGCCGGACGCCGCCAGTTTGAGAGCCGCTGTGTGGCCTGCCATGGCGGCGACGCCAACGGCGGTGAGCATGGCCCGGCGATTACCTCGCTGATTTGGTCGTACGATGACGCGGGGCTGGCAAAGTTTATACGCGCCGGCCGGCCGGATGCAGGGATGCCCGCCTTTCACTTTACAGACCTTGAAATGCGCGATCTGGTCCGCTTTCTCCGCACTGTGGAACGGCCGCCGAGCGAACCGACAGTCCGAGGCAAAGTCGAAAAGTCGAATGGCGAGACGTTAGAAGGCTTGGTTATGAACCAGACCCCGGATGACATGCAGATGTTGACCGACGATCATCACTTGCATCTGCTTCGCAAATCGGGCGACCGGTATCGTGAAGTAACTTCTGAATCTGACTGGCCAGGCTATAACGGCGCACCCGGCGGCAGCCGCTACAGCAAACTGTCGCAAATTAACGCTTCGAATATTTCCCGATTGGCCCCGCGCTGGATCTTTCCGGTCCCAAATACCGGCAATCTGCAGGTCACTCCCGTGGTGGTTGAGGGCGTGATGTATGTGACCATCGCCAACGAGTGCTGGGCGCTCGATGCGGGTGATGGCCGCGCCATCTGGCATTACCAGCGCAAGCGTACGCAGGGCTTGGTCGGCAACGCGGCGGGCGGCATTAATCGTGGTGTGGCCGCCGCTGGGGATCGCATCTTTATGGTCACCGACAATGCCCACCTGATCGCTCTCCAGCGAGGCACCGGTGAGCTGCTTTGGGAAACCGAAATGGCCGACTGGCATCAGAACTACAACGCCACGTCGGCTCCGCTCGTTGCCGGGAACCTGGTAATCAGCGGGACGGCCGGCGGCGATGAAGGAGTGCGCGGCTTTGTGGCCGCCTTCGATCAGACGACGGGTAAGGAGGCGTGGCGATTTTGGACCGTGCCAGGAGCCGGAGAATCGGGCTCCGAGACCTGGAAGGGCAAGGGCATCGCGCATCCGGGAGGATCCACATGGCTGACCGGCACCTACGACCCCGAACTGGGCACAGTGTACTGGCCCACTGGCAACGCCGGTCCGGATTTCGACGGCGACGAGCGTCAGGGCGACAATCTGTACACCGCTTCGGTGCTTGCCTTGGATGCCAAGAGCGGCAAGCTCAAATGGTATTTCCAATACACGCCTCACGACGTGTGGGACTGGGATGCTGCTCAAACGCAGGCGCTGATCGATGCAACTTGGAATGGCGAGCCGCGCAAGTTACTGGTGCACGCGAACCGCAATGGTTTCTTCTACGTGCTCGATCGCATCGACCGGCAAACTGCTCCTCGCAAAGCCATTCGTGAAAAAGCTGACGTGGGCGAGTGAGATTGGCGCGGACGGGCGTCCGGTGTTGAAGCCGAATCAAGTACCGACTACGCAGGGCAATACCATTTGCCCGCCAATCGAGGGCGCCACCAACTGGTTTTCGACGTCTTACAATCCTGCGACCGGTTTTTACTACATTCAGGCGCTCGAAAAATGCGGCGTGTACACCAAGATCGACATGGAGTGGAAGGCCGGTAAGGGTTATATGGGCGGCACAACGCGCAACGTGCCCGGCGACAATTCAATCAAAGTTCTGCGCGCGATCGACATCCACACCGGCGCCATCGCCTGGGAGCTGCCGGAGCCGGGCCATGCTGAATCGTGGGGCGGAGTTCTGGGTACGGCGGGCGGGCTGGTGTTCTTCTGTGACGACAGCGGTGCTTTTGGCGGCCGCCGACGCTCGTAGCGGGAAACGCCTCTGGGAGTTTCAGGCCAACCGGCTGTGGAAGGCGTCGCCGATGACCTATACATTCGACGGGAAGCAGTATGTGGCCGTGGCGTCCGGCCAGTCGATCATTGCATTCGGACTGGTGGATTGATCTGGTGCCCGGGGCGGGACTTGAACCCGCACTCCCGTTGCCGGAGAAAGGATTTTAGGTCGCTCGTCAATATCTGTAAGTACATGCAAAAACGGGACTTAATAACCTAAAAGCGTGAAGCTGTGCAAGTAATTGTGTAAGTTTCACAGGCATCCCGATCTCTCGCCAAATCCGCATCTTGCCAGGCAGGCAAGTTTCCGGCTTGGGCGTTACACGGTCACCTGACTCTCCCCTGCTGTTTGCGCAGTTGAAGGAAGACATCTAAAGTGAGATGCGCTCACACCCCATTGGACTTGTGGGAGGCGCCCCTCCATCCTCCAGGATTTCGCATTTTCCAGCCGAAGGTTAAGATTAAGGAAGAGCACATGGCGACATCTAATCCAGGTGAGAAAGTCGCAAACCCGTCGTCTCCAGTCCCGGGCGGCAAGGACCGCCAAAGCTATAGGGATGATCGTCGTCGCTATCCACCTATGCGACGTTCTTCCTGTTTTAATTGCCTGCGAGTGTGCGCCCCCGCCGCCGCCCTGCGCCGCATATACGGAAACCGAGCTGATCTTCCTCGGGACGGTAACCGAATTGGGGAAGGGCCAGGAGGCGGGAGTCGCGCGCATGCGAATCGATAAAACCTATAAAGGCGTTGCGAAAAGAACGGTGAATCTTTTAGACGATGGGATGTGCGATGGCCCGCACCTCGAGGTTGGCCAACATTATCTGATGTACACCTACGACAACGGCACAGGCTATTTGCCGGCCCGCGGGTGCACTCGTAGCAGGCATGTCCGTTTTGCTAGGGAGGATTTAGCATTCTTGAACGGCCTCTCGAAAGCTCCTGCATCATCGAGAATACTCGGGCAGGTTTCAAGCTTGCGCTTCGGAGTCATATCGGAGGAAGGCGAGCCGGCTGCGGGTGCCTCGGTCGAGATCGAAGGCGAGGGGCAAAGACGGAAAGGCACGACGGATCAGCACGGGCGCTACTCGTTCTCAGGGCTCAAGCCGGGTTCCTACCGTGTAAGAGCGATGTTGCCCGGATTTACGCGGCGCGAAGACGAGAACGACGATTCGGTTGACGTGATCGCTCGGGGCTGCGAGGTTCTCGATGTGGTCCTCCACAATAACTGGAATGGGCGACTCAGCGGGCACGTTGTGCGCGCGGACGGCAAGCCCGCTCCAGGTGGGATCCGTGTCGATTTGATACGCGCTGACACCGATGTGCCTGGGCGAGCCCCGGGGCTCTTACTTGGCTCTACGGTGCAAACAGAATGATCAAGGAAACTATTCGTTTGAGGGAGTCGCTCCTGGACTCTACAAGGTTGTGTTGAACATATTTAAGCCGCCGACGCTTGAATATCCTTTTACTCCGCTGTACTGGCCGAACGCGGGCAAGGAAGCGGCCGCCTCCACGGTCGAGATCACAGAAACAGCACGAACGCAGTGTGACTTCCAGTTGCCGCCTTTTTTGAAAAGCACTCCCGTCAAGTTGGTCGTCCTGGCTCCCGATGGCACGCCAGCAAGGGATGTCCGGATCAATATCGGAACGAGCCTGGAGGGACTGGGGTTTACTTGGGCGGGAGTAGCCTTCACCGATGCGTACGGCCAAGTTTCGTTTGCAGCCATTGAGGGATACAAATACACAGTGCCGGACATTTTTGCGCCGGAGGGCAGGAGCGCTTCAACAACGCAGTTCTCCTCGACGGATGCAACGAAGCCCATCATCATCTACCTAGTTCCTCGATAAGCTCCTTCCGCGGCGTTTGGACGTATAGTCACATCTCGGAGAAATGCTGTGTGTAAGTTGCTCCCGAATTGTAGAGAGACATCCGCGTCGACGTCCGCAAGAAAGAGTGGTTCGACGACTTTGGTGTATGGTGCGGGCGGAGGGACTTGAACCCTCACGGACCTTGCGGTCCAACGGATTTTCATACCCTGCTACGGCTTTCGCCGCCCCTGCTTTCTTGCTCGCAGGGTTTGGGGTCTGGACTATCCCTTCACCATGTCCCGGATCGGTTCCGGGTTTCAGGTGCTGCCCGTCTAGTCTCTACACCTTCCCGGCCGCTTTCGGGCCGGGCTTGGCTCGGGATCGCCATGTTACAGGGTTCCCCGACTTTGAGCAGTTCTGCATCGCCGGTTTCCCGGCGAGCACTCAAGTTTGCGCTTAAGTCCGATGCGTCTGCCGATTCCGCCACGCCCGCACAGTTTCAAACGTAGCACGAAACAACGGCTGACCCGATCGGACTTTTAAGTCCTTTGCGTCTGCCGAGTTTCGCCACCCGGGCTCGATCCTGAGTCTCATTATAGTGAATCGAACTTGACCGGAATCCCAGGATGAGCACATACTCGTCAAGGGGCTGTTTTTATGTCCAACCGCGCGTGGACCTTTTCAGCGTTAACTGCGGTCATCGCAACGGCGCTCCCGCTCGACGCACAATCGGTGATCTCCACCCATTCCGGTGTAATTCACTTTTTCGAAGGGGCCGTTTATGTGGGCGATCGGCCGCTGGAATCTCATCTCGGCAGATTTCCAAGCGTGCCGCAAGGCGAGGAATTACGCACGGCGGAAGGACGGGCGGAGGTATTGCTAACACCTGGAGTCTTCCTTCGGATAGGCGAACGAAGTGCAATTCGCATGGTTGCAAACGACGCTCGCCGATACCCAGGTAGAATTGCGGGCTGGGTCCGCCATCGTGGATTCGGGCGAACCCAATTCAGGCACTTCGGTCACTTTGATTTACAAGGACTGGCGAGTTCATGTCCTCCAGAAAGGCATCTACCGAATCAATGCCGATCCGCCGTGCTTGTGGGTCCGCCAAGGTCAGGCGGAAGTATTCTCCGGGCCGGAGGGGGAGCCAGTAACGGTTGAACGCGGCATGAGCCTGCCGCTCGCGGCCGTGCTGGTCCCCGAGCAACCAACCGTGCAGCCAAACGACGCGTTCAACGATTGGGCCATCGGCCGGAGGCAGTCGATTTCAGCGGACAATGCTATTACTGCTCAGATTGATGCAGATCCTGCTTCGGTAGGGCCTGGAATGGACGGCTTCACGTATTTTCCATTGCTCGGTCTGCCTTACTCCGGCCTGCCTTACTCAGGGATGGCTTCGTCCAGCCCGTTGTATAACCCTTACAGTCCTTACCAGTCGGGGTTCAACTCGATCTACTTGCCTGGTTATACCTATCAGCCGTTCATTTTAGGAGTAGCGGTGCGCGGACTTCGAACTTACGTGCCATCCCCTATGCGGGGCGTGGCCCCATACGGACCGGCGTTTCACCAGGCACCGGCATTTTTTCCCCGACTCCGCGAATTCCGGCCCCGCGCCCCATGCCAGTGCATCCCGTCTTTCCCGGCGGCGGGGGGCATGTCGGTGGCGGCGGGCACATCGGTGGGGAGGACACGTCGGCGGCCATCGATAATCGGTGGCCTTCGTTAATCAGTGGCCATCGTTAATCATTGATTTACCAAATCATTGAGAAGCAGCGTAGTAGCCGAGCCGCCAGTGCGCTTTGAGCGCCGAGACGCCCTTCGGCTGCGCCAGCTTCACTTCCACATGCCGATATTTTCCGTCTCTGGTTTGATTCTTCGGGTAATAGCCGAGCACGTATTGATTTCGCAATTCGACCGCGATTCTGGCCGCGACGCTCGGCAGATCGCTGGTGAGCGCCGCTGAGAAAGCGCGCCCGCCGGTTTGCGTGGAGATTTCCGATAATAGCTTGGGCCCGGAGACTTCCTCGGCCGACAGCCCGAACGGACAGGCTGGGCTCAAACACACCCATGGCGTAAATTTGCACATCCGCTTCGCGCACCAGCGACTCGATCTGAGACGCTGTGTATTGGCTGTGGTTGTCTCCGCCGTCGGAAATGATCACGATCGCCTTACGGGAATTCTTCGCCTTTTTCATCTCGCGCAGGGCCATGTTGATGGCGTCCAGCATGGCGGTCAAGCCGCCGGGCTTAGCGTTCTTGAGCGCATCCTGAATTTCGCCGGTGTCGGTCGGTGAACTCCGACCGAAAGTTTGGCGGTGTCGCTGAACTCCACGAGAAACGCTTCGTCGTCGGCGTTCATGGTCTTCAAGAACTGAGCGACGGCTGCCTGAGAAGTCCGAAGCTTATAGTCCATGCTGCCGCTCTCGTCGAAGACCAGGCCAACCGAGAGCGGCGCATCCTCGCCGGAAAAGTGCGCCACGGTCTGTTCCACGCTGTCTTCCAAAAGATGGAAATCTTCTTTTTGAAGCCCCAGAACGAAGCGATTCAGCGAATCAGTAACCGCTACCGGGAATCTCGCACCAGACGTGGTGTCTACTCGCAGGTTGTAACCTGTGGCTGGTTGGCTGTCTTGAGCTGGAAGGGTTGGCTGAAGGGAAAGCAGCATGCATAAAGCTAAATTTCTCGACTGCATAAAACTACACCGACTTCTCGATGAGTTTAGGATTGCACAATTTCGGGCGGTGAAGAATAAGCACCCATTTGGTACGCTTGTGACGATGACCGTGCCGAGTACCATCAAGCGAATAGAGCCTCTGGCGCCAATCGCCATGGAACTCCTCAAAAGAATTCCTTTGGGCGCTGCTGACGACCCGAGCTTGGAGGACGCACTCCAACGCGAGCCTGCATTATGGAAGAAAACCAATCAAGTTGCGATGAATGCCGGGCGCGGCGTCGCGACCGGTGAGTCCAATGACCCGGCAATTATCAGACCGACGAGTCCCGCCGACATAGTTGAGTTTGCAATAACGATTTCAGTGCACGACTACCTTCAATCCGCCTTGACCGTGGCCGAAGCTAGCGGTTACTGGCGCTACATTTTGGCCTGCGCCGATTGCTGCGCCGAACTGGCTGCACCGGCGAAAGTAGACCCCCAACTGGCTTATGCCGCGGGACTGCTGCACGACATCGGACGGCTAGCTTTGATTCAAGCATATCCCGAGAGATATGCGAATCTTTTGGTACTAACCGACAGATGTTCGCGGCCGAGCAACCAGTTTGACATATTACATTACGAACAAATGCTCTTTGGTTTCAATCATTTTGCAACGGCGGCGTGGTTGGCCGATGTCTGGAACCTGCCACCTTGGCTGCGCCCGATAGTAGGTAAGTTCGACGATCAACCTTCCAACGAATATGGGAATCTTGTGGCTACAGTCCGAGCCGGTACCCGGCTGGCGCACTCGATCGGCTTTGGATATCTTCGGGCCGCTCCGCGCATGGATGTGGGCAAAATTCTGAGGCAGCTTCCGGGCGCTTTGGGTTACTGGAAAGCCTTGGATATCTGGAAATATGGCGAGGAACACATGCGCTCCAAGATCCAGTCGCGACTTGAATTGGTATGCTCATCTCTCAGCTCCTCACGCCAGTACCAGCAGCTAGTCATCCCCCCCATTTGCGGGGCACCATCCGGCGCAACTCTATAGTCAATACCTGGACGGGCCGATCAAAGAGACTGAACCCGTAGTCATTCAGGAGACTTGCAATAATGTTCGCGATTGTGGGCATGCTAGTCGTGCTCGGCTGTATCGCTGGCGGCTATCTCATCGAAAAGGGCAACCTTTTGGTTTTGATGCAGCCCGCCGAACTGCTGATTATCCTTGGCGCGTCCATCGGCACGGTTCTGATTGGGAATCCTCCGCATCTGCTGAAAGCGATCGCTTCAAGTGTCCTCCAAGTCTTCAAGGGAAGCCGCTATACGGCAAGTTTCTATCTCGATACTCTGAAGTTCCTAAATCATTTTTTTGCCGCTTCCCGCAAGAATGGCTTGACCGCGCTCGAAAAGGATTTGGACGAGCCAGATCAGAGTGCATTGTTCAAGGCGCACCCAAGCTTCAGCGGTGATAAGGAAACGATGCATTTCTTCTGTGATACTGTGCGCAGCCTGCTGGCGGGCGGCATCGAAATCCATGATCTCGACCAGGTGATGGAAACAGATTTGGAAGTCCTGCACCGGCAAAGCCGATTGCCGGCCGCCGCCTTGTCAACGATGGCGGACAGTCTTCCTGGATTAGGAATTGTGGCGGCCGTTCTCGGAGTAGTCATCACCATGAGCGCTCTCGGTGGGCCACCGGAAGAGATCGGACACAAGGTCGCAGCCGCTCTGGTGGGAACATTTCTGGGGATACTGCTCTGCTATGGCTTCCTGGGACCGATAGCAGCGAACATCAAGAAGCAAAACGACGCGGAAGGCGATTATTTCCTGTGCCTTCGCATGGGGCTGCTGGCTTATATGAAGGGGATTTCCCCGATGCTTGCTCTGGAAGCCGCGCGCCGCGCCATCCCTCACCACGTACGGCCAACGTTCCAGGAAATGGATAATGCCTGCAGGAAGCAGCCGGGCGCTGCGACAACGGAAGCCGCGGCATGAAAGGAAAGACCGCTCGGCCCATCATTATCGTCCGCAAGGTAATTGCGAGCCACGATGAAGAGCATGGCGGAGCTTGGAAGGTAGCCTACGCGGATTTTGTAACGGCCATGATGGCGCTTTTCATCGTTCTTTGGCTCTTGAGCGCGAGTGAGAAGGTTCAGAAAGCTGTCGGCGGCTATTTTCAGGACCCTACCGGGAAAGGCCGCCAGACGGGGTCCACAAACGCAGGCATCGGGGAAACCCTAACGCTGAACCGCACCGATATGGATCGTTTGAAGGAAAAACTCGAACAAGCCATGCACCAGATTCCATCGTTCGAGCACTTGGCCAAACAAGTAAGAATGACCATCACCGCTGAGGGATTGCGAATCGATCTGCTGGAGACGCAGCGGGGGCTCTTCTTTGAGACCGGCAATCCGCGGCCAACCGATGCCGGCGCCGACCTTCTCAAGGTGTTATCAGACGAGCTGGTGAGATTACCGAACAAGATCGCAATCGAGGGCCATACCGACGCGATTCCCTATGGACGCGCCGATTATTCTAACTGGGAGTTGTCCTCCGATCGTGCCAACGCGGCGCGTCGCATCTTGGTTGCCTCGGGATTGTCTGAAAACCGCATCAGTCAGGTGCGTGGATTCGCCGATCAAAGATTGTATGTAAAAAGCAACCCCGCCGACCCCTCCAATCGCCGCATCTCGATCATCGTCCGAAATCAAGGCTTGGATGAGCAAGAAGACGCTTTCACGCAATGGCAGCTCAGCCAGCAAAACAACAAGAAGTAGTTTCCGCCGAACGCTATTTTGTGCCAGTCGGAGTGCGCGCTTTCTCCGGATGCAGGATAATCTTCTGCACGCGCCAGTTGTTCATGTCGGCGACATACAGCGTGTTCTCCGAAGGACACGCCAGGCCGTGCGTCCAGCTGAATTGGCCCATGTCGTGTCCCGATTCACCGAACATCCCGACGATCTTGCCGTCCAGCGTCAGCTTGTAAATGCGGCCGGGCTCCGAGTCCGATGTGTATAGATACTGCGTCGGGCCCTGCGTGATGCAGATGGTCCACGGCTGCGTCTCATCGGGAGGATTCGGCGCCAGGTTGCCGAGCACGGGATGCCTGGTCTTGTCGTACGGAACATTCAGGAAGATGAATCGCTGGAACTTGCCGTCGCGATCGAAGACCTGGATGCGGCGGTTGCCGCGATCGGCGACGTAGACGTTGTTCTGCCGGTCGATCCCGATGTTGTGCGGAGTGTTGAACTGGCTGGGATTTTGGTCGGCATGCGGGCCGCTGACGCCCGCGCGATCCCCACGACTTGATCCAGTTGCCGTGTTTGTCGAATTTCGCCACTCGCGAATTGATGTAGCCGTCGCTGATGTAAATGTTGTCGTCGCTATCAAAGGCGATGTCGGTGGGCGCCGGAACATTCCGTCCACGTGATCTTGCGCTGGGCGTGTTTCGCCGCCACGCCCTAAGCCGTTGCCCCTGTAGTAATTCGGGCTCGTCGGGCCCTTCCGGCCGGCGGCCGAGGTTCAGCGTTACGTATCCGGCAGGATTGAACCGCATCACCGAATGCGTTCCTTTGTCGACTATCCACAGGTTGTCGTACTTGTCGTAGCGCACGCTGTGCGCGTAGCCCAAGCCGTAGACGCCGTGCCCGACTTCGCGCAGGAACTTGCCGGTCTCGTCGAACTCCAGCAGTTGCGTGGATGCGTTGCCGTATAGCGGACCCGTGGTGCCGCTGCCAGGATGATTGACCACGAGAACGTGGCCCTTGGAATTGACGGCTACCGAGAGCACCTCGCCCAGATTCATCTGGGCCGAATACTTCAACGGTTCGGGTACGGACTCGAATGGAATCTTGGGAGCGTTCTGCTGCGCCAACAGGGGAACCGAAAGCAGCGTAAGCATTGCAATGCGCATCGTGGTTCCTTTCGTCGTTTAATCCTACTACCGGCTGTCGGTGGATGGGGGCACCAGGCCCTTCAGGCGGAGGTACATCGCCAGGTAGCCATATTCCTCGTTGTCGTGCAGGGTCGCATAGAGCAGCGTGCCAAGTTTGGAGCGCTCACCGCCCCGGCCTTTATCATTTCAGCGCCTCTGGCATCGGTCATCAGGGCGAAGGCGCTATCGCACTCGTCGAACGATGTCTTGAGGGCTGCCACTAAATCTGCTTTGGAAGTCTTGGAGGCAGCATCAATCTTTTTTGGCTGTCCCTTAGCGGCGGAGCAGAAGCCCATTTGGGCGTCGATGACATGGGCTAAGAGTTGAGCGAAGCTGCGGACCTGGGGCGTGGGTTTGAAGTCGTAATCCTCGGCCGGCATCCGATCGGCGGCCTTGAGCAGATCGCCCTTTCTGATGGTATAAAACTGCTTCAGTTCGCTGATAAAGGGCAGTTGAGTTTGTGCTAATGCACACGTGGCCGTGAACAGGCAAGCGATCATCCATCGATGGTGGTGCAAAATAACCTCCTGTGGCTGGGCCGGTTTCACGATACAGTATTGAAGTTTGGGGCGTCAAGACGAGATTGATCCTTATTGTTATCATCAAGAGCGCGTGCGAATCCCGACCAGTCTTAGGATAACGATCTTGTGCGTGATCGCCGTTACGCTGGCAAGCGGGCAGACCGGGGCAAGCGCGAAACCGCCGATGGCGGAAAAAGTCTTCAGAAATATTCAAGTGCTCAAAGGCATTCCCGGTCGATCAATTTATGTCGACGATGGGCTTTATCTCCGCGTCGCTAGGGATGACCTGCACGGACTGCCATATCGCGGAAAGCGGAGGGAACTGGGAAAAGTACGCGGACGACACGGAGCTGAAGCAGACCACGCGGAAAATGTTGATCATGGTGTCGGCGTTGAACCGCACCTATTTCGGAGGGCGGCGCGAGGTCACTTGTTATTCATGCCATCGCGGCGGCGATAGGCCCAAGGTCACTCCGAGCCTGAGTCGAGTTGTACGGCGCTCCTCCGCCGCCGGAGCCACCCGACACAATGGAGCAGGCTGCGCAGCCGCGCCCCGCCGATCCGATATCTGGACAAATATATCCAGGCGCTGGGTGGCGCGCAGCGGCTGGCGAAGCTCACCAGCTTTGTCGCCAAGGGCAGCTACGTGGGATTCGGAGAGACCGATAAGACACCAATGGAAATTTTTGCCAAAGCTCCGGAGCAACGCAGCATGATAGTGCATACGACGATTGGAGACAGCGTCACTGCGTATGACGGGCATATCGGCTGGACAGCCGCGCCGGCGGCCAACACGCCGGTTCCCGTGCTGGAGCTCAGCGACGGGGAATTGGAGGGAGCGAAGCTGGACGCTGACTTATCTTTTCCAGCGGGCCTCAAGCAAGCGCTTCGGCAATGGCGCGCCGGCTCGCCTGCCACTATTGACGATCGAGAGGTCCAGGTGGTACAGGGAACCAGCGACGGGCGGTATCCGGTGAATTTTTACTTTGACCCCAAGTCAGGCTTGCTGCTGCGAGTGGTGCGCTACAGCGAGTCACCGTTGGGTTTGAATCCAACGCAGATCGACTATGCCGACTATCGTGATGTTGCCGGAGTGAAGATGCCCTTTCGCTGGACCATCACCTGGCTGAGCGGACAAGTCGACCATTGAGTTGACCGGCGTGCAACCGAACGTTCCAATTGATGCAGCGAAGTTCGCCAAGCCAAGAAGCAGCGCTCGTTGAAAGCGGGTTGATCGGCGCGCGGCTTGACCGCCTGCCGGCCACGCGCATCATCTGGACGTATGTACTGCTGCTCTCGCTGGGAGGTTTCTTCGAATATTACGATCTGTTTTTCACCGGCTATATCGCGCCCGGCCTGGTTCGCAGCCATATTCTGAGCGCGACCACACCGGGCTTATTCGGCGCCACGGGAATTGCCAGTTTCGCAGCGTCCATGTTTCTGGGGCTGTTCATTGGCACTGCGCTGTTCAGTTTCGTGGCGGATCGCTTTGGGCGGCGCACGATCTTCACCTGGTCGCTGCTCTGGTACACCGCCGCCACGGTCGTGATGGCGTTTCAGAAAGACGTGTTCGGCCTCAATCTCTGGCGCTTCATCGCAGGAATTGGCGTGGGCGTAGAACTGGTCACTATCGACAGTTATCTATCGGAGCTTATGCCGCGCCAGTCGCGCGGCCGCGCGTTTCGCTTTCAACTCGACCATTCAGTTTGCCGCCGTCCCTGTGGTCGCGCTGCTGGCTTGGCTGCTGGTGCCGATTTCGCCGCTCGGTCTGGATGGCTGGCGCTGGGTGGTGCTGATTGGCGCGGCTAGCGCGATCTTGGTTTGGTGGATACGGCGGCGCGTTCCGGAAAGTCCTCGCTGGCTGGCGCAGCACGGCCGAATCGAGGAAGCCGCAGACATTGATGGCCGCGCTTGAAAGACGCGTTGCAGCGGAGGCGGGCTTCAGCTTGCCGCTACCGGCGAGTGCGGAAGTTCAGCCATCTCGCGGTAGCTTTATCGAGATCTGGCAGCCACCCTATCTGCGGCGAACCGTCATGCTGGTGATCTTCAATCTTTTTCAAACAGTCGGTTTTTATGGGTTCTCCAACTGGGTGCCAACTTTGCTGATCGAGCGCGGCATTGCGGTAACCAGCAGCTTGCAATACACCTTCATCATCGCGATCGCGGCGCCATTCGGCCCGCTATTGGCAGTCGCGCTGGCCGACAAGCTGGAGCGCAAATGGCAGATCGTTTTGGCCGCCTTCGGAATCGCGGTGTCGGGCTTGCTCTTTGCTCGAATGACTTTAGCGGCTTTGCTGATTCTGTTCGGAGTGCTGCTGACGTTGTCGAACAACATCATGTCCTACTCACTGCATGCCTATCAGGCGGAGCTGTATCCGACTCGAATCCGCGCGCGGGCCATCGGGTTCGTTTATTCGTGGAGCCGTCTCTCGGTGGTATTTACTTCGTTCGTCATCGGCTTTTTCCTGGCGCGCTTCGGCGTAATGGGGGTGTTCGCTTCTGATCGCGGGCAGCATGGCGGTGGTGATGCTATCGATTGGCTTGTTCGGCCCGCGGACCAACCATCTACCGCTGGAGATGATTTCGAAATAGTGGCCGTCGCCCGGCTCCTAGCCGCCGGTCCGTCTTCTTCATTACCACCGGATATATCGCTCCAACCCAATTCACCTCCCCAGCTAGGGAGATTTTCTAGGGTGCGGCCTTTCCAATGCTACTGGCAGGCCTGAATGGCCCGGCTGCCCGCTGCGCCCACCGTGTTGGACAGGTTGATGGTGGCCGAGCTGATGCTGTTGTTAGACCCGACGTCCACCTGATAAGGTAGCGTCAACGCGAAGCTTCCTCCGGCGCGGATGGTTTGGGGCGCGGAGAAGTAAGCGGCGGCAATCCCGCTCACGTCCGTTTTGAACGTATTCGTTCCGACCGTCACATTAGCTTGCGTGAGCTCACGCGTGGTCGAATACCCATTGACCTGCACGTTAACGCCGGTCTGCGTAACCGTGTAACAAGCCGAGGTGATCACCGGGGCGGCCGGCGCGATATTGAATATGACGGGCGACGGGTGCAGCGGCAGCGGCACACCCGACGAACCCACGTTTACGAGCGAGACTATCACGGTGCTTGCCACGGTGCCGGTTGAAAACAGCGGAAGAGTGACCTTCGTCGTCCCGGTAGGAATCACGAAATAGATCGAGGTCTGCCCATTGGCGAATCGCAGCCTTGGATCGGCCTGGTTCGCTGCCCCTTGACTACTCTGCGTATTGGGCAACACATTCAAATTGAACTGCCCGTAGATAGGCTGTGTATAGGCCGCAGCGAGTTGCGCGGTCACAGCAATATTAGTGGCCGCCGGTTGCACCGTGGCCGGTACGCCCGTAATGCTGATTTGCGGCACGGCCGGCAATCCGACGCCCACCGAACAAGGCGCCGTGACAGTTTTGTTTTGCGAGTCTGTTACGGCAACCTGGAATGCATCCCCGCCCAGTGCGGTGGGAGTTCCCGAAAGCGTGCCGTCGCTGGCGGCCTG
Organism: Bryobacterales bacterium; assembly: GCA_963744555.1. GTDB lineage: Bacteria > Acidobacteriota > Terriglobia > Bryobacterales > Bryobacteraceae > Palsa-89. Next base: position 802,185 of record CAVUUB010000011.1, on the reverse strand, counting down.
CAGCCCATCCGGGAGGTAGCCGAAAAATTCGAACTGATATGGCGCCACGCCTCCGGCTGCCTGCACGCGCGCTGAATAAGTCTGGCCCAATCGGGCGTCGGGAAGCGGGCAGGCGGTCGTGACATGCAACACCGGGGGAGTGACGTTCAGGTTGCAGGCTTGCGTAAATGTTTGACCGTTGACGTCACGCACCGTGACGTTGAACGGGTACGCCCCCCCAGCAGTCGAGGAACCGCTTACGAATCCGTTGGGCGAGACCGAAATCCCGGGAGGCAAGGAGCCGGCCGCTGTAAATGTGTAAGGACCGGAGCCCCCCAGTGCATTGACACTGGCCTGATACGATTGCCCGGCCGCCGCGTCCGGAAGTGGGCAGCCGGTTACTGCCAGTGACCCTCTGGTCACCGCTAAGCTGCAGATCTGCGCGGCCGGATTGCCATTTGAATCGGTTGCAATCAGCAGGAATTGCGACAGTTTAGCCGACATCGGCGTGCCTGAGATACTTCCATCAGGCGTCATCGTAAGCCCAGCCGGGAGCGTGCCGGAAAGCGACCAGACGTAGCCCGGCGGAAGTGTCGATTGTAACTGGTTCCGGTCACGGCCGCCGGCAACGGGCAGACGGAAGGTAGATTGAAGGCCGGCGCATTCACCGTGACCGAACATGCCTGAGAGGTTTGCCCGCCGCGGCTGTCCGTGACACCGACCTGAAATGAAGACGCGTTCGCAAATAGCGGGGTGCCGGCGACCAGACCATCCGGCGTAAACGCCAACCCTGGTGGCAATTGGCCAACCAGGCTGTACCGGTAGGGCGCGTAGCCGCCAGCGGTTGATAACAGCTGCGCGTACGGAACGCCAACTGTCGCATTTGGAAGTGCGCATCCGGAGGTCATCTGAACGGCTGCCGGCTGCACAGTCATCCGGCACAACGACTGCGCAGGTCGAGTGGTGCTCAACGCGACGGTGCTGGCGCGAAGATTGAAGATATATGTGCCCGCTGACATTGGTGTGCCCGCCAGTTGGCCGGCCGGACTCAACCCTACGCCGGGCGGGAGCGAATATGGATCATCCACGCTCCACAGATAACCGCTGCTGCTTCCACTCGCCAACAGGGTTACCGAGTATGGCGAACCAACCGTGCCGCCTTGTAACGGGCAAGTGTTGAGGATCGCAACCGCGCCCGGACGGATGGTGATGCTTCCGCGCTGGTAAGCGGTAACCTGGCCATCGTCGGTGTTGGCAGTAACGCTCAACGTAAAACTATAGGTGCCTTGCTGAGTGGGCATACCCGTGTAAGTTCCGTCAGCGCTCAACGTTAAACCTGGCGGGGGGACCACGTCGGGCAGCAGAGTCCATTGAAACGGAGGTTCGCTCCGGTCGCCGTGAGCGAAGTTGTGTAGGTGGTTCCCACTGTCGCATCGGGAAGAACGCCGCTAGTGATGCTCAAGCCCGGACTGAGCACTCCATCGCGCGCGCGGAACGTCAGCCGTCCCTGTACGGCGCTGGTTGGGCCCGATACGACTGCATTGACGGTCTGGTTGATCAACGCATACGGTCCGCCGTCGAGAAAAGCGCCGCTCTGCAGCGAACCTGGAAGTTGATAGGACGTGCCCGGATCGCCGGTGCCATTGGACCACCCCACTACCGCCGGGGTTCCTCCGTATCCACTGACGCCGCCGCTGGCATCGCCGGTCTCCCACTGAATTTTCGCGTAGTTGAATTCGAGGTCGAAATTTCCAGCCCCAGTTTCGCTGCGGTCGATCAGCACCACCTGGAAGCTGTTCAATTTGTCGGCATGCGACGCGTAATAGCCGACATTAATATAATTTGCGCCGAACGCCTTGTGACCGTTAACGGTGTCTTCACCGTAAGTGACTAGTTTCGAAGCTGGGTTACGGGTGTCCACATCGGCGAAGAACGGCGCGATGATCTCGCGCTGTGTGCTGTCAAGGCCGAAGGGAGTGTAAGTGGCTAGCGAGCTGTCAAATGTTATGTTGCCGTTGTTGTTGACGTAAACAGAGCTGCGGGTCTTACCGAAAAAGTTGATGCTGAAGCCCATCGGTTCGAGCGGCGCGGACCCGTCGTCGTTCGCGGCCAGCACCTTGCTGGTAAATCCGGCATTGGCTCGAATGGCCTGCCCTTCGGCGGCGGAACCACCCAGAACGGCGACGGTCATGATAATTGCGAATGATGAACGACTCATTGAACGGCTCATTGAACACTCCCAGATTCAGGTCCGGCAGCGACGCGATGCGAGGCTGCGCGGAGTCGGCATCCAGCAGCAGCTGGGAGCCGGTTTGCGCATCGATGATCCGGGCCACCAGGTTGCCTTGCAGCAGATCAAAGCTCGCCGCCTGACAACCGCAAGCAATTGAGTTGGCAACGCCGCTGGCCAGATTTACGATCGTCACGTTGTCAGCCAGGCCCAGCGCGGCTTCCGATCCGTCGGCAGACACAACCAAGGCTCCCGGTTTTTCGCTCACGCTCAGCACCACAGAGGCCGCCGCGGTGTTCTGGACATCTTGAATCAATGTCAAAGTCTGGCCCGCTCCATCGGCAGCCAGAAGGTCGTTTCCATTAGGCAGGAATGCCAAGGCCGTCCAGGCTCCGCCGCTTGCCAGCACTCGAGCGTTGTCGCCTAATAACACTACGGAGCCTGAACCGTTACGCCGCTGCCACCGTTCCGCTGGCATTGATCGCCAAGGCCGTGACGCCGCCATTGGGACTGAACGTGGCCCCCAGCTGCGGGCGTACTGGTCAGTCCCGACCATACTTCCACCGTGGTTCCGTCCGAAATCGCGGCCCCGTCGCCGGATCTGCTGAACGCCGCCATCGTCACCTGGCTAAGCGCGGAACTCAATCGCGGTAACTTGTGGCGTGCCGGTCCACTGAACCAGCGCCACGCCTCCGTCCTTGGCATTGGCAATTGCCAGTTGCGCCCGTGAGTTGACAAAGGCCGAGTCCAAAGAAGTTCCAGCTGAAACTGGAGCGTCCAGGCTAGCCGCGCCAGGCACTCCCGAAATTAGCCGGATCGCTTTGGCATTATTGTCGAAAACATAGCCCAGAGACGGCAGGCTGATGCTTGGCCCCGGCGGCTGCGCCAGCGCCAGCGTGGTTGTAGCGGCAAAAACGAGTAGACGAATCATATGGAGGTATCGGAATCTAAAGCCCGTCCCACTTCTATTCGACAGGCTTGGGATAGAGAACCGTAGAGCGTTAGCCTTAGAGCCAGTCTGGCGACCACCGAGAAGTACTAAACGCCCTGGAACGCCACTTCCGGCCCGGCCGTCACAGAAATAAGCATTATTGTGATATTCTGCATGTCGGACAAACAACACTCCCAGGGGTGCACATGAGCCTAACTAGAAAGAAGTCGCTAAGCTCTTTGCTGGAACAAGCCAGCCATAGTGACCTCAAACGCACGCTGACCGCCAGGAGCCTGGTCGCACTGGGGATTGGCGCCATCATAGGCGCTGGGCTGTTTGTCCGCACCGCTGCGGCATCGGCTGAAGCCGCGGGGCCTTCCGTCATCCTGTCCTTCGTCGTGGCCGCAACCGGATGCCTCTTCGCCGGGCTTTGCTACGCCGAGTTCGCATCCATGATTCCCATTGCGGGCAGCGCGTATACTTACTCGTACACCACCATGGGAGAGTTCGCGGCTTGGACCATCGGATGGGCGCTGATCCTCGAATACGCCATGGGGGCCGCGACGGTTTCGATCGCCTGGAGCGAATACGCCAACCGGCTGCTGGGCGGGGCGATCCCCTTCGAATGGTGCCATTCGCCGCTCGAAGCCACCGATGCCGGGGTACACGGCATTATCAATCTGCCCGCTCTGTTGATCCTGCTCATCCTGACTGCCCTGCTGATAAAAGGAACCCAGGAATCGGCCACCGTCAACTCGATCATCGTAGCCGTCAAGGTCACGATCGTGCTGATCTTCATCGCCCTGGGCTGGCGCTTCATGAATCCGGCCAATCACACCCCGTTCTTTATTCCCGCCGGCACTCCTGGTCATTAAGGTATCATGCAGCACGGATTCGGCGGCATGCTGCGCGGGGCCGGAATCGTTTTCTTCGCCTTCATCGGTTTTGATGCCGTATCCACCGCCGCGCAGGAAACCAAGAATCCGGGCCGCGACATGCCCAAGGGCATTCTGGGATCGCTGGCCATCTGCACCGTTCTCTACATTCTCTTTGGATACGTGCTCACCGGCGTCGGCAACTGGACCGAGTTCCTGAAAGCCGGAAAAGAAGCCTCCGTTGCCTATGCGGTCCAGAACCACATGCCCGGCTACGGGTGGCTTGCAACCGCGATCACGGTGGCCATTCTGTTTGGTTTTTCCTCCGTTATCCTGGTGATGCTCCTGGGCCAAAGCCGGGTCTTCTATTCCATGGCGACGGACGGCCTGTTGCCGAAGATCTTCTGTGCCGTTCATCCGACTTTCCGCACGCCCTACAAGTGCAACATCACGCTCTTCTTTTTTGTGGGCATTCTGGGCGGATTTCTTCCTGGATCTCTGCTGGGTGACCTGACTTCGATCGGTACCCTGTTTGCCTTCGTACTAGTCTCTATCGGCGTTTGGATCATGCGCCGCGCCCAACCGAATCTGGCCCGCCCGTTCCGTACGCCACTCGTCCCGCTGGTTCCGATCCTGGGCGCCATCGTCTGCAGCATCATGATTCTTTCGCTGGATGGCTATACGCAGCTCGTGGCACTGGGCTGGATGCTGGTCGGTTTCGTAGTGTACTTCCTTTACGGAAGAGGCCACAGCAAACTGAACGTGCCTGAACCGGAACTGCAGGACGTGCCTCCCAGCCTGGCTCGATAACCGTACAGCAAATACCTTACGTACCTCAGTACTCCTGTATTAAAGGTGCAGGACAATCCGCTCTCGGTGCGCCACTTTGTCTCACCAAAGATGTCCGATCCCAACGGTAAGTAGCTGATCCTGCGTATTTTTCCCTTGGCACGCGGAATGCATTGGGAAGAATGTCAGCGTACAGTAAAGGCGGTATGAAAGTCCTATGTTGAAACGCTGGGTTGGGTCGATGAAGAAGAAGTGGACGCGCTATGAAACGAAACTCTGAACAACACGGTAGTAATCCGGTTCCCCGAAGCGGCCGCCGGAAGAATCAAGGGGGCTTCAGCCTGTTGCTGATTGCGGCCGGCGGATCAGTAATGATCGGCATGCTGGGCTTGGCCTTCGACCTCGGGCGCATGTTCATCGTAAAGAACGAACTGCAGACTTTCGTCGATGCCAGTGCCATCGCCGCCTGCCGCATGATGGATGGGTCGCAAGCGGGCATCACGAACGCTCACAATGTAGCCACAGCCGGGCCGCTTGGTTCCAGCCGGCCCAATGGCTGGAACTTCGACGTCAACGCGATCGCCAACATCACCGACACGTACGCGACCAGTTTCACGGGAACCTACGATAATTACGCCACGGCGTCGTCCAATGCGACCAACAATTACCGTTTCATTAACGTAACCGCCAACGCAACTTTGCCGCTCTACTTCTTGCCTGTCATCCCCAATCTGCCGACCTCACAGCTCCTGCAATCGAGCGCGGTAGGGGGCCAGCAGGCGCAGACCACACTCTCGGGCGGCATGCTGCCTTTCGCTCCCGATGCGCATAACGCGGCGAACACCACCAATTTTGGATGGACGGTCGGCCAGTCGTACACACTCAAATGGGGCAATGGAGGCACAACCACCTGCGCCGGCGATGCGGGATTCACTCCTCCCGGCAACCCTCCTTCCGAACACGGATTTGTAGATATCGGAACAGGAAATAGCAACAGCAATATACGCAGCGCGATCGAATACGGGGGCTACCCGAACTCCGATTCCAGTCCGTCTTCGCTCGCTACGGGAAACAGTCTTGGTGGCGTACCCGGTAACCGTGGCACTTCCATCTTCGATGCGCTCAACGCGCGAGCGGCTCAGGACAGCAATGACACCGCGGCCACCTACGCTGCTTACGAAGCCTCGGGCACGGGCAATAACCGCCGCATCGTCACCGTGGCGGTCGCCGGAGCGTGGAGCGGAAATGGAAATAACGCCTCCACCAACATCGTCGGCTTCGCAAATTTCTTCCTGCTTCCCAGCTACTCGGGAACTTCCGGCCCGATCTGCGCCATCTATATCGGACCAGCTAGTACCAACGGAAATTCAGCCGGCGGCACCGATAGCACCAAGATTTACTCAACCATGTTGTACCAATAGGTGGGAGCCATGAAAACGATCAAGAACAAATCGGAACGGGGAAACGCGCTGCTGGAGTTCGCACTCGGCTGGTCGATCCTTTGGGCGCTGTTCGCCGGCATCTACCAGTTCGGCTACAGCTTCTACGTTTACAACACGGTCCTGGCATCGGTGGCCAATGCGGCCGAGCTGGGATCGAAAATGACTTATGACACCGCCAGCCCGTCCACCTTCACGACCGCGCTGAAGAATATGGTGGTCTATGGAAACACTACGGCTGGAACCAGTTCGATCGTTCCGGGTCTGTCCACTTCGAACGTGACCGTGAGCATTAATCCAGCGGGCGGCATGCCCACCGACATCACGATCACCATCAATAATTTCACGATCAACGCGCTCTTTACGAATTTCACGTTTAATGGAAAGCCGCGCGCGACTACAGTTTATATGGGGCAGATCTCTTGCTCGACCTGTTAATGCCCTCGAAGGATGATTGCATGCTAGTTAAACAGAATCAAAACGCTAAGACACAAGGCCGGAAGAAGCGTCAACGCGGTGCGGCGTTAGTGGAAACCGCCCTGGTATTCACCGCTGCCCTCAGCATGATCGTGTTCATCGTAGATATGGGCCGGATCCTGCTCACCCAGCAATATATCTCGGAGCGTGCTCAAGTCGGCCGTTCGTAGCGCGGTCGTGAACAATTGGAACTCGACATCTGTCAAGAACTACGTGGTCTACGGCAGCACCACCGCGCCCGACGGTGGCGGAGCCGGCCTCATGGGCCTAACCACATCTGAAGTGGCGTTTAACAGCATCGCGGACTCCGGCATCGGCGACGCCCGCTATCAGGTAACCATCTCGGGGGGTCCACTCTTCACGTGGATTCCTTACATGGCGGGAAGATATACGGCGCCGACCGTCATCGCGACCGCGCCGGTACAGAGTCAGGGCGCGACCAACTAAGAAATGGGCCGATTCACTCGATCACTACGGCCCGGTCGAAAACGACGTCCAGCGTCGTGCCCTGCTGCAGCTCAACTTCTTTGCCGCGCGTCATTAGCACGGTCGCCAGGCCAACGGCCGACCCCACGCCGGCGCCAATCCCAGCGCCTTTCCAATTCCGGCCGGTCAGGCCTCCGATGGCCGCTCCGCTGCCTGCCAGGATCGCGATCTGCTTGGCGTCGTCGCCATGCCCCGGCGCCTGTTCGACCGCGCCTTCCTTGCCAACCACTTTCTGCCCCGTCTCGCCCGACTCCACCGCGCTCAAGTGCGGCGAGAACTTGAACACTTTGCCGCTGGCGAGCGTAAGCGTTTCCAGACGAATCGCCAACTGCGCGCGTCCGGCGACGCGGCCGCTGCGCTTGACTCGGTGACCACGCCTTGCACGTAGCTTCCCACCGGCACGAGGATTTCATTGCCCGCGCTAATTGGACTAGCGGTCCGCAGATAAACATAGTCGCCTTGCTGCGCCGTTCTAGTATTAATGGAATTCTCCATCCGAAGCAGCAAGTGAGCGCCCGGGGGAACTTCGGCGGCGGCGAGCAGCAAAGGCAGGGCCAAGAGAGAAGCTGCATTAGCGAACATGGGATACTCCTGCCTGCATGATAACCCGGCGGGCCGCCCCTGGCCGCTAGATCGGCAGGATGGTGCTGCGAACGGCCGACTGAATGGGGGTGGCTCGCAACAGGATGGATTGGACATCCGACGCGGCAGCGCCTGCTTCAAAGCGTTCTCGAGGTCACCCACGGGGTTCTGGCCCAGTGCGGCCGCGCGAACGGATGCGCGCCACTGTGCCACGTTCATTTCAGCGGCTGCCGGATCCGCCAAAGTGCCAAATAGATTCACGGGTTGCACCGAGCCCGCGTTCTGACGTACATCGGATTCGTTGACGATAGCGCCGGTAATGGTTTTGACGTATCGATTTGCAAACTCCAACGCAAGCGCGCCGGCTAATCGATCACGGAACTGGTCCGCTTCGGTGAGGCTGATATTTTGCGCCGGATCGGGCGACGAATAGTCATTTGCTGTAGGATTCATAGGCTCCTCTTCGCTTTGATCCTGACAGGCGTCCTCACTGTTCAATCACGGCCGCGAGCCCAAGTTTCACGAAATAGAGGAAAAATAAATTTGCAGGATCTGTGATTTCACAGGAAACTCGTTATGCGGTGGTAACGCCAACAGTATTGTTCTGGCCGCGCTGGTATCAGAGGACCATAAGAAGGGCCGCGCGCCGGCGGCAGATAGAGTTAAACCGCTCCTTGCAGTCACGGCGCCGCCAGCGTTTCGCACTATTTCTTCTTTTTGAACTTCTTAATCCCCGCATCAACCAGCTGCGCGGCGCGCTTCGGCCCGTGCCGGCCCTTCACCTTGAACTTTTTGCCACGGCTCTTGTTGTACGAGACGAAGAATTCTTCGACTTGATCCAGAAGCGTCTTGTCTACGTCGTCCAGTGACTGGATGTGCTGGTGATTATAAGAGTGTATAGCGACCGCTAGCAGCCGGTCGTTTTCCGTGGCTTGGCCCTTCTCGATTTGCTGGGCCTCGATTACCCCGACGATCCGAACATCCAGCAGACAACCGACATGCGCCGGCTCGTCCATTAACACCATCACGTCGAGAGGATCGCCATCGTCCGCCAGCGTTGACGGGATGAAGCCAAAGTCGAACGGGAACGCCATGCCCTCCGGCAGCAGACCACCCAGCTTGAACATCCGGAAGTCGGGGTCGTAGTCGAATTTGTTCCGGCGCCCTTTAGGTGTCTCGATAATGGCCTTGCATTGACATTGCTTAGGGTTCCACTCGTTCGGGCAGGCTGCCGCGTCTCTCATCTTCGTTCTCCAGTTGTAAGACTGCTGTAATGCGGCGGCGTTTCGTGACCGGCGGAAAACAATTTAGCAATCGGTCGTTTCGTCGTCACGAACCACGTTAGAATAGCGTGGGGGAAAGACATGGCACGTATCCAGGGCGTGGAACCGGCCGAAGCGGGACTGTTAACCCGTTTCCTTTATTGGATGACCAAACGAAGGCTGGGACGCGTGATCCTGCCTTTCCGCATCACGGCGCACCAACCTCGCCTGCTGCGAGCGATCGGCGAAATGGAGATGGGGCAGCGTGCCTTAGAAACCGTTGAGCCCAAGCTCAAGGCGCTGGCGAGTATCAAGACGGCGCTCCTGATTGGCTGTCCCTTTTGAATCGACATCGGGTCTGCCGTGGGCAGACAGTCCGGTATTGCTGAAAGTCAGTTGGCGGCGCTTCCGGATTTCGAAGACGCGACCGAATTCAGTGGGACAGAGAAGCTGGTGCTTCGCTACGCAGTCGCGATGACCAATACGCCGGTCGAGATTTCCGACGATTTGTTCCAGGCGCTCAAGCAGATCTTCGATGAAAGGCAACTGGTGGAGTTGACCTCAGCCATCGCTTGGGAGAACTACCGCGCCAGGTTCGACCACGCCTTTGGGATTGAATCAGAAGGATTCTACAAGGGCGTTCTATGTCTGCTGCCGCAAAGCCGCCAAGCCTCTGCCGCCCGGCCTTCCTAGCGTGTTTTCAATCACCTAGGGTGTTCCACCGGAAAAGCTAGGAGGATTTACTTTAGCCACTATAAGGTTCGAGTACCGGTCCGCCGATAACTGAGCTTTCAGGCTGAAACGCGTGCTGAAGTCTTTAGCTCAGAAACTCATCGAATTGCGAGCGAACCGCATCGCCGATCCGGTGACGCGTTTACGTTACCTGCAACAACGCATCGGCTTGGCGCGGCCCGCTCCGAGATCGCGAAGCAAAGGCCCAATCCTGATTTTTCTGCTGGTGCTGACTTCGCTGCTCATTGCATACAAGCCTTCGACGACCGAGGCTCGACAATCGTTCGCTCCACTGCCGCGCGTTAGCGCTTCCGGCGCGGATGTTTTCGCCACGGTCTGGCTGGTCGAGCACACCAAGGACTTCGAAATCTATAGCAACGGCCTGCGGATTGACGATCGCTACACCGTTTCCAGCGACCCACGAATTGCCTATCCGGTGTACCGGCGTGCGGCGATTGATCCCGCTCAACCGGAATGGCGCACTGCGCCCGCGGGCATCGTCTATCACACTACCGAGAGCGATCAGGCGCGATTCGAAGAGGATGAAACGTCGAAATTGAAGCGGATCGGCAAAGGCGTACTGTCTTATGTGCAGAAGCAGCATGCCTATCACTTCCTGATCGATCGGTTCGGCCAGGTCTTCCGGGTGGTGAAGGAGTCCGACGTGGCCGATCACGCCGGCATGTCCATCTGGGCGGATAATCGCGTCATCTATGTCAACCTGAACAGCAGTTTCTTCGGCGTTGCGTTCGAGACCCAGACCCAGTCCGGTCAGGAGCTGCCTTCCGCCAATGCCGCGCAGATTCATTCCGCGCGGGTGCTGACCGAGATGCTGCGCGGTAAATATCACATTCCCGAATCCAACTGCGTCACGCACGCGCAGGTTTCGGTGAACCCCGGCAACATGCTGATCGGCTATCACACCGATTGGGCCGGCAACTTCCCCTTCCTCGAAGTCGGCCTGAGCGATAACTATACCGCGCCGCCGCCCAGCATCTACGCCTTTGGGTTCGACTATGATCCGACGTTCGTGCATCACACCGGAGTCCGGTTGTGGGAAGGCTTGGCGCTGGCTGACGACGAGTTGCGGACGCAAGCCGCGGCGCGCGGGCTGGCAGTCGCGAAATACAGGTCGATCCTTCGAAAAAAATACAAAGAAATTCTGGAAACACTCAAGACAGCAAATGATAACAAGGAGAAAAGCAATGCAGCATCATAATAAGGCCAACGATTCCGCCCTCGGGTTGGACGTCGGCACCAGCCGGATCTGCCTGGCGAAACGCGCGGACGACGACTTCCATTTCGACACACAGCTCAATGCCTTCGTCACCATTCCGGCCTCCAAAATCACCGAAAATGTACTCGCGAAAGAACGCGTGCCGCATACTGTGCGCGGGTCGCAGATTGTCGTGCACGGCAATGAGTCGGACCGGTTCGCCGATCTTCTGAATGTAGAGACGCGGCGCACCATGGACAAGGGCCTCCTCAACCCGGCTGAGCCCGACAGCCTGGACATGATGCGCAAGATTACCGAGTCGCTGCTCGGCCCGGCCAAGGAAGGGCAGAAGCTGTGTTTCACAGTTCCCGCCGCGCCGCTCGGATCGGAAGAGAACCTGACCTATCACGAAGCTACCCTGCACCAGCTTTTTGCCGACATGGGCTACGAAGTCAAGAGCATCAATGAAGGGCTGGCGGTAGTTTACTCGGAACTGGAGAGTTCGAACTTTACCGGTATCGGCATTAGCTGCGGAGGCGGGCTGTGCAACGTGTGCGTTTCATATCTTTCCGTGCCGGTGTCGAGCTTTTCGATTGCCAAAGCCGGCGACTACATTGACACCAGTGCCGCCGCGATTACTGGTGAGCGCGCCAATCACATTCGTATCGCCAAAGAGGAATCGTTCTATTTCAACGGATTTTTCGCGGAGAAACTGCATCAGGTAATTGGCGTTTATTACGACGAGATGATCCAATCGCTGGTGCAGGGACTAAAGCAGGCGTTCTTGAATACGCGGAATCTGCCCAAGTCCGGCCGGGCGCTGCCAATCGTACTGAGCGGTGGGACCGCACTGCCAACGGGATTCCGCGATCGATTTGAGAAGGCGCTGCTCGAAGCTGACATGCCCATCGCGACCACGGACATTCGCCTGGCTACCGATCCGCTGCATACGTCGGCTAAGGGCGCGTTGATCGCCGCGCTGGCCGATTCCTAATTCGCGGGAGGGGTGAAGATCCCAACAACCGAGTTGTGAACTCCAGGGTCAACCGCGGTGCAGCGCGAAACGCAGGAGCAGGAGTGTTGAAGTTGCTCAACCGGTCCGTACTCGAATGCCTCAGCTTCCTTGTTTGGATCGATGCCCGGTTAATCAAGCAGCGCTCTGAAAGATTTCGGATAGACCAGATCCCGTTGAGCCGCGAAGTTCTTGCAGAAGATGCAGCCACATTTTTCAGCGAAGCCGTGTTCTAGAGTCCGGTATACGGCGGCTGTTGCATCGCGATCGTAGCGGATGGTCTGATCTCCTACGCGCAATTCTGTCATCGGCATGCTTTGCATTCGCGCGCTGTTCATGTTCGCCACGCGCGGGCAGTAGCTTTTTGTTTCACATGCGCTTGTAGACTTGGCCGCGGCGCTCGATCGTCACTACGGAAAGCGTCTTGGTTTCGTCATCAACCAGGAAGATGATCCGCCAACCGGCAACGCGCGACCTCCGCAATCCGCCTTGATTGGTCAGTTTGATCGAAAACTTCGGATCATACGGCGCATCGGCTAATTCGGCGATGCGTTGGAGCATGCGCTTCCTCGTTTTGTCATCCAGCGAGTCGAGGTCTTTGATCGCACGGGAAGACAGCCTCTGAGAGTAGTTCACAGACCGCGCAAGCGACGATATTCCTGGACATCCATCACGCGGCCGTTCTCGATGTCGTCCAGGCCTTCGCGGATGGCCGCCAATGTTTCTTCGCTGAGCGACTCCCCACCGCGCAACTCGTCGATATACTCCCGCACTTCAGCGATCTGATCGTCGGCAAGCGAGTCGATCAGCTTATGCAGCTCTTCCCGGGCAGTCATTATTGCCTCTGATTGTATGATACCGTTCAGCCACATCCTTCGCTCTCAGGACCCTGAGAAGTGGCATCGGTCTCCAGTCGAGTCAGAACGGCACGTCGTCGTCCGTGATCCCCTGATCCATCCCCGGCTCCTCGACTGCCTTGGGCTTCTGAGCTCCCCGCGGCATCGAAACCGGTTGTGGACCCGACGACTCCTGCATTCCTCCGCCGCCATCCCCACCGCGGCCACCCAGCAGGATCACCTCGTCGGCTACTACTTCCGTCCTATACTGCTTCTTACCATCCTTGTCATCGTAGCTGCGGGTTTGCAGCCGCCCTTCCACATAGATCTGCTTGCCCTTGGTTAGGTAATTCGCCAGGTTCTCCTGCCGCCAGAGGACGACGTTCGCCCAGTCGGTTTCCTCCTTCCACTCACCAGTTTGCTGGTCCTTCCAACGACGATTGGTCGCCACCGAAAACGAGGTGACCGACACACCGGCCGGCGTAAAACGAGTCTCGGCGTCTTTGCCCAGATGTCCGACTAAAATTACCTTGTTGACGCTACGCGATGCCATAATGCAAGCACTGTATCACAAACTCGGCCGGCCGCCGCATCACTCCAACTAACGTCTCAATTTTCTTAGAAATCTTGTCCAACAAATGGCATCCACCTAGTGAGTTCTCAATGGAGAGCCGATTGCTGAGCTAAGCACTAATATAGCGGCACGTTAAATTTCTTATTTGCACAAAGCCCTTCCGGATGTACAATAGGGAACAATCCGAGTGGGGCAAGGGTACGGAGGGTATGCAGAGACCCTGCTGCTTGAAAGCCGAAGGAACTGTCGGCCGGTTCATCTTAACCGGTCTATTGGTAGGCGCTGGCCTCGGTCGCGCCCAGATTCTGATGCTCGGATCGAGCGCTACCGGCAAAGTCAACATCTTCAACACCGACATGGCTGTGCTGGAGGCGGGCGACCCGCGCAAGGATTTGGCCTGCACGGTCAATCCCACCAAACCCGCGCTTGGGTTCGATTTGCGATTTCACGCCGGCTATGAGGTGACTATCCCGCTCAAGGAATTGGTCGGCTCGGAGAATATGCTTAACATTCTCTTTCGGGTCTCGCCCAAGAATAATTCTGATCAGCCGGTGTACTTTGCGCAACATATCCGCGTTCCGGCCATCGAGGAAGATGCCAAGGGCGATGCCTATCTGCAGGGCGCGTTCGATGTCGGCGAAGGCGAGTACCACGTGGACTGGCTGATGCGAGACCGGGCTGAGCGCGTATGCTCATCCTATTGGGACGCAGAGGCTGCGGTGGCGCCCAAGGACCGCCCGATGTCGCTCTCGATCGCACCAGCGGCTATTCAGCGTGCCGATGGCGAGCAATTCAAGGAAGAACCGCCCGTCCAGCGCGCCACCAGCCAGCCGCCCCTGAATGTAAAGCTGTTAGTGAATTTCGCTCCGCAGAACGCTCTTTCCGCCGCACTGCAGCCCGTCGACACCAGCGCCCTGGTCTCGATTCTGCGTAGTATCTTCCGCGAGCCTCGCATCGGAAAATTTTCGGTCGTCGCCTTTAATATGCAAGAGCAAAAGGTCGTTTACCGCCAAGAGGACGCGGAGCGCATTGATTTTCCAGCCTTAGGACAGGCGCTCACGGCACTGAACCTGGGGACTGTGGATCTCAAACGGCTGAGCGAAAAGCATGGAGATACCGACTTCTTGACGAATCTGGTGCGCCGCGAAGTCTCCTCGAGCCCCCAGGACCATCCGGATGCTTTGATCTTCGCCGGACCGAAGGTCATGCTGGATGCCAATATCCCGCAGGAAGCGCTCAAGGAAGCCGGAGACGTCACCTTCCCGGTTTTCTACATGAATTACAACCTGAACCCGCAAGCGACTCCCTGGAAAGACGCCATCAGCCACACGGTTCACTTCTTCCGCGGTTACGAATACACCATCTCCCGCCCACGGGATCTGTGGTTTGCCGTGTCCGATCTGGTGTCGCGTGTCGTAAAATCAAGGAACGGGAAACAGACTTCATCCATCTCAACTCAGTAGGGTCATGAGTAGGTCAATCTTAGGTGTATCGGCAGGACTGCTGGTACTTTGCGGGGTTCCGGCATTCGCGCAATCCGCTTTGTACGGGCAGCAAAGGGCTAAGCACTATGCCAACAGCCTGGCGCCCTATGTCGCGTCTCCTCAACAGATTGTGGACCGCATGTTGGAGCTGGCCGACCTGAAACCCGGCGAGATGCTGTATGACTTGGGCAGCGGCGATGGCCGGGTCTTGATTACAGCAGTGCAGCGCTATCACGCTAAGGCGATGGGGATCGAGATTTCCGAGCTCTTAGTGAAAAGTACCACTGAGCGTATTCAGAGACTCGGCTTGGACAACGACGCACGAGTGATTCAGGGGGACCTACTACAGGTCGACCTGAGCCCAGCCGACGTCGTCACCATCTATCTTGCTACCGATTCCAACGAGATCCTTCGGCCGAACCTGGAAAAATACCTAAAGCCGGGTGCGCGAGTTGTCTCCCACGATTACGTGGTGCCTGGTTGGAAGCCCAAGTTTGTCGACAAGGACCTGCCCGGCGCCCACGGCCATGTGATTTATCTGTATCAGATCGCGGCCAAGAACAAGAAGAAGTAATTGCCTCAATTCGACGTGGTCGGTGTGGGCCAGAACGCCACCGACACGCTCATTCTGCTCTCCCATTTTCCCGCCTACGCCGGAAAGGTAGCTTTCGAGCGCGAGTTGCTGAGTCCTGGGGGACAAGTGGCTAGCGCCATGGTCACTTGCGCCAAATTGGGGCTTCGGGTGAAATATATCGGCACGGTGGGTGATGACGAGCGCGGCCGCATCCAGCTCGAGAGCCTGCGCGAGACCGGCATCAATCTGGATGATGTTGAAGTCCGCAAGAACTGTCCTAATCAGACCGCCTACATTCTGATCGACCAGGCCACCGGCGAACGAACTGTTCTCTGGCAGCGCAACGAGTGCCTGCGGCTGGATCCGGACAGCATGACCGTCGAGAAGGTCATCAGTGCGCGGCTGTTGCATATCGATGCGCACGACACCGCTGCGGTCGCGCGCGCCGCACAGATCGCGCGTCAGCATCGGATTCCCGTCACGGTCGACGTCGACACGATTTATCACGGGTTCGACCGCGTCCTGCCGCATGTCGATTATCTGGTGGCGAGTTCCGAGTTTCCGGTGCAGTGGACCAATGAGCGCGATCCGTTTCGAGCACTCGAAACCATTCAGGATGAGTTTCACATTCCGGTGGCGGCTATGACCTTGGGTGCGCTGGGGGCGCTGGCGCGCGTGGACGGCCGTTTCATCTACTCGCCCGCGTTTGTAGTGAATTGCGCCGACACAACCGGCGCCGGAGACGTGTTTCATGGCGCGTTCTGTTATGCTGTGTTGCAGAACATGCCGATGCGCGAAACTCTCGAATTTTCGAACGCCATGGCGGCCATGAACTGCACTGCTTTGGGAGCGCGCGGCGGCATCTCCACCATCGACCAGGCGCGGGCCCTGATCGAACGTGGCGAGCGACGGTCGCAGCGCGATTTCGAACCATACCGTTAGAGCCGGACCCCTGAATGATTCCTCTTCGATCCTCCGAGCGGCACTATACGCCGTCGACAGTCACCTTGATATTGATCCTCATCAACGTGCTGGTGTTCGTGTATGAGCTCACTCTTTCGCGCTCCGGCCTGAACCGCTTTATCGCGAGCGTATGGCATGGTGCCGGACCGTTTCCACTGGTCTCAACTGCTGACCTCGATGTTCATTCACGGCGGATTCATGCACATCCTGGGCAACATGTGGTTTCTGTGGGTATTCGGCCGCGGAATCGAGGATCTGCTCGGGCATGGCCGTTTTCTGGTTTTCTACCTGGTGTGCGGCGTGATCGCGGGGCTCATCCAGATGCTGGTGAATCCTTCTTCGCCGGTCCCGACGGTGGGCGCGAGCGGCGCGATTGCCGGAGTAATGGGCGGTTATCTGGTGAAGTTTCCACGGGCGCGCGTGGTGACACTGATCTTTCTTTTCATTTTTATCACTACGGTAGACCTGCCCGCATTCGTGCTGCTGCTGTATTGGTTCGCCATTCAATTTTTCAGCGGCTTCGGATCTATTGCGGATTCGCAGGCCTGGCAGGGAAGCGACGTGGCCTATTTCGCGCACATCGGCGGATTCCTGGCGGGCATGGGTCTGATCATGCTTTTGCCTACCCGACCAGCGCTACCGTAGCTGGGACTGACGCCATGTGGGAGGAAGTGAATACCGGCTCGGCCGGAATCGAGAAGCCGCTCGATATCCTGGCCATCGCCGCTCATCCCGATGACGTCGAACAGACTTGTGGCGGCACGCTGCTCCGCATGGCCGAGATCGGATATCGCACTGGTGTTCTGGATTTGACCGCCGGTGACATGGGCACGCGTGGGACGCCCGAGACGCGTGTGAAGGAATCGGATGCGGCAGCCGGCAAGATGCAACTGTCCTGGCGGGGGAATATGCGGCTGCCCGACGCGCGGCTCGAGAATACGGTCAGCGTTCGAATGAGCCTGGCGGTCGAGATCCGCAATTTGCGGCCTCGCGTGGTGATTCTGCCCTATTG
This sequence comes from Bryobacterales bacterium, assembly GCA_963744555.1. Classification (GTDB taxonomy): domain Bacteria; phylum Acidobacteriota; class Terriglobia; order Bryobacterales; family Bryobacteraceae; genus Palsa-89. The sequence goes on along the minus strand of CAVUUB010000011.1, from coordinate 784,732 downwards.
GGAGGCCCGCCATCCGGATCACTATCGGGCTTGCGAAATCGGTTTCGAAGCCTGCTTCCTGGCCGGGTTGAAGAAGCTGGATGAGCAGTCCGCGCCGCATCGTCCCAGCAAGATTATTTACTCGTCGCTATATGCCAACGTCACGCCGTCCTTCGTGGTCGACATTTCGTCGCAGTTCGAGCGCCGCATGGACGCACTGTTCTGTTATGAATCGCAATATTCCGACACGTCCGACGCCGCGCATCTGTTTCCGCAGCAGCAGGAGATTCGCGAGCGCTTGTCGGGGATCGCGCGTTTCTACGGCAACTTGATAGGGGTGAAATACGGGGAGCCGTTCGTGGTGAAGGAGACTATGCGGGTGGACGACATCACCGGCGGCTGGTAGTGCACGCACTCCTATACCTGGGCTAGTGGCCAGAGTTCTGCTTCAGTTCTGAGATGATCGCTTCACGCAAGTCGGCTAGTTCGCGATGAATCGTATACCAAAGCTGCATTTCATCTACGGTATCGTATTCATGCCGATATACGTTGCCCGCGGAGGCTATGGCTACCCAGTCAATTTTGGGATGCCGTCCCTTTAACTCTTCGGGCAATCGCCGCGAAGCCTCCGAGATAATCTCAAGCGCGCGTGTGACCGCATAGAGGGTTTTCCGGTCGTTCGTAAACTTCGCGATATCCGCGTCCCCAAGGAAGGCTTGAATGGCATCGATGTTTTCCAATATGTCCCGGAGGCGCTGCGCGGGATTCTTAGAAGACATTCACGGCTTCGCGCAGTATGTTATCCCGAAGCAATGGCTTGAGCTTCCTACGGTTCACGACATCGCTCGCGCCGCCCAGCAACTCGCCGATATAGAGCTTTAACCGTGCGTATTGGAAAACACTGATCTCCTGTGCCGGGTCTAGGTCGACCAGCACATCGATATCGCTCTCAGGTCGCGCCTGACCACGAGCTACTGATCCGAAGACAGCAGCGTGGCGCACGCCGAGTCGACGCAACTCAGCCTCGTGCGCTTTGAGCGTTTCGAGGACACGCTGGAGGTCGGCCACCATAGTTTTACTCTACAGCGGAATGTTGCCGTGCTTCTTGCGCGGCATGGTGTCCACCTTGGTCGCCAGCATCCGCAGCGCCCGGATCACTTTCGGCCGCGTTTCGTGCGGCTCGATCACATCATCGATGAAGCCCCGCTCGGCGGCCACGAACGGATTGGCGAACCGGTCGCGAAATTCATCGATCTTGTGCTGCCGGGCTGCCTCTTTATCGGCGGCGGTGGTCAACTCGCGGCGGTAGACGATATTGACCGCGCCTTCCGCTCCCATCACCGCGATTTCGGCGGTCGGATATGCGAAGTTCACGTCCGTACGCAGGTGTTTCGACCCCATTACGCAATAAGCTCCGCCGTAGGCTTTGCGCGTGATGACGGTGATTTTAGGTACCGTTGCCTCAGCGTAAGCATAAAGCAGCTTCGCTCCCTGGCGAATGATTCCGCCGAACTCCTGGTCGGTTCCAGGAAGAAAACCCGGAACATCCTCGAACGTCAGGATCGGAATGTTGAAAGCATCGCAGAAACGCACAAAGCGCGCGCCTTTGACCGATGAATTAATATCCAGGCAGCCGGCTAGAAACGCAGGCTGGTTGGCCACGATCCCGATACTCCGCCCATCCATGTGCGCCAAGCCGATCACTATATTCTTGGCCCAATGCTCATGGATCTCGAAGAACTCGCCGTCATCCACTACGCGCTGGATGATCTCCTTGATGTCGTAAGGAATATTTGATTCTGCCGGCACCAGTTTGTCCAGCGCGGGATCGGCCCGGTCGGCGGGATCGCTGGTCGCGCGCAGCGGCGCATCATCGCGATTGTTGGAAGGTATGTACGAAACTAGTTCGCGGATCATCCGCAGGCATTCAGAATCGTCGTGCGCCAGAAAATGCGCCACGCCGCTGATGGAGTTGTGGGTTTCGGCGCCGCCCAGCTTCTCTTTGGTCACGTCTTCGTGTGTGACGGTCTTGATCACGTCCGGACCGGTGACGAACATGTGGCTGGTATGATCCACCATGAACACGAAATCAGTCAGGGCCGGTGAATAAACGGCGCCGCCGGCGCACGGGCCCATGATGGCCGAGATCTGCGGAATCACACCGCTTGCCAGCGTGTTTCTCAGAAAGATGTCGGCATATCCGGCGAGCGAAAGCACGCCTTCTTGAATGCGCGCCCCCCCGGAATCGTTCAGTCCGATCACCGGGGCGCCAGTCTTGAGCGCCAGATCCATGATCTTGCAAATCTTCAACGCGTTCGATTCCGAGAGCGAGCCGCCGAACACTGTGAAGTCCTGGGCGAAGAGATAAACCAGACACCCATGAACGCGGCCGTAGCCGGTGACAAAACCGTCGCCGTCCACCACCTGTTGGTCCATTCCAAAATCGTGGCAGCGGTGCCGGACCAGTTGGTCCAGTTCCTCAAACGTGCCTTCATCGAGGAGTAGATCGATGCGTTCGCGGGCCGATAGCTTGCCTTCCTGGTGTTGGCGCTGCATTCGTTCTTCGCCGCCACCCGCTACGGCATTGGCGTGACGGCGGCGCACTTCCGCCCATGGGTCAAGAGACATAAGACATTACAGTAGCACTCAAACCAGCGGTGGCAGAGGCTACGGAGCTACTCGGCGTAATATCCGTTACGCGCCTTCAATTCCGCCAAGGGAAATCTACGCTTCGCGGTTTCCGTTAAAGCCACTCCGATGTGGCGGAAGGTGCCCGGCGCGGACGGCGGCTCATGATAGGCCAGACTGTAACGGCTGCGAATGTGCCCGATCATCTCGTTGAATGACTCATCGGCCCGCTCGGCCTTCACCCATTCACCGCCGGTTTCTTCTGATAGGTGGAACACGTCGGCGGGCGTGAAGTCTGGATTGCCTTTGCCTGGATCGAGCGGCCGCGGCCGGATTGCGCGGCCGGTCACGATCGCATTGAACACTGTGTCGGCTTTGTTCAATTCACGAATTACCTGACCGTCCGTCAATTGATAGCTCACGCTGAGGTTGTCGGTGAGAATCAGAATCGCCCGCCGTCCGTCCGTTCCCGCGTTCGCCTCCATGTAATGCGCCGCATCCATCACCGCTGAATTGATCAGGGTGCTGGTGCCGACGTCCACCTTAACCGCGCTGGGGATCTGACGCGCAGTCTCGGCCAGGTTGTCGCTGAATCCCTGGTGTACGGCGCTGGTTCGGGCAAACACCATGATGGCGACGCGGTCACCGGGACGCAGGTGTTCCAGCGATTCGCGTGCCGTCTGCGCGATCTCGTCGATGTACTTTTGCATGCTACCGCTGATATCGAGCAGCAGAATAATATTCAACCGCTCCTCGCCGTGCGAGAACGAAACGATGCTTTGTGGCTGTTCCTCGTCGGTGACGATGAAATCGTCCTTGGACAGGCCCTTGACCAGGTTCTTTCCTTCGGTCACCTGAACGTCCACTCGAACGTCGGATACTCCAGCCTTGAATAGCGGCGTCGCCGCATCCTGCGCGGCCAGAGGCGCTAGGATGAAGAGCGTCGAGATGAAGAACATCATAATCGGCAGCGCCGGCCACATCGACCACGGAAAGACTGCTTTGGTGCGAGCCCTCACGGGCATCGATACCGACCGGCTCAAGGAGGAAAAGCAGCGCGGTATTTCCATAGATTTGGGATTCGCGCATCTGCAGATTTCGCAGAATGTGCGCCTCGGTTTTGTAGACGTCCCCGGCCATGAAAGGTTCATTAAAAACATGTTAGCCGGGGTAGGCGGCATTGATCTCGTTCTGTTTGTTATAGCTGCCGATGAATCCATCAAACCACAAACTCGCGAACATTTCGACATCTGCAGGCTCCTGGGTATTCGGAACGGCATTGTAGTTCTTACGAAATCCGATATGGTCGACCAGGACCTTATCGAGCTGGTGCGGCTCGAAGTAGACGAATTCGTGCGTGGATCGTTTCTGGAAAACGCTCCCGTCGTCGCAGTCAGTTCCACCACCGGAGCAGGTTTGCGCGATCTGCGCGCGAGAAATTGAGAAGATGGCTGCGTCGGTTTCTGAAAAGGACGCCTCGCAATATTTTCGCCTGCCGATTGACCGCGCCTTCTCGATGCGTGGGTTTGGAACCGTAGTCACCGGAACACTGGTATCGGGTTCGGTGCATATCGAGCAGGAAGTGGAACTGCATCCGGCGCGCCAGCGGGTGCGCGTGCGCGGGATTCAGGTCCACGGCGCGAGCGTGTCCCGAAGCCATGGCAGGCCAAAGGACCGCGCTGAACGTCGCCGGCGTAGAGGCGGCCGAAATGCGGCGCGGCATGCTGCTCGCTGAAGCCGGAAAGTTCCGCGCCACCACTCAGGTGGATTGCGTTTTTGAATTGCTCGCTTCCGCAAAGCCGCTGAAGCATCGCGCGCCGGTTCACTTTCACGCTGGAACAGCGGAGGTGGAAGCCGAGGTGCGGCGACTGCGCGGGACCGAGCCGCTTGCACCTGGCGCCCGCGATTATGTTCGCTTCCTGCTGAGCGAGCCACTGCTGCTTTTGCCGGGCGATCGATTTATTGTGCGCATGTTCTCGCCGGTCGTCACCATTGGCGGCGGCACCGTGCTGGACATCGCGGGGCCTAGAAGAGCCGCGCCCGATCGCATGCGCGTTCTCGAATCCGCGCCGCTGGCCGATCGCATCGCGTTGCTGGTAGAGCGAGACTCGGCTATGGAATCGGAATGCCTGAGTTGGTGGCGCGCACGGGTCTGCTGGAAGCCGACATTCGCAAAGCTGTTGCCGCCGCACCGGTGATCGCTTTCGAGTCGCCCCAGTTCTGGCTTCTCGATTCGAAATGGGCGGCGCGTCAGTTGGAAACGATCCATGAGACGTTGAAGCAATTTCATCGAAAGAATCCGCTGGTCGGCGGTCTGTCGAAAGAAGAACTGCGAAGCAAGCAGCTGCCGGGCGCGCCTGGGTGGCTGATGGACGCTCTGCTGGCGCGCGCCAAGACGCTGGCTGTGGATGGCGAGACGGTGCGTCTGGCTTCGCATCAGATCTCGCTGCAAGCAGGACGAAACGGAAGCCTCCGAGAAGATCGAGAGCGCGTTTCAAGCCGCCGGGCTGGCAGTGCCCTCCATGATTGAAGTGCTCGGAAAGTCCGGTGTGGAGGCCACCCGCGCGCGCAATATACTCCAGTTGCTGCTGCGGGATAAACGGCTGGTGCGAATCAGCGACGAACTCGTATTTCATGCCTCAGCAATCCAATCGCTACGCGAACTGCTCGCAAAAAAGAAGGGCGCGCGCTTCGCCGTACCCGAATTCAAGGACTGGACCGGGATCTCCCGCAAGTACGCCATTCCACTTCTCGAGTTCCTCGACCGCGAACGAGTCACTCGCCGTGACGGCGATTCGCGCGTCGTGCTATAACGCAGCGCCGCGAAGCCTAGGCGCGGCTCCGCGAAAAATGCATTACCAGGCTGAAGACAAAGCCAACCAGAAACACCCAGAACAATACTTTCGCAATAACAGCAAATGTAGTTGCGGCTTCGGCCAGCCCTAAGTAGCGCCACGATGATGGCCGCCACGAAAAAGGCAATCGCCCAACCCAACATATATCGCAATCCTCACATAGATTGGACGCTTCCACACCTAGGTTGTGACAGGTATAGGGTTAACCTAGGTGATTTCCCAAATGCCACCTGGTCGAAAGCTCTAGCTTTGCCCTATCGTCTCACTTGACAGTTAGGCGAACAAAAGGCGAATATAGAGACGCGGCTCGCGTTATGCTGTTTGATGACCATCCCGCCCCGAAGCTCGTTGGCATCGCCCGCCTGGCCGCGTCCAGCGATCTGCTCGAGGCCAAGAAGCGCGTGGAATATTTTGAGCTTGAGACACGCCGCTTTATCGGGCGTGGCTCCGGGCGCATGCGGGAGATCTTCACTGTCAATCCTTATCGCGGCTGCGAATTCGGCTGCAAATACTGTTATGCGCGTTATGCACACGAGTTTATGGAACTGCGCGATCCGGAGCTTTTCGAGCGCAAGATTTACGCCAAGCGTTTCCATGCCCCCTGGTTTCGCGACGAGCTGCGGCAGCTCAAGACGGGAGAAACAATCTGGATCGGCACGGCGACGGATCCCTATCAGCCGGCCGAGCGCCGCTTTCGAATCATGCGGCAGATGCTGGAAGTATTCGCCTACGAGCGCGGTTTTACTCTCGGAATCACCACCAAGTCGGACTTGGTCGCCCGCGACGCGGAGCTGCTAGCGCGGATCGGGCGGACTAACTCCGTCAGCGTCCATTTAACGATTACGACGCTGGATGAAGCACTGGCCCGGCTGCTGGAACCGCGCGCGCCGCGTCCGGCGTTACGTGTGGCCGCGCTCCGGAAACTCACGGACGCAGGAGTCCGCGTGGGTGTGCTAGCGCATCCCATGATGCCGCTCATCAACGATAGCGAGAAGAGTATTGAGGCCGTTTGCGCCGCGGCCGCCGTCAACGGGGCTTCTTCCTTCAGCGCCAGCCCGCTGTTCTTGAAGCCCTGCGCCCAGCAGGTGTTCTTTCCGTTTCTGGAGCAGCATTTTCCGCACTTGCTCCGGCGCTACAAGGAGCGGTACCAAGCGAACGCCTATCTGAAGGGCCACTATCCCGAAATGATAAGCGAGCGGGTGAAAGAGGTCTTGTCGAGGCACAAGTTCCCTCCGAGGAAGCCGGCAGAATGGCCCGTCGACGATCAACTCGATCTTTTCGCGTGACCCACTTTACAACGCAAAGTAGATCGCGTATAATCTCCACATGGCTTCCGTTCGGCCCATTCGCGTAGGCTCCGCCTGAAACCGTGGCGCTGCACACGCGCGCGATGGACAACCTGCGTTTCATTCGCGAGACCATGGAGCGCGCCGGAGCGTTCACAGCGGTGCCGGGCTGGGGCGGATTTGCGATGGGCGTAAGCGCGCTCGCCGCCACCGTGTTCGCCGCCCGCCAATCCAGCGCAGGCGCTTGGCTGGTTATCTGGTTGATCGAAGGAATGTTCGCAATAGCGCTGGGCGCGTGGACCATGAAGCGCAAGGCCGATTCCGCGCAACTTCCGTTGCTGTCGGCGCCCGGCCGAAGATTCCTGTTGAGCTTTGCTCCGCCGTTGTTGGTGGGCGCGCTGCTGACGTTGGTCCTCTATCAGGCCGGGCTCACCCGCGTGATTCCGGGAACCTGGCTGCTGCTTTACGGCACGGGCGTTGTGACGGGAGGCGCCTATTCAGTGCGCGTGGTCCCGCTCATGGGGATGTGCTTCATGCTGGTGGGCGCGGTGGCGCTGTTCTGCCCATTCTCCTGGGGCACGGCGCTGCTGGGCGTAGGATTCGGCGGTCTACATGTTGTTTTCGGAATTATTATCGCTAGGAGGTACGGTGGCTAGACAAAACACCGCTCGAAAAGAAACGCCGCCGGAGAAATTGTCCGAAGCTCGCGCCATTGCAGGCGGCAAGACGCTGCCGGATCTGGACCGCTTGATCCACGAGCGCATGCGCCTGGGAATCGTGAGCGCTCTGGCCGCAAACCGGTCGCTCACATTCAACGAACTAAAGAAGCTTCTCAAGACAACCGATGGGAACCTGAGCGTACATGCGCGCAAGCTGGAAGAAGCTAATTACATCGCCTGCACTAAGACGTTTCAAGACCGCATGCCGAAGACCGAGTATCGTCTGACCGAAGCGGGCCGGCGCGCGCTCGAAAAATATCTTAATCACATGGAAGCGCTGATCCAAGCCATGCGCGAGCTGTAGGTCCCTTTTTTTGGAGGAACGCTTTATGTCGCAAAGAACTTCCCGCGGCTTGCACGCCGCGATCATCATGGATGGCAACGGACGCTGGGCCACCTCTCGCGGTCTACCACGCATCGCCGGTCATCGCGCCGGCGCCGAGGCGCTCCGACGTGCGGTCGAAAGTGCGCCGGACCTTGGCATCGGCACGCTCACTGTTTATGCTTTCTCGTCCGACAACTGGCAGCGGCCGACCACGGAAGTCTCCGCGCTGATGAAGCTGTTTCACTCCTATTTGCGCCGTGAACAAGCCGAGTGCCTCAAGAACGGTGTTCGTGTTTCCTTCATCGGGCGGCGTGACCGCCTGCCTCGCATGCTGCTACCGGTCATCGAATCTACCGAGAAGGCCACCGCCGCGGGAAAAAAACTACATCTTCGCATTGCCGTGGATTATTCCGCACGCAATGCCATTCTCAAAGCCGCGCGGAAGCTCAAAGACAAGGCCACGCGCGACGATTTTACTTCGGCATTGGGCGCGCTGGACGTCGATCTGCTGATCCGTACCGGCGGTGAGAAACGCCTTAGTGATTTCTTGCTGTGGGAATGCGCTTATGCCGAGCTAATCTTCACGCCGGTCATGTGGCCGGACTTCGCCGCTTCCGATCTGGGCGCAGCGGTGGCTGAGTTCCACTCGCGCGAGCGGCGCTTCGGCGCAGTCCCGGCGGCCGCGCTGGCATAAGAAGCTGCTGAAGTCTCGCAGGTCGGAGACCTGCGCCACGCGTAAACATTACTCGTATCTCAGCGCCGTTAGCGGATCTACTTTGGCGGCACGCCGGGCCGGGACGTAGCAAGCCGCCAGCGCCACCATCGCCAGGAACAACGGCAAGACCGCGAAGGTGGACGCGTCGGTGGCGCGCACTCCATAAAGAAAACCCGCCAGCACCTTAGAAATCGCGAGCGACCCCGCCACTCCGGCTGCCAAGCCCGCCACGATCATCGGAAGTGAATCGCCGATGGCTCGCCGAAGGATATCCGCCGGGCCGGGCGCCCAGCGCCATGCGAATTCCGAATTCAGAAGTTCGCTGCGAAACGGAATAGGAAACAACGCCATAGATCCCGATTGCAGCTAAAGTCAAAGCCCCCAGCGCGAATATGGCCAATAGCCAAAGCCCCAAACGCCGGGCCGCAATCGAATTGGAAACGATCTGCTCGAGCGATGTCACGTCGTAGACCGGTTGCTCAGGGTCCACTGCAAATACCGCCTTCCGCAGCCCCGCCGCCAGCGCGTCCGTATCGCCGGCAGTCCGCACCATGAAACTCACGAAACGGTTGATAAACTGCGCGTGCGGCATGTAGATCTGTGGCGTCGCGGGCAATCCCAAGCCGTACTGCGCAACGTCTCCGACCACGCCGACTACTTCGCGGAACGGCGAACTGGCAAACGATCCCGACGCCGAGCCAGCCCGGATCTTCTTCCCGAGTGGCGACTCGCCGCCGAACCACAGCCGAGCGGCAGTTTCACTGATGACACACACCGGCGGATGATTTGCATCGTCGCGTGGCTCGAGCACACGGCCCAGACGCAATGGAATGTGCAGAGCTTGAAAATATTCCGGACTGACGATGTAGCGGTCGGGGCTGGTTTGCTCGCCCGCGCCGAAGGTCTTGCCACGCGATCGCAAAGCTAGTGCGGTCGAAGTCGCCGGACATGGGGACGACGCTGACGGTCGCCGCCTGCCGCACGCCGGGCAACGCGCGCAGATTCGCCAGAGCGCGATCGAAGAACTGGACCACCGCTGCGTCCTTGGGATAGCGAACCTGCGGAAGCGAGACGGAAGCAGTGAGCACGCCCGCCGGATCGAAACCCGGATTCACGCTGCGCAAGCGAATAAAGCTTTGCGCCGAGAAGTCCGGCCGAGACCAGCAGAACCAGAGCCAGCGCGATCTGGCTAGCGGCCAGCAATTGGCGGAGCCGGTTGCGATGATCGCCCGCCACGCGCATTCCGTACTTCAGTGCATTGTCCAGGCGAGTCGAGTCCAGATGAAGAATCGGCGCCAGGCCGAACAGAATTGCGGCCGCCAGCGACAGTCCGATGGAAAAGCCCAGCACTCGAAAATCGATCGCGATGTCGCGGGCATCGGGCAGAATCCGAGACGCTACAGCGGTGAGCGCGGAAGTGCTCCAGGCCGCCAGCAGTCAGTCCGCAGATTCCCCCCGCCAATCCGAGAACCAGGCTTTCTGAGAGCAGCAATCGAGCCAGTTGGCCGGAATTCGCCCCCAGCGCCGCGCGCACCGCCATTTCGCGCCGCCGAGCGCTTGATTTCGCCAGCAGCAGATTAGCGATGTTCGCGCATGCGATCAGCATCAGCACCAGGACGGCGCTCTGCAAGGCGAGCAATCCGGCGCGGACGTTACGGGTCATGTCGTCGCGTAGCGTAACGATGCGGGCGGCTAGATGCGCGTCTACGTCAGGATGCGCGCGCTCCATGTCGCGCGAACGCACGTTCAACTCGGCTTGCGCCTGTTCGATTGAAACGCCAGGCCGGAGCAGGACGATCGATTCCAGATGCCGTCCATCGCGCGATCCGGAGTTGAAGGGTTCGCCTACAGGGCGATAAATCTGCGTCGGCTCTTGCGCCAAACTGGGAGGCAGAGGCAGGAGATCCGCTCCGGCAACTCCCACGATTTCGTGCGGCCTCGAATTGAGCTGGATCTTTTTACCCACCACCTGCGGGTCGGCGTGAAACTGATCGCGCCACAACGAATAGGACAGCACCACGATATCGTCACGGCCGTCCCGATCCTCCTCAGGCCGGAAAAAGCGGCCCAGCACCGCTTGAACGCCCATCACTCTGAAATATTGGTGCGAAACCAGCAAGGCCGTCAGCCTTTCGGCCTGTCCGGCGCCGGTCAGGATGGGTTTGTAATAGGCCGAAAATAGAGCGCCACTTTCCAGCGTCTTGCTATCGCGTCGCCAATCCTCAAAGTCGTCGAAAGACGAAGGACCTCGGCTGCTGTTGTTCGATACAGACCAGATCATGGCCAGACGTTCCGCGTTCCTGTAAGGAAGCGGCCTGAGAAGCAGAGCATTCACGATGCTGAACACTGATGTAGCCATGCCGATGGCGACGGCCAGCGTCAGAATGCCCGCCAAGGCGAACGCGGGCGTACGCAGCAAGGAGCGAGCGGAGATTCTGAGATTCTGCCAGATCATGAGGCGCCTCCACAGCCGATGCAGTTTATTGTACAGTCAGTTTGAATGACCCGACGACACTTTTCTCTCGCTGCATCAGGGCTCGCACTAACAGGACCCTTGGCCGCCGCCCCGACCTCCAGGAGCATCCTGGAGCTGCGCTGGTTTCACATGCGCACCAATCCCGAGAATCAAATGCAAAGGACCACCGAATTCCTGCGCGCGGCAGCGCCGGTGCTGAAGCGCTCGGGCGCCACCCAATTAGGAGTTTTCGGAAGCGTGATTGCCGACGAAAGTCCCTTCCTGCTGGCCCTGGCCGCGTTCCCCAGCATGGCGGCGATGGAAGCGGCCCGTGAAAAACAGGCGGCCGACAAAGATTACATACAGGCTCGCGATACCTACAATGCCATGCCCGGCCTCGGTTTCGAGCGCATGGAAAGCCTCGCTGTTGCGCTGCTTTGAAGGCATGCCTCAAGTGGAACCACCGCCCACCGAAGGCTCGAGTGCCCCGCGCGTTTTCGAGCTACGCATGTACGAATCGAACAACAGTTTCACGCTGGCGCGCAAAATCAAGATGTTCAACGAGGGTGAAATCGGGATCTTCAAGACGACTGGGAATGCGGCCGGTCTTCTACGGCGAGACGCTGATCGGATCACGCATGCCAAACTTAGTTTATATGCTGGGGTTCGACAATCTGGCGGCGCGTGAAAAGCTATGGCAGGCATTCGGCGCCGATCCGGAATGGCAGAAGCTCCGGGTGCAGCCGGGCTTCAGCGATACCGAGAATGTATCGAACATCAGCAACTCTATTCTGCGGCCCTTAGCCTTTTCGGATATTCGGTAGCCCGATACAAGCGTGCTATCAACCCCAGAACTGAATTCTGGCCGCGATATCCGCTTGCAGCTCTCGCGGATCGGTAGTAAAGCGCAGGCAGGCGGCTTCCGGCAGATCCTGAATCACTTCAGCGAAGGGGCGATACCTGAGTTCCGGGAGCACAGAGAAGCCTAACGTATCCGCTAACAGGCCGGCGATTCGGACCAGATGCACCATGCGAAACGGGCCGCCAGGCGGATCGTGGTGCTTGGCAACTACCTCGCGTAATTCTTGCGGGAAAGGCATTTTCCCCATCAGCCAGGCGCCGGCCTGGCAGTGATCGATGTCGAATAATTCGCGCTCGGTGGTTATCAGATCGAATCCCTGCTCGCCGGCAACGGCCAGCACGTTGGTATAAGAGTCTGGGTATTTGACCAACAAGGCCAGCCGGCCGATGTCGCGCAGCAGGCCCGCGACATAGGCGAAATCGTTATCCATTTTGCAGGCTCGCGCCAGTTTTTCCGACAGCAGCGCGCAGGCCAGGCTGTTCTGCCAGCAAGCACGCAAAGCTTTGTCGTTCAGAACGGGCCCGACAAAATCGCCCAGGGCGCGGGTCACCGTTATCGCCTTCACCCGGTCCAATCCCAGCAGGACGATGGCATGCGAAACAGTCTTCACTTGAGTCTGCAGCGCAAAGAGCGGCGAGTTGGCCATCTGCAGCACGCGGCCGGCAAACACTGGTTCGGCTGCGATGATGCGGCCTACGCCCGTAATATGGGTGTTGTCATGAGAAAGCACCTCCAGTAGCCGGGTCGCCACCGGGGGAAACGGCGGCAGGTCTTCCAATGCCCAGGGTCTCGTTTCGGCCGGTGGCTTGGAAATTGGGGCTTCGGGCTCTGCAGTCGTCATGCGTCTCCTTTGGCTCTTGCCTTATCGGCGAGGTCTAGCAATATGTGAGCGGGCGCAGGAATCCAAGCCGATAAGTGAATCGTGACCACCACGATTTTGGAAACTCCCGCGGAGTCCGAGATCCGGTTCCTGGAGTATCGGCTGGACGTCATCAGCCGCTGGCCGCCATCAGAACGGAAGCGGGTAACGGCGGAATCCATCTCGCGCCGAATTACGTCCATTGCCCGGTCGTCGCTGGCGCAGCCTCAAATCCACCACTTAATGGACTCGAGCTGCCAGCTACTGGAGACTCTCTTCCAGGGCGAGTAGCAGGCGTCGCTTATTTGGTGCAACCCTGCCGCGCCTCTTCGAATTGATTGAAAAGCCGCGCAGCGCCGTCTCCGGCTAAGGTGTCCAGCCGATGGCTTTGTCCCTTCTCGACCGTGATTCGAACCGTCATCCCTTTGGCGCGAAATTGCGCGGCCTGCTGCTGCATCTCTTCTTTCCATCCCGTATCCAGTTCTCCGACATGCATATTGATGCACATCTTCGCCAGAGCGCCCACACGAGCGGGCGTTGCATCTGGGAGATAGCCGGGGAAACCGGTGACGGACCAGAAATATTGTGGATACAGCGCCGCTACATGAAATGCACTGATGCCTCCATTGGACTGCCCGGCGATGTGAAACTTGCTGTCGGCGATCTTGTAATCAGCCAGAATCTTCGTTAAGAACTCGGGGAAAATACGCTCGCCGCCTTCGAAGAACAACTGACCATCTGGCGCCGCGGGAATCACGACAATGTAGCCGCGCTGTTCCGCCTGATCCCGCCAGTTGCGCTGGATGGCGCCATCGACGATGTTCATAGTCTGAGGACCGCCGCCGAATGCGACTACGCCCGGATAAGCCTTCGCCGCATCGTAATGGCTCGGCAGCACGACTTTGTAGTGTACTGTGACGCCTGCGATGCTCTTGCTTTTTTCGAACACCTCCGCCGAGGCGGGCCGGCTGGCGCACAACAAAATCGCCGCGCCTGCGAGCATCACAAAACTGGCCGAATCAATATACTTCAAGATCATGTCCGATCACTACCTTTCCTGAATGCCCTTGACCAATTTCTTTCAAGTACTGTTCGTCGGAAAAATTCGTCAATCCGCCGGTGCGATGATACACGATCAGAAGGCCGGGTTGGCTTTGGCTGGCAATTTCCGCTAATTCCTGAGTGGACGTGTGATACTGGGCGCGGTATTTCGGCCAGTCCGGCATGGTCGCGCGTGAGCCCATCGGATAGACTTCGTGGATTAGAATATCGCAGTGGCGGCAGGCCTTGACCAGTTCAGGACTGGGGCGAGTATCGCCGGAAATGACGATGACGCGATCCGGCGTATCGAATCGATACCCATAAGCTTCGTCCCATTGCCCGTGGGGCACCAGAAAAGCCGTCACGCGAACTGAAGCGTCGGTATAGACAATGCCGGGCTTGATTTCGTGAGCGACCACGCGCAGCGGCCAACGCTGCTCCAAGCCTTTGGTGCGGATATCGATGTCCTGCTGCCAGGCCGCCAGGATGTGATCCGTCATGGCCTGCAGTCCCTTCGGTCCGTAAACGTTGAGCGCATCTTTCCGCGCGATGACCCAGGGCGTGAAGATCAGATCGGGGTAACCGACAGTGTGATCGGAGTGCAGATGAGTGACGAACGCGGTCTTGAGATTTTCTGGCCGGACGGCGGGGATGCCTTTCGCGGCTGCGGCGGCGGCACGGCGAACAACACCTGGGCCGAAATCGATGAGATACGCTGTGTCACCCACAACGATGGCGGTAGCCGGGCCCGAACGGTCGGGATCCATTGCCGGGGTCCCGGTTCCCAGCAAGACCACCTGTGTTGCTGCCGAGATACATGCGCACTGGATTACAACCGCTACGATAATGGCGAGCACTCGGTTCGACATTCTGATCCTTCGCAAGATTATCACAGAGCTCCGCTGTGTCAGTATGGTGGTGTCTATGACGCCACAAGTACAGCCGAAATTTCAGTTGGTGAACACGCCGGAGTACCGGGAAAGTTACGCCAACAGCGTGCAGATTCGAGTGAACCTCTGGGACTTCTTCCTGATGTTCGGCACCGTGAATCAGACCTCGCCCGAGAACGTTGTGATCCACAACTTCCAGGGCGTTTACCTCAGCCCGCAGCAGGCCAAAGCTTTGCTCAATGTCCTGAACCAAAACATTTCGCAATACGAGGCGACCTTCGGCGAGATCAAGCTGGAGCCTCATAGCACCGGCCAAGCCAGCGCAATTCAGTAATGACGGCGCCCTCCGAGGCCGGCGTGAAGAGCGAGCGCGGCGTCCGGCTGGACACCTACCTATTCTTCCTGCTGTCGTTCACGCTGGTTGTCTTTCTCACGCATTCAGCCTATTTCGGTCTTCCCTATTTTTGGGATGAACTGGGCCAGTTCGTGCCGGCCGCGCTCGACATCTACCATGATGGAGCGTGGATTCCGCATTCCACGGTTCCGAACGCCCATCCTCCCGGCGTGATGGCGTACCTCGCCGCGGTGTGGAACGTCTTCGGCTACTCGATCCCGGCCACGCGCGCTGCGATGCTGCTGCTGGGAAGTTGCGCGTCGTTCTTCAACTTCCTGCTCGCGATCCATTTGTGCCGTGGATTGCGCGGCGCGCCAGCCTTCGCCCCGGCCTTGTTGCTGCTGATCGATCCTTTGTTCTACACGCAGGCCATGATGGCGCAACTGGATATGCCGGCCATGCTTTTCACGGCGCTCGCGCTGCTGCTGTTTCTGCAGGACCGGCATCCGGCCGCGGCCCTGGCCTGCACGGCGCTGGTTCTTTCGAAAGAGACCGGCGCGCTATTGCCGCTGATTCTTGTCCTGGTATTATTGGCCGATCCGCCGCGAACTAAATTCGCTGCTTACTATATTGCGCCCTTCGCGGTGCTGGCGGTCTGGTTTTTTGTCTTGTGGCGCGCCACCGGCCACCTCTTCGGCGATGCCGGATTCACGCACTACAACCTCGGTTATGCGCTCAATCCGCTACGCGCATCGCTGTGTCTGCTGCGGCGCATTTACTACCTATTCCTGGCCGATTTCCGTTGGGTGGGAACCGTGGCCATCGCACTGGCGTGGAAAAAAACGCGGATCTATTCTAATCGCGCTTGGCGGATCACCTGGCTGTTTATCGGCGCTCACGTTCTGATGGTCAGTGTGCTTGGCGGCGCGGAGCTGGAGCGCTATCTTCTCCCGGTGTTGCCGCTGGTCTACATCGCTATGGGAGCGGGATGGTCCGTACTGCGGCCGATGTGGCGGAACGCAAGTATCGCGGTCGTCGCGGCCGGGCTTATCGTCGGGGCCGTGTTGAACCCTCCGTTTCCCTTCCCGTTCGAAAACAATCTGGCGATGGTTGATTTCGTGGAGTTGCAGCGAACCGCGGCGCAGTTCCTCGAGAAGACTTATCCGACCCGGCGAATCTATACTGCATGGCCGCTTACGCAGGCACTGCGCGATCCCGCCTTCGGCTATGTGAATACCAAGCAGTCACCATCTGAAACGGGCGACCTGCGGTATTCGACGCTGCGCGCTGTCAATCCGAAGGACGTCGATGTATTGGTGCTGTATTCGCGGACCTGGGAACCGGAATGGGGCGTGCTGCGATTCGGAGCGGTCGAGCGATTCCTGCAGCGTTTTTATGAATACGAACCGCAGATGAATACGGCGCAGGTGCGCGAGCATTTTGGATTGATCCCGATCCAGCGCTGGACGCGGCGGGGTCAGTGGGTTGAGATATATTCCCGAGTTCCTATTTGAGCGCGAAGGTGATGATCGAGTCGCCGGCAGCGATCGCAATGTACTGCGTTCCCGTCTACCGCGTAGCTAATGGGCGGGGCGTGGATCGACGCGCCGGTCTGGAATTTCCATAGCACTTTGCCGGTGCGGTCGTCGAACGCGATCAGGTAGCCCTGCGGATCGCCAGTGAATACCAAGCCGCCTGCTGTCGCGAGCAATCCCGCCGATGGAGTCGTGACCATGTCGAAGCGCCACTTGGTTTGAGCCGTGGTCGGATCGACGGCGAGGATCGCGCCCGTTCCGTGCGTGCCCGGCGGACCTTCCACGTTGCTGGCCTGATACCACTGGCCGGCGGTGAATTCCTGTTTGCTTTTGTAGAACAGGTGGCAATTTTCACTGGAGCTGAAATAATAAAAACCCGAACGCGGACTGTAAGTCGTGGCTTGCCAATTGTGGCCGCCGCCCAGGCCCGGACATGCGTATTTGCCCTCTTCGGTAGGTTCTTGGCCAGCGATCAGAATCGGGCGACCATCGGGACCGATTCCATCCGCCCAGGTTACCTTTGTATACGCCCTGGCCTTCAGGACTTTGCCATTGGTGCGGTCGAGTGTATAGAAGAATCCGTTGCGATTGGCTTGGATCAGGGCTTTCACCTTGCGGCCGTCGACGGTGAGATCCACCGGCAGAAGATCGCTGATCGCGTCCCAATCGTGCACATCGTGCGGCGTGAACTGATAAAACCATTTCAGTTTTCCGGTGTCGGCGTCGAGTGCGACTACGCTGCAGGAATAAAGGTTGTCGCCGCGCCGGACATCGCCGTCCATATCTGGCCCTGGATTTCCAGTGCCCCAGTAAACCAGGTTCAGTTCGGGATCGTAGCTTCCCGTGATCCAGGTGGATGCCCCGCCGCGCTTCCAGGAATCTCCCGACCAACTTTCGCCGCCCGGCTCGCCCTGACCAGCGACCGTATTAAAGCGCCACACCCGCTTGCCGGTCTGCGCGTCGTAGGCGTCGACGAAGCCGCGCGTGCCGAATTCGGCGCCGGCGATTCCGGTCAATACCAGATTCTTGACGACCAATGGCGCAGCGGTGGCACTGTAGCCCTGCTTGTAATCGGCCATCGGCGCTTCCCACAAAGTAGCTCCGGACTTTATGTCCAGCGCGACCAGCGTCCCCTCGATATTTACGCGGAACAGCTTGTCGCCTTGCACCGCGAAGCCGCGATTCACTTCTCCGCAGCACAGATCGAGCGGTCCAGGCGGAGTTTTGTGAACATGCCACACGGGCCGGCCGGTGATGGCGTCCAAAGCCCACGAATTGTTGGATGGACCGGCGACGAACATCATGCCATCGAAAACCAGCGGCGTTGTTTCCGATCCGCCGACGTTGGTCTGATAAATCCACTTGGGGGCGAGGCGCGCCACCGTCCGAGTGTCGATCTGGTTGAGATCGCTATAGCGCCAGCCTTGCGGGTTTTGCCCATAGGTCCGCCATTCGCCCGAGTTGGTCTGGGCGTTGACGAGCAGCGCCGTCCCTAGCAGCAATGCGATCGCGGTGAGTTTCCCGGAAATTTTCATCGTTGTCCTCCTCCCAGACTCGCCAGATAAGCGACCAGGTCGTCCAGTTCTTTGGCGCTGAACATCTTGCTATACGTGGCCGGCATCAATGACCGGTCCTCGCGCTGGATGGATGTCACTTCGTCCTTCTGAAACGAATAGTAGTGTCCGGAGAGATCCATCAACCGGGCCGAGAAGTTATCTAATCCTTTGTCGAGACCCGTGATTTTCTTGCCGTCGCGAGTCACCACGGTGAGGGTGTCGAAACCAGGGGTAATTTCGGTATTGGGAGCGACCACCGATTCGCGCAAGTATGTCACGCTGCGTTGGCGGCCGGCGCGAGTTAAGTCCGGCCCCAGGCCGCTACCTCGTGCGCCCACGCGATGACATTGTCCGCAGTTTCCCTTCTCCCAGAACAGCTTTTCGCCCGCCGCCGGGTTGCCTGTGATGGGCGCGCTTTCATGAGGCGTGAGCGAGCGAACGTAGGCGACCAATCGCCAGCGCTGCTCATCTTCCATTCGGCCGCCGAACGCGGGCATTTCGCTGCCAGGTACGCCATCCGAGACCACGCGAAAAAGGTCGCCATCGGTATCGCCGGCAGCAAAAGTACCGCGCGTCAAGTCGGGACCATTGCGTCCGCCCGTGGCATGCAGGCCATGACATCCCGCGCAGGACATCCGGAACTGCACGCGGCCTAATTCAATGGCCTGGGCGTCGCCGGCGTAAGGGTTTTTGGGTGCTGGGTGCTGCTGAGCGAGGCAGCAACCCGCCAGGATGAACACGGTCAGGAGTTTTAGCTGCACGAAGGAAGCATACGCATAGAGGGGCCGGGGTGTCAATGGCATCGGGCTCGGCCACTAGACTGTGAGCCTGACGAGGTCGTACGACGGTCGCCGTACGCTCGCTGGCAAGGTCCTTAATACCTCAATACCTCAAGTTCCGTCAACACGCTGCCGAACTGAACGGAGGTTCAATACACTCAATGAAACAATCATCCGCAATCGTGCTCATCAGCACGGCAATATTGTTGGCAAGCTCAGCGGCAGCTCAGACTTGCCCTTCTTCGACGAACATTTCTAACTTCAACGGCACGCCCATCGAGCAGGGCAATTTCATCTGGTTCAACGCCAATTTGACTGCCAGCGGAATTCCGAGTATCGGCGCGAATATCTTTTTCACGGCTTCCACCATTGCATTTACGGCCGATCAGCCCTACACCGTGAATGTGCCGAATGCGCAGATTACCTTGAGCCCGACCGCCGTCTGCGCCTCCACTACCTTCGATACGTTAACGAACACGTGGACGACTATAGTTCCTCTCGCCGGCAGCGACGAGATTTTTCTCACCGGCGTTGCGTTTCCCGTACCTGCAACCTTCACGCAGGCCAATGGCCGGGTGCAAGGTCCGGTTAGCTGGCAAGGCACCTTCGCCGCGGACACGGCGGGCATTTCCGTGGCGTGGAAGTGGGGCGCGGCGGTCTACAAAAATTTCAGCTTGGATTACAATGCTCTCGGTATAAAGCCGGCGCACACGCGTGCCTGCTTGTATCAGAACTCAGACCATGCGGGAACGCCCGAAGGAGTCGATCCAGGCAGCCGCAGGCCGTTCAAAGATTTTGTCATCGGCGGCGCCAGAGGTGGCGGGGGTTCGAACTGGACCGGGTCATGGAGCGGTACGGTGGGTGTCAGCGTCTGCGTCACTGGCGGTATAGAGCTGCAGTGATGTTGCCATCTAGCTGAGCTTAGCCAGCGCCGCCCTTATATTCCGGCGCAGGTCCGTGGGTGGATTCATCGAAAGCGCGGCGTTGAACTCCCGTTTCGCGGATGCGCCATTACCGGCTGCCAGGAGCGCCATGCCGAAGTGATAGCGAAAGTTCGGCCTGTCTGGGTATCTTCCCACCAGCCCGCGAAGTATCTGGAGAGCACTTTCGTTCAGGTTCTTCTTAACGTAAATCCAGGCCATGGTGTCGGCCATCTCGGGCTCCTCTGGGGCCGCGCGGACGGCTTTCTGTGCCAGAGCCAAAGCCTCATCCAGATTGCCGCCCGATTCGACGATTAGATAAGCCAGATCGTTCATTAGCGCGGCATTCCCCGGTCTTAGTTCGAGCGCGTGCCGTAGGCTGTTCATCGCTTCACGTGTTTCGCCCGCGGCAATCATCGTATGCGCGAGAAGAGCAGTTGGCACGGGATCTTTTGGCACCAGCTGGCCCGCTTCCTGGATTTCCGGGATGGCTTTGGAAAAGTCCCCTTTTAGTTGATAGGCCCTCCCCAAAGACAAGTGGTATTGGGCTGAGCGCGGGTTCATCGCCACCAAGCGTTGATATTGCTCAATAGCCGGATCTAACTTGCCGGCAGAGACCTCGGCGTCGGCCAGCAGCAAACCAACCACTTCCGAATTGGGCGACTTGCTCAACTCCTGACGCAGTAATTGAAGCGCCTTTTCTAGCTGGTTTTGAGCTGCTTCTGTCTGCACGAACCCCGATAATGCTCGCGTGTTGCCAGAGTTTTTCTGGAGGAGCTTGCCAAAACCGGTCTCTGCCTCCTTGAACTTCTTCTGCTTCAAGTCGAGCACCGCCAACTGCAATTGGACCTCGTCCGGAAATATCTGCTGAAGCTTCAAGAGTTCGTCACGAGCTTTCGCCTCACTCCCCGTATTGACTAGACTCATCGCGCGGATTAATCGGACGGCCGGCCTGTCAGGATCGATAGCGAGAACGTCGTTGGCGTACCGTATAGCGCTCTGGTAGTCGCCCTCGGCCTGACTCTGCTCGGCTAGGGCTATTCGTGGCGGAAGAAAGTTCGGCTTTCTTTTGGCGGCCTCCAGGTATTCGCGCTTCGCTCCAGAAGAGTCTCGCTGGGCCGCGAGGGCCCGCCCGAGATTGAAGCGCCAGATGAAATTTTCAGGGTTCTTCTTCACTAGCCCCTGAAACAGCGAGACGGCTTCGCGCGTCTTGTCAGGCTGGCCACGGGCAAGTAGCAAGGAAGCCTGCACCCCCTGCGCTCCTTCATCGGAAGGCTCCTGCTTACGGATCTCGTTGACTTCTTGTAAGGCTTGCTCCCCTTTCCCTTGCGCCAGCCAGACATTCGTGATCCTCTTCAGGTAGATGATCTTCTCTTTGGGATTCGCCTTGGCGCCCGCTTCGTACTGCTGAAGCGCGTCGTCCCAGTGCTGCATCCGTTCGTAAAAATCCCCCACTTGAAGTTGTGCTTGGGGGAAGGCCGCCGGATTGTTCAGCATTCCCTTCAACACACCGTTCATTTCGGTTTCCCGGGACGCTCCCAGATAAAACGCCGCCAACTGAAGCGCGGCTCCAGCGTCCGAGGGATTGTTGTTCACTTTGGCCCTCAGGATTTCCTCAGCTTCAGTGGACTTCTTGATCAATAAGTAGTGCGCGAATAACTCGTCATAAATTGGCCCATAGCCTTTGTTGTTTTCGATCAGCTGGCGAGCCAGTTTCTCACCTTCCGCTGGCTGGTTGTTCCGAAACAGCACCTCGGTCCACATCAGCGTCATTTCCGGCGCCAACGGCTTAGCCGAATTCGCCCTGCGGAAGAATTCCTCGGCGTCCTTGAACTTCTTGTCGGAGGCCGCCAGATAGCCCTTCAAACGCAGGCCATCGTATGACTTGGGATTCGCGCCGATGAGCTGATCGGAGAGCCGCGTCACCTGATCGTAAAGCATCTTGGGGCGCGTTCTGTCCGCGACATAAGCGTTAAAGCTGAAATCTGCCAGCATCACTTTGACTTCATCCCGGCTCGGCAGTAAAGCGAGTGCACGCGAGAGGTCCTGAAACGCTTCTCGGCGCTGATTCAAACGAACCTCGGTAAGCCCAAGCTGGTAGTACGCTTCACCGGATTGAGAGTCTTTTTGAGTGGCCTTGCGATAATTGAGCGCGGCCTCGGCATACTGCTGTTGGGCCGATAGCTCCCGTCCCTTGGCTAGATAATAGCTTGAACTGCGTCCGCAGCTTGCGACCGCAACCATAGCCGCCAACACTGGGAGGGCTCTTCTCATCGGGTTCTCATATTATGAGCGATGCCACGTACCGGCGAGCTGTCTGGAAGTACCAGTACTTTCCGATTGAGCATTTTTGTGTTTAGCCTTGCGGACGCCGAAGATCCCGCCTACTCTCAATTAGAGGAACTATCAGAGCTATGCCTCGGCGCGTCATCGGTGTCTTTTATATAGCATTATTGTTTGCTGCGTTTGTTCTGCCACAAACGGCCCGCGCCGGCTTCGTCCTGGGTGCAGCTTCAAATTTCGCCATATTGTATGAGGGGAATGGCAACAATACGCTCCAAATCACCAACATCACGGTGAACTTCAATGTCGGTGTTGGCGGCGTCGGTAAGCTCACTGACAGCGGCCCTTCGACCGTAAATGGCAACATTGACTTCTCTGCCGCCAACACGGGGCAATTCAGCAACAACAACGGAAGCAACATCATTGCCGGAACAGTAAACTTCAACGATGCCAATGTGACCACGGCTCTGAACACGGTCAACGCCCTCAACGCTTCACTCGGCGGCGAGACCGGGACAGCCATCTCGATCGGGACCGGGAACGGCCAAACCTTGACTGTCAACGGCAGCGCAGGCGTGCTCGATGCGAACGGCAACAGGGTATTCACCGTGACGGGGTTCAATACGACGAATGGAAACACCTTGACCATCAACGGCGACGCTGCCGGCGACAGTGTAGTGCTAAACTTCGCCAACAGTGTCAACTTCAATAACCAGGTTGTTCTCAATGGCATATCGGAAGACAAGGTCTTGTACAATTTCGTTGGCGGAAGCAACCTGTCAGGCGGCCCGACATTGCAGATCAACGACAACGGTAGTTCCAACCCCAACAATCTCGTACAAGGTGTTTTCCTGGATCCGAATGGCGCGATTTCGGTGACAAACACCAACATCACCGGCCGCGTCTTCGGCGGCGACAGCCACGATATGCAAATTGTTTCCGGCGATGTGATCGACTCGCCGCCCGTTCCCGAACCGGCGCACACGGTATTCGTCCTTGGCCTGATCATGGCCCTTGCCCTTGTGTTCCGGCGCCGTTCTATTCCAGTGCGAACGCGTTAATACCTGAGCTGACGATCACCACATACTGTTTCCCGTTGCGTCCCATGTAGGTCATCGGGTTGGTATGTCCCTCGGCATCCAGCTTGGTTTCCCACAGCACCCGGCCGGTTCGCGAATCGAACGCGCGGAATCGCTTGTCGATCGTGCCGGCGATGAACACCAGTCCTCCTGCCAGTCGCGATGGGGCCACCTTGTCCGAACGCGCCGGTGTTGTGCACGCCCTTGGCTTCCATTTCATCGCTGGTGCCCAACGGAATGCGCCACGCGATGTCGCCGGTGTTGGCGTTGACGGCCATCAATTCCGCCCAGGGTGGTTGCTGGCAGGGCAGCTGCGTAGCTGGATCCCAGAAGCGGCTATAGAACGAGCCACGGCCTAGCGGGCTGAAGCGGCGATAGGCCACCTGGTCCCCGTCCTTCGTTTTATCCAGGCGGCCCATACCCCCGACATTGCGGGAATTGACGAACACATAGCCGAGGTCAGGATCTACTGAAACGCCGCCATAATTCGGTCCGCCCTGCTGGCCAGGAAAGATGACCCGGATCTCCTTGCTGCTATAAGGCGTGTACGCGCCTTCATTGTGGACGCCGCCGATCTTCTCTACCAATTCGCGGCAGAACTTTTCGTGCTCCGGCTCGCCAGTGAAGATCTCATCGGGCTTCATGCCCATGCGCGCTAGCGGAGGGGGCTTCAGCGGAAATGGCTGCGTGGGCCAGGACTGTTCGCCCGGCACGTCGCTTTGCGGGACGGCGCGTTCCTCCACCGGATAAACGGATTTGCCAGTCTCGCGATCCAGGAAAAACATCAACCCTGGCTTCGAGACGGCCACTACGACGGGTATTTTCTTTCCGTCGCGAACCAGGTCCATCAGAGCCGGCGCTGCTTCGGCGTCGTAATCCCACATGTCGTGATGGGTGAGCTGAAAATACCAGCGGACCTTCCCGCTGTTGGCGTCCAGCGCCACGATCGACGAGGAATACAGATTCTGGCCGTGCCGCGCTCCACCGTAGTATTGGGACGCGGGCTGGCCGACCGGTACGAAGATCAAGCCGCGCTCGGCATCCACCGTCGCAGCGCCCCAATTGGCGGGCGATCCTGCAGTGAGCCAGTTATTCTCGGGCCAGGTGTCGTAGCCGGGTTCGCCGGGATGCGGGATGGTGTGGAAGGTCCAGCCCAGTTTGCCGGTGCGGAGATCCCAGGCCCGCACATCCATGGCCGGCCCGTCGGGATTCTCTTCCTGGCCCTGCGCTCCGGTGACGATGAGGTTCCGATAGATCACTCCCGGCGAGCTCATGTGATAAGGCGCGTTCGGGAATTTATCCGTCACTCCGGGCCGCAGGTCCAATGTGCCTTCCGAGCCAAATCCCGGAACTAATCGTCCGCTCTTGGCATTGATGGCGATCAGCGTTCCGTCCGAGAGCCCAGCTAGGATTTGCGGTGAATTTTCCTTGTCGCCCGCCCAGTAAGTCACGCCGCGTAGCGGTGCGCCGGCTTTCCCCAGATCGTATTTCCAGATTTCCTTTCCGGTCTCTGGCTCCAACGCAACGATGCTTCGATGGACGGTGGGCGTATATAGAACGCCGCCAACCATAATGGGAACAGCCTCGGTGGATGTCACAGCGCGCGTCGCGGCAGTGGGATCTGCACTGCCCGGATCGACGCCGTACTGCCAGGCTAGCTTGAGCTTCGCAACATTCTTGGTGTCGATCTGCTTTAACGCCGAATAGCGCTGGCCCCTGGGATCGTGGCCATAAGCCGGCCAGTCCCCTTGTCCGTAAATGACCGGAGCGACGGCCGCCGCCCATAAGACCATTCCGAAAAGTTTCATTGCTAGCTCCTGACTCGACTTACTTAAACGTGATCCGCTCCTTGCGATCCTCCAACAATTTCGCATCCAGGCCCGGGACTTTCTTCAGACCTTCCAGGTCCTTGAATTCCCCGTGGGCGGCACGATATCGAACAATCGCAGAGGATTGCTCACTAGAAATACCCATCACATCTTCGATCTCTTTGGCGTTGGCAGAGTTGACGTTCACCACGCCAAAATACTTCGCCAGATAATCGATGATGGCATCGAACTCCTGATCGCTGGCACGCGCACCGCGATTGACCATAGTGGCGATGACGGTCTGCCATCCAGCCTTGTCATGCCTTTCTCCGATGGCGGTGTCCAGATCGTGGCAGCCGCCGCAAACACTCTCGACAGTCTTCTTGGCCGGCGCTTCCGGCAATGGATCCTGTGCGCTCGAAATCATTTCAAAGCACAGCACTATTAGGACAGCTCCACGAACAATCATAGGTTGTTGAACGATTTTACCGCAGTGACACACCACTCCCTGGCGGTCATGGCTCGGAAATGCTCGCTACTTTCTCGGGTAAGAAAACTCGCCGGAAGGATCCTTCTCCTTCAACGCCTTTACTTGCCCGTTCTCCATCACGAATTCAAATACCAGATCGGAGAACTGCGGTATGCGAAACCTCATACCCTTGGTGTGGGTCAGCGAATAAGGCGGTGATCCGGGCAACACCAGCGAGAGCCCGCTATTCTGTACGAAGGTTATTTGCGCCTTCATGCCGCTCGGCATCTCATACGTCCCAGCGAGTTGGTTAAGCAGCGCGGCTTCGAGCGTCTCGGGCTGGCGCGTGAAGATCGCTTCCGCTTCGTCCAGGGACATGACCGCTTGATCGACGTCACCCTGTGGATTGGTGCGAAAGTTCACCGACCACTTGCCGTCGCGCTCGTCATCGGGCGTGTCGAAACGGTCGTAATGAAATTGGGTCATCGGCATCTTTATCTTGTGAAAATCGAACTGGAGCTGGTTGTCTTTCAGCCCGATTTTCATAACGCCGTAGGCCGGGTTTTCATAATTGGCTACATAATCTCCTAGCGGATGCGAAGGCTTGGTATTCGGAACCCGATCCTCGCCCGCTTTGGCGCGGGCCTGCTTGCCCGCTTGCTTCGATTTCAGGCGCATAGCCAGCCGGCACTCGCTCCAGGGCGTCTGATCCATGCCGAGCAGCCGCTCGTAGACGTTATAGCTGACCACGTTATACAGCGGAGCAGCGTGATCCCCGATCACTAGAACGATGACACCAAAGTGTTCGCGCGGCATGAACGAAACCTGCGAATGAAATCCTGGAAGATCGCCGCCGTGGAACGTGAGAAGATGCCCGCGGTAGGAGACCGTCTGGCGTCCCATCCCATATGCCGAGTTCAAAATCTCCCAATAGCCCAACGACTCGGTCAACGTGTTGGGCAGTGCGATAGCCGGCTCGAGCGTCGCCGTTAGTACCTCGGCCGGCAGCACTTGGCGTCCCTTGTATTTCCCGTCGTTCATCAAGGCGATCAGCCAGTGCGAAAGGTCGTCGATATTGGACGCGATTGCTCCGCACGGCGCCACGCCTTCGATGTCCTCGTAGTACGGAATCTTATACAGTTCGAACGAATCGCGCTTTTCCATGAAGGGGACGCCAAAATCGGGCTGGTGTGTCATGTCCGAAATTGAATAGCTGGTACCCTTCATGTCGAGCGGGCTCAGGATTTTCTCCCGAACGAAATCCTCCCAGCGCTTGCCGGACTGCAACTCGATCATGTAGCCCGCAGCCGCGAACATCAGGTTGTTGTAGAGGAAAGTCTCGCGCATGGGCTGCTCCGGTTCCAGGTACTTCAGCTTGTCGAAGAGTTCCTTGCGCGTGAAGTCGGATTTATACCAGATGGTGTCGTGGCGGGTGACCCCGGTCCGGTGCGAAAGCATGTCGCGCAGCGTGACTGTGTTATTGAGCTGATCGTTGTAGAACCGGATGGTCGGGACCGAATCGCGAATGGGCTTGTCCCAGGTGAGCTTTCCGTCTTCAACCAGCATGCCTGCGGCAACCGCCGTGAATAGCTTCGTATTGGACGCGATCGGGCAGACGGTGGCGGGAGTAAAGGGCAGCTTCTTTTCGTAATCGCGGTAGCCGTAACCTTTCGCAAAAACGAGTTTGTCATTCACCACCACGCCTACGCCGATGCCCGCCGTATTCCAGTCCTTCAAGACCTTCGACATGTAGGCGTCGAAGCCGTCGAGCTTTTTGGCGATACCCGGGTCGTTCGTTTCGGCGGACCAACTGAACGTGGGCAAGAGCAGGCCGATAACAAATATCCAAAGAGCAGTGGATTTCCGAATATTCATAATGTTTCACTCGTCAATAGCCTATAAACTCATCGATAGCTGATAAACCCATCGATAGCTTACAATCAGTGTATCTCGCGGATTTGACCGTATGAGATTTTCGGCGTTCCGTGCATCCGTCGGGCTGTCATGCTCTCTAGCGATTGGCGCGCTCGCGCAGTCATCGCCGCCGGCTGCCGCATCCGGCAACATCGCCGGCGTTGTCCTGGATGCTGGTGAGAACTCGCCTCTTCGCCGCGCCATCGTCACGCTATCTACTGTTGAAGCACAGCCCCAGGATGCAGTCGCCTGGACTGACGCGAATGGCCGCTTTTCCTTCGGCTATCTTCCCGCCGGCCGCTTTCAACTGCGGGTCACGAAGGACGGCTATCAACCGGCCGCTTATAACGGTGCTGGAAACCCGAATCGGCCGCCGGAGACCATCCAACTCGCCGCCGGCGAATCTCGAAGCGGCTTGCTTCTGCGCCTGAAATTGATCAGCTCAATCAATGGTGTCGTTCTGGATGAAGACGGCGACCCGCTGGCAGGCATTCAGGTGTTGGTTATGCGGCCGGAATTCCGGCGCGGAAGGCGCAAACTGGTGCCCGGACCCGTGGCCATGACAGATAGGACTGGGCACTATCGCTTGAGCGGGCTGGTGGGAGGGCAATACGCGGTTGCTGTGAACAGCCTGAATCGCCAAGCTGTCAAGATACATCCCGAAGCGACCGCCGGCGAACCCCAACAGCAATACTCTTACGGAGCTCAATACTATCCGGGCGCCGATCGTGCCGACGCAGCGACGCTCATTGCTGTTCAACCCGGGCAGGAAATCTCGCAAATTGATTTCCGGCTGCAAGCGCGTCCGGCCGCATTGATAGGCGGGAAGATTATCATCCCTGCGAACGCGGGCTCTGTGAAGGACGTGTCCGTGAGAATTATGAGTCAGGATCTCGGAAACAGGATGGCCATGGGGGCCGGCGCGCCACCACCGGACTATAATTTCAGGGGCCCCCAACTCGCGCCTGGCTCGTATCTCCTGGTCGCTCAGGCCACCATCGAGAGCAGGCCATATCGCGGGGTGCAGATGATCGACCTTGGGCCGCAAGGCCTTCACGACATCGCCATTCCGATCGAAGCGAGCGTTGATCTGACCGGCAGCGTGTCAGTTGAGGGACCGGATGCGGGAAAGCATGCTGCCTCCTTCGTCACTCTGGTTCCCGGCGATGATATTCCGTGGAACGCTCCGCCGCTTCGGGCTAATGTAAACAAGGACGGCAGCTTTAAGATCACTGGCGTCCCACCGGGCATCTGGGACATCAATGCGGGACCGATTCCGGCCAGCGGCTACATCAAGTCGATGCGGCTTGGCGATCAGGATGTACTGACCGAAGACATGACCATCCGACCCTCCACCTCTGAGGCGCTGAAAATTGTCTTGAGCACGCATGCCGCTAAGATGCAAGGCGACGTTGTGCAGGGCGATCAGCCCACTCGCGCTGTAGTCCTGTTGGCGCCGGAACCCAAGCTTCGGCACGTGATTAGCTTCTATCGTTTCGCCCCTGCCGACGAAAAGGGACATTTTGAGATCAACCGTGCACGGCCGGGAGAGTACCGGCTGTTTGCCTTCGAGGACCTCGACCAGCAGTCGATTCAGGATCCGGACTTTCTGAAGCCGTTCGAACGGTATGGTGTGCCAGTCACTTTGCGGGAAGGGCCAAACGATTTGCAAAAGCTCTTCCTGATTCCGGCCAGACGGCCAGCGGGAGCACAGCAGTGAAGCTGGCTACGCTATTCGTTCCGTTTCTAGGGGTCAGCCTGATAGCTCAGGTGCAGTTGTACCCGGCGCAGCGGCCGGGTCTTCCTCCGCAGATCCAGACCGGTAAAGCCTCCATCGAAGGATCCGTGCTGGATTCCATCACGCACGAGCCGATTAAGAAAGCCTCGGTTATGCTCAACGGCGGGGCCGGTCTCAGCGCTGTCACGGATGCGTCGGGTCATTTCGCATTCCGGCAGTTGGCCGCGGGTCAATATCGCATCTTTGTACAGAATGAGAAGTACCCGGCGGTGCAGGATTCCATCGACGGAAACCAGCAGCTTTCCATCTCATTGGGCACCGACGAGCAGAAGCAGGATCTAACGATATCGCTTATCCCCAGCGCATCGGTGCGTGGACGCATCGTCGATGACGAGGGGAATCCGATGTCCGGGTGCAATGCCATGGCCATGCAACTTCGCGACGTTGGAATGGGCCGGACCCTACAGCAGAGGGCCAGTTCTCAAAGCGACGAAAAGGGCGAATACCGGATTTCCAATCTCGCCCGCGGCAAGTATTATATTCAGGCCCGGTGCTTTAGGACTATACCGATGCCGCATGCCTTCGTCCGCCGGGATGCCCTCATGGACGTGCCGAAGCTAACCTACGAGCCACTCTTCTACCCAGGCGCCACTGATCCAATGAGTGCAGCCAAAGTACAAGCAGCGCCGGGGGCGGACATCTCAGGCATCGATTTCAAAATGGTCCCCGCGCGTGGGATCACCATCCGTGGACACGTCGGTTCCGCCTCCGATCGCCCCATTCAAGTCATGCTTACGCCCAAGGACACCCTGATGCGGGATTCCCGCACCCAGGGATTGCGAGTTAATGCATCCACGGGCGAATTTCGGATTCAAAACGTGCTGCCAGGATCGTATGACCTTTTCGCGGAAACTTTAGATGAGCAGCGCTCCGATATCGCCAAGGCGTCGGTCGAGGTTGGCGACGCGCCGCTCGATCCCATCGAGCTGATCCTCGCGCCGGCCCCCACAATCAGCGGAACTATCTCCGTGGAAGGCGATACGAACCTACCCATGACCAACGGAGATGTGGTGATGAGTCCGATAGATGGCCGCCCTATGCGGCAGCGGCCGCCGCAAGGCCAGCTGCAAAGCGATGGGACATTCGTCATCAACTCCGTCACGCCTGGGCGATGGCGGGTCTCTCTGGGCGGCGTGCAGGGCTATATCAAGTCGATTCAGCAGGGCGGTCAGGAAGCGTTGCCCTGGGATCTTGAAATCGGGTCGTCCCCAACCCAATTGAAGATCCTGGTCGGCTCGAAATTTGCGCAGCTACAGGCGACAATTTCGGCTTCGGCGGCCGGGGTCGAACAAATCGCCGGCATGCTTTGGGCCGCCAGTGGCGACCCGAGTTTCCAGCAAAACTTTTCGATTAGCGCCCAGAACTCCAACACGATTCGGGTTCCCCCGGAAAATATCATGTCTGTGCGTTCGCGATCGCGCAGCCCTGGATGCTGATGCAAAATCGTGCCCTGCGGAGTGCGCTCGAAGGCCGGTGTGAGACCGTCGATGCTCCTGAAGCGGGCAGCGCTCAGGTAGCAAGTCCCGCTCATCCCGGTGGCCGACCTGAAGCAGATTCTCGAAAAGATCGAAGAGTGATTTCAAGATGGACGAGTAGATGAAGATTTTCTTGGCAGCTATTGTTCTCGGCGGCTCTCTTTTGCACGCTCAGATGGACGGCATTTGGCAAGGCTATGATCCGGAATGGGGCCACGTCTCCCACCAATTGATCGCACTTGCGGAAGCGACGCCACCCGAAACATTTGCGTGGAGGCCGGGCCCCGGCGTGCGGTCGATGAGCGAAGTCTACATGCATATCGCCATCGGTAACTTCTATTTGTTGAGCGTTACCGGCCCCAGAATGCCCTCCGAGCTCTCGTCGCCCGACATGGAAAAAGCCGTGACTGACAAGGCACAAGTGATCAACTGGCTGAAGCGCTCGCTCGACGCCGTCAAAACCGCTCACGCCGCGGCCAAACCCGCCGATCTCCGGCGCAAACTCAAAATCCAAGGCGTTGACGCCGACGTGGACGGCATATATCTGCGGATCATCGTGCATGCCAACGAGCACATGGGTCAACTGGTGGCCTATGCGCGGATGAACGGCATGGTCCCGCCTTGGTCTCAGTAGAAGATCGATGCATGAGCTTTTGCGGGCCCTCCCTCCAGGAGCCCTTGTTCTAGACCTCGGCTGCGGGGCAGGTAGTTTCGATTCAACCGGAAGGCAATTCACCGCTGTCCGGCTTGACCTCGAAGCTAAATCCGGCCGAGTCTCCAACTTTGTCCAAGCTGATGCTGCCCGCCTGCCCTTTGGAGCCGGTTGCTTTGACCTGGTGGTTTCCAACCACAGCCTTGAACATGTCGAGAACCTTGCGAGCGCTTTGGAAGAAATAGCCCGGGTTCTAAAATCGGGCGGGTCGCTGTATGTTGCCGTGCCCGACGCTACCACGGTCACGGACCGGCTTTATCGCTGGTTGGCTCGCGGTGGCGGTCACGTCAACCAGTTTTGCTCGGCGGGCGAACTCGCATTGAAGATCGAGCGCGCTACCGGGCTCAGACACTCGGCCGCCCGAACACTTTGTACCTCACTCTCGTTTCTCAACCGGAGAAACCATCGCGTTCCCAGGCGGCTGCTGCTGCTCGGGGGCGGCACGCCGGCATCATTGCGCCTTTTGACTTACGCTTTCCGGCTACTGGATCGTTTTTTCGGAACCCGCACGAGCGTTTACGGATGGGCTCTCTATTTCGGAAATAATTGTGGGACGATCGATCGCGATCGGTGGACTAACGTTTGCATCTTCTGCGGAGCCGGACACCCGTCAGATTGGCTCTTACATGACAGGAGAGTCGTGCGGCATTGGTTGATTCCCGCGTACCGTTGTCCGAGTTGCGGGACCATGAATCTATTTACGAATGACAGGCCGTCTGATCCGTCAAACTTTGGATTCTGCCACAATGAGAATCCGTGAACATGCGTGTCTCTCCTTGGTTGATTCTTTTCCTGCTGGCGCAGGCCGGTGAAGGCCAGCCCTCTCAACCTGCACAGGCCGCCCGCGCCTGGCGGCAAGCTCACGAGCACGCCATTGTCGCAGAGTTTTTCAATCTGCTCGCCATCCCCAACCTCGCCTCTGACGCGCCAAACGCTCGCCGCAACGCCGATACGATCCTGAAAATTCTCGAAAAGCGCGGCGTGAAATCGAGATTGCTCGAAGTCCCTGGCGCGCCGCCGGCCGTCTACGGCGAGATCCGCACACCCAACGCCCGGCGCACCATCGTCTTCTATGCCCATTACGACGGTCAGCCGCTCGATCCCAAGGAGTGGGCCACGCCGCCGTGGCAGCCGGTGCTGCGCGACCGTCCGCTCGATCAGGACGGCAAGGTCATCCCCTTGCCCGAGGCCGGCGCGCGCTTTGATCCGGAGTGGCGCATCTACGCACGATCAGCTTCCGACGACAAAGCGCCGATCATCGCCATCATGACCGCGCTGGATGCTCTGAACGCCGCCCACATCCCGCTGCAATCGAATATCCGGTTCATCTTCGAAGGCGAGGAGGAGGCCGGCTCCCGGCACCTGGGTGATATTATCTCGGCCAACAAAGAGCTTTTGGGTGGAGATGTTTGGTTAATTTGCGACGGTCCGGTGCATCAGAGCCGCCGCCAGACCATCGTATTTGGAGCGCGCGGCGTCGAGACGCTCGACATTACCATCTACGGGCCGGCGCACGAGCTGCACAGCGGCCATTATGGAAACTGGGCGCCAAATCCGGCCATGATGATGGTCCGACTTCTCGCTTCGATGAAGGACTCGGACGGCCGCGTGCTCATCGATCATTTCTATGACGGCATCCAGCCTTTGACCGAGACCGAAAAGCGCGCGCTGGCTGAAGCGCCCAACGCCGACGAAGATCTGAAACGGGAATTCGCGCTCGGCCGCACCGACGGCGGCGGTAAGACTTTGCTGGAGCTGCTTAATCAACCCTCGCTGAATATCCGTGGAATGACCAGCGCGCGGAGTGGGGCGCAGGCCAGCAACGTGATCCCTGCCACTGCGACAGCTTCGCTCGACATCCGCCTGGTGAAGGGTATCGATCATCGTGAAGCTCTCCAACGAGTAGTCGAGTATATCCGCAAGCAAGGTTATTTCATCGTGGATCACGATCCGGACCCGGAGACCCGCAGATCGCATCCCAAAGTGGCGAAAGTCGCCACCCGCGAGTCCGGTTACAATGCCGCCCGAACTTCCATGGATCTTCCGATTTCCAAGGCCGTTATCGCCGCAGCCGAAAGCGCTCGCGGGCCGGTGATCAAGCTGCCCACCATGGGCGGCAGCGTGCCGCTCGACACCATCGAGACCATCCTGAAAGTGCCGACCATCTCCACTCCCATCGCCAACCACGACAACAATCAGCACAGCTACAACGAGAACCTCCGGCTGCAAAACTTGTGGGACGGGATCGAGTTGATGGCGGGACTGTTGGCTGGGTTGTAGCGTTACAAAACCGCCAGAGCCGAATGCTCGCGCAGACCAGTCGCGCTGATTGAGCCGATCCGAACATCGATCAGCTGATTGGCGGGCCTCGGCGTGGCGAGCTCCACCTTCAGGAAATTATCCGATGAGCGCCCCCTCACCGAGCGTCACCGCCGAAAGCGTGCGGCCGATCATCCGCCGCCGGAACTCCAGGTTCTTGCGCGCGGCCAGTTCTCGCAGAACTCGGTTGCGCTCTTTGCGGACTTCAATCGGCACCTG
The DNA here is from genome assembly GCA_963744555.1 of Bryobacterales bacterium. GTDB lineage: Bacteria > Acidobacteriota > Terriglobia > Bryobacterales > Bryobacteraceae > Palsa-89. The sequence continues at coordinate 750,918 of CAVUUB010000011.1, read as the reverse complement.
CTCGGAACTCGCGGCCGCCGGAGTTCCCGGCCGCTCGGAATAGGTGAACACGTGCAGGTAAGTGAACGGCAGGCTCTCTATAAAGGAGCGGCTCTCTTCGAATTCTTCGTCCGTCTCGCCCGGAAAACCGGTCATCACATCGGCGCCGATGGCTGCGTCCGGCATTGAGGCGCGCGCTTTCAGGACGCGGTCTGCATAGTGCCGCGGCCGATACTTGCGATGCATGCGCCGCAGCACGCTATCTGAGCCGGACTGCAAAGGCGCGTGCACATGCTTGGCGATGCGCGGCTCGGACTGCCACCAGCTCCAGCAGATCGTCGCTCCAGTCCATCGGTTCCACCGAGCTCAGACGCAGGCGCTCGACTTCGGCGTCTCATCCAGCAGCCTGCGGATCAGGCCGGCCAGACGCATCGCTGCTTCCGGGCTCGCGTCCCCAGCGGCCCAAATTGATGCCGCTCAGCACCACTTCGCGGTAGCGCGCGGCCAGATTCCGCACCTGCTGCGATCACCTGATCCGCCGGCGCACTGCGGCTCCGGCCGCGCACGAACGGAATGATGCAGAAGGAACAGCGATTGTTGCAGCCGTCCTGGATTTTGAGATTGGGGCGCGTTCGATCGCCGGCCGCGTCTTCCACAGGCGCGGACAAGAAATTCGTGGGTAGCGAAAATTCGCCCACGTGAATCTGGCCATGATAGGGCGCCTCGGGATCGGCAAACAATCTCCGGGAATTTCGACCTTATGCGAGTTCCCTACCACCCAATGCACGCCGGGTAATACAACCAGCTCCTCGGGAGCCCGCTGGGCATAACAGCCCGTGACCAGGATTCGCGCGCCGGGGTTTTCGCGATGCACGCGATGCACTGCCTTGCGTACGTCTTGATCGGCCAAGGCCGTGACGGTACAGGTATTTAGAACCACCAGCTCGGCTTCGGTCAAGTCCGCGGGGCACATTCCCTTGCCCAGCAGAGCCGATTCAATGGCGGCGCCATCGGCCTGCGACGCGCGGCATCCGAAATTGTGTACGTGGAAGCTGCGGCACCGATCCGATTTTAGCAGGCGCATTAACCGGACCTATTTCGAGTAAGAGAAGAAGCGCGAATGCTGCCGATGGACAGTTAGATGACCGATCGAGTTCTCTCTCAAGATGAGATCGATGATGTATTTCGGCATCTGCGAGACACACCGGAAGACGACGACCCGGCCAAGCGGGCCGTGCCGTATGATTTTCGACGGCCGGACCGCATCGCCAAAGACCAGCTCCGCGCCATCCACCTGCTGCATGAAAACTTCGCCCGCAGCCTGGCCGCCAGCTTGTCCGCTTATCTGCGCGCCTATGTAGCCGTAAACCTGGTTTCGGTGGAACAGCTTTCTTTCATGGAGTTCTCCCAATGCCTGCCGTCGCCGACCTGTCTCGTAGCGCTCGACATGAAGCCGTTCGAAGGCGCGGCGGTGCTGGAGCTGAACCCGGCCCTGGTTTTTCCCATCATCGAGATGCTGCTGGGCGGCAACGCGCGAGTGCCGCTGAAGGTCAATCGGGAAATCACAGAGATCGAACAGAGCGTCTTGGATGGCTTGTACCGAATTACGCTGAATGACTTGAAAATGGCGTGGCACGCGGTCACGCCCATGGAATTCACCATACAAGCGCACGAGACCGAGCCGCAGCTGCTCCGCATACTCGCGCCCAACGAAGCCGTGGTCGCAGTGAGCATGGAAGTCCACATCGGCGACAACGCGGGGATGATGAACATTGGCATCCCGTCCATTGTCATTAAAATGCTGCGCCACAAGTTTGACCAGCAATGGTCGGTGCGCAAGAGCGAGTCGACCGAGCACGAGCAGGCCCGCGTCCTGCGGCTGATCCGGCCTTCTGGCATGCATCTGGATGGGCGGCTGGAGGGCCCCACCATGAGCATGCAAGATTTAATGGAGCTCCAGGAAGGTGATGTCCTCACGTTCGACTACCCGATAGGCCGGCAAGTTGACTTGATCCTCAACCGGAAATTGAAATATCGCGGGCATGTCGTGACAGCGGGAAGGAAGCGCGCTTTTCAAATCGATGAACTGTATAAACGATGAACTGTATAAACGATGAACTGCATAAACGATGAACTGCATAAATACTGATAAGCGCATCCGGGCAAGGGCGGGAAGTCTCGCGCCGCGTGCTACACTCGTCATCGCCATGGAGAACAAGTTTTACGAAGAATTCAAGGTAAAAGGCAAAGACCTGGTGGACAAGGTTAAGGCCATCGTCCACGAAGGTAACGCCCGGCGCATCATTCTCAAGGACGAAAAGGGCCAAACCTTCCTCGAGATCCCGTTGACTGTCGCCGCCGTAGGCGCACTGGCTGCTCCGCTGGTGGCGGCATTAGGGGCCATTGCTGCGCTGGTGGCGAACTTCACGCTAGTAGTGGAGCGTACTGAAGGCGAAACACCAGGGAAACCAGAAGCCAAGAACTAGAAACCCGAAACCAGACAACGGCCTCCGGCTTGCACTGCCATCAACCGGAAATGCTTTCGGTCCAGACAAAATACTTTGGAATCCTCTCCTGCCGCGAGGAAGAGGTTTTTGAATTTTCCCGGGGCCTGCCGGCTTTTGAGGATGAAAAGCACTTCGTACTGATCGAATTGCCCGAGAATGCCCCGCTGGTTTTTTTGCAAAGCTTGACTCACTCAACGCTTTGTTTTCTTGCGTTTCCCGTCCTGGTGGCGGATCGGGATTACCGCCTTGCGGTTGGAGTGGAAGATCTGACAGCCCTCAACCTCGATCGCGGACGGCAGCCGGAGTTGGGTCGCGAGGTATTGGTGCTGGCACTGGTTTCCCTCCCTGACAAGTTTTCTGCCACCGCCAATTTAATGGCGCCGGTGGTGCTGAATCTCAAGACGCACCGCGGTCTTCAGGCTATCCGTCAAGATCGCGTTTATTCCCATCAACATCTGATCGCCTTCCGCAGTCCCGAGTTGGGCGGTCCGGAGGTCACATGTTAGTGCTGCGCCGCAGGCCGGGCGAGTCGCTGCTGATTGGCGACGATGTGGAGGTCGAAATCCTGGCGATCACGGCGCAAGGCGCCAAAATTGGGATCCGGGCTCCTCGCGAAACGGTCGTATTGCGCAAAGAGTTGAAAATTACGCAGCAGCAAAATGAAGAGGCGGCTCATGGGCTTACGGGGGCAGCCTTCCAACACGCTCTAGAAAAACTGCGCAACAACTCAAAAATCGATCCTTCTCTCCGATGAGCTAGGTGAGGGCTTAAGAGAGAGCCAGTTCCTGACCAACGCACGAGGAACCGGTCTCTTGAGTTCGCCAAAGGCGTTCCGAAGCCGTGAAGGTTCATGGTATCGAGTTCTCAATCTAGGGAGAAATCATGTCTTTTAGTATTAATACCAACGTTGCTTCGTTACAGGCGCAGAATTATCTGCGCGTAAACAGCAATTTCCAGAGCAAAACCATTGAACAGGTCACCTCGGGCCTGAAAATCGTAAACAGCGGCGACGACGCGGCCGGCCTGGCCATTGCCAACAGCTATCGATCGACGGAAGCGGTGTTGACGCAGGGCGTTCAGAACGCCAATGACGGCTTAAGCCAGCTCCAGATCATGGATGGCGGCATAAGCAATATTTCACAGCTGCTGGATCGCGCCCGCACATTGGCGACGCAATCGGCATCCGGCACCTTCGCCGGCGGCACAACCGGCCGGCAGGAGCTGAACGGTGAGTTCCAAAGCGTGTTGTCGGAAATTGACCGGCAGGCGCAGTCTATCGGTCTCAATCAAGGCGGACAATACGCCAAGACGCTGGGCGTGTTCATTGGCGGCGGCCAGGGCACCAACAGTGCGTCCGTCATCGCCAACGGCACCGTTTCGGTGAATCTCAGCAACTCCACTGTGGATACGCAGGGCCTGGGCTTGAAGGGCTTCACGGCTGGATGGCAGGCTACTCCTGGCACCACCGACACGGGTTTATACAACCTGAATGCCGGAGCCAAGAGTTCGGGGGGAATAGACACTAGCGTATCGGGCGTCCTCACGAACGCCACCAACGCCGGCATCGTAGCTGGCAATGGCGGCAACATCAGCTTCACCATCATGGGACCGGGATTCTCTGCCGGTGCGGGTGGGGCCATTACGATAACCGCCAGCATGAAAGGCGTGGCGGATACGGCTACACTCACCGCTGCCATCAATGCCGGCATCGCGAGCGCCGGACTACAAGGCAACGCGCAAGCTCAGGCCTTCGCAGCGGCCAATGTCACCGCCCAGATTCATACCGGAGCGGATGGCGCCCAGCAGCTCCAGTTTGTATCGCCCAGCTCCGCTTTTGAGGTGACCGCCGGCGACAGCGTCGCCAATGCCTTGATGGGCAACTTCCTGGCAGGCAGCGCCAATGGTAACAACGGCGCCACCACGAACGCACAGGGCGCTGCCATTACCGGACATCTCGCCTCGTTCGTATCCCAGGGAACCCAGCAGATTTCGGGAACCATTAATACCACAAACTTACAAGAGGGCCCCGGGCTGGCCTATGCGTCCCTGGTTTACAGCTCTTCGGCGACCGTCAACGAGACTCAGACACTGACGTTCGCGATCAACGATGCCACCGGCACCCCGCAAACCGCTAGCGTCACTCTGAATGGCACCACCGGGGCGGCCAATGTGACCGCGGCAGGAGCCATCCAACAGATCAATGCCGCGCTACAATCCAGCAACAGCGCCGCGGTTCGGGGCATCGTCGCCGTAGTTGATAACCAAGCCGCGGGCAGCGAACATATTTCGTTCGCCAGCAGCACGGGATCGGCGTTTAACGTGACCATTGGCCAAGCGGCCACTAGCACGACCAGCGTGGCCGATGGCTTGGCAGGCTACAACACCATTGTCCAGTCGACTGACGTGGGCAGCGGTGCTTCGGCCGATATCAGCACGGCGTCGGGTGCGCAGGCCGCTGTTACAGCGCTCGCCAATTCAGTCTCGAACCTGGGTAACGCTCAGGCCGTGGTTGGAAGAGGCGAAAACCAATTTAACTACGCCATCAATCTGGCGCAGTCCCAACTAACCAACCTGGCGACGGCAGAATCGGGCATTCGTGACGCCAATCTGGCCACCGCCGCAGCCAATTTGACCAAAGCTCAGATTCTAATGCAAGCCGGCGTAGCCGCTCTCGCACAAGCGAATTCGGCCCCGCAAGCGATTCTTTCACTCCTGAAGGGCTAATCTCCCAGGAACTAGAACTAAAACGAGCGGAGGCGTCCTTTCAGGGCGTCTTCGCTCTCTTTTTTTCCCGCCGAGAATTATTGACCAGCGACGCACACTTACCTGATAGTCACAGCTCGAAAAACAACGTGCCAAAGCATATTACTCGTGAGCGCCGGCATCCCTCCGCGCTCGACTTGGTGAGCGAGGGAGACGGATTCCGCAAATCGGGCCACTTCCCGGAAGCCGAAGAAGCTTATCGTAAGGCAGTCAGGATCGATCCGCGCTTTGACGACGCCTGGGCGGAATTGGGCTGCCTCATGATGGATGGTCGCCGTTTCCGAGAGAGCGCCGCTTGTTTTCGGAGGATACCAGGGGAACGCGATGGAGAAGCCGAAGCGGACGATCCCGCTCAGACAGCGATCCAGCTGCTGCTGGGTGTAGTGTCTTTAAGACCTGCTTGGGCAAGAGGGCAGTTCAGCCTGGGCTGCGCATACGAGCATCTGGGCGACAATGAACGTGCCCGCGGCCACTTGAGCCACGCTTTGCGGCTCGACCCGTCGCGTCAGGCCGCCGTTCAGGCCTTGTTCGCCCGCATGTTTTGGTTTGAGGGGAAGTGGAGGGAGGGGATCGCGGCCGCCGACCTCGCGCTAAAAGCAAATCCCAAATTTTTCTTGGCGCACATTGTCCGCAGCAAGTGCTGTTCGGAGCTGGGTGACATTCAGGAAAGTATTCCAAGCATGCTTCGGGCCCTCGAAATTGTTCCGAATCGGGAATTGCACAGTGGCCTGTTGTTCGAGATGAATTATCTTCCTGAAACGACGCCGGAGAGCCTCTATATAGAAGCTTGCCGCTGGAATGCCTGGTATGCCGCGCCATTGGCGAGCCAAATCCGTCCACACTCTAACACGCCCGATCCGGAGCGGCGTCTCAAAGTGGGCTACGTGTCTCCGGATCTTTATGGGCATCCGATCGCGAAGTTCCTGATACCCGTCCTCCAATTCCATCATCGCTCGCGTTTTGAGGTATTTGTCTACTCAGTCGGCTCGAAAGCGGACTCTATCACTGACTTTATGCGCAACAGCACCGAGAACTTCGTGTCCACCGAGGCGCCGGACGTTAAACTCGCGGAACGCATCCGCGCGGATGGAATCGATATCCTGGTCGACCTGGCGGGGCATACAACGGGTCCGGCTCACCTCCTTTTCGCGCTGAAGCCCGCCCCAGTTCAGGTGTCCTGGCTGGGAGTTCTCAGTACGACCGGTATGCCGACCATAGATTACTTTCTCGGCGATACACAGATGCCGTGTCCCGGCACCGAGCACCTGTTCGCGGAAACTATATATCGGCTCCCCCGCAGCCTTGGCTGCTATCGGCCCACGGACAACGTTCCGGTTGCGCCGGCGCCGTCTTTGGAGAATGGCTATGTTACTTTCGGATCCTGCAATAATCCCAGTAAAATCACTCGCGACGTCGTAAGACTCTGGTCAGCTATCTTGCTTCTGGTTCCCGAAAGCCAAATGCTATTGAAATGGAACAATATGGAAACGGAACCGAAACAGCGCCGGCTGCGGCAGTGGTTCATGGAAGACGGCATCGGGCCTGAACGCTTAACTTTCACGGGGGCCAGCAAGGCAACGCAATATCTGAGGGAATACAGCGCTATCGACATAGCGCTCGATCCGTTCCCTTACAACGGGGGCAGCACTACGCTGGATGCGCTCTGGATGGGGGTGCCGGTAGTCACGCTAGCCGGGCGGATGCCGGTGCAACGGATTGGCGCCAGCATATTGACCGCAGTCGGGCTTCACGATTTTATCGCCCATACTCCAGAGCAATATCTCAAGACTGCTCTGTACCTGGCCGCGATTGTTCCGCAAACGACGAATCTGCGCCAGGAAATCCGCCAAGCTCTGGTCGCGTCGCCGTTTATGGACGAGATCGGGATCGTGCGAGATGTGGAAAACGCATATCGGGAAATGTGGCGCACCTGGTGCCGGTCCCAAAAGAAGCTAAGCGATTTGGCTTCGAACGATAGTCCGGCTGCTCAACGCCTCTGACAAAGAGTTGACCACAGTATCGACATCTTGCTGGCGCATGTCCGGAAAATGCGGCAGACCCAAAACCCGTCCGCCCAACTCCTCGGTCACCGGCAGCGCTCCGCGGGGACAATCCATGAAAGCCGGCTGCGTATGGCATCCTGTCCCCCACCATAGCCTGGTCTCGATACCCAACTGCAGCAAGGTTTGGGAAACTCGCTCCTGGGTGCGGGGCGGCAATAGCACGCTGGTTGTCCCGGAGACCCAACCGTGGCCATACTTCGGTTGAAGCGAGACCCGGTCCACATGTGCAACGGCGAGCCGATACCATTCCATTACCCGGCTGTGCCGCTGGCGCGTCTCTGACCAGGATGCCAGACTCGCCAACGCCACCGCCGCGTGGTATTCGCTCATTTTTGCGTTCAACGCGGGTAGCATCGCGTTGCGCGAGCCTTGGAATCCGAAGTTGCAGCAGGCCCTGACCCGCTCCAGGAATTGCGAATCGGTGCTGGCAATGAAGCCGCCCTCGCCGGCGCCCAGAATTTTGGTGGCGTGCAGACTGACGACGAATGGAAGGTGGCTGGGGCGAGTAGTGTCGAACGCAGCGGCTGCATCGACGATTACCAAGATGCCGGTACGATCCTCGAATCGCTCCCAAGCCTGGACGTCGATTGGCGCGCCGAACGGCGATACGACTATCAAGGCGCCCACCGGTCGAGGCATTCGCTTCAACATTTCGGTCACATGGTCAGGATTTAGCGCCCAAGTCCGCCGATCTACATCAATGAACCACGGAATCAACCCCGCCACGAGCACGGCATGTGGAGTAGCCGCGAAGGTCCATGAGGGCAGCAGGCAGATGGAACCTGGGGGAATGCTGCGCGCCATGAGCGCCGCGGTAAGCCCCAGTGTGGCGTTGGCCGTAGTAATCACGCCGGGACTGGAGAAGCCCAGGTGCCGGCTAAGTTGCTCCTCCAGCCGCAGCACCAGCGGGCCGGAATTGGAATACCAGCGTCGCTGGTCGATCTCTGTGAGATAGGGCAGAAGATCTGCTGCAGAAGGAAGCTGCGGTCTCAACACCTGCATGAGACCTGAGGCGCTCGACGATGGGGCCGTTGGTCGAGCCACAGGCCGGGTTGGCACTGGATAAGGTGACCGCTGCGTGGCCATCACTGGTACTCATCGACCAGAAACTCGTTGCAAACGAGACGAACTCTCTTGCAGGTCGGGGTATATCCGAAGGGGGTAGAGGGAGGCTCCGTCTCACCGCAGATAGCGCTCGCCCTTGCTTCGCGATCTGACCACGCGAGCGGGCGTTCCGAAAGCCAGCACTCCGTCGGGCAGGTCGCTGAGCACTACGCTTCCAGCTCCGACAACGGTATGAGCGCCGATGCGGATTTTTTCGGCTACGCAGGCCTGCAGACAGATGGCCGAATATTCGCCCACGCGAACATTGCCTGCCAGCGTGGCGCCGGGACCGATGCTAGCGAAATCATCAAGATGCGAGTCATGGTCGACTGAAGCGCGCGTGTTGACAATACAAAACGAACCCACCGACGCATTGCTATTAACCACCGCGCCAGCCATGACTGCCGTGCCTGGGCCGAGACAAGCGGATCGAGCCACTTGTGCGCCAGGATGCACGGCAATGATGGCTCGGAGCAAAGGGGCCATTTCTTTCACCTTCTCGGCGACCACGCCTCGATTCCAGTTGTCGCCAATGGCGACGAAGACGCCCTGGGGGTTTTGGCCGCGAACTATTTCAGGAAGGTCAGCTAAACCTCCTAAGATCGGGTAACCGATTTCGATCAGCCCGGGGGCCTTGGCGTCGTCAAGGAATCCCAGGATGGCGTGAGCTCCGGTCCGTTCGATCATGTCGACTATCACCCGTGCATGGCCGGATGAACCGACGATCAACACGCCGTTCATTACGGTTTGAAATTATCTGACAAGTATTTCAGAATCGCGTCGCGGTCTTCAGGCTTGATTTGAGCGCCCCAGCCAGTCATTTTTTGTACTTCGCGGTCCCACTGCGCGGGCGTGAGGCGCTGCTGCGTCATCATGGATTCGTCATGGCAGGTGAAACACGTGGTCTTGTAGCCGGGGGGCTGCTGGCCAGGATGAACGCTCGTTGCGGCGGGCGGCGCCTCCTCGCCAGAGACCACGACTTCCATCGGCTGCGCGACATTCCACAAATATCCCGACGGGTTCCATTCTTCGTGGAGTGGCTGCATCTGACCGGCGGCATTGGTGGCACGGGCAATCAGAGTGTGTTTGCCGGCGGGCGCCTGCCAATCAAGTTGCCACAAACGCCAGGCATAGCGGCTTTGATCCCGGCCGAGCTTGGCAGGCTTCCAGGTATTCCCGCCGTCCACGGAGATGTCGACTTTGCTTACGGGCGAGCTGTTCGACCAGGCGGTCCCGCTGATGCGAACTCGTCCAGGTTTGGCCCAATTGCCGGGCGTCGCGATTACGGACTTCACATTCAGATCGGTGACCGGCGCCAACTCGGATGGATCGACTGCAGCGCCGGGCTCGACGTGATGTGTGGGATGCCGGTAGGCGGTCTTCATCCAGAAGCCTTCGAATTCATGGTCCAGAACTTCAACGTGCCGCAGCCATTTCACCCAGGAATCCCCGGCCCAGCCGGAGGCGATCAGCCGTAGCGGAAAGCCATGCTCGTCGGGCAAAGGCTGGCCGTTCATCTCGTAGGCCAGCAGGGTATCGGGATCGAGCGCTTTCTCCACCGTGACGGTCCGTTGGAATTTCGGCATGCTTCCGAGTGGAGAATCCGATCCGTCCAGAAGAATCGCTTTGGCCGATTCCTTCAGGCCGGCTTTTTGAAGTACATCACGGAACCGGACACCGGCCCATCTTCCATTGCCAACACTCCCGAAGGCCCATTGCGTGCCCGCGACGCGCGGCTGATAAAAGCTGCGCCCATTGCCAGCGCACTCCAGCACGCCCACCAGCTCAACGCGTGGCAGCTTCTTCAGATCGTCCATGGTCAACGTGAGGGGGTGATTGACGACGCCGTCAATTTTCAGCCGCCAGTCGCTTAGGTTGACTCGTTCCGGGAAGTAGGTGTGGCAGCGAACGAAGAAGCGATCCACGGGAGTGATCCATTCATGGAAGCCGTCGAGCGGCATTTCGAGATCCGCCGGGCGGGGAGAGCGCGTGATCATTTTAGAAAGATCCGCTGGGGAAGCGAAGCGTGGCAACAGGCCGGAGGCAGCAGCCAGAAAGAGTTTACGTCGAGTCAGGTTCATCAAAAGGTCACATTTCTACTGATGAATTCACCATCGCGGAGCTGAACGTCGAAATCGAGGAACGCTCCATTCCTGGCCACGCGAACGTGATAAGTTCCTGGTGGGAATTTGAAGAGCGCTGGCGTACGTTGAGATTGCGGCTCCCCGTTAATCTCAACGGTTGCCCCGTTGGGCGTGGACGTCACACTTAGTGAGGCGACAATCTTATTCAATTGCAGAAAGATGTCTCCATCCTGCGGGACATTGAACACCCGTGGATAGGCCCTGTAGCCCGCGAGCTGAACGTTTAAAACATGCCGGCCAGGAGGCACCGGCAACAGGCAAGGCGTCTTGCAGGCCAGCGCCGAGTTGTTATCGATGTTCACCTGCGCGCCCGGAGGGTCGGTCAGAAACTGTACGGTCTGGTCGGCCGTGGGCCGGGCGACCACTGGCGAAGGAATTGAGGAGACCTCGCGGCGGGGAGGTTCGCGGGGCGTGTCTCGGGTTGGCGGAGGCGTAGCTTGAGGAGTCGCGCTGGGCGGAGCCGCGCTGGCTTTCTCCGAAGGCGAAGTCTCGGGCTTGGTGGCTTCGGGAGTGGTCGTCTTCGGTGGAGGCTCGGGTTTCGAGGACTGCTTGGAGGTGTCTTCGGTGGCGCGCGCTTCGCCAACGGGACTGGGTTTAGACTCCGAAGTGTCGGGCGCTGTGTTAGACGGAGCCGGGTTCGAAGGAGGCGGCTGCGTTTGAGTTTCCGCTACCGGGGAAGCCGCCGCTTCGGAATTCCGGTTGAACAAGAACTTTTGAGCGCCGAACAACACCAAGCCAACCAGTCCGATGCCGACCAGCATCCACATCAGGCTTCGAAGCAATGGGTTGCTGGATTCCGACTCATCGCGCCGGATGGGACGGGCCGGCGGCATTTCGATGGGAATGGAGGGTGGAGGCGCTGGTTGCGGCTTTCGCACCGGCGGCGCTGGTGGACGGGCGGAGGTATGGTCGATGGCCGCGCCGGCTCCAAGGGTCGGCAGAGTTTGGGCGGTGGCTCGCGGCAGGGGATGCCAGTTTGGATTTGTGTTGCACGCCACGGCGAGCCCTTCGATGAACTCCATGCAGCCGGCGTATCGTTCGGTGGCATTTTTCGAAAGCGCTTTCCGCAGCACAACCTCGACTTGCGGCCCCAAGCTGGGATTGAGCCTCTGCGGCGGCACGGGATCCTCGCGCACAATGCGATAGAGCAGCGACGGCAGATGGTCGGCAACGAAGGGCTTCTCGCCAGTAAGCATTTCGTAGGCGATCACGGCCAGCGAGAACTGGTCTGCCCGGCCATCGACGGCATGGCCCTGCACCTGTTCCGGCGACATATAGTTGGGCGTCCCCATCATGACGCCGCTCTGGGTCATCTGCTGAGAAAGAATCTTGGCGACACCGAAATCAGTGATTTTCGCAAGCGCGCCCTCGTGGATCAGAATGTTGGCGGGCTTGATGTCGCGGTGTACGATCCCTTTTCTGTGGGCGTAGTCGAGTGCGGTTGCGGTTTGCCGGAAGATCGAGAGAACTACATCTTTGCCCAGCACCTCATGGCTGTTGAGAATTTTTTCGAGCGGAGGGCCGTCGACATATTCCATGAAAATGTATGCCAAGCCGTTCTCTTCGGCGATGTCGTAGATGGTGACGATGTTCGGGTGGGACAATATACCGGCGGATTGCGCCTCGCGAAACAGGCGCTCGCGCAGCCGGTCGCGTTCAGTTTCGTCGGTAAAATCCGACAACCGGATGGTTTTGATGGCGATAACCCGTCCGATGGCGGGATCCTGGGCGCGATAAACGATCCCGGTGGCCCCTCGTCCGAGTTCATCTAAGATTCGGTATCGGCCGATCTGCTCCACACTTCTCCAGAGGGGCAAGAACCCCTCGCGCACAGACACTTCCTTGGCGCTTTGAGCTTTGGCTCGCTTGTGCGCTCGTGTGGTTATTTTAACAAGGTCAGGTCGGCATTAAGCCGATGCGCCGCCGAAGTGCCTGGAAACGCGCCTCATTTCGCAGGCTGTCGAATTCGGGATTGAGCAACTGTACCGGAAGAGAGGGATCGTGAGCCTCGAGTGCTTGTTCGAGATAGCTCTGCGCTTTCTCTTTATCTTGCAGGCCGCAATAAATGCTCGCAAAGCTGACCGGCGAAACGTAGTAGGATTCGGATCGGACGGTGAGATTGCCGATTTCACGAAGGGCCTCCTCGCGCCGATTCGCCATAGCGTAGCAGTAGCCGAGCTGGCCGCCCAGAAGCGAGCGGCATTTCAGCTGCGTCGCGTTGGTGAAATGGGCGATTGCGTCCTGGAACATTCCTTTGCCCGCATAAGCGAGTCCCAGGCCGAAGTGGGGCAACGCATAATCCGGCGCCAACTTGGACACGAGAAGGTGCTGCGAGATAGCCTCATCGAAACGACGGCACACGCCATAGAGCCATCCCAATACAAAGTTCGGGAACAGGGCAGCGGGGTCCATTTCGAGGGCCCGCTCCACTTCGACTACCGCGGGATCGAACATTCCACGGCAAGCGAGTTGGACGCCATAGGCAATGTGGCCGATTGGATCGTGGCTATCCAACTGAATCGACTTTTGCAGCTCACGCTCGCCGGCTTCCCAATCCCAATCGAGGATGGACAACACCGAGCCGAGCGCGATGTGAGTCTCGGGCAGAATGGTATTGAGCGAGAGAGCCTTCAGCGCGGCTTCTTTCATGCGCCCGCCAGTCTCGTTCGGGGCCAGGAAACCGAACATGGAACTAACCGTCAAGGCTTCAGCCAGGGCAGCCCAAGCCGCGGCATAATTTACGTCGCTTTCGACAGCCCGGGTAAAGCACGAAACACTGTTGCGAATCGTATCGGGCGTAGCGAGCTTCCAGTAATAGCGGCCCTGCAGGTACGCATCGCGGCCGTCCTGATGGGAAGCTTGCCGCCTGGCCAGTGACTCGTTAGGAAACGCGGCTAGCTCTCGTAATAGGAGCTGAGCCAGCTGTTCCACAGGCGCCAAGTCATCCAGCCGGTAGTCGGCCGCCTCCGACCAGATGTACGAGTGATCGGGTGACTGGATCAGTTGCAGAATCAGATGAAATCCACCCGGCTGAAACTCAATGCTGCCTTCCACCGAATAATCCGGTGTCGCGGCCGGCGCAGAATGCCCATTTCCGTTGGCTAAATTCGAATGGCCGTTCGGTTCTGCCTGTTCGCCTGCATTCGGCCGCGAATTTGCGATCACCTGAAAGCAGCCCTCTTTGATCAACACATGCGACAAGCGGCGCTGAATCTCGTCCGCGATGCCTTCTGAGCCGGCTGGCGCCTGCACCAGAGAGAAGGGAGCTATCTCCACCACCCGTCTTTGCGACGGTGCGGCGGACGTGGCGCTGGCGTGCCGGTACTCGAAGATCGGAACGTAGCTGCCTTTCCGCAGAAGGACTCGGACTGGATCTTCTTGCCCTTCCGTCCGATAATATTCTTCGAGTTTGTTGCGTAAGCGGCGCGCTTCGACCCGAACGATAGAGTCCACGCGCGGATCGAACGCTTCCCGCCGGTCAAATACCTCCAGACCGATCAGGTACTCTTTTAGCCGATGAGGCTGGCCGAGTAGGCTTTCTTCCACTACGAATTGCAAGAAACGGCGGATCCTATGAGATTGAATAAATGCCCGGCTGCGCAGAATGCGATCCAGTTCCGACTTGATCTCAACGGCGGGAACGCCGTTCAGAGTAGTTGCGACATCGTCGATTGCTGTGGTGACGGCTGAATCATACATTTCATCTAGTTCGACACTCTCAAGTGGTAACTAGTTACAGGTGAATATGCATTCATGTGAGTCCAACTGCGTGGACCAGCTTACGGTGGCGGGCCGCGCTGCTGTGCAACTTGTTCATTGGTTGGGTCTTCGGAGGGCTGAGATCGGGATCATCTTTTTGGGATCGACGACGGCATTGCGCGTGCAGCACTCGGCGTACAGAAAAGACAAGAGTTCCTCTAACGTCGCGGTATTGGCGCTGTACCAGAGATAGGTACCGTCGCGCCGCACGCTGACTAGATCCTCGTTTTTTAGCTTGTCGAGATGGTGGGACAGCGTGGATGCGGGAATCCCGAGCTCTTCCTGAATCTGGCTGACCACCAGGCCGGTGGGGTGAGCCGTGAGAAGGAGTTGCATGATGCGCAACCGTGACTCGGTTCCCATGGCAGAAAACATATCGGCGTAGCGTGCAACGTCTCCAGAGGACTGCTTCTTGGCCGGCGGGGCGGGCATGACCCTATTATGGCCCTGTCCCTTACAGCTCTGGTTAGTGCGTTATAGGTTCATCGCCGAAATATCGACCGGAGAACGGTGCCCTTCTACGACAACAATTCCGCTGTCGGTGACATGATAAAGTTGGCGGTCCCGATCGAGGTCAAAGCCAATAGTGGCATCTTCGGGCACACGGACGTTCTTGTCCAGAATCGCACGGCGGACCCGCGAGCGCCGTCCAATGTCGCAGTTGTCAAAGATAATAGAATCTTCAACGTAGGCGTTGGAGTGGATGCGCACGCCACGGCCGATGATTGAGCCACGGACCAAGCCGCCCGAGAGGATAGCGCCGCCGGAGACGATGGAATCCAAAGCTTGGCCGCGGCGGCCATCGTAATCGAAGATGAACTTGGCGGGGGCGTCGAAGTAGCCGGCCGTTCTTAGAGGCCATTGACGGTTGTAGAGGTTCAGCTCGGGGGAGACCGACCGCAAATCCATATTGGCATCGAAGTAGGCATCCAGGGTTCCGACGTCTCGCCAATAAATCGGGGCGCCGGCCGGATCGCCGGGGATACGGTTGGTCTGAAAATCATAGGCGAACATGTCGGCGCGGCCGATCAAATTAGGCAGGATATCGCGACCGAAATCGTGAGAGCTGCGCTCATTTTCACCGTCGGCCCGCAATTCTTCCAGCAGCAATTTGGTCGAGAACAGATAATTCCCCATGGACGCATACACCCGGTTAGGATCGCCCGGCATGGTGGGTGCATCGGGCCGCTTCTCGTGGAAACCACGAATGGAGCCATCCTCGCGGGTTTCGATCACTCCGAATTCGACGGCCTGTTCCTTTTCAACGGGGATCGCCGAAACGGTCACCTGCGCGCCGCGATCGACATGAAACTCCACCATCTCGCGGATATTCATGCGATAGATGTGATCGGCGCCGAAGATGGCTACCACATGCGGCTCGGCCTGTTCGATGAGATTGATGTTCTGGTAAATGGCATCTGCGGTGCCGCGATACCAGTCTTCGCCCAGGGATCGCATCTGGGCGGGAACCGGGATGATGAAATGATTTCGCAAGAGGCTGGAGGCTTCCCATCCCTCGCGCAGATGCTGGAGCAAGGATTGGCTCTTGAACTGAACCAGGACGTAGACGGAATAAATGCCCGAGTTTACGAGATTGCTCAGAACGAAGTCGACAATGCGATAACGGCCGCCGAACGGGACGGCAGGCTTGGCACGTTCTTTGGTAAGCGGATAGAGGCGCGTTCCTTTGCCTCCGGCCAGCACAAACGCAAGCACTCGCAATTGCATTTTTGGAGATTCTGGGCCCGTGTCCACAACCAAGCTGCCCATGCTTATTTTGGCAGAAGGCAGGCGAAACAGGGAAGCGCAAAAGGACTAGGACGATTTCCAGGGTAGCTTCGTGTCATGTAGACTGTGTCTTGCCACATCACAAGCAAGTGAGAAGCGTTAAATCCCCGCAATCGATCCAAAGTCGTTTTGCGACTGTCAATGGCGTCCGTCTGCACTATCTCATCGCGGGTGCAGGGGACCCGGTGATCCTGCTGCATGGTTATGCGGAGACGAGCCACATGTGGTGCCCATTGATGGCCGTGCTGGCAAAAACCCACACCGTGGTGGCCCCGGATTTGCGCGGAGCCGGCCAATCGTCCACTCCGGCCGCAGGCTACACCAAGGCCGAAATGGCGCAGGACATCCACGCTCTGGCGCGCAAACTGGGTTACGAGCACATTCAGATCGTAGGACACGACATTGGCTTGATGGTTGCGTACGCATATGCGGCGCAGTATTCGAGCGAGGTGGATCGGATTGCGTTAATGGACGCCTTCTTGCCAGGCGTAGGAGACTGGCGCAATGTATGGCTGATGCGGGATCTTTGGCATTTCCACTTTTACGGCAAGACGCCGCTGGCGCTGGTACACGGACGTGAACGCATTTACTTCGAACATTTCTGGAACGATTTCGCCGCCAATTCCAAGCATTCCGTGCCGGAGCGCGACCGCCGGATTTACACCAAGGCATATGCCCGGCCGGGCGGCATGCGCGCCGGCTTCGAGTATTTTCGGGCGTTCGAAAAGGACGCGCAGGATTTCGCTCGCTTTGCTCAAACCCCCTTGCGTATGCCGATGTTGGTTCTGACCGGAGAAAGGGCTTCGGGCGAATTTCTGATCCAGCAAGGCCGTCTGGTGGCGAAAAATGTAGAAGGCGTGGTCGTCCGTAATTCCGGGCACTGGCTCATGGAAGAAGCGCCTGATCAGGTTATCCCTAAATTAGTGGAGTTTCTGAACCGAAGTCCAGTTCATTAACTTACAACCGCCGGCTGGATGCGGAACTTCTTCACCGCAAGAAACGCTAAGCACCGCGTACAGTGCCAGAACGACGAACTGCGCGGCGAAGCACTGCCAGCGCCACCAGCGAGACGAAGCCGACGACATGGCAGGGCAAAAGGTGATCGAACGGAAAGCCGAACCCTGTCGGGCTCGTCGCGGCTGTGGTGACTAACATCGTTTTGGGACCTCCCGAATTCGATTCATATTACGATGCGCGGGAGAGTTTCCCAAGCGTAGCTGTCACTCCCAACGTAGAGCGCGCATCGGATCGACCAGCGTGGCACGTCGCGCAGGAATGTAGCCGGAAAAAATCGCCACTAGCGCGATCCCGGCTGTAGCGAGCGCGATGGTGAGTGCGTCATTGGGCTGGATGCCATATAGTTGCGACTTTGCGAATCGGGTCAGGGCCCACGCCGCAGGCAGGCCGATAGCAACGCCAATCGCGACCAACTGCAGCACTTCTTTCATCACCAGCCAAAGAACGTCGAAGCTGGCCGCGCCCAGCGCCATCCGGATGCCGATCTCGCGCGTTCTCTGGGCCACCATGTATGCCATCACCCCGTACAGACCGATGGTCGCCAGCAGCGTGGCGAGAATACCGAATCCAGTCGACAGCGTTGCCACCAGGCGTTCTGTGATCAGCGACTCGGCTTGCTGCATTTCGAGCGTCTTCATATCGGACACGGGCAGATTCGAGTCCAGCCCGTTCACTACTTGGCGGATGCTCAAGAATGCCTGTTCCGGGAGACGGGCGGTTCGAACGTAGGCCATCATACCCAGCACGAAATTTACCTGATGATAAGGCTCGTATACCTCCACTGGAATTTCGTCGCGCATGCTTTCATATTTTGTGTCGCGGACTACGCCGACTATCTCGATGTCGAGCTTGGTGCCAGGGTTGCCGCCCATGCCGATGTGGCGCCCCAGGGCGTTGCCGTCCTTGAAATATCGCTTCGCAAATTTTTCATTCACGATGCAGACCTTGGGTGCTTCGCGGCCGTCGCTCATGCGAAAGTCGCGGCCCTTCAAAATGGGGATGTTCATGGTCCGGAAGTAATCCGGCGAAATGAACTGCATATGTGGATCGGGCATGTCCGTCGGACTATGAGAGAAGCCTTCGATCGCAATGCTGTTGTCCCACTCGTCACCGCTTAAAACCGGAATCACTGCGAAGGCCGACGATTCCACGCCCGGAATTGCATCCAGATTCTCACGGAGCTGGCGGTAAAAGTCCAGACTACGCTCGGGCTTGTACCCGTTCCTGGTGGGGTCGATGGAAAACTCAACCAGATTATTGGTGTGAAACCCGGGATCGAGATCCTTCAGATTTTTCAAACTTCGAATGAATAAGCCCGCGCCGATGAGTAAGAGCAGGGAAAGCGTCACCTGTGCGGCGACCAAAGCCTTGCGCAGGCCGACCGATGTTCCACCGGCGATCGAGCCCACTTGGTCTTTCAATGTTCCGGCTAGCTGGGGGCGCGTCGATTGGAGCGCCGGAACCAGGCCGAAAATGATTCCGGTCAGCAGCGAGATAGCGAGATTGAAGGACATAATCCGCCAATCCGGGGTGCTGGAGATGGTTAGCGGAGTGTTCGCCGGTGGGCAGGAAACCAAGCAGCGCCCGATCCATCCACACGGCCAGCGCCAAGCCCGGCGATGCCACCGGTGATGGCCAGCAGCAGGCTCTCGATCAAAAGTTGGGAAACGATTCGCGAACGGCTCGCTCCCAGGGCCAGCCGCACCGCGATCTCCTTCTGCCGCGCGGTGGCACGCGCGATCAGGAGATTGGCAACGTTGGCGCAGGCGATCAGCAGCACCAGTCCGACAATGGCCGTCAGGACCAGCAAAGCGCTGGAGAACTGGCGGCGCAGCTCGGAATCGCCCTTGGACGCGGGCAACAGATCGATCCACATGGTGAGGAATCGCTGCCTGGTTTCAGGAGCGGTGTGCGCGAAGTCCTTTTCCCGCACCTCCATCTCGAGCATCTGGTGGAAGAATGGCTGGAGGGCGGCTTTGGCCTGCTGCTCTGTCACGCCGGGCTTCATCCGGCCGAAGACGTTGACCCATCGTCCGCGGCGCGATTTGAAATTGTAATCGAAACTTGAGCCAAGCGTGTCCATCTCAGCCTTCATCATCACGGGCACGCGGATCTGGGGGGACTTGCCGGGATCGGTTCCATCGAAGCCGGCCTGACTCACCCCGATGATCGTGAGGGGATGTCCGTTCACAATCAGTTTCTTTCCGATTACGTCCGGATTTCCGGCATAGCGGCTCAGCCAGTAACGGTAACTGAGCACGGCATAAGGAGCGCCACCCGGAGTCTTGTCGTCTTCAGCCGTGAACACGCGCCCCAGCGCCGGTCCGACGCCCAGCACGGGAAAATAGGTTCCCGATACCAATTCGCCATCCACGCGCTCGGTTCTTCCATCCGCGCTCACGCTCATAGACGTCTCCCAGCGGCAGAACATGCCGCTGAAGACCTGGTTGTGGTCGCGAAAATCTTCATACATCGGATAGGACAGCTTGTAGCGGCCGTTGTTGCTGCCATAATGCGGCCCGCGGCCCCAAAGAAGCACCAAGTTGCTGTGGATCCTTGACAGGGAGCAACCGAAGCAAGAACCTGGTCGACCAACGTGAAGATGGCCGTGTTTGCGCCAATGCCGAAAGCCAGAGAAAGTACTGCCACGACAACAAATACGGGTGACTTTCGGAATGTCCTTATGGCGTAACGCAGATCTTGTACAAGGTTGCCCATGACGTGAATACTCCGCTTCTACAAGAACGTTACAGAGGCGGGAAAGTTAGGCGGAGCTTCACTAGGAAGGACACATTAACGACTGAAGATAGATCACTATCGATTAAACACCGATCGCAGCCATGCTCCGATATGCAAATGCCGGCCGGGGCATTCGGCCCAGGGAGCGAAGCTGATGATTTTAGTGCTGCGTTCGATGTCGAGCGTGACCGGCTCCTCGGAGCCCGGATAGTCCAGCGGATCACCACTCCGGAGCCGCAGGACTGCGACAGACCGATCTTGGCCGAAGACTGGTCGGCATGGGCTGCTCTTAGGACCCCAGTCCTCCATAAACTTGTCGAACGGATAATCCGCGCAGGGATGGGCGTCCGAGCAGCCCCATAATCGGTAGGCACCCTGATAATCATGCGCCTGCAGGCGGCTCAAAAAGGTCTTAGCCTGCTGTCTCCTCGGAGCTGATTCTTGAAAATCCCGTAGGCAATCAGCGCAACGACGATTACCGAAACCACCACGATCGCGGCGTTCTTGATCAGGTGGATTCGTTTGGCGCGGTGCTCTTCCGCGGCTCCGTACGTTTCCAGATAGCTGGCCATCTACCTAACTATTTTACCGGATAGGCTTTGTTGTAGCCGGTGACGGCGTCGGGGGTGAGATCGAGACTGGTTTTGAAGAAAAGAGTATTGGCGGTGTCCACCACTATGTCCAGGCCTTTTTCGTCGGCCAACTTCTTGACCACCTCCTGCATGCGCGTCCCGGCGCGTTGCAGGATTTCGTTGCGGTCACGTATCGGCGTCTTCCTGAAGATCCTGCTGCAGGCGCTGCAATTCGCGCTGTTTCCTCTGTCCCTGGGCTTGTAGTTCCTGCTCGCCCAATTGATTCAGCTTGCCGCCTTGCAACTGGGTCTGGATATCCTGCAGGTCTTTTTGCAGTTTCTCAAGCTGATCCTGGCGAGGTTTGTATTTGGCCGTCAGCTCCACCTGGGCCTTTTTGATTTCGTCGGTCTCGAGGATGGCCTTCTGCGAATTGATTACGGCCAACTTGATCTGCGCGTTGGCGATGCCTAGGAGAGGCGAGGCAGGCCAGTAAGCGCGAGAGCGAGCTTACTCATTTCGCGAGTACTCCCAAGATTTCGTCTTCGCGCAGAATGAGATATTCCTGTCCCTCGATTTTCACTTCGGCGCCGGAATACTTGCCGAACAGGATGCGATCACCGGCTTTGACATCGGGCGCCGGCGCGCTGGCCATCCTCCAGCAGCTTGCCTTTGCCCACAGCCACCACTTCGGCCTGCTGCGGTTTTTCTTTGGCCGAGTCGGGAATAATGATGCTGCCCCGCATCGTTTCCTGTTCTTCCAGCCGCCTGACGAGTATGCGATCGTGAAGCGGACGAAGGTTCATAACCTATCTCCTGTCACTAACCTCAGAGGGAATTGAAAAGCGGAATCCAAAGACGCCGCAGATAGCCAATATAACACAAATCAGGTCTGACCAACCCAGTCCGGCGCGGCCACGGATTTCCAGCGCGACCGGATGGCGTTGAAGTGTTGGCTATCGAGCGGGCCGTCCCGCAGAAGG
Organism: Bryobacterales bacterium; assembly: GCA_963744555.1. Classification (GTDB taxonomy): domain Bacteria; phylum Acidobacteriota; class Terriglobia; order Bryobacterales; family Bryobacteraceae; genus Palsa-89. The sequence goes on along the minus strand of CAVUUB010000011.1, from coordinate 729,503 downwards.
TCCGCATTCTGTTTCCAGCGCTCCGGTTTGGTGGTGCCGACGATGGCGGTGTGAACGCCTTGGGCCGATAGCGTAAAACGCAGCGCGGCTGGCGACGTCCTGGCAGGAATTAGTGCGGAGAAAATCATAATCCAACTGATGCAGGCGCTCCCAATAAGGCTGATAATATTCGGCCGGCTTGGACGATTCCTTCCAGATGGCGTTGGCGATAGGGCGTTTGGCGATGACGCCGATACCCTTGGCTTGGGCGGAGGGCAACACCAGGTCGAGCGCTTCCTGATCGGCGATACTTACCGAAATCTGCAGAGTGTCGAAGATGCCGGATTGGACGGCGTACAGAGCCGCATGGCCGTCGCCGCTATAACCGATGAAGCGCGTCTTGCCGGCGTCGCGCGCGCGCTGGATAACTTCGATGACCTCGCCCTTCCGGAGCTGCTCCTCACTGCAGCTATGCAATTGCAACAGATCCACGCGATCGGTCTGCAAACGCTGGAGGCTGCGATCGATCTGCTCTCGCCATCTTCCTTGGATTCCAATGATCGCCGTCTTTGTCGTGGCCGCACTTGGTGAACAGAAAATATTCGTTGCGGCGCCGGGATGCAACTTTGCCGATCTTTTCTTCGCTATCGACATAGCACTCGGCGGTATCGATTACATTCAGGCCGGCATCCAGCGCACCGTTGATCAACCGCTCGACAGTTTCCTCGGGCACGCCGCGATAACCGATCTCGGCGCCGCCATAACCGAGCACGGTCACATGCATGCCCGTTTTGCCGAGAATGCGCTTTTCCATTATTAGTAGGCTTCTCCTGTCAACGAATCCACAAAGGCCCGCGAAATAGGCCACTGCCCGTATACCAGCCGGTCGTCACGGTGAAATGTTCCCGCCCGCCAGCACGCCGCTCAAATCGGCGGGATTGGGCTGCTGGTGCTCGCGTGCGATCCCGCTGCGGAGCGCGCCAGTGGCACTTTGGAAGTCCAACAACAATTTTTCCGCGATGGGAACGTTATGGCAGGTCACCTGGAGGGATACCTGGAGATTCCCGGAATCCGGACCGACGGTGAAAACGATTTGGTCGGCAGTCTGAAGCGCCGAGGCGTAGGGCTTCGTGCCGGCCGGCAATGTATCGGTATCTCTCAATGCCGCAGCCGGGACCAGCATCCAAACGGGCTGGGGGGGGGAACCAGCGTCAATTTGCCGGGCCGCCGGGCCACCGTATAAGCAGCCAAGTCATCCGAGCTGATGCCCAGCGCCATGAGATTCGGCTTCAACGGATAGAACGAAATCCGGCGGCTGGGGCGGCTGCTGGGAACGATGCAGAAACTGTTGTGACACGATCCACCTTGCTGGGCGGCGTAATCCATCAGGTTCTTCCAATGAAAATTTCCGCGAGCCGCCAGGTACACCTGGCCTTCCTTAAAGGCGACTGCCACGGCGTCCAGGTCCTGACGGTAGTCGAACATGGTTCGATCCACGAATTGTTGGTACTCGAGCTCTTCAGCCACCTTGGAACCGGCGATCATGTCGAGGATGCCGGAACGCCGGATGGCGCCGGTATCGATATATACAATTACGGACTTGTCGATCGGCAGGTACGCGACCAGGTCGGCTGGATTCGATCCGCCGCGAGTCCGGTAGAGAAGAATTCCCCCCGTAACGGCGACACAAAGAATCGCAACCAAAACGGCGAGCTGCCAAGGCTGGAAACGGAATCTCACGACTGAAATTACACCGCGGCGGCGGATTCTGTCACGCGCGCCGCTTTCCAAAGCTCGAGGTAGGGCCGCAAGTCCAGCATCATTTTCCGGAATTGGGGGAGATCCAGCGATTGCGCGCCATCACTGACTGCCTTCTCCGGCGCCGGATGCACTTCCACCAGCAGACCATCGGAGCCGATGGCGACGGCGGCGCGCGACAGCGCTGGAACCAGACTGCGCTTGCCGGTGGCGTGGCTAGGGTCAAGCACTACCGGCAGGTGAGTAAGCTCGTTGAGGGCCGCGACCGCGGTGATGTCGCAGGTGTTGCGGGTGGCAGTTTCAAAGGTGCGGATGCCGCGCTCGCACAATATGACCTGGGAATTGCCGTGCGCCACTACGTACTCGGCCGACATCAGCAATTCTCGCAGCGTGGAACTCATACCCCGCTTCAAAAGAACCGGGCGCTTACACTTGCCTAGGGTCTTCAGTAACGCGAAATTCTGCATGTTGCGCGCTCCAATCTGCAGGACGTCGGCATATTCGGCCACCAGATCGACATCGCGATCGCTCATGACTTCGGTGATGATTCCCAGGCCGGTAGCGTCGCGAGCCTTGGCCAGCAGCTTCAGGCCCTCGGCTTCCAGACCTTGGAAATCGTACGGCGACGTGCGCGGCTTGAATGCTCCGCCACGCAGGAGCTTTGCGCCGCCAGCGGCCACTCCTTCGGCAGCCTGCATGATCTGTTTCTCTGATTCGACCGAGCAGGGCCCCGCCATGACAATAAACTCGTCGCCGCCGATCTCGCAGCCATTCACGCGGATGCGCGTCCGCTCGCTGTGAAACTCCTTGCTGACGAATTTGTAGGGCGCCGAGATGCGCACGGCCTTTTCCACCTGCGGCATGGCTTCGACCGATTCGAGACAAGCCGTGACATCGCCCATGCCCACGGCGCCGATGACTACCCGCTCTTCGCCTTCGATGGCGTGGATCTTGTAGCCGAAGTCCCGGATGCGCTCACACACCTGCTCGATCTCCTGCTTGGTGGAGTGGAGTTTCATTGAGATGATCATGGCCGGCCTCCTAAAATAAAAAACCCACTCTTTCGAGTGGGCGGGTTTTGTCAGACCTATTATTTATGCCAACGCCACTCGCGCCAATTCAGGCCGTAAACCAAAATCGAGACGAGTAGTAGGCGAAATACCGCATGAAGCATCAGTATAGTGCCAAATCGGGGCGTGATGCAAATGGGAGCATGCCGCTAGCCGTCAGGCCCCCTTGGCCCTCTTTGGAGGCGGAGGACAGAGGGTAACTACTCTACTCCAGAACTCGTAGCACGATTCGATGAATCGAACGAATTCGTGCAGCTCGCCAGGTTTCCGAATGAAGCAGTTTCCGTTCAGCGCGTAGACGGCCCTCACGAACTTGGGATCATCTGAACCCGCTGCAACCACGATGGGGATGTGCATCAACTCCGGCGTGGATTTAATAACCTTCAAGACATCGAGCCCTGAAGCTCTTGGCTGTGACAGGTCTAAAAAGATGAGGTCCGGGGTAGGAACGTGAGCGTACTTGCCTTCCCGAGCCACATAACTGAGTGCGTCTTTTCCTTCCATGACACAACTAAGACCGGTCGTCAACCCAGCGGCGTGGAACGCTTCTATGGTTAGGAGCGTATCAGCGGGGTTGCTTTGTACGACGAGTACCTCGATTTGTCTGGGTCTTGCCGAATCGTCAGAGCGTGAAGAGTTTGGCATAGGGCCAACCTTCTTTCCGTCGGAGAAAGAGAAAAATCATCCGGCGCGGAAATGTTCTCTTTGAGCGGCTGGCATCAGTGTACACGAATACTAGGAAATTTACTAGGGTGTCCGGTTCCTGATCCAGCACTGCTGGCGATGCGGCGGATCAGTGCAGGTCGAATTTCTTCATTTTGTAACGCAGGGTATCGCGGGTGATCCCCAGCATCACGGCGGCGCGCGTTTGATTACCACCGGCTTTTTCGAGCGCCTTGCGGAGCAGGCTCTTTTCGGCCTCTTCCAAGCTGAAATCGGGCGGCGGATCGGCTGGTTGAGCAGTCGAGTCGCGCGGAGCGGTCTGGCCTTCGTCACGCGCGATCTGGAGACTGGAGAGCTGTAACCAGTCGGATTCCTCCAGCACCATGGCGCGCTCGACCACGTTGCGCAGCTCACGCACATTGCCCGGCCAATGGTGGGTCAGCAGACCGGCTGCGGCCGCATGGGAGACGCCCTGAATATTGCGCTTGAATTTCGCATTGTAGTGGCGGATAAAGTTTTCGGCCAGCGGGAGAATGTCTTCCCGGCGCTCCCGCAGGGGCGGCAGCACCACCTGGATGACGTTCAGCCGGTAGTACAGATCCAGACGAAACTTACCTTGTTCGATGGCATCGCTGAGCTTCCTATTGGTGGCCGCGATCACGCGCAGGTCCACCTGAATGTCGCGAACGCCACCCAGCCGCCGGAAGTTCTGCTCCTCTAGGGCCCGCAGGAGTTTGGCCTGGATCACGATGGGCATCTCTCCGATTTCATCGAGAAAAATCGTCCCACTAGTGGCGATTTCGAAAATACCGGCCTTGGGTGCGCGGGCGTCGGTAAACGCGCCTTTCTCATAACCGAATAGCTCGCTTTCGAGCAGGGTCTCGGGAATGGCGGCGCAGTTGAGTGGAACGAAGGGTCCCTCCCGGCGCCGCCCGACGTGATGAATGAACTGCGCGAAGACGTCCTTTCCGGTGCCGCTTTCGCCTTCCAGCAGGATAGTGGAGACCTCACTCTCGGCCACGCGGCGGGCAAATCGCAAGACCTGTTTCATGGCGGGCGACGCAGCCACCATCTTGAAACCGCCCATGCCCAGTTCGTCATCATCTTCTTCTTCGCGAAGCGAGGATCCGAGCCTGGGACGAGCTGCTCCGCTCTTTCCCGGCCGGCCAAAGACGATCACGGCTCCTGAGACTTCGCCCCGGTGATCCCGCGTGGGCGCGATGCTACTCGTTATGGCTCGCTTTTCGCCTTTGCGATCCACCAGGAGAACGCCCTCGGCCAATTCTTCCACCGTTCCATCCTTGAGTACGTGCCAGAGCGGGGCATCCAGTTCGTCCCCGGTTTCGCTCTCAACCAACGGGAATATCTGGCGAAATGGTTTGCCGATCGCGTCCTGTGAATGCATGCCAGTCCACGTTTCAGCGGATGAATTGAACAACGTGACGGTCTCGCTTCGGTCCACGGCGATCACTCCGTCGGGGATGGCTTCGAGCGTGGATGCAAGCAGATCTGCGCGATCTCGCGACTTCAGATCCTGTTCGTGCTTGTGCAGCGCCATTTCGATGCTAGCGTGCAGCTCGGCTTCCTGAAACGGCTTGGTAATGTAACCGAGCGGGAGGGCGAGCTTGGCGCGCGCAAGCGTGGCGGTGTCGGCATGGGCGGTGAGGTAGACCACCGGAATGTTGAAGCGTTGACGCAAGACTTGGGCGGTTTCGGCGCCGTCCATTTCGCCCTTGATGCGAATGTCCATCAAGGCCAGATCGGGCCTGATCTCGGCAGCTTTGGCGATCGCGGCTGGGCCGCTCGAAACCGATGCGGATACCGTGTAGCCCAGCTCGGTGAGAATATCTTGCAAATCCTCGGCTGTAATGCGTTCGTCTTCGACGATGAGAATTCGTGCAGGCATCTTGTTACGAGACCAAACTCAGGCTGCGGCGGCGAAGATAAGTCGGACTTCCGTGCCCGGGGTTGATTTCACTTCGATCTTGGCTCCTAACTGCTCGGCTAGCGAGCGCACCAGACGCAATCCCAGCGATCTGGCGGTAGACCAATCTATATCGCTTCGCAGGCCGATGCCGTCGTCGGCCACCACCAGCCTGGCCAAGCCCTCGGAATGTTCGCGCAGCTCGATCCGTACCTCGCCTTCCCGGCCATCCGGAAAGGCGTACTTGAGCGAATTCGACACCAGCTCGTTGATGATCAGTCCGCAGGGCACGGCGGCATCCAGGTGGAGATAAAGCTCGTCCAGATTTGTTCGGAGATGAATGCGTTCGGCGCGAACTCCGTAGGAATGAAACAGATGCGAAGCAAGCTGGCGGATGTAATCGGGAAAGTCGATCCTGGAGAGATTGTTGGACTGGTACAGGCTCTCGTGCAGGAGAGCCATGGAGTGAATTCGATTCTGACTCTCCAGGAACATTTTCCGCGTCTCTTCGTCGTTCACCAGACGCGACTGCAAGCCCAGCAAACTAGAGACTACTTGCAGATTGTTCTTTACCCGGTGATGGATCTCCTTGAGGAGAGCTTCTTTTTCTCGCAGCGAGGTCTTGATTTTCTCTTCGGCAGCTACACGCTGGGTTACGTCGCGCAGGATGACAGTGAACATTGTGCGGCCCGCGACGGCGACTTTTGAGATGGAGGCTTCGGCAGGAAATTCGTTGCCATTCTTGCTGCGGCCACGGATCTCCCCGCGCTCACCCATGCGGCGCGCGGTTACATGCGCTCGGGCGAAATCATGGATATGCTGCCGATGGATCTCCGCTAATTGAGCGGGCAAGAGAACATCGAGAGGCTGTCCGACAACTTCCCGATAGGTATATCCGAAGATCCTCTCGGCGCCCTGATTGAAAAGGATGATGCGCTGTTCTTCATCTACGGAGATAATAGCGTCGTCGGCAAGATCCAGGATCTTGGCCAAGGGATCAGGTGAAGTCAATAGAGCCCGATCCAAGAAAGACTGGGTCTGCGATGAAGCTGGTTGTTCCCCGCCCGGCTTCGCTGTATCTTTCGGCATAAACCTTCCAGCTGTCAGCCCCGCTAGCGACTTCCTAGCGAGACCAACCAACGCGGCGGCCTGGATACCGGGCAAAATCCGCGACCCGTTCACCCTCGCGTTTCAGCACAGCCGCTGGCGAGGACTGCCGTAGTCCCTAGTGTTTTTACTAGTGTATCGAATTCCGCCGCCAGTGACAAAGCCTAGTCTTGTCTCTGTAGATGCTCCAAAGTAGATGCCTAACTGCAACGAAACTATTTCACCCCTTGGGAAGCTAAGAGGTGATCGAGTTGAGCCAGAACGAACTACAGAAGGTGAAGGTAATTGAGAACGCAGTGCAGGGCCGGCGGACGTATCGTTCGTGAGGGAAGCCCTGAAGTACCAGGGAATCGCGTTGTCGATGGAGCACCACCGGGGACGATGCACTCAAAGCTCTGGCTGCCATGCAGAAAGCTCCCGATTTGATTCTGGTGGATAACAATCTTCCCGCGTGAGCGGGTTTGAGCTATTGAAGACAGTCCGAAATCACGAGGGTCTGCCGAACGTGCCCGTGGCAATCATCACTTCGTCGGCGGCCGCTGCAGACCAGAGCACGGGCCAGCGGCTCGGCGCAGAAGCTTATATCGTCAAGCCGCCGGACTAATACGGAGTTCATGACGCGGATTGGCGGGGACGTCGCAAGACTCGTGAAGCGCGGAAGGGAAGCGGGCGGCGGGACGCAGACTCAATCTCGGCCGCGGCCGTTATTCCGACGGTCCTTGGTCGTCAGGCGGCTGATGAACAGCGCTAAACCGGTAAATATCCTAGGCTGATTTCGACTGCTGAAAGTGGTATCAAAGTAGTGAAGCCTGACAATTCATGGATCGCCGGCCAGCATGTAAGTAGTTTGGCTACAAGACTGGCAATTACGGTGGATATATGATCTCCCCCCTAAGTCCAAATGAGTTGGTGATTCTGGACCGGCAAATGGCGATGGTCGCCCGGCACCTTTCCGAAATCGCTTCTTTACTCGAATCCCGGCTTGGCGAAACAACGGAGATGGCGGTATCGGCCAGGATTATCGAACAAGGCTTTGGAGACCTGGCCCGCAAGATTCACAACCAAAGCGTGCAAATGGCGCCGGATTCGGCACTAACAAGCAAATCGCAGAGTGCTTGATAAGCCGGCAGGCACGGAACAGTCGTGGACTTGCACCGCTGCTAACCGCCGGCGATGCCATTTTCAATGGCGTATCGCGTGAGCTCGGCCGTCGAATGGAGATCCAGCTTCTTCATGATCAAACCTTTGTGAAACTCCACCGTTTTCGATGAGATTTTCAGATTCTTGGCGATCTCTTTGGCGGAGTGCCCCTCGGCGACCAGCTGCAGAACTTCGCGCTGCCTCTTGGAAAGAAGCGGCCCCTGCTCGCTGGGCGCTTTGAAGAAGTCCTCCACCGCGGCGCTATGGATCAGCGGCGTGAGATAGACGTTATTTTCAAGAACCTTGTGGACCGCCGTCAGCAACTCCGACGCCGCACTCCGCTTGAGCACATAGCCGGAAGCGCCGGCACGGAACGCCTCAATGACATAAGGGGTATCGGAGTGGACGGTGACGAAGATCAGCTTGGCCAGCGGCGAGTCCTTGCGGATCTGGCGGGCTGCTTCCAGACCATTGAGAACCGGCATGGAAATATCGAGCAGGACGACATCCGGATTGCGGTCCCGCACTGCATCTACCAACGCCCGGCCGTCGGCTACGGTGCCTATCAGATCGAAATCGTTTTCCAACAGCTTCCCTATCCCGGCCGAGACCAGGGCGTGGTCGTCAGCCAGCAGGACGCGCGGACGTTTGGCAATTGTCATTTCCACAGCCGTCTATCCATATCATTGTGGGCTCGTCTGAGGGAAACCGCAAGGGGCACTATTACTAGGCCCGCCTCAGGAAGGAGTACTTGAGGACTGTTCTGGCGGCGCTGCATTCTTGCGGCCCGCGCCTTTGAACGGAACAGTTGCTATCACTTGAGTGCCATCGCCGGGTTTGGTTTTCCACTCGACGGCGCCGCCGATGTAGCTCATCCGTTCTTTCATTCCAACCATACCCAGACCGGCTTCAACATGCTCCCATACGAACCCTGCTCCGGAGTCGCGGATCGTCAGCTGCATGCTATCCCGGGAACAGGACAACGTCACGGAGGCGCGTTTCGCACTGGAATGTTTGGCGACATTGCGTAAACTCTCCTGGACAACTCGATAAAACGCCAGGCCGACTGGAGAAGGCAGGTTGTCCGGAACGTCCCGGTGTGAGAAGCGCACCTGAATGTTTTCGCGCGCGCTAAATTCGCTGCAATAGGCTTCCAAGGCAGGAATCAGGCCTAAGTCATCCAGTATTGACGGATGCAATTGATACGCGATGCGGCGTAGGTCTTCCGACAATTCAGAAACGCCATTGTGGACCGACTTCAGTCCTTCGAAAAACTCCGGAGATTTCTTCTCGGCGCTTCTCTCGATGGTCTCAAGATTCAATTCGAGCAAGACCAGCTTTTGGTTTAATTCGTCGTGCAATTCATGAGAGAGACGGCGGCGTTCCTCTTCCTGGGCCTGCAGGAGGGCGGAGCCACTCATCGGCGGCCGCTCGCTTAGCGCGGACGGGCCTAGGATAGCCCGCACATCGCCAGTCGGCACGAACGAAACGTCATCGAGGATCTTCCCCGGTTCCAGGTCGACGAAAACCATGACGACCCCATCGATCTTGTTGTCCTCGGTTCGAAAAGGCCGGATGCGCAGCGAATAACGCCGGCCGTCCTCATCTGTAACATCCAACGCACGCGGCCTGAGAGTGTCGATGACCTCCTGCAGGAGCTTTTCCAAGTTGGGCACACGGATGCGCAGATTGAAGTCGCGGATTGGGCGCCCAATGTCGGATGGTATCAAGTTCAGCGACTTTTCGGTAGCAGGCGTGAAGCGATGAATCCGGAGGTCGTTGCCGAGAATAAGAATGGGCATGTTCACATTCGCCAGCAGATTCACCAGTTCGTTGCCCATGCGTGCCAATTGCAAATTGCGATTCTGCAACTCCTCGTTGACGGTGTTCAATTCTTCGTTAGTGGATTGCAACTCCTCCTTGGCGGTTTCGAGCTCTTCATTCGTACTTTGAAGTTCCTCGTTGCTGGACTGGATCTCCTCGGTGGCGGACTGCAATTCTTCTTGCGAAGCCTCCTGATCTTCGATGATGGACTGGAGATATTGACGCGAGGAGGACAAGTCCTGGCGTAGATGTTGGTTTTCACGCTCGAGAGAGCGCACGCGCGCCGGTGCGGGCTTGCCCTTGGGGTGGTTGGGCTGCGGGCTCTTCCGCACAGATTCAAACAAGATCAAATATTTGCGGTCGCGTTCCGAATTCTGGCTGAAGGGAATAACTTGGAGGTTCAGTTCCACATTCCCGTTCGAAGTGAGGTGGACGCCCTCGCGCCGAACCGGTTTGTCCTCTTTGCGGGCCGTGCCCAAGGCGGCTTTCAGTTCCGCAGCCAGCCCCTCTTTCACCATGCGGAGCACACTGAAGCTGGCGGCGCCGGCGGCGGGCGCCAGAAATTGGCTCGTTTGGCCGCGAAATTGGCAAATCTTCAGATTCTCATCCACCACAATGCCAGGCGGCCCATACTTGCTCAACACCAGCCGGTCCGCTTCACGCTGCAGATCCAGATCGGTCCAGCCTTCGAGCTTCGGAGGCAGTAGCGACTTCTGAACCGGCAGATCACGGGCCGGAACCATAAGAGGGATGCGTGAGATCCCGGGCTTGCGCAGGTAAATCTTGCACTTCTTGTCGAGAAGTTGAAACAGGCCGGCCTGTGAGCTGATCGCTTCCGAGGAACCCAGAATCAGGTAGCCGTTGGGATTGAGCGCATAGTGAAAAAGCGGGATGACTCGCTCCTGCAGGACGGAGCCGAGGTAAATGAGAACATTACGGCAGCTGATCAAATCCAATTTGGAGAAGGGCGGATCTTTGGTGACATTGTGGCGGGCGAATATGCAGGAATCGCGGATGTGTTTCTGGACCTGGAACCCCGATTCCGACTTGATGAAGAAGCGTCGCAGGCGCTCAGGGGAGACGGATTTAGCGATGCTGGCCGGATAAACCCCGTTGCGGCCTATCTTCAGCGCCGCTTCGCTGATGTCAGTGGCGAAGATCTGGATAGAGATTCCATCGGCCTTCTCGCCTAGGAATTCCGCTAAGGCTATGGCCAGCGAGTAAGACTCTTCGCCGGTAGAACAGCCGGGCACCCAAATGCGAATCTGGCGATCGGCGCCCTTGCGGTGGGCGGCGGTGACGCGGGGAAACACTAGCTTCGCAAGCGCCTTGTACATTTCCGGATCGCGAAAGAATTCTGTGACATTGATCAAAAGGTCGTCATAGAGGCATTGGATTTCGGAAGGATCTTTGCGCAAGATTCCGAGATAAGTTTCGATGGTATCGGCTTGCTTCAACACCATTCGCCGCAAGATCCGGCGCTTGACGGTATTGGGTTTGTAATCCCGGAAGTCGACGCTGGTAGCGCTTCTGATGAGACCGAGGATGTGGTTCAACGCGTCCATTGAACCTGACAGAGTTTCATCACTTGCCCAGTTGGGTTTGCCGATGTAGGGATGATCGACGAGGCGAACGAGCTCCTCGGCTATCTGCGACGGTTTCTGGACAAAGTCGACGCAGCCGGCCTCGATGGCGCTACGGGGCATTCCATCGTACTTGGCGGTTTCAGGATCTTGAACGAACGCAATGCCGCCGGCGGACTTAATCGCCTTCAGTCCGGAGGTTCCGTCCGAGCCGTTGCCAGAAAGCAGCACCCCGATGGAACGCATTCCCTGATCTTCGGCAAGAGCGTGGAAAAAAGTGTCGATGCTGGTCAGCTGGCCGCTCACCAAACTGCGGGGGCCCAGGCGCAGGGTCCGTTTTGCAATAGATACGCTGGTGTTTCGCGGGATCACATATACGTGATCGGGCTGAACCTGCACCCCGCTACGCAGCCTCGAGCACCGGCATCTTCGACTCGCGCGCGAGAATCTCGGCCAGCATGCTGACGTGTTTGGGATCCAGATGTTGCACGAAGACAAACGCCATTCCGTTGTTTCGGGGAAGGGCATGCAGAAGTTCAGTGAAGGCTTCCAGACCGCCAGCGGACGCGCCCACGCCGATGATCGGAAAGTTGTTGGTAGAAGCGGCAGCCGACGAGGCTGGGCCTCGATCGGATTTGCTGCCGTTCGGCGAGATTCGGCGCGCTTATGGTTTTTGAGGACCTTTGCGGACGGCTTCTTGGCCATACTACTGGGTTGACGCTTCATCATACCGAAATGAAGCGCGGCCGGGAAGTCGTTAGGATGAGGTATGCCGCGCGACGGTGCCATATCAAGAAGGCACATTCATATCCGCGGTATCGTGCAAGGCGTCGGGTTCCGGCCGTTTGTCTACAACTTGGCGCAAGGGCTCGGCTTAAGTGGCTACGTCCTGAATTCCTCGGCTGGCGTGACGATTGAAGTCGAGGGCCAGAGCGGCGAGTTAGAGCGCTTTGTGAACCGGCTGGGCTTGGAAGCCCCACCGCTCGCGCATATCGAAGATGTCGACGTCACGCCACTGGAACCGGCCGGGTATAGCAGCTTTGTCATTCGAGAGAGCCGCGATGAGCCCGGAAAGCTGGTTCCTATATCGCCGGACATCTCCACCTGTGACGAATGCATGCGGGACTTTCGTAGGCCCAACAATCGGCGCCACGGATATCCGTTCACTAACTGCACCAACTGCGGTCCTCGTTATACCATCACTCGCAAGGTCCCCTACGACCGGTCGCTGACCACCATGGCGTGCTTCGCGATGTGCGCGCGATGTCTGGCGGAATACGGCGATCCCCGGGACCGGCGGTTTCATGCGCAGCCGAACGCGTGTCCGGATTGCGGCCCGGCGCTGGCGCTGGTGGCGACCGAGGATTTGGAGCAGGCGCCGCAGTTCTTCGGAGCCGGTTCAGGCTTGGCCGCGATTGGCGAGGTGCGGCGGCTTTTGCGAGAGGGCAGGATCGTCGCGATCAAAGGGCTGGGCGGCTTTCACTTGGCTTGCGATCCGTTGAATGAGGCCGCGGTTCAGACCCTACGCGAGCGGAAGAAGCGCAGCGACAAACCATTTGCGCTGATGGTGCCGGACATCGCCGGCGCCGAACGGTTTTGCTTCGTGTCGGACGTGGAGCGGCAGGCACTGATGAGCCCGAGGCGTCCGATCGTGATTCTGGGGCGACGGCCGGATGCGCCGATTTCGGCTGCTCTGGCGCCGGGCAATAAGACGCTGGGCGATCATGCTGCCGTATACGCCGCTGCACTTTTTGCTCTTTGGCAACTCGACGCTGACCTGCCGCCGGAGTTTTCCGCCTTAATCATGACCAGCGGAAATCTCAGTGAAGAGCCGATCGTCACGGGCAATCGCGAGGCGGTTAGGTGGTTGCGCCCGATCGCCGATGCTTTCCTGTTTCACAATCGCGATATCCATACCCGGGTGGACGATTCGGTCGTGCGCGTTTTCGAAGATAAAGAGCGCGTACTGCGGCGCTCGCGCGGCTATGCTCCTTACCCAGTGACGCTTCATTTTCCAGTGGCCGAGATCCTGGCTTGCGGGGCGGAGCTCAAGAATACCTTCTGTTTGACCAAAGAGCAGCATGCCTTTTTAAGCCAGCACATCGGCGATCTCGAGAACTACGAGACCCTGGTGTTCTTCGAGGAGACGCTGGAGCGGATGCAGGAGCTGTTCCGGATCGCGCCTCAAGCCGTAGCGTACGACCTGCATCCGCTGTACCTGAGCACCAAGCTGGCGCTGGCAATGACCGGGGTCGAAAAGATAGGCGTGCAGCATCATCACGCGCACATCGCCAGTTGCATGGCGGAGAACGGCATCGAAGATAAGGTGATCGGCGTGGCGTTCGATGGTACCGGCTACGGCGCGGATGGCAAGATCTGGGGCGGAGAGTTTCTGGTGGCGGATTTCCATGCATTCGAGCGGCGCGCGCATTTTCGATATATTCCGCTAGCGGGCGGCGACACGGCGGTTCGCGAGCCATGGAGAGTCGGGCTCAGCTATTTGCTGGATACATTCGGCGAGCGGGCGCAAGCTTTGGATCTGCCGTTATGGCGGAGGGTACCACCGAAGAAGCTGGCGACTGTGCGATCGATGATCGAGCGCTGCATCAACAGCATCGAAACCTCGGCCTGCGGAAGGCTGTTCGATGCGGTGGCGTCGATTGCCGGGGTCCGGGATGAAGTGAATTTCGAAGCGCAAGCGGCCATCGAACTGGAGATGAGTGCGGCAGCGGGCGTGGATGAGGCGTACCCGTTCGAAATTTTGGACGGCGATCCGTGGCAGATCGACATGCGGCCGGCGATAGAAGCGCTCGTGCGGGATGTGCTGGCGAATCGGCTGGTAGGGTACATTTCCGCCGCATTTCACAACACGATTGCGGAGGTCGTAGTAGAAGTCTGCCGTAGGCTGCGGGCTAGCGAAGGCATCCCGCGAGTCTGCCTGAGCGGCGGGACCTTTCAGAATATGTATCTGCTGGAACGCGTGGTCGCCGGGCTTCGAGCGCAACGCTTCGAGGTGTTTTTGCATGCCCAGGTCCCGTCTAATGATGGCGGGATTGCGTTGGGTCAAGCGGTGATTGCGAATGCGGCGCTTTGATCAGACACAGGCAAGAATGCCTGTGCGCACTTACGGGATGTCGGGAGTGCACTGCATCGCGTCGTTGAAACGGTTGGTGAAATTGGCGATGCAGATGGTCAGCGTCAGTTCCACGATCTGATCGTCGTTGAAATACTGCTTCAATTCCTGAATCGCCGGCGGACGGATGGCGGACGCGCCGCGTGTCACTCGCTCGGCATAGAGCAGCACGGCTTTCTCCTTGGCATCGAAGGCGTCGCTGCGCTGGAAAAATGCCAGATTCTTGATCTGCTCGTCGGTGATGCCGTTCTTCTTTCCCGAAGCCGAGTGTGCGCGATGACAATATTCACAGCCATTGATCAAGGCCGTCTTCAGATAGGCGAGATCCTTTAACTTCGGGTCCACGGTTCCTTTGTCGATCACCGCGCTATAGAGCGGCATAAAATGCTCCAGCGCCTGCGGCGATCGCGCCATGGTGGCGAAAAAGCTGGGCATGTGCCCGAAGACATGCGCCAATTTATCGAAAATGGGTTGGATCGACGGCGCCGCCTGATCTTTCGATAGCGGGCTGATGGCTGGTTGAGAGCTAAGGGTTGCTGTTGACATGATTACTCCTTCTTGATGATGAACGGTTTCGTCTTCTGGGCGCTGATAACGCCGGTGTTCAAACCTATGGTGCTCAATCCTCCGAAGAAGCGCGCATGCTCGATTTTCACGCAGCGATCCATGACGACTTCGAGTCTAGCCTGACGGGCGCGCTCCGCTGCTTCGTAGTGAACCACGCCTAACTGCATCCAAATGACTTTAGCTCCGGCCGCGATGGCTTCCTCGACGATGGCAGGAACGGCCGCAGGCTCGCGAAAAATATCTACGATTTCGAGAGGGCCGGGCACGTCGCGCAAAGACGCGTAGGAGCGGCGGCCGAGCACTTCTTTTTCGCGCGGATTTACTGGCGTCACATCGTAGCCCTGCGAGAGCATGTAGATCGCGGCGAAGTGGCTGGGCCGAAATGGATTCGATGAAAGTCCCACCATGGCGATGCGCTTGTAACGCTCCAGGATCCGGATTCGATCCGCGGCCGTGGTGGCAAAGCGGCCGCTGTTGACCGGGGAATTCGCGCTTACTCCGTCGGCCATTATCCTTTGCTCGCCGACGCCAGTGCTTGATCCAAGTCCCACAGAATGTCCTCAATTTCTTCGATGCCAACCGAGAGGCGGATCAGATCGTTGCTAATGCCGCCAGCCTGTTTTTCTTCGTCGCTCAACTGTTGGTGGGTTGTGGACGCCGGATGAATCACCAGGCTCTTGGCGTCGCCCACGTTGGCCAGATGCGAAAAAAGCTGCAGGCTTTCGATGAAGCGCTTGCCGGCTTCGAGCCCCCCGCGAATGCCGAAGCTCATGATTGCCCCAGCCCCCCGGGGGAGATATTTCTGCGCCAGCGAGTAATAGCGGCTAGTTTGCAGGCCGGGATAATTCACCCACGCGACGTTCGAATGCGCGGAAAGAAAGCGCGCCACCTCCAGCGCGTTGCGGGAGTGGCAGTCCATGCGTAGCTTGAGCGTTTCGAGGCCCTGAAGAAACAGAAACGAGTTGAAGGGGCTCAGCGCGGGGCCAAAATCGCGCAAGCTTTCGACGCGAGCCTTCATGATGTACGCGAAATCGCCGAAAGTTTCGTAAAAGCGGATGCCGTGATAACCCTTACTGGGCTCCAGCATTTGCGGGAACGTGCCTCGATCCCAGGGGAACCGGCCGCTGTCGACAATCACGCCGCCGATCGACGTTCCGTGGCCGCCGATGAACTTAGTGGCCGAATGCAGCACGATATCGGCGCCATGCTCAATGGGCCGGCAGAGACATGGGGAAGCGAAGGTATTGTCGATCATGAGAGGAAGGTTGGCGTCATGAGCGATGGCGGCGACGGCTTCGATGTCCAGGACATTCAGGAGAGGATTGCCGATCGTTTCGCCATACAGCACGCGGGTTCGAGGCGTGATAGCGCGCCGGAAGTTTTCCGGGTCGTCGGGATCGACGAAAACAGTGTTGATTCCGAGGCGGCGGAAACTCACGTCGAACTGCGTGTATGTTCCGCCGTAGAGATTCTTCGAAGCGACGATCTCATCACCTTGGCCGAGCAGATTGGCGATGGCGATGAACTGCGCCGCCTGCCCGCTGGATACGGCGAGCGCACCCACGCCGCGCTCCAACGCCGCCATGCGCTCCTCGAAAACGGAGGTGGTCGGGTTCATTATGCGCGTATAGATGTTGCCGAAGCGCTGCAAGTTAAAGAGATTGGCGGCGTGCTCGGTATCTTCGAAGACGTAGGAGGTGGTTTGATAAATCGGTACCGCGCGGGAACCGGTATCGGAATCCGGACGATGCCCCGCATGCAATGCGCGCGTGCTGAAGCCGAAGACGCGATCTTCAGCGCTCCCGTTCGACGAGATCTTGCAGGATAGCTGGCTTTCTTCCGGCATACCCTGATTGTACGATTTCTGTTGGGTGGCGACGCCGTGTTTACTTATGCGCTTCTAATTCGGTCACCTTGGGCATGGGCTTGTAGTGGTGGTATGTCTCATCGTCCAAGGAATCTTCGTTGAGGAATCCCAGCGCGGAGGCTTTTACGCTTACGCTGAAGTGTGTCGGGAGCCACAGGTTTTCGGCCACGGGCGCTTGCTCCAGAAAGAAGCGGGTCCCAGGACCGACCCTGGCGACGCCGTACATGCTCACCGGCCGAATAACCTCGGCTTCTACCCGAACCCATTGGTATTGGCGTTTGTCAATCCAGAGCTTGCCCTGCATGCCAGAAAGAACCTTGGTTTCGCGGGTCTTTGGTTGATAGCCCGGCTTCGGCCCGGCATCGAACACCCAGCAGTCATGTCCCTCGATGTTCGCCTCCCCGGCGGGCCGAAAGTCGAACGCATCCACCATCTCCTTCAGCATGGCGTGGTCTTGGTCACGTTCCTTGAGGAACTTCGCGATGCGCTTGTGGCGCTCCCTATCGGATTCATGACCGCGCTTCAAAATCTCGGCGCGAAGTTTGTTTTCCTCCTCGGCCTGTTCACCGGTCGAGATAGGATGATCATTAATGGCGATCAAACGATGGTACAGTGAACCGTCGATCATCAGGACTTCATAGGTCTTAATAATCGGGGTGGCGTGATGTTTGCTCTCGACGTCGCGCTCCAGATAGGAGTACTCAGGGGCATGTTTCCAGTCAGTTTCAATTTCCTGAACGGAGCGGCGAATGATCTCGCCCGCGTCCGGCTGCGGGCCAGCGGCCGATGCACAGCCGGTCGCGATCGCGAGTACAAGGAGAGGTCTCATAGCCTCTAACGTGTTACAAGGATGCAATCGATCTGCCAATAGGAAAGCGGTGCAGTTAATCCAGTTTGACGGGGCTCCGCGCCTGGCGACAACGTAAAGTTTCTACGCCAGGTGGTCGGTTCGTGTTGTTTTTATCCTCTTTTTAGCCGTGGGGTTAGCCCTGGCCGGCCGTTTGGGGAATGCGAGCCGCGAAGCCGACGATCTGGCCTCCGGGTTCCAGGACATAGATTTCGCGCATGCCGTAAAACGTATCGCGCTGAGGAACCAGCACTTGGGCGCCTTTAATGCGATCGAGAGCCTCTGGGAAACTATCCACTTCAATGTACAGGCAGGAGGTCATGGAAAGTATAGCCGGGCTAGCCGCGCTATCTTTTTTTATGCTTTCGCGGGTTTGAAACATGATCTCTGAATCGCCTTTTTTGAGAATGACGAATCCGAGCTTGTCGCCTTCCGGAACCTCGGCGACCTTCTCAAATCCTAGGCGGCCCACCCACAATTCGAGCGAGGGCTCAATGGCATCGACAAACAGGATTGGTGTGATCTTCATATCGCCATCTTATTCACGGTAAGCCAAAAAGGATTGGAAAAATCGGTCACCGTTTAAGCAGTGCGAATTCGCCGGGAGTGTAGCCGCTGAACTGGCGAAACTCGTTGATGAAGTGGGCCTGATCGTAGTAACCGCAGTCGAGTGCCATTTGCGCCCAGTCGGCACGGCCCCATCCGGAAAAGCTGGAAAGGCTGCTGCGGAAGCGGATGACCCGGCAGAACTGCTTGGGCGACAACCCTACTTGATCAAGAAAGAGGCGGCGGAGCTGGCGCGTGCTGAGCCCGGCCTGAAAGGCCACATCATCGATGCGAACCTGCCCACCTTGCTCAACTATCGATGTGCAGATGCGCTGCACCACGGTAATGTCCCGTGGATTGGCAAGCCGCTCTTCAATCAGATCAATACACTGCCTGACGGATTGCGCTTCCGAAATCTGCTGGTTGAGGCGGCTCCCGCAGGCGCCCCAAATGTCGCTCAAGGCGATCGATTTATCGAGTGTTTCCGGGCCAGGCAGCGGTAAGAAGGATCGAGACATGGCCGGGCGGAAACGCACACCCAACTGGACATCCCCAGCCGATATGGCAAACCTTCGAGCGGTGGTCATGGTGCCGACCAGTTGTAATCCGCTCGCTACGCTAGGCGAATAAACGATGTCGACGCAGCCGTCCGGCAGTACCGGATATTCCTGAAGTGCGCCGGCCGGGTTAACGGTCCAAAAGCACTCGACAAATTGTTTCAGCCGGTCCGGAGGTGCGAATTCCCGGTAGGGCGTACTCATAGATCAGAACTTCGCTTCCACCGAGATCGGGAAATGATCGGACGCGTGCGCTTCGGGATAAACATGCGGATCGTCAAACTGGATCGGGCCGCGAGCGAAAATCCAGTCCAGGGCTCCAATAATAATGTGCGTGCGAACCTTGTGATCGCCGAATGCGCTGCGGTATCCGGCCTCTTTTAGCCGCGGGATCACCGGCGAAGTGCGGATCTTGGTGTTGAGATCGCCGGCGACGATCACAGGAGTTTCGGGCGGATAGCGCTCGGCGTCACCCAGGACTTCGTTGAGCTGGAGGAGCCGTCCCTGCTCGCTGCCCCGGCTTTCGAGATGAAGGTTATAGACCACCAGCATCTTGCCGCCATTGTCCAGTTCAGTTACCAGGGCGATACGTCCGCCCTCGCGCCGCTGCCAGATGGAGAGCGATGACAGTAGAAGATGATTGGGCTTCCAAAAGCCGGATTGATGCGCGAATCGCAGGATGCGCGAGGAGCGGATCGGCATGGTCGTGAGCGTCGCCTGGCCGTGATATGCAGCGCCTTCGTGCGTGCTTTGGCTGAGTTCCTCGAACTCCGGAGCAAATACGTAGTTCATGCCTGTCTTCTTGGCAAGCTCCTCGGCGACGTCCATGCCTTGGGTGCGGCGCGCACCCAGGTCCACTTCCTGGAAAATGCAAAGATCGGGCTTGCTCTCGCGGATGGTGGCAAGGATACCGTCCAGATGTTTACCGCGGTCGATGTTCCAGTTGAGGAGCCTGGCGTTGTGGAGGGAAGCAGAGGCGTGTGAATAGGTTCCCGCCCGTATCGTGTCGAGAGGATTGGGCGCGGGGGAATCTGCGGCCCCGGCCAAAGCGACGGAAAGGGCAAGGACTGGACAACTCTTGTGAAACATGGTGTAAAACAAATCCTATAGTCTTTAGTCTATACTGGAGGAGAGTTAGGGTCGGTTTCATCCCCAGGGCTGGCATCGAAGCCCCCAAAGGAAATTCGCATGACTATTTTACTGACGATTATTCACGTCATCGTTTGTTTCTTCTTGGTAGTGGTTGTGCTGCTACAGAGCGGCAAGGCGGCGGATCTTGCCGGTGCGTTTGGCGGGATGGGTTCGCAGACCGCGTTCGGTCCGCGCGGATCGGCAACAGTATTATCCAAAGCAACCACGATCGCCGCGGCGCTATTCATGGTCACCTCGCTTTCGCTCGATATTCTGGCGACCCGAAACGCAGGTTCGTCAGGCAGTGTTCTAGAGCGTCAGAAAGCGCCCGTTAAGACTGCTCCAGCGCAGCCCGGGAAAGCGCCGTCGCCCGTCGGAACACCTGCTCCGGTGGTTCCAGCACCGACGCCGGCTCAACCTCAATCGGCTCCAAAGAAATAGCGATTTTGACAATGCGGTCGTGGCGGAATTGGCAGACGCACTAGCTTGAGGTGCTAGCGGGAGCAATCTCGTGGAGGTTCAAGTCCTCTCGACCGCACCATAATTTAGGCTGTGGATAACTTCCGCAGCCCTTCCATTCTCCAGCGGTTCTGTTAGCGGTTGCCGTATGACGAGTCATGGCCCGGCGATACGGCGACGGATCACTGTTCAAGCGTGGCCGAGTTTACTACTTCCAGTATTTCGAGAACGGCAAGCCACGCCAGGTCTCGACATGTTCTGAACGTCTGGATCATGCCAAGCAGTTTCGGAATGAGATACTCGGGAAAGTCCTGCGCGGCGACCTGA
This sequence comes from Bryobacterales bacterium, assembly GCA_963744555.1. Lineage (GTDB taxonomy): Bacteria > Acidobacteriota > Terriglobia > Bryobacterales > Bryobacteraceae > Palsa-89. Next base: position 709,021 of record CAVUUB010000011.1, on the reverse strand, counting down.
ACCGGGCGATCGAAAGGTCACCTGCGACGAACTGCTTGACGATCTTTTACGCCACGTCAACGAAAACGGTAAGCCGTCGACCGCCAAAATCTGGCAGCTGGTCGTGGACGCTAACTTGCGCCCGTTCTTCGGGCACTTGAGGGAAGAGCAAGTCACAACCGACCGGATGCGTGACTACCGCGACCGGCGCAAAGTGGAAGGTCGCTCCGAAGCCACTTGCAACCGGGAATTATCGATTCTCCGCACCGCGTTCAATCTCGGCCGGAAATGCACGCCGGCAAAAGTTGAGCGGATGCACTCGCGGAAGCCGCCCAGCGCAGCGCGGGAATCGGCAAATGGCCGACCAATGCGCTCCGGCATAATTTCCCGGGCTTCCATCTCGTCAAGTTTCAGGACGCCCCGGCACTCGCGCGACAAATGGGCCACACGACGACGGCGATGCTCTTTGCCCACTATCGAGAAGTTGTAACTCCTGAAGCCGCAGAGGCTTACTGGAAAATCACACCCCGCCAATGCGATTGTCAATAGTTGACAATTGTTGTTATACAAGCTATGTTGTTCGTATGAACGTGAATCTTGGCACCGTGTTCGACAAGTTTATTGCTCAACTGCTCAAAACCGGCATGTATCAATCTCAAAGCGAAGTCGTACGGGAAGGTCTGCGCCTGCTCAAGGAACGGGAAGACTTGAAGAATCTCCGTCTTGCCGAACTGCGCAAGGAAATCGCAATCGGCAGCGAACAAGCCGATCGCGGTGAATTCGTTGACGGTGAAGAGACGTTTGCTGAAATCCGCCGACGCAGCGCCGAGCGGAAGCGCGCCAAGGGATGAAGCGGTTCGTTCTCACCCCGCGCGCTAAGCAGGATGTCAACGACATCTGGGATTACATCGCCGACGACAACATTGAAGCCGCCGACCGGGTTCTTGATGCGCTCGACAACGCAATGGTTAAGCTCGCAAAGAATCCGGGTATTGGCCATTGGCGCGAGGAGCTGACCGACAAACGGAACCGCTTCTTTCTGGTCTATTCGTACTTGATCGTCTACCGGCACGAGACGAAGCCGTTGCAGATTATCCCGGTTCTCCACGCCGCTCGCGATGTGCAGTACATTCTTGGACTCACGCCCGACGAGCCCTGACGGATTGGGCCGATCTCAACTGGCTGCAGAAAAGTCGAGAGAGACACCATCCCCTAAGCGTTGCTTACGCATTTCATGCCGCGACCAACGAGAGCGGATTCTTGTGCGTTTGCGTTCACCCCCTTTCCCTCGTAGTGGGGACATGGGGCTCTTGTGGTCGCCCCGAGCGGTCAAGGGCGCGCGCATGCGCGTTTATCGAAGTCCCGCGATTGCGGGACGGAGACCCTTGACGGCGAGGGCGAACGCGTACGCTTAGCGAGGGAAAGGGGGCTTTTATTTCCAGCGGTGTTCGAGCGGTTGTTAGGTACTCAACCGGAGCAACGGGGGAATTCGGGGGCAAAAAGCGATGACTGCAAGGTGCTGAAAGGAAACGCCGGGGATTTGCAGGGCACTACCCCGCGTGCCTTGAGGTGCTAGCGGGAGCAATCTTGTGAAGGTTCAAGTCCTCTCGACCGCACCAAAATTAAGTAGTTCATGGCTGTTTTGGTGAACCGCCGGAGCGGCCGTCGTTTTTGTGGACGTATTCCGGTGCCGTCCGCCCCCAAGCCTTTTTGCCAAGAATCTGATTCATAAGTTTAGAAGGATTCGGATACGCTTCTCGACCTCGATCACGGTCTGCGCCGAGACGGTCCCATAGAACTGCTTGAGGCTGCTTGGACACGGATCGAATATCCTCGCATTTGACGAAGCTGAGCGTCGACAAACCGCCGTCGGGCGGCTTGATCGATACGTGGATCGGCTGCTTCTTGTTTTTCGACGTGATTGGGAGCACAACGATCAGATCGGCGGGGCCGTGATTGAATTTGTCCACGGAAACGACTAAGGCGGCTCGCCTACCTGACTGTTCGCGACCCAGCGTGGGATCGAGATTGATCGACCACACATCGGCGCGACTGGGCTCAGACGCACTCATTCTGTTTCTATTCCATCGTCAAGAGCCTTATCCCAAAGCGCTCGCTCTGCCTGTTCCTCTTTCCATGCTTTGGAATCGCTCCTCACTTTGGCAAAGGCGGCATTCACGTCATCGAGGAACTTGTCCCGCTGGTAATGCTCACTCGCCTCGTCAAGAACGGCTTGCATCGGTTTCCCTTCCTGTTTGGCGAGGGTTCGGAGCACCGCTTTGGAGTGCGGCGAGATACGAATGTTGGGATTCTCGACTGTTTTCATATCGGAACAATACCCTTATGCCACAAAAAGTCAGCAAAAATGTATACAGGCTAGTATTCATATAAGGCTAGTTGGGCCAAACCTATCGATCGATCCTTTTCGACGTTCCCGTTACTCATGACGCGTAGCGCAGCAACGCTTTGAAGCCGTAATCCATGTGCTGTTGGATATGGCAGTGAAACAACGTCAGGCCCGGCTGATCGGCGGTAAAGTCCACGCTGGCGCGGCCATAAGTGGGCACCACGACCGTGTCCTTGATCACGCCCGAGGTGGCTTTGCCATAAATCTCGGCGATCTCCAGTTGGTGGCGATGCAGGTGCAACGGATGCGCATCGTCGGTGCGGTTGTGAAACGTCAGCCGGTAGCGCGTGCCCTGCTTGAGCATGAACTCCTGCTCGTGGGGATAGGGTTTGCCGTTCACCGTGAAGCTGTTGAATTTGCCCGCGCCGCGCGGCACCTTTTCAAATACCATGTCCAATTGCTCGGTGGGCGCAGGCTGCGACGGCGGCTTGCCGAAGATCGTGTAGTCCCAAATCGATTTGGGCGGCGCCATCCACTGCGGCGTGCGGTGTTGATTGGCGTATTCGATCACGATGCCCAGGCCGCCTTCGCGTACCGGATCCTCGGGCGCGCCCAGAATCCAAACGCCGGGCTGATTCATCTCCACCCAGGCATCGATGCGCTCGCCCGGACCCAGCATCAACACGTCCACCGCCGCCGGCGTCGGCACCGGATTTCCGTCCAGCGCAATCACGTTGAATTTGTGGCCGGGCAGCGCCAGATGGCGGTTCTCGATCGCGCTGGCGTTCAGAAAATGAAACATCACGCGCTCGCCGGGATTCACGCGGATCGGCTCGCCGGCGCCGAGCGCCTTGTCGTTGATGGAAAAAATATCGGCCGCGACCTCCAGTCCCCGGCTGCCGCGTATCCATCACCGCCGGCTTTTCCGGCTGCGCCCCCGCTGGATCGAGATCGTCGTTATCCATCGCCTGGTTGGTGAAATAAGGCTCCCAATCGCGCAACGCCAGGTAATGTTCCTGATCGTAGCGGCCGGGATTATTCGCTCCTTCGACGATCAGAAAGCCGAACATCCCGGTAAAACTGCCGCGGTGCAGATCGTCCATCGACATGGTGTGAGTGTGATACCAGCGCGTGCCGGCAGGCGTGGGCGTGAACTGATAGCGGCGGCTTCCATGCGGAGGCACTGCAGGCGTGCCTTCTTCCTCCGATCCGTCGACATCGGAGGGAATCAGCAATCCGTGAAAATGCACAAACTCCGGCACGTCGGTCTTATTGACCACGTTCACCGTGACCGGCACGCCCTCCTTCATCCGCAGCCGCGGCCCCGGCGAGGTGCCGTTGTACCCGATGGTGCTGATGATGCGATTGGGCGCCAGTTCCACCGTGACCGGCGCGATTTCGAGCGTGAAATCGGTCTTGGCCGACGTCTTGCGAGCCAGCCGGCGCCAGAAAGGACTGCGGTTGCTGGCCCACCAGCCGGCTGCTTGCCGCCGCCAGCCCGGCCATTTTGAGAAAGTCGCGTCGTTGCATGTGCCTCTCTCACTTTATTCGAAAATGGGCGTTAGCTTCACCAGCACTTCATCTACAAGCGCATCGGGAACGCTTTCCACCTTCTTGCCGCGTTGTTGCATTGAGACACCACCATGGTAGCGCCGCAAGACGCCCACGGACGCCGTTGGCGTCGACCCGGTCACTCGCGCCTCGCCCGGCGGAAAATGGAGCATGGGCAATATTGCCAGACCTCCCTGCGACGAAGCTTCGATTCTGGCCGGTTCGTGCGAGCACCCGGTTGCAGCGAACGGCGCATGGATTCTAGCCGCGACCATCCTCGGTTCGAGCATGGCGTTCATCGATGGCACGGTCGTGAACGTTGCGCTTCCGGCGCTACAGTCAGCTCTGCATGCGACCTTAGCAGATGTTCAATGGGTGGTTGAATCTTACGCGCTTGTTCCTGGCTGCGCTGCTCCTCATTGGCGGGTCGTTGGGGGACCTGTACGGCCGCCGCAAGATCTTCGCGTCGGGAGTCGTGCTCTTCTCCTTAGCCTCGGCTTGGTGCGGACTCGCGCCCAACATCCGGCAGCTTATTGTTGCGAGAGGAGTCAGGGAATCGGCGGGGCACTGCTGGTTCCCGGCAGCCTGGCTCTCATCAGCGCTAACTTTTCCCGAGCAGCAGCGCGGTCGCGCCATCGGGACCTGGTCGGGCTTCACGTCGATAACGGCCGCGATCGGTCCCGTGCTGGGTGGATGGTTCATTGAGCACGGTTCATGGAGATGGGTATTCTTCATCAATATTCCGGTGGGACTGGCGGTCCTATGGCTAACTCTATGGAAAGTCCCGGAGAGCAGGTCTGACAACCGCAGCCAGCGGTTCGACTGGTTGGGCGGCCTGTTAGCCGTGCTCGCCTTTGGCGGAATCGTTCTGGCATTGATCGAGTCGATGCCGGTCGCAGGCGGAGTTGGCGCCGCAGCCTTAATGGCGCTGCTCTATTGGGAGGCGCGCACATCGTCGCCCATGGTTCCGCTCCGCCTGTTCCGTTCTCGAAATTTCAGCGGAGCAAACCTGCTCACCTTATTTCTCTACTCCGCCTTGAGCGGCATGCTTTTCTTTTTCCCGCTCGATTTGATCCAGGTGCAAGGCTACTCGCCGACGGAAGCAGGCGCCGCTCTGCTGCCTTTCATTCTGCTGATGTTCTTGTTGTCGCGCTGGTCTGGCGGACTGCTCGATCGATTTGGCGCCAGGGCTCCGCTGATTGTGGGCCCCCTGATCACGGCTGTCGGATTTGCGTTGTTTGCGACGCCCGGTATTGGCGGGTCCTACTGGACCACCTTCTTCCCCGCCGTATTGGTGCTGGGCCTCGGCATGGCGATCAGCGTTGCTCCGCTCACTACGACCGTGATGAACGCAGTGGAGCAAAGCAATGCGGGAGCGGCCTCTGGAATTAACAACGCTGTCTCGCGCATCGCAGGGTTGCTCGCCGTGGCAGTTTTCGGAGCGTTACTCAGTGGAGTTTTCCAGAGCGGTCTCGAACGACGATTGGACCGTCTCGACCTGGCGCCCCCGGTCCGTACACAAATCGAGGCCCAGCGCTCTAGGCTGGCAGCCGCCGAAACGAAGGACGCGCGCGGACGGCAAGCTATCGAGGATGCATTTGTCTCCGGTTATCGAATCGTTTTGTGGGTAGCGGCGGGATTGGCGCTCGCCAGTTCCTTGAGCGCCGCACTGCTAATCAGAACCGAGCAACGACCGGAGAATGGATGACGGCGGTTTTGCGGCCTCATTCGGACATGTCAATTACAGCATCACTTCTTCGCGGACACGATCTTTCGTCCAGCCGCGTTTACATCCCAGCGCTTCCGCGTAGGGCATCAACGATTCAACGTCCCAGCGGCGCTCATAGCCCAAGTAAGTCGACACAAACAGATAATCCGAAGATGCTGCTCCAGCGCGTCGCCAATTTCGCGTTCGGCGGACGCGAACGGTGCGTCGGCCGTCACATGCAGGTGAGCGAGCTGAGGCGCTATCTCTTGGCACACCAGATCGCTCGCCTCCTCACTCATCAGCCGGTAGGTGGTGTACTTGCCGCCGGCGATATGAAGAATTCCGTCCTCTGAATTCCAGATCCGGTGCTCACGAGTCGCGCTGGTCGGCGATCCTTGTCGCTTGCGAATCAAAGGCCGCAGAGAACTGAAGGCCGAGATGGGCTGAACCGGCGCACGCCCAGGGAATAACTTGCGCACGATGCCGAGCAGATAGTCTCGCTCTGGCTCGGTGATGTGGACATGTTCCGGCCCCTCCTGGTGCTCCTCGTCCGTGGTTCCGACCAGCGTAAGCTGATTCCGGCTGCCCCACGGGATCAGGAAAATGATACGGCCATCGGGCTCAAAGTGCGCGATAGCATGATCGCCGTCGCTCACTCGCGGAATTACAATATGCGACCCGCGGACCAGGCGCAAAGAATCGCCATCGCTCCAGGCTCCGCGGGCGTCCACCAGTTTGCGGGCCGTGGATCTCGAACTGCTCGCCAGCCAGCGTATCGGTGCAGCGCACTCGCCACAAGCCGTTCGGTCGCTCGCTCCCAAGCGTCGGCTCGTATGTAGTTTGCCGCCAACGCGCCCGAGGCCATAGCATCCAGGATGTTTTCCACCACGAATCGCGCCGACGCGATGCCGCAATCGTAAAAGATGCGCCGCCGCGGTAAGCCCATCACGCGCTAATTCGGGCTCGATTCGTGCGACTTCGTCGCGGCCAAGCATGCGGTGAGGCGCGATCGCGTGCGCGCCCGCCAGCCGGTCGTATAGACCAAGTCCCGTCCCGTATATCAAGCGTGACTTGATCCCATACATGGGCAGAAGAAACGCCAGAGGCTTGGCATATTGCGGTGCAATTCGCAGCAAAATGGAGCGCTCGCGCAGCGACTCCCGCACCAGATGGAACTGCAAGTATTTCAGGTACCGAAGGCCGCCATGGATGAGCTGGGAATTCTTGCCGCTGGTGCCGGAAGCGAAATGCCTCTGCTCGACGAGGCCGACTTGGAGCGGAATGGCGGCACGGCTGGCTCGCAGCGCGAGATCGCGAATTACACCGGCCCCGTTGATTCCTCCGCCCAGGACGAGCACATCGAGAGGCGTCTGCCGAAGGTGTTGGATCTGCTCGGGGCGCGGGTCAGGCACTCACTGACCAGCTTAGAGGATGCTGCTCAAAAAACATATCGCGCATAAGTCAACCCGAGGCGGGGACCCATGCGCGATACGAAAGATAACGATCGGAGAACCGACTAGCTCTTCTTGGTGGTGTCGTCGGTGGTCTTCTTTTTCTTCTTGGCCTTTTTGGTCTTGGTCTTGTCGTCGGTCTTGGTATCCTGCGCGAAAACGGTGGCGGCGCCAACGAACAGCGACAGACCAAGCATAATGCTCATCAATTTCTTCATTCGGGTCTCCTTAAATGTTTGGGCAATTGTGCCTGACTACCGTCTTCATGATGCCAGTCCTAGATGAACTAGACCTGAAGCGGTAGTTAAAAATGCTTCACCTGCCTAACACGCGGTCACGTAGCCTAACAATCATCGTTTGCGCTAATAGCTACTTAAGTATTCAATAACTTATAGCGGGAGATAGCTAGCGCGGTCGGTGCGGACACGTCGAGCGTCATCTTATTCTTAAATTGACATGAAGAAGGAACAACTCGCGCGGCGGCTGGCGAAGGAATCCCATATCACCACTGCGGCGGCCGCCGATCAGCTCGACCGTGTTCTGCACGATATCCTGAAGCGGATTCGCAGCGGACAGAGCGCCTCTTTTCCTGGTTTGGGTACCTTTCGTCCTGACCGCAAGAGTGGTTTTCAATTCGATATTACCGCCGCCGCGCACCTGATCCAAAAAGGCATCCCAGGTGAAGGAACCGCAGTACATTCTCACCAGCCGCATCGTGAAGATTGTCCGGGACGCTTTGGAACGTGGCGCGGCGGTCGAGATCGACGGACTGGGTACTTTCCGCGGCAGCCGCAAGCAGCGCTTCCGGTTCGTTTCGCAAAAAAAATCGCGAGTGTTCATCGCTTACGTCGAGGAAGATCTCCGGCAGGTGAAGAAGCTTTATGCGGCTTTCGAGCAATCACGGGTTTCGTCCCTGGCTCGACAAAAAGAAGCTGATGCCGGGTCAAAACTGGCCGCGGGCAATTGAGACCGCGATTCAAACGTCGGATTTTTTTGTTGCCTGTTTCTCCCGCCGGGCCACATCGAAACGCGGCAGCTTTCACAGCGAACTTCGCTACGCACTTACTTGTGCCGCCCGGGTGCCGCTGGACGAGATCTTCTTCATTCCGGTTCGGCTGGACGGCTGCACAGTGCCGGGACGTATCTCCAAACAAATCCAATACGTCGATCTGTTCCCCGATTGGGATGCCGGCGTGCGAAAAGTGATGGCCGTGATGAAAGTTCAGCAGGAGAATCGCAAGAAGAAGCGGCTAGCGCTGGCTGGCTAGCTTCTTTTTTACAGACCCGGCCTCTTTGCTATCCGGCGCGAGTTCCAGATACTTGGCATAAGCTTCGTGCGCCGCCTTGGTGTCCTTCATTTTCTCCTCGGCATCGCCCAACCTCAGAAAGGCTTCCGCGAAGTTGGGATTCCATTTGGTAGCTTCGCGAAATCGATTGATTGCGCCCTTGTAATTGCCCTTTTTGAAGTAGAAATTGCCCACTCTTAGATCCTTTTCGGCTTCCAGGGGATTGAAGGTGTATTCCTTGGGCTTGAGACTTTCGTCTTCTTCGGGAGGTTCCTGCTCCTGGACCTGGGGCTTTGCCTGCTCTTGAGATTTGGACTTCAGCGGCTTGTCTTGCGGCCACAGCACGCCCGCCAGAAACAGAAACAGAACCAGGAGCCGTTTCACGATTCAAGTATACCTAGGGCCGAAAACGCCGCGAAACAGCCCGATCATCTCGCCGAACGCCTGATCGGTAGCCTCGGGATCATAGCGCGGGCCTTCGTCGCGCATGAAGGCGTGATCGCCCGCATAAACCTTCACCGCATAGTCGACTCCTGCCTGACGGAGCTTTTGATCGATCAGCGCCCGGCCGTCCGCAGGCACATGTGGATCGTGAGCGCCAAACACCATTAACAGCTTTCCCCGGATTTCGGCCGCTCGCGCGAGAGATCCGGCGTCGGGGTCCCGTCCCAGCTTGCCGTCATGGATTCCAGTGCCGTAGAAGCAAACGGTGGCGCGCACATCGGATTCGAGCGCGGCCCGGAAGGCCAGGTGGCCGCCAATGCAGAAGCCCATTGCACCGAGTTTGGAATGCTCTACGCGTGGATGCTTAGCGAGATAATCGAGCGCCGCGCGACGATCTTCGTCAAAATGCGCAACCGGCGTCCTGGCGGCGTCTTCCAGCCCGCGAGTGCGCCCGCGATCGTCGAAAGGGATGGGTGCGCCAAGCGGCTCGATACGGTGATAGATCTCGGGAGCCGCGGCAACGAATCCATAGCCCGCCAAGCGGATGCACGCGCGCAACATCGGGCCGGTGAGCTGAAAGATGTCGGAATAGCAGAGAATCCCAGGGTAAACGCCGGGCGCCGTCGGCGCCGCCACGAACATGCGCATAGGCGATCCGCCGGCCGGGATGTCAACGTATTCGGAAGCAACGACCATGTGGTGAAATGATACGTCTTTTGACACACCTGAGACAATAGAAGCAGCTCCCCGTATGGCGCTTCGCGACAAAGCAGCGCAACTGCCCCTGTTGCCCGGAGTGTATCTATACAAGGACGAGCACGGGACGGTAATCTACGTCGGCAAGGCCAAGAATCTGCGGTCGCGAGTGCGCAGTTATTTCTCCGATGAACGGCTGGCCGACGTCAAGACCGGAACGCTGATTTCAGACGCGCGGGACGTCGAGTACATCCTGGTCGACAACAATAAGGAAGCGCTGGCGCTGGAGAACAATCTCATCAAGCAGTGGAAGCCGCGCTTCAATATCCTGCTGCGCGATGACAAGACTTTTCCGTACATCCAGCTGACTAACGAGAAATATCCGCGGGTGTACGTCACGCGGCGGCTGGTGAAAGATGGGTCCACTTATTACGGTCCCTATTTTCCTGGCAATTTGGCGCACCGCTTGGTCAGCTTCATCCATCGGCACTTCAAGATTCCTTCCTGCAAAGTGGATTTGACACGCTTCCATACGCACCCGTGTTTGGAATTCCACATTCATCGCTGCCTGGGGCCATGCGTTGAGGGGCTGACTACCGACGAACAATATGCCGCCAACGTTCGAGACGTGCGGCTGTTCCTGGAAGGCCGCTTGCGCGACCTCGCCGGCGATCTGCGCAAGAGGATGCAGTGCGCCTCAGAGGACATGCGCTTCGAGGAAGCTGCCGCAACGCGCGATCTGATTTCGACTGTTGAGGAGATGGAAGAGAAGCAAAAGATCGCCGCCGCCGAAGGCGAAAACATCGACATTCTGGCTTATTACGCGGAGCCGCCGCTGGTTGCCGCTAATCTGTTTCACCTGCGCAATGGCCGCATCGTGGATCGGCGTGAGTATTTCTGGGAAGATTTGATCGAGTTCCAGCCTTCGGAATTCTCGGCGTCTTTGCTGATGCAAATCTATCTGGAGCAGCCGTACATCCCCAACCGCATCCATGTGCCCGTGGATTTCGAGGACCGCGAAGTTCTGGAAGAGATGCTGACCGAAAAACGCGGGCGCAAAGTAGAAATACAGACGCCGCAACGCGGGCAGAAGAAGGCGCTTATGGATCTGGTGGAGACCAATGCAAAGCATGCGTTCCACCAACGATTCAGGGTCATGAAGCCGTCGGCCAAGGCCGTTCAGGAATCACTGCAGGACATTCTCGGGCTGCCCGAGCCGCCCAAGCGCATCGAATGCTTCGACATTTCGCACATCCAGGGGACCGATAAAGTAGCCAGCATGGTGGTTTGGGAAGACGGCCGCATGAAAAAATCGGACTACCGGAAGTTCATCATCCGGACCGTAGTGGGCAACGACGACTTCGCTTCGATGCGGGAAGTGGTGACGCGCCGTTACTCTCGATTGCAGCAAGAGAACAAGCCGTTTCCCAGCCTGATTCTGGTGGACGGAGGACTGGGGCAGTTGCATGCCGCGCTCGAGGCGCTGGAAGCGATCGGCGTGATCAACCAGCCGGTGGCTTCGATCGCGAAGCGCGAGGAAATAATCTACGTTTACGGTCAGGAGAACGAGCCGATCCAGCTCGATCATTATTCTCCGGTGCTGCATCTGATCCAACAGGTCCGCGATGAGGCGCACCGGTTTGCGGTGACGTTCCATCGTACGCGCCGGAGTGCCGCGCGTCTGACGTCGGAGCTGGAACAGGTGGAAGGCATCGGGAGCAAGACGATAGCGAAGTTGTTGCGCGAGTTTGGGAGCCTGGAGCGAGTACGAGAAGCGTCCTCGGAGGAGTTGGCGAAGGTGATTGGGCCCGCGGCGGCGCGCCGGTTGCGGGAGTTCTACAACGCGCAGGGGGCGCAAGAGTTGAAAGTGCTTAGCTAATGCCGGAAATGACGCACGCCGGTGAACACCATCGCCAAACCTAATTTGTTCGCCGCGGCGATCACCAGGTCGTCGCGCACCGATCCACCCGGTTGAATCACCGCCGTGATGCCGTGTTTGGCGGCCTCTTCAATGCCGTCGGGAAACGGGAAGAAGGCGTCGGAGGCGAGCACCGTACCTTGTAGCGGCAGCACTGCCTTCATCGCTCCGACTTTAACCGAATCGACGCGGCTCATCTGCCCTGCGCCCACCGTGACACTTTGGCCGGCGCGCGCGTAAACGATTGCATTCGACTTGACGTGTTTGCACACCTTCCAGCCGAATTCGAGCGCATGCCATTCTTCGTCGCTAGGGGCGCGCTCGGTGACCACCTTGCATTCGCTGCGCTGCAGCCGATGCGCGTCCTGGGTCTGCACCAGGTATCCGCCGCTGATCGATTTCACAACTGGCTCATCCTTCGGCGCGGGGTCCACTTTTAGCAAGCGCAAGTTTTTCTTCGATGCCAGCACGTTTCGTGCACCAGGCGCGTAATCGGGCGCGGCGATGGCTTCCACGAACGTTTTCGAGATCTCCTGCGCGGTCTCTTCATCCAACGCCCGATTGAATGCCAGCACTCCGCCATATGCCGAAACGGGATCGGCCTCGAAAGCCCGCCGGTAGCTCTCAACCTGTATCGAGGCCTCTGCGCAGCCGCAAGGATTGGTGTGCTTGATGATGGCCGATGCCGGCTGATCGAATTCTTGAATCAACTGCCAGGCGGCGTCGAGATCCACGAGATTGTTATACGACAGCTCCTTGCCCTGCAACTGCTCGGCGCCGGCAATCCCGCCCTGGCGCACGGAATACAGCGCCGCGGATTGATGCGGATTCTCGCCGTAGCGCAGATCGAGCGCGCGCGGCGCGCGAATGTCGAGAAAAGCCGGTAGCCCCGATTCTTCCTTCGCGTCTACCCTTGCCAGGCGCGTGCTGATGGCCCGGTCATAAGCAGCGGTGAGAGCGAAAGCTTTTTGAGCCAGGCGCCACAAGGTCGGCTGCGATAGCTGCCCCTTGCACTCATGCAGTTCCTGCAAGATGGCCGGATAATCCTCCGGCGACGTAACCACCGCAACGTCCTGGTAGTTCTTGGCCGCCGCGCGGATCAAGGTCGGTCCGCCGATGTCGATGTTCTCGATCAACTCCGCCATGCTCGCGCCGGGCTTGGCCGCTACTTTTTCGAAGGCATAAAGATTCACCACCACCATGTCGATGGGCGGGATCTTGTGCTCCTCCAGCGCTTGCATGTGCTCGGAATTGGCGCGTATGGCGAGCACGCCTCCGGCGATTCGCGGATTGATCGTCTTCAGCCGTCCATCCAGCATCTCCGGAAATCCGGTCACTTCCGCAACCTCGCGCACTGCTACGCCGCCCTCGTGAATCGCCCGCGCGGTCCCTCCTGTCGAAATAATTTCTACGCCCACATCCCGCAGTCCCTGCGCGAACTCTACGATTCCCGCCTTGTCCGTCACGCTGATCAACGCTCGTTTTATGAATGCCATTCTCTACAATGGTAAACGTGTCTCATCCCGTCACGTTAATCCCCGGTGACGGTATCGGCCCGGAAGTCGCCGATGCCGCGGTGCGCGCTGTCGACGCGACCGGCGTTTCCATCGATTGGCAGCGCGCCGATCTGAACGCCAGCATTATTTCGAAGTCCGGCCAGGTGCTGCCTCCGCATATTATTGAATCGCTCGAGCGGACGCATGTAGGTCTGAAGGGCCCGGTCACCACTCCGATTGCCGGTGGATTTCCAAGCGTCAACGTGGCGCTTCGCAAGCAGTTCGATCTGTACGCCAATGTGCGCCCTGTGCGCTCGCTGCCGGGCCTGAAGACGCGTTTTGACGACGTGAAGATCGACATGGTGATCTTTCGCGAGAACACCGAGGATTTGTACTCCGGGCTGGAGCACGAGGTGGTCAAAGACGTAGTGACCAGCCTGAAAGTGATCACCCGCGTGGCCTCGATAAAGATCGCCGAGTACGCCTTCGACTTTGCCAGAAGATATGGGCGGAAAAAAGTTGCGGCGATTCACAAGGCCAACATCATGAAGCTGGCCGACGGGCTTTTCTACGCTGCTGCCGCGAAGTGGCCGCGCGATTTCCAGAGATCGAATACAAGGAGCTGATTGTGGACAACGCGTCCATGCAGCTCGTCATCCGTCCGGAAACCTTCGACCTTCTTCTGCTGCCAAATCTCTATGGCGATATCGTGTCGGACCTCGCAGCCGGCTTAGTGGGCGGCTTGGGCGTGGTCCCCGGGGCGAACATGGGCGATCAGCATGCAGTGTTTGAAGCAGTGCACGGCAGCGCGCCGGACATCGCCGGCAAAGGCATCGCGAATCCGACCGCGCTCATGTTGTCGTCGGTGTTGATGCTGATCCATTTGAGCGAGGAGAAAGCGGCCACGCGATTACGCGCCGCCATCGAACGGACGTATGCAGAGAAGAAACACTTGACGACAGATGTCGGCGGTAGCGCTTCGACCGCAGGAATTTACGGACGCGGTGATTGCAAATCTTGGCTAAACCGCTCCCTCACGGTCACGGCTCGGTAATTCGGAGTCACGGCTCGGTTTCGGAGCCGCGCGCGTTAGCAAGCGATTCTAGTTCAGGCCCTTTTTCGCCAGAAACTCGACCAAATCGACGACCCGCATCGAATAGCCCCACTCGTTGTCGTACCAGGCGACCACGTGCACCAGATTGCCGTCCAGCACCTTAGTGAGCCCGGCGTCGACGATGGAGCTGTTGGGATTGTGCAGCATGTCGGTGGACACCACCGGATCTTCGGTATAGGCGAGGATGCCCTTCATCGGACCGTTCGCGGCATCTTCGAGCGCCTTGTTCACTTCCTCGGCCGTGGTTTTCTTGGAGGTCACCACCACCAGGTCGACCACCGAAACATCCGGCGTCGGAACGCGCATGGCGTACCCATCCAGCTTGCCTTTGAGTTCAGGCAACACCAGTCCGATGGCCTTCGCCGCGCCGGTGGTGGTGGGAATCATGTTCAGAGCCGCCGCGCGCGCGCGGCGCAGATCCTTGTGCGGAAAGTCGAGCACGGGTTGGTCGTTGGTATAGCTGTGGATGGTGGTCATCGAGCCCTTCTCGATGCCGAACTTCTCGTGCAGCACCTTCGCCACCGGCGCCCAGACAATTGGTGGTGCAACTGGCATTTGAAATGACGTTGTGCTTGGCCGGATCATACATGTTGTCGTTGACGCCCAGCACCAGGGTGACATCTTCATCCTTAGCGGGCGCGGAGATGATGACCTTTTTCACCGGGCCGCGCAGATGTTTCGCGGCATCCTTCTTGTCGGTAAATCTACCAGTGGACTCGATCACGATCTGAGCGCCGACCGAAGCCCAGTCGAGCTCCGCCGGATCCTTGATCGCAAAAATCTTGATGCGCTTTCCGCCGACCACGATCGCGTCGCCATCCGCCTTCACTTCCTGATGCAAAGGGCCGAGAATCGAGTCATATTTCAACAAATGCGCCAGCGTCTTCGTGTCGGTAAGATCGTTGGCGGCGACAAATTCGATATTGGAACGATCCAGGCCAGCGCGGAGCACGTTGCGGCCGATGCGCCCAAATCCGTTTATTCCTACTTTGATGGGCATATACAATTTAAGTGTATAGTTTCCTGGTTTCTGGTTTCTAGTTGGAAGCGAGCGGCGCGAAGAGCTTTACCTGACCGGCGCCGCGGTGGACCCGCCTATATCGGCGTATGCTTCTTTGATCTCGGTAACCTTAGACCCGGTGAACGTCACGAAAGTGATCTTGCCCGGAGGATCGCCGTAGACCCAGTCTTCGATTTCAGCCCCGTCCTTGGTCACGTTGCGCTCTTTGCGGCGCGGCTTTCCCAAGGCCAGCAGTACCTCATCGCGACTCATGCCTTCCATCGCCTTATTCGCCTTAATAGCCTTCTGCACGGGCTCGGGAAGTTTCTCGACGTAATTTTCGGTGGCGGTCTCTTTCTCGAAATCCAAAACTGGCGCCAGCATTTTTTGATGTCGGCGGCTTTCAACGCGGGAATGGGCTTGTTGAACAACAACACGATATTCGTGCCGCTGGGCGCATTGCTGTTTTGCTGCGTGTTAACAGGCGACATCCCGCCCCCCATCCCTCCGCCCATGCCAATCTGGACGTGATCGCGCCAGCCGCCATTGCCGCCTTTCATGCCGTGGTTGATTTCGAACAGGATCTTATCGCTTTCGATGCTTACGTGCGTAATTTGCACCTGATCGCCCACACGCGCCGCAGGACCGAACTGCTTGCCGGCTTCGGCCCAGGCCTGCTTGTCCCAGGTGCCGGTGCTGTCGAAAGGCAGCGGCTTTCTGGAACGCGGAAGAATGGTCTTAACGGTCGCATACTCGGCCATTAAGCCGCGCAAAATTTCGACACGGTCGTCCTCGGTGAGCTTCTTGTCGACGGCGTAGGCAGGAGTCAGGAGACAGAAGGCAGAAGACAGGAGGCAGAAGACAGAAGGCAGAAGGCAGAAAGCAGACCAACGCTTGCGACTCATGACGCCTCCCGTAACAGAAATGCTTCCTGGTGTTGAATGGGAGCTCTTTGCAGATAAAAGAACACGGCCACGACTGTTGCGCTCGTCAGCAAGCCGCCCTCCGGCCCGTACGCGCCGCCGCTCCAGAGTTCTCCAACCTTCCAATGCATCGAGTATCCGGTTACTCCCATTGTAAACCCGCTGAGGTTGGCGCCGAACCAAGGGAGGGTCCAGTTCCAGCCGAAGTGCAGGCCGATGGGCAGCCACAGGTCACCGCTGAGCAGGAACGAATAGCCCAGCACGATGCCCCATAGGACCGTATTCAACAGCGCCATCCAGGTAAAATTCAGGTTGTCCGAATGCGCCAGGCCGAAAAGGACGCTCATGGGAAGTATGGTTGCGAAGGGGCCAATGGCTTTGACCAGCACCTGGAACATGTATCCACGAAAGAGCATCTCTTCGCCCACCGCGCCGAACAAAAGCACGATGGAAACGAATAGTGCGGATGGCCAACGGAAGTGATCGTTCGGAACCGGCTCCAGATCGGCGACGCGAACAAGCAGCGGTCAAACCAGCACCACCAGCGCGGCCCCGATTCCTCCCAGGATTCCGACCGCGAGGTTGCGGCGCGACGCCGGGGTCCATTCCAGGCCGATATCGGCGAGCTGCCCGCGTTCGTATATCCGAAGCACGATCGCATTGGCAACGGCGGCGGCGGCGAATGTACCTAGTGTGGCAACCACCAAAATAGGCACGCCAAAGAACGCAATGATGACTGGAAAAATGAGATAGTTGCCGAGAATTGCGATGAGCGCGAAGATCCCCACGCGCAGCAGGACGCCGAGAATCTTTTGGCGTTGGGTGGACGGTCTCGGGGAGCAACTCCCCATATTACGTGAACGTCACGCGAATAACGAGATGCCGGCGACGCCCGCCGCACCGGCTTCCATGCATAGCGGCGCATTTTCAGTCGGTCACCCCGCCGAGCGCATAAACTGGCAGGCGGACACTTTGAGCA
Source organism: Bryobacterales bacterium (assembly GCA_963744555.1). Taxonomy (GTDB): domain Bacteria; phylum Acidobacteriota; class Terriglobia; order Bryobacterales; family Bryobacteraceae; genus Palsa-89. Next base: position 692,129 of record CAVUUB010000011.1, on the reverse strand, counting down.
GCCGCGCGGAAAGCGTCGATGCCGATAGGCGTAAGGCTTTGGTCGGGCTGGGGAAGACCGGGCCAAAAACAGCGAAGTCGGCGCCTTCGCGTTCTGCGGCCTGCAACTCCTCGATCGTGTGACAGGAGACGCCGATCAGAAATCCGGGCGGCGTGATGGCGCGGATGGTGCTGGGGGCAATGGAGTGGGCGGGCAGATGCACGCCCCCGGCGGCGCACGCCAAAGCCACATCGGTACGGGTGTTGACTAGAACCTTGCTGCCCGCGACGGCGACGGCCGACCGCACCAGTTCGGTGAGCGCGCGTCCGGAAAGCTCTTTGGCCCGGATCTGAATCAGGTCGACGCCGTCGCGGGCGGCCCGCGCTGCAACCTCGAGCGAATCCGTGATGCAGTAGCGCTTCATAGAATCCGGCGCTTCATAGAATCCGGAGGCTGCTGCGCGGAAACTCGATCAGCCAATCCTTGACGCCGCGATGTTTCTCGAACTCGGACCGCGGCACTTCCACCGCGATGTCGCCGGCGAACTCAAGCCGCAGGCGGTCCAACTTCTCCACCACGCGCACAAGTGTAGCGGGCATCTGATTCCCAAATGCGTGGCCATCACGCGGCATGGCCGTGAGCATGTCCGGGCGGATACACAACCACACTTGATCGCCAATCAGGCGCCCCGGAAAATACGGCCCGGTCAATTCGAAATCGCGGAAACGAATGCGGCTCACGTTGCGGCCAGGATCGAGTCCCTGGATTTCCGCCGGCAGCAGATTGTAGAGTCCCAGCAATCTCGCCACGTCGACGCTGACGGGCTGTTCGAAGACTTTTGCTGGGCGATCCGGTTTGAACGATTCGGCCTTCGCGAAACACCAGCATTTCGTCGCCCAGTTCCAGGCACTCTTCGAAATCGTGGGTGACCAACAATATAGGGATTCCGAAATCCTGCCGCACGTCGCGGAGCACGGAATATAGCTCGGCTCGAAGCGGAGCGTCGAGACCACGAGCGGGTTCGTCCAGCAGCAGCAGTCGCGGGGACCCGATCAAAGCGCGGGCGATCGAGCAGCGCTGCTTTTGTCCGCCGGAAAGTTCATGAGGACGCCGTCCGGAAACATCGGCCAAGTGAAACTTCTCCAGCATCTCGTTCACTTTTCGATGCCGCTCCAGGCGTGGGCTGCGCTCCAGCGCGAATTCCAGATTTTGGCGCAGGGTCATGTGGGGAAACAACGCGTAATTTTGAAACACGTAGCCGCACTGACGCGCTCGCGGCGGCAGGCAGACGCCCGACGCGGCATCGAACAAAATCTGATCATCCACCAGGACGCGGCCTTCATCAGGACGCACAAATCCGGCGAGGGAATCGAGCGTCAGTGTTTTGCCGGCGCCGCTTGGGCCGAAGAGAACCGTGATGCCTTTGCCGGCGCGGAACTCGACATCCAGCGCGAAGCCGGCGGATTCGGCGCCTGGCGCGAAATTCTTGCGGAGGCGCGCCTGGATCATAGCGCTGTTTGGCGCGGTCCAAATGGATTGGTGGTGAGGCGGTTGGCGATGCTTAAGATGATCAGCGCAAGGGCGGAGACGATCACCACAAGTATGCGCGCTGTCGCGCCGTTGCCGGCCTCCACTGCATCGTAAATCGCAATCGCGACCGTTTGCGTGCGGCCCGGAATGTTGCCGGCGATCATGAGCGTGACCCCGAAATCGCCCAACGACCGCGCGAAAGCCAATGCCCCGGCGGCTAGAATGGAACGGCGCGCAAGCGGCAAGGTCACGCGCCAGAACAGCCGCAATTCGGAGGCGCCTAAGTTGCGCGCGGCTCGCTCAAAGGAACGGTCTACGCTCTCGAAGGCCGCCCGGGCCGACTTAACCAGCAGTGGAGTTGAATGAAATAGCGCCGCCACAACAGCTGCCTGCCAGGAGAAAACCAAAGGGCCGCCGAACATCCACTCGTATAGTTTGCCAACTGGGCTAGCCCGGCCCAGCAGGACCAAAAGGTAGTAGCCAAGGACAGTCGGCGGCAGCACCAGCGGCAGCGTGATAGCCGCATCCAGAATTTCTTTGCCACGAAACTTGCGATTCGCCAGGATCCAGGCCAGCCAGAGTCCGACGACCAGCGAGATCGCGGTCGAGATTGCCGCAACACGCAGGCTCAGCCAGAGCGGGAACCAGTCGATGGCCATTGGAACATCCATCGTATCGCATGGTTTTGCGATCAGGTTCCGTATAATCCGAATAGTTATGCCACGCTTACTTCGCCCGCTGTTGTTTTTGACCGTGCTGCTGCTGTACGGACAGGACCCGCGTGCTGAATCCCAAGCCCGAAAAGCGATGGACCAATTTATGAGTGCGTTCAACAGCCGCGATCCAGGCGCGTGGGCAGCGACGCTAAATTATCCGCACGTACGCTTTGCCAGCAATGACGTCAAAGTCTACAACACGGCCGCAGATTTCGCGCGCGAGATGACGGATTATCCGAAGCGCCTGGCGCCCTGGGACCATAGCCGGTGGGAATCGATGCAAGCCATCCAAAGCGGTGCCGACAAGGTGCACTTCGCCGTGACTTTCGTACGTTATGCATCAAACGGCAAGGAGTTTGGCAAGTTCCCATCGCTGTATATTGTCACGCTGAAAGACAGGCATTGGGGCGTGCAGGCCCGGTCGAGCTTTGCTCCGTAGGGTCGATGAGGATTAGTAGCTAGGGCTATCAGATAGCTACTATGGTCACAATGCCTAAGAAAATTACCAATCGCCGCAAACCTGTTTGCATCCTGCCGCTTAAGAAGCTCGCGGAGTCCCCTTACGGCATAACGCTGGGCGCGGGCAAAATCCGGCTCCGCTGGAAACCGGCTTTACTGAAGCCGGGACCTTCAATCGCCGAGATGATCGATGAGGAGCGGAGGTAGGCGCCTGCTCTGACGCCGGATAACGGGCTACCTTGGCGAAACCGAGTCCCACCCGGCTTTGATATAATATGGCCTAGATGTTTGTTTTTCCTCCGCGCTCGCGGATGAAGGTCCCTGGTCCTGCCAGTCACCGCTCGCCTGGAACCTCAGCCCTGGCTGTTGTTCCCTCATGCATATAACTCACACACTTATTGAATGAAATTAAGCGTTCAGATCACGCGCGGTATCGAGTCCCTTTTCGGAACCCGCGACGAAAATATCCGTGTACTCGAAAAGGGATTAAATGTTACCGCCAGCCTGATGAATGATTCCCTGGAAATCGAGGGCGAGGAGCCGAACGTGATCCGCGCCGCGAGCATTCTGGAGGACTACGTCGCGCTGGTCAAGGAAGGCCAAAGCTTCACCAATGGCGACCTCAACAGCTACTTTCGGGTCGTTACCGAAGACGCCGAGGTGACCCTGCGCAGTCTGGTGCATAGCGGCCGGCAGAGGAACTTCGGCAAGAAAACGCTGGCGCCCAAGACCGTAAATCAGCGCCGTTACGTGGAAGCCATCGAGCGGCACGACCTGGTGTTTCGGGATCGGCCCCGCAGGCACTGGAAAAACGTATCTGGCCGTGGCCATGGCGGTCTCGGCGCTAATGAACAAGCGCGTAAGCCGCATCGTGCTGACTCGGCCGGCGGTGGAAGCAGGCGAACGTCTTGGTTTCCTGCCTGGCAATCTGCAGGAAAAAGTCGATCCCTATCTCCGTCCCCTCTATGACGCGCTCTACGACATGCTGGAAGGTGACAAAGTAGAGAAGTTGCTGGAGCGCGCCGTGATTGAAGTAGCGCCCATCGCGTTCATGCGCGGCCGCACTTTGAACGACAGCTTCATCATCCTGGATGAAGCCCAGAACAGCACTGCCGAGCAGATGAAGATGGTGCTCACGCGCCAGGGCTTCAACTCCAAGATGGTGGTCACCGGCGATCTGACCCAGGTCGATCTGCCGTCGGGCAAGCGCAGCGGTCTGACGAACGCCGTGGACGTCCTGCGCGGCATTGAAGGCATCAGCTTCGTGTATTTCGACGACCGCGATGTGGTTCGTCACAGCCTGGTACAGCGCATCGTGAAAGCGTACGAGCGTTATCAGGAGATGACCGGCATAGGTCGCCAGCTCGATTTGAAGTTGGGCGAAACGGGAGGCGAGACGTCGGCTCCGGTTCCCGAATCGATTCCACCGGGCGCGCACCCGCAGGGCCCCGAGATTCCGCTGAACTGAGTTCCCCATGCCTACCCGGCAAACTAGCCTGCTTTTTCAAGTGGCCACACCCGGCTTGGCACGCCGGGGCGCCAGGGCCTTCGCCAAGCGGCTGGAGTCGGAAGTCGCGGGCGGGCGCAGCTTCTGCTGTTTAATCACCAACGATAAGGAATTGCGGCGCTTGAATCGCCAGTTCCGGAAAAAAGACTACGCTACGGACGTGCTTTCGTTTCCGGCCCTCGAAGATCTGGGTAGCGTTTTGGGAGAGATGGCGATCTCCTTCGACAAAGCCAAACAACAGGCGGAGGAACATCGCCATGCCGTGGGCGACGAGGTCGCGCTCCTGATGCTGCATGGCGTTCTTCATCTGTTAGGCATGGATCACGAAACCGATCGCGGCCAGATGGCGCGCGCGGAACGACAGTGGCGCTCCAGCCTGGGATTGCCTGCTGGTCTCATCGAGCGAAGAACCGCATGACCGCTGTTGCATTATCAGCCGCTGCCATCTGCGGTATCCTGCTGTGCCTCATTACCGTTGTGCAAATTCTGTACATGGAATCGCTGCGGCTGCGCTCCCGCGATCTTCCGGCGCTGCAGTTCTTCAAGGACACCGTGGAAGACCGGATCGGCGTGCATGCCGATGAGGGCGTGCTGGCGTTCTCGCTTATCAAGCATACTCTCCTGCTGCTGTTGGGCGTCGCCTTCGTGGGATTGCGATTCGGCGAGCCAGGACCGGTTTGGCAAAACCTTCTGGCTGCCGCGTTGTTCGCATGGCTCACCATGCTGGTCTCGACCTACGTTATCGCGCAGCTGCTGTATCGCAAGACCAGCGGCCATTGGCTGCTGCCTTTGGCGCCCTTACTGCGTTTAGCCGTATTGCTGGTCCGACCCGCTGGCGGCCACCCTTGGCTTCTTCCAGTCGTTGATGGAACTCGCCGAGCAGCACCCGGCTCGCGAGGAGGCTCCCGGCTCGAGCGGCGATATCGAAGCGCTGATCTCGGCCGGAGAGGAAGAGGGGATCATCGAGAAGGACGATCGAAAACTCATCGAATCGGTGGTAGCTTTTGGCGACAAGACTGTTCGCGAAGTAATGACTCCGCGACCTAAAATCGTGGCCATCGAGGCTAGCCGGACGCTGGACGATTTGCGCGAGTTGGTGATTCACGAGCAGTATTCCAGGATCCCCGTTTATGAGCAGACCATCGATCACGTCATCGGCTTCGTGCACGTGCGCGACATGTTCGAGCTGGATGAGGAAGACCGTTTGCACCGGCTGGTGAAGGAACTGGTGCGGCCTATTCGCTTTGTTCCCGAAACCAAGCCAGTGAGCGACCTTCTGCGTGAGATGCAGGCCGACGGCGCCCACATGGCCATCGTTGTGGATGAATACGGCAATACGGCCGGCCTGGCCACCATGGAGGACATGGTGGAGGAGATTCTGGGCGAAATTCACGATGAACATGAACCCGAGCGAGACGTCCAGAAGGAGGGCGAGGGGACCTTCGTGGTGGGAGGCAGCCTGGATCTGGACCGCCTGCACGAACTGCTCGGCTTCCGGCCCGCGGAGGAGACCGAGTCCACTACCATCGGAGGTCTGGTTACCGAATGGCTGGGGCGCGTTCCGCACGTTGGTGAGACGGTTGAAAGGGACGGCATTCGCATCGAGATCCTGGCCGGCGATGAATTAAAGGTGGAACAGGTGCGCGTCTCGAAGGTTACGCACGCGACGCTGTCGCAGGGCCGTCCATGAGCGAGCCTGGCTCGGAAGATTCTCAATCCGCGGGCTTTCGCTCCGGGTTCGTTTCCATCCTGGGACGTCCCAACGCCGGCAAATCCACATTGTTGAACGCTCTCATCGGCGGAAAACTAGCCATCGTCTCCGATAAGCCGCAAACCACACGTACCTCCATTGAAGGCGTATTGAACCTGGACAATGCGCAGATCATCTTTCTCGACACTCCCGGCATTCACAAATCCACAACTTTGCTCAACCAGCGGATGATGGGGACCGTTCGGGCAGCCGTGGAAGATCGCGATGTTCTGCTCTACCTGGCCGACGTCACGGCGCCGTTCACTCGAGGAGGATGCGCAGGCGCTGGACGCGCTCAAGAAAGTGTCGCCTCCGACCTTCCTGCTGTTAAACAAGATCGACCGGCTGCAGGACAAACGCCAGTTGCTTCCGCTCATCGAGCAGTACAAAACGGCACGTGAGTTCGACGAATACATCCCGATTTCGGCGCTAACCGGCGAGGGCCTGGATCGCGTCCGAGAGGCGATTCTCGCGCGCCTGAAGGAAGGTCCTGCTTACTTTCCGCCCGATTACCTCACCGATCAGCCGGAACGGTTCCTGGCAGCTGAACTGATCCGCGAGCGCGTCTTGCGAGAAACCCGACAGGAGGTTCCACACGCCGTGGCAGTGGTGGTTGAGCAATGGCAGGAAACCCCTCGGCTACTCAGGATCGGTGCCACCATCTATGTCGAACGCCCCGGACAGAAGGCAATTTTGATCGGGGCCAAGGGTGCATCGCTTAAAAAGATCGGCACTTTGGCAAGGCAGGAGATGGAGCAGATGTTTCAGCGTAAGATCTTCCTGGAGCTGTTCGTCAAAGTTCAGAAGGACTGGCGCCAGAATCCTGAGTTTCTGAAAACCATTGACTGGCGAGCCATGCGAGGGGGAGAATTGGAACCGGAGCCAAGTTCAGATTCATGATACGTTTCCTGTGCCTGGCGCTAGGGTTCATGCTGATCCTCGCGCCGCTAACGGCTCAAAAGCAGAAGCAGATTACCGACGATACGATCCGCGACCAGGTGATGGTGCGCCTTGCCGATGACCCGGAAATCGGTGGTATGCCGATAGATGTCGACGTCCATGAGGGAGTCGCTACCTTGAAGGGCAAGGTCAGGAACGACAAGCAGAAATCCAAGGCCGAAAAAGTGGCGAAGAAAGTGAAGGGCGTTACGGGCGTCACTAATCAACTGGTAATCTCCCCAGACTAGACCCCATGTGGCCAACAACCGGTTTACTTTTCTTGACAGTTCCTGGGTAACCGATATAACTCCTTTATCGCCAACTTACTGATGAAGCTGTGTGCGATTTTCCTTGCTTTAACAGCGGCTTGGGCGCAGGCGCCAGCGGGCAAATCCGTGGTGGGCGAAGTGACCAGTGTTGATGCCGCCGCTAAGCAGTTCAATGTAAAAGGCGACGATGGCGCGAATTACATCATTGTCTTTGATGGCAACACATCATATTTGCGGTTGCCGCTGGGCGAGAAGGATCTGAAAAAGGCCGAGAAAATCGGCCTGTCGGATATTACGGCCGGCGATAGGCTGCTCGCGCGCGGATCGGCTGCCACGGAAGCCAAGCCGGCGCCCGCCAAGACTGTAATCATCATGACCAAGGCGGACGTCGCTAAGAAGCAAGAACACGATCGCGCGGAATGGCAGCGGCGCGGTATCGCGGGCACGGTGATGTTGGTGAATGCGAACACCAAGGAAATCACCATCAACACCCATGGCCGGGATGCCAAGAGCGTGGTTATCGATGCGTCGGGAACGACCTTTCGAAGCTATGCCCCCGATTCGGTCCGATTCGCCGATACCAAGCCAAGTTCATTTGCGAATGTGCAGCCCCGCGATACGATCCGTGCGCTGGGCGACAAGAACGAGGACGGCACTCGCTTCAAGGCCGAGGAACTGGTTTCCGGATCGTTCCAGACCATTGCAGCCATGGTGGTGTCGGTAGATCCGGGCTCCGGCGAAGTTAAAGTGACTGATCTGCAAACCAAGAAGCCCGTGACGGTAAAGACGAATCAAAGCTCGATGCTGCGGCGGCTGGATGAGAGAACGGCGGCCATGCTGGCGCGGCGAATGCGTGGCGATGCAGGCGTACCGGGCGGACCAGGGGGTCCTGGCGGCGCTGCTGGTGGTCCAGGCGGCGGGAATGCCGGAGCTGGAGGCCGTGGTGAATCGGGCGGTCCTGGTGGCCCTGGCGGACCCGGCGGTCGAGGATTCGGCGGCGGTGGAGGCGGAGACTTGCAGCAAGTCCTGGATCGATCGCCACAGCTATCGCTGGCCGAATTGAAAAAGGGCGATGCGCTGATCATCTCCAGCTCTAAGGCGTCGGATGGCTCCGCGATTACGGCTATGTCCCTGGTCGCAGGAGTCGAGCCATTCCTCGCGGCCGCTCCACGCACTGCCGGTCAAGTCAACCTCGGATCGTGGAACATTGAAATGAACATGCCGGAGCAATAGGCCGTCATATATCTCAAGAAGACATCAAACAAAATGCAAAGACACCTATCGGGGCTCTGGCTGCTGCTAACTTTTTCGGCAGCTATATTTGGACAGCCGGGAAGCGGAGTTGTGCGGGGCGTGGTCACCGATGAATCGGGCGCATTGGTTCCGGGCGCAAAAGTCACGGTGTCTAACGCCGGCCGGACCCGTCAAATCGGTCACGGCGGCGGGCGACGGCAATTATTCTGTTACGGGCATTCCGCCGGGAAAATACGTGGTACAGGCGTCGTCTCCGGGATTGGTGCAAGCCCAGCCCGTCACAGTGGATGTCAGCGGCGGGGTGCAGCCGGTCACCCTGAATCTGCAATTGCGCGTGGCGGCCGAAAAGCAGGAAGTGACGGTGCAGGAGAATCCGGGGCCAACGGTAAGCGTGGATCCATCCCAAAATGCCGGCGCATTGATTTTGCGCGGCGCGGATTTAGACGCGCTATCCGACGATCCAGACGATCTGCAGGCCGATTTGCAAGCGCTGGCTGGTCCGGCAGCCGGTCCTAGCGGCGGCCAGATCTATATCGACGGATTCACAGGCGGAACGCTGCCCGCGAAAGATTCTATCCGCGAGATCCGGATCAACCAGAACCCGTTCTCGCCGGAATTCGACAAACTCGGCTACGGACGGATTGAGATTCTGACCAAGCCCGGCAGCGACAAATTCCACGGAAACGTGAATTTCAATTTCGGCGACGATGTCTTCAATTCGCGCAATCCCTACGCCGCAGGCCAAAGCGCCATTCTTGCAGCGCGAGTACGGCGGGACGCTGAGCGGTCCGATCAGCAAGAAAGCTTCGTTCTTTCTGGACATTTTTGATCGCGACATTCAAAACGGCAACATCATCAATGCCTACACGCTCAGCCCCAGCACGCTGGCGGAAACCCCTTTCAACACGGTCTTCGTAGCCCCGCAAAATCGGCTGCGCGTCAGCCCGCGCGTGGATTATCAACTCAGTAAGAACAATACTCTCACGGTTCGCTACGGGTTCACGCGCAACGATATGCAGAATCAGGGCGTCGGCAACTTAAGCCTCACGCAGCGCGCCGTTCACCAGCTGAATACCGACCATACGCTGCAAGTTGTCGAAACGGCCGTTCTCAGCAGCAAGGTGATCAACGAGACCCGCTTTCAGCTTTATCACACCAATAGCAATCAGCTCGCCAACTTCGATCTTCCGACCATCAACGTGCAAGGTTCTTTCAATGGCGGCGGATCACAAATCGGGCACTCGATTGATACCGAAAATCATTACGAGCTGCAGAACTACACCACTGTTGCCAGCGGCGTGCATAGCTGGAAATTCGGCATTCGAGTGCGGGCTGTGACCATAGACAATATCTCGCCCACCAATTTCGATGGCACGTTCTCGTTCTTCGGCGGTTATGCGCCGATCCTGGATGCGAACTTCCAGCCGATTGTGCCGGGAATCGTGTGTGATCCGACCAACCCGATCCATCAGGTTGCGAAAACATCACCTCGCTCGACCGCTACCAACGCACGCTGGTGTTTCAGCAAATGGGCTTGGCTCCGGCAGCCATGCAGATGCTCGGAGCGGGCGCGTCGCAGTTCAGCATCAGCGCTGGGAATCCGCTGACGAATGTGAATCAAGTCGACATCGGGACTTACGTTGGCGACGATTGGCGCGTGAAGCCAAACTTCACGCTCAGTCTCGGCCTGCGCTATGAAACCCAGACCAATATCCACGACTACCGCGATTGGGCGCCGCGCATCGGCTTCGCCTGGGCGCCCGGGCAAAGCAAGAACAATCCGCGCCCCAAAATGGTCCTGCGCGGAGGATTCGGCATCTTCTATGATCGTTTCGGTGAGCAGAACGTCCAGACCGCTGACCGCTATAACGGCATTACGCAGCAAAGTTACGTTGTCACCAATCCCGACTTTTATCCGAACATTCCTCCCATCTCGCAGCTTGGCCAGTTCCTGACCACCCAGAAGACCTACGAAATCGCATCCAATTTGCGGGCCCCCTATATCATGCAGTCCGCAATCACGGTGGAACGGCAGTTGCCTCGCAACACTACCGCATCGGTGTCTTATTTGAACTCGCATGGTTTACATGAATTGCGATCGGCGGATATCAACGCGCCTCTGCAAGGAACTTATACCGGTCCGGGAACGGGCATCTATCCGTATGGCAATGTCGGACCCATTCTACTGATGGAATCGGCCGGACTGTTCAATCAGAACATGATGATCACCAATGTCCGTTCTCAGATCAACAGCAAAATCTCACTGAACGGCTTCTATATGCTGGGCCGCTCTTACAGCAACACGGACGGCGTCAACACTGTTCCCTCCAGCCCGTATAGTATGGCCGGGGAATATGGACCCTCTGCGCTGGATATTCGCAATCGCGGGCTCATCGCCGGGTCGATCACAACCAAGTGGGATTTTCGTTTGGCGCCCTTCATCACCATGAACTCAGGAGCGCCGTTCGATATTATTTCCGGGACCGATCCGTACGGCACGACGCTTTTCTACGCTCGGCCTGGGATCGCGACCGCTGCCGGTCCGGGCATCATCAACACCCCCTATGGCTTGTTGGATCCGAATCCCAAGCCGGGTGAGGAGATTCTGCCGCGCAATTTTGGCCGCAGCCCCGGTCAGATCATGGTCAATCTGCGGTTAGCCAAGACGTTCGGTTTCGGACCAGCTCGCGAAGGCCCGGCGAATGCCGGCGGTGGCGGCGGGCGTGGAGGGGGCGGTGGTGGACCGCGCGGACCGGGCGGCATGCGTGGAGTGGGCGGCTTCGGCGGTGGCCCGGGCGGTTTCGGTGGCGGAGGCGGTGGCGCAACCAATCGGCGCTATAATCTGACGCTGTCCGTGCAGGCGCGCAATCTGTTAAATCACGTCAATCCCGGGGCCGATCAATGGGACGCTGACTTCTCCGCTCTTCGGCCAGTCCAACACGCTGGCCGGCGGCTTCGGAGCCTTCGCCGAAAGTGGCAACAACCGGCGGCTTGGAATTGCAGATGCGGTTTACGTTTTAAGGCTGCTTCGAAATTCAAACGCGACAATGACTGGGCCGCACCAGGCTTGCGTGCGTCGGATCGGATTAGTGCCGCGAAAGAGGTCACTTCTGCATGCATCCCAGCGAGACGATAACATAGGGCAGAGTGGCAAAGAAACGCAGAGAGTACGTTTTCCGTATAGATGCTTACACTCCAGAGACAATCCCAATGGTGCGCCTCGCCGAGTATTTAGCGGATTTGGCGACGCTATTTGGCGAATATAAGAGTGTGCATTTTGTCCGACTCGCAAGCGGAACTACGCAGGTGGTTCAGGCTGTGGAATATGAGGCGGAGCCAAAAATCCGAGAACGCTTGGCTGCAGTTCGAAATCATGATGCACCGATAGACGCAATGAGAGCCGCGCGAGCGATTGATCAACGACTCGCTGATGACAACGCTAGCGGCACTATTCTCGATCCCACAAAAGCACAGATTATCGAATTCCCCGGCAGGAAGCGCTTTACCGAACCTCGCTTCGGACCATTCAACCAACCTGGAAGGATTGACGGCGTGCCGATAAGAATCGGCGGTGAGAGCGATCCCGTACCAGTCCACTTGGAGGAGCCCGGACAGGAAGCGCACATTTGCCAAGCGAGCCGGGTTATCGCCAGGGAAATTGCCCCCTATTTATTCTCTAGCATGCTGCGCGCCGAGGGAGTCGGCAGATGGCACCGTGATGGAGACGGAAAGTGGATAATGGACCGCTTTACCATTCAGGGCTTCAAGGTTCTCAAGGAATTATCGCTTAGCGATACGGTTGCGCGTTTGAGGGCAATCCCGAGCGGTCTGCACAAGATTGAAGATCCTCTCTCGGAGGTTCACCGCATCAGACACGGAGATGAGGCAGGGTAATGGTAGGATTCGATGCCAGCTTTATCTCGTTGCTGTTGCATCCAAATGCAAGACCCCCTCATGATCCTAAGACGAAAGCGCCAGTTCTTCGAGCCAAGGAAAAAATCGCATACCTGATCGATACTCTGGAAAAAGCCAAGATAAAGATTCTTATTCCAACGCCTGCCCTCAGTGAGGTGTTGGCGCTTGCGCTGGATAGAGCCTCCGACTACTTGGCTGTAATGCATGCAACTTACAATTTCGAGATTGCCGCTTTCGATGAGATGGCTGCTGTCGAAGCCGCAGTCTCCACAGCCGCAGCGAAGCAGCGTGGCAATAAGAGAGGTGATGCCGGTGGAACATGGGCGAAGGTGAAATTTGACCGCCAGATTATCGCTATAGCTAAGGTCAGAGGAGTGGACAAGATCTACTCCAATGATGAAGACATTGTGAAATTCGCGAAAATAGAAAAGATTGACGTCCTTGGTGTATGGGATCTTCCAGATCCGCCGCCTGCGCAGGAGGATCTCTTTTCTAGTACATGAAGCTCATCTCGGGGTCGCTAAAGGCGCGTTAGACTCCAACGCGAAAACCCATACCGCGCCGCCTTCCGGCACCTCCGGATATTCTCCTGGAAAAACGCGGTTGAGATCGCCCTGCATTCCCCGCGAGTCGCCGCCCCATCCCGCGAGCACGGCGATGTACTGCCTGCCATCGATGGAGAAGGACGTCGGCGGCGCCAGAATGCCCGAATTGGTCGGAAACTCCCAGAGCAGCTTGCCGGTGGATGCGTCGAACGCGTGAATCCGGCGGTCGTTGGTTCCGCCGCTGAATACCAATCCGCCCGCGGTAGCCAGCATCGCTCCCCAATTCGGAGACTTGGCGATAATTGTGCGTCCAAACCTGCTTGCCGGTGTCGACGTTCCAGGCCTGCACCTCGCCGATGTGGTCGGCGCCTGGGGCGACCGAGAAGCTGAGTTTCGCGCCTGTAAAGGATCGGCCGGCTTCGTATTCCACCTCCTGGCCCATGGAGGTTTGACACAGATTGTTATTGGCCGGGATGTAAATCATCCGCGTCGCCGGACTGAAGGCGATCGGCGGCCAGTTCTTGCCGCCCCACAGCGACGGGCAGTAAGTCGCTTCTTTGCCGGTGCCGGGCTTGTGATCTAGATCGATCTCCGGCCGTCCGGTTTCCGGATCCAGCCGCGTGAACACGTTCTGCTTCACGTAAGGCGCGCCTTCGATGAAATGGATGCGCCCGTTGGCGGTGCGCTCCAGAAACCGCAGATAGCCGTCGCGCGCGACGTCGATCAACCCTTTGATGGTGCGCGCGCCGCGCTGGTAGTCGACCAGTATCGGCGGCGAAACCTCGTCCCAATCCCAGGAGTCGTTGGGGTGGTATTGAAAATGACCTTTGATCGCGCCGGTGGCGACGTCCAGCGCCAGCGTCGACGCGGTGTAGAGATTGTCACCCGGCCGCTTGTCGCCCATCCAGGGCCCGCCGTTACCGATTCCCCAATACGCCAGGTTCGTCTCCGGATCATAGTTGCCGGTGACCCATACCGAACCGCCTCCGGTCTTCCATTGATCGCCCTTCGGCCAAGTCTCGCTGCCCGGTTCTCCGGGAGCGGGAATGGTATAGGTACGCCACTAATTCTTTGCCGGAATCGGGATCGAAGGCCGCGACGAAGCCGCGGATTCCGAACTCGCCGCCCGACGCGCCCACCATTACCTTGCCGCCGGCGACCAGCGGCGCCAGCGTGATGTAGTAGCCCGATTTGTTGTCGGCCACGGTGGTGGTCCAGACCTCCTGGCCGGTCTTGGCGTCCAGTGCCACCAGAACGGCTTCGCCCGCGGCATAGAACACTTTGTCTCCAAAGAGCGCCACGCCGCGGTTGGTGTCGTGAGGCACCGAAGTTCCGGTGGGCCGACGCCGCGTGTAACGCCACAGCAGGTTGCCGCGACTTGGCATCGATCGCGATCACCTGATTATTGGGAGTGGAGACGAACATGACCCCGTTATTGACGATCGGCGCCGCCTCGTGGACTTTTGTTTCGCCAGTCGAGAATATCCACACCGGCTGCAGGCGCTTAACGTTCTCGGGCGTGATCTGCTCAGCGGGCTGTAGCCCCAGCCGTCATAGGTGCGGCGGATCATCAGCCAGTTGCCGTCTTCCGGGTTCTTAAGACGCTCCGGGGTGACGGGCTGGTAATTGCGGAGCGCTGGGGGCATAGGCGGCGCCACTCGCGGCTCCGGCTGACTAAACCCGAGGCTGGCTATCGCAAACAGGGCGAGCGCGCGGAACTTCGTCACAGCCATAGAACGCCATCATACACCGATGCGGAGCAAGGCGTCTTTGTTAAACTGAATCGAAGCATGCCGATTAGCAAGGATCTGCTGGACATCCTGGTCTGTCCTCTGTGTAAAGCGACGGTGGAACTGAAGCCCGATCAGAGCGGACTGAAATGCGTCCAGTGTAAACGGGTCTATCCGATTCGCGATGAAATTCCCGTGATGCTGATCGACGAAGCGAAGGTCGAGGAGTAAGCGGACCTTTCTGACATGATCTAGCATGACAAACGTACTTGAGCGCCTGTCCCCCGGCGCGCGGGTCGCCATTATCCGCTTGCGATCGCTAGGCGATTGCGTGCTCACCACGCCGGCGATTAGCGCTATTGAAGCAGGCCCGGCCGGACCTGCGGATCGCGATGGTCGTGGAAGACGGGTTCGCTGCCGTTTTCGCGGGCAACCCCGATTTGGAATCGATCCTGCCTCCGAAGGCGTCTGAAATCTCGCGCTGGCGCCCGGACCTTAGTCTGAACCTTCATGGCGGCATGACCAGTGTCCGGCTGACGACTCGCGGCGCGGTCGCGTTGGCGCGCCGGCTTTGCCCATTTCCGCTTCCGGCGGTTTATAACATCCAAATTCCACGTGCCCAGGAGATTCTCCACGTAGACCGCAAGGTTCACACCGCCGAGCACGTCGCGTCCGCAATGTTCTACCTCGGCGTGCCACTATCGGATATTCCGAGAGCACGGCTGTTTGCAGAGAGTCCGCCGAGCCAGCGGCCGTATGCCGTCCTGCATCCCATGGCTTCGACGCCCGACAAAACTTGGCCGTCTTCCAATTTCGTCGCGGTCGCCGAACATTTGGACAAGCGCCTGAGTCTGGAGCCAGTCTTCATCGCCGGACCTGGAGAGAGCCTCGACGCATTCAGCTCATACCGATGCCTCGCCGGCGCGCCCCTGGAAGAAATAAAATCGCTGCTCGCCGGCGCGTCGCTCTTCATCGGAAACGATAGCGGACCCGCGCACATGGCGGCTGCATTTGGATTGCCTGTGGTGGTCTTGTTCGGATCGTCCGATCCCGAGATCTGGAGTCCCTGGCGTACTGAATCCTCGGTGCTCGACCAATCCGGACGGCATCCATTCCATCGGGGTCTCGGAAGTGGCCCAAGCGATCGAGACCGTGTTCGCCCCACAACCCACCCCCCACATCCCACAACCCAAATGAGCGAATTCCGCCGCCTTCTCCGCTTCGTTCGGCCTTACACCGCGCCGCTTCTGGCATCGGTGGTGCTGATGGCGGCGGTGGGCGCCGCGCAGGGATTCATGGCGGTGCTCATCGGCCCGGTCTTCGATCGCGTGCTGAAACCCGATTCGCCGGATTCCCTGGTGCCGCTGATTACCGTCCCGGGTTTCACTCGCCCCATCTATCTGCAGGACATCCTTCCCTCCGGCATCCACAATGTCTGGACCATGGTGGCGGTCGCGATCCTGGCCACGTTCCTGATCAAAGGCCTGTGCGATTACTTCGGCAATTACCTGGTCAACTACGTTGGCTTTTCCGCGGTCACCGACCTCCGGCAAAAAGTCTTCGACCGCGTGCTCCGGCAAGACGCGAATTTCTTCGAGTCCAACTCCACCGGCCGGCTGATGTCGTCCATCATGAACGATCTCGAAAAGATCCAGGTGGCGACATCGCACATGCTGGCCGATTGGCTGCGGCAGTCGTTCTCGGTGATCTTTCTGTTGTGGGTGGTGGTGCAAAAAGACTGGCGGCTGGCGCTGGTCAGCCTCACCGTGCTGCCCTTCGTGCTGGTGCCCACTCTGCGGATCGGCAGGCGCATTCGCCGCACCACCCGTCGCGCGCAGGATGACGCCGCCGAGCTAAACCAGATTCTTCAGGAGACCCTCAGCGGCCACCAAGTGGTGAAGTCGTTCGGCACCGAAGATATCGAATCGAATCGCTTTCAAATCGCAGCGCATCGGCTGAAATCCAGCAATCTCCGCTATGTGGCCCAGCAGGCGCTGTCGTCACCGTTGATCGAATTCTTCGCCGCGCATCACCATCGTCGGGCTTTTGACCTATGCGCGCATCGAGATCAAGAACGGCGTTTTGACGGCCGGCGAATTCACCAGCTTCGTGATCGCGCTGCTGATGCTGTATGAGCCGGTCAAGCGGCTCACCGGCATTCATAATATTTTCCAGCAGGCGCTGGGCGCATCGCAGAAGGTTTTCGAATATCTGGATGACGAGCGGCAGATTCAGGACAAGCCCGGCGCGGCCAAGCTAGCCAAATTCCAGCAAGTCGATTCTGCTCGATAATGTCAGCTTCCGCTATCCCAACGCGCCCCAAGGGTTTTCGCTCGACTGACATTCAGTTGGAAGTGCGCGCCGGCGAGGTGGTCGCGCTGGTCGGCCCCAGCGGCGGCGGCAAAACCACGCTGGTGAATCTGGTGCCGCGCTTTTACGACGTCACGTCCGGCGCGGTACGGATCGACGGCAAAGATGTGCGCGATCTGCAACTGGCTTCGCTGCGCGAAAAGATCGGCATGGTGGCGCAGGAAACCTTTCTCTTCAACGACACGGTCGCGAACAATATCCGCTACGGCAAGCCCAAAGCCAAGGACGACGAGATCCAGCGCGGCCGCTCGCAGCGCGCTGGCCGACGAGTTCATCGAGCGCATGCCGGAAGGCTACGAAACCATCATCGGAGAGCGCGGAGTAAAGCTGAGCGGAGGGCAGCGGCAGCGCCTGGCCATCGCGCGGGCGATGCTCAAGAACGCGCCCATTCTGATCCTGGACGAAGCCACCTCGCATCTGGACACCGAATCCGAGATCCTGGTGCAGCGCGCGCTTCAAACACTGATGAACAATCGCACGGTCATCGTGATCGCGCACCGGCTCTCCACTATCCGCCGGGCCGACAAGATTGTGGTTCTGGATCGGGGCCGCATCTCCGAGGTCGGAACGCACGAAGAGCTGGTCAATCACGGCGGAATCTACCAGCGCCTGCACGACCTGCAATTTCTGGAACCGGATCCACTGCTGAATTCATGACGCTACCACATGAGCGCACCTGCATGAGCGCCCATCCGAAGCATGACCGGCTTTGCCCGCGTCCACAAGGCCACCGAGCACGGCGAAATCACGGTCACCCTCAAGAGCGTCAATCATCGCGGTCTGGATCTGCACTTTCATCTGGAAGCCGGACCTCGATCCGTTTGAAGGCGCCATGCGCGCCCTGATCAAGCGAGCCGTCCACCGCGGCCACGTCGACATCCGCTGTACGCTGCTTCGCTCCGGCAACGGGGGCCGCGGTGGGCTGAACGCGCCGCTGTTGCGGGCCTATCTGGCCGCCTTCCGGCAAGCGGCGGCTGCCGAAGGGATCGCATCGCAACCGGATTTGAATCAGGCCTTGCGCCTTCCGGGCATGTTCGGATTCGCGGCCGATCTGGAGCCGGATCCGAAGATCGAGAGGCGAATTGCTGGCGTCGCTCGAAGAGGCGCTTGAAATACTCAACCAGTTTCGGTCGCGGGAAGGCAGCGAGTTGGCCGCCTTTATGCGCGAGCACAACCGATTGCTCGCCGAGAGCGCGGAACAAATGGAAAAGATCCGTTCGCGCGCCCAGCCGGCGTTCCAAAGCCGCCTGTCCGAGAAAGTTGCAGGAGCTGCTTCGGACCGCCGCGCTGGATCCGCAGCGCATCGCGCAGGAAGCGGCTATGCTGGCCGACCGCAGCGATATCGGCGAGGAGATTTCCCGCCTGCAGATCCATTCTCGGCAACTGAACGAGCTCCTGGATGCCGGCGGCGAGGTGGGCAAGAAGATCGATTTCCTGCTGCAGGAGATGAATCGCGAAACCAATACCGTTCTGTCGAAGACCAACGGCATCGGCGAACTGGGTCTGGGGATTACCGACCTGGCGCTGGCGGGCAAGGCCGCTATCGAGAAAATCCGCGAGCAGGCGACTGGAATCTGGAATGAGCACTCGATCGCGTCTTCATCATTTCCGCCCCTCGGGCTCGGGAAAATCCACGCTTGTGCACCGGCTCTGGCAATCGGTCCCCGGTCTCACGTTCTCCATCTCCTACACCACGCGCCCCCCGCGCCCACCGAAATCAACGGCGTCGACTACATCTTTATCTCGCGCGCCGAGTTCGAAGCTCGTCTGGCACAGGGCGAATTCCTCGAATTTGCTGAGGTTTTCGGCAACTACTACGGCACCAACCGCAGCACCTTCGAAAAGGCCGTCCAGGAGGGCAAAGACCTGGTACTCGACATCGACGTGCAAGGTGCGAGACAATTAAAGGTAGCGATCCCGGAGGCGATCAGTATCTTTGTGCTTCCACCGTCTCGAGAAGTTCTCGAGCAACGGCTGCGTGCCCGGTCGCAGGACAGCGAAGAAGTGATTCTGCGGCGCCTCAAGGGTGCAGCCGACGAAGTTCGCAATTATACGCAATACGATTATGTCCTGATCAACCGGGAACTCGAGGAGTCGGCCGCCAGGCTGGCAACTGTCGTCAAAGCTGAGCGGCTGCGCAAGGCCAGAATGGAAGAAGAAGTCCGGCCCATTCTCGAAAGTTTTGAAAAGCTTTAAAACGAATTGAGGTTCATGAACACATGGCTGAGAGATTGAAAAACAACGCGATGTACGCAATTCCCGACGACGGGGAGCAGAGCACCTACCGCTTCATCATCGTCGCCGCCAAGCGGGCGCGGCAGTTGCAGAATGGCGCTCGTCCGTTTCTCCCAACCACATCCAAGAAGCCTACTGTGACCTCCATGGAAGAGGTCCGCCGCGGGCTGGTGAAATACACCGACACTGCCTAAAGTGCCACCAGCCGAGGAACTGGCGCCAGAAGGAATAGTAAGAGCCGCCATGAACGCTGTGTTGGGCGTGGGCGGTGGAATCGCCGCCTATAAATCCGCCGAACTGGCCCGGGCCCTCATGGAGCGCGGGTTGCGCGTCCAGGTAGTCCTCACTCCGCGCCGCCGAAAAATTCATCACGCCGCTGACCTTCGCCGCGCTCACCGGACGCAAAGTCATCACCGATCTGTTCGGTTCCGCGAGCCCGGAAGAGACGCTTTCGAGCGCCGTCGAGCATATCGCAGTCGCGCAAGAGAACGACATCCTGGTGATCGCGCCCGCCACGGCCGATCTGCTGGCGCGCCTGGCGCACGGGCTTGCCAACGACTTCCTCACTACCACCTACTTGGCCTTCACTGGCCCGGTGGTGCTGGCGCCGGCGATGAACAGCAACATGTGGATGCATCCGGCGACGCAGCAAAATCTCGCGATCTTAAAGAGCCGCGGCCACCTGATCATCGAGCCGGAGGAAGGCTTGCTGGCGTGCGGAACAACTGGTCCCGGCAGACTGGCCGAGCCCGAGCGCATCGCCGATATGGTCGCGGGCTTGACTCTGCAGCGGCGGGATCTCGAAGGAGAAACGGTGCTGGTCACCGCCGGCCCGACCGAGGAACCGCTGGATCCGGTGCGATTCATCTCCAACCGCTCCAGCGGAAAGATGGGCTACGCCCTCGCCCAGGCCGCTGCCCAGCGTGGCGCGCGCGTGATTCTGGTGTCAGGCCCGGTGCAACTTCCCGAACCCGCCGGCGTCTCGGTGATCCACGTCCGCACCGCCGTCGAAATGCGCGACGCCGTGATGGAACATTTGCCGGAAGCCACCATTGTCGTGAAATCCGCGGCCGTCGCCGATTATCATTTGTCGCGCGTGCCTCAACATAAGGTTAAGAAGACCTCCGCTAGAATGTCTCTCGATCTCGACCCCACGCCCGACATCCTGGCCGAACTGGGCCAGAAGAAGGGCGATCGTCTGCTGGTCGGCTTCGCCGCCGAGACAGAGAACCTGACCGAGAGCGCCCGGCAGAAGCTCAAGAACAAGAATTGCGACATGGTAGTGGCGAATCTGGTAAATCAGGAGGGGACAGGTTTCGAATCCGATCAAAACGAGGTCGTATTGGTTCTTCGCACCGGAGAAACAATACCCCTCGCCCGCGCGCCTAAGCGCGAGATCGCCGACCGCATTTTCGACCAGGTTACAAAACTGCGCCTGGCCCTCCACGCGGCGCGATGACCAAGGATGAAGTCCGCCGCTATCTGGAGTTTTACCAAGACCTGGGCTTGAAAACGGTATATCGCCGCGACTCGCCCGGCCAGCCTGTAATGGCGCCCCTTCCACTTCAGGTCACAGACCTTAACCCCATGCCCCGTGACCTTAAACCCGCACCGCCATCCCCCTTAGTACCTTCGCTCGCACCGGTTCATGACAATTTGCTGAAGATATTGGAAGATATTGGTGACTGCAAACGATGTCGTCTGCATGAGGGCCGGAACCGATTAGTGTTCGGGACCGGGGCCGAGCAGGCGAGGCTGGTGTTTGTAGGTGAAGGCCCGGGGGCCGACGAGGACGCGCAGGGGTTGCCGTTCGTCGGCCGGGCCGGACAACTTCTCACCCAGATGATTGAAGGCACTGCCCATAAAGAGGGCATCCCGCTCCAGCGCAGCGACGTTTATATCTGCAACGTCGTTAAATGCCGCCCGCCTGAGAATCGAACTCCGCAACCCGATGAGATGGAGATTTGCGGCCAGTTTCTGTTCCGCCAGCTTCTAGCGATCCGGCCCAAGGCCATCTGTGCCCTGGGCTCGACGGCGGCCAAGGCGATCCTGGGGACCAAGGAAGGTGTCATGCGGCTCCGCGGAAAGTGGCAGCAGTGGCGCGATGTCCCGGTGATTGTTACGTATCACCCCTCATATTTGCTGCGCCCATATAATCAAAACGCTAAGAAAGAAGCCTGGGAAGACCTCAAAAAAGTCCTGCACTATGTCTACGACTAGTGGCGCGGGCGGCCAAGGCTACGGCTCTCACCTAGGGCTCTTTATCACCTTTGAGGGGCCTGACGGGAGCGGCAAGAGCACCCAGGCCCGGCTTTTGGCGAGCGTCTGCGGCGTGACGGCCATGCGGTACTCGAGACCGTCGAGCCTGGCGGCACCGCCATCGGCCAGCAGATCCGCCGTATCCTGCTCGACCCAGCCAATCGCGAGCTGCGACCGATCCCTGAACTGCTGCTGATGTTCGCCGCGCGCGCTCAAAACGTCGAGCAATCTGTGCTGCCCGCGCTCGCCGAGGGCAAAATCGTGGTTTCGGACCGCTTCACCGATTCATCCATTGCCTACCAAGGCGGGGGACATGGGCTGCCATGGGAAACTGTGCTTGCAGTCGATCGCATCGCCTGTCATGGTCTGGTCCCCGACCTGACGCTCTGCATCGACATCGATACCCAAACGGGGCTGGCACGCGCTCACTCGCGCGATCAGCAGCATGAAATGCGCTATGAGCAGCAAGGCGCCGAGTTTCACCAAAGGGTTCGCGCCGCCTACCATGAGATCGCTCGCCGCGAACCGCGCCGTTTTCAACTGATCGACGGGCGTGGGTCGCCCGAAGAGATCGCCGCTAAGGTGTGGCAAGAGGTAGCGGGGGTGTTAGCCAAGCGATCGGCTAACGCGCGCGTTTCATAGCGAACGAAGCCGCACGCGGCAGACGGAACCGGTCTTCACGAAAAGTCTCTGAGGTTAGGTGTCGCTCTGCATTTCAACTTTCAGTTCTCCTGCAACGTCCTGTTGGTCACCAGCATCTCATGGACCGCAATACGGTCCCATGCCGTATCTCAAGGAGGAAAAAGTATGCGAGCTGCAGTCGTACCCGTTGTGAGTGGTTCCTGGGAAGTGAAAGACGTTCCACAGCCCCAACCGGGACCCAACCAAGTCCTGGTGAAGATGCACGCCAGCGGCATATGCTACACCGACGTGCACGAAACTCTGGGACACATTCCCGGCCAATTCCCGCGAATCTTGGGGCACGAGCCTGTCGGCGAGATCGTTGCGGTTGCCCCTGACGTCATTACACGGAAAGTAGGGGATCGCGTAGGCACTGCATGGATTCAATCCACGTGCGGGCGCTGCGAATGGTGCCAGCGCGGCCGCAGGATGTTCTGTCCTTATATGAAGGGTACGGGGATCGATGTACAAGGCGGTCACGCCGAGTACATGTTGATGAATGCCGACGCCACCTACCTGATTCCGGACAAGGTCTCCTATGAGCAAGCCGCTCCTATCTTCTGCGCGGGCTATACGGTTTGGAGCGGCCTGCGCTGGGCCGACCCCATGCCGCACGAGCGGGTCGCCGTGCTCGGGATCGGCGGGCTTGGACACCTAGCAGTGCAATACGCGAAGGCTGCGGGCTTCGATACCATCGCAATTTCGCACTCCCCCGATAAAGATAAGATGATCCGCGATCTCGGCGCGGATGAAATTGTCCGCGACGGAAAGAGCCTTGCCGCGGCGGGCGGCGCGGACATCATCCTCAGCACATCCAATTCCACCAAGTCGATGGTGGACAGCATTCAAGGGCTCCGCCCCGACGGCCGGCTCGTCGCAATGGGAGCCGACGCGGAGCCTCTTTCGATCTCGCTGATGGACCTCATCTTCAAGCGCATTCGGGTAATTGGAAGCCAGCAAAACGGCCCCGAATATCTTTACGAAGCCCTTGATTTCGTAGCGCAAGGAAAAGTTAAGACGATAGTCGAGACGTACCCATTGGCTGAGGCTAGGAAGGCGTATCAGCGTGTCGTCGACGGCCAGGCGCGCTTCCGCGCAGTCCTGACGATGTAACACCGCCCTCGCCGCCGCTGAGTAAGCCATGCGGTTGTGGGCTTTGGACAAGAAAGATAAATGCGATATTGAGGCTACTCCAACTCCACGACGAGGGAAAACCGTGCCGCAGGACGATGGTCGGTTTCGACGGGTCTCCGGCCTCGCGGTAGAAGAGCCCACGGGCCTGGAAAATCGGCGTCTAGTCCTCACCTATGCCCGTAATCGGTGAAGACATAATCTCTCGTCTTCACGCTCGTGTGGCACGCGAACCCGCACTTGGCGTCGTTTCCCTGCGGCGGCTTGCCAGCCAAGGTGCCGGGCGTGAACGTATCGGATGCAGTGTCATAGTCGAACACGGCGTATCCCCACCCGCCGCTGTCCGCGAACCTCTTGCTGTCCTTCACCATGAAGTCCATGTCATGCTGGGTACCTGGCACCGTCGCTGCGGGGAACGTCTCCATCTTTTTCGGATTCCAATGGATCTTCGCCAGCTTGGCGCCGTCGGGGAAAGGCTTGCCGTTGCCGGGAATGCCGTCCAAGTAGGCCTTGATCATCACAGGATTCGCGAGGATCGCGGCAATCAGGGGTCCGTCCTGACTGATGGAGACAACCTGCCAGGCCTCGTATCCTCTGAACTCAGAGAACGAGAGCCCACTCGGCACTTTCAAGGTGTACTTATCCTGGGCAGCCATGGCCAGCCCCGCCAGAACAGAGAGAAAAACTCCAACGAATACGATTACCCCGATACTTTTCCGTTTCATGCCAATCTCCTTTGTTGAACTACCGGTGTCACTGGGCAACGGCGTGGCCGGTCGCACTCTTGCTAACACATTTCAGCGAAGATTCTTTATGAGCGGTCTAAAACAAGTGTGATCCCGGCCTTCGCAACAGTGAAGGCCGGGAAATGTTCAAGCCGCGACCGTCGCAGCGGCTGTGAAGAACGTCAACAGGTCGGCGTTAATCGTGTCCGCTTCTGTGGTGGGCATACCGTGCGGGAAGTTCTTGTAGCTTATAAAAGTTCCGTTCTTCAATAATTTAGCGGACCGCGGACCGGCGGCGACATAAGGCACGATCTGATCGTCCTCGCTGTGCATGACCAAGACCGGAACCTTGATCTTCTTGAGATCTTCCGTGAAATCCGTTTGGGAAAAGGCCACGATACCGTCGTAATGCGCTTTGGCTCCGCCCATCATGCCCTGGCGCCACCAATTTTGCAATCACAGCCTCTGAAGCTTTCGCGCCCGGCCGGTTGTAGCCGTAGAAAGGCCCCGACGCCAGGTCGCGATAGAATTCCGAACGATTCGCGGCAAGCTGCGCCTGGAGACCATCGAACACTTCCTTGGGAAGGCCGAGCGGATTGGCCGCAGTCTTCACCATGAGAGGGGGCACCGCGCTGATCAGCGCTGCCTTGCTTACCCGGCTTTCACCATGCCGACC
The DNA here is from genome assembly GCA_963744555.1 of Bryobacterales bacterium. Taxonomy (GTDB): domain Bacteria; phylum Acidobacteriota; class Terriglobia; order Bryobacterales; family Bryobacteraceae; genus Palsa-89. The sequence goes on along the minus strand of CAVUUB010000011.1, from coordinate 667,459 downwards.
CAGATAGCGCGTCACCTCGCCGCCACCGGTGGAATGGCCAACATGGATGGCATTTTTCAGGTCGAGATGCGCCGTAAGAGCCGCCAGGTCATCGGCATAATGGTCCATATCGTGGCCGTCGGCGGTCTGAGTCGAGCGGCCGTGCCCACGGCGATCGTGGGCGATCACCCGATAGCCGTGATGCAGGAAGAACAACATCTGGTTATCCCAGTCGTCCGCGCTGAGCGGCCAACCATGGCTGAAAACTACAGGCTGTCCTTTACCCCAGTCCTTGTAGTAAATCTCTATACCGTCTTTAGTCGTGATAGTGGGCATAAAAGTCTTCTCCTGAGTAACGTGTGTTCAAACAAAACAGTAGTGACTGGTCGTGGCCGCCGAACGTTCGGGTCCACTGATTCCCAGTGTGCTTTGTCTTACGTCCCTTTCGCTGTGTGACTAACAGAACGTAGCCAATATCTGGCTAGGAGTGTGCGGCATCGCGGAAAGGAATACGTCACGAAATGGAGTGTTCCTTTACTCCCACGAAGGGTTGACCAAGAAATACCCCATCTTGGGTAGCCGGACCGCCGGCCATGGCCTCTACGTCGCCGTCTCACATACCCGCGCGCCGCGCCACTCGGGTCGACCCCATGATCTCCCTTTGATACGAATGATGGACCAGCTAGCTTACATGAACTTGATCCGCTCGTTGCGCGCAGAAAACTCGATCAGCTTTTCGAGCCGGCCGAGCCGCGTTTCCTCTTTTTTGGCACTGGCCACCCACCCAGCCGTCATCCGCCGGTAATAGGGCGGAAAATTCTCGTAGTTCTTCCATGCGGTGGACTGTTTTCGGAATTTGGCTTCCAGCTCCTTGGGCATCTCGGTCGGCAGCACCGGAGTCTCGCGCCGCTGTTCCGAATTGAAAGCTGCCAGACCCGCAGGCGTCATCTTGCCCGCGGCGACCAACCGCTCGGCGCGTTGGATATTCGTCTTGTTCCACGGGCTTCGCGCCACTCGCGGCGTGAATCTCTGAGCGAAGCAGGCTTCATCGATCTTCTTGATCTTCCCGTCGATCCATCCAAAGCACAGCGCCTCTTCAACTGCGTCTTCATAGGGGACGCGCGGCTGGCCTGAATCTTTCTTGTAATAGACCAGCCAGATTTCATCACACTTGTCGTGATTCTTCTGCAGCCAAGCACGCCACTCACGCCGGTCTTTGGCGTAAACCGTTTTCATACGCACGCTAGCTCAACATCTTAAGCTCGTTGACTCGGTCGAGATCCAAGACCAAATCACCTTGTGGATCCACGCTGAACGCCGGCTCGAACTTGGCGCCCCACAAAATCTCGCTGTGGCGATACGAGTAGATCGAGTGAACCACCTGGCTGAAGCTATCATCGAATGCCTGGAGGAGGATCAGAAGCTCCGCGGACATGCTTTTCAAATCGTCGGCGGTTTTGCCAGACAGCGGACTGGCGGTGTCGATCGGGTGAACTATCGTCCACGTAAGAGGCAGGAAGTAAACCTTGCGCCTTTCCAGTTCGAGATCGACGAAATCCCGCTTGAGGCGTCCGTCGTGATTCGTTACAGTCATGAGCAGCACCCGGGCTTCTAGATTCATCAGGGTATTGCTCCGGGCGTTGGTGATCCGAAACTGCAGGCTATGGCCATCTTGATAGGGCGCGATTAGCGCGTTATTGCTGAATAAAATTCGCGCCGAAGGCCGCGAGAATCGACCATACAAGAGACCGGTCATCACCGCGAATACCATCAGCCCGGTCGCGGCTTCGAGGGCCGCCACGGCGTTGGCCGATGGTCCGCGCGGAAAGACATTCCCGTAACCGACCGTAGTCAGGGTATGCACGCTAAAAAAGAAAGCGTTCACAAACGCGCTCATCTCGGACTCGGTTCCCTGGAGCTGGCCGATTCCGATTGCCAGGTACAGCCAAGCAAACGCAACATTCACCGCCAGGAAGACGATCATCACTACCAGGAAAAACCGCGGCCAGGTAGTATCGATCATCTGGAGGTAGAGATTCTCGTCCCGCAGACGCGTGCCCTTGCGATGGACGTTGAACGTGCCATCGGGATTGATGGCTCGGCGCAATTCACCGCTGAACTGGGTTGTCAAACCTGGATCGAACGATTCTTTTCTCATGAGAATGAACTCAGAATAACCCAATCGCCCGACGGCCGAGGTCAGTGATGGCCGTAATTGAGTTCGCCCGCTTCAATCCGAACGGGCAGGCGATTCTGCTTCGGCGGCAGCGGGCACGTCGCATAAGCTGTAAACGCACAAGGCGGATTCTGGGCCTGGTTGAAGTCCATTACCACCTCGCCGTTTTTCGGAAGATCGGTGTACAGGAATCGCCCCGCCGGATACGTCCCTTTCCCGCTGGTGAGATCGTGAAATATGAAGAACAGCTGGTCGTCTTCCACCACTGGATCGAGTCGGAGCGAGTGGCCATCCAGCGTGAAGACGACATAACCCGGGCTGGCGTCTTGCTCGGTCTCGCCCAGAATGTTGGGGATCGTAATCATCTTGGGCGGTTGATATGGAACGAACTTCGCAATCACGCGATAGCTTTCCTTCACTAGAAACCAGTGCAGTCCCGTGAACTCCTTGCGCGAGGCGCTCTCGGTATCTTTCAGTCGAATGCCGTAGCGGGCGCCGCGATGTATCACGAACAGGGTGAACGCGTCGAACTGTATAAGATCGGGTTTGCCGTCTGTATCGGACTTGAGCAGAGCCGCTTCGCCAACGGGTTTGCCATTCAACTTCACAGACACACCAGGAGCCGCGCGAAAAATCGTTTTGCCGCCGTGGAGTTCGAAGGCGCCAACCTCAGCCGGCCCGCGTGGCAGAGCGATCTCGCTAGTTGCGTTCGAGCCCGCCCGGTTGATGCCTTCCTTGAGCCAGAACAGTCCAGACACGGTCAACCAGCCGTCCTCAGCCTTAAGCTCGGCCTCGTGTTGTGCGCGCCACCGCTCGATCGTTGCGCGGTAGGAAGTATCGGCCGCAACAAGCGCAGCACAGGCCATGAAGGCCGGCACGAGCGGTCTCAACAGACTCATGGTTTTGATTGTAACGTGGTAGTTTGGACCAAAAGCAGAAAGACGCCGTCAAGCGCGAGCGCATCATCCGGCGCGCCGCCCAGGAACTGCAGGATGGCTTTTATGTCAATCTGGGCATCGGACTCCCCACGCTGGTTGCGAATCACGTACCGCCGGGAATCGAGGTTGTTCTGCAATCGGAAAACGGTATGCTCGGCGCTGGACCCTATCCAATCGAAGGCGCCGAAGACCCGGATCTGATCAACGCCGGGAAAGAAACAGTGACTGAGCTGCCCGGCACTTCTTATTGTTCCAGTGCCGATTCCTTCGCCATGATTCGCGGCGGCCACATGGACCTCAGCATCCTGGGCGCGATGGAGGTGGATGAGACCGGAAGCCTCGCCAACTGGATGATCCCCGGAAAAATGGTCAAGGGGATGGGCGGCGCAATGGACCTGGTGGCCGGCGCACGGCGCGTGATCGTCGCCATGGAGCACACCACCAAGCAGGGCGCTCCCAAGATCCTGAAGAAGTGCACCTTGCCGATTACGGGTCTGGGCGTCGTCGACCTGATCATCACCGAGATGGCTGTCATCCGTGTCACGCCCCAGGGCCTGCTACTCGAAGAGATTGCGCCCGACGTCACCGTTGGCGACGTGCAAAAGGCCACCGAACCCACCCTCATCATCAGCAGTCCGAAACGGATGCATGAATAAGGTAATCGCAACAGCCGATGCGGCCGTAGCCGACATTCCCGACGGCGCCACCGTAATGATCGGAGGCTTCGGGCTGTGCGGCATTCCGGAGAACTTGATCGCTGCGCTGGTGCGAAAAGGCGTGAAGGGCCTGCACACCATCAGCAACAACATGGGTGTCGATGGCTTCGGCATGGGCCTGATGCTCGAAGCGGGAATGATTGCATCGCACATCGGCAGCTACGTGGGCGAGAACAAGCTGCTCGAAACACGGGTGCTGGCCGGCCTGCTTGATCTCACTCTGGTGCCACAGGGGACGCTAGCGGAGCGCATTCGCGCCGGGGGCGCCGGGATTCCAGGTTTCTACACAGCCACGGGCGTTGGAACTGTGGTGGCGGAAGGGAAAGAACTGCGCGAGTTCAACGGCCGCACGTATGTGCTCGAACAGGCTTTGACAGCCGATTATGCGCTAGTCAAAGCCTGGCGCGGCGATCGCCTGGGCAACCTGGTTTACCGTAAGACGGCACGTAATTTCAATCCGATGATGGCCACCGCCGCGACGACCACCATCGCCGAGGTGGAGGAGTTGGTAGAGCCAGGTGAGATCGATCCCGATCACGTCATTACGCCCGGCATTTACGTCCAGCGCATCATACGAGGACTGGAATATGAAAAGCGGATCGAGCGGCGAACCGTTCGCAAAGCATAAGTAGTAATCTCGCCCACTTTCGAGTTCGGCCACGCCGAGAAACAAACGAACCATCGACGCGTCCAACGAACGGGCAGCAGCATCACGCCCTCGCGAATGCCCTGTTTACTTGTCATTCTGATTCTGCTGTTCCCGCGCCTCGCTTTGGCGCTGCTCTTTTTCTTCTCCACCTACCTGGATCGCCCGTTTCACAATGCTCTGCTTCTTCTGATCCTGGGTTTCGTCTTCTTGCCGTTAACGACGCTAGTTTACGCCTGGATGTTCAATAGTGGCATCCCGGTCGTCGGAATCAATCTACTGTATCTTTTGGTGGCAGCTATCTTGGACCTCGGCTCGATGGGAGGCGGTTACCGGACCCATCGCGCTCGGATTTGACATGCCGTCCGCGCCTCGGACCGGTGTGCTAGACTGGGTGTATTCGTGCCCAACTATACAACCATAAATTGCTGATTCTAAACCAGATAGTCGATTTACCGTAGTATTCCGTTAGTTTTCAATAACTTCCGTTTAGAGAAGATCCGACAACAAATCGAGCAGGAGGAAATTACTATGACCAAAACTCTGTTGGCCGTCGGCTTACTTGCAGCGCCCGTTACTGTCAGCATGCAGCAACCGTCGCCTACGGTCCACATTGAACCAGTCGACCCCAGGCTAGGGCTTCTTTGGCAGTATTTCGCCGACCGCAACTGTCCGCTCCGCGACTCGGCCGCCGATTTCCTGATCGCCGCCGACCAGAATGAACTGGACTGGCGGCTTTTGCCCAGCATTTCCATGATCGAATCCAGCGGAGGCAAGGACTATAGAAATAACAACGTGTTCGGATGGGACTCCTGCCGGGAAAGCTTTTCGTCCATACAGGCTGGAATCCACTTTGTAGCGTCAAAGCTGGCCAAATCGAAGATGTACAAGGGCAAGAACGTGGACCAGAAGCTATCGACCTACAATCCGCAGCCTGACTATCTGCCCCGCGTCAAAGCGGTCATGCGAGCCCTGGGTTCAGCTAACCAATCGAACGCGACGATGAACTGATTGTCTTGTTAGCCGAAGGCCTATGCGCCGGACGTTCCTATTGCATCAAGTGAACGCCGAAATACAATCCGCCAAAGACGATCACCGAGAGCAATACGATTAAAGCCCAGCGAATGAGCCGTTCCGTATTGGATGACGCCTTATGTTCGTCAAGTTTAATTTGCTCGTCGAGGCTCTCAAACATGGAATACCCCCTATAATGCCGTTAAAACTCACGAGCTAGGGTCCATTATATGCCCGAACTTGGGAAAAAACAGCCCCCCTCTAGTGAACTCGTTTTAGAGGCCCATTCGTTCAAGTTTGCGGTATAGCGTTTTCCGCTCGATGCCGAGGATCTTAGCGGCGCGGCTCTTGTTACCGCCCGTGGCCGAAAGCACGCGGCGGATCTGATCGGCTTCGGTATCGGCCAGGGTGTCGCTGGCGCTGTCGCGAGGTTCAGTCAACTCGATCGCTTCGCGAACCGCAGCCTCGTCAATCCGGTTCTGCGGCGCGAGAATAGTCAGCCGCTCCATCATATGCTGGAGCTGTCGAACGTTGCCTGGCCAACTGTAGTTCTCGAGTACTTGAAGTCCGGATTCGAGTCAGCTTGGTCTTCTGACTGTAACGGTCGTTGTACCGGTTGAGAAAGTAATGGGCCAGCAGCGGCACATCGCCGCGGCGCTCCACCAGCGGGGGCAGCAGAATGCGGACGACGTTCAGCCGATACCACAGATCCTCGCGGAATTTGCCGTTGTCCACCATCTTTTGCAAGTCGCGGTTGGTGGCGGCAATCACACGTACGTCCACTTTCTTGCCGCGCGCGGAACCCAGTGGGCGGATCTCCTTCTCTTGCAGGAAACGCAGCAGGTTGAGCTGAAAGCCGAGCTCCAGGTCGCCGATCTCGTCCAGGAAGGTCGTCCCGTTATTGGCGGCCTCGAAAACGCCCATGCGATCGCGGTCGGCGCCAGTGTAGGCGCCCTTCATCGCGCCGAAAAGCTCGCTCTCGATCAGCGACGGCGCGATCGATCCGCAATCCACCGGTACAAAAGGCTGCTGCGCGCGAGGGCTGTTGTTGTGAATCATGCGCGCGATCATCTCTTTTCCGGTTCCGGTTTCGCCTTCGATCAGAACGGTTGCATTGGTTGGCGCGACGAGCGAAATCGTCTTATAAATCTCGATCATTCGTGCCGAGCTGCCGATCATTTCGCTGGCCGGCAGATCGTCGATTTCGGATTCCTTCTCCTCTGTCTGCTCGCCGAGCGTAGCTTCGGCGCGCTTAACTGTATCGAGCATGCGATCCAACTCGAACGGCTTCGCGATGTAATCGAACGCCCCGCCTTGCGTAGCTTGCATTACAGTTTCCATGGTGCCCCGCCCGGTCATCAGAATAACGGCGCATTTGGGATTGTTCTGGCGGGCTGTCTCCAAAATGTCCAGACCGGTTCGCTCATCCAGATAAATATCTGAGATAACGATGGGATAGGAGTCGCTACGCAGGCGATCGAGCGCTTCCCGCGTCGAAGACACCGCGTCCACACGATAGCCCTCCAACTCGAGGAAAGTCGTAATCGTATCTCTTACGGAGTTGTCGTCTTCGACTACTAACAATCGTTGCACTGGTAGAATACCTACCTACTAGACTGACACAGGGGGTGGTTGGGTCGCACGAGAGTAGGCTGGCAGCACAACTGTAAAGCAGGAACCTTTGCCAGGTTCGCTGGTGACTTCCATTTTCCCGCCGTGGTGCTGCACGATCTGCTCGACAATCGAAAGTCCGATGCCGGTTCCAGCCTCTCCGGAAGCCTCGGCGCGCTTAGTCCGGTAAAACTTCTGGAAAATCTGCCGTAATTCCCGGGCATCCATTCCTATGCCCTGGTCTTGTACCGAGAGCCGTAACCGATCGCCTTGAGGCAGGCACCAGGCCGTGATTTCCGTGTCGGCATTGGAGTATTTCACGGCATTGGTCAATAGATTGTAAACGGCGTATTCCATCAATTCACGGTCGCCCTGTAGCTCACCCTCCAGCACGTTGGTCCGGATGCGAATATTCTTACGCTCGGCCAGCGGCCGCGCCCGTTGGATGCAGGTTTCTACAATATCGCGCGCCAGAAATGGCTCGCGCTTAAGCTCGATTTGGCCATCGGAAAGACGCTCGACATCTAGAAATGTTTGGATCATACGGGCCAGGCGCTTCGATTCCTGATTGATCATGTCGGCGATCTGCTTGCGCTTCTCTTCGGTCAGAGCGTAGCGGCCCATTAGCTCGCTCGATCCCTGGATGGCGGTGAGCGGCGTGCGCATCTCGTGCGTAACGAAGTGGATGGCCTGCTGGTAACGCTTGCGATCGATTTCGGACTCATAAAGCCGCCGGCGAACGACGAAATGCTGATAACTGGCCGCGATGGCGGAGGTCAGCCAGGCGGATGCCAGGGGCGCGAAGTACGGAAACGCAATGCCATTGCGAAAAAATAGAAGCGGTGTAATATGCACGGCAATCAATAGCGCCCCGCCCGCGAGATACGCAGGCCACCCATTTAGCAGCGCAAAGATGAGGCCCGCGAAAACGCCGGTAAGCAGGCAGAATCCAAGCACGGATGAGGCGGAGGCATCGGTCAGGAACTGGCCGCGCTCCAGCGTTTCGAAAAGCTGGGCGTGCACTTCGACGCCTGGAATGCGGCCTTGGCCGAAAGGCGTCGCAACGCGATCATAGGAGCCGGAAATGGAAGTCACCCCCAGGAACACCACTTGTCCATGAAACCTTGCGGCCAGCTCCGGTTTGTCCACCAGGTCTTTCAGCGAGACTTGGGGGATAGATTCACGGGTGAAAAGAATGCGCAAACCCCGGTTCCCATCATTCGCGCGGGCCGCGGGAATCAACTCGTTTCCAATCTGCAGATCATCAGGCGACTCGATAATCGGTTCTCCGCGCGCCAATCGAAAGGCTTGCAACGCCAAAGCCCAGTTCCGTTCGCGGCCCGCCCGCTGTTCGAGCGGAATGGTTCGCGTGACTCCATCCTTGGAATCCTCGTCGGCTTTGTCATGGCCCAGGACGGCGCCGCCGGCGAGGAAGCGCGGGAGCGGGTTCTCCCAGCGGCCGTTCGAAAGATGGGCGACCAGCACCAGATTGCTGATGCCCCGCATGGCGCGTTCCAGGCGCGCATCTTCGGAGGGATCTTCAGTGTCGGCGAGGACGAGGTCGACAGCGACCACTTTGGGCTGAGCCGGCGCAATCAGTTCCAGAGCCTTCGCCAACATCGTGCGATATTCCCGGACGCCGCCCATCGCGCTATAAGTCGCGTCATCGATTGCCAGAATGATGCAATGCGGGCTGGTGACGGCAGGCGGGTAGAGACGGAACATCCAGTCGTACGCGTAATCGTCGATCGGAGTTGCGAGCCAGCCGGAGACAATCGCAACCGTCAGCGCCACAGCCAGCAGGGCGATGTAGCCGAGAGTCTGCTTACTTGGCGACGGCCTTTTCAATCTCGTCAGCTTCCTTCGGCAGCGCCGCACTGAGCACTTTGGCGCCATTTTCGGTGACCAGCACAACATCCTCGATCCGGACGCCGATGCTCTCCTCGGGAATGTATATGCCTGGTTCGATGGTGACCACCATGCCGGCTTCTAGCGGCCCGTCGACGCCCGGATCGTGCACCTGCAAGCCGACCTGGTGGCCCAGCCCGTGAATAAAATATTTGCCGAGCGGTTCGCCGTGTTGGTCTCGCCCATGAGCGTCCATGTAGTCGCGAACGATTTTTGTGAGGCTGTCCCCGGGGCCAGCCATCCGGACGCCCGGCTTCAGCGCGGCGATAGCGGCCTTTTGCGCGCCCAGCACAATCTGGTAAATCTCGCGCTGGCGGGGGGTGAACTTGCCTCCTACCGGCACGGTGCGAGTGATATCGCTGGCATAATCGGCACATTGGGCAGCCGCATCCATCACCACCACTTCTCCCCTGTCCATGCGGCGCTGATTGGCGGAGTAATGCAGGATGGTGCTGTTGATCCCAGAGCCGACGATTGGCGAGTAAGCCACGCCCTCACAGCCGCTTTCGATATAGGTACTCCAGAGCACGGCAGCGATTTGATACTCGGAGAGCCCGGGCGCCATCCGTTTCCACGCCGCGCGATGCGCTTCCACGCTCACGTCGGTGGCATGTTGGATGGCCGCAAGTTCCGCGGGCGACTTCTTCACCCTCAGCTTAGTGATAATCGGAACCGCGTCGGAAATCTCTCGAAAGGGATAAAGCGTTTTCAGTTTCTCGGTGCCAGGCTGACTCAGCGGGGCGTACAGGTTGGCCTGCTCGCTCAGCGCCTGGTTCAGCTCGTACTCGAACTTCTCGATAGGCCGGACTTCCTCAAAACCGGTCAAAGCATGGACATCCGCGTCTTCGGCCGATGCACGTCTGCCCTGAAAATGCTCTACACGTTCGTTGTGATGCGGCAGGAACAGCAGTTCACGGCTGGATGTTAGCAACAGCCGCGCTCCCGGCTGGCTCCAGCCGGTGAGGTAATAGAAATTCGGCTCTTCGTCGACTCGAAAAACTTCGTCGCGGCCTTCCACACGTCCGAACAGCACCAACACGCCATCCAGCGAGCTCCGCAAATTTGCCCGCCGGGTCTTGAATTCATCCAGCGGCATCTTGGCCTCGACCGGCAGCCCGAGGGGAACCATCAGCAACGTCGCGGCGAGCAGTCTTCGGACCATGTCCAAAGTATAGTAGTTTCTGGTTTCTAGTTTCTGAGTTTCTGGCCTCGGGCAGACCTGTCCGCCGCTGGATAGTACCGCCGTACCAGTGGGTGTAAAGACTTTGACGGATGCCGACGATAGATTCCCAGGCTATTGCCATGCAGCCAAAGAGTACACCCTCGGTTGGCTATGCCGAGCTGAAAGCATTTCTTGCCAAAAGGCGGGAGAGCCTGGAGCAAAGGCGGGAGCCTCGCTATCAGACCAACGATTCCGTCGAGGTCGAGATCCTGCAAGCTGGATTTCAGCGCCTGACAGCGTCGATCGTGGATATTTCTCGGTCGGGCCTGTGTCTGCTATCAGAAACGACCATCGGCAAGGGCGCTCAAGTCAAGATCACGCTGGAAAAGCATGTCGTCATCTTCGGCGAAGTTCAGTATTGCCGGCCGGCGCGCAGCGGTTTCCAAGCCGGAATTGTGATTCAGGACGTCTTTCATCCGCCGACCGCCAAAGCGAAGGAAAAGGACGGGAGCCGGATGCGCCGTCGGGTCTCGTCCTAAGGCGCTTACCTTAGGGATGGTACGGAACGCAGCTCTAGGCTAAACAATTCCTAAAACCCGACGATATAGTTTCTGACGATAAAGTTTCTTAGACTCGCGCTGCAGCGTTTATCAGCAGCGGACTAACTGCAGCGGTCCCCTGTGAAAAAGGACGAGAGAAAATTGGCAGCTCAACCCAACAAGGCACACCTGTCGCCGGAAAAACAAACACTGGCTTTGCCGCCACGATCCGGGCGCGCGGCCGGTGACGCCGCTGCCACGGCCGCAAACCGCGGCGCACTCTTCCTTGAAAAGCGACGAGAGGCTCGCTATCCGACTAACGACCCGGCCGAAGTCGAGGTCGTGAACGGAGGCACTGGTCGATCCCAGGCGACAGTCTTAGACGTTTCCAAGTCCGGACTGCGCCTTAAGCTGGAGTCCAGCATAAACCGGGGCGCGGAAGTGAAGGTCACCTTGCAGCGCAATGTGGTCATCTTCGGACAGATTAGATACTGCCGGCCTTTGGACGGAGCCTTCGATGCTGGAGTTCTGATTCAAGACATGTCCCAGCATTCCGGACAGTCCAGCCCGCACATCGAAGACGACCTGCTTTCACTCTACGTCGTCGGCAAAGGATTGACGGTGCCGGAAGTGATCAAATTGAAAGAACATCTGGTCAACTGCGAAGCTTGCCGCATTCGTTTAGGTGAAAAGGACGCGCTGCTGAACCCGGTCCGGAAACGCAAAATCCTAGCTGCGCCCGTGGACCCGGCTGACGATTAATTAGCGACCCGCCACGGAGACTTGCCCTTCCAGCTTCTCAACGCATTCGTCGCCCACTGCGGCGATTCTTGCGTGTGACAACTCGTGCATGGATTCGGAACCTTCAACGTTTCAGTCAATGTGGGCGAGATGAATTTAAATGTATGGCTACGGACCATTACATCCGCAATGGTCTGCTCGATTTGAGGCATGTGGCAGGCCACGCATTCGCCGCCGCTGGTGCCTCCCTTGTGATGCGTATGCTCCTCGATGCTGGCAACGCCGCGCGGGCCATTGGGCGAATTCGGACCGTGGCACTCCAAGCACATCACGCTGGCAGGCTTCAATAGGTCGGCGTTGTTGGCTGTGCCATGAACATCGTGGCAACTGAAGCAGGTCACCCCGCGCGTATACATCACGCTGTTCACAAAGTCGTTGCCCTGCATCCGATTCTTGTGCGCGGTGCCATCGGCGAAATGAGTGAATGTCGTCTCGCCGAGTTTATGATCCTCTAATTGCCAATAATTCTCCAGCTTCAGACCCGCGCGATAGCCGACCGCCCAATCGTAATACTGGCCGGCGATGGGGTTCTTCAGAGGACGCCCTTGAGAGTGGCACTGGATGCAGATGTCATTTGCCTCGATGGAATCGAGCCGCGCCGGATTGACGATGTTGGAGCGGCTGGGCTGGCGCGCGTGATCGCCGCCAGGTCCATGGCACTTCTCGCAGCCGACGTTCCATTCGGTCACTGCCTTGGTCTCAACATTGTAGTTGACGGAATGACAGCCATCGCAAAGCGGGCCGGTGGGACGCTTCATATTATCGGCGGGATAGAATTGCGTCCACCAATCCGTCCCGTTCTGGGCGAAGTAAGGCCGCCACATCTTGTGCGTAACGTCCCACTGAGCAGGGAACGGATAGTAGTCGTTTCCAACCTGCTTGAAATATCGCTGCTTCCACTTGCTCCCGTAAACGAAAGCGATGTCATCTTTGGTGAAGGTGACCAGCGGATCTGGTTTTGTTAGATCCGGGATGATTGCATCAGGATATGCTTTCGGGTCGCGGACCACGTTGGCCATGCGCGTCTTTTTCCAACGAGCGTATATCTCGGAGTGGCATTGCTGGCACGCGGCGGATCCGACGTAGCGGGCGGTGGATGCAGGTTGGGCACTGAGCACCAAGGACAAGACTAAAACGATAAAAGCTATTTTCGCGGTCATAAGTGAACTCGTCATTATAAGTGACAACTCCTCCTTGGTTATGTCATATTCGAAGCATCTTGCGGTTGTGGTGGACTTTCGTCCTAATCGGAATTCCGTGCGCGTTCGCTCAAACGCCCTCTGAGCGCGCGAGTGATCCGGCGCTCGGCAAGCGGCTATTTGAATCTCAGTGCGCCGTCTGCCATGGCGAGACTGGGGAGGGCAGCAGGGGGCCCAACCTGCACCGCCCTACGCTCAACCAAGCGCCGGACGATGCCGCGCTCCGCAAGGTAATCGCGAATGGAATTGCGCCGGAGATGCCCGGGGCTTGGCAATTGACCCCGCATGAAGTCGCGAGCGTCGCGGCGTTCGTCAAATCGTTGGGCGCCATGCCGGAAGCGCCCGTCGCGGGGGATCCATCGCGCGGTGAGCATGTCTACCGGGCGAAAGGCTGCGCCGGCTGTCACATGATCCGGGGCCAAGGCTCTGGCTTTGGTCCGGAGCTGACTGATATTGGAGCTCGCCGAAGCTCGGCGCATCTGCGCGAATCCATCGTCGCGCCGGAAGCCGCCGTTCCCGAAGATTTTCTCCTGGTGGAGCTGGCTCTGGCCAATGGCTCGACCATTCGTGGAATCCGGTTGAATGAAGATCCCTTTTCGATCCAAATCAAGGATTCGAAAAGTGAGTTTCGCAGCTTTCGCAAGTCGGACCTTCGCGAACTCCGGAAACTGAGAGGAAAGAGTCCCATGCCCTCCTATGAACGCACGCTCACTCCAGAAGAGCTGACCGACCTGACCGCGTATCTGTCGACCTTGCGCGGTAAATTGTGAGACTCAACGGCGCATTTCTGCTGGCTTCCGCGCTTGCGGCGCAGGTGCCTTATGAACGAATCGTCAATGCCGACCGCGAGCCTGGGAGTTGGCTGACCTACTCGCGCAATTATTCCGGCCATCGATTCTCGCCTTTGACGCACATCACACCTGCCAACGTCGCGGGGCTCAAAGTGAAATGGGCCTACCAATATGCCGAGCCACGCATCGAGGTGTCGCCCATTGTTGCCGACGGCGTGATGTACATCACTGGTCCGAACCACGCCGCCGCCCTGGATTTGAAGACCGGACGTCCCCTGTGGAAATGGACTCGTCCGATTCCGTCCGACTATCAGTCCATCGGGTTTGGACGCGTCAACCGCGGCGCCGCCATCCTGGATGACAAATTGTACGTCGCTACGCTCGATTGCGACCTGGTTGCCCTCGACATAAAGAGCGGACATGAGCGCTGGTCCGCTAAAGTGGCCGACTACAAGCCCGGTTACAGCCTGACGATGGCGCCGCTGGCGATTCGAGATAAGGTGATCATCGGGGTCAGTGGCGGCGAGGCGGGTGTTCGCGGTTTCGTGGATGCCTACGACGCTAAGACCGGCAAGCGGGTCTGGCGCTTCTGGACCATTCCGAGCCCCGGTGAAAAAGGACACGAATCCTGGACGAACGATGCCTGGAAGACTGGTGGAGGCACCAGCTGGGTTACGGGTGCTTATGATCCGGATCAGAACCTGGTCTATTGGGGCATCGGAAATCCGGGCCCGGACTGGAACGGCGATTCGCGGCCCGGCGATAATCTTTACACCTGCTCGCTGGTGGCGCTGGATGGCGATACCGGCGCGTTGCGCTGGCACTTCCAATTCACTCCTCACGATACCCACGATTGGGATTCCACGCATGTCCCGGTGCTGTTCGACGGAGAGGTTCGGGGCCAGCGGCGAAAGCTAGTGGCAAATGCGAACCGCAATGCGTTTTATTACGTACTGGACCGGCAAACCGGCGAGTTTCTCACGGGCAAGGAATATGCGCATCAGACCTGGGCGAAGGGTCTGGACGACCACGGCCGTCCCATGCTCATTCCTGGCACGGAGCCGAGCGAGCAAGGCACGCTGGTATGGCCCAGCCTCAACGGGGCCACGGTCTGGTTCAGTCCGTCCTACAATCCGCAGTCGGGCGTGTTCTATGTCTCGGTGCGGGAGCTAGGTTCGATTTACTTCAAACGTGAAGCGGATTACAAGCCGGGCACATTCTTCGCCGGTGGTGGCGAACAACAGGTGCCTCGCGACGACGCCTGGGGCGCCATCCGTGCTCTCGAAGCTACGACGGGGAAGATGCTGTGGGAGTTTCGCCTACAGTCGCCGCCGTGGGCCGGTGTGTTGGCGACGGCCGGCGGTCTGGTCTTCAGCGGCACGAACGAAGGGAATTTCTTCGCCCTGGATGCCCATACGGGAAAGCCCTTGTGGGATTTTCAGGCTGGCGGGGCGGTGGCGTCCAATCCGATCTCATTCAACATCGACGGCCGTCAACACGTGGCTATTGCGGCCGATCGGGTGCTGTATGTCTTGGGTTTATAGCCAGCCAGTCCTCGTCGCTCAGGGCTGACATCGCAAAATTGCAAAACGAACCCAGCGTACGACTGGGCTCCCTCAGAACTCGCCGTGGTAGCTGCAAAAATCGTACCCGTCCGGCCTAAGGTGTGTTACTGTGAATTGTTCGCGCATCCCCTAACATATCCTCTCGGAAATGACGAAGAATGGGTGTACGTAGCCCATATTAAGTTGAGTGAGCTACCGAAGAGTCTCTAAAATCCATGAACGTCCGCTCGCTGTTTAGCCTGTTCTCTTCCGACTTGGCGATCGATCTCGGCACTGCCAACACGCTCGTCTACGCGAAAGGCAAAGGGATCGTCGTCAACGAACCGTCCATCGTCGCGATCAACAAGACCAATGGCGAGGTGGAAGCGGTCGGCCAGCAAGCCAAGGAGATGTTGGGCCGCACTCCCGGCAACATTGTCGCCATCCGGCCCATGAAAGACGGCGTCATCGCCGATTTCAAAGTCACCGAGCGCATGCTCAACTATTTCATCCTGAAGGCGCACGGCCGCAAGGTGCTGGTGCATCCGCGCATCGTCATCGGTGTTCCGAGTGAAATCACGCAGGTGGAAAAGCGCGCCGTCATCGATTCCGCTTATCGCGCCAAGGCCAGCGAAGTTCACCTGGTGGAGCAAGCCATGGTGGCGGCCATCGGCGCTGGTCTGCCGGTTACCGAGCCCTCGGGCAACATGGTGGTCGATATCGGCGGCGGAACCACCGACGTGGCTGTAATCTCGCTTTCAGGTATTGTTTATTCGCGCTCGGTCCGCGTGGCCGGCAACTATATGGACGATGCCATCATGCAGTATCTGAAACGTAAGTATAACCTGCTGATCGGCGAACGAACCGGCGAAGCGATCAAAATTCAGATTGGTTCGGCCTATCCTCTTGATAAGCCCCTGACGATGGAAATAAAGGGACGGAATTTGATTGAAGGTGTGCCAAAAACCCTGACTATCGACGACAGCGAGATTCGCGAGGCGCTGTCGGAATGCGTCGCCACCATCATGAACGCCATCCGGGTTGCGCTGGAACGGACGCCCCCTGAACTCAGCGCCGACATCAGCGACCGGGGAATCGTTTTGACGGGAGGGGGCGCATTGTTGAAGAATTTAGATAAAAGGATTCGTGAAGAGACTGGCCTGCCGGTGTCCATCGCCGAGGATCCTCTGGCGAGCGTAGTGCTAGGAACCGGCAAAATGTTAACGGATTTCAAATTGCTCCGAAGAGTTGCAATTGAATAGCAGAGTCGCAATTTGAATAGTAGAGTAGCGATCGAATAAGCTGGAAGGTAAGGCGAGGGCGTGCAGGCCGCGGACCTCTGAGCGTCCGCACATAAAAAGTAGTAACGTATGGACTTCTTCCTCAGCCGCTACCGCAACCTCACGGTCCTGCTGATCGTGATCGTGGCGCAGTTGCTGCTGATTGCCTATCAGGTCAAAACCAACAATAACGTCCCGTTGATGCGCGTCTGGGCGGTTACGGCCGTGACGCCGGTGGAGACGGCGCTGGAATTGGTGCGCCGGTATACCTGGGGCTTCGTCGTAGACTACTTCGTCCTGCTGAATGTGCGCGGCGAGAACGAAAAGCTCAAGCAGCGACAACGGCCAGCTCAAGATGGAGAACCACTATCTGAAAGCGGAGCTCGGCACCGCCGATCGCGCCCGGGCGCTGAGCGTGTTTCCAGGCCCAATCGCCTTCCAAGACCGTCGCGGCGCGCGTGATCGGCAATGGAACCGGGGCCAACTCGAAGGTGGTATTCATCGATCGCGGGTCCACCAGCGGAGTCGAAAGCGGCATGGCGGTGGTGACGCCCGACGGCATCGTCGGCAAAGTGGTGGACGCTTATCCGACGGCCTCGCTGGTGATGCTGATTACGGATCCCACATTCGCCGCCGGTGTGATTTCGCAAAAGAACCGCGTTCGCGGCACGCTCAAAGGTCAGGGTCATAACGACACCTTGGTGGATTATGTACAGAACGAAGAAAAGGTCGATGGCGGCGAATGGTTCTACACTTCCGGCGACGACCGCATCTTCCCCAAGGGTTTTCCAGTCGGCCAAGTCAGCGCCGCCCGCAATGGAAAGAATTTCAAGGAGATCTACCTCAACCCCAGCGGCCTCCAGAGCGGCAGCGTGGAAGAGGTCTTGGTTTTGCTCCAAGGCGTGCACCAGCAGATTCCGGATGGCGAGATAGCTTCCCCTGGCTACAAAATCCTGCAGCCGCCGGCGGACAATGTCGCTGGAAGCTCCCCAACCCACCGGCCAGCCGACGGCCTTGTCCACCGATGCCGACCGCCTGCGCGAGCAATACAAGCAGATCGGCACCGAGCAGAAACACGTGTTTGGGGAAGGTATTCCGGGCTCGAAACCACCGGATTTTACGAAAATGCAGGGCATTCGCGGGGCTTCGCCACTTCCCGAACCTGACTCCGGCGGCTCCCTCCGAAGCCCGCCGCTCCGGCCAGCGGTGACGCTGGCGCCACAGCTCAAAAGTCGAGTGGTTCCCAGCCGGCCGATATGCCAACGGCGGTACCGGCCGGCGACTCCGCGGCTACAGCGCCGAAACCCAAGCCGCGCCCGGCAGCGCCCATTTTAGTGACCGATCCCACGGATGCCGATCCCGGATCGGATGTCGTCTCCGCCCGCGTCTAAAACTGAAAAGCCCGCGGAACCGCCAAACCCGCCACTGGACCAGCGACCGCGGCACTCCCGCGGTCACACCAGCCCGACTCCGCCCAAACCCCCTGTCGCTCGCAATCCATGACCGAGTACACGGAGCATCTGCTATCGGAGCCGCGCAAGGACACGGAGCGTTTCCGCTTCATCTGGCTCGTGACCGTCCCCTGGTCGCGATCCTGTTCCAGGTG
The DNA here is from genome assembly GCA_963744555.1 of Bryobacterales bacterium. Classification (GTDB taxonomy): domain Bacteria; phylum Acidobacteriota; class Terriglobia; order Bryobacterales; family Bryobacteraceae; genus Palsa-89. The sequence goes on along the minus strand of CAVUUB010000011.1, from coordinate 649,549 downwards.
TATGTCCCGCGTTTTGTTTCGTTTCTGTCTTATCTGGAACTGCCGCTTCTGATCACGGTTCATTTCGCGCTGAGCAGCCGGGCGCCGATCGCCTCTGTTTTTTATGGCATGTCCATTGGACTGGTGCAGGATTCCTTGTCGCATCAGCCCATCGGCATGTTCGGTATCGTCAAGACACTGGTGGGTTACTTCGCCGCCTCGGTCAGCATGCGATTCGACGTCGACAACCCGTTCGTGACCTTCATTCTGAGCTTTTTTTTCTACTTCTTTCATCAGTTCTTTTATTGGGTCCTGGATCGCGCCTTGCTCGGCGAAGCGCTGAGCTTCGATGTCCAGCAGACCCTCATCTTTGGGCTCCTGAATGCGGCGGTGGCTCTGCCTTTGTTCCGCATTTTGGATAAACTGAAAGTAACGGGATAAAACCCCAGGTTTCTCTTAAGTGAAGCTTCACGCCGACCGCGAAGAACACCGGCTGTCTGCTAACGGACTGCTGCGCGATGACACGAAGTTTGCCTCTGGCAAGATCGCCTTCTTCCAGTACGCGGCGGTAGGCGTCTTTTTATTCCTGATTACCGGTTTCTGGGACCTGCAGGTCCGCAATCCCGGAGGTCTATCAGGAGCGCGCGATGCAGAACAGCATCAAAGCTATCCCGGTGCTGGCGCCGCGCGGCAAGATCCTGGATCGCGACGGCCGCGTGATCGTCGATAACCATTCCTCGTTCAGCCTGTTCCTTTCGCGCGAAAACCTGAAGATGGAACATCTGAAGCCGATCGCCGAGGGCCTGAACATCGACTATGACAGCCTGGTCGCGCGCGTGAAGCGCTTTCAATCCCGCGGCGCTCCGCAGTATCAGCCCATCGCCATCAAGGAAGAGCTGACTCCCGCCGAATTGGCATTTGTCGATTCGCACAAAGATGCCGACACGTTTCCGGAGCTCGAAGTGATTCGAGTGCAACACCGGCTCTACCCGCGCGACGGGCTGGCCGCGCACGCCATCGGGTATGTCGGTGAAGTAAGCGAGGCCGAACTGAACACGCCCGAGTTCGCGCGCTTCCATCAAGGCGACGTCATCGGCAAAGACGGCATCGAGCGCGAGTACAACGATCTTCTCATGGGCGTCGACGGCCAGCGCCGCGTCGAAGTGGATAGCTTCGGAAATGAGCGGCGAGTGCTGGCCGAGGACAAAGAGGCCATTCCCGGAAAAAGCCTGCAACTCACGATCGATCTGGATTTGCAGGCGGTCGCGGAGCTGACCATGGAGAATCGCCGCGGCGCCGTGGTGGCGCTTGATCCTCGCACCGGCGAAGTGCTGGCCATGGTGAGCCGGCCGGCCTTCGATCCCAATCTATTCGCGGGCCGCATTCGATCCAAGGACTGGAAGGATCTGATCGACAATCCGGATCATCCGCTGATGAATCGCGCTATTCAAGCCCAGCAGGCGCCCGGCTCGACTTTCAAGCCGATCATGGCGCTGGCGGGGCTGGAAACAGGCGCGATTGACGACAACTTCCATGTATCGTGCGGCGGCGGCGGAACATTCTACGGACGCTATTTCCATTGCTGGAGCAAACATGGCAGCATCGAGTTGCATCGCGGCCTGGCGCAGTCTTGCGACACGTACTTCTACAACGTCGGCAACCGGCTGGGGATCGACCGACATTGCCCAGTATGCCGAAATGGTCGGGTACGGTCACAAAACTGGCATCGATCTGCCCCACGAGGCGGATGGCCTGGTGCCATCCAGCCGCTGGAAGATCCGAAATTTCAGAGAGAGATGGTATCCCGCCGAAACCATCTCGGTCTCAATCGGCCAGGGCGCAACCACCGTTACGCCGCTGCAGATGGCGGCCGCAATCGGCGGCATGGCCATCGGTGGAGTCTGGAACCAGCCGCACCTGGTCAGGGAGGGCGCACGCCTTATTCCGGCGCGTCACGCCGAACTCAATCAGGAAAATATCAAGAAGGTCATCTTAGGCATGTACGGCGTGGTCAATGAGCCGGGCGGCACCGGCGTGCGCGCCCACCTAGCCGGTATCAATGTCTGCCGGCAAGACTGGAACCGCGCAGTTGGCTTCCAACGAAGTGCTCAAAGGCACCAAGATCGGCCAGACCATGAAGGACAATGCCTGGTTTGTCGGATTCGCGCCCATGGAGAGTCCGGAAATCGTGGTGGCGACGCTGTTCGAAGGCGGCCAGCACGGTCAGCTCGCCGCGCCCATCGTTCGCGACGTGATGAAAGCCTATTTCGACAAGAAGCAGCGGCTGGCTCAGCTGCCGCGCGAGCAGATCGCCAGTCTTCCGGCGCCCCTTCCCAGTCAATTGTTGCGGCCACCCACCGCGGCTCCGCCGGCTCTCAGGAGCCTCGAATCCATAATGCCAGCCTATCGTTCAGTCCGGGAATTCGACTGGCTGATGCTGGTTCTATCCAGCGCCATCTGCGCGCTGGGTGTGCTCCAGATTTTCAGCGCTACCCACGACACCCATTATTCGGATGCATGGTGGAAGCAGGTGATCTGGATCCTGGCCGGCTTCGTGGCGATGTGGATCACCACGTTGATCGATTATCATACGCTGCTCGGACAAGTCCCCATTCTCTACGGATTGTCCGTGACCACGTTAATCGCGACCTATGTGCTGGGGATGAGCGCATTCGGATCGCGGCGCTGGATCGGCACCACCAGCTATCACTTGCAGGTCTCGGAATTCGTTAAACTGGTGGTGGTATTGTTAGTAGCTCGGTACATGACCGAGCTCAAAACCGAGCAGTTCGAGTTGATCGACCTGCTGAAGTTGGGGGGTTTGGTGGCCGTGCCGACCGCGCTGGTGATGCTCCAACCGGATCTCGGTACAGCCCTGACCTACCTTCCGATCCTGGTCGGAGGCATCTTCTTGGCTGGCATGCGCTGGCAGTATGCGGCGGCGATCATGGTGGTCGTGGCGCTGGTCATGCCTGTGGCTTATTTTGTGGTGTTGAAGGATTACCAACGAGCTCGCGTAATCAGCTTTCTCGATCCAAGTCAAGATCCGAAAGGCTCAGGCTATCAAGTCATTCAGTCCAAGATCGCTGTCGGAGCCGGCGCACTCTGGGGAAGAGGCGTCACCAAGGGTACTCAGACCCAGGGACGTTTTCTGCCGGTGCCACACAAAGATTTTATCTTTTCGGCCTTTGCCGAAGAGCATGGTTTTGTAGGTGTCATTGTGGTATTAGGTTTGTATTTCCTGTTGCTCATGCAGATTGTTCAGAACGCTCAAACGGCTCCTGACCGGGCCGGGATGTATATCTGCATGGGCATCGCAACCTTGTTGTTGTTTCACGTGTTGGTGAACGTCGGAATGGTGGTGGGACGGATGCCGGTGACCGGGATTCCGCTGCCCCTGATGAGTTCCGGCGGATCGAATGTGCTTGCGATTTTTATGATGCTGGGGCTGGTGAATAACGTGCGGCTCCGGCGATTTGTTAATTGAAGCGGTCGAGACACGGCCGGCTTTCAAGAAGATTGAGGGGGTAAGTCAGTTCCACGGACTGCCGCAGTTGCTTAAGTGTATCCGGGCGGTTCTGGTGAGTGCTTTGGCCGGTGTTTGAGAGAAGACATCTCCGCCTTTCCGAAGCCCAAAGATTTTATTGTCGGTAAACCGGGACAACGGTCCTCTGGATCACCCGGCCCTTACCGGATATTCGTTACCCTCCGTTTCCTGAGGCCCCCGTCCTCGCTGAGGTGCGGGAGTCTACATGAGTAAAGAATTGGTGATTTCGGCGAATCGCCACGAAACCAAAGTGGCTATTCTCGAAGATGATCAGTTGGTCGAGGTATTTTTCCAGCGGGCCAACGAGTATTCGCTAGCGGGCAGCATTCACAAGGGCCGGGTCACGCGGGTATTGCCTGGCATGCAGTCGGCCTTTGTGGATTTGGGGCTGGAGCGCGACACGTTCCTTTATGTCTCGGACTTTTTCGAGGAGAACGAAGAGTTCGATCGCATCCCGGTTACCCGCGACGACTCGGGCCTCGAACCGCCTGCCCCCGAGGAAGCCTTTGCAGTCGCTACTACAAGAACTAGAAGTCCCCGCGAGCCGACGATCAGGGCCCCCGCCGGCTGCTTCGGTAACGTCACCGCCCGCGCCGCAGCAAGAGCGATCTGATGAAGGCGACGGTCGCGATCGCCGGGGAGGCCGCCGGCCGCGCCGCCGCAGGACCCGAGGCCGTGGTTTCCCGGAGTCCAAATATGCTTCTTCGGATTCCCGATATGCTCCTGAGCCCGGCCGGGAAGCTGCGCGCGAGCCGCGCGAGTTGCGTGAGCCCCGCGAAACGCGCGAGCATCCCCGAGAGTCGCGACCGGTAGAAGCTGCTCCGGCTGCTGTGGAATCGAACAGTCCAGTGCCGTCCGGTCCCGCCAGGGGCAGTGACTTTGCCGTACTGCCAGGAGAGTCGCTCGCCAAGTACGCCCGCGCGAACATCCAGCCGCTCGACGAAGCGGAAGAAGAAGAGATCCGAGGCCTGCAGGAGTCCGATAGCGCGGCCGAGCCGGATGTTGCCGCCGAGCCGGAGGCTGAGACATCGCCAGTGAGCGCCGCAGCCGGGGCGGAATCCGAATCCTTAGTGGCCTCCGAACCGGATCCCAAGCAGAGGTAGCATCGGCCGCGGAAGAAGAAATGGGCGACGGGGATTAAGCCCCGAAATTCAGGCCGCCGAAGAAGCAGAAGCTGCCTTCGAGAATGAGGCACCACTCCACGAATCATCTCCGGGGAGGCCATCCGAAACCCCCGCGCCTCAACTGACCGCGCAAGTCCGCGAGCAAGGCGGCCGCTCGCCGCATCGTATGACGCGCCGTATGCGGCGAAAAATGCGGGGAGGTCCGCAAGGCGAGCGCGAACGTGGTGAAGCAGCGCCAGCACCGCGCCAGTCCGCGTCCGAAGGCTCTTTCCCAAGAACAGAGCAGCCGCGCACAGTGGGCCGGCCCGAACGAGGGCCGATGCCTTCCATCACCGAACTCCTCAAGGAAGGCCAGGAAATTATCGTCCAGATCGCCAAAGAGCCGCTCGGGCAAAAAGGCGCGCGCATCACGTCCCACATTGCGCTACCCGGCAGGTATGTGGTGTACATGCCGACGCTCGAGCACACCGGCGTTTCCCGCAAGATCGCCAGCGACGACGAGCGCCACCGTCTGAAACGCATCCTGCAGATCCATCACGCCGGCATTCCTGGAGGCTTCATCGTTCGCACCGCTGGCGAAGGCAAACGCGAGGACGAGATCGCCGCCGACATGAACTTTCTGGGCAATCTGTGGCTGGATATCCGGCAGAAAGCCGAGAAGAAGCCCGCGCCGATATTGCTGCACCACGATCTGGACATCGTGCAGCGGATCTTGCGCGACCAGGTTACCGATCAGTTCAAAGCCGTTTGGGTGGACAACGAGGAGCTGTACGAAAGCGTCTTAGGCTTCGTGCAGCGCTTTCAGCCAGCTTTAGTCAGTCGGGTAAAGTTGTACACGCGGCCGGCCCCCATCTTCGACGCCTTCAACATCACGGCCGAACTCGAAAAGGCGTTGCGGCCCAAGGTGTGGCTGAAATCGGGCGGTTATATCGTCATCAATCAAACGGAAGCGCTAGTGGCCATCGACGTGAATACCGGCAAGTACGTCGGCCGATCGAATCGCCTGGAAGACACCATCGTCAAGACCAACACGGAAGCAGTGAAGGAGATTGTCCGCCAGGTCCGCCTGCGCGATCTGGGCGGCATCATTGTGGTGGACTTCATCGACATGGACGAGCGCAAGAATCGTCAAAAGGTGATGCAGGCGCTCGAAGACGCCATGCGCGCCGATCGCGCCCCTTACAAGATTCTGCAGTTCAACGATTTCGGTTTGGTAGCCATCACTCGCAAGCGCGTTAAGCAGAGTTTGGAACGGGCGTTGTGCATGCCTTGTCCACATTGCGAGGGCGCGGGCTATGTCAAGAGCGTGCAGACCATCGTCAGCGAGATTCTGCAGGAGGCCCACAAAGTCGCCGGGGCCGTGGAAGGCAAGGATGTCATGCTGCGCGCGCACCCGGAGGTCGCGAAATTCCTCAAATCAAACACCAACAAGTACCTGGAGGAAATAGAAGATGTGCTGAAGCGGCCGGTGCTGGTGAAAGGCGATCCGCTGCTGCATCACGAGAAGTTCGATCTGACCTGAAGCGAATAAATCGAAGAAACCGAGGTTTTTCCTTATGGCTAGTTATGCGCATCCCGAAGTTTTGGTGAATACGGATTGGGTGGCCGCTCACGTCGCCGATCCCAAGGTACGGGTGGTGGAAGTCGACGTGGATACCAAGGCCTACGATGAAGGTCACGTGCCCGGCGCACAGGCCTGGGCCTGGAACACGCAGTTGTGCGACACCGTGGTACGCGATATTTTGCCGAAGCCGCGGTTTGCGGCCTTGATGACGCAGTCGGGCATCGACAACGACACCACCGTCGTTCTATACGGAGACAACAATAACTGGTTTGCCGCCTGGGGATTCTGGCAAATGAAGATATACGGCCACCAGGACGTCCGGATCATGGACGGCGGCCGGAAGAAGTGGCTTGCCGAGGGACGTGATCTGGAAACGATGTCGCGCATTGCCACGCCCAGCCTGCGGCCTTATCAAGCCAGCGGTCCGGACAATTCGATCCGCGCGTTCCTGCCGCAGGTGCAGCAGGCGCAGAAGACCGGCAATACGATCATGATCGACGTGCGCAGTCCGCAGGAATTCAGCGGAGAGATACTCGCGCCTCCGGGTTTGCCGGAAACGTGCCAGCGTGGGGGCCATATTCCCGGCGCGCATAGCGTCCCGTGGGGCAAGGCCTGCAATGACGACGGCACGTTCAAGTCGCTCGACGATCTTCAGAAGCTATACGGCGCCGAGGGCGTGAAGCCATCCACGCCGGTGCTTGCCTATTGCCGGATCGGCGAGCGGTCGAGCCATACCTGGTTCGTGTTGAAGTATTTGATGGGTATCGGCAACGTCGTCAATTACGACGGGTCGTGGACCGAGTGGGGCAATCTGGTGGGCGCGCCGGTGGAAAAAGGTGTTGCCAAATCGGCGAGCCAGGCATGAAACCGCAAAACTACAGCGAGCGCAAGCTGGAGGTCGACGGTTGGCAAGTGAATCTCACCATTTACCAGTTGGGCGATAAGTGGCACGCCAAAGCCGACAATGTTTCACCTGGCGCCGCGTTGGCGCGCATCGTGGCGGACAGCCGCGAAGACGCCGAGTCGAAGGCGTTGGCCCGAGCGAAAGAATTGCTGTCCCGCACCAGGCGCCATAGCGTATAGGGCACAGGCTTTCCGGCCTGTGTGAATGCTAAACTGAATTGGCGCGGGCATTCCGGTCCGCGCCGATTTGTTTCTACCGACCCCGGAGAGATGGCCGAGTGGTTGAAGGCGCACGCTTGGAAAGCGTGTTTAGGGGAAACTCTAACGTGGGTTCGAATCCCACTCTCTCCGCCAGCAACCTACTGCGCCGCGGCCTTCTTCTGCTCAGCCAGCCGGCCGTAGAAAACCTGCTCCTCTAAATCAATCTCGCGCTTGTAGCCTTCCGGGTCGATGAACGGGTTTGGCCCCTTGCCGAGCTTGGGGTACTTCTCGGCCAGGTTATACATGCCCGGATGGGAACCAAGCGGAACATCGCAGGCCAGAGACCGCAGGATTTTGAAGCTACGGATGTATTCGTCGGCAATGTCCGGAACTTCTTTGTTGTTCACCAATTGATAATTGGGGTTCACGCCGACGCTCCCAACGATTACGACATCGTAGACCTTGCCTCCTTCGGCGGTTTTCACCGTCCAGGTCGTGCAGCCGCGGGTATGTCCCGGCGTCAGGTGAGCGATAAGAGTGGTGTCGCCCAGCTTTACGTCATCGCCGTCGTGCAGCACGCGGTCGATGGGATGAGGCTTGTTGCCAGGCGTTATCTTGGTGAGTGCCGGAACGTCCTGCTCCATCGCCATCACTCGCGCTCCGGTCAGTTCTTTGACCATCGCGTCACCCTGCATGTGGTCCGCGTGAGCGTGGCTACCCAGCAGGATCTTGGTATCGGAGAATCGGAAACCCAACTTCTCGACAGAAGCGCGGATCACAGGAACCGTCTCCTCATAGCAACTGTTGATGAGGATGTTCCCCTGCGGCGTGACGATCAGGAAGGAGGCCAGGGTCTGCGAACCGACGAAATAGATGTTGCCAATTACCTTGTGGGGTGGAAATGGCTTGTTGGTCTGATCGCGGGGTTCCGTGTTGCGCCGGAAAATATCTTCGGGCGTCGTGACTTTGGCAGTCTGGGCGAAGAGCTGCATCGGCGCGCAACAAACTATTGCAAACCAAGGCAGTACGCAACTCCTTCTCATCTGATTAGCTCCATGTGAATGAGACTGACAGCACTATCGATGTTAGCGGATTACGCCCCCAAGTACCTGACTGATACTATATATGTCGTCATATGGGTAAGGAATCTAAGCAATACATCGAGCGTGCCGGCAAGCCCCTGGCTGCGATGGTCCGGCTGTGGCAACCACGGGCTCGCAAAGAGCGTCGTGACCACATGCTGTCGACGGTTCAGAAGGTCTGGCGGCGCACGAAGAAGATCAAGCCCACGCGAATAGAAAGTGAGGTTGAGGCTGCAGTGCGCGCTATTCGAAACCGATCTTCACGCGCAAATAAATGATCCGAGCCGTACTCGACGCGAATGTCTTTATAAGCGGACCCTGAGCGAGGACAACATCCCCTGAAATATTCTCAAAGCTTGGCACTAGGGCTTTTTGAGGCCGTTACGTCCGCGCATTCTAGATAAATTCAGAGGTGTTGCATAGAGGATCTTGCGGCGTCATCGATTCTCACGCGCGGCGAGCTTAAACTCTCAGTCGTGAAGGCAGATCCTTCCGATAATCGCTATCTGGAATGCGCCATAGAAGGGAGGCCGACTGTATCGTGACGGGCGATGGGCACCTGCTTGCACTCGACGAATTTCGAGGCGTTGAGATATTGTCTCCGGGCGCGTTTCTTACGCGGCTGACCTAACCGAGGCGCGTCCTCTTCACACCAGATCTTCCGGACGAATGGGCAGCTTGCGAATGCGCTTTCCGGTGGCGGCGAATACGGCGTTGGTGACGGCCGGAACAACCGAAGGCGTACTGGCCTCTCCGATCCCTCCCGGCGCGTTCTGGCTCGGAACGATGTGCACTTCCACCACCGGCATCTCGTCGATGCGCAAGACGTCGTATTCGTGGAAATTGGATTGTTGGACGCGCCCGTGATCGATGGTGATGGCGCCCTTCAGCGCCGCGCTCAGTCCGTAGACGATGCCGCTTTGGATCTGCTGCTCGACGATGGCGGGGTTGATCACCTGTCCGCAATCGACCGCGCACACCACGCGATGCACGCGCAGCTTGCCCTTGGTCACCGACACCTCGGCGACCTGCGCATTGAAGCTGCCGATATTATTCACCACCGCAATGCCTCGAAATCTTCCCGCGGGAAGCGGCTTGCCCCAACCGGCTTTGTCGGCGGCCAGTTCAAGCACAGCCAGATAGCGCGGCGATTTGGCAAGCAAGCGCCGGCGGAGTTCAAACGGATCTTTGCCACCCGCGGCGGCCAGTTCATCGAGGAAACTTTCGGCGAAGAAGGTGTTCTGCGAATACCCTACCGAGCGCCAATAAGTCACTGGAATGCCGACCTCGGGAGCGTGATATTCGATCTGAATGTTCGGAATGCCGTATTGAATATCCGCCACACCTTGCACACCCGTGAAGTCGACTCCATTGCGCATGCCGCCAAATGGGGGACAAGCGATGCGCGTGGTCCATGCCACCGGCCAACCTTCGGCATCCAACCCGCCGGCAAAGCGTGTGTAGGATGCGGGCCGGTAGAGGTCGTGCTGCATGTCGTCTTCGCGCGACCAAGTCAGTTTCACCGGGCCACCGATGGCCTTCGAAATCTCTACGGCCTCGGCCACGAAATCGTCGCCGCCGCGCCGTCCGAAGCCGCCGCCCAGGTAGAGCGTGTGGATCTTTACTTTTTGAGGCGGAAGGCCCGTGATCTTGACGGCCGTTCCGTGCGCCGAAGTCTGTATTTGCGTAGAAGTCCAGACATCGCAGCCATCCGCGCGAACATCGGCTGTGCAGTTCATCGGCTCCATGGGAGCGTGCGACAGGTAGGGTACTTCGTACACCGCTTCGATTTTCTTCGCTGCACTCGCTAATGCTCCCGCGGCATCACCCTGAGTGCGGGCTACAGCGCCCGGCTTCTCGGCCATATCCACGAAAGTTTTTCGGATACTAGCGCTGCTGGTGTTGGCATTCGGTCCTTCATCGAACTGCATCCGCAGGGCGCGACGGCCTTCCATAGCCGACCAGGTGTTGTCGGCGACAACCGCGACACCTCTCGAAATTTGCACTACCTGCTTGACGCCGGGAACAGCTTTGGCCTTGGTCGCGTCAAAACTCGCAACCTTTCCGCCAAATACAGGGCAGCGTGCCACTACGGCATACAGCATTCCAGGGACTTTCGCGTCGATACCGAACACGGCTTGGCCATTCACTTTGCTGGGCGTGTCCAGGCGCTTCGGCGAGGTGCCGATCAAATGGAACTGCTTCGGATCTTTGAGTGCGACTTTGGCGGGAACGGGGAGCTTCGCCGCAGCGTCGGCCAGACTGCCATAGCTCAAGCGCGCCTTCGTTGCGGTGTTAAGCACTTCATTGTTCTGAGCGCGGCACTGCGATGCGTCGACACCCCATTTTTGCGCGGCCGCCTGGACCAGCATCTCGCGCGCGGAGGCGCCGGCTTTGCGCAACGGGTCCCAGGAGGTCCGGATACTCATGCTCCCGAAGGTGCCCTGCAATGGGCCGTAGGCCATGTCAAGAGGGGCGAACTGGGTCCGGATCTTCTTCCAGTCGCACTCCAGCTCCTCGCCCAGCAATTGCGATAGCGAAGTCACGACGCCTTGGCCCATTTCGGATTTATGGAGGAACAGCGTGATGCTGTCGTCGGAGCCGATATGCACGAAGGCATTCAGCTTCGAATCAGCCGCAACGGTCTGCGCGGCCAACTTATTGCGCTCGGGGAGATAGAAGCCCAGCAGCAATCCACTGGCACTCGCCGCCCCGGCTTTGAGAAAACCGCGACGATTGATTTTCTGAGTGACGGTGTTCATTCCGCACCTCCCGCAGCCCGGGTGGCAGGCTTGCCGTTTGTGGCGGCGTGATATTTGGCCGCAAGATGGACGGCGCGCCGAATCGATTGATAGGTACCACAACGGCAGATATTGCCGCGCAGCGCCTCATCGATATCGGCATCGGTTGGATTCGCGGCCTTGTTCAAGAGCGCGGCCGCGGTCATGATCTGGCCCGACTGGCAATAACCGCACTGGGGAACATCCTCTTCAATCCAAGCCCGCTGTACTGGATGGCTTCCATCGGCCGAGAGGCCTTCAATGGTTGTGATGTTCTTGCCCGCCACGCTCAAAATCGGTGTGACGCAAGACCGAATGGGCTGGCCATTGAGGTGGACAGTGCAAGCACCGCATAGCGCCATGCCGCAACCGAACTTGGTGCCAATCAACCCAATGGTATCGCGCAAAACCCAAAGCAGGGGCATTTGCGGGATGACGTCGACGGTTTGGGACTTTCCGTTGAGTGAGAACTTGATGGCTGCCATAGATGGCCTCCTTTGATCTTCCTGTGATGTCAGTATACAACCGAAACGCCCAGTACTACTTTCTCAAAAAGCTGTATGCTGGCGAACGGATGTGTGTCAAATAGTACTTCGGTGACGAAAGTTTTACCCGGTCCATCTGACCCCCGGACTTTGGCGAGTTCCTTCTGGCTCATAAAGTTACTAACATTGGCGCGCCTCCTGGCGCTGTGGCAGGGCAGTTGCATCGTTACGAAAAGCAGTTGCTATGGTTTAATAGAGAAGGAAGGAGACCCCCTAGTATGACACTCCGCAATACGCCGGCCGTTAGCGCATTGGCCGTGCTGTCCGTTTTGGGCGCTGGCTGTGCGACTAAGAAGCACGTTCGCGAGGCCATCGCGCCGGTACAGAACCAGGTCAATCAGACCCAGAGCCAAGTCAGCGATCTGCAGAAGCAGACTGCCGAGCATAAACAGGCCATCGGGGATCTGGATCGACAGGTGGCGACCGCCGATGAAAAGGCAGTCGATGCCGGCAAACGAGCCGCCGAAGCGGCCGACGCTGCGGCTAAGGCTAATAGTGCCGCCACCGAAGCTGCCCAGCGCGCAGATTCGGCAAACTCTCTGGCCCAACAGGCTCAACAGGGTGTGGCGAAACTGGACCAATCCCTGCAGAACCTTGATAACTATAAGCTAGCCACCACCCAGCAAGTGTATTTTGGCTTCAACAAGAGCGCGCTCACTAAGGACGAGCAAGCCAAGCTGGATGACGCTATCCAGAAGGTGGGTGGCATGAAGAACTTTATCATCGAAGTGGAAGGCTATGCCGACCGCAGCGGTGATAGAGCTTACAATCAGGAGCTGAGCCGCAAGCGCGCAGACGCGGTCGTGCATTATTTGGCCGTGGAGCACAACATTCCGCTGCGCTCGATTCGTGAGCTAGGTGTCGGCGCTGACTTTCCGGATGCCGACAACAAGACGCGTGCGGCCCGCAAGGAAAACCGGCGAGTGGATGTTAAGATCTACATGCTGGATCTGAGCGGACAGGCATCGGCGGACTTGAACGCTCGGCCTCAGTCCCAGTAGTTCTAGTAGTTCTAGAACTGGCAATGTATTAGACCGGCGGCTCCATGTCGCCGGTCGTGTCTTTTCTCACCGCTAACCTGTCTCACCGCAAACTTCCAGCTAAGTCTCTCGCCAAAACATCCGCTCGCTCGGCTAGACTCCGGGCCGCGGGCAAATTCGATTTTCTGGTTGTTTGCGCCTGCTGGATGAAGCTCTGGATTTGAGCTACCACTGCCTGCTGCTCTTTCGTCAGCTTGCGTTGCGCGATCACACCCAAGCTGCGTTTGAGTTCGCGCCAGGCTTTGGTCAATCGCTGAATTGTACTGCCGCTGCCTGCTCGGGTGTCAGGATTTCGCCGAGCCGTGGCGCCGGATTAGGCTGCGGCTCGGAGGCGCCGGACGGCGTGGACCGTGGAGCGGCTGGGGCGGTTGCGAAGGAGCGTGGAGGCTGAGGAGCTTGCGGCTGGAGCGGCGGCGCGGGCGCCGCCGGAGCAGGCGGCGGAGCGGCTTCGGCGGGCGCGGCCGCTGGTGGCGAAGGAACTGGCGATGGAACCGGCGCGGCAACGTGTCTTCTAGCGCAAGCGGACTCGAATGCGGCCAGCAGAACGGCAAGCGATGAAGCGCGCAGAAAACGGAGCATGTGGTGCGCGTGCGGAGGGCTCGAATCAGGAAATGCCGGTTGCCGAAGTGAGCGCTTCACCTTGGTAATCCATCATGCCGGGAAAGCGCAATCGGAACGTCGTTCCTTTTCCCTGCTCGCTGACAAAGTCGATTGTACCACTGTGCAATTGGACCACCCGAAAAGTGGTGGCCAAGCCGATTCCAGTGCCCTGCTGCTTGGTAGTGAAATACAGGTTGAAGATCCGGTCCTGGATCTCAGGAGCAATGCCCGGACCCGCATCCCGAATGGTGAGCTGGCATTCTTCGCCACCCCATTCCGTACGAACGCCCAATTTGCCGCCGTCTTTCATTGCTTCGAGCCCATTGTTGACGACATTCAGAATGGCCTGTTGGAGAAGATCCGGATCGCCGTTGATCCACAGCTTTCCGTTCAGCGCGCTCTCCATCTCGATATTGCGGGCCTGGGCTTCCACCAGGACCAGCGCCAGCACCTGCTCGACGATGCGGTTCAGATCGATGGGCCTGGCCTGAAGAACGACGGGCTTATTGAAATTCAGGAAGGTCTTGACCACGTTATCGAGCCGTTTGATTTCGCGCGCAATAACATCCAGCTCCGGCTCCTGAACTTCGAGCTTGCTCTTCAGTACTTCCAGATGAAGCGCCATCGCATTCAGCGGATTCTTGATTTCGTGCGCGACGCCGCTGGTCAGCCGGCTGATGGCCGCCAGCCGGGAAGAGATGCCCAGCTGAACTTCCAGTTGCCGGCGGCTCTCCACATCGCGAAGCGTGATCAGCGTTCCGATATTTTCCTGGCTGGACGCCCTTCGCAAAATCTCCACGCTCACCAGCAGATGCAGAGCGCCGCCGGCCTCGGGCGGGATCGTCACCGCCTGATTATGCACCGATTCGCGCATTCGAACCGCGTTCACGATGACATTTCCGAGTACCGTGGACAGCAGGAAATAATTCTTCCAGGCTATGGCCGATCAACTGATCCCGGCTTTTGCCCAGCATGCGCTCGGCGGTTTCGCCGGCCATCATCAACCGGCCGTTATTATCGAACAGCAAGACCGCTTCTTCCAGGCGTTCGAGCAGTTGCTCGACGTTGCTGCGTAATTCGAGAGCGTCCTGCTTAGCGCCGCGGAACTGTTGGCCCAACAGGTTGAGTTTCGATTGGACAGCGGCGAATTCGCTGGATTCGCGCGGCTATCGGCAGGGTGGCGGTATCGAATTGGCCCGTGCGGATCAGGTCGATGCTGCGGCTGACGCGCTGCAGTGGATCGAGAATCACATTCGGCAACACCGTGCCCAGGAAAATCGAGATGAACAGCGCAGAGCCGAAGGTGAGCGCCAGAACCTGCAGCGCGGGTTGAACCGCATGTTTCAGAAGCACCGATCGAATGACGACCGTGATTTTGAAGAAAGGCTGCTTGTACGGCTCCACGCCCAGCGGCCGCGTGGTGGTATAGTCCTCGCGGCGGGTCATCAGATCCCAAAGGTTCACAAGCCAGTTGCGGGCCTGCAGATCGCGGAAGTCCTCGGCTGGCTTCTGCGTGGTATGGACGAGATCCGGGCTCGACGCCGCCAGCACTTGGCCCTTTTCGTCGGTAACCAAAATGGCCACTACCAGGTCCGCGCTAGCGAGCGTGCGTTTGAGCATCTCCGCGATGCTGGGATCGGTGCTGATGATCCGAGCCCAATTAGCTTTCCATTCCTGCAGCGATCCGGGGTGGAGCGCCGCGCGCAGCTGGCTTCGCGATCCAGACGATCCACCAGATTCCCCTTGACCTCGTCCGCAACCAGGCCGGCGCGCTCGGAAGCGGCGCGAAACATCATGCGCGTGAAGTCGTAAAGGTATAGGGCGGACATCCCGATTACGACCAGCGTGACCAGCGCAACGATCGCGATTCGAAGCCGAGCTTTAAGAGACATTGACCTACTCGGACGGCTTCTACGAACTGGAACCGGCCTCTGCTTCCGCCGCCCCGTACTCCTTCAGTTTATTGAAAAGGGTCTTGAGACTGATACCCAAGATCTCAGCCGCGCGGGTCTTGTTGTTCTTAGTGTGCTGGAGCGTGATCTGAATCAAGGCCTTCTCTGCTTCGCTTACAGTAGTTCCCACCGGAAGCCGAACGGCATCGGGTTCCATCACCTGCTGCGGGGGACGGGCGCCGGCCGCCACGCCGAAATCGCGAGGAAGATGATGGGTTGTGATAGTGCCTTCCCCGGCAACGATTACGGCACGTTCCAGGACATTGCGAAGTTCACGGACATTCCCGGGCCAGGAGTAGCGCTTGAATTGGTCCATCACATCCGGGGCCACATCCACGACGCGCGTCTCGTGCTTCTTATTCAACATTTCGATAAGCGCTTCAGTGAGCAAAGGAAGATCGCCTTCCCGCTGGCGGAGAGCGGGCAATGCAAATTGGAACACGTTGAGCCGGTAGTACAGATCTTCGCGAAGCTCACCCTTGCGTAACGCCTCCTCCAGAACTTTATTGGTGGAGGCGACCACCCGCACGTCGACTGCGATTTCGCTCTTGCCGCCCAGCCTGCGGACGAAGGAATCCTCCAGCACGCGCAGCAGTTTGGCCTGTGTTCCGACCGGCATTTCGGCCAGCTCGTCAAGCAGAAGCGTGCCGTGCTGGGCCAACTCAAAGCAACCTGCCCGGCGCTCGACCGCGCCGGTGAAAGCGCCCTTCTCATGTCCGAACAGCTCACTTTCCATGAGCGTTTCCGGGAGCGCCGCGCAGTTGATGGCCACAAACGGACCGTTTCGGCGAGGGCTGAGATGATGCACCGCGCGAGCTACCAGTTCCTTACCAGTGCCGCTTTCGCCCGTCACCAGGACCGGCGCTTTGGAAGGCGCCACCTGCCGGATCATCGAGAACACCTGCTGCATGGCCGAACAGGTGCCGACCATATCCACCAGAACGCCCTGATAAGTGAGTTGCCGCTGCAGGCGCTCGGTTTCCTCAGTGAGACGGCTCTGCGTCGCGGCGCGCTCCAGCAGAACTTTCAGGGCGCTGGGCTGAATCGGTTTTTCAAGAAACCAGAACGCGCCCAGATCGTGCATGGTCTGCACGGCAGTCTCGATATTGCCGAAGGCGGTCAGCACGATGGTCGGCGGCATATTGCCCTGCGCTCCCAAGCCGTTTCAGAAGCTCAAAGCCGTCCATTCGCGGCATCATGAGATCGGACACCAGAACGTGGACCGGGATCTGGCCCAGCTTCTCCAGCGCTTCCTGACCGTCTGCCGCGCTTTCCACCGCAAAACCCCAGGACTGGATCATCTTCGCCAGTCCTGCTCGTTGATTTTCTTCGTCGTCCGCGATTAGTACGCGCGTTTCTGGTGATGAAGCGACATTACCCATTAATTATTTTTTCCATCTACTTAAGATTGTATCTGTGTGGTGGAAGCAGCGTGGCCGGAAGTTGCCGTGACCGCGCCAAATTGGCGACGCGAGCGGTACAGGCTTCGCGTGTGGATCGGGAGCCAGGACCGGTGACGCTAGCCATCGTTGAATGGCGGGCATCGCCGCGCGCGCGGCCTGTTCTCCCAACTGGATCAGCTTTTTCGCGCTAGCGAACGAATCCCACGCCATGTCCGCCACCGGCGGAGCGATGACCACGCTAGAGTAGCGCCGCCAACTGTTTTGAGTTCGCCCGCTCATGATTTGGAAGCAGCGGCTAATCACGGACAACATGTTGCCGTAATCACCGTTGCCTTCCTGATTCGGGATGGCTACCGAAATGATTCGGTCAGCGCCCATTTGCAGCAGCGGTTCGGCGGGCACTTCCATGCTGACAAAACCATCCACCAGCAACCGGCCCTGATAACGAATAGGAAGAAACAGCCCGGGATAGGCGCAACTGGCGCGAATGGGCATCACCACGTCTCCCTTATCATGGAAAGTCACCGGCAGTCCGCTGTTCAAATCCGTCGCGACGATCGCCAACGGCATGCGCATATCCTCGAATTTGTTGGCCTTCAGAAGGCGCGTAAGAAACGTGATCATGCGATCGCTTCCAGCCAGCCCCAAAGGACTGAGCGTCCAGCGCGCGAAATCGCGAAACTTCATGGACAGAGCAACCTGCTGGATTTCATCCGCCGTGGCTCCGCTGGCTACTGCGGCCGCAACCATAGATCCGGAGCTCACGCCAGAAATGACCGAGATCGGAATCTTGTTCTGCTCGAGTACTCGAAGAACTCCGACATGCGCAATTCCTCGAGCAAATCCTCCGCCGAGCGCCAGACCGATCCGCGGCCCGCTGGGCCTCCGTGAAAGCCCGCTTCGCATCCAGTTTCTCGTGCTATTCCACCAGGTCCCCGCTGGCTTCGTTTCTCCATCCATACTCTAACTCCCCCGAACTACCTCGGGTCACGTATTATGTTTAATATACGTGCCCCACTCACTATATCGATGCATTTCAGGTGCCAGATTAATCGTTGCGCTTGTAACTTTAATTGTAACCTACATTACACCCGGCCTAGCGCAGCGCGATCTTGCGGGAGCGGCGCAACTTAGACTGTCGTTGGCGCGATTGAACGTGGTTGGCAACGTCCTTATGATCGCTGCCCATCCCGACGACGAAAATACGGCCTTATTGGCATATTTCGCCCGTGGATGCAAATTGCGGACCGGCTATCTTTCACTGACGAGAGGCGAGGGCGGGCAAAATCTTATCGGCACTGAGCAGGGCGATGAGTTGGGCATTCTGCGCACCGAGGAGTTGCTGGCGGCTCGGAGAATCGATGGCGCCGAGCAGTTTTTCACGCGCGCAATTGATTTCGGCTTCAGCAAAACCCCGCAGGAGACGTTTGAGAAATGGGGACATGACAAGATTCTCAGCGACGTGGTGTGGATCATCCGGCGCTTCCAGCCGGACGTAATTGTACTGCGCTTCACCGGAACTCCTCGCGACGGCCACGGACAACATCAGGCCTCCGCCATCCTTGGCAAAGAGGCATTTTCCGCGGCAGCCGATCCCAAGCGATTCCCGGAGCAATTGCGATGGGTTCAGCCCTGGCAGGCCACGCGCCTGGTCTGGAACGCTTTTGCGTTTACTAAAGAGCAGGAAGCGGATCTGGCGAAAGTCAAGAGACAAGATGATGGTGGACCCGGGCGAATATGATCCAGTCTTGGGTCATTCTTATGCCGAGATCGCAGGCATGTCTCGAAGCATGCATCGCAGCCAGGGAATGGGAGCGGCTGAACGTCCGGGATCCGCCAAGAATTATCTGGTGATGGTGGCGGGTGAGCCGGCCGCGAAGGGGCTCTTTGATGGAATCGATCTCACTTGGAACCGCGTCCCTGGCGGTGCGGTGATCGGGAAGATTCTGGCGGAAGCAGCAGCCAGTTTCGATGCCGAGCATCCAGACAAGACGGTGCCGCTGCTACTGAAAGCAAGAAAACTAGTGGCCGAAATGCACCAGCCGGTGGTGGATGTAAAGCGCCGGGAGTTGGACGAAACCATTGCTCTTTGTTCGGGGCTATGGCTGGATGCGACCGCGGATAAGTACGGCGTGGCGCCCGGTGGCGCACTGAAGTTTGGATTGACGGCGCTCAGCAGGGAGCGAGTCGCGACCCAGGTGGAATCCGTTAACGTGGAGGGGATCGCTACTGCCATGGCGAAGGTTGGGGACTCCAGCCCTCTGCCATTCAACGAACCCAAGACGTTTTCTCTGGGTGTTACGATTCCGGGCACGGAGCCCTTTTCGCAACCCTATTGGCTGCGCGAACCCAAGCAAGGCGAGACCTACACCGTCACGGACCAGCTATTGATCGGCTTGCCCGAGAATCCGCCGCTGTTTCGCGCGCATTTTCATTTGCGAATCGAGTCGCAGGATGTCGACGAGGAGCGTCCGGTGGTATATCGCTACATCGAACGCGCGCAAGGCGAGCGCACCAGACCGGTAGTAGTGGAACCGCCGGTTGCATTGCAGTGGCCGCAAGCGGCCTTGCTTTTTCCGAGCGCGTCTGCGCGGAGCGTCGAGCTTCAGGTAAGGGCGAACGTAGCCGAGTCGGCGGGAGAAGTGCGGGTTCGAACGCCAGCAGGTTGGAACGTCACGCCGGAGGCTCAGGAATTCCGCTTGTCCGAACTAGGGCTGGAGGCCTCGCGTTCCTTCCGCATCACGCCTCCAGCGGGCGACAATCAGGCCATGCTAGAAGCGAGTGCAACGGTTGGTGACCGTAGCATCGCTGTAGGAATGGAGACCATCAGCTATCCGCACATTCCCACGCAGGTACTGTTTCCGCCGGTCCAGACTAAATTGGTGCGAGCCGACCTTCAACTGCTGGCGAAGACCATCGGTTACGTAATGGGGGCGGGGGACGAGGTTCCTGAAGCGCTCCGGCAAATGGGCGCCGACGTGTTGCTGCTGAGCCCGAGCGATTTGGCCCACGGGAATCTGGAGCGCTTCGACGCCATCGTGACAGGCGTGCGCGCCTATAATACGCGTTCGGACTTGCGAGCGAATCAGTACCGGCTGCTGGAATATGTGAAGGGCGGCGGCACGCTGATGGTGCAGTATAATTTTCCGGCGTTGGGTGGACCCGGCGCCGGCCCAAATGCAGTGGACCCGAATCTGGCGCGCCTGGGCCCTTATCCGATCACGGAGGGGCTCGAACGCGTGACGGTGGAAGATGCGCCGGTCCAATTGCCGAATCCAGCCAGCCCGCTGCTACATGAACCGAACGAAATTACGCCGCGGGATTTCGAAGGCTGGATCCAGGAGCGCGGTTTGTACTTTGCATCCAAGTGGGATTCACACTATCAGCCGCTTTTTGAAACTCACGATCCTGGAGAAAAGCCTCTGCTGGGTGGCACGCTCTACACGCGCTACGGGAAAGGCGTTTATGTGTTCACGGCATTTGCCTGGTTTAGGGAATTGCCGGCTGGAGTCCCGGGCGCGTTCCGCATCTTTGCGAATCTGCTAAGCGCCGGAAAGACCTTGTGAGCGAGACCCCAGAGGAGCAGGCTCGCGAAACCGTGGAGGAACCGCCGCCGTTCCTCGGTTCCTGGCGCAACGTCTATATTTTCGTGGTCTGCTACCTGGCGATCGTGATTACAGGCTTTTATTTTTTCTCCCGGGCTTACGCTCCATGAGACCTCTCGACTGGGTGGTGATGTTCGCGTGGCTGATTTTCATTGTCAGTTACGGACTTTATCGCGGCCGTGGCAGCACTACCGTAAACAAATTTCTTCTGGCCGGCAAATCGATGCCGTGGTATGCCATGGGGCTGTCGATCATGGCCACTCAAGCCAGCGCGATCACATTTATCTCGACGACCGGCCAGAGCTATACCGACGGCATGCGCTTCGTGCAATTTTATTTCGGGCTTCCGCTGGCGATGGTAATTCTTTGCGCCACCGCGGTTCCGATCTTTCACCGCGCGAATGTCTATACCGCGTACGAATACCTGGAGCAACGCTTCGACGCAAAGACGCGCGCGCTCGTCAGTGTGATTTTTATGATCCAGCGCGGCTTGGCCGCAGGACTGTCTCTCTACGCTCCGGCGGTGGTGCTGTCCATCATCCTCGGATGGTCCGATCGATGGACAACCGTGATGATGGGCTTGCTGGTCATCACGTACACGTCCTTGGGCGGGATCAAGGCCGTTACATGGGCGGATGTACAGCAGATGAGTTTGATTCTTTGCGGGTTGGTAATAGCGCTGTTCATGGCGATCCATCTGCTGCCGTCCAGCGTTTCATTCGCCGACGCAGTTTCGCTAGCGGGCGCATCTGGAAAGTTGAATGCCGTGACCTTTCATTTCGACTGGAACGACCGGTATAACGTCTGGAGCGGCGTGGTGGGCGGAATGTTTCTGGCATTGGCGTATTTCGGATGCGATCAGTCGCAGGTGCAGCGGTATTTGACCGGAAAATCGATCGCGCAGAGCCGGCTGAGCCTGATCTTCAACGCCATGGCCAAGATCCCGATGCAGTTTTTCATCCTCTTCATCGGCGCGATGGTATTTGTTTTTTTCATTTTTGACCGGCCTCCGGTGCTGTTCCAGCCGGTGGAGTTGAAAAACGTGCAGAACGATCCGCGCTACGCCGCGGTGGAGCAGCGTTATGAGCAGGCCTTCGCGAATCGTAAGAAAGCGGCGGAAGCATACCTGAACGCCAAGCACGGCGATGACAAGGCGGCCGTAAGAGCGACCATGGCTCAGTTTCAAAACGCGGAAAAGGAACTGAACGCCGCGCATACCGCCGGCGAGCAGCTGGTGGGAAAAGAGTTCGACGACACCAACTACATTTTTCTGTCGTTCGTAACGCGCTATCTTCCCGCTGGACTGGTTGGACTGATTATCGCGGTGATCTTTTCGGCCGCCATGTCGTCTACTTCCGGCGAGATCAACTCGCTCGCGACCGTGACCGTGATCGACATCTACAGGCGGCACATTAATCGCAATGCGCCGGATCACCATTATCTGATCGCTTCTCGCTGCGCTACCTTGTTCTGGGGCTTGTTCGCCATTGGATTCGCTCAGTACGGGAGAAATTTCGGCGCGCTGATCCAGGCCGTGAATATCATCGGATCTCTATTCTACGGCGGGCTACTGGGCGTGTTCGTTCTGGCGTTCTGCTTCAAGAGCGTGGGGGCTAACGGCGCCTTCTGCGGAGTCCTGGCCGGGGAAGCGGCCATCTTCGCGGCCGACCTGTTCACCAAGATTTCCTTCCTCTGGTTCAACGTGGTAGGGTGCCTGGTAGTAGTGGCGGTAGGCGTGATCGTTTCGCGAATTTTCGATCGGGATCGTAGGCCGGCGGTGGTTGTTCCATGACCCAGCAGATCAAAGATAGCGTACGGCAAAAGCCATTCAATACTATTCTGTTCGGCCTGGCCCTCCTGGTCGCGGGACTCGCAATCCTGACGCTGCTGCCCTTTTCGGCGCCGAGAGCGAATGACCTGGGCTATACTTCGATGTGCCCTTTTGCGCCGTGGAGCACGCTCGCGCTGCTAGTGGTAGCTGGGGTCATTTGGGCCATCCGGCAGTACTTGATCACCAGGGCAGAGTGAGTTGCTGGGGACTGCTAATGAGCTTTTCTTTTTGCTTTAGCTCGGCGGCGCCTATACTTGAGCGCAATTAAGCCCTTTGAGTAGGTCTTGTTTTCAAGCAGCTCGAAATCGCGCTGCGGGAAGCCCGGCGGGAAAAGTGGAATGCCCTCGCCGAGCAAGACGGGAACCACGCCGAGATAAAGTTCGTCCACCAAATCGGCTTTCAGGAAATCGCGCGCAACTTCCCCGCCGCCCATCAACCAGATGTCTTTTCCGGGCTGCTTGCGAAGCTGCCTGACCAAAACCGCAGGCGATTTATTGGTGAACACGACGCCATCGCGCTCGCCAGGCGGTTTAGATCGAGACATGACATAGTACTTGTCCCACGGCGAGGGCGGGAATGTAGCTCCGCTCATTTTTAACCCGTCCTCGAGCGTTTTCCGTCCCATAATGGCCACGCCGATGGTCTTAAAGAAAGGCGCCATCGAGTAGTCTTTGGGCATGAACAGAAAATCGACGTCGCCGTTCAGGCGGGCGATATAACCATCGATGCTGATACCCAGGCCGAGTACGACCTTGCGCATTTTAAGAAGACGTTGGCAGCTTGAACGCGACCAGCTCGCCGGAATAGTTTCCGCCGCCGATGGCTAGAACGATATATTGCTCACCATTGAGCATGTACGTCATCGGCGAGCCGCTCTGAGGCGCGGGGATGTATACTGCGCCCACTTCCTTGCCGGTGGCCTTGTCGTAGGCTCGCAGCATCGCTCCGCGAACGCCCGATGGTGTCGTAAAGAAGCCAGCTTCGCCGGCGATCACCAGACTCTTTGTAGTCAGAACTCCGATCAGACCAGGACGGCCGGTGCGCGGAATATTCAGACCTTTGAGCGCCGGATGGTTCTTGATGTTGTCCGAAGTTTCGCCATGCGCGATCTGCCAGGTGATGTCGCCTTTATCCAGATTGATCGCGGTGATACGACCGTAAGGCGGCTTCAACAGCGGCAAGCCTTGCACGGTTACTCCGCCAAAGCCACCACCACCGCCGCGTCCGCCTCGTCCTGGTGAAGTCGGCTCGGGCGGAGGTGGAGGAGCGCCCATCGCTCGTCGCGGTCGAGGCGTTGATCCGGCCAGTCCCATGATGTAGTCCATGTCGGAAACCTGTTGACTAGGAGGCGGGATTAGCCCCAGGACCGCGATCGCACTCTGCGAAAACACGTACACGGTGTGAGTCTCCGGGTCATATGAGCCGCCCGGCCAATTTGTCCCACCCTGCGCTCCCGGCGATACCAGTGTTGCGAGCGGGCCATCCGGTTTGCTGACAACCGGAGGCGTAAAGATCGGCCCGATCTTATACTTCGAGACCAGCTTCAGCGCTTCCTCGTGGAGCTCGGGTGTGAAGTTAATCAGGCTGTCGGGCAAGACGCCCTGATTGTCGTAGGCCGGCGGCTTGGTGGGAAACGGCTGCGTGGGCGAATACCACTCCGTTGGCACGTCGCCCTTCGGTACAGGGCGCTCTTCGATCGGCCACACCGGCTGGCCGGTCACACGATCGAAAACATAGAGGAAAGCTTGTTTGGTCGGCTGTGCTACTGCTTTGATGGCGCGTCCGTTGACATTGATGTCACAGAGAATTGGCGCGTCTGGAATATCCATGTCCCACAAGCCGTGGTGCACCAGTTGGTAATGCCATTTGCGCTTCCCGGTTTGAAGATCGACGGCGACCAAACTTTCGCCGAACAGCCCGTTGCCCGGCCGATGTCCGCCGTAATAGTCGCCGGTGGGCAATTCCACCGGCAGGTACACCAGGCCCAAATCCTCGTCCACGGAGATCTGTCCCCAAACACCGGTATTGCCGGTATAGGACCACGAATCGTTCAACCAGGTGTCGACGCCGAATTCGCCGGGCCTCGGAATAGTATGGAAGATCCAAAGGCGCTTGCCGGTGCGGACGTCGAATCCGCGGACGAAGCCTTTCACATTTTTCTTGCTGGTGGGCGCGCCGCCTTCCATATGCGCGGCCCCTACGATCACGACATTCTTCGCCACAATAGGCGTGGAATGAAGCCCGACCTCGCCCGTGACGAGGTCGATTTCCTGATCGTCGTCCATTTTCAAATCGACGATGCCCTTATTCCCGAAGGTCGGCACGGGCACGCCGGTTTTGGCGTCCAGGGCAATCAGCCGATAACCTGGCGTAACGTAGAGGATGCGCTCTTCGCGCCCGTCGGTCCAATAGGCGACCCCATGACCGGATAGCTGGCGGGGTGCGTTCTCGGCGCGCTTGCCCTCATTCTCGCTGTGCATCCACAGCATCTCGCCTGTCTTGGCGTCCAGCGCGACGACATCGCGACGCGTGCCGGCCGTCACAAATAGCGTGCCATGCACAAACAGGGGCGTGCCTTCGTATTGAAACTCCGGACGAGGACCGAGCGA
The DNA here is from genome assembly GCA_963744555.1 of Bryobacterales bacterium. Classification (GTDB taxonomy): domain Bacteria; phylum Acidobacteriota; class Terriglobia; order Bryobacterales; family Bryobacteraceae; genus Palsa-89. The sequence goes on along the minus strand of CAVUUB010000011.1, from coordinate 624,784 downwards.
TTCGGTCTTGAAGCGCCACGCGACCTCGAGCTGGTTGAAGTTGCTGGCGTTGATCTGATCGAGCGGTGCGTAGCGAGTGCTTCCGAGATCACCGCCATAGGTGCGCCATTCTCCGTTTTTGGCTCCCGATTGCGCCCACGCGGGCGAGGCCGCCCAAAACAAGCAGGCCGCGAGAGCCGCGAGCATCGCAAAACGACAGAGTCTTGGCATTAACTTCTCCATATCTAATCTAATGGTCCTTATAGACGAATGGCGTTCGATTCCTCGACGAAGTAACAGCAGCTACTTCTCCGGCACTCGATTTCCGGCGATGTACACCGAATCGATTTTACGGGTGTTTTTGATATCGTCGAGCGGATTGGCGTTGAGCACCACCAGGTCGGCCGATTTGCCTGCTTCGAGCGTCCCCAGGTCAGAGGCATGCAAAAATTTCGCGACGTTCGACGTCGATGCCACCAGCGTTTGCATGGGAGTGAGGCCGGCCTGGACCATGTAATCCAGCTCGACATGCTCAAAATATCCCTGGAAGCGGCCAGTGGGGGCGCCAGTGTCTGTTCCCATCACGACCGGGACGCCGGCGTCGAACACCTTTTTCATATTGCGCATCGCTACCGGCAGGTGCTCTTTGTACCATTGACCGCCCTTGTCGTTACGCATCTTCTCCTGGAAAGCGGGGTCTTGAACCTTCGCCAACTCGGCCCGGTCGACGTTGTTTAACAGGAAAGGATCATTCAAGAAGGCCGGCTTTTCACCATAGACATAGGTGGAAAGCTCGCGTGTGAAAGTGGGGCAATAAACTGCCCTGTTCTTCTTTAGCAGAGCGATAGTCTCATCGTCGATGTCCTGGTCGCGCACGCTGTGGGCGATCATATTGGCGCCCAGCTTCAACACGGCCTTGGCGTCGGAAAGAACGACGACGTGCACTGCCACGCGCATTCCTTTCTTGTGCGCCTCATCGAAGATCGCCGTATAGACTTCGGGAGACATCTTAGTGGCCTTGCCAAGCTGATCATCCAGGCGAAACTTTACGATATCGGTCTTCGCGGCAGCGACTAAATCGACGGCTTTGCGGGCATCCTCAGGAGTCTTAGAGACCACGATCGGTCCGGCGATGAAGAGGTGCGCGTGACCCGCGGGATGCTCGCTCCGAAGCTGGTCGCGGATGGCAATCTCGTTATCCCCGCCCAAGCTCATTACGGTCGTGATCCCATACCGTGCATAGCGCTCGAGTTGGTCGGCGGTGAAGATGTGACTGTGGCCGCTGGCTAATCCGGGAATAATGGTTTTGCCGGTGGCATCAATCCGCTGCGCTCCGGCTGGAACCTTCACGGACGTCCCCACCGCATCGATATGGCCATTGCGGACGATCAACGTCGCATTCTCGATGGGCGCCTTGCCCGTTCCATCGATGATGCGCGCGCCAACAAACGCTTTGGTGGAGGCTGCACCGTCGTCCTTTGCCGGAAAAGCGGAAAGCGCCATCCAACTGGCCGCCACCGCAATCGCGACTGTCAGGCTCATTGAGTATTTCAGATTCTTTTTCATGAGTTCCTTCCCGCGGCTACAAACAGCCGCTCGAAAAAATCCAATTCTAATCCTCCGGCTCGGTGAGCACAAGGGCGCTTGGATCGATCTTACGGGCAACTGGCCGTGTGCCCAAGCATATCACTCTGCAGGTCAATCTGGGTGTATACTGGATGGCGCTGAGGACACCTTTTATGAAGAACTTTAAATCCACACTGTTTAGTCTGCTCGGGTCTCTTGGTCTGGTTGCAGGCGTTGCGACGATCCTGGCCCAGACGCCGGCGTATAAGCCGAAACACATTAACCGAGCGCTCGAACTGCTGGAGCAGGGCCAGCCCATTTACTACACGGGTTCGCATTCCGGAACCACCGGAAGCTATGAGCAGGGCAAGAAGGACGCTCAAACCTACGCCGATTATATCAGCTACGATATGGAACACGCTCCATTCGATGTCAAGGGCTTATCCGAGTACATGCGCGGGCTCGTGGACGGCGGCCCGACGAAGAGCGGACATCGCACGCCGACGGTGATAGTCAACGTTCCGGTCAATGGAACGGATGAGGCGACCGTGCGCGCCAACGCCTGGATGTTTAACCAAGTATTGGCCACCGGCGTTCATGGCATTCTACTGACCCACGCGGACACGCCGGGCGCGGTTCGCGCGTTCGTCGAATCAGTGCGCCTGCCGATTCACAAGCAGGGTGTCGATCATGGGATCAGCGAAGGCCGCCGGGGTGTCCATGGTGTGCCGACCGCTGCGAAGATCTGGGGCGTCTCCCAGGAAGAGTATCTCGACAAATCTGACGCCTGGCCCCTCAATCCTAACGGCGAACTGCTGCTGGGCTTGAAGTTGGAGGACAAGTACGCGCTCGCCAACGCCGAAGAGAACCTGAAGGTCCCCGGCATCGCATTTGCCGAGTGGGGTCCGGGCGATATGGCGATATCGCTGGGCGTGCGCGGTGGCGGCAATGTCGCGGAGACCGATTCGAGGATGATCGCGGCTCGCGCCAAGGTATTGGCCGCCTGCAAGGCCAACCACATCTTTTTCCTGAATTCGATGAATCCGAAAAACATCATTGAGCAACTCAAGGATGGCGTCATGGTCGGTCCGGCGAACCAGGAAGCCACCGAGATCGGCCGCAAATACACCAAGCGGCAGATGCCCTGGTAGGCGGCTCGTAGTATTTCGCGCCGCCGTCCAAGGTTAGTATGTGGCCCTCGAAGCGGCATGTGTCGAGACACCGCCGAGGGGTCGGCTGCTGGGTGAGAACGGGCTCCAACTCGCCGCTACGAGAAGAACACTCCGTTCCGTTCTTGTCCGATTTCGGCAAACGAACTGGAAGACGTTCCTAGCGCGTCGGATTCAAAAAGGAAATCGCCAACCGTCGCGCTCCACTGCATTTGCGCGGCGTTGCGAACAAATTCACCGGCGAAGCCGCCGAACACCGGGTCGGTATTTCGGATATTGAGCCTCTGGTTCACGCCCTGCCAATCGACCCTGACCGACACCGTTCCCGGCACAGGCGGTGGCCCACCACCAAACAATGCATTCCCTAAGCTGCCGTAGTCGAGGATCGGCGCGTTGGTCACCTGCAGCGAAGCACTGCCCGTGCCAAGGTTGACATCAACACCGTTTGCATCATCGCCTTGGCGATCATCGGCGATTTGTATTGTCCAGAACAGACCCACGGGAGGGAAAGTGGACGGATTCAAGTCATGGATCTGTGCGCCCGGACCGGGCATATAGACGTCCACTCATATGAATCCGAACGTGGCCTGATGAATGCGCCCGTCAGTTCCGCGGAAGTTACCCTGCATGAACCGCATATCCGAATCGATGAACGGGTACCGCGCCTTTTCACCGGTCTTAGTGTTCGTTTGCGTCACCATCCCGCTGATGTATGCGAGACCTGCGAAGCCATTGAAGTTAGTGATAGTGATAGGCTCGGCATCAACAGGGTCGAACGCCGCAGGACCAAACACATGATAAGATCCCCCGAGAACCGGACTGCCACCGGGTATGGGGACGGGGGCGAATGCACCTTTCGGCGCCGCGAGTGCCGGTGTCCATAAAGCGGCGCCGAGTGTAACACTGGCGACCGCGGTCCCGGCTGCGGTACGTGTGAACTGCCGCCGCGATAGCCCGGGGCGGACTTCGCCGACCGGAGCCGTGGAATTAAGCGGGTGAACCCTGTCTGGGATTGAAGCTTTCAAGGCCGAAATAGCGCGATAGTTCATGGTGTCCTCCTTGGACCGTGCTAGTGGAATGGATTAGATCTCAACCGCAACGCGAAGTCAAGGGGGTGGATTGGAGGTGCGACAAGGGGTGCGGAGGGCTGGCCGATGATGGACCGGGCTTTTACGCCGACGTATTGATCAGCGCCGGATGGGCCGCTTCGAAACTCGCGATAGCCGGAGCCTGCTGCAAGATGTATCCTAATTCGTCGATGCCTTCGACCAGACAATGCTTGGCGAAGGCGTCGACTGGAAATGGAACGGTCCGCCCGCCGGGCAAGGTCAATGTTTGCGCGGCGAGATCAACTTTCACGTTGACGTTGGGATTTCGGAATAGCTCCGAGTGGACATCGTGCGGCACCACGATGGGCAGCAGCGAGTTCTTGAGCGAATTCCCGCGAAAGATATCGGCGAACGACGTGCTGATCACCGCTCGAAAACCATATTGCAAGAGCGCCCAGGGGGCGTGCTCGCGTGAACTGCCGCAGCCGAAATTATCGCCCGCTAAAAGAATCTTGGATGTCTTGGCCTCGGGCCTGTTCAGGATAAAGTCGGGTTTCGGTTTGCCGTCGGCGTCATAGCGCCAATCGTAAAACAACTGGTCGCCAAGACCCTCTTTGGAAATAGTCTTGAGAAACCGCGCAGGAATGATCTGATCCGTGTCGAGATTGTCGATGGGGAACGGAACGAGATGGCTTTCAAACGCAGTGAATTTTGTCATGGCAACAATGTCCTCACGTCGGTGACGACGCCAGTGATCGCCGAAGCGGCCGCGGTCAATGGGCTGGCGAGGAATGTACGCCCGCCTTTCCCCTGCCGGCCTTCGAAATTGCGATTACTGGTCGACACGCTGTATTCGCCGGGCTGTAATTGATCACCGTTCATGGCGATACACATGGAACAGCCAGCCTCGCGCCAATCCGCACCCGCGTCGCGAAAGATCTGATCGAGGCCCTCGGCTTGCGCCTGCGCCTTCACCTGCATGGAACCGGGCACCACCATCACGCGCACGCCCGAATGCACTTTACGCCCCTTCAGAATTTTGGCGGCATTGCGAAGATCGGAGATTCGGGAGTTGGTGCAGCTTCCGATGAACACCACGTCCACCGGATGACCTAGCAGCGGCTTGCCTGGCGGCAGATCCATATAGCGGAGCGCTTTAGCGAGTGAGTCGCGTTCCAGCGGATCGGTGATGTCGCCGGGATTCGGCACCATGGCAGTAATCGGGATTCCCATGCCGGGGTTGGTGCCAAAGGTGATCATCGGCTCGAGCACCGTCGCATCGATCCTGATGCTTTTATCGAACTGAGCGCCGTCATCGGTGGGAAGCTTGCGCCAGTGGGCTACCGCGGCATCCCAAGCTTGGCCCTCTGGCGTGTATGGCCGGCCGCACACATATTGATAAGTCGTGTCATCGGGAGCGACCAAGCCGGCGCGCGCGCCCGCTTCAATCGACATATTGCAGACGGTCATGCGCTCTTCCATTGAAAGCGCGCGAATGGCCGAACCGCAGTATTCGAAAACACAGCCGGTTCCCCCGCCGATGCCGATGCGCGCAATCAGCGACAGGATGATATCTTTGGCGGTGATTCCCGGCTTCAGCGCGCCGTCCACTCGCACTTCGTAGGTCTTCGATCTGTTCTGAAGAAGGCATTGCGTAGCGAGAACGTGCTCGACTTCGGTGGTTCCGATTCCGAAAGCGAGAGCGCCGAAAGCTCCGTGCGTCGCGGTGTGGCTGTCGCCGCAGACGACGGTCATGCCCGGCTGCGTCAGTCCCAACTCGGGTCCAATGACATGCACGATGCCTTGCTGCTCGCTCGAAAGACCGAAGCAGCGAATTCCGAACTCCTTACAACTTGCCTCCAGTCGTGCGACCTGCGCCGCGGCAACTTTGTCGATGATCGGAAACGAGCGCGGCGTGGTGGGCGTGCTGTGATCGGTAGTCGCAATTGTGAGATCAGGACGCCGGACCTTCAGCCCACGAGCGCGCAGCCCATCGAAGGCTTGCGGAGAGGTGACCTCGTGCACCAGGTGCAGATCGATATAGAGCAGCGCCGGTGCGCCGGGACGCTCACTGACGATGTGGTTGTCCCAAATCTTTTCGATGATGGTGCGAGGTTTCATATTGCCTTTACGACTGCTTCTCCCACTTCTGTGGTGCTGGCCGAAGCCGCCCCGGGGCGCTTTAAGTCCGCAGTGACTTTGCCTGAGTTGAGCACGGTCTCGATCGCCCGGTTTACTACGGCGGCCTCTTCTTTGAGGCTGAAGCTGTATTCGAGCATCGCTGCCACTGAACCGATTGCTCCGAAGGGATTGGCTTTATTCTGCCCCGCGATGTCGGGGGCCGACCCATGCACCGGCTCATATAGCCCTACCCAGGCGCCGGACGGTTTGCGGTCGCCGATCGAGGCTGAAGGCAACATGCCGATCGATCCGGCCAAAACTGCTCCTTCATCACTGAGGATATCGCCAAACATGTTCTCCGTGAGCAGGACGTCGAAGCGGCGAGGGTTCAGGATTAACTGCATGGCGCAGTTGTCGACCAGGATGTGATCGAGCGCGACGTCGGGAAACTCCGGCGCCACTTCGATCACCACCCTGCGCCAGAGCTGCGAGTTTTCGAGCACGTTGGATTTGTCGACGCTGGTGACTTTCTTGCGGCGATTGCGCGCCAGATGAAATGCCATGCGAGTGACCCGCTCGATCTCGGCGCGGGTATAGCTCATGGTATTGACGGCGCGCGTGTTCTGGCCGTCTTCGATTATTCCGCGCGGTGTTCCATAGTAAATACCGCCCGTCAGCTCGCGCACGATGATCATGTCGGTTCCGTCGACCAGCTGATTCTTGAGTGGCGAAGAATCGAGCAAGGCTGTATAGGAACGTACCGGACGCAGGTTCGCGTAAACGCCCAAGACTTTGCGCAGCCCCAGCAGTCCTTTTTCGGGCCGCTTCTCGGGCGGGACATTGTCGAATTCGGGTAGGCCGACTGCGCCCATCAGGATGGCGTCAGCCTTTAACGCCAGATCGATGGTTTCTTGCGGCAGCGGGCCGCCGGTCTTATGAATGGCGATTCCGCCCAGCAGGCCTTCACTGATGGAAAGCTGATGGTGAAATTTTGTAGCGACCTTTTCGAGAACCTTGACTGCTTCGCGCGTTACCTCGGCGCCGATCCCGTCGCCGGGGAGGATTAGTAGATTTAGCTGCATTTTTCGTTGCGTTCACATGAGTGTGAACGCGGCACGCACGAGTGCGTGCGCCACATCTTAATCATTCGCTGCAGCCGCCGTCTCTCCCACCACTTCGCGAATCAGCCTCAGGATCTCTTCGTTGCGCAGGCCCTTCTTGCGATCGGCGAGCGCGGTGAAGTTGAGATACAAGGCATCCAGTTCCGGTTTGCTTAACTGGAAACCGAGATCCTCGGCGCGTTTGTTCAAAGCGTGACGGCCACTGTGCTTACCGAGCACCAGCTTAGTCTCCGGAACACCAACCGTATGAGGATCGATAATCTCGTAGGTGGTGCGCTCCTTCAAATAGCCGTCCTGATGGATGCCGGCTTCATGTGCGAAGGCATTGTCACCGACGATGGCCTTGTTGGGTTGGGGACCAAAAGTGATGGTCTGGGCCAAAAGCTGGCTGGCTGAGTAGATGTGCTCGCTCACGATCTTGGTTTCATAGGGCAGCTTGTCGCGGCGAGTCTTGAAAGCCATCACGATTTCTTCGAGCGATGCATTGCCGGCCCGCTCGCCGATGCCGTTGATGGTGCATTCGATCTGCCGCGCTCCGGCTTGGACGGCGGCGATGGAATTGGCGGTTGCCAGCCCTAAATCATCGTGGCAATGGACGCTCACGATAGCACTGTCGCCCAGCACGCGCACCATGTGCCCGATAAGCTCCGCGTATTCCTCCGGAATCGAGTAGCCGACAGTGTCCGGCAGGTTCACTGTGCGGGCTCCAGCCGCGACCACGGCCCGCGAAATTTCCTCCAAGTAGCCCAGCTCGGTCCGGGTGGCGTCTTCGGCGGAAAACTCTACGTCATCGGTATACTGGCGGGCAAGTTCCACCGCGGCGACTGCTTCATCGAGCACCTGCTGCTGCGACTTCTTTAGTTTGTACTTCAGGTGGATCTCGCTGGTAGCGATGAAGGTGTGGATTCTCGGCCGGCGAGCATGTTTGAGGGCGTCCGCAGCCCGCTCGACATCCGGCGTGTTGGCGCGGGCGAGCGCCGCCACTTGAACCCAGGAGAACTCACGACTGACCGCATCCACCGCCTCATAGTCACCCTCCGAGGCGATGGGGAACCCGGCTTCGAGGATATCGACGCCTAATTCAACCAATTTCCGCGCCAGCCGCAGCTTCTCGGGTACGGTCATGCTGCAGCCCGGCGATTGCTCACCGTCACGGAGGGTCGTGTCGAAGATGTAGACGCGATTCGCCATAAGTCCTCCTGCCTTTGCACTCATTATCGGGCCCGGGGCGCGATTTGGCAAATTTATAATTACGACCACCAGAATAAGCTACAATGATGGCATAAGCGGGACTTATGGAGCTCTATCCTCTCAAAGTCTTCCTGACAGTTGCCAGCGAGAAAAGCTTCTCTCGCGCCGCTGAAAAACTATTGCGCACCCAGCCTGCGATATCTTTAGCGATCCAAAAGCTCGAGTCAGATCTGCAGGAAAAGCTTATTGATCGCTCCGGCAAGGAACTGCTACTGACGGACGCCGGCTATATCGTGCACGATTACGCCCGCCGGTTCGAGAATCTGGAAGCGGATCTGGAAAATGCGCTGGCGGAGTTGCGCGACAACTCGGCTGGGCGGCTGGTGGTGGGAGCGAATGAATCGACGTCGCTATATTTGCTGGGGCACATCGAGCGCTACCGGCGGCTTTATCCGAAGGTGAAGGTGCAGGTACGGCGTTCGTTTTCGAGCAAGATTCCGTCGCAGTTGATCGATGGCGACCTCGAACTCGGTGTAATCAGCTACGACCCGGAGGACGACCGGCTGCTGTCCAGGGTGATCTACACCGATCATCTGGCATTCGTAGTTTCGCCGCAACATCGCTTCGCCAACCGCGCGGAGGTATCGATTAACGAGCTGGGCATGGAGACATTCGTTGCGCATAATGTTCTGTCACCGTACCGAGCCGTCGTATTGAAGGAATTTCAACGCTATAAGGTGCCGCTGAATATGGATGTGGAAATGCCGACCGTCGAAACTATCCGCAAGATGGTGCAGCGTAATGAGGGCGTGGCGTTTCTGCCGCACATGTGCGTGGAGCAGGACGTTGAGCAGGATGTCTTGCGCGAGATAAAGGTGAAGGAATTGAGTGTCGACCGCAAGATCAGGCTGGTGTGTCCGGCCAAGCGTAGCTTGAGTCACGCGGCCAAGGCGTTTTTGGAATTAGTGCGCGACTCGAAGGCCTGACAAATCTTTACATCCCCAGGGCTTACGAGGCTCGTCACTGTACTTACAGCGCAATTGGATATAATGGACTTAGACGGTCTCGTTTCCCCGTAAGTCTCTGGAATTAAACAATGATTTTTTTCACGCGCCTATTGGCGTCGGCGGCACTGTTAGTATCTCTGCTGCCTCAACTTCAGGCACAGGGAGCGGGTTCCGACAACGGCTCCGCAGCGTCTCCAGACCCGAAACCTGTAGTGGACCAGCCGCCCCCCGATAAACGCATCCTTGGCGTATTGCCCAACTATCGGACCGCCAATGCATCCGCTGTCTACACTCCCATCACGGCCAAGCAAAAATTCACCATTGCGAGCAAGGACTCGTTCGACTATCCGCTGATTGCACTCGGCGCCGCCATTGCCGGTATCGGCCAGTGGGCCAACAGCGACCCCTCTTTCGGCCAGGGCGCAGCCGGTTTCGCCCGAAGATTCGGAACCAGCTATGCGGATCAGGCCATCGGCAATATCATGACGGAGGGGCTGTTCCCGACCCTTCTCCACGAAGACCCACGCTATTTCCGGCGTGGCACTGGCACCAAGTGGTCGCGGGCGGCTTATGCCGCGACGAGGGTCTTAGTGACGCGCACCGATGCCGGCAACCTGCGCTTCAACTACTCGGAAGTGCTAGGCAACGCCACCGCCGTCGCGATATCGAATAGCTACCATCCGGACGATCGCACAGTTGGAGACAATATACTCAAGTTTGGCGAGCAGATCGGCATCGACGCGGCCTCGCAAGTCCTGAAGGAATTCTGGCCCGACCTGAAGCGCAAGCTCTTCCATCATCACGGCGACGAAGCCCTCAGAAATTAGGCAGTCCGCTCCGCACTCAAAATCGTAATTCTACATGCGGTAGCCGCCGGCGCGGCCGCGCATACGATAATGAATCCAATATGGCACGGACCACCCGGCGCGGTTTGAAATCCGCAGCCGCGGGCGGAGCCTCTTTGCTGGCTAACCAGGATGCGGCCGAAGATCCCAGTTCATCCAAGCTCCGACTTTCACTGCTCCGCTCCATTCGCCGCCGCATTCTGACTTGGTATCGGAAGAACAAACGGGACCTGCCGTGGCGCAGCACACGCGATCCTTATCGCATCTGGATCTCGGAGGTTATGCTGCAGCAAACCCGCGTCGCCGCCGTCATTCCTTACTATCAGCGTTTCCTCGATAGATTTCCTCAGATCGAAGCTCTTCGATCCGCCGAAGAGCACGATCTGCTGGCCGCGTGGGCTGGACTGGGCTACTATTCGCGCGCCCGGAATCTCCAAAAAGCCGCTAACAAGATTATAGAACTCGGAGAATTTCCAAGGGATTATCCCACTATAAGGTCGTTGCCCGGCGTGGGCGACTATACGGCAGCGGCCATTGCCAGCATCGCTTTTGAATTGCCGCATGCCGTGCTGGACGGGAACGTAATCCGCGTTCTCAGCCGGCTAACTGGAGAGCACGGGAACGTCGATTCGACGCTGGTACGGACGCGGCTTCGCGCGGTCGCGGATTCTGCTATCGATCCGCGTAATCCTGGGGAATTCAACCAGGGACTGATGGAGCTCGGCGCAACTGTGTGCCTGCCCAGGCAGCCGCAGTGTCTTTTATGTCCTTTAGCGCGCGATTGCCGCGCGCGACAGTTAGGCCGGCAGAACGAGCTGCCCTTGAAGTCGGCGCGTCCCGGCGCAATCGAGGTGGAGATGCAACTTCTGGTGATTGAGAAGGCTGACAAGATACTGGCTTGGAAGCGGCCGGCGGATAGTCGCAGGCTGGCCGGATTCTGGGAATTACCCGAGCCTGCGCAACTGCCACGCGCACGAATGGAGGCGATAATTGCACGTTTTCGCCACACCATCGTTAATACAAATTTCTCCTACGATGTTTTCAGGGCATCGCTGCAACGCGCGCCGGCAAAGTTTCAGTGGCTTGCAAAGAACAAGCTGAACGAATTTCCTTTGAGCACGGCCACGAAAAAGGCCCTAGCCTTTTTGGACCTAGGGTAAATAACCGGTTACTCATGTCTGTAACTTTTTTTGACTGCAGTAGTCTCACGGGCATGCGCCGAACACTCTTCGTCAGTCTGCTGTTAGCCGCTCCTGCGCTGTTGCTCGCAGAAAGCGCCATGCCGAGCATCGGCTACACCGGAGCGCCCACTGATCACAACGGCCAGAATTGTAGCGTCTGCCACACCACTTATGGCGCTGCCAACAGCGACGCATCGGGATCGGTGACGGCCGACATCACTAGCTACAACCCAGGCCTCCAACAGACCATCCACCTCAAGGTCGCGCATCCGCAAGCACAGCGCTGGGGATTCCAGATCACGATTCGCTCAGTGAGCGACCAGACGCAGTCGGCCGGCGACTACTCAGCGGGCATTGCCGTCCAGGTTGTCTGCGATAATGGCTCCCGCTTTGGATCCGCTCCTCCCTGCAACGCCATGCGCGAGTTCGCCGAACACATGAATGCGCCGCCGACCGCCACGGGAGCGGGCTACGAGTTCGATGTGGTGTGGTCTCCGCCCTCAAGCGAAATTGGCGATCTTGAGGTTTACATCTCGGCGGTCGCCGCTGATGGCGACGGCACACCTGCTGGTGATCGTGTTTACACGCTCACTAGGATCATCTCCTCGGCGGGCGGCTGCTCAATCACCAAGAAGCCTACCTTAACCACAGCCGTCAACGCCGGATCTTTTCAGTCCACCTTTTCCTCGAAGGCCATGATAGCGATTAAAGGACTGGGTTTCCAAGAAGCCAGCCGCTACCGAACCGTGGGTTTGGGCGATATTTCCAACAACGCCTTCCCTACGGTACTCAGTTGTGTGTCTGTTCAGGTTACCGGCCCGGGAGTTCCGCAGCCAGTGCTTTTGCCGATTTCTTACGTGCAAACCGACCAGATTAATGCGCAGATGCCAACGTTCACAGGCACCGGTCCCGTGCTGCTCACTGTCATCATCAATCCGAGCAAACCCAATCAATTACAAAGCGACGTCGCCACCCTCCATGGACTGCAGGCCTTCGCGCCAGCGTTCTTTCTATTCGGGACTTCGACCAACATCGCGGCGCTAGTGGCCGGCACCGGCAACATCATCGCGGACCAGTCCGTGGTTCCTGGCGCGACGTCCGCGCAGCCGGGCCAGGTCATCTCGCTGTTTGGCACTGGTTTTGGCGATACGAGTCCATCAGTTCCGGCCGGTCAGTTGGACGGCGGAATCGCTAACCTCACTAGTCCCGTCACGGTTATGATCGGCAATGTGACGTTGTCGTCATCGGATGTACTCTATGCGGGGCTCGCGCCCGGTTCCATCAGCGGCTTGTACCAATTCAACGTGCGCGTGCCCGCATCGACGCCGGCCGGAGAGATACCGGTGACAATCACGATCGGTGGGTTCCAGACTCAAGCTGGAGCCACCATTCCAGTACAACCTTTACCTACACCGTAATCTAGACAGCCGTAGCCGATCGACGAAATTTGTCTACCATAGCAGTGTGAGACTTCCATTCCTGGTTCTTATTATCACGACGGCATTATTCTCGGAGACCAAAGACACGCCCCTATTCGCGTTGCCCTACAGTCCCAGCCTGGACATCTCTTCCATGGATCGCTCGGTCGATCCTTGCACGGATTTTTTCCGGTACTCCTGCGGGGCTTGGGTGAAGAAAAATCCGATTCCACCCGACCAGGCTCGTTGGGATGTTTATGCCAAGCTTGCGGAAGACAACCAGCGTTTTCTGTGGGGCATCCTCGAGCAGGCTTCCAAACCGGCTGCCAATCGCAGTCTGGTGGAAACCGAGATCGGCGATTTCTTCTATGCCTGCATGGACGAGTCTGCCGTGGAAAAAGCGGGCGCCGCGCCCCTCAAGCCGGGACTCGATGAGATCGCCGCGCTTAAGTCCACCCGCGAACTGCCTGCGTTCCTGGGCCGCGAACATCTCAATATTTCCGGCAGCCATATGATGTTTGGTTTTGGATCGAATCAGGACTATGCCGACTCTTCAAGCGTCATTGCGTTCGCCACCGCCGGAGGATTGGGCCTGCCGGACCGCGACTACTATGTCAAAACCGACGCCAAATCGCAGGAAACCAGGCAGAAATACGTCGAGCACATACAGAAGATGTTTGAGTTGCTGGGCGAAGAGCCGCCAATCGCCAAGACCCATGCGCAAACCGTAATGGACATGGAGACCGCGCTGGCCAAAGTTTCGTTGACTCGCGTGGAAAAGCGCGATCCTTACAAGCAGTTCCACAAAATGACGCGCGCTCAGTTGCAGGCGCTTACTCCTGCCTTTCAATGGACCGTGTATTTCAAGACTTCCAACGTGCCAGACACATCCACTATCAACGTCACCGAGCCGGCGTTCTACAAAGAGCTTCAGACGCTGCTCCAGTCGCGAAGCCTCGCCGATTGGAAGACCTATCTCCGCTGGCACCTGGTGCACGCCAAAGCGCCCTATCTTTCATCGCCCTTCGTCGCGGCCAATTTCGATTTCTATAACAAATATCTGCAGGGCCTGGAGGAGATGCCGCCGCGTTGGAAGCGCTGCGTGCGACGCGTGGATGCCGATCTGGGCGAGGCCCTGGGCCAGGAATTCGTTCGCAAGACTTTCGGGCCGGATACCAAGCAGAGAGCGCTGGTCATGACCAAGGGCATCGAAGCGGCCATGGAGAAGCGAGATCCGCCAATTACCGTGGATGGGCGACGCGACCAAGCAGCGGGCGCTCGGAGAAACTGCACGGCATCGTCAACAAAATTGGCTATCCCGACAAATGGCGCGACTATAGCTCGATCAAGATCGGGCGCGAAGACTACTTTGGCAACGTGGAACGCGCGACCGCTTTCGAATCGCGCCGCGAACTCGCCAAAATCGGAAAGCCCGTGGACAAGACCGAGTGGGAAATGACGCCGCCCACCGTGAATGCCTATTACGATCCGCAAATGAACGACATCAACTTCCCCGCTGGCGTTCTGCAGCCGCCGCTGTTCGATCCGAAGGTGGACGACGCGCCGAACTATGGCGACACGGGCGCTACCATCGGGCATGAGCTGACGCACGGCTTCGATGACGAGGGCCGCCAGTTCGACGCCAAGGGCAATCTAAAGGACTGGTGGACCAAGAGCGACGCCCAGGAGTTTCAGCAGCGGGCGGACTGCGTTTCAGAGCAATATTCGTCGTACACCATCGTGGACGACATCAAGATTAATGGCAAGCTGACGCTCGGCGAAGACGTCGCCGATCTGGGTGGAACGTTCCTGGCTTACTTGGCTTGGAAGAGCGCGACCAAAGGACAGGATCTTCAGCCCATCGATGGGCTTCACGCCGGATCAGCGCTTCTTCGTCGGCATGGCGCAGTGGGCTTGCGGCGACGAACGGCCCGAGACCAAGCGCATGGATGCGATCACAAATCCACATTCGCCGCTGGAGTATCGCGTGAACGGCGTCGTTTCCAATATGCCCGAGTTCGGCCAAGCCTTCGCCTGCCGGGTGGGCCAGCCGATGGTACGCCCGAAGCCGTGCAAGATTTGGTAGCTGAAAGACGTTCACAAGAGTGTGAACGCGGCACGCAGGAAGTGCGTGCGCTACGGGGACACACGCCCGTTCAATGCTTCGCTCGATTGAAATGTGATTCACCTCTAGAGTCTCACCCAGTGTCTGGTCGAGCGCCACACGCGCGCGGCCATAAGCGGCCAGCGCCTCGACCTCGGTGAGCTGTGCGGCCAACAGAGTCGTCCTTGCGGCGACCACATCTGCGATGGTTGCGCCGCCGAAATTGAACATCTGCTGCTCTTTTTCGAGCAATTGCTCCTGCAGAGCGCGCGTGTCGGCAGCCTGCGAATATCTCGCGCGAGCCTGCCGCAGCGCGATCATCTGGTTGGAAATAGCCACTAAGATGGCATTCATATTTCTGCGTTCGATCAGATCCCCTTGGCGCAATTGCAACTGTTCTATCCCGTAGTCGCCCTGAGCCTGCCGGTTATAGAGCGGTATATTAAAACTGGCACCCAGACGCTGGCTGTAGTAATCACGGCGAAAGACCTGGCCTAATGCAGTTCCAAGGCCGCCCACGAATTTAGGATCGGGTGGATTGCCCGGGACAGGAACGCCCGCTTGGCCGGCATCCCAGGTAGCATACAACGCCCTGCAGAGTACGGCAATAGAGTGTTGATCGTTCCGAGCGCCAGGATTTCCCCAGTCTCATCGCTGATCTTGGCGAGTGCGACGTCCGGCCGCTTCGCGAGCGCCCGCGCCAGAAGAGCGCGCAAGCCGGGCAGATCGTCCTGCTCAGGAACTTCAACATGATCGAGCGGAACAATTTCCACGGCATCGATCAGCGGGTCTTCCAGCCCATTCTTACTCATGGCAGTCTTAAGCAGATTCTCCTGTTGGCGTACCGTGGCTTGAGAAATCTCAAGCTCCTGCCGCCGGGCGGAATAGTCGGCCTCCGGTCGAAGCCGTTCGACCCTGGCAATCGCGCCCAGTTCGATTTGCTTTCTCGTATCCTCCCGGAACTTTTGTGCCGCCTCCAGGGCGCGTTGCCGTACCTTCAAGTCATCATCGTCGGCCACCAAGTCCCAGTAGAGGTTCAGAACGCTCGCAACCAGATTCAGTAATTGAGAACGGAACGTCTCGCGCGATGCGCCTACCTGTTTTTCCGCCACCGTGATGAATCTTCTGTTGACCGCTACGCCGAAGCCTTGCAGGAGCGAGTGACGGACAGTAATCTGAACCACCGGCGCAACTCCAGGATTGAGATTGTTGGTAGGGGCGTTCTCTTTGAGATAGGACTCGTTGGCAGTGACTTG
This sequence comes from Bryobacterales bacterium, assembly GCA_963744555.1. Taxonomy (GTDB): domain Bacteria; phylum Acidobacteriota; class Terriglobia; order Bryobacterales; family Bryobacteraceae; genus Palsa-89. The sequence continues at coordinate 608,777 of CAVUUB010000011.1, read as the reverse complement.
CACAAAACCGCCCGTGATCAGCCCTTGCTGGACAAACGAATTAATGATATGCCGCGAATCGATCAGGGAGGACACCTGGCTTACCGTGGCGGTTCGGCTGCGGCGTTGTGATGTGTTGAAAGGAAGTCGCGTTCTGGAAGACCGGATCGAGGTTCGGTGTAATGGGCCCGATCTGTTGAACAACTCCGCCTGTACCTGTTCTGTTGCTTCCGCCGCCATTGCTGGCCAGCCCCGCGGCCACCTCGCTGCCGACCACGCCTTGTCCGCTGGTAGATTGGTTAGAAAGCGTATTGCCGTTCGTGACCCCCTTCAGAGGACCACCGGCTTGCTGCCGCTTCAAATTCCATTCGGCCCCCAGCGGGACCATATCGGTCGATTTCCAAATCCAGATTGTTTTCTATCGCTACGGCGATTGCATCTTGCACTGTCAGATAGAGCTTACCAGCTCGAATCAGGCTCCGCAGCCGGTCCGAGTTTTTCATTTCGAGCGGTGCTAGCCGGGATCCTTCGTACGATCGTATGAAGATGGGCGCGTGAGGTGGTTCCACCCTTTGTTGGGGAGCTTGAGCCATCAACTGCGACGTCAGGCAGGTCCAAGCCGCAACGATCGCCAAACCTCTTTGAGTCTTTCTCATTTCGTTCCTCACTTCTTGTTCTCTGGGCTATGTTCCGGTATCGTGGATTCGCGCGCGACACGTCCGGAAGCGGCCTCGGCCATCGAGATGTTGTTCACCTCTAATGACTGTCCCACTGCATCGTCGAATGCAATCTTGGCATGTGTATAATTCGCCATGGCCTGGATTTCCGCCTCCTGATTGTTAGCAAGATCGCGCTGAGATTGCACTACCAGTGCGATGGTGGACTCGCCGAACTTAAAACGGTTCTGTTCGGCCTCCAAAGTCTGCTGTGCGAGCGTGCGGGTTGCCACCGCAGTCTCGTATCTCGCGCGGGCCTGCTGGAGGCCGATCACGGCATTCTTGACGTCGACACGAACCTGATTGATCGCCTTTTGAAGGAGCAGCTCGTTTTGGCGGACGGTGAGCAGGTCCGTCACGTAGTCAGCCTGTGGCTGGCGATTGCGGAAGGGAATATTCAGCGAAAACCCGGCCGAGTAGTTTGGAAAGTGGCGCTGGAAAATCTGCGCCAGAAAATTCCCGTAGCCGCCGATCGCAAATTGTGGAGGAATCACACCTGGGGTCAAAGCATTCGGGTCACCTGATAGAGCATTGTTCGTAAATTCGGCAAAAGCGCTCAAAGTCGGCAGCAAGCCGTTCTTCGTTCCGGCCAAGTTGATCTTGTAGCTTTCGAGGTTGATACGGGCCTGTTCGAGTTCAGTGCGCGCGTGGAGCGCCTGGTCGATGAGCTCCGGAGTCGGTTTCAGGTCCTCCGTGGCCGGCACGACAATCTGATTAAGAGTAATAATGTGCACCTCGTCCATATTCGGACTGGCCACGCCATTTCGGCTTAGAGCGTTCTTCAGGACGATCTCCTGCTGCGAGACGTTAGTCTGTGCGATCAACAGATTTTCCTTAGTGGACGATACCTCGGCTTGCGCGCGGGTCACTTCAATTTTTGGCAGCGTACCCAGTTCGACCTGATGTTGGTTGTCTTCGAGGAGCTTTTGCGCCGTGGCTAGAGCCTGCTCTCGGATGCGCAAATCGTCGTTGAAGCTCACTAAGTCCCAGTAAAGATTCAAAACGGCGGACACGGTGGTGATGACCTGCCGTTTCAACTGGAGATCGCTGACTTTCATGTTGTTTTTCGCGACGCGAATATAGCGGTTATTCGCGGCGATACTGAAACCCTGCAGCAGAGGCTGCTGTATGAAAAAGTCCAGGCTACCGCTGGTGAACGGGTTGGTCTCAAACGCGGGACTGTTGAGGTGATTTCTGGTGCTGCTGAAGGTGAGCTGGCCCAAAGTTCCGGTGATGAACTGCTGAAAATATCCGGCTTGGAACGCGCGGGTGTCATTCACCAGCGCCGCAACTCCAGCCAGAAGCAGATTGCTTTCAGGACTGGTTTGATGCTGAAAATTCGCGTTTGCGAAAAGAATCGGATCTAACGTTGGCGGGTTCGTGCCTATGGAAATGACCAGGCCGCCGCCGGAGCTGACGCCGGACCCAGTATCCGGAAGGCCGACGGTGGTGGATGTAACGCCGGCCAAGCTTACGCTCTGCGGTCCAGGGCTGATCGGCTGCACAACATTTCGCAGGAACTGACCGCTCTCGGTCCGTCGCAGCACTTCTCTCGACAGAAATGGCGCGTAGCGCTGAACCGCGATATCTATATTGTTCTCGAGCGTTAGCGCAATTGCATCCTGCGCCGACAGGTATAGATTCCCGGCGCGAACCAGCGACTCCAATCGTCGCGTGTCGGACAGCTTGGCTGGAGAGACGATGCGGCGCTGGACGTGAAAAGGCCTGACAAGAGGCCCGATCACCGGTGGAAGCTTGGGCTCCTCAATAGATACCTCCGACGTTTGAGCGGCAGCGGAAAAAGCCAGTATGAGCACAAGAAATGTCGTAAGACTTCTGGAGTAGATCATTTCTTTAAAGTCCTGTTTGACGAGGCCGGTAGGGGCTTGTCAGTGCAATTCCTATTCCATTTGTACTGCTCGTGCAAAGAGCCCTTTCGGGAACATCAGTGCCGGCTGCGACCAGGCCCGGCGACTACACTGTCCGTTTTCGCTACATGCTGTCCGATTTCGACGCGGTCTCACATTCGCTACTGCACGTCGTAGGTGTGAATTTCCTGGCCCTCGCAGATATTTGTCGAACCAGGCCACGATATGCTGCAACCGTTCCACTCGATGCTTAGGATTGCCCGATCGCGAAAGCTCGTGCGATTCGCCCGGGAACCGCACCATTACGGTCGGGATCTTGCGGTACTTCAGCGCGCGGAACATCTGCTCGCCGCCAGCGGCCGGAGGCGTACGATAATCGGCCTCGCCTTCAATCAGCATCAGCGGCGTCGTGATCTTGGTGATGTACGTGATGGGCGAGCGCTCCTTGAAATCGGCCTCCTGTTCCCAAGGCGCGCCGCGGAACCAGGTTGGCGTGAAGAGCGTAAAGTCGGCCGTATACCAGAAGTCCGACCAATCGGCGATATCGCGCTGCGCGACCGCCGCCTTGAAGCGCTGCGTGTGGCCGATCACCCAGTTGGTCAACAGCCCGCCGCCGCTGCCGCCCGTGACGCCGAGTTTTTCCGGATCCACCCAGCCGCGCGCGATCAAATCGTCCACGCCTGCCATCAGATCCTTGAAATCGTCGCCCGGATAATGATACTGGATCACGTTTCCGAAATCCTGGCCGTAGCTTGTGCTGCCGCGCGGATTCGGATACAGCACCACGTAGCCCTTGGCCGCCATCCACTGGATCTCGTGATCGAACGTGTAGCCGTAGGCCGCATGCGGTCCGCCATGAATATTGAGGATGAGCGGATACTTTTTGCCTTCCTGAAAATCGGGCGGCCGCTGAACCCATGCCTGGATGCGTTTCCCATCGAAGCTCTTGTACCAGATCATGGCCGGCTCGGTCAGATTGAGCTTCGAAAACAGCTCTTCGTTGATCGTGGTAAGCCGGCGCATCTCGCGCGACGCAACGTCGACCATGTACATGTCGCCGATATTGGTTGGCGTTGATACGAGCACCGCGGCCTTGGACCCATCCGGCGTTGCGTTGTAAGCAAAAATATCGTGATCGCCTGTTGTGAGTGGCTCGACTTTTCCGGTTTCCGCGTCGATGCGCTTGAGATTCGCTCGGCCTTCTTCCGCCGCCACGACGAAGATGTACCTTCCATCTTTGCTCCAGAAAGGCTTGGACGGGCCGCTTCCCCGCGGTGGGCCCTGATCGCCGCCAATTCCGCCGCCGATATCGTAGTCGTAATTTGCGGTGAGATTCTTGGGCGTCGACCCGGGTTGCAGCGACGTGATGAACAGGTCCGGCTGGCTGTAGGATCGCTCCACGCCATCTTTGCCGATTGCGATCGTCGCCGGCGAACGCCATTCGCGTTCCATCCGGACTCAGCGCCATCTGTTGAATAGAGCCTTCCAGGCCGGCGACTTTCTGTGATGTCTCCGCCGCTGGCCTTCACGACATACAAATCGGTGTGCGGCGTTTCGTAGTAGGACTCAGCGACCCGCCGCGATGTGAAGTAAATCTGCGAACTGTCGCGCGACCATACCAGATCGCCTTCGCTGAATTCGCCCGACGTGATCTGCTTGGCCTTCTGCGCTTCACCGGGAACCTTGGGAACCTCGATGGTCCAGATGTGATTGGGCCGATCCTCCAGGTAGCCCGCGCCATTCATGCGATACACCGCCTTGGTGATCACGCGGACGTCGCTTTTCTCTTCGTTGTCTTTTTTCTTGTCGAAGTCCGCTGGAAGCGTGTTGGATGAAAACGCGATGGTATGGCCGTCGGGCGACCAAATGGGTCCGCTAGCCCCCTTCGGCGTATCGGTTAGCGGCCGCGCTTCGCCGCCTTCCATCGCCAGCAGATAGATTTGCGGAGGCTGCACTTTGCCGTCTTTTTCCGGCGATCGCGCGAACGCCAGCAGCTTGCCGTCCGGCGACCATTGCGGCGACGAATCGCGCGGCCCGCTGGTCAATTGCCGCGCTGCGCCGCCCGCCGAGGGTATCATCCATAGCGCGGTGTCGTAGCCGTCGTGCTTCGAATTTACGCTGACGTGCACGTAGACGATCACGCGATCCGTCGGGCGAGATCCGGGGATTCGCCATCCATTGAAACGAGAAAATATCGGTCTCGGAAATGGGGCGGCCAGCGGCGACGACAAGCGAGAGCGGAAGGCAAAACAGGGCGGACAAGGCCACCCGGCGCGAGAGCCTGTGTGGATAGGTCATCGATAGGATTGTAACTCTATCCTGCCGGCTGGCCTACTTCAGCTCCATTATCTCTTTCTCTTTCGTCTTGGCGGCCTGATCCAGCTTCTGGATGCTGGCGTCGGTAAGCTTCTGGATCTCATCGTGAGCCCGCCGATCCTCGTCCTCGCTGATGATCTTGTCCTTGAGCAGCTTCTTCACGTTTTCGTTGCATCGCGCCGCACATTCCGCATCGCGACGCGATGATCTTCGGCGATGTGGTGAAGCTTTTTGACCAGATCCTTGCGGCGCTCTTCGGTGAGCGGCGGAATCGGGCACGCGAATGAGCTTGCCGTCATTGCCTGGATTTAGTCCGAGATCGGCCGACCGTATAGCCTTCTCGATCACGCCAATCTGCGACACATCCCAAGGCTGGACCGTAATCAGCGACGGCTCCGGAACATGCAGCGTGGCTAGTTGATTCAAAGGCGTCGGCGTGCCGTAGTAATCGGCTCGCACGTTGTCCAGCAGGCTTACCGAAGCGCGGCCGGTGCGAACTGCCGCCATATCATGCTGGAGATCGGCCAGAGCCTTCTCCATCCGAGTCTTGGCGTTCGCTTCAATCTCTTTCACGGTCTTAAAAGTAACTGCTGCTGGGGTTGTTTGCGGTTCGTTTTTCATAAGTTCGACTTAGTGAATGAGAGTTCCAATGGACTCGCCCATCGACATACGCATTATATTTCCGAACTCGTTTAAATTGAAAACCATGATCGGCAGCCGGTTATCGCGGCACATGGCCACCGCGGAGGCATCCATCACCGCCAAGGCCTTAGCCAACACTTCATGATAAGTCACTTCTCGATACAGCACGGCGTCGGAGTGTCGCAGCGGATCTTTGTCATAAACGCCCGACACGCGTGTGCCCTTGGCGATCACGTCGGCGTGGATTTCGAGCGCTCGCAAAGTGGCGGCGGTATCGGTCGAAAAATAGGGATTCGAGGTGCCGGCGGCGAAGATCACTATTCGCCCCTTCTCCAGATGGCGGATCGCCCGGCGGCGAATGTACGGCTCGGCTACCTGATGCATCTGGATGGCGGTCATGACGCGCGTCGGCACGCCCGCCTTTTCGAGCGCATCCTGCAGGGCAATGGCGTTAATGACCGTGGCCAGCATGCCCATGTGGTCGGCTGCGACGCGATCCATGTTCATGGCCGCCGCGGCGACACCGCGAAAGAAGTTGCCGCCCCCCACCACCAGTCCGATTTGCACGCCCGTCTTGCGCTACTTCGGCGATCTCGGCCGCCAGGCTTTTGACGCGCTCCGGATCAATGCCGAAAGATCCGCCCCCGGCGAGCGCCTCGCCGCTGAGTTTGAGAACGATGCGCTGGTATTTTGGCACGGGATTCATCCAGCCATGCGTTCACATGAGTGTGAACGCGGCACGCATGAGTGCTGCGCCACATTAACCTTGTGGCGGCGACGTCTCCGCTGTTTCCTCGATCAGCGCCGCCTCGCCAACTTTGAAGCGGACGAAACGCGAGACCGAAATGTTTTCACCAAGTTTTGCAATCGCCGATTTGATCAAGTCGCCTACGCTGGTGGCGTTATCGCGGATGAAGGGCTGCTCGTACAGGCAGATCTCTTCATAGAACTTGCTCATCCGCCCTTCCACGATCTTGTCCACCATCTTTTCGGGCTTGCCTTCCTGCAAGGCCCGCCCGCGCTGGATGTCGCGCTCCTTGTCCAGCACCTCGGCCGTCACATCCTCTTTGCGGATGAACTGCGGATCGGCGGCCGCCACCTGCATAGCCAGATCCTTCACCAGGTTCTGGAAATCGTCGGTCCGGGCGACGAAATCAGACTCGCAGTTCACTTCCACCAGCACGCCCAACTGCGAGCCTGGATGGATATAACTGCCCACCATGCCCTGCCGCGTGGTGCGGGTCGCCTTCTTCGATGCCGAAGCGATTCCGTGTTTACGCAGAATGATTTCCGCTTCAGCCAGATTGCCATTGGCTTCGACCAAAGCTTTCTTGCACTCCATCATGCCCGCGCCGGTCCGGTCGCGGAGCTCTTTCACTAACTTGGCGCTAATCTCCATAGTTCCAGTTTCTGGTTTCAAGTTTCTCGTTTCTTTTTCCACCAGCCGATGCCGGCGGGGACATTATTCGCCTTTGATGCGATTTGCCGACTTCTTCCGGTGTTTCCGCTTCCGGCGCTTCCGATCCAGGACCCTTGCGAGGCAGCGACATGGACGGCAGATCCTCGTCGGACAAACCCTCCGACATGAGCTGATCCAATTGCTGCGGATCGAACTGCGTGTATTCGGGGATCTCTTCGACCGGCGTTTCGTCGGTGACGATCTTTTCGGCGGCGAAATCCTGCTCGGTCGCCAGCGCCCGGCCCTCAATCACGGCGTCGGCGATCTTGGTCGTGAAAAGGCGAATCGCCCGCAAGGCGTCGTCGTTGCCCGGAATCACGTGGTCTACTTCGTCCGGATCGCAATTGGTATCCACCACCGCCACCACCGGTATTCCCAGCCGGCGGGCTTCCTTCACGGCGATGGCTTCCTTGTTCGAGTCCACCACAAACAGCATATCCGGCAGACCGCTCATATCCTTGATGCCGGCCAGGTTCTGCTGCAGATGTTTGCGCTCGCGTTCCAGCCGGCTGGCTTCCTTCTTGGCGCGTCCTTCGTACCCGCCGCCGTCGGCTGCCATGACGTCCAGCTCTTTGAGGCGCTTGATAGACCGCTGCACGGTCAACATATTCGTGAGCAGGCCGCCTAGCCAGCGTTGATTCACGTAGTATTGGCTGCAGCGCGCGGCCTCTTCGGCGATGGCTTCCTGCGCTTGCCGCTTAGTGCCGACAAACAATACAGTCTTGCCTTGCGCGGCCATCTCCGCTACGTACCGCATGGCATCCTTGAAAAGCTTCAAGGTCTTCTGCAGATCGATGATGTAGATTCCGTTGCGTTCGCCAAAGATGTATTCCTTCATCTTTGGATTCCAGCGCTTGGTCTGGTGCCCGAAATGAACGCCTGCTTCGAGCAACTCCTTCATTGAAATTGACGGCAAAAATGCCTCCTTGTTTTGCAGGGTTGATGGTTTCGCCCGATCTTAGCCACGCACACGGCCCAAAGCGGAATTTGTGTGCGCCGGCAAAAACCGGCCGCTTCTAATGTGACGCACGCACTGGTGGCGTTTACGCGCTCTTGCGTGCGGCGTCAAGATTCTCTTTTAACCCCTAAACTAGCGTTTCGAGAACTGGAACCGTTTGCGCGCGCCCTTCTGTCCGTACTTCTTGCGCTCATGGGCGCGGGGGTCGCGAGTCAATAATCCGAGCTGCTTCAATTTTGGCCGCAGTTCGGAATTGAATTCGATGAGGGCTCGAGCAATGCCCAGGCGTGCTGCTCCCGCCTGCCCGTCGGGCCGCCGCCGTTCGCCAGTATGATGATGTCGAACTTGTCGGCCATTTCGGTAGCCAGCAATGGCTGGCGCACCATCGCGCGCGACGACTGATTCGCAAAATAATTGTCGAAAGTCCGGCCATTGACGGTGATCTCGCCTTTTCCTGATCGCAGGAAAATCCTCGCAACCGAGGTCTTGCGCCGGCCTGTTCCCAAATACTGCACTAACGTAGCTGCCACTCCAAATCCCTTTCTCTAGACTGCCGCCATTCCCACCGGCTTCTGAGCCTGATGGGGGTGCTTGTCGCCCGCGTAAACTTTCAACTTGCGGTACATTTGCTTGCCGAGTTTCGTCTTCGGCAGCATCCCCGCGATAGCTTGCTCCAACATCTTGGTGGGGCGCGTAGCACGCATTTTCACGGCGCCCACTTCGCTCAGCCCGCCCGGATACCCGGAATGGCGGCGATAAATTTTTTGCGCGTCTTTCCGCCCCGTTAACCGGATCTTCTCGGCGTTAATAATGATTACGTGATCGCCCGTGTCCAAAAAAGTCGTGTAGGTGGGCTTGTGCTTGCCCATCAGAATCATCGCGGCTTTGCTCGCGACCCGGCCAAGCACCTGTCCGTCGGCGTCTACCAAGTGCCATTGACGCACGATCTCGCGCTCGGACGGAAACTGGGTTTTCATAAAGACAGACCTTCTCCGTTAAAGACTTACAGTCACCTTAGCTTACCGAATCAGGCCGGGAAGTGTCAAATGGCGGGCTTAAAAACCAACTATGCCGCGGACGGCTCTTCATCTAGCCTGACATATTCCATCACCATCTGCGAATTTTTGAGCGCCGCGATGAATTCATCCTCTCGCTCGTCAGCCACCTCGTAATCCCAAGTCTCTGACCCCACACTAAGGAAGCTGTCGTCCTCTTCCAAAGCTTCCTCCGAGTGCAACGCATCCGGCTCCGTGCGGTCGATGAAAAGTTCCTCGAGGACTACCCCATCCGGCAGGTCGATAGCGACGTAATCTGTCGGGGCCTCGGACGGCTCTCCAGTTACACCAGTCCGTTCCATAAAAGTAACGCGGTATGTCATGCCTATTCTTATGGCAACCCAAAGGCCAAATCGGGCGCACGGTCTCCCTCGACCGCCGCATACCTGGCCTATCACCTGCAACAATCGAGAAGTGCACGCCCTCTTTCGCCAGATGTTCGTTTACTTCATCCATTTGGGCGCTTTTGGTCCATTGCTGCTCGGTATTCTCGACTCATCCTTTTTGTTCCTACCGTTTGGCAATGATTTCCTGCTGGTGGTCCTCACTTCGCGAGATCCGGAGCACCTACCGCTGTATGTGCTGACCGCGTCCATCGGATCGACTCTTGGTGTCCTTCTGCTGGATCTGGTCTGCCGGAAAGGTGGTCAGGAGGGTTTGAAGAGAATGATGAGCCGTAAGCGATTCGAATACCTCAAGGCGAAGATGGCCAAGCGTTCCTCGCTAGTCTTAGCAGTTGCGTGTCTGGCGCCCCCGCCTTTTCCATTTACTCTGGTCGTGGCGGCGGCCAGCGCCTTCCAATACGCCAGAACGCGTCTGCTCTCAGTCATTTTCTTTTGCCGAGCAATTCGTTTCACTCTGCTCGGCTTGTTGGCGCTCTGGCTGGGACGTCACATCATTCGTATCATCAACTCCCAGGAATTCACCTGGTACATGGTCGGGTTTATAGTGCTTTGTACGGTGGGAAGCACCATCCAGGTATTTCGCTGGATTCAACGTAGCCGCCCGGTACCTGCTTAGTCCGGTAACTAGGAAGAAGTTGTAGCGGACGATTTTTCCGCACGTTCGCGAAGGTCTTGCTCAAACGCGTTGTAGCGAGACTCGCCGCACAGGATTTCGACGCACGACGGAATTGCCGATGCGCCACACACCTTGATAACCGCGCCCATGGGCAGCGTGACTAGTTTGCCTTTACCGTCCGCGTCAACAGATACGGCATTGAGCGGCTTACTCAACCGGAACGTTTCCATATTGTCGCTATGTTTAGTTGACGTACCTACGGTAGCATGGGTAACAAAACACTGAAAGTGGCAAAGCCCTAGCATCTTCACTAGGCAACTCCCATCCAGTACTCTTAGTATCAGATGAATAGCTACTGCCTCTTACACGGTCCGAGTTACAATTAAAATTTCCCAACATGGTCAAGGCAATCCCGGACATCCTGGCCCAAATTGTCGAGCAGAAAAAGCTGGAACTCGTCCAGCGTAGCTGCCGGCATCGCGCGCCGGGCCGAGGATTCCATCGCAGGCCGCCGGGATTTTCAGCGCGCGCTCTCACCACACGCGCCGGCGGTGATCGCCGAAATCAAAAGCGCTTCGCCCAGCAAGGGGATCCTGGCTTCTGACTGCCGATCCTCCCGCTCTGGCACGCGCCTACCAGCAAGGCGGCGCCGCTGCGTTATCCGTGCTGACGGACGAAAAGCATTTCCAGGGAAATTTGTCCGATCTCGAATCCGCGCGATCCGCCGTACAGCTCCCCGTCCTGCGCAAGGACTTCACCATCGACCCTTACCACGTCCACCAAGCCGCCGCGCATGGAGCGGATGCCATTCTCCTGATCGCCGCGATCCTCATCCGAACGCCAGATGCGCGACTTCCGCGAACTGGCCGAACACTACCGCATGTCCGCCCTGGTGGAAGTGCACGACGACGAAGAACTGAAGCCGGCCATCGCATCCGGCGCGCGCATCATCGGAGTAAACAATCGCGATCTGCATACTTTCCAGGTCGACCTTGCGCGTGTCGCTGCGCCTGGCCGGCAAAATTCCCAGAGGTGTGATCAAAGTCGCCGAGAGCGGCATACCACTCGGCCGCCGATGTGCAGCAGCTTCGCGCCGCGGGATACCAGTCATTTCTGGTCGGCGAACATCTGATGAGATCGGGCGACCCGGCGCATGCGCTCCAGACGCTGTTGTCATGATGGTCAAAATCTGCGGAATCACCAATCGTGAAGATGCTCTGGCCGCCGTCGAAGCCGGCGCCTCCGCCATCGGCTTCAACTTCTATCGCGAGAGCCCTCGCTATATTTCACCCACCGGCGCTGCCATGATCGCCGCTAAGATTCCCGCCACTGTCTGGAAGGTCGGCATCTTCGTCAATGAAACTCCGGAGACCATCGCAAGAATCGCGCTGGATGCCGGGCTCGACGTCGCACAATTGTACGGAACATCGGAGGCGCGCGGCATCCGCATCTGGCGCGCCTGATCGCTGGCTACATGAGGACAGCTCTAGCGGTCTGTCAAGAACATGTCCATACCGATGAAACCGCCGAGGCCGTTTTGCTCGACACGCCTTCGGACGACCTGCACGGCGGCACCGGCACGAGCTTCGATTGGTCGCGCGCCAAAGGCCTTCCCAAGCAAATCATCGTCGCCGGCGGCCTGGATGCCTCGAATGTCCGCCGCGCCATCGAACAAGCCCAACCCTGGGGCGTGGACGCGTGCTCGCGCCTTGAAAAATCCCCCGGCATGAAGGATCACGACAAAGTGCGCGAGTTCGTGAAGGCGGCGCTGCAGTCATGAGCCGCCACCGCAACCAGATCCCGAAAGGGCCACTTCGGACCCTACGGCGGCCGCTACGTGCCCGAAGTCCTGATGGCGCCGCTCGAGCAACTCGAGCAAGCGTATCTCGAAGCGCGGCTCGATCCCGCGTTTCAAGCCGAGCTCAAGGATCTGCTCGCCAACTACGCCGGCCGCCCGACGCCGCTCTATTACGCCAAGCGGCTGAGCGAAATCTCGGCGGCGCGAAGATCTACATCAAGCGCGAGGATCTGCTGCATACCGGCGCGCACAAGATCAACAACTGCCTGGGCCAGGCTTTGCTCGCGCGCCGGATGGGCAAGAAACGGATCATCGCGGAAACCGGCGCCGGCCAGCATGGCGTGGCCACGCGCCACGGTCTGCGCGCTCTTTGGCCTGGAATGCATCGTCTACATGGGCGAAGAGGACATGCGCCGCCAGCGTCTCAACGTGTTCCGGATGCGGATGCTGGGCGCCAAAGTGGTGGGCGTCGCGACGCGGCAGCCGCACCTTGAAGGACGCCATCAGCGAAGCCATGCGCGATTGGGTGACCAATGTGCAATCCACGCACTATCTGCTCGGCTCGGCGCTGGGCGCGCATCCCTATCCAATGATGGTTCGCGATTTCCATCGCGTGATCGGCGAAGAAACGCGCCGCCAGATTCTGGAGCGCGAGCATCGGCTGCCGGATTCGATCTTCGCCTGCGTAGGCGGAGGCAGCAATGCCATCGGAATGTTTCATCCGTTTCTCGGCGACCCAGGCGTGCGCTTGATCGGCGTCGAAGCAGGCGGGCGCGGCGCTGAACTCGGGCTGCATGCCGCGCGATTCTCCGGAGGATCTCCCGGCGTTCTGCACGGCGCGTTCAGTTATCTGCTCCAGGACGCCGATGGCCAAGTTTCGCTGACGCATTCGGTCTCCGCCGGCCTCGATTACGCGCTGGTTGGTCCCGAGCACGCCTGGCTGCGCGATCAGGGCCGCACTGAGTACGTCTCGGTGACCGATCAGCGAGGCGCTCGAAGCCGCGCGCACGCTGGCGCGCACCGAAGGAATCATCCCGGCGCTCGAGTCCGCGCACGCGGTGGCCGAAGCCCTCCGCCGCGCGCCCGGTCGGCGAAGAACGAGCTCTTCGTCATCAATCTTTCCGGCCGCGGCGACAAAGACACCGACATCTATCGCGAGAATCTTCAGGAGCTCGATGAGCCAGACCAGAATCGGCCGGCTCTTTGAGCGGCTGCGGACCGAGCATCGCGCCGGCCCTGATCGCCTACATCACTGCCGGCGATCCATCGCCCGATCGCACGCCGGAGTTAGTGGCGGCGCTCGAACGCGGTGGCGCGGACCTGATCGAGCTGGGCGTTCCATTTTCCGATCCGATCGCCGATGGTCCGGTGATCCAGCGCGGATCCGAGCGCGCGCTGAAGGCCGGCACGACCGTCTCCAAAGTGCTTGGATATCGCCGCCGAGATCCGCAAGCATTCCGAGATTCCGCTGCTCCTGTTTACCTATATGAATCCGGTGCTGCGCTATGGTTTGGATGCGCTCGCGCGCGATGCTGTGGCGCACGGAATCGACGGCTGCCTGCTCACCGATCTGAGCGTCGAAGAAGCCGAGCCTTATATCGGCCGCCATGCGGCACGCCGGACTCGATACCGTATTTCCTGGCCGCCCCCACCAGCACCGAGCGGCGCATGAATCTGGTGGCCGAGTATTCCACCGGCTTCATTTATCTGGTTTCGAGAACCGGCGTCACCGGCGAACGCGACGTCTCTTTCCGATGCCGTCGCGCCGCTGGTTAATGCCATGCGGCAAGTCACTCGCCTTCCGCTGGCCGTCGGATTCGGAATCTCTACCGCCGACCAGGCCCGCGCCGTGGGCGCGATCGCCGATGGCGTCGTGGTCGGAAGCGCCTTCGTGCGCGTCATCGAGCAGAATGCCGCCAGCGCCCGATCTGGAGGCGAAACTCGAAGCCCTGGCCCGCGAGCTTTCCAGTGGTTTACCATCGAAGAACCCATGAGCATTCAACGGCTCGCCGAATGCCGCAAGCGGATCGACGCGGTCGATCTGAAACTCCTGGCGCTGCTGAACGAACGCACGCGCATGGTCGAAGAGATTGGGCGCATCAAGCAGAATCTCTCGCTGCCCATCTATGAGCCCAAGCGCGAAGATCAGGTGTTCCACAATGTGACCAGCAACAATAACGGCCCGCTGACCGCCGAAGCCGTGAAGCGCATTTTTGAACGAATCATCGATGAGATGCGCAACATCCAACGCGACAAGATGTTCTAGCTGGTTGGATCTAACTGGTTTGCTCTAACTGGTGTGATCCAGAATGACCTTCCATCCCTTCGCGGTCTTGTGAAATAGCAAAGTGAAAATGCCCGGACGCTTCGCCGCCTGCCGCGGCGGAGCGATCCAGATGAAACCTTCCGATCACCGACGCATAATCGGCCCCGAGCGGCCGGATCTCGAGATCTGAAAATCGCAGCGTTCCCATTTTCTCGGGCGTCGGATAGCGTTTACGGTAATTCGCCAGCACCTGGGCGTGTCCTTTGGTGATGGTTGAACCGACGAAGGTCGTCGATTCGGATTTGTCGTAGCCTTCCATAAAGCCGGGGATGTCGCCACGATTCCAGGCCGCCACTTGATCGTCCAGCACGCGCCGGATGTCTTGCTCGGGCGCCGCGGCGGCCATCAGCGGCAGCGCGATCAACAGCGAGATTAGCCTTAGCCTTCTCATATGTGAGAGTGTACAAACTCTGAGAGTATTTAGCTCACTGAAGTACAATACTGCTTAGATGACGGACCTACAGTTTTATCCGGCAATCGGCATTCCGACCTTTGCGGTGCTTGTTGGGAATGTTGATGAATGTCGTGCACCACAACGCTGTCAATGCGCGATTCAACAGTGTTGACGCCAGATTCAACGGGGTTGACGCGGTTCGATAGCGTCGACGCTCGTTTCAACCACCTGGATGTCAAATTCGATACTCTTACCGGTAAAGTCATCGATGTCGACAACCGGGTAACCCGAATCGAAGCCAAACTCGGAATTAGCTAGACACGTCCATTCATCCGGTCGCAACCTGTTCCCCCGCTCCCATGCGTGCTAATAATGGGTCTATGGTACGCCTAGAATCAGTACTCGACTCCTGGAAGAGCATTCGCGAAGACACCGCGAACGCGGTGGACGATTTCTCCGCGCACGACCTGGACTACAAGCCCTCCGCCGATCTGATGAGTTTCGGCGACATCGCGCGGCACATTCTACAGTCGAGCCATGCCCTGACCGGCATGTTGCTCGATGGCGTCGACAACCTGGCTACGCCGCAGTTCCGCGAGATGATTAACAAGTATGTAGCCGAATTGCCCGCCAGCTGAGGACGCCGGCGCACTGGCGCGCGAACTCCGCGGCCAATTGAGCTCACGTGCGGCCCAGCTGGCTGCCCAACCGGCCAGCTTCTATGCCGGTGAGATCACCCGCTTCGACGGACAGAGGGTGACTCGCCTGGAGATGCTGCAAGGAGTCAAGGAGCACGAACTGACGCATCGCTCGCAGCTCTTTATGTATCTCCGATTAAAGGGCATCGTGCCGCCCACCACGCGGCGCCGCCAGGCCAAAGCCAACGCATAAGCGGTCCGCCTCGAATTCTTGTATAAGGGAATATGCTTCTGGAGGGAAAGTAGATGGTCAACTGTCCAAACTGCGACGCTGTGATCGACGTAGACGAGGACGAAATTGACGAAGGCGACACGCTGACCTGCGAGGAGTGCGGCGCCGATCTCACCGTGACCGGTCTCGATCCTTTTGAGCTCGAAACCACGGAGGATGAGGAAGAGGACGAGGAAGATGAGGACGACCTCGATTATGACGAGGACGAGGATGAGGAAGAGGAGGAAGAAGAGGAAGAGGATTGGCATTAGCCTCTTGGCTTGCGCTGATCGCCGTCCTTCCTCAAGCCCAGGCCGCCGGGAAGAAGGCCGATCCGGAGTCGTACGCTGTGGTAGTCGGGGACGGTATTTCGCGATCCGGGCTTCGCGCTGCCTAACGCGACGGTTACCCTCACTCCGGCTCCATCGCAGGCGGCTCCGTCAGTAAAAATCAAGAAACAGCAAACCGTGTGCAACGCCCGCGGTGAGTTCGTTTTCCGAATACCACCGGTCAGCATGCATTACACGGTACGGGCGGGCGCTAGAGGCTATCGCGACGAAGAGAAGCCGATCGATGTGGAGGGCGAAGCGCGCGTCGAGGTAACGTTTTCATTGCACGCAGAATCGAAATAAATATGGCGCACATGCGGCTGTCCGCGGCGGTTTGTCTGACTGCCATGCTTTTCGGCAGCGCTCTTTCCGGCCAGAACGATGACAGCGGCACGCGGTCGGTGCAGGGCGTTGTCGCGGATGCCTCGAGAAAGCCCCTGGCCGGCGCAGTGGTGCAATTGAAAGACACTAAGTCACTCCAGGTCCGCTCATATGTGCACTGAGGCCGATGGCAGCTACCATTTTGCCGGGCTGAGCACCAACGTTGAATATGAGCTCCAGGCCAAGAAGGACAGCGTTACCAGCAAGAAGAAGACGCTCACCGTGTTCAACACCAAGAAGGCCTTGACCGTGAACCTGAAACTCACGAAATGAGGAAACCTACGCGAATGAAAATCGCCTTCGCTATATTGTTTCTGCTTCCCTGCATTTCATTTTGCGCCCTTGCCCCACTAGACGAGACCGGATTCCAGAGACTCGTCGATTCCCACAAGGGAAAAGTGGTTTTATACGAGTTTTGGGCCACCTGGTGCGCCCCCTGCCGCAAGGAGATGCCGCAACTGATCCGCTTAGAGGCGAAACTGCGCTCGCAAGGATTTGAACTGGTAACCATTTCAGCCGACGAGCCGGAACAGGATGCCGCCGCTGAAAAAATCCTGAAGCAACTGGCAATTCCCGGTCCGCTCTACCGCAAACAAGCCAAAGACGACGACAATTTCATCAATTCCATTGACAGGAAATGGAATGGTGCACTTCCGGCGCTGTTTCTTTATGACAAAAGCGGACGCAAGGTTCGATCGTTCATCGGCGAGACCGAAATGACTGTTATCGAGGCCGCAGTCCGAAAAATACTCTGAGCACGCCTTCCCGCCGATGCCTAAGCAGGCAACCGGCGCTCGCAGATTTAACAGGCGGTTTTCCTTTTACCCTCGCTGAACTTGATTCCGGAGAATGCCAGCGAAAGCGGGGCGCACACTATTGAAGACGACGAACCAGCAAATGGTGGCAATGGCGCCGGGCAAAATGCCGCTGGGATTCATCAACAGGTGGACTAGAAGGATGTTTACAATCACGGGAGCGATTAAAGTCAGCGCCAGCGGCACATAGCGGTTAGCTAGAAACAGAAGTCCGCAAGCAACTTGGAGAAAGAAAACGAAGACCATATAGTGAGAGGCATCAAGCACGGCGATGAACTGGCTGGCCAGCGGGGGCATTGGTGTCATTGGGATGAAATGGAGGAAGCCATTCAGACCGATGACGGTGAATATGAGCCCTAGCAAATAGCGGGCTATGGTCGAGACAAGCTTCATAACGTTCTCCTTAGTTTAGATCAACCACTCATTTACAATCGATGCTTAAGCTACAGTGGTAGTTTCAACAAAAACAACAAGTGTAGCTTAACTCCCCTAATCTTTGTTACCCTTGACTTGGATGGGAACAGCCGAAACTGGTCGGGGATTGATCGATCCGCGCATTCGCAGGACGCGAGTTCTTTTGCATAAGGCGCTCGAAAATCTATTGAAGGAGAAGGACTTCGAAAAGATTTCGGTCCAGGAAATCGCTGATGCGGCGACCCTGAACCGCGTCACCTTCTATGACCACTACGCAGACAAGTTTGCGCTCCTGGAGTCCGTCGTTCAAAGCCGCTTTAACGAATTGCTGGCACGACGAAATGTTCAGTTTGATGGAACCTGCGCCTCCGCGTTGACGGGCATCATCCTGGCGGTATGCGATTACCTCGCGGGAACACCCGGAATCGACCACGATCGCCAGCGCCTAATGGAGCCGCACCTTGAAAATGCCGTCATTGCCGTAGTGCGCCGGGTCGTCCTGGAAGGACTCAAGCAGCACCCGGGAAGCCCGCCCGTTCCAGTCGAAATGACTGCAACGGCGTTGAGCTGGGCGATTTATGGAGCGGCGAAAGAATGGGTCCGGACGCCAAATCGACGCCCTTCCGAAGAGATTGTGGAGCAGCTTGTACTGCTGGTCTCACCGCTGCTTGGGCATTGAGGACGAAGCGCGACCCACTCGGGATCAATCGCTTGATCGTCCAGGACGAGATAATTCGGACGCTCTTAACTTGGGTCCCACCTCTCCGCCGCGACGTCTTCATTGGACATTAGTTGTCTCCAACAATTGCAGAACGTGAAACCGCCTGCTCACCGTCCGAGTGCACACGTCTCGCGCGGCACCGGCCCAAATTGCCTCGTTGCATGTCGATTTTGCGTCTCGTCGTTCGACATACTTGTGGAGGTTCGAAGATGCCGAGCAAGGTATTGGCGATGGAAGATCGCTGGGAATGGGCGACGGCGTGCGATGTACAACAACGGTTTATGCAGCGCTTGGTTCCAGCCATCGACGTCTTGGATTACGGGGCGTGTTGCCGGCAGCTGCACGAGCTGGGCGGCGATTGCTTCGACTTCCTGTCGCTCGGTGGGCATCGCTGGGCGATGGCGGTAGGCGACGCCTCCGGCAAAGGCCTCGCCGCGGCACTGATGATATCGAATGTCCAGTCCTCCCTTCGCACTGCTGCGTTACTCACGGGAAACGACGGAGCGGCGACAGTTGAGGCAGTGAATCGTCAGGTATACGCAACATCCCTAGCGGAACGCTACGCGACACTGTTCTATGGAGTTTTCGATGAATCGGCGCATACGCTGCGGTATGTCAACGCAGGCCACAATCCACCTGTCGTCATGCATCGAGACAACTCGATTGGTTGGCTTGAGACCGGCGGCGCACCCGTGGGCATGTTTCAGGATTGGATCTACGAGCAAGGCACTGTTCAGCTTAACCCTGGTGATCTGGTCCTCGCGTATACTGACGGCGTGATCGAAGCCACAAATCCATGTGGCGAGGAGTGGGGCGTAGAGGGCCTCCGACGGGCAGCGGCCAAAAACCGAGCGAGAAGCGCTGAGGACGTGGTCGACGCGATCTTCGAATCCATGGATGAGTTTTCATTCGGACGCCAGACTGATGATGCGACGGTCGTAGTCTTACGAGTCCACTGAAGGTAGGTTTCGTTTCCCTTCTCACCATAAACCATGAACCGTAGAGTAGTAGTAAACGGCTGATTATTGCGCTTCCGTCTCATGCGGGCCATTCCGGCAGGAGGTTATACATCCGGTTCACGGTTCGACTGTGAAGGCGTAGAGCGAATCTCCCGCGCCGACCACCAGGTACTGACGATCATCTAACAAATATGTCTCCGGTCCGTTGCTGACGTTTGCGCCGAGACCGGCATGCCACAGGATCTTCCCGTTGGCGGGATCATAGGCGATCAGATGCTGCGTACTGTCGCCGGTGAACAGCAGTTTCCCGGCGGTCGTCAGTATGCCGGCTGAGCCGGCCCCGCCCGGGTAATGATGCTGCCATACGATCTTGCCCGTTTTGTAATCGATGGCCCGGAGAGTGCCGCCATAGGATCCGACGCCACGTTGCACCGCCCCGTATCCTTCCGGGTGCGGATCTGTGTCGGTGAGATAGAAAACGCTGAAGGTCTCAGACGTGCCGACGTAAAAAAGCCCCGTCTCCGGATCGAAGCTCGGCGAAGGCCAATTTGTCGCGCCGCCCGAATTCGGCGAAACCAGGACACCGTCAGTAGTCGCCTCCTTGGCCGGGTTAGGGATCGGCTGTCCCTTGGCATCGATCCCCATCGACCAGTTCATGGTCTCGATCATCGGAGCCGTGGCCAGAGTTCTTGCCATTGGTTCGATCGAGCAGGAAGAAGTAGCCGTTGCGATTGGCTTGCGCCAGCATTTTGCGCGGCTGCCCATTGAACTCGTCCATCGATCAGAACGGGCGTCTGCGCAGCGTCCCAGTCGTGCGTATCGTGCGGCGAGGGTTGAAAGTACCAAACCAAGTTTTCCGGTGTCGATGTTCAGCGCGACAATCGAGCACGTCCAAAGGTTGTCCCCTTTGCGGCTGCGACCTGTTTCCACGGGATTCGGATTGCCCGTCCCGATGTAATAAAGATGCAGCTCGGGATCGTATGTGCCTGGCAACCAGGTCATGCCGCCGCCGTGGCGCATGGCGTAGTCATCCGGCCAGGTCTCGGAACCTGGGTCACCCTTCTTCAACGGCTCGCTCCACCATTTCCATTGCAAAGCGCCGGTTTCCGGGTCGCGCGCCTCCAGGAACCCCGGAACATCCAGCGAGTCGCCGCCCGTCCCGACCATTACGTGATTACCGATGATGATGGGCGCCGGCGTCGAGAAATACTCTTGCTTGACGTCGGCGATTTCGACGTGCCAGCGTTCTTTCCCGGTCGTGGCATCGAGCGACACCAGGTAGTCGTCCGGCGTCTCGAAATAAAGCCAGTTGCCGTACATGCCGACGCCGCGGTTGCCGATGTGGATACCGCCCCGGGTCTTCCAGAAGTAATGCCACAGCTGCCGGCCTGAGCGCGCGTCCACCGCCCAAACATTGTCCGGCATGGTGAAGTAGAGAACGCCGTTCACCATCAGCGGAGTGGATTTGATGGTCATGCTGCCGGCGCCAGTCGCAGCCGCTGCCACATCCGCCTTCCGGAACGTCCGGGCCTTCTCCGCCGATGATCGAGCCTGCAGTGTGTCCGGGGGCCGCCCGATACACCCAGGCCAGCTGCATGTGCTTCACGTTCGATTGATTGATCTGATTGAGAGTACTGAAGCGGCGGCCCGAGTAATCGCCATTGTGAGTGGGCCACGCGTCGGTGGCGGGGCGAGTGAGTAGAGCCGGGTCCAGCCCCTGTGCGAGCAGCGCTATCTGCGTGACGATGAAGGCGCTCAGAAGCTGTGGACGATTCATTTCAGCGTCACCAGATAAGCTGTCAGGTTATGCATATCGGCATCGGTGTACTTCATCAGCATGTCGAGGTGCGCCTGGAGAGGATCACGGATTTCAACTCGCGGCGTGTCACCGTCGCGCGCAAAGGAGTGATATTCCCCGCTTGAATCGATTAAGGCGACATTAAAATCATCAACGTGTTGCAACTTGCCCTCGAGAGACTGGCCGGAAGGTTGCGTGACCTTTACCGTAATTTGTGCGCGACTCTGTCCGGCTCGGGGCTGACCGCCCGGTCCCGTAGCGCGCGGCATCAAAAACTTACCTTGTAGCGTGACCGGATCGTATTTCGAACCGATACCCTTCAGGTCTCCACCAACAGAGTGGCAGGCGTTGCACTTTCCTGCTCCATTGAAATAGGCTTGCCCGGCTTTGGGATCACCCGTTACGATGTCGATTATTGGATAAACGCCATGCAATGAGGCTGCCCGGATACCGTTGTGAAGGAAACGTGGCGATATCGGAGATCTGCGCTTGAGAAAAAGCGAACTTCGGCATGCCTTTGTCTGGTCGGCCGTTCAGAATCACCGGGCCGATTCGTTCGCCATTGTCATCGTCAAGAACCAGGACGGATCGGAGCAGGTCCGGACCGCTCTCCCCGCCTTTGGCGTTGGCCCCATGGCAGAAGCCGCAGGAGGAGACAAATGCGTTCTTACCCCGATCCACGGCGGCTGGATCGTATACCGGATAGCCTCTCCCTGTGAATCCACCGCCTATTCCGGCGGGAGGCGTTTGAGCGTTGAACTGGATGGCGGCCAGGAGAGCTCAGCGCAAGTCCCAGAACAATGTTCCTAGCAGGCATTGTCGCTTCCAACGAGGCTACCGCTCGGCCCTTCTTTCCCGCTTCATCCGCCGCCTTCTCTTCAAGCCGGGCTCCACGAAGGATGTCGACCATAGCATAGTTGCCCTCGTGACACGCATACTCGTAAAGCTTCTCCGATACCGCCAGGAAGGTAGACTCCGCGGTCCACGCTTTTGTAAACGTCGAGGGATCGTCGATCGTGAACCTGTAGAGAATCGTATCCGGGCTGACACGCGTGAACCGCTCGATCACGTGCAAGTTCTCGCCGGATCCCCTGAACTTCGTCTTGCTGGTGAAATTAGTCGTGTCGACTACCAGCGTGTCGCCCTCCCAATGGCCAATCGAATCTCCCACCCACTGGCGGATGTTTGACGGTAGATGCGGCCGTCCATCTAACGGGATGATCCGCAGGTCGTGGATCTCTTCGACAAAGATCATCACATATGCGGGAGTCTGCACAATCTGATAATTGTTGTTGTACATCGCCGCTAGCATGGGCGGTCCGGCTCTTGCCGAGTAAATGCAACGTTCCTGCGGTGACCGGTCCGCCGGACGATCCGCGGGATGCCGCCGAGCCTCTGCCCGGTTCTGCTCCAGTCTCTTCCGCGCCTCCGGTGTCAAGGGTGGGATCCTTCCGTCCGGCGGGTCGACAATCATGGAGGTTCGCTTGTACCCGTCCACTCTGATGAGATGAGATCCCCGATCGTAAAACGCATCGTTGTACGCGCGCTCCACGTCAGCTTCGGCGCCTCCATCGCGGCGATCCATATTGGCCGCTGCGATTCTCTGTTTTTCGTATGCCGCCGCTTCCGCGTCCGTGAGAGTGAGTTTTTGAGCGAACTCAACTGGGCGTTCCATAGGCGTCAGCGTTGCATTCGTCCAGGTTCCCTGGAGATCCGGGTGACCGTCCGGTGTGCGCGGCGGACTCCAAGCTTTTCTGACGGACGGAGTCTGCCCGGAGAGTAGCATCACGCTGATCGCCGCCAGGACGCCTAGCGAAGCGAGAGATCGACTGGGGATAATAATAGTAAGCCGCCTTGGGATCTCAGAATTTATACTTAAGCGAAAACTGAAGAATTCTAGGATCGTTCGCTGCGTTAATCGTGCCAAACAGCGGATCGTTCATGGCAACATGCAGTCCGCTAGTCGATGCCGTCGGATGGTTCAGGATATTGAAAGCTTCCGCTCGAATCTCAAGCGACTGCCTTTCACGAATCTCGGACCATCCGGATCAGAGCCAGATCCAGATCCCAGGCATTCGGGATTTGAATGATCGAGCGTCCCGGCATTCCCGTAGGTTCCAGGCGCATTCAACTGGAAAGGCGGCGGGGTTGAACCAGTGACTGAAGCTGCTCGTCACGTTCGTATTTCCAACCAGATTGGGCTGGTCGACATTCACGCCGGTCAAGGAACTATCCACGCCTGTCAAGACGGTCGCGAATCCGCCAGTCGAGGCTGTGAAGATGGGCGCAAGCTCCCAGTTGCTCACAAGAATACGCGTCCATTTTGAAGAAAACGTCGGAGACTGCATGACGAACGAACTGTTGAAGATCTGACGGTGATCCGACCCGCAATTGCCCGTGCCCGCTTTCAAATTATTGGGAATCTGGTAGGTGTTCGTGTTGCTGATTTCGCCAGGCATGTCGGCTTCGTCAATGCAATGTGACCAGGTGTAGTTAGCCAAAACCGTGTAGTTATGGCTGAATCGGTGCTGGAGCGCCAAGCATCAATGCGTTATAGCTAGCGTTGCCTCCGGGAAGCGTCTGCAACGTATACCCGTAATAGGAGCCATTTACCGGATCGAGCAAATTCAGAATGCGGCGGTTGTTCGTATTTGCGACTGTCGAGCATGGACCGCTGCCGCATGTGCCGGGAATGTACACTGCCGGATTGATCATCTGGCTCACCCACATGTGAGTGGTTTTGTTCCCGAGGTAGGTTGCCGTGGCCAACCAGTTCGTGCCGAACTGCCTCTGAATGCTGAGGTTCCACTGTTGCATATAAAGCGGCGGCAAATTCGGCGTCACGCTGGTGTAGGTGGAGAACGGTTGGAAAGTGGCGTTCTTTGGAGGCGGCAGCGGCGGCGGGAAAGGATTCCCGCCCGGCCACACTTGCCACGGATTGGTGAACCCGCCCGGAAGGTTGGTGTTCGTGATCAGATTGCCCCAGGGCGGGCCGGTCTGGACGAAGTCATCGAAGTATAGTTCCGGAATCTCGTTCATGATCCCGTATGACACGACGAATCGTTTGTTTGCCGCTTCCCGTGGGATCGTACACGATACCCAGGCGCGGAGCCCATCGGTTGTACAAGGCATGCGAGAACGAGCCGCCCGTGTTCCAACTGGGGTCGCCGGGGAACGTGAGTCCGGCCGGGGCATTGGTAAAGACCGTGCTCTTTTGGCCTGCCAGGAAACCGGCCATGGAGAAGTGCAGCATTTCCTTGTTGTTGTAGTATGGCGGAAGATACGGCTCCCACCGCAGCCCGATATTGACCGCCAAGCCGGCGATTGACCTTCCAAGCGTCCTGAATGTAAAGAGCGAAGTAGTTCTCGGCATTGTAGGACAGCTCGGTATTGCCCTGCCGGAACTGGCTTGGCAGCCCGAGCAGGAAATCCGAGAGGCCATAGCCAGTGGCCTGTCCGTTGAAAGTCCACTGGCCATTCGTGAATTGCTGGTTGATGTTGTTCAACTGGTCGTGAATCCAATCGACACCGAACGAAATCTGGTGCGAGCCGCGAATCAGGCTGACGTCGTCTGCAACTTGAAACACGTTCGTGTCGAAGAAGGCCACCAAGGGAGTGATGGTGAAGAAACCAGAATCCGTCACGTTGAGCTGCCCGGTTACGGGACTGTACTGGTTGACGCCAAGTTGACTCAGCGTGGGAGTACCCTGAGCTGGGAACCTGTTTACGCTGGATCGGGTCGCGGTCGCGTGAAACGAGTTAATCAGGTTCGGGCTGAACGAGTAGGTGTCGCCCAGTGTGAGGGTCTGGACGCGGTCCGCAAGCCCCGGCGTAGTAGTTGCAAGCAAGTTCGATGGGCTAGCATAGGCGGGCGCCAGATAATCGGAGATCATGTACCGGCCGAAAATGGAGTGCTTCTCGCTCCGGTTGTAATCGATGCGGGAGATTGCTTGAATTTCCCGGTTGTCGCTGATGAGACCGTACTGAATCTTTCCGCAAGGATCGGTGGATACCGGGATCAGCTTCAGGAAATTCAGCGCCTGCTGGTTGAAGAGCGACGGAGAGATCTTGTTGCTCACAAATGGCGCTGATAGAGTGATATTCTGGCTGTTGCAGGCGGAGGATGCCGCAACCGTGAAGTCTCCCGCCAGCATCTGAGCGTTGGGGACGTGCGCAATCGTGACGGGCGGATCGGACTTGTTCCAGGTGCCCTGGAACCCCGCGAAGAAAAACAGCTTATCCTTTCGAATAGGCGCGCCAATCACGCCGCCGAACTGGTTGCGCTTGAGCGTGTCGCGCTTAGTCGCGAAGAAGTTTCTGGCGTTGAGATCACCATTTCGTATGTACTCGAATACATCTCCGTGCCATTCGTTCGTACCGGATTTCGTGACCAGATTCACCACCGCTCCCGGATGCAATCCATATTGAGCCGGCAAGGAGTTGGTCTGGACGCTAAACTCCTGGAGGGCATCGGGGAAGGGAGAAGGCAGGTTCACGTTGGTGAAGAAGTCGTTGTTCGTCCCGCCGTCCAAGAGATAAGTTGTCCCATTCCCTTGGCCTCCACCAACCGAATACGCAACAGCGGTCGGATAATTCTTGTTCGAGACAGTATTTTCGTTCTCAGTCGTGCTGACAGCGGCTCCCGACAGCAGGACGAGCTGCGTAACTTGACGGCCGTTTAGCGGCATGTCTTCCACGCGCTTTTCGTCGATTACCGAAGCGAGCGAGCTATCCCGCGTCTCCACTAGCGCCGCGTCGGCTTGAACCTCGATGTTCTGCGTCACGGCTCCAACCTGCAGCGTGACGTTGACTTGCGGATTGATATTTACCTGTAGAACGATACCGGACTGCGTATAGGCACTAAACCCCGCTTTAGTTACCTGAAGCCGGTAGGGCCCGACTGGCAGGTTCGGCAGAACATAGGTCCCATCCTGGCCGCTCACTGCCTCCCGGACAAACCCGGTTGTGGTTTGAGTGGCACGAACTTCAGCGCCGGCTACGGCCAATCCGCTGGCATCCTGGATAGACCCCGAGATTTGCGATACAGCGGTTGTCTGGGCCTCTGACGCGACGCCGGTCAGGAAGGCGCACAGTACTATCGTCGTGGAAAGTCTCATTGTCGTTTAACCCCGCGGATGATTGTAAGGATACCCTAACGGATGCATAGAAGCATAAGTCCCGAATTGTGACGAAACGTTTACGAAACGTGCTGGTTAACCCATAGAATGCACAGGGTTGTTACCCTTGTGCCCGAGCACATCGATGCAGTAGAATATGGGAACTCTGTGTCGAGTTCGCTGACGGAACTTATCCCCGGAAGAGAAGAAGAGGGCTCTCGAGTCAGTTCTGCACAGCCGCACCTTTACGCGGTCGGAACAGTTGCGCGCTTTTCTGCGGTATGTGTGTCACCTGGAGATGGCAGGGCGCGGCGACGAAATCTCCGAATACCGCATCGCAGTGGAGGCGTTGGGCAGGCCGCAAAATTACACCACGGCGGAAGACTCCGCGGTCCGAAGCCGGGCACACGCGCTTCGTGGCAAGCTGGAAGAATTCTACACTAACGAAATGCCGGATGCGCCAGTGCGCATCGAAATGATCAAGGGCAGCTATCGCCCTAGCTTCGCTGCGCGAACGCCCGAAATGCCGGTCTCGCCGGCGCCCCGGCCGATTCTGGTCCCGCCGCCTATTGCGCCAGTAGCCGAGCCTGCTGTGTCCCCAAAAGCTCGGGCTTACGTCCCGCAGTTGGGTTTTCGCGCTTCTCGGAGCGGCCTGCCTGGCAGCTGCATTTGCGGCAGGCATGTGGACTCGCGGCTTTGTCGCCCGGCCCGACAGTATCGTGGCCGAGGCTTGGGGACCGCTGCTCCAGGCGGATGGCAATGTTCTGGTTTCAGTGGCCAGCCACAACCACATGCAGGTGAAGGCGCGCACGCGGCAACCGGATCCGAGCGAATCGGCCGTGGAAGCGCCGGTCCAAGTCAATGATTGGTATCGAAAATACTTCCGACTTCGAAGCGACCAGAAACTGTATCTGATGTTTGTCGATACGTCCACGCGCTTCGGGGACGCCATTGGGGCATCCGAAGTATTTCAGACCATCGCGAAATACCGCGGCAGTTCGCAGGTTTTTCCTGAACGTGTGGTCACGGAGGCAATGTTTCGCAACCGGAACGTGGTGCTGATCGGAATGCCGGAGAATTCGCCAATTGCCGATCGTCTGCTAGCCCGGGGCGGCTTCCAAGTTGCGTTCGACGAGGCAATCCACAGGGAAACTATCATCGGCCCGCTGCGGGGCCCGGAGTGCTCCGAAGACATATGTAACTCAGCGGAATGGCAGCGATTGTCGAAAGCCACGCGCTCATTACGGTCCTGCCCGGAGAAGGCGATGGCGGGAGCCAGCACCGGATGCTGATTTTATCCGGCTCGCATTCTTCCTGCACGATCGGCGCGGCGGAATTCTTCAGTTCGGCCAGTCATCTTCGAGAACTGCTGCAACGGTTTCGCCGGGAAGGTTACGCTGGTTTTCCCAGCGCCTATCAGGTGGTAGTCGGATGCACGGCCGACAGCGTGCTGCCGTTGAGCGTCCGCTATGAGAGCCATTTCGTTCTCAAATCACGTTGAAGGCGCTTGCTGGACGCGGACATTAAACCGATCTACGGTAAAGTGAAGGCGATCAATGATGCGGCGCTGGTTGTATCGCCGATGATGCCTCCGCCGGTCGCCATAATGACTACGTACTGCTTTCCGTCGCGTCCTTGAAACGTCATTGGCACCGCATGCGCGCTCGCATCCAGCCTGGTTACCCAAAGCTCCTTGCCGGTGCGCGAATCGAACGCGCGGAACCGGCTGTCATTCGTAGCGGCGATGAACACCAGTCCCCCGGCAGTCGCAATCGATCCGCCCAGATTCGGAGCGCCGGTGTTATGGATCCCTTTTGCCTCCAGTTCATCGAAAGTTCCCAAAGGCACGTTCCACGCAATCTCGCCGGTGTTGGCATTCACCGCAACCAGGTGACCCCAGGGCGGTTGCTGGCACGGCATACCGTTGGCCGGATTCCAGAATTGCACGCCCGATATTTCCGCCGAAGCCACCCATCCCGCCCAGGCCGCCGACGTCGCCGGCCGGACTAACGCGCGTGACCTGATAGTTCGACCCTTCGTGTTTCACCACCACTTTGAAAATCGTGCCCAGGTCTTGCGTGTTGGCAAAGATGTAGCCCAGCTCGGGATCGAATGAGACGCCACCCCAATTTCCGCCACCGAACATGCCCGGGAAGTTCAGGCTGAGCTTAAGGCCATAGGGCGTATAAGGACCTCTGTTAAGCACGCCGCCGTCTTGCGCGAGAAGGCCCTCACAGAACTTCTGCTGCTCCGGTGTTATCTTTGCGATATCAGATGGCGAGAAGCGGTCGCGGGCAATCGGCGGGGGCTTGATCGGGAAGGGTTGGGTAGGCCAAGTCTCCTCGCCCGGCTCATCGCTCTTTGGTACTGGGCGCTCCTCTATCCCATAAATCGGTTGCCCGGTCAGGCGGTCGAAAATAAACAGCAGACCTTCTTTCGTCGTTTGCGCAACGGCGGGAATTTTCTTTCCTTGACGGCTGATTTCGATGAGCGCTGGGGGAGCGGATAGGTCGTAATCAAAGATGTCGTGATGCGTAGTTTGGAAGTACCACTTCATTTTGCCGGTCGCGGCGTCCAGGGCGACCAGGGAAGAGCTGTACAAATTGCTGCCCTTGCGGTCGCCGCCATAGAAGTCGGCGGACGGCTCGCCGATCCCCAGAAAGACCATCCCGTGCTCGACGTCGACCGTCATCGGGCCCCAAACGTTGACACCCGAGCGATCTTTCCAACTGTCGCCGTCCCAAGTGTCGTGGCCCGGCTCGCCAGGCCGTGGGACGGTGTGAAACGTCCAAGCCAGCTTCCCGGAACGAACGCTCCAGGCGCGCACATCACCCATTGGGCCCTGACTGGGAGTTTCCTGCACGTGGCTGCCGGAGATCACCAGGTCTTTGTAGATCACGGGCGGAGAGCTGACGCCGTAAGGGCTGTTGGGGAAATTGTCCGCCACCCCTTCGCGCATGTTGACGACACCTTCATTGCCGAATCCTGGAGACGGCTGTCCTGTTTTTGCGTTGAGAGCCATCAAGACGCCACTGCTGGTTCCAAACAGGATGAGCGGTGAAGAATCCTTGTCGCCAGGCCAATATGCCAGTCCTCGCGTCGAGGGCGCGCCGTTTTTCCGCGTTTCAAACTTCCAGATTTCTTTCCCGGTCTCGGGCTCGAGCGCCACTACCCGGCCATAGCTCGTCGTCAAGTACATGACGCCGCCGACCACCAGGGGTGTGGCTTCGCCCGGCCGTTTCCGCGGGCTTTGCGCCGATATGTCGTATGTCCAGGCCCGCACCAGTTTGCTCACGTTGCCGGTATTGATCTGCTTGAGCGGTGAGAATCGCATGCCGCCGGGGTCGTGGCCGTACGACGGCCAGTCGGTTTGGCCGTACAGTGCCATGGCGGTAACGCAAACGAAAATCGTCCGGGGTAGAAAATCACACTTCATCGTCAGCACTCTCTCCTGATTGTTATCTAGATCCCCGGTCTGCTGAGCCTCAGGCTGGTGGTAATTTCAATCCACCTCAGTCCCGCAGCGCCGCATGGTGAATGGCTTCCCGGCGCTAGTATTCGCAACAAACATCTCGGTCGAGAGGTCCCATCCGTACACCGGGGAAGTCATGTTTTTCCATTATGACGCGGTGAAGGGGAGAGAACAAGCGATCTTTGGCATAAGGCGATTGAGTCTGGGCAACCGAGCTTGCTTAAGTTGCTCCTGATGGGAGCATTGGCATTCGAGATCGGCGAGGGGAAATTTTTATTCTCGTTTCCTTCACTGTTAGCATCGAAATTCTTCCCGCATCTACAACTGGAAGACTTTCATTTCTCCGGCCGCCCCAGAAATTCTTCGCGAGATCATTGGCCGAACCCGATCTGCATCTCGCGTTTATTCAGGGTATACGACCAGTCAGCGGATCGGCGTTCGCCGGCAGTCCCATATCAAGCAAGCTTCGGCCGATATCCTGCGCTCGTTCCTTGTCATCGAGTGCTTCGCGCGCGCCACGGGTGAGAAAAATGTCTACGACCGGAGAACTATCAACCTTTTTCTCACCGGTTCGTGGCCCGCTCCCTGCCACTATCAATGCTTCCTGGCGTAGATGTCCCGTGACAGCGACACCCTATAGCCCCAACTTCGCTGCCGAGTTCTCTGAACCAGTTGCCGTCAGGTCTGTCAGAAGATCAACTTCAGCGCAAACTGGAACTGCCTGGGATTCAGAGCAGCATTCGATGCGGTGATCTGGCCGAACCCGCCCGCGCCAAGAATCGGCGTGGCGCCGGGAGCACCAGTATTAAAACCAGGGATGGTCGAGCTCCACTTGGTGATCGTTATATTTGGCTGGCCAAAGTTCTCGGTGTTGGTAATGTTGTAGACTTCCGCCCGGAACTGCAGCTTCATCCTCTCGCGAGTTGCGAAATCCTTGAACAGCGAGAAATCCACGCTCCTTTGGTTGCGGCCCATACAATTGGTCGCGCGATTCGTTCCCGACGGTACCTACGGTCTGCGGAGTAAATGCATTGATGTTGATCCAGTTGATGTAATTCTGGTGTGACGGGGCATATGACGCGCCGGCGATCACATTGGGACGATCCGTCGTCACAAGGTTGCTGACGTTCGATGGAACCGGAGACACGCCATCCAGAACCGTGAACGGTACGCCCGACTGCCAGAAGGCCAGCGGGTTTACCTGCCATCCACCGATCGCGAGCTTCGTCATGCGGCTTCCCGATTTTCCGAAAGGAAGCTCGTAGTTCAAACGGAACGAAACTCGGTTCTTGATGCCAATGTCCGAGTTGCCCCAATCGTAAGCTCGGTTATAGGGAAGAATCGCACCCACGGTCGCCGCACCGGTAGTCCCGCCATCGGAAATATTCGTCAGGTTGCGGGCGAAAGTGTAGTTGGCGTTGACGGTGAGGCCCTTCGCGTAGCGGCGCTCAAAGCTAAACTGCGCCGAATTGTATTCGGATGCGCCGGTCGCCGTGTAGTAATTGATGGCGCTCACGTTCGGCAATGACACCAGAATAGACGCAGCGGATAGTAGTCGTCAGGCCGTTGGGGCTGGGTGCCGGAATGTTGATGTTCGGGGCGTACTGCAGATGCCGGCCTACCTCGCCCACATACCCTACGCTGAAAACGTTCGCTCCAAACTGCTTCTGGACCGTCAGGTTGTATTGCATGATGTAGGCCTGCGGGTAATCCACGGCGTGAGCCTAAACGATGCCGGGGACCAGATTGTTAAGCGCCGGTATCGGCGCGGGAGGAGCGCCCTGGGAAAGCGTTCCGCTGCCGGCCGGGCAAGCCGTGGCGCCCGTGTCCGGTTGCGGGAAGCAATCGATGGTCTGGGAGAATAAACGGCGGATTGTAGTGATTCAGCGAGCCGGAAGCATAGTCTTGCGCGAAACGGCTCATGCCGAAACCGCCGCGAATCACCAGATTCTTTCGCGGAGTGAGCGGCAAAGCCGAAACGAGGCTCAAAGTTCGTCCAATAGGACTTGACGCCGGCCGTTGCGCCCACGATGAAAGGGTCGCAACTGGAGGCGTACAGGCGGCAGCCAGGACCGGATCGAAGTTGGAGCGCTGTCCCTGGGCTGCGGTGATGGGGCTGAAATGATCCCAGCGCAAACCGATATTGAGCGTGAGCCAGGATTTTGCGTGCCAGTCATCCTGGACATAAATCATCGGGCTCCCAGAAGCGGAAGTATTGCCCTTAGTGATAGCTGATCTGGCGTTGAATCTCGTCGGGCTGTGCCCTGTACGAGAGTTCTCCAGATCGACAAGCTCACTCTGGGTGAACCGGAAGTATCCCAACCCAAACGTATTCTGAAAATAATTGAGCTTGCCGCCGGATCATGCCGGCCCCGAATTTGATGTTGTGAGCGCCCTTGGTCCAGGTCAGCGATCCCGATTCCTGAAAGACGTTATTGATGTCGAAGATCGGAACATAACCGGTCGTCGCCGAGAGTGAAGTCACTGCCGACGTGCCCGCATGGCACGATATCAATCGTCGCCAGCCCTGAAATCTGGGTGCTCACGTCCGTGTTCGGCATCCCGAACTTCTGGCTCTCATTGGTGCCCTGACTCGGAGAGGATGTCGTAAAGATCAGAGCCTGGTGAATGCCGCCTTTCAATTCCATCACCAGGTCGGGCTGAAGATGTGAACGTAATCCGCCATGTAGCCCTGCGAATCCGCGTTCTGAAGGGACCGGGGTAGATTCCGCCGCCCGCGCGTGATCTACCATTCACCGGATGGGAAAGAGTGCGGGCTGCGAGTTAAAAGTCGGGTTGTAAGAGAAACGGACGAAGATGCTGTCCTTATCGGAAAAACGATGATCGACGCGGGCGTCGTAGGTCGTGCTGTTATAGGTCTTGGTGACGTTGCTGTTGATAGTTAGCTCCCAGGAAGTCGGGAGGCCCCGCGTTCGGAGCCGGGAACAATCCCCAATACTTCAGAGCCAACCGGATCGAGCTTAGAGGCCGGAATAATTGATGCCGCCGGGTTGATCGGTGAAGTTTCCAGGGTTCTTCTCTTCAAACAGCGTGGGCGTCGATATGCAGGCCGGTAGGCACGCCTTGGACGATTCTCAGGGCCTCGGTGTCGACGAAGAAGAAGGTCTTGTCCTTCTTGATGGCGCCGCCGAAGGAGCCGCCAAATTGGTTCTGGCGATACTCCGGGCGCGGCGACACCGGCTAGATTGGAGAAGAAATCGTTGGCATTGAGCTTGTCGTTGCGCAAGTACTCGTAAGCGCCGCCATGCCATTCGTTGGTCCCGGATTTGGTGAGCAAATTGACCACCGCGCCGCCGGCCCGGCCGACTTCCGCCGGGTAGCTGTTGGTATCGACTTTGACTTCCTGGATCATGTCAATCGACGGCCGCATCAGGATGGTGAATTGTTCGCGCTCGTTGTTGTCCATCCCGTCGATCATCTGGTTGTTGAATACTTCGTTTTGGCCGTTGGCAATGATGTTGGCGGTCTGGCGGCGTTCGTCAGGGCGAGTGCCGCTCAAAATCGAATTGGACGGCCCAATGCCACACCCACGGTGCTCTGGACCAAGGTGACGTAGTTGCGGCCGTTCAAAGGCAGATCCTGCACGGATTGCGCGCCAACAACGGTCGAGAGGGTTGCGCTGATCGGTCTGCAACGCTGGGCTTTGGGCCGCACTTCCACCGTCTGCGTCACGTCGCCGACCTGCAATTCGCATGTTGGCGCGGGCGCGATCGCCGGACACCACAGTCAAGTTTACGGTGGATTTCTTAAAACTGGGCGCTTCGGCGGTAATCGTGTACTGCCCGGACGGCATCAGGTTGAAAATGTACTCGCCCGTCTGCGCTCGTGGTGGCCGTTTTGGTTTCGTTCGTGGCGGTGTTTTGTACCGTAACCTTTACATTCGGCATGACCGCGCCCCCCGCGTCGGTAACCGTGCCAAGAATATCGGCCGTGTTTACTTGAGCCGAAACGTTTTGGAACATGCACAATATTGCCAAGCAAGCTAACAATGCGGCTCCCAAATGTTTTCTCATATTTTCCCCTTTCAAAATTGTTGTAAACCCGGAATACTGACCTACCATACTCGCCTTACGGCGTCGTTCAACGCGACACACTCCGCCAGCCACGCAACCCTGGTTTGTAGAAATGTAGAGATGGATGGTTTATGATGTTCGCGACGGCGAGAGCCATCGCGGCGCCGAGAACCCAGGCTGAGGTCAACAGAGGGAAAGTCGGTTCTTCTAGCCAACAAACCAACTGCGACAAACCACACAGTTCGCGTGATAAACAAACATGACTTCATGGTCACCCCCCCATACCCTACGCTGGCGAAACCTGAAGAACTAAACTTCTTAACCGGGACTTCCGGTTCGTTTTCCGTGTCACGTACTATACACCGAACTACCTCCGTTCGTGCCAGCGTGAGGTGAATTTTTTATCTTGAGCGACGGCGATGGGCCCGGAACCGTCTCGTATCGAGTTCTTATCCTAAATCGCTTCCAAGCAGCGTTTCACTCACGGACGCTTGGTGAAAATCAGGCCGTGCTGAATGGGCAGCAACTCCAGCACGCGGTCCAGTTCAAATCCCATCGGTTCAATTTCGGCTCGGATTTGGTTGATGGTCATCCTCTCAGCCTTGTCCTGCGGCCCAAAAGGATGCCCTTCGGCAAATTCGATTATGACCAGGCGCCCATCCGGTTTCAGAGCACGATTTACGGCGGTCATTATAGCTTCCGGTTCGGAAAATTCGTGATAGGCATAGGCGATCAGAACCAAATCGAGCGAGGCAGGCAGACAGATGCGGGTCGTTCTCTGCGCCCAATACCAACTCGACATTGGAAAGCTGATGCTTCTTTATAGTCTCCGCGGTCAGGTCCAGCATCTTCTGCTGCACGTCGACAGCGAAGACTTTGCCCGTAGGCCCGACTTTTGCCGCCAGGCGCCAAGTGAAGTAGCCGGTGCCGGATCCGATCTCGGCAACGGTCGCACCAACCGGAATCTCCAGCGCATTCACCAGCGAATCCGGACGCTCTTCGGCGTCGCGCCCGATCCGGTTGAGAAAGCTCACATCTGAATAAGCGTGGTTAGGTTGGCGCGTACGCTTGGCGCCAGCGACGATGGGAGGCCCCTTTAGCGTGCGTAGATAAGCCACCACATCGTCGATTTCCGCGCGCGAAAGCCGGGTGGCATACGACGGCATGAGCGACCGCTGCTCCCGCCAACTGGTCTTCAGATCGTCCTTCAGAAATGATCTCGGATTGCCATTGATATCGCGAATCTGGATCGAAAGATCGTCTTCATTCAGCGCCAGTCCCCGAACCGTTTCCCCGCGCTTGGTTACGACCACAACGGTGTAATATTCTCTGTAAATTTCGGCGTCCGGATCGGTCAACGATAGCCGCAGCGATTTTGCAGAACGCCTGATACCGATATCGCCCAAATCCGGCCCCAGGCTGGCGCCGCGATCTCCGATGGAATGGCACGCCCCGCACTCGCCCTTGCCATCGAATATGACCTTACCCGCGGCGGCATTGCCGGAATCAGTTTGCGCGAGTAGAGGGAGGAAGAACGCCAAACTGGCGCTCAACATTCTTGGTCCGATCTGTTTGGACACCTTAATCCAGGCCGAAAGTAACGATCAAGTCTCCGGCTGCAATAGACACCATCTGTTTTCCATTGGCAAGATAGCTGATCGGCGACGCGAAAACAGGGCCGTTAGAGGAGAAAGTCCACAGCCGGTCACCAGTGGTAGAGTTCAAAGCGAAGATCATGCCTTCGAGCGTTCCACCAAAGACCAGGTTCCCACCCGTCGCCATCACGCCGCCCCACGGAGGAGTGAGCACTTTGTGTTGCCACTTGATCGTTCCGGTTCCGGGATCGATGGCCATCACCGCGCCCCAGCTTTCCTCCGGCGCGCCGACCTGCTGAGTCTTGGCTCCGCCCAGCGCCGGATCATACGCACCCGCATTAGCTAGGCCCCCGCCAGCAGGCGGCCTGTCCGGTTGATCGGTGGTCGGATGAGGAACGGCGTTCTTCGAGAACCTTCGGTGTTCCTCCCGCGCAAAGACGTAGAGAAGCTTGGTGAGCGGGCTGTAGCTGTGCGACATCCAATTGGCGCCGCCATCCACGCCGGGCCAGGTATGATCGTTGCCTTCGGCCGTCGGCTCGTTGCCCGGAATAACTTCCGGACGGCCGTTGTCGTCGAAGCCTTTCGCCCAGGTCTGTTTGACGAAAGCTTTCGCCGTCAGAAATTTTCCGTTGGTGCGGTCGAGCAGATAATAGAATCCATTGCGATTGGCCCAAGCCAGCGTCTTTTTCATTTCGCCGCGAAACTCGGTATCGAGCAGGATGGGAATCTGCGTCGAATCCCAGTCGTGCAAATCGTGCGGCGTAAACTGGAAATACCACTTCAGCTTCCCGGTGTCGGGATCCAGCGCCAGCACCGAGCACGAATACAGGTTGTCGCCCAAGCGGAAGTCGTCGTTGTAATCCGGCCAGGGATTGCTGGTGCCCCAGAAGAGAGTATTCGTTTCCGGGTCGTAGGAGCCGTTGTTCCAAGTGGTTACGCCGCCGGTCTTCCAGGAATCTCCGGCCCAAGTTCCGAAGTTCGCCTCGCCCGGCTGTGGAATGGTGTTGAAGCGCCACAGACGCTGTCCGGTCTTCGTATCATAGGCGTCCAGGAATCCGTTGACTCCGTGCTCGCCGCCAGCCATTCCGACGATCAGTTTGTCTTTCACCACCAGAGGCGCGCCCGGCGCCGCGTAGCCGCCGGCCGCGGTGTAGTCGCCCATTTCGGTCTTCCACAGTTCGTGACCGGATCTGGCGTCCACTGCGACCACGTGCATGTCGAGCGTATTCATGAACAGCGTGTTGCCCAGTATCGCGAGACCGCGATTTACTTTCCCGCAGCAATTGAAAGTACGCGGCGGATTCCGGTATTCATAGCTCCACAATTGGCGCCCGGTGGTTGCATCCAGCGCGTAAATGGCATTCTCCGGGCGAGTCAGGTACATGATGCCGTTGGCCACCAGTGGCGTGGTCTCAAACTTCTCGATGTGCCGGCCCTGGAACAGCCACTTGACGTGGAGATTTTTCACGGTCTGGACATTAATCTGACTCAAGCTGCTGTAGCGCCAGCTATTGTAGCTGGCCGAATACATGAGCCAGTTGCCGGGCTCATTGGCCGTGTTCAGCAACCGCTCGAACGTCACGGGGCCCTGGGTTGTCGGCGCCTGCCCCTTCAAGGTCCAGACCCCTGCCGCTGCTGTCAACACCGCGCTTCCGAACCAAACCTTCCACTTTTGCGGTCTCATTGCGCCCCCTTCAGGGAATTCAAGTAAGCCACCAGATCGCCGAGTTCCTGCTTGCTGAACTGGGTTTCATACGAAGGCATAAGCGTCGTCTTATCCCGGCGAAGCTCCTTGATGTTTTCCTTGAGGAACGATCGCGGAGTGCCGGAGAGGTCTCGCACTTGCACGGAAAGGTCGTCTTCGTTGAGCCGGATGCCCGAAACTGTCGAGCCGGAGGTCATGACCACTTGGACCGCACGATACTTATTCGGCACGAATGCTTCCGGCTTAACGATCGATTCCTCGAGAAATCGCCAAGCCACGCCGCCGCCCTATGTCCGTCAGGTCCGGTCCCAGATCCGACCCGTCCTTGCCGATTCGGTGACAGGCGGCACATCCACTTTTGGCGTAGATGGCCTTGCCGGCTTCGGCATTGCCCGGCGCTTTCTCTGAAAGACCTTGAGATCCGATTCGCTTCACAAAGCCGACCAGCCTCCAGACGTCATCATCACTCACGCGAACCGCGGGCATTTCCGTGCCGGGAATTCCGCTGCGGATGGTCATGAACAGTTCCGGATCCGATCCTCCCATTTCATAAACGCCCGCCGTCAAGTCAGCGCCCCGGCCGCCTTCGCCGTGGCCGCCGTGGCAGTAGGAGCAATGCAGCTGGAATAAACCACCACCCTGCTGCAGATCCGCGTCAGTATTGAAAGGATTAGTCCGCGCGATATCTCTGCCACGCACTGCTTCGCCCGTCAGCGCGGGGTTTTGCACTCCCTGCGCCATAAGGAATACAGCCGGGACGAAAACGCCCATAGAAATTCTAAGCCACATACCGATCTCAACTCCTCAGTCGCTGTTGCACTCGCAATGCCGGAATACTCTATGATGCCAGATAACCCTGAACAAAATCGCAGGCCAGGCACTCGTCCCAATCGGACAAATTACTGAGATGGGCCGCGACCGGCCGGGCTAGGGCGATTCGGATTAATCCAACCGTCGTTAGCCGGCCCGTTCTGGAGTATTCGATAATCCGTGCTGTCGGGACGTCCTTTGGCATATGATGGATCTGTCGCGCCGAGGAACTTACCTGCGTGCAGAGTTGCATCGTGGATCAGTTTGACCATGCCCTGGTAAGGAGCAGAATTATGATCGAACCAACCCGAGAAATTTCCTAAGTCGGTGTTGGCCACCAGAACGCCATCGACGCCCGGGACGTTCGCAATTTCCGAAGCGTGGGCGACTCCGACCGGCGTTTCGATCATCACAATCACCAACATGTTCTCGTTGATACTGGTACGGTATTGCATGGTGGCGTCCCGACCCTCACCCGCCCAGATTCTTGCAGCTTGGCCCGCTCCCATGCTGCGCCGGCCTTCCGGCGGGTACTTGGCGTAGCGAACGGTGGCTTCGGCCTTCTCAACCGTGTCGACCGTGGGCATTATGATTCCCAACAGGCCAATATCGGTCGCGTGTTGAATTGAGCTTTCCAGTTCGTCCTGGATACGCACCATCGGCGTCGCAGCAACGTGGGGACACGCCGCGACCATTTTCTCGATGTCGGCCCAGGTAAGCGTGCTATGCTGCATCTCAAACCACGTGTAGTCGTAGTGCTTGGCCGCTTCGCAGTAGGCTGCAACATCAGGTTTGGAAATCGTGACGCTGAAGATCTGTTTGCCATCCCGAAGCTTTTGCTTGGCAGTGTTGTAGAGTTTTCCTGGCGCGCCTTCTTGCGCAATCACTGGCGTGCTGAGCACCATTGCGGCCAGGAACACGCACCCCGTTAATTTTTGTGTTTTCATCTTAAGCCTTCCCAAGGTCTTATATCACAATCACGGAGCCAGCCTAAGGTTTAATCGATTTTACGGTCAAGTAGTTGATCGAACCGTTAACTTGCTTAAACCAATGCGGCGTCCCCGCCGGTATCACTAGCACGTCACCCTTCTTAAGGTTGTACGTCTGGCCTTCCTGGATATCCTTGGCGGTCATCTGACCAGGCCGGGTTTGCCTGGGTTCGACGGCAGTCCCGCCGACAATAATCGTTGCGCTTCCGTCCATGACATAGAAAATGTCAGTTTCCTTTTCATGGATCTCGATGTTTCCGTTACTGGTACGTTTGTTGGTCTGTACATTGTACGCATCCCCGGGGATCAGCGGGTTGGCATTCTTCTTGTCAAAGTTGTCGAGCACCCGTTGGCTCTCCATGTAGGTGGGGCCCGGTTTGTCATTCTCAGCGGCGGGTGCAATTCGCGGCGCCACGACCAGCACCATCAACGCGGCTATGCTTAAACCCACTCCTCGCAGAATTGGACTCATTATATGCTTGCTCCTTAGGAATCCATTATAGGCCGCTGCAACTACCAACTTTGAAGCCGGAACCAGTGTGGCCCGAGATGAAATTGATTCGACTGGGCTCGACTTGTCCAGGGCTTCGATTCTAAAACCTGAACCAGCGCACGGCTCAATCCATCAGCCCGCCCAGGAGTTCGTCGTCGATGGAACAAATCTTCTTCCCGATTCTCTTCTTAATTGGCTAAACTTGGCTGCATCAGTCATATGCTTCTGCCCGCAGGGACTCGATTGGGGCCTTACGAAATTCTCGCTCCGATTGGAGCGGGCGGGATGGGCCGGGTCTACAGAGCGCGGGACACGCGCCTGGGCCGTGTTGTCGCCGTCAAGGTCACCGACGAAAGATTCTCCGATCGATTCGAGCGCGAAGCGCGCGCTGTGGCTGCGCTGAACCATCCCAACATCTGTACGCTTCACGACGTGGGGCCGAATTACCTGGTGATGGAGTTCGTCGAGGGTGCACCTCTTGCAGCAACGGACAGTCCGCGGACGATACTCGATTTGGGAATGCAAATCACTGACGGCATGGCGGCGGCTCATGCGCGTGGTATCGTCCATCGCGACTTGAAGCCAGGCAATATCCTCGTGACCCGCGACGGCCGAGTAAAGATCCTTGACTTCGGCCTCGCCACAGTAGCGAATTCATCCGCGCGGGACGCTGACTCAACCCTCACCATAGGCATTACCGATCCGGGAACGACCGTCGGCACAGTTCCCTATATGTCCCCGGAACAGGCGCGCGGGGAAGTGGTAGATGCACGCTCGGACCTGTGGTCTCTGGGCGTGATTCTGTATGAGATCACCACTGGCAGCCGGCCCTTCGAAGGACCTGCCGCTCCAGTGATCTTTGCCGAGATCCTGGGCAAAACGGCGGTACTCGTGCGCGAGCGGAACTCGAAGGTCCCTGTGGAACTGGAGCGGATCATCGTGCGGCTGCTGGAAAAGGATCGGGAGAAGCGTTACCAGTCGGCCAAGGACGTTCGTGCAGACATCAAGCGCGTGGAGCAGGACACCAAGGCGCTGGCGCCCCCGTCGCTGCATCCGGCGCGCGTTGGGCAATGGGCCACTGCCGCACCCGCGGAACGTGTGGCGTCGATCGCGGTATTGGCCTTTACCGACATGAGCGCCGCGAAGGACCAGGACTGGTTCTGCGACGGCATCGCCGAAGAGATCCTGAACGCCCTCACGCCGCTCAAAGGCTTGAGGGTTGCGGCGCGCACTTCAGCGTTTTCGTTCAAGGGCAAGAACGACGATCTTCGGACCATCGGGGAGAAGCTTAATGTGACGACCGTGCTCGAAGGCAGCGTGCGACGGGCCAGTGATCGGGTGCGGATCACGGTGCAGCTCAGCGACGTTCAAGATGGCTATCAACTCTGGTCGGAACGCTACGACCGCGAGCTGAAGGACATCTTCGACGTCCAGGACGAGATCGCGAAAGCAATCGCCGAGCGGTTGAAGGTGACGCTGGCCGGAGAGAAGGAGGATCGGCTTGTCGAAAACGGCACGACGAATATCGAGGCTTATCAGCTTTATTTGAAGGGTCGCGCGCTGCTTGATCGACGAGGAGCGAGCGTCTTAACCGGGCTTGACCTGCTGCGGAAAGCCGTCCAGGTGGACCCTGGCTACTCGCTGGCCTGGGCCGCCGTCGCGGATGCCTTCACCGTGCAAGCATACTCCGGGGCCGTCCGGGGCTGTGACACGAAACCACAGGCGATGGCTGCAGCGGCGCGGTCGATTGAGCTCGATCCCCGGTCCGCGGCCGGCCACAATGCGCTAGCGTGTGCGACCTTACTTTATGAAAACGACCGCACAAGAGCGGGGAAGGAGTTCGAGCGAGCGTTGGAGCTCAGTCCGAGTTACGTCATGGCCCGTTGCTGGTACGCACTCCTTTACTTCCAATGGGCCTGCGGGAAGTTCGAGCAGGGCATTGCGGAAGCCCGCCGTGCCCTCGACATCGATCCGCTGTCGTCGTACGCCACGATGACCTTGGCGGCTTGTCTCTGCACGGCTGGGCGTCTCGACGAGGCGATCGAGACGGCCCGCCGGGCGGTTGAACAGGACCCTGAGTCGTTTGTAGCGCATTGGATGTTCGGGGTCTCTCTGGGAACGGCTGGACGATTTGAAGATGCCGTAGTCACGCTCGAGCGTGCCGCGGGGATGTCAGGACGCCACACGCTCGCAATCACCTCCCTAGCGGGGGTCTTTGGTCAGTGGGGGAAGCGACCGGAGGCGGGCGCGCTGCATCGCGAACTGCTGGATCGCGCCGTGCGAGGTTATATTCCGGCTGCGCATCTTGCCATCTCGGCTGAGGCTTCCGGGCAACGTGAAGAGGCGATTGCATTCGCGAATCGCGCGTGGGACGAACGTGAGCCGCCCTTCATTCTCTGGGCGCGGCATTTTCCGCAGTACGGCGCGCTGCGCTTGGACCCGCGGTTTGCCGAGATCCTGCTCAAAATGGATTCCCACCTAGACCAAATGGCTTGACCAATTCAAGAGGGAGCCTGGGAAAATGCTTGATCCGATCGCCTCGGTTGGTGGCAGATAGCCGATCAAACAGGACTGATCCGCGAGAACCGCTCGTACTCGACTTCATCCACGTAGAATCCCCGTTGGGGACGCAGTGTAGCTCCTCGTCCCGATCGGCCCACGTTACCGAGCGGTTCACCATCAGACGAAAAGCCTTGACCTGCGCCGGCGTCCATTCGTCGCAGAGGATGACGGGAATCTCAGTGATGCCGAGCTTCCGCGCCGCTTTGAGACGGAGGTGCCCGTCAACGACTTCACCGTTGCCGGACGAGACAAGGGATTTTGAAGCCAAACTCTCGGATCGAGAAAGACGTACGATCCATTGGACGGTGCGCAGATTGCTATGTTCTGTGCGTTCACGCCGAGCGGGACATTTCTCAATGCCGGGTGGACGATCCAATTCTATGTGTTGCCCGGCTGTACAATCACCAACACATTCGGTTCACAACGAACCGCTCGGCTAAGTTAAGATCGAAAAACTCTGCGAGCCTGCGAAGTACTGTGATTTGAAGAACGTAATTGATAGAGCGCTTGGATTCTCGCTCGTGCCTTTGCCAGGCGACTCGGACGAAGTTTAGAGCTTTGCGGACGAGATGGCGGCGCGTGCCGCCATCTCGCGATCACTACTCCCTGAAAGAAGTAATTTCGGCGTTCCCCGTCATAACTTCCCGCCTCTCGGCAACACCTCTTGAAATCTTCGGCCGGAGCCGCAAGGACACAAGTCGTTCCCACCAAGTTTTTCGATGAGTTCCTTTTCGCCGTGCACGATCCGGAGACCGCGCTTGACGTTGGTTTCTGAAGGGAATCCCCTGCGGCGCTTGCTACTGCGCTCGAAAGGAGGATTGGTTGATGTTGGTGTGGTCTTGCATTGGAACCTCCTATTGAACTTCTTGAGGATAGCACCGTGGACACGTTCTTTGCCCTTGGCATTCAGGGAGTTTTGAGTATTCTGAGGATTCTCAGACGCGCTACGGGCCTCCGAAATTTTGTCGGGTTCCTCGGTCCAATTTGTCGGGTCGTATGTCGGGAAATTTGAGCTACCCGACCATGACTGGCCGAGCGTGTTGAGAACCTCTCCTGTCCGTAAGTCTTTGAAGGGGTATTTGGTCGGGCCGCCGAGATTTGAACTCGGGACCTCTTGCACCCCAAGCAAGCGCGCTAGCCAGGCTGCGCCACGGCCCGAACCATCATTCTAACACCGTGCCGCTTTCGTTCCGGTCGCGTCGGACGGATCAGCGCCAAGCTGTTTATCGCAGCCATGGAGCGAGGTCTAGGGATTTCTAGCTCCCGAGTTCATCGGCTAGCGAATCGTGGTTTTTGGCGTCAAGAACAAGAACCAGGGCAAGGTCAGCTGGAGGTGAAAACCAGGCAGGTCGTCTGGGCCGGGAAAGCTGGCCATCGCCCGCTGTGAATGGGAGATTTCAGCCGTGGAGGCGACAGCCGAGTCTTTTCCCATAAACTGGGATCGCGCTCCGGACGCTCTGGTTCAGCGGCCGTGCGCTAAATCAGCGCTACCGTCGGAGACACCCTATTTCTTAGTCTCTTGCTCCCGCTCCTCCACCATGTGCTTTACGCGTTCCAGCTCCTGCCGCAGTTTCCGCTCTCTCAGCGCGATCGAGATGACATATACAATCACGACCATCCAAGCGGCCAGGAAGCCGTAGAACATGAATGTGTAGTTGGATGTAGGCATAGCTTCCTCAGAAAGCGTGCGCGTAGCGGCGCAGCGAATCGATCTCTCGCTGCATCGACTCCTGGCGCATGCGGATGATCACCAGAGCGCTAGCGAGCAATAGTAAAGCCAGAAGGTTCCACCACAGCGGCGCTTCCATTCCGGGCGCCATGCCTCCGCCGCCTCTGATCTCCAGCACCGGACCGGGATGCTGCGTGCGCCACCATTCAATCGATTTCCACACGATGACAATGTCAATCGCCGCGAAAATCGAAAGCACCGCACCCAGCCGGGCGCGCGTGGTAGGATCGTCAATCGCGCGGCGCAGCATGAAGTAGCCCACGTACAGGAGCCAGCACACGAAGTAAGAAGTGATGCGCGGGTCCCAGGTCCACCAAATGCCCCAGATGATCCGGCCCCAAATGCTGCCAGTGATAAGGGTAATGGTGGCGAAAGCCAGCGAGACCTCGTTAACGGCTGCGGCGAACGCATCGAACCGGAGGTCTTTTTTCATCAGGTAGCCGACGCCCGCGAACATCCCGATGTAGAACCCGGTGAAGGACGTTAGCGCCGAGGGCACATGGAAATAAATGATGCGGAATGCCGCACCCTGGTTCAATTCGTCCGGAACCTGCAGGAACATAGTGTGCAGGTTCCAGGCCAGGATCAGGCCGGAGAGCGCCGACAGCGCCAAGATGATTTTCACGCGCATTTTTTTACCCCACTAATACAGTTTCAACCAATGCTAAAGCCAGAATAGTAAATATCACGTCAAAAGCCACCAGGAGGCGGAACCAGATCTGGTTTTCCGCTCCAACGGGTTCGCCTGCAATGAGCACGCTACTCAACTGAATCGCTCCCATCAGCGCCGGAATCAGCATGGGGTAGATCAGAGTGGGCAGCATCAGCTCGCGCAACCGCAGATTGACCGTCATCGCGCTGAAAAGCGTCCCGATCACGGTGATGCCCCAGGTGCCCAGTAGCATGACCAGGAACAAAACGGCCAGTTGCCGCGGCAAGCGAACATTA
This sequence comes from Bryobacterales bacterium, assembly GCA_963744555.1. Classification (GTDB taxonomy): domain Bacteria; phylum Acidobacteriota; class Terriglobia; order Bryobacterales; family Bryobacteraceae; genus Palsa-89. Next base: position 564,466 of record CAVUUB010000011.1, on the reverse strand, counting down.
TAGAAAATCGGCGAATATCGGCAGGCAGATGCATTCCACGATGACCAGTAGCACGTAGTTGGCCACGCACTTCCCAAAGAAGATCTGCGCCCCGCTGGCCGGAGACGCGATCAAGGCATCCAGGCAATCATTCACCAGCTCCCGCGCGAAGCTGCGATTCAGAATCAAGGTTCCGGCGAATGCGAACACCAGCCACAGCAGGCCGCCGGCAATCTCGCGTACCTGGTCAGACCCTGGGTCGAAGGCGAAGCTGAACAACAGCAGGATTACGAGCGCGAACGACAGGGACGCGTTCACGGTCTCCTTGCTCCGGACCTCCGAACGCAGATCCTTAGCGGCCACCGCCCACGCTTGGCGGAAAAAGTTCATGCTTCTCCGTAATGACGATAGAGCCAGCCCGGATCTTCCGCCATTTCGCGGGTCCGTTCGCCGCGGAAAGCCAACTTGCCGCGATTGATGAGCGCGACATCGGTGGCCAGCTCCAGCGCCTCGCGTAATTGGTGAGTGGACATGATAACGGTGCGGCCTTCCCGGAGCGCCGATGTCAGCAGGTCCTGCAGCACTTTAATCGCCCGATCGTCGAGCGCGGTGAAGGGCTCGTCCAGCAACAGCAGCGACGGATGATGCAGGAAGGCCCGGGCCACCGCCAGCCGCTGCCGCATGCCGCGTGAAAATTCGCGGACCAGTCCGTCGCGCACGCGGTCGAGACCGGTGCGTTCCAGCCACTCCCTGGCGGTCTTGTTCGGATCGGCGATCCCGTACAAACGCGCAAAAAGCCGCAGATTCTCGTAAGCAGAGAGCTCTTCGTACACGCCGATGCCGTGCCCAAGAACACCGATCTTCTGACGCGTGACCTCCGCCCGCGCGTCTTTTCCCAGGACCGTGACGCTTCCCCGCGCCGCCTTGGACAACCCGGCCAAAATTCGAAGCAGTGTGGTCTTGCCGGCGCCATTGCGGCCCAGCAATGCCAGACACGCACCGCCGTCCACTGTAAAACTGATGTCGCGTAGTGCCGGGTAGTCGCCGAAGAATTTCCAGACGCCCTCAATCGCGACGGCGCTCATAGGTGGCGCAGGCATACTTGCCTGTGTTGATTTTTCTGACTAGCGCTAGACCAAGCCCACTCCTCGACCGATGCGGCCAAACCCGCACGAACAGGACTACGTTCGACATAAGCAATGATCTTCTGCAATTCTTTGTCGCTACGGGCCCAGTGATCGTACGATTCATCCTGCCAAAATCTTTCGCCGGTTCGGCCAAGGAGCCCGTTCGCCTTACGGGCTGTGAAGCCTTTGAGCGATTTCGTTATGCGCTCTAGATCGACTTTCGTAAATACAACCATGTGCACGTGATTAGGCATTATGCAATAGGCAATTAACGAATATAGCCTGAGCTGCGACGCGCCAAAGTAAAAAGCATCTTCAACTAAGTTGGCGACTTCTGGAATCTTGAGCCACGTTGGGCCAAACTTGGCCGCATCCAAAGCGCGGTCCATTTCAGCGAATTCTTTGCCCGGATCTTGGCTCGTAAGGCGCCTTCGGAATTTGTCAAAGGATCCGTGGAGGCGCCAAGTCAAGAAGATTGCGGAGCCTTCGGGATGCCAATGGGGCAGATTTCGCTCGTAATAGCTCATCGTTCTTCAAAAGACCACACAGGCAAGAATGCCTGTGCCACTGCAAAGACCCACACAGGCAAGAATGCCTTTGCCACTCTACTTCTTGGCCGTGGAGGCGTTTCGATATAGAAGAACTGATCCCAGCCCCAGAATCCCGAACGCCATGCCTAAGATCCAATACAGACGGTCGTAAATGCGCGGCTTCACCTCTTGAATGGTTGGCATGCCATTGTCCTCATCCGGCGACGCCGCACCCGGCTGCTGCAACGATCCGGTACCCTCCACCTCGACCTTGTAGCTGGCGCCTTTGATCTGATAGATACTGGCCTGCGTTTTGGGCTCTTGTCCGGCCAGTTCGATATTGTCGCCCTTCAGCGTGACACCATTCGGAGCCACCAGATCGGACGCGCCTTCCGTATGCAGAATCTTGCCCGAAAAAATCAGCGGATTCGTCAACGGGACGACGTAGTTCAAATCGAAACGAGTCTCGCCCGGCTTGATCGGATAATCGACCTTGTAGACATTTGCCTCCGTGGTCTTTTCAGCCGGCCGCTGGATCGGCATTCCTCCCGGCGCGTTGATGGTCACGCTGACTTGGCCTTTAGCCTCAGGAGGAAGATAAAATCGAAGGCTCCCGTTGGCCGGGTCGTTATAAGTGACGCTCGGGTCGCCCTGATACAAGATGCCTTCGCTCACCGCCATCTCGCTCGCTCCCGGCTGCAGCACAATGAAATGCTGGCTCACCTTAGCGACTGGCTTGTTCGTGGAATCGAAGACTTGCACCCGCAAGCCGTTGGTGGGCGTGCCCGGAACGATCATCTTGTTGTACAGCACACCCGCATGCAGCGCCTGAAGAAGCGTGGGACCCTGCAGTTCCTTATCGAAGCGAAACTTCCCTTCGGCGTCGGTCTTGGTGCTGCCCAGCGCCTGCATCCCGGCCTGGCTCGGCTGCACCAGAGTGATGATGGCATCCGCCTGCGCCTTCCCGGTAGTGGAGTTGATCACGATGCCGTCGACCGCGGCCAGTGCGGGGAGCACGAAGAGCATGGCGCATGCAATGCGATTGATCACGCCATCGCCTTTCCACATTGACCGCAGAACTTCATCGGCAGCGCAAATTTCGCACCGCAGTGCGGGCATGTATCGCTCAAGAGGGCCAACTGCTCAACCGGCGCCTTCGCAGTTGGAGCAGCGGCGGCCCTCGCTTGCGCGGGCTGGATCACATCGATCTCCGCCAGAACCTTCGCCAGCTCTCTCTGCAAGTCGACCTTGGTCTTCTGGTAATCGGAATCTGAGAGCTTTCCCAGCCGATACTCAAATTGCAGATCGCGCAGGTTCTCGTAGATCTGCGCTTTGCGCTGCTCCAGGTGCGCGGTGGGCGAGATCGCCGGAGACTCGGGAACATCTTTGCCGCGTACGATCAACGTGAAAGCGATCGATCCCAGGGCAAGAAGAACCGCGACAGCGAACACCATCAATCGAGCTTTTCCACTTCCTTCTCGATCTGGTCGTGGTAGCGGTTGAATTCCGGATCATCAAAAGGCACGGCGCCGGCCGCCGAATTCCTACGGCTGTATTTCCGGATCACGAACACTACGAGAATGAGTCCGAGCCCCGCCGCGGTGTAAAACGAAAGCGATCCCATCATGCCCGGCTGAACTGCTACGACATCCTTGCCCATCTCCTTGGCGAACTGATCCAGAATCGCTTGGTCGGACATTCCCGCTGCCTGCATCTTGAGAATCTTTTTCTTGTTGTCATAGCAAGTGCGGCAGGGATAAGGATCCATTCGGCAGGCCATGTTCGTCTTGCACCCACATGGACAAAGCAATTTCCCCGCTACTCGGTTGCAGGCCGGGCTCTCCATTTCCTCAGCGCTCTGCGCAAAGGCCGCGGCAGCCGCGAACACGAGCAAAATAAGGCTATTTCTCAACCGTCGCATGTTTTTGTGATACTCCTACCACCTGCGTGCGAGCATAGGACAACCGGATCTTACTGGGAATCAGGCACACCAGTGTTCCCATCGCCAGCACCCAGAACCCAATCCAGATCCAGGACACCAGGGGGAACACATAGGCCTGCACCACGGCGCGCTTGTTATCCATGGATGGTCCCGCGAAGTTTATGTACAGATCCTCGTTCAGGCGGCGCCGGATAGCGACTTCGGAAGTGGGCTGCTGGCTCGACTTGTAAAAGCGGTGCTCCGGCTCCAGGGTGCCCAGCGATTTCCCAGCGCGGAAAATTTCCGCGATCAGCTTCTGCGATGCGTAATTTTCGTTCTCGCTCGCCTGGACATCGGCGACCCGGACGGTGTAGGGCCCCACCTCGAAGCTTTGCCCTGGAGCAACTTCCTTGGTGACATCCTTATTGAACGCCGCGCCGGTGTAGCCGATAAACATGAACACGATGCCCATATGTACCAGGTACCCACCGTAGCGCCGCGTGTTGCGATGTGTCAGCTCCACTGCGGCCGGAATCAAGCCAGTGCCGCTCTTGGCGCGGATTGCCGACGCGCCCTTCCAGAACTCGGAGAAGATGGTCGTCGTGACGAACATACACAGACCGAACGACACCAGAGCATAAGGATGCTCGTAGACGCCGAAGATAGCCAGCACGGCCATCAATGCCACTCCTGCGATGGACGGCCAGAAGAAAGCGCGACGCAGGCTCTCCATCGAGCTTCTACGCCAGGCGATCAGCGGACCAATGCCCGTCAGCAACATAAGTCCGAACGCGATGGGGATGTTGATACGATTGAAAAACGGAGCGTCCACGCTGATCTTTTCGCCAGTCACGGCTTCCGAGATTACCGGGAACAGCGTGCCCCACAACACCGCGAAGCAGCTTGCCAGGAGAATCAGGTTATTGAACATGAAGCTCGACTCGCGCGAGACTACGCTTTCAAGGCGCGCTTCACTCTTCAAATAGGGCAGACGGTCCAGAATCAGATAAATTGTTGCCGCCAGCCCAATCGCCAGAAACGTCACGAAATACGTTCCGATGGATGACTGCGCGAAGGCGTGCACCGAGCTCACTACGCCCGAGCGCGTGAGGAAAGTTCCGAAGATGCACAGGAAGAAGGTCGCGGAAATCAGAACCATATTCCAGACCTTCATCATTCCCTTCTTTTCCTGCATCATCACGGAGTGCAGAAACGCAGTTGCGGTGATCCACGGAAGCAGCGATGCATTCTCTACCGGATCCCAGGCCCAATAGCCACCCCAGCCAAGCACTGCGTAAGCCCAGCCTTGTCCCAGAAGGATGCCGGTGCTTTGGAACAGCCAGGTCACGATCGTCCAGCGCCGCGTGGTGTGAATCCACGATTCGCCGGGCTGCTTGGTGATCAGCGACCCCATCGCAAATGCGAACGGCACTGTGAATCCGACGTAACCCAAGTACAACATCGGAGGATGGATCACCATTGTCCAGTACTGCAGCAGCGGGTTCAGACCCTTGCCCATGCCCTCGACGATATTGCCCCGCCCGGCGATCAATATCGAAAAAGGGCTTAGCACGAAAGAGATCAGGATCAGGAAGAACGTCTCGGTGGCCATCAGAACCGCGGTGACCCACGGCATCATGTCGCGAAACTTCCGGCGATTCATGAAGACGACAACCGCGGAATAGGTAGCCAGAATCCACGCCCACAGCAATAAGGATCCTTCTTGGCCGCCCCACCAAGCGGTGAACTTATAGATGTTGGGCATCGACTGGTCGGTGTGCGCCGCGACATAGCCCAGGCGGAAGTCTCCGACGATCAGTGAATAAATCAGAAGACCGGAAGCGATGCTCAGCAGGATCCAGACCGAGTAAACCGCGCGCTCCGCGCTCACCACCAGGAACGCGTTCTTCTTGACCTTGCCGGCCACCGAGCCGACGACGGCGTATATGGCGAAACAAAACGCCAGCAGTATCGAGAGAGCGCCTATATTTTCCATTCGAGCGTAGTTCCTCTGAAATGATTCAGGCGCTTTCGCCTGTCGTGCTATTTGCTATATGCCGGCTTGACTGGAGTCTTTCTTCAGTTGCGGCTTGGCTTCATACTTGGACGCGCACTTGGCCTGGATCTTACTGGCTTGGAATACTCCATCGGCGCCCAGTTTTCCGTCAGCCAGGGCCTGCGCATCATCTTTGAAAGTATCCGGCAGCGGGTCGATCCCTCGGTACACGATCTTGAGCGTCATGTTGTCCAGCTGCCTCTTGTTGGGATCCTGATGGATCACAAAAGATACTTCGGAGCCGTTGCGTACAATCGATCCGGCCTGGACGAAACCATCCACACGCACCCGCTTGACCTGCGCCTGATCGCCCATTTGTTTAAGCTCGGAAATCGTCTTGAAGTAGCTCTTGCTTTCATTCGTGCCACCGACGGCCAACCACGCCAGTACACCAATCACGGCAACCACGATGGCCCCAAACTTCACGTAGGTATTCATGCTTTGCTCCCGAACCTCCAGTATACCGCTACAGCAATCGCGGGACCATGCCGATTTGCACTACGCATCTCATTGCAAATCAATAACATATACTTCACCCACCTGCGTGGCACAGTTGGCAGGCAGTGTTAAGAGCCGTCTTGGGAGCGCGCGGCGTTTCGCTGTTCTTATGAACCACGATTCCCACAATCACCATCATCACACCCACGGCGAGTAGCGCACGTGGCGCACGCACTCTTGCGTGCCGTGTTGGCACTCCTGCCGACACCGGTGAATCCTCAATCCTCTCCCAGAGTTCCTCCGGCGCGGCCACCCGGCCCAAGTGCCTTGCCAAAACTTCATCGATCTCCGGCTTATACACGCCTGCCTCCTCGCACTCGAAAATGAGCCAACCGGCGCTCCAGGACTTTGTGCGCGCGATTCAGCCTGGATGCCACCGTCCCCGCCGAACATCCCAAAATTTCCGCGATCTCCTCGTACCCTAGGTCCTCGGTGTATCGCAGCACCACCACGATACGCTGCTCGGGAGGCAGCCGACCGACGACCTTCTGAACGTCCTCCGCCATTTCCGCGTGCAGCAATCCTTCCAGGGCACTGTCCGAGGGAGTTCTGATCAGATCCAGTAGTCCATCGAAGAACGGCATTAGCCGCCGGCCACGCCGCTGGTGATCCAGGCAGCCATTCACCACGATCCGATACAGGTACGACTCGAAACTCGCGCCGCCGCGAAAATCCTGGATTGATGAGAACAGCTTGAGAAAAGTTTCCTGGGCGATGTCCATCGCGGCCGATTCATCGCCGCAATAGCGCAGGGCAATCGAATACACCCGGTCCTGGTGGGCTTCGAACAGCACACGAAACGCGTCCCAATCGCCGCGTTGGCAAGCCTCGATTACTTCCCGGTCGTTCGCGTCCAGCACCATGCCGAAACCACTACTGTATTAGACCATCGAGTGCCTTGGTTTCTTCCCGGTTTCTGCCCCTCGCGGTTTATAAAGCGGTTTTCACGCCTGGGCGACCTTGGATCTGTCACTTTGCCGCGAGCTATCCGGTTGAAACAGGTCGGGGTAGGTGCGATACATTCTGCGGGCCGTCTCCAAATCCTTGATAAAGACCTGCTCGTGCTGCTGCAACAATGTCTGCACGGTTTCAAAGTGGAGCTCGCCCGAAGCGCGCAACTGCGCCAATAACTCTTCCATGAACGGGAGCAGCCAGTGCTCCGAATTGAGCCCAGCCGTCGACAGAGGCATCGCCCCCGGATGCTCGAGTCGGCGTAAAGCATCATGAACTCGGCTCATATTTCTAAAGCGATCAAACTTCTTCTGACAGTAGCTTGGCTGTGCCAAGCCCATCTCACCTCCGATCAATGGGACCTCCCCTAACCCAGGGCCCACCTCGGCTGTGCTTCAGCCGGCGCGCGCTGCCCTGAAAACAGAACCTAGGTTGAGTGTTCTATTGTGCCGTAGGTTCTCCATTGAATGCAAGTGAGTTTCAGGTTAGGAATGAGGTCGAAATGGTAACGTGTCTAACTTCATTCGAGCAGTAGACATGGCCATCGCGTGTACGACCACGTGTGCAATGGAATTAGTCGTTAGGCCAAGCCTGATGCCGGATATCTGGAAAAACGCGGGCTTCGGCATCATGCTCGCGCGGTGATCTCAGGCGATTCCTCGACTGGAACGGCCTTCGTGATTGCCGACGGGCTTTCTGGCCGTGCATCGCTATGCCACGCCTTTGCTGGAACTGCTCCTCGCCAAGCTTGACCGGAACATTGCGCCGGTCGCGATCGTCGAGCAGGCCCGCGTTTCGCAAACCGGCGTGATTGGTGCGGCTCGAGGCAATTTATGCCGTACCAGCGTTCCGGGCTTCCGCCGCTACGTCCTCGCTGATTCGCAACGCCATTTCACAAGCGGTTCCTCACGAAGCGCAAATGGCACTATAATGCTCTACATAGAGACGAGCTACCGCGTGTTAATTAAACTGGTGATCGCGTCTTGTTGTTTGTTCCTCTTTGGGAGTTCACTGGCGAATCCACAAAGCGGTGCCGCTCCTCCTGCATCTGGCAGTGTCCAGAACGGGCGATATCATCACGACCAGACCGGACTCGAATTTAATCTGCCCGCAGGATTTTCAGTTCAGGGCACCGACAATTACATGAATGATGGTTGGCAGGCGATTCTGAGTGATTCTGAGGACCACAATGCGAGAGTAGCTGTTTGGATGGCAAAGCGTAGTTTTCCTGCAAATGTTATCCCCACCATTCTCGCGAGACAAGCTCCTGCTAAAATCGCGCGACGGAAGGGTCTGGCAGGTTATGAGATTCCCGCCGAAAGTATTCAGAAGATGTCCATCAATGGGCAACAAGCTGTCAAAGCGGCGGCACGCTATCAGAATCCCGCTGGACAGAAAATGACAGAACTTCTGACTTGGATCACTACTGAACACACTGATGTCCACTTCTACGCGATGGTGCCGACGAGCAGCGCACCAGATTTGCAATGGCGCTTCGATCAGATGGTCCAGAGCGCGATAGTTCCTTAATGAGAGAACTGGCTCGGGGACACAGTACTTAAAGCATTATCGAGTTGTTGACCCTCAACGAATCTGGCATACTCTCCCACCTTGTCCCGTAAACCGAAGTCTATGTGCCAGCCGTTTCGGCCAGCACCGGGCCAGGTGTTTCAGGGGAATGTGGAGCCTCGTGCAGTTCGATAACCTTTGAGCGATCGAAGATAGATCCGCTTCTTATCGAGCTGCGTACCTTTGTGCTTTGCGCTTTTGATTCCAGCTCATACGCGTTCCCGGATCAGCTCACGCTCAAACTCGTCCACTGATGCGAGGATATGGCAAAGGAGCCGAGCGGTAGGCGATCCTTGGTCGGTATCCAAGCCTTGGGATACCGCTATAAACCGGATACCGTAGCTCGTCAACGTGGCGAGTTGCTGATTCAGGTGGAGTACGCATCGTCCAAATCTATCGATCTTATAAAAGCAAATACAATCGAATCGGCGGAATTGGCGACGAAACTCGCGAGCTTTTAGGTCCAAAACTGGCGGTCGTCCTGATCGGCGAACATCTCGGGCTAAAGCTCGCCCGATCGCCTCGGAATTTATCTCACCTGGCAGCCGCGAGCGTGCCGTACCTATGCCGACCGAAACTACATCTCCAACATCCACGCCGAAGGACTCAGCTGCAAATTGGCGGCACACAGGTTACTTTTCTTAATGAAGGAATCGAGGCGCTTGAAATTATCGGGAGTGCAACTTAAGGAACGTGCGCCGCAGCTCCCGGATTCAAGTGTTTGAAGTAACCCAAATCATCGCCGGTCAGCATTTTGGTGACGAATATGATCTGGCCGGTGTGCTGAGCGAAATGCTCAACCACTTGATAGATCGCTTCAATTTTGGTGACCTCGTAATTCTGGATGGTCACTTTCTCCAGCAGCCGCGCGGTGTCGAAATTTCCAATGATTGCGATCGCATCAGAAACGGTCCTGCGCGAGCGCTCGATCAACTCCGCCGGTTGAAGGCCCTCGCGCGCGGCAAATTCGCTATCACGGTCCCGCTGGTCGGCCAGATCGCCAATTCCGAAACCGATCCATTGACGAACATTCCCGCATAGATGCAAAACCAGGTTGCCGATTGAGTTCACATTGTCCGCATGCCGCGTCCAGACTTGATCGTAGTTGAGCCGTCCAACACAATCTTCGATGCGACTGCCTGACCGGCGCAGCTTTTCGGTCGATATTCTGAGAAAGTCGTTCTCGATCACAAGACCTCTTCCGACCAGTTCTCCAGAATCGATTTGACCTTGCCGGTATACTGATCGGCTACCGAGCCATCAATCAGCCGATGATCGAAAGTAAGAGCCAGGTAAGCAACCGAGCGAATCGCGATCGCATCGTCCACAACCACCGGAATCTTTTCAACCGACCCTACGCCCAGGATCGCCACCTGCGGCTGGTTGATGATCGGCGTCGCAAAAACGCTCCCGAAGCTGCCGAAGTTAGTAATAGAGAACGTCCCGCCCTGCACCTCGTCGGGCTTCAACTGGCGCGACCGCGCGCGCGTGGAAAGATCGACGATGGCGCGCTGTAATCCGGTTACGTTCCTCTCATCAGCGTTGCGGATTACGGGTACGATCAAGCCGTTTTCCAGTGCCACCGCAATCCCAATATTGATTTCGTTGTGATAGATGATGTTGTTGCCTTCGATGGACGCGTTGACGATGGGATAAGCGCGAATCGCCTCCACCGCGGCCGCGATCACGAACGGCAGGTAAGTCAGCGAATACCCGTAGCGCTGTTGGAACTCCCCTTTGTGACGCTCACGCATCTTGGCGATCTTGGTCATGTCAGTCTTGTGAACGGTTGTGACATGGGCCGAGGTGCGTTTGCTCAGGATCATGTGCTCGGCGATCTTGGTGCGCATCGTGCTCATCGGCTCGACGCGAGCGCGCGGCGCTTCCGCTCGGGGCATCGGCGCGGAGGGCGCGGGTGCGGCGGGACGAGTTTGGGACGCTGCCGGCGGGGCAGGTGCTGGTGCGGCCGGCGCAGCAGATTGGGGAGGAGCCGGCGCCCCAGCTTGCGCCATGGTGCGCGCTCCCTGCGCCGACATATAAGATTCCAGATCCTGTTTGGTGATCCGGCCGCCTCCACCGGTGCCCTTCACCTGCCGCAAATCAATGCCGTACTCGCGCGCCATCTTGCGAACCAGCGGCGAAAGAGCTCCTGTTTGCGAGTCCCCATCCGCTTGTGCGGCTGCCGCCGGGGGTTGGCTAGCGGCTTCCCCAGGAGATTCGGCGACCAATGGAGGCTCCGGCTGCGCGTTTGGTTCCGCGGCTTTAGGAGCCGGAGCCGCAGCGGGGGCCGGTGCTGGAGATGCGGGCGCCTGTTTTGCAGCCGCCGGCGCTGGAGCGGACGCGCCGTTCCCGGCCCCTTCCTCTATGCGGCCGACCACAGTGCTGATCGCTACCGTCTTGCCCTCTTCCACCAGCACTTCTTTCAAGACGCCGGCCGCGGGCGACGGAATCTCGGTGTCCACCTTGTCGGTCGAAATCTCGAACAATGGTTCGTCGCGCTCTACGTGCTCCCCCGCCTTTTTCAGCCACTTGGTCAGCGTGCCTTCGACGATACTTTCGCCCATTTGGGGCATTACGACATCAGTCATGAAATTGTCTCCATTGTAGTCAAACAGGCATTCCTGCTTTGTGGCACAGGCATCCTGCCTGTGTGTTCTTCGAACTGGAAATGTTTAGCGAACTGGCGCATCAGCGCGGCGACCACCTCATCGCGGCGGGCGTACGAACCCAGTTCCTCCATAGACGTAACTGGTTTGGTAATCCCGCACGGCACGATGTATTGGAAATACTTCAAATCCGTCGTATGATTCAGAGCAAAGCCGTGCGACGTCACCCAGCGGCTGATATGAACGCCGATCGCGGCCACTTTCCTGCCATTCACCCACACGCCAGTGCAACCTTCCAGCCTCCCCGATTGAATACTGAATTCTGCAAGCGCATCGATGATCACTAACTCGACGGCGCGAACATAGGCGATTACGTCGCGCTTCCATTCTCGCAAATCAAAGATCGGGTAGCCCACAATCTGGCCAGGGCCGTGATAGGTGATATCGCCGCCGCGATCGCTGGAAAGAAACTCGATACCCGCGCGACGGAGCACCTCTTCGCTCGCCAGCAGATTTTCTCTGTGGCCATTGCGGCCGAGCGTGATCACGTGCGGATGCTCGACGATCAGAAGCTGGTCGGGGATCAGCCCCCGCTTGCGTTGCTCCACCAGGTCTTTCTGAATGGCGAGCGCTTCCGCGTAACCGGCGCGGCCCAGATCCCGAAACTCGCAGATGCGCATCTCACGCATTGATGGTGAGGCCGTACACATTGTTGAAGGCTTCGCCCATGGCTTCGTACAGCGTCGGATGGGCGTGGATGGTGTTCATCATGGTCTCGACGGTCGCTTCGGCTTCCATGGCCGTTACAGCTTCGGAGATCAGCTCGTAGGCTTCCGGCCCAATAATATGGACGCCCAGGATCTCGCCGAATTTCTCGTCGGCCACTACCTTGACGAAACCCTCATGGCTGCCCAGAATGCTGGCCTTGCTGTTGGCGGCGAACGGGAACGTTCCGATTTTCACCGCATGACCCTGCGCGCGCGCCTGCGCCTCGGTCAATCCCACGCTACCGATTCCCGGCTCGGTATAAGTGCAGCTTGGAATCCGGTTGCGGTTGATCGGCTTCGCTGGTTTGCCGGCCATGTGAGCCACCGCGACCATCCCTTCCATTGTGGCGACATGAGCCAGCTGCGGCGTACCGGCCACAACATCGCCGATCGCGTAAACACCCGGCTCGCCGGTGCGCTGGAATTCATCCACCTTGATGAACTCGCGATCCAGCACGACCTTCGTGCCTTCAAGACCAATGTTCTGTGTAAGCGGCTTGCGGCCGACCGCCACCAGCAAAGTCTCGGCCTCCATATCCTCGCGCTTGCCGTTGGGAAGCGCTACGCACAAGCGAACGCCCTGATCGGTTTTGGTGATGTTCTCGGCTTTGGCGCCGGTTTCGCAGCGGATGCCCGTTTTCTTGAAGTAGCGCTCCAGTTCTTTCGAAACATCTTCGTCTTCGACGGGCACAATCCGCGGCAACATCTCCAGCACTGTCACCTTCGATCCGAAACGGTTGAAGATTGAAGCGAACTCGACCCCCACCGCCCCGGCGCCGATAATCAGCATGCTTTTGGGAATCGCCGGAAGGTCGAGAATCTCGATATTGGTGAGAATCGTCCTCGCATCAGGTTTCAAACCGGGAAGCATGCGCGCCTCCGACCCAGTGCCGATGATGACGTTCTTTGCTTCCAGCGTCTGCATTCCTCCGTCGGCATTCACTTCCACCTGCGCTAGACCATTCGCGCCGCGCGGCTTTAGCTTCGCATAGCCCTTAATCCAGTCGACCTTGTTCTTCTTCATCAGGAACTCGACGCCTTTGGCGTGCTTGGCGACGATTTTGTTCTTGCGGTCGAGCACCTTGGCATACTCGATTTTCGGATTTTCGCAGTGGATACCCTCGTCGTTGGAATGCACAAAATGCTCCCAGACGTCCGCTGTATGGAGCAGCGCTTTGGTCGGAATGCACCCGACGTGCAGGCACGTACCGCCCAGTTTTGGATCCTTTTCGATAATGGCGGTCTTCAAGCCGTATTGCCCCGCGCGAACCGCCGCCGAATATCCGCCCGGACCGCTTCCGATAACGATCAGATCATATGCCATTTTTTTCAGGATAGCATCCGACTTTCTGGATGCCGGGTTATTTAGATGAACGACCGCCACCGGACGATTCAGCCCGTGGCGCACGCACTCGTGCGTGCTGCGTTCACACTCATGTGAACGACTGAAGAGCCTCCCCCGCCAAGTCTACGCAAGCTGTTTCCAAAAGATCGCCGTATCGCACCATCTTCCGTCGGGAAACAGCGCATAGTTCGGGATCACGCCCGCTCTAGTCCATCCCATGCGCAGATACAATCGCTCGGCTGTGTCGCCCGTACAAGTGTCCAGCACCAGCAGAGTCCTGCCTGCCTGGACACTAGCTTTCTCAGCGTTTTCCATCAGCCGGGCGCCGACGCCTTGCCCGCGGGCCGGCCTCACAACCAGCAACTTGGCGATGTCCGCTCGATGAGCTTGGTTTGGGTAAGTCGCAATAAGGATCTGGACCGTCCCTACTAATTTGGAATCGATAAAGGCTGCCAGTAAGATGCGGTCGCCCTGTTCAACACCTCCAAACACTTTCTCGAAAAAGGATTCAGCTTCGGCTTTCGACAGTGATGCCATGAAACCCACCGACGCGCCACCTTGCACGCAGTCCAGCAGAACCTCGGCGAGCGCACCGAGATACTGACGCCCCTCTGTTGCACTCAAACGTCGAATCTCGACCATGAGAACAGATTACGACGATTGGCCTGCGGTCTAAAGCCGGATTGCGTCCTACACCCGGATCGCGACCACCGTCATATCGTCGGCTTGTTCAGCCTCCCCGGTAAATCGGTCGGTTGCTTCCACCAATAGGTCGATCATCTGCCGGGCCGTCAGCCCGCGGTAAGCCCGTACGACCTTTTCCACTTCGGACTCGTTCCACATTTCGTCGTTGGCGTTGGTTGCTTCGCTGATCCCATCGGAGAAGCACAACACCGCGTCGCCCGGTTGCAGCAGTACCTCTCCTTGATCGTATTGGGAACTCTCCAACAGGCCTACCGGAAACCCATCGCTGTCCAACCGCTCCACCTGCCCACTGGCGGATCGCAACAACATCGGTCGAACCTGGCCGGCGTTGACATAAGTTAGTTTGCGAGTGCGAACATCCAGCAATCCGCAGAATAGCGTCGAGTACTTGTCCAATGTGGTGAACGAATACGCTGCTTTGTTCAAATCCCCGATCAAAGCCGCGAGGGAGACCGGCGTCCTCACTAGCTGGGATCGCAGTGAAGCCTGCATACTCGCCATCAATACCGCGGCCGCAATCCCTTTGCCGGAAACGTCACCTAGCGTGAAAAGCAATCCGCCTTCCGGCGTGGGCAGAAAATCGTAATAGTCTCCTCCTACAAAATTCGCTGAGCGGCAATAACCGGCGTAGTCCAAACCGGGAATCGGCGGATGGGATTGAGGCAACAGGTGCTGCTGCACATCGCGCGCGATTTCCATCTCCCGCAGCAGAAGCCGCGCCACCTCCGCTTCCTTGCGCAAACGCTGAGTTTCCAAAGTGGATGCAGCGTAGCTGCTGCATAATCCCAGCAGGTCGACGTCTTCCGGCGAGAATCCGCCAGGCTTGTTGAGAACTTGCAGAGCGCCGATTGGTTTTCCGTCCACACCGTGCAGAGGCATCGTCAGAACGGATTTCGTAACGTATCCTGTTTCGATATCTACACTTCCCAGAAATCGGTCATCCCGCGCAGGGTCGTTCACAAGGATTGTCTCGTCCCTTGCGACCGAAGCGCCTGCCAGGCCTTGGCCGATCGGAATGTGCAGTTCCCTGACACCGTCGGCAACCTTGGTCCACAGGCGACTATTCTTGGTGTCCACCAGCCAAATGCTGCACCGGTCCGCCCCTACCAGTCCGCGTGCCATTCCTGCATTCAGTACCAGCAAAGCGTCCAGATCCTGCGCGGCTCCGATTTTGGCTGCGTAGTCGAAGATTACGCGGGAAATTCGGTCCTTGGGGAGCATCGCTCGCTTTGTCGATTGAGTACTCATTGTGGCACCGGACACCAGTCTACCGCTCTGATTCCGGCGTTGCCCGGTTCAGCGTTTCGCGGTGAAGTCTAAGGAAAAGCTGGGATCGCTGGCGGTGCCTGTAACTTCGAAGGGCACCACGGTGACCGATTTTTTCTTGAGAAACGGACCCATCGCTTTTAATACTAAGGACTTGAAGCCTGTCTTCGTGTCCGCCAGCTTTCCGTTGGTATGAAGAACACCTCGCAGATTTAGTTTGTTATCCATGAGATTGTAAGTGCCCTCCATTTCCGCAAAGCGTCCCGGGTTCGGTGAACGAGATCTTGGAAAGCTTCGCAATCCCTCCGTTCGCCGAAACGTGGCCCTTTAGATTCGAAAGCACAATCGGACTGATCCGCTTCCTCCTGGTGCTTGCTCTCGCCGCGCGCGCTTTCCGCGAGCCGGTTTACCGGCAGCTGGATCTGCGGGTTTGTGAAGTGGCCGCTGCCAATTCCGAATTCACCATCCAGGCGGAGCCGGTTAAGAATGCCTGTGGCCCTGGCGGCAACTCCACCTTCGTCCGCAACCGCACATTGCCAATCTCCGCGGGACGCGGCGAACCCGTGAAAAGGCGTAGCAGATCCTCGATGCGGCCTTGAGGGACACTCATGTTGAGCATCACCGTTTTTCCGTGCTGGCCAGCATGGCCTTTTACGTCGCCTTGCGAAATGACCGTGGTTTTCCTGAAATGCGATTCTACGCGAGTGAGAGAAGTGTCTCCGTTCGTTCCATCGATCACAGCATTAAAATTCGAGGCCAAGTGATCCGGATGCTTGCTGCCGGAAACAGCGAAATCGGGCACATCCACGGCCCCTTCGGCGTCGATATGGCCTAGCGTGCCGCTGAATTTCCCTTGTGAGGACAAAGTCCCTGCGATGCCTTCGAACACCCCCAGCTTGACGTGCTCATAGGTGTACGAACCCGAGAGCGGAGTGCTGCCGGGATCTTCGTCGTTCCATGGACCGAACTGTCCATCGGAGCGGATATCGCCTGGCGGATCCGTGTTCTTGAACCGTGCGTGGAACGTGACCGGGTCGTTCTGGGCCACATGATCCAAGGTCAAGTGGTCGATTTTGAGGATGAACTTGTCCTCTTGCAGTTGTTTATCCAGAAACTCCACCACGGCGTTGTCGGTAGTGATTTCTCCGATTGTCACAGTCTTCCCGGACACGCTGTTGGTGAGTGGAAACGTTTCTTGGGTGGCGTTAGGATTCTTCGGCGGCACCCTGATATGCAATCCTGTCACCCGAACGTAATCGATCAGCTTGGTGATTCTGAACAGACCGGTGTAACCGGTGCGAAGCGTCAAAGTTTCGACGGTGATGAGCGGTGGCAGATCCTTACGTTTACGATGCAGGAAGTCGACGCCCTCGGCCACGCAGCCTGGCGGAAAGTAGGTGCCCCGGAATTTCCGGATCCGGACTTGCCTGGCGAAGCGATCCTGTAGCGTCTTTGCGACCGCGGCTTCGGTAAACGGCCAGTTCAAAGTGAGCAGAATGGCTGCCACCACTACCCACGCCACCACCACACCAGCCACCACCAAGATCCAGCGCCTGGCCCTGTGCCTCGTTGAGGAACTTGTTTCAACCATTTTCATGAAAAGGAGATGACCTGAGCAGCCGCTTTGTCGACCGCTTGTTGGTGTGATGCAAATGCCGGACTTGCGTTACATGTCGACGGACGTCTTCGGGCTCCGTCGACCGCAATTCAAGTTATAAACGGCCCGCGGCCTTATGTTGTGCTTTCTTTTGCCGCCGGGGCAGGCGTGATTTGTTCTTTGGAAGCAGCTTTCCCTTTTTCTCGGATTTTGTCGACGGCTTGGCGACCGCGCCCGAAGCCTCATTATCTGACACAGCCGCCGTGGACTCTTTCTCGTCTGCTGTTTCTTTTCGTTTTGCCAAGTGCCGAACCTCCACTCAACTGTAACCTGTTTGCGGCCTTTGCGCGGGAACGCGGAATGCCTTGACATCCTAGGCATTCGTTTATTATTCTGACGTCTAGAATGCCTAGGCATAGCGAGAGCCCTCCTAGTAACGCCGATCTCCTCCAGGGAACACTCGATATGTTGATCCTGAAAGTGGCCGCTCTTCGACCTATCCACGGATATGCCATCGTCCAACGGCTCCAACAGATTTCCAAAGATGCGCTCCAGATTCGGCAGGGCTCCCTCTATCCCGCACTTTACAGACTGGAGACTCAAGGTTGGCTCAAGTCGGAGTGGAAGACAACCGAGGGTGGTCGTGACGCCAAGTTCTATAGTCTGACCAAAGCAGGGCGACGCCAGCTTGATGCCGAGACCGCTGGCTGGAAGCGTCTATGCGAAGCGATTTCGTTAGTTCTCGGAACCGGAGAACGAGGAACTGGACAATGAAGTGGCGCTCCTGGCTGCAGCGGCGGCGCTGGGAACGGCGCATGGATGCGGAGTTGCAGTTCCACCTGGATTGCCAGATCAGTGACTACATGAAACAGGGACTAAGTCAAAAGGATGCGGAATTGCGTGCCAGTCGCGAGTTCGGCCCAGTCGACCTGGCAAAAGATGAATGCCGGGACCAAAAACCTTTGGAACCGCTCGACCAGTTCCTGCGAGACGTTCGTTACGCCTCTCGTTCGCTTCGGAAGAGCCCGGGATTTGCCACCGCAGTGGTTCTGACTTTGGCGCTGGGCATCGGAGCAAATACCGCGATCTTCAGCGTGTTGCGAAGGCGTTGTGCTCGCGCCGCTGCCTTACCACGAGCCGGATCGCCTGGTTCTGGTGGCGCTCTACAATCGAACTCTTGGGTACGCCACGAATCTTTCGTATCCTGACTTCCTCGACTGGCAGCGGAATTCCCGCTCCTTCGATCAAATCGCGGCGTTTAAGGGACAGGGCTTTGATCTGTCGAGTCCCGGCGCGCCTGAGCACGTCGACGGCGAAGGAAGTCTCTTCGAATTTCTTCGGCACCCTGGGCGTAAAGCTGGCGCTCGGCCGTGATCTATCGCCGGAGGAAGACCGCCCCGGCGGCATGCCGGCGGTCGTCATCAGCAATCGTTTGTGGCAAGACCGGTTTGCGGGCAACCCGGCGGCGCTCGGCAAGACCATCACTTTGGACGGCGTCGACTATACCATCGTTGGCGTTCTCCGCCCAGGCTTTGGTTTTGGAAATCAGCAGGCGGATGTTTATACACCTCTCGGACGCACGCGATTCACTGCTTCGCAATGATCGTACGGTGCACGACATTATCTGCGTCGCGCGTCTCCGACGGGAGGTGAGCGTGGGTCAGGCGCAGGCGGAGATGAACGCCGTGCAGGACCATATCGATGAACTCAACCCCAGCACTGAGCGGGGCTTGGGAACGTATATCGCTCCTCTGAAGCAGTTCTTCATCGGGGACGTAGGGGGGACGCTTCTGTTGCTGCTGGGAGCGGTCGGGTTCGTATTGCTGATCGCCTGTGCGAACGTTGCCAATCTGTTGCTCGCTCGTTCAGCGGCGCGCACGCGGGAGTTTGCCGTTCGACTGGCTTTAGGGGCGAGCCGCGTGCAAATCGTACGGCAATTGGTCACCGAGAGCGTGCTCCTCTCGCTCATCGGCGGAGTACTGGGACTGGCGATTGCAAAGTGGGGAATCCACGCGGTGCTGGCGGCTGCGCCGGGAAGCTGTCCCGCGCATCGAGAACATCGGCGTGAATGCTTCGGTCCTCTTATTCACGTTTGGTGTTTCGACGATGGTTGGAATTGTGTTTGGCCTCTTGCCCGCGCTGAAGAGTTCGAAGACCGACGTGCAAGCGGGGCTCAAGGAAGGCGGCCGTGGTTCAGCGGGCGGCCATCAACGCACTCAACGTGTTCTCGTAGTTGTGCAAATCGCGCTGGCTCTGGTCCTGCTGACGGGCGGCAGCTTGCTCTTTCGCACGATTCACAACTTGTGGGCGGTGAATCCCGGTTTCGAATACACGGCACGTCATCACTTTCCAGGTCGGACTTTCGCCGTCGTCGGTCGACTACGCCTTCGAAAGTGCGGATTGCGTACCAGCAGTTAGTCGACCGCATCCGGCAGATTCCCGGCGTAGAGGCGGCGGACATTACGGCGCTTGTGCCGTTGAGCCAGCGAGACAACTCCGGTCCCTTCTGGGTCGGTTCGCGCCAGCCCGCATCCATGGCGGAGATTCCGCGGGCGATCGTATTATCCGACTGGTCCTGATTACCTCAGCACGATGGAAATACCGCTTCTTCGCGGGCGCTTTCTTTCCCGAGCGGATAACGTCAATTCCGAGCGAGTCATTCTGATCGATAGCCTGCTGGCGCGCACGTATTTTCCTGATCGGGACGCTGTGGGTCAGAGCCATAACGATTCCTCATTGGGGCGCAGCTCGCGTCGCAGCCCGGGTTGTCGGTGTCGTGGGTCACG
Organism: Bryobacterales bacterium; assembly: GCA_963744555.1. Taxonomy (GTDB): domain Bacteria; phylum Acidobacteriota; class Terriglobia; order Bryobacterales; family Bryobacteraceae; genus Palsa-89. The sequence goes on along the minus strand of CAVUUB010000011.1, from coordinate 544,763 downwards.
TTGAACACTGGGCTCGACGGCTCGCTTGGTGAAAAACCGCAGATCTACTACTCCTTCTACCAGCTCCCGGATGAGTGGCTGCCGGTGTTTCGCGCGGGAGGTCACTTTTGCTGTTCGCACGCCGCTCGATGCCGCAGACTGTGATGCCCGCCATCAAGAACGCGGTTTACGAGGCAGGTAGCGACCAGCCGGTTTATAACATTCACACGATGCAGGAGCTTGTTTCGAGGTCGATGGGGCGGCAACGCTTTCCGATGCTTCTTCTGGTCGCGTTTGCGGCCCTGGCGTTGCTGCTCGCGTTCCGTTGGAACCTACGGCGTGATTTCCTACTCGACTACCCGGCGCGTGCACGAGATTGGGATTCGCATGGCGCTCGGCGCGGCAAAGTCGAGACGTTCTACGAATGGTGATTGGCCAAGGTTTTAGGCTCGCTCTTGATCGGCGTGGCGATCGGGGTAGTGGCAGCTTTAATCCTGACGCGAGTGCTAGTCGAGTTTCTCGCACTTGTTTTATGGAGTTCGGGCGAGCGACCCGTTGACATTCGTCGCTATCTCGCTTGTTATTGATTAGCGCAGCTCTTCTGGCCTGCTATATTCCAGCGCGCCGGGCAGCACGGTTGGATCCGATGATCGCGCTTCGTCACGAGTAACAGTCGGGATCGTAATATCGCGCTCACGGCCAGTCGAGACGAAACTTGTGTCCCACTCGACTTGATTGTAGAATCGCTTGCTAGCTAGGATGGTCTAACCGAGAGCCGGAGTTTTCCTGGAGTTTTCCTTATGCTACGACGAGATTTGCTAAAGCTTGTACCGCCCGTGGTTTTCATGCCGCAGTTAAAATCTGCGCCCCATTTCAAGATCACCGATATCCGGATCGTGAACCTGAAGAGCGTTCGCGAAACCGGAAAGATGGAAGCAGCTTGGAATCCGGGGACCGTGAGCACACATCGGATTGGCGGCGGCTCGATCATCGAGATTCATACCGATCAGGGACTTTCCGGCATTGGGCCCGCGATCGACGCTAGTGCGCTCGCGTCGGCTAAAGCGCAGCTCATCGGTATGGACCCGTTCAGTATTGAACAGTTAGCCGGTCCGCTGCGTTATTACGTAGGCCAAAGTCCGCGCACCGTTTCGAGTTTGGAAATTGCCCTGTGGGATCTCACCGGCAAGGCAGCGGGCCAACCTCTCTACAAAATCTGGGGCGCGGCCAAGGACCGGGTGCCAGCCTACGCGAGCATGATCCAGCTTTCTACCCCCGACGAAAGAGCAGCCATGGCGGTCCAGCTAAAATCCCAGGGCTGGAAAGCGATCAAGCTGCGCGCGCATTATCAGACCTTGAAGGAGGACGTACGGCTGGTGGAAGCGGTGCGCAAAGCGGTAGGCGACGACATGGAAATCATGGTGGATGCCAACCAGGCGCAATCCTTCGGCACGTGGCAGCCAGGCGTGATGTGGGACTTCCGGCGTGCGCTTGAGACCGCCCGCGAACTCGAGCGCTTGAACTGCTACTGGTTAGAAGAGCCGCGGCTGCGCTACTCGTTCGATGAGTTGGCCGAGCTGAACCGCCTGGTGGGCATTCCGATCGCCGGAGGAGAGAACAATCGGGGCGTGCACGAATACCGCTGGATGCTTGAACAAAATGTTTTCGACATCCTGCAGCCCGACATTATGGTCGCCGACGGCGTTACCGGCTTCCGCGAAATCGGAGCCCTGGCTAAAGCCCACAACAAGAGAGTGATTCCGCATCACGGCGGAGGCAATCTCGGCACCATCGCCCAACTCCACGCCATTGCCTCCTGGCCACACGCGCCTTGGATCGAGATTTTGCATGACCCGCCCATCGCCGCGTATACCAATGGGTTCGCGATAATGGAGAACCCGCCACTGGTAGACAAGGAAGGGTATCTAAACTTGCCGCAGGGTCCTGGCTTGGGCGTATCGCTTAACAAAGATTTAATCGCTTCGTAGGCGCTGCCGTACGGCGTCGAATTGCTTTCAGAAGCAGTGGATTCTAGCAGCCTTCGGCTGCCCCCCATCACTCTTTGGAGCATCGACGCGACAAGTGAGGATAGGTCGTGAGGTAGACGGAGCAAAGATCGTGCAGGAAGTGGGAATCAGGTGCAACAAGGCGTGGTTCGAGGAACGTCGTCGCGAGCGCGGTAGCCATTTGATCGAGCGAATGCCCTTGCTGGTGACAGACGAGTTCAATGCCTTCCATGACCTCGTCCATGTGACGTTTCAAGGCGGCTTTTAGCGGGGCCCTCTTGTTGGGGAAGTATTGATAAGGCGTTCCGACCGGCACGCCGGCTCTCAGCGCCACCTTGGTTTCCTGTCAACTTAAAGCGCAGCAAGCCCGCAAATCCGCCGTATGGATGACATCTTGCAATCTCAACGTTTATTTTTCTTCCGTCTGAAAACCGATGCGGCGTTTGGAAGCGGCGGGAGGTTCGAGGAGCTTTCTTATCGTCTTGAAAATCACTTGGATCTCCGCATCGTGCTCACCATACTTACGTTCAAGCGCCTCAATCTTGTGAGCTAGGTCCTTATGCGTAGCCATGATCTCGCGGAGTTTGACGAAGGCGCGCATGACCGCGATGTTCACGGCAATGGCGCGCGAACTGCGGAGCACCGATGATAACATCGCTACACCCTCTTGGGTGAATACGTAGGGCAAAAACCCGCCAAGACTGCGACGGGAAGGTATCACAGATTGTGATACCAAGAGGTTCGCTTCCTCAGTCCTGAGCTGAAACATAAAGTCCGGCGGAAAACGCGGCAGATTACGCTTGACTTGCTGACGGAGAGCGATGGCCTTGACTCCTTATAACTCGGCCAGATCGCGGTCCAGCATAACATTGTGACCGCAGATGAGGAAAATGCGGCGCTCAATTAGCGGGGCAGGGATCGCAAGGCGCTCGCTTGGCGATTTGGTTACTTTCGGCATTCGTTTTCAGTGCGGTTGTTTGTGATGGTAGCGTACCAGATCAGTAGAATTCGTCAAGTTCCTGTTTTGGTGCCGGGAGTCGACGCGATAAAGGTGGTCCAGCAACCCAGCCAACATGATCGATCATTATTCGCGCCATTTAAACCTGCACAGCGGCATTGCGGTTTTGTCTGAAATTGCCTGAAGATAGCCTTCACAAAAACGCTCGACTACGAACCCCACCTGGAGCAAAACCTGAATAGTTGCTTCGAGAATTGCATCTACGGTAGCAGCCGACCGGGCTTGAACAGGCGATTTACGTGGTTCCAAGACGGCTTGAGAGCGCTGAGGCACAAATGCGAACTCCTAAATTGAAACTTGCTTCATCTAGGGATAGTAGTAAGGAGACACGAAATGACGGAACAGATAGACCTTGGCGGCAGCTTCACGCTTCCCGGTACTTCAATCAGTTTGAATCGAATGGGCTATGGCGCCATGCAACTTGCCGGTCCGCAGGTTTGGGGACCGCCGCGTGATATTGACGCCGCCATCGCTGTTCTGCGAGAGGCTGTTGCGGCAGGGGTCAACCACATCGATACCAGCGATTTTTACGGTCCGCATGTGACCAACCAGATCATCAAACAGGCGCTTCATCCTTATCCAGATGGACTGGTGATAGTCACCAAAGTAGGCGCCCGGCGGCCTGGAGGACAAATCGTGGGTTCATGCGCTTTCGCGTCAAGAGCTGATCGATGCCGTCCATGACAATCTGCGAAATCTTGGACTCGACGCGCTGGATGTCGTCAACCTACGGGTTGGAGCGAATGATGGGGCCGTCCGAGGGGTCGATCGAAGAACCGCTGACTGTGCTGGCGGAGCTCAAGCGTCAGGGATTGATTCGTCATCTCGGTCTGAGCAACGTCAATCCCGACCAGTTGGCGGAGGCTCAGGCGATCACGGAGATTGTCTGCGTGCAGAACCTGTACAACGTGGCGCACCGGCAGGACGACGGCTTTATCGATGACCTTGCGCGCCGAGGCGTAGCCTATGTGCCGTTCTTTCCGCTGGGAGGCTTCACTCCGTTGCAGTCGTCGGCGCTTGACGCAGCCGCGCGCGGCCCTGCAAGCTACCCCAATGCAGGTAGCACTTGCCTGGCTGCTTCAGCGCTCGCCCAACATCCTGCTGATCCCGGGTACATCTTCCGTCGAGCATCTTCGCGAGAATCTCAGAGCTGCAACTCTACAACTTCCCGCCGAAATGATTGCCGGTCTGGACTTGATCGGCGGAACACGTGCCCATGTTTCCGATTTCTCCGTTCACTGATCGCATAAATCGCGATCTCCTTGCACCTGAATCAATTGCGCTGGGCCATTCTTTCCACCGCGGAGCCCGTCCGCTACGCTTGTCTTGATGAGGTGTTCACTTATGGCTCCGCCCGGCGCCCGCACATGCGAAATTACAAAACGAACCCGAGAAACCGGCCTGGCCCTAAGCCTCGGGCTCCCCCGGTTCCTCCATTTCGAGCGACTCCAGCTCCTCGGCCTGCTGGGCATATCGCTTCAGCACGCGAATCGATGCTGCCGCGGCGAACCCGGCGTACCGCAAACGCCGATAAGCCGCTGCCAGGTTCTTCTCCTCTCCCAGAAATTCTCCCAGCTTCTTGCCGCGGTACTTCTTCTTGAGGAACTCCTCTATCAACGCTCCTTCGTCGGTATCCTGGTAGGTTTTCGCGGTAGCTTGCTCGGCCAATTGGGGAGCGACATGGCGCTGACGCAAATCCCGCACCACGCGCATTTTGCCAAGGCCTTGATTCTCCAGGCGCGCAGCCGCATAGCTCTCGGCGAATCGCCGGTCGTCCAGGTAGCCGATCTCCTTCAACTTGCCTAGCACCACGTCGACATCTTCCGCCCGTTCGGCCCGGCGGCGTAGTTTTTCGCGCAGCTCGCCCGTCGAATGCGCCCGTCCTCCCGAGCGCCCGAACCGCATAATTCAGTAGCTCGGTTTCCTGAAACAGTTTAGGCTTGCGCTTAGTCATCTAAGAGGACACTATCAGAGTAGACACTGGTATTGTAGAGGTAGTAGAGCACTTTCATGAGAAAGGACACACCATGGAGGATGAGAATAAATTCTCTTATTTCTTTTTAGGCCTTGGCCTCGGAGTGGCGGTTGGTTTACTGTTTGCTCCCAGCTCAGGCGCTGAGACACGCGACCTGATTCGCTCGAAGGCCGATGAGAGCAAAGACTATCTGCGGCGGCGCAGTAATGAATTGCGCGATTCGGCGAGCGACGTCATCGAAAAAGGGAAGACTGCGGTCTCACGGCAGCGCGACCACCTGTCGGCGGCTGTAGACGCCGGAAAACAGGCCTATCGCGAAGCCGTCAGCACCGCTGCCCCGGACGCCATGCAAGGCCTCTGATCCCTCTGAAAGGGAGGGTATTACCATGGACCAGACCACCTTGCTCTATATCATGACGGCCTTCGTGATTATTGCCGCGGTCGCGCTTAGCATCCAGGCCGGGATGCTGGTCGCTCTCAATTCGAAAACCAAGATGCTTCAGGAGAAGATCAATCCTCTGGTGGACAAGATCTCTCCCTTGGTGCCTAAAGTGGAGTCGCTGGTCGAATCCACCAAGGTGACCGTGGAGCAGAGCAAGGTGCAGATCGTGGAGATCACTAATAAGGTGAGTGAGATCATGGACCGGGCCAACGACATTATGGGCTCGGCCAGGAATCAGCTCGCCATGGTCGAAGAAGTGGTTAACGATGCGACCGCGCGCGCCAAAGTCCAGATGGAGCGCGTCGAACTGGTCCTCGACGATACTATTAACCGGGCGCATGAAACCGTTGCCACCGTGCATAACGGAATCATGCGTCCGCTGCAGGAAATCAACGGGATCGCGGCGGCGTGAAGGCCGCCCTGGCTTTCCTGGCTCGCAACAACCGGCCCAGCGTCGCCCAAGCCACTAGCGACGAAGAGATGTTCATCTAGAAGTTGAGGCGACAATCCCCTTATTGATTTGCTGGTGGCGCGGGAGGGGGTGCTGGATTCTGGGTTGTTGTTTGAGTCGTTTGTGCTGGATTGAGACCGCCATTAGTCGGATTGAGAGCCCCGTTAGAAATTGCGTTTTGCTGCTGTTGCAGCGCCCCTGCCGCCGCGCCCAATACGGACTTGTCGTTCTTCAAGTCGTAGACAAACTCCCACTCCTTGTACTTGGTGTGGTCGTTGACGACATGGATTCCTTTTCCTTCGGCATTAGTTGCCACTCCCGCAATGCCGGTACCTCCGCCGGTCAAACCGCCTGTGGTTGAGGGAGCCTGCCGTGGCGAGGTGAGGAGGTTTTGAATGAGCCCCGCCGCCGGGTTCTGTTGCCCTGGGAGTGTGTTTCCAGCGGGCGCGAACCCGCCGCCGGCAGGTTGATTGGGATTATATGGCTGATTCTGCTGCTGGAGTGGATTCTGCTGCTGGAAAGGATTGTAGGGTTGAACCGGCTGACCCGTTTGCGGGGCCTGTCCGAACGGCACTTGGCCGGGAATCACCTGCGGATAGGTATACGGTTGACCGGGAGTCACCGGTTGTCCGGGGTACGCGGGTTGCCCGGGATATGCGGGTTGCCCCGGATATGCGGGTTGCCCGGATACGCCCGGTTGAGCCGGATAGACGGGTTGACCCGGATACGCGGGTTGTCCGGGATACTGCAGGCACCCCGGGATTGGCCGGCTGGGATGGATCCACTGGCTGGCCAGGTTGGAAGGGCTGCCCCGGATATTGCGGGCTGCCCGGGATATTGGGGCTGGCCGGGATATTGTTGCTGCACCGGCTGAGGATATTGCGGCTGCACTGGCTGAGCAGGATCGACCGGCTGCCCAGGTTGCGCCGCAGGTTGACCCGGATATTGGGGCTGCACCGGCTGGCCCGGATAGAGCGGTTGCCCCGGGTATTGCGGTTGCCCCGGGTACTGAGGTTGGCCTGGATATTGAGGTTGCCCTGGGTATTGCTGCTGAACCGGCTGTTGATTGGGGTCGTCCACGGCAACAGGTTGCTCCGCTCCGGTTAGAATGCGATCGCTCGGCCGGCGATTGGCCATGTTGAGACCCTGAGGCAGCGGTGTCCCATCGGCGGCCGTTCCGGCGGTCGAGGCGGTTCCCGAAGTGGCAGTTCCGGATGCCGCAGCAGATCCCGATGTCGAGGCAGTTCCCGATGTCGACGCGCCAGTCTGGGAACTACCCGGTTGGGCGCCGTTGGCCGTTGGGCGCCGTTCGTCCCGGCTCCGGCCGGGGTGGCAGGCTTGATTAGCGAATCGGTCAGCACTGCCGCCAGGCCCGACATGGATGAGCCGCCACTCGTCTTTCCCGGTCATCGGATCTGTGTAGCGCCGGCGCAGGAACCGGATATTGCGCGTGGTTTCCAGATCGTCCAGGTTTTGCGGATAAGTCCGGTACTTGCGATAGAAAAGCTGGATGGCGCGCTTGTACTGCAAACCGCGGTCGATCAGCAGCTGCTCGCGCGCGCGCTGCGATTCAAAAGCGACGCGCGGCATTTCCATGTACAGGGTGATGGCGATGACCGCCGCCATCACGAATACCAGCAGCATCGCGAATCCGGATTCTGGTTTGCGTTTCATCCGGCATCTCCGCTTCGAGCGGCAGCGTCTGCTGGTTGTTGCTCTTGAACTCCGTGTCTTCCACTTCAGCCGAGTTTACGCCGATGCGCATGATCTTGTAGCGCTTCTTGATCATGTCGCCTTCGCCGGCAATGATGATGTCTTCGCCATCCAGGAAGAAAGCGCGCTTGTCGTCCGGCCTTGGCCGGATTCACGAAGCCGTAGAACTTGAGCGGAATGGGCGGCGCTTTCGGATCGGGCGGCGGCGGTGGAGGAGGCGGCGGAGGTTGTGGACCGACAAACGGTTTGGCCACTGCGATCGGCGCCGGGATCCTTCGCCTTCACTGCAGCCGGCGGCGCTGTGCGGAAATCTCAAACAACGATCGCGCGCCCGGTTCCAGCTTGACTCCCTGCAGCTTTGCCAGCAGATTCAGATGCAGCGTCGGGTCAATATCCGAAGGGTCCACGCCTGGACGGCTTCAGTTGGCTGAAACTCACGGAGCCGCTATTCAAACCTTTTTGCGTGACTCTCCCGCCGGCACGCCCGCCTGGCCGCGTCGGTTATCCGTGAATCTGCGGCACGGCTGCAGCGGTACTGGCCGGCGCCGGGCGTCGAAGAGCCGCCCGAATTGCTATTGGTGATATAGAAATAGCCCGCGATCACGCCCAGCCCGACCAGGATCGCGACTTTCTTCGGCTCCGCTCCGAGTTTGGCCGGCTTCAAGTTCATTTCGCGGAGCCGTCCTCCGACACAAATGTGTCCAGCTTCATCATGACGTTCAACTTTGCCGCCGCCCTGCTGCGGAGTCGCGTTCAGGCTCTCCATCACCAGCAGCCGGTCCGCCTTGTCGATCATGTTCACGAAGCGCATCAGATTCTCATAGGTGGCTTCGTAATTGGCGGTGATCTGCATCATGTCCAGCGTGTCGCTGCCATCCACCGGCTCGATGGAGTAGGCGCTCTCCTTGGGTGTGACTTTGGCCTGGCCCGCCAGATCGTTCAGCTCCGCCATGATCATCGAATACGCGCTGCGGCGAGGCAGAAAATACTTGCTCATGAACTTATCGCCTTCCCCGCGCCCGATCTCGATCTTGCCGGCCATCAGCCGCGTTCGTTCCAGCGTGCCCTGCTGCTGGCGAATCTGCGTCCGCATGTCCATGGCCTGTTGCCGCAGTTCCTCGGAGGACCCGCCCAAGGGCCGCAGCACGAAATAGCCGGCCACCAGGTTGGCGGCGGCCAGCAGGCCTAACACCCAGCCGCATCAGCGCGATCGCGGGTTGTTGGGTCCGCCCAACTTCAGCTAAAATTTCTGGGCATATGTCACCCTCACGTGATAACGGAAGATACGGATCGGTTTGAGAAGGCGGCATCGTGTTCGGAACTTCCGGCGGTCCGAACTGCGGCGAGGCTTCCAGTTGCGCACCAGTTCGAGCACCGGCTGCACTTCTTTGGCGCCCACCACCATGTCCAGCAGAACCGCGTTCTCCGAGTCCACCTCCGGTAACCGCACCGATACCAGACGCACGTTGTAAGGCAGCACTTTTTCGAGATCCGCGAAGATCTTCGTCCAACTGATGGCCTTGCGCTCGATCAAGGTGTTCAGGAACAGGCTGCGCTCCATCACTTCGGCGTTCTCGGGCCTCCTCAAGCATCGCGTTCAACTTGGCCTGCTCGGCGCTGAGGCCGCGCAATTGGGCGCTCAGCCGATTGATGGTGACTCGAATATTGGCGGCTTGATGGCGCTCGTGAACGATGGCGGAGATTCGCCAGCCCAGCAAGGCCACCAGCGGATACCCAAAACGGTCGACGCCACCAGCAGGCGCGGTCCCGCCGGAACGGCTCGCTGGCAAGATTGATGGGAACGTGGATCGCCATATTTATTACGCCGCCACCGATTCCAGGTATCCCAGCAGCCCCGCGTCATTTCCTCCGGGCGTTCCGAAGCGCGACCGCAGCGGTTCCACCGCGACGCCCCATTCCGCTTGCCACGCTCGGCGCAACTCCGCGCTCTCCGATCCGAATCCACATAGCCAGATCCGCTGAGGCTTGGCCTTCAGCTCGTCTTCGATATAAGCCACCGTCGGGATGCAGCACGGTTTCGATCTCCTCCGGCCGGCCGGCATCCATTTCCACGCAGCGCGCCAGTTTGATCATGCTTCCATCCAGCACCAGCACCGAAAGAATTCGCCCGCCGATCTTCACCAGCATGGTGATCTCTTCCGGCTGCATCAGATTCAGCGCCGCCAGCGACGAGGTGGTCACCATGCCGGGATGAAAGCCGGCGCTCCGAAACGGAGCCTCGTAATGCGCCACGATTTCAGCTCGCCATCAATGCCGCCAGCACCTCGACCTTCGCGCGGGCTTCCTGTCGCCGCGCGCCTGCACGGCGTAGCTGACAATGGCGGAATCGACGTCGAAGGGCACGCTCTTCTTCATGCGGAAACGCAGCAGCGCCATTTGCTCGTGCGGATCGGTGGGGAAATTGTCGAAATCCAGCACCGCGATGCGCGCGCAATAATCCGGCAGAATCAACGCGGCGCGCCGCTTGCGATGCCCGTTGGGAGGCGCAAGCGCGCGAATCACTTCCCGCACCGCCTGCGGCTGATGGATATTGTCGTGCGCCGGCGAGACCAGCAGCACGCCCGGATCGAACGGCATGAAGTTGACCTTCCTCGGCTCGCTACCCGCGCGCAAGCGATGCCGGCTTCCGACAACTCGAACGCGTAGGCGGGCGGCGGATCTTTAAGCAGGCTGGCCAGCGAAGTCATGGCGGAAAGGGCCGTCATCCTTCGATGAACGTCACCTTGTTGATCTCCTTCAGTGTAGTCACCCCGCTGCGCGCCTTATTGATCGCCGATTCGCGCAGAAACGTCATGCCTTCGTCGCGCGCCACGCGCTTGATCTCCGACGCCGGACGCTTGTCCAGAATCATCTCGCGGATGTGCTCGCTCAAATCCAACAGCTCATGGATTGCGGTTCGCCCGCGGAATCCCGTGCCGCCGCATTCAAAACAGCCCGGACCTTCATAGAGCGATCACATCCCGCCATTCTTCCGGATTCAGGCCGCTTTCCATCAGATAAGAGTCGGGATATTGCACCGGCGCCTTGCAATAGTCGCAAATCATGCGCACCAGCCGCTGCGCCAGAATGCAATTGAGCGCCGAAACGAAGTTGTACGGCTCCACGCCCATGTTGAGGAAGCGGCCCAGCACGTCCAGCACGTTGTTGGCGTGAACGGTGGTGAATACCAGGTGGCCGGTGAGCGCGGCGTTGATCGCGATCTGCGCTGTCTCCTGGTCGCGAATTTCGCCCACCATGATCTTGTCCGGATCGTGGCGCAGAATGGATCGCAGCCCGCGCGCGAATGTCAGCCCCTTTTTCTCGTTCACCGGGATCTGAGTGATGCCTTTGATCTGATACTCCACCGGATCTTCGATGGTGATGATCTTGTCTTCGTCGTTCTTGATCTCGCTCACCGCGGCATAAAGCGTGGTGGTTTTGCCGGACCCGGTTGGCCCGGTTACCAGCACCATTCCGTAAGGCTCCTTGATGTAGCGGCGGAACTTGATCAGGTCGTTTTCGGAAAATCCCACGACGTCGAGCGACAGCTTGGCGAACTTCTCGCTCATCGATTCTTTGTCCAGCACGCGCAGCACGGCGTCCTCGCCATGAATGGTGGGCATGATGGAAACGCGGAAATCGATCAGGCGGGTCTTGTAGCGCACCCGGAAACGGCCGTCCTGCGGGATGCGGCGCTCGGCGATATCCAGCTCGCTCATCACCTTGATGCGCGAAATGATGGTGGAGTGCCAGTCCTTGGAGATGGGCGGCATGGCGTAGTGCAGCACGCCGTCAATACGGTACTTGATGGCCACTTCCTGGTCGCGCGTTTCGATGTGAATATCACTGGCGCGCCGTTCCAGCGCGTTGAAGATGGTAGTGTCCACCAGCTTGATCACCGGCGCGATGGCGCTGTCGGCGGTGAGCTTGTCGATGGACAGCGTCTCGTCCTGATTCTCCTCATCGCCCGACATGACGTCCAGCGTGAAGCCTTCGGTCACCTCTTCCAGCACGCGCTGCGACTGCTCGGTTTTCTTGAGCAGATCGGAAATCTGCGATAGCGTGGCGACTTTGACCTTGAGCTTCTTCTGCAGCAGCACCGACAGCTCGTCGATCAAGTTCAGATTGCGCGGATCGGCGAGCGCGATGTCCAGGTGCCCGTTCACCGCATTGAATGGGCACGAAGTTGTAGCGGAACATCAGGTCCACGGGAACGGAGTGGAACAGGTCGTGATCGATCCGAACCTCGCGCAGATCCACAAACTCGCAGCGGTAGCGCGAAGCGACAGCTTTGGCCTGCGTAATTTCTTCCTGGGGATTGGCGAGTCGGGTGCGATCGTTGGTAGCCATAGTTAGACGTAGCGCAAGCACGCTGTGGTGCTGTGGCGCACGCACTCCTGCGTGCTGCGTTCGCACTCATGTGAACGCTTGTAAAAATCTTGCGTCGGCACGCAGTGCCGACGCGGCACGCAAGAGTGCGTGCGCTACCGGATATTCGGTGAGACAAAATCATCGCAACTGTGTCCGCCAGCGAGAAAATCGGCAAATACAACGCCACCAGCACGAAAGTCACAAAGCCACCCATGAAAATCATGATCGCCGGCTCGATCAGCGACAACGACGCGGTCATTCTGGTATTCACGTCGTCTTCATAAAACTCCGCGACGCTGGCCAGCATCTGCGGCAGCGCGCCGGTGGATTCGCCCACTTCAATCATGTCGATGGACAAGCCCGGGAAAAATCTTGGTCTTGCGTGAGCGCGAGCTGGATAACGATTGCCCTTCCTTCACCATCTTGCCTGCTTCTCCCAGCGTCTTCTTCAACAGCCGCGTGCCGAGGGAGCTGGATGCCGTGTCCAGCGCCTGCATCAGCGGAATGCCGCCCACCAACAGTGTGCCCAAAACACGCGAGAACTGCGCCACCTGGTACTTGATCCAGATCTCGCCCAGCACCGGCGTGCGCAGCCGCAAGCGGTCCACTGTCTCTTCGCCCTTTTCGGTCTTCGACCAGAAACGGAAAGCCACCGCGGCGACCACCAGCGCGCCAAAAGCCGAACAGAATGTAGTTGCGCGCCGTAGTCCCAACCGCGATCAGGATCTCGCGTGGCCGCCGGCAATTTTGCCGACATGCTGCTGTACAGCTCGGCGAACTTGGGAACCACGAAGGTGATCAGAAACACCATCAAGGCAAATAACCAACACGATCAGCATGCACGGATAAACCAGCGACAGCACCAGTTTCTTGCGCACCGCCAGCGCCAGCTTCTGATAGGTGATGAACCGGTCCAGCACTTCGCCCAGCGCGCCGCTCTTTTCGCCCGCCAGCACTGAAGTCACGTAAATCGGCGGGAACACGCCTTGCCGCGCGAATGCATCCGATAGCAGCGAGCCGTTCTTCACCTCTTCGCGAACGGCTTTGATGTGCGGCGCCAGCTTCATATCGGTCAAACGCTCCGACAGAAGATCCAGCGCCTTCAGAATCGGCAGACCCGCGCGCACCAGCGTCACAAATTGCTGGTTGAAGATCAGGAACTTTTCCAGGTTGATCTTCTTTTTGCGGCCGCCGCCCATCGAAACACCCGCGATCTCGTGCCGCGGCTTGATGGAGTAGATCAGAAAGCCCTGCTGCGAATAGCGGTCGCGCAGTTCCTTTTCGGTGCCGGCCTCGGCCACCTGGTGGTGCACCTCGCCGCGCGGATCGGCGTATTTCAGGACCCATTCCGACATTATTGGTTCACCTCGCCCGACACCAGCTGCGCGCCGGCCGGCAATTGAAACTTGAACTGGGCGTCGTTCACCGGCCGGATTCAATTTCTCTTGCTCGAACAAGAACGTCAGAATCGACCCGTCCTGGCCATTCACCACCAGGCGCCGGATCTCGTACTCCGGCGACACCAGCATCTCCACTCTTTCGTACGGCAGCTTGTCGCTCTTGGCCTTGGCCGTCACCACGTAGCCCGTGCCTTCCGGCTTCAACTCAAAATTGCGAAATTCCTTGGAGAAATCCAGCTTGCCCAACAGGAACGCCATGGGCGCGCGCATATCTTCGCTGGCTTTGAGCGGTTCCTTTTCCACGCGGTGCGATTCGGGAGTGTAAAGATAAACATCCTTGCCGTCGGAGAGAAAAAGCTTGCCGGCGGGGCGCTGTAATCCCACCGCATGCGCCCGGGTTTGCGCAGAGTGAGCGTTCCGGTCTCACTCTTGCGCGCTTGGCCTTGGACGGTATATGTCTCATTGTATTGGACTTGCAAGGTTTTGGCGTGGTTGTAGCGCTGCTCGATACCCTTGAGCAACACGTTGAGATCCACGTTCGCGGCCTGAAGGGCAGGCAGGCAGGGACACCCATAGCGCAATTCGGGTCACAATACGTTTGACGTTACTAAGGCTGAGGATGTGCAATGTCTCTTTTCATCCATTGTAAGTCATTGATTTCATGGCGATAATGATCCGAGTGCCGAAACGCCCTCCACCGATGATGCGCTTCCGCGCCATCCGGGCCATCCGCGACGCGCCGGAAAACTTCGATCTGAGGCGCGATCTGGCGCCATTTCTAAGGCATAAGAGCAATCATGTCGCCGCAGCCGCGGCGATACGGCGGAACGGCTGGAGGCCGTTGCGCTGGCTCAGGATCTGGTGGAAGCGTTTCTCGAATGGATGAAGAATCCGGCTGAGCGCGATCCCGGCTTGCGAGGCGCTCACCGCCATCGCGAAAGCTCTGGCCACCATGGACCATCCCGCGGCCGCAAGGTTTACTTGGCCGGCATTCGGCATGTGCAGATGGAAGCCAGTTTCGGCCCGCCCGTGGATGCCGCGGCGGCGCTTGCGCGGGTTTTGCGCGCAGGGCTTGGCTCGGATGTGGCACCCGAAGCACTGCTCGAATGCGTGACACTGCTGGCGGATCGGGAACCGGCGGCGCAGCGCCGGGGCCGTGCGGGCGATCGCGTGAAGCGGGCAGCACGCGGGAGTCCTGCTGCTGCGACTAAAGCCCTGATTCGGCGACTAAGCGAACGAAGTGATCGCCGAGTGCTTTGCGCCTGACTGCGCTCTCGCCTGGCGCCGTCGCTCGAGTTTGTAGCGGGCTTTTTGCACAGCCATTCCGATGAAATCGCCGAAGCGGCTGCTTTTGCCCTTGGGGAGTCGCATATGGCAGGCCGCGTTTCCACTATTGCGCAAAGCCTGGGAGGAGATCGCGGCGCCTGAGCGAAAGCGAGCGCTGCTGCAAGCGATCGCGCTGCTGCGGCTGGATGAAGCCGTGGAGTTTTTGCTGGCGCGCGTAGCCGAGGACCGCGAAACGGCCGCCGGGGACGCGCTGGCGGCGCTGGCCTTATATGGCCGGGATGAATCGGTGCGCAGGCGGGTGGAGGAGATTGTCGGGAAGCGGCCTGCGCTCAAGAGCGTGTTCGACAGAGAATTTAGGGTTAGATAGGCTGGATCAGCCTTGCTAAGGATGGCACGTGCTTCGCGATCAACGTTGCAAAGTCCATCCGATATCTGTCGCTTGTTCGACGAGCCGGGAGATGAACAGATCAGGATCGAGGCGACACTAATGCGCTAGAAATTCATCCGCGGTCACACACTCCAGCCGGTAAGGTTCTAGCGCCTTCCGTGGGAAATGCTTCTTATTATCACTAACAATTGTGTCAGCCCCGCATCGAACCGCAGCGGCCAGAACATGCCGATCCTTAGGCTCGTTCTTCATCGCGCCGGTCAGGTCTTCATAGCTGACCACCATTGCTTCAGGGAAGGCCAACTGCATTGTTTCGATTCTGCGTCTGCAGGCAGCCTCTGAGTATTTCCATTTTCCCGAGAGCGTTTTCGAAACTTCATTGAGAATGTCCGCCGACCAGCGTGGGGAATAAAAGGCGGGTTCCTCGGCGATTCGAAGGAGAGTGTCTACAACCGGCATTGGTATCAGGACACAAGCGTCCAATACAGCTACGTGCCGGCTACGGCTCATCTACTGGCGGAATTCGACCGTAAAGACCCTCAGCAGCTTCCTGCTTCGACAACTCACGGAGCACCTTTCGCCGGTTACTGTCTCGTTCGGCCTTGTATGCGAATAGATCCTTGGCATAAATACGCCGATGCGAACCAACCAGATGATGGGGAATTTTCCCCTGCTCCAAGATGTTAACGAGAAACTGTCGAGAGACGCCGAGTGTGGCCGCCGCTTCGATGGTGGTCAACGTAGCCTGATCTTGAACAATGGAGACGGGCTTTCGCTCATTTAAAAGGCAAGTTAGTTGGATCACAAAGGATCGCAAAGAATTTGGCAGCGGTCGTGGTTTTCCATCAGGACCGATGAGCTTGGAATTGCCGCGGCGCAGGGCGTCGTAGAGCTGCTCGGCCTGGGATCGGCTCCCATTCAACAGTTTTGAGGGGCCGGTCGTTTTTGCCGTTATCTTCATGCTCGCCTCTGGCCTCTAAACGCTATATATGCTATATCCGCTACATCTATTTTAGACACGATGATTATTCCACGTCAATCATGTTGAACTGGCTTGTCATCGCCGCCACAAACGAGCGCATGCGCCACGCCCTAACGTAGCTGATTCTCCACCTCTTCCAGCCAATCCGGCCGCTTCAATACCTCGCGGGGCTTGCTCCCATCCGGCGGACCGATGATGCCTTCATGCTGCATCATATCGAGAATGCGAGCGGCCGGGCCATAGCGTAAACACAGGCGGCGCTGCAGCGTCGAGAGGATGCGCTGGCGCGGGCGCTGGGGTCGTGTAGCCGGAATGAATCGGTGTGCAGGCAAGTGCAGGAGATTGTAGGGAAGCGGCCTCCGCTCAAGGGCGTGTTCGAGTGGGAGTTCCGGGCCTAGGCGGGCGGCGCTATCAGCTTCTTCACTGCAGCGCATAGGTTCTGATTGCGGGTGACGAAGGTCAACCACGAGTCACCCTCGGCAATGTATGAGTCCGGCTGAATCCAAGCCATCTGCTTCCAAAACATTTCCGAGATCGGCCGAATGGTCGCATCGTGAAGAACGAAGTCGTAATAATTCACGAAGATCTCGACGCGGCCGGCCTCTCCCGATGCCTCAAAAATGTTCCCAGTGATGCGTTGTCCAAGATCGATTGAAGCGTCAAATACGTACCATTCATCAAACCCTAGGCACCGGCCATGACGATTCTCATGCGGTAACCCTGCAACCGATTTGATACGAGGACTGTAGACGATATTCGAGCGCGCTTCCCATCCGGCAGCCTTCTCTTCTTCGGTCACCTCTAACGAGCCGCTGTCGATCGAAGTGATAGCGATATATTTGCCAAGTACGATTTCCGGGCACACGCGCATAAGGTCGGCTAGGTCGTGATCTTCAGTAGTCAGCCAATCGTAGCCACCGAATGAACCGGCGTGTAGGCTCATTTTCGTTCCTCTGGTTCATCGCGGATAACGTCTCCCGCAGGAAATCTATCCATCGCACCGTGCCGGATGTGGAGGACCTCTGCCGTTTTAGTCCGCTCGATAACTCGATAAATAATCCGATAGACGTGCGGCTTCTTGCCATACAACATATGCCGCAGCGTCTTGTCTTCCGGTGCTAGAGGGCATCGAAGCGGGCTGTTTACGAGAGACAAGATTGCTTTCTTGAGGCCTCTATACCATTTGAGCGCTGCGTCAGAATGTTCCGCACCGACGGAATCATACAGGAGATCAAGATCACGTTCGGCGCGCTGGGTGAGTTTAACCTGGTATGCCACGTCTTGCTTCGAAGGTGGAGAAGACTTCGCGGGCTGCCCTAGTCTTTCGCTTCCGCGCATCCTCCAAGCCCTGGCGAATACCCTCGCGCGCATCCTGGCGGGCGGCTAGGTCAAGAAGGCGCTGATAGGATTCAGCGGTCTGTACGACCAGTGCTGGCTTCCCGTTGACAGTAAGAACGAGTGGACGCTGGGTTTTTTTCAGGAGCCTTGCAAAGGAAGACGACTGCCGGCGAAAACGGGCGAGTGACTGAAAGTCGCGAGTCAGGTCCGGCATGTGTTTCCCTTCTCGATTATAAACGCTGTGGCAGAGCGCTACCGCAGTTGGTTCTCGACCTCTTCCAGCCAATCCGGCCGCTTTAACACCTCGCGCGGCTTGCTCCCGTCCCGCGGACCGATGATGCCTTCATGCTGCATCATGTCGAGAATGCGAGCGGCCAGACCATAGCCTAAACGCAGGCGGCGCTGAAGCGTCGAAGTCGAAGCCTTGCCCATCTCCAGCACCACGCGCACCGCGTCAGTGTAGGCAGGATCATCGCCCCCTTCAAATTCCGCGGCCTCGGCATCCTCACCCTCATCCGGTGGCGGCGCCATTAAGAACGTCTGATCGTAATCGGGCCGGGCTTGAGCTTTCCAGAACTCCACTACCCGATTCAGGAGATAGTTCGAGCATAGTTTCGAGCATGTTTCGAGCATTAGCCGCAGATCCTCATGGTGATATCATTTGGGCAAACAGCAATTGGTTTGGAGGACTGACCTTATGAGTCCCATCTTCAAAACCCGCTCTCTGCTCGTCGTTCTCTTGGCAGCCGCAGTGGCGTTGCCTTGTTCAACGGACTATCTCATTTGGATCCCGCGGAGCCCGACGGCAGACCCGCTGTATCGCTTCGAGAAGGGCGACAAGATTGGTTACATTGACCAGAACGGAAAAGTCGTACTGCCACCAACGTTGAAGAACTGGGGTGGCAATGGCGGAGGTGAGTTTCACGATGGCTTGCTGGAGATTGCCGTCAGTGATGGTGTCTATGTCGATACGACAGGGAAGAAGGTGATCGAGAAGGGTTTCTACCGTGGCTGGGATTTTTCGGAGGGAGTTGCCGTGGCGATGCGGAAAGGCGAAGAGAAATGGGGCTACATCGGCAAGACTGGAGAGTTTGTCATCTCGCCTCGTTTTGCCACGTCCCCGAACGGGTACGTCGGGTCCTTCCAGGAGGGGTTTGCCAAAATCGAAGTCTCTGGTAAGGTCGGCTACATTGACCATTCCGGTGAATTCGCAATCGCGCCCCGTTTTCTAGACGGCGAGCCATTTGATAACGGAATGGCGAGGGTCATCGTGGAGGGACCCTGCGTCTATGTTCGAACTGGCCTCGGATGCCCTGATTACAGAATTTTGCCAAAAGGAAGCAAAGAGCCGGGCCAGTTGCCCGCTTGCAAATACGCATTTATCGACAAATCAGGACGGATCATCACTGCTCAGCGTTTCGAAGACGCCCGCGACTTTGCAGAGGATCTCGCACCAGTTCGCGTCGGTGGATATTGGGGCTACATCGACAAGAACGGGAAGGCGGTGATCCTGCCACGCTTTGATTCAGCGGAGCCGTTTGCGGATGGTCTTGCGTTGGTATCGGAGCATGACCAACGTGGATATATCGACCATTCAGGCGTCTATGCGATCCCTCCGCAGTTCTTTTCCGCCGACAGCTTCGCCGAGGGACGTGCTGTCGCGAGCGACGGTGAATCCTACTGGTACATCGATCACGATGGCCGCCGGGCCATCCCCGAAACGTTCGCGCGAGCGAGTTCCTTCTTTAAAGGTCTAGCCCATGTGAAGTTGCAATCTGACGACGAAGACGACGAAACGTTCGCCTATATCGATCGCAGCGGCCGCCGTGTGTTTGTTTATAAACCCTGACCCCTGATCGAGTGGAGCGCTACCGCAGCTGGTTCTCAACCTCTTCCAGCCAGTCCGGCCGCTTCAACACCTCGCGCGGCTTGCTCCCATCCGGCGGACCGATGATGCCTTCGTGCTGCATCATATCCAGAATTCGGGCGGCGCGCCCATAGCCTAAACGCAGCCGGCGCTGCAGCGTCGATGTCGACGCCTTGCCCATCTCCAGCACCACGCGCACGGCGTCGGTATATGCCGGATCGTCGCCCGCCTTCGAATTCCGCGGCCTCGGCATCTTCGCCCTCGTCCGGTGGCGGCGCCAGCAGGAAGGTCTGATCGTAATCCGGCCGGGCTTGGCTCTTCCAGAACTCCACCACGCGATTGGTCTCCGCCTCTGTAACGAACGCGCCATGCACGCGGATCAGCCGCGACGATCCCGGCGGCAGGAACAACATGTCGCCCTTGCCCAACAGATGCTCCGCGCCCATGACGTCCAGCACGGTGCGCGAATCCACGCGCGTGGCCACGCGGAAACTGATGCGCGACGGAAAATTCGCCTTGATCAAGCCCGTGATCACGTCCACGCTGGGCCGCTGCGTGGCCAGCACCAGGTGCATGCCCACCGCGCGCGCCATCTGCGCCAGGCGTGTCACCGCTTCCTCCACGTTGCCGCGCTCCACCATCATCAGATCCGCCAGCTCGTCGATCACAATCAGAATGTAAGGAAGCGGCCGCAGATCTTCGTCCGGCGTGGCCTCGTCGTCGAACAGGCTGCGCGGCTCGTTCAGAAGCTGGCGCACTTTGCGATTGTATTGATCGATGTTGCGCACGCCCTGCCCGGCCAGCAGCTTCAAGCGCCGCTCCATTTCGAGCACGGCGTTGCGCAGCGCGTTGGTGGCCTTCTTGGCGTCCGTGATCACCGGCGTCAGCAGATGCGGGATGCCTTCGTACAGGCCCATCTCCAGCCGCTTCGGATCCACCAGGATCATGCGCACTTCGTCCGGCGTCGCCTTGTACAGGATCGACATGATCATCGAGTTCAGCATCACGCTCTTGCCCGCGCCGGTGGATCCTGCGATCAACAGGTGCGGCATGGATTCCAGCGCCGCCACCTTGATCCGGCCGCTGATGTCCTTGCCCAGGCAGATGGTCAGGCGCGAGTTCGATTCGCCGAATTCCTCCGATTCCAGGATCTGGCGCAGGCTGATCAGCTCGCGGCGGCTATTCGGAACCTCAATGCCAACCGTCGGCTTGCCTGGAATGCGCTCGATCAAAATCGATTCGGCCTGCAGGCCCAGGCACAAATCTTCGGTGAGCGTGGTGATGCGGCTGTATTTGATGCCGGCCTCCGGTTTGAATTCGAAAGTGGTGACCACCGGGCCGGGATTGATCTGCACTACGGCGCCGTGGACGTTGAACTCTTCGAACTTGGCCTTGATGCGGCCGGCGATTTCTTTGAGCTCCAGCGAATCGTAAGAGTTGCGGCCCGGAACTTCGTTGAGCAGATCCGTGGAAGGCAGACGGTATTCCGGATGCTCGGTGACTTCGGGAACCGCCGCGAGTCGCTCCGCGCGACAATGCCGGGCCGGCTGCGGGCTCGACGGCGGCGGAACCGGCGGCGGCGCAGCTGGAGGCGGCGCGGAGTATTCCAAGAGTGTGGATCGGAATTTCCTCTTCGACCGGAGTCTCCGGCTGTTCCGTGCGCGGCTTCGGCGCCGTGGCGTTCGCTGGCGGCTCGCGGCCCTGGCGCGCTGTCAGCTCGGCAGCCTTCGCTGAACCAGCTCGCTTGCGTCTTTCCGGCACGCGCTGTCGGCTCTCTGCGGCCGCGCGGCGTTCGGCTCTTTCCATCGCAAGCTGCCGCCGTTGGGCTCGCCAATCATCCCAGCGCGCGCATGATTCTCCGCAGGTAAGCCAAACGGTCCGGCCAATCGCTGCGCGGCAGTCAGCCATCGAGAAAGTGGAGATCAAATAGAGAGAAACATCAGGCAGATGGAGGTGAGCAACGCGGCGCCGGTGAGGTTGAGCGACGACATCAGCGAATCGGCCAGCAAGACGCCGATCATTCCGCCGGCCGAAAACGAGCCGTTCCACGGACGCCATGTCCGGGCAGAGCGAGAGCGCCGTGCACGATGCTGAGGAACAGCAGTACGGACCCGAACATTTTTACCCGGGCGCCTGAATCGCTTGCGAGCGCACCCATCGCCAGGCCAGCATCCAAAGCAGCAGCGGGATGCCGAAGGCGCCCAGTCCCAGCATCTGGAAGCAAAGATCGGAAGTGTACGATCCGGCGAATCCGGTCAGGTTATGGGCGTGCACGACGCCGGAGGCCGTATTCCAGGATGGATCTTGTGGGTGATACGAAATCAGGCTGAGGATGAAGAAGAGTCCTGCGAACAGGAACACCAATCCGCCGGCTTCGTTCAACCTATGGAAGCGAGTCGGCCCGAGAATCTTCATCCCGCGGTGAAGCGGAAAAATGCAGCAAGAGCGATTACTATTATGCCAAAAATGATGCGATAGTAAACGAAGGGCATCAGGCTGCGGTGGCGGAGGTAGCGGAGGAAGTACGGCGATGACGATCGCTCCCAAAACGCCGCTCGACCGCGGCGCCGACCAGCAAAGGCATCGCGCATGTCGGCCGGGAAAGCCGCCTTGTTTGTGGATGTCCCAGAGCTTTTTTAGCGACGCGGCGGCGATGGCGGGCGTCGAAAGCAGGAACGAAAAGCGCGCGGCCGTCTCGCGGTTGAGCCCGCGGAACAATCCGGTGACGATGGTGATGCCGCTGCGCGACGTGCCGGGAACCACCGACAGCGCCTGTGACGCGCCGATCGCCATGCCATCGCCCCAGCTGATCTTGTCCATGGATTTGTCTCCCACGCGCCGGCGTTCGGCGATCCACATGAGCACGCCGATCACGATCAGCATCGCGCCGATCACGTAAGGATTTCGCCAGGTGGTATCGGCCTGTTTGTTGAACAAATAGCCGAATGATGCCGATGGGTATGGATGCGGCCGCCAGCAGCCACAGCAGAGCGCGATTCTGCTTGAGCTGCGGATCGCTGCCGGTGTTCAGCCCAAGGCCCTGGCCGATGATCTGCACCCAGTCGCGGAAGAAATAAATGATGACCGCGACCAGGGTTCCGGCATGCAGCGCGACGTCGAAGGTGAGGCCGGGATCTTTCCAGCCGAACAGCCAGGGCACCAGGACCAGATGCGCGGTGCTGCTGATAGGCAGAAATTCGGTGAGCGCCTGAACGATAGCGAGAACGATGACCTGGTAGATAGGCATGAACTAGTCATCGTAGCGCACACACTTTGTGTGCCGCGTTGGCACTCGTGCGACGCTTGGAGGGATTCGGTGTTCGCATGAGTGCGAACACGGCACGCTGAGAGCGTGCGCCACGATTTATCGAATCACGACTTTCGCCAAGCCCGCATTGTTCGCCGTATCGTACGCCCGCACCACCAGCAAATGCTCGCCCGGGCGAAGCTTGTCGATCGCGATATGGAACTGCTCGCGCGGGGAATCGGTGACGCCATCAGCCGCCTCCACCGGAACCCAGGGCCCCGCATCGAGCGCATACTCGCAGCGGCGCAGCGGCGAAGTCTGATCGACCACATCCGCGTCCACTTCCAAATGATCGCCCGGTTCGGCGCGGCGCCCCCAGCGTCACCACCGGCGGCGTGTTGTCGATCAGCACCGGCGAGCTGACCAGCTCATCTTCGCGGGCCACGTTAGCGGCGTTCGAAGGCCGGTCGGAAGCCACCACGCGGAAAAAATAGCGCCCGTCGGCCAGGATGTCGCCATCCAGCAGCATGCGAGTTCTCGGACATATTCGCGCGCAGCAGCTTCCATTCCTTCTCGTCCTCGCCGCGGAAATACAGCGAATAGACCAGACGATCGCCGTCCGGATCGTCGGCCTGCCAGGTGACTTGGATTTGCGACCCCGCCCCGTGCGTAAGCGTCTGCGTGGGAGTGCCGGCGGCCACCGACGATTCGCCCGTATCCGTCACCGTGATGCTGTAGGCCGCGGTGGTCGAGCTAGCCACCGGCGTCTTCTAGTGAACTGCTCGCACCCGATGCCTGCGTGGTTACGTTGATGCTGCGAACCTGCGGCGGATTGTTCTGCGGCAAATACGCCACGCTCACGTTCTCCACCACCGCGCCCGGCCCGCTCAGCTCGGCGCGCCATTGGATGTATCGCGCGTTGGGACTGCGGATCAGCGAGTTCTGCGGATCGGACAGCGGCTCCGACCAATCGCTCCAGGTTTTGTCCGGCCGCGCCGAATTTCCCGATGCGCGTGAAGAAGCTCACCTTTCCACCTTGGCTGCGCCAGCTAAGGCGGCCCCAGCGCGCCACTGTGCCGGAATCATGCACCGGCGCTTCGTAGGTTCCATTTGCGCCCTCGCGCGCCGCGAGAGTCGGAAAAGCTTGCCCATGTCGCCCGTGGCGGCCAGTAGACCATTCGGAGCGGCCACCAGACGCGTGGCTTCGCCTTCATTGGTCTCCACCAGCAGCGCGGCCTTGCGATCCGCGGTCAGCCGGTAAACGCGGCCCTGCGCAGTCGGTGGCGAAGACGATAGAGCCGGCCGGCTCGACCATCATGCTATAGACGTTCTCGTCCTTCGAACTCCACAACGTTTCGACAGTCGCATCCGGATTGATCCTGTACACGGCCGATTTCTCGACGCCCGGAATCTCCGTGAGCGGGCTGGTGGCGGCGCTCACCGTCTGGACCGGCTGCGTCTGAGGTCTGGCGGCGTCGGTTTTCGGCTTGACTTCCGGACCGGCCTGCGCCGATTGGTCGGTGACCGTGATGGATGTCGCCGGCGCCGTCACGGTAACGCTCATGGGGCTGCTCAGCGCGGGTGTGAGCGGTCCGGAGCGATTGGCAATCGAGCCGCCCAGCGCGGCTGCATAGACAGTTCCGTCGGGCATCGGAACGATGGCCCGAATCTCCGGCAGATTCGCATCGTACAGCACGAACGCCTTGTCCCGCGCGCTGATGCGATAGAGAATGCCGTTGGGTTCCGACCCGGCCAGCACATTCCCGCGAGTATCGCACGCCAGCGCAGTTACGTGCGATTGTCCGGTTTCGTAATAAAGCTCGGATTTTCCCGATTTATCCACGCGATATACATTGCCCGGATCTCCGGTGCCCACGAACAGGCTTCCATCCTTGGCGAAAGGCCAAGGACCAGATGTACTTGGTCTTGGGCGCGAATAGTTCGGTGGCCTTGCCCTTATCGATGCGGTACACCTTGCCGTCTGGCGATGTGGCGGCGTAGACAACGCCGGCCGAATCCACTGCGACGGCGAAAACCTCGGGCTCGTCCGCCGTCCACACCAGAGTGCCGGCGCCCGAAGAAGTGACGCGATACACGCGGCCGCGATGTCCGGTGCCGGCATAGTAAGAACCGTCGGGAGCCGGTGCAACGCTCCAGATGACAGGCTGGCCGGAGGAGAAAACGGTTTCGAGCTTGGGGGCCAGCGTCAGCTTTCCATTCTGATCGAGAGAGACGCCGGTGAATCGGCCTTTCAGAAAATCCTGATAGGTGTTCATCTCCCAGGTCGTGCTGGTAGCCGCCCAGAGGAGCCGATTGCAATGCAGCCCAGCAGAAACACCGGAAATGCGGTCTTCATTGCTTCACGTCCACCGCGACGGTCTTAGATCCAGTCACCACCGTATTGCCGGTTTCGATCTGCAGCTCAGCGATCTTGGAGCCGTGCGGGAACCAGAGGCCCTGCGCCGCCTGGGCTTTGTTCAGAATCAATCCGACCGATGCCGGCGGGTCGGGCAGATCCTGGCCCTGCACCTGAAACGCCGGATCGGTGCGCCACACCCGCACGTAAGCGTTGGTGTTGGGACGCAGATTATTCAGGAACGAGACCAGTTGCGTGGGTGACTTCGGAGCGGTGGCCGCCAGTTGCTGATAGTCCAGCAGATTCGAAGAAGTGGCATCGGAAACGGTGAAGTTCAGTGTTCCATAGGGCGCCCCTACAGGCAGCGTGTAGCGCACGGTCTTCTGCATTTCGACGCCGTTTTCTCCAGTGAACGTAACGGTCAAATCCACTGGCTGGCCGGGGTGGACCTCTTTGGGCGAGGCCGTAACCTGGTCGATTTGCAGCAGTCGTTTTCGCTCCGACGCCTCGATCTCCAGCGTGATGTTCTTGACTTTCAGCGCGTCGAAACCGGCGGCCATCAGATAGGCCAGCGGAGAACTGACCCCGGCGGAAGCCTGCACCGGAACATTGAAATCGCCGGAGTAAGTATTGTCCAGCCTCAGCGGCTGAATGCCGCGCTGGAATTCGATCGCGCCGCGCAGCGAGTAACTGGCCAAGCCCAGCGTTCGCTCCGTCGCATCGATGGCCGAGTACACCGCCATCTGAAGAATAAAGGGCGACAGCACGCGATCGTTGACCAACTGCATGTGATAAGCCAGCGGAGCGCGCCGTCCGTCCTTCACCGTGATGGCCACCGGGCACAGTTTCGGCCTTTCGACCCAGTTCGCCATAAATGCTGGTGCTGCGGTCCTGCGTGATGGTTCCCATCCACTCGCGCGCTGAAGAGATCTTGAAGGAAGCGGCCAGATTGGGGAGCAGCGCCAGCACTTCCGCGCGCGCGAAAGGCAGCTCGGTCTCGCCAACCGACATAAATCTGTGCCCAAAGGCATAAATGCGCTTGCCGTCCACATCGGTTACCGTGCCCTCTGCTCCGATGGTCAAATCGCCCGAGAGAAGATCCACCGAAATCATGTCGCCAGGGCGAAGCTGAGCCGGATTGCCGAGTTTGGACGGCAGACGCCCCGCCGCTGGAAATCCCCTGGCGCGGCTCCATGCCCATCTTCTTTAGCTCGGGCGCGAAGCGTTCCAGAGTGCCGGACGTGAATCCGCTGAACGATACCGGCGTCGCGATTTCCACCAGACTTGCCGCCGGGTTCTCCGAGCCCACCAGTGGCCGCGCTTAAAGGTACATTCCTGAGGGCGGCTCGGGGCTCGGGGGCGGTTTTAGACACAGCCGTGCCACTAATCGCCCGCATTTCCTCGATTGGCCGGATGCCGGCAATGGGTTCCTTAGCGAAATTGAAAGCCAGCGCCACGGCCCCCACCAGCCGGCCATTAATATAGACGGGGCTTCCGCTCATGCCCTGCATCACGCCGGTGTTTTGGAGTGGTCCGCCGGAAAGCCGCGCCAAAATGATGGATTGCCGGGGGCCCAGATTCTCCAGTACTCCAAGGATCTCCACCTGGAACTCTTCGATCTTATTGCCGGAAAACACTGTCTTTCCAATACCATGCTGGCCGGTACGTACCTCTGAAAGCGGGAATATCGCGGTTTGGGCGAAAAGATTCGATGATACAATCAGAAAGACGAAGAGTCGAAAGACGGCCACAAGCCTATTTTAGTCCCTTCGGCCAATATACTGTCGGAGTGAAGTCTAGTCGCGTCGAAACCGATTCTTAAAAACATGGGAACCTACGCGGAGACCGTAACGGAACGAAAACGGCGTCGACCGAAAAAGCGCAGCTGCCTTGGACCGCCATGTTGTGGTTTGGCATCTTACTGATCGCCTGTTATGCGCCGGTACTTTACGGTCTGGTCCATCAATGGGCCACCGACGAGGACATGGGGCACGGCTTCTTTGTCCCTCTCGTCGCGGGCTTCGTTGCCTGGAGACGGCGCGACGAACTAGCTTCCCTGACACCCGTTCCGAATTACTGGGGACTGGCGCTAGTCCTTTTCGGCGCCATCCAAATGATGCTGGGGACGCTGGGCGCGCAAATCTTCGTCGCTCGGACCGCTTTTCTGGTTTCGCTGGTGGGAGCCATTCTCTTCCTGGGAGGCACGCGGGCACTGAAGATCCTGGCTTTCCCGCTGTTCCTGCTGCTATTCATGTTTCCCATCCCGTCCATCATTTACGCCCGGATCACGCTGCCTCTGCAGTTGTTCGCCTCCAGCGTGGCTGAGACGTTTTGAACTTCATCGGCACGCCGGTGTTGCGCGACGGAAACGTGCTCGAGTTGGCCAATGGCCAGCGGCTCTCGGTGGTGGAAGCCTGCAGCGGTATCCGATCGCTGCTCTCGCTTTCGTTCCTGTCGCTTGATCTACGCTTACTTTTTCGATACCAAAGTTTGGATGCGCTGGGTGCTGCTGGCCGCCACTATTCCAATCGCCATTGCCGCCAATGCCAGCCGCGTCACGCTCACCGGCCTGATCAGCGAATATCGGCCGGATCTGGCCCAGGGCTTCTTCCATATTTTGGAAGGCTGGGTGCTGTTCATCGTAGCCTTAACTCTTCTAGTCGCATTCCATCAACTGGTAAATCGCATCTATGGGGCCGTTCATCGGTCCCAGCCGGGGGCGCCTGCGCAACATGTCACAGTTTAATTTCCTGAAAAGCCGTCCCGCGTTCCTGCTCACCGCGCTTCTGGTGGTGCAAGGTTCGCTGTTCTACGGATTTTCGCGCGGCGAAACGCCTCCTGTCTTACACGCCCCTGGACAAATTCCCAGCGCAGGTGGGCGCGTGGCGCATGATCCAGCAGGGCGTGATGGAGCAAGAAGTGAAAGACGTTCTGCGGGCCGACGATTACGTCACGCGCGACTACGCGGCGTCGCCCACAAAAGTGGCCAACCTATTCGTGGCGTTCTTCAAATCGCAGCGGGCCGGGCAGACGCCGCATTCTCCGAAGAACTGCCTGCCGGGATCGGGCTGGGTTTGGACCGTTTCCGATACGATTCCGGTCACGTTGCTGGCCGCGCAGATCCGATTGAGATCAACCGCTACATTGTTTCAAAGGGCGAAGACCGGTCGGTGGTGCTGTATTGGTATCAATCCCGGGATCGCGTAGTAGCGAGCGAGTACAAAGCAGCGGCCTTTGTAGCCTTGGACGCGCTACGTTATAACCGCACCGATACCTCGCTGGTAAGAGTAGTGGTGCCGATCGTAAAAGGCCAGCAGGATGCCGCCACCCAGACCGGCGTCGAATTCATCCAGTCATTTTTCGGAACGCTGCGCCAATTCTTCCCGGCGTAGATTTTTGACTTTCGACGTCATCGTCGTAGGCGCGGGGCCAGCTGGAGCCACAGCCGCAAAACTTCTCGGCGAAGCCGGCGTCTCCACACTCTTGCTCGATAAGAGCGCATTTCCGCGCGATAAGCCCTGCGGCGGAGGCATCAGCGCGCGCGTAACCCACCGCTTTCCGTATCTTGAATCGGCGCTGGCAACTATCCCGGTGAACTGGGTGAATAAGGTGTACCTCGAATCTCCGGCCGGATTCACGGTCGACTACCAGTCCGAACACTCCTCTTTATCTCATGATCCGGCGCTGTGAGTTCGATAATCTGTTGTTCTCACTCGCGCGCAAGCAGGCAGATTTCCGCGCCCCGGCGCTAGTGAGGAAAGTGGTCGCGGGCCCTGAATCAGCCGTCGTCACTGCGGATGTCGATGGCGAAACCAAGGTCTATGAGTGCAAGCTGGTCCTCGGATGTGACGGCGCTAATAGCATCGTTGCTCGCGCGTCCGCCTTGCGCTCAGGAAGTATTCAAGCCGAGTACGCCATCGACATGATGGAAGAGACGCCCTACCAGGAACTCAATCTGGTCGATCGCGACCGGATGTATATCTACTACCGGATTCGCAGCCATTATGGCTATGGTTACGTCTTCCCCAAGACCAGCCACATCAATCTCGGCGTCGGTTTCAAGCTGGACTATTACCTTTCAAACCTCCGTGGCGAGCACTATTCGCATCACAGCAGCTTCGTCGAGGGCTTGGCCGCGAAGAAGCTGGTCACGGGCGGATCGAACCGCGGCAATTTCCGGGCTTTTCCCTTGCCGATTTCCGGTCCCCTGGCTCGAACATATAGCGATCGGGTTCTGCTAAGCGGAGATGCGGGCGGCTTCGTGAATGCCTTGACAGCCGAAGGCATTTACTACGCCATGGTGAGCGGTGAGCACGCCGCGCAAACTGCCATCGCGGCAGTGAAGTCCAACGATTTCTCAGCCCGGATGCTGAGTCGCTACCAACAATCTTGGAAGCGGGAAGCCGGAGTCGAGCTCGAAAAAAGCGTTCGCTTCCAGAAGCTGCTGCTCTCCGATTCGAACCGTGTGGACCGCATCGTCAGAGCCGCTGGCCGCAATCCGATGCTGGCGGATCTGCTGGCCCGCTACGCCACCGGATCGCTAGCGCACGATCAATTCAAGCGTGGGTTGATACGCCGGGCGCTCCCGATGTATGTCCTTGAGAAGGCGCGCGAGTTGGCGTTTGGCTAAGACTTGATGGGTTGCAGGCTTGTGCTACCCACTGCATCCTGATCCTTGGGCATTACGATCCAAGCGACGATATAGGCGATCACGCCGAACAGCGGCACCGGCCAGACCGACAGGATTAGCCAAATAATCCGTACCAGTGTCACGTCCAGGCCGAAGTGCTTCGCGAATCCCGCGCAGACGCCGGCGATTTTGGCGTCGCGAACCGACCGGCTCAAGCGCTCCGTTCGTGGAAAGGGCGGCGGACTCCCGCGTCCTGTTGAAGTCCCGCATTCGCAGCAGAATTTATCCTGCTCCCTCAGCTCGATGCCACACCTGGTACAGAACATGAATTTTCCCCTCGCTTAATTACAACGCAGCCGGAACCAGATTTGTTCCCTATACCAAGGCGGTCAAATCCCTAACGTTCCCGACGGTTTCCAGCTTATGTACCATATCCACCACACGATCGGCCTTTTGTTTGGGCCACTTCGCGAAGGCCGCGCAATCCTGAAACTTGGCCGCGACATCGTCGAAGTTCATCGGATCCACCGGACTGCCCTTGCCGAAATCGGCGCGCCCGGAAATTGTCCGGCCGTCTTGCAGCTTGATCTCGATAATGGTGGTCATCTTGTTATAACCCGCGGCCTCGGCCTCCGCATTCACACCGAAGTGAATGCGCTGGATCATGTCCTGAACCTCCTTGCGCCGGACTACCTCGTCGGTAAATTCGGTCAAGCCGGCCTTGCCATAGAGCAACAGCACGGCCATGCAAAACTCCATGCTGAACTTGCCTTGCAGCGCATCGGTGGGATGGTGATGGATGAGCGCGTTGGGCATGTTCTTGTTAGTGCCGACGGAGACGGCTTCCACCTGATTGGCTCGGATGTTGTTTTGCTTGATCAGCCGCAGCATTTCAGTCATACCGGGATGAGTGAGCGAGCCGGAAGGGAAGGGCTTGATGGAGACCCCGGGCGATGCGAAGGTCCAGGGCTTGCCGAGCTTGCCTTCGATGGCCGCGGGATCGTAGCCGCCGCCGGCGGCGTGGAAGAAGCCGCGCGGTGCTTCCAAAATCTCGTCGCTAGCAGTCCAATCGAGCGCCGCCAAGTCAGCAGCGACGATTCCCGATTCAGCCGCTCGCCCGGCGTGAAAGGGCTTGGTCATGGTTCCGAAATTTTCGCGGAACCCGCCCCCTTCGCTGCCGGCAATTCCAAATGCGCGTGCGCAGCGCTCGCTATCGAAGCCGTATAGTTTCGCTGCGGCGGCCGCCGAGGCGAAGGGACCGCACGTTCCGGTGCTGTGGAATCCGTCTTCATAGTGCCTGGGCGCGATGGCTTCCGCTATCTTGCATTCCACCTCTACGCCGACGTGATACGCCAGCATCAGATCCCGTCCACTCAGCCCGCGCGCTTCAGCGACAGCCAGCGCAGCCGGAAGACAAGGCGCGGTCGGATGGGTTAGCAATCCATAAACCCGATCGGGTGCGACGGCGAGTTGCGTGTCGTCGTAATCGTCGGCGTGAATCCCGATGGCGTTCTCAAAAGCGGCGAATCGCGTGGGAGCCTTCCGCGACAATCCGATAATGGTGGCGTCATTGCGAGCTAAGCCGAGCGACTGCACATATCCGCTGGTAATCTTCCCAAGCTGGGAAACCGAACCCGCCAGAGCGAGACCCAGCCCATCCAGCATCGATTTCTTTCCAAGCTCAATGACGTCCGGTGGAATGTCGGATAGTTTCGTTCGAACAACAAACTCCGCAACGTAACGCGTGAGTCCTCCGCCACCCGCCGCCCGCAAAGCGAATGCCGCGCCCGTCCCCAGCATTGTTCTTCTGGTTAAGTTCATATATGCGAAACCTTTCCTAAAATGGCCGGCTTGCGCGCACCTGTAGCCGAAGGGATGTTGCCCGGCCTCCGGTGATATGTCTGATACGCTAGCACGGCAAACAGGATGGCTTCTTTAGCATCGACATCGATTCCAAACTCAGCCGAAGTCGTTAATCTGGGCCGTAACGCCGCTCGCAGCCGCTCCATCATATATCGATTATGCGCTCCTCCGCCGGACACTATCACGTCGGCGGTTTCAGTGTAACGGGCGATCGACGAAGCGATGGTACAGACGGTCAGCTCGGTCGCGGTCGCGAGATCAATCCCGGTGTCGCGAACGAACTCGGCGCCGTACTGCTCGCGGCCGCAGGATTTTGGAGGCGGCCGATGATAGTAGGGATCGTCCAGGAGCTTAGTCAGTAACGCCTGGTTGACGCGGCTGGCGCGAGCTCCTTCGCCGTCGCGATCGTAAGGGGGGGCCAGCGCATCCATCACCATGTTGCCCGGCCCGGTGTCGAAGGCTATTACGTCTTCTACTCTCGCATTGGCGGGGATTACGGTAATGTTCGCGATGCCCCCGATGTTCAGTGCAACACGAGCGCGTTCCGGATGCCTGAAGAGCTGATAGTCGAGAAAGGGGACCAGCGGTGCACCATTTCCGCCAGCGGCCATGTCACTGGGGCGAAAATCGGCGATGGTCTCGATGCCGGTGCGCTCGGCGATCACGGCCGCCTCGCCGATCTGCATGGTGCTGGCGATCTTTCGCCCTAAGAATTCGACTGGCTGCCCCTCGTGGAAGATAGTCTGCCCGTGCGATCCGATCAGCTCGATGGTTTCGAGAGGCACGCCAGTGTGCTGCAATGCTTCGGCAAAAAGCTCGCCGAGCAGAAAGTTCAGGCGCGAGATATTTGCGGCATCTGAAACCGAAAGAATGGCGTCCCGGACATCCGTTGGATAGGGAACCGTCTTAGAGGCGACGACTTGAATCTTGTCGTCGATATCCACTACTGCGACGTCGATGCCATCCACCGACGTCCCGCTGATCAGTCCGGCAACTCTCATGCTCTGTAGCGCGCGCACTCGTGCGTGCCGCGTTCACACTCATGT
Source organism: Bryobacterales bacterium (assembly GCA_963744555.1). Taxonomy (GTDB): domain Bacteria; phylum Acidobacteriota; class Terriglobia; order Bryobacterales; family Bryobacteraceae; genus Palsa-89. The sequence continues at coordinate 512,404 of CAVUUB010000011.1, read as the reverse complement.
GAACGCCCGGTTTTTTCCCGAACACTTGTGTTCGCAGGAGTGCGAACACGGCACGCACGAGTGCGTGCGCTACGCATCACGCTTCAATTCCTGCTGGAGCTGATTCAGCAATTGCAATGCTTCGATGGGACGCAGCTCGTCCACCTTGAGATTCCTGATGCGCTCGGCAATCTGGTAATTGACCGGCTCGAACAACTGGATCTGCATCGGCGCCGGCGTTGCCCGCGGCGCTAGTTCCTCGGTGACCGCTTGCTCGCTTTTTTCATGGAGCGCAAGAATCTCACGGGCTCGCTCGATCACGGAAACCGGCAGCCCCGCCAGCCTGGCCACCTCGATTCCATAGCTGCGATCGGCGCGCCCGGGTTCCACCTTGCGCAGAAAAATCACCTGATCGCCGGCTTCTTTTACCGACACATGCAGATTGCGGATGCCGGGCATCAGGTCGGCTAGTTCCGTCAATTCGTGATAGTGCGTAGCAAAAAGTGTGCGAGCGTGGATGCGTTGATGGATGTGCTCGATCACGGCCCAAGCGAGAGAGAGGCCATCGTAGGTCGCCGTGCCGCGGCCGATTTCGTCCAACACTACTAAGCTGCGCGAGGTCGCGGTGTTCAGGATTACCGCAGTCTCGGTCATCTCAACCATAAACGTCGATCGCCCGCGCGCCAGGTTATCGGCGGCGCCAATGCGTGTGAATACACGATCCACGATCGATAGCGCCGCGGAATCAGCCGGCACGAACGATCCCATCTGCGCCAGGATCACGATCGAGGCCGCCTGGCGCAGGTATGTCGATTTGCCGCCCATGTTCGGACCTGTAATCACCGCGATAAATTGCGCTTCGGTATCGAAGTACAGATCGTTGGGGATGAAGCGCGACGCTTCTTTTTCCGCCAGCTTTTCGATCACCGGATGGCGGCCTGCAACGATCCGAATCTCTCCGGAATCAGTGAAACTGGGCCGGGCGTAGCGGCTCTCCGCTGCAACCTGCGCCAGCGCGCACGTGACATCCAATTCTGCGACGGCGGCCGCTGTCTGCCGGATGCGCGCAGCGTGTTCGGCTGCAAACTGGCGCAGCTCCTGGAAGATCTCGCGCTCCAGCGCCAGCATTTTCTCTTCGGCATCCAGAATCTTGCTTTCCAGATCCTTCAACTCCGGCGTGGTGAAGCGCTCGGCATTCACCAACGTTTGCTTGCGCTCGTAATCGGAAGGCGCCAGATGCAGGTTCGACTTGGTGATTTCGATGTAATAGCCAAAGACGTTGTTGAACCGGACTTTCAACGACTGGATACCGCTCCGGCCGCGCTCGCGTGTCTCGATTTGGGCGATGTACTGGCGGCTATTGCGGCTGATATCGCGCAACTCGTCAAGTTCGCCATGATAGCCGGAGCGAATCGTGCCACCATCAGCCAGGTTGGCGGGCGGCTCTTCCGCGATCGCGCTGAGAATGCGGTCGCGCAACTCGGGAATCTCGTCGAGCGCGCTTGAAATATGGCGCAGCCGGGCTTTTTCGAAATCCGGAAATGTGCTCTTTGATCCCAGGCACGAGTGCCAGCGATCGCCCCAGTGCCAGCAACTCGCGCGGGCCGGCCGTTCCCAACGTCAACTTGGCCAACAATCGTTCCAGGTCCAACACTTGAGCCAACAGCTTGCGGATCTCGGAGCGCGCAATCGTGGCCTGTAATATCTCCTGAACGGCATCCAGGCGCGCTTCGATCTCTTCGATCTGCAGACACGGGCGCAGCAGCCGATTGCGCAGCAGCCGGCCGCCCATCCCGGTGCAGGTTTGATCGAGCACATGGATCAACGTCGATTCCTTGCGTCTCGCCCGCGAACAACGGCTCCAGCAGTTCCAGATTGCGAACCGTCACCGCGTCCAGAATCATGGAGTCGCTGCGGTCGTAGTAAGTAGGGCGATCCAGGTGATCGAGCGCCGATTTCTGCGTCTCACGCAGGTAATGCAGGATCGCGCCGGCGGCGGAAACAGCCAGCGGCCGATCGTTCAAGCCGCATCCATCCAGTGCCAGCAAACGGAAGTGCTCCCGTAACGCGCGATCGGCGTGGTCCAGTCCGAAAACCCAATCTTCAATAACCGTTCGGAGGCCCGGCATACTGTTGATGGACTCCGGCGCCAGAACCTCGCGCACGTTCAGATTCTCGAGCGTCGCATTCACGTCGGCAGCGTCGATTTCCGTCGCGCGGAATTCGCCGGTGGTGATGTCGGCATGGGCCAATCCGGCGCGCGAGCCGTTGCGGAAGACCGAGGCCAGGTAGTTGTTCTCGTGCGACCGCAGCAGCGATGCCTCAGTGGCGGTGCCAGGTGTAACCACCCGAGTAACCTCACGCCTCACCAGCTTCTTACCCGGGCCGGCCTCTTCCATCTGATCGCAGATTGCGACGCGGTAGCCTTTTTGGATCAACCGCGAAAGATAGCCTTCGGCCGCGTGATAAGGAACGCCGCACATCGGAATCGGCTGGCCCTTTTCCTTATTGCGAGCCGTCAGCGTGATTTCGAGCTCGCGGGCGGCGGTGATGGCGTCTTCATAAAACAACTCGTAGAAATCACCCAGACGGAACATCAGCAGGACGTTGGGGACTTGTTGTTTGACGGCGTGATACTGCCGCATCAGCGGCGTGGAGGGGGAATCGATCCCCTCTCCAGCATCAGGCATAGATGCCGCGGGTCTGGAGCGCGAACGCTACGCGGTCGATGGCCAGCATGTACGCAGCCAGCCGGTTGTGTACATTGTGCTTGTCCGCGTAGCCGACCACATCGCGGAAGCTGTTCACCATGATCTCTTCCAGGCGGCCGTTGACCAGTTGCTCATTCCAAAAATAGCCCTGCCGGTCCTGCACCCATTCGAAATAGGAAACGGTGACGCCGCCCGCGTTGGCGAGAATATCAGGGATCACGAAAATCTTCTTGTCGGCCAGGATCGCATCCGCTTCTGAAGTAGTGGGACCATTAGCACCTTCACATATGATCTTGGCTTTGATGCGGTCCGCGTTGGCGGAAGTGATGACGTTCTCCTTGGCGGCGGGCAGAAATACTTCGCAATCCATATAAAGCGCCTCATCCCGGTCAACATCTTCGCCTTCAGGGAAACCGGTGATGGAGCCCGTGTCGTGACGGTGTTTCATCAAAGCTTCGATGTTGAGGCCGTGGGGGTTGTAAACCGCGCCGTCGTATTCGATAACGCACACGATCTTGAAGCCGGCGCGCGCCATCAGCTTGGCCGCCATGCCGCCGACATTGCCGAAACCCTGCACGATTACGCGGGAATGGGCCGGATCGAGACCGAAGCGACGCAGCGCCTGGACGGTGACGATCATGCACCCGCGCCCAGTGGCTTCCGTTCGGCCGCGCGATCCGCCCAGATCGAGAGGCTTGCCGGTGACAACGGCGGTACAGGTCTGGCGCTTGTGCATCGAGTAAGTATCCATGATCCATGCCATGGTCTGCGAGTTGGTGTTCACGTCCGGAGCCGGCACGTCGCGCTCGGGACCGATGATGTCCATGATCTCAGCGGTATAGCGGCGCGTGATGCGCTCTAACTCGCCGGGTGAAAGGACGTCGGGATCGCAAATGACACCGCCCTTGCCGCCGCCAAAGGGGATATTTACCACAGAGCACTTCCAGGTCATCCAGGCTGCCAGAGCGCGGACTTCATCCAGAGTGACGTCGGGAGCGAAGCGAATTCCACCCTTCGACGGTCCGCGGACAATGGAGTGTTGTACGCGATAGCCCGTGAAGACCTCCAGCCGCCCGTCATCTAATTGCACCGGAATGGCTACTTTCAGTTCCAACGCTGATGTTCTCAGCACCTTGCACAGGCCCTCATCCAGACCCAGGCGCGCAGCGGCTTCGTCGAAGCGCGCGGCGGCGGACAGCCACGGATTGATTTCGTTATCGACGGACTGGGTCGCTTCGAGAATCATCAGAAGTGCCTCCGACTACATTGTAGCCATGAAATTGCCGATAGAGTATCGACATCTAACCTATCGGCTGCAGAAGAAGCCGGTAGAATAGTACCAGCCTCTCTCAATGCTTTTCCGTATTCATTTCTTTCCCGGGCTCTGCTTCTTACTTCTGAGCGTAGTGCTTGTACTCGAGGTGACCCGTAGGCTTCTCGGACGCTATCCTGAGCGCAAAATGGTGTTCGTTCCGGCAGCAGCAATTTCGATCGTGCTGCAAATACTCGGTTATCTGCTGGAATTCCAACGCGTGCAGCGGCATGTTCCCGTGCTAACGTCCACGTCGCTGGAGTGCGCGGCGCTGGTGGAAGGTATGTGGCTGATCGGATTCTATTTCGCCCTGCTAGCTTGGGCTAAGGTCCCGAGATTCCAAGCTTCCCGGCGTGCGTTTTTTCAGGCGGCCGGCGCCGGCATGTGTGTCGTACCGCTGGCCGGTACTGCTTTTGGAATCGTGAGGCGCAATCAGTTTCGGGTCAACGAGGTCAAAGTTACCATTCCCAACCTGCCGAAGGACCTGGACGGTCTGAGAATCGTTCAGGTGACCGATATCCATCTCAGTCCATTCTTGAGCGAGATGGAGTTTGCCCGCGTCATAGATATGGCGAACGAAACGCGCGCGGATCTGGCGTTGGTGACTGGGGATCTCATCACCCGCCGGGGCGATCCTCTGGATGCGTGCCTGCACCAACTTTCCCGGCTGCGCGCCGACGCGGGAGTGCTCGGCTGTCTCGGCAATCATGAAGTCTACGCTGGAGCGGAGAATTATGTCACCACCCACGCACGGCGTATGGGAATCAAGTTCTTGCGCCAGCAATCTGAGGTGCTTCAATTCGGAAGCGCCAGGATCAATTTCGCCGGAGTGGACTATCAGAAGATGCACTCCAAATATTTGGTGGGCGCCGAACAGATGATAGTGCCGGGGATTTTGAACGTGCTGTTATCCCACAATCCAGATGTTTTTCCGGTGGCAGCCGCGCAAGGCTACGATTTGACGATTGCCGGCCACACCCATGGCGGGCAGGTGGACGTCGAAATATTGCACCAGCACTTGAATGTGGCGCGCTATTACACCAACTATGTGCAAGGCCTTTATCAAGAAGGCAATTCGTCGATCTATGTTTCGAACGGGATCGGAACCATCGGTGTGCCGGTGCGGCTGGGCGCGCCTCCTGAAGTGTCCCTTCTTCGCCTGTGCGCTACCTGATCCTAAGCGACATCCATGCCAACTGGGAGGCGCTCGAGGCCGTGCTTGCCCACGCGAAATCCAGCTACGACCGCATCGTATGTTGTGGCGATGTGGTGGGCTACGGCGCAAATCCGGACGCGGTTACCGAATGGGTGCGGGATAATGTCGCTTACATCGTGCGCGGAAATCACGACAAGGCCTGCGCCGGCCTGGAAGACCTGGAATGGTTCAACGCCATTGCCCGCACATCGGCGTTGTGGACCCAGGAGATCATGAAGCCCGACAACATCGGGTACTTGCGCGATCTCGCCAAAGGCCCGGAGCGGATCAACGGCTTTCAGATTGTCCACGGCTCGCCGCTCGATGAGGACGAATACGTTGTGTCCGAACAGGATGTTGCGCAGGTCGCGCCCTATCTCGATTCAACGGTCTCTTTCTTCGGGCATACCCATTTGCAGTGTGGATTTCTGTGCCACCGAAATGGCGTTAAGCGCTTGAGGGGTGTGGACATGGAATCGGATGCCGAGGGTCTTGACTTGGAAGCGGATGCCACTTACTTAATCAATCCCGGCTCAGTGGGACAACCTCGCGACGGCGATCCACGCGCCGGGTATGCCATCTATCAACCGGATGCCAGAGTGGTCACGCTGCGGCGCGCGGAATACGACGTTCGCTCCGCGCAGAAAAAGATCCTGGAGGCGGGCTTGCCTGAGCTGCTTGCCTTGCGGCTAGAAGCCGGAATTTGAACCGGCGTTTCAGGGTACCGCAACAGCCTCCATCACGCTGGTTTGCAAAACGTTGCCACTGCTGTCGAGCCGGTCAATAACGTAGTACAGAATCCGGTTGGGCAGACTGGGAATGGTAATCGTGCAGCTTGTTCCATTAGGGCAGGCCTGGCGGGTCACGGCTTCGTTCGTAAAGCTAAACGGATCATTAGGGGAAGCGCTGGGAATCTCGGTCGAACAGTCCTGTCCATAGGCGGTACACTGCAGCAGATCGCCGCCATTTTCGGCGTAGCCAAATCGCGCGCGAATGTTCGACGCCAACGGCACGTCCTGGTACGTAACCGGGTGCGGCACGAAGTTGGTTCTGTTAATGACGTGTGTGTCGTCCGGAGGAAGCGCGTCGATGCGCAAGGCCAGCCAATCGGTCCGTACCCCGTCCATCCAATATGCCGGACAGAACAAAAACTGCGCGTCAGGAGTTGCGCGGCAATTGGTAAATGAATATCCCAGCCCGACGTGGCTGTGCGCGAACCCGAATTTTCTGATGCTAGTTCCCACGGTATCTAATCGATCGTTGCGGAATTGGATCACTTGCCCAGTGATCGGGCCGAAACTAGACAAACACGGTACAGCGTTGCCAAAATTCGCCGAGCTGCAGGCCGGCTGTATATCGCGCTGCGAGACGCTTAGGTACAGCTTTCCGGGAGTTGATCCAAACACGCATTCATTGTTGTTGCGCACCCAGCACACCGAGTAATTTGCCATGTCTGCGGCGCTGCCAAAAGTGGCTGGGCTGGATACGTCCTTGAGCAGAAAGCGGCCCGCGTACCCGGACAGTCCCCAGGCCTTGTAATTCGGGTTCGATGTGCAACAATCGGCGGCGACCAGATACGTGTGCGTGGTTCCGCTCACCAGCGACATGCTCATGTTGCCGTAGCCATTGAATGCTTCAGGACCAGCCACGTTAGATGGATTGATCGCCTTGAAATCCACAAAGAAGGGTAACCGGGATACATTTTGTGAATAGGTCGCGTTCTGGTAACTCTGAATGCCGCCAGTTGGTTGTGCGATTCCCGCAAAGAACGGCGCGGAGGTGACCGTGTTAGCGAACGGAATGTTTATACTCGCGGCCGGCGTCAGATTGGAAGAGCCGCAATAAATATTGAACCCCGGACCACAGTTGGCCATGGAATAGTTATAGGTGCCGGGCAATGAACCCGGTCCTGGCACAGCGTGGCCTTCGCCGCGAGCAACATTGTCGTAAAGCCAAGTGTTAGACGGACTGGAAAAGTCTATCACCGCGCCTTGCGTTCCGCCCCAGGGAATCACCCACATAGACCAGCCGTTCGAATGGGTCTCGCTAGAAATACCCGCCGCGTGCCCGGCCCCAAACGTATCGTCCGTATTGTTGGATTTATAGGTCGGATTCAAATACGTGTAACCTGCCGTCCGCAACACCCAGAATGTGATGTCGTTTAATCCGTTGTAGGACGGCGGAGTCACAATTGCGAAGTATTCGCGAGCGCCACTGTTGTCCTGCAAGTAATCGCCCACCTGAATATCCTGTAGCTTCGAATACGAAGCGTTCGAAACTCCGAAGCCCGGAGTGATGCAAGGAAACTCGGCGGCTTCATGTTTCCCATCAGGAAAGGTGTAAGTGGAGTTGGGCGTTAGCTGGCAGAATGGATCGTGCATCCGGACTTGAAGGCAGTTGGTGGTGCTCGACAGACTGGTGTAAGGAGCTGGAAGGCCGGAAGGACAGGTATAGAAATCAGTATTCGACGTCAGGCTGGTATTGCTGTCCCAATTCGCCGTCGCGCCAAATCCGGCGCGGTTTACCTGAGACACCAACGAGATGTTACGGTTCGGAAACACGAGCGTTGAAAATCCGAAATTATCCAACGGGTCGATGGCGCAAAACACGTAGGTCCCCATATTGAACCACGGGCAAGTATGACTGCCGGCCCAGCGTTTTCCGTTGTCGCTCCACCCGTTACGAATGGCCTTGAGTACAAATGTGCCGTTTCCAGACCCGTCGTCGCCGAATGCTGCAAGGACACCGAGATGGTTCTGTACTCCCGTAGATACCGCTCCGATGAGAAGGCCGCCCGCGAATGAGCTGACCCCCACACCCGGCATCCATCCCAAATCGTAACCAGTGTGTGGCGGGCCGACTGTCTGACCGAGGTAATTTAAGCCGCTTTGGTACGCCCCATTATTTCCAGCCGTCCCCATAATCTGGGTTTTGATATCCTTTCCCCCGGCTAGAGGCGTCATCACCGTGTAGAGGAAGCAATCGTCGGTGATGGGTGGCTGAATTACGGCGTTAACGTAATTGCCGGAGACGGGCCAGGGTTGAAACGCAACGTAGCCCGTACAGCCGGTATAAGACTCGTTGTATTTCACCCTCCAGACCCGTTTTCCATTTTGATCCGTGCTGTAGACAGATGTTCCATCCACGTCATCAAAAAAGTAGGTGCCGCCTTGCAGCTGTACTCCGTAGGAAACACTATCGCCGTTACCATTGACCCTGGTACTGGTGGTCGGTTTTTGCAGCAGGCTCAGCCATCTGGTCTCACCGCGCGGAGAGCCATCGAAATTGCGCGGTACGAAAAGAAAGACCCCAGCGTTACCGCCGCCCGCTTGTGCTATGCCAAGGTAGCCTGTCAAAGCTGGATTTAACACGCCAGCCGAGCACCCGACCGTATATATTCCGCAAGTCGCCCCATCAGCGCTTCTGGATACGGATACACTGGCTTGGTTCAACATCTCGACGTCGCCATTCGCACCTTGATAGGGCTGGATCGAATAGGAAAAGTTCAGGCCTATTGATACGTTGACGTTTGCAGAAGCCGCATTGTTTTTGGTGAGCACTACCCCAAAGTTCGCGCCCGAATAAGCCGTCGTACCCGGCAGCGTGCCCAGATTCTCGACCGTGGTTAAGGTCGTTGATGACGTGGGTGACGCCGCCAAATGTGCATAGCTACCGTTAATGAGTATGGGCGTGTTCGGCTTCCAGTCAAGGTTGAAATAGTTCCAGGGCTGAGGACTTGAAGTCGTAAGCGTGACAGCAGTACCGGCAGCGCTCACGGTTCCGAACGGCGGAGTAATCATGTTGCGCTGCGGGATGATTCCCCAACTCTTGAAGAGGGGCCGCGCTACCGGACTGGAATCCCCGTTTGGCCAATTTCCCAAATCCTGAGCGGTTGAAGTCGTTGAAGTACACGGTCCAGTGGTGATCACATTCCCTACCAGGGTCTGGCCGCCGTCCATGCTCAGTTGAAGATTGAAGCCCGTCACTCCTCCGGTGGTCGCGTTGCTGCACCACACGTCGAAGCTGATATCGTCGATCGTGCAACCTCCGGCAAACGCTGTGAATCCCCCACCTCCCGCGGGACACCCAAAATTCGCTAATGGGATGAAAAGTTTGTCTGTCGCGCCACCTGTGGCGGTTGCGTACGCGGGCGGTGCAGACGCGTGAAACCACGCTTGAGTTGGATTGGTCCATTTTCCGGTGCCGCTAATGTCGATGGGATTTTGCGCCCAGACTCCCGCGGCCGATGCCGGATAAATCGTCGGCGCTATCCAGCCAGGTTTCGTGACGGGCCAATACTCTACTCCGGTATTGGGATCGCAATAGGAGTGCGTCGTTGGATCGCAAAATGTGCTCGCCGCCGCGGTTGAGTTCCAGTCGATGAGCGGATGATCCATGTTCCCAAATTTTGCTGAATTAAATGGCACCAGATCGGGCGCGGTATTGCCCCATTGGATAGGGCGGGTTTGAAAAACACGTGACACCTCAGAATCAGCGCCGCAGGTCACTCCAATCCAGTAGGTCGCCGCGGCAGCTAGGGCGTCGTTGGCTTTGCGCGTACCTAGGATGAAGATATGCGCGCCTGGATTCACGATGGACCCAAGGCGCGCATCCGTGTTGGTGTTATCCATCAGATCGGGGATGTTTGTGCTGAACGTGGTCCCGCGCGATGCTCGATAAGTGCAGAACCCGGTTTGATCGGTTTGTACGGTGATCTTAGCCTGCATCTGGGTCGGCTCAATGGACTGGATAGACGTCGCTCCAAAGACTGGCAGCACAGCCAGAGCGAGGAGGACGCAGGGAGTCGAACGCATAGTCTGAATACTCATGGTAGCTACCAGGTCGAAAGGGCTGCGCGTCGCCAAGAGTTCAGGCTTACGCAGACATAATAGTACGAGGATCTAAGGCCCATGTGCCCACCGCGCAGGCCGCACTGGAAGTGGCTGGCACGGAGGTCCGCAGGCTAACAATGGTGGAATCCACAGTCAGGACCGTCTTGCCGGAGGACTCCACGCTGGTCAGTCCAGTGCTCGCCACAATGCTCTTAGAACTAAGCAGTGCGCGTTGATCCACGCCCCCCCCGGCATTCCAGGTCCCGCTGGTCGCCGACCACGTGAATAAGGGGATCGCATCTGGCGGGAACGACGTGATTCCGCTTTGGGCGACGCATCCAGCCGTACAGTTGGCGGTCAGATTGTGTCCAACGGTTAAGGCCCCGGCGCTCGACATGTATATGTATGCCAGTCCGGTACCGCCGGAGATGGAAACAGAGCCGCCGCCGGTGAATGAATAGACCAAGGCGCCAAATCGCACATTGCAAGGGGTGGCAAGCGAACAGTTTGGGCCAATCGACAACACCGTCCCACTGCTGCTGACTACTGCGAAATCGCCCAACTGGCTGGCCATCGATACGCCGGAGCCGCCGCTGCCGGAGGTCGACTCGAGCGTCCATCCGTTCAGCGACGTGCAGCCGTAGAGGTTAGCGCCAGCCGGTGCATTGAGCACAAAGAACATTTGGCCTACGCTACAAACGGAAGGCAGGCTGGCGCCGGATTTAAATGGCGCGGTGGAATTGGCAGTCGAGAAGTCAACGTCCCGGCTCTGAAAATGCAGGTCCAATTGCGTGATCTGGCCGTGCAGCGCGCTTGCGGCGGCTGCCAGCAACAGTACTCTATGAATTCGAAACATAGCGACTACAGTGTGGCATCATTCCGGGTCGAATCAGACAAATTTCCTCGCCAGACAAAAGACAGAAGTCTCTGTATTCCTTGGCCTTACACACTGCGAGTACGATAACGAGATTTTGTGACCGGGGCGGAGTCAGGTATACTGAAGTTTAGACCTGCCGTCATATTTGTAGGAGTCCACACCCATGTTTGATTTGTTTCGTAGCAGGGCAAAAGCAGTGCGCATTCTATTGGGCGCCATGCTCGGAATGGTTGCGCTTTCGATGCTGCTCTATCTGATCCCGGGCGCCGGCACTACGACTGCTGCGGACCAAAATGACCAAGTCGTAGCCGAAATCGGCAAAGACGTGCTCACCTTGCACGACGTCGAACTGGGAATCCAGCAACAGTTGCGAAGCCAACAGATTCCGCCGGATCTGGTACAAGTGATCATCCCGCAACAAGTGGATCAGATGGTGGAGGAACGCGCCATCGCGTACGAAGCCAAGCGGCTCGGCTTTGACATTAGCGATCAGGATTTGGCGACCGCTATTCGTTCCACGCAATTCGGCACTCTCAACGCCCAACAGTATCGTGAAGCGGTCGAGCAAATGGGCGAAAGCGTCGGTCAGTTTGAAAATAACACACGCAGCGGTATGGCTTTGCTCGCCCTGGAAAGCCTGGCGATTGAAGGCGTCGTGGTCTCGCCGGCCGAGGTGGAAGCGGAGTACAAGCGCCGTAACGATAAGATTAAGCTCGACTACCTGGGGTTCGATCCCACGGTACTTGCAGGGCAAGTAAAGCCTACGCCTGAGCAGCTGAAAGCCTACTATGACAAGAATAAGAACTTCTTCACGCAACCCGAAACTCGGGACGTCCAGTTGATCGTGGCGGACCAGGCTCAGATAGGCCAGTCCATCCAGATTTCCGATGCGCAAGTGGAGTCTTACTACAACTCGCACAAGGACCAATACCGCACGCCGGAGCGCGTGCAAGCCCGCCACATCCTGATCAAGACCACCGGCAAAACCCAGGCAGAGGTTCCCCAGCTGAAGGCCAAGGCGGAGGATCTGCTGAAGCAAATCAAGGGCGGGGCGGATTTCGGTCCACTGGCGCAGAAGAATTCGGAAGATCCCGGGTTCGGCGGCCAAAGGTGGCGACCTGGGTTGGATCGTGCGCGGTCAGATGGTGAAGAACTTCGAGGACACTGTTTTCTCGCTGAAGCCTAAGGAAATCAGCAATGTCATTACCACTGAGTATGGCTTCCACATCATCCAGGTGATGGCGAAGGAGCCGGCCCGTTTGCGTACGCTCGAAGAAGTGAAGCCCGAGATCGTCGGCAATCTCCGGAATCAACAGGTTTTCGACCTCATGCAAAACCTGGCCGATCAGGCTCACGCGGAATTGGTGAAGAGCTCCCCAAAATGCTCGGCAGATCGCTGACAAGTTGAAGCTTCAGTTTGTCCAGGTGGACAAGTTCAAGCAAGGCGATACTGTTCCCACGCTCGGCACGGACCCGCAGGCGCCAGCGGCGCTAATGGCGCTAAAGAAGGGCGAGATCAGCCAAGTGATACAGGCGGGCAACAAACTGGTGGTTGCGGAGGTGACGGACCTGCATCCCGCCGCACCCGGCCGACTTTGGGGAAGCGGAATTACAGGTACGGACGCAGTACGCCCAGCAGCACGGCATGCAGCTTGCCACCGAGAATGCCAAAAAAGCAGCCGACCTCTTGAAGACGAATGGGGGCGACTTGAAGGCCACCGCCAAGGCTCTCGGGATGGAAGTGAAAACCACGGATTTCTTCGCCCGCAACGGCGCGGCTGAGGGCATTGGAGCCGCCAGCTATCTCGCGGACGGGTTCGACAAGCCGGTGGGCACCATCATCGGACCGATCAATGCCGGCTCTCAGACGGTGGTGGCCAAGATCGCCGACCGGCAGCAGGCTGACATGAGCAAGTTCGCTCAAGAGCGCGACGCCCTGGTCCTGTCACTAAAGGGCAAGCGGGCTTCCGAACGGCAGATCATGCTGCGGGACAGCATTCTCAGTACGCTAATCCAGCAGGGAAAAGTGAAAATGCACCGGGATGTAATCAATCGGCTGATCGCGCGGTATCGAAGCTAACCGCGCCCCGGATGATCCATGCCCTGCTGGATTTTCTGCGGACGCTCACAACTCCTGAGCGCCTGATCCAACTGCTCTCCACCGCCCTGTCCGGCTGGCTGGGCTATGCCACGCTGACCGGTATTGTGTTCGCTGAGACGGGCCTGCTGGTCGGCTTCGTACTGCCGGGTGATTCCTTACTATTCACCATCGGCGTCGTGGCCGGCGCAGGCGAGCTCAATCTGGTGGTGATAATGCTGCTGCTGATCTGCGCGACGATGCTGGGCGATTGGAGTGGTTACTTGCTAGGTAGGCGAGCCGGTCCCGCCATCTTCAATCGGCCGGATTCGCGCTTTTTCAAGCAGGAGCATTTGCAGCGAACCAAGGCTTTCTACGAAAAGCACGGCGGCAAGACGATCATTTACGCCAAGTTCGTTCCAATCATCCGCACCTTCGCGCCATTCGTCGCCGGGGTTGCAAACATGCCTTACAGCCGATTTCTTTCCTTCGATATTTTCGGAGGCGTGGGATGGGTTTTCTCGATGACCATTCTGGGTTATCTGTTGGGTGAAGTAGCGATCGTGCGGCGAAACTTCGAGAAGTTCGTGCTATTGATCATTTTTGTGTCGCTGCTGCCGGTGATCATCCATGCCATCCGGGCAAAACTAACGACAGTGGACTCAGTGCCTTCCAAATAGAGCCAGCCTCGCCGCTCACCTCGGCACCTGTTCGTAAATGAACAGCCATTTCTCACGAGCGGGCGCGCATCAGCTTGAACCCCCGCGACTTTTCAACGCGCTGGGATGGTATGGAGCGTGCATGCAGAATGTCCCCGAGATGCTTACTCCGCTTCTGCAGGATACCGGCTTCGCACTGCGCCAACTCCGGAAAAATCCTGGGCGAACGTTGATTGCCATTTCGGTGCTAGCTCTTGGTCTCGGCGCGAACGCAGCCATCTTCAGCGTAGTGAACGCGCTGCTTCTGCAGCCGCTGCCGTATAAGGAACCTAGACCGGCTGGTTCAACTATTCGAGCGCGACGTCATCGGCATTGGCGAGGAGCCCTACAATCCTGTCGCGCCGGCCAACTACCTGGATTGGCGGCGGTACGCCCGCCAGTTCGAACAGATCGCGGCGGCCGACGGGGGCGAGTTCAACTTGGCCAGCACATCGGGAGGTTTCGCGCCGGAGCGAATAGATGCCGGGTTCGCATCCGACAATCTACTTACGACTCTTGGCGTCCAACCGATACAAGGCCGCAATTTCCGCCCCGATGAGGACCGCGCCGGCGCTTCACATGTCGCCCTGATCAGCAACGGGCTGTGGCAGCGCCGCTTCGGCGGATCGCCGGACGTGCTGGGGCGCCCAATCCGGCTCGACAACGAAGACTACCAGATTATCGGGATCTTGCCTGGCTGGTTCGTCTACCCCAGCCGCACGACACAGGTCTGGGTACCGCTGGAACAGCACGTCCCACCCAAGCAACTCGCATCCCACGAAAATCACTTTCTGGATGTTATTGGCCGCTTGCGGCCGGGGGTAAGTGTGGAACAGGGGCGCGCCGAGATCGATGGCATTCAAAAGCAATACAAGCACGCTCACCCTGAAGCAGTTGCAGGCAAGGGCGCCAATGTTGTTTCGCTGGGTGAGATAATGGTCCGCGATATCCGAATCTCGCTGCTGGTCTTGTTTGGCGCCGTCGTTTGTATTCTGATCATCGCTTGCGTCAACGTCGCGAATCTGCTTCTGGCCCAGTCATTGGCGCGCCAGCGCGAGGTCGCGATTCGGGCAGCGGTAGGCGCCAGCCGCGGGCGCATCGTCGGGCAACTGCTCACCGAAAGCGTGTTGTTGGCGATTCTGGGTGGTGTCCTTGGTCTAGCGGTGGCGTCATTCTCAACAAGCTATCTGGCCGACCAAGGCTCCCAATGCCGCATACCTGCCTCAAGTGGACAACATTGCCGTGGATTACCGGGTGTTTCTGTTCACCTTCGGGATTGCATTGCTTACCGGCATCGCCGCCGGGCTCTTTCCTGCCGCGCAGGCCTCGCGCTTCGATCTTGCCAGCAATCTCAAGGATTCCGGGCGCTCGTCGACTCCCGGCCGGTCGCACGCCCGCTTCCGCGATGTGCTGGTATCGGCGGAGGTCGCGCTTTCGTTGATGGTGCTGGTTGCCGCGGGCCTGCTTCTGCGGAGCTTCGATCAACTGAGAAACGTTCATACCGGTGTTCGGATCGACCACACTCTTACGTTAGGCGTGTATCCGTCGGAGGCCGCATATCCGAAGAACTCAGATGTGGTCGGCATTCGACAAGAAGCTCCTGCAAGCGGCGATGGCGGTCCCCGGCGTCGAATCGGCCGGCTTGACCACCTGTCCTCCGGCGGGCGGCCATTGCAGCGATTGGGTCTTTAACATCGAGGGCCGGACTCTACCGCCGGGTGTTTTGATGGATGCGCTTTACCGGGCCGTTGATCCGGGATTCTTCCGAGCCGCCGGCATACCGCTT
The DNA here is from genome assembly GCA_963744555.1 of Bryobacterales bacterium. Taxonomy (GTDB): domain Bacteria; phylum Acidobacteriota; class Terriglobia; order Bryobacterales; family Bryobacteraceae; genus Palsa-89. The sequence continues at coordinate 496,937 of CAVUUB010000011.1, read as the reverse complement.
CTCCGTGGGCGCACTTTCACAGAACAGGATGGGACCGGTTTCGACGAACAGCATCCGCGGCTAAGCAGCATCATCATCAGTGAATCGCTCGCCAAAGAGTATTTTCCTAATGAGGACCCAATTGGCAAACACATCCTTCTCGGTGGGCTCCTGAAAACCGTGACCCTTCAAGTAGTGGGAATTGTAGCCGACGTCCTTAAGCGTCCCGATGCCAAAATACAGCCGACCATGTACACCCCGATCCTGGACGGCGACGCGCGGGGAGTGTATTTAATATTGCGCACATCGATCGAACCGCACAACGTCGTCCCTTCCATCCGCAAAGCGATCGAGCAGGTCGACCACGACCTACCGCTTTTTCAGGTACGCACTACAGCTGAAATCATCGAAAGCACGGTTCAGAGGCGCGAATTCAGTATCCTGCTGCTGAGCCTGTTTGCGGGGCTGGCCCTGATCTTGGCCGCGGTTGGCCTCTACGGAGTTCTCTCGTACACCGTTTCGCAGCGCACCGGGGAGATGGGAATTCGCATGGCCCTGGGAGCAAATGCCGCCGACGTTCGCCGACTGATCCTGGTCCAGGGAATGAAGCCGGCATTGGCCGGAGTGGTAGGGGGTATCGCCGGGGCGCTCGGGGCGACGCGCCTGCTGAGCAGCATGCTGTTCCATGTGAGCCCGATGGACCCCTATACGTTTGCCGCCGTGGCCATCGGTCTGATGGGCGTGGCGGTGCTGGCATGCTTGCTTCCCGCGATGCGCGCCACCCGCATCGACCCGACCATCGCGCTCCGGCGCGAATAGCAACGCTAACTACTGTCACTCCTTGGGCCTTGTATCGGACAGCCGGCGGGTCTATCATTTGATCGGGAGGCATCCCATGAAATCGGTCGATACAATTGAATCCGTGTTGAAATTTAAGGGCCGCCAAGTGTTATCCGTGGCGCCCACAGCGACCGTCTACGAAGCCATCGAGAAGATGTCGGAAAAGAGCGTGGGCTCATTGCTCGTCATGTTCGAAGGTCATTTGGCCGGCATCATATCCGAGCGTGATTACGCGCGGAAGGTGATCCTGATGGACCGTTCATCAAAGCAAACTCGGGTACGCGACATTATGACCAGTCCGGTAATCACCGTGACACCGCAAGACACCGTAGAAGAATGCATGCGAATCATAACCGAGAACCGTATCCGGCACTTGCCTGTGGTGGACCACGATCAAGTGGTGGGCGTCATTTCAATCGGCGATCTGGTCAACTGGATTATCACGGCGCACGAGGAGACCATCGGTCACTTGCAGAGCTACATTGCGGGGCAATATCCGGGATAGACGGATTCCGTTCCGGCGCGACCCGACGGTCGGCAACGCGACTGCCGGCCATGATGCGGGCCGGAAAGTAATAGCTACATTATTGCGGAGTACCCGATCCCAAGCGCCACGGCCGCGTCGCGAAGTGGGCTATCGAGGGTCCACAGTCTGCAGCCGGAAAGCAAAGTTGAAGCGAGCAGGTGCACATCGACCCAGCCTAAGCCCTTTCCGAATAGGCGATTTTGTTCCAGCAGCTCGAGAACTTCGTCATTCGAAGCTGAGACCGGAGAAGACGAAACTGGCTGATCCAAACGGAGGTTACTGTCAGAATCATCCAGAATCATCGTGCGCGCCTGGAGCGTCGCCGGGGACCAGATTCGAAGCCCGGTTGGGTGCCGCCGAGCGCCGCCAGCCTCCGACCAATCTCTCTTGCGATGAGCGCTTCAAGGGCCGCTCGTATGAGCGCTGTTTTATCTTGAATGCCGGTTAACCGTTTAGCCTCCTCGATCAACTTATCGTCGAGATTGAGTGTGCTCCGCATGTCCACAAGTGTGTGTCTTCAACGCGACTTTAGTCAATAGACCGCGATGGTCACCCCGGCCTGGCTCGCAGCGCCTCCCACTGACAGCACCAGCGGCTGAACGCCCGGCGCAAGGAATCCCGCAGGCACTTCCGCATTGATTTGCATGAGCCCGGGGAAGCCCGGAGCAGACCCTGCGTAGAGCAACTGCGTGGGGTAAAGGCCAATCTTCAAACTTACGGTGCTTGGGGCGGCTTGGCCTTGACCAGTCGCATAGAACACAACGACGGACCCGCGCGCGGCAGGATTCGATGCCGAGTTCAGCGTGCCGTCCTCGTTAACAGCGGCGGCCTGTCCGGTTCCGTTGCCAGTCGTGAAGATGCCGGGCGCCGCGCTGACCACTTGCGATGGCACGTCGGCTACCTTCATGCCGTCCGTAACAATGCTGATGTCGGTGATAGAGTTTGGCGCGAGGTCGGCGGGCGCTAGCGCGTTGATCTGGCCCGTGCCGGCATAGAAAACGAGTGCCGGCTCACTGTCGAAAAGTAGCTGGGTCTGTTTCGGATCGAATCCTGCGCCAAAAATCGTGATGATTTCGCCCGGCGCGATGGGCCCGGGCGCCATGCTGGCCGCATGCACGAGCGTCGCAGGCGCGGCGGCATCCGCGATGCTGGTAGGCATGAGCGCTCGGACGCGATTGTTCCTTGAATCGGCGATCCAGATTGTTCCACTCAAATCCACCACCACATCGGCCGGCGAGTTTAGCTGAGCAGCGGAGGCGGGCGATCCGTCGCCAGAGAACCCAGCCGCTCCCGTTCCAGCGATCGTGGAAAGCACACCCGTAGACGAGAGCCTGCGAACAACATTCGCGCCACTGTCGGCGACAATCAGATCGCCAGTTTGAGTTATCGCCAGACCGCGTGGTGAATTCAACCCGTTGAGCACAGTGCTAAGAGTGCCGGCGGGCGTTATCCTGGACACTGCAGTGGCTGCACTCACATAAGTATTCCCGCTACCATCTACCGTGACCGCCGATGGCTGCAGCACCAGCATCACGGTGCTGATCGACCCGGAAGGCGCTACCTTAAGCACCCGGCCGTTGCCGGTATCGGCGATGTAGAGAGAGCCTTGAGCATCGGTTGCAACATATTCCGGATTGTTGAGCCCAACTGCCAACTGCACCGCGACGGTCTGGATGGTGCCACCTGGTGTGATCTTGCGAATGCTGTTGTTTCCTGAGTCGGCGACATAGACATTCTGTTGCGAATCGACCGCGACGCTGCGTGGGCCGTTCAACTGCGCGAAGGTGGCGGGCCCGTTATCACCTTTCGATCCCGCATCGCCGGTCCCCGCGATGGTAGTAATGATTCCGGCGGGCGTGATTTTTCGAATGCGGTTGTTAACCGTATCGGCGATGTACCGGTTCCCGGCGGTGTCGACCGCCAGCCCGGTAGGCGCGTGCAGCCGCGCGGTCGTTGCCGGTCCGTTGTCACCTCCGAAGTAGGGCGCGGCTCCGCTTCCGGCGATGGTAGTGACTGTTCCAGCAGCCGTCACTTTGTTGACGTACTGGCCGGTAGTGGCATAGACGTTGCCAGCGCGATCGAGAGCCACATCACGAGCGGATGGAATGCCCGCGATGGCTTTGAACTGCGTTCCGAGATAGCCGCTGCCGGCGATGTAGAGGACGCCGGTCGGACTGATCGCTACGCCCGTCGGCCCAGTCGACATTGTAGACCGTGCTCATGACGCCCTGATAAACCCTTCGAATCCGGTTGTTGGCGCTGTCGGCGATATAGAGGGCGCCGGTTGAATCGAATGTCAGGCCCGCGGGCGAGTTCAGTTGCGCTAGCTGCGACGCGCCGCCATCGCCCGAGAATCCTGCTTTTCCTGTGCCGGCCAGCGTTGTCAGGATGCCGCCGGGAATAACGCGGTAAACGCGCTGCGCGCTGAAATCGGAAATGTAAAGCGTGCCATCGGGTTCGACGGCCACGTTGCGAGGCTCCAGAAGCTGGGCGCTAGTGGCTGATCCGCCGTCACCGTTGCCCCCGGGCGCGATCGACCCACCGCCCGCGACGGTTGTGATCGTGCCCGCGGACGAGATTTTTCTAACGCGCCCATTGCCGAGATCTGCGACGTAGAGATTGCCTTGCGGATCGACGGCGACTCCGTATGGATGGCTGAGCATCGCAGCGTTGGATGGGCCGCCATCGCCCGCGAATCCCGCTACGCCGGTGCCGGCCACCGTTTGAATACTGCCGTCGAGATTTATTCTTCGAACACAGTTGCCGTCGGCGTCGGCAACGTAGATGACGCCGCTGTTGTCAATGGCGATTCCTTCGGCCTGGCTGAATATGGCGGCGAGAGCAGATGCCCCGTCTACAGCAAAGTCGCTGCCCGCGACGGTTTGGATGAGGTACGCGGTTGCCGGCGGGTTGGCTGCCGCCAGAAACTGGGCGAGGCCCAACAGAGAGAACAGGAGGAGTCGAGTACTGATGCGCACGGATATTCCTGGAGGAGTAGTGGGCTGGCGCAATGGAATATTCTCAAAAATCTAAGCCCCCATCCGATGCGAGGTGTATGAGGAAATTCACGTACCTCCTAGCAGGGTGGTTGCTGTTGGCCGGGTTAGCTGTTGCGCAGCCGACATTGCATCTCAAAGGTCTGAACCGGGACTTGGCCAGAACAGCCCGGGCGCCCGAACCTCCGCTAAGAAGGCGAACGCTCGGGCGGTCGCACATGTTGGTACAGTTTGCCAATAATCCGAGCGATCAGCAGCTGAATGACCTCCAGAACCTCGGCGCGACCGTGTTGTCGTACGTTCCCGACTTTGGGTTATCAATTTCAATTAACGATGGCGTCTCATTCGACGGAGTCGGCGTAATGGCGGTCGGCAGATTGCGGGCTGTGGAAAAGATCAGTCCAGATCTGGCTGGAACGTTGATAGAGGGCGTGACGGTCACTGTGCTGGCCGAGTTTTACGAAGATATAGATCCGAACGACGCGCGCGCCATCGCTCAGGAGGGGGGTCTGCTGATAAAGGAGAATCCCGACCTGCTTTCAAATCATTTATTGGTGTCGGGCACCGCCAGCCAACTGCTCGCCTTGGCCGAATGGGATGACGTGGCCTATATTTTTCCGGCGGCCCCGGAGTTGATTGCGGGCATACCCACGCGTGTCAGCGCGGCGGCGTTGACGAAGCGGGGAGCTGTCGCGCAATCGGTGGCGTTGGTGGGCGGCTGGGATGGATCGGTCCGGGGTGGGGCGGATCTGAAGTACGCCTGGGTCCAGTTTGCCGACGCTTTACCGGCCGATTCAGTCCAGGCAGAAATCGTGCGCGCGTTTTCCGAGTGGGCAAAATATGCGAAGCTCACTTTTACGCCGACCAGCGACGCCACTGGAAACCAGACGATTGCGGTCCTTTTTGCAAGCGGGGACCACGGCGATGGATACCCGTTTGTCCCGCAAGGGGGCCTCCTGGCGCACACTTTTTATCCGTTTGCGGTGAATCCGGAGCCGATTGCCGGCGATATGCATTTCAACGCCGACGAGACTTGGAAGATTGGGGCGGATGTGGATGTGTTCAGCATCGCGCTGCATGAGGCGGGGCACGCGCTGGGGTTGGGGCATTCCGACCAGCCGGGCGCGGTTATGTATCCCTACTATCATTTGGCAACAGGCCTGACTCAGGAGGACATTAACGCTATTTTGCACTTATACGCGCCGCAAGACGGTCAGCCAGACCCAAGCACTCCGATAACGCCAGTCACGCCCCCCGCCCAGCCGGCCAGTCCACTAATACTCGCGATTCAGGTTCCGACGACTCCAACCACCGCATCCTCGGTGGCAATTAGTGGCAACACAATAGGGGGCAGTGGAACTGTACAGGTGAACTGGACGACCAGCAGCGGAGCTTCCGGAGCCGCCCAAGGGTCGGCCAGTTGGACGATCCCAACCGTGCCGTTGAACATCGGCGACAACGTCATCACTCTCTCGGCTCGCGATTCACAGCAGAGTCAGATGACGCGAAGTCTAACGATTACGCGCAACCCTTTATCGAGTCCAACGGCGCCCACTCCGACGCCCGTTAATCCAACCCCTGGGCCGGATACAACTCCGCCGTCATTGACGATCTTGTCCCCGGCTAACACCAACGTCTCCACTTCCGCTAGCGGAATGGTTGTCCAAGGCACCGCGTGGGATAACGTCGGTGTCGCTTGGGTGTCCTGGTCGAGCTCCAATGGATCGGCCGGCGCCGCCAGCGGTACCAACAACTGGGTCACGCCCGTGATCCCGCTCTACGTCGGGGCCACCACTATTACCATTCGTGGCAGCGACGCCGCCGGGAATAGCAGCTGGCGGTCGATATCGGTTACGCGGAACTAGCTTCGGACTATTCCTGCCGCAGCGCGTTCACTGGATCCACCGTCGTCGCACGGTAGGCGGGCACCAAGCTCGCCACCAGGGCAACCACCGCCAGGATCAGCGCGACTAACAGAAATGTCGTGGCATCGGTCGCCTTTACGTTGAACAACAAGCTCGACAGGAAATTGGTGAGCGCAAGCGATCCCAACAGGCCGGCCAAAATCCCGGCGAGTGTCAAGCCCAGGCTTTGACCTAGCACCAGTCGCACGACGTCGGAGCTGCGCGCACCGAGGGCCATGCGAATCCCGACTTCGTGAGCGCGCTGGGCGACCGAATAGGCCATGACGCCGTAGATGCCGAGGGCGGCGAGCGCCAGCGCGATAGCAGCGAAGATGGCCAGCAGAAACATCGATAGACGTCGCCGGGCCATCGATTCCGACATCAGTTCACCCATGGTGCGAATGTGGTACACCGGCTGATCCGGATCGAGCGCCTGAACCTGCCTCTCCACTACGCCGGCTAGCGAGCGCGGGTCGGATGAGGTATGGATCGCCAGGCTCATTGATCCCAGCGCGAAGGATGTTTGGTCGTACGGCCAGTAGAACTCGACGCGCGATGGTGATTCGAGCGTCCGGTAGCGGACGTGCCGTACTACGCCGACGATGGTTCGCCAAGGCTGGGTCGAGTCGCGGCCTCCTTGCTTTAAGCGCTTCCCGATCGCGTCTTCCTTTGGCCAGTAGGTCTTGGCCATGGTCTCGTCGATGATGGCAACGGGGGCGCCTTTTTCGTTGTCACGCTGGTCAAAGTACCGGCCGCTCAGCAGCGGAATGCCCAGTGCTTCGAAGTATCCCGGAAACACTGGCCGCAGATCGGCTTCTGGGGTGGTATCGCGAGGTTGAACGGCCTGGCTGTCGACGACCGTAGTGCCAGACGCGCCGACACCGCTCAGAGGAAGGCCGGTCACTCCCCCGGCGGCATCAACGCCCGGAAGCCGGCGGATACGATCCAAAAGCTCGCGATAAAACGTCCGCATCTGCTCGATTTTTGCGTATTTCTCTTCTGGCAGCGAGATCCTCATCGTCAGCACACCTGCAGGGCGGAAGCCGGTATCGACCTCTTGCAGCCGGAGGAAGCTGCGGATCAGGAGTCCCGCGCCCACCAGCAACGTGAGGGAAAGGGCCACCTCTGCAACCACCAGCATTCCGCGGAGGCGTTGGGAACCGGCTCCAGCCGTGCCGCCTCGGCCGCCTTCCTTCAAGGCGTCGTGCGTGACATGGCGCGAAGAAAACGCGGGCGCCAGCCCGAAAAGGATGCCCGTGACGAGCGAAACCAGCAGCGTGAACACGAGTACCCGAAGATCCATGTGCGCTTCGGCGACCCGCGGAAAGCTGGTGGCGGCCAGCGTAGTCAACAGATGCAGCGCCCAATAACCGAGTAATAGCCCGATCACACCGGCCATGAGCCCGAGCATCGCGCTTTCGGTCAGCATTTGCTGGATCAAGCGCCAGCGGCTGACGCCCAGCGCCTGCCGGACAGCGATTTCGCGCCCGCGTGCAGAAGCACGCACCAGCAGAAGATTTGCAACGTTGGCGCATGCGATCAGCAACACCAGGCCAACGGCCGACATCAGCACCCACAACGCAGTTCTAATGTCGCCGACCTGCTGCTCGAGCAGCGGAATCGTGAGGACGCGGAAGTTGAAGAGCTTGTAAGGGTATTCAGGGTGCTGGTTAATGATTCGTTGGGAAACCACATTCATGTCCGCGCGCGCCTGCTCCAGGCTTAAGCCAGGTTTGATGCGCGCGATCACCTGATAATTGTGGCCGCCGCGACTATTCGGACTTAGGTCGTCGTTTGAGAAGACCAACGGCGTCCAGACTTCGGATTCGAGCGGAAACTGGAAGTTGCGAGGCAGCACGCCCACAATCAGATAGCTCTGACCATTCATCACGACTTTGCGGCCTGAAATCGAGGCATCGGCCCCGAATCGCCGTCTCCACAATCCATCGCTCAGCAGCACTACATGCGCCCGGCCAGGCTGTCCTTCTTCCGGAAGAAACACGCGTCCCAACTGGGGCTGGACACCGAGCAGCGGGAAAAAGCTGGTGGAGACCACCGCCGCATCGATCCGTTCCGGCGTGCCGCTGATGTTGATGTTAAAGCTGTCGCTGGATATAGCGGCCAGATGCGAGAGGCTCTGATTCTGCTGGAGATCCACGAATTCCGGCGCCGAAACCCAATTCTGATCGTTGGGGATGCCGATGTTGGTGAATCGCATCCAGAGCTGCACCAGTTGCTCGGGTTTCTCGTATGGCAGCGGTTTGAGAATCACGGCGTTGACGATGCTGAAGATGGCTGAATTGGCGCCGATACCAAGTCCCAATGCCAGCACTGCGATCAGCGTGAAACCCGGGTTGCGTGCGAGCATCCGGAGAGCATAGCGGCAATCCTGCAGGAACGATTCCATGGGCACTCCTTGTTTTAGCGCTTCGACAGCACTACGCAATACGAGTACCGCCGCGTTCCGGAAAAGTTACAGCAAGGCGGCCAATTTAGAGCCTTCGATGAGGATGGTTTCATCGCGCTCCGGTCCGGTGGAGATGCAACCGACCTCGACACCCGTCCGTTCGCTCAAAAAGCGCAGGTATTCACGCGCGCGGGTGGGCAGGTCGTCATAGCGCGACAGGCCGCGCGTTTGGGACTTCCAACCAGGCAAGGTCTGATAAACCGGCTCGACGGCTTCGAGACCACGAAAGGTGGCGGGCATGGTCTTCAACCCGCGGTATTCTACGCAAACCGGAATTTCGTCAAATTGGTCCAGCACATCCAGTTTAGTGATCACCAAGCTGCTGAAGCCGTTGATCATCGACGTGTAGCGCAGCAGCGGGACGTCGAACCAACCGCAGCGGCGAGGCCGGCCAGTGACAGCGCCAAATTCATTGCCGGCTTTGCGGATTCTTTCGCCGTCTTCGCCTTCGAGCTCGGTGGGAAATGGGCCGCTGCCAACTCGCGTTGCATACGCCTTCGAAACGCCGATCACGCCATTGATTTTGGTCGGCGGCACGCCGGCTCCGGTGCAAGCTCCGCCCGCGGTGGCGCTGGAAGATGTAACGAACGGATAGGTGCCGTGATCCACGTCCAGCATCGAGCCCTGCGCGCCTTCGAACAGCACCCGCCGCCCGGCTTCCATGGCGTCGTGGATCAACTGTGCAGTGTCGCAGACCATGGGACGAATGCGTTCGGCGAACTGCAGATATTGATCGCGAATTTTCTCGTAGTCGATAGTTTCCTGAATGTTGAAGGTCTGCGCCAGCAATTGCTTGTCTTCGGCGAGGGAGGCATACATGGCGCAGAAACTTTCGCGCTCGTATAGGTCGGCGATGCGGACCCCGCGACGCCCGGTTTTGTCTTCGTAACAGGGACCGATGCCTCGGGACGTGGTGCCGATAGGAACGCGGTCCTGGCGGCCCTCCGACATCTTCTCGACAATGCGATGGAATGGAAAAATCACGTGCGCGCGGTTGCTGATGGCGAGCCGGCTCTTGACGTCGATGCCGGCGCGCTCCAGCGTCTCTACTTCTTCGAGCAGAGCTTTGGGGTCCACCACCACGCCGTTGCCGATCACGGCCTGAATCCCCGGGCGCAGAATGCCGCTCGGAATCAGCTTCAGAACGAATTTCTTGTCGCCGATGAATACGGTGTGGCCGGCGTTGTGGCCGCCCTGGTAGCGAACCACTACAGAGAACTTCTCCGAGAAAAGATCTACGACCTTGCCCTTGCCTTCATCGCCCCACTGAGCACCCAAAACAATTAGATTTCCCATGCACCCACCCCAAAACGTCTCATTGTACCGTGGGTGGGTAGCCGGCGATTGCGCCATCCGCCGCCCTGCAAATGTTACGCTGGCTTCTTATGCAGCTTTCGGAGATCTTCCAGGGCTTGGGCGAAGAGACGTTCACTCAACTGCTGCGAGCGATTTCGATCGGTAAGCTCAAGACCTTTCAGCTTTTCGACCGTCTCAAGACGCGCATGCACCTAGCCAAGATGAATTCCGAGAGCCTCCGCAAAGCGGCGCCGCGCTTCTGGACGCGCTTGGGCGAACGCGACGAGGATTTCGCGACGGATCTTTCGCAAGCCATCCTGGTTTCCCATCTGGACATGATCAAGGCTGTGCTGGACCACTTAGGAATCCCCAATGAGGACGGTTTTTTCGCTAAGGACATCGACGGATCCAAATACTTGACGGAAGGCTGGCAGCAGAAAGCGTACGATCAATTTAAAGATACCTATCCGAAGCCGGTGCTGCTGTTTTACATAAATCATTTAGATTGGGAAGTCGCCAAAGCTGAGAAAGTATTCCAAGCGCAGGCGTGAATATGAGCACTGAGGCGGGTTTATGAGCAAGGATTTTTTCGATGCCATCCGAGCCGGAGATCGCGACCGGGTGAGTACAATGATTGCCGCCGATAGAGGGCTGTTGAGCGCCAAGGATGAAAATGGGCTCGGGCCATTTATGATTGCGAAATATTCCGGCCGCAATGAAATCGCAGCATTTTTACTTGATAAGGGCTTGGAACTGGATATTTACGCCGCATGCATGGCGGGCGCCGGGGAGCGCGTGTCGGAACTGGCCGGCGAGCAGCCGGATCTCATCCAATCGTACAGCCAGGATGGCTGGACGCCGCTGCACCTGGCGTGCTTTTTCAATCAACCGGCCATTGCCGAGTCACTGATCCTGCGCGGCGCCGATGTTCAGGCGCGTTCCCGGAACAGCATGCAAAATGCGCCTCTGCACGCCGCCGCGGCAGGCCGCAGCCGGGAATCGGTTCGAATTTTGCTCGAGCACGGAGCGGACGTCAATGCCAAACAAGAAGCCGGATGGACCGCGCTGCACGCGGCCTCGCAAAATGGAGATGTGGAGATGGTGCGCCTGCTGATCGCCGGCGGGGCGCACGTCCATGCGCGGGCCGACAACAATCAGAACGCGCTGGATCTGGCGCTGACCAAAGGGCATCAAGCGGTGGTGGACATACTGGATGTTTACGCAGCCAGTGAGCGTGGAGCTTCCTGACCGGTGCTCGAAGATCAAATCCAACAATTGCAGACCGCGGCTCTGGAGCGGATCGAAGACGCCGGAAGCGTGGACGCGCTCGAAGTGGTGCGGGTGGATGTGCTGGGCCGCAAAGGATCGCTCGGACAATTCAGTAAGGAGTTCGGCAAGCTCGCGCCCGCGGACCGCGCGGCGGCCGGAAAGGCTCTGAACGCAGCCAAGGAAAAGATCGAGAGTGCGTTCGACGCTCGAAAGCAGGCCTTCGATAACAAGGCTCTGAACGTGCGGCTGGAATCTGAGTGGATCGATCTCACGCTGCCCGCTCCAGGTCCACGTCCGGGCAGCCTGCATCCGGTGACTCAGGTCCAGACCGAGCTCGAAGACCTTTTCACCTCGCTGGGGTTCGCGGTGCTGGATGGTCCCGAGGTGGAGACCGAGTATCACAACTTTGACGCGCTGAACATTCCCGCCTCGCACCCGGCGCGCGATATGCAGGATACCTTCTGGCTGACCGACGGCAATCTGCTCCGCACGCACACTTCGCCAGTGCAGGTGCGCGGCATGGAACGGCTAGGGCCGCCGCTGCGCATGATCGCACCCGGCCGCGCGTTCCGCAACGAGGAAGTGGACGCATCGCACGAGCACACGTTTTACCAGGTGGAAGGCATGATGGTGGACCGGAACATCTCCGTCGCGAACATGCTTTATTTCATGAAGACGCTGCTGAGCGCTACCTTCCGGCGCGAGGTGACCATTCGCTTGCGTCCCGGTTATTTCCCCTTCGTCGAGCCGGGTTTCGAGCTGGATATACAGTGCCTCATCTGCGGAGGATCTGGCTGCTCGGTCTGCAAACAGAGCGGCTGGGTGGAGCTCATGCCGTGCGGCCTGGTGCATCCCCATGTTTTGCGGATGAGTGGGATCGATCCGGATGAGTGGGGTGGCTTCGCTTTTGGCCTCGGCCTGACGCGGCTGGCCATGATGCGCTATGCGATCGACGACATACGATTTATGCAGAGCGGTGACCTGAGGTTCTTGCGCCAGTTTTAGCCGCACTCTAAAGACGATGAAATTTTCCTATCAATGGATCAAGGAGCTGGTTCCCGGACTCGATGTCGAGCCGAAAGAACTGATGCGCCTGATCACCATGAAGACCGCGGAATGCGAAGGGCTGGAGCCCGCAGCCGCGGCATTGGCGTCCGCATCCCTGGCTCGCGTCGTGAGCGTGAAAGGCATCGAAGGGAGCCACAATCAGATCGCTGTCGTTGAAACCGCGCGTTATGGGAAGAAGCAAGTGGTGTGTGGCGCTCCGAACTGCCGCACGGGGATGCTGACCGTTTACGTGCCGGCCGCGCCGGTGGTCATCCAGGGAGTGGAGAGCGACGGGATGCTGGCGAGCGGCTTGGAGCTAGGCATAAACCGCGATCACACCGGCATTGTCGAACTGGATAACGGAAGTGCTGCTCGCACCGGATATGGTTATCGAGGTCGACAACAAATCGCTGACGCATCGGCCCGATCTATGGGGCCACTACGGCATGGCCCGCGAGGTTGCGGCCATCACTCGTCATTCGTTGCGCGATCCGGCCAAGCTCGATCTGCTGCCCACAGGGCCACCGGCTATCGGTGTGGAGATCGAAGATCTTTCGCTGTGCCCACGCTACAGCGCGTTGGTCTTCGAGAATGTTACGGTTGGGCCATCTCCGCTATGGCTGCAGTATAGGCTGGAGGCCATCGGCCTGAACACGATCAACAATATCGTCGACGTGACCAATTACGTCATGGCCGAACTCTCGCAGCCGATGCACGCCTTCGACGCGGACAAATTACATGGAGAGACCATTTTTGTTCGCAGCGCGCGCGCTGGGGAGCAGATCGTCGCGCTCAACGAAGAAAGCTACCAGCTCAGTCCTTCGAACCTCGTGATCGCGGACGCCGCGGCGCCCATTGCCATTGCCGGCGTGATCGGCGGCCTAGACAGCGCTATTGATTCCGGCACCAAACGCATCGTGCTCGAGAGCGCGTGCTTCGAGGCGGTCAGCGTACGGAAAACTTCAGTCGCTTTGAAACTTCGCACCGACGCGTCGATGCGTTTTGAGAAATCACAGGATCCTGTGAATACGGTGCGTGGATTGGCACGCGCCCTTGAGCTGCTGGAGCAGGTCTCGCCGGGAATTCGAGTGGTGGGTGGCGTCGCTGATCGGAAGGCCGATCTCAAGAACCCGCCTCCGATCGAACTCACAGTGGACTGGCTGACGCGCAAGCTGGGCCGTGCCGTGAATGCAGCCGAGGTCCGAGCAATCCTGGAGTCTCTCGACTTTGGCGTGACGGAAAAAAGGCCCGGGCATGTTTCAGTGACTGTCCCGAGCTGGCGCGCCACCAAAGACATATCGACTTAAAGACGATCTGCTCGAAGAAGTTGGGCGTATGATCGGATATGATTCCATCACCCCGCGAGCGCCGCTGATCGAAACGGTTGTTCCTCCTGAAAATCCGATGCGCCGATATCAGCGCCGCGTCCGTAACATGGCTGCCGCGCAGGGATTCACGGAAGTCTACAATTACTCCTTCATAAGCGAAGAAATGGCGCGCGCGTTTCATTTCGATCCGGCGGCGCATGTGCGAGTCGCCAACCCGATCGCGTCCGATCAAACCTTGATGCGAATGAGCCTGCTGCCCGGGATTCGGAAGAATATTCTGGACAACACCCGCCATCTGACGTCCTTCCGGCTGTTCGAAATCGGCCGCGAGATCCATCCCAGCCGCGGGATATTGCCGGATGAAATTCCGCACCTGGCCGCGGCTATCTATGCGCGCGAAGGCGACGGCAGGGCGGGGCTGTTCGAATTGAAGCGGTTGGCCGAGTGCCTGATGCCAGGCTGTGAAGTGCAGCCAACGCCGGCCCGGCCGTACGAACATCCACAACGCGCCGTGACCGTCACCTGGCGCCATGAAACCGCCGGGCGCCTCTTCGAACTTCATCCATCGCTGGGCGTGGAAGGCCGCGCGGCGATTCTCGATCTAGACCTTGCATTGGTCGAGCGCCTCGACAAGCGCGACGTCCGCTACCAATCTTTGCGACGTTATCCCACCAGCGCGTTTGACCTGTCGGTGCTGGCCGATCTACGCCAACCGGCCGGTGCAATCGAACGACTGCTCGCGGAAGCGGCGGGCGAAGGCCTGGTGGACATCGAATTCGTGCGCGAGTACACGGGAGCGCCCCTGCCCGCTGACCGCAAGAGCATTTCTTTTCGTTTGACGGTGGGCGCCCCGGACCGCACGCTCTCGTCGGAAGAAGTGGCCGTGATTCGCGACCGTGTGATTGAAGCCATGCGTCGAGCTGGCTTTGAACTCCGCGTCTGACAATTCGGACGAAAACGCGCTCAGTGCACGTGCATAGGGTCGCCGAAGTAGCCGATGATTCGTTCCGCGCACAAGCGGCAGGCTTCCTCTTCGTCGGGATCGCGTCCCTCCACGTGGAGCAATTGCTCTTCCCGGACGGCCATGCTCCGCCCGCAAACCCAGTCTTCCCCATCGCGGGAATGAATATGATTGAAATCGGTCAACGCGACCTCAAGGTGATACTAGCCAGAATATCAGATCGCTTGCGAGCCCTACGTTGGAATTGATAGACTAAGACTTACACCTGAGGAGCGATATTATCATGGCGAAAGTATGTGAAGTTTGCGGGCGCGGACCCAAGTTCGGGAACCGCATCAGCCACGCGCACAACGTAACTAAACGCCGCTGGAACGTGAATCTGCAAACCGTCCATGCCATCGTGAAGGGCGCGTCCAAACGCATCCGCGTTTGCACTTCCTGCATCCGAAGCGGCAAAGTTCAAAAAGCCGCCTAAGCCGGTTTGCCATTTCCGAGCCACGACCGCTAGGGAGTGTCCCGGTTAAACAACTCTTCTAGTTCGCTGGCAGTTGGAGTACCTTTTACAGCGTCGTGCATTTCGTGCGCGAAAGCCCGCATGATTTCCAGTAATTCGAATTCGCGTCCTAGCGTCGCGTACAACTCAATTCCCGCCAGCAACAGCGCGAGACGGCGGTCTCCGCGTTCTTCAACTTCTTGCCGCAGTAGCCGGATGGATTCCAGAGATTCCGGACTCGTGGGTCGCCAGGGCATTGAGAAAGGGGTGAGAATATCCCACCCCTCTAAGAATAGAGCTTTTCGTTGGTTCGCCAAGTCTTGGCGATTAAGCTGAAATGCTCTTGCGTTGTGGTTCGCTGGTCTGAATCTGAATTTGCTTGGGCTTCATCTGCTCCGACACGGGGACCTGTATCTCCAGAACTCCGTCCCGCAGATGACAGCTCAGCTTGTTGTAATCCAGACCGGACGGCAGTGTCGCTGCGGTGTAGAACCGTCCGTAGGCGAGTTGCATATGGCCGTTCTTCTGGAAGGCCTCGGGCGCCTTTCGCTCGCCCTCGATAATCAATTGATTGTTCTGCACACTTACTTTCACATCATTCTGCGAGACTGCGGGCAGAATGACGCGCAAGGTCAAAGACGTGTCAGTCCAGGCGGACTCCACTGCGGGACTGAACCTCCATTCGGATCCCGTTCCACTGGACGCGGTTCTGCCGGTTTCTGACGGCAAGCCGTAGAAATTCTGGAACATTTGGTCGACCGAACGCTGGAACTGTTCCAACGTCTGTCGAACATCGCCAGCAAGGACACTACTGATCATGGATCACCTCTTATGCTTGACGTTTGAAGGCTTGGAAGGGGCTTTTGCCCATGTGCCTTCAGTTGGAATTCTAGCACTGGTAATCTGCCTAGGAGCCTGTTAATTTTCGCTATAACGGTGACGGATTGCTGAACCCGCCAGGCCTTTATTTCGGCGCGACAGCCGTTACAAACCGGTCGTCAATCTCCACCTGGTAGCCACTCGCGAGACGATTGGTTTCATTCGCCATCCCGACCACTGCCATCAGCTCGGAAAACATTGCATCGCTCATCCCTGCTTTGCGCGCCGCCGCCGTGTGCGAGGCAATGCAGTAGCCGCACTGATTTGTCGCGCTGACCGCCAGATAAACCATTTCCTTGGTAAGTGCGTCCAGCGCACCGGGAGCCATAATTTCCTTGATGCTCTGCCAGGTACGACGCAGCGTCGCGGGATCGCGGGCCAGCGCTTTCCAAAAATTATTGATCCAATCGGTTTTTCGCGTCGCCATGATGTCGTCATACACGGCCCGCACTTCGGGACTTGCGTCCTGGTACTCAATCAATCCCAACGTTGCCATCCGGTGTCCTCCGTCGCCCTACTCATCCTAGCTGTTCGCGTCATAATAGAAGTTACTCCTCGATGATTCCAGAAACAATATCAGAAGGTCTCACTTTCGACGACGTGCTTCTGCAGCCGGCGCGAAGCGGCGTGCTTCCGGTCCAGACCGATACGCGCACCTGCCTCACCAAGCACATTGGCATAAACATTCCGATCGTCAGCTCGGCTATGGACACAGTGACCGAATCGCACCTGGCCATTGCGCTGGCGCAACAGGGCGGCATCGGCATTATCCACCGAAACATGAGCCTGGAGCGCCAGGCTGAAGAAGTGGATCGCGTAAAACGCAGTGAAAGCGGTATGATCGTCGATCCCATCACCATCGCGCCCGAAAAGAAGATCTCCGACGCTCTGGAGCTGATGAAGCGCTATCGTATCTCCGGAGTCCCGGTCACCAGCAAGGGCAAACTGGTCGGCATTCTCACCAACCGCGACCTGCGCTTCGAGAACCGCTTCGATCTTCCGATCTCCCAGGTGATGACCAAGGACAACCTCATCACCGTTGCAGTGGGCACAACGTTGGAAGAAGCCGAAAAGATTCTGCACCGCCATCGCGTTGAGAAGCTGCTGGTGGTGGACGATCAGTATGTGCTCAAGGGCTTGATCACCGTCAAGGATATTCAGAAGAAGATGAAATATCCTAACGCGGCCAAGGACCCCCAGGGCCGTCTGCGAGTGGGCGCGGCGGTTGGATCGACCGGCGATTTTCTGGAGCGCGCTCAGGAGCTGATGGCACGCAAAGTGGATGTCATAGTGGTCGATTCCGCGCATGGACACAGCGAAGGTGTCATGGAAGCGGTCAGGCTGATCAAGCGCAAGCTTCCCGAGATCGATGTGATCGCTGGCAATGTGGCAACCTTCGAAGGAGCGCGCGACCTGATCAACCTGGGCGCCGATGGCATCAAGGTTGGTATCGGGCCGGGTTCGATTTGTACGACGCGCGTGGTGAGCGGGGCGGGTGTCCCGCAGATCACTGCCATCGCCCAGTGTGCGCGAGCGACGCGAGATTCCGGCGTCCCGCTTATCTCTGACGGTGGTATCAAGTTCTCGGGCGACATCAGCAAGGCCATCGCCGCCGGCGCAGACACGGTCATGATCGGCAGCCTCTTCGCGGGTACCGAGGAAAGTCCCGGTGAAACAATTCTGTATCAGGGGCGCACATTTAAGAGCTATCGCGGCATGGGTTCCATGGGCGCCATGACTGCTGGATCCGATCGCTATCCCCAAGACATGAGCGGAAAGCTGGTGCCGGAAGGCATTGAAGGCCGGGTTCCTTACAAGGGGCCGCTCGCGGATCTGGTGTACCAACTGGTGGGTGGTTTGCGGGCTGGAATGGGCTATTGCGGATGCCCGAACATTCGCGAGCTGCAGGAACAGGCCAGCTTCCTGCGTGTGACATCGGCAGGTTTACGCGAAAGCCACGTGCACGATGTGATCATCACCAAGGAAGCGCCGAATTACCGGCTGGAGTAGACGCTTCTCCGGTAATTATATGCCGTTCGCGTTGGTTGCCTTCCCATATAGCGCGTAGTTCAAGCTGGTTATGGACGCGTTAACGGTAGTCTGCTCCGATTGAAGCTGAGCGACCAGGGCGTCGGCCGCCTGGACCTGGGCTGTTAGGGCGGCCTGTTGGGCAGCCGCCCTAGCGGTCAGCGTGGTGATCTGATTAGCAAGCGCGGTATTTTCGGTGTCGTAACCATTTTCCTGAGTAAGGATCTGACCGCCTAGCGGGTCACTCATGGTGGTGAAGTTGTTCGCCAACGCCGCGAAACCAGAGTTGGACGAGCCGAGAAACTTGAACGCGTCTGAAACTTGGGCGCCCGACAGCCCGGCGATCGCGGCCGGGTTGAAAGTCATCTGCCCCGTAAGATCTCCGAAGGTGACTCCCAGGTCGGCCAGGCTGTGGATGCTGCCGCCGGTGTTCCAATAGCTGGACAAATGGCTGGCGTCTTGCCTGATCTGACTAATTAGAAAGTCGCCGCCCAGCGGTCCGGCGGCCGGCCCTACCTGCTGGGCCACTTGGGCCACCAGCGTATTGTAGCTGGTCACAAAAGTCTGGAGCGCGTTGGCGAGCTGGGTAGGGTCCGTCGCCAGCGACAGCGTGACAGAGGCCGTGGGCGTGGTGGTCTTGAGCAGGTTGAAACTTACGCCAGGAATGATGTCATTGATTGTATTGCTGGCCTCACTCACGCTGACGTTGTTCAAATAGAACTGGGCATTCGAGCCTTGACCCTGAACAGTGTTGGAAATCAGGTCGCCGTTACTTGGAATGTCATTGAGTGCCAGAGTGCCGGGGGAGCCCGTTATTGCAAGAGCATAAGCCCCGGCGCTACCTGTAATAGTGGCACTCACTCCAGGAGCCCCCGCAGCGTTGATTGCGTTCATCAGGCCCGTCAAATTGTTGTTGCCGGTCAAGTTCAGAGCGTAGCTTTGCGTTCCCACTACCAGATTTACGTTGCCCGCGCCAGAAACCGGCACCGTGGTCGAGTCGGTATAAGTCTGAGTCGATGTCTCCGTTCCGGTAGCCGTATTGGTAACCAGATCGAGGGGAGCATCGTTGAGCTGCAGTGTTGTGGCGCCCGAGTTGTTGGCCGCGACGGAAAGATAACTTTTCGATCCAATGGTGAGAATAGAGGCATTCGCGCCAGCACCGGCGTTGTTGATTGCGTTCATCAGACCAGTGAGGTTGTTGTTGCCCGTCAAGTTGAGGCTATACGTGTTCGTGCCCACCACCAGATTCACTTGGCCGGTTTGCGAAACGGGCGTGGTAGTAGCATTGGCGTAACCTGCGACCGATGTCTCTGAAGCCGTCGTCGCGAGCGACGAGATATTGGAAACCGTATAGGTCCCAGGCGCCGTCGCACCCACGTTCGTTACCGCAACTGTGCTCGAATCGGAGCTGGAAGCCGACACGCCTTGATTGGCGGCCATCGTCCCCAGTGCCGCGATAGCCGATCCCAGACTCGCCACCTCGGGGTTGAGCGCGATCAACGCCTGCTTCTGGCTCAGATTGTTGGTCTGCTGCCTCTGCAGGGCCGTTATCGGTAGCTGCGCAATTGCCACGCCGCGTTGGATGATACTTTGAAAATCGCTGGAATACGTGCTGAGACCAGTGAAGTATTGTGTTGATGTGGTGCCCATAACATCACTTATCGTCGGGATAGCGCGGATTGTTGATTGTTCTCCGGGACTACACGAATAATTTCGCCCGCCACCCGCTCCACCTGGTACTTCGGCATCTGAGGATAGAGCGGCAGACTCAAAACACGCCCCGCACAGGCCTCCGCTACCGGAAAATCGCCCGCTTTGTACCTCGCATCGGCATAAGCAGGCATAAGATGAATCGGCAGGGGATAGTGCACCGCGGTCTGGATTCCGGAGTTCTCCAGATCCTTCTGCAGCCGCTCCCGCTCCTCCACCTGGATCGTGTACAGACAATACACGTGCCGCACATCGGCCCGCGACTCGTGGACGTACGACAGCCGCTTCTTTGAGCAAATGATCGTACCTGGCAGCCAGCGCGCGGCGCGCTTCGATCCATTGCTCCAGCCGCCGCAGTTTCACCCGCAAGATAGCGGCCTGGATCGCGGGCAACCTGTAATTGTAGCCCTTGAGCACCGGATAATAGCGCTGTTCCTCGCCCCAGTTGCGCAGCAGGGCGATAGTTTTGGCATATTCGGAATTGTTGGTCGTAACCATGCCGCCCTCGCCCGCCGCGCCGAGGTTCTTGGAAGGGTAGAAACTAAAGCAGCCGATGTCGCCGATGCCGCCAGTGCGGCGTCCCTGGTATTCGGCGCCGTGCGCCTGGGCGACATCCTCGATCACCAACAGCTTGTGCCGCGCCGCGATTTCTAGGATGGCGTCCATGTCGGCCGGCTGGCCGTAGAGATGCACCGGCAGAATCGCGCGCGTGCGTTCCGTGATGGCTGCTTCCACTCGCGTGACATCCATATTGAACGTCCCGGGATCGATGTCGACGTAAACCGGTACTCCACCAACGTATCCGATAGCGGCCGCGGTGGCGTAGAAAGTGAACGGAACCGTTATGACTTCGTCCCCGGCCCCGATGCCGGCCGCGAGCAAAGCCAGATGCAAGGCGCTGGTGCCCGAGTTCACCCCGATCGCATGCTCGACATTGCAATAGGACGCAAACTCCAGCTCGAGCGCAGCCACTTCCTTGCCGAGAATGAACTGACCGCTCTCCAGCACGCGGCCCACAGCGGCGTCGATCTCCGGTTTCAGTTCGTGGTATTCGGCGCGCAGATCGAGAAGAGGAATCGGTTCTGGCATGCGCTTAGACTTGCGCGAGGGTGCTTGCCGAAGGAACCGCGGCTCGCTGGCCCACGCCATTCCACCATTGCTCGCGCCGGCCGGTGATATAAAGATCGCCCCAAAGCTGCAGGTTCAGGAGCCGCCAGACGCGGTCGGTGGCGTCCTCAAAGCCCGAGCGATGACGCTCAATCAGCGATTCGACCTCGCGCATGTCGAGGTAGGAAGCCAGAAAGCCGTCACGCGATTTGAGCGCTGCGTAAAGCGGCTCGGCCTTGGGATCGAGCAGCCACTGGCGAATCGGCGTCGGAAAGCCCATTTTCTTCCGGTAGATGATGTTGCGCGGCAGCAGATCCTCCACCGCTTTCTTCAGAATGTATTTTTGTGTTGCGCCATTGATCTTGAGCCGGTCTGGAATGCGGGTCGAGAACTCGACGAATTTGTGATCGAGGAACGGCACGCGGCTCTCGATCGAACAGGCCATGCTCATCTGATCCTGTTTCATCAGCAGCTCCACCAGGTAAGTCTTCTGGTCGGCATACAGCATGCGCGCGAGCGCGGGCGACCCGGCACGGGCATTCCAGTAGCGCAGGTAGTTGCCATAGACCGCTGACGGCGGGGAGGCCAACAATCGGTTCTGTTCTTCTCGCGAGAAAGCGCAATAGAAATTGTCAAGGAAGAGTGATTCCACGCTGTCATCGCGTCCCACAAACGTATGGCGAAGCTTACGGCGCACCGACGCGCTTAGCAGCGGAGAGCTGGCCGCTTGCGATCGTAGGAAGTTGCGGACCGGCCCGGGTACACCGCGGTAAGCCGCCGCGCCGCGTTGATTCAGCAGGTTCCAGCGATAGCGTTCGTAGCCGCCGAATAATTCGTCGCTGCCTTCACCCGTCAGGACCACTTTCACCTGATCGGCCGCCAGCTTCGAAACGAAGTACAGCGACACGCTGGAGGGCCAAGTGATCGGCTCATCTTCGTGCCAGATCAGGCGCGGGAGCGCGGTGAAAAAATCGTCCATGCCGAGCCGGACTTCGTGATGCTCGGTGCCGATCGCGCGAGCAACCTGCGCGGCATAGCTTAATTCGCTGAAGCGGGCTTCGTCATATCCCACCGCGAAGGTCTTCACAGGGCCATTGGTGGAACGCTTGATGATAGCGGCGATGGCGCTCGAATCCACACCGCCGCTCAGAAACATTCCGAGCGGAACATCGCTCATCAGGCGCATTCGAACGGTCTCTTCCAGCCGCCGGCGGGTTTCCGCGATCCAGCCGCGTTCGTCGTAATCTTCGACCGATTCCGGCGCCGGAACGTCCCAGTAGCGTTCAATCTCCAGCCGAGGCTCCGCCCCCGCCAGATCGAGAGTCAGGTGATGGCCCGGCATCAGCTTGCGAATGTTGCGGAACAGCGTGCGATCTTCGCTCACATAGCCGAAGGCCAGCAGCTCAGGCAGCAGCTCTTCTTCGAATGCGGCCGAAATCGACGCGTGCTCCAGCAGCGCTTTGATTTCAGAGGCGAAAGCGAATAGCCGGCCGTCCCAATAGTAATAGAGCGGTTTGATCCCCAGCCGATCGCGCGCGCAAAAAAGCCGGCGCCGCTGGTTGTCCCAGATCGCGAAGGCGAACATGCCCCGAAAGAGCTGCAGGCAACCCGGCCCGTGTTGTTCATAGGCATGCAGGATCGTCTCGGTGTCGGAGCGCGTGGTGTAGCGATGGCCGGCCTGCTCCAGCGACGGCCGCACGTCGGCGTGATTAAAGATCTCACCGTTGTAGGTCAGCCAAAGCGTGGCGGATTCATTGGTCATGGGCTGATGGCCGCCGGCGACATCGACTATACTGAGCCGTCGATGGCCCAGGTGCGCCCAATCATCGTGATAATAGCCGAAATCGTCCGGCCCGCGGTGGCGGATCTCGTCGGTCATCCGGGCCAACTGCGCCGCGCTTCCAGGAGAAGGCGTGGTGGTCACAAATCCGGCGATACCGCACATAGTTACTAGTTTATCGACAAATGGCCCGGACTCCGATAAATTGGAAGTGGAGGAATGGGTGAGTGGTTGAAACCGGCGGTCTTGAAAACCGTTTCGGCTTTCCCTGCAGATTGCACAATTCAAAACAAATCCCTTTGTCCGCCAGCGATTTGCGCCGATTCCGACTTCATTCTGGTTCCTTCGATTTCACCGGTTTTGACCCTGCGAGTGTGGCATTTCTGTTACACCGGACTGCCTGCGCGTGTAAGCTCAGGGATGTGTCACAGGTCCGACCTTTGAAGGAGCAGATTTCAGGTGAAACTCTTCGTTTGCGCAACCAGAAACGGGCCACTGGATTCGAACCAGCTTGGGAAAATGACCGTAGACTGAAATACAAGACAATGGCGTCTAAGGCCGCTCATCCAGGTGCAAGGAAATCAGCAACTCCCTTTGAATCCACCCGTTATTTCAGTGAAATTGGCGTGAAAGGAATTGGTGGGGTGGGCGACGGAGCCTCCCGACGTGAACAAACAAGAGTACAAAGCACTACTACGAGAAATCTGGGACTAACGCAACCCCAAAAGAAACAAATTATTGCGTATGACATCCGGTCCGAAGGCAACGCACCCAACAGAGGGCAGGACTAGAATTATCCGCGCCACCAGCTCTCGCGATCGATCACCCGGCAAAAGTGTGGTTTTACGGGTATGTTCGAGAAATGACCGTCGTGACCGCACTGCAGATGACAGTCCGCGCAGAGATCAAGGTAGTCAGAATCATCGCTCCGGCCGCGCGTATGATGTCGGTGAATGTCGTACCCGTACTGCCCACAGCACTCGCACCGACGACTCCGTGGCCCGGCGAACGTCAGGGACAATCGCTCGCCATCGTGCGGGCACGTGGCGCTATTGTGACCCGACTTCCCACATACACCGCACGGCATTGCATTTCACTCCTTTTCAGTCTGTTTGTCACTCCTTGCCAAATATAAAGTATGCTGCCCTCACTATCTAGTTGCTACCGGGACTGGAAACTCAACCTCGCGGCGACTGATGGAGCTACTTCTTTTCCGCCAGAATTTTCCCGCCGATGAAATCGACGCTTTCAGCGAGGCGTTCCGCGTAAGCATCGGCTGGGATGCGAACCCAGTCCGATGAGAATCGAAAAATCCAAAGAAGGAGGAACACCAGCGCCAAGACGAACGCTCCGGCAAGTTCTTCGCTGAATCCGCCAGTGGTTCGGAATCGCTGGTAGCACCATGCGGCCGCGATCACGCACGAGAGCGCGCTCGTGATGAGACCGACTGATCGGAGTCCCCACAAGTTTCTGCGGTACCCAAAATTCACATTCTCTTGGAAGAGCAGCGTAAATTTCTTTGTGTCGCGCGTATTCACGCGCAGATATGTCGACCATGCGGTATACGTTTGGTCTGCGCCAGCGGGATCAGCGTTCTCTTCTGCAATCGACGGTGCTTTCGCTCCCTTTACCAGACTTGCGAGCTTCTTGTGATATCGGGCCTTCGTGATCGTGTCCAGGCGCGTGTCGCGGTGCCGAAAGATCGCAACGGAGGGCATGCCGCCCCATCGTGCGAATAGGCCTTTCTCACGCTTCTTTCCGGCATCACGGGCAAGTTGTGATAAGAGAAACGCTCCACCACATGCGACCAGCGTGGCACCAGCGGATTGTAGTGCGGAGAGCTTTGCCGACAAGATGGCGATGATCGTGGCGGCGACGGGGATCAACAGGACGAATGCCGGGTACAGGCGGGCTTTCCGCTCATACCCGTCGGTCACCATCGTCAATGGGTTCATGATGCCTCCGCAGCGCTCGCACTACCCACGGCTAGCGTGCCCACGTAGTGGTAGCCCGGCCGGGTCATCGCCTGGTCTTCGAGAAAGTCAACTTCGGTTTCGTTCGCGGTGAATACATGAACTGCTCCCGCTTCGCACTCTAACACGATGTCTCCTGCGCAATTCTGGGTGATCGTGTTGTAGCCAGGGTAGTAGTGCAGGTGCTCGCTGGGCGCCTCCCCAACGATGATGACCTTGGGTGACATCTTCTCCAGTAACGACGCTGGAATCCGACCGCTCTCGCGACCGTGATGCGGCGCGAACAGCAGGTCAACCTTCGGCAAGTCCAGCTCATCCTCGATGAGTTCCATGAAATCGGCCTCCAGATCACCCATCCAGAGTGCCGTCACTCCGCCCTCTAGTGAATACTTGACGATTGCCGAAATATTGTTTGGACTACCGCCGTCTTCGGCGTATTGGAGCTCTTCCTTGAAATACTCGTTGTCCGGGTTCGGCCACAGGATCTGGATGCCGGACGTCTTTCGCTGGTCATCACTTTCATTCATCCACTTGCGGCTGCAGCCCTTTTTGATGGAGAAGGCTTTCTTGGCGGAGTCCCGGAGTTCACAGTAGCGAGTGAAGCTCTCTGTCTCGTCTTCTTTCGTGACCTTGTTTTGCACGCGATAGAAATTGAGGATACCGATCTTGTCATCGAGGAGCTCCAAGCCCCTGATGTGATCGTCATCAGGATGGGTTGAGATGAAGCGCGTAATCCCCTTTTGCTTACTCAGGCTCGCGATCTCATCGAGAATTGTTTCCTCATTTTCATCGTCCAGGCAGCAGTCGATAATCGTGAAATTGTCCGAGCCGTGCTCGATGTGGAACATGTCACCATGTCCCACGCTGTATGATTTAATCCTACTCATCGTGTTGCACTCGCTCTGCGAAAACCAAGAAGGAGAGCCGACCTTAAAAAGCTATATCGGGACTCGTGGCCTTCATGCCTCCACCTGATCGTAAAATGGCACCTGTATGGCGCTGCGGTCCCAGCCGACTCGCGCTGGCGCTTGGTGTCCGTGACGGAAGCTCATCCCCTGCGTCACAAACACTGCTGTCCGCCGTCGAATCAGCGCGTTGGTCACTTGCTTTGACGGGTGCTTGGGTGCCCCACCGGCAGCAACAGAGATTAACGCTTGACCCGCTTTGATCCGGTTGAGGATGGTCGGCCCGACATTGCGTTTGCTGCCATGGTGCGGAATCTGCCACGCATCCAATCGGGAAAGGTCGAAACCGTGCGCGATTGCGAACTCCACCGCCTGGGTTAACGCGGGCATTCCGGCATCGGCCGTGAAGAGCACTTTATAGGTCGGCAACTGCAGCAGGAGGATGACGCTAGAGTTGTTCTCGGACGAGGTCACGCCGTCATCGGTGAGTGTCTCGATATTAAACGTCTCACGCACGTAGGAGATCACGTCGCCGACCTTTTCGGTCGCTTTGGCGAACAGTCCGGCGAGCGCAGCGAGCGGTTCCGGCGTCCCTTCGAAATCGGCAAGCAGGACTCGATAGTAATCCTGGCTCGGCCCCAGCACGGTCAACACCCCATTCCCGACGCCAGCGAACGGTTCCACAATCGGAATACCACGCCGCTTCGCGATCCGTTCAAGCTCCCTCGCCATGCCCAAGGACTCTTGCAATTTCGCTCGAAGGCGAGTTGTCGTAGGGCGTCCCTCAAACAGGTCACAGATGTGCGGGGCGTGATTCCACGGCTGGTGCATCGCGAGCGTACTCACTGTCAGCTTGTCCAAGACGACCGTGAGTCCAGAAACGTGATCGATATCTGGATGCGTCGAGAACACGATATCAACAACGTTCGTGTTGTAGTGTCGCTGGACGTGCTCAACAAGCTGTTGCCCGGTGTCCTTCGTCCCACCATCAATGATCACGACCGTTTGCTCATTCCGCTGCCCCTGGAGGTTGCCATAGCGGATCGCGATTGCATCGCCACTCTTGCGCCCCTCCCCAATGGCGAGAAAATCAACTTCAAGACCGGTAACCGGCAACGCAGTCAGCGACATATATCTAAACTCCTTTCCCGCAGCAGCACTTCGGTCAGTGCGCCGTTATTCTGCGGTTACTCCTTGCGCGGGCATCTGACCGAGAGAGGTGCTCGCGTCATCATCAAATAATCCAGGCTTGATCGCGGAATCATTCGCCTCCCGCTCTACCGGGCTACTATTATTCACTCCTACCTCTTCACGGCCGGTCCTTCGTGTCGACGGGGTGTTGGGTGGCAACTTGGCAAGATACCTGATAATGCCCGGCAACACGAGGATTGATTCGTTGTGCCGCATCCCGAACCGGATAATACCCTCCACCTTGCCGCCCACGGATTTTTCCCGCCAGTTCTCGGGCAAAAACGCGGACAAGCCGTCATATGTCGCAACTTCATCGTCACTGAGTTGCTCTATGTTCCAAAGGGGGTTGTTATGCGAGAAGTCAACCCGCGGAATACTCTCTAAGAAGCTCTCCGCGACGGTGGCGTCAGCTCCGCGCCCCCACATCAGTTCGAAATAGACGCGAGCCAATGCCTTGAGAAGAGCGGGCTGGGCAGCAACGGATTCATTCCGGTTGAAAATCCCAGGGATCTTGGTGACCGCTTCCCAAAAACTCCATGCGGCATCTTCGCGATCATTAACCTCGACAGGCTTTGCACCCGAAATCGTGGTCTTGTTCATTAGTAGGCGTGCGTTGATCGCGTTGAGTGTGTCCAGTTTGATCCACGCGCTATCTTCCCAGTCCACGCGACCGTCATAAGTGATCCGGTCTTTCACGTCCGTGAACAACTCGTGCTCAATGAGCCGGTGCGTGAAGATGTTGATCGGGTTGGACTGATCGAACGCTTGCGCCTGGCTTGCCGCGACAGTTTTTTGGAGATTATTCAAGTCATGGAACAACTGCTTTTCTTGCTCGATCGACAGGCCAAAGTGCAAGTCGATGGTGATGGAGAACCGCTCGGAGTAGTACGCCAGGGCCTCATGCCAGAAGAGCAGCGCGTCATCCGACACCTGTTTCAACTCGGACGGAACGAGACCGCCGGATTTCGAATACTTGCGGTCACGGATCAGCTGATTGACGAAGTCCTGCACGATCTTCCAGGCGATGCGACGATGTTGGCCGTCGATGACCCACAGCATCTGGTTCGACCGCAGCTTGAGGATGACCTCGCCTTCGTCACCCGCCACGACTTCGACACCGATGTTTCGTACGTCATCACGAATCGATGCCACCACCGGCGCCCAGGCATAGTAGGGTTGCGTGCCCAGGTACCGACCGATAAGGTCAATTTCGGCCGGGATGTCCTTGTTGGCCTGGCGATATCGGTCGAGCGTATAGTTCACCAGGCCTTTGAAGATGAAGATCGCCATCTTCTGCGCGTGCGCCATGTCCGGCTTGCGCTGCGTGACCGGACCCTTGAGCGGGTCGTTGCCCACCATAGACTGCAGCAGGAATGAGCCGATATCAAGGCTCGTCACCATCGTGTTTGCGCCCAAGTTCAGCGCTCGTTTTGCCCGAATGCGGAGGAAACGATTACTTCCGGCGTAGTCGATCACCTCAGCGAGGGTCGTTGCAGATTCAAGAGCCATTTTCTTACATTCTCCAATAGCCAGGCCACAATATTTACTGCGCCTGGTCAATTAACTATCTCACCTGGCTCTGATAAAAGCAATGCCAGGCGCATTAAAATATGTCAATATTTTGAGATGGATGGTTAATTCGGGGACGGCAAAAAAAATTACCGGCCCGAAATGTTTTGGTGGCCCCTCCCGCTACCGGTCCCGCAGCAGGGGCATAAATCGGGGACCGTAGCGTGAGGGCACTAGTTCGAAATCCATAGTCGCGGGCGACGCGCAACAATTTATATACATCTTATATACATCCGACGTGCAACCATATCTTGCGAGGGAGAGGTCTACGTCGCCAGCGGGCCCCGAATGCTACTTTCAGTGTGGCCGTCAGTTGTTCGGTGCCGTCGCCCAGCATTGCAGCTATTTTCAACTGATAATAGAAGACTGATCTGATAGGAACCAGGAAAGATAATGGCCCTTTCGCTCAACAAACCCAAGCTCGACAACCTCGCCGGTGACATTTGGAAATCTGCCGAGCGGCTGCGCGGCAAGTTCAAGGCGTATGAATACCAGAGCGTCATCCTGCCCATCATCGTCATCCGCCGACTGGAATGCGTGCTGCTCGCCTGGCGCGACGCTAAACGCGCTGAGGTGCTGGCCAAACGACCCAAACTGACCGAAAAGGAACTCGCGAAACTCGTCAAAGAACTGGAGACTGAACCCCCAGCAATCGCCCTTTTCGAACAAGACCGACTGGACGCTACGCAAAGTCTACGAGGAAGACCATGCGCTGCTCGAGGAGAATTTCCGCGCGTACATCAACGGCTTCTCCAAAAACGTTGACGACATCATCGAGCACTTCAACTACCGCGCCACAATCGGCACGATGGTGAAGAACAACCGGCTCGCCCCAATCCTGAACCAGTACAAGGAACTTGAACTAGGCCCAGACAAGCTCTCCGGACTGGAGATGGGATACATCTACGAAGAACTCCTTCGGCGCTTCTCAGAACAAAGCGGAGAAGAGGCCGGAGACCACTTCACGCCGCGCGAAGTCATCCGACTCATGGTCGAACTGCTGGAAATTCCCATTCCTGAACGGCACATCTCCATCTACGATCCCGCATGCGGAACCGGCGGCATGCTGTCCGTCGCCAAGGAACACCTCCTCGACCGCGCCAGCACACCGAACAGAGCGAGCCGCGATCGAGAAGTTCGTCACCGTGCACGGGCAAGAGCTTTCCCCTACCAACTACGCCATCTGTCAGGCCGACCTCCTGATCAAAAATGACAAGCAAGCCAAGGTCTCGCTCGGCAACTCGCTCATCCCCAACGAAGCAAACACCAAGGAGCCGGGCGACCAGTTACCAGAGACCAAATTCCGCTTCGACTTCATGCTGAGCAATCCACCGTTTGGCGTCACCTGGGGGGGCAAGGATGGCTACGAAAAAGAAGCCCGAAAACTAGAGAAGACGCGCTATCAGGCCGGGATGCCGCGCGTGAACGACGGCGCGCTGCTGTTCCTGCAGACCATGCTGGCGAAGATGCACGCACCGGAAAAGGGCGGCAGTCGCATCGCCATCATCTTCAACGGCTCACCACTCTCCAACGGCGATTGTGGCTCAGGCGAGAGCGAAATCCGCCGCTGGATACTGGAGAACGACTGGCTCGACGCCATCGTCATGCTGCCCGACCAGCTTTTCTACAACACCGGCATCTTCACCTACATCTGGCTCCTGCGAAACGAGAAGCCCGCTAGCCACCGAAAGCGCGTGATGCTCATTGACGCCCGTCAGCAATTCGAGAAAGAGCCGAAATCCTTCGGTAACAAGCGCAACCGGATGACCGACACGCACCGGCAATGGATCGAGGAGCGTTACCACAAAGGCATGGAAGCCTGGCTTTAACGATGAGCACGTCAAGCTCTTCACGAAGGAGGACTTCGCGTACCACAAAGTTAAGGTGATCTTCTGGCAGATTCGACGAGCACGACCAACCCGCGATCATCACCGAGCCTTACGAGAAAGCCTTCACCGCGGCGAACCTCAAGAAGGAACAAGAGTTCTACGACAGCGACCTCACGTTCTGCGTCCGCGTGAAAACTTCGGGCATGGAGAAAATGGTTCAGATCGTTCTCAAACCTACGGAGAGCGCCGCGAAGAAGCTCAAAGCAGCCCTCGGCGACGGCCAGGAGATCCTCGGCGTTGAATGGACGCACCGTCATTACGTTGCAGGATGATGAATACATTTCTCACGGCGAGGACATTCCTGCGTTTCTGAAACGCGAGATTGCGAAGCCCATTATCCGCTGGGAGGAGACGAAGAAGGCCGGCAAGACGATCCTCGGCTACGAAATCCTGCCGGACAAATATTTCTACCACTATCAGCCGCCTACGCCTGCGAAAGACCTGCTCGACGAATTCTGGAAGCTGGAGAAGGAGGCGGAGAAGATGTTGGAGCGACTGGCGCGATGAAGTCCGTTCAAGAGACAGCGGCGCTTGCTCCCTGGACGGCAAATGTGCCGTCCGACTGGATTGTAACTCGCCTTGATGCCGTCGCTGATGTTTTCTTCAGCAACGTTGACAAACACACGATAGAGGGCGAAGAACCCGTTCGACTCTGCAACTACGTCGACGTTTACAAGAACGACCGCATCACTACCGTCATCGATTTTATGGAAGCTTCTGCGGACACGCGCGAGATTGAAAAGTTCCAGATTCGGCGTGGTGATGTCCTCGCGACAAAAGACTCCGAAGAAGCCGATGACATCGCTATTTCAGCATTGGTAGTTGACGACTTACCTGGAATTCTATGCGGATATCATCTCGCGCTTATTCGCCCTCGTCTGCACAAAGTCACCGGACCGTTTCTTGCTTGGCTTCATTCATCCAAATGGTTTCGCGCTCAATACGAAGCCAAGGCCGTCGGCGTTACACGGTTCGGCCTTTCGCAATATGCTTTCAGGGCCGCACGCGTTCCACTGCCCTCGCTCTTAGAACAACAGCGCATCGCGGCGTACCTGGAGGCTAGTTGCGGTGCGATCGATGCGGCGGTTGCCGCCAAGCGTCGGCAGATCGACATCCTTGATGGGATACGTAAGGCGACGATCCAACGCGTTGTGACTTGTGGTTTGGCTGAGAATGAGGAGTTTCGGCCAACGGGGAATGTCTGGATGCAGAGTGTTCCGAAGGAATGGAATCTCGTCTGTCTCAAGCGGATTTCCGAGATCCAAGGTGGCCTTACCCTTGGGAAGGAATACAACGGTCCCCTTATCGAGCGCCCATATCTGCGTGTCGCGAACGTGCAGGATGGTCATCTCGATTTGCGTGATGTTACGACTATTGAAGTCCCAGCTACTGTTGCGGCACGCGTAGAACTTCGCGCCGATGACGTACTCATGACAGAAGGAGGCGACTTAGACAAGCTCGGTCGCGGCTTCCTGTGGAACGGCGAAATTGACGGGTGCCTGCATCAAAATCACATCTTTGCCTTGCGGTGCTTCCGCCACAAGCTATTGCCGAAATTCCTCACGTACCTTACCGCCTCCAGGTATGGCAGGGACTACTTTGAAGCAACAGGTAAGCGCACCACAAATCTCGCGAGCACCAACTCGACCAAGGTCGGTGAATTCCCGATCCCACTCCCCTGCATTAAAGAACAGGAACGGCTCGTCGAGTTTCTCGACGCTCGCCTCGACCAATTGAGAAGCACCCAACGGACAATAGAATCCCAAGTCGACACACTCCTCGCCTATCGTAAGTCATTGATTCATGAGTGTGTGACCGGTCAGCGGCGGATTAGTGATGTGCACGTGAAGGATGTGCAATCGCTTGGCTAAAGGCAAGAAGCCTCCCGAATTGACGTTTCAGCAGCACATCGCGGATTTTCTCGTCAACGTGCACAGTACGGTGTGCTTGAACAGTCGGACATCACGGACACCGAGCATTTCATCGCTGAGGATCAACTCTGGGCGTTCCTGAACGCGACCCAAGCTGACACGCTCAAGAAGCTCTCGGACGATTACGGTACCGACGCTCGCGAAGAGATCTTCAAAGCATTGCGCAAAGAGCTGTTCGCATACGCCGCTGTGGATGTTGTTTCGTCAAGGGTCTGAAGGTGCGCGGGTTAGAGTTCCGCCTATACTACCCCAAGCCACGTTCTGCGGAGAGCGCCGCCGTGAAGAAGTACGGGGAGAACCGCATCACGTTCCGCCCGCACTTCTACTTCGGCGAGAACAATCACGAGATCGATTTCGTGCTCTTCCTTAACGGTCTACCGATCGTGGCGATGGAGTTGAAGCACGAGAAGAACCAGACGGTGCATGACGCCGTCGCCCAGTTCACCAAACGCGATCACGCGTGCAAGATCTTCCATCATCCGTTTCTGTATCTCGCAGCAGACACTAGCGATGTCATGGCCGGCACGGACCCGCGACGCGAAGAGAACTTCCGCTGGCACAACACGGGCCTGACGAACACGCCTCAGACTGCGGGCGAATATCCAGTGGAGTTCCTCTATCGCGAGGTCCTCTCCAAGGAACACCTGCTCGAAGCACTCTCGTTCTTTCTGGTCCGCGTGCCCGAACGCGAGGCAGAGGACGACAAACCGGCACGTGCCAGCGTTCACCACTGTTCCCGCGCTATCACCAGAGCCGCACAGTGCGGAAAGTGGCGGACGACATTACCGACCATTTCGCCGCGACAGGCAGATATCGGTCGGCAAGTACCTCATCAATCACTCTGCTGGCAGCGGCAAGACACTCACGATCTGCTGGCTGGCCGACCGCCTGCACAGCCTCTTCAAACCGGGCACGAACGAAAAGCTCGTGGACCATGGTCTTCATCCTCACCGACCGCAAAGTCGCTCGACACGAACATCAAAGACGACATCGAGAACTTCACCCACCTCAAGGACGTCGTCGGGCTGGCACGAAAAGCCGACGACCTGCCGCGATTCCTCAAGGAGCGCAAACCGATCATCGTCACCACGCAACAGAAGTTCGCCTGGGTGCTTGGATGAGATTGCAGAAGAATCCCGAGCTGAAGAAGCTCCGCGTCGCGTTCCTAATCGACGAAGCCCACCGCTCGCAAGAAGGCCAACTTGGCGCAGCCATCCGCTTACCGTTCCGCAAAGACAGACGAGCCCGACGAAGATACCCCGGAACAGGACCCGCGAAGAGCAGCTCGCCAAGATCATCCGCGAGCACGACCAGAATCAGCTCTTCGTCGCATTCACCGCCACGCCAGCACCGGCCACCGTCACGCTCTTTGGCGAGCCATTCGATACGTACACCGAAGCAGAAGCCATCGCCGAAGGCTACATCGTGGACGTCGCCACGAGCATCATCTCCTACAAGACGCTCTACCACCTGCATTGCCCGGTCGTGCCGAAAGCCGGACGAGGAGAAACTGTACCCCAAAGGCGTCGTGTCGCGAAAGCGCTCAAGAACGTCGCCTTCCAGGACGACGGACTGATTCAGTACAAGGCCGAGGTGATGCTGCGCATCTTCGAGAAGGACGTGATGCCGCTCATCGGCGGACGCGCCAAGGCGATGATCGTCACGAGCTCCCGCGTCGCAGGGCTTGCGCTATTTCCAGATCATCAAGGAAAAACTCATAGCACGCGGCGGCACGATACAAGGCGCTCTACGCGTTCTCGGATTTCGTCCACCCGGAAACCAACGAAGCCATCAGCGAACACGCCGTCAACGAACTGAAGGACGGCGAGCTGATCGAGGAGCGCTTCGAGGGCGACGACTACCGCATGATGATCGTCGCGAACAAATTCCAGACCGGCTTCGACCAACCACTGCTCGCCGGAATGTTCCTCGACAAGCCGGTCGTCGATCGCAACGCCGTACAGACTGTTTCACGACTGAACCGCTGCCACGAAGGCAAAAAAGATGTGGTCGTCGTCGACTTCACCAACAACGCCAAGCGCATCCTCAAAGCCTTCGCGAAATACCGCAAAGGCACGCCGTTCGAGCCGGAAGAACCAGACCCCGAGCGCATGCCTCAAACTCCACGCCGACATCCTCGCGGCAGGAGTCTTCACGCAACAGGACGCCGCAGACTTTGAGCACTGCTCATCGGAACCGGCACCGACGCCCAAGTACAATCACTTGTCAACGACCTGCGGACACGCTTTCAGGCAAAACTCACGGACCCGGAAGAGCGCAAAGCAGTTCGTGTATCTGCTCGCGCGGTTCGTGAAAAGCGTCCATTTCTTCACCTGCTTCTTCACCTATGCACCGACGATTAACGAGTTCGCCACTTTCGCCGAATACGTCGGACCACAGCTCATCAAAGCAAGGAAGCGTGTCCGACCTGATGCAGCTTATCCGCCAGACCGACGTCATCAAAGCAGCAGTGGAATATCAAGGCGAGTCACCGGCGGCGGACCCGTGAAAATCAAGACCAGGCAGAGGCAAGAAAGGCAGCGGCCCGCCGCCCAAGAAAGTGTCTGTGCAGGACATGATCAGCGGAGATTCAGGAACAAATTCGACAATCAGCGACGAAGAAGCACTCTACATCAAACAAGTCACCGAAGAAAAGGAAGCCGACCCAGAGATCCGAAGTACTGTCACCGCACACAGAGAAGACTACAGTCTTCCTCGACGGCTCGTACCGCGGCCAAGTCAACGGCGAGATTCAGATGGCCTACAACGATCGCGGACGCTATGAGGAGCTTTCCGACCTCAAATACACCGACACGGGCGGCATCTTCGACATCATGGCCGTCACCGTCATCCAACACCACCTCGCAACACGACCGCAGTGATCAACAACGCGCGACCCGCAGAAGCACGGCGTTAGGTGCTGCCCAGTGGGTGATCCGGTACGTGTGTTCCCCGACGGTGTTCTTCGCACTCGTGATGGTGAGAGCGAGTTTCTTGCAGGGTGCCAAGTCAGGTTGGATGAAGGCAAGGCAATTGTTGATTTGCGTAGCAGCCCGGTTGCCTAGGATCTGGGCGAAGTATCCGTCCTTCGCGGGAACTTCTGAGTAAGGCCGATCTAACGCTGGAAACTCGAAGACCGCGAAGTAGGTTGTCGATATTGTTGAAATAGCTGGATAGCTGTATCCATCACATAAACACCGGTCAGCGGCGGGAATGGATAGCTAAGCCAATCAGTGATCGGTTACGCCCGGGACTGAGCCCAGCGGTGTGGCAGCAATTCGTCGAGTTGCTGAATCGAGCACTCGCCGATGCGCGAGAGCACGTCCTGGAACCAGGCGAACGGATCTACCTTGGCCAGTTCGCACGACGCCACGAAGCTCCGCAGTACCGCCATCGTTTTGCCTCCTCGATCGCTTCCTACGAAGGTCCAGTTGTTGCGCCCCACCGCGATACCGCGCAAGCTTCGCTCGGTGTGGTTGTTGTCAATGGATAGGTCGCCATCTTCCAGGTAGCGCGTCAGCGCGGTCCAGTTCTTCAGCGCGTAAGCCACCGCTTGGCTCGCTTCGCTCTTGGGCAACACTTCTTCGCGAATCCTCTTGAGATATTCGTGCAATCTCTCCAGCACTGGCTTGGACGCATGCTCGCGCAACAAGCGCAAGTCCTCGCCCACGATACCCGACCGCCGCGCGCGTTTCTCCACCTTATATAGATGCGCGATGTAGGCCAGCACCGCGCCCATGCGCGCCGAATCCGTATCCAGCGCCTTATGGAAGTGACGCCTGGTATGAGCCCAGCATGCCACCTCCACCAAGCCGCGTTCGGGATTGGTGAAAAAGCTGTCGTAAGCCACATAGGCATCGGCCTGCAGATATCCGCGATACGCTTTCAGAAATGTTTCTGGCCCCGCGCGTTCTCGTGTCGGAGTGTAATCGAATACCGCCGCCGGATGTTCGCGATCCCCGATGTACGGCCAGAATCGCCCCCTGCGTGTCGCTCGCTTTAATTTGCGGTCCAGCACTTTCACCGGTGTATCGTCAGTCCCCACCACCTTCGAGCTCAGCACGAACTGCTTCAGGCGAACATACAGAGGATCCAGTAACTGAGCCGATTGCCGCATCCAGCCGCCCATGGTCTGGTCCGGAATCTCCACGCCGAAGCGGCTGAAGATCTTTGCCTGGCGGTGCACGGGCAGGTGGTCGGCTATTTTGCTGACGATCACCTGAGCTAGTAGCGATGCGCCTGCCACGCTTTTCTCGATGGGCTGCGGCGGCTTGCCCGCCGTCTTCACCGTGCATGCGCACGCGTATTTCTTGCAGACGTCCTCGATCACCAGCAACTGCGCTGGAATGTATTCGTAGCGCTCGCTCGTTTCTTCGCCGATGGGCCGCAGGTCTTGGCTGCAGCAAGCGCAGTGCTTTTCTTCTTCCGCCAGATCGTGCTCGATCCGTTCACGCTTCAAGTGTGCCGGTAGAGTGCGACGTCCTCGCCGGCGGCTTTCGTCTTGGTCCTCACTGCTGTTGGATGTCGAGCCGGGCGGAACATCGTCGTCCTTTTGCGTTTCCTTGGCGGCTTCAGACTCAGCCGCGCTGAGTTCCTGCACGAATAATCGCAACTGATCGGCGCTCAACTGTTCGCTGTGAGTGCCACTTTTGGCCGAAAGCAACTGGCTTAACAGCCGTTGTGTCTTGTCCAGTTGCGTGGTCAGATCCACCAGCATCTGCTGCAAGATCTCTGGATCTTTCGGCAAGCTGTTGCGGTCCACCGGCACTACCGGAATTATAAAGCGAACTCCGCCGCCGGCCAAGGATAAAATGCTTACGAGCCAATCTTTATGCGGCTTCCGCACTTCCCCGCCGATACCGCTTCCGGCGCTTGGCAGTGCTCAGATCGATGCCGCTTAGCAGCGCGCCTAACTCCTGCGCCGTTATCTCGCGCCCCGCTTCGTCTTCTTCCCCGAACGGCATCGCGTAGGTGCCTTCCTCCAGCCGCTTAGCCCACACCGCGAACCCGTCTCGGTCCCAATATAAAATCTTCACTCGATCTTTGCGCCGGTTCGCGAACACGAACAGATGCCCGGCAAACGCATCCAGCTTCATCGCGCCTGTGACCAACGCGTGCAGTCCGTCGAAGCTCCGCCGCATGTCGCACGGCGAGGTGCACAAGTACACCCGAACGCTCGCCGGCAAGTGGATCACGCTGGTTCCCGCAGCACCGCCAGCACCAACTTTAGCGTCACGGCATCGGACGGAATCCGAAGCCGGTCGCCGCTGGTCAGCAGCAACTCCAGGGGCGGTGGCGTTTCCATGGCCGGCTTTGTCTCCACCAGTGCGAAGCGGACGGGGTGTTCTGTTTCCGCAGCCTCCCACGCCACCCGTAGAAGGCGGACTCCTTCAACTCTCGCTCACGACAGTATGCGCGGATCGACTGGCCGCCGGTTTCCTGTTCCGCGATTCGTTGGCGCCATAGCTCGCGCCGTTGCTCTTGTTTGGTGCTCACCTCTCCACTATGTGCCGCATTCCGCGCCTGGAATAGTGGGGTTCATGTGATGCTTACGGATAGCTTCGCGGCGAGGAGTGTCTTCTCGGCTTCCGCAAAGGGCATCTTGACCACGCTCGAAGCATCGGACTGAGATTGAAGGGGAGCTGGCCGAGGACGTGACGAAGAAGTCCTCTACCAGCAGGCCGGAAATTTACACGGATTTTAGTTGGTACACTTTTGGGACACTTTGTAACCAGATCGATCGGTATTGGCCGGTAAGGTTGGAATGCGATCTCCGACGGAAACGGTACTGCACGGTAAGGTTCGGAAAGCCTTTCAAACAGCTTATGAAGCTGCCGCTCTAACCACCTGAGCTACCCCGCCAAATTGGTCTATTTTACAATCAGTTTCTTCATTTTCGTCTGGCCGATTTGCATCGACTGTTGGGACACTTTCTGGGACACTTTGTACACCTTTTGCGCCGTTTTCCACCGGCGCGCTATATTTGCCCGCCAACAAGTTCCCTGCCTGAGTTAGGTTTTCTTCTTTGAGCCCAAGGTAACGGATTGTGGTGGTCACGGCGCTATGACCTAACATGGCCGATATCGTTCTGAGTTTCTCCCCCCCATCATGCAGCGTGGTCGCAGCCGTGCGCCGAAGATCCCGAAATTGAAGTCCTTTCAGACCGGCTCGTTTCACGGTGCGCTTCCAGCGGCCTTCAAAGCCCGTGAAGTCCAATAGCTGTTCCCCTGGCGCGGTCCTTATCAGATCCCAGATGACCCCGTTAATGGGCAGCGAGTATTCTTTACCGGTCTTGGCCTGGACGCCTTTTAGCCGCCCAAGCTTGTAGTTAACGTTCTTTTTGCTCAACTGTTTCAAGTCTTCAAGCCTCAATGGAAGGTTCATCTCAGCCAGGATGATCCGGCGCGTACGCGGGTCCGCACAAGCCCACAGATTCTTATACTCGTCATCTGATAGCAAGCGTTCGCGAATGAACCGATCCTCGTTCACCTTCTTCACACTACGGCCGGGATTGCCGTCGGGCAAAAGAATACTGCGCGGAATCTGCCCCGCCCTTCGCCACTCGGTCAGCTTGTTGAACATCGTGATGATCGCGGTCTGCTCGCGGTTGATCGTGCTTTCGGCCACGTCCTGCTTGCGCCGCCACTCGCGGTAATCGCGCATGTCATCGCCCGTCATTGCATCGGCGTATCGGCCGCTCCAGGCCTCCTTTATCAATCGAACATAGCGAATGAACTGTTTGATGCCCTTGGCGGATCGGCGCTTTTCCCCGTGCAGCTTCAAAAAGAGGTCCGCTGCATCCTCCATGAGGAGCCGCTCGCTGCGGGGTTCGAATCCAGATCCATCTGCCCGGCGGCGATGGCGAATCTGTTGCGCGCGAAAATTCGCGCGATCGATCGCTTCGGCTTCGGTTGTGCGGCCGATCAATTCTTTCCGGACTAATCCCTGGCGTTTGAACCGGACATAAACGTATCCCCGCACTCGGTCGATGATTACCCCGCGCTCAAGGGTACGATTGCGCCATTTCTGCTTTCGCATGGTTGTCGTATTTTACAAATACGTGCGTTGAAATGACACGTATGGATCGAGAGTTGCTTGCATAACGGTGGCCACCGCACACATTTTCATTTATGGTCCACAGTACCCGTAATCGTCGGCACTGGCCGGACTCTTCGGCGATCCATCCACGCCCGGACATCGTGAAGATCGAAGCGCACCAGCGCTCCCAGTTTGTAATAGGGGAGCGGGTCGAGCGTCGCCCGCTTCCGGCTCTTATACATCCAATCCCAAATGGTCTTCTCGGGAATGTCGAGCAGACGGCTTAGTGTCCTCACGGAAACCATTTCCGATTCGTTCGCGTTCATGCGACCATTCCGTTTGCTATTTCGCCCTTGAACAAACGGGCATCGCCCAGGATACGTCGCCGCGCCATTTCGACGTACTGCGGATTCAGTTCGACTCCGACGAAACGGCGCCCCAAACGCAGCGCTACCACGCCGGTCGTGCCGCTGCCGCAGAAGGGATCGAGTACAGTGCAAGGGACAGGGTTGTTGCCGTGGGTGCAGGCAGGCAGCCAGCCCAAAGTCTTGGGTGGCGGGAAAGGATTATCGTGAGCTTCACCCGCGTCGCGGCGAGCGCGGACATTGGCCAGCATCCGTCTACCGCTCGCCTGCCCGCCCGCGACGATCCACTTTCCGCGATAGTCGATCGGACGGACCGAGGTTTTCAGCACGACCCTCCGCCACGGTGCGCCGCATCGCGGGCAGCAGCCACGTCCGCTCGTGCCGGCCCTAATGCAAGGTTCTATTAGCGTCGTCGGATAAGTGGCGAAGTGGGCCTCGCGGTAGGGCTGCGTGGCAATGGTCCAGACCGAGCGCTTGTTCCTGGTCGGCAGAGGATACCCGCGGCCCCTTCGTTCCATCCAAAGCTTCTGCCTCTTACCTGCCGATTCCTTTCTTGTGCCTCTTCTGGGCGTCGTCCGGGCTGATAAAGTTTTGAGGCTAACCGGTTCCTTAATGGCTTCTGCGTCATAGTAGTACCGAGGGTTCTTCGTGAGAAGAAACACATACTCATGGGAACGGGTCGGCCGGTCGGTCACACTTTCGGGCATCGGATTAGGTTTTGCCCAGATGATGTCAGAGCGCAGATACCAGCCGTCTGCCTGCAGCGTTAAAGCGATACGCCACGGAATTCCGATGAGGTCCTTGGGTTTCAATACCGGATGGCCGTTGACCCACGAACCCGTGCTGTGTTTCCTGGTCGGATAGGGTTCCAAATTTTGAATCGACGGTCCGTTGATCGGCCGCTGCGTGCCCCGCCCCTTGCGACGCCCCTGGTTGCCCCACGAGCCCGCGTAGGAGTCTCCGAGCACCAACCATAGAGTTCCGTCCTGCCGAAGTACTCTACGAACTTCCTGAAAGGTCTCTGCAATATGGCGGACGTAAAGTTCCGGCGTCGGCTCCAAGCCGAGCTCGCCACGCCAAGCCCTGCAACGGAGGCAGAAGTGGCCTCCGCCACCCGCTCCCGGACCCTGGCCGGATTGCTCGAGCGCCGGATGGTAATTGCCTCCGGTACCCGACACTCCCCGATTTCCCCGGCGCCCATGCGACAGTTGCTTGCTGAAGCGATGAGGGCAGACTGGATCGCCACCCCAAATCTGCGGTCTCGTACCGTAGGCGCGCAAGCCCCAATACGGAGGGCTGGTGACACAGCAATGGATGCTTTCATCCGGCATCGTTTGCAAAATGTCCTGCGCATGTCCTGCTCGGAGATCAAACGCAGTCGCTGAGGTTGCCTGCTTCCTGTGTTCGTGGCCCATCTGAATATACAGACCCGTGAGCCCGCCAAAGTGCACAACACTCGACGAAGTCATTGGGGGACAAGCAGCCACCATAGGTGTCTCATTTTTTCTGTCCTTGATTCAAATCGGCTCGTCCCATGGGCCCGCCCCCATATTTATGCGTGAGGGTGCCGAGGATAGGCCGGGCGCGAAAGGCGTTTATCTTTTGTCGCCCTATTTTCCTTGACTTCCAAAGGGCCGCCAACTAAAGTACCAATTGTTGTGTGTGAACTCTGTTCATTCTCGCTGATCGGTCCTGCTCAGCAGCGCCGCGATCGCGTCAGGACAACCCGTCTACCCGTCTATTAGGGAGAATTCGTCCCTTCAGACGGCCAATTGCGCATATCCTTATAAGGAGGGTCCATGGGCGATTCCGATAACATCACCGAACTCCTCTCGAAGCTACACAGCGGCGATGAGGCGGCGATCTCTCAATTGTTGCCGCAGATTCGCGTGGAGCTACGGCGGATCGCCGCGTTTTATTTCAACAAGGAGGGAGCTGCATACTCCATCGATCCCAGCGATCTCGTCCAGGACACGACACTTCGACTCCTGCATCCCGGTACAGGCCCCTGGAATAACCGGGGGCACTTTTTTGCGGTGGCCGCCATCAACATCCGTCGGCTTTTAGTGGAGCATGCGCGAGCGCGGCGAGCCAAGAAGCGCGGCGGCGGCTCGTGGAAACGAGTCCCTCTGGAGGATGTCGAGTCCACTCTGCAGCAAGATGCGATGGAGATTCTGGATGTAGACCGGGCGCTTAAGCAGTTGGTCACTCTGAACCAGAGACAAGGTCGTGTCGTCATCCTACGAGTGTTTGCTGGCATGACCTTGGAGGAGACCGCCAAAGAGATGGGCATCAGCCGGACGACCGTAAAAGAGGACTGGGCCGTCGCGACAGCGTTTCTGAGGCGGGAGTTGAAATCCTACCGTGACACGTCGCAAATGGGAACGCATTAGCAAGATTTTCAATGAAACGTCCAAGCTTGATCCTTCCCAGAGAAGCGCGTACCTGAACAGGGTGTGCGCGGATGCTTCGATCCGCGCGCAGGTAGAATCTCTCCTTCAGCATCATACGCCCGAGCCGTTTATGGGCGTCCGCGCGGCCATCGACGGCCAGATTCTTGGACATTACCGGATGATCGAACCGATCGGGCGCGGCAGCATGGGCGAGGTCTACAAAGCCCAAGATTTAAACCTCGACCGTCTCGTCGCGGCGAAGCTGCTCGTGCCATGGGTCACCGGCGCTCCAGGTTTCCGAGAGCGACTCGTCCAAGAAGCCAAATCTGCATCGGCGCTCAATCACGAAAACATTGTCATCGTCCATGAAATTGCACGTGAAGAAGGCGTGGACTTTATCGTGATGGAGTACATCATCGGCAAAACCTTGCAGCAGGCCGTCCCGGCTGGTGGCCTGCCAGTCGAGCTCGCGCTCGACTACGCGATGCAGATTGCGGACGCCCTCTATACCGCTCATACGGCTGGCATCCTTCATGGGGATCTCAAACCCGCGAACATCATGGTGACCCAGGGTGATCGCATTAAACTGCTCGACTTCGGCCTTGCCAGGGCGCTTGAACCTGAGCCGGGATCTCGGCCGCAAGCAGAACCCTTTGGCACCCTCGCCTATATGTCGCCGGAGCGCATCCGGAATCGGCGAAATGATGCAAGCTCCGAGATTTTCACCGTTGGGTTGGTCATGCACCAAATACTCGGAGGCAAGCATCCGTTTGGTACAGGTATGCCGAACGAGATCGCTGAGGCCATCCAGCGCCGCGAACCAAACCTCCTCCCCAAAACGGTTCCAGCTGAGCTGACAAAAATCATTTATCGCTGCCTTGAAAAGAATTCGGCGGACCGGTACCCCTCCATGAAAGACCTCGTCATTGAGTTGTGGTCCTTTGAGGAGAATCGAAGCGATAGGGACCAGCGATCCGTCACAGACAGAGCTGTATTGAAAGAGACTGGCAACGACGAGGCAGCGCGGCTTCTAGCGATTGCCACACAAGTCAATTACAACAATGCCGTGAGAAGCCGCGAGGCATTGGAAGGATTGACCGATTTTCTAAAGGCTGGAATCTCAACAACGACGCGTCAAGCAATCTGTCGCGTCTTGAAGGAAGTCATTCTCACCGTCGAACCCAATGCCGAGGGTATTCCGCCGTCTGTTCGTCACATTAGAAGACTGACATTCGATACGTTGAAGCTTTTCGCCGAACAGGATTTTCGGCAGCTCTTTTCCCATCGAGATCTTGAGAGGCTGGATCTTAGCGAAATGGATTTTTCTGGTCTGACCTTGGTTGGCCTTAGTTTCAGGGAGTGCTTTCTTATTCATGCGGACTTTCGGCGGGCCAATCTCAGCCATTGTTCGTTTGTGGGAACTTGGTTGCGAAATGTCAAATTTGAGCAAGCTGATCTAGACGGCGTTGATCTCACGGGAGGTGATTGGTTCAATGCGATCGGGTTTACCGACCATCAGTTAACCTCGGCTTTGAAGGATACCGTCATGCAGTGTCCGCCCGATGTGAAGGCCTTCTATCGATTTCTCTCCTTCCGCTACCGATATTCGTTTGAGGAATGGCCCCCGCATGTCCAAAAACAATTACTCGCGACATGGGACGAATATCTCCGCCCTGGGGGTCTTCGGGATA
This sequence comes from Bryobacterales bacterium, assembly GCA_963744555.1. Classification (GTDB taxonomy): domain Bacteria; phylum Acidobacteriota; class Terriglobia; order Bryobacterales; family Bryobacteraceae; genus Palsa-89. The sequence continues at coordinate 453,382 of CAVUUB010000011.1, read as the reverse complement.
TTGTCCTGACCTGGCAAAAGAAGTCCATCTAAATTGGATTGCCTTTCGTCGTCTTCTCATCCACGTCGGCTCCTTTTTTCGCTCTTTGCGCATTGTTAAGTGCGGGCGCGACTGCCGCTCTCGCACAGAAGGAGCGAAAGAGAGGAGCTTTGCTATGAAAGCCGCATCCATCCAAGCTGAAAGTCGCCGGTCTTTTTCCGGCGCTTGTCTCGTGGTCTGGGCTCTCATGCTGAGCGCCTCTCCGCTCCTGGCGCAATCCCCCTGGGAGAACGCCGTCAACGCCCTGCAAATCTCCTTTACGGGGCCGATCGCGCGAGGCTTGAGCTTGGTCGCCATCGTAGTGGGCGGACTGATGTTCGCATTCGGTGAGGGCGAGTCCAAGCGGATGTTGGCCGGAATTGTCTTCGGCATTGGCATGGCGATCGGCGCGGTCAACTTCATGGCGTGGCTCTTTCCTTAGATGTCATGCCGAAAGGGCCCACATTGCATCCGGTCTACCGATCTTTGAATAAACCGCTGACGATCGCAGGCGCGGAGCGGCGGCTGTTCTTTTTGGCTCTGGTCATTGGAGGGGCCACCTTCAACCTGTTCGGAAGTCTCCTTGGCGGCATCCTGATGTTTCTTGTCCTGTTACATCTTGGCGCGCTGGGCCACCGGCACGGACCCGCAAATCTTGCGCATTCTGCTGAATTCTTCGAAGTTCAAGCCCCGGTACGATCCGGCCAAGCATGCGGACTCCGCCGTCGAACGGAGATCCCGCCTTGATTAAAATCCGGCGAATCCTTAAAGATTACGAGGAGTCCGGCGCACTCAATGCGATCGTCAATCTCCACGCTGCGATTGACGATTGGGTCTTCCTTACGAAAAGCGGCGAGCTGGTCGTCTTCTTCCAGGTCACGGGAAAGGACGCCGAATGCTTGGAGCAGATCGAAATCGATCAGATCGCGCGGCGCTTCAGCTCTGCACTGCGCACGTTTGACGACCGATTTCGAGTCTATCAGTACCTCATCAAACGCGATTACGGTCCGCTCCCATATACCGACTCTGAACATCCGATAGTGCACGAGGCAGTGACCGATCGGATCAACACTCTGCAGGCCAAATGCCTTTTCCGCGCTTGAGATCTACTTTGCCGTACTCCTAAAGGCTTTCGCCGGGCCGCGCCTCTGAGAAGCCGTCTCGCGGCCTGGGCAGCGGCTCCGACTAACGCGCTTCGCGCGGGACTTCACACCGAACGCAAGATCGGCCGTCCTTGATATGGACCTCGAACGCGCCCGGCAAGAGCTTCTGAGCAAGTCCAACAGTTTTGCTGTTCAGCTTCGCGACTTCATTAAAGTCGACGTCCTGGATAAGCATCGAGCTTTTCGCTTTGTGCGCGGACTGCTCAATTATGCGCCGTATAAGACCGACGGCGTGAACCTTGCCTATGACCGATATGTGGATTTTCAGGCATGCGGCTCGGCTCTGGAGTGTCACCGGGACCACCTGCGTCTGGACGATTATTTCGTGCAGGTCCTTACGCTAAAAGAACCTCCTGCCCACACCTACGCGCACCTTTTGAAGGGACTGCAAGAGCTGCCAGCCCAGTTTGTGGCCGCCACGGAATGGAAGCGCGCGAGCCATCCAGCGATGCGCCGACGCATTCAATCCAAGCGCCGACACTTTTACAACGCCAAAGCTTCCCTCTTGAATTTCCTGAATTCCTCCGACAGTTCGCCAAAGAACATGCTCATTGACGATTCCGCTTCAGCGCTCGTAGGCGAGCTGGGCGCCTGCCTCCAAGAGATGGACGTCAACGGCGGCTCTTTTGGCGAATTCTCTTTGACCGTCATTCTCTATGACGAGGATCGCCCGCGCCTACGGCGCTCTGTAGCCGAGTGTTTCAAGGCGTTCGCCGCCATGGACGCCCAGCTGACGGAGGAACGCTATAACCTGCTGAATGCCTTTCTGGCCGTTCTTCCCGCCAATGACGCATTTAACTTACGGAAAATGTGGATTTCGAACGCCAACTATGCAGATCTCTCATTCTTGTTCGCGCCCGATCCGGGTCAGATCCGAAATGAACACCTCGGAACCGAGTATCTGGCGATCCTTGAAAGCAACCACCGCACGCCTTACTTCTTCAATTTCCACGATGGCGATATCGCGCATACGCTCATGCTGGGCGCCACAGGCGCGGGGAAAGAGCTTCACGATCGCTCACATGCTCACCCATCTGCAGAAAATTCAGCCGCTCACCTATATCTTTGAGCTAGGCGGAAGCTACGAGGAACTCACGCGCCGTTTTAGCGGCACCTACGTCCGAATCGGCGCAGATGAACAGGGCCTGACCATTAATCCGTTCAGTTTGCCGTTTTCGCCGGAAAACCTCCAGTTCCAGTGGTCCTTGGTTCGCGTGCTGGCGGAGTCGGGCGGCTATGCCCTGACTGGCCCGGATGAGCGCGAGCTCTTCGAGCAGATTCAGAACCTCTATGCGATTGAACCGGGGCAGCGGCGCTTGCTCACGCTAGCGAATATCTTGCCGCGCAATCTGCGCCAGGCGCTCGGCAAGTGGGTTCTGGCGGCCAGTACGGAACTGTCTTTGACAATGTCGAAGATAACCTCACCTTTGCCCGCTTTCAGACGTTTGATTTCGAGGGAATGGAGAAAGTCCCTCATGTCTTAGAGCCGCTCCTGTTCTATGTTCTCCATCGGGCGCAGGCCGCTATTTACGATGGCGCACTGGCTGACACCTTCAAGGTCTTTGTGATTGACGAGGCGTGGCGCTTTTTACGCAATCCCGTGATCCGGCTTTATGTCCAACAAGCCTTGAAAACCTGGCGTAAGAAGAACGCCGGCATGATTCTAGCGACCCAGTCCGGTGACGATCTCTTTCGATCTGAGATGCTTCCTGTGGTTGTCGAAAGCTGCGCAACTCAAATCTTTTTAGCCAACCCCGGCATGGATCAAGCGGCCTACCGGGAGGCGTTTCATTTAAGTGAAACCGAAGCCGAACAAATTGCAGCGCTCATTCCCAAGCGGCAGTTGTTGCTCAAGCGGGCCAACCTGTCCAAGATTCTCAACCTAGACCTCGAAAGGAGTCGTCTCTCATGAACCGAGCCGTCCGCTATCCCCTGCTTCTTATTACCTTCGTTAGTCTTGCGGCCGGTCAAAGTGCGGCGAAACCGTCGCCCAAGCATTCGGAGGCACCGAAGAACGCCCCAGCGACGGAAGGCGCCTGACGTCCAGCCGCAAACCAAAGTGGTTCAGTACGGCGAAAAAGACGTGATCAGGCTCAAAACCAAGTTGCGTTACACCACGCTCATTGTTTTGCCGAAGAATGAGCAGATCCTCGACTTCACCTGCGGGGACAAGGAATTTTGGGTCGTAAACGGCCAAGCTAATTTTGCCTACGTCAAGCCGGCAAAGGCCGGCTCGCAAACCAATCTCAACCTCATTACGGCCAGCGGCAACATTTACTCGTTCGCTCTGGCGGAGGTCTCAGAAATACCCGACGCGGCACCCGACCTCAAGGTGTTTATCGAGCCGAAGGATGAGTCCATGATTTCGGCAGCCGGCGCTTCTCCCAAGTTCGTTTCCGCACAAGCCCTGGAGGATTACCGCCAGCAGGTCGCTATGGCAAAGGAAGAAACGCGCCAGACGAAGCAGGCGCGCTCAGAATGAAATTGATCGAGAAGTTAGCCGGTTTGTCAGCAATATGCGCTTTCCCTATCGCTTTGAGGCGGGAAAGAAGCCCTTTAATGTTCGCGCCATGTACAACGATGACAAGTTCACTTATATCCAGGCCCGGCCCGAGGAAACGCCAGCGCTCTATGAGGTCAAGGACGGCAAACCGAACCTGGTCGATTTCGACTACAAAAACGGCGTCTATGTGGTCACTAAAATCCTGGACGAAGGCTATTTAACTATCGGCAAGCAAAAGCTCGCCTTCAAGCGCCAGGACTAGGGAGGTGGATTGAAAATGACAGACTCATCTCACGAACCCATTACCAAGCATGCCCCAGAAAACGGAGCCGCCCCCCGGCCTTGTGCCGCGCAATACCCAAGCCTGGGTGATTGGCGGAATTTCGCTTCTGATGGTCCTTGTGATTGCGCTCACGGGCCGCAACAATCCCAAGGAGCGCCGCGCGGCGCCGGCGGCAACGCGCCGGCATTGATGCGAGCGCGCTTCGTATTGAGGAGTACAAGAAACGGATCGATGAGGAAGCTCAAAAACTTCAGATGGAAAAAGCCCAGCTCGCACGCACACAAACGTCTTTGGCCTCCGCTGCACCGATGCCGCAGGCCCGACGGTTCCTTTGGGCGCTTACGTTGCTGCCGAAAGCGCGCGCTATTCGATGCAAAGCCAGATGCCTGAAGACCCCATTGGCGCAGAGAAGCGAAAGCGTGAATACGAATCGCTTTTCGCCTCTAATGTTGCTTTGAGCTACCGCCGTGAAGCGGCTCGATTGCCAGTCGCTCCGACCGACTCCTCCCAACGCCGAATCGATCGCCAAAGCGTTGGCGGCGTTCGGGGCGCTTGCGTCCTCTGCGGCAGACCAGGCGAAGCCGCAAGAGCAAAAGCCGCCAAACGTGAAGGTAGAGAAACCAAGCGCCAAGGAGCGGGATGCAGAGATTGATCGCGCGGATGGCCAGCGGTATCGTCTCTTTGAGGGAACCGTTCTTGAATCTGTACTTACCAATCGCCTCGACGGATCGTTCTCGGGCCCGTGAACTGCATGGTGACCACGAACGTCTACTCACACAATGGGCTGCATCTCTTGATTCCCCAAGGGAGTCGCGCTTTGGGTGAGGTCAAGAAAATCGAAACCTTCGGCGAGGAGCGCTTGGCCGTGGCCTTCCACCGACTCTTGATGCCGGACGGCTACTCGGTCAGCCTCGACCAATTTCGGGGCTTGAATCAAATCGGCGAAACCGGATTAAACGACCAGGTCAACCATCATTATTTACAAGTGTTCGGAGTCTCGCTCGCCATTGGCGCGATCGCTGGCTTGAGCCAAGCTAACACGGCGTATGGCGTGAACGAATCCGCTGCCGATGCTTACCGGCAGGGGGCGGCCACGAGCCTGTCGCAGTCGTCGCTTAGAATTCTCGATCGCTATTTAAACGTGCTCCCCACCGTGACCATCCGAGAAGGGCACCGCGTCAAGATCTACTTGTCGGATGATTTGCTTCTACCGGCTTACGTCAATCACCGAATGGAGGATAATCTCTAACAGGCGCTGGCGTCGTGGCCTGAGGAAGGACCGAACATGATTCGCTGGCTCTATGTATATATCTTTCGCGGCATCGGGATTGTGATGGTCATTGGCATGATCACGATTCTGCTCCTAGCCGTCCTGTCGCAGATGCGGCAAGCGCCGCAAGGCTCGGGTCGGCCGGTCCGGCAGGCTGATGCTCTGCCGGCCAACGCCAACCGGTAGCTCACCGAACCAAAACACTTAAGAGGAGAAAACGATGAAAAAGAAACTAACGCTCGGAGTGTGTCTGCTCGCGGTCTTGGCCGCGCCCGCCTTAGCTATCTTGGGCCTTGGCGACATCGTCTATGACCCGACAAGCTTCGCAGAACTAGTCAAGCAGTTTGTGCAAATGCAGCAGGAATATGCCCAGCTGGTTCAGACCTATCAAATGACTCAAAACCAGTACAACCAGATGCTGTTCATGGCCCAGCAAGTGCCCGTAAACATGGTCGCTCGTTATCGCGCCATGGGTACGCCGTGGTTCAATTCGAGCGCCACCAATATCTATGGAACCACGGGCGGCTGGACCACCGGCATCAACACGGGCGCAGGCGTGCTGGGCGGGTATTCGGCCGCGACCGATGCCCCTTGGGACCTACGGCGCAGGCGTTGCCAATATCCCAGCCGACCAACTGGACCGCATCAAAACAGGCTATGCCACGGTCGAGCTGACCGATGGAGCCAACATTTCCGGCATGACAACCTTAGGCAATCTTCGCGGCAATCGCTCCGGCGGTCGAAACGGCCATTCAAAACCTTGAAAATGACTCGCTTTCTTCCGACCCGAATATGAACACGGAAGTCGCGGTGCTCAACAAAATTAACGCCGCGAATGTCATCGGCCTTCGCAATGGGCAGGATACGAACAAGCTTCTGGGCGCCCTGGCCGAGGAGCAGATTATTGCCGCCAAGCGACGCCGCGACGCCGAAGCCCAGGCCTTCAATGAGCACATCGTGTTCGTGAACCAAGGCCAATCCGTGCTGGCTTCTCAAGCCTCGGGCGCCAGCGCCGCCATGCTGGCGTGGCGAATGCCCTAGGGGAGTCAGCCTATGCCGCCCAGTTCCATGAATGATCTTTTCGCCTTTCTCTCAGACCTCATGACGCAGCATGCGGCGCTCTTTGAGACGTTGGGCGCGAACATGTTTCGTGGCTTTGCCACCATCCTGATCGTGTGGTTCGGGCTCAAAAGCGCGCTGGCCTCGGCCGGCGCGGGACATGGACCGCTTTTTCACTTCGACAACTTTGCAAGTCTTCTCATGACCATCGCCTTTGGTTTTGGCATGCTCACCTACTACTCGCATCCAATACCCGGCATCGGTGTGAGCTTTTACCACCTCATTATCGACCAGGGCCTGGACCTTTCCAATCAACTGAACCACTCGCTGGTCCAGGAGATCTGGGACCGACTCACCGGCCTCTACTGGGGCCTCGAAGTTCCGGTCCTGGCGCTCAATTTACTAGAAATCATCCGCTATGCCGTGACGGTGCTTTGCCTGCTCGCCGCCCAGGCCGCCAGTCTTTGCCGTGATCGCTTTTGGCTACATAGCCGCCGCCGTCGCAGTTCTTTTGGGGCCCATCTTCATCCCGTTTTTCATCGTGCCGCACATGGAATGGCTCTTCTGGGGATGGCTCAAAAGCCTCATCCAGTACGCGTTCTATCCAGTCGTCGCCAATGCCTACCTTTTTGTCTTTGGGAATCTGCTCATTCACTTCATAGACGCCCATCCAGCGCCTTGGGATGGCGCGACGCTATTGCTGCTCTTTTTCCCGCTCCTGTTCATGCTTATCGCCTTTACCTACGGGATTCTGAAGATCCCGTCGCTCGTGAACTCGCTCTTCACAGGCCGCTCAGGCGAATCCGCCTTGCCCAGATCTCTCTAGGAGACACGATGCCAGATCCTCACTTGACTCCGCCACAGATAAAGCCAGAGAGCGCGGCCCGGCGCCAATATGTGGAGCAGTTCGGCTCCTTGATCGTCATGAACACGTACCTGAAAATCGCGCTCTTGGCCCTGTGCGCCGTCGCGCTGGCGCTGGTCGTTTTGAACTTCAAGACCTATCAGGCCTTTCGCACTTTAAAGCCGCTCGTCATACGAATCGATGATGTAGGACGGGCAGAGGCGGTCCACTACGACAGCCTGGAATATCGGCCGCAGGAGCCTGAAATCAAGTATTTCCTCATCGAATTTGTCCAGCTCCACTACAGCCGAATGCACGCCACCGCACGCGAAAACTACGCCCGTTCGCTTTACTTCTTGGACGCCAAGCTCGCCGATGCGATCATGGAGACAAATAAGAAGAATAAGACGATCGAGCAGTTCCTCACCGGGATCACGGATGAAATCGAAGTGCAGGTCAAGAACGTGTCGATCGAGGATTTGCGCCAGGCTCCGTACCGCGCCACGGTCGATTTCGAGAAGGTCTACTACGGGTCCAATCATATCGAGATCAAGCGGGAAAAATACGTCGGCAACTTCGTTTTCAGCTTGAAGGACCGCGTCCCCAACGCCGTCATTCCAGTGAACCCTCTGGGGCTCGTGATCACTTACTTTCGCGACGACCAAGCCTTTCAACCATGATCAAGAACGCGTTCTTTCTAACCGCAATTCTTTTCATCGTTCTCTTTCTTCTGTTGCTGCAGGAATGCCGATTCCTGATCCCCTACCGCGACCTACTCATACACCAATACGGCACAACCATCCTGGCCTTCTCTACCGCGCTCTTCCTAAATATCTTCACCGCCGTGTATCTTGTTTGCAGAAAACTCTTCCTGAAAGACACCGGTCGAAAACTCATCCATTTGGATAAGCAGCTTCGCACCCATAGCAGCATTTTGGATGAGCTCTCCCGGTATTTGGAAAACTGATATGGATCGTGAAATTAACCCAGCTGACCGCGGAGACGCCCTGATTCCGCGATCATCCTCAGCTCGTTCGAACGGCTCCGAAAGTAGCGGAGCCGCCAATTCGAAAGGGCTGCTCGATGACCGACACAATGCCGAAAAAGAGTATGAATCGCGCACACAGAGGCCGGTTCGAATCGGCCGGCAGGTCTACTCCATTAGCAGCGATGAAATCCGAACCATGTACGACATCGGCCGCTTTCGCGTCATTCGCGATCAAGACCTGGTGGCCTTCCGGTACCGTTCGAACCAACCGCCAATGAGGCAAGATGTTCAGGCCTTACTGCGGCAAGGTCTCATTCAACACAAGACCATCTGGACCGGCCGCAACAAGGAGGTAAACACTCTCCTAGCCCTGACAAAGGCCGGGAAACAGCTCCTCAAACGTCAGGAGGGCATCCCTTCGGACCAAGCGCTCTACACGGGCTTTGTCAAACCAGCAGAAATCCATCATGACGCCGAGGTTTACCCGGTTTTCCAACGGGAATCTGCCCAAATTGAGAAGGAGGGTGGACGCATCCGCCGTGTGGTTTTGGACTACGAGCTGAAGAAAAAAGCCTACTCACCGCTTGCCAAAGCCAAAGCCTTGCCTCCTGCGGAATACGCCAAGCAGCAAGCCGAGATTGCCCGCGAGTTCGGTCTCAAAGTCGTCAATGGGCACATCGCGTTGCCCGATTTACGCATTGAGTACGAGACGCCCTCCGGTGCCACCGGGCATATCGATTTGGAAGTGGCGAGCAAGGACTATCACGGGTCCCACGCGGCCGAAAAAGCAGCCGCCGGATTCAAAATCTATGCTTCACCCGATGTCGCCGCACGCTTGAGCCGTGCTTTGGAAGAGCGCGAGATCACAGCGGAAATCCTTTGGCTATGAGTCAGATTGCACTTAAGAATAACGAACGTATTCAGGCCGTGGTGCGGCTTGGGTATACGGAGCGCGAAGCCGCTTTTCTCTACCTGGTAGCTAGGCATAGCGGCTTCTTTGTGCGCAGGCAGTACTGCCAATTCATTGAGCGCGAGGCCGGGGGCACCGCAGCCGCATTGATCGAAAAGCTAACCTCGAAAAGACACGGCACGGTCGTCATGGGGTGTGGCAACTCGAATATTTACCACCTTTGCTCGCGTACTTTCTACGGCGCTCTCGGAGAGGAAGACAATCGAAACCGCCGGGCTAGACCCCCGATAGCCATCAAAAACAAGCTCATGGGACTCGATTTCGTTTTGAACCATCTGCAGTGTCATTTCCTTGCCATCGAGCAGGAGAAGGTCAGCTACTTCGAAGGCTTAGGGATCGGACGGTGCGATCTGCCAGCAAAACTATTCCGCTCGCCCAATGGCCAGGATGAAACGCTTCGCTACTTTGTGGATAAATACCCGATCTTTCTCCCCACGGAGTCTCCCCGGCCGCGCCGGTGGTTTCCTTCTGTTTCATTGATGAAGGCGTGATTACGACCGGCCGATTTGAGACGTATCTCAAGCAGTACAGCCGGCTGTTTGCACGCCTCCCGAGGTTCAAGCTTATTTATGTGGCCACATGGGAAACGGAGTTTGCTATGGCGGAAAAGGCCTTTCGGAACCTGGTTTCCATCGATGCCCAGCGACGCGCAGGCCGGTTGAACGACACCGACCGGGAGCGTCTTTTGTGTTACTTTCAAGACCGCCAGTTATACGAATCCGGCCAACTTTCCTCGCTCGATCGAACACGACTGATCCGCTTACGAGACGAAGGTGAAATGTTCTCCGGCCGCCATTTCCAGGAGCTTTACGACGGTTGGAAAACCAGCGGCGAAGCCGGCGTCTGCGCCGCCCTGGCTCATCAAACACCGGTAGTGGACGCCTCTCGAGCCAACTTCTCGACCTACCTGTTGCGCTACAACTATGAGATTTTCGGCAGTTTTGGAGCGAGTCAGCAATGATGGGCGGGCGACAGGTGTTCGGAAGTTTCAAAAAACAACGATCGAACAACTTGTCGGATCGCGAGTCGGAGACCGGATTGTTGAAAATCGTTCACAACACAACAAGAAAGACGAAAACAATGCCGGGGATGGGTACCGACAGCAAAATTGCGGCGTGGGCCGGAGCGACCCCGGTTTGGCGGTGCTTCCTCCGCCCAAACCTTGCAGCGCCAGACGGCTTGGCGCTTGGGTCACTCCGGCCCACGGTTAGATTCAGCAACCGGGCCCTTGCCCGGTAAGAAAGGAACGAACCAGTGTCTTACATACCAAAGCAAATCAAACGGGAACGAGAGCGGGTCGAAGCGAAACTTGACCGGGAGCTGATCACGCAGCTGGAGCGCTATTGCGAATATCTGGAGAGCGACCGCGATTATGTGATCAGTCAGGCGCTTGCGATTGCCTTCAATAAGGACAAAGCTTTCGCGGAATGGCTCAAAAGCCAACCGGCGGATCTCCTGGACAATCCCCCAGTGCGGAGCCGCTGATGCGCAGATTCCTGGAGAACCGCGACCTGCTTGCGAGCGCGGGAGGCGCCATCGTTGGGACAGTTGCTCTCCACCAGTGGCCGTTCCCGGATCAAAGCGCACTGCTTGGTTTCATCCATGGGAATGCAGCGTGGGTTTTTTACGGCATCAAGATTTCCTATTTGGCGATGCTGTTCAGCACTCCGTGGATCGCGTTTTCCGTGCTGCTTTCGTCGACCTACATATTTACGCTACGTACGTGGCGAACAGGCGGCTTCGCCAAGCTTCCGCCGTACCCCGATCCAACCGAAAGGACCGAACTCTTCTTGGTGATCGGCGAGGTTCACCATCCAAAACGTCCGCAAGCGGTCGAGGAGCCTCGCTGGCTGGTCATTCCGAGCCGAGGACTCTACACCGGCATAGGCATTTTTGGCGCCATCGGCAGCGGCAAAACGAGCGGCTGCATGTATCCGTTTGCGGAACAACTCCTCACGCTACCAGGCCGGCGATCCACCGAAACGGATCGGTGGCTTGGTGCTTGAGGTCAAAGGCGACTTCTGCCACAAGGTCCGAAGCATCCTCAGCAGATGCCGGGCGCGAAGCCGATTACCTGGAGGTCAGTCTCGATTCCTCTACCGGTACAATCCGCTCTACAACGATCTGGATGCCTATGCGCTGGCCTACGGCATCGCCTCGCTTCTCAATAATCTCTACGGCAAGGGCAAAGAACCGTTCTGGCAGCAGGCCTACACGAATCTCGTCAAGTTCATCATCCTGCTGCACAAGGTCCTCTACGATTACGTGACGCTTTTCGACGTCTACGAATGCGCGATCAACCCGGATCTTGTGGAGCAGAAGATCGAGGAAGGAGAGCAGCGTCTTCGAGCAGTCGCTACCTCCTGATCGAGCTCGAAGATTTCCTGGCGCGACGCGCAGCTGGAAGACCTACCCCTTTGAGCGCGATTCGCGAGACAAGCCGCATGAAAGCGCCGTCCACGGAAGAACTGCGGCGCACCTGGCCGAGCGCAAGATTCGCCTATGAAGTCCAGACCGAATCGCTTCGCAGCCGGCGCAGTGCGCTCCAGAGCGTACCGGAGACAAGCGCGAGCAGTTTGAGGCCGTGAAGCGCTGGTTTTACCACGACTGGAAGCGGATCGAGCCGCGCTTGCGGACCTCGATCGTGGAGGGCATCTCGGTGTTCCTCTCGCTCTTTGACGACAACCCAGCGGTCAAGCGCGTCTTCTGCCCGCCGAAGGAGACCTATGACCCGGTCGGCCAACACAGGACGGCCGCTACGGCAAACCGCTTCCGCCCTTTGCGCGAACTGATCGAGACAGGGCGCCGTGTGCGCGCTCAATTTCCCCGTCTCCGCCAATCCGGGTCTGGCGCAAGATCATCGGCACGCTGATGAAGCAGGATTTCCAGCGCGCCGTCCTCAACCGCATTCCCCGGATGGAAGCCGAACCGGACCGGTACTGGCGGCAGGTCCTTTTTCTCTGCGACGAGTATCATTCCTTCGCCACAGTGGGCGAGAACGATCCTTCCGGCGACGAGAAGTTCTTCGCGCTCTCGCGCCAGGCCAAATGCATTCCGATCGTGGCGACGCAAAGCATCAGTTCGCTGCGCTCGACTCTGCCCGGCGAATCCTGGCGGACGCTTCTGCAAACCTTCCGGACCAAAATCTTCCTCGCGCTCTCGGATGATTTCAGCGCGCAAACCGCGAGCGAGCTCTGCGGCAAAGAAGAGCAACTCAAGCTCAACTACACGCTCTCGGAGAACGGGCAGGACGCGGGCGTGAGCGTTCTGACCGGCCGGGCCAGCGCGCACCGGGCGACCCTCAGCGCGAGCAAGGGCTACAACGTCCAGCGCGACTTCGTCTTTGAGCCGAAGATTTTCGCCGAACTCAAGAACGCGCAGGCCATCGTTCTGGCCTACGACGGACTGAACCCGCAGCCGCCCATGTACTGTTACCTGAAACCGCACTATCTGGACACGAACACCGTCGTACTTCGAGCAACTGGCCGAGGGAGAACTCTGATGAGCTGGGAAGTCATCCTCCCGTTCCTGCGTCCGATTGAAGCCGCTGCTCCGCGACCCGGAGATCTCCGACATCATGGTCAACGGCTGTCAGGCGTGTTTTCATCGAGAAAGCAGGAGAGCTGCATGCCGATGCCCGGCTTTATGATCTCAGAGAAATCACTTCAGGTCGCCGTGCGCAATATCGCCCGGGCATCTTGGGCGACGACATCAGCGAAGAAAAGCCGCTCGCTCGACGCCCGGCTGCCGGACGGCTCGCGCGTGGCGGCGGTCTTTCCACCCTGCTCCGTGAGCTGGAACGACCCTCACCATCCGGAAGTTTCACGGCCAGCGCTACACGGCCGACGAACTCGTGCGCATCGGCACCCTCACATCGGGCACTCGTGAATGACTCGAGAGAGGCCGTGCGAGACCGCCGCAACGATCTCTGATCGCGGGCGGCACCGGCACGGGCAAGACCACGCTGCTAAATGCGCTCGCCGCTTTGATTCCCGGACAAGGAGCGCGTCGTCGTCATCGAAGACACCTCCGAAATCCAGATCGCCAAGCCCAACCTCGTGCGCCTGGAAGCGCGGCGCGAACAGCCGGCTTGCCGGCGGTCACGATGCGCGATCTCTTGCGCGACCACGCTCCGGCTCCGGCCCGACCGCATTCTCCTCGGCGAAGTGCGGGGCGGCGAGGCCTTTGATCTCCTGCAGGCGCTCAATACCGGCCACGCCGGATCGCTTTCCACCCTTCACGCCAACTCCGCCGAGCAGGCGCTCTCCCGGTTCACGAATTGCGTCCTGCAATCGGGCATCGAACTGCCCTATGCGGCCATTCGCGCAAATATCGCCGAGGTCGTGAGCCTTCTTGTTCACATTGAGCGCCGGCACGGACAACGGTTTGTCTCCGAGGTGCTGCAGGTCAAGGGCTATGTTGCCAAAGACGACCGTTACGAGCTTCTAGGGACATTCAGGAAGGAATAGCCATGGACAGAAACTTCGCCGCGGACTATATTCTGGCGAACTTCGAGCCTTCCGACCGGCTGGCGGTCGTTGTTGTAAACAGAAGGACTGGTGCCGCGACCCAACGGATTAGTTCAGCCGAGCACATCGCCTCCCGCGATTTTCAAGCCTGGCTGCACCACCGGAACGCGCAGGGCGATGACATCTACCTGTCTATGAATGCCCTCAAACCAGAGGCGGATAGGCGAACAAAGGAGAATGTCGGGGAGATTCGGCACATGTATCTGGACTTTGACCAAGACGGCGAAGCCGCTGCGGCGCGCCTCATTGAAAGCTTCGAACTGCCTACCCCCAGTCAGGTCGTGCGCACGTCGCAAGACAAGCGGCACGTCATATGGCGTGTGGAGGGTTTTACAAAGAATGACGCCGAGCAGCTCCAGAAGCATCTGGCGCACGAATGGGGCGCGGACCCGGCAGCCACCGATGTATCCCGCGTGCTACGACTCCCCGGCTTTTACAACCACAAATACGGGTCCCGTACAGCGTTCGCACCGAAAGCGGAAGGCCCGGCAGCCGGCCCGTTCATCGGCGCGAAGATTTTCCAGATGTTCCGCTCGATCGGCTCACGCCAACGGCACAGCATCCCCACCTCAGACGGTCGACGCCCGCCGGCGCACTATCCCAGTCCGAGCGGGACTGGGCGTTTGCTAAACGCGCTCTTTCTCGTGGAGAGAGTATGGACTCCGTCATTGCGGCCATCGCCAACTATCGTCGGAATGACAAGCCGGACCCCGACTACTATGCCACTCACACGGTCCGAAAGGCGGCCGCCGCACTGGCTAACGAAAAAGAGCATCGTTGGTTTGAAATAGTGAGCGACCCAGAACACTGAGCCCTCTCCTGGTAGTTTACGGACAGACTCCCTGGCTCGGCATCGCTCAAGACTCCAGCTCGTGCTGTCACTACGGCGTGGAGGCGTTCCGCTGCTTTGCGGAGCTTCTCGGAATCGGTAGCTCGGGTCAGCTCGCGCATTCGCTCTTCGCTCAGCGGTTCACCCGCCTTCTCGCCGTACAACAGGTTGATCACGATCTTACGGAGTGCCAGGATTTCCGAAAGGATCACCTCGGCCTCCGGTCTTGGAGCGGGACCAGCCACCGCGTCGAGCAATGCCTGGCGGCACCACTCGCTCAACGTCTGTCCACGCCGGGCCGCCGACTTCTCACATTGCGCATACTCCGCTTCGCTGAGCTTGGTCCCCAGCGACCGGCCACGCAACTGCTTCGGCGAACCTTTTTGTTGGGTCGCGTCCATAAAGGCTCGCGCCGTTCTCTTTCAGGTCCCGGCCCCACGCGGGACCGTCCTGCTTCCACCGGCAACCGCTCTGCCGAGGGCGCCAGGTAAAATCCTGCTTTCCTTGCTCGCCAACAGGTGGGCTTAATTGGGATGCTACTACGGTTTCGAAAAGCGCGCAAACGAAGTGGACATCCCACAAAATCAACAGGTTCGCATACGCGAACCAGGCCGCGCTCCGCCGGGCGCGAAAACGCCCCAAGCGGCTGACGCAAAGACGTTCGCATTTGCGAACGCCGCGTTAGCGTGGAGCGCCCACCCTGGCAGGGGTGACGTGTCACCTTTAGCCGGCGCGTAAGCGCCGTATCCCGTGAACGCACCGGGAATCAACTTCTCAGTGCGCTAACTCCGGTACAGCGGCAACGCAGCAAGCCGAAAATATGTTCTGGATTTCTTGGGAAGAACGTGAGGCTGAAATCAACCGTGGCGTCCTCGTATCGGACCGTGATGAATTTCGAAAATAGCCCTCGGCGCAATGTAACCGCTCGCACGGTATTGTACGGGATCACCTTGGGCCGATACGTGGCTACCACAAGAAAGGTCTCGTATACTGAAACCCTCCGATACCACATGCTGCCCAGCGCCAGACGGGTTTGGCAGCGTCCTTCATATAGCGGCATCAATCCCTGTTCTTCGTCAGCACGACACAACAGAACGATGGGCAACACCAGCGCCGCACTGACACCCAAGAAGACAACCAACCAAAAGATGCAAACTGCAACGCCCTGCCGCGTCATCCTATTGAACGCATACCGACCTCGGTGGAAGTTGTCTTAGTGCTCGAAGCTGTTAAATCCTAGAAGTGACAGAAAAGATTGCCTCTATTGCCCCATGTTTGTGTGTCAGTATTATACACACTAACGCCAAGCCCGCCACCCCAGCCAAGTGAGAAAGATCCAACAACGATATCTCCGTTTACTCCAATCTGAAGGGAAACAGGACCTAAGTCGACGTTGACGACCTGAAAGGCCCCAAGTAACTGGCCCGCTGAAGTAGCGTTTGTAGCAAAAAAACCACCGCCGATTGATGCCCCGCCGCCGACAACTAGATTCTGGCTGCTGTTCCCGAAGTAATTGACGCCCGCGCCGAGGCCTCCCGCGAAGCCCCCTTGCGACGCAAATGCTCCCGTGCTGACTCCGTTACCACCACCAAAAAACACACCTCCGCTTGCAGAAACAGTCCCGGCCGCTCCAAAGAGGTAGCCCAAACTGCCGCTTGCACCTACTTGGCTTCCGAAACCAAACAAGCCAAGTGGATCGGTAACGGTTATCGGGCTGTTGTTGGCATATGCGTATGAACTCTTGCTCCCTGTGAGCCGATCTTCGCTGATGAACCTGCCTGTGGCGGCGTTGTAGAACCTGGCGCGGTAGTAATCGGTGCCGGCCGAAACCGGCATGCGCCCGGTGAATTGAAATGGATAAGAACTAGTCGTGGTGGTTTGCCCGAAAGGCTCATAGAGAAACTGGGATTGTATGGCACCCGTCTGATCGGTCGTTGCTACCGTGCTATTGATCGCATCCGTCAAGCCATATTGGACCTGGCCGGCCGATACCGCGACAGCTAAGTGGCTGTCTATGGATTGACCGGAGAGAACCGAATATGAAGTCCCGTCGCTCGCTGTTTCAAAGGCGATATTGGTGAGATCGTCGAGCACAAAACTCTTCGTAAGGTTCAGGCTAGACCCGCTGTCCGATTGAGTGATCAGATTCCCAGCAAAGTCGTAAGTGAAGTTCGTCGTCTGCCCAGTGGACACGATGATGGATTTCAAACGGTTGCGCCCGTCCCAGGCATAAATCGGAGCTGTCCCCTGTTGGGCCAAGTTTCCGTTCGCATCAAAGGTGTTCACGACTGCGCCGGCTTGCGTAAGTTGGTTATCTGCATTAAAAACATTGCCGACCGCTGACGTGATCAACGACTGTCCTACACTCGTCGAGTGGGATAACCGATTCCCGATCGGATCATAGCTATAGCCCTCCGCATCGATCATGCTAGTGCCTTTGGCGTGCGTCAGCGACAGAAGGCGTGCGTCGGAATCATAGCCAAGCGCGGTGGAGACGCCGTTCAGGCGGTTGATGCTTGCAAGCTGATTACGGGGCGTATACGTGAAACTCGCGGAGGCTTGCGGGAGAGCGGCCGAAGTCAAGTTGCCCGCCGCATCGTAGGAGTAAGAAAGAGCGGCCTGGCCCACCACTTGCCGAGAAGTGGCTCGCCCCAGGGCGTCCCTCGTGTATTGCACTGCCCCGATCGGTGTTGCCGAGTTCACAAGCCGCCCGGCGGCATCATAGCTGAAGGTGAACACACCCGAAGCGGAATCATTAACCTGAAGGAGCCGCCCATTCGCGTCATAAGAGCGCGCAACTGTGGCATCCACGTAGGTCTCTGTGACCAATCGGTTTAGGAAGTCGTAATTGAAGCGGATAATGAGTCCTCTGCGATCCGTGTATTGGACGAGATTGCCATTCAAATCGTACTGCCGCTGGTCGCCTCTCCCCAGGGGATCAGTTCGCGTCAACAACCGGTTCATGGAGTCATACGTGAAGACTGTGGCATTTCCCCGCGCATCGGTGACTGACAAGAGGTTTCCCACTGGATCGTAAGCAAAGCGCGTTACCCCGTTCTTCGCGTCCGTCTGCGTTACGGGGCGCCCAAGCGCATCATAGCCAAACGTCGTGCGGCGGCCTAGCGCATCGTTCGTCTGGATAAGGCGCGAGATGGCATCGTAGATGTATTCGGTAGTATTTCCGAGGGGGTCGGTGACCGAGACCAAATTGCCGAAACTGTCATAGGCGAAATGTGTTTGCTGGCCTAGAGCATCTGTTGCTATTGCCAACTCCCCATTGAGGTCGTATTGATAGCCAGTCACGTTACCGTTCGCATCCGTTTCAGTGATGAGATTGCCACGCGAGTCATAAGTGAAACGCGTAGTGTTGCCCAGGGGATCACGGATCAATGTGGCTCGATTGAACGATGGATCGTAAGTGAAGGCAGTCGTATCCCCAAGCGCGTCGGTCCGCATCAGCATATTCCCGTTACCATCGAAGGTGAAGCTGAAATCGCCATCTTGAGAATTGCCGCAGACTGGGCACTTCGCTGGTCCGGTACCTCCCAGGACTAAATGGCTGCCTGGTGTTCTGGAGAAAATTTTGATCTCCCCGCTGTTCGAATCGGCAGCCGCATTGACAATGGAGGGATCGAGCGTCGTCGCCTGAATAACAAACCCTTGTGGATCGAACCGATACAGAACCCCTCCGTTGAGCGGATCTCGCACAATCGTTGCAAGAATCGGACTTTGTTCAGGAATCGTCACATTCGCGAATGTGTATGCGAAGTTGAACACGCCGCCATCCGCTTCTTGCTGCTGCGCCACGCGCCCATTCGCGTACGTATTCTGGAACATCGTGACGCCGCGCGCGTCGGTCATGCTGACCATCTGATTGTTCGCATCGTAGAAGTATTTGGTGAGACCCCCTGCTGGATCGGTTACGGTGGCGAGCGTGCCTGACGCGTTGTACGTGTAGGTCACCGTCCGGCCGATGGGGTCCGTGATAGAGGTGATATGCGGCGAGGCCGAGCTCGCATACGTGAACGTCAACGGCCGCCCCACCGGATCTGTTACAGTTGTGACCTGTTGCAGATTGTCGGGATTACCACGAACAATCGTTGTCTGATTTCCGTTAGGGTCGGAAATTGCCATTTCGCGGGACGTAAACAAACCATCCGACTGGAACGTAACGATTACGCCGTTCTTGTAGCGAAGTGTCGTAGTTCCGCCCGACGGCGTGCGCATCACCGCGCCCTGAAGATTCGGAATTATTGTATTGATCAGCGTACCGTCAGCCTGGCGGTTGAACGGGAAGCGATTGTTGTCTGGCGTAATAAGATTGATAATTCCTGCCGAAAGATTGCTCGGATTACCCGTGTCGAGAAGATAGTTGTAAGTGTGTTGGGTACCTAGTCCGAAGGGACCGTCGATGTTCGAGCCGCTTCGGTAGATTCGCTCAATCGCAACCCTTCCCCGAGAACCAGCGAAAGCGATATCAGCCGTACGTACAATTTGAAGGCCGGAAGCAAGATCCACCGGTTCGGCGGCTTGCGGGTCCTGTGCGATGCAAGGACAGGTATTGCAATCAGCTCCATTATTTGCTCCGCAGGAGCCTCCGTTACCATTACCGGTTCCGCTACCTCCACCAGGGTTTATATTATTCGAGGGAGGCGGCATGGGACCATGCCAGTCGAAGTGGACGAGGCCGTACAAGTGGCCGGGGTGGCTGGATCAGGGTCTGGCTCGATCTGAGTACCGTCCGCTGATACTGCCCCGGTTCCATAGGGCACCATGGTGCCGTGCGTGGGATCGAGCGTCATCAGCGCCATATCCGTACCTGGCGGCGTATTGAGCGTATTGGGGAAGTACACCGCGACCGGCTCGTTCGTCGTTGCATTGGCCGGCTGGAAGGCCACAATGAAAGCTGCGAATCATCGTTGGGACGTTCGGCTTGGCATCCGGCAATCGGTCTACAGGGACCTGGACAGCAGCCAGAGGAAACGGATTAGGCTGAGTTCCATCCGGCATTGTAAACGTGGTGCCCGCGTAAACTGTGACCGACAAGCCGGGAATCGATGTGAACGCGTAGCTCTGATTGCCGGTTGAGTTTTGAGCAACGAGGAACGTCTCCACGGTGTCAATACGCGGCAAATGGACGAGAACTGGCGAGACGGTCACCTGGCCAGAGGTAAGCGTGAATACGAGATTCACGCCAGCGTATTTTCCAGGTGGCGCTGGTCGCGGTGGTCCCATCGAACGAGATCAACTGCGGACCGGTGCACTGCATTGGCAGGTTCGCGAGTACGAAATTTCCGGCGCCATCCGAGGTCACCGCGTGTCCTGTACACCCGGTATTGTTTCCATTGCCGTCCAGCCCGAGCGTTTTGATCGTGACGCCGGTTAGCGGCGTCTCCAGCGAATCGGACACCACGGTCCGCCCGAGTAGCGTGGTGGTTGGAGCCACCACCGAGACCAACACCGGAGCGCTTTGCGTCAGGGGCAGGCCACTCACTGTGGCGCTCGCGGCCACATTAAGAGTCGCTGTTGTTACGGCCTGGTTCGAGGACGCTGTGACAGTGAGGACAGAAGTTTGGCCGGACGTAATGCTGGCGGGTTTAAACGACGCGGTTATACCCGAAGGCACACCGGTGACCGAAAGCAGTGCGAGTTGATTAAAACCGTTCGTACTCGCGATCTGAACGGAGTAGGAAACGCTCTGTCCTTCGATCAAATTCGCATTTGGTGGCAGCGCCGTCAAAGTAAAATTCGAAGGAGGCGTGACTGTTAAAGAACTCGCCGATACTGCGCTTTCCCCGTTAACGGCGACAGTCAACGGTCCTGTAGCCGCGCCCGCCGGGATCACGAACGCCAAGGCGGTATTGTTGAAACTCGTCAGCGGGGGTGCGAGCGTCGCACCTCCTTGGCCACTGAGAGTCAGTTTCGGCACCGCACCAGGGGTGGGCACAAATCCGTTGCCTGCCACGTTGACAAGTGTTCCCGCCGGAGCCGATTTCGGGTTGAAATCCGTAATCGTTAGCGTCGAGAGCGTAACCGTAATGGTTGCGGTTGCACTATTGCCTGCTTTGTCTGTGGCCTGCACCGTAATCGTATTGGTGCCCGGTACCAATGAGACCGTGCAGCTGAAATTCGATGCCGTCAAAGTCGCTGCCGCCCCTTGGCAGATGGCGGATGCGACACCCGAGAGTGCGTCAGTCGCAGTCCCGGTCACCAATAATGAAGGTGTGTTGACCGAGATTCCGGTAGCAGGCGAGTTTATCGCGACCGTCGGTGGTGTTTTATCAAGATTGATGGTAACGGATACGCTGGAGGAAACTCCTTCAAGGTTGACCGCTGTGCCAGTAATGATCTGATCGGCGCCTTCCGTCGTGACAGGCACAGGCGGGCTGCAAGAGGCAATTCCGACGATTACGTCCATGCACGTGAAGTTCACCGTCGCATTGGAGTTGTTCCATCCGGCAGGATTCGGCGTCGGGGCGATTAGGCCCGTGATGGTCGCTGGAATGGCCAAACTGCGGTCGTAGTGAAATGCACCGTTGCCAGAATCGTTCAGCGTACTGACGACTACGGCGCCGTACCAGTCCAAATTACCGCTGACAGTCACCAGGGCATTCGGGGCGTAAAGTCCAGCGTAAACCGAACCTCCCCCAGACAACGTGATAGGAGAGCTTCCACCGTAAATCAACTGCAGATGCGAAGGAATGCCGGACGGGTTCACTTGACTGCCGCCGGTCATTTGGAGTGGTTGGGAGCTGTTGTTCCCGGCGATCTCTATAAGGACCTTACCAGCTGGATTGATAGCCAGCGTCGCCCCGCCGCTCAGGGTCAGGGAATTGACGCTGTAAGTTCCCGGCGAGAGTGTTAGCGTTTTCTTGCCGCTTTGGGTGATGTTGCCGTACGATCCAGGCGCCAGGGTTGTATCCGAAGTGATGTTGTAATCCTGTGAGCCAGCCGTCACGGGGGCGGGATTTGGGAACGTGGGCGCTGCGCCGAGTTGGAGATAGCCGCCCGTTGCCTTCGCGTTCCCTGAGACCGTGATCCCCGGCGACCCGTTCTGGCAGGCACCAACGGTTGTATTTAGGGCGAAGACCGGGCCATTGACGATCACGTTCCCGCTGAGGGTGACATTACCGTTCGTACCGATGAAGCCCTTCGCGAGCTGCTTTGTTTGGCTATAGCTGCCTTGGCTTGAATCGAAACTGTCTGTTGAGGCGTTTCCGGACAGAGTGATTGCTCCACAACCGGTACCTGTTGCGTAGGCCGCGAAATCATATCCGCTGGACGTTGCTCCGAGTCCACCGTCCGCAACCAGTGCCACGAGCGCAAACGTGATTCCCGCACCACTAAACGAGTACTCTTGAATAAAACATCTCTTCATAAGTTCTGTTGCCTACGCATCTTTTTTTCCAATTGAAACCTGCGTTCCGTCCATCCGAGTGAATTGGAATCCGGAAAATGCTTCGGGAAGCGTTTGAACCAAATCCTGAAGCATCGCGATGGCTACATCTTCACCGAGACGTAAGCCCGTTTCCGCGTCGCTGCGGTAATGAATGCCGGCGAAATCTCGCCCCATGGCGACATTGAACGCCAGCTTGTTTATTTCCCCGCCGACGGTGAGGGCCGTGTCCGTATAAGGAGCAAGCGACAGGCCGTCGCTGCTGGCGACAACGCAATCAGTCACGATTTGCGTTTCATCAAAGAAGGCTTTGAGCATGGCCGAGCAAGCCCCGGAAACCGTGGCGTGTCCGGATGGGTAGGACGGGTGGAGCGGGCAGCCTTCGGGATATGCTTGTGGAAGCAAGTAGGTCCCGTTCGTCGCATTGACGGCCTGCAAAGCGGCGGAGTTGAGCAGATCGGAGTGAATTGGGTAGCTGATTTTTCCTGTTTTCGTTTGATTCACACGACCTCCGAACTCCTCGGGGCGCGTCCGGCGGTGCACCAACCATTTCTGATACCAAGCAGCCAGGAGTGCCGCTTCACAGGCCGTGCCGAGCAGACAGCAGATCTGGGGCCCCCCGAAGGTGGCAAACCCGGTTTGTACTTTCGTCGCCTTGTAAGGATTCGTCGGGCTCAAATAGGGGTTGGTGTCGAGAATGGTGTCTGGCGACTGGTTGAGCAAGATCAAAGCGGCATTGTGGAAAGCCTGATAAAGAAAGTCGTAATGCACCCACTCGGCCAAACATCGGCCACTGTACAAATATCGTGGTTGGGCGTCTGCGGTCCATGCGCGAAAGGGAGGCACGCCTGTCTGAATGACGAGCCATTCATCAAAGGTTGTCAGATAGTCAATCCCAGCCGCCGAGACGCGGAATCGCTGATCTACGAGAGTCGAGTTTACCGGTACCGGCTGCAGAAAGAACTGCGAAATATAAGGACCGTCAAGCGCGCCGATAAAATTTCCACGGAATAAGCTGCCAGTGGTCACATTTCCGCTTGCGCCGGGTCCATGGAACGCTGATAGGGTGTTTAAGTCCTGAACCGCCGTTCGCGTAACAGAAGAGGTGTTATAGTCCGTAAATGGAACATCACGGGCCAGAGCCTGCCAATAAAGCTCAACCATTTCACCTGCCACATCCGCACTGCTAAACGACGGTGGCGGTACTATTCCGAGCCGGTGTGAATCAGCGCCCTCCATCTGAAACGAAAATGCCGCGAGCGGATCGACGAACTTCATTCCCGATCCTCGATCGATGCTCTCTAGAGCGGTGACGCTTCCTGTCGAAAGCCCTTCGATCAGGCTCTGATAGGCCGCGGCGATTACTTCGCCGTTCTGGGCGTGGGGAAGACCTTTGCAGAAACTTCCGATGTAGGCTGGCAGCGCGGTTTCATCTCCATTCGTCGGATGGGCACTCTCCGGCTGGTTGCTCTGGAAGAGGGCCGTGCTCTGCCGAATCTCGAACGCGGTCTGCGCGCGGCTTGAGTCTAATACAGGTGGTCTTCTAAGGACGGCCCCATGAGCCGCCGAAGCACCTGCCAGTGCCAACACGTTCCGAAACAATCCGCGTCTGCTTGATGAACCCATAGAACACTAGCGCCTACCAGGTCGCCTTCACAAATCCCCGAGATCCGCCGCTCGGGAGCGTGACTGACGCACTGCATGTCGATTGCTGCAGAGTTCCAGTTAGAGCCGAACAACTAATCGCCTGGTCGGGTCCCGTTTCGGAGAAAACAATAATTTTCGGAATGGTGCCAACGGGGATATATTGCGCCTCAACGTTAATCGTTACTGGGCTCGAACTGTTGATCGTCGCGTCCGGGAAGCTGAACGGGTTCGCATTAATCGGAATCCCGGCGACGCTGGTGACCATGATTGAAGCTGGCGGTGTCGCTGGCAAAACAATTTGGTGTGGCACGGATGTTAAATAGGGGGTTCCAGCCAGATTGCCTGGGTTCAAAGTAAGCCCAAAATCTTCGAGCCGCACCAGACCATACTGCGCCGTCAACGGGCCTCCACTACCGGGCCCCGGAACTGCCCGAATATTCGCAGTCACCGCGGCCATTATCGTGTTAGCCATTAATCGTATGGACCCGCCGCTCCCACCGCCAGAGGCGACCCCGCAGCCACCCCCACCCTGCCCTCCATCAGCCGTAAGGACACCGTTCACAGTGATGGACGCGGAGCTGGCAATCAAAATCGCCCCACCGCCGGCTCCGCCACTGCCGGAGAAAGCCAAACATCCTCCATAACCCCCGCCGCCACCCGAGCCACCGACAAGGGGAATCAAATATTGGCTTGCCATGAACTGGCCGCCACCGCCGCTGACACTGCTTGACGTGCCTGCCTGCCCGCCACCTGGGCCGCTTCCCGGCTCGGCGCTGACGGTGCCACCACCCCCGAGACCGCCGCCGAAGCCGCCGGCGCCCGCAGCCGATGGGATGCGTTCGCTCTGATTGTTTATTTCGCTGGATCCGGCCGCACCACTTAGATCGAGCGTGCCATCAATCTCCACAGCGCCCGTCGCAAGCCAATATACTGGTCCGGGCAGGAAGCGCGAATCGAGCCTGACCGTGACGCCAGAGGCAATCGTAATGGTGGTGAAGTTAAAAATGGTATCGCCCGCGTGGTGATTGGGGATTGTACTGGGGTTGAAGTAAATAGGCGTTGAACTAGGCGTGGTGAAACTTAGGGGGCCATCCGCTCCAGTTGAGCCGCTGCTAAATGACTGGCTCTGTCCCAAGGCTGCTCCGGCTATTAAGGCCATCAAGAGCAGTGATTTGGTGTGAACGTGATCGCTGAAGAACATGCTCATCTCCTTCTCCAGTCGTTTCCGACTGGCTTTTCAAGCGTGACATTCGGCTCTCCGCCAGATGGTCCAATAACGGACGCCGGCACGCTGCTTTCACGAGTGGAGCTAGCGCGTATCGTGCTCCTCTTATTCGTGTTCGCGACGGGGCGTGGCATTCGTGTGAAGAATCGCATTACGCGTGGGGCTATCACGGCTCCCGAACCGGTCTCCACGCCAGCCATGGTGACCGTAATGGTCGCGCCTTCCGGAAGAGGCTGCAATGGTGAAAGAATGATCTCGTGAAACCGGTCGCCGAAGGCAATCGAACATGGAATCACGCCACCCCCAAAGGTCGTCATTCGAACGGTTTCACCGGTCACCGAGATCGGATTGATCTCGCCCGGAAAATGAACCGCAATCGTGGACGATGGCGCGACATCTGGGGAGCCATCGCGTGGCGTGATCTCCGCTGTAGCGCGCTCCACATCGGCGGGCTGCGGACGTGTTCGGAGCGATCGGCGGAAGGAAGACGCCGGTGATGCACCAGTCAAATCCAGTACATTCGTTGAAATCTCGTACTCATAGAGCGAATCCGCCATAAGCGGAGCATCCGGCATGAGCCTCACGATACGGGCATCGCGCAGGGTGACAGCTGCCGGCACCGGGTTGCCATCAACAGTTCGCAGTGTGACGTTACTATCGTTCACGCTATCAGGATTGAGTGGGCGGTCAAATTCAACTTCGATGGCTGGAGTGAATTCCACTTCGCGAGAGTAAATCGGGAAGGCCCCTATGGGAGTAGGCGACATGTTTTTTGTGCCTGAAGTCACAAATGCCGATTCGCAGGCTGGCACGCTATTGCCCGATGTGTCTCGTATTTCGGTGCCGATGGAAACGGCTATGACTGCGCCCGGCAAGAAGGGAGCGTACGGAATAAATCGAACGGTGCCACCTTCGACCCGTATCGCTCCGGCAACAGGCTCGCCATTCTGTGTGAATTTGCTGGCCGCGATTGCACTATTCGTATCCAGTGGCATGCCCGTGTCCACCAAGATAGGGGCTTCTGATGGCACGTTGCCAGCGCCAATCGCGGGGAACACACTCACGCTTGGCCTACTCGATGCTTCCGGAGATGTCCTAAATTGTGTGCGATATTCGGTGAGCCCTTTCCCATAAAGGCTCACCACATCTGGTGTCGCCACCAGTGTGATAGCAGTATTCGGCGGGAGATCCCCGCTCAGTCTTACTGTCCGAAAGTCAGATGAGATGATGATGGTTGTGTCAAGGGGCGTATCGGCAGCCAAGACCTGTAAGTTTTCGCTCGTCAACGTTTCTGGGTCCATCGGCTCCGAGAAGATCAGAGTGACAGAGTGGACTCCAGGACTTGCTATGTCGAGTATCGGTATGACCCGAAATGACTCTAGGTCTTGTTGCACTAAAATTGGCTGTCCCCTGCATGGTCGGACCCGCCCTGGAGGCGCCGTTCGGACTTGTTGGGGATAGCGTCGTGGGGCTATTTACTGAGCCACTGCAAGGCCCGTTCAGCACATTGCAGACCGAGAAAATCGCGCTGTCCGATTCGTGAAACTGACCCGCAGGCGACCCTGTATTCAGTACGGAGAAAAGCACACTATCAGACTCGTGAAAACTGGAAGGTGGCAACGCATTGTTCAATGCCGAGAAGCTTAGACTTTCCGACTCTCCTCCGTGGATGCGACAATTGAGCGGCGTGCAAGCAGGGTCAAGCGGATCTGATCCGCTTGCCACCTCAACGCCATCTGAAAATCCGTCGCCGTCGCTGTCAGGATTGAAAGGATCAGTCCCGAGGAGTAATTCTAGGCCATTCGCTAAACCATCATTGTCGGCATCTCCATTAGGATCGGTGAAAGCACCAAAGGAGTTGGCGGAGGTGATCAATAGCCCCGAGTTCGCTGTTCCCGTGCTCGCCACCAGCGCGAACCTGCCATTCAGATTCGGCGCCGCCATAACGCTGATTACGGCAGAGGTGCCACTTGGGTTGATTGATGCGGATGTCACTACGAGACCAAAAGTTGAGGGGAAAGAAAGACTTGAATTGGTGAGATTGGCTCCCGTCACCATCACGCTAATGTTGGTGCTGGTTGTGCTGGTTTGAATGGCATGTGGCTTTACGGACGAAATAATCGGACTGATAACCACCGTCTCGCTGAAACTAGAGGTGGCGGTAGTGATGCCGACCTGAACGGAAATCAGCCCACTCATGCCATTGTTTGGGATCATCACGACCAGCGTGGTACCCGTGGCGGAGATCACTGTTACGGGAGCGCCGCCTATTGTGACTCGATCAAGGGCAGCGTTTGGGCTGAATCCTTGACCTTGGATTGTGATTGTGGCCCCAGTGGCCGCAGTTCGAGGCGTGACGTTGAAGATTGTGAGGGCGCCCGGTGAGACCGTCGACCGGTTGATCTGCAGGATGTTTCCGACGGAGTCGTAGACGTATTCGATCGCAACGCCCGTAGAGTCAACGACACGGGCGAGCTGGTTCAAATCGTCATAGAAGTATTGGAAACTGAGGGGTTGTTGGGCCAGGATGGAAGTGCAGCACGCGCACAGAAAGACAGCGCGCCATCCCCTCTTCAGCGACCGTCGGCCGCTGTTCCAATCAACCCAATAATGCAAAGCATCTCTGAGTGCAAAAAACTCCAAAACATTTCATCGGCCCCTCCGCTGCCAGAGCTCCGTACTGCAGGTACCAGTACTGGTGCTGCATCAATCGACCATACGGGGTGTGATAAACTCAAACCTTTCTTCTGAAAGGCCTATCGCAATATGTTGGGGTCGCTGTGCCGTCGACTTGAAGATTCAGGGCTACTCCGACTCTCAAAGGCAGGTATTACTATTGGCGCTCTTGCATGTGGTGCCCTTGCGGTTATTGCACTTGCGTATATTTGGCATCGGGTTCAGCCTTCCACGGCTGCGCGCTCGGTGCAGCTAGTCCCTGGCACTCTGCTGAAACGAAACATCAAGAGAGGTGAGATTCATTGGTATGAACTGAAGTTACCAGGTAAAACTTTTGTAAGAATCGACGTGGATCAGCGCGAAATCGACGTTTCTCTCATCGCAGTCAAGGCGGATGGCAGCCTCATGCCCTCTGTGGATTTCGGTCCGTTCGGCCGCGAGTCGATGTCGATTGCAGCGGGCCTGCCAGGAGTTTCTCGATTGGGTGTTCGCGCGGCGCAGGATTCAACCGCGCAAGGCCGGTACGAAATCCGGTGGTCCGAAAAGCGACCTGTCCAGCCGGATGATATGAAACGCATGCGTGCCCAAGCGGCCTTCGCCGAGGCGCAACAGCAACCGGCAACCGCACAATCCGCCGCTAAGGCGGTCGCGCTGTACCAAGAAGCTGTTGCTCTTTGGACGGAAACCGGCGACCGCCATGGCGAAGCCTCTGCGCTGGATCAGCTTGGTATCACCTATGATCGCACCGGACATTGGGAAAGCGCCTACGATTGCTACACGAAGGCATTGCATCTGTGGGAGTCTCTGCAAGATGAGTACGGTCGGCTTGAAGCGCTCAGGCAACTCGGCCGGCTCAATTGGCATTTGAGCGAGAAGCTCTCAATCGTTCCTTCGGACGAGGAATTCTTGCACCTCTGGACAAGACTGGGCGATCGCCGCGGTGAAGCGGATGCACTCGAAGTTCTGAGCGGCTACGCCATTCGCTCAAACGACTACGCTCTGGCCACCGACTATGCCAAGAAGGCGTTGGCCATCTACCGCACATTGAATGATCAAAGAGGCGAGAATAAATCTCTCGAAGGTCTCGTGACTGCCAATTTAGCAACTAAGCAGTTCGACCAAGCCCTCAAATTCGCTGTCGACGTGCTGCAGCGCAATCAGGTCGCCGGTGACCGACGTGGCGAGGCAGCGTCCCTCGATCGCGTCGGCTTTGTCCTGCAGCGGATGGGCCGGCTCTCCGACGCAGCGACCTATTTCGAGCAAGCGCTGAGGGTTCGTGAGGCACAAGGGGATCAAGGTGCGCAGATATCGCTGCATGATGCTTTAGCCCGGATCGCTCTTCTTTCGGACCAACCGCTAAAGGCGCTTCCCCACGCCAGGGCGGCGATGGCGATTGAGGCGTCGCTTCGCTCTGATCTCAAAACACCAAAATGGCGCGAAGGCTTTTCTGGTTTTCGCGATCTCACGACCCTGTACGTTCAGACACTGATGGCGATCCAAGCCAAGAAGCCTGAGCAGCAATACAGTACCGAAGCCTTTCTGGCGGCGGACCTCGCTCACGGGCGGATCGTTTCTGATGAGATACCTGGGCCTGAGAACCCTACATTAGCCAAGCTCCAAAGTGAGCTGCTCGACAACGACACGGTCTTGCTGGAATACTCTTTGGGCAGAGATGATTCGGCGCCTGATCCGAGTGGGGCCGATGCCTTGAAAATTCCACAGAATTTCTCATGGGTACTGACGCGCAAAACCTTCTTCGCGTTCACACTTCCCCCGCGCTTTGTAATTGAAAATCTCGTTCGGCGGGCTTATGATCGGCTTTCCACACCACCGGCTGTCTCAAAAGGAGGACAAGACCAGCCAGCCGAACGAGAAAAGGAAAATGAGGCGATCAGCGCCTTAAGTCGCGCATTGCTCGGACCCGTCGCCCCCTATCTGGGCGCTAAGCGCCTGCTCATCGTAAGCGATGGCGTTCTACAGTATGTTCCATTTGGCGCACTATTCGATCCGACTCGTCCGGATGCAACCCCGCTGACTGCTAACCATGAAATCATGGAGATCCCATCAGCGATGGCAAGCCTTTCGCTGGGGCGACTACGAGCGAGGCTGCCCAAACCGCGACATCTCTTAGCCGTTATTGCTGATCCCGTATTTAGCCGTGACGATCCCCGCCTCCTGCGAATGAATGCGGGCCTCATGGAAGCGCATCAGTCAGTGATCTCGGCGGACCTCGAAAGAGCCGTGCGGGCTGCAGGTATGCTTGAGATAATTCCGCGACTTCCTTACTCACGCCGGGAGGCTACCTGGGCGCTTCAGAACGCCTCTGCTCAGGACTCAAGAGCGTTTCTTGATTTCGCAGCGACGCGCGAGGTGCTGCAGAGCGGGCAGCTGCTTGATTATCGAATTATTGACATTGCGACGCACGGGTTTGTGAACGATCAAGATCCCGACCTTTCCGGGCTCGTGTTCTCGCTTGTTGATCGCAACGGCCGTCCGAAGGACGGTTTTTTCCGGCTCCGAGACCTTTCCACGTTGCGATTACCGAGTGAACTTATTGTCTTAAGCGCCTGTCGGAGTGCCATCGGCAAAATCATCAACGGGGAGGGTATGCTGAGCCTGACCAGCGGATTTCTTCACGCGGGCGCCGGGGCAGTCCTGGCAACCACGTGGCAACTAAACGATGAAGCCACCGCAGAATTCATGAAACTCTTCTATGCCGAGTTGTTGGGGCCTCGACACCGATCTCCCGCAGCCGCTCTGCAATCGGCGCAGGTGTCATTCCGCAATAGCCCCCGTTGGTATGCGCCGTATTTTTGGGCGGGATTTGTTTTGTCCGGAGCAGGATGATGACCATTCCAGAGCTCATTTCCAATCCCTCAGACGTTTTGGGGTCTGAGACATACTGCCATCTCCGTTGTGCCTTGATCCGCTACTTTGAATGGAACGGCGGCTCAGATCCCCCAGATCTGGCCGATGAGGCGTTTTGCCGTTTGGTCAAAGCATTGGGCGCCGGCGTCGAGATTAGAAGCCTGCAGGCATTTGTCTTTAAAATCGCCGAAAACGTGCTTCACGAGGACCGACGTCAGCGCCAGCGGGAGCGGAGCCTTGCTTCCGAACCCAAGGCCGACCCAGGGGACGCGCGTGTGAGCGAGACCATGGCGAAGGATCTGGATGAATGTCTCAAGTGCCTGTCCAGAAAGGATCGGTCCCTTATTCGTGCGTATCATGACGTTGAAGATCGCAAGAAAGCAGCCCAGCGGAAGGCGATCGCCAAGAAGCTTAACATCAGCGAAAACGCCCTGCGCATTCGCGTGACTCGAATCCGGAAAGAACTCCAGGAGTGCATCGACAAGCGACGAAATCTGAGACAGCAAGATGAAATGGATTCCGGACTTTCGTCACGGAAGAGCTGAGTCCGGCTGTGCCCTTCATGGAGCGACCGGACGACGAGCAGCGCTTGATTCGATACCTGTTGGGTTTATCAACGCCTGAAGAGCGAAGGGTGATCGAGGAGCGGTATCTGAACGATCCCGCTCTCCTGGAGCATCTGGAAGCAATCGAGTCTGAAGTGATTGAGGACTACCTGGCAGACGGGCTATCGCCACAAGAACGAAGCTCGTTCGAACACCGGTACCTGGGCAGCCCAGAAGGCCGGCGCAAGGTCGAACTGACCGCCGCTCTGAGACGCCGCTTCCAGAGGCGCCCGTCCCTGGGCATTCTAAATGCGGCTCTCCGTTCCGGCTGGGCTGCAGCGCTTCTGGTGGCGATCACGGCAAGTGTTCTCTACCTCCCGACGAGGCCCGTAACCTTCGTTCTGCACCCCGGCGGGCCTTCGCGGTCTTTGGAAGGACGTGAGCAAGTCATCTCAATTCCTCAGAAAGAGGCGGCCGTGCGACTTCGGCTAGACCTCACCGGCGTTGCGGCGAATACCTTGGATCGCGCCGTTCTTCGAACCGTGGAGGATGAAACCCCGGTTTGGAGCCAAAGAGCGCATTCGCAGGCTGGGCAGTCGTCTTTGGATCTCATCATCCAAAGCAACGCTCTAGAAGATCGGGATTATATCCTGGCCCTGGAGTCAGGCGCCAGTGGGATCGCGTCCTACAATTTCCGTGTGCACAAGAAGTGAATCATGTTCCACGTGTTAAATCGATGGCTCCTAGCGTTTGCGGCGATCGCAGGATCGCCTCTCATCGGACAAGAGTTTCGCGCGACGCTTACAGGTCGTATCACTGATCCCAGCGGGAATGCTGTAGGCGGAGCAAAGATCGAACTGAAATCGAGTTTCCAGGGAGTCTCACAGACTAGGAGGTCGGACGAGTTTGGTGAGTACTCCTTGCCTCTTGTCGCACCCGGCGAGTACACCCTCACCGTTGAAAAGCCTGGTTTCTTCAAAGTGGTCCGCGAGGGAATAGAGCTTCGCGTGGCAGAGACCGCCGTCCTTGACGTCACGCTGCAAATCGGCGACTTGCTCCAAAGTGTGATCGTTTCGGGGGATGCTCCGCTCCTTGAAAGCGCCACGGCCGACCGCGGTCTGAGCGTCGAGCCCAAGCGTGTCCTAGAGACCCCACTTCAGGGCCGCAACATCTTTGCCCAGGCATGGTCAGCGCCGGGCATCGCCGTAACATCGTCCGTGACCCGACTACGACCCTTTGACATCGCGGGATCGAGCAATATGGCCGTCAGCGGCGGTCGACCGTCCATGAATGAGGTCCTGATCGACGGCACTTCCAATCTATCTCGGGCCAGCGCAGTGGCGTACGTGCCGACGGCCGAAGCCACCGCAGAGTTCCGCGTCCAAACGTCGGTCTACGACGCCGAATATGGCTGGACAACCGGCGGTATTGTCAACATTATCACCAAGAGCGGCGCCAATACCTGGCATGGCTCTGCATTTGAGTATCTGCAAAATACCCGCTTGAATGCGAACACGTTTAACAACAATCTTCTCGGACTGCCCCGTCAATCCTCACACATTAATACTTTTGGCGCGGATGTGGGCGGACCGATTGTGCATGACAGGCTGTTCTTCACATTCACCTATGAAGACATCCGGCAGGTCATCCCGGACCCCTTTGTAGCGTCCGTCCCGACAGCCGCACAAAGAACCGGTGACTTTTCTGGCACCTATTACGGAACCGATGCCTCTGGCAAACCACTCCAACAGATCATCTACAATCCGTTCACAACCCAACTCGCTCCCGATGGGAGCTTGGTTCGGGAACCATTCCCCGAGAACAAGATTCCGGCCGGCTTGCTGAACTCCGTTGCCGTCAAAGTCCTATCGTTGATTCCCCTCGGCGATGTGCCTGGAAATCCAATAACGGCTCTCAATAATCTAGTCTCCAGCTCCTCAACGCGCAAATTCACCGACTTCTTCCCGGAATACACAGGCCGCGTCGATTTCAATAAGAGCGACAAAACGCGGCTGTTCGTGCGCTATTCTCGTAATGCACTGCAAGAGGAACGCGGATTCCATTACTCGACCGTTTCATCCGTTAATGTCGCCGAAACGAGCGCGAACGCGCCCTTTAAGCGGGAGAATCATAGCGCTACGATTCAGCTCACCCGGCTTTTGAATGCATCCACGGTGTTCAATGTTCGAGTTGGGCTGGCTCGCTTCTTGGGACAGAGCGGCAGCGCTATCGGCGCCAACTACAATCTTGCCAGCCTCGGTTTCTCACCCCAGTACGTCTCCCAAGCCAAGGCGTGGTTTCCGCAATTTAGCTGGGCCAACTATAACGGCGCAGGCTCGGTTCCGAGCCAGTACGACCCTGTTGCCCAGACCAATTCGCTCGAAACTTTGCTCTCCATGATTCACGGACGCAACAGCATAACGATAGGCGGAGACTTCCGGCTTCAGCGTGGCTATCGCACCAATCCCGGCGCGTGGGCCGGAGCCTTCAACTTCACCCAGCAATTTACCGGACAAAACCCGCTAAGCATCCAGCCGAGTTCCGGCAACTCGATAGCCTCTTTCCTGCTCGGCACGCCCGCCTCGGGTTTCGTTGATGTCAATACGGAACCAGCCCTGCAGCAACGATTATGGTCCGTTTTTGTGCAAGACAACATCAACGTCACAGCGCGTTTGAAGGTGAACCTGGGGCTTCGCTACGACTATCTCGGACCGTTGACAGACCGGTTTAATGCTTTGACGCGAGGATTTGACACGATTGATCCAAGCCCACTCCAAGTGTCGGGACTGAATCTTCGGGGTGGTCTCTTGTTTGCGGGCGTGGGCGGCCAAAATCGAGGCATCTTCAACCGTGACTGGAAGAATTTTGGACCCCGTTTCGGCCTGGCCTACCAGCTCGGGAAGAATACGGTCGTCCGTGGGGGCTACGCGTTGCTCTACGCTCAGACATTCGATGATCCTGGTCCCGCGCCTGGTTTTAGTCAGGAGACCGCCATGGTCACATCGATTACGGCGGGCGTGCCGCTCAATTTGCTCACGAACCCTTTTCCGGACGGCATTCTGCGCCCTGTGGGCAGCGCGCTTGGTCTTGCGACCGCAATCGGCCAGTCCTTTTCCTTTGCAGACCCTCAGCGACCCATTCCTTACACCCACCAATTCTCGATTGAGCTGCAGCGCGAATTGCCGCACCAGATGCTGACCTCGATTGCTTACGTGGGCAGCCGTATTCGTGATCTTGAGGTAACCAAGCCTTTCAATGAAATTTCACTGCAATCCCTTGCCTTGGGTGCAGCGGCCTTGGCGACGAGCGTCTCGAACCCGTTTGCGGGCCTTGTTCCTGGTACGGCACTCAATGGTCCGACCATCCAGCTCCAACAGTTGCTCCGCCCGTTTCCGCAGTTTCAGTCCATCAACGAGCTCGACATTCCGATTGGCCATTCCAGCTACAACGCGCTTCAACTCATGCTCTACAAGCGTCTCTCCTCGGGCTTGAATATCAGCGCGGCTTACACCTATTCGAAGACCATCGATATGGCCAGCTTCCGGAATGCCCAGGACACGCAACTTGAAAAAGTCGTGGCCCTTTGGGACGTACCCCATAGCATTCAAATTAACGGGCTCTATGAATTGCCCGTTGGCCAGGGGAAGCGGTATCTGGCTTCGGCTCCGGTGGTGCTACGTCATCTGATCAGCGGCTGGGAAATCAGCGGTATCGCCCGCCTGCAATCGGGGATGCCTTTGAACTTGTCACCCTATGATGCCGTACCAACCGGCAACAACCCGATGTATGCTGGCCAAAACCTCGGACGCTGGTTCAATACCTGCACCTTGCTGGCGAGCGGCGCCACGCAGAACTGCCTGCCCGGCGAGCAACCCGCCTGGACGATCCGGGCGCCGTCGACGCTTCAGACCTGGTCCAGTCTCATTACGTCCGTGCGAAATCCGCGCATCGATAATCTCGACCTCTCAGTCCTGAAACATGAGCGGATTCACGAGCGAATCGATCTGATCATGCGATGCGATTTTCTCAATGCAACGAACACACCTCAGTTCTTCAATGGACCCGTTATGGATGTGAACAACCCCAATTTCGGGCGCATCTCAGGCGCGATGGATCAAAGCAATTTGCCCCGATTCATCCAGCTTTCCATGAAATTGGCCTTCTAAAAGGGCTCGGTTGGGATCGGCGATTTCCCGCCGCCTCGCTTCTCAAGACCTCACATTGCTCGATCGGTCGCGTACTGGAAGGAGCGATCAATCCGGTTTTCAATCCATCGGACGAAAAAATCGCCCCCAGACTGGCAAAGGATGGCGCTTACGCCGCCGCTTTCGCAGGAAAGCACAGTGGAGAAAAGAGAAAGGGCGGCCGCGTTTCCGCTCTATTACGCATATCCGAGTAGGGACATGCCTTACGCAAGTGATAAAGCAAAGAAAGCGGCTGAGGAGGCTCTCAATCGTCTTTCGGCCGAACTGGAGGTCGGCAAGAGCGAAGCTCTCAAGAACTACTTGGGGGCGATGAGCCGGTTTCGACGTTATTCGTGGAACAACGTGCTTCTCATTTCTTCGCAACGACCCGACGCGACGCGTGTAGCCGGCTTTCATACCTGGCACGATCTCGGCCGGTCGGTCAAGAAAGGCGAAAAAGGCATCATGATCTTCGCGCCGGTAGTGGTGAAGCGCGAAGCGTCACCCGACCAGACGCAGGTGAAGGAGCCGAGCCCGAAAGAGCCGTTCCGGGTGGCAGGATTCCGAACTGCATACGTGTTTGATGTTTCGCAAACGGAAGGAAAGCCGCTGCCTGAAATCGCCAAGACCACCGGCGATCCGAAGGACTTTACGGACAAGCTAAAGGCCCTTGCGGCGCAGCGGGGAATTGCCGTGGAGTATGACCCATCTATTGCGCCTGCCGTGGGCATGTCCAGCGGTGGACGTATTCGCTTAATACCCGATCTTCCCAAAGGAGAAGAGTTCGCTGTCCTCGTCCATGAACTGGCGCATGAAATGCTTCACCAAGGCAAAGAGGCTCAGCCGCTGCCGAAAGTAGTGCGAGAAACGCAAGCGGAAGCGGTGGCCTATGTCGTGAGCCGTGGCATCGGCCTTGAGACCAACACGGCCGCCGCGGATTACATCGCGCTCTACAACGGCGACAAAGCTACGCTCGCCAAATCCTTGTCTGCTATCCAAGAAACCTCCGCCAAGATCCTTGATGAACTCATTCCCGAAGAGCGGGCCGCGCCGTCCCAGGCTGAAGCACTGGCTAGGCAAACGGCATCACCAACGCCAGAACAGGCACAACCTTCACAACCTCCTGAACCGGGCGCCCATCAGCAGCCCGCCAGGGAAACACCCGAACCTGTGAACTGGAGTCGCTAACCACCCTGTTCCTCCCAACCTGGTAGAGCATCACTGTTGGTAATCCCATGGACCGCTATCCAAACGAAACAGCGCGCAAAATCGCTGAGAAAGCGCTTAGTCACGTGGCTCGCGAACTGGAAGCCGGCCGAAGCGATGCCCTCACGAATTATTTGACCGCCATGAGCCGGTTCCGGCGCTACTCCTGGAGGAACGTCCTTATGATCGCGGCGCAGCGGCCGAATGCGACCCAAGTGGCTGGAATCCACACATGGAATGACTTCGGGCGGACCATCAAGAAGGGCGAAAAAGGCGTTTTGATCTTCACGCCTGCCGAAATGAAATCAGAGCCGGCTCGCGGCCAGTCCCCGCCTAAGGACGATCCTTTTCCACGGGCCGGTTTTCGCGCCGCATACGTCTTCGACGTCTCGCAAACCGAGGGAAAACCGCTTCCTGAATCCACGCCCGCAAAAGTCGATGTCTGGAAATATGGCGCGCAACTAAGAGCGCTGGTGGCCAAGCGCGGCATCGATCTGCAGATTGACCGGAGCATCGAGCCGGCTCGCGGCATCTCTTCGGGCGGGAAGATTCGCCTTATGCCGGGACTCTCCCAGGTCGAATGGGTCTCCGTTCTGACGCACGAGTTGGCGCACGAGATGCTTCACCATCGCCCAGAGACTGCGGCCCTGTCCCGCGACACCATAGAGGCACAGGCGGAGGGGGTGGCCTATGTGGTCGCGCGCGGCTTGGGCATAGAGACCAACACCGCCAGCGGCGAGTACCTAAGAGAGTATTGCAGCGACCAGAGAGCGGTAACTCAAACTCTGGCGGTCATCCAGAAGACCTCCGCTGAAATCCTCGACGAGTTACTTCCCCAAGAGCGCACCTCAACCCGCCCCGGTGTGGCCGAACTATCGCGCGTGCGAGCAAGACAACTATTGGATGCGGAAGGTTTCGGGAGATTCCACAGCCAATATCGAGACCGCGTGGTCGAGAGCATCGCAGGATTCGTCATGGACCGGGACAAAGCGGAAGACATTGCCGCCCGAGCCTTCCTGGCGGGATGGGAAAAGCGGGAAGACTTCCGAGGAGCCGCGTCGCCTCACACGTGGATTCAGGCCATCGCTCGAAACGTCGCCTGGGATTCCAAAAGGCGCGAAAGGTCGGTCCAGTTCGAGTCGATGGACCACGAAGACGCCCGCGAAATCGCCGCGCCGGAGCTCGTCACGGATGAGTTGGAAAAAGAAGAGGAGCGGCACCGGCTGCAAAATGCCCTGGACCAACTTCCAGCCAAGCATCGCCGCGTGCTGGTGGCGCATTTCGTTGACGGGCTTTCAATCCGCGAAATCGGCCGTCGGCAGGGAGTGCCGGTTGGAACCGTGCTCAGCCGAATCCATAAAGCGAAGCAGCTCCTCCGTGACGCTTGGGACGCGCCTCTGACAGTACCGCATGCGGATGTGAACGGACGGGACTTGTGATCACGGAAGGCTGAAGAGAAAGAGCCGCGACAAGCGCCAGAACTGGGTGGAGACACGCGCCCTAAAAGCGTATCTCCCGAACCTGCCGCCTGGGATCGCTAAACACGTCAGTGGGAAACGCAAGGAGTCCGAATTCCGGCGCAGTTCAGGGGTCTGCGGCGAACCATGGCAGGATTCATCGCAGCCAGTCCTCCTATTGGCATCTGCATCGCGCTGATCATCCGCGCACGCCCAGCAGCCACAGCCCAATGCTGGGCCAGTCTCGCGAAAGGAAGTTCATCATTGGAAAAAACACTGATCGATATCAACGAGCTTTCCCGCCGTCTCTGCATTCCCAAGGGAACGCTTTACAATTGGGTCTACCTGCGCCGAATCCCCTTCATAAAGGCCGGACGGTGCCTACGTTTCGATCCCATCGACGTGATCCATTCCCTGACCCATTCGCCTAAAATGGATCTGGCTGGCAAAGGGTAGAAGGAGCCATCCTTATGGCGCTCTACCAAAGAAAGAAAGCCGGCGTCTGGTACGCGGATTATTTCGCGAGTAGCAAGCGGGTCCAGGAATCAACAGGGACTCGCAACAAGCGCGAGGCCGAAAAGTTCTTGGCTTTGCGAATCTCAGAGGTCCAGCGCGGCGTGTACGTCAAACCCGTTCATGTCCCGCTGGGGGAATTGTGGGAGCGATACATCGCTTACGCCAGGGTGCACAAGCGGTCCTGGCGCCGGGATGAACAAATGTACGGGAACCTAGTGAGACTGATCGGCAACGGAACGCTAGACTCCATCACCCCCTTACAGGTGGAGGAGTTTCAGCAACGCCGGGGCCGGGAAGTGTCGCCGGCAACCGTCAACCGTGAGACCGCGCTGCTCAAGCACATGCTCAACATGGCGGAGCGCTGGCGGCTCTCTCGCAGTGCCAACCCCGTCCGGCTGGTGAAATTCCTGCCGGAGAACAACCTGCAATTCCGCACGATAGGCACGGATGAGGAACAGCGTATGTTGCAGGCCTCACCGCCCTACTTAAGAGAGCTGATTGTCTTCGCGATTAATACAGGCCTCAGATGCGGCGATCTGTTCAATCTGAAATGGGAGGACGTGAATATCCAGGAAAAACGACTATCGATCATCATGGGCAAAACGCGCCGCAGGCTCGAAGTGCCGCTCAACGATACGGCCGTGGAGATCGTCATGGCGAAGCAGGCCGTGAAGCACGGGCCGTATGTCTTCTACAACCCCGTCACGGGCGACCGCTTCTACGACCTGAAGCTGGGTTTCAAAGCGATTCTGAAGCGAGCGGACCTGCCCGGCATCACCTGGCACACGCTCCGGCATACGTTCGCCTCAAGGCTGACGCGCTCTGGAGTTGACCTTGTGACCGTCAAGGAACTGCTGGGTCATGCGACCATCAACACGACGATGCGTTACGCCCACAGCAACCATGAAGCAAAAGCGCAGGCGGTCGCGAAGCTTCCGACCTGTGACAAAACTGTGACAGTGGTGCCGCGCAAGGCGAAAAAGCCCAAAGCGGCAGTGTGACACATCCCCTAAAATGAAGGAATCAGATAAGATGGGAATCGGAGGAATGGGTGAGTGGTTGAAACCGGCGGTCTTGAAAACCGTTAGCGGGGTAACTCGCTCGGGGGTTCGAATCCCTCTTCCTCCGCCAATTTATCTATCCTATAATCAATCTTTTAGAGTGTTCTGGGCCTGTAACTATCGGGGGGGCCTATTCTCGCCTAAATGAATGTGCTGGACGGACATATTTTTGGCGATGGACAGGTCTGGGAAACCGCAGCTACTTGCTGTAGCGCTTACTAAATCCGTTGCGGGTATTAGTGACAGTAAATGTCCCGTTCTTCGCCACGGAAATGCGAATCCATTTGAAGCCATCGGAGGGCTCCAGGTTCGCGATGAAATCGTCGGGCGGGTTGGCGTCTTTGCCGGCGTTGAGCGAGAAGTGAAGCTGCCAGACATCCTTCGTCTTACCCCGAGGTCCCGGCGCGGCATCGAGCACAGGCCACGTCTCCGCATCGGCGCCTTTTCTAGCGCCGTTGGCCTGGATAATGACCGGCGCCTGCAGCGCCCCGGCCAGTTCCGGTGCAATGCCTTTAAATTGGCCGTGGACGTTCACGTTATAGACATCCACGGTTCCGATCAGATTGTCTGGACAGACCAAGTCGTGACTATGATGCGCTTCCAGGTCGGCCAAGTCGAGCATACGGAACTTGCCTGACGTGATGAGCAGGCCAATCGACTGGTTGTCTTCAACGTCGGTCGCGAGAGCGTCCTGTTGCTTGTAGGTGCCGCAAAGCGGATTGCGCTGGCCCGCCCCCGTCAGTGGCTTTGTAATCAAGCTGGCCGCCAGCCGATAACACTTGGACGTCTACACCTTTGATCGGAACCTTGTCGCCCACTGTGAGAACTGTGTGGCCGATCTTGTTCGCGCAATGCCGCGTAAGGTGCGAAGCGCTGCGACCGCCTGCGGGTTGGATGTTTGATAGTCACCATGATCGAAGATGCGGCCCACGGGAATCTTCGCGACCAACCGCGGAACGTCTCCCAGATGATCGACGTCGAAATGCGAGATCACCAGGAAATCGATGCGCTTGAGGCCGGCAGCCTGCACCGCTTCCACGATTCGTTCGGTGGACGCCGGACGGTTG
Source organism: Bryobacterales bacterium (assembly GCA_963744555.1). Taxonomy (GTDB): domain Bacteria; phylum Acidobacteriota; class Terriglobia; order Bryobacterales; family Bryobacteraceae; genus Palsa-89. The sequence continues at coordinate 413,078 of CAVUUB010000011.1, read as the reverse complement.
TTGGAGGCCGGCCATCCCACATCGAAGAGCATCGACTGGCCGGATGGCGACACCAGCAGCACCGACTTGCCACCTTCCACGTCGATGAAATAAAGTTCGAGGTTGGGCGCGGCCGTGAGAGAAGCGGTGAACAGCGCCAGTAAACAGGCGATCCGGCTCACGCTAATTCACCGAAAATGCCAGCAGAACATTGCCCGCCATCCCCTGCCCGCCGTAGCCCGAGTTCACATACACCATGCCATCCACAATGGTAGGACCCGTTGAGCTGAAAGATCCGCCGCTAGCCGGAATACCGTTGGTGGTGGGAAATGATTGCGCCGCGTCGAAATCCCATATGATTTTCCCCGCCGCCATGTCGAAAGCGCGCAGGTGTCCGTCCATCGATCCCGAAAACACCGCGCCATCAATCGCGCTGGGCGGCGCGAGCTGGGCGGAATTGCAACCCGGCTTCGGCAAGCACGCGGGGGCCGGAGGCGGCGTGTGCCACAACACTTTGCCGGTTGCGGCATCGATGGCGAACATGCCGCCGCCGGAGGCCGGCTTCTGGCGGTCGATGTCCGAGAGCGGAACGTAGGCGATTCCTTGATGGCCGGCGATGCCCCACAGGACGCCGCCGAGCGTACTGCCTTTGCCGATGCGCGTTTGCCACACGATCTTGCCGTCGTGGTCCGGATCGAATGCATGCACAACGCCCGTTTTTTGTCCCGCGACGAGGAGTTGCTTGCCTCCGCCTACATCAAAAAGCACGGCCGAGGAACCAAAATCTTCATCCGGCCCGTGATTCGCGGGGCAGTTGCCTCCGCCGCCGCGCGGCCCGCAATCCCAATTGAACATGTCCGGACTCGCTTGCTGCGACCAGCGAATCTTGCCGGTGTTCATGTCGATGGCCACGATGGCGTCGGCGGTCTTGATGTCGGGATCGGAGTAGCCGTTGCCGGTCATGATGTAGATCAACTTCCGTTTGAGATCGAGCGTGGGAGAAGACCAGGTGGTCGCACCGGAAGGCCCGTAGAACTGCACGCCGGTTTTGCTTAGGCCGGTCGGCTGCGGCTCGGGCGAAGTGTAGGCGCGCCAGATCACCTCGCCGGATTTCGCGTCGACCGCGACCAGGTTGCCGCGAAACTTACAGCACGGGTAGATCGGATTCGCGCCCGCATTCTCTTCCTGCGAGGCGATGGGTACGTACAGGCGGCCGTCATACAGCTTGGGAGTGCCCGTGATGCGCGCGAACGGCTGGTCGTCCGCCTTCTTCTGCCAGATCAGCTTGCCGGTTTCCGCATCGAGCGCGTATAGGTTCGCGTCGAGATCGCCGATGTATGCGCGCTTATCGGGACCGACGACCACGCTCGAACGCACCATCGACTTGGCGCGAAACATCCAGTACAGGCAGCCACTGCGCGCGTCGATCGCATAGACGGTGCCGTCGTTGCTGCCGGTATAGACGCGGCCGCCCACCACGTTTGGCTGGCTGTAGGCGCTCCTGGCGCCGGGAAAACCGAACGCCCATTTCAGCTTTAGAGCCGGGACCTGGGCGGCGGTCAGGCCCGCGGCCGCGGCGGGTTGAAAGCGCGTGTTGAGATTGTCGACGCCCCATCCGTTCCACATTGCCTTGGTCGCGACTGGATGCACACCTGCCGCGCAGAAACCGCTCATCTGGCGGCAGCACGGGCGCGCCTCCGGCTTTGCCAACATAGCGGGCGACGGCGACGCGCTCCTCTGGCGACAGGTTTTGCGCCTGCACCTGCATGGCTCCGGTTTCGAGCGTTTTCAAAATGTCCTGCCACGGAATCTGCGACAGCTCTTCCGGCGTGGGAGCGTGGGTCGCGCTGGTGGGCGAATGGCATTGCATGCAGTGGGAGATGTAGACTTGCGAACCCTCCTGCGCGAAGCACGAGAACGCGGCGAGGAGACCGCATGAGCGTAAAACGAAGCATCATTTTCATATCCTAACGGGTCATCAGTCTTTAGAGCGGACGCGTGGCAGTGAGCGTGATTACGCGGCCCGACTTGTCGCGAATCTGTATCCGGCCATTTTCCAGGTTCACGTCGGCCACGCTGTCAAAGACTTCCGGCGTTTTCGTATAAAACATCAAAAAGCTCGCGTGGAGCTTGGCCTTCGCCGGCAGCCACTTGTAAGTGGGAGCGCCGAACATTTCGTGGGCATCCACAGTTTCCCGATGCGAAACGTCGAAGGGCTGGGTGGAGAATTCGACGCCCCGCGCGGCGCGGGCATCGCCGCTATAGTTCATCCAGCTCATCAGCCAGGGAAATTCTTCGCGGCGGAATACATAGCCGAACATCAAATGCTTGTCGGGCCGAAGCACGGTGACGTAACCGTAGGTTCTCGCCGGGATCGATCAGGCAGGTGGCCAGATCGAGCGAGGTTCCGTTCGCGGGCACCGTGGTCAGGTTGACGCTGCCGCCCTGGGTGAGCGGCGCGAGCGGCCAGACGAAATCCTTTTCATACGCCAGCTTTCCGGTGGAACCGGCTTTCTGCGGGACGAACGCGGCACTTGGTCGCGGGGATGTCGATGATAGTATGTCCAGGCGACAGGAACGGCGGTCCGGTGGTGGCATGCTCGGCCCAGGAAAGGGGATGATCGATCGCCAGTAGATTCTCTACTTCGCGTGTTGACGTAGACCACGCTCTCGCCGTCGATGCAGCGTAACGGTCCGCGTGATATCCTCCTGCGCCAGCGGCAAACGAGCCTTGAGTTTCACGGTTGGAAACGCCCCTGGCCGCCGGCCGATTGATACAGCTTCGAACTGCCGCCCACTGGCCTCGCCGTGAAACGGCATCCCGGCCGCGCGCTTCTTCCTCGGAAGGCGCTCCGAATCCGTCCAGGCACAAAAAATGGCCGATGACCCCGCAGGCCTAGCGGGCGGGGAGCCGGCTGCGCGTTGCGCCCGATCCGTATTCCAGTACGGACTGAGTTTTTCGGCGTCGTCGCGGAGAACGAGATTGGCTAGCGTCGCGCCGCGGATGAGAATGGTCAACTCGATTTTGTCGTTGCGCAGAACGATGGCTGGCCTGCCGTCGAAATCCACACCCTTAGCAAGCAGCACGGTCATCGCAAGACTCGCGAAGAGCCGGATTAAGCACGATTGTCGATGGATCATGGCACTCCTAAATCACGCCTAATCTGCAGCGCTTGAGGGCTGTTCGGACCAAACGCCGCTTCGTGAATCGCGACGTCACGATGCATACAAGTGGTGTCGAAGCATCAGTAACACGTTACTGCAACGCCATCCCTCATGTGTATCCAATTTTCCGGAGCACAGGACGCTGTGCCATTCCTCTTTCGGGGAAGCTGGATGAGCTACTTCCAGTGCTCGTCAAAGAAACCGGAGTGTACAACCTCGCCTGTTATTCACGCTAATCAAGGCGTAGTCGCCGATGTGCGGATAGAGATTCGCATTGGTGCCGCGCCAATCGTCCTCGCTAAATGTATGGCCGCTATTGATCACGACGTATCGGTTCGGGTTCAGTGGATTCGGGAAGATAAGCACCGGTGCGTGAGTGGCGGCATCCACGGTGCGGCCTCCCAGAGTGATCTCCTGCTTGGTCCACTGGATGGGCAGCTTGCCGATGATTTTCGCAATCAACTGGTTGCTCCAGGGGTCGCCAAACAGGATCAGGTTATTGTCCGCAATGTCCGATGCCGTGACATCGCGGTCGTCCTTCACACGCGGGTCGCCCCGCAGCCACTTTGAAAAATCCTTTTGGAACTGGTCCAAAACGACGAGAGAGTAGGGCGTGGCTTGGGTGCCAGTACCAGTCGGACGGACACACAAAAACGATTCCATGAAAGCGTCGTCAACCGGGCCCTGCAAGGCATGGTGCTTCCATAACCCGTCAACTGCACCGGCCTTTGCCCAGGTGCCGTTCGTCTTGGCAAACTCGCCGACACTCGGGAAACTCCTGCCCATCGAGAGACAATGGACCGGAGCCTTCTATCCGGATGCGGGCGACATTCTTGGTGGTAACCGTGGTCCGATTCGCTTCCCTGGTAGCGTCCACTTCGGCACGTTCATAGGTCTTCTGCAACTCCTCCACCGTCATCCAAAAGCAGCGGTTGAAGCGCGTGGTGTAGGTGACGAAGCGAATGTGCGGCGGGGGCGTGAGGCCCTTGGCCAGCGCCTCCTCGACGAAGTGTTCTGAAATTTTGTGGGTCTCAGGCTCCCATTTGTGCGCGGTCTTCGGTCCGATCAGAAACAGCGCCCGCAGGTCGGGCAGATTCACGCCCTCTTTGAGAAGTTGCGCCTGAATGTTTTTGGAGCCCTGAAGCTGCGCGTCGATTTCCCCGCCATAGCCAACAAACGGGACGTCGGTGCCATTCAGCGAATAGTCGACCGCGTCGTAGTAATGCAACGCCTCTTCCTGATATGGCGGCAGCGGACCCTTCTTCGCATAAACTTTGGTTTCGGTGTAGCCTGCGCCGGCTTCAAACACCGCCCAATCATCGGGATGATGAAGCCCCAGGTGCCAGGCGCCTGCGCCGCCCATGGAGAATCCGCGCAGCGCGATGCGTTTCGGATCGATGTTGTAGTGCTCCTCAACCGACCTTATCGCTTCGAAGACGTCGGTCTCGCCCGCCCAGCGGTAGGAGACATTGCTGCGGCCGTAGACATCCACCTGGATGTAAGCCTGGCCGGCGGTACGGGTTCGGCGGTCTCATGCTGGGTAATGAAAGCGACTTCGTTCAGAACGCGGTTGGTGCCGTGCATCCAGATATCCAAACGGATGGGCTGGCCGGAATACGATTCGGGAATGATCAACCCGTAGGGCTGCACGCTGCCATCGATGGTCGAACGATAGGCGCGCACCAGACGCCCCTTGCTTTTGTGTCCAGGACGGCGAACCGGCGGCGAGCTCCTTGGCGCGCGCGATGCCCTTATCGAGAACGTCCAGCGTGTCCTTCACAAACGACGCCTTCACGAATTCTTCCGGGATGCGCGAGGATAAAGTCGCCCGCTTTCTGGTAGATCGCGACGTCGGGGTAAAGCGGATTGCTTTCCAGCTTAGTTGGTCGCCGCAGTCAGCTCCGCCAGTTTGGCATAGATCTGCTGTTTCTCCTGGTTGGTCGGATAGTAGCGGGGCGATGGCTGTTGTACTTGCGCGGCCAGTAGCGCGCTGGTGGCGATGAGACAGAGCCAGGTTCGCATGACCGGGCTCAGATGAGCTCGCTCATCTTTTCTTCGGCCGTCGGGAATTCCTTCCCGATCGGCGCTTTGAGAACCTCGTCCGCGAGCGTCAGGTAGACATCGCCGATGGAGTTGTGCGATTTGGTGTGCGTGCCGCCCTTGATCCCGCCGCCGGCGACCAGCATCGCCAGACCGTTGCACTTATGCGGATTGGCTTCGGCGTGCTCGTGGACGTACACGCAAGCGGTGTGATCCAGCAGGTTGCCATCGCCCTCCGGGCATGGCCTTCATGCGCTGCAGGAAGTAGGAAAACTCCTCGACGTGCCAGCGCGTGATGTCGCGCAGAATGCGCTGCTGCTCGGGCGAGCCGGCGTTGTTATGCGTGTAATCGTGATGCCGGTTGCCGGACAAGCCCAGCCAGGGGAAGCGGGTCAGGCTCTGGCACTTGGTCAGCATGTAGGAAGCCACGCGCGTCTGCCTGGTGGCGAAGGCCTGGACCAGCAGATCGGACTGGATCTTCGCGATCCGCGGATAATCCGTCAGATCGGTGATGTCCTCAGGCTCCTTGAGATTCTTTCCGTAGTCGGGCGGCAGGCTGGCGATGGCCCGTTCCAGATCCCGCACCGAAGTCAGGTGCTCGTCGAGACGCTGCTGGTCTTCCTGGCCAAGAGCCGGTTTGAGCTCGGCGACATCGCCGCCTGAACCAGATCGAGAATGCTCTTCTTGCGGCCGACCCAGGTTTGATCCTTGACTGCCGAACAGCCGGTCGAACAGATTCTGCGGAATCATTTCCGGCGGCAGCGCGCGATCGTAACCCGCCCAGCTCATGTTGCGGTGCACGTTCTCACCGTGCGATTCCTGCGCCACGCCGATCTGCAGCGAATGGAATCGCGACTTCGCGCCCATCTTGGCGGCGAGGATCTGGTCGATCGAAGGGCCGCTCGCGCCGCGCCCTGTGTAGGCGGTGCCGGTCATCAGATCCGCACAGGGCGGTGAAATGTCCGTTGCCCTGTCCATTGAGCCGGGCGGCCACGTTGTCGATCCCGCTGATGACGTGGACGTAGTCCTCGCACCGGCAGCAGCGGGGCGAGACACGGCGACAGCTCGTAATCCGGCCCTGTGGTCTCGGGAATCCAGTAGCGTTCCGGAATTCCGTTTCCGTTGAACCAGATCAGGAAGCTGCGATTCGATGGGCTCGCCGCCTCTTGCCTTGGCTCGGAGCGGCGTAAGCCGTGCCGTTGAAATTGAACATCGCGGCGAGCGGCGGAAGCCCGACCCTTACCAGTGCTCCGGTAACGCTGACTCCCTCTTAAGAATTTGCGTCTGATCGAGTTGCATTCTTATCTCCTCGCTGCAGTTTTCAAACTGGAAGTCGTTCGAGCTGACACTCGGGCCCTGGCGGTCCAGGTAGCTCCTTTTTGATTATCTTCCAACCCAGCCAAAAATTCCGGCGACCGCACCAGCCCGATCAACAGGTCTTTGAAGTGGAATCCGGAATCCCGGAAGGCCGCGAACAAGCTGATGAATGGTGTCCTCATCCGCGGATGTCTCCATGCGGCCGTAGGCATAGCGGAACATCTGGCGCACCATGCACTCCTGGCACACCGGGCTTTGGGAGAGAATCTGCCCCAATTGTCCGGAATCGGAGAACGCGAGTTCGGAATTCCGGCGACCTCGCCGCTGGTGTCGAGATCCAGATCGATTTTCTTGTCGTCCTTGCGTTTGCCGGTGGGGCTCTCGATCAGGATCGTCTCGTGTTCCCGGATAGCGGCCGATGGCGTCGAAACTCTCGAGCCCGAAGCCGATCGGGTCCATCAGCCGGTGGCAGGAAGCGCACAGCGGATTCTCCACGTGCGCCGACATGCGCTGCCGCCGGGTGAGCGGTTTGTCCTCGCTGGCCTCGGGAAGGTTGGTATCCACGTTCGGAGGCGGAGGCGGCACGTGCTGGCACAGCAATTGTTCGCGGATGAAGATTCCGCGCGCGGTGGGCGATGTTTCGGTCGGGCCCGCGTTCGCGGCCAGGAACGACGCCTCTCCCAAGATTCCGGCGCGGGGCGTACCGGCGGGGAAATGCACCAACTCGAACTGGCCGGCGGAGGCGGGCAACTTATACAGCGTCGCCAGATCGGTGGACAAGTACGCGTAATCCGCCGTGAACAGCTCCATGAAATTGCTGGTCGTCCCAGACCAGATGATCCAGCAGGCGCCGGGTTTCTTCCACCATGTTGCCAGCCATCTCCAGCGAAAATTCCGGGAAACGGCGCCCTTCCTTGGAGGAATTCAGCACGCGGTCGAATCGCAGCCACTGATCGAAATACTCATCGAGCGCCTGGTGCGCGCGCGGATCGTCGAGCAGACGGCGCGTGGCGGCGTCTCGCGGCCCGCCGCGGTGCGCAATTCGCCTTTCGCGGCGGCATCCAACAGAAGCTTGTCGGGCATCGTGTCCTGCAACAAATAAGACAGCCGGCTGGCGATGTCGTAATCCACCGATTGCCCGTCCGGCCCGCCTTCCAGGTGGAACAGGAAATTGGGCGACTGCAGCATCGCCTCCACCACCGTTCGCGCGCCCTCGAGGAACTTGCCGGCTGGCGCTCGCCTGCGCGCTGAACGCGGCGGCGTAGCGCTTAAACTCGTCGTCGCGCAGACGGCCGGCGGAAGGCGCGCAATCCGAACGACGCGCACAAACTGGTCGCGGCATTTTACATCCGCGGGCTCCGGTCGGCTTTGCACGGAATCAAGTCGTTGATGTCGCCGGCGCGGAAAGCATTCAGCGCAAGCTTCTCGGCGGACGTGCTGTAAGCGTCGACCAGCAGCGGAGGCATGCCCTGGTAACGCGTCTGATTCTTGAAACCGTCGACGTAATCCTCGGGCGGGAAATGCAGCGCCGGCCGGCTGTAATCGCCGAGCAGATCGCGCACTGTGTTGTCGTACTGGCTGTGAGTCAGGCGGCGGACCAGATGACCCTGCTTGGCGGCTCCCGGCGGTCTCAGCTCAGGCGACGGCGCTCGGCGGCCAGCGACTGCGTCGGATGTCGACGCCAGATACTGAATCCACTGAGTCGAGGATCTTTTCTTCGTCCGAGCCGGGCTTGATCCGCTCGCCGCCGGTGTGCTGAATGCGATTGGTCGGCTTCTGACAACAGCAGGGAATTCGAGACGTTGGCCCGGTTCACCAACGGCGCCAGCGAGAGTCCGAACATCTCGATCTGATCCTGGCTCGCGCCCGCTTCGGGAAAGTGCACGCGCGTTCCGGAAGCGACGCCGTCGGTGGTATGGCAGATGCCGGCAATGGGCCGCTTCGAGAACCGGATACAGCTTGGTCGCGAAAAAGCTGGGATCGGTGGCCGGGCTCTGCGCCCAAGCCGCGGGCGAGATCCAGATCCAGCCGGTCAGAAATCAAAGTGTGCGCAACGAACCGGCCGGTTCATGGTTTGTCTTCTTCTGCTTCCGCTGCTTTGGGTTTGGCTTGGTGCTTTGGCGCTTTCGTGAGGCCGTCGGTATCGGTTCGGGCCGCCTGGCCCAGGACACGAAGCTGGCCGGTTTTTGCTTGCGGAACGCTTCCACGCCCGCGGGGGTCACTTTGGTGTCGGTCAGGTAGAGGAGCTTCAGAGTTCGGGCAGCGCCGCAAGACTCTTCAGCATCGCATCGCCGGTCGACGTGTACGACAGATCGAGATCGGTCAGCTTGGGAACGGCCGCGAATTGCGCGGCCGCGGAATCATCCAGCCCCTTGCAATTCCATAGACTCAACCGCTCGAGCTGCGGCAGGCTCTTCAGAATTTTCAATCCGGCGGGAGTGATCTTGGCGCCGCTGATATCGAGCCGCCGCAACTTCGTCAGCTTGACCAGCTTGGCCACACCCAGATCCGTAAGCTGGATGCCGCCGGTGACGCGGCAGTTTCCCGCGCCCACCGCGCACGCCGGTTCTGCCGAGGCTCACGCCGACGCCCAGGTTCAGATCTTCCAGACCCGACAGCAGCGAGATGGTATCCAGATCCAGGTCGGTGATCAAAGGCGTCCAGCAGGCACCGGCATTGCGCCGCTGGATTCCGTTAAAGCTGAGTTTCTTGAGCTTGGGCAGCAGCTTGAGGAAGTTCAGATTGATCCCGGTGATCCGGGTTCCGCCCAAATCCAGCTCTTCGAGTTCGCTCAGCGCGGGCAGGCTCTCGAGACCCACATCGCCGATCATCGTGTGGCTCAGATCGAGCGACTTCAAGCCGGTGAGCGCCGCCAGGTACGGGCATGCCCACGTCGGTGATGTCGGTGCCGCGCAGCACCAGTTTGCGGAGCTGTTTATTCGCCCGCAGATAAGACGCCGCGGCATCGGTGATGGCTTCGGTGGCGTCCAGCGTCAGCTCCTCCAGTTGCTGCAACTGCTGGAGACGCTCGATGCCGGCATCGGTAACGTAAGTAAAGGAGAGATCCAGGCGCTTCAGACCCTTGATCTCGACCACGCGCTCGATATCGTTATCGGAAGCCCAGGTGCGCGCGAGCGACACCTCAACGATGTTGCCATCCGGACCGCGGACCACCTGGCCGCCCAGGGCTTCAATCGAGTGCGCAATATCGGCCTGCGGCGCTTCGGCTGCGCGGGCAGTCAAACCGCCGCGATGCATCGCGACCGCAGCAGTCGTGAGAAGACGTTCATCTGGTTCCTCAAGTTCTCCGCTCCCGCCTGCGTGGAATCCTTGTTCCAGTTGATGTCGCAAGCCGGCAGAGCCTTCTTCAGGCTCTCGTAGCCCTGTTCGGAGAACTCGGTGTGATACAAATCCATGTAATGCAGCTTGCTCATGCCGCTCAGCACTTTGATCGGAAGCGTCCGTGAGGTTCGACGTGATCGAGGCGCAGTTCCGTGCAGTTGCGTCAGGCCCGCCAGCTTCGCGAAACCAGCGTCGCTCACGGCCGTGTATTCCAGGCTTAGCGACTCCAGCTTGGACATCTTCGCAACCCAATCCATGGCGTCGTCGGCGGTCGCTGGTCTGGTTCAGTCCGAGCCGCTTGAGATTCGTCAGGCCGCTCAAAGCCTTCAGACCCGCTTCGGTAAAACGGCAGAAGCTGAGATCCAGATCCTCCATTTGGGTCAGCCCGGAGAGACTCTTCAGTCCGGCGTCGCGAATGTCGTCGCCCGCCAGATTCAGCCGCTTCAGGTTCTTCAGAGCCGGCCAGAGCGGGCATGCCTTTATCCGTGACGTGCGTGTATTGGATCGACAGCTCTTCGAGGCCGGTCATCTTCCCGATGTGCTGCAGGCCCTCATTTTTCAGCGGAGTGTTTTCGAGGTTGAGCTCGCGCAGGTTGGCCAGACCCTCGATCGCCGCCAGGCCGGGACCCTCCACCTGCGTGCTGCCCAAGCTGAGAGATCTGCAGATTCACCAGCGGCGTCAACTTGCGCGAGAGCGCTGTCGGAAAGCAGTGTGTAGCCGAGATCCAGCTTCTGCAGCGAGAGAATCGACGACAGATGCGCGGCGCCCACTTCGCTGATTTCGGTATTCCGCAAATTCAACTCCGCGAGTTGCGGGAGCTTGGAGAGGATCTCGAGTTCGCGGTCGGTGATGGAAGTCGACTTCAGCGAGACGCCGGTCACATGCCCGTCGTGCATCTCGACCGTTCCGCCGATCGAGCGCAGCCATTCCGCGATGGCCGGCTCACCCTTGGCCGCAACCGATTCCGCGCTCGTCGCCCGCTTCACTTCTCCATTGGAGGAAGCCTGGAACATCACTTTGCAATTGGGAAGGCCGGCCACCAGTTCGTGAACGCCGGAGGCGGTGGCGCGGCTGTATCGCAGATCCACCGCGCGGAGTTCTTTCAGATTCGCCAGCTTTGCCAGGCCGGCGTTGGTCACCTTGGTTCGATACAGACTCAGCTCTTCGAGCCCGGTCATTCCGCGGATGGCGTCCAGCCCGGCGTCGGTCACGTTCGAAGCCTGAAGATTCAGCGTGCCGCAGTTGGGTCAACCCCGCCAAAGCCGAGAGCCCGTCGTCGGTAATTCCGACGTCCGCCAGATCCAGTTCGGTCAGATTGGTGAGGCCCGCGAGATTCTTGAGCCCGGCATCGGTGATGGAAGTCCCGCGCAAGTACAGTCTGGTGAGTCCGGTCATCGCCTTTCAGACTGGCCATGCCGGCGTCATTGAAAGTCCGGTCATAATTCAGGTCCAGATTCTTGAGCGGGAACGAGGCCAGCGCCGCGCCCGCGACGCGCGTCTGGCGGATGCGCAAGTCTTGCAGTTTCGGCAGCGGCTGAAGTGCTTTGATAACGGTGTCGTCGAACGGAATATAGGTCTGGACCGGCCGGCTCAACACCAACGTCTCCAGCTCGGGCGAGCCGGCGAAAAGGCCCATGGTCGCCTCGACCAGCGAGACCGGCTGATCGTACCAGAGCCGCCCGTTTATATAAACTTCCTTGACGTGCTTGAGCGGCGGTAAACGCCGCAGTTCGTCTTCCAAGCGCGAAAGCCCACTGCGTGATGCCGGTGAAATTCAGTGTGTGGACATAGAAATCGGAGGTCGGCAGTTCGGCGAGATCGGAGATGGACCGGTGCTGCCCTTCGAGCACGACGCTGCCGCCCATGCGGACCATCCATTCGGCGACCATCCGGTCCGGCGAAGCATCCTGGGCCCGTGCGGGCGTTATCATCGGGGCAACCAGACATAAAATACAGGCTACCCGACCGATGAATGCCGCCATGGGTTCTACGCTCCTCTTCTAGCCATGGTACAGAGAATCCAGGTCCCTTGCAAACGGAAGCTTGAGCGCTAACTACGCGCGTATCTCCGGATTATGAGTCTGCGTTAGAATCGAACACATGAAACTCAAGACTTCCGCCCTCATGCTGTGCGCCGTGGCCGCGGTCGCGACCGAGCAGGGCTGGTATCCGCATGAAGGTAGTTTGCTTAAGTACAGCGTCAATATTAAGTTCACCGAGGAGCCGGAAGACACGCTCCCGGCTGGCTGGAAATTCGGCCGCGTCTCGGCGACGGGCGTCGATTCCAGCGGGAATGTCTACGTTGTCCAGCGGGGGAAACACGCCGATCCGCTCCTGGTATTCGATTCGAAGGGCAGATATCTCCGCTCCTGGGGTAAAGAGATTTTCGTCACTCCGCACGGACTGCGCATCGACAAGAACGATAACGTCTTCGTGACCGACATCGGCAGCCACCAAGTCATGAAATTCACCAAGGAAGGCAAGTTGCTGCTCACCCTAGGAACCAAGGGCGTTGCCGGTACTGACGAGAAAACCTTTAACAAGCCAACTGATATCGGCTTCGCGTCGAACGGCGATTTTTACGTAACCGACGGCTATGGCAACTCCCGCGTGGTTAGGTTTTCAGCGGGCGGGAAGTATCTCATGACCTGGGGTAAACCCGGGCGCGGACCGGGCGAATTTCAGGTTCCTCATGCCATCGTGGTTGATTCCAAGGGCCAACTTTATGTGAGCGACCGTGAGAACAATCGAATTCAGATCTTCGATGGGAACGGTAAGTTCATCCGCCAATGGACACACCTGGGCGCGACCCAGGGAATGGTCATGAAGCCCGGCGATGACTTGTGGATTCTCTCGCACCGGGACAATATCGAAAACCTGACCTACGATACGCTGGCGGGGCGAATCATGCATATCGACATCCAGACCGGAAAGATCCTGGGCGCGATGGAAAGTCCCGGCCACTGGCTGGCGGCCGGCCCGAACAATGATTTCTTCGTCGGAAGCTTGACCGGCAATGTGTTCCACTGGTATCCCAGATGGCTCGAGCATGGGATCGGCTCGCTCGATCCGCCGCGTCCGCCGGATCCAAACAGGTAAAGAGCCACGCTTGGCCACTCTTGCCAAAAGCGATACAATCCCTGATTGGGTGGGCGCAAGAATGAAAATCACGATTCCGGCGATAACCGGGTTGCTCGTTCTCAGTGGCACTTTCTACTCTCCAGTTAAGGCACAGGCGCCCGTGTCGGTGTGGGCCGGCGTATATACCGAGCAACAAGCCAAGCGCGGCGAAGCACTGTATAAGAAGCAATGCGCGGCATGTCATGGCGATGCGTTAGAAGGCAACGGACAGACCGAGCGCGCCCAAAAGTTGGAGCGCATGCTTCCTCCGCTTTCTGGCGACGTGTTCAAGGGCAATTGGAATGGACGGCCTCTCTCGGATCTGTTCGACAAGATGAAAAGGACCATGCCGCAGGGATGATCCAGGCAAGATCAGCCTGACTCAGAATGCCGATATCATTGCCTACATGCTGAAGTTCAATGGATTTCCTGCGGGGAAAGCGGAGTTGCCGGCAGATCCCAGCTTGCTGACGGATACCCTCTTCGAATAGTCAAGCCGAAAAAATAGTTCTACGGCGCGATCCCGCATCACATACTCGCCGGAAAAGCGGAGGGCAAAGATCCGCGGCGCACCGCCGCAAGGCGATAAAGTTCTTCCTCATGCGGCGCCCGAATATGCACGTCATCTGCTCGTAGTCCTCGCGCTGTTGGGCTCACCCTTCTGGCATATTCAAATTCATTTCAAGCCGGCTTCATTCTCGACAACAAGGGCCTTCTACTCGATCCCCGCATCCGCGAATTCACGCCCGAGAATATCGCGCTCATTTTTCAACACACCTACTGGTGGCCCACCGGTGAAGCCGGATTGTACCGCCCCTTTACCACGCTTTCCTATCTTTTCAACTACGCGGTTCTGGGGGACGGCGACCAGCCCTCGGGATATCATTCGATCAATCTCATCCTGCACCTTGGCAATGTTTTGCTGGCCTACGCTCTGGCCCTGCGTCTGGTGCGCAGGTTCTGGCCATCGGTATTCATCGCCGCGCTATGGGCGGTTCACCCGGCCCTGACCGAATCGGTAACCAATATCGTGGGCCGAGCCGATCTGTTGGCCGCGATGGCCGTGCTTTCGGGCTTCCTGATGTATCTCAAGAGCACCGAGGCCGCAGGCTGGGCTCGCGCGGTTTGGCTCGTGGGGCTGGGGATCGTTACCACCTTCGGCGTCTTTTCGAAAGAGAGTGCCGTCGCGATTCTTCCGCTCATCGTGTTTTACGAGCTGGTGTGGTGGAAAGATCGCCCGCGAGCATCCAGCTTTTGCCTACGGATGCCTCGCGACACTGTTACCGATCGCCGCCATGCTGTATCAGCGGTCCGCGGTGCTGGCCGCCTCCCCGCCTGCGGAGTTTCCGTTTACCGATAACCCGATCGTCGGACGCCGATTGGTGGACCGGCCGGCTCACTGCCATCAAGGTAATCGCCCGTTATTTGTGGCTGACCATTTGGCCGGCGAAGCTTTCCTGCTGATTATTCCTTCAATCAGATTCCGCTCGCGCACGGCACCGCTGGGGACTGGCTCGCATACGCAATCGTTTTGGTGGTCGCGATTGTTGTCGTTCTGCTTTACCGCTGGAATCGCACCTGCTTCTTCCTGGCGTGCTTCGCGTTCTTGAACTTTGTTCCGGCGTCCAACCTCTTCTTTCCGATCGGCACCATCATGGCCGACCGTCTGCTGTATCTTCCATCCCTCGGATTGCTCGCCTGCCTGGTGCTTGCGATCTATGCCTTTGCACGTGCTCCCAACTTGAAGCCCGGATCCCGCGCCGGCAGTGTTGTGCCTGATAACCGCCGGATTCGCGAGTCCGGACCTGGGTTCGAAATCAAGACTGGCAAACCGATCTCGCGATCGCCATCGCAGACGTCCGCGTCAGCCCCAACAGCTTCAAACTCCATCGCTTGTTGGCCGCATCGCTTTTCGAATCGGACCCTGCGCATTCGAATATCGACCAAGTAATCGCGGAGCAGGAGAAAAGCGTGGCGCTACTCGATTCGCTGCCGGCACAGCTTAGCCGTCGCGGAGGTCTACCGCCAGGCAGGTTACTACTATCTTGTGAAAGGCGATCAAGTGCAGCGAGCACGGTCTCACGCAAAGCGCGCCGGTCGCTTACCAAAGAGCGCTGCAGGCTCTTCGAGCGGTGCCTTTCTATCGACCAAGTCTCGCGCGCAAGCTACCGCTCACGCGGCAATCCGCTCACCTCCACTCTTCCTGACGGAGATTCCCAAGCCTATCTTTTGCTCTCCATCGCGTATCTCCGATTAGGAGATCCAGACGAGGCTTACGAAGCGGTCGGCAAGGCCCGCGCTCTGGATCCGTTGAACCCTCAAATGTATCGGCAGTTGTCGGCTGTGCTGGCGCCATCAGGACCGCAACGATGATGCCGAAGTTGCGTCGATGCAGGCGAGCGCCATTACGTCGTTGCAAGAAAGGAAATGGCAAGACGCGGCGGACTTGAGCGAACGCGTCATGCACTTCAACTCAACCGATTACGCTTCCGCATACTACCTGAATGCGATGGCAAACCTGCATCTCGGCAATCTCGATCAGGCGGAGAAGAGTGCGCGTGAAGCAATACGGCTCGACAGCGCACGACGTAATCCGAGAACGAGCTATGTGCTAGGGCTGGTTCTGGCCGAAAAGCGGCAATTCAAGCAGGCGGCCGAACTGCTGAACGCTTATCTGCAATGCGCTTGCCAGATGCGCCGGACGCCGAGATCGTGCGAAAACAATTGCGCGATATTGAGAAGAAGTCCGCGCAAGCCAGATGACCGCCCGGCGGCTCCGCATACGACGGACTCGCTACGCACAGTTGCGCTGAAACAGTTGCGGCTGGGCTTGACTACACCCTCGATTTGTAGTAAAAGTTAACGCTAACGGTGGGAGAAAGTACCGAGTTCGTACGCTCCCATTTGACCGCTAACGTAAAGGGGTGCTAAATGAGGTATTGCTTCGTCGCTGCAATCCTGCTTAGCCTTTGCAGGCTGGCGTTCTCTCAAGGTTTCGGCACCATCGTCGGGACGGTTACCGATCCATCCGGCGCGTTGGTGCGAATCCGCAAAAGTCACCGCCACCGAAGCGGAAACCGGAGCTTCCCGCGAGGCCGTAACCAACACCTCGGGCCAATTTGTCATTCCCGGGCTCCGGCCGACCACCTACACGCTCACAGTCGAAGCGCCAGGCTTTAACAAGTACACGCAGTCGAATATTGCGCTGACGGCCGATCAGAGTCAGACGGTCAACATCGCGCTCACGGTGGGCAGGCGAGCCAAGCGGTAACGGTGGAAGCCACGGCCCAACAGGCCGATACCTACACCTCGACGCTTAAAGAGGTGGTGGATTCACAGCGAATGGTTGACTTGCCTCTGAATGGCCGCAACGCCGCGAACTTGACGACGCTGGTGCCGGGCGCGGTGCTTGCGCCCAACGGCGGCGCGGATCAAGGCCAGACCAAGACATTTCCGGGCGCGGTCGAAATTACGACCAACGGCTCGCGGCAGAACATGGTTGCCTACAATCTGGACGGCGCCGACAATGTGGATCGCTACACCAACGTGAACAATCCGTTCCCTTTTCCCGACGCGCTTCAGGAATTTAGCGTGCAGACGGCGAATTACAGCGCCGAATACGGCGGCAATGCGGGCGCCGTGGTCAACGTGATCACCAAGAGCGGCACCAATGCCATTCACGGAGACTTTTTCGGCTTTATCCGCAACGGCGATCTGAACGCGCGAAATTATTTCGCGAAAGTGCCCGATCCGCTGAAGCGCGGTCAGGAGGGCGGCACCATCGGCGGGCCGGTCAAAAAGAACAAGACGTTCTTCTTCGCCGGCTACCAGTTCACCAGTCTTCGGGACGTGACCAACGGTCTGAACAAAACTGTCCCGACGCCAGCCGAAGAGCTAGGCAATTTTGCGGGTCAGGCCACGATTTACGACCCGCAGACGGGCCTGCCATTTCCCAAGAACCAAATCCCTCTCAACCGCCTCGATCCGGCGTCGCTGGCTGTTTTGAAATACCTGCCGACCTCGACGGCTGCGAGTGGAATCGTGTTTTACTCCTCGCCAGTACACCAGAATTTCAACGACGTGATGGGCCGCCTCGATCACGTTTTCTCCGATAAAGATCACGCCAGTCGTGCGCTATGACTGGCAATTGTTCACCAATAAGCCGGTCTACACTCCGACGAATATCCTGTCCTACGCCGACGGTTCGGACATCATTGCCCAGAACGTGCTGGCGCAGGAAACGCACATTTTCAGCCCCAGCTTGTTGAACGAATTTCGCGTTGGCTTTCTGCGTGACGCGTCGATTCGCGGGCCCGCTCCCGATGTTCCGAGCGTGCGTACATTCGGCGTGAATATTCCCTATCAGCCTCCGGCCAATGACGTCCAGTCTATTAATGTCAGCGGCTTCTTCAGCTTCGGCGACAACCCTTTCGCCCGCTTCACGCGGAATAATTTCATCGGCAACGATGAAATCCGCTGGGTGGTCGGCCAGCACAACCTCACCATCGGCTTCGATCTGGAGCGGCGCCAGGTGGAACTCGATAACGGTTTCAACTCGCCCGGCCTGTTCACGTTTACGGGGCAGTCCAACCACACGCTTTCCACTGGCAACGCCATGGCGGATTTTATACTCGGCGATCTGTACCAGTTCCAGCAGGCGCAAGGCCAGTTCGAGAATGCGAACGCCTGGATGTCGGGATATTTCATTCACGACGACTGGAAAATCGCGAAGCCGCCTGACGCTCAACCTGGGCTTGCGATGGGAGCCTTATTTCCCCTACCACGAAGTGGACGGACGCGTAGAGGGTTTCTCGATTCCAAACTATCAAGCGGGAATCCATTCCATCGTCTATCCGAACGCGCCTCCAGGATTATTATTCCGGGGCGACCCGGGGTTCCCGACCAATGGAACCGGCAACAATTTCAAGGACTGGGGTCCGCGCGTCGGTTTTGCTTGGATGTTTTCGGCGACGGCAAGACCAGCCTGCGCGGCGGCGCGGGTATGTTTTACGATTCTGCCACCAATGGCATTTTCAACAACAACATGGTGGATGAAGCGCCGTTTGCCCAGCAGATCCTGATTACGAATCCTCCCGGCCCGTTCAGCAATCCACTCGCCGGCCAGCCTCAGTACGCGTCAGTTTTCCCGGCTCCATTCCCGGTCCCCAAGAATGTGGTGCTGCCCGCGCCCGGTAGCGGTCACCACGTTCAATCTGCATGGCGATTTGGCCTTTAAGGTTCCGGTGGTCTATAGCTGGAATCTGACCATGGAGCATCAGTTCGGCAGCCAATGGCTCGCCCGAGCTGGCGTATGTGGGATCGCACTCGAGCCATCTCTCGCTCCAGCAGTACCTGAACCCCTCGATTTATATTCCCGGCAGCACTCTATCGGAGCAGCAGCGGGTGATATTCCCGGGGTACTCTAACAACATGGAACTGCTCGACGAATCCGGAAATTCGCATTACGACTCGTTGCAGTTCACCATGCAGAAGCGGCTGGCGCACGGCGTTTCGGTTCTGGCCAACTATACCTGGCAGCATTCGATCGATGACGTACCGCCCTCCAGCGGTACTACTGGCGCGGGCGCGACCGGCGGCGCGGGTCCTCTACCGATTCCATGGTACGCCTCCGGCAACAAGCAGCTTGATTACGGAACCTCGGATTTCAACCGGCAACACGTTTTCGTCGTCTCTTACTTGTGGGATATCCCCGCGCCGCGCACCAGCAACAAATTCGTTAAGGGCGTGCTCGGCAACTGGGAGCTTACCGGCATCGTTACCAGCGGAGACCGGGCTTGCGTTCACGGTTTTCTCGGGTAAGGATATTTCGCAGACCGGTCTCAATCAGGACCGTGGCGTCTACCTCGGCGGAGATCCACTGGGCGGCAGTCCGCCTGCAAGACCGCGCCGTGCGTGAACTATATTAATCCCGCTGCCTTCGGTCAACCGGCTGCAGGAACGGTTGGAAACGTTGGTAAGGGAGCCCTCACCGGTCCGGGTTTGTTTAACTGGGACATGGGACTGTTCAAAAACATCCTCATCACGGAGCGGTGGCGCGTGCAGTTGCGCGGGGAGTTCTTCAACACGTTTAACCATTCGAATTTTACGACGCCCGCGAGTGGCGGCAGCAACTATCCGGTCTTCACGGTAAGTTCCTCGACGTTCGGAACCATCACTTCGGCAAACGATCCGCGGATTATACAGCTGGCGCTGAAGGTAGTGTTCTAGCATGGCACCTAAAACGTGTGTCGCTTGGACGCACGGGCCGTGCGTTGGCTAACACGCGCGTGGGGCGAACTTGGCGTTCGCCTATTTCATTGAAGTTCCAAAATCGTTCGTATCACATCTCTTCCGGACAAAAAGAGCAAGAAGGACGCACCCCGAGAAGCTCCGGTCCAGGTTATTGGAGCAGAGTCATGCGATGCTTGATGAGAAGCGCTTGAACGCGATCCCGCATGTCACGTTCTTCGCCGCTCATCGACCTGCCGCCAGTTTCCCAACGGAAGATCGCGCCTGCGGGATATTGGGTCAGTCTCTCATCGAGATCCGCGACGCTATCGACCTCATGATTCGAGAGCCAGACCCCCTGATGCCCGGAGAAATCGAATAGTCGTAACGTATAAGGAGGAGCGGATTCCCGCTGGACACGGCTGATTTCCTGACAAAATTGTGTGCCGATACAGTCTTTTGCCAACTGCGCCAAGTCCGCTTCCTTCAAAACCCAGTTCCGCCCTTGAAGGATGGCAGAGATAATTTCTTGTTTGGACCCCGCCGCTTGCTCTAGTCCCTTAAGCAACTCCGGCAGGGAAGAGGGCGAACCTCCCATACTGAGCGTCTGGTAGGCTGCCTGTCTAATACTTGGATCTGAGCTCGTTGTGTCCTGAATCAACTGCCGCTCCAGTCCCGGGCTCATGAGCATTCGTTCCATCCGGTAGAATCGCAGAGCCATACATGGGTTCGTCCCAGCCTTTCTGCTGTCCGCGATGCGCCTTGCAGCCGCCGGCGGATCGACGCGAAAGAAATAGGCTAGCAGCGGCGTCGCGCATTGCAGTGTTCCGCGAGGCGCAACTCTGGCGTCCCAGGCGCGCCCAACCTCATCCTTTATATCGGCGCTGGCAAATCGGGCAATCCGTGCCTCCACCGGCTTCCCTTGCTGGTATTGCGCCAATAGGGCCTGATCCAGTTGGGGTGAGGCTGGACCCGAAAACTCCAGCAACTCCGGCTCCCCGATCGATGACTCCCCGGAAAACAACGCGTTGGCAGCAAGCTCATTTGCCGTTTTTGGGTCCAGTTCGGCCAAACGAAGAAGCGCTACACCGGAGATACTCGGATTCATTTGCGGCCACTCGTGGGACACAGCTTGTCTCAGAAATCGCACCAGCGGTGGACCAGCGCCTCTTACCTCGCTCCACTCGTTAGAGAGGAGAACCTCAATTTGAAAGGGCGAAGCGAACGGCAGCGTTTCGACCACTAAACGAAGCATCTCCGGAGTTCGCCGAAACGACTTCGAGCCAGTTTCGAATAAGTAGAAGTACGTGCCCGCTTTGGCTTCCGGTGTCTTGGCAGCGGCAAGCTCGAATACGCGCTTGTTAACAGTTTCGTCGAGCGCTGCCCAGTCGGCCTGCGAAAGCGCGTGACCGGTATTGCTCTCCTGCAAGCGGGCTTTCAACTGGATCAACGTTATGAGGAAGGACTGTGTGATCGTTAAATCGGAATCCGCCATGCGACGCTCCAGCTCACGGACGATTGATTCGCGATGCTCCGAGGCGAGCAGTGCATATTCAATTTCGTCGCTGGTACGCCGGCCCTGGCCATAGATGGAGGCCAGATAAGTCGCCGCAGCTTCAGTATCGAGATAACGCAACGTCCGGACGGCATCGACTTGTGCAGTCTCTTTGGCCGTATAGAAGATCCGCTCCGGCTCCTTGGGCGGCTTGCCGGCTTCGAGCGTCGCGCGGGCAAGGGTGAATTGCCGCGCCGTTTCGGCCTCATCGCGCGGCAGAATGTCGAGAGCCAGGCTATTCGATTCCAGCTTTGCGCCGGTGCCGCTCATAAGACGCCCAGAGTTGCAGTGAATTACGTAATGACCCGGTTTGCGAAAAATGACAAATTCGTTCAGAGTGCGCTCCACGACGACGGAGTGCGTCGAGTCAAGCGTCGCCCTTCCCTGCGACAGCATGGGATTGACGTTGGCTTCCATCATCCATGCCAAATCGCCGAGCGGATCAACCCAGCCCATGGCCGGTTCAGCTGAGAACTCATCCGGTGTCTGCAGCCGAACGTGGCGGGGACGCACGACCGTCAAAATCGAAAAACCATGCGTATTATCCGTTTCAAAAGTCAGCGTCACCGGTATCTCCTGGCCGATATGAAACTGCGTGTGACCACCCGCAGTGCTTAGCCGGAGCCGTATCGCAGGCTCCTGCGCAAGCCCGGAAAGAGTCGCGCAGAAAAAGACACAAAGCAGGCGCATGGGAATGGTCAACTCACCGCGGAGCGAGCGAATATCCGGCGGATCGAACGATTTCCTCAACTTCCGCGCGCGCCCGACTGTCACTACTCGCGAACGGAGCCAAGCGAAAAACCGTACCCGCGGGAAACTGTTGGATTTTCCGGCGCATTTGTTCCTCGGATTGCGCATCATACTGTGCGATCGAGGAGCGAAAACCACCCGAGCCGGCCATAATCCGAATCTCGACCGGTTGGGCTGTCTGCGAGAGCCATTCTTTCACCTCTTGCTTGCACCAGTTACTGCTTGCAAAGCCCCAGCAACCGGTTCAGGCCGTCCTGCTGCAAGACCCAGCCATCCGCCTGAGCCAGAGCGATGCGTAGCGCGCGTTCAAATTGTATGCCCTCTTGTCCATTGGCCTCGTCGAGCTGTTCCTCGCGGCCCTTCCACCAGGAACGAAAGTATTCGAAGGTGTCCCACAGGGGCTTCTGCGCGGCAGGTGAACCGTACTTGCCCAGCACTTCCGCGGCCCCCCGCTTCACCGGCACTTTTGAGCTCGCCAGAAATTCGATCGACAGTCGTTCGAGAGCTGGACTGTACGCACTCCGGTCAAGCGCCCGGAACTGGAATCCGATGTCATAGCATGCTGGAAACGCGGCTGGCTTCTCCATATAGTTGCGAAGTTCCCTCTCGCCGTATTCCGGGTCATGTTGCAGGAAGTAGTAAATGAGAGGTCCTCCGCAATGTGGGAGTTTCTGCGCGTCGAATAGTTCGTTGCGCCTCACATACGCCTTCTCCACTCGCTGCACGATTTCGCCGGTGGCATACCGCAGGATCAGCAGGTCTGGCGATTGCCCCGCCTCAAGACGGGCCGCCAGGGCATCGTTCATTTCGGGGAGGCTGCGATCCGGCAGCATCTTGAGGGTCGTGAGCGAAAGATAGGTGTCCGGCTTAGCGATCTGCGCAAGTATGATGCGGCGCCCTTCGCCTGGGGAAAGTTCGTAGAGACGGCGCGCGGCCGTGTCCTGCAAAGGCGGGTCGACTCTCGGCTCGGGAGGATGCGCGTAGATCTCACGGAGAATCGGTAGCATCGCCGGGCTCTTCAGTTCGCTCCAGCGGCTCTCGAGAAGGTTACTTTGCATTCTGGACGGGAGATTGCGAAAATCAGCGATCAACGAAGCCGTTAGCGCGGGAAGCCACGGCGTATCGCCTGCACCGTTGCGGGACGACTCGAGCAATGTGTTCATCGAGACTGCGCGAGCCTCCGGCTGCTTGGCCGGCAGTGAGGCGATAAGACGAGAGGTATATTCTTTACGCTTGCTCACATGGACCTGTTCGCGCCTCCGAGACTCCTCTCGCCACGCGCCTCGAAGAGCCGGGTCATTCGGAAACGAGTCCATGGGGCCACCAGAGGCCACCAGCTCAGACAAGCGTGAGAGTGTATCGAGGTACCGGTCCCAAACAGGTTGATCGGGAGCAATCAGGCGCGCCTCCATCAAAGGGAGTAGCTGCTTCCGATAAGGCGACGACAGCACTCCCACATGCAGAGACCACGAATCGACGGCTTCTCCCGAACCCAGGTGCCGGGCAAGCTCAGTCGCCGCTTCGGGACTGTCCAGAAACCGGAGCACGCGCGCGGCGCGCAAACGTTGCTGCCAGGCGTCTTGGTTTGGGTCCACGGGACCATCCAGGACATTTGCAGCCTCGGAAATTTGTTCTTTTACCCACGCGGTGGGCGCCGGCGCGATGTCTAACGTGAGAATGTTCGACACCAGTTCCAGGGGGTTGCCGCGTTGGTGGGTGCGCAGATAATATTCCGAGCGTGTCGGATCGGTTACCTGAGTGACGCGCCGGCTCAGGACAGCGATCCGGTATTTACCGGGTTTGCGAAAGCGAACCCACTCGTTCAGAAGCTTCTCAAGAGTGCAGGGTTTAGCGGAAAGCAGGATTGGACCACCCGAGAGCCCGCCCATACCTCCCCTTTCACCGGGAAGCCCGCGTAAAGGGTCTTCGGCGAGCGCAGCCGGGTCGACGAGGAACTCTTCTGTGTAATTCAAACGTCCCACACGGTCCTGCAAGCGTGTGTCCACCGAAAAACTTTTGGGCTCGGTGGAGGTGAATGATATCTGAAGCGGGATCAGTTCGCCCGAATAGAACTGGCTTTTCGTCGCAGAAATCGTGAAACTCACAGCTTTGGGTTGGCGCGCATGCAATGCCTGCCAGCCTGCCAGATACGCGTCCTGCGCGCCTGCGGGTCCACCCAGCAAGATCACAGCTAGCAACACGTGTGACCGCCCGGCCCGGTGGTTCATGCGCAAAGTCCTTCTTTTGTTCAGACACCGTCTAGGTGCCGCGGGTTCCGCCAGAAATGAGGCAATCTGACGGCCATGGCAGTCGCCCCGTGCAATGGGAGTGCCGCCTGCTTTTTGCACCCGCGGCACCCGCCTTCGTTCACAAACCGGCTGATTGTCGTGTTACCGTAACCCGCCGGACGCCAGCAAAGTCTCGCCGGTCAGCCATCCTGAATCTGTAGACGCCAAGAAAACGGCAATCGGCGCTATGTCACCTGGCTGCCCCATACGGCCGAGCGGAGTCTGAGCTTCGAATTGCTTTTGGGAGTCGCTGCCGATGAATCCAGCCGCATGGGCTCCCTCCGTCTCCACCACCCCGGGGTTGATAGAGTTGACGCGGATCTTCCTCGGTCCCAGCTCTTTCGCCAGGACATGCGTGACGGCATCCACGGCGCCCTTGGTGGCAGTATAGACAGCTGTCGCGGGCGGTGTGATCCGCGATATGGTCGAGCCGATGTTAATAACGCTACCGCCCTCGGGTCCGAACAGTTTCTCCGCTTCCTGGGTCGCCAAAAGCAGCCCCAGCACATTCGTATTGAACTGCCGGTGGAATTGATCTTCCGTGATCTCGGCCAGCGGGGCGAACGAATACACGCCCGCATTGTTTACTAATATGTCCAGCTTCCCGAACGCCCGTTTCGTTTCGGCGAAGAGATGCCGGACATCGGACGCCTTCGACACATCGCCCTGAACCGCTACCGCCTTCCCACCCTGTGACTTGATCTCGGCCACAACCCGCTCGGCATCCGCCTTGCTGGACGCATAATTCACCACTACGGAAGCGCCCTCGACAGCCAGGCTCTTGGCGATACCAGCCCCGATACCTTTGGAAGCGCCTGTAACGAGCGCCACTTTATTCGTAAGTTTGTTCATGTCTTCCCTCTGGTTCGAACCGCGATCAATCCGCTCATTTCGATAACCGTCTAATTGATGAGGACGCTGAGCGAAAAGATTCAGCCGGGCAAGCTAGATTTTCCCCAAATGGTCGAGATAGGCGCGCAGGACATCCCGTTTCAAGACCAAATCAGCGAACTTTCCCTTGCGGGTGATGGTGATGAGGCCGGCAGTCTCGAGTTCCTTAAGATGATGCGACACAGTAGCTGCGCTGACGGGCTGGCACTCGCGCAGATCACCGCAGGGCAAAGCGCCATTTTTATCGCCAATCTGTTTTAGAATCTCGTAGCGCCGAGGATCGGCCAAGGCTCTAGCGATCAATTGCATCTGGCTTTCTGACAGTACCTTTGATTTCCCCACGTTTAGCTCGCTGCGCTCTTCTATGCTAAGTTAAATTTAGGCATGCAATCGGGGTGGATTCGCGCATTCTTGTTCGTCGCCGCGGCGGCGCTCCTCGGAAACACCCAGTGTTACGGCAACTGCTTCAGCACTGCCTGCGATTCGGCTCAGACGCCATCCGACAGTTGTCATCACCATCCTAAGCCTTCCCATGACGATGCCCGCTGTCCATATCAACATTCCGAATTCGCGACCGCTGAAGTTGGGATGGCCAAGATCAGTCTTGCGACAGGGACTCTCGCTGCGCTGGCGCCTGCAGTCAATTCTATCGATGCTTTGAATCTGCAATTGCTGACGCTTCCGGATACAGGTCCGCCTCCCGGCAGCGACAGTTCATCGACCTTCTCCGTTCTTCGGATCTAGCTCCTTCGCTCCTCCAAATTAATCGTTTAGGCCGTTCTGAGTCTTTGATTAACCGGACTGCCTGCATTGACTAAAGTCAGCGAAAGGAAAGAACGTGAATCCCAGAAGAAGTTTTTTCAGGAGTGTCTTTGGAATGGGTGCCGACGCTGTAGCGCTGTCCCGTGTGGCTAGAGCGCAGCCAGCTAACAAAACCCTGCAACCGAATTCCGCTGCGGCCGTGCCCGTCGTGACACCGGATGTTGCCGATCTGCCGTTCACGATGGACGGCGCTGTCAAGGTCTTTCATTTAACCGCCGAGCCGGTCAAGCAGATGATCATTCCAGGGCGGACTTTCGACCTCTGGGGCTTCAACGGCAGCGCGCCGGGTCCGACCATCCAAGCTAACGAGGGGGATCGCATCCGCATCGTCTTCGAGAATCATCTGCCCTGAGCCCACCGGCATACACTGGCACGGCCTCGAACTCCCGATTGAGATGGACGGCGTGCCCGGCATCGGACAGAAACCCATCATGCCCGGGGAACGCTTCATATACGAATTCCCGCTCAACAAAACGGCACGTTCTTCTACCATTCGCACATGGCCATGCAGGAGATGGTGGGAATGCTGGGCGGCTTCGTTATCCACCCGAAAACTCCCTATACTCCGCGAGTCGATAAAGATTACCTGATCGCGCTGCAGGAGTATGCGGTGCTTCCTAACAGCACGATTCCCAATAGCATGAACATGGAGTTCAACTGGCTCACGTTCAACGGCAAGGCAGGACCGGCCTCCACGCCACTGATCATCAAGCAGGGTGAGCGCGTTCGCATCCGAATCATCAATCTGGGCATGGACCACCATCCGATTCATCTGCATGGGTTCACTTTTTGGGAAACGGGACGCGAGGGAGCGCGGCAGCCTGAGGCGCATCTGGCCGCGCGGAAACACGACGCTGGTCGGCGTGGCGCAGGCTCGCGATATCGAGTTTGTCGCCGATCGTACTGGCGACTGGATGTTCCACTGCCATCTTCCGCACCACATGATGAACCAGATGGCCTCGAACGTCGGCCCGATGACGCGAGGGGGCAGGGCATGCAGGCAGGGGCGAGCATGGAGGAAGCCATGGGCATGCTGCGCGAAGGCAACGCCACCGCGGACAACAAGGCCCCCAGCCTGGGCCGTGGTCTCGGAGTTGGATCCACGACAGACATGGCGCGTTCCAATGGTCCCCTGTCACAGAGCGAGGCCGACAAAGCGATGGCTGGGATGCCGGGAATGGATCATTCAAAAATGGCCGGGATGGATCACGGCGCCATGCCAGGAATGAACATGCCCGAATTGCCGAAGAACGCGAATCAAGTGCCGCTCTTTCCGCAGGACGCTTTTATGGAGAGCCCGATGATGGCGATGGACAAGGAAGTGGACAAACCTGAGACCTATGGCTTGCCCGCGGTTGGAGCGGATTTGTCGGAGGAATGATGACTCTGGTGCGAGTCCTGCCTCCTGAACAATACGAAAAGATCATGGATCTCAAGGCCAAACAGCGAGCGCCACAGGAACACAAGAGGAACGCACCCAGGATGAAACCAATTGCGGCATTGCGTTTTATAGGCTGCGCATCGGTGCCGGCAAGGGACTCGCTGATCAGCCAGTCAAGTTGTATCCGTGCTCTTCGCGGCAGGGTCGAGACAGGTAGACGCAGACACGAAATCGGCTACACGTTTCGCAACGAACCGATCGAGGGCTGGATGGGCGAGATGACGATGGGGTACGCGTCGACAATGACGACCGGTGTCGATCGCGTGAAGGTCGGCGATCAGATCACCGCGAAGGTCTACGAGGGCGATTCACATTGCACGACGTGCAGGTCGGTCCAGCATCGAACCAGGTCAGCATGCGATTGGAGGAGCTGGAGCAGATGGCGTTGGCGAATAACCCGACTGTAGCTCAGGCGCAAGCCAACTTGCGTGTTGCGGCCGGAATCGCTCAACAGGCCAGTCTTTATCCAAATCCCACTGTGGGGTACTACGGCGATGAAATTCGGGGTGGCTATTTAGGAGGCGGTAAACAGGGTGGTTTTGTCAGCCAGACGATCGTGATGGGAGGCAAACTTCGGGCCGCGCGCCGAGTGGCCGAACTCGAAGCGACCGAAGTTGAGACCAGCGGACAGATTCAGCGTCTGCGCATTCAGAACAATGTACGGACGTTGTTCTACGAAGTCCTCGCCGCGCAGAGGTTGGTAATGGTGAGGCAGAGTCTGGCACAACTGGCGGCGGATGTGACACAGACCTCTCGTCAACTCGGCAATGTCGGCCAAGCCGACCGCCCGGACATTCTGCAGGCCGAGGTGGAGCAACAGCAGGCGAACATAAGCTTGCGCGTGGCGCAGCAGAATCTCCAGTCTGCGTGGAGAGTGCTGGCCGCTGTAGTCGGAAAGCCGGATCTGGCGCTAGCGCGTTTGGAAGGCGACCTGGATGCTATCCCGGACCTCAACTACGAAGAATGGGTGGCCACCACGATCCGGGACAGCCCCGAAGTAAAGCTCGCCCAGCAAGCCGTCGAGCGCGCGGAGGCCTCCCTGGCCCAAGCGAGGAAAGCGCCGATTCCCGATCTGCAAGTAACCGGCATATTGGTCCAGAGTTATGAGCCGCTAGACACAACGCGAAAGCCGACTGGATTGCAGGGAGGGGCACAGATTGGAGTTCAGTTGCCGATTTTCAACCGCAATCAAGGCAACATCGCTGCCGCGAAGGGCGAGATCGAGAGTGCCAAACAGGAACTGGCGCGGGTCAAGCTGCGTGTACAGCGCGACTTGGCAAGCATGTTCAGAGACTACGATTCGGCGCGGCTCATGGTCCAGCAGTACAAGACGGAAATGCTGCCGCGGGCGGAACAAGCTTACCGGCTGTACCAAACGAATTACCAACAAATGGCCGGTGCGTATCCGCAGGTGCTGATCTCGCAGCGGACTCTGTTTCAGCTGGAAGCTGAATACGTTCAAGCGCTCGAAAATGTCTGGCTGACTTCTCTTTTGATTCGGGGTTTCGGATTGATGGACGGACTTTCCGGGCCCATGAAGCCGGCCAGCGGCGAGGGTCAGTCTGTCCGCAGTGGAATGGATGTTTACCGCTCGAGTGCTACATCCGTTCAATAGCCAGGACAGACTTTTGCGCGCTCCCAGTGTCTCAGAGGTATAGTAGAATGCACAAGTGCCGGACATTCACCTCAAAGGCGGAGCTTCGATGACCCTGATACGGTTCATAACCGCAGCAATCGTTCTGGAAACAATGCCATTTGCATTGGCGCAGTCAACCGACACGGCTGACTTTGAATACTTCAAGACACGCGTACAGCCGGTTTTCCTGAAGAAGCGCGCCGGCCATGGGCGTTGCGTTGTCTGCCACGGAGAAGGGGGCGCGCCCGGTGGCTTCGGTCTGCAGCCCTTGGCCCATGGCAGCTCGACTTGGACCGATGAGCAGTCCCGCCAAAACTATCAGCAAACCTTGCGCCTGATCGCTCCCGGAGATCCGACCTCAAGCGTTCTCCTGATGCATCCGCTGTCGCCGTTGGCCGGCGGAGACGTTTTCCATGGTGGCGGCCGCCAATTCGAATCTAAGGATGATCCGGACTGGCAGGTGCTGGCCGATTGGGTCAAGCAAGCGAAGGCGCCGGCCTACAGCAATCTGAAGATTCTCGAGCCCGGCCAAGTGGGGCACGCCATGTATGGTTTTGACGTGTCGCTCGGGGTCGATTGTAACTTCTGCCACGCGCGTGATTTTTCCGCCGACACCAACCCGATGAAGGAAATGGCGCGCCGCATGATCAACATGAACAAGCAAATTAATGCGACGGCCCGAGTGACCTGCTTCACGTGCCATCGCGCTCAGCCGGTTCCCAAACTCGTGCCGGATCCCGTGGCATCCGATTTTTGAAGGAATCTCGAAGCATGATCCGTACTATTAGGAAACAATGGCTCCCGCTGTCGGCCTTGTTGGCGCTACCATTGACGGCTGCGTCCGTGCGTATTTACCAAACCAACGCCGGAGGCGATGACGTACATGTGATCGATACTGCGGCCAACAAAGTAGTGTTCCAAGTCAACGACATCGAGATTCCGCACGGCGTGGTTGTACCCTAATGAGACGAGGTTTCTACCTCAGCCCTGCGCTTCTGCTCTTTCTTACGGCTTTCGCGTCCGCCCAAAGCGATTGGCTCACCTGGGGCCACGATCAGGAACGAACTGGCTGGAACAAGTCCGAGACCACGCTTTCCAAAGACAACGTTTCCCGGCTCGAACTGAAATGGGTGGCTCAGTTAGGCACGCAGCCGAACGAAACGGTGCTCTCGACGCTGACCGCGCCTTTGGTTGTCAACGCCAACACACCGCAAGGCGCCAAGACGTTGGTATTTACCGTTGGCAGCGACGATACCGTTTATGCGATCGACGCCGCCACCGGCAAGATCAGTTGGCAACGCAAATTCCCGAACACACTCGAACCGAAAATGACCGCGACGTGGCTTTGTTCCAACACTCAGAACGCCACGCCCGTTATTGACAAGGACTCGGGGATCATTTATCTCAACACCACCGACGGAAAGTTGCGCGGTCTAAGTATTACAAACGGAGAGGACCGCCTGCCGCCGACGGACTTCACTACACCGCACGCACGCAACTGGAGCCTCAACCTGATCGATAACGTCATTTACACTCCTCTCGGACGAGGTTGTGGCGCCGCTGCTGCGCATTTCACCGCAGTGGACTTAAAAGACCCAGGCAGGCGCGTCGAGTTTTATACCAGCACCGCCAGGCAAGCCGGCGCTTGGGGACGCGGTGGTATGGTTCGTGGACCCAAAGGCATCTACGCGCAAACCGCGGATGGCGTCTATGATCCGGCCGCCGGCAAATTCGGCAACACGGTGATGGTTCTCAATCCCAAGACCCTCCAGTTACTGGATTCATACACACCGTCCGACTGGGAGTACTTGAACAGCAAAGATCTGGACTTGGGCGCGGCTGGTCCGGTAATTTTTCCGTTCAAGCAATTCACCCTGGTTGCGTCTGCAGCTAAGCAATCCGTGCTGTATCTTCTGGACGCTAACAATCTGGGCGGTGCGGATCATCACACGCCGTTGTATCGGTCATCCCCCTGGGGCAACGATGAGGTGCTTTTGGCCGGCCGGGGTGTCTGGGGCGCGATGGCGAGCTGGGAAGATCCTGAGGGCAGGCGGTGGATTCTGATGCCTATGTGGGGCCCTCCCGCTAAAGCGGCGCCAAGTTTCAAGTTCACGTACGGCGACGCCGAACGTGGCAGCATCATGGCATTTGAAGTCGTCCTGGAGAACGGCAAAGTGAACGTGGTCCCCACCTGGAGATCGCGCGACATGCATGTGCCCGACCCTCCTGTCGTAGCAAACGGAGTTGTCTATGCCATTCAGACTGGAGAGAACACGCTGCAGGGCAGGGGTGCCACCGCTAAATTCCGAAGTACTCCGGTCACCAACGAAGTGCTCTATGCGTTCGATGCGGCGGATGGCAAAGAGTTGTACTCCAGCAAAGAGACGATCCCCAGCTGGACCCACTTCACCGAGCCGGTGGTGGCAGCTGGAAAAGTATACGTCGCCACCTGGGACGGAAAGATCTACGCTTTCGGACTAAAGTAGTGTTCCTCACTCCGTGCGCAAGGCCGTCAGCGGGTCCACGCGAATAGCGCGCCGGGCGGGAACCCAGCAGGCGACCAACGCCACGGCTGCCATGAGCGCGATCGCGCAGATGTAGGTCAATGGGTCGCGCGCGCTTACGCCGTAGAGAATCTGGCCGAAAAATTGTCCCGCGGCCATCGCAATTGCCAGGCCAGCCGCGGTGCCCAAGACCACCAGCACTGCGGTCCGGTTCAGCACCACGCGCAGGACTTGCGACGGAGCCGCGCCCAGGGCCATCCGAATGCCGATCTCGCGCGTCCTCCGCGACACCGCGTAAGCCATGATTCCGTAGACGCCGGTTGCTGCCAGCACCGCGGCCAGCAAGCCAAACGACGCGAGCACCACGGCCACCAGCCGGGCGGGAAACAGAGCCAGCGCCAGTTCACTGGTCAGACTGCCGGCGTCGTAGATGGTGATCGAAGGATCCAGCTCTGCCACCGCGCGCCTCAGTTGTCGGACGGTTTCCGCTTCGGGCAAGGGCGCGCGCGCGACCAGTGTGACATTGCTGTGCCAATTTTGCTCCATGTCTTCGAAAACCGTGGGCGACGGCGTTTCGCCGAGAGAGCGGTATTTTCCGTCCTCCACCACGCCCGCGATGAGCCGCCATTTCCCGGTGGTGCCGTAGCGGAACCGCCTGCCCACTGCATTCTCACCCGGCAGAAGTTGTCTCGCGAACGCCTCATTCACTAGCACTACGAGGGGAGTGTCCTTACTGTCGCGCTGATCCAGATCGCGGCCGGCGACCAGGCGGGTCTGCATCGCTCGCAGATAGCCTGGAGTGATCTGATACATATTCGCTACGGGAGCGTCACCCGGGCGCGGGTCAGGCTTGCCTTCCAGAAAGATCGTGCTATTGGAGATGTTCAGGGTGAGAGGCAATCCGTCGATCATTCCGGCCGCCTCGATGCCCGGCATCGAACGGACTTTATCCAGAAGGCGGCGCTGAAATTCTCGGCCCCGCTCCTCGTTATAGCCCTGCAACCCGAGATCGAAGGAGAGGGCGGCGGCGTGGCGGGGCTCGAACCCAAGATGCAAGCTGAGCGCGTGCTGCAAACTGCGCACCACCAGTACGCTTCCGATCAGCAGCACCACCGATAGCGCTATTTGGCTGGTGACGAGAAGATCGCGCAGACTCACGCGGCGGAGCCTTTCCGAAGGCGCGTCGTTCCTCATCGCTCCGGCCAGTCCCACGCGGGCGGATTGCAGGGCCGGCGCCAATCCGAACACTAGCCCGGTGAAGAGCGAAACGGCGGCGGCAAACAGCAAAACGCGCACATCCATCACGACGTGAGGAATGACCGGCACATCGATGGGCGGAGTCCAGGCGTTGACCAGATTGGTGAGCCAGAACGCGAGCAGAATACCGGCTGTGCCGCCCGCGATCGAAAGCACCAGACTTTCGGTAAGAAGCTGGCGGATCAGATGGCCCCGACCCGCGCCTAACGCCAGCCGGATGGCTGTATCTTTTCTCCGGTCCACCGCGCGGGCAAGCAGCAGGCTCGCCAGATTGACGCAGGCGATCAACAAAACCATCCCGGCGACCACCATGAGCACTGCGGAGAATCCGGTGATGGCTCCCCGCAGATAAGTCCCGGCCATTCCAGGCGGCGAGAGCACGATGGAAACGCCGGCGTCGGCGTCCGCATACTCGCGGCCCAGTTGCGCGGTGATCGAGTTCATCGCCGCCTCAGCGCCCTTAATCGAGACACCCGGCTTCAGGCGGCCAATGACGAATCCGTTTCCATTCCGGCGATTGTCGATCCAATCGTTCCCCTCAATCTGATGCACCATCGTGACCGGAACCCAGATTTCGGGGGTGTAGATTAGCTCCGTGCCAATGAATCCAGCGGCCGTTACGCCCAGGATCGTGAAATCCAGCCCGTTCACCTTCACTTTCTTTCCCGCGATATTGGGGTCGCCGGCAAAACGTCGCTGCCAGCAGTTATAGCTGATGACGGCCAGAGGGTGTCCACCTCGTTTAACGTCGTCCTCGGGATGCAGCACGCGTCCTCGGAGAGCTTGGACGCCGAGCATGTCAAAGTAATTCCCAGTAACCTCATATCCCCAGAGGCGAAAATTCTCTCCTCCTCCACGGCTCATGCTCATGGGCGCGATACGGTACATCGCCAGGCTACTCAAGACGGTGTTGCGCTCGCGATAATCCTTGTAATCGGGGTAGGAGAGCGTAGGATACTCAGCCTTGGCGGTACGCGTGTTGAAGAAAACCAGTTCATTTTGGTGTTCCACGCCAAACGGCCGGAAGGCCACGGCGTTGACCAACGAGAAAATCGTCGTATTCGCGCCAATGCCAAGAGCCAGGGTCAGAATCGCAGCGGCGGCAAAGCCAGGGCTGCCGCGCAGACGCCGGAAGGATACAATTAGGTCCTGCATGAGACGGCCCATGTCCCATAGTTACGGAAACGGTGATTTATTTGTTTCATCGAATCTTTTACGGCGCGGGTCAGTTTTGCTTAGAGGAGAATGAAAAGCATGCGGAAGAGAATCGTGGGTCCGGGCCGTATCAGCGGACGATCGTCACCAGCACAAGGCTGGCTTGATCTCGAACAAATTGCCACTATTGAGGTCACGTCGGAGGAACCCAACTTCCCGATCGAGTCTGTTTTCGGCTCGGCGGATGGCCCGGGCTGGCGCGCTTCTCAAAACGGCGCGCAACAGATCCGTATAATCTTCGATCAACCCACCATCCTTCGGCGGATTCATCTTCTTTTTCTGGAGCCCGAGCTCGAGCGCACCCAGGAATTCAGCGTTCGATGGTCGGCGGCCGAGGGCGGACCGCCGAAGGAGATTGTACGCCAGCAGTGGAACTTCAGCCCGGCGGGTTCAACTCGGGAAGTAGAAGATTACGAGGTCAGCCTGGACGGTGTCGCGATGTTGGAACTGGCCATAACACCGGATCTGAAACGGCGACAAGCTCCAGCCACTCTGGCCCAGTGGCGAGTGGCATGATCGCGCTGCGTTTATTTTCGCGTTAGTGCTCATCTGCGCGCTCGGGCCGGCGGCTCAGGCGCCAGATCGGCATGACTGGCAATCCCTCGCGCAGTTGCACCCGGGCGAAAACATTCGTCTGTCGCGCGAAGAGAGGACGTGCTTAAGATAGATCGCTACCGCCCGGGTGGATGGACACGCGGCAAACGGGCCGCCGTCGGCGCTGTTATCGGATTTGGAGGTGGATTCGCAATCGGCGCAGCCGTAGGCGGCTGCCATCAGGGCCAATTTGGACCTTGCATCTCTTTGCTCTGGGCGCGGGAGTCGGAGCCGCGGGTGCGGTGATCGGCGCCGGAGTTGCCGCGCTTCTTGCCCGGCACACCCGAGAGCTTATCCTACTCCGCCAAATGAAGGCTTCTGTGCTACATTGACTCAATATGCGGACTTTGGCAGCCACGCTCGTCATGACCTTCACTTCCCTCAGCATCGGGTGCGATGTGATCCTGCAGCCCTCCCAGCAAGGCGAATGGTCGGATGGCAACTTCCGCAACCCGAAGTACAAGATCACGAAAGACATCCGGGATTTCCCCAAAGAGGAAAAGCCTCCCGCCGACAAGTAGCGCGCCCGTCTCGCCCTTGCCCAAACCTCCCGCGTGGGAGAATCAAGTTGCGTGTTAACCCGCCGCTCAATTGTGTTCGGAGGCCTCGGCGCCCTGACAGCCTGCACCCGCCCCAAGGCCAAGGGCTTTTCCGGCTACGCCTTTATCGCTAACAGTGACGGTGGCGCGATCGCCGCCGTCGACCTCGAGGTCTTCGCGGTGGCGCGGCACATCCCAGTGGATGGCTCGCCGACGGCCGTTGTCGCCCGTGAAAAGCGCGCCCGCGTTTACGCCCTGACGCCCGAAAACGGCTCGGTCCATGAGATTCGCTCCGGCAACCTCACCTTCGCGCACAAGCTGCAGGTAGCCCGGTCGGCCATTACGATGCGTCTTTCGCACGTCGCACCGCAATCTCTACGTACTCTGCCGCGAGCCGCGCAAACTGATCGCTCTGGCCTTCGAGCCGATGCGCGTAGATTGGGAACTCCCGCTTCCGGCCGATCCGACGGATTTCGACACTTCTCCGGACGGCTCCCTGCTCGCCATCAGCTATGGGGCCGCACGCGCCATCAGCTTTCGTCGACCTCGCGCAACGCCAGGCTTTCCCGCTGGTTAGGACCACAGGCGAAATCGGGCTGGTTCGCTTCCAGCGAAAGGACTCGCGCGCAGTTGATCGCCGCCAATGTCAGCGAACGGATGCTCTCGGTGTACCACGTGCCTACGCGCCGGCTGATCGTCAACCTTCCGCTCGCCGTTCGGCCAGACCACCTCTGTTTCAATGCCGACGGCGGGCAACTGTTCGTGACCGGCGAGGGGATGGACGCCGTGGTGGTCGTCTATCCCTACTACACGCCGCAGATCGGCGAAACCGTGCTCGCAGGCCACACTCCTGGCGCCATGGCCGCGTCCGCGTCTCCCGGCTACCTCTTCGTGGCCAACCCGAAATCTGCGGACGTGAGCATTCTCGATATTGAAACCAGGCGAGTGGTTGCGGTGACGCCGGTGGGAACCGAGCCTTCCTATATCACCATTACGCCCGACGATCAATATGCCCTGGTGCTCAACCAAGCTTCAGGCGACATGGCGGTGATCCGAATTCCGAACGTAACCCGCGCGGTGAATGAACAGCGGCGCTGGAAGAAGGGCCCGCTGTTCATGTTGATCCCGGTCGGCTCGAAGCCGGTCAGCGCGGCTATTGTGGGGATTTAGCGCTCCACGCCGCGTTGATAACCGACAGACCCGCAATCGCCGCCGTCTCCGCGCGCAGAATTTGCCGGCCCAGCGAAACGGCGCTCCAGCCCGCGGAGGCAATTTCCACTCGCTCTCGCTCGGTCCATCCGCCTTCGGGCCCGACCAATACCGCTACTCTATCCTCAGCTCGGAGCGCGGCGGGCACGATCGCCATGATTGGAGCAGCGCCTGCCTCCTCGAGTACATATCGATAGTCGGCCTGATCCCGCAAGGCGTCGGGCAAACTGACTACACGCTCGATCGTCGGCAGCCGCGTCCGCCGGGATTGTTCGCTGGCCTCCCGTGCGATGCGGCTCCATCGCGCGAGGCGCTTCCGAGCAGCTGCCTCCAGCCCCTTTTCGCTGCGTTCGGCTTCCACCGGGATCACTCGTTCCACTCCCAACTCAGTGGCCTTCTCAATCATCCACTCGAAGTGCTCGAACTTGATGAGTGACGCCAGCAGCGCCGTCCGAACCACGGGCGCGGCGGCCTCGATCTGCTCGACAATCGCGAAAGATACCAGATCCTTTCGCGCGCTTTCCACTTCCGCCAGGTACACGCTTCTGGTTGTCGGAGATCTCGAATTTCTGCCCGGGCTCCACTCGCAGGACGCGGCTCAGATGATGGGCTTGCTCCCCGACGATTTGCGCGTAGCCGCTGTGCACCGCGTCGACAAAGAACCGCCGTCGTGCCATGTAAGCTACTGTACGCCAGTCCGTAGAACATGCACTGACACTATAATGTACCCAAGTGATCGCTTTCCTCCGCGGCAGGTTGCTCGAGAAACACCCTAACCAAATCATCGTTGAGACCGGTGGCGTCGGCTACGATGTCGTAATTCCAATCTCGACCTTCTCCGCCCTTCCCGAGGCCGGCTCGGAAGTGAAGCTGCGCATCCACACGCACGTCCGTGAAGACGCCCTGTCGCTCTTCGGCTTCCTTACTTCCGACGAGAAGACCATCTTCGAGAAGCTGATTTCCGTCAGCGGGATCGGGCCCACGCTGGCGATCAAAGTGCTCTCGGGCATGGCTACATCGGACCTCACGGCGGCGATTCGCAACGGCCACGTCGAGCAACTGGTCCGCATTCCGGGCGTCGGCAAAAAGACGGCCGAGCGGATCGTGCTGGAGCTGAAAGACAAGCTGGAAGGCGTGGCTGCCGCGGCCGTTGCCGGTGTCCCGGCATCTCTCGCCGCCTCGGCCCTGAGTGTTATCGAGCAGGATGTGATGTCGGCCCTGTTGAACCTGGGCTGCAATCGCGCTTCGGCGGAAGCGGCCGTCCGCAAAGCCAAAACCGTGGGAGCGCCGGCCGAGTTCGAGCCGCTGTTTCGAAAGTCACTCGAATTGGTTCGCTGACAGTCCCGCTTGCTAACCTAGAACCACATGCGTGAGACCGGAATCGCTTCGTCTGAGCCGCTCGAAGGCGAACGCCAGTTTGAAGCCGCGCTCCGCCCCACAAAATTAGCCGATTTCACCGGACAACCAAAGCTCAAGGAAAATCTTTCCATCGCTATCGAAGCCGCTACTAAACGCGGAGAAGCCATGGATCATGTTCTGCTCTACGGTCCGCCGGGCCTCGGCAAAACTACGCTGGCCACAATAATCGCCGCCGAGCTTGGTGTCGGCTTCGAACAGACCTCCGGTCCCATTCTTCAGAAGAAACTCGATCTCACCGGCGTGCTCACCAACATTCGTCCCCGCCAGGTTTTCTTCATCGATGAAGTGCACCGGCTGCTTCCCGATGTCGAAGAGATTCTTTACGCCGCGCTGGAAGACTTTCGGATGGATATCCTGATCGGCACCGGGCCAGGCGCTCGCACCCATTCCATCTCCATTCCTCACTTCACCGCCATCGGCGCCACTACGCGGCAAGGACTCGTCAGCGCGCCACTACGCGGTCGCTTCGGCTTGGTGCTGCGGCTGAATCATTACGGAGTCGCCGAGCTGACCGCCATTGTTCTGCGATCGGCTCAATTGCTCAGCGTTACAGTCGACCCCGATGGCGCCGAAGAGATCGCGCGCCGCAGCCGTGGCACGCCTCGCATCGCCAACCGCCTGCTTCGCCGGGTTCGCGACTACGCGCAGGTCCGCGCCAAAGGCCACATCAATCTCGCCATTGCCACCGCGCGCTCGATCTGCTCGAAGTGGACCGCTTCGGTCTGGATGAAATCGACCAGAAAATCATGCTCACGCTGCTCGAAAAATATAGCGGCGGCCCAGTAGGCGTGAATACCATCGCCGCTTCCATCGACGAAGAGGCCGACACCATCGAAGAAGTCTATGAGCCGTATCTGATGCAGCTCGGCTTCATCGACCGCACACCGCGCGGTCGCGTCGGCACTGATCGAGCGTTCGACTACTTTCAGATTCCACGCAAGATGCGCGGCGGCGCTCAAAATTCGCTTTTCTGAAGACCTTGAAGCACGCCTTTCTTTCCCTCGGCTCCAATCTCGGCGACCGTGAGGCGCACTTGCTCGACGCGTTAGATCGGCTCGAGGCCGCAGGTATTCACACCCTGCGCCGGTCATCGATTTACGAAACCGAGCCACAGGACCTCCTCAATCAGCCCTGGTTTCTGAATTTGGTAGTGGAAGTAGAGACGGAGCTCTTTCCCCGGCTGTTGCTCGCTCGCGCCCAAGCCATAGAACTTGGGATGGGCCGCAGGCGCAGTAGTGCGCGAAAGGCCCCCGCCCCATCGATATCGATATTCTGTTGTTCGGAAACTTCGTCATTCGCACGCGCGAACTGCAGGTTCCCCATCCGCGCATGAGCGAGCGGCGCTTCGTCCTGGAACCGCTGGCGGAGCTGGCTCCTGACCTGCCGCATCCCGTGACTGGAAAGACAGTCAGCCAAATGCTTGCTGAGACCCAGAGTCAGATCGTCAAGGCGTGGCGGCCTAAGCCGGCCGATTAACTGGATGAATCCCGCTGCCGCGTATGCGTCACGCCTGTCACCACGCCCAAGCCGATCAGCACTAAAACACCCACTCCGATCCACTGTGGCGGAATGTGCATCAGATGCGCCCCTACCGCCAAGCCAACGATCAGCACCACGAAACCGATGATGTAAAGTGCAAAAGACATACTTCCTCCACTGGCGCGGCGGCTTTCCCGCCCCCGTCGAACGGCTAGTGCAGTTGGAGGGCCAGTCGGGTAGGTCGTTGCAGGTATTGGTGGTGCCGCACGGCAACATTACGCCAAGCAGGAAAATTTGCCTTGTATTGACCGCCTATTGTATAGTTCGACCGACGACATACCCAATGGACAAATCCCACAAGGAGATATGCAATGCAAAAGCTAATGCTAGGTACTCTGACGGCCCTGTTCGCCCTCTCGCTGGGCAGCCACCTCTTCGCGCAGGAGCACATGCCACGCGGCACGGCCACCGACGTCACTAACGACGAAATCCAAGCCACCGTCGCCAAAACGCCCGACGCCAAGGTCAGCGATCAGCAGATCCGCGTGGTCAATGTCGCCGGCGAGTATAATGTCGGCGTCGGCGTGGTCCATCGCTCCAGAACCAGCGGCCCGCAGACCGCCAACGGCATCGAGCACAGCCAGATCACCGAGGTCTATCACGTGATTTCGGGCAACGCGACGTTCGTCACCGGCGGCACTATCGAGAACAAGAAGGAGACAGCCCGACACCAGCGTGGTTGTCAAGGTGCTCAATGGCCCCAGCACGGGCGGCGGAGCGATCCTGAATGGCGTCAGCCGCAAAGTCGGGCCAGGCGACGTGGTCATCATTCCGCCAAACACGCCGCATTGGTTCAGCGAGATTACGTCCGATCAGATTGTGTATCTGGTGGTCCGCTTCGATCCACACAAAGTATTGCCGGCCGGCTACGGAAGCAAGTAGGTAGCGCCGCGGCAAGTAGAGAGCGCTGCGGCAAGTAGAAACGCCTACGTCCGGACGTCTTCTGTGGCCGCGAGACTGGCCTCTTCTCTCGCGCGGCATGTTCGCCTCGCGTTGGCGCGCCGCGCGCGGCCTTAACACTCCGAACACCACCCACAGCAGGCCCGCTAGAAACACGATCGCCATCAGCCAGTGCATCAGGGTTACCAGCAGCGCGGCTGTGATCACCGGCCACTGGAAGCGGAACTGGCTCAACTGCGACCCGCGGTCGATCATCCAGTGCCAGCCCGTATGGGCCACCAGCGCCGACAGAATAATCGTCCCCATCCGCTCGGCCACCACATAGCGGAACAACAACTCCAGCACCGGAATCAGCAGCACCAGCACCAGCAATTGCCCCAGTTCCACGCCGACATTGAACGACAGCAGCGACGTCAGCATGTGCGATCCCGCGAACTGCATGGTCTGCCGCAGTACGAATGAGAAACCGAATCCGTGCACCAACCCGAATCCGAAGGTGATCATCCAGCGCCGGTGAACGTTGCTGGTTCCGACGATATTCTCGAGCGCCATGTAGACAATCGACATCGCGATCAGCGTTTCGATCAGCGGCGGAAACCACAATGCGTCCGGCGCGAAGTTGTAAGCCGAAGCGATCAGCGTGATCGAGTGCGCCACGGTAAACGACGTCACAATCGGGATCAGCGCGCCGAACCGCCGGAACGGGATCACCAGGCAAAACAGGAACAGCAGATGGTCGGTTCCATCCAGAATGTGGAAAAATCCCAGGTTGACGAAGCGCAGCGCCGCCTGATACCAGCGCGGATCCAGGCGCACCAGCCCCGGATCGCCGTCGTATTCAAACGCCCGCACTACGCCCGTCGGAGGCAGAAATCGAAGAACCGTGACCACTCGCAGGCCCAGCCGCGCGAGGCCGGGATGAATCGAAAACTCTGACCGGTCCGACTGGATTGGATAGTCGAACAAGACATCCAGCATCACCTGGTTCCAGACGACAGTGGTCTCGGGCGGCAACGGCGGCCCCGTGACGTGCGCCAGAGCGGTGTCATAGTCCGCAAAAGACCGGTCCGACTCCAGCGAGATCTGCGTCGCCACTACTTTCGGCTTCGGCAGCCGCGTATCGCCTTCGTAAAGTTCGATGAAGTCGGAAATCCACAGGATCGGCGGCGTCGGGAAGTATGGGGCCGTCGCGCTCCAGATCCAGATAACCCGACGCCTTCTCCGGAAATATCAGGTCGCGCATAGCTTTGAGCGGTACGCGGACCAGCAGATGCGCCCGATCTCCCGACGGCTTGAAGAACGCCTGCACGGTCACATCGTTGGGGATCTCATGGGCGGCGGCGCCGGGCGCGACATTAGCAATCATGGCCGCCAATGCGACTGCAAAAGTAAGCGACGAGCTATTCTGCTTGACATATTTCGAATATTGATTGTTGCAATGACTGGACAAGTAAAATGACGGGTCGCTTGCGCAACCGAATCGTGTATAATAGCGTACCATCTCGTGAAAGGAGCGAGGAGAACCATGAAGCGTAACCTCTATGTCGGAGGAATCTTTGTCGCAGTCCTCGTAGCACTCGGAGTCGGATCTTTCGTCCTCCAGAAAAGAGCCGTCGTTCATGCCGCCGGCGGAAACAAGGCGCCGCGCTTTGAAGTGGACCCGATGTGGCCCAAACCGCTGCCCAACCATTGGATCATGGGCAATACGTCATCGGCGTTTCGGTCGATTCCAAAGATCACATCTGGATTATTCACCGCCAAGGCTCACTCGAAGCCATGGAAGATTACGGTGTGGCCAACCCGCCCGGCGCCAAGCGCCAGCGCGGCAAAGTGGAGTCGGAATGTTGTCAGCCCGCGCCTCCGGTGCTCGAGTTCGACGAGGCCGGCAATCTGCTCGCGAGCTGGGGCGGACAGGATGGAGATGGCTATGTATGGCCGGCCTCCAACCACGGCATCACGGTCGACTATAAGGGCAACGTTTGGATCGGGGGCAACGGCCGCGCCAAAACGGATGTAAACGCCCCCGCTGCAGGCCGTGGACGAGGTGCAGCCGTTCCCGGTCAAGCGCCGCCCGAAGAGCAAGCTGGAACCGCTCGCGGACGCGCGCCAGGCGGTCCGCCGCTCTACCACGACAGCATGATCATGAAGTTCACCCAGGACGGCAAATTCCTGATGAAGATCGGTACCGCCGGACAGAGCCACGGCAGCAACGATACCGAAAATCTCGGATTGCCCGCCAAGATCTTTGTCGACCCGAAGGCCAACGAAGTGTACGTCGC
Source organism: Bryobacterales bacterium (assembly GCA_963744555.1). GTDB lineage: Bacteria > Acidobacteriota > Terriglobia > Bryobacterales > Bryobacteraceae > Palsa-89. The sequence goes on along the minus strand of CAVUUB010000011.1, from coordinate 371,048 downwards.
CGACGGCTACGGCAACAAGCGCGTTATCGTCTTCGACGCCGATAGCGGAAAATTCAAACGCTATTGGGGCGCCTACGGCCACAAGCCGGACGACATCAACCTGGGCCCCTACTCGCCCGATCAGCCGGTTGCGCAACAGTTCCGCAACCCGGTCCATTGCGCCGATCTCTCCAACGACGGAATGCTCTACGTCTGCGACCGCGTCAACGATCGCATCCAGGTCTTCAAAGCCGACGGCACGTTCGTCAAAGAGAAAATCCTCTACAAGAACACCCTCGGCGATGGCGCGGTTTGGGACATCGCCTTCTCGAAAGATCCGCAGCAAAAGTATCTCTATATTGCTGACGGCGCCAACGAGCAGGTCCATATCCTGGATCGCGATTCACTTGAAGTGCTGACCAGCTTCGGCGACGGCGGACGCCAGCCCGGTGAATTCTACGCCGTGCACAGCATCGCCACCGATTCGAAGGGCAACCTGTTCACTACGGAAACCTATCGCGGCCAGCGCTTGCAGAAGTTCATCTACAAGGGCCTCGCGCCGGTCACCAAACAGGAACAAGGCGTCCTGTGGCCCGGCAAGAAGACCTAACCGTTGTCCGAGCCGCGCGCGTCAGCAAGCGGTACGTTCTCGTCGCGAGCTCTCGGAATCATATTCGCCTCGTGGGGGAACGCCCAGACTGACATTCAGGCGCTTCCCCCGCCCGGCTTCCATCATCTGCATCTCAACTCCACCGATCCCGCCGCCGCCATCGATTTCTACACCAAACAATTTCCGTCGACCTCGAAATCCACCTGGGGCGGCATGCCCGCGCTCAAAACCGGCAAAGTCTACGTGCTGTTCAACAAGGTCTCGACGCCCGCGCCGAACGAGCCCCAGACCGCCATCTGGCACTTCGGCTGGCACGTCGTGGATGTGCGCGAGACTAACGCGCGATATAACCGCGATCATGTCCCGCTGCTTCCGCTCTACACTGGCGACGGCGACAACGCAGTGTATATCAGCAGCGATACCTGGCCCGGAGCCGGCGGAACACTCGGCCGCACCAAGGCTCAAATCGCCGAAGCCAAGGCCAACGGTGTTAAGCCGGCCGGTGGAGCGGGCTTCGCATATCTTCTGGCTCCCGACGGCGCCGCCGTCGAATATCAGGGCAATATGCCGGTCGAGCGCTTCAACCACGTGCACATGTACCAGGATGAGCCGTTCTGCGCGCAGCTCTGGTACCAGAAGCATCTCAATGCGGCTATGCCCGGACGAGGCCGCGGGCCCCAGCACACCGAAGCCGACTGCAAAGTCGAGCGCACGCCGGATAAAAGCTGGCCGGCGCTCGACAAAGATGGAATGTATCGCATCCCTGGCGCGGGCGTCCTCTTCGACGATGTCTCGCTGAATTGGTACATACGGCAGGGCGACAGCCCGCTGGTGAGCACGCGCGGCCACATGGCCGATCATTTCGCGCTCAGCGTCTCGAATCTCGATGCCTGGGTCGACAAGCTTGGCAAAGAGGGCGTCCGTTTCCTTCCGCAACAGCAGACAATGAGCGATGGGCGCATACGCGTTGAAGGCCTCGGACGGCCCTACAAGCTCGGCGACACGCGCGCGATCATGATCGAAGGCCCCAGCAAAGAGGCCATCGAGCTAGTCGAAGTAAAGTAAACCGCCATGCGGCTAAGCCTGGTTCTTATTGCGCTCGCTGCCGCTGCTTTTGCAGAAGACCTACCCCGAGGCCAGATCGTCGATCCCGTCAAATGCGCTGGCGACCAGTCGCAAACCTATGCGCTCTATCTGCCCTCTCACTATTCACGCGGACCGGCCGTGGAACTGATCCTCGCTTTCGATCCGCGCGGCCAGGGGCGCCAGGGAGTTGAACACCTGCAGGCTGCGGCCGAGAAGTACGGCTACATCGTCGCCGGATCGAACAACGCGCGCAACGGCCCGCCACAAGTGAGCTTGACCGCCGCCCAAGCCATGTGGACCGACGTCGAAAAGCGGTTCTCCATTAATCCCAAGCGCATTTACACCGCCGGGCTTTCGGGCGGCGCGCGCATTGCCATGAAAGTGGCGCTCGATTCCGATCAGATCGCCGGAGTCATCGCATGTAGCGCGGGATTCCCGCCCGGACATCGCCGCAGTGATCTTAGGTTCGTCGTGTTCGGCACCGCCGGCACCGAGGATTTCAATTATCTCGAAATGCGCCAGTTCGATCAGGAACTGTCCAGTCCTCATCGCGTGGTCATCTTCGAAGGCGGCCATACCTGGCTGCCCAGCGCTGTCGCGATCCAGGCCATCGAGTGGCTAGAGCTTCAAGCTTCCGGCCGCGGCTCACGCGAAGAACCTAAGCGGGACGTGATCGCGATGAATAAGGATCGCCAGGAATTGGAGCATGAGGCGCAGATCGTGGGCGAGTTGAGCGAACTGCAACAGGGATTGACCGACGACCCCAATGCGCGAGCATCCAATCTCAAAGAGCTGAAAGACCGGCTTCTGGCGCTTTCGCGCCAAGCCAACGCCGCGGCTGATTCACCCGAGCGTCGCATGGCCCGGCGAATCCTGGGCGGCATTTTCATCGACTCCCGCTCCGTCGACGACCAGGAATATCAAAACTTCGTCGACAGCCTCCGTGGGGCAGGTCCCCGGCCTGCCAATTAAGCCAGCCGCGCCAACTCTTCTACCGTCCTCCGAACCACCGTTTTCGTCAGCGGCACCTTGTAGGCGTTCTTCGCAGCGGCTTCGCTCCGGCCATCGCGGCTTCGGCCACTTTCGCGGCGAGCTCCGCCGTGATGCGCTGGCCCGTCAGCAGCTGCTCGGCTTCCGGGACGCGCCACGGAATCGGCGCCACGCCTCCCAGCACGATGCGCGCGGACCGGCAAGCTTCGCCATCCATCTCGAGCACGATGGCGGCGCTCACCACGGCGTGCGTCCACGCCTCGCGATCCAGCACCTTGTGATAGGTGCTGCGCGTTCCCGGACGCGGCGCGGCAACTCGATCGACGCCAGCACTTCGTCGTCCGCCAGCACGTTTTCCCGCGCGGCGTTCTTGCTGCGGCAGCACGAAGAAATCGGCTGCCGGACCGTGCGCTCGCCCGACGGTCCCACGATCCGGAACTTCGCGTCCAGCGCCACCAGCGCGGGCGCGGTGTCCGACGGATGCACGATGAAACTGGGGCCGCCGCCGAAGATCGCGTGAAACTGATTCTCGCCGGTGATCGAAAAGCACGTGTTGCCGCCGGCCTTGTAGCACGGGAAATCCGTTGCGGAAATACCAGCACCACGGGCGCTGGCAAACGTTGCCCGCGAGCGTGCCGACATTGCGGATCTGCGGCGTCGCGACGCTTCCGGCCGCTTCGGCCAGCACCGCATACTGGCGCCGGATCAGCGGATGCCGGCTGCAGCGCATCGAGCGTGATCAGGCCGCCGATGTTCGACGCCGCCACTGCGCCTGCGCCACCTGGTCCAGCCCTTTGATGGTCTTCAGATTGACCAGCACATCCGGGCGCGACGATGCGCTCCTTCACCATGCCGAGCAGATCGCTGCCGCCGCCGGCGAATCGAAACTGTCCGGCCGTCGCGCCGCGCCTGCTTGAGCGAGCGTCACCGCCTGCTGCAGATCGCGAGGATTGGCATTGGCAAAGGTTTTCATGCGCATCGCTCCCAGAATCTTGTCGCGCGTGATGGGCAAGTCCTTCATGCGGCTGCCGGTGGCGTTGAAGATGGCGTTCGCCACCGCCGCCACGGCCGGGATCTTGCCCGCTTCGCCCATGCTCTTGGCGCCGAAGGGTCCGTAGCCATCGTCGCTCTCGATGAACATCACTTCGATGTCGGGCGCGTCCAGGTGCGTCAGCACGCGATGCGCCGTAATAGCCGGCCGTCAGCGCCTGGCCGCTGCGCGGGTCGTACAGCAGCTCCTCGTGCAGCGCCATGCCGATTCCCATGGTCGCGGCGCCCTTGATCTGGCCGCTCGCCGACAGCGGATTCATGATGCGCCCGCAGTCGTGCACCGCCAGATACTTGAGCACGCGCACGTGCCCGATCTCGGTGTCCACTTCCACTTCGACGAAATGCGCGCCAAAGGCAGCCCGCACCTTGCCGCCCGCGCACCGTGGGATTCGGCATCGCCGATGCGCATGAGCACGTCGCTCGCCCTTCGGCAATCCCTTTGTCGGCGATCTGGCGTTTGAGATCGCGCGCCGCCTCGATCACCGCGTTTCCGGTCATGATGGTGGTGCGGCTGCCGGACTCGCCGACTGAATACGGGCAGCGGTCGGTATCGCCCCACACCACTTCCACTTTCGACAGCGGCACGTCCAGCGCTTCGGCCGCGATCAGGCCCATGGTGGTCTTCGCGCCCGCGCCCACATCGGTGACGCCGACGTGAACGCGTATACTGGCCCTTCGAATCGACATCGATCACCGCGCTGCTGCGGCCCAATCCCGACCGGAAAGCCAGGAACGCGAAGCCCGCGCCGCGCTTCACCGGGCCCGGCATCGGAACCGGGCTGCGGACGCCAGCGCTTCTTCCACTCGAACGCCTCCGCGCCGCGATGGATGCATTCTTCGAGCGTGTAATTGGTGTACGGCGTTCTGGTCGTCGGCCTTGCGCGTCATGTTCTTCAACACGAAGTCGACCGGGTCCATCTCCATCTTGTACGCGACGTCGTCCATCATCGACTGGATGCCGAAGAAGCCTTGCGGGATATTCGGGTCCGCGGAAATTCGCCGAAACCGTCCTGTTGGTGTAAACCGGATGGACGGCGGTCTCGACGTTCGGAGCACTGGTACAGCTCGACGCCGCCGATCGCGCCCGAATTCTTCCGATACGGGCCCATGCCGCTGTAGCCGCGCAGTTGAATGCGCCTTGCAGCGTGCCGTCGTTGCTGACGCCGACCTTGTAATACTGCATGGTCGGCCAGCGGCCATGCATGCCGATGAAATCTTCCTTGCGCGAGAGCTCCAGCTTCACCGGCGCGCCGGCCTGCTTGGCCAGCGTCGCCGCGATCAGGTCCGCATCCTGATTCTGATTCTTGTTGCCGAAGTTGCCGCCCATGTACTGGCAGACGACGCGCACGTTTTCGATCGGAATGCCCAAATCGCGCGCCATGTCGGTGCGGCAATTCGCGATGCCGCCGGTGGGCGTGTACACGGTGAGCTTGTCGCCCTCCCATGCGGCGACGCGACGCACGCGGCTCCATCTGCGCGTTGTGCACGAAGGCGGTCGAGTAGCGGTCTTCGAAGACCTGATCGGACGTCTGCGAAGCCCTCCTCGAACGTTGCCGCGCTGCACTCCGATCGGCTTGCGCCTCGTTCTTGGCGTCCAGCGACAGATTGCCTTCCGGCCAGATCTGGACCGCGCCGGGCTTCAGCGCTTCTTCGGGATCGAGCACGAACGGCAGCACCTCGTATTCGACCGTGATGTGCCGCAGCGCTTCTTCGGCGATGTGCCGGTCGACCGCCGCCACGGCCGCGACCGGCTCGCCCACAAAACGCACCGGATTGTTGAAGGCATAGCGGCGCTGCTTGGTGATCTTCTTGATCTCATCGTTGTACTGCACGCCGCCCGCGACCGAGCCCGCGCCCCAGACGACCGTGCAGTTTTCGTGCGTGACGATGGCCTTCACGCCCGGCATCGCGAGCGCCTTCGACACATCGATCCTGCGAATTCGCGCATGCGGATGCGGGCTGCGCAGCACGCGCGCGTACAGCATGCCGGGCAGTTGACATCGTCTGGTATAGGTGGCCTTGCCGGTCACGCGCTCGCAGGCGTCGATGCGCGTGGTCGCGTGGCCCACGGTTTTCAGCGGCGCCATCGTTCTCGCCCGCCATGTCGTCGATGCACTGTGCTTTTGCGGACTGCGCTGGCCGGCCGCGGCCACGCGTCGCTTCGACGTAGCGGTTGTAGTTCGAGCAGCGGCAGATTTGCCGGTCATGCGCCGCGCGGACCTCATCGGCCGTCGGGTGCGGATTGCGCGGCCAGCAGCGCCTTCGCGCTCATCAACTGGCCGGAGGTACAGAAACCGCACTGCGGCGCGTCGTGATCCATGAAGGATTGCTGCAGCGGATCGAGCTTGTCGCCTCTGCGACGAGCCCTTCGACGGTCTGGATGCGATCGCCCATCCATCCACACCGCCAGCTGGCTGCACGAATACACCGGCTTGCCATCCATGCAGCACCGTGCAAGCGCCGCATTCGCCGCGATCGCAGCCGATCTTGGTGCCGGTGAGCCCCAGGTGATCGCGCAACAGCTCCGACCAGCGTCCAGCGATCCTCGACTTCGACGCGCTGGGCCTTGCCGTTGACGGTCAGCCGAATGGTCGTGCGCGGAACCGCTGCGTTGGCTTCGTTTTGCGCATTCGCGAGGGGCGTCTCAGCCGCGGCAATCAGCGCTACGCTGGTGCCTTCCAAAAACCGCCTGCGGGAGATCTCATTCCTATCTAAAGTGGACATTTTCAGGCCTCTCCAACTGTCGGCCATTGTACTCGAAACCTTCTGAAAGCACAAAGGTTAGTTGCCTTTACCCGGTGGTAGTGATTTGCATTGACTTAAGTAGCTAGAACAAATAGACTTATACAAGGGAGATTGTCTTCCATGGACAAGTTCGTTCGATTAATCACAGGGATTGGATTTGGTGTTCTCTTAGCAGGTTTTGCGATCGCCGGCGAACCCGCCAGCACGGTCGCGGGAGCGGCCAACAAGCCGGTGACCTTCGCCAAAGACATCGCGCCGATTTTCCAGGAAAAATGTCAGGACTGCCACCGCAAAGATTCGATGGCGCCGATGTCGCTGGTGACTTACGAAGAGACGCGGCCCTGGGCCCGCTCCATCAAGGAACGCGTCGTGACGCACCAGATGCCGCCGTGGCACCTCGACAAGACGGTCGGCATCCAGCACTTCCAGAACGACCGCTCCCTGAGCGACGAACAGGTCGAACTGATCGCCCGCTGGGTGGACGCCGGCGCGCCGCAGGGCGATGCCAAAGACATGCCGCCTCCCAAGCAATGGCCGGACGAGACCACTTGGCAGCTGGAAAAGAAGTACGGCCGTCCGCCGGACATGATCATCAAGTCGGATGCGTACACCATGCCGGCCGTCAGCCAGGATCAATGGTTTAAGCCCACTACCGATCTGCATGTCACTGAGCCGAGCTGGGTGCAAGCAGTCGAGATGCATCCCGTCACTCCCGCTGGACGCCGGATCGTGCATCATGCCATCGCGCACCTAATGCAAAACGAACCCAAGACGGCCAACGCGGTCGACGACGGAAACGACGCATCGGTCGGCCGCTGCGTCAAGGCGGAATTTTGATGGAATGGGCGGTCGGAAAGACCTACGACATCTATCGCCCGAACACCGGCAAGCTGCTGATGCCGGGCGCGAAAGTTTGGTGGGACATCCACTACCACGCCGTCGGCGAGACGATTCGCGACCACGTCGAACTCGCTGTTTGGCTTTATCCCAAAGACCAGAAGCCGAAGTACCGGACCTATTTGACGCTGTTTGGTGCAACATCGACCGGCGGCGGCAGCCCTCTGGACATCGCACCCAATACCGTTAAGGAAACGCAGGGCTTCCACGTCCTGAAGGCGCCGGCTATTCTGGAGAACTTCCAACCGCATATGCACTCTACGCGGCAAGGCCATGGCGCTCGAAGCCATCCTGCCCGACGGCACCACCCAGATGATCAGCTACGTCGATCATTTCAACTTCAACTGGATGAACAACTACATCTATACCGACGACGCGGCGCCGGTGCTTCCCAAGGGCACCATCATCCATGTGACCGCCTGGCACGACAACACCACTGCCAATCGCAACAATCCCGACCCGAACCAGTGGGTAGGTTGGGGCGACCGCACCGTGGATGAGATGGCGCACGCCTGGGTCAACGTTACCTACATCAGCGACGAAGACTACAAGGCATGGGCCGCGGCGCATAAGCCGGCGCGAAGCGAGAACGCTTCCGCTCGACGGGCTCAATAAGCTCTTAATCAGTTGCAGACCGATCGAAATGAGCCAGGTTGACGTGTGCTTGTACTGCCGAGCCGCGACGTATTATAATGCCACTCCAGGTATGTAATTCAGGAGAAATCAAGAAATGCATCTCAGATTAGCTAGGCGACACACTCTGTTGGTGGTGGCCCTGTCGGTCATCGCGCTGGCATGGATAGGACTGGCGGCTACGGGCGACGCCCCTGGCCAGCCTTCAACCAAGAACGGCGATTGGCCGTATTACACGGCCGATCTGAAAGGCACCAAGTATTCGCCGCTCGATCAGATCAACGCATCCAATTTCAATAAACTCGAGGTCGCCTGGCGGTTTAAGACCGACAATCTGGGCACGCGTCCCGAATTCAAGCTGGAAGGCACGCCCGTCGCGGTTAAAGGCGTGCTGTACACTACGGCCGGCACGCGCCGCTCGGTGGTCGCGCTGGACGGTACGACTGGCGAGTTGATCTGGGCGCACAGCATCCGCGAAGGCAAGCGCGCCGCCATCGCGCCCCGGCAGTTGTCAGGCCGCGGCGTCTCCTTCTGGACCGACGGCAAGGGTGACGATCGCGTCGTCTACGTGACCACCGGCTATCGCCTGGTTGAGCTGAATGCCCACGACGGCTCCATCATCAAGTCCTTCGGCAAAGACGGCATGGTGGACCTGAAGGAAGGCATGGTCACCGGTACCGGCAAGCAGATCGATCTGGAAGAGGGCGAAGCTGGTCTCCACTCGACCCCGCTGATCGTGAAAGACGTCGTGATCGTCGGCTCATCGTTTAAAGAAGGCATGACGGTCGTCACCCACAACAACACCAAGGGCCTGGTTCGCGCCTACGATGTGCACACCGGCAAACGCCTGTGGACCTTCAACACCATTCCACGCCCTGGCGAGTTCGGCAACGACACCTGGGAGAACGGCTCCTGGGCGACCAACGGCAACACCGGCGTCTGGACCCAGATGACGGTCGACGAGGAGCTCGGCTTGGTCTATCTGCCGGTTGAATCTCCGACTTCGGACTACTACGGCGGCGAACGTCCCGGCAACAACTCTATTCGGCGAGAGCCTGGTCTGCGTCGACCTGAAGACCGGCGTGCGGAAGTGGCATTTCCAGATCGTGCATCATCCCATCTGGGATTACGATCTTTCTTCCGCGCCCATTTTGGCCGACATTGTGGTCGACGGCAAGCCCATCAAAGCCGTCGCTGTGCCGAGCAAAGAATCGTTCCTATATGTGTTCGACCGCGTGACCGGCAAGCCGGTGTGGCCGATCGTCGAAAAGCCGGTGCCGCAGTCCGACGTCCCCGGCGAGAAGACCTCGCCCACGCAGCCCTTCCCGACCAAGCCGCCGGCCTATGGCCGGAATCAGTTCACCGTGCCCGACGATCTGGTCGATTTCACTCCCGAGATCAAGGCGCAGGCCAAGGATGTGGTGGCGCGATACAAGACGGGACCGATGTTCCTCCCGCCGATCGTCGGCGATCCCAAGACTTTCCTCGGAGCGATCAACCTCGGCAACGCCAGCGGTGGAACCAACTGGCCCGGCGCCGGGTACGATCCAGAGACGCATATTGTCTACGCCCAAGCCAATGAATCCGCTGTTACCCCGATTTCGCTGCGCAACCCGCCGCCCGCGTCTTCTGGATTTACCACTGACATTCGCTATATTTCTGGCCGGAACGATCTAGAGTTCCGAGAAGCGCAAGGACCCGGATTCGGGAGCGCGGCCGATGCTCCGCAGAAGAAGCCAACTCCTCCGCCGCCCGCCGCGGCAGGTGGTCGTGGAGCGCCCGCAGGTGGAGGATTCGGTCTAAACGTCCAAGGCCTGTCCGTCATCAAGCCGCCGTACGGTGTCATTTCCGCTGTCGATCTCGATCGCGGCGAACTCAAATGGCAAGTGCCATATGGCGAGACACCGGACAAGGTTCGCAATCACCCAGCCCTGAAGGGCATGAATATCCCGAACACCGGGCAAGGCGGCAGCGTCGGATTGTTAGTCACCAAAACCCTGGTCGTCCTCGGCGACAGCCAAATCACGTCGGTGACACATCCGCGCGGCGCGATGTTGCGGGCCTATGACAAACAAACCGGCAAAGAAGTCGGCGCGGTCTGGATGCCGGCTCCGCAGAGCGGTTCGCCCATGACCTATCAGGCCAACGGCAAGCAGTACATCATCGTTGCGGTCAGCGGCGGCGCTTATTCGGGCGAGTACATCGCCTACAGCCTGCCGGCTGAAGACAAGTAGCGAGTACGGATATATATCTCCGAGCCGCCCTCGACCAGGCCAAGAAGAGCCTCGCCGAGGGTGGCATTCCGATCGGATCGGTCCTGGTGCATGAGGGCCAGATCATTGGCCGAGGCCACAATTGCCGCGTTCAGACGGGCAGCGCCATCGATCACGGAGAAATGAATTGCCTCCGTAACGCGGGCCGATTGCCGGCCAAGGTCTACCAAAACAGCACCATCTATTCGACCCTCTCGCCTTGTCCTATGTGCAGCGGCGCGATTGTCCTTTACAAAATCCCGCGCGTGGTAGTGGGAGAGAACCGGACTTTCCTTGGCGCCGAAGACTACATGCGCGCGAACGGCATTCAGGTGGAAGTGGTGCAGGATGCCGAATGCATCCAGCTCATGACCGACTTCATCCGCGACCATCCGCAGCTCTGGAACGAAGACATCGGCGTTTAAGGCGCTGCGCGTTTCGACTTTCGGCGATATGACGACCCGTGTTAGACTCGCCTTAACTTGGGCCGAGGTCACCGGCATGGCAGCAGATTCACCAAGCGCAAATTGAAGAAGAAAGAAGGCCATCGACAAGGGCGCGGAAAACGGATCACTTAAAAACACAAAAGCCGTGAAGCGGCCAACTTCACGGCTTTGGGTTACATCTTAAACTCTCGGCTCGTCCGAATAGCGCTTGCCCACTTCCCTCGGACTGCACTACGCGATAAGTGTAACATTAAGGAGCGGTAAATGGCGAGAACCGAGGAAACGATATTCACGGTCAAACTGCAAAAAGGATTGGCAGAGCGGAGACGCTTGCCCCTTGCGCATGTAATCAGCGTTCTTGATGAACTACGCCAGTTAATCAGCGAAATCGGCAAAGATCTGCAGAGGCGGCGCGGTACTGTGAAGGCCACTGGAGATTTTGGTTTGGAATTAATTGCTGGGGAAAAAGGCATTGCATTCAAACCTGGTAGCGTGCAAGCGAATATTGCCGTTACTGAACGCCCGGCTACTGGCTACAAGGCCATTCAATCCATCATCGAGACCATCGAACTGCTAGATCGTGAGGATTTCCCAGAAGCTTCTGCTGACAAACAGATTGATCGTCGCGTCATCCGTCACCTGAGCCGAATAGGGAAGATACAGAAACGCGATCACACTGAGATGCAGTTGAGTGTAGTGCGAGCGGATCGTGCGAAATCCCTTTCCGCTCGATTTGGATCTAATGCAATTGCTGCGGTGCGCTCGCTTCAGGCCCCGACTTTCAAAGTGGACGCAACTGCTCTATACGGGAAACTGGTTCAGTTGCTTGACCGGACCTCTGACGAAGATGATTCGGACGAAAAAGGCTTCTGGGGAGAACTGATAGCGGATGATGGCGAGCATTGGCGCGTTCAATTCAAACCGTCTCAAGTTGAAAAAGCTGGCACGTTGTTCCGCAAGCAAGTAAAGGTCATCGGCACTGCGTTGTACTATCGGATCGCTCATCCCAAGATCGTCTGCGATGACGTTGTGCCGGATTTGGAACGTGATTACGAAGCAGCCTTCGACCAACTGTACGGTTGCAATAAAGAAGTCTACAAAGCTGATCTTCAATCGCTTCTAAAGCAGATTCACGGAGAAGATTAGGTTGGACTCGGCGTACTTTGATAGTTCGATATTTTTGGCGATTTTCAATGGAGAGCCATCGGGACCGTCAATTAAGCAGTTGTTACGCGAATTGCGCCGTAATAAGAACCGTGTATGCACTTCCATAATCACAGTGCAAGAGGTGTCTGTAGCCTCGTATCTCGCTGGGGTGGGGAGCGGTGACAACTATGCTAAAGTGGAGCGCCTTGCTCGAATTCACGGCATGACGCTGGGTATCTCGCTACGCGCCGCTGAATTAGAGGCCGAGCTAATCAGGCGAATGCAAGGTGTGCCCAAAGGGGAACGGAAGGCACTCAGCCAAAGACGCAAATGGGACTGCTTCCATATCGCTACAGCTATCGAAATGCACTGTCGATCAATTTACTCGTTGGATATTGGGATGCTCAACTGCAGGGGGCTAATCAGCGGAAGGCACTCCATTACGTTCTCTGAACCTAAACCGTCCAGTGGCGAATTTAATTTCGAGAAGGGGACTTTCATCCAATGAAACCTGCTCATCCACCTATCGACGTTCCGGGGTCGACGCCCTTACAGAAAATGGGCAACCGCGTCCGCGCCGTCACCGCCGTTCCAAAAGTGGAGATCGATGGGAGAGAGAAGCAATGGAAGCGGAACGCAAAAACGACGCATGAAACAGCACCCTAAGCAGCGATGAATCAAAGCGATGGCAAGCGTCAAAGAACGCTGTTATGCGTAACGACTCCGGCAACAGGCCGTGTTTACCTCCATTCAGCTTAATGAACCGATCCGCGGCGAACTCTTGAGTTCGAACCGCCGGCCGGCGCCCAAAGGATGGAAAGGCAGTAACGAGCCTTCATTCTACCGAGGGCCGCAGCCTCCGCCTGGCGCAATCTTCAGACCGATCCAAATGGCGCACCGCCCTCGAATCACCTGATATCATGCAACGGTGAGCGATCAACCAACTGTCAGCGATCCAAAACGGTTTAGGCCTTTTGTTCCAGAGAACCTGCAGATGCGCGAGTTCACCCTCCGGGCGCTGCTGCTCGGGCTGGTGATGACGGTTATTCTTGGCGCAGCGAACGCATACCTGGGCCTCCGGGCGGGAATCACAATCGCGGCCACCTATCCCGCGGCGGTAGTAGGTATGGCGGTCTTGCGCGTGTTCAAAGGATCGGTGCTGGAAGAGAACATCGCCCGCACCGCCGGCTCCATTGGCGAATCAGTCGCTGCCGGCGCCATTTTCACGCTGCCTGCATTTTTGATTTCCGGCGCCTGGCCTTCTTTCGCTCCGAAAGATGCGTACTGGAAATCGACCGCGTTGATGGTAGTCGGCAGCATTCTCGGCGTACTTTTCGTTTCGTTGGTCCGGCGTGTCATGGTGGAAGATCCGGAGCTGCCGTTCCCGGAATCCGTGGCCGCCTCAGAGATTCATAAAGCCGGACGGCGTGGCGCGGAAGCCGCGAAGTTTCTGTTTTACAACATCGGCCTGGGCGCGTTGATCCAATTCCTGGGCGAGATTCAGTTGTTTGCTCCGGACAAAGATTTCTTTTTGCCGGTGGGTCAACTTGGGCGGAGTATCGTGCGGCTGGGCGCGCCCAATCGGACCTTGCAGGGGGGTGGCGTAACCATGGCATCGGGACCAACAGTGAGTCCTGCGTACATCGGCGTCGGCTACATCATCGGGCCGGAGCTCGCGGCGCTGCAGTTCTCAGGCAGCGTGCTCGCATGGGGCATGATGGTGCCGCTGCTGATCTTCTTCCTGGGGCCGCAGCTTCAAACCTTCCTGCCACCAGGTTCAACGGACGCCTCCTGGATCGGTCTCGCCAACGCAGTGTGGCGCTACATCGTGCGGCCGATTGCCGTGGGCGGAATGATGGTGGGAGCGGCGTACACGCTGTTTCGCATGCGAAAGGGTCTGTTCGATGGATTGCGCCGTGCGATCTCCGATCTGAAGGTTACCGCCGCGCAAATGCAGCAGACCACGACGGACCGAGCAGTACATGAGTTCGAAAATAGTCTTCAGCCTGATCGGGCTAATGTTCCTGGCCATGATCGCGCTCTACATTTATCTCTCGGGCCAAGCGCTGGGCGGCTTGGTGGCAGCTACCATCATGATCGTCATCGCGTTCTTTTTCGCGACCGTATCCGGCTATTTGGTCGGCATGATTGGATCTACCAACAATCCGATTTCGGGTTTGACACTCACTACGCTGATCATCGCCGCGCTATTGATGGTATCGCTGGGAGTATCGGGGCCGGGCGGCGTCGCGGTGGTGCTAGGTGTGGCGGCAGTCGCGTGTGTTTCTTCGGCAGTCGCCGGTGAGCTGCTGCAGGATTTCAAGGTCGGATACATTCTGGGCGGCACTCCACGCCGAATCCAGCTGGCCGAATTGATCGCGGTAGTTGTGGCGAGCGCGGCCATGTACTGGCCGTTGTACATTCTGCAAGCTGCCAACATCAAGGGTGGTGGAACCGGCTTTGGCGATCCGAAACTTTCGGCGCCGCAGGCCGGACTCATGGCAACGCTCGCGCAAGGCATCGTGGGCGGAGACATGCCTTGGCCGCTGGTAGTGGTCGGAGTGGCTTTGGGTATCACGCTGATCCTGGTGAAAGTGAAAAGCCCTATGCTGGTGGCCGTGGGCATGTATCTTCCGTTCAACACCACCTTCGCGATTTTCATGGGCGGCGTATTCCGCTGGATGACTAACTCGCTGCGGCAACGAGCGGGCGCCAACGAAGCACAAACGGCCCGTATCGAAAATGTCGGGATACTTACAGCTTCCGGATTGATCGCGGGCGAAGCGTTGATGGGCTTGGTGATCGCGACTTTCCGCTTTTTCGAATGGCCGCTCCCGAAAATCTTCGAAGACCCGTCCTATCTTTTCGGGATCGCGGTAATTGTATTGCTCGGTTTCTTGCTGGTGCGTCTGCCGCTGGCGAACGCGGGCAGTCCGGATGAGCCGGCGCCCCCGGCCGCGATGATGTAACGGTTGGAATTAAAGGCCCGCCTCATCGCAACCCGCGGACGTAATCTGCCGTCTGACCCTGTAGGGAAGAAGTGATCGGCCGCCGGACGCCCATTTTACAGCCCCGGCGGCCGATTTCCTTTACCATAAGAAATTGCCCCGCATTAGTTCATCCGCCGAATCCGGCAAGGGCAGGTGGTCTCAGCTCTACCTCGGCGTGGCGTTCACCACGCTGGCGACTCTGATACTCGAGTTGTCTCTCACGCGCATCTTCTCGGTGGTCTTCTACTATCACTTTGCTTTTCTTGCTATTTCCATCGCGCTGTTCGGGCTCGGGGCGGGTGGTGTTTTTTCGTACGTGGTTTCGGGTTGGCGCGGTAACACGTACTTCAAGCTCGGAACGCTGGCGGTCCTGAATAGCCTCTGTGTCATCGCATCGCTGGTTTTCCTGCTCACTCGATCCGGCGAGCTGACCAACCTCACTCTCGCGGCTGTCTATTTCGCCAGCGCGCTGCCATTTTTCTTCTCAGGAACAGTGGTATCGATGGCGGTTTCGGAAGGCATTCAGCGCGTCGATCGTGTATATTTCTTCGACCTGCTCGGCGCCGCGGCCGGATGCCTGGTGCTGGTTCCGTTCCTCGATCGCTTCGGCGGACCGAACACCGTGCTGGCTGCATCGGTTCTATTCGCGGTGTCGGCGGCGATCTGGTACAACATCGCGGGCACTCTGCGCGGGCGCGTATTTGCCGTCGCGCTGGCGCTCGCGTTCGTGGCACTGATCGCGTATAACGGAACGCGCCACCCCATCGATGTGCGCTATGCCAAAGGACGGCCGCTTCCCCAGGAGAAGTTTGTTCAATGGAACAGCTTCTCGCGCATCGGGCTGGTGGACAACAACTATCCGGGCGAATCGGGAATCGTAATCGATGCCGACGCGGCCACGGGTATCCCTGGTTTCGATCTCGCGCACCTGACGCCTCGCGAAAAGGACCGGCTGACGCATGAAGGTCCCGGCTTCCCGTACCTGTTGCGGCCGGGAGCGAAGACGCTGGTGATCGGATCTGGCGGCGGTTGGGACGTCGCCCGAGCGCTTACTTCCGGCAGCAAGGATGTGACGGCGGTTGAAATTAATCCCATCATTGCGCGCACCATCATGCAGCAGCGTTTCCCGGAATTGAGCCACGGTCTTTATTTCCGTCCCGAGGTTCACGTCGTTATCGAAGACGGGCGCAGTTTCGTGCGGCGCAGCTCGGACAAATATCAAGTGCTGCAGGCCACGCTGGTGGACACCTGGGCTTCCACCGCGGCCGGCGCATTCGCGCTGTCGGAAAATAATCTATACACTACCGACGCTTTTCGCGATTACCTGACTCATCTGACCGATGACGGCCTGATGGTCTTCACGCGCTGGGGTCTGCAGCCGCCGCGCGAGTCGTTGCGGCTGATTTCGCTCGCGATGGCGGCGCTTCAGGATCTGGGCGAGAAGCAGGCCTGGAAGCACATCGTCGTCGTCCGCGAGAATGCCCAGAATCTGGCGGGCTGGGGCGCGCAGGACACCGTGATCGTCTTTCGAAAACCGATCGGCGATGCTGACCTAGCGCGCGTGCGGTCCGCGCTAGCCGAAACGAAACTCCAACCTGTCTATATTCCCGGCGACCTTCCCGCGAACGAATTCGGCCGGCTCTTGCTGAGCGACGATCCGGAAACGTTTCGCGCCGAATATGCTTTCGACATTTCCCCGGTGGACGACGACCGGCCATTTTTCTTCTACACCGTTCAGCCGCGCGATCTGTTGAATTTCCTGACGCAGCGCGGGCAGGCCGCGGATTATAAAATCAACCGCGCGGTTCCGTTGCTGTTCGAGTTGCTGGGAGTCAGCTTACTGGCCACCATTGTGGTGCTCGCGCTGCCGCCGTTGCTGCTCGGCTCGCGGCTGAAAGTCGGAACACGGCGTGCGAAGCTTCCTGCTGTATTTCATTTTCATCGGCGCGGGCTATGTCCTGATTCAAGTCGCGCTGATCCAGAAGTTCGTGCTCTTCCTCGGCCATCCCACTTACGCGCTGACCGTGATCATTTTTTCGATGCTCATTTCGAGCGGAGTGGGGAGTTACTTCAGCCGCAAGCTGGTCGGCAAAGCCAATGACTTCCGGTTGAGCACGGTGCTGATCGCGGTGGCTGGCGGCGGTTTCGACGCTGGCTTTCCTGGCATCGCCGATTTCAGCGAATCCGGAGTGGGCTGGCCGCTCGCTCTGAAGATCGCAGTGACGGTTGCTCTGGTCGCGCCCGCTGGATTCCTGATGGGCATGCCGTTCCCGATCGGCCTGGCGCGACTGGGAGCGCTTTATCCTCGCGCAGTGCGCTGGGCCTGGGCGCTGAACGCCGCCGCGAGTGTCCTGGGATCGGCGGCCGCGATTTTCTTCGCCATTTATCTGGGACTACGAGCGACAGTTCTGCTCGGCGCCGCGCTGTACCTCGGCGCGCTTGCGGTCGTGTGGCTGCGGCAGCGGGCGGCGGTCGTTGTGGCGCCTGCGGGCGCGGAATTGCGCGCGTAGCATCCTCGCTTGCTCACGCGCGCTACTCACCAAAATCAATCGCTACCGAGCCGCGACCGTCAGGCAGCGGTTTTTGTTCTCCGAGAGTCTGCGATATACTCAGGGTAATTCCCAAGGGAGTCTCCATGAAACTCTTCAGTGCTCTGTTAGCGTGTGCCAGCCTGTGCCTGGCCGCTCCGAAAGTAGAGCCGAAAACCGAAATCGGCGAGATCAACGGCGCCAAATTCCGCATCGACATTCCTGACAACTGGAACGGCGGCCTGGTGATGTACTGCCACGGCTACAGTCCCGTAGCCGGCGCATACAAGGAAGGCAAGCTCCCGCCCGTGCTCGCGGTATTCACCGAGCAAGGCTACGCGCTGGCACAATCGGGCTATGCAGCCGGCGGATGGGCCATCCAGGAAGCGGTGGAGGACACCGAGGGTTTGCGGCGCTACTTCACCGGCAAGTACGGCCAGCCCAAGGAAACCTTCATCACCGGTCACTCCATGGGCGGCTTCCTGACCATGATGTTCATGGAACGATTCCCGACCAGCTATGACGCGGGTCTGGCGCTGTGCGGTCCGCTCGCTCCCGCGACTTACTTCATGGACCGTGGCGCTTTCGATCTGCGTGTGGTCTTCGATTATTACTTCCCCGGCGCGCTCCCCGCGCCCGACAAGGTTCCCGCCGATTTCCAAGAACACACCGGAGCTTGATAAGACAGATCCAAGCGCTAATGGATAGCCAACCGGAAAAAGCCGCAGCGCTGCTGCATTATTCGGGCGCGCACAGCACGAAGGATCTCGCCAGCACGCTAGGCTTCGTTACTTATCTGCTGCTCGACCTGGAGCAGCGCGGGGGCGGCAATCCGTTCGACAACCGCAACGTGATTTACGAGAGCCCCGACGATTACAACGCGCTCAACGACGGCGTGAAGCGCTATAAAGCCGATCCGCGCGCGGCGGAATACGTGCGCACGTGGTACACACCCACCGGCAAGCTTTCGCATCCGATGCTCGCCATCCACACCACCTACGATCCGCTGGTGCCGGTCCGTATTCCGAATCGTTATCCGGAGTTGACCGAGCAGACCGGCTCGCAGGACTTCTTCGTGCAGCAATACGTGAAGCACGATGGGCACTGCACCATCCTTCCTAACGAAATTGCCGCGGGCTTTACCGAACTGCGCGCCTGGAAGGACCAGGGAACCAAGCCGCACTCGGGTCTTCATCCCGAGATGAAGAGCGCTGCTTCAGGTCAGAGCGCTTCAGGTCAAGGCGCTTCAGGTCAAAGCCACGGGACGGATCGGTGATCCGGTGCCGCCGCGAATCTTGAGCGGAGCGGCGACGAAGACAAACTCGTAGATCCGATCGCGGGCGAGCTCTTCCATGTTCAGCGCCTCGATGATGTGGATTCCGCTTTCCACCAGCAGGTGCACATGCACCGCCATGGCGCTTGGCACTCGCTCGAACGCGACCGTATCGGATCCGGCCGCGAAGACACCGCGTTTGCTGAGCCAGCGCGCGCCGTCGATTTCCGGACCCGGCCCGGTCGCCGTCATCCCGTGCCCGCCCGTGATGTAGCGCGCGGCATCGTTCCAGAAGCGCGCCCATCCTGTCCGCAGCAGCACGACGTCGCCTTTTCGGATCTCGACCTTCTGCGCCTTCGCGGCCGATTCCAAATGCTCCGGCGTGATGGTGAAATCCGCCGGCAAAGCTTCAGTAGCTCAATTGCCCGGCGATATCGAGCAGCACGCCCCGCCGCACGATAGGCGCGATGGTGTCCACCGAATGCTGGCCGATGCCGCCGGCATCACTCTGGACGGTCTTTCGCTTCCACGCCGCCGTGGAGCTTTCCCGTCGCAGGAGAAATGGCAGAGCGCGTCGATGTGAGTGCCGACATGGCTGCCGAGCGCGATGGCGTCCGCGCGACGAACTGGCGCCGCTCTCCGACACCATGTCTCCATGTTTCTTGGTCAGGCCGAACAAGAACGGCGGATGAGTCGGAAAATGCGGCATGCCGGACGAAGTAGGGCTGCGCGAGGTCGTAAATCTTGGATTGCCTGAGCCGCTCGAACAGATCCATCATCGGCGGCGCGCTTCGGCTTTGCCCCGGCCGGGTTTCCGCCGGCGATGAGCGGCTGCGCGGTTTCACAGGAACGCTCGGAGCCTCCTGGGATGCCCAGCGCCCTAAGCGGTACTTCCGTTCGTAGCCCGCCGTCAGGTTGGTGATAGTGACGGTGACGGATCCGCTGGCGTCGCCCGAATATCGCTCCTCAATCTGCTGCGACTTGCGCGGCGTCGGAACGCTCCACCGGTACACCGTTGGAATTCTTGCAGAGCCGGATCGAAGGGAAACTGGACTTCGTCCCACACCGTGACATCGCCGGCCGGCTGGCCGTCGTCGTTGAGATGGCTGCATTCGAGATATCGAAAATGTCCGACATTGTGAACCGGCGTGTAGCGCCTGCGGATCTCCACCGGATGCTCGCCGGGACCCGGCAGCGGCGTTCCCTTGGGAAACAGCGGATCGAAAACCACTCGCCGGCCGCCGTCGCCTTCGCGCCAAACTCCGAAATAGCGGGTAAAGTTCTCGCTCAAAACATAACCGGCCGATGCGTCCGCCTGGATCGCAAGACCAATGGCGGTCGCCGAACGGGCATAAAGCGAGCGCCGTACGCGCTTGCCAAATCTTTCTTTGAGCACGCGGCCCACCACCGGCAATTCGCTGCCGCCGCCGGTTACATAAAGAGCCTCGAGGTTGCCGGAGACGTGCGTCGCCAGCAGATCGTCCACCACGCCTAACGTCTCCTCGATCAGCGATCGGCATTGCTCGTAGTATTCCGCCGCCGACACGACCACCGTTCCCCACTCCTCGCGAACGTGTCCCAGATCCAAAAGGATTTTGCGAGTGTTCGGATTCACTGCCTCTTTCTTGATGCGGCATTCTTCGAGCAGACGAAAGTGCTCGGCCGCCGAGAGGCCTTCGCGATCCTCTTCGCTCAGCACCATGTCGGCCAGAATCTCATCGAAGTCGTCGCCGCCCAGCGTGGAAATTCCTTCCGTCGCCAGTACGCGATGGGTCTTTTCATCCAGCTCCACCAGCGAGGCGTCGAAAGTTCCACCTCCCAGATCATAAACCAGAATCGGACCACTGATTTTGGTCTTGTGCCCGAACTCGATGCTGGCAGCTGACGGCTCGTTCAACAAGCCGATCACATCGCATGCCGGCCAGGCGGAACGCTTCCACCGTCAGGAAACGCTGGTTGCTGTTGGCGTTGGCGGGCACGCCCAGCATAACCTCCAAGGGCTCCTGGGGCAGGCTGGCGCGCAACGCCATAGCCATTTCCCGCAGCACTTGGATGAGCGGGACGGCTTGATGGCCGAGCTGCAGGATCGTCTCAGGTCCCGCTTCCGAGAGCACGCGCTTCAGCGATCGGATGATCGTAAAAGTGGGATACTGCTGGCACGCCCAGGCCTGCCAGCCGTAGAGACGCTGATCGCCGCGGACGGCGACCAGAGCGGGAAACCATTCGGCTGCGGCGCCATCCGGATTTTCAAACGAAATGAGCGGATAGTTTCCGCGATCCACCGCAGCCGCGACGATGCGAGTGGTGCCGAAATCAATTCCTAACTTCACAGTGCTTCTGCCTTCTTGCTTTCTACTTGCTGCCTTCTGCTTATTGGATTCCCGCCGTCGACGTTCCAGCGGCGCCCGCCAGAAACTTCAGCAAAGCGGTGTTGAATGGAACGGCGCACTCGATCTGTGGCACGTGACCGCAGTGATCCAGAATTACGGTCTGAGATCCGGCGATCTCGGTTCCCATCATCTGCCCGGCCGAAAGCGGGATCAGACCGTCCTCACGGCCCCAGACGACCAGTGTCGGCGCTTTGATCGCACCCAGCTTGCCGTCGATGACATCCTCGTTGCGCAAGAGGGAGTCGAGAAAGCGGTCGATTGTGTAGCCGTCACCCCTGCGCATATGTTGCGCAAAAGCGCCTTCGGCGAATGCGTCGGTCGACCATGGCCTTATTGGCCAGGATGGTCCCCATGAGCGCCTTTTCGTTGGCGACTGTCGAGGGATTCAGAACCTGAAGCAATTCGCGCTGTGCCTGCACGCCTGTTTTGGCGAGAGAATAGCCGGCGCTATCCACCAGCACCAGCCGATCGACCTTCTCGGGATGCGCGAGCGTGAACGCGACCGCAGTCCAGCCACCCAGCGAGTTTCCGATCACGATCGCCTTGGTGATGCCTAGCTTCTTGTAAAAACCGTCCAGAAAATCGACCAGAGTGCCGATCCGATACGTCGATCAGCGGCTTGTCCGATTCGCCGAATCCGATCTGGTCGGGAACATAGACGTGATAATTCTTCGCGAGAACCGGGGCCGTGTATGCCCAGTTGCTCTTATCGCCGCCGAGGCCGTGCAGCAGGATCACCGTCGGTCCGGATCCGGCTTCAATATATTGAATCTTCTGCCCGAAGATTTCGACCTGTTTGGAAGGCGGCGCTTGCGCCCAAACCACCACTGTGGTCATCAGGCCCACCACTACCCCTGCGAATTTTTTCATCCGTTTACCTCTTTCCGTACACTAACACGCCCGTACTGGCATGCGAGGACGTCTGCTGTGCCACACTGGAGACTTCCGATGTTCCGAGACTTCCATGGTAACCAGGCAGTGGCGCGAACGCTTTATGCCATGACGCAGCAGGAGCGCATCCCGCAGACCATCCTGCTGGATGGCCCGGCAGGAGTGGGCAAAGCGACTTTGGCGCGGCGATTCGGCGCGGCACTGCTGGGCAGCGGCGAAAAGATCGAGCAGGACGACCTGAGCCTGGAAATCCATGCAACCACCATCGCCGAGCGGGAAAAATGGCCGTCGGACAAGCGCAACGACGACCCTTTGCTGTTTTCCACGCATCCCGATTTCGTCACTTTTCCGCCCGGACGGTCCGCTGCGCCAGATCACTATCGAGCAGATGCGGCTGTTGAAAGAACGCGCGCAATTCAAGCCGCTGCAGGGAAAGCGGCGCGTGTTTTTGATCGACCAGATCGATCGCGCCAATGAGCAGGCCGCGAATTCGCTGCTGAAGACGCTGGAAGAACCTCCCGAACACCTGATTCTGCTGCTGACGGCCGAAAATCCTTACGATCTTGCTGCCCACCATCCGCTCCCGCGCCGTGCCTTTCCACCTGGGACCGCTCTCCAACGCCGAGATGCGAACCTTCGTCGAAGCGCGCGGCCTCTCGGATACGGAGCGGCGGATCGCGCTGGCGGCCGGAAGCCCCGGGACTTGCGGTTTCCATGGATCTCGATGTCTACGATGAGCGCCGCCGCGGCGATGCTTGCGCTGCTGCAGGTCGGCCGCGGGCCGCGCGTCCTTCGGCGAATGGGCCAAGCATGCTGAAGCCATGGCTCCGCGCCGCCAGGACAAGTTCGATCACCTGCTGGGCATCCTCTACGTGCTGCTGGAAGACATCCTGCTGCTGCGGGAAAACGCCGGAGAAATCCGCAATATCGATATCCGCCGGCAACTGGAAGACCTGGCCGGGAACGTCTCCTTTCAGTGGATCCGGAGCGCGGTGCGGAAGACCGACGAACTGGCTGAACTGGTCCGGCGCAATATTCAAAAGAGCATCGCTCTGGATGCGCTGGTGGTGGAATTACGGCGCTTGGCAGCTTAGAAAAAATGGCCCTTTAAGGGCCATACGGCGCGCCTTGCAGCGGCACGAATCGATATGGTTCAATAATGCTTAGTTGGACACCTGATCAATCCTTTTCAATGGCCCCGGCCGGCTCTCCAACACGTTTCGGGACCTGAGACAATCTCGAATAGAAGTGGAGCCTTGCAGTGGAGACGACAAACCGAAAACTGATACGTCCGTCCTTGAACGAAATGAAGGACCAGATAAATCGCCGCACTAATCATCAGAAGAAGGCCGCTCCCCCGGACCAGACTAACGCCGAGAATTTCTACTACATGAAGCAGATGCAGGCCAAGACGCCCATGGTCTTCGTCCTGAAGGATGGCGAGATGCTGCAAGGCGTGATCGAGTGGTATGACAAGACCTGCCTGAAGGTCAACCGCGAGGGCGAACCCAACCTGCTCATCTTCAAGCCCAATATCAAGTACATGTACAAGGCGTCGGCTGGCGGATTAGAGCTTTAACGGCGCTTCCGCAGGGCTTTTTCGCGCATTGCCAAGCGGTACGCCCGGCGTTCCTCCGGCTTCCTCATAGCGGCGCTTTTCATCCTCTGTCTCCGGAATCACGGGAGGGATCGCGAGGCGGCTGCCGGTTTTGTCGAGAGCGACGAAGGTCAGGTACGCCGAGGAGGTGTGCTGGATCTCACCGCTGGCCACTAGATTCTCCACTTCCACCCGCACCCCGACCTCCATCGATGTCCGGAACACGCGATTCACGCTGGATCGCAAAACGATGAGCTGCCCAATGTGGATGGGATGCAGGAAGCTCATGTGATCGACAGAAGCGGTCACCACCGAGCACCGGGCGTGGCGGACAGCAGCCAGCGCCGCCGCGATATCGACCAGATGCATTACTTTTCCGCCCAGGACATTACCCAGGGTATTGGCGTCGTTGGGTAGCGCGAATTCGGAATACTCGGAGATCGATTCGCGGACGAACCGGCCCGGCGGCGATGAGTCCACCGTTAGGTCCGCCGGCGCAGATAACTTTCGAGGAACGCCGCCGCCTGCCTTCGCAAGACTTCGTCCTCAGGGCCGCTTGAACGGCCGCGTTGGCGCATTCTAAAACGCCGTGCTCTTTCGGCCAGCAATCTTTTTCGAAAATGTACTGGATTCGGATCAGTTTGCTGGAGTGTTTCGAGACGTGAAAGCGAACTGCATCGGCCGGTGGATGATTCCGGAAATCGATCGCAACATCCGCGCCCGTAGCCGAGATTGCAAACCTTGGCGCACCTGCGTCTCTTCCGGCTGAAAAGTGGAAGCTTCCGGCGCGGCATTCGCCCGAATAACGGATCGCCCAACGGAAGGCGGGGAGGCACGACCCAGTTGCTGTTTCGAAGCGAGACAGCGGGTAAAAGTACGGGCAGGCCATCGCTCGGTATAGTAACACGTAGAGCTATGGCTACCAATCGATTGGAAATCTTAAGGAGCATGGTCGCGCAAAATCCCGCAGGACAGCTTTGCGCGCTACGGTCTTGCGATGGAATATGCCAATACTGGCGACCTGGAGCGCGCCATCGCCGAGTATCGCGCGTTGATCGGTTTCAACCCCGATTATGCGGCGGCGTATTTCCATGGCGGGCACGCGCTCGAGAAGCTGGGACGCATTGATGAAGCACGCGAGGTGTATCAGAAAGGAATCGAAGCCACGGCTCGAACCGGAGACGCGCACACTCGCAGCGAGTTGCAGGCCGCGCTGGACATGCTACCGCTTTAGTGTTTTCCAGTCGCGAGCTTTTTCCAGTCGCGCGCCAGCATGCGCATAAACATTGATGTCCTGATACTCGCCATTCAATAGCTGGGCTTCGCGCAGCATTCCTTCGAATTGAAAACCGAGACGCTTGGGGATGGCGCAACTTTTTGCGTTGCCTGTGGCGCAGTGAATTTCCACGCGGTTGAGCTTCCATTCTTCGAACGCATGATCGATCACGGCGCGGCAGGCATCGGTGACAATTCCGCGGCCCTGATATTTTTGCGCGATCCAATAACCGATCTCGACTCTTCGATAAAGCCAGTCGATCTTGTGAGTGCCGATGCCGCCGATCAGTTCGTCGCCCAACCAGATGCCGGCTGAGAATCCGTCGTTGCCGGCGAATTGTTGCAGCGAGGTGTTGATGAAATTCCGGGTGTGTTCCACTCCAGTGCTCATGTCCACCCAGGGCAGCCATTCCCGGAGATAGGCCCGCTCACGATCCACTATCGGCGAACACTTCGGGCGCATGCCGCTCCTCCATGAGCTTGACAGTTACGCCGTCGCGAATTTTCTTGTGAAACATGCAAGCTTAGCGTCGATTCTAACGCGGAATCCGCCGTGCTAGCATGACGACAGAGAATGAAGAAGCTGCTTCTCATCATGCCCATGCTTGCCATTGCCGCTAATACTCCCGATCTCGCGCAGCTCGATAAGATGATCGCTCGATTCACGCCTACCGAACTGCGCGCCGATATCTCCAAACTCTCGCCGGGCGACCGTCAGGCGCTGGCCAAGCTGATTGAGGCATCGCGCGTGCTGGACGATATCTTTCTCCAATCAGTTGTGGAGCGGCAACCAGCCGCTGTATGCCAAGCTCCGCCGCGACACAACGCCGCTCGGCAAGGCCCGGCTGCATTATTTCTGGATCAACAAGGGACCCTGGTCCGAGTCTGGATGATGGGATCGCGTTCTTGCCCGACGTGCCGGAGAAGAAGCTGCCGGGCGCGAATTTCTATCCCGAAGACATGACCCGCGTGGAGTTCGAAGCGTGGGTAAAGACGCTGCCCGAAGCCGAGCGCCAGAAGGCCGAGGGCTTCTTCACGGTCATCCGCCGCGACCGGATCGGGCAGCTTCAAGACCGTTCCCTACAGTCAGGAATACAAAGCCGATCTGGCCAAGTCGGCGCGTCTGCTCGAGGAAGCCGCCGGGCTTACCGACAACGCCACGCTCAAGAAATTCCTGCTGGCGCGCGGCGCTGCGTTCTACTCCAACGACTATTACGAAAGCGATCTGGCGTGGATGGATCTGGATGCTCCGATCGACATCACCATCGGCCCGTACGAGACCTACAATGACGAGATTTTCGGCTACAAAGCGGCGTTCGAAGCTTATGTGAATCTGCGCGACGACGCCGAAACCGCCAAGCTGAAATTTTTCGGCGATCATCTGCAGGAGGTCGAAAACAACCTGCCGATCGATCCCAAGTATCGCAATCCCAAGCTGGGCGGCCAGGCGCCGATCCGCGTGGTCAACGAAGTTTTCTCCGCCGGCGACGGCGAGCACGGCGTGCAGACCGCCGCTTACAACCTGCCCAACGACGAGCGCGTGGTGACGCAAAAGGGCAGCAAGCGCGTGATGCTGAAGAACGTGCAGGAAGCCAAGTTTCACTCCACGCTGGAGCCGATCGCCAAGCGCATGCTGCTCGGCTGGCAGCCAGAAGGACCTGAGCTTCGAATCGTTCTTCACGCATATTCTGGCGCATGAGCTGAGCCACGGCATCGGCCCGCATCAGATCACGGTGGCGGGCCGGCATACCAGCCCGCGGCAGGAAATGAAGGAGCTTTACAGCGCCATCGAAGAGGCCAAAGCCGATGTCACCGGACTTTTCATGCTGCAGCATCTCTACGATCGCAAGCTGATCGAGGGCGGCGCGAGTGCCGAGCGGAAGCTATACACGACGTATCTCGCTTCCACCTTTCGCAGCCTGCGTTTCGGCCTGAAAGAGGCGCACGGCAAGGGCATGGCGATGCAGGTGAACTACCTGACCGATAAAGGCGGATTCGTCGCGCGACCGGATGGCACGTTCGAAGTGAATTTCGCGAAGATCAAGGGCGCGGTGCGCGATCTGGACCACGATCTGCTGACGCTCGAAGCCACCGGCGACTACGCCGGCGCGAAACGAATGCTGGATGAACTGGGAGTGATCCGGCCCTAACATGCAGAAGGCGCTCGACAGCCTGACCGCGATTCCGGTGGACATCGAGCCGGTGTTCGTCACCGCGAATGAACTGAGCTGCGTCAGCCCGCTAACTTCGAAATGTCGTTGTAGAGCACGAACGCGACTACCGCCATCAGGAAAACGAAGCCCAGCTTGAAGACGGCTTCTTTAACCCGCAGGCTCAGATCGCGGCGCATGAACATCTCGACCAGCAGCAGCAGAATCACGCCGCCGTCCAGAATCGGGATGGGCAGCAGATTGAAGATCGCCAGATTCAGGCTGACCATGGACGTCAAGCCTGAAGTAAGCAGTCGGGCCTTCGCGCGCGGCTTCGCCCGATAGCTGCGCGATGCGGATGGGACCTTCCAGCGACCGGGGCGACATGCGGCGCTCCACGATTCCACGCAGAAATTGATAGATCAACGTCGCGCTCTTGGTGTTTTGCCGGGCCGATTCCACGATGCCTTCGGGAACGGCAGGCTGACGAACTCCACCTTGCGGCTGCAGGCTGACGCCGATCATCCACTTCTGGCTGCCGTCCATGTCCGTCAAGGCCGGCGTAACGGTCACAGTGCCAGTCTTGGCCGTCTCTCGAATAGACCAGCTCTGAACGGGCTTCCCGCCGGTGCTGCTGACGATGTCGTGAATCTTGGGCGTGGAGCGGACCGGCTGGCCATCCACGCTTACGATGATGTCGCCCGCCTTCGAAGGCCCGCCTTGGCGGCGGTTTGTCCGGCAGCGCGCTGGCGATCTCGATTTCGTTCTGCTCGTCCCATCCCGCAAAACCGACGCCTGTTCGCGGATCCAGAACCGGTGTGACGGTCAGATGCTTGCGTTCGCCGTTGCGGTCGACCCAAACACTGAGCGGATGCCCGGCGCTGGCGACTTCCTTCATCGCGATATCTTCCCAGGTGGGATCCACGGTATCGCCGATCTGGACGATGCGGTCGCCCTCCTGCACGCCGGCTTTGGCGGCGGCGCTGTCCGGCACAACGTAGCCGATCACCGGCGACGGCGTCGACGGAATCTTGGGGTAGCGCACCATGAACAGGCCGGTCAGGATCGCCACCGCCAGCATGATGTTCATGGCGGGACCCGCGAAGGCGATGATCAGCCGCTGCCAGCGGGGCTTGCTCAGAAATCCGCGGGGATCGTTGGCGTGTCTCGTCGCCGGGCTGCTCGCCGGCCATCTTCACGTAACCGCCGAAGAGAATCGCCGCGAAGCGGAAATCCGTCTCCCCTCTCTTGAACCCGAACAGGCGCGGGCCGAAGCCGAAGCTGAAGGTCTCCACCCTGACATCAAAGAATCGCGCCGCCCAGTAATGCCCAAATTCGTGGAGTAAGATCATCACCCCGATCAGAACCAGGAACCACCAGATATTTTGCAGAACGAGCATATGTTAAGCTTTCGCGGACACCGGCCCGCGCTCCTCGTAAACGGTTTGTGCTCTCTCGCGAACGATCTGCCGCGCTACCGAGCGGGACTGCTCGTCCATTTCCAAGACTTCCTGGATCGACCCCGGTTGCCGAACCGGGACTCGCTCCAGAGTCTCCTCGATCACGGCGGGGATCGCAGGAAAAGAAATCTCCTCCCGCAGAAATGCTTCCACCGCCACTTCGTCGGCGGCGTTCAGCGTGCAAGTCGCGGATCCGCCCTGGCGCTGGGCCTGATAGGCCAGCCGCAGCGCGGGGAATTTGTCGAAATCGGGCGCGTAGAAGTTCCAGCTGCGCGCCTGGGTCCAATCCAGCCGCGGCACCGGCGCCGATTCGCGAGCCGGATAGGTGAGCGCGTATTGGATGGGCATGCGCATGTCGGTGGCCGAGATCTGGGCGATCACGCTGCCATCGGTGTATTCGACCATGGCGTGTACGGTGGATTGCGGATGAATCACCACGTCCACTTCATCGGCTGAAAAATCGAATAACCAACAGGCCTCGATCACTTCGAATCCCTTGTTCATCAGCGTGGCTGAATCGATGGTGATGCGCTGCCCCATTTTCCAGGTTGGATGATTCAGCGCCTGCGGCGGCGTCACGGCCGCCAGCTTCTCGCGCGACGTTTCGCGAAAGGGCCCGCCGGAAGCTGTCAAGATCAACCGCGCCACCTCGCTCCTTTTGCCGGCGCGCAGGCATTGGTGGGCGCCGTTGTGTTCGCTATCCACGGGAATCAATTCAGTACCGGATTTTCTGGCGGCGTCCATCACCAACTTGCCACTGGCCACCAGAACCTCCTTGTTCGCAAGCCCGATCCGCTTGCCGCTACGGATAGCCTCGTAGGTGGCTTCCAGGCCCGCCACGCCGACGATGGCCGACATGACGAAATCAACCTCCGGCTCCGTCGCCGCCTCAACCCGCGCCCGCGCGCCCCAAAGCAAATCCGGCCACTGCGCTCGTGGCAAGCGCTTTGAGTCAGCCTTTTTATTAGATTCTCGCGGCTCTGTTCGGTTGCGGTAACGGCCACTTGGGGGCGAAACCTCAGTATTTGCTCAGCCAGCAATTCGGTATTGTTCCCGGCGACCAGGGCATGAACGCGATATTGCTCCGGGTGGCGGCCGACCACGTCCAGTGTGCTGACACCGATGGACCCGGTTGAGCCGAGTATGGTGAGTTTATTCAACTGACTTATTATAACGTCAAGAGACGAAACCTTAACCCAGTTGCGTTGCGACTTTCTGAGCGAACCCGTTTCCTCTAACTCTGAACCCTTGCGGGCGCCGGGGAGGATTGCTTCAGGGGTCTTTTTTATGAGGTTAGTCTCGCTTTGGTGGGAGTTGCCTCCCCGGCTTACTTCCAATATTAGTATATGGATTTCCGGAACGCAACAGTTTTTTGTATTTTTTATTTTGCCCGAACCTCAACGCCCGCCCAACGTTCCACCACCTGGATGGTGGAGCACATGTCTCATCCCCGTAACCCTCTGCAATTGCAGCACGAAACATCTGTTGCGTGGCGCCGGTGGTCGGGTAGTGGCAAGCCCAGCTCCTCGGCCGAATCCAGGGCCAAACCGATGTCTTTGTGCATCCATTTTGTGGAAAAATTGGTGGTGAAGTCCCGTTTGAAGACGAACGGAGCCTTGTAAGCGATCAACTCCGGACTTGGCGGCGCTGTTATTCAGGATCTCCAGCATCAGTGCCGGATCGACGCCGGCCTTGGTGCTCAGCGTGATGCCTTCGTTGAAAGCTTGCATGATGTTGGCAAGAATCAGGTTCTGCGTCAGTTTCGCCTGCAGCCCCATGCCCGGGCCGCCGCAATAATAGAACTGCTTGCCCATCATTTCGAAGAATGGCTTCGTTCTTTCAAATACCTGCTCGATCGCCGCCGATCATGAATGTCAAAGTGCCGCCGGTGGCGCCCGGCGTGGAACCGGTGCAGGGCGCGTCCAGGAATTTGATGCCCTTCGCCGCCAGCTTCTGGCCGATGGCCCGGCTGGCGGATGGGGCGATGGTGCTGGCATCGGCGACGACGGTACCGGGTTTGGCGCCCGCGATCACGCCATTGGCGCCGACCAAGACCTCCTCCGCCATGGCGGTGTCGCCCACGCAGACGAAGATGCATTCCGACTTCTCGCCGACCTGCTTGGGCGAATCGCAGGCTGTCGCTTTTTCTTCCTGCGCGAGCTGCTTGGCTTTGCTCGTGGTATGCGACCATACCGCAACTTCGTGGCCGGCGCGGGCGAGATTGCGCGCCATCGGGTAGCCCATCAGTCCAAGTCCAATAAATCCGAGTTTTGCCATAAGAAAGAATGGTAGCAGTTGACCTAATATCGGTCCAGAGCGCCGAGCAGGTCTCGCTGGCCGGCGAGACGTTCTTCACGCTCTTTGGCAAAGCGCTGGATCCCGGCGAAGATCGAATCCGGATCGAGATGCGCCTCGGCGATCACCTCCGGTTCGAGGCCGCTGGTGAGCCATTGATTGTCCCAGTCCGATGTAAGCGAATACCGGTCGGTGAGTGGGCCGAGATCGCGGATGGGCCACACGCGGCGCGTGCCCGTGCTGACCACCATGAGATCGTAATATGCCTCGGGCGGCAGCACGGACCGGCGATAAGCCTCGGGTTGACGATCGAACAGCTCTTCGCTGATCGCGGAGATGACCTTCACGTTGATACCGGCTTCTTCGAGGCGCGGCAGTTGCTTCACCAGATTCACGGTCGAACTGGATCCTTGGACGAGGACGTATCCGTGCCTGGGCTTGCCCGGAGCGAAATCGCGGAGGACGTAAAGCCCCTTGGCCGCCGCCCGAAGATCGGTGTCGGCAAACTTGCTGCGATCCGCCACCGGAAAATCGGGCCGCGCGACTTCGATGGTGATGATGCCCACTTTGGGATCGCGCGCGGCGATCTCCGCCGCGGCAAAATATCCGGGGGCAACGTCGTTGTAATCCCAGAAATTCAGATGGATCGTTTGCCCGCGCGGGAACAGCTTCCATACCTGGGGCGCAAAAATGCCGAAGTGGGTGCGGCCGTCGGCGGCCGTCTCGGGGCCGGAATGGGCCGACCAGAATATGCAGCACGCCCATGCGGAAACGGCTGTCCTGGCTCTGCTGGCTCCATACGCGGGCCGGCGTATACATGAGCGGGGTGAACGCGCCGTAAGTGCCGCTCAGCGCCCAGACTCCGGCGAATTTCTGGGGATCGACGCTGGCGCTCTGGCTCACTAAGCCGATCGCCGTCGAAACATTGCCCGCTTCCTGGATGGCGGCCTTCAGTCGCGTGCCCAGCGGATTCGTCTCCGGATCGTAATGTCCCCACAGACTGCCGTGCTCCACATTGATCGACTCGGAAAGATCGGCGGCCAGCGTCAGGAAACGATTGTCCGTGACGTAGTTCATCCACTTGATGATTTCCGAGATCGCGCGGCGTGTGCCCGCCATCTCGCCGGGCTTGCGGAAAAGCGTGATCGACACTTGCTTCTCGCCGCCCGAAAGACGATTCACGGCGGTCACGTTCTGCGGTTCCACCGGAAGATTGGCGACCCGCAGGCGATCGTCCAGGAAAGGATTGGTCTTCACGTCGAAGTGAAGCGGCATTTCATCCTTGATGGTGTCGCCAATCGACACCAGACGATCCGCCAGCCAATCGCCCAGCCCGTTGCGATCGAGCAACGACATCACGACGTCGATATTGGTCTTGAATTGGATCAGCCGCTCGCGCGGATCGGTCACCGGCGCCTTGGCGAATTCCCACGAATTCCACGCCGTAATGCTCCTCGAAGGTTCGGGCCAGCGCCACGAAGTAAGGCGCATTCATCTTCATGGAATAAGGATGGCTCTGATAGCTGACGATTTGATCGCCGTGGCCGGGAATCTTGCCGTCCACGACGCGAGGCCAATATCCTTTGGTCGTCTTGCCGATCAGGATCATGGGGCGGCGATCGCGCGGGTCCCAATCCTCCATGGTCTTGAACGCCGAGACAATTTGGCCGTAGTCGTTGCCGTTGTCGAGCGTAAGAACATTCCAGCCGTAGGAAGTCCACTGGTCGACCAGCCGGTAGGCGTTCAAATTTCCTGGAGACCACGCCGCCGAGCAGGATGTCGTCGATCCCGGCGTTGTTGTCCGAAAGCAGGATGCGCAGGCGCTTGCCCACCTGCAGCGCCAGGGCTTGGGTCTTGAGTTCCTGCGCGTGCCCTTCGGTCATGGCAAATTCGCCTTCGAGAGCAATGATCTTGGGAGAACTCGGGGCGCCGATGAAGTCCCAGAACGCCGCTTTCCCCGCAGCCGTGGCGATCCCGATGCCGGAAGGACCGCCGTTGACGTCATTGGTGACGTCGACGCTTTCGGCGTGGCCGGCCAGAGCTTTGATCCCGCGCATTTTGGCCTGGGCGAACAGCGGATGATCCGTCAGCCCCGCATTCTTCAGAAGGTCCTTGAGCGCGCCGGCGCCGCGCCGAAATCCGAGCGCATCGATCGGCAGGATCGCGACCTTGGGATCGACGTAATAGCGCCGATCGCCCGTGGCTTTGTATTTCCGCTCGAGCGCTTGGCCCATGATCATCCACAGCGCATAGCCGGTGGGGACGTTGTGTCCGCCGGCGAGCAGGAATTTGTCGCCAAAAGGATGTTTCGGACGGCGGTAATCGTAACGCATGCCGCCGAGCTCCGGCCCGGCCAGGTGGGCGGCCACATTGTACGGCGTATAGGCCAACGGCCCTCCGAAATGGCCGGTCTGCGCATAGTTGCCGAGCAGCACCAGCGTCATGCAGGTCATGTACCCGATGTCTTCGAGTCCCTCGCGGTCCTGCGGCGGCATTGTCTCCGATGCTGGACGGCAACGCCTGTGTGGTTAAACCCAAGTTCTCATTCCTCCCGTCACGGCACAGTATACAACTCGAAGCAGCCCCGAGGCTGTGTCGGGTAGGAATTGTGTGGAGGCTTTGAGAGGATGCCGGCCTGCTAGACTGCTGAATCCTGAGGTGTAGGAGTGACGCCCGCCCGCGCGAGTAGCTTGAGCACCAGTAAGTCGGAGGGATGGAAGCTTGCGACGGCGATGTGAGTCAAATCTTCATCGCTTTGCGCGATGTGACTGCGAATCAGGACGCGCAGTTGATCCACCGTAACACCTAATTCGGCCGCAGCTTCGTGTTCCGAGTACTGAGTCTTGCCAGGTTTGACGGTGGGCGCTGCTTGATTCATGATCCTAATGGCATTCTAAGTGGGAAATACCGTCGACCCAATCAGGCGGAGTGCTTAGATGAAACCTCGGGTACACCTGACGGACTTAAGTACTACGGCGGATGCAGGCTCTTTAATCATGGAACGGCGGAGCTACACTCGAAGTAGGTGCTCGATTCATGTCTGATAAGAACTCATCCGTACTTCGTCCGCCGACGCAAGTCTTGACCCGAGGATTCGATCCCACGCTTTCGGTCGGCTCGGCGCGGCCGGCCGTTTTCCGCAGCTCTACCTACGTGTTTACGAGTCCGGAAGCCGCCGAACGCGCTTTCGACTTGATGGCCGGGCGGGCGCAGCCGCTGCCGGACGAAAAACACGAACTGGTTTATTCGCGCTTCAACCATCCCAACGCAGAAATTCTCGAAGATCAGATCGTCCCGCTCGAGCCGGGAGCGCACGCGGCGCTGGTATTTAATTCCGGCATGGCCGCGATTATGACGGCGCTGATGACCTTTGCCCATCCGGGCGATAGCATCGTCTACACGGTTCCGATTTATGGCGGCACGCAGCACTTGATCCAAGATTTCCTGGAGCCGCTGGGAATTACGGGTATTGCCGGTCCGAGCGGGCCGCACGCAAGAGATCGACGACGCTATCCGTACGGCGAAAAATCTCGCGATCGTGTTGATCGAGACTCCCGCCAATCCGACTATTCTGATGACCGGCATCAAGCAAGCGGCGGCCACCGCTTCCGGGCTGCATCCCAGGCCGGTGGTGATGGTGGACAACACGCTGCTTGGCCCCGCCTTCCAGCATCCGCTGATGCACGGCGCGGATCTGTGTTTATATTCGGCAACCAAGTATCTTTCTGGATTCAGCGATATGATCGGCGGCGTGGCGATCGCGAGCGATCCCAAACTGATTCGCCAGATGCGCGGCAAGCGCAGCCTGTTCGGCAACATCCTGCAGCCGGACGAATGCTGGATGCTGGACGGGCGTCTGCCTACGGTGAACTTACGGATGAACCGGTCGAGTAAGAATGCCGAGCGCATCGCTACTCAGTTGGCGGGAAATCCCAAGGTGGCCCGCGTCCACTATCCGACGCTGTTTGCCGATCCAGACCAGATTCGCATCGCGCAGGAGCAATGCGATTTTCCCGGGCGGCATGTTCTCGTTGGATCTCAAGGGTGGCAAGAGAGCCGCGTTCGAGTTCCTTCGCAACTTGCACATCGCGCGAAACGCGGTCTCGCTCGGCGGCGTGGAGACGTTGGTGTGCCATCCGAAGACCACCACTCACTCGGGCTTCACTGAAGAGGAATCGGCTGAGGCGGGCGTCACCGACGGTCTGGTGCGGATTTCGATCGGCATCGAAGACTGGCGCGATCTGCTGGCGGACTTTGAGCAGGCCCTCGATCTTATTTGATCTGGAACTTGAGCACGGCCTTGCCCAAGTGAATTTCGTCTCCTGGGAGAAGCTTGGTACCGCGGGTGTCGCGATGGACTTCTTGTCCCATGCCCTCGCGAACGATCCAGAGTCCGCAATTATTTTCTGACTTGTCGCCGCGCGTATACCAGCGGTCGTTAAACAGTCGATACTCGCCGGTTTTCTTATCATGCAGAATATGCGCGTGCTCGCGTGATACGGTGCGGTTGATCGGATTATCTTCGGCGAAAGCGAGATCGTTGCGCCGCGAAAGGCCCGCGGATTTATAGACGTCGACCAGGCGGCCGATGTTGGTTCTGGTTTTCTGCAGTTGGATTTCGGTTTTATTCGGGCGTCCCGGCGATTACGATTAATCTTGCGCGTCCGCGCGCGCGCTGGCGGCTTCTGAAGGCACTGGCTGAATCTCTTCGGCGAGAGTCTCGATGCGCAGCCATTTCATCGTCACAATTCATCGGTGTCTCCAGATTCCTCGCTCGCAACGCGAACCTCGATGCGAAGGTCATCGGGAAACCGGCATGAATCGCGCGCCAGGCTCCGGCGCACTTCCTCCTCGAAAAAGCGGCGGAAGAAGTCGCGCTCAAAAACGGCGGCATCGGGCGCGGAAGTGCAAATGACGATGCGCACGATGTTGTATGGGAACAGCGCCTTTCCGCCGGCGCGCTGGATCTTTTTCTTCACCTCGTCCAGAACGGCGATGCGAATCTCAGCTACTTCCGGCGAGTCGCCGATGGCCTGAGACATCGCCCCGAAGGGTGCTTCGAATACCGTGCGGCCGAGGCGTTCGATCAGCTCCGATATCTTCATTCAGGCTAACCCGAGCGTCGGTACGAGTACCGACGCGGCACGCAAGAGTGCGTGCGCCACGTTACTTGTCATGACCAACCAGGCCCAGCTCAGCGGCGGCATCTACGATCTGCCGGGCTACTGGGGCGGCCGTTGTGGCGCCATACCCGCCGTGTTCCACTACCACGGCGAACGCGATGCTTTTCGAACGGTCGCCATCATAGGGCGCGAAGCCGGCGAACCAGGAGTGCGGCATGCCTTCGTCGAGCTGCGCGGTGCCGGTCTTGCCCGCGACACTCACCGCTTCGCCTTTCATCGCGCGGCGCCCGGTTCCTTCCAGCACTACTAAGCGCATGGCGTGTTGCAGGAACACGGCGAGCTGGGGCGCGAGGATGGGACGCGGCGGCATCGGTCCGCGAATTGCTGCTGTCGATCTCCCAGCGCCCTTCCGGCATTGCGCCTGAGTTAGCGATGGTAGCCACCACTCGCGCCATCTTGAACGGCGTCACCAGTACGGGCCCCTGACCGTAAGAGGCGAACGGCATAGTGGCTTGAAGGTCGGCGATCTCGCCGGCCGGTATATCGAGCAGCCTGGCGGTGTCGCTCAACGCTTTCGCGCCGACAGAAAATACTCCGAGCTGCGCGAAATAAGCATTGCACGAGACCGTGATGGCGCGCTCCATGCTCAGCGTTCCGTGCGCCGAATCACCGACGTCATCGCGAATGGGTTTCCGCCAACCCGGAATCACAGTGCCGGCGCGGCCATCGGGCAGCCGCTGGCAACGGAACTGCTTTTGCTCGAGATTCGGATCGATGCGCAGTGCGGCCATCGCGGTCACGAGCTTGAATGTCGACCCGGGCGGATAGAGCGCGTAACGCGCGCGATCGAATAATTGGTCGGTCGTGGACTGCGAGGCGCCGGCGTAACTGGGCGCGGTGGTGGGCAACGCGGGCTCGCTGACCATCGCCAGAACGTCGCCGCTGGAAGGATCCATCACCACCGCCGCGCCATTCTGTTTGTGAGCCTTAGCGAGCTGCGCTTCCAGGGCTTTCGCCACCCGCGCCTGAAGACGAATGTCGATGGAGGTGGTGACGGTGCGGTCGCGAGCCATGCAGCTTGGCGATTTCCGGATTCCCGGGCTGATGCCGGTAGCGGATCAGCGGCGCCAGTTCGCTATAATCCGCGAAACCTTGCAGCTTGACATTCGAATCGTGCTCGATCAGCGATGCGTTGGTCGCATGGAAATTTTCCCCGGTACGCAGATCACCCAGAAGATGCGCGGTGAGCGAGCCAAAAGGATAGTGGCGGTTGTCGAGCCGCGAGCAATTGGCGTCGATCGATACGCCCGAGCTTTTCGTAGTCGGCCTTGCGGCGCTCCAACTCGCTCCAATCGCTGGTAGCCAGCAGACACACCATTGCGGTCGTAGATATTTCCGCGCGGAATCTCTCGCGCCAGTGAATTGAGTCGTGGATTCCGCTGCGCGCGCTTCACGCCGTCGTCTTCGAAGACCTTGGTTTCGCGCGCCAGAAAATCGCGGTCGTGCGCGATCTGGTAGTAGCCCGCCATACACGAGCAGTACCAGCGCGCATCCAGCCAGCGCTCTTTCGAGCGATCGAACAGGGCGGCGGAATGGTTCATCCGCGACAGGATCTTTGGAATGATTGGAGATCGCCAGCAGAATTCCGAAGATTAGAAAATTCGCGAGCATCGCCGTATTACCCGAGCTCAAAAAAGGGGACACTACGCCTGAGAGTGGAATGGCGCCCAACACGCCGCCCGAAATTAGCAACATCTCAAATGCGATCAGACCTCCGAGGCCAAGCGCCAGGAACAGGCCATACTCATTGGGCGCGTTTAGATCCGATCCGCATCGACCGATGAACTAAGAAGCCGAGCAGCAGCAGGACAGCGGCCACGCCGCAGAATCCCCATTCCTCGCCGATGGCGGGTAGCACGAGATCGGTATTGCCAGCGGGGATCATCACGGGATCGCCCCAGCCCGGGCCAGATCCCCACACGCCGCCGGTTGAAAAAGCCCACAGCGAATGGGCCAGTTGATTGCCGCCATGCACATCGTTGTCCCATGGCGAGAGCCACATGTTGATGCGATCGACGACCGTGGGCGGCTTGCCGATCCTGTATCCAATCGTGACGCCGGCTACTAATAAGAAGATGCCGAGCAGCGCCAATCCAGCGCGCCCGCGCGCAATCCAAAACATTACCAGGAAAAGGAATCCTGTTACCAGCGCCGGCCCCAGATCTTTCAAAACGAAAAACATCGCTAGCGCCAACGCAACTGCCAGCATTACCGGAAGCACGTGTGAAAGGCGCGGAAGATTGATCCAACGCAGCGGACGCGGGACCAGACGCTTCTCGCGCAGATCGCGCAGCCGCTCCCAATTCCGCGCGAAGTAGCCCGCCAGGAAAAAAACGAGCAGGATCTTGATCGCTTCCACGGGCTGGAACGGCCCGAGATTTACTTTCGCGTCATTGCCGCCCGGTCCCGTTCCGAATCGCAGCAACGCCAGGAACAGAAGGAAAGCCGCGAACAGCGGTACGTAGCACCATTGCGCGAAGCGCTGATAATTCAGCCATCGCAAAGATGGCAACAGAAGCACGATGCATCCCAGGCCCACTCCCCAGGCGAATTTGCCGAACTCCAGGGTGTCGCGCAGTGGATCGCGCAGGCTGATGGCAAGGATCAATCCCATTCCGCTCAGCAGATGTATGGCGGGCAGAAGCGCGAAGTCTCCCCGAAAGCCGCTCCACCTCCAGACCAGGAAGACAACATAGAATCCGACCAGGTACACGGCGATCCAAATCGCAAACTGGATCTGGAAACCCCGCGGAGTACGAACCACGAACGCCGGCTTAAGCTTGGCCAACGGCAGCAGCGGTTTCCTCACTGTTTCGTTCACGCGCAATCGTGCCAGCACTCCGACGTTCGGAACCGGTTGACGCGCTCTTAGAAAATCGAACGTTCTTTGTGCGGCAGATTCTCGCTCAGACGCGTCGGAAAACACCAGCAGAAACGGAAGCAGATCGTCCGGCTTGGTCACCTGATTCAAATCGAGCAGTTCACCGCGATCGAGGCTGCTCGCGAGCTCCTGGAACCTCGCGGTCTTGGCGGAGTACACCAGCACCAGGCCGGCCAAAATCAAGAGGGACGCTGCCGCCAGCCACACAAATTCGCGCCAACCGATGCGGGACGCTGGCGCCCCGGCCGTGCCAGGCAGCGCCAGAACTTTCGATTCCCAACTCTTGGTTACTGCCACCGGCTAAGCCTCCACTTGGGCTTGCGCTGCTTTTTCGTCTTGGCCACCTTGACAGGCGGCTTCTGCAGGACTTCGTCGAGTTGCTGGCGCGTGAGATCGTCGTCGTCCACCTGATGGAGCGCGACATTCACGTTCGAAAACCCGAGGATGGGCTCGTACAGTTCCCGCGCCCTGGCGAAATCCCGCTGCGCAAGCCGGAGATAGCGCTCTTCCATCGAACGGGAAGTGGCGCGATACTTCTGGGCTTGGGCCAGCTCGGCATTGGCGCGGAAGCGATATCCATCAGCCTCCTGCTCGGCCTCGCGCGGACCAGGCTGAAATCCCAGCCGCTGTGCTTCATGTAACTCGGCCATCGCTTTGCCGACGTTCTTCACGTAGTAAACATAAATCCGGGCCAAGCCCAAATGCGGATCCGGTGAGCGCGGAATCAAAGTAGAGGCTTCCACGAATTTCGCTTGTGCGGCATCGACGAACGTTTGCCGTTGGCCGGTCTGGTCGGAATTCGCGCGTATCAGATTCACATAGCCATTCGCGAGCGCGAGCTTACCCTCGGCGATGTGGTCGCTGTGGTCAATTTCGAGGGCATGCCGCAGACTCACGACGGCTTTCTGCCAATCGAAATTCTCGATGGCCGGATCGGAGTTGTTCCGATACCGGTCGATGATGTCGTCGGCCGCCTGCGATAAGCTTGCCCGTAGCGTGGGCGATAGCTTACCGGCCGGCGAGAATTCTCCCAGGAACGCGTTCTGCCTCTGCAACCGGCGGAACAGATCCCAATCCGCGTTTATACCCGCGGTGCTGGCTCGAACGTAATCGACCTTGCCGCGAAACGGCGTGCTTTCGCGCCAGAAACGATAGTAATACCCCGCGGGAACGCAGACTACCAAGCCGGCCAGCAATCCCCAGCACAGCGCCACTAAAATGCTCAGCAGCGATGCGAGCTGCTGGGCGCGCGGCGCCTTCAACTTCATGACACTCTGGCGGACGGTTTCGGCCATGACCGACACCCGCTCGGGTATGCTGTGCGGCCGCGGCTTCTCCACCGTGGGATTCGTGTTCCAGGCCGTGCGGCGCTCGGTCTCGGCGATGGTCGGGCGGTTCAATAGAAACGATCTCAGATCGGTTTCGAAAGACGCCGCGGAAACGTAGCGTTGGTGCAGATCGCCGGCGAGAGCCTTGTTGAGAATGGCGATGAGTGGGGCGGGGCATCCATTGGGAAGCGCGCGCGGAGGACGCCGCGATTGAATCAGCTCTTCCAGCTTGCGGGTATCTTGCGCTTGGTAGGGCGGCGATCCGGCTACCATTTCGTACAGCGTCACTCCCACCGCCCAGAGATCCGCGTGGCGATCCACTTGACCGCGGCTCAAACGCTCCGGCGAACAGTAGCCGGGGCTGCCTAAGTTGAGATGCGTCCGGCTATGAGTGAACGTCAGCACCTTCGCAATTCCGAAATCCAGCAAGCGGACTTCGTCATCGTTGCCGATCTGGATGTTCGAAGGTTTGATGTCTCCGTGAACCACAGCCCTGCGCTCCCCATCGATTTCGGCTTGGAATGAATGGAGCTGATCGAGCTGGCTGAGGATCTCTTGCGCCAACCTGGCCGCGCGCGCCGGTTCGATACGTTTTTCCTCTTTGAGGAGCTCCGCCACCGTCCGTCCCTCGATGTACTGCATGGCAACGAAGAAGTATCCATCCAGCTCGCCGTACTCGTAGACTTCTATTACGCGCGAATCGGCATCGTGCAGTTGCTTCTGAATCGCCGCGCCGCGCCGCTCGGCTTCCAGGATTAACTGCGTCAGCGGATCGGGAGATTCCTCAACAATTTTTAATACAGCGTGCCGATTAGCCTGGTTGTCAAACGCCAGATAGACATCGGTCATGCCCCGGGCGAGCTTACGTATGACCTCGTAATTTCCAAAGTGCTTGGTTCGGAGCACAAATATACCAATAAGCAGTGGACGTGCGGACAGACGCGGGGTTACGGTCCCTTCCAGACTAACGCCAGGACCACCCCAATGACAAACCCATATACCAGAAAAGCCACGCGACAGGTGAGCAACCTGAGGACGCGCGATTGTGGTGGCCGCTCGGTTCCGGTCATCGAACCGGGGCGCGCTCTGGTGATGGAGTGGCGCGCGCGGGCGTCGGCCATCTGGGGCGACACATTCCCCAGGAATTCGCTCCCGGCCACGAAGACCGCCGTGATATTGTCCTTTCCGCCCGCGAAGTTAGCGGCATCCACCAGGTCGCGCGCGACTTTGTGAGGGTCACCGTCGTAACGCTCGATGATTTCGCACATCTGGGCGGAAGTGACCAGATCGCTCAGGCCATCGCTGCACAACAGAACCGCGGCGTCGGGCTTAAATAAAAACTCCTTCATCTCGACGAACTCGGCGTCGTCAGGCTCTCGCCGCCGGGATCCGACGTCCCGGAACACTTCGTGACGCCGGGGATGCTGCATGGCTTCCTCTTCAGTTAACTCGCCGCGATCCTCGCGCTCACCGACCGGGGAATGATCCGAGGTTAGCTTACGTAGCGCGCCGTTCCACATCAGGTACAGCCTGGAGTCGCCTACGTGACCGACGATCACCTTGTCGTTTTCCATCACGGCCAGGGTCAGTACACATGCCATGCCGCGCCAAGCTTCGTTCTCCGCGGCGAGGTCGCAGATCCGATTGTTCGCGGTGGCGATCGCATTGCGAACGCGGTCGCGAATGTCGCCGTCGTGCGTTGACAAGCTGTGTTGGAATCACTTCGAGGGCTGTGTCGGCGGCCTTCTCGCCCGCGGCGTGCCCTCCCAACCCGTCCACTACGAGAAAGACGCCGCGCTCATCGTCGACATAGTCACGGTCCTGATTCTCGATCCGAAGGCGCCCTGGATCGGTGACCGCGCCGGCTCTCCACTTTTCGGCAACGCCCATGGTCACCTTCTGCCGCGCACGCTCTGCGCCGCCAGGAAGCATAGCGTGAACACCAGGAAAAGCAGCACAAAAGGAATGTGTGCCAAATAGGGGATCTTCATCATGGCTTGGCCTCGAAGTTCAGGGTGATAACTTCGGCAACGCTGATTTTCGACCGGCCGGGCAAAGTTTCCTCCACTCCGCGCGGTAGCCGTTTTCCGTTCAGCCAGGTACCGTTCATGCTCTTGTCGACGATCCAAAATCGGCCTTGCGCCGGATCGCGGCGTACGCGCAGATGCTCGCGCGAGACCTCGTCGTTGCTATACAAAGCCACGTTCACTTGCACATCATCTCCACCACGGCCGATGCTAATTTCGTCCTGCGTCATGAGGTAGAGCTGCGGCCCGGAATCGTCTTCGTAGCGGATCTCGGCGTACACGTTGTCGCTGGGCTGGCGCGCCTCAGTTTGCCCGCCCGGAGTCTTGCCTGTACCCGCGGTTCTGCCCGTAATGGTTCCGACACTCGGCTCGCGGTCGAGCAAGGTAGTCTTGGCGCCGTGGTAGCCCGGTTGCGGAGTCTCGTTCAGTTCGGAATGGATCTCGACGTCTCCCACCGGCACCACGTCTTCGGAATCCGGAAAGAATTCGAATGCCCAATCCTTGCCTGCGATTTTGTACGGCTTACGCTGCTTTCCACCTCGGATGACGCCCAGCCCGAGCGGCTTGGCGTTCCATTGCTCGAGTCGCGAGGCGAGCGCGCGCTTGGCATCCTCGCGGATCAGGTCGAAGACGCCGGTTAGCCGGGCGTAATCCTCGGGATGCAGGTAGAGGCTGAAAATGCAGGGGACCAGGACGCTGTAACCCATCTCGAACTGGCCCAGCTCCATGTTGCGAACCAGCTGCTCGATGATCACCCGGCCGCTGATTTTCCCCTGAATTTCCCCCGTTGCCTTCGGCACGCTGTCCACACCTCCACCCAAGTTATCGACGCGGCGGGGCCATTAGAGGGTTTCCTGGATAACAGCCCTGCCCGACATCCTACCACTCGGCGTGCGGTATGAATAAATATCAATGTTTATCTTTCAGTTCATCGGTGGCGTGTCGCTGGCGGCCTGGATTTATTTGATCCTCGGGCGCGGCGGCTTCTGGCGGATGCGGGAGCCGCCGGCGCCCAAGTTGACCGGTCCAGCGAAGCCGGTTGCGGTGGTGATTCCCGCCCGCAACGAAGAGGCCGTTGTGGGCCAAGCGATTGGATCGTTGATGCAACAGGATTATCCGGGACCGCTGCACGTGTTCCTGGTGGACGACCACAGCAGCGATCGAACCATCACCGCCGCGGGCACGCATGAGCGGCTGACGATCGTGAAAGCCCGCCCGCTGCCCGGTGGCTGGACCGGAAAACTCTGGGCGATCTCGGAAGGTCTTGAACAGGCGGCGTCGATGCAACCCGACTACGTTCTGCTTACCGACGCCGACATCGTCCACGCGCCGGACAACGTCGCTGGCCTGGTCGCGCGGGCCGAATCGGGCAACCTCGATCTGGTCTCTTATATGGTTAGGCTGCGATCGAGGACGCTGGCGGAGCGCGCACTGATCCCGGCCTTCGTGTTTTTCTTCTTCAAGCTTTACCCGCCGGAATGGATCGCCCGTCGAGATCGCAAAACTGCCGGAGCAGCGGGAGGTTGCATGCTGCTGCGTCGATCGGCGCTAGAACGCATCGGAGGCGTCGCGTCTATCAAAGGCGAGCTGATCGATGATTGCGCGCTGGCTCGAGCGGTCAAAAAAACCGGCGGCGCCATCT
The DNA here is from genome assembly GCA_963744555.1 of Bryobacterales bacterium. Taxonomy (GTDB): domain Bacteria; phylum Acidobacteriota; class Terriglobia; order Bryobacterales; family Bryobacteraceae; genus Palsa-89. The sequence continues at coordinate 327,304 of CAVUUB010000011.1, read as the reverse complement.
GGCTGGGCCTGACGCGCGAGACTTGCAGTATCCGGGACTATGCGAGCTTTGAAGAGATCCGCAACATGATCGCTCGCACGGCTTTCACACAGCTCGGTTATTCGTCGATGCTTCTGATCGGAACAATCATCGCGATGGCGATTATTTACCTGGCGCCGCCGCTACTGCTCCTGACGGGCGATCCGATCGCCGCCGGCTGCGGGGCTGCCGCCTGGTTGCTGATGTGTATCTCTTACGTACCAACTTTGCGGCTCTATGGCTGCTCGATCGCCTGGGCACCGTTGCTTCCGAGGGTCGCGTTGTTCTATATGGTCGCCACGGTGGATTCCGCTTTGCGCTATTGGACCGGTCGCGGGGGCGAGTGGAAGGGGCGGATTCACTCCGCTCCCTATGGTCGCGGCTCAGATTCTGACTAGTGCTCCAGCTTGTAAATGGTCAAGCCGCTTAAAAGCTTCGGATAAAAATCGGTTGATTTTTGCGGCATCACGCCACCGGAGAACGCGACATCGGCAACTTGTTGGATAGTGGTTGGCTCCAGTAGGAACGCGATCTCGCGCTCCGCCTTCGCGAACTTTGCTGTACGCCGCATCCAGGCCGCGGACGTATTCGATATGCTTTTCCTCGCGCACGGCTTCTTCGCTGATGCCGAGCATGCCGCCGAGCATTTCTTCGTGTAACACTCTACGTCCAGCTCGCCCGTTTTCCGGTCGCGTTCATAGAGACGCATTTCGCCCGATCGCGTCACGACGCCGATCCGGATTTTGCCGGGCGCCGGCGGTCGCGAAAATCCGCCGCAGTTCATCGAATGAACTGCAGCCGACGCCCGCCAATCTTTTGTAGAAACGCCGCTGGGTCGAAACCGTCCAGGTGGCTGAGCACGCGATGCGTGGCCAGGATCCCCAAGCCCGGCGAGTGCATGTTGACGAACGCCATCGTCATCCTTTGGGCATCCTGCAACGCCGGATTTTCGTTTCGAAACGCCAGCGCGGTCTCATAGCGATGATGCCCGTCGGCGATCAGCAGTTTCTTATCGGCCATCAGCTCCTGAATCCGGGCGATGGCCGCCGCATCCGAGATCTTCCACAAGCGATGAATCGCGCCGTACTCGTCCTTCACCTCGTACAGTCGGCGAGGTCGCCGCACGCTTCGTCGAGGATCTTGTCGACCGCCAACCCAGGATCGGCATACAGCATGAAGATCTGCTCGAAGTGCGCGTGCGTGTGGCGCAGCAGCTCCATGCGATCCTTCTTCGGACCCGACAACGTCTGCTCGTGCCGGTAGACGATGCCGGCCGAATAATCTTCCAGCGCGCCGAGTCCGATGAAGCTCTTCCGCTCCACCTTCTGTCCGGTGTCGGGAATGGTGAATTGCTGGTAGTAAGCGTACAGGCTCGGCGTCTTTTCCTGCTCGAGAATTCCGTTCGCCATCCAGGCATTCAAGATATTCCGCCGCGCGCGTATAGACGTTGTCGCGATCGGTATCGGACGGACGTTTCTCGCCGAGAACAATGCGCACCAAATTGTAAGGGCTCAGCGAAAGATAGCGCGCCTGCATGGCCGCGGAAATCTTGTCGTAGGGCTGGGTGACCAGGTTCGCGGCGGCGCCGGCCTTCGCGCTGTAACGATACGGTTGGAAAGGAAAGATGCGCGCCAAGCGATCAGGATAACAGCAATCAGTGGGACGCCAGACGCCTCACGCCTTCGCGGATGGTGCGCTCGCCGATGGACGAAAAGCCGAAGATGAACTCGCCTTTGGGCGGTTTGGACAAATAATAACGCTCGCGCTCATCAGCAGAACCTTTCCCGCCACGGCGCGCTCAACAACGCCGTCATCATCGAAACGCACCAGAAGATGCATTCCCGCGGCATCGCCTCGCACTTTGGCGCTATCCCCGAAATGACGCGCCAGCGCTTCCACCAGAACCTCCCTCCGGCGCCCATACAATCGCCGCATCCGCCGGATGTGCCGCTCCAGATGGCCTTCGTGGATAAAATCAGTGAGCGCGGCTTGGTCGAGTAGCGACGTATGCCGGTCGGCCAACCATTTCGCGCGCTTCAGAGCGGTGACGAAACGGGGCGGTGCGATGACATAGCCGATCCGCAATCCAGGAAACATGACCTTCGAAAACGTGCCGATGTACATTACGGGAACGCCGTGCGCCAAGCCTTGCAGCGAGGGAAGGGGAGCGCCGCTGTAACGATATTCGCTGTCGTAGTCGTCCTCAATAATCGCCGCTCCCTGACCGCGTGCCCACTCGATCAATTCCAGCCTTCGCGCCAGCGACATAGAAACTCCGGTCGGAAACTGGTGTGAAGGTGTCACGTAAACCAGCCGTGCTTTACGGCCTAGATCTCCGATCACTATTCCGTCGCCATCGATGCGAGCGGGCCGAAGCCGCGCGCCGTGGGCTTGGAAGATCCTGCTGGCTCCCTGATAACCGGGGTTTTCGAAAGCGACCTCGTCGCCAGGATCAATCAGTAGCCGGACGCACAGGTCCAACCCCTGCTGCGATCCGTTCACGATCACTACTTGCTCCGGCGTGCAGCGAACCGCCCGTGAGCGCGCCACGTAGGCCGAGATTTCACGGCGCAGCGGTTGATAACCAGCGGACTGTTCCGGGTAATCGAATAGTTCGCGGTAATCGAACAATTCGTGCTTCGCGGCACGCAGATGCCGCATCACAAGCTTGCGCCACAGCGCAAATGGAAAGCGCTCCAGATCCGGTCTCCAGTGCGTGAAGCGGATGAAGCCAGGAGGAGTTTCGGGATAGAGAAAATCGTCACGCAACCCGGCGCCGTAACGCGAAAGGCGGATCGCCGGCTGGTCGTCCTTAATCGTGGTGAGGGCGCGACCGGGCCGCAGCGCGTCGTCCGGAAGTTCATGGCAGACGAATGTGCCCGAGCCGTGCGCGGCATCCAGGTACCCTTCTGCGATGAGCTGCTCGTAGGATTCAGTGATGGTGCTGCGCGAAACAGCGAGTGTAGCGGCCAGTTCCCGCGTGGATGGAACGCGCTCGCCGCGCCGAAACCGGCCGGTCAGAATCCCAGTACGCCACTGTTCGTAGACCTGGCGATGCAGGGGCACCGGCGAGGCCCGATTCAGGGTCATGGCTACGCGCATAAGTGGACTGCTCCAGTTTACAAGAAGTGGCTCTTTCGGGCGACCACTCTTCGAAGTATAGTGGAACCACGATGGAAACCTACACTCCCACCTCCCGAACCCAGGTGCGGCGGCTCCCCAAACGCGGCGCTTATGACAAAGAGCAGGTACACGCCATTCTCGACGAAGGCTATATCTGCCATGTGGGGTTCGTGACTGACAGCCAACCATTTGTCATTCCGACCGGGTATGCGCGCTTTGGCGATCAGCTCTACATCCACGGATCGGCCGCCAGCCGTATGTTGCGATCCGCCGGCGAAGGTGTGGATGTTTGCGTAACGGTCACGCTGGTCGACGGATTCGTGCTGGCGCGTTCGGTCTTCCATCATTCGATGAACTATCGCTCCGTGGTGGTGCTCGGCAAAGCCCGTCTGGTGACCGATCTGGAGGAGAAACGGGCGGCGCTCCGCTGCTTCACCAATCACATCGTGGCGGGCAGGTGGGAAGAGGCCCGGCAGCCCACCGATCAAGAGTTGAAGGCCACTAGCGTTCTGGCGTTGCCGCTGGAAGAAGTCTCGGCGAAATCCGCACTGGCCCGCCGGTGGACGATGAAGAAGATTACTCGATGCCTATCTGGGCCGGCGTGGTACCGATCCGGGGTCAGGTCGGCGAGCCGTTGCCGGATGAACGGCTGCTGCCAGGCGTCTCGACCGTTGACATCGGGCGCGTTGTCGTCAGAACATCGATCGTGAGTAGACGCCGGTGTGCGCCTCGGGCGCAGCCAGGTAGCACTCGGCGGCATAAGTGAACTCGCCGGCATTCAGATGAGTCGTGAAGTCCTGCGCGCGGGCCGAGACATCGGTGGCCCAATTCCGTACGTTCCCGGTAGCGGCGTCGATCTTCGCCGGCGTACCGAAGGAGCTGGGCCGCAACCCGGCATTGCCCATCACATACCGTTGCGTGACGACCGCGAATCCTTTATTGGAGCAGCTCGATGGCCTGGTCAGCGGAACAGTCCGAATCGTGAACCACGCGGATCTTGCTGATGATCAAAACTCCCTGGCCTTGATCGATATGCACGCCCAACCCTTCAGCCGCTCGCAAAACAATATTCCGGTTTTCCGTCTTGGAGAAATCGATGCCTTGCGCGTACATGCTGGCGACGTCCCGGCTGATCTCGTTGGCATGATCGTTCTGGCTGGCGCTGCTATTGACCAGGAGCACGCCGATCGACAGCGGCACCAGGAAAATGGCGCCCACGGCGTAGAGGCGGACGGTAGTGGCGCGGGCCTGTGGCGTGCGGGTTTCCATCGGGCTACCTATCAACCTTAGTCCATGGGAGTAAGAGTTGCTAGACGGCAATTCCGCCTATTTGCACGCAAATCGCCCCTAGTACTTCTGCGAAACTTAGTTTCAGCTGCGCCGTAGTTTTGTAGTGTAAAGGCAGTACGCACTACCGCAGCGACGCGCCCCCAGTCCGCTTCTTTCCGCAATCGCGGCTTTAGAATCTTACCGCCCGGATTGCGCGGAAGCGGCGTCGGGGCGAATGATCATGAATTGCGGGATTTTGAAGTCGGCCAGACGGCCTTTTAAAAACTCGCAGATCTCGCGCGGCTCCGCGTTGGCGCCAGGCTTCAAAACCACGACCGCGCCCACTTTTTCGCCCATCATCGTGTCGGGCACGCCCATCACCGCGCACTCGAACACGGCCGGATGCGCGCACAACGCGTTCTCCACTTCCACGCAGTAGACATTTTCACCGCCGCGGTTGACCATGTCCTTCTTGCGGTCGACGATCTGGACGAAGCCGTCTTTATCGATGCGCGCGAGGTCGCCGGTGTGCAGCCAGCCATCGACGAAGGTCTGCGCGGTCGCCTCCGGCTTGTTCCAGTAGCCCTTCACGACGTTTGGCCCGCGCACCAGCAATTCGCCGACGCCGGTCGAGTCCGGCTCGAAAAGATCCAGGTCGACAACCGGCGCGGCGAAGCCCACCGAATCGGGACGGATGTGCGCGAACTCGTGCGGCAGAAACGTCGCGACCGAGGAAGTCTCGGTCAATCCGAAGCCGTTGCCGACGCGAGCGTTGGGAAACGCCTGCATGATTCGCCCCACCAGATCGGGCGCGATCGGCGCGCCGCCGTACATCGCCCAGCGAACGCCAGTCGGTATCGATCTCGCGAAATTGGGCTGGTTGATCGCGATCCAGAAAATGGCGGGAACGGTGGTGACCGAGTTGATGCGCTCCTGATTGATGGCGCGCAGGAAAGCCTGCACCTCGAACGCCGGCATAATGACGGTCGCGCCGCCGGATTCGCAGCTTGGCAGAAACTGGCTGTTGCATCCGGTGACGTGAAACAGCGGCACCGATACGAGTGTGCGCAGGCTGCCGTCATTGGGAAGCCCGGCGACGCGGCGGCAGGTTTCGATGTTGGACAGAAACCCTTCGTGCGTGGTCATCGCGCCTTTGGGAAAGCCGGTGGTCCCGCTAGTGTAAAAGATCGCGGCGACATCGGGCTGGGTGAAACCTTCGGCAACGAACGGATCGCCGGACGGCAGCGGCTGGCCGGGCAGAAAGACGAACGCGAGCCCGGAATCGGTGATCACGTATTCGACCTCGGGCTCGCTGAAGCGCGTGTTCACGGGCACCGCGATGGCGCCCGACATGAGCGATCCCCAGAACGCCACGCACCAGTCGAGGCTGTTGCCAAGGCGAATGGCCACCCGATCGCCGCGCTGGATACCCTGGCTTCTTTAGGCCGCCGGAGACGCGCGCCGAGCGGTCCCACAGCTCGCGATAATTGATGCGCTCGCCGCCGATCTCGACGATGGCTTCGTTGCCGGGCGTCCGGTCAACCGTGGCCCGCAGCATTTCGATCAGGGAATTCGCGAGCCCGGAGTAGCGGGAGATGTTGCCGGAGCCGCGAGTGACGCCGGATCGGTCGAAGGGGTAGGTCATGGTTCCTTATGGCGTTCACACGAGTGTCAACGCGGCACGCACGAGTCCGTGCGCCACGTTCTAGTACGCGCCCTGCTTCTCGAAGATGGCTCGCGGATTGTCGACCAGCATGATCCGGATGTGCTCGTCGGTGACGCCGCGCTGCTTCAATGCCGGAATCACATCGTTGTGGATGTGCAAATAGTTCCAGCGCGGAAGGACGGCGGGCAGATCGCGCTCGGGCAGCCAATCGTTAAAGCACGCGGCATCGTGCGACAGCACCAGCTTTCCGGCGTGGCCGCGCTCGCACAGACGCGCCACCGTGTTCACGCGATCTTCAAAGGGCAGTATGGTATCGATGCCGAAGCGGTCCATGCCAGATAAGATCCGTTAGCGATCAGCTCTTCCAGATAATCGATTTCGGTGGTGTCGCCCGAATGTCCGATGACGACGCGTGAAAGGTCCACGCCTTCTTCGCGGAAAATCCGCTGCTGCTCCAGGCCGCGTCTGGATCGCGCGTGGGTGTGGGTGGAAATCGGGACGCCGGTCTCGCGATGCGCCTGAGCCACGGCTCGCAGCACGCGTTCCACTCCCGGCGTGACACCGGGCGCGTCGGTGGCGCATTTCAGAATGCCGGCTTTGACGTTGGTATCGGCGATCCCCCGCCGGATGTCGCGCACGAACATCTCGACCATCAGCTCCGGCCGTCGAGCACCGTCCCGGACCGCGGAAGTGGAAGTAGAACGGAATGTCGTTATAGGTGTAGATGCCGGTGGCGACGACGATGTTCACTTTAGTTCGCTGGGCGACGCGCTGGATGCGCGGAATGTAGCGGCCCAGGCCGATCACGGTGAGATCGACGACCGAATGAACGCCGTGCGAAGCAAGTTCGTCCAGGCGGGCGACGGCGTCATCAATGCGGCGCTCTTCAGTCGCCCCAGGCCTCGGGATAATTCTGCATGATCTCGGTGGAGAGCACGAAGATATGCTCGTGCATCAGAGTGACGCCGAGCTGCGCGGTATCGATGGACCCTCGCGCCGTATTGAGCGCACTCATGCATAAACCATCTGGATCAAAGCCTGGATATAACCGAACGCGTATGCGAAGGCCTGATAACCGTTGGTGTCGCCCTCGATGCGTGGGACGTGGTCGGGCATCAGCATGCCGTCATAGCCGACCTCTTTGTAAGTCTTGATGGTCTGGATGAAATCGACGTCGCCATCGTCGGGGAAGGTTTCCTGAAAGTTCAGAAAACCGCCCCGGATGTTACGGAAATGCACGTTGAAGATTTTCTTGCGCGAACCGAAGTAGCGGATCACGTCGTGGATCTCGACTTTAGGATTCTGTAGCATCTCCGACACCGTGCCCTGGCAGAAATTAAGCCCGTGATACGGGCTGGGATTGATGTCGATGAAGCGCTTGAGCCCGTCCACGCTACCGAGGACGCGATGCACGCCGCGGAAGCCCCGATCGCGGGGCATAGCCGGGTCATGCGGATGTAAGGCGATCCTCACTTTGTATTCTTCAGCCACCGGAACGACGCGGCGCAGAAAGTAAGTGATGCGATCCCACATCATTTCTTCGCTGACTGCGCCGGCTTCAGTAAGCGGTGGCTCCTGCTTGGCCTGATCGTAGACGAAGGTACTATAGCGCGCGCGGCCACGGCCCGGACTGGTGCCAGTGCGGACCACACCCAGAATCGTGAGGTTGTATTTGGCCTCCGGGATGCCCGCCTTCGCGCAATTGCGAATCATCTGGCAGATGTCGTCGATCTCGCGGTCGCGCTCGGGGCTCTTGCCCAGAATGATATTTGGGTTCTCAGCCTTGGTAATGTAGCTGGAACTGAGAGGCAGTGGCACGGCGTCGAGCTTAATTCCGAATGATTCGACGCGCTCGCGCAGTTTGATGAGACCCTCGACCGACCAGTTCTCGTCAAATTTGGCCGAAGGCAGCCCGCTGCAGATGTGATTGACGCCGAAGGCCCCGATCACCCGCAAAATTTCGTCCGAGTGGCCGTGCTGCGTTCCCACTTTCATGCGGCCGGCTGAAGCCGTAGGGACAGTTTGCGCAGCTGCAACGGCAGGTAGTCCGGCAAGTTGTATGAAAGTTCTTCGATCCATAGCAATTCTCCTCGGCGTTTTAGCGCCGTCTATCATTCATATCGCAAAGCCACCATGGGATCCACGCGGAGCGCGCGCCGGGCGGGAATCCAGCAAGCCGCAAGTGCAACGACCGACAACAGTATGGCGACCGTTAGGTAAGTCAGCGGATCGGTTGCACTGACACCGATCAACAGGCTGGCCATCGCGCGGGTGAGTGCCCAAGCCGCCATCAGCCCAACAGCCAGGCCGGCGACCACGAGCAACAATCCCTGTCGTGCAACGAGTTTCAAGATGTCGCGAGCCTCGGCGCCCAGCGCCATGCGAATTCCAATCTCCTGCGTGCGAGCACTCACGGCAAACGAGACGATGCCATACACACCCATGATCGCCAGCACCAGTCCCAAGGCGCCCATGATCGCGGCTAAAGAAGCTGCCAGACGAAACATCAGGAAGCCTTCGATTCCGTTAACCATTTGTTGGGAAGTGCGGAGGTCGAAAATGGGCACATCGGGTGCGAGTTTACGCAGTTCGTCTTGAACTGGGGTCATCAATAATTCCGGCGACCCGGAGGATCGGATCAACAGTGATCGAAACGAACTGTAATTCTGTTCAAGAGGGACATAGAAGTAAGGCTGAGGATCCTGCGACACGAAAAAGTACTGGCCGTCGCCCGCCACGCCAACTACTTCAACGAAGGGTCCCGCCGCGCTCTGGAAGCTGAAACGTTTGCCGATTGGATTTTCGTTCGCCCATAATTGCTTCGCCATGGTGCGATTGACAATCGCAACCGCACGCGCCTTTTCGCTATCAGCGTCATTGAAGCGCCGGCCCTGAAGAAGAGGGACACGCAGCGTGTCGAAGAACGCGGGATCGATACTGTTGAACAAAATCACAGGCGGCTGGCGGCTCGGAGGCAGCGGATGAGTCTCGACGTAAATCGGACCTGCGTGGCTCGGAAAACCCATAGGCGCAGTATATGAAAGGCTGGCGGATTGGACGCCGGGCAGCGCGCGGGCGCGGCGTTCCAGTTCTTTATAGAGAGCCTTGGTACGGGGCTCGTCGTAGCCGATTTGATGCGGATCGATCATCACGTTCAAAACGTGATCGGGATCGAAGCCCAGGCTCATATGCTCGGCGCGCTGGACGCTACGAACGAAAAGGCCGGCTACGATCAGTAACATCAGCGAGCCAGCTACTTGCGCTACCACCAGAACGCCGCGGAATCCTTGACGCCCGCCTCCCGCGGAATCGCTTCGTCCGCCTGCGCTGAGCACTCGATTCACATCCGCGCGGCCAGCTCGAAAAGCCGGCCAGAGTCCAACAAATATTCCGGTAAAGAGTGCTGCCGCGAGAGTGTACGAAAAAACCTTACAGTCGAAACTGGTGTCGATTCGAAAGGCGTGACCCGCGCTGTCGGACGTTACCGAATTAAGAACGGAGCCACCGCCACCGATGGCCCATTGTCCGAGCAGTATGCCTCCCAGAGTCCCGAGCAGAGCCAACAGTAGGCTTTCGGTGAGCATTTGACGGACCAGACGCCCACGGCCTGCACCCAAAGAAGCCCGAATCGCCATCTCGCGCTGGCGAGAGTTGGCGCGCGCAAGAAAAATATTCGCGACGTTCATCGAAGCGAGTAACAAGACGAGAGCGGCCAAAGCGAGAAACAGGCCAGCGATCACTGGAACAAAGCTGGTGACGAATGGCGCGGGCCTGGCCATCCTCTCCGGGATTACACGAACCGTGACGCCTTTGTCTGCTTCCGGATACTGCGCGGCCAACCGTTGGGCAATGACGTCGAGCGAAGCTTGGGCTTGCGGAACAGTGACGCCCGGCTTCAACCGGCCGAAGACGTTCAACGACCGATTACGGCGGTCCGTCCAGAATCCGCTCACGTCGCCCGAAGACTTTTCGTCTAGCGATGTGGCGCTTAACGGAAGGTAGCCATCCAGATCGAAGGCGAAGAACGTACCGTGAAAGTCCGGCGGCGTAACGCCGAGCACAGTGGCGGGCTTGCCATCCACCAGAACCTGTTTTCCGACGATCGCCGGATCGCCGCCGAAGTTCCGCTGCCAATAGGCATAACCCAGGACGACAGTGGTTTCATCGCGCGGCTGTTCGCCTTCGCCGGGGAGAAAGAGGCGGCCTAGCAAGGGCTTCACGCCTAAAGCCGCGAAATAATTGCCCGTCACGTCGGAGAAGGCGAACAGGCTGGATCGGTTGTCGATCGTCAACCCACCGACGGTCATTCGATAAGCAAAAAGATCGGAAAAAGTCGCGCTGGATTGCTTCCGGAAATCGACCAGATCCGCGTAAGAAAACTGACTCGCCGAGCCGCGCTCCTTCTGTTGCGAACCCAAAGCCATGACTTGTTCGGGCGCGGGTACGGGAAGCGGCCGCAGCAGCCAGCCATTCAGAACACTAAATATCGCGGTGTTGACGCCGATGCCGAGCGCGAGCGTGAGAGCAAGGATCGCCGTTAGAGCCGGCGATTTGCCGAGCATGCGGAGACCGTAGCGGAGGTCCTGAATCAATGCATCAAGCCCTGAGGTACTTGTTGAAAAAATCGACCGTGCGCTGCCAGGCTAGCTTGGCCGCCGCTTCATCGTAACGAGGCGTGGTGTCGTTATGGAAACCGTGATTCGCGCCTTCGTACATGTATTCGGTGTAGTTCACATTATTGGCCTTCAGAGCTTGCTCGTAGGCGGGCCACCCGCCATCGATGCGCGTGTCGAGTCCGGCGTAGTGGATCAGAAGCGCCGCTTTGATCTTGGCCGTGTCGGCGGCGGAGGGCTGCGCACCGTAGAAAGGAACCGCGGCCGAGAGGTCCGAGCCCATTCGCACCGCGAGCGTGTTGGCGATGCCGCCGCCGAAACAGAAGCCGACCACGCCGATCTTGCCGGTGGAATCGGAACGCGCCTTGAGCCAACGGGCGGAGGCTATGAAGTCTTCGGTCATCTTGGGCTTGTCTACCTGTTGGAAAACCTGCGCGCCTTTTTCGTCGTCGCCTGGGTAGCCGCCGGCGCTGGTTAGACCGTCAGGCGCGAAGGCGATGAAATTATCGGTGCCTAAACGCCGCGCCACATCTTCTATATAAGGATTCAGACCTCGATTCTCGTGGACCACCAGCACGCCCGGATACTTTCCACTCTTCGCGGGACGAACCAAATAGCCCTTAATGCTTCCGTTGCCCTGCGGCGACTCGACGGTCGCGTAGTCGGCTTTGATGCGATGGTCGTCTTTCGGGACTTGCGTTGCCCAGGCGTAATTGGGGCGGAGGGCCTCGAAGATTCCGGCTACGGTGAGGCCGCCGACCGCGAACTTTTTAGCGCCCTCCAGGAAGTCGCGGCGGGGGATGTCGCCGTGAACGTAAAGATCAAAGAGATTGAGCAACTCTTGCGGGAAGTCGCTTGCTTTTTTTCGGTCCACGTGAAGACGATCCTTTCCTCCGGCAAAGGATAACATAACCAGTCTCTAGGAACTCTGAGAAGTTTGGTTCATCCACTGGACAATCTGCCGGGCAACTTCTTCGCCCGCGTCCTCTTGAATGAAGTGGCCTGCGCCCGGAATCCACAACGGTGGTGCGACATTTCGAAACAACGATCGCAAGAAGGGCTCGGCCGGTGCGGTAATAGCGTCCTCTGCGCCCCAGGCGAGCAACACCGGCAAGTCGAGCGTCTTCAAGCGCTCGACGGCGGCGCGGTTTTCGAAAGCACCCGGATGGTCTCGGCGGATCGGAACGAGGCGCGGGAACACGAGCGCGGCGGTCTGATATTCCTTCGATGGTAACGGCGCGCCGTAGGCCGCCGCCTCGGCGTCGCTGAGCTGCCGCTTCTTGATCGTATTGCGCATCAGCCGTGGGACGTCGAGCGACTCTATACCTTGCGAAAAGCGCCGCCACTTGCCAAACGCCTCGCTGGGCGGGTCGCCGGTCGGGATGCCGGTATTCATGGCCACCAGCCGCGCGAATCGCTCGGGTTGCTCGGCCAGAATGCGAAGACCGAGCAAGCCCCCCCAGTCCTGGCAAACCATCGTGATCTTTTTCAGATCCAGGGCTTCGATAAACGCGCGAAGCCAACGTGTGTGCGATTTATAGCTATAGGCGTTAGTTGCCATCGGCTTGTCGCTGCGTCCGAAGCCGATCAGATCGGGCGCTATGACGCGGCCCACGCTGGAGAGCGGCGGAATCATGTGCCGGTACAGATAGCTCCAAGTCGGCTCGCCGTGCAGCATCAGGATCGGATCTCCCGAGCCATGCTCGACGTAAGCCATTCGTAACCCTTCCACCTCGACATACTTCGGTTCGTAGGGAAAGCCGGGAAGATTCGTGAAGCGGTCGTCGGGAGTTCGCAGCACAGATCCATCAGGCCATGTGGTTTTGACACCCGCGAAAAGCGCGACCTTGGCGATGTCTTGGGGATTCAGGCTGGGCGCGATTTCGGCGACCCACAACGAGAACGCGAGCAGATCGGCGTCGATCTCGTGCTCCGGTGGGCGCGGCTCAAAGCGATCCCAATGACCGTAGACCATTGCCATGGATGGACGGCCGCGACCCAGATCCGCCAGCTCCAGAGCATATAGATGATCGTGCCTGGAACGCCAGTAAACCCGGCCGGCGCGAATTCCCACGGCTCGTTCGATGGCTTCGGCGACATCCGGACGGACGTCGAGTTCCTGCTCCCACAGCAGCGGATCGGGTCGCAGGCCCGCGAGTTCTTCTTCGGACGGCCTGATAAATTTCACAGCACTGATCCGGCGGTGCGGCTGAGGAACTCGACGGTCGCTTTCGCGAGATCCGGACCGCGATCGTCTTGCAGGAAATGCCGGGCGCGATCAAAAGCAATGGGCCCTTCGGCATGCGGGAGCAGCTCTTTCAGGCGGTTGCCGAATTCGATGGGGAAGACCTCGTCCCCAGGAGCCCAGAGCAGCAGCGTAGGAATCTTGGCCAGCTCAGGCAGACGCCGCTGGATGGCTTGCATGTCGGCGAAACCGCGATCGCCTTCGCGCATAGGAATCGTGCGGGGCCAGGTGAGGACGACGTGATCGGAATCAGGCTCATCAAAGACATGGTGGTAGGCGCGCGCTTCGTCCGCAGTCAGTCCGCGGACGGTGGTGGCAGTCGGTCCGTGCTGCGAGAGGACTTTATGGCGCTTCATAAAGAACTGACCAATGACTGGGGCGTGCCAGGTGGTCCAGGGCCTAGGCGAAGCGTGGAATTTGCTGATGAGATCGGTGAAGAGCCAGGTGTTCATCAGGACCACCGCTGATAATTTCTCGACGCGTTGGAGCGCTGCGCCGATGCCTTGCGGCCCACCCCAATCCTGGCCTACGATGACGAACCCTCGCAGGCCGAGTTGATCGATCAAGGAAACGAGATCCGCGATATGATGCGCGAGCGTCAATGCGGCGTCGACACGGAGATGATCGGAATAACCGGCGCCGATCCAATCGGGAGCGATGGCGCGAAAACCCGCCGACGTAAGCGGTGCGATGAAATCGCGATAGAGAAAGCCCCAGGTCGGGTTTCCGGATAACAAAAGCACAGGACGTCCAGCGCGATCGCCTTGGTCGATATAGGCCATGTTGCGGCCGTTAACGAGTAGTTGGTGTTGCGGCCAGGGGAACAGTTGCTCAAGCCAATCCGGTTTTCGTCGGAGCATCAGTTTGGTACTTGAGTATTGTAGCGTTGCCGCCGCTACGTTTGAGCGGCTTGAAGCGCACTACCCGCGAGGCTCATGGTGAATGACCTGCTGAAGGCTAAGTTTGAAGCAGTCTCGAAGCGTGCAACTCAGTGTTTAACCTTAGAACAAATCGCCGACTAAAGACCGAAGGTAGTGTAGATGAACGAACTTGCGGTCGCCTTTTTGTCCAAGCAGAAGCTGCACGTGCGCAGGAATGGCGTCACGCGCGTGGTGGACAGCGAGTTTGAGCGGACCGTGCGGGAGCGCACAGCTTCCATCGAGCGGCGGCACGCATGGAAGACGCAGGGGCGGGGTGCGATGTTCATGGGTGGCGTTTGGGCTGCGCAGGCGAACGCCCGCAATGCTGTCCCAGTGTCGCTGACAGGCTTGGCGGCCGGCCAGGACGGAACTCTGCTGTACTCAATGGAGACAGACTCGGTCAGCGGGATTTTCCTCCTGGACGCCGCCGCGGTGGAGACGCGCCTTTTCCATACGGCGGACTTCTGCATTCGCCACGCGGCGCTAAATCCAGAGGGATTATCGCTGGCGGCGACCGCGTTCCACAAGGACGACATGCGTTCCAATATCGTCGTTCTGCCGCTGCACGGAACTGACTTGTCGGAAGTAACCGAAGGGGACTCGTTCGACCAGTTTCCTCAATGGGTGGCGGGGGCGAAGCGGCGGATCGTGTTTCAGAGCGCGGGTGTGGGCCGGGATGCCGCGGGTCGCTTCGCCGGGCTCGGGCCTTGCAGCATTCAAGAACTGGATTTGGATTCCGGCGACTTGGAAGAAGTGGCTTCCGAGTCAGGGCGCGACTTACTCCAACCGCGAAAAACGAAGGATGGCACGCTCTACTACATCCGCAAGCCTTACCAGTCAGGAGTTCCCGAGGCGAGCCTCTTGGGTTCGCTGAAAGACGTGGTTCTGTTTCCTTTCCGGATGGCGCAGGCGGTATTTCAATACTTCAACGTCTTCTCAATGATGTACACCGGGAAGCCGCTGGTCACGAGCAAGGGGGCAGTACAGCGGAAGATCGATCCACGGCAGCTGTTTATTCACGGAAATCTGGCACGTGCACAGATGGCGCAAGCTTCCGAGGACGAGGCACAGCAAGTGGTGCCGTCGTCATGGGAACTCGTGCGGCACGTGCGCAATGGCGACGCCGAGGTGATTGCCCGCAACGTGCTCACGTTCGATCTTGCGAGTGACGGTAGCGCGCTTTATTCCGATGGCGCAGCGATTTCGCGGATCGGCCCGGACGGAAGTTCTGAACGCGTGCTGCAGGCGGAGCTGATTGAGAAGGTGCTTGCACTGTAGGCGGCACGATCCCGATATGCACTGTCACCACGTTTGATCCCGCGGGCGATCCCGGCGGCAGCGAATGAGCTGCTGAAGACGAAGCTATCGAACTAGCCGCCGAAACAAAGCATCCTGTAAATCGCGTCTGCCGTCGATGACAGCCACGATGTCAATCGAATCTGCTCTAACCGCATAGATCACTCGATACGTTGCGACAAGGATCTGACGATAATCCGAAATTCCCTGTTCAACAAGCTCCGGTACAATTCTCCCTTGGCGAGGATTCCGGTTCAAGCGCGAACCTTCCAGCCACAGTCTGCGACCTAACTTTCGCGCCGCCTCTGGCCGGTCATGCTCAATAAACTCGACGATTTCAATGAGATCATTCGACGCCGGCTCAGACCAACGAACCAGAAGTCGTTTCAACTGCCAAACCGTTTGCGCAGTTCTTTTTCCATCTGCGCCTGCGAGAGCCACTTTCCCTTTTTCAGAGCTTCTTCCGATTGGGAGATCAGCTTGAGCAGAATCACTGCGTCTTGTAGGCGCTCGTAGCTTTCAACGTCCATCATCACTGCGCGCGGCGTCCCGTTCTGCGTGATGACCACCGGGCTGCGCTTCTTGTTGACCGCTTCAATGAGTTCGGCTGAATGAGTCTTCATGTAAGTGATAGGCTTGACGTCTGACGCACGCATGGTACCTATTGTAGTACTAAATTTGGCCCCAGCGGCGAGTGTCGACTATTATCCTGTCGATTCATTGACGTCGTGTCGACACAAGCCCCGCGCGTAACCCGCCTTTGGCCAGCGTCGAACTGACCATTGTCGCTGGGCCTCAGACGAATAGCGCACACACGGGTGGCGACGACGGGCATCCAGGACTGCCCCCACTGCCTTGCGGGCGCTACCTTTGATTCGCTTTGAGAATCTTCTTGCGCAGGCGGATGGATTGTGGAGTCACTTCCACGAATTCGTCATCCCGAATGAACTCGATGGCCTGCTCCAGATTCAGAATGCGGGGCGGAACCAAGCGGATCGCCTCGTCAGCCGTGGATGCTCGCATGTTGGTCAGCTTCTTTTCCTTGACGATATTCACGTTGAGATCGGCATCGCGGGCGTTTTCGCCGATGATCATGCCTTCATAGACCTCGATGCCGGGAATGACGAACATCTCGCCCCGCTCCTGGAGATTGAAAATCGCGTGGCCAGTAGTTTTGCCGGGCCGGTCAGCGACCAGTGCACCAGTGGGACGGGTCGGGATCTCGCCTTGCCAATCGATGTAGCCATGGAACAGCGAATTCATAATCGCGGTGCCTTTGGTGTCAGTCATCATTTCACTGCAGAGTCCAATCAGCCCGCGCGATGGCACGTGGAATTCCAGCCGCACTCGGCCGGACCCGTGGTTGACCATCTTGCTCATCTTGCCTTTGCGGCCGCCGAGCTTTTCAATCGCCACGCCGACGAACGCTTCCGGACAATCGATCACCAATAACTCGATTGGCTCCAGCAGCTTTCCGCCGACCGTCTTGGTCAGAATTTCGGGCTTGCCGACCATGAGTTCAAAACCCTCCCGGCGCATCATCTCGATCAGGATGGCGAGCTGAAGTTCTCCACGGCCCATCACTTTGAAGGCGTCGGGACCTCCCGCCTCTTCGACGCGGATGGAAACATTGGTCAGCAGTTCTTTGTCTAGTCTGTCGCGTAGATTGCGGGATGTAACGTATTGCCCTTCGCGGCCGGCGAACGGCGAGGTATTGATGGTGAACACCATCGAAATAGTCGGTTCGTCGATCTGGACGTTGGGCAGCGGCTTCGGATTTTCCGCGCTGGTGATGGTCTCGCCAATCGTGATGCCTTCCACTCCGGCGATGGCGAGAATGTCGCCTGGCTGGCCGATGGTTTCATCCACGCGTTTCAGGCCTTCGAACGAATAAAGCTTGGTGATGCGAGTTTTGTGGAGTGACCCGTCCAGCTTAGCGATCGCCACTTCATCGCCGTATTTCAACACTCCCGAAAAAACGCGGCCGATGGCCAGGCGCCCCAGATAATCGCTGTAATCCAGATTGGCGACGAGAAGCTGCAGTACGGCATCCGGATTTCCCACTGGCGGAGGAATGTTCTTAATAATGGAATCGAATAGCGGCCGGAGATCGGTGGAGTTGTCTTCGGGAGCGGTCTTCGCAATGCCGGCTTTGGCATTGGTATAGATGACCGGAAAGCCGATCTGATCCTCGGTGGCGTCCAGATCGATGAACAGATCGTAGACTTCGTTCAGCACTTCTTGAATGCGCGCATCGGCCCGGTCGATTTTATTGATGACTACAATCGGCGGGAGCTTGGCTTCGAGCGCCTTCATCAAGACGTAGCGGGTCTGCGGCAGCGGGCCTTCGCTGGCATCGACCAACAGCATTACGCCGTCCACCATCTTGAGCGCGCGCTCCACTTCGCCTCCGAAATCGCTGTGACCCGGAGTATCCACGATGTTGATCTTGACGCCCCCGTAGCGCACCCCGGTGGTCTTGGCGAGAATGGTGATGCCGCGCTCGCGCTCCAGCTCGTTGGAGTCCATGACGCGCTCCGCTACCTGCTCGTTGTCGCGAAAGATGCCGCTCTGGCGGAGCATGGCATCCACCAGCGTGGTCTTGCCATGATCGACATGCGCGATGATGGCGATGTTGCGAATCGTCTGGTTGTGCACAGGCGCTTCGCTATGATCGATACTGTGGTTCAATACTTCCGGTTGCATCGGTAACTTCCATGGTCGCACGCCCAGAGCCAAAGTCCCCAATCGACGGCCTGCCGACAGTCGTCATTGTGGGCCGGCCGAACGTCGGCAAGTCCACTTTGTTCAACGTAATCCTGGGCCAGCGCCGATCCATCGTGGGCGATGAGCCGGGCATTACGCGCGATCGAATCCACGGACAAGCCGTTTACCGCGGCCGGCGATTTGAGTTGATCGACACCGGGGGTATCATTCAGAACGATGCGGACTGGATCCCGACCGAGATTCTCAAGCAGGCGCGCGTGGCCCTGGGACGAGCCGCCCAGATTATTTTCCTGATCGACGGCAGAACCGAGATTACGGGCGCTGATCGCGAGCTAGCCAAGATGCTCCGGCGGCTAGGCAAGCCGGTGACGCTGGCGGTGAACAAGATCGACACTCAGGCACGCGAGGGACTGGCCCACGAGTTCCACGCGCTCGGCTTCCGGGATCTGTTTCCGATTTCCGCCGAGCATCACATGGGGATCGGCGATCTGCTGGATCACGTCACTGAGAGCTTTGAGACCAGCGTTGAACCCGACGAGGAAACGACGGATGCTGCTCCGGAACCCGCGGCCGAGCCGAAGCGAATCAAGGTCGCGATCGTCGGGCGGCCAAACGTCGGCAAGTCGACATTGTTGAACGCGTTGGTGGGCGAGGAGCGGTCGATTGTTTCGCCGGTCGCGGGCACGACCCGCGATGCCGTAGATGAGAGCCTGGTTCACGACGGCGTCGAGTTTGTCTTCATCGACACAGCGGGCATCCGGCGCAAGGGAAAGACCAAGCTGATGGCCGAGAAGCTGAGCGTGGTGATGGCACGGCGGCACATCCGGATGGCGAACGTCGTGATCCTGGTGCTGGATGCGAGCGAAGGCGTGCTGGGCCACGACGCCACCGTCGCCGGTTACGCGCATGAAGAAGGCCGCGCGCTGATTCTTTGTGTCAATAAGTGGGACATCGCGGGCGAAAAGAGCAAACGGGCATTCACCGAGAGTATTCGCGACGAGCTGAAGTTTCTGGATTACGCGCCAATTGCATTTGTTTCGGCAAAGAAGGGAACGGGTGTGAAGCAGCTTTTCGGCCTGATTCGCGACGGGTATAAGTCCGCTTCAAAACGGGTAGGGACCGGAGAACTGAATCGCTTCGTGGAGATGCTGGATTTCGATCGCGACATCAAGGTCTATTACATGACCCAAGCGTCGGTGCGGCCGCCGGCGTTTGTAGTGTTCACGGACAAAGCGAAGGAGCTCCACTTTTCGACTGAGCGGTTCCTGATCAATCAGATTCGGAAGCGATTCGGTTTTGAGGGGACACCGATTGTGATCAAGACCAAGAGACGATAGGCGTAGCGCACGCACTCTTGCGTGCCGTGTTAGCACTCATGCTAACACCTGTATTTGAACCCGTTCACACGAGTGTGAACGCGGCACGCACGAGTGCGTACGCTACAGCTACTTTACGACGACTTTGTCGACGGCCTGGTTGTCAAACTCGTCGGTGACTCGTACAGCGATCACTTGCTCGCCGGGCGCCGCGCGATCAATCGAAAGCTGATACTCTTCCTCCGGCGAGTCGGACAGCTTGGTAACCGGCTGGGCCATCAGCCATTCGCCACCATTGATAGAGTATTCGGCGCGGTCGATATCGCTGCGCGCGTCGCGCGCGACAAAACGGACCTCGATCTTGTTCCCGCTGGAGGTGGCCGCTAAATTCAAAATCTGCGGCGGCGTATTGTCGATCAAGAACGGATCGCTTTCAAGCGACGCCTCGAGCGCCTGGTTGCGCGGATTGCTGGGCGCATCCGACGCGGTTACGCGGATCACGTACTCGCCATCTGGAAACGCGGTGCTGTCCCAGCTCAGGTATTTCTCCTTGACGCTGTCCTTCAGAAGCCTCCAAGTGGA
Source organism: Bryobacterales bacterium (assembly GCA_963744555.1). Lineage (GTDB taxonomy): Bacteria > Acidobacteriota > Terriglobia > Bryobacterales > Bryobacteraceae > Palsa-89. The sequence goes on along the minus strand of CAVUUB010000011.1, from coordinate 307,529 downwards.
CTCCTTCACGCCCCGAATCTCGACTTTGTAGACCAGCGTGTCGCCATTCTCGTCGGCCGACGACCAGCGTGCGCCGATGGAGCCCTTCGAATAACTCAGTGTCTGAGAACCGGGAATATCCGCGCTGGACGAAAAGGAATTGCCGCGGTGTTGCCCGAGTGGCGGAAGCGTGATGCTATTTGAAGGCGTAATAGACAAAACGGGTGCAGGGAATTTGTAATTCGCGGGAGTGGTTTCGACCTCATCCACGACCGGCGCCACGTTTTTCGAAAGATATGCGATATCGATTTCCGATAGATCGGAGACGGGCTTACTAGCTGACGCGCTCAACTCGATCTTATACTGTAGGAACCGCGCAGGGGGAGAAGTGACTCGCCCGCCGCCGCACGATTCGCAGAGCGTGCTGCCCTCATGCGCATCCGGCTGCAGCGCCGCCCAGGCGCTCCAGTTGCTCTCCGGGCGATTTAAATTTCCACTGCGGGTCGAAACGGAAATTCCCCCCGCGCCGCGATAGCCGATACGTCCCCAATAGGTAAACGATCCGGCATCCAGGACCTCGCTCTCAAAGGTGCCTTGCTTTTCCAAAGCTGGACCGATGCGGTAGACTCTGCCGATATTTCCGGTGACGGCGTACAGTTCGCCTTTGCGCCCCCGTCCGAATCCAGTAACCTGGGTCGGCGAGGCATCGATGAGCAGCGTGCTCATGACGTCGGAATCCAGTCGGTAGACATTGCCTCGGTTTCCGGTTCCCAAAAGCGGGCGGTCCTGCCCATCAAAGCTGATCGCATAAACGATGTCTTGCGTGTTCGACCAGGCTTTCTTGGGAGCCCCGTCGGTGTCGATGCGATAGACCTCGGAGCCGCCTGCGATGGAAGCCGCGCCCTGGTTCAGGGTCGGCGGGGGATTGCGCGGCGGATTGATGGTGGCAACCGAAATCGCCGCCGGTGTGACCTGCAACGGCGTGGGCGCCGGATTGGTTGGCGGTGGCGTGGAGGCCGGAGTCTTGTTGCCAACCCCCGCGGCGTAGATTGCACCATCCTTGGCGATCGCAACCGCGGTGATCTCGCGTTTAGGCGCTTGATAAAGTACGAACCCTTGGGCCGCCGGAGAGACTCGCAGAATCAACCCGCCGGGCTCGGTGCCGACGATGAGGTTGCCCTGCGTATCAATGGCGAGCGAACGCGCGTGCGTGTCCTCGGTCTTGAAAAAGACCGAGCCGCTGCCTGCGGCCGTGACACGATGAATCTCGCCCTGATCGCCGGTGGCGACAAACAGGTCGCCTTTGGCGTTGAAGGCCATGGCCCAGATATATTTCTGGTGGGGATCGTAGAAAAGCTGCGCTTTACCGTTGGATCCGATCTTGTAAATCTTTCCATCCGGATCGGTGGCGGCGTAGACCTGATCCTTGGAGTCAATCACGATAGCGTGAATTTCGAGTCCTTCAAGTTCAGCGAAGGTACGGCTTTTACCGGATGAATCGATCACGAAGACCTTGGCCGAACCGCTGCCGGATCCGCCGCCGGCGGTGTAAAGATTGCCTTTGGAATCCGTGGCGATGCCCCAGAGATAGGGCGTGGACGAATCGAAGACTTCGGGGAATTCAGGCGCCAGAAAGATACGTCCGTCGCTCCGTAGCGAGAGGTGCGTGAGGCTGCCTTTTTCGAAATCGGTGCGATCGCCCTGTTGCCAGAATTTGGTTTCGACGGCAAAACAGGCTGCGGTGACGGCCCAGGCCGCCAGGAGGAGTTTGGTGATTTTCATTATCGAACTACTTCAAAATTATTTAACGGTGACTTTTAGCGAATAGCTGCCGTCGATCATCAGGTCGAACGGAAGGCTGCCCTGCTCGACGGCGCTTTCGGAAGAACTAACTAAATGACGGCTGGCGGTGCGGCCGGTCTGCATGACGTTCATGACGGAGGCCGGGAGACTGGGGAGCGTCTTGTCTTCGTAGAAGACGGTGGGACGCGGCTCAATCAGCGAAATATACAGCTTGTTGTTGGTGCGCTCCTGATTGATGAGCGATACCGTTTGCGGAATATCCATGAAGCGATCGGAAGCGCTAGCCACGCTCTGCATGCGATTCAGCGTGTCGGCGTCGCTTAGCAGAATTCGGTGTTCGCCTTTTTGCAGACCGGCCGGAATCTTCAGCATGAAGTCGCGCTCCAGCCGCTCGCCTCGATAGGGGCGCAGGAAAACTTTGACGGGAACCTGGGTGCCGGCCTCGACTTCACTCGACGGAATCCAGGCGTTCTCGATAGAAGCAACCCGGCGCTCGGGGAGAATGTCGATGGTCGCATCGACGCTCTTGAGCTTCGGCATCGCCACCGGATTCAGGAACAGGCGGTTGAATTTGTCGCCCCACCAGCCGGCCAGTTGTATCGGCGCTGGCGCCGGTGCTTCGTTGGCGGCCAGCATGGTGGCCAGCGAAAGACCGGGTCCGCCGTCGAACTCCACTTTGCCGCTCAGGCGATAAGTGGTCTCTTCGGCGAAATCGTTCAGCCCCGAAATGGAGTTGAACAGGGTCAGCATCATCAGATAGGGCGTCCATTTCTGTTGTACGAACACGTTGAAGTGCAGGGCCTTCTCGTTGCGTACGCCGTTATTGTCGTCAAATGACCGAACTTTGACGGTAACCGGAACCATGGGAGCCGTCGCACCCAATTCGCCCATGATGGCGCTATGCCGATCCTGATGCAAAGCACCAACGATTTCGGTGGCGTTTCCGAACTTGTTGGGTTGAAACTGGGAGGCTAGGGTCATCAGCACTTCGGACTTCGCCATGGGCATGTCAACAGGGCCGAGATTGAAGAAAGAATGCCCGCAGCCAAGTACGTGTTTGCCGTCGTTATAAGTAACGGTACACATGCCAGTGACACTCATGTCGCCAGATACCAGGACACCCGAAAACGCGTCGCCCGGTTGCAGCGATTTCTGCCACCCCGGGGCGGGCTTGGAATTGGTCATCGTGCTGGACGCTCCGCCGGCGGCTACGGTGGCCCCCATCTGCTGGAACAGCGGTCCGAACTGGCGCATAACATTATCGTTGAAGCCCGCGAAACTCAGAGGAGTCGCGATCGGCTCCATCGTGAAGTCCGAGCCAGGCGATTTGAATGTGCCGGCCGAAAGCACCTGGGCGAGCATGCCGGAAGGAACCGAAACCGTTTCTTTCGCGACAGTCTTGTCCGGCGTGCGCGCGTCGGCGGGGCGCGACTGATCGAAATCGTTCACTTCGAGCATCAGTTCGATGGGAGTGATCCCGCAGATGGCGTCCGGTGAAAATACGCTAAAGCGCAGCGCTACCGCGCCCACGAGCTTGCCGTCGATGTAAACTGGGCTGCCGCTCATGCCGCCCGCCACGTTTGTCCGAATGGCCTTGCCGCCCATCTTGCCGAGGATGATGTCCTGCTTGGGGCCCCATTGATTCTTGAGCACGCCCATAATCTCAACCGGAATGGGCTCGGGTTCCGAGCCCGAGAGCACCGTCCACGCGTAGCCCTTCATTCCGGGTTTGAGATCGCTCTCTTTGAAAATCTGGACTTTGCCGGCCTTAGGACGAACGAGGGTTGCAGGCTCCTGGCCGAAGACGACAAAAGAACACGCAAGAGCCACAGCGACTGCGGCGAACTTCTGCATGGGACCTTCCTTGTACTGCTGGATGAAAGCACCTTGTAGTGCTGTTCCCATTATCGTCCAGATTTTCCTTCAATGGGAGAGGGTAGTACTAGAAACTAGTTCTATGCTTTGACGAGTTCTATGGCTGAGGAATGGTGTGGTCCGTGTTGTAACCGCCGCCGGGGTCCTGATCCAGCTCGGCGGACTGGGGAGGATGGACGGGCCCGACCGGCGGGGCTTTTTCGTCCGGAATCTTGGTTTTGTGGGCTTGTTTCAATTCGTCGACCATCGGTTGAACGATCGTCGGAACGTCTGGTAGCACTTGCTCAGTTGGTTCGTTTGGTTTCTTGTGCACGGCGCATTTCCTTTCTAGTTGAATTCTAGAAGCGCGTCCTAACGTCTCATCACGCGAGAAAATGCAAATCGATGAAAAATGGGAGCAAAAAGCTTTACTGGCGCTGTGATTCGGGCTTGGGCCCAACCGCGGGCATGTCGAGCTTCGGATAGTAAGGACTCTCGGTTTTCTGGAATTTCTCGAGCCATTTTTTGTCGGCTTCCTGCGGCGTGAAGCTCCATTCCTGGCGATGGTAGTTCCAATCGTCGGGGTTAAGCTGCTCGGCGCGACCGAAGTATTTGGCCGCTAGTTCGTTCTTGCCATTCTCGTGGAACCAGACCGCGAGTTTGAAGCTTGCGTCAGCCTCCATCTCAGCCGGCGACCGCGGTTTCACACGCCGCGCGAATTCTTCATCCGAGAGCGCATACGCGCTGCGCTCCCCCGACTTCACCCAATCGCGGAGGGCAGAAACATAGAGCTGACCTTCGGTTGCGAGGCCTTTGCCGCCGAACTTCATCGACTGCGTGGATGTCCAGGCAGGTTCGGCCGGGCGCACCACGCGGCCGCGCTCATCGATCCAGATGCCCATCGGTACGTTGATGAACTGGTACGCCGAACTGACGGCGTGCTGCGCGTCGATCAGAGTTGTGTAAGTTGCGTGAGCCTTGTCGTACCACGGTCCGGCGGCAGCTTCACCGCCGATGTCCTGGGCAGCGGCGACGATTTCGAAATTCTGGTCCTGCAGCTCTTCGTAAACTTTCTGCCAGCCTGGCAGATCGAAGCGGCAGCCTCACCAGGAAGCCCAGGTGACCACCAGCACTTTCTTGCCGCGAAAGTCAGAAAGATGGACTATACGACCCTTACGATCCGGGGCCGCGAAGTCGGGAGCCACGCGGGAGTTATAAAAGCTTCCTCGGAGCACCGGGATCTCGCCGAAGCTCCAGACGCCGGATTCTTGGACCACCGTCTGGCCGAGCTTCTGCGCGAAGCCGGTGAGGTTAAGCCACTCGCCGGCCTTGAGGTTCTTCGAAATCGGAATACACATGTCGGCGCGGCAGGCGCCCTGCGGTTTCAGCTCGAATTCGTTGATCCGCGGGAGATCAGCGGCCCGTACCCACAGATCCTTGGAATTGCCAAAGGCGGGGCGGATTTTGTCCAGTTTCACCGCGTGATCGTTATACAAGACGGTTGCCGCCACGGACGTGGATGGTGCGGCGAAAGCAGCCACAGCGCCTGTCGAGGTCAGCAGAAAATCCCGGCGTTTCATGTAGCTCTATTCTAGTCCCCGCCGAGCGGCTCGGATAGAAGGCTTTTAGTGCGGACCGATACAATAAAGCCATCCTATGGCCACCATTCAACGCATCCTTCTGCGCGATCTCGCGGCTCGGCTGGGCTGCGAACTTCGGGGCGACCCTGATGTCGAAATCACCGGGGTGGCTGGAATGGAACAGGCCGGTCCCACCGAGATCACCTTCCTTGCTAATCCCAAATACGCGCCCAAACTGCGGCATACACAGGCCGCCGCGGTGCTCGTGTCCGAGCCCTTGAAGGAAGAGAAACCCGCCAGTCTGGTATCCCGCAATCCTTATCACGACTTCGCCCGCGCCTTGGCTCTCTTCTATCAGCCGCCCAGGCCGGCGCCCGGAATTCATCCTCATGCTTCCATAGCCGGGACTGCCCGCATCGGCGAAGGCGCATCGATCGGGGCCTTTGCGGTGGTCGGCGAGCACGTTTCGATCGGCCGAAACGCCCTCCTTCATCCACATGTGGTGATCTACGCCGGAGCGGAGATAGGCGACGATTTCTGTGCTCATTCGCATTCCGTCGTTCGTGAATACTGCCGCGTAGGCAATCGCGTGATTCTGCAAAACGGCGTCGTGGTAGGAGGCGATGGATACGGATTCGCTAAGACCTCCGAGGGCACGCACTTCAAAATTGTTCAATCGGGCGTGACGGTGATCGAAGATGACGTGGAGATTCAGTCGTTATCTTCGGTGGATCGGGCCTCGGTGGGCGAGACGCGCGTGCGGCGTGGGGCCAAGATCGACAGCCTGGTGCAGGTGGGGCATGGGTGCGTGATCGGGGAGGACAATATCATCTGCGCACAGACCGGCTTGGCGGGCAGCTCGATTCTGGGCAAGAACGTATTGCTGGCCGGCCAGGTCGGCATTTCCGGCCATCTGACTATTCACGACAACGCCGTAATATACGCCCAGAGTGGCATCGGCGGGGATGTGAAGGAAGGCGCGGTAATGTCCGGCTCGCCGGCTTTCGAAGCTCGAGACTGGCTGCGCGCCATTACCGCTTTCCAGAAATTGCCGGAATTATTGAAGACAGTGAGACAATTAGAAAAGCGTCTGGAAAAACTCCAGGACGTTCAGGAATCTTCCCAATGATCGATGAGAATAACAATGGCGGCCGCAGGCCCGTCGCCTATCTGAATGAAACGTTTCTGGAAAGCCCGGACGCCCGCGGCTTACGGATTCTATCCGAATATCTGGAGCCTTTGTCTCACTTTCGCGATGAAAAGGTCCAGGATACGGTGGTTTTCTTTGGATCGGCGCGGATTCAAGAAGAAGGCCCGCTGAGCCAGTATTACCGCGACGCGCGTACTCTGGCGCGGTTAATGACGGAGTGGTCCAGCAAGATCGAATCGCCCTTTCACCGCTTCGTGATCTGTTCGGGAGGCGGTCCAGGGATTATGGAAGCGGCCAACCAGGGCGCCGCCGACGCGGGCGGCAAGACCATTGGGTTGAACATAGGACTACCATTCGAGCAGCGGCCCAATCCATACATCACGCCCGAGCTGGTGTTTGAGTTCCACTACTTCTTCATGCGTAAGTTCTGGTTCGCCTACCTGGCCAAGGCGCTGGTGATTTTCCCGGGCGGATTTGGCACTTTGGATGAACTGTTCGAGATCTTGACGCTGGCGCAGACCCGGAAACTGGAAAGCAAGATCGTGATCGTGCTGTACGGATCCAAATATTGGAAAGAGGTTATGAATTTCGAGGCTTTGGTGCAGCATGGCACCATCGATCCGGAGGACCTGAACCTGTTTCAATACGCCGACGATCCGGAAACGGCTCTGGCCATTTTGCAAGAGAAGCTGACGAAGTACTTTCTGGATCCGGAAAAGCCTCTACCGGAGCCGGTGCCCGAGACGCCGCAAATCGCAAAATCGCGAGTCTGACCGGCGACCGTGACTCTGGACCTCAAAGCCCGCTGGAAGCGACAAGGCAAGCTGGAGAAGTCGTTTATAATTCTTGCGGCACTCTACCTCGTCCTGCTGTTATTCGCTTCAGAGAGCGGTTTCACCTTATTTCTGCAATTTGTCGTAATCGTCCTGGGCATATGGGAGATTCTTCGACTGGCCCGCATTGGACTGCGCCGAGCCATCTGGCGGCTCCGCAACCGGCTGATCGTAACGTACGTGTTGATCGCGGTGGTGCCGATTCTGCTGATTATCACTCTGGTGGGTCTGGGTGGCTACATAATGGCCGGCCAGATAGCGATCTATATGGTGCGGAGCGACCTGGATCGGCGCGTAACTTCGCTAGCCGGCGCAGTGGAAGGCCTGACGCAAGCCAAGCCCACTGCTCGTCGGGACCTAATGCGCGAGACAGGCGAAATCTATGTCAGGCGCTATCCCGGCATCGAATTTCTGATCCAAGATGGCGGTTCGACACTGCGCTGGCCCGAGCATGCCGCGATCGATGCGCCTTTGAAGCTCCCGCCGAAAAGCGGCGGCATCGCGTTGCTGCGGGGACGTTATTACGCCTGGTCGAGTTCCGTTCGAGATAGTGCGCGATTTGCAGCACTGATGCCGCTAACCCGGCGTTATATGAGTGAAATGGTTCCCGGATTAGGGGATGTCTACTTTCTACAGCCCTCAACCGCACCGGTACCCGGCGACAAGAAAACTGGCCGCTTCACCAGCAAAGCGCTCGGAGACGATTGGGTGGAGACCACACCAGCTGGAGGCGACGCAGCCGGAACGCCGCTGGCTCCTCCGGTCAATCGGTTCGATCTGGACGTCCCGTGGTTTTCGGTCATCCGTGTCACGGACTGGAACCGTCCGGAGAGCACTCGATCGGCGCTGCTGCTGGCGCACACCCGATTTTCCGCACTATTTCAAATTTTGCTGAGCGAGAAACTGGACGTGGTGCAAGGTACGGTGTTGATCTTATTTTACGCCGTATGCATCGCCTTCCTGATCGTCGGAATCATCGGCTTCGCAATTGGGTTTTCACTCACACGCACCATCACCGGCGCCGTGCATTCGCTGTACGAAGGGACCCAGCGTGTGATGCGAGGCGACTTCTCGCATCTCATTAAAGTCTCGGGGCGCGATCAGTTGGCCGACTTGAGTTCGTCGTTCAACACCATGACTGAAAACCTGCAGCGGTTGTTGGCGGTAGCTAAGGAGAAGGAGCGCCTGCAAGCCGAGATAGAGATTGCGCGCGAGGTACAGGAGCAGCTCTATCCGAAGACTGCCCCCGTTATGAAGACTCTGCATATCATCGGCATGTGCCAGCCGGCGCGCATGGTTTCGGGAGATTATTACGACTACCAGGCAGTCGCAGGCAACCAACTCGCAATCGCCATCGGAGACGTCGCGGGGAAGGGAATTTCGGCGGCGCTGCTGATGGCCAGCATTCAATCGGCTTTGCGAATGGAATTGCGGGCGTCCTTGGAACGAGTGACGGAATTGGCGGCGCCGTCGCATACACCGGTAAACGGCTTTCGGCTCTCGACTGCGCAAATGGTCTCAGATCTAAATCAACAGCTTTACGCCACGACCTCCGCCGAGAAGTACGCGACGTTCTGCCTGGCGCTGTATGACGAAGCGAGCGGGATTGTGACCTATACCAACGCCGGTCACTTGCCCCCGGTCCTGATTCGCAATGGCTCGGCTAGAAGCCTGGATGTGAACGGAACCGTCGTGGGCGCGTTTCCATTTTCGAAGTACGACGAAAGTAAGGTACAGCTCGAGAGCGGCGACTTGCTAGTGTGCTACACCGACGGTATCACCGAGCCTGAGAACGAATACGGCGAGATGTTCGGCGAGGAGCGGCTGATCGAGCTGGTCTCCAAGCATGCGGATCGAGAAGACACCAAAATCATTGAGACCGTGATGGAAGCAGTCCGGCAATGGACCAACTCGCCGGAACTCAGCGATGATATGACGGTCGTGTTGGCCCGCAAACAGTAAAGCGTTCCTCAGCAGTTAAAATAGCGACAGCATGCGCCGCTACCGCAACCGGCTGATCCTGATCAGCGCCGCGCTGATCGTAATCCTCGCCGCCGGAACGCTGGGATTCGTCTTCATTGAAGGTTACCCGCCGTTCGATGCGTTCTATATGACGCTGATCACGGTGAGTACGGTGGGGTATGGAGAAGTGCATCCACTTAGCCACGCGGGACGGGTTTTCAATTCATTTCTGATATTCTTTGGCGTTACGATCATGCTGCTGGCCGTGGGCGGCATGACACAGGCCATCATCGAGCTGGAGCTGAACCAGTATTTTGGAAAGCGGCGGAACAGGAAAATGATCGACAAGCTGAACGACCACTACATCGTATGTGGTTTCGGGCGGGTGGGGCGGGGCGCCGCAAGCGAACTGCAGCGCGCCGGTGCGCCGTTTCTGATCGTCGATAAGAACGAAGATCGCGTGGAATGGGCCATGAAAGCCGGCATGCTGGCGGTGCTCGCCGACGCGACCAACGACGAGACGCTGCGCGATTCTGGGGTCATGCGCGCGAAGGGCCTGATCGCGACTCTATCCAGCGATGCCGATAATTTGTTTGTCATACTGTCTGCGAAAGCCTTGAAGCCGGGGCTGTTGGTTTCCGCGCGTATCGCTACCGAGGAGACGGAGCGGAAAATGCGATTGGCGGGGGCGGATTACGTCTTCGCGCCGTATGACATGACCGGGTATCGGATGGCGCAGGTGATGTTGAAGCCGCATGTCTTCCAGTTCATCGATTTCACCACCAAGGGCATCGGCCTGGAGGTCGGGATCGAGCAGGTGCGAGTGCCGGCTTCAAGCGAATTCGTTTCCAAATCTCTGGCTGAAATGCAGGTTCGCAAGGAACTGGGTGTCATCGTGCTCGCGATACGCAAATCCGACGGCCGCATGCTGTTCAATCCGCCGGCCGAGGCCGAGATCCACGGCGGAGATTTCCTGATTGTGATGGGTGAAAGCGCGAACCTGCAGCGCTTGGAACAAATGCTGGCCGAGGTACGCGCGTGAAGATTCTGACCGCGGCCCAGATGCGCGAGGTGGATCGCCGGACGAGTGAGCTGGGGGTGCCGGGTCTGATCCTGATGGAGAATGCAGGTCAACGGGTGGTCGAGTTCTTGACGCGCCAATATGCTCCACTTCAGGCCCAGCGCATTGTCGTCCTATGCGGGAAGGGGAATAACGGGGGCGACGGAATGGTGGTGGCCCGCCAGCTTCACACGCACATCCGGCCGCGATCGCTGGATGTGGTTCTAGCGGGCGATCCGGGCGATCTGAAGGGCGACGCGGCGGCAAATTACAAGATGCTGCAGGCGGTGGGGTGTGGCGTATCTTTCGAAATCAAGGCGTCCATCGAGACCGCGACGTTGATCGTGGATGCGCTGCTTGGCACCGGCATGCATGGGCCCGCGACTGGAAAAGCGCTGGAGATGATTACGGCCGTGAACGAGCGGTTTCCTTTGGCCGAAGTGGTTTCAGTGGACATTCCATCCGGTCTGGATAGCGATTCAGCGAATCTGCCAGGCCCGGCCGTGCATGCACACCACACCGTCACGTTCACGGCGCCGAAGCCTTGCCAGGTGCTTTCGCCGGCCTGCGAGCTGGTCGGAAAGCTGCACGTGGCCGAGATCGGAAGCCCGCCGGATCTTTACGAAAAAGATCCCGCGATTTTTCTGGCGCTCTCGGAACCAGCGTTATTCGCAAAACTGTTTCGGCCGAGAGTGCGCGATTCCAACAAGGGTCTGTACGGTCACGTGCTGGTGATCGCAGGCGGACGCGGCAAAACCGGGGCCGCGGCTATGTCGGGGATGGCGGCGCTGCGTGCCGGGGCTGGTCTTGCGACAGTGGCATCGGCGGAGTCGGCCATCGCTCAAATCGCATCGCACGCTCCCGAGCTTATGACTGAGCCTCTGCCGGAGACCGAGGATGGCTCGATTTCGATGCGGATGTTCGATCAGTTGAGTGCGCTGGTCGATAAGAAGAATGTAGTGGCTCTTGGTCCGGGCATGGGGCGAAACGCCGAAACCACACAGGTCATTCGCCGGCTGGTGAACGAGCTTCCGCGCCCGATGGTGGTGGATGCGGACGGGTTGAACGCGTTGGATGCCAAAAACCTGCGCGCCCCTGCGCCACGCATTCTCACGCCACATCCTGGGGAGATGGCGCGGCTGATCGAACAGCACAGTCGCCGATGTACAGGCCGATCGCATCGGTTGCGCGCGCTCGTTCGCGCAGGAACACAGTGTCTACCTGGTGCTCAAAGGTAATCGCACGGTGATCGCCGCTCCGGACGGCCGAGCGTGGATTAATCCGACTGGTTCGCCGGCCATGGCCACCGGAGGAACGGGCGATGTGCTCACGGGCATGATCGCCGGCCTGATGGCTCAATTCCCCGATCAACTCGATATAGCCTTGCTCGCCGCGGTCTACCTGCATGGCCGGTCGGGCGAGTTGGGTGCTGCGCGGCTGGGAGAGAAGGGGCTCATCGCCACCGATCTGTTCGAGTTTTTGCCCGAGGCCATGCGTGAAGTCGCGGATCTTTCACACCCAGTCTGAAGAAGAGACGGTCGCTCTCGGTGAAAAGCTGGCAGCGGAGTTGCCGGCGAAAGCGGTCGTGCTGCTGATCGGGAATCTCGGCGCCGGAAAGACGACTCTGGCGAAAGGGATCGTCAAGGGCTTAGGCGCGGCGCAACCCGACGAAGTATCGAGTCCGACCTTCACCTTGATCCACGAATACAGCCCCAGCGTTTATCACATCGATCTTTATCGCTTGGATCGCGAGGATCAAGTCGCGACGCTAGGCCTGGATGAAATATTCGACCGCAATGCGGTGGTGTTGATCGAGTGGGGCGAGCGATTTCCGCAGGTGATGCCGGCAGGATCGGATCGAAATACGTCTGCGAGCGACCGGAGAAAACTCTCGCGAGATCGAAGTAAGCAGTACAATGGAAGTGTCCTCCCCCCGCACGAGTTAACGCATGAGCTCCGCACCACCCTTCGTACACCTGCATTGTCATACCGATTATTCGCTGCTGGATGGCGCTTGTGAAATCGGCCAGTTGATGGACCTGGTGGTCCAACAGAAGATGCCCGCCGTGGCTATGACCGATCATGGCAATCTCTTCGGCGCGGTCGAGTTTTACAACAAGGCCAAGGAAAAAGGCGTGCAGCCGGTGATCGGCTGCGAGGTCTACGTTTCGCAGCAAGGACTCGCAACGCGCAGCGAGACATGATCGCTACAACCATCTGGTGCTGTTGTGTGAAACGCAGGAAGGCTACCGTAACCTGCTGAAGCTGGTCTCGACTTCGTTTCTGGAAGGCTTCTATTACAAGCCGCGCATTGACAAAGATCTGCTGGCCCGGCATTCCAAAGGCCTGATTGCGATGTCGGCCTGCCTGCGCGGCGACATCAACGAGACGATCATGGCTAATCGTTATGAGGAAGCCAAGCGTCTAGCGTACGGCTACGCGGACATGTTCGGGAAGGAGAATTTCTTCCTGGAGATTCAGGATCACGGGCTTGATCAGGACAAAGTCGTGGTGCCGCAGGTACACCGGCTGTCGCAGGAGACGCGCATTCCGCTGGTGGCCACCAACGATTCGCACTACATGCGCAAGGAAGACGCGCGGGCGCACGAAATTCTGCTGTGCATCCAGACCGGCAAAACGATGAGCGATCCGCAGCGCATGCGTTTCACGCAGCCCGAGTTCTATTTGAAGACGCGCGACGAGATGCTGGCCATGTTCGGCGAGTTAGAGGAATCGCTCGACCGGACTTGGGAAATCGCCCAGCGCTGCCAGGTAAATCTCGAAAAGGTCAAGGAGCCCTTTCCAAAGTTCGACGTTCCAGCGGAACACACTACCGATACATATTTCGAGTACGTCGCCCGCCAGGGATTCGAGAAACGGCGGACGCGCCTCGAGACCATGCGCAAGGCCGGCGCGCTGAAGCACGATCTGGCCGAATATGTGGAGCGCCTGGAGCGCGAGATCCGGATGATCCAGCAGATGAAGTTCTCGGGCTACTTCCTAATCGTCTGGGACTTCATCCGCTTCGCCAAATCGCGCGGGATTCCAGTTGGTCCGGGCCGCGGCTCGGCGGCGGGCAGCCTCGTCAGCTACTCGATGAATATCACCGATATCGACCCTCTCGAAAATGGGCTTCTGTTCGAGCGTTTCCTCAACCCGGAACGCATCAGCATGCCGGACATCGACATCGATTTCCACACCCGGCGCCGCGGCGAGGTGATCCAGTACGTCACAGAAAAATACGGGCGCGAACAGGTGGCACAGATTATCACCTTCGGCACTTTGGGCGCGCGCACGGCCATCAAGGACGTTGGCCGGGTGTTGGATATCAGCTTCGGCGATGTGGACCGCATCACCAAACTCATCCCCACCCAGCTCAATATCAAGCTCAAAGAGGCGCTGCAGCAGGAGCCGGCCATTGAGGACGCGGCGCGCAAGGATCCACGGCTGAAGGAGGTATTGGAGGTCGCGGTCAAGCTGGAAGGCATGGCGCGCAACGCATCCATGCATGCGGCTGGCGTAGTGATTTCCCCGGTGCCACTACAGGAACTGGTCCCGCTTTATAAGACCAACAAAGACGAAATTGTCACGCAGTACGACATGGTGGGGCTGGAGAAGCTATCGCTTCTCAAGATGGATTTCCTGGGCCTCACGACGCTCGACATCATCCAGGACGCGCTGGCGTTGATTGAACAAAACCACGGCGTGAAGCTGGTGATGGAAGATATTCCGCTCGATAACCCCGCCACTTATCAGATCTTCTGCAAGGCCTATACCAGCGGGATCTTTCAATTTGAATCACCCGGCATGCGCGACATTCTGCGCAAGTACCAACCGTCGCGGATCGAAGATCTTTGCGCGCTCAACGCGCTCTACCGGCCGGGCCCGATCCAGGGTGGCATGATCGACGATTTTATCGACGGCAAGCACGGCCGCAAGCAAGTCACCTACGATTTCCCCGATTTGAAAGAAGTTTTGCAAGAGACCTACGGCGTTATCGTCTACCAGGAACAGGTGATGCAGATCTCCAATCGCCTGGCCGGCTATTCGCTGGGCGACGCCGACATCCTGCGCCGGGCTATGGGTAAGAAAAAACCCGAAGAGATGGCCGCGCAGCGCGAGCGCTTCCTGCAGGGCGCGAAGCAAAAAGGTCTTCCGCAAAAGAAGGTCGAGAAGGTTTTCGACCTGATGGAGAAGTTTGCCGGGTACGGTTTCCCGAAGGCTCACTCGGCCGCCTATGCATATCTCGCCTACGTCACGGCGTATCTCAAAGCGAACTATCCGCTGGAGTTTTTGTCGGCGCTGTTAACGTCCGAAATGGGCAACACCGACAAGGTGGTGAAATACATAAACGAGTGCCGCGAAATGGGGATCGCGGTGCTGCCGCCGGACGTGAGCGCGAGCGGCAAGGACTTCACACCCGACGGACAAGCGATCCGGATGGGTCTGTGCGCGGTTCGAAACGTAGGCGCCGCTGCCGCGGATTCGATCATTGAAGCGCGGCGAACGGGGGGTCCGTTCCAGTCGCTCTACGATTTATGCGAGCGCGTCGACCTCACTAGCGTGAATCGGCGGATTCTTGAAAACTTCATCAAGTGCGGAGCGATGAGCAGTCTCCAAGGCAACCGCGCGCAATTGACGGCTATGCTTGAGAACGCCATGGAATCCGGCCAGCGGGCCTGGAAAGACCGGCAGAGCGGCCAGACCGGGCTGTTCGGAATGGTGGCCGACCAACCCGCCCATCAGGAGCATCCGCTGCCGCTGCTGCCCGATTGGAGCCCGCAGCAGAAGCTGTCGAGCGAGAAAGAAGTCATCGGCATCTACGTTACCGGGCATCCGCTGGATTCGTACACAGACAAGGTGGCCGAACTTTCCACCCATGCGACCGAGACGCTCGAGGGATTGGAGCGCGGCGCCGACGTAGCAATCTGCGGCATCCTCACTGGCATTGTGCGGAAGCGCAATAAGGAAGGCAAGCTTTGGGCGGCCATGCGTCTGGAAGACCGGACCGGAAGCGTCGAAGCCATGGTCTTTACCACGCAATACGATCGGTTGCTCGCGGCCCTGGTGGAGGACCAAGCCGTGCTGGTGCGCGCTATGGTGTTGCCGGAGGAAAACGCTCCGCCGAAGATTTCCGTGCAGGACATCGTCCCGCTCGAAGTGGCGCGCGTCAATCTTCCTACGTTGATCTCTATTCGCATTCCGGTGGGCGCTAACGGCACCTTGGACAAAGCCGATGCGCTGAACCAGCTCTTCACGAGAAAGCGGGGCGAGACCGAGGTGCGGCTGCGCCTTGAGAAGCCGCGCGATTTTTCCGTTATTCTGGATGTGACCCCCAAGGTCCGCCCGGACAAGGAGTTCTGGGCCGAAGTGGAGCGGATCTGCGGACCGGAGTCGGTCGAGATCCTGGCAAGTTAGCCCGTCGCCGGCATCAGGTTTGGCCCGCGGGCCGGTCACAATCCGAATGGCAGAACATCCTAAACAACCACCGTCCCCTCTAAGCACGAACGACGGGGCGGTGCAACCCACGAATCCCACTTGGGAGCGCGTGTTGCTCGCGCGCCATCCTAAGCGGCCGCACACGCTCGACTACATAAACCGGATTTTCACTGGTTTTTCGGAACTGTTTGGCGACCGTTTTTTTGGCGATGATCCCGCCGTCGTGGGCGGCATGGCCTCCTTTGAAGGCCGGCCTCTCATGGTAATCGGCCAGCAAAAGGGGCGCGATACCAAACAAAAACTGCATCGGAATTTCGGCATGCCGAAGCCGGAGGGTTACCGCAAGGCCATGCGACTGATGTGGCTCGCGGATAAATTCCGCCGCCCCATCATCACGTTTCTAGACACGCCCGGCGCCTACCCCGGCATCGATGCCGAGGAGCGCGGCCAAGCGGAAGCGATCGCGGTGAACTTGCGCGAGATGTCGCGGTTGGGTGTACCAGTGATTTCGATCGTCATTGGCGAAGGCGGTAGCGGAGGCGCCTTGGGGCTGGGCGTGGCGAACCGGATTTACATGCTCGAAAATGCCTACTACAGCGTCATTTCGCCGGAGAGTTGTGCGGCCATCATCTATCGGGATTCCGGCAAAGCCGCCGAAGCCGCGCGCGCGCTCCGGATGGCGGCTTCAGATCTGAAGTCGCTGGGGTTGATTGACGGCATCATTCCCGAGCCACCAGAAGGCGCCCACACCGATCACGACAAGGCGGCCGAGTTCGTGAAACAAGCTATCCGGACGGCGCTCGAAGAGCTCTCATGCCGGTCGGACAAGGAACTAATCGACGATCGATACAAGAAGTTCCGCCAGATGGGCAATTTCTTCGAGGAAGGCACTGGGGCGTGAATAAGACCGTCGTCCTGGGCGTCATCTTTGTAGTCCTGGTGTTGGTGTTCCTGGTCTATTCGAGCATGCACATCGCCAAGTACCGGGTGGAGGTATGCGTGGCATACAAAGGCAGAAACGACTGCCGCATCGCTTCGGCCGACACCCAAGACCACGCTCTCAGAAGCGCTCAATCCAATGCCTGCGCCTTACTGGTTTCGGGAGTTACCGAGGTGATGCAGTGCGAGCACGCCGAACCAACCAGCGTCAAGTGGCTGGAGACGAAATAGAAAAGCGGCTAGAAATACTGGGTGGCGAGTTCCGGCTTGGCCTCAACAGCCTTGCGCCAGCAGGTGCGCGCTTCCTGCTCTTGTCCCAGGGCCTTGAGTGCGTGCCCAAGATTCAGCAGTGCTTCAGCGAAAGCCGGCTTTTCTTCGGTAGCACGGCGATAAGAGCGAGCGGCCTCTTCGTGTAGATTCGATCGCTGCAGCAGGATACCGATGTTGTATGACAGCTCCGGCATGGTGTGGCCCAATTCGCCGAGTTGCTTTTCGATGTCGAGAGCCAGGATGTAATCGCCCATGTCGACGATCACGGCGGCCAAGGTGCGCAGGGCATCGGCGGACTTCGAATGACGCGCCACGGCTTGCACTAATGTTGCTTTGGCGGCTTCGAGTTGCCCGGTACGCCACTGAGCCAAGCCCAAGTTGATCAGCGCATCCAGCCAGTCGGCTCGTTTGCTAACGCACTTGCGAAAAGGCTCGATGCTCCCGGCGTAGTCGCCGCGCAACAGGCGGTAATAGCCCAAACGGAACCAGGCATCTTCGCGCTCCGGCTCGCGTTCCAGCAGCTTCTCCATGGCCTTCTCGGCCTCTTCACTGTTGGTCTGACGTTCGAAAACATTGGCCAAATTCCAAAGAGCTCCGGTGTGACCAGGCTCCAACTGCAAGGCGCGCTCGTAGGCCTTGCGCGCTGCCGGGAGGTCGCCGCGCTCCTGCAACGTCGCGCCGAGATTGGCATAAGGCAGTGCGCTTTCAGGACGAAGCTTGATGGCTTCGGAATATGCCTGGCCAGCCTGCTCCAGCCGATTCGTCTTTTGATAAGCCACCCCGAGATTAAACCAGGCCTCGAACGAATCCGAGGCGATCTTCACCAGTTGAGCGCCTTGTTGAGCCGCCGTCTTGAAGTCCCCCCGAGCGATGGCGGCCGCGACTAATCCTTCGACAGCCGGACGCGCCCCAGGCTTCACCCGCAACAGCTTCTCGCAATACTCCCGGACCTTGGCGTCATCACCCAGTTTCAGCGCCAGGCCGATCATGTTGGTGACCAGATCCGCATTGGCGCCATTCGCGGGCAGCAATTTCGCATACAACTGCATCGCTTCGTCCGCTCGTCCCATCGATTGCAAGGCGATTGCCTTGCCGTACAGCGCCTTGTCGTAGCCGGGCTTGGCAGTCAGGCAGACTTCGAAGGCTGCCAGCGCTTGTTCGGCGCGATTCAGATGAAGCTGGCAAACGCCGAAACCAAGATTTGCCTCGTACAGTTTGGGGTCCAGCTCGAACGCCTTTTGGAAAACCTTGCCAGCTTCTTCAAACTTGTCCAGTTTTTCGAGACACAGCGCGGCGTTGTAGATTGCCGCCTTGTGATTGGGCTGCGCGCTTAAGACCTTCTCATAACCCTGCAAGGCCTCTTGATATTGGCCCAGCTGAAACTCCAGGTGGGCTTCGGTCCAATCCAGCTCCAGTAGGGCTTCGCCTTTTTCGATAGCCGCCCGAACTTCGCGCAAGGCCTGCTCCGTCTTGCCTTCCATGTTGAGCGCCAGAGCCTTGACCAGTGCGGCGGACTGCACCGGCCGCTTCTCGCTCTTTGAATCCAGAGTGTCGTGCCGCGCCAGGGCCTCCACCAGTTCGCTATCTACGAACCACAGCCATTGATCGTTTGTTTGTTCCATGGAATTCT
This sequence comes from Bryobacterales bacterium, assembly GCA_963744555.1. Lineage (GTDB taxonomy): Bacteria > Acidobacteriota > Terriglobia > Bryobacterales > Bryobacteraceae > Palsa-89. Next base: position 289,030 of record CAVUUB010000011.1, on the reverse strand, counting down.
TCGTCACTTGATTCCCCCGGACAGGTAAGACAGCGATACAGACTTGATCTTGCCCCGCTCGCTTCGTTCATTCAGGAAGCCTACGCCGCCCGACTTGATTTGATCGTCGGTCCAGACGTCTACCGGTTGGCCCTGCACATAGGTATTGAACTTGGGGCCGCGGACATCCATCCGGATGCTGAAGACCGTATCGTTCTTCACCGGCACGTCGATCGGCACCCTGCCCACTTGCACTTGCCGGCCTTTGAGAACTATGTACTTGTACAGTACGACCGTCAAGGGTAATTCCTGAGATACGAGCTGCAGCTTCATGGCGTAGTAATTGTCCGGATCAGCCGCGCGGAAAATCCATCCGATGCTCTTGGTATCAATCTGTCCTTGAAACTCGATACGGTAATCGGAAAGCTTTAAAGATGGCCGATAGATCGTGATTTGCCGGTCGCTGTGTAGTCCGGCCGGGTCGCCGGCCCAGTTTTCGACCCAGCCGCCTTCTCCCACCATGATGCTCATGCCTACATCACTCGTTTTGGCTGGATTAGCGGAAGCTTTGGCTTTGCCGGCGACTCGCACGTAGACGCCAATCCCAATCACCGCGGCTAAAGCAGCGATTCCGATTTTGACCTTGAGGGAACCGAACATTGATGTGTTTACGACGGCGCCGAAGTTCGGCACGGTATGGTCGGCAGATGCGGCCGGGCCGGCTTCCGCGGCAGCAGCTTTAGCTTTAACGGCTGGGGCTTCGCCTGCTGGAACTCTAACGGCGGGCGGTTCTTTGTGGGCCGGTGCTTTCTGAACTGGCTCGCTCTTAGGTAGCGGACTGGCCTTGGTCGCGGCGGCAGGTTCAGGCTTCTGAGTTTGTGCCGGTGGCAAGGTTTGCGTCTTCACGGCTGGAACGCTCTTCACCGGGACAGGCTTGGCCAATGGTTCTGGCTTGGGCGGAGATGCAGACTGGGCTGATTGAACCGGTTGGGCAGGCGGAGGAGCGGACTGCTGGGCTTTGGCTTTGCCGCCGGCCGGTGGGACAGTCTTCTTGGCAGGGCGGGAGGAGCGGGCTGTGCCGGCTTCGAGGTTAGGCGGACAGTAGCGGTGCAGGCTTGACGCTTTTGCACGGGCTGCACCTGGGGTGGCTGAAGCCTCGTGGTGCTGGAGCCACCTTTGGGCGCAGCGGCAACGCCTTAAGCCGAGGAAGCAATGGATGTCCGTTGGTTAGAAGGGCACTGGCATCGATCGCTGCACTCGCCTTGGGCGGGGCGAAGCTTTTGACCGCGATGGCTATTAATTCGGCTTCGCGCGGCGATTGTTTCGGCTGGCGAGGGTTCGGGTCTTTTAGCCTGGGGTGGTGCGGCTTCGGTTGCTGGTAATGGGGCTTTTGAGGGAGGCGCCGCAGGCTTGGCCTCCTGGCGCTCCCGCATGTCCTGGTGGAGTCTTGACAGAGCTTGGAACGCTGCCCGGGGATGTCGGGAGGACCGTTGCAGGCTGGTCCGGCGGCTCAGGGGCAGGAGCATCGTCCCTTGGAATCGCCGGAACAATGATGTCGACCGGCCCTTCAGAAATAATTTCGTTCGCCCAAGACTCCGGAACTGTAACCTCGCACTCTTCAGCCGGATATGCGATGCCGGCGGGCGCCAAATCCAGCAGATCGAAAACCTGCACTCCCACGGGGTAAGAGAAATCGAGAGCTCCGTTCAGGCTCGCGTAGCAACTGCTTTCCGATGGCCGCGGCAAAATTTCAATGGCGACGGACCCGCCCCGCTGGAATTCGTGCGACGAGGTCACCGTCAAGGGCATGCTGAGGTGCACGCGTGGGAGCCCCGCTTTCCCGAGGCGTCACGCTGGTATCCATGAGCGCAAAACTGCTCTCGCAAACCCCCGGCTGCATCTCCAAAGGCAAGAGATCAGCGGAAGGTAAGGTGAAAAACGGATGCTCTACCGCCGGGCCTTCCAGACGCCAGGCAGGGGTAGGCGGTGGAGAAGCGGGCGCTGTCGCCTCCTCAGACACCCATGGTTCTAGGTAAGATGCGGGCTCCGGGGGAGCCGCAATGGACGGCGTTTCCATGACGAACCCGGCCATTGCCGGGGGCGGTGGTTCCGGTGCGGCGATGACGCGTGGCGCCAGCGCAGGTGGTGGGGCGGTAGCCTCCTGCACCGCCACTTCTTCGGTTTGCATTGCCCCTTCTTGGGCTTGCAAAACGACTTCATCGATTTCCGGTGCTGTTTCTTTCCACCGACTGTTCCGCCACGGCCACAGGAGCTGCTGCCGGGCCGGCGGGTGGTTTCTGCGCGACTTTGCTTTCATCCGCTCTGGATCGGGCCTGCAGCAGACGACTGAGGCCCAAGCGGTTGTACTCTTCCTGGTAGCTGTGCTTGTGAGCGTCGGAACAGAACTCGCCGCCTTTGGTGAGCCGTTTCAGCAGCGCCAGTTCCTTGCCACAGTACAGGCAACGCATATGCGTGTAATCGGCTCTTAGTGGCGAATCATGAAGAGTGACATTAGGAGTTTCTATACGGTAAAGCGCTTATCGATCCTTTATAAGGTGACTACCTTACTACCATCGGCTAATTGGGAGCTCTTCCTACAGGCTTGGCGTGTAAGTAGGCGCAATGCCAAGGGCATGGCAGCTGGATCTTAACGTCGGAGGCGTCTGCCGAGCCAAGCCAGAAAATAATGTGTTTGTCTGTAGGATCTCTAAAGTCGGGGCCTTATCCTTACGATCATACTATCAGCGCGGGGAAACGTCTGACTGGAACTAATCAAGTTCCCGCGTTTCGATGTGGCGGGTGCGGATGTTTTATCCGGCACCAGCGAGGATGGACGCCGGAAGTTCCTCGTGTCGCAATCGAGGGAGCAAGCGTAAACGCTAGGAGAACTTATGGTGAAACACGAAGCTTTGAAAACCCATTTAGAAACACTTCGCAATTCGATCCCCGAGCTGCGGGGTGTATTGCTGGCGTCCATTGAAGGCCTGCCCGTGGCTCATTCGCTGTCTAATGGCACAGATCCCAACCGGGTTGCTGCCATGGCGGCCGCAGCGTCGGGCCTGGGCCGCCGCATAAGTGAAAGCATGGCTACCGGAGCGCTATCGGAAGTGAGTATCCGAGGAGACGACGGAGTGCTCTTTGTGTACTCGGCTGGTCCCAAGGCCGTGCTAGCTGTGATGGGCCCCATGGGCTCGAATGCTGGATTGATTCATCTGGAAGCCCGCGGCGTAGCGAAGGAAATCGGCGAATTGTTCTAGGCCTTCCGGTGGCGCTAGCTCAGTATCTCGCGGCATCGCAGTGAATTACTAAACTGCCACGGATAACCACTCCACCGGCCACCCCGAAAAAAACGCAGATCACGGAACTCATTTGAATTTCGGCGCGGAGCAGGGCAGCACGGCTTAAGCGGTCATCCATGACACGCTTTTCTTCTTCGAGCATGGCCTCTATTACGGTCTCCATCTGTCTGCGCTGTTGATCGGCGGCGAGCCGGCCCGCATGCAACTCTTTCGCCGGCAAGGCCTTGGAACGGGAGAGGGCGGTGGCGCCAAGGAGGCCCTCCGGGCGGGAGCGCGCCATCCGGGCGATTTGGGCCAGGCGCTTCTGCTGCGCGGGACGGTCCGCGGTCAGAGCTACCAACTTCTCGCGCGCGGAGTCGAAACTGGAAAAGATCTCGCCTAAGCGCAGTTTGAAACCGTCATCGCCAGTCATGAGATAGGCGCGCGTCTCCGCGCTCGCCTCGGCGTCCAGAGTTTCTATTCTCTGGATCCGTTCGCAGTCTTGGCGGGTGTGATTGACCCAATCTTCGGCCGTCGTCGCACGGCCGCCGAGGGCGAAAAACAAGCACGCAATCGCTGCCGTGGCGGTGGCCGGGATCGCAACCACGCAGACTCCCTTGGCTCGCAGAGAAAGGTCGCGCCACTTCTTCAGGCGATGCATGTATTAACTGTCCAACAGACGATGGACCAGCGCCGCCAGGCTGCCGACTTCGGATTTATGCAAGATCGCACTGGCCCCAAGTTGCGCCGAAACCCCCAGGTAGAGAGACGATTCCTGGACTCCCGATATGGCCACGATCCTGGCTTGGGGGAAACGATCTTTGAGAAGACAAATGGTCGCAATCCCATCCTGATGGGGCATGACCATATCGACGATGATGGCATCCAAATCCAACGACGAAGTAAGCTGAACGCAGCGGCGCCCGTCCTCGGCCTCAATTACCTCCATCCCGGCCCGTTCCAATATATTGCGCGCCAGAGCGCGAAAGTCTCCGTCATCGTCAACCACTAGCACCTTCGCCGCCAGGCACCGGCTGGATACATGTTGGCTGAGCCGGACTGTGGAACTTCGCTCGGTCATGGGTAGTTTATCGGTCTGGATCGAGGAAGTTTTAATTCCGGGCCGCTCTTCTTTCTTGCAGTCAATCCGATGAGTTCTGGGTATGCCGGTCCATCAGAAACTGAGGCAAAAGGCTTGATTTTAGCGATCGTTTCATCGAAGAAAAGCTTCCCGCGTGAAGTGCATGAGGTCTTGGACGGCCGTCTGCAGCGACAGGCGGACTGGGATCTGAGTTACGAGCAAGCGCCGCGGCTGCGGACCCTGGGGCTGGCAGAGCAATGCATTTTAGTCATTGACTTCAGCGATGCGCTCCGGGCCATCGCGGTAGTCTCGATGCTCAGCGGACGGCCCCAGGTAGCGACCATCGCCTTGAACTCAGGCAGTAGCCGGGACGAGTTGCTGGCGTTGATGCAGGCCGGCGTTCGGGACGTCATTCCGGAATTCACCCCGCTGGAGATTCTGCGCAGCATCACCCGGGCGGCCGCTCGACTCTCAAAGGTGGAAGAAGTCTTGGGAGATCTGTTCGCGTTCGTGCCGGCCAAGCCCGGATGCGGCGCCACCACACTTGCGACGTATGTGACCGCGGCGGTAACGCGTCAAACCGAGGAGCCAGCGCTGTTGCTGGACTTTGACATCCGGCTGGGCATCATGTCGTTCCTGCTCAAGATTGAGGGCGCCCACACCATTGTGGACGCTCTCCAGCAGGCTGACCAACTCGAACCCAGCCTGTGGGCCAACCTGGTTTGCCAGCGGGGTCCACTGCACGTTCTCGGATCGGGATCCCTGGATTACTCCCGGCAAGTTCCCACCCATCGCTTCACCACACTACTCGATTTGGCGGTGCGCCAATATCCGCTGGTAGCGGTGGACTTGCCGGGTACCTTAGAAGATTATGAATGCGAAACCCTGCTTCGGGCCAAGAAGATTCTCCTGGTCTGCCCTCCCGATGTGGGGGCGCTGCATGTGGCGCACCGCAAATCCAGCTGGTTGCGCGACCTGCATGTGGCGGAGAAGGTCGAGGTGGTTCTCAATCGCGTCGAGCGCCGCAGCACGTTCTCACTGAGCGATATCGAACGCATTATTCAGCTTCCGGTTCGCTACCTGCTGCCCGACGCCACGCCGGATATCGCCAGCGCAGTCCGTCAAGGCATCGCCCTCGAAGGATCGTCGCCGCTCGCGCAACAGATCGAACGCATCGCCGATGACATGCTGGACGGTAAACAAATCCAGAAGAAATCCAATGTCGTTCGCCGTTTTGTGGAGTATTTTTCCGTCAGCCCCGCCCGGGAGGGCCGGAGGGGTTAGTCTCTCTAGGAAATTTCATGACAAATCAAAATATCGCTAACCTGCTCGGGTACCTTTCCAATGAAGCTCGCAATGCCATGCACTCAGTCGTTGGTCTGATGGAGATGCGCGTGGACGAATCGCGTGACCCTGGTGAGCGGGCTGGCGTGGACCTTTGCCGGGCTAGCGCGGACCGCCTGCTGCGGTCGATGGACGACATCCAAGCGCTTTTTTCCGATGAAGCCATGGCTCCCGGAATCCCCGAAGAGTTCGACCTGCAGATCGCCCTGGAGGACATCGTCGAATTGCTGAACCTATCGGCGACTTCCGCAACGCTGAGCAGGCTGGTCTTAGAGACACCTAATGCCGCTCCGATTAGCATTTCCGACGATCGCCTGGTCATCGAACAGATGCTGACACGTCTGTTGGATTCAGCGCAAAAGTTGAGTCCCCAAGGAGAAGTGCTGGTCTCGCTGATCGCAGACCAGAAAGGCGTACTTCTGGGGATGACGCTCGCAGATCCCAGCACTATTCACGAGTTAGCGGATTGGCTGAATGCAGATCCGGCCCAAGTTATGCTCGATAACGGAGGGCATATACTAAACGCGGTCAACGCCATGGTCGCGGGAAGGTGGATTCGCGCCCGCCAGGGCACCGTGCGGATTACGCCGAACGCGGGGGGGCCGGCCAGTTTATCGATTTCTCTGCCCTTGCGGCGAGATACGCATTGGAGGGAGTCGCTGCCGCGTCGAAATGACGCGCGGAATATGCTGAACGTGCTGGTGGTGGAAGATTGTGATGAGAGCTACGCGCTGGCCGAACTGCTGCTGAGGGACGAGCGCCTATGGCGCGCCCCCGATGGCGCCGAAGCACTTGAGATGGTAAAGCGGCGCCGCTTCGATGTGGTCTTCATGGACGTCCACATGCCGGGAAGCGACGGCTACAATGCCATCAAAGCCATCCGCGATTGGGAAACCGAGACGGGCAATGCTCGCACGCCCATGGTGGTGCTCTCCGCCGATGACATCGGAACTCAGATGCGCAATGCGTCCGAATCCGGATGTTCGGGCTTCCTGCGCAAACCGGTGCGCAAAGCCGAAATCTCCGCGCTGGTGGAGCGCTTGAAGACGTTGCATCGTCTGACTGCGTAGTCGCTGGAAACCGTCGCTAGGTGACGGTGTTCTTAGTGCCAGTCGAATCGCAAGACATCGGCCCGGCGCTCCTGCGGCAGCTGAGCATACAGCTCCACAAAGGCCGCGTTCGTCCAACCGAAGCCAATTTCGTTCGATCGATATCCGAACCCGATTTTCGAACTGACGTCCATGCTTCGACGGACAACGTCGTATTTCTCAACAATTATATGGCGCTCAAGGAACTGCTGCAGTACCAGCGACAGGAAACGCCCGGTGATCCGATCGGCGTCGTTGTCGAAACCATAGCGGCGAAGCCCTTCCACGGCAATCATTTCCAGCGGCGCCCAACCGAAAGGTGCGTCCCATTGGTTGCCGGTCTCGGCAGCGCTGGTCTGGAGGCCGCCCGGCCGCTCGAACCGGCGAAGACTTGATTCGACGCGTCGTGCCTGCTCCGGCGTAGCGATTCCAGCCCACAACGGATACAGCGTCGTCAAAAACGGATAGCGCCGGAGTTTCTTGGTGCCGAAGTTATAGTCGTAGTACAGACCGTCCTGGCTGTCCCACATCAGCCGGTTGATTTTTTCCTTGCGCTGGCCCGCCCGTCTGTTCCAGGCCGCGGCATCAGATTCATGGCCTAGAATGCCCATGATCTCCGCCGTGTCGCGCTCCATTACATACAACAGGGAATTCAGGCAGACCGGATTGTAGTGGACGATATCGACACTGAAGGGACCAAACCGGTTGGACGGGTCGAAACCGGATTCACGCATCGACCGGTCACCTTTATAGAACAAGGGCGTGAGCTCGCCGGATTTCTGGTCGTAGTATTGGCCCAGATCGTAATCGGAGACCGCATGCGAGCGATAGTAATCCTTCACTAGTTCGTAATGGGTCCGGCCTTTCTCGTCACGTTCGGCTGAAATCACTTCAGGAGCCGGGCCCTCGCCCGAATCGTAGTAACGAGACAAGCCTGTTTCCGTCGTGAGGTGCGGCTCGCCAGTCCAGTAGCGGTAATAGGTTTCGATAGCGGGCACAGCCTGCGCAAGCCACTGGCGATCGCCCGTCCGATGGTAGACGGAGAGAAGCATCTCCGTAAGAAACGGCGGCTGCGAGCGCGTGAGATAGTAAGTCCTATTTGCATTCAGGATCTTGCCATAGTTGCGGATCTCATAAAGGAAGTTGTCGGCGAGATCCTTTGCCAACCTGACTTCGCCGTCGCGAAGCAGGCCGGCTTGGATGAAATAACTATCCCAGCCGTACATTTCATTGAATCGGCCTCCCGGCACGACGTAAGGGCGCGGCAGATAGAGAAGTCCCTGCTGCCGCGGAGCGCGAGGTTCCGTGGGAAGCTGCCGTATTTCGATCTTGAGAAAATCGGCGGCCGGCATCTCTTCGCGCAATTTGGCTTGAATGGCCTGGACATTTTCGGCCGCCGACACATAAACCGGCCAGCGAGCACCGGCCGGGCCGGGAAACTTCGGATCCGGAGCCGCCATCGCGAGCTGCCGGTTCGAGCGCGTCAAGGTCGTCCATGTCAGCCGAATGTAACTTTGAATGGAGCGGAGCTGAGCTTGGGACGCTGCTTCGCCGGCGATGCAGCAAACGCCAGAGGCGGCCAGCGCCAACAGCCAACAGCGCTTTGCGCGCTTGAGGTCCACATCCGCAATTTTAGCCGTCCGGCGGCGTCGAGTGAGCATTTTTTTGTTGCGGCCCGCGCCGGCTTTGCGGCATAGTAGAAATTGAGTAGTAAAGTCATGTAGAGCGCATTCGAAAGCGGACCGCTTCACGCGAGAATCGTGGCGATCGCTCTACCATTAATCCATGGGCTTGGGCGATTCTCGATGGCGGATGAGATCCTCTTTCTTACCGAACTGCTGGGCCTCAAGGTCTATGACCTGAAGGGGCGCACCTTAGGCGTTGTCAAAGACGCCGCGATTGTTCCTCTCATCCATCCTTCCCGCGTTGATCGCTTCCTCTTAGGAGGAGGCTGGGCTTGGCTCACGATCCGGAACGACCAGGTTCGATCCATTTCCTTGGCCGGCATCCACCTCAAGGACGAGGTGCTCACGCCCTATCATTCCGACGAATACATGCTGCGGCTGGTCCGCGATCTCCTCGACCAGCAGATCATCGACGCCGAAGGGCGCAAGGTTGTCCGCGTCACAGACATCACCTTCAAGATCCAACACGACAACGGCACCAACAATTTGATGATCTCCGAAGTGGATATCGGGTTGCGGAGCATTTTCAGGCGTCTGGTTCAAGGCGTTGTTCCCCCACGCGTGGTGCGGCGGCTGCAGACTTTCATTCCGCCACACTTCATCCGCTGGGAGCATTGCAGCATCATCGAGGCGGATCCTCAGCGCAGACTACGGCTCAACATCAGCAACAAATTGCTGGAGCAAATGCATCCGGCCGACCTGGCGGATATTGTCGAGGACCTGACTCCCGATGACCGCGAAGCCATCTTTGAGACTATCGATAGCGAAGTGGCGGCCGACACGCTCTCCGAAGTCGAGCCGGATATCCAGGCCAGCATCCTTGAGTCTTTGGAGCCCGAAAAAGCGGCCGACATCGTCGAGGATATGGCGCCCCACGAAGCCGCCGACGTTCTGGCCGAACTGGGCGAGCAGACTTCTGAAGAGATCCTCGAAGAGATGGAGCCGGAGCCGAAGACCGAAGTCCAGGAGCTGCTGGAATACAAGGAGGATTCCGCCGGCGGATTGATGAATACCGAATTCGTTGCGCTGCCGGAAAATGCCACGGTCGCCGATGCGATGGAAGCCTTGAAATTTCACGAAGAGGTCCTCGAAAAACTGAACACTCTGTTTTTGGTGGATGAGGAAGAACGCCTCAAGGCTTCCGTACCGCTGGCCCGGCTATTTGCCGCGCCGGGCGCGACACCTTTGAAAGATCTGGCCGCCGAGAACCTGATTTCGGTGGATCTGGAAGAAAAGCAGGACCGCATTACTGAAACTTTTGACAAGTACAATCTGGTTGCATTGCCTGTGGTGGACGCGAACGGCAAACTGGCTGGAGCCATCACGGCCGACGAAGTGATTTCGTTGTTGAGACACAAATGACGGACCGGGAGCCGCCCCGGGAAGAGGACTCACTTGCTCAAACGATTTCGTTATCAAATCGCGATCTTCCTATCCGTCGTCGGCCCCGGCCTTATCACCGCTAACGTCGATAACGATTCGGGCGGCATCCTCACTTACTCGCAGGCAGGCGCTAAGTATGGTTACCTTCCGCTTTGGACCCTGATCCCGATCACGCTCCTGCTCATCGTGACGCAGGAAATGAGCTCGCGCATGGGCGCAGTAACCGGTAAAGGGCTCTCCGATCTCATTCGTGAAGAGTTCGGCCTGCGAACCACGTTTTTCCTGATGATCGCCCTGGTGCTGACCAACTTCACTAATGTGATCGCGGAATTTGCCGGCATCGCCACCTCGCTCGAATTATTCTCGATCAGCCGCTACATCTCCGTTCCAATCTGCGCCCTCGCAGTTTGGCTGCTGATCGTGCGGGGCAATTATCGTAGCGTCGAAAAAGTCTTCCTGGTGGCATGTACCCTCTACGTGACCTACATTTTCTCCGCGTTCTTGCTCAAGCCCGACTGGAAGCAGGCGGCTATCAGTAGCGTTAAGCCGATTCTCATGCTGGACACCGACTACGTTGTCATGTTGATTGGGATGGTAGGGCACTTCCATTGCGCCTTGGATGCAGTTTTATTTGCAGTCGGCCATTGTCGAAAAGGGAATTACCGCCAAGGAATACGTGCAATCGAGAATTGAGGTCATCATTGGCTGCATTTTGACCGACGTGGTTGCGTTCTTCATCATCGTGTCGTGCGCCGCGGCGATTTGGGAGCACGGCCCGAAAGATATCGAGACCGCCAAAGACGCTGCGTTGGGTCTGAAACCGTTCGGTCAATATGCCTATCTGTTGTTCAGCGCCGGCCTGTTCAATGCATCGTTTTTCGCGGCCTGTATTCTACCTCTTTCAACGGTGTTTACGGTTTGCGAAGGACTGGGTTTCGAATCCGGCGTCGACAAACGCTTCAATGAAGCGCCCGAATTCTACTGGCTATACACCCTGCTGGTGGTTGTCGGCGGGGGAGTGACGTTGTGGCCGAACTTTCCGCTGGTGAAGATGATTCTTTGGTCGCAGGTGCTCAATGGAGTGTTGCTGCCGTTTGTCCTGATCTACATGGTGCTGTTAATCAACAAAAAAGGTCTCATGAAGGAGTGGACAAACTCGCGGATCTATAACGCAGTCGCCTGGGTTTCAGTAGTCATCATGATCGGACTCACTTTGGCGCTAGCCGCTATCACGATCACGCAGATGGGAAAGTCCGCGAGCGCAAGCCCGGACAAGTCATCTAGGCCTCTGGCCCAGGTGCAGCGCGACAATGCCGGCCGTCATTCTTTCAAAACGAACATTGGTGAAGCCCGCGCCGCGCATCTGATCCGCTAGCTCCGGCGCGCCCGGAAACTTCCTGACCGACTCGGGCAGATAGGAGTAGGCTTCCTTCGATCCCGAAATCCATCCGCCAATCACCGGCAGGATCGCCCGCGAATAGTAGTCGTACAGCCGCGATAACACCCGATTCGGCGGAGTGGAAAATTCCAGTATCGCCGCAACGCCGCCCGGGGACAAAACCCGCATAAGTTCGCCGAGGCCGTGCCGGTAGTTGACGAGATTTCGAAATCCGAAAGCCATGGTGATGAGATCGACGGATGCGTTGGCAAGCGGAAGAGTGAGCGCGTCGGCTTCGAACAAAGGTAAGTGCAAGCGCCGCTGCTCCACCTTGTGACGAGCAGCCACCAGCATCGGATGGCTAAAGTCGCTGCCGTAAACTACCGCGCGGCTGCGCGTCTGGAGCGCGAGCATCAGATCACCTGTGCCGCAGCAGAGATCGAGCACGCGCGCGCCAGGTTTGACAAGGACGTCAGAGACTCGCTTCACGGTTCGCGCCCGCCAATAGCGATCGATATTGAAGGAAAGCAGATGATTCAGCAGGTCGTAACGTGGCGCGATGCCCCCGAACATGCCGCGCACCCAAGTGGCCGCTTGTTGCTCGTCCTTGGTGCCCGCGGGTGTAGTTCCGTGGCCGGTTTGCCCCGCCCCGGTTTGCCCCTGAGTCAGCAAGCGAGCGCTTCCTCGATGGCCGCCAGCACCAGGCGCTCCTCGACATCGGCCGTGATCTTGACTGCGCCGATGCGCTCCGGCAGCACGAAATGGATCTTTCCGTGGATGGTCTTTTTGTCGCTCCTGAGACGGGCGGCCAGACGCGCCGGCTCAATACCATTGAGCGCCGGAAATGGCCCGTATGAATTGACACACTGCAGAATCTCTTGCTTGTCCGCGGCGGCCAGCATCTGTTCCTTCTCGCCCAGAAGCGCCGCGGCTTTCATCCCCCACGCTACAGCCTCGCCATGCAAAAACCGCGAATAACCTGTTTCGGCCTCCAACGCATGGCCGAATGTATGACCGAAATTCAGGATGCGCCGGCGATCTTCTTCTTTTTCGTCTCCCGAAACCACTGCAGCTTTGATCCGCACCGAATCGCAGATCATGCGATCGACTACTTCGGCCGCATGCGACATCACGCGGCCCGGCTCGCGGCGCATCAGCCAAAACAGATCCGGATCGGCGATCACTCCGTGCTTGATGATTTCGAACAAGCCAGCGCGATACTCACGCTCCGGCAACGTGTCAAGCACCGCGGGATCGATCAACACCGCCAGCGGTTGGTGAAAACTGCCGACCAGATTCTTGCCGGCCTTGAGATTGACACCGGTCTTGCCGCCGATGGCCGCGTCCACTTGTGCCAGCAGCGTGGTCGGAATCTGGATCACGGGGATGCCGCGCATGAAAATCGCCGCCAGGAATCCGGCGACATCCGTAAGGATGCCTCCGCCGAATGCGATCACCACGCTGGAACGGTCCGCGCCTTTCTCCACCATTTGCTCGGCCAGCGCCTCCACTTCCGACAGCCGCTTACGAGTTTCACCGCCGCTAAAGAACAGGACTTCGTGCGGAGCACTGCCGATTCCAGCACGAAGCGCGGCTCCGTGAAGCTGCCAGACGTCCTCAGTCGACAGGAAAAACAGTTTGCCGGGGCCCGCGGGAACATATTCCCCGGCCTTTGAAAGACCGCCACGCTCTACCACGATGGGATAGCGGCGTTGTGGAGTTTCGACCACATAGGACGGCATACAATGGTTGTACCATGAGGTTTGCAAACGCTAAACGAAGATGAGCGAGAAAGTAAAGATACGTTCCACCACCATCCTGTGCGTCCGGCGCGACAAGAAAGTTGTTATGGCGGGAGACGGGCAAGTCACGCTCGGCCAGGAAGTTTTGAAATCGTCCGCCAAGAAATTGCGGCGTCTTTATAACGACAAGATCCTCGCGGGATTCGCCGGGTCCACCGCCGATGCATTCGCGCTGTTCGCACGATTCGAATCGAAGCTCGAGCAGTTTAATGGCAACCTGCCGCGCGCCGTAGTCGAACTGGCCAAAGAATGGCGTACCGACCGCGTGCTCCGTCATCTGGAGGCGCTACTCCTGGTGGCCGACCCGGTCAACACCTACATCGTCAGCGGCACAGGCGACGTGATTGAGCCGGATAACGACATCGCCGCCATCGGCTCCGGCGGCCCTTTTGCCAAGGCCGCAGCCACGGCGCTGATCGAAAATACTAAACTGGGAGCGAAAGAAATCGCGGAAAGAGCAATGAAGATCGCAGGCCAGATCTGCATTTACACTAACGAAAACATCGCCTATGAGGAGCTCGGGTAAATGGTGATTTACCTGCCCGGACAAGCCCTCGATGAATCACCGTTGCTGGACGAGCTGACGCCTCGTGAGATCGTTCAGGAGCTCGATAAATATGTCATTGGGCAAGCCGACGCCAAACGCGCGGTAGCCATCGCGCTACGCAACCGTATTCGCCGCCAGAAGCTGGAACCCGACTTGGCCGACGAAGTGATGCCCAAGAATATTCTCATGATCGGGCCCACCGGCGTGGGCAAAACGGAGATCGCGCGCCGTCTCGCTAAACTTGCCAACTCGCCGTTTCTAAAAGTGGAAGCGAGCAAGTTCACTGAAGTGGGATATGTGGGGCGAGATGTCGAAGCCATGATCCGCGACCTGGTCGACATCGCCATCGACATGGTGCGCGAGGAGCGGCTGGAAGAAGTGGCCGACCGCGCCGAGAAAAACGCCGAGGAACGGCTGCTGGATCTTCTGATGCCGCCGCAGCCCGAGACTTCCGAAAGCGCCGATCGCACGCGGGAAAAACTCCGCGAAAAATTGCGCGCCGGTAAGTTGGACGACCGCTGGTGGAAATCGATGTCCGTGAGCGTGGCCCGACGTTCGAAATCAGCACCAGCGCCGGCCTCGAAGAGATGGACGTCAACCTGAAAGATGTCTTGCCGGGTCTGTTCGGGCAGCGTGTCCGTAAACGAAAAATGCGGGTGGTTGAAGCCGCTGAATATCTGGTGCAAGAAGAAGAACAAAAGCTGATCGACATGGATCAGGTCACGCGGATTGCGCTGGAACGCGTGGAGCGCAACGGCATTATTTTCCTGGATGAAATCGACAAAATCGCCGGCCGCGAGTCGGGACACGGTCCGGACGTCAGCCGCGAGGGCGTGCAGCGCGATATTCTGCCGATCGTGGAAGGCACCACGGTAAACACGCGTCACGGTTTCGTGCGCACCGATCATATTCTTTTCATGGCCGCGGGGGCGTTTCACGTTTCCAAGCCTTCCGATCTCATTCCCGAGCTGCAGGGCCGGTTTCCGATCCGCGTGGAGCTGAAATCGCTCTCGGAAGCCGACTTCATTCGCATTCTGCGAGAGCCAAAAAACGCGCTGGTCAAACAATATACCGCGCTGCTCGATACCGAAGGCATAAAGCTCACCTTCACCGATGATGCGGTCGAGGAGATCTCGCGCTTCGCGGCGCGCGTCAACGAAATGTCCGAAAATATCGGCGCCCGGCGCCTTCACACTATCATGGAAAAGCTGCTCGAAGAAATTTCGTTCGCCGGACCGGACCTCAAGAAGAAGAATGTGAAGATCGACGCCGTTTATGTACGCAAGCAGTTGGCCGAAATCGTGAAGGATCAAGACTTGAGCCGTTACATCCTTTAGCCGATGCGCGTAATCGCTACACTCCTTTGGGCCGCCGGTTGTGCGTTTGTGGCCGGATGCGGATCGATCGGCGAGCCGCTGTATCCTACGCTCAATATTCCGGCGAAAATCACCGATTTGGTTGCGATCGAAAGAGGCGGCAAGATCGCGATCTACTTCAACATTCCATCGATGACTACCGATGGACTCGCGCTGCGCGCCATCGGCAGCGTGGATTTGCGAGTCGGCGCGAATCCCAGCCGGCGGATTCGATCGCGAGAAATGGGCCGCTGGCGCGAAACGGATCGACATTCCGGCGCCTTCCAAACCGGGACCGATCCATCGAGGAAATCCCCGCGCAGGAGTTCGTCGGAAAGGAAATTCTGGCCATGGTGCGAGTGGGAAATAGCCGGGGCCGCATGTCCGAGTGGTCGAACATTTTCCCTGTTAATGTTGAAACGCCTCTGGAGAAGCCGTCTGATTTCCAGGCCCAGGCATCGGCCGAAGGAGTGCGTCTCAGTGGAAAGCGCCCAACGAAAGCAGCTTTCGCGTCTTTCGAAAAGCCGATCAAGAGAAAGAGCCGGCGCTGCTCACGACCGTGGACAAGCCTGAATATGTGGATGCTTCAGCCGAGTACGGAAAGCCCTACGAATACTTCGTCCAAGGGGTGCATGAAAAAACGGAAAGCGATGCCGGCCGGACCCGCCGCAATCATTCCGAAAGATATTTCCCGCCGGCTGTGCCCTCGGGCCTCACCGCGTCGATAGGCATCGGCGCCATCGAGCTGGCCTGGGCAACGGAACACCGAATCCGATTTCAAAGACTATCAAGTCTACCGCTCCGAAGAGAATGGACCATTCGTCCAGATTGCGGAAGGCCTGGAAGGCCCCGTCTACTCGGATCGTAAGATTGAATCCGGAAAGCATTATAGATATAGGATTACGGCCGCCGACCAAACTGGAAACGTCAGCGAGCCCGTCTGCAGCCCGTCGAAATTATCGCGCCATGAAAATAATTCGTTATAGCCTTAATCCGAAAACTCTCCCGACCGCAACCGATTCCGATCCGGACGTGCGTCGCGGCGATCTATCGAAGTTACCCGCGGGAGCGCGGCTGCTTCCGCCCTGCGCACCATCCAAAATCGTTTGTGTGGGCCGCAACTACGCCGACCACGCTAAGGAATTCAACAACCCGGCGCCGTACCGAGCCCTTGATTTTCCTCAAGCCGCCGTCATCTTTGATTGGCTCCGGCGGTGCGATCATCCTTCCGAAAGCGTCCGAACGAGTCGACTACGAAGGTGAGCTGGGGGTCGTCATCGGCAAGCGCGCGAGGCATGTGAAGAGTTCGGATGCGCCTGCCTACATCCTGGGCTACACCTGCGTCAATGATGTTTCGGCGCGCGATTTCCAGCGCAAGGATTCTCAATGGACACGGGGCAAAGGCTTCGATACGTTCTGCGCCGTAGGCCCCTGCATGGTTCCACGCGAAGAGGTGGATCTTAACAGCCTGCGGGTCCGGACGTTTCTCGATGGAGAGAAAAAACAGGACGCTCCGATAACGGATATGCTATTCGATCTGAATGTTATAATCGAGTACGTAAGTGCGTTTATGACGCTGGAGCCGGGTGACCTGATCGCCACGGGAACTCCGTCCGGTGTCGGGCCACTCCAACCAGGGTCAAACATTCGCATAGAAATCGAAGGTGTCGGTGTTCTCGAAAACACCGCCATCGCAGAAGGATAGCCCATGAAGTTTTTCTTGGATACTGCAAATCTGGAGGAGCTGCGAAAAGGCGCCGACTGGGGCATTGTGAACGGCGTCACCACCAATCCGTCGCTCATGGCCAGGGAAGGAACCACCACGGCGGAGCAGATCAACAAAATCTGCGAGATCGTCGATGGCGATGTTAGTGCCGAGGTCATATCCACTACCACCGACGAAATGCTCGGCGAAGGGCGTCAGCTGGCTCGGATACATCGGAATGTCGTCGTCAAGCTTCCGCTGACGCGCCATGGAATCAAAGCTTGCTCCATCTTGAGCAGAGAGGGCATACGCGTCAATGTCACCCTCTGTTTTTCGGCCGGCCAGGCATTGCTCGCGGCCAAGGCTGGGGCGTACATCGTCAGCCCTTTCATCGGCCGCATCGACGACATCGGATGGGAAGGAATGAATCTGATTCGTGAGATCGTGACCATTTACCGCAATTACGGATTCCCGACCCAGATCCTCGCGGCTTCGCTCCGCTCGCCAACTCACGTGATCGAATCGGCCAAGGCGGGCGCGCACATCGGCACCATGCCCTTCAAGGTTTTGGACATGCTGTTCAATCACCCGCTCACGGATATCGGCCTGGCTCAATTCTTGAACGATTACAAGAAAGTCGCCGATCAACCGGTTTTACTGAACCGCTAGAGAACGTGCCCCCCAGTCTGCAGGGATCAACATCGGTAGTGGTGCTGGTGGTGGTCGCGGGAGCGTTGATCGCCGTAGGACTCGTGGTGCTGTTTCGAATCCGGCGCAAACCGAAAGACAAAGAGATGCGTCGCCGTCTTAACGTTAACCTGCATGGCCGCCTGGGCGATGCGACCATCACGGAAGTGCAGGACGATACGATTTTCTATTCTTATTCGGTCGGCGGCGTTATGTACACCGCATCGCAGGACATCGCCCAGTTGCGTGCGCAGGTCCCCAGCGATATCGAAAGGCTGATCGGTCCGGCGTCTCTGAAATATTCGCCGCGCAATCCGGCCAATTCAATCATCGTTTGCGAACAGTGGTCCGGTCTACGCGCTAAACCCTCCGCCGACCCTCCGGTATTAGCTGGCTAAGATTGACCTGGTTAAGGTTTGCCGACCAGAGCGAGCGCGGCTACTCGTCCGGCGCCGAGCAGCGCCGTCTTGTCGTTAGTAATCACGCGCACCGGAATATCTTGAAGCAGCGCGAATCATCCGGCCTTTCGCATTGAACGCCTTAGTGAAAGTCGAACTGCTCAGCTTGCGAATGATCTTGGGAGCGATTCCTCCGCCCACGAACATGCCGCCCGTAGCGACCACCTTGAGCGCCAGATTACCGGCTTCGGCGCCATAGACCGAAACAAAAATATCCAGCGCTTGAACACAAATGTCGGACGTCCCCTCCAGTGCCGAGGTCGCAATGGCAGCGGACGGATCGCCTTGCTCGATCTGCTCGGCCAACCAAGCCGGCTCTTCGCCGCGGCCGGTGTCGCGGAGAAACTGGTAAATGTTATGGAGCCCGGGACCCGAGAGCACGCGCTCGTAACTGACGTGCTCGAAGCGGTCCATCAAGTAGCGAAGCAGCTCAATCTCCAGTTCGTTGCGCGGCGCGAAATCCACATGGCCGCCTTCGGAGGGAAACGGTTCGTATCCGTTCGGACCGGCCAACAAGCCGGCTTCACCCAATCCTGTTCCCGCGGAGATCAGCGCGCGATTTCCCGGTCGGGCTGGGCGAACCCGGATTCAGCGCCACGAAATCCGATTCGTCTAACAATGCGATGCCGTGGGCATTGGCCAGCAGATCGTTGATTAGCGCCACACGGTCGATTCCCAGTTCGCTCGCCAGACTCCGCGCGTCCACAACCCACGGCAGATTCGTCGCCTCTACCCGGCCGTCCACCACCGCGCCGGCGATTCCGAATACCGCGGCCCGAGCGGTTTGATGATGTTTGTCGAGAAATATCCGCGCGATCTCCGCCAGGCCTTTGTGGTCCTGGCTGGGAAACACTTCGATCGCTACCGCGTTGAGGTGGTCGGGAGTTCCTTCGAAAAAAGCCAGCCGGGTATTTGTTCCGCCGATATCGCCGGCCAGGATCATTCGTCCGCGCTCCAGTGCCGGTGATCCTTGGCCAGCAGCTCATCGGCCTCGGGCGGTCCCCAGGTCCCGGCGGCATAGTTGGGGAACCTGCGCGGCGGCAGCGCTTCCCAAACGTCGAGAATCGGCGCGACCACGTGCCAGGCAGTCTCCACCATGTCGGATCGCTGGAACAGCGTCGCGTCGCCCAGCATGCAATCGTAGAGCAGGCGTTCGTACCCGGTCTGCGGCGTGGCGTTGAAGTAATCGGTGTAGTTGAAATTCATGTTCACGTCGCCGATCTGAACCACCGGGCCCGGAACCTTGGCGCTGAAACTGAGCGAGATGCCTTCGTCAGGCTGCAGGTGCAGCACCAGTCGATTCGGCTCCAGCCGATCCACGGCGGTCTTGCGAAAAAGCACGAACGGCGCGCGTTTGAATTGAATCGCGATCTGCGTCGTGCGCTTCGGTAGACGCTTGCCGGTGCGCAAATAGAAAGGCACGTCCGCCCAGCGCCAGTTGTCGATGAACAGCTTCATGGCGACGAATGTTTCGGTCCGGGAATCCGGGGCCACCATCGGCTCGGCGCGATAGGCCGGCACCTTCACGCCGTCCTGCACACCCTCGCCGTACTGGCCGCGCACGGTGCGAACCAGCACCTCTTCGTCGGTCGGCGGCGGAATGGCTTTGAGAATCTTGGCCTGCTCATCGCGGACGACATCGGCGTCGAACGAAATGGGCGGCTCCATGGCCGTCAGCGAGATGAGCTGGAAGATGTGATTCGGCACCATGTCGCGCAACGTTCCCGCTTTGTCGTAATAACCTCCGCGCTGCTCCACGCCGACTGTTTCCGACACCGTGATCTGGACATGGTCGATGTAGCGGCGGTTCCATATAGGTTCGAAGATGCCGTTGGCAAAACGGAAGACCAATATGTTTTGAACCGTCTCTTTGCCCAGATAATGATCGATGCGGTAGATCTGCTTTTCGTTGAGAACCTGCCGGATCTCTTTATTCAGCGCCACGGCCGAATCATAATTGCGGCCGAACGGTTTCTCGATGATCACCCGCCTCCATCCGGTTTCTTCGGCGACCAGCTTGGCGGCGCCTAACTGTTTCACGATCGGCGCGAAGAAGCTCGGCGACGTGGCCAGGTAATAAAAATAGTTCCCCCGCGTACCATGCTCTTTGTCGATTTGAGCCAAAAGGTCGCGCAGCTTGTCGTACGTCGGTGCATCATCGAAATCGCCGGCCAAATAGTAAATACGGCGAGCCAGCCAGTGCCATAGATCCGCATCCACCTTGGTGGTGGCATACTCGCCGATCTCCTTGCCGATCATGTCGCGGAACTGCTCGCTGCTGAGCTCGTTGCGCGCGATCCCCACCAATGCGAATTCCTTGGAAAGCAGGTTGTCCTTCGCCAGATTGTAGAGGGCCGGGATCAGTTTGCGCTTGGTCAAATCGCCGGACGCGCCAAAGATCACCATGATGCATGGATCGCCGGGGCGTCCCGGACCAATGTTGTTGCTGGTTGCAGCGATGTCTTCTGCGATCTGCATTTTTCGCCTTTCTGGGTTGTTTGAGGTCTATCCGCCGCTGGCGACGCTCCACATGTCCGCCGAACTTGTTGCGCATTCCCGACAACATCTTTTCCGCGAAAGTGTGCTCCTGCCGGGAGCGGAAGCGCGTGAACAGCGAAGCCGAGAGCACGTCGCACGGAACCGCCTCTTCGATCGCCGCCATGATGGTCCAGCGTCCCTCGCCCGAATCCTGCACGGTGCCGGTGAAGCGCGAGAGATTCGGATCCTCAGTCAGCGCCATGGCCGTCAAGTCCAGCAGCCACGAACCCACCACGCTGCCGCGCCGCCACAATTCGGCGACGTCGCCCAGATCGAAACTGTAACGCTGATCTTCCGGCAATTCCTTCGAGGTGGCGTTGCGCATGATGTCGAAGCCTTCCGCGTAGGCTTGCATCAGGCCGTATTCGATGCCGTTGTGGACCATCTTCACGAAGTGGCCGGCGCCCGAGGGACCGCAATATAAATATCCGTTCTCGGCCGTACTTTTCTTGCCTTCGCGTCCCGTAGTCGGGGCGACGTCGCCCACTCCCGGAGCCAGCGTCTTGAAGATCGGATCCAGGCGCGTCGCCGATTCCTTCGATCCGCCAATCATCATGCAATAGCCGCGCTCGATGCCCCAAACTCCGCCGCTGGTGCCGACGTCCAGATAATGCAGGCCTTGCTCCTTGAGGATTTTCGCCCGGCGGATATCGTCCTTGAAATACGAATTGCCGCCGTCGATAATCGTGTCGCCCGGCTCCATCGAGCCGGCCAGCTTCATCACGGTGTTTTCCGTGGCTGCGCCCGCCGGCACCATGACCCAGGCCGCGCGCGGCTTGGTCAGCTTCTTGACGAACTCCTCCATGGAGCTTGCGCCCAGTGGCTCCTTCGCCTGCCAGCCCTTTGACGTTGTCCGGGTTCAAGTCGAACACCACGCACTGATGGCCGCCGCGCATCAGACGGCGCACCATGTTTCCTCCCATTCGTCCTAGACCGATCATTCCAAGCTGCATAGGGTTTGCTCCTCTTCACTGCTCATACGTTGACACGACGGTCCACGCGATCACCGGCTCCAGCGCTTATTCATTTACGATAACGCCAACTTGATCGCGGATTCGAGCGCCGCCAGGCCCTTGTCCACGTCCTTGAGATGCACTCGCAACGCGCGGCGGTTGCGTTCCGCCAGAACCTGAAAGTCACCGCGAGCCTGCGCTGCTTTGACGACGCCGAACGTGAATTTCTGCCCCGGCACGGGCAGGTCGTTCTTGTCGTCACAGGTCACCTGCAGAAATACACCGGAGTTGGGACCGCCTTTGTAAGCCTGACCGGTGGAATGCAGGAAGCGCGGCCCGAACCCGAGACAGGTGGCGACGCGTTTCTTGTCGCGGATCGCGATTCGTATGCCTTGCAGCGTACTTCTCATGCGGCTCGTTCATCTGCACGTATGCCAGCAGCGCGAAGTAGTCGCCGGCGCCCAGCCGCTTCAGATGCGCGCGCAGGTACCCGACCAGAGACTTGTCGCTTCCCACAGCGGACGCGAGTGCAGCGGCGTTCTTTTCGTCGGTGAATAATTGGATGCCGTTGTCGGACAGAGATGGGCGATTCGGGCGGCAGCGATCCGGTCTTCTCATATTCGGCGGTCAGCTTGCGCGTGGCAATCTTGCTGGCTTCGACGTCCGGCTGATTGAATGGATTGATGCCGATCACCGATCCCGCCACAGCGGTCGCGATCTCCCAGCGGAACATTTCCTGGCCGAGATTGTAAGTATCGGCGAGCGCGATGCGCACCACCGGATGGCCGGCCTTGGCGATCGCGTCGACGGCTTTGTCCTGCGCCGCGTCCGCGCCGTTTTCCAGGCGAATGTACGCGAACACGCGATCGTTGCCGTATACTTCCGGCGCCCCCAGCGCTTCGCGGTCCACCGGGATCAGTCCCTTGCCGTCTTTGCCGGTCGACTCGGCGAGCAACTGCTCCAGCCACGCGCCGAAATCCGAAATGCCCGGCGAAGTGATCAGCGTCACCTTGTCGCGTTTGTTTTTCGCCGCGATCCCAAAATCAGCCCCAGCACGACGCCCGGATTCTTCTCCACCGGCAGGCAGGATGAACAGGCGATGGCCATTACATCCGCGCGATCCAAAAACTTCGGCGCATCGATGCCCATCACCGCCGCCGGCACCATGCCGAAATCCGAGAGCGCTGAGTAGCGGCCGCCGATGCTCGGCACGCCATGGAATATGTGCCGGAAGCGCGTCGGCCTGCGCCACCTGTTCGAACTTCGATCCTGGATCGGTGACGGCGATGAACCGGCTGCCGGCTTTGTCAGCGCCCACCGCCTGCTTTACGCGCTCGAAGAAATATTGCTTGAAGATGTTTGGCTCCAGCGTTGAGCCGGACTTGCTGGAGACAATAAAGATCGTGTTGGCGATGTCGACTTTGCCTTCGAACGCCTTCACCTGCGCCGGATCTGTCGAATCCAGCACGAACAATTCCGGAAAACCGTCGATTTTGCCGAACGTCATCTTGAAAACTTCCGGACACAGGCTGGATCCGCCCATTCCGAGCAGCAGCGCGTGCTTGAATCCGGCTGACTTCACATCTTTCGCGATGTCCTCCAGATGCTGCTTGTGCGCGAGCTGATCTTCGGTGATGCCGAGCCAGCCCATCCAATTGCTCTCGTCCGTGCCGGTCCAGAGCGAAGCGTCGCGCGCCCACAAGCGGCGTACCTTGCCGGCCATTTTCCAATCGTCGATGGCTTCGGTGAGCTGTTGATTGATCGGGTCCGGCAGGTTGTAAGTCTGCGCGTCCACTTCGGCCTGCGATGCATACTTGCATTTCGCGTCTACAGTATTCAGCAGTTTGTCGAAGGGCTCGGCGAATAGCTTCACCGCTTGCGTCACCAGATCGTCGGTGACCTTTTTCATCGAAATGCCGACCTTTTCCAGCGTATCCATGGCGTCGTGCGCGGCATCGATGTCGGCTTCCAGGCTCGCTTTGGGCTTCCCGTGATCGCGAAATGCTTCCAGCGTCTGCGGCGGAATGGTGTTGACTGTCTCAGGCCCGATCAGCTCTTCGATGTACAGCACGTCCGGATAACTGGGATCCTTGGTGCTGGTGCTGGCCCACAGCACGCGCTGCGTCTGGGCGCCCTTCTTGGCTAGCTCTTTCCACTCGGCCTCGGCGAAAATCTCCTTGTAGCGCTGGTAAGTGAGCTTTGCATTCGCGATCGCCACTTTGCCCAGCAGGCTGCGCAGCAAGGCCTGCTCCTTGGGATCAGACGTGGATTTGAGGCGGGCCTTGACGATCGCATCCACCATGCTGTCGATGCGGCTGATGAAGAAGCTGGCTACGCTGGCGACATGGCTCGGATCTCCGCCGCCGGCGACATATGTTCTTCACCCCGGCGATGTATGCCCGCGCTACTTTCTCGTACATTTCCTGCGCGAATAGCAGCGTGACGTTGATGTTGATGCCTTCGCTGATACATTGCTGGATGGCCGGAATTCCTTCCACCGTAGCCGGGATTTTCACCAGCAGGTTCGGCCGATTCACCGCCTTCCAAAGCCGTCGAGCATCTTTGATGGTGCCTTCGGTATCGCGCGCCAGGAATGGAGAAACTTCCAGGCTCACGTAGCCATCGCGCTTCTTGGTGCGGTCATAAACCGGGCGCAATGCGTCCGCGGCATCCTGGATATCTTTGATGGCCAGGATCTCGTAGATGCCCATGGCGTCCAGATCCTTGCGCTTCTGCAACTCCAGCAGGGCGTCAGCGTAGTCGGTGCTGCCGGTGATCGCCTTTTCGAAAATGGCCGGATTCGATGTCACTCCGCCCAATCCGTCGTCGTCAATCAAGCGCTTCAACTCGCCGCTGGTGATCAGATTGCGCCGGATGTAATCCAGCCACACGGATTGGCCGTATTTGGTGAGCTCCCTCAGCGGATTCACGGTCTTCGTTGTGCTTGTAGTGGGAGTAGTCGTTGGGGTACTCATGGTGTTGCTCCGCCTTTTCTCAGGATTGGAAACGTGCCTCGATCGCCTTTACTTTATTCAAGCGGCGGACGTGCCGCTCTTCTTTGGTGAACTTCGCCCCGATGTACGCCGACACCAGGTCTTGTGCCAGGGCAAACCCAATCACGCGCGCGCCCAGCACCAAAACGTTCATATCGTCGTGCTCCACTCCCTGGTGCGCCGAATAGGTGTCGTGACAAAGGCCCGCGCGAATCCCACGCAGCTTTGTTGGCCGCCACCGATGCTCCCACGCCGCTCCCGCAGATCAGCACGCCGCGATCGGCGCGGCCGTCCAAAACCGCTTTTCCAACGGCTTCGGCGAAGTCCGGATAGTCCACCGGGTCGGTGCTGTTGGTGCCCACGTCGACCACTTCATGACCCAGGTCGCGCAGATGTTTCGCCATCGCGCCCTTCATCTCGAAGCCGGCATGATCCGAGCCGATGGCGATTCGCATATCCTCTAGCGTGCTTTCGCAATCTCTTCTTTAGCGGCGGCTATTACGGCATCCGGCGTGAAACCGAACTTCTTCTGCAATTCCTTGAGCGGCGCGGATGCGCCGAAGGTGTGCATGCCGATCTTGCGGCCCGCGTACCGATCCCAGCCGAACGTGGATGCCTGCTCAACCGAGACGCGCGCCTTCACGCTCGGCGGAAGAACGCTGTCCTGATACTCCTGCGATTGATGCTCGAACAGCTCCCAGGAAGGCATGCTCACCACGCGCGCCTTTATTCCCTGCTTGCGTCAACTTCTCGTATGTATCCACGCACAGGGAAACTTCGCTGCCGGTGCCGATCAGAATTACATCCGGGTCGCCCGCCGCACTCGCCAGCACGTAAGCGCCCTTGGCTAAACCGGACGCCGGCGCATATCGCGTTCGATCCAAAGTCGGCATATTCTGGCGCGACAAAATCAGGCACACCGGCTCGTGGTGGAACTGCAAGATCATTCGCCAGGCTTCGGCGATCTCGTTGGCGTCGCCCGGCCGCAGTGTGATCAAGCCCGGGATCGCGCGCAGCGAAATCAGCTGCTCCACCGGCTGATGCGTCGGCCCATCTTCCCCGACGCCGATGGAATCGTGCGTGAAGATGTAGATTACCGGCAGCTCCATGATCGCGCTCAGCCGGATGGGCGCGCGCATATAGTCGCTGAAGATCAGGAACCCGGAACCGAAAGGCCGCAGCTTGGACAGCGCCAGCCCGTTCACAATCGACCCCATGGCGTGCTCTCGAATTCCGAAGTGTAGATTCCGGCCGCTATAGTTGGCCGCCTCGAAGTCGCCCGCGCCGTCGAACGTAAATCGCGTCTTGGTGGAGGGCGCCAGGTCGGCCGCGCCTCCAATCAACCAGGGGATTCGCTTGGCCACCGCATTTTCCACCTTACCGGACGCATCGCGGCCCGCCATCCCTTTTGGATCCGCCGGAAACGCGGGGATCTCGGCATCCCAGCCGTCGGGAAGCTGCCGCTTCTGCATCTTGTACAGATGGTCCGCCAATTCCGGATACTCGCGGCTGTAGTCGGCGAACTTCACCATCCAAGCCTCGCGCATTCCGTGCCCGCGGCGGCCGATCAGCTCCTGGAACCTGTCGTAGACGCCGTCCGGCACCAGAAACTTCGCGTCTTCCGGCCACCCATAGGCCCGTTTAGTGAGCCGGATCTCTTCCTCGCCCAGCGGCTCACCATGCGCCGCGCTAGTGTCCTGCTTATTGGGAGCGCCATAGGCGATGTGGCTGTCGACGATGATCAGCGTCGGCCGGTCGGTGGTATTCTTGAACACGCGAAACGCGCGCGCCAGCATCTCCTGATCGTTGGCGTCACCCACCCGCGTCACATTCCAGCCGTAGCCGATAAAGCGCGTGGCGACATCTTCGGTGAAGGCCAAAGCAGTATTGCCTTCGATCGTGATGTGATTGTTGTCGTAGATCCAGCACAAGATTGGATAGCTTCAAATGGGCCGCCAGCGACGCCGCCTCGCCGCTCACGCCTTCCATCATGCAGCCGTCTCCAGCCATGGCATAGACATCGAAGTCGATCATCTCGAATCCCGGCCGGTTGAAGTACTGCGCCATCCATTTGCGCGCCATCGCCATTCCGACGCTGGTGGCCACGCCTTGGCCCAGCGGGCCGGTGGTGGTTTCAATTCCCGAAGTCCAACGATACTCCGGATGGCCGGGGCATTTGCTGTCGAGTTGACGGAAGTTCCGGATGTCGTCCAGCGTCACGCTCAGTTTTCCCAGCGTTTCGTATTCCGGATTGACGGCCTTCACCTGGCTCAGATGCAGCATCGAATAGAGCAGCATCGACGCGTGGCCCATCGAGAGCACGAAGCGGTCGCGATTCGGCCAGATCGGATCGTCCGGATCGAATCGCAAAAACTGCTGCCATAGGCAATAAGCTACCGGCGCCATGGCCATGGGCGTGCCGGGATGCCCGGAATTCGCCTTTTGCACGGCATCCATGGCTAGGGTGCGAATGGTATTGATGCAAAGCTGATCGATGTTCGCGGGACGTCTGAGACTGAGCGGATGTGGACATGAGTTAGACCGTGAGTAGCCCGTCGAGATCAGCGAAACGGCGGCGTGACCGTGGCGAAGCGCGGCGCGGCACCTGACGGAACATTGTAGCCCATCCGCCTGAAGTCGCGCCGGAAAGAAAGTCAAAAATCGATTACTTCTTCAAGCTCTGGACGTACGCGACGACATTGTCGAGATCCGCGCCGGTCACGCTCGGCATCGGCTTCATCTTGCCCTGGCCGTCCGTGATTACCTTTTTCACATCGGCAGAGCTCTCGCTGAGCGGCTTAATCTCGACCTTCAACGCTTTCGCCATGGATGGGTTGCCCTCGCCAGTCGCGCCGTGGCAGCCTCTGCACTTGGCGCTATAGACGGCTTTTCCCGGCTGCCGCATCGGCGGCCCATGCTCCGGTGGAGCACAACGCCAGAATCATCGCCGACGATCGCAAATCCAGATAATGCTACGAGTAAGAGGTCTCATGCTTCCTTCTCCTTGTGAAATTATTCCGGGCATTCCACCCGGTCCGTTTCTCCGGACAGACAATCGGAGCAATGTTGTCATTATAAACGGATACGTTCGAGAACCTCAGGATGCTAAGATGTTGAGGACTCGTTCACATGGGAACTCACGGCGTGAAGATTGTAGTCATCTATCCGCGGCCTCAGGATGAGGAAGCCTTCGAGAAGACCTATAAAGAGGAGCATCTTCCGCTCGCGGAATCGAAGCTGAAGGGAATGACACGGCTGGTCGCAACCAAGATAGTGAGCTCTCCGCAGGGAAAAGTCCTCGCCTACCGCATTGCCGAAGCGCACTTCTCCACCATGGACGAGCTAACCAAATGCGCGGAGTCCGACGGCGGGAAGGAAGTGCTGGCGCACGCCGCCAAGATTTCCACCGGCGGCCCGCCGATTGTGCTGGTGTGCGAAGAAGAATCCTTCGTTTACTGGTGACGGAGCCAGCTCCTATAGCACTTCTAGAATCAGGCACTTCAGATACAGCGTCTCCGGAACGGTCAGCAGGATCGGATGATCCTGGCTCTGCGTTCGGCGCTCCAAAACCCGCAGTTTTCGATGCGTATCGAGCGACGCCTCGGCCACAATCTCGAGCAGCATCGCTTCGCTCACATGCTGCGAACAGGAGCACGTCACCAGCACTCCTCCGCTTGTACAGCAGTTGCAGCGCCCGCCGGTTGATCTCCTTGTATCCGCGCAACGCCGCGTCCAGGCTGCCTTTCGATTTCGCGAAAGCCGGAGGATCCAGAACAACCGTGTCGAACCGCCGGTGCGCCGAGGCATAGCTCGCCAGCAAATCGAACATGTCCGCTTCCCGGAATTCGACATTTCCAATTCCGTTGGCGGCGCGATTTCGCTCGGCCATCTTCAAACGCTGCTTCAGAGCTGTCGACCGCTTCCACCGATTCACACTTCGCCGCCAGGTGCAGCGCGAAGCCTCCGGTGGACGTGAAGCAATCCAGCGCGCGGCCATGGGCATAACGCGCCGCGGCGACGTAGTTCTCCCGCTGGTCCAGAAAAATGCCGGTTTTCTGGCCGTGCAGCAGATCGGCGAAGAGCTTGAGGCCATTCATCTCCACCATCACTGCCTCAGGCGCCTCGCCGGCCAGAACTCCCGATGTAAGCGGCAGCGATTCGCGTTTCCGAACCGCAACGTCGT
This sequence comes from Bryobacterales bacterium, assembly GCA_963744555.1. Classification (GTDB taxonomy): domain Bacteria; phylum Acidobacteriota; class Terriglobia; order Bryobacterales; family Bryobacteraceae; genus Palsa-89. The sequence continues at coordinate 260,593 of CAVUUB010000011.1, read as the reverse complement.
TGCGCTCGACGATTCCTTTCGGCGCGAACAGCTCTTCGAGGCAACTCACGATGTCGGCCTTGGCGCGATCCATGCCCTGATCCAGTGTCTGCAGGGTGAAATAGTCGCCATATCGGTCGATCACCAGGCCGGGCAGTTGATCGCCTTCGCCATGCACCAATCGGTACGCGTTCGATCCCGTTACGATGCGTTTGCGATAGGCTTCCGCGCCGGCCAAACGGCGCAAGTAAAAACTCGCGGTCGATGGTCTCCGCGCGATCCGCGAGCATGCGCAGCGAAATCTGCGAAGAGTCGCTGTAGTGCGCGGTGCCGAGCGCCGCGCCTTTGGAATCCACTACCAGAACCGCGTCGCCCGCTGCAGCCTGGCCGCGATCGACGACGTCGCTGGCGAAAATCCAAGGATGGCCGGACGCAACCCGATCGGCAGCTTTTCGATTGACACGAACGGTAGTCAAACTCCAGTCTAACCGTTCTGCCTTCTGCCTCCCGCCTTCTGCGCTATCTCATCGCCTGCAACCGCGCAATACGATCTTCAGTGGAAGGATGAGTCGAGAACATGCCGCATCATGCTCTGGCCTGAAAATGGCTTGATGATGAACAAGTGCGCGGTGGCCGGATTCACGTCCGACATCGGAATGCGCTTCGACCAAGTATCCAGCTTGCCCAGCGCCGAAATCAGCTCATTCGGATTGTGCGTCACCTGCGCCGACGTTTCGTCCGCGGCATATTCGCGCGTGCGCGAAATGGCCATCTGAATCAGCATGGCCGCGATCGGCGCCACAATCAACATCACCAAGCCGGCCCACGGACTGCCTTCGTCGTCATCGCTGCTGCGGCGGCCGCCGAACCAGAATGCCATGCGCGCCAAGAATGTGATTGCCGCGGCCAGCGTCGCCGCCACCGAGCTGGTCAGGATGTCGCGATTCTTCACGTGTCCCAGCTCGTGCGCCACCACGCCTTCGAGCTCGGCATCGTTCATCAATCGCAGGACTCCGGCCGTGAAGGCCACCGAAGCATGCTCCGGATTGCGGCCGGTGGCAAAAGCGTTGGGCGATTCATCCGGGATCAGCCACAGCTTCGGCATCGGCAGGCCCATGCGCTGGGTCAGGCTTTGCACGATCGGAAAAACGCGCGCGTAGACTTCAGGATTCTCGGTGGGAGTCACTGGCTGGGCGGAATACATGGACAGCGCCAGCTTGTCGGAGAAAAAATATCCGAAAAAGTTCATCGCCACCGCAATCACGAGCGCGATGTACAGACCATTCCGGCCGCCGAACATCTCACCGCCGGCCAGCAGCAAACCGCTCAGGATTCCAAGTAAAAGGACAGTCTTCAGACCGTTCATATAGAAGTGGCGTCTCTTTCAATTATCGCCAGCTATTGGATGGCCGGCCTGGGGAAAGGTGCGTGCGGGCGGGGCGAAATCCCGCGCTTCGCCCCACTCGCCGTAAAACCTCAGTTGTTACTGACTTGCACTTTGATCGCTTTGGGCTTGGCGATCTCTTTCTTTGGAAGAGTCACAGTCAACACGCCGGCGTTGTACTCGGCCTTCACGTGCTCGGTGTCCACCGTTTCCGGAACCGTGAAGTAACGCACGAATGAGCCGTAGCTGCGCTCCATCCGATGGAAGCCCTTGTTCTTCTCATCTTTCTCGAATTTCCGCTCGCCCTTGAGCGTCAGGGTTCCGTTCTCGAGCTGGATATCGATGTCCTTCATATCGATCCCGGGAGATCGGCCTTGAGAACTAACTCGTTCTCTGTCTCCAAGATATCGACGGCAGGTGCCCATGGACGGGCAGCGGTCTGGTCGCTAAACAGACGATTAATCGAGTCCTGGAACAAGCGCAGACCGACGGGAAAATCCTCGGTATCGGCGAAAGGCGTATATTTCACGATTGGCATAATGGTTATTGTCTCCTTGAGTATCTATCTCTATCAACAAGTATAAAATATGAGCGTATGTATGTCAATATAGTTGATTATAAATTTTTTTAGGCTTGTAAGTAACTACGACCGAAAAGGTCCGCTATACTATGGGTGAGCCCTGATCCAGGACTAGGAGACTCGGACCTTGACGTGCTCTACGGCTGGCACAGATACTGATCCCATGATGCAAATGAGTGTCAACAGGGAACTCGACGGTGCGAAGATCTCCCCCGCATCACCCCGGACACTCGCGGAGCTCAAAGCAGGCGAATCGGGCATCATCGATCGCCTCGATCTTCCCGAGGATGTCGCTCGACGGCTGATGGAACTTGGTTTCCTGCCGGGCCATGTCGTCGTTCCCGCCCGCAGCGCGCCGGGCGGCGAACCGCGCGTCTATCGAGTGGATGGATCGGAAGTAGCGCTTCGCCGCGAAACCGCGGCGCGCCTGATTTTGCGTCCACCTTCCAAAGGCGGAGCGAAAACCTGAAGCCATGAGCGATTGCCACGGTTGCGGAAGTTGTGCCGTCGCCGCGCCGCCGCGCCAAGCTTGGCAAGGCAACGCGCTCGCATGTGGTGGCCATCATCGGTCCGCCGAACTCCGGCAAATCGACCCTGTTCAATCGCCTCACCGGCCTGCGCCAGAAAGTCGCGAACTTCCCCGGCGTCACCGTCGAACAGCGCGTGGGCCGCGCCCGAACCAGCCAGCGACCGCGATATCACGCTCATCGATCTGCCGGGCGTTTACAGCCTCAACCCGCGCTCGGAAGACGAACAGGTCACGCACGACGTGCTGAAAGGCGAGATGAAGGACGCGCCCAAGCCGGACGCCGTCCTGCTGATTCTGGATTGCACCAATCTCGGCCGGCATCTGGTGCTGGCCGCTCCCATCCTTAGTCTGAAACTGCCGACGCTGGTGATCCTGAACATGGCCGACGATCTGGCCCACCGCGGCGGCAACGTGGACACCGCGGAACTTGCCAGCCAGCTCGGCGCGCCGGTCGCGCTGATCAGCGCCGCCAAAGGCGACGGCGTCGAGAAAGTTTTCCAGTTCATCGAAGGCACGGCCGGAGGCACCACCTCGCTGGCCGCTCCCAAGGTGGAATTGCCGGTCCTGCAGGATATCCCGAGCTGCCGCCAGTGGGCTCACCAAGTGGGCGCCGGCGCGGCCTATCAAGCTCCCGCGCCGCCGTTTTGGACGCGCCGTCTGGATGCCGTCTTCCTGCATCCCGTCGCCGGTCCGCTGATCTTCCTGGCGGTCGTGGCGGGCGTGTTCCAGACCATCTTCAGCGGCGCCAAGCCGCTGATGGACGGTCTGCAGGCCCTGATTGAGCACGGCAGCGCATGGATCGGAAGCATTGCTGCCGGAGGGGATCTTCCGCTCGCTGCTGGTGGACGGCGTCTGGCACGGCGTCGGATCGGTGATCGTGTTCCTGCCGCAGATCCTGCTGCTGTTCCTGTTCATCGGGATCCTGGAAGATTCCGGCTACCTGGCGCGCGCGGCCCTGATCGCCGACCGCACCATGGCGAAATTCGGGCTGCAGGGAAAATCGTTTATCCCGCTGCTTTCGGCTTACGCCTGCGCGGTTCCGGCCATCATGGCCACGCGCACCATCGAAAACAAGCGCGACCGCATGGCCACCATCCTGATCGCGCCGTTGATGACCTGCTCGGCGCGGCTGCCGGTTTACACGCTGGTGATCGCGGCCTTTATCCCCGAGCGACCGCTGCTGGGCCAGCTGCTCGGAACGCAAGCCGGCGCGCTGCTCGGGCTGTACGTGCTGGGATTCCTGGCGGCCATCGTGACCGCGCGGCTGCTGAAATCGTCCGTGCTGAAGAGCGAGCGCACGCCCTTCATGCTGGAAATGCCGCCCTATCGCTTGCCCACCCTGCGTCGCTCGGGCTGCGGCTGCTGGACCGCTCGAAAGTCTTTCTGCGCCGCGCCGGAACGGTGATCCTGGCGGTCGCGATGGTGCTTTGGGTGCTGCTGCATCTGCCGCTCCACGATGGCAAGCCGCCGGAAATCGAACATAGCTTCGCGGGCATGATCGGCCACGCCGTCGAACCGGCCATCAAGCCGCTGGGCTTCAACTGGAAGATCGGCATCGGCCTGATCAGTTCGCTGGCCGCGCGCGAAGTGATTGTCGGCACGCTCGGCACGATCTACGGCGTGGAGGATGCCGACGAGCACTCGGTGGGCCTGCAGCAAAGCCTGCAAAGCGAGCTGACTCCGGCGGCGCGGTGGCGCTGCTGATCTTCTTCGCCTTCGCGATGCAGTGCATGTCCACCATCGCGGTGGTGCGCCGCGAAACCGGCGGCTGGAAATGGCCGGCGATCCAGTTCGCCTACATGACCTTCCTGGCCTATCTGGCGCGCTCATCACCAATCAGGTGCTGCGCTCGGGCCTGTTTACCTAGCCTGAGTCCAAAGCTCGTCTTCTAGCATCCGATCTTTGTCTGATAGCATTGGAATTTCATGCGAAATGTCATCATCATCGGCTCGGGCTGCGCCGGAAACACGGCCGCCATCTATGCGGCCAGAGCCAATCTGAAGCCGCTGGTCATCGCCGGTCATGAGCCGGGCGGCCAGCTTTCGCTCACCACGCTGGTCGAAAACTTCCCCGGATTTCCCGGAAGGCATCGACGGCCCGACGCTGGTGGAGAACATGAAGAAGCAGGCCGAGCACTTCGGCGCCGAATACATGCACGGCACGGTGGTCGCGGCCGATCTGTCCAAGCGCCCGTTTCGCCTGAAGATCGACAGCGAATGGCACGAAGCCGCGCACGCTGATCATCGCCTCCGGCGCTTCGGCGCGCTGGCTGAATCTGCCCAATGAGCAGAAGCTGATCGGCCACGGCGTCAGCTCCTGCGCCACCTGCGACGGCTTCTTCTATCGCGGCAAAAAGATCATGGTGGTGGGCGGCGGCGATTCGGCCATGGAAGAGGCCAACTTCCTGACCCGCTTCGGGCAGGAAGTCACGCTGGTCCATCGCCGCGAGGCCTTTCGCTCCTCCAAGATCATGCTGGACCGCGCCCGCAGCAACCCCAAGATCAAGTTCCTGACCAACACCGTGGTCGAAGACATCTACGATGCCAGCCAGCATCTCGTGACCGCCGTGAAGCTGCGCAATCTGACCACCGAAGAAACCTGGATGCGCGACGTGGACGGCTTCTTTGTCGCCATCGGGCACATTCCCAATACCAAGCCGTTCGTCGGGCAGATCGATCTCGACCCGGACGGCTACATCCTTTCGAAAGGCGGCGCGCGCACCAACGTCACCGGGGTGTTTCACGCCGGCGACGTCCAGGACCGCACCTATCGGCAGGCCATCACCGCCTCCGGCGCCGGTTGCATGGCGGCCATCGAAGTCGAACGGTTTCTTGAAGCTGAAGGCCACTGAGCCTCACAGCTCCGGGTAAAACTCGAAAAACGCGTCCAGCGACTGCATCAATTGCTTGCGAATCTCTTCTTCCCCGCCCTCGATCAAGTGCATCGTCACCTGCGCCTTGTGTCCATTCTTCAGCGTAATTTCCGCATCTTTCACGTCTTCCAGTTCATCTGCAGGAAGAAGGCGCATGCCGTAAACGAGCGCGAGTTTTGCCATGCTTCATTCTAGCCGCCCGAGGCAGAGCTGAATCGGCGGTAAAATGAAGGAACAACCAGAGCCGTTTAGCCGTATTAATCGCAAGCGGATGTAGCGTGCATCAATGAGATCGGCAACCGAATCCAGTGAACGGGACGCCAACAATACTGGCCTGCCTGCCGCCGAGATCTCGCGCCGAGTCCATTCGCGCGGCTCTCGAAAAGATCCTGGCCAGTCCTGGTTTTGCCAACGCCGAACGCCTCAGCCGCTTCCTGCGCTACACCGTTGAAGAGACCCTCAACGGCCAGACCGACAAGCTGAAAGAATCGCTGCTGGGGATCGATGTTTTCGGACGTAAGCCCAGCTATGATCCGCGTGTCGATGCGGTGGTCCGCACCGAAGCGGTAAAGCTTCGCGCCCGGCTGCGGGAGTATTACGAATCGGAAGGCCGCGAAGACGAGATCGTGATCGATCTGCCGAAGGGCGGCTACATTCCCGCGTTCCGCCATCGCGAGAAACCGTCATCGAAGTTGCCGCGCCGGTCGTCGCCGAGCCGCACTCGCCGCCGTGAATGGAAACCCGCGGTCGCCACCGTCTTGGTGGTCGCGTTCCTGGCGGCCTCGGTCTATCTGATTTCGAAAGCACGCACCCGCTCCGCCGGCGCCTCCAGCCCGCAGCTGGCATCCATCGCTGTTCTTCCTTTTGCCGACCTGAGCCCCGACCACGATCAGGAGTACTTCTGCGACGGCATGACCGAAGAGATCATCGACGCGCTTGCGAAAGTGAACGGCTTCCGCGTGGTGGCGCGAACCTCTTCCTTCGCGTTCAAGGGCAAGCAGCAGGATATCCGCGAGATCGGCAAGAAGTTGAATGTCGCCACGGTTCTGGAAGGCAGCGTTCGAAAGGACGGCAACCGGCTGCGAGTCACCGCGCAGCTCAATAGCGTCGCCGACGGCTATCATCTTTGGTCGGAAACCTATGAGCGCGAGCTCAAGGACGTGTTCACGGTTCAGGACGAAATCTCGCGGGCGATCGTCGATACGCTGCAGCTCAAGCTCGCCAACTCAGCCAGACAGCCGAGGCCGCCTTCGGCCAACGTCGAAGCCTACGATCTTTATCTGCAAGGACGCTATCACTGGAGCCGCTGGAGATCGGAAGGCGCCGAACGGGCCATCGAGTATTTCCAGCAGGCCATCCAGAAGGACCCGAATTACGCAGCCGCCTACTCAGGACTCGCCGATTCGTACGCCTGGATGGGTTTCTTTGGCGCGCTGCCGCCGAACGAAGCCATGCCCAAGGCCAGGCAAGCCGCGCTCAAAGCTCTGGCCCTCGATGACACGCTGGCCGCGGCGCACACCTCGCTCGGTTACGTGAAATCTCTGCATGAGTTTGACTGGCCGGGCGCTGAGCGCGAGTTCAAACGCGCTTTGCAGCTCAACTCCGGAGATTCCGACGCGCATTTCGGCTATGGAATTACTTATCTGGCGCCGATGGGCCATCTGGACGAAGCCCTCCATGAAATGCAAACCGCTCACGATCTGGATCCGCTTTCACCGATCACGAATACTTATCTGGGCTTGGCCTACCATCTCGTCGGCAACCGGCACTATGCGGCGGCGCACTTCCGGAAGGCCCTGGAGCTCGATCCCGGATTTCGTCGAAGCACGGCTCGAGCTGGCCAATCTTTCGCTCGACGACCGAGACTTCGAGAATTCAATTCCGAGCTCGATCTTGCCAAAGAACCCGCGCCGGAAAGCAGAATCGATTTGATGCGTGCGCATTGGCGTATGCGATGCAAGGCAAAAAGACGGAAGCGCTTCAGCTTGTACATAAGTGGGAGAAGCCGGCCGGCGGAGTCTTCGTGCGGTCAACCGCGATCGCCAACGTGTACGCTGCTTCTGGGCGACAAGGCCCAGATGTACACCTGGCTCGAAAGAGCGTATGCCGATCGCGACGGCATGCTGGTCTACATGAACCGCCAAGGCGTTTACCGGCCTTATCGCTCCGAGCCGCGCTTCATCGCGCTCAAAAAGAAACTGGGCTTTCAACTGAGCTCGCCGTCTCTCGAATCCTGGTAGGGACGGGCAGATTCGAACTGCCGACCTGTCGCTTAGGAGGCGACCGCTCTATCCATCTGAGCTACGTCCCCGCTTTATACTTCGATTCTACCAGCGCTTCAGCCCCTTCCGTCCGATGTCCGTCCGATAGTGCATGCCCTCGAAGTGGATCTTGCGAACTTCATCGTAAGTGTTTCGAATCGCCGCCGGCAGCGTCTCGCCGCGCGCCGTCACGCCCAGCACTCGGCCTCCCGAAGTCGATAAGACATTTTCCTCCGATTTTGTTCCGGCATGAAAAACCGTCGCATCCGTCATCTGATCCAGACCCTCGATCGCATCGCCGCTCCGCACCGCGAGCCGGATAACCCGCAGCCGCCAGCACCACGCACACCGAGGGCTCCGGCCGCCACTTGAGCTGAGCGCTATCCAGCGTGCCATGCGCCGCGGCAAACAGCGGCTCTACAAAATCCGAAGCCATGCGGTGCATCAGCACCTGGGTCTCAGGATCGCCTAGGCGCGCGTTGAACTCCAGGACCTTCGGCCCCTGCGCCGTCATCATCACACCTGCGTAGAGAAAGCCGGTGAACGGCCGGCCCTCGGCGCGCATGTTTTGAATCGCCGGATGGATCACTTGGGCCATGATCTCGGCTTTCTGAAAATCGCTCAGAATCCGTCCATCGCAATACGCTCCCATGCCGCCGGTGTTAGGACCGGTATCGCCATCGTGAACCGTCTTGTGATCCTGCGTCGGCTCGAGCGGCAGAATGTTCACGCCGTCGCTAAGCACGATGAAGCTGACTTCTTCGCCGGCCAGGAACTCCTCGATCACCAGACGCGAGCCGGGCGTCAGAAGTTGCGTTATGGCCTGGTGCGCCTCCGACGCGGAGCTGGCAATGATTACGCCCTTGCCCGCCGCCAGACCATCGGCCTTGAGCACCACCGGAAAATCGAACTCGCGCAGCGCCGCCCGCGCCTCTTCTGGCGTGTTCACTGTCGCGAATCGAGCGGTGGGGATGCCCGCGCGCAGCATGAACTCTTTCGCGAACGCTTTGCTCGATTCCAGGTGCGCTGCCGCGGCGGTCGGCCCCACGATCGGTCGTCCCTTCGCTCGAAAGAGATCCACCATGCCGGCCGCCAGCGGCGCTTCCGGACCCACCACGGTGAGGTCGGCATCGATCGACTCTGCCGCCAGCAGATAGTCGGTCGCGGCCAGGCATGTGGCCACGCTGGCTATCCCTGGATTGCCTGGCGCCGCATACAACGCTGACGTCTTCGGGCTTTGCGCCAGCTTCCAGCACAGCGCGTGTTCGCGGCCTCCGGAACCGATCACTAAGATCTTCATGTTTTCTAGAAACTAGCATAGCTGTGCCACACTAAAGTAAGCTGAGATCCTCCATGAAGTCCTCCAAGTACGACGTGATCGTTGTCGGCGCCGGCCACGCCGGTTGCGAAGCCGCGCGGGCCTGCGCGCGCATGGGTCTGCGCACCGCCATGATCACGATGAACCTGGACCTGATCGCGCAGATGTCCTGCAATCCGGCGGTCGGCGGCATCGCAAAAGGACATCTCGTTCGCGAGATCGATGCGCTCGGCGGCGTCATGGGCGAAGTGACCGACGCCGTCGGAATCCAGTTCCGCCTGCTGAATACCAGTCGCGGGCCCGCTGTCTGGTCTCCGCGTGCGCAGTGCGACAAGAAGCAATATCGCATCCGCATGCGTGAAGTGCTCGAGCGCGAGCCGAATTTGAGAATCCTTCAGGCTGAAGTCGCCCAGTTGGTGATTGAAGAATCCCCCGAGCGGCGCGTCACGGGCGTTCTCTTGCGCGATGGGCGTACCGTTTCGAGTGAAGCGGTGATTATTACCACCGGTACATTCCTCAATGGGCTCGCCCACGTCGGCGAGATGAAGTATTCCTGCGGACGGAATGGCGAAGCTCCATCCAATCTGCTCGGCGATCAACTTCGCACTCTGGGGCTGGCCTGGACTCGCCTCAAGACCGGTACGCCCCCTCGTCTGGATGGCCGCACCATCGATTGGTCGCGCTTCGAACCTCAACATGGCGATCCTGATCCGACACCGTTCTCGTTCTTGACTCCCAAGATCGACCGCGAACAGATTTAGTGTTATATATCTTACACTTCTGATAAGACCTTGCAGATTCTGCAGGGATAGCATCGCCCGGTCACCTCTATACAGCGGCCAGATCGAAGGCGTTGGACCTCGCTATTGTCCATCCATCGAGGATAAAGTCGTCAAGTTCCCTGATAAGACGCGCCATCAATTGTTCCTGGAGCCGGAGGGGTTAGATACTTACGAAGTCTATTTGAACGGTATGTCGACCAGCATGCCGATCGATGTCCAGACCGCCATGGTCGCATCAGTTCCCGGGCTCGAAGACGCCGAAATGATCCGGCCCGGGTACGCCATCGAGTACGACGCGATCGATCCTCGGGAACTGAACCACAGCCTTCGAAGTGAAGTCGATCGGCGGCCTTTTCTTGGCCGGACAAATCAATGGCACATCCGGATACGAAGAGGCCGGCTGTCAGGGTCTGATCGCGGGCATAAATGCCGCGCGTCAAGTAGGCAGGCTTGATCCGATCATTATCGGCCGCACGGAGGGCTATACCGGAATCCTGATTGACGATCTGATTACCAAAGGCGCCGACGAGCCTTACCGGATGTTTACGTCCCGCGCCGAGTTTCGCTTGCACCTTCGAATAGACAATGCGGATGAACGGCTGACGCCGTTGGGTAGGAAGGCCGGCTTGGTCGGCGATGATCGCTGGAATCTGTACATTCGCAAGCGGGAGCAGAAAGAGCGGCTATTCAAAGCTGCTGGAGACTACGCGCTTAGACCCCGCCACCTTTGGAAGCGTCGAGGGTTTTTCGGAAGATCGTCCGACATTGATGCAATGGCTGCGACGCCCTGAAGCCAAGATCAGGCCTTGGCTTCCTGGATTCGGCAAGGCTGCGCTGAAGACTTGGTTCATGGTGTTCTCGCTACTATTGAAACGGAGGCCAAGTATGCTGGCTACATCGCCCAACAGGAGCGCCAAATCGATCGCCTCCGGGATTCTGAGCGCCGTCGGATTCCGGCCGAGTTTGAATTTTCGCAAATCCCGGGCCTCTCTACCGAGGCCAAACAAAAGCTGCAGCGGGTTCGGCCAGAAACGCTAGGTCAGGCGGGCCGCATTCCCGGAATTACCCCTGCCGCCATCGCCGTGTTGGACGTCTACCTGAGCATCGGTGCCCACGCCTGAGAAAACGCCGCCTCCGGGTTGGTTTCGAGCGTTGCTCGAAAAGGAATTGCAGCCTTGGCTTACCCTTTCGCACGATCAGGTCCGTCATCTTTGGGAGCATTACGAAGTCTTGCTCCGTTGGAATGAACGGATCAATCTGACCTCGATCCCTCCTGGCGAAGAGATGGTACTCCGGCACTACTGCGAGTCGCTTTTCTTTGCCGCCCACTTGCCAGTCGCTCCGCCAGCAATGTCGATTTTGGATATGGGCTCAGGGGCAGGGTTTCCCGGTGTCCCACTCGCCATTCTGCGGCCTGATTCGAGGGTAACGCTGCTCGAATCGCACCAACGCAAGGCCGTATTTCTCAGAGAATCAACTCGTGGGCTTGCCCAATATCTCGGTTTTGGCCCGGCGGGCGGAAACCGCACACGGGCGGTTCGATTGGCTGGTATCCCGGGGCGTCGATGCTCGAGACGTGCTCGAGAGTATTCCCCGCCTAGCGCCACGGGTTGGCCTTATGCTTGGGCAAGACGATTTTTCTGCTATTCAATCTGCACCGGACGTTGCGTGGTCCGCACCGGTTCAGTTACCTTGGGGAGACCGTCGGTTGTGTGTATTTGGAGAGGTTTCACGTGGAACAGTTGCACGTGGAACGTAGAGGTATTTTGTTTCACGTGGAACGTCGGAGTTGGTTTTGGCCAAAGTCATAGCGATCGCAAATCAAAAGGGCGGCGTCGGGAAGACTACCACAGCCATCAATCTCAGCGCCTCGCTCGCTGCGAATGACCTACGCGTCCTTCTGGTCGATTCGGATCCCCAAGGTAACGCCACCACCGGCCTAGGCATTGCTAAGGGAGAAGAACGACCAACCCTTTATCAGGTTCTTCTTGGGCGAAGAAGAAATCGCCAGCGCCATCGTTCATAGCGAGTTTGAAGGACTCGATATTATACCCTCGGATAAGAATCTGGTTGCCGCCAATATCGAGTTGGTCGAACTGGAAAACCGGGAATCCCGGCTGCGCGACAAGCTCGAGCCGGTTCGTGCTCAGTATCACTTCATTCTGATCGACTGCCCCCCGGCCCTGGATCTTCTCACGCTGAATGCTATGGTGGCCTCGGACACAATTCTGATCCCCATCCAGTGCGAGTTTTTCGCACTGGAAGGCATTTCCCAGCTCCTCGATACCATCGAGCGCGTTCGAGAGTCTTTCGGCCGCGACCTCAAAGTGGAGGGCGTTCTGCTCACCATGTATGACGACCGCACTAATCTCACGCGTCAAGTCGAGCAGGATCTTCGCAACTTCTTCGAAGATGCCGTCTTCAAGACCGTGATCCCTCGCAGTGTTCGTTTGGCTGAAGCCCCCAGCTTCGGTAAGCCTATCATTTTCTATGACGTACGCTCCCGTGGGGCCGAGAGCTACATCCAGCTAGCAAAAGAGGTCCTGGCCAATGAACAAAAAGCCGGAGCAACGCAAGGTCTTGGGTAAGGGCCTTTCAGCGCTTCTACCCAGAAAGCCGCTTCCCCTGCCGCAGCCGACGACTGCGCAGGAGCCCGATGCGGGAACCCGGATCGCATCAGTCCCCATATCAGAGATCGAGCCCAACCCCCTCCAGCCGCGCACGATTTTCGACGCTGGCCGCCTCCAGGAGCTTGCGAACTCTATAGAAACACATGGGATAGTTCAACCGATTCTCATCCGGAGAAAAGATTCCCATTTCGAGCTGATCGCCGGCGAGCGCCGTCTCCGGGCCGCCAAACTGGCGGGACTTGCCGAAGTTCCGGCCATCATTCAAGACTACGCAGACGACCGCGTGCTCGAAATCGCCCTCATCGAGAATATCCAGCGCGAGGACCTGAATCCCATCGAAACCGCTCAGGCGCTGGAACGTCTAGCCCGCGAAATGAACCTCAGCCACGAAGAAATCGCCAACCGAACCGGCAAAGATCGCACCACCATCACCAACATGATCCGGCTTCTCCGCCTGCCTGCAGACGTCCAACTTCTGGTCGCCGAGCGCCGGCTGTCCATGGGGCACGCCCGCGCCATCCTGGGGCTTGCTAAGCCCGAGCATCAGACGCAACTCGCGGAGAAGTCCGCCGCGCAAGGTTTTTCCGTGCGCCAGGTGGAGCGTCTCGTCAAGAAAATTAACGAGCCGAGAGATCCTTCCGAAACGCCTCTTCAGGACCCTAACATCCGGGCGGCCGTCGCGGATCTTGAGACAGCGCTCGGCGACCCGGGTCCGAATCGTCGAAAAGAGCGACCAGCGCGGTCGAATCGAGATCGAATATTACTCGCAGGACGACCTCCAGCGAGTTTACGAACTGATTCTGCCCACGCGGAAGGAATAATGGTGCCGGCGGCAGGACTCGAACCTGCGACCTGCGGATTATGAGACCGCCGCTCTAACCACCTGAGCTACACCGGCAAGCCAACCGCTTTCTTAAGGGTATGCGGAGGTCCGGCTGCGATGTCAACCCAAGGGGCCTAAAGCATTAAAAGGCTTGACAGATAACTGCACATTAGGTTATCTTAATAGTGGAGTTGGGAGGCAGTAGCTTCCCGACCGACACGAAGTGAACCGTAGGAGGTTTTTATCGACTACGATTGCCTATCAGGGCGGCTACCGGCCTCACTCGACTTGCTTCACCGAGGCGGATGAAAGCAGAGGTGGGAAAAGTAGCCCCACCAAGCTAGCGGTGCCTACACCGCATCTCAAATTGCCGCGGTGAACATAGCGGGGGTCGGCGGTCGCCCTGAAACTCATTCTCCTGCATTTGACAGCTCTCTTTTCCCCTCCAGTAGATTCGTGTCTAGTGCCGCTCTCCGGTCATTGAATTTCGCAGTGTCTCCAAGAGCTATCCTATTTACTCGACCCCAGCGCGCGCCTCAAAGAACTCGCCTTTCTGAATCGAAAATCATTTCATCGCGATTTTGTGGCGCTGCGCGACGTCATCTTCGAAGTCCCTCGCGGCGAAACGTTCTGCATTGTCGGAGAAAACGGCTCCGGGAAAAGCACGCTGCTGCAAATGGTCGCCGGGATTCTACATCCCACCAAAGGCGAGGTGACCGTGCGGGGGCGCGTGGCGGCGTTGCTCGAGCTCGGCTCCGGCTTCAACCCCGAATTCAGCGGCCGCGACAACGTCTACGTGAATGCCGCCATCCTCGGCCTCTCCCGCCGGGAGATCGACGCGAAGTTCCACCAGATCGAAGAGTTCGCCGAGATCGGCGACTTTATCGACCAGCCGGTTAAGACCTATTCGAGCGGCATGGCCGTTCGGCTGGCGTTCGCCGTCGCGATTCACGTCGATCCGGAGATTCTGCTGGTGGACGAAGCGCTCTCGGTCGGCGACATCTATTTCCGCCAGCGCTGCATGCGCAAAGTTCATGAAATGCGCGAGCAGCGGCGTCACCATCCTTTTCGTTTCGCACTCCATGGGCGATGTCAAATCCATCGGCGACCGCGCCATGTGGCTGGACGCCGGCCGAGTGAGGAACTCGGCAGCACGCGATGATGTCGTCACGCCATTATATGGCCGCGATGGTCGAGAAAGATAACGCCTATCTCACCACGGCGCATCGCAACGCGCGAGACGATTCCGCCATGCGCCGGTGCGTGCGCCCGAAATCGTCGACACCATTCCGAATATCGACCATCGCTTCGGCGACGGCCGCGCGGATGATCGGGATCGCGGTTCTCGACCTGGCCGGCCAGCCCGTCTATATTCTGGAGCCGTCTCCGACATCGTGGTCCGCATCAGCGTCCGCGCCCACGACGACATTACACTGCCGATCGTCGGATTCATGATGCGCAATCACGTGGGACTCGATTTCGCCGGCACCAACACCGCGCGCGAAGGCTTCGATCTTCCTCCCATGGCCGCCGGCGACATTTACACCGTCGATTTTCACCTCCAGCTTCCCGAACTCTACCCGTCCTCCTTTTCCTTCTCGCCCGCGATCGCCGACGGCACGCTTGATACTACAAACTGCGACTGGATCGACAACGCCATCGTGCTGCAAATGGGCCCGGCCGAAGGCGAGTCTACGGTATCGTCCACCTGCCCTGCCGCGTCGAGTTGAACCGCTGCCTGGCTAACGCCGCGCCCGCCCTGACCCACGCGGAGCCGGAAGTTGGTTGAATTCACCGGCGAGCGCGTCATTCCGGGCCAGGTAAATGACGATCTCTGGAGCGAACACATCGCCCGCTATGCCTTCGCGCGCCGATATGCGGAAGGGCAGCGGGTTGGACGCCGGCTGCGGCACCGGCTACGGATCGGCCGAGCTCGCGCGTCGCGGCCAGCGCAGTCACCGGCGTCGATGTCGCGCCCGAAGCCGATCGATATCGCCCGCGCACACTTATCCGCTGTCCGGTCTGCATTTCGCGGTGCTCCTGCGCCGGCGATGCCGTTCGCCGCCGCAACGCTTTCGATCTGGTGGTGGCGTTCGAAGTGATCGAGCATCTCGCCGGACCACAGCGCGTTCCTCGCAGGAATGCGCCCGCGTTCTGAGGCAGCACGGTCTGTTGATTGTTTCGTCGCCGAACAAGCAGTATTACGCCGAATCCCGCGCGAAGACCGGCCCCAATCCTTATCACGCACATGAATTCGAAGCCGAGGAATTCGTGGCGGAACTGCAGAGTGTT
The DNA here is from genome assembly GCA_963744555.1 of Bryobacterales bacterium. Classification (GTDB taxonomy): domain Bacteria; phylum Acidobacteriota; class Terriglobia; order Bryobacterales; family Bryobacteraceae; genus Palsa-89. Next base: position 245,143 of record CAVUUB010000011.1, on the reverse strand, counting down.
TCAGCAACGTTCGCTTGTGCTGCAGAATCGCGTCGGAGTCCTTCGCTTTTCATCCGGCCGAGATCGCTTCTGCGCCGGCCGAAGCGCGCATCGACGGCGGCGGCGGCACGTGCCGAAGACGCGCACTTCCTGATCGGGCTCTGCTCCTTCGGCCCGCTGCCCGATCCACGTCCTTCGTCTACGTTCCCCGGGCCGCCAATCTGCTGCGCGAACGCGAACAGCACATCCAGCTTCTGGAGCAGGAGCTCGCGACACCAAGAAATGGCTGGCCGACACGCAGACCGAGCGCGATTCCCTTGCTCGATCTGTTTCGCAAGCAAAAGGAGGAGCTGGAGCGAGCGAATCGCTGGGCCGCAGCGCTCAGCGCGGAGCTGGAGGCCCCGGGACAGCGCATCGTCGACCTACAGAACGAACTGGAGCGCTGTCGCGCAGGGTACGAAGCCAAGGTCAACGACTGGAAGCGGAAAATCGCGCCAAGACCGAATGGGCGCTCGCCACCGAAGCGCGTTTCATGAAGGAACTCCAAGCACGTGGCGTGAACTGGCCGAGTGCGTGCGGTTGCTCGAAACCGCCGAAGCGACCGTGGAGGAGCGCACGCTGTGGGCCCAGCGCGTCGAAGCCCAGCGTGAAGAGCTCGCGGCCAATTGAGCATGTTCGCGCTTCACGCTGGATCAAGCTGGGGCGCAAGTTCGGAGTTGGCCCGCTTGATCCGAGCCGCAGTGAGAGACGCTTCCTCACCATCCTCTGGCGGCTGATCAAGTCGCTTCCGCTGCTGATCGTCTCTCCGTTTCTGCTGCTGGTCGCCATCGTCGCGATTGGCGCGGCTGACTTGCTCGCATCGCTTCGCACGAAGCCGCCGGCGCTGCGCGATGAACGGCCGGCCAATCGCTCGCGGCCAGCGTCGTGATTCCCGAACTGGAATGGCCGCGATCTTCTCGCGAAATATCTGCCCTCGGTGGTCGAGGCGCTGGCCGGCAATCCCGAGAACGAAATCATCGTGGTCGACAACGGCTCCGAAGACGGCAGCGCCGAATTCCTGCGCGAACAATTTCCCGGCGTGCGCGTGCTGGCGCTCGACCGGAATCTCGGATTCGGAGGCGGATCGAACGCGGGATTTCGCGCCGCGAGGAACGACATCGTGGTGCTGCTCAACAGCGACATGCGCGTGCAGCCGGATTTCCTCGCGCCGCTGCTCGCCGGCTTTCACCGACGAAAAAGTCTTCGCCGTCTCGTGCCAGATTTTCTTCAGCGATCCGGACAAGCTGCGCGAAGAAACCGGGCTCACGCAAGGCTGGTGGGAAAACGGCGGACTGCGCGTCCGCCATCGCGATCGACCCAGCAATCACCGCCCTTTCCCGTGCTTTTACGGCGGAGGCGGATCCTGCGCATTCGATCGCCGCAAGTTTCTGGAGCTCGGCGGATTCGACGAGCTGCTCCGGCCCTTCTATCTCGAAGACACCGACCTCGGCTACCAAGCCTGGAAGCGCGGCTGGAAAGTCCTGTACCAGCCGCGCAGCGTCGTCTATCACGAACACCGCGGCACCATCGGCAAGCACTTCTCGAAGCGACAGATCGATCGCGTCCTCAAGAAAAATTTCATTCTCTTCTGCTGGAAAAATATTCACGAATGGCGGCGCCTCTGGTCGCATTTCTTCTTCACTTTCGCCGGCGCGGTGCTCAGCGTGTTCTTTGGCGATTCGCCGGAGCGGGCCAACCTCGCGCGCACTGTGGCGGGCGTCGCTCCAATTGCCGGCAGCGCTCCGATCGCGCGCACGTGCACGTACCCTGGCCGTCATCGCCGACACCGAAGCTTTCCGCCGGCCGCTGGGCGGCTATTTCCGCGATCGTTTCGCAGACACTCACGCGCGACCCCGAGAAGCTCAGCGTACTGTTCGTCTCGCCGTATCCGATCTGTCCGCCCGTCCATGGCGGCGGTGTGTTCATGTACCAAACCGCGCTCGAACTCGCCCCGCTCTGTTCGCTCCACCTGCTCATTCTGCTCGACCACGACTATGAGCGCTGGCATCACGAGCTCGAAGAAAAAGCAGCTTCAGTCGAATACCTGGTCCGCATGCAGGGCCGCCGAAAGAGTTCGGCTCAATCACTTCCGTTCGCGGTTCGCGAGTTCGCCAATGCCGATCTTGAATGGCTGATCCATCGGCAGATCTATCTGCACGAGATCGACGTGGTGCAGCTTGAATACACCGCGCTCGGCCAATATTTCTCCGACTTCCACCGCCTCGCCTGCGTGCTGTTCGAGCATGACATCTATTTCCAGTCCATTGGCCGTGGACTCGCCGGAATGCCGGGCGTGATCCGAAAAACAAAAGCCACGTTCGAATATCTGCGCGCTCTTTGCGCTACGAACTCAGCATTCTGCCGCGCTTCGATCGCATTCAGGTTTGCAGTCCCGAAAATGGCGACTACCTGGTGTCATTCCTGCCCGAGCTGCGCGGCAGCTCGACGACAACCGCGCCGGGATCGCGACCTCGCGCTATCAATTTCAACCCGACGGCCGCGAGCCTTACACCATGCTGTTCCTCGGCAGCTTTCGCCACACGCCCAATCAGGAGGCGCTCGACTGGTTCGCTCGCAAAGTTTTGCCGCGCGTGCTCGAGCGCTGTCCCGAGGCGCGGCTGGTGATCGTGGGCGCGGAGGCGCCGCCGCGTCATTCCCTGCCCGATCTTCCCGAGAATATCGAGCTGCGCGGATTCGTCGAAGATGTCCGCGAGCCGCTGGCGCGCTATGCCGTCTTCGTCTGCCCAATTCTAAGCGGCTCGGGAATGCGCGTGAAATTGCTGGAGGCGTTTTCGGCCGGCATTCCGGTCGTCTCCACCCGCATCGGCGCGGAAGGCCTCACTATAAAGGACGGCGAAATATGCGCGCTAGCCGATGACCCGGCAGAATTCGCGGCGAAGATCATCGAACTGTTCAACGACGCCGAGAAAGCCCGCGAGATGGCGCGCCGTGCTCGCGAGCAGGTGGTGGCCACGCGCGACATGGCGGTGCTGACTCGGCAACTGGTCGAGAGCTACCGCGCCGTGCTGCGGTTGAAGCGTAACCGTTAATGCGTGAGATACAATGTATCTCAGAGGTCACTCTCAATGGCAAGCACGATGGTGCATATTCGCATCGATCAGAAGACTAAGCGGCAGGCCGCTAAGACTCTGGCCTCCATGGGAATGTCGGTCTCGGATGCCGTGCGCATGCTGCTCCTTCGCGTAGCCGCCGAAAAGGCCCTGCCTTTCGAGGTGAAAGTCCCCAACGTCACGACCGTCAAGGCGATGCGCGAGGCCGACCGAGGCAAGGGAAAGCGTCTGAACTCAGCAAAAGCGCTGTTCAAAGACCTGGGAATCTGAAGAGAGCGAAACCCATTCGCCGATTGCTCCAATGCCCGAATAGGAGCTACTGTAAGGTATGGCCGAGCTAAAGAAACGGGACTTGGTCGAACCGGACTCCATTCTCGATGAGGAAGACGAGGCGACCCTGGCAGCAATTGATCGTGGGATCAAAGCTGCTGATGAGGGCAGGATCGTGTCCTTCGAAGAAGCCCGGCGTCGGCTGCGTGAGTGGCTTACAAGATCCTCTTCTCAGAAGACGCGCTCCTAGACTTAGAGAGCATTCTGGACTTTATCCGGGCGGATAATCCCGACGCCGCCGAACGATTCGGTATAGCCTTACTTAACCACATCGAACTTCTCCAAACTTTTCCCCGACTCGGAGTGCCTGTCTCGAAACGTCCTGGCGTCCGGAAGATCCTTCATTCTCCAGTTCGCGTGTATTACCGCCTTCACGAAAAGAAGAATCTCATCGAGATCCTACATTTTTGGCATGCCGCAAGGAAAAACCCGTTCATCTAAATGCTTAGTCGTCACGGAGATTACTCGCGAACTGGAGAATCAGACGGTCGACGGTGGAATAAGCGGTATTCCTAGCCCGAAAGTTCGCCGTTCCAGTTGAGGGCATCGTTTGGACACTTCTGTCAAGAAACGCACTTTTCGGCAACCGCGACCAGCAAACGCTTGCCATCCCGAGTGACGACGAGAATCCGATCTGTTGAGAACACGCCGGAGCTGAGTCCGAAATGATTCGAATTTCGCTCAAAGCGCATATCTCAGCCGCAATCCTATTCGCTGGGCTGCTTCTTATCACTCAAATCCATCTTCAACCGCTTCACCACCTTCTCAGCGGTCTTGCTCAACTCCCCAGGCGTCGTGTCCTTGGGCGGCTCGAAGACCGACCACAGCACGTTGCGGCTCTTGCGATCCACGATGAAGAGATTTCCCTTTCCTCGTCCGCCTGAGTTCACGCGTTGTGCGCCGGCGCCAAGGTCGAGAGTGTTCTTCTTGCCATCCGCCTTCGGTTTGTCTTCATCCACCGGCGGAGGAGGCGGCGTGGGAGGCGCGGGCGGAGGATACAGCTCACTGAGCTTGGTCTCGAAGGATTCGCCCAGACGATCGGTGATGATTGCATCTGCCTTTTTCGGATCGGTCACAACCTGAAACACACCGGACGCCGTGATCTGATTCGCGAGAAACTGGTCCATGCCGCCGGCCATCGCCAGAATATAGACCGTATTCACCTGCTTGAGTTGCGGGTTCACGGCGGCGAAGGCAAGCATGACAGCGCCCAGAACAAGGCCACAAAATAACTTCATGAGAACATGGTACCAGCGCCCGCAACACACCGCGGCGCAATGCCCCACTGTGTATAAATCGGCCAACGCATCACGGTGATCATCCCGTGTCTGAACGAAGAGCAAGGAATCGAGCACGTTCTTGGGCGCATGCCGGAGTTCGTCGATCAGGTGATTGTGGTGGACAACGGCTCCACCGACCGCACTTCGGACGTCGCGCGTTCCTTGGGCGCGGAGGTGATCCGCGAAGCCGGTGCGCGGCTACGGCCGCAGCTACAAGCGCGGTTTCGCCTCGGCCACCGGCGACCTGATCGTCACGCTCGACGGCGATCACAGTTATCCGCCCGACGCGATCTCCTACCTGATCGAAGCCTTCCTGCATCTGGATGTGGATTTTCTCAATGCCTCGCGCTTCCCGGTGCGCGACCGCCAGGCCATGAGCTTCAAGCACAAGTTCGGCAACTGGATTCTCTCGCTGGCCATGTCGATGCTGTACTTCCGCTGGGTGCGCGACTCGCAATCCGGCATGTGGGTTTTCCGGCGATCGATCTTGAAAGACATGCGGCTCGATATCCGACGGCATGTCGTTCTCCGAAGAAATCAAGATCGAGGCGCTGAAAAGCTCGCCGCATTCGCTTCGCCGAAATTTCGATCCTTTACTCTTCCCGCCTGGGCGAGATCAAGCTGAACCCATGGCGCGACGGGCTTCTATAATCTTTGGTTCCTGGTCCGGAAGCGCTTCGGGCGGCGCGCGCTGAATGATGCGCCCGCCAAGTCGCGGCGGTCATCCCCAATTGGAATGGCGCCGCGCTGCTGGCGGAATTTGCTGGGCAGCTGCCGGCGCAAACCCATCCCATCCATCGGATCATCGTCGTCGACAACGGCAGCACGCGACGATTCGGTCGACGTGTCGCGCGGGCGCCGGCGCCGAGGTCATCCAGCTGGCGAGAACACCGGCTTCAGCCACGCGGTAAACTGCGGAATCCGATCGGCCGGCTCCGGACTGGATCGCTGATCCTGAACAACGACGTCGCGCCCGCAACTCGATTGGCTGGCTAATCTGATCGACGCAGGCAGAGCTAACGAACGCCTGGTTCGCCACCGGCAAATTGCTGGATGCTACGCGATCGCGACCGCATCGATGGCGCCTTCGATGCGATCTGCCGCGGCGCCTGCGCCTGGAGATGCGGCCACGGCCGTCCCGATTCGCCGCTGTGGAACCAGCCGCGCGCAGATCCGCTTCGCTCCGTTCACCGCCGCGCTCTTTCGCTGCGAATTGTTCCAGCGAGTCGGCTTGCTGGATGAAGATTTCGAATCCTATCTGGAAGACATCGATTTCGGTATCCGCTGCGCCGCGGCGGGGCTCAGGGCATCTACGTTCCCGAGGCCGTCGCCTATCATCAGGGCAGCGCCACTCTGGGGCGTTGGCATCCCGACACTGTGAGAAAAATCGCTCGAAATCAATTTCTGCTCGTAGCGAAACACTATCCCCGCAGATGGATCTTACGCTATGGTTGGCCGGTCTTAGTCGCCCAGGGTCTGTGGGGAATTCGTCGCGCTACGCCACGGGGCTGCTGTGCCTACCTGAAAGGCAAATCGGAGGGCATGCGGCGATTTCGATCAGGCCGGGGAACATCTCCGGCCAACCTGGCGGCCATTCTCGAGCGAAGCGAAAGACGAAATCCGGGAGCTGCAGCGGTTGACAGGTTTCGATCTCTACTGGAAACTGTACTTTGCTCTACGTGAGCCGGGCATGAATCAGACCGGGGTGGTGGTGGTGACTTACAACTCGGCGGATGTCATCGGACGGTGCCTGGACTCCTGCGCGGGCCTTCCGGTTGTTGTGGTCGATAACGCTTCCGGGACGCCACGCGCGATGGTGCCGCGAGCGGCCCTCGTGTCAAGCTGATCAGCCAACTCGACGCAACCGGGGCTTCGCCGGCGGCCGTGAACCAGGGCGTCGCCGCGCTCGCCACCGAATTGGTTCTGCTGCTTAATCCAGATGCCGAGCTCGATCACACCGCATCGATCCGATCGCTCGAGGCCTGCACCGCGGGAAGGCGTTGGAGCGGCCGGAGGAAGGCTGGTGGATGCGAGCGGCCAGGTTCAGGCCGGCTTCACGCTGCGCCGCTTTCCCGACGCCTGCGGCTTTGATTTTCGAAGTCCTGGGCATCAACCGCATGCTCCCTCGGAATCCCGTGAATCGGCGTTACCGATGCCTGGACGTTGATCTCGACCAACCCGCCGAAGCCGATCAGCCGCCCGGCGCGTTCCTGATGTTTCGGCGCGATCTGTGGCAGCGGCTGGGCGGTTTTGACACACAATTTCATCCGTTGTGGTTTGAAGACGTCGATTTTTGCAGGCGCGACGCGCAATTTGGGCATGAAAATCCAATATGTACCGCAAGTAATCGCGCGCCATCGGGGTGGCCACAGCATTGCTAAGCTGGACTGGGGATGCCGCCGAGTCTACTGGTATGTTAGCCTTCTAAAGTACGCCTCTAAGCACTTTCGGCCGTACGCATACCGGGGAGTGAGCGCGGCTGTGGTGCTGGGTTCCGTTGTCAGAGCGGCGATCGAGATGGTTCGGTGGCGAAGCGCAGGACCGCTCAAAGTCTATGCGAAGATTGCGGAGATCGCGGGACGCAGCATGCTTTCCGGCCGTGTTGGGGACGCGGAGTGTTCGGGAAGTTATACGAAGGCAGTAGGGTGAATGCAGTTGCTCAAACTTAAAAATAGAGACACGACTCACATACATGTCCGATAACGATAGGGTTTCGGTAACAATCGTCACATATAACAGCGGCCGATTTATTAAAAGATGCTTGGAGTCCGTCTTGGCGCAGCGCTATGCCAACAAGGAAATCATCGTCATCGACAATGCGTCCTCGGACGGCACGGTGGATATCCTGGAGCAGTTCGAGGATCGCTGCCAGATCATTTACAACGATGAAAACATCGGCTTCGCCGCGGCGCAGAATCAGGCCATTCACGCCAGCACCGGCGAGTGGGTCCTGACTCTCAACCCGGATGTGCTGCTGCTGCCGAATTTCATCCAGGCCCTGGTCGAGGCCGGGCAATTCGATCCGAAGGTGGGCACGGTCTGCGGAAAGCTGCTGACCATCCTGGCCACCTTCGATCTTCCGGACAAGCCGCTGGTGGATTCCACCGGCATCTACTTCACTCCCATGCTGCGCCATCTGGATCGCGGCAGCCAGGAAGTGGATAACGGCCACTATCTCAAACACGAATATGTTTTCGGCGCCACCGCCGCAGCGGCGCTGTATCGCCGCGAGATGATCGACGACATTTCGATCGGCGAAGAATTCTTCGATCCCGATTTCTTCGTCTACCGCGAAGACGCCGATGTCGCCTGGCGGGCGCAGTTGCTGGGTTGGCGCTGCATCTATAGTCCGAATGCGCGCGGTTATCACGTGCGCAAAGTGCTTCCCGGCAACCGGCGGGCGCTACCGTCCGGGATCAACATGCACTCGGTGAAAAACCGCTTCCTGATGCGCATGAAAAACATGACCGGCGATCTTTACAAGCGCAACTGGCTATCCATCACGGCGCGGGATATCGTGGTTTTCGGCGCCTGCCTGGTGCGCGAGCAGAGTTCGCTCAAAGCGTTCTGGTATGTCACGCGAAACTGGAAGCGGGTCATGGGCAAACGCCGCGAAATCATGAGCCGCAAGCGCGTGGACGACGATTACATCGCCAGTTGGTTCCGCTATAAGCCGGTGAGCAGTCCGGCCGGTCAAGTCGCGCGCCTTGGCTCGTTCGAAGACGGCGGGAGATTAACGCCCAGGAGGCAGGAGGCAGTCGGCAGAACGCAGCCAGCCGCGGATCGCGATTCTCGGCACGCGTGGAATTCCCGCGCGCTATGGCGGATTCGAGACTTTCGCCGAAGAGCTTTCCACGCGTTTAGCGGAGCGTGGGCACCAGGTCACCGTCTATTGCCGCGAGCGGCCATTCCGAGCCGATTTATCGCGGCGTGCGGCTGATTTATCTGCCAACCTGGCGGCACAAGTATTTCGACACCCTGGTCCATACCTTCCTGTCCACCATTCATTTGATCTTTCACCGGCGCGGATGTAGCGCTCTATTGCAACGCCGCGAATGCCATCTTCACCTTTTGGCCGCGGCTCGCTCGGAATTCCGATGGCACTGAATGTCGACGGACTGGAGCGCAAGCGCCGCAAGTGGAACCGGCTGGCCAAGAGCCTGGTACCTGATTTCCGAGCGCTTGGCGACGTTTTGCCCGAATGTGATTGTGACAGACGCCAGGAAGATCGCCGAATATTATCTGGAGCGCTACGGCAAGCACTCCGAATTCATCCCATACGGCGCGGAGACTGGGCAAATTGGAAACCGCGGGTGTGTTGGACCAGCTCGGCCTCGAGCGCGGCCGATATTTTCTGTACGTCAGCCGCATGGAGCCGGAGAACAATGCGCTGGCCGTGCGCGAGGCTTTCGAGAAAGTAAACACTGCGATGAAGCTGGCCCTCATCGGCGACGCGCCCTACGCCGAGGAGTACATCCAGCGCGTGCGCGACACCACAGGATCCGCGAGTCGTGATGCCGGGCGCGATCTACGGCCGCGGTTATCACGAGCTGCTAGTCGCACTGCTTCGCCTACATCCACGCCACTGAGGTCGGCGGCACGCATCCGGCTCTGATCGAAGCCATGGGCCGCGGAGCGTAGTGCTGTATCTGGATACGCCCGAAAACGCCGAGGTAGCAAGTGGTGCGGGAATTCCGTTCGAGGCCGGTGATTTGGCGGCGAAGCTAGATCTGGTCCTTACGATGCCGGAAGCCGAGCGGGTGGAGTGGGGCCGCCGGGCGATGGAGAGTGTGGCGGAGCGGTATAGTTGGGATAGGGTGACTGAAGACTACGAACGGCTGCTGCTTGGTATGCGATCCGGACGCCAGGAGAAATAATTATGGAGTGGTTGGGACTCATACTTTTCGTCGCCGCTTACTTCGCGCTAATGCGCTGGATCCTGCCCAAATTCGGCGTGCCCACCTGAATGTCCGGCTCGTGCGACGTCGAGTCTCGACGCCCCAAAGCGCCGGCGAGCCAAACTGGCAAGGATCACCCAATTAGACCCTAGGATCGCAGCCCGCCGAAGAACACCTGGATGTCCTCAGCCAGCAATTCGGGCTCTTCTGCGGCCGCGAAATGGCCGCCGCGCGGCATATCGGTCCAGCGTTGGATGTTGTATCCGCGCTCGATCCATTCGCGTGGCGGAAACGGGGCTTCCTTGGGAAATCGAGCTATGGCGCAAGGCACGCGCACGAACTCCCCCTTCTGGAAGTGAACCGGCGCTTTCTTGGTCTCATGATATAGGCGGAACGAGGAATGCACGGTTTGGGTCATCCAGTACAGCGTCACGCCGGTTAGCAGCTCATCCTTGGTGAAGCGGCGTTCGACATCGCCATCGCAGTCCGCCCAATCGCGGAATTTGGAGATGATCCATGCCGCCAACGCTGCCGGGGAGTCATTCAGGCCATAGGCGGCGGTGAGCGGCTCATTGCGCTGCACATGCGCATAGGCGCCCCAGTCGGTGGACCAGCGAGCTGCCTCATCCACATACGCCTGTTCCACAGCGGACGGCTTAGTATCCGGCTCAAGATAAGGCCGGTACGAACCCGGAATAAAGTTGAGATGAACGCCGATCATCCGCTCGGCATGACGCAGTCCCAGGATGGTCGAGACGCTGGCGCCGAAATCGCCCCCTTGCGCTGCGAAGCGATGGTATCCCAGCTCGGTCATCAGTCCGGCCCACAGATCCGCGATCCGAAAAAGATTCATGCCGGACTGGGTAGGCCGGTCGGAAAACCCGAACCCCGGTAGCGACGGGACCACGACGTCGAAGGAATCGCTCAGCAGCGGCAGGATCTTCAACATCTCGAGAAAAGAGCCAGGCCAGCCGTGTGTGATTATCAGCGGCATTGGCGCCGGACCTTTGCCGCGCTGATGGAGGAAGTGAATGCCGACTCCATCCACCGTGCAACGATAGTGATGAAAGCGCGCGAAGCGGGCGATTCTAGCTTTCCAGTCGAACTCGTCCTTCCAATAGCTGCAGATTTCTCGCAGGTAGCCGAGTGGGAATCCGTAGTCCCAGCCAGAACCTTGGATTTCGTCCGGCCACCGGGTGCGGGCCAGCCGCTCGTGAAGATCGTGCACCGCAGCTTCTGAAAAAGGAATATCGAATCGCTCGATCGCCATGGATTGCCGCATCATCAAGTTTAACGGCTCGGGAAAGTTTAACGGCCTTACCATGGAGCTATGGGCCCGTTCGCCTACCGATCCTGGGTGGAAATTTCACTCCAACAGATTGCCGACAATTTTCAAGCCGTCCGGGATGTGGTGGGCCCGGCGGTGGAGGTGATGCCGGTAGTGAAGGCGGACGCTTATCGGCACGGCGCCATCGAAGTATCGAAGAGGTTGACCGACGCGGGCGCGCGCTGGCTGGCGGTCAGCAATGTCGAAGAGGGCGCGATTCTGCGCGAGCGCGGCATCACTACGCGCATCCTCGTCATGGCGGATTTTCTGCCGGCCGAACGCGCGGGCTTGCTGGACTATAACCTCACGCCCGTGATTCACTCGCTAGGGGATATTGAGGAATGGAATCGCCTGTCGGAAAACCGCGGCGTCGTGAGCGCTTATCATCTGAAAATCGACAGCGGGATGGGGCGGCTCGGCACGCGCGCCTCGGCAGGCGAGATCCTGGACGCGATCGGCGCCGCCAAACATTCGTCGCTCGAAGGCTTGATGACCCACTTCGCTTCGGCCGCCAACTACGCCAGTTCGCAGACCGAAGAGCAGACCCGCATGTTCCACATCGGTTTGTTCGGAGTTGTCAAGCGCCGGCGTGGATCCTCCGTTCTTGCATCTGGCTAGCAGCACGCCGGTAGCCTATGGGCGCCGCGACGCCTGGCAGCGCATGGTGCGGCCGGGCCACGCCATCTATGGTTATGTTTCGCCGGTGGCCAAAGGCAACGCTCCGCCGCGGGTGCTGGATGTCAGACCTGCGCTTACCTGGAAAACCGCGGTGCTATCGGTGAAGGACTTGCCGGCCGGCGCGCTGATCGGCTATGGCGGCATTTTTCGAGCGGCCCAGCCGACCAGGATCGCCGTTCTCGCCGCCGGATATGCCGATGGCATCCCGCACCGGCTCTCGAACAAAGGCCGGGTGATCGTCAAAGGCCATCTGGCGCCTATTTTAGGCGCGGTCTCGATGGATCTGACCACCATCGACGTGACGCACTGCCCGCCCGTAGCCGTCGGCGATGCCGTGACTCTGCTCGGCTCGGAAGCCGGACTCTCGATCGACGCGCAGCAGATCGCACGCATCGCAGGGACCATTTCTTACAGCGTACTCTGCGGGATTCACGCGCGCGTCAAACGGATTTATGTGGATTGATCTTCGCTACGCGGTTCGAATGCTGGCTGAAAAGCCCCGGCTTTGCGCTAGTCGCTATCCTGACGCTGGCGCTGGGAATTGGCGCCAACACGGCCATCTTCACGGTTGCCAACACGCTGCTGCTGCGACCGCTGCCTTATGCCGATCCCGGCCGGTTGGCGCTGCTCTTTGCCGACCGGCGCGGGCAGCTGCAAGGCTTCTCCTATCTGCGCTGCAGTTTGCTTCGCGATCAGACGCGTTCTTTCTCCGGCGTTGCCGCGTTCGCCAGCGATACGTTCAACCTGACCGGCCGCGGCGATCCCGAACAGCTTTCATCGGCTCGGGTTTCGGCGAATTTCTTCGACGTGCTCGGTGTGCGCCCGGAGTTGGGCCGCGCTTTTGCGGCGAACGGAGATCAGCCGGAGGCAAAACCGGAGGTGATCATCAGTCACTCGCTCTGGCTGCGGCGCTTCGGAGCGAGGAAGGACATTATCGGGGAAAGCATCGCGCTGGATTCTCGAGACTACACTATCATCGGCGTTCTGCCATCGGATTTTGCTTTTTCTGAGCTGGGCCCAATGTGGACATTTGGTCGCCGCGCTTGTTTGAGCACAGCCTGGTTACCGCCGGAGCGCGTCCGGCTCGGGGCCGGCTATCTCTACGGGGTCGCGCGTCTCGAGTCCGGAACCACGCGAGATCAGGCACAAGCTGAAATGGACGTTCTCAATCACCAATATCAGCGCGATAATCCCGGGCCGTCCCGACGTCGATCCAAACCAAAAGGTCGTGGTACGGGATCTTCAACAACATGTGGTCGCCAACTTCCGTCCCGCTCTGCTGGTCCTCATGGGCGCGGTCGGATTCGTATTGCTGATCGCCTGCGCAAACGTAGCCAGTCTGCTTTTGTCGCGGGCGCTCGGCCGCAAGAAAGAAATCGCAGTGCGCGCGGCATTGGGCGCGAGCCGGAGAGCGCTCATCCGCCAATTGATCGTCGAAAGTTTGCTGCTTGCGATGGTGAGCGGGGTCTGCGGGATTCTGCTCGAGCCAGTGGTGTACGCATGAGCTTGCCTCGCTGACGCTGTCGGATTTGCCAACATGGCCGGTGCACGCATCGATCTCGCGGTGCTGGCGTTTACGTCACCATTTCACTGGCGAGCGGAATCCTATTTGGACTCGCGCCCGCCGCTCCAACTCTCGAAACCGGATCTCAATGCTGTTTTGCGCGATGAGGGCCGCGGGAGCACGGGAAGCCATCGTCGAAACCTCGCGCGTAATCTGCTGGTTATCGCGCAGGTGGCGCTTTCGATGGTTTTGCTGGTGGGCTCGGGCCTAATGATTCGCAGCTTCGCTCGCCTGCAGACGGTCAACCTGGGATTCGACCCGGCTAACGTGCTGACCATGCGGATCGCGTTGCCCCCACCAAGTACGCGACGCCGCTACAGCAAATAACGTTCTATAATCAAGTGCTCCAAGCAGTGCAAGCTTTGCCGGGAGTCCAGGGCGCGGCCATCTCGTCCGCCCTTCCCCTGAATCCGTCGCGGCGATCGCCCATGCTGCCGGAAGGACAACCGATCGTGCCCTTCGGCCAGCGGCCGATTCTCGACATTCAAACCATCAGCCCGGACTATGCGCGAGTGCTGCGCGTTCCGCTTTTGCGAGGGCGCGAGTTTACCGATCACGACAACGCCGATGCCCCCGGGGTCGCAATTGTCAATCAGGCCGTCGTGCGCCTTTATTGGCCCAACGAGAATCCCATCGGCAAACACATCTTGCTGGGGCAGCGGCCGCTGCCGGTGGAAGTGGTGGGCGTATTCAGCGATCTCAAAAACGTGACCTTGGGGGACGAGACCTCGCCTGAGGTGATTTTGCCATTTCCCCAACTTCCCTGGCCGTTGTTGAACCTGAGCATACGTACTGCAGGAGATCCGCGAAGCGTGCTCTCGGCCATTCGGCGCCAGGTTTCCGAGGTCGACAAAGATCAGCCGCTGACCAATGTGCAAACTATGGAGGAACTGGTCGGCTCCGCTAGCCAGCAGCAGCGCTTTACGATGCTTTTGCTCGGAGTGTTTTCGGCAACCGCGCTGATTCTGGCCATGTCGGAATCTATGGCGTCATAGCATACTCAGTCGCGCAGCGGACGCAGGAGTTGGGGATTCGCATGGCGCTGGGCGCGGATCCGGGCGATGTTCTGAAGCTGGTGGTCGGCCACGGCCTCCGACTGACGCTGATGGGGATTGCGATCGGCTTAGCCGGCGCCTTCGTGCTGACGCGCCTGATGTCGAGCCTGCTTGTACCAGACCAGTGCCACGGATCCCATCGCGTTCGGCGCGAGCGCGTCTGCTGTTCACCGCCGTGGCGATGCTGGCCAGCTATTTGCCGGCTCGGCGCGCTACGCGGATCGATCCGACGGATGCCCTCCGATAAGATGGAGACGAGTCTACTCGGATGAAAACCATGACCGCTTTTGAGGCTAAGAAACGCTTCGGAGAACTTCTCGATCGCGTTGTCGCGGTGAGGAGGTCGTTATCACCCGGCATGATAAGCCGGTCGCCAGGATTGTTCCCGAAGGTGGCAGGAATCTGGAAGATGTTCGGCGAGCCGTTGACGATCTTTTCGCTTTACGGCAAGGGATGAAGCGGAAAGGTTTTAAACCGCTAACCGATAAGGAAATCAATGATGCGATCAACGAAGGCAGGCCTTGAACCAGGGATTTGTCGCCGATTCCTCCGTTGGCATTGTTCGTAGTGATCGGCTATATCGATGTCCATTTACTGCTCGCTACTGCGAGGGTCGGGAATGCTGACTCGAGCCGCGACCACAGGGAGCGGAACTAGACGTCCAGGTTCCGCACATCCAGCGCATTCTCTTCGATGAACTTGCGCCGGCTCTCGACATCTTCGCCCATCAGCGTCGAGAAGATCGCTTCCGTCTCGGCCAGATCCTGCAGATCGACCTTCAAAAGCGTGCGCGTCTCGGCGTTCATGGTGGTCGACCACAACTGCTCGGCGTTCATCTCGCCCAGGCCTTTGTAGCGCTGGATCGACACCTCGCGCGTGCCTTCGCTCTTGATATGGTCCAGCAGCTCGCGCCAGCCAGGCAACGTCTCCGACTTCGTGTCCCTCAACACCTTGAACGGCGGCTGATTGTACTTGGCCACCTGCCGGGCGATCACTCGCATGCGCCGGTACTCGGGCTGCAACACCAGGTCAACGCCGATGGTGCGCTCCGCACTGGTCGGGTCGCGATACACCACCTTCCAAGTCTCGTGCTCTTCTTCGGGATCCAGCCTGGCTTCCACTTTGGCTGCGTTCAGGGCCGCCGCTACCGGCTCGAGATTAGCCTTCTCGTGAAAGTCCGCCTTGGTGTCGAGCTTATGCTCGACGTTGGCCAATACCTCCACCACCCGCGGATCGCGCAGGCGCCGCTCCACGCGCCGGAACATCTGCTGGAACTCGTCCAGCGACATCAGGAAATTGCGGAGCTCCGTGCCTTCCAGCTTCACACCGCACCTTGGTCGCCTGGTTCACCATCAAATTTTCCGTGGCCCGGCGCAGGATTTCGCGCGTGAACTCCTTATCGTCCTTGATGTACTTCTGGCTCTTGCCCTTCTTGATCAGGTACAAGGGCGGCTGAGCAACGAAAACATGGCCGCGCTTGATCAACTCCTGCATGTGCCGGAAAAAGAAGGTAAGCAGCAGAGTGCGGATATGCGAGCCGTCCACGTCGGCGTCGGTCATGATGATGATCTTGTGGTAGCGGAGCTTGGTGACATCGAAATCCGCCAGGCCGATGCCAGTGCCGATAGCAGTGATCATCGACCGGATTTCCTCGTGCCCCAGCATCTTGTCGTAGCGGGCTTTTTCGACGTTGAGGATTTTTCCGCGCAGCGGCAGAATCGCCTGATAGCGCCGGTCGCGGCCTCCCTTGGCGGTGCCGCCGGCCGATTCACCCTCCACCAGGAACAGCTCGCATCGCTCCGGATCTTTCTCCTGGCAGTCGGCCAATTTGCCGGGCAGCCCGCCTGAATCGAGCGCGCCCTTGCGCCGCGTCAGATCGCGAGCCTTGCGCGCCGCTTCCCGCGCCCGCGCCGCATCAATGGCCTTGCCGACGATCTTCCGCATCACGGCGGGATTCTTGTCGAAATACTCGCCCAGCTTCGAGTTCACGAACTGCACCACGAAACCCTGAATATCGCTATTTAGCTTGCCCTTGGTTTGTCCCTCGAACTGCGGCTGAGGGAGCTTCACGCTAACCACCGCGGTCAACCCTTCGCGGACATCATCGCCGCTGAGACCCTCTTTTACATCCTTGAACAGGCCCGGCTTGCTGGCCGTACGCGTTGATGGTGCGCGTCAGCGCGCTACGGAATCCGCTTAGATGCGATCCGCCATCGACGGTGTTGATGTTATTGGCGAAGCTGAAGACATTTTCCGAATAGCCGTCGTTGTACTGCAGCGCGACTTCCATGGCCAGCGAGCCGCCGTTCGGCATCTCGCGATCACCTTCGAAATTGATCGGCTTTTCGTGCAGCACCGCCTTGCCGCGATTCAGGTGCTTGATGAATTCCGCTATGCCGCCGCTGTAATGAAACTCGTGCTGTTTGGCGGGTTCCACCCGCTCATCGGTGAGCGTGATCGTGAGGCCTTTGTTCAAGAACGCCAGCTCGCGCAAGCCGCTGCGACAGCGTGTCGTAGTTGAACTCTATCGCGGTCATGATGGTGGGATCGGGTTTGAACGTTATCTTGGTGCCGGTTTTCTTTCCAGCTTTGCCGGTCTGAGCGAGCGGCGCCTTGGGGACGCCCTTCTGGTATTCCTGCTCCCAGGTATAGCCTTCGTGCCAGATCTCGAGCTGAAGTAATTCAGAAAGCGCATTGACGCAACTGACGCCGACGCCATGCAGACCGCCCGAGACTTTGTAGCTCTTGGAATCGAACTTGCCGCCGGCGTGCAGCCTGGTCATGACAACTTCTGCCGCCGAGACGCCCTCTTCCCGGCATGATCCGGTCGGAATGCCGCGCCCGTTGTCGACCACGGTGACCGAGTTGTCGATGTGGATGGTTACTTCAATTCGGTCGCAGAAGCCTGCCAGCGCCTCGTCCACCGAGTTGTCCACCACTTCATAGACCAGGTGATGCAGCCCATTTTCGGTGGTTGAGCCGATATACATCGCTGGCCGCAACCGCACCGCTTCCAGGCCTTCCAGCACCTTGATACTACTGGAATCGTAAACCTCTACCGGACCCATTTCTTTTGTTGCCATGTAATGCTCAATCCTTAAACTAAGTACTGCCTAATGCCTGCTGCTCTCGCCAGTCAGATCCGCATCGGCATCACCACGTACCGATACTTGTAATTCGCCGCGCCATCGCCGGCGGGCCTCAACTCACCGGCGCTATGTGGATCTTTGAAATGAAAGGCCACCTGCGGCTCAGTGGTCGCCCGCAAAAAGTCGAGTAAATAACTTGCGTTGAAGCCAATCTCCACCGGCTCGCCGTCATACTGCGCCGGAAGGCTCTCCTCGCTTTCGCCGGTCTCAGAGAGCGACGAATGAATGTGCAGCTCGCCCTCCTGTACGCGCAGCTTAATGGCTCGGGAGCGTTCGTCCGAGAATTGCGCGACGCGCTCAATCGACTTCCGCAATTCCTCGCGGTCGAGCGTCACCGAATGCGGATGATCCTTCGGCAACACTCGCTCGAAATCCGGAAAATTGCCGGTCAGCTTTCGGCTCAGCAGCAAGCGGTCGCCCAGTTGGAAGAACAGGTGATTCTCGTCGCCTGAGAACTGAATCATTGCGTCCGAGTTCGATTCTCCGCCCAGCTTCAAAATCTCGCCCATAGCCTTGCGTGGCAGGAGCGCTCGATACGTTCCGGTTACTCCCGGCAAATCGATCTGGCTCTCCACCATCGCCAGGCGATGCCCATCCGTCGCCACCATCGCCAAGCCGGTGCTCTTCAACAGCAGCAGAGAGCCGTTCAAAGTGAAGCGCGATTCTTCCATCGAAATGGCAAAAATAGTTTTCGCGATCAGCGATGCCAGCACCCCCACCGGAATCTGCGCCAGCACGGCCGGCATCTGCGGCAGCTCCGGAAAACTCTCGCGCGACATCCCAGCGATCCGCGTACGCGAGCGTCCGCATATCAGGCTGGCCCACTGGTTTTCCTGCAGCTTGACCTCGAGATCAGCATCCGGAAGCAGTCGAACATAGTCCAGCAGCCGCTTGGCAGGTATCGTCCCGGCGCCCTGCTTCTTGACTCGAGCAGGACAGGAAGAACGGATGCCTAACTCCAGATCGGTGGCGGTCAGATTGATTCGATCCCCCTGCGCCTCCACCAGAACATTCGACAAAATCGGGATGGTGGTCTTCTTCTCCACCACGCCCTGGGACAGACTCAACTCCCGAACCAGATCCGTCTTGCTAACTGTGAACTCCATCGTTTCCCCTTGCCCTTTGTCGTTGCTTGCCTCGGGTCCGGCTAGTTCTATTCCCTCTCCCTAAATAGCTATGTACTAGAACCGTAATAGTAGGAGCTGTTGAAAAGTTGATTTCTCTCTAAATTATACAAAAATCAGATGCTTCTTGCCACTGAAACCTGTGAATCCCAGGGTGTCATGCAGCCTAAAATTTCCAGGGTCACGCCTTCCTCCACAGTACTCACAAGGCTTCCGGTCTACCCGCAGTGGAAAAACTAGCTAACCCTAATGGATTGAATCGACTAGCTTGTGGATGAGATTGTTCAAATCCTGGTCTTGTTGCCGGAGCCGGTCAATCTTCTGGATCGAGTGCAGAACCGTGGTGTGATGTTTGCCATTGAACGCGCGTCCGATCTCGGGTAGTGACGCCGGGGTCAGCTCCTTGGCCAGGTACATAGCGATCTGCCGAGGATAGGCGATCTTCCGCTCATTGGTCTTCTGCTTGAGCTGGGCGGGCTGCAAAGAAAACCTGTCGGCAACCACCTTGACGATGGATTCGATTGTGATTCGCCTCTCTTGAATATGAGTCAGATGCTTCAACGTCTGCTGCGCCATCTGAAGCGTGATGGGAGTGCCGGTCACCGATGAGTAAGCGACCAGCTTTATCAGCGCCCCCTCCAGTTCGCGGACATTCGACTTTGTTTTTGTGGCGATGAAGATACGGACATCTTCGGGAAGCTTGATCCCCTCCAGCTCTGCCTTCTTTTCGAGAATGGCCATCTTAGTTTCCAGGTCCGGCGGCTGTACGTCCACCATGAGACCCCATTCAAAGCGCGAACGAAGCCTTTCCACCAGTCCCGGAGTGCTCTTGGGAGGCGAGTCACTCGAAATTACGATCTGTTTCTGGTGCTCAAAAAGCTCGTTGAACGTGTGGAAGAACTCTTCCTGCGTCCCATCTTTGCCGGCCAGGATCTGAATGTCATCCACCAGGAGCGCGTCGGCGTTGCGATAATGCCGGTGGAAAAGCTGCATCCGGTCTGTCTTGATGCAGGTGATCATCTCGTTCATGAACCGCTCGCTCGAAGTGTAGATGATGCGCATTCCCGTGTAGCGGTCGCTTAACGATCGTCCGATGGCATGCATCAGATGGGTCTTGCCCATGCCGACTCCGCCATAGATGAACAGCGGGTTATACGATCTGGAAGGGCTGGTAGCAACCGCCTGGGCCGCCGCATGAGCGAACTGATTGCAGGAGCCCACCACGAATGAATCGAAGGTGAACTTGGGATTCAAGCTGATGATGGGTGAGAACACAATTTCGGACTTTTCGTCGGTTGCGCTTTTCATAGCGATTATCTGCGTGGTCCCCTGGACCTCATAAGCCACCTGTTTCACGGTAAGATTTAGCGCACGGATAGCTGACCATATCTGCGGCGCATATTCCTGCTCGATCCAATCTCGCGTTGCCGAATCTGGGACACCAACCCAGAGTTTGGCGCCTTCCGACTTGAGGAAAAAAGTTTTTGACAGCCAATTCTGATAGGCCTCAAGGCTGATGTTGTCTGAAATCAGTCTCTTTATTTGTTCCCAGCTATTCATTGTTTAGTCACAATCCGCGCACTTTTTGCACACTTTTTCCACAGCCTGTGGAAAAGCTATAATTCAAACTTTCGATTCTGAGGGAACCGACCGATTCAAACGACGGCCGCGGGCGCTTCAGTGCATCCCACTCCGTGTTGCGGGCAAAGTCAGTCTAGCACAGTTGCCAGCTCTTCGCAACTACTAAATTTTGGACCGTTATTCATATTGTTTTCAGCAGCTTACATAAAACAGTATGCTTCTCAAATGTTAGAATCACGACCCGCTCACAATGTGACGTTTTGATAAACTATGGTTCTCGACGAGCTTGCGCTGAAGTGCCCGCCTGGAGCAGTCATTTGACAGTTTCGCGCGCGGCGCGCGACAATAAAATTCGATTACCGAGCCCCAAAAACTCGGTTACCGAGCCGCGACCGCAAGGAAGCGGTAGCAGCGCGGGAGTAACTCAGCTGGTAGAGTGCAACCTTGCCAAGGTTGATGTCGCGGGTTCGAATCCCGTCTCCCGCTCCATCCTCCTGGAACAAGTTCCAGTCTATGACCGTACCTAAGAATGGAGGCTTGCCATGCTCGGTTTCCTGTTGTTTGTCATCCTCTTCATTCTCTGCTGGCCGTTAGCTTTGATGGCTCTATTCCTCTATCCGATTGTCTGGCTGGTGCTGCTGCCGTTCCGCCTGATCGGTATCGCCGTGGGCGGTGTGCTTGAGCTGGTATGGGCGCTGGTTACGCTGCCGGCGCGCTTGATACGCCGCATCGCTTAATCCGGCGTTTACAATAGGGCCATGGCCCGCTTCCCCGGCGTTGATTACTTTCTCATCGATTCACAATTCTCCGAGCAGGAACTTCTGGTGCGCCAGACCGCGCGGCAGTTCGTCGACGACCGCGTTATTCCCATCGTCCGCGACTGTTTCCGCGACGCTCGTTTTCCCCGCGAGTTGATACCCGAGTTCGGCAAGCTCGGTTTTCTCGGAGCGAATCTCGAAGGCTACGGCTGCGCTGGCATGAGCAATGTCGAATATGGCCTAGTTATGCAAGAGCTGGAGCGCGGCGATTCGGGACTGCGCAGCTTTGTTTCCGTGCAGGGCGCGCTGGTCATGTACCCGATCCTGTGTTACGGTTCACCTGAACAAAAGGATCGCTGGCTTTCGAAGATGCAATCCGGCCAGGCCATTGGATGTTTCGGACTCACTGAGCCCGGTTTTGGCTCGAATCCGGCGGGTATGCAGACGCGCGCCAGGAAAGACGGCGATCACTGGATCCTCAACGGCGAAAAAACCTGGATCACCAACGGGACCCTGGCCGACGTCGCCATTGTGTGGGCCCGCGCCGAGGACGGCATCCGCGGTTTCCTGGTAGAGAAAGGTACACCCGGTTTCAACACCACCGATATCCACGGAAAGCTGTCGATGCGCGTATCGGTTACCAGCAGTCTGGCGCTGTCGGATGTTCGCGTGCCCGCCTCGGCCATGCTTCCAGGCGCGAAGGGACTGAAGGCGCCCTTGGGGTGCCTGTCACAAGCGAGGTTCGGAATCGGCTGGGGCGCGATCGGCGCCGCGATGGATTGCTACGAGACCGCGCGCCAGTATACGATCCTCCGCAAGCAGTTCGACGATAGACCCATCGCCAGCCACCAACTCGTGCAGGAAAAACTGGCGTGGATGATCACCGAAATCACGAAGGCGCAATTGCTGGCTTTGCAGGCCGGCCGCGTGAAGGACCAAGGCAAGATCGAGCCCGCTCACATTTCGATGCTGAAGCGCAACAACGTCGCCATCGCGCTCGATTGCGCGCGCCTGAGCCGCGACCTCATGGGCGCTAACGGGATCATCGACGAGTACCCCATCATGCGGCATATGTGCAATCTGGAAACGGTAAAGACTTACGAAGGCACCGAGCATATCCACACCCTGGTGATTGGCGAGCGCGTAACCGGGATCCCGGCGTATAAATAAATTGTGCTCCGCCGCTCGCCCCTCTTCACCCTCACCGTCGTCCTCACTCTCGCGCTGGGCATCGGCGCCAACACCGCCATCTTCACCGTGGTCAATTCGGTTTTGCTCCGGCCGCTTCCCTACCGCGATCCCGCGCGCCTGGTCGCCATTTGGGACAGTTATCAGCCGCAGTTCGCCAAGCTCGGTGTTTCGCCCACTGAGTACGACGAATGGGTCCGCCAGACGGACATCTTCGAAGAGGGCGCGCGTTATCGCTACGTCGCAGTCGGCAAGGATTCGAGTCTTACAGGTGGACGCGAGCCGATCCACGTGCAGCCCACATACGTCAGCTCCAGTTTCTTCTCGATCCTCGGAGTTCGTCCCATCCTGGGCCGCGCTTTCGAAGCCGCCGATGATGCGCTTAACGCCGCTCCAATTGCGGTGCTGAGTCATCGCTTGTGGCTGGAATATTTCGACGGGAATCCGAAACTTATCGGCGCGCCCATTCAGCTCAACGGTCAGGCGTTCACCGTGGTTGGCGTTCTGCCGGTCGATTTTCATCTGCCCGCTTTTGCCGACCTGTGGCTGCCTCAATCCCAAGCCGGTGACGAAATCACGAATCCCGTGCGGCATGGCTTCGGTGTTATCGCACGTCTCAGGCCGAACGTTTCGCTTCGCCAGGCGCGTGTCCGGCTGGAATCGATCGCCCAGCGTCTTGAGCGCGAGCATCCCACCACCAGCAAGGGTTTTGGCGTGACCGTCACTGGTTTGCAGGATGACTTGGCCGGCAATTTGCGCCCTGCACTCCTGGTGTTGCTCGGCGCCGTCGCGCTCGTGCTGCTGATTGCCTGCGTCAACGTCGCCAATCTGATGCTCTCTCGCGCTGCCACGCGAAAGCGGGAGTTTGCGATCCGGATTGCCCTGGGAGCCGGACGCTGGCGTGTCGTCCGGCAATCGCTGGCCGAAAGCATCCAACTCTCCCTCGCCGGTGGTGCCGCTGGACTGCTGCTCGCCTATGCCGGACTCGGTTTCCTGTTGCGCCTCGCACCTCCAGGCCTAATCGATCCCGCCACAGTCCATATTGATGCGACCACGCTCGCCTTCCTGTTCACCGTGTCGCTCGCGACCGGAATGGTTTTCGGAATCGCGCCCGCCTTCCAAGCCGCCCGGCAGGATCCGCAGCAGGGCCTAAAGGACGGAGGCCGCACGTTTACAACTGGGGCCAGCGCCGGACGCGACGCGCTCGTAATCGCGGAATTTGCGCTGGCTTTGGCGCTGCTCATGGGCGCCGGCCTCTTCATCCGTAGCTTCGCGCGCATCCTCCATGTCCATCCCGGCTTCCAGCCGTCTAATGTTCTTACACTTCGCGTCCAATTGCAGCTTTCTACGCCAGATTACGCCAATGCCCAAGAACTCAAGAAATTCTACGAACGGCTGGAGCTGCGCCTGCGCTCGCTGCCGGGTGTGAAGGCCGTAGCCGCCACCAATGCCCCGCCGCTCGCAACCGAGCGCAACAACGTCATGCGTTTTGCGGTCCCCGGGTCGCCGCTCATGCGTCCCGACATTTTTCCGACCGCGCAACGGCACAACATTACACCTGATTATTTCCGCACTCTGGGCATTCCACTGCGTGGACGTATCTATACCTCACGCGATCTCGACGGCCCCTACGTCATCGTCAACGAAACCATGGCGCATACTTTTTGGCCTGGAGAAGACGCCGTCGGCAAACGCTTCGTCACTGGACCCTTTGGACCGAGTCCGACTTGGTCCACGATTATCGGCGTCGCGGCGGACATCAAACAAATCGGGCTGGACTCAGGCCGCACCAACGATTTTTATTTCCTCTGGTATGGGCCGACTTATCTGATGATCCAAACCGCCGGCGATCCATTGCCGCTGGCCCAGGTGGTTCACAAGGAAATCCAGGCGCTTGATCCGAGCATCGCGGTCTCGGACTTCCGCACTATGAACCAATTGCTCGATAGCTCGACTGGCCCTCGCCGGTTTTCCACCGTCCTGCTCTCGATCTTCGCCGCCCTGGCGCTTCTGCTGGCCGTGATCGGGATCTACGGCATCATGTCGTGGTCGGTAGCGCAACGCACGCAGGAAATCGGAATTCGCCTGGCCGTGGGCGCGGATTCGACTGGAATCTTCAAGTTGATTCTCGGCCGTGGTCTGAAACTCAGCGCCGCGGGACTCGTCATCGGCCTGGCCGCTACGTTCACGCTTACCCGCGTCCTGGCCGGTCAACTGTTCGAGATCAGCCCGCATGATCCCTGGGTCCTGACCGTCGTGTCGGTTTTGATGCTGAGCGTGACCGCCGCAGCCTGTTATCTTCCCGCGCGCCGCGCAACGGAAGTGGATCCGATCACGACCTTGCGCTCGGAATAATCCCTCGCGATTCGCATCTCGGTCCGGCGAATTAGCCGAGGCCAAACCGAATCGGGATCGGGATGAAAGACGTTGCCTGTGTCGCCGGGCAGGATGTGCCAGGCGCCCAGCTCTACTTCGTGCTCCAATTGCTCGCGGCCCCAGCCCGTGTAACCCAGATAGGCGTGGAACTGGCTGGCTTCGATCCCGGCGGCGAGAGTTTTCTCCAATAGCACTTTGCTGGAGATCAGGTAGATATCCCCGAATACGTGCTCCGCATCCTTCGGTTTACTCGCGGATTTCAGCAGCGCCAGCACGGTGCCTGTCTCCACCGGACCACCCACATAGATCGGATCGGCGCGGCCCTTGGCTTCTTTTAAGTCTTCAAAGATCTTCGAGAGGGGCACGTCGGTTTGGCGGTTGATGATCAAGCCCATGGCCCCATTTTCGTCGTCGTAATGCACCAGCAGCACCACCGCGTGAGCGAAATTCGGATCGCCAGATCCCGGCTGGCCACCAGGAACATGCCGGGCGCAAGCGTGTCCGCTTGGCCGAACATCCGTGCCAGCGCGATTACGAAGAAACGCAGCCACCAACCGCGGCAGCATATCCCTCAATTTTAGACCCACAACGTGGCGCACGCACTCATGCGTGCTGCGTTCACACTCGTGTGAACGATTGGAACGCCTACATCCGCTCGATCAAAGTCGCATTCGCCATTCCCCCGCCTTCACACATGGTCTGCAACCCGTACCGTCCACCCGACCGTTGCAACTCGTGCACCAGCGTGGTCATCAATCGCGCCCCGCTCGCCCCCAGCGGATGCCCTAGCGCAACCGCGCCGCCGTTCACATTCACTTTCGACAAGTCGGCATCAAGCTCGCGCTGCCAGGCCAGCACCACGCTCGCGAACGCTTCGTTGATCTCGACGCGATCGATATCTTCCAGCGACAGCCCGGCGCGCTTCAGTATCTTACGCGTGGCCGGGATCGGCGCCGAAAGCATGATCACCGGATCTTCCGCTGCCAATGCGAAGGCGACAAACCGCGCCAGCGGCCGCAGCCCCAGCTTTTCGGCGATGCCTCGCTCCATGATCAATACCGATGCCGCGCCATCGCTGATCTGCGACGAATTCCCTGCCGTGATCACGCCGTCCGGCTTGAACGCCGGCTTGAGCGTCGCCATCTTTTCCAGGCTCGCCTCCGCGCGAATCCCTTCGTCGCGGGTCACGTGCACGACCCCGTTTTCCGTTTCCACCGGAATTGGTGTGATCTCGTTGCAGAACCGGCCCTCTTCAGTAGCGCGAGCGGCGCGCTGGTGGCTTTCCAAGCTAAAAGCGTCCAGTTCGCCGCGAGTTATCTTCCAGCGCTCCGCCATCATCTCCGCGCCGATGCCCTGATGAAACATGACATCGTTATAACGGCGCATTACCAGCGGTCCAAATGGTTTTCCCGGCCCGGCGCCGTTCGATCCCATAGGCACGCGCGACATGCACTCCACGCCGCACGCTATCGCCACGTCATAGCTGCCCGCGATCACGCCCTGCGCTGCGAAATGGGCGGCTTGCTGGCTCGATCCGCATTGTCGATCCACTGTCGTGCCCGGTACCGATTCGGGAAATCCCGCGGCCAGCACAGCATTGCGCGCCACGTTGAAGGCCTGCTCGCCCACCTGGCCTACGCATCCCGCGATAACGTCATCCACCAGCGCCGGGTCCAGCTTATTTCTCTGGACAATCGTCTTCAATGTGTGGGCCAGCAGATCCACCGGATGCCAGGTTTTCAAGCCACCATCGCGCCTGCCCACGGGCGTACGAACCGCATCTACAATCACCGCTTCCCGCATGTCCGGCATCGTAGCACGCCGCGCGGGCGGCCATTAGAAGGGGTGAGCTAAATCCTTTCGGCCTCCGGGAAATGGCATCGGGCCGGCCGTTGGTCCACGGACGAAGATTTCACTTCGCTCGCAATTCGCTTATCGCGAGCCACAATGATGTGATGACAACCACCCAAACGGGCCAAATGAGTATGCCACCATCACCCGCCGTAAATAGCATTGCAGTTACAGAACACCCGGCTAGGATCGTTAGTATCGCTGTCGGACGCCAGAAATACCGCCGCCAACGACTCATTCGCCGTGTATCCGTCACGCGCGTCAATTATAGCGCCGGACCCCAGTCCTATTCTCGTATCGGAAGACTACCGAAATTCACCGCCGTCGTATTGCCGCCGCACAGCAACACGCCCACACGCTCACCTCGCTTCGGCACATACCGCCTCGACAAAAGCGCCGCAAACGCAGCCGCACCACCCGGCTCGGATGCGATTCTCAGCACGCTCCACAGTGTTTTCTGCGCCTGTTCGATCGCCTCATCCGGAACTAGCTCCACGCAGCTCACGTACTTCTGCGCGATCGGAAACATCAACTCTCCCACCCGCCGGGGCGCCAGCGAATCCGCGGCGATCCCGCCCGCTTCGGCATCCACCGGCCGTCCTGCTTCCAGGGCGCGCGCCAGCGTCGGCGCAGCCTCCGGTTCCACCCCGATCAGTTGCACGCGCCCGCCGTACCAGGCGGCAATCCCGCCGATCAGCCCGCCGCCGCCCACCGCCACCAGCAGCGTATCCAGCTGTGGATCCTGGGCCTCGAATTCAAATCCGACGGTGCCCTGGCCGAGCAGCGTCTCCTCCTGATCGTAGGCGTGCACCGGCATCGCGCCCGATTCAGCGGTCCATTTCTCGCTGGCCGCCAGTGCGTCGGAATAACGATCGCCGGTCACCACCAGTTCCGCGCCGTACTCTCGAATCCGCTCCATCTTCGCTTTCGAAGCCACAGTTGGCACGAAGATGGTCGCGCGCTTTTCCAACTTCATGGCCGCGTACGCCACCGCCACGCCGTGATTCCCCCCGGACGCAGCCACCACGCCCGCCGCCGGTGATTCACGCAGCAATAGATTGGTAAAGGCGCCCCGAGGCTTGAACGATCCGGTGTGCTGCAGAAATTCGAGCTTGAATACCAGACGGACGGAATCCAGCCCGAAATCCTCGCCCGCGATCTCAAAAATGGGCGTTCGCCGGATGTAGGGCCGGATCAGCCTTTCGGTCTCGGTGATCCGCTCTCTGGTAATGCTTTGTGTTTCAACCACGCTCTCCAGTATACTTAGGCAGTTGGCTAATTGTCTATATGGCTCCTGAAGAGGTCTTACGAGCGTTGGCGAATGAACGCCGTCTCCAGATCCTGGAATGGCTCCAGCATCCCCGCCGCCATTTTCCGCCGCAAGTCGACGGCGATCTGGTCAAGGACGGAGTGTGCGGCGTCCTGATCGCGCGTAAGCTGTCGCGTTAGCCAGCCCACCGCCAGCGAACATCTCAATATCCTGGTGCGAGCCGGTCTCTTACGCGGAAAGCGCCTCAAGCAATGGACCTTCTACCAGCGTGACGAGCGCCGCATCAAGAAAATTAAGCGTAAGCTGCTGTCTCGATTCTAAGCGGCCGCCGCCGGACCCTCGGTCGAAACAATCAGCACCGTGCTGGTTGCGCCCAAATCCAGCTTCGCGTCGCGTGCTCCAAAAGTCCCGCGAGCCCGGCCGCGCCGCAAGGGCTCGAAGCGACTCCCGTCCGCAGCCAGCGCCAGCACGGCTTCTTCAGCGCGCGAGGTCGGAATCGTCACGCATGCGCTCAATCCATCTTTGAGGAACGGCCACGCCACCAACGAAGGACGCCCGCAATTGAGCGGCGCCCATGATCGCGTCAAATGGTCCAGCGACAGTCACCAACTTCCCGCCCTCACCGATTCCAGCACGCACGCCGCCGCATCAGGCTCCACGCCGATGACGCGCGCCGCCTCGCCCGGCTGCCGATAATGCCGCACCACCGCCGCCGCCAGCGATCCCACGCCCATTTGCACCGCTCACAATATCCGGCTGCTGCTCGCCCAGCCTCGGACAACTGCGCATCCACTTCGCGGAACAAGGTGGAATAACCATCCACCACCCATTTGGGAACTTGCTCGTATCCTTCCCAGGCCGTATCGCTGATCACCAGACTCCGGCCCTCCAGCCGCGCCGCCGCCGCGACCGCATCATCGTAACTGCCCTCGACCATCGTCACGCGTGCGCGCTCGTCTCGAATCCGCTCCACCCGCGCCCGTGCCGCCGACGCAGGCAGAAGAATATTCGCCGATAGTCCCAACCAGCGCGCCATGCGAGCCACGGCCCGCCCATGGTTGCCCTCCGACGCCGTTACCAGTTCCAGTCTTCTGTGCGGGTACAGTTGCCGCGCCAAATCTTCGATGGTCTCCCATGGCGAAAACTCGCCGAAGCGCTGCTCCAGCGCCCGATAGGTAGCCCATGACGCGCCGAGAATCTTGTAGGCCGGCAAGCCCAGGCGTGAAGATTCGTCCTTCACCCACACCCGGCGCACGCCCAGCTTGGCCGCAATTCCAGGAGCAGATACCAGCGGCGTGGGTGCATAGCGCGGCAGTTTGCGATGGAATGGCAGCACCGCATCCATATCGGCGTCGGGCGCGAACTCGCCCGGCGCAGGATTTTGAACGATGCTGCTAGGCACAGAACACCCGCACGGTTAGTGCCAGAATTTCGCGGCATTTCTCCACTGAATCCAGGTCCACCCATTCTTCGGTCGAGTGCGCGCCCGCGCCGTCCGGACCGATATTCACAGTCGGAATACCCGCTGCGGCGAAGAATGCCGCGTCCATCCAGAACGGCGCGCCAACCGTGGCCGGAGGTCGGCCGAGGACGCGCGTCGCTTGATCACGCAGAGTCCGCACGATGGGCGCGTCTTCTGGAGACGCTGAACGGCGGCCGCACCAGCGTGGTTCGCTGCCGCGCTTGAAACTGCGGGTCTTTCGCCGCCAGGTCCTGCAAGATCGCCTCTAATTCGCTCTTCGACTGCCTCGATGGTTTCGTTGAGGCAGCGTGCGCCGCTCGATCGCGACCGTGCAAGTTTCGGGATAGCTCGAAAGCTCCTGTCCGCCCGAAATCAGCGAGGCGTGCAGCGATCCATGCCCCAGCAGCGGGTGCGGCGGCCTTTGGCTCAGCTCCGCTTGCAGAGCTTCCATACCATTCAGCACCCGGCCCATGTGCGCGATCGCGTCGATCCCAAGGTCCGGACGGGATCCGTGCGCCGCGCGGCCCGTGGTCGTGATCTCGTGCCACGAAAAACCTTTGTGCGCGATGCATAACCCGAACGCGGTCGGTTCGGTGACAATCGCAGCATCGGCCTGGATGCGCTTGAGTACCGACTGCACTCCGATGCTGGCGTGCTCTTCATCGGACACGGCGGCCAGGATCACGTCGCCGCTCAGCCCGCTCGCGCGAATATCCTCCAGCGCCAGCATGCACGCCGCCAGCGACCCTTTCATGTCGTAAGATCCGCGGCCGTACAGCCGGCCATTCTCGACCCGCGCCGAAAACGCATCGGGCATTCCCGCGACCCCCACGGTATCCATGTGCGCGTTCAGCACCACCGTGCGCCCGCCGCCCTTTCCCTTCACCCGCGCAATCACGCTCGGACGCCCCGGCGCGGCGTCGTCTGTCTCAGCCGGAATCCCGCGCTCGGCGCACCAGCCCATCAAATAGCGCGCCATCCCGGCCTCACCGGCCCCTCCCGGAACCAGGCTGGGATTCACGGAGTCGATCGAGACCATCGCCTGGAGCAATGTGGTGACGTTGTCGTGGCCCAAAGAAATATCTTACGCGACTCGCTCTGTACCATCGTGGCGCACGCACTCGTGCGTGCCGCATCGACATTCGTGTCGATGCTCGGCGGGAGCAGCGTTCGGCCAACCGCTAGACTTCCCTCCGCGGAAACTCAGAAAGTGAATGCTTACAACACAGTTACATGTTGCATATTTCAGTGCCCGCCATCCGAGCCAACCATCGTTATCTATTTGCGAGGCCCCGGCTAAGTTACGCTCCGGCCGCTAGTATTTCAGCTTGGGATCCCACTGCCCCCGGCCGTCCGGCGTAATGTCCAGAAGATTCCAGACCGGGGACTGCAGATCGATACCCCGAGTTTTGATTTCGTCTGTCATTTGCGCTGAGGCCGAGTAGTAATCGCTACACCCGCAAGAGGCAGGGTTATGTTTAACTTAAACCGAGATGCGATGAAAGATCTAAAGGAAATCCGGCTGCTTAGCCTGCTCGCCGCTCTTGGGCTGCTGTATGTCGGGATCGACAGGGTCTTTTTCGACAGGATTGTGGGCGGCGACCCTCTGTCCATGGATCCAGAGAATACTTACCATCGTGGTTGGCATATTGCTGAGCGCCGTTAGCGTCAGCCTCTTTGTGGTTGCCTGGAGAGGCCGCTTTCCTGTAACCGCAATGAACACCAACTCCATTACGGAGAAGCTACTGGCCCATGCCTTTTGCGCTGCACCCTCGGCATTCGTGTTTGGTGTGTTCCTCGTACGCACGATAAAGTACTTGAATATTCTGGACTTCACGGTCGTGGTCTTGTCCGGAGCTTCTCTCATGTTCGTGCTGTTCTGGACGCGCCGGGCGGTCCGGCGGTTAGCCACCGGCGAGATTGCAAACAAGCATGCAGGCCAATTTCTGTGGTCTTGTATTTTCTTCAGCATGCTTTCCTTCATGTTTGGTATGGCAGTGTCGGGCTACGTTTGGTTTAGCACCGATTTCATGCGGACATTTGGCGTGGTTTTCTGGAGCGCAATGACGGCTGTTGCGATTTACCCTGTCCGCCGCGATGCGAAACGCCTGGCCGATGCAGTAGCGTCAAGCCACATCACCTCTGTGCAAAGAGATCAGGGCAACGAATGACGGAATGTGCCGCCATCGGCGCTTCAGCCTGCCGCTGTTCGTGCGACCGGCGCCGCGCAGCCGCTTCCTTCTTACGGCGGCGGCCGAAGCGCCCCGGCCACAACCACTGCACCCTCGAACTCTTCCCGCCGGGCCGCTTCCCGATAGAGATCTGACGTTAAGAGATCTGACGTGATCCGTCCGCAAAACCGGATGCATACTCTCCAGCAGCCGATCCCTTCCCACTCACCTGCAAGATCGGTCTTCTGGAAGGGACGACCGGAGAAGACTACAGGTTCGCGCCGAAAGCCAGCAGACGGCCATCGCAATCCTTCACCACGAACTCGCGCGAGTGCCATGGCATGTTGGCAAGTCCCCGCGTGAATTCTACGCCTTGGGCTGCGTACTCGGCATAAAGTGCGTCGGCATCTTCGACGAACAGGTACGCGTCGAGCAGTTCGTCCCGGTATTTGTCCGGATTGGCTGTGGGCGGCTCGGCGCAGCGGAAGTGAATCACCTGCTGGTCGCGCGCCACGATGGCATAGACCGGCGGATCCTGCCACGTCCCCAGACATTCGAAGCCAAGCTTGTCTTTGTAATAGGCGAGCGTAGCGGGAATGTCCATGGTGAAGAACAGAGGCGCAATCTGACGGACCATGTGCCAAGTCTACTGCAGATACCCGCCGGGCCTAAGGATGCGACGAAGGTTCGGCTTGTGATACGGCGTTAATCGGAATGTGGCGGTGCGGGCCTCACTTCTGTGTCTCGCGCGTAACCGCGAGGGAACGTCGGAAAGCTCAGGCGCGGTAGTGGCATATTCGCTACTTGCGGACTTTGCGCGATGTGTGGTTCTCTTACATGTCGCCCCGGAAATCATAGAAGACACGAATGAGGTTGCCATCCAGATCGGCGGCCATAAACTCGCGCAGCTTCCACGGTTTGTCCTCGGGCTCGGAAACGATCTTCGCTTGCGCGGCCTTCCACTGTGCGAAGAGTTCGTCCACCTCAGCCTTGCTGTCGAGATTGAGCCAGAAAAGGATAGGGCCTATGTTGCCGTAGGACTCTCGGAAGGAGCGATTGGTGATAAACAGTCTGCAATTCCCCCTTGAGATGCCTGCAATGCCGCCTTGGTCGTCCCCCCAATCGAAGGTGAAGCCCAGCGTGTTGACATAGTAGGCTGCGGCTTTGTCGACGTTGGCCGCGGGAATTTCCGGGACAGGAGCGGGGAACGTCATGGGGTTCTTGGGTTCATCGTAGCACGAGCACGCGGCTTGGACGGCGCAGGAATAAGAGGAGTTGAGTTCAGAGATAACCGCGAATGTCCAACAATTTCTCCAACGCTCCCAACCACTTATTCCACGCCAACGGCTTTTAGTTCCCCTCTGTCTGTTACTACTGAGACAAGCCGATGCATCCCCAAACCGAATTCCTCCTCAACCACTCCGCTTCCGCCTCCCCCTTCGCCTCCACCGCCGGTCAAGCCTTCGTAAGCCTCCCCCTCGGCGCCTGCAGCCACCAAATCTGCTCCATCCTCTCGCCCCGTTTCCGCGACTGGCTCATCGACGCCTTCTATCGCGAAAACGGCGAGCCGCCCGGCGACTATGCGCTCCGCCAAACCATCCGTACCCTCGAAGCTCGCGCCCTTTCGAGCGGACCGCGCCTCCCCGTCCATCGACGCATCGCCGCGCGCGGCAACCCTCGCCAGCCCGACGCCATCCTTCTCGATCTCGACAACGCCATACATGTATTCGTAGACCATCAGGGGCGTGCGTGGATCGTAAAGTAACTCCGACAATTTGAGTTCATTGATACCAACATCCTTCCGCGATGGGTAGTGATAGGTTGTGATACGATTGCAGCCAAACGCTACAAGATATCGCAAAACCAGCATTCTCGGCAGACCTCGA
The DNA here is from genome assembly GCA_963744555.1 of Bryobacterales bacterium. Classification (GTDB taxonomy): domain Bacteria; phylum Acidobacteriota; class Terriglobia; order Bryobacterales; family Bryobacteraceae; genus Palsa-89. Next base: position 212,106 of record CAVUUB010000011.1, on the reverse strand, counting down.
AATCCATGTTACGGTGTTTTGGGCGGCCCTCCCTCTATTCCTGAGTTGCCTTTATTGTCCGTCTCTCAAGGCCCAAGCACAGGAGAATCCATCGAAAGCATCAAATGAGCAGATCTCGATTCCGAAAACATCTCCAGGTGAGGAGGGGACCAATACTCACGAATACATTCCGTCTGGTGCGAGGCTGCGAGCTCTGGAAGAGTTCCGTCGGATGGAAGCCAGGCGGAAATCCCTCAAGAAGTCATCGGATGTTTCCACGACTACATCGTCATCCACATGGTCGCTGATCGGGCCGGAGCGGATCAACGATCCCCAGAACAACTGGGGGTACATATCCGGCTGGATCACGGCGCTTGCAGTCGATCCCAGGAATGCGGACGTGGTCTACGCGGGCGCCGCGGGTGGGGGCGTTTGGAAAACGACCAATGGCGGCCAAAGTTGGATTCCGCTGACCGATAATCAACCTTCCCTCGCGGTCGGATCGCTGGCCTTGGACCCCTCGAATCCGGATATCGTATACGTCGGGACAGGTTATTGGCAGACACACGCACCCGAGAACTATTTTGGTGTGGGCATCCTCAAGTCCATGGATGGAGGAGCCACGTGGACGCACCTGCCTGGTCCGTTCGTAGGGCCCCTGACATCCGTTCTAGATGGCGCCAATATTCTTTCGCTGGCAGTTAGTCCCACAAATGGCCGAGTCGTCTTGGCAGCAGTCTATGGCGGCGGATCAGTCCCGTATGGAATTTGGCGCTCGGCAGACGCTGGCGTAACCTGGACCAACGTACTGTCTCAGGGTCTCGGCACCACAGTTTTGTTTAATCCGCAAGACGGAAATATCGCGTATTCGGCACTCTGCTTCGGTTTATCGACCAACAATGGAATTTACAAATCCGCCGACGCTGGGTTGACATGGACTCGCCTTAACGGCGAGAGTAGCAACGGTCTGCCTACTAGCAATATTGGCTTTGCCGCGATGGCGATCTCCCCTTCGAGCCCTTCGACACTGTATGCTGGGATTGCTGACGATTCCACTTCTTCCTACACTCTCTTGGGTTTTTTCAAGACTGTCGACGGTGGCCTAACCTGGGCTCAGATGCCGAATACCCCGGATTACTGCGCCCCGAACCGGTGCGGGAGCCGCCACTTCATACGAGTCCACCCGACCAATCCGAATGTGGTGTTTGCTGGTGGCAATGGCGGCTATCAACCAATTGGACCACCGTATACGCCTATATGGCGCACGCTCGACGGGGGAACGACATGGAAAGAGATCTCGGTTGGGGCGAATCAGGTGACAGTATTTCCCGATCCAATGAGTGTTGCGTTTTCGAGCGATGGGACGAAGCTTTATTTCGGTAGCGACGGGGGCGTCTATAGTACCAGCGACGTTTTGGCATATTCGATTAACTGGGCGGATCTGAACTCCAACCTGGCCATCGTCTCCTTTTCTCCGGGTCTTTCGATTAATCCGACCGACGTAAATCTCGCATTTGCCGGAGCCACCGAGGGCGGGACAGTGAAATACACGGGAGGGCTTGATTGGAGCGGCCTGACTTGTGGCGACGGCGCCCAGACCGCAATCGATCCGACAAACCCCAACACCATCTACGCAAGCTGCCTCGGCGGCCTCAACCCGCAAAAGACCACGTTCCCCGGGGCGTTCTATGGTTCCTGGGTCGTCACGCAGAATGGTATCAGCTCCTCGGACAGGGTGGTATATTTTCCCCCGCTGGTTATTGACCCTTCCAGTCCGCAAATTCTGTATTTTGGTACCGACCGCGTTTACCAATCGACTACCAGAGCCTCTGCATGGACGGCAATCTCACCCGATCTTGCAGGGGGATCCGACGCCGTGTCCGCGATTGCAGTGGCGCCAAGTGATTCCAACACAGTCTATTCAGGAACTAGCAACGGCAAGCTATATGTCACGACTAACTCGGCTACTGGGGCCGGCACCACTTGGGCGAATCGGACTGCGGGACTACCCGGCCGTTGGGTTACGCAAGTTGCAGTGGACGCTGGCAGTCCATTAACTGCCTATGTCAGCGTCTCGGGCTTTTCAGGCTTTTCAGGAGACACTAAGGGCCACGTTTTCAAGACCAGTGATGGCGGCCTCAATTGGACGGACATGAGCGGGAATTTGCCTAATATTCCGGTTAATGATATTGTGATTGATCCCGACGTTCCTAAAGCCTTTTATGTGGCGACAGATATCGGCGTTCTCGTTACCGTTGATGGTGGAACGACTTGGTCTCCGGTAGGAAGTGGTTTGCCAATGGCGCCCGTAACGGGATTGAAGCTGCATCGGCTCACTCGAACGCTTCGCGCCGGTACTTATGGCCGGAGCATGTGGGATATTTGGGCACCGGCTCCGGGTCAGGTTCGCGTCACCATTGCTGCCAGTACTCCTGGCGCGCTATTCTCGCTCGAAGACGGTACTACCTTTCAGGCGCCTGTGACACTCTCGTGGAATCCCGGTGCAAGCCACATAGTAACGTGGCTCGTATCGTCGCCGATCCAACCGGGGGCGCGTTACGTCTTTCAGAGTTGGGCGGACTCCGGCTCTAATCCGAGAACGATCGTCGTGCCGCCGTCCGAGGCCACCTACACGGCCAATATCAACGCCCAGTACCAGATCATTTTCACGAGTTCTCCCGCTGGCGCGGGCACACTCACCACTAGCCCTGTGTCCCCGGATGGATTCTATGATGCCGGTACAACGGTACAAGTGACTCCCGTAGCAGCGTTTGGATACGATTTCGCGTCGTTCGGTGGCGACCTGTCCGGCAACACCATCCCGCAGACCCTTATCATGGCGTCTCCCCACCCGGTGACCGCGAATTTCTTCTGTCACTATAGGACCTTCTACCCGCCCACGGTTGGCCCTGGTCCGACGTCCGCCAGCATTCCGATATCGGTGGGCCCGGCGTGCGTATGGTCGGTCGGTGGGGGCACGGCCTGGTTTTCGATAGGCTCCCCGGACAGCGGAAATGGAATCGGATACGTTCCTTTTACGATTCAGCCGAACACGGGTGCGAGCCGCACCGTATCGCTGCCCGTTTCGAATGGTCAATCGGCGGGGTTCACGGTGGTGATGGCGCAGGAAGATTCCTCCAGCCCGCGGCCATCGCTCGTCTCCCTCGCACCAAGTTCCGGGACTGGCAGCGCTCAAGTCTTCACTGTGCAGTTTTCCAGCACCAACGGATACGAGGCGATCGACTCCGCCGTCCTCCTGTTCGACACCATTCCGTCTGGTGACAAGTGTCAAGTGACATTCGCCAAATCAAGCTCGCAGAACCAATTGAGCTTGCTTGGCGATGATGACAGCTCGTCACTCGGCCCGATCGCCGTACCCGGTACCGGCGTATTGCAGAACTCCCGGTGTGGGGTGGATGCCTCGAACTCGGTGATATCAGGGTCGGGCAATATCTTGACCGTGAGCCTGTCACTTACATTCTTTGGTGCGTATGCGGGCGACAAAGTTATCTTTTCGTATGCATATAACTCGGCGAGCCAGATAGGTTCGTTTCAGACGGCTGGAGGAACTTGGACGATCCCCAGCAGCTCGCCGGTGATTTCCCAAGGTGGTGTAGTCAGCGCCGCCGCAAATGTGCCAGGAGTTTCTCCGGGAGCGTGGATTTCAATCTATGGACAGAACCTTGCCCTGACAACAACCGACTGGAGCGGCCACATTAATGGAAATACGCTGCCTACCTCACTCAATGGCGTGACCGTCTCGATCGACAACAAGCCGGCCCCGATTTCTTTCGTGAGTCCGACACAAATCAACGCTCAGGTTCCCGACGATAGCAATTCTGGACCCGTTCTTGTGGTCGTTACAAATGCATATGGGACAAGCGCCGGGCAAACACCAACAATGAGTACGTACGCGCCATCTTTCTTTACATTTGACGGGACGCGTATTGCAGCGCAACACGCCGACTATTCTCCCCTCGGCCCGAACAGCGTCGCGCCCGGCGCAACGCCGGCCAAGCCAGGCGAAACCGTTCTGCTGTACGGCACTGGATTTGGCCCTACGAATCCTCCCACCCCCGCGGGACAAATCGTCAGCAGCATTAACCCATTGCAGGACCCGGCTTCGCTTCAAATTGTGATCGGCGGCGTGAACGCCGGAATCTCCTTCGCCGGCATTTCCGCTGCAGGGCTTTATCAGTTCAATGTCGTAGTCCCCGGTGTGTTGCCGGACGGCGATGCCATTGTCGTTGCCACGATCAGCGGTAGCAAAACCCAGCCTGGTGCATATATCGCGATTCAGCACTAACGTGCCGAAACACTCGATCGTAGTCGAAAAGGTCATCGAATGCCTGTGCGCGCTCCACGGGCACTCTGGCGCGCATTCCCGATTGGCGGGTCTGCATGTTGAAACGCTGGCCCACGATCCGGAAGTTCGTGCTTACGCGGGTTAGTGCCCGGCTTTGTTTTGGCGGATCTAACGCCTATTACTCATCCCTAACGCCGCAGTGTCCGCGTCAGCTCTAGTTCAAACCTGTACAGAAATCAGAGACATCGATCGCCGCCCGTCACATGCAGTTTGCCCGCGCATGACCTTATCCAGCCACCCGAGATGACCGCGAATGTCCAACAATTTCTCCAACGCTCCCAACCACTTATTCCACGCCAACGGCTTTTAGTTCCCCTCTGTCTGTTACTACTGAGACAAGCCGATGCATCCCCAAACCGAATTCCTCCTCAACCACTCCGCTTCCGCCTCCCCCTTCGCCTCCAGCGCCGGTCAAGCCTTCGTCAGCCTCCCTCTCGGCCCCTGCAGCCACCAGGTCTGCTCCATCCTCTCGCCCCGTTTCCGCGACTGGCTCATCGACGCCTTCTATCGCGACCACGGCGAGCCGCCCGGCGACTATGCGCTCCGCCAAACCATCCGTACCCTCGAAGCTCGCGCCCTTTCGAGCGGACCGCGCCTCCCCGTCCATCGACGCATCGCCGCGCGCGGCAACCCTCGCCAGCCTGACGCCATTCTTCTCGATCTCGAGAACGCCGACGGCGAAATCGTCGAAATCACGCCCGCCGGTTGGCAAATCACCACCGACCCCACCGCCGCCTTCCTCCACAGCCGAGGCAACGCCGAGCTCCCCATCCCGCTGCCGCCTGCCCTCTGCCGCCTGCCGCCCGCCCTCTGCCGACTGCCACCTGCCTTCCGCCATCTGCCGCCCGCCTTCTCCCGCCTGCCCTCAACTTCGCAACTGACGCCGACCGCACTCGCCTTACCACTTGGCTCCTATCTACCCTCCACCCCACCGGCCCGCATCCCATTCTCGTTGTCGACGGTCCACCCGCCAGCGGCAAGTCCACTGCGGCCCGCATGCTCCGCGCCCTCATCGATCCGTCTGCTGCTCCTCCTCTCACGCTCCCTGACTCCGTGCAGGACCTGCTCGCCATCGCCCAACACAATTGGATTCTCGCCTTCGATCACATCGGTCCCATTCGCCCGCGCCTCTCCGGCGCCCTGTGCCGCCTCGCCACCGGAGCCACTCTCCTCCTGCACGAAAAAGGTGACGCCCGCGAGCCGCTACCCATCGAACTTCACCGCCCCATCCTCATCACCACCACCGGTGGCTGGAATCCTGATGAAGCCTTAGCGACTCGTACCATCACCGTCCGACTTGCGCCGCTCACCGCCGCCACATCCCGCACAGAATCTGCTCTCTGGATGGAGTTCGACTCGGTCCGCCCCCAAATCCTCGCCGCCCTCTGCAACGCCGTCTGCTCCGCACTTGCCAACCTCGGCTCCACGAGCCTCCATTCGACCCCGCGGCACGCCGACGTCGCCCACTGGGCTGCCTCCGCTCTCCCGGATCACGCGGAATCCATGGTCGACGCTCTCAACGCGACTCCAACCACGCCCATTCTCGATTCCGTCACCGCGCTGCTCAAAGATCGAACCTCCTGGACCGGCACGGCCACTGACCTCCTCCTCGAAATCAGCGTCACCAGCGTCACCGCCGCCGTTACCGCAAACGCACTCTCGCACCACCTCCGCCGCTACCAAGATCTTCTGGAATCGAAAAACATCCATCTCGCCTTCACGCGTAAACACGGCGGTTCGCGACAGATCACGCTCGTCACCACCCACCGACCTCTGCCCACCACCTACAATGAAATTGATGGCCAAGCCAACCGGCACAACCACAGCCCCGGACCGCAAAACCCTCAGCGGCATCCCGATCGAACCGTTCTACGGACCAGAAGCACATCCAAGGTCTCGACATCCCGCCGCCCGGCGAGTTCCCTTACACCCGCGGCATCCATCGCGACATGTATCGCGGCAAGCTCTGGACCATGCGCCAGTTCTCGGGCTTCGCCACGCCCGAGGAAACCAACCGCCGCTATCTTTATCTGCTGCGCCAGGGCCAGACCGGCCTCTCGGTCGCTTTCGATCTGCCAACGCTCATGGGTTACGATGCCGATCACGCGGCTTCCGAAGGCGAAGTGGGCAAGTGCGGCGTCTCCATCTGCTCGCTCGAAGACATGGAGATCCTGTTCCGCGGCATCCCGCTCGGCGACGTCACCGTTTCGATGACCATCAACTCGCCCGCGCCGGTCATCTGGGCCATGTATCTGGCGGTCGGCGGAAAAGCAGGGCGTCGATTGGTCGCGCATGTCGGGCACGCTGCAGAACGACATTCTGAAGGAATACATCGCGCAGAAGGAATACATCTATCCGCCGCGCCCGTCCATGCGCCTGGTCACCGACGTCATCGAATTCTCCACCCATCACGTGCCGCGCTTCAATCCGATTTCCATCAGCGGCTATCACATTCGCGAAGCCGGATCCACCGCCGTTCAGGAACTGGCGTTCACGCTGCGCGACGGCATCGAATATGTCGACTGGGCGCTCGAGCGCGGCTTGCCCGTCGACAGCTTCGCGCCGCGGCTCAGCTTCTTCTTCAACTCGCACAACGATTTCTTCGAGGAGATCGCGAAGTTTCGCGCCGCGCGCAAGATCTGGGCCGACACCATGCGCGACCGTTTCGGACGCCAAAGACGAGAAGAGCTGGAAGCTCCGCACCCACGCCCAAACCGCCGGCTGCTCGCTCACCTGGCAGCAGCCCTATAACAACATCGTGCGAACTACGCTGCAGGCGCTGGCGGCGGTGCTGGGCGGAACACAATCGCTGCACACCAATTCGCTGGACGAAGCCTACGCGCTCCCGAGCGAGCACGCCGTCACCATCGCGCTGCGCACCCAGCAGGTGATCGCCTACGAAAGCGGCGTCACCGAATGCGCCCGATCCGCTAGGCGGCAGCTACTTCGTCGAAAGCTTGACGGCCGAAGTGGAAAAGCGCGCCAAAGACTACATCCGGCGCATCGACGACATGGGCGGAATGATCCCGGCCATCGAGCGCGGCTTCCCGCAAACCGAAATCGCAAACGCCAGCTACGAATATCAGCACGACATCGAGACCGGCGAGCAGAGATCGTCGGCGTCAACGCCTTCGTCGAACAAAACGAGGAGGCATCGAGCTCTGCAGATCGACGAATCCGCACAGAGGCATCAGCTCGAGAAACTAGCGAAGCTCAAGTGCGGAGCGCGACAACGCAGACGGTCAGAAGACGCTCTGGACGCCTCCGCGCGCCGCCGAGGGCAAGGAAAACACCATGCCCTATATCCTGGACGCCGTCCGCGCCTACGCCACCGTGGGCGAAATCTGCGACGCCTTCCGCGCCGTCTTCGGAACCTACACCGAAACCAGCGTCCTCTGAGCGCAGCGCAGCACGCTTGCGTGGCGCGTCGCAGCGAGTAACCAGCTATCGAGTACGCACTCCACGCCAATGCTAAATTAGCTATATGGATCGCATCCGGGTGCTGGTCGCCAAACCCGGCTTGGACGGCCACGACCGGGGCGCAAAAGTGATCGCGCGCGCTCTTCGCGATGCGGGCATGGAAGTCATTTACACCGGCCTGCGCCAAACCCCGGAAATGATCGTGAATGCCGCCCTGCAGGAAGACGTCCAGGTTATCGGACTGTCCATCCTCTCCGGCGCCCATAACGCGATTGTGCCCCGCGTGATGGAGCTGTTGCGCGAAAAGGGCATGGACGACGTCCTGGTCATGGTCGGAGGTATAATTCCAGACGAGGACGCCGCCGAGCTGAAAAAGCTGGGCGTCGCGGCTGTGTTCCAGCCCGGAGCCTCGCTCGAAGAGATTGTAGACTTCATCCGGTCTTCGGTAAAGCAGACCGCGTGAAGCTGTAGCCCAGGCATTCTGTCGGCAGACAGGCTATGGCCTGTGAAATTGAATTAACAAGAAAGATCCAATGCAAGAAAAACTGAACATCGCCGTATTCGTCGATTACGACAATATCGAAATCGGCGTGAAATCCACTCTGAGGCGCGAGTTCGACGTATCGCTCCCGCTGGATGCGCTCAAGGAGCGCGGCGACCTGGTCGCCAAATTCGCATATGCCAACTGGGGACGCCAGGAAGGCGCCGCCCGGTCGATGGCCGAGAACGCCGTCCAGATGGTGCAACGCCTGCCCTCGCCTCGCGGCGATAAGAACGGCGGCGATATCAACCTGGCTCTCGACGCGCTCGAAATGGCCTTCACCCATCCGCACGTGAACGCTTTCGCCATCGTCAGCGGCGACAGCGATTTCATCCCGCTGGTGAACAAGCTCAAGGAATACGGCAAGACCGTTTTTGTCGTGGGCGGCAAAGCCTTCACCAGCACGATCCTGCAACAAAACTGCCACGAGTTTGTCAGCTACGAATCGCTGCTGTCCGACCGATTCCGACCGGCACGAGCCGCCGCGAGCGGCAGCCGCGCCCGCAGCAGCAGGGAGCAGCGACAGGCAGGTCCAGCCCAGCCGCGATCGCCAGCAAGGCGGTCATCGCGTGCGTCCCGGCGCCGCTCGATCTTGGCCAAGCCATGCCGCTGGTCGAACGCGCCCTTCAGGTGCTCGAGCGCCGCGCGGTCCAGCCGCAGCTCGGCTTGCTGAAATCCACCATGCTGCAGCTCGATTCGGCCTTCACGGAAAAAGCTTATGGCGCAAACAGCTTCTCCGATTTCGTCGAAAAGCTGAAGAAAGCCGACTACGTCAACGTCAGCGGCCAAGGCGGCCGCTACATCATCGAGCGCAAGACTTCCACGCAGCCGGAACGTCCCACTCCCGAAGCCGGAAGAAGCTCTTCCGCCGTTGCGCGACGTTCTGGAAACGCATCGCCTCGAAATGGAGAACGGCGCCACCGCCGACGACCTGGCTGCGCTGGTTTCAAGCCGAGGTTCCTACTTCCGACCTGGCCGACCTACGGATTCCAGGAATTCTCCGAGTTCCTGAATTATGCGCAGGACAAGTTGGTGGTCCGCGTCGTACCGGACGAAGAGAAAGGCCTGATGGTTTATCTCGGCGCCGAGTTCTATCCTCCGGCCGTTCCCGAAGCGCCCGCCGAGCAGCATACGCCGAAGAAGAGGAAGAGGACGAGAAGCAGCCCATCGTGGAAGGCCAGCCCTCGCTGCTGGAGCCTAATCCTCCGCCTGTTAAGCCGAAGCCCATCCGGCGATCGCGTAAAGTTGGTCGAGTCGGGCAATAGCGCCGACCGGCCGCCGCGCCGCAGCCGCAAGAAGAAGCCCGAACACCACCACGGTCCGATGCAATGATCCCGAAACCGAAAGGCCCCTATTCGCCGTTCGTCCGCGCCGGCGATTTCATCTTTGTCTCCGGCCAAGGCCCGACCGACCCGGCTACGCAGCAATATTCGTTCGGCGACATTCGCCACGAGGTGGGCGTTACGCTCGAAAATATCCGGCGTATTCTCGAGCTGGCCGGCGCCACTCCCAAGATGTCGTAAAGTGTTCGGTATTCTTATCGAATGCCCAGGAGTTCGATGCGATGAACGAAGTCTATGCCCATTTCTTCGGCGACCATCGTCCCGCGCGCACTACGGTGGAAGCGCAATTCCATGAGCGCAAGATGAAAGTCGAGATCGACTGCATCGCCTACAAACCTTAATGATCATTTGCGCCGGTAAATTACGGTATACCGTGTCCGCCCCACCTCCTGATACTCCGCAAGCCACTCCCGTAAATCCGGATAATTCGTAATTGCCAACGCCGGATTCAGCGGTCCTAGGCCGTCCAGAATCCACGTCGGCTTGTTTTGAATCAATTCCTGGCAGTTGCGCGCCGCGAGTTCCGGAGCGGCCGGCTCCGAATTGGTTAGGTGCCGGTCCGCCAGGACACCCGTGAGCGGCTGGGAATCGAGAAACCTGCTTCCGGCCGGCATGCGTGTATAAGCGAAAATGTCCGGCCGGTAGCCCCATACCAACAGCGTCCCCTGGCGATCGATGCGATCGGCGGCCGCGTGGCTATCCTGGTTCATTACCAGATCACTCCACTCCGGCTCGCGGTCATGCAACAGGTCATTAGCAAGCGTAACGTAGCGCGGCCCGAACCGTACTAGCGGAATCAGCAATAGCACTAAGAGCACGACACGACAGCGCCGTCCGAGCAGCATATAGCCTCGCGCTGCCATCAACGCCATCACAGGCAGTAATTGAAAATAATATCGTGGAAAGAACCGCCAGCCCGCCGCAACGGCCATCAACGATAGCAGCAGCCATCCAGCTATGCGCCAGTTCTTCTCCTTCCAAAACGCGTACGCCGCGCCGGCCACTAGCGCGCAGTGGAAGCCGGCCCAATTAAGAGTCCGCGCGAAACCTGTCGCCGGTTGGAAGCTGCGCTCGGAGTAAAGTAAGCCCCAACGCCAGACTTGGTCGAAATAAGGCTGGCCGAACCAAGCGAGCGCCGCGGCATTCGGGATGGCGAAGCCGAGCAACAGCCATGGCCACGCGCGTCCCGCCCAAAGCACGCACGCGGCCAATACGAAGGCGGCCTTTACATTGATCAGCATCGCCAAGCCGGCTACCAACCCGCTCCAAAACGGTCGCCCGCGCCAAGCCAGATATACCGCGATCGAATGCGGCAGGATCATGAGCAAATCGGGCGCGAGCGCCATCACAGCGGACGGAATTCCGAACGTCAGAAAGAATCCGGTCGCGAGCGCCGCCGTCAATCCTTCGCGCGGTCCCCACAGATCGCGCGCGAACTTCCCCGTCATCAGGCAACATAGAAAAACGAAAGCCGCGCCCGCGATGCGCAGCGGAACGCCAATCTGTGCGCCCCACAGCAAGTATGCATACGCGAGAAGCGGCGGTTTGTCGAACCAGATGTCGCGGTACAGGCTCTGGGCGTGAAGAATCTGGATGGCTGCCGCAGTCGGATACGCCTCCTCCACCCAAATGATGGCGGTGTGACATAACCGCCCCGCCACCAGAGCGCCGGCGAGCAGCGCGAGAATTAATCGTTCCCGGCGGATCGCGACTTCTCCAGTAGCTGCACCAGCTTCGCTCGAAGCTCGGGGCCATGATCGGGATCGGCGAGCGCAAACTCGACGAAAGTTTCGAAGTAGCTTGGAAAATTTCCGATGTCGTAACGTCTTTCGTTCGGCAGCAGCTGACGGCCATCACTCGCCTGCCTTCTTCGCACAACTGCGCCATGGCATCGGTGAGCTGGATCTCGCCTCGCGCATCCGGCTTCACGCGCCGAATCATGTCGAAGATCACGGGCGAGAAGACATATCGTCCGGCGATCGCCAGATTACTTGGCGCCTCCTCGGGTTTCGGCTTCTCCACCAAATCGACCACCCGCAACCACTCGCCTTCGCCTCCTTTCGACTTTCAGGATGCCGTAGTTGACCGGTCTGGTCGGCGGCACCTCTTCGACGGCGACCACGCAACTGGCGTGCCGCATCCTCAAACAGCTGCGGTCATTCGCAGCACTGTCTTCGATTGCGCATGCAAACCCAGAATGGAATCGCCCAATGCGACCAGAAAGGGCTGCTCGCCCGCGAAATTCTCGCCGCACAAAATCGCGTCGCCGAGGCCCTTTTGCATCCGCTGGCGAGTGTAGAAGAAATGGACGCCACTGATCTTTAAACCGTCAGTTCCTTCAGCAGTTCCTGCCTGTTCGCGGCACTCAGGGTGCGCACCAGCTCCGGATCGTCATCGAAATGATTCTCGATGGACGTTTTGTTCCGGCCGGTGACGAAAAGAATCTGGTCGATCCTATTGGCAACCAACTCTTCCGCGACATACTGAACAATGGGCTTGCGCGCCACCGGCAGCATTTCCTTGGGCTGCGATTTCGTCGCCGGCAACAACCGGGTGCCAACCCCCGCCACTGGAACGATTGCGCTTCGAATCACCTCTTGAATATAACTGGTTGTGTGCTCATGATCCATCTTGAAACGTCGGCTGACGATTTCAATCAGCGGCTCGATCTCTATCTGCATCGCCGTTTGCCCGAATATAGCCGCGCCCGCTTGCAAGCATGGATCAAGGCCGGCCGCGTGCGTGTCGACAAATCCCCGCAGAAGCCTTCCTATCTTTTGCGCGGGTCTGAGTCCATTGAGATCGATCCCGCGGCGCCAGCACCGCTTCACGCCCAACCCGAAGAGTTGCCGCTCGAAATCCTGTATGAGGACGCCAATGTGATTGCCGTCAATAAACCCGCGGGCATGGTGGTTCATTCCGGCGCCGGCCGGCATTCCGGAACACTCGTAAACGCGCTGCTGCATCGTTTCCAAGCCCTGTCGAAAGTCGCAGGCGCGCAACGGCCCGGCATCGTGCACCGCTTGGATCGCCTGACCAGCGGAGTCATCCTGGTCGCGCGTACCGACGCCGCCCACCGCCATCTCGCCGAACAGTTCTCAAGCCGCAAAGTCGAAAAGATCTATCTTGCGCTCGTTCACGGCCGGCATTAAGACGGATCAGGGCAGGATCACCACGCCCATCACTCGCGATCCGGTTCGCCGCATCCGCATGACGGCGAAATTGGCTCGGGGCCGCTCCGCGATTACCGAATTTCAAGGTGCTACGGCGCTTTGACAAATTCACGCTCCTTGAAATTCGCATCGGCACCGGCCGCACCCATCAGATTCGCGTGCATCTGGCCAGCATTGGTCATCCCGTGGCTGGCGACAAGCTCTACGGCGCCGCGGACAGTACGCTCGACCGCTACTTCCTGCATGCTCAACGCATTACATTTACCAGCCCCGCTTCGGGCGATCGAATTACCGTGGATGCCCCAGTCCCGGCCGAGCTCCAGCAATATCTCGGCAACCTATAATGAGATGTGACCAGGCAGGACAGACAAGTCCGCGTCTTTCGCTCCTTCCAGGAAGCCGACGATGCGGATCGAGCTTTCTACCGATCGCTCACCCCCGAGCAGCGTCTTGATATACTGCTCCAACTGATTTCCCAGCATGGACCTGTCAAAAGACTTGAGCGAGTTTATAAGATTGTTAAATTTGAACAACGTTGAGTACGTTGTCGTGGGAGGCTACGCACAGGCCTACCACGGCCGCCCCCGCTTTACTGGCGATATTGATGTCTTGGTACGTCCCTCCTCCGAAAACGCCGCCCGTTTGCAATCGGCCCTTAGCCAATTCGGGTTCGGTGGCCTGGGTCTGCGAGACCAGGATTTCATCCGCGAGGGACAAGTCATCCAACTTGGAGTGGCGCCCAATAGAATCGATATCCTCACCTCGTTAACGGGCTGCAATTTTGGGGATGTCTGGACGACCCGCATTCCTGGAAAACTAGCCGATTTGCCGGTCAACTTCATCTCTAAGGAACAGTACATCCGAAACAAGCGCGCCGTCGGCAGGCCGCAGGATCTGGCCGACCTGGAAGCCTTGAGCTGAACTGCTAAATTCTGACTCCTGGCTTCCGGATTCCCTATAATGGAATCACTTCCCATGAGAATGCTGTTCCCCGCCGTCGCCCTTTTGTCGATGTCGCTGGCGCTCAACTCGCAGCCTAAGAACGCCAAAGCCGACAAAAACGCGCCCCCAGATTCGCAAGACAAGAATCGCATCACTCTGGATGTCATCGCGCGTCAACATGCTCTTCACGGTCACCGACAAAAAGGGCCGCTTCGTCACCGATCTCACGCAAGACGATTTCGACATTTTCGAAAGCAAGAAGCCGCAAGACGATCATCGAATTCACCGCTGAAACCGATCTGCCGCTGCGCCTGGCGATCCTGATCGACACCAGCAACAGCATTCGCGAGCGTTTCCGCTTCCAGCAGGAAGCCGCCATCGCATTCATCGACGGCATGGTGCGCCCGCGCCAGGATAAAGCCCTGGTCGTCAGCTTCGATACCGCCGCCGAACTGGTCGCCGACCTGACCGACGACTACCGGCGCTTGAAAAAGCGATTCAGGGATCTGCGGCCCGGCGGCGGAACCGCCCTCTACGACGCCATCTTCTTCGCCTGCCGCGACAAGCTGATGCAGGATCAGCCGCTCTACAAATTCCGCCGCGCCATGGTGATCCTCAGCGATGGCGAAGATAACCAGAGCCGCTACACGCGCGACCAGGCGCTCGAAATGGCGCAGAAGGCCGACGTCACCGTCTACACCATCTCCACCAATATCACGCGCATCGAAACCGACGGCGACAAGGTGCTGCGCTACTTCGCCGGCCGAGACAGGCGGACAGGCATTCTTCCCGTTCAAAGCCAACGATCTGAACCAGTCCTTCGAAAACATCGCCAACGAACTGCGCCACCAGTACAACATCTTCTATCGTCCCGGAGCCGCTCAAGACCGACGGGCTGTATCACCCGGTCGATATCCGCGTGAAAGGTCACAAAGATATGATTGTTCGCGCCCGCAAAGGTTATTACGCTCCGCAAATTGTAGCCACGCTCGAGCGCGGCTGCTACAATTAGAGTCTCCCCCGAGAAGTTTCTCCCAAAGGACTATCCGCATGGACGAAAAAGAACGCAGCCGGACGTTAGGACTCACGCTGAGCCAGATCGAAAAACAGTTTGGCAAGGGTTCCATCCTGCGGCTTGGATCGAAGGAAGCGATCGTTCCGGTGGCCGCCATTTCGACCGGCTCCATTTCGCTCGATCTACGCGCTTGGGCGTGGGCGGATTCCCGCGCGGCCGCATCTACGAAATCTTTGGCCCGGAATCTTCCGGCAAAACGACCATCGCCCTGCAGGTGATCGCCGAAGCGCAAAGCGCCGGCGGCATGGCGGCGTTCATCGACGTGGAGCACGCGCTCGATCCCGATCTATGCCCGCAAGCTCGGTGTCGATGTCGACAATCTGCTGGTTTCGCAGCCCGATTACGCCGAGCAGGCGCTCGAAATCACCAGCGCGCTGATCACTTCCGGCTCCATCGATGTGCTGGTGGTCGACTCGGTGGCCGCGCTCGTCCCCAAGGCCGAGCTCGATGGCGAAATGGGCGACAGCCACATGGGCGTGCAGGCGCGCCTGATGTCGCAGGCCATGCGCAAACTGACCGGCATTGTTTCGAAATCGAATACCTGCCTGATCTTCATCAACCAGATTCGCGAAAAGATCGGCGTCATGTTCGGCAATCCCGAAACCACCACCGGCGGCCGCGCGCTGAAATTCTACTCCTCGGTGCGCGCCGACATCCGCCGCATCGCCGCCATCAAAGAGGGCGAAGTGGTCACCGGCAACCGCACCAAGGTCAAGATCGTGAAGAACAAAGTCGCGGCGCCGTTCCGCGAAGCCGAGTTCGACATCATCTATGGCGAAGGCATCTCGACGGAAGGCGACCTGATCGATCTCGGCGTGGCGCAGAACCTGATCGAGAAGAGCGGCTCCTGGTACAGCTACAAGGGCGAGCGCATCGGCCAAGGCCGCGAAAATGCCCGCCAGTTCCTGAAGGACAATCCCGACATCCGCCAGCAGGTCGATAGCGAATTGCGCAAAGCGCTCGGCCTGACGCGCAAAGAGCCGGAAGCTCCTCCAGCCGAGCTGCCAAAGCCCGTCACAGCCAGCGCCGCGCGCTCGCGATAACACTAGGGTTTACTTCAAGTGTGAGCGCGGCACCAAGAGAAGCGTGTCCGCTACTTCTTCTTCAAGAATCGTTCGATGCCGCGCTTGCAGTCATCCGTGGATCTTGCGATCGCGTTGGTTTGGACCCCGGCTTCGATGGCTGCTTCGAAGCTCATATTGTCCATGTGATAAAGCAGGCGCTTCGAAAGCATCAGCGCCGATTGGGATTTTGAGGCCAGTCTGGATGTGAAGGCTTGAACGTCGACATCGAACGTTTCGTCGGCGAAAACCCGATTAACCAGCCCGTAATCGAAAGCGGTTTGCGCGCTGATGACGTCGCCGGTGGTGATGAGCTCGAAGGCGCGTTTTTCAGAAACGGAACGCCGCAGGATGGCCATCACCATGGCTGGAACGAATCCGATGTTCACCTCCGGGTAGCCGAACTGTGCCGACTCGGAAGCGAGAATGATGTCGGCAGCGGTCGCGAAGCCGCAGCCTCCCGCCAGCGCCCGCCCGCGAACGGCCGCGATGATGGGGTGCGGGTAGCGGCGCATGGCGATGAATAAATCGGCCATCTCGCGGGCGCTCGCCATGTGGTCGAGGACATTGGCTTCGGCCTGGTTGTGCGAGTCCGCTCAGGTCGGCGCCGGAACAGAAGTCGTTGCCTGCGCCCGTGAGAACGATCGAGACGGTCCGAGCTCTGGCACCGCTTTTTTCAATTCTGCGATCAGCTCAGGATTGAGAGCGTTGCGCTTTTCGGGCCGATTCAGAGTGATTCGGGCAACGCCCTGCTCAACCTGGTAGAGAATCAACTTCGATCTCCATCCGCAGCAGCGCGGCGCTATAGGTTTTTCCTTGCGCGTCGGCCTTGAGCGAAAGCGTGCCGCCGCCATCCAGGCTTTCGTGCAGCAGGAAGTTGAGCGCACCGAGATTCGGTAATTCGAAGCGCTCCACGTCGCCCAAGCAGATGCCTTCGAAGTGCTTCTTCACGCGCTCGGCGGTCACTTCCTTCACCAGAATTGGATAGAACTCCGGGCGCAGCGCGATGAGGCCGACATTGGCGGTATCGCCTTTATCACCGGAGCGGGCATGCGCGATGCGAAGCAATTGTACGCGGGCCATCAGGTCTCCTGGATTGAAATTTGGGGCGAGACCTCGCTCTTAGGAATCAGCGCCGGCCAATAAGCCACGATCTCTTCCACTCTCGGCCGGCCGCTGCCAAGGCCGGTCACAACCGGCGGGCCGTTCAAAGCCAGCGGCGCGATCTCTTTAGTGAAGCGCTCCACCGGCGTCCGGTACCCTGAACGAACACCGATGCGCAGCGCGACTTCGGCGATGTCCGGCGCTGGCTCGCCGGCGAGCGGGCCGTGACAAGCATTCACGCCCACAAATTCGGTGCGAATCGCATCGAACTTGAGGCCCAGGCGATCGAGACGCTCGCGCAAGATTCGATCCGCTGCCTGCGCCTTGGCGTACGCATCGGGCCAGGAATAAGCCAGCATGCCGGTCGCTTTATAGCCGGCTGAGTAACTGATCGAAACCTTGTAGAAATTGGTGGCGGGCTTGCCGTGAATGCCGGAGAAGCGCACGCGATCCGGTCCGCATTGCTCGAGCTGAATGGTGGTGAAGTCGGCGATGCAATCGGGCGTGATGTATTCGTGCGGGTCGCCCATTTCGTAGAGCAATTGTTCTTTGACTGAGGCGACGGTCACGCGCCCGCCGGTGCCTTTATGCTTGGTGACGACGAAGGTGCCGTCCGGTTCGGCCTCCACGATCGGGTAGCCGATGCCGGCAAAGTCGGGAATGCTCTGCCAGTCCACCTGGCAATTGCCCCCGGTGCATTGCGCGCCGCATTCGACGGTATGGCCGGCGATGGTGCCGGCCGCGAGCTTGTCCCAATCATCGCGCGCCCAGCGAAATTCGTGCATCATCGGACCGAGCACCAGTCCCGTATCGGTGGTGCGTCCGGTGATGACGATCTGCGCGCCCAGGGCGAGCGCGCTGGCGATGGGAGCCGCGCCGAAGTAGACATTGGCGCTTTGTACGCGCGGCCGAATGGAGGCGAGCGGCTCACCGGTGTCCATGCTCTTCAGCTCGACCCCGCGCGCGATCATGTCGTCCAGACGAGTCGAGGATGTCATCGCCGGCCACGATGCCGATCTTGATCCCGGGACGGTTCAAGGCTTTGGCCACTGCGTCGCGGCAGGCTTCTGGATTCACGCCACCGGCGTTGGCGACGATGCGGATATTCTTATCGACGATGTCGGCTGCTCCGCGTCCCACCATTTCGACGAAGTCGCGAGCATAGCCGGCGCTGGGATCGCGCGAGCGCTGCTTTTGGAGGATCGACATGGTGACTTCGGCCAGATAGTCGAGCGTCAGGTAATCGAGCGGGCCCGCGGCGGATCTGTTCGAGCGGCGCTTCGAGCGAGTCGCCCCAGAAGCCCTGGCCGTTGGCGATGCGAATCATAGATGCGGCGTTCACACGACTGTGAACGCGGCACGCAAGAGTGCGTGCGCCACAGAGTTCCCACATCAAATCTTATTCTTCCTTGGCGATGATCTCCTTCATGATCTCGGACGTTCCGGCGCCGATGGTGTTCAGGCGAACGTCGCGCCAGGCGCGGCCGATCGGATACTCGGTGGTGTAGCCGAAGCCGCCGAATATCTGCATGCAGTCGTAAGTGACGCTTCTGCGACAGCTCGGAGGTGAACAGCTTGGCCATGGTGATCTCGCGCACGCATTCTGCCCGCGATTGATCAGGTCGAGTGCGCGATAGGTGAGCCATCGCCCGGCCTCGATGTTGGTGAGATGCTCGGCGAACTTGTGCCGCCAGACCTGGAATTGCCCGACCGGATTGCCGAACGCGGTCCGCTGCCGCCGTATTCAAGCGCGTCGCGGACCGACTTCTCCATGCCGGCCAACGCCAGAATCGCAGACGCCAGTCGCTCGCCCTGGAAGTTATGCATGATGTAGTAAAAGCCCTTGTTCATCTCGCCCAACATGTAGCGCAGCGGAATGCGGCACTCGTCGAAGAACAGCTCGGCGGTGTCGGACGCCATGTTGCCGACCTTCTTCAGTTTCTTGCCGACCGAAAATCCCTTCGTCTTGGTCGGGAACAGCACCAGCGAGACGCCTTTGTGGCCGTCCTCGCCGGTGCGCACCGCCAGCATGATGAAGTCGGCGCGGGTGCCGTTGGTGATCCACAGCTTCTGGCCGGAGATCACCAGATCGCCGCCATCGATGCGGGCGCGAGTCTTGAGCGCCGCGACGTCGGAGCCGCCGCCGGGCTCGCTGATTCCGAGCGCGGCGATCGTGTCGCCGGCGACGCCCGGGCGCAGAAACTCTTCCTTTTGCTCGCGAGTGCCGAGCTCGGCGAGAACCGGCAGCGTGATTTCCGATTGCACCATGAACGCCATGTCGACGCTGCCGCTGTCGGAGTGGACCAATGGCTTCCATGTAAGCGGCGCTGGCCCACCAGTCCAGGCCGATGCCGCCCCACTCGGGATCGATGCGGATGCCGAACAGCCCGAGATCGGCCGCTTTCTTGAACAGCTCGCGCGGGAAAATGCCGTCGTGATCCCACTGCTTCGGCATGCGGCGCGATTTCTTCGCGGCAAAACCGCTTCACCGTCTGCCGGATCATTTCGTGCTCTTCGGTGAAGTATGGATAATCTTGCTTAGTTCGGGTCGCTACGGCCACATCACTCATTCCGGATTCTCCTGGGCGCTGATCTGGACCAGCATCTGGCCCGGCGCCACCACCTGTCCCGTAACTACCAGGATAGACTTCATCACGCCATCGAGGGAAAGCTAGTGCGCTAAGAGTTGGTTGACTGGGCTCTAGGTCTAGTGGCGATCAATCCAACGAGCCACCTTTTCGATCCAGGAAAATGGGGTCATTGACAACAGCAACAGCACGACACCCAACGCAATCTCGGCACCCGAAAACACTGGCACGTGACGCCAGTCAATCCATATGATGCGCCCCCGCAAAAGCTGGAGCATGCCAAGGAACACAAAACCGGCTCCGAATCCCGCAGCTTGAAACCTCACCTTGATACGAGAAGCTGGTCGTGTCACTCTCGGTTTGTGATGGTCTAAATGGAAAGGCACCAACCCCAATCATGCCATCAACCACCTCTTAGCGCACCGCCAAGGGAAGTGCGGATGGTCTGTTCCATTTTCATCGCTTCCAAGACCAACCAGCGGATTCATGCCAGCAGCCTGCGCACCCCGCACAAATCTGCGCGACAGGTTACTACGTAATTTCGGAACGCCGCTTACTGCACGCGTACGCAGAGTAGATTGGCCAGTTGCTCAAATTCAGCGGTCCACTCGGTCTCTCCCTTTTCCTTCATCTCCGGGTAAAGCTTTCTGCAGGATTTCCCAAAACCGGTTCTGCAGCGACCACAGTATCAGCGGTAGCGGCAGCGATTTCGCGACCGCCACGGATTCTCGAAATCCTCGCAGCGCCGCAAGATCGCGCGGATTCTCGAGAAAAGCCTCGGCCTTCCGCTCCAGGTTTCTGCGGAGAGTCATCTCCAGTGTGGCGTGATCGAGGGGTACATCCATGACCCTGACATCTTCGAGCAGATTGGTCAGATGGGCCAAATCGAGACTGGACATCTGCTAGCGCGTAGCCTCAGCTGCCTGTTCAGCGCAAACTCGGCCGTCACTTTCATCTCCTTCGGAATCGGAATGTGGCAATCGCGCATGAAACGCTGTAGAGGAGACGTCGTTTTCGTAAAGCTCCTGATGAAAAGCCCCTGCCCGTTCGAGAATGGGTCTCAGAATTTCGTTTACGACCTTACGCTGCTCGTCCTTGAACAGATTCTTGAGTGAGTAAGTTTGGCCGCCGAAACGCTGTTCCAGCAGATGAACGGCATCTGGCAAGTCGGAGCGGCTGAACGCCTCCCGCATCACCTTCGCCAATTCCCGGTATTGCTCGTCACTGACGAATTTGGCGACGCTGCCGTTCAGGTTGTGCCCTCCGAAATGAAGCACGCCGAACATCAACATCTCGCTTTCCTGAGTGATCTCGGAAGTAAAGCGCGCTTTGCCGATTGCCATGCGCATTTTTCCCGATTGCCGGGCGCGATAATCCTTGGTGTCGACGCGAGTAAGAATACACTCGCGTGCTTTCCGGGTAGTCTTCAAACAGCGAGCTGATGGCGTAATGCGCGGCCAGCTTTGAAAGATCCAGCATCGCCGGTTTCACGAATTTGGCGTAGATCGCTGCGCCGTCGCCATGCTCGCGCATATTGCTCTTCGCCAGCGCGAGTTTTTCGAGGAAGCGCTGCTCCAGCGCGTCGCCAAATACGTCTTGCGCAAGCTGCACGGCGCGGCCCGCGTACTGGATCACCTGCACTGTCTCCAGCCCCGACAATTCATCGAAGAACCAACCGCAGCTGGTGTACATCAGCATGGCATGCCGCTGCATCTCGAGCAGCTTCCAAATCGTGAAACGATCGGTACGCTGCAGGTTCTTGCGCCGGAAGTGTCGCGCGGCGAAGCGTTCCTGGCTGTCGGGCGACCGATCGAGAATCACGTGAATATAGTCGTTGCGCGCCGCCCAGGGATCTTTGAAATAGCGCGCCGCGGTCTTTTCATAACAAGTCGCGATCTCGTCGCGCAGCCAGTCCAGGGCCTCGCGCAAAGAAGCGCGCCATTCCTGGTTCCATTCGCCGTGCCCGCCGGAATTGCAGCCGCAATTCGTATTCCAGCGTCCCACGCCGTGCACGCAGCTCCACGCGGTATTCTCCAGGATCTCCACTTCATGCGTAGGCGGGAAGTGCTCCAGATACTCGCCGTAGTTAGTGATCTTTGCCAGCCCGTTCAAATGGATGTAGTCCAGCGCGTAGGCTAGCGCCATGTCGCCGTGAGCATGATGGTGGCCGTAGGTCTCGCCGTCGGTGGCGATGTTGCCAAGTTGCGGCCAGTCGCGCTGATCGGAGAATGCGTCCAGAAGACGGCGTGCGAACTGTTCGCCGTTATTCAGCAGGCCTTCAAAAGCAACCGCACGTGAAATTGGGCCGTCGTAGAAGAAAAGATTGATAACGCGGCCGGACGGCAGCTTGAGCACATAGGCGCGCGTCGGATCGATGCGCTGACCCGTTACATCTTCGCCATCCATCGACTTGGCCTGCGACGGAGCCAGCACAGTAAAGCGGATGCCATGTTGCGCCAGGAGATCGAGCGTCTCCAGATCGACTGCCGTTTCCGGCAGCCACATGCCTTCCGGCTCGCGGCCGTAACGATGGCGGAAGTCTTCGATACCCCAAACCACCTGGGTCAGCTTGTCGCGGGAGTTTGCCAGCGGCATGATCATGTGGTTGTAGCACTGGGCCATGGCCGATCCGTGTCCGGAGAATCGTCCGGAGCTCGAAAAGTCCGCCGCCAGAATGTCGCGATAGGTTTCGGGCGCTTTGTCTTTCAGCCAGGACAGCAGTGTGGGTCCGAAATTGAAACTCATCCACGCGTAGTTGTTTTGAATTTTTGCGATTCGGTTTTCTGAATCGAGAATGCGCGAGCAGCCGTTAGGCGCGTAACACTCGGCCGTGATGCGCGCGTTCCAATCATGGTATGGATATGCGGAGTCCTGCAGCTCGATGGCTTCGAGCCAAGGATTTTCGCGGGGCGGCTGATAGAAATGGCCGTGAATGCAAAGGTATCGCATTACTTGTGGAACCGCTAGGCCGGCTTGGCGACTACCGCCGTACCGTAACACAGCACCTCGGTGACGCCTTGCATAATCTCGGTTGCGTCGTATCGCACGCCGATTATTCCATTGGCGCCCATCTGCGCTGCATGTTGCGCCATGCGCTGGAAGGCATGCGCGCGAGTCTCTTCGCAGAGGTTGCTGAACAGCGTGATATCGCCGCCAACCAGTGTTTGCAAGCTGGCGCCCACCGTCCCGAGAATAGATCTCGACCGTACGATGATGCCCCGCACGATTCCGAGATTGCGCTCGATTCGATAGCCATCCAAGGTGAAGGCCGTGGTAACCATGTGAGTGTCGACTGCCGGTAGTTGTTCTTCCATCTATTCATCATAGATCCCCGGTTCATGATAGATTCTCAGTTTGCGACTGCGCTTGTGCTGGTATGTTGCGATGGCAGTGGCATGCTCCGGGCAATGGAGTGGTCCGCCCTTTCCGCCCGATGCCGCTCCATTGTCTTCAGGCGATCTCAAGGAAGTGCTCGGGCTGCTGTGCCCGGGGCAAGAGTATATAGGCGAGCAGAGCGGGTGCCGCGTTTGCCCGCAGGAAACCGGCGCTCCGGGCGCGAAGACTGATTCATCCGTCGAATCCGCGATCTCAGGGCACTTCCTGAAGCCGGATTCAGACGATCTCCTATTGATTCTCTATGGTTGTTCGCCGCGCGCCACGAATTTCCGCAATGCGTTTCTGTTCACACGTTCCACGACCGGCTGGTTCGTCAGCCAAGCCAGCGGACTTCCAATCGGACGTTGCCGCAAGGTCCGGAACCGCGCCGGGCGCGACGCGCTAGTCTGCTTCAGCGATGCCAATTCTCCCGACCAGGCGACAGGCCGGCTCACCACCGGCTACATCGGCGACAAGGAACTCGAGCTGGCCAAGGTTTTCGACAATACCGGTAGCGCCTGCAATACCCCAGGCGCTCCGGTGATCCAGTCGGCAATCCAACAGGTCAGTTTTGTTCCAGGCGCGGACAGCAAACTTACGCTGCGAATTCTGGCCCGATGCCGGCGCGGTCCGCTGAGCGCCCGATCAAGAAAAGCCTGCGCTACCGGCCCTGGTTTTGAAGACATCGGGCCCGCTCTGGCATTCCGCACTTTTCGAATAGACTACGCCTTTAACGGAGAAGCCTTCTCGCTCACTGCGCCGAGTCGAGCAGCGAAACTGGCATATGATGCCTGCTCCGCCGAGGGAAAATAAGCATCATTTCGACTTCAGAACATCGCTCGATTCTGCTTGAGCGATCAACCGGTCGGCATCCTCCTGAAGCAAGAAACGGTCGCGCACCAGCTTCGCCGCCGCCGTCCGAACTGTTGTCACGTAGCGAGCGTGGCTGCCATAGCGTTCTTCAAGCGATGGCCTGGGGTCGCCGTTCGCGAGCCGGTCTGCCTTGGTCTGGGCAAAGGGAATGTAACCACCGGCCAAACCACAGATTGTGCCTTTGAAAAAACCTTCGGCCGTAACGTTCCAACCCAAGTAGGTACCTAGCGGCGCTTGATGTAGCAGGCTGGGCACACCACTTGTTTCGTTGCCATCCGCGTCGACTCTCGGCACCAGGCTTGGCAGGACCTGCCGGATCACTGGGGGCTGCATCGAGATCGCGCCGGACAGATCGCGATAGTTGAATTCCGGCCCCAAATCGTAATCGTAAAGGGGGTTGATGATGCCGTCCGGCAAAGGCACGCCCGGAATAACCGGTGAATGTAGCGCGGCTTGCGTGGGCGCTGCTAGTTCGCCTCGGTCAAGTCGCGGGTATTGGCTGGGCGGCGGTGCGGTCCCTTTAGTTACCCACTCCACCAGAGCGACCATCAATGCTCGCAAGGTGTCCGAGGACGGATTCGGATTCTCCGGAAGCTCGCACGCTGCTGGTGCTTTCGGCGTTTTCGCCGTAAACCCTCCGCGACCGCCGCCGTGCGAGACCCCTGGAAAATAATACCGGCGAACATTTGGCGGCAGCGGAATATCCCGGTCCGCCTTGGTTCCGACCAGGTTAGGCGACGCGCGCAGTTCCCAGAATTCCAAGGACCCGAAAGTCTCGAAAACCTTGGGACACGTGTTTGTGGCGCGGCAGCGGTCCAGCAGCGAGCCGGCAGGCTGATGGCGCGCCTCATCCGCATATTCGCTCCACGTGAGCACTCCATCGCTGCCCGGCTCGAATACGTTCGCGAGCCCACCCGGAATTGCGAACCTGAAATTCATGGCGAGCTGCCGCACTGCAATATTGTCGTTCACGCCATCAAACACCATCCGCCCCGA
This sequence comes from Bryobacterales bacterium, assembly GCA_963744555.1. Lineage (GTDB taxonomy): Bacteria > Acidobacteriota > Terriglobia > Bryobacterales > Bryobacteraceae > Palsa-89. The sequence continues at coordinate 187,270 of CAVUUB010000011.1, read as the reverse complement.
TTCGTCCTGGTTAAAGCCGAGATGAATGAAGCTGCGCAAGAAATTTCCCGATTGAGAATTGCCTTGGCCGATCGCAAACGACATCTTCTTCGCCAACAAATTCGCCGCGCCGGTAGCATCCTGCTCGGCATAGCGGAAAAACGAATTGAGGTCGCGCGTGGCCGCGTACCCAATCCCCAGCACCTGCGGATCCTTGGCGGTATAGGTCAGCTCATAGAGGTATGCCGGATCGAATCCGCCCTTCAGGCAAATCTTGGATGGGTTGGGAGTTCCCGGAAACGTGCTGGTACCGCAATCTGCGAAGGCCCACTCGCTACCGCGGATGGGAGTGATCTCACCGCGTTCCGATGCCCGGCGGGTCAGCAGGGCTTTGGAAGTATCCAGGGTGGCGGGCTGCGGCCGTGTTACGTCCGATCCGTGAATGTACACAATCGGCAGCGTGTTGACTTTGGGCGGCATGTCGCTGAAGCGCACCAGCACCGGTCCGGTAATACTGGACCCGTCCGAATTTTTCGCGATGGGTACCGCGATGGTCTCCAGACCGTCCGTTGGAGGAATGTCGCCTTGCCAGCCGCTCGATAGCAACACATGGCCGCGCTTGAAAAGGTCGGCCATTGCGCCCGGATCGTTAGATGCGCTGGCGAGCGCGATTCTGCCGCGATTCGCTACTTCGTAAATCAGGACACCGCTCGACTTCCCCAAGTCCATGGGCTTGGCGAGCGAAAACGTCGCCACGTATTCCACCATGCCGCGCGCGTTGCGGGCCGCAAGTTGAATATCCGTGATGATGGCGTTCCGTGGGTCCTTCGGATCCAGTTCGCCGTAGGCGTGCCCGGTCAATCGTTCATACTGCCCGGTTTCGCCGAAACCTCGGCCTTGATACGCGGGCGATTCCCGATGCTCGATCACGATGCGTGTGATTCGGGCGTCCGCCGGTACCGCGCACGCCAGGATGACGGCCACACTCGCCAGAGAAAATCGTTCCATGTCTCTGTACGTTACTGTAACCGCGAAATGAACGCAATCCTCACGCTTATTTGTTGTCGGCTACGAATGCCCTGATTGGGCCTTGAATTTGCCGCCGCTTCCGCCTCTCTCGCGCCGGACTTGTTCTGCGATGTCCTTGCCCCACCAAAGCTCGATCACCTGATCGTCAGGAAGCAAGCGGCCGTCGACCTCGCACACGCGAGTCCCGTCGGGTTGTTGAAACGGGAAGCCGATGGACGAGTCCTCGCCGAGGCAATGCAAGGCCTCATGGTAAACATCCTCGTATTCGGTATCAGTCACGCGAATCAACAAGTCCGCACACAGGATACTCGTTCCTGCGCGCAATCAGAACTGGGAATTGTGCCAGGGTGACTTGGTCAAGGACTTTGGAAACCAGCCTCTGTCAGGATAATCCCTAGTTCGCGCCTATCTGATTCAGATGAAAAAGTCTTGTCAACTGAAATCGTGACTGTCACGCTGTCACCCTCCGGCTTTAAAGGCGGGCTGGCGACGGTGAAAGTTCCGGGGGCGGGGAAATCCTGAGACGCGACGACCTGATCGTTTACCGCGATGCGGACCTGCCGGGCCGGCGCAGAGTCTGGAATAAAGAAACGAACCACTAGCGGACTGGGCTCGGCCGGCGGTTTGAGCAAAATAACGGCGGTCTTGCCCATCCATCGCCACTCGCCATTCTCCAGCTGATAAACGCCGCTAACGATCTGCTGCCCGGCTTCGGGTGCGTTCATGCGCAGATCCGAGAGCACCGGCTTGCGCTCCACCACGACCTCGGCTCGAAGCTGGTCGATCACTCTATGCGAGATGTCGAAGGGCCGGAGTCCGAACATGGTGGTCGAGTAAGCGGACTTGCCATTCAGAGCAACCAGACGCAGCGTGATGACCGAAGTGATGGTTCGCTGAGCAAGAGGCGCCAGCGCGCCGCCACCCGCCGTCAACGGAATTGGATAACCCAAGCTGCTCGAAACCACCATTTCCCCGGGATGCAAGGTTTGGGCCTGAAGCAGCGGAAGTCCGCCCTCGGCTTCGAGGTAGTAGCGTAATGACCATTCGCCGTTGATCCACACGCGTTTGGTCTTCGCATCGGGAGCCAGCATTCGCGCAAACTGCCGGTAGCCGTCCCAGTGCTGATAATTCACGATGGCGAGACTCAGGCTAAGCGTCAGTTCGCAGAGGATAGCGGCCTGGATACAGCGCAGACCTGGCGCGGCGCGTGGCCAGGATCGCGATCGGAAGCGCAATCGGAAGCAGGTAACGTGCCGAGCCGGCGAAGAAAACCACCAACGCGCCCGCGAAGAAGATCAGCACCCACTGCGCCAGAAAGTCGCGCCAATTGCGCGCGCACCAAATTAGGATCCCCGCGCCCACGGCGACGGAGCCCCAGAACAACGGGCTCGGATCGTACAACGCTGCGCCAATGGCGACGGGGATGGCCGTCAGCGGCGGAAGCCAAAGCGAGGGGAATACGATCCAGCCTAGATGTCCTGTCAAAGCTGTCGCGCTCTTCAGCTTCTGTGCCAGCGCCTGCAATGCGTAGGACTGCATGTAGCCGGCCACGACGGTTGCTGGGAATGCTCCGGTCCCTAAGCGCTCGAAGATCTGCCAAGCTGCCAGAACAACCGGGGCCGTAAGCGTTGCGAAAGCAGCCGCGCGCCACTTTCTGCCGTACAGAAACAGGATCGGGATCAGGAACACCGCTTGGTACGCCGCCAGCGCGGCCAGTCCCATCGCGATCGAGGACGCGACCAGCAATCTGAGCGAGCGCTGGTCCACTGCTTGGATATATACGGCGATCGCGAGCAGCCAGAAAGCGGTGAAAGGCAAATCGGATTCGAGCGAATTGCCGTTGATCACGAACGCCGGCGTCGCCATGAAAAGTATGGTCGCGGCGAGAGGATGCGGGCTGAACTTACGCGCCAGCGCCAGCGCGCTAAACGCGGCGATCAACGAAAACAAGATGTAAGCCGCATGAAACGGGATTTCGGAAATGTCCTTGAGTGTGGCCATCAGCAGAGCAAGAAACCAGGCGTTCAACGGCGGATGGGGCTGGCCGCGCATGTCCACCAAGCGGCCCATAAACGCATACTCGACGTGCTTGGGATGCAGAGGCTCGATCTGCGCGTGTTGCGCCTCGGCGAGGTAATAAACGTCGTCGCCTTGAATCGCTTGATTAAGAAAAGGCAGCCGCAAAGCCAATACAAACAACGCGACGATCAGCAGGTCCCGTGCCGCGGGCATGCCTGTGTATTTTAATCCGCCGCTTTACTCGCCGTGCTGGTGGGCTTCCAGCGGAGTATCGGCTTGCGGGCCGCACCCACTTCATCCACCCGGCTGGTACGCGTGTGGTGCGGAGCCTTTAGCACTAGCTCAGGAGTCTGCTCTACTTCCTTGGCGATGGATATAAGGGCGTCCACGAACAGATCGAGTTCGGCTTTGCTTTCGGTTTCAGTCGGCTCAATCATCATCGCGCCGTGGACGATCAGAGGAAAGCTGACGGTATATGGATGAAACCCATAATCGATCAGCCGCTTAGCGATGTCACCCGTGCGCACGCCGCGTTTGGCTTGACGATCGTCGCTGAAGACGCACTCATGCATGGTTGGCGCGTTGAGCGGCAGATCGTAATATGGCTCGAGCAGCTTGCGGATGTAGGTAGCGTTCAAGACCGCGTCCATTGTGGCGTTGCGAAGCCCCGGGCCGCCGTGCGCCATGATGTAAGCAAGCGCGCGAACGTGCATTCCTATGTTGCCGTAAAATGCGCGCACCCTTCCGATAGACTGCGGCCGATCGTAGTTCCAGGTCCAGCGGCCGCCTGATTTCTCCAGACGAGGCTTCGGCAGGAATGGGATGAACGGCGCTTTCACGGCCACCGGTCCCGAGCCCGGACCTCCTCCGCCGTGGGGCGTCGAAAAAGTCTTGTGCAGATTGAGGTGCATCACGTCCACGCCGAAATCCCCCGGGCGCGCGATGCCCACCAGCGCATTCATGTTAGCGCCGTCCATGTACACCATGGCGCCCTTGGCGTGCAGGATTTGCGCGATGCGCGTGATGTTTTCCTCGAATACCCCGAGCGTATTCGGGTTGGTGATCATCAACGCCGCGACGTCTTCATCCACCATGCGCTCCAGCGCTTCGACATCCACCATGCCGCGCTCGTTGGACTTGATGTTCTGCACGGCGTAGCCAGCCATAGTCGCGGTGGCCGGATTAGTCCCGTGGGCGGAATCGGGAATGAGAAGCTTCTTGCGCGGGTTCCCGCGCGAGCCCAGCAGAGCACGAACCAGAAGAATTCCTGTAAATTCTCCGTGCGCGCCGGCGGCCGGCTGCAGGGTCACCGCATCCATGCCGGTAATCTCGAGCAGCATCTTCTCGAGCGTGCCCATTACTTCCAGAATTCCCTGCGAGAGCGATTCCGGCTGGTAGGGATGCGCCCACGCCAAGCCCTCGACCCGGGCCACCTGCTCGTTGACGCGAGGATTGTATTTCATCGTGCAGGAGCCGAGCGGATACAGCCCCAAATCGATTGCGTAGTTATGCGTTGACAGGCGCGTGAAATGGCGAATCGCTTCCACCTCGCTCACTTCCGGGAAATCTTCTATATCCCGTCGAGTGTTGTGCGCACCCAGCACGACCGCGGCATCCACGGCCGGGACGTCTAGCGCGGGCAACTGATAGCCGCGTTTTCCCGGCGAGCTATTCTCGAAGATTAGAAGCTCGTTCTGATTGATGTGCTGCCGGACTTTCTTGATCATTGCTTGAAAGCCTCCGCAACCGTATCCAGTTTTTCGCGGCGGCTCATCTCCGTAGCGCACAGCAGCATCGTATTCTTGAGTTCCGGATAGTAACGATCCAGCGGCAGCCCGCCGATGATTTTCTTCTTCAATAGCGCCTCGTTGATCTGGCCGGGTGAACGGCCGTTGGTGGATGCCACGAACTCGTTAAAGAACGGCCCGGAGAATCGCAGCGGCAGCTTGCCCGCCAGGTAGTGCGCCTTGGCGAGGTTTTGCTCCGCCAATTCGCGCAGTCCCTCTTTGCCGTAGACCGTCATGAAAACCGTGGCCATCAGCGCGATCAGCGCCTGGTTGGTGCAGATGTTCGATGTCGCCTTCTCGCGCCGTATGTGCTGCTCACGCGTGGCCAGCGTCAGGCAAAACGCACGATTCCCGCGCGTGTCTTTGGTTTCGCCGACAATCCGACCCGGTATTTGCCGCATGAACTTCTCTTTGGTCGCTATGATTCCGGCGAACGGCCCGCCATAGACCGGTGAAATCGCAAACGACTGCAATTCGCCTGCTACGATGTCGGCATCGCGTGGCGGCTCCAGCAAACCCAACGAAACCGCCTCCGCGAAAATGAACACCAGCAATGCGCCGTGATGGTGAGCGATTTCAGCCGCGCGCCGCACATCTTCCACGATTCCGAAGAAATTCGGCGATTGAATTATCACCGCCGCGGTCTGATCGTCGATCTTCTTCTCCAGATCCGCTGTGTCGATCGCTCCCGTTTCCCGAAGATACTCGAACTCCGCCACTGGCATGCCCTGGTGCTGCGCATATGTGAGCAACACCTCGCGATATTCAGGATGCACCGTGCGCGCCGTCAGGATTTTATCGCGCCCGGTCAGCCGCATCGCCATCATGGCCGCCTCTGGCACGGCAGTGGAGCCGTCGTACATCGACGCATTGGCCACCTCCATGCCGGTCAACTGGCAGATCATGGTCTGAAATTCGAAGATGGTCGTCAGCGTCCCTTGCGCAATCTCGGCCTGGTAGGGTGTGTAGGACGTCAGGAATTCGCCTCGCGATACCACCGTGTCCACCAGCACCGGGCGATAGTGATGATAGACGCCTGCGCCCAGGAACGAGGCATATCCGTTGGCGTTTTCGTCACCACGCTCGCGGAAGTAGTCGACGATCTCGTATTCGGATTTGCCTGCAGCAATGTCTAGCGAACGGTTCAACCGCACTTCGGCCGGCAAATTCGAAAACAGTTCTTCCAATGAATTGGCGCCGATCGCGGACAGCATCTCGCGGCGCTCGAGGTCAGACTTCGGTAAATAGCGCAATGGTTTGTTTAAGTGCGGGAAGCCCGAGGATCAGTGCCCGGATTCCTCAGCTCCCACGTATTTCTGATAATCTTCCGCGGAGAGTAGGCGGCTAACTTCGTCTGGGGCCGACAACTTGATTTTAACAAGCCATGCAGCGCCGTGCGGATCTTCATTCAGTTTCTCAGGCGTAGTCGAAAGCATTTCGTTGATCTCGACCACTTCGCCGGAAACCGGCGCGAAAATGTCTGACACCGCCTTTACCGATTCCACCGACCCTAGGGTCTTACCCTGCTCCAGCCGTGTGCCGGGCTTCGGCAAATCGACGTAGACAATGTCCCCTAGCTCTTTCTGCGCGTGATCGGTGATCCCCACTACGCCGATGTCGCCTTCGACGCGCACCCACTCATGTTCTTTGGTGTAGCGAAAAGTTGTTGGATACATTCCGTTATTTGGCTCGTTTGTAGAACGGTGTCGGAACTGTGACTGCCTCCACCGGCTGGTTGCGGACCATAATGTCGATCCGCGCGCCAGGTTTGGCTCGGCTCACAGGAAGATAACATAATCCGATATTTTTGTTTAATGTCGGCGACGGTCCGCCGCTGGTCACCCAACCGGCCGCGACCCCATCCAGGTAAACTTCATATCCGTCGCGGCCGATGCCTCGTCCGGTCATCTCGAAGCCCACCAGCTTGCGCGCGATGCCTTGTTCCTGCTGCTTTGCCAGCGCCGCCTTGCCAGTGAAATCGCCCTTATTCATCTTGACGATCCACCCCAGGTCCGCTTCATAAGGAGTGATCGAGGCATGGATCTCGTGACCATACAGCGCCATCTTCGATTCCAGGCGCAGAGTATTCCGAGCGCCCAAGCCGCACGGCTTTATGCCGAACTCCTGTCCGGCGTCGAGTATCGCTTTCCAGATCCGCTCGGCGTGCTCAGGCGCAATGTAGATCTCGAAGCCATCTTCTCCCGTATAGCCGGTGCGCGCGATCCTGGCCGTCACGCCCGATACCGCGTCATCCACAAAGTGGTAATACCCGATCGAAGCCAGATCCGTCTTCGTCAACTTCTGCAGCGTTGCCAACGCCTTCGGCCCTTGAATCGCCAACTGGGCATAACGCGGACTCGCGAACTCAACCTTGGCCCGGTGGCGATTCTGAGCGGCGATGTGTTCGTAATCCTTGTCCTGGTTGGACGCATTGACACACAGGAAATAATGGTCGTCCGCAACTTTGTGCACCAGGATATCGTCGACGAATCCGCCGTGCTCATATAGCAGGCCGGAGTATTGCGCTTGCCCAATTTTCAAATTCGCCGCCGCGTTAGTGGTTACCGAGTCAGTGAGAGCGAAGGCCTCCGGGCCGCTGATCTCGATCTCTCCCATATGACTCACATCGAATAGCCCGACGTTCTTCCGCACGGCTTGGTGCTCGTCGAGAATCCCCGAGTATTGAACTGGCATGTCCCAACCGCCGAAGTCGACCATTTTCGCGCCCATCCGGCGATGTACGGCGTTGAGCGGGGTCGCCTTCAGGGCGGCAGTGGGCTGAGTCATGAAAGCCCCCTCATTTTAACAGGGCTCCCGCGATTCACGGCGTTAACTTGCGGGAGCAGATGTTGCGAAGCTTCGCACGGCCGTGTCTTCGTCGTTAAACACCTCGAAGATCCGATAAACTTTCGTGAGCTGCACGAGGTCTTGAACCTGCGGCGTAAGCTTCATCAGCTTCAGCTTGCCTCCGCGGCTTGTGGCCGTGGTGTAAGCTGCCACCAATTCGCCCAGGCCGCTGCTGTCGATATAGAACACCTCGGACATGTTGAGCAGGATCTTCTTCTTCCCGTTATCGAGAGCGCTCTGGATCAAGTTGCGAAACCGCTGGGTTGCTTGGCCAAGCGTAATCGGGCCCTGCAAATGCAGGACGAATACGTCGCCAACTTCCCAATCGAAATGCTCCAGAGGCATTCAGTAGACCTTATCGCGCCCCAGTCGCTCTGTCAAATGATAGAATTCGTCATGCCCGATCGGTCCGTGACTCGCCGCGAAGCTAATCAGATCCTGGGCGCGGCGGCGGCCACGCCAACTCCACTGGCTGCGCAAAGCCCCGATATCTGTTTTCTTAGCGCTGTCGAGATGGCCGAAATGATTCGCCGCAAGAAGCTGAGCGCGCGCGAGGTATTAGCAGCGCATCTGAAACAGATTGAGCGCATGAATCCAAAGGTCAATGCCATTGTCACGCTGGTCGCCGAACAAGCCACCGAGAACGCCACCAAGGCCGATGAAGCTCAGGCCCGCGGCACGACTTTGGGACCTTTGCACGGCTTGCCCGTCGCGCATAAAGACCTGGTGGAGACCGCGGGAATCCGGACCACTTTCGGCTCCCTGATCTTCAAAGACAATGTCCCGGTGCACGACGCTATCATTGTCGAGCGCATGAAGAAGGCCGGCGCGATCACAGTAGGCAAAACCAACACGCCGGAATTCGGCGCTGGCTCGCAGACCTTTAATCGCGTGTTCGGCGCGACGAAAAATCCCTACGATCTCACGAAGACCTGCGGCGGCAGCAGCGGCGGCGCGGCTGTAAGCCTAGCGTGCGGCATGGTCCCGATTGCCGATGGCAGCGATAGCGGCGGTTCGTTGCGGAATCCGTCCTCCTTTTGCAGCGTGGTCGGTTTTCGAGTGGCGCCTGGCCGCGTCCCGACCGCCGCGGTCGGCAATGCCTGGTCGACGATCGGTGTTACAGGACCGATGGCGCGGAACGTCGCCGATGTCGCGCTGCTGCTGAGTGTGCTGGCCGGGCCTGACCCGCGCTGTCCGATTTCGATCAGCGAACCCGGCGCGCGCTTCGCCGGCAACCTGGAGCGCAGTTTCAAGGGAGCGCGCGTGGCGTGGTTCAAAGATCTGGGCGGCATTCCGTTCGATCGCAGGATTCGCGACGCGGTCAATGCTCAGCGCAAAGGTTTTTGAGAGCCTGGGCTGTATCGTCGAAGAAGCTGAGCCCGATTTTAGCGGCGCCGACGAGGCATTCAACACGCTGCGCGCTCTGGGCTACGTGAGCAGCCAGAGTGAGAACGTGCGCCAGCATCGCGATCTGGTGAAGGATACGATCCAGTGGGAAGTGGAGCGCGGATCGAAGCTCACCGCGGCCGAGATCGCGCGCGCTGAGTCACTGCATAGCCAGGTCTGGAACCGTATGCGAATCTTCCAGGAGAACTACGAGTACTTCATTTTGCCCGTTACGCAGGTGCCCCCGTTCGATGTTACCCAGCCGTACGTCACCGAGATCGAAGGCGTGAAGATGAACTCGTACATCGAATGGATGAAGAGCTGCTACTTTATTTCGATCCTTGAGAATCCGTCGATTTCCGTTCCGAGCGGATACACGCCGGAAGGTTTACCGGTCGGTCTTCAGATCGTAGGCCGGCATCGCGAGGAGTTCAGCGTTCTGCAGCTTGCCCACGCGTTCGAGCAAGCCACCAAGTCAGCACATCGAAGGCCGCCGCTGGTCTAAGCAAGCCATCTAATCTAACCGTTGGATACATCCACTCCACTTCAGTATGTAAAAGGCATAGGACCAGCTCGCGCCGAGATGTTGGAGACCAAAGGCCTGCTCACGGTGGAAGATCTGCTCTCCTATGCTCCTTTCCGCTACGAGGATCGCACCAACGTCAAGACCATCGCGCAATTAGCGCCAGGAGAAATGGCGACAGTAATCGCAGAGGTCAAATCAGCGCAACTATCCGGATTCCGCCGCCGCAACCTCGGCCTGTTCGAAGCTGTATTTGTCGATTCGTCGCGCGATCGGCTGCTTACCAAGTGGTTTCATGGCGGATATCTCGTCGACAAGTTTACTCCCGGCTTGCGAGTGGCCCTGTACGGCAAAATCGAACTCGATAGCTACACAGGCGCTCTGCTCATGATGCATCCCGAGTTCGAGATTCTCACCGGCGACGAAGGAGAAACCGACGCAGCGCTCCATACCGGCCGCATTGTTCCGATCTACGAGGCAGCGGCCAAAGTCACCACGCGCGTTTTTCGGTCGCTGGTTCACCGCATTCTCGGATCGTTGGAGCCGCTGGAGGATCATTTGCCGGAGGCGCTCCGGGAACGCATGAAACTGCCCGGCCGCTGGGCCGCGATTCAATCGCTTGCACTTTCCCGCGCCAGGCACCGACCTTCGGCTGCTCAATGCTTTTCGCACGCCGGCGCAATGGCGGCTGATCTTCGAAGAGTTCTTCTGGCTCGAATGCGGCCTGTCGTTGAAGCGCGCCAAAGGAAAGGTACAGCCTGGAATTGCATTCGAGTTGAACGATCGAGTTCGCGAGCGAATCAAAACCATGCTGCCGTTCAAACCTACCGGCGCGCAAAAGCGGGTGCTAAAAGAAATCGCTGAAGACATGCAGGCGCCGCATCCCATGAGCCGGCTTTTGCAAGGCGACGTCGGCAGCGGCAAGACGCTGGTGGCGGCGGAAGCGGCCGTGATCGCGATCGAAAACGGCTATCAAGTTGCTGTCCTGGCGCCAACCGAGATTCTCGCCAGCCAGCATTATCTCTATTTCAAGAATCTGTTCCAGAAAATGGGCTACGTAGCCGTGCTGCTCACCGGCTCGGCTACACCACGGGAAAAATCGCAGCTCAAGAAACTGATGGCCGAAGGATTGGTGCATATCGGAATCGGCACCCACGCGCTGATCGAGGAAGATGTGAATGGAAAAAACTGGGACTGGCGATCGTTGACGAGCAGCATCGTTTCGGCGTGATGCAGCGCCTGCGATTGGCTTCGAAGGGCACGCATCCCGACGTCCTGGTGATGACCGCGACGCCGATTCCCCGAACCCTGGCTTTGACCATTTACGGCGACCTGGATGTATCGGTCATCGATGAAATGCCGCCCGGCCGAAGGCCGATCCAGACTAAGCACGTTAAAGAGGATCGCATCGAAAGCGTCTATAGCTTCCTGAAGCAGCAAATCGTCGCTGGCCGGCAGGCCTACGTCGTTTATCCGGTGATCGAGGAAGCGGAGGCGATGAAAGCCGCGCAAAAAATGTATCAGCATCTGGCGGAGCGTGTGTTTCCCGATATCCGCGTAGGGCTGTTGCACGGCCGCCTCAAGACCGAAGAGAAAGGAATCGGCTATGGAGCAGTTCCGTCGCGGCGACGTCAAGATTCTGGTATCGACGACCGTGATCGAAGTGGGCGTGGATGTGCCGAATGCGACGGTGATGTTGATCGAGCAGGCCGAGCGCTTCGGCCTGGCCCAATTGCATCAGCTTCGCGGGCGTGTAGGACGCGGCGCCGAACAAAGCTACTGCATCTTAGTGACTGACAAGCTCGGCGATGCCGGCCGCGAACGGATCCGCACCATGGTCGATTCCAACGATGGCTTCTATATCGCGGAGATGGATCTGAAGCTGCGCGGCCCCGGCGAATTCTTCGGCACACGGCAATCGGGCCTGCCGGCCCTCCGAATTGGCAACATCATTCGCGACCAGGATGTGCTCGAGATCGCTCGCGGCGAGGCCCAGGCGTTGATTGCGAATCCGCCATCCCCGAAGTGCTGCGGCGGGCCGTGAATTATATCCGGCAACATTGGCAGCGTAAGTATGGCTTGGTGCAGGTGGGCTGATGCGTGTTATCGCGGGCGATTTACGCAGCCGACGGTTGAAGACGCTGCCCGGTCTGGCGACGCGTCCGACGCCCGACCGCTTACGCGAGACTCTGTTTAATGTGCTCGCGCCGGTGATTGCTGACAGCATGTTTCTGGATGCCTATGCCGGAACAGGCGCCGTGGGCATTGAGGCCTTGAGCCGCGGAGCGCGGAGGTGTGTCTTTGTCGAAAAAAATCGCGCCGCCGTGGAAGTGATCCGAGAGAATCTCGCGTCGCTCGGCCTGGTCAATCGCGCTGAAGTTTACACCGGCAAGGCGATTGCAGTGCTTGAGCGGGTTCCCGCTGATATCGTCTTCCTCGATCCGCCCTATGACCTGGAAAAGGAATACGAAGCCGCGCTCAATGCTCTAGGCGCGTCGACGAACAAATTGGTCATCGCGCAGCATTCGTGCCGCGCCGCGCTTCAGCCGGAATATGGAAGCTTGTTGCGCTATCGCGTCTTGAAGCAAGGCGACAATTCGTTGAGTTTTTACCGCGCCTGACTATCGTAGCGCACGCTCTCAGCGTGCCGTGTCGCGACTCATCGCGACACCGTTCCGGCCGATGCTCGTTTCGGGCCGACACCGTTCCGGCCGATGCTCGTTTCGGGCCGACACCGTTCCGGCCGATGCTCGTTTCGGGCCGACACCGTTCCGGCCGATGCTCGTTTCGGGCCGACACCGTTCCGGCCGATGCTCGTTTCGGGCCGACACCGTTCCGGCCGATGCCGTACGCGAAACGCCGATCCACCAATGGTATTATTCTCCTTTAGAACGGCCAGCGTTAGCCCGTCCAGCCAGAAGCTCGTGAACTAGAAACGAGGTACTCACTAATGCTCACCCGCCGCAGCTTCACTCTCTCCGTCGTCGGCGCCGTCGCTTCTCTCGCCGACTCCGCGGAAGATCTTTCGCGCCTGAGTCTGGCCGAGGCCTCCGCGCGCATTCGGGCCCGCACTCTTACTCCCACGCAATTGACTGAAGCTTGTCTCACACGCATCCAGACTTACAACCCCAAGCTGAACGCATTCATCACCGTGCTGCGTGAGCAGGCCCTCGCTCAGGCGCGCGAGCTTGAGGCCGAACAGCGCGCCGGACGATTTCGGAGCCCGCTGCACGGAATCCCGATCGCATTGAAGGACAACATCGACACCGCTGGGATCCGTACCACCGCCGCCAGCGCGGTCTTCGATGAACGGGTTCCCGAACGCGATGCCGAGGTCACGCGCCGCTTGAAGGACGCCGGAGCAGTCTTTGTCGGCAAGACCAACCTGCACGAGTTCGCCATGGGCGGCACCTCGGCCACCAGCTATTACGGACCAGTCCGCAACCCCTGGGCGCTCGATCGAAATCCCGGCGGCTCCTCCGGTGGATCGGCGGCGGCCATCGCTGCGGACTTGTGTTTCGGCGCTCTTGGCACCGACACCGGGGGCTCCATCCGCACGCCTTCGTCATTCTGTGGCGTGGTCGGATTGAAACCGACTTATGGGCTAGTCTCCATTCGCGGGATTATTCCGCTCACCCTCTCGCTAGATCACTGCGGTCCGATCGTCCGTAGCGCCGAAGATGCGGCCCTGATGTTGAACGTGCTCGCTGGCTATGACAAGCTCGACATCGCCAGCGTTGAGCACCCCAAGGAAGACTATGTGGCCGCCATGCAGCAGCCCATCTCCGGTCTGCGCCTTGGTATCCCCCGCGCGCCGTACTTTGATCTGCTGGATGCCGACGTTGAAAAGGCCGTGGAAGAAGCCATCGGCCTGGTCTCGAAAATGACGAAGGGCGTCAAGGACGTCGCGCTGCCCTCCACCAGCGAAATCAATCTGGGCGGGGAAAGCTTTGCTTATCACGAGGAGTTTTTTGCTCACGGGCCCGCCCGCTATCAGATTCCTACCCGGCGATCGCTGCAGAACGGAGCAAACTTGAAAGCCGCCGATTACATCCGCGCCCGCTGGAAGCTCGAATTGCTTCGCCGCACCATCGATGACGCCTTCACCGATTTCGATCTGGTGGTCCTGCCGACGCGCCGCCGCACACCGCGCAAAATCGACGCCGCGATCAAGCGCGAAGAGTCCGATAAAATGAGGAACCCCGAGTTGGAGAATACTGGACAATTCGATCTTTACGGGATTCCGGCCATTTCGGTTCCTTGCGGATTCACGTCCGGGGGACTACCGGTCGGCCTGATGATCGCAGGTCCTCGGTTCTCGGAAGGCAAAGTGCTCGCGCTAGCCGCCGCCTACGAGCGCGCCACCGAGTGGCATAAGCGCCGGCCGCCCTTGACTCCCGGCACTCCCGTGCCCGCGCTGGCCCCCACCGACGAAGACAAAGACTCGTAGCGGACAACCCGGCACGATCAGCGGAATGGTGAATCAAAAAATGAACCGTGCTCGGAGCTTTTGTCTTCCTTACATTCTGCTGCGATGACGTTTTCGGCGGAGCCGCCATACACTATCGATCTGCGAGACGATTCTTAGACGATCACCTGCTGCACGTCTTCCTGGGGAGCGCGTTGAGCTCTCTTTCGAGCACGGTCAATTTTTCGATGATCTGTTCGAAGAGCGGCGGTTCACCAAAGATCATGACGGCCATCGCTCGATAATCTTGCCGCAGTGCCTGGATTCTTAGTTCAGGCGGCGCAAGTTTAAAGGTTCCTGGCACGGCGAGCGGATATTGCGCCCAGGCTGACGCATAGAAGGTTTGCTTATGTTTGACGACAGCGGCGAGAAGATCGAGGTCCTCGAAAGCTTCTTGCTTCACCGAGCGCGCGGCCATCATCGCCACGTCGTAATAGTGGCGCGAGTAGCGGTCGGGCAGGTTCTTTTCCGCCGGGCGATGAAACTCCGCGTGTAGGATCGTGGACTTCTCCCAAAAGGTGCGTTTCGCGAGCAGGCTGGTCACGGGCACCTCGGCCTGCTCGAAAAGCTTCGGAAACTCGGCGGCGGCGAAGGCGCGAATCACGAATTCCCCGCGCGGGATGAACTCGGCATGGGTCCCGAGTTCGAGCGTAACTCGCGGCGCAACGTAGGCGACCTTGGCCCGGATAGCGGAAGGATAGAAGAAATGCACGATGTTCAGGTCCTGCTCATCGATAGCTAGTCTCCAAGACTCCTCAGGGCCAAGCACTTCGGTGCAGCGGGCGCGCAGACGTTCAAGAAACTCGCCTGCTATGTAGCTCTGGCATGCGCTAAGCATCTCGCCGAGAAGGGCCATTTGCTTCGTACGCGACAAGTGCGGCGCAAGAGGGTCACGCGCGCCGGTGAAACCCAGCATGGTGTAATCCACGGCCAAATCGATATCTTCTGAGAAGCGTTCGATCAGGCTGAAGACTTTGGAGAGGGACGTCCCACCCTTGAACACGAGATTCGCCTTGAGCTCATCGATCGAAAAGATCTGCGCGAGCATCCAGCAGACCCAGAAATCTTTTTCAACGAGCGCCTCGGGCAGCCCGTGGCTGTTCGCCGTTTCGGCGAAGATCTCGGCGCGGGCGGCGGCATCGAACTTAGCGACTTGGTTCAAATGGAATTCTCGGCGACTTTCTTCGCCGTTTCGTAGATCCAATCGACGCCAAACCGCGTTGCCTTGACGAGCCGGCGTTTCTCGCCTTCGGGCAAAAGAGACCGCAACCGCCAGATGAGAGCATCATCCAGCCCTTCCTTGCCAATGTAGCGTAGCGCCTGGATCGCGAGTGCGGTAATCCCCGCCTCCTGGCCGAGGATATGCGGGCGGGCGTGCTTGAAATGGATCGTTCGTCGTCCGAGTTGCACCTTTTGGGTTGGTCCGTCGGAGAGATAGATGATTTTCGCGGGCACCTGCGTTGAGAGGCCGAGGAGATTCGCGGCCCATGCGCCTTCGGGAACGATAGTCCAACGATGCCGCCGCGCGAGTGCGCGCGCCGCTTGGTCGATATCCGGGCTGAGCTTGCCGCCGAGATCCGGGTTGACTTTGGGAACATCGTAAAGGCCGCGGCGAACGCGGCGGATGACGCGGTCACGGACGAGAGTCGAGAGGGTCATATCGACAGTTCCGCGACTGGCGATATCGAGAAAGTCTTTCGCCACGAAGGCGCGGCTAGGCTCAAACCGGCGGATGCGAGCAACTATCCTGTTTTTCATGGTTTGCACGGCATTACCACTCCATTAACATTTAGAAAAACTATACCACTTTTTCTAAATACAAGCTTAACAGAACGGCCCCCAAACTGCCTTGGAAATGACTACTCTGCCACCAAAATCCGAAAGCGCGCCTACGATTCGCATTGACGCCGTACCCGCTAAAGAATTTGCTTTCAATCGGGTCAATTTCCCAAACTGGATGTCACCAACTCACCGTGCCCGAATCTAGCTCTGTTCCAACCGTTTACCATAATCAATCCTCGTCTCCACACCTCGCCCCTGCTACACTCCAATCGGGATGACCAACCACCAAAAGCAGGATGACGCCAGCCTCCCATCCTGGCGTCATATTCAGCCTGTTCGCAAAAACAAGTTGCTCCCCTTCAACGCGCTACAAATTGTTCTCGACTCTTTCCAAACCCCGCGCATTAGCAAGCCGTGGACTACAAAGTGATCGCCCCATGACCGGTTCCATCCTCCAAATCAACATCTCCCCCGGCGGCATCCCCAAACGCCCCATCCCGGAAGCCACCATCACCGCCCAAGGCATCCTGGGCGACCATTGGGCGCATCCCGATATTCATGGCGGCCCCAACCAAGCTTTGCTACTGATCACTTCCGAAGGCATCGAAGAGCTAGTTGCCCAAGGCTACCCGCTATTCCCCGGCGCTCTTGGCGAAAACCTGACAACCGCCGGACTCAACCGCCGTCAGATGCGCGTGGGCCAGCGCTACCGGGCGGGCGGCGCCTTTCTGGAATTGACCAAGCTGCGCGCCCCCTGTACCACTCTCCTCGTTTACGGCCCCGCCATCAATCAAGCTGTGTACGATGCACAGGTGAAGGCTGGTGATCCTTCCACGCCGCGCTGGGGTCTCGGCGGATTTTATGCGCGCGTGCTCAGAGCAGGAACGATACATCCTCAGGATATAATTGAGCTGATAGACCAAGTCGTCTAGCAGCTCATGTCCAGTCTGCTCGAAACCATCCCGTTCCGCCAGCTCAGGCGGGCGCAAGACGAGATGGCCGCGTTGGAAAGCGGCCTTCCTGCTGCATTCCAGAACACGATCGAGGTACTGCTGGCTTCCTCCGCTGACCCCGACGCCGCTGTCCATTATCTCGCCGGCCTGAAGCAGCAGAAGCCGGATGCTTTTGACATCCTCGCCCGGTCGCAGTCCGGGCTGCAAGACCTGATCGCTGTCTTTTCTCACAGCCGCTTCCTGGCTGATGAGATCCTTCAGAATCCGCAATGGCTCCAGCACCTTTCCGACATCGATCGCGCGCTTTCGGCCGAGGAATACAATCGGCGCCTTAACGCTTTTCTCGGACCTCAGCCAGCCGGGTCGATGGCATTGTCGTTGGCGCTGTTTCGGCGCCAGCAGATCCTGCGCATTCTCCTTCGCGATGCGCGGGGTTTTGGCAGTCTTCCGGAGATCACTGAAGAGCTATCCAATCTCGCCGACGCGATACTGGACGTTAGCTACCAGCGCATTCGCGCCGATCTGGTGGCCCGCCACGGCGTGCCGCGTTTCGTCGATGCCAACGGCCAGACGCGCGAGTGTGGAATGTCGGTAATCGCCTTGGGAAAGCTGGGCGGCCGCGAGCTGAACTACAGCTCCGATATTGATCTGATGTTCGTCTACACGGCCAACGGCGAGACCGACGGCGAGCACCGCATTTCGAACAAAGAGTTTTATAAGAAAGTCGCGAATCAGTACACCGAATTGCTTTCCACCTATACGGCCGAGGGGATGTGCTATCGCGTCGACCTGCGTCTGCGGCCGGACGGCAGTCTGGGTGAGGTTTGCATTTCACTCGACGGCGCGAAAACCTACTATCAGAGCCGCGCACGCGATTGGGAATTGCAGATGCTCATCAAGGCGCGCGTCGCTGCCGGCGACATCGAAACCGGCCGCGAGTTGCTGGAATCGGTCGAGCCCCTCATTTACTCGACCACGCTCGACTTCTCCGCCATCGAAGCGGTCTCGGTCACGCGCGAGCGCATCAGCGAGAAGTTGAATCGCCGCCGGATCGGGAAATCCTCCCTCGATGTAAAGCTGGCGCCGGGTGGTATTCGCGACATCGAATTTCTAGTGCAGTGCCTCCAGCGATTGCACGGCGGCCGCGTGCCCTGGGTGCGGCACGGTGGAACGATGCTTGCGCTCGGCCGGCTGGCCGACAAAGACCTGCTTTCCGCCGCCGAATATGGACGGCTCGTTTCGGCCTACCGTTTTCTGCGCAACCTCGAACATCGGCTCCAATTCGCGGACGATCGCCAGACCCACACCTTGCCCACCGCCGCTCGCGAACTCGATCTGCTGGCTCAAAAAATGCCTTCAACGCAGCTCGGCAGCGCTCCTTCTGGTGAAAAACTGATGCACGAGTTGAACGCCCATCTAGAAGCCGTTCAGGAAATCTACGACCGGGTTATCCATGCGCAGCGCCCCAGTTACTACACCCTGCCCCCGCCTTCGCCCGCCGAAGTCGGCGAACCGGAGCCGGACCAGCCCGAGTCCAGCAACGTGGTCCGCTTTCTGGATCAGCGAGCGCCGGGGCTTGCCGCCGCGCTGGCACGCGTTGGATTGCGGCGCGGCGCAGGTGCGTTCGAGCATTTCCTCGAAAAGATTGCGCAAGATCCGAAATGGATCGCGCTGCTCGATTCGAACGGCACGGTGGCGGCGCGGACACTCGATATTTTTGAGCACAGCCCCTACTTCGCCGAGGAGCTGATCCGCTTGCCGGAGCTGATGGAAGAGCTCGGTCGCCTTCCAGAAACCGCTGGAAGCTACCTGGCTGAAGCCGCTGAGTACGATGACATTTCCGGACTGCGCCGCTTCTTCCGCCGCGAGATGTTTCGAATCCAGACCGCTAGCATTTGCTCGCGTGTCCCGGTCTTTGAAACCCTGCAGCACACTTCGGAGTTGGCCGACGCCGCAATTGCCGGTTCTTACCGCATGGCGCTTCAGCAGGTTGCTCAATCGCATCCGCCGTCAAACCCTGCCTACCAGATCCGCGACCAGCTTCTCGTGGTTGCGTTGGGACGGCTCGGAATGCGGGAGTTCGACTTGGCATCTGACGCCGACCTGGTATTCGTCCTCCCGGACGAGGATCTGGAAGAACAAGTTTTTTGGACGCGCGTCGCCGGCCGGATGATTGACCTCATCACCGCCTACACTGGCACTGGACTGATGTTCAGCGTCGACACGCGGCTTCGTCCCAACGGGAGTGCCGGCGCGCTCGTCCAGTCGGAGGCATCCTACAAGGATTACTTCGCTAAGAATGCTGAAGCGTGGGAAGGCATCGCCTATATGAAATCGCGCGCAATTACCGGCGATACCGAGCATGCCACCAAATTCCTGAACGACCTGCAGCAAGTGGACTGGCGCAGGTATGGGCAGAGCGGCCGCTCCAAGCGCGATCTTCGCCAGATGCGTATGCGATTGGAAAAGGAACAAGGCGCTGGGCATCCTCTGAAAGCCGGCCTCGGGGGTTTCTACGATATCGATTTCCTGCTGCTCTACCTGCGGCTCAAAGGCGCCGGCATTTTCTTCAAGGTTCTGAACACGCCGGAACGCATCAACATCATCGAAGCCATGGGTCATCTGGAGCGCGCCGATGCCGAGTTTCTTCGCGATGCCGCCACGTTCTATCGGGCTGTCGATCATGGGCTGCGCGTCTACTCCGGCCACACCGAGGGGAGTTTGCCGAATTCCGAATCGCAGTTGGAAGTCCTGACCGAGCTGGTGCATCGCTGGACTCCGGAGCACCTGAATCATCAGCCGCTCAAAATCGAGCTGTCCAAGATCCAAAATCGAACGCGCGAGATTTTCGACCGGCTCTTTTCTGCTTGATCTTCAGCCTGACTTCATTTCGCTGCGCGCCCTCGCGATGGCCACCAGAAAGCGCTTGGCCCGCTCTTCAAATACGCCGAAGTTTCCTTCCCGAATGTTGGCCGAATCGATCAATTCCGCGCCCACCGCCACCGCGCATGCCCCGGCCTTCAGAAAATCGCCCACGGTTTCAAGACTCACGCCGCCAGTGGGGATCATTTCGATCTGAGGAAACGGCGCTCGGAGCGCCTTGATGTATTTCGCCCCGCCGACCGCGCTGCACGGGAAAATCTTGATGATATCGCCGCCCGCCTGCCAGGCCGCCAGCACTTCCGAAGGCGTGAGCGCGCCGGGCGTGATGACTTTCGAATAGCGTTTAGCCATTTCAATGGTCGCCAGATTCGAGGCTAGGCGACACCAGGAATTCCGCTCCGGCCAGCATGCAGGCGCGCGCAGTCTCCGGATCAAGCACGGTACCGGCGCCGAGCACAATTTGATCGCCGAATTTATCGGCTACTTTCTCCAGCGCCCGAAGCGCCCTCGGCACGGTCATGGTGATCTCGGCTGCCCGAATCCCGCCGCGGTAAATCGCTTCGATGGCCTTGATCGCACCTTCTTCGCTCTCGGTGCGGACCACCGGCACGATGCCAATCTCGATGATGGCTTCCAGTATGGCTTCTCTCTTCATAGGTAACGATGGCTGCGGAACCACTCCACTTCATCGCGAACGGTCTCTTCGAACGGACGGAATGCCGCCGATAGTTCGCTGATCGATTTGTCGGATAGAACCGCATTCTTGGCGTGCAGAGTCCGAATGCCAGCTAGTGTGACCAGCGCCGTGCCGCCGGTCAAACGCGCCCACGTTTCCGCGCCAGCCGCGACCGCCAACGACAGCCTGTAGGATATCTTGCGCTTGGGCGCGGCCACTCCCGTCACACGCTCCAACGTTGCCAGAATGTCCGCGAAATCGTGGTACGTGCCGCCCACGATGTAGCGCTCGCCGGATTTGCCCAGGTGGGCCGCGCTGATGGTTGCTTGCGCCACGTCGCGCACATCGACAATGGAGGACCCGCCATCGACGACGCCAGGCAATTTCTGCTTCATAAAATCGAGCACTAGCTTGCCGGACGCGGTTGGAGCCCAATCGCCCGGACCCCACATCCAGGATGGAAGAACCATCGTCACCGGCAGTGCGCGTTCCTTGAGGAAGCGGCTGATCGCCAATTCGCCTTGGATCTTACTCGCGAAATAGAGATTGGAACTCGCATGCTCGCCCGGGGCAGTGTTCTCATCGCCCGGACTGCCATCCGGCTTCCGTCCGATCACGCCGGCGGAGCTGATATGAACCGCCTTTTTCACGCCGTGCTTTTCGGCCGCGATCAACAGGTCGATCGTACCTTGCACGTTGATCTTTTCGAGCATCGCCTTGTGATCGCCTGGTTGGTAATACTCGCGGAAGTACGCCGCCGTGTGAAACAACGCATCGCAGCCTGCCAGGGACTGGGCGAAGGTCGCGACATCGCGCACATTGCCGGTCACCAGATCGAGCGTTCCATCTGGAAAGATGCGCTGTGCTTTCTCTGGGGAGCGAACCAGCCCGCGCACCTCGTGTCCGTGCTCGAGAAGCGCATGAACCAGGTTGCTTCCCAGCAGCCCGGTAGCGCCGGTGACGAATGCGCGCATGATCGCAGCAGGCCGGCTAGTGCGTTCCGCCGCCAGTTCTTGGCGCGTGCAGCGACATCAGGGTAATCGATCCATTGATCGAGCTGAACCAGTGCGGTGTGTTTTCCGGAACAACGATAAAGTCTCCCTTGCCGACGTTTCGCGAGCTGCCTCCCTCAATGCCAGACCCTGTCAGGTTCTCGGCGTTGGTTCGCTTCTCGTTCTGCAGCTTGCCCCCGGTCACCATAGTGGCGCTTCCATCGATTACATAGAAAAATTCCGCCTCCTTTTCGTGAATCGACGCCGGACCGACAGTGGCGCGGTATTCAAGGTTCGCGTTGTACGGCGGGAGCTGAAGGATGCGTTCCACGACCAGCGGCGCGTCCCCTTTTCGATCGCTCTTTGCTTTCGCCTGAAGCGTGGTGACGTCCGACGCGGATGAATAAGTCTTGACGCCCTCGGGGGCCCCTTGCTGAGCCACCGCCGCTGCGGCGAAGACCGTGAGAGCGAGACCAATTACGATAGAGCGCATACAACCTCCAATTTGAATTCGGTCCTTTCGGGACTGAGAAATGCTATCACATGATACACTGCCTCGGGAGACTACCGTGACCAATCGCAGGCAGTTCATCAGAGATGCGGCGGCGAGTGCGGGGGTCGTCTTCACAGGCTGCAATCTTCTGAGCCATCATTTAGGCGCGCAATCGGGCACTCCGCCGTCAAAGCGGCAAGTGATGGTCGGAGGCCGGCGCGTGAGGACCATCGACATTCATGCCCACGTCATTATTCCCGAAGCAACGGCCATGATAGGCGTGACCACGCCGCCTAATGATCCCTCGGTCATGGCGTCCAAGCGCTTTGAAGTGATGGACGAGTGGGGCACCGATATGCAGGTCCTGAGCATCAATGCCAACTGGTACTCAGTTGATCGCGACGTCGCTCAAAAAATGATCCGGCTTCAGAACGAAAAATTGGCCGAGCTGTGCGCGGCCAATCCGGACCGTTTGGCAGCCTTCGCCTCGGTAGCATTGCAATTCCCCGACTTGGCCGCCGACCAGTTGGAGGAAGGCGTCAAGAAGTACAATCTTCGCGGTGCTGCGATTGGAGGGCACGTCAACGGCGACGAGCTGTCCGCCCCCAAGTTCGATCCTTTCTGGAAAAAAGCTGAGGAGCTGAACTGTGTGGTCTTCATGCACCCGCAAGGCATCCCGGATCTTCAAAAAAGGCTGCAAGGCAACGGCGGCCTGACGAACGTGATCGGCAATCCCCTTGAAACCACGATCTTCCTGTCTCATCTGATCTACGACGGCACGCTGGATCGTTTCCCCGGCTTAAAGATCTGTGCTTCTCACGGCGGCGGCTATTTGCCGTCCTACGCGGCGCGCTCCGATTACGGTTGTGTGAGATTTCCAGGTACCTGCAAAACCATAAAGAAAAAACCGACGGAATATTTGCGGCAACTCTATTACGACTCGATGGTCTTCACACCGGAAGGCCTCCGGCATCTAATCGCCGAATGCGGCGTTGGTCAAATCATGATCGGCACCGATTATCCGTATGCATGGAGCACGACGACGGTTGATCACGTTCTGAACACGCCGGGGTTGAGCAACGCGGACCGCCGCGCGGTGCTGGGCGGGAATGCCGCCCAGTTGCTGGGGATCAAGTCGTAGTGTCTACGCCGGGCTAGTGGCGATCGTGGTCCCGATCGTGTTCGCGGTAATCGCGCTCGCGGTCGCGGTCCCAGCGATGATCGTGCTCGCGGCGGCCGCGGTCGCCTTCCCAGTAGCCTGAGTAAAATCGTTCCCCATCATGGCGAGGTCCTATCCAGCGCGCCCCGTCATATGGAGGACGAGTCCAATAACCGTCGTGCCACCGATAACGACTCCCGGCTGCATACCAGTAGCCGTCCACCCAGACATAGCCGGGGCCGGGGAGCGGCGGCCGGACAGCCACCACTCGCGGCGGGGGCGGCGGGCCGATCCTGATTCCGATTCCGATTTGAGCGCTGCAGATCGATAGTCCGGCCAAAAGCATGAAACCAAGTAATGTTTTTTTCATCTTTCACCTTTCATGGCTTTTCAACTTAACAGCACGATTTTAGCCAAAACGGAGCTCATTGGAAATCAGTGGTTTACCGTATCTTAGGCTGGTAAATTCTGCTCGGCTAGCTTGATAATTCGCTCCCGCAATAGCTCAGTGAGATGTACACGATCACGCAAGGTTGCCTGGTCCGTCGGAATCGGATCACCGATTCGGAGGATCACCGGTCCGCCGCGGATGTTCCCCGAGCCATACGGGAGCACCTCCCGGGTTCCCTGCAGCCCGATCGGAACCAACGGGACTCCAGCGCGGATCGCGATGTAGGCCGCGCCTTCCATGAAGGGGCGCATCTCGCCCTTTCTAGACCGGCCGCCTTCCGGAAAAATCAGCAGCGATATTTTTTGTTCCCGGACAACCTGCGCCGCCAGCGTCATAGTCTTTACAGCGGCGCGAGCGTCGCCGCGTGGAACCGGAATGTGACCGGCACGGGCCAGATGCCAACCCATAAAAGGGATCTGGAAAAGTCCACGCTTGGCAAGAAACCGGAATTGCACGGGGATGTTGGCCAATGCAACGGGCGTGTCCATGTAGCTCAAATGGTTGGACACGAATATGTAGCTGCCGTCCTCTTTGATCTTTTCGAGGCCCTCCACACGAACCTTCACGCGGCTTACCGCCAGCAGCACTCGCGCCCACGCGCGCGCTATCGCGTTCTGTTTGTGGCGGGTCGGATCAAAAAACGAAACAGTCAGGCTGATTGCTCCGAACACAATTGTGGCGGCGATTATAAGCGGCTCGGTGATCAGGAGCGAACGGAGCAGCGACACTGGCTTCATTGTAGGAGGAGCGCGCGGGCCTCCCCCACCACGAATAGCGATCCCGTGATGAAGATGGCGTCCCCCGGTTCAGCGCGTCCTAAGAGCTCAACCGCTTCCGCGACCGTATGCGTGATCACGGCGCCAGGAGCGGGGATGCTCTCGGGAGGCATGGCGCGGGAATTAGCGGGAGCGGTGACGATCACACAATGCGCGAGGGGAAACAGCATTTCAGTCATTTCAGCCACAGCTTTGTCGCGCATCACACCGTAAACGATCCAGATGCGGCGACCCTCGTAAAAGCGCCGGATGTAGCTTGCCAGAGCGCGAGTTCCGGCTGGATTATGGGCGCCGTCAAGAATTATTTCAGGCTGCTCCGATACACGCTCCAGACGGCCGGGCCACCAGGTCTTCGCGATGCCGGCGGGGGAAACGCCCAGTTCATGCAGCGCGATGGCGGCCGTGCGGGCGTTCTGCACCTGGTGCTCGCCGGCCAGCGGGCAGACGATTTCCATCCCGCGCATCCGAAAGCGGCTGCCATGGGCATCGAGATCGAGATCGGTGATCGGCCAGTCACGGGATAGCGTGTAGGGGCCTTTGGCGTGGGCGCGCAAAACCGCTTCGGCTTCGGGGGGCTGCTCGCCGAAGATGGCCGGTACGCCAGGCTTCAAGATGCCGGCTTTTTCCGCGGCAATTTTATCCAGCGTATCGCCCAGAAAGATCTGATGATCGAAGTCGATAGGCGTGATCACCGAGAGCGCGGGCGTTATGACATTGGTGGCATCCAGCCGGCCGCCCAGCCCAACTTCGAGCACCGCGGTTTCCACACGCTCTCGCGTGAATACCAAGAAAGCCATGGCGGTGACGCTTTCAAAATAAGTTGGATGCAGATCCAGCTCGCCGGCCTCCAGCATGCGCTCGGCAGTTTCATGCACTTCGGTAAAAACTCTTGCGAATTGATCTGACGCAATCGCGTGGCCCGCAATCTGAATGCGCTCAGTGGGCTCGACCAGATGCGGTGAGGTATATAGTCCGGTGCGAACGCCCGAAACCCTCAGTCCGGCTTCGATCATCGCGCTGGTAGAGCCCTTTCCGTTGGTTCCGGCGACGTGCACGAAACGGCCCGTGCGATGCGGGTTGCCGAGGGCATCGAGCAGACGTGTGATCCGCTCGAGGCCGAACTTGGCGGTCTGAATCTCGTTTCCGAGCGAATAGAGAAAATGAACGGATTCGGCGTAATTCATCCGACGAGGGCCTTGCTGGAGGCCTTACTTCGTACAAATATCACGCGGCCCAACAGAGCCAGCAGCACAGTGCCGCCAACCACTTTCAACTCGAATAGCCAGATCGACGCGACACCCGGCGGAGGCACCGCCGATAAGATTACCGCTGCCAGCGAGATGGCCGCTCCGGTAATACCCGCCCAACGCCGCCCGAATTTGAAGCCGCTGGCGAAAATGTAAACGAACGGAATCAACGTCGCGATCACCACCATATCGACCAGGATCTGATAAGCGGCGCGGAGATTCTCGCCCAATTCCATGAGCAGCAGCAGTACGCTGGAGAGCACGCCTTGGGTCAGAATCGAAACGTGCGGTGTATGCCAGCGCGGATGGAGCCGCGCGAAAACTGGCGGAAGATAATGATCCAGTCCCAGCGCGAATGGGAGCCGCGTGTTGCCGGCAATGTAAGTGCTGAGTTGGCCGATTACCCCGAGTGTGATGAGCAGCGCGAAGCAAGGAGTCAACCAGTTCGCGCCCAGCCGCGTTCCGGCTTCATTGCCTGCCTGGGCAAGGCCGGTCATCGGACTGATTCGGCTCGCCGGCAGCAGGGCCAGCAATGCCGCTGTTCCGGCGATGTAAAATCCCGCACAGCCAAAGCCGCTGATCCAGGCCGCGCGCGGAACAGACTTCGAGGGGTCGTAGATTTCTCCACCCAAAATAGGCGCCAGCTCCAGACCGGTCATCGCCAGGGCGATTTGCGACCAGAAGTTCAAGTTGGACAAGCTGTGGTCCGGAATGAATCGGAAGTGCGTGGCCGAGCCAAACCGCCACGCGATTATCAAAGCGAAGACGCATAGCAGAGCGGCGACTATGTAAGTGGAACCACCACCCAGAATGGTGGGCCACTTGCCCACGCGAAGTCCAAGCAGGTTGGCTCCAAAGGCGATCCACAAGGCGGTCAGCGTGACCGGGATTGCATACGAAGGATTCTCCGAATACTGGATGCCGGTGGCGCCGAACATATAGCTGGCCATGGCGACGCCCGAGAGCAGCAAGGTCGGGAAGTAGAGGATGTTGCTGACGAAGTACACCCAGGCGCAGAGGAAGCCATGCCAGTCCCCAAAAGCGCGCTTGGTCCAGACATAGAATCCGCCTTCCTCGGGAAAACGTCGCGAAAGCGAAGAGACGACCAAGGCGGACGGGAGAAAGAAGGCCAGCGCTGAGAGCAGCCACAGCGTCAGAGATCCAGGACCGGCCTGGGCTGCCGCCGCCAGCCACCGAACGCCTGCTACCGCCGAAATATTGAAAAATACCAGGTGCCAAAGCCGAAGCTCCCGCGGCAGTTCGGGCCGGCTTTCAGGCATGCCAGGGAAAGACCTCGGGCGATGTCATGCAAAGCTAATCGTACACGAGAGCCTTTGCGTTGGCACGAGTGCCAACGCGGCACACACAGTGTGTGCGCTACTTATTTCGGGCAGCCGATCCTCTTCATCTCGGCGTCGGGGAGATCACGGGCGTCGCGCGCGGCGGCCGGCAATGGCATGCCCCTCGGAACCAGCCAAATCTCAACGCGGCGATTCTTGGCATCGTTGGTATCCGAAATGGCTGCACCCCGGCGCTCTGTCGGAGCAGTCGCAGAAATAGTACATGATGTCGGCAACGACTCAGTTTCCTGGGTTGCTCCCACCCAACTGCCTTTGATGCGAGAAGCATCCAACGCCGAGCAGGTTCCTGTTCCACCACTGAGCACGGCAGCGGTCTGAAGAACACGATCGCGATCGAGCGAGCGGTTTCTGCGGCCGCGAGGCACCTCGCTGGAATCAATGTGGCCCACCAGCACGACGTCGTAATTGGTATTCGCGGTGAGTTGTGGATACAACTGCTCGATCAAAACGCGCTTACCGCAATTGTTAACGCGCGCGCTGTCCTTCGGAAATACGATATCGCCGAAGTGCTTGGCTTCCGCCGGCTAAATTGATAGAGAGGTTGGTGGACGCCGTGCCAGACCCACCCTTGCTGTCGGTCACGGTTGCGGTCACGGTCACTTGCTTCGATTGCGGACGGCTCCGATCGCCTTGGTTGAAGTTCACTGAACTGGAATTGTACTGCGCGGTCGGTCCGTTTCCTGTAATGGTGCCTTCACTGGCGGCCCAGTTGTAGTTCAGGGTGCCGCTGCATTCCGATCCGGTTGCGTTGGCGGTCAGATTGGCAGTCTGTCCGAGTGTAAGTTGCGACGGATTCGCCGTTACACCACTCACTCTGGGCGCGTTATAGGAGCCGACGTGAATCGAAATCGAGCCCGCATCCACCGCAGCGGCGGCATCGCTACTAGCGGTGTCACTGACGCGGAGGCCGATCTGGAAGTCGCCGGAAGAGGAGGGCATGAATGTGTAATCCGCACTGTTTCCGCCCTGGGCGTTGCCATTCACCGACCATTGGTAGCTCAGGCCGTGCCCGCGTGGATCAGAGGCGTTGGAGCTTAGCCGGACCGAATCGCCCGGGCAAACCGACGTGCTGCTGGCCGAAATTGTCCCTGCAGTCAGGCCGTGCGGAGTAACTGGCGGCGGAGGAGGTGGCGGCGCTGGCGCTGCGGGAGGAACTGGTTTCTCGCCAATATGTCCGAGGTAGAGGGTAATTCCACCGGTGGCTTCGACTCCATTCAATATTTTGCCTGACACTATAGAAGCGCTGCCATTGACCGATGAGCTGGGCAAGCCCGAATCCCGGCGATAACCCGATGTAGCCGCGAATATCGAGCCGGATGCCAACACGTGGGCCCGCTTGTATCTTCACACCAGCTCCGTAATTGCCTTCGAATTCTGACCGCGATCCGAAATTGGTAAATCCAGCCGAGGGTGGTAGCCCTTGAGCGTAACCCATCGCGCTTCCGTTGGGAGAATAGCCGGCGGCGCCAATCCCCGCCGTAACGAACGGCCGGACTTTGCTTCCTCGTGGCGTCACGTGCAAAACGCCGTTGAACGATCCCTGGTAGATGTGCAGCGGGAACGGCGACAGGGGTAAGCCACCCTGCGTGGGGCCCTGAAACTTCAGCTTGTGATACGAATAGAATCCAAAATCCTGTTCCAATGCGAAATAGTTCCACGCGTTCTCGGTGATTCGCGCGCCCATCAAACCTCCACCTTCAATTCGGGCTGGAGGGCTGGAAGTCAGTTTCGTGTACTTCCCATATCCACCGTAGACATTCAATTCGATGAAGTTGAAGTAATCGTCTGACTTCGAGCCAGCAGCGTTTTGGGCGCGTGCTAAGTTTGGCGTCATTACGAGTACGCCCAGCGTTGTCAACATCAGAACCGGAAACCTCATTGCTCCCACGTGTATCACCTTTCCCCCATTTAGTTAACCTTCGAAGAAACCGCAGCATCGCCTTGCCTGACCGAATCCGGCTGAGGCAGGTCGAAAAAGAGCGCACCCCGAGCGGCGCTCAACGCAAAAATTCGCGCGGGAAGATCGCGCGCGAACCACAGCATTCGAACGGAGGATTGCTCCAGCCCATCGCTGGGGAAAAGTTTCCAGGAGCTCCCGCCGTCTAAAGATTGATAGATTTTTCCATACTGAACCAGGAATGCTTCTCCCGTTTGCATGGGATGGAATCGAACTGAGTCGACGGTGGCGGCCGGGACGCCATCGTCAATGGGTCTCCAATTGCTGCCGTCGTCCACAGATTGCAGGATGCCGCGCGAGGTGGCGGCGAGCATCGGACCGTCCGCATTCGCGGGCAGCGCTAAGTCATAAAGATAATAGCTGCTATCGGGAAGCGGCGCGGGGCGCCAGCTGAGGCCAACGTCCCTTGAAATAAAGAGGCCTCCGGTGGTTCGAACAGCCAGACGCGAAGTACCGCGAGGCGGAACATAAATCGATAACACCGGATGGCCCTCGAGCGCGGCATCTTTCACTAGAGTCCAACTAGCGCCGGCGTTCAGGCTGCGAAAAAGGCCTGCTTGCGTCCCGGCCAGCAGAATGAACTTGTCGGCCTGTACGGTCTGTAACGAATAAATTCGGATGCGCTCGCTTGACCGGCTGGCTGATGTGGCCGGGATTCGTGGCTGGGCCGCGAGCGGAAGCCATGTTTTTCCGCCGTCCGCCGACCGCAACACTGCATCTTCAGCCGCGGCAAACAATACATTAGGAGCAGGCGCGGCGGTCAGACTGTTGAGGTTCCGGCCGAGCAGAGGCGTGTTCGTTGGCCTGAAGGATCCAATGCAGCCCTCCATCGGTGCTTACGAAGACTCCACCGTACAGTCCCTCATAGGCGCTGCTGGCGTAAAGATGCTGGCCATCGCCTGTGATCTGCGTGAGAGTGTGATTTGCGAACCCGGCATTGACGGCATGAACCTTTTCACCGCCGTCGTTGCTCTTCAGAACGCCGGCATGTTCTGTGGCTAGATAAAGCGTGCGCGGATCGTCCGGATCGAAGACCATCCCATTGACCTGTTCAAAGGTCAAATGCCTCCAGGTACGCCCCTCGTCTGAGGACTTGAACAGGCCCAGCGTTGTGCCGGCGTAGATGGTCCCGGATGCGCGCGGGTCTTGGGCGAGGATATGTGTACGGCGGTGAGTGCCGGGGATCCCGATGAGCTTGCGCCATGAGTCGCCGGCGTTATCGCTGCGATAGATGCCGCTACAAGCGCTCGCAAAGACCAACTCTGGCCGGTCCGGATTTACATGGATCGAAAAAATATCGGAGTCGTCGATCAGCCCGTCGTGGATCGAACGCCAAGTGGCGCCGCCATCCACCGTCTTCCAGGGCAGGTGCGGCGTGCCGGCGTAGATGATTTTCGAGTTGGCTGGATCGAAGGCCAGCGCGGTGATATCCTGCATTTCCGGATCATTCTCGCGCGAGATCCTTTGCCAGATTTCCCCGCCATCGGCGCTCAAGAAAACGCCCTGAGATGTGCCCGCCGCAAGTACATGCGGGTCGGATGGCGACATCGCCAAGGAATCGATCCGGCGGCCGCCAATTCCCGGAAGCGCAAGCCACTGCTCGCCGCCATCTTGGCTTTCGTAAACTCCCGAGTCGCGCGAATCACCGGCGTCGAGTCCAGCGTAGAAGTGTCCCGATTCGGTGGGATGAATGATCAGCGAGTTGAAGACGCCGCGGGCGCCGGCGGGGAAAGGGAGCGGCCGCCAGGTTTGACCGCCGTTATCGGAGCGCAACAAGAGCGAATCGCGTGCGCCAACCAGTAGCGTGTTGCCATTATTCGGATCGATGGCGAGCGAGCGCGCACTCCCTCCGTAGGGACCGGCGAACGTCCAGCCGCCGTGAAGCGGTAAGGCAATTAGGACCAAAGCGAACCTGAGCAAGGATTGCATCACGCTCAACGCAAGACTTAGTAACAGAGTACCAAAGGAATTTGTCGAGCGCTGCGAAGTGATTGAAATGTTAGGTTCTTAACGGAATATTCGAGGCCCTGCCGCGGTGTGAGCGCGGCGGCGTAAATGCGGCGGCCTCATCGTACACTAGGAAAGAGGGCTGGAATGGCGACAACTCCCAAAGTGATCACTTACGAGGAGTGGCTCAAAATGCCGGAGGCGGAAGGCATCGAGGAAGTGGTCCAGGGAGAGATCCGAAAGATGCCGCCGAATAAGATTATCCATGCGGATGTGGTCGAAAACTTAGGCGATCTATTGAAGGCGCAGGTGGACCGCAAGACCGTCAGGTTCGTGTGAGTACGTTCGGACTTGTGATCCGGCGAGATCCGGTGACGACGCAGAGTTCCTGACATTGCGGTTTTTATTCGAAAGAATGTCGTGGAGCAGGATGGATATATTCACTCGGCGCCGGAGTTAGTTGTCGAAGTCCTTTCGCCGGCCAACACCCGCGCGGAGCGAACCGAGAAGCTGACCGACTACGAGAGTCTCGGCGTTCCCGAAGTCTGGGTGGTTTCTCCGGAAGCGCAGACCGTCGAAGTGATGCTGCTCAAAGAGGGACGGCTCAGCACGGCTGTGTTATTGAGAGAAGGCCAATTGCGGCCGAGTCAGTTTCCTGGAGCAGCGATTGACATCGCTTCGATTTGGCCCGATAAATAGTGTTGGCAGCCATAGCCTTCAGTGTAATCCGGTGCTGGAGGCGTGGCCGGCCAAGTCCGTAAGCTGCTCGGCGAGTTGCTGCGGCCGATCGAGGTTGTGAACCATTAGCCGGCTGTTTTCGCCCGCGGTTTCGATAGAGATGTCACCGACGCCGAGCATCCGCTGCATGACGGACTGCACTACCCGGACGTCCTGCACTTTGGGAAGCTGGATGAGACGCGTCGACTTTGATGCCATTCCGGTTTCATAGCGAAGCTTATCGCCGGCGATGGTGAGTTTCACCGCCTGCCGCTGGATGTGGCGCTTTATCGGCCAGATGAAGAGAATCAGCCAGAGGGCGGGCAGCCATTCGGGTAGGAGGGCGGCGGCAGATAGTGGTAGGTGAGGAATAACGCCTGCGGCGACCACCAAGCAGCGTGATCACGTATCCGGCTCGGATGAATTTCATGCTGGGGCGAATCACGATGTCGGCCATGGGATGCTTGTAAATTGTAGCGCGGTACGAAGGAGTCAGAAGACAGAAGCCAGGAGGCAGAAGGCACAAGGCGGGAAGGCACAAGGCAGAATGCGAGTTGTTCCAAAAAGCACACGAAGCGAGGGCCGCGCAAAAGTGACACGCTACCTGGTCTCTTTGCCGGAGCGAGTGGTGCGCTCCGCCGCAGCGCTGGCTGGAGGACTGATCCGGGAACTGGGCGACGTGACGGTGCCGGCCGCAGTGCGCCGTACCAAGAGCTATCAGATGATGGTGGACATAGCGCTGCGGTTCATGATCGAGCAAGTCGGCCAGGTGGAGGGCGTCTATCCGTCGGAAGGCCAATTGGCGAATAATTTTCTGCTGCGGCGGACGGCCGGACATGGGATCGAACTGGCGGGACTGCTGGCGTTTCGCGCCTCGCCGGTATGGATTATGGCGGCGCTGGCGGATATCTCGGGCGCGGGCCGGCAGATCGTGCAGGAGATCTCGGACGCATTGAAGGAAGAAGGGCTGCTGGATCGCGATGCGAAATTCGAGAACATCGATCAGCTTTTGGATGGTCTGGAGCAGACCAGCGGTCGCGCAGCGGATCTGTTCAACGCCCCGCCCATGGATGTGGAGGGCTTGCGGAAGGAATGGGCAGGGTTTCGGCAAGAGCATCGCGAAGATCCCGCCGCGCAACTTGCCTTCGGCGGAACTGGTCCGGCGCCACTGGGACGAACTGAAGCTGGAAGCCGCGGCGCAGAACCGGTCGGTTTTCCAGCTTTCGTCGATCATAGCGGTGTCGGCGATTGCACGGACGCCGGAGACATTGTTAAGGCTGGCTCGCGCGGCGAACCGCGCCGTTTGGCGCACCGGTCAGCTTTTTGCCGGCAGCGTGCTCGAACATTACAGCCACACCCTGCGTGATATCCGCGAGCGAGGTTACGCGGCCTATTGGACCGAGGCGTTTCGTCCCTATTTACGGGCGGCGGCCGGACAGTTTTCGCCAGCCCACCTTCTCTTACGGATCGGCTTTTGCGCAGATAGGGAACTCTTATACTGAAACCAGTGAACAAACGGGCAACCTCGTGGCTGTTGACGGCGCTTCTGGCGCTGTGCGCGGCCCAAGCCATGCCCATCGCGCGCACGCAGCGGATCGCCGAGACCTGCCCGATTGTCTGGGTTGCGCGCGCACGCGCGGAACAACGCGTGTCCATCGAAAGGCGCGGGTCTCGTCCGCGCATGCGAATTGCGATTGCGTTTCAGCGTGAGTCGCGATCCTGCACCCGGCTTTTTTCCAAGTCTCTTTATCAGCGTCCTCCACCGTCTCTCGGCTAACTCAAGTCCGAAGAGAGAAAGGAGGGCGTCATCATGTCGCATTTTTGGCGACGTTTGTTTCCTGGACCGGCGCGCGCCGAGTCACAAATTCCACTTATAAATCAGCGTCGCACGGAGCTGGCCATATTGAGTGACGACGAATTGAAGAAGCGGGCCGGCCGAGCGACGACAGATCTGCTCGAAGTTATCGCGGTCACGGCGGTTGTAGCGGCGCGGGTGCTGCAGCTCGACATGTTCGATGTCCAACTCCAAGGCGCGCTGGCGCTGGCATCGGGCAAGATCGCCGAGATGCAGACTGGCGAGGGTAAGACGCTGGCCGCCGTTCCCGCCGTCGTCTGGTACGCGAAGGCCGGGCAAGGCGTTCACGTCATGACCGTCAATGATTACCTGGCCCGCCGCGACGCCAAATGGATGGGCCCCATTTACGATTTTCTCGGGCTCTCGGTGGGCTACGTCCAGCAAGGCATGTCGACCGAAGAGCGGCGCAAAGCTTACGCCTGCGACATCACCTACGCCACGCCGAACGAAATCGGGTTCGATCATCTACGCGACGGATTGGCCATGTATCCCGATGAGCCAGGTCCACCGGCCTTTCGCCGCGGCAGTTATCGACGAGGCGGATTCGATCCTGATCGACGAGGCGCGCATTCCGCTGGTGATCGCGGGCGGCAAGGAAGATCAGGAGCCGCTGGCTTACCGCGTGGATCGCCTGACTCGCCACTTTGCCGGCGCTTCACCACTTACACGCTGGACGAGTACGCGCAGAAACATCGCACTGACCGACGCAGGCATCCGGGCGGTCGAGAACGTCCTTCGGCTGCGGGAATCTATTCGCCGAGGAGAATCTGCCGCTGCTGACCGCCGTGCAGGATTCCATTACACGCGCACGCCCTGCTGCGATCGCGACGTCGACTACCTGGTGAAGGACGGCGCGATCGAATCGGTGGACGAGTTCAAGGGCCGCATCGCGCAGAATCGCCGCTGGCCGGCCGGATTGCACACCGCCATCGAAGCCAAGGAAGGCCTGCTGCTCAAGACCCAGGGGCGGATTCTCGGCTCCGTCACGCTGCAGAACTTGATCGGGCTGTATCCCAAGATTTGCGGCATGACCGGTACCGCGGCGACGCAGACGGACGAGTTCCGCATGATCTATGGTCTAGATGTCGAAGTGATTCCGACCAACCGGCCCGTGATCCGGATCGATCATCCGGACGAACTTTTCAATATCGAAACGGGAAAAAGAAGCGGCCGTGATCGAGGAGATCCGGGCGGTGCACGCCACCGGTCGGCCGGTCCTGGTGGGAACCCGGAGCGTAGAAGAATCCGAGCGGCTCAGCGCGCGGCATTCGCGACATTGTGCACCAGGTCTTGAACGCGCGGCACGAAGAGCACGAAGCGGCCATGATCGCGCGGGCGGGTGAGCGCGGACGCGGTGACGATCTCGACCAACATGGCCGGGCGCGGCACCGATATCAAGCTGGGCGCACGGCGTCGCGGAACTGGGCGGCCTGCATGTCATCGGCACCAATCGGCACGAGAGCCGGCGGATCGACAATCAGCTTCGTGGGCGCGCGGGGCGGCAAGGCGATCCGGGCAGCTCGCGATTCTTCGTTTCAGCTCAGGATGATTTGTTCGTTAAATACGCGTCGCCGCTGCATAGTCTCGAAGATATCGAGGCGGTTCAACGCGTGGCAGAGGGACAGAATCTCGACATCCGCCAGTTTCTGCACAAGTATGAGAGCGTGATCGAGGGCCAGCGCCAGAAGATCGGCAGCCGGCGCCAAGACATCTTGACCGGCGCCACGCCCAGCGCCTCGGAGCTTGAGCGGCTGGTTTCGCTCGCTACCATCGATGATTTATGGGCGGAATATCTGGCGTCGATCACCGACCTGCGCGAGGGCGTGCAATGGCTTTCCTATGGCGGGCGGCAGCCGCTTGTACGAATATTTGACCGCGGTGGATTCCCTGTTCCAGCAGCTCGAAATCCGGATCGGCGAGGAAATTCCCAAGCGCCTGGCCGACGCGCAGGAGCAAGGTGTCGATCCTTCGCAACGGGGCGCCACCTGGACCTATCTGACTACCGATCAACCATTTGGGAGCATGACTGAGCGGGTGATTGCGGGGCATGGTGCGAAGATATAGGCAAAGGAACTGATTTGCGCCTTCGTCTTTTTCGCGCCGGAGCGCGTCTCTGGGAATGGAGCCGAAATTTGATATTTCGGGAGGTTGAGGACCGCGACCTGATCGCCAAAGCGCGACGCGGGAACGTGGACGCCTACAACGTTCTGGTGTCTCGCTGGGAGAAGCGTGTGTTCAATTACCTGCTGCGCCTGGTGGGACATCGGGAAGACGCTCTCGATCTGAGTCAGGATGTGTTCTTGAAGGCCTATCAAAACTTGAAGAAGCTGGAAGATCCGGCCAAGTTTCCGGGCTGGCTGTTCCGCATTGCGCACAACGAGGCTTATTCGCTGCTGCGCAAGAATCGTCCGGAAGGCGAGTTGGCCGTGGAGCCGAAGACGCGGCGAATCGAGCGGGCGGATGTTCCCGATCGAGCTGACCCTGGCTGTACAGAGCGCTCTGAGCCGCTTGTCGGACGACCAGCGTGAAGCCGTGCTGCTGAAGGTCTATCAAGGATTCAAGTTTGAGGAGATGGCGGAGATCCTTTCGTGCCCGGTTTCGACGGTGAAATCCCGCCTTTATACCGCGCTCGATCTCCTGAAACAAACTTTGGCTCCCGTAAAAATGGGAGGGGCGGAATGAATTGCTCGTCGGAAGATTTGAAAGCTTATTTCCTGGGCGAACTGGCCTCGCGCGACAAAGCGGCGGTGGAAGATCATGTCCGCGCGTGCGAGAGCTGCAGCGAAGAGTTGGAGCGCTTGAAGCTGACCCACACCGCGCTGCTGGCGCTCGAAGAGGAAGAAGTTCCGCGCAGGATCTCCTTCGTATCGGACAAAGTTTTCGAGCCGCGCTGGTATCAGACCATCTGGCGCTCGGGTCCGGCGATGGGCTTTGCGTCGGCGGTGATCCTGGCGGCGGCGATCCTGGTGCATGGTTTTACCGTGCAAGGCTTCGCGAGGCCCGCTGGCGCGTCGCCGGCAGCGGCTCGGTCGACACCGCGCAGATCGAGCAGCGCATCGAGCGGGAAGTGAACGCGCGTCTGGATGCCGTTGTGCGAAATCCGTCAGCGACGCTCAAGCCAAGCAGGCCGACTGAGTTCGCCAAAGTATTGGACGCCACCGAGAAGCGCTTCGAAAACGCGGCGCCAAGCCGATCTGGCGACAGTCCAGCAGGCCGCCAAATATTACGAGCAGAAGATGAGCCGTTGGGAGATCGCCCTCAACGACGCGAGGGCCGGACAATGAACACCGCGATCATCGTAAGCCTGCTGCTGTGCGCGCTCCCGGCCGGATCAATGGCGGACAAGCCCAAGGTGACTCGCACCATGCTCGAGGCCATGGAGAAGAGCGTCGACGGCAAGCTGCAGAAGCTCTTTTCACCCTGATCCGGCGGAGATCGTGGGCGTGACGCAAGGCGCGTATATCAATGGATACGGCGCGGTATTCATGAGCGAGTTCAATCTGGCTCCCGCCGCCGGAATCTCGCCGTTCCATCCCACCGTCAGCCCTGAAGAAATCAAGCGCACTCACGACAAGAAGGTGCAGCGCATCGCGGCTCTCAGGAATGCGATGCGGGAGATGTTGGTTGATTCGGCAGCATCGCTCGACTCGGTTCCCGCCGATGAGCAGGTTGCCTTGGGCGTCTCTCTCTTCTATTGGACTTGGGAGAATCGCGAAGGGCTGCCCGCGCAAATCGTGATGCACGCACCCAAGAGGCTGTTGCTCCAGGCCAAGGCTGGCACGGCCGACAAAGGCGCCATCGCATCCGACGAGTTCTGAGTCATGCGGCTCGGCGAGATTCTCATTGAGCGCAAGCTGATCACCGAAGAAGACCTCACGCGCGCGCTCGAGCTGCAGAAGGAGCGGGGCGACAAGATCGGCAAGACGCTGGTCGACCTGGGCTTCGTCGCCATGCGCGATGTTCTGGCGGCGCTTTCCGATCAATTGGGCGTGCCGCTGGTGGCCATCGAAGGCCCGCCCGCGGTATCGACGGAAACCGACGCGCTCTCGCCGCGGTTCCTGCGGCAGTTCCGCTGCCTGCCGGTTGGCCGCGAGGATCACACCGTCGTGCTGGCGATGGCCGATCCGCTGGATGTCGAGACGGTGGCCGCGGTTCGCAGTTGCACCGGGCTGAAGGTCAACACCGTGCTCGCCGCCGAGCAGGAGATCCTGGACGCCATCGACAAGTATTACGGCGATTCGGCGCGCGGGGAAACCGGAATCGATCCCGACAACGCCGATGCCGCCGAAGACCTGGAACACTTGCGCGACATGGCGAGCGAGGCGCCGGTCATCCGGCTGGTTAACGCCATCATCGCTCAAGCGGTCGAGAAGCGATCCAGTGATATTCACCTGGAGCCGTTCGAGAAAGAATTTCGCATCCGCTACCGTATCGACGGCGTGCTTTATAACCAGGAGCCGCCGCCGCGCGAAATGAAGGCCGCGATGATCTCGCGCGTGAAGCTGATGGCCAAGCTCAATATCGCGGAGCGCCGTCTGCCGCAGGATGGCCGCATCAAGATCAAGACCCTGGGGCGCGAAGTGGATTTGCGCGTCTCGACCCTACCGACGCTATATGGCGAGAGCGTCGTGATGCGATTGCTGGACCGCTCGGCGGGCGATTTCTACGATCTCGGGCGGCTGGGTTTCGACCGGCACATGCTCAGCCGGATGGAGCACTATACGTCGCTGCCGCACGGGATCTTTCTGGTCACGGGGCCCACCGGCAGCGGGAAATCGACCACGCTTTATTCGGCGCTCAAGAGGATCAATCAGGCCGACAAGAAGATCATCACCATCGAAGACCCGGTGGAATACCAGATGGACGGGATCAACCAGATCCATGTGAATACGCAGATCGGGTTGACGTTTGCTTCCGGCCTTCGCCACATCGTGCGGCAGGACCCGGATGTCATCATGGTGGGCGAGATTCGCGACCGCGAGACCGCCGACGTCGCGATCCGTTCGTCGCTGACCGGCCATTTCGTTTACTCTACTTTGCATACCAACGACGCGCCCAGCGCCATTACGCGCTTGACCGACATGGGCGTCGAGAATTACCTGATTACGTCATCGCTGGTCGCGGTGCTGGCGCAGCGGCTGGTACGCGTGATTTGCCAGAACTGCAAAGCGTCGGATGGAACGCGCATCGCGCCGGACGGCGAGACGGTCAAGACCTATCGCGGCCGCGGCTGCGAGCATTGCTTCGGATCGGGATATACGGGCCGCATGGGCATCTTCGAGATGATGGAGCTGAACGACGAGATCCGCAAGCTGATCATGCATAACGACGACGCGGTGGCCATCACCAATGAAGCGCGCCGTAACGGCATGCGTAATCTGCGCGAAGATGGCTGGCTGAAGGTATCGCAGGGTGTGACGACGGCGGATGAGGTGATGCGTGTCACGCAAGAATTCTAGCCGCCCCGAGGCTGTAGCGCACGCACTCTCTGCCCCCGTGGCGCACGCACTCGTGCGTGCCGCGTTCACACTCGTGTGAACGCCCAACCTCGGATTAGCACTCGACCACTCATAATCCTCGAGCCTCGCAACCAACCCAGCCTTCACGGGATTCCTCTCGATATACCGGGCAACGCGATTCCACTCCTCTTGATCGCGAATCCAGTGGTCGTACGACTCCCGCTGCCAAAACTGCTCGCCGGTGCGGCCCAACAATCGATTCGCCTCGCGAGCAGTCGATCCCTTGAGCGATTTCAGAAGCC
Organism: Bryobacterales bacterium; assembly: GCA_963744555.1. GTDB lineage: Bacteria > Acidobacteriota > Terriglobia > Bryobacterales > Bryobacteraceae > Palsa-89. Next base: position 148,222 of record CAVUUB010000011.1, on the reverse strand, counting down.
GCGACGGCGAGACCAAAGGCCTCAAGAGCACGTGAACATGGTTTGCCATGATTACGAAGGGACCAAGCTTGTAGTGGCCGAGCTCAACCCCGCGGTAGATGGAATCCACCACGAGTTGCGCGATGCCGGCCTGCCGGAGATACTGAGGACCCGTCCGCGTGTTGTCGAGATAGCGGTCAATCCAGGCGAAGGCTTCCCCAGACGTAGCCTTGGCAGGTGGCGGGAACCGGCCGGTCGGAAAACTACCATGCAGTGTCCAGGTGATGAACAGCCAGCGGCCTTGCGGATAGGAGTGGGGAAGGCGGCGGCGGGAATTCATGAGAGTCTAGTGGCGCTTCGTGCAAGAAAATCTCGCGTTCACATGAGTGTGAACGCGGCACGCACGAGTGCGTGCGCCACGGTACGCGCAGCGTGCGCTCATAGCGTATGACTAATTTCTACTTCAGAGCCGTGGCTTCCGATGGCCAGCTTCGCACCGGCACCATCCATGCCGAAACCGAACGCTGGGTCGCGCAGGAATTGCGCCGCCAGGGGCTCACGCCGGTCTTTGTCGGCACCGAACCGAAAAAATCGTTCGAGCTGAAGCTGCCGGGCTTCTCCGGAGCCAAGCGCCGCGACGTTCTGTTTTTCACGCAGGAACTTTCCACGCTGTTAAACGCTGGCGTGCCGCTGGATCGCGCGCTATCCATCACCAGCGAACTCACCGAGCGATCCAGCTTCCGCTTGCTGGTCCAAGACGTCCTGCGAGTGTTGAAAGGCGGCCGTTCGCTGGCCGACAGCCTGGCAACGCATCCCGACTATTTCTCCGACCTCTACATCAACATGTGCCGCGCGGGCGAAGCCAGTGGATCGCTGGCCGCCGTGTTCGAGCGCCTGTCTGAGTTCGAGCGCACGCGCGACGATCTGCGCAGCTACATTGTGTCGTCCATGGCTTATCCCTGCCTGCTGATGCTGGTGGGCATCGGATCGATCCTGATCCTCATGAATTTCGTCGTCCCGCGATTTGCCTCCGTGTTCGAACAATCGCGCATCGAAATGCCGCTGCCGACCAAAATGCTGCTGGAAGGCAGCAAATTTCTGCAGTCCTACGGCTTGATCCTGCTCATAGCGCTGATCGCTTTGATCGGTCGGACTGTATGCCTATGTGCGCACCCGGGCCGGACGATTGTGGTGGGACTCATTGCGGCTGCGGATTCCGGTGCTCGGCGACGCGCTGCGGAAAGCCGAGACGGCCCGTTTTGCTCGAGCCATGGGCACGCTGGTCGCCAACAGTGTTCCGCTGGTGCAATCCATTGCGCATCGCGGGCGCGACGTTGAACAACCGGAAAATCTCGGGCTCGCTCGAAGCAGTGGCGATGGGAGTGAAGCGCGGCGAAGGCATTGCGGCGCCTATGCGGCGCGCCGGGCAGTTTCCTCCGCTGGCCGCGCATCTGCTGAGCGTGGGCGAAGAAACCGGCCGGCTGGACACCATGTTCGTTCGGATGGCCGACATCTACGATGCCGACACGCGCACGGCCATCCGGCGCTTTACGTCTTTGTTTGAGCCGCTGATCATCCTGGCGATGGGGTTGATCGTGGGCGTTCTGATTTTGAGTATTATGCTGGCGATTGTCAGCATGAACGATGTGGCGGTGTAGTAGGAAGAGGCGGTGATGCCATGAAGAAGACCAACCGGCGACAGGCCGGTGTGACGCTGATCGAAATGATGGTGGTGGTGGTCATCATCGCGCTGTTCGCGGCGCTGGTGCTGCCGAGAATGATGGGACAAGCCGACAAGGCGCGCAAGACCGCCGCGCGCGCGCAGATCAACGCCTTTATGACGGCCTTGGGCTCCTACAAGCTCGACACGAGTGGCTACCCGACCACCGAGCAAGGCTTGCAGGCGCTGCGCGTGAAGCCGGAGAACGTCAACAACTGGCAGGGGCCGTACACCGACAAGGAAATCGACAACGATCCGTGGGGCCATCCTTACGTCTATCGTTTTCCCGGAGAACACGGGGACGAGCCCGACATCACTTTGTTACGGCGCCGACGGCCAGCCCGGCGGAGATGGGATGAATGCCGACATCGTCAGCTGGAAAAACTAGGTCAGCTGGAAAAACTAGGCCAGCTGGAAAAACTGAAGCGGGCATAACGCTAGTCGAGCTGGTCGTGGTCGTGGCGCTGATTTCCGTTGATAGTCGGCATCAGCTTTCCCGCCATGAGTTCGGGCGTCGACTCGCTGCGGCTTGAATGCCGCGACCAATAGCGTCGTCAGTTTCTTCAACACCGGCCTCAGCCGCGCTGAACGGCGCCAGCAAGTGGTGGAGATCACGATTTCTAAGCCGGAGAATTCGCTGTCGATGCGCTCCACCGATCCGGGATTCACGCGCCGACTCGAAATGCCCGCGGGCGTTTCGATCACCCATGTTCTTCCCGAATTGCCTCAGAATCCGGACGCGCCCCGCAGCTTCCTCCTCTATCCCGGAGGCACCGTGCCGCGTTTTGGCGTGGCGCTGATGAACCGCAGGAACGTCGAAAAGATCGTGCGAGTGGACCCCATGACCGGCGTTCCGCAGGTGGAGCGCGTGGAGCCAGCCGAGCAATGACTCTATGCACGCCGAACAATGACCCGGCGCGGATTCACCCTGCTCGAGGTCCTGGTGGCCACCGCTCATCATGGCGCTGGCAGTTACCGGGCTTCTCTCGGCGCTCTCCACTTCGCTGCGCAGCGCTTCGCGGCTTACCGATTACGATCGCGCCACGCTGCTGGCGCACCAGAAGATGGACGAGCTGATGATCGCGACCAAAGCGCCGAAGCTGGCATCCTTCGGAGGAACCTGGGGCCCGGAAGTCACGGGCGGACTGCAGATGGGCTGGCGCGCGCGCATCACGCCGTTCGAGATGACGCCCGGAGCGGGCGTCGGAGCGCCCTTTCTCGAACGCATCGAATTGGAGATCTGGTGGATGTACGGAGAACAGCGGCGCAGCTTCCAGATCGAAGGCTTCCGTCGATCGGTAATGACGCCGGACGATGTAGCGGCCGGGGTGGGCAGGTGACCAGCCACAACGCCACCAGGCTGCAGGCAGCGAGAAGCAGAGCGCGGTGTGACGCTCATGGAACTGCTCATCGCGATGACGCTGATGGGCCTGCTTTCCACCGGCATCGTGATGTCGTTGCGAGTCGGGTTAAGCGCGATGAATAAGGCCGATTCCAAGCTCATGTCCAACCGGCGGGTGGCCAGCATCGAGCGCATCTTGGAAGAGGAGATCACCTCCGTGATACCCGTCACCGCCGACTGCCAGGCGCGAGCAGAAGGCCCGCCGACCCGGATCGCTTTCTTTCAAGGCGAGGCGCAGTCGATGCGACTGGCTTCCACCTATTCCCTGCAGCAAGGCGCGCGGGGAATGCCGATGATTCTCGAATACCAGGTCATTCCCGGCGAAAATGGCTTAGGCGTGCGGCTGGTGGTCAACGAACGTTGGTACACCGGTCCGCGTGGAGCGGGCTGCTTTGCGCGGGCATGGTCCCCGATCCGCTGACCGGAACGCCCGCGCCGCTATTCCTGCCGATCCAAGTGGGCGCAGGTTCCTTTGTGCTGGCCGACAAGCTGGCCTACTGCCGCTTCAGCTATCGGGATCTTCTTCCTCCGCCCGAACTCGAGCGTTGGGTGCTGCACTGGGTCAAGCCGGTGCTCCCGAGCGCTGTGCGCGTGGAAATGGCGCCCTTGGTTCCGGATTCGTCGCGCCTCGAACCGGTGATCGCTCACCATTCCAGTACGCGTGACGCGGCTGCCGTTGGAGCCATATGACAACTAACAGGAGGCAGCTCGCGCATCGCTGGCGGTGCCTGTGGCTCTCTGGCTCCGCGCCTTTCCGCCATCGCCTTCTCAGTCGCCAACACCGTGCGCGCCGAAACCGAGCGCACCTCCACCGAAGTCGACTCTTTGCGCGCCTACTACCTGGCCTCCGGCGCCATCGATCGGGCTATTCTTTACATCCAGTGGGGAGCTGGCTATCGAAACCCGGACGGCACGCCCAAGTACTTCCAAAGCCCCATGCCGGTGCTGCAATTCAACTTTCCAACTGGCGCGGCGACAGCTGAAATCATTCCCGAGACCGTCCAAGCTGAATGTCAACAACGCCCGCCCGAACGAGTTGATGGGTCTGCTGCTGGCCTTGGGCGTCTCCGGCCGACCAAGCCGGAACCGTCGTCCAAGGCATCGTGGACTGGAGAACACCCACCCCGGGCGGCTCCTTTACAGAATTCGATCAATACTACTTATCCCTGGCTCCGTCTTTTCGGGCTCGCCACGCGTCTTTTCAGGAGATTGAGGAATTGCTGCTGATTCGAGGAGTTACACCGGACTTGTTTTACGGAAACTACACTCCAGGACGAGCAGGGACGCTTGATGCCGCACGCCGGCCTGCGGGACTGCCTGTCGGTCTACGGATCTCCAGGTTCGCTGGATGTGAATACCGTCGAGCCAGCCGTGATGCAGGCCATCGGAATCGATCCGGCCGTTGCGGCGGCCATCGTCAATCTCCGGCGGACACGCCGCTCAACAACATGGGCCAGCTCGCGCCATTCTCGAGCGGCGGCCCCGGCATGGGGCGCTTATCGATGGTGCCGAGCCCGGTCGTGACCTTGCGCGCCACCGCGCGCTTGCGCATGGCCAACGGGCAATTTTCCGATTTCCGGCGGACCGTGTCCGCCGTGGTGAAGTTCCTCGGACCGGAATGGAATCCTCCGTTCCATATCCTGCGCTGGTACGACAACGCCGCTACCATCCAATGACCGCCGACTGATTTCAAAAAATGGCTGGCGATCGGAACCGGGATCGGCATCGAGATCGGCCGCGAGGATCTCATGATCACCGCGGTTCGCGTCCGCCCTTCCGGCGTCAAGGTTCTGGGCGAACTCACCATTCCTCGCTTCCGCGAACAGCCGGCCGGCGGAATGGGGCGCCAATTACGCCAGTTTCCTGAAAAAGCTGGGGCTCACGCACTTAGCCGCCACGCGTCTTGTTGCCGCGCGATGAAGTGATTGTCCGGCAGTTGGCGCTGCCGGGCGTTGTCGGATCAAGATCTGGCCGCCGCCATTCGCTTCGAGCTCGATTCGCTGAATCCCTATTCGGAAGAAGAAGCCGTTTTCGACTGGGCGCGCATCGGAAAAAGCACGTCCATCCTGATCGGCATCACGCGCCGTTCGGTGCTGGGCCACTACAACACGCTATTCGCCGAAGCGGGCGTGAAAGTTGCCTCCTTCACTTTTTCCGCGCCCTCCATTTATTCCGCGCTGCGCGTTTTCTCTACCCCGGCCGCGACGGGTTTCTCGCCGTTGGAGCAGACCGAAGGCGAGCTGGAAGTTTACGGCGAAAGTCCAGCCCGGCCGCTCTTCTCGGCGCGAGTTGATGGAACCGCGCAAAAAGCCCGAGTGCTGGCAGTCGCGGAGCTGCGATTGCCGCCCGAGACCGAACCCGCCGCCCTGCACGATGCGCTGCCGAAGCCGCTGGCAGCGCCGGCGGACTACGATGTTTCGCGCGCCTCTCTGTCGTACGCGACGGCGTTGGCCGGAGCCTGTCCCGTTGCGTCCGCTGGCCGTGAATCTGCTGCCGCGCGAGCAGCGCCAATCCAGCTCCCGCATGCGCTTCGTGCCGACCCTCGCGCTGGCGACCCTCGCGCTGCTGATGTTGGGAGCCGTGGTCGCGTATCCCAAATATGCCGACCGGCAATATCTGGGCTTGCTGCACCAGGAGATCCAGAAGCTGGACCCCCAAGCCCGCAAGGCCGCGAATCTGGACCGCGACATCGCCATCACGCGCAATCGCGCTCAAACGCTCGACAACTTCCGCCACCGCACCAAGGAAGACATGGACGCGCTGAATGAGCTGACCAAGGTGCTGGCCCCGCCCACTTGGCTCAACTCGCTGCAGCTTACGCGCGATTCCTTCACGATTGCCGGCGAGACCGAGCAGGCGGCCGCGCTGATCAAATTGCTGGATAGCTCGCACCAGTTCCGGGGATCCTCCTTCGCGCTGCCTCTGCAGCGCGAGCGCGAGTGGCGAATTGTTCAGCATTCGATCCCTGCGCCAAGGAGTCACGCCGTGACCGTTGCAGCAGCGCGACAAACGAGCTTTGGTAGTGCTGGGCGCTGGTATTAGGGCTCGCATTCATTTATTGGATGGCCGGCTCGTCTTCCAGCAGCGTGAAGGTCGTCTGCGCCGGTCGAGAGCGTGGATCGCGTCGAAAAAGGGCTGGCCATTCTGCGAATCCGCGCCGCCGCATTGCCGGCCAAAGAAGTTGTTCTGAAGCAGGCCAGTGCCGAGCTGGCCGAGCGCGAGAAGGGATTGATTCCCGGCGATACCGCCGATCAGGCCCAGGCGCAACTGCTGCAGTCATGCGGCGCGTGGCCAAGGCGCAAGCTCCTCCGCTCGAAATCCGCCAGGCCGAGCTGGGGCAGCCGCGATCGTACGGGGATTCGTATGGGCAAGTCACGGTTTCGGTCACCCTCGATTGCCGCATTGACGAACTGATCAATTTACTGGCGGCCCTGAGCGCGCAACCGGAAATCATCGCCACCGACGAAATCCGCTTCGGGATGGCGCATCCCAAGCAGAAAACTATGCCGGTACGGTTGACCGTTTCTGGAATCGTGGCCCACCGTCTGGTCCCGAAAAGAAGGAACGCCGCAGCTTTGACTCGCAAATTAAGACTGCTGGATGTGGCGCTGGTGGCGGTGCTGGCGCTGCTGGGCGTCCAGATGCGCCACGAGTGGATGGGCGCCCACGCGCGAGAGCAGGCCTTGCTGCACTCAGGGCGAAGCCGACTCCGGCCGGAGCTCTGGCGCCGTTGCCGAAGGTTCAGCCCGCTTGCCGCGACCTCTTACGCCGACGTGGCGCGCTAATGAATCTGTTTTCGAAAGATCGCAATCCCAATGTGATCCTCGATCCTGTCGTGCCCCCGCCAGAGAAGCCCGTGCCGCCTTTTCCGGTCGCGCGCGGGGTGATGTTGTGGGGCGGAGTGCCGCCGACCGTGGTGCTTGCCGACAAAGCCGGCGGGCAGCAGAGAGGCTATCATCCCGGCGAAAAAATCGGCGAATGGAAAATCGTCTCCATCGACAACCAGTTTGTCGTTTTCGAATGGAATGGCAAGCAGTTCAAGAAGCGCATCGATGAACTGCTGGATCGGACGCCTCTCATGTGGCGGAAGCCGCCCGGCGCCACGCCGGGCGCGGCCGCGGCGCGCCCAAGCAGGCGCAAAGCTTGTCGGAACGGCAATGCCGGACCAGGGATACGACTTGGCGCCACGGCTATGAAGGGCTGCGTAGCCGGGCGATGATACGCCTTCGGCACTGTCGTGGATGGATTCAAGAAAGTAGTGAGCACAACACTCCGTTCGGAAACGCATGCCATTGGGAGCAAGTGAAATAACAGGTTAAATAAATCGGATGAAAACCATATGAAAATCACCATGCTGACGCTGGATCGCTCTGCACCTGCGATAGCCGTCAGGCCCTAGTATGCTCGCGCAGGACAAAGATACCAAGCCACAGCCAAGGACGCCGATAAGAAGTCAGCAGCCAGGACGCCAGCAAGAGCGACGCCGTCACAGCCGCTGCGGCAGCCGACTCTCGTGGCATCCGGCCATTCCCAAGGGAGCCAATGAAGTGGAGCCCAATCTCTTCCGCTATACCGACCCGCAAGGCAAGACCTGGATTTACCGCAAGATTCCCTTTGGAGTTTCAGAAATGGGAAGAAAAACCCGCTGAGCAGGTTGCGAACAGAGAACCGCCTCTGTCCGGCCGTGGTCCGCGGATCTGGGCGACAGCGTCGAGTTTCAGCGCCTGACGCCGTTTGGAATCTCGAAGTGGATCTCGCAAGAAAACCGAATTGAACGACGACGAAAAGAGCTGCCTTCGCCACCCAGCAGGCCAAGCAAGCTCCTCCGGTGGCACGCAAGACTCCGGCAAGACGTCGCCGGAGAACACAAGAGCGACGACAAGAGCAAGGACAAGCAGGAGAAAGAATAGTGCCCCAGGCTCGCTGGTTTCGTAAGCGTTCATCGCCTCGCTGTTCGCTGGCTTGGCGCTGGCGCAGCAACCGCCGCCGGGGCCGCCGCCCAATCTTCCGCCCGGATTCAACCAGCGGGCTCCCGACCCCACGCCTCCAGCAGCAGCCGCCTCAACCCGCCCAGGCCGCACCCGGTCAAGCCGCTCACGGCACACAACGCCCGCGCCGGTCCCACCGGCCCGCCTACCGTCTACGGCGGATTGTCGCTCAACAACGCCTCATTAACGGAAGTCATCGATCTCCTGGCGCGCCAGCTCAAGTTGAACTACATTCTCGATCCGCGCGTGAAAGGCGGCGTGATTCTGAATACCTACGGCGAAACCAAGAACATCGACACGCAAGTCGCTGCTCGAAACCATTCTGCGCATCAACGGCGCAGGCATGGTCAAGGAAGGCGAGCTCTACCGCATCGTGCCTCTGGCGCGACATCTCGCATCTCGCCCTCCCGCCGGAACAGGAAACCGATTCGAGCAACATCCCCGAAGACGACCAGACCATGCTGAATCTGGTTTTTCTCAAGTATGTTACCTCCAGCGAGCTGATGAAGGTGCTGCAGCCCTTCATCGGCGAAAACGCTTCTATGTACGAGTACGCTCCCGCCAATCTTCTGCTGATCCTCGACAGCCGCCGGAACATGCGCCGCATGATGGATCTGGTGGCGCATGTTCGACAGCGATATACTGGCCAATCAACGGGTTCATGTGTTCGAAGTGAAGAACGGCCGGCCCTCCGATCTGACCAAGGAACTGGAGAACATCGTTAAATCCATCTCTCTCTCCGATAAAACTGCCGATTAAGTTCCTCCCGATCGATCGCATTAATTCGATCATGGCGGTCGCCCCCAATCCCGGAGTATTCAATGAAGTCGGAAATGGCTCGAGAAACTCGACGTGCCCGGTGAAGCTCGCGCGGGCGCCATCAACAACTACGTCTACCGCGTCCGCTATGGCGACGCGCAGTCCATTGGCTGTTCCATCCAGGCCCTTTACGGACAACTGACCAATCCTCTGGGCTATCAGACCACGAACATGGCCATGTGCGCGGGCAACAATGGCTTCGGCCGCGGAGGTGCGGGAATTGGCGGCGGTGGAATCGGGGGCGGCGGATTTGGAGGCGGAGGGTTTGGCAGCGGAGGGTTTGGCGGCGGCGGATTTGGTGGCGGAGGGTATGGCGGCGGTGGCTACGGTAATGGATATGGCGGGGGGTTTGGCGGGGCTTATGGGAATGGTTATCCGGGCGGCGGCTATCCTGCAGCCCGGCGGTTACAGTGGGCCTCCGGCGGGTACCAACGGCCCTATAACCGCTGCCGCGGCGGGCTCGATCGGGGCCGCTGCTGCCGCGAACCGACCTCACCGGAAGTTATTTGGGCAACGCCCCCGCGGCCGACTTCACCGCAGGCGGCCACGTACCGCGCGTCGTCGCGAATCCATTGAACAACACGCTGCTGATCCAGGCCTCGCCCAGGAATACGAAAGCATATTGACGCTGCTCAAAGATCTGGATGTTCCTCCGCGGCAGGTCTTGATTGAGGCCAAGATCTATTCGGTGGATCTGACGCATGCTTTCTCGAGCAGTGTCTCGGCGACGCTCCAGCAAATAACCGGGCACACGCCGCACACCTTCCTGGGCAGTTTGGTCGGTGCGACCACCAATCTCTCAGGCCGCGACTCTGGTGGGAAAGAGCCGCGAGCTTCTGGCCGCAGTGCAGTTACAGGAATCGGAGAGCCGCGCCAAGGAGCTTTCGGCGCCGGCGGTGATCGCCACCGACAGCATCCCTGCCTCAATCAATGTCGGAACGTCGTGCCCACGCTGACCGCCCAGGCCGTTACCGGCGTCCAGTCAAGGCGGCAGTTCGCTGTTTGCAAACTCGATTTCGCAACATAAGCACCGGCGTGACATTGAACATCGTTGCCACGGGTGACCCCCAGCGGCATCGTTACCATGATCATCGATCAGCAAGTCAGTGCACCCGACGGCAGACCACTACCAGCAGCATTCAATCTCCCTCGTTCGACCAGAAGGCGATTCAAACGCAAATCACGTCCAGGATGGAGATACGATCGCCATCGGTGGCATCATCTCCGAGACAAACAGCTTCGGAACCACCGGAATTCCCGGCCTGCATCGGATTCCGGTCTCGGCGCGGTATTCGGCTCGCGTTCCTACAGCAAGGCACGATCAGAACTCATCATCTTCATCACTCCGCATGTCATCTACGACACAATCAGATGGTCGGATGCCACTGATGAATTGAAGGGCCGCATGAAGAGCTCTGCGCAAAGACATTAAAGAGTAATCATTGAACACCGCCTAACGAGCATTCGTCTCAGTGCGCGATTTACCCTAAGGTAGCGCGGGCTCTTAACCCTAGAGCCGCGCAGCTCACCGATAAAACCCTTGAGTTCCCCATTCGAGGACGGTCTATAGCCGTTGGCTGTAAACTATTGACCTGGTCAAGCCACTCTTATGGTTTAATGGTTGCTAGGCCGTTTTGTAGTTCGGGCTAGTGGGCTTGTGATGTCAATAGTACTTTACGCTTGACTTGATTGCGTAGAGTGTTATGAATGATTTGACTGCGTCCGAACGGTTTGGCGGCATTCATCTTTGACGCATGAATCCCGCGAGCACAAGATATTACGAGAAGTTTAAAGAACAAGTTGAGCTAGATGGAGACGATGAAGAGAGTTCGAACAGGCAAGGCAAGCAAGGCTCGTAGAGAGCAGGTTCGAGCCAGGTTTGATCGGGTGAAATTCAGAATCTTCATGACGAGCGTTAACTCGAGGCTCAGGTTGAAAAAGAGAACTTCCATCAATTCAATTTCAATTTTTCACAAGGAGAAGGAAATGGCAGATTTTCGCAAATGGCTCTTGGCGTTTGCTGTAGTGGCCCTTCTGCTCGGCATGGGAACTTCAGCATCCGCGCAAACAGGCTGAATGCCGCGTTCGCATGCACCGCGAATGCCGGCGTCCCGCCGATCGTCCGCGCAGAAGGTATTACGGAACTGGTCGGCGATTTGATTTTGAACTGCACCGGAGGTACGTTTACACCCGCCGGGCAGAATATTCCCCAGTCCAACGTTCAGATCTTTTTGAACACGAACATCACCAGCAGAACCTATGCGGGCAATCTCTCGGAAGCGATTCTGACGATCGACGAGCCCTTCCCGGGCAGCCGAGACGCCGAACCCGCCTACCGCGGGGCGCCGCCACTGGCTCTGCGACAACCCAATTGGGTTGCCAGGCGATCAATAGCGCCAACTGCCAAATCACCAGTCTTGGTAATGGCGTCGGCGCCGGCGGTTCCTATAACGGAACAGCCGGACACTACAACGTCTTCCAGGGCCAGCAGAACGGTCCCAGCCAGGTGGTCTGGTTGGGCGTACCGATCGATGCTCCCGGATCGGCGGGCACGCGCGTAATCCGTATCACCAACGTTCGCGCCAATGCTTGCCAGCTCGGCGTATCCTCCACCCTGATTCCGACCCAGATCCAGATGTTCATCGCGGTCAACGGGTCGCAGCAGGTGACCATTAACGCGCCGCAACAGGTGGTGGCGTTCATTCAGCCAGGCCTGGTGGCGACGAACAAAACGGGCGGATTCGTTCAGTGCGTCAACATCAACGGCAATGTCTTGAGCAGTTCCGCTGCAATAGGCCAAGGTGGAACGCTCGCCGTAACCGCGACGGAAGGTTTTGCATCTTCCTTCAAGGTTCGCAACTTCGCTCAGTTATTCGTTGGCGGCACGTCATCGACGGCCCCGTATGGAACAGCTCCCAGTTCGCCTGGTCTCCAAAACGTGCTGGGTTACCCGTACAATACTGAATCGGGCTTTGTATCCACCACGCCGGGCATCTCGCCCAACGGTACCGCTACTGGCGCTATCGGGTTGGCTGACCAGGGGACGCAAATAGCGTTCACTGTATCCAACATCGGTGCTGGCGTCAGTATCTACGCGCCACCCTACGTCCAGTTGTTCCCGTCCACAGGCGGAGCAGCAACTGGTTTGGCTGTGCTCGTCGGTTCCAGCTTCACACCTCCGGCGGTTGCTAACCCAGCTCCGGTCGCTGTGACTGTTACCGGCAATACCGCCGCGGTCACCTACGAAATCTGGTATTCGAACCCGAACGTGATCGAGTCCATGAGCCTAGCCATTACCGTGGCTGCGATCTCGAATACGGGCCAGAACCTACCGGCCACCGGCACTAGCCAGGTAGCCATCAGCTTCGCACCAGTTAGCACGGTGCAAACAACCTCGACCACCGCTCCGATACCGCGCTTCTGCAGCACGGCCGCGCCGAAGACATTCTTCAGCATCGCCGCTTGCACTTGCGACTTGCTATTCCCGTTCGTTACGAACCAGGCAGGTTTCGACACCGGTATAGCGTTGGCGAATACTTCACTTGACCCATTCGGCACCAGCCCGCAAACGGGTCCCGTTACCTTGAATTACTACGGGAGCACCACGGGTGGTGGCGCAGCTCCGCCGGCAGCTAAATCGCAAGCTGTACCCGCCGGCCAGGAGTTGATCTTCACACTTTCGGGTGGTGGCAACTTTGGAATCGCGGCTACGCCGGGCTTCGAAGGCTACATCATCGCGGTCGCCCAATTCCAGTACTGTCACGGATTCGCTTTCATCAGCGACGTCGGTGCGCAGAAACTGGCGGAAGGCTACCTTGCAATCCAACTCGACGAGCCGTTCAATCTCGGCTTACTGCCTCTCACCAGAACCGGTCAGCTGGGCGAATCACAAGCTCACTAAACCAGAAACTGGTGTCAGCAACTTAAAGGGGGGAGCTTCGGCTCCCCCCTTTTATTTTTTGAGTGGACAGCATCAGCGCCTTCCCCGCCTGCTTCCGATCCTCAATTTTCTGGGTTCTCTGCTACTATTTTCTGGGTTCTCTGCTCCTGAGGTTGTGGTACTCTGTACCTTAGGTTTTTTTCCCGCGTCCAGAAATCCGAGAGAGGTTTTCCTATAATGCTTAAGAATGCAATCGCCAGTTGTGTAATCTGCCTGTTTCTTTTCTCAGCTGGCCTTCGGGCGCAGTCACAAGATGACCTGTTCGCGGTGCCAGGAGCAAGCTCCACCGGAAACAACATTCTGGTTTTTGTTGCTAATCCGCTGTCGTCCGTTACTGGCGCGGCCGTTGGACCCGGTACGTTTTTGGTGCTTGCCAAACCCGATAACAGCAAGTTTTATGCGATTGCAAACTCCGGAAGTTCGACCGTTACCGTGCTTACCAACAGCTTCGGCAACGCTCGGCCCATCGCCAGCCTGGGCACGCAAGCCACCGCGGCGGTAATGTCGCAGGACGGAAGACGGTTCGCAGTGGCGGCCGGCCTTTTGCATATCTTCGAAACCACCACCGATACCGATATTCTTCCTAACGGCATCGGCATTGGACCCGGTGTCACCGTAAACGATGTAGCGGCCAGTCTGGATGGAAAGACATTTTACGTCCTCGGCTCCAATAGCGCCAATCCAAAAGGCAGTGTGCTGGCGGCGGTGGATGCCAGCTCTGGCACCCTCAGCCCTACTACTCTCGCCATTACAGGTCCGACCAATGCCGTCGCCGTCGGCCCCAATGGCTTGATTTATGTCAGCGCGCCCAATCAAGTCCTGGAAATCAACCCCGGCACCATGACCGTCACCTCCGGCGGCCCGATTGCGATGAATGCCAATCCGGGCAAGCTGGTCTTCACGCCCGATGGCCTGTCTGGATTTGCCATCAACCAAACTCCGGTCACTGGCGAAGTGATACAGCTCGGAATATCCAGCCACGCGGTTGTTAATACCGTCCCCAATAGCGGTGTATTGTTGAGCCAGCTGCAGGTCCTGAGTGCGAGCACCCTGCTGGCCTATTCAAGCCAAAATCAAACTCTTTATCAGATTACTATTCCGTCCAGCGGAAATCTCGGAATCAGTCTTTTCGCGCTTCCCGGCCTCGGCTCGTCCTCGGTGCAAGCCTTCACTCTTTCGAGCGAGGTGCCTGCCGGCGGACGATCGACTCCGCAATCTTTATATGTTGCAGTCAGTGGAACCCTGTACCGCGAAAACTTGTCCAGCGGAAGCTTCGCCGAAAACGCTCCTCTTACGATCACCGCCGGCGGACTGTCATTCGCCCATCAGGCAACTACTGGAACGCCCGCTACTCTGCTTCAATACGGGAATAATCAAACCATCGCACCCAACGGCCTTTCAATGCCGGTGGTCGTTAGGGTGCTCGATAACAACGGGAACGCCTTGAGTGGCGTCACGGTCACCTGGGCAACTAACATCGGAACCGCCTCGGCGTCTCCGAACAGCTCTACCACGGGCACAGACGGCTACGCGGTCACTTACGTCACTGGACCGCCTACCAGCGGACCGTTCACGGTAACGGCGACTGCTGGCACAACCAACAAGACTGCCGCTTATACCATCACCGTCAGTACCGGCGGAGGCGGAGGCCCAACTACCGCCGGCATGTCGATCGTTGCCGGGCAAGGCCAAATCGTTTTTGAGAATAATAATACCGGTATCCCGGGCTTCGGCTCTCCCCTTATCGTTCAAGTGAATGACGCAAACGGCAAGCCCATTCCTGGCGCGGCGGTCACTTTCACCGTCACCCAAGGCCCCGGAAGCGTCACAGAGTTGGGCAGCCAACCGGGTACCGTTCCCAATTCCATTGTGGTGACCACGGACAGCACCGGTGAAGCCACGGCCGATTTTCTAAGCAGCACCATCGGTCAGAACGGACTTGGCTACGCTTCCACCACCATTACCGCCAGTTCCCCCGGCGCCGGGAACGTGACTTTTTATATGACGACCACGCCGCAAGGCGCCGCGGCACAGATCAGGTTGCTCACGCCAGGCCCAGGCGGCATTCTGACCGGTGCGGCTGGAAGCACCATAACGGGCGGAGTGGTTGTTCAGGTCGTTTCAATCGCCGGAGTTCCGATACCCAACGTCGGGGTCACAATTGGTGGCGGCACGGGAAATGGCGCCCCCAATGCAACCTGCAACAATCCAACCGGAAACGGTCTTTTGACCGACGCTAACGGCAACGCAAGTTGCGACGTAGTCCTGAATGGCGTCGTCGGAACCGGCACCTTCTACGCCAACGTAGGATATTTCCAGAACTCGCCCAACTTCATCATTCAAATCACGACCGGACCTCCTGGGATAGTAAAAATCCTTCAAGGGAATAATCAATCCGGCGTGCCTGGACAGAAACTGCCCATCGCGCTAGTGGTTCAGATTACCGACACGTTCGGAAATATTCTGAGCGGTGTTCCCGTCACTTGGTCGGTGGTCACTCCTGGTACTGCCACCTTGAGCAATATCATCGGCACTTCGGACTCGAGTGGAGCGGCTTCCGCGATCGCGACGCTTGGCACTGTAGCTGGAAACGCGCAGGTTAAGGTAACGGCTGGGAGCGTATCGGCCACGTTTACCTTGACCGTCAACATCCCTGCTGCTGGTCTGCAGAAGGTTTCCGGCGATGCGCAGACTACTCTCATCAACACCGCCTTCCCGCTGCCACTAGTCGTGACGGTTTTTGATGGGAATATGCCTCCAAATCCGGTGCAGGGCGCGACCGTCACGTTCCAGGTAACCGGGGGCGCTACTTTGGGCTCGGCTTCAACTACGACTGGCGCAAACGGGCAGGCCTCCACAACTGTTACCGCCGGCCCCACTTCCGGACCCATCCAGGTCACGGCTACCAGTGCCGGCTTCAGCCAAACCTTCAACTTGACCGCGCGACTTCCGGGTGCCGCAAACGTAACCTTCGCGAATGGCGCCAGTTTCGTCACGGGCCCGGTTGCTCCCGGTGAGATCGTTATCATTGGCGGCACCGGCATCGCTCCCGGAGTGCAAGGATTGGTGAGCGCATATAACATCATTGGCGAGCCCCTGCCCACTCTCGCGGGCGTCACCATCACCTTTAATGGGGTGACGGCTCCCATCTACTACGTTTCGACCACTACGGGGCAACCCGACCAGGTCGCGGTCCAGGTTCCGTTCGAGACCGTGCCCGGCACGGCCAGCGTCGTCATCAACTCGGCTGGTGGTGGATCCGCGACAGTCAGCGCTCAGGTCCAGCTCTTCGCTCCCGGGATTTTCCAGACCACTATCGGCGGCCAGCAGTTGCCTGTGGCCGTGCGACCGGATGGAACCTACGTCAGTCCCGCGAATCCAGCTCACGCCGGCGAAACCATTCAGATATTTGCGACGGGCCTGGGCCAAGCATCGCCCGCATTGGCGACTGGCAGTGCTGGAGCGCCCGGCCAATCCGTAGCCGGGTCCGTGATTGTCGGTTTGAACAATGGCGGTGTGCCTCTCATCTCGGCGGTCCCCGCGTCCGGAATGGTGGGTGTGTATGTCCTCACCTTCCAAGTGCCCATTGGCACCCAAACCGGATCGGCTCAACCGTTGGCGGTAATCGCCTTCGATGCGGCGGGTACCGCCTACTTCGCGCAAGGCATAGGTATCCCGATTCAATAGTCGGAATGCTTAGACCGAAATCGAACCCGGCGGCGGGTGATTCGGATCGTATGGAGTGATCCCCGCGCCGGTGATGCCCGGCGCGGCGGTGATCGGTGGCTGCAAAGCAGACGGAACCCACGTGTAGCCGAAACTTTGTCGCAGTTGAGTGGTCAATTGCGGGTCCCAACCCCAAATCATAACCGGCGTGTCGATTGAGTAACCTTGGGATGCAAGCTGCGCGCCCAGCGCGGCCCGCTGAGAAGGGTCGTCCAAGTTACGTAGCTGCTGAACCGCAGCCGGTTGGGCACCCCAGTAAACATCGTCCTCCGATAGCATCGTGTCGGTGACGACCGGCGGGGGCGGCGGAGGCGGCGGAGGCGGCGTAACCTTATTAACGGGCTTTGGATCGATGGCCGCGGGTACCGGGGCGATAACCGCGACAGGATTTTGCCGCACGACATTCGCTTGGCTGGCGCCGCCGGTTTGACTTGCGACTCCAATGCCAACTTTTGAGCGCGCCGCAGCAAATGTTTGCGACAGTTCGTCCGCAAACGACTGAGTTTCAACGGCCGCGCTTTTCTTGGCAGGGGATGCAGCGGCGACGGGATCAATCGCTCCCGCCAGCTTGACCAATAGATGGGTCATTCCGATAAGCCTCCGCACAGACTTATGCACATTGACCGCCAATCCCGGTGAAGGTCGTTTGCCGCGGTCGAGTTATTGTTTTGGTATTTGTTTTTCCAACTCCGGCGGTATTCCGAACGTCACCGTAATCGGAAAAAGCTGGCCGGTCGGCTGGATATGAACTTGCGCAGTCAGCGTCGACTTGACCCGCTTAGCACAGTCGCCACATTCGATGGACGCGTCATCCAAGCGGTACTCAAACACGATGGTGGTCTGCTCGTTGGCTTGCAGCACGGTTTTGCCCGGCGTAATCTTTAGGCCCGGGAAAGGGATGGGATCGATGCTCAGCGAGATCTGCCCCGGCATTTCATTGATCACGTGCAATTCGTCTTTCGACGTTTCGTAACCACGCAACTTAATGGCGGTCTTGTCGATCCGGACTTTGGAAAGAATCCCGCGCGCGGCCTCCATTGGATTCGCCGGGATCGCAGGCCGGCTCTTCGCGGCCGGATCCACCGCGGCCGGAGCGTTGGATGGCACCGCGATAAAACCAGTTGGCGAGAACGGGCTTGGAACCATGGTCGGTTTGACGTAATACCAAAACCACTGCCCGTCTATGATTTTCCAGTGGCTGGTCAACGGAAACGATGTTGCAGTCTTGACTCCGTGATAAACCCACTCGCCCTTGCACCCTTCCACTACATCCGCGCTCGTGAAATTATCCGAATATTTAATGCGGAGGATGTCGCAACTCTTCATCGTATCTTTGGATGCAGCCAGAAAGGCGTCTTGGGAGTCTTCTGCCACCAAAACATAAGCTTCGCGAAATTTGCCCGACGTATAGGCGTTATAAAACTGAGTTACTCTGGCGCGCAGAGCTTCGTCGATCGGAGCGGGAGCTTTTTCGAAAAGATCGGAATTGTCCTGGCCCGGCGCCAAGGCACATGCGATCAGAAAAGGACACAGCCGCAGTAGCTTCATAGTTCTATTCTAAATAGTTCTAATTCAACACGCACGCCGATACGCAGATGTGGTAATAATAGAAGCTGCTCCGAGGTTCTCGCCCCCAGCGGGCGGGTGAAAAGGGAAGCGGGTGGAAATCCCGCACGGTCGCGCCACTGTAAGCAGCGAGCGAGCCGGGCTCTGTATACGCCACTGTTCCTCTTTTGGAATGGGAAGGCAGCCGGTTTCGCGTTGACCTGTAAGTCAGGAGACCTGCCTTGGGGACGTCAGAATGAGAGGCGCGAAACCTCGCCATGCTTACACTCGTCCTCGGCGGCGCCCGAAGTGGCAAGAGCCGCTTCGCGCAATCCTTATGTGGATCTGGATGCCGCGTTGTCTTCGTTGCCACGGCACGTGCCGACGACGACGAAATGCGCGTACGCATCGCGCATCATCAACAGGCGCGTCCCCTGCACTGGCACACTATTGAGGAACCCTTGGCTCTTGCGCGCGTGGTCGAGACGCGCCGCGCCGATTTTGACGTCGTTTTAATCGATTGCCTGACGCTTTGGCTTAGCAACCTGTGCTGGGAGCACCGGGATGATTCCGAAGACGTGCTGCGGACAGCGGCTTCCCAAGAAGTTGCACGGTTGATTGCGGCGGCGTCCGCTTCAAACGTAATAGTTGTCTCGAACGAAGTCGGATACGGACTGGTTCCTGAGTCGCCCGTGGGACGCCTCTTTCGAGATCTGCAGGGCTGGTTGAATCAGGACTTGGCCTGCGCCGCCGACCATGTCTATCAAGTGGTCGCGGGAATCCCGATTCCGCTCAAGCGTCCGGAGACAAGATCGTGAAGACGCCTCCTCGCTTGACGATTGCGGGAACACACAGCGGCGTGGGCAAGACCACGATCGCCATTGCACTCATGGCAGCTTTGACCCGCCGAGGCCTGCGCGTTCAACCGTTCAAGATCGGACCGGATTTCATCGACCCGGGTTTTCATCGCCTGGCTTCGGGACGTACCAGCCGCAATCTGGATGGCTGGATGCTTTCGCGTGATACAAACCTGGAAATTTTCGCGCAAGCATCGGAAGATGCCGACATCTCCATCATCGAGGGCGTGATGGGTTTGTTCGACGGCAGCGATGCTGTTTCACAAACGGGTTCGACGGCTGAGATGGCTAAATGGCTGGGGAGCCCGGTTCTATTGGTGATCGACGCTTCGGCGATGGCCGGCAGCGTGGCCGCCCTGGTGCATGGCTTCGAGGATTTCGATCCGGATGTCCGCCTCGCCGGCGTGCTTTGCAATCGGGTGGGCGGAAGCGGTCACGCGGATATCCTGCGCCAGGCCATGCTGGCTCGTTGCCGTGCAAAACCTCTCGGGTTCTTGCCGCTAAATGAAAAGATTGCCCTTCCGGAAAGACACCTCGGTCTGGTGATGGCAAGCGAGAGCCTGTCCCGGGAACATCTGTCTGACATGGCGAGCTGGATCGAGACCCGTGTCGATATCGATGGGCTTTTGAGCGTTGCCCGCGAGCAGTCTCTTCCTCTGGATACTTCGCGGCCGTCGCCGTCTCAAGTTAAAGTGGAACGCCGCGCGCGCATCGGCCTCGCCCGCGACCCCGCTTTTTGTTTCTACTACGAAGACAACCTTGATCTGCTGAAGCAATACGGCGCGGATTTAGTCGAGTTCAGCCCCATCTCCGATGCCGCTCTACCTGCAGATTTGGGCGGTCTGTATTTAGGTGGCGGCTATCCCGAGATATATGCCGCGCAACTATCGGAGAACGCGCCGATGCGGGACGCAATCGCTCAGTTTGCCAAAGCCGGCCGGCCGATCTACGCCGAATGCGGCGGATTCATGTATTTGTGCGAAGCCATCCTGGATACGGACGGCCGCGAATACCAGATGGCCGGCCTTTTTCCCACCCGCGTTCGAATGCAGAAGCAACTCGCAGCCATCGCGTATGTAGAAGCGGAGGTTCCAGAAGCCGCTCTTTGGCTCCGGGCCGGACAACGTCTGCGCGGCCACGAGTTTCATTATTCGACCATCGATGAAATGCCGGCATCAGTTTCACGCTGTTTTCGGTTGCGTGCAGGCGATAAGACGCGGGAGGACGGATATGAAATCGGCTCAGTGCTGGCTGGATATTCACACCTGCATTTCCGCTCCTCGCCCGATTTCGCTTCAAGTTTCGTAGATGCGTGTTTGCTTCATAAGGAGGTGAAGGTATGAGAACTGCGTGTTTGTTTCTTGTGCTCGCGCTCAGCACGGAATACTCGGTTCTGAGTGCCGCGCCGGGGGCATCGCTTTCGGGAGTGGTCAGGGATCCGCAAGGGAGCGCGGTGGCTGGAGCAAATCTCGCGTTGTATTCGCGAACCGCGAGCGTCAGCGTAAACACCGCCAGCGATTCTTCCGGCGGCTATCATTTTGATGGATTACCGCCTGGCGATTACATCCTGCGCGCCGAAGCAGCGGGTTTCGCTACTTTCTTTGATGAGAACCTGCGATTTACGGCGGACTCGCCCAAATCAATAGACATTGCGCTTCAACTCGCCGGCATTCATGAAGAAGTAGTCGTCACCGCGTCCAGCACTCCACAGGTGCCACAAGAAGTTTCGAAGTCCATGACCGTGATCGATCACGCGGAAATTGATGATCGCGACAAGGCGGCGTTGGCCGACGCGGTGAACCTGGCGCCCAGCCTACGCGTGCAGCAATTGGGAGGGCCGGGCGCGTTTACGACTATTCAAATCCGGGGCCTTCGAACCGAAGACACTGCGGTGCTAGTGGACGGAATCAGATTGCGGGACAGCTCTTCAACTCAGGGCGATGCTTCCGGATTGATCGAAGATCTGTTCGTCACCGACACGAATCGAGTGGAAATCTTGCGGGGATCCGGCTCGTCGCTCTATGGCACCAACGCGATCGGTGGCGTCATTAACGTGATTACTGATGAAGGCGGCGGCAGAACGCGAGGCAGCGTGTTGACCGAGGGTGGGTCACTCGGCATGTTTCGCGGCCGCGCTCAACTCTCGGGGAGTTTGGACGGCGACCAGATCCCGTACAGCTTCGGTGCTACACAAACCTACGTCGGCAACGGTGTGGACGGCGATGACCCGTACCGCTCGACCAGCCTCCAGGGCCGGGTCGATGTTCCACCTGTCACCTTCAACGCGTCTGGTAGTCCGCGTATTCGGAGGCGATGCCTTTGGAAAACTGAATTCCGAGCCGGGCGCCATTGGCGAACCGCCGGCGAGCGGCATCACCAATGCGATCCCACTCGCACCCGCACCGCTTCGTCTCTACAATCAAGGCACGCCTATCTCGCAATTAAATACCGGGAACGCAACTTTTATTCCCGCTCCCGACAATCCGGACTACACCCGCGCGGGACGCTTCTTCTCGGGCGCTTTGATTTTAACCGGCCAGCTTTCCCCTCGGCTCGATTACTCCATCAGCTATCAAGTTCTAGCCAATAGCCGCCGCTATGGCGACGGGCCAGCGGGCGTCGGTTTCCAACCCGATGCAAGCACCCGCACACTTTACGATGGGCGTATACAAACAGTGAACGCTCACGTCGATTATCGCCTCGCGCGCCATAACCTGATCACTGCCGGGTACGAGTTTGAGAGCGAGACGTACGCTAACGACAATGCAATAGCCAACGACCCTACGGCGGCATCCGCCGTGAATGTCACCGAGCTAAGCCATACGGTATTCGTGCAGGACCAGTCGAGTTTACTCGGAGATCGATTGCAAATATCGGGAGCAGCCCGCGCGCAGTATTTCACATTGGACCGTCCTAGCTTCGCCCCGACGTTGTCGGCTCCCTTTCAAGGAGTCTCGTTTGGCGGCCCTCCGCCGGCCTACACGGCCGACGGTTCGATCGCATATTCATTTCGCAAGAGCGGTACGAAATTACGCGCACATGTGGGACGCGGCTATCGCGAGCCGTCTTTGTTCGAGCGTTTTGGGGCCGGATTCGATCCGACGTTCGGATACTCCGTTTATGGAGATCCGCATCTGACGCCGGAACATTCGATCGGCCTTGACGCCGGGGTGGATCAGAGATTCCTTGGTAACAGGCTGAAGTTATCGACCTCGTATTTTTATACCTGGCTTCGAAATGTCATCGTCTTCGACACTTCGGGACTGATCGACCCATCCACCGATCCGTTCGGCCGTTTCGTCGGGTACGTCAATGAGCAAGGCGGCATTGCACGCGGCGTAGAGCTAAGCGCAGCGGCCTCGCCCACGCGCTCTTTGAATATCTCGGCGGCCTACACGTTTGCCAACGCTCTCGAGCGCAGCCCGCTGGTCGGCGATGTAATACGCACATTCGCAATTCCCAGGAATCAGTTCTCGTTTCTGGCCACTCAACGCGTCAAATCACGGTTGGTTCTAACTTTCGATCTGCTCGCGTCCAGTGATTATCTGGAGCCGATTTTCGGCGACGTATCGACCGCAGTGTATCGCTTTGGCGGCATTCACAAGGCAGGTCTGGGCGGAAGCTACCGGCTTCCTCTCAGCGAGCATAAGGCGATTCGCTTCTTTGTACGGGCGGATAATATTTTCAACCAGAATTATTTCGAGGATGGCTTTCCAACGCCCGGACGAACGGGTATGGGCGGCATGCAGTTCGAGTTTTAGTCTAATGAGAATTACGCGTTTCACTCTCATTGCTGGATTGACGGCGGCTCTGCTTCACGGGGCGGAAACGCCGCCGCAGCGCATCATCTCCACTTCTCCAAACATCACCGAGATCCTCTACGGGATAGGCGCCTTCGATAAAGTCGTGGCCGTTTCGGACTATTGCACTTATCCTCCCGCCGTTAAGACTTTGCCTCGCGTGGGAGGGTGGGAAAACAGCAATCTCGAGCAAATCGTTCGCCTGCGGCCCGATCTGGTTGCCCTGTCGGATGCTCAAGGTCCTTTGATCCAGCCGCAACTTCAGCAACTGGGCATTCGGACACTGGTCGTTCCCACGCGCACGCTCGCGAATGTGTTTGAAGCGATGAACCTGCTAGGCGCGGCTACCGGTCACGAATCGCAGGCGCGAGAGCTGGCCGCTCACGTTCACTCAAAGCTCGATGCGGTGCGGCTTAAGACCCGCCGCCTTTCCCGTCGCCGGGTATTGCTGGTAGTGGACCGCACGCCGGGCACGCTGCGCGATCTCTATGTCGCCACTCGAGGCAGTTTTCTGGCCGAGCTCATCGACATTGCCGGCGGCGAATGTATCGCTGCGCCCGAGCCGGCCGGTTACAGCAAAATCAGCAAAGAGGCGGTCGTCGCGCTTGCGCCGGACCTGATTATGGATTTCGTGCATGGCTCGACGAATAGGCTGGGTGAAGATCCCGTCGCGGTTTGGGGCGATCTTTCGCTACTGCGCGCCGTGCGGGAACGGCAAGTGTACCCGGTGCGAAACGAGTTTGTGCCGCACGCTTCGCAGTTTGTCGCCGACACAGCAGAACTATTTGCGCATATCATTCATCCGGAGCTTGCGGATGGGAAAAGTGCGCGATGATCGAACTCCAAGCGCGCGATCTTCGGTTTGCATATTCGCCCGGCCCCCCCGTCATCGATAGTGTCTCGCTCGCCCTGGAGCGCTGCTCGATGGGAGCGCTCATTGGTCCTAATGGCTGCGGGAAATCGACTATGATTCGCTTACTCGCCGGAATACTGAAGCCTCTGGAAGGCGAGGTGTTGCTCGAAGGGTTGCCGATCGGGGAAATGGATAGCTACGCGCGAACACGCAAGATGGCCTACGTTCCACAGAACGTCTCGAGGGCGTTCCCCTTTACGGCCTTGGAGGTGGTGCTCACTGGTCGAAGTCCGCATCTCCCTCGCTTCGCTTTCGAAGGGCGCCGCGATGTGGAAAAAGCTATCGGGGCGCTGGAAACTGCCGGCGTAGCCCATTTGGCGGCCCGCCGAATCACCGAGCTTTCGGCCGGCGAACGTCAGATTGTTTCCTTCGCTCGCGCGTTGGCCCAGGAGCCCGACTGTCTCTTGCTCGACGAGCCTGCCGCGTCGCTCGATCTCAAGCATCGGGCTACACTCGTACGAACCCTGCTACGCTTACGCGATTCCCATGGGCTCACCGTGCTGATGGTCACGCATGACCTCTCGTTCATCGATCCGGGTTTCGACATGGTCTTTGGCATGCGCGACGGCGTCATGGTTGCCGCGGGACCGCCCGCCGATACGATGCGAGAATCTGTGCTGGCAGAAGTGTATGGAGATGAGCACGTGCGTGTTCGCCGGGCGGATGGACGTACATTCGTCTGGTCGGAGGCCTGAATGGAAACGTCCCTGCCCGGCCTCAAGCATTTTACGATCCAAGGCCGCTTGACGCGATCGCTGCTGATATTGCTGGCCGTTCTGGCGCTTTCCACCTTGCTCGCGCTCTGGGCTGGCTACCAGCGACTGGATCTCGCCGCGCTCCGGCACGATGAAGTTGCGCGCGCGGTCTTCTTCCGCCTGCGCCTTCCTCGCGTCGTCATGGCGGCGTTGGTCGGATCGACACTTGCGGTGGTCGGCGCAGCTTTGCAGGCGCTCTTCCGGAATCCTCTCGCGGATCCATTTACTCTTGGCGTTTCCGGTGGCGGCGCATTGGGAGCCAGCATAGCGATCGCACTTGGTTGGGGAATCCGTCTCGCGGGGGTGCCAGTTGTGTTTATTACCGCGTTCGCCGGCTCCGCAATGGCGATCTTTGTCGTTTATCGCATTGCCCGCAGCGGGGCGATCGTACTGCCGGGCGCTTTGCTGTTGGCGGGTGTCGTTTCGAATCTCATCGCCAGTGCCGGAGTGCTTACCGTCCAGTACGTGGCCGATCCAGCGCGGGCGCTCCAGATTCTCCGCTGGCTAATCGGGAGCCTGGATGCCATCGGCTTTCAGATCATTGCCAGAATGCTGATATTTCTCGTTCCTGGGTGGATTGCATTGCTCACGTTCAGCCGCGATCTTCATCTGCTGGCGGTTGACGAAGAGACTGCCGCAAGCCTGGGAGTCAACGTGCGCCGCTGCGAGTTTATGGTCTACGCCATATCATCGTTGCTGGTAGGCGTGACTGTTGCTGTCAGTGGCAGCATCGGATTCGTCGGATTGATCGTGCCCCACATGGTGCGGCTGCTCTTCGGGCAGGATGTTCGCATCGTTCTGCCGTGCTCGCTTCTGCTCGGGGCTGCTTTTCTAATGCTCGCGGATGCAGTGGCTCGAACAGTGTTAGGCCAAACCGAGCTTCCAGTTGGCGCGGTAACGGGGCTGATCGGCGGGCCGTTTTTTCTTTGGCTCATGCGGCGTGAGCAGCGCTACTCGGCCATGTAACGGACGGAGCCATGCCTGCAGATTCACGCCTGAATAAGTTGCTTGAATCCATCCAGTCCGTGGATGGGGCTTTGATCGAGAAAGCTCGCGCTCGGCAACTCCAACTGACCAAACCGCCCGGGAGCCTGGGCCGTCTGGAAGAGATTGCCAACCGCAGTCGCCGCGATTCAAGGCACGTTGTCTCCTTCCATCGATCGCCCGAGAATCGTGCTGTTCGCCGCCGATCATGGAGTCTGCGCCGAAGGCGTGAATCCTTATCCGCAAGCTGTCACCGCGCAAATGGTCGCCAATTTTCTGCGCGACGGAGCGGCCATCAACGCCATCGCGCGCGTGGTCGGCGCGGAGCTGCAGATTGTGGACGTAGGCGTCGCCTTTGATATTCCCGGCGAGGGAAGCTTGATCCGCAGGCCGATAGCGCGGGGGACGAAAAACTTCTGCGTCGAGCCGGCGATGTCGCAGCGAGCAAGCGATCGCGGCGATTGCGGTGGGCGCCGAGATGGCAGAACGGGCTGTTGCCGAAGGTTGCCGGCTGCTGGGAATCGGCGAAATGGGAATTGGAAATACGACTGCCGCAAGTGCGTTGACGGCAGCGCTGACGGGCCTTCGCGCGATTTCGGTTACTGGCGTGGGAACGGGAGCCGATGATGCCTGCATGCTGCGAAAGCGTTCTGCGATCGAGCGTGCGCTCGCGCTGCATGCGCCCTATATCGATGGGCCGCTCGACATGCTGGCTCGGCTGGGCGGTTTCGAAATCGCGGCGATGTGCGGCTGCTGTCTGGGCGCGGCGGCCAATCGCTGCGCGATTTTGGTGGACGGTTTCATCGCGACCGTAGCCGCGGCCCTGGCTGTACAATTCGACCGACGCGTGAAGGATTATCTCTTCGCCGCCCATCGCTCCACGGAACCCGGCCACGCGCCGCTGCTCCAGATCATCGGCCAGCGCCCCTTGCTCGATTTGGAAATGCGGCTGGGCGAAGGAACCGGCGCTGCGCTTGCCATTCCAGTGGTGCGTGCGGCTGTGGAAGCGTTCACGGGTATGGCCACTTTTGAGTCGGCCGCTGTTTCTGAACGGGAATCCCCAGCGTCATGATCCGGCAGTTCGCCGCGGCCATCGCTTTCCTCACGCGACTGCCCGCGCCTTCCCGGATGGCCTTCGACGCCAAGGATATTGGCCGATCGGCGCGCTGGTTTCCGCTAATCGGGTTGATGATCGGCGGCTTCTTGGTTGCGGCCCTTCAACTTTTCACGCTGGTCTTTCCACCGCTTGTAACGGCTTTTCTGATCGCCGCCATCGACGCACTGCTGACTGGCGCGCTTCATTTGGATGGGCTGGCTGATACGGCGGACGGTTTCGGCGGCGGCCGCACTCGGGAGGATGTGCTGCGCATCATGCGCGATCACGCGATCGGTTCTTACGGCGCGGTGGCGCTCATCTTTGTAATCGCCATAAAAGCCAGCTGCGCTGGCGGAGATGATCGAGCGTCACCGCGCGGCTGCCTGGCTGGCTCTCATGCCGATGCTGGGGCGTTGGTCCGTGGTCCTGCTGAGCGCGACGCAGCCCTATGCTCGCCGCTCGGATCAGGATGGCGCGCCGGCCGGGAGGGGCTGTTTCGGATTTCGTCGGGCGCGTCGAGTTGATTGTCGCTTCGGCAACTGCTCTCCCGATCGCATTCGCTCTGGCGAGATGGCGGGGATTGGCAGCGGCTCTTCTGGTGCTCGCAGCGTCGGCGCTATGGGGCTGGTACTGCCGGCGGCGCATCGGAGGAATCACGGGCGATACGCTGGGGGCCAGCGTCGAAATCTCGGAAGCGCTGGTGTTGCTCGCCGGGCTCGCTTAGATTGGCTGGGAGGCAGGGACTCGAACCCCGATACGCAGATCCAGAGTCTGCAGTCTTACCATTAGACGACCTCCCAGACTCTGTCCACATTCTATCATCGGCTCGCTGGCGGCTCTTGACCGCGAGTTGTTTACGCAGCGGTAATGTTGGGCGTGGTTTTGGTCGGACTCGCGGCCAACTTTGTCGCGGCCCGGCGGGCGGCGCCGGTGGATCCTTTGCGAGCCGTACGTGCGGACACGAGTGTTTTCCAGCGCTTGAGCTCACCGTTGGAATCAAACTTCGCCCACTGTTCGTGGAATTCCTTTAATTTCTTTTTTGTGCGGCGCTGAAGTTTGGCCTGGAGCGCATGGTCATCGTGGAGCATCTCGGCGATGATGTAGTAATCGTGCAGTTTTCCGAGCACGCTTTGTATTTCACGCAGCGGCTCAAGTTCATTCTCCAGCCGGGTTCCATAAACCGGGCGAACCAACTCGAGCGTATAGCGGAAGGCTTTGGTCTTGATCCGGAACTCATGGAGTTCCTTCGGGGACTGCTTTCCGTCAGCCGCTTCACGCCCGGCCTTGAAATATTTCTCCACCAGCTTGGGCAGAACGCTGGTGGCGTTTTCGATGGCGCTTCGCTCGGGTTTCCAATTCATATACTTCGAAGGGACAGGCCGGTCCGCCATTTCGCTGAAAAATCGCGCGCGCTCCAGCGGCGGACCATTTCTGAAAACTCGCGCTCATAGCCTGCTCGCTCACGCTCGAAGCGCCGGCGATGAGTGGTATGTTTCACTTCGGCGAGAAACTCGAGCGCGATATCACGGTCACGAATCAGAGACGTAAGCTTCATCATCCGCTTCAGCCGCCTTTCCACTTTCTTGACTTCCCAGGCCGGGAAAAAATCACCAAACACCTGTAATCCTTGGGAGAAACGGCGGATACCCACACGCAGGTCGTGAATCTCGTCCGGCCCAGGCTTCTTGGCGGCACGATGAACCTGAAACGCAAGCCGGGTGAGGAGATGGTTCACCTGTTCGATGGCGTAGTCGCGGATAGGTGTGACGGCGGTCATGATCTCACTTTGGTTAGAGTAAGCGGAAGCTGATAGGTTTCACGAAACGAATCGGCGACCCGGTCTGCGGCCCACATCTCCAGATCGGTGTCCTGACCGGATTCTAACGCAATCGCTACCGACCCGTTTCGAAGCTGCACTTGCAAGTCAGAGACACGCTGTTCATGGCTGCGGTCCAGGCTGTCGGCGATCCGAAGCAGCGGTGTGAGCAGCAGGATAGCGCGGCGCGCGTCCGGATCAAGGGTTTGAAACGGCGAGTGGCGCGAAACGGGCATGGCCCGCCGATGGTAGCGGCATAACAGCGCGATCATTTGCCGCTCCGTGTCGGTAAAACCGGGAAGGTCGGAATTGATCACCAGGTAATAAGAGTGTTTATGATGGGCCGTGTCGCTAACATAATGTCCGACATCATGCAGGTAGCCAGCGGCTTCCAGCAATTTGCCGAACGAGGGCGGCAAGCGGTGCAGGGACTGGAGAGACTCGAAAAGACGACGAGCCAGATCAGCGACCTTGCGTGCGTGCGTCACCTGCACTCCATAACGGCGAGCCATTTGTTCGACCGCGCGCCGTTGATCGCGATTCAACATGCTGAGCTCGCGGCCGACGCCACGAGCGGTCAGGTCGGCGATAATGCCGTCCCGGACGCCGGCTGCTGAATAGTGCAGGGAAGGCTGATGAAACAGCTCCAGCACGCGCAGGAAAACCGCGGTTCCGGCCACGATGAGCTCGGCGCGCTTGGGTCCGATGCCGACGATTTTGCGGCGCGCCGCCAGATCGCGTTCACAAATTTCCCGGTAGAACCTTCGGATCTGCGCGACGGTCGCCTTCAGGCGGTCGGCCTCGTCGCGGCGCGAGCGCCGCACGCGGTTCACGGCGCAGACGATGGCGGCCGCCGTCGCCGAAGTTGCGATAACGCGATCAAACGGTCCTGCGCCGATTCGCCGCAGTGGAGTAGCCAGCTTCTCTTCGATATATTCGTTCATGCGGTGCAGTTCCAGCGGCGCCGGCGGATCGCTCTTCAGGAAAACTTCTGTCAGACGAACCGCTCCCAGAGGCTTGGAAAATGCCTCGGAGAGCGCGCCGTGATCGGCCAGGATCACTTCTGCGCTGCCACCACCGACGTCGACAATTAACACACGCTTGTCCTGTTGCGGCCAACGCGCCTCGACGCCCAAGTGAATGAGCCGCGCTTCTTCCTGGCCCGAAATGATTTCGACCGGCGTGCCGAGGACCAGCGAGGCTCTTTCGAGGAACTCCTGCTGGTTGCTCGCATCCCGCACGGCGCTGGTGGCTACCGCGCGCACGCCAACGACATCCAGTTTGCGGTAAACCTGCGCCATCCGGGCGAGGTCTTCGCAAACCAGATCGATGGTTTCCGCGGGGATTCGACCGTCGAGGAAGACGCCCGCGCCCAGACGCGTCACTTGCCGTTCGGCAGCCAGGATGCGAGTGGGCCGGCCGGGCGCGGTTTCAGCGGCCAGCATTCGAACCGAGTTGCTCCCGATGTCGATGGCCGCGTAGCGAGGCATACGTCTTAATGTTATCGTGGGCGACTATTGAGGCTTGCCTCCGAAAGTCTCCATGACCATGCCAAGGGATCCTCGCTGACGAGCCAGGTGAAGGTCGCATGCTCGATCCAGTCGCGGAGAAACGACGCGCTCGGATTCTCGACCGCGCGCCAGGATTTGAATCCCGCGATGCCGGCGACGAGCACGGAAGTGTCGATAACTCCTCTAGGCCGATTTTCCCGACGAGCCAACGGTAATCTCCGGCAATCGCTTCTTCGCAGCCCGGTGTCCGCGGACTGCCGCCATGACCTCGGACTCCGTGACTCCGGATAAATCGCGGGCCGCCACTGCTAAACGGCTTGCGAACTCCCTCTTCCATCCCGGCCGCTTTCTTCCGCGCGGCAAGTCCCCATACACGGCGGCCTGAGGGAGCTGGTCGTCGAGTTCCTTCGCCAGCTCTCTTAAGGGAATACGAACCTCGATCGGCTCTCGGCTTCTCGCTGGTCGAGACCGCAGCCACACGTAGCGAGGCCTCGTCGACTGCGCTTCCTTGAGGTTGGAGGACAGAGCCTGCGTGAACCTAGTGAGCACTTCAATGGATGTGCCGAGGGACTCTTTCAAGTAGAAGGCCACCTTTGCTTCAAGGAGAAGTCGGTTGTCGAACCAATAGAAGGTGTCGCGGCGCGGTGGTCGCAAGACTTTGAACTGCACAAGATTCTGCAGATCTTTGGGCGCAACTCCCAGAACCGCGCTAGCCTGCTTGAGTTTCAATTCGACACCTTGCATGCGGGCATATACCATCTATAGTTTAGATGCTATTTGAACCTTCGTCAATGACC
Source organism: Bryobacterales bacterium (assembly GCA_963744555.1). Classification (GTDB taxonomy): domain Bacteria; phylum Acidobacteriota; class Terriglobia; order Bryobacterales; family Bryobacteraceae; genus Palsa-89. Next base: position 117,574 of record CAVUUB010000011.1, on the reverse strand, counting down.
GTGCCTGTCCACGGCCGAAGATTGGCCCCACAACGGAGAACGATCGGCTCGATTTTCTGCGCTCGGCCTGAGAAGGAAGCAGACAGTCGCAGAATGCCAGCTTCCCGTTGCACCCTTATTTCCTGTAGATTAGCCGCCTTACTGTCCAGTTTACTCGTCGTCTGAGTTCATCCGAAATCGTGAGATTAGGATGGCTCACGTCAATCTCCTCAAACAGGTCAAAATCGCTGATCGCTGGGTGTTGCGATCGATTCCCAAGAAGGCCGACGGCCAACGCGACTGGAACTCCTAGCCCGATGGCAGCTACTTCATCGAGTGGCGAGAGAACGGTAAACGCCGCCGGCTACCTGCCGGAGCGACAGTCGCTCAGGCGCTCGAAGTCCAACGGCGAAAGCACGCCGAACTTGAAGCGGTCGCCTTCGGAATGGATCTCCTGGTCGACACACCGGCAATCAGGTCCGGCGGATGCTCAACTTCAAGGTATAACGGGAATCGAACGGGCTAACGGCGGAGTCTGTCCAGTTGTGTTCGGTCTAAACTGTTGATTCTTCTTTATCGCTGATGCTTGAATGCCTCGCTTGCGGCGGCTCGCACAGCCAAGTCAGGGCTTGAGAGAGCATGAGACAGACTCAGCATGACGGCCGAGTTTTTTTAGCAGTGTCTGGAGTTGCGCCTGGTCGTCGGCGGACAAAACGGAGAACAGGGTTTCGATCAGCTCGGCGTGCCTTCGAAAGGCGGCCGAGATGAGCTTCTTGCCCTCCGTTGTCAATGAGACCACACGGATACGCCGGTCGCCTGGGCTTTCCTCCCGGTTGACGAGGCCGCGTTCATACAGCCGATCCACGGCAACGCTGATCGAACCGGGATTGAGATCGACCTTTGGGCCGGGCACGTTAACGGGCTGCGGCCCCTTGTGCAGGAGCACTTCAAGGATGCCGAACTCGGAGAGGATCAGCTCGGATTCCTTCTGTTGGTGCGCAAGCAGCGGTCGGAGAATCGCTCTATATGCCTTCGCCAGAATCAGCCATGTGTGGACGCTGTCAGGTCCGTTCTTTCTCACAGGTTCAACCCGAATCCGTGAATCCTTGACAAAGATTGTGCCTGTCGAAAACTCCGCGTCGAGCCAAATGCCCTCGAACGAGAGGGGGTTGAAGTCTTGCTGGCGGCGAAGGGATACAGGATTCAGTCGCGCCAAACAGTGGCGATTGGGTCTCAAGCGCGAGGAAACGCCCCTAGCGGCGCACTTCTTCCCGGACAATCACGGCCCTCGACCGTGTTTAGGCTGAGCGCCGGTCGTAGCGGTGATGGAGACCGCCCACTAGCGGGACAGCCACGATTCGTCCTTGTTCCGGTGGCTGCACTGCGCGCGACTCCGGCGAATCCTTGGCGAGCGAAAGATGCGTTCGGGATTCGTGATAGTACGCTGTGATCAACTTGATCTGCTGGTAGAGTGCCGCTTCGTTGAAGATGATCACATGATCGAGGCACTCACGCCGGATGGTGCCGATCACGCGCTCGACGTAAGCTCTTTGCCACGGCGATCGCGGCGCGGAAAGCACTTGCTCGATGCCCATGTCCTGGACCTGTCTGGCGAAGTCGTCACCAAAGATTCGGTCCCGATCTCGCAACAGATAACGGGGCGCCGAGTCCCAGGGAAAGGCATTGCGAAGTTGCTGGGCGGTCCATTCCGCGGTGGGATGAGCCGTGACGTGGAAGTGCAGTATGCGCCGCCGCTCATGGGCCAGCACGAGGAACACGTACAGAACTTGGAAGCGGAGAGTCGGCACGGTGAAGAAGTCGGGCCGACACTAGTTGTTGGATGTGGTTGTCCAGAAACGTCCGCCAGGTTTTTCCGGGCGGCTTTCGCGGCCGGATCATATATTTGCTGACGCTAGTCTGACCGATGTTAATGCCGAGTTTGAGTAATTCTCCGTGGATGCGCGGCGCTCCCCACAGCGGATTCTCACAGCTCATCGTTCGAATCAAGTCCCGGACTTCGCGCGACACGGTAGGCCTTCCGGTTGTTCCGTGCCGAACTTTCCATGTCCAAAACAAGCGAAAGCCCTTACGGTGCCAGGCGATGACGGTCTCGGGTTTGACAACGACCAGCGCCGATCGCCAGTCGGGCCAGGCTCCAGACAACCACGCCCAAAACAAACGATCCGCCACAGTTAACTTCGGTCGCTTCTTAGCAGAGCGTCGGAGCACGCCGATCTGGTGCCGCGGCGCCAGGATCTCTACTTGAAGAGCGGCGCGCGAACGGAAGACAGAGAACAGCGCAGTAAGAAACGGAGACAACAAGGCACTTAACATTGGCTTTGCGAGTCACTCCTGGACTTCTGGGCAACCCCCATGATCTCAGAGAGATTGAAGTTTCCGAGAGGGACAGGCCTTCCTACTGTGCGGCAATCTTCTCCAGCATATCTAGTTACAGCAGTTTCCCTTCTGGCGCCGAATCGAAGGTCTTCCACTACTTGTGGCGAATGGCTCCCGGGGACCGCCTAAGGTCGAGGGGCGAGACTTCCACTTGCCACTTAACAGGAACCGATGTTGGGAGATAGCAAACGGTCTTGTCGCAGGCCTGATATTTCAACTCTCCTGTAATCACGATTGTTTTTCCGGCGGAGACAAGCGAGCGGAAACCATCGCGAACTTTGGAGAAGGTCACCGTGACATCCTCAGTGATGCGGAAGTTTCCCTCGAGAACCGGCACGTGCTCGCGGATCGCTGCCAAATAAATGGTCTTGGAACTCGGGTAAATCGCAGGCTCGATTTCAATGCCCTCAGACGGGTGAAGCACGAGCTGGATCGGCTTATAACCCGTCACCCCCGGAGAATACACATGTACGTCAGGTGGAAGCTCGATCTCGGCGGTCAACGTCACTCGGCTACCGGAAACCACAGTGCGATCCGATTGTCCGAGCATCAGTCGAAGATGAGGCGCTTCGACACTCTGGGTTACTTCCTCGGTTAGTTCGGGGAAGAGCTTTCCAATCACGTTGTTCGGGGTGAACCGGTTTGAGTATTTCACTTCGAAATAGCTTTCGCGAATCACGCCACTATAGTCGATAAAGAAGAACCCCGGGTACGCCATGCCCTTGTTCATCCCTTTCGCTTCTTCATTCAGAACATGGAAGCTGCGGATGATCCTCGACTCCGGATCGGCCAGGAGCGGGAAGTCGATTTCGTGGCGCCCAGCAAAGTCCTTGAGTATTCCTGAGGTGTCATAGCTGATGGCTGCCAACTTGATCCCTTGCTTTTCGAATCGCTCTTTCGCTTTTTGCAACTGCACGAGCTGCGCCTTGCAGAAGGGTCACCAGTCGGCGGACCGGAAGAAGAGCAGGACGGTACCGTTTGATCCCCTCAATGTCTCGTTGGACTGGTCATGGCCAAACTGATCCGCGGAGGTAAAGGCCGGCGCTTTCTGGCCAGCAACTAATCCAATGGCAGGCGATGGAGGCGAGTTGGAGTGCGAATCGTCTTGCGCAGAGCCGAGAGCTAGAAGACACAAGGAGCACAAGATGGCAGGTCCGAATGTCATTTGCCTCCGACCAGGAATCGGTGCGCACCCAGCGCGTCTACGGTAGCATCCCCCCACGGAATGGCAGAGAATTTGTCTCACCTAAATGGAGCTTCGCTCCATGCCTTGAAAAAGTTACGGTTTACGGCGACCGGTGCCGAGGCCCGAAGCGAAGGCGCGTCGCATTTGTCGTTTGGATCGCCTCATCGATGACAACTTCGATGGCTTGCGGCCGAGAGCGCTCCCACACAATGCGAGCTGCTCCGGTGATCTGCAAGGTCGCTCCTGTTTCGAAGTCCACAAACAACAGCCCGACGCGGGGATTGGCAGCCACGTTGCCGAGACTGTTGAACATGTTGTTGCCAGGGTAGTCCGCAAAAACTACCTTGTCGCCGATCACTTGCACGAAGCCAGGTTGTCCGCCGCGATGCGAGGAGTCAGCGCCGTGCTGCGGGTGAGCGGAGCCCATGAAGAACGTGTCTGCATTCGCAATCCACTGTCGCTGGAATTCCGTCAGAGCTGACAAACGGATGCTTTCCACAACATTGCCGGCTTCGGTCCACCGGACATCCCGGGTCTGAATGTACTTCGCGCAATTGGGGTATGCCTCGCGCACCTGGATGGCCAGTCCGTGCGGGGCCACAGCGGCCGTTCCATTGACCCGAAACCGGCGGTGCGTTTTCAGATCCATGACGAGAACCCCGATCTCCGGATGATGCGCCAGGTTTTCCTCGAGCGGATCGCCGGGCACCGGGGGTGCGGAGACGGAGAGCGTGCCCGGATTGGGCGTCGATAGAAAGCCCGCGTCACCGGTACGAAGCGAGGTCCACACGCGGCCCTGCCGGTCGACACTGCTGAGCACAACGAAGCGCTGTTCCGCAACGAATATCTCGACCTGCTGCGGCAGATGGTCACGGACCATCGCAGTGAGCCTGGCGGCCTCGTGCTGCACGCCCGCACGCGTCTGCACGCTGAGCTCGCCTTGGTGAAACGAATACCGCACGTTCTTTTTCAAAAGAAGCCGCAAGCAGGGGCGGCGCCAGCGGGCGCTGGATGCGCCTTCATCCCCGACGGCGCGTAGAGTTCCAGGCGGATGCCGTCCGGATCAAGGAAGAAGATGCCACCTGAGTCGACGCCGTCCGCGTGCGCGACGGGACCGCCGTGCAGAATCTCAACGCCGAATTCGCGCAACTTCCGCTCCGCCGCTCTCATGTCTTCGGCCGAAGCCAATTCGAAGGACAGATGGTGCAAGCCTGCGTTCGACTTCCCGAACGCTCGGCTCGCTTGTGGCCACAGCGTAAGGACCAGACGATGCCCGTCGCCCAGAAATACATAGGCGCGATCCTTCTCGTGCGCTTCATCGATGACCCGCAGCCCGAACACTTTTTTATAGAAAGCAGTGGAGCTCTTCAGGTCTGTTACGCACAGCCCGACATGTCCCGTGGTCAGCGATCCGCTCAGTACAGACATTCGCCTTTTCCTCTTCCTCCTAACATTATAACCATCAATATAGTGTATTGATAGTTATACTCGTATAGGTCTGGCCTGTCAATTCATCCGGCAGGTTAGCGTAGAATGATCTCGATGCACACCAGCTTTCCGTTTGTCTCCGGATCTCTCTGGCTGGATTTCGTCAACACCGAAGCAATCGTTCGCGGCAGGCGGACGGATTTGTTGGCCACGCCTGGAGACTGGGCGCGTTGGGTCGCTAGAGCTGGTCTGAAATCCGCGCGCGTGTCGACGGCGATGTTTGTCGAAGCGCAGGTCCTTCGCGCGGCGTTGCGCGCGGCAGCCGAGGCGCTGAGTGCCGGAAAGGATATTCCCGCGGCGTCGCTCGCCGTTATGAACCGCATCCTGCGTGCGCGTCCCGGCTACTTCGTGGTTCGGCGAGAACAGAGGCGTTACCGTCGGGACTTCATCGATTCCGGCGAAAAAGGGTCGGCGGTCCTGGCGCGGATTGTCGATTCCGCCACGGCCCTGTTGTGCCAGGACGCGCGGCCGCTCATCCGCCGCTGCGGCAACCCCGCCTGCATCCTGTTCTTCCATGACACCACGAAGAATCACGGACGCTATTTCTGCAGCGCGGCTGTATGCGGCAATCGCATGAAAGCAGCCGCCTACTATCGGCGTAGCAAGATGGGTAACATCGCCAGAAAGAATCTTTGACACTGGATGGGTAGCACTCGGCACTCCCGCCAAAGTTTCCGCCCTTTGAGGAAGCCTGCGGAGCCTCGATGGATCTTGGGGGTCACCCCAAGTAACTCGTTCCGAATAGCTTAAGTTGACAACACCCTCGCAGCCGAGACGCGGACGGAATGTTCGATGCCTTCAGAGTCGGCAAATGGGACTACGCAGGAACGGTATTGGCACGATTCCAGTATAGGCGAAGAAAAAGAGAATTTAGCCTTCTTTTCAAAGCTCCCCCATTCGTTACCTTCGAGTTAATTTTCCTTTGAAGTCAGGTAGATGGAGGAAGACCCAGAATTTCTACTAGCAGTACTAAGAGGACCATGGTACTATTCCATTAAATAATTCTAATCTATGCGCACTAGGTTTCGCCTCCGGGAAGCTATCATTGCTGTTCCTTCCTTACGGGACAGCCTAACCATAATCACCGTTCCGCATGGTGCCGTCCTTGAAGTAGTCGGTGAACCTCAGAAGTCTGGTCTGGTTGAAGTGCTTTGGGAAGGGCGGCAAATCGCAGTATTCATGTGTGACATTGAATCCCGTGGCGAGCTGATCCAAGTTGCAAAGGCTAGCGCATAAAAACCATTCAACACGAACCGAAATCTCCAGGGTGAGGTTCAGGCTGTGAAGGTGCGTGTTAAGCGCAGGTACACTAAAGCCAGGCCGTCTCTTTTCATCGGTTGAGATTGGCGGACGCGGGTAAGGATCTTTGAATGGCTCTACACGACTTTATTGAAGAAGTGCAGGTACTCGGACGGGACCTCGTGGATAAAGTGAAGTCCCTCATTCACGAAGGGAACGTGCAACGGATCATCGTCAAGGATGAACATGGAAACACGTTTATAGAGATTCCCGTCACAGTAGCCCTGATTGGAACAGTGCTGGCTCCAGTCCTTGCGGCAGTGGGAGCGATTTCAGCGCTTGTGGCGAAGTTTAGAGTTGTCGTGGTGCGTGCAGAACCGAAACCGCCGGGAGCCGGAGAGAAGAAAACCGAGCCGTAACAGCAGCCCTTGCACCCACTTCAATCCCACCACGGGTGCGGCTTCCTTTGGGCGACATTCAGGAGCATAATAGGCGCGTACAGATTTGGGATGGAGGTGTCATATGCCAGCAAATTTGGGCTTTCTCGGACTGAGCCGTCTAGCCAAACCGTTGACCGGAGAAGAAGGACGGAAGATTTTGCAACGCGACCGGTATCGTTGCCAGTACTGTGGATTGGATGGCCTGACTAGTTTTGAAAACTCGTTGATCATGTCGGTGGACTTCATCCAGCCTCGGGCGCGTAAGGGAAAGAAGGAGGCAGACAATTTGGTCACCGCTTGTCGGCCATGTAATCGGATCAAAGGCAGTCGAGTGTTCGCCAATTTCGACGAAGCCAAGAAGTACGTTGTCGAGCGCCGGGCGGCATTACGAAGCGAATGGGAGACTACGATGGATCAACTCCGTGGTAAATCCGCCAAAGCTTAGATCATTGGAAATCAAGCAAAGTGATTTGGGCCGATTGCCGGCGAGGAATACGGCCAGAAAACTCCACTCATGTCGCGCACATGTGGTTGAACCGCAACCCGTCGAATTCGTGGGATCAAAAGAAGGATCACCGACCGGATACCTGACCAAATTCCTAGGTGACACACTGCACTTCTCGTTGTAAATTCCGAATCGCCAGAGCCGCGTGTGATTAGGGGGCGTGTCTTCCTCCAAGCGCGTCCGTTTAAGATCCACGGCTCTGGTAACTATCGAGCAACACGCTTACCACAGAAGCCACAGTTCCGATTGAATCCGCTCGACGAAAAAAAGCTGATAACATCTCGCCGGTAATATCACTGCATTAACATCAGCAGAAGAGTGCAAGTTTGTGAAGAAATGACTTATCGAAACGTTTCGGCGGCGGTTTGTTGCTTTTTGAGAACGCTGTTGAGCGTTAACCGTTACATCTATTAATTGGTCAACACTATTGCACGAATTTGTTTGACAGTGTCCGGTCTGTGAGACTAACCTTTCTTGGTCTCCTGTTCTGTTCCAAATTGGAGGAGTTGGAATGAGAATTAGTGCAGAATCTCCCTTCCGTCGGCGGCTTTTGCGTCTCGGCACGGAAACAAGATATCCAACTCTTTTGTTGACTCTCTTTTTCGGAGAGGACTTGCGGATGTTGCGTCTGCGATCCTCCGAATGTACCGCAAAATGTGACGCTTATCGGAATCTCAATTCAAAGGAGTTTATCCATGCGCTTACTTCGGATATTGCTACCGATGGTAACCATCGTGACTGCTTTAACCGGTGTCGCCAGTGCCGCCGCACTTTTAACGCCGGGAACACCCTGTGGCGATCTCAGTCAACCAGCACCGGGCCCATGCGTGGCTGGCTCAACTGGCAGTTCGACTTCATCATCTGCCTTTGCAGATGTATTGTTCAATCTGGTCAATGACCCCGGCACTGTCAACTTGGGAATCTTCGTGGTCCCCGGTGATGTCGTATTGTTTGAGCATTCGGGCGGTTCATTGACTGCGCCAACTACGTGGAGTGATGTCGTTCGTTTCACGACTGGAGCAAACAGTTCAAGTGCAACAATGCTTGCTGATGGGGAGAATGGTGTCATCCTGCCACCAGGTTTTACGTTATCTGCTAATGCCGTATCCATTACCGAAGTACAAACCGGGACCGGCACGGACGCTGACTTCACCGTTTACACGGCCGGTACTGCCACTTACAATGTCCACAGCGATGCGGCATTGAATCCAGAACCGCCAGAGCCGATGGAAGGTACACCCGAGCCATCTACTTTGGCTCTATTCATTGGAGGTTCTCTCCTTTTAATCGGCCGTGCTCGGCGACGACTGTTCTAGAGAAGAGTGGTTTCACTAGAACGAGATAAACCAAGTGTCGATAATGCGGTTTTTGGAAAGGAGGATGCAGATGATAAGTTCCAGTGCAATGATTGTTGGTGCAATGGTTATTGCTCTCTGCATACCGAGCGCATTTGCCAAAGGTTCTTCCGCCTGCCCAAGCGGCGGTACTCTAGCGCCAGGCTCGCATGTCAAAGGCGGACTTGAGGCGGACGGAGTGTGTATCCTCAACGGCGTCACGGTTGACGGGGGCGCTACAGTCACCCCAAAGGGTCATCTTCAAGTACAGAGCACCACAATAAACGGCGGGATCGTCGTGGAGCCGGGAGGTGAACTCGATGTAAACGCCACAACTCTCGGTTCCGGTGCGGATTTTGCATACTGCTAAGCGTATCGGTGGTCTTGAGCGAGTAACGGCCACTCGGAAAATTGGGCATTCGTGCAGCTACATTGACCGGTAACGCCTGACTCGTTGATGTGCTCAAGTCGACGCGGTCAGACGTCTCTCAAGGAAGTTCGGTAGATCAGCCTGATGGAGCCATTATCGGTAGCTACTGAAACGCGCGGCGGCAGGCGGCTAATGACGGCGATTGTGCTGATCCTGAAATTCCTTGAGACGGACCAGATCATCCGCCAGCACTGCTCGATCACGCTCCGCAAGGCGTTCGTCGTTTGAGGACTTCCGGATGGAATCGATCACATCATTGAGGATGCCGTTATCCCATCGGCCATGATCGAGATCAGCCTGCATTTTCGTCAGCTCTTCTTTCGTCCTTTCCAGACGCCTGCGCTCTTGTATCGCTTGCCCGGACAGCGCTCCAGACATGTTCCAGATCGGTCCTCACATGCATGAAAATGTGCGGCCGCCACTCCTCGCCGCGAAAGCGCTCTTCGCGATCGTGATACCAGTCCTGGGCAGCGGCACTGAACGCCAGCGCCGCGACGATTACGCATGCTGTAAAGATTCGCTTCATGATCTCATCCCCCTCCGACTATTATCGCGGGGAAAAGTCGTGAATCGTGTGGCTCCGCTCCACGCCGGGGCATGGAACACGTCGTACATCTCCCGCGGGGCCAGCTGCTATCCTTTGTCGATCCACCAGTTCAGTACTTCGAAGAGCCCGGGCCGTGAATGGCAAAGGCTACGATCCCAAGCCGGAGCAGCGAGCGCTTCGCAAAGGCTGGCGCTATCGCCTGGTCTTCGATAACCAGACTGACGACGCTCATCCGGTTCACCTGCATACGCAATAGCTTCAGCCTGACCAATGTTTACGGTAAGGCGACCGCCGGCGTTTTGAAGGACGTCGTGCTAGTGAAAGGCTTCAAGAAAATGGACGTAGACGTCACGCCGGCGATGGAGGGGCAGACGCTGTTTCACTGCGATCAGCAGCTACATATGGATTACGGGTTCAAGCTGCTATTTAACGTCGTCTAAGTTGCAGCCCCTAGTCTAGCGGGCGGCCTACCGGGGACGCCGCCGCCACAAACCGATTAATATCGATCCGAGGCCGGTGGCTAGATATATTGGCGTTCCAATCTCCGGGACGGTGGTGCTAGCGAAAGTATACGTCACAGTTGCAGTCGCGGTGCCGGTGGTGGATTGGCTGCCGGCAAAGTTCCCTCCGCCGCCGCTGATCGTAAGCATACTGGCGGTCAACACCGGGATATTGAAGTTGCCAGCGCCCGTATACGGAGCGAACAGGCTGGTGTCGGTAATCGTCGCGGAGCCCGTACCGCTTAGGCCACTAAAGGTCTTGGTCTGACCCGGTGTCACCGATTGAAGCCCGGTGTTAAACGTCGCTGAGAATAGTGGATTGGCACTGATAAAGCCGGTGAGCGGGCCGACCATGAAGCCCGAAGTAGTGGTACCCTCTCCATTCTGTGTGGCGGAACCATTGTTGGTTAAAGTGATGGACCCGCTTATGGCGCCATCGACGGTAATGGCGACCCCGCTTAGCAGGCCTAGCCCGCTGAACTGTGGGCAGACAACGTTGCCGTTGATCTCAGTTGGACCGTTGAGTGTGGAACACAGAGCAGTCATGGTGGCCGCAGATGCTGTACCGGCGAAAGCCAGAGCGGCTATTCCGACGATGAGTTTGCTTACAGAGCGCATGTTGATCCTCAATAGGTTAGTGCAGTGGTACTGAGAGTACTGATCGTACTGTACTACCTAGGCCAGCTTAAGCTAGGCTGCGGAGGCGATCAACTGGGAAAAGATCTAATACTACTTTAGTGATATAGCGCAAAGGTGCCTGGCACCGTCGTCATCGCTAGTTCGCCCTCCCACGTCTTGCAGAACCAGCCCTTGCTCGAAATCTTCTGAATGTAGCCCGCTCGCTCGCCGGATGAATAGGCATAGTGCAGTGCCGCCCACGTGTATAAAGTAATCAAAGCCGCGGGAAGAAGGAGGAATATCATAACCAGCCGGAACCTCCAGTTTTGCTTCTTGCGACCAACGTCGGGTGCAGAGAGTTCAACGCAGCGGCTCATGTAACGCTCGCTTTCCTCCCACGACCTGAGACGTGGCGCCAACCGCCTCCGCCTCAGAGAATTTGCTCACGGCTAAACCAGCAGGTGTGCCCGGTGAAGTACCACGCGATCTGCCGGCTATTGACGCCGCGATCCGAGAAACGCTCCTCAGCGCGCGTGAGGCTGTCTTTTGAGGTCGATCATCCGAGGATCGAACCGCCGGGCACAGCGACGCGGCCATACAAGGTGGAGAAGAAGAGGAAGCGGTACGACCAGTGGAAGGAACACGTATTGGGCTCTCTCGGCAGGACACAGCCAGCGGGGCTGTTATGATCAAAAGCGATACAGGGTCACCTCCGTGCAGACTGTCGCGACACCGCCGTCGTCCGTGCTACACGCCGCCATCGCCAGGGCACCCGCAACAGCAATGGAAAACGTGGTGGCCCGGAATCGGCGAGTCATGCTGGGAAAGTTTACCGCCGACGCTTTGTGTCGACGCGCTTGGCGGCCATGTTGCTCGCCGATGTGGCGCCTTGCTTCGCCATCTGCGCCTGCCCCGCCTTGGTCATCAAGCGCGATTGTTCGTACATCTCGATCCACTTCTCGCTCGAAATCGCCGAGATCAGCTTGCCAATCGCTTCGAGCGGCAAATCGTCCGGCGACTCGAAATGAACGCAACACTTCCCCATGTCGAGCTTCTTCCCCGTCGCCTTGAACGCCGCCTTCAGCTGCTCGAGCTGACTCGCACTCCAAAACGCGCCCATCAGGTAGAGCGAGCAGTAGTTCTTCTGCGACGAGGCGCCACGTAGCAGATCGGCTGCTTGTTGTAAGTGTCTGGATATCGAGACAGGGGGATCGTCCAGCCGATCGTTCCCCAGACGAGGCACTCATAGTAGCCGCGCGGAATGTGCTTGTTCACGAGTGCGCGCACCGTCGCGATTGTCTTCGCACGATCGGCGGAGAGTGAGGCGATGTATTGCGCTGGCGTCCTGACGTTCGATGGTGGTTTCATGGATTCGTCGTCTTGCCGAACTGAGTGTACCACCGAACGATTGAAAACCTGTCGTTCGCCAATAATCCGACTGCGTCCAATCTTCGAAGATTCAATGAGATAACGGACTCCTGGGTTAGTTGGCAAGGGGCCGATTGCAACGAGCTGTTGCGAAAAAGAAACGAATGTTACTTGCTCGTAGCAGCCACTGTCGACTCCCCTTAACACCATCCAAGCGCATGTTCTAAAGTCGTGGAATTTCTGATCTTACAAATGGATGGATTTTTGGCGACCTACAGGGAGCCGTATGCATAAACGTGCACGTACGGTTCTGTGCGGGGGGCGACCAGCAATGGCCGTCCCTACCGCGACATTAATCCATCGCAATCGCCGCATCAGCAGTTTGGCTCCTTAGCCGTCAATTTGACGCAGAAAAGCCCAGCTTCTGGATGGCCGCCATCCGGCTACGAAGAGCCGAGCTCGGGGTCAATGTCTGGTTTGACCACTACTCCGTAAGACTTGCAACCGTTCAGGCGTCGGAGACCTCGCCCATGCCGCCCGAGACCGAGCGGCGAAATGATCTCGTGCTAACCCAGGCGAGCCCCCGCCGATAGAAACATCGCTGTTCGATCGATTTATCGCAAGCAAGCGCCAGGGTATTGGGAAAACTCTGACTCGGAGAAATGAGCCTAAGGAAAGCGTAGGCCACTTACGGGGCAGGTGATTTGCGAGCCTGTTGGACCGTTGGCGCTAAGTCAGCTACCGTGTTGCGTGATTCGCTCACAACCGAGGACATATCTCCCCGCAATACCGCGCGTTCCTGCTCATCTACTTCCATCGCTGAACATGAGATCATGCCAGTGTGACGATTGAACGAAGACAGGTATCCGAGCAGACCGTGCTTGTTCTTTCGGGCCGTATGGACGCCGAGAACGCACCTCAATTTGAACAAGAGTGCAACGACCGTATTGCGGAAGGACTCACCAGCCTGGTGGTCGATGCAGGCGAACTCGCGTATGTAAGCAGCATGGGGCTGCGCTGTTTCATCACGGTCGCCAAGAAGCTGCAAGGCAACGGCGGTGAATTGCGAATTTGCCGCCTCCAGGGCCTGGTCAACCAGGTTTTCGAGATTACCGGACTCAAGCGAACCTTCGCGATTTACGAAACGCTCGAGTCTGCGCTCAGCAGCTAGCCAAGGTAGACGTGGCGAGCGACACTCGTTCCTTGGCGTTACAGGCGGAGACCACCTCTCTTCACCAGGCCACGGAGTTCGTGCAAAAGGGCGCACGGCAGGCGAGCCTACCGCCGGCTCGCGCCGGTGAGCTCGATCTCCTGATTGAGGAGATCTTTGTCAACGTGTGCCGCTATGCTTATACAGACCGCGCGCGAGGGATGGTGACTGTCACATATTGGGTGCCGGCACCGGGCGAGTTGAAGGTTGAAGTCGCCGATCAAGGGATCGAGTTCAATCCCCTGAAGGCCGAACCGGCAGACGTCAGCCTGGATCTCGAACAACGGCCCGTTGGAGGCTTGGGCCTCTTGCTGGTGCGGAAGCTCGCTACCTCCTTGGCGTACCGCCGGGAGGACGGCTGGAACCGGCTGACCTTTTGTGTCCGTGCCAAGTCATGATCTAAACACCGATGGGGATCAACGAAATGCTGCGGGTAGTTGTGGCGTTGCTTCCGGTGCTGTTGTTTCTGGCAGCGTTACGTTTGCTCGACAGTTTCAAGCTTGTGCCGCTGCGGATGGTGGCCGGCACATTAGTGGCGGGCGGGGCAGCGGCCGGAATATCCTACTTCATCAACACATTTATGGTTCAGCATTTCCCCGAACACCAGGAACAATACCTGCGCTTGGCCGCTCCGGTGGTGGAGGAACTAGCGAAGTCGGGTTATTGGATTTTTTTGATTTCGACGTCGCGAGTGGCGTTCATGGTCGACTCGGCCATTTGCGGATTTGGTATCGGGGCTGGATTCGCTGTGGTCGAAAATATATTCTTCCTGCAAGTGCTGGCGGGGCGAGGCCTCGGCTTGTGGATATTGCGCGGTTTCGGCACCGCCGTGATGCACGGAGGTGTGGCCGCGATTGGAGCGTTGGTCTCGGTATATCTGTTCGAGCGCCGGCAATGGCGTGGCGTCCGCCAGTTTGCGCCCGGACTGACGGCTGCCATCTTGGTGCATTCCTTCTTCAACCAAGGGTTGCTCTCTCCAGAGGAGTCCACAGTGGTCGTGGTGTTCGGTCTTCCAGTAATTTTCGCGGTTGTGTTCTATATCAGCGAACGATCCCTGCGTGCGTGGATGACTGGCAAGCTCGACCAGGATATCGAGATGCTCGCCATGATTGCCAGCGGCGAATTTAAACAGACTCCGCAGGGCGCCTATCTGATGTCCTTGAACGACGCCTTCCCCGGGGAGGTGCGCGGCGACATGCTCACCCTCCTGCATTTGACGATTGAGCTTAGCGCTCGCGCCAAAGGCGATCTGATGCTACGCGAGGCCGGCATTGAGGTTCCTGCGGATCCGGACTTGGAGAGCCGTTTTAGGGAGTTAAGGTATCTCGAGAAGAGTATCGGACCTACTGGAATGCTCGCAGTCCGCCCCCTGCTCAAGACAACCCCACGGGACCTTTGGGAGATGCGCCATCTTGCCCGCTAGTGTCACTGAATCGAAACAGATGACCTTTATACTCTGTTTAAACCTCCGCCGATGGACGAATCGCCAAAAGGTGAAGTGACTATGCTGCTCGCCGCGTGGCGGAACGGCGATGCAGAGGCGTTGAACAAAATGATGCCCTTGGTATACGCCGAGTTGCATCGCATTGCACGCCGCGCCTGGAGCCAGCAGCCTCATAACAACACGCTCCAGCCCACGGCGCTCATTAACGAAGCCTACTTGAAGCTTGCCAGTTCGGAAAAGGCATCCTTCAACGACCGGTGTCACTTCTTCGCCGTGGCCAGTTCGGCCATGCGCCAGATCCTGGTCAATCATGCCAAAAGCCGGCTGACTGGCAAGCGCGGCGGAGCTCGGGTCCCTGTCTCTATCGATGATGTCCAGCCAGTCCATCAAGAGGCTGCTGAAATTGTCGCTCTGCACGAAGCGCTGGAAGCGCTCCAGGCCTTGGACCCGCGAAAGAGTAGAGTGGTCGAGATGCGCTACTTTGGTGGTCTGAGTGTCGAGGAGACGGCTGAGACCCTGGGAGTTTCCGTCGCAACCGTAAATCGTGACTGGAGATTGGCGCGAAGTTGGTTGATCCGCGAGATGAATCGCGAATCGTCATGAACTCTCCGCCCCATGGGAAGACATCGAGCGCTTATATTACGAAGCGCTGGAGGTACCGGTCTCCCAACGTAAGGCATTGCTCGCTCGCGCCGACCCGGCACTGCGAGCGGAAGTCGAATCTTTGCTGGAAGCCGATTCCAGTAGTAGGATTCTGACATCACCGCCCACGCACGTCGCGGCCGATTTATTGGACGGTCAACCTGGTGGGCTCTCGGCGGGCCAGCGCTTCGCGCATTACGAGATTGAATCCCTGATCAGCATCGGCGGGATGGGCGAGGTCTACCTCGCTCGCGAGGCAGCGGGACGTCCGGTGGCGCTGAAGATCCTACGCAGCCATCTTATCGTGAGCGTGCAGGCCGTGGACCGCTTTGAGCTGGAAGCGCGGGCTGCCTCTGCGTTACATCATCCCAATATTGTGACGGTGTACGAATCGGGAAGGTCAGCGTGCGGATTGTTCATCGCGATGGAATGGCTCGAGGGCACACACTTCGCGCCATCATTGAGGCGGGCGAAGTGAAGATCGCGCAGGTGATCGATTGGGGAGTACAAGCTGCGGAAGCCTTGGCGGCTGCACATCAGGCAGGTATCCTGCATCGCGATATCAAGCCGGAGAACATTATGCTGGTCCAGGACAGTATCGTTAAGATCCTGGATTTTGGTCTCGCGCGTTATGAGGGGCCAATGGGACCAGAGCCGGGTGCGATGGGTGCCGCAGGAACCATTTCGGGCACACTTTCCGGAACGCTGCTGTACATGCCGCCGGAGATTCTCCAAGGCGAGAGCGCACCTGCGCGTCCGACGTGTTTTCGCTGGGAGCTGTGTCTGTACGAGTTAGCTGGGGGACTGCATCCCTTTGCAGGAGAGACACCGCTCGACGTGTTCGAGGCGATCGAATGTCGGCCGGTGGCGCCGGTTGGTTCACTGCGGAGAGGCATTCCGACTGAAGTTGATCGGCTGATCTTGCGAATGCTGGACCGGCAACAGAGTGCCAGGCCCTCAGCCCGGGAGGTGAGTGAGGTGCTTCGAGCCGTTTAGCGGTCCACAACAAAAATGTTGAGCCGGCTAGCCAAGGCTAACCGGCTCGATAATAGTTTTCGGACGACGTCGAGCGTTAGTTACTCGCGCTGGTCGGACGCCGAACATCGACCTGGACCATCAGATTGGGCGACGCTACGGTCTGGGTTATATACTGCACCTGATCCTTACAGTTCGGATCCTTTCTCGTCCAGTTGCCGTCGATATAGCTGCCTGCGCAGAATTGAGAATGCGCTTTGTCGATAACTTTCTCCTCGACCATCGGCCGGGAGGTCCGGACTTCGAACAATGATTCTGCCTGTTCGCGGTTCAGCTTCTGCACGGCACCCGCGGCGGCCAATTCTTCCGGCCGGAAATAGACGGAGAATTGATCGCGGCCGGGAACGGCTTCGCCCGCCGAGAGCACGGGGCCGTTGTAAGAATACTGCGCCTCTATCGCTTTGACGCGCTCGAGGACCGCGAGGGTTTGGCAAGCAGAACCATCTGGATCGCGGAACTGCTTATCTTTACATCCTGCGGGGTCTGTCGTGGTTTTGGTCTTCGAAGCCAGCTCGACCATCTTCAGCCTTTCGAAGCGCAATGTCGCCGGGTCAACGACGGCGGGGATGGATGCCAAGTTAGTAAACGGGTTGACTTCGTTGATCGCCGTTTGAGTGCTACGCATTGCGATCGCACCCTGTACATCTTTGGTTGAAGTTGACGTGTTCGTTCTGGTGACGAATACCAGCCCGATCGCCACGACCACTGCGGCACCGACTATGACTAGAGTTTTTGTCTTGTTCAAGGGCCTCTCCTTTTCTTTTTCCCTTTCCGATTCGAAGCTGTGCTTCGTCACATGATATAACAATATTCTGGGGCGATTCGTGTCACGGAAATGTTACTTTTTTCTGAAAGGCTCAAAAATTTCAGACCCTCCTTACATGGCGCACATCTGAGCTCTAGGGCTGATTTTGTCGCCTCATGAAAAAAGGCACCGCACCCGCCAATTCACCTTAGCCGGTAGCGGCATTCGCCTCATCCGACCCAATCGTCCGTAGATTTGCCTTGATGTTTCTCCATACACCTGATCGCCGAAGAAGTTCGCGGATACCCTCAAGCCCCAACCGAGAGGCAGAACGCGGAGTCTGTTCTCGCCCCGGAAAGGCTACATTTCCTAAATGACGGGCATTCGTCAACGCGCTGCGATTTGAAGTGATCAGCTTACTGCACAGGATGATAGTGCTGGCCGTTGCGCCTATAACCGCGATCGGGAGCTAGGCTCAACGGCTGCTGCAACTGGAACGTGAGAACTGATTCGGCGGGAACGTGCACGCGCTTTCCTCGTGTGGCCAACTGTCCCACAGCGCCCGCCGCACCACCGGCCAGAGCACCAATCGCCGCCCCTTTCCCGCCGCCGGCCACTGCGCCAAGTATCGTGCCAAAGAGCGCGCCGCCGCCCACGAACTTTCCGGTCCGGCGATTTGCGCCCACGCCGTCCTTCTGTCCGCCGTCGCGTGTCACGTCGTACGTTGTGACGCTGTATCGTTTTCCATTGACGACTACCCCGTCCAGATCCAAAGCGAGCGTGTGACGGCCGATGTCACGGACCATCAATTCCACATCAGATCCGCGCGGGATGGCAACCCTGTTATCGCGGTCGAAAACGTCGCGGTCGACTTGGCCCGAGTACACCCGTCCGTTGCCTGCATCACGGGCATCTATCACGTCATTTGTTCGAACATCTATGGTTGTTCCCGCGGCGATGGTCTCGGCATGAATGCCGCTCACAGCGTAAAGCGCGAAGCACAATCCGAAGAAAACCTGTTTGCACATAACGCACGCCTCCAACTCTACGATGGCCGACGAGGCCCGTGTCCCTCTAACAAAGAGATGCGGCAGGCCCTTCGAAGGTTCAACGAGATAACCGACTCTTGTGTTCGTTCACAAAGACGGTTTGCAACGAGCTGCCCAGCAGGCTGTTTTGTACGGGTTTTTGGCACAGGTAACAGAATTAGAGCCGCCCGTCCTTCGAAAAGAATGGCCGGTAGACCCACGATGAATCAGCGATTTAGAGTTTTGGCCTTCGGCGCTTAAGCTGCCGGTTCCACGGTGACCTTCAATCCCATTCCTTCCAGACGTTTGATCAAATACCGCTGCGTGCGCTCCGGCTGCCGACGGTCGAAGTGATCCGGACCGAGATCGGTGTAGCGGACGCCATCGCGGATGATAAAGAACGCGATGGTCAGTTGCTTATGTGCCGTCGCGACCCGCGCTTTCTTCGGCCCACGCTTGGAGCTAATTCGCCAATAAAAGGAGCGCAAGTAAGTATCTTCGGCGTGGGATGCGGCGAGTGCCGATTGCGTTAGACCGCGACGAATCCACCGATTCCCTTGCGCGTTCGCCCGTGTCCTCGCTTGCCCGCGCTCTTGCGATTTCCCGGACACAAGCCGCTCCAACTAGCGGCTCGTTCCGGCGTACCGAATACATTCATGTCCAGACCTAACTCGGCAATGACCGTCCAAGCCGTGATCTCTCCAAAGCCGGGAATCTCCGCTAGCCGCTCTACAAGGTCTTGATGGGGTGCCAAGTGACGGCGGATCTCGTCCTCTAATGAGGCGATGTCTTGATCCAAAGATTCGATCTGCCGCAGAAGCATGGCCAGCAACGTGCGATGCTGATCGGTAACGAAACCGTACAGAGCTTCGGTCAGTTCCTGGCGCTTGGCGCGTAGCCGGCCTTGAGCATAGTCGGCCATCCAGCCAGGATCCTTATCGCCGGCAATCACCGCCTTCAGAATCTTCCTTCCGCTGGTGCCCAAGGTGTTGGATACCACGCTGCCCCGCTTGAGGTTGGCATCTTCGAGCAGCTTCTCGATACGATTCTGGATTCGACTCTGATCCTGCAGCAACGCTACGCGTAACCGCGTCAGGTCACGCAATTCTCGCTGCCATTGCGAGGGAACAAAGCTGCCCTTCAACAATCCGCACTGCAGAAGTTCGGCTAGCCAGGAAGCGTCGATCTGATCGCTCTTCTGGCCATCGACGCCGTGGTAATGCTGCGCGTTCACCAGCTTCAACCCAAACTGATTCTGCTTCTCCAGCACGTGCCACACCGGTTTCCAGTACACTCCCGCCGATTCCATGGCGACTTCCGTCACCCTGCAAGCCATCAGCCAGAAGCGTAGCCGACCCAGTTGTTTCTTGGTTGTTCCGAACTCCTTTTTGCGTTCCTCAATCAGTTGCTTGCCGTCCCATACCAACACGCAAGCCGTAATGCTCTTCTTATGCACGTCCAGTGCACAGCAACGTTGATGTACGATACGCATACGTCCCTTTCTGCCGCTGGACGTGGGCGCTCGATAAAGTTACCAGACTTTCCTTCGCGTGCTTACCGCGTTCAGCGGCAGAGGGCTACTCCTCGTTGTGCCCAGCAAGCGCCCGGACCACATTCACCAACGGGTTCGTGTTCTCCAACTCGTTTCCGGCCTCTGTGTCCCATCGGCTTCCCCAGTATCGCGCTCGCGCGCCTTTTCATACCCCGTTGTGGCGAAGCCGCCATGGCTCATTCACCAGGATTCATATACTGCATGCAAGTTTAGCGCGCGTGACTTGCCCGCACCGGTCTGACGATCCAGACCCTTGGTTGGGTCACGCCTGATCCGTTGAAGTGGCGCGCCAGAAGAATGCGAAGTCTCATTGGAGAAGTTTGAAAATCGGTCGTGTCGCGGATCGGATACATCGCGAAAACGCAGGTCGGGCGATCTTGGGAATGTGCGAGACTCGGGGGCGCCCGAGGCGAGGTGGAACCGAAACCATCCTGACCAACCGCAGGTGTCGACACGAGTGTTTTGGATGGGCGCATCGCCCACCGATAGCGATGAAAATGGGTCGAGTGGTGTTGCGCCAAGGTCCCGTCGACACTGGAACAGTTGAGTCTGTACGAGTGTTTGGCCTGGGAACGCGGAGAAGTAGCGATGATTGTGCGCTTGGCTCCTTGGTGAAGGGAGCGAAGACAGCACGCGAGAGTGACTAACAAAAGCGATGCGTTCTGCGCTCCACCACCACCAAGGAGATGGAATGAATCCAGTATACGGTGTGGTGGCTGGCATCGACGTGCATAAGCGGATGCTGGCGGTAGTAGTGGCGCTGTTGGGGGAGCAGGAGATCGAGTACCGGCAGCGCAAGTTCGGGACCAGTTATGGGGAACTGGAGGAGCTGACGGAGTGGCTGCGTCAACAACAGGTGGGCGAGATCGCCATGGAGTCGACGGCGCAGTATTGGCGACCGGTATGGCTGGCGTTAGAAGGACGGTTCCGGTTGCATCTGGCGCAGCCGCGGTCCACGCTGGCGCCCCGGGGCCGCAAGTCCGACTTCGCCGATGCCACCCGCATTGTGCGCCGGCTATTGGCCGACGATCTGACTCTGAGCTATGTGCCGGATCGGGAGCAACGGCAATGGCGGACGATGACGCGTCTGCGGGTGCGCATGAGCACCCAGCAAGTGCGCCTCCGTAATCAAATGGAAGGGCTATTGGAGGAAGGCCGGATCAAACTGTCCAGCGTGATCAGCGACCTGTTGGGAGTGAGTGGCCGCGCCATGTTGTGGGCGATGGTGCGCGGGATTAGCGACCCTACACAGCTGGCCGCTCTGGCCAGTTACAAACTTGCGACGCCGACAGCCCAGTTACAGGAAGCCTTGCGCGGGGAACTGGATTGCACTCAACGCCTGTTATTGAAGATGCTGCTGGAGCAATGGGAGCAGTTGGCAATGCACATCCAACTATTGGAGACACAGATGACCAGGGCGCTGCAGGACTGGGAGCCGGCTATCCAACGCTTGGTTGAGATCCCTGGGATCAGCCAGGTCGCCGCTCAACAGATCATCGCCGAAGTGGGACCCGAGGCCAGTGCTTTTCTGGCGCCCGAAAAACTGGCCTCGTGGGTCGGCGTCTGCCCCGGAACTCAGGAAAGCGCCGAGGTTTCCTACTCCAGCCGGTCCCCGAAAGGCAATCCCATGCTCCGACGCTTGCTGACTCAATGTGCCTGGGCTGCCGTTAAGGTTAAGGGCAGTATCTTTGAGCAAAAGTTCCGGACTCTGTTGCCGCACCTGGGCGCCAAACCCGCGATCTGGGCGATCGCTCATCGGCTCTTGCGGGTGATCTGGAAAGTCCTGCACGACAAGGTATCCTACATCGAACGGGGACTGCTGGACCAGCAAGCTCTGGAACGCCGACGCAAACGCTACGTTCGCCAGCTTCGAAAGCTCGGCTTCGCTGTCGCCCTGACCCCCATCGCTACCGACCCCGCGCCCTAGGCGAATCTATTTTCGAGAGTGTCGACACGGCACGCAAGAGTGCGTGCGCCACTGTCAGCGGAAGAGTACGTGCGCCACGTTCGCTATAATGGAGTGCGCTCCCGCCTATGCCCCCTCTCGTTCCGAATCGCCACCGTGGAAAACTCATCGTGGTGGAAGGAATTGACGGCTCCGGAAAATCGACACAGTTATCGTTATTAAGCCAGTGGCTGCGATCGCAGCGCATTGCAGTTGCGTTCAGCGAATGGAATTCGTCACCGCTGGTCCGCGAGACCACCAAGCGCGGCAAGAAGAAGAACATGTTCACGCCGGTGACCTTCAGCCTGATTCACGCCACCGATTTCGCCGACCGTCTGGAGCGTTACATCACGCCGCTGCTCAAGGCAGGCGCCGTGGTTTGCGCCGACCGCTATGCCTATACGGCCTTCGCGCGCGATGTGGTGCGAGGCGTCAGCCGGCGCTGGGTGCGAAACCTGTACCGATTCGCCGTACGGCCGAACCTGACCTTTTATTTCCGCGTGCCCCTGGAGGTCGCAATCGGACGGATTCTGGGCGGCCGCGATGCCATCAAGTATTACGAAGCCGGCATGGATCTGGGGCTCAGCCGCAACGTGCAGGAGAGCTTTCGGCTATTTCAGGGACGCATTCTGGACGAATACGAGGCCATGATCGATGAGGTCGGGTTTCACGTCATCGACGCCACCGGCTCCATCGAACAGCAGCAGCAGCAGATGCGAGACATCGTGACGCGCGAACTGGGCGAGAACATGCACAATGGCCATCTGCTGAGAGCTTCCCAGGGAGACATCGATGCTGCTAAAGCCGCCGCTCGAATTCTATAGCGAGTCGCTGGCGGGGGTCGATCGCGATGAATTGCAGGGCAAGTTAATCGTCATCGAAGGCCCGGATTCGGTAGGACGCTCCACGCAGGTGGCGCGGCTTCGGACGTGGCTGGAGCACCAGGGTCACGCCGTCCTCGACACAGGGCTGGCACGCGGCGCGCTGGCCGGCAGGGGCATTTCGCAGGCCAAGAAAGGAAATACCCTCGGCCCGATTACGATGACGCTGTACTATGCCACCGACTTCGCCGATCGCATGGAGAACGAGATTATCCCCGCACTGCGCGCCGGTTTTGTAGTCCTGACCGATCGCTACATTTTCTCGTTGATGGCGCGCGCCATCGCCCGGGGGGAGGACCGCGCCTGGATCGAGCGAGTGGCCGGGTTCGCGCTGGTTCCGCACGCCGTTTATTACCTTCGAGCGGACGTTCGCGAGCTACTCACCCGAGTTGTGCTGGGGCGAGGCGCGTTCGATCATTGGGAGAGCGGGATGGACATGCGCTTTGGCGCCGATATGCACGACAGTTTCGTCCGGTATCAAACGCGCGTGATCCGTGCTTTGGACCGCATGGCGAAGAGGTATGACTTTGTCATCATCGACGCCACGAAGACACCCGACCAGATTTTTCGGGAGCTGCGGCGGTCGATCGGCAAACTATTTTAGCGATGTGATGCATGCAGGAGGGCGCCAGCGACCCGGGATTTCCGAAGCACTTTGACGGAAAGCGCTTCTACAATCCGGATGCTCCGCAAGTGCCGCGGGCTTCTCGAGGTCCTCCGATGGAAGCTGACCAGCCGGCCGGAACCGTCGCCCAGTTTCATTGCGGACGTCGAGCAATCCATACCGCCCCGCCGCGTGGAAGGCAGCGGACTGCGAACCACTCTGGTGAATCACTCGACCGTGCTCCTTCAGCACGCGGGGGCCAATATTTTGACGGACCCGATTTGGTCCGAACGAGCGAGTCCGCTGTCCTGGATAGGTCCGCGGCGGCGGAGAAAACCGGGAGTAGCTTGGGAGAATCTGCCGCGTATCGACGCCGTGCTGATCAGCCACAATCATTATGACCACCTGGATCTGCCGACACTGCGCCGGCTGGCGGCTCGTGGAGATTCTACATTCATTGTTCCGGCTGGCGTGGGCTCGGCTGCTTCGCTCGGAGAATATAGGGCCTGTTCACGAGCTGGATTGGGGCGAATCGTTTTCGCTTCCGAGCTTCACCATCCACTGCGTCCCGGCTCTGCATTTCTCAAGCCGGGGAATTTTTGACCGCAACAAGACGCTGTGGTGCGGGTATGTGATCGAATGTCAGGGAGCGGCTGGTATATTTCGCGGGAGACACCGCGTTCGGACCTCATTTCGCCCAGATTCGGGAAAAGTTCGGATCGCCGACGCCTGGCGTTATTGCCGATCGGAGCGTACGAACCACGCTGGTTCATGTCGCCGATACATATGGCTCCCGATGAAGCGGTGAAAGCACATGAGATCCTGGCCGCCAAGACCAGCATCGCGATCCACCATGGAACTTTCCAACTAGCGGATGAGGGCATCGACACTCCGAAGAAACAGCTCATCGCCTGCGCGCAGGACGAGTCGTTTCTGGTCCTCAAGAACGGCCAATTTGCCGACATTCCATGATGATCGACAAGCACACGCTCGCGCTGGTCAGCATAGTCGGCAGTTCACTGGACGTGCTGGGCGCGTTATACCTCGCCTACGATCTGTTGGGCGGCGAACACGGACCGCTGCGGACTCTCACCAGAGGAGTCACCTACGGCGTGCTCTTCGGAACCGGGTACGGCCTCGCCCTCGGGCCGGTGTTTGGGCTGGCGAGCGGCGTGGCGCACGGCATCACACTCGGCTGGGAGTTTTCGCGCGCTTCGAGGCACGGACCGAAGCCGGGATTCTGGCATGACACGGCGATGAGCGCCATTCGCGGAGCAGGTTTCGCGCTGGGCGCCGCTTATTTATATGGAGGCGCATTTGGAGCCACGTTTGGCGTCCTGAGCACGGTGGGGCAGGTCATTGCGTACCGGTTCGGCATTCGGCCGACCCTCGACTATCAACCGGCCACTCGCCCGCGTTTGACCAAATATCAATTTCTCGCGGCGGTGAATCGCACGGTTGGCTACGCTGTCACCGGATATGTCAGCAGCCTGGTGGCGCAGCAACGCTGAACACGCGATCGCCGTCGGGCTGAAAGCGGGACTCGCGATCGGAGTGGTCACGGCGATTGCGGGCGCCTGCACGCCTTTCGTCGAATGGACCGCGGATCATGTGCCCGAGAAGCGCATGGGGGTGTTCGGAGTTGGCTTGATCATTACCGGCTTCGCGCTGCAATCGCGTCCAGTATTGGCTGGCGCTGCTCGACGTAGGTGTTCGTTAGAGTAGATTGATATGTACGCGCATTTCAATTTTCGCCGTTTTTGGTTGGTGGGCTCGGTCGCTGGCGGGGCATTCTGCTTGATGGCGCAGATTCCGCAGGCGGACTCGCGCAATATCAACGTGCCGAATACCGACACGCATTTCACGATGCCGGCCTATCGGAGTCTGGCGGAATGGGAGGCGCACAAACAAAAACTGCGGGCTCAGATTCTGTTCGCGGCGGGGCTGATTCCCAGCCCGGTGAAGAATCCGCTCAATCCGGTGATCTTCGGGCGCATCGAGCACAGCGACTATACGATTGAGAAGGTATACATCGAGACTCTGCCGGGATACTACTTGTGCGGCAATCTTTATCGGCCGCGCGGGCGCTCAGGAAAAGTTCCAGGCGTGCTCGCGCCCCACGGCCACTGGGATTACGGGCGGTTGGAGCATCAGCCGCTCATTTCCGTTCCACTGAGGTGTATAAATCTTGCCAAGCAAGGATACGTGGCTTTCTCTTACGACATGGTGGGCTATAACGACACCATTCAGACGCCGCACGATTTCGGCGGCCCACGGGAGC
Source organism: Bryobacterales bacterium (assembly GCA_963744555.1). GTDB lineage: Bacteria > Acidobacteriota > Terriglobia > Bryobacterales > Bryobacteraceae > Palsa-89. The sequence goes on along the minus strand of CAVUUB010000011.1, from coordinate 92,176 downwards.
AGTTGTGGGGCTTCGGCCCGCTGGGATTGCAGTTGTGGAACTCGATTCGAGCGCTGGATTTTCTGGAATCGCTTGCCGGATGTAGATCCGCGAGCGGCTGGCCGTGACGGGAGAATCGGGCGGAGGCACTCAGACCTTTCTATTGGCGGCGGTGGATGAGCGCGTCAAATACGACGCTCCGGTGAACATGATTTCGGGCATCATGCAGGGCGGGGGACAGTGCGAAAATGCGCCGGGGCTAAGGGTCGACACGTTTAACGTGGAGATCGGCGCGATGATGGCGCCGCAGGCCGATGCTGATGGTCGCGGCTACCGGCGACTGGACCAAGAACACGCCGCGCGAGGAATATCCCGCAGTCCGCTCGATCTACGAACTGTACGATTGCGCGCACAATCTTGAAATGGTGCAGATCGACGCTCCGCACAACTACAACCAGGCCAGCCGTGAGGCGATGTACAGCTTTTTTGGAAAGCGAATTCTTGGCGAGCCGAAAGAGGTGAAGGAGACCCGCGGAGTCCACGTCGAAAAGCTGCAGGACATGCTGGTGTGGCAGGGCCGGCCGCTGCCCAAGAACGCGCTGACCTACGAGCAGTTGGTGGAGCAGTGGATCGCGGCAGCGAAGAAGCAAACTGATGAAACGCACGATCCGGCCGTTCTGCGCGAGCGGCTGCGTCTGGCGCTCGGAACCGAATGGCCGGAGCATGTGCTGAGTGAACGCGCCGGTGATCGGATTGATGCTGAGCCGGGCGGGGAAAGGCGATCGCGTTTCCGGAATCTGGATTGGCGGTGGCGTGCCGTCGGTAGTGATGATCGATCCGGCGGGCGCGGAGGCGGCGCGGAAAGTTGGGGGCAGTTCGGCTCTCTTGCTCACCGTCTTCCAGACCGGCGACGCGGTAGCGCCACGCGATCGATCGGGGCCGTATTTTCTGACTTTCAACCGTAGTGATGATGCCAATCGCGTGCAGGATATCCTCACGGCGCTGGCATATCTAAAACAGGAAGGCGCCAGGAATCTGCGGATCGTCGCGTCAGGGAAGGCGGCCATTTGGGCGGAGTTCGCGGCTGCCGTGGCCTCAGTTCCGGTGGCCGTCGAAGGCGAAGTCGAGGGGTTCAACGGGCAGGATCAGGATTTCATCGACCAGTTCTTTGTACCAGGCATCCAGCGCGCAGGCGGACTTGAGGCGGTCCGGCGGATTCTACCCTAACAGAATCGGGCAGCGTAGAAATTCCCTAAGCGAATCACGAGCTGCGTGATGAATACATTTGAGTAATCGGTTGGTAGTGGGATTGCACTGCAGGTAATGCATGAAGAGAATACTTGGATTGATTGGGGCGGCGGTTCTAACCGTCGGGGCAGCGCTGGCGCAAGACGGCGCAAAGGATAACGCGAAGAAAGCTGGTCGGGACGTCAAGGAAGCCGGCAAAGACACTGGCCGAGCGGCAAAGCACACCGGCAAGGCGGTCGCGAAGGGACCAAGAAAGGTGTCAATAAGGCGGCCGACGCTACTGAGAACGGCGCCCGAAAAGTGAAGAGGAAGACCAGCGACCAGTAGCCCTGAATCGCTACTCTTCCGGCAGGACGAAGGTCGCGGGCTCACTGGGCCGTTTGGCTTTGTGCGAATACCGGCAATGGCCGGTACAATGTACGGCATATGCGATTCTTCGGGCGTAGTCTGGTATTGGCCTGTTCGGCCGGCACGGTCTTGATCGCGCAGGAAGCACCTCAACAGCTCGCCCGCTTCCACCACGTGCATCTGAACGTCACTGATCCTGCAGCGGCGATCGATTTTTACACATCCAAGTTCGATTCCGAGAAGGCCAGGTTTGCCGGGCTGGCGGATGCGGCATGGACGCAGAAGTCATGGCTGTTGTTTACCAAGGTCAGTACGCCGCCAAAGTCGGAGGTCACTTCCACGATCTGGCACATCGGTTGGGGCGCTGAGGACATGAAGGCCACCTATCAGAAGCAGCTCGATAGCGGTACGAAGTTTGCAACGCCGATCACCGATATTAGCGATATCGGCGGGGGCACTGCTCAGGGCGTGTTCTTCTACGCCTACGTCGACGGGCCGGAGCACCAGCTCATCGAGCTGAACACCGCCAATCATCACCACTTTGGCCACATACATATGTTGAGTAAAGACCCGATCGCCGCCGGCGAATGGTATGTCAAGGAGTTTGGCCTCGCGACGCGCGGGCGTGGGACGGCTTCGCGCCAGCCTCAATTTTACAGGGGCTATCAGATCGGGCCATCGGTGTCGCTGATGATGGATAACGTCAACATCATCATCTTTCCGATGGAGTACGCCAAGAAAGAATGGCCGGATCTGTGGAAGGACCGAACGGATGTCGAATCGACCAAAGGCCACACCGTCGACCATATCGGATTCGGCGTCGATAATCTCGAACAGACGCTGGAACGCTTGAAGCATGACGGAGTACAAGTGACCGATGCGCCGCGCTCAGTGGCTGGCGGAAAGGTCAAATTCGCTTTTATCGAAGGCCCGGACCACATTCGGATCGAGCTGGTTGAGGGCCAGGCGCGTAAGGAAGACTAAAGTGACTGCTTGACGAAATGAGCGACCTTGTGGCCGCCTTCTTCGGTGTAGTAGACGGTCACTTTTCCGGATTTTTCGACGCCCTTGCCAGTATCCTTAGCGGCGTGGTCAGCCAGCCGAAAAGTCGTCTCAGTACCGTCGGCCGTCTTGATGGCGACAGTTTTGGCGCCTCGATCGATGTGGGAGATCGTGCCCTCGGTCACCTTCATTCCGTCCTTGCCAATGTGGTCCAGCTCTTCGGCGGTCTCTTTACCGCCCTTAGCCGTATAATGCACCGCGACTTCGCTGCCTTCCTTCAGTCCGTTAAACGCGTCTTTGGACCCTTTGGCAGTCGCCTCGGCGCCGTGGACTACGGTTCGGCCCAAGAAATGGAAAGTATGTTCGGTACCGTCCGCGGTCTTCACCACGACGGTTTTGGTACCGGAATCTACCTTCTTAACAGTGCCGTCGACGGCGCTTACAACATCCTGCGCGGCCAGGGCGATCAAACCGAACAGCAGATATGCAATCCCACCATATAGACGTTGAGTCATAATTGTCTCCTTCAGGCGATTTTAGCAGGTAGCGCGATCACATCTCGTGGAAGGCAATTTCGAGGGTGATTCTTACAGCGACGGGTTTGCGGTCTTTTTGGGCGGGAGCGAATCGCCATTGTTCTACCGCTTCCACGGCACTCTTATCGACTTCGTTATCGAGTGCCTTGACTACATGGACATCTTTTGGCGTCCCCTTCGAGCTAACCACCAGAGCAATATTGACCGAGCCCACCACCCGTACGCCGCGGGCGCTAGAAGGGCGTGGAGCGACTTGCTTGATTATGCGCGGCGGGGCGATGCCAGGACCAAGGTCGTAAACGTCTTCCGTTCGATCTGCATCGTCGCCTTTAGTCTGTTCCGCTAAACCGACGGCGGCATACAACAGTAAGACGCAGGCCAGCACCGGATCAAGGGTCCGGGCGAATACGCCTCGATACGCCATCACGCTCTCTCCCATCAACCAAAGACGATGCGAGGAAAGACGCGGCGCAGACGGTCGGGGTTACAAGTTATCTCAGCGACGCAATATATCACCGGCGCAACATCTCACCGGCGCAACATCTCAGCCGCGCAACTTCTCAGCCGCGCTACTTCTCAGCCGCGCAACATCTCATCCGCGCAACATCTTAGCGGCGCAACGGGAACGCATCTCGCAAGCCGCCTAGGAAAGCCTCCACCAGCTCTCGTGGGAAACCTTCGAAGCCGCTGAGGAACCGGCCCGGATGCAGACCCCCGCCAGGGCGCGACAGAGTGATCAATTCGAGTTCGACGTAGACGCCGTCGTCGGTCTGATGAAGTCGATAATAGAAATTCAGGCGCCACATATAACCGGCGGCGTCTTCAGCCGACCGCTCCTGGTCATAGGTGTTTTTCTTGTTGGGATGGGCAACTTCCGCCAGGTGTGTAGAGCGGTAAACGATGTACGCACGGGTTGGATCGACCAATGTATAAAGAGCGGACAGTTGGGTGTTCAAGACGATCGGCGTAACCTGGCGCTTGTTTAAACGCAGGAAGGCGTCGAAGTGATCTCCATCGCGTTTGACCAGCTTTGACTCAATAATCTGCTGCTTGAAATAGTTCTTGTAATCCGCAAAGTTGAGGAGCATGTCCCGAACGCGGTCGATGGTCTCGCCCTCGATATAAATGTCGCCTATCCAGTCTTGCACCTGTCCATCGGGGATATCGATCTCATGGTCCTGATCCAGCGTTTTTTTCGGCTCGATTACGGTTTGGCCCAGCCACACCAGGGTTTTCTGCTTAGGATTTTTCTCCAGCGACACAAAATCGGAGCCGGTGCGCTTGTCGATCTCCTGCTCAGTCAACTGCACGTAATGATCGAAGGCCGCGGAAGTTTCCGGGCTTGGGCCGGCCGCGTGGACAAGAGAAAGCGCCCAAACGATCGGCGCCAGGCGATGCAAGGAGTTCACACTATTAGGATAAAGGCTGGCAGGATAAAGGCTGGATAAAGGGGTAGTGCGATAAATCTGTGTCCCTGCTAAATTCAAAGGTGCAACGCAGGGGGAAGGGTCGCCCTTCGAGAGAAGTGCCAGAGGCGAAAGCTGACCGCGTCCAGGGACTTGGACCCCGTCCGTGAGAAGCGGCCTGAGCGCGGACTATGCCTGCGTTGCTCACGCAGCCTCCAGAAGTTCGCGCACGCTCCAAACGTGGTTGGCGATCCCGGCTTCCATCGCAGGCGTCACACGGAGCGATTTGTGAACTCGGCAGAAGTTGTAGAAGGTGAACCACACCATAACAGCACGGATTTATCGCACTACCGATAAAGGCTGGCTTGACCTTGCTCAAGTGAGAAGAGTAGGATCAGGCCTGACCGGGGTTCTTAGGATGCAATCTATAAATCGCCGCAGGTTCTTAACAGCGCTGGCTACCTCGGCTTCCGCTGTGCGGGGCGCCACTCACCCACCTGTGCGAATCACTCGCATCCGTGTCTCCATTCTGGAGGGCCGGTTTCACAAGCAAGTGGCTATGAATGCCTATGACACCGCTCCTAAAGGCAGGACTTACACGCACCCGCTGCTTCGGATCGAAACCGACCAAGGGGTCGAAGGCATTGGCGCCGGCACTTACCGGATGAAGCTGGACGATTATGTGGCAGAGCTTCAGCCGCTAATCGGCAAGAACCCGCTGGAGTTGTACGAGATCGCCGGAGGCAAGGTGATGCGGCCGTCCGAATGGTTCGCCGGATTGCACGCGAAGGCCCAGTATCTGGATGGTCCGCTGCTCGATCTGGTCGGCAAGCTGACCAACAAGCCGGTCTGGGCACTGCTCGGTGATTCGGCGCGCGACAGCATCCAGTGCTATGACGGCACACTTTATTTTTCCGATGTCATGCGGCCCGAGGGCGGCGTTGGGGCAGTGGTGGAAGAAGCGGAAGAAGCCGTGCAATCCGGATTCAAAGCCTTGAAACTGAAGTTGGGGCGCGGCTCGAAGTGGATGGACCGAGCGGCGGGAGACGCGCGCGACATTGCTGTGATCCATGCCGTTCGCAAGGCGGTAGGCCCGAACATAATCGTAATGGGCGATACGAATAATGGCTACCAGGGGCAATTCGATGGGCTCTGGCGGATGCTCGCCGAAACGCGCGACGACAAGCTGCACTGGATCGAGGAGCCCTTTCCCGAAAGCGTCGAAGGTTATGGCCGTCTCAAAGACAAGCTCGCCGAAGCGAAAATGAGCACCCTGATCGCTGATGGCGAGAACTTCCGGCATTCGAACGAGTTCGAGACTTATCTGCATCCGCGCCGGCTGATGGACGTGCTGCAGCTCGATACCCGCACGGGTGGCTTCATCGCGAATAGGGAAGTCGCGCGTATGAGCGAGGCCGTGGGAGCGGTGGCAATTCCCCACAATTGGGCCTCGCAGATCGGGCATTTGATGGGACTGCACCTCGCGAAGGCGCTGAAGGGAGTGCCGTGGGCCGAAGATGACCGGTCCACTTGCGATGTCATTGTCCCGAGCGGATATTCTTTAGGAAAAGGGATGCAGGTGGTTTCGAGCGAGCCCGGATTGGGCATTCGCATCGACGCGAAGGTCTATGACAGGCAATGCAAATCAACTGAACGGACGATCTCATAAGCTATGATTGCGCGCCGGGAATTTCTCAAGCAGACGGCCATAGGCGCCGCGGCTCAGTCTGTGCTGCACGCTGCTGATGCGAACACAATCGTACTGGATCCCAAGCCGCTGTTCGACATTTCGCCTCATCTTTATATGCAATTCATGGAGCCGCTCGGCTCGACCGATGGCTCGGTGGAAGCTTCCTGGGACTGGGACGCGGACGACTGGCGCAAAGATTTCGTGGATGTTGTTCGGGACCTTGCACCGGATGTCGTGAGATTCGGCGGGCTCTTCAGCCGTTATTATCATTGGCGCGAGGGCGTTGGCCCGGCCGCAAAGCGTCCCCCGATGCGCAACTATGTTTGGGGAGGCAAGGAAACCAACCGCGTTGGAACGCACGAGTTCGTCGACTTTTGCGGGCGGGTAGGAGCGGCGCCGTTATATTGTGTCAATTTCCTCAGCGATGGGGAAGCACGTTACCGCTCTACGCCTGAAGGCAACCGTAGCGGCGATGCGCGTGAAGCGGCCGATTGGGTGTCCTACGCCAATGACCCGGACAATCGGGAGCGCAAGGCCAACGGCGCAGTCGAGCCGCTCAATATCAAGCTTTGGCAGATTGGCAACGAGACGTCGTATGGGACCGCGACATTTTCCAAAGATGAGTCTATCGCCCACACGACTGAGTTTGCGAAAGCGATGAAAGAGCGCGACCGGTCGATACAATTGATCGGCTGGGGAGACCGGAGCCGCGGATCGGGATCGGTGTTGTGGGCGGGCGATTTGTTGAAACAGGCCGGCGAATAACTGGATCTAGTCGCGATCCACATGATGGGCCAGAGCCCCAAACGTCCCGACACCATGCTCAAGGGTTTGCGGTACGAGAAAGATCCGGAGCGCGCCTGGGAGGAATTGCTGGAATTGTCGAACGTCGTCGAGAAACGGGTCAGTGAATTGGAAGAAGCGATTGGGGCGGCGGGTTCAAGCGCCGGGATCGCCATCACGGAGGGCCACCTCAGCTTGTCGCCACCCAACGCGAATCCGATACTGCGCGAGTGGCTTTCAGCGGCCTATCATGCCCGTTCGTTCAACATCTACCAGCGTCACGGCGCGCGTGTGAAGATCGCGACTGCCGCGGACTTTCAGGGTAATCGGTGGACCAATACCGCTGTGATGCTCCCAACGCCTCGTGGCGCAAGTTACCTGATGCCGGTCGGATCCATAGCGCGGCTTTTCAAGAGACACAACGGGACGCAGGCGGTAGCTGTGAAATCGGCGCCGTCGAGTTTGGATATAGCGTGCAGCCGCGCAGGCAATAAGTTCTTCCTGCATGTCGCCAACCTGGAGTACCGGAAACCCGTGATCGCCGGATTCGCCGTCGCGGGCGCCAAGGTGACTGCCGGCCGCGTTTTCGCGATTGAGCCGGAGGACCTGCGTACTTATGTCGACCAGGATCAGCCGGATGTATTCAAACCAAAGGAAACAGCACTGCCATCGAGCGCAACGCCACAGTGGCGCTTCGCGCCAGGTTCGGTTTGCGCGATCGAACTGGACGTCTGATAATTGCTTGAACTTCCCGCCAATAGCGTTGGCGGGATTACAAAAAACGGTCCCCAGGTACACGCCCAACTAAAGGTCAGTCGTCTTCCCGTCGAGAATATGGCATGGCCTCAACTCAACCACAGCGAGAGGAGGTACGCCTCCCCGAAATCGTCGGTCCGGAGAAAGCCGATTGGGAAATATTAAACAACCTGAGCGCAGGTTTGGCTCAGTCCACAACACCGGAGTCGTTGCAGCCGGTATTCAACAAAGTACCCAAGAAACCTGGCTCGGGGCTGCCCCTGATAGCACGCGTATTGCGGAGTGGCTTCATTCAGAAATTCCTATATCCTCTCGAAAAGACCACGCGGGACAGGCCGTTTCTCGCGGACGGTACAAAAGTGGCCGTGGCACGGTCGCTTACTCAGCCTCTATTGGACGCTCTCTTTAGCAACGAGATTCTCGGCATTCACATTCCGGGTTGGTACGATTCGGCATTATGCGAACGCGTGGCGCGGAACGTCTCGCAATTAACCACGCAGAATTGGAATGTCTATGACGTGAAGGAGGGCTACAAAAAGAGCGACGTCGATGTGGTGGGGCATCCTTTCAACATGGCCGTTCTAAATGACGAACGCTGGAACGCCTATTTTAGCGGGATGCGCGAAACGACACTCCGGATCCGCAGCGTCTCAGGTGAAGCCAGCGGGCCTCTGGATCGCTTCCGTCTAGAAATGGATGAAGTTTGGCCCGCCGGACTCGCGATACGGACATTTCGGGGCGCGAAAATGATCCCGGGCCTGATCCGCGTGATGCGGGACGATGCCGGCCCGCGCACCGACATACCGGTGAATTGCCATGTAGATGATTCCCCACTCCTGTCAGCGCGGCACGGACGTTATTCGGTCAATGTGTATTTAAAGCCCCCTAGAGAAGGCGGGGAATTGTATCTCTGGAATACACGCATGGAAGGTCTGGGGAGTGTCTTCAAATATTGGTACTTGAATAAGAACTTCTTCTTGAGCTCCAGCTACGCCAACGAGGATCTACAGCGGCAGTTTCAGCGGTGTTTGCCTCCGCCGGTCCGTTTGAAGGTTTGTCAGGGCGATCTGGTGATCCTTAATACCGGCAGACCTCATGCGATCGCGCCTTTCTCCGGTGGCCCGCGTATTTCAATGCAGGCGTTTTTGACTTACCGCAAGAATAAACCGATCGCTATTTGGGCGTGAAGTTGTTTTGAAAAATGGTGGGCCCTGAAGGATTTGAACCTTCGACCAACGGATTATGAGTCCGCTGCTCTAACCGCTGAGCTAAGGGCCCGCTACGTGCCCCCATTATACGATCCACCTGGCGCGCGGGCGAACGTCTGTTAGCCGCTGGTCACTTACCGATCACTTGTTTCATGACGCGCAGGAAATTTCCGCCCATCACCTTTTCGACATCCGCTTCGCTATAACCCTTCTTGCGTAGCGCAGCGGCCAGCGCGGGCATCTTCGAGGCGTCCTCCAAACCTTTGGGGACGTCGTTGCCTATTCCATCGAAATCCGTTCCGATGCCGACGTGATCGATGCCCGCAACCTTGGCGACGTGATCGATGTTGGCAACCACGTCATCGATAGTCGCCGCGGAGGGATGCGGCGGCGGGCCCTGCTCCCGCTCGTACTCCTTGGCCGCAAAATCATCCAGCGCCTTCCCGGTCAGATTCGGCTCCTGCGCAGCCATGCTGTTTATGTTTGCCATGGTGGCGCGCGCGTCTTTAGAATTCACGAATCCAGCGCCGAAGTTGATGCCCACCACGCCGCCATTGCGCGCCAGAGCTTTCAGCATGTCGTCCGTCATGTTGCGCGGAATCTCCGCGATCGCCCGGACAGAAGAATGCGAAGCGATTACGGGTTTGGTGGTCACCGCCAGCGCATCGTAGAATGTCTTGTCGGAAACGTGCGAAATGTCGACGATCATTCCGATGCGATTCATTTCGCGCACCACCTGCTTGCCGAAATCGGTAAGGCCGTTGTGTTGCGGCTTGTCGGTGGATGAGTCCGCCCAATTGTTGTTACGGAAATGAGTGAGCGTCATCGCGCGGATGCCCATGCGCTGGTACATGCGGAGAACACGCCAGGTCGTCATCAATCTGATGGCCGCCCTCCAGCGTCAGGACCGCGGCGATCTTGCCGGCCTTCACGATTCGTTCGAGATCGCCCGCGGTGGTCGCCATCTCGATCTGGTCGGGATAGCGGTCGAAGACGCCCTGCATAGCGTCGCGCAGATCGAGCGTGCGCCGCACCGCTTCCGCTCCTTTGTAATAAGTCGGCACCCACAGCGCGAAGAACGGCGCGTGCATTCCGCCTTCTTTGAGGCGCGGAATATCCACCTGGCCGTCCGGCAGGCGTTGCGAGATATCCACATGGCCGATCAATACGCGTTGGGCGGTGTCGATGTGGGTATCGATGCCGAGATATCGGGGAGCCTGCGCGAAGAGCGAAGAGGCCGCCGTTGCGATCGCTAGGAGGAAAGTGGTTCGAGTCATGAGGTGATTTTCAGATTACCGAATTTGTCGAGAGAAAACCGCCAGCCCGGTGGGATCAGAGTCGTCGATCCGTAGTCGATCACCAGGGCTGGCCCGCGCAACGTCGACTTAGGCAGCTCGCCGCGCGCATGTACTGGAGTCTTGCGCCAGGCTCCCGCGCTGATTACGCTGCGGACGGCGGGTTTTCCGCGTTCGGCTGCTCCACGGCGCATCGTCAGCCTGGGCCGCTCGACTGCTAACTTCGCGCGCACGCGAATAGTGACGATTTCGACCGCGCGATCCGGATTCGCATAGCCATAGACACGCTGATGCTCTCGATGGAAAGGCTCGCTCGGGTTCTTCGCATGTCCACGGGACGGTCAGCTCATAGCTCTGGCCCGCTATAGCGAATGTCGGCCGCAGCGAATCATCTCCGCACCCGGGAGCTCCTTGCGGGCCGCGCGCTCCAGCCGCTCGAACTCGCGCTCGATGCCGGGGCTGTTCAAGACACCGGCGGCATAATCGCGAACGCGATCGGCCAGCAGCATGCCCAGCGCGGATAGCGCGCCGGCGTATTCCGGCACGAGCACCGTTCGAATTCCGAGCTCGCGAGCGATCTCGCAGGCGTGCAATCCGCCGCAGCCGCCGAAAGCCACCAGAGCGAAATCGCGCGGATCGTGTCCACGTTCCACCGAGACCAAGCGGATGGCCCGCTCCATGTTGGCATTGGCGACGCGCACGATTCCTTCGGCCGCGGCATCGCGGGTGAGCCGCAACTTCGCGGCTATGGAATCGACTGCCGCGCCGGCGCGTTTCACATCCAGATGCATCTCGCCGCCGATCAACTGGTCGGCCGCGATGCGGCCGAGCACGACGTGCGCGTCGGTAACGGTGGGCTGATCGCCAATTCCGTAACAGGCCGGACCCGGATCGGCGCCCGCGCTCTGAGGTCCGACGCGCAACAGGCCGCCTTCGTCCACGCGCGCGATGGATCCGCCGCCCGCGCCCACGGTATGGATATCGAGCATCGGCACGCGCACCGGAAAACCGTCGATGGATGCTTCCATGGTTTCGCGCGGCTGGCCGTCGCACAAGCTGACGTCGGTGGACGTACCGCCCATGTCGAAGCCGAGGATGCGCGGGAATCCGGACAAGCGCGCGCGTTTCAAGCGCTCCCACAACGCCGCCGGCCGGTCCGGATAGCACGGTGCGGATGGCATGCCGCCGTGCTTCCCTGGTCGACATGAAGCCGCCGTTCGATTGCATGATCGAAATCGAGCGCCGCGTGCCGCGCTCGAGCTTCCGCGAGATAGCGGTCCATCAGCGGACCGACGTAGGCGTTGATCAAGGTGGTGGAAGATCGCTCGTACTCGCGAAACTCCGGGCAGACATCGTGCGAGCAGCACAGGTAGCCGAAGCCTCGAGAGCGCGTCCGCAACCAGTTTTTCGTTGGCGCGATTCGCGATAGGCATGCAGGAAGCAGATGGCGATCGATTCCACGCGGGCGCTTGCGCAGCCGGGCTTTCAGACGCGCAAGTTCAGCCTGGCTGGGCCGTTCGCGCAATCGTGCCGTCGAAGTAGGACCGCTCCTTCACGCCAAAGCACATCGTTCGGGGCACGATCGGGACGCGGGCCGGGGAGTGAGATTGTACAGTTCGGGCGGTTCTGCCGGCCGATCTGAATCACGTCTTCGAATCCCGCTGTGGTGATCAGAGCGGTGCGGACGCCTTTGCGCTCGAGCAGCGCGTTGGTCGCGACTGTCGATCCGTGCACCACCTGCGCTTTCGACGATCCGGCCACCTGCTCGAGGCCGGCCAAAATCACGCTCGGCGGGCGATTTCGGATTGGAGCGCAGCTTGAAAGTCTGGAGCCGTCCGCTGTCGTGGTGGACGATGAAATCGGTGAAGGTACCGCCGGCGTCGATTCCTATTCTCATGTTGTCGCGTGGCGCATGTTCTCAACGTGCCGCGCCGGCAGTCATACCGGCGCCTGGGCGTTTCGCAGACGTCTGAGCGTTCACACGAGCGTGAACGCGGCAAACAAGAATGTTTGCGCCACAATTGTGCAACTGACATGATAGCTAATAGGTGATTCGGCTCGCTAAGGTCGGCAAGACTTTCAACGGAAAGCGTAAAGTTACGGCACTCCAGGATATCGATCTGGAAATCGCGCGCGGCGAAATGGTGTCCATCGTCGGGCCGTCGGGCTCCGGCAAATCCACGCTGTTGAATCTGATTGGGGGCCTGGATACACCCAGCTCGGGCGACGATCGCGATCGATGGAACGCCGCTGAGCGGGCTGCCCGATGACGATCTGACCCGCATGCGGCGCGACAAGATTGGCTTCATCTTTCAGTTTTTCAATCTGCTGCCGACGCTCAACTGCAGCGAGAACGTATCCATCCCTCTACACCTCCGGGGCTGGCCGAAAAAGAAGATCGACGAGCGCGCCCGCGAATTGCTCGACCTGGTCGGGCTCGGCGCTCGAATGGATCATCTGCCCGACGAGCTTTCGGGCGGCGAACGTCAGCGGTGCGCCATCGCGCGAGCACTCTCCGTCTATCCTCCCGTATTACTGGCCGACGAGCCTACAGGCAACCTTGACACGCATACCGGCGCCGACATCTTGAAACTGATTCGCGATTTGCATCAGAGGCTCGGCTCGACCGTACTGATCGTGACGCACGATAGCCATGTCGCCGAAAGCTGCTCGCGCGTGGTCGCGTTGTGCGATGGCGGCATTGTAGAAGACCGCGCCGGAAAGCTGGGCCCTCCCATCCATGATCCTGCTCAGGCTTATTAGCTGGCCCTATATCCGCAAGCATCTGCTGCGCTGGATGCTCACCATAGCCGGAATTGTCCTGGGCGTTGCCGTGTTTGTGGGGATGCACACCGCCAATCAGTCCGTGCTGTTTGCGTTTCGTCACACCGTCGATCAGATTGCCGGCGCGACACAGCTTCAAATTTCCGCTGGCGAGACGGGCTTTGACGAGAATGTGCTCGAGCGCGTGCAAGCTGTAGCCGGGGGTTCGCGTGGCAGTTCCGGTGATCGAGGCGGTGGTCAGCACGGGACTAAAAGGACAGGGCAATGTACTGATCCTGGGCGTGGACATGACCGGCGATCGCAGCCTGCGCGATTACGATCTGAAGGGCGACGAAGACACGGCGTTGGACGATCCGCTGATTTTTTTGGCTCAGGCTGATTCGCTCATTATTACCGATATTTCGCGCGCGAGAATAATCTCGGGATCGGAAGCAAAGTCCCTATGAGCACGATGGAGGGCGAAAAACAGTTCACGGTGCGCGGCATCATGAAATCCGGAGGACTCACCAGCGCCTTCGGAGGTAATCTTGCGGTGATGGATGTTTACGCCGCGCAGAAAGTGTTCGGCCGCGGCCGCAAATTCGATCGCATCGATGTGGCGGTGAAGGAGGGCGCTAAGGTCGGCGAGGTACAAGCCAAGATTCAAACCATGCTCGGCTCCGGATTCCAGGTCGAGGCGCCCTCGGCGCGCGGACAGCAATTCGAATCGATCTCGCGGATTTACGCGCTTACAGCGAACATCACCAGCGCGTTTGCGCTATTTATCGGAATGTTCATCATCTACAACACATTCCAGATCGCAGTGACGCAGCGGCGATCCGAGATCGGGATTCTGCGGGCGTTAGGAGCCACGCGGCGTCAGATCCGGACGTTGTTCCTCGGTGAAAGCGCCGTCGCGGGGCTGTTCGGATCAATCGCCGGATTGCTGATGGGAATCCTGATCGCGCGCGCGATGACCGGTTACATCGGGGCGTTGCTGGGCGAGGTCTTTGGGATTGCGCAGAAGGCCGACGAGATTTCTACGAATCCCACGCTGATGACGTTCGCTGTCGTGCTAGGCGTCATTACCAGCGTCCTGGCGGCGTTCATTCCCGCGCGCAACGCGGCTCGCTTGGATCCGGTGCAGGCGCTGCAGAAAGGCAAATACCAGCAGTTGAGTGCCGGCGAGAATCGGACACGAAGGATCGCAGCGCTGATCGTGGCGTTGCTTTCTTTGGCGTGTGCACTACTCGGACGGTATCGCATTCTGTTCTACGTGGGTGACGCACTGGCGGTGCTCGCGGCTTTGCTGCTTACGCCGACGCTGGCACAGTTTGTGGCGCGCGCGCTCCGTCCAATCTTGAAATGGCTGCGGCCGGTGGAGGGAACACTCGCGGTCGACAGTTTGTTGCAAGCGCCCCGCCGAACTTCCGGAGCTGTCGCGGCGCTGATGCTTTCGCTGGCCCTGGTGGTGGCGCTGGGCGGTCTGACGCGCGCCAGCTACGATTCGATTTTCAAATGGCTCACCGTGGCTCTCAATCCGGATCTGTTTATTTCGCCGACCGAGAGTCTCACTGCGCGTAGTTTTCTGTTTCCCGGCTCGATGGCGGCGCAGTTGAGTGCCATTCCTGGAATCGCTGAAGTGCAAGGCGTTCGCGATGCTCGGATACAGGTGCGCGGGACGCCGATCATGTTTGTTGCCACCGATGTTGAAGCTTTGCGGCACCATGCCACGTTGCCGCCGGTCGCGGGCGATCCCAAAGATATGTTCCGTCTGGCTGCCCAGGGAAAAGCGATTCTTGCGTCTGAAAATTTTGCTCTGCTGCGCGGCTACAAGCTCGGCGATATCGTCGATATCCCCAGCCCCGCGGGCGTTTTGCACTTGCCGATCGCGGGTATCGTAACCGACTATTCCGACCAGCAGGGTTCCATCCTGATGGACCGGGCGCTGTACCAGCGCTATTGGAACGACGACACGGTGAATATCTTTCGCATTTATCTCACGCGCGGGCGCCTCGGAATCGGTGGTGAAGCGCCGGATTCTTGAGACATTCGGCGATCAACGGCGCTTGTTCGTGCTGACGAATCGCGATGTCCGCGGCTACATCATGCGCTTGACCAATCAGTGGTTCGCCATTACCTATGTGCAGATCGCGGTCGCGGTATTAGTAGCTGTGCTGGGCATCGTCAACACTTTGACGGTATCGATCACAGACCGGCGCCGGGAGCTGGGCGTCTTGCAAGCCGTAGGAGGCCTGCGAAACCAGGTCCGGCGAACAATCTGGCTGGAGGCGCTGACGATCGGGATGGTGGGCCTCATTCTCGGCCTAGCGTTCGGCGCGCTGCAACTCTACTACAGCTTGGGAATTTCGGCGGAGGATATCGCGGGCCTGCGCCTGGATTACGAGTATCCTTATCAAATTTCACTGGTACTGCTGCCGGTGATTCTGGCGGTCGCTTTTATGTCTGCGATCGGACCGGCGGAATCGGCGGTGCGGGGATCGCTGGTCGAAGCTCTGGAATATGAGTAAGTTTCTAGTTGCCGGTTTCTGGTTGGTAGTTGCCGGCGCGGTACTCGCGCAAGATCCTCGCCGGATCGTCAGCGAATCTCAGGATCGATCGCTGGCGAAATCCCAGCGCTACGAAGGCACTCTCGAAGTGATCGGCTCATCCAGCAAAGTCAGCATAAAGCGATGGACCTACCGGCGGATCAGCTCGTTCGGCACGAGCAAAGCCATCCTGCGATTCACCGCTCCGGCGGAGTTAAAAGGATTGGCGCTACTCATCGTGAATCATCCTGACCGGGCTTCGGATCAATGGATGTGGACGCCCGCCATCGAACGGGAGCGGCGTATCGCGCTGCAGGACCGCTCCACGCGTTTCTTCGGGACTGACTTCAGCTTCGAAGACCTGGAGGAGCACGACGTCAACCTGTTCGACTACAAAATGGCCGGCGAGGAGGCTATCGATGGCGCGCCCTGCTGGAAGATCGAATCGAAGGCAAAAGAATCGAAGTCGTCCCAGTACAGTTCATCGGTGCTGTGGATCCGCAAAGACAACTACGTCACCGCGCAGGTTGAAAGCTACGCCGGCGTCAAGCTGGCTCGCCGACTCCATTACAGCGATCTCGAAAAAGTCGACAACATCTGGACGCCGAGGACCGTGGAAGTCCTCGACGCCACTCGCAATAGCCGAACAGTGCTGAAAATCGAAAAACTACAGTACAACGCCCCCATGAAGGATGAAGACTTCACGCTCGAGGCGTTAAAGCGCGCGAGCTATTAAGCACCTGTCGACTGCAGCGCTTCGTACACCTCGTCCGCATGTCCTTCGGGCTTTACTTTGTGGAAAATCTTTTTGATCTTGCCGTCCTTGCCGATCAGAAACGTACTGCGCTCGATGCCCATGTACTTGCGGCCGTACATGCTCTTTTCCACCCATGTGCCATAAGCTTCTGACACGTGGTGATCGACGTCTGAGACCAGAGTGAAGGGCAAATCGAACTTGTCCCTAAATTTCGCCTGCGCGGCCGATTTATCAGGCGACACGCCGACAATCACCGCGTCTGCCTTGCTGAATTTTTTTGAGTTCTCACGGAACCCGGTGGCTTCCTTGTTTCAGCCCGGCGTATCAGCCTTAGGGAAAAAGTACAGCACGACATTCTTCCCTTTGAGGCTGGTTAAGTCGAACGGCTGTCCTCCATCGTTATCGGCGCGAATCGCCGGAGCCGAGTCACCTTCTTTCAGAACTTTTGCCATATTGATATTTTAGCGGTCGGCGGATGACGAAGGGCGCGGGAAGATTGTAGACTAAATAAAGTTAGACATTTTCTCTAGGAGCTTTGGAATGCGCACATTAGCTTTAAGCCTCGGTATCGGCGGATTGTTGTTTACCGGCTGGGCGGTCGCGGCCGACAAGGCAGGCGATGCCGCGAAGGGCAAAGCAGTCTTCGATCAGTGTTCCGTGTGTCACAACACGGATACCGATGAAAAGAAGATTGGCCCCTCGCTCAAAGGATTATTCAAGCACGAGAAGCTCAAGAACGGTAAAGCCGTCAACGTCGATAATGTCAAGGCCATGATCAACGCCGGCGGCAACGGGATGCCGTCCTATGCGGATCTGCTTTCGGATCAGGAAAAAGCCGACGTCATCGCTTATCTGAAGACCATCTAAGGTTGAAGGCGCTGGGTTTCCGCATGCTAAAGTGGTGAATGTAGTTTCTCGCGGAAGTCCCCATCGTCTAGCCCGGCCTAGGACACCGCCCTTTCACGGCGATAACAGGGGTTCGAATCCCCTTGGGGACGCCATTTCAATCTCTTTACGGATTACCGATGTATTGGAGCGTGTGCCGCCGCAGATACCAGCACGGCACATAGCCGAAATGCGGCATTAGCGCGTCGACGCAGGTCTGCATGATGGGAGTGCCGAGCGAGAACTCAACTTGATTCCAGTGGTTCATCGCTCTGTATACACGATCCACCTTCATCCGTTCCACGGGCCGTCCCCGGTAGCGTGCCCAGAGATCGTCGAGGGCGTAAGCGAACGCCGTGACGACGGCCGTCGCGAGGCATACCCATAGCAAGATTTTCCGAAAAGTCCGCATAGGGACGCCGCCTACTATACGCCGTTACTATACTACGTTGAATAACAGCTTGAATCCGTAGTCCATGTGTAGCTGCTGATGGCAATGGAACAGCGTCAAGCCTTCCATGGCGGGCGTGACGTCCACTTCGATTTTCTTAAATCCTTTCACCAGAACCACGTCTTTCAGGACGCCGGCGGTCGGCTTGCCGGCCACATTGGTTAGCTCGAAGCTGTTGCGGTGAAGATGCACCGGATGGGCGTCGTCGGTCTGGTTATCGAAGATCAGACGGTAGCGCCGGCCCTTGTGAAGGACGTCGCGGCTCAGCCTTCGGGTCGAACTCTTTTCCGTTGACGGTCCAGTGGTTGAATCCGCCCGTTCCACCGTTGATCTTGCCGAAGGCGAGCGGAATCATCTCGTCGGGGTTCGGAACCTGGCGGCTATCGCCAAATATCGTATAGTCCCATGGCTTCTTCCGCGGCTTGACCCAGCGCGGCGCTCCGTTCTTGTTGGCGTATTCGACCACGATCCCCATCCCGTTCTTGCGGTCGTCATCTTTGGGAGTGCCCAGAATCCAAACGCCCGGATTCTTCATCTCGACGACCGCGTCGATCCGCTCCGCCGTGCCGAGTTCGAGCACGTCGACCAATTGCGGATGCGGCACCGGGATTCCCATCGAGAGCGACTACCTGAAACTGGTGCCCGGGCAACGCCAGCTGGATATTTTCCGTGGCGCTGGCGTTCAGGAAGTGAAATAACACGCGCTGCCCTTCTTTGACGCGCACGGGGTCGCCGAAGCCCAGGCACTTGCCGTTGATGGTGAAGCGCTGATAGCCGATCTCCCATCCATTCGGCTTCTCATCCTTCTGCGGAGGCTTCTTCACGGCCTGCGGCGGCGGTTTCTTCCCGGCGTCCTCGTCCTCCTCTTCCTCCTCTTCGGTAGTGTAGAAAGGCTCCCATTCATGGGTCGCGAGAAACAGCTCCTGATCGTACTGTCCGGGATTGGTCTTGGGCTCGATGTAGACGAAACCGAATTGTCCACTGTAAGTGCCGCGGGTCAGGTCCGACATCGGCATAATGTGGGTGTGAACGAAGCGCGCACCGGAAGGCTGCGGCGTAAAGCGATACCGCAATTTTCCATGAGGTGGAACAAAGAGGCTTTTCTCCTCCTCCGCGCCATCCACGGATGTTGGAACAATCTGGCCATGCCAGTGGACTAGCTCCGGCGTATCGGTTTCATTGAACAAATCCACTGTCACTGGCACGCCTTCGCGCAGCCGGATCAGCGGCCCGGGCGACGTACCGTTGTATCCGATGGTGCTGATGGTATGATCCTTCGCGATATCCACTAGCACCGGCCCGATGCGTAGTGTCACGTCGGCGGGGCCAGTGACCGGAGCCTCCGCAGCGCCCGGCGCACTCGTACGATTGCAGCCGGCCAACAGTAACCCGGTTCCTAGAGCGGCGTCGGAGAGAAAATTACGGCGTGTCTTCGGAGTCTGATCCATATCCGTGTGATATACTACCACTGTTCGTAATCGAATGTCGAAAACGAAACACGAAGATAATGTTTACACCGCGGACCGGGATCTTTACTCCGGCCTGATCCGCCTGCACGTGCTGCATCACGCCGCCGAAGAGCCGATCTTCGGGCTGGGCATGATCGAAGAGCTGGCGCGGCACGGCTATCGGATCAGTCCCGGAAGTTTTATCCTCTGCTGCACGGTCTGGAAAAGAAGGGCTACCTGCGCGCCACCGAACAGCGCAACGGCAAATCGCTGCGGAAAGTATATCGCGCCACGCCGCTGGGCAGGAAAGCGTTGGCGGCGGCCAAGGGCAAAGTGCGCGAATTGTTTCGACGAACTGATCGAGGGCAAATAGTGAGCACCTTCGCTCGATTCGCCGCTACTGATGCTCGCCGCGGTCGCGGCCGTGCCCGGCCAGCAGACTCCGCTGACCATAACTGCCGCGGTCGAGAACGCCCTCCGGAATTATCCTTCCATTCGCGTCTCCCAGGAGCAGATCAACGCCGCCGCAGCCGGCATCCAACTCGCCCGGACCGCGTACCTGCCGCGCGTGGACGCTCTGGCGCAAGTCAATCGGGCCACCCGAAACAACGTCTTCGGCCTGCTGCTGCCGCAGAACGTGATTCCTTCGATGTCCGGCCCGGTGATCGGCACTAACAACTTCGGAACGGCGTGGGGCAGCGCGGTCGGCGGACTGGTCACCTGGGAGCCTTTCGATTTCGGACTGCGGGAAGCGAATGTGGCAGTAGCTTCGGCCGCGCAGAATGCAATCCGAAGCCGCGCTGAAGCGCACCCAGTTCGATGTCGCGGTGGCGGCCGCGGACGCCTATCTCACTCTGGCCGCGGCCCAGGAGACCGTGCGCGCGGCGCAAGCCGGCGTCGATCGCGCGCGAAGTCGATTCTCCGGACCATCACAGCGCTCGGTGAATGCCGAACTGCGGCCCGGCGCCGACGCCTCGCGCGCCGAAGCGGAGTTGGCCGCGGCGCGCACGCAGCTGATCCAAGCCCAGCAGGCCACGGACGTCGCGCGCGCGACCCTTGCACAATTCGTCGGTAGCGAGCCCGCCCAGATCGACATCGCCGCGCCGGGTCTGCTGCAACTGCCGCCGGAGCGAGCCTGCCGCCGCTCTCGACACCGCCGTCCAATCCTGTCGCGCGTCGAACAAAACGCCGTCGTCGAACAGGCGCAGGCGCAACTGCGGGCGCTGGAGCGATCCTATTTCCCGCGCTTCTATCTGCAAGGCGCGGCCTACGCGCGCGGCACCGGCGCTGAGACTCGACGGCAGAATCCTCGGCGGCTTGAACGGGCTGGCGCCCAATGTTCAGAACTACGCGCTCGGCTTCACCGTCAACTTCCCGATCATGGATCTGCCCGCGATCCAGGCGCGGCGAAGCCGCGCAATCGGCCACCATCCGCGCCGCAGACCGCCCGCTGCTCAACAGATCGCCACCGACCTGCGCGCGCAATGGAATCGTCGCGGTCGCCATGCTCGAGGGCGCGCGCCGGATCGCGGCCAATACGCCCGTACAAGTATCGGCCGCGCGCGCGGCCGCTGCAGCAGGCCACCGCGCGCTATCAATCGGGACTCGGGAACATCGACGAAGTGGCGGAGGCGCAGCGGCTGCTCACGCAAGCCGAAATCGACGACGCGCTGGCGCGGCTCGGAGTCTGGCGCGGTCTGCTGGGCGTCGCTACCGCCGCCGGCGATATCCAGCCGTTCATTGCGGAGGCGAGCCAGTAAGCTATCATGCGCCTCGTTCTAGCCGCGCTCAGCCGGCCGATCACCGTTGTCGTGGCCCTGCGTCGCCATCGCGCTGTGCGCGGTCGCTCGCCATCCAGCGCATGCCCGTCGATATTTTCCCGCAAGTCGGCGATCCGGCCATCTATGTCGCGCAGCCCTACGGCGGCATGGACCCGGCGCAGATGGAAGGCTACCTGACTTACTACTACGAGTATCACTTCCTCTACATCACCGGCATCGATCACGTCGAGAGCAAGAGCATCCAGGGCGCGGCGCTCATGAAGCTGGTGTTCCATGCCGGCACCAACATGAGCCAGGCCATGGCGGAGACGGTCGGCTATGTGAATCGCGCGCGCGCGTTCATGCCGCCGGGCACCGTGCCGCCCTTCATCACTCGCTTCGACGCCGGCAGCGTGGCGGTCGGCCAACTGGTCTTCAGCAGCGCGACGCACACGCAGGGCGAAATGCAGGATTTCGCCTCAACCGCGTGCGCCCGCTGTTCGCGACGCTGCCGGGAGTCTCCGCGCCGCCGCCGTTCGGCGGAAACCAGCGGACCATCGTCATCACGCTCGATCCCGACAAGCTGCAGCAGTACCGCATCTCGCCCGACGAAGCCATCGCCGCCGTCAGCAAGGCCACGCTGGTGATGCCTTCCGGCAATATGTGGACCGGCAAGCTCGAGCGCATCGCGCGCACCAACGCGGCGCTGGGCGGCAATCTTTCCGAGCTGCTGAGCACGCCCATCCGGCCCGACGTCCGGAACCACGGTCTACCTGCGCGACATCGGAACCATCGAAAACGGCACCGACCTGGTCACCGCCTACGCCCATGTCAACGGAAAGCGGACGGTCTATATTCCCGGTGACCAAGCGCGCCGACGCCTCCACGCTGGCGGTGATCGACGCCGTGAAAGCGGCCATCCCCGAGTTTCAAGAAGGTCGTGCCGGACGATGTCGATGTGCGGCTGGAATTCGATCAATCGCCGTACGTCACCAACTCCATCCGCGGCCTGGTTATCGAAGGACTGCTGGGCGCGGCGCTCACCGGCCTGATGGTGCTGATCTTCCTGCGCGACTGGCGCAGCGCGCTGATCGTGGTCATGAATATTCCGTTCGCGCTGCTGGCTGCCGTCGTTCTGCTCTGGGCCACCGGCCAGACCATCAACATCATGACGCTCGGCGGCCTGGCGCTGGCGGTCGGCGTCCTGGTCGACGAGGCCACGGTCGAGATCGAGAACATCCACACCCAGATGCTGCCCGGCGTCTCGCGAGCCCGCGCCGTGGTGGAAGCCTGCAGCCGCACCGCCATGGCCGCGGCTGCTTTCCATGTTCTGCATTCTGGCGGTCTTCGTGCCGTCGTTCTTCATGGTCGGCGTCGGCCGCCAGCTGTTCGTCCCGCTTTCGCTGGCGGTGGCGTTCTCGATGATCGCGTCCTACCTGCTTTCGAGCAGCCTGGTGCCGGTCTTCTCCACCTGGCTGATGAAGGAAGCGCATCGCGGCGAGGAGCGCGAAGGACTCTTCGGACATCTGCGCTCCTTCTATTCGCGCTATCTGAACCTGCGTCCTGCGGCTTCGCTGGCCGCTGGTGATGGTCTACCTGGCCGGCTCCGTCGGCTCTGCTCTGTATTCTCCTGCCGCGCATGGGAACCGAGATTTTTCCCGATGTCAACGCTCCGCTGCTCCGCATCCGCCTGCGCGCGCCCGCCGGCACGCGAATCGAAGAGACCGAGCGCATCGTCCTGCGCGCCCTCGACATCATCCATCGCGACATCGGCGCGGAACAACGTCGAGATCACCAGCGATTTCGTGGGCGTCGTGCCCTCCAGCTATCCGGTGGACCTGATTCACCTGTTCACCAGCGGACCGCAGGAAGCCATCATCCAGGTCGCGCTCAAGCCCGATGCGCCGCGCGGGGAAGCCCTGCGCGAGAAGCTGCGCGACAGCTCTGCGCGCGCGAACTGCCGGGCTCCCAGGTCTCCTTCGAAGCCGGCGACATCGTCACCCAGGTGATGAGCTTCGGATCGCCCACGCCCGTCGAAGTCGCCGTGCAGGGCACCAGCCTGCAGGACGATTACGCCTACGCGCAGAAGGTCCAGGCCGCAATTGGCGAAGCTGGCTTTCTTGCGCGATCTGCAGTTTGCGCAGGAAATGAACTTTCCGACGCTCGATATCAATATCGATCGCGATCGCGCCGGCCAGTTCGGCCTGACCATGGCCGATGTGGTCGCGCTCGGTCGTGCCGGCCACGTCTTCTTCGCGCTTCACTGCAGCCCAACTACTGGCGCGATCCGAACTCCGGCAACGCCTTCCAGATCCAGGTGGAGCTGCCGCAGAACCGGATGCAGAGCGTCGACGCAGCTCGGCGACATTCCAGTGATGCACGACGGCACGCTCGAAGCCGCTGCTAGCCGACATCGCCACGCTGAAGCTCGGGCACCATGCCGGGCCTGATCGAGCGCTACAACGGACAGCGCGTGGTCAGCCTCACCGCGAATCTTCACGGCATGACGCTGGGCGAGGCGGCGCAGAAGCTGAACCAGGCCCTAGCCAGCGCGGGAGCGCCGCCCCGAGGCGTCAGCGTCAGGTTGCGCGGCGAGATTCCGGCGCTCGAGCAGACCATTTCCGGGCTGCGCATCGGCCTGCTGCTGGCGGTGGTGGTCATTTTTCTGCTGCTCGCCGCGAATTTTCAATCCATGCGGCTGGCGCTGGCGATCGTCCTGACGATCCCGGCGGTGCTCTGCGGCGTGCTGCTGATGCTGCTGCTTACCGGACACTACGCTGAACGTTCAATCGTTCATGGGCGCGATCATGGCCATCGGGATCGCCGTGGCCAATTCGATTCTGCTGGTCACCTTCGCCGAACGTCACCGCCACGACGGGACAGCCCGTGTTCGAAGCCGCGCAGGAAGGCGCCGGCAGCCGCCTGCGCGCCATCCTGATGACCGCCGCGGCCATGATCTTCGGCATGCTTCCCATGGCCATCGGATTCGGCGAGGGCGGCGCGCAATCCGCCCCGCTCGGCCGCGCCGTCATCGGCGGCCTGATCGTCTCCACCTTTACGACGCTCACCATTCTGCCGTCGATCTACGCCATTCTGCAGAGGAGGGCTCCATCACGTCGCCGTCGCTCAATCCGATGGATCCCGCGAGCCGATATTATGAAGCGCCACTAGAAACGATCGCCACTTCTGACCGTGCTTCGCCGCGGCTCCGCTGTGGCCGCAAACGATCGAGCTCGCGCCGGTCGTCTCCAAACCAGTCTCGCGGACCGTCGATCTGCCCGGCGAGTTCCTGCCGTTCCTCGAGCGTCTCGCTGCACGCCAAAGTGCCCGGGCTATGTCGAGCGCGTCCTGGTGGATCGCGGCAGCGTCGTGAAACAAGGCGACCTCCTGGCCGAACTGAGCGCTCCGGAAATGAAGGCGCAGATCGCCGAAGCCGAGTCCAAGGTGCAGGCCGCCGAATCGGACCGGCTGCAGGCCGAAGCGCAACTCGCGGCCGCGCAGAGCACCTACGAGCGCCTGAAGAAAGCCGCCGAAACGCCCGGCGCGATCGCCGGCAACGAGACTGATCCAGGCCGAAAAGCAGGTGGAAGCGGCCCAGGCGTTGGTCAACTCCCGCCAGCAGGCCAGCCAGTGCCGCCGAGGCCGCCGTGCAAGCGCTAGAAGGACATGCAGGCCTATCTGAAGATCACCGCGCCGTTCGATGGCGTCGTGACGGACCGCCTGGTGCATCCCGGCGCTCTGGTCGGCCCCGGCACGGACGCCTGCTCCTCGTGATCCAGCAGGTCTCGCATCTGCGGCTGGTCGTGGCGGTGCCCGAAGAAGACGTCGGCGGCATGGCGCGCGGCGCCAAAGTGGAATTCCAGGTGCCCGCCTATCCGGAGCGCACCTACTCCGGAACCGTCGCGCGCATCGCTCATGCGCTCGATCAGAAAACCCGCACCATGCCGGTGGAGCTGGATGTTCTCAATCGCGACGGCTCGCTGTCGCCGGGCATGTATCCGGCGGTGAAATGGCCGGTGCGGCGAGCGCGTCCCGCGCTCTTCGTGCCGAAGACCAGCGTGGTGACGACCACCGAGCGCGTGTTCGTCATCCGCGAACCGGGATGGCCACGCGGAATGGGTGGATGTAAGCAAAGGCGCCGCAGACGGCGATCTGGTCGAGGTGATCGGGAATCTGCAGCCGGGCGACCAAGTGGTCCGCCGCGCAACGGACGAAATCAGAGACGGCGCCACGTTAAAGAATAGTGACGCACCATAAATCGCGACCAGCGGCAACTTCCCGCGGCTAGCTCTCAGGGCAGCGGGGAAAAAAAGGCATCTCGGGGAATGGAGAAGGCCGCCGCATTCGTCTGGCGACCACGACATTACGCGCGAGCGATAATTATTAGGGAACGGTTGACAAGGCCCCGCTCAATATGCAACCAAGCAGCACCGCGAGCAGCAAATCGGCGGGTTGGTGGAAAGTGACCCGCGGGCTGCCGCTCAGGAGCAATGCTTCCGCGCGCGCTGTTTTTATTCTGGCGACGCTAGTGTTGCTGGCCATCGGCGCACTGGCACAGCGGTTCCGGGTTCAGGAGGAAAACGATGAAGGTCCACGGCCGTCTTTTCCTTCCCGCGCCGAGTTTCATTTCATCCGTCTGGAATATACAGATTTGCCTCAATATCACCGCCGCTGGAGCTACGCGTCACGCAATGGGACCGGAGAAGGTTGGTGGTTGGTGGATTGGCCGGATGCCGACGATCACTTTACGGCGGGCGTCCAGCGCCTGACGAGGATTGAGGCGGGAGATCCGCGACACCTGCGCCTGACCGACGATCGCCTGTTTGACTATCCCTGGATTTACGCGACCCAGACCGGTTGGTGGGGCTTGTCAAACGCCGAGGTCGCGCGGCTGCGGGAATATCTGTTGAGAGGCGGCTTCCTGGTGGTGGATGATTTCTGGGGCGCTGAGCAATGGGAAGTCTTCCGGGAGACCATGCAGCGGGTCTTGCCCAACCGGCCAATTACAGATATTGCCCTGTCCGATTCGGTGATGCATGTTCTCTATGACATCCGGGATAAGGACCTCACGTTCATCCCCGGGACACGGCATCTGCGAAGGGGCCCGGGCGGAACGGTGGTAGTGGAACAACCCTGGGGCACGGCTCCAGCGTGGCGCGCCATCTATGACGACAGGAACCAGATGCTAGTCGCCATCAACTACAACACCGATGTCGGCGACGCCTGGGAATATGCCGACTCGCCGCTATATCCGGAGCAGATGACAGCGCTGGCCTATCGCTACGGCATCAACTATCTGATTTATTCGATGACGCACTAAGCCGGCCGGGCACCGAAAACTACTTTACTGCTAAGGTCACCGTATTCGGGCTGGAATAATTACCCACTACGAAGATGACTGTGATAGTGGGGCCAGTGGAAGCTGTGGCGGGGACGCGTGCATTGATCTGAGTGACGCCCTGAACCATTCCGGGCGCCGCCCCGGCATAAAGAACCTCGGCTGGTTGACCGTCTATGAAGATGGATACCGGAAGAACGGGTGTGGGAAGCGGCAACCCGGCCGATATCTGGCCATCGTTACCAGCCGGATTGGTTTGACCCGCCCCGGTGCCATAAAGCACGACAATGGAACCGCGACCGGCCGGATTACCGGACGAGTTGAGGCTGCCATCCTGATTGAGAATCGCGCCTGGGCCGCCGCCGGTTCCATCGAGCGAGAAGAGCGCCGGAGTGGCGGGGAGAACGGTCATCGTCATGGGGGCAGATGATTGACCCTGCGAGGAAACCACCACCTGAGTAGTAGGCCCGGCGGTCCCAAACGGCACGATGGCTCCCATCTGGTTAGCAGAAGTGTATAGCATCGGCGCAGTGACTCCATCGAAAAGGATTTGAGTATTCGCCAACGTATTGGTCACTTGACCGTCAGCATTCGTCTGCAAGTTAGTAAGTTGCGAGGGTCCAAGGTTGGCTCCAAAAATCGCCAGCACTTCGCCCGGTGAGACTGCATCCGCAAGAAAGCTAGCGCCGTTGGCTACCGATGTAATCTGGGGCGGGCCACCGCCTGTATTGCCACTGGCAAGCAGACCGTAAATCGCCAAACTGTTGGAGAAAGTTGGCGCGTACACGCGGCCATTCACGACGGTGGGCGCAACGAATTTTGCAAATCTTCCTAGCGTGTCTCGATCGGGAACCATATCGCTGTTCCACAATTCGTTGGATAAATCAGAGGCATCCAAGGCATGCAGAGTACCCGGCACCAGGCGGCTGCTGTAATCCCCGGTGGTTTCCCAAACGATTCCCGTTCCATCCGCCCCGCCATTGGCGGAAACTGCGATGCCCGCGAATTGCGAAGATACCGCCGGAGTGTTCTGAGAAAGCGCCGTCGCCGCGATTTTTCCATTCACGATCTGGAAGGCCGTCAAGCTGCCGTAAGGCTCGTACTCATACACGATGGGGCCTTTGGAGTTATTCCAAAGCGCAAAATCAAACATCCCCCATTGGTTGACTTGTACGCTATGCACAGTGCTGGTGTTGTCGGGCCCAAGGTGACCCATGGCGCCGTTGAGCAGATAGAGTAGGCCGGATTTCGCGCCGGTCAGCACCGAATTTGTGCCCGGTATCAGGATGACACCGGTGGAACCGAGGTCCCAGTCGTTCTCATTCAGCTCGGCCCACCCGTTCGGCGTGTAATAGTCCAGCACTTTCAGGTCGGAGGAAAGTTTGATTACCGACTCTCCAAAGCTCGAAACACCATCGAAATCGCCGTTGCCGGAAGCGATGTAGAGATTCCCGCTGTGGTCGATCGCAGGCCCTCGCCCGGATTGCCAGACCGCGGCGCCAGCTCCGTTGGGCGACAAGTTAATCAACGAAACTTGGGATTTAAGGTTCGACGAATCATAGCCGAGAATCCAACCGTGATAGTCGCCCCCGTCGGCATGCGAAC
Source organism: Bryobacterales bacterium (assembly GCA_963744555.1). Lineage (GTDB taxonomy): Bacteria > Acidobacteriota > Terriglobia > Bryobacterales > Bryobacteraceae > Palsa-89. Next base: position 64,369 of record CAVUUB010000011.1, on the reverse strand, counting down.
CGAAGCTCACATAGACAGTTCCATTTGACAGAGCTAGAGCGGGCCTCTGCAGATGCATCATGGGATCGAACTGCAGCGTACCAAAGTAACTCGCGGCACCGTTTCCTGGTACGTTGGCAGAAATCACCATTGGGCCGGAGAACATCTCGTGCCCGTCCACAAGAGAGAGAGCATGAATTTGAAACAGCGGGCCACCGTTTTGGAGCGTGTCCGAGACGACGTAGATGGCTTGCTTGGTCAGATCGATCACCGGCGTACTCAGAATCCCCGTCTCGGGGAGAATATCGCTGAAGTTGAGGAGCGAGGAAGGAATCGAAGGCCCGAGGTTCACGTGCCATAGCGGCAGGGTGGATTGCGGCGTATCGGCGTCGATCGCGTATACGCTATTGTGCATGGTGGCAACATATACAACGTTGTGGGCGCCTTGGCCAGGGATCTGAACGCCCGACGCGTATAGCGGCTGCGCAAAGATCTCTCCGTCGACCGGAAAAGCACCGATCATTCCGAAACTATTCGAATTAACATTGGCAGGAGTGAGAATCGTCTCCTGGAGATTGGCGTTTGTTCGTTGATTGTTGTAGTTTCCGGTGAGGACGTTTACTTGGGTTTGGGCAAAACTGTAGGTTGCAATACAGAGTGAGAGTACAGTTCGCCTGATCGAGAAACCCATTTTTTTAGTGTGTGACGTAATCGTCCGCCTTCCTTACAGGGGAAGGCGTAGTATAGGAGTCTTTTCCGCCACGCTCGTTCTAAATAATCGGCAGATCTTAGTCTCTACAACACATTCTGTGCGCCGATTGTTTCGGTTAGAGCGCTCAACGATGTACTACTCGACGGGTTGTGGTCATACAAGGGTTACAGCACCTTAAGATGCTTTACAAAACTTACGCTCGCTTAACTAGTCAACCGATGGATAGCTTGTAGCTTTTCCCAGAGCGGGCCCAGCAATTCCAGGCGCAGTGCGTTAGGACCGTCAGATAGAGCACGTTCAGGAGCCTCATGCACTTCGAGGAAGACTCCGTCGACGCCGGCGGCGACGGCAGCGCGAGCGAGCGTAGCTATGAACTGGGGCTCACCACCCGAAGCGTGGCCCATGCCTCCTGGCGTTTGCACGCTATGGGTCGCGTCGAAAATCACGGGCCAGCCAAACTCGCGCATGATCGCTAGCCCTCGCATATCGACCACCAGGTTGTTATAGCCAAATGATGTGCCCCGCTCGGTTAGCAGGATGTTGTTATTTCCAGTCGAGGCGACTTTCGCGGCGGCATTCCGAATATCGTTGGGCGAAACGAACTGTCCCTTCTTGATGTTGACAGCACGGCCTGTTTGGCCGGCCGCGATGAGCAGATCAGTCTGGCGGCAAAGAAAGGCCGGGATCTGCAGAACGTCGGCCCCCTCGGCGGCAGGTTCGGCTTGCGAGGGCTCGTGAATGTCGGTCAGTACGGTGTAGCCTTCGCGCCGCAGGCCGGCCAGGATGCGGACACCTTCTTTCAGACCTGGTCCGCGATAGGAGGCCAGGCTGCTGCGGTTCGCCTTATCGAAGGAAGCTTTGAAAATGAACTGGCCCGCGATTCGGCGGATTTCGCCGGCCAGAAAGTGAACGTGCTCCTCGCTCTCGATGACGCAAGGTCCAGCGATCAGCACCAGAGGCTGGCCGCGTCCAATTGGAGGCAACGCGCTCAAGTAAGATCCGCTCAGTCGGCGTGCGTATAATGTTCGGATCGCGCGCGTTGGCCCGGCCGGGCGCGGTTCTTGCGATTCTTGTAAGCGGCGCCGATGAAGGCCGCGAACAACGGGTGCGGCTCGAGCGGCTTAGATTTGAATTCGGGATGGAACTGGCAACCCAGGAACCAGGGATGGCCGGGGATCTCGCATATCTCGACGTACACACCATCGGGGGTGTGTCCGGCAATGCGCAGGCCTCCGTCGCTGAGAATCTGCTCGTATTCCCGATTAAACTCGTAGCGATGGCGATGGCGCTCACTGATCTCCGGCTCGCCATAAGCCTCTCGCGCGAAGCTTCCTTCGGTTAGGACGCATGGATAGGCGCCCAAGCGCATAGTGCCGCCCAGCTCATCGACGCCCTTCAACTCCCGCAGCTTGTAGATGACGCGATTGGGCGTCACCGGATCGAACTCCGTGGAATTGGCATTCTCCAGGCCGCATACATTGCGCGCGAATTCGATCACCAGCGTCTGCATTCCCAGGCAGATGCCGAAATAGGGAACCTTATTTTCCCGAGCATAGCGGATGGCTGTGATCATCCCCTCCACGCCGCGCTTACCGAATCCGCCGGGCACCAGGATGCCGTCGAACTTTTCCAGATCGCGAGCGCAATCCGGCCAGCGCATATTTTCGGATTCGATCCAGTGAATATTCACCTTCAGCCGGTGCGCCAGACCGCCGTGCAGCAGCGCTTCCTTCAGGCTCTTGTAAGAATCTTCGTACTCGACGTATTTGCCGACCAAAGCAATATCAACCTGATCTTCCGGGTTCTGCATGCGTTCCAGCATGCCGGTCCAGCGGCTAAGATCGCGGGGCTTAGCGTCGATACGGAGGAGCCGAAGGATGATTTCGTCCACGCCCTGTTCGGCGAAAACCAAAGGAACCTCGTAAACCGAGTGCACGTCGCTGGCGGTGATGACGGCCTCCACATCAACGTCGCAAAAGAGTGCGATCTTTTCTTTCATCTCGGCGGGAAGCTGCCGCTCCGAGCGGCACAGCAGCATATCGGGCTGGATACCGATGGCGCGCAATTCTTTGACGCTGTGCTGGGTGGGCTTGGTCTTCAGTTCCTGCGCCGCCGCGATCCAGGGCACCAGAGTCACGTGAACGAAGGCGGTATTATCGCGGCCTAGCTCGTGGCGCAATTGGCGGATGGCTTCCAGGAATGGTAACGATTCGATGTCGCCGACCGTGCCGCCGATTTCCACGATTACGACATCCACGTCCGCGCCCACCCTGCGCGCGGCCGCTTTAATTTCGTTGGTCACGTGCGGGATCACCTGCACCGTTTTTCCGAGATAGTCGCCGCGCCGCTCCCGGTGGATGATCTGTTCGTAAATGCGGCCGGAGGTGAGATTGTTGCTCTGCGTGAGTTTGGCGTGGGTGAAGCGCTCGTAGTGGCCCAGATCGAGATCGGTTTCGGCGCCGTCGTCGGTGACGTAGACCTCGCCGTGCTGGAAAGGACTCATGGTGCCGGGATCGACGTTAAGATACGGATCGAATTTCTGCAGACGTCACTCGCAGCCCGCGGCTCTCCAGCAGACAGCCGATCGAAGCGGCCGCGATACCTTTACCGAGAGACGAGACTACGCCCCCCGTCACAAATATGTACTTGGCCGTTGGCATTCTTTTTCCCTCGCTATTTTAACGAAGGCTCAAAGAGCGCGGCGATGCGCTCCAGGTCTTCGGGAGTATCCACGCCGAGAGACTCGTATTCGGTTTCCACCACGCGGATGCGATATCCGTTTTCGATGGCCCGCAACTGCTCCAGCCGCTCGGCCTGCTCGAGGGGACCCACTGGAAGCCCGGAATAGGCAAGCAGGAATTCGCGCCTGTATACATAAAGACCAATGTGTTTGTAGTGAACGATACCGCCTGGTCTGCCGTCCGCGCAGATAAGGTATTGGGCATCGTGAAAAATAGATGGCGTCGCCGGCGAGGTTCGAGACAACTTTGACGACGTTCGGATTATCGATCTCGCTCGGAATTTCGATGCGCTTCTTCAGGGTCGCCATCGGTAGCTCAGGATCATCGAGCAGGGCCAGTGCCGCGGCGTCGATCGAGCCGGGATCGATCAGCGGTTCATCGCCCTGAATGTTGACGATCACTTGCGCGTGATCGGATGAGGCCACCTCGGCGACGCGGTCCGTTCCCGACGGGTGATCGGGTCGAGTCATTTGAACCGGCGCGCCAAACGAGCGTGCGGCTTTAGCGATGCGGTCGTCGTCGGTAGCGATGACTAACTTCGAAAGATAGCGTGCCTGGCTGGCTCGCTCATATACATGCTGCAAGATGGGTTTACCGGCGAGGGGGGCGAGCGCTTTTCCTGGAAAACGAGAGGAGGCGAACCGGGCTGGAATTACGCCCAGAATTCTCGTCGGCACAATAGATCATAGCACAGTGGATGGGCGGCGGGGAGACACTTCTAAAGCATCGGATGGACATGCATAAACATCTAGACTTGTTAGAAATGCCGGTTGAACACCGATTGGTCGTGAATGGAAATGAGATCGCCCTCTGGGAATGGCCGGGCGAAGAGCCGGCGGTCTTCTTTTGCCATGCGACCGGGTTTCACGCGCGCTGCTGGGATCAAATTATCGTGCAGCTTCCCGGCCGGCATTGCTACGCACTCGATGCTCGCGGGCATGGTCACAGCAGCAAACCAGCGCCGCCGTACCGCTGGAGAAACTTCGGTGAGGATGTGGCGGCGATCGCGTCCGAGCTGAATCTATCGGGCGCAGTTGGCGTTGGCCATTCCATGGGCGGCCATTCCGTAACTCTGGCGGCCGCGCTGCGTCCTGCTGCGTTCTCGTCGCTGTTGTTGCTTGATCCAGTGATTCGGAAACGGAGCGAATATGTCGGGCCGTGGACCCAGGCGCAATATGTCGCCAAGCGGCGCAACCGTTGGGCATCGCCTCAAGAGATGTTCGAGCGCTTCGAAAGCCGGCAGCCATTTCAAGCCTGGGACCCGAAGGTGTTGCGGGATTACTGCGAATACGGGCTGTTGCCAGACGGAGACGGCTTTCTACTGGCCTGCCCGCCTGAGATTGAGGCGGCGATTTATGAAAACAGTCCGGCGCCTGAATCGAACATATATCCGGAGATCGCAAGCATTCAGATTCCGGTACATGTCGTTCGCTCGGGAAAACGGCTGGATCCGGGCAACTTCATGTCTGCATCGCCGACTGTTCCGGACCTGGCGTCCAATTTCGTACACGGGACCGATCTCCTTGACACAGATCATTCGCACTTCATTCCCATGGAAGCTCCGGCCCTGACGGCGCAGTGGATCGCTGCGCTTTAATGAAGATACAGTGACCATCGACGAACAGCTTGCCTACTTGAAAAAAGGCCTCGCGGAACTGATTCGGGAAGACGAATTGCGCGAGCGCCTGATTCAGTCTGAAAAAACTGGCCGGCCTCTGCGGGTGAAGGCGGGGTTCGATCCCACGGCGCCGGATCTGCATCTCGGTCACACGGTGTTGCTGCGAAAAATGAAGCATTTCCAGGACCTTGGCCACACGGTCATCTTCCTGATTGGCGACATGACCGGGATCATCGGCGATCCGACGGGCCGCAATACGGCGCGACCGCCGATGACGCGCGACGAGATCAATCTAAACGCCGAGACGTACAAGGCACAGGTTTTTAAGATTCTCGATCCGCAAAAGACTGAGGTCCGCTTCAACAGCGAGTGGCTGGGGCCGCTGCGATTCGAAGAAGTGGTCCGGCTGTGTTCCAAATACACCATAGCGCGCATCCTCGAAAGAGACGAATTCAGCAAGCGATACAAGGATGGCATTCCTATTTCGGTGCATGAGCTGCTATATCCGCTCGTCCAGGCCTACGATTCGGTGGCTTTAGAATGCGACGTCGAGATGGGCGGTACGGATCAAAAATTCAATCTGCTGGTGGGACGCGAGATCCAGCGTGACTCGGGCCAGCCGCCGCAGATCGTCGCCACTGTCCCGCTGCTCGAAGGCACGGACGGCATCGAAAAGATGTCGAAGTCGAAGGGGAACTACATCGGAATCACTGAGCCGCCCAAAGGTGATGTTCCGCAAAATTATGGGAGTCAGCGATGCGCTGATGTGGCGGTACTGGGAACTGCTCACCGATAAGAGCTTGCCTGAAATCGCGGCGATGAAATCTGAAGAGCCGATGCATGTCAAGATGCGCCTGGCGCGCCAGATCGTCGGTGACTTCCATTCAGCAGACGGCGGCCGAGCAAGCGCAGGCGGATTTCGACAGTGAAGTACGAGAAGGACAGGAACCCGCCGACATCGAGACCATTGTTCTGCCGAACGGGACTGGGAAGAGCTTGCCGAAGATTCTTTTGGCAGCCGGCCTGGCCGAATCGCGCACCGACGCGGAACGTAAGATCAAAGCTGGCGCGGTCGAGATCGACGGCGCCAAACACACCGCCCTCACCGTCGACCTGGCGCCTGGGATTCATGTGTTCCGCGTCGGCAAGACAATGGAGGCGCGTGCAGTTCTGAAATGCTGGCCCTCTCCGATAACCTGAGCCAGAGTTTCGACGCGCTACGCCAGCACAAGCTGCGCGCCGTCCTGACCACCATCGGTCTCACCATGGGCGTTGCTACGCTGATCACCGTGATGACGCTGGTGCAAGGGGCGAACGTTTATGTCGAACAGAAGATCGCGCGGCTCGGCACGGACGTTTTCCAAATCGCCAAGACGCCCTTCGTGGTCACCGACTTCAATCTGGTCATCAAGGCGCTGAAGTTCAAGAACCTTTATATGGACGACATGCGCGCTGTCGCGGAAGGTTGCCCGGATTGCACAATCGTGGGTGCATCGGTGAGCGGTACCGCGCGGACTCAATATCATGACAAGGAGCTGACTGACATCAGTTTCATCGGCCACACCGCCAGCATGGCGGACATCGATTCGCGCACGGTCCGGGTGGGCCGCTACTTTACCGACAGCGAGAATCAACGGGCGTGCTACGTGTGCCTGATCGGCGACGACGTGGCGGAACAGCTTTTCGCGGGCGTCGAGCCGGTGGGGCAGCTCATCAAGATCGACAATGACGAGTTCACGGTAGTGGGAACGATGGATCGAATCGGATCGGTGCTCGGCCAGGATCAAGACAACTTCGCCATCGTACCGATGAACACCTATCTTCGCAAGCGCGGAAACCGCTCCAGCATCACCATCCAGGTCAAGACCGGCGCCGGGCATCGCGTTCGAAAATGCACAAGATGAAGCCCGCCTGGTGCTGCGGACGCGCCGCCATATCCTGCCTGGCGCGGACGAGGATTTCTTCATCGGCACCAAGGACAGCTACATCTCGCTGTGGCAGCAGATCAGCTCCGCATTCTTTGCGGTCTTCATCATGGTCAGCTCGATCTCCGCCGTAGTGGGCGGCATCGTCATCATGAACGTGATGCTGGTGAGCGTGACGGAGCGGACCAAAGAGATCGGAATTCGCCGGGCCATGGGCGCGACCCAGCAAGATATTCTGCGCCAGTTTCTTTCCGAAAGCGTGATCCAGTGCCTGATGGGCGGCGCCATTGGCATCAGCATCGGATTTCTGTGCGCTTTAGCGTTGCGCTCATTCACATCGTTTCCGGCCTCGGTGCAGGCATGGGTTGCTATTCTTGGGCTGTTACTCAGCTCTATCATCGGTCTGTTCTTCGGGATATATCCGGCCACGCGGGCTGCCAAACTGGATCCTGTAGTCGCGCTGCGAAGCGAGTGAACCGACATGACCCGGCACGAAGCAGTCGAGAATTTGCTGGTGGCGCTGGATACGCTGCGCTCGCACAAAGTCCGCTCGGCGCTGACCATCCTGGGCATCGTGATCGGTGTGACGTCGGTCATCTCGGTGGCGTCGATCATCGAGGGGCTGAATCGTTTTGTTCAAGACAAGGTGGAATCGCTGGGCTCGCGTACTTACTTTGTCAGCCGGCTGCCCGCGGGTACCGATCCGAATCACATGCCGCTCAAGATCCGACTCCGCAAGTACCTGGATTACTCCGACGCGGCTTACTTGCGCGCGTCGTGCCCCGACATCGCCACAGCCAGCACGTTTGGCACTCGCGCGTTCTTTTTCGGACAAAGCAACGTGATCAGCTATGGGGGCCAACGGGTGGAGCGGATTTTCCTGCGAGGCGCGGAGCCGCAATTGTCCGAAGCGATTCCGGCCTACACGGTGGACCAGGGGCGCTTCATATCGCGCTACGATGAAGACCACGCCCGCAACGTCGTGGTGCTAGGAACTGACATCTCCGACTCACTGTTTCCCTACATCGATCCGATCGGCAAGATGGTTCATCTGAATGGTCAGCTCTACGAAGTGATCGGGATCTTCGAAAAGGATTCGGGTTTCTTCAGTGCCGGCGGCGTGAATCAATTTGCCATGATTCCCTTGAGCAACTTTCACAAGAACTATCCCGACTCCAAAGAGATCGCGATAGCATTTACGGTGCCCAAGGACGGCGATATTCAAAAGGCCAAGGATCAAGTGACCGAAGCATTGCGCCGGCGCCGGCATGTTCCGTTCAATGCCCCGGACGATTTCGAGCTCATCTCGCCGGATTTCATCACCAGCTTGTGGAACCAGCTCACGGGTGCTTTGGTCATCCTGACCGGGATCATAAGTTCAGTGGGACTGCTGGTGGGCGGCATCGGCGTTATGAACATCATGCTGATCTCAGTTACCGAGCGAACCAGCGAGATCGGCGTGCGGAAGGCCATAGGAGCTCGGAGGGCCGACATCCGCTTACAATTTCTCATGGAAGCTACCACGCTTTCGTGTACCGGTGGCGCGATCGGGATCGCACTGGGAGCGATCATCGCTTTTACGATTCGCCATCTCATTCCATCTATCCCGGCGACGCTCTCTTTGCTGTGGGTCGCGCTTGGCGTCGGCATCTCGCTCGCGGTGGGCGTCTTTTTTGGCTACTATCCCGCCAATCGCGCGGCGAATCTGGATCCTATCGTGGCCTTGCGGTATGAATAGACGCTTTGCAATATGAATAGACGTCATTTTGTCTGGAAACTTCGGGATCGCGAGTTGCTTACCGGCGAGCGGACCCTGATCATGGGCGTGCTTAACGTCACACCTGATTCCTTTTCCGACGGCGGCAAGTATCTGGATCCGGATCGTGCTTTCGCCCGCGCCATTGAGTTAGAGGAGCAGGGCGCGGACATCATCGACATAGGAGCGGAGTCCACGCGGCCAGGCGCCGAACGAGTTTCAGAAGCCGAAGAGCTACGGCGTCTGGTCCCAGTATTGAAGCGGCTGCACGGGAAACTGGCGGTCCCGATCTCGGTGGATACCTATAAATCCGCAGTAGCGGAAAAAGCTTTGGAGCATGGCGCCGAAATCATTAACGATCCCTCCGGGCTCACCTTCGATGCACAACTCGCGCGCGTGGCCGCAAATCACAACGCCGCGCTGATCATAAACCACATGCGCGGGACCCCGGAGACCTGGGCCAAGCTTCCGCCCCTGAAAGATGTTCTAGGGGCCATCCGGCACGATCTGGATGCAGCGGTGCATCGCGCCGTGCGGTCTGGTGTAGAGCGCCCGCGGATCGCGATAGACCCAGGCCTTGGCTTCGGAAAACGCAGGGAGCAGAATGCCGAGATTCTGGCGCGGCTGGATGAGTTCGCTGCTCTGGAGTTCCCGATTATGGTGGGCCCATCCCGCAAGTCTTTTCTGCCGCAAACAACGGAACGCTTGGGCCAATTCGCTGCTGCAGTGCGCCACCGCGGCGGCAGTAACGGCGGCCATTCTGGGTGGCGCTCATATCGCGCGCGTACACGATGTCGCGGAGATGAAGCCGGTGGTCGAAGTGGCGGATCAGATTCTTAGCTACGCTGGCACTTCGGACAGTAGTGCGTCCCACGCTGGCCCACCAAGATCCGGCGGATCGCCGAGCCGCAGGTAGGGCACGGATCTCCGGCACGCCCGTAAACCTGGTGCTGCAATTGGAAGCTGCCCTTTTGGCCGTCGGCATCTACGTAATCCGAGATGGATGAACCTTTGAGGCGAATGGCAGTGGAGAGGATGTCGATCATGGCCCGGTGCAGCCGCCGGGCGCGGGCGGTGCTAAGGCTGGACGCGATCGCTCGCGGGTGAATGCGCGCTTCGAACAGCGCTTCGTCGGTGTATATATTTCCCATGCCCCGCAAGAATTTTTGATTGAGCAACAAGGGCTTGATCCGCGCGTGGTGTTTTTTCAGCAGTTTCAGGAAATCCTCGAGAGGGATGTCGAGGGCGTCGGGCCCCAGCGCCCCGGCGCGTTCGGGCAACCGCGCGCTCCATTCGATCCTGCCAAAATGGCGGATGTCGTCGTAAACCAGCAATCCCTGATCTAGTTCGAAGACCGCACGGGCGTAGGCGGATGGCTTGGAATCAAGCAGCAACTTGCCGGTCATGCCCAAGTGAATCGACAAGACGCCGTTCCCGAGTTCGAGCACGATAAACTTTCCGTGCCTCGACACCGACTTAACAGTCTGATTGCGCACGCGCCGGGCGAGCTCGGGAAATTTCTGGCGAACGACGTGATGCGAAAAGAAACGCCCCTTGACGATGCGGCGGCCAGTTAGCCTGGGCGCGAGGGATCGCACGACTGTTTCGACTTCGGGAAGCTCAGGCACGCGTTTGGGGATCCAGCAGGATGTCGTCGCCTTCTGTTTTGACCAGGAAACGATCCAGCTTGACCGCGGGATCGTAATCGTTTTCGCCGGTGCGGCAATCATACGCCCACTCGTGCCAGGGGCACACGACCAAGTGGTCTTGCAGGGTGCCCTGGCCAATGGGTCCGCCGGCGTGCGGACAAATTCCCGGCCAGCGCGTGCAGTTCACCAGCCGCGTTGCAGATCGCGTAGGAATCTTCTCCGAGCGTAACTTCCATCACCGAGCCCGGGGGCAGCGCAGCGACCGAGCCGACTTTTACGAATGCCATAGATCTTTTCTACCACGCGTGTGCAATCGCGCGTGCCCCGTATAGAATAGTAGAGGAAGGCCACCCTAGCTCAGTTGGTAGAGCGGCTGATTCGTAATCAGCAGGTCGCCGGTTCGATCCCGGCGGGTGGCTCCATCTATTTGGTCTGAAATCAATCAATTACTAACAATCTGCAAATTGACACTGCGTTTGAATTGCCTGGAGTTGGCACACAAGCCGGCACACAAAAATCTTGGATGCGGCGGAGCCAGCGGTGGGAAATTTGCTTGAGAACACGGAATACGGGCAGTTTTGAAGTGCCAGCGAGAGTTTCGATCGGGTGAGTAGTAGTCAGTAGGTCGTCTACAGTAGGGATCGGCGTTTTCGGAGTCGCTGGTCCAAACCAGTTTTGAGAGTCAAAACGAAAAACGGATGTCGGCTGACGGAGGCTTGCGCAAGGCGGATCATCCTGCAGAGCGCTTTCGCCGCGGGTCACGGAAAACAGCCGGTGCCCGAACTGCCTGTGCTTCGCATTTGGCGGTATGCTTGAAGAGGCGGGGAACTCAACGGCAAGTCCGCTGAACAGAGAGACGATGAGAGCAACCAAATCGTACGAGGAAATCATCGATTTCATCGCAGCAGGCACGACTCCAGAGGCCGTAGTGGCGTTCCGTCCCTCTGCAAGTGTCCAACAGCGCGTAGCAGAGTTAGTGGAGCGCTCCAAGGACGGCAGCATCTCGGCCGAGGACCAATCTGAATTCGAAGATTACCTGCAGCTCGAGCACATCATGATCATGGCGAAGGCGCGGGCGCGGCAACACACCGAGCTTGGGCAGTGACGTAAGCGAGTCGCTGCGGCGACTCGTCGCAGAACTCGCTGGCTATCGCTGTGAGTATTGCCTCCTTCATGAAGACGATTCGTACTCGCCACACCAAATAGACCACATCATCAGTCGCAAACATGGAGGACGATCGGACGCCGACAACCTAGCCTATGCCTGTCTTCGGTGCAACGCATGGAAAGGGAGCGATATCGGTTCACTTGATAGTGAGAGCGGCAGGTTCGTAAATCTCTTCCACCCTCGACGGCAGCGTTGGGAAGATCACTTCGTCCTTCGAGGAGCCATCATAGAGCCGCTTACTGCCGAAGCGAAAGCAACGCTGCGTCTGTTAAAGCTTAACCTCGACAAGCGCGTAGTTGAGAGGCGATTGCTGGCTGCTGCTGGGCGCTACCCACGTTAACGGCAAGGTCGTCATGAACGCCTTTCAGCAGAGCGGTCTTCTTTGCGATCAAGAGGTCAATAACTGCATTAGGCGATTTTCGCGATGAACCAGCAGTAATCCCCTACAATCGATTCTTCGTATTCCGGGTGCTGCAGGTTCGCCTCCATGACCCGCGACTCGGTGACGCCGCATAAATCCCGGGACGCGGGTGTTGAACGACTTGCAAACTCACGCTTCCATCCCAGGCGCTTTCTTCCAAGCGGCAAGCGGATTTTCTTCCTCACTCGATCCCTGGAAACAGGGATCATAAGCGGAATGGCCTAACCCTTCACACAGACCACCTGCCGCAGCGTATGGACGATCTCTACGAGATCGGCCTGCGCGGCCATCACCGCGTCAATCGGCTTGTAAGCCGCAGGAGTTTCATCGATCACATCCTCGTCCTTGCGGCATTCCACACCTTCCGTCATCCGCATGTGATCCTCTACTGTAAAGCGGCGCTTGGCTTCGTTGCGCGACATCGCTCGCCCCGCACCATGACTGCAACTGCAAAAGCTCTCCAGGTTTCCTTTTCCGCGCACGATGTAGGAACGCGCTCCCATACTGCCGGGAATGATTCCCATATCGCCCTCGCGCGCCCGAACTGCGCCCTTGCGCGTGATGAGAACGTTCTCGCCAAAATGCGATTCCCGCGCCACATAGTTGTGGTGGCAGTTGATGGCCTTCAGCTCCGCGCTGAAGGGCGGAACCTCACCCGAATTGCGGACCGCCGCGACGATTTGCTCCATCATCAGATCGCGGTTCCTTTGAGCGTAGTCCTGTGACCATTCCACGGCTTCAACGTAGTCATCAAAGTGTTCCGTGTGCTCCGGAAAGTAGGCCAGATCGATATCCGGCAAATTGATAAAGAACTTCTTCATGTCCCTCCGTGCCAGATCAATGAAGTAGTTGCCTATTCGATTGCCGACTCCGCGTGATCCGCTGTGCAGCATGAACCAGACCGTCTCCGACTCGTCCAGGCAGACTTCAATAAAGTGGTTGCCGGTTCCGAGCGTGCCAAGGTGATTCGCGTGGTTGCCGCGATCGAGTTTCGGATGCTTTGCCAGGATGGCATCGTAACGTTCCTTCAACTCATGTATCCAAACGGCTTGATTGTGCGGAGGAATATCGTGCCAGGCGCCGCGATCGCCGACGCCGCCGTGATTCGTCCTTCCGTGAGGCACGGCTTTTTCAATCGCTGCGCGGATACCTTTCAGGTTGTCTGGGAGACCACGCGCGTTGAGACTGGTCTGCACTGCCATCATGCCGCAACCGATATCGACGCCAACCGCCGCGGGAATGATTGCCCCTTTGGTCGGGATCACGCTGCCCACGGTCGCGCCAATGCCCCAATGAACGTCGGGCATCGCAGCGATCCACTTGAATACGAAAGGGAGCTGGGCAGCATTCAAGAGTTGCTGCCGCGCTGCATCTTCGAGGGGCACGCCCTTGGTCCAGGCTTTGACCGGCACGCCGTTTTCCGGCGCAATTACGTTGTATGCTGTTTCTGACATCTCGGTCTACTCCATTCTTGCTCGGAACTGCGGCGACAAGGGTTGGAGAAACAACACCCGCGAACGGGAGTCTGATGCTCTACCAGCTGAGCTACCGTCTCCGCGAGGGCACGACCCGGACTTGAACCGGGAACCTGCAGATTAAATGTAGTTCCTCCGGCATTCGCCGCAGGACTTTCGAAGCTGACGACAAACATTGGCGAGAGATCTCGGACCCGTTGGCCACGCGCGCGACGAACTCCGAGTCGACCGCGTCGCACAGTTCAAGGACGCGAGTCAGTTGTTCGTCGGCTGCTGCATAGAACGTCCGTCCGAAGCAACCGGTGGCCGCATACTGCGCCAAGGCCTGCTTCGGCGCCAGTGCGTACGCCGGTGCGTTCTCGGAATTCACCGTGTCCGTTTGCGGGATCAAGGCCTCCCGCAAGGCTTGCGAACAGTGTCTTGTTAGCTATCGTTGTGTCCTCGCTTTCGTGTATGAAATCTGGCAGGGGAGGAAAGATTTGAACTTTCGATCTCTCGGGTCAGAGCCGAGCGCTTTAAGCCAGGCTTAGCTACTCCCCTGCAATGGCGACGACGGCGGGATTCGAACCCGCGATCTCCTGATTGAGAATCAGGCGGCTTAAGCCAGCTAGCCTACATCGTCAAAGATTGGCGAAGTGGATGGGGAGTCGAACCCACCTGGTCCTCATAGACAGTGAGGTGCCTTTGCCGCTCGGCCACCACTCCGCAAAGTTTGGTATCCCGCTCGGGACTCGAACCCGAATCTGAACGTTCGTAGTGTTCTATCCTGATCCATTGGACGAACGGGACACATGGCGCCGGCGAGGAGAATCGAACTCCCGTCCGCTGATTGAAGGTCAGCGATCCTAGCCACTAGACGACGCCGGCAAAACCGTCTTCATTGGTGGAACTGGAGAGAATCGAACTCTCGCCATCTCGATTAAAAGTCGAGTGCCTCACCATTCGGCCACAGTTCCCAAATCTGGTGCGTCCGGTTGGAATCGAACCAACTGCCTGACGATTAAGAATCGCCTGCTCATCCTTATGAGCTTCGAACGCATGGTGCTGGCGCTGGGAGTCGAACCCAGCCCGTGCTCTAATCTGGAGCGAAGCGGTTTATAAATCCGCCGGTGCACCGTACACCACGCCAGCAAGACTTTGGTACCGAGGGCTGGAATCGAACCAACGTAGAAGGCTTCAAAGACCTTCGTCCTTCCATTGAACGACCTCGGCATGGAACGCCTGGCTGGACTCGAACCAGCGTGTATCGCTTTAGAAGAGCGATGCCTGAATCCACTCGGCCACAGGCGCGCAGTCATTTGGTACCGGGGTAGAGGATCGAACTCTACTGCACCTCTTTGTAGGAGAGGGGCCCTCGACCAGAAGGCGACCCCGGCATTTTTGGCTGTGGGGGCAGGATTCGAACCTGCGCATAAGCTGGTTAACAGCCAGCTGCCTTACCACTTGGCTACCCCACAAAAACTGGTCGGGGACCTCGGATTCGAACCGAGATTCTCTTGGTCCCAGGCCAAGCGGGTTAATCCGTTTCCCTAGTCCCCGAAATCTAAAATCTGGAGTGAGCGGCTGGAATCGAACCAGCGGCCTCGGGCTTCGGAAACCCGCGCTCTCATCCAACTGAGCTACGCCCACAAGACACTGGAACAGGCGGCCGGAATCGAACCGGCATTTCTTCGTTAGGACCGAAGTGTTCTATCCGTTGAACGACGCCCGCACAATTGGGGTGACCGGAGGGAATTGAACCCTCGTGGACAGATCCACAGTCTGCCGCCTAAGCCACTCGGCCACGGTCACACTTGGTGCCAGGGGCACGAGTCGAACGTGCTTGTCCGGCTTTTCAGACCGGCGCCTTGACCGCAACGGCCTCCCTGGCGAACTTGGTGGAAGAGGAGGGAATCGAACCCTCGACCTGACGAAGCCGCACTGGTCACCTTGTCCGCGGATAAGGTCGGCATGCCTCTTCACTTCCCGCTGGTTGCAGGCCAGCGGTCCTCCCGTTGAACGACTCCCCCAAAAGAACTTGGTTGCGGGCTGGCGAGTTGAACGCCACTCGCATGGCTTATGAGGCCAGCATGACACCGGTTCACTTGCCCGCAGAAAACTTGGTCCGGGAAGCTGGGGTCGAACCAGCGGCCTCTCGATTATCGATCGAGTGCTCAAACCACGCTGAGCTTTTCCCGGTTGTGCTACTCACGCAAAGAGTGGAGCCCCGTGCCAGATTCGAACTGGCTTTTCCGGATTACAGGTCCGGCGCATCGCCGACTATGCTTACAGGGCCTGAGATTCTGGAGCCAATGGAGCGAATCGAACGCTCATCGGTTGCCTACCATGCAACTGCTCTCCCATTGAGCTACATCGGCTGGAGCCAGAGGGGGTATTCGAAACCCCGACCTCCGCGTTACGAGTGCGGTGCTCTTCCACTTGAGCTACTCCGGCATGGAGCGAGTGCGGAGAATCGAACTCCGTTGATCGGACTGGCGATCCGATGCCCAACCAATAGGCCACACCCGCAGAAATCTTGGAGCGGACGGAGATAATCGAAATCTCTTCTCTGGGTTGGAGGCCCAGGGCACACCCTATATACCACGCCCGCTCATCCACAACTTCCGTGATGCTATTCAGTTGTCAAAGACCAGCTTTGAGACACACTTCTACTGCGTCGCTTCCGAGCGGAAGCGAGCTTAGACAAAATGCCTCAAATTACCGATAAAACAAAAAAAGCGGGCGGCCATTTTTGGTGGCCGCCCGCTTCTTGAAACCGGTATGTTATTCCAAGACGGTCAGGTCACCTCGCGCGCGTCATGATTGACGCGCCTCTGCGTACCTTTGGTTCGGTTCCGAATTGGAATATCTGTGTCACGCAGTTCAATCCTAATCTATCTTCACAAAAATATTCAAGCCCCTTAATGTACTCTTCACATCACAACTATCGACCTATCTCTGCGAATCTGGCGGAGGAGGAGGGAATTCAACCCTCGGTGGCCCTTACGGACTCACGCCAGTTTTCGGGACTGGTGACTTTAGCAACTCGTCCACTCCTCCACATTGAAAACTTGGAGCGCCGCCGCGGAATCGAACCGCGCACACCGAGGTTGCAACTCGGCCGCTCGCCACTTGCTGTTGCGGCGCATGGCACCCCAGGGGTGATTCGAACACCCAATCGCGGGTTTGGAATCCGCTCGCCTCACCATCGGCAACCGGGGCGTATGGTGCGCCCGGCTGGATTCGAACCAGCACTCGACCGCTTTTGAGGCGGTTGCCTCTGCTGACGTGAGGCGAAGTCGAGTGCCGACCTTATCCGGCGATAAGGCGACCATTCTTCTGCGCCTCTGGTCAGGACTACGGGCGCATTGGTAGGCTCGGTCGGATTCGAACCGACACTGGACACGGTCTGAGCGTGTTGCCTCTGCCGAGTTGGGCTACGAGCCTGTAGTGTTCGGGGCGAGATTCGAACTCGCAACAATACGGTTCTCGACCGCACGCGTCTACCAGTTGCGCCACCCGAACATTGGTGGGCAGTCGAGGATTCGAACCTCGGAGATTCCAATGGAATACCGGGGCTACAGCCCGGCGCTTTCAGCCTCTCAGCTAACTGCCCAAACGCGAATTGTCAAAGATCTGGCGGAAGGCAGGCGACTCGAACGCCTATGTCCCAAGGGACCCTGGCTTAGCAGACCAGTGGGATACCAATTACCCGAGCCTTCCGGGTACAACTTCAAATTGGAATTATAGGGAAATTACAGGCTTGGTGAGAGACACCAAGACTGCCCGACTGTAAGTCGGTACGATAGGAGGCCGCGACTAAACAAATGCCGCATCTACGACTACTTTACTGCGGAAAGTGAGCTTTCGTCAAGACCTTAAATAGATCAGGACGGCATGTGTGCTACTACCTGCCTGTGCTGCTCGATTGCCATGCCGCTCCAGCGCGAACGTCCTCGACCAGAAATCGCACACCTTGGTTGTCGGAAGGATTCAGCCAGAGCATGCGCTTGAAAATATTCTCGGCCTCCTCGAATCTGCTCAGCCGCCATAGGCAAAGCCCAAATCCATACATGCAACGGAGAAATGGCCGGTTGTCGATCCACCCCCACGGAAGCATACCATCGAAGCTCTTGCCAAGGGACAATTCACCGATTCGAAACCCCACCTCGTAATGGCGAATAGCTATCTCTGGCCAGTGATCGAAAGCAATGTTGCCAAGGTGTGCATGAGCATCGAGGCAGCGGAGATCGGCCTGGCACAGATCCATCAGAATTTTGTTTGCGCCTTCAATATCGCCCGCGTCCTTCCGATCATTCGACTCTATAATGGGGTCGCAAAACGGATCGTCTGGATCCGCCCCCGGCAACATCTGCTCCATCTCAAATTCCGGACGCGATCCCCACGCGATGATCGGTTTGGCCCAGTCCTCGATCGGCTCGCCCTCCTCGCCCCAGTAGCGTTCGGATGGATCCCACATGCCCCTCTCTTCCAGTTTGAGCGGGACAAGGCCCAGCGCCTGCACGTCGAGCCGCGTAGATTCAATTTCGCCGGAAAGATAGGGATTACGCGCGTAGGTCCATTGTTTGCGTCGCCGGACAACCGCGATCTCACCGGGAACAACCTCCCAAAGGCCACCTGCCCGAAGCGTGATTGTGTGGGCACTTCTAAGAAGGCGGCAGCGCGCGGTCCTCTGCTTCACCGAAAGCACGATCAGGTCATGCGGACCGGCAAGGTTGATCGGCAACACAGTGTCGTCGGTTCGTCCCTTGCCAATTTCATCCGGAGGGGCCGAATCGGGCTGTTTCGCTGTCTTCAAGAAATGTCTCTCCCGTGGCGTTCGCCCCATCGCGTCTTCGCGCGCTCCAGGAACGAAGGTCGTTCGCTGCGTTTCGCGCCGGCAGCCAAGGCCTGAAATCCGCCGATGAAGCCGGTCTTGCGGTAATGCAGCGCGTAAACCCGGCGCACAGTCTGCTCCCACTCGCTGGCCAGTCCCGCGCGCTGATAACAATCTCTGGCGCGCTCGAAATTGGAGAGCGCGGCGTCGTAGTATTTACTCTTCTTAGCGTCAACGATGCGCATTCCCTGAGAGCGCCAAAGCCGCGCGGCGAGTCCAGGATGATTCTTCTCCAACCGCTTCGCTGCGGGCTGAGTGGCATAGTGGCTCACGTTTTCAAGAGCTTCATCCGAGCAGCCGCGCACCTGGTCCGCCAATCGGTCCGTTTCCTTTGTTCCGGTGAATAGCTCGAGCCGCGCGTGTAGGTTCGCTCCACTCGCTGCATTCAGAGCCTTTTCGTGCCAAGCCTCGCGCTCGGTCGTGGGCACAAACTGCATGAGATCGTCATAGGTGAATTTCGAGGGGGACTTCTGAAAATCGGCCCAGGCAGCCTCTAGCGCTTCATCCGCTCGACCGAGTTTGCTTAGCAGCTCACGGTGGAGCTTGTCCAGATCGTAAGCCGCCGTGGACCGAAACTGGCTCTTGCGGTCAAGAGCGCGCCCGCGCTCGACCCAGGCCAGAGCCTCGTTCGGCTCGCGCGGAACAAACAATTTCGCGACGGCCAAACAGTCTTCCGGTTTGAGTTCGGTTTGTTCGGCCAACGCGACATACGCTTGGATGTCCCGCTGCGCAACATAAATCGCCCGCAGGATCTCGGCCATCCGGCGGTAAGTCCAACTCGATGGGTCCGTCGAAGCAGTATCAAAGCGGTCGCGGATCTGCTTCTCGAACGCAGCCAATCCTGCTTCGTCGAAAGCTGCTGCAGCATCTTTTTCAATTTGATAGCAGAAGGCGTACGGGTCGTCGTCCATCCACGCGAGCAGGGTGGAAGCGGTCTTGTCCGGGTCGGCGCCCGCGGCTTGGACGGATTTGATCCAATGGCAGATGAGATCCTGGGCGAATTGCCCGAAGCTGCCACCGGAGTCATCGAGCTCGTCGGCCTTGGCATGACAGCCGGCAAGAAAAGCCTCATACAGAGCAACGGCTCGAGCGGGTTCGGCTGCAACCAGCGTATCGATGGTGGCGGCGACCTCTTCAAGCCTGCTCACAAACGCAAAGCACTCACCGTCGCGGATGAACGTTCCGGGGAGAAAGGCAGACTCGATCTGCCGCTCGATTGGATCTGCCTTGCCGCGTGGCTTTGTTTTCATCCGGCGTTTGCGTCTCTTGATCGCTTTCAGCCAGTGTGCCACAAACGATTCGATCTGCCGAGCCGATGGACCGCGATGAACAGGCGATTTTCGGATCTGAACTCGGAAGCCCTCGACTTCCGAGCTGCTTCTGAGTTGTTTGCGCCATACGGAAAGATCACGCTACAAGCGTTGAAGACGGTCCGAATCGCGGGACATAGACTTAATCACCCGCCCTTCCAGCTCATGGGTGGTCCTGGGCATAACCTTTCGCGTGTCGCGTTGCGATGAGGCAACAGTTCCGTTATTCTATTCTGGGCCGTGCTTTGCAGCAGTGGGCCTAATGAGGAGAACGATTGGAAAAGCCGACGGTGCTAGTCACAGGTGCTTCAACCGGCATCGGCCATACGTGCACGTCCTACCTCGCTCGCGCTGGATTTCATGTCTTTGCTGGTGTTTTCCAATCTCCCGATACGCAGGGGCTTTCCCAAGCCAAAACAGACTCTGTCACTGCCATTCCACTCGACGTAACAAGCGACGAGATGATCAGGGCGGCAGTAGCTCAAATAACCAACGCAATAGACCGAGGGGGCCTAGCCGGTCTGGTGAACAACGCTGGCATCTTCATACAAGGCCCGCTTGAGTTCCTACCAATTGATGCTTTTCGCCGCCAGTTTGAAGTGAACGTGATCGGAAATTTGCGGGTCACGCAAGCCTTTTTGCCACTGTTGCGTGAGGGTCGTGGCCGCATCGTGAACGTAGGATCGATTTCAGGCCGGAGTGCCGTTCCGTGGGAGGGCGCCTACGCTGCATCCAAGTTCGCGGTCGAAGCACTAACGGATGTTCTGCGAGTTGAACTGCGTTCTACAGGCATCAACGTCTCGATTATCGAGCCGGGTGGCGTCGCCACGCCCATGTTGATTCAATCTGCCGCCCATATCGAGAACATATTTACAGGAATGCCGTCGCTCGCGCGGGAAATGTATGGTTGCGCCATGCCGACGCTTCAACGCCTCTCGAAGCAATCTCTGCAAAATGCGATGCGGCCCGAGCGGATCGCGAACCTGGTCCATCACGTGCTGACTACACGTTGGCCGAGAGCGAGATATGTGGTAGGGCGGGATGCAAGAATCCTCGCCGCATTGGAAGCACTTCCCACTCGTATCCGAGATGCTATTCTCGCGCGCGTCCTCGGATTGCGGTAGCAATCTCAAATGAAACCGTTGGTTTGCAGTGCATCGACGTACGGGTTTGCATTCTGTAACATCCAGTTTGGTGGTCCGCCTTCCCATATCGCGATATCGATATCCCGAATGACCAGTGTCCCCTCCGCCACAAGGCTTTCGAACTTAGGCTCGACAACAATCCTGGCGAGCTCATCTAGATGGCCAAACAGCATCAATGTTTCGCGAAACTGGCCAGTTTTGCTAATGAAAAGTCGAACGTCCTCCACGCGGCCGATCGTCCGCAGGCGCTCACAAAAGTCGAGAACTCTTCGCAGAATCTCGAGAAGTTTCTGCTCGCGTCCTGGAATGGCTGAAGCCCACTGGACGACAAGCGCACCAGCCCGGTGATTTTCCATTTCCGATTTCTCCTTCATCAGATTGAAGTCTTGGCTGCTCTTACAACTGCTGATCTCGAAGATCAAGTCCCAAACGAATGCATTCTATATGCCCGCGGCGGTGCGATTTCACGTCGTTCGATGAGGAACTCCAGGCAATCGTGCATCCATTTCTCGTTGAGAACCGGACACTGAATGCCCGCTCCGTCGATGGCGTTTAGCGTGTTGCTGCACTCCGCCCTCGCATCGATCGCCTTGTGTGCTTCCCAATCCATCGGAAGGCCAGCATCACCACTCTTGTAAAGGAGCAGAACTGGCAAGAGCGGATAGATTGGGTGTGATGGATCTACTTGCATTGCACGGTCAAGCGCTTCGTCAAAAGGAACAATGTCAAAGTCGTATCCGAAGGAGCGGACCCAGTCGTAAGTCCACACTGTGGGTAGCGAATCACAGTTCCATAGGTGAAAGATTTGCCCCGCGGAGCTCTTTTGGCGCGTCAGATGAACAAGAGCACGGCTAGCGAAGTCAACGGTCATTGCGTGCAAAATCTCGTCGTATTGAGGCAGGATACCGAGCTCTAAGAATCCTCGCAGGCCAGTGATGATGTAATCGGTCTTGTGACATGCCCCGGTCTCACTGTGGCCCATAATCATCGATGGGCGAATAATTGTGACGGGCACACCCCGCGAGCGCGCAGTTACGATGATCTTCTCCGCGATCCACTTGCTTTGCGGGTAGCTAAACGGCATCCGAGGCGGGTGTTGCGGGAGATCATGCTCCAAGAAGGGGCGGGGGATATGCGATCCTACCAGAACGTCGATTGTAGAGACATGATGCACGATTTTGGCTTTCACCTGGCAAGCAAGCCGAAGCACTTCGATCGTACCTTGGACGTTGGGACCCCTCAGGACTGAATAGGGGTAAACAAAATTAACTAGAGCACCATCGTGATAGATTGCGTCAACGGTTTCCGCCAACCGCGCAAAAGAGGCCGGAGTTAAACCAAAGAGCGGCTTGGAAAGGTCGCCTACGACCAGGCGTACGCGTTCGTCAAACGTATTGTCCCACTGAACTTTGAACGTGCTGGCGGTTTGCCTGAGCCTGGCCATGGCTTCAGTTGCGTTGGAGGCGCGCACCAAACAATACACATCCGAACCGGTCTGTCGGATCAGTTCTTGGAGCACGAAAATTCCCAGATACCCGGTCGCACCTGTCAGCAAGACCGCAGCAGGATTGTCAATGTCCGCCATCGGCAAACCCTCCGGGCTGATCGCCGGATCGAGTACCGCCTCGGTAACGAGCGTGCTTGGATCGCGCTCTGCGAGCACGCTCTGATAACCACCTTTTCGATACAAATCGACAATATGGCTGACCCCGGCGACAGTCGGGAGCGTGAAAATCGAGTGTAGTGGCAGATCAACGCCATACGCAGTGGAGAGGCGGGCGCCGACCCGGGCGATCAAGAGGGAATTTCCTCCCAGGGCAAAGAAATCATCATTGAGGCCCACGCGTTCGATGCCGAGTACCTCTGCGAAAACTTGTGCCACCTCCCTCTCGACAGTCGCAGTTGGGGGCTCGAATGGTGTCGACAAGTTCACAGGCCGGCCTTTTGAGACCAAGGCCACTCGATCCAGCTTGCCGTAGGAATTCAGTGGCAGTTCGTTCAGAAAGACAAATTGGGCCGGAATCATATATGCCGGCAGCTTTCGGCGAAGGAAGTCAATGAGCTCGTTGAGATCTGGCCTATCCGCTCGAGGGACGACGAAGGCCGTAAGCCGAATATCGCCGGGACGTTCCTCACGGACCGTTACAGCAGCGGCTGCGATCACGGGGTAGGACTGCAACGCCAGTTCCACCTCTCCGAGTTCAATACGAAATCCGCGCACCTTCACCTGGGCATCAGCTCGGCCCAAAAACTCCAGGTTGCCGTCTGGCAAATACCGAGCGAAATCTCCCGTGCGATACATTCGTTCGCCGCTTGCGCCGTCGAACGGATTCGGGACGAATCGCTCCGCAGTAAGGGAGGGTTGATTCAAATATCCACGGGCCAATCCTTCGCCTCCGATATGGATCTCGCCTGGAACACCAACGGGCTGCGGGTTGAGGTCGCCATCAAGGACGTATAAGCGTACATTCTGAATTGGCCGGCCAATGGGAACGGAAAACCTGATGTCCTCCGCTTTACACTGGAATGCACTGGCCCAGACGGTCGCTTCCGTCGGGCCGTATTCGTTATAGAGACGGCTTCTTGGCGCCGCGCGATAGTGCTCGGAAACTACGGCCGGCGGGAGGACCTCGCCCGCCAAAATGCAGCAGCGAAGACCGTCCAGAGCGGCCTTTTCGGATTCGAGGAGTATCGAATATTGCGAAGGGACACCGTCCAGATGACTCACCTCGTATTGCTTGATTAGGCGAGCAAGAAGCGGCATGTTGACCACGTCATTTTCACTGGGAAAGACCAGCCGCGCGCCGGTGGACAAGGTCCAGTAGAGTCCTGCGGCCGAGGCGTCGAATGTCACCGGCGCGAGCATGAGATATGAGGAAATCGGCTCTTCAAAAAAGCGCAGGCGGGCAAACGTGGAATTAACGATCTGTCGATGGGCAGTGAGAACCGCTTTGGGCTTGCCGGTAGAACCCGAAGTGTAGATGACGTAAGCGAGATTGTCGCTGTGCACCTTAACGTTCGGCCCCGCCCCGGCTGGCACAATGTCATCGGCCAGATCGACCACTTGTACACTGTCGAACGGTAGCCGCACCGCAATCGCGGCGCGCGCGATCACCACTCCGATCGCCGCATCGCGGAGCATGAACTGCAGCCGTTCGGCCGGATACTCCGGATCCAGGGGCACATACGCCCCGCCCGCCTTCAGCACCCCCAGCAGCGCCACGATGGTCGATACAGTGCGCTCCGCTACCACTCCCACCAGCACTTCCGGCCCGACTCCCAGATGGTGCAGCTGATGTGCCAGCCCGTTGGCCTGCTCATCGAGTTCGCGATAGCTCAACTGCCGCTCGCGCGCTGTCACCGCCACCGCGTGGGGCGTCCGCCGCGCCTGCTCTTCCACCAGTTGGTGCAGGCATCGTTCGCGCGGATAAGCCGCCTCGGTCGCGTTCCATTCCTCCACGATCTGCATCCGCTCGCTTTCCCGTAACAGCGGCAGGGCCGATATGCGCCGTTGCGGCTCGGCCACCCCGACTTCCAGCAACACCTCCAGGTGCCCCAACAGCCGCTCCACCGTCGCCGCTTCGAACAGTTCGCTGCTGTACTCGGCTTCCAACTCCAATCCGCCCCGCCGGGGCCGCACCGACAGGGTCAGATCAAAAGCCGACAGCCCTGTCTCCAGTGCCAACTCCTTCCACAGCAACGTCCCGGCCTCCACCTCCAACCGCTCTTCCTCCCACCTCATTTGCACCTGAAACAGCGGCGAGTGCGCTACCTCCGTGTTCAGTTGCAACTGTTCGATCAGGTGTCCCAATGGCAGGTCCGCGTGCTTCTGCGCTTCCTCCCGAACCTGCTCCAGTCGCTCGATCAATTCGCCGAAGCTGGGGTCACCCGACAGATCCGCTCGCAGCACCAGCGTATTCTCGAAGGGCCCGATCGCCCCCTCCCAACTTGCCTCTGAACGGTTGGGAACCGGCCAGCCCACTGCAAAATCCCGCTGCCCGGAGTAGCGCCCCAGCACGCTGGTAAACGCTGCCAGCAGCACGGTGAACGAATCGCTTCCCAGCCGCTGGCCCATCACGCTGATCGACTCAGCCAGACTCTCCGACAGCACCGACCTCCGCCGGGCACCCATCAAAGTGCCGGCTTTCACCGCAGGCCGCGGATAATCGGTCGGAATGCCCAACACCGGCGTGCCTGCCAGCCGCTTTCGCCAATAAGCCAGCGAGGCTTCGGCCTCCGACGTTTCCAGCCACCCGCTCTGCTGGCTTGCGAACTCTTCGTATTGAGCCTCGGGTGCTTTCGACTCCAACCATCGCTCCTGGTTTCCTGCGGTCCCACATCCAGCCGCCAATTGGTGCGCTAACACTCTCAGCGACGCCCGGTCCGCCACCAGTTGATGCGCCGTCATGAACACCACGTGCTGATCCGCTGCCAGGCGCGCGACCGTCACGCGCAGCAATGGTGACACGGCCAACTGGAATTCACACCGCGCCTCTTGCACACTCAGCAGTTCCAGCTCGGACTGTTCCCTCGTAGGCTCGATGTTCGTCAAATCGACGATTGGTATGTTTATCCTGGGAGTCGGCGTGACAATTCGCCGGGGTTGCCCTTCGAGACCTACAAAAGCGGCGCGCAGAATTTCCGTTTGCTCAATCAGTCCACGCATGGCCGTTTGCATTAAAGCGATGTCGAGAGATCCTCGAACGTCATACGCCACGGTCACATGGGTCGGAATCGTGGAAACCATCTGATGGAGCACCCAATACCTCTGCTGTTGGGAGCTTAGCTGTTCCATTCGCCCGAGATGATCGTCTTTTAGCAGCCGTGTTAGCAGGGCGCGCTTCTCTTCGGGCGATAGTCCCAAAATCGTGTGACGAGCTGTAGACATCTGTTCTTAGCCTCTTTCGATTGGAATTGTGTTGCCTAGTGACGCCCCGTTGTCGGCGGTTTCTTGAATCGTAGTTAAAGGCTCACCTGAGTCTTTACTGGCCCGCGAAATCATCACGGCTTCCATATCAAAGCCCGGCGATACACACCGTAAACCTTCCACCAGCGCTTGTGTAGCTGACCCGAGTTCGGCGTCCGTGCAAGGGCCCAGAGCGTCGAGGATAAAGTATGCGTTTACAGAATGCTCAACGAGAGTCGTTCGTTCACACTGACGCCAGTTCCATCGGCGGCATGTGACACCGCCATCGTCCACCCAAATGACTTCGCCGGGATCTGCGGGGACCGTGGTCAGTCGGCCACCTTCGTACGTTTCAAACGACTCGCCACCACCCGCAAATCGCAGCACCGGATCCCCTCGAACTTGGTCGCAGTCCTCGCCGCCGATCGGCACCACATGCGCGAGACTGACGGCGTTGTAGACATCCACAAGCCGGTTTACTGACGGAACCACACCTTTCACCGCGCGCCTTAACAAGGCCTCGGCGGAGCAGTGAAAGCGACTGGGCTTCGATCCGAATTGACCATATGTCGTCCGCCATGCGGCGATGTGAGGATGTTCGGTGATGGGCAACTGAGCAAAGCGTCGCATTGCCTGTTCTTGCGATGACCTTAAGAACTGGAGAGTAGTATCGCTGCTGGGGCCATTCACCACGCCCTTTGTATAGATTATGTGGGCGCGGTAGTCGGGGTGTCTTTCGAAAACCTCGGCGCTGATTCGCGCGCGAGTGCCTAGTCGGTGCTCCATCGCTTGTCCTCGTGAATTCAAGCCCACAAACACATCTCATCCAACTAAATGAAGAGTCCCCCCAGCCAGCTAGCCACGACCCGCAACGCGGGTCATGGCCAGCAATTCAACTCAGTGTAGATATCGCATGTTGCACCTCCCTTCTGAACCTGAACCGCTGAATCTTAAATTTCCGGCAGGCCCGTCCTTGGTGGCTGCGATGAGAGTCATGTTGCCCATCATGGGTTGCGACCGTATACTTCCAAACCCGGCTTCTTGCAGCCAGGACGAGATCTCGGGCAATGTATACGCCATGCCGCCGGGGGTTCTAAGCAGCATTTCAATCGAGAACAATAAGGGATAGACGGCAGTCTGGCTCTCGTCATCCGCGATGATGTCATTCAGAAAAATCGTCCCCCCGACGGGGAGCGCTTGGGCGATTTTGTTAATTAGAGCCTTATTCGTAGCGGAGTCGAACAGATGGACCAGGCTGGCCGCGATAACAACGTCGAATGCGCCGTCACCGAATGTCTCTCCACCTAAAATATCCATGCAGCGCAGCGAGACCCGGTCAATAATGCGCAATTCTTTAGCGAGCTCAGAGGCTACCGCTATAACCTCGGCACTATCAACTGCGGTAACCGTGGTTGTAGGATCGCCCAAAAGGAAGCCGAAACCCACACCTCCCGAACCACACCCAACGTCTAGTATTCGGGTCGCGCGTGCGTTTGACCTTTTGGCAAAGCCTGCGATTTCCCTACCCTGCTGCAAGGCAATCTCGCGTGTGCTGTGTGCAAACTCGATCCAGTACTCGAGCCCGGGGCCGATGGGTTTGCCCGTCCGCGCAGACTCCGAGACGCGCCCCCACATGCTCCAGGTAGCGTCATTCAGCAACAGCGCTGTTGATCGACGAAACACGGGCAACATGTTTTCTATGGCCGGTTGCAGTTTATAAGCGCCACCACTCTTCTTGACAAATCCAAATGCGCACAGTACATCAAGAATCATTTTGATCGCGCGGGCATCAGCGCCTTCAGCGGCTGCGATAATGTCCGGCGAGTCGCGGCCACTCATCAGGTGATCAGGGAGATGCAGTTCGAAAGCTGCCCGGAGAACGGCCGTCCGCCAGAAGCCAGTGACCTGATCAATGACGCTGTCAATTGGATTTGCTGGTGCAGTAGACATTGTGCATGTTCCTCAAAGTTTCACCGGCAGAGCCGCCAAACCGCGCATCACGAGGGTGTCGCGCCGGCGCACTCCGTCCGCCAGACGTAAGTCCGGAAACCTGGAAAAAAGTGTCGACAGCGCAATCTCCCCTTCGAGACGCGCGAGTGGCGCACCCAGGCAAAAATGTGCGCCAAATCCGAATGCAAGGTGCGGAATATGAGGCCGCGAAATGTCGAATTGCTCTCCATCACTAAGTTGCGCCTCATCGCGGTTTGCGGCCGCAAGGATTAATACCATAGGAACGCCTTTCTTAACTGTGACCCCGCCGATGCCAATTTCCTCGAGCGCGACTCGCTGTGTCATTTGGGTGGGTGCATCCCAGCGAAGGATCTCCTCGACCGCAGAGCGCGCCAGCGACGGCTGCTTCCGTAGTAGGGATGCCTGTTCTGGATGAGTGAGCAGGGCTAACACGGCATTGCTTATCAAGTTGACGGTGGTCTCTTGCCCTGCCGCAAACAGTAGAATCACCGTTGAAAGCAATTCATCGTCAGTGAGTTTGTCGCCCGCCTCCTCAGCTCGGAAAAGCGCAGTCAGCAGATCGTCAGATGGGTTCTCTCGGCGCTCACTGATTAGCTCAAGCAAGTATGCAGTGGCTTTTTGGATCGCCTCCGTCTGTCGCCGCACAAGTTCCGGAGGCGCATGAAGTTGCGGGTCCATGGAGCTGATAAGCTCCTCGGACCACCCCCGAAACTGATTCTGATCATGCACTGGAATGCCCAGCAACTCGCAAATGATGGTGAAGGGGAGCGGATACGCGAAGTCACTAACAATATCGAAGTGGCCCCGTTCGACCGCCGCATCGAGTAACTCGGTGACGAGTTGTTGGACACGCTCGCGAAGGCCGCTCACAATATTCGCCGTAAAGGCGCTCGCGACAAGCCGCCTCAGCCTGGTATGGTCCGGTGGATCTAGGAACAGAAAGGAGCGCTGCGAACGCAGGTTGTCTGGCATGCGTAACGCGCCAGAAGCTGTCAGGTTACGATAGACCTCCGATTTACGGGTATCACAGCCGGCCCGCGTGTCGCGCAGTAGGGCCAGGCAATCGGCATATCGTGTAAAGTACCAGATGCCTAGCGCAGGCATGATACCGACCGGCGCTTCCGTCCTGAGGCGTCGGTACAAAGGGTACGGATCAGCGCGCCACGTTGGATCAAACAGATTAAAAGACGGAAGTTGAGACCGATTCTCATTGGCAAGTTCAGTTCCTGTGAAGTTCATCGCTACCTCCTTGTTGGTCGGCGTTCTAGAGCAACTTTGCCTGCGAAGCAAAGTACATTTGTTACGAATCTTGTGTGGCCATACTTTGGCAAAATCGCTCCTCCGCCTCGCCCTCGCTCATATCCATAAGATTCTTCTGCATTTGTTCCTCTGCGAGCGCGGCGAGATCCGCCACGGTAAGTCTGCCAAATGCTAACTCGGGGTCGATAGATACACCCAGGGCCCTGTTCATCTCGATGAGCATCCGATTTGCGAAGACAGAGTCGCCTCCGAGTTCAAAAAAACTATCGAACACGCCAATTGGCTCTATTCCCAGCGCGTTCTGCCAAACCGTTGCGATCCTCTGCTCTACCGGACTCCGCGGCCCAACGTACAGTGTCGCCAGTTCCGGGCGCACGGCCGCTCCGGAAGTTCTGGCTTTGAGATCGGCAGGCTCACCTTCAGAAATCTCATCAAAGAATGACGTGCCCGGCCCTGCAGGGTAAAACTGGAGAAGGTTCCGCAAGTCGAAGGAAAGCACTGCTGTTTGGGCTGATCCTTGGCTAATCAGGCGTTCGAAAATTGCAGCACCGCGGCGAGGATCGATGGCACTAGTAGCCAGGCGGAGACGGCGCGACTCGGGAGTTTCTAAAGTGACGGAGGCCATCCCTGACTCGGCGAATGGTCCCCAGTCGATTGAAATGGCCGGAAGACCGAGATGTCGTCTGTAGTGTGCGAGCGCGTCCAAATAGGCATTCGCCGCCGAATAGTTAGCTTGGCCCGGTGCGCCAAGGAGGCCAGCAGCGCTAGAGAAAAGCACGAACCAATCGAGGGGATCGTCGAGAGTAAGTTCGTGGAGATTCCAAGAGCCAAGGATTTTGGGTTCCAGAACTTTAACGAGCGATTCGGCCGTCATATCGAACAGTGCAGCATCATCCAGCACGCCGGCCGCATGGATGACTCCCTGTATTGGCAGGCCCAGGGCTCGAATTCCCTCCAACGCACATGCCAGCTTGGTTCGGTCCCGTATATCCGTAGCGACCAATCGAATGTCGGCTCCGGCACGGCTCATGGTATCGATTAAACCGAGCCCCTGCGTTGTTGCGGGCCCTCTCGCGAGTAACGCGACATGGCGAGCCCCTCGCTCCACGAGGTGTTCCGCGATGCGCAGGCCGAGTGCCCCCGTGCCGCCCAGAATGACGTAGATCGCGTCGGCAAGTATCGGCAATGAGCCACGGTCGCATGACGTTGTTGGGCCTGGAACCTCAATCAGGCGACGAACGAATCGCAAGCCCCGGCGCCAGGCGACCTCGGTATCTCTTGTTTCAGCGACAATTTCATCGCACAGGCGAACGGCGGCGTCTTTTGCCTCAGGATCCAGATCCACGCACAAGAATGGGAGCAGTGGGTTCTCGATCGCTACGGTTTTCATGAGGCCCCACATTGTGGCCGCGAAAGGATTCGCTATGAAACGGTGCTCTTCGACCGGTTGGCAGCCGCGAGTAGCGACAATCAACTTCTTAATGGACCGCTTAGCGGAAAACGATAGGGCCTGGATTAGGTGGAGCAAGGATACGGACGGCGTTGCAGAAGTCGCCGAGTCTACACTTGTTTGTTTGTCTTCTACAGACTGATCAAGGCCCCACAGATGTACCACGCCCACCAACGGCTCAGTCTTGTCGGTGATCTCCTTTATGAGACGCTCATAGTCGGTTGACCGCCACGGGTCAAGTTGAACCACCTTCGGCGCAATCCAAGCGAATGAGGTCGCCGCCCGGCAGGTGATCACGTCGATCTGCATCCGGTCAAGGGCATCAAGTAGATTCCTGGCGGCGGCAGATTCATCCGCAAATACTAGCCAGTGACCAGTGACAGCCACTCCGCGTTCGGCTTTTTGCTCCAGGTCACGTTGTTGCCACTGGGGCTCATAAAACCGGAGCACTTGACCGGTGACCGGCGACGTCTCGTGGCCGATAGCAACGCGGCGCACTTCCAAGCCGACGATCTCGATGCAAGTGTTGCCCGCGTCATCGAATATGTCCAGATCGGCCACCAAGTGTTCAGGTTCGCTCTTTTGCAGGCGGACATGCGCCTTCGCGCTGGAAGTGGGGGCTGACACCCAATGCACTTTATGAATGCCCGCAGGATAATAAGGGCCGAAGTCGATCTGTGTTTCTCGTCGAATCCCTGCGGCCGCAGCGATCAGTTGAAACGCGGAGTCTAGCAGCCGCACGCGCTCAGTTCCCGGTGAAGTATTGTCGACGGGCACGGCGATTTCACCTATAGCCTCGGCATCGCCTTGCAGAATTACATGCAAGCCCCGGAATGACGGACCGTAGTCGAAACCTTGCATACGAAGAAAGTCGTAGTACAGGGCGGGAGCGATGGAATCTCGACAACGGTCGCAAACGTCGAGTTCAGCGGCGCGTGGCATCTCCGCTGTAACCGAGCCCAGCGTTGCCGTAACGTGGAGCACCCACTTATGAGGTTCGTCGTCGTCTTTGCAACTGTGAATGGCAATCTGGTATCGGTCATGAGCGACATTCGTGAGAGTAGTCTGAACGTATACAGGTTCATCGCCGAGAACGAATGGGCTGTGGAAACCGAGGCTGGTGATGTCGAAACTCGTCAACCCAGCTTCGGCCGCAGCGGTCGCAGCAAGGTCTACGTATGCTGACGCAGGAAAGAGTGTGACACCACGGACAGAGTGGTCGGCTAGGCAGGGAAGCGCAGCATTGCTGAGTCGGGATTGCCAGATAATCCGCTCATCGGCCAACGCAACGCTGATCTGCTCCCCAAGCAGGCCCCGTTTTGCGTCGGGAGTCGCTGTGGTCCCGATCGTTCGGCGCGGAATCCAATGTTTTCTCCGCTCCCACGGATGTGGCGGCAACGAAATCATTTGCGATTCATAGGGGAACATTCGATCCCAATGAATTTGGCAACCCATGGCATAGAGACGGCATAGGCTGTGCAACAAAGCGTAGCGATCACGGTGATTTCGATCAAGGGAGTGAAGGATGGCGAGTTGCTGCTTGCCAACGGCATCGGCGATCTGCCGAAGAGACGTTGCAAGTACCGGCTGCGGACCGATCTCGATTACTGCATCGATCCCCTCTTCCAATAGTGATGTGACAGCGGCCTCAAATTCAACAGGCACGCAGACTCCACGTCCCCAGTACGCTGCGTCAACTTCGCTTTCTTGAATCTTTCGGCCTAGAACTGTGGAATAGAAAGGAATGGATGGTCGATGGGTAACGATGCCCTGAAGCGCGGAAGTTAGTGCGTCGCTCGCGGCCTGCATGTTTGGGCTGTGAAACGCGTAGTTCACGTTTAGCCAGCGAGCCGCGATATTGCGGTCCGCTAGCTCCTGATACAACTTCTCAAGAACACCAGCGTCGCCCGCAAGCACGGATATGTCGGGGCTGTTGACAGCGGCCAAGGTAATCTTGCCTGAGTATCTCTCCGCTTCCCGTTCCGCTTCATCGCGGCTCAATCGGACAGCCATCATACGCCCGTTTCCGGGAGCCGTGGCAATCAGCCGGCCACGCAGCACCGCCAAGCGCATACCGCTTTCGAAATCGAGAAGGCCGGCTGTGAGCGCCGCCGCCATCTCTCCTAAGCTGTGCCCAACCACAGCTCTGGGTTCGATGCCGATGCTCCGCCAAACCTGAGCCAGCGCGAACTGTACGGCCACCAGGAGAGGCGACGCGACTGCGGTGTCGTTAAAATCCCGCGAATCTTGCCCCCGCAATACAGCCTCGATTGACCAGCCCAGTTCGAGACTCAGAACTGCATCGCATCGCCGGATGGTTGAAGTAAACAAAGCATTGTTTTCGAGGAGGTCCCTGGCCATGCCGGACCACTGTGAGCCCTGTCCTGAAAAAACGAATGCGACTCTAGCGCCTGCAACTGAAGCGTTCTGAGATGGCGGAAGATTTGGAAAGCGGCGTTCCAGATCGCGGAGACGCTCTCGAAGTGCGAGCGGGTTTTCTGCCGCCAATGCCACACGAAAAGGGTGATGGTGGGTGCGACGCATTGTCGCCGCAAGAGCGAGCGCCGTGATCTCCCCGAGTTCGACTTCCGAGAGTCGAGCAGCCCACATTTTCACCGACTGTTCCAAACCAGCGCGGGTCCTCGCGGAAATGGGCAATACCACTGGCCCTGGGAGTGCCGAAAGGATTTGCGCAGGAGCTTCCTCCAAGACCAGGTGCGCGTTCGTTCCGCCGAATCCGAAGCTGCTTACTCCTGCAATTCGTCGTCGGTTCGGGCACGGCCACGGCGAAGCTTGAGTTACGACCCGAAGGTTTAAGTCTGCGAAAGGAATATGTGGATTGGGCTGGTTGAAATGGAGACTCGGGACGACACGGCCGCGCTGCAACATGAGGGCGAGTTTGATTATTCCTGCTATCCCTGCCGCGGCTTCCAGATGACCGATGTTGGTTTTCACCGAACCAATCAGGCACGGGTTCTCACCGGCGCGACCGTCACCCACAACCGCGCTCAGTGACCGGGCCTCAATCGGATCGCCCAGCAACGTGCCCGAGCCGTGACATTCGACGTACTGTACGGTGCCTGGTTCAATTCCCGCACTCCGATAAGCGGCACGCAGTACCGCGCGCTGGGCCGCGGGATTTGGGGCCGTGAGGCCGTTCGACTTCCCATCCTGATTGACGGCGCTTCCGCGAATCACAGCATATATGCGGTCGCCCGCCGCGAGCGCGGCTGATAGCGGTTTCAAGACGATTACGCCGCAGCCCTCGCCTCGCACATACCCATTCGCGTAGGCATCAAACGCCTTGCATCGGCCGTCCGGGGCTAGCATGCCTGCCTTGCTGAGCGCGATTGTGATCTCGGGGTCGAGCAGGAGGTTCACACCGCCCACTACTGCGCGCTCACATTCACCGTCGCGGAGCGCACGGCAGGCAAGGTGCGCGGCAACCAGCGAGGATGAACAGGCTGTGTCAACTGCAAGACTAGGACCCCGAAAATCGAAAAAGTAGGAAATCCTGTTTGCAGCAATCGCCGCCGAGTTCGCAGTGGCCGTGTAGCGACCGATGGTTGCCCGATCCGACAGTTGGCGATGAAGGTAATCATTTGCCGAAACACCAACAAAAACGCCGACAGCGGAACCGCGTAGCCGCTCGGGTAGTTCTCCTGCGTTTTCGAGCGCGTCCCAGCATGTTTCGAGCAATAGTCTCTGTTGCGGGTCCATTCGACGGGCTTCTTCTTCGGAAATACGAAAAAACACCGCGTCAAACATCGCGATGTCGTTGAGGAATGCGCCGCACCTGCTCACGGTACGGCCCAGAGTTTCCGGATCGGGGTCGTAGAGCGATTCGGCATTCCAACGGTCGATGGGTACCTCCGTAACCGCGTCGCTACCCGCCTCGAGCAGTCGCCAGAAACTCTCCACGTTATCGGCGCCTGGCATGCGACAGGCGATTCCGATAATTGCTATCGGTTCGGCCATCTTGTTCTGAGGTTCGGCGGCGCCGTTCCGAACGCCCGGTAAGGCCAAGTGTGCCGCAAGTAATGATGCGGAGGGATGCTCGAAAAGAACGGTTGGATCAAGTCGGCGACCAATGCTCGATTCCAGGTCGCCGGCAATCTGTGACAGCTTCAAGGAATCCAGGCCGTACGCCGAAAATGGCTCGTCAGGATCGAAGTCCGCTATCGGTCGTCCAGCAAGTTCTGAAACGCGCGCAGCAAACCATGCCAGCAGGGTCTCGCTGTCAATGCTAGACCCTCTTGTTGTCATACGGCCAGTCCTTCGAGCTTTCTTGCAACATCCCAATGCTCATACAGAATCGATATTTGGCCGGCTCGTAGAGCAGCGTGGGTTGCGCGACGACTAAGTTTCCCGCTTGAGGTCTTCGACACAGACCGTGGTGCGACGAGATAAACCACTGCGAGGTTTGTCTGAAGTGTTTCAACCACGGCTTCGCGTAGCGACTGAACGAGCAGCCCCAATTGGTCCGGTTGGGTCTCAGTGGTTTCCTGCACCAAGCCGATTCCTTCACCGTCTTCCGTTTCCACCGGGAAGGCGACACCGCGGCCAACCCTCAACCTTGAGTCGACGCTCTGCACAGCATCTTCGACATCGTGCGGGTGAATATTACGGCCACGTATGATAAGAAGATCTTTGAGGCGGCCGGTGACGTAAAGTTGCCCATCCAGCATGAATCCCAAATCGCCAGTTCGTAAGTATCGCTTGATCCACGCTCCGCTGTTCGGGAGGATCGCACCAAAACTCAGCGCGGACTCCTCAGGCCGGTTCCAATAGGCCTGGGCCACGGCGGGACTGTGAAGCCAGATCTCACCGACGGTTCCCGGTGGCAGTTCGAAGGCGGCTTTAGGATCGACAATGCGAATCTCGTGAGTTGAAAAAAGACTGCCACAGGACACCAGTTCGGTGGAAAGTGCATCGTCGTGCGGACAGGCCCTGACGATTCCTCGCTCCAATTGCTCTCGATCCATGGACACAAACCGCGTGTGGTCCTCGCGGTGCGCGCCGGTAACCAGCAGCGTCGCCTCGGCCAAGCCGTAACAACCGACAACCGTGCCCGCGCGTAAGCCACAGGAGCTGAAAGCCCTCTCGAACCTGCGGATCGTTGCCGCGCGGATGGGCTCGGAACCGTTGAAGCCAACCTCCCAGGACGACAGGTCAAGAGTTGACCGGTCCTCGTCCGTCACACGCTGCACGCATAGTTCATAAGCGAAGCTCGGCGCGCCGGTGATGGTGCCGCACACTCTCGATATCAGCCTGAGCCACCGCACCGGGCGCTGCAAAAAATGCGATGGAGACATCAAGTACGTTGGTATGCCCTGAAACAGCGGGTAGAGCACGGTTCCAATCAATCCCATGTCGTGGTACATCGGCAACCAGGAAACCATCTTGCCGTGGTCGGGCTGCCGGACGAACCAGTGAATGGCCTCCAAGTTGGCGATCAGATTCTCGTGACGGAGCACCACGCCCTTCGGGTCGGTAGTCGAGCCGGAGGTGTACTGGATGAATGCAATCCCGTCGCTGTTCGCGTCGGGATCGCGCCAATCGCTGGCGTCTCCTCGACCACCATCCGTCTGGATCCAGCGGACGCCAGCGAGAGTATCTTTTACCGCAGGCACCGTGTCGGCAAGCGCACGGATCGCGTAGGTTGTAAGCAGGGCGTCGGCACCTGAATCGTCCAAGATGCGCTTCAATCGATTCAGGCCGTCGAAGCGGGGCTGGCGCGGCGGATATACCGGTATCGCGATTACGCCGGCGTAGAGGCAACCAAGGAAAGCGATCAGAAAGTCGAGCCCGGGCTGATACACAAGTATCACGCGCGCGCCTAGAGCGACTTGTCCCGAAATCAGCGAGGCTACGCGACGCGCCTCACGATCAAGTCCGGCGTAGCTGATCGTCCTCATTTCCTGTTCGCCGTCCACAAGGAACGCACAAGCCAGACTCTCGGGCATTTGTTCAGCCCGAGAACGCATCACTGTTACCAGCGTGTTCCTCACGTTAGCTCCTCTCACGCCGGGAACTGCCGCCAACGTGCAGGCGCCACAAGGATGCGGCGTCGACGGCACGCGTGGTTCCTACTTGCTGGTCAGTGATGCCGTTCTGCTGCCAGAGCACCGGATAAGACTCGATCACGGGCGGGTCGGATTTCTCGATTGGAGGTACGCGAGACATGGCGTTCTCGACGTACGGTGCAAGCTCCGCGGCCCTTCGACGCCGCCGCTCCACGTGGCGCTCGGCAAACTCAGGGATCACTTCCCGGCCTAACAGTTGCAGTGATTCGCAAATGTGATCGTGCAAATAATTCCCGCCCTGCTGGAGAAGGATGACCTGATCGACACCGGCGGCCTCAAGATCCCGAAAATAATTGCGCACCTGCTCAGGAGTGCCGATTCCCGTGATCCCCGCCATCGGCTCCGGTTTTGCGCTCTGAAACTCGCGCCAGAGGTCGGAGCGGCCAGGCACGTGAGCGCCATTGCGGTAGTAATGAGCAAGTGCCCACTTGAAAAACTGCTGGCCAGCCAAGCCTCGCTCGATTGCTGTGTCGGCGTTGGGATGGCACATGACTCCCGACAGCATGGCGACATTGGGGTTTACTGCTCGTCCTATAGGCGAACACTCATGCTTAAACGTGTCGTAGTATTCGCGGACCCAGTAGCGGGCTTCACCCGCGTCCATGAAAGAGAAAGTGAGCGCGCCGACGCCGTAGCGCGCCGCTAACTTAAGACTGTCGCGGTTGGTGCAGGCCGCCCAAAGCGGGGGATGGGGTTTTTGCACCGGCTTTGGCACAACATTTCGGGGGGGCATAGAGAAGTAACGGCCCTGATAACCGGGGTACGGCTCCGAGCACATCATCGTCGCCGTCTCCCTGACGGACTCCGCCCACATGGCGCGTTTCTCGATGTAAGGTACTTGAAAGCCTTCCAGTTCGAGCCGCGAACTAGACTCGCCGGTACCCCACTCCACCCTTCCATCGCTTACCAGATCGAGCATCGCGATGCGTTCTGCCACACGGGCTGGGTGATTATAGGCGGGTGGCATCAGAGTAACGCCGTGACCCACGCGCATAACCTTCGTCCGCTGGCTGATGGCTGCCAGAAATACTTCCGGGGCCGTGGAGTGCGAGTATTCCTCTAGAAAATGGTGCTCCTGAGCCCATGCATACTCGATTCCTGAAAGCTCGCCCAAATCGGCCCATTCGAGCGCGTGTTTCACAAGTCTTCGTTCACTATCCGGATCCCAGGGCCGCGGCAACTGAAGCTCGAAGAACATTCCGAATTGCATCACGCCTCCTGTGTACCGGCAGTCAGCTTCTCGTTTTTCTCAGAGAGTAACTGCCGGATCAGCCCATCGACAGCTTGTTCCGGTAATTGTTCTACTGTCCGACGCAGGCGCGCATCTTGGTTTCGCAGGTGCAACTTGCGATTCAACTCTCGTTCGATCGTTGCAGCAAGACGTTCCACAGTAGGTGCCTGGAAAAGCTCCTCGAGAAGAAGTTCTACCTGGTATTTGGTACGGAGATGGGCCACAAGTCGTGCCGCGGTCAAGGAGTGACCACCGGCGGAAAAAAAGTCATCACGAATTCCAATGCGTTCTAAGCCTAGGACCTGAGCCGCAACGGATGCGACCTCGCACTCAAGAGGCGTTCGTGGCACAATACTCGTGCTGTCGACCACAGAATGCCCGGAAGCGCAAGGAAGGCAGCGACGATCTACTTTGCCGGTCGGCGTCGTTGGAAGTGATTGCAAGAAAATAAATTCCGAAGGCGTCATGTAGTCCGGAACGTACCTGCGGAGATGACGTCTGAGATCGGAAACAAACTGCGTACATTCGCCGTCGGCAGGAGGCGGCGATATATACGCGACCAGCCTGGTGTCGTTAGTCGACACTCCGCGCACGGTCGCCACGGCACGATCAACGCCGGTGTGCAAGGAGAGAATCGCCTCGATCTCTTCCAGTTCGATCCGGTGTCCTCGCAATTTGATTTGGTGGTCGCGGCGTCCCAAGAATTCGAGCGTCCCGTTCGGGCGAAAGCGCGCCAGATCGCCAGTTCGATACAAGCGGGCCCCGGTGTCAGGTGTAAATGGGTCGGGGATAAACCGTCCCGCGGTGAGCCCGGCGCTACGGATATAACCACGGGAAAGACCTGCTCCCCCGATACAGAGTTCCCCAGCGACACCGATCGGAACGCGCTGTAAGTCTTCATCGACTACGTAAAGCCGCGTGTTGTTGAGCGGTCGTCCAAGCGAAACGGAGGCGCCAGATTCCAAACGATGTGCGCTGGCCCAGACGGTAGCTTCCGTAGGTCCATACATGTTCCACGCCTGGTCATACATTTTGGCGAGTGACTCGGCGAGCGGCGGAGGCGTCGGTTCGCCACCGCAGAGCGCTCGCATTCGGCGTGATCCCAATGGGGAAGAGCTCGGCAGTAACCAGGTCGTCGCGGTTGCCTGGAGCGCGGTGCTTCGACTCTCCTGCAGAAGTTTCCGAAGCCGGTCGCCGTCGACCAAGGCCTCGGGTGGCGCAATTACGAGGGTCGCGCCAGCCGCCAATACTGGAAAGAATTCGCCCACCGAAGCGTCGAATGAAGGGCTCGCGACGGAAACTTGTACGTCGTCCGCAGTCAAACCCGGGCGCTCGATCATCGAGAGCACCAGGTTGGTCAGTGCCCGATGCGTAATCTGCACTCCTTTGGGCACGCCAGTCGAGCCAGAGGTATAGATTACGTACGCCAGATTGTCAGGACGCACCCGACTCGGTGGGTTGTGATCGGGCGAGGTGTCTATGGTGTCTCGATCGGTGTCCAAACAGACCAAGCGCGCATCCGGAGCCGCAACATTCTGTGCCAACTTCTGCTGCGACACTAGCACCGTTACCTGCGCATCCCGGGTAATGAGTGCCAATCGCTCGGCCGGGTAGTGCGGGTCGAGCGGCACGTAGGCTCCGCCAGCCTTGAGTACGGCCACCAGGGCTACAACCATCTCGACGGAGCGCTCGAGAAAAACGCCAACTTTAACTTCAGGGCCTACACCCAACGAGCCCAGGTAATGTGCAAGCTGGTTCGCTTTTGAATTCAGCTCGCGATACGCGAGCCCTGATTCCTGAAATACGACTGCAGTGGCATCAGATCGGATCGCGGCCTGTTGTTCAATCATTTGGTGTACGCCAACAGGAGGAATCTCAGGTTCATTGCCGCGGCCCCACGCATCCAACATTCGCTGCTCCTCAGCGAGCACGATGGAGCAATTTGAAACGTGGCACTCCGGATTTGCAACCATCTCCTCAAGCACGATTTGCAATCGTTCAATGAGGCGCTCCACAGTTTGGGGGTCGAATAGGTCCGTGCTAAAAGCCACGCGACCCGAGATCTCAGGTTGATCCCGCAGGTGAATCTCCAAGTCCGCACGCGCGCTTCGCGGCCCTAATTCGATCAATTGCATCAGCGATCCGGCGAAGCGCTGGATCTCCACAGGAGGTTGCAACACCAAGAGCACCTGAAAAAGTACGCTGCGGGAGAGATCACGCTCCGGCTGCAATTGAGCGACTACCCGTTCAAATGGAGCATGCTGATGAGCGAAGGCACCTAAGCACGTGTCTCGGGTCCTCTGAAGCACTTCGGCGAACGTGGGGTCACCGGAAACGTTGGTACGCAACGTGAGCATATTTATGAAGTTCCCGATTAGGGCAAACGTCTCAGGATGCACGCGTCCAGCGATTGCAGTGCCGACCGTCAAATCGCTCTGGCCCGTCAGCTTATACAGCAGTACGTTGAAGGCAGCCAACACGACCATAAACACAGTCGCATTGTGATTGCGGGCTAACTCTCGGATTGCTTCTGAGAGCTGTTGTGACAGGCGGATCTTACGCCAATCACCCCGAGGGGTGATCACGGAAGGACGTGACTGGTCGGTCGGCAACTCAAGCGGGGAGAGGTCCGAAAGAGCCTCACGCCAATAAGCTATGTCCCGTTCCCACATGTCTTCCCGTAAGTGCTCGCGCTGCCATACCGCGAAATCGCCATACTGAATCGGCAACGGAGAGAAGACCGGTGACTGATTGCATGCTCGCGCCTGATAGCTGTCAGACAGCTCTCGCAGTGCTAGACCAAGCGACCAGCCGTCCGCTACGAGATGGTGCACCACGATGCCAAGAATTGAATGGCTACGAGTCGTGCACAGAATCACGCGAGCGAGCGGATCGGATTCCAATTGGAAGCGTTTTTGAGTAGCGGCATCAATTCGCTGAATTGCCATCGCCAGCGCGTCATCATCGTTGTAATCTTGCAAATCCATGAAGTCCAGGTGCGGCCGTGGAGATCTGTCTACTAACTGGATTGGGCTGTCTTGATCTACAACGACTGTCGTTCGCAAGATTTCATGGCGTTCCACCAGGTCCGTCAGACTTTGCGACAGGATATCTGGATCGAGCCTGCCCTCGATACGTGAACAGAACGAGAGATTGTAT
The DNA here is from genome assembly GCA_963744555.1 of Bryobacterales bacterium. Lineage (GTDB taxonomy): Bacteria > Acidobacteriota > Terriglobia > Bryobacterales > Bryobacteraceae > Palsa-89. The sequence goes on along the minus strand of CAVUUB010000011.1, from coordinate 23,531 downwards.
GCGGGCGTTCCCGGCTGGAACTGCTCGATGAACCAAATTCGTTCCTGCGCGAGGGACAGTGGTATAGAGCCGCGACTGGACCGCCTAGTAATCTGCGCCGCACCATCCCTGATGGTTGCTCCGCTGCGCCACAAATCCAGCAATGCCGATTTTACTGCTGACAACGTCTCGCTCTTGGCGTCCTGCTGTGGCTTCATTGGTACTCCTGTCACACGCCTTTTGGAGCCTGCGTCCAACTTCGCCTTGAACCTTGGATTTTGTCTACGGTCATCGCAGGTACCAAGACCGGAGTTTCGGCATAGGTTTGTAACGACCGCGACTTCCGAAGGTCATTGGTCAAAAGCAGCTTTTTGAGCCATCGGTCTGTACCGTCGTACTTGGCTTGAAAGGCGACGCGGCCGTGGACCGCGCGATAATTGTCCAGGAAACAGACGGTACCTGCCTGGATGACAACTTCTTGGAGGGCTTCATCAAGTTGTCGGATGATTAAATTGAGGGCTCCCTCGGCTTCCGTGTCGCCAGGCAGTGCGGACATAAAGATCGGATCGATTCGCAGGTAAGGGTTCCGAGAATCGCCGAACAAGATGGCCACTGGCGCAGGGTCTCTCCACTCGTACATGAGAGATTCGCACCAGTTATCGGTGTCAAGAGCTTCGCGGCTTCTTTGACATAGGTGCTCGTTATCCGGATTGATCACGTATCGCGGCTCGAACAGCACATCCTGCTGCCTATCAGTGAGGTGCACCGAATCGATGCTTGAAATAACTGTCGGAACGTTTTGCATATTCCGTAGCCCCATCAAGCCCAGATAGTCGCAGCGGTATGGGTGGAAGCCGTCCTCGGTGTGCCATGCCAACGCCGCGATGCTTCCGTGTGCGTTCTGCTCTTGCTCCTGGCCGGGCGTTGGGAGAACGTTATGGATGAGCCGGCCTCCCTGAAGCGTGATCCACCCGAACGTGTCGCCCAGCAGCGATCCCAGCAACATGAAATAGAACTCTTCGCGCAACGTTGAATCGCTGTTTGGTTGCGCGTTCCAGTGCAGAGGCGTGGGTCCTATTTTGTCGTCGTCGATCTCAAATCCTTCTACCGCGACTACCGCCGAAGACTCTGTTCGGCGAAAACAGTTCAGGAATTGCACCAGTTCGATCGGTAGATGCGAGAACGCCAGCGTACGCACCTCCGCGAGGAACGCTGGAGCATCAGGTAACGCGTATGTTTTCTGGAGATTGGTGAGTAGCGCGTTAATGGCCTGCCACTGACTGGCGGTCAAGACAATCGTAGACATGCACCTATTAGGATTCATATATTCCCGTTCGTTCCGCTAGCCTTTCGCCATCGCCTCGAGCGCGGCGGCATCCATTTCCCGCCGGAGGCTCAGTGGCCGCATGTCAATCCAAACTGTGCCAATGTGGCCGAGACATTCGTCCTTCGAACCGGAAAACCCGGTTGGCGTCCAACCGGCCGGTAAGTCACGATAAGCCTGCCAAATGGAATACTGCTCTTCGTGATTCATCACGACAATGTGGGTGATCGTTTCAGCGCTATCGTTCATCTCCGTTTTCCTCCCGAATCGTGGCGTCATGACGTGTGCTTTTCTCGCAATTGAGTTTCTCCAACTCCGCACAATCGGCTCAACAGTGTGTCAACCTCAGCGTCGGAAAGATCGCTTAATATAGCGACCTGTTCTTGGGGATTCGCTACAGCCGGATCATCAGGCTGTTCGCGCCAGCGTCCGCGATCCGCCTCAGCGAGCGCTGCCTTGTCAATCTTCCCCTGCGAATTCTGCGGCAATTCGCGCAAGAAGGTGAACCGCGTCGGAATCATGTAGGCTGGGAGCTTACGAGCAGTATTATCGGCAAGTTCCTCAGCACTTGCCGATTTGCCGTTTCGTAATACGATGTGCGCAGTGAGTTGATTATTTCCTGGCTGATCTTCGCGCGCCGTCACTACGGCGGCGGCCACTGCTGCGTGGGATTGTAGTGCCGCCTCAACCTCACCGAGCTCGATTCTGAATCCACGCAGCTTCACTTGGGTGTCAGTACGCCCAAGAAACTCGAGATTCCCATCCGAACAATATCGGACCAAGTCGCCGGTGCGATACATTCTTTCACCGCTCGTACGAGTGAAAGGGTCCGGCACAAATCGCTCGGCGGTGAGCTCTGGACGGTTCAGATATCCGCGAGCGACGCCATCGCCGGCGATGTACAATTCGCCACCGATACCAATTGGTTGCGGGTTTAGGTCCCCGTCCAACACATATACCCGTGCATTCTGAATGGGCCTGCCAATTGGGACAGAGGACTTCGTTTCGCCACGCTTGCATAGGTAGGCAGTGGTCCATACTGCAGCCTCCGTGGGTCCGTAATCGTTGTAGAGCCGAGCCCAGGGCAACGTTTGATAGTGCTCGGCTGGTAGCTGCAGTGGGGCCACTTCGCCTCCCACTGAAACATCGCGCAATGATTTAAGGGCCTCACGCCCGGCCGATAACAGAACGAGATAGAACCACGGCATGCCGGTTGTATGGGTTACATGCTCATCTTGTATTAAGCGAGCAAACAGGCGAGGGTCCTTGACTTCATCATCGGTCGGCAGGACTATCCGGCCTCCAGTGCAGAGCGCCCAATAAATGCCAGCCGCTGACGCGTCAAAAGTGAAGGGAACGGGCATCGCATACGCGCCAGGAGAAAATCGTCCGAAGGCCCAACGCGCAACCGTAGAGTTGACAATCTGTCGATGAGGAATCAGGACGCCTTTGGGCTTGCCGGTAGAACCCGAAGTGTAGATGACGTAAGCGAGATTGTCGCTGTGCACCTTAACGTTCGGCCCCGCCTCGGCTGGCACAATGTCATCGGCCAGATCGACCACTTGTACACTGTCGAACGGTAGCCGCACCGCAATCGCGGCGCGCGCGATCACCACTCCGATCGCCGCATCGCGGAGCATGAACTGCAGCCGTTCGGCCGGATACTCCGGATCCAGGGGCACATACGCCCCGCCCGCCTTCAGCACCCCCAGCAGCGCCACGATGGTCGATACAGTGCGCTCCGCTACCACTCCCACCAGCACTTCCGGCCCGACTCCCAGATGGTGCAGCTGATGTGCCAGCCCGTTGGCCTGCTCATCGAGTTCGCGATAGCTCAACTGCCGCTCGCGCGCTGTCACCGCCACCGCGTGGGGCGTCCGCCGCGCCTGCTCTTCCACCAGTTGGTGCAGGCATCGTTCGCGCGGATAAGCCGCCTCGGTCGCGTTCCATTCCTCCACGATCTGCATCCGCTCGCTTTCCCGTAACAGCGGCAGGGCCGATATGCGCCGTTGCGGCTCGGCCACCCCGACTTCCAGCAACACCTCCAGGTGCCCCAACAGCCGCTCCACCGTCGCCGCTTCGAACAGTTCGCTGCTGTACTCGGCTTCCAACTCCAATCCGCCCCGCCGGGGCCGCACCGACAGGGTCAGATCAAAAGCCGACAGCCCTGTCTCCAGTGCCAACTCCTTCCACAGCAACGTCCCGGCCTCCACCTCCAACCGCTCTTCCTCCCACCTCATTTGCACCTGAAACAGCGGCGAGTGCGCTACCTCCGTGTTCAGTTGCAACTGTTCGATCAGGTGTCCCAATGGCAGGTCCGCGTGCTTCTGCGCTTCCTCCCGAACCTGCTCCAGTCGCTCGATCAATTCGCCGAAGCTGGGGTCACCCGACAGATCCGCTCGCAGCACCAGCGTATTCTCGAAGGGCCCGATCGCCCCCTCCCAACTTGCCTCTGAACGGTTGGGAACCGGCCAGCCCACTGCAAAATCCCGCTGCCCGGAGTAGCGCCCCAGCACGCTGGTAAACGCTGCCAGCAGCACGGTGAACGAATCGCTTCCCAGCCGCTGGCCCATCACGCTGATCGACTCAGCCAGACTCTCCGACAGCACCGACCTCCGCCGGGCACCCATCAAAGTGCCGGCTTTCACCGCAGGCCGCGGATAATCGGTCGGAATGCCCAACACCGGCGTGCCTGCCAGCCGCTTTCGCCAATAAGCCAGCGAGGCTTCGGCCTCCGACGTTTCCAGCCACCCGCTCTGCTGGCTTGCGAACTCTTCGTATTGAGCCTCGGGTGCTTTCGACTCCAACCATCGCTCCTGGTTTCCTGCGGTCCCACATCCAGCCGCCAATTGGTGCGCTAACACTCTCAGCGACGCCCGGTCCGCCACCAGTTGATGCGCCGTCATGAACACCACGTGCTGATCCGCTGCCAGGCGCGCGACCGTCACGCGCAGCAATGGTGACACGGCCAACTGGAATTCACACCGCGCCTCTTGCACACTCAGCAGTTCCAGCTCGGACTGTTGGGCAGTGGCAGCCAACTGGCTTAAGTCGATAACTGATACCGTCACACGGTTGTTTGGGGCTACGAAAAATCGTCGTTTCTCTCGGGGTACTTCAAAGCCGGTTCGCAAGAACTCATGTTTGTCCATGAGCCGCCGACCACAGCATTGCAGGAGATCAACGTCTAAGTGGCCGTCGACTAGGTAAGTCGCCGTGATCGTGGCGTCCGTCCGAACGTCGTTCTCCTGTCTATGCACTCCTGAGAATTTAGGTGAAATCACATTCATCACGATTCCGGATAGATTTTCCTCTAATAGTTCGTATCCGATGCGCTGGGCTTCTTGGCGAATGACTTCTCCTTGTAATCAAAAGCAATCGCGTTGCTGACCTAGGGTGCAAGCGGGCGTGTGACCGACCTTAGAGTGGAAACGACGCGACCATAGATGGATCTTGCTTCATGTGCCATGGCCCCGGTAATCATGTATCTAGTCGTGAAATTCTGTGCCACGCTCGCCGCGGTCGCCATACGGCCCTGGAAGTCTTCATCAAAGAGCAGTCCAAACAACTCCTCGATGTCACCTTCCACCAGCACCATTCCTATCAATTCAGTAGCATTTCCCATAGTTTCGATGAAAAATCGGGGCGCTTCGAGACGTCCTCTGTTTACCCGCTCGTTGAAGTACTGGAGCATCCCTTCAAGTTGTCCAAGCGCTTCAACCTCGCGGCCCACAACCGCAGCACCCCATGAAATCAGAAGCGCACCCCTCACGCCTTGCATGTAATCGGCCATCAATCTCTTCCTTCAATGAAGACTGAGAATCCAGTCGCCACTCGAGTGCATATCATTAGGCTTTATTCCGTCTGCATTCCTTGCTTGCAAAGATCCGATCATGATTGATCTGACGGAGCGGCGGCTTACCTCTTTTTTGTGCATGTAAACAGCCATGCGATCAGAGCGCGGCTCGGGCGCACGAGGGCATTCACATGGCTCAGGTACCAGTGTGTGCTGAAGCCCTACGATTAATCGTCGCTTTCGCCTCTGCGAGATTTCAACAATATGTGAGGCGACCAACCTACTCGAGTCGGAATAACGGCGCTGTAGGGTCTCAAAATGTCTCGGATCTACGACAATGCGGGTGTTGCTCAGTACAATCGGGTGGCGGCAAACCCAGGTACGAAAGATTATGTGTGCACACGGAGTCACGGGTTAATGAGTTTGATCGGGTGGAAGCTCACCCGGGCATGGTGGGTGTATTTCGCTCCTGGTTTTATCCCGCAATTGTCTCGGCCACAGCCGCGATCTCCGAAACGCGTCAAGAGGCTAACAGTCAAGTGGGATGCTGGGCGATCCATCGCTTCGCCAATTGGCGCACGAGGGGCGCTCGGGGCGGTATCGGACTCGCCATTTGAACAGTTAAGCCGTGGCGAATAACTTAGGATTGAGGCGGTGACGCTTAAGGAGCTTGCCTAGGTCACGCCGCTCTTTTCCAGCGGCGCGAGCTGCCTGGCTTACATTGCCAGCATGGGCGATCATGAGTCGTGTCAGGTATTCCCGCTCGAACGTCTCGATAACCCGCCGCTTCTGGGCTTTGTATGACTGTTCTTCGAGGGCATCTGAAAGCGCACTAATAGGTCCGTCCTGCCCAGGAATACCTAGACTCTCGGGCTCGATCAGAGGGCCTTCGGCCATGAAAACTGCGCGCTGAATCGTGTTCTCCAACTCTCTCACGTTGCCCGGCCAGCGGTATTCCAATAACACTCGCATCGCCGCTTCGGAAAGCCGTGGCCGAATAACCACCGTGGAGCAGTATTTGTCAATGAAATGTTCCGCCAGATCGAGAATGTCTTCTTTCCTCTCTCGTAGCGGCGGCAAACAGATCGTAAAGACCGAGAGCCGGTAATACAAATCTGCCCTGAATTTACCTTCTTGTATCAAACCATCAAGTGGTGTGTTGGTGGCAGCAATGAAGCGTACATTTACCTGCTGCTCGCACGTTGATCCCAATGTGCGATAAGTACGATCTTGCAGTACACGCAACAACGCCACCTGTGCCCGCGGGACCAGGGAATCTACCTCGTCCATGAACAGAGTACCGCCACTCGCCTGCGCGATTAATCCTGATCTTTTCGTATTTGCGTCGGTGAATGCTCCTCGCTCGTGGCCGAATATTTCACTTTCGAACAGGGTCTCCACAAACGCGCCGCAATTTACAGCCACAAAAGGGGACTTGGCACGCTGGCCCATTCTGTGGATGGCCCATGCGATCAGTTCTTTACCTGTCCCAGTCTCACCCATTATCAGTGTTGTGCCCTCCGCCCTCGCCACCATTGGAATTTTGGCTGTAGCCCGAACGAACGGGGGAGCGTTGCCGATTAAGGTCTGATTGGAAGCCTCAACACGAGAACCCATGCTCATATCAGCCACCAAGCACCAACGTCGTTAGAGGCCGATGTCGAAAGGGAGAAAAAGGACCTTGGGCATCGCCGCTATGATGCGATCAACTTGTGGAGAACCGGCGGAAATGCCTCGCTCTCCAACTACACCGGGTCAATCGACGAGCAGCGCTTAGTATGGCTGAGACTTTAGAATTTGTCAACATGCGGCGAGCTCCACGGACGCTAAACTGGTTCGCTTAAGTCGTAACAGGTTGCTGAAAAAGCAGTTCCACGATCGGGAATCGGAGGCGAACGCCTACACTAACCTTGCCATCAGCTGTTTATGACTCCCCCGTACCGCGGACTTCATTCTGCGCGGTTGTTCAGCAGCCTGATAAAGGCTACGAATTTCGCTTCGTTAAACAAGATCCAAGCCAACGATCAGCAACAAGTCTTGAAAGGCTTGCAATCCATCTCATCGTCAACGCTCTGAAATGTTGTGCTCAAGACAATGGATGAATGATTGCTTGTATCCGGGCTGGTTATTGCAGCAAAAACACCCGCATGCGGCAGTGTATGGTTAGACGTTTCAGAGGGAACTACGGGTGCTCGACGATTTCATTAAAAAACCATCGCCGGTACAGTCCGGCGGAAGAAAGAAGGACATATGGCACTGGCAGACGATAAGAAAGCAGTAGGTCGATTCACGGATCTAATGGCGCGTCGGAATATAGATGAAGCCGCCAATCTTTTGGCCCCGACTTTCAGATATATTGCTCCTGGTTTTCCCGAGCTCAAGCAGGGACCACACGAGTGGAAGGCATTGATGTCCGCTCTTTTCGGTGCGTCTCCGAAGTTGAGCTTCACGATTCATGATCAGGTGGCCGAACAAGCGGGCAACAACACACAGGTAGCCGTCCGCTACACCTGGAACACCGTCCACGAGCGTGAGTTCATGGGCCTCGCACCTACTGGTAAACAATTATCTGTGTTGGCCATGGCAATGTATCGGGTTGAAAACGGGAAGATAGTTGAAATGCAAGTTCTGGACGATTACCTGACCTTGTTTCGACAGCTCGGCGCCATCCCGTTGAGTATGTTGCAGCATGAGATGGTCGTACTCGGTGTCAATGAGAAGCGGCCTGTAGCGGCAGCATAGGACTCGACCACCTGTCGTTGCCTGTCGGTTGACTTGTTTCTGCGCTAGACGGCTGGAAATAATACCCCTTGCTACCTCGCGCACTTGATCACGTTACATCTACGTACCGGTTACCGTCCCGCTAAGCGGCGATCGAAACAGGTCAATGAGGCTGCCTCGGTCGCCACTCAGCAGGTCGAGGGTGTTCGAACTGTGCAACGATCCATCACACTGGTCAGTGATAAAGCAAGGAGAATTGTTCGGCGTTCTTTTCGAGTTTGTATTTAGCGGAGAATATGCGGAGCAAATGCGGCAGCAGCTCATAAACGGATTCCACGCTTTCTTATGGTGGCGCACTGTCGCCCCATGTAAGGGTGAAGTTGCACCCGGCGCGAAAGGGTTTCGAGACAGTACGGTCCGTAAAAGCCCCGGCCACCTCGGTTGTTTCGCGGGTGCATAATGACCCATCAACCAAAACGTGAGTAACATAACCGGGCGTTGGGGCACCGGTTGAACTCGATATCCGCTAGTCCCCAACCAGAACCATTGTTTAGCGGAAAACGTGCTGTGCGAAACTCTCTTCGATTTATGGGACGACGGTCAGTGCTTCGGTGTGCTCTTAGTAATTTGCAGGAGGAACTCTTATGAAAGCAATCGACGAACTTGATGTCCGCGATGAACTTTTTGACCCGCTTGATCCCCAGGTCATCAATGACCCGTATCCCACTTACCGTTCGCTGCGAGCGAAACAACCGGTCTATTGGCACAAAGAACTGAACTCGTGGATTCTCAGCAGCTACGCCCACTGCGAATTGGTTCTCGCCGATTCGGACCTGTTCGCCGCGGACTTCCGCCGAGTGGGAATTCCAACACCCGCTCCCATTCTCAACCTCCAAACACTCGACCCCCCTGAACAGACACCGCTGCGCCAATTCGCAATGAATGCTGTCCGCGCTCAGGATCTCGCTGCACTCGAGCAGGACACCGCGCGTCTGGCTCACGATCTTCTGGAACGGCTTGGGAGTCAGTGTATTTTCGACTTTGTCCATGACTTCAGCGATCCATTTACATTGGGCACCATATGCAAACTCTTGGGAACCGAACCGCCTGAGCGGGACGAAAACTGGGCCCGCATGAACGATGATCTTGACCGGAGCATGGACTCAGATTTGGCTCTCGGGGCGGAAGCACCCGGTATGGTGGCGCGTGCGGCATTCAGTTCATTGATTATCAAGTGGCTATCGGGTGCTCCTCAAGACGGCATCCTCGGCTACATCGTTCGCCACGGCAAGGAGGCTGGCGTAAGCGACGAAATCCTTGTGAACAGTGTCCGCGCGTTCTGGCACGCGGGTTTCGAAGTACCCAGCCGGTTCTTGGGAAACGCGATGCTGGCGCTTCTTAGACACCAAGATGCGATAGTCCACTTGCGCAGTGGAGCATCCATCGATCTTGTCGTGGAGGAGTTGGTACGATTTGCTGGGCCAGTACATGCCGTAAGCCGAGCATGTACGCGAACTACAGACATCGGCGGGCAAGTGATTCGGAGTGGTGATACAGTCGTCGTTTTAGTCGCGGCTGCCAACCGCGATCCGGCGCAATTCGACAACGCCGAAGAGCTCGTCCTCGGTCGCCACCCTAACCCTCACTTGGGATTCGGCAGAGGTGCTCACGCCTGCCTTGGAGCACACATCGCAAGAATGGAGGCCCGCGCGTTGTTAAGGGAACTCTTGCGAAGGGATATTAAGCTCGTCGCTGAACCGGTTCTTCGGCCTAACGCAACATTACGCGGCCCGGCGCGAATGCAAGTGGCTCTCGATAAGCCTCTGACCCTTAAATCGGCTGAAAAGGCAGCCTCGTCTTCGGTAAGCTTGGCCGCCGGTGGGGTATGTCGCCACTTCGTGAACGAGGGGATGTAGAGTGGGGCGCGCAGCTCAGAGTGTGCCAATTGTTGTGCTGCCGGAGCAGATTAGCGCGAATCCGCCGGCGTTGAGCTCGGAGTCGCGTATAGCACTTGACCGTGCCGTGTGGAGAATTTCTGTACTCCGTGAAGTCCTCCACTGCGCCACGGCAGCGACTCGCAAACTGCCGGAAGCCCTCAAACTTGCGACGGATGGTTTGCGCACGCTCGCGGTTTCGATCTTGCTGGGCGCGACAGGAATCGATGAGATCGAAATTGAAACGCTACCGGTTCACGAATGTTTCGGCGTTCGCCGAGCCCACCAAACGCCTGAGCAACACCTGTCTCAGGTCGCGAACATCTTGTCTCGTACTGTAGGCGATCTCAATTACGCTCTTATCAACATGCATGACACCACTGCGGAGATCGAAGCCACTGCGGCGATCCTCAATCGCTTTCAGAGTGGCTACGTAGCACTAGGTTCTTGCGGTCAAACCGAGAACGTTCGTTCGGCGCAGGTGCCATACGAACCTACCGGGGATGGCCTGGAGCGTTGGGTACTCGTGCATCACGCGTACTTTCTATTCAATCTCTATGCCGCCCTCACGGCCCGGCTTTGCGTGGAGGCAATTCAGCGTGATGATGAGGAACAAGCGGCCGCTTTGCTTCGAGAGACGAGTGTTTATGTCCGTGGATTTACGGCCGCCATGGTGCATTCCGCTGCCGTTCCCTCGGAATATTATTGCGATATCATCCGCCCCACAATGCAGCCACCCGCTATGGCTTTACACCTGACAGGCACCATGCAAGTCGAACATGCCTCGTACCGGTCGGCACTCGATCAATTCTTCGAGATCTGCGGCGAGTCCTTCTTGTGGCTCGTTCGAACAAAACCTAAGTTGGCGCTAGCGCGTGACGAACTGCTTGAGGCCGATCTACTCGATATCGAACGCCACATCTGGGTTGCTAGCGTGCTTGTGGGAAACGATAAGTCATTAACGCAACACGAGCAGAGCCCGGAAAACGCAGTCAGCGCACTAAGGCGCATTCGCCATGCGCGTGCGAGACGATACTGTCCATTAATGCGTTTTGGCGACCGCATGATTCAACATGAAATGGAGACGAGCGCTGCCAGATAATGCGAGAAATTATTCCACCGAAGATTGATGTCGGCAGGCCAGAACAATGGCTCAGCATCGCGGTCTTTGATCGGACTACTCTTTCCCTATCTGAGAGTCCGCTAAAACGGATTCCGACAACGGATGACCTGCTCATCGCCTACACAGCAGAAGGAGAGCCTCGGGCGATCTCGGCGCGTTGTCCACACCATCGGCTCCCGCTGATAGAGTATGCGCAGCGAGGGCAGAAGCCGGGAACGATCCTGTGTACCGCCCATCGGTGTGAGTTCGACATAGCAAGCGGCCACTGTCTTGCTGCGCCAGGCGTCCGCGAGTCCGTCCCAGCTCTCCAGTCCTGGCGTCTGGTAGCGAGCGCACTGGGTTCTTGGCAAATCGACACGGGCCCCGAGGAAGAGGCATGAGATCCTCCCACGCAGCACCGCCGAGACAACTACTGCGCCCCCTGGAGATCGACCCGATGGAATGGACGAACTCGCATGTTTACGATCTGGTGACGTCCCTGGTTATCCCCCGCCCAGTGGCTTGGGTGTCCACGCTTTCCCTGGACGGACATCGAAATCTCGCACCATATTCTTACTTCAATTTGGTAGCCGACATCCCGCCGCACGTTGCCTTCAGTTCCATCGGCGTCAAGGATACACTCCGGAATGTGCGGGCCACTCGAGAATTTGTACTGAATTTTGCACCCCAGTCGTTGTTGGCTGGACTCGATGCGACGGCAGCCGCTCTGGCGCCCGATCAAGACGAATTTGAATTTGCAGGCTTAACACCCGTATCCGCAGTGCGGGTATCCGTGCCGCGTGTCTCCGAGGCGGCGGCTCACATGGAATGCGTGTTGACGAGACTCGTTAGAGTTGGAAACGGAACAATCGTCATCGGCCGCGTTGTCCACATTCACGTGAGTCCATGCGTCTGGCGGGACGGCTGTATTGATCCCGAACTGTTGGATCCAGTTGTAAGACTTTCCAGGAGGTACGGAGTACTTGCACCCACGTTTACGCCCCAGGAAGAGCCGAGTCCTCACGTTTTGGCGTGAAGTCGGAGAGACCCTCAACATGATCCTACCCATCTCCGTACCGGCGGAACCCAAGAACGGATTCTCGTGGAGGACGACACGTCATGCCAGTTAAACCAACACTAATCGAACATATCGCCCTGTCCTGCAATGTTGCGCCTTCTCCTGTTCTCGACTACGTCGGTGCATTAGGACTACAGGCCGTCTTAATGGCGGAACGTTTGGGTGTCTTCGAAGCTCTGCAGGACCAGCCTAAATCTGAATCCGAGTTAGCCGCCGACTTGCAGGCTAACGAGCGAGGTGTCCGTGCACTCCTCGTTGCATTGAGGGCACTGGGTTATATACGAGTGCGTGACAATCGGTATTCTCTGACAGCTATGGCCCGGCGCTGGACGCCACGGTTTCGTGAAGGGATAGGTTTCTATCAATGGATGGCATTTGATGGCTGGTCCGACCTCCAGACGCAACTCAAGACCGACATGTCAAATGGTGTTGGCCATTGCTCGAACGAGACCGTAAGAAAGAACCCCGTCGATACATTCGGAGGTATGCTAAGCACCAGTCGTCTGGCGGCCAACGAAATACCAAAGCGCATTCCCTTAAAATCCTCTGCTCGTCGTTTGCTTGACATAGGTTGCGGCCATGGTGTCTACAGCGCACAATTCTGCCAGCGCAGTCCGAAGTTGAGCGCCACGTTGGTCGATCACGAGCCGGTTCTCGAAAAGGCGCGCGAGATTCTTACCGGTGAGGGTCTCAGCGATCGCGTCGACTTTCGAGCCGGAGATTTTTGGATCGACGACCTGGGAAGCGGGTACGATATCACTCTGCTGTTCAACGTCCTCAACGCTTATGACGTCATCAGCAAAGTTGCTCTCCTTCGCCGAGCCGCGGACACGATATCACCGTCAGGGATCGTCGTCATCCTCGATCAGATGCAGCGACCGACACTGCACGGGGTCGCGCGCGCCGTTGTCGAACTTACAAATCTCCGACTGTTTGATAGCTACAAGCAAGATACTTACCGTTACTCAGACCTTCTCGTGTGGCTCGCACGTGCTGGCTTGAAATCATGCAGTGCCGGTTCGCTTCGCACCGTACCCTGGATGTCCTTTGTCGTCGCTCAGAAGCAGACTAATGGCAACCAAGAATGAAAATTAGGAGATCGGGTTATGAAGCCAATCACATTATCTGGAATTGAAGAATACGCGGCGCAACACACATCCCCGGATGGGGAGCTCCTTTTGGAAATCGCTAAGGAGACGTACCGCAACTTTGAAGCGCCGCAGATGATGGTCGGACCCGTAGGCGGCCGATTCTTAGAGATGCTTGTTTATGCTTTGCGGCCGCGATTAGTACTGGAAATTGGAACCTACACGGGTTACTCAGCTCTAGCCATGGCCTCCGTCCTGCCGAGCGGTTCTCAAATCATCACCTGCGAACAGAATCCACGGCACGCAGCGACCGCTCAAAAGCACATTGCGTCGAGTATATTTGCGGATCGGATAACAGTCAAGGTTGGCTCGGCAACAGAAACGATTGCTCATCTGCAATGTGTGTTCGATTTTGTTTTCATCGACGCAGACAAAATTAACAACCTCACTTACTTCGAGGCTGTGCTGCCGAAATTGAGCGAGGACGGCTTAATCGCGGTCGATAACACGCTATGGAACGGTGCGGTCTTAAATAACTCTATGCGTGACGCGGAGACTGCTGCCATCAAGCACTTCAATGACACCGTTGCGGCGGACCCGCGGGTCCACTCGGTGCTACTCACGGTACGTGACGGGATTACACTCATCCGGCCGGCAACACGTTCAATCACAGCGAATTCTCAGGATCGAGGCGATTGATAAATCTGTGAGGTTGACAGTGAGCTTCGCCGAAATTCTACCGACGTGTGTTGCGGCCGCGGAAGGGTTCACAAAGGATCTGCAGCGGAGGCTATATCCTGCCGAGCAGCGCCTCGTGGAAAGGGTTGTTCTAAAACGTCGCCATGAATTTACTGCTGGACGCACCTGCGCTCGCGCTGCACTAGCCGCCCTCGGTATCGCGGGAGGGACAATCCTGGTCGGGGCGGCACGCGAACCGTTGTGGCCTCAGGGTGTAGTAGGGAGCATCACTCATACGGACGGGTATTGTGCAGCAGCAGTCGCGCTGACTCACGACTTAGCCGCAATTGGAATCGATGCTGAGTCTTTTGCCCCATTGTCTGGTGATTTGTTGCAGTTCATCTGTAGTGATTCAGAGCTGCAGAGATTGAAGGCGACTGGAAATCGATCGAAATATTACGGCACATTGATCTTCAGCATAAAAGAAAGTATCTTCAAGGCATTGTACCCACTCACCTGCACTAACGTGAGCCTTCGTCGGATGCAAGTAGTCGTGGACCACCAGAACATGGCTTTTTTTTCGACCAGCGCGAATGACCAGGATCGTGATTTGCGTAAGCTGCTCACAATGGTCAGAGGAAGATTTGAGGTAGGCGCAGACAAGATATTTACGGCGGCATGGATTTTACACTCCGTCTTCAGTGCCGCTACTCAAGCAGGCAAAGAGGAACAGCAATTGATCACAGGAACAGACGTGAATAGACACAAAGAGACCGAAGTACGGCTGAGTTGAATATGAGGATGTCCGGCAGAGTTGCAATTGTAACCGGTTCGGGTGGCCTAGGATCTGGGCGCGCGATAGCTATTCGGTTTGCTCTTGAAGGGGCTCGCGTAATCGTGTCAGATATCAATGACCAGGGTAGTAGCGAGACTCTTCGTCAAATCCAGCAGTCTGGTGGCGAGGCGGCCGTCTTTCAAGCCGATGTCCGCGTCGAAGAACAGATTCGACGCCTTATAAATTTTGCTAGGCAGCGATTTGGCGGCATGGATGTCCTGGTCAACAACGCGTCGGCACGGTTTCGTCCTAGTGAGCCACTTGAGCACTGGATTGATACCGTACAGACGGATTTCGTTGGAGCCATGTGTTCCACGAGATTCGCAATTGACGAAATGCGCCGCCGAGGAGGTGGCGCGATCGTTAACATAAGCTCGACTTCCGCGCTTGGACACGGACGTAAAACGCCCGGCGGCGCTCCCGCATACGACGCAGCGAAGGCCGGCATTCTCCGATTAACCACTATGCTCGCCAACTTGGGTGAAAAGGACCGGATCCGGGTGAACTGCATTGCGCCGGACTGGATAGCGACTCCAGAAGTGCAATCGTATTACGACACGCTCACTCCGGCGCAGCGGGCCAAAGAAGGTGTTCCTTCCAGGCTAACCACAGTTGAAGAAATAGCCGCTGCTGTTCTGCGGCTCACCGTCGATGAAAGACTGGCTGGCCGCGTGCTGGTTTGGTGGTCAGATGACGAGCCTCGTCTAATTCAATGGTGTGATCCCGGTTATACATCGCTCGATCCGCTGCCGGATCCATCCAACGACACGTAGACAGCTCACGAAAATTCGGCTTGGAAGGGACGTCACAAGAGGAGTGCAAATGGATTACATCAGTGAACTGAGACGCGACACGCGGCCTTTGCGAGATGAGCTTATGGCTCATCCCGTTTACAGAATGGTGAACTCGCTGGAAAATCTTCGCGTGTTTATGCAGCATCACATATTCGCCGTATGGGATTTCATGTCCTTGCTGAAACGACTCCAGCAACTGCAAACCGGAATTGATGTCCCCTGGTTACCGAAACCGAATAGGACCGCAACTCGTTTCATTAATGAGATTGTACTCGGCGAAGAAAGTGATGAAGATGACCGCGGAGGTTACATCAGCCATTTCGAGCTATATCGTGAGGCCATGGCAGAATGCGATGCCTCCACATATAAGATCGATCGTCTGACAGAATCCATGGCTAGCGGGCTGAACGTAGATGAAGCTCTTCGCGAATGCGCAGCTGATCCCAGCATCGTCGACTTTGTGAGGACTACGTGGTGTTTTGTCAGCTCGGCGAAGCCACACTGCCTCGCAGCGTCGTTCACGTTCGGCCGTGAAGACGTAATCCCAGATATGTTTCGCCGGTGTATGGCCGTTCTAGCGCCCGAACTAGCGCTTCAACGGACGAAATACTATCTCGCTCGTCATGTTGAATTGGACGAAACGCGTCATGCACCTATGTCGATTCGAGTGATGCATGAATTATGCGGCACAGATAAAAACCGTTGGATAGAATCCACGGATGCCGTTTTGACCGCTCTACGAGCCAGGATTGTGCTCTGGGACGGCGTCGTATCAGCCTTCAAAGACTCCCCAGTGCTATCGCGCGTTGGATCGGCTGAGGTTGTTGTTCCGCGGACCGAGTCGCGTTAGTCTAGCTTATTGGTTATGAGCAGCGCAACGGGTTCGTATCTAATCGGTGCGCTCATGCCACAGAGCTCCCATAAGGGGGCTTATCGCGAGCTGAGGCCGGCGGAATATCTCGAGTGCTAGTCACGGTCCGGACAGGCCAGTTGGGGGCGGAGTCAAAGTGAAGATCTTGGCTAAAGAATTGCGTGGACCCCAGCGGTAGAAGCTGGCGTTCTACGGTTGGCGCTCGATGGTGGGTTCTGAAGAGTCTTGGAAAACAACTTCGTGGTTTGTTTTTGAACGATCCAATCCTGGATTTGCGGAATCATAGTTCTCGCACCCATGACCTCAGGAACCGGAGAACATCCAACTTCGACCCCGAAGCCCACTCCCTGATTTCGCAAAATCGCTCCTCTACCGTTCGTCACTGACCCCAGAGTGGACATCGATCCATCTTGGATGATCGTGCCCCAAGCGGGTGTGCCAATTCCAGATTGTCTCAACGGAGCATGGCCCCGGTATTGACGATTTGCATAGATGGTGGCGGTCTCTTCCTGAAGAAGGACGAGAGCCCGACCCCGCAGGTATTGACATTGGCAACTTAGATGGGATGAGTTCTTGATGCGGGTTCCCCGCGCAACGCAGTATGAAAACGACAGCGAGTTGCCCTAAGCTAAGGTTACCGTGCGGCCCAGTGGTCGTCGGCCTTAATGGTGCGATGTAAGCCCGCGGATGAGTTTGACCCGGACGCTTTTAAGGCACAACGCATTGTTGCCCTCTTGATCGAGGAGCACGCGAGGGAGAATCTCATTCACAAAGCGTCCTCGGCCCCACGGTAAGGAGAGTAGCCATGGAAGTTCTTTACCGACGTTGTTGCGGTCTGGATGTACAGAAGTCTTCCATCACCGCGTGTGCTTTGTTGCGCGAGAAAGGCCGGGTGCAGACAGAACGCCGGCGGTTTACCACAATGACTCACGATTTACGGGATCTAGCGACCTGGCTTCGTCAGCTTGGTGTAACGCACGTAGCGATGCGATCCACCGGCGTGTACTTTGCGCTGAGCAGCGCGTTGATCGGGAGGGTTCAAGTCCCTCCAGCGCTCGGATGAGGAGCGCTGTATCCGAAAGCGGCGATAATACGTCGCTGGCCGGAGAGAGTGGAAGGTATGACGACGTCTAAACGGGCACAAAGGCGAAAGCCGGAAACAGATCAAGACGGACCTGAAGCCACCACCCAGTGGTACTCCGGAGGGCAGAGTGTCCATCGCGAGATGGAATTCGAAGGGCATGAGGAGAAGTACCGGGCCGTAATCGAGGGGGCTACCCCGCAGATGAACCGGTCGGCCAAAGGCGGGACTAGGTCGAGCCTGCAGTATAGAGGCGAAGGCGTTACTCATTCACCCGCCGCACCAAGGTGCTTGCGGACGGCACGGTACGGAAGAACAATGCGTGACCTCAGGAGAACTGGCAGAGTCTCTGGGTGGCACTGGAGTAAGCAGACCTATAAGCGAAAGCGAAGTGGCGAGCGACGCTCGGTCAGTAGTCGGACTGCCTCATGGTATCTGAAGCACAGCCAAAAGCTGTGCCACCGAGAAATCGGCGGCGGCAGTGGGCCGGAGACGGGGGCAGGCGAAGGCGGTTGGGAAGCGACAGGAAACCAGATGAGCAAGGGCGGGGAGGAGGATCAGTTCCATGAGTGAAATACCCGTACATCCTCGTCCGAGGAGACTGGCGGACTGGATCAACCCGACAGGTGCGAGGAAGGTCCACTCATTGGTGGACAAGGTGTATCAGCGGAAGAACCTGGAGATGGCCTGGGAGAAAGTAAAGGCCAACCGGGGCAGTGGAGGTGTGGACGGGCAGAATCTGGAGGCGTTCGCCGCGCAACTCGATCAGCAGTTAGATCGATTGCACAGCGAGCTAAAAGAGGACACCTATCAGCCTCAGCCGGTGCGGCAGGTACAGATTCCGAAGACCGGCAAGCCGGGCGAGTTTCGAATGTTGGGAGTCCCGACCATTTTCGATCGGGTATGCCAGCAGGCATTGCTCAACCGGTTGGAGCCGATCTTCGAGCCGGTGTTCGATGAAGCCAACTTCGGATATCGGCGAGGGCGGTCGACAAAGGACGCCATGCGCAAAGTGTGGAAAGAGATTCAAAACGGGCGGGAGTGGATCGTGGACGCGGATTTAAAAGACTTTTTCGGGTCCGTGGATCACGAGAAACTTCTAACGTTAGTAGCCCAGCGAATAGCCGATGGTCGGGTGCTGCGCCTGATTCGGGCAATGCTCAAGGCAGGAAGCTACGGCAAAGGGCGGCTCTTTCCGAGCGAGCGCGGGACCCCGCAGGGTTCGGTGGTCTCGCCTTTGCTCAGCAATATTCTTCTGACGCCGTTTGATCAGGAGATGCGACGCAAAGGATATCAGCTTACGAGGTTTGCCGATGATTGGGTAGTTACCTGTGCGTCGGCGGCGGAGGCGCGGGCTGCGATTGCCGCTGCTCTCCGGATTCTGAGCGAGTTGGGCGTGCAACTGCACCCGCTGAAGACGCGGGTGGTGCATGTGCAACGGGGATTCGAGTTTCTGGGTTACCTGGTCAGGCGCGGCAAGCAGCTTCAGCTGCCACCGAGCAAGATCGTCACCGGTGCCAAATCAAGGGGATTGTATGCGTATCCCCGAGAGAAATCGATCCAGCGCTTCAAGGATCGGGTGCGCCAGCTTACCAGGCGCGGTGTGCCCTTGAAAACCAAGGATCTAATCGAGAACTAACCCGGATGCGCGGGGGGGCCACTATTACAAGCGTGCCCACGTCCGAACGCTCTTCAACCAATTCGACCGGTGGATCGAACGACGCATCTGGTCGCATCGGTACCACTGCTGGCGTAACTGCGGCTGGAAGCAGCTGCCAAACGCAAGCTTTATGGCGAGTATGGGCTGGTCCAACTGGTCAAACTGATTCCTTCGATCGCATCGCAGAAGAGGGCGTCTTCCCCAAAGCGTGGCGCGGGAAAACCGCACACCACGTTTGAGCGGCGGACGGTGGCCAGCGCTGTAGGGCAAATCGGTGCGCCACCTCCGACCCGGCGGATCGCGATCTACGACCTTCTGGAGGAGGGTGGGGTTTCCGAGTGTATTGGTGAATGCGCGGGAGACGAAGAATCTGCCAGGCAGGAAGACCGACGTGCAGGAGAGCCAGTGGCTGATGAAGCTGCCCACCTATGGACTGTTGGGAAACTCGTTTCGGCCGTCGCAAGAAATTCGAACGATGAGAACGTACTGGAGGCAACGGAATGATTTGATCCGGTCGGCGGCGCGGCATATCCAACGAATACAAAAAAGCACTGACGCAGATGAATCTCCAGCTAGCGAACGTGTTGAGTGATCTGAGTGGAGTGACCGGCCAAGCAATCGTCCAGGGGATATTGGCAGGAGAGCGAAATCCGTGGAAGCTAGCGGAACTTCGGGATAAACGCGTGGAGGCGAGCGGAGGAAGAGATCGCGCAGAGTCTGGAGGGAAACTGGCAAGAAGATCTGCTGTTCCTGCTGAAGCAGAGAACAGGACAGTTATGAGTTCTGCCTGAAGCAGTTAGCTGACTGTGACCAGCAGTTGCAGGAGTATCTCAGGCGGCTGAAAGATCGAAGTGCAGGAGCCCGATCTGCCGGAAGAAGAAGCGACCGGAACAGCTTCGCAAGAAAAAGAAAATAAGCCTCGGTTCGATCTGCGGACAGAGTTATTTCGTATGACGGGGACCGACCTAACGCGGATTAATGGGATTGATGTCAGGACCGCTGCGACGGTCATCAGCGAAGCCGGATGGGACATGAGCAAGTGGCGGACCAAAGACCCTTTTGTTTTTCGGTCGCGGTTGTGCCCGGATAACAGAGTTAGCGGGGACAGAGTTATCGGAAAGGCCGACTCCCAACGAACAACCCACTGACCGCTGGCCCTTAAAATGGTCTCTGGCTGCTTACGCCAAAGCAATAGCTATCTGGGTGCACAGTTCCGGCGACTGAGGACAAGACTAGGAGCTCCGGTCGCGATCAAGGCCATGTCAGCAAAGTTGGTCGGCTCGTCTATTGAATGCTCCTGAATGGAATGCAATTTGTCGATCAAGGGGGCCGAGTTCTAAGAAGCACGGTATCGGCAGCGCGAGATCAGTTCCCTCAAGACGCAAAGCCGCCAACCTCGGGTTCCAAGTCACGGAGTTGATGGTGACATGAGTTGAAGTTTCTGGAGAGGGGTTCACCCCGAAAGCTGTGTGCCAAATGTGTGCCAGCTCCGCAAAGCTCGGCGTTCTTCGAGCGCTTTCAATCATTGCGAGAATGGCGGTAACCTATCGATTTTAAGAGAGTGGTTGACAAGCGGAGAGCACCTCAGCTAACATCAGCCGAAAAGCCAAAAACCGGATTCGTAATCAGCAGGTCGCCGGTTCGATCCCGGCGGGTGGCTCCATAATTCATTCAAAATAAGCTGGTTACGAGGTCCTGGCCTACGGCATGGTCGCCTCTTATTCTGTCACCTGTGCCAAAACCCCGATCAAAACGATCTCCTGTGCCAAAACCCCATGGCCGATGTACACCGTTGAAATGGCGAGGCTTGTGTTGAGATTTTAGCTCCGGTCCGTGCACCGGTCGAGATCAAGCGGGGTCGGACCGATTGATCGGCACATGCCCACAAGCACCGATAGGTCAGCGATTTAGAGCACAGTAAAGGCCCTGGATCCGCAACTAGACCTGCTGACTGATTGTCAGCTTCCCCAAGCGAGTCGCGCGGGTTCGAGCACTGTCTTCTGCTACTTGTTCTTAATAATTATTCCCCTTCCGCGCAACTCACTTTTCGAGGTGGCTGGCAATCCGGAACGTTGACACAAGGCTTGAATGATATAAAGTGTGCCACATTAGCGAGCAATATAAAGGATAAGGTCGACAAATGTGCTGAATTCTCACCCGGCCGAGCGATGAATGAAAGTGCCAAGAGAGCAACTCTGGGTGGGGTTAAGTGGGTGGTTGATTTTCGTCCCCTCGCCTCCGAATGATTACGATTCGGGATTGGCATCAAGGTCCGCATCGCACTCGATTACCTCGGCGTCACCATTAAAGAGTGGCGCGACAAACGCCCCGGTACGGAAGTTCATCCAGATGACGCGGAACGGCTTCGGTCTCATTGGGACCGTGCTATGTCGAGTGGATCTCCTTTTGAAATCGAAGTGCGAGTGCGCAAGAGTGATGGAAGTTATCGTTGGTTTCTGGCTCGTTACAACTCGGTGCGCGACGACAACGGACAAATCCTGCGTTGGCACGTTTCATGTACCGATATCGAAGACCGGAAGCGGGCTGAGGAAAGACTACAACAGGAAAACGTCGCCCTCCGGGAAGAAATCGACAAAGCCTCGATGTTCGAGGAGATCGTTGGAACCTCGCCCGCTTTGCAAACGGTGCTCTCGCGCATCTCCAAGGTTGCGCCAACCGATTCTACGGTTCTCATTACCGGTGAGACGGAACAGGCAAGGAACTTGTCGCCCGCGCTATCCACCGACGGTCAAATCGCGCCTCGCGCGCATTCGTCAGTGTGAACTGCGCCGCAATCCCCCGTGACTTGATTGCCTCGGAGTTGTTCGGCCATGAGAAGGGGGCGTTCACGGGCGCCCTGCAGCGTCGGGTCGGGCGGTTCGAACTGGCCGAGGGCGGAACGATCTTCCTGGACGAGGTAGGCGAACTATTGCCCGACACTCAGGTCGCGCTGCTAAGGGTGTTACAGGAACGGGAATTCGAGCGAGTCGGCGGGAGACAGTCGATCCGCGTTGACGTTCGCGTCGTCGCTGCCACGAATCGCGATCTGAAAGCCGCCGTTGCCAACGGCGCCTTCCGCGAGGACCTCTATTATCGGCTAAACGTATTTCCTCTCGAGATGCCGCCTTTGCGGGCACGAAGGGCGGATATTCCCCTGCTCGTTGAATACTTCATCGATCGCTATGCGCGCAAAGCGGGCAAGAACATCCGGAGTGTCGACAAAAAGACCCTGCAGTTGCTCCAGTCGTACCCTTGGCCCGGAAACATACGCGAACTGCAAAACGTCATCGAACGATCGGTAATCGTGTGCGAAACAGAGATCTTTACGGTAGATGAGAGCTGGCTATCCCAACGGCCGCTCGACACGAGATCGGGAAACAAGCTCTTCCTTTCGGAGAAGGTTGCAGCTACGGAAAGAGAAATAATCGAAGAGGCTCTGCGAGAATCCCAGGGACGGATATTCGGACCGTCCGGCGCCGCGGCCAGGCTAGGGATCGCGCGGTCCACCCTGGAATCGAAGATTCGGTCGCTCAACATCAACAAGAATCGCTTCAAGGCTCCGCCGGGAACTTGAGATCTTCGCCTGAAATCGGTCAGGTTGCACCGGAATGACCGGCCTTATCTCTTGCATCAACCTGGCGGTCCCCGCCTCACTTCGTATCTCTTTCTGCCTTTGCCGCCTCTGTTTCGGCGTTTCTCTTGATCGATCCAATTTCGGATATGGAGAGGACAACTCTCAAGCTTGATCCCCTTCGCTTCGCAGTCGGCGAGAAATGTCACGGCGTCCTGGTTCACGAGCGTCACGTCCCGCAAATCGAACATCATCGGCTGCCCAGGCGTCTCGACGATGAGCAGTTGTTGGAACTGCTCGATATCCTCCGTTTGCATCCGGCCACTGAGAGTGAACACCACTTGACCGTTTGCTGATCTCTCAATTCTGAGCATAAGAGCTCCTATGCTTGAGCCGTCCCTGGTGATGCGTGGTGGGCTCGCTTCCAAGGCTTCTGCTGGGCGTCAGCATCCGAATTCACGAATTGACGATCTATGCTGCGAATCGACTTTTCGACCGCTCGCCGGCTGACTGGCGTTGCGGCGCATTGAATCTCATCGCCCGGAGGCTTGGACTATGAGTCGCCTTCACGCAGGTCCCTCACAAGGATTCGGCGAACGCATTGATATGATGGCAGTCATGCGCTACCCGCATATAAGCAAACTCGACCTTGATCTACTCGTTCACCTCGCCGTACTGCTTGAAGAGCGCCATGTTACAAGAGCCGCCAAGCGCTGCATTCTGAGCCAGTCGGCAATGAGCCGGCAGCTGGATCGCCTTCGTGAAGCGCTTGGGGATGAGTTGCTTCTGCGAAACGGCCGGTCGCACGAAAGAACCGCCAGGGGGAACGCCTTCTACCGAGAACTGGAACCGTTGTTGCCACGGCGTCGAGGGAATCCTCCAGGGACGCTCGTTCGATCCGGAGAAAAGTCAGGACCAGTTTCAAGTGTCGATGACAGATTACGCCTGCATGGTTCTCCTTCCTGAACTCGTGAAGCGCACGACACGGCTCGCACCGAAGTGCTCGATTGACGTTCACG
>CAVUUB010000010.1:0-27488 GCA_963744555.1 Bryobacterales bacterium | reverse complement strand
AATACGTAATCGACTCAGTAGGTAACAACACCAGGCCGATCAGCGGACCGGTTTCACGGTGTAAGGCTCGGTCCCGCCCGCCGGCAGCGTTGCAACGCTGTTGATATTCAGGGAGCCCGCCGTTACATTCAATCCGATGTCGCTGGCCGGGAACTGATCGGTGAACGCCAGGTCATCCGAAGAATTGTTCAGCTGCTTGTCTGCTCCCATTAAGCCCGCGGTCGCCGAATCGATGTTCACGCTGGAATCGTCGGCGGCGCGCGCGGCAACGATCAATCCGCCATTCACCGACAGAAACGGATCGCTCTCAGCAGCCGTGCCAACGCTCTGCCAGGCATTGGTTCCGTTTAAGAACGACACGATAATCTGCGCCGAATCGTGCATCGCGGAGTCGATGTTGGCGATGCCCTTGGCGCTCCCCGGACATAGGCTGAACAACGAGATGATTCCGCCGCCGTCGATGTGGCAATAGGGAATCACGCGGGTACGGCCAGGCAGATAAAACCGCAGAGAGGCGCTGGTGAGCGTGACCACGCCATCGTCAAATCCAGCAGGCTCGCCCGATCCGCCGCTCCCGGCATTGCCCGCCGCAGCCACGGCGTCCACGCCGCGCAGATCGTCCGTTCCCTGATTCCAGGTGTCCAGGCCGAACAGAAAGCTGCTTCCACTGGCCATCTCGTCCACTTGATTGGAGACCCACAAAAGCGACGCGATTCCCGTCCCGAAGTTCGGGCTGGCAAGGAACACGGCCTTGCGAACATGCGTGGCCGCCGGTGGTTGAAACACGCCGGAGGCAGCCTGTTTGCCACTGAGATACGACCGCAGCACCAATCCACCCATGCTATGGGCCACCACATCCACCGTCTCCACCGGCTGTCCGTTGGTATATTTCAACCCGCCAGGAAGCGTGGCGAAAGCCGCCGCGAGATCTTCAATGGTCGCCGACGTCGGCAAGCTGCACGTGTTGAAAAAGAGGCTGACCTCGCCATTGCTCTGGAGCACCTGATCGGCGATGCCGAACGTGCCCGCAAACGTCGTGCCGGACAGCCCTCAAACTGGTAGCCGTTGATAAACACTACCGGCGGAAGCGTGGTGCTCGGCACCGGTGTTCCAGTAGGGATCAACTGGGCCTGCGCGGCACTCGCCAGCAGCGGACCCAGAATACCAGCGACAGGCCGCCATGTGATACTTAGCGCGTGGGAACCGGTTGCAGCGCACGGCTCTCGATAATTCGGTCGATGATGCCATACTCGCAGCGCCTGATCGGGCTCCAGAATGTAGTCGCGATCCACGTCGCGCGCGATGCGATCCACTGGCTGTCCCGTAGCGTCAGCGAGAATCTGATTGAGTGATTCGCGCATGCGCAGGATCTCCCGGGCGTAAATATCGATATCCGTCGCCTGTCCGCCCAGGCCGCTCATGGATGGCTGATGGATCAGGATGCGCGAATGCGGCAGGCTGTAGCGTTTGCCCTTGGAGCCGCAGGCCAGCAACACCGCTGCCATGGACGCCGCTTGTCCAATGCAATAGGTCACAATGTCCGGCTCCACAAGATTCATGGTGTCCAGAATGGCCAGGCCCGCCGTGATGGAACCACCGGGCGAATTGATGTACAGCGAAATGTCTTTTTCCGGATCTTCGGCCGCCAGGAACAGCATCTGCGCCATGACCAAATTGGCGACGTTGTCGTCAATGGGAGTGCCCAGGAAAATGATGTTCTCCTTGAGAAGGCGTGAGTAGATATCGAATGCGCGCTCGCCGCGCGAGGTCTGCTCCACAACCATGGGCACTAAAACTGAATTCTGCATGGAACCGGGCTCCTTGTAAAATCCCATCATACCGCGCTCTGCTGCCGGATCACGCAGCGCGCGACAATAAGGACAGCTATGCATCTGGTCCCAACACAAGAAGAAGTGGTCGCCTTGTTGCGACGCACCGGCGCCATCCGAGACGGTCATTTCGAATATCCCAACGGATTGCACGCCACCGAATACATGCAAGTGCAGTTGGCGATGCGCTACTACCAGCACGCCAAAGTGCTCAGCGTGGGGCTGAGCCGCTTGCTCCGCGCTAACGCGGAGATTCGCGCCATGATTCCCGAGCTATCCATCGTTTCGCCCGATACCGGCGGTCTCCCCGTGGCGTACGGCGTTTGCGAGGCCTTGCGCGCGCCTCAGGTCTATTGGGCCGACCGCAAAGAAGAGCTGGCGCCATGCGCTTCCGCCAATATCTGGAACAGAAGCCCGGCGAGAAAGTGCTGCTGGTGGATGACATCCTGCGATCGGGCCGCAATCTCGGGGAATTGAAGCGGCTGGTGGAATCCACGGGAGCCGAAGTGGTCGGGATGGCCGTGATCATTTATCAGCCCACCCCGAAGACGGTCGACTTCAGTCCCCTGCCCCTCTATTACCTCGCACAGCTCGACGCCACGTATTACAAAGACGCGGGATCGTGCGAGATGTGCAAGCGCGGCGTTCCAGCCGAAAAGGTTTGGGTCTGAACCGCCATCCGTTATGATGCGGACTAACCGCTAGGGCTTCAACGTTCCTTTCTGTTTCGCGATCTGCATCAACGCGGGATAAAACTGCACGAAGGTGTTGTCCACGGCGCCATGCTCTAAGTGGCAGCTATAGCAATCCTCGCTGCGGGGCAGCATCTTGCCGGTGGTGGATTTGCCGAAGGCGAAAAACGCCCAGCCATTGCCAGGAAACTTCGCGCTGTCTTTCACTTCACCCTCAATCGCGACGACATCGCTCTGGTAGGATCCGCCTCGATTGATCGATCCTTTGCTGGCCGATGCCCTGACCTCCAACACCAGCATCGTCTTGTCCGGCCACGTGCCATTCGCGAGGAAGGAACGATAGGCGGTTGGATTCACGAAGACGTTCGTAAACTCCGGTGGATGGCTCGGCGTCTCGCTTGGTAAGTCATTCCTAGTCCGGAACTCAGGAATACCCACTCGCGATAATCGCTCGGAAGAGTCAATTGGCCATCGGCGGTGTAGCGCGGCTGCGCCATCAAACAGGTCAACGAACCAGCCATGAGAAGAACCGCGAACCTCGACATGAGGCCAAGTTTATCATTAGGATTTGATGCAGGATCCGTACCGTCGCTTAGCACTATCGCGTTATGCGGGCCTTATTTGCGCTGCCGCCGCTCGCAGAAGCGCCCGCGCCCTACTCGGCGATTGAAGTGGACCCTTTCGTAGCGGACCGAGGCATCGCGTTTCCCGCCGACTATCAAAAGGTGCTGGTGGAAGACATCGCTCGCGAAGCCAGCGTCATCTTCCAGACGGTAATCATTGTGCGGCAAGGCGACGCACCCCCGTTCGGGCACGCCGTATTGCGCATTTCCGGCACCGTCATTAGATTCAGAAGCAACGCGAAGGGATTGTTGCCCGGTTTCGGATCCAGCGGAATCAGTGTGCGGGCGCAAGTGAGGTTTGCCGACGCTTCATCAGGCCAGGTCCTCCTCATCCGTCAAGCTAAGGGCACAATCGATCCTAAGGGGCCGGCGACAGCTTTGCCAGACAAATCGCCAAACTATGCGAAGAGAATCGTTTTCTCCATTCGCAGTGACAGTCAACTTCCGCTAGAATTCACAAATGATCCGTAGCGTCGTTTTTCTGCTCTGTGCGGCACTCGCCAGTTCGGCCGCGCCAGCACAGAGCGTTCCCTCTGCGATCTCCGCCGACCCACAGCCCGACAACTCATCCGGCGAAAATGACCGTGCTCCATATCCCGAGTCACGGTGTCTCCATCAACGGCCTGGTCTATCAGCCTTCCGGCGCGGGTCCTCACCCCACGCTCGTAATCTGTCATGGCCTGCCCGGTAACGAGAAGAATCTTGACCTGGCGCAGGCTGTGAGGCGAAGCGGTTGGAACGCGGTGACATTCAACTATCGAGGCTCCTGGGGCAGCCCCGGAAACTTCCGCTTTTCGCAAAACCTGCAAGATGCCGACGTGGTACTCGCCTTCCTGCGCGATCCCGCTCAGGCCGCTTCCCTGGGTATTGATACGAAGCGCATCGCCATCGCCGGGCATAGTATGGGAGGCTGGGTAGCGGCCCAGACCGCGGCCCACGATCATGCGCTCATCGGCGCGATCCTCATTTCGGCCGCCGATATGGGCCTTGATGGAGAGAAACCGCGCAACACTGTAATTTCGCAAATGGCCGACGACATGGAATCGCTCGCTGGTGTCACGGCGGAAAGCATGGCGGACGAGGCGATCAAAAATGCGAAAGCGTTCCGGATGACGAACGCGGCGGAGGGTTTGGTGAGCATGCCGCTGCTGGCCCTTACCTCGGACGACGGATTGGCTCCGACACCGAAGCCCTGATGCATGCCATTCGCGAGCACGGTGGCAAAAACATCACCGAGCGCCACGAGGCCACCGATCATTCCTGGAGCGACCACCGGATCGCTCTCGAAACCATCGTGGTCAGCTGGCTTCCAGGGTTGCTTCAGGGCAAATGAACGGCACGCGCATGAGTCTCTTAGAACGCAATATGCCCAAGAGTCTGGCCGCTTTGGCCGTCTGCGCGATGTTCGCACCAGCTATGTTTGGACAAACGGAAATCCCCGCGTGGTGCCGAGCACTTCCGTGCATCGAGTACAAAAGCCTGCATCGCATTCCGCTTAAAGATGCGTGGTTCGAAGTCTATGGCGTGGCGCCTGGGGTCTTCGCCATCTATGAACCGCATCAGTCGCAAGAAACGATCGGTTATCTCATCACCGGCCAGCGGAAGGCGTTGCTCTTCGACACCGGCATGGGAATCGGCGACATCAAGAAAGCGACATCCCAGTTGACCAAGTTGCCGATCGTGGTGCTGAATTCGCATACCCATCACGATCATGTTGGCGGCAACTGGCAGTTCGACACCATCTACGGAATGGACACCAACTTCACGCGCGCCAACGCACGGGGTTCGCGCGACGCCGCACAAGCGGAAGTGGCGCCCAGTGAACTTTGTCGCGATTTGCCCACGGGATTCGACAAGCAAAAATACGAGACCAAGCCTTGGAAGATCACGGCATACAAGCACGATGGCGATCGTTTGGATTTGGGTGACCGGATACTAGAAGTCATCGCCACGCCAGGGCACACGCCGGATTCCATCTCTCTTCTCGACCGCGAGCACGGCCTGCTGTTCACGGGCGACACGTATTATCCAGGCGAGATATGGCTTCACGATCCGGTCACTGATCTCACGGCGTATGAGGCATCCATTCGGCGGCTTGCCGCACTGGCGCCCCAGGTCAAAATCGTTCTCGGCGCTCACAACGTTGCCATCGCACCGCCGGCGGTGCCTCCACATCTGGTATCTGCCTTTGAAGCTGTACGCTCCGGCAAGGTCTCCCCGACCCAGGCATCCTCAGGCAAAGTCGTATATAAGGCGGGCGAGTTTTCTTTCCTGATGTCTTCCCAATCGAAGCCTTAAGAAATTACAAGCGGATCTATTCGTGGCGCAGCGCGACCATCGGGTCTATGCGGATCGCGCGGAGCGCGGGAACAAAGCACGCCAAAAGCGCTACAGCGCAAAGCAACGCCGCTACAGTGAAAAAGGTCAGCGCATCGGTGCTCGTCACGCCCAGCAGCATGCTCTTCAAAAAGCGGGTAAGGCCGAAAGCGGCTGCCAGTCCCAGGCCCACGCCAACTAACGTCAAGCGAAGGCCCTGTCCCATTACTAGCCGCAGGACGTCTTCTTTGCTCGCGCCCAGCGCCACGCGGATGCCGATTTCATGAACGCGCTGCCGTGTAGTGTAAGAAGTGACGCCGTAAACTCCCACGGTTGCCAGAACCAGCGCGAGCAGTCCGAACGCGCCCACAAATGTTCCGGCGATGCGCTGCTGGAAGCTGGCGATTTGCCAGCGCGCTTCGAGGTCGGCCACATCAAACACAACCAGGGCGGGATTCAGTTCGTGAATGGCGTTCTCGACCGCCATGCCCGCAGCCAGCGGATCTCCCAGCACCCGCGCGTTGACGATCATGGTGGCATGATAAACCTGGTCCAGCGGCAAATACAGGAACGGCTTTGGTTTTTCATTCAGGCCGGTTGCCTTGCTGTCCCGCGCCACGCCCACCACCGTGAACCATTCGTGTGTCAGATCGGAGAAGACGCGCTTGCCGATGGCTTCCTGGTGCGGCCAATACCGATCTACAAAGGCTTCGCTGACAATCACCACGCGCTGGGAATCCTTCGTATCCCGCAGCGCGAACTCGCGGCCCTTCAGGATCGGAATCTGCATCGTCTTAAGGTAATTCGGTGAAACGATGGCGTCGTGTGTCTCCATGGACTCATTCGGCTGGGGAACGTACCCATCCATCTTGATGCTGGTCGATCCTTGGGGGAATCCCACCGGCACGATGTTGGACAAAGCCACCGACTGAATGCCCGGCAGCGCTTCCAGCTTTGCCACCAGCTGCCGATCGAACTCCCTTCCGGCATCGGGGGAATATCCACGCGGTAAAGAGATCGTAAGAAGCGATCAACACGTTATGCGCGCTGAAGCCCGGATCCATTTGTTGCGCGCTAAGAAAGCTCCGAATAAACAGGCCCGCGCAAATCAGGAGCAGCAGTGATAACGAGATCTGCGCCACCACCAGTCCGCTGGTCAGGCGCGCCTTGTGCAGACCACTGGATACGCTTCCCGCATCTTCTTTCAACACCCCGACAGGCGCTTCACCCGAGGATCTCAGCGCGGGCAAGATTCCGAAAATCACGCCCGTGAGCACCGAGATTGCGAACGTCGCCAGCAGTACTGTGCGGTCGGTTTGAATGTTGAGCGAAACCGGAAAATCCATCTTGGGCAAGAACCTCATGAGCGTTCCGGAAGTCCACAAGGTAATGATCGACGCGGCCGCGCCTCCCGCCAGGGCTAGCAAGAGGCTTTCGATCAACGACTGCCGCACCAGCCGCCAGCGGCTCGCCCCCAGCGACATTCGAATGGCAATCTCGCGCCGCCGCGCCACGGACCGCACCAGCATCAGGTTCGCCACGTTGGCACACGCTAGAAGAAGCACGAAGCCGGCGATGGACATCAGCATCGGCAGCAGCATCGAGAACACCTGATTTACGCCAAACGGGCTGCGCCAGAGCGGATATACGGTCACGTCCTCGTGCCCTTTGTGTTCCTCGGGATAGTTTCTTATCTCCGGTTTCAACCGCAGCGTCAACTCCTCCTGTGCCTGTTGAGGCGTCACGCCGGGCTTCAGCCTCCCCATCACGAACATCCAGAAATAATGATGGTCGTGAATCAGGTCGCCCTGCTCCATCAATTGCTGGACCATCATGACGGGAACCCAAATCTCCGACCGCAACCCCGTCTGGCTCCCCTGGAATTCAGCGGGCGCCACGCCCACGATGGTGTACGGATGCTGATTGATTTCGATGGTCTGGCCCACCACGTCCGGGTTTGCGCCGAAGTGCGTCTGCCAGAGCCGATAGCTGATCACCGCCACGGGAGCGCCACCCGGCTTCTCCTCTTCGGCGGGCAGGAAAACCGCGCCCCAGCGTGGGCCGGACGCCTAGAACGGTGAAATAGTTCGCAGACGCCACCGTGCCCCAGATGCGTTCCGGGTTCCCCTTGCTGGTGAGGCTCATCGCCACCGTTCCACTCGCAGTGATTCCCGCAAAACTTCGCTGCCCGTCGCGCATGGCGACCACGTCGGGATAGGTGAACGGAAATGGGGTTTCCGAAGGCCGGCTGAGCGATAGCGCCACTACCTCCTGCGGGTTCGCCAGGCCCGGAATTGGATTCAATAAGGTTGAGTTGATCCAACTGAAGATCGTGGTGTTCGCGCCAATCCCCAAGGCAAGCGTCAGAATGGCGATGGCCGCGTATCCCGGCGCTTTCGCGATCATCCGCAGGCTGTACCGCACGTCCTGCCAGAACGACGTCATCCTTACACCTCCAACGGAATCGTCGATTAACGAGAAATAGCATGTTTGTGGCCTATCTGACGCGGCGTTTAGCACGGAGTGCCTTGATTCGAAGGCACGCTGCTGTCCGATTGTGGGACATCGCGAGCGAGAGCGAACAGCTTAGCCGAACTCCCCAAGAAAGTTGGGTACCATGGTCCTCGGTGCCGATTACTTAGGCGGTATGAGGATCACATGAACCGAAGGGATTTTGCGCGGCTTGGATGGGCCACCGTGATCGGGGCGGGGGCAGGCAAGCTGCGGCCCGCGTTCGCCCAGGACGCTCCGTCAGGTTCCGGGGCCGTCACCGCATCCGATGGCGGCGACCTTGGAACCGAAGGCCACCGGGCTCGCGGCGGATTTCACCCTGCGGATCGCACCGATGATGGTCGAGCTGGCGCCCCAGGTTGTGCTCAGCACTATCGGCTACGGCAACCAGGTCCCCGGTCCCTTGCTGCGGATGCGAGAGGGCCAGCGCGTCGCCGTAGAGGTTGTGAACGACACGGACGTTCCTGAATACGTGCATTGGCACGGTTTGTTCGTTCCCTCTGAGGTGGACGGGGCGGAGGAAGAAGGTACACCCCCGGTGCCTCCGCATGGCCGCCGGCGTTATGAATTCGTCGCCAAGCCAGCGGGTTCGCGATGGTACCACTCGCATACCGAGGCCATGCTCGATCTGCATCGCGGCGCCTACACCGGCCAGTTTGGCTTTCTCATGATCGATTCCGCGAATGACCCTGGGCTCTACGATCAAGAAGTCTTTCTGGCGCTGCGTGAATGGCAGCCTTTTCTGACCACGATGGATCCGGACGAGCAGCGGCCGGACCCCAGCGATCCGATGCCCGAAAAACCCGCCACTCCAGACCCGCGTCCCAACGGGCTCGAAATCAGCGCTCCTCTTTACTCAATCAACGACAAAATGTTAGGCGCTGGGGAACCCCTCCGCGTGCGTTCGGGTCAGCGCATCCTGATGCACCTGCTCAACGCCAGCGCTTCGCAAATTCATCGCATGGCTTTATCCGGCCACAGTTTTCAGGTGATCGCACTCGACGGCAATCCGGTGCCCGCGCCTCAGTTGGTTGATTTCATTGAGATCGCCCCGGGCGAGCGCGTGGATGCGATCGTGGAGATGAATCGGCCGGGCGTCTGGATTTTAGGGGAGCTCCGCGATGCCGCGCGGCGATCCGGCATGGGCATCGTGGTCGAGTACGCCAATCAGAAGCAGCGCCCGCAGTGGCTTCCCTTTCGGAATGCGCGCTGGGACTACACGATTTTTGGCAACGCCTCCCCGCATCCCCCCCCGGACCAGACCGTCGACATGGTCTTCGAGAAAGTGCCGGGCGGGCCCAATGGGATCAATCATTGGCTCGTCAACGGCAAGGAATATCCGCATGAACGGGAATTCGTGTTCCGTCAGGGAGGGCGCTACCGGCTGGTGTTTCACAATCGCAGTGACGATTCCCACCCCCTGCATATGCACCGGCACCTGTTCGAGCTTGTCGAGCTGAACGGCAAGCCGACTGCCGGCATCAAGAAGGATACGGTGGTCGTTCCCGCATTTGGACGCGCCAGCGTGGATCTGGTCGCCGACCAACCGGGCCTCACGCTGTTTCACTGTCATATCCAGCAGCACATGGACTTTGGTTTCAAGGCGCTGTTTCGCTACGCCTAAGCACCGCAGCTGGGTCTGTCCACTTGCCTACACGCGGCACCAACCGGCTTGCCAGCCGAAGCCTTGGCGAAGGCTGGACCTCGCAAATAATCTGTGTTACGGCTTCTTAACACGTTCGAGATACGCACGAAATATTGAAGGGATAACCTCACACCTTGGCGTCTATCCAACTACACGTCCGAAAGGGAGCAACTTCATGAAGACGATCCGGGGAAGGTTCCGAGCAACAGTGCTCATGGGAGCGGCTGCCTCAGTACTGGCATTTGCAACTGGGGCCAACGCACAGAATACGAGGCAAACGAGGGCCAACAGCAATACGTGGCCTTACGCAATAAACGGGCCCCCTCGCCCGTGCTTGCGGTGGTTGGCGACATCGCCTGCCAGCCAGGCACGGAGGCGGCCGGCGAGGCTTCGAATGAAGTCTGCAGCGACCCCGCGTCCCCCTACACCGCTACCTCTCTGTGGCAATCCCAGGTGGCCACTGCGAATCAGATTGAGAGTATGCAGCCTGACCTCGTCGCGCTCGTCGGAGACCTGCAATACCAGGTAGCCCGATATTCGGACTTTGAGCAGTCGTTCGATTGGACGTACGGCTATTTTAAATCTCTCCACCGGCCTGCGCCCGGCAACCACGAGTTTTATGACGAGCATGGCGAGACCGGCGTTGGCGGCTACGGCTACTTCGCCTACTACAACGGCTTCCAGATCGATCCCACCAGTGACCTTGGTATGCCTCTGATGGCTACGATCTCGGACCCGTGTCCCGTACCCGACTCCAGTTGCAAGGCGGGCAAGACCCCCGTTGCGGACCTCTCCCCCCAACCCATCCCGCGGGCGTATGGACAGGCGGGGTATTTCGAGCCGACGGGCGGACTCGAAACCGCGACATATTACAACGGCCCCTTGGCCGGCACTGCGGCCCCAACCGGAGTCGGAGATGGCTGGTACTCCTACAATCTGGGCACATGGCACCTGATTTCGCTCAATATAGAGTGCTATACGCAGCCGGGCGGCTGTTCGACCACGGGCTCCTGGTTTGCCGCCGAACTCGCATGGCTGCAAAACGATCTCGCGACGAATCATTCCTTCTGCACACCCGCCTACTGGCATCAGCCCCTGTTCAGTCCCACTAACGGCATCACCAAGGAGGGCATTACCTCTCAGGCCTTTTGGCAACTGCTCTACAAGTACGGAGCCGACCTGGTGCTGAACGGACACGACCACCTCTATGCCCACTACCGCCCTCTTAAACCCTATGGGACGCCCGATCCAAGCAGTGGCATACGGGAATTCATCGTGGGCACCGGCGGCGAGACACTCGATCCGATCGTCACAACCACTGTGACGGCCGCCCAGCCACGGCGCGAATGAAACAAACAAGGAGGATCCTTTTGGTAACCTGAACTTCAACGCATTGAATCTCCAGGCGGGGACCGGGGACTACTGGGGTGTGATGGCCCTGACGCTCAATCCGGTCGGCTACGCGTGGGATTTCGAGTCCGCACTGGAAGGTCCTTCAGCTCTAATGAATGGTCCGACATTCCTGCATCGACTACAATTTACAGCGACAAGGGCACCGGCAGTCTGCCACGGCGGCGATCTGTTGCTTTCATTTTCACCACGTCTCGCTCATATTCCCCACCCTTCGCGAAACGTCGCGGAGGGTGGGGATTTTATTGTGAGTTCTCTCTGAAACGGTGTATTTTCTTCGCGAGACGCTGACCTTGTGCGCGTCCTACCTTCGCAACTGGTGCACGGACCGCTGGATTCATCGGTCCCCCAGCGGCCAAGGCCTCCAGGCAGGCTCGGTCGGGATACACCACCTCCACTCTTGAACCGGTGCTAGACAAGCGTTCTACACCTTCATCCAGCGAAGCCAAACCTAGGAACTGCCGGGGTGGGCGTAGAGCAAAAACGATCACTTGGTCGAAGCCGGCTGCGAGATCAACGTTGTCGCTTGAGTAGAACCCGCCGTCGATGTAGTGGTGGCCTTCGAACAAGACTGGAGGCGAACCAAAGAAGGCTGTTGTGGCCATTACGGCATCCACAAGTTCCACGCCGCTGTGCCGGTCGAAGGCGCGTCGCTCGCCAGATTCGACGTTGACCGCGACCATTGCCAGAGACCTTTCAGGCCAGGTTGGTACGGGAAGCTGCGAGGCCACGATGCTGCGCCGATCCTCGCCGCGAGCACCTGCAACCTCAAGCGCTAATGAGCCGACGCGACGAAGAATGGCTGCTGACCGCCGCCGGCCTCTCTGGCCCGGGCCCACTCCCTTTGAATTCTGGGCCAATCGAGCGAAGGCGAAGAGGCCGGAACCCCTAGCAACGGTTTGCTCTGCTGTTCGAATAGTTGGTCAAGGTCGGAGCCACTAGCCAAATGCAATGCCACTCGGGCGCCGGCTGAGGTTCCTAAAAACAAATCGTCACTTCTTAAATCGATGCCGGCTTCGGCAAGACCCGCCATCACGCCTATTTCCCACGCGCTTGCCTTGAAGCCACCGCCCCCAAGGACTACAGCACGTCGAAGCGTACTCAGATGAATCTCTCCATGGCACCAGCATAACTTCGTGGGAGCCTTTCCGAGTGCCGGGCAATTCGGCCATCTCTGCTAAATTTATTTATGCAATGACGAATACTTCGGATGAATTGGCTGGTCCGCGTGCGAAAATTCTGGCACTTTGCGGCTTGGCAGGCGTGCTGGTGTTTGCCGCGTTTCCGATCCCCGATCGGCTTATTCACGGCGATTCGATCGGACCCCTGCTGGCCCGCGAAACAGTTTATTGGGGATTTACGGCGATTGTTCTCCTGTGGCTCCTATATGCCGAGCGATTGCCCCTCAGTTCCATCGGTTTCCGCCCGTTGACGTGGAAGGGCGTGGTCATCGGAATTGTCGCCGCGCTGGTTCTTACCGCAATCCAGATTCTCCAGTTCGCCGTCATCGTTCCTCTGTTTCATCTGGACACGGCGGCGATCCTGGCAAGACGCCAAGCCATTATGAACACGCCTTACTGGTATCGGATCCTGCTGGTGTTGCGCGCCGCCGTAACTGAGGAAGTGATCTATCGCGGCTATATGATCGAAAAGGTCCGGCAGCTATCGAAGAGCACCACGGCGGCCGTCATCGTCTCCGTCGCGGCCTTCACTTACTCTCACCTCAGCGGATGGGGACCCGTCCAGTTGATCGCCGTCGGGGGCGGCGGCTTGGTCTTTGCTTTGCTCTATATCTGGAAAAAAGACCTTCCAAGCAATATGATCGCCCACTATCTCGCCGACGCCGCCGGCTTCCTCACCAGCTAAAGCTACCTTACTTGTTCACCGCCCAGCGGCTGTCAATGGGCTTTGCCGGGTCGGCGGTGATCTCAAGAGCGGCGCAGTGATGATACGAATAGCCACCGGGAATGTTATATCCGTGATCCGCCATAAATTGCACGACCTGCAACGTGCATTTTGGGCAATTAATGTTCGGTAGCTCGATGTCGGTCTCCCACATCAAAGGGGATTTCGGATCGACACGTTTCGACGAGGGTTCACCCGGTTTCGCATAGTGCGGGAACAGGCCGTCCACAAGCACCGGAATCTGCGGCGGGCTCTGAATCTGCGCCCAGGTGGAGTAGGGACCTTTCTCGGTCCACCGCTCCGCGACCACCGGATCGGGCGGGAGGTCGTTTCGTGAATTAACAGCCAATGCGACGCGGTAGTGACCCGAGTGGAAGACGGTTTCTTGGATCTTCAAGTGAAGCTTCGATCCGCCCGTCACCTTGGACGACGCCTCCGTCAGGAACTTGGCATTGTCTCCGTTGGTGTCCGGCAGGCCGCACGGACCGGCCTTCTGTGGATCACCTAAGTCGCTCGTTTTGACCCATTCGGCAGGCTCTAACAATTTGAAGTGGGCTAAAACGGCGAAGGGCAACGCCGTAAGCCCGACCACGAGAGCGATTGGACGCAGTGCAATGTTCATTCGATGTCTCACTTGACTGAGTTTGAGATATTAGGCTACCACGCTCTCGGAGAGTTTCGAGTTTTGAAAGCCTTGCACACGTCCGCATCCGGCAAGTTGGGACGCTCTGGTCGGAATACGCGCGGCAAAGATACGGGGACGGTGACCGGTGTATATTGAATCTCCTGGCCTCGAAGTTTCGATCCTCGGTTTTCAAGGAGACCTGATGTTTAGCCGGATTGTGATCGTTTTTTTCATCCTGACTGCCTGTCTGGTTGTCGCATACCAAGTGGATGCTCAGCAGGCGCCCTCCGCCGGCGCGCAGCCCACAGGAGCTCGTGGCGGCGGGCCAAGTGTTCCGACCCCTCCTCCGCTGTTCTTTAAAGAGACCTGGCGAATTACGGGTGCACCTCATGCGATCGCTGCTGGCGAGGTCGTCGCCACCAACCCAAACCTCGAATTCAAGATGTATGGGCCGTCAGCAACGGCCTCGGATCCGGACAAGCGAATCTGGATATCAGGCCCTCCCGGTCCGGTCAACATCTGGACCGGGATGTGTACGACGCCGTTTGCCGCAACTCTGCGCGACAAGGACAACTATGTGGACCTGACCGGTCTGGCGAAAGTCCGCTGGACTACTCGGGCGTCCGGTTTCCACGCAGTTCGGCCCCTCATTAAGCTGATGGATGGAACCTTTCTGGTTGGTGATCGCGCCGATGCCTCCACTACCACATTTCTGGAAAGTGAATTCACGTTTGCCGGCTTGCGGTGGATGAAACTTGACGTCAATCGGGTCGTCACCGTGGGTCGATACGGACCGCTGGGCGAAGCTTCAAATTGGGCTGACCCGCCGGACCTCAGCAAAGTCGATGAAGTAGGGTTTGTGGATTTGATTCCTGGGAGTGGCCACGGCTCCGGCGGTTACGTGAATGTTGCCTCGTTTGAGGTGTATGGAAATCCGGTGAAGCGGGGCGGAGGGCACTGATATTGGATTTGAAAAAACGTTTTGATCCGGCAAGGAGAGCCGGTCATTCAATTCCCCACCGCAATATATAAGGTCTGCGTCCCCGCCGTTCCGTTGAGCGTGAACGTTACCGGAACGGTATCGCTGGCAGCCACGTTTGGCACCACGATATTGAACTGGTACAGTCCCACGAAACTGGGAGCCAATCCCGAGTACGACAAGACAGCCGGCGATCCCCCAAATGAAACCTGAAAGGAATCCGCTAGTGTATTGCTCTGCTGAACAATCTGTCCCGCCGGAATGTTCGGATCCACCGGCCCAAACCCAACTCCGTAGGTGGTAATCGTCTGGCCCGGCGTCGCCCTCTTAGATGCTAATCCGGAGATTGCACCCGGAGGCAACACGTAGGTGACGCCGTCAGCGAACAGTGCCACGATATTCTGTTTTCCGTTTATTACGAATGAAGACGGGGCGAGAAGTCCCGGTTCGGTCGCTGCGACGTTTATCGAATATGCTTTGCTGGCTCCCAGGGCCGTGGTAACCACAACCTGCTGCGTGCCCGACAGGACGTTCTGCGGCACCTGTGCGTTTACCTGGCTGGGGCTGATGTAGTCGATGAATGCGTTCAACCCTCCGACGGTTACGCTCGTCCCGCTGAGCGAGGTGGGGGCGTTCACTCCACTGAAATCAGTACCCGCCCAGGAGCGTGTCGTAGAGGCGAGATTCGATCCATAAATCTCAATCCACGAGCCGGGAGCAATACTGCTAAATCCCCGGAACGCGCCGGCGCTTATGACGTTGCTAAGGATCGGTGGGCCGACGGGGACGATGGTTGCCGTCATGCCGGTCAGGTATCCGAGTTGTGCGCCGGACCCTACATTTACAAAGTCGATTGTGTCGCCCGCTTTGACCGTTTGAGAGAAGCTGAAAGGAATTTTCTGGTTGTAGCTGGAGAGCGTCATCGCCATGACCGAGGAGCCGTTGACGAGAATTTCAACCGGGTGGGACGCCTGCTCCGTTTCTATACCCAGAAAATCTCCGGTGACCATGTATTGACCTGCGGATGGCGCGGTGAAACGGACAGTTACGTTCCCTAACCACGGTGACATGTAGAGGTGGTCGGTCGGGAAATCAAAGGTGTCGCCGTTCCCAAGGTTGTAGACGAATGGGGAACTGCCGAGAATGGTTCCGACCTGGATTGCGTAACCATCGAGGACCTCCGCTTGCCACGCCACCTGGCCGGTAGAGGTGGTCGCATTGATGCTGGTTTTCATCAGGGCGTTGTTATATAGATAGGACCACTGGCCGTTGGGGTTGGTGGAGAGAGCAAAGTCTTTGACGGCATTGTAGCTTGACGTGGCCTGCCCGAACGCAGACAGTGGCAGCAGAGCGGCCACCAGGGCCACAGCGGAAGTTGATCTGAGCATTGATGGTTATGTAAAAACTCGCGAATGAATTTCCTGGCGCGTTACCGCATCGGGATGGGTGTCTCACTCAAGAAGATGCAAGCCGCCAGAGATGGGGCGGTCACACGATCAGGATCATCCCACATCTTCGGTTGAAAAGGCAATACAGCCAGAGGTTCTTTGTCTTGCATCTCGCCGGACAAAAAAACAGCCCGTCCCGGAATGTTCCGAAACGGGCTGCGAGTCTCGTAACTAAGAACGGTTAGTGGCGAAACTGGGAAGTGATGTCCTTGGTCTCATAGACTTCGCAATTCGCGCGCTCGTGGAGGATTTGTGGCGGGCCCTGACGCGCCCGCAGAATTCTGTCCGGCATCACCCACGGCTCGATGAGGTCGTCCGGGTCCTCGATGGTCATCTGGTAAACAATTTCATCGCCCTTCCGCGTCAGCTTCTCAACGATGTGCAGGTCGGCGGAATGAACCAGGCCGCCGCGTCCGTACCAGGTGGCATCGGTGAAGTTGGTGGAATCGATCACCAGCGTATCGCCCTCCCATTTACCGATCGGAAGCCCGTAGTAAAAGTCTTCGACCGTTTTTTGGCGCGCCCGGCCGTCGGTCGGGATGTCGCGGTATTCGAAGTTTCCGCCGCCGTAATCGCTGCTACCTCCATAGAAGAAGATGATGTCGGTTGGTGTCTGGATAATGCGGTTCGGGGTACCCTGCCGCGGGAGTCCCAGCGGTTGACAGGTCATCACTGGATCGTACTTGTTGGTCCACTGATCCAGTTCCTGAGTCTTGTCCCAAAACTCGGGTTTGTACATGGGATGACTCGGCCCAAACCGCGAAGGTGAGATCCACTCATAATCCACCCAGAAGTTGTCTTGCGCGGTTGTGCAGCCGACGCCGACGTTGATTCCCCCACCCGGCACCTGCGTTGGACCACATCGACGGGTGCCGCTACCCGTAATTGCAAGCGGGGGTGGAGCCCAGCTTCCTGTCATATCCGGATGTCCGTCGGCGAGGCGCGGGGTTACGGCCGCCGCTGCAGTCTGCCTCGGCGGTGCGTCGGCGTTCAGGGTCCAGTTGGGAGGCTGATTCGTTGGCTTGATCGCCGCCTTGATACTTGCCGGAACCGGCATCACGACATACATCTGTCCCGTTTCTGTCAGCGTCGTCGTAATGTCGCGGACCACGGCGCCGTTCAGTTTCTCGATCATCCTGCCCGCGTAGAACGCCTCCGCCGGATTCAGCGGATTGTTCCAGTCTTTATAGTTGCTGTAGGCGAACTCGTAAGTCTTCGCTCCCTGCTTCACAACCACGCGCTCCGCCATGAACTTGTCGTTGAGCGTCGCGGTTGCGATCGCATTCGGAACGCCCGGTATCGGGAACGTCACGACGGGCTTATTGCCTTCCCACACGACGGAGGTTTTCCCGGCCATCGAGACGTCAGCTGGTACCTTTTGCGGCCGGGGCGCCATTTCCGGTGGATCGCTTATCCCCGCCATCGCGCCCTTGAACGCGCCCTGCGGACCTGCCCACAGGCGAATCATCCGCTCCTCTACAGTTCCGGGCATCGGCGTCGCCTTGCCTTTACCGGGGACGAGTTCGGCACCGGGAATGTCTTCGTTCCAGGCATACGCTCCGCTGAGGACTTCGACATTGGAGCACGCCTGGCCATTAGGCCGAGTGCCCGTGTACTGAATCCGCTCGCCTGATGTCTGGTAGCTGATGCTAGTCCGATACTTCGTCACATTGCAGGGCTGTCCGTCCACTTGAATGGTGCCCTTGCCCTGGTATTCGAGCGTCATCATCAGGTCTCGCTCCTCGCTGCTGCGGAGCATGCCCATATACCAGCCCCAGTTGAAGAGGACCGCTTTCAGGTCTTTCGCACCCGCTGCGGGGGTGTACGTCGGCCCGCCGCCTCGACCTCCGCGGCCGCCACCTTGTCCACCACCTCCCGCGCCTGCACCCGGGCCACCCTGAGCCGGCGCTGCAGGGTCACCTGCTTGTGCAAAGACTGAGGACGGCTCACTGACCGTCAGGGCGACTGCGATCGCGATACTTGCCCCAAAGATCTTTCGTAGAACAGCCATGAAAATCCACTCCTTGTTTAATCGTTCGGGTTACCGTCTGGATCACGCGCCCGTCCGGCATTGACCTGACCGATATTTATACCAGTCCGACAGAGATTATATCGCGGCGTGATAGCGCCAAACATTGGGCTGAGTAGCGTGCCCGCCATTCAAAAAACGCAGATGCCATAGCTTACACTCGAACTAGATGCTCAACCGGGGCTATGCCTACACCACAATCATCAGTAGCAAATGCCATGGGCAGACCCTGCTCTTCCACTTGGCAAGCCTCTACCCCCACTCAACCCCACAAGCCTGGCAACAAAAACTAAACAACGGCGAAGTCACGCTCAACGGCGTCACCGCCACCGGAGGCGAATCGGTCGCTTTAGGCCAAACCCTTGTCTGGAACCGTCCACCCTGGATCGAACCAGACTCCCCTCAGCACTTCGAAGTGCTGTTTGAAGACCCCCATCTGTTGGCCGTAAACAAGCCCAGCGGGCTCCCGACCCTCCCCGGTGGCGGCTTCCTGGAAAACACCCTCCTGCGTTGCGTGCAACGGCGAACCCCCAACGCAAACCCTGTCCACCGGTTGGGCCGAGCCACCACCGGCATCGTCCTCTTCGCCAAAACACCGCAGGCGGCCTCTAATCTATTCGCAAACTGGAACACACCCAAAATTCAAAAAATCTACCGGGCGCTGGGTCAAAACATTGCGCAGCACGACGCCTACGAAATCCTGACACCCATCGGCCTCGTACCGCACCCGCTCATCGGTTCCGTGTGGGCCGCCAACCCAAGTGGCAAACCGTCAAAGTCATTGGCAAAGGTGATCTCACGCACCACCAGCACCACAACATTTGAGGTAAGCCTGAATTCGGGCCGCCCTCATCAAATCAGAATCCATCTGGCATCCATCGGCCATCCCCTGGTAGGCGATCCTCTGTACGGATTAACCGGCCAGCCTCTTCAAAATCTCCCCGGCCTCCCCGGCGATGGAGGATATTTCCTGCATGCCCAATATCTGAAATTCCACCACCCCATCACCGGAGAACAAATCAATCTTGAGGCAGCATTGCCGTCCGGATTCCCATTGCATCAGTAGGCACCCACTGGATTTGCGTTGGAAGGACAACGAGATGCGAAAAGGGTTTACGAGAAAACCGAAAGCGGACGAGCCCGCGACGCCAGGCAAGAACTACATAACTCCGAGCGGGCTCCAGCGTCTCCAAGATGAGCTGCGGTTTCTGCTCACCAGGGAACGCCCGGCCGTGACTGCGGTGGTGACGTGGGCTGCCAGTAACGGCGATCGCAGTGAAAACGCCGACTATCAGTACGGCAAGCGGCGGCTGCGGCAGATCGATGGGCGGATTCGCTTTCTCAGGAAGCGGATCGAAGCTGCGGAAGTGGTGGACCCGGAAACTCCGAGAACGGGGCAAGCGGCCACGAGAGCATTCTTCGGCGCGACCGTGCGCTATGCCAACGCCGTTGGAGTGGAGCGAGTGGTGAGCATCGTGGGCACCGACGAAGTGGATCTCGACCGTAACCACATCAGTTGGGTGTCGCCTCTGGGGCGCGCGTTGCTGAAGTCGACAGCAGGCGACAGCGTTGTACTCCAAGCGCCGGGAGGTACTGAATACCTGGATGTGCTGGAAGTAAGCTACCAGCGCATTTTAGTGGAACCGTTCCGTGAGCCACCTGGATCCGAGTCCTCGTCAAAGGGACCCTCTCGCCGGCCCATTCCAACTGACGAAGGTTAACGAGGCGGCACACGAATGATCCCACCCCATGTCAGGAGTGAACACCCCTAAGTTGACGGGACAGCTTTCTCCATCTGCTTCAGTCTTTCCGTCAGCAATTCCTGTTCCCGCAGGTTTTGCGTCATGGCAATGGCGCGCTGGATTTCCTCGCGCGCCTCGGGGAAGTTGCCCATCTTCATCAGCAGGTCTCCGCGAACACTGTGAAGCAGATGATAGCCAGCCAGCGCAGAGTCACCGGAGACCGCGGCTATGGCATCGAGTGCATCAAGCCCGGCGGCCGGCCCTTGCGCCATACTCACAGCCACTGCTCGATTCAGTGACACGACGGGAGATGGCGCGGTTCGCATCAGCGCGTCGTAGAGAAGAACGATCCGTTTCCAGTCAGTCACTTCGGCTGTGCGAGCTCGCATGTGACAAGCAACAATCGCTGCCTGCAAAGCGTAGTATTTGACTTCGCCGCCCAGCCTTTGCGCGTGTTCGAGCGAGGTCATTCCCCGCTGAATCTGCGCTTCGTCCCACAAAGAGCGCTCCTGATCCGGCAGCAAGACGGCCTCACCGTTGCTCCCCCGTCGGGCCCTAGTGCGCGAAGCATTGAGTTCCAGCAGCGCCAGGAGTGCGTGAACTTCAGACTCGGCGGGAAGAAGTTGCGCCAGCATGCGTCCCAGCCGCAGCGCTTCGTCGCAGAGTGCAGCCCGCATCCATTCCTCACCCGTGGTCGCGGTATACCCTTCATTGAAGATCAGGTAAACTACGGAAAGCACTGATTTCACCCTGCCGTGCAAGTCTTCCCCACGCGGCGTCTCGAAGGCCACGTGAGCTTCAGAGAGAGTCTTCTTGGCGCGAAAGATCCGCTGTCCCATCGTCTTCTCAGGCACCAGAAAGGCGCGGGCGATCTCCGCCGTAGTCAGGCCGGCAATCAGGCGCAAGGTCAACGCGACGCGTCCTTCCACCGCCAGCACCGGATGGCACGCGGTAAAGATAAGCCGCAGCACGTCGTCGTCGATCACCTGGTCCAGAGCCTGCTCCATAGCCTCTCCGAGCCGCTGCTGCTGCGCTTGAAGGTCCCGAGCAATTTCTTCGTGCTTTCGTACAAGCATTTGCCCGCGGCGCAGACGATCGATGGCACGCCGCTTCGCCGCGATCATCAGCCACGGAGCGGGATTTTCAGGAATGCCTTCTTCGGGCCACCGCTCAAGGGCGGCAACCAGCGCGTCCTGGGCCAGTTCCTCTGCGATGCCGATATCGCTTGTGACGCGGGCAATCGCAGCGATGAGCCGCACAGACTCGATTTTCCAGACCGCCTCGATCGCCCGGTG
Organism: Bryobacterales bacterium; assembly: GCA_963744555.1. Lineage (GTDB taxonomy): Bacteria > Acidobacteriota > Terriglobia > Bryobacterales > Bryobacteraceae > Palsa-89. The sequence goes on along the minus strand of CAVUUB010000010.1, from coordinate 6,439 downwards.
GACATCGCTCATGTTCGCCTGACTTCATCTTAGCCGTCAGGCGAACACGTTCATGATGGGAATGCGCCGACGATGCCGGAAGATACTCCGTTTGACGCTGACTAGTGGCCTGTCTCAGCCATAGTGTTAGCACCGCTCCCTATGGTCGCGGCTCGGTAAAACGCGTTCGACTGAGCCGCGACCGAAGGAAGCGGTTTGACGCATGCTAACGGCAGTACCGGTTCGCTGCCGCCGTACCGCTCACTCCTTTTCGGGGGCCGGCATAAAGAAAATCTCTCGTACTTCGCCGGAAGAACGGCACGCTTTGGCGGCCTTGAGCGCCCAAGCCTTCGCTTCGTCCATGTTTGCGGTTTCCAGTATCCAAAAACCGCCCACGTGTTCCTTGGCCTCCAGGTACGGCCCGTCGGTGACGAGCACCTCGCCGCTGGGCTGCGAGCGCAGCGACACTGCCTGGCCTAGGCCGCAGGCGAATTTCCTGACGCCGGCAGCGATCATTTCCCTGTTGAGCGCGTGAATCTCCTCCATCATTGTTTCGCTCTGCGCGGATGGGTCGAAATTGTCGGGGAGGTACCCGTTAACCAGATATTGCGGCATGTCTTCTCCTAAGTGGTCTTCAGACGGGTTAGTCGGCCCGCCTTCACTATAACCACGAACGGCGAGACTGGAATTCTACAAATTGTCCGGGAAATTTTGCCTTCTTAATGCATCCCAAGGAGTCGTCCGGTGCGCCGCGAGATTTCCTCTATTTTCTCTCGATTACTTCGTGATCAATGCCAGCTTGCCCAGGTAGTGATCATTGAGCGCACGTTGAGCGTCGGCGGCTTGATCTAAAGTGAATGTTCTGGCGACTTTGACTTCGAACGGACCGGCGTCGATAAGGCGGTTGACCTGGTCTAAGGGTGGCGGGTTATATTCGCCGTCGAAACTTTGGAATTTAATGCCGTCACGTTCTTTGGGAACGGGTTGGACACCATTAGGATAGGCGACGCGTCCACCCGATCGTAGAGCGGCTAAAGATTTTTCAGCTGCTTCACCACCCGTCGTTAGAAGCACGGCATCCAGACCGTTGGGCGCGAACTGGCGCGCGGCAGCGAGCACGTCTTCCTTATGTCCATCCACAACCTTGTCCGCGCCAAGACCGCGCACAAAGGTAACACCATCATCGCCCGAAGCCACAGCCAGTACGCGCGCGCCCATGCGTTTGGCGAATTGCACGGCCAAGTGACCAATGCCGCCGCTGGCGCCAAAGATCAATAGGGATTCCCCATTCTTCAAGCCCAGCGCTGTTTCAAGACCTGCAAGAGCCGTGACAGCATCCACGGCCATGGCAGCAGCTTGTGGCATGGTGAGTTTTCCCGGGATGAGCGCTAAACTGCTTTCTTTCACAACAGCATACTGCGCATAAAATCCGCCCTTCGGATTCAGAAAGGAAATTCCGTAAACGCGGTCCCCGCTCTTAAACCGCTTCACTTGGGGTCCCACGGCTTCAACAGTGCCGGCGCCATCGGATCCCAATACAAGTGGAAACACGGGTTTCATCTTGAACTCTTTTGCAAATCCGCCTTCCCGTTCAAAGGGATCCCACACGCCGACGCCAGCGGCTTCCACATGAATCAACACTTCATCGGCGCCAACGGCCGGGATAGGAACCTCCTGAGTTTCTAACGTTTCCACTCCACCAAACCGATCAATCGCCACGGCCTTCATTGTCTTGCTGAGTGTTTGAGTCATCGAACCCTCCTTATCCAATGATAAGACCGATTCAACAGACAGGACTTGAAGCGCAAGTCGATATGACATGAGCAAATCCGCGAAGCAACGCGGAGGATAATCCGACTGACTGGCGGATCTATCTGAACCTCCGCACAACAGCTGTACTTAGGCTAAGGGGTCCGCTGCGTTCGCCAATCGGACCCAACCCCGGCGAATCGGCTTATGGTCCGGCGGAGCCGGGCGCGAGTGGCGCGTCGTCCGCCCACTGCGATCGGCATCACTCCGCAACCGCTTGGCAGAGCGGGACGCAATTCGCAGGCCGGTTCTGGTAGAGTTTCTGTTTAGTTGGTTGAAAGAGAGGCATCGAATGAACACGGAAGGCCCTTGGGAACTAGGCGACTTACTTGAAGGTCAAGACCTCGTGCGGGACCTGATTGCCCGGGGTGGGTCCCTTCACCAGGTGCTCGACACGTTATTGAGGGTAATCCAATTGCAGTGCCCAGGGATGCTTGCTTCGATCCTCTTGCTCGACCCGGATGGCAGTCACGTCCGGCACGGCGGGGCTCCCGACCTCCCTGAATCTTATGTGCGCGCTATCGATGGGCTCTCTATTGGCCCGCAAGCCGGTTCCTGCGGGACAGCAGCGTTCACTCGAAAGCAGGTCATCGTAGGGGATATTGCGAGTGATCCATTATGGAACGATTATCGCGCCCTGGCCCTCGAGAACGATTTGCGGGCCTGTTGGTCCACTCCGGTCCTCGATTCGGAGGGGCGTGTACTGGGGACGTTTGCCATGTACTTCCGCGCGCCTGGCCTCCCCAACCAAAATCATCTGAAGTTGATCGATATCTCGACACACATTGCCGCCATGGCGATCACGAAGCATCGGGCTGAGGAAGAGGTCAGACGACTTGGGCGTTAGGCTATACGAGAGTAGCATCGAACCCATGTACGGTTGCTCGTTCATGCTGCTACCCGTACGAGCTGGCACGCGCTGACGCCTCGCGGAAAGCGCTCTGAGCCTTTCCGGGTAAATCGTCAGCGATCCGTACGGAGGTCAAACAGCAGGGCGCCGCGAGCGCGCTCTCCGAGTTGCGCGTTATCCGACCGGGATCTTGGTAGCATAGCGATGGATCATCGAACGTTGCTTCGCCACTTGGTTTACTGGCCGCCCTAGGAAGGAACAATCTGCCATTCAGATGAAGAAACTTCGACCCAGTGGCGGTCGCCGTTTAGGAGAGCGGGATCGGCGGCAGCTTCGCGTCCTTTACCAAGACGATGCCGTTGTAGTCCTCAATAAACCGGCCAAAATGCTAGCGGTGCCGACGGATGACTCCGATCTTCCATCTGCCCTGTCTCTTCTTTCAGAAGAACTGAAATCAAAAAGGCAACGGGCCTTTGTCGTACATCGCATCGATCGTCTGACGTCCGGGATTCTGCTATTTGCAAAGACCTGGCCAGACCGAGAAGCAATCGTTCAACAGTTTATCCGACACACCCCGGTGCGGGAATATCTCGCAGCAGTTCGCGGTCATCTCCCCTTGAAAGAAGGGACACTCGTTCATTACCTTCGGCAAGTAGGAATGTTTCAAAAGGTGACCACCGAAAGCGATCCAAAATCGGCCCGCGCTGAACTTCGCTATTCCGTGGAACATCGCCTTAAGGGCGCATCGCTCGTCCGAGTCTCGCTGGTGACCGGATTACAAAATCAAATCCGTGTTCAGTTTTCAGCGATCGGCCACCCGGTCATAGGCGACAGGAAGTACAATCCAGCAGAAAAGCTGGAACGGCGAATTACTCGCGTCGCTCTCCACGCGGCGCATCTTCAATTCATTCATCCACGCTCGGGAGACAGCGTTTGCGTTGACTGTGAACCTCCGCCGGACTTTCAGGCTCTTCTTCAGGCGTTAGGGTTGCAAACCCGCATGCGTCGATGAAAGCTCCTGCCAGGCAGTTCGCAGCCGCGACTGAGCCATTCCTGAACAGAACGCGACTCCGCCAACGGTGCTGGTGTCGGAGGCATCGAGGAAGTGCCCCCGACTTCCTTGACGCGTGGTCCAGAAATGTCGAACGGCCCGCTCGAGAAGGCAGCGTGGTCGGCCCGAAATGATGCGGATCGATTCGCGCGACATGGACAAGCTGAATCAACAGGTAGCTTGCTCCGATTTATTCGGCGGTGGTGGACGCAAAGAAGGCTTCCATGCGTTGCCCGAAGTGGAGCGTCCTCCGAGTCGCGCGTCACACGCCCGAAGCTATTGACATAACGCCCCATTAGCGGCGGGACCAGGGGAAGAGACGGCGCAGTTGACGTAACGCCGGATTAGCGGCGGTGTTCACGCTATCCTGTAGGCTAGATCGTGGTCATTTTTCAAGTATCAGAGGTTCATGTCATGAGGAAGAAGAATCGCTCGTTCCTTCTGATGTCGTTGGTTTCAGCATCGTTGCTCGTCAGCGTGTTCACTATCGTGCAGGCCCAGAGTCCTGCAGCGCCGGCAGCCAAGGCGACGAACTGGTCTGATCCGGCGACCTGGCCCAACCGCAAGGTGCCCGTGGCAGGCGACAAGGTCACCATCGACGCCGGCAAAGAAGTGGTGCTCGACGTCAACACCCCGCCGCTGAACGGTCTGACGATCGACGGCAAACTGAGCTTCGCAAACAATAAGGACGTTGAACTCACCACCGAGTGGATCATGTTGCACGGCGAGTTGGAGATCGGCACGGAAAAGGCCCCTCACACCCGCAAGGCCACCATCACCTTCACCGACAACGTCAAAGACGAAGACATCAGTGGAGTGGGTGGAACGACGGACCGCGTGGACCGCGGGATCCTGCTCATGGGCGGAACCCTCAATCTTCACGGTGACCGTACCAATTCCTGGACGAAGCTGTCCAGCACAGCGAACGCCGGCGCCACCTCGATCCAGGTCCTGAACGCTGCCGGCTGGCGCGTCGGCGACGAGATCGTTCTCGCATCCACCGATTACGATCCACGGCAGGCAGAACGGCGCAACATTGCGGCCATCAGCGGAAACACGATCACGCTCGACAAGAAGCTCGACTACATGCACTTCGGCAAGATCACCTTCGACGTGGATGAACGCGGCGAAGTCGGCTTGCTGACTCGCAACATCAAACTCCAGGCATCGGCCGACGCGGAACAGTCCTTCTACGGCGGGCACGTCATGGCGATGGTCGGAAGCAAGATGTTTGTCGACGGCGTCGAATTCAATCGAATGGGCCAGAACATGACTCTCGCCCGATATCCGATCCACTGGCATCTGATCGGCGACGCACAGGGGCAGTACATCAAGAACGCGTCGCTCCATGACACCTACAACCGCTGTGTGACCGTGCATGGCACGAACTTCCTGCACGTGGAGAACAACGTGACCTACAACACCGTGGGCCACTGCTTCTTCCTCGAAGACGGGATCGAGCACGGTAATGAATTCATCAAAAACCTGGCAATCCAGACCAAGTGTCATCCGACATTGGAATGCGTGCCCACGAATACCGCCGCCAACGGAGAGAGAGACGCCAACTATGCGAATCGTCAGGCCTATAGGGAAATGAGCTTCCACAGCAAGAACGTTCTGCTGCCTTCGGACAACACGGTGGCGTCCTTCTGGATCACCAACCCGGACAATAGCTTCATAGACAATGTGGCGGCCGGTTCCGACGAGAACGGTTTCTGGCTGTCTCTGCCGGAACACCCGCAAGGGAAGTTCAAGGATTCGGAAGTCAGCAAGACCATCTGGCCGCGCCGAACGCCGCTGCGCGCATTCAGAGGCAATGTGGCCCATTCCAACTTCGACGGGTTCATGTTCGACCGGAACATCTACGAAGATAACACCTTCGGTCTGGCCACCATCCCGTTCCTGCCGTTGGCAAATCCTGCTGACCTGGATAGCGAAGTGGTGGAGTCGCACTTCGAGAGCTTGACCAGCTACAAGAACCGAAATGGCGGTCTCTGGGGCCGGGGCGACATGTTCGTCTACAGCAACTTGAAACTCGCTGACAATGCCATTGGCATGACGCAGGCCGCCGGCGACATCGGCAGCGAACCGTTTCAAGCACGGCTGGTTGATTCGCTGGTCGTGGGCGAGAGCGACAATCGCGGCAATCCCACGGCGCCCGAGGAAGTTGCCTATGGCCGCAGCCTGCCCAAGAAGCGGATCCCTGACTTCCCGATCCGCGGCTTCGAATACTATGATTACCGCGGTGATGTGGTGAACACGACATTCGTGAATTTCCAGGACAACGATCGGAGAAAAACGGGTGCGCTGTCCTTTCTGTTGTACACGAGCGCGGGGCTCAGTACCGGAAGCACCATCAGCGGTGCGAAATTCGTCAACGCCAAGCCGGTCTATTTCCCGAAATTCGATACCAGGTTCGATAATGATAACCGCGGCGGCAACGCATATCGGACCCTGTCGATCCACGACCTGGACGGTTCGGTGACCGGCATCCCCGATTCCCACATCATGCTCAACGATGGTGAGAACGACAGCGTCGTCACCGACAACACCTGTGAAATCCATCCCACCTGGAACGCCTCTGTGTGCAAGGGTGATGTCGGTCGCCTGAATCTCTCCGACAGCAGAGGAGAACTTCCAGGCAAAGTCGATCTCGAATCGCGGACCGCCCGGTTCGCTTTGCTCTCTACGATCGGTCCGAATGCACCAGACACTCCCCTCGTTCAGGCCCAACGTGCCGCTTTGTTTTC
>CAVUUB010000009.1:0-352184 GCA_963744555.1 Bryobacterales bacterium | reverse complement strand
GTTACATGGCATTCACGGCGCCGTGACCGCCGCACGCCACTTATACTGGAATTCGTTTCTTATAAATGATGCGATTGGGTGCTTTTACAGTCTCTGTGTTCGCCGGCATACTGGCTGCCGGGCCCGTGAACCCCGAATTACTCCAACGCCTGGATAGCGCCGCAAACCGGTTCACGTCGATGAGTGCGACGGTCATCTACCTGACCCACACCGACGTAATCGATGAAAACACTACCGAAACCGGCAACGTTGTGATGAAAAAAGTCGCTCCGGGCGAAGTGCAGGGTCTGATCAATTTTACCGCTCCCAACCCGCGGTCTGTCACCTTCGAGAAACGCAGCGTCCAGATCTATTTTCCAAAAATAAATACGCTGCAAGTTTATGACTTGGAGAAGCATGGTGAGCAGTTGGACAAGTTTCTCATGATCGGATTTGGCACCGCCGGCACTGAACTTGCAAGGGATTACAACATGACCGTGCTGGGTACCGAGGCCGTGAAAGGGACGCCGGCCATTCATCTAGAGCTAATTCCGAAGTCCGGTGAAGCCAAGGAGTACGTAAAGAAACGGGAACTTTGGATTCCGGAACAGGGCGATCCGTATCCCTTGCGCGACAAAATTACGGAGCCTTCAGGTGACTCGCGCACGATGACCTACAGCGACCTCAAGATCAATCCGGCACTGCCGCCTGAAGCATTGAAACTCAAACTCCCTCCCGGGTATAAAACAGAGCATCCAGGCAAATGACCGCTACTGCTCCGCAAACGAGCGCAACTGCGCCAGTAGATCGAACCCAGACTCGCGTTGGAAATAATCGCGACGCTCGGGGCCGTCTGACTTTTCTGGACTGGTCACGCGGGTTAGCGGTAGTGATTATGCTCCAGGGCCACGTGTTCCACTCCTTCAACAGAACGGATTTGCGAACCGATGGGCCCTTCATGCTCTCGCAGTTCTTCGGTGGTATCGGTCCCGCAATTTTTCTAGTGCTCACCGGCATCACGCTTGCATTCTTAATGGACCGGCGTGAACAGCAGGGATTCGATGCGCTAGCCCGCTGGAAATTTGCTCTCGGGCGAGCGGGCTATCTGTTTATGCTGGCATTTCTGTTCCGGCTGCAGCTTTGGCTGTTCGCTTATGGGCAGAGTCCATGGACGTCTTTGTTCAAAGTCGACATCCTCAACTGCATGGGCCTGGCCATCGGACTGATGTCGGTGATGGCGATCTTTACGACGGCGGACCGCGTACGCTTGTGCGCGGCACTGGGGATAGCGATCGCCACCGCTGCGCCGCTCGTATCAGCCATTGACTGGAACTGGCTGCCAGCGGGGGTATCCGCATATTTCGTGCCCAGTTATCAGTACTTCGCATTCTTCCCGTGGGCTGCATTCATCGCTTTCGGCATCAGCATCGGAAGCCTGCTACGCGTCGTGCGAGCCGATCAGATGAATCGCGTCATGCAGTGGGGAACCTTGGCCGGCTTGGCTCTCATTCTAGGCGGCCAATACTTTTCGAACAATCCTTATTCGCTTTATCCCAAGTCGGAATTCTGGCTCGATAGTCCGGGCCTGATCGTAATTAAGCTGGGGGTGGTGATGGTCGTCATCGCCTTTGCATACCTCTGGACCGAGTACGCCGTGGGTGCTTCCTGGAGCTGGATTCGCCAACTCGGAACCACGTCGCTGCTGGTCTATTGGGTGCATATCGAGTTGGTATACGGCCGCTGGTTTGGGGCCTGGAAAGAATCGCTAAACAACTTCGAGTGCGCGACGTATGCCGCGATCCTCATTGCTGCTATGTTGTGCCTCTCAGTTCTGCGCAGCCGTTGGAATAAGGAGCGCGTGATGTCCGCGATAGCGCCTTGGTTTTCCTACAGCAGTCCCCGGCGCGTATCCGGCGATTAGTTGAAATCTGCCTTAGTTCACCAGAAAATAACGTTGTTGTTGTAACCATCAATCGGCCGGAGGAGCGCAATGCCGTCAAAGGCGCAAACGCGCACGAGCCTGGCCGATGCATTCCGCAAATTCGACCTCGACGAATCTCGAGATCGCGGTGCTGACGGGAGCCGGAGGAACGGAAGGCCAGGCCTCCCGGAAGAAGTGGAGCTGGCGCTATGGGGCGATTTGCGAGTGGCCGCGAGCGATGCGGGGTTCGGCGTCTACTGCCGGCGCTTCGGCGTGCCGCTGGTGGATTTGGGAGGCAGCAGCGAATGGGCCTGGCCAAATCGCCTCGTTGAACCCGGCGGCGCGGTGGAAGCATCTATCGCAATAGGAAGAGAGTTGGCGTGCTTGCGACATGGAAGTCGTGGAAAGTGGCGAGACGCGCCAGGGCGCTCAACGATTCTTCGAAGGAACCGGCCGGCACGGAAATACTGGGTGAAATACTTGGCCCTCAATCTTCGTCCTACTGCTGAGGAGAATTTATCTTGAAATTAAGGGTAGTGCTAAGTGTCGTGTTTTTAATGTTTTCTGTGTTTGCCGTAAACTCAGTTAATGCCAAGGACGAAGGTTTCTCGGGAAGGTGGGTTTTAGACCGTGGGAGCGAACGGCCAGGGGACGCCCCCAATAGTCTGGAGCAAAGGATCAAGCAAGACAATTCCGGAGTCACCATTGAATCGACCTTTAAGGAACCGGACAACGGTGTTGTTCCACTCCTTTATTTGGGCGTGATGACGACCCGGCTACATTTGAGTACCAAGGGCGACGTGCAGCAGAATCAGATCGGTCCCTTTCAAATGGGCTCGAAAACAACGATAATCGGCAATCAGATGGAGACCGAATGGACCGCGATGGCCAAGGATGATCAAGTGCAAGGTCACTGGACACACACCCTTTCGAGCGATGGCCGGCACATGACATTAGCTATTAAAGAAAAACCTACGCAAGGACAGCAGGCCGAGGCAACATTGCATTTTGTTCGAAAGTAGACCTAACCTTCGCTACATTCTGTAGATGAATCTACAGGATCGTGTTGCGCTGGTCACAGGCGCCGGTACCGGAATCGGACGCGGAATCGCCGAAGCGTTCGCCCTCAACGCGGAGTGAAGGTCACAGTTCGCTCTAGCCGGTCGCACGAGGCAGCCGGAGAAGTGCTTCGAGACATTCGCGCCGCGGGAGTGGACCGCCACGGCGGTTGGCGGCAGCGTTGCCGATGATAGCTAAGTGCGCGGCCATGATCGAGCAGATCGCCGCGCGAATTCGGCAGGCTCGATATTCTCGTAAACAACGCGGGCTGGAGCACCCGCATTCCCCACGACAGGCTGGAGGATTTGACCGACGAAGTCTGGAATCGGACTTTCGATACCAATCTGCGGGGCGCATTCTATTGCGTGCGGGCGGCCGTACCTTTGCTTCGCCAGCAGGAGGGCGCGGCCATCGTCAACATCGCCTCGGTGCGGGGATGACGGGACTCGGCAGCTCGATCGCATACGCGGCGTCCAAAGGCGCCTTGTTCACCATGACCAAGTCGCTGGCTCGCGCGCTCGCTCCGGAAATCCGCGTGAACGCCATCGCTCCTGGTTTCGTCCGCACGCGCTTCGCCGATTGGCCGTCGTCGGCGTTCGACGAAGGCGAGGCCATCACGCCGCTCAAGCATCTGGCCACGGTAGAGGAGATCGCGAGCTCTGGCCTTTACCTGGCCATAGAGGCGAAATCGATCGCTGGCGAAACCATCGCCGTGGATGGCGGCGTGGCGGAGTTGGGCGCGATCCAGAGAATGTAAGCCGTTAACGCCCGGCTTGCGCTAGCATGGTGGTCAATGAGGAAATCGACGCTACCGCTGTTGGCGATTCTGTTTGCATTTCACGCCACGCCCGCTGGAAATTTCGCGCTTACCATAGACAATATCATGCGCGGACCGGGCCTTTATGGCTACGAGCCGTCGCAAGTCCGCTGGTCGGGTGACGGCGAGCGTCTCTATTTCCAGTGGAAGCAGGCGAGCGATCCGAGTGCTCAAGGATCCCGATACGTACGTCGTGAATCGGGATGGGTCGGGCTTGCGAAAGCTGTCGGAAGCTGACGCGAAACTCGCGCCCCCGGCGGCCGGCGCAACCACTCCGGATAAGAAACGCACGGTCTACTCACGCGACGGCGATATCTTTTTCTATGACGCCGCCAGCGGCCAAGACGCGGCAGCTGACCAAGACCGCCGACGCGGAAACCGATCCTCATTTTACTCACGACGGCCGGCGCGTGGCGTTCACGCGAGCGAACAATCTTTATGTGATGTCGCTCGACAGTGGGGCGCTAGAGGAACTCACGGACATCGTGCTGGCTGGCGCCAGCCGCGACGCCTGCTGAAACCGGTGGCGGGCGAGGTGGACGCGGGGGCGGAGATGGACGTGGCGCGGCGGCTTCGGAAGATGAAAAGGGCACCGACAGCCAGGAGTTTCTGAAGAAGCAAGAGAAGGAACTGCTGGAGGTGATCCGCGAGCGGGCAGCCAAACGCGAAGAAGACGAGGCCAAGAAAAAGCGCGAGAATCCGAGAAAGCCATTCAACTTGACGGCGGGGCAGACCATCGCGTCGCTGCGGCTAACGCCGGATGAGAAATACGTCGTGGCCGGCGTGCGCGAAGCCGGCACCGGCGACAAAAACACTGTGGTTCCCAATTACGTGACTGAATCGGGTTATACGGAGGAGATTCCGTCGCGCGATAAGGTGGGCGATAACCAGAGCTCGAATGAGACTGGCCATCCTGAATGTCGAGACGGGCGAAGTGAAGTGGGTAGATCACGGGCAGAAGCAGGTAGGCGGCGCCGCGGATGCGGTGCGGGATGTGCAGTTGTCGCAGCCGGTGTGGTCGGAAGACGGAACCAAAGCAGTGTTGCTGGCGCGCGCGGCCGACAACAAGGACCGCTGGATTCTCGCGCTGGACGACATCGACCGGCAAGACGCGCGTGGTGGCGCAGCGATCATGACGATGCCTGGCTGGATGGGCCAGGAGCCAACACGCTGGGCTGGATGAAGAATGATCGCGAGATTTATTTTCAATCCGAGCGCACCGGTTACTCGCACCTGTATGTTGCGCCCTTCGAGGGCGGCGAGCCGAAGGCGCTGACGTCGGGCAAGTGGGAGGTGGATGGCGTTGCGCTATCGAAGGACAAGAGCCGTTTCTTCCTGACCACCAGCGAAGCCGATGCCGGGCGAGCACAATGTCTACGAAATGAGCGCGGAGGGAGGAGCGCGGACCAGGCTCACTTCCCTGCCCGGCGGTCATACGTGCGTGCCGTCGCCGGACGATCGATGGTTCGCCGATATTTATTCGTATACGAATAAGCCGCCCGAGCTGTATGTGCAGGAAGCCCGCGCGGGCGCGGCGGCGAAGAAGCTGACGTCGTCGCCGGCAGCGGACTTTTGGCAATATCCGTGGCAGGATGTACCGATCGTGACCTTCCCGGCGCGCGATGGCGCGATGCTGCGCGGCGCGCTTATATAAACCGGCGAACTTTCGGGCGGGCGGCCCGGGTGTGGTGTTCGTGCATGGCGCCGGTTATCTGCAAAACGTGCATCGCTGGTGGTCGTCAGCTACGAGCACGAATATCTGTTTCATCATTTGCTGATGGAGCGCGGCTACGTGGTGATCGATGTCGACTATCGCGGATCGGCCGGATACGGGCGCGATTGGCGCACCGGAATCTACCGGCACATGGGAGGCGAAAGATCTGGATGATAACGTGGACGCGGCGCGATGGCTGGTGCGCAGCAAGGCGTCGATCCCGAAGCGCATCGGCATCTATGGCGGCAGCTATGGCGGATTCATCACGCTGATGGCGATGTTCACGCAGCCGGACGTGTTCGCAGCTGGCGCGGCGCTGCGGCCGGTGACCGATTGGGCGAACTACAATCATCCGTATACAGCCAACATTTTGAACCTGCCGCAGAAGGACGCCGAGGCTTACCGGCAGTCGTCTCCGATCTACTTCGCGCAGGGACTGAAGGGCGCGCTGCTGATCTGCCACGGGATGGCGGACACCAATGTGCATTTCCAGGACACGGCGGAGCTGGTGCAGAGGCTGATCGAGCTGCGCAAGGAGAATTGGACGCTGGCGGTGTATCCGGTGGAGAATCACGGGTTCGTGCAGCCGTCGAGCTGGGCGGACGAGTATAAGCGGATTTTGGATTTGTTTGAGAAGAACTTGAAGGGCCGAAGCTAGGAGCTGCGGAACCAGCACAGGAGTTCATCGTCATGCGCTTATGCCGGTGAGCGTTCTGCAAGATCGCGGATCGTGCTCCAGATCGCGATTCGTCTTGTCGCGGTCCGAAGCAGCCTGTCGATCTGCTCGCACCAGCTTGTCATTCGTGCGGTCCAGCGCGAGCCGGTCTGGAGCAGAGCACCATGCCTTTATCCTAGCTTCCACGACATCCGTCCTCTTGTTCATTCATTCGATTGCCGGCGTGCATTTCCCGGTGCAGACTCTCACTGACGCCAGAAATCAACTGGGCCAGCTGCTCGAATCATTGTTCTAGATCTGACTCTGAATCGACCAGACCAACGCAGCTGTACAAAAAAGAAAAAGGCAGGCCTTGCGGTCCGGCTTTGATACTAGGACTGGTTATATCCGCCATTACTTCGGCCAATGGCTCTTCGCTCAAGCCGCCGGCGTAGACCGTGCGGGCTTCGTCTTCGTAGCCGCCCAGGTCGCCGGTGAGCGAAACTTCTTCCGCGATGGGCTCTTCTTCCACCACGTCCTCGCCGGCGATCTTCACGCGGCGGTAGTATTCCATGCCGGTGCCGGCCGGAATCAGCCGGCCCATGATGACGTTCTCCTTCAGGCCGCGCAGATAGTCGACCTTGCCGTTGATGGCGGCTTCGGTCAGCACGCGCGTGGTCTCCTGGAAGCGACGCCGCCGAGATGAACGAATCGGTCGAGAGCGACGCCTTGGTGATGCCGAGCAGCACCGGCTTGCCGGTGCGCCGGACGCCCGCCCGCTTCGATCACGCGCTTGTTCTCTTCGCGGAACTTGAACTTGTCCACCACTTCTTCGGGCAGGAACTCGGTGTCGCCGATATCGTCCACCTTCACCCAGCGCATCATCTGGCGCGAGATGACTTCCAGGTGCTTGTCGTTGATGTTGACGCCCTGCAGACGGTAGACTTCCTGGATTTCGTTCACCAGGTATTTCTGCAGTTCCTTTTCGCCGAGCACGGCCAGGATGTCGTGCGGATTGCGCGGGCCATCCATCAGCGGATCGCCCGGCCTGCACGCGCTCGCCTTCCTGCACGTTGATGTGCACGCCGCGCGGAATCGAGTATTCCTTCTGCTCGCCGTCGTCGCCGATGATGTAGATCTTGCGCATACCCTTGGCTGACTTCGCCGTACTTCACGATGCCGTTGATCTCCGCGATGATGGCCGTCTCGCGCGGCTTGCGCGCTTCGAACAGCTCCACCACGCGCGGCAGACCGCCGGTGATGTCCTTGGTCTTGGTAGTCGCGCGCGGAATCTTCGCCAGCACGTCGCCGGCGTGGACCTCTTCGCCGTCGGTTCACCATCAAGTGAGCGTGGGTCGGCATCAGGTAGCGCTTTTCTTCCGACCGCGTGCCGCCTTCGGGCCGCACGATGACGGTCGGCATGCGCTTTTCATCGAGCGCTTCGGTGACCACCCACTGCGACATGCCGGTGATTTCGTCCACCTGCTCCTGCAGCGTGACGCCTTCGCTCAGATCCTTGAAGTGGACCGTGCCGCTGACTTCGGTCAGAATCGAGAACGTGTAAGGATCCCATTCGAGCAGGATCTGGTTGGCCTTGACCGGCGCGCCGTCCTCGAACAGTGATCTTCGCGCCGTACACCACCGGGTAGCGCTCTTTTTCGCGGCCCTTGTCGTCGATGATGGCCAGGATGCCGTTGCGGTTCATGGCGATCAGCTCGCCCTTGGCGTTGCGAACCGTGGTGACGCCGAGGAACTTCACGAAGCCGTCCGACTTGGCGTCCTGCTTGGATTGCTCGCTCGATCCGGTCGCCGTGCCGCCGACGTGGAACGTTCGCATGGTGAGCTGCGTTCCGGGTTCGCCGATGGACTGCGCGGAAATGATGCCGACCGCTTCGCCGCGCTCCACCATTCGGCCGGTGGCGAGGTTGCGTCCGTAGCAAAGCTGGCAAACGCCGCGCTTCGATTCGCAGGTCAGCACCGAGCGGATCTTCACGCGCTCGATACCGGCCGCCTGAATCGCGCTGGCCAGGTCTTCGGTGATCTCCTGGTTGACGCCGACGATCAGGTTGCCTTCGTAATCGAGCTGATCTTCGAGCGCCACGCGGCCGACGATGCGGTCGCGCAACGGCTCGATGATTTCGCCCGATTCGATGATCGGCTCGACGTAGATGCCGTCGCCGGTGCCGCAATCGTCTTCGGTGACGATCACGTCCTGCGCCACGTCGCACAGGCGGCGCGTCAGGTAGCCGGAATCGGCCGTCTTCAACGCGGTGTCGGCCAGACCCTTGCGGGCGCCGTGCGTCGAGATGAAGTACTGCAGCACGTCCAGCCCTTCGCGGAAGTTGGCGGTAATGGGCTGCTCGATGATTTCGCCCGACGGCTTGGCCATCAAACCGCGCATACCGGAGAGCTGGCGGATCTGCTGTTTCGATCCGCGGGCGCCGGAGTCGGCCATGATGTAAATCGGATTGAGATAGCGGCCGGTGCGGTCGTCCTCTTCCATCGATCTTGAACATTTCGTCGGAAACGCGTTCGGTGACCTTCGACCAGATTTCGATGATCTTGTTGTAGCGCTCGCCCTGCGTGATGGCGCCTTCCTGATACTGCTGCTGGACTTCGATGACCGCCTTTTCGGCGTTCTTGCACCAGCTTGGCCTTTTCGTCCGGCACCACCATGTCGTCGATGCCGATGGAAATGCCGGCGCGGGTGGCGTACAGGAAGCCGAGCTTCTTCACCTCGTCCAGCATCTGCACGGTGATCTGCAGGCCGAACTTCAGGTAGCAGTACTGCACCAGCTGCGCGAGGCCCTTCTTCTTCAGCAGGCCGTTGATGAACGGCATCTCGTCGGGCAGCACGTCGTTCAGGATCACGCGGCCGACCGTGGTGTCCATGTACTGCTTGTTGAACTCGATCGGCTCGGTGTGGATGACGTTCTGGTTGTCGAACGCCTTGGTCAGATCGATCACCTTGCCGGTGTAGCGCAGCTTGATCGGCGTGAGCGTTTCCACTTCGCCCATTTCGAGCGCGATCAGAACGTCGTCGATGGAGGCGAAAGTGCGGCCTTCGCCCTTGGTGCCGGGACGCGCTTTGGTCAGGTAGTAGAGACCGAGCACCATGTCCTGCGTCGGAACCGCGATGGGCGCGCCGTGCGCGGGCGACAGAATGTTGTTCGACGCCAGCATCAGCGTGGAAGCTTCGATCTGCGCTTCGGGCGACAGCGGAATGTGGACGGCCATCTGGTCGCCGTCGAAGTCGGCGTTGAACGCCGTGCAAGTCAGCGGATGCAGCTTGATCGCCTTGCCTTCCACCAGCACGGGCTCGAACGCCTGAATGCCGAGGCGGTGCAGCGTGGGAGCGCGGTTGAGCAGAATCGGATGGTCCTTGATGACTTCTTCGAGAATGTCCCAAACCACCGGATCCTGCTGCTCGACCAATTCCTTGGCTTGCTTGATGGTGGTGCAATGGCCGCGCTGTTCCAGCCGGTGATAGATGAACGGCTTGAACAGCTCCAGCGCCATCTTCTTCGGAAGACCGCACTGGTGCAGCTTCAGCTCCGGACCGACCACGATCACCGAGCGGCCGGAGTAATCGACGCGCTTGCCGAGCAGGTTCTGGCGGAAGCGGCCCTGCTTGCCCTTGAGCGTATCGGAGAGCGACTTGAGCGGGCGGTTGTTGGCGCCGCGCAGCACGCGGCCGCGGCGGCCGTTGTCGAACAGACGCGTCGACGGCTTCCTGCAGCATGCGCTTTTCGTTGCGCACGATCACGTCGGGAGCGTGCAGCTCGATCAGCTTCTTCAGCCGGTTGTTGCGGTTGATGACGCGGCGATACAGGTCGTTCAGATCGGAGGTGGCGAAGCGGCCGCCATCCAGCGGCACCAGCGGACGAAGCTCCGGCGGAATCACCGGAATCACGTCCAGAATCATCCACTCCGGCTTGTTGCCGGACTTGCGGAAGCTTTCGACGACGCGCAGGCGCTTGGCGAACTTCAGCTTCTTCTGCTGCGAAGCTTCGGTCTTCATCTTCTCGCGGATTTCGAGGCTGAGCGACTTCGACGTCGACTCTTCTTCAGAAGTTCCTTGATGCCTTCGGCGCCCATCATGGCGACGAATTTGCCGGGGAATTCCTGATCGAGCTGGCGCTTGCGCTCGTCGCTGATCACTTCGCCGCTGCTTCAAGTCCGGCGACTTCGCCCGGATCGACGACCACGAACGCTTCGAAATAAAGAACGCGCTCCAGTTCGCGGAGCGTGATGTCGAGCAGGTAGCCGATGCGGCTGGGCAGTCCTTTGAAGAACCAGACGTGCGAGCAGGGGCTGGCGAGCTCGATGTGGCCCAGACGCTCGCGGCGCACGCGCGACAGCGTCACTTCGACGCCGCACTTGTCGCAAATCACGCCGCGGTGCTTCATGCGCTTGTACTTGCCGCACAAGCACTCCCAGTCGGCGATCGGGCCGAAAATCCGGGCGCAGAACAGTCCGTCGCGCTCGGGCTTGAAGGTCCGGTAGTTGATGGTTTCCGGCTTGGTGACTTCGCCGTGCGACCAGCTCCGGATCTTTTCCGGAGAGGCGAGACTGATTCGGATGGAATCGAAGTCGGCGATCAGATTTGCTCTATCGTAGGGAGAGGAACGATACATTAATTCTCCTTAATTAGCCTAATAGACGCGTGCACGTTCGAATTGCATCCGTTCGGCTTGTCGCATGCCTCAGCTAATCCGCCGCGAGCGCCGTGTCGGCGATCTCGCGCGGCTTCTTCATCAATTCGACGTCGAGACACAGCGATCTGCAACTCGCGGATCAGGACGTTGAACGATTCCGGCACGCCGGGCTCGGCGGCCGCTTCGCCCTTCACGATCGCTTCGTAAATCTTGGCGCGTCCGTAGACGTCGTCCGATTTCGCCGTCAGCAATTCCTGCAGAACGTAAGCGGCGCCGTAAGCTTCGAGCGCCCAGACTTCCATTTCGCCGAAGCGCTGGCCGCCGAACTGGGCCTTGCCGCCCAGCGGCTGCTGCGTAATCAGCGAATACGGCCCGATGGACCGGGCGTGGATCTTGTCGTCCACCAGGTGCGACAGCTTCAGCATGTAGATGTAGCCCACCGTCACCGGCTGTTCGAACGGCCTGCCCGAGATGCCGTCCTACAGCTGGATCTTGCCCGAAGTCGGCAGATCCGCGCTTCGTCAGCTGAGCCTTGATGTCCTTCTCAGTGGCGCCGTCGAAAACCGGCGTGGCGAAGTGCAGGCCCAGCGCCTGCGCCGCCCAGCCCAGGTGCGTTTCGAGAATCTGGCCGACGTTCATACGCGAAGGAACGCCCAGCGGATTCGAGCACGATCTCAACCGGCGTGCCATCGGGCAGATACGGCATGTCCTCTTCAGGAACGATGCGCGCGATCACGCCCTTGTTGCCGTGGCGGCCGGCCATCTTGTCGCCCACCGAAAGCTTGCGCTTCATGGCGATGTAGACTTCACCAGCTTGATCACGCCCGGAGGCAGTTCGTCGCCCTTGCGGAGCTTGGCGATCTTCTCTTCGGTGATCTTTTCGAGCACCGCGATCTGCCGCGAAGTCATCTCTTCGATTTCGTCGATCTGCTCGTTGAGGCGAACATCCTTATTGGTCAGCCGCATGCGCTTCAGATCGCGCGCGCGCAGCTTCTCGATCACGTCGCGCGTCAGAGTCGCGCGCCCTTCGAGAGCAGCTTCTTATTGGTCTTTTCGTCGTGCAGGTCGGCCAGGACTTCCTTGCCTTCCAGCAGATCGGTCGAGGCGCTTGGCGCGCTCGTCGTTGAGAATGCGCTTCTCGTCTTCGAGGTTGCGGTGCAGCCGCTCTACCTGCAGCTTCGAGAATCGCTTTGGAGCGCTCGTCCAGCTCCGCGCCCTTGCGGGAGAACACCTTGCAATCGACCACCGTGCCTTCGATGCCGGGCGGGCAGTAGAGCGACGCGTCCTTCACGTCGCCGGCCTTTTCGCCGAAGATCGCGCGCAGCAGCTTCTCTTCCGGAGTCAGCTGCGTTTCGCCCTTGGGCGTCACCTTGCCGACC
This sequence comes from Bryobacterales bacterium, assembly GCA_963744555.1. Taxonomy (GTDB): domain Bacteria; phylum Acidobacteriota; class Terriglobia; order Bryobacterales; family Bryobacteraceae; genus Palsa-89. The sequence continues at coordinate 340,002 of CAVUUB010000009.1, read as the reverse complement.
AGAATGTCGCCCGGCTTCACCGTTGCGCCGATGCGGATGATGCCGCTCTCGTCCAGGTTCCGCAGGAACGCTTCGGCGATGTTGGGAATGTCGCGCGTGATTTCCTCCGGGCCCAGCTTGGTGTCGCGGGCTTCGATCTCGAACTCTTCGATGTGGATCGAAGTGTAGTAGTCTTCCTTGACCAGCTTTTCGCTGACCACGATGGCGTCTTCGAAGTTGTAGCCGCGCCAGGGCATGAACGCCACCAGCACGTTGCGGCCGAGCGCGAGCTCGCCCATGTCGGTGCAAGGACCGTCGGCCAGCACGTCGCCCTTCTTCACCCGCTGGCCCTGGTGCACGATCGGCTTCTGGCTGATGCAGGTGTTCTGGTTGGAGCGTTTGAACTTGGTGAGCTGATAGATATCGGCGCCGACTTCGCGCGACAGCTGGCCTTCGTGAGCGCCGCCGCCTTCCACGCGAACGATGATGCGCTCGGAGTCGACCGAATCCACCACGCCGGAGCGCTTGCAGATCACCACCGCGCCGGAATCGCGCGCCGTCACGCGCTCCATGCCGGTGCCGACGTAGGGAGCTTCGGCGCGCAGCAGCGGAACCGCCTGGCGTTGCATGTTCGAACCCATCAACGCGCGGTTGGCGTCGTCGTTTTCGAGGAACGGAATCAAGCTGGCCGCCACCGAGACGAGCTGCTTCGGACTGACGTCCATGTACTCGATTTCGTCGCGATGCTTCAGGACGAAGTTGCCGGCCTGGCGAGCGTTCACCAGATCGTTGACGATGCGGCCCTTTTCGTCGAGCGCGACGTTGGCCTGGGCGATGATGTACTTGTCTTCTTCCCACGCCGACAGATAGTCGCAGTGGGCTTCGAACTCGATCGGCTGCTTCTTGCCGCTCAGCTCGCGGTTGGCCTTGTCGAGTTCGCGCGCGGGTCAGCACGTCGCCGACCTTGTAAGGAGCTGTCGCCGGGATTCAGGATCTTGACTTCGTCCACCACGCTGCCTTTGACCACGCGGCGGTAGGGGCTCTCGATGAACCCGTACTCGTTGATGCGGGCAAAGCAGGAGAGCGACGAAATCAGGCCGATGTTCGGACCTTCCGGCGTCTCGATCGGGCAGATGCGGCCGTAGTGCGTCGGATGCACGTCGCGGACTTCGAATCCGGCGCGCTCGCGCGACAGACCGCCTGGTCCAAGAGCCGAGAGACGCCGTTTGTGCGTGATCTCCGACAGCGGATTGGTCTGATCCATGAACTGCGAGAGCTGGCTCGATCCGAAGAATTCGCGGATCGCCGCCATGACCGGCTTGGCGTTCACCAGGTCGTGCGGCATGGCCGTCGACATTTCCTGGTAGACCGACATCTTCTCTTTGATGGCCCGCTCCATGCGGACCAGGCCGATGCGGAACTGATTTTCGAGCAGCTCGCCGACCGCGCGCACGCGGCGGTTGCCCAGGTGATCGATGTCGTCCACCGCGCCGATGCCCGCGCCGCAGCTTCAGCAGGTACTTGATGGTGTCGATGAAGTCTCTTCTGATCGAGCGTGCGCTTGTCGAGCGGAGATTCGTCGATCTTGTCGTACAGCTTGATGTTGAACTTCATGCGGCCCACGCGCGAGAAGTCGTACTTGCGCGGGTCGAAGAACATGCCCTGGAACAGTTGGGTGGCGGTATCGAGCGTGGGCGGATCGCCGGGACGCAGCTTGCGGTAGATCTCGAGCAGCGCGTCGTTCTGGCTCTTCACCGGGTCTTTCCTGAGGGTGACGGAAATCACGTTGCCGGCATCGTCGCGATCGGGGAAGAACACCTCGAACGACGTGAATGCCGTTGTCCAGCAGCTTGTCCGATGGTTGACGTCAGTTCCTGGTTGGCTTCCACCAGCACTTCGCCGGTGGACATGTCGATCACGTCGGCGGCGATGAAAGCGCCCTGCAGATCGGTGCGGTCGATTTCCACCTGCTCGATCTTGGCCTTCTGAATCGCGTCGTAAACCGACTTGGTGATCTTGCGGCCCTGCGGAACGACTGGTCTCCGTTCTTGGCGGTGATGGCCTTCGAGAGCTTCAGCCCGATCAGGCTGTCGGAAACCTTCCAGAACAGCTTCTTGTCCTTGATGACGACTTCGCTGACGTTGTAGAACGCCCGCAGGATTTCGGCATCGGTCTTCAGACCCAGGGCGCGCAGAAACACCGTGCCGTAGAACTTGCGCTTGCGGTCGATGCGGACGTACAGCAGATTCTTGTTGTCGTACTCGAACTCCACCCAGCTGCCGCGATACGGAATGATCTTGCCGAGGAAATAGCCCTGCGCCGGAACGCGCTCGAAAAACACGCCGGGCGAGCGGTGCAACTGCGAAACGATGACGCGCTCGGTGCCGTTGATGATGAACGTGCCGTTTTCGGTCATCAGCGGGATTTCGCCGAAGAAGACCTCCTGCTCCTTGATGTCGCGGACGGTCTTGACGCCGGTTTCCGGATCCTTGTCGAAGACCGTGAGGCGGATGGTCACTTTGAGCGGAGCGGCATAGGTCATGCCGCGCTCTTCGCACTCGGCCACGTCGTATTTCAGCTGCAGACCCACCGGATCGCCGCAGCGGTTGCAGAAGGTGACGATGTTCTTGTTGAAGGTTCCGCAGCGGTGGCACAGCACGTCGCCGACATGGAACGGATCGGTCCGGATCGTGGCGCCGCAACTCGGATTACGGCAGGTGGAACGCAGGTGGTGCAGTCCCTTCAGGTTGCCGCACTTGCACTCCCAGTTGCCGATCGAGTAATCGACAAACTCGAGCTGGCTCAGTCCCCGAAAATCGGAGATGGGAAAGACCGAATTGAACACGCTCTGCAGACCGGTATCTTCCCGCTCGTTCGGAAGCAGATCCATCTGCAGAAACCGCTCATACGATTTCTTCTGGACTTCGATCAGGTTCGGGATCGGGATCGAAGTCTTGATTCGAGAGAAATCCACTCGCTCGCGCGTTGCGCCGTTTGCCAGATTTTCCATTTTCGCTCCTACGGCCGATGGGCTCGCAACTCAATCGAAGAATATAAACGCCGCTGGCGTCCCCCTCCCCGGTTCATCCGGCGTAAGCGCCGTCAGTGGCCCGGGTTGCGGACCAGATTCGAAGGGAGAGAAGCGGACACCGCGGGATAATTTCAGAAATCCGCAGCCGGGAAACCGAGACCATACACGCCGGGCGTGGCAAAAAAGCGCATGGCAAAGCCCTGTGCACGTTTTGAGAAACGGCACACCAATCCGCAGGATGTGTGGTTCACAAGAGCAAGAATCCGGGTCGGTCTCCGGCCAGTATCTATTTCACTTTAGCAGACCGATTCGACTTCGTCAAATCGGCCGCGGGTCGTGGGCACGTCGAGACGCCGGAAGCGTTATCCGAGGCAGCCGCTAGCTCACCAAGCCTCACGCGCTCAATTAGTCTACCGACTTATTTCACTTCGACGGTCGCGCCGGCGTCGGTGAACTTCTTCCTGATGGCCTCGGCTTCTTCCTTGTTCACGCCCTCTTTGATCGGCTTGGGAGCGCCGTCCACCAGATCCTTGGCTTCCTTCAGGCCCAGGCTGGTTACTTCGCGAACCGCCTTGATCACGTTGATCTTATTGGCGCCCGGCAGCCGTCAGGATCACGTTGAACTCGGTCTTCTCTTCGACCGCCGGAGCAGCCGCCGCTCCGCCGCCGCCGCCAGCCGCTACAGCGACCGTAGCCGCCGCCGCCGAGACGCCGAGCTTTTCTTCGAGCAATCTTGACGAGCTGCGACGCCTCGAGCAGGGTCAACCCTTGAATCTGTTCCGCAATTGCGTTGATGTCCGCCATTGTCTTTTCTTTCTACTCCCTTATTGTGAGAACTTGTTTTCCTTGACTCCCTGATCGATCACCACGGCCAGATTGCGTCCTACGCCGTTGATCGCCGTCACCAGCCGCTGCGCCGATGCCTGAATCAGAAACAGCACCTTCGCACAGAATCTCTTCTCGCGACGGCAGCGTCGCCAGCGCCTGAATCGACTTGACGTCGATCACCCGGCCTTCCACCATGCCCGCCTTGAAAGTGAACGCCGGATTCGCCTTGGCGTAGCCGGTCAGCGCCTTGGCCAGCGCCACCGGATCCTTGGCCGTGTAGGCCAGCGACGTCATGCCCGCCAGATTCCTCATCAGCTCTTCGGCGGGCGTGCCTTCGGACGCCTTCTCCGCCAGGTTGTTCTTGATGACCTTGTAGTTGCCGCCCGCGCCGCGCACCGTCTTGCGCAGCTCGAAATCCTGCTGCACCGTGATCTTCTCGTATCCAGTGACGAAGATGTTCTGCGCCTTCTCGAAATCCTTCTTCAGCGCTTCCAGATCTTTTTCTTTTCCGATTTCTTCTTCATGATGGTCCTTCGTCCGCTCAGACCTGCTTGGCGTTGAACGACGGTCACGTCCAGATGCACGCCCGGGCCCATGGTCGAGCAGATGGTCGCGCTCTTGACGTACTTGCCTTTAGCCGCCGGCGGGCTTGGCCTTCATCACCGCCTGAATCAGGCTGGTGGCGTTTTCCAGCAGCTCGTCGGTCGCAAAGCTCACCTTGCCCACCGGCGCGTGGATCACGCCGGTCTTGTCGACGCGAAACTCCACTTTGCCGGCCTTGACTTCCTTCACCGCCTGTGGTGACGTCCATGGTCACGGTGCCGGTCTTGGGATTCGGCATCAGGCCGCGCGGACCGAGCACCTTGCCGAGCTTTCCGACCGACCGCATCATGTCCGGGGTCGCGATCACGGCATCGTAATCGGTCCAGTTCTCGGTCTGGATCCTGGTGACCATTTCCTCGCCACCGACGATATCGGCGCCGGCCTCCTGCGCCTCGCGCAGCTTGTCGCCGGAAGCGATCACCAGAACTCTCTTCGATTTTCCCGAGCCCGTTCGGCAGCACGACCGTGCCGCGGACCATCTGATCGGCGTGCTTCGGATCGACGCCCAGACGCATGTGCAGCTCGACGGTCTCGTCGAACTTGGCGAACTTGATCTTTTGAACGAGCGGAACCGCTTCGTTCAGCTTGTAGGGGCGGGATTCTACCTGCTTGGCCGCAGCTTCATACTTCTTACCGTGTTTTTGGCATTTCTCCTCATTGGTGCAGACGGCAGAGCACACCAAAAGCGAGTCCCTGCCTCCCACTGAGTTTGGATTTCTAGCGTTTAGCGCTTCTAATACCTTAGCAGAACGGCTTCCGGTTTGTCCACCGACAGTCTTGTCTAATGCAGGATGAGCCTGAAGGCGGGCCGATTTCTAATACAGAATGAGCCTGAAGGTAGGGGAGCGCATGCTAGGGATTGATCATCAGCATGCAGGACGGGGAGAAACAGAGTCCTGGAGCAGATCCGGGCGTTTCTAGAAGCCAGCGAGGAAGTCCGCTTTGAAGGACAAGCGGCGGCAGGAAGTGTACGACTGGATCACGCGGCTGTTGCGACAGGCAGAGCTACCGGACCGAAGGCAAGGTGGTGCGCGGGTTGTTGAGGCGCTACGTGGCGAAGATGACGGGACGAAGCCGGGCGCAGGTGACGCGGCTCATCGGCCGGTACCTGGAACATAGTGAGGTGAAGTGAATCCAGCCACCGTCGCCACCGGTTTGCGAGCCGCTTCACCCCAGCCGACATCGGAACTGTTGGCGCAAGGTGGATGAAGCGCACGAAACGCTGAGTGGACCGGCCACCAAGCAGATTCTGGAACGGGAATGGAAAATCTACCGACACGCCGAGTATGAGCGGCTCGCGACGATCTCGGCGGCGCACATTTACAATTTGCGGAAGCGCCCGCGTTATCGCGAGTGCCGCATGCCCACTACAGCAAAACGCGCGCCGTGCAGGTGGCTATCGGCGAACGGCGCAGGCCGCAACCGGGAGGCCGGCCAGGCTATCTGCGGGTCGACACGGTGCATCAAGGAGACCTGGACGGAATCAAGGGGGTGTATCACATCAACGCCGTCGACGAAGTGACGCAGTGGCAGGTGGTGGGCTCTGTGGCGGCCATCACGCAGACGCATTTGGAGCCGGTTTTACGGGCTATTCTGCGCCAGTTTCCGTTTCCGATCCGAGGCTTTCATTCCGACAACGGCTCGGAGTTTATCAACGACACCGTCTCTGGGTCTGCTCAAGGATCTGCTGATCGAACAGACCAAATCGCGTCCGCGCCACAGCAACGACAATGGCCTGGTGGAATCGAAAAACGGAGCGGTGATTCGCAAGCACATGGGCTACGGCTCACATCGCCGCGGTACATGCGCCAGGACATCGACCGCGTTCTATCAACGCACCTTCAATCCCTATCTGAATTTTCATCGCCCGTGCGGACAGCCGGAACGGATCGCCGATTCGCGCGGCAAAGAGAAGCTATGTATATCGTCGCTACGCCACGCCATGGGAAATGTTGCGCGAGCTGGAGCGCGCTTCCCCGCCAGCCAACAGCTATCTTAAACCCGGACTCACCATCCAGGGCTTGGACCAGCTGGCAGCGGCACACAGTGATACCGAATCGGCTCGACGCATGCAAGCAGCGAAACGAAAGCTATTTCTCGGTTTTACTCAGGAGCGTAAGAGCGCATGAAACCGGGGAGCGCGGTGGAAATGACGGGCGCGTGGAAAACGAGGAAAACCAAACCCAGGTTTCCCTTCGTTTCCCCCAGCCCTTGGAAATCGCTGCGCGTTTCCCACATTCCCACCGCGCCGGCGATGGCTCTCGTCACTAACAGAAAACAAACCGAAAAACCAAGAAAGGAGCCCGGCACAGCGCCGACCTGAACTTCACTCCTTCAGGCTCATTCTCGGATTAGAAAATGCCCACAACCTTAGACTACGTCCACGCCCATGCTGCGGGCGGTGCCCTTGACACTGCGGACCGCAGCGCCCAGGTCGAAGCAATTCAGATCCGGCATCTTGATCTTGGCGATCTCTTCCACCTGCTTCTCGGTGATCTTACCGACCTTGGTCTTGTTCGGCTCCGCCGACCCCTTCGCCAGATTCACGGCGCGCTTGATCAGCACCGGCACCGGCGGCGTCTTGGTGATGAAGGTGAACGAACGGTCGCTGAAAATCGTGATTACGACCGGAATGATCAGACCTTCCTGATCCTTGGCGGACGTTTTGGCGTTGAACGCCTTGCAAAACTCCATGATGTTCACGCCCTGCGGACCCAAAGCGGTTCCAACCGGGGGCGCCGGCGTAGCTTTGCCGGCCGGAATCTGCAGCTTGACTTGCGCTGTAACTTTCTTTGCCATGCGTACCTTTAATCCTTCTTACCTGTAGGAAATCCAACTCCACCGGTGTCGAGCGGCCGAAAATCGTGACCATCACTCGCAGCGTGTTTCGCTCGGGATTGATTTCGTCCATCTTGCCCGAGAAATTGGCGAACGGCCCATCCACGATTCTCACCATCTCGCCCCGTTCGAACGTCATCTTCGGACGCGGCCGCTCAGCCGAAGTCGCCTGACGATACAGAATCGAATTCACTTCGTCGGCCGTGAGCGGCACCGGGCTGTTGCCGCCGCCGACGAATCCGGTGACGCGCGGCGTGTTCTTCACCTCGTGCCAGAGCTGATCGTTCATTTCCATTTGGACCAGCACGTAGCCGGGATAAAGCAGCCGCTTGCTGGTGACCTTCTTGCCGGCCCGAGCTCCACCACTTCTTCGGTCGGAATCAGAATCTGCCCGATCTTGTCCGCAAAACCGAAAGCTTGGGCCCGGCCGCGCAGCGAATCGGCCACCTTTTGCTCGAACCCGGAGTAAGTGTGGATGATGTACCAGTTCTTGTCTTCCTCGACCGGGGGCGCTTCAGGCGCCGGCGCAGCAGCCTCGCCGCTGGCAGCTTTTTCCGGCGACTCCTCGGCATCCAGATGGACGGATCCTTCCGGCTCGTGCGTTTCCGTCTCTTCGGTTGGTATGATTTCGTCCTCGGCCATTTGATCTTTCTTTACCGGGAAAATGAGTTGATGATCTTGTTGATCGCGCTGTCCACGATTTCGTCCACGACAAAGAAGTAGGCGGCAAACGCGAACACGGCCGCAATGACCACCAGCGTGGTGGCGCGCACCTGTTTCCAGGAGGGCCACGTCACGCGACGCATCTCCATTTGCAGTTCTTCGAAATAGTTCTTCACCTCGGACCGGCCAACCGGAGGCCCGCTGAATGAAGTTGCCTGACTCGCCCTCTTGAATTTGTGCTGTGGCCATCTTCTTGCTTCCTTACGTCACTTCCTGCTTGCTGGCAGGGGCAGAGGGATTCGAACCCCCAAAGGCGGTTTTGGAGACCGCTGGTTTACCGTTAGCCTATGCCCCTCCTGGGCTGCAGGTATGGAGGTCGGAGGTGGAAACGGACGCTGCCCACCGCAGCCCACTACTCACCCAGTCTACTTGATTTCGCGATGCACCTGATGCTTGCGGCAAAACGCGCAGAACTTCTTCAGTTCCAGCCGCTCCGTCATGGTCTTCTTGTTCTTGGTCTTGCTGTAGTTCTTGTCGCTTGCACTCGGTGCACTGGAAAGTAATGATTTCGCGCATATCTGTTCTCCTCTATTCCAAAATCTCCGTCACGGTTCCCGCGCCCACCGTCCGGCCGCCTTCGCGGATCGCAAACCGCAATCCTTTATCCATGGCCACCGGCGTGATCAGCTCCACCACCAGCCCCACGTTGTCGCCCGGCATCACCATCTCGGTCCCTTCCGGCAACTCCGTCACTCCCGTCACGTCCGTGGTCCGGAAATAAAACTGCGGCCGGTATCCCTTGAAGAACGGCGTGTGCCGTCCGCCCTCATCTTTGCTCAATACGTAAATCTCGCCCTTGAACTTCTTGTGCGGCTTGATCGATCCCGGCTTCGCGATCACCTGCCCGCGCTCCACGTCGTCTTTTTCAATACCGCGCAGCAGCAGTCCCGACGTTGTCGCCCGCCCGGCCTTCGTCCAGCAGCTTCTTGAACATTTCCACGCCCGTCACCACCGTCTTGCGCGTGTCCCGGAAGCCGACGATCTCCATTTCCTCGCCGACCTTGCAGATCCCCTTCTCGATGCGGCCCGTCACCACCGTCCCGCGGCCCTGGATCGAGAAAATGTCTTCGATCGGCATCAGGAACGGCTTGTCGATGTCGCGCGCCGGCAGCGGAACGTATTCGTCCACCTTGGCCATCAGCTCGTCGACCGTCTTTTCCCACTTCTCTTCGCCGTTCAACGCTCCCAGCGCGCTCACCCGCACCACCGGCAGATCGTCGCCCGGGAATTGGTACTTCGACAGCAGCTCGCGCACTTCCAGCTCCACCAGCTCGAGCAGCTCGGGATCGTCCACCATGTCCACTTTGTTCAGCGCCACCACGATGCAGGGCACGCCCACCTGCCGGGCCAGCAGCACGTGCTCGCGCGTTTGCGGCATGGGACCGTCGGTCGCCGCAACCACCAGGATCGCGCCATCCATCTGCGCCGCGCCCGTGATCATGTTCTTGATGTAGTCGGCGTGGCCGGGGCAATCCACGTGCGCGTAGTGCCGGTTGGCCGTCTCGTACTCGATGTGCGCCACCGCGATCGTGATTCCGCGGGCCTTTTCTTCCGGCGCGTTGTCGATCGAATCGAACGAACGGAACTTCACCTTCGGATTGTGCTTGGCCAGCACTTTCGTGATCGCCGCCGTCAGGGTGGTCTTGCCGTGATCGATGTGCCCGATCGTCCCGATGTTCACGTGCGGCTTGCTGCGATCAAATTTTTCCTTTGCCATTAATCTTCTAGATTCTGGTTTCTAAACGACAGAATCTGGAGCCGTTGACCAGGATTGAACTGGTGACCTCGTCCTTACCAAGGACGCGCTCTACCAACTGAGCTACAACGGCTAAAAACTTCTCTGGTGGACAGGGAAGGATTCGAACCTTCGTACCTCGCAAGGAGGGACAGATTTACAGTCTGTTGGCTTTAACCACTCACCCACCTGTCCAATGCTCAAAATCCCTCTTCCGTGATCCTGCCAACGACGAAGCCGCTTGTAAATTAGAGGACAAAACTGGAATCGGCCGGAGGGATTCGAAATTACAAATCCATTGAAAAGTTTAGCACAGACAGCGATAGCGCCGTGGATCACATGGCCGCTGAAAATTCAATGAAGAATATGGTCGGCCTACCGGGTGATTTCCCTGATCCACAATGCAATGATCAAGACCGATTTTCTCATGCCTAGTCCGCGACGTGAGCGCTACAGGGCATATTTCATTTCTCTAACCCGCTCTTTTGGAACGATCCTTCAGAATGACCGAGCCGCGCCAAACTTTCGGCGGTGGCGACGATGGACCCCTCGTTCGATCGCGGGTGGCCAGCCTAGCATGGGTTTGGCTTTCGTTGGTGGCGTTCTTCCTCTTGCCGAGTTCGGGCAGGATCTGCTTCAGCGTCGGATCACTAGAATTGTGCTCATCCAGGCTTGGGACCGCTGGTGCGCAATTCGCCGCGGCGAATCTTATCGCGCGGTCCGCTGATTCTCGCTCAGTAGATGCTGTACTTCGGCGGTGAATTCATCCTTCGTCTGGCGATGCAAGTCGCCCGAAGCCGAGCTCGGGAAGCCCGCGTGTACGCCCCGCACCAAGCCGTCGCGGCCGATGAAGAACGTGGTTGGCCAGGAATTCCAGTTCACCGCCTGCGTGAGCTTGTCCTTGGCCTCGCTCGGCTCGCCGCCAACCAGCACGGTGTACTGGATGTCGTAGCGCTTGATGAAGGCGCGGAGGCGCGCTAGATCCTTCAGTTGATCCGCTTCTTCAAACGACAGCGCGACGATCTCGAGCCCCTGATTGCGGTACTTCTTGTAAAGCTCCGACAGGAAAGGAGCCTCGTCGTGGCAGTTCGGGCACCAGCTCCCCGTAATATCCACCAGCAGCACTTTGCCGCGGAACTTTGGATCAGTGTTGCTCACCATTTGTCCATTCAAATCGGGAAAGCGGAACTGGTAAGGCTCGCTCGCATCCTTCACGCTGGTGTGCTTCATCGGATCGGTGGGCTCGGGCAACCCTTTAGCATGCGCGACCTCCCAGCGAACCGCGGTGCGCTGCGTCTTTGAGTTTTCGAGCAGTTCGAGCGAGCCGTCCTTCTGAGGAGTTACTACCAGCAGCATGGGACGTGCCGAGTCGAAATGGCTCAGCACAAACTTTCCATCCTTATATGTGCCAGTGAGCGCCCCGGTATCGCCATCGATCCGCAGAACGGCGGCCGACACCTCGGGACCCGTTTGCCGCACGATGAATCGCCATGCCTTCTCGCCTTTCGGGCTATCGGTGGGGATCACCCACATCCCGGCAATCGAGGGGACGTCCCCTTTGACGGCCGCAGGCGCTGAGTAGCGCTTCGCGGAAAAAGGATAGGTGCTCTTTTCGTCTCGCCCCGCGCGGATGTACTTCCCTTCCAGGACCCCGTCGTGGAAGGTGGCGTCCAGCTTGGAAGCATGGTCATCCCACTTCAGAACCAACGCCCCGTTTTCGAAGCTGCCGCTGGTCGACGTGATGCGCTCATCGCCGTTGAAGAACGATCCTTTGACGCTCGTTTTGTCGCCTGACAATTCGAAACGAAAGGGGACGTCCACACCGCTAACCTGGACGGTCGCATCCCAGCGGCCCGCCAAAGATTGCGCCACGGCCACAGGGGCGATAGCGATGAGCATTGCGACGGAGAACTTGGCGATCATGAGCGGAGCATAGCATGGTTTAGGGCCCGCCGCCACGGTGCCGGCACTCCCGCGCCAACCCAATCCGATTGTGTTTTAATCGCTAAAGGCAGGGAGCCGCCCACTGATGAAATGTCGTAGACTGTTTCTCGGACTCGCCGGAGCGGCGCTGTTTTCCGCCGCTCAAGCCTATTCGCAGGAGCCGGTCGATCTATCGGTGGTTGAACGCATCAAAGCCGAGGCCTTCGAAAACTCCAAGGTAATGGACCACGAGTTTTACCTCACCGATGTTTATGGCCCCAGGCTCACCAACTCGCCCGGATATAAGGCGGCGGGCGATTGGGTGGTGAAGCGGCTTCAGGAGTACGGGCTGACCAACGTGCACGAAGAATCCTGGGGGCCCTTCGGCCGCAGCTGGAACTATACGCACTATGCCGGCCACGTGATCGAGCCGCAGTATCAGCCGCTCATCGGCTTCCCGCTGGCATGGACTCCCGGCACCGACGGTGTCGTACAAGGCGAAGCGATCTACGCGCCGTTGAACAACGACGCCGATCTCGAGAAATTCCACGGCAAGCTGAAGGGCAAAGTGGTGCTGTCCATGCCGGCCAAGCAATTGACCATGATCCTGGAGCCTTTGGGACACAGGCTTACCGACGCGGAGTTGGAAGCTCGCGCTATATCGCCCGATCCATCGCGCCTCGCTAATCCCTTCCGCCCCCCGGTGGCGCCCGGCCAGCCGTCGACGCCTGAAGAACGCGAAAAGCAGGCCCAGTTCCGCAAGAAGGTCAACCAGTATCTCAGGGACGAAGGCGCGCTGGCAGTCCTGCAATATGGATATAACGGCGATGGCGGAACGGTGTTCGCGGCGGCCGGTGGCTCGCGCGACGTGAAAGATCCGGTTCCGCCGCCCATGGTGGCCGTGACGCCCGAACATTACAATCGCATCATGCGGCTGATGGAGCACAAGATTCCAGTCAAGCTCGAGTTCGACATCAAAGCTCAGTTCATCGATTCACCCACCGATTCCTTCAACGTGATCGGCGAAATTGAAGGCGGCCGCAAGAAGGACGAGATCGTGATGCTGGGCGCTCACCTCGATTCCTGGCATGGTGGAACCGGCGCCACTGACAATGCCACCGGATCCTCGGTCGCCATCGAAGCGGTGCGCATTCTCAAAGCGCTAAATCTTCAAATGGATCGCACCGTCCGCATCGCGCTGTGGAGCGGCGAGGAAGAAGGACTGCTGGGGTCGCAAGCCTACGTTAAACAGCACTTCGCCGATCGCGAAACCATGCAGCCCAAGCCCGAGTACTACAAGCTGGATGCGTATTATAACGACGACACCGGCACCGGAAAATTCCGCGGCATCGGCGCGCAGGGCAATCTCCAGGTCAAGCCCATCTTTGAGGCTTGGCTGAAGCCCTTCCACGATCTGGGGGCAACCACCGTCGCGGGCGTAACGTCGCTCACAGCACGGCGGCCTGGCGGTACCGACCACACATCCTTCGACTACGTTGGACTGCCCGGCTTCGGTTTCATGCAAGATCCAATGGAGTACAGCACACGGACACACCATTCCAATATGGATGTATACGATCGAGTACAGCCCGGGGATGTGATGCAAGCCGCGGCCATCATGGCGACTTTCGTCTATCACACCGCCGTGCGGGAGCAGATGATGCCGCGCATTCCGATGCCCAAGCCCCTGCCCAAAGAAGGCCAGTCCACAAATTGAGTAGGCCAGCCTGTCATCGATTGAGACAACTTGGCGCATCGGATCTAAGGCCCCCTGAATCTTAACTGCTTCAGCTGCAACAGTTTGAGCCGCATCGCTCTGTGGTATGTGACTTGCCTCACTAGGTTTACCATGCAAGCTATTTCTGCAGCCTTCGGAAGGCTTTCGCGATACGCGTTTGTCGTCTGTATTAACCATTGGCCTCCTGCTGCGCGGACAACTCGAAGATCTCGCCCGACCTCCTGCCGTTGTTGTCGAACCCTGTCGAACAACGTCAACGTCATCGTCCAGTACAATTCGACGCCGCCGCAGCAGACCTGTAGCGGCGGTGGACTTCTTGGTCTCGGGGGACTCGTCTGCACCTTGGTCGGAGTTGTCGAAGGCGTAGTGAAGATCGTCTTCTCCTTGCTCAATTTCGTCGCGATGACGCTGAGCGCCGGCAACGTGGTCACGTTATCCAACCAGTCGAATGTGAATTACATCTCGCTCGACCGGCCCATTTCCGGATCACTCGACTACACCACCGCAGCCGTTGGCGCGCCCTACGCTTGGAGCTCCAATCTGGATGGAAGCGGCATAGGCGTGGCGATCATCGATAGCGGCATCTATTCCCACCCCGACTTGAACAATCGCTCGGGCTGGGGATCCCGCGTGGTTTATCGGAAGAGCTTCATCGGCGGATCGAATTACGATGACTTCGGCCATGGCACACACGTCGCCGGCATCGTGGGCGGCAACGGATATACGTCTTCGAAGCCCGGCTCATTCCGCCTGCTGAAGGGCATCGCTCCCAATGCCAACCTGCTCGACCTTCGTGTGCTCGATCAAAACGGCGCCAGCACCGACAGCGTCGTGATTGCGGCCATCCAACAAGCCGTGCAGCTCAAAAGCAAGTACAACATCCGCGTCATCAATCTTTCTCTGGGCCGGCCGATTTGGGAAAGCTGCACGAAAGACCCGCTCTGCCAGGCTGTGGAAGCCGCCTGGGCCAACGGAATCGTAGTGGTTACCGCCGCCGGCAATCTCGGACGCAATGGCTACGCCACGGTCCTTTCGCCCGGCAACAGCCCGCACGCCATCACAGTTGGGGCAATGAAGACCGAGGAGACCATGAGCACCAGCGATGACCTGATCGCCAGCTATAGCTCCAAGGGCCCGACCTTCATCGATCTCACCGCTAAACCGGACGTAGTGGCGCCCGGCAATCTGGTTGTATCCCTGCTGGCGCCCGGCTCGACGCTGGCCACCGAGTATCCGGCCAATGTGATCCCGCCGTCCTATTACACGACCTCGACATATGGGAACTCGCCGGCTTATTTCCGGCTGAGTGGCACCAGCATGGCGACTCCGGTAGTTTCGGGCGCCATCGCACTGATGCTCCAGAAAGATCCAACCTTGAATCCGGATACTGTCAAAGCCCGGATCATGAAGACCGCCGGCAAAAATTTCCCGGTCTCCAGCGTAGCCGTGGATCCGACCACCGGAATCGCGTACACCGACACCTACGATATGTTCACCGTCGGGGCTGGATATCTCAACATCGAGGAGGCTCTCGAAAACTACGACCGGGCCTACGGCTCAGCGGCATCGCCGCAAGTCACCTACAATTCGCTACAGCAGATGGCCTACGTGGTCGCGAATCCAGCGTTAATCTGGTTCAGCAGCCCGACCTGGAACACTTCGGTCGCGTGGGGAACCACCACTCTACAGAACACCTCCGCAGGCCCGGCGATTTGGGATAGTTCGGTGGCATGGGGCACTTCCGTCGCCTGGGGCACCAGCGTAGCCTGGGGAACCACCACATCTTCGGGCTCCAGCGTGGCTTGGGGTAGCAGCGTCGCCTGGGGCACATCCACCCAGGGAGAGAAGTAATAGGAAAGGCAAAGGATCGCCGGCATGCGAGAGACTCGTATCCTCCCCGCGTGTGCGCGATACCTTTGCCTACATCCATCTCCTGGCGCATATCGCTATCGGCTCTGCCATCATTTTTTGGGCATTGTTTAACTGGCAATCGCACGATCACTTGCGATTCCTCTCGTTCCTCGGCGCGACGGTACTTGCCTCCGTTCTGAAAGTGCGCCTTCCCGGTGTCACCGGCACGGTTTCAGTTAACGCTCTGTTCATCCTGGTCGGCATCGTGAACCTGAGCCTTCCGGAAGCGCTCATCCTCGGTGTCGTTTCGATGTTCGTGCAGTGCACCTGGCGCCCGAAGAATAGGCCCAAGCCCATCCAAGTCCTTTTTAGCGTGTGCAGCCTCGCCACCGCCGTCTATGTGACGGCGCGTGTTTACGAGTACTCGCATTCTCATCTTCCGGAGCCCGCCAGCTTGGGGCTGTTGGCCCTCACCTATTACTTCGCGAATAGCTTCCCGATCGCCGGTGTCATCGGACTCAGCGAGCAAAAGAGCGTCTTCACCGTCTGGGCTGGTTGCCGGTGGTTGCTGCCTTATTACGTGGTCGGCTCTTCGATGGCCTGGCTGATTGGAACCATGCCGCGCTCGATTCAATGGGAGCTGCCGATCATCTGTTTGCCCCTTGTCTATCTTGTTCATCGCTCCAACCGGACTCATATGACGCAGGTGGAGCGGGAAAACAAGCACGTCGTGGAGATGAACAGTCTGCATCTGCGCACCATCGAGGCATTGGCGCTTGCCATCGATGCCAAAGACCATACTACGCACGACCATCTGCAAAGAGTCCAGCTCTATGCCCTCGAAATCGGAAAGGATTTGGGGCTTACGGAAGTCGAGCTGGACGCATTGCGCGCCGCGGCGGTGCTGCACGACATCGGCAAGCTGGCTGTGCCCGAGCACATCATCTCCAAACCCGGAAAGCTGACGCGCGCCGAATTCGAGAAGATGAAGATCCACCCCGTGGTCGGCGCCGAGATTCTGGAGCGCGTCGAGTTCCCTTATCCTGTCGTGCCGATCGTTCGGGCGCATCACGAAAAATGGGATGGCAGCGGTTATCCGCACGGGCTGAAAGGCACTGAGATCCCCATCGGCGCGCGTATTCTCGCTGCTGTGGATTGCCTGGACGCGCTGGCGTCCGACCGGCAGTACCGGCGCGCTTTGCCGCTGGATGAAGCTATGGCAAAAGTTGTCTCCGAGGCCGGAACCGCGTTTGATCCTACTGTCGTGCGCGCTCTGCACGCGCGCTACGAGGAGCTGGAAGCTCGCGCCAAGGCAACCCGCGTCGACCCGCCGCCGTCGCTCTCCAAAGACATCAAGATCACGCGCGGCGCGGCCCCCGCGGCTGGTTTCGCGGTCGAGGCTGCTCCGGAAAAGGAAAGCCCTGCTCAAATGCACCCCGTGGCGCGCGCCCGGGCCGCCAGCGCCAACGATACCTGGTCATTCGACTTATCTGCTTCGGGCCTCGGCTCGCTCCGCTCCGAGGAGGCTTTGGCCGTAGCGGCCCTTCGTCTCAAAGCCCTAGTGCCGTACGATGCGATTGCGTTTTACAGTTCGAACGGTGGAATGGTCCAGCCCAAGTTCGTCAGTGGTGATGACCACCGCTTGCTAAGTCATCTCTGTGTGCCGCTCGGCGAAGGCTTGATAGGATGGGTGGCCGACGTCGGCAAACCTATCCTCAACGGCAATCCAACCGTGGAGCCGGGCTACATCGCCGCTGGAGCGTCGGCTCCCATTCTCTCCTCCGCCTTGGCGTTACCGCTGGAAGATTCAGGACGCGTGGCCGGTGTCCTGGCCTTGTATCGCGCCGCCAAAGATGCGTTCACCGCCGAAGAATTGTTGTCCGTGGCGCCCTTGTGCCCCGCCATTGCGCCAGTCGTCGCCGAGCGTCAAGTGGACAATTCCGGGACCAGAAATCTCGCCATGGCCGTCGGCACATCCGAGGGTTCCGAAGCACCGGTCGCCGTAGCAGCAGTATGACCGGCGCTGGCGGCCGCCGCTCTGAACTTTCGTTTGGTCGTCCGGAACTCGTATCGAGAGAGTTCCAAGGCAAAACTCGATCCTCGTGCCCTCACAACGGCGCCGGTAGTTACCAGCACGAGTTCAATCGCCCCATCCAAGAGCGCCGGCCACTCGACCGTCACCTCTAATCTGACACCCACGGGAATTTTGTGTTCGGAAGCGATCAATAAGCCACCGCTGCTGATGTCGACCGTCCTTCCCGTGCCGCCGTCGCTCGATCTTTTTCGCACTGCTTGATAACGAGCGTTCAGTACGATCGGATAGCGTACCGCGGACCGGCGTTCCACGAGCATGGGTGCTTCTGTTGTCGCATACCTCCGTTAATCTCCGATATCAGCTTCGTTACAATTTTGTGATTCATTTGCGCAAAGTTTCTTAATTACCGCACTCAAGTGCGCACTGCATTGGCTCAATGCCGACGTCTCCACAAACTCTCCGGTCTTGTGCGCCACGGTCATATCGCCAGGCCCAAACACGACCACCTCCGACGTCAAGGCGTCAAAATGCGCCGCTTCAGTGCCGAAGGATACAGTCGTTGGTCGGCGGTGTGTCAGCGATTCGAGCAGGGTCGCGAGATGAGCGGTAGCCGAGGGGTTGAAGGGCGGGTCCACGCGCTGGACGTCGAGCCTCGCATCCAGGCCGGGATACGCGCGTGCCAGACGAGTTAATTCTTCCCGAATCAACTCCGGCGCCCACTGCGGATCCTGTCCGGGAATCGGCCGCCATTCGACGGTGATGCGGCATTCGCCGGGAACGATATTCTTCGCCTTGCCGCCCTGAATCACTCCGGCGTTCAAAGTGGTAAAAGGCGGATCAAAGCTGGGATTCCTGCGCGCCTCAAGTTTTTTCGCGATTCGCTCCAGTCCGGCGACCACGCAGGCGGAGTCATAAATGGCGGAGCGGCCCTCGCTCGGAAAGGCGCTATGAGCTTCCTTGCCACGCACCACGATCTCCGCCAGCGCGTAGCCTTTGCCCGCGCGAACCGGCCGCAAACCAGTTGGTTCGCCGATGATCGTATAGCGCGCCGTGAGCGCCTTCCGGCGCGCCAGATATTTTGCGCCAACGCAGCCGACCTCTTCATCGGCGGTCAGCACCAGCGCCAACGGTTTTGATAGACGACGGACGTCCAGCCGGGAGACGCTGGCCAGCGCACAGGCCAGAAAGCCCTTCACGTCGCAACTGCCACGTCCGTAGAGCTTGCCGTTGCGCACCTTCGGACTGACCGCTTCCTTCCATGCCGGATCGAACGGAACAGTATCGGTATGACACACCAAGGCTAGTTCAGGCTTGGAGCCGCCTTGAGATTTCGAGATAGCTGCCAGATTGTTTTTAGCTCTCCCCGCGGCATCGCGATATGGATAAAGCCGGATCTTCCAAGCCTTTGGATCCAGCCGCTTCATGGCGTAGTCGATGACCGCTTGATTGCTCATCGAAGAAACCGACGGGATCGCCACCAGGTCACGCAGGATCTCGACTTCCAGCTTCATTGGGCCTCGCGCCACAGGCTCTTCTGCAGCGCATCGAAATTCTGAAGGATCTGGTCCTGAAGGCGATGCCGGCCGTCTTGAATTACGAACTCGCCACCGACGGAGACGTCCCGAATAGCTGTCCGCTCGGCCGAGAACAAGATGTTATTCAAGAGCGAGCTCGCGTTCGCGCCGGCTATAGACGGGTCGTTCAGATCGACGGTGAAGAAGTCCGCGGGCCGTCCAGGCCCTAGCTTGCCGCCCGGGGTCGCCAGACTTCGCGCGCCAGTTTCCGTAGCGCAATCGATCAGACGTTTCGCCAGCCCATCGTGCGAGGAGTCAGGAGCCAGCACCACGCGCTCGAGCCGGCTCATTCGCAAATGGTATTCCAATCCACGAGCATCTTCCAGAAGATCGATTTGCACATTGCTGTCCGAGCCGAAGCAGATTCCGACGCCCGCGCCCAGCAACTTGTCCGCGGGCGATGTCCCGTCACCGAGATTTCGCTCCGTGGTGGGACACGCGCATACTTTCGCCTGCGCGTTAGCCAGGTGCGCGATCTCATCGCCCGTTATATGAATCGCGTGGATCGCCGTGAAGCGCGAATCCAGAAGGCCATGCCGGTGGAGCAACTGGACCGGACGCAGGCCGTATTCAGCCACACATGCGTCCACTTCCGCGGGCTGCTCGGCCACATGCATGTGCAGCGGTAGATCGCTCGCGCGCGCAAAGCTCGCGACTTCGCTCAGATAATCCAGCGGCACCGCCCGTATGCTGTGCGGCGCGATGCCGATCCAGACCCGATCGGGACGGTAATCGCGCGCAACCACTGCCTGGAGCGCCTCGGTATCAGCGATGAAATCCTGCACGCACGGCGTAATGAACCTGGCCTGTCCCGGATCGGCAGGTTTCCCGAAGCCGGCTCTTACATACGCGGTCCGCAGCAGAGCGATCCGTATTCCGACTTCGCTCGCCGCCCGCAAAACCTGCAGCGCCAAAAGATTTCGGTCCGAGTACGGCTCGCCTCCAGGACCGTGGTGAACATAGTGAAACTCACCGACCGTCGTTATCCCGGACAATGCCATCTCGAGAAAAGCCATGCGCGCTGCATGATACATCGCATCGGGCGTCAGCTCGCTAGCCGCGTGATACATACTCTCGCGCCAGGTCCAGAACGTATCGCGTTCGGCCGCCGTCCGATATTCCGTCCGGCCGCGGATCACGCGCTGAAAGGCGTGCGAATGGACATTCACCAGGCCTGGAAGAATCGCGCGCTTCGATAGCCGCACGGCCCGCGCCAAGTCGGCGGTATCTCTTGAAAATCGTGTGATTTGGCCGGTGGGGTCGGCGAACATCGCCAGGCCGCTCTCAAACGCGTCGCCCGTATAAACGAAATCGGGCAGCCAACCTGTCTCATTTTTCGGAAATTCTGAAGGGACGCACATCGCGTCCCCTGATTTTATCCAGGTGGCGGGTTCCATGCTATCCGTTTACAATCGAATTGATGTCCGTCGTCGCGGACCCAGGTATGGCGGGTAAAGCCGAAGCTCAACGGCTTCGAACGCTTTATCAATTACTTGCGACGCTAAGCCAGGCCAGCACTTTAGAGCATGTAAACGATGCGGCGTTAACCAGCTTATTGGACGCCACAGCCGCCGACCGCGCCGCGATTCTCCTCTTCGACGAGGATGGCGTGATCCGCTTCAAGGCCTCGCGGGGTCTGTCCCAGGAATACCAGGCCGCCGTAACTGGACACTCCCCCTGGCCGCAAGGCACCCTGAATGCCGCTACTATCGCAGTGCCAGATGTACTGCTCGATGAAAGCCTGGCCCCTTACCGGAAAGTTTTGAGCCAGGAGGGGATTCGAGCGCTCGCATTTGTGCCTCTGGCCCTGGATGCCGGCGTATTCGGCAAGTTCATGCTGTACTACGCTCAGCCCCACCAGAGTGCGCCCGATGAATTAGAGATGGCCCAGGCCATCGCCGCTCACATTGCTCTGGCTACTCGGCATACGCGCAACATCTCGGACCGAAAGCAACTCGAAGCTGCCAGCCGGTTCCTGGCTGCGATCGTTGAAAGTTCGGATGATGCAATCATTAGCAAAGACCTGAAGGGGATCATTACTAGCTGGAACAGGGGCGCGGAGCGTATTTTTGGCTACACCTCCGCCGAGGTCCTCGGCCTGCCTGTGTCCATCTTGGCGGCGCCGGACCGTTACAACGAGATGCCCGATATTCTTTCTCAAATCAAACGTGGCCAGCGGGTGGACCACTATGAGACGCGCCGCCGCAGAAAAGACGGGCAGATCATCGATGTCGCTCTCACGGTTTCGCCCGTCCGGGACGCGGCCGGCGAAATCATCGGTGCGTCAAAAATTGCTCGTGACATTACGGATCGGAAGAACCTTGAACGAGAACGTGCCTCATTTCTCGTCCGCGAGCAGGAAGCTCGCCGGATTGCTGAGCTGCTCAATAGCGTCGGACCGAGGCTGGCCGCGCAGTTAGACTTGGAAAAGCTCGTACAAGAGGTCACCGACATTGCTACAGCGTTGGTGGGAGCGGAGTTTGGTTCGTTCTTCCACAACGTCACCGATGCTAAGGGTGAGTCCCATATGCTTCACGCCCTTTCCGGCGTGCCGTGCGAAGCGTTTGAGGGATTCCCGATCCCCAGTAATACAGAAGTCTTTGCACCCACCTTCGGGGGCGAAGGCGTGCTGCGTAGTGACGACGTGACTCAAGACCCCGGCTATGGCGGGAATTCACCGCACTTTGGAATGCCCGCGGGGCGCCTACCGGTGCGCAGCTATCTCGCGGCCCCGGTCGTTTCGCGGTCCGGGGAGGTTCTGGGCGGTCTGTTCTTCGGACATTCCACGCCGGCCAGGTTCACCGAGACGCACGCGGCGATCATTACCGGCATTGCCGCGCAGGCCTCAATAGCTATGGACAACGCGCGCCTGTTCGAACAGGGCCAATTTGTGCAGACCGAACTCAAGCGAACCAATGAAGAACTGCGGCGCGTCAATCAGGATCTCGAAGTTTTCGCCTACTCGGCCAGCCACGACTTACACGAGCCCTTGCGGACCATCGCAATATCAGCGCAGATCATCGAACGCAGTTGGGGTAGTCAGCTGCAAGGTGAGGACTCTATATTTTTGGAAAACATCCTGGGCGCGGCCGCTCGGATGAATACTCTTCTCGACGATCTTCTTACGTACACCAAAGCCACGAAATATGAAGAAGGACCCGCGCCGAGTGTCGACGCCGGCCGCGTTCTGGACAATGTCCTAAAAAGCTTGCGCGGACCGATTGAGGAGGCCCGAGCCACGGTCACCGCTAGCGAGTTGCCAATGGTTGCGATCCACGAAAGCCGTCTTGCCCAAGTGCTTCAAAATTTGATCAGCAACGCCATAAAGTATCGCAGTGGGGAGGTTCCTTGTGTACATGTCACAGCCGACCAGCGAGATGGCTGGTGCATCTTTTCCGTGGTCGATAACGGAATCGGAATTGAACCGCAGTTCGCCGAGCAGATCTTCGGCCTCTTCAAACGTCTGCACGGCCGCGATGAATACCCCGGCAGCGGTATCGGTTTGGCCATCTGTCAACGCGTTGTGGAACAGTATGGCGGACGCATTTGGCTCGAACAATCTGCACCCGGGAGAGGATCCACCTTCTCCTTCGCACTTCCCTCCCGCCCCGCGTAAAGATCCGCAATCGTCGCCTGGCGTAGCGCCGCGCATGGTGTTGCTGGTCGAGGATAATCCGACGGATGTGTTCGTCATCAAAGAAGTTCTTGAGAGCTCCGGCCTGAATCTCGGGATTCATGTCACCACCAATGGGCAGGAAGCCCTCGTTTATCTGCGAGACCTCACACGGGATCAGAAGGCCGTGTGTCCAGTGCTCGTACTCTTGGATTTGAATCTTCCCAAAGTTACCGGTATCGAAGTCTTAAGAGAACTACGCGCTTCGCGATGCAGCCGCACTCCGGTTATTGTCGTAACTTCCTCGAGCGCCGAAACGGATCGATACACTGCTCAACAGTTGGGCGCTACAGCGTACTTTCAAAAGCCAACCACCCTGGCCGAGTATATGGAGCTGGCTGAACTAATTAAGCGCGTTCTCGATACCCAGTAAAAATCCTAGGGATTTGGCCGGCCGCCTAGCCGTACAATTGTAGGTGAACAGGTATGACCTCGCCCTGGGAAAGACTTCTCGATCGCCCCCACTCTCGCGGCCACTTTGTTCAGCTCTACGAGGCTGACGAGATGGCGCTAACCAAGAACGTCGGGCGCTATCTTTGGGAAGGTTTGCGCCGCGGCGAAGGCGTGCTGGTCATCGTGACGCCCGAGCATGGGGAGCTATTTTCCAGGCATTTGGATTATCTAGGCGCTGATCTTTCTATACTCCTGGGGAGCCGGCAACTGGTCTTCTGGGATGCCCAGCAGACGCTCGCCCAGTTCATGATCGCCGGACAGCCGGACTGGCAAGGCTTTGAGCAAGTCATCCGTGCAGCCATGCGGCAGGTCCACCCCCGAGAAGGGTCTGACGGTTTACGGGCCTATGGAGAAATGGTGGGAGTCCTGTGGAAGGCGAGGCAATTCGCGGCTGCCATCCGGCTCGAACAACTCTGGAACAAGCTTTTAGAGCAGTCCTCCTTTAGCCTTTACTGTGCATACGCGATTGACGTCTTCGGAAAAGACTTTCAGGTTGCCAATCTCGACGGCGTGCTTTGTACTCACACCCATCTGGTGCCGGCCCAGCCCGACGGTACGCTCGAAATGGCTCTCAATCGCTCCATGGACGAGATCCTTGGCCCCAAGGCTGACGCGTTGCGGGTCCTGATAAAAGCCAACTACCATCCCTCCTGGGCAGTGATGCCTGCCGCGGAAAGCATCCTCCTGTGGCTGAGAAAGAATCTGCCGCAACAATCCGATCAGATCGTAAAGCTAGCTCGGCAGCACTATCAGCTATTGTTGCAACCGGCAGGTTCTCTACTGGTAAGCGAATGAGCAACGTCATTCTTGTAATAAGTGATGATCGCCAGCCGGATGGCCGGCTCCGCGTGGCGTTGACGAAAACTGCGCCGCAGTGCCAGGTGGAATTCGCCGGGAGCCGGGCTGAAATCCCGGAGATGCACCGGCCCGCGCTAATCCTTCTGGACCTCAAGTTGTCGCGCGAGCCAGCCTTTGACGTGTTGCGGTGGCTGCGAACTGAGCAGCGCTATCGGCAAACCCCAGTCTTCGTCCTCGGCTCGGATGTCGTAGATCAAGACGTGAACGAAGCGTACTCCCTGGGAGCAAATTCCTGCCTGCTTGTAAGGCCGGTAAGCGACGGTTTCGACCAGATCGCGCGGGGAGTCGCGGCCTATGCCAGCTTAATGCCGAGTTCCGCGCTGCCAAACTAAACAATCACCGCAGCTGGCGATTTTTGTTTGCTTCCCCGCCAATCAGTTACATAATCCGGTCCGGTTCTCCGGTCACTCGCGGCTTTACTCTGGCCTTGAGAGAGATTATGACGCCTGAAGCACTCCCCAAGATCGCGGAAGCCATTCGCAGCGCGCACCACCAGCATTTGGGAATCGCCGTACACCCGCCCCGGCCCCCGCACTCTCCCATTGCCGCGCGCTTGGAACACCGCGACTTGACTTCCTTCACCAACGCGCTCGACAGCGCTCGCGAGCAGTGGCCGGACACCGCGCTCTCACTCATCGGGGCCCACGGCGCCGTTGGAACGACGAATATCGACGACGCAACCGACACTTTCCCGCTGGGCTTCCTGCGTTTTCTTGATCCGGAAGTGCTGCTTCCCTTCCCCATCGACGATCCCGAGGCAGACGACCAGCTTAATCTGTAGGCTTATTGAATGGGAGCCTGATAGCCCCGCCGATAGGAGGCCTTCACCTTCGGGATGTTATCCGGCGGAGTGACGCTCACCTTCACGGAACGATGCTTGCCGTCCCGCGTTTCATTAGTGGGATAGTAGCCTAGAATGTATTGGTCCCGTAGCTCCTTACCAATGCGCGCGCAGACCGCTGGAAGATCCTCCAGCTTGGCGACTGCGATATGGCGGCCTCCGGTATCGTCCGTAAGTTCGTTGAGCAGCACGGGCCCGTTGCGTTCCTCGGCCGGCTGTTTGTGTGAGGGATCGAGGTCAAAAATTCCCATAGCATAAAGCTGCACGTCCGCCTCGAGCAGCGCGTTCTTGATCTCCCCGCGTGTAAAACGGCTGCGATTGTCGCCGCCATCGGAAAGGATCACCATGGCTTTGCGGAAGTAGCGTGCCTTTTTCATTTCCGATAGCCCTACGCCGATCGCGTCCAGCAGCGCGGTTCGTCCAAAGGGTTTTACGCGCGCAATCCGATGGTAGACTTCGTCGGCATCCTGAGTAAAAGGCAGCAAGAGCTTGGGGCGATCGCTAAACTGCACCAGAAAGAACTCGTCATCGGAATTAGCGGTCTTGAAAAACTCGGCCGCCGCCTCCCAGGACTTCTTTATCTTGTTCTCCATGCTTCCGCTGGCATCAAACAGCAGCCCGATCGATAGCGGAGCATCTTCATTTGAGAAGTGTACGACCTTCTGCTCGACGTTGTCCTCGAATAGCCGGAAGTTCTCTTTCTTCAGACCGGGGATTGTAGTACCGGCCGGCGTGGTGACATGCACGGGAATCAAAACCAGGGGCACATCCACGCGCAGATCGGCGTGTGGATATTCTTCAGAAACCTTCGCAGCCACGCCTCGGCTGCGCGGGGCGATATTGACGATGTCGTCGCACCAGGCGACAGAGAGAAGTGTCACGCACCAACATACGGCAGCGGCGAGGCGCATCGAAACCTTCTTCAAGAACCGTCAATTCAGGCTTCAAGAACCGTTCAGCTTCAGGCTTCAAGAACCGTCCAGCTTTACGGACGGCCCAGTATATCACCAGGAAGCGTCCCTTGCGACAGGAAAATTTGCCAAGAAAGTACTAATGCTGATACGACCCAACTTCCTTAGGTTTCTCATTGGTTTTGTCCACCACCACTTTCCCGCTCTTCATCACCCACCGGACCCGATGCACCACCGACTCAATGTCCTGCAGCGGATTGCCTTCCACAGCGACGACATCGGCATAATACCCAGGCCGGATCGCACCCAGACTTTTTTCCATATTGAGAAGTTCGGCGCCGTTGGTGGTCGCGGTTCGAAGCGCCTGCTCGGCGGTCATTCCGGCCTTCATGAACCATTCCAGCTCGCGCGTGTTCTCGCCGAACATCGTATATACCGCATCCGATCCCATGGCGAACCGTACACCGGCGTGAAAAGCCTTGCGCGCCGTATCGAGATTGCGCTGTATGTAAGAGTTCAAATCATCCACAGCCTCGGGCGGATAGTTCAGCTTTTTCCAGTTGTCGGCGTAATAGCGGTTGTGATCGATGGTCGGTACATAAAAGGTTTTGCGGCGGGCCATCTCGGCGATAGTCGCGTCGTCCATGTCGGTGGCGTGCTCCAGCGAATCGGCGCCCGCCCGCACGGCGTCGCGGGCGCCATCGGGCCCATACGAATGAATCGCGATCCGCTTGCCGAGCGCGTGCGCGGCGTCCACCGCTGCCTTCATTTCTTCGAAGGTGAAGGTCTCAAACCCCGTGACGTCGCGGCCCGAGCCGGTGGAGCCGAACATCTTGACCCAGTCCGCGCCCGCACCCACCTGCTCGCGCACCACCCGCAGCACCTCGGCGACACCATCGGCGGTCCCGGGGGTCTTAGTCCGGCTGCGGCTAATCGTCAGCCCGTAGCCGGAAACAAACATCCGGGGGCCGACCATCAATCCGTGATTGATCAGATCGCGCATGGCGATGTCGGCGTAATCAGCCGCGCCCAGATTGCGCACCGTTGTGACGCCGGTCTCAAGCGTCTTCCGTGCATTCTCCTGGGAGAGAAAGACAACTGCCGCGTTTCGGCCCGATTGGCTAACGGGATTATCCAGAACATAGGTCATGTGGGTATGAGCGTCGATCAGGCCCGGAATGGCCGTGAAGCGAGAGAGGTCAACCATTGAGCCGGTGCACGGCCCCACGCTTTGAATCCGCTCACCATCGGTCGAAATGCAGGTGTCTTTCCAGACCTTATCGCCATCCCAGATGGCGCCAAACTTGTATGTTTCAGCGAAGGCGGGAGTCGAAAGCAGCAGGAGGAGGGCCATGCTTCGGTGGAAGGTAGAGATATAGGTAGAGCGTTTCTGCATGATTGGCGTCATGATAACCAAACCAAGGCAGAACGTGCTCGGCTAATACTAGAGCGCGCCGATTAAGCCGATTCCCTACGGCGAGCCACGCCTTTCTCCAGCAAATGCGTCACGCTGGCATTACTCGATGACGCTATGTCGTCGGAAACGCATGCAGCGGCGGCTTCCGCGATGCGCCGTTGCTCACGCGTCTTACGCTCCTGCCAGTCTCGAAACTCGTCCCGCTCCCGTTCCATCTCTTCGACTCCGGCCGCGATTCGCGTGCGGTATTGGCTGCAAATCGTCTCCATTTCGCTCGAAAGTCGCTCGTTTTCGCGCTGTTTCGAAGCTTCAAATTCCTGCAAACGATGGAACTGGGCCTCTTCGGTTTCGTTCAGAACACGCTGTCTTTGAACCGCGTCTTGCAGCATGTCTTCCACGGCCACTCCGGCCGCTTTCAGCGCCATCATGAGGGCGCTATGCCGAGCCGCCGGCGATAACCCGTGAAGATCGTCGCTGCTCACCATATCCGCCACTTTCAGGATGGTGTACTCAGCGGTGGTGGTGGCCGATCTGCACGGCGATTTGCGGTAAATATCATCGAAGGATGGCAACTTCGCCGTGACCGGTTTCGGGGGCGGTGGTAATTCGATCCGACCCCGATCGCTAAAGGTGGAGGTTGACAGCCCCGAAGGAGCGGCATTCGGTTCTTCCTCGCTAACCGGCCCTCGGCCTAACGCTGAAGAAACTTGTAGCATCTTCTTGAACATCTAAACCCTCCTTTTCCGAAATCGATATCTAGTGTTTTGAAAATAACGAAGCTCTCAATTTATTTCCGTGAGAGCCATTTGCCGGGGTTGACACTACTCATCGGTAGGAAGAGCTTCTTTGACAATCCGAGGTATGGTAGTGCGGCTGGTGGAGTGGCGCGCGCGGTCGTTCTCGGACCCGGCCCAACGCCTGCAGTTTCTACAGCGTAGGCTCGGCCCTGTCATTGACAGCCGCCGCAGTTCATAGCGTGCCCTCACCCGAATGCCGATCCTGACCACTCTCGGCTTGGCCCTCGCCGGAATCGGGCTGATACCAGCTTCGAGGCGCGCACTGGGTCTGGCTTTGCCTTTTGTACTGGCCTCCGCTCCGGCAACTCCCAAGGTTCAAATGACCCCGCCGAGCATCGCCCGAAGCGCAGCCGCGCCGTCCCTTCCACATGTCTGGCAAGTGGAAGCAAACCACCAGTTCGACCTGTACAGCAATGGATTAAGGATCGAGAATCGATTTCAGACCTCTACCGAGAAGCGCTCTTATCTGGCCTTCCCCCGCACCCAGACTGGAACCCACTCTGGTGAATGGCGCACCCAGCCGGCCGGGATCGTATTTCACACCACTGAGAGTCATTTAGCGCCGTTCGAAGAGGGTCAAAACCGCATGCTGAAGCGGGAAGGTGAAGGGTTGCTCGAATATGTCGCCCGCAACCACTCGTACCATTTCGTAATCGATCGATTTGGCCGCGTGTTCCGAATCGCCAGGGAGACTGATTATGCCAATCACGCCGGGAATTCCGTTTGGGCGGATCAAACCTGGATTTACGTCAACCTCAACCAGAGTTTCTTCGGTGTCGCCTTTGAAGCGCGCAGCCAGCCCAAAGAAGGCGAGCTTCCTGTAAATGCGGCGCAGGTGCATGCAGCGCGCACCTTAACTGAAATGCTCCGCGCACGGTATGGCCTTGACGCGGACAATTGCGTGACGCACGCCCAGGTCTCCGTCTACCCGGCCGGCCGGAGCGTCGGCTACCACATCGATTGGGCAGCCAATCTGCCGTTCGAAGAACTCGGACTCACCAACAATTATCTACAACCGGTCCCGAGCGTGACCTTGTTTGGCTTCTCCGCCACAGCATTGTTGGAGGAAGCCCGAGACTCGCCACTCGCAAAAGGTTTAGAGGCAGCCCAAGATCAGGTTCGGGCCGAAGCGACGGACCACAACCTTTCCGAGCACCGTTACCGCCAGCTTTTGCAGATCAGATATAGGGACGCTATTACGGCGCTACACGCTAAGGGCGCCCTTCAGGAGAACAATTAATGACAAACACCAACACGCAGATAGCTACCGCGATTGGGCTAGACGTTGGCACCAGCCGCATCGTCACCGCCCGCCGCAAAGACAAAGACATCCAGTTTGCCAAGCAGCTGAACGCCTTCGTCACCATTCCCTTTTCGAAATTAACGCAAGGAGTCCTGAAGAAGGAGCGCATCCCACACCTGGTTCAGGACTCGGAGATCATCGTCTATGGCGACGAGTCGGAGCGGTTCGCCAATCTTTTCCACAAGGAGACTCGGCGGCCCATGCTGCGCGGCGTCCTCAACAGGGACGAGACCGAGAGTCCCGTGCTGGTCCGTTATTTAGTGGCTTTGCTCACCGGCGAGGATGTGGGGGAGGGAAAAAAGCTTTGCTTCAGTATTCCGGCGGCGCCGGTTGGCGCGAGCGAGGAAGTGAACGAACACGAAGCGGAGCTAAAAAGCATGTTCGGCAAGCTTGGCTATGATGCCCGTAGCATCTCCGAAGGCCTGGCGGTGGTTTATGGCGAGATGGAGAGCTCCAACTACACTGGCATCGGCATCAGTTGCGGCGGTGGTCTGTGCAACGTTTGTCTGGCGTATCTTTCGGTACCGGTCTTCAGCTTTAGCATTCCCAAAGGCGGCGATTTCATCGATTCCAGCGTGGCCGAGCTGCGCGGCGAGCCGGCTACGCGGATCCGCACCATCAAAGAAGAATCTTTTCACTTTAATGGTCATTTTGCCAACAAGATTTACGATTCGCTGGCCATTTTCTACGAAGATATGATGCAGGCCCTCGTGGCGGCTCTCAAGGACACTTTCGCCAGCGTTCAGAACATGCCCAAGCTGAATCGACCGATTCCCCTAGTGCTCAGCGGCGGCAGTGCGATGGCGCCGGGCTTCCGCGACCGATTCGAGAAAATCATGCGGGACACCGAGCTTCCTGTGGCGATCTCGGAGGTCCGGCTGGCTCCCAGCCCCATGCATTCCACCGCGCGAGGCGCCCTGGTAGCAGCCTTGAGCGACATGTAGGGCATTATAAGCCTTTAATAGTGAGATGATTAGCGGCCGACGAGCGTCTAAGACAGTGGAGGCAACAATGAAGAAAAATTTAGTACTTCTAGCGTTACTCTCGGCGAGCCTCGCGATACCGGGCGTTGCGCAAGAGCGGGACCGCGGCGGCCAGCAGCATGGCGGGGGCGAGCATGGGAATCAAAGTCATGTTGGGGGCGGATATGTTCCACCTCGTGGTCCTGCTCCGGCTGCCCGGCAAGCCCCGCAGCAGCGGGCTCCCGAGCAACGGCAGGCTCCCGCGCAGCAGCAGCGGGCTCCCGAGCAACGGCAGGCTCCCGTGCAGCAGCAGCGGGCTCCCGAGCAACGGCAGGCTCCCGAGCAACAGCGGCAAGCTCCCGACCAGCGCGGCGGAGGCCAGCGTAATTTTCGCGATCAACAGGGCCATCCGGAAGCGCCGCACGTGCATGGTAACGGCGAGTGGGTCGGGCACGATATGGGTCGCAACGATGCACGCTACCACCTGGATCGTCCCTGGGAGCATGGGCGCTTTACATTGGGCTTCGGACCCGGTCATGTCTTCCGCCTCGAAGGCGGTGGTCCGGACCGATTCTGGTTCAGAGGAGCCTATTTCAGCGTAGCTCCGGAAGATTTTCCCTACGTCTCTGACTGGTTTTGGAACTCTGATCCAATCGTGATCTACGAGGATCCTGATCATCCGGGTTACTATTTGGCCTACAATTCCAGGACTGGGACCTACGCGCACGTCATATACATGGGCTAACGATGATGGGGCAGGCTTAAATGCCTGCCTCCTTCCTCCTGCATTGATTTCCCACTCGCGCCTGCGCTAACATCCGGCAGGCTCGCCTCAAGCCGCCCGTATGCCCAAACGGCTCATTACTCTCACCACCGACTTCGGAACCACCGACCACTTCGCCGCGACTATGAAAGGCGTGATCCTCACGATTCAGCCGGCCGCCCAAATTATTGACATCACGCATGAAGTGCAAGCCTTTCAGATCCCCGACGGCGCCTTCACCATCGCGCAAGCCTATCGTTATTTCCCCAAGCAGACCATCCATGTGGTCGTGATCGATCCAGGCGTCGGTTCCGCGCGCAGGCCGTTACTCGCCGAGGTGGCCGGCCAGTTCTTCATAGCGCCAGACAACGGCGTGCTTTCCATCGTCTTCGCGCACCAGAAACCTAAAGTCCGGCACATCACCAACGACCGATTCTTTCTCCATCCAGTCAGCCGCACCTTTCACGGACGCGACGTCTTTGCTCCTGTGGCCGCGCATCTGGCATCGGGCATCGCACCCACGCGCTTCGGCAAACTGATCGACGACTATCTCCAACTCACTTTTCATCGCGCCACCCAAACCGGCAAGAACGCCTGGACCGGCAGCGTGCTCAAAGTGGACCGTTTTGGTAACTTGATCACGAACCTGCATCTCGACGATTTTCCGAATCTCCAGACTCGCCCCTTCCGTTTACTGGCGGGCAGGCAACCGATCACTCGTTTGGCCCTTACGTTTACTGAGTGTTCAGCCGGGGAACTCTTCGTTCTCGCGGGAAGCTCGGGCCACCTGGAAGTGGCGACCAACCAAGGCTCGGCCTCGAAAATCTTGGGTTGCGGCGCCGGATCGGCAGTGGAATTAACGATTTATTGAGGCGGCGCGGCAGGGCCTGGTCTGCCGCCGTTGCGCACCAGTTTCATCCACAACGGCGATGAGTGCGTTCACTCGCTCGTCGGTATGCTTTCGGCCGTCGGCGAGTTCCTGAACCCTAACTGTGAGCGTTGATAAGTTGCGCCCTGTAATCTCTTGGTGCTTCAGAAGCTGAGCTAGCAACTGCTCGTTCCGGCGCTCGTTTCCGTTGGTCCCCTCGCTCATCCTGGCTCCATTTAGATTGGTGGACGCCGCCTCCGATGCGGTACACTGAGCGTGTATCCTATTCTTACCCGGCAGGGCCCGCGCAAGCCTTCGAGCGATGATAGCCCGGGTGGCTAATTTTACCTCCAATGACCGCGACTTCACCCCCCAAAAGCCGCCGCAAGCCAGAGGATTTTCGCGAGCAGCTTCTCAAACGCGCGCTGGTCGCCGACGGCGCCATGGGCACCGAGCTCTATGCCCGCGGCGTGTTCATCAACCGCTGTTTTGACGAGTTGAATGTCTCTTCGCCGGACTTGGTAAGGGAAGTCCACAAGCAATACGTTAAAGCCGGCGCGGAAATTCTGGAGGCCAATACCTTTGGCGCAAATCGCATGCGCCTGGCCGCCTTCGGGTTGGCCGAGAAACTCCAGGAGATCAATCAGTCGGGCATCCGATTGGCGCGCGAGGCCGCCGGAGACTCCGTGTACGTCGCAGGCGCCATCGGACCGTTGGGCGTGCGGATTGAGCCGCTCGGATCGGTTTCGTTCGCCGAGGCGCGGGAGGTTTTTCGCGAACAGGCGAGAGCGCTGGTCGAAGCCGGCGTGGACCTTTTAATCCTCGAGACTTTCTACGACCTCAACGAGATTCGCGAAGCCATTTTCGCGGCGCGCGAAGTGGCCGGCAAGGAAATGGTCATCGTTGCCCAAGTTACCATCGACGATCACGGAGACATGCCCGGCGGCGCCACGCCGGAGATCTTCACCCGCCAACTGGATGAGTGGCCGGCGGACGTGATCGGCTTGAATTGCTCGGTGGGCCCCAAGGCCACGCTCGAGACCATCGAGCGGATGATGCGTTATTCCCGCAAGCCCATGAGCGCCATGCCCAACGCCGGATTGCCGGCCGTCGTCGAAGGACGCAAGATGTACCTGTGCTCACCGGAGTACATGGCGCAGTACGCGCGTCGAATGTTGTGGGCGGGCGTAAAGATCGTGGGCGGATGTTGTGGCACCACCGCCGATCACATCAAGCTGATTCGAGCCGAGGCGCACTCGCTCCAACCTCAGACCCAGAAGCTAAGGGTCACCATCGAAGAGCCGGTCGCCAAGGCCAAGGCTCTGACCAAAGTCCCGGTCGCCGAAAAAAGTAAGCTAGGCGCGAAGCTGGCCGCCCAAAAGTTCGTTGCCTTCGTGGAAATTCTGCCGCCCCGTGGCGTCGACCCGACCAAGGAAATCGAAGGCGCACGAGCATGCGCGGCCAAGGGGATCGATTGTATCAACGTGCCCGACGGCCCGCGGGCCAGCGCGCGCTTGAGCGCTCAGGTGACTTGCCAGTTGATCCAGCGCGAGGCGAAAATCGAGGCGGTGTTGCATTTCTGTTGCCGCGACCGGAACATTCTCGGCATTCAGTCAGAATTGCTGGGAGCGCACGCCGTAGGCGTCCGGAATCTGATTTGCATCACCGGCGATCCGCCGCGCATGGGCACTTATCCGGATGCCACTGCCGTGTTCGACGTGGATGCGATTGGTCTCACCAACATCGTGAATAACTTGAATCACGGGCTGGATATCGGCGGCAATCCCACCGGATCTCAAACCGCGTTGCTGATTGGAGTGGGCGCCAATCCCGGGGCATTGAACCTGGACGAAGAAATCCGGCGGATGGAGTGGAAAGCGCAGGCGGGCGCCGAGTACATCGTAACGCAGCCGGTCTTCGACCTGGATCTGTTGGAGCAGTTTTTGAAGCGCACCGAGCATATCAAATTGCCGGTGATCTGCGGCATCTGGCCGCTTACCAGTTACCGCAACGCGGAGTTTATGGTTAACGAGCTGCGCGTTCCCGTTCCGGAGCATTTCATCGAGCGGATGCGTCACGTCGACAATGCCGAAAAAGCACGGCAGGAAGGCGTGGCGATCGCGCAGGAAATGGTCGGACGGGTGCGCCAGATGGTAGCGGGCGTGCAACTCAGCGCTCCGTTTGGGCGCTATTCCATGGCGATCGAGGTCGCGGAAGCGATAGGATCACGAGATTAAACTTGGCGACTGACCTCATCGAGATAAATCCGGACCAGCCACTGCCGGAAGCGATCGAGCGCGCCGCCGCGCACGTGCGCCGGGGTGACGTGATTGCCATCCCTACCGAGGCGTTGTATATGCTGGTGGCCGATCCCCTCAATCTGAATGCGGTAGGCCGCGTTTTTGCCGCCAAAGGCCGCGAGATCAACCGTTCCCTGCCCCTTCTCATAAGCGGAACATTCATGGCCGAAGAGCTGGCCAGTGAGTTATCCATGCGGTTTCACTTGCTGGCTCGACATTTTTGGCCCGGACCGCTCACCATCATCATTCCGGCGTCGGCCAAAGTGCCGCTCAAGGTGACCGGCAACACCGGCCGATTGGCCGTACGACAGTCCCGCTCCAGCGTGGCGCAAGCGCTGCTCGATTGGCTGGATCAGCCCCTGATTGCAACCAGCGCCAACATCTCCGGCCAGCCCACTTCCCGCAGTGGAATCGAGGTATTCGGCACTATGGACGGCCGCGTCGATCTGGTTTTGGACGGCGGCACTTGCACCGGCCAAGGCGCTACCACGGTCGACATTACCGAGCCGTATTGGAAGGTAATTCGAGAAGGAGCGGTCAGCGAAAAGGACATTGCGGAGTGTCTGAAAGGCCGGTAAGAGGTTGCTGAAAAGGTCTTTTCGCAGGTCAGAGACCTGCGCCACCTGGAGGCCTGCGCCACTGCGGGAAATTCCGTAGTACGGTATCGAAAAAATCTTAGAACCCCGAATTCTGGCTCGTGGCGACGGAACTCTGGTATCCTTATGCCAGGAGCGTTTCTGGCCAGTTTGGCGGTCGGTTTCCTATAATTGATCCGACAGTCAATTGTCTTGGGGTCCGACTCGGTTTATGCGTTGGTGTGCAAGCTCCGGTGGTTCTGAACCGCCATGGAGAAGCCTAAAGACGCTCGGGGGGCTCCGCCCCTGTTGAGATCTGGGGTCAAGGACGGGGCCGATCGCGCTGGTGGATGCGCTCCTTTCCTCACTTAGTCCTCCGGCACTTCATGAATATTCTGTTCATCGGCGACATTTTCGCCTCACCAGGGCGAGGTTTAGTCGCTCGCTTCCTCCAAGAGATTATTTCCACCGAAAAGATCCAGTTGGCCGTTGCCAACGCCGAGAATTCTGCCGGCGGGTTTGGCGTCACCCCGCTGATCGCGCAAGAGCTTTTCTCGATCGGCCTGGACCTGCTTACCTCCGGCAATCACATCTGGGACAAGAAAGAGATCTTCGATTACATCGGCCGGGAGCCGCGGCTCCTCCGTCCAGCGAATTATCCGGCGGAATTACCTGGCCAAGGATGGATCGCGACCAAAGCGCGCGACGGCACCGAGGTCGCCGTCGTCAATTTGCAAGGACGGGTCCACATGCCGGCCACGGATTGCCCATTTCGAAAGGCCGACGAAATTCTGCTAGCGCTCGATCCGAAGGTTAAAGTCCGGCTGGTCGATTTTCACGCCGAACTCACCAGCGAGAAAGAGGCCATGGGCTGGCACTTGAACGGTCGCGTGTCGGCCGTGCTCGGAACTCACACACACGTTCCCACCGCCGACGAACGAATTCTCTCCGGCGGTACGGCTTATCAAACCGACGTCGGGATGACGGGGCCGTACGATTCCGTGATCGGCTCGGAGAAGAATCTGGCCCTGCGGCGATTCCTGACTGGCATGCCGATCCGTCTCGAAAGCGCCAAGACCGGTGCCGAGTTGCACGCTACCATCGTGTCAGTGGACCCGGCCACGGGCCACGCGCTCGAAATTCGCAGGTACACTCGTAGTTGATGAAAATCCCGAGGCTCCGGTGGGTGATCGCTATCCTGCTATGTCTCTCCACCACGATCAACTACCTGGATCGCCTGGCCATCGGTGTCGTTTCGGTGGACATCCGGCACGAATTCACGCTCACTGAGCAGGACTATTCCTACATCCTGACGTTCTTCTTCCTGGCCTACGCGATCATGTACGCGGGCTCGGGCTACATACTCGATCGGCTGGGCACGCGCCGGGGCTTTGCGCTGTTCGCCGCCGGATGGTCGATTGCCCAGCTTTTGCACGGCTTCGCGATAGGCAAATGGAGCCTGGGAGCTTGCCGATTCCTGCTGGGGTTGACCGAACCAGGAGCGTGGCCAGCGGCATCTAAGGCAGTCACAGAATGGTTCCCAGCGTCTCAACGTGCGCTCGGGATGGGAATCTTCAACGCCGGCACTTCGCTCGGTTCGCTGCTGGCGCCTATAACCGTCGCGCAGCTCACCATCCGTTATGGCTGGCGGTATGCTTTCGTCTTTACTGGATTGGTGGGCATCATCTGGTTGGCCGCATGGCTGATTCTATATCAGCCGCCGAATCTGAACCGCTGGCTCAAGCCTAAAGAATATGCCGCGCTCAAGCCGCTGCTGCCGCCGCCCGAAGAGGCCCGTCCAGCTTCGGCGGATCGCGTCCGATGGCAATCGCTGGTGCGGGCTCGAGGCTGCTGGACGCTGATTCTGGCGCGATTCTTCACCGACCCGGTGATCTACTTCGTCATCTTCTGGCTTCCCGAGTACCTCAGGAAAGAGCGCGGATTCGACCTCGCAATGGTCGGCAAATATTCCTGGGTGCCCTTCCTTTTCGGAGGTATCGGATACGTTTTCGGCGGCTGGCTATCAGGCCGAATGATGCGCGCCGGCTGGACTCTGGCGCGCGCGAGGAAGTTCGGAATGGCGCTGGGAGCGGTCGTGATGCCGATCGCAATGCTCGCGCCCTTCGTCCCGACTGCAGCACTGGCAATCGCTGCCACCTGCTCTATTACGCTAGGACATGGCTTGTGGACCGCGAATCTCCAAACGGTTCCGACCGATCTGTTCCCTGGTCACGAAGTTGGCACGGTCAGCGGATTCTCCGGATCAGGTGGCGCGGTCGGCGGGATGCTCGCGAGTCTCGGCACCGGCTACCTGGTGACCCATTTCACCTACGCGCCGGTATTTCTACTCTCCGGGTTGATGCATCCGCTGTCGGCAGTACTCATTTACAGGCTGCTGCCCGATCGTCTGTTTACCGATGCTTTACGCCGGTCATCGCAAACAGCATAAGCGGTACGACCCGGGCGTAAGTCTCGAA
Organism: Bryobacterales bacterium; assembly: GCA_963744555.1. Taxonomy (GTDB): domain Bacteria; phylum Acidobacteriota; class Terriglobia; order Bryobacterales; family Bryobacteraceae; genus Palsa-89. The sequence continues at coordinate 302,946 of CAVUUB010000009.1, read as the reverse complement.
GTCTTCGTCCCGTGTGAAGATTTGCCAGCCACGGGCGATCGCGATAGCGCAAATCAGAAAATCAGTTCCGCTTCCGGCGACGCCGCGAGCCAGGCATCGATTGCTCCATTGAGCCGCTGCTTCGTAATCCTCCGTCGAAGCAGGCTCGTCGGCGAAGGCCCGGAGTTCTGTCTTCAGCCGCTTGTATTGATCCAGATCTCGAATTCCAGAAAGCAGCTCTTGCCGGATCGCTCCGATTAACCGGGCCCGGCCGTCACGAATAAGATCGCCAAGCTCTGACGTAATTCTCGCCTCGACTTCGGATATCTGGGCCCTTGATCTTCTCAGTGCCAAGGACCAAACGCTGGTGTCGACCAGAACTTGCACTAGCGCTTCTTTCGACGCTCCGCCTTATAGTCGTACCGCGGGTCGAAATCGATGGTTCCGAATAGATCCAGGATCTCCAGCCGTTTGCGATGCGCGATATATTCAGAAAGCGCAGTCGTGACGGCTTCCTTCTTCGTCTTGTGATGGCCGATCCGGCGAGCGGCTTCGATCAGCTTATCGTCGATGGCAAGATTAGTCGGCATGTTTACACATTCCTCTGTGTAAGCTTTAGTGTAGCATAGTGCTTTCGGGCCACGGCGCCTAACACCACCAGCAGCAGAACGCCGCAACCAGTTAACATTGCTCCCATTCTGAAATAGGTGGATCGAAAACGCAGGTCCATCTGTTTATCGCCGGCCGGCGCGAGGATAGCTGTCATAGCATGATCGGCTCGAAGAACCGGACAGCGGTTGGCATCTACCCTCGCTTCCCATCCCGGAAAGTACGGCAATCCAACGCGCAGCACGCTGGGCGTCGCCGCCTTGTATGAAAGGCGATAGGTCTGTTCGCCGATAGCCTGAATCGTCACAGTCGCGGCTGGATCTTGCCGGATAGCACTTTGCGGGACTCCCGGAAGTGGTCCGACCAGAACCACCTGGCGGGGCGGATCCAAGGCATCCAGCGCTTGGCGCGCCGCCTCGTCGTTCGACACCAGCAAAAGCTCCTTGGGAAAATACGCCCGCGGCAACCGTGAAGGGTTGTCTCTAATAGCCCCCGCCGCCTCGATAATGCGGCTGACGGAGAGTGAGTCGCGCAGCTTTGCATTACGCACGCTGGCTTCTCGGAACTCCAAGTAGCTGGACAACTCGAGAGGATTATAGCCATAAGTAGTTTCAAGCCGTAGGTCGAGTGGATGGTTCAATGGCCCCAATCCGGTCACTTGGTTGGCTGCATCGAATCGAGTTAGAGGGGGCACTATGGGAACAACCCGGCTGCGAGCTAGCTCCAAGCCCTGGCCATACAAAGATTCGAAACTCGCATGAGCGTAGGCCAAGGGATTGGTCCACATATTGGTGCTGCACAGATCGATTGCCAAGATCGCTACAGCCGCGACGCCGGCCCAACGCCAGCGCAATTCCATCCAGTCGATACCTGCCGCAGCAAGCATCGTAAGCGCCATGGCGACAACAAACCATGCATGCACCGGCGCGCGCACGCTCCGAAAACCCGGCAGCCAAGCAATCAGACGGTACACGCCCAACGCCGGACCCGCCATGTAAAGGAGGGCAGGAATTCCAAGCCAGAGCGCATACCAACGAACGGTGGAATTCCGTAGCCCGAGCAACGCCAGGGGAAGCAGCAGGAATCCGGAGTAGAAGTAGTATTGGGTCACGTCGCCCGGTCCGTGATAGCCGCCCGAGGTCGCTCCCAGGTAATCGGGACGAGCCAACGTGACTAAAGCTGGGAGATCTAGCACACCTTCCGAGCTGGTGCTGTAGTTGGCCGAGGCGCGAATGGATTGACTCGCCAGTTCCAGGCCGGGGAGGGTTTGAATCGCCGACAACAAGGCGGCCCCCACGGTAACGATCACAACAAATCCCAGGGCCTTCTGAGCGGCATCTCCGCGTTTTTGAACGGCAATAGCCGTGGCCCATATGCCGACCGCCGAGAATGCATAAAGCGCGGTCTGGAAGTGACCCGCAAGAACGAGCGCGCCGCCCACCAATGTTCCCCAAAACAGGCCCATCGAGAATCGGCCTTCCACGGCGGTGAATAGCGCTACAACTAACCAGGGAAACAGGGCGGCGGACTGGAAGATGCCGATGTGAGAACTGTGCCCGGCAAAGAATCCACCTAAGGCGTAAGTCAGCGCTCCCGCTGTAGCCGCGCATCCTCCGAACCAGCGGCGTAAGAGGAAAAACATGCCGGCCGCCGCCAGCAAGGCATGCAATGCTAATTCGCCCTCTAGCGCTTTCGGGCCAGCGCCGGCAAGCATGAATGGCCAATTCGGGGGATACCAGGCGCCAGTCTGGGGATCGGCCAAGAAGGGAAATCCGGAAAAAATATAGGGTGTCCAGAAAGGAATTTCGCCGTGAAGGATTTTATCCGCGAAGTAGCGCTGACTTGAATAATGCACGTCAACAGCATCCCACTGGATGCTGGCATTAGGACTGGCTAACGGGACGGCGTATGCGACGAGTAGCACCGCCGGCAGGATCCAGTGCCATTGCAGGAGCGGGCGCGCGTGAGGTACTACGGCCTTTGGAACAGACTTCGGCAGGGATTTTTTCTTGGCCATCGACAAATCGCGAAGACAATTAAGCTAAGCATCATAGCAAGATTTATGTAGTTACCCTTAAAATCAGATCCATGCGATTGGCATCGCTCTGGCTCGCTCTCGGCTTGATTTCGAGCGCCCAGGCGTTCGCTCAAGACGCCGTTTCGGATTGGTTCCCTCTCCACGCCGGCGATAAATGGATCTATGGATACGAGAGGCGCGATGACACCGGCGAAGGACGTGCGCACCTTGACATCCACCGTTGGACAACCGAGGAAACGATTATTGGCTCGTGGACCGTTTCTGAAGGCACGCTAGTCGTAAAACACGTTCGCGTGGTGGGAGGTTCTCTGCCACTGGGGTATCGGGTGGACCAGCAGCCGGCATTTCTGATTCGTGGTGACTGTCTTTACTCGGACGCGGTGGGTTGGGAACGCTCGGTCCATCAGCTCACTCCAGAGTTTCGCGAGCATTTGTCCGCCGGGCATATCGCCGCGGACTTTTGTTTCCCTCTCGTCGTGGGAAAGACTTGGGGTGCGCCGCACTGGGGCGACTGGCGCACGCTCGCTGAGGCGAAGGACTGGCGGGTTGCAGGGATAAAAGTACTGGACCCTTGGGCTTCCGGCAAGCAGTGGACGTTTCACATCACCTCTGTCTCGTCGTACCTCGGATCCGGCATGACGGCGGACATCTGGTTTGAAAAAGGTATCGGAATCGTTCAGATGGAGGAGATTCATCACGGGACCATCGGTGAAGATCGAACCCGCCTCCTTCGCTTCAAGCCTGCCTCGCGGCGTTAGCTATACGGCTCCCAGAAGCTATGCCGGTTCCCACGCCGAACCCCTGAGCTTCGGCTGGAACAACTCCGGGTGCAAAATCTCGGCCAGGATTTGGAGCGACTCCACCACGCGCGGCCCCGGACGGTTCATGTATTGATTCCCATCGGTCAGGTACACTTGTCCAGTCTGGACGGCGCGGAGTTTCGCCCACTCCGGGCGCTCTGTCAGCCAATACATCTCCTGGCGGGTGCGCTCCAGATCAAAGCCACAGGGCATGCTGATGATCACGTCGGGATCGGCAACCTGGAGTTTTTCCCAGGTCATCCAAGGCGAATGCAGTCCAGCTTCACCGAACAGGTTTTCAGCGCCAGCCATCTCTACCAACTCCGGAACCCAGTTCCCGGCTGCCATCAGCGGTTCGTGCCATTCGATGCAGGCCACTCGCGGACACCTCGCCGCCTGAGCCGCCTTTCCGGAGATCTCATTGATTCGCGTCTGGAGCGCGTGGACCACCTGTTCACCCTGATCGACAACGCCGCAGGCTTCCGCCACTGAACGAATATCGCGCCAGATGTCCGACAGGGCATTCGGTTCCAGCGATACGAGCTTGGGCCGGCTCGAAATCCAACCTGACAGCGCGCGCTCAACATCTTCCAAGCTGACGGCACACACTCGGCATTGAGTCTGCGTGACGATGTGCGTGGGCTTCAACTGATCGAGAACGTCTTCAAACACCTCGTAAACCGAGAGCGCATTTACCACTTGATTCTTCACCCGGCGGTCGATCTCGGCGCTGTTGCCCTCGGTGGGAAAGCTGGGACGCGTGCAAACAGGAAGATGGCGGACTTGGTCAGGATAGTCACACTCATGAGATCGTCCCACTTGCTGGTGGGTGAGGCCCAGGGCATGGACAATCTCAGTGGCGCTCGCTATGAGCGAGACGATGCGGGGCATACTTCTAGACTAACCGGGTCGCAAGCGGAGCATCCGGGTTGGAAGTTGCTGTGACGAAATCTTGGCGATTGCCAGGAATTTGGCTACCGGTGTCGACCATTGGACACTTACCTGACAGCTGGACGGCTATCAGGAAAGACTCAAGGAGCAGGTCGGGAGGGATTCTCGTAGGGAATAAAAGAAGAAAATCGTTGGTGGAGTCTATCTGGCAGATGTTAGAGAGGAACGACCTTGGCTCCTTGAGCTTTGCATGATTTCCATTCGCGTGTATTGAGTGCAAGCCCGATGCCAAAGGTTAAGCTGTTTATTTCCCGCTCCTGGTTTGCGGATGCCGCTAGAAATATTTACCAGATTGGAACACCCGACATGCAAAACCGGCATTTCGTTCACGACCGGGGACCGATGTGGGAAAAATATCAGCCGAGGTTAGAAGAAAGTCAGGTTAGCACTGATGTTATAGTGGCGTTGTGACTCCGCAGTTGGACCCGATTCTGAGCGCTTTCCACGAAACCGGCGCCTATCTGAAAGGCCACTTCCTATTGACCAGCGGCTTGCACAGCCCCGAATACTTGCAATGCGCGCTGGTACTGCAATATCCCAGGCATGCGGAGCATTTTGGGCGCCTGATGGCAACGGAATTCCGTCGACTGGAGCCGAGTCTCAACGCCGGAGTGGTGGCTGCACCGGCAATTGGTGGACTGATCATTGGGCACGAAGTGGCGCGGGCGCTGGGCGCGCGATTCATTTTCACGGAGCGCGCCGCCGATGGAAAAATGGTCCTGAGGCGCGGCTTCTCCGTGGAGCCAGGCGAAGTGGCGGTGGTAGTGGAAGACGTTGTCACTACCGGAGGCAGCTCGCGCGAAGTGATCGATATCTTGAAGGAGACCGGCGCGCGGGTGATCGGCGCGGGCTCGATTATCGACCGCAGCGGCGGCGTGGCCGACCTCAGTGTTCCGCGGGTTGCACTGAAGACTGTGCAAGTGCTCAGCTATTCCCCGGATGATTGTCCACTGTGCCGCGCGGGCAGTCCGGTCGTAAAGCCGGGTTCGCGGCCAGTCCATGCGGCGAATTAAGATCCAGATCTCCTACGACGGCACGGACTATCACGGCTGGCAGGTGCAACCCGGTTTAGCGACCATCCAGGGAACTCTCGAAGAAGTATTCGGCGAGATCGAAGGGCGCGCTGTACAAGTGGCTGGGTCGGGCCGCACGGATGCCGGCGTACACGCAATCGCCCAGGTGGCCGCGTTGACTATGGAGAACCCGATTCCGCTGGAAAATTTGCGGAGGGCCGCCAACCGTCTGCTGCCGCCTGACATTCGGGTGACACGAGTCGAAGAAGCGTCGATCGACTTCCATCCGCGCTTCCAAGCCAAAGCGAAGACTTACGAATACCGGATCTTCCGCGGCGAGATCTGTACTCCCTTCGACCGCCGCTATGTCTACCATCATCCGTATCCGCTGGCGCTGGGCGAGATGATGAGTCTAGCGCCGCTGCTTGAGGGCGAGCACGATTTCACAGGCTTCGCGGCGACGGATGATCGCGATGAACTGGGTGCTTCCAAGGTCCGGACGATTTTTTGTTCGAGGCTGACGCAAGACGGCGAGCGCCTGATCTATCGAGTCACCGGCAGCGGATTCCTTAAACATATGGTGAGGAATATCACCGGCGTGCTGCTCGAAGCCGGAAAGGGCAACGTGGATCGCTCCACGCTGCTTGATCGCCTGAGGCCCGGCTGCGGGATTCCCCCCGGTCCGACGGCGCCGGCGCGTGGGTTGTTTCTGGTATCGGTCGAGTACTAACTACCTCGTGGCTGTGACCTCTTCGGCCTTGGGCAAAGCTTTGCGCGGCAGCATGTCGGGCCTTGTGGCCGCTTCATAAACAACGGAGGCGATCACGGCGGCGGCCTGCATTAAGTCGCCAGGGATGGCGTGGTCGTATACATCCATGCTGGAGTGGTGCGTGACGGTCATATAATCGAGCGGGTCCTGTATAAACTGGAAACCGGGCAGCCCGACGGCATCGAAGGACAGATGATCGGTGCCACTGGTATTGCGGATGGTGATGGTAGTGACACCGAGGTCGCGGAACGGCTCCAGCCATTGTTCGAACAGCGGGCGCATGGCGTCGTTGCCCTGCAAGTAAACACCGCGGATCTTGCCGCTGCCGTTATCCAGATTGAAATAGCCCGACAGTTTGGCGTGCGCGGCGGTCAGCTTCATGGTCTTGGGATCTCCGAAGTGTTCCTTGATATAGGCTTTCGATCCCAGCAGTCCTTCTTCTTCCCCGCTCCATAGGGCAATGCGAACGGTGCGATCCATCTTCAGATCGAGCGCTTTCAGAATTCGACCACTTCCATCATCACCGCGCTGCCGGCGCCGTTATCAGTAGCGCCGGTTCCGGTATGCCAGGAATCGAAGTGCGCGCCCACCATCACCAGTTGGTCCTTCTTGCTTCCGCCCGGAATTTCGGCGCTGAGGTTGTATGCGTCGACCGCATTATCGGAGAGGCGCGCCTTCAGGTTGACCTGCATCTGGACTGGAGTTTTGTTCTCGAGCAGCCGCACGATGCGATTGTATTGTTCGGAAGTGACGACGAAGGTCGGCGGCGGAACCGGCTTCTTGGGTCGTATGATCCGGCGGCTTCGGCGAAAGATATACCGTCGCGCGCGCGCCGATCGTCCTGCACTAGCGCGAGCACGCCTTCGTCCAAAAAGAATTGAGCGCGCTTGGCGGCCAACTCTTCGCGCCGGCGTCGAAGTTCATCCTGCACGGACGGCGGAATACTGGCGAAGAACCGGAGACGTGCGTCGAGCTCCTCGGGTGGGTCGAGGTTGGCAGGGTCAATCTTCATCTTTTCAACCGGAGCCGGCGCGCTTGCGATCTCTTGTAATTCGGCGTCCGTGTAGCGATGCAGCTCGGGCTTGGCCTCCGCATCGGCGACATTGTGCACAGGCTCGGAGATCAGCACCACCTTACCGCGCAGCTTGCCCTTGTACTTCTGAATGTACTGCTCGAGATTCCGTTCGCCCCTGCCAATAGCCTGGGAAGCAGCCAGTGGCGCGAAGATCGGCTCGCCGTTGACGGGCCCGTTGGTGCTGGCCGACCAGGCGAGCGGCGCCGCCGCCAAAAGCGAATACCTCGGCTGGGTCATTTCGAGTGCGAATTTTTCCAGAGTCCAGCTACGGCCGAACGGTCCCCATTTTTCCAGGTGGGCGTTTTCGAGGCCGTACTCCTGGAGGCGCTTGAGAGCCCAGTCGGCAGCTTCCTTGAACTCGGGCGAAGCGGTAAGGCGGGGGCCGTAAACATCGGCGAGGTATTCGAGGTGTTCCATTACTTTGGAGTGTTCGAAAGCCTCGGTTTTAATTTTGTTGATGGTCGCGAGGTCGACCTGATCAGCGGCAACGGCCGGAAACACACAAGCAAGGGCAATGACGAAGCAGCGCATATCGCCATTATCCCACCGGAGGTGTTAAGCGCTGCGGCTAAACAGCTTGGCCTTTCAGATTTCCACCAGCCCCAAACTGATCTTGAGGGCGTCATCAACCCTTCGCATGGTAGTCGGATCGACTACACCGAGCCGCTTTACGAGCCGCTCGCGATCTACGGATCGGATCTGGCCGAGATGGATCTTCGATGGTACACACAAACCATTGGCTTGAGTTGGCGCGATGGATACGGTGACGGGGTGTGCCGAGATCGTGGACGTGATGGCCGCCACTATGGTGACCGAGCTGTGACGGTTCCCGATATCATTCTGAATGATGAGAGCCGGCCGAGTCTTCTGGATTTCGTGGCCTCGCGAAGGGTCAAATTCGACGAGGTGGATTTCACCCCTTCGGGGAACAGTCACGAGCGCTTCTTCTTAGCGGATCTCTTCAACTTACGGGAACCCTGTAATCGCGTCCAAGCCTCTTCTTCAAGCGGGAACCACTCCGCTGCCATTGCAAGATCCTGGTCGGTGCTTGCTCTGTAGCCAGCTTTCAACTGCTCGCGAAGGCTCTGTCTGCCTTGAGTCTCAATGAGTTGCCTTACGGCATGATCGATGAACCGGCTTCGGTTCCCCTTCGTCGTCACCCGATCGAGAATCGCCACCGTTTTGTCAGACAAAATGATGTTTATACGTTTACTCATGGATCTGTTCAGCGTAAATGGACTGACGGTTTATGGTACTACACACGATGCGTGTGTATATGGGCTCTTTCGTTGAACGGGATCGGGGATTGCGGATCAGATCCAAACATCCACGCAGCGATTCTCTGAACTAGCGCTGGATTTGGGGACCCCTTCCACAAGAATAGGTCCACCGAACGCCCATTGCGCACCGTGTCGGGGAAGACAATATTCTGTTGGCCAGCGCGGATTTCGTCGACGAACTTATCCAATGTTGCGACGGTGACGCATTGGTCTTTAGTTATTTCTTGACAGGGTCGGGCGATTCGGGATCAAGACCCAGTTCAGCAATCGCGGCCTGAGCGCGTTTCTTGTCAAACTTGCCGTCTCGCGCCAAACGGGACAACGCCGCGGCGGCGATCGCTTCCGCGCCATTTTCAAAATGTTTGCGCAGATGTTCGCGATTTTCGCTGCGCCCGAAGCCGTCCGTACCAAGCGCAGTCAGGCGACCCGGCAGCCAAGGAGCGATCTGGTCGGCGACCACCTTCATGTAATCGGTCGACGCGACGATTGGTCCTTCGACGCCCTTCAACGCATCGAGCAAGTACGGCTTCCGCTCCGGTTCAGCGGGGTGCAGACGATTCCAGCGCTCTACTTCGAGCGCGTCGCGGCGCAGCTCGTTGTAGCTGGTCACGCTCCAGACGTCGGACGGAACTTGATACTTTTCCGCCAGGATCTGCTGCGCTCGCAGTGCTTCGTTCAGAATGGGACCGCTGCCGAACAACTGTATTTTGGCCTTGCCGCCCTCGGCCTGGTTGAACCGATAAATGCCACGTAGAATGCCTTCCGTCGTGCCTTCGGGCATGGGCGGTTGAGCATAGTTTTCGTTGTAGATCATCAGATAGTAGAAGCGATCTTCCATTTCCTGATACATGCGGCGAATTCCGTCCTGAATGATGACCGCGATCTCATATGCATAGGCTGGATCGTAGCTATGGCAAGTGGGAACCGTGCTGGATAACACCAGGCTGTGACCATCCTGATGCTGGAGACCCTCGCCCGAGAGCGTCGTTCGGCCGCCGGTTCCGCCCATCAGGAAGCCCTTGCCACGGGAATCGGCAAAGGCCCAGATGAGATCGCCGATGCGCTGGAATCCGAACATCGAATAGTAGGTGAAGAAGGGGATCATCGGCACGCCATAGTTGGCGTAGGCTGTGCCGGCGGCTGTGAACGATGCCATCGAACCGGCCTCGGTGATTCCTTCTTCAATGATCTGACCGTCGCGAGTCTCTTTGTAGAACAGGAAATTCTCGGAGTCCACCGGTTTGTAGAGCTGGCCTCGGCTGGCGTAGATGCCGTATTGCCGGAACAGCGACTCCATGCCGAACGTGCGGGCCTCGTCGGGAATGATGGGCACGATGTACTTGCCCAACTCGTGATCCTTCAACAACAGCGTCAGCACGCGCACGAACGCCATGGTGGTGGAAACTTCGCGGCCCTGCGAGCCGGCTAGCGACTCAGCAAAGGTCGTGACGGGCGGCGCTTGGATGGTGATCTTAGTAACGTTGCGGGCCGGTAGGCTGCCGCCCATCGCCTCGCGACGCTCCCGGATGTACTTCATCTCGGGACTATCCTCGGGTGGCTTGAAGAACGATCCGGTATGCGCGGTTTCTTCAGTAACGGGAACTTCGAAGCGCTTGCTGAAGTAAACCATCTCCTTCTCGTTCATTTTTTTCTGCTGGTGCGTGACCATGCGGCCTTCACCGGCTTCACCCATGCCATATCCCTTAATGGTCTTGGCCAGAATGACAGTAGGCGATCCAGTGTGTTCGACGGCGCGCTTGTAGGCGTTGTAGACCTTCTGCGGATCGTGCCCGCCGCGGCGTAGAGCAAAGATCTCGTCGTCGGTCATGTGCTCTACCAGCTTAAGTAGCTCGGGATACTTGCCGAAGAATTCCTTGCGCACATACGCGCCGTCTCTGGCTTTGAAAGCCTGATACTCGCCGTCGACCGCCTCGCCCATGCGCTTGATCAGCAGTCCAGTTGTGTCGCGGGCCAGCAGCTCGTCCCAACTCGCGCCCCACAGTACTTTGATGACGTTCCAGCCCGCGCCTCGGAATGCGGCCTCCAGCTCGGTGATGATCTGGCCGTTTCCTCGCACGGGACCGTCCAGGCGCTGCAGGTTGCAGTTGACTACAAAGATCAGGTTGTCCAGGCGCTCGCGCGAGGCCAGCGTGATGGCGCCCAGGGTCTCCGGCTCGTCCGATTCACCGTCGCCGACGAAAGCCCAAATCTTGCGGGGCGTCTGAGGAATGATGCCGCGATTTTCCAGGTATCGCATGAAGCGCGCCTGATAAATGGAGTTGATCGGCCCCAGCCCCATCGACACGGTTGGGAATTGCCAGAAGTCGGGCATCAGCCAGGGATGCGGGTAAGACGATAGGCCGGGATGTTCGCGCAGCTCGTGCCGGAAATTCTCGAGATGCTTTTCAGTGAGGCGGCCTTCCAGATATGCACGGGCATAGGTGCCGGGGGAAGCGTGGCCCTGAAAATAGACGAAGTCGCCGGGCTGATCGTCGTAGCGACCGTGGAAGAAATGATTGTGACCCACTTCCTGAAGGGTCGCCAGCGACGCGTAGGTCGCGATGTGGCCACCGATGCCGGCATCATATTTATTGGCGCGCACCACCATAGCCATGGCGTTCCAACGAATCAGGCTTTTGATCCGCCGCTCGATGACCCGGTCGCCGGGATAAGGCTCTTCCTCTTCCGCAGGGATGGTGTTTATATACGGAGTGTTCAGCTTGTGCGGCGATTCGATGCCGTAAATGGCAGCGCGGTCAACTAAGCGTTCCAGCAGATAGGAGGCGCGTTCGACGCCGCCCTCTTCCACCACCCCATCGAGCGATTCCAGCCACTCGCTGGTTTCTTGAGGATTGGCGTCTGTGGGGGTATCGACTTTGGTTCCAAGCATGTTTTTTGGAGGGGTCCTCTTTCAAGATAACAAACCAAGGCCACCGGCGGATTTCCAAGCTCTGAGCCTCATTTTGCTGCGCGGGTCACGTCCTTCCGGCGCGTGGCATGGCGTGCCCGCCGATATCGCGATTGGATCCGTTCATGATGAGGGACGCGCCCTGATTACGGGCTAGAGACTATTTCGTCGTCGCGGGCGGGCGTCGTTCACTCGATGGGGGGACGATTCCTTTGATACGCAGATAGGTCACCATATTGCCGTAATGCTCGTCGTTGTGCGCGATGGTCAAGGTCAGTATGGTCAAGATGGCCCGGGGACGTCCCTCCACAGAGGCGTTCTCGGCAAGCTTGGAATCCGTCATGCCCGAATAAATCTTGTCACAGTACGCGTAGCCATCTTTGAGGGCCTGCACCAGATCGGCCTTGGAAGTTTTGCTGTCCTCAATTCCGGTCACTGGAGGCTTCTCGCCGGCCGCGCCGGAGCAGAACACATATTGATAATCCGCAAGATGTCCGACCAACTGGCCGAAGCTGCGCACGTCCGCACTTGGCTTGAACGAATAATTCGCTTCCGGCATTTTTTCCGCGGCTCGGATGACATTGTTGGTAATGCCTTCGTAGAGCGCTTTCTGCCCCGCGGAGAGCGGGTCGGCGCCAAATGCCGGGGCGACAGCGACAAGAACGGCACAGATCAGGCCGGTAGACAAATAGGTTTGATGGCTCATTCGTATCCTCTCAATAGCTGACAGTGTACATCGAATCAATGCTGGGCCGTGCCGGGCGGGCGTTGCAGCAGGGGCCGAAGTTCCGCGATGTTCTTCAAGTTTTCGAGATCCAAAGTTTTCGTAATCAGCTTCGCTGTGGCCGGCGCTCCCAGGACCGGTGTGATCAGGTCGCGGGATTTCGCAACCACTTCCTCGCGGGTCATCGGATTGGCGGCAGTTCCGCGAACCGCGGTAGTATGCTCGCGAAGCTTGGTTCCGTCGGTGAACGTCACTTCCACGATCGCCTCGCGCTGTTCGGTATTCTGCTCGATCTCGGGATCGAAGACGAGCTGGATCTTGGCGCGCTGTGTGAGGACTACGGGATCGCGCATGCGCGCTTTATCATGGGCGGCGGCGAACGAGGCGGTCTTGTCGAGGAGCATCACCGCGAGCATATGCTGCACGCAAATATCCGGCATTTCACGATTGTCGACCACGGAGCCCATGACCGGGCCGAGCCGCACGACCATCTGCTTCACCCGATCGGGCTCAATGGGACGCTGCTTGAGCAACACTTCGAGCGCATCAAGCGCCGCCTGGATCGGTCCGCCCACGGTCCATTTCTTGATGTTCGTGGTTGTGACCTCGTAACGTTGGCCCAGCTTCTCGATGAGCTGAGCTGGGTCGGCTTTGGGCGCGAACGCCTGAAGAAAATTGTCGGCACCGGATAAAATGTCCGTGACGCCGGTGCCACCTAATTGGACCAACAACGCGGCGGTGACACCATTGCGGGCGGGCATGCCGGCGAAGACGAAAGCTTTTTCGATGTGTTCGGTATCGCGCTGCCAAGCCGCGAGTCCTGACGCTTGCTGAGACGCATAATCCAGCAGCCAGCGCATTTGCTGCGCATTGAGACTTGCCGCGCAACCCCCCGCGGCGGCCGCTCCGAAGGTGCCGGTGAAGCCGTGTACGGCCTTGTGGGCTTCATAGTTAAACAACTGGCCGCCAAGCACCGCCCCAACCCGGCCCGCGATGTCATAGCCCAACGTTATCGAACGCACGAAGCGCGTGCCGTCGATACCGAACTGCTCGCCGGTTGCGAGAGCGGCGGGCACGACCGCGGAGCCGGGGTGCGTCCCCACCGGAGCGTAGTCATCAGTCTCGTCGGAATGCGCGAGCATGCCATTAGCCAGAGCAGCCTCGATCGCGCCGCAAACCACGTCCGATCCCAGCACGGTGGCGACCTTTTCGCCCGAATGGGCGCGCGCGAACCGGATCGCGAGCTGCCCTGGCCCCAGTTGGGTGCCGGAAATTATGGCGGCGAAGGTATCCAGGATATGATGCTTGGTCTTCTCCAGAATGTCGTCTGGAAGCGCGCGGCTGGCAGCTTCGCTCATATATGCGCTCAGCTTGGCCATGACCGGACTGACGGGCTCTTCGGCCCCCCGCGCACTTCGCAGCGCAGCTAGGGTCATGAGCCCGCCGGAGCTTTGCAGAAGTCCGCGCCGGCTCAGATTTGCCCTTTTCACTTTGTAACCGCCTTGTACCGCTGAACTCGACGGCCCCAATCCGTCTCGGCGACATAAATGTTGCCCTGCGAATCGATCGCCATGGTGTGGCCGTGAATGAAATTTCCGAGCTGATGCCCCGGACGGCCGAAGCTCGCCAGAATCTGGCCGCTGGAGTGATCGAGAATATGAACGGCCTCGTTTCGGCCGTTCACGACGAACATATATTTCTGCTGAGGATCGCGGGAGAAGGCCACCCACCAGACGGCGCCGCGCGGATCCGGCAAGTTGGGCGTTCCGGTTTTGACCCAAACGTTGCGCTGAAACTTGCCCATTTTGTCAAACACCTGGATTCGGTCGCCTTGTCGGTCGCAGACATAGACCAGGCCATCGTTACCGATCACAACGCAGTGGACTACTTTTGAGAACACACCCCCTGCCCCTGCTCGCGTCTCGTCATCAGTGGCCTGGCGGCCCCATTGGCGCAAGAACTTGCCGTTCTTATCGAATACCGCCACGCGCCTGTTGCCATAACCGTCCGCGACATAAATATCGCCGTTCCCAGGATCGATGGCGATGCCCGCGGGATTGAAGAAATGCTCCGGACTGCGGTTTAGCGATTTGCCTTTGCTGGTTCCATCCGAGGTGTCGAAAACGCCCCTGGTCCCGATTTGCAGCAGCAGCTTGCCATCGTGACTGTATTTTTGAATGATGCCGTCTTCGTTGCCGCCGACCCAAACATTGTTGTCTTTATCAAACGCGCAGCCATGGATGGAGTGCGGCACGACGTTGGGATCGCCCCAGGACGCGATGACGTTTCCGGCCATGTCGAACATGATGATTGGCGGCGCCTGTTGCGCTGTTTCGGCTTCTTCGGCTGTGATATCACGGCGATTAACGACGACGATGTGATCGTGCGAATCGGTACAGACGCCTCCTAGTTGGCCGGTGATCCAACCTTCCGGCAGAGGCTTGGGCCAGGAGGGATCGATCTCGAAGTGGGGAACGGTTTGGGCGGACCATGCTGCGACCCATGTTAAGGAAAACAGGCAACTCGCCAGTAACAGTGGTCTTCTCATTTTCGGTACTCAAATTCTATCCCAATAGCCTGTAGAATCGAGGATGTCATGAACGAGCCTAAGCGAACAACCCGTCGTGGCATATTGAAACGCGCCGGCGGAGTGATTGCGGCTGGGGCATTTTCAATGAGTGCGAGATTGTCGGCGCAGCCAGCCGGCCCGGTCATGACGGAGCTGAGCAGATACATGAGCGAGGCCGGTAGCCGTCCACTTCCTGAGGAGGCACTGGAGAAAACCAAGGAGCATATTCTCGACACGTTAGCCGCGATGATCTCGGGCGTGGACCTGCCGCCCGCGCGTCTGGCGATGCAATTCGCTCGCGCCCACGCTGGGGAGAAGACAGCGACGGTGGTTTGTTCAAACCTGCTGTGCGGCGCGATCGAAGCGGCTCTCGCCAACGGCATGTTGGCTCATTCAGATGAAACAGACGACTCGCACGCACTCTCCCATTCGCATCCAGGTTGCGCGGTGGTGCCGGCCGCGCTGGCAGCGGGTGAACAATTTGGTATCGATGGAGCACGGTTTGTGCGCGCTGTGGCGCTGGGCTACGACGTCGGCCCGCGCGTAACGATGACGCTGGGCGGTCTCCCGTATCAGATGGAGACTCACCGGGCGAGCCATAGCATCGCGGGCAATTTTGGCTCTGCGGCCGCGGCCGGCTGCGCGGCCAACCTGAACGCACAGCGGATGCGCTGGCTGCTCGATTACGCATCGCAGCAAGCATCTGGTATCGTTGCCTGGCAGCGGGATTCTGACCATATCGAGAAATCATTAGTGTTTGCAGGCATGCCCGCGAGAAATGGTGTCACTGCGGCTCTTCTGGTTCAGTTGGGTGGCACGGGCGTGGACGATGTTTTTTCGGGCGCCGACAATTTTCTGATGGCCTTCGCGGCCAAGGGAAATCCCGAGAAGTTGATTGAAAAGCTGGGGCAGCGCTATGAGGTGGCGCAAACGAACATCAAGAAGTGGACGGTCGGATCGCCCATTCAGGCGCCCCTGGATGCATTGGTAAACATACGGAAGCGGCGGCCGTTCGAGGCTGATCAGGTTGACAAGGTGACTGTCCGGGTCGCAACCAGCGAAGCTAAGACCGTCAATAATCGCGAAATTCCGGACATCTGCATGCAACACATGATTGCGGTGATGCTTCTCGATAAGACGGCTTCGTTCGCGGCGGCGCACGACAAACCGCGCATGAAAGACTCGGCCGTACTTCGGGAGCGCGCCAAGGTGCAGCTTGTTCCCGATGAGGATTTGGAACGGCAATATCCCAAGCGGGAGTCAATTGTGGACGTGACGCTCAAAGACGGCGCGCGTCTGACGGAGCGAGTGGATGCGGTGCGCGGCACGGTGGACAATCCGATGACGCGGGACGAAGTGGTCGCGAAATGCCGCGATCTAATGACGCCCTTGCTGGGCAGCGAGAAATGCTCGAAACTAATCGAGAGAGTGCTGGATCTCGAGAACATGAAAAAGATCGAAGAGCTGCGGCCATTGCTGCAGCGGGAGGTTTGACATGAAGGCTGTTTGGATCTGCATTTGGGCGCTCTGTGCATGTGTTCTAGCGGCTGGGGCGGCGGGTGGCTACCACTTGATCAAGACAGTTCCCCTGGGCGCGGCTGAAGGTGGCGGGGAGTACTTCGATTACATCACCGTCGACCCTGCCGCCCGGCGCGTCTATCTTTCGCACGGCACCGAGATCAAAGTGCTGGATGCCGATACTTACGCGGTGCTGGGGACGATCACCGGTTTCAAGCGAGACCATGGCGTTGCGGTGGTTCCTGAGCTGGGCCGCGGATTCGTGAGCGACGGAGATCTCGGTCAGGCGATCATCTTCGATCTGAAAACATTTAAGAAGATCGGCGAAGTGAAAGCCGACAAGGACGCCGATTCGATCCTTTACGATTCGGTCTCGAAACACATCTTTGTCTTCAACGGCGAGCCCAAGAGCGCGACCGTCGTCGATCCGGCGAAGGGGACTGTGCTCGGAACCATTGCGTTGGGCGGGGCTCCCGAGCAGGCCGTGGCCGACGGCAAGGGCATGATCTACGACAATCTGGAAAACACCAACGAAGTGGTGGCTATCGATTCGCGCTCGCTCCAGGTGAAATCGCGGTGGCCGGTGGCGCCAGCCGGACAGCCTGTGTCGATCGCGATGGACCGCAAGACCCGGCGTTTGTTCATCAGTGGGCGGAATCCTAAGCTGTTGGTGGTAATGGATGCGGACACCGGAAAGATTATCGGCCAATCGTTTCCGATCGGTGACCGTGTGGATACCACCATATTTGATCCGGAGACCAAAATGGTGGCCAGCTCCACGCGCGAGGGGACGATCCACATCTTCCACGAAGATTCGCCGGATCAGTTGAGCGTAGTGGAAACGGTGAAGACCGAATTCGGGGCCAAGACGATGGGGCTGGATCCGAAGACGCACAGGCTGTTTGTGGACACTTCAGACTTTGATCCGCCCGGGCCGCCTACCGAGAAGCAGCGCAATCCACAGCCGAGGGCGAAACCGGGGACGTTTCGCTTGCTGGTTTGCGGACGTTGAAGATTGAGTGACGGGAGAAACCATATCATGCGATCCAAAATGATCGTCGGAATATTAGGGGCTGCCACCGTGCTTTGGTCGCAGGCTCAGATCACGGCGGTGCGCGCGGGCCGCTTGTTCGACCCGAAATCCGGCCAGATGATGACCAACCAGGTAGTGCTGATCCAAGGCGAGCGAATAACGCAGGTAGGGACCGCAGCCAGCCTGTCGATTCCAGCAGGCGCCAAGGTGATCGATCTCAGCCGCGCCACCGTTCTGCCGGGATTGATTGATGGACACGTTCACCTGACGGATGCTTCGATCGGGCTGCAGCATCAAATGTTGGTTGCAGTGCACAGCGCTACCGAGAGTTTGAAGGCGGGCTACACCACACAAGTAGTTCAAGGGTCGCATGGCGGTGGATTCGCGGACGTGGAACTGAAGCGAGCGATCGACAGCGGACTGGTGCAGGGTCCGCGCCTTCGGCCGGCCGGTCCGATCCTCGCGATCACGGCGCCAGGCAACGGAGCTTATCCTTTGGAATGGAAGCCATTCGAGCCGGAGATTGTGGCCGACGGCGTAGACGCTCTGCGGGCAGGCGTGCGGCAACTGGCCCACTACGGCGCGGATCATGTCAAGATCCACACCACCGGGCCTTTCTACTTCAAGCCGAATGGCGAAATGGTGAACCAGGCGCTTCCGAGTCTGGAAGAGCTTAAAGCAGTCGTGGAGGAAGCGCATCGACGCGGTATGTTCGTTGCCAGCCACACGTATGGCGGGGACGGCCTGAAATGGGCGATCGAGGCCGGGGTGGACGATATCCAACATGCCACGGCCGCTACGGATGAAGACATAAAGATGATCCTTCAGAAAAATCTGCCCATTACTTCGACCATCCTGGATATGCGGCAAGATGAGCCTGGGGATTTGAAGCAATGGACGCCCTACAGCCGCTATCGACTGATGGAGAAGACTTGGAAGAAAATGCTGGCGGCCGGAGTAAAACTCGGATACGGTAGCGGCTCCGCACCTGTTTACAACGGGCAAGGAAGAATCTACAACACGGCCTGCAACTGTTCGCACGGCGTCCAGAGCGAGATGTTCCCGATCTTTGTTAGTTGGGGCGCGACACCGCTGTACACGCTGCGCATGGCAACGACGGTGAATGCCGAGATCGTACATATGGAGAACAGCGTTGGCACGATCGAGAAGGGCAAGTTCGCCGACCTCATCGCGGTGTCGGGAGATCCGCTGCAGGACATCACCGAAATGCAACGTGTAAAATTTGTTATGAAGGGCGGCGCCGTGGTGCGCGATGATCTCACTGCGGGGGCCAGCGAGGCGCTAAGAAGCACGAAGTGATTATCGCTTCCGGTCCGGTTTCACCGACTCAAACCGAATCTGATTGAGTATCTCGGCAGCGTGCGAAAGCTCGGCGCTGCCTTGCGGAAATCGGTTCACTTTTAAGATGTAAGCCAGGATGTCCGCGTTCACGCTGGGGCTCAAGGTGCCGACATATTTGTTCAACGGCATATCACGGCGAATTCGCTGAAACAAACTACCCAGCGGCAGACCCTCCCAATTGGTCTGAAACATCGCGCCCGAAAGCGCGGGAGCTTCGGCATCACCCTCCAGATCGTCGCCGTGACAATCGGCGCAATACTCGTGGTACGGTGTTTCGCCGCGCTTGGCTTGCCGATCTGTGTACACACCGTCCCACACGGAACGCGAAGCAGTCCCCTGCCCCCGAAGCGCGGAAAACGCCGTGCCCATCACGACCAGCGAGATTGTAGCGAGACTAAGATATTTAAAGCTCACTTCGACTACATTAGCTCAAAGGGTCGCCAGTCCTTGTGATAATGGCCGTTCGAAAAAACGAACGCGGCCCCCATCTTTGTTGGGCTCGAGGAAGAAGCCGTGGATCATGCCGTCGCCGAGGAAACCATAATACGTGCCCTGGGGGTCGAACTGCGGATTGGGTCCATTGCGGTAATGGGCGCCGGCCAGCGCATCCGGGATGCGGCCCACGACCTTCATCTCGAAGTCGTCCTCACTGCGCACCGGCGCGAGCACGCCAGAAAGGTGGGGATGGATGGTCTGGGTGTCGGCCACGGTGGAGATTCTAGCCTAACAGGGATGCTGCAGTACCCTCGCCGCTCTGTTTCGTTCTATGCTGATAAATTCGGACTGACAATGAAAGGTTAATCATGCAGGCTCTCGGCTCAGAATCTCGTGGTATGTCACGGCGAGGCGCACTCAGGGCTCTCGGGTTGGCCGTCCTTCTCGTGCCGTTGGCTAACGCGCAGGTGGGACGGGTGGCCGATTGGCTCACGCACGGCGGCGATCCCCAGCGCACCGGCTGGCAAAAATACGAGACCGTTATTAATAAGGAAAGCGTGAAGGGCTTTCAGCTTCTTTGGAAGCTGAAGCTGGAGAACGAGCAGAAGGCCATGTACTCGATCTTCGAGCCGTTGATCATGGGACGGATTATCACGAATCGCGGGTTTAAAGAGATGGCGTACGTGGGCGGCAGTTCGGACAATATTTTTGCCATCGATGCCGACCTGGGGCGGATTTTGTGGCAACGACATTTCGAGCATGCGGCCGACGTGCCGCAAACGAAAAACCCGACGTGGCTCTGTCCGGGTGGATTGACGGCGACACCGGTGATCCCACCTCCGCCCACTTTTGGCGGACGGGGTGGGGGAACGGGTCGAGGCGCTGCTCCCCAGGCATCCGCAGGTCGGGGACCTGCGCCACGGGGTGGTGGAGCTTTCCCGGTCCGAGGCATTTACGTCCTTACTAGCGACGGCAGTCTGCATGAGATGAACCTCGCCAACGGTGAAGATGTCATGCCGCCCGCAAAGTTCATTCCGCCGAACGGAAAGCCTTACAGCATGAATATGGTCGACAACGTCGTGTATGCGACGACGGGACAGAAATGCGGCGGCAATCCGAACGGTGTGTATGCCATGGATCTTACGAGTGACGACAAAAAGGTCAGTTCCTTCGCTTCGAACGGCGGCGGCATCTGGGGACTCGGCGGCGCTGCGATCGGCACAGACGGAACGGTCTATGCGGAAGTGGGAGACGGCGAATGGGACCCGGCCAAAGGGATTTATTCGGATACCGTGCTGGCTCTGTCGCCCAAAGATCTCAAGTTGAAAGACTGGTACACGCCGTCCAATCGGGAGTGGATCACCAAGCGCGATATGGACATGAACACGACTCCGACGGTCTTTCCTTATAAAGGGCGGGACCTGATAGTCGCGGGCGGCAAAGAGGGCCGGCTATTTCTGCTCGATAGCCAGTCACTGGGCGGAGCGGCCCATCGGACGCCGCTGTATCGGACGCCGCTGATCTGCAATGAGGAAACAGACTTCGCTGGCCTCGGCATCTGGGGCGGCTTGGCGAGCTGGGAAGACAGCAAGGGAACGCGCTGGGTGCTGGCGCCGGTTTGGGGGCCGTTGACCAAAGACGTGAAGTTTCCAGTCACCAACGGGGACGCTCCCCACGGCAGTGTGGTGGCGTTCAAGGTGGAAGAGAAAGACGGCAAGACGGTGCTTTCGCCGGCCTGGGTTTCGCGCGACCTGATCATCCCGGCGCCGCCAGTGGTCGCCAACGGTGTGGTGTTCGCGCTCTCCAGCGGCGAATTCGTCCGCCAAGCGAACGAAAATCAGGGAGGCCTGTTCAGCTCGCAGCAGCGCGCGGAAAGGTCGGTACACGCTACGCTTTATGCGCTGGACGCTGAAACTGGGAAAGAGCTTTATTCCAGCGGCGAAAGCATCACTTCGTTTACGCACTTCGCGGGCATGGCGGTGGCCAACGGGCGGGTCTATTTTGGGACGTATGATAATACGCTGTACTCGTTCGGCGTTCCGATAGAGCACTAATAAGGATTACTACAAACAATGTTGGATCGATCGGGCGTCCAAGAAGCAATTGATGCTGGTCGCGGAATTCTGAGGCTGGAACCTTGCTGGGTGCCTCGTTCGTTTATGATCCCCGGCCGAAGGTTGAAGCTCCACTCCGATGATTTGTACGCGTTCGGAGCACATCGCGGCGGAATCAATGAACGCTGGTTTTCGTCGACAACCAAAGCTTCCAATGGTCCTGCAACCTTGCAAGACGAAGGCTTGAGCTATGTCCGGCTGGATGGTGGGAAGCGATTTCTGTTCAAAGAAGCGATGGATAGCGCCGGCGATCTGCTACTTGGCTCGGATGTGATCGGGCGCGAGGGCGGATGGAATTTGCTCTGTAAATTTTTCGACAACATGGGCCCGATTCCGCATCACATGCATCAAAGCGATGAGATCGCCAAGCTGGTCGGGCAGCGCGGTAAGCCGGAGGCTTACTATTTTCCGCCGCAGTACAACCTGACGGAAAACAATTTTCCGTACACATTCATGGGTCTGGAACCCGGCACGACCAAGGACGACATCCACCGCTGTCTGGAAGACTGGAACAAGGGCGACAACGGGATTCTTTTTCACTCGCGAGCTTATCGGCTGGAGCCCGGCGCGGGATGGCAAATAGATCCTGGAATCCTTCACGCTCCCGGTTCGCTGGTGACTTACGAACCGCAAGTGAGCAGCGACGTGTTCGCGATGTTTCAATCAGTGGTGGAGGGACGCATTGTCGATTGGAGCTTACTCACAAAGGATGTATTACCGGAGTACCATCACGACCTCGACTATATGGTTGGCATGCTGGATTGGAACGCTAACGTGAACGCTGAGTTCGGAAAGACGAACAAGGTTTTTCCGCTTCCGGTGCGGCCGCTGGATGGCATGCAGGACGGCGGTTATTGCGAAAAATGGATCACCTACGGGACCGGATATTATTCGGCCAAAGAGCTTACGGTGATGCCGGGGCGGAGTGTGGCCATTCGCGATAGCGCTGCGTACGGCTTGATCCTGACCCAGGGACATGGGACTCTTGGCGGGCACCGGGTCGCGGCACCCGCCATGATCCGCTTCGGCGAAATGACTGAAGATGAGCTGTTCGTGACGGCGGATGCGGCGAAAGAAGGCGTACGCGTCGAGAATACCAGCGCGACCGATCCTCTGGTCATCTTGAAGCATTTCGGCCCGGGGAATCCAGATGCGGAACCGCTGCGGAAGAAGAAATAGCGAGCATGGCCACGGTAAACGTACACAAGTATCCGGCGCTCCACAACGCAATGTGGCCGGGTTTGGTCGGCAAGGGTCCGGATTCAGAACCGCCCATCGATCTTGAAACGATGCTCGACCTGACGGCAGTCGGCTGAAGTGGACGGCGTCCGATTCGATGGCGTCGATCTTTTTTTGGCTGCGCCGCACGTCGAGATTGATTCGAGCGACGATGACCTGAAGCGACTCGTCGATCGGATTGCTTCGCGAAACCTGGTGGCCGGTTCGGTGGTCGCTCCGGTCTGGCCTCCCACGGGCGGCGGATCGGCGATGGGCTCGGAAGAGGAGCGGAAGAAATTTCTGACTCAGGTTCGGAAGGCGTGCGCCATCGCCAGGAAACTGCGCGAGCTGGGAATTCGCCGCTATGGAATCGTGCGTATCGATTCTGCCGCGAGTCCGGCGGAGTGGGCGAAGGACCCGGTGGCGAATACTAAGCTGATCGCCGAGACTTTTCGACAAGCCTGCTCTATTGCAGAAGACTACGGCGAGCGGCTCGCGGCCGAAGGAGAGATCTGCTGGGGCGGAATGCATAGCTGGAAACGAATGGTCGAACTGCTGGAGATGGTCGGCCGGCCCGAGACCTTGGGATTTCAGGCGGACATGGCGCACACGCTTTTGTTCACGCTCGGCGTTAACGCGCCGGAGGATCGTATCCTGCCGGAGAAGTTCGACTGGTCGCAGAGAGACGTGCTGGACGATGCGATTCGAACTATGACGCGCGCGCTGCGGCCGTGGACCATCGATTTTCACGTAGCGCAGAACGACGCCACGGTGAAAGGATCGGGCTCGCACGACAAGACCGGACGGCACTGTCTGCCGAACGATCCTAACGGCAAAGATGGACATCGTGAAAGTCGCGGGCGCGTGGATACGGGAAGGCGATGGCGGACCAACGCACGCTTTTCAGCACATCTGCTGGGACGGCTGCATGTTTCCCAACGAAGTGATGATGCAGCCCGGCACCTGGCGAGAGATCCTGGCGACCATGATCGCGGTTCGAAACGCCCACGGCTGGGATGAGGCGGCGAGGTCATGGCAAGAAAGAGCCTGAACATCGGGCTGGTCGGCTATGGCTTCATGGGCCGCGCGCATTCCAACGCGTTACTTGCAGGCTGGCCGATTTTTCGATTTGGCTTACCAACCGGTGCTCAAAGCGGTCTGCGCGCGCAATGCCGAACGGGTCAAGGCGTTTGCGGAAAACTGGGGCTACGAGTCGATCGAGACGGACTGGCGAAAGTTGATCGGACGGAGTGACATCGATCTGATCGACATCGCCAGCCCTAACGACACGCATGCCGAGATCGCGATTGCGGCGGCGAAGGCCGGAAAGATGGTGCTTTGCGAGAAGCCGCTGGGGCGGAATGCGGCAGAAGCGCGGACAATGACCGACGCGGTGGAATCCGCCAAAGTCGCCAACATGGTCTGGTACAACTACCGGCGCGTGCCGGCGGTGATGCTGCTCAAGCATTTGATCGACGAAGGGCGGCTCGGGCGCATCTTCCACTATCGCGCGAAATTCTTGCAGGACTGGACCATCTCACAAGATTTGCCGCAGGGCGGCGAAGGACTGTGGCGGCTGGATGTTGCAGTGGCGGGAAGCGGCGTGACGGGCGATCTGCTGGCGCATACGATCGACACGGCGCTGTGGCTGAATGGTCCGATCGGTGAGGTGTCGGCGATGACCGAGACGTTCATCAAGGAGCGCAAACACAACCTCACCGGGCGCGTCGAGCCGGTGGGCATCGACGACGCGAGCGCGTTTCTAGGGCCGTTTCGAGAACGGATCGCTGGCGACGTTTGAGGCTACTCGTTACGCGCGCGGTCACAAGGCGCTTTACACTCTGGAGATCAACGGCGAGCATGCGTCGGCGATGTGGGACCTGCACGATCTGCATCGCATTCAATTTTTCGATCATCGCGATGAAGGGCGATTGCGCGGCTGGAGAAGCGTTCACGTTACCGACGGCGATCATCCTTATATGAAGCACTGGTGGGTGCCGGGTTTGCAAATCGGCTACGAGCATACGTTCATTCATCAGGTCGCGGATTTTCTGCAGGCGCTCGGCGAGGGCAAGCAGGCAGCGCCGACGTTTCGCGATGGCCTGGCGACGGACTGCGTGACCGACGCGGTTTTGGAATCCGCCAAGAAGCCGGCGCTGGGAAAAAGTCCCGTCGCTCGAGCAATCGAGTGCTGCGTAATTTCTTTGGAGGCTAAATGTTCTCTCGTTGGTCTGCTGTCGCTGCTAATGCGGGAATTTTGCTGTATTTTTGGACTGCGATCGCCCAGCCGCAGGGCCGTGGCAGGGGCTTCTCGCAACCGGACCCGATCGATTTCGACGATCATGCGGGATGGCAATCCATGTTCGACGGGACAACGTTGAAAGGCTGGGATGGAAGCCCGGACGTCTGGCGAGTGGAAAATGGCGCGATCGTCGGCGAGTCGAGTCCCGAGAAACCGGCGGGCACCACTTACATCATCTGGCAGGGCGGCGAGCCGAAGAATTTCGAGCTGAAGGCGGAGATCAAACTGGAAGGCAACAATGCGAACAGCGGAATTCAATATCGCAGCGCGCGCGTGGCGCCGGGACAGATCCAGGGCGGTCCGACGCCGAATGCAAACTTCGCCAAATGGAACTTGAAAGGCTATCAGGCGGATTTCGATTTCGCGAACCGCTACAGCGGCCAGCTTTATGAGCAAGGAACGCCGCGCGGCATCATCGCCTGGCGCGGCCAGGTGGTGCGGGCAGAGCAGGGAAAGAAACCGCGCTTGCTCAGTTTAGTTGGGGATTCAGACGCGCTCAAGGCATACATCAAGGTGGGTGACTGGAATCAAATGCACGTCATCGCGCGGGGAAATATGATGATGCACATGTTAAACGGACACGTCATGGCGGTTTTCATTGATGACGATCCGAGCATGGCGGCGGCGCGAAGGCGTGATCGGACTGCAAATCGAAGGCGGCGGCAATGTGAAGGTCTCCTGCCGCAATCTTTGGCTGAAGAATCTGTGATGGCCGTGAGCGCGCGGCTGTTAGAATACCAAGCGATCTTTTTTGGCTTCGATTTTCTTGGCGTCCACGCCTGGAACTTTTTCAACGTCCTCGATGGATTTGAAGCTGCCCTTCTCTTCGCGATAATGAACGATCGCTTCCGCTTCCTTGGCCGAGAGTTCCAGTCCGCTCTCAAGATCCGTGGCGGTGGCTTTATTCATGTTGATCTTCGAAGTTTTCGGAAAGTAGGTGGCCGAGATAGTCCACGATTTCGTTGAACTCATCCTCGGTGCCTTGTGCGCCGGCGGCCGCCATCTCGCCGACTACCGCCCCCCATTCCTCGCGAGTTTTCGCCATCCCGGCCACGTTTTCGGCGCTATGACAGGCACCGCAGACTCGCTTCATGGTCTCCCGGCCGGGTCCATTGGGCAATTTCTCCTGCGCATTTGCGAAAGTAATGAAGAGGGCCGCAGCTACGGCTAACGCCGTCGAGGGATTTATGACTGTTTGCATTTCGCGAGGCCGAAGGTCGCCTGAACAAACCCATTTTATCATTCGCCATGCCTGAGACTACCGAAACTATTCACTTGAAGGACCTCTGGAACGAGGATCAAGCCAAGGCCTTTGGCGGAAATGAACTGTCGCTGCTGCGCTATCGTTCCAATTTACTGGGCGCGGATCTACGGATCACAAATTTCGGGGGCGGCAACACCAGCTCGAAGATCGAACTTCCGGATCCATTTACCGGAAAGCCGGTGCGTGTTCTGGCGGTCAAGGGCAGCGGCGGCGATCTCGGATCGATCCAGGATTCCGGATTTGCGCTGCTTTATCTCGATCGGCTGGAGGAGCTCAAAAGAATCTACCGGGGCGAAGCTCACGAAGACGAGATGGTCGGCTTTTATCCTCTGTCGGCGTTCGGCGAGAATCGCGTGGCGGCTTCCATCGATACCCCATTGCACGCTTTCCTACCGTTTCCGCACGTGGATCACCTTCATCCCGATTGGGCAATCGCGCTGGCGGCCAGCGCCAACGGGAAGCGTAAGCTGGAGGAGTTCAATAAAAAGTTCGGCCGGAAGATCGCGTGGGTGCCGTGGCAACGTCCGGGGTTCGAACTCGCGCTCTTGATCGAGAAAGCCGTGAAGGATAACCCCGGCGTGCGACGGCTTGATCCTCGGCAGCCACGGTCTGTTCACTTGGGGCGAGACGCAGCGGGAGTGCTACTCAAACAGCATTCGCACCATCGATCAGATGGGCGAGTTCATCATGGAACACCAGGCCGAACACCAGGCGAAGAAGGGCCAGTTGTTCGGTGGCGTCGAACACGCGCCACTTGCCAATCGGAAAGAGATCGCGGCGCAGATCTTGCCCGCGCTGCGCGGGGTGATGTCGTCCAATCGGCGTGTGATCGCACACTACAGCGATGATTCGGATGCGCTCACCTTCGCCGGATCGAAATGGGCGAAGGAACTGGGCGCGCTCGGCACCAGTTGTCCGGATCATTTTCTGCGGACCCGCATCTGCCCGTTGTTTATCGATTGGAATCCCGTAACTGGCGATTTGAATACGCTAAAGGCCCGCGTTCAAGAGCAGGCCGTCACTTATCGAGCCGAGTACAAGAAATATTACGAGGCGTGGGCGGCGCCGGATTCGCCGAAGCTACGTGATTCGAATCCATCGGTGGTCCTGATTCCGGGCGTCGGATTATTCGGATTCGGCAAAAACAAGAAGGAAGCTCGCATCACCACCGAATTCTTCATTAACGCGATCCATGTGATGGCGGGCGCGAACGCGCTGGAAGACGGCGAAGTCCGGCATCCGCTGCCGCAGGCACGCCGTTCTGAACAATCCACGCAGTTCCAGTTTTTTCACAACTACGTCGCGCTTCCGCGCTCGGAAGCATTCCGCATCGAATACTGGGCGCTTGAAGAAGCCAAGCTGCAGCGCATGCCTGCGGAAGCTGAGTTCAGCCGCAAGATCGTGCTGGTAGCGGGCGGCGGCAGCGGTATCGGCCGCGAAGTGGCGCTGCTACTCGCTCGCAAAGGCGCGCATGTCGTAGTGGCGGACCTGGATGGCGAAAGCGCGAAGACAACCGCGGCCGAGGCCATGAAGGTTGGATCGCCGGAATCTGTCGCGAGTACACCGGTCGATCTGAGTTCCGCCGAAAGCGTGGCCGAAGCCGTGAAGTTCACCGTTCTGCAGTTTGGCGGTATCGATGTCGTCGTCAATACGGCGGCTATTTATCCAGTGCCCGGCGCGGATGGGCGATTAACCGCAGCTCAATGGTCGAAAACTTTCCAAGTGAATGTGACCGGAAATTACTTGTTGGCCGAACAGACTGAGTGGGTCTTCAAGGATCAGAATCTGCCGGCGGCCATGGTGCTGACCAGTTCGGCGAACGCCATTGTGCCGAAGAAAGGCACTGAAGCCTACGATACGAGCAAGACAGCGCTGAATCACTTGATCCGAGAACTGGCGGTGGGTCTGAGTCCGCTGGTGCGCGTGAACGGGATCGCCCCGGCGACCGTGGTGGCGGGATCAACGATGTTTCCTCGGGATCGAGTTATGCACTCACTGCGGAAATACAGAATCGATTTCTCGGAATCAGAATCGACTGAGGAATTGCGGACGAAGCTCGCGGATTATTACGCCCAGCGAACGCTTACCCTGAGGCCCATTCTTCCGCAAGATTGCGCGCGTGCCATCGTCTGGCTGGCGAGCGATGAGAGCGCCAAGACGACCGGCCACATCATACCCGTCGATGGCGGCTTGCAGGACGCCTTTCTGCGTTAGACCTTTTTTGGGTTATATCATGGCGACGCTGCTGGAAGCTAAGTCGATCAATAAATCGTTCGAGGGCGTCCGCGCTCTGAAGAACGTATCGTTCGATCTGCTCGAAGGAGAAGTGCATGCGTTGATCGGCGAGAACGGCGCGGGAAAGTCGACGCTGATCAAAGTCATCACTGGCGCCATCCAGGCCGATTCCGGAACGCTCGAGATTCGCGGCCGCACGGTGCTACAGAACGACCCCGCGGTCGCGCGATCCTTGGGAATCGCCGCGATATATCAGCAGCCTTCCCTGTTTCCCCATCTCACCGTTGCTGAGAATATCGCCCTCGCAGTCGAAAGCGGTGGCACATGGAGAAAAGTGAATTGGAAGGCACGGAATCGCTGCGCGCAGGAATTGATCGAACGCGTTGGAGGCTTGATTCAACCCGAGCGATTAGCCGCGACGCTCAGCATGCCCGAGCAGCAGATTGTTGAAATCGCCAAAGCGATTGGCGCCGATGCGAAGATCCTGATCATGGACGAGCCGACTGCTTCGCTTACGGACCGCGAAGTAGACAGCCTATTCAGAATCATCGCAGTGCTCCGCGATCAGGGAGCGGGCATCATCTATATCTCACATCGGCTGGAGGAGATTTCCACGATCGCCGACCGCATCACGGTCCTGCGCGATGGAGAGACTGTCGCAACACGCCGCACGGAAGAAGTGGCCAAGGCGTCGCTCATCGGCATGATGGTGGGCCACGAGATTTCGGCTGTCTTTCCGAAGCGCGAGGTGCCGTTGGGCAAAACCGTGATAGAGTTGCGAAATGTCTCCAATCGCGCCGCTGGTCTCCGCGATATTTCGTTTTCGGTACGAAGCGGCGAAATTCTTGGCGTGGCCGGTTTGGTTGGATCAGGGAGAACCGAACTGGCGGAGACGCTTTTTGGCCTAACTCCGGCGGACTCAGGTGAGATTCTGATCGATGCCGCGCCGGTCCGTATTAAATCACCGACGCAATCGATTCAGCAAGGCATCGGATACGTCCCGGAAGACCGCAGGCAGCACGGGGTCGTTCTCGAACTGCCGATCGCCGCTAACACCAGTCTCGCCAATTTAAAGATTGTTTCGCGTTACGGGTTGATCGATCGCAGCAAAGAAAGCTCAGCTCGCCCATCGTTATGTCCAGCAACTGGGAATCAAAGCACCTTCGGTCTACACTGAAACCGGCGCGCTGTCGGGTGGCAATCAGCAGAAAGTAGCGCTGGCAAGATGGCTGGCGATCAATCCGAAGATTTTGATCCTCGACGAACCGACGCAGGGAGTCGATGTCGGCTCCAAGTCGGAAATACATGGTCTGATGATGGATTTGGCTGCGCGGGGTTTGGCGATTATCATGATCTCTTCGGAGCTGCCCGAGATTCTAGGCATGAGCGATCGAATTGCAGTGATGCATGAGGGAACGATCGCGGGCGTGCTCTCCCGTCAGGAAGCTACACAACACAACATTCTCTCGCTGGCGGTCAACTGATGACAACTCACCGCCGGGAAATTTCGGTCGCGATAGCGATCTTGATGCTCGCGATCCTGATGGCATTCGTCTCGCCGGGTTATTTCTCACGTGAAAACCTCACCGACTTGTTCCTGGCGAACGTGCCGGTGCTAATCGTGGCTCTTGGCATGACTCTCGTCATCGTACTAGGACAGATCGACATCTCTGTGGGATCCATCTTTGCGATCTGCGGAGTCAGCGCCGGCCTTTTCGCGAAAGCCGGAGTTCCCGCCCCAATCGCTGCCCTGGGAGCGTGCTTGGCAGGCGCCGCGCTCGGAGCAATCAATGGATCGCTAGTGGCCTATGTGCGGATTCCATCGATCGTTGTCACGCTGGCGAGTATGGTCGCGCTGCGAGACGCCCTGCGCTGGCAGACCCAGGGCGCGTGGGTTCAGGACCTGCCTGCCGGCTTCCAATGGTTCGGTTTGTCGCAGTCGTCCTATCCGGTCATGAGCCTGGTCATCGCCATGGTTGTTTCGTGCGGCATTGCGTGGGGCCTGCGGAATCTTGCGGCCGGACGCGCAGTCTACGCCACGGGATCGAACGAAGAGGCTGCTCGTCTCGCCGGAATTCGTACTACTCTGGTGACGTTTTCCGTTTTCGCATTCATGGGCGCACTTACGGGACTCGCAGCCGCCCTTAATGCAGTCCGATTCAACCAAATCCCGATCAATGCCGGCCTAGGTCTGGAGATGAAAGTGATCGCGGCGGTGGTGGTCGGCGGCGCTGCGATCACGGGCGGAAGAGGAAGCATCGCCGGAACTGTGCTAGGCGTGATCCTGCTAGGAGCCATCGGTCCCGCGCTGACTTTTTTGAGCATTAGCGCTTATTGGGAGCGAGCGGTGCAAGGCGCAATCATTTTAGCCGCAGTTGTGATCGATGCCGTTCGGCCACGAGCGAGCGAGCTTGCGTCGGGAAAACGATGGAAGCAATCTTGCCGCAAGCCGCGCCTAGATCGCTGGCGCGAGCGTCTGTTCCCTAACGGCGAATGGATTCTCCTGCTGGCGCTGGCGGCTGAGATCGCCGTCTTCTCCGCGATTGCCGAAAACTTTTTCACCTGGAGCAATTTCTTTGAGGTGATACGTTTTAGCGTCGAGCTTGGGCTGCTGGCGCTGGCGATGACGCCCGTTATCATTACCGGAGGCATCGATCTTTCAGTCGGTTCGATGATGGGTCTGGCTGCTGTGACATTGGGAGCAGCCTGGCAGGATTGGCATCTTCCGCTCGCCGCCGCGGCGTTGGTAGCACTGGTTGTGGGATTGGCCGGAGGCGCACTCAATGCGCTGGCGATCTCGCGGCTCCAGCTTCCTCCGCTCATCGTTACTCTGGCAACTTTCTCGCTGTTCCGCGGCATCGCGGAAGGAATCACGCAGGGCGCAGTGAACTACACCGGCTTCCCGAACTCATTTCTGTTTCTCGGCCAAGGCTATCTTTGGGGCGTGATTCCCGGTACAGCTCCTATTTTTCCTGCCGGTCTTAGCGGCTTACGCGATTTTGCTGCATCGCTCGGTGATTGGCCGGGCGCTTTACGCGATCGGGTTCACCGCCGCGGGAGCGCGCTACGCCGGCATTCCGGTCCGCAAACGCCTGGCGCTGGTGTATCTGCTGTCGGGCGTGATATCGGCCATGGCCGCGATTATCTATGTCGCGCACCTGGGCCAGGCAAAATCGGATGTCGGGACCGGTTATGAACTCGACGCAATTACGGCCGTGGTGCTGGGGGGAACGTCGGTATTCGGTGGACGGGGCACTCTTTGGGGCACGATCTTCGGCCTGTTCGCATCTCTCGGTTTTGCAGAATGGATTGCATCTCGCCGCGCTTCCCTCGGAGCTGACCGGGATCTTGACAGGAACGTTGCTGGTGGCGACGATCGGCATCGATCGCTGGCGGCGGCAAGCGGATGTAACACTTAGACGAAGAGACGAATCCTGTGAAAAACAGTCAGGTTGCCATCCTGTGTTCCGCAGTGCTGATCGGGGCGCTCATCGTGGCCGGAACAAACGTATGGCTGGTGCATTCATTGAGGCGTGATCCCGTGGCCGCTACGACAGCGGCCGGGCATCGTCCCGTGATCGCGATGATGCCCAAAGCCAAAGGTGATCCTTACTTCGTCAGCGTCCGCGCGGGCGCGGAAGAGGCTGCTAAGGAGCTCGGCGTGGAGTTGATCTGGGATGGCCCGACCAGCCTCGAAGCCGCCAAGCAAAACGAGTTGGTGGAGAACTGGATCACACGGCAAGTGGACGTTATCGCGGTGGCAGTGGAGAACAAGGCCGGCATCTCCACGGTCCTGCGCAAGGCCCGGCAACATGGCATCCACGTTCTGACCTGGGACGCCGATGCCGAACCGGACGCTCGCGATTTTTTCGTCAATCAAGCCACTCCGGAGGGAATCGCAAACACTCTAACGGACGAGGCGGCACGGCTTTTGGGCGGCAAAGGGGATTTCGCGGTTATCACCGGCGCTCTCAGCGCCGAAAATCAGAACGAGTGGATCGCGTTTATCAAGAAGCGCCTGTCTGCCAAGTATTCCGGCTTGAAACTCGCCACTATTCGCCCCAGCGACGACGATCGCGACAAAGCTTTTTCCGAGACTCAGACGGTGCTGAAGGTTTACCCGCAAGTAAAGCTCATCATGGCCATCTCGGCGCCGGCGGTTCCAGGAGCGGCGGAGGCGGTGCGCCAGGCGGGCCGCAAGGACGTCGATGTCATCGGTCTATCGCTGCCAAGCATCTGCAAACCGTATGTTCATGAGGGCGTCGTACAGACCGTCGTTCTTTGGAGCACTCGGGATCTTGGATATCTGACTGTCCATTCCGGTTGGCTTCTGGCCCAGAACAAACTTCCCGCCGGTGCGACATCGATTCAAGCCGGACGGCTGGGCACGCTTCAAATCCGGGGCACTGAAATTATTTTGGGTTCTCCGCTGATCATCAACAAGCAGAATATCGACCAAATGGATTTCTAGTTCATTCAGGATCTTTTGGCGGTAGAATTACGCCTGATGAAGCCACTGATTATGAGACTTGTTCCCATCGTTTTGTCCGCGACCCTTGCGGCCGGATTTCTTGGAGTCGCACAAGACGCCGATCCGCCGCCGGCCAATGCGGACGCGAAGTTAATGTCGAATCACTGTGAAGTGAATCCCGGCCTGGGCGACATCATAGGAAAGCCGTCCTGGAACGGATGGGGCGCGGGCCTCGCCAATGCTCGCTTTCAAGAGGCCTCAGCAGCTCAACTCGATGCCGGGCAAGTCCCCAAGCTGAAGTTGAAATGGGCCTTCGGATTTCCAGGCGCGAAGGCCGTTTACGGGCAGCCCACGGTGGTCGCGGGACGCGTATTTCTGGGCGTCGACACCAGTTACGTCTATT
Source organism: Bryobacterales bacterium (assembly GCA_963744555.1). GTDB lineage: Bacteria > Acidobacteriota > Terriglobia > Bryobacterales > Bryobacteraceae > Palsa-89. The sequence goes on along the minus strand of CAVUUB010000009.1, from coordinate 269,876 downwards.
CGATTGATGCGGCGACGGGCTGCGTTTACTGGTCTTATCACGCCGCCGCTCCAGTGCGCTCGGCGGTGAGCATTGGTCCGGCGCAGGGCCCAGGCCAATACCTTGCTTACTTCGGCGATTTGAAAGGGAATGTCTACGCCGTCGACGCAGCCACGGGCGAGCAGATTTGGAAGATCAATCTGGACAATCATCCCGTGGCGAGAATCACGGGTGCGCCGCAGATTTATCAGAACCGCCTGTATGTTCCAGTGGCGTCGTTCGAAGAAGTTTCGGCCGCGGATCCGACCTACCAATGCTGCACGTTCCGTGGGAGCGTCGCGGCGCTCGATGCTCAAACCGGCCGCCAGATTTGGAAAAGCTACATCATTCCACAGGCCAATAAGCCGACCGGCAAGAACGCCAAGGGCGTTCAACAGTTCGGACCCGCGGGCGGAGGTGTCTGGAGTTCGCCGACACTCGATCCTAAGCGGCACGCGCTTTATGTTGGGACCGGTGATGCCTACACTGCGCCGGCCGCAAAGACAACGGACGCGATCGTGGCCCTGGACCTCGACAGCGGAAAAATATTGTGGTCCGTGCAGGACACGCCCGGCGATGCCTGGGTGGTCGGCTGCATGCGGGATAAGGACCGTGAGAATTGCCCGAAAGACGCCGGCCCCGATTATGATTTCGGCTCTTCGCCGATTTTGCAAACGCTGCCGGGCGGTAACAGCATCCTGGTGGCCGGGCAGAAGAGCGGCAATGTTTGGGGGCATGACCCCGATCACAAGGGCGCAGTGGTTTGGAAGACGGCGGTATTCTCTACACCACCGAAGGCACAGGGCCAGATCGTGTGGGGCGGTACAGCCGATAACCAGAATGCCTACTTCGGGTTGAACAGCGGCGGAATCGTGGCGCTGTCACTTACCAATGGCGAGCGCGAATGGTCCGCGATCATCGAACCAACCCGGGGCCGTCATGGCGGACATGACGCGGCTATTTCGGCCGTGCCGGGAGTGATCTTCTCGGGCGGCTGGGACGGCGTCTTGCGTGCACTATCGACGAAAGACGGCAAAATTCTTTGGGACTACGACATGGTTCGGGAGTTCAAGACGGTAAACGGTGTAGCGGCCAAGGGTGGATCGATGGGCTCTTCCGGACCGACCATTGCTGGAGGCATGGTGTTTGCCGGCGCTGGATATCCGGGCGTTCAAAACGGCGTCAATGGAAACGTGCTGCTGGCATTCGGAGTGGAGTAAGCTTCTGACCCAAGAAAGCGTTCACATGAATGTGAACGCGGCACGCAAGAGTGCGTACGCTACACGGCTAAACCTTGGCCAGCACGCGGTTCAAGACGCTTCGCACAGACTCGGACTCGACCTTGGCGGGGGGCGGCGTTACCGTAGGCGCGTGCGCCTTGGACGCGGCGATTGCATCCGGCTTGATAAATCGCATGACTTCGTCGGGCGTAGGCTTCTTGTCTTCGAGAAAGTCCATTCCATCGACAGTAATGTGCAAGCTGCTCTTGTCGTCGCTGCGCACCAGACTGCGCTGCTTCAAGTACCACAGCACGGAAGTCAGCTCGTCAGACGTGCAGTCGAGGATGGTCTCCAGATGCCGTACCGAAATGCTCGGCGCGAGAGGCTTAATCTTACGGCGGTCGTAGAGAATGCAAAGAAGAGCCACGCGCAGAAGGGCCTCGCGGCCGATCGCCTCAAAGAAGTCGACCCCGGTGAATTTCGGAGCGCTCTGGTCTTGACCTACACCCTTTATCTTGTCGAACCCGGTGCGCAGCTCGGCGTCGGAAAGAACTTCATAGGCCAGATTGACGGCCTCGAATTTCTCCGCGTCGCCGGTGGCTGAGTTATTCGGATGATAGCGCTGCGCGAGCTTGGCGTAGGCTGCTTGTATCTCGTCCGAATCCGCTTTGGGGTCGATGTCGAGAACCGCATAATGGTCTTGAAACTTACCGGCAAGGGGGGCGGACATAGTCTGCTTATATATCGGCTGAAAGACCCCAAAGATCCCTCGGTCGAACCACCTACCCCAGGCGAGCGCCTTCGCGTAGGCCATCTTGCCAAAATGCGTCGCGCCGCGCTAGGCTGGGATTTAGCTACTTTCGGCGCCGAAGCCCATCGTGTGATGTTTAGGAAGACCACGATAATCGTGCTAACTGCTATTACCCTCGTGGGTTGCCGAGCAGAACGTAAAGTAGAGGCCAAGCCCCTCCCGCTTGCTTGGCAAAAGATAGGAACTTGGTCTGGCCGAGGTAACGCCCAAACGGATTCATTCGATATCGGGTTTTCGCAGTGCCGTATTCGCTGGGAAACCCGCAATGAGACCCCGCCGGGACAAGGAACATTGCATGTAACGGTTAATAGCGCCGTGAGCGGCCGGGAACTGGCGGTGGCGGTCGACCATCGAGGCGTAGGCCGTGAGTTGGCATATGTGGGGTGGATCCTCACTTTTCTTATCTCGTAATTGAATCCAGTAACGTGGATTGGTCGGTTACGGTGGAGGAACCGGCGTTGACGGGCGGCGGAGGCGCCAAATAACCGAAGTGGGGGCTGGATCCGGGCCGGAGTACTTGTGACCCCTCAAAAAACCCCCAAGATGGCTTTGAGAGGTATATAATGTTAGGCCAAGGTTGTGTGATGTCGACATTCCATGTCCATCGATCAAACATTGGTCCAACCGCAGAAGGCTTGCTTGCATATTAGGGAGGTAATCCTGAAATGGCAGATACAGTAGATATGAAAAAGACGGAGACCACTTCGAAGGCGGTCTCCAGACGAAAATTTATTCAAGGCGTGATCGCCGGAGGCGCGGGCGTCTCCTCGGCGACTTACCTCTTTCGCGCGTCCAGCCTGGCATCAGCCGCCGGTGCGGGTGAGCGCCTGATTACCCTGAACGTCAACGGCCAGCAGCGGCGAGTGGACGTCATGAAGCAGGAGACGCTGGCGATGACGCTGCGCTACAAGCTGGGTCTCACCGGCACCAAGATCGGATGCGATCGAGCAGAATGCGGAGCGTGCACGGTGCTCATCGACGACGTGCCACGCTACTCGTGCTCGACGCTCACGCACACGGTTCGCAACGCGAAAGTTGTGACGGTCGAAGGGCTGCAAGCCGCCGACGGAAAGCTTCACCCGGTGCAGCAGGGCATCCTCGATGAACAAGGATTCCAGTGTGCTTTCTGCATGTCGGGCTTCATTATGGCTACGGTGGGATATCTCAAGACGAACCCAAATCCCACGCGCGCCGAGTTGGCGCACGGCATTTCAGGCAACCTGTGCCGGTGCCAGGACTATGACAAGATCCTCACCGCGCATGATGCGCGGCGCAGAGATCGCAAGGGAGGGAAACCATGCCTAGCAAGTTGCCCGAACAGACTAAGCCGACGCGGTCCCGAGTACGGAAAGGGCCACAAGCTGATCGGCAAGAACTATCAGACTCTCGACTTGTACGCCAAGGTGACCGGCAGATCGAAGTATGCCGAAGATTATCGCGCCGAGGGCATGCTGTTCTGCAAGCTGCTATTGAGTCCAGTGCCGCACGGCAGAGTGAAAAGCATCGACACCAGCGCAGCGCTCGCGATGCCCGGCGTCAAAGGCATCCTGACGGCGGACGATCTGCCGGCGCCCGCCGACAGCCTTGACTGACAATGGTACCCGCATTCCGGCTAACAAGCTCGGCGAACGTGGTCTCACTAATGAACCGCTGTATCAGGGCGAGCCGATCCTAGCGGTAGCCGCAGTGGACGAGTTAACGGCCGCCGAAGCGATCGAGAAGATCAAGATCGAGTTCGAGCACCTGCCGTTTGTCATCGATCCTCTGGACACACTGCGTCCGGGCGGACCGAATGCGCGAGTCGGCGGCAATGTCTGGGTGCGTCCGGCTGCGCCAGCAGCGAAGCCTGGCCAGCCGCCACCGCCTCCGCCGCCCATCGAGCCAACGAGTTGGAAGTGGACCGAGGCCGATTTCGCGGATGCAAAAGACGGCAAGCTGCCCATGGGCAAGATCCCCGAGGCGCATGTCACGGGACCAGACGGCAAAATTTCTAGCATTCCTGACCCGGCGAACTCCTGGCATTACGGCGATATCGACGCCGGGTTCAAGAAAGCCGCGCTGGTTCTGGATGAAACGTTCGTCACTCCTGACACCAGCCATCATTGCCTGGAAACTCGCAGTGCGATGGCCTACTGGCAGAACGGCAAAGTGCACGTCTTTACCGGTACGCAAAGTACCATTCAGACCGTGCCGGCCATCGCCCGCTGGCTGAATATCGATCCCGAGTCAAGGTGGTTTTCACCAGCGAATATACCGGCGGCGGTTTCGGAAGCAAAATCACGGGCGCTATATCGCTCATCATCCCGGCGCTTGCTTTCGAAGAAGTGCAATGCGCCGGTCATGATGCGTCTGACGCGCGAAGACGAGATGTTCATTGGCCGCGCGCGCCCCAGCATGATGGGACGCATGAAGGTCGGGCTTCGCGAAGGACGGCCGTATTACCGCGCTCGACATGTTCGTCGCTTGTCAACAACGGACCCGTATGATCCGGTAGGCGATGCGCCATCCTCCGGCCGCATCGTGTCACTGGCTTATCAACCAGAAACATGCGTTTCCAGGGCCTGACGGTGATGACCAACACTCCGCCGCGCAGCGCCCAGAGTTCGCCGGGCGGTATGCAGGGCAGCACGATCTTGGAGCAAATTGTATCGAAGGCGGCGCGCCAACTGAAGCTCGATCAAGTTGCAATCCGCTATATCAACGCGCCGGAAGGCAAGGCGCCCATCGGACCGGCCATTCGTGGCAAGCGCGCCTATGCCACCAGCGCGTTTGTGAAGGAAGCTCTCAATCGGGGCTCCGAAGAATTTAATTACAAAGAGCGCATCGCCCAAACCAAGCGGAGCGGGACCAAGGTGCGCGGCGTGGGCGTGGCCTTGGGCTGTTACGTCGGCGGCACAATCGGATTCGATGGCCTGATGCTGATCAAACCCGACGGGCACCTCTGCTTCCAATCGGGCATCGGCAACCTCGGAACGGAATCGGTGATCGACGTTCATCGCGTCGGCGCCGAAATCCTGGGTGTGCCGTGGGAAAAATGCGATGTCTGCTGGGGCTCGAACTCCAAGAACCTGCCCTGGTCCTGCGTATCCGGCGGCAGCCAGACCACGCACTGCCATGACACGCGCTGCGCATGCGGTGGCTATGGAAGCCAAGCAACGGCTGCAGGAGATCGCCGCGAAGAGCCTGGGCGGCAGCCCCGAGAACTACGACGTCGGCAATGAGAAGGTGTTCCGCAAAGGCGGCGGCGCCAGCATGACCCTGGCTCAGGCCGCGCAGAAAGCCATCCAGATGGGCGGCATCTACGATGGTCACGAAGCCAATCCGGACGTGAACCGCTATACCAAGCAGGCAGCGGCGGCGCTAGCCGGGCAAGGCTTCGTGGCGTCGGCGCGCGACAAGTATCCGCACGACGGCGCAGACTCATTCCTATGTCGCCAGTTTCGCCGAGGTCGAAGTGGATCTCGAAACCGGCAAGTATCACATCGTCGACTTCATGACGTACGCCGACGTCGGAACCGTTCTCCATCCCAGAGCTCTGGGCGGGCAGGTGCTGGGCCGGTCCACGCTGGGCATCGCGCACGCGATCGGACAGAAATGGGTGATGGATCCCGCTTATGGCGCGACGCTCTCCCGCCGCTTCCACCACAGCAAACCGCCTACTATCCTCGATCGTTCCGTCGAATATGAAATGGGCGGCCGTGGACATTCCCGATCCGGAAACGCCGGTTGGTTCGCGCGGTATCGGCGAGCCTCCCGTGGGTGGCGGTTTCGCCGCCGTCCTGAACGCGCTGACGGATGCTTTGGGTGACGAGGTTTTCAGGCGCGCGCCGGTGAATGCCGATACATTTATGGCGTCGCTCGAAGCGGGCCACCCCATGCAGCATCCGCTGATGGCGCATATTTAATGGAAAGTAGAAAAGGAGAAGAGCCATGGCTGTAATCCGAGATGTCATGCCCGCTTTTGATCTGCTTCAGCCGACCTCGGCCGCGGACGCTCAGAACCTTCTCGCGCAACACGGACGGGATGCCTGGGTGCTGGCCGGAGGGCTCGATAGCTTCGACTGGCTCAAGGACCGCATCAAGAAACCGAAGGTAGTGGTCGACTTGAGCGGTGTCGCGGAGCTCAAAGGAATCAAATCCACCGCCGATGGCGGCGTCGAGATCGGCGCCATGACCACGCTTACCGAGGTGGTGAAAAATCCGATCATCAAGCAGCGCTTCGGCCTGCTGGCGGAAGGCGCCGAACTGGCCGCCTCACCGCAGATCCGCAACCAGGGCACGATCGGCGGCAATGTGTCGCAGGACGCGCGTTGCCATTATTATCGCGCTGGATGGCCCTGCTATCGTGCCGGCGGCAACATTTGCTATGCCGACACGCCCACCGGGCGCAACCGCGAGCACGCGATTCTCGATGCGGAGCGCTGCGTCGCTGTGAATCCATCCGACTCGGCTCCGGCCCTGATCGCGCTGGACGCCAAATTCGTCATTCGCACGTCCAAGGGCGAGCGCGTGGTGGATGCCGAAGACTATTTCATCGGTCCCGACATCGACATCACGCACCTGAACATCCTGCGGCCGGGCGAATTGCTCACCGCCATTCGAATTCCGCCGACATGGGCCGGCTCGCAATTCTTCTTCGAGAAGGTGCGCGACCGGAACGTGTGGGACTTTGCGCTGTTGAACGTCGCTTCGGCGATGGTTGTGACAGGCGGCAACATCGAGCGCGATCCGTATCGCGGTAAATGGCGCGGCTGCTCGTCCGCTGCGATTGAAGGCTGTGGAAGACGCAGTCCGTGGAAAGCCGAAGAGCGCTGCAACCGGCGAGATGGCGGGCAAACTCGCCGTCCAGGGAGCAATTCCGCTGCAGTTTAACGCGTACAAAATTCCGCTGATGAGAAATCTGGTAAAACGCGCCGTGGGGGGCGTGGAGGTGGCAACTTGGGCTTAGTACAGTGGGCAACGAGTCCTTGGGGACAGGATGTCCCGACACATATCGTGTGGTCTTTGATTTATGTGTGCGGCAGTCGGCGGATTGCTGTTTCTGATCGTGCATGCGATTTACGTCCGGTATTTCGCCAAGGCGGAAGCCTTTGCCGGCAGTGTGTCGCCTGAAGTCGCCGCGCACGTACCGGAGCGGGTTCCTAGACATTCGCTGGCTGCACGCTTGTTTCACTGGATCATGGCGGCCGCCATGTTAACGCTTCTGGTTACCGCGTTTCTTCCGAAGGTGGGCGTCCAGTTTGACTGGGTTACTTACCACTGGATCGCGGGCGTCGTTTTGACCGCCTCGATCATCTTTCACATCATCCACGCTTCGTTCTTCCTGGACTTCTGGTCCATATGGCCGGATAAAGCCGACGTGGAGGATGCTTCGCGAAGAATGAAGCGCTTCATGGGACAAGACGCCCCGGCGCCGCGCCGTTTCGCCAAATACCCGCTTGAAAATAAGATGTATCACGGGATCATCGTATTGACTGGCCTGGCAGTCATCCTGACTGGTGTGTTTATGATGTTTCGCGTCCGCACCGCCATTTTCCCGCGCAATCCGTATCTTGTTCGGCGACATGACCTGGGGCCTGATGTACGTGCTGCACGGCCTCGCCGGTGTGGGGCTGATCGCGCTGATCATGGTTCACATCTACTTCGCGATTCGACCGGAAAAGTTCGTTATCACCAAGTCCATGGTCTTTGGGGATATGCCTAAGGAATATTATCTGGAACACCACGATCCGGAGCGATGGGCCGTGGAGACTAACGGGTCGGAGACAACGTCCAGAAAAGCGAAGGCCTCAGCCTGAAGCATGGATGACGTCCGCGAACGCTGCAACGCGATCGAGGAGTGTTACGAGTTCATGCTGGCCTATGCCGCCCAGGGTCTTCCTAGCGAGCATGGCAGCGGATCGGGCTCCCAGCTCCGGGAGTTCCTGGGACGCGCTGTCAAAGCGCTGTCGGGCTTGGCTGACGCTTATGCGGCCGCGGTAAAGCAGGAAGGCCAGCCAGTTGAGCCGTATCGGGCGTTCCTGGGCGTGCTGGATCGTGACGCCAGCGATTCAATCGCCGCCCTTGAAATGGTCCTGGCGCAACCAGCGCTCAGCTCCCAGCTGATCGACAACCTAAACGCCTCAATCCATATTCGAGCGCTGCTTACGGACTTGTTTCTGATCGATGAGACTTTAAAACTCCAGCAAGTCTCGGGGAAACCTGCGACTACAACATAACCGCTTCCTATGAATAAACTCACAAAACTGTCCCTGACGGCTCTGTTGTTGCTAGCGGGGACCGCCACACAGTCCAGCAAGGCACAAGAAAAGCAAGCGAAGAAGACCGCAGAAAGCACCACCAATCTCCGGAATCCGGCGCTCATCGAACGCGGCAAATATATCGTTGAAAGCGTGGCGATGTGCGAGCGCTGCCATACGGCGCGCGATGAGAACGGCAATCCCGAGCGGAGCAACTGGCTCAAGGGTGGCCCAGTGCAGTTGAAGCAGACGTATCCTACGCCGACCTGGGCGGCGAGAGAGCCCCGCATCGCCGGGGCGCCTCCCGGTACAGATGAGCAGTTTATCACCCTGCTGACCACCGGGATCTCGCGGACTGGCGCGCCCCCGAATCTTCCCATGCCGCCGTTCCGGATGACTCGTCAGGACGCTGAAGCGGTCCTAGCCTATCTCAAGTCGCTACCCTGACTTGGCGCTCGGCTGCCGCTGCGAACTATTCCAGCTGCTTGTGGAACCGCTGCACGCTGAGCCACAGAATGGTCACGCCGAAAATCGCCAGCGCCACCATCTGCGGCCAAAGCGCTTCGACGCCGGCGCCCTGCAAAAACACTCCGCGGACGATCTCCATGAAGTACCGCACCGGATTCAAGAACGTCAGCCATTGCGCCAGCTGCGGCATGTTGCGGATCGGAAACGTGAATCCGCTCAGCATGAAGAACGGCTGGAAGAACAGGCCGGTGGCCATCATCGCCTGGGTTTGTGTTTTCGAAACCGTGGAAATGAACAGACCCGCGCCGAGCGTGGTCAGCAGGAACAACAGCGTCGACCCGAACAGCAGCCAGAAATTTCCGCGGAACGGAACGTGGAATATCAGCAGCGCCGCGCCCATCACCAGCAGCATGTCCCAGATGCCCACCAGCGACGAACGGCAGCGTCTTGCCGATGATCAGCTCCGATGGGACGGATCGGCGTCACCATCAACTGCTCCATGGTGCCGATCTCTTTTTCGCGCACGATCGCCATCGCGGTCAGCGACAGCGTCACCAGCGTGATGATGTTCACGATCACGCCGGGGATGAAATAGTTCCGGCTGCGCAGATCGGGATTGAACCAGACGCGCGTGCGCGAGGTGACCTGCGGGACCGATGGTTGCACCGGCCCTCCGGCATCCTCGGTGGCTGCCACCAGCTTGGCGCTCTGTTGATGCTGCAGCACTTCGTTCGAATAGCGCGCGATGGTCTGGCTGGCGATAGCCGGAGACGATGGAGGCCGTGTTCGAATTGGTTCCGTCGAGCAGCACCTGCACGCTGGTGGTCCGGCCGCGCTCGACATCGCGCGCGAATCCGGGCAGCACGCGAACCACGGCGTCCACTTGCCCGCGATCCATCATCCTCTGCATCGCGCGTTCATCGTTCGGCATGCCGGCGAGAATAAACCGGCCGGAGCCTTCGAACTCCGAGAGCAGCTCGCGGCTTTCCGGCGTGCGATCCTGATCCATCCAGGCGATCTTGGCGTTGTCCACGTCCAGGCTCGCGGCGTAGCCGAAGATCATCAACTGGATCAGCGGCGGCAAAAACAACATGGAGCGCATGCGCGGGTCGCGCAGCGCCTGAATGAACTCTTTTCGAATGATCCTGCGAAGTCTTTGCCTCATTCACGCCACCTTCTGCCGCAGCTTGCGCGTCGCGAAATAAAACACGACCGCCGCATAGCCGATCAGCAGCAGCAGATTGAACCACAGCAGCTCGTATGCCGATGCCTTTCAGGAAAATCCCGCGCGAGACTTCCATGAAATAACGCGCCGGCACGAATAGCGAAACCACCTGGATCACGCGCGGCATGCTGCCGATGGGGTAAATGAATCCCGACAGCAGAAACGCCGGCAGGAACGAAATCAGCGTTCCCATCTGGTACGCCATGAGCTGGGTGCGGAACATCGCCGAGATCATGATGCCCAGTCCCAGCGCGCCGAACAGAAAGATCGCGCTTGAAGCCAGCAGCAGCATCAAGCTGCCCTTCATGCGGCACGTCGAAAACGAAAACGCCGATGACCAGCGCGATCAACATGTCCACCGCTCCCACCACGAAATAGGCGGACAATTTCCCGAGCGCCATCTCGCTGGGCCGCGCCGGCGTCGAGAGCAACTGTTCCATGGTGCCGTTCTCCCATTCGCGCGCGATGGTCAGCGAGCCGAGATTCGCCGCGATGATCATCACGATCACCACGATCAGGCCCGGAACGATGAAATTTCCCGACAGCAGATCGGGGTTGTACCAGACGCGCACGTCGGGAACGACGTCGGCCGGAACGTTGCCCGCCGCGGTCTGAATGGGCGCCTGCAGGCGCTGCGAGTACATCGCACCACGCCTTCGGCATAGCCTTGCGCGATGGCGGCCGTGTTCGAGTCGCTGCCGTCGATCAGAAGCTGCACTTGCGCGGGCTGCTTCAGTTCGATGTCCTTTGCGAATGTTCCGGAATCACGACGCCGAGCAGGCACGCGCGCCGGTCGATCGCCTGCTCGATGGGACGGTAGCCGTGCACTTCTTCGACGACATGGAAATAGCGCGAGCCCCGGAAGTCCTCGGACCAGGTCGCGGCTTTGCGGGCGTCTGATCCAGATCGTAGACGAAGGTCGGGATGCGATCCACGTCCAGGCTCAGCGCCCATCCGAAAATCAGCAGCATCACCAGCGGCTGCAGCAGCGCGGCGACCAGGCTGCGCGAATCCCGCAGGATGTGCAGCATTTCCTTGCGCGCGATGGCGCGGGTGCGGCGGAAATTCATGCGGCTTCCTCCTTTCTCTTCCTCTTTTTCGATCAGGCTGACGAAAACGTCCTCCATGCGACGGCATGATCGAATCGAGCATCGACTACGGAAATGCCCGCCTGCTCCAGATTCGCGATAGATTTCGCGGAATCGCCGTCGCCGGATCCTCCACCTTTATGTGCAGTCCGCCGCCGAACACCGCGACGTCCAGAATTCCCGGCTTGCCTTCCAGCACCGTCATGCTTTGCAGCAGATCCGACGATTCCAGATTCAACAAATGGCCCGTCGCCCAGCGAGGTCTTCAGCTCCGCCGGCGAGCCGAGCGCGATGACGCGCCCGCCATACATCAGCGCGACGCGATGGCAGTATTCGGCTTCGTCCATGTAATGCGTGGTGACGAAAACCGTGTGGCCGGCGGCGGAAAGCTCGTAGATCAGCTGCCAGAAATTGCGGCGCGCGATCGGGTCGACGCCGCTGGTCGGCTCGTCCAGAAACAGAATGGGCGGCTCATGCAGGATCGCGCAGCCGAGCGCCAGCCGCTGCTTCCAGCCGCCCGAGAGCAGGCGCGTCATCGTCTTCCGCTTGTCCTCCAGGCCGGCCATCTTGAGGACGTAATCGCGGCGCGCCGGCAGTTTTTCGGCGGAGACGCCGTAGACGCCGCCGAAAAATTCGATATTCTCCTCCACCGTCAGATCGTCGTAGAGCGAAAACTTCTGCGACATGTAGCCGATGTTCCTCTTGATCTCTTCGGGTTGCGTCGCGACATCGAATCCGCCCACCGTGGCCTTCCCGGAGGTCGGAGCAAGCAGGCCGCAGAGGATGCGGATGGTGGTCGATTTGCCGGCGCCGTTCGGCCCCAGAAAACCGAAAATCTCACCCTGCGCGACATCGATCGAAACATTGTCGACCGCAACGAAATCGCCGAAGCGCTTCACCAGCTTGTCGATGTGAACCGCCGGGCCGGAGTGGTTAGGCGGCACTTCGCGCACTCTTCTTTCCGCGCAAGCGCGATGAACACGTCTTCGAGCGACGGCACAATCGGGCGAAAGCCGAACGGCGTCACCTGCGCCAGGCGTTCCGGCGACGTGACGTTCGGATCGAGAAACAGGTGCAGATCGGCGCCCGCGGGCTGCACGGCCAAGCACGCCCGGCTGCTTCTTCAAGAATCTCCATGGTCTTGCGGTGATCGTCTGAAGTGATCAGATACACCGTTTCGCCAATCCGCGCTTCAGCGCCGCCGGCGTATCGCAGCGGATCATTTTTCCCTGATGCATGAAGCCCACGCGATTGGCGCGTTCGGCTTCATCCAGATAAGCGGTGGTGACGAATACGGTCAGCCCGTCGCGCACCAGCTGATAGAGAATCGCCCAGAAATCGCGCCGCGAAACCGGATCGACGCCGTTGGTCGGCTCATCCAGAAACAAGACGCGCGGCTTGTGCAGCAGCGTGCACATCAAGCGCCAGCTTCTGCTTCATCCCGCCCGAAAGCTTTCCCGCCGGGCGCTTGCGGAACGGCTCCATGCGCGTCATCTGCAGCAGCCGCGTGCTCATTTCGTCGCGCTCGCGCCCGGTGATGCCGAACAGGTCGGAGTAGAAGTCCATGTTCTCCTGGACCGTCAGATCGCGTGTACAGGCCGAAGCGCTGCGCCATGTAGCCGATCTGATCCTTCATCTGGTCCAGCTCGCGCGTCACGTCGTGGCCGGCCACGATCGCCTTGCCCTCGGTCGGATCCATCAAGCCGCACAGCAGCCGCATGGTGGTGGTCTTGCCGGCGCCGTCGGGACCCACCAGGCCGAAAATCTCGCCCTCGGCGACATCCAGATTCAGATGATCCACCGCAGTCAGCTCGCCGAAACGGCGCGTCAGATTTTCGGCATGGATCACGATGCTCATAAGATGATTTCAGCGTCCACCGGCATGTTGTTCTTCAGCTCGTGGCTCGAATTGTCGACGTCGATCTTGATCCGATACACCAGCTTCACGCGCTCTTCCTTGGTCTGGATCTGCTTGGGCGTGAACTCCGCCTCGGACGCGATGAAGCTGACCTTGCCCCAGTACACTTTGCCGGGGAACGAATCGGTGGTCAGCTTCACCTTTTGTCCCAGCTTCACGCGGCCCAGGTCGGTTTCGTTGATGTAGGCGCGCAGCCAGGGATGCTCCAGATCGCCGATGGTGACCACCGTCGTTCCGGCGCGCCAGCACCTCGCCCGGCTCGGCCGATTTCACCAGCACCACGCCGTCGATGGGCGTAGCTGACTTCGGTGTCGGCGAGCTGAGCCTCGGAAATCCCCACCTGCGCGCGGGATCGCTCGATTTCGGCCTTGCCGCGCCACCAGTTCCTCTTCCTTGCGCTTCAGCTCCAGACGATTGGCTTCGGCGGTGGCGACGGCGGCCTTCGCGCGCGCGACGTCGGCTCGGGCGCCGGCGATATCTTCCTTGCGCGGGCCTTCCTTCACCAGCGAGAGCTTCTCTTCCGCCTGCCGGACCATCGCTTGCGCGCTATCGAACTTGGTGCGCGCCTGATCGTACTGCTGCTTCGAAATATCTTCGTTCTTGAAGAGCGTCTGCGCGCGATCCCAATCCAGGCGCGCGAATTCGAGCTGCGCCTTGGCGTCGGCGACCGCGGCCTCCGCCTGCTGAATATCCTGCTTGCGGCTCCCGTTGAGCAGCTCTTCGAGCTTGGCTGTGCGACTGATTCAGCTCGGCCTTGCGCGCGGCGATGTCGCTCTCGAGCGTCGCCTTCTGATAGGCGATCGAGGTCTCGAGCTGCTGATAATTCGAGACCGCGCTGACGACGCGACGCTTGATCGCGCACCTTTTGCTGCCGGTAGATGACCGGATCCAGCGTCGCGATCAGTTCGCCACTCTTTACCCAATCGCCTTCGTCAACCTTGCGCTCGATCATGCGCCCGGCCATTTTGAACGAGATATCCACCTGCGTCAGCTCGAGATTGCCGGAGACGAAAATCCGATCGCCGGGGTTGGCGTTGCTGCGAACGCCAATACCACCACGCGCCCACGCCGCACGGCGACAAGCAGCAAAATTACAGGGATTCTTTTCTTCATTGGTTCACGTACTCCTGGATTCTTCCCGTGGCGGTCGCCAGGTCGATGCGAGCCACGTTGTAGTCGTACAGCGCGGTGATCAGATTGTCGCGAGCGCGATCCAGCCGCGTCTGCGCGTCGGTCACCTCGAGCGAATTGGCGACGCCTGCCTGATAGCGCCGCTGGGCCTGCGCCAGCTCTCTTTGGGAAAGATCCTCGCCTTCGCGCGCGGTAGTCACTTCCGTCGCGGCCGAACTAATGCTGTCGAAGGCCAGCCGCACGTCCAGTTCCACCTGCTGTTCGAGGTCGCGCGTGCGAGTCTGTTCCTGCCGGTATTGCGAAAGGCTTTCCGCGCGCCGCGCATCCCGCAGTCCGCCGTCGAATATCGGGACGCGAAGCGAGACGCCGTAGTCATAAGTGGCTTGCGCGCCCACGATTCCAGCTCCGATGGTGCCGTAATTCGCCGACGCGCCGACCGACGGAAGCCGCTCCGCCTTAACGGAGCCGTAGTTCAATCGCGCCGACTTGCTCGCGATCCTTCTGCGCCTTCAATTCCGCGCGAGCTTGCGTGCTTCGCGCCAGCGCGTCGTCCAGCGTGCCGATGTCGGCGGGACGATACTCCAGCTTGTCGGTCAGCTCGATGGCGGCGTCGAGCTTCAGTCCCATGGCTGCGCATCAGGTTCAAGCCGGCGCGCCGGCGATCGTTTTCCGCCACCACCAGCCGCTGCCGATCATTGGCGAGCTGAACGTCGGCGCGGACTACATCCAGCCCGGTTCCCGTGCCCGCGTCCTTCTGTTGCTGGGCGAGGTTAAGCAGCGCCTGTGAGAGTTCGACATTGGCGCGGGCGGTGTCGAGCGCCGCCTGGGCGCGTAGCGTCGTCAGATAAGCGCGGGCCACCTGATCGGTGACCTGGTTCTTAGTCGCGTCGAAATCGGATTTGGCGGCTTCGATGTTGACTTTCGCTTCCTGATATTTCCGGATGGAGCTGAAATCGAAGACGGTCTGCGACGCCGTGGCGCGCGCGTCGAACACTGAAAACGGCCCCACGATGGACGGAATAGTGAAGCCGGGGACGAGCGGGATTGTGAAGTTGAATCCGAAAGCCCTCAGGTTTACGGTCTCTCGCTGGTCGCTGACCGAGGATTCCAAATCCGGCAGGAACGCGGCCGCGCGATTCAGCCTGCGCGTTTCGGCCTGTTGGATGGATTCCTGCGCCAGCGCGACGCGCGGGCTTCCGTCCGGCGCGAGCGCGATTTCCACCGCCCGCTTCAGGCTCACTTGAAGCGTCGTCTCCGCCGCTGTACTTCGCCTTGCGCCAGCGCGATCGCGGCCAGACTGAAGATCAGCAAAGCGCGCATTTATATCGCCTCCGTTGCCTGAAATCCGGCGGCGGCAAATGTCACCAGCCTGGCAAGAACCGCGGGCCGATCGGTCGGGTCGCATTTTCCACCGCTCAGCTCCTGTATGTGGATCGATCGAGCCATAATGTGAGCCATTGCGCCGGCGGTGAAAGTCAGGCGCCACATTACCTCGGTTTCGTTCAGATCGGGCAAAGCCTTTTGAAGAGCGGCGGTGAATTGCTGTGCAACTGGCAGCATATGTTTCTTGAAAAGCTGAATCCGGCATGCATCCGGCGTTGCCAGAATACGGCCAATCAGGGGTGCGACTATCGGAGCATCCTGGCTGATCAGAGGAGATAGGAACGCCATCAGAATTTGTTTCAAGGTTGGATTCGGCCCCGCCGCCGCCAACATCTCGCGGCGCTTTTGGTTTATTGGCTCGACCCGCCGGGCGATGACCGCATCGATCAGGCTGTCCTTGGATTGGAAGTGGTAATTGACGGCCGCGAGATTGACGTCGGCTTCGGCAGTGATGTCGCGCAACGAGGTTGTGTCGAAACCTTTATCGCCGAAGAGTTTCTCGGCGGTATCGAGAATCCGCGTTTTGGTATCTATCGCGCGATGGGTCATACGTATGATTAAATCATACGTGTGTACTAAAGGGTCCGTCAAGACCGTCAACGCCTCTTATTTAGCCGGCCTGAATGCTAGGAGCGAAACACCTCAAATGAGTTGCTCACTTCCGGGCGGCGCCGGCGATAGCAGCGATGCCTGAGCTTGGCGGAAGACTCCAATCCCCAGAAGGTTCTGGCCATGCAGCATCACGTCGGAAGGTTGATCGCGATTCGGAATCTCACCTGATGGGCGGGGCAACTGATCGTTTCGGGTGCGTAGCGCAGCCTGGAAGTCGGTGGCACAGCGGACCGCTTCCAGCGCGCTAACGAACTCGGCCAGGATCGCATCCACGGCCGTGTTAAAAATGCGTCCGCAGTGCATCGCCGCCAGCGACTCGAATACTCGTTTTATGACCGCGAAATGTCCTGAGCGTCTGCTCTTCGTCCTCGCCCGTTAGACGGCCGAATTCGGCCACATCAGCCGAAAGTATCGTGGCGAGTTTGCGCTCCGCACTTGTATTATTGAATTCGTCCGGCATTCGTATAGTTATCTGGCCTGAGGACCAAGTGCGAGGCCGTTGAGCAGAGTTTGAGGACCTTATCACGGCTGAGTAGACAGTCGGAGATCCGGCCGCTCTGCGGCAAACCCAACTGGCAAGGTGATCTCAACGCCATGCGGAGCGATCGCTGATTCTGGTTGATTCCACGGTGGATCGACTACTTCAAGGGAAAGATCACTGCTATCACTGCTAAGACCGCGATGCTCGAGAGGCTACCTGGACGCGAACCTTAGGCCGACGGCGACTTAACCGAAAGCATGGGGTTCCGGGCACTTCGGCAGGCTCCGTATCTTCGAGGCAGTGCTCGCGCTGACGTGGCGACTACTGATCCCAGGCCGCCGAAGATAGCGGGAATCGGTGATGGGTCGGTTGAATCTGATCTTCGAACGCTGGATTCCAGCTTCTTTGAGGTTTACGCGCTTCACCCGTTTTGGCTAAAGCCGGACGAGCGCCCAACCGATAGCTTGGAAAGGTACTAATGCCTACCCAGGTTCAACAGATTGAAATGGCGGGTGCATCGCGATCGGTCACGGCCTCGAAGGGTTGGACGAAGTTGCTGCTGCCTTCACTGTCCGACCTGTTCTTTCTCTTCATCACTGTCTGGATGTTTCTTGCCAATCCATTAGGTTGGCAAAGATTGCTGAAAGACGCGGACACAACACTGCACATTCGGGTCGGACAACAGATCCTCTCGAGTGGATCGATACCCACCACCGACTGGTTTTCGTTCTCGAAACCAGGAGAAACTTGGTATGCCTTCGAATGGCTGTCGGAAGTAGTGCTCGCCTCCGCTTATAACCTGGCAAGCTTCAAGGGTGTGGTGTTTTTAGCGGGCATGTTGATCGCGTTGTACCTTACTCTGCTGTTGAAGTACGCCATCTGGCGAGGCGCGAACGGCATGCTTGCACTGTTCGTCGTGCTGCTGACGGCCACCGCAAGCACTATCCACTTCCACGCGCGGCCTCACCTGTTCACACTTTTGTTCCTGACTGGCGCTATCTGGATATTGGAATTCAACCGGCGCACAGGCGGGCGTCTGATTTGGACGCTAGTGCCTCTGACGGCACTGTGGGCGAACCTCCACGCAGGCTTTGTGATTTTTCTCGTCCTGCTGGTACTGCGCTGCATCGGTTGTGCCGCCGAAGCGTGGCTTTGGCCCGAATCCTCTCAGGAACGCCTGAAGGAGGCCAGGCAACTGGCGAAGGTGGGAATTGCGTGCGCGCTGGCCTCGCTCGCAAATCCCTACGGAATCTATCTGCATTTGCACATCTTCGACACGCTGCGATCCACGTGGATCAGGGCCAACGTGTCGGAGTTCATGTCCCCAACGTTCCGGTCGGAAGAGATGTATTATTTCATGATCCTGCTGTTCGCCGGTCTGTTTTCCGTCGTGCCGCTGATCCGGACACAGCACCTGGTTGAACCGCTGTGGATCGTATTCCTTGCGTATGCCTCGCTGACTTCAGTGAGGCACGATACCATCTTCGTCCTAGTGGCCGCCCCAATTATCGCGATGGAAGCGTCGCAGTGGTGGGCCAGCGTGGCAGGTGGCCGGTCTCGAACGTCACTGCTGGGGCTGCTGGATGACATAACCCAGAAGTTCTCGACCAGGTTGCGTGGCACGAGTGCATTTATACCTGCGTTCATGGTGGTGTTGGTCTTTGATCTCCGGGGTTCCATGGCCCCAGGAGTTCGCCGCCGAAGCGGTGCCGATGAAGTTGGTGGAAAAGCATCTGGCCTGCTGTCGAGCGGGCGATTATTCGCCTCCGATCAAATTGCGGACTATCTCATTTTCCGTAATGCGCGCCAAAAAGTATTTATAGATAGCCGCCATAACTACTACGGGGACAAAATTGGCAACGACTACATTAATATTGCCGCAGGCGGGTCTAAATGGCGCAGCCTCCTGGACCAGTATCGGATCGATGTAGTGCTGGCTGAGACGAATGCCCCGATCACGTCATTAGTAAAAACGACCACGGACTGGATCTTGGTCGACAGCGACAAGCAATACGCGCTATTCGCGCGACACTGATGAGCGTGCAACACGGGCCCGTGACCCGCCACTTGTTGGAGCCGCGCGGCTACCCGGCGCTTGCTCTCGATCGTCATCCCCATCTATAACGAAGAACAATCCTTACCCTTCTTGCGGGAACGGCTGACGGGCTTCACGAATGATCTGCCTTGCGCTGCGGAAATTGTGCTGGTTAATGACGGGAGCTCTGACGGGTCGATCGACCTGTTGGTGAAGTGGGCAGAGGCCGACGGCAGGGTGAAAGTGTTCAATCTTGGCGCGCAACTTCGGCCACCAGATGGCGGCCACAGCGGGGCTGGATCAAGCTACCGGCCAAGCGGTTGTCCTGATGGACGCCGACCTGCAGGATCCGCCAGAGGTCATTTTGGACATGCTTGAGGAATATCGCCGCGGGTACGACGTGGTCTACGGACGCCGGAGCTCCCGAGCGGGCGAAACCCGTTTCAAGCGACTTAGCGCATGGCTCTTTTATAGGACGATACGCCTACTGGTCCACTCCGATCTGCCCGCCGATGTGGGGGACTTTCGTCTGGTTTCGAGGGCGTGCCTCGACGCTGTGTGTCGCATGCGCGAGACGCACCGCTTCCTGAGGGGCATGATCGCTTGGGTGGGATTTCCTCAAACCGCAGTCTCTTACGCGCGCGACCGCAGAGTGGCCGGGAAGACCACATATCCACTCCGCAAGATGCTCTGGCTGGCCTGGACTGCCGCCTTCTCCTTCTCTCCCACTCCATTGCGCCTTAGTTTTGTGCTCGGATTCCTGATCGCGGCTATTGGCATGCTGCAAGCCGTCAACGCGGTTGTACGCAGCTTCCTTGGGTCTCTATGTCGTGCCGGGTTGGAGTTCCCAGATCGTTGTGACCTGCCTGATCGGGGGCGCAATTCTAATCAGTATCGGCATGCTGGGAGAGTATGTCGGCCGTATCTTCGAAGCGGTGAAGGATCGGCCCCTCTACGTGATTGCCTCGAAGATCGGTCGCATCCATCCAAACCATTTGCCAAACGATTTGGGCCTAACCGATTTGGGGACGCAGCCTGAGTCCGATCCAGTTCCGGCGCAACTTGCGGTCGTCTCGTCGAGACAGCTCCCAGAAAGAATGCCGGCTGGAGTGAGCCATGAAAAATAGCGCGGCGGTACACAGCAGCGAAAGTGAGTTTCACGACCAATGGGCTCAGGAGACGCCGCTCGCCAAGATTGCGGTGCGTGAGGCTTTTGAGGCGCCTACTGCGCTCGAAAACCGTGCCATTCTCGAGCTGATGGGCGATTTGAGGGGCAAGCATCTGCTGGACGTCGGCTGCGGGTTAGGTGAATCGTCTGTATATTTCGCGCTGCAGGGAGCCGACGTCACGGCTCTCGACCTCTCCCCCAGGATGGTGGATTGCGCGATGGCGCTGGCTAAGGCACACGGCGTTTCCATCCGTGGAGTGGTGCAATCCGGGGAACGGCTAGATGTTCCTGAAGAACATTTCGACATTGTATACGTCGCAAATACCATTCATCACGTCACCGACAAAGCGCTCCTGTTCCGGCAGATCCACAGAGCCCTGAAGCCGGGCGGACACTTTTTCTCCTACGATCCCATTGCCTACAACCCAGTCATCGAGATCTATCGGCGGATGGCGACTAAAGTACGCACCGAAAACGAAGCTCCCCTCACCTTCGGCGATGTGGAGATCGCACGCAAGTACTTCCCAAAGTTACAGCATCGCGAGTTCTGGATCCTCACCCTCGCGCTGTTTTTGAAGTATTATCTAATCGATCGCGTGCATCCGAACAGCGAGCGGTACTGGAAAAAGATTCTCCTGGAAACTCCGCTGACGCTCTGGTGGTGGAGACCCCTTGAGCGGGCGGACCGATGGTTAACCCGGCTTCCGTTGGTACGGCGGTTGGCCTGGAACATGGTCATGTGGGGAGAAAAGCCTGCCGCGAAGTCGATTGTCACATCGGGCGGCGTTTCCACTGATTGACAATTCGTGCGATTCTTCATGATTGGGACGACGACGTAAGCGCCTTCATCGTGCGCAACTGTCGCAAACGCGATGGCCGCCGACCAAGCGCCTCCATAGGCTGGGCGGCCGAATCCTGGCCTGTAACCTTGACTCTCTGCTACTGCAAGGCCGTTTGCGCTAACGCAATCGCGCCCAACACTCCTGCCCGTGCGCCGAGCCCAGGCGGAACAATCTCAGGAGCCTCGATGTAGCCGTTGAGCAACGCCGACACTTTGCGCGCACCATCGGGTAAAGCTCCTTGCGCCGCATGATGCCGCCGCCCAGTATGATCCGCTGCGGCGATAGAACCAAGCTCAGGTTCGCGATCCCCAGCGCGAGGTAATGCGCCTCTAGCTCCCACGCCGGATGGTCGTGCCGGGAAGCTCGTGTGGAGACTGCCGCCAGCGCGCTTCAATCGCCGGCGCCGCAGCCAGCCCCTCCAGGCAATCTCCGTGATACGGACAATTGCCCGGAAATGGATCGCGCTCCCGATCGTGCGGAATGCGAATATGACCCATCTCCGGATGCCTTCGCCCATGGAGAAGCCTTCCGTCCAACATGCCACCTCCACCCACGCCGGTCCCCACCGTCAGATAGAGGAATGTATGGAGCCCGTGAGCCGCATCCCCAGCGGAATTCACCCAACGCCGCGGCGTTGACATCGGTGTCGAACGCGACCTTCACGCGCAGCCTTTCACGGATCGCGCCGGCCAGGTCGAAATTTCTCCAAGCCATTTTCGGAGTCGACATAATATAGCCGAAGGTGGCCGACTGTGGATCGGGATCGATCGGCCCGAAGGATCCGATGCCCACCGCTTCGACCGCGGCCGCGCTGGCCGAAAAACTCGATCACCCGGCCCAAGGTTTCTTCTGGCGTGGTGGTCGGAATCTCGACCGAATCCAGATCCGTCCGGGCCGCTGCCAATCGCACAAACAAACTTGCTCCCACCCGCCTCGATGCCACCGGCTTTCGACACTTTTCCCAGTTTAGTTGGTCTGAGGCGGAATCAAGAATAACCGGCTACAATAAAAGTAGAAATGAACCTCCTCCAAACATCTCGATACGTTTTTGTATTTTCGATAGCGCTGCTCGCCATGGCGCAGCAACCCGCTAAACCTCCCGCCCCGCCAACCTCCCAAACTGCACCGCCCGCTCAAGCGCCCGCGGCAGCCCAGCCGCCAGTGAGTCGCCGATACGGTGGTAGTCACCGTTGGCAGCCGAGAAACTGACGCGCGCCCAGTTCGAGGAGTTGCTGGCGGCGCTACCCGAACATGTCCGTGCGACGGCCGCTACCCAACGTGGCAAGCGCCAACTCGCTGAACAGCTCTCCGAAGTTATCGCTATCGCGCAAGAGGCGCGCAAACGGAAGCTGGACCAGAGTCCCGCGGTTCAACAGATGATCGCGCTGCAAACCGATCAGGTGCTGGCGGGCGTGCTGGCCCGGCAGGTCTCCAACGAGAAGAAGCCGGACGAGGCAGCCATGCATGCTTACTTCGACCAGCACAAGTCCGAGTTCGAGAACGTAAAAGCCAGCCACATTCTGATCCGGTTCAAAGGATCCAGCGCGCCCGCGCGGCCCGGGCAGAAGGATCTTACCGATGAAGAAGCGCTGGCCAAAGCACAGGACATCCGCAAGAAGCTCATGGACGGCGCCGATTTCGCGGCCACCGCTAAAGCGGAATCGGATGACGTCGGCTCCGGTTCAAAGGGTGGATCGCTCGGAACCTTTGGGCATGGCCAGATGGTTCCTCCCTTCGAAAAGGCGGCCTTCGCTCTTCCCCTGAATCAGATCAGCGAGCCAGTGAAATCGCAGTTCGGCTATCACGTCATCAAGGTGGAAGAGCGGACCTCCAAGACGTTCGAACAAGCCAAGCCGGACCTCGAGAAGCAACTGGGGCCGCAATTGACTCGCGAAGCCTTGGATAATATCCGGAAGCAGGCCCAGGTCACCATCGACGACGCCTACTTCGGGAAGTAGTCTTAGCCATCGCGGAGCGCCACACCAGGGTCGATTCGGGATGCGGCCCGCGCCGGCGCGAAACCGGCTAGCAGCCCGGTGCAGGCTAGCAAGGCACACACGACAATCAAGTTGCTCGGATCGGCCGGTTTTACCTGAAAGAGTAGGCTTTCGAGCGCACGTCCGGCCGCGAGCGACAGTACGATGCCTAGCGCGACACCGCACGCTACGAGTGACAGACCTTCGCCTAGAATCAACCGTAGAATATCCGCCGGCCGGCCGCCCAGCGCGGTGCGGATACCGATCTCCCGTGTTCTGCTGACAACCGCGTAGGAAAGCACGCCGTAGATTCCGACGGAACCAAGCAAAAGAGCGAGCGCCGAAAAGACCGCCAGCAGCACAGTTTGGAAACGAGTCTGCGCTACCGATTCCGACACCTGCTCGCTCATCGTTTGGATGTGGGAGAGCGGCAAGTCAGGATCGATGTCGCGCAATCGCCGGCGCAAAGTGGCGATCAACGACTCCGGCGAAAGAGACGCATCGGTGCGAACCACTAGCGTCATACTGGCGAACGGGGCTTGCCGGCTGGGAAAGTAGATGGCCGGTTCGGCGCTGCGTCCCAGGCCAGCGTATTTCATGTCCTTCACCAAGCCGACGATCTCCGGGTCCTGACAGGAGAATTCTGCCCAGCGGGCCGAAACCGCCCGAGACAGCGCGGATTTTCTGGCCGATCGGATTGCCGCGGGGCCAATATTGGCGCGCCAGAGCTTCGTTGATGATGACGACCGCTGGAGAATCAGCGCCATCATGTTCGCTGAAGTCACGGCCGGCAATCAGCGGCGTGCGGAGCGCCGCGAAGAATCCAGGACTAACCATACGGTGCCAGGCGCTTTGGTCCTCCGGTTGGCGAGGCGCCGGTAACGATAAAAATCGGAAGGGTAGCCGGTAGTCGAAATCTTGAGCGAGCGGGAAGGCTGGTAGTCTCGCCGGCCACTTTCACTCCTGGCAACCCTTCCGCCATGCGTGCGAATCCGATCGAATGTGTTGGCGACGTCGGCGGCCTTGACGTAGCGGGCGACCGGAAGCGAAATGTTGGCCGTCAATACCTGCTCGGTTCGAAAGCCGGGGTCAACGTTGACCAACCTGGTAAAGCTCTTGATCAGTAACCCGGCGCCATGGACCAGAACGACCGCCAGCGTGACCTGCGCGACGACCAGGATATTGCGGCCAAGCCGTTCGCGAGCGCCTCCACTCCCGCCACGCCCGGTTTCTTTGAGGGCGGTTGCAAGTTCGGGATGGCGCGCTCGCGGTATCGGCGCCATTCCGAATAACAATCCCGAGGCCACACTGATTGCGAGCGTGAAGAATAGCACCGGCAGGCTGAGCGCGACATCGTGAATACGCGGAATGCTAGCGGGACCAAATGCCCCGACGCCGCGGACGCCGGCAATGGCGATGAACAGGCCGGCGCACCCTCCGGCCATCGCGAGCATCAGGCTCTCCGTGAAGAATTGCCGGGCCAGACGGCCGGCGCTTGCCCCCAGCGCAGCGCGAACCGCGACTTCACGCTGTCGTGCAGACCCATGGGCCAGCAGAAGATTCGCCACATTGGCGCAGGCGATCAGCAGCAGGATTCCCACGCTCGCGAGCAAAACCAACAGGGCCGGCCGCGAGCCGCCCACCAGATCATCCGGCAGTGGACGCAGGCCAACGCCCCAATCGGCATTGGTGTTGGGGGATTCGGCCGCGATCCCGCGAGCAATGGCGTCCATTTCGGACTGCGCGTTCGCCAATGTAACGCCGGGCCGTAAGCGAGCGATAGCGTCCATATAGCGCGGCGTGGGGCGCTGTCGGTAAGATCGGATGCCGTTGTTCCAAACCTGTGTATCGCCCGCGAAATGAATACCCGAAGGAAGGATACCGATCACCGTAGTCGCGAGCCCATTAATGCCGATCGTTTTGCCGACGATGCCCGCGTCGGAACCATAGCGGCGCTGCCACAGTTCGCTCGTGATCAGCGCGACGTCCGGGCCATTGACGAGCCCCTCCTGCTCCGTCATGCCGCGGCCCAGAATCGGCCGGATCCCGAGCGTTCCAAGCAGCGAGGGCGTCATGCTGATGCAGGGCAGGCGCTCCGGGGCGTATTCGCCAACCGCGCCGGCGTCCGTGAGATTCACTTCGTTGCGCCAGTAGCCGGCAAATGCTTCGAGCAGACGGCTACGATCTTTCCAATCGAAGAAATCCGAGGGCGAAACAAAATAACGCTGTACGCCAGTCTTGGTTTGTGTTTCGAAAAGACTAACCAGGTGGCCAGCATCTTTGTATGGCAGCGGTTTGATCAGAACGGATTCAACGACGCTGAAGATAGTCGTGTTGGCGCCGATACCCAGCGCCAGTGCGATGATAGCGATCGAATAGAGGGACGGCCGCGACCGCCAAATACGAAGGCCGTGGCGCAGGTCCTGCCAAAGAGTGCGGAAGTCCACGGAAGCAATACCCGGCTTAGGGTGGAAAGTTACCGCGCTACTCCATTCGCTCCGCCCACTTCAGGAATCGCGCCAAGTCTCGGCGGCGCTGCCACACGAAACGCCAGAAGTCCTGGAATCCGATCTCCTCGGCCGGAGTTCCCCAATACGTTTCCATGCGCCAGCGCAGAAACGGACTACGCCACGGACGAAGCCGATAGCCTCGGGTGGCGCGCCACACGAAACGCGGCATCAGCGCGACAGGGTCTCGCTAACGGTTTTCTTGCCTGAATCGTCCGGCGTGGCGTAGTAGCCGGTGCGGGTCCGAACCAGCGGATGACCGGGGCCGTTCACGGTGACTTTAATCTGGCGGAAGCTGCCATCCATTTGCGGAGCGGTAGGCGAATACGCCAGGGTATATTGATTGCGAATTTCGTGCGCCACCTGCAAAGCGATCTGATCGACGTCGGCAGACGCCTTTGGGATAGAAGGACAGGCCGCCTGATTCCCGAGCCAGCGTGTCCAGAGCGCGTTTGGCGATCTTGGCCTCGTGCCGCTCTTCCTCGTTGAGCAACCCAATCGCGAAAATCAAGACTTCGTTTTGTTGCGCCCGGGTGACCAGCTTCTCCAGGTTCATAGTGCTGGCGTTGTCGTTGCCGTCCGTAATCACCAGCAAGACCTTCTTCTGCCGCTTCCCTTCCTTCTTCAGATAATCGATCCCCCCGTTGATGGCATCGCGCATGGCGGTGCCGCCCCGCGAATCGATGCGCGCCACTCCCTCTTGCATGGCCTTGATATCGCTCGTCATCGGGACATCCAGCCAAGGCTTCGTCATTGAAATTGACGATGAAGACCTCGTCCTGCGGGTTGGACGCCTTCACCATGTCCAGCGATGCGATCTCCACCTTTTGCCGCTTTTCCTTCATGCTGCCGCTATTGTCGATAATGATACCGAGCGATACCGGCACATCCTCGCGCTTGAAAATCTTGATCGGCTGCTCGATGCCGTTCTCGAAGACTTTGAATTCGTTCTGCTTGAGATCCGTGACCAGCTTGCCGTTCTTGTCAGCCACGCTGATCGGCAAAACCACCAGGCGAGTGTCAGCCCGAAAGGTAACATCGTCGCCAGAAGACGGATTTGACCGGCGGCTTTCCGGTCTGCGCGCTAGCGATGCAGCTAATAAGAAGGAGGCTGCTAAGGAAACTACTGAGAAGGCGCATAATATCCAAGACGGTAAAAAGGCTTAAGGGGCGGAAGGCCGCGTGGCTGCACCAGTTTCACCTGAACGTGACGGTATTTGCCATCCCGCACCTGGTTCTTAGGCGTGTAATAAAGCATGTACTGATTCCGCAGCTCGATGCCGATCTTGGCCGCGATATCGGCAAGTTCGTTGACGTTCTCCACATTGTAGCTCCGTCCGCCAGTCAGCTCGGCGACTTCGCTCAGTAAACCCGGGCCGGCCATTTCCTCCGGAGTACGCCCGCGCGCTCCCATCGACTCAAAAATTCCAATCCCGTAAATCTGTACATCGGCTTCCCGCACCGCATTCTTTATTTCGCTCTCGGTATAGCGGCTGTTGTTGTCGCCTCCGTCGGAAATAATCAGAACCGCTTTGCGGGGATTACGGGCCTTTTTCATGGTGTTCATGGCCATGTAAACGCCATCCAGCAGCGCGGTTTTGCCCTTGGACTGCGTGAAGGTCAGCCGGTTCTGGATCTCCTCGGTATCGGTGGTGAAGGGCACCACCAATTCCGGCCGGTCGTTGAACTCGATCAGGAAAAATTCGTCCTCCGGATTGGCCGTCTTGAAGAATTGAACGGCCGCCTGGCGGGATTTTTGCAGTTTGGGACCCATGCTGCCGCTGGTATCGAACACCAAGCCAACCGACAGCGGCGCATCTTCGCTCGAAAACTGAAGTATAGTCTGTTCGACCTTATCTTCAAATACCTTGAAGTGTTCCTTCTCCAGGCCGGTGACGAAGCGATTCAGCGGATCGGTGACCGTCACCGGAATCTGAACCAACGTAGTATCGATGCGGATGCTGGCCGCGCGCCGCTCCAGCTCCGACGGCTTCGCTTCTTTGTCCGACGGCTTGACACGTGGAACCACGGAAACCTTCGGGTCGTCCAACCGCGCTTCTTGCGCAAAGGCCGAAGGTACAACGATGTCCCGCTAAGCAAGCCGCAATCAGAGGGAAATAGGGAGAGTATCCCCGGAGGTTCGAAAAGGTCTGCGCCACCGTTTTACAACCGCCTTGGTCTCGAACGCTTTCAGTATAACACCGCTCCAGCAGAACGGTCCCGAAAGTTCTTAGTACCTGTAGCCTTGGACCGCCGACACTGGAAAAACTACCGTACCGCATTTGCGGCCGCTCGGTCGGCCTAACAAAATAAAGGCGATTGCAGGTTGGAAATCGAGTTGCTCGAACTGGCCCCAAAGGAGTCAGGACCTCATGTCGATGTCAAAGCTCAGCATTCCTGTATCGATCAGCGGCCTAGTATTGATTGCCAGCGCACTAAGCGCCCAAGTGCGGACCCCGCCTCCGCCGCCAACGCCCACGGCGGTGCGAGCCGACCAAGCCACGGACGACCAGCCTATTTTTCGAGTGACCGTGGTGGAGCGTACCACCAACGCCGTCAGCTATCGGCATCGCAGCGGTTGGACCAAAGTGGATCTGCACGGGACGCCGCTCGCTCCAGACGCCACCGGCCACGCCGACGTAAATAGCCGGCCCGGCTACATCGAAGCGAAAGCCGAAATGCATCAGCCTGCTGCCGGCCTCGCAGTACGGTCCCGAATATATGACCTATGTACTGTGGGCCATCACTCCTGAAGGACGCGCCAAGAATCTCGGCGAAGTGGTGCTCGATAACGGCGGATCTCATCTCGACGTCACCACTGATTTGCAAGCCTTCGCGCTCATCGTTACCGCCGAGCCGTACTTCGGCGTCACGCAGCCGAGCGATGTGGTGGTCATGGAGAACATCATTCGCGAGGATACCGTCGGCAAGATCGAGCAGATGAGCGTGAAGTATGACCTGTTGAAGCGCGGCAGCTACACTATGCACGCCCAGCCCGGCCGCTACCATCAGGTAAAGAATGACAAGCGAATTCCGCTGCAGCTCCTGGAAGCCGAGAACGCGGTCCAGATCGCCCAGTTGGTGAATGCGGACCAATACGCCAAGGATACATACGACAACGCGCAGAACTTAGTCAAACAGGCCGAAGCCTATCAGGCTCGAAATGCCGGCTCTAAGCCGGTCATCATGACCTCCCGGGAAGCAGTGCAGGCCGCCGAGACCTCCCGGCTGCTGGCGTTGAAGCGGCAGGAAGACGAGAGAATCGCGCAGGATAAAAAGGAAGCTGCGGACCGCGAAGCCGCCGCTCGCGCACAAGCCGACGAACAGACGCGCCAGAGACAGTTAGCCGATGCTCAGGCTGCCGAATCCGCTCGTCAGGCTGCTGAATCCGCTCGCCAGAAAGCGCTGGCGGATGCGCAGGCCCAGGCCTCCGCCGAACGTGCTGCCGCCGAGAGAGCAACCGCCGACGCCGCCCGTGCCCAGGCCGAAGCCGAACGTTTGCGCGCTGAACGTGAACGCGCCGCAGCCGAAGATCAGCAGCGCCAGGCCGATCTAGCTCGTCTGCAGGCTCAGCAGGCGCAACAGCAAGCGCAGGCCGCCGATCAGGCGCGTCTGCAGGCCGAGCAGGCTCAGCAACAGTTGCGGCAGCAATTGCTGCAGCAATTCAATGTAATCCTGGAGACTCGCGACACGGCGCGCGGACTGATCGTTAACATGTCCGACGTTTTGTTCGATTTCAACAAGTACACGTTGCGACCCGCTGCACGCGAGAAGCTAGCTAAGATTTCGGGAATCATTCTTTCGCATCCGGGCCTGCGGCTGGAAGTCGACGGCTACACCGACAGCATCGGCAGTGAGGCCTATAATCAGAAACTGTCCGAAGAGCGCGCCGACGGCGTGCGAGCCTACCTGACGAGTGAGGGCATCTCGTCCGACATCGTCGTCGCTAAAGGCTTCGGCAAAGATAACCCGGTAGCCTCCAACGACAACGCCGCCGGCCGGCAAAAGAATCGCCGCGTCGAGATGGTGGTGTCCGGCGACATCATCGGCCAACCTATCGGAGGCATTCGCTCCAGCCGCTAGGTGCCCGGTGTGCCCATGAGTGCGCACGCCGGGCACGCACGAGTGCGTGTGCTACGCTACTGGGTCACTGCAATGGTGACATTGCTCGGACTCGTGATCCCGCCCATCTGGATCTGCAGCGGGACCGCGTTTCCGGCGGGCACGTTGGGAATCACGATATTCACTTGGTTGACACCGACGAACTGGGGCTGCAGACCGGAGAACAGAACCTGAGCGGACATGCCGCCCACCAGCACGGTCGGCGGGGTTAGCGTATTCGCGAGCCCTGTGGGAAGAATCGCGCCATCGGCTGGCGTGTTGTCTACGGGGCCTAGCCCGGTCGCGTAAATAATAATCGCGTCGCCGACTTTGACCGGATGAGTGGTCAGGCCCGGGATACTGCCCGCCGGTTGCGCGAGAGTTCCATCCACATTCTGCGCGATGGCGTAAAAAGTCGGCGGCCCAGCCGTGAAAATACCGGGTGAGAACGGACCCACCGTGACTTGTGCTGGCGCCGAAGTTCCGCTATCCGAAGTGACCGTCACGCTGACATTTTGCGTGGCTCCGGGCGGCACCAATTCCCAGGGAACCTGCGCGTTGACCTGTGAGCCGACGACAAAGGTCAGCGGCGCATTTATGGTCGTGTTGCCGTTGGCCCATTGCACGGTTACGCCGCCCAGTTTGGTAGACAGGGGAATTGTGTCCGCCTGCGCCATGGCCGAGGCCAAGTTACTTCCGAAAATTGTGACCAACGAACCCGCCGTTATCGGCTGGCCCGTGGCAAAGCTCGCACCGTTCAAAACGCCGCCGTTGGCGATGCTGGGCGGCTGTGCAAATGCCACGCAGCTCATTACAAGAAAGAGAAGGAACAATTGAATGCGCATAGTAGTCCTGCGTTTACTATAGGCCTCCGGTCAGCTTGCTTCAATGCCCGGGAGGTAAAAACTTTGTGAAAACTTAGGGTTGTGAGCCGGTTTTGGGTTGGGGATCGGTGGACTGCTGCAACTTCCTCCATGTTTCCGATACTTCAGGGTCGCGCCCGCCATCGAGGTCAAAAGCGATTTCAGCTTCAGCGACGGCTTGCTGATGACGGTGGGACGCTTCCAATAATTGAGCCAGCACCCAATGCGGCTTGAACCAGTTAGGAGCCCAAGCGATGGCATTGCGCAGCGAACGTTCCACTCCGTCCAAATTGTTTTGGCCGGCCAGTAGCTTGGCGAGGCTGTACCAGGCGTTATACCGATCCTCGGCGGTCCGAGTGGCGCGGATCGCAGCTTCGGTGGCTTGTTGGGTAGCTTGCACTCGCGCAGCTAGAACAGGCGTGCGGGCCGCAAGTTCTGCCATGGCGTGCGAATAAATGAGGTCGGCTCCGGTGCCCGGCAGCTCCCAGCGCAGCACCCCCTGATATTCTTTCGCGGCGCCTGAAGCATCGCCGGATGCGATTTTCTTATAGACGACGGCCAAGTCGCGGTCGGCTACCAGCAAACGTAGCGCGAACGCGGCGAACATTAGACTTGCGAGGCTCGCCGCGACCGCCAAAGGGAGAAGCCACCGGGTCCTGCTGCGCTCTGGCAAAGTATTGACCGGTTCCGTCACCAGCAGGGCAATTAAAAGATAAAAATACAAGGCTGTCGGGACTACGAACACCGTAAATTGCTGGCACGCCAGCGACGCCACGAGCGCGGCGGTAAGCTCGGGGACCGCTTCCTGACGGTCGCGGCTCGGTATCGGCTTTTCCGAGCCGCGCGCATTAGCAAGCGGTTTGCGCCGCCGGGCAACCCAGAACGCCAGGCCGCAGAAGGCAAGCAACAACAACAAACCGCTGGCGCCGCGCGTAGTCAGCGCGTCCAGAAATATGTTGTGCGGCGACTCATGATAGAAGTCGGGATAAGCCCGCGCCAAATCGGCCGATTCGAAGCGTGGAAACTCGGTCGCGAAGGTCTCGGGCCCAAAGCCGATCAAAGGGTGATAGCGCGCCATGTGCAGCGAGTCGCGCCACAGCAGCAGGCGCGCTCCACCCCAGGCATCTTCGGACGACCAATGCGCTCGGGCCCGCAATTTTGTCCCGGCCGGCGTAAACCAGAAAATAACGCTGCACGCCGCCACCACCACACCGATCATCACCGCGCGCCATCGAATCCGCGGGCGATTCAAGAATGTCAGAGCCAACGCTCCGGCCAGCAGGCCCAAGATCGCCGATCGCGTGCCGCTAAGCACGATCGCGATGATGCTTAGAAAAGACACGCCGAGCGCCGCCATCCTGAGCCAGCGGGCCTGCTCCAACCGCGCCAGAGCTAATCCGAAGAATGCTATGATGACCAGCCAGGCCGCGAAGTAATCGGCGTGGCCGAGAGTGCCTGGCGGCCGCACGATCGTGAACGGTCCTTCTCCGGCCTGATAAGCCGCAGCGGGCAGCCAGGGATCCCAACCGAAATATTGCGCGATTCCATAGAGCGCTGCTAATCCCCCGCTCGCTACGCAGGCCCTTAGTAATATGCGAACGTTGTTGTGGTCCGCTGCCAGCCACGCCGCCGCAAGCAGCGTGAATATCAAAAGTCCGCTTTCGACGATGAATCCATACCGGCGCCAGTTGCCGCCGTCCAAAGAAAGCACCGGATAGGTGGAGAACACAGTCGCCAGCGCGCTCACTATCCATGTCAAACCGATGAGTCCCGCAAACCAGCGCCCGGCCGGCGCCTGCAGCATATTTCGGATATTGGATATGTTTGCGCTCGGATATAACAAGATTAGCGCCAGCCCGAATAGGAGGATCGCGATTTTCGGCGTAACATCGAAATAAGAGAGCAGACCGGGCGTTATTAGCAACGGCACCAGCGCCGCAACCAGCGGCACGAGGAAGCGCATACCGATCAGACTAACCCAGGTCGCGATGCGAGGTCACATGTATCAGACTTTTGATGCCTTCGAGTATATGGATTATCTACGCCGCCGCTGGCGAGTGATCGCGGCCGCCTGTGGCGTCGCGGTGGTCTTATCGCTAGGAATTAGTCTGCTGCTACCCAAACACTATACGGCCACGGCCAGCATCGTCATCGAGCCGCCCGGCGGTAATGATGTGCGGCTTTCTACCGCAGTCAGCCCGGTCTACCTGGAATCTCTCAAGACCTATGAGCGTTTCGCTTCCAGCGATACGTTGTTCGCCCGGGCGGCTGAACGCTTTCATCTGCTGGGAACGGGACAATCCATCGAATCGCTCAAACGGCAGGTTCTGAAGGTTGCCAAACTGCGCGATACGAAAATCCTCGAGATCAGCGCCACGCTGGCCGATCCGAAAACGGCCCAAGGTCTGGTGCAGTATCTGGCCGATGAGACCGTCACCGCAAGCCGCGTAGAGAGCTTGGTCTCGGATACGGACTTCGTCGGGAAGGCGCAGAAGCAGACCAATGAGGCGCACCTCCGTCTCGAACAAAGTCAAAAAGAGTCGTCTGAGTCAGCGGTGAATGCTCCTATCGAAGCTCTCCAATCCGAGCTCGACGCCGCTGTCGAATTGCAAGGCAAGGTCCAGCAACAGCTCGTCTCCGCTGACGCCGACGTCGCGGAATACCAGCAACAGGCGCAAACCGGTGGACAATTTGCAGGCGAGCAGCTGGAGGCCGCGCGCGCGAGAGCTTCGCTGCTTCAAAAGCGGTCGGACGATTTGGCCCGCGATATTCAACAACGGGGCAAACTTCTCGCTACCAGGCTTGCCAAGCGTGAACAATTGCAGACCGAGACGAAACTCGCGCAATCGGCTTACGAGGCGCTTTCCAATCGGCTGCGTGATCTGGAGGTCACCGCTGGTTCGCATGCAGAGCAGTTGCGCGTCATTGATCCCGGCATCGTTCCTCAACGGCCTAGCTCTCCTAACATCCCGCTCAACGTCGCGATCGCGCTGTTTTTGGCGCTGGCTGCTTCGATCGCCTACCTCAGCCTGGCGTTCGCGTATCGCCGTCACTCCCCTGCTTTTGAACCCGCGATATCGCGCGGCATGCGAGGATGATTCCGTCCGCGGGCTCACGAGATTGGCGGGAGCTTTGGATTGGCCTCGCTCTTGGTCTTTACGCCACGGCGGTCGCGCTCACTCCCGGTCTTGTTCTAAAGCCGCACTCTGTGCGCCACTGATCCTGATTCCGCTCTCCTGGCGATTACTCGCGACATCCACGGCTTGGCTGACGCTCTTCTTCGCTTGCGCGCTCCTAGCCCCGCCGCTTCCGATCCGGCTGGGCGATTCCGGGCCGCACGTCGCACTCCTGATTGCCGGCGCAGGCCTCTTCATTGGTTTCCTACGCTTGCCAGAATGGCGTTTCCGAGCGGATCTATTGGGTAGATCAATGCTGGCGATCTGGTTCGTCTTCGCTTGCAGCGTAACCCTGGCCGCTCTTTATTCCGGTCCCATCGTCGCAGCAGGAAGCCTGGCGCGCGTGCTGCTGTTCGGAATCTCGATCTATATTTTCCTGTATGTCCGCGATGGCCCGTTCCGGATGCGGCCGGAACAAGAGTTTCGAGCTATCCGGTTCCTGTTCTGGGCGGGCGTCCTCTCGGCCTTGTTCGCTTGCGTTGACTTTTACTTTCAGTTTCCAACTCCGGCTGGATATGAGCAGCAGTTCATCTGGCTCGATACGGGTGTGTACCGGCGGGCACAAGGCGTGTTCTATGAAGCCAGTACACTTGGCAATCTGTGCGCGTTCTTTTTGGAGATGATCGCTGTTGCGATGTTCCGGCCGAGACAAGGTCAGCCTTTTTCCCGCCTGGAGCTATTTTTGGGCGGCGGGGCCCTTGCGACGGCTTTGGTCTTGTCATTTTCGCGGGCGTCTCTGGTGAACCTGGCGGTCGCTTTGGCCGTTCTCTTGTGGCTGCACCGCCAGCAAATCCACTGGCGGCGCCTGATTATCAGTGTGTTGTTTTTTGGCGCAAGCGCTGGCGCGATTCTCCAGGCAGCCTTCCCCGCCTTCACCGGAATGGCCTGGCTGCGCTTCTTCAACGCGCTGCGGTATTTCTCCGAATCGCCCAATACGGTCCTTTCCGGCCGTGTCGCGAGTTGGCAAACGCTAGTGAACTTCCTGGCCTCAAACCCCTGGCACGCACTGCTGGGCGTCGGCTATAAGACGTTGCCCTATTCGGATTTCATTGGCGCCACCGCAGTCGGCGACAACACCTATCTCACGGTTCTCGTCGAAACCGGCATCGTTGGGCTGGCAGCCGTTGTCGCACTCAACTGGGCGATTTTGGTTTATGCCCTTCGCGCAGCCCGGTCCTCTAGCCCGCTCCGTTCGTTCTGCGGTACCTGGATGGCGTGCTTCTGGGCTGGGCAAGTAGTGCAAATGTTCTCGGCCGATTTGCTTACCTACTGGCGCGTTCTGCCGGTATACTTCTTCGTCCTCGCCCTGGCTGTTCGCGAAGAAGCGCAATGAGGCCAAGAATTCGCCAGAGCCCCGCCCGGCACATTACATAACGGTTAAGAACCGGTTAAGAAGCGCTTGACTCAACCTCCAAAGGGTGATATATTGCTGCAACGCTATCGTTAACGTCTTATCCAGGGTCGTGACGTTTCATCGGGGCTAGAGGGAAGTCGGTCAATAGCGCAGCCCACGTCGGCAGACCCTTGGCTTGAAGTGTGTTTTCGAGCCGGACAGTATGTGCACCCGAATGGGTACCGCAATCGGCAATCTAATTGGGAAAGGGAAAGGGACGAAGATGCTGTTAGTTTCTAAAATTTCTAAAAGACTTATCTGGACCGCGGGGCTCGCGCTGCTATGGACGTGTTTGGCTGGCCTGCCGCTATTCGGTCAGGGTTTCTATGGGACGATACGAGGGTTGGTAACCGATCCCAACGGAGGCGTAGTCGCCGGCGCCAAAATTACGCTCATTAACGAAGGAACCTCCGAGCAGCGAACCACGAATACCAGCGGCAGCGGCGAGTACAATTTTCCCGACGTTGTCCCTGGAACATATTCAGTGAACAGCGAGGCTCCCGGATTTAAGAAATTCGAGCGGAAAGGCATTATCGTCGCCACACAGGCATCGGTCACCGCCGATGCGAAACTGGAGGTCGGTCAGGTGTCTGAGAGCGTTCAGGTCACGGAAGTGACCCCCCTGATAGAGTCTTCCAACGCCTCCCAGGGTCAGGAGCTCGACAACCAGAAACTGAGTCGACCTTCCCAATCTAGGCCGCAACCCGTTCATGATGTCCAAGCTGTCAAACAACATCGTTCAGGTTGGTCCTCCCGCCTACAATCGCATGGAAGATCAAAGCGGATCTTCGATGATCTCCATTGCCGGTGGCCCGGTTCGCGGTAATAACTACCTGCTGGATGGAGTTCCGATCACTGACTCCAACAATCGAGCCATCATCATCCCCACGCTCGAAACCGTGGAGGACGTGAAGATCCAAGCCAACACCTACGACGCCGAAATGGCGCGCACCGGCGGCGGGATGTTCAACACCCTGATGAAATCTGGCGGTAACACCTACCATGGCAGCGCGTATGGCCATCTTCGCGAAACCAGTTGGGATGCGAACAACTTTTTCAGCAACGCGGCCGGCATTCCCATCGCCGAGCAGCCGAATAAGACCTGGGGCGCGAGCTTCGGCGGCAAGATCTGGATTCCTCACATCTATGACGGAAAGAACAAGACCTTCTTCTACCTGGGCGTAGAGCACTATGACGACCGGTCCTCGGACTCTTCCAATTTCAACCTGCCGACGTTGGCGGAGCGCGGTGGCGATTTCTCACACTCCATTGACCCAAACACTGGAAAGGTGATAACGATTATCGATCCTCTGAACGGATCTCCATTCTCGGGCAGTATCATTCCAGCCTCCCGGCTCACGCAACAAGGCTTGGCGATCGCCGCCACATATCCAGTTCCAACCAGCACGCCAGCCTACTTTGGAGCCAACGACTACGCATTATCTTCTTCCATCAAGGCTCGCGCCGTTCAGTATACGGCTAAACTCGACGAGGATTTCACTTCCTGGTGGCGAATGACCTTGAGCTATGCTCGGTACTACTCGCTGGAGCCAGGCGACACTTGGTGGGGTGAGTCAACCCAGTCCGGTTGGCGGCTCCTCCGACGGGTGGATGCGACTGCGGTGAATAGTATTTTCACCATCAATCCAACGACAGTATTTACGATGCGGTACGGCTACAACCGATTCCCGAATTTCGATTACAACAGCTCGCAGGGATTTAATATCGCCACTTTGGGGATGAACAATTCGTTTGTCAATCCAGCCGCGGCCGAATTCCCGCAGGTCAACATGACCAGCCTTTACTCGTTGGGCGACACCGGCGACTTTGCTTACTACTCAGAGGCGTCGCATAACTTCTCCACGAGCGTGGACAAATCCTTGGGCCGTCACAGCCTTAAGTTTGGTTTCGACTATCGGCTGATCGCCACCTCCGGGAATAGTGTCAATTGTTCCACGGGCTGCTACACTTTTAACACCAACTCCAGCCTGACCAACAGCAGCACGGGCGTGGACTTAGGCGACCTGCTGCTGGGGCTGCCCTTTGACCGTACTGCCGACAATTCCATAACCCTAACAGACCTGATCCCGTATTACGGCGCGTACGTCCAGGACAATTTCCGCTGGACCAGTAAGCTGACCGTTAACTTGGGACTCCGCTGGGAG
Source organism: Bryobacterales bacterium (assembly GCA_963744555.1). Lineage (GTDB taxonomy): Bacteria > Acidobacteriota > Terriglobia > Bryobacterales > Bryobacteraceae > Palsa-89. The sequence continues at coordinate 233,056 of CAVUUB010000009.1, read as the reverse complement.
CACGAGGGAGGCATTTACGAAGACCACAACGGGCTGATAACTGGTTTCAATACAACTGCAGCGAATCCGATCGCCTCGCAGGTGTCCGGGCTGAATGTGGTAGGTGTTGGACAATATGCAGGCCTAAACGGAGCGCCTACGTCGGTTGGCAACTACCCCAGCTCAAAGTGGGGCCCCCGAGTCGGTGTAGCTTATCAGCTCAACAGCAAAACCGTTCTGCGCGGCGGCTATGGTTTATTCTGGGCTCCGCAGATTTACTTAGGTGGTCCGCTAAGCACTCCTGGGTATGCTAATACGACGGAGTATAACCAAAAATACACCACTAACCAGTTGGCAAATCCGTTCCCGAACGGGCTGCAAGCCCCGGTGGGCAACACGCTGGGCGGTCTAGCCCAAGTCGGTGGCCCTTTGAGCTTGGTTGATCCGAAAACAAGTGCGCCTCGGGTACACCAGTATTCCGTAGACGTGCAGCGCGAGTTGGGCGGAGGCGTGGCCTTGGAAATCGGCTATGTTGGTTCCCATACATCCGATCTCACATTGGGTATCGGGAGCCCGGGGGTCAACATCGACGCCCTCAACCCCAGTAACCTGAGCCAGGGAGCGACTGCCCTCAACGCGTCGGTCCCGAACCCCTTCGCAAACTCGGCTTATATCAACTCCGTAGGAGGGACGTTGTCGGGTCCCACCATACAGGCCTTCCGTCTCCTGCTGCCTTACGCCGCCTACACTTCAGTAAAAGAAATATTCGGTACGCATACGGCGAGCGGCGCCGGCAACGCCGACCACGCAAACTATAACTCACTGGTTATCCACGCCACCAAGCGGTTCAGTCATGGCCTGGTGTTCCTGAGCAACTTTACATGGTCCAAGAATATGGATGCGAGTTTTGGAGGCGTCGGGAGCAATCTCAATGGGCAGCCTGTACAGGCGCCTCAGAATCCCTATACGTTCGCGGGAGAGTACAGCTACTCGACCGTGGACGCCCCGTTCCGTTGGGCGACTTCGATTTCGTATAACCTTCCGTTCGGTAAGGGCCAGCCCTTTGCAGGCAACGTTAATCGGGCAGCCGACTTTATCATCGGTGGATGGGTCATCAACACAGTTTCGGTCTTTCAAAGCGGTTTCCCGCTCCAGATCATCCAGAATAACGGCAACTCGGCATACGGTTACGGAGAGCAACGCCCGAACATGACCAGCACTTCACCGGTGACCAGTGGCAGCCTCGAGCAACGCCTTTACAACTACATCAACCCAGCTGCGTTCACCACTGGCTGCCGCCGGCTACTTTCGGCAACACGCCCCGCAGTTTGGGCAATTTGCGCGGTCCGACCGAGGCAAATTGGGACATCTCCGTCTTCAAGAACTTCCCCTTTGGCGAACGAGTGAAGGCGCAGTTCCGAGCTGAAGCGCTCAACGCCTTCAATACACCGTATTTCTATTCGCCGCAGACGAATATATCGAGCGGCTCCTTCGGACAAATCAACAGCCAGGCGAACTTCGCGCGGCAACTGCAACTCGCGATTCGTGTGACGTTCTAACGCCAAAGTAGCCTCAAAGCATCTTATCCTGGGCACGATCCTCGCGTTCGTGCCCAGTACCTTTCTGGTTGCTTCCATCACCATCTGGCCGAAGGAATCGGCTCCCGGCGCGCGCGAACCATACACCATGCGCGTGCCAAATGAGAAGCAAGTCGCGACGGTTCGGATCGAAGGCGATTTCGCCTGAGTTGAACGTCTACGATTTCGAAGTCAAGCCCGGCTGGAAGATCGAGACGTCCACCAAGTAACACGGCGTGCGGAGAGTGCTACAATCGCGTCCATGAAAAGCGCTGCTTTCGTTCTAACCCTTCTTGCGGGCGCTGCCCTAGCGGCGCCCCCTCAGGAGTTTTCCACCTCCGCCGGAACCCTCAAGATCACGCCCATCCAGCACGCCAGCCTCATGATCCAGGCTGGTGGCAAGGTCCTGTATATCGATCCCGCGCAAGGCTCCTTCGATAAGCTGCCGCCTGCCGATTACATCCTCATCACCGATATTCACGGCGACCACATGGCGCCCGACATCGTGAGCAAGCTGAAAAAGTCCGGCACGGGCACGGAAGTTGTCGCGCCTGAGGCCGTCGCCCAGAAAGTGTTCGGCTCCAACGTCATTTCCTATGGCCAGATGAAGACGCTGGGACCCTTCACCGTGGAAGCCGTCCCCGCCTACAACCTGACGCGTGGGCCCTCGGCCGGCAAGCTGTTTCATGACAAGGGGCGAGGCTGCGGCTATATCGTCGACTTACGGCGGAAAGCGGTTTTATTTTTCGGGCGACACCGAAGGCATCCCAGAAATGAAGGCGCTCAAGAATATCGACGTGGCTTTTGTCTGCATGAACCTGCCTTACACCATGACGCCTGAAGAGGCCGCCGACGCGGTGCGCGCATTTCACCCTGCGATTGTTTATCCCTATCACTACAAGGGCTCCGATACCATGGCTTTCAAGAAGGCGCTGGACGGCTCCGGCATTGATGTCAGGCTTCTGGATTGGTACGGCAGCTAGAGGTGCGCAATGAACTCCAGACACACACTTTGCATCCGGCTTGCCATCCTTGCACCGTTGCTTGCAGCCCTTCCAGCATTAGCCCACCACGGTTGGGGTGGGAACCTGGATGCGGAATTCGAGCTGACAGGTACTGTCGAAACTCCGGTCAGCCTGGCTGGACCTCACGCGACCATGAAAGTGCGCGCTTCCGATGGTCAGGTCTGGGATCTAACGTTGGCCCCGCCGGCACGCACTCAGCGGGCAGGCTTGAAGGAAGGCATCATTCCAGTAGGAGCTACGGTCACGATCCATGGGCATCGTAATCGGGACCCAAAACGTTTTGAGATCAAGACCGAGCGCGTAATCTGGAACGGCCGGACGTTCAACGTCTATCCCGATCGTACATAACATAGCCGGAGGACCGTCTGTATCAATTCATGGCGTGGCTAGAGGGCTCGGCAATCGGCCACGCGATGCGCGAATCGGGCGTCTGGACGTACGGCGTTGTGAACCTGGTCCATATTCTGGGCGTAGCTTCGCTTTTCGGCGCCATTCTGATCCTCGACCTTCGGCTGCTGGGGCTTTGGCGAAACATCAACCTGGCGGCGATCAGCAAGCCTACAGTGCCAGTTGCCACGACCGGTTTCGTCATTGCGGCGATCAGCGGCGTATGCCTGCTTGCGACCAAGGCGACGGAATACGTCGGCAATCCATTCCTTTACATCAAATTTCCCGCTATCGGCTTAGGAATTCTCAATGTGGCCGCACTCAGTTCTTTGCGGGCCTGGAAGCAACACAGAATTCGGGAGCTTTCTTCGCGCGAACAGTCAAAGCTGGCGATGTTTGGTGGAATCTCGCTCTTCTGCTGGCTTACCGCAATTACCGCTGGCCGGATGATCGGATATTGGTAAATTACGCGCCCGCCCGGGGCGGGGACCCACCTACAGCGGGCGGAAACCCAGGCTCGCAACTTTTCCATTCGGTTCCAACATGATTCCCCATTCCGTGGAACCATGCTCGAACTTCACCTCATAAATGTCGGCGCCGCCTGGTCCGACTCCTTTGAACGTCACCGATTCGACCGCGCCAAGTTGAGCGATGTTGGCTTTGAGCTGCGGCAACTGCTGGCGCGTGACGTCCGGCGAAGCCCGGACTCATCAGCTCGTATTTCGGCTGCCCCGTCCGCAGCTCGTCGATGCTGCGGCGCACCGCAGCTTCCGATCCTGGCGCCGGCGTTTGATCCTTGAATCGCTTCGCCAACGCCGCCATCGATGCCGCGGCCTGCGCCTCGTCCATCCGCTTGGCCGGCACGTCCCGCCCGTTCTGGTGAAGGATTACTTCAGTGCGCTTTACCCTGCGCATCCGTATCGAAGGTCAGCTGCGCGTCCACCACCTTCAGGAAAAACTTCCGCTCGCTTTCGGGGAATATCTGGAGCTTTGGCTGTCCGGTGAGCTGCGCGAAAAACTGATCGCCCTCGCGCGAGATAGTCATTATCGCATTCGGAGCCAATTGGTAAGTGCCAACGTAGTTGTCGAAGACCTTCGTATCGACCGTGACTTCTTTGTGCTCTTTGATCGGTTCAACCTTATCCAATGGATAGCTGGCGTCGAGCAAATGCCGTCCGATGTCGTCCGGCCCGCGGCCGATGCGATGTTCGACAGCACCACGACACCCGCCCGGCTTTTCGGATCGAAACCCATATAGGTGCGGTATCCGCCGGTGCCGCCGTTGTGCCAGATGATGGAATTTCCATTCTTAGTTTGAATGTGCCAGGCGTAGGCGATCTGCATGTCGGGCGATCCCGCCGGCCGGCGAATGGATATCTCCTGCCGCCATCGCCGCAGCAAGCGGCGTCTTGGTGTAGCCGAGATTCGCGGCCAGGAAGGTCAGCATGTCGTTCGCGCTGGAGCGCAGAGCGCCGGCGCCGGCCAGCGCATCGACATGTCCCAGTTCGGCACCTCACTCAGGCCGGGCCATGTCCAATCGCCAGCCGCGCTCTCATTTCCGGCGTAAGCGTGACGCGGGTGTTGTTCATCCCCAGAGGCTCGAGAATGCGGGACCGCACCATCGCTTCGTAGTCCATGCCTGCGCGCAATGTTAGCAGCGTGGCCCAGCAGCCCGACGCCGAGGTTGGAATACTCGTACTGCGCGCCGATGTCGCGCGTGAGTTGGTAGCCGGATAGAAACTCATAGAGCTTCTCGGGCGTGTAATCCGCATAAGGATTCGCTTGATCTTTGGGGTGGAAATTCGCCGGCATGCGCGGCAGCCCGGAGCTTTGGGTCGAAAGATCCTGCAATGTAATCTTCTTACTGTTTCGCTCCGGGACTTTGACAGTCGCCGGCAGGTACTTCGAAACCGGATCGGTTACCGCGACTTCGCCCTTCTGCACCATATCCATCAGCACCAGCGATGTGAACACTTTCGTCATGGAGCCGATTTCGAAGATGGTGTCGCCATTGAGCGGCCGCTTGTCGTCCTTCGCGAGACTGCCATAGGAAATGATCCGCCGGCCTTTCGCAGTCGATCACGCCCGACCACTATTCCTATGCCAGACGTTTTCCGCACCGATGCGATCGGCGAGAATTTTGCGGATCTCGGTGTCGGACGGCATCGGCGACGTCCGCGGGAGCCTGCGCGAACGCCGCCGTCCGCATCAGAATCAGGCTTATCGCTAAAACTAAAGCATTGCGCGAGCCCATATTTTCTCCTTAATGCTTAAACTTTAGCCGATTTTCCGGACTCGCAAGGCTGATGACAGGCAGAAACAAAAGAGCCGAGATCAGTGGCACAACCTGACGCACGTGCCGGGATCTTTCAGTGCTGCTGTTCCGCCTTTTGTTGCTCGGCCAGAATCGCTTTGAACATGGCTTCTTCCATGTCGGCTTCGAGGCGGCAACCGGAGGGATCGATGAAGGGATTCGGCGCGCCGGGTTTGAGTTTGGCGTACTTCTCCGCCATGCCGTATTCGGAGGGGTGGTCGCCGAGCGGAATGTCACAGGGCAGCGTGCGGACGACTGCGAAGGAGTGGTTGAATTCATCGATCACGGGGGCGTCAGCACGGTGGGCGAGCGCAGGCTGGAGTAGAAGACGACCTGGTAAGTCTTGCCGGCTTCGGTTACGGGCATGGTCCAGGTGGTTGCGCCGCGCGTGTGGCCGGCCGTGAGATGCGCGGTGAGTGTCGCGTCGCCGAGCGTAACCGTGTCGCCGTCGTGGATGATGCGGTCTACAGGATGCTCTTTGCCGCCGGGCTTCATGGCTTTGAGAGCGGGGACGTCCTCGGCCATCGAAACGACCTGCGCGCCGGTGAGTTCCTTCACCAGTGCATCGCCTTCCATGTGATCGCCGTGAGCGTGGTTGCCCAGGAGGATTCTGGTGTCGGAGAATTTGAAGCCGAGTTGTTCAATCGATTTCTGGATGGTGCGAACGTTGCGCTCGTAGGTGCTGTCGATGAGGATGTTGCCCTGCGGCGTGACGATGAGAAACGCGCTCAGGGTTTTGGTGCCGACGTAGTAGACGTTGCCGACGATTTTGTGAGGCGGGAAGGCCGTGGTCTGATCTTCGGGCGTGCCCATGTTGCGCGCGAGGATGGAGCGGGGCGTGAAGGTTTTTCCCTGGGCGGTGACCGAGGGATGGTCCGGGGCGTTTTGGGCCAATGCTGCTGCCCCAGCTAGAAATACGAATAGCTTCCGCATAGATACCTCCCGGCTCCTACGGTTTTCGGTGAAAGCTTCAGGCGCCGGCCTGCCCGGCCTGTTGATGCATTGGAAAGCCCGGATCAGCTTTCACTTCTTCCATCTGGCGGACGTGCCGCTCACAGTGCGCGGAAATGAGCAGCAACCATTGGTAGCAATCGAGCAGCCCCAGCACGGGGTGCGGGAAGAAATGACTGCGGAGATCGGCCTGCGTCACCGCGCTGAACCGCACGCTGCGCTCGCGCGTGGCTTCGAATTGCCGCACCAGCTCTTCGAAGTCCGGCCAGCGGCCTTGCGGCATCAAAACCGGCCGGACCCTTGCACACGCTGCTCCCGCACCGGCACCTGCTCCAAAATGATCTGGTCTTTTCCCCGAACCTCGATCCCGTCGCTCCGGCTCCGGCGGCGATTGCAAAGCCTCCTGAATTTTGCCGCAGCACGCTGCCTTCGAGCCACGGTAATGTGCTCGATGCAATCGGCGATCGACCAGCGATCTTCGGCGGGACGGAAGCTGCGCTGCTCGGTCGACAAACCCTCCACCGCCAGCACCAATCTCTCGCGGCTGTGCGCCAGTTGATGCACTACCAGCTCACGTTCCGTCGCTTCCACCCTTGGCCTCCACGATGCGAACTCCCGCCATTCGATCCGCGGGATATTCGAGCACTAAAGTACCGACCCGGTCGGTTTCGAGCTCGCGTAACTCCTCATCGTCAGTTTCGATCAGATATTTGCGTCGAGCTTTCAATCCTACCACCAAAGTCGTGCCGCCTTCCACAGAAAAACGCATCGGGCTTCTTCCCAGCAAAACGCTCGCGTCCCCAACCGCGATCGGCTTCGGATTAACCCCGGCCGGCACGGACTGATTCAGCACCGTAATCTTTCCGTCCTGGAACAACTGCGCCTCGCCTTCATACAATCCGAACCAGACTGCCTCGTCTTCCCAGTTCGAACGTACGAACAGCGTTCCCGATGAGCATCGTGATACACCACCGGAAGCTGAAAATAGCTGAGCCCGGGCTGATATGGATTGGCCCACAGGAACTCGTAGGGCGCGCCGAAAGTGCCCTGCATCATGAATCGATCCTGAATCAGCCAGCCTTGCAGATATTGGTTTTCGAATGCGTTGTTGTCGAAAGCCACCATGCTCAATCCCGCGGCGCGCGCCAGCGCGGCCCGGTCGACATCGGGCTCGACCGACCCTTTATAGACCGGAATGCGGTATTCATTCTCGGGAGCCGCCAGCGGCGCGGGGTAGTTGCCGAGAATCTGGTACTTCGGAAGTTCTTTGAAGTATTCCGGAGCGTCTTCGCGAAGATCGATCTTGGTGTTGTCGCGAATGGCGTGCATGAGTTCGAGCAGCGCGTATAGCTCGTCGTGCGGGATGGCGGTGACACCGCTCGCCAGTTTGGGCGCCAACCCTGCGCGCCACCACTGTTGGATGGTTTCGCGCAACAGGCCCTCTTCTGAGTGCTGCTGGTCGTCCGCGGTTGCAATAACGGCCAGAACGCGATCGCGCCGCCCGGTAACGCTCGCTGCCAGGGGTTGCTCTGTCATCCGTGCGAATCTTGGCAGCGAGAGCTTTCGACTGCGCGGCGTTCATGGCCGGCTGGCACCAGTCGTAGACCAGCGCCAACTGCCGCAAGTCGGTGGCCGGCCCCAGCGCCCAATCGGCGGCGCGCTTGCCGAAAGCAGTATCGCCGGTCACCGCGAAATAGAGTCCCAAGGCGAAGCCGGGCTCCGGCATTTGCGCGGCGGCCCGCACCAGCAGCGCGAACTGGTGCCAGCGCATGGAGTCCCGGTCACGCTCGCGCTTCAAGCAGCCGCAGCCGTTGGGAAGTCAGAAAGAGGCGAGGATGTTCGCTGTAGATCCGGTACTCCTCGTCTACGTGCCTGGCCAAACAAACAGCTTGAAAGTAAGAAGCCTAAAATTCCCAAACGCATGCGTAGGAGAGCGTTCTCCATTGTGTCACACTGACACACCCCTGGCAGCCCGAGGCCTCGGACGAAACGGCCTACGCTTGCAAACTATTGTAAATACTTAGACAAAACGATGGAGCCAGCCGTGCATTCAAGTCAGCGAATTGATGAAGTGACCTTTGAAAACCTGCCCTCTGTTTGCGACGTGCGGGATGGGGTCTGGAGTAGGCTGGTGAACGGCGTGCTTGCGGGAACCGGTGCTTTGAGTTTTCAAACTACTCTTTATCCTGTTGGCAGGTTGCAACAGAGGGGTTTTTTTGGTCGCTTCCAGATTTGATGATCTCGCCTGGGATCACGGTATCGGTTGCGTTTGGCGTTCATGGTGGAGGAAAGTAGGACGCGGGCCTCGCCTGAAGGAACTGAAAGTGGGTATCCAGCCAGACGTGCAGACGCCAGATCCTGGCCCGATTGGGCAAACCGCACCGGAACCGGCGGCTTAGACAGTCCTCACCAGCCGGCTCCCCGGTGCGGTTTTCTTTTGGAACACAACTAACTGTAATACAAGAATCTTAATAATTCAAGAATCTACGGGTACTAGTTTCTGGTTTCTAGTTGCTGGTTTTCTGCACCTGCCTTCTGCCTTCTGCCTCCTGACTTCTGTATTCTGTTCTTCATGTCCAACCTGGTAGTGACCTTCGGCGAAACCATGTTGCGCCTGGCTCCGCCAGGATTCGAGCGATTGCTCCAGTCGCCGCGCTTGATCGCCACTTTTGGCGGCGGCGAGGCCAATGTCGCGCGTTGCTCTGGCCGGGATTCGGTAATCCCGCGCGCTATGTCACGGTCCTTCCTTCCGCGAATCCGATCGCCGACGCATTGGTGGGCGAGCTACGGCGCTTCAACGTGGATACCAGCCAGATCGTGCGCGGCACCGGACGCATGGGCGTTTACTTCGTCGAAAGCGGCGCCAACCAGCGGCCCTCCAAAGTATTCTACGACCGCGAAAACAGCGCCATGGCGCTAGCCAAGCCGGGCGACATCGATTGGACAACAGCTTTCCGGGAAGCCGCGTGGTTCCACATCACGGGCATCACGCCGGCGCTGAGCCAAAGCGCGGCCGACCTGGCAATGGAGAGCATGCGGGCCGCGCGCGATCGAGGCCTGACGGTGTCGTGCGATCTGAACTACCGCAAGAATCTTTGGAAATATGGAAAGCCAGCCAGGGACGTTATGCCGGAGGTATTCCGCCTCACGGACGTAGGTATCGCCAACGAAGAAGATTGCCAGGCCGCGCTGGGCATTCAGGCCGATGTGAATGTGAGTTCCGGCCGCCTGGAGCCGGAACAGTACCGCGCGCTCTGCGAAAAAGTCCTGGACGCTTACCCCAACCTCAAGATGCTGGCTATTACGCTGCGTGAATCGAAGAGCGCATCTCACAACGGATGGTCCGCCTGCCTGCATGATCGCAAGCAGTTTCTCGTGAGCCGCCATTATGAGATCACGCACATTGTCGACCGGGTGGGCGCGGGGGACTGCTTCGCCGCCGGCCTGATTTTTGGCTTGTTCAATCTCGCGGGTCCGCGGGAGTCGCTCGAATTCGCTGCAGCGGCGTCCTGCCTGAAGCATTCCATCCCCGGCGACTTCAGCCGCTTAGGCCGCGACGAGGTGGAACAGTTGATCCGCAGCGGAGGGTCGGGCCGGGTTGAGCGCTAGGTGTCCTATAATCAGAACAAGGTCTTCCCATATGCAGCGAGTCCTCTTGTCTACCGTGCTCGCCCTTCCGCTGTGCGCCCAGCCGCCGGCGCCGGCCAGTCAACACCAGAATCCTGTGCCCGTCGCGCGCTCCACAAAACCCGGCGCCATCGATCAAAGTCCAGGTCAACGAAGTCATCGTCCCGGTGACAGTGACGGATGAGAAGGGGCGCTTCGTCAACGATCTGGACGAAAAGGATTTCAGCGTCTTCGACGAGGGTAAGCAGCAGAAGATCCAGTTCTTCACGCGCGAGCGCAACCAGCCGGTGGTGGTCGGGTTCCTGATGGACATCAGCAACTCCAGCCGTATGCATTGGAAGAATTATCAGGATGCCGCGGTGGAGCTGGTGCAAAATCTGGTGCCGGGCGATAATCCGAAGTTCAGCGGCTATCTTATTTCCTACGCCAACGAAGCCGAGTTGGTAGTCAACACCACCAGCGATCCGGAGCCGATGGTGCGGAAGCTGGAAAAACTGAAACCAACCGGCGGCTCCGCCCTGTTCGACGCCATCTACATGGCCTGCACCAGCCGCAAGCTTATCGATGGGGAGCCCATCGAGCCGCGCCGCATTCTGGTGGTAATCGGCGACGGGCACGACAACTCCAGCAAGAAGACGTTGAACGAGGCGGTCGAGATCGCACAGCGCAACCTGGTGACGATCTACGGCGTGAGCACAGTGGCGTTCGGCTTTGCCAATCCGGATGAAGATAACCTGGTCCGGCTGGCCGAGGAGACCGGCGGCCGCGTGGTCGCACCGCTGCAAAACGTCTACGGCGATGTCTCGGGTTACCTGTCAACGCCCTCGGACGAAGGCAACTATGCATTAAAGGTGGGGACCGGCGGTTACGCTTCAGCGCTCGCCAATGGAATGTATAAAGCCATCGAGGCGGTGGCCGGGGAAGTGACAACGCAATATATTATTCGCTATACGCCCTGACACGGTCGATGAAAAGCGCCAGTTCCGCAACATCAACGTGAAGGTCAACCTGGCCAATGTCAAAGTGCGCGCACGCAAAGGGTATTATCCCTTTGCGCCGTAGTGAACATTCATTCTCGCTGCCGATAAGTCGAATTCGGTCCGATAAGTCCAGTAAGCTATGTCAACGGGGCGATACTCGATAATGCAGGCTGATCTGCCCGGTCAGGGCCTGGTGAATCTGGGCGTATTGCTGGAAGACCCGCAATCGAACGCTCTGCATCTCCGCTTCCGCCGTGATATGGATTCGCTGGTGGACGAAGAAGACCTGGAGGTCCTGGAGGGGCTTTCGGATGATTTAGCTCGCAAATCAGGCGAGCTGGGCGCGCAGAAGCTCTTCGAATATCTGGAGAGTACGCTTTCCACTAGCGTTCGCATTACTGATCGCGAGCAAGTCTTGGTGGAAGATTTCTCTCGCGCACTGGACCGGCTTTATCGTCAGCACGTCCCTAGCAAAGTGCTCGAGTTCCGGACGCATCTGCCACGCTATTCACTGCGGGTTGCAGCCGGCAAGTTTCTCGAAAATGACGAGGTCACCGAACAAGGCTGGATCGAAGCGCCGCGAGATTTGCGCCTAAGCCCCGACATGTTCATCGCTCAGATCGCCGGCCGTTCCATGGAGCCGCTGATCCCCGACGGCAGTCTCTGTGTCTTCCGCGCGGGGGTGACCGGAAGCCGGGCCGGCCGGCTGGTTCTCGCCGAAGACCGTGAAGCCAACGCCTTCGCCGTGAAGCGCTACGAGAGTGAGAAGGTGGGTACGGAAGGAAGTTGGCGCCACGAACGCATTCGCCTGGAATCGCTCAACCCCGGCTTTCCTTCCTGGGATCTCGATCCGGACGAAGAAAAATACCGCATCCTGGCAGAGTTTGTTCGAGTATTGGACTAGTTCTTAGCTGCCAGTTGCCGCAGCACGTACGGCAGTATCCCGCCGTTGCGGTAGTATTCGGCTTCCATGGGCGTATCGATCCGCACCATCGCCTCGAAGCTCTTTTCGCCCTTGCTCGCTCTGGGCTTTGACGCGCGCCCGCGCTCCGGACGCGATGGCCTGCTGGACGCCTTCGATCGAGTAAGCCTCCGAGCCGGTCAAGCCGATCGTCTCGCGATTCTCACCCGGCAGAAATTGAAGCGGCAGTACACCCATGCCAATTAGATTGGACCGATGAATCCGCTCGTAACTTTCGGCGATCACCGCCTTCACGCCCAACAACAGCGTACCTTTGGCGGCCCAATCGCGCGATGATCCCGAGCCGTACTCTTTGCCCGCGATCACCAGCAACGGCGTGCCTTCCTTCTGATACTTCAGAGCCGCGTCGTAAATGAACATCTTCTCGCCCGACGGGACGTGCGTGGTCCAGCCGCCTTCGGTCCCGGGGGCTAACAAATTCCGCAAACGGATATTGGCGAACGTGCCGCGCACCATCACCTCGTGGTTGCCGCGCCGCGCGCCGTAGGAATTGAAATCCCCCGGCTTAACGCCTAGTCCGATCAGGTATTTGCCGGCCGGACTATCGACCGGAATTGAGCCCGCGGGAGAAATGTGGTCGGTGGTCACGGAATCGGCTAGCATCGCCAGCACTCGCAGCCCGGTCAGATCGTGCACCGAAGTTTTCGGGTCCACCATATTTTCGAAATACGGCGGCTTACGAATATAGGTCGACCGGTCGCTCCATTCGTATAGATCGCCGGCCGGAACTTTGACCGAATTCCAACGCTCGTCGCCTTGGAACACTTCGGCGTATTGTTTTTGGAACATCTCGCTGCGGACCGACTGCTTTACGACCGCGGCAACTTCTTCCGGCGCGGGCCAGATATCCCGCAGATAGACATCTTTGCCGTTTTGATCAGCGCCGATTGGATCGTTTTCGAGATCGATGTCGACGCGGCCGGCCAGCGCATACGCCACGACCAGCGGCGGCGAAGCCAGGTAATTGGCGCGCACCAGCGCGTTGATGCGGCCTTCGAAGTTACGGTTGCCGCTCAACACCGCGGCCACCACTAGCTTTTCCTTTTGCACCGCGTCCGCCACTTGCTCGGGCAGCGGACCGCTATTGCCGATGCAGGTGGTGCAGCCGTAGCCGACCAGGTTAAACTGCAGCTTTTCGAGATACGGCGTGAGCCCGGCGTCGTCCAGGTAATCGGAGACTACTTTGGAGCCGGGCGCCAGGCTGGACTTCACCCAGGGCTGCGTCTTCAACCCTTTCTCGACCGCTTTCTTGGCGAGCAGTCCCGCGGCCACCATCACCGACGGATTCGACGTATTGGTGCAGCTCGTGATCGCGGCGATCACCACCGAGCCGTCATGAATGGTCGCTTTCGATCCGTTGGTCCCAATTTGCGCCGTCTTCGGCGCGGCGGTCAGCGATGCCAGAAAGTTTTTCTTCACATCCGGAAGATTGATGCGATCCTGCGGCCGTTTAGGACCGGCTAACGACGGCACAACGGTCGAAAGATCCAGCTCCAGGGTGTCCGAGTATTCTGGCTCGGGCGAATCCGGACTAAGGAACAGGCCCTGGGCCTTAGCGTAGGCTTCCACCAGCGCGATCAACTCCGGCGGACGATTCGATAGCCGCAGATAATCCAGCGTCTGATGATCGATGGGAAAGAAGCCGATGGTCGCGCCGTATTCGGGCGCCATGTTGCCGATGGTCGCGCGATCGGCCAGAGGCAGCGCAGCCACGCCGCTTCCGTAGAACTCCACAAATTTGCCCACCACGCCCTTCTTGCGAAGCATCTGCGTTACGGTGAGCACCAGATCGGTAGCGGTCGAGCCCGCGGGCAATTTACCGCGCAGCTTGAATCCGACCACTTGGGGAAGCAGCATTGAAATCGGCTGGCCCAGCATGCAGGCTTCGGCCTCGATGCCGCCCACGCCCCAACCGACCACGCCCAGGCCGTTGATCATGGTGGTGTGGGAATCCGTGCCCATCAGGGTGTCGGGATAAGCCAGCACCGGCGATTCGCGCCGGTCCGTGAAAACCACGGGCGCCAGGTATTCCAGATTCACTTGGTGCACGATACCGGTATCGGGCGGCACCACGCGAAAATCCTGAAAGGCTTTCTGGCCCCAGCGCAGGAAAGCGTAGCGCTCCTGATTGCGCTGGAATTCGAGCAGCGCATTAACGCTGAACGAGTCTTTGGAGCCGAACTTGTCCACCTGCACCGAATGGTCGATCACCAGGTCGACCGGGATCAGCGGATTCGCGCGCTTGGGATCGGACCCAAGGTCGCGCAGAGCGTCGCGCATGGCCGCCAGGTCCACCACGCAGGGAACGCCGGTGAAATCCTGCAGCAGTACGCGAGCGGGTTGAAAGTTGATCTCCTTCGCCGGACCGCCGATCTGCCACTTGGCCACGTACTCGATGTCCGCGGCTTTGACGACGCGCCCGTCTTCAGAGCGCAGCAGATTCTCCAGCAAGATGCGGATCGAGCAGGGTATGCGGGAAATCTTCGCAAGGCCGCGTTTTTCCAGCGCTTCGAGCGAGTAATATCGATACTGGTTGCCGCCTACGGTGAGCGTAGACGCCGCGCCAAAGCTATTCAACTTGTTCATTCACCTTCATTGTAGTTCCTTCAGGCAAAAACCTATCTTCTACATGTACTCCGGCACCGCGATGCCCAGGACGCCCAGCGTCCGCTCCAGTTGCGCGCGAAAATAATCGGTCATCCACAACAGGAACGTCCGCTTCTCGCGATTCTCCTCCGTCAACACCTGATAGTCGTGATAAAAAGTGTTGAACGCCTGCGCAAGTTGAAACGCATACTTCGCGACGTGCGCCGGCTCGCCCGACCCGACCGCGCGTTCGATCGCCGAATCCGCTTTGGACGCCATCAGCAGCAACTGCCAGAAATCTTCGGAGACTAACTGACGCTCCATCGCCGCCCGGTCCAGCTCGCGCGCAAAATCCGGCAGCGGTTCGCCGCGCTCGGCCAGCTTTCGCAAAATGTTCCGCGCCCGCACCGCCGTGTACTGGACATAGGGCCCGGTCTCGCCCTCGAAACTCAGCGCTTCCTGGAAATCGAAGGCGATCACCGAATTCCGCGTGAACTTCAGCATGAAGTAGCGCAGCGCCCCAATCGCAATCTGCTGGGCTATTTTGCGCCGCTCGCCACCAGGCTTTTCCGGATGCCGCGAGTCTACTTCCTCCAAGGCTTTTTCGATCAGCTTGTCGATCAAATCGTCCGCCTTCACGCCCAGGCCCTTGCGTCCCGACACTTCCACATACGGCCGTTTGCGATCTTCTTCCGAGAGCTCGATCCCCAGCTCGACGCATGTTCCGGGCGTCAGCGCGACCATCTCGTACGAAAAATGCACCGAGTGATCCGCCTGCTCGTTATAACCCAGCGCGCGCAAGCCGGCCACCACGACGTCCTGTAAATATGACTGGCGCGAGTCGATGACGTTGTACACCAGCTCGCCATGGCCGAATGAAGGGCCCCCCGGCGGGCGGCGGTTGGTCGGTTGAGACATATACAGTGTGGCCATCGTACTGTTCCAAAGGCTGGTAGAAAAAATCCTTTGCCCAGCAAACCGAACTTCCAAAGCTGATAGGCGATGTCCTTGCCGACATAGGTAACCGTATTGTTGGAACGAACGATCACCTTGCTGTCGTCGGCATCCTCATCGGCCTGTTGCTTGAAGGCGCTGGCCGGCATGACCCAGCAGCCTTTGTTCTTCCCTTCAGTTTCCAGATAAATCGCCTGGCGGTCCTTTAACTGCGCGAAGGCAGCTTCCCAGAATCGCAGGTGCAGGATCTCGCTTTCGCGCGGCAGCACGTCGTATTCGATGCCCAGCCGGTCCATGGTTTTCAGATGATAGTCGACGATCGCGTCCGCGACGATCGCCGCCAGATGGGCCAGATCCCCGCCGCCGTGTTCGATGGCGTGCAGCGTCTCCTGCCGCCACGCCAGCGCTTCGGGATGATCCTTGAAATGCGCCGAGACGCGCGCGTACAGATCCCAGCAGTAGTAATCGAATCGCACGGCTGGGATCGCCCAGCAGCTTTTCTACATCGGCCGCCGACTTATGCTCCAGATTGTGGAAACCCGCCACCACGTCGGCCACCTGCACACCCGTATTGTCGATATAATTCTGAACTTCCACGCTCCGGCCGCTGGACCGCAGCATCCGCACGAACGTATCGCCCAGCACGGCGTTGCGCAGATGCCCGATGTGCGCGGCTTTGTTGGGATTGATATTGGTGTGCTCGACAATGATCTTGCCGCCGGATGGCGCCCGGTCTTCCGCTCCCTGCAACACTGCATAGCCATAAGCGCCGCGATCGAGCCGGACATTGATGTAGCCGTTCCCCGCCACCTCCATCGCCGAGACGCCTTCGATGGGCCCGAGGTCGGCAACCATCTGCGCCGCGATCGCCTTGGGGGCCTGCTTCAACTGCCGTGCCAGATGGAACGCCACGGGAATCGCCAGTTCGCCGAATGAGGACTGCTTCGGCTGTTCGAGCGACACCGCGATATCCGCGCCGAAGCGCGAACGCACATGCCCGCGCACCCGCTCGGAGATCTTCTTCTCGACTAAATGAAACACTCTTTCCAGTATGCAGTAGCGCACGCACTCATGCGTGCCGCGTTCGCACTCATGCGAACGCTATAATAGGTTGTGCCGAAGCTCACCATCGACGGGAAGACCGTGGAGTTCGAAGCGGGCCAGCTGCCATATCAGGAACACGGGCTCCCCGAATCGATCCTGGACGTCTGCCTGAACTTCGGAATCCACCTGGAACACGCCTGCGGCGGCAACTGCGCCTGCACCACCTGCCACGTGATCGTTAACAAGGGCATGGAGAACCTTTCGGAGATGACCGATGAGGAAGCCGACCGCCTGGACATGGCCGCCGGGCTCACGCTGAAATCGCGCCTGGGCTGCCAATGTGTGATTGAGGGCGACGTCGAAGTCGAGATCCCTTCCTGGAACCGCAACTACGTCAGTGAAGGCGGCGGGTCGATGAACCTGGGCGACGCGATCCCGGTGGGCAAGAAGTAAGTGGACGTCGAAGAGAAGATTAACCGCCGCCTGGATCAAGCGGAACGCGGCGAGGCTATTGACGGCGATCAAGTATTCGGCAGCTCCGGGAGTACAGCGCTGAACGTCGCCGGCAGCGCAGTTGAAGCGGTTCGTACTCAGTCCTGAAGCGCGCCGGACCTGCAGGACATCGGCGTCGGAGCGAACGCGGCCATCTACGGAGTCCTGGATGGCGTTCTGCTCAAACCCCTGCCTCATCCACAGGCCGGCGATCTGGTCGGCGCATGGCATACCGGCGCCTGGTTGAATCAAGGAACTGAGCGCCTCACCCTCCACCTCCGTCATCTATCGCGAGCAAAGCCGCACCTTCCAGGACATCGGCCTTTACACCGGCGACTCAGTGAATGTAACCGGTGTCGGCGCGCCCGAGCAGGTCCGCGCGCTCCTGGTCACCGAGCGCGGGTTGCCCATCCTCGGCATCCCTCCGATGCCCGGCCGCTGGTTCAGCAGCAAAGATGAGTCGCCCGGCAGCCCCGACACGATGCTGCTGACCTACGGCTATTGGCGTCGCAAGTTCGGCGTCGACCCTGCTATCGTCGGCCGCCCCATCTTGGTCCGCAGTCGGGCGCTCGAAGTGATAGGCGTACTCCCCAGAACTCCGACCCGGAATTCTGGACCATTTTGGTTTTGCGGATGCGGTGGAATGGCCGGCGGAGGATTTTCAGACTCGCATGGGAACGATGGTTCAGCTTGCCTTGCCTGGGGTCGATCTGGCCGTCGACTCGGAGTGCGCGACGCACTCTTTCGTGTCCTCCAGGAGGCAGTAACCGACGTCCAGGAGGCACTAACCAACGTCCAGGAGGCACTAACCAACGTCGCACAGTACGCCAACGCGACTCAGGTGAGCATACGGTTGGCTGAAGAGGACGGCATTCTGGCCTTGGAGATTCGCGAACAGCGGGCGAGGGATCACCGCGGAGCAACTTTCAGCCATCAATTCGCTGGGCATCCTGGGGATGCGGGAGTGATCTCTGCTGCTGGGAGGCCAGCTCACAGTCAGCGGCGCTGCAGCATCCGGCACCACAGTCACGGTCCGGATGGCGGTGGGACCTCAGCAGCGGCCGGACAACGAAAAATGATCACGAAAACTATAAGTCACTTATTCAGCTGCACTTTAGTGTGAATCTTGCTGGGTCTACATGCCATTCCGCCTGTAGTACAAACTACGACGCGCCTTAATATAGGGCTATTTCAAGCTTGTTTTTTCCCAGTTATTAAGTAGTTGTTCGACTGGTAATCCCTAATCCCTGGGGATTATAGGGACGATGGATTATTCATGGGCGAACGGGTGATTAATCCAGAGGGAAGCGCCGCGGGTTCTTCGGACACGGGGTTGGATGTCTTCGTAGCCCGGCAGCCGATCTTTTCCCGAAATCTCGAGGTATATGGCTACGAATTGCTTTATCGCGGCGGTCCCAGCGATTCGTTTGACGGCACGGCGTCTGATCTGGCCACCGCGCGGGTGATAGCCCATACCTTCCTGACGATCGGCGCAGAGAAACTATTGAACGGGAAAATTCCTTTTATCAATTTTGATTCGAGCCTGCTTCTGGAACACGCTTCCGTTCTTCCGTTTCCGTATGCGGTTTTCGAAATCCTTGAGAATGTTAAGCCTACTGAAGACGTGCTCGCAGCTTGCCGTGAACTCAAGAAGAAGGGCTATAAGCTGGCACTGGATGACGTTGTGACGGAAGCACGTATCGAGCCCTGGCTCGATGTAATCGATATTGTTAAAGTCGATTTTCTGAGCGCCGATCCACAGGCGCTGAACGCGCTCGCAGCGAGATGCAAGAAGCGGAAGATTCAGGCGCTGGCAGAGAAGGTCGAGACCAGAGCAGACCATGAAAGCGCCATGTCACTCGGCTACGACTACTTTCAAGGGTTTTTCTTTGGCCGTCCGACGGTGGTTCAAGGGCGAACAATGTCGGAGACTAAATTGGTGCTGGTTCAATTGCTCCGTGAATTGAGCGCCGACGAAGTCAACTTTGATCGCGTCGAGCCCCTTATGCAACGGAATGTGTCGTTGGTCTATAAGTTGCTGCGGTTTGTAAATTCTCCATTGTTCGCATGGCGATCACAAATTAAATCGGTACGCCACGCGATGGCTTTGATCGGAGAAGAGGAACTCCGTAAATGGCTGTGCCTTTTGGTCGTCGCTGGACTTGGCACCGGTACGGTCCCTCAACTGTTGGTCGACTCGCTGGTTCGGGCCCGTTTCGCTGAGCTGGTTTCCGAAAAGACCCGATTGAATCGCAAGAAGTCGTCGGCGTTCCTGCTCGGGCTACTCTCACATCTCGATGTAATTTTGCATCGACCAATGGAGGAAATCATCACCGAGTTGGATTTGGAGAAAGACCTTGCTAGCGCGCTGCTGGGGCGCGCGACCGAGGAGAATAAGTTAGGAATGTTATATGAACTGATCCAAGCTTATGAACGCGTGGACTGGATCAGGACAGCCGCCATAGGACAAGGGCTCAACGTTAGGGCCGGCGATGTCTCATCGGCCTACGTCAAAGCCGTTGAGTGGGCAGATATTGCTGCGAAGCATTGAGTAAGTTGGTTTCTTTCACGATTTGTCAGATCGAGCTTGACCTTGCCACGCGGCCGATTGCGCGAGAGAGGGACCGCCGGGTGCGAAATGGGGTCTCCTGTCATGTAAGTTGTCGTGAACCCGCCGGTATTTCCTTCGCGCCGTCGTGGCTCCTGCGCTGCTCTATGGCTCCACATGGGTACAAGCTGAGACCACTGGTAAACTTTATCAGCGAATCAGCTAGCAGTCATGCTCGGAGCGGTGCATCTCCAGCATCAAGCGCGCGTTTTCGGTGTGCAGCCGCGCTAACTTGGTCTCGCGGTGGGCCTGAGCAAATCCTTTACCGTCTCCATTGCACGCTTTAAGGCGGCTTATGCTAGCTGAAAACATAACTACCGCGTCGTGGTATTGAACGATGAGCCGTTCCCGGGCAGGGCACGTCGGCATTGAAGTGTTTCCTTTCGTGTCGAAACGAAAGGAGGCGATGAACTTGCGTGCCTTCAGGATCGGCCACCTATAGTAGCATTGAGTGGGCGAGTGGTCGTCCGTAGTTTTACGTACTTGGCGGAATGACAATGGAAGTTTACGAGCGCGAGACTCGGGAGATAGTCAGGCGCTTCCTTGCCCTCAGACTCAGCTTTCCTGATTGCATTGCCGCCCTCGATGCCGCGCTGGCTGGTGTCATTCCGGCTCTGACTGGCGATCAAATCCCTCGC
This sequence comes from Bryobacterales bacterium, assembly GCA_963744555.1. GTDB lineage: Bacteria > Acidobacteriota > Terriglobia > Bryobacterales > Bryobacteraceae > Palsa-89. The sequence goes on along the minus strand of CAVUUB010000009.1, from coordinate 212,912 downwards.
CTTCGCATTGTGATGCTCGCTAACAATGAAATCGTGATGAAGGAAATGGGAAAACGCGGATCAAGCGAGAAAATGCCCTCAACCAAGAATTAGCGCGCTACTCACTCATGTGGGCCATACTTTGGGCCTCGCGGGCCCGTGAGGCGGGGTCACTTGAGAGGAGTTGCGCGGGCCTGATAGTTTAGGAAAGCGCCTGGAGTGTCTATTTCTGGAGATAAGCACATGGCCAATATCGCCCAGCATAAACTGGCCAAGGAAGTACTGGGAGAGAGTCAAGATAGCCTTCGGCTTATCATCGACACTATTCCAACAATGGCCTGGACGGTTCGCCCCGACGGCGCAGTTGATTTCGTCAATCAGCGCTGGCTGGAATATACAGGCCTCTCTTTGGAACAGGAAATTGAAGAGCCGAATGGAGTAATTCACCCCGAAGACCTTGCGAGAGCCGTAGAAAAGTGGCTCGGAGACATGGCCGCTGGCAAGCCGTTCGAGGATGAAATGCGCTTGCGCCACGCGGATGGGGAATATCGCTGGTTCCTGGTTCGCACCGTGCCACTACGCGACGAGTTAGGGACCATCGTTAAATGGTTTGGAACGAGTACTGAAATTGAGGACCGGAAGAACGCCGAACATGCCCTGCAGCGTTCATTAGAAGAATTGCGCGCGCTGGCGGCCCGCTTGCAGAGTGTTCGCGAAGAGGAAAGAACGCGAGTGGCGCGTGAGATTCACGATGAGTTGGGATATGCTTTAGCTGCTATCAAGCTGGAGTTTACGGCTCTGCTTCGGGATCTCCCCGTGCAGGGAGGGCCGGTTGGTCAGCGAAGTCGATCTATCTTAAAACTCGTGGATGGCGCAATCGAATCGATCCAGAGAATCGCAACGGACCTTCGACCCGGAATTCTGGACGATTTGGGTCTGGTGGACGCGGTGGAATGGGTTGCGGAGGAATTTCAGAGCCGGACGGAAACGAAGGTCCAGCTAGCCTTGCCAGAGGTCGATCTGGCTATCGACCGGGAGCGCGCGACGGCAATCTTTCGTATCCTCCAGGAAGCCTTGACCAATGTCGCACAGCACGCCGACGCCAGTCAGGTCAACATACGGTTGGCTGAAGAGGCGGGCATCCTGACTTTGGGTATTCAAGACAATGGACGCGGGATCACTGCTGAGGAGCTTTCAGCCAGCGACTCACTCGGTATCCTGGGGATGCGGGAGCGATCTCTGCTGCTCGGAGGAGAGCTGGTCGTCAGCGGCGTTCCAGCATTCGGGACAACAGTCACGGTCCGGATTCCGGTGGGAACTCAGGAACGGCCGGGTCACGAAAAATGATTAAGGTACTCATCGCCGATGATCATGCCATTCTGCGCCGCGGACTGCAGGAGATCCTGGCGCGCGAGCTTGACGACATTTGCTTTGGCGAAGCCGAGGATGCGCAGGAGGTACTAGCCAGGACGCAAAGCGACGAATGGGATTTGTTGATCCTGGACATCTCGATGCCAGGGCGAAGCGGCCTGGACGTTCTCAAGGACCTGAGGGCGCAGCGTCCTAAACTTTCCGTATTGGTCTTAAGCATGCACTCTGAAGCACAATACGGAAAGCGAATCCTAAGAGCCGGCGCGGCCGGCTTTATGAACAAGGCCAGTGCACCCGAAGAATTGATCAAGGCGGTCCAGAAAGTTCTTGCCGGGGGTCGCTATGTGAGCCCAGTGCTGGCTGAAAGGCTAGCCTCGCACTTGGACAACGAAGTGCATCGTGACGTCCAAGAGACCCTGTCCGACCGCGAATTTGAAGTGCTGAGGATGATTGCCTTAGGAAAAACAGTCGGTCAGATTGCCGAGGAACTGCACTTGAGCGTGTCGACAGTGAGTACATATCGCGCCCGAATTCTGGAAAAGATGGAACTGACAACCAACGCTGAAGTGATGCAATACGCGTTGCGCAATCATCTTGTCGATTGATTTTTTGGCGCGGACCCGGCTGCGGACTAATTACCAGCGCGGCAATTCTTCTGGAACTGCCAGGCGGTGGACACAATATCGGCCAACTCGGGAAAACGCGGCTTCCATCCCAGGGCTCGTTTCAGCCGATCCGAATTTGCCACCAGCACGGGCGGGTCGCCGGCGCGGCGCGGGGCGATCTTGTACGGCACGGTCCGGCCCGAGACTTGCTCGACCGCGCGCAACACTTCCATCACCGAGTGGCCAGAGCCGGTCCCTACGTTGAACGCATCGGAGGCGCCCCCGGCCAACAGTTTTTCGAGGGCTAAGACATGCGCCTCCGCCAAGTCGGTTACGTGGATGTAATCCCGGATGCACGTGCCATCGGGTGTTTCGTAATCATCACCGTAGATGTTAATCGGCTGCCCGGTCACGACCGCCCGAAATAGCAGCGGAATCAGATGCGTTTCGGGATCGTGTTCTTCGCCTAAACCGGATTCGGCTTCGGAGCCACAGGCGTTGAAATATCGCAGTTTGATGCTTCGCAGCCCGCGGTATTGATCCAGCCAGCCCAGAATCTTTTCGACCATCACTTTCGATTCGCCGTACGGGCTAACGGGAGCGAAGGGCAAATCTTCCGTAATCGGCATTACCTGGGGCGTACCGTAGACTGCGGCGGTCGAAGAAAAGACCATCCGCTTGACGCTGGTCTGTGCCATGGCTGTCAGCAACGATAGCGTCCCCCCGACATTGTTGGAAAAGTACAGCTCCGGTTTCTCGGTGGATTCCCCGACTGAAATGTAGCCGGCAAAATGAATGACCGCATCGAAGGCTTGGCTGGCTAGCAGATCGGTCACCGCCAGGGTGTCTGCAAGAGTCAGCTTGTGGAACGGAAGATCGGCGACGTTGTGCTCGTGCCCGCGCGAAAGGTCATCGACCACGACGACGCTGTACCCGCGCCGGGCGAGCACATGAGCGGTAGTCGATCCGATGTAGCCAGCGCCGCCTGTGACCAGAACTTTGGGCATAAGCTTCTAGTGTAGGTTGCATGAGTCCGCTTCAGTTGCGCGCGCTGCGTAGCGTATCAGTCTACCGACGCCGCGGAGGCGATGGTCGCTGCCGTTTGATTGTGGGGGTTCATAGAATTCGATTGCATGGCCATTGCCGCGCATCGACAGCGGTAGGAAGATCCGCCGGTTTAAATGGTTTCGGGATCGTATGCGAGCCGATTAAAAGGAGTGTTGCATTTGAAGCCGTTCACTTGACTACGGCAATGGAGGCGTGGACACCTGCCTCACTGAAAGCCAAGCCGCCACGGTCAAACATAACGTAATCACGATTGAGAAAGCGATGGGTATGATAAAGAGATATGTCCAGCTCACAATGGTGATGGCGGCAAAGCAAAGGGCGAACCCCCACGCAGTGCCGCGCATGAGCGCCAAAGTCACTGCCGGAAGGCCACCTAGCTGCCATGCCAATATCGCCGCGAATAGATAAAACACGCCGACAGAGAATCCGGCCGCCAAGAAGAGGTCCCAATACGTGCGGTTGGACCCCTGCACATCAAAGTGAATAGACCGCATTGAGCCAAGCAGGGCATCAACTCCCCAATTGGGATCAGACTGGCTAAAGCCGAGTGTATGTCCTACCGCGAAGAGCAGCAGAAGAACAGCAGTGATTCGATAAAACATAGATGCTCTCATCTTGCCTCCAGAAATCACGGTAGCGGACACCACTATCCTGCCGCGTAGGTTCAAACTGTACCACTACCAAAGAGAGCGCTTGGTCCGGAGCCCTGCTATACTGAAATTTAGATTTTGACGATTCGGGTCGCTTGCCCCGGTCCGAGGAAATCAGATGCCAAAACGTACATTTCAACCAAACAATCGCAAACGGGCAAAAACGCACGGGTTTCGGGTACGCATGAGTACCAAAGATGGACGGGCGGTGCTGGCGCGGCGCCGCGCCAAAGGCCGCCATAAACTCACGGTGAGCGACGAGAGAGCTGTCCGCTCTGCCGACTAGCTTCGGTTTTCCGAAGAGTGCTCGGATTCTGCGAACTTCTGATTTCCGCAAAGCGTACAATGAAGGTAGCCGGATTGCGGGCCCTTACTTTGCGGCGTTTTGCCTGCGAATTCCGCGGGGCGAAGGCGAGGGGCCGAGGCTGGGCTTCACGGTGCCACGCGCCTTCGGAAAGGCTGTGATGCGAAATCGGGCGAAGAGGCGGTTGCGAGAAGCGCTTCGGGTTCGTTTGCACGAAGTGGCAGCGCATTGGGACATCGTGATCAACCCGCGGCGCGCGGCTTTGAAGGCGCCGGTAGAGGAGCTTCGACGCGAGGTGGATCGGCTGGTGACGCAATGCGGAAAATGGTAATCGCCACATTGGGTTTCTATAAGCGGTTCCTTTCGCCACTGCTTCCTTCGGCTTGCCGGTATCGTCCCACCTGCTCGGAATACATGATCGAAGCGGTGGACAAGTATGGGGTGGGGCGTGGCGTTTGGATGGGCACGCTACGCTTACTCCGCTGTCATCCGTTTCGTGAAGGTGGTTTTGATCCGGTTCGCTAGCGAACTTTCGCACCATGGCCTCTACGCCTAATAATCCGATCCAACCGGGCCAACAGGCAAGAAAGAGCTGTCCATGGAGACCAGGCTCCTGCTGGCGTTCCTGCTGATGGGCCTGGTGCTGTTCCTGACGCCGTACATTTATAAAGCACCGCCTGCGCCGCCCAAACAGCCCGTCCCAGCGGCCGGCAAGCAAACTCCGCAAGCTGAAAAGAAGCCGGAAGCAATTCCGGCGCGTCCAGCGGCCGCCTCCCAAACTATTCCAGGCCAGATCCAGGACACCGCCGAGAGAGAATTCACGGTAGACACGGACATCTATCGCATCAAATTCTCCAATCGCGGCGCAGTAGTCCATAGCTGGGTGCTCAAGAAGTACCTGGACCACGCCGGCAAACCGCTCGAACTGGTGAACCAGGCAAGTTTCGCCAAAGTCCCGGCGCCTTTCTCGCTCTCACTCAAGGACAGCCAAGCAGCGGATGTGCTCAATTACGGACTCTATGCCGCCAAACCTTCACCCGGCGGCCTGGGGATCGAGTACGAGTTTTCCGACGGAAAGAATCACGCGAAGAAGACGTTCCAGTTCACCAAGGATGGCTACCTTTCGCAAATTGCCACGGAAGTTTCGCAGAACGGCGTGCCTGTCGACCACTTGATCCAGTGGCGCGGCGGGTTCGGCGACCCAACCTCGTTGAACAGGATCGCCGAACAGCATGATGTCTACTATGACCTGAGCCAGGGCAAACTGATCACACGGGATGCCAAGTCGGTCAAAGATGGCCCGTCCTCGGTGACCGGAAATTTCTCTTTCGCCGGCCTGGATGACCGGTTCTTCGCCTTCGTGATCCTTCCGAAAGACAATACTTCAACCACCGTGGTGGCGATCAAGGATGACGTTCCGGCAGCGAACGGCAAGGAAGAGATGCATGTCGGCGTCGAGGCGGGCGGCGACACCGTCAACCGGGTGATGGCTTTTGTCGGACCGAAGGACATCGATCTGCTGCGGAAAGTGGATCCGAAGCTGGAGCAGCTCATCGACTGGGGATGGTTTGGGGTTATCGCCAAACCAATCTTTCTGGCACTGCACTGGCTCAACGACAATCTGGTGCACAATTACGGCTGGTCGATCGTACTCATCACCATTATCATTAATCTGGTCCTTCTGCCGCTGCGTTTCGCCGGCATGAAATCGCAGCGCAAAATGCAGGCTCTGCAGCCGCAGATTGCGGCCATCAACGCCAAGTACAAGGGCCTGAGCCTGCGCGATCCAAAAAAGGCGCAACAGAATCAGGAGATCATGGATCTGTACAAAACCGCAGGCGCCAATCCCATGAGCGGCTGCCTGCCGATGGTGATTCAGATCCCGATTCTGTATGCGTTCTACAAGGTTCTCAACGTCACCATCGAGTTACGCGGCGCGCATTGGCTGTGGGTGACCGATCTGTCGCAGCCGGAGATGCTCCCCATTCACATTCTTCCGATCGTGATGGTGATCTCGCAGTTCATTTCGCAACAGATCACGCCCACTCCGGGAGTCGATCCGCAGCAGGCCAAGGTGATGAAGTTCATGCCGCTGATGATGGGTTTCTTTTTCTACAATATCTCTAGTGGTCTGGTGTTATACTGGATGACCAGCAATTTAGTGGGAATATTGCAGCAATGGATAGTCAATCGGACCATGCCACCACCGCCGGCCCCGGCCCCCAAGATCGCACCGCCCAAGAAAAAAGCCCGGGTATAAGGCCAGTGGACGAACACAAATACACGGTCTCCTCGACCGGTCCGCGCATCGAAGAATTTCTCGACATCGCTCTTGACGACATGGACATGGACGTGGAGTACGAAGTCCTGGAGGGCGTGCATACGCACCCTGATCTCGAGGATCCCGATGTGGTGGTGAAATTCTCGGGCCCGGAAGTGGAGCTCTTGCTCTCGAACAAAGCCGAAGTACTGCTGGCGCTCGAATTTCTGACCATGGAAGCCCTGCGCATGCCACCCGAGGATCACTCGCGGCTGTGCTTCGACGCCAATGATTACCGGCTGATGCGTATTGAGGAACTGCGGCTAAGCGCCGCGACGGCCGCCGAGAGAGTGAAGCAGACACAACGCCCCTTTCACTTCAACCCCATGAGCAGCCGGGAGCGCCGCATCATTCACCTCTGCCTGCGCAACGAGACCGACATCCGCAGCGAAAGCACGGGCACCGGACCGTTCCGCCAAGTGGTGGTTTTGCCGATCGGAATGCCTTTGCCGGAGCCGATCCGGCCGCCGCACCCGCTTCCGCCTCGACGCGATGGGCCAGGTGGTCCGCAGGGAAGAAGGTCGGGGCCACCGCGGCGTGGCGGGAGAGACCGCGGTAGGTAGGAAGCCGAACGCGGAAGGCAGTAAGCAAAAGGCAGCACGCTGCAGGTTCGAGATACCATCGTTGCGATTTCGACTCCACCGGGACGGTCCGGCCTCGGCATCGTGCGGCTTTCCGGTGACCAGGCGCGTGCGATCGCCGACACAATCCTCAGATTTCGCGCGGACCACGCCTGGAAGCCCTGGACGGCCACTCTGGCCCAGTTGGTGGACGATCGGCGGCCACGTGATCGATGAAGTTGTGGCGACGTTCTTCGCCGCGCCTCGCTCGTATACCGCCGAAGATCTGGTGGAAATTTCCTGCCACGGCTCCCCGGTGGTCCTGCGCTTCGCGATCGAGCGCGCCTGCGCGGCGGGCGCGCGATTGGCCGAGCCCGGCGAATTCTCGCTGCGAGCGTTCCTGAATGGGCGAGTGGATCTCGCTCAAGCCGAGGCGGTCCGCGATCTGATCGAATCCACCACGCTGTACCAGGCACGCGTGGCCGCGCAGCAGGTGGAGGGCTCGGTCTCGCGCCGCATCAAGCCAGTCAAGGAACAACTATTGGAGCTGATCGCTTTGCTGGAAGCCGGCATCGACTTCGCCGAGGACGATATCAGCGTCGCACCGACGGAAGAAATCCTGCGAAGGCTGGATCCGGTTGTGCAAGCGCTGGTGCAGTTGATCTCCACGTTCGACTACGGCAAGCTGGTCCATTCCGGCATCACGCTGGCCATTGTCGGACGGCCGAACGTAGGTAAGAGCAGCCTGTTTAACCGGCTGCTGGAGCAGGATCGCGCTATCGTCACGGAAATTCCCGGAACGACCCGCGATGTGGTGTCGGAGATGGCGGCCATTGATGGAATCCCCATCCGGTTTGTCGATACAGCGGGAATACGCACCGGGCAAGATCTGGTGGAAAAGCTCGGCATCGAGCGCAGCTACCAAGCCATGGCCGACGCCGACCTTACGCTGGTGGTGATCGATCTCTCGCAAGCTATGGAGTCGGGCGATCTGGCCCTGATCGATCGCGCGAAGCAGCAGGGGCGCTATGTGCTGGTGGGCAACAAGTCGGATCTGCCGCCGGCGGCTGAGCCTCCCGAAGAATTTGTCGACGTTTCCGCGATCACAGGCCACGGAATCGATAAGCTGCGGGAGAAGATCGTGCCTGCGGCTGCGCGCGAGCAGGAGTCCGGATTTCATCACCAGCCTGCGGCACGAGCAATTGTTGCGCGAGAGCGTGGAAGCGCTGGAGCAGGCCCGCAAAGCCGCCCAGTTGGGCATTCCGCATGAGATGCTGCTCCTGGATCTCTACGCAGCTTTACGCCCGATAGACGCCATCACCGGGGCGACCACGGCCGACGACATTCTCAACCGGATCTTTTCGACTTTCTGCATCGGGAAATAGGTTGTAGCAGATGGGTGGTGGGTAGTAGGAAAAGCAACGCAGACCTGTTTACAATGGGGGATGGCAGGCTAGTTTCTTGATCCGATCAATCCTTTTTCTTGGCGTCGTTGGCGCTCGTGCTTGCGCAGCCCCAACCGCAGTCTCAACATGGTGAACTGGACGCCAGCCCGGCGCTCTTCACGGTGCTAGCCGCCATCAATGCCGCGGGCTATGACGCCGACCTGGACTCCAACGCCAACTCGCCGATCCGCAAGCAGCTTCGGGACGTCATCGCGGCTAAGCATCTGGAATCGGTGGAGGCGCTCAAGAAGTTTTTCGCGCACGCACAAGCAAGCGAATCAGATCGCCGAGTTGAATCAGTACATCTCGTTCGCCCTGACACTCGACGGGCCGCCCGATTTTCAGTCCCGGATGAAACCCGAGGAGATTCCGCTGGATGTCACGACCCATGGCGGGCCTGGATCACTTGATCGCGAACTTCTATCGGGAGGCCGGCATCGAGGATCTGTGGAAGCAAGCCCAGCCGGCCTACGATCAACTGATTGCCGCCTATCATTCCCCGGTATCCAAGGCTTTGCTCGAAGCTAACGCTTACGTGCGTAATCCCACCAGCGGCTTTCGCGGCCGGCGATTTCAGATTTATATCGATCTGCTGGGCGCGCCGAACCAGATTCAGACGCGCAGCTACAAAGACGATTATTTCGTGGTGGTGACGCCCTCGCCGGAACTGCAAGTCGATCAGATCCGCCACGCCTATCTGCATTACTTGCTGGACCCGCTGGCGCTGCGCTATTTCGAACAATTGAACCGGCTGAAAGGGCTGGCCGATTTCGCGAATCCCGCGCCAGCGCTGGATAACCGCGTACAAGGATGATTTCGTCCTGCTGGCCACCGAGTGTTTGATCAAAGCCGTTGAAAGCAGGCTGGCGCATGGAGCGGCCGATCGCCAGGCGTTGGTGGATCAAGCGCTGCGGGAAGGATTCGTTCTGACGCCGGCCATGGCCGACGGCTTGGCGGTTTACGAAAAGCAGGACGAATCGCTGCGGCTGTATTATCTCGATCTGGTCGGACAAATCGATCTGGACCGAGAGGACAAGCGCCTGGAGAAAGTTCAAGTTCTCCCGTGACGCGGCCGTGAAGAAAGCCCCACCTGCCCCGCCTCCGCCACGAGCCCGTGATCACCGGCACGGCGAAAACACTGGAAGAGGCTGAAGAGTTGTACGCCAAACGGGATCTCCCTCGTGCCCGGGAAAGTTTTCTGAAAGTGCTGCAGGTTCCCGGCGAGACTACGCTGCACGCCAGGGCGTATTATGGTTTAGCGCGCATAGCCGCGCTCGAAAAAGATCCTGAGTTGGCCGAGAAGTTGTTCCAGAAAACGTTGGAGTTGTCGCCGGACAAGGACACCGAGTCGTGGGCCTATCTTTATCTGGGCCGGTTAGCCGATGCCGCGGGAGATCGCGGCCAGGCGGAGAAAAACTACCGGGCCGTGCTCGCCATCGATGGCGCGCCGGCTTCGGTGAAGAGCGCAGCCACGAAGGAACTTGCGCAGCCATTTCACAGACCAGTATGTTCATAGAGACCAATAGTGCGCCGTGAAAAACGCGGCAATGACCTTCATCACAATAGGAGCAGACATGAAAAGATTCAGAAAAGTTTGGGCGCTGGCGAGCGGAATTCTGGTATTGGGCCTGTCTTCCTCGTGGGCGCAGAAACCAAAATCTAAAGGTGAGATTGCAGCTATCCAGGCCGTACAGGCCGCCAAGACCCCCGACGAACAAATCAAAGCCATCGAGAATGTGTTGACTAACTACGCCGACACCGAATTCAAGAACGTCTTCTCCAGATGGCCATGCAGATCGAGGAGCAAAAGGGCGACTTCGCGCAGACCGTGTTTTACGCCGAAAGGCTGCTTGAAGCCGATCCCAAGAATGCTTTTGCGCTGGACGCCTTGGCCAGCGAAACCGCCCGGCACACCCGCGAGTTCGACCTCGACAAAGAAGAGAAACTAACCAAGGTGGACAAATGGGCGAAGGCCGCTCATCGACGCCGCTCCCACCGCTCCCAAGCCGAACGCCACTATCCCGGACGCGCAATGGGACGGCGCGAGGAAGAACATGCAGGCCGAGGCGTATGTTGCTATGGGTATGGCCGCTTCTCTGCGCAAGAAATACGACGAGTCCATCACGGATTATAAACAGGCGCTAGCCGTCGGCCGCCACGCCGGATCCGGCAACTTGGCTTCGTCTCGGACAAGTCTTATCTCGATGCCAACAAGCTGGATGAGGCGAATGATGCATTCGACAAGGCCATAGCCACGCCCAATGCCAGCCCGCAGGTCAAGTCCATCGCTCAAGCCAAAAAGGACGAAACGGCCAAACGCAAGTCCGGGGGAGCCAAGCCTCCGGGAGGTTTCTAATCCTTAGAGCAAAGCCAATTCTTAGAGCAACACCAGGCGCCGCGCATCGCTTCCACGAGCCTGTCACGGCCGAGATCGAAGTACTCGAAGAGATTCTCGGACATCATTTCGAAGACCGTGAGCTACTGGAACGGGCCCTTACGCACAAGTCGCGCGTGTACGAGAAGAATGCCGAGGCGCCCTCCGACAACGAGCAGCTCGAATTTCTGGGCGATGCGATTCTCGGCTTCCTGGCAAGCGAGGCCCTGGTGGCGCGGCATCCCAATTATCCGGAAGGCCGGCTGTCCAAAATGAAGGCTCACCTGGTGAGCGCGTCGCATCTTCACCAGGTAGCGGCGGGCTTTCAGCTGGGACATCACCTGCTGCTGGGGCGGGGCGAGGAGATGAGCGGCGGAAGAGAAAAAAAGGCGCTGCTGGCCAATGCGCTCGAAGCTTTGATTGCCGCCCTTTATCTGGATGCCGGCATTCAGGCTGCGCGCAATTTTGTTGTCCGGCATGTGATCGGCGATAGACGATCCTCTGGACGAGGGGCTGGAAGGCACCGATTATAAGAGCGCTCTGCAGGAGATGGCACAATCGCGGAAGCTTCCTCAGCCGCGCTACCTGACTATCGAGGAGCGGGGGCCCGAGCACGCCAAGACGTTTCTGGTGGAAGTGCGGGTTGGCCGGGAATGGATCGGCCGGGCCGAGGGTTTGTCGAAGAAGAGCGCCGGACAAAGGGCCGCGCAACAGATCCTGCAACAGTTGGCGGACGGGGGCGAGGCCTAGCGCTTAGTCTCGGACGCGCTCCTGCTTACTGCTTTCTGCCTCCTGCTTGATGGCTTCGGCCTGCTGCGCCAGCGGCGACATCCGTTCCGGCTCTCCTTTCACACCCGTTTCATTGAGGATCACCATATCGACGCGCCGGTTTCTCTGGCGCCCTTCTTCGGTATCGTTGTTGTCCACCGGGGCGGTGTCGGCATATCCGGCGATGGAAAGCCGGTCGCCGGGCAACCCGGAACTGACGAACAGTTCCAGCAGCGCGATGCTGCGGGCCGCCGACAAATCCCAGTTGCTCTTGAAACGGGAATTGTGGATCGGCACGGAGTCGGTATGGCCTTCCAGCCGCACTGGATTGGGAACCTGCTTGATAGCGGTGGCGATCTTTTGGATGCTCGGATAAAAATCCTTTGCGATCTCGTCCTCCCCAGAAGGAAATAGCGCCGCTTGCGTGAAGCTGATGATCAGCCCGCGTGCGCCCATGCTGATCTTCAGCTTTCCGGCCCGAACCTCGCTTCCCAGCTCCTGATTGAGGATCTTGAGCGACGGCAGTAATTCCGCGATCTGCCGATCTCGCTTCACCTCCACGGTCTTTAATTCTTTCTTGACACCGCCCGGGACCCTTCATTTGCGCGTTGCCCTGCCCCTTGGTGTCAATGCTTCCTCCCAGGACTGCAGTGACCATGCTGTTGAAGGACTCACCCTTCAAGGCCTTTTGCACGGAATCGGAAACGGCTTGCATTTTTGCTTTATCGGTTTGGGAGCTGGCAAACATAACGACGAAAAATGCGAAGAGGAGCGTGATGAAGTCCGCGTAGGACACCAGCCAACGCTCGTGATTCACGTGCGAGTCCCGTTTCTTGCGTGCCATATTGCTGGGATTGTTCAGCCTTTAGCGGGAGCTGCCTGGGGAGTGGAGGCTGTCTGTTTCTCAAGCCTTTCCTTGGCTTGAGACTTCGCTCCGGCAGGGTCTTCATGCTTATAGGCGTCCAACTTACTTCGGATCAACTTGGGGTTCAATCCTTCGACGATCGCCACTACGCCTTCGAGCTTCAACTGTTTCATCTCCGTCTCCCACTCGATCCGGGATTTGATTTTGGTGGCTGCCGGCAGCAGCAGGATATTGGCCAGCCCGACGCCGTATAAGGTTGCTACGAACGCTACGGCGATACCACGGCCAACTTCTTCTATGTTGGCGAGGTTCTTCATTACCTGGATCAGGCCCATTACTGCGCCGATAATTCCGATGGTCGGCGAGTAACCGCCGGCGCTTTCGAACACCTTGGCCTCGGCCATGGCGCGATTCTCGGCGGTGTCGATTTCAAGCTGCATCATGTTACGAATCTCTTGAAGATCGGTGCCGTCCACCGCCAGAGTCAGGGCTTTTCGCAGGAACGGATCGTGGATTTCCAACGCCTCGCTCTCCAACGAGACCAGGCCATTCTTGCGAGCCTTGGTGGCGTACACGATCAACTCTTCGATGGCCTCGTCGGGAGATCCGGTCTTGTCCATCACGACATGGATCAATCGCATGGCAGCCCCGTTGAGCACACGGATAGGCGTGCTCACCATCACCGCTCCAAACGTTCCACCCAACACAATCAACGCCGCGGTAATCTGCGAGACGTCCCTGATCTTGCCCCCCTCCATCAGCAGGCCTCCGACGATGCCGCCCAAGGCCAGTAAAATACCTACGACGGTGGCGAAGTCTGGTCTAGCTCCAGCTTTCTTGCCCCAATCGGACCCTGGTCTCTTGGCGCTCGAGCCCCCCGCTTGCCTAGGTTGCTCGGCCATCTGCTAACGCTGTTCTTTCAGGGCCCGGGCAGGTTCTTCGCACGTCGACAACTTCTCTGGCAGGTTCGAAATCGTCCGGCGAAACCCAATCACTCTTTCAATCACCTCATCCGCCGACTCGAGCACCATGAACTTCTGGCCGCTGGTCATGGCGATCACCGTATCGGGCGTAATCTCCACGTGCTCAATCAGATCGGAGTTCAACACTAAGGGCACGTGGTTGATGCGAGTGAGCCGGATCATAGGGGTGCTTAAGTTCCTTATCGGCTCGAAGGGGGCTTATTTTAGAAGCTGGCCAACATATCCAGCAGCGCGGCTTACGCCAGCATTTCGAGGATGGCCGAGAGTTCTTTGCGGATTTGATCGATGACCGGGGAAGCATCGTTGAACAAATCGCCTTGCGAGCGCTTGGATTTCTTCAGAGTTCCATCCGAAGATTTTCCGGCCGCTTCGCGCGGGCGCGATTCCAGAAACTTCCTGGCGCCCTCAATGGTGTAGCGTTTGTCATAGAGCAGGCGCTTTATTTCCAGCACCAGCTCCACGTCCTTGCGCCGATACAGGCGGTGACCTTTGCCGGATTTCTTCGGCCCCAGGGAGGAGAACTCCGTCTCCCAAAACCTCAGAACGTACGGCTTAATTCCCGCTAACCGGCTCACTTCGCCGATTCGAAAATAGAGTTTGTCCGGGATTTCCGGCCGCTCGCGCTCAATTGCGGGCTGTGACATCCTTGGCACATTCTAACAGAGAACCAGGAGCTGAAATTCCGGCCCGATGGCGCAGGGTCCGCAGGGCTTTCCGCTGGCGTATCATGGGGCGTATCATGGTACCTAGCGTTAGCGCTAACACCACTATGAACAGACGACATTTCCTGATGAGTTCGGCCGCCGCCGTGGGGTCCGCCATCGCCGCGCCCAAGAGTCCGAACGATACTATCCGTATCGCTTGCGTCGGCCTGCGTGGCCGCGGCAAGTCGCATCTGCGCGCCTTCACCACGCTGCCCAACGTCGATCTGGTAGCGCTGTGCGACGTCGATCAATCCGTGCTGAGCGAGGCTTCCAAGTTCGTCGAGTCCAAGCGGCAGAAAGCTCCCGCCGCCTTCACCGATCTGCGGAAGCTTTTGGAGGACAAATCCATCGACGCCATCTCCATCGCGACACCCAACCATCAGCACACACTGCAAACCGTGTGGGCCTGCCAGGCCGGCAAGGACGTGTACGTCGAAAAGCCCTGCTCGCACGACATGTTCGAGGCCAGGCAGATTGTCGCCGCCGCACGGCGTTATGACCGCATCGTTGAGCAAGGCAGCCAAAGCCGCAGCGCGTTAGCGCTCCAGGACGCAGTGAATTTGATGCGCGACGGATTCCTGGGCGACGTGTATATGGCGCGGGGGCTGTGCTACAAATGGCGAGACACGATCGGCCGCGCACCCGAGCAGGCGGCGCCCTCAGGCGTCGATTACGATCTGTGGCTGGGCCCGGCGCCCAAACGCGCCTTCACCAAGAATCGCTTCCACTACAACTGGCATTGGTTCTGGGATTACGGCAACGGCGATCTCGGCAATCAGGGCATCCACGAGATGGACATCGCGCGCTGGGGGTTGGGCGTGAAGTATCCCACCAAGGTCTCGGCCATGGGCGGCCACTTCATGTTCGATGACGATCAGGAGACCCCCAATACCATCACCTCCAGTTTCGAATTTAATGACGGCGGCAAGAAGAAGATGCTGGTCTTCGAGGTGCGCCACTGGATGAGCAATCTGGAAGCCGGCATCCACGAGTTCGACAAGAGTACTCCCAGCAATTGTATCGGCAACCTCTTCTACGGCTCCAAGGGCTTCCTGGCGATCGACGGCTACGATCGGTACAAGACGTGGATGGGCAAGGAGCAGGAGCCGGGGCCCTCGATGAAAGAAGGCGGGGATCACTTCGCCAATTTCATCAGTGCCGTTCGCAGCCGCAAGCGCGAGGATCTGACGGCGGAAATCGAGGAAGGCGCCATTTCAACGACGCTGGTGCACCTGGCGAACATTTCGTATCGCTTGGGACGTACGCTGCACTTCGACGCGGCCACGTATTCCTGCACGGGTGATGCGGAAGCGAACAAGATGTTCAAGCGCGACTATCGCGCCCCGTTCGTGGTTCCGAAGCTGGCATAGCTCTTCCGCGGGCCGGAGACCTGCGCCACGGCGCCAATCGGCTACCATAAAATTTCCCTCAACGCATGCTTCGCTTCGAAACAGCCGGCGAATCTCACGGAGAGTGTCTGGTCGCGACTCTGACCGGACTCCCGGCTGGCATTCCCGTTTCCGTTGACGCCATCAACCGCGAACTGTGGCGCCGCCAACAAGGTTACGGCCGCGGCGGCCGCATGAAGATCGAAACAGATCAAGTGGAGATTGTCGCCGGGGTGCGGCACTCGAAGACCATCGGATCACCGATCGCCATCATCATCCGCAACAAAGATTGGAAAAACTGGACCGAAGCGCTGCCGGTTGAAGATATCGACGGCGCCGAGGATAAGCGCAAGCCGCTCACGCGCCCGAGGCCTGGCCATGCCGATCTGGCCGGAAGCCTCAAATACAATTTTCACGATGCGCGCTACATTCTGGAACGGGCCAGTGCCCGTGAAACCGCGGCTCGTGTCGCCGTGGGAGCGCTGGCCAAAACATTCCTCGAACAATTCGGCATTCGAATTCTCAGCCACATCATCGGGGTCGGCGAAGTGCGGCTGGCCCGGCAGGCGGCCTGGGATGAACTGGTGGCGCTCAGTGAAAAACCCGAAGTCCTGCTTGGCTGCGTCGACCCGGAGACCGAAAAGCAAATGAAAGAGGTGGTGGATCAGGCCTATCGCACCGGCGACACAGTCGGCGGCGTATTCGAAGTAATCGCGCACAACGTGCCGCCCGGGCTCGGCTCCCACATCACTTGGGATACACGGCTGGACGGGCGCTTGGCCCAAGCGATCGTATCCATGCAGGCCGTAAAAGGCGTGGAGGTGGGGTTCGCGGCGGAAGGCGCAGCGTCCTTCGGGTCGCGTGTCCAGGATACAATTCACTACAATCGGGAAGAGCGGCACTTCACTCGCGGAGCCAATCGCGCCGGGGGCCTGGAAGGCGGCATGACGAACGGCCAGGATGTGCTGGTCCGGGGATTTCTGAAGCCGATTTCCACTTTGCGGCGCCCGCTCGAGTCGGTGGATATCGCCACGCGTGAGCCTGCGCTGGCCGCCTATGAGCGAAGCGATGTTTGTGTGGCGCCGGCGGCGGGCGTGATCGGCGAAGCTATGGTTGCGATCGTGCTGGCGCAGGTGTTTTTGGAGAAATTTGGCGGCGATTCGCTGGATGAAACGCGGCGCAACTTCGAGGGCTACTTGGAGCAGGTGAAAAACTTCTGATGACCCATTCGATCGTGTTGTACGGAGAGCCCGTACTCGAGAAAAAGGCCGAGAGCATCAAGGACTTCGATACACCGGAATTACAGCAGCTCATCGACGACATGTTCGAGTCTTGTTACGCAGCCAAAGGGGTGGGTCTGGCAGCGCCGCAGATCGGCATCCCAAAACGCATCGCCGTGATCGATCTGTCCGTGGCCGAAGATCCGCAGCAGAAGATCGTGCTCATTAATCCCGAAATCATCCACAAAGAGGGAACGCAAGCAGGTGAGGAAGGCTGCCTCAGTCTTCCGGGCTTTCGCGAACAAGTGAGGCGTCCGAAAAAAGTCACGGTACGCGCCCAGAACGCTAAGGGTGAAACGTTCGAGATGACCGGCGAGGATTTGCTTGCCCGCGCCTTCAATCACGAGATCGATCATTTGAACGGGCGCCTCTACATCAGCCACGTCAGCGCGCTGAAGCGCGACCTGATCCGCCGCAAAGTCCGGAAACTGGCCAAGGCCGGCGAATGGGGCGGCTGACAGCGGTGAATCTCATCTTCCTTGGCACTCCGGCTTTCGCAGTGCCCACCCTCGAAGCGATCGTGGCAGCGGGCCATCACGTATCGGCGGTCTTCACGCAACCTGACCGTCCCAAGGGCCGTGGTGGACAAGTGGCCGCGCCGCCGGTGAAAGAAACCGCGCTGCGGCTCGGCTTGGCGGTGTATCAACCGGAGCGCATCCGGCGGCCGGAAGTGGTCGAGCAGTTGAAGCAGTTGAATCCGGAGGCGATGGTGGTGGTCGGCTACGGGCAGATCATTCCGCAATCGATAATCGACATTCCCCGGTACGGAATTATAAATGTGCACGCGTCGTTGCTGCCCAAGTATCGTGGGGCTGCGCCGATTCAATGGGCCATCGCAAACGGAGAGAGGCGCACTGGCGTTACCACCATGCGCATCGACGCGGGGCTCGATACGGGGGACATGCTGCTCAAGTGGGACACGGAAATCGGGCCGGACGAGAATGCTCTGGAACTCGGCCAGAGGCTGGCGATCGCGGGCGCTGAGCTTCTGGTTCGAACACTCCGGGAAAATCCAACACCGCTGAAACAAGATCCCGCAGAAGCCACGCTAGCGCCGATTTTGAAAAAGGAGGACGGCCTCGTCGATTGGAACTGGCCCGCTGAGAAAATTTTCAATCGAGTGCGGGGTTTCCTACCCTGGCCGGGCGCGTACAGCTTTTTCCGCGATCAGGGGTTTCATATCTGGAAGGCACGCGTGGTCGAAGAACCGGGCTCCGGTCATCCCGGCCGTCTGCGACCGCTCAAAAAACGGCTCCTGATTGACTGCGGCTCGGAGACGGCGGTCGAAGTGATCGAATTGCAGATGGAAGGACGAAAACGAATGCCGGCCGAGGCGTTCCTGAATGGCCATCATTTGATTGATAGTGAAGCTTTGGGAGCGCGGCCCCTGGGAGTGCAACCCAACTGATGAAGCTACCTCTGGGTTATCGATACTCGGCGACCTATGCCGGAATCCGCAAAGACAAGAAGGATGACCTCGGTCTCATTGTTTCCGACAGACCGGCGTCGGCGGCCGCTGTATTCACCCAGAATCGGGTGCAGGCCGCTCCGGTCCGGATCGCGCGCTTTCATCTGACTCAATCGCGGGGGCTGGTCAGCGCCGTTCTCATCAATGCGGGAAATGCCAACTGCGCCACGCGCACGGGCGACCGGGTGGCGCTGGCTTGCTGCGACGCCGTCGGAAAGCAACTACACGTGCCGGCGGAACAAGTTTTCCCAGCATCCACCGGCGTGATTGGCGTGGAGCTGGAAGCGCGCCTTATCGTGAACGCGCTGCCTAAGTTAATCGAAGGGCTTGGGCCCAAGCGCTTCGAGGATGTCGCCTGCGCGATGATGACCACCGACACGGTCATGAAGACTGCTCACCAGCAGGTCCGCTTGAAAAAGGGGGTCGTACGCATCGCGGGCATGACCAAGGGCTCCGGTATGATTCAGCCCAACCTGGCGACCACCTTGGGATTCGTGATGACCGACGCGGCTATTCCGCCCGCCACGCTGGCTTCAATGCTCACCGAAGCTGTGAGTGGAAGCTACAACCGCATCAGCGTCGACGGCGACACATCCACCAACGACACCGTGCTGCTGCTGGCCAACGGCGCGTCTGGGATCCAGCCGGTCGAGAAGGAGCGCGCGAAAATCCAAGAAGCTTTGTCTCAGATGATGGAGAACCTGGCGCGGCAGATCGTGCGCGACGGCGAAGGCGCGCGGAAGCTGATTACCATCGAGGTACGTGGCGCGTCTGGTGATGAAGCGGCCGAGCGTATCGCCCGGAGCATTGGAAACTCGCTGCTGGTCAAAACTGCTATCGCCGGATCGGACCCCAACTGGGGGCGGATTCTTTCGGCGGCGGGCAACGCCGGAGTACCGCTCGATCCATCCAAAGTAGACATCGATCTACAAGAGATCGCGGTTTGCCGCGGTGGACTGGCCGCGGATTTCTCCGAAGGGGATTTGAAGAAAAAGCTGGACGCGCCGGAATGCCTGATCCGCGTGGTCATCGAAGGCCGCGGCAAGGGCGGCGCGCGGTTTTGGACCTGCGACCTCACGGAAAAGTACATTGAAATTAATGCGAGCTACCGCACTTAGAACTGTGGCGCACGCACTCTTGCGTGCCGCGTTGGCACTCGTGCCAACGCTTGGGATTCTTGTCTGTCTTCACGCGGACACGCACGACGACGTTGTCGATCTGTTCACGTCCATGGCCGCGGCCTTAAGCGAGATCAACATCCCGCAATTCATGGATGCATTCGATAAAGATATGCCGGATTACGGTAACCTGAAAACCGGGGTCACCGCCATGGTGCGTCAAGCCGATGTGACGTCGTCAATCGAGCCGCTCTCAGACGAAGGTGACGATACCAAGCGTACAGTGGATCTCGATTGGTATCTCGAAATCAAGAGTGTGCTTCCCGACGGCCCAGTAGTGCGCCGCCGGGAAGTGATCCATTGCGAATTGCGAAGGGAAAAAAAGCACTGGAAGATCGTGGCTCTTAAGCCGATCGAATTCTTCGGGGTCGCGAAGCTGGACCAGTGAGATTGGCGGATCTGCTCAGCCGCACCGAGTACCCGGGCGTCGGCACGAGTGCTGACGCGGAACAAAAAGTGTGTGCGCCACGATTAGACCGCTAAGCGCCCTTGGCCGTCTTGCCCTGCAACGCTCCTAACAAAGCGGTTCCGTTGGGCACGCCCAACCCGGTGCAAGCGTCCCAATTCGGGGTTGCGGAGAAGTCGCCGTTGTTACCCTCGGTGATGTCGCGGCAAACATTCTTTCCGCTTTTCTGCAGACCGTACAGAGTGGGATTCAGCGGCCCGACGGGTTTGCTGAGCTTCTGGTTCAGGAGCGCGACCAGTCCAGCCATCAAAGGCGCAACCGCGCTGGTTCCCCCGATCGGAAAGGTCTGCCCATCCACCAGTACGCTGTATCCGGTATCAGGGTCCGCGTTGCCCGCGATATCAGGAACTCCCCGACCGCGTGAGCGCGGCCTTGGTTCCATCCGACCTGGTCGACTGCAGCCCTTGCTGATAAGCCGGGACCGGGATCACCTTGCTTACGCCGCCGCCTGTGGCGCCGCCATTCGCGCCATCGTTCCAGACAGTTTCGGATGTAATGGTCGTTTTGTTGGTCGAGACCAGGCGCGTGCCGCCACAGCCGGTGACGAGATCATCCGAAGCCGGAAAGTCGACGTGATCGCCCGTCAAACCGTCGGACGATCCGTTATCGCCCGCAGCGGCAAGCACAGTCACGCCCATGAGCGCTGCGGCTTGAAAGCTCTGGTGAAAAGATTTAAGCGCAGTGGTCGTAAATCCACCGCCGTCTTCCGGACCACCCCAACTGATGGAGATCACCGAAGGCTTGCGAATTTTGTCGTGCACCGCGGCGTTGATCGCGTCGATGAAGCCCTTATTGGTGTTGGGAGTGAAATAGACGGCGATCTGAGACTTGGGGGCGATGGATCCAGCCACCTCGATGTCCAGCATCACTTCTCCATCGGGACCATTGGAGTCGCCAGTGGGCGCGTTGAGCCCCTTGTCGACGGCGACAGCGGTAACCACCGGCCCATTCGCGCCGAAGTATTGATTCAAATCGTTTTGGCGGAACCCGCCTCCTAATTCGATGATCGCTATGCATTGGCCGTTCCCATCAGTGTTTGGTCCAGCCGGAAAGCTGTATAGCTGGGCGATCTGCTGTGGTGTGTAGGTGATATTGGGCGAGGCATGCGGCGAGACTGCCGGAGCGTGCCGGAACTTGGGCTTGGCCACTGGTCGCTCGTCCAAGCCATCCACGCTCAGGATTACATTGCTGAGATCCTCTGGTATTTGGACAGATCCGGTTCTTCCGCGGAAACTAACGCCGTCATGTGAATAACGTTCCAGAAACACATTAAAGGCCTGACTCATGTCTCGAACCGAACCCACGAGTTTGACCGTGTGTTCCTCGGGATTCTTGCTCTTAACGGTCAAATTGTGATCACGGGCGAATTTCTCCACTAGGGCCATATTGGCTTCGCTTTGACCGTAAGTTTTTTCAAACTCATCGCGAGACAGATACTTTCGTTCCGCGAGCGGCTGCTCGGTGATTTCTTTTACTTTCGCCGCCAGATCGGCGGGAGCCTTCAATGTAATCGTTACCTCGATGGGCTCGTCTCCAGAGACCGGGCCTTGTTTGATTGCGCCGGGCATCGGTCTTCGCTCGCTGCCCTGCAATGCAACAGTTCGTTTTACAGACATGTTCCGAACCTCCTTGATGACTATGCTGATTACGTTGCACAGTCTGTGCGAATCATAACATGGCGATCAAAACCCACAACCGAATTAATGTGTACTTTACAAAGTATTCGCAATTCTTTCGCTGAATCGATTGGTATATGTCCATGTCGATTAGTTACTGGTTATTAGTTGTTGACTAAGAGCGACTTGGCTGGGTCCAAACGGATCGCGCTGCGAGCGGGGATGATGCAAGCGGCCAATGCGATACAGGCGAATAGAATGGGAACGACGAGGAACGTGACTGGGTCGGCGGGCGCTACAAGAAAGAGGAGACTGCGCAATACCCGTGTTAGCGGGAACGTCGCGGCCAAGCCGAGCGCCAATCCAAGCGACGCGGGCCGCATTCCCTCAGTCACGATCAGCCGCAGAACGTCGACGGGTTGAGCGCCCAGCGCCACGCGTAGTCCGATCTCGGGAACGCGCTGGCTGACGGAATGATCGAGCACGCCGTAAATCTCGATCACCGCGAGCGACAAGGCCGCCAGCGCGAAGATGCCGAGCAGCAAGGTTTCAAAGCGGTCGCGCTGGATGGAGCCGGAAAGGCGCTCATCCATAGGTCGTACATCGGAAGCGGCTTGCCCTCGATCCACGGCGCTGATCTGGCGGCGGGCGGAAAGCGCAAGACTCATAGGATCCGTCGACGCTCGCAGTACCGCGACCATCGAGCTACTGGGATCCTGTGCGAACGGCGTGTAGATTTGCGGCAGCGCATCCGCTCGCAAACTGGCGCCGCGGACGTCCGGGACCACACCGACAATGGTCAGCCAGGCCGCTCCAGGCCTGGGCGCGCCCATCATAATGTGCTGACCAATAGGATTGCTGGTAGGCCAGAAACCGCGCGCCAAGGTTTGGTTGATGATCGCGACGGCAGGGGTATCCGGCAAGTCGCGGTCGTTGAGAAGACGTCCGGCCAGCAAGGGAATTCGCAATAGTGCGGAAATAATCCGGAGTCATGCGATAACGCGTTGCCACTTGAGGCACTCGACCAAAAGAATCGTAGGGTCGCCCTTCGATGCTGAACGGATTGCCGCCCCGCTCGCCTCCAGCGAGAGGCAATTGGCTCACCAGCGCGGCTGACTGGACGCCCGCGATCTGACTCAAGCGTTCCGCCAACTGACCGAAGAAAGCGATTCTGGACCGACGATCCGAATATCGGACGGCCGGCAGCGTCACTTGCATGGTCAAGAGATTGTGCGGATCGAAGCCTGGCGCGACGCTCTGCAAATGGGCGAAGCTTTTGAGTAATAATCCCGCTCCGACCAGCAGCACCACACTAAGGGCTACTTCCGCGGTGATCAATCCACTGCGCAGGCGATTGCGACTCTCACCAAGCACCGTTCGGCCGCTCGTGAGATCCAACCCGGCGCGGGCGCTGTGGAGGGCGGGCGCCAAGCCGAAAAGCAAACCAGTAGCGAGCGAGAGGAGCAGGGTGAAGCTCAGCACGCGAAGGTCGAGTGTGATGGGTAAGTGCTCGGGTAGTCCGCTAAGAGCGGGCAGGGCGGCTATCGCCGAGTGGGCCAGCAATAGGCCGAGGCAGGCGCCGGCCAGCGATAGCACCAGGCTGTCGGCGCCCTGTTCGGCAAGAAGTTGTGGACGTGTCGCGCCCAGCGCAGCCCGTATCGCGAGTTCCCGGCGCCGACGCGCGCCGCGCGCCAGCAACAGATTGGCGACATTTGCGCACGCGATCAGCAGCACAAACACTACAGCTCCGGCGAGAATCAATACGCCAGCGCGGAAGCTGCCGAAAAGCTGGTCGCGCAATTGAATCAGAGCGACGTGATAGCCGGCGTCCTCGCCGTGCGGCCCCGTATAGGGATGATGTGTGGCTTCGATGCCGGCCGCGATGGTGGTCAGATTGGCCTGGGCTTGCTGGATAGAGGTTCCGGTCTTCAAGCGCGCGATCAGCCGCAGAAAACCTTCATTCCGCGGCGGGTTATGCGGCAACGTCAACGGAACCCAGAGATCGGGAGCGCCGGCGCCAACGATCGTAAAAGCGAAGCCAGGCGGCATCACGGCTTGCACACGCAGGCTCTGGCCGTCGAGACGTATCAAATGTCCGACGATACCGGGATCAGCGGCGAAACGACGCCGCCAAAGCCGGTCGCTCAGGATTACTGCATCGCCCCGGCCGGGCTCATTTTGATCCGGTCCAAAAGCTGGGCCGATTGCCGCGCTCACTCCCAGCAGCGGAAACAGGTTGGCTGAGACCGCCATGGCCTGCAGCCGCTCCGGAACCGCATCGGCCGAGCCTTCCAGGTTGACGTCACTGTAATTGAAGGCGGCAATATCCTCGAAGACGCGATTCTCGCGCCGATAGTCGGCATAGTTGGCGAAGGTCACCGGAAACTGATCGAGGCCGAGCTTGAGCAACTGATCCCAGACCACGACCAACCGGACTGCGTCGCGATATGGTAGCGGTCGCAGGACCACGGCGTCGACGACACTGAAGACGGCGGTGTTGGCTCCGATCCCGAGGGCGAGTGTGAGAACGGTGGCCAGAGTAAATCCGGGAGATTTGGTGAGAGAACGGGCGCTGCATTGGACATTCCGGAAAAAAGTCCACATAGACGTTTAGACACCGGGGCCGGCAGCCATGTTCCTAGAGGCGAACCAAAAAGGCGTTCACACGAATTTGAACGCGGCACGCTAAAGCGTGCGTTACAGGAGGCTGTCAGCCAGCTCCTGAAAATTCGATGGTGTCACCAGGTGAAAGCGCAGCGCGAGGCGGGTAAACCCACTGACGGTCCGGCTTAGTTCGTCGGTGGGTATATCGGGACTCGCCAGAAACATACTTCCGGCGGCGATCCGGAACGGAAGCACTCGCCAGTCGCGAACCAAGTGCAAGGGCAACGCGCGCGCGACCTTGGTGCTGATGTCCAGCGGATCCAAGCGCCCAACGGGCAGGCTTTGCTGCAGACTCAAAGCTTCGTAAAGATCGTCGTGAGAGATCTTCCCCAGCTTGACCAGGAACTCGCCGATGCGGAGGCCGGCGGGTTGGACCGCCAACGCACTGCTTAAATCGTTTTCGTCCACATACGCGGAACCGACCAGGATTTCGCCGAGCTTTCTTTTGTGTTCCATCAGCGCGTTGCGCGACGGGTAGGCATGTTCGGTCTTGAGCCACACCAGGGGTTCATGGCGAATGCGCGCGCGCAGATACCCAGAGACGGCGCGCAGCGTGGCAATGGTGTTAATCCAGTTGGCGCAGAACGCTCGCAAAGGAACACCGAGCGCGAAGATGACGCCATAGAGCCGGCCAGTACAAACCATTCGAATGCTGATTTGAATGATCTGCATGAGCAGCGTGATTAGAAGAAAGTTGGTGTGGAGTACATGCTCCGCCACGCCCCACGGCAAGCCGGCGACTCTGGCCCCAAGCCAGGAGAGCAGGCCGTAGACAAACAGAAAATTCGTGAAGAGGCTGACCGGGTTACCGAACAGCCCCTTGCGGTCGCGCCAAAACCAGTAGACTTCCGAGAAACTGCCGCGCCAGCCGTGCCGCTCCCAGCTTTGCAGCCCGATGCCCATCATCCAGCGAGTGCGCTGGCGAATGGCGGATCGCACGGTGTGTGGAAAGAATTCGCGAGTGGCGATGATGTCTCCGCTGGTTAGCGACAGGGGAACAAAGACCTGGGGACAACCGAGCTTATGCAGCCGCAAGCCGTTCTCGTAGTCTTCGGTGAGGCAGGCCGGCTCGAAGATCAGGTTTTGCTCGGCGGTTGCGAGTTTCTCGAGCGCCTGCCGCGTGAAGCCAGTTCCGACGCCATTGGACGGAACGAAACTGCCCATGAGCTGGCGGGCTGGCATATCTTTCATCTGCCATTCGGCAAACTCGTCGCAGTAGATCCCATGCACGAATTTCGAAAAGGGCATCGGCAGGGGCAGCACTGGGATCTGAATCATATCGAAACGATCGGCGTAGGAATTAATCTGCTCGAAAGCGCGGGGATGAATCAGATCTTCGGCGTCATGCGTGACGACGATATCGAATTCAATGCCGTTATGCTCCTCAAAAAGCAGCATGCGCTGATAGATCCAGTTAAGGCAATCGGCTTTGGAAGTGGGGCCGTCATGAGGGCATACCGCTAGATGAACGTGGGGAAAGCCTGTCTCGAGGTCGCGAACGGCGTCGAGCGTCGGCTCGTCATTGGGGTACGCCCCGATGAAGAAGTGGTAGTTGTTATAGTCGATGGCGGCTACGTTGTGCTCCACCATGCCGCTGATGACCGAAAATTCGTGCCACAGGGGCACAAAGATGGCGATTGCTTTTTCATACTCCGCTAGCCAAATTTTCTGGGGCCCTCGCGCGCGAAAGCTTCTCCGGCGCAGCCAAGCCCACAGGCAGATGGCATTGAGAACGAGGTCATCCATTCCGCTGGCCAGGATCGCGAGTGCGGCCGGTAAAAGACAGGCGGCGACGAAGGTGTCGACTGCGGCCCACAGCGATATGAAAACAGCGGTCATTGATGGAAGTAGTGGAGATTGGGCAAAAATCTCCAATTGGTTCGGGCTCTTTCGGCGCCCGGAGTATACTAGCCCCATGCGATGTATGTGGTTATCCCTCCTTTTGGTAGCGGCTTCGCACGGCGCCGGCATCGACGCTCACGTCAAGCATGGCTATGCCGATTCGAACGGAGTCAAGATTCACTACGCCAGTCTGGGGACCGGCCCACTGATCGTGATGATCCACGGCTTTCCAGACTTTTGGTACACCTGGCGCGATCAAATGGAGGCTTTATCGGATAACTACCAGTGCGTGGCCATCGACCAACGCGGCTACAACCTGAGCGACAAGCCGAAGGGCGTCGAGAACTATGACATCCACTTCCTGGTAGCGGACCTGGCGGCGGTCATTAAGTCGCTGGGCCGCGACAAGGCCATTGTGGTGGGGCACGACTGGGGTGGGATGGTCGCCTGGAATTTCGCGCTGGCGAATCCGCAGATGACCGACAAGCTGATCATACTGAATCTTCCGCATCCTCGCGGATTAATGCGCGAGCTGGCTCACAATCCGCAGCAACAAAAGAACAGCCAGTACGCGCGGAATTTTCAGCAGCCGGATGCGGGGTCGAAGCTAACCGCCGAAGGGTTGGCGCGCCGCATCAGCGATCCTGAAGTGAAGGCCAGGTATGTCGAGGCGTTCCAACGTTCCGATTTCGAGGCGATGCTGAATTATTACAAAGCCAACTATCCCCGTGAGCCATATACCGAAGATACCTCTCCGGTGGTAAAGGTCCAAGCGCCGGTGTTGATGTTCCACGGCTTGAAAGACACTGCCTTACTTTCGGGCGGACTAAACAATACCTGGGACTGGCTAGATAAAGACCTGACGTTAGTGACCGTTCCCACCGCGGGGCATTGGGTGCAGCAAGACGCATCTGATTTGGTCTCGCGAACGATGAAAGCTTGGCTCAGCATACACTAAGGACTACGAGACGACTACAAGTTTAGGCGGATTCTGTCGATGGTTAGGGCGATATGGAGATTCAACGATCTGTCTCGCCCGTGGGCCTCACTCTGGTTCTGAGCTGCGTGTTGTGGGGGCAGAGTCCCGACAAGCCGCAGGCGTCTTTATCGCAAGCGTCGATCTCAGCTCAAGCCTCCAACTCGCTGAAAGAAAAGGCCCTGCTGGTGGCGGTAACTGACTCAGCGCAGTGGAAGCCGGTCGATCCACGGGTGGCGCAGGCGTATCGGGAGCTGGGCGATTTTTACTCTTCCCAAGGGCGCTATGCCGAGGCAGAGAGGACTTACAACAAGCGGCTCGAACTGGCCGAGGATGCCCTGGGGCGCGCAAATCCGGAAATCATCACGGCCGTCAACGACCTGGCCCGCGTGAATTTCGCTCAGATGAAATATGCCCGCACGGCGGAGCTTTTCGATCGGTC
The DNA here is from genome assembly GCA_963744555.1 of Bryobacterales bacterium. Taxonomy (GTDB): domain Bacteria; phylum Acidobacteriota; class Terriglobia; order Bryobacterales; family Bryobacteraceae; genus Palsa-89. The sequence continues at coordinate 185,596 of CAVUUB010000009.1, read as the reverse complement.
GCTGCGGATCATGGAACGCGAATATGGAGACGAGGACGCGAAGCTCGTCCCCCAGATCGATGACGTGGCGCAGGTCCTGCAAGCGGATTCCAAATATCCGGAGGCGGAAAAATATCTGAAGCGCGCGCTGGCGATTCGCGAGCGCTTGGGCGGCAGCGATACCGCCGAAATGGTTCCGGATCTCAGTCAACTGGCGCGTCTGAACATGCTGAGTAAGAATCTGCCCGCGGCCGAAGTGCTTTATAAGCGGGTCCTGAAGATCCAGGAGAAGACCGCTTCGCCGAACAGCCCTGAGTTGCTGCCTACCCTCGATGCGCTGGCGACTCTATCGCTGGAGCAAAAGCAATATGCCGAAGCTGAGCCACTGCTGCGACAGACGTTGTCGATCCGCGAGGGCAGCTTGGGTCCGATGCATATGGAAGTCGCCAAAAACCTGGATCGCCTGGGAGCGTTTTACGCCGACCAGAAGCGCTTTGAAGACGCCGCGCGGGTCTACGAGCGGTCGCTGTTCATCTGGATGAAGGGCATGGGGTCGGAGAATGCGGGGTTGACCGATCATTACCAAAAGCTGGCCGAAGTTTACGCCGCGCTCGATCGCACGGTGGATGCCGAGCCGCTGGTGAAACAGGTCCTCACCACGCGGGAAAGCGAGACGGTGACCAGTCTGAACACGCTGGCATCCATTTATACGTCGCGCGATGACTTCTTCGAAGCTGAACCGCTGTATCGGCTGTCACTCGCGATTCTGGACAAACGCGGCGTTCTTACCGCGCGGCGTCCCGTCTCGGGCGGGAACGAGAATCTCGATCTGCTGGCCGACACGGCGATGGACTACGCCGACCTCCTGAAGAAGATGAAACGCAAGGCCGAGGCGACCAGGCTGGAGGCTCGGGTGCGCGCGCTGGTGGGAAAGAGTTACGTCAAGAAGCGCCAAAGCTAGCGGTTCCAATCAAACGTCCACGAAACACCTCCACCGGATCGCGAGTCACACGTTTGGCTATGATTCGCAAACTAAAATCCGGAGAGTATCGGCTGTATTCCTGCAAAAAGGATGCTCGCACGGGGCGGCGAAAGAACCTGGGGACCTTTCGATCCCGGGATGCCGCCGAGAAGCACGAGCGAGCGGTGCAGTTCTTCAAGCATGGATGAAATAGGGATTCGAGTGCCCTGCCCCTGATTCTGGACACTCAGTTCATGGACTCGCACTCCCACGGCACTCAGCGCCAGTGCGGGCATTGCGTCGTCCAGTTCCAGAGAAGAGGGCCGCTTCGTTCCCGGAACATTGTTGGGTGATCGGTATCGGATCGTAAGTCACCTGTGCGTAGGAGGCATGCGCGAGGTTTTACCCTGCCACGGATCTGAGGCTCAGCCAACAAGTGGCGCTCAGTTCCTGCCAGCCGAGGTTGCACGCGATCCAAAATTTCTGGCGCGTTTTAACAGCGAGGTCCGCATCGGGCCCCAAGTCTCGCATCCGAACGTCTGCCGCCCGGTCTCTTACGGGCTCTTATTTGTTCTCAGCTCCGTGCTGACTGAGGCTTGAATCGTTCCCGCAACGGCAGTTGGAGGGACTTCGGCTAGGCTGAACGCCTGTTTCGGAACGAAAGGGGGCAGCAACCCCCTCCTGTCCCTAACATAACAGGCCCCCGAAGGGGAAGTCTAACACATAGAAAACAAGCAGGATATAGGTGCAATGAAACCAAACTAAAATTGGCCTGCTGCCCGAAAGTCCGGTTAATATCGTTAAGGAACCAATCTTGAACGATTCGCACGTTCCTTCCCTGGGCTGCAGTCGGCAACTCTGCGCCTAGAAGCCCTGCGGCGCCCATCGGTCTGGCGTCGTCATCATTTTCGATTGTTGTCCGCAATCCAATACCAGCGGAGGTTTATGATCCCGCAAGAAAAGAGCGCGGCCGTGGCTCTCGGCCTGAACAAGACTTTCGGTGTCACCGAATTCGAAGACATCCGCGACCTGACCGAGCGGCCCGGCTCGAATCGGGCCTTTCGCATTATCGTGCGAGGATCTGCATACCTGCTGCGGATCAACACGCGCCCCGGCGATATGACGCGTCACTTCGCCTGCATGCAGGCCGCGGCCGATGCAGGCTTGGCGCCGCGTGTCAGGTATGCCAGCACCGAGGATCGGATCTCCATCACCGATTTTGTGGAGGCTGTACCTTTACCAGCGCCGGACGCGTTGGTTCGGATTCCCGCCGCGCTGCGGACTCTGCACGCGCTGCCCCCGTTTCCCGGAGCCCCTTTCAATACCACCTGCACGTTCCTGCTGAACAAAGGACCTGCCCTGGACGGATTTCTCCAGAAGTTCCGGGCGTCGAGCATTCTGCCTGAAAACGAGACCGAGGAACTTCTCGCTCGCCACCAGCAAGTGGCCGCGGTTTACTCGCGTCTCGATTCGGATCTGGCGCCGGGTCATAACGACCTGTTCAAGCCGGACAATATGCTCTTCGACGGCAACCGTCTGTGGCTGGTGGACTGGGAGGCTGCTTTCCAGAACGATCGGTATGCCGACCTGGCGGTGGTTGCGAACATGATCGTCACCAATGAATCAGAAGAAAGGATGTATCTTCAGGAGTATTTTGGCGAACCGGGGGATGAGTACCAGAGAGCCCGATTCTATTTGATGAGACAGCTCGCACACATGTTCTACGCCATGGCTTTCTTGACTCTGGGATCGTCGGGTAAGCCGATCGATCGGAGTGAGCCCGTGCCCGCATACAGTGACTTTCAACGGCGCTTCTGGGCACGCGAGGTCGGTCTAGAGAACAACCAAGCGAAAACCGTCTACGGCAGGGTTCATTGGGAACAACTCTCGCAAAACATGCGGCAGGCACGTTTCGACGAGGCATTGAGAATCGTCTCGGACCGAAACACAATCCAGGAAGGTACTCGTCTACTTTCGCCGAGTGTTCCATAAAGGAGAGTTCTCGCAGAGTCAGCTTGTGTTTGCGAACCCATGGCCTGACTGACCCACCACCGAAATCGGTATTTGAGTGCGCCGTCCCGTGATTTTGGGGCACTCAATGCATGGATGTGCGTTCGCCGGCCTCGCAGCTTCCGACCGCACTCAGCACCAGTGCGAGCGGTGCATCGTCCAGCTCTAGTGAAGAAGGCCGCTTCGTTCCCGGAACATTGTTGGGCGATCGGTACCGGATCGTAAGTCTGCTGGGCGTAGGAGGAATTGGCGAGCAAAATCCTTGAGAGTCGATGGCGTTACACTAGGAACGAGGGCAGAAGACCATCGTGGACACCTTAGCTGAGAAACTAGACGCTCGATTGCGCGAGTGGAAGCCGGAGACGGCGGCACAGGCCAGGGAGCGCATAGCAGAGGTCATAGAGCTCGCCGATCACGACGTCCTTGATATCGCGCGTTCGCGCGCCGCCGAACAGGAGGTCCTACACCTGCTCGATGAACCCCCAACCCGGTGAGATCTGGCTGGCAGACCTCGGACTCGCTGCCAAGACGCGTCCCGTCGTCATCGTCTCCCGCCAAGACCCTGACCCGCCACGATCTCTCGTCCTTTACGTGCCTCTCACCACCCAGCGGAGAAACAGTCCGTATGAAGCGCCGCTGCCGCGGCTTCCGTTCCTTGATCGCGAGTCAGTCGCCAATGTTCAAGGACTAGGATCTCTACCAACTGTGCGTCTTGAACGCAAGATTGGCAGGCTTTCCGCAGCGATCATGGAGCGGCTCAAGGACGCGCTGGCTTTTGCCCTGGATCTGGGTTTCCGAATGAACGCTCAGCCGTCCCGGCGATCCGCAATGCTCTGGCCTTGTGTTTGCGAACCCGTGGCCTGACTGACCACACCGAAATCGGTATTCGATTGCCTGCCCCCTAATTTTGGGACACTCAATGCATGGATGTGCGTTCGCCGGCCTCGCAGCTTCCAACCGCACTCAGCACCAGTGCGGGCGGTGCGTCGTCCAGCTCCAGTGAAGAAGGCCGCTTCGTTCCCGGAACATTGCTGGGCGATCGCTATCGGATCATCAGTCTGCTGGGCGTCGGAGGAATGGGCGAGGTTTACCGCGCCACGGACCTGAGGCTCAGCCAGCAAGTGGCGCTTAAGTTCCTGCCAGCCGAAGTTGCGCGCGACCCAAAATTTCTGGCGCGTTTTAACAACGAGGTTCGCATCGCGCGCCAGGTCTCGCATCCCAAAGTTTTCCGCCCGGTGTTTCACGGTCACCTTATTTCTTCTCGTGAACAGCCGGTAGTCGGCAAGGGTAGAACCATAGCCTTCGGCGTTAGGGAGGGTCTATTCCGCGGTGCCCAGCAAATGTCACCAACGCGCGTTATGCGGCAACTTGACGCCTGAAGAGCCAAGTTCCGGTTTGGCGCGCTATCCAGGACCAATCTACCGAGGGAATATCTACGCAACCGAACCGGATTGGCGCGCTGGAGTCCGGCGCAGGTCCGCAAGGGTGTCACTTCGTGGCGGCGTATTCTTGGCGAACCTTGGTCAAGACACTTATGTTCTCATCGGCATCTTTCCAAAGCGTCAGGAAATCCCGGTCCGCTTTTAGCGCGCGACCTACATCACCCACGATCTTCGAAGCGCGCGCCAGCCCCACGTAGGAGAGCGGATACACCGGACCCCAGTTCGCGCCCCGGTGGTCGATGATTCTCTGAAATTCGGCCGCGGCCTCCGCACCCTTGTTGAGCCGGAGATACGCTAGCCCACGCAGGTAGATTGCGAAAGGGAACGCCCTCTCGTAAGCCCTCACTGGCTGAAGTTGATCCACAGCCTTGGCAGACTGGCCGCGCCCATACTCGATCCCCGCGCGGAGGAGAGGCAATTGGGCGCTGTTCCAGAGCGGGTCGCCGCCGCGCCATCTGGAGCGTTCCGCGGCGTACTTCTCTGCGCGTTGCACCATAGGGGAGTCTTCGCAGAGGGCGAGTGTGATCGGTGAAGTCGCACCTATGTTTCGGGCCGTTGCGCAATTTCCAAGCAACGCATCCCCATCGGCATTTGGCGCAAGAAGGCGTGCCGCCGCTTCGGGTAATCCACGGCGCCGCGCGAGGTCCGCTGCGCGCTCCAGCAAGTCATGGGACTCCCGCAACTGGCCGAGCATCCGGGCGTGGACCGCCTGTTCTTCCAGCCCGATGTGCCCTTCGGGAGTGCCGACAAACCATTGCTTCTCACGCGCGGTCGATTCTTGGTCGCCTTCCATCGAGGCGATCCGCAATAAGAATTGGTGGACCTGCGGGTCGTCGAATCCGCGTGCGAGATGAGCGCCCGCCAACGCCTTCGCATCCGCCAGTCGCTCGACGTGGATGTAATCCAGCATAACGCCAGCAGCGTACAGCCGCCGGCGGGGCGCCATTCGGTAGGCTTTCAAATCCAGACGAAGCGCCTCCTCGAATTCGCCCATCTGCGAGTGGATCAACGCGGCCTGTGCCAGCGGAGCCGGGTCCCGCGGATACGTACGCGCCCACAATTCATAATTCTTGAGGGCCTCAACTCTATCCGTCTTCCAAAACCCGGGGACACCGATCCAGAACCGCTCGTACGCGGAGACCCGGTCGCGCAGCGAGTAGGCCTTGTCGGCATACTCCTGGACGCGTTCTGGATTTCCACCTCCGCCGGCGCCGAGAGAGGCACTCGCCAGCCACAGATACGCCATGGCGAAATTCGGATCGAACTGGATTGCGTGCTGAAAAAAGGGGATCGCTTCGACATAGCGACTTTCGGTGAATAAGGCTTGCCCTTCGGTGAAGGCTTGGAAGGCTTCAAGTGAAGCGGTGGTGACTGGGAATTCGGGAGGGGCCAACCTTTGGATCGAGCCGAGGGACTCTCCTAATTTGGCTCGCATGTTTTGTGCAGCCTTGGCCAGAGCCTGCAGGACGTGATCTTTGTCCGCACCCTCGGCCTGCTGACGCGCCAAAATCGTGCCGTTCTGGCAACTGACAGCCTTCAGTTCGATGACGTAGCTCTTCCCCATTCTCGCAATTGCCCCCGCGAGCATCGCCTTCTCGGCCTCCCGCAAGCAGATGTCGCGCGCTAGCTCGTTGGTCACTCGCTCTTGCGGCGAGCGGCGCATCAATTGCAAATCCTGGCGCATGACCTCGTCATCCAGCACCTTGAGGACTGGGGACTGCTCAAGCTGGTACGCCAAGGCTTCTCGCAGCGTACCGTCAAACACGGGATCACCGGTCGAATTGATGAAGTCCGCGAGTACCAGCACGTCCTTGTCGGTGAGCGGATGCGGCCGGGCGTACTCCCACCGGAATGCGACCGCAACGGATAGGAGCAACAGTGCAAGGTAGTAAGTGTACCCGCGGCTAATCACAAACGGAATTCGCAAACGAGGCCGGTTTTCGGGAGAATCCCGTCGAGCGCCGTTCGATATCGGCAGCGGTTGGGACTCCGGTGCCGGTTCGAGCAGCTTCACTGGAGCCACAAACCGGTACCCCCGTTTTGAGACCGTCTGAATAAACTGAGGGTCGCTCCCGCTCCGCGCAAGAAGTTTTCGCAGGTTGGAGATGTTCTGCGTCAGACTGCCATCCTCCACGAATGTGTCTGGCCAGACGCGCTTCAGTAACTCCTCTTTATCTACTACCCTACCTCCGCTCTCTACCAGAGCTACAAGCACATCGAAGGCTTTTGGCGTCAAAGGAACGAATTCACCGTCTCGCCTGAGAACTCGCTGGGCCGCGTCCAGAAGGTATCGGTCGAATTCGTATAAGACCTGTTCCTGGTGTAACTTACCGGCCATGAGAATAATTTGAGAATTTTATCACAACTTTCCAACGACAGGCGGGCCCCCCAACTGGCATGCTTCTTACGCGCCATCAGGTCGGATGGTAGATCGTAAAAATTCCAACAGAGGAGATTGCAGATGAAAATCGTTAAACGCCTGACTGCTTCAGGCAAATTGCCGCTGTGTGCTATGTTGCTATTGCCTTTGACCGCCACGGCCGAGCCGAGGATCCTTCTCCAGGGATCTGCTTCCGTAAGCGCTGAAGCCTCGCCCAACACGGCCGGAGCCAATTTCTGTGGAGGATCGGCCACAGACGATCTCGTCATTGAGGCACACGGCGCCGGATTTTCTACCGTCGGCGCGTTCACCTTCACTCTCCACAAGACTTTCAAGTTCAGCACCGGCGAATATCATGGCTGCCTGGTTCTGACAGCCGCCAACGGGGATACTTTGAATGCCAACTACCACCTCACTCAACCCAGCAGCGCTTCAGACTTTAGCACCGCAACCGGCACCCTTACAATAACCGGTGGAACGGGACGGTTTAAGGGCGCAACCGGAACCCTCAATGCAACCGGAGTGTTTCTGTCTTTGTATCCGGCCAACTCCTTCGTCGCCGGCAAAGCGGCGCCTCTTCAAGTCGCGGCACACTATATTCTCGACGGAATTATCTCGTTGCCACACGGTTTCTGAACTTGACTCGCGCCGAATCGCAACCGATTTGCGAGGCAGATTGGCTGGTCTGGATTCTGTTCCGCAAGCGGAGCGGCGATGGAAGTTTTCGTCTCAACCAGTAGGCTCACTCTGCTGAGGATCGAGCAAGCGTGTCCGGTTCTGAACATCGCCAGACGCGCCTTGCGAATTGGTCCTTAGCCGTTCGTCGTCGCCGCCCTCCTGGACTACGCATCGATGATGGCCCTGCACCGAAAGGTTATAAGCTGCGGCTGATCCGGGAGGAATGCCGGCCAGTTTCCAGTAACTCGACTCCTGCCGCGCCTCCGGGCGGATCGTAGGCCCAATAGGAAGCAATCCACCTTGACGGTTTGTCGCTAGCCTTGATCGGAAATGTCTCGGCGCGAAAATGCCGGGGCGAAGCGTTAGTGCTGATCGCCGAGACATTTTCGATAAGGAGACTTGAAGGAAGCCGCTGGCGTTTGTGGCGGACGCGGCTGCTATGGGGATTGAACGCCGCTTTGGTACTTGGAAGGCTGGGCATGACTCGCCGGGCAGAGACGAGAGTTCGGTTGGACTCGCGTCGAAGCTGGCAATTCGTTGTGAGTAATGGCTGGAAAAATGTTCACTGGAGCTGCCGAAAGAGCGCCGGTCGTGGACTGTGCACACAAATGCGTTGGCGTGCGGCAAGCACGTCGATAGTCCGCTGATGAACGTGGCGTTATGAAGAATCGAAGTAGGAGCACAGCGAGAGCTCCACGGCGGTGAGTCTTTGGATGACCACCATAGTGGCCCCGCAGTTCGGGCAATGCCAATGGGGAGACGCTTCGGAGGAACTCGATGGTGGCGGGCGATCGCTCTCCAGTAGTTGCTGACAAAGTGGGAGGCAGTGAGAGCGGAATCGATTCGCCAGGAAACCAAAATAACGGATTCTGACGAAGCCCTTCGGTAACACGTGTAGGAAGAAGCGTCGCAAAAACTCGACGGCCAACAGCGTCATCTTGCGCTGCTTGCCACCATGCGCATAGTCCTTCCAACGGAACGTGACGCGTTCTCCGTCAAAGGCTAAGAGCCGCTGATTGGAAATGGCGATGCGATGCGTATACCGGCCGAGATAGCGTAAGACTTTCATCGGTCCGCCGAAGGCTGGCTTGGCGTAGATCACCCAGTCTTGGCGGTGCAGCCGGCGAAGAAGCTGGCGAAACTGTTTTGGATCAGCCAGCGCGGATGCTGGGCCGGTACAACGCAGTTGTTGGCGTCGATGGAGACGTTTCAAGCCGGCGCAGAACTTGCCACGGAACACGCGGCTGAGGACTTTCACCGGCAGGAAGAAAGGATAGCGGGGCCGTATCCAGCGGCGGCGGTCTGGAGACAGTCCGCCTGCTGGAATGGCGCAGTGAATATGCGGATGGAGAAGCAGGTTCTGTCCCCAGGTATGCAGAATGCTGATCACACCGATTTCCGCACCCAGGTGCTTGGGATCGGCGGCTACCTTCAGCAGTGTTTTTGCGCTGACCGTGAATAGCAGATCGTAGAACAGACGCTGGTTGTCCAACGCCAGCACGTTGAGTTCGTGCGGCACGGTGAATACGACATGAAAGTAGCTGGTGGCGAGAAGCTCGCGTTCGCGAGCTGCGAGCCAATGTTCGCGCGCCTGCGCCTGGCATTTCGGACAATGCCGGTTGCGGCAAGAGTTATAGGAGATGGCCCGGTAACCGCACTTCGGACAGGCATCGATGTGGCCGCCCAACGCAGCCGTGCGACAGCGCTGAACGGCCCGAAAGGCCTTGAGTTGCTGAAAGTCCAAGCTCCTCTGATACCGATCCAGGAAACGGTCGCCCTGCGCGCGAAGGATATCGGCCACCTCCACGATGGGCCGACTCATTTTTGTCGTGGGCGGTGATAGAAGTGGTTCGTCTCCCCTACACCGGAAATCGATAAGTATTCGAGCGGATTGATCGTTTTTTCCAGATGCCGTCGCGACAAGTGCAGGTAGATGCTGGTGGCCTCGAGATCCGCGTGTCCCATCAGGATCTGGATGGTCGGCAGATCGGCGCCGTTCTCTAGCAGATGAGTGGCGAAACTGTGCCGGAGCATGTGCGGTGACACCCGCTTTTTGAAACCAGCATGGCGCGCTGCTTCGGCACAGGCATACCAGACTGCCTTGTCGGTGAGATGATCATCGCCGCGTGTAGGGGTGCCGCGGGCAAAGAGCCAGGTCTTTGGTTTCCTCCATTGCCAATATTCGCGTAGCGTTTCCAGCAACTTTGGGCACAATGGCACGTCGCGGTCCTTCCCGCCCTTGCCCTCGCGGATATGAATGACCATGCGCTTGCTGTCTATGTCCTCGACGCGTAGCCGCACCAGTTCACTTCGTCGAATGCCCGTAGAGTAGAGCAGCATGAGGATTGCGCGCGCCTGGAGATTGCTGGCTGCGTCAATCAACTGAGCCACTTCTTCAGGACTGATCACCTTCGGGATGCGATGACTTGTGTACTTCGGGTACGGTATGGAATCCGGTGGGAACCGGCGCTTCAAAGTTCGGACGAAGAAGAACCGCAGCGCCGCCACCTGGCCGACGACTGTTTCCGCCTTCAGCTTGCGGCGGTGCAACAGGTGCGCCTGGTACTGGCGAATGTGATCCGGACCGAGTCGATCGGGCGACTTGCCGAAGAATCGTGCGAACCGCTCGACAGCGCCGATGTAAGCGCGTATAGTTGCTTGAGAGAAGTTACGTCGCTGGAGTTCTTCCAGCATGACTTTGCGTAGATGGGTCACAGGGACCTCCTTGTGACCCACACAATACTGCTCCTGTCAGCCGATTGTCTCTGAGTTCATCCACGCGAAGCGTCCGCCGCCCAGCGGCTTCGTTCTTGTCGCCTTCTCGGACTTTGGTCCGTTTTGAGCACAAAAAGCCTCCCTAGCCGGCTTGTGTTTGCGAACCCGTGGCCTGACTGACCACACCGAAATCGGTATTCGATTGCCTGCCCCCTAATTTTGGGACACTCAATGCATGGATGTGCGTTCGCCGGCCTCGCAGCTTCCAACCGCACTCAGCACCAGTGCGGGCGGTGCGTCATCCAGTTCCAGTGAAGAGGGCCGCTTCGTTCCCGGAACATTGCTGGGCGATCGTTATCGGATCATCAGTCTGCTGGGCATCGGAGGAATGGGCGAGGTCTATCGTGCCACCGACCTGAGGCTCAGCCAGCAAGTGGCGCTCAAGTTCCTGCCAGCCGAAGTTGCGCGCGATCCAAAATTTCTGGCGCGTTTTAACAACGAGGTTCGCATCGCGCGCCAGGTCTCGCATCCCAATGTTTGCCGCGTCTACGACATCGGCGAAGCGGAGGGGCTGGCGTACATTTCGATGGAATACGTGGACGGCGAAGACCTGCATTCCCTGCTTCGCCGCATCGGCAGGCTGCCGCCGGACAAGGCGCTCGAAATCGCGCGGAAACTTTGCGCCGGACTGGCAGCAGCTCACGACAAAGGCGTGCTGCACCGCGATCTCAAGCCCAGCAACATCATGATCGACGGCCGCGGCCATGTGCTGATCACAGATTTTGGATTGGCGGGAGTGATAGGAAGCATTGAAGGAGCGGAGGTGCGCAACGGCACGCCCGCTTACATGGCCCCGGAGCAGCTTTCGGGCAAAGAGGTGTCGACGCAGAGCGATATTTATGCGCTGGGCGTGGTGCTCTATGAAATGTTCACGGGCAAGCCGCCCTTCGCTGCATCGACTCGCGAAGAGCTGCTTAAACTCGCGCAACAAGGAACGCCGCCCAATCCGCGCAGCATCGTGAAGGACATTGATCCGGTGGTGGAGAGCGTGATTCTGCAGTGCCTGGCGCCGGATCCCCGCGCTCGCCCTGCGTCAGCTTTCGCGGCATTGGCCGCGTTGCCGGGCGGCGATCCGCTGGCTGAAGCGCTGGCCGCTGGAGAGACGCCATCGCCCGAGATGGTGGCGGCGTCCGGACAAAAGGTTGGAGTGAGCCCCGGTTGGGCTATGGGATTTCTAGCGGCCATCGTGGCCGGACTCGCCATCTTCGCGGTCGTCAACCAACAGACCGAACTGCTGGCGAAAGTTCCGTTCGAAAAACCACCGGAGGCGTTGGCCGACAAGGCGCGAGATATCGCGCAGAGGCTTGGCTACCCTGATCGAGGAGTTTCGACCGCCGACGGATTCAACTACCGCATCGCTAATCTGCGCTACCTGCTCGGCCATTTCCGCGATCGCGCTGGACGATTTCTGGCGATGAGCCGGCCTCCCGTCATCGGATTCTGGTATCGTTCCAGTCCCGGTCCCTGGTCCCGCGAGAAATACCGGATGTCCTGCGCGTCAGCCAGACCGATCCTCCCTTGGACGTTCCCGGAATGCTGTATATCCGGTTGGACACGGAGGGAAGGCTGGCAGGGTTCACGGCTGTGCCTCCCGGGCGGGACGAATCAAAAGGTCCTTGGCCGGCGCCCGATTGGAACGTTTTGTTTTCGGCGGCGGGGCTCGATCCTGCACGTTTCGCTCACGCCGAGCCCGAATGGACGCCGCCCGTGATGGCGGATGTGCGCGCGGCCTGGAGCGGCACGTATCCCGAGGCTCCGGAAATTCCGATCCGTATCGAGACTGCCGCCTTTCACGGAAAGCCCGTTGGTTTCACTACCGTCCTGCCCGATGTCGAGCCTGGACCGGAAGGAAGATCGGCCGGCGATCTGGTCTACCTGGTCATAGAGCTCATCATCATCCTGGGATCGTTTCCGTTCGCGCGCTACAATCTCCGTCTGGGAAGGGGCGACACACGAGCGGCCATCCGGCTGGCGCTGTTCGGATTTGCGATGGGCTTCTCGGCCTGGCTGATTGGAGGAGCGCACGTCGCCGGGGAGGGAGAGGCCGACCTATTCTTCCGGGCGTTGATGCGGTCGATTTTCGAAGCAGTGCTACTGGGAGTGATGTATCTGTCCTTTGAGCCTTTCGTTCGCCGGAAATGGCCACAGACCATCATTTCGTGGAGCCGTATTCTGACCGGCGGCCTGCGCGATCCTTTAGTGGGACGCGACATGGTACTAGGCGTCGCCGTGGGAGTGCTGCTGGCACTGATCGAGGACTTCGGCGCGCTATCGTACCGGCCACTCGGAGTCCCGATGGTGCGGACGTCATCGGCGCTAATCACTCTGACCAGCGGGCGCTACGCGGCGGGCGAATTCCTGTTCCTGGTTGTCGATGCACTCTTCCGATCGCTAGGCATCCTGTTTCTGATCTTCTTAAGCCGCACGTTTCTTCGGAAACAATGGCTGGCTGCGGGCGTGAGCATTGTCGCCTTGAGCGGCATTTTGGCCGCCAACTCAGCTTATCCTCTGATCGAATGGCCGGTTAGCATACTGTTTTTCGGAGTGATGGTTTTTGCTCTAATGCGATTTGGGCTGCTGGTGCTGAGTGTCGCGATGTTCGTGGTGCTCCTCACTGTCTCCTTCCCCATCGGCGCGGATGTTGGCGTCTGGTATTTCGGCACCAGCGCCTTTGTTCTGATCTCGATCCTGGCGCTGGCGCTGTATGGAGCGCGGATGGCGCTGGCGGGACAGCCCTTGTTCAAAGACGACTAGTGGCCGCGGCTATAACCGTTTGGCGACCACCAGCGTGATGTCGTCGGCGGGCGGCGCGCCCTTGGTAAACTCGACGACGCGTTGATTAATGGCTTCGATGATTGACTTGGGCCGATTCGTCTTTGAGCTCGGCCAGCGCCTGAGCCAGCCGGTCTTCTCCGAACTCTTCGTCCACATCCGGCCGCGTCGCCTCGGTCACACCGTCGCTGAACAGCACCACAACATCACCCGGTTCGAGCAAGCAGGTTTGTTGTTCGTATTTGGCGATCGGCAGGATGCCCAGGATCAAGCCCGTTCCCTCCAGTTTTTGCAGGCTGCCATCGCGGCGTACCAGCAGCGGCGGATTGTGGCCGGCGTTTACGTACGCCAGCTCGTTGGTTTTCGGATCCAAAATGGCGATGAAGAAGCTGATGAAGCGGTTGGTGGGACAGTTGGTCGTGATAATCCGGTTGAGCCGAGTCACGAGCGCGGCCAGATTGGTCGGATCGTCAAAGAGTACCTGAACGCGCGCCTGCAGGCTGGACATAAGCAGCGCCGCCGGCATTCCCTTCCCCGCGACGTCGCCCACCAGCATGGCCACGCGGCCGTCAGGATAGCTGATGAAGTCGTAATAATCGCCGCCGACCGTGCGGCATGCGGCGTTGTATCCGGCCAGATCGACACCCGGAACTACCGGAGCGCAGGTGGGAAGCAGCCCCTGCTGTATCACAGCCGCCTGCTGCAAATCGCGAGCGAGCACGCGTTCGGCCTGCTCGACCTCGGCCAGACGCGTGTGCTCGATGCGGATAGCGGCCACGTTCGCCATGACGGTGAGGAGGTTCAGATCATCCTTGGTGAACTCGTGCACAAAATGTGGCGAGTCCAGGTAGATCAGCCCGATGACGCGGTCGTCGGTTTGTAGCGGCACAGCCAGCATGCTGCGAATCTGCTGCTGCACGATGCTCTGGCGTCCGGCGAAAGCTTCGTCCAGTCGGGCGTCGCGAACCAGCAGCGAGGTCTTCTCTTTAATCACGCGGTCGCGCACCATGCTGCTGATGCGGAATCCTTCCCCGCGAGCGGCCTGCACCACCAGTTGGTCGCCTTCCACGGTCATGAGAACGCCGCGCGACGCGCCTACCGCGTCGATGGACAGCGTCATGATCAGGTTGAATAGCTCGGCCAGCGGCATGTTCCCGGCCAACTCACGCCCGGCCCGGATCAAGGCGCGCATCTGCGGGCCGCCTTCGATTTCTCTCTGCTCGCTCAGCAAACCTTGCAGGCTGGTGGCCGCCGTGGTGGAGACCACTGCCTGAGCCGTCCCTTCGACGAAGATGACGGTGTTGGCCGGAGCGGCGGCAACCTTCTCAGCGAATTCGAGCGCCAGATGTCCGGCCGTGATGCGATCCTGCGGGCCTAGCGGAAAAGGCTGCGTAATTCGCTGACCGTTGACGAACGTGCCGTTCTTGCTGTTCAGGTCCTGCACCATCCAGGTATCGCCTTTCCTTTCGATAACCAAGTGCTGGCGGGAAAGCCCGGCGTCGTCGGAATAGCACAATTCGTTTGCGCTGGACCTGCCGAGAGCGTAGCGGTCGTTGTCTAACTGCAGCGCGCGAGTTTGTCCATCGGGGGTGTGAATCAACAACTCCCGGGGTTGGAATGCTTGAACAGCGCCTGCCACTAGTTCAGCTTAGCGAAAAATGGCCTTTGACAGCGTGTCTTCACGATAAGATCGTTACGGGCCGAGATGCGCATCTATCTCTATTATGTCGGCAAGCCACGCGACGCGAGCGCCAATCGAATGGCGGAAGAGTATGTCCGGCGTTCCGGCCGCTTCGGAAAATGCGAAATGCGCGAGATCCGGCCGGCCCGTTTCGATCCTTGGGAAAAACATCCATCAGCGACCAAGATTTTGCTCGACCCGGCCGGAAAGAGTATGGAGTCCGGCGCATTCGCGAGGCTGATTGGAGGCGCCGAACGGGACGCGCGCGATCTGGTTTTCCTGGTCGGCGGAGCGGATGGCTTGCCCGAAGATTGGCGCACGCGGGGAGGTATGCTGCTTTCGCTCACGCCCCTGACGTTGCCGCACGAGCTCGCGCGGGTGGTCCTGGCGGAACAGATTTACCGGGCCTTCACGATGCTGCGCGGGCATCCGTATCCAAGATAAGCTCACTCCTGAGCGCTGGCGTATAATCTACAAACTTAGGGGGTTCATGAATAGCGATAAGAGCGTGTGGGGCCGGGCATTCGCCGTATCGGCGGGTCTCGGCTTGTTGGTATTGGGGATGTCGATAGCGGCGCAGGAGCCGGCCGCGCCCAAAGTTCAAATTCGATCCGGACTAGCCCAAGCCTCTGCCGAACAAATGGAAGATGGGAGGCGTCACTGGACTAGCTGTCGATAAGGGCGACAACGTTTGGGTATATGATCGCCCCAACGATCTTACGGATATCGAGCTTGAGGCGGAACTGAGTCCTCCCATTGCCGATTGCTGCGTCCGCCCTCCCTCCATGATTCACATCGACAAGAACGGCAGCGTCATCGGTTCTTTCGATGCGCCTCAAGGGCACGGGATGGCCGTGGACAGCAAAGGCTTCGCCTACCTCGGGCAAGACACGGTCCGCAAATACGATGAGAAGTCCGGCCAAATGGTCGCCGAAGTCCCGCGCACGCCCGACCGGCCACCAGGCGGCGGAGGCGATGCCGCTCCTCAAGGAACGCGCACCCCTGGTCACGGCAGCCGCGGACCAGTGATGGGTTTTCTCCCCGGCGGGCGCGGCCAGCCTGATCCGGCGACTCGATCTGCTCGGGAAGCTGAAATGGCGGCCTTCCGCGCCAAGTATCCCCCTACGACACCCATGATCGTAGGAGGAATCGAAGAGATCCGGCTCGATGAACCAAACCACGAGCTTTACGCCGCCGACAATTACCTGGGCGGCCGCGTGATGGTGTTTGACATGGACACCTTCAAATTCAAGCGCGGCTGGGGCGCCTACGGACACACACTATCGGAAATGTCCACCAGTGACGCAGACCGCGCATACACTCCCGGCGGACCGATGCCCAATGAGTTCCGCGGCCACCTAACGCTGAATATATCGCACGATGGGTTGGTCTACGCCGCCGATCGCATGGCCAACCGCATCCAGGTCACCACCACGCAAGGCAAGTTCGTGAAGGAATTCACCCTGGCTCCCATGACTGGCGTGGGCGGTTCCACTGGAGGCGTGATGTTCTCGCCTTACAAACAGCAGCGGCTGTTGTATATTTCCGATCTCACGAATAATCACATCTGGTTCCTCAACCGCGGGGACGGCAAGGTAGTGGGCTCCATGGGAAGCATGGGTGAAAACGGGGGCCAGTTCTTCGGACTGCACATGATCGCCGTGGACTCCAAAGGCGTCATCTACACCGGCGAGGTGTTCGTCGGCGAGCGCGTACAACGCTTCATCCCGGTTAAGTGACAGGGTACGCAAAGATAGGACCTCGCCTATGCTGTGCCTGTCATCCACCTTAAATGGGCTCGAAGTGTGAGAACAGTTTCTGAAATTCCGGCAGGTTGGCCGGTATTTCGTACGAACATACGGCTTCGAAACGCTTCCATAGATCGAGGACTGTAGGGTTCTTATGAGCACCGGCGATTGCTTCCTGGGAAACCCACTCGAAGATCTCGATGATAGTTCCGTTCGCCGTGCGCATCACGATGGAAGGCCGTTCGGTAACCAGGCCCTCGGAACGAAGCGGTGGGAGGTGGTTACGAACAAGCTCAAGCAGAGCTTCCTAGCAGCCGGCCCGTGGCGTATAGCAAGCTACCGAAATCGATCCCATGGGAGTCACCTTCATGATCGTCGCGCCAGTATACCACCGTCTATTAGCCACGATGGTCCGTAGGAGGAATTCGATTGATAGGCTCGAAGCACCGGCGGTAGCGCCGGGACCCACTGCGTTCGCGGATCGCTAAGAGCGGCCGGCAGACACATGCTTGCAGCCGACGAAATCCGAAGACTTTATCGACCCACGCGCCCGCCGGCCGCTACCTTACAAGGAACGCAGAAAGTTCAGGATTTCCTGCTTCTGACCCGTCGGGCCCCCGCTGAGTGCGTTGAAATTGGCGATGACTTTATCCGCCTCCGAGCCGCAGAAAGTGGATGCCAACGTCGGTGCAAAAACCTTCAAACTCGGCTCGAATTCGAATATGTCGCTGCTGGCGCTGATGACGCAGTCGAAGGCCGGGCTGGCGTGCGCCTGGATGGCCTGCAGCAGATCCGACGTGCGGCCATCATGCAGGAAGAACAAGCGCTGTCCAAGTCCCCACAATGGCGCCGTACGGAATTCATCCGGGCCCGCCGCGCCCTGCAGGATGCCATCGGCCAGGTTTGAGCCCATGTGATGAACCGCGAAGTCCGAATAGGGATGGTAGGTCACGTTGGACATCCCGGTGAAAATCGACGCCCCAGTGGTTAGCGACTGCGTGTGACAGAGGACGCACCCGATGCTCTTGAACAGGGCCTGACCGCTCACCTGCGAGGATGTCGACGTCGTGGGCGTGGGCGGAGCTGTCAACCGCATGAACGCAGCGAAGTTGACCGTATCCGCGGAATAAGCCGAAACTTCGCTCGGGGGAGTGCCACTTACGATCATATTCGCGGCATCCTCCGGGGTCTGATTGAACACGCAGCCCGGAACAGCGGAGCGCTCATTCATGAACACTTCGTTAGAGACGCCCTGTTCGACGTTGTAGGCTTCGCCCGCGAAGATGAGCAGCGATTTGTTCTGCGCCTTCCATCCGAAACGGGTCACCGTCCCATCGTTTCCTGAGGTGTTCAGCGTGCCTTGAATGCCCACCGCGGCACGTTGCGCCGCAGTCGAACTCAGGTTGGCCCTCAATGTAGCATCCGGCGTATTCTCTACCAGCCCCAGCCCGAAGGTCGGGGTGGGTATGCGGAAAATGACATTCCGATTCGCGAGTTCCGAGGCGAAGTCTGGCTGCGCCAAGGTGCAACCGGGCGCGTCAGTCCGTCCGGCAATCGTGAATAGACCATGGACGCCGCCGTCGAGTGAGCCATCCGGGTTGAGGACGAAGCGAGCCTCGCGCACCGGACCGTTGGCTGTGATGAACGAGGGAACAATCTGAGGATATGGATCTGGGTTGGGATGACCCAACTTAGCGAACGCCACCTGCGGATTCACCGCCGGGCTGGTTCCACCCACCGCCGGCTGGGCGTGGCAGGCCGCGCAACTGTTGGCGTTGAACGTCGGCCCCAAACCAACTCCCGCTTCCCCGGCGCTGTCCCGGACACCGAGTCTATTTCCTGGAATCGACTTCTGGCGGCTGTGAAGAATGCTTGTTCAGTCGCATTCAGAGTCGGGTAATACCCGCCCGCGCCGGCCGCGCCAGCGCGCGGGCCGGGATCAACTTGCGCTAAACACATGCCCGCAAAGGCAACATAGACCAGGGACTTCCATCCGTTACCAGCCCCCAATACGCTTGAAAAATGCATAGACACACTCCTTTTGCACGGTTTTCCCGTGATTTCACGAGCTTATTCCGTGGTTATGGGTGGGGGATTTCGGGATTCTCGGACAGCGGGTACAATAGGAGTGTCAACGTATCGGGCTACCATTGACCTGGTAACCGAGACGAGGCCCTCGCCCACCGCGGGGGCCACTTCCCTCCGTAGTACTATGGGTACTATTCTCTTCTCAGACTGCCAGCATACACTAAACCTGCTCGTGATGAAAGAGCTAAGGCTAGATTTTAAGAACGCATTCTTTGGGCCATTGGCAGCGCATAATCACGCCGCGCGCCCCACACCAGAACCAGCGTTTCACTGCAACAGAACTTGAGCATTTAGAATCTCCTCCGGGCTGTGACCAACATTCTCTGACCGACTCTGACCGACGAATAGCCAGCCCTTGGAGAAAGTACCATCCATCTCAAAGCTGTTCAATCGATCATTACCCGTACGACCTACGCTAAACGAATTAGTCTTTTCGGTTTCGCGTAGTGCAACGGCACCACAACGACTGTATATTTAAGTCATCGGGATGACTAGACGAACATTGGTAACAGGTATAGCGACGGCTGCCGCGGCTGCGGCCCAGGAACGGCCTCGCCCGTTGGAATGGAAACCGCGCCTCGGAATTCTAGGGCCCTTCACGGAGGCCAACGTCCGCTTCGCCAAAGAGGAAAGCTTTACGAACATGATCCTGGGAGCGACCCGGCGCTCCACCATGGATCCGACGACACTCACCGATTCGCAGATTGAAAACGTGAAGCAGATTCTTGCGCGATACGGCATGCGCGTGTCGGCATTTCAGGCTTCACAAAACCACATCGCGCCCGACCCCGACCAGCGGAAGCAAGACAACGACTATTTCGTGAAGATCATCGAAGTGGCCGGCAAGTTGGGAATTCCGTACATCGGCACGTCCTCCGGGAAGGACGCCGAGAAGCCTTTCGAAAAGCAAGTAGACGATATCGTGCGCGTTTACAATGAGCGCTATTTCCCTGCCTGCCAAGCCAACAAGGTGCGCATCCTCTGGGAACCCTATCCTGGCGGCGCGAACGTCGCCATCAGTCCGGCCGGATTCGAAGCGCTGTTCAAGGGCTTCGGCGATTCACCTTATGTCGGGCTACAGTATGATCCGTCGCACCTGGTCTGGCAGATGATGGACCCGATCCAGACTGCGCGCGACTTCGTGGACAAAATCTACGACGTGCATCTCAAAGACACCGAGGTCCGCTGGGACGTGCTCCGGCGAGTGGGAATCAATCCGGTGAATGGCGCCAGATGGTGGGTGTACCGGCTGCCGGGTCTCGGTTCAATCGATTGGGCCGCGTTCTTCTCGGTGCTGCAACGTGCCGGATATCAGGGCGCAATGAGCATCGAGCACGAGGATCCATTGTATGGATCGCCCAACCGTCCGGGCCCTGATTTCAATGCGGACTATGCGATGGGGTTCAAGATGGCGCATCGCTATCTGCGGCAATACGTGCCAGACTAAAAGCAGGTCGGAGACCTTCCCCACTCGTTTCATGAAAGCACTGGTTAAAAGCAAGCGCGAGCCGGGACTTTGGCTCGAAGACATCCCCAAGCCCACGATTGGCATTAACGACGTATTGATCCGCGTGCGGCGGGCCGGCATTTGCGGCACCGACTTACACATCTATAACTGGGACGAGTGGGCGCAGCGCACCATCCCGGTGCCCATGGCGATCGGCCACGAATTCGTCGGCGAGATCGTCGAGACCGGGTCCAATGTGAACGATTTTCATCCCGGCGACATTGTGAGCGGCGAGGGACATGTGGTCTGTGGCCGCTGCCGCAATTGTCTGGCGGGGCGCCGGCATTTGTGCGCGCATACGTTGGGCGTGGGCGTCAACCGTCCGGGCGCGTTCGCTGATTACATCGCCGTGCCGATGACGAACATCTGGCGCCACAAAGAGAACATCGATCTGGATGTCGCGGCGATTTTTGACCCGTTCGGCAACGCAGTCCATACCGCGCTGTCCTTTCCGGTTTTAGGCGAGGACGTGCTGATTACCGGCGCCGGACCGATTGGGATCATGAGCGCAGCGGTGGTTAGGCACGCTGGCGCGCGGCACGTGGTGATTACCGACAAGAATCGCTACCGGCTGGAGTTGGCGCGCAAGCTCGGCGTGACGCGCGCAGTGGATACGACCGAGACGCCGCTCGCTCAAGTCCAGAATGAGCTGGGAATGCAGGAAGGCTTCGACGTCGGCCTCGAAATGTCGGGCAAAGAATCAGCGATTCGCGAAATGATCGCGAATATGAGCCATGGCGCCAAGATTGCCATGCTCGGTATTCCGACCGCGGAGATGGCGATCGATTGGACGCCGGTGGTCTTCAACCAACTCACCATCAAAGGCATCTATGGCCGCGAGATGTACGAGACCTGGTACAAGATGACCGTGATGCTGGAGACTGGCCTGGATATCCGGCCGGTGATCACGCACCGTTTTTCGTATCAGGATTTCGAGAAGGGGTTTGAGGCCATGCGATCAGGGAATACGGGGAAAGTGATTCTGGAGTGGTCCTGAGGGCCGGCATTGCGTCGGCTGTGTGCGCCACGTAGCGCACGCTCTCCAGCGTGCCGTGTCGAGACTCCTCTCGACACCAACACGCCAGTTTGCATGCAATGTTCGGATCAGCTAATATTAGTCGTGTACGACGCGTCGTATACGACTTATGCCACCTGACATTGTTATTTGGACTAACCGCGTCTGGCTGGCGCTCGGAGTGATCTGGTTGATTGGCGCGCTCATCACCAAGCGGACCGCCAGGGTACAAACCACCGGCTCCCGCCTGATCCAGTTCGGCTTGACAGCGGCCGGATTCTTTCTCGTTCTCCAGCCTGACCTTGATACTGGATTCCTCGGGTATAGATTCCTCCCGCAGACTTCGGCCGCTGCTTACCTTGGTTTCGCGCTGACTGTTTGTGGAGCCGCCTTAGCAGTCTCTGCCCGCGTCATTCTGGGCAAAAACTGGAGTGCTACGGTCACTATCAAACAGGATCACGAGATCATTCGCCGCGGACCGTATGCACTGGTTCGTCACCCGATGTATTCCGGATTCTTGCTGGCCCTGCTGGGTACCGCGCTTGCTATCGGGGAACTGCGGGGGCTGCTCGGCTTCGGATTCGTATTTCTGGGCCTATGGCTGAAGCTGCGGACTGAGGAACAGTTCCTGACCGAACAGTTCGGTGCGCGATACATACAATACCAGCGAGAATCAAAGGCGCTGATTCCGTTCGTGCTGTGATATGAGCACCCCGAACCGGCTCGCGCGCATGGCCGAGGAGATTGATCTGCACTTGAAAGCCGTCCGGCAAGTATTGCGGCGGCCCGTCGAAGCCGAGTTCGCGCGCGGGGACCTCACCGGACCCCAGCGCAGCGTCATGCACGTGGTGGTGCAATCGGATGGAGTAAGTTTGAAGGACCTCAGCCAGCAGGTCGGCTTGGCGCACAGCACGGTGTCGGGAATCATCGACCGTTTGGAAAAGCAGGGGCTGGTCGAGCGCAAGACCGACACTGGCGATGGCAGGATCAGCAGGATCGCCGCATCGAAGGCTGTTCGCGACTTCCTGCGTGACACCCTGCCTCGTTTGGAGATCCACCCGCTGGTGGAAGCGGTGCGCCGCGCCAAGCCGGCCGAGCGAGACAAGATCCTCGACGGTCTTCGGACTTTGCGCAGGGTCGTGGAAAAGGATTAGTCCGCATGCGGTATATTACGATTACATCTAAGCCCTAGAATTCAGGAGAGCAGATAACATGCAGCACTTGCGCGCCCTCGTATCGATTGCCGCCGCGCTCGCGGCAGTCCCAGGACTGGCTTCCGCCCAGTCCGCCGCAAAGGACACCGAATGGCCGAGCTATAACGCCGACGTCCACGGCACCAGGTACCGGCCGCTAGATCAGATCAACGCATCCAACTTCAACAAGCTGGAAGTCGCCTGGCGATTCAAGACCGATAGCATCGGCAACCGTCCGGAATACAAGCTGGAGGGGACGCCGCTGATGGTGAACGGCGTGGTTTATGCGACCGCCGGATCGCGGCGCGCGGCGATTGCGCTGGACGCGGTCACGGGTGAGTTGCTATGGGTGCACGGCGAACATGAAGGCGCGCGCGGCGGTGCCGCTCCACGCCAGCTCTCCGGCCGAGGCTTGGCTTATTGGTCGGATGGCAAACAGGAACGGATTTTCTATATCACCCCTGGCTTTCGGCTCATCGGTCTGGACGCCAAGACCGGCGCGCTGGTCCCGACCTTCGGAAAGAACGGCGTAGTGGACCTGAAGCTCGACGACGATCAGACCATCTCGGCATGGAACGACAAAGGCGAGTGGGTGCCGGATCTGGTGCATGGAGAAATCGGGATTCAGTCGGCGCCGGTGGTGGCCAAGGACACGATCCTGGTCGGCGCGGCGTTCCGCGAAGGCATGACGCCCAAGAGCATGCGCAACAACAAGGGCTATGCCCGCGGGTTCGACGTGCGCACCGGCAAGCGCATTTGGATCTTCCATACCATTCCGATGAAGGGCGAGGCCGGCTACGACACCTGGCTGAACGGATCGGCCGAGTACACAGGCAACACGGGAGTGTGGGCCCAGATGTCGGTGGATGAGGAGCTGGGTTTGGTCTATTTGCCGGTCGAATCGCCGACTGGCGACTACTATGGCGGCCATCGCCCGGGTAACAATCTCTTCGGCGAAAGCATCGTTGCAGTCGATCTGAAAACGGGCCAGCGCAAGTGGCATTACCAATTGGTCCACCATCCGCTGTGGGACATGGACATTTCGTCGGCGCCGATTCTGGCCGACATTAACGTCAACGGCCGCGCAATCAAGGCGGTTGCGGTCCCCAGCAAGCAAGGATTGCTCTATGTTTTCGACCGCGTGAATGGCCAGCCGGTCTGGCCAATCGAAGAGAAGCCGGTGGAGAAAGGAAACGTCCCGGGCGAGTGGTATGCGCCGACGCAACCGGTCCCGACCAAGCCGCCGGCCTATTCGCGCAACGGGGTCACGCCGGATGTTCTGATCGACTTCACGCCCGCGATGCACGATCAAGCTTTGACCATCACCTCGAAGTACAAGATCGGGCCGGTGTTCACTCCTCCGGTTGAAAGCAAACTGGGTGGGCCCCTGGCGACGCTCACGTTGGGCACGGCGGCCGGCGGGACAAACTGGCCTGGCGCATCGTACGATCCCGAGACCCACACGGTCTACGCATTTGCATGCGATGCTTGCTTAGTCCCGATCGGAGTGGTTCCGTCTCCCAAAGAAGTATCGGATATGAAGTACGTGCTGGGCATGGCCGGCCAACAGGTAGAGATCGCGAGGGGCCCTGGGGAGAATGCTGGCGCAGATTCCCCGCCGCCCCCCAAAGCTGCGGCGCCCTCGAGGCGGAGGAGGTGGCTTTTTCGGTCTGAGCGTTCAAGGCTTGCCGCTGATCAAGCCGCCCTATGGAAGCATCTCGGCCATCAATCTGGACAAAGGCGAGATCGTGTGGAAGGTGGCGCACGGCGACACGCCGGATTTCATCCGCAATAACCCGGCGCTCAAGGGGCTCAACGTCGGGAAGACCGGCCAGCAGACGTATAACATCGGCACGCTGGTCACCAAGACATTGGTGATCGCCGGCGACGGACAAATCACCACCACGCCCCAGCATCCTCGAGGCGCGATGCTGCGGGCCTACGACAAAGCGACCGGTAAAGAGGTGGGCGCAGTCTTCATGGCGGCGCCGCAAAGTGGATCGCCGATGACCTACATGATGAACGGCAAGCAGTATATCGTTGTGGCAATCAGCGGCGGGCCCTATTCGGGCGAGTACGTCGCCTATACTCTGCCTTCGGAGGATCGCTAAGTCCGGCGTTCGCTGACGACTCCGATCGTCCCAATTTCGAGCACCTATGCGTGCCGTGTTTGATTAGACGTAAAGCTGTTGCCGTGGCATGAAACGTGCTCTACAGCAACTAGGCTCTTGCAATGAATATCTTCAGCGACCTCAGGTTCGCCCGCCGGACGCTGGCAAAACAGCCGCTGGTGACCATTGCAGCGGTGGTGACATTGGCGCTAGGGATCGGCGCCAATACGACGGTCTTCTCGGTGGTGCGGGCGATTTTTGTCGACTCGTTTGTTTTCCACGACCAGAAGAACACGGTAATCCTTTTTTCTGAGAATACGGCCCAGCGAAATACCAAAGAAGGTGTTTCGATACCAGACTTCCGCGATTGGCGGGAACATGGCCGCTCCTTCGACGAGATGGCGATCGCGGTGCCGGGCGTCGTGGCGCTCTCTGGTCTCAAGGAGCCCCTGCGCCTGAAGGCGACTCGCGTTTCGGATGCTTTCTTCTCGTTCTTCGATTTCAAGCCGTCGCTAGGCCGCACTTTCACCGCCGACGAGTTTGGCGCCGGCGCGCCGCGTTCGGTGGTGGTAAGTCACTCCTTCTGGGAAACGCAACTGGGACGGGATCCCGGTGCAATCGGCAAGGTGGTTCATCTGAATGGCGACGCCTTCACCATCGTGGGCGTGATGCCGGCCAGTTTCTGGATGCCTTCGCGAACAAACAGCATGTGGCTCCCTTTGACGCCGCCGCTATCGAGTCCCGAGATTCGCAGTGCCCGCGAGGGGATTGTGCTGGCGCATTTACGCCCGGGTGTGACGCTGGAACAAGCGAATCAGGAACTGACCGCGATCTCACGCCAGCTCGCTGCACTCTATCCTCTGGCGAATTCGGGGTGGGGTGCACGCGCCTGGGAGCCGCTGCGCGGGGTAATGGGCGATAAAGATCCGATCTTGCTGGGCGTTTTATTTGGAGTAGTCGGCGCGCTGCTGCTAGTGGCCTGTTCCAATGTCGCCAATCTGCTGCTCGCGCAAGCTGCTGTCCGCCGTCGTGAGATGTCCATTCGCACCGCGGTAGGCGCATCGCGCTGGCATCTGATCCGGCAATCGCTAACGGAAAGCTTATTGCTATCGGCAATGGCCGGGGTGGTCGGCCTGCTGGCGGGTTTCTGGGCGAAAGACTGTTTTATCGCGATTTATCCGTCACCGATTCTAATTGCGAATCGCGTCATGGATCCGGCGGTGCTCGGCTTCTGTTTGTTGATTTCGGTTCTGGCGGCAGTGGTCTTCGGCTTGGCGCCCGCCTGGGACTCCTCTCGAGCCGACCCTATCGAAGGGTTGAAAGAATCGCGCCATAGCGGAGCGCGCACTCATCGGCTTGCGAATGTGTTTGTCTCTTCGCAGATTGCGCTGTCGATGATTCTTCTCATCGTGACCGGCTTATTGCTCGAAGACGTGCGCCACCTTCGCCGGCTCGATCTCGGATTCCGGCCGGACGGTCTGGTGGTGGTCAATCTGGACCCGTCTACCGTGCGGCACGCCGGCAACGAACAGCTTCGGACGTTTTACCGCGCGGCGATGGATCGCGTGGCTAGGATAGCTCAAGTTCGGGCCGTCTCCGCTACCAGTCACCTTCCCGTCTTCACTGAGGGCACACCAGTCCACGTCGCCATGCCCGGAGAGAACGCCGCACCGGCCGAGCGTCCGGTGGCGATGCAAGTTGTGATTGCGCCGCGCTATTTCGAAGTTGCCGGCACGCCACTTCGTCGCGGCCGGGAGTTCCGGAATCAAGATACAGCGAGCACCGCGCGCGTGGCCGTGATCAATCAAGCCTTCGCCGACCGCTTCTGGAATTACACCGATCCAATCGGCAGACAGATCCGTTTAACTGATGCCGACGCGCGGGGAGATCTATGGACCATTGTCGGCGTAGCCGCCAATGTCAAACCGCCCAGCCTGCAAGGGCCGGCTCATCCTCAGGTCTATGTTCCATTCGATCAGGCGCCCCAGCGCGCCATGTCCTTACTAGTGACAACTTCTAGCGATCCCACCCGAATCCTCACCGGCGTCCGAAAAGCGATTGCCGCGTCGATGCCGATGAGCCCGTCGAGGCCACCACAATGCGCCAGATGCTGCGGGATCAAATCCGCCAATTGGCCATTATTTTCGACATGCTGGGCGTATTTGCAGGCCTGGCCCTCACCATGGCATCGGTCGGGCTCTTCGCGCTGATTGCCTACTCGGTCAACGAACGAACCCGCGAGATCGGGATACGTATGGCATTGGGCGCGACCGAGAGAGGCGTGATCGGGTTGGTGATCCGGCGCGGTATGCGGCTCGCGCTGATTGGCATAGCTGTCGGTCTGGCAGCAGGCGCAGCCATCACGCAGTTGCTCGGCAGCCTGCTGATCGAGTTCAGCCCCTGGGATCCTACAACCTTCATCGGGGTCAGCGCCATCTTGATCATCGTGGCCGCGCTGGCCAGTTATCTTCCAGCTCGCCGCGCGACGCGGATCGATCCCATTACGGCCCTGCGGCAGGAATGAGATACTGGTTCAAGTGAGGTGACATGAAGGTCAAAATAGTGGTGCTCGGAATCGTCCTCGGCCTAGCTGCAATCGCTCAAACTACGCGAACGGTGTGGGACGGCGTTTATACGGACGACCAAGCCAAACGCGGAGAAGGATTCTACGGCAAGGAGTGTGCGTCCTGCCATGGCGGGGAACTCACCGGTGGTGAATCGGCTCCACCACTGGCCGGTGACTCGTTCTTTGCCAATTGGAATGGCCTCACGCTCGGCGATCTGTTCGACCGCATTCGCGTCTCGATGCCGCAAAATGCTCCTGGAAGCCTCAGCCGGCAGCAGAACGCCGACATCCTGGCTTTCATATTGAAGGTCAACCAATTCCCCGCCGGCAAGACCGAACTCGACCGCCAGAGCGAGATCCTGAAACAGATCAAGTTCGATTCCACCAAGCCCAAGAGCTGACGCCGTGGGCAGTATGGACTCACCAGGCGAAATGCAGGCCCAGCTGAAGGATCCTCGGGATGTTCGCCTGATAATTGATGTGCCCGAAATTAGCTACGCCGAACTGAGTGTACGGTTGCGCGAAATACGGTGTGTTGGTTAGGTTCAACGCCTCCGCCCGGAACTGCGCACTGAATCGCTCCTTTATACTGAAATCCTTGAACACGGACGCGTCGGTATTGGCCTGGCCGGGACCCAGGCACGGAATGTTACGGCCTAGATTGCCGAAGGTATAGGCCGGCGCCTGCGAGAAGGCAGCCGGATTGAGGTAGCTGTTAACCCGGGATTCCGGGCTGCCCGAATAACACGCATTCACACCGGTAGCATTGGGACGCTGTCCAACTCCACCGATTCCCGTATTGTTATTGCTCTGTTCGACGAACAGCGGGAACCCACTGGCAACAATGATAGTCCCGTTCACAGACCAACCGCCCACCACCCAATTGGCTACGTTGTTGTTGGCCAGGAATCGCTTGCCCTTTCCGAACGGAAGCTGGTAGGTCCAAGTGCCGGTGAACCGGAGTGGCTGGTTGATTGCCGCCAACGCCCACTCGGCGCCCAGATTGTAGATATTCTGAATATGGCCTTGCTGGGCGCTACCGAGCGTATTCAGAGCGTTGCTGCTTCCGGAACTGAATTCATTGTCTTCGTTCCTCTGCCAAGTCATCGTTCCCAGGAACGTCAGCCCGCCGCTGAGCCTCTTTTGAACCTTCATGATGAGAGAGTCGTAGCGCGAGTGTGCGATGGTCGTATTTTCGCTGATTTGGCCGTATTCTGGGAAAGGTAACAACAATTGCGCCCGCGTCGTCGTAGCGCCGGTGAGCACGCCCCCGATTCCGGGTAAACCGAAAAACGGATTGGGAACCGACTGATTCAGGTACGCCTGTCCCAGCGCAACGTTGGCGGGGCTCAATTCGTTAATCGGCAGAACGCCGTTCGAGGTCGGATACGAAGTCAGGCCGTTCGCGCGCGACCCAACGTAGCCAATCTCGAACATGATGCCTTTACCAAGCTCCTCCTGGATATCCGCGGAATATTGGTAAACAGTTCCGCCTCCGGTTTTGTTCGGATCGAGGAAACTGAAAGTTGAGCCGAGCGCCGTCGACGCGCCAAGCGTATTCCCTGAAGGTTGAATGATGCCGGTGGGAAACGGATTGCTCAAGGAGTTTGCCGGGGTCTTATTTCCATCGTTGCTGGGGTTGTAAGTCGTGGTCTGCGTAAACCCCGGAGCAGAGTCGTTATAGTTAAAGACCATGGGCGCATAGAATATCCCGATTCCGGCGCGGAGCGTCGTCTTGGATGTCAGTTGATAGGCCGTTCCGACGCGCGGGCCGAATTTCGTATGCGAAGGATTACAGCACGAAGTCGGAGCTCCGTTGATCCCCGCGAATTGAATCACACCGTAAGGGATCACACCTGCCCCAGCCGGGAGGCTCGCCGCGATGGGATTGGTCGCCGTACGGGCGAAGTTCGTCACCATGCCATTGCCAACCTCTCTTTCACCGGTCTCATATTCATACCGGATTCCAAGGTTCAAGGTAAGTTTGGAGCTCACCCGGATATCATCTTGAACGTATCCTCCGTAGTAGCGCACATAGTTATTCAGCAACACACCGGTGGCGGCCGATCCGGACGACGGATTGCCCAGCAAGAGATCAGCGAAATCCGCCCCTGTGGTGGTGCTGGTTACAGTCGGGTACTGGCGCGAGAACACTCCGTTGAAGGTAAAGATCCCCGCATTCGAGGTAACCGTCGGCCCGCTATTAAGCACGCGGTAATCCAAACCAGTCGTAATGTTGTGCCGGCCAATATTCTTCGAAACGCTGCCCAGGACGTTTTTGGAATAGAAGTTTTGAGGGGTGATGGCTACGTTGCTGAGACTGAAGTTCTCGTTACTAAAAGTGATTTGGGGGAAATAGTGCGACTGGAGGCCATTGAGGAAGTTGGATGGGAAACCCAGAGACGCCTCGTTGAATCCCGCAGCGGCGCTGACGCCCTCCGTGAAATTGGGGAAACGGTTGAAGCCGTAACGTAATGACACAACCGTCGTGGGATTCGGCGTGAGGATGGCGTTAAGCGCCGTCGCGTCCACATGGCGGTAAAGCAGATAGGGGGTATTACTGGGCGTGGCGCCCGCTACGATTCCGAGAGAGTTTCCACCCGGCTCGCGGCTTTTATAGTACATGAAAGATCCACTCAGCCGGATCTTTTCAGTCACGCTGTGCTCCACCTTATAGGCATATTCATCGGCGCGATCGAATAGTGAATTGCTTCCAATGAAGTTGGGCGCTCCAGTCGCCGACGCCCTCTGCGGATTCGGCAAGTAATTGATAATATTTTGGCCGATCGGATTGATTGCACTGGCCGGAATGATGTTTCCCGCAAACGGAACACGGACATAGCCTCCTGCCGAAGGCGGGCAGTTATCGGCGGCGGTGCAGGGGCGCGTCGACATGGGGTCGAAAATGGTCACACTGCTTTGCGAAAAATTGCCCGTCTTCTCGAGCGCGGTCGGCAGGCCATACGAATCGGTCTGGGGTGTGTGCTGCCGGTAGGCTTCCTGCGCGACGTAGAAGAACGTCTTGTTCTTGCCGTTGTAGACTTTCGGAATGTAGATGGGGCCGCCCATTCCGCCGCCAAAATTCTTGAACAACGTGGGATCCCGCGGTTTACCAGCCGCATTATTAAAGAACGTATTTCCCGAGAAATCCGTGGTCCGGTAGTAGCCAAACAGGTCTCCGTGAAAACCGTTGGTTCCGGTTTTCAGCACCGTGTTGAAGACGCCTCCGCCTGTTCTACCCATGGTGGCATCATACGTGCCCTCCTGAAGCTTCATTTCTTGCACGGCTTCGACGGTGGGGATGATCACCGCGCGGTTGGTGGAATCCGTGACCGGAATCCCGTCGATCAGATAGTTGTTCCCGCGAATCGGACCGCCGCCCACTGAAATCTGGGAAGAGCCGCTTTGGTCCTGGAAACGATTGAAGCGCGGGTCTCCACCCGTGGCGACGTTGGTCGCCAGCTTGGAGAGCAGAAACACGTTCCGGCCCAGATTCGGAAGGTCTGCGATCTGTTGCTCGGTCAATACCTGGCCGTTGGACGCGTTGGTATTCTCGATCAACGCGGCTTCGGCTGTCACCTGGACGCTTTCCGTAAGCTGGCCGATTTCCATCTTCAGATCGACGTTGACATTCTCCTGCGTATTGACGATGATGCCCGTCTGGATCAGCTTCTTGAAGCCGGGAGCCTCGACCGAGATGGAATAGGTAGCCGGCTCGAGTTGGGCGAACACATATTCGCCTAAAGCATTGCTGTTCGTCGCCCGGATGACCCCTGTCGCGGAATTGGTCAGCACGACTTTGGCGTCGGTAATCACGGCCCCACCCTGATCTTGAATCAGGCCGCGGACGCCGCCCACAAAGTTTTGCGCAGAGAGTGTGGACGCACAGAGGATTGCAAATGCGGCCAGAAGAACCCAGTTACGAGAAGCAAGAGCTGCTTTCATGGGTAACCCCCTTCAATGAGATTTCGGACAGTATAACACAGATATGATCGACCGGTTTTTGAATGGGCCAAAGAAATGGGTCAACGAAAGGGCTGGCGCCGCAAAGGCTTGAAGGCAAACTCGCGGCCCAGCCCGGCCTTGAACGCCAACGAGATCCATAGCAGCGCGAACGGCTCCAGCACACGGGCCTGGGTGAGGGGGCCGGCATCGACTCCTACGAAACCCAGTTCCCCGGCCAGTTGTTTGCCCGTTCCGCGCGCCCAACCGGCCACCTGCTCGCCGGCGGAAGTGGTGTTGCCCAGCGCCAATCCGCTAATGTTCATATTTGTTGCTCCTGGTTGAGTTACGATACCCATGAGACTGGGGACTCGAGTTCGCAGTCTCGGGAAAATTAGCCATGGCTTTGAAATTCACAATCTCTTACCTGGAAGATTCCCTGACGCTTTTTCACTACTACAAGAAGCTGGCGGAACGTGCCACGGAGCAAGTGACCGACGACCAGCTTTTCGAAGTCCTGGATGCCGAGTCGAATTCAATCGCGATCATCGTCAAGCATATGTACGGCAACATGCGCTCGCGATGGATGGATTTTCTCACCACTGACGGCGAAAAGCCGGACCGCAATCGCGACAGCGAATTTGAAGATCCGCCCGCCACGCGCAAAGCTCTGATGAGCCTTTGGGAGCAGGGCTGGAACTATTTGTTCACCGCGCTCGAGCCTCTGTCAGATCCAGACCTGGACCGCACCATCACGATTCGCGGCGAAGCTCACTCCGTCACGCAGGCTATCAACCGGCAGATCGGCCACTACTCGTATCATTGCGGCCAGATCGTGTTCCTTGCCAAGCATTTTCAACACGCAAATTGGAAATCGCTGACTATTCCGCGCGGCAAGTCGGCTAACTTCAATCAGAGAGTCGGCGCCGGTGAAGCCAGCCAGCGCTAGAGGATACCTCTATGGCAAAATGCGCCGCCTGCGGGACTGAAATAGCCGAGAACGTTCGCTTCTGTTCCTCTTGTGGCGAGAGGGTCGGCGAAGAGGCATACGCGACCCGTACCGTAGCTTCTATGCGGCCAGCCACGCCGAAGTCCCCGAGTAGCGGCGGTCGAAGCCCTTCGTCTACGTCAGTGCGCGATAGCCGGTTCTTGCCCGGGACGCTCCTGGCTGGACGATACCGGATCATATCGCTCATCGGACGAGGCGGAATGGGCGAAGTCTACCGGGCCGATGACCTGACGCTGGAACAGCCGGTGGCACTGAAGTTCCTGCCCGAAAGTATAGGAGAGAACGAAGCGGCTCTCACGCGTTTCCGGAATGAGGTTCGCATCGCGCGTCAGGTCTCGCATCCCAACGTCTGCCGCGTCTACGACGTCGGCGAGATCGACGGTCAGATGTACCTGTCGATGGAGTACGTGGATGGAGAAGATCTTGCCTCGCTGCTGCGCCGCATCGGTCGTCTTCCTAGCGACAAAGGAATTGAGATCGCGCGTAAACTGTGCGCAGGTTTGGCTGCGGCGCACGAAAAGGGCGTCCTGCATCGCGACCTGAAACCAGGCAACGTCATGCTGGATGCGCGCGGCCAAGTCCTGCTGACTGACTTTGGCCTGGCCGGGCTGGCGGACCAGATCGCTGGCGCCGAAGTTCGCAACGGCACACCGGCCTATATGGCGCCGGAGCAGCTTTCGGGCAAAGAGGTCACGGCGCGCAGTGACATCTACGCGCTGGGCCTGGTGTTGTATGAGATCTTTACTGGCCGGCGCCCGTTCGAGGCGAGCACTCTGGCTGAATTGGTGCGGGCACAAACCGACACGACCCCCACCAGTTTGACATCGCTGGTGCGGGATCTCGATCCGGCAGTGGAGCGCGTGATTCTACGATGTCTCGATCCTGAGCCGTCGCGCCGGCCGTCGTCCGCGTTGGCGGTGGCTGCGGCGCTTCCGGGCGGAGATCCTCTCGCCGCCGCGCTCGCCGCCGGAGAGACGCCGTCACCTCAAATGGTCGCCGCGGCGGGTGAAGGCGTAGGGCTCGCGCCGAAAATTGCGATAACTTTGCTCGCGTTCGTGATTTTGTCTTTAGCCGGCTATTACGCGCTGGGGGTCCGCAGGAGCGCTCTCGAGAGGATTCATCTCGATTACTCGCCCGAAGTTCTGTCGCAGAAGGCCAGGGATGTCATCCAAGGACTCGGCATTGATGCCTCCGCCGTTGATAACGCCTACGGCTTTGACTGGGATAACAAATTCGTCGACTACATTGAGAAGAACGACAAGCCGGTACCTGACTGGAGTAAGATCTTGTCCCAACGGCCGACGCCGTTTTTGTTCTGGTATCGCCAAAGCCCCTATCCGCTGACCGCCGACAGTTATCACGACGATTTACTGACTCCGGGCATTGTGGACCGCGGGGATCCAGCTCCTATTTTGTCCGGTATGATTGGTCTTCAACTGGATCCCCAGGGCCGCTTGTTTTATCTCGAGCGAATTCCCGACCAGCAGCTGCAGCCCGCCAAGGACGTCCCGGAAATCGACTGGAAACCGCTGTTCGCAGCCGCCGGCCTGGATCTTTCGAAATTCCAGTCCTCAGAACCACTCCGGACATGGCTGGCAACTTCCGACACGCGCGCCGCGTGGACCGGAACTTGGCCTGAATCGAATCGGCCTCTTCGCGTGGAAGCCGCGTCTCTCCGCGGCAAACCGGTGGCTTTCGCGCTCATCAGTCCTTGGACCGCCACGGGTCGCGCTCCCCAGGGACCATCGAGGGGGGCGTGGGGCCAGGTGATCATCTTCGCCGTCATCTGGTAGCGATTTTCTTTGGAGGCGGTTGGCTCGCACGGCGGAGTTTGAAGCAGGGCCGGGGTGATCGCGAGGGCGCTTGGCGGCTGGCCACTTGGATTGGCGGTGTGCAGGTTGCGCTTTGGATCTGCCGCGCTCACTTTACCGCTTCGATGGGCACGTTCGGGATGGCTATTCTCGCGGTGTGCACGGCGGTGTTCTACGGCTTTACGGTTTACATCATGTATATCGCGTTGGAGCCCCATGTCCGCCGGCGTTGGCCGCAGACTCTCATCTCCTGGACCGCCATCCTGACGGGGCACTGGCGCGATCCAATTGTCGGCCGCGATGTTTTGATCGGCATAGCAGCCGGCATTGGCGTGCATGCCTTGTCCCAAGCGGCGGATGCATTGACGCTCGGATCCAATCTGACTCCAACCCTTGGCCCGACCGCTGTCTTGCTCGGCTTGCGCAGCACTCTAACAGTTTGCCTGGTAAGCTTGCCGCATGGCATTCGCGATACGCTTATGTTTTTCCTGCTGCTCTTTCTTCTGAGAGCTTTCTTGCGGAATGAGTGGCTAGCGTCGATGGTCCTGGCGATCATTTTCTCCGCGGGAGACGTTTTTGGAAGCAACCATCCGGTGATAGATGGTCTGGAAACCCTGTTTGCTTACGGGTTGGTGGCAGTGATAGCCTGGCGATTCGGCTTACTCGCCCTAGGAATCTACATATTTGCCAATAGCCTCGTCGCGGGGATGCAAACCACGCTGCATACCAGTGCTTGGTATCTTGGCAACGACCTTTTCTTGCTGGTCTTTGTTCTCGGTTTAGCCGTCTGGAGTTGTTACACATCGATGGCGGGCCAGAAGCTTTGGAAAGAAAGCCTGCTGGAATCGTGACCAGTGTCTAGCCGCTGGCGGCGGACTGATGAATCTGCTGCAGACTCCACACCCGAATCGGGTCGCGTCGGCGAGAGGCAACGGCCTGCGCAGCGGCTTTAGCGCCGCTTATAGTTGTGATGCACGGCACTCGATAGGCCACCGCAGCGCGCCGGATGGCCTGCTCATCGCTGAAAGAATGCGCGCCGGTGGTGGTATAGATGACCAATTGAAGCGATCCGACTTTCAGAAAGTCGACCGCATTGGGACGGCCTTCGTTCACTTTGAAAACGGTCTTCACCGGTAGGCCGGCCGCCTTCAGCACCGCCGCGGTGCCGCGCGTGGCCACCAGCTTAAATCCGAATTCGGCGAATTTCGCGGCCACTTCCACCGCCGCAGCTTTGTCGCGATCGTTGACGCTGATGAACACCGTGCCGCTATCGGGCAGTGGAGTGCCGGCGCTCAACTGCGCCTTCCCGAATGCTTCGCCGAAGTTCTCGCCGATCCCCATCACTTCGCCGGTGGAGCGCATCTCAGGACCGAGAGCGGGATCGACGCCCGGAAATTTGGCGAACGGAAAAACCGGCGATTTGACGAAGCATTGCGAGACCGGCAAGACGCCCGAGGTCTGCCCCTTGGTGAGATATCGCGAAATCACCGAGTTTCCGGCCCAGCATCAAGCCGACGGCGATCTTGGGCAGCGGCACGCCGGTCGCTTTGCTGACGTACGGCACCGTGCGCGAGGCCCGTGGATTCACTTCCAGCACGTACACGGCGCCGCCCTTGATCGCATACTGGACGTTCATCAGTCCGATCACACGCAGCGCCCGCGCCAGCTTGGCGGTGTATTCCTGAATAGTCTGGAGCACGGCGCCGGAAAGCCCCTGCGGCGGAAGAACGCAGGAACTATCGCCCGAATGCACGCCCGCTTCCTCGATGTGCTCCATGATGCCGGCGATCAACACGCCGCCGTCGCTATCGGCTAGAGCATCGACATCCACTTCGGTGGCGTCTTCGAGAAACCGGTCGATCAGCACCGGACGCTCTTGCGAGAAGACCACCGCCTCGCGCATGTAGCGGCGCACCATCTCCTCGTCATAAGCGATCACCATGGCGCGGCCGCCCAGAACGTAGCTGGGACGCACCAGCACTGGAAATCCGATGCGGCGCGCGACCGCGCAGGCTTCCTCCGCGCTGGTGGCGGATCCATTTTCGGGCGACGGAATTTCCAAGTCGTCCAGCAATCTGCCGAACAGCTTGCGATCTTCCGCCAGATCGATGTCGTTAGGATCGGTGCCGATAATCGGAACGCCCGCGGCTTTCAGCGGCAGCGCCAGATTCAGCGGCGTCTGCCCACCGAACTGGACGATGAGTCCGTCCGGCTTTTCTGACTCGTAAATGTTCAAAACCTCTTCGCGGGTGAGAGGCTCGAAATACAGCCGGTCGCTGGTGTCGTAATCGGTGGAAACAGTTTCCGGATTGCAGTTGACCATGATCGATTCATAGCCGAACTCCTGCAGCGCGAAAGATGCGTGGCAGCAGCAGTAATCGAACTCGATGCCCTGGCCGATGCGATTCGGACCGCTGCCGAGAATCATGACCTTCTTGCGATCGCTTGGCGCGGACTCGTTTTCCGATTCGTAACTCGAATAGAGATAGGGCGTGAAGCTCTCGAACTCGGCGGCGCAAGTATCCACGCGATTGAAGACGGCATTGATACCGAGCGCCTGGCGCTTCTTACGCACCGCTTGAGAGCCCGTGTTCCAGAGCAGGCCGAGACGCGTATCGGAAATCCCGTCGCGCTTGGCTCGAAGCAGCATTTCACGCGATACGGTATCGAAGCTTTCTTTCGCCAGTACAGCTTCGAGATCCACCATTTCGCGCATCTGTTTCAGGAACCAGGGATCGATGGCAGTGATTTCGTGGATCTGCTCCACGGTCCAGCCTTGTTCGAGGGCGAAGCGGATATAGCCCAGCCGGTCGGGATTGGGAGTGATGAGTCGCTGGCGGATGAGCTCAGGCTCGAAGATCTCGGACTTCACGGCCCGGCCGGTCTCGAGACTGCGGATGCCTTTAGCGAGCGCCTGTTTGAAAGTACGGCCGATGGCCATTACTTCGCCCACCGACTTCATCTGCGTGCCGAGAACCGGCTCGGCGCCGGGGAATTTTTCAAACTGCCAGCGCGGAATCTTCACCACCACATAATCGAGCGTCGGCTCGAAACACGCCGGCGTGACCTTGGTGATGTCGTTCTTGATCTCGTCCAGACGATAGCCCACCGCCAGTTTGGCGGCGATTTTGGCGATGGGAAAACCGGTAGCTTTGGACGCCAGCGCGGAGCTGCGCGACACGCGCGGATTCATTTCGACGATCACCATCTTGCCATTCTCGGGATTGATGGCGAACTGGACGTTCGATCCGCCGGTGTCCACTCCGATCTCGCGCAGGCAGCTGAGCGACGCGTCGCGCATCATTTGATATTCGCGATCGGTCAGCGTTTGGGCCGGCGCCACGGTGATGGAATCGCCAGTGTGAACGCCCATGGGGTCGAAGTTTTCGATGGAGCAGACGATGATGGCGTTGTCAGCCAGGTCGCGCATCACTTCCAGCTCGAATTCCTTCCAGCCCAGCACGCTCTCTTCGATCAGAACTTCGTGGACCGGCGAAAGATCCAGGCCGCGCTCCAGAGTTTCGTGCAGCTCTTCGCGATTGTAGGCGATGCCGCCGCCGGAGCCGCCCATGGTAAAGCTCGGCCGCAGGATCACCGGGTAGCCGATGCGGCTGGCGAAGGCGACGCCGTCGTCGATGTTGTTGACCAGTTGCGATTGCGGCGTCTCCAGGCCGATCTTGCGCATGGCGTCCTTGAACAGCAGACGATCCTCGGCCTTTTTGATGGATTGGATCTTGGCGCCGATCAGCTCTACGTTGTATTTATCAAGCACTCCGGCTTCGGCCAGATCCACCGATAGATTCAGGCCGGTCTGGCCGCCCACGGTGGAAAGCAGCGCGTCGGGGCGTTCTTTGCGGATGATTTCTTCGGCGAAAGCGACGCTCAGCGGCTCAATATAAGTGCGGTCGGCCAGATCCGGATCGGTCATGATAGTGGCCGGATTGGAGTTGATCAGCACCACTTCATAGCCGTCCGCACGCAGCGCCTTGCAAGCCTGGGCGCCGGAATAGTCGAACTCACAGGCCTGGCCGATGATGATCGGGCCAGAGCCGATGATCAGGATACGGTGGATGTCGTTACGGCGGGGCATTTACGAATTCGCCCCGGTCATGAGCGGCTATTGTCCTTGATCAGCTTCATGAAATCGTCGAACAGATAATGCGAGTCGTGCGGGCCGGGCGCGGCTTCGGGGTGATATTGAACGCAGAAAACCGGCTCCCTGCGATGCCGGAAACCTTCCAATGTCTGGTCATTCAGGTTGAGGTGCGTGAACTCCACTTCATTTGGGTTCAGCGAATCAGGGTCCACCGCGAAGCCATGATTGTGCGAAGTGATCTCAACTTTTTGCGTGACCTGATTCAGCACCGGATGATTGGCGCCGCGATGTCCGAACTTCAGTTTGTAGGTCTTGCCGCCCAGCGCGAGGCCCAGGATCTGATGGCCCAGGCAAATGCCAAATATCGGTTTCTTGCCGATCAGATTACGCACCTGCTGCGCCTGATATTGGAGAGGCTCGGGATCGCCTGGCCCGTTCGAGAGGAAGATGCCGTCGGGCTTGAGCGCGAGAACGTCTTCGGATGGCGTGAGCGCGGGCACCACGGTCACGCGCGCGCCCACCTGGACCAAGCGCCGCAGAATGTTCCGCTTGATTCCGTAGTCGTAGGCCACCACGTGGCACCAGGGCTCCTTTGCACTGCCCACCGGCTCGGAAGGCGAGCAAGCGGAGACCGGTTTATCCCAGGAGTAACTCTCTGGGTGGAAACGCGGGTGGCCAGGTCCAGCCCGGCCATGGAAGGCGCCTGGCGGGCACGCTCGATCAAGTCCTTCGAGTCGCCGCCATTGACGGCGAGAATGCCGCGCATCACGCCGCGCGTGCGCAAGTGGCGGACCAACGCGCGGGTATCGATTTCGGCCGCTACCGGCACGCCGTTGTCCGCGAGAAACTGCTCGGCGTTCTCTTCCGAACGCCAGTTGCTGGCGATGGAGGAGAACTCGCGTACCACCAAGCCTTCGATGTAGGGGCGCGCCGCCTCCTGGTCATCCTGGTTCGCGCCGTAGTTGCCGATCTCGGGATTCGTGAGCACGACGATCTGGCCGGCATAGGAGGGATCGGTGAAGATTTCCTGATAGCCGGTGATGGCGGTGTTGAAGACCACCTCGCCAAGTCTGTCTTTTTGCGCACCAAAGCTCTTGCCCTCGAAGACCGTTCCGTCTTCCAGGGCGAGAATTGCCTGATTCAATCCGGATTGCCCTCCCGTACGCTCGCGAAGGAGTGTAACTATTATTGAAGCACGGTTTTCGTCATAGTTTCTAGTTTCGGGTTTCTAGTTTCTGGTTGCACATGGGGCATTTGAAAAAACGAAGCCAGTCTCGTGGCGGTTGGGGTTTCCATCCTGTCAACGTACTCATGACTTCTGAATAACATGCGGCTTAGGCACGCAGCGCGGTCGGATCTCTGAAGTTGATGATTGGGAACGTGAGAAGGCACGTGAGGAGCTGTGATTGGGGCCGGACTCAGCGGTCCAAATGCGCCAGATTCACCGATCCCTCTTGAAGAACCACAACCAGAACTCCTGAGTGCCAGCGCCTACACGGTACCTTGCCTCGAAACCACATTCGTTTGCACACACTACAGCCTCTCGATCTGAAATCGGGATGCCAACCCAGGTGTCGTTCGCATTTGACTTGTCGGCGGTGTTCCCTCGAACCTGGAACTTAAATAGTCCTCCTGGC
Organism: Bryobacterales bacterium; assembly: GCA_963744555.1. GTDB lineage: Bacteria > Acidobacteriota > Terriglobia > Bryobacterales > Bryobacteraceae > Palsa-89. Next base: position 146,195 of record CAVUUB010000009.1, on the reverse strand, counting down.
ACCAGAAGCCGGTGGGTTTCACGAACATAATTCTTGATGATCCGGTAGCTGGGAATGTGTTGAAAAACTAAGAATGAGAATGCGAAATCGAACGGCAGTGGCGGGATGACGCTAAGGTCCGTGCCGTTGTTCTGGTAAACCTTCGCATTTGGGTACTGGTTGAGAGCGAGACGGGCTTGCTGGACCATTTCACCGCTCACATCAACCGCATGCACTTCGCCGAACATCCTAGCAAGCGCTCTGGTTACGCGCCCGGGTCCGCATCCGATCTCCAGGACGCGCATCTGATCGGGAGATTTTCCCTGGCAGACGTTCGGCATGTCTGTGAGAATCTGGCCGGTAACGATCCTCTCGCCGGAAGCGAAGAACTCCTGATCCGTCCAGTTGTCTTTTCCGGTCGCAACATAACGCCGCGCATTCTCACGAGCCCGTTTGTCCCAGTCATGCTCCATCAACTCGGTCTGCTCCGTCGTCCCAACTAAGGCGCGGAGATACGTCCGGCAGAGCAAGCGGTATGCCGGACGAAGAATTGCCTTGAGACCGTTCTTGGGTGACACAACCTATCCGGATTGCACTCCTGTACGCTCGCGAAGGAGTGTAACTATCATTGAAGCACGGTTTTTCGTCAAAGTTTCTAGTTTCGGGTTTCTAGTTTCGGGTTGCATATTGGGTATTTGAAAAAACGAAGCCAACCTCTGCGGGGAGTAGACGACTGGGGCAGAGTTTGGCGCATCGCGTGGCCGGGCGGTGGGGCCGAGCGCGTGATTTGAAAAAACGAAGCCATGCTCGTGGTGGCACGGCCGGCGGCGCGGCCGGTGCGGTTGGGTTTCCATCCTGTCAAGGGACTCATGACTTCTGAATAACATGCGGCTTGAGCGCCCGACGGGGTGGGAATCGCGAAGTCGATGATTGGGAACGTCAGAAAGCACGTGAGTAGCTGTTACTGAGGAACTTCGACTAGCGATGTTTCAGCGACTCAACTTCCGAGTGCGCGTAAACATGATGCGCAACGACCGGATCACGAGTTCCTATTTTTCTCATTTGCGGTTGCAGTTCACCTCATGTGGGCGGAGATCTGGGCTCCTCTCGTCTCGACAACGTTGTGGGCTGACGCCGCGGATGAGAACAGAGGTATGAGACCTTCGACCAGCGTCGGGTGAGTCAGGACCGCATCGCGCAGCGCGGTGTAGGGCAGCCCTGCGATCATCGCAATCTGGACGGCGGCCAGGATCTCCCCCGCACCGACACCGAAGGCCGTGAACCCCAGGATGCGATCGCTATCAGCCTCCACGAGGGCCTTCATGAACCCTCGGGTCTCCGAAAGCGTGCGTGCACGCAGATTGGTTCCCATTGGGACCTTAAACAGGCGATATGCTATCCCTCGAGCCACCGCTTCTGTTTCACTCAGGCCGATATGAGCAAGTTCGGGGTCGGTAAACAAACAATATGGGACTTGCCTGCCCGTGGTCACACGGTTCCCGCCGGTTAAATTGGCATGGACTACGCGGAAATCGTCGACGCTTATGTGCGTGAACTGCGGGCTACCTGCGACCTCGCCGATCGCCCAGATGCCGGGCGCGGTGGTCTGGAGCCGCTCGTTGACCTTGATGTAACCCCGGCCGGTGAGCTCAACGCCGGTCAGTTCCAGGCCGAGTCCTTCGGTGTTCGGATTGCGGCCTGTGGCGACCAATACATGACTTCCCTTTAGGACTTTCTCAATTCCATTCTGCTCGACGACGACACTCACCGAGTCGCCAGATTTGCCCGACACTTGCTTGATCCGTGCATTCAGGAGAATGTCGATGCCTTCATCCGCGAGCAGGCTGCGAAGAGCCTCGCATACGTCCAGGTCTTCTTTGGACATCAGCCGCCCGCTGCGGTCGATCATCGTCACCTTGCTGCCGAAGCGGCGCATCGCCTGGGACATCTCCACTCCGACGTAACCCCCACCGATAACGAGCAAGTGTTCGGGAATTTCATCGAGTTCAAGAGCCTCGATATGCGTAAGCGGCTGCGCTTCCGCAAGGCCCGGGATTGTCTCCAGCGCGGCACGCGTGCCCGTACTAACGATCACATTCGCGCCCCGCAGTTGACGTGTGGTCCCATCGGCCAGGGTGACTTCCACTGTTCTCGGAGCCAGGAACCGGCCCGGCCCCAATATGAACTCGGCTCCCGTGTTCCTGTAATTTTCCATATACATGTCGTTCAGGCCACGCACCATCCCGCGCTTGCGGTCGCGCACGCCCACCATGTCGATCGCGAAACCGTCGTGTGTGATCCCAAATTCCTTGCTTCGGCGAAAGTACGATGCGACTTTCGCGCTGTGAATGATATTCTTGCTCGGCAAGCACGCGATGTTCGGGCATGACCCGCCGATGTATTTGCGGTCGACGACTGCGACGTGCTTTCCTTCGCTAGCAAAAGTCCAAGCAGCGACGGTCGAGCCCGTGCCACCACCGAGAATCACCAGATCAAATTCTTCCGGCTGGGTCTTATTAATTGCCTGAGCCGATGAGATGCTTTCGGTGCGATTCATGCGATTTTTCCTTTCTGAGCGACAGGTTCATTCTGGACTCTCATTGATTTCACCAGGTCAGCCGCTGACGCTCCCTCGAGCGACAATCCATAGCCAACTTCCCGGACAATAAGCTCTTTTAACGGTTGAATGAAATGTACGCGGGTATTGCGGCGGGTCACTTCGGGAGCCTTCAAGTACAACTTGGCCAATTCCCGTGCTCGGGGCAGCGCCTTACCGTTCGGCACAACCTCGCCAATCACTCCCCATTCGTGCGCGGTTTGCGCCGTGAGCGGCTGAGGGTTGAGCAGGAACGCTTCCGCTCGTCCCGCTCCAGCGCGATAACTCCACATGGTAAAGATTCCGTCGCCCGGCACAATGCCTCCCGCGAAATGCGGGACATCGTGGAAGGTCGCACCCTCGCCGGCGACAATCACGTTGGCCAGCAACGCATACTCTGAGTGCACGTGGGCTCGTCCCTCGATGGCCGCGATCACCGGCACGCGTATATTGGCTATGTTTTCCAGAAGCTGAGCACCTTCGTCGTGAACCTGGCTCCAAACGCCGGGATCGGCGACGTTGCCGAAGGATGAGAAATCGATGTTGGGAATGAATTCCCCGCCTGCTCCGGTCAGGATTACAGTCTTGTTCGCCCGGTCCTGCGCGATCCGGTAAAAGGCGTCGACAAACTCCGTATGATCTTGTGCCGTGAAAGTGAACGGTCCGCCGTTGCTGTGAAATTCGACAACCAGCACACCGTCCCCATCTCGCGACAGCTTCAGGCTGCGATAGACAGCGAAGTAGTCATCTTGAAGTTGCATAGGATTGTCCTTTCTGTGTTGGCCTGACTGCGTTCACCCGAATGTGTTATTTGGAGGTCAGCACATTGCACTCAGGTGGCGACAACGAGACCACCCGCGGCACGAATGACCTCCCCGGTAATCCAGGCTGACTCGTCCGACGCCAGGAACACCGCCAGAGGGGCGATATCCGTGACGCGACCGAGCCGGCCGAGCGGCGTCTTTCCAGCCAGAGCGGCGCCGGCGCCACCCTGAAAGGTCCCCGCGGCTACATTGCCTTCGGTTTCCGTATGACCGGGAGCGATGGCGTTGACGCGTATCTTGCGCGGCGCCAGTTCGAGCGCCAATCCTCTGGTCAGCGTTTCGATGGCGCCTTTCGTGGAAGCATACAACAGGGCTCCCGGCACCGGATGCGAGCCGACGATAGAGCTGAGGTTGATGATGCTCCCGCCTTCGGCCCCGAATCGCTTGATCGCCTCTTGCACGGTGAGAATCGCCCCGAGAACGTTGATGTTGTAGTGGAGGTGAAAGCTCTCTTCGGTGATCTCCGCGACGGCGCCGAAGCGGAATACCCCAGCGTTGTTGACCAAAACGTCCAGTCTTCCGAACGCAGAATCCACTTCTTTGAATAACCGCACGGCATCCGCGGCCTTGGATACGTCGGCCCGGACCGCGATTGCCTCGCCCCGGTCATCGGTGATCGTCTGAGCGACGCGTTCGGCGCCTTCCCGGTCAGAGGAATAGTTCACGGCCACGCGCGCGCCCGCAGCTCCCAAGGCCACGGCAATCGCACTGCCTATGCCTTTGGACGCGCCGGTCACAATTGCCACTTTATTAGACAGTCTGCTCATATTCGCCATTGTTCTTGATCCGACTCCCCCTACCTCCGAACCTCGATCGCTCTGAATTGCGCCTCGCGCGTGTGAAAATCTCGATTTATGCTCTTGTGCTAAAGAGCGTTTTGAAACAGCCCGTCAACTTTCATTTTGCATCCTGAACGAATCGTGGGCAACCCAGCAGGCGTCCGGGTCCGCGCACCCGTTTAGGCGGGCGGCCGGATGCCGATCCGGTCGTTTACAGCCGACCGAATACGCGTTTGCAACGCAGGTAACGCTCGGTCTTCTAAATGGACACGTGCCCTTTAGGATGAACTGGATCTGTTCCAGTCCGCCGCCTGCCGCGTGGCATAGCCGGGCAGAGGTTCTTCGGAGGTGGTGAGGCGCCAACTTCTCGATGCCTGGCGCTTGAATTCAGACTATTCAAGACGGCCGATTTGGCCAGGCCCAAATCAGAGAATCGCGATACGGCCTTAGGCTGGCAGTCCTTTTGCCCTTGGGTTTGTTCGTTATCAGTGGCGGTCCTCGGTGACCGCACATCGATGACGCCGCCCGAGAAAAGAGTCGAGCAGGCTCAAGTCGCAACTATCGCGTGGAGTTGTTGTACCAACGCAGGACTCGGAGAGCGCGCATTGTGTTCCAGCGGCTGGCGCTACCGACAGCTGTCTCCATCTCCAATGGAATATGTTCGGGATGAAGGAGGTTGAGCGGCCAGCGCCCGTTCTGGTGCCGGCGCTTGATCACGATTTCGATGGCTTCACTGACGCGGCGGTCGGGCTGGATGCCTGCATTACGCAGATAATCGAGTCCGCGCAAGACATCGTAGTGCCAAAACGTCGGGAAGGAGAAGCGGAGCCAGCGCTTTTTGATGACGTCGCCGGTTCGAAGCGAGCGGAACATGCGGCGCTCGAGCAAATAGTTTTCGGCCCTCTTGCGGGCCTTCGTGATGGCCGCTGATTTGCGCCCTGCTCGTTCGTAATCGAGCAGCCCTTCGAGCACGCAGATGGTGGTATGGAAGGAAGAGGACCGGCTTGGGGGTGCTTCGCAGTTCCAGCCGCCATCTTCGAGCTGCTCGCTCAGGAGTCGATTGGCCAGTGCGTCGTTCGGTTCTTTGAAATACGCACCGAGGCCGAGGATTCGGCCGTTGATGCAGGGCTCCGTTTCACCGTGAAGGAAAGGCCGGTTGTCGAGCCGCTTAAACACGAGCCGCTGGTCGACGCGGTCGATCATTTTGCGAGCCTCCTTGCTGGCGGGGTCGAGACCGAGGTCCTGCAAGACGACGAGAGCGTAGAGGGCGATAAGCAAGGCTTGGTCCTCCTTCGGCAAATCGTCTCTCCACCCGCGAGGGCCCCCGCCCCAGTTGCCAGCAGGAGATTGGAGGGCGAGAAGCTGGGCTCCCCAGCCTTCGGTTGCGACGCGAGACCGCTCGGCTGCAATCGCGTTAGGCGCTTCACCGGTGAGGTCCCTCATGACCTGCCAACGGATGGCCGGGTCGGAATCGAGGAGCCATTTGAGGTGCGCGGGCCGGGGTGCGTAATCGTGTAGGCGCATTGATCTGTTTATATCAAGTGCTGTGCAAGGTTTGGGCGGTGCGCCGAAAGGGGTAACGCGAGGTTCTTATCGGAAGCGCGCCAGCGTGTTGATCATGCCCTGCTGGTTTGGTCGGGTACATAAACAGGGGACCAAGCCCGCTAATTGGCCTTTAACCCGAATCGACGTTCCCCCCATCGTGATGGTCGCCGCGTGCTACGCTGTTGCTAGTTTTCAGATCCAGTCACAAAACGAGGTGCACATGAGTAAACAATGTCCGCCACCGCCGGATAGGCGTTCGTTTCTCACTCGTCTGAACACCGGGTTTGCTTCATTTGCCGCAATGACCGGCCTCGCAATGGCCCAGAAGAAACCAACGGCCGGCGCGAACTGGGAGCCGGCGCGTCACGAGAAGGACGATTGGATGGACGAGCTGCCGAGCAAACATCGGGTGGTCTTCGATACGACTACGCCCGAAGGTTTCGGCGACGCGCTCGCCTTCGCCAGCAACTTCATGCATGTGAACCGGTCCGAGTATGGTTTGCAAAGTGGAGATGTGGCGGTTGTGATAGTGGCGCGTCACCGTTCCGCACCGTTCGGATACAACGATGCGATGTGGGCCAAGTATGGAATGGCGCTGGCCGCCCGATCCAAAGTGGACGATCCAAAAACGAAACTGCCGCCGAAAATGAACCTTTACAATGCCGCAGGTTACGGCGAACTGCTGCATAATCGCGGCACGACTCTGGATTCGCTCTTTAAGCAAGGCGTGCAGTTGGCTGTATGCTCACTTTCCACTCACGGTTATGCGGGGGGCATTGCCCAGGCAGCCGGAGGGAACGCCGAAGCCATTTTCGGCGAGTTGATCGCCAACGTCATGAGTAACGTTCGGATGGTCCCGGCCGGAGTTGTGGCCGTCACTCGCGCGCAGGAGCGGGGATACTCGCTCGTGACCTCTTAAGTTCGCAGCGCCATAGCGTTTCACTACATGCTAGCCTCGTTGATGAATAAATCGTTGATGAATAAATCCTGAAGTCGAAGAACAAATCCCAAGTCTGGAGGTCGTCATGAAAAGATCATTGAGTTTTACCGCGTTGGCTGTCCTGGTTGGGTTGGCCGGTTCGGTTTATGGGCAACAGTTAGCGGTACCGGGCAGCCCGGTCGCCAAGGATGTTCCGGGAGCAAAAGAGCTGCCCGATCCGAACAGGATGTACAAGGTCGTGTTCGATATCGGGAAAGCCGCCGCAAAGCCGGACCAAGTCAACGCAGGTCTGATAACAATCGCTACTTATGTGAATACGCTTGCCAAGTATGGCGTGCCGGCTGATCACCGGAAGATCGCGGTGATCCTCCATAAAGGTGGAGAGGAAATGATCTTTACCAACGAAGCCTACAAAAGCCGGACGGAAGGTCTCGACAACCCCAATATCGAGATCATCAAGAAACTGACCGCAGCCGGCGTGAGTTTCCGTGTTTGCGGCCAGGGCGTGACGGCTAAGAAAATTGACCGGAAAGATATTCTGCCTGAAATCGAGGTCGATCTATGGGCCATGGTCGCGATGGTGAACCTGCAGCTGGACGGCTACGTTCATATCGGTCCACTGTAGAGCGCATTTGGAAAACAACAGCCACCGGGCGCCGGCGCGTCAAGTTGAATTGGCTGGGCGTGTTCGCCGCTGAACCAGCTATTGGCTCGTAAATCTCTTGGGGCCGACGTTCACCTGCACTCGAACCTCGCTTCCTTCCGGACGTTCAAACACAAGCTGATAATTTCCCAGGAAGCCGAGCGCCGCCTGCCAGTAGAAGACTCCGCCCTTCAGCGTAGAGCCCACCGGGAGCGATTTGCGTGCGCCGTCTACTAACATGTGACCTTGAGCGGCGCCCAAGTGCAATTCCAGGAGACCCAATTGTTCAACGTCAACCGTGTAGGAGCCATCAGCGCCCGCGCTGAGCGTTCGAGGCTCTTCGAGATTGCTGCGCAGAGTTATCCTGCCGGCAGGAACCGCTTCAATTGGTTCGTTTACAGCCGGAGCATTTCCTCCGCCCGTGTTGGACACCGTGAAATAGCGGCTGCCCAGCCCGTCAACATGTCCGGCGTCGTCGTAAGCCACCCACGATATTGTATGTTGGCCGTTGGCGAGCTGAGTGGTATCGATGTAGAAGTACCCGATGGCGCCGTTGCTGTTGCACAACCCCGGGAATAAAGTTGCGACGTCGCTGCGGTACTGATTGTAGGTGGGATTACCCGCCGGTGCGCTGTCGACGTAGACCGTGATCGTGGATCCATTGACGGGAACACAGCGCGGATTCTGGGTCAACGCCCAGCCAAAATTCACATATGCATTGCCCGAAGCCGTGCCACCCTGCGCAGGCGTATCGATGGTGCCGAATGGTTTGGTGGCATCCGCGTTGTCCACCGTGATGGTGCGGGTGCCCAGATCGACAGTCAGTCCGGCCTTATTGGTGGCGATGGCATGCAGGTTATAGGTTCCGTTTCCGGTCCCCGCCGCGCCGCCACTATGCGGCAGGAAATTGGTGAGCATCAGGTAGCCCCAGCCGGCACGATAATTCCAGGGCACACTCGGATAGAGCCCCTGCACGTCCGGCCGTACGTCGGCGATAAACTCCGCGTTACCGATAAATACCAGCCCGTTGGCGCTGGCGCCCTCGCCAGTTACCGGGGTACGCCAGATAGCGACGCTCTCAATCTCCATATTGTCCAGCGCCCAACCGGTGACGGGAATGGCTCCGGCAACTCCGGTGGTATTGTTGATGGGCGTGTCGAAGCTTCCATAGGGGACGGCGGGAGTGACGCTGGTGACGTTCACCTGGATCTGCTGGGGCGAGCCCGGCGAGCCGGGCGCAGTGACGGTTATTATGCCCCCTGTGCCGTTAGACGCAGTCACCTGGATGTTTCCGGCCCCACTCCCCGAGGTTGGAAAGATGGTGATATTTGGCGCATTTGAGGACGCCGTCCAGCTCCCCGCAATTCCATTGAGAAAGTTCACTGCGACGGTTTGAGTGCTGGTGATAAGCGTCGGTGTATACCCAAAGTTGAGTTTCGTCCGGTTCACCGACAACGTGCCCAGGATAGTGATCGTGGTCGTATCGCTGGTATTGGCGCCGGGAGATCCTCCCCCCGATACACTGGCCCTATTGACCTGCGGGGAGGGAGCATTAACGGCCACGTTTACCGTCACGATTATGGGAGGATAACCGGCCGCGCTGTTCAATACATCCCCACGAGTGCAAGTGGTCGAAGCGCAGCTCCAGCCGGTCCCCGCCATCGAGACCAGTGTCAGGCCGGAAGGAATTGTATCTGTCACCGTCACGGTCCCGCTGGTGGGCCCGGCGCTCGGGCTGTTCGAGACCGTTAATGTATAGGCGCCCTGCTGTCCTTGGGTAAAACTACCGGAATGCGTCTTGGTGATATTGAGAGACGGCGCGGTTCCAGCCGGAACCAGCGTGGTGGGATTGCTCACGCTGGCGCTTACTGATCCTCCGCCTGATACGCTGGCTTGATTTATTTGCGGCGAGGCGGCACTCAATCCTACGTTCACAGTCACAATGATCGACGGATAACTGGATCCGCCTTTCAACACATCGCTGCGAGTGCAGGTAGTGGCCGTGCAACTCCAGCCTGTTCCGGCAATCGACACCAGCGTTTCACCTAGAGGCAGCGTGTCGGCCACTGTGATGGTCCCGCTAGTGGGTCCGCCCGCGATCGAATTGGACACGGTAATCGTATAGGTCACATTTTGCTGGCCCTGCTCGAAATTGCCGGAGTGTGTTTTGCTGATCGAAAGGACTGGTTGCGGGAGGGGAGCGATGATGTCCCACGCCGAGCGCCCCATGGTGGCGGCGCGCAGTGTTCGCGAAGCTTCGTGGAGCTTCAGAGAGCTGACTACGGTACGCGGCAGCCCATTTCCGAACGCTGTCCAAGACGCGCCTCCGTTGATGGTGGCATATACGCCAATATCGGTGGCAACGTAGAGCCAGTTCACGACATCCGGGTCGACGACCAGGTCGTCGGCCGGAACGTTTGGAAGATTGCCGCTGATGTCGGTCCAGGTGGTTCCCGCATTGGTGGTTTTGAAGACATGGCCCTGTGTATCGGAGCCATATGTGAAACCCGACATCACGGCGTAGGCAATGGAACCGTTGGATGGATCAACGACCACTTGCGATACGGCGCGGTTCGGGAGCGTGCCGGTAATGTTAGTCCAGATGGCCGCGGCTCCGGCAGTCGCGTTGCCGGTGGTCTGTACCAGGCCGTCGCTGGTGCCAATGTAGACGCGGTTAGAGTCGCTGGGCGCGACCGCGATGGTGGATATGGTGGGGCTGTTGGTCCCCGTGGTGAGATCACCGGAGACGGGCGTCCAGGAGGCCGCACCATTGGTGGTCTGGTAGACCCGATACGTTCCAAAGTAGAGGTTCTGCGGATTGGAGTGATCCAGCACCATGGGCGGGATAAATGCGACCCGGTCCGCGCCGTTGATTCCGGCCTGAGCAGAGGCGAATGTGGCGCCGCCGTTGATCGATTTGGTTATTTGCACCGTGCCGGTTTCGCATACCGCGTAAACGTTGTTCGGCTGGTTGGGATCGATGGCCGTCCAGCCTCCATCGCAAGGCTGTACCGTGGTCCAGGTTGGCGACCCGCTGTATTGCTGGACACCCTGATCCTGTGATCCTCCGAATGCGATGGCGACGTTGGAAGGATGAATCGACATGCCAGGGTAAAACTGCGTGGTTGCCAGCGTGGAGGTCAGATTTTTCCAATTGATGTTCGAGTTCGCGGCATCCGTTGTGCTCCAAGGGCCGCCATCGCAACCGACATACAGCACCACTCCTCCGGCCGAGAATCCGAAGGATCGTATATCGCCGAACAGGTTGTTCACCGGGGCGTCCGTGCTACTTGTCACCACTGCCCAGGTGTGGCCGCCGTCCATGGAACGGAAGAGGTTCTGCTCTCCCACGAAAACGATGTTGGGATTGGTGGGATGGACCGTGAGAACCATGCCCTTGTTGCCCGCGGGAGTGCTGGTGTAAACAAACGGATTCGCCGCCGTGGGATTCCAGGTGGCGCCGCCATCCAGGCTGGTGAAGATACTATTGGGACCCAGGGGCGCAAACGTATTCAACCCCTGGAGGGCTACATAGAGAGTGGTGGGGCTGGAAGGCGCCATCGCCAGTTGTATCTCTCCGACGTTTGGGACGCCAGAGGAGGTAAGCGGAAGCTGGGTGCTACCGGAACCATTGGCGGGTGTCCAGGATTGCCCTCCATCGGAGGACTTATAGATTCCGGCTAGCGAGGTTCCAAAATAGTCGCTAATGGCCGCATAGGCCACGCTGCCGGTCGAACTGAAAATGACCGATGTGGCGCCAGCTCCCGGCAATACTTGTGCCCAGTTGTTGCCACCGTCTATGGAACGATAGATACCGGCGCTGCTGGCTGGAAATCTCCACACCGCGGCAAGGACCACGGAGGGGGTCGCCGGATCTACAGCGATCTGGTTGATGTGCGCGCCACCGCCGAAATACCCGCTGTCGCTGAACGGACCAGCAAACGGAGAGGGGATGTAGGTCCACGTGTTCCCACCGTTAATGGATTTGAGCAGGCCTTCTCCATAGAGATATCTGTCACCGGTGCCGGCGTAGACGGTAAGGTTATTGGTGGGATCGATGCTGATGGATGCAATCGCCAGCGACGGCTGGGTATCGGTGAGTGGCGTCCAGTGAGCTCCGCCGTCCGTGGTTTTCCAAACGCCACCTTCCGGCGCGCCTAAGTAAGCGACACTCGCGTTGGTCGGATCGACCGCAATAGCATTGGTCCAGGCCGCGGTTGTCAGGTTGCCGTTTTGGGTCGGATTCGGACCAATAAGCGTCCACGTGCCGGTGATCGCGGTATTCGATAATGGCTCGGGCCTGCTCTTGGCGCGCGGGGCCGACCTTTCGGCGAGCTGGCGGTTGAGGTCGATTACCGCGCGAGCACGAGCGCCGGATGGGATAAACCCGAGTGGATAGGCGCGCTGGCGAAACAACCATTCCCGCCGCGCATTCATCATGTTCGGACCTTCGTTGAGATCGTTGTCGTTGTCTTGACCAAAAGCGGTGAGGGCAGTCCCTAATCCGCAGGCGACCAGGAGCAGGTTACGGATAAATCGGCGGGTCATCAGCACTCCGTTCATGGCGTCTCAGGTTGTGACGATCTATTGGCTAGCGCGGCGCTTTAATGGCGCCTTGGGTTGAATGTTCACGTGAACTGCCGCGACGCTTCCGCCCGGCCTTTCAAATCGAAGTTCGTACGAGCCCAGGAATCCGGGGCCGGCCGCCCAGTAAAAAACTCCATTCTTCAGCGTGGAGCCGATCGGTAAATGGCCCGCTTCGCCATTGATGATCTGATAGCCTCTTACGGCGCCGATTGCGAGTTCGATGCGGCCGAGCTCTTCCATCGTTACCGAATAGGCATCGTCGGCCTGCTCCACGAGCACTTCCGGCGCACTCCGCGGGTCGAAGCCTCGGCGCACCGTAAACGCAGGAGGAGTGGCTAGAGCCGCGGGCGCGGCACGCTCATCGGCCGGAGCGGCTGTTCCGCCGCCGTTGAAGACAGTGAAAAACCGGCTGCCGATTCCATCCACATGACCAACGTTGTCGGTCACCGACCAGGACACGTTGTGCACGCCATCGGCCAGCGCGGTGGTGTCGATATGGTAGAACCCAACCCCTCCGTTGCTGTTGCAACGGCCCGGGAAGAGGGTCGCGATGTCGGAGCGGAACTGATTGTAGACTGGATGGCCCACGGCGACGCTGTCCAGATAAACCACGATGGTGGATCCATCCACGGGAATACAGTTGGGATTCTGGGTAAGCGCCCAGCCGAAGTTCACAAATGCGTTGCCCGAGGATGGTCCTCCCTGGGTGGGGGTGTCAATGGTGCCGAAGGGTTTGGACGCATGGGTGTTGTCGACGCCGATAGTCTTCACTCCGAGATCCCTCGTTTGGCCTACGCTATTCTGGGCGATCGCGTGGAGATTAAACGTTCCATTGGAGTTGGGCAGAAAATTGGTCAACAGCATGTAGCCCCAACCGGCGCGAGTGTTAAGAGGATAAGTGGGGTAAGTACCCGCGACATCCGGCCGCGCTCCATCAATGAAGGTAGCGTCGCCGACGTAAATAAGCCCGTTGGCTTGGGGAGTTTCGCCCGTCACAGGTTCGCGATAGATCTTGAGGGAAACCGTTTCTATGCCGTCCAGAGCCCAACCGGTCACTGGAATAGCTCCAGCAACCCCCGTGATATTGGAGGTCGGTGTATCGAAGCTTCCGAAGGGCGGCTGTGTGGCCGAGGGGTTGATCACGTTCACCGAGACTTGTACCGTTTGAGGGGAATTGGTTGCCGCGGTCGAACTCACCGTGATGATGGCGCTTTGCGTCGAAGGACTCGGCAGCGTGCTGCCCTGGACCGTTACCGTAATTGTTCCGCTGCCTGTCCCCGACGTGGGACTCACTATGACGAATGGCTGATTAGAACTTGCGGTCCAAGCCACACCTGTGTCTGTAGTGACGTGGACCACCTGCGGGGAAGTGACCGTTGTGCCACTAGTGACACCGAAGTTGAGTTTGCTGCGGTCGAATTTCAAGGTGGGGAGACTACCGCCGCCATGAACGATATAGATCGGCCAGCGCGCGTAGGTCTGGTTCATGACGGTGCTTCCGTTCATAATGCGAGCGTAGATGTAATAGACTCCGTTGGGAAGCGCTGTCGTATTCCAGACGTAAGAGCCGCTGGTGGCAGTCACGTTATGGGGACTCAGATTGGAAACGATCTGCGTCCCGGCGAAACCGGTTCCCGTATTGTCGTAGTCCAGCTCCAGTCCGGGCGCAGCCGTTCCCGCGTTGGTGTAGCTCCACTGAATCGTGTAGGATGTGTCGGCCTGTTCGAAGGCGCTGAGCTTGATGTCTTGAACATAGAAGGGGGTCGTCGAACTGAACTCGTCGGGCTTGACGCGAAAGCTATCCAGCATCCCATTCCAGCCGGTATGCGAGGGGCTGCTGGCTCCCGGCACGAGCGGAATGGTTTTCATGTCGGCGATGATGTTCTGGATCACGTTCGCGGTTCCTAGATGATGCAGGATGAGATCGCTGGAGACATTTTCCACAGTCTCGCCAAACACCCGCCATACAACGCGTCCGATGGAGCCGTTCAAGAGGTCGCGAGGACGTGTAATTCCCCATTTGAGGCTCAGAATCCGGTAGCGGCTGGTGTCGATATGGTTAGTCGCTCCGCGCCCGTTCCAGAACAGGGGAAAGATTTCGGGATCGTTGAAGTTCGAGGCGTTGGGTCCCGTGGTAGTCCCCGAATAGACCCGCACACTGCCCAGACCGTTGCCAGCCTCGTTCTGGGCGGTTATGTTGCCTATCACAGGTGTCCCAACGTTCAAGGTGAAATCGATATCGCTGGTGGCGTTCATGTCCCAGGCATTGCCCAACACGGTGGTGGCGAAATCGTCGGAGCTTCCTTCGGGATTCGGCGACGTAAAAGTAAGCGTGGGGATGTCATTCACTGTCCAAGCGCCTGTTGAATAGGCAGCCGTTCCTCCCGCTGTCGGGCGAATCGCGACGTAATAGGTTCCTGGCGAAAGTCCGCCGACATTAAGCGTGTAGCTGCCACCAGTGACGCCGGTAGCGATTTGGCCCACATAGCCATTTGCGAAGTTCGTGTCGTTATCCAGAAAGATATCTACCTGACCGCTTCCGGTCCAGGTGATGGTCCGATCGAGTGTAGCGTCGTAATTCGTTAAGCGAACCCAGTCGACCTGAATGTTAATGTTCGGAAGAGCGACCGGCGCAAAACGGAGCGAAGTAATCGGAGAGCTGCTCAACCAGGAAGGTCCGCTGGCGCCCTGATTCTGCATGTCGAGCGAGTAGATCCACCAATTCGGATAAACAAGAAAACCGTTCGATGTGCTCTGTGTCGCGCTGGAATATCCGCTCAGATTCCAAACGAATTGGCCGGTTTGGGCGCCGCTTTGTGGAATCGCATTCAGGCCAGTGCCTGTCAGGCTCATGCGTATAAGCATCCGTCGGTACTTGGTTGAATCGATTGGAAACACGGTGCCAACTTTGCCATTCTGGACGGCCGTGGGTGCGTTAGGGTCAAGCAACCAAAAGTTGGGGGGAATAGAGCCGTTCCCTGTCGCCGAAAAAATTCCGTTCGCAAAAGAGAAAGTACTTAGGTTTGCCAGTGGCTGATCTATGCCGTAGGTGTACCAACCGAGGTCAGTCATCTGGTTCATATCCCAAGGATCCTGAAAGGTTTCGGTCGCGAAGTCGTCGGCTGCCTTAAGAGTTTCATTGGCAGCTGGGGCTGTGACGGTAATCTGCGCCGAAGCGGTGCAGCCGAAGGCCAGCGTCAACCCAGCTAAAACGGCGATTCCAGGACGGATAGAACGATTGCGATAGGAGAACATGGGTTACCCACCTTGGTTATCGACAGTGTGGGTGGCTGTCAAGAGACGAACTCGGTAGGCTTACGTGGTTTATCTTACTAATTTGAGTAGGATGCCACTACCCTTTACTAAGGTTTTCCAGATCCGGCTCTCCAAAATGCCGCCGACCTGCCCGGTTAGGCGCTCCAAACGCTGTTCCACGCTTCGCATGCGGGATTCCAGCCGGCCTAGTTGTAGTCCGGCGTTCCGCTCTGGATCGGGCGGGCGGGCGGGGCTGGAGGAGGCATTCGGAAGGGTGCGCTGGCGCAGCAATTCGGAAAGCTTTTCAACCGCCAGGCTGAGCTGGCCGTGGAGTTGCTCCTGTGCCACGATCGCGCCGGCAATATCTTGTCTCAGACCACTGACTTCGGCCTCAAGCCTATCGATCCGGAGCTCCAGATCAGACGCTCGGGCGAGCGTCTCTTGCGGCTGGCTTTGTGCGCCGGAATTCATAGCGACTCATCCAGAATACTTTGTTTTGAATCGCCGGCGAAAATTGACCACTGGCGATCGAGACTGTTAGCTTTGTTCTTTAAGAAATGGCGACCCTGACCAATACCATCTTGGGCTGGCGGAAGAAGATCGCGGCCAATCAAGAACTGGTTTCCAAAATCGGAGGGCAGTTACAGGAGCTGGAGCGCAACTCGCCCGGCCGCCCAGCGCCGGGGCGGAGGCCTGCACACCGGCCCAAGGCGTCGCGCTCGCCACTGACACAACCCGATCTAAGTGCCACCGGCGGCAATGATGGCAAACACGGGGATGGCATATTCCCGCGACTCTTCGGGGGGCGTTCCCGGAAAGTCCCGGCCAGCGGGCTTGAAGATCCCACCTCGGCAAAGTTATCGCGTGACATCCCGGCCGATTTTGATGAGGACGCCTATCTTTTTCTCAATCCCGACGTAGGCCACGCCGTCGCCCAAGGTTTGTTCAAATCCGGGTATGAGCACTGGGTAAGTTCGGGACAGGCGGAAGGCCGGGGTGGGGGACCCAGCGAACAGATCCCCGATCGAGCTGAGTTTTTGGAGTTGATGGAATCCAGACCATACGGCATAAATCTGTACGGTTTCCTATCGGCAGTCAGCGGGCTCGGATCTGTAGCGAGGAGCTCGGTGCAAGCGTTCGTGGCCGCGGATATTCCTCTGCAGAAGATCTTGATCCCGAGTTGGGCGGAGCCAAATGCGTCGCGGTCCCTACCTGATTTTTCTCCTTATCGAGTCAATCTGCTGCTTCAAAATCCGGACATGATGGCGCTGTTCTTTCGCACCTATGGCACGGATCTATTGAAAGGCTGCTACAACATAGGCTACTGGTTTTGGGAACTGCCGTCCGCGCGAGCTGACTGGCATCATTTTTACCGCTACGTCGACGAGATCTGGGTCGCTAGCGAGTTTTGCCGCCAGGCGTTTCAGTCCATGACCAAGCTGCCGGTAAAGCGGATGCCTCTGGTTGTAGACGGGATCGAGAAGAAGATTAACTATTCACGTGAGCACTTCGGCCTGCCGCGCGATGCATTCGTGTTCGGCTACATTTTCGATGTTTCCAGCTACTTCGAGCGCAAGAATCCGCTGTGCCTGGTGGAAGCGTTCAAACGGGAGTTCGGCAATTCCCGCGACGTACTCTATATTTGAAATACTTCAATGCCAGGCACGATGAGAACAATGTTCGGGCGCTGGAGGAGGCCGTCGCCGGAGCGCCAAATATCCGCACGTTCGCCGGCGTGATGGCTGACGACGAGATAATCTCGCTGCAAAATTCGATTCGATTGCCTGGTCTCTCCGCATCGGGGGGAGGGCTTCGGATACAACCTGGCCGAGTCGATGTATCTGGGCAAGCCGGTGATCGCGACGCGCTACTCCTCGAATCTCGATTTCATGCGAGACGACAACAGCTACCTGATCGATTGCAACCTGGTCCCTATTCCGCTGACCATGGGCCCCTACCTGCGCGGGCATCTATGGGCGGATCCGTCGGTCGAGCATTTGTGTCATCTGATGCGAGAGGTTTTCGAAGATGCCGAAGGCCGCGAGCAGAAAGGGCGGCGAGCCGCCGAGGAGATCCGGAAAAACTATAGCGCCGCCGCGGCGGGCAAGAAGATGGCGGATCGTTTGGAAGAGATTGGCTTGCGAGGCAAGCAGTTGTCGCGCTCCATCTTCCAGGTTCACGCCGAGGGACCGCCTGCCCAGACTGCTGCATCCGGAAACTCCCGCGAAAATAGCAGATGAGATTCGCGGCTGGGCGTCGAAGCCGATCATCAGCGTGATCACGCCGGTTTACAACGTAGGCGCCAACTTACTGCGGCTGTGCATCGAGTCTGTTCGCTCGCAATATTATCCATTCTGGGAGCTGTGCCTGTGCGATGACGGGTCGACGCTTGCCGGAAACGATCGAGACATTAGAGAGCTATCGGGGAACCGATCCGCGAATCAAAATCGTCCGGCTGGAGCGGAACCAGGGGATCGCAGTCGCGTCCAACCGGGCCGCGGAGTTTTCGACCGGCGACTACCTGGCGATGCTGGACAATGACGACGAACTCGCGCCCGAAGCGCTGTACGAAGTAGCCAAGGCGATCCAGGCGAATCCGGAGATCGATGTCCTTTACACCGACGAGGACAAGATCGACGAGCATGGCGAACTGGGGGACCATTTTTGCAAGCCGGTTTGGTCACCCGAACATCTGCTGTCGGTCATGTACGTGCTGCATCTGCTGGTGGTGCGGAAAGATCTTTTTTTCTCAATCGGCGGATTTCGCGCGGACTTCAGCGGCGCGCAGGATTACGACCTGGCATTGCGTCTTTCAACGGAGGCAGCAGTCGATTCATCACGTGCCGAAGATTCTCTACCACTGGCGGAAAGTTCACGGCTCGGCCGCGGGCCTGGTTTACGCCAAGCCGGAAGCGCTGGATGCGGGGCGGCGCGCGCTGGAAGACCATGTCTGGCGGAATGGCATGGACGCAACCGTCGAGGAAGGGCTGGTGGAGGGCACTTTCCGGGTACGCCATCGAATCCGCGACAATCCGCTGGCTTCGCTCTGCATCATGGCGAGCAACAACCGGGCCACCGTGCCGGGGCGCGGCAATATTGATCTTCTGGCGAACTTCGTCAAGAGCATCGCGGAAAAGACCGATTATCCTAATTACGAGATCGTGGTAGTGGACGATGGCAATTTATCAGACTCCACGCGCCAGGCGCTGGCCGGCATCCCTTACCGGCTGGAGAGCTTCACCGCTCCCAACAAGCCTTTCAACTTTTCAAAGAAAGCGAATTTCGCGTTCCGGCAGGCGCGCGGCCGCCACATCGTGCTTCTGAATGACGACATGGAGGTGATCTCGCGCGAATGGCTGACGGCGATGATCGAATTTACGCAGCAGGAAGAGATTGGCGTAGTGGGCGCCAGGCTGCTACTGGCCGACGAGCGCATCCAACATGTCGGGATGGTGCTGGGTGTAAATAACGGGGCGGCCCACGCATTTCACCAATATCCGGCGGGCTCGATTGGCTACAACGCCTACACGCACTTGATTACGAAATTATTCCGCGGTCTCAGCGGCCTGCATGGCAACGCGCATGGATGTAATTGAAAAGGCCGGCGGATTCGACGAGCAGTTCGCGACCGACTTTAACGACGTCGATTTTTGTCTGCGGGTGATTCAGAAGGGGTACCGCATCGTCTATACGCCTTACGCCGAGCTATATCATTTTGAGGGCACTTCAATAAAAAGGAAGACACAAGATCCGCGCGAGGTCGCGCTGTTCAACAGCCGCTGGGCCGGAGAGATCCGCGATGACCCCTACTACAATCCCAACCTGACGCGCCTGGACGTGGATTTTTCCGTGGGCGCAAGACTCTCTCAGACCAGCCCGTGACAACTGCCTGGGGGTAAGAACGCTAGGCCCCCGAACGAACGAAATCGCGTCAATCAGAGGGCTGAACGCGAAGGTGTACAAAATAGCGAACCAGAACTTCGCCACGCCACAGGCGCAGGCAGGTGAGACTGTGCAACTGACTGGTAACGTTCAAGGCGACGTCATCACGGTATCCAAAATCGCCCACCCGCGGCAAAGCCGAGAGGCTGAGTCGTCGTTCGCGGTAACTATAGATGTTCGCCGAGAAAACGGATCAGGCGGCCCTTCGCATCGGCGGCGGCATCGGAATCATAGTAGATGTTTCCGGCGCGAGCGAGCAGTGTAAGGAAAATGTTTGGACGGCGATTCATGAAACCGTGTCCGGCTTCAGCATAGACCTTCATATCATATGGAATGCCTAGGGCTGGAAGTTCCTTCGCTAGACGTTCCGCATCCTTCGCGAGCCGGCGGTCCTTCCCTGCATAGCTGGCAACCACTGGACAAATTCCTTCCAAGTTTGCCGGAACGGCGCCGTAGAATGGCGCACTGACTCGGAATAGTCCGGTCTTTGCCAGCAAGAGAGCAAAGCCGCCTCCCATACATAGACCCATGACCGCGATTCTTTTTGGGTCTACAAAACTGCGACCCGCCAGCCAGTGCCTGGCCTGGATGAGGTCCTGAACCCCTTGGGCGCTGCCGGTCTTCAGTTCCTGCAAGAGTTTCTTGACGCAGGAGAACCACGAACCTCGGTCAAAAAGGTTTGGCACCAGGACCGCGTACCCTTCCACCGCAAGTTCGTCCGCCAGCCGCTTCATTTCCGTGCCGAGACCGAAAACTTCATATATAAACAGAAGGCCGGGGACCTGGCCCGACGCAGCCGGGCGGGTCAAGTAGGCATTCATCGGAAATCCGTCGGCGCAGTTAAACGTTTCGTCAGTGCGGGTCAATCCCGTAACAGGAGGCATTTAGTGTGTGATTGTAGCAGCCGCCGACAGAAGCAATGTAATACTCGGGGTTTGATTCGCATCCTATTTCCATGAAAACTTTCACCCTTACGATCGCCGCTCTGGCGACGTGCGTCGCTCCGAGTTTGTCCGGGGAAAACTCGGTCCATAAGACGCCGTTTTACCGTCCGCATTCGAGCGCTCGTGTCAGAACCGCGAAGCCTCGCCAAACTCGCAGATGCCGTCATTGTCAATAGCGCGAGTTTCGAACCAGGAATAAGTCCGGGAGGGCTTGCGACTATTTTTGGGAACAATCTGACGATGGTGAGCGATATCGTCGTTGCGGGCAGCAATCCACTGCCAACTAACCTGGCCGGAGTCAGGGTCCTAGTGAATGGATTCCCAGCCCCGATATACAGCATCGCTTACGTGGACGGGCAGGATCAGATAAGCATTCAAGTGCCCTATGAAGCTCCAACCGGACCAGGGGCGGCGGAAATTCAGGTAATTGATGAGGGGCTACTGGTTGCGGATTTCTTCGCGGACTCTTTTACCGAAGACCCGGGTATTTTCACCTACAACGGTAACTACGCCATCGCTGAAGCTTCGGACTACTCGCTCATTGGTCCAAACAATCCGGCGATTCCAGGTGAAGCTCTCGTGCTCTACGTAACTGGGTTGGGGCCGCTCACACTAAATCTCATTGACGGCTATGGTTCTCCCACCACGCCGCCATTTGCAGAGACGGAAGATCCGTTTCAGGTGATCTTGGATGGAGAGAACTGCCACGTGTTCTTCTCCGGTCTAGCTCCGGGGTTCGTTGGGCTGTACCAAATCAATTTCAATGTACCGACCGACGCGGCGGCAGGGAACTTAGAGATCTCCATCCAGAGTCCCTACGCGAATAGCGCCACCGCGATCCTGCCGGTTCGTTGAGACGAGGAAGTAGCGGTCTCTAAATGAAATGGTTGGTGGGCGGTCGAGGGCTCGAACCACGGACCTCCTGCTTGCAATTTCGGTAAGCATATGGTCTGATCAGCTTCCATTTTTGGCGTGGTAAACTCGTTTCCGAGGGCGTTTAGCTCAGTTGGTTAGAGCACCTCGTTTACACCGAGGGGGTCTGGGGTTCGAGTCCCTAAACGCCCACCATATCGACGGTGGTCCACGGCCGCAAGCCAGCGAGTCTGGCGATTCCCTCCGTCCCTAGTGGGATTGGGTCTGGACATACACCCTCAAGATTGAATCGCTGGGGGTGGTCGGAATCGTGCCGGCGTTGTAGGGCGTGGAACTCTTGTTATAGGGAAATCGATACGGAAACGCTTTGATTCCGCCATAAATGTAGCCCACCATTGTTTTTGTCCGCGGTAGCTTCTCGAGGTCCAGAATATTCGTGCCGGGATGCGCGCGCGCAACCTCAGGCGCCGGGATAAAAACCGCGCCTGTCCCCAAAAAGCCGGGCAGGAACCCAGGATGAACAAGCTCGGTGGTCTCTTCCCTTCCCGCCGCCATCACGGTTCTGATAGTTGAAATTTGGTCGCTCCATTGCATCCCATCCAGATAGGTTGCCTCTGATCTGTTACCGATGCGCGAGTTTTCGACAAATGCCGCAGATTCAGGATCCCACCAGAAGCGGCTGATTCCGCCGAAGAAAGTCGAGTACATGGTTTCGCCGGCCCGGTCGTACATCAACAGCCGCGCGCACGAGTAGGCGTTCATTTTCTGTTCGAACCTGGCGTCGATGACGGGCGTTGAGTTCTCGAAAAGATAGATCGGCTTGCTATAACTCAGTTGTGTTTCGGGCGTGAAAACTCCTCCGTAGACGGCTAAACCGAGGCCTTTGTGCGATAGGAATTGAGTCGCGTTTAGATCGCGCCGGTGAAACTCGGCCTCATCGCGATAGGTTTGAACCAGCCGGATGCTCAGGCCGCCACTGGGATTAACGGCAATCTTCAGCTTGCGAATTTCATTCAAGTAAGTCTGCGAGACCTCTTCGCCGTTATGTTCCCCATGCCCTTCGAAAGCAGTGTAGCTGCCCATGAACACATGTCCCATGACCAGGTAGAAGGAATCATCCGCTAGTTTCACCAGTTCGCCGCCGGCCGATTGCACCAGGGGCGTGGATGTGAAGGTTATGCTCGAAGCTGGCAGCCGGCCTCCGATCACGCCCTCGATCAAGAGTGGCAGGTCTATTTGCGAGATCAGCGGAAACGTCGCCCATTTGTCCCTATGATCCTGGCCATAGCCGCCGCAAATGTACAGCTTTGGCCCGTCCTGGAAATAAAGCTGTCCGGCGGATGTCCATTGATCTTTCACCGGAGTGAAAGTTTCGGGCAAGGTAGCGATCGGGACGTGATACGTTTTCGCGGGCCTGACCGTCGTATCCACTACCCAGACGTCGCGATTCGCGTCGGCCTTTAAAAACTCAGCCGGTCCGCCGCCGACACTGTGATACCCGGCGATCCGTCCACCGATGAAAACCCAGCGCCCTTTCCACTGCGCGAAGGAAAATGACTGCAGGCGTGGAGCATCGGGAAATTCACTGCGAGCGTCCTCAGTCGCATCGATCGTGAACGGCAGCTTGGTTACCGGCAGCGTTGCGAGGAGCAAAGCAAATGTCGGAAGCTTGGTCATGTTGCGGGCGCCAGAGTCTCCGCCGCCAGAGCGCCGCAGATTTCGCTGAAGGACCGGCTCCCCAACTTTTCGCGAGCGCGCGCGACGAATCCAGTCATGTTCGCGACTGCGAAGCTGATGCCGTTGAGGTTCCGTGCCGGCGGAATTCCAGGCAAGGGCCGGGGATACCCGGAGGCGAGAAAATAGGGACGCCCGTTGGCCTCGCTAACGCGGTACCGATCCCGCGAAAGATCCCAGTCGACGTCCACGCCTATCACTCCTTCTAGAACTCCTGGCAAGACCGGATGCTGGCCGGCGCACTGGGCGGATACCAGCAGCATACAGGCTGAAGCGGCACGCTCCACCAACTGCTGAAATTGGTCCCGATAGTCAAAATTGGGCGTGCCCAAACTCAGATTGACGATGTCCATGCTATTCGCGATAGTCCACTCGATCGCCTCGATCAAACGATCTGAGGTCGCCCTGAGGGACTTATCGAACAACTTCACAGCGAAATATTCGGCGTCCGGAGCTTTCTCCTGGATGGCAGCGGTGACGGCGGTTCCGTGGCCGACAGGGTCGTCCGAGGAATTGTCCTGACTGTCCGTACCGACCACCACGCCCCGCGTCGAAGCGCAGATGTGGGGGTGGCGCAAGTTCACTCCGCTATCGATGACTGCGATCTTGAGACCGCGACCTGTGGCGCCGGGAAACAACATGCAGCGTGTTAGCGGCTTGCAAGCGTGATGAGATTGGTGGTCGTGTCCTTGTTCAGGTAAATGAGTTTACGCGAATCCAAAGTATCTGCATCGAAGATTTCGAGCGTCGATCCGGCGCCGTACATGTAAAGTTTCTTACCGGTCCCCCCTACGGAAAACCGGAACGTCGGCCGAGACTCGAATTCTTTCTTCTTGATGACATTGTGATTCTGCAAATCCCATACCCACCATTCGGTCGCGCGATTAGCTCCGGTGCCGATCTTCGGCATCACCGAGTAACCGCGTTTACGGTCTGGCGACACTTGAAAGCCCATCATAGGCAACGTCGGCCCAACAGGGAAATAGTCGACCTTGCGCGTAAGCAAATTGATCTTGGCGAGGCCCAGCGTTCCCTTATGAACGATATCGTCGACGGATGTGAATACAGAAGTCACGGTATCCGGGGCATCAAAGGAGTCATCGTTAGCGGCCAGCCGATACGGCGTCGCCCCTGGATACTCTGGTTGGGCGAGCGCAATTCGATCGACCTGCTTGAAGGTAGCCAGATCGAAAATCAGGATGTCCTCCTGAAAAACGTAAAGCAACTTGCCATCCGGCGACACCTTGTAGGTGGCATTAAATCCGAACCCTTGATCCAGATCCTGCGGGAAGGGCCAGGCTTTGGCAATCTTTTTATCTTGAAGATCGATTGCTACAAACTGCGGAGGCTCGACGCGGTATTGATCGATGTCCTTCAGCACGACGCGCATGGTGGTGTAAATGTACCGGCCGTTCGGGTCCACCGCCAAGCCGGCCGCGCGCGTCTGACTTCCGACATTGATCCGATCCGGCGCGCCGCCCTGGATGCGCAGATGAGTGTTCGGATCAGTAATGCTAAAACTGCTGGTTACTTTCCGCGCTTCCAGATCCACGGTCTCCACCAGCATCTGAGTCGTGAAGATGTACAGCGTCTTTCGATCCGCTGAGAGGGCCGTGGTGCGTGGAATGCCCCCCAACGGCACCTCGCCGACAATCTCTTCTTTGTCTTCATCGATGACCAGAAGCTTCTTGTCGAGTGTGCCGATGTACATGAGCTGGCCGGCCCTGGCACTCTGACCGCAGATCACGCCTCGCGAGCGCGAGGCTCAGCGCAATAGCAAAGATTTTCTTCATGACAACTCCGTTTTATGGAAACACGATATCGATGTTGCGCCAGTCGTTCGCGGCCGAGGCGCATTTGTCGGTCCAGTCCGGCGCATTATTCAAGTGATCGGGCACTTGTGCCGGCCAGCCGCAGCCCAGGTAGCAATCGAACAGATCGCGCTCGACAGGTTGGCAAAGGCCGGCAGTGCCGCCGGAAGACGTCAACTTCCCAGCCGGGCGTGAAGTTCAGCGTGCACCCCATTGGATAGTAAACCTTGCCTTCGCCTCCCCGTGGCCTGCAGGGCTTGTACATCGGCATTAGCGGGAGTTACAGCCCGTTCCATCTTTCGGGCTTTGCGATTGATAGCTCTTAGCGCACTCATCGATTGGCTCCTTCTCGAAGTCAGTTTTCGTTAAAGCGGTCCAGGAACGACGGATTTCGGACGCTAATCTCGCCATAAATCCGCAAACAAAGATCATTCCAGCCCCGGATCCAATCACAATAATGCAGATTAGCCGCGGCTGTATCGCCGTAGTGAATAAACGCCTCGTGGTAGCAGCCACCGGAACAGACTGGCCGCGCCCAGCAGTTATGACAGTCAAAGCGCGCACCCAAGTGGTGCGTTTCGAGGAATTGCGAACGCGCGGCATGGTCGATACCGCCTTGCTTCACATGCCCCATTTGTCCGACCGGCGAATCGACAAAACGATGGCACAGATTGATGTCGCCGGCCGTGCCGACGCCCAATAGCCCCAGTCCAGCGCCGCACGGGTACGCCTTGCTAATGCCGGAATGCAGCTCCTTGATCGTATCGTTGGCGTTGGTAAAGCCGTGTTGCCGGCCTTCGACTGCCCGGTCGCGATATTCCCACGCCAGCTCCTCGAACCCTCCCAAGATGCTGCTCATCTTCTGGGAGCCGATGCTGTAAAGACGATCGGGGTTCGCGGTAGCCGGCGAGAAACCCACCGCGCCAAATCCGACTTCCTGGGTCAGATGCTCATAAATCCGCCGCACGTGCGAGACGCCGGAACTGAGCGTTACCCGAGCGCCAATGGAGTTGGTCCGGTGCCTCTGCAGGAGCATCTTTATTTTCGGGACGATGACGTCGTAACTTCCGCGCCCGTCATGGAACACACGCATCTGGTCGTTCAGCTCGCGGTCGCCGTCGATGCTGACTGTGACGCCGACGCGGTGTTCGGAAAGAAAATCGACCATCTCCTCGTTGAGCAGCGTGGCGTTAGTCGTGAGGCTGAACTCGACCTTCTTGCCGGCCTCGGCGGATTTTCGCTTCGCGTAATCGACGCTGGAGCGCAGCAGCCGGAAATTCAGAAGCGTCTCGCCGCCGAAAAACGTCACGTGAATAGATGGGCGTTCAGCCGATTCGCGGACCAGCATGTCGATTGCCGACTGCGCGATATCCTCTTCCATGTACTTCGGCTTGCCCTCGGTCTTGCTGATTTTGTCCGCGCTGTATTCGTAACAGTAACCACAAGCGAGATTGCACTGGTTGGTAACGTTCAGGACGATGCGCTGCAGCGGAAATGTTCGGCGCGGGCATGCTGGGCAACTCCTCGAACCGCATCGCCGCGCAAGACCACCTCGGATTGCTCCAACTCCGTCAATGCCGCTTCGATCTGACGGATCTCGTAGCCGCGGGCCAACAGCAGTTCCGTCAACTCTTCCGAGCTAAGTTCGCGCTCGCCCAAGCACTCGGTAATCTCGCGGCCGATTTCGTCCAGCGCGAAGATCGCGCCGCTGGGCACCAGGTAAAGAAACGGGATTCCGCGGCGTTGAAAGCGTGATACTCGCGCAGCCGATAAGGCGGAGAGTAATTCACTACCGCGGCTGCGCTCATTGTCCGACCTCAGGTTGATCGAATTTCACATACACCGGCACCGTCACCACCAAATAAGACCGAGCTTTCATCGGTGTCCCCCCAGGGGAGTCGATATGTAGCCGCGACCCAGACGTCGCCCCAGTTGTTAGTCGGATAATTGTTCGCCTGTTTCTTGCGCTCCGGGTTCGGACCCTCGAGATTCGGAGTGAACAGGCCGGAGTCATTCAGTTTGCCTACGAACTTGACGTCATCGTCGCCCGGCGTGGAAACGAATTCCTCCATCGACCAGCGCGCCGAAACGGGACCTAGCGGAATATCGTCGGCGGTCTGAGCCTTGCCGTCGGGACCAGCCGCATAGGCGACCGCTTCGAACTGCGCGTACTGCTTGGCGGCGATTGTGCCGCCCGAGCCTCGCCATGCTGGCATCCGGAAGCACCTTGATGTACGCGATCTTGTCGTAAACGGCTATGGCACGTTCCACGGTGGAGCGCGCCAGCGAAACATCGCGAATGCCGGTTGGTAGACCCGCAGCCGCCTGAACCTCGATCGGTCGCCATCGCCGGTGTTTTGCGAATGATGCGCTTCACCGTGATCCCCGTGCCGAAATCAAAATCAGTGGGCTTCAGGTCGGCCGGGAAATTAGCGCCGTATACTCGCATTTCAGTAGTGGATGGCGATTGGACCGCGAATGCACTTGCGCCAGCCAGGATCGGCTGGGTCCCAATGCGCACCAAGTGAGCGTCGATTCCGAATTCCTGATATCCGCCCCAGAACCAACGGCCATCCATGGTGTTGGCATCGCGCGAGACGAACAAAGCTTCTCTCCACTCAGTTGGGCTCGACCCGGGATCGGCGGAGGCATGCTTCTTTCGTGCCGCCCGTAGTCCGCCCTCGCCAGCTATAGCCGGTATAGACGATTCCTTTGCCGGCGCGTGACAAAGTGGTTCCGACTGGTGGCGTACTCTATGTCGGTCTTGGTGATGAATTCGTCCGGCGACGACCCGGCTTCGATTGTGACCGTACCGAATACGCGGCCTTTTCCCTGCTGGTAACCGGTCAGCAGCCACTTTCCCTGGCAGCTTCGGCGTCCGCATCACCGCTTTCCAGGAAGCCCATTCGGGCGTCATCAGCGGCTGAGCCTTGGCCAGATACTCGACGGCGATATCGGCGGGATATTTGCCATCCCTTCGGAACGGAACCAGTAGCGGCGGCGGCGGTACAACCGAGGGGTTGTTGCCGGTGGGAGACGACATGGCGACCGGCTCGGCGGGCTGGGATCCGCTGGGCCGTCGCGGATGCAAGGTATTCTCCGCGCCCGGGAACAACCCGATGTGCATCACAACCAGCTTGTCGTAATCTTCGCGCGTTCGCCTCTGCGTCAGCACGCGACCGATGGTGTGGCAGTAGTTGCAGGTGTGTTGCAGCGCATCCGCAGGGATCTTGTCGCTCTGATCCCGGAATAGCCGGTGCTCGGCTTCCCAGAATACTGGCTTCGCTTCTTCGGGGGCCAGCCCATTATTCGCGCTGAGGTACTTCACGTATTTCGCGGGCCTCCTCCGGCTTGAGCACCAGGCCGTTCAGCCGGATCATGCGTTTGATGGCCTGTTCCCAAACCTCGGGACTGGTTCGGATGTAGGAGAGCCGGCGCATCATTCCGTTCGAATCGCGCTGATGGCATCCGCCGCATTTAGTGATCGTGAGCTGATGATCGATGGGTATTCCAGGAGTGGGCTGCGCCTCATCCGCGCGCGCACGGAAACCGCTCCGATCAAAATCAAGAGAGCCGCATACCCGAGTTCGATCGCACGAAACATGTCGCAAATTCCTTTCTAGAAGCTGAACCGGGCCGTGATCTGAAGGGCCCGCGGGCCGGCCCCCTCGGCGGTTTGAAGATTGCGAGATGGTCCCGTAAGACGCCGTGTTGAAAGTCGTGTTCGGGGGAGCGTAATTAGCGTGATTGAACAGGTTAGCAGCTTGTGCCCCGATCTGGAAGCGCATATTCTCCGTGAACCGTACCGACTTCATCATCGAAATGGATACCGATTGCGTTCCCGGACCTTGTATATCGCCCTCGGGCGCATCGCCCCAGCGGCCGATATTGTTCTGCGGAACCACAAAGGCAGCCTTGTTCAGCCAATTGCTATTGGTCTGATTGGTGGCGTACAAAGACTGGCCGGATACGATATCGGCCCGTCCGGGTTTGACGTTAGTCGCAAAGCCGGTTCCGGATGGATCGGCGCCGGGTACAGTGACTGATAGCCAAGGACCCGATTGGAACAGAAGCACGCCGGCTAATTCCCAGCCGCCGACGATTCGGTCAACAACCGGGTTTAGTCCAGTCAGCATCGTCTTTCCCTTGCCGAACGGTAGCTCGTAGAGGAAGGTCACGAGAACTCGATTGCGGCGCGTATAGGGCACGTTACCATAGTCCAGGCCGATATTGTTGAGGTCTTGGACCTGGCCTCCCGCTTCCGTCGCGAAAGCGGTTGGGTTATAGCCATTGGTGGACAGGTTCTTTGAAAACGTATAACTACCCTGGAACTGCAACCCATGCGTGAAGCGCTTATTAACTGACATCGTGCCCGCGTCATAGTTGCTCCAACCACCGTTCTGCTCGGTCTCGATGATGCTCCAAAGCGGAAATGGGGCGTAGCCGGCTTTTAATGACGCGTTGTACCCGATCGTGTTGACCGGCACTTGATTGATGAAGCCCTGGACACCCAGGTCGCTTCCGTGGCTGCCATCATAGGAAAGCCGCAGCCCAATGCCTGCTCCCAGGTTGCGTTCCACCGTCAAATTCCACTGTTGTACGGAGGGGTCTTTAAAGTGGATATCCTGCGTCTGATAGAACGTCTGCT
Organism: Bryobacterales bacterium; assembly: GCA_963744555.1. Lineage (GTDB taxonomy): Bacteria > Acidobacteriota > Terriglobia > Bryobacterales > Bryobacteraceae > Palsa-89. Next base: position 117,095 of record CAVUUB010000009.1, on the reverse strand, counting down.
GACCCGGCTGCGCCAGGTTGGAGGGGAACGGATAGGGAAAACTTAACGTCGGTTGTCCGTTAACGATGGTCTGATTGTAGGCGCCATAGTTGCTGGTGTGAACGCCCCATTGAGCGGAGATAATCGAGCCCAGCGGACCTTCGATGAATCTTCCGTAACCGCCCCGGATGACGGTCTTGCCGTCGGCGAAAGGACGCCATGCGAATCCGACGCGCGGACCGAAGTCGGTTTTCTGCGAGTAACGCATTCCTTCCGGCAGGCCGGCCTGCGCCGCCGTGAGAATGGGAGTCGGCAGGATGGACTGAGCGAACCCCGGGTTCAGGATCTTGAAAGAAGCCTGGTTCGGAATGACTACCGCTCCGCGCTCTAAGACGCCATTGACGACGGAAGTGTAGTTTGGCAGGAAGTTGGTGACGTTCACGAGGTGATCCAGAAACATCGGATGGTATTCCCACCGCATGCCATAGTTTATGGTCAGCCGGGACCCAACCTTCCAATCATCCTGCGCGAAGAAGGCATAGTGGTTCGCGTAGGCTGACGTATTCGGTTCTAGGACCGTAGCCAATTGCGTCTGATCCGGTACGCCGAGTAGAGAACGCGGCATACGGATTCCCGATGTAAGGAGTTGTGAAGCCAGGCTGAACCGCATTGGTGATCCCGCCCGTGTACTTATACACGCCTAGCTGGTCATTGGCAAATACGTCGGAATAATAACCTGTCATGTGCCGGAAGTCGCCGCCAAACTTCATCGTATGTCGGCCTTTGGTCCAGGTGAGGTTGTCGAGCACCTGGAAGGTGTTGTTCCTCCCTATGCTGGAATTTGTGCCACCAGTCTGCTGAAAACCCGCGATAGAAAAATTCGGCACCGCGTTGGCCGTGGGATAAGGAGGAGGGATATTCACTCCGATTTCCTTCACATAGGTCGCTGGATCAGCCGCGAACTTCGTCGCGTAGTGATTCCCGTTAAAGCCAGTGCGCACTTCATTGACGATGGCGGGAGAGATGACATAATTATGGGCCACTACCAAGCCGAAATCGATTTCCGGCTGCGAGAATCCCCCCAATAAGATGGAGCCTTGTGTACACTGTCGGCGCCGTGATCACGTCGCGATGTTTGTACGTAAACCGTGAGTACGCGGTCTGCTTCGAGTTGATCACCTGATCCACTCGCATGTCGCCTTGATCGCTCGTAATCGGGGTCGGGAAGTTCACTGCGTAGTTATTGGCGATCGAGTTCCCGCTGCTCCGGTGTTCGGCAGCGGGAACCCGTATTTGAGCGCATTTAACGAAATCGGCGAGATCTGGCGAGCGGAATCTGATTGTTAGGATAGGGCGTACTGGTGCCGGGAGCATAAATCGGTGTCGTATAGACCGAGAGATCTCCATTGCGTAGCGCGACCGATGGGACGCTTTCGGTGATCACCGTTTGTCTGGGCAGGCGGAGGCCTTCGTATGCCATGAAGAAGAAAGTTCTGTCTTTTCCGTTGTACAGCTTTGGAATCGAGATCGGGCCGCCAAAGTAGGCTCCGAAATCGTTCATGATCAGCTTCGGCTTGATGGCGCTGAACTCGTTGCGGGCGGTGAGGTCTTTGTTTTGAAGATTTTCGTAAATCCCTCCGTGATACGAATTCGTTCCGCTTTTTGAAACCGTCGTGATATCGCTGATTCCACCGTACTCCGCCGCGTTATTGACTTCGCTGACCTTGATTTCAGCGATCGAGTAAAACGACGGGAACATTTCAGTAAGCGGGCCGGCTGTCCTGGGCCCCATGCTGCTGATACCGTCAATGCTCATGGACAGCATGCTGGGCTTGGCCCCTGATACGGAAATCCCCCCGGCCGCGTCGGTCTGCACTCCGGGTTGCGTCGTCAACGTCGACAAAGGACTCGTGGAGCCGGTGCCGCGAGTCGTAATCGCCACCGGAAGGTCCACTAGCTCTCGCCCCTGCTTGGTCTCGGAAAGATTCGACACTTCGGTGTTGATCACCGGAGCCGCTGCCACCTCGACATTTACACTTTCCGTTTGCGACGCGACGGGCAGGTGCCCGTCGATACGGGCCGTCTGCCGGGAGAGAAGTTCTACTTCGGCGACGGTCGGTTGAAATCCTGGGGCTTCGAACGATACCTCGTAGTTACCCGGATCGAGGTTTGTGACAATATAATTTCCGGTCTGATCGGTGATCGTCGCGCGCTGTGTAGAAGTGCCCTTGTTGTGGATGGTCACCTTGCACAACACGACTGCCGCGCCCGACGGATCTTGCACCGTCCCCAGAATGGACCCGAAAGTAGACTGCCCAAAGGCGGAGCCCAGGGTCATAAGTAAGCCGGCCCAAACGCCGGCAATTAGCGGAATACGATCTCTGGTCACTGTATCTCCCTGTTTAAACAAGCGTTGCCGACACACGCATAGGTTTCTCCAACTGCGAGCAGCGAGAAACCGGGCGTAACACTATCAACGGGATGCAGTGTCCGAACTTGGACTAGGAACTAGCTCGTAACTAACGAGGCTGCGAGCCTGACAGGAAGAAGGCTCATCGATTTTTTTGAAGATCGACTTGCGCGATGGTAGCATCCAGCGGTGTTTCTGTCAATCCTTTTCATCCGAAATTTTCATTATTTGCCGCAAACCATTCTGCGAGCTGCCTCTAAGAGAAGACCAGCGGCCGCGGCTCAGTTTACAATCAAAAGCATGTCCGTTGTCGTAGTTGGATCCGTGGCGTACGATGGCGTGGAGACGCCGCATGGCCGTGTGGACAGGATGCTAGGGGGCGCCTGCACCTACATCTCGCTGGCTTCGAGTTATTTCGCGAAAACCAAAATCGTAGCCGTGGTGGGCGATGACTTTGCCAAAGAAGACGAAAAGCTGCTATCCGAGCATGCCATCGACCTGGAGGGCCTGGAGCGTGTGCCAGGCAAGACCTTTTTCTGGGCCGGCGTCTACTCCGATGACATGAACGACCGGACAACCCTGCGCACGGACCTCAATGTCTTCGCCGACTTTAAGCCCAAGCTGCCAGCCAGCTATCAGAAGTCGCCCTACCTGATCCTCGGTAACATCCAACCCTCGCTGCAGCGCAGCGTGCGCGAGCAGATGAACGGTCTGCGCCTGGCCGGCGGCGACACCATGAACTATTGGATCAAGGACTATCGCGGCGAGCTGCTGGATACGATCCGCGAATGGGACTTTCTGCTGATCAACGATGCCGAGGCCCGTATGCTGTCGGGCGAATACAATCTGAGGCGCGCGGCCGCCAAGATCTTTGAGATGGGTCCTCACACTCTGGTGATCAAGCGCGGAGAGTACGGCGCCATTCTCTTCCGCCCGGATGGGCATTTCATCGTGCCCGGTTATCTGCTCGAAGAAGTCTTCGACCCCACTGGCGCGGGTGACTGCTTTGCCGGCGGCTTTATCGGCTATCTCGCCGAGAAAGGCTACGATCTGAAAAAAGGACACATCGACGCCAAGGAACTCAGCCGCGCCGTCATCTACGGATCGGTGATGGGCAGCTTCTGCTGCGAAAAATTCGGCGTGGACCGATTCCGCACACTCGAGCGCGCCGAGATCGATGCCCGCTTCAACGAATTCCGGGCGTTTACCGAGTTTTGAAATACCCGCGTCTGGAACTGTGCCTGGTGCTGCTGTGCATGGCGGCTTTGAGCACCGCGGCAACCATGCTGGTAAACCGTTCCGGCTGGACTTTGTATTACGGCGATGCCGAGGCGCATCTGAACATTGCCCGGCGTATCTTGGATTCGCGGACTCCCGGCTATGACCAGATCGGAACATCCTGGCTCCCGCTGCCACACCTGCTTGCCCTGGCGCTGGTCGGCAACGATAGTTTATGGCGCAATGGTCTAGCCGGCGCTATTCCGTCGTCGGTCTGCTTCGTATTGGCCGGGGTTTTTCTGTTCGCGGCCATGCGGCGCGCCACCCAATCTTCAGCAGCAGCCTTCGCAGCTCTCGGACTGTTCGCGCTGAACCCGAATCTGCTGTATCTGCAAGCCACGCCGATGACCGAGCCGGTGTTTCTGGCCGGACTCATGGCTGTTCTCTACTTCAGCGTTTGGTTCCGCGATGAGCAATCGCTTTGGGCTGTGACGGGCGCCGCCATCGCAAGCCTGGCAGCGTCGCTATCGCGCTATGAAGGTTGGTTTCTGATCCCTTTCGTCAGCATTTATTTCTTGTTCGTGGCCAAACGCAGGCGGCTGCTGGCGGTCTTGATCTTCGGAATGATCGCTTCACTGGCGCCGCTTTATTGGCTCGCTCACAACTGGTGGTTATACAGCAATCCGCTGGAATTTTACAATGGCCCTTACTCAGCCAAAGCAATTAATCAGAGATCGGGCGTTTATCCCGGCGAAGAGGATTGGAGAAAGGCTTGGTTGTTTTTCCGCACCGTCACACAAATGTGCGCCGGGTGGGGTGTCTTTGATCGTTGCTGCAGTCGGATTGGCGGGCGTATTTCTTAAGCGCGTGTTCTGGCCGGTGCTCCTGACCGCGCTGCCGGCTGTCTTCTATCTTTGGAGTATGTATGCGGGCGGCGCCGCGATCTTCGTTCCGCAACTCTGGTTCAACAGCTATTACAATACGCGCTATGGTTTGTCCGCCCTGCCATTGTTGGCGGTCGCGGGAGCTGGTGCGACACTCCTCGCGGTTGGACGCTGGCGTGCTCTGGTCGCGCTCGCGGTGATTGGTATTGGGATAACACCGTGGCTAATTCATCCGAGGCCGGACAATTGGATTTGCTGGAAAGAGTCGCAGATCAATTCCGAAGGCACGGCGCGCCTGGACCCACGAAGCTGCGCAGCTTCTCGCCAGCCAATATCAGCGCGGCGCCGGTATCTTCACTAGCTTTGGCGATCTGACAGGCATCCTGCGCGAAGCGGGTATTCCGCTTGCGCGAGGCGCTGCACGATGGAAATGAGCCGGCCTGGATGGCCGCGACCACACGCCCAAACCTATTCCTGCATGAAGAATGGGCGGTCGCTTTTTCCGGCGACGCCGTGGCGACCGCAGTCCAAAGAGCGACGTTTAAGACCGGTCCACGCTATCATCTGGAACGAACCATCATAATCAAAGGCGCGCCCGTGATCGAAATCTACAAGCGGGATTAAGCCATGACCGCGATGACCATCCCTTTCACCAAGGCGCACGGCGCCGGAAACGATTTCCTGCTGAGTTGGAGCGATCTGGTTCCCACCGGCGATCTGCCATCCATCGCTCGGGCGATTTGCAACCGGCACACCGGCATCGGCGCCGACGGATGGATGCTGGTGCGTGAGACTACAAGCATCCGGCTCTTCAATGCCGACGGAAGCGAGGCCGAAATTTCGGGCAATGGCACCCGTTGCGCCGCCGCGCTACTGCTCGATTCAGGCCGGGCCCAGGGCGATGTCACGATTACTACCGGCGCGGGGCCCAAACATTTGCGGCTGATCGAACGCAGCGGCCGCCGCTTCGTGTTCGAGATGGATATGGGCCAGCCGGTCTTTCAGCAGCATCAGGTACGTTTCGCGCTCCCGCTTCGCCATGGCTCTCAAGAAGTGACGATTCTGGACGTGGGTAATCCGCAGTGCGTGGTATTCGTGGATCGTTTTCCGCCGGATTGGCGAAGCGCTGGGCGCCGAGATCGAAGGGCATCCGCATTTTCCCAAGCGAACCAATGTGTCGTTCGTTCGGCCAGTCGACGAACACACCATCGAAGCCCGTTTCTATGAACGAGGCGCGGGCGTGACACTGAGTTCGGGCACCGGATCGACCGGCGCGGCCGTGGCTGCGATTCTTCGAGAGGTGGCAGCCAGTCCGGTGCGCGTGCTGGCGTCAGGAGGCGAGGCGCTCGACTTGCGTTGGGATAATTCGGTGTATTTAACCGGGCCGGCGGAGATCGTGGGCGCCGGTGAATTCTACCTCAGCGCCGGTCAGAAGTAGCGCTTCATCGCGGTAAACTCAGCTTCGAACTCGGTCAAGCACGGCGGGTAGCCGGTCTCCGAGCCCCAGCGATTCGAGCGAAATCTGTCCGTCGGTGGGCCGGCCGTCGAAGAGATTGATCGAGGTTCCAGTGCGGTTCAAATGGCCGTTCGCCGCGTTGAGAATGGCGCTCAGGCTGATTTCGTTGGCTCCGACTTCGCTCGGATCAAGCTCGGGCTGATCCTGATAACGGACTGCCATCTGGATAGGACGAGGCAAGTTCCAGGCCGCCAGGGCCAGAGAGGATAATTCCGCGTGCGTGAGGCCCAGCACTTGCAATTCACAATCGAGCGGCTGCTTGTCGGCCTGTTGACAGAGCAACGAAATTTCTTTGTATTCCTCCGGCAGGCCCATGGCAACCAGCAGCAAGCCGAGATCGTGAAACAAACCGGCAGCGAAAGCGCCCTCGGCATAGCTTACGGCCCGCCGCTGTGCCACCAGGTCAGCCAGGAGCGCGACGCCCACCGAGTGATGGTTGAAGCGTGCCATCGACCAACCGGCCGGGGTCTTTACCTGAGCCCACATGCGTGCCACCGACATGCCCAGCGTGGCATTGCGAAGCTTCACGATTCCCAGCAGCGAAACCGCGTGGCGAATCGAGTTCACCGTGCCGCGGAGTCCGTAAAGCGCTGAGTTTACCAGCCGCAAGACATTGCCGGCCAGTACGGTGTCTTTCTCGATCAGGTCGGCCACCTTTGCAAACGACACATCTTCCTGCGCCAAACTCGCAATCAGCCGATTGAGAATCGGCGAAAAAGGCGGTAGCTGGCCCAGCGCCCGTAAAGCCCGCTCTCGCACCGTCGAAGGAGTTTCTGACACCGTCACACTTGACTTATCGGATGGCTGAACAAAAAGCTTGAATGCGGGGAAAATCCTAGCCGCGGCGCCTTTCGCAGGATAAGGACCGCTTCCTGACGGTCACGGCTCAGAAAGGCTTTCTTGTACCATGGGACTGATCCCAATGGATTCGAATTGCGCCATCGCCACCCACGACCTGCGCAAGGTTTACGGGGCCAAGGCTGCGGTGGACGGGCTCAACCTAGAAGTCCCCCGAGGGCTGCTTCTTCGGCTTTCTCGGACCCAATGGCGCCGGCAAGACCACCACCATTCGTATGCTGATGGGTTTGGCGCCGCCCACCTCCGGGACTATCGAATTATTGGGCCGGCCGATGCCCGACTAGGCTTTGGAAGTAAAAGGCCGGATCGGACTGGTCCCCGATGAGTCGCTGCTATTCGATCATTTGACGGGACCTCGAGTTCATCGAGTTCGTGGGCCGGATGTATGGCCTGGAGCGGACACGGGCGCGCGAGCGGGCGGGCGAGCTGCTGGCCCTTTTCCAGTTGGATGGCGAACCCAGAAAGCTCATCGGCGACTATTCGAAAGGCATGCGCAAGCGAGTCGCCATGGCGGCGGCCTTGATTCACCGGCCGGAGCTGTTTCTCATGGATGAGCCCTTTGAAGGCGTCGATGCCGTCGGGCGCCCGGCTCATGAAGGAGATTCTGCTCGAACAGGTTCGTCACGGCGCTACCGTATTCCTTACCTCCCACGTTCTCGAAGTTGTGGAGCGCCTCTGCGATCGCGTATCGATTATCCACGAGGGGAAACTGGTCCTATCCGGCGCCATGGCGGAGCTGCGCAGGGGATCGGAGACGCTGGAAGATGTGTTCGTCCGGGTAGTAGGCGCCGAGCGGCCGGCCGAGAGTCTGGACTGGCTATAGACCGATGGGAAATCAGGCCAGAGCCATCGTCTGGGCACAGTGGCGCACTACCCGCAACCACTTTCCACGCTCCAACAAAGCGGCGCTCGCGGTGAACGGATTGCTCACCGTCATCTGGTACGGCGGCTTCGCTTTCCTCGCCGGTCTGGCTGCCATCCTGCTCTCGAACCCGGACGAGCTGGACTTCATCCACGACGTTTTACCCGCGGCGTTGCTGGTCTGTTTCCTCTATTGGCAACTCATCCCGGTACTCATGGCCTCTCTGGGGTCGTCTCTCGATATCAAGAAGCTGCTGGTTTATCCGATTCCGACCGGGCAGTTATTCGCTCTCGAAGTCCTGTTGAGGATCTCCACCGGCGTCGAGATGCTCCTGCTGCTGGCGGGAGCCGGCATCGGCCTTTTGCTGAACCCCACGATTCCATTCTGGGCCCCGTCGGCGCTGCTGGTGTTTGTGGTCTTCAATCTCTTCTGCTCGGCGGGAGTCCGCGATCTGCTGGTTCGATTGCTGGCCCGCAAGAGGATACGGGAAATCGTCGCGCTGCTGGTGGTCCTGCTGGCAGCATTGCCGCAGTTGCTCGTGTTCGCGGGTTTCCAAAACCGGATCAGGAAGGCTGTTCACTCAGCCAACCCTCGGCGTTCTGGCCCTGGACTGCAACGGCGCGTCTCGCGCAAGGAGAAGCGTCATTAGCAAATATCGGCGTCTTGCTGACGTGGACGGCGGCCGCTTACTTATTTGGCCGCTGGCAATTCGAGCGCAGCCTGGCCGTCGATGGGGCCGAGCGCGCCGGCGCGTCCATGGGGCGCAAAGCCAGCCGGATCGAGTGGCTTTACCGGCTGCCCAGCGCACTGGTACCGGATCCACTGGCCGCCCTCATCGAAAAAGAGCTGCGATTCCTGAGCCGCGCTCCCCGTTTCCGGCTGGTCTTCCTGATGGGCTTTTCGTTCGGCCTGCTGATATGGGCCCCGATTGCTTTCGGACAGGCCAGTTCCCAGCACTCGCTGGTGGCCGAAAACTATCTGACCTTCGTGAGTGTGTACGCCTTGTTGTTACTGACTGACGCGCTGTTCTGGAACTGCTTCGGATTCGATCGCAGCGCCGCGCAGATTTACTTTCCTGGTGCCCCTGAAGATGTCCACTGTTCTGATAGGCAAGAACCTGGCGGCGGCTTTCATCGTGTTTTTGGAGATCGCTTCCATCACGTAGTCTGCACGCTACTGCGAATGTCGGTCACTCCGCGTCCAGGTGCTGGAAGCTCTGGCAGTCACCTGCGTGATCACCATCTTTCTGCTGGCGATCGGGAACCTCAGTTCGGTTTACAATCCGCGCTCCGTCAACCCCGCCAAATCGTTCCGGTCGGCGGCGAGCGGGAAGACCCAGGCGGCGCTAATGCTCACCTTTCCTCTGGCCTTGATGCCCGTGTTCCTGGCCTACCTGGCGCGTTACGCCTTCAGTTCAGAGTGGGCATTCTTTGGAGTATTGCTGGCCGGTCTGATGCTAGGCGGTCTGGTGTATTCCTACTCGATGGGCGCCGCCGTGAAAGCTGCGGAGCTGCGTAAAGAGCAGATCATGACCGTCCTTGGCCAAGGCGAGGGCCCTATTCAGAACTAAGCCGATGGATTCTGAACCGAACTGCAAATTCTGCCAGATCGTCTCGCGCTCCGCTGGCCGCGGCATCGTCTTCGAAGATTCCCTCTCGCTCGCGTTTCTGGACAATCGGCCGCTGTTCCCTGGCCACACGTTGCTCATTCCTAAACATCACTATGAAACGCTCGGGAATCTTCCGGCGGGACTCGCCGGAGCGTTTTTCGTTAATGTGCAGCTGCTGGCGCGCGCGGTCGAGACGCGGCATGCATGCCGAAGGCTCTTTTGTCGCCATCAACAACCGGGTCAGCCAGAGCGTCCCGCACTTGCATGTGCACATAGTCCCGCGACGTAAGAAGGATGGCCTGCGAGGATTTTTCTGGCCCCGTCAGCCTTATAAGGATGACGCTGAGACGCAACAGGCGCAGGCGGCGATTCAGAAGGCGCTGGTAGGGTCTTCCTAACCCGCGGCGCAGGCTATTCTCAATCCACCAGACGCGTCTGCAACGCGTAGCGGATCAGTTCCGCAGTGGTCGCCATCTTCATTTTTCCCAGAATCCGGGTGCGATACGTACTGACGGTGGTCGCGCTCAAGTGCAGCTCCCCGGCGATCTGGCTCACCGTCTTGCCCGAGGCAAGCATCCTCAGGATTTCAAACTCACGGCCGGACAGACTCTCGTGGACGGGCCGCTCGGAGTCGTGATTCAGCGCTACAGCCAGCTCTTCTGCTAAGGCTGGGCTCACGTAGCGCCCACCGGCCAGCACCTTCCTCATGGCGTTGATCAATTCTTCAGGCGCGCTTTCCTTGTTCATGTAGCCAGCCGCTCCAGCCCTGAGAACACGCTTGCCGTATTGATCCTCGGCATGCATGCTCAAGACTAAAACCGGCAGCTTGGGTTGCGTCCGCTGAAGGTCGCCGAGAAGATCCAGCCCGCTTCGTCCGGGCATGCTGATGTCCAGAATGACGAGATCCCAGGGCTGTTTCTGAACCTCCGTCAACGCCTGTTGGGCATCTTCGGCTTCACCGCAAGTGACGCCGTCCAACTCGCGCTGCAGAATTTCCTTCAGCCCTCTGCGCAGGATGGCATGATCATCGGCGATCAGAACTTTGATCACGTCTTAAGCTCCCGAAAGATCTCGACTCGGCTAGAGGAATGCGCATCCACACCGTGGTGCCCTGGCCTGGAACTCCCTGAATGGTGAACTCGCCGTCCAGCAGCAGCGCTCGCTCCCGCATTCCACGGATTCCCAGCGATCCTGACGCGGAGAGTTGCTCTTCAGTAACGCCTCGGCCGTTGTCGCGCACCTCCAAGATGACATTTCCAGGTTCTTTGTGCAGCCTCACGTCCACCGAAGTCGCGTTCGCATGCCGCGCCACGTTGGTCAAAGTCTCTTGAAGAATTCGGAAGACTGCCGTGCCTCGATCCGCATCGATGGCGCTATCATTTTCGGGCAGATCCAAGCGGCACCTGGTCCCGGTTCGGGCTTCGAATTCCTCCGCCGCCCATTCGACAGCGGCGATCAGACCCAAGTCATCCAGAATTCCGGGCCTGAGTTCCGTCGAGATTCTGCGTATAGACTTGATAGTCTGGTCCACGACATTCGCAATGGATTCGATTTTTTCCAGCTGTGGCACATCTGGCGGAAACTCATGCGCCAATGAACTCAAATCGATTTTAATGGCGGTCAACGCTTGACCGAGCTCATCATGAATTTCCCGCGCTACCCGTTTTCTTTCCTCTTCCCGGGCATCTTGCACCCGCGCAGTGAGAGCCCGCAATTGATCGAAGGAGCGCCGCAACTCCGCTTCGGCTTCCTTGCGTTCGGTCACGTCCATCACGACGCCATAGCGTTCTACGATCTGCCCAGCTTCGTTCGCGACCGGGTAGACCACATCGTGGATATGCCTGATCGATCCGTCCGGAAGAACCACTCGGTAGTCCACCGCGTAATGCCGGGCGTTCGTTGGCGCATCCTTAAGCCCTTGCTCAATTCCTGGCCGGTCTTCGGGATGTATCCGCTGCAGGAACATTTCGCATAACGAAGCCTTCGGTGTTGCTGGATCGATGCCAAAGATTCGAAAAGTCTCCTGAGACCAAAACAGTTTTCGCGATAACAGGTTCAAGGCCCAACTGCCCGTGTGGCTGAGCCTTTGCCCAGCCGCCAAGTACGCCTCGCTGCGCTTCAGGGCTTGCTCAGTGCGTTTCCTGGCGGTGATGTCCTTCCCAATTCCCAAGGTCATCCCGTCGGAAAGTTTAACCAGCGCCCAGGTGGTATGTAGAATCCTGCCATCTCTGACTCTGGTCTTAAACTCCACCCATTGATCTTGTGATTCGGCCAGAAACTTCAGAACCTTCTTGCGATAATCCGGATCCGGGTAGCACAACGAAAATAGGTCGAGATTCTCTTTTTGTATCTCCTCCAGCGACCAACCCAAGGTACGCTCCCATTCCCGGTTAACAAACTTGATCGAACGTTCTTTAGTGACTATGCTGATCATAGCGGGAATATGATCCAATGTCCGCCGCAGATCTTCAATGCGATTTCGAAGACTATTGTCGGCATTTTGGCGGGCCGTGATATCTTTGGCGATGGTCATGATGAAACTGGAACATTCGTCTCGGCCTGGAATCAGCGACACCGTGTTGTGAACCCAGATTATCTTCCCGTCTTTGCGGCGATAGCGTATTTCAATCTGAAAATCGTGAAGCTCGCCGCCATGCAATTGCTTCATTAACTCCGCGTTTTCCTGGCGATCATCCTCCGCCGCCAAGTCCAGAAGAGTGAGGCTGCACAATTCCTGATTGGAATAACCCGTCAATTTGCAATAGGCGCGATTCGCCTCCACGAACCCGCCCTCTAAATTCGCTCGTGCGATGCCCAGAGTGGAATCTTCGAACATTGCGCGCCAGAGGACCTGATTCGTGTCCAGTGCGTCCAGGTGCGGTCTCGGCGATGCGGGTGGTCGTGGCGGTGCCATTGATTCGTGCATAAAGGCGCTTCCAGGGGGCCTCCCGTCAGGAGCCCGATAGGTCCCGGGAATGGCACGCCGGGGATCCCGCTCTCTTACTATAGCCTGATCACGTGTTGGTAGAATAGTTGGCAATTTCCAGCGAAGGAGTTTGACCGTCATGAACCGAAGCTTTCCAATCGCGTTAGTGCTAGCGTGCGCGATCAATCTTGGGAACGCCCAGGAGCCGCCGTCCCCTGAACCGGCCCAACCGTCGCCGGCGGCTAACGGGCCGGAACGCCCCGGATTCACTCCTCCCTCGCAGGAGCCGCGGCCTTACGAAAAAGTCATCACCAAAAACGCTCAATCGGCCAAGGGCATTTTCACGGTCCACCAGGTTAAAGATAAGTACTACTACGAAATCCCGTATCGTCAATTTGAAGAACAGTTCCTTTGGAATACGCAGATTTCCAAGACGACCTTGGGCGTCGGCTACGGCGGTCAGGAGCTGTCCAGCCGAATAGTATATTGGCAGCTCAACGGAAACAAAGTGTATCTACGGACCACCAGTTATGACGTGGTCGCCGATCCGGCCACGCCCATCTCGCAAGCCGTGAAAGCAGCCAACAACGACGCGATTCTGATGTCTTTTCCGGTGGCGGCATTTGGGCCCGACAAAAATTCCGCGGTGATCGATGTCACGCGTCTTTTCACCACCGACGTGTCCGAATTCAGCGCCCGGCAGCGGCTTAACGCGACGGCCATGGACGCATCGCGGTCTTACGTTGAACGCATCGCGCCGTATCCGGAGAATATCGAAACGGACGCCTCCATCACCTATACCAAGAGCGCCGCGCTGCCCGGCCAACAGAACACGCCCGTGAATCCATTCGCAGGCGCCGGCATGCGTCCCGGGAGCGCGACCATTGTGCTGCACCACAGCATGGTGAAACTGCCGGAGAACCCCATGAGACCGCGTGTTTTTGATGAGCGCGTCGGCTATTTTTCGGTGAACCAAATGGACTATAGCCGCGACGAGCAGCGCGCCCCGCGACGCCGCTATATCAGCCGCTGGCGACTGGAAAAGAAAGATCCCACGGCACAGCTTTCTGAGCCGGTGAAGCCGATCGTCTATTGGATCGATTCAGCCACGCCGACCAAATGGATCCCGTGGATGAAGCGCGGTATCGAGGATTGGCAGCCGGCCTTCGAAGCCGCCGGATTCAAGAATGCGATCATCGCCAAAGTTGCGCCCACGCCGGACGAGGATCCCGACTTCAGCCCGGAAGACATCCGCCATTCTGTAGTGCGCTGGCTGCCTTCCACGATCGAGAACGCAGTCGGCCCGCACATCAGCGATCCACGCACCGGCGAGATTTTGAACGCGGACATCCAGTTCTATCACAACGTCATGAACCTGCAGCGTGACTGGTATTTCTTGCAGGTGGGCCCGCTCGACCCGCGCGCGCAGAAGTTGCCCCTGCCTGACGACCTTATGGGCCGGCTGATAGAGTTCGTTCTGGCGCATGAAGTGGGCCACACGCTGGGCTTTCAGCACAATATGAAGGCCAGCTCAACATATCCGCAAGACAAGGTTCGCGATCCCCAGTGGCTGAAGACCATGGGCCATACGCCTTCGATCATGGACTACTCGCGCTTCAACTATGTGGCGCAGCCGGAAGACAAAATTCCAGTGGATGACCTGGTACCGCGCATTGGCCCTTACGACATTTGGGCCACGAAGTGGGGCTACACGCCGATACCTGGCGCCAAGAGCGCCGACAATGAGAAGCCCACGCTCGATCAATGGGCGCGGGAGCAGGACAAGACGCCATGGTACCGCTTCTCGACCTCGGGATCCGCCGGTTCCGATCCGGGCGAGTTGACCGAGGCAGTAGGCGACGAGGACGCGCTGAAGTCGACCGCGCTGGGAATTAAGAATCTGCAACGGGTATCGAAGATGCTGTTGCCCGCTACGACAGCCAAGTCAGGCGACTCTTACGAGGATCTGGCGGAGCTGTACGGCCGGATGCTAGGGCAATGGACGCTGGAGCTGAATCATGTCGCGGCCATCGTGGGCGGATTCAATGCTCAGGAAAAGTATGTGGATCAGGGGGGCGTGGTCTATAGTCCGGTGCCTAAGGCGCGCCAGGAAGCCGCGGTGAAATTTCTGAGCGAGAATGCCTTCGCGACGCCCATGTGGGCGATCGATCCTCAGGTGCTGAGACGCATCGAGCCGATCGGAGCGCTGAGCCGAATCCGCAATGCCCAGAGCAGCGTGTTGAACAACCTGCTGAGTAGCCCCCGCTTCGCGCGGATCGTGGAGCAGGAAGCGATCGACGGTTCCTCCGCCTACGGCCCCATTGAGTTTCTGGCGGATGTGCGCAAGGAATCTGGAGAGAGCTGGATTCCCCGCAGATTAGAATCGACGCCTATCGCCGGAATTTGCAGCGAGCTTATCTGGACCTGGTCAATAACAAACTGAACGCGGCTGCTCCTTCTCTGCCGGGGAACTTGCCGGTGGGATTTCCAGCCGGATTCTTCGCTTCCAGCGGTGACGAGAGACCGCTTTATCGCGCGGAGCTGAAGAGCCTGAACTCCGCCATCGGCGCAGCGCTGGCAAAAGCTAACGACAAAGAGACCCGAGCGCATCTGGAAGCCACGCGCGATCAGATCGCTAAAATGCTGGATCCCAAGTTCGCGCCGCCATCCGGGTTGGGCGCGGGCGTAATCCGTATTTTCGGCGACCAGGCGGATCCATCTTTAGACACCTGCTGGCCCGATTACGTGATTCGGCCCTGACCGTAGCGCCGCTACTAGGGTCGAGTAGCATATTATCAACCTGAATGGAACGTTCTTAGCATAATATGCTTTGCAATACACCAGGCGGGTCCCTGTATACCGAAAACCAGAAATCAGACTTGCTTGTTATCTGCAAAACGTTGATATTTCATCGCGAACGTTAAGGAAGGACAAATGGCGGCCTGCGTGCGACAAGACCGCCCATATGATACGATTCCGCACACTGGTTCAATTCGGTTTGGTGGTTCTGCTTCTCGGCCTAATGGTTCCATTCGCCAACCTCAACGGCCAAGTCATCAGCGGCGATTTGATCGGCACGATCACCGATGCGTCGAACGCCGCAGTACCGAACGTAACAGTCACCGCGACAAATGATGCGACCGGCGTGAAGAGTACCACGACGACCAATGCCAGTGGCGAGTATCGCTTTACGAATCTTTTAGCCGGCGTATATACGCTAAGCGTAAACGCAGCTGGATTTACGCCGATCACGCTGAAAAACGTTGCCGTCCAACTTAACCAGACGGCGACACAGAACATGACGTTGCAAATAGGCCAGGTCTCAACCACGGTGGAGGTTCAGGAAGCGGGCGTCGCCATCGACACCACCACGGCGCAGATTCAAAACACGTACAACACGAAACAAATCGGCGATCTGCCGAACACGGCGATCGGAAACGGCGTACTCAACTTATCCTTGTTACAGGCTGGCGTATCAAGCGCCGGCGGAGTAGGCGTAGGTAGTGGCCCGGCGATCGGCGGACAGCGTCCCCGGAACAACAATTTCACCGTCGACGGCATTGACAACAACAGCAAATCGGTCACTGGCCCGGTGGTCTTCATTCCGAACGAATCGGTGGCGGAGTTCACGCTGCTGCAAAATCAGTTCGAAGCCGAGTATGGTCACTCATCCGGTGGTCAGTTCAACACCATCGTGAAGGGCGGCACGAATCTGTTCCACGGAACAGCTGTACGAATACCTGCGCAATCGTGACTTGAATGCCGAGGACCAGGCATTTAAGAACCAGGGCATAACGAAAATCCCCCGCTACGATCAAAACCATCTGGGCGCCAACTTCGGCGGGCCGATTTTCAAGAACAAGTTATTCTTCTTCGCCAGCTTCGAGTACAATCCTCTGGGCCAGGCGAGTACGGTCGCTTCCCCAATTTATGCGCCGACCGCATCCGGGTATTCGGCGCTCGCCGGCGCGCCCGGCGTTAACGCAACCAATCTCGGGATCATGCAGAAATACGCCCTGGCCACCGCACTGACGCCCGGCGCTCCTACGATTACCGTTGGCGGAGTGAGCGTGCCCACCGGCATTATTCCGGTCACAGGGCCGAATTTCCAGAATGGCTATTACGGCGTGTACAGCATGGATTACAATCTTTCCGACAAGGATCAAATTCGCGGCCGCTATATTTACAATCGATACGATACGATCAACACTGGCGCGGAGCTGCCGGTATTCTATACCCCGACGCCCATTCGCTACTATCTGGCGACTCTCGCCGAATATCACACTTTCAACCCCAATTTGACTAACGAATTTCGCTTGGGCTATCAGCGGCAGAACCAGAGCGAGCCCGTAGGAAACCAGACCTTTCCCGGATTGGATGCTTTTCCGAATCTGGTTTTTAATAACCTGAATTTGCAAATTGGGCCGAACCCCAACTACCCGCAAGCTACGATCAACAATCTGTACCAGTTCAGCGAGAACATCACCTGGATCAAGGGCCATCACACCTTCAAGTTCGGGAGCGAGTTCCGGGACTCTATCTCCCCGGAACTGTTCATCCAGCGCGTTCGCGGCGATTATGAATTCACCAACGTCGCCAATTACCTGACGGACCTCACACCGGACTTCCTGGCGCAACGCAACGTCGGCGTGACGCCCTACTACGGGAATCAGCTTGGATCGTACACTTACCTTCAGGACACCTGGCGCATCCGGCAAAACCTGACCCTCGATCTCGGCTTGCGTTATGAATACACTACGGTCCCGCTCGGCATTCAAGCTGAAAAGTTGAACGCCATTGCCAGCGCCCCTGGCTTGCTGACGTTCAAGGCCCCCAGCGCAGATCCTTATGGTTTCGGACCACGGATCGGCATCGCCTACACGCCGGGCAAAAGCAGCAACACTGTAATTCGAGCTGGCTTTAGCAGGGCAACGGACGTCATTTTCGACAACGTTGGATTGAACGCGGTTCCACCCGAGTTCAGCACCACTGTTAATTCCCCGTTGGGCGTGGGGACCAACTTCCTCCAGAATGGCGGCATCACTCAGTCCCAGGGCCTGAACCTTGCGACCCTCACCACCGCGTCGGCACGCTCGAAAACATCCTCCTGGCTACCCGATCAGGTGTTGCCCTATTCGCTGAATTGGACCTTAGGCGTGCAGCATGTCTTCCGCAACGACTATACCCTGGAAGTGCGCTACCTGGGGACTCGCGGCGTCCACCTGCTCCAGCAGCAACAGATCAATATCCAAGCGCCGGTGACGGCGACGGAGAACGTTCCGACGTTCCTGGCTGTACCCTCCGCGGCTACGCTAGCCTCTCTTCCACTGACCGTCGGCCAGATCCGATCCATCGGATATATCCTGCCTCAGTACGCTGCGGCGGGTTTCACCGCGCCGATCACGGCCTACGTGCCGCAAGGTTGGTCCACTTACCACGGCTTATCGGTTCAGTTGAACAAGCGCCTCGGGCACGGCCTGCAATATCAGGCGGCCTACACCTGGAGCCATCTCATCGATAACAGCACGGCGGAAGTGGCCAGTACTTACCTGACGCCTCGCCGTGCCCAGGATTTCCAGAACCTGAGCATAGAGAAAGCTTCATCCGCGCTGGATCATCGCCAGCGCTTTGTGCTGAGCTTGGTTTACGATGCTCCCTGGTATAAGAGCAGCGGCAATTGGATGATGAAGAACCTGGTAGGCAATTGGGAAATCGCTCCCATTTATACCTATGAATCTCCCGAATACTTTACGGTATTGAGCGGTGTCGATTCAAACCTCAACAATGATTCCGCTCCGGATCGCACTATTGTGAATCCGTCCGGCGCCGCGGGAACCGGCAGCGGCATCATCGGGTATACAGCCACCGGGGCGACGGTGTTGCCCACGGCGTCGGCCTCTCTGGTAAACAACGTGGTCGCCTGGGTAGCCAAAAACCCAAGCGCGCGTTACATTGAAGCCGGTCCCGGCGCTTACGCCAACGGCGGCCGCAACACGCAAGCCACCCGGCCAATCGACAACATCGATTTGTCCCTCTTCAAACACTTCAACATCACTGAGCGGATGCGGATCGATTTCGGCGGACAGTTCTTGAATATTTTCAATCATCCTCAGTTCATCCCCGGCAGTATCAACAACACGGCTGCCGTCAGCACCTTTAGCAGTCCCGTGTTGGCCTATGCCAGCGCCAACAACGCGAACTTTAACAATCCCAGCTTGGCCTTCGGCAGCAATCCCCGCGTAATCCAGGTGCTCGCGCGCTTTAACTGGTAGGTTTGCCAAACGGATGAAAGGGGCGGCGCATCGTCGCCCCAATTGCGCCGCAGCTCGGAACTTATCACTATACTGAGCTATGAATTGGCGTCTGTTACTCGTTGCTTTTTCTCTCGTCCCCTTGGCGATGGCGGCATCCCCAACCTGTTCCAGCCTCATCAATCTTTTCATCACCAACACCAACATTACGGCGGCCGGTGATGTGCCCGCCGGAACGTACCATCCCTCCGGCACGTCCGCGTCCGTGAATCTGCCCGGCTTCTGCCGCGTCCGTGTGGTTTCGCGTCCGATAAACGATTCGGAAATTCACTTCGAACTTTGGATGCCGCCACGAGCCACCTGGAACGGAAAATTTGAAGGCACTGGAAACGGTGGATTCTCCAGCGCGATGAGTTATAGCACCATGGCGGCCGCACTGAATCACGGTTATGCCACAGCCGGGTCCGACACTGGACACGAAGGCGGCGATCTGAGCTTCGGCGTCGGCCACCCTGAAAAGATCAATGACTGGGCATTTCGGGCCGTTCACGTGATGACCGACACGGCCAAGGTTGATCATTCGTGACTACTATAGCCGCTTCCCTCAATACTCTTATTTCAACGGCTGCTCCACGGGCGGACAGCAAGCCCTTTCTGAGGCGCAGCGATTTCCAGCCGATTACGACGGTATCGTCGCCGGCGACCCCGGCAACAACCGCGTACATCTGATCGCGGGATTTTTGTGGTCCTGGGAAGCAATCCACAAGGACACTCCCCGTCCGCTGCCGGCCTCGAAACTGCCGATGATCGCCAAAGCAGTGCTGGCCGCGTGTGACGCAACCGACGGTCTCGCGGATGGCATCATCGACGATCCGCGCCGCTGCAAGTTCGATCCCGGTACGCTGTTGTGCAAGGGCGAAGATGGGGACAACTGCCTAACCGCCCCTCAGGTTGAATCGGTGAAGAAAGTTTACGATGGCGCCAAGAATCCACGCACGGGCGAACGAATCTTCGCAGGATGGGCACACGGTACCGAGGCCAGCTGGGCACCCTACTTCATCGATCCCGCCGAAGCGCGGCGCAACGAATTCTGGAGACTCTGGGTATTCAACGATCCCAACTGGGACTGGCGCACGTTCGACTTTGATCGCGACCTTACCTACGCAGACGCGAAGATGTCAGTTGTCAATTCGATTGATCCGGACTTGAAGCCTTTCAAGACTCGTAACGGAAAGCTGGTGATGTATCACGGCTGGGCCGATTCAGACGTACCGCCCGAGGACGGCGTCAGATATTACGAGGCGGTAGAACGCGCCATGGGCGGGCCCGCCCAGACCACCGACTTCTTCCGCCTCTTCATGGTGCCCGGCATGGGACACTGCGGCGGAGGCGCCGGTCCTAATACCTTTGACGCGGTGAGCGCCCTCGATCAGTGGGTCGAGCACGGTACAGCGCCCGAGAAAATCGTCGCGGCCCACATCGTGAACGGTATGACGGATCGCACGCGGCCTCTCTGCCCTTATCCCCAGATTGCGAAATGGAAAGGCGCCGGGAGCATCGACGAAGCCGCTAACTTCGTCTGCGTGAATCCTTAGCCCCCGGCGGCTACTTAGTACCCGCAGCCTTTATTTGGTAATGGTCCCGCAGGCAATGCGACCACCGGCGTTGCCAGTCGGGTCTGTTTTCATGTCATCGGCCTTTTCGTGGATCATCAGGGCGGTCCCGCCGTTAGAGAACACCGAATGGGCGTCCGTCCCCAGGTCGGCATTCGGATCAACCACGGTAGTCTTCGCCATGCCTTTGGCGTTCACCATGAAGTTCGGCATGTCGCCTGCATGTGGTCCGTCGGGATTCATCGAGCCATGCTTCTTCATGTCGGGATTGAAGTGCCCCCCGGCGGTCGTAAATCCAGGCGGCTCGCACTTGGCGTTCTGATGGATATGAATGGCGTGCTCGCCTGGCGGAAGACTCTTCAAGTCGACTTTGATATTGACTCCCCCGCCCTTGTGGTCGCTCAAAACGGCGGTGCCCACACTTTGGTCTTTCGCGTCCTTGAGCTGCACGGTCACCGGCTTGTTAGCGGCATACAGCGCCGCGCCGAATAGACCCGCAATCGCAACAGCAACAGTCTGTCTGATCATGTTTTTCCCTCTCCACATGAAATCCTCGCACGATTGGCGAGGGGTAAGCAAATCTATGGTTTGCATGGTTTTGTACCGGACTAGGTACAAAAAATCTCGTCGATGGTCCTCAAATACGGTGTTTGAGTGATTGTTGCGAGCGGCATGAGGCAGCATACTATGAACAGTATAACGGAAGGCAAGGACGACGGCATCGTCCAAACCTTCCTAACTTCACATACACGAAGGAATGCTTTCGCATATGCAAAGCTCCACTCACAATCAGACAGCACTGAGCAGCGCTTCGTTGCGTACGGCGTAGACACTGCGTACCACTCGGTTGTGGCAGGGGTAGCCACAAATTGAGCACAGCGAAGGCTCGCTCACCTCACCTCTTTCAGCGCTTTCATCTCCGGCAATGCTTCCTCTACGGAAACCTCCGTAAGCGTTAGCGGCTCACGACCCGACACGGCGGTGACAAGGATGTTCTTGTGTCCGAAACGAAAGTAGTAATCCTTGCCGGATTCAAAGTCGACAAACTGACCAACCTCGGTACGTCCGAGAGTGATCATGTGCCTTCCCGGCGGGATTTGGTTACGAAAACCGTTCCCCGGAACAGCCGAGTGAGTTCTTTCCCGTCGCAGTAGAGGGACGGATGCAACGCTATGCCTTTGATGTGGGCTTTGGCGCGGTAGACGTGAATGGTGACTGGAGCGGGTCCAGGTGCTTGGGCGAATGCGGGTAAGGCGAGAATTAGCATAGAAAGTACACGTTGCGCTTCGGTCATGGCTGATAACCATCATCGGTCTTTTGCCAACCCGTCACTACCCGCATTGGGTGGGGTCCGGGTAATGTGTTTTTATCGTATAGCCCGAATTCAATTACTTCCGCCACGCGAGGACTTGGCGCTGATCGAAGGGGAGGAGCGGCGAGGCGGATCAGATCGGCGGGGGTGATGGCGAGGGGCAAGATGGTATCAGTGTAACGAACTACAATCTTATCTACGTATGCCTTTGGATTACCTTTCGATCCTTGCGACAGCGGTGGTTGCGGGAGTGGGTGCCTACTTCGGCTCCTATCTCAAGAAGAAGGGCGAGAATCTCGCAACGCATGAAGATGTAGACCTGCTCGTGAAACAAGTTGCGGCGGTAACGGAAACCACCAAGCAAATCGAGGCGAAGATTTCGGACGAGGTGTGGGACCGACAGCGTAAATGGGAAATGAAACGGGATGCTTTGTTTGAAGCACTGAAAGATGTCGGGAGTATGGAAGATTGTCTGAGTACGTACATTGCTACGTTCGAAGGTGCGCGTCAGGCTTTGCCGAATGACTCAACGTGGAATGAACGAAAGATAGAGGCGGTGGAGCTGTATAACAAATACAACGTAAATTTCGCGCGCACGTTGATACTAGCTACGCTTGTTTGTGGTGAAGATGTGAGGGACAAGTTCGGCACAATCAAACAAGTAATTCTTGTGATGTTTAATCTCGCCACGAACGGCAAGACCCAGGAAGCATCGAAGATGTGGCCGGAGTATGTAGTCAAGCTCAGAGAACTGGAAGCCGCAATCCGTAACGAGCTTTCAATGACGACGTTGGGGACTTGAGTTACACTCCACAAACCAACCTCGACCGCACCCGCCACACCCGATCCTCCCCGACCAGGGCGACACCGAACACCGTTTCCATCGCCGGGCATGGACCTCGCCAAAACGGATCGGCAAAGAATTCCCTGGCGGTGTGCCGCAGGTAACGCCTCGGCTGAAACGCTCTTAACACGCAATCCATCTCCCCAAGTAGACGCCCCTCCGTTGCCGCTGGTGTCTCATAGGAATGGAAGGTGCTGCTTTGCCAGCCGCCCGCGAAAGGCGACCAGAGGGGCGTCAAGCTTAGACTGGAGCACGTCATCAATCCCTCTGCTCCGAGGAGAATCTGGCCAAGACGGCCACGACCGACCTGCAGTAACTCCGTCGGAACCGGCGTCGTGTCCACCAGCGACGGATTTGCTACGGATGCGCTAGATTTTCGGGTTGTGGCCGGTGGTGCGGCACAGCACATCAAATCCTTGGCTAATGGACCGGCTGGAACAGCGCGTCCCTGAAGTAGCCGCTGCTCAATCTCTGCGGCAACCTTAGCAGCTTCACTTGCAACCGTGTCTTTCGTTCGTCCGGCTTCCCGCCGGTAATCCAATCCTGCGGCTGCTATGATCTTCCCAGACGAATCGTGGATCGGCAGCGTGACCTCGAAACCCTTCTTTTCCTGTTCGACGAATGGTCGATCCGTCTTCATTACCGTCAAATCTTCCTTATCGCACTTCTCGCCGATCTCGTTCACTTCCGTGGCTGCAATGTTCTGACAGCTTTTACCTGGTTTGGCGGCGGAAAGCTCGATTCCGGTGATTTCGGGATGGGCGGCTTTGATCTCCTCGACAACTTTCTGTGCGAGGATCTTGCCGGATTGCGCTGCCAAGGTTGTGGCTGTGATCGCGGATAAAACTAAAACTAGACGCGTGTACTTCATTGTTATGCTCTATAAGCCAAGTCTATGCTACGATTCTGAAGATCATATGAAGGGGGCGTTGGCGCTGATCTAAGTGGGGAGAGGGGCGAGGCAGCGGAGTGGCAGGCGACGTAACATCGAATGACTCGCGTGATACCGTATGAACAATGGAACGGCTCGCAGGTCTAGTTCTCGCGCTAACATTTGCTGGCGGTCTTCAAGGGAAACACCATTATTTTCATTCAGCGCAGTTGCTTTCCATCGAGCAAGAACGCGGTGTGCAACGGTACATCGTCGATAGTCCTTTGGGTATCTTCACGGTGCGCTATAACCCAACAGCCTTCCGTCACTCTCCTCGCTTGGGTTTGGGACCGATTAGGGTTTCGATAGAAAGAAACGCACGCATTGGCGATGAAATCTATCTTCTGGACCCATACGACAAGGAATACAAGGCGACGATCTTGGTGCGACAGGGGCACCCGCCGCCGCCTGCTGTCCCCTGAAATAAAGTAGCCACCACCGAATCTCGGCTTCTGCACACGAAAGCCCACCACCACCGCCGCCCCGCTTCACATCGCGTGCGACAATCGGTACATGATCCGAACGTTACTGCTTGTGGTCGCGCCATTCCTTGCGCTCCACGCTCAGGATAATCCGTTTAGCGATGATGCGCGGCAAAGCTACGGGCTGATCAAGGTCAGTCTTCTCAAGGCCGCGGACCGAATGCCTACGGAAGACTACTCGTTTCGGACGACTCCCAAAGTACGCACGTTCGCCGAGATGATCGATCATGTTACGCAAGCGCAGACGTTGATGTGTGGCGTGGTGAAGGGTGAAAAGAGTATTACCAACCCGCGGTTCAAACCCGCCGCGACCACCAAAGCCGATCTCGTAGCAGCGCTCAAGGCATCGTTTGATTACTGTGATCCTCTGTACGCCTCAATGACCGATGCGGCTGGCACCCCCAAGGTCAAGTGGCTCATCGGGGACATGAGCAGGCTTGGCTTGCTGAACTGGAACATCTCGCACGACAACGAAATGTACGGAATCATCGGTGCGTTTCTGCGGATTAAGGGATTGGTGCCCCCATCCAGTGAAGCCGGACCACCCGCCGAAAAGTAGCCGTTCGCTCGGGATTACCGGGCTAAAAATCGCGCTTCACATCGCGCGCGACAATCGTAGGCAGGATGGACGGCGCGGTTAGAAAGAACATCACGATGTTTCGATTCGCGTGTGTGCTGCTGGTGCTCGGCACGATCGCGCACGGCTTTCCGCAGGATGCCAGCTCAGCGGATTCGGAGCGAGAGAAAGACGCCTGCGCAATCTACTCCCTACTGCTGACCAACCCGAAAACGAGTCACGGAGCGGATAACAACGAGCGGTACCTCATTGCGCCCACGACAGTGCCGGGTGTTCCACCGGTACCTTGTATCCGCCCGCCGAAAGAACGTGAGGGAGATTTCGCTGAGGTACTCGCAGACTACGATCGCCGAAGAGTCACACAACAACCACTCAAAGCGATGTTCTCGATCCCAAAGCCGTACCTGCTGTTAACCGCCGAGGAGGTTAAAGCGTTTATGGAAGAACGCTTATGGCCTAAACCCAGCCCGAAACCTCCTGACGAACGATTCCGAGGCGTCATTGATCTTTTCAGACTGACCGACGTTTATTTCAATCCGCCCCGAACGCTTGCTTTGACACAAATCTCCACGTGGTGCGGTGGTCTATGCGCGTTGTGGGAATGGAAAGTATTCGAGAAGCTCGACACTGGGAAGTGGGAGCCACGGCAGTGGGTGACGTGTGGGACGATGGCGAAGAACCTAGTACCGCTGTTTCAGCATCCGCGCAAATTCTTAGCGGAAACAAGTGCCATGCGGAGAACATCCAGGGGAATCGCGAAAATCTCGCCGAGCGGCTCTAGCGCTGCTATCACGTCGGGCGCGAAGGGCATGTCTTGCTTGGGAACTGGGGCGTACCGCTCCGCGATGACCGTGGGGACCGTCTCGTTTGAACCAATGTCGACTTGATCCTGAACAGGGAGTGTTGCCATCGTTCTGGTCGTTAGAACTTCCTGCTTCGTCAGTTCATCAACATGCCGAACAAGTTCAATCATCTGGAAATTGTCCTCCCAACTCACCCGCGATCTGTAGAATCGCCGTATGTTGATCGGTCCTCTGCTTTGATCCTGTTGTCTAGCCGCTTGATAGATATCTGCGAATTCACGAATCTTCGAGTCGAAAGCAGGTTCGAGGAGTTCAACCTCCGAGTACGTGTTGATGTAGTCATTAGTGGTCTTTAGATCCCGTCGCTTCAGGTCGCCGATCTTAGCCGCGGTTTCACCCATCGCTTCAGCACTCTTGGTGATTGCTGCCGCGGTTGCCCTGTCGTGTCCATTCTGAGTTCCGAATGTGGACGCAAAGCTCAACACGGTCACAAACGTCATTCCGACCGCGACAGCAGCGAATTTATGCCGACGCAGGTACTTCGGTTCATAGTTCGGTTCGCGAGCTAGAATAACCTTCAATGCCGTATACGGCCATAGTGCCAGCAGAAGAACGAACGTATACTGCAAGTAAAGATTATTATTCCCTTTCGGTTCCGTAATGTTTGGGAATGGATATGCCCAATCGCTCGAAGCTGACCAAGCCAACAAGCCCAGCCACGAAATAAGTGCCAGCACTCCGAGCAACATCGAGATGTATTGGCCTACTGCTCGTTTCCTTGGGAGTTCTTGCAACAATAGTGGTGATTCAACGGAAGTAATTCCCTTGAAGATGAGATTCCAGGCTTTCGATAACCACCAAATGCCCATCAGCAAAGCGAGTGAGCAGCCTGCGATAGCCGCACCGAACTTCCCCGCGTTTTGATCCAATGAGCCAAAGAAATTGCTTAAAGCCACAAGAACGCCGACAAACGTAAGAAGGAACGCAGCATAACCGATAACCCAAATCAAGACACGGAGCCATACCCTCTTCGTAGGAACCGAAGTGAACGGTGCGATGGCTACCCCAACTATACTTGCCACTACGGTACCGATGACTGGATTGGCCTGTGATAATAAGAGCGCTGCGCCGACAACGACGCCAGAAAAGATCATTGCAAACTGAAGCCGGAGCCAGAGATATAGCGTACCGGTTGTGCCTTTGAGCTTCGTGTATAAGCTAAATGCCGCCTCGCTACCAACCGCCCAAGCGAATGCCACGCCCAACATCATGATGCCCAGGGATTCTTTAAGCGCCATCCCCGCAAGCAAGGCACTTCCAGTGAAGACAAGCGTGGTAAACAGAATAATCTTATGCCTTCGATTCAGAATCATTGCTGTTGCGCGTGCCGCTCAGTGTAACATATCGGCTGAATTATCTCTTGACGCGGCATATCATGGCTGATAGCGTCGGATCATGGGAGCAGAATTTAGAACCAAAGTACGACCTTCCATGGCTGATGCCAAGCTCAAAGTGGCGAGAGCGAAGAAGCATCTTGGCGATCTTAAAGATGAACTTCGCAGGTTCCGCAAATCGAAGCCGATTATTGTTCGGACCGAACGGGATCTAAAACATGGAGGGTATGTGCTTCACATCAAGGTTCGACGCGTGCCCCCTAAGATCAACCTCATTTTCGGAGATTTCCTGTATTGCACACGTTCCGCACTCGATCAGCTCGTGTGGTCGCTTGCTAAGTTAACCTTGCCATATCCTGAGCACACCTACTTCCCGATTCTTGACTGCAACAACAGTGATAACAGGAGAACGTTTGCGAGATATACAAACGGAGTACCGCCAGATGCAGCGACTATCATCGAATCTCTTCAACCGTATCACCGAGGGGACGCCGAAGCCGCGCATCGGGATCTACTCTGGCGTCTTAACGCACTATGCGCCATTGACAAACACAGACGTATTCCGGTTCATGGTGACGAGAGTTTTATTGTCTTTCCGAATCTTCCACGGTCGCTTGCACAACACATCAAATTCTTACGCCCCAATCTAGTGAGCATCCCAGCCACGTCGAAACGTCAGGTGCGTGTCGATCCAAAGGCGTCCTTCCGCGAAGTCTTTGGGGATATGAGCGACGGAATCGCAACAGATTTCGAGGAAGTTCAGGAGATACACAGCTTTGTCGCAGGCGATGTGCTCCCAAGATTTGTGAGATTCTTTCGGTAGAGCGCGATGGATCGCTAATCACCGCTTCGGTCTCCGGTTGTCATCCCACACCCGCCCGCTTCGCGTCGCCCACCGTCGCCGCTGGCCGCGGACATTCGTCAGCCGGGTACGCATCACCGCTACTACGGAAGAGGAATCGGACGATTGCTGGCACGATCCGGTCGCACTCTTCTAACGAAGAAGATGATCATAAACGACACCGGCGCTGCGATAAGAACTTCTAAGAATGGAACAAGGACCAGTCCCAGATAGCCGAATTCCTGTGGTTTGAACCGGTAGGTGGTGTAGATGAGATATCCGTGGATACAGGCAAGGACGGTTCCGAACGTCACGGAAAGAATCGCGGGTCCATTTCGCGCAAACAAGTAGATTAGGAGAAACGGGAAGGATAGAGCAGCGAACAATATCACATTGAAGACGATATGGAACACGAGATTGTCGGTGCTTGAGTAGCGAGCCGAATAACTCACCGACGGAGCGGTTAACATGATCGACAAGGCAAGACCGATTAGTAGAACAATCCGCGCAGTCCGCTTTTGCGGGTGTTGGATACGCGGCAGCATCGGTTACCCGATACTACGGCATGTTTGGGGAGAAACTTCAGTCTCCCTGAATGCGACATGTCCGCTCAGGCAGCGTGTCGAATCTCGCGTGGTTCTGGGTTCGACGGGGTTTTGGCTGGTGGTACAGTCTTATCCGCCGTTTCAGCCTTGTCCCCGAAGCCTACCCCCACGGAGAACAGCGTGACGTAGATGGCGATGACGGGTATCCCCAGGATGGCGAGCACCAAGATGAAGGACGATTGGGACATAAACGTACCTCCTACTTCTTGGATGTGCCCCGTCCGGCACCTGGCGTCGATGTAACCGTCACAACTACTGAACAAATCCTTCGAAACGCACGCGTTCGCCTGCTCGACGCCATCGCGTTCCGCTTTCAACTCTGCCAACATCTTGGTGATGTCCATCGGGACTATGATCGCACGTCGACAATCGCCGCCTACAGCCTTATTCCGCGACCCAATGGGAAACGTGTTTGTCGTCTTTCTGTGGACAGGCGGTGTGGTGTCCTTGCTCAAAGTGCACGTCACACTCCACGCAGTATCGGTAGTGAAATCGTTGAAGGCAAAGTTCGCACAACTGTCCTCCCATCCTAGCCAACGCTTCCACTCGACGACGGTGATGAGGTAGCAGGGTTGGTTTGTCCGATGGCGGCATACGTGTGATGTGTCCTCACCACAAGATAGTACAAAACGATTGGATAGTGTTCTTCGAAGAAGTTTGAAAAGCAAAGGACGCCAAGCGTCTCGCACCCACCAGTCGGAGACTTCCCACAGCGTGCGATCCGCCGACGGCGAAATCGCTTGGTGACGGATTACCCCCGTGATACGATGCTTCAGATGCCTACCGACCACATACTCAGCCTACTCATCGAAGAAAGAAACAAACTCGACCGTGCTATAGCAGCACTACAAGGAACACCGCGAGCGGCTACGCCGCGTAAGACTGAGACGCCTGCGGTTGAAACCACAGGGAGCAGCAACCACACTCGCAAGCGCCCACGTTGGACCCCTGCGATGAAGCGAGCCGCCTCTGAACGGGCGAAAGCGGCATACGCGGAGCGGATGAAGAAGGCGGGGAAGAAACGATAGGTCGGGAACTCATTGCGATATGAACCTTGAGATTCCCGACGACGAGCTTGATCTCATAATCAAAGCTCTCGACCACTACCACGCTTACACCGTCGCGAGGAATGCCGAGGATGCTCGGTACCGGGATCTAGCGGATCGGCTGAAACGCAAGCCCACTGAGCGCGAGCCAGCGTCGCAACCGGCGAAGAATACCACGCGAAGGGTAAGCACCTAATACGAGTCATCCCAGAAGAGCGTTCACGAAATCCTTCGCAAACTTGATCGGTCGAGAGCCTACACCCGTCCCGCCTACTGTCTGTCGTAGACGAGCACTTCGCCGTTAGCGGAGCTAGTATTGGTCATCGTCTTTCCATCAGGCGAGACCGTAGACGAAATCGTTCCTAGAATCTTTCCGTCTAGTTTACCAGTTATCTTACGCTCCGTCGTTCCGATCTGTTCGCATATTTCTGTAAGACGCTGTGCGGTTCCCCCCCGCTGGCCGGATGTTCCTTTCCATCGTAGATCCTGCTGAAATCTTGGCGGAGCTTCTCACCGGATTTGGTAACAGTATCAATTGTTGTGTTGGTGTTTGGTCCGGTCTGCGAGATCTTCATGGTCTCGCTCGCAATGTTGTTGTTTGTTTGGAGTTTGGATTTCTCCAAGTTCAGCTTCCAGGTGCCCGTGAAGTCAGCAGCGGCGAGGGTTATGCCGAGTGAAAGGGTCGCGAGAACTAGGAGCGTTAGACGCATCGTGAATCTCCTTCTGGTGCATTATAAAACGGTTCAAAACTAGACGAACATACAGCCGGTGATACAGATCAGCGACGTTGTGGTAACGCTGGAACCTGTTGCCGCGCGGGAACACTCCTAGCTCCCGGTCGCAGCACGCTTTTCGAACATCTCGTGCCGCCCCTCGTACTGGGAGTAGTTCGGGTTGCGGATTTTCCACCACGACTGCCCGTACGCGCCGTACTTCCATTTCGCCACGACGCCTTCGAGATCCCGATCACACGCAAGCCGGAACAGCTCTACGCCGCGCTGTTCGATGTGGTCCGCGTACAGGACGCACGTCACTATGGAACGCAACAGCCGTTTTCGTTCGATCAGCGGACGCTCGCGGAGATCCTCGCCATCGAGATATAGCAAGTCGAAAACGTACAACACCGGCTCACCACGCCGTCTGAGCAGCTCATAAAACTGCGGACACCCGTCGTGGTCTAGGCACACGATCTCGCCGTCGAGGACGGCTTCACACTTCAGTTCATCGCGAATCGCGCTGCACAACCGGGAAAGCTGCGGTATACGTTGCCGCGCCGGGAAACGAGCCGGGTGCTGTCGTGATCGACATACGCCAGCGCTCGGAAGCCATCGTGTTTTAGTTCGAAGATGTAGTCGGGGTGGTCGAACGCGTCGCGTCGGAGCACGGGACTCGCGGGGATGAAGTGGCGCAGATGCAATGTTTGATTCCAGTGTACCGAAGGTCGTTGGTCGACGATCCGATCGAGCACACCGTTCAGATGAAAGTCTTGAGCAACTTTGTCTAGTCGTCGACTAGTTGACCTAGGTCAACTGACCTTTGAAGGGACCAGCTCACACAAGTTACCTTGTGAACTTTTGGGGATCAGTTCAGTTAACGGAACTGAACTGCGGCGTGTGGGGCGGCGTGGATGGCGGCGAGATGATAGGTGTAGTTGATGAGATCTGAAGTTAGCGGATATCCGCTAACTTTAACGACCGTTGCAGCCTGCACTTCGTCCTGTACAGACCGCTGTGGGCGTCCAACTTGTTCTCAGAGTGATTGCACGTGCAATAACGAGCGCCGCCCAAGTCGTGGTGGGCGCGTGGTAGATCTCCGCGAGGTGTCGGGTACAGTTGATTAGTTGACTTAAGTCAACTGAACGTATCCATCACATAAACACCGGTCAGCGGCGGGAATGGATAGCTAAGCCAATCAGTGATCGGTTACGCCCGGGACTGAGCCCAGCGGTGTGGCAGCAATTCGTCGAGTTGCTGAATCGAACACTCGCCGATGCGCGAGAGCACGTCCTGGAACCAGGCGAACGGATCTACCTTGGCCAGTTCGCACGACGCCACGAAGCTCCGCAGTACCGCCATCGTTTTGCCTCCTCGATCGCTTCCTACGAAGGTCCAGTTGTTGCGCCCCACCGCGATACCGCGCAAGCTTCGCTCGGTGTGGTTGTTGTCAATGGATAGGTCGCCATCTTCCAGGTAGCGCGTCAGCGCGGTCCAGTTCTTCAGCGCGTAAGCCACCGCTTGGCTCGCTTCGCTCTTGGGCAACACTTCTTCGCGAATCCTCTTGAGATATTCGTGCAATCTCTCCAGCACTGGCTTGGACGCATGCTCGCGCAACAAGCGCAAGTCCTCGCCCACGATACCCGACCGCCGCGCGCGTTTCTCCACCTTATATAGATGCGCGATGTAGGCCAGCACCGCGCCCATGCGCGCCGAATCCGTATCCAGCGCCCTATGGAAGTGACGCCTGGTATGAGCCCAGCATGCCACCTCTACCAAGCCGCGTTCGGGATTGGTGAAAAAGCTGTCGTAAGCCACATAGGCATCGGCCTGCAGATATCCGCGATACGCTTTCAGAAATGTTTCTGGCCCCGCGCGTTCTCGTGTCGGAGTGTAATCGAATACCGCCGCCGGATGTTCGCGATCCCCGACGTACGGCCAGAATCGTCCCCTGCGTGTCGCTCGCTTCAATTTGCGGTCCAGCACTTTCACCGGTGTATCGTCAGTCCCCACCACCTTCGAGCTCAGCACGAACTGCTTCAGGCGAACATACAGAGGATCCAGTAACTGAGCCGCTTGCCGCATCCAGCCGCCCATGGTCTGGTCCGGAATCTCCACGCCGAAGCGGCTGAAGATCTTTGCCTGGCGGTGCACGGGCAGGTGGTCGGCTATTTTGCTGACGATCACCTGAGCTAGTAGCGATGCGCCTGCCACGCTTTTCTCGATGGGCTGCGGCGGCTTGCCCGCCGTCTTCACCGTGCATGCGCACGCGTATTTCTTGCAGACGTCCTCGATCACCAGCAACTGCGCTGGAATGTATTCGTAGCGCTCGCTCGTTTCTTCGCCGATGGGCCGCAGGTCTTGGCTGCAGCAAGCGCAGTGCTTTTCTTCGTCCGCCAGATCGTGCTCGATCCGTTCACGCTTCAAGTGTGCCGGTAGAGTGCGACGTCCTCGCCGGCGGCTTTCGTCTTGGTCCTCACTGCTGTTGGATGTCGAGCCGGGCGGAACATCGTCGTCCTTTTGCGTTTCCTTGGCGGCTTCAGACTCAGCCGCGCTGAGTTCCTGCACGAATAATCGCAACTGATCGGCGCTCAACTGTTCGCTGTGAGTGCCACTTTTGGCCGAAAGCAACTGGCTTAACAGCCGTTGTGTCTTGTCCAGTTGCGTGGTCAGATCCACCAGCATCTGCTGCAAGATCTCTGGATCTTTCGGCAAGCTGTTGCGGTCCACCGGCACTACCGGAATTATAAAGCGAACTCCGCCGCCGGCCAAGGATAAAATGCTTACGAGCCAATCTTTATGCGGCTTCCGCACTTCCCCGCCGATACCGCTTCCGGCGCTTGGCAGTGCTCAGATCGATGCCGCTTAGCAGCGCGCCTAACTCCTGCGCCGTTATCTCGCGCCCCGCTTCGTCTTCTTCCCCGAACGGCATCGCGTAGGTGCCTTCCTCCAGCCGCTTAGCCCACACCGCGAACCCGTCTCGGTCCCAATATAAAATCTTCACTCGATCTTTGCGCCGGTTCGCGAACACGAACAGATGCCCGGCAAACGCATCCAGCTTCATCGCGCCTGTGACCAACGCGTGCAGTCCGTCGAAGCTCCGCCGCATGTCGCACGGCGAGGTGCACAAGTACACCCGAACGCTCGCCGGCAAGTGGATCACGCTGGTTCCCGCAGCACCGCCAGCACCAACTTTAGCGTCACGGCATCGGACGGAATCCGAAGCCGGTCGCCGCTGGTCAGCAGCAACTCCAGGGGCGGTGGCGTTTCCATGGCCGGCTTTGTCTCCACCAGTGCGAAGCGGACGGGGATGTTCTGTTTCCGCAGCCTCCCACGCCACCCGTAGAAGGCGGACTCCTTCAACTCTCGCTCACGACAGTATGCGCGGATCGACTGGCCGCCGGTCTCCTGTTCCGCGATTCGTTGGCGCCATAGCTCACGCCGTTGCTCTTGTTTGGTGCTCACCTCTCCACTATGTGCCGCATTCCGCGCCTGGAATAGTGGGGTTCATGTGATGCTTACAACTGAACTGGCTTTTGCAACCTCAGCGGCGAGGTGGCGGGTGAAGTCGATCAGGTTACACAACTCAAGTTGTGAACCCTTGGCGACTTCAGCAGCGGGCGATCTGAAGTTTGCGGATAACCGCAAACTTGGGCGACCGTTGGCACTATGGATCAATAACGTTTTGTCTAGTCGACTAGACAAAGCTATTTCGACTATATCCGGTTTGGTTTCAGCGAGATCCAAGAACATTACCGGATTTTGCGGATAGATAGGTGTGAGGGTACGTTCGTGATCGAACACCAGGATCCCAAATGTGGGACGGCGAGGAACGGGTGGGATATTATTTTTCGAAAGATCATACACCAGCCCACGACGGAAGTACTGTGGAATCAGCGCCCGTCAGTCGGACGGAAGTTTGGCATCAAACTTGCTAAGAAAACAGTAGTACTAAAAATGCACACCACAGCCAGATCGTCGGCGACCACCGGCGTACATAGGATCGCACGCGGGGGTAGGGATGTCAAGAGAAAAATGCACCGAAGAGTAAAACATCAAAATCGAAGGAGAATCATGACCGTGACAAACCTACAAGGAGACCTGACCCGTGCCCAGCACGGGCGTCTGTGACGAAGAAACCTACCGTCCCCAAGGCGGTAGGAGCGGTACCCGTGGCGGAACACCCCACCATGGTTTCCATGCGAACTTTTCGGGCACGTCTGCGGAGGTACCACGAACGCGACGGTACCCGAATCATCTTCGGACGATATGCGGACCATATCAACAACAGTTCGGGTGTACCAGTGGCGTTTGTCGAAAACCTGGAGAGTTACGCTCGTGACATAGGTGTACTACACCCGGATGAAATCGTGGACCCCACACCACGATGTTCACGATGTAAATCTCGTGTGCCAGCTCGCCGAACGCAGATAGCGCGTACTGATACCGGGGATTTAATGTGGACCGATACCGGGGATATCATGCGAATACAAATGGAACCTCCACGTTACCACCGACAATGCGAACGCTGCATGGCATGGTCACGTACATCCCGGTATGATCCGACGAAATGCTTGGACTGTCGACGCCCGCTCGATCCAGATGTACTGCCACAGTATCGAACGCGCCGATGCGAGAGCTGTCGGGACGCCAAGCTGAACCGTGAATTCCGCGCTCGCCAGATCGACGGCGCAACGAATCCACTGTCGCCATGGTTCGGATCGCCGATGGGTCAGGCGTACGACAGGTGATGACCGATCCAAGAAGAACTATAAGGAGAACATGAAACACATGACTAATTTCAATGGAGGACTCACCGCAGCCACGCTGCGGAGAGCGTGACCCACAGACCCACGGTACCCACCGTGGGTGCACCACCCAACGAGAAACACTACACACCCGCGGAATGTGCGGAGAACTGGGGTTTCAGTGCTGCCACCTGGCGACGGCTGATCCAAGACGAACCTGACGTACTCCGTCTGCAAGGTCTCGGACCGACCGCGGGAAAGCGCGGATACACCACGTACTCGGTGCCCGCTTCAGTTGCCGCCCGGATCTACCAGCGCCTGAGCTACAAGCCCCTCAAGCTGGCGCTGCCTAGCCGGAACCCACGGACTGTAAAATTTCTCCGTGATCGCAACCGACGAGTGTCCTAACAGACGGCTGACGTGTTCCAAGGATACACCTCGCAGGAGCATCCGTACGGCGAACGTATCGCGCAGCCGGTGTGGTCGACAGTCGGGAACCCCACACCGGGCACCGATCGTCTGCATACGCTCGTACACGTCATGTTCCTGTGGTGTGGGACCGCCGAAAGCACGATGCGCGAAGGGATGGGAACGCGAGAACCACGACGCCCCGTCGATCGAGAGTTTAAGTCGATCGGTCAGGAACACTTCAGCGGTACGGGGTGTGGAAGATTTTTTCTGTTTGATGGGCTGGAAGGAATACACCCATACCAGTTCACCGTGGGTACAGCGGCGCGGATCATACCGCACAGCATCCGACACACGGAGACCGGTCTCCAACATCAGTTCGAGCAGGAGCCGGAACGTGTGTGGTCGAGAAGCGTACCCACCGCCGTTACCGCCGTTAAGACGTTCAGCTTCTTCGAGGATGCGGGTGATTTCATCTTCCGTGTAGGGTTGTTTTTGTTCGTACACACCACGAACGGATTTTACTTTCTCGTGAAGGGCTTCTGTGATCCACCCGCGGCGATATGCTTCACGAAGGAAAAATTTCAGCTTCGATACCGTAGTAGCGCGGGTGGTGGATTTGAGTTTTCGAAGCGCGTAAGATTTGAAGTCTTCCAGAAGATCTACGGTAAGATCCCGGATAAAAAGTATATTTTGACTGTGAGCAAAGTCTTCCAAACGGCTGAGAGCAACGCGGTGGTGTCCGAGTACAGCCGGGGCGACGTTTGGTGCATGGGCATCGAGGTGACGGCGAATACAGTCGGTGAGGGTCGGACCATTCACCGCAGCATCCACCGCTTCGGTAGAGATCGTGCGGAGCTTTGCTTCAGCCGCGCCCCAGTCGCGAGTACCAAGCGCCTGACGAGGATATTTTTCACGGTCAGTAGTGCCTGCAATCCAGATTGGACAATCACACTCACGATAATGTCGAATCTCACGAGCGCCCAGTTTGAGTGTGTGGACTTGGCAGTCGGCGCTGTGGCGTCGGTAGATATTCAGAGGCATGGTTCTCCATCGGCAGGATCGGGAGGATTTTGTACCTTTTTTGTACCTCCATCGACGAATCTGTTACTTTGGGAACATTCACGACTTCGTGGAATCAACAACTTGCTGATTTCACACGTCGTTGGCGAATCCTCGCACGATTCGAGGTCCCAGCGCCAGTGGAGCCAACGCAGCGCCGGAGACGCTCGGGCTTGCCGACAGCAGCGACACCGCAGGCATCACGTCTGTCCCCCATGAGCGCGCTCGGTGCGCTTATTCAAGTCTCGAAGCACTCGCAGCTCGTCGGCCAATGGGGCTTCGGTAGCGGTGAGCTTCGGCGAAATCTTCAGTGCCCAGCCGGTGGATTCGATTACGCGGTCCACTGCAACGCCCGGATGAATGCTGGTGAGCGTGAGTTCTTTGGTCGTTGGGTCGGGCGTTAAGATGCCGAGATCCGTGATTACGGCGGTGGGGCCTTTTCCCGGAAATCCCATTCGCTTGCGAGCATCGCCACCATCCAGATGGCCGGCGGACGTCACGAAATCGACCTTCTCGACGAAGGCGCGCTTGTTCTGCCGCAGCGTGATCAATACTTCTTTGGCCGAAGTCGCGATCTCCGGCGCACCTCCCGCGCCCGGCAGTCGCACCGAGGGCCGGTGGTAATCGCCGATCACGGTGGTGTTGAGATTCGCGAAGCGATCGATCTGCGCCCCACCCAGAAATCCGATATCGATGCGGCCGCCTGTCAACCAGTAGGAGAAGATCTCAGCCAAAGGCACCACTGTATCGGCCGTCTCGGCTAACTCGCCGTCGCCGATGGATAACGGCAGCACGGCTGGCTTGGTTCCGATCGGTCCCGATTCGTAGATCAGTACGACGTCCGGAGCGTGTGTCAGACGCGCCAGGTTCGCCGCCGCGCTGGGCAGTCCGATTCCAACGAAGCAGACCGTTCCGTTGCGCAGCA
The DNA here is from genome assembly GCA_963744555.1 of Bryobacterales bacterium. Classification (GTDB taxonomy): domain Bacteria; phylum Acidobacteriota; class Terriglobia; order Bryobacterales; family Bryobacteraceae; genus Palsa-89. Next base: position 80,278 of record CAVUUB010000009.1, on the reverse strand, counting down.
TCCGCGAGGCCGCGACAGTCATCATCTCGTCCGAGGTGTACCCGTTGTCAGGCATGGCTGGCCACCTGATCGAGACTTCGCCGGAACGCTTCGAAGTCTTTCGTGCCCATTACGTGCCGCTGCCATCCAGGCTCTGAAACCCTTCTCGTTCGCGCGAGATCTGATCCCACTGTTTGTAGAAGGCGTTGTTTCGGGAGTAATAGCCCTGCGCGTAGGAAGGAAACGCCCCGCCCTTCACTTCACTGACCGCACCCACCACCCAGGACGGCAGGACGACTGCATTAGGAGGAGCATCCAAGCGATCCACAATTTCCTCCACCGTCACGATCGCGCGACGTGCGGCGAGGACCGCTTCCTTCTGGACCCCCACTACGCCCCACAGCAGGACATTGCCGCGGCGGTCGGCCTTTTGCGCGTGAATGATGGAAACATCCGGGCGAATGGCTGGAACAGCAGCTAAACGCTCACCGGTAAAAGGGCACTCGACGAACTTGATTCGCGAATTGTATTTCGGCAGATCGGTGCCAAGATATCCGCGCAACAGGCCAAAAGGTAGATTCGCCGCCCCAGCCGCGTAGGCCGCCGCCATTCCGGCATGGTCGTGCTCCTCAATTGCGAGCGGCACCGGCCAGTTGTTCTCGACGGCGTCCCGAAACCGATGCAGAGAGCCCACTCCGGGATTACCGCCCCAGGAAAAAATTAGTTTCGAAGCGCATCCGGATCCGATCAGTTGATCGTAAATTAGGTCCGGGGTCATACGAATGAGCGTCAGGTTGCGGCGTCCCTGGCGGATAATCTCGTGACCGGCGGCGAAGGGAATCAGGTGCGTAAACCCCTCCAGCGCCATGAGATCGCCGTCGTGCACGAACTCCTGAATCGCTTGTATTAACGGCAGGATGGCCAACGTTCCGATTATGCCATGCGTCGAAAGTCCTGGTAGTAGCCATGGTACTTCGGTTAGTTTTTTTGGCCCGAACGATTCTTGTCGAGGAACGTTTCCACGGTTAAATTTAACTTACCGAGAATACAAGTGGGCTATCTACCAACAAGAACAATTCTTACCGCGGCGTTGAGCTTTTTTGTTTCGACGGCATTCGCGAGCTCCATCACATTTACTGGCGGAGGCATGAATGGCACGTCCGGCAATAATCTAGCCGCCAGCGCTCAATTCGATCTCAGCGGCACCACGCTTACGATAACGCTCACAGATACCGCGACATCCGCCAACGCGCAGTACGTTCCATCCGACATTTTGACGGCGGTCTACTTCGGCACTACTTCACTGGCTGCGCTTACGCCTGGAACAGCCAGCCTGGACGGCAGCACCATTATCAGCTCGGACCTCACCGATGTCGGTTCAAACTGGGAGTTCCTGGGAGGATTCACGCCGGTCCGCGGCTTGATGAACGGGATCAGCGCATCGGGTCTTTCCGTTTTTGGCCAGGGGAATTTTAATAATTGCACGAGCAGCACCTGCAAGAATCTCGGTGGAATCAATTGGGGATTAGTTCCTTCCTTCTTTCCGCCTTCGCAGGGCATCAACGGGGGCGTTAGTGGTACAACCCTGGTTGACGATCGTGTTCAATTCACCTTGAACACCATGCCCGGCTTCTCGCTCGCCAGCATCGACAGCGTTCAGTTCCAGTGGGGCACCAGCAACGACGAGTTTTCAGCTAGGGGTATGACGTCGGCTCCCGAGCCTTCGACTCTCATTCCGGTAGCTGGCGGAATAGGCTTGGCCGCTTTCTGGCGCAGGAAAAGGCAAAAGCGCCAAAGCGCGTCGCAGACCCTCTAACCGTTCGCCCCACGGAAGATCGGGTCTCTCGAAGGTTGTATTCTGAGAGACATGAGTTCCGTCGAGAGACTTTTCTTCATCGGCCTTCTGCTGTTGAGTCCGGGGTTCGGCGCTGTTCCCACGCCGGAAAGCCACTTCGGGCACAAGATCGGCGTCGATAACGAGCTGCTCGATTGGGACAAGGTCGTCACCTACTTTCAGGCGCTCGCCGAAATCGAGCGATCGCATCAAGTTTCAGGAGCTCGGCAAGACGGTCGAGGGCCGGCCGCAGATCGCGGTCACGATCTCCTCGCCGGCGAACATCAAGAATCTCGACCACTATCGCGATATTCAGATGCGGCTCGCCGACCCGCGCAAGACCACGCCCGCCGAAGCCGCTGCGCTTGATGAACGAAGGCAAGATGATCGTGATGATCACCTGCTCGATTCACGCGACTGAGGTCGCATCCACGCACACGGCGGTCGAGTTCGCCTATCGGCTGCTGACCGAAGACAACAATCCGAAGTTCAAAGCGATTCTCGACAACGTGATTCTTCTGCTGGAGCCGTCGCAGAATCCGGATGGCGTCGACATCGTGACCAAGTGGTATCGCAAGACGCGCGGCACGCCATACGACGGCACGTCGCCGCCGGAGCTTTATCACCACTACGTCGGCCACGACGACAATCGCGACTGGTACATTTTCACGCAGCCGGAGACGCGCAACACGGCGCCAGCTCGAAAACACGTGGCATCCGCGAGATCGTTTACGACGTGCACCAGATGGGCTCGAACACGGCGCGCATTTTCGTTCCACCGTGGATGGATCCGGTGGATCCGAATATCGATCCGATTCTGGCGAGCATCTGCAACATGATCGGCACCGGCATGGCGACGGATCTTGCGGCGGCGGGCAAAACCGGCATCGCCATGAACGCGATGTACGATTTCTGGTCGCCGGCGCGGCAGTATCAGGCCTATCACGGCGGCGCGCGCATCCTGACCGAATCGGCCAGCGCGAAGCTGGCCACGCCGATCACGATCACGCCCGATCAGATCTCCGACAATGCGCTCGGCTACAATCCGCGCGAGCGGAGCTGGAATTATCTGAATCCGTGGATGGCGGGTGACATGGCATCTGCGCGACATCATCGATTATCAGGAGATCGCCTGGGAATCGCTGCTGTATCAGGCGGCGGTGCGGCGTTCCGACATGCTGCGCTACTTCTACGAAATCAACAAGCACAACGTGGAGCGAACGACGCCCTATGCTTTCGTGATTCCGGCGGCGCAGCGCGATCCGGGCGCGGCGAAGAAGATGCTGGAGACGCTGGCGTTCGGCGAAATCGAGATCGAGCGCGCATCGGACATTTTCAGCGCCGGACGGAAAACAATACGCGGCTGGAAGCTACGTCATCAGCATGCAGCAGCCGTTTTCAGGATGGGCGAAGACGCTGCTCGAAACGCCAGGATTATCCGGATCTGCGGCTCTATCCGGGCGGTCCGCCGAAGCGGCCCTACGACGTAACGGCGCAGACGCTGCCGATGCAGATGGGCGTGGACGTGGCGACCATCGACCAGAAGATTCGACGCCGACGCTGAAGCCGGCGACGCAATTCGCCTTCGAGTTGAATCATCCGAAAGCGCCCGGAGCGCTGGCGGCGTCCGATGTTTACTCGTGGAAAGAAGTGACCAAGCTCTGGAAATCCGGCAAGCCGGTTTACCGCGATACCGCGACCGGCGATTTCTTCGCGAGCCGCGGGCGATGGCCGGAAATCAGTGGCGGCCCCGCGCATCGGCATGTATAAGAGCTTCGTCCCCAGCATGGACGAAGGCTGGACGCGCTGGCTGTTCGAAGATTTCGGATTTCGGCTACGCGAACATTGCAAAACGCCGACGTCCAGGCCGGCAATCTGCAGCAGCGTTTCGACGCGATCGTGATTCCCGATCAGCCGCGCCAGCAGATCGCTCAAGGACACCGCGCGGGAACCATGCCGCCTGAATATTGCGGCGGACTCGGCGAGAAAGGCGCGGCCGCGCTGAAGGAGTTCGTCGAGCAAGGCGGCACGCTTGATCTTCTTCAATCACGCCTCCGACTACGCGACGCAGGACCTGGGCGTGAAAGCCCGCAACGTCCTGCGCGGCGTCGAGAGCAAGGATTTCTATTCGCCCGGATCGCTGTTGAATGTTTCGCTGGACACCAAGAGCCCGCTGGCCTACGGCATGCCGGCGAGAAATCACGCTATGGAGCGAAGGCAGCCCGGCCTGGGAAGCACCGGAAGCGCAGGTGGTGGCGCGCTATCCTTCCAAGGGCGTGCTCGCTTCGGGCTGGCTGCTGGGCGAAAAATATCTGACCGAGAAAGCCGCGCTGCTGGATGTGCCGATGGGCAGCGGCCGCGTGATCCTGTTCGGGATGCGGCCGCAGTATCGCGGGCAGAGCTATCAGAACTTCAAGCTCTTTTTCAACGCCCTGGTCTACCAATAAATGCCTGACGCTACACCGTCACGATTGATCGTGGGCATCACCGGCGCCACCGGTACGATCCTGGGAGTGCGTCTACTGCAGGCGCTGCAAGCCGCCGGAGTTGAATCGCATCTGGTGATGACTAAGTGGGCTATCCGCACTATGGTGCATGAGACGGAATACAGCGCCGAGGACGTCCAACGCATGGCCACGTGCACGTATCGCGCGCACGATCAAGGCGCGGCGGTTTCGAGCGGTTCTTTCCTTACTCGGGGAATGGTGGTATGCCCATGCAGCATGCGCACTCTGGCCTCGATCGCGCATGGCGTCGGCGATCAACTGGTACATCGCGCGGCGGATGTCATATTAAAGGAGCGCCGCAAACTGGTGCTGGTGGTTCGCGAAGCGCCGCTGCATGAGATTCATTTGGAAAACATGTTGAAGCTATCGCGCATGGGCGTTGTGATTCTGCCGCCGGTGCCAGCCTTCTACAATCATCCACGATCTGTCGATGACATCGTGAACCATATCGTTATGCGTATCTTAGACCAGTTCGATATTCACGTGGACCTGCGCGACCGCTGGGAAGGAATGACGCAAGGAGAAAAGCTGGTCGAACGTTAAGGTCCTGAACTAAATCGGAACCACCAGCAGACCTGGGATCTGAATTGTGTCATAGATGACCAGTTTTTCCTGGAATTTAGCACTGCCGTCGCCAAATAAGATCTTATCGACGTATTGGCCGGCGTTAAAGACTTTGGTCTCTTCGCCTTGTATGGTTTGGAGCACGACGTAATTCGATTTCACGATGTGCGCGTCGCCATCCTGGCCCATAACGCGAACGTTCGAGACCAGATGCCGAAGATACCGTTGCGAAAAGACACTCCCGTTGCGGATGGCAATGACGCGGTCTTTCAACATGTCGCGGCCCTCGCAGAACATGGTCGCGAGAGGGTGGTTTCGCTCCACGTTGACGCGGGAGATGATTTTGTACACGCCCTTTTCGAGGAAGAAATCGGGCCACTCCTCCAGTCGGTCCTCGTCCAAGCACTGGACGTAACGGTCCAGCAGCTCCTCGGCTTCGAAGCGTAATTCGCGGTTGGTCATCGCTAACTAGCCCTTTCGCACATAGCCGTATCGCAGATTGCTGCGCTCCGCTCCGGCCTTCTCGTATTCCGCTTTGATCTCGGCGAAGCGATCCGGCCTTTGAAGGAAAGAATGGACCGGATAATTGTAGAGTCGTGCGACATTGCCGCCGAAAATGGCCGTTTTGATGGGACCATCGGCGGCACCTAGCGGCTTGAACCCGTGCTGCTTTTGCATATCCTGAGGAATTTCGAGCCGGCGCAGTCCCTCGATCTGCCACTGCGGCGATCCGGTCCACACCGCGTCGGTCCCCCAGATTACGTGATCCGTGCCGAGCCCGCGGATCAGCGTGCCCATCAACGCCGCCGCCAAGCGCGGCTGCACGACGGTTGAGAACGCAAAAAGCTGGCCAAGGTCGGCATGTACATTGGTGACGCCGTACTTGGCGGGAATCTCGGCCAGGTCGGTGACCCAGGAGATGCGGCCGGTCTTGTCCCACTCGGCCATTGCGACTGCGGGATCGCCGCCGACGTGCCGGTAGGCGCCGTGATAAATGATGAAGTTAAGCTGCGGCCAGTCCTTAGCTGCTGTGCCGATGTCGCTTGCGTCGGCGTACTCAGTCAGGCGCGGAAATTTCTTTTCCATCCCCGGAGGGAAAAGACCTTTATGGATGCAGACGTTCTTGATTCCGGACTTCTGAAACTTTTCGTAACCGCGATAAGTTAGTTTCTCGTCGTCGGTGTGCCAGGGATAGCGGCTGGTTTCTTTGTGCGTGTTGTCGCCAATGGTATAGCCTTTCCAGGCATCGGGCTTGAATTCGGCGATGGCGCGGTCGATACCTTCCAGCCATCCGGGTTGGCCGGGCGTAATGATGTAATGGGCGAGCATGCGCTTGGAACCCGCATCTTTGTTCACCTTCGCGCGGGTTTGAAACACCATGTCATTGGTGAGGAACCAGTCCTCGGGGATGTCGGAGGGTGCATTACTGATCAGCGCTACCTTGGTGTCGCTGTCGAGGTAGATCTCTTTAAAGTAGTTGTCGTATTTGAGATCGTCGATGGTCTGCGGCTTGCCCGCGAGCTGCTTGTTCCAGCCGGCCTTGCCTACGGTCTCGCGCATTTTCACGAAATTGAGAAGCTTGGTGTCGTCGCGCAGGAAGTGCGTATGGGTATCCATGATGAACTGGCCCGAGAGAGTTTTCGCGCGCTGATTGGCCATTTCGGGAGTCTGCGCTTCAGCCGGCGTGGCATCAAAGAGCACTCCATAAACCTCGTTCATCGCGACAAAGCAGGCAGCCATCCCGGACGCAGTCTGAAAAAAGCGACGGCGCGAGACGCCCTGCTTGGATGCAATCGGGTCGGCCATATCGATAAGCCGGGCTTCGACTTCTTTTTGCTGCGGGGTCTGCGGCGACGGAAGGTATTCATCGCTAGAGACGACTTGCGTGGGCACGGGCGATGGGAACGCGGCTTCTTCCGCGCCTTGCAACTCATTGAGCTCTTCGTCATTCAGGAAATGCATGTGGGACCTCCAGGGGCCGCTAAATCTTTCGAGGGATGAGCAAATATTGATACTACCTGGAGTGGGGATCTCGGCGCTGGAAGTGGCATCTATTACGGAAGAGTGGGAACCGTATACTGAGCGATCGATCTTGCAATCCTGTCAGAATCGGCAGGCTGCCATTTGAGGGACTAAGTCCAGATCGCCCGCATGTATCGAAACGTCTTGCGGCAGGTAGAGTCCAATCCAGCAAGGAGCATTACACGGATGGAGATTCTACAAGAATTATTGATTGAAGAGCTGCGAGATTTACTTCACGCAGAGAACCAATTGGTGAAGGCGCTGCCGAAAATGGCCAAAGCCGCCAAGAACGGCGAACTGAAGACCGCGTTTCAGGACCACCTTGAACAGACCAAGGGGCATGTGGAGCGTTTGAACCAGGCCTTCGATATGTTGGGCGAAAAAGCCAAGGCAAAACCGTGCAAAGGCATGGCTGGTCTAGTGCAGGAAGGTCAGGAAGTTATCACCGAAGGTAAGGAAAAGGAAGATGCCCTGGCCGACCTAGCCTTGATTGCGGCGGCGCAGAAAGTGGAACACTATGAAATTTCCGCGTATGGGACCGCCCGGGCCATTGCGGAGCAAATGGAACGCAATGATCTTGTGAAGCTTTTTACGAAGACACTGGAAGAGGAAGAAAAAGCCGACGAACTGCTAACTGAGTTGGCGAAGCCCTTGTTAGAGGAAGCCGAACAAGCTGGTAGCGAGGAATTCGCCGGGAAGCGCGTCTAAATCGTGACCTTTACTGGAAGACTCCTTAGGTTCCTAACTTCGTTGTACCCGTTACACCGAAACAAGATCAAGTCATAGCTCATCTAGGGTACGGTGACCGCACCTGAAAGCAGTAGTCAAGGTGTTGTCACCGTAGACTAGATCAATTAACAGGAGAAACATCATGGCAAACGAACCGGGGAAAGGCCAACAAGAGCAGCATAAAGGCGGTCAACACGATCAGAAAGGGCGGCCAACAGGGTCAGCAAGGGCAACAGGGCCAGCATGGACAACAGGGTGGTGGTCAGCAAGGTGGCCAGCACGGCCAACAAGAGCAACATAAAGGTGGCCAGCAAGATCAGAAGGGCGGCCAGCAGGGACACCAGCAGCAGCAGGATCAACGCAAAGGCGCTCAACAGGAGCCGGGCAAGGGCGATCAGGGAAAGACCGGCGGCCAGCAGGGTCGTTAGTCGTTAAGGATCGAGCAGCGGGTCGGCCTGGCTCGAGTTATTGTGCGCGCCCAGGTCGGCCCGCACCGTTCGGATTATTCTTCTTTGGGTTCTTCTTTCACTGTTTCTTGCTGATTGTCAGCCGCCGCTTCCTTACGGGCGTGCTCAAACAGGAAATTAAGGGTCTTCTCGGAACGAATACGATAGGCGATCCGCCCCAGAATTCCATCCTTCTGCAGCTTCTTGCGTGTCGCAGCTACTGGTTCGCGCTCCTGCTTGGCGATACGCTGCACTTCGTGATCGACCTCATCGTTGGTGGCATTGATGGTTTCGCGTTCGGCGACTTTGTCAATCAGCAAGCTTCCTTTGACATCGTGAATGGCCTTGGGACGCTGCGCCTCTTTGAGCTTGGCCCAATCGATCTGAAGTTTCGACGGATCGATGCCCCGGTCCGCAAGATCTTTAAATTGCTGGGTGACCTGACTTTCAATTTGCCGTTCAACGTACGCTTCGGGCACTGGAAAATCATGAGCCTCAATAAGCCTGTCAATTAGCTCTTCCTTGGCCTTTTGCTGCGCCAGAAATTCCCGCTCCTGGAAAATCGCTCTACGGATGGCCTCCTGTAAATCATTCGAGCGCCGGATAATCGCCGAGATCCCGAGCGAATTCGTCGTTAAGATCCGGCAATTCCTTGGTCCGGATCATCTTGAGCTTCATGCGGAAGCGGACCGTCTTGCCGGCCAGATTTTTTTGCCCATAATCTTCGGGGTAGGTGACCTCGAATTCCTTTTCCTCCTCTGGAGACATGCCGCGCACCGCGTCCGAGAATGCCGCTACGGTTTCGGGGTCGCCGACATGGAGTTGCATGTCATCCTGATGGATCGGTTTATCGACACCGGCAAGGCTGTCGAGCGAAACGACGGCGAAGTCTCCGTCAACCGCGGGCCGAGGGTCGACATTCACGAACTGGGCCTTCTGATCCCGGATTTCTTCCAGTCTCTTGGCGATGTCTTCATCGGCGACTTCCGGCTGGCTGTAATGAACGGTGACGCCGCGATACTCCTTCAAATCGATGGTGGGCGCAACTTCGAATTCGGCCTTGAACCGGAGCGGCTCGCCCTCCTTGAACTCAACGTCTTTGACGCTGGGGCGCCCGACCACCTGCAGCTCCTCTTCTTCCACCTTCTTCTGGAAATACTTGGGGAGCAGGTTTTCGATCACGTCTTCGCGCACCTCTTTAGCAAACTTGGTGCGAATGAGATTGATCGGAACTTTTCCGGGTCGGAAGCCCGGAAGCTTTACTTTTTGCTGAATATTAGCAACGACCCGGTCGGTCTCGCGGGCGATTTCATCAACGGGAACGCTGATTTCGATTTCGTGTTTGCAGCCTTCAAGGATCATGGGTAGTGGGTGTGGGTTGTAGGGTGTGGGAGAACCACCAACACCGGGCCTACAACCTACGCCCCACAACCTACAACCCTATTCTACGTGCCTTCGCTCCAACTTGCCAGATAGTGCTCCTGCTCGGGCGTCAGGCGGTCGATTTTCACCGCCATGGATTCGAGTTTCATACGGGCTACCTGTTTATCGAGCTCTTCGGGAACCGGATAGACGCGCTTTTCCAGGCTGGCATGGTTCTTGATCATGTAGTCGGCCGACAGCGCCTGATTAGCGAAGCTCATGTCCATCACGGAAGCCGGATGTCCCTCGGCGGCTGCCAGATTGATCAGGCGGCCCTCGCCCAGCACGTAAATCCGACGGCCGTCTTTCAGGGCGAACTCTTCGACGAACTCGCGGGTCTGCCGGCGGGAAGAGGCCATCTTGCCGAGGGTCTCGAGATCGATCTCGACATTAAAGTGGCCCGAGTTGCAAATGATGGCGCCGTTCTTCAACTTCTCGAAGTGATCGCGGGCGATAACGCTCTTGTTGCCGGTGAGGGTAATAAACAGGTCGCCGATGAGTGGCGGCCTCCATCATCGACATCACGCGGTATCCATCCATGACGGCCTCGATCGCTTTAGTGGGATCGATCTCAGTGACAATCACGTTAGCGCCCATGCCCCGTGCGCGCATGGCGACCCCACGGCCGCACCAGCCGTAGCCAGCCACGACAACAGTTAGCCCGGCCAGGAGAATATTGGTCGCGCGGATGACGCCGTCCAATGTGCTCTGTCCAGTCCCGTAGCGATTATCGAAAAGATGCTTAGTCAGTGCGTCATTGACTGCGACGATCGGATATTTCAGCACTCCGTCCTTGGCCATGGCGCGCAGGCGTATCACGCCCGTGGTGGTTTCTTCAGTGCCGCCGATTACGTGCTCCAGCAGCTCCTTGCGCTTGGTATGCAGAATCGTGACCAGGTCGGCGCCGTCGTCCATGGTTATGTTGGGCCGGTGGTCGAGAGCCGACATGATGTGCGAGTAGTAACTATCGTTGTTCTCGCCTTTGATCGCAAAGACCGGGATATTGTAATCGCGGACGAGGCTGGAGGCCACGTCGTCTTGCGTCGATAGCGGATTGGAGGCGCACAGGACGATGTTCGCCCCGCCGTCGCGCAGCGTGACCATCAAGTTGGCGGTTTCGGTTGTGACGTGCAGGCAGGCGGCCACACGAATATCCTTCAGCGGCTGGGCCTTGATGAACTGCTTGCGAATGCTCTGCAAGACAGGCATCGATTGAAACGCCCACTCGATACGGCGTTTGCCGAGATCGGCCAGCGCCAGGTCTTTCACATCGCAAGCGACTGTTGCGGTTGCATTAGTTGGCATGAGTCCCTCGATTTTAGAAATTGTAGTTATTTTGCGGCTGCCGCGACGCGGCTGCTATCCCGGAGCGCGGCGGCCTTGTCGGTGGCTTCCCAAGAGAAGCTTGGTTCGGTGCGGCCAAAATGGCCGAATGCGGCCGTCAAGCGATAAATGGGCCGGCGTAATTTCAAATGATCGATCATTCCCTTAGGAGTGAGCGGGAACTGTTCGCGAACCAGTTCCACCAAACGCTCTTCCTCGACTTGCCCGGTCCCAAAGGTATGTACCATTACAGAGACCGGCTCGGCCACGCCGATGGCATAGGCCAACTGGACTTCGCAGCGCGAGGCCAATCCAGAATCCACCAGGTTCTTGGCGATGTAACGCGCCATGTAACATGCCGAGCGGTCGACCTTGGTCGGATCCTTGCCTGAAAACGCGCCGCCGCCATGACGTCCCATGCCGCCGTAGGTGTCGACGATGATCTTGCGGCCCGTCAGCCCGGTATCGCCGTGCGGTCCGCCGATTACGAACCGGCCAGTGGGATTGATGTGGAATTTCGTGGAGGAATCCACCATGTTGGAGGGGACCACGGCATCGATGATGTGCTTCTTGACCTGGGTCGCGCAGCTCTTCGGTCGAAATCTTGTCGTCGTGCTGAGTGGAGACTACCACGGCCTCGATGCGCTTGGGCTTGCCATTCGCGTATTCCACGCTGACCTGGCTCTTGCCGTCCGGCCGCAGGAAATCGAGCTTGCCGGCGCGCCGGACTTCGCTCAACTGGCGAACCAGCTTGTGAGCCATCATGATCGGCAATAGGCATCAACTCGGGTGTCTCATCGCAGGCGAAACCGAACATCAGGCCCTGGTCGCCGGCGCCGCCGGTATCGACGCCCATGGCGATATCGGGTGACTGGCTCTGGATGGAATTAATGATGCCGCAAGTCTTGCTGTCGAAGCCGAAGTTCGCGTCGGAATACCCGATGTCATTGATCACGCTGCGCACCAGGCGGGGGACGTCGACATAGGTATTGGTGGTGATTTCACCCGAAACCACGCAGATTCCGGTAGTGATCAAAACCTCGCAGGCCACCCTGCCCTTGGGATCGTCTTTTAGGACCGCATCCAGGACTGAATCCGAAATCTGGTCCGCCATTTTGTCGGGATGTCCTTCGGTAACCGACTCTGACGTAAATAAATGCCGCATCTTTTCTGACACCTGTTGAGCCTCCAAAAGCCTATGGTCTATTGCGAATCTTGAATTTTCCGTGCGGGAAACTTAAATCAGTGTATCTCGACGCCGCCATGCTGGTCAATGAACCGCAGTCCTATTCCACTTGGATCGATAGTCCCGTGGATCGGACTATTTCGCGGGTGAAGGCTGAGCCAACTTCGAAATTCGAAGCCCTTAAGCGTCCCGATGAACCGAATCCGGAGCCGAATGCCGGAACGCAAACTGCAATATATTCAGCACCTTCCGCGCCGGGAGTGCTATATCGCACCCATTCCCCACGGCGGGCGATCACGGCTTGGCCGGCCCTAACCTCGATGACACCTTCCTTCGATTCCACTAGTACAGCTCCTCGGAGCACGATTGTAAATTCATCAAATTCCGGCTGCTGGCCGGGCTCGCTCCAGCCCGCCGGACTGTGCATATGAGCGATGCTTACGGACTCGTGGCCGGAGTTGACCCGTCCGATGTACTCGTCGATCAATTTGTTGCGCCGGTACAGGGATTCGAGTAGGGCTTTTTACCAGCTCGGGCATGCTGTCTTCTGATCTGGCTCTGGTTTCTCAATGGTCTCGATCGGTCATCAGATCGGTGAGCGCGGTCAAGGCCCTTTGGTAGGGCGATTCGGGAAACTCGCTAACGATAGAGCGCGCCTTGTCGGTGAAAGCCTGGGCGCGTTCCCGCACGCGATCGAAGCCGCCACGCCGCTCGATCATGCGAAGAACTTTGGCGAAAGGCGCCTGGTCATAGTTGCCGTCGTGGAGCACCGTATCCACCAGCTGGCGCTCTTCTTCAGGCGCCTGCTCGAGCGCATAGATCAGGGGCAGTGTTACTTTGCCCTCCCGGAGGTCGCTGCCGACCGGCTTGCCCAGCACCTTTTCGTGCGAAGTGAAATCGAGGACGTCGTCCACCAATTGGAAAGCGATACCCAGATTCCAGGCGAACTCGCCTAGACGGGCCTCGGTGGCGTCGTCCGCGCCTCCCATTACGGCGCCGAGCCGCGCGCAAGCGGAAAACAGGCTGGCCGTTTTGCGATCCACCAGTTCCATGTAATCGGCTTCGGAAATATCGATCTTGCCGATCAGCTCCAATTGGAGCAGCTCGCCTTCCACCATCATCTGGGTCAGGGCGATCAGAACATCCAGCACGTGAAAATTCCGCTCGCGGAGCGCCATCTGAAAGGCCTGCATGTACAACCAGTCGCCCGCTAGCACGCAAGTGTGATTACCCCAGATGGCGTTAGACGATGGACGGCCGCGGCGCGTCTTGGCGATGTCGATGACATCGTCGTGGACCAAAGTCGCGGTGTGGATCATCTCCACCACGGCCGCCATGCGAATGGAGCCGTCGGTGACGCTGCCCACCAAGCGTGAGGCGAGCAAAACGAGGATCGGACGCAGCCGCTTGCCGCCGCCCGCCTGTAAGTAGCGGCCGATGGTGGTGACGGCATCGACGCTGGCAACCGATTCGAGGCTGATCTCGCGCTCCACCCGTTCGAGATCATCCTTGACTAAATCGAAAATGTCCCGCGCCGACAGGCTTTGGCGGAGCTTGCTGAGTCCCATGCAGGAATTCCTCAGTTTAGCAGGTTGCCTGTAATCGACAAGCTGTTGTGGCAAGCTTTAAGCCGTGGCCAACAGCAATCGCCGGAAGTTCTCGGTGGTTACTTGGCTCACCTCTTCCAACGATTGGCCGCGAAGTTCGGCCAGCTTGCGCGCCGTGTGGACCACTAGCGCCGGTTCGTTCCGTTTGCCGCGCTTGGGAACTGGAGCGAGATAGGGAGCATCCGTTTCCACCAGGATGCGATCCGCGGGAGCTTCTTTGGCCGCGGCCTGAACATCGAGCGCCTTGGGAAACGTCAGGATTCCTCCGAAGCTCAGGTAGAATCCGAGATCCAGCGCCCGCCGCGCTTCGGCTGGGCCACCCGAAAAGCAATGCATTATTCCGCCGATGCCGTGTGGCTTCCAGTATCGTTCCAGCAGCGTCGGCCGTGTCGTCCCAAGCCTCGCGGGTATGAATCACGATCGGTTTCCTGGCAGCGGCGGCGATCTCCATTTGCTGGATGAAGACCGACGTCTGCGTTTCGCGCGGGGAAAAATCGTAATGATAATCCAGCCCGATTTCGCCGAGCGCGACCACTTTCGGATGCGCCAGCAGCTCGGCCAGACGGTCGATATCGGCTTTGCTCGCCTTAGCGGCATCGTGCGGATGGATGCCGACAGTCGCATAGAATTGCGGGTAACGCGTCTGCCAGTCGAATGCCGGCTTCCAGATCCGGCGGGCCGCTGCCGGTCCCGATGGCGACCATATGCTCGACCCCGGCTTCCAGCGCGCGCGCGACCACTTCGTCACGATCGGCGTCGAACTCCGGACTGTCGAGATGGCAGTGGGAGTCGATCAGGCTCACTTCAGCCTTGCTCCCACCGGCACATCTTCCAGAAATCCGGCCAGCACCGGCTTGCCGCCCTCGATCGACGCAGCGACGATCATGCCGTTGGATTCGAGTCCGCGCAACTTGCGCGGCTGCAGGTTCGCGACGATCACCACCTTGCGACCGATCAACTGCTCCGGAGGATAGGCTTCGGCGATCCCGGCAACGATGCTGCGAGGCGCCTGTTCGCCGATCTCCACCTTCAGATGAAGCAGCTTGTCGGCGCCTTTGACTCGCTCAGCCGCCAGCACCAGCCCGACCCGCATCTCCACTTTGGCGAAATCGTCGATCGCGATCTTGCTGGAATCGGCATTAGTCGCGGGGGTTGCTGCGGCGGCCTGAGGCGGCGCGAAGATTGCAGCCTGCCGCTCGCGCTCCTTCAATTCCAGCTCTTGCATCTGTGCGATGGCGGTCTTGGCATCGAGGCGCGGAAAAACCCCCGCTACTTTTCCGACCTTTTGGCCGGCCTGCAGCTTGCCCCAGTGCAAGTCCGCGACGCGGACGTCTGCGATCGGTCCCGGCATTCCGAGCTGCTCCCAGATCTTGCGAGACGCCGCGGGCATCACGGGATAAATCCAAGCGCAGATGATGCGCAGCGCTTCGGCGGCCGTGTACAAAGTCTCATCCAGCAGCTTCTGGCTGAGCGCATCTTCGCTCCTTAGCGAGCTTCCAGGGCGCGCGCTCAACGATAAATTTGTCGATGACCGAAATCAGGCTCCAAATGGTCTCCAGGCCTTTCGAGAAATTGAACTCGTCGAAAGCTTCGAGTGTCATTTCAGTAGCCCGCGTCGCCGCTTCGGCGATATCGCCGACACCGTCCGACTGTGGAATCTCGACCGCCGCGATATTGATGGATCATGGTCAGCGTGCGGCTCGCCAGGTTGCCCAAGCCATTCGCCAAATCCGCGTTGTAGCGCTGGATCAGCGCATCGTAGCTGAAACTGCCGTCCTGCCCGAACGTAATCTCGCGCAGCAGAAAATAACGCAGGCCATCGATCCCGGCCACTTGGGCGATGGGATTGGGCCGCAGGACATTGCCGCGCGACTTGCTCATCTTGTTCTCTTCGAAAAGAATCCAGCCGTGGGCGAAAACTTTCTTCGGCAGCGGCATGTCGGCCGCCATCAAGAACGCCGGCCAGTACACCGCATGAAAGCGCAAGATATCTTTGCCGATCAGGTGCAAGTCGGCCGGCCACAGATCGTCATCCTTGACCGCGCTCATGTAGGAGATCAGCGCATCGAACCAGACGTAGAAGACGTGGCGTCCTTCAACAGGCACCGGAATGCCCCAGCTAATATTCGTGCGTGTGATCGAAAGATCGTTGAGCCCCTGCCGGACGAAGGCGGTGATTTCGTTGCGCCGGTGATCGGGCTTTACGAACTCCGGGTTCTTCTCATACAGCTCCAGCAGCTTCTCCTGAAACGCCGAAAGCCGGAAAAAGTAATTTTCCTCGGTCACCGTTTCGGTTGGACGCCCGCACTCCGGGCACGGATCGCCTGGTCCGGCTTCGTTCACATAAAGCTCGTCGTTCACGCAGTACTGGCCGGTATACGCGCCTTTATAGATATATCCGTTGTTCTGGCAGCGCTCGAACAACTCGCGCACGGTCTCGTGATGCTTGGGATCGGACGTGCGAATGAAATGATCGAAGTCGATCTCCAGCGTCTTCCACTGGTTGACAAATTCGGCGGCCATCTTGCCCGCATATTCTTCCGGATCAAGATTGGCAGCCTTGGCGGCGCGCTCCACGTTGCGGCTGTGTTCGTCTGAACCGGTGGTGAATACGACCGGATCGAAGCCTTCCATTTTCTTGAAGCGCTTGATGAGGTCCGCAACGAAAGTTGAATAGGCGGTGCCCAGATGCGGCGCCGCGTTCACGTAATAAATCGGGGTCGTCAGGTAATATTTCATCGAATGTTTTTCTGATACGCCAGGTTTGCCTCTGCCAGGATCTGCTTCAAGCGGAACTCCGGTCTCGCGCGCCAATTTCCGGCAGTCTTCGTATTCAGGCGCGTACGATCCGTCCTCAGCGATTTTGATCCTGACCTTGCCGTGCGGCGTCTCCACTTCCAGGGTGTGCCGCTCCTTCACGCGCCGCTCGGCGGAATAAATCCGCAGCCCGAGCGTGGATGTCTCGGCGAACATCAATTGCGCGAGCGCCTCGCGATCTTCCGGCTTCGCGATCACGCGCACCAGCGTACCGGGGCGATTCTTCTTCATCAGGACGGATTCGAGCGTGACATCCAATGCGCCGGCTTCGAGCAATCGCTCCATCGCATAGCCCAGAACTTGAGGGCTCGAATCGTCGATATTCGCTTCCAGCACCGCCACGGTGGTCGCCTCTTCGGCTCCGCTGGTTTCGCCGATCAGCACGCGCAGCACGTTGGCGTGTTCCTGGAAATCTTTGTCGCCTGCTCCGTAGCCGGTAGCCGTGATCTGCATGGGCGGCAGCGAACCGAATTCGCTTGCGAGCGTGACAGCGATCGCCGCGCCGGTGGGCGTGGTCAGCTCGACGCTGGGCCCGCGCGCGTACACCGGTTTACCCGTCAACAATTCTGCGGTGGCCGGCGCCGGAACCGGAAGCACGCCGTGCTCGGTCTTTACCGTGCCGCTTCCGACGTTCACCGGCGAGCTATGAATCTCGTCGACATCCAGCAGATCGAAGGCCGCGCATGCGCCCACGATGTCGCAGATCGAATCCACCGCGCCGACTTCATGGAAATGAACCTTGTCGATGGAGATGTCGTGAACCTTGGCTTCGGCCTCGCCCAGCCGCTGAAACACAGCGGCGGCGGCCTGCTTGACGGATCCCGGGAGCGCGGACGCGTCGATCAATTCCAGGATGTTCTTCAGATGCCGGTGTCCGGTGGCGTGCCCGCCGATGACTCGAAATTTCGAAGCGGTAATGCCGCAGCGTTTGGTTTTCTCGATCGTGAACTGCGCTCCTGTACCCAGGCGCTTCCAGCGCGAGGATGACCGCGCCAGAATCTGCGCCGGCGTCGATTAAAGCGCCAACCGTCATATCTCCGCTGATGCCGGAGAAGGCGTCCAGGTAGCAGATTTTCATGCGATCAATTGGGGCAGCAGTTCTCCGGACGGGCCTTGGAGAAACTCGTCGATGCTGCCGGAGAGCACGGTTTCAGCGATGTTGATTTCGACTACGCGCGCGCCGGACGCCTTTGCGATTTGCGCCAGGCCTGCTGCGGGGTAGACCACCGCCGAAGTTCCGATCAGCAGAAACACTTCCGCTGTCCGCGCAGCGGTTTCCGCATCCTGCCAGACGCGCGCGGGCAGCGCCTTCACCGAACCAGACTACTCCAGGCCGCAGCAGCGCGCCGCATTCGCATTTGGGAGGAATTTCAGGGAGCGGCGTGCGGCGATCCATTCGCTCGCGCTCGCACGACGTGCAGCGCACTTTCCAGATGCTTCCGTGTACTTCGAGAACATTGCGGCTCCCGGCCAGTTCGTGGAGCCCATCGACATTTTGCGTGATCAAAGTAAATGAAGGCACGCGCTTTTCGAGTTCCACCAGCGCCCGATGGCCGGCGTTGGGCTGCGCCTGCGCGATCAGGCCGCGGCGCCAGTCATACCATTCCCAAACCAGTTTCGGATCGCGCGCGAATGCGCCCGGCGTAGCGAGATCTTCGGCGCGATATTGTCTCCACAATCCGTTGTTGCCGCGAAAAGTGGGCACACCGCTCTCGGCCGATACTCCCGCGCCCGTGAGCACGGCGACGGATCGGGCCTGCTTGAGCCATTCGCGAACCGCTTGCATTAGTTTCAGAGTAACGCAGGCGGACCGGGCTGGACCCGCATGCGACCTGCGATCCACGATCCAATGGAATACCCCGATAAGCAAAACGCCTGCGCCGTTAACAGGCCATCCAGTCCTGCAGAAGAATAGAAGTACACTGTTTTGGCATCTGGGCATAATTCGCAGCGCCAAAGCCAGTCATGAAGGAAGCTATAGGCAAATAGCGGAACGGGCACAATCCAAATCCATTTGCCGCTGGCAGCCACCGTCGGCCTTGCTCTCGCAGTCAACCACCCGGCCAAGAAGCCCACTATTCCAAACATCAGCAAACTGCCGGGTCGTAACGGACTATCACGCTTGACGTAGGCATCGTAGAGTTCGGACGAAGCTAAGCCGAATAAGCCTACGAACACATATCCGTAAAGCACCTGCGCAACGAATAAGATCAGTGCCTCCCGGTCGTGGTACATCTTTGCAAGTGCAAAAATGACGCCCCCACCGACAACAATGAACAGCACACCTGTCACATTGGGGCCGTAAAATATCGAGAATAGAGCGGCATGGACCGCGAGCGCGTACAACCAGACTCTGAGGTACGGCTTGGAGAGGTCGACGCGAGGCGCCATGGATTCCTACCGTTTTCGCATCAGGCTTTCACGCGCCTTTAGCACCGTCCGATACGCCTCTTCGGCATCATGATTCAACGCCGTCAGATGCCCCATCTTGCGCCCTGGCCGAGGCTCCAGCTTGCCGTAAAGATGCAGCTTCACATCCGGATACGCACAAGCCGCGCGCCAATCGGGCTCGCCCGACGACCACTGATCGCCCAGAAGATTCGCCATCGCCGCCGGCCGATGCATGGCCGTCGAACCCAGCGGCAAACCGCACACGGCGCGCAACTGCTGCTCGAACTGGCTGGTGACGCAGGCGTCGACCGTAAGGTGCCCGGAGTTATGCGGACGCGGCGCCAATTCATTGATCAAGCAGCTTTCCGTCGCGGGTTACGAAAAACTCGACGCACAGCACGCCCACTACCCCGAGCCGTTCCAGCACGCAGCGGGCTATCTCTACCGCCTCGTTTGCAACATCGGCCAATACTCGCGCCGGCGCGATGGAAACATCCAGAATATGCCGGCTGTGCTGGTTCTCGATGGCGCCATAGTGGACGAATTGGCCGTCCTCGCCGCGCGCCGCCACTACCGAAATTTCGCGCTCGAAATCGATGAATGCTTCGAGCACTGCTTCCTGACGCCCGATGGCGTTCCAGGCCTCGTGGCCAATTCATCGCGCGATCGGATCAGAAACTGGCCCTTTCCGTCGTAACCGAAGGCGGCGGTCTTTAGCACCGCGGGAAGACCAAGTTCGGCGACTGCCTGCTCAAGATCCTGTGGCGAATGCACCTCGCGGTACGGCGTCATGGGAAGACCCGCGCTTTTCAAAAATGCCTTTTCGCGGATGCGCTGCTGCGTGGTGTGCAGAATCACCCCGCTCGGCCTCACCGGCGCGCAACTCGCGGCAGCTTCCGCCGTGGGCGCGGGGACATTTTCGAACTCGAAAGTTACTATGTCCACGCGCCGGGCAAACGCCGACACAGCGTCCAGATCATCGTAAGGAGCGGTTACCTCCAGATCGGCAATCTGTCCGGTGGGAGTGTCTTCGTCGGGTGAAAACGTATGGACGCGATAGCCCATGCGCCGAGCCGCGAACGCGAACATCCGGCCCAATTGCCCGCTTCCCAGCACGCCGATCGTGGCGCCAGGAAGTATCGGCTGAGTCACGGCAGTTCTTCCGAACGCACGCGGGCGGTCTGCTCCTGTCGAAAAGCACGGAGCTTCTCGCGCAGCGCCGGATCATGATTAGCCAGCATCGCCACCGCCAGCAGCGCCGCGTTTTGCGCGCCTGCTTTTCCGATCGCCAGCGTCCCCACCGGAACACCGCCGGGCATCTGCACGATCGACAGCAGCGAATCCATGCCCTTGAGCGACTGGCTCTCCACCGGCACGCCCAGCACCGGCAGCGTTGTATTCGCGGCCACCATGCCGGGAAGATGCGCCGCGCCTCCGGCTCCAGCGATGATCACCTGAATGCCGCGCGACTCCGCGGTGGTCGCGTACTCCACCATCCACGCCGGCGTGCGGTGCGCCGAAACGATCTTCGCCTCATGCGGCACGCCGAAGCGTTCCAGTGTCTCGCCGGCATGGCGCATCGTCTCCCAATCGGACTTGCTGCCCATGATGATGCCGACGAGTGGCTGCATCGGGACTACTGTCCTTGCGAAAGCGTGTAGCCGACCTCGCCGTTGAAGGTGCGGAGCGCTTCCGTCTTGACGATTTCGACGACCTGATCCAGGACGCGCCCGAGCAACGCCACGGTCTGCTTGGGTAAACAGACCTCCATGATCTCCGGGCCGATTCCGTCGCCGTGCGCGACTGTAATAGGTACAAGGTTAGACATGAGGTCGGAATCACCAAAATAGCATGTGCGGCCGAGCGGCGTGTATAATTTCATCACGCTCCACCTACGATCCAAAGTGTTGTGTTGTACGCTGCTGTCTGGCCGCATGCGGCGCGAAGCGTCCAGCGGTCGAAGACCTCACAACGCATGAAGATTTATCGCTCTTCAAGCTGCATTCGCTACGCGGCACGCGCGACGGCGATCGTCTCCAGGCTCAGGCAGTGTTCAGCGACAGCTCGTCGATTCTAACGATGGAGATGCATTTCGCGATCGGCTCGCCGACCACGCTCGAATCGGGCACGTGGCGCTGGTCGCGAAACAATCAGGTGCTGGAGCGGCAGCATCGCCGCGCGGTCGGTGACGTTCCTCGGCGGTCAGGATGGCCCGCCCAGTATCGGCGGCATTTATGACCTGCGAGACTCAGGCGGCGTGGCGCGCTATCGCGTCGCGTTTCCCACTACGGCGCTGCCGGAACACTGGCAGGCGCGGCCCGCAACAAATTAGCGAAGCTGTTCAATTCGCCGCGAGTTCAGATCGGAAACGATCCACCAGTTCATCCCTGCGCGCGTCCAGTGAATCATGTTGTAGCCCTGCCGGGCACTCTCACCGACGCTGGCATCGGCCGAACCGGGAGCAGGCCACACATAAACGTTGATCAAATGTTGGCGGCGCTGGTAAACCAATACCGCCACGGCGCGCCCGCTCAAAGAATCCAGCCGGCCACCGGTCAGCGGAAATCCTTGCGGGGCGAAGTCGGTCACCGGCGGCGAGTAATCGAGCTTGCCGTTGAACCAGGGCTTGACCGTGTGCTGGTCCGTGGATTGGACGTCGGTAAGATGGCCGGGCATCAGCGACCGCAGATGGCTGTCCAGAGTCTCTTGCGCCACCAGGTTGCCGGAGGCATCATGAGGAATTCCAGGAATCATCCGCGCGACAAAATAAACGCGCCAGCAACAGGCTCGCCGCCAACGCGATGAGCTGCCAACCGAATCGCCGGGGCCGCGCCTCCGATCGCCCCGCTCGCTGCAGTGCCTTTTCCAGACGCGGACCCAAGGCTCGCCGGCGGCTGATAATAAAGCCCACCGCTACGCATGGCCGACCCGAGCGCCCGCAGATTTTCTACCGCGCGAGCGCATGCCTGGCAGCCCTCCATATGCTTTTCGATTTCAACGCCGCGCACCAGATCCAGCTCCCCGTCCACGTACGCGTCGAGAAGCATGTGAGCATCGTCGCAACTCATGCCGCACCTCCTTGGCGAGCGTCGCCCCGTCAGCGCTTTCTGCAGCCGGCTCCGGGCCCGCGCCAGCCTCGACATCACCGTCCCCAACGGAACTCCCGCAACCGCTCCGATTTCTTTGTATGACAAGCCTTCCAGCTCCCGCAGCACGATCGCCTCCCGAAACTCTACCGGCAGATCATCCAGCGCCTGGCGAAGCATCTCGCTATCCACGCTGCGCAGCAGAAGGGCTTCGGGATTGGACCGGCCGCTGTCCAACTCCGGGATGTCCTCCTCCAGCTCGAGCGACGGCTTGCGATTCTGCTGCAGCCAGGTGTAACAGGTGTTGCGCACGATGGCCAGCAGCCAGGTTCGGCCGTCACCGCCATGGAAGCCTTCAAAGAAGCGATACGCGCGCAGATACGCCTCTTGCACGACGTCTTCGGCATCGTGTTCGTTGCGAGTTAACCAGCGCGCCAGATTGTAAGCGGCGCCCATATGCGGGACCACCGAAGCTCGAAGCGCGCGAGTTTGCTCTGTTGCTGCACGGAAGCCCGCTCTTGTTCCACCAGACCGAGCACAAATGGAAGACTGCGCCAGCGGCGATTTTATTCCCGGGAATCTATGCTATCGGTTCCACCAGCAGTTTGAGCCCCGCCATGCCCTTGACGCGCACCCGCGCGCCGGCAGGAACGTTGGCGGAAGCCACGGCGTCCCAGATCTCTCCGCGCACCAGCACTTGCCCTTCGGGTTCGAGCCCCGTACGCGTGACGCCTTCTTCGCCGATCATGCCGCTGGCGCCGGTCAGCACCTTGTTCCGGCGCGCTTGGATCACAATCGAAACCAGGAACATCGTGATGGCTGCGAAGGGCACAGCTACCGCCACGGCGGTGGTGAAATGGATACGCACTTCAGGCGGACCGTTGACCAACAGCATCGCGCCCAGCACCATCGAGACCGTCGCGCCGATTCCGAGAATTCCGTGCGAGGCGAACTTCGCTTCCAGGACGAACAGCGTCACCGCCAGGACCAGCAGCGCGACACCCACCCAGTTGATGGGCAGGATGGTCAGCGCCGAGAGAGCCAGCAAAACAAGAATGGCGCCCGCCACGCCGGGGAAAATCAATCCGGGCGAAG
Organism: Bryobacterales bacterium; assembly: GCA_963744555.1. GTDB lineage: Bacteria > Acidobacteriota > Terriglobia > Bryobacterales > Bryobacteraceae > Palsa-89. The sequence continues at coordinate 57,270 of CAVUUB010000009.1, read as the reverse complement.
AAAACTCAACATAGACACCGAGCGCGCCGAGCACCAGCAGGATGAAGCCGATGTTCGGATCGGCAATGGACGCCGATCAGGCGCTCGCGCAGTGTCCGTGCGAACTTCAGTTACCGTCGCCCCGGCCAGGTGCAGCACCTGTTTGCGGCCATCCCAGCGCGTGATCTCGCGCCCGTCAGCTGTTTGAAAAGCTGCTGCTCATCGCTGGCGATCAAGTCGATCAGCTTTTGATCCAGCGCTTCTTTTTCCGTGAAGGCTTTGGCCTTGCGGACCGCATCCTCGGCCAACTGGCTGTTCCGGCCGCGCCGCGAGGTCATGCTGCGCAACAGCGCCGCGGCGTCGTTCTCCACTTTTTCGCGCATCACCGGATCCATCTGCTGGCCGATCAACACCGGGGAAGCAGCGCCGGTATTGGTGCCCGGCGACATGGCCGCGACATCGCCCGCTTCGAGCAGAAAGAAGCCCGCCGAAGCCGCGCGCGCTCCGCTGGGCGTGACGTAGGTGACCACGGGAATTGGCGACGCGGAGAGCTGCTGGATGATCTGGCGCGTCGCGTCGAGCAATCCTCCGGGAGTATTCAGACGGATCAACAGGACCGCGGCGTGCTCGGCCTGCGCCTGCTCGATCGCATGGCTGATGATTTCGACCGTGATCGGATGCACCATGCCATCGACCGGCACGGCGATTACTTGCGGTACGGGTACTGCGGCGCGGACTGCGGCACGGGTGTCTGGCCCGCGGCCGTGAACAGCGCCAACGCGATGAGTGCAGTGGACCGCCAGCGCATAGGAAGTAAGCCTGTTTGTTCCAGGATAGCGCTCGAATCGGTTAGGGCGCTGGCTGTCGAGAATCAATTCCGTCGTGATGGCGATGGCGTTTTTCAGGCTTCGGTAAACCGGGCACTTGTCGGCGAAGAAGCCATGTACGCGCTGAGCCGTCTCCCATGCGCCGGATCGGCCTTCAGGGTGAGCTTGGCGTGAATGCGCCGAATGATCAAGACGCCGTCTTCCACCTCGACTTCGCCCACTGCATCCGAAGCCAAGCGATCGTTCGAAGCCGGGATTTGACGCGCCTCCAGCGCGCCTCCAAAGGTGCCGGTGAGTCAACCGGCCGTCGCCGCGACGATGTAATCCAGCGTGGTCGCATGAGGCTCCAGCGATCCGGGCGGCACCTTGTAGTGCTCGGCCACGGCGCTGTGCACTCCAAAAATCACCGGCTGGCTCTCGGCGGGCAGATATGCCCGGCGAACCGGCCCCTTCACGCGCTCGATTCGAACTTCGGAACGGTACACCACCTCGGACATTTCAGTTATAGTAGCGCACGCACCGGAGCCGCATTCACAGTTGTGCGAATGCCTCCCTCAACTTCCGCCACGTCACCGGCAGATCCTCCGGCAACACGCGCGTCTCCGCCACCGTGGTGATGAAACTCGTGTCGCCCGGCCAACGCGGCAGCACATGCAGGTGAATATGACCGGCGATGCCTGCGCCTGCGCTCTCGCCCAAATTCATCCCCAGGTTGTAACCCGGCGCATTGTAGATTTCTCGCAAATGTTTTTGGGACGCTTGCGCCAGCAGCATCATCTCCTCCAGCGCACTTGAGAAGCCGCTTCCAGCGTGTCCACGTGCTGGTAGGGGACGACCATCAGATGTCCCGTGGTGTACGGATACAGGTTCAAAAGAACAAAACTATGCCGGCCGCGGTACACCAGAAACTGCTCTTCGTCCTTTTCCGATGCCGCTGCCTCACAGAAAATGCACCCGCTGCCCTTCGTCCCCTTTTGAACGTAGTGGTAGCGCCACGGACTCCAGAGATAGTCCATAACTGGATTTTGAAAATTATGTTACGGAGTGTGAGGCGCTCCGCCCGAGGAAGAAGGTTCCGATCCAGCAGGAGCCGCAGCCGGCTGTCCGGCTTCGCCCGCCGAATTGTTCACCAGGTCCTTTAATTCCTTGCTCGGCTTGAAATAGGGAATCCGCTTGGAGGGCACTTCCACTCGAGTCCCGGTCTTGGGATTTCGCCCCACGCGGGGCTGCCTCTGCCGGGTGCGAAAACTACCAAACCCCCGGATCTCGATCTTATCCCCAGAGCGCAGAGAACGAACGATACTGTCGAAAATGGCTTCTACGATCACCTCGGAATCCTTCCGGGTCATTTCCACGACCCGGGAGACTTCCTCGATCAACTCGGCCTTCGTCATGTGTAGTTTATCTCCCTTGCAGTCCGGCTTACTGGCCTTCGCCCTTGACTCTTATATTCATTACTTCCTCTATTGTCATTGTGGCTGCCGCGGCGTGGCGTTGATAATCCTCCAGCCTGGTTTTTTCCTCATCATCGGCCAGCGCGCGAACGCTCAGGCCGATTTTCTTCTCCGGCTCATTCAGCTTAACAACCTTGAAATCCATCTCTTCGCCGATCGGCAGCGACGGCTCATCCTGCTTGCGATCGGAAGCGGCTGGAATCTCCGACCGGTGGCATAGACCCTCGACGCCCGGCGCCAGCTCGACGAAAACTCCGAAGTTGCAGGCGCGGCATACCCGGCCCCGCACCACGTCACCCACCTGATGAGCGCGGAAAAACGATTCCCACGCATCGGGCTGAAGCTGCTTAACTCCCAAAGAGAGCCGACGGTTGGGCGCATCAATGTTGAGAATCACCGCCTGCACCAACTGTCCCTTCTTTACTACTTCGGAGGGATGCTTGACGCGCTTGGTCCAGGACAGGTCCGAAATATGCACCAGCCCGTCGATGCCCTCCTCGATTTCAATAAACGCCCCGAAATCGGTGAGCTTGCGTACCCGCCCTTCCACCACCGAGCCGATCGCATAGCGGTCCGCCACCGTAGTCCAGGGATCGGCTTCGAGCTGCTTGATGCCGAGCGACACCCGTCGTTCCCTGCGGCTTTACATCCAGAACCACTGCCTCCACCTGATCGCCGGCTTTCACCACCTTGCTCGGATGTTTCATCCGCCGGCTCCAGGTCATCTCGGAAATGTGGATGAGCCCTTCCACGCCCGGCTCCAGTTCCACGAAGGCGCCGTAATCGGTGACGCTCACGACGCGGCCAATCACTTTTGCCCCGCTCGGATAGCGCTCCTGGATACTGTCCCAAGGATCGGGGACCATTTGCTTCAAACCGAGCGAGATTCGTTCCTTCTCGCGGTCGAACTTCAGCACCCTGACCGTAATCTCGTCGCCAGCGCTGACGATCTCAGAGGGATGGTTCACGCGCCCGTACGACATGTCGCTGACGTGCAGCAGCCCGTCCACACCGCCTAGATCGATGAACGCGCCGTACTCGGTAAGGTTCTTGACCACCCCGGTAACGACCGCTCCTTCGGCCAGCACCTGCAGAGCGGCGCTCTTGCGCACCTGCTGCTCTTCTTCAACCGCCATCTTGCGCGAAACCACCACATTGCCCCGCCGGCGATTCAGCTTGACGATCTTAACCGGAATGTCCTGATCCAGAAACGAGTCCAGATTGTGAATCGGCCGGACGTCGATCTGAGACCCCGGCATGAACGCCGGAACGCCAACGTCCACCGACAAGCCACCCTTAATGCGGCCGGTCACGCGACCTGATACGACCAATCCGTCGCGGTGTGCCTTCTCCAGGTTGTCCCAGGATCGTAACCGGCTGGCCTTCTGGTGCGACAGCAGGATGTAGCCCTCCGGCTGCTCTCCCTGGCGGTCCACCATCACATCGATGACATCGCCCACCTGAACCTGAACTGTGCCATCGGGTTGCGCGAATTGCTCGATCGGAACCAACCCCTCGGATTTATATCCGAAGTCGACAATTACATCTTTTTCGTGTAGTTTGACTACCCGTCCCTGCAGCAATTCCCCATCATGGGGCGGCGCAAAATGGCTGTAGTCGTCGATGAGCTGCTCGTAATCCGTCTCTTCCACGGACCCGGGCATGTTCAGTTTGTGCTCATCTGCTCTGCTGGCCATGGCCAAACTCCTGGAGTTCATGCTACTACAACGGCCAGGGAGCGGTACACGGACGCGTCTGGCAATTCAAAACGATCAGAGAAAACCGCCTCCCACAGCGCTCGGAAATTGGTCCGATTTACTGGACAAACCGTTGATACATCAGTACTTCAGAACTATAGCGGAGCCGCATACAGAAGTCAACCAGCACTTCTTACGCCAAAAGGCGCCAACCTTCAGGACACGGCGGCGGGCGGATTCAGTTGCGGCCGCAAAGGTCCGGGGTCTGGCACATTCCCCCGGGGCACGAAGGGAACTCGGAACTCTTTGCCTTTCCATTTGAGTGCGCGGCGAATGTCGAAAGCGCTGTCGTCAAGTGCGATTGTCCGCAGCTCGGACAGGCGAGCGCGTCTCCGTTTCGGCGAACTAGCTTCTCGAACTTCGCGCCACAATCGTCACAGACATATTCGTAAATCGGCATTTTTCGAAAACTCCAGAGAATGGCTTCAGCTTCAATTCTATCGCACAAGTTGGTCGTGGTCCGTGGCTTTTGGGTGGGTACGTCGGCTGCAGAGCAGTCTTCCTACCACGAGGATCCCCACAATGGCTAATCCCTCCACCACGTAGATCATCGCCGGGGATGGATGTAGCGTGCGCGCGATAAAGGGATCAGTAGCCATCATTTCTCCTCCGACCTTGCCTAGAATAGCCGCGCCCAGATACAGGATCGCGGGATAGCGATCCATCAGAATCGCAATCAGATTGCTGGAGAAAACCACGAAAGGTATGCTCAGGCCCAGGCCAAAAATGATTAACGGGACGCTGCCTTTGGCCGCGCCGGCAACGGCCAGGACATTGTCGATGGACATGGTGATATCGGCGAACACGATTAGCCATATGACCTTTAGGAAACTACCCCGGCCAGGCGCCTCCGGTGGTGGCGAACTGGCATCCGCGAGGACTTTGACGGCGATCCAGATGACGAAAGCACCGCCGAGCAACTTGAGGAATTCGATGCTTAGGAGGCGCGCCGCCGCGATGGTGAGGATCACCCGTAGCACCACTGCCGCGGCCGCGCCGAAGGTGATCGCGATCCGACGTTGCGGCTTGGAAAGAACCCGCACCGTCATGGCGATCACCAGAGCGTTGTCGCCGGCCAGCAGAATGTCGATCAGGATGACCGAAAAATAGTCGATCAGAAGCGGAAGCGTGCCGTGCGGCATGTGAATTGGGATGGGCGCCACTCTAAGAGTGCCACAGCAGTCTCACGAATCGCTTGGGGCGCACGCGCCGTGATGAAGAAGAGGCATACAGCAATGTTCGCGCATCTGATGCAGGCGTCGGCCGTGATCGCAACGGCAGTCTATGAAGTAGCCAATCGCAAGGCGCTGCTTCCGCGAAGGGCGCTCCCGAAGCCGCAATAGCGCTAGGTGTCTTGAAATCGCCCAACCTATCGCGATTAACTTCTGGGTAGCGCGCGGGCTGACGCGGCGCCGTTAGGAGCGGGCATCTCGATGAGGCGGTGCCACGCGCGATGTTCGCTTCCGATTAATTCGTCTGCTTCGATCGGCCCGTCAGTGCCCGCGGCGTAGCTGGGAAAAGATGGAGCGGGCAGCTTCGCCCACGCCTCCTCGATAGGTGTGATGATGCGCCATTCGGCATCCACCTCGTCCCGGCGAGTGAAGAGGGTCGCATCTCCAAGCATTGAATCGAGCAGGAGCGTCTCGTAGGCCGGGGGGCCCTTAGAACCGAACACGGACTCGTAGGAGAAGTTCGCATCCACCGTCAGGGCGCGCATTTGGGTGCCGGGCCGCTTGGCATCGAATGCGATGCTGATCCCCTCGTTGGGCTGGATTCGCAGGGTGATGACATTCGGCCCAAGTTGCTGGTGCGGTGTGCCCGCAAAGAGTGCCTGCGGCGTACGTTTGAGATGGACACGAATTTCAGACAGATGCCGGGCCAATCGCTTGCCGGTGCGAATGAAGAACGGTACGCCGGCCCAGCGCCAGTTGTCGACATAAAACTCGACAGCCGCATATGTCTCGGTGACCGAGCTGGGACTCACGTTTGGCTCTTGCCGGTAGCCGGGTACCGCCTTGCCGCTGACCTGACCGGGCCCGTATTGCCCCCGGATCGTTCGTTTTGCCACCTCATCCACGGTCATCGGCCGGATGGATCGGAACACCTGCACCTTTTGCTCGCGAACCGAATCAGCATCGAACGCAATAGGCGGCTCCATGGCCGTCAATGCCAATAGCTGAAGTAGATGATTCGCGACCATGTCACGCAGCGCGCCGGTCTCTTCGTAGAAGCTCGCTCGACCCTCCAACCCCACTGTTTCGGCGGCGGTGATTTCAACGTGATCGATATAGTTTCTGTTCCAAATCGGCTCAAATAACGAGTTACCGAAGCGGAAGACCAAGATGTTCTGCACCGTCTCTTTCCCCAGGTAATGATCGATTCGGTATACATCTTTTTCGTCAAACGCTCTGCCGACTACTTCGTTTAATTCGCGGGCGGATTTCAGATCGTGTCCGAAGGGCTTCTCGAGGATGATCCGCGTCCAGCCGGCGGCGTTGTGATTGAGCCCGGCCTGAGCTAAGCCTTCGATAATTGGGCCGGCTACCGAACCAGGAGTGGCAATGTAGAACAAACGGTTGGGGCTCGAGCCGGCGCGCTGCATTTGGCCTAGGTGCTCTCGCAGCTGGTTGTGGAACTGGTCGTCACTAATATCGCCAACGAAGTAGTGCAAGCGATTTTCGAATTCGCGCCAGCCGGTTTCGGTGAAGTCGCGGGCATCGGCTGAGCCGGCAACCGTTTCCCGCAATTTGGCGCGGAACTCCTCAGATCGCATCGGTGTTCGTCCCACGCCCAACACCTCGAACTTGGGATTCATACAACCCACGCAGGACAAATTGTAGAGACCCGGAATCAGCTTGCGACGTGTGAGATCTCCGGATGCGCCAAAGATGATCAACAAACACGAATCTCCGGCGGGCAGAGGCTCAAGCGAAAACTTCTCTAAGGGGTTTGCTTCGATGACAGTGGCCAAGGTCTCCCTCCTCGATTAGATGTCCTAACTCTGTAGATGCAGCAGCGTCAGTAAAGCTTCTAGCATCTTATAAGTGAGAAAAGTTGCTGCCTCTGGCAAAGATCGGTCAAACTTAAGATTAATGAGCCTGGTCCGGCGGTTCAACCGAAAGCTCCGCGAGACGCGCATGTTCGTGCGAGCGATGCAGTCGCCATCGCATCCGATTCTGGCACAGATCGTGCCCATCCGGCGCTGCAACTTGGATTGCGCCTATTGCAATGAATACGACAAAACTTCCGCCCCCGTGCCACTCGAAACCATGCTGCGGCGGATCGATCGCCTGGCCGATCTTGGCACTACTATCATCACGCTGAGCGGCGGCGAGCCGACCCTGCATCCTGATCTCGATGCCATCGTCCGCCGAATTCGCGACCGCGGCGCGATCGCCACTCTGATCACCAACGGCCTGCTCCTGACCCCGGATCGGATCAGGGCCCTCAATCGCGCCGGACTGGATTATCTGCAGATCAGCATCGACAACGTTGCGCCGGATGACGTTTCGAAAAAGAGCCTGCGCGTGCTTGACCGGAAACTCGAATGGCTCGCGCAATACGCCCAGTTCGGAGTCACCATCAACTCCGTGTTGGGCGCCGGAGTTCGAAATCCGGAGGACGCGATCGTGGTCGGGGGACGCGCCCGGGAACTCGGCTTTACGAGCACGGTCGGTATTTTGCACGATCATGGCGGCCAGCTTCACCCGCTCGCGCAGGAGCAACGAAGTGTCTATGACCGTTTCCGGCGCCTTGAAACCGGTTTGTTTTCGTTCGCGCATTTCGACCATTTTCAGGAGAATATCGGACGCGGTCTGCCAAACGACTGGCACTGCCGCGCCGGCGGCCGGTTTCTGTATGTCTGCGAGGACGGACTGGTACATTACTGCTCGCAACAGCGCGGGCGGCCCGGCATTCCACTCGATCAGTACACTCTGGACGATATCCAGCGCGAGTCAGCAAGGCCGAAGGGCTGCGCGCCATTCTGCACAATTTCTTGCGTGCATCAAACGGCTATGCTCGACGATTTTCGCGAGCGGCCGCGAGAAACGCTAACGGGAATTCTGGACCGGCGCCGCGCAATCGATCCTCATTTTCGCCCTCCGGCCGTGGTGAACATGTTGTCGTGGCTCTTTCTGGACCCCCGAAGGCGAGGTTTTTTCGGGAAACTGCTGGTCAACGCTCTGCGGTTGAAGTAACCTGACGCTACTTGCCGCTGGGTACGTAAACCTTCGAAGGCCCAACCAACGCCGCGTGCGGAACTTCGGTTTTGAGTTTTGCGCGCCTATAGCCTGGCTTCCCTTGGGCCAGGAACGTGAGAATGTGCTGCCCAAGGAAACGCTGGTTCAGCTCGCTTAGATAGGGAGCGAAGGACACCGGGTTGGAAGTCCCCAGCCAAAAAAATTCACCGCCCGTTTCTTCAGCAAGTTGCGAAAGGTAATTTTGTCCCCAATTGATCTGCCAGAGGCTGTGGCCGAAGTGTCCGGAACTGCTAAAAAAGATGGAATGTACAACCACGCCCGCCCGCTGGGCCGCCTCGATGGCGCGGTCGAGGTACGGATTCGAGGGACCGGGTCCGTTGTCAGGATCGATGCCGCTGGTGATCATCAGCACCTCCCGAGCTTGGTCGGCGCTGGGCCATTTCTGAATGAGATCGATGAGAGCCAGATAGGGGCTAGCTGAGATTCCGGGCTGGCCTAGCGGAAGCCGGATCTTCTTAGCTGCCAGTGCATGGTCCGAGGTAGGCTTCTGTTCCACCTGCACAGTTCCGTTGCGCAAGTAGCCGATGCCGACTTGCGTAGTGGACGGTTGCTCGAGCACGAATCTGCGAAGGTCCTCCAATTGAATACCCAGCGCTGTATCCGCGCCGTCGTCGATGAGGAGCCAGAGTTGCAAGCCGGTTCGATCATTCTGAACCGGCGTCCAACCAGTGACCCTCATGCGCTCGTTATCGAGGTAAACGAGGACGTCATTTGGAGCGAGATCGGGTGGAACAGCGCCCTTCTGCCCTTCCACCGTCACAACGATGCGTACCGGCACACCCGAGCCGGTCGCTTGACCATGCGCGCGTGCCGCGCCGGCAACAAGGCAAATAACCAGCAAAGCGAACACGTTTCTTATAGTGAGCATATGAAGCCCCCACACCTTAGACGCTGTGCGGCTTCTTGGCGATTCCGAAAGTGAGCGCTGTCCGTCAGACTGGCGCTGTGGCCGGTACGGGATAATCTCACCTATGAGCCGACAGGCATATCCCGCTGCCCACGCAGTCGCCCCGAGAGTGCACACCTACCTTGCTCAACGACATCAGGAGAGTAGCAATCGCGGGCAGCAGGACTTGGCTTCAGTACCTGACACTGCAACCATAGAAACCCTTATCGACGCCGCCTTTTGGGCGAGCCTTCGACGCGAAGAAGGCTACACACCACGGATTTCGCTAGCCTTCCTCTCTCCGGAACAGACCGTCATTCCACTTACGTTCGATCGGCCTCTGCCGCTGAATCCGGTTACCCTCACGCGGGTCGCTCCGGCAGTCGAGCGCTCCGGAATCCATCTGGGCGTTTGGCGGCAGGGAAACGAGTTTGGCGTTTGGGGGACGACCCGCGCTATCCCGACTCTGTGTTTTGTCCTGGAAGTCGCTGCACCGGGATTGCTCGTTATCAAACACCATACCGGAGACGAATTGGGAAAGTTTGTGAATGTTGCCGTCCTGGAAGGCGACCAAGTCAAAATAGTGGATGAGCATACTCCTCGCGTTGCCGGTTATCCCGCGGTACTCACATTCCCGCGCGTATTGAGCTCAGCGACCTCAACCGTACATTCGGTCAATATACTTGTACAACTCGCAGTCTCCATGCGCGCACATGGGCACGGTGGATCTCTGTTAGTGGTTCCAGCGGACTCGGCGTCTTGGCGAGAATCGATCGTATGGCCGATGCCCTACGTTGTATCCCCTCCATTTTCGGAGCTCGCGAATTTGAGTCTGGAGAATGCGGTGGAGGCACGCAGGCACACCTGGCAGGAGGCCCTAAGCCGGACCGTGGACGCGATCGCCGGGCTGACTGCTGTTGACGGCGCTGTAATACTCACCGATCAACATGAACTACTTGGTTTCGGTGCTAAGATTTCCCGCCGCAGGGGTTGGCCCCAAGTTGAGCAAGTGACGGTGACCGAACCTATCGACGGTGGAATGGCTGCCCTGGTGCATCCAGAACAACTCGGCGGTACTCGGCATCTCTCAGCCGCCCAGTTCGTACAGGATCAACGTGATGCTGTTGCCTTGGTCGCATCGCAGGACGGACGCTTTACGATCTTTGAGTGGTCGGCTAGCGAGGCGATGGTGCATGCTCATCGGGTAGACGTGTTGCTTCTGTGAGCGCGGAGTAGTGCAGATGCTGGATCGCCTATCTCAAAATTCGGTCTGGGCCGTCTTACGGCGCCTCTGCTAGCAGCACAGACGAAAGCAGCGCCCCCAACGATGAGGGCGCTGTGCATCCGGGTTTACACGGAGATTCTAGTGAGAACCCAATTGATGCTATTCTGGGCATCACTCTTCCGTGCTGGGCGACGGGGCCGACGACTCTTGGCTTGAATCCGAACTCGGCTCTTTGGGATAAACGAATTCCCAGCCTGTGTTGTCTCCGGGGTAGAACCAGCTCTGAATCGCCTCCGGGCTCCCGGCAGGCCGCTCTTCAAAACGGACGATCGGTTTGCCGGAGGTGTTCGAAATATAGTCAGGAATCGCCAAAACGCTCTCGACCAGACTGTCGTTCCCATTGGAATCCTCCGAGAAGATCTGGACGATGTTGCGATCGGACGCGTCGTTGGCGAGCTCGAACACGTACTTACCAGGTGCGAGAACTTTTCCGGGAATCTCTACTGACCCGCTGAACTGGAATTCCACTCGCTTGTTCATCTCATCCGCCATTACCGGCTTCGTGATAAAAAAGCTCAGGGCCAATGAGCCACTGAGACACAGTGCTTTCAATTTGCTATTCATTTTTGTTTCTCCTTTCATCTCTCGCTGGAGATTAGGGCACGTGCGGGGCCGCAGCGTGAGCCCTGATTTCAAAGGGGTTTGTATTATCGTTCTTGCTCACGAGTTGATTTAGTGACAGCGTTTGACCCCTGGCCGACAGCTGTGCTTACAGAGATACTCTATAGGAGGCACGTTGATGTTTACCGCGCGTAACCAGTCTGCGCTTGGGAGAGCCTGGCCCAACAGATTCTGGCATGCCGCCAGACAATTTTTGTTTGGCATCCTCGGCCTGGCAGTGATCACCTTTGCCGCCGTCCCTCTACAACTCCAACCCGGGGCGATCTCCCTTCTTTATCTGATCGTCGTCGTATTCGTGTCTCTCAGGGCTGGCTTTGTCTCCTCGGTCGCCGTCTCCGTGGTAGCGGTGTTCTGCTTGAATTACTACTTTCTTCCGCTGTTCTCATCGCCAGGGACGAAGAACCCGCTGGCCATCGTGGCAACAGCTGCTTTCTTAATCACCGCTTGGGTGATTACCGCGATGGTGGCCCGAGTGCGCAAATTGACGGAAGCCCAGCTCACCTTGCGATTTGAAGAGCGCCTGGCCGAAAGAACCCGGATCGCCCGCGAACTGCACGACACGTTGCTGCAGAGTTTTCAGGGGTTGATGCTTCATTTTCAAGCAGTAAACGATCTGCTTCCGCCCGGCAAAGCGAAGGAAGCTCTCGAAAAGGCTCTCGATCGCGCCGACCAAGCCATCGTCGAAGGCCGCGATGCGATTCAGAATTTACGTTCCTCCACAACCGTCTACCAACGAACTGGCCCAGGCTATGGCCGCGTTAGGTGAAGAACTCGGCGGCGCCCGTGATGGCGGAGATGGCTCGCCGACGTTCCGCGTTTCGATAGAGGGCACACCGCGGGAACTGCATCCGATCCTCCGCGACGACATCTATCGCATTGCGCGCGAAGCGCTGCGAAATGCGTTCCGCCACGCACAGGCAAGCAAAATCGAAGCGGAGATCACCTACGGCGAACGTCTTCTTCGGCTGCGTATCCGGGATGATGGAAAGGGCATCGATCCGAAGCTCCTGGACGCGGGACGGGACGGACACTGGGGTTTGCCGGGCATGCGCGAGCGCGCCCAGCAGATCGGCGCGCAACTCGATATGTGGAGCGAGGCCGGAGCGGGCACGGAAGTGGAGTTGCGCATTCCGGGCTCGATTGCGTACGGACATCACCGGCCGCGGCGGTTTCGGCTATTCCGCAAAGAAGGAAGCGGCTGATGAGCGCTGACCGGCCCCCATTCGCATTCTCTCGCGTCGACGACCATCCCCTGCTCCGCGAGGGCGTGGCCGCGCTTTTGGCCAGTCAACCGGACATGACACTGGTTGCCGAGGCTTCCAACGGCCGCGAGGCGATCGAACAATTCCGAATACATCGTCCGGATGTAACCCTGATGGATTTGCAGATGCCGGAAATGAACGGCGTCGATGCCATGATCGCGATTTGCGGCGGAATTCCCTGCGGCGCGAATCATCGTTCTGACGACTTACACGGGAGACGTCCAGGTGTTGCGCGCGCTCAAAGCCGGCGCTCGAGCCTACCTGCTCAAGGGTCTCCTGCGGAAAGAACTTCTGGAGACCATCCGTCTGGTTCATGCCGGGCAAAAGCGGATCCTGCCCGAGGTGGCCTCGGAACTCGCCGAGCATGCCACCGATGACGCCTTGTCCTCGCGGGAAATTGAGGTTCTGCGGCTGATTTCGGGCGGGAATGCCAATAAAGAGATCGCCGCCCAGCTCTCCATCACGGAAGAAACCGTGAAGGGCCACATCAAGAACATTCTCGCCAAACTGGGCGCCAACGATCGGACCCACGCCGTTACCATCGGGCTGAAACGCGGAATCATCGACCTCTAGACCCCTCGAAAGAGGGGTTCACGCAATCCGCTTTTTAGGGTTTCGATTCTGTTCTGAATATACGATAGCCTAAGAACGGGACCTCTCGTGCAACGGCTTTTCTCGACATTTCCGGAGGGTTGGCCAGGAACCGGGCTCGTATTCTTGCGAGCGGTAGCAGCGATTCCAGCCTGTTCAACATGGGATCGCAGGACTCCTGACGGCGCCTCTGCCGCCGCAGTCTGGTCCTGCAATTGGTGGCGGCGGGCGCCGCGGCGCTGTTGCTGGTTGGTTTCTGGACACCGGTCGCGGGTGTGCTGATGGCAGTCGCGGAGCTGTGTCTCGCCTTCTCGCATCCCACCGATCCGTGGATGCACATCCTGCTCGGGGCTTTGGGCGCCGCACTGGCGATGCTCGGACCTGGCGCGTGGTCCGTGGATGCGCGTCTATTCGGACGGAAGCGCATTCAGATTCCGCAGCGGTAGATCTTCCTCTGCTAAAGAAGTCTCCGCTCGACTCATCCGTAAGACATCGTGTACGCACGACACGCGGTGTTAGCCTCCAGCACCTCGAAAGTGGTGCCGCACGCCATCACGATCTAGTTGGCGAGCGGAACTTCCATCGAGGGTTGTTGATAAACGGCATCGATCCAGAATGAGCGTGGAAAGTGAAAGTTCACCGGGAACTCCGGTCGGCAGTTGGCGAGAAACTTTCAGTTGGAGGATAGAACAGATGCATTCCGATAATGTCATTCGCATTAAAGGACCAGAGGAGATCATGGTACCGATCTTGCGGCACGTCGCCGGTCAGCACAATTTCGAACTACGTCGCACTCGATCAATACCTGGAGTCGCAGCGTGATGCGCGAGAGAGCCGGAATGGGTTTGAAGGCATTGTGGGGTCGAGCACGGCTCTTCGTGGAGTATTGGATCAAATTCGAACCGTGGCCCCCACCGACTCCACGGTTCTCATCGAAGGCGAAACCGGTACCGGCAAAGAGCTCATTGCGCACGCCATCCACACGCACAGCAGGCGCCGCGAATCGGCCCTTCGTGAAGTTGAACTGCGCGGCGATTCCTCTGGGACTTCTCGAAAGCGAGCTCTTCGGTCATGAAAAGGGCGCCTTCACGGGCGCGGTGGCGCAGAAGATGGGCCGTTTCGAGGCGGCGAACGGCGGCACGCTGTTCCTGGATGAAATCGGCGATATTCCGCTCGAATTGCAGGCGAAGCTGCTGCGGGTTTTGCAAGAGCAGGAATTCGAAAGGCTGGGCAGCACGTATACGCGTCGCGTCAATGTGCGCGTGGTGGCCGCAACCAATCAAGATCTCGCGACGCTGGTCGCCGAGAAGCTGTTCCGAATGGATCTTTATTACCGCCTCAATGTGTTTCCCATCGCGCTTCCGCCGCTCCGTCATCGGCTGGAAGACATTCCGATGCTGGTGGCGCACTTTGTGCATCAGATACGCGGAACGTATGGCCAAGCAGATCGAGAAGATTACGTCGGATGCGATGGAGGCGCTGGTGCGCTATCCGTGGCCCGGCAACATTCGGGAACTGCAGAATTTCATCGAGCGGGCCGTGATCCTGACCAACGGGATGTGCTGCAACTCCCGGCATTGCCGTCTCAGTCGCGGCATGTTCCGACCGAGCCCAGTCACCCTGGCGGAAGCGGAGCGGGATCACATCCTGAACGCACTGCGTGAGAGCAATTGGGTGGTGGGCGGTGCGGCCGGCGCGGCGGCGCGTCTGGGTGTGAAACGGACCACCTTGATCAGCAAGATGCGCAAGCGCGGCCTCTCGCGGGCCATGGCACAGGGAGCTGTTTAATATGCGAGAAGAACTACAACTTTCTGATTGAGTCCGAGCGGTCCGGGCATAAACTGATTCTCAACGGACAAAAGATCGCGACGTTCGCCACACTTGACGCGGCCGAAGCGGAAGCCAACAAGATCGCCAACCGCGCGGTACCGGGCGCCAACCTTAGATTCGAGCTGGACTTTAAATGGACGCTCTCGGACCTGGAGATCCGCGCGGCCACGTTGGAGTGGTGCGAAGAAGGAGGTTCTTTATGTGGATCGTAAAACTCGCTCTCGCGCGCCCTTATACGTTCATCGTGTTCTCTCTGGTGCTGCTTCTGATCAGCCCGGTCGTTCTGCTCCGTACGCCGGTCGATATCTTCCCGAGCATCAACATTCCGGTCATCAGCGTCATCTGGACCTATACCGGCCTGGTGCCTTCCGAGATGGAAACACGTATCGTCTCGATCTTCGAGCGATCTCTCACCACCAGCGTCAATAACATCGAGCATATCGAGTCGCAGTCCTTGAACGGAGTTGCGGTGGTCAAAGTGTTTCTGCAACCTACCGCCGATATTAACGGAGCGATTTCGGAAGTCATCGCCGAGGCTCAAGTCGGCTTGAAGCAGTTTCCTCCCGGAATCACGCCTCCCCTGGTCCTCAGTTATGACGCGTCCTCTGTTCCCATCCTGCAACTCGGATTGAGCGGCAAAGGCATGTCCGAGCAGCAGTTGAATGATTTGGGAGTGAACTTCATCCGCCCTCAGTTGGCTACCATTCAGGGCGCCTCCATTCCCATTCCGTATGGAGGGAAGGTCCGGCAGGTCATGGTGGACATTGATTCTCACCAGCTCATGGCGAAGGGCCTTTCGCCGCATGGATGTGGTGAACGCGGTCAATGCGCAGAATGTGATCCTGCCCTCCGGCACGGCCAAGATCGGCCGCATAGAGTACAACGTCGGGCTGAACGGCACTCCGTCCGTGGTGGATGCTCTCAATCACATACCAGTCAAAGTGGTCAATGGCGGCACTCTCTATATTCAGGATGTCGCGCACGTGCGCGACGGGTATGCGGTACAGCAGAATATCGTGCGGCAGAACGGGCAAAGAGGCGTTCTGCTTACCGTGCAGAAGTCCGGGAACGCTTCCACGCTTTCGATCGTGTCCGACATCTATAAGGCTTTGCCGAAAATTAAGGCGACACTTCCCCCGCAACTGGTCATCACGCCGCAATTCGATCAATCGCTGTTCGTGCGGGCGTCGCTGCAAGGTGTGGGTCGCGAAGGCGGCCATCGCCGCGGCTCTTACGTCGATGATGATTCTCCTGTTCCTGGGTAGTTGGCGGGCCACGTTGATTATCGCGATTTCCATCCCGCTCTCCATCCTGACTTCGTTGCTGATTCTGAGCGCGCTGGGCCAAACCATCAACATTATGACGCTCGGCGGGCTGGCCCTCGCCGTGGGAGTCCTCGTAGACGATGCAACCGTGGAGATCGAGAACTTCGAGCGGCAGTTAGCACTGGGAAAAGAGCTGCACCAGGCGATCCTCGATGGCGCCCAGCAGATCGCGGTTCCGGCGTTCGTCTCGACGCTCTCCATCAGCATCGTTTTTGTGCCCATGTTTTTCCTCACCGGGGTGGCGCAGCTATCTGTTTGTGCCGCTGGCGGAGGCGGTGGTTTTTGCCTTGTTGGCATCGTACTTCTTCTCGCGAACTCTGGTTCCGACGCTGGTGATGTACTTGTTGAAGAAGGAGGCCGCCAAATACCAGCATAGCCACGAGCATCCCGAACAGGAACAGGGGCCAGGTATTTTCGCGCGCATTCATCAGGTCTTCGAGAACGGCTTTGACGCCTTACGGACAGGCTACTCGACCGTGCTCCAACTCTGCCTGGATCACCGAGCACTCTTTGCCGGCGGCTTTCTCCTGTTTTGCCTGGCGAGTCTGATTCTCGCCGGGCGTCTGGGGCAGGACTTCTTTCCAACAGTCGACGCGGGCCAGCTGCGCCTCCATGTGCGGGCCAAGACGGGCACGCGTATCGAGGACACGGCGCGTGTTACGAGTGAGGCGGAAGACGTTATTCGCAAGCTGATCCCAGCTTCAGAGCTGGGCGGCATTCTCGACAATATCGGCTTGCCGACCAGCGGAATTAATCTTTCCTATAGCAATAGCGAAACCGTGGGCAACTTCGATGCAGAGATCCTGGTCTCTCTTCAGGCCAAACATCACCCGACTGCCGATTACATCCAGAAGTTGCGCGAAGAGTTGCCGAAGGACTTTCCCGCCACGGCATTTTTCTTCGAGCCAGCCGACATCGTCACCCAGATCTCTGAACTTTGGCCTTCCCGCCCCGATTGACATTCAGATCATCGGCAGCGACATGGCGCACAATTTCTCGCTTGCCGCGGGAATGGCCGACCAGATGCGCTCGGTCCCAGGAGCCGTCGATGTGCACATGCACCAGTTGCTCAACCAACCCAGGCTCGACTTCGCAGTCGATCGCGTCAGAACGCAGCAAGTAGGCCTTAGTGAAAGGGACGTCGCCAACAACGTTCTTGTATCGCTGAGCTCGAGCTTCCAAACAGCTCCAAACTTCTGGCTCTCACCGAACGGGGTCAGCTACCCTATCGCGATACAAACTCCTCAATATAAGGTCGACTCGATCGATGCGCTGCGGACTATTCCGGTCAATTCTCCAGTCGTACCGCAGCCACAGCTTCTGGAAAATCTGGCCGCCATGGACCGGCGCCAGGAACCAGCCGATGTCACCCACTACAACGTTCAGCGGGTTATCGACATTTACGCCGGAACCCAAGGCCGCGATCTGGGTGGTGTTGCCGCTGATATTGCGAAAATCACGGCCGCGGCGCAAAAACAATTGCCGAAAGGAAGCAGTATGGTCACTCGCGGCCAAGTCGCGACCATGCACTCTTCGTTCGTGGGACTGGGCGCCGGTCTCGCATTCGCGATCGTGCTGGTCTACCTTCTGATCGTGATCAATTTCCAATCGTGGAGCGAGGCGTTCATTATCATCACCGCCTTGCCGGCAGCACTGGCGGGCATCTGCTGGATGTTGTATCTGACGCAAACCACGCTGAGCGTGCCGGCGCTGATGGGGACCATCATGAGCATGGGAGTGGCGACGGCGAACAGCGTCCTGATCATCAGCTTCGCGAATGAGCGTTTCACCGAAACCAAAGATGCCTTGCGGGCGGCGCTCGAGGCCGGTTCCACCCGATTGAGGCCGGTGATGATGACGGCGCTCGCAATGATTATCGGCATGGTCCCGATGGCAATCGGGATGGGCGAAGGCGGGGAGCAGAACGCGCCGCTCGGCCGCGCGGTGATCGGTGGCCTGCTGTTCGCGACCATCGCCACTCTCTTCTTTGTGCCCGTGGTATTCGCCATTGTTCGCCACCGAAAACATCAGAACGCGTGAGGACGTTATGAAACCAGATGAATTTATGAACAACTAAACGCGAAGCGGAAAGCGGCTGCTGTGGTTCCTGTTGATCCCCGTTGTACTGGCCACTTCGGCCTTCTTCGGGGCACAAGCGCGGCAAAAAGCGAGTCAGCAGCTTGGAGCAACGACGAAATCGCTCGAAGTCCAGACGGTCAACGTGATTCATCCGCAGCGCGGCAAGTCGAGCTCGGATCTCACCCTTCCGGGCATGATACAGGCTTTCTCGCAGTCCCCGATCTATGCGCGAGTAGACGGTTACGTTCGCACCTGGTATGTGGACATCGGCACGCATGTAACCAAGGGTCAGTTGCTGGCCGAGATTGACGCCCCGGAAGTGGATCAGCAGTTGAATCAGGCTCGGGCGATGCTGAATCAGGCCGAAACGAGTCTTGCACTCGCCAAGGTTATGGCGCCTCGCTATCAGGAGCTGATCAAGACCAATTCCGTGTCGCAGCAGGAAGTGGATCAAAACAACCAGAACCTCGCGGCGCAGACGGCTAACGTCCAAGCCGCTTCCGCCGCCGTGAGCAGGCTGGAACAGATGCAGGGGTTCGAGAAGATCGTCGCGCCATTCGACGGGGTTATCACGTTGCGAAAAACGGATTTCGGCGATCTGGTGAATGCCGGGCAACGCCGGCGTGGGTCGCGAGTTGTTCCGGATCTCGCAGAACAACATCGTGCGGGTATTTGTCACCGTGCCCGAAGAATTCAGCAAGCAAGTCCGGCCCGGCACAAAAGCATCCATGGACCTGACCGAGCTGCCGAACCGTCGTTTCGCGGCAGCGGTCACGCGAACCACCGACGCAATCGATGTCAACTCGCGAACGCTGACGGTGGAGCTCGATGTTCCGAATCCATCCGGTGAACTGCTCCCTGGAGCTTACGCGAACGTGCACTTTCAGCTCCCGCTCAACGTTGTGCCGCTGGTGCTTCCGTCCAGCACCATCCTGTTCCAGGCAGACGGTCCGCAAGTCGGCGTGGTGAACAGCCAGAATCAAGTCGAGCTTCGAAAAGTGACGCTAGGGCATGATTTCGGAGACACGATTCAAATCCTGACCGGAGTCCGTCCGACCGATGCCGTGATCGCCAATCCGCCGGATTCTCTGACGCACGGCATGCGCGTCGCGGTGCAATCGACTTCCGGCCAGCGAAAAGGGGAATTGATTATGTGGACGCGAGATCCTGTCGACCCGCGCTTAGCGACTCTAGCTCTTATTTCCCTGGCTGGTTGCATGGTCGGCCCAAAGTACCACCAGCCCGTACCTCCGGTTCCTGCAGAATTTCAAAGAAGGCGGCACGCCGGATGCCGGTACGCCGGACATCGCGTACAGTGATTGGTGGCGCGTATTTAACGACCCTGAGCTCGGATCGGCTCGAAACAGAAGCCGATGCGGCGAATCAAGACATCAAGCTGGCGGTAGCGCGCGTCGATCAGGCGGAAGCCGGCGCCAAATACGCGCGTTCCTTCCTCTTTCCCACCATCAGTCTTGGTGCGAGCGCCTCCCGAACGCGCGAAGCTCAGAACCGGCCCAACAACGGCAACACGAACGGATTGGCAGCGACCTACAACGATTTTCAATTGCCGGCCTTCCTCAGCTATGAGGTCGACGCATGGGGCCGCGTGCGCAATTCGATCGAATCCGCCAACGCAACAGAACAGGCGACGGCAGCCGACTTGCGATTTGTGCGCCTGGCCGTGGAAGCCAACGTGGCGATGGATTACTACAGCTTGCGCGAGACCGATGCCGAACGGCAGGTGCTCGACTCAACGGTGCAGGAAATGCAAAGCGCGGTGGATTTGACCACGAACCGTTTTCGCGGAGGGCTGACGAGCGAACTGGAGGTCAAGCAGGCCCAGACCCTGTTGGACCAGACGAAAGCACAAGCGCAGGCACTGGACGTCCAGCGCGCGCAATTGGAGCACGCGATCGCGGTGCTCGAAGGAAAGGCTGCGTCGGATTTCTCGCTTCCGCGCGCGTCCATATGACGGGCTGCCGCCTACTATTCCCTCCGGTCTTCCCGCCGAACTGCTGGCGCGCCGGCCCGATATCGCCGAGGTGGAACGTTATGTCGCAGCCGCGAACGCGGAGATCGGCGTCGCCAAGACGGCGGCACTGCCGCACATCTCGCTCACGGGCTTGGCCGGATTTGAGAGCACGAACCTGGCGAGCCTGTTCAGTTGGCAGAACGGTATTGCCTCGCTGGGCGCGTCTGCCTTGATGCCCGTCTTCACCGGCGGCAGAGTGCGAGCTGGCGTGGACCAGGCCTGGGCAGTGTACCGCCAGTCGCTCGCGCAGTATCAGAAGACAGTGCTGACCGCTTATCAGGAAGTGGAGGATCAACTGGCCGCTCTCCGCATTCTAGCCGGCGAGGCGCAGTCGACCGCGGACGCTGTGACTAACGCCCAGCAGGCAGAAACGATTGCACTGAACCGGTACCGGAGCGGCTTGGTGAGCTACCTCGACGTCGTCTACGCACAAACGGCCCTCCTGGCGAACCAGCGGACCGCTACGCAGATTGGAGGCCAGCGCATGGTCGCGACCGTCGTCTTGATCAAGGCCTTGGGCGGTGGATGGCTTGGCGTGCCGGCATCGGCGGGGACAAATCCGAGCCTTGGGCCGCCGGCTTATAGATCAAGCGCGGCTAGCCAGCAGCCCGCCGGGAAAGCAGCCAGCAAACCAGAGCAAAATTTACGATGATTCGTACGTTGCATGGCTGATTTTTCCGCAGCGACTCGCAGACACGCGGGCTGACTTGCTGCGCAGTGACACACGAACGAATTGAGGCGCCAAAGAAACTTAATTCACCCCCGGCCCCCGGGGGAGTCGAATCCCTAACCGCCCGCCATTCGAAATAAGGCGGACGGGCCCTTAGGCCCGTCCGCCTGATCTACTCGCCGATTTGCGCCGTTTGTTAACGGACGCGCCACCCGCTTCGGATCAGCCCTTGAGGGTAACAAGGCCCCCGAGAGCCGGATCCGAGAAGCTGTCCTCTCCGGTTTCGACGTGACCCGCAAGCCGGTATTTGAAAGTCGGGTCTCCGGCAACCGTGACGATGAGGTCGTACCAGCCATGGAACTGATCCAGCGACAACTCGTCTACAAACGTCTCGTGGGGCTGGAGAAGCCGCGTGCGTCAAGTTGCCTGTATAGGCATCGAGTACGCTGACTTCGGCGTCGTTGGCGGCGACATTGGTGATTTTCCATTGGATTGAGCCGCGATCACCTTCGCTGCCATAGCTGGAGCGAACATCGAGAACTGCGGCGCTGGAGCCGATGCTGCCATTGAAATAACGCACGAAGCCATTGGGGCCGTAAACCGACAGATTATAGGACGAGGCAACGTTCCACGTACCAGCCAGCGTCTTGCCGGGTTCCACCGTGTAATTGCGCACCGGATCCGCAGGGTTGCCGGAACGCACCTGAAACACCACAGTCGCGCTGCCCGTGTTGAAGAACGTCAGGCCTACCGTGCTGTTCGAAGCATTGACCGATGCGTGAACATCCAACTCGTAGGGCAAGGCGCGCGCCGGGCGGATACCTTTTTCCTGCGGCGGCACGCCGATGATCACGCTATTCAGAGTGGGCTGGAAGGTGTTGACGTTTCCGCCCGCGAGTTCGGCCACCGGACGGCAGAAAACCGTTGGTGCTCGGCAGGCTGGCGGTAGCGTCATTCGGATTGGCAAAGTTGAAGACCGATGTCAGGTCACCCGCCACCGCACGGCGCCACGGGGAGATATTGCGCTCGAAGACTCCGAAACGCTTCTCGATGAACTGGATCACCGACGTGTGATCGAAGACCTGGGAATTGACGTAGCCTCCCTTGCTCCAGGGCGAGATCGCAATGAACGGCACACGCGTGCCGAGGCCGATCGGGCCGTTCGGGGTCGACGTCGTGACGATCTCGTTTTCGATGCTGACCGTCGACGCCCCATCAGCGGGTGTCTGCGGCGGTGTCGGCGGCACGATGTGGTCGAAGCTCCCGTCGGCCTCGTCGTAGTTGATGATGAAGACGGTCTTGCTGAACACCTCGGGGTTGGACACCAGGATGTCGAAGATCTGGGAGATGTACCAGGCGCCGTAGTTGATCGGGCAATCCGAGTGTTCGGTATAACCGGCCGGCGCCACGATCCAGGAAACCTGCGGCAGTTTGCCGCCCTGCACGTCGCTTCGGAAGCTCGTCGAACAGGCTCTCGGCCCAGGCCTGCCAGGCCGGCGCGGGTGCCGACGAGCTCGGGATGGTGTTGATGATCTCCGTGCCTGTCGCACGCGTTGTCGAACAGCGGCGTGCCCGGAGCGGCCGTCGCGTACTGATTGAAGTAAAGCACGAATTGTCGGTGAAGTTGCCGGCGAAGGAATTGCCCGTCCCGTCCCCGAAATCCGGCGCGAAGGTTGCCCCGGCGAGGTCCTGGTAGATCTTCCAGCTCACGCCGGCCGCCTGCAGCACTTCGGGGAACGTCTCCCAGACGAAGTACGCATTGTTGACGCTGAGGCCGTTGTAGGTGACCGGCCCGGCGCCGAGGCCGTCGGTGCCCCCGCTGCCCAGGTAGTTCACGTTGCCGATGCAGCCCGTCCACAGGTAGCAGCGATTCGGGTTGGTCGGCCCCATGATCGAGCAGTGGTAGGCATCCCCGACCGTGAAGGCATCCGCCAAAGCGTAGTGGTACGGGATGTCATCGCGCGTCATGTACGACATGGCCATCGGACCCTTCTGGACCGCCCAGTTGTCATACTGACCCTGGTTCCAGGCGGCATGGGTGCCCGCCCAACCATGATCCGTTCCCGGCAGATAGGTGAGACCCAAGCTCGTCAGACCCGGGCTGACGCTTGCGGGATTCACGCGGAACGGCGGGATCACCTCCACCCCATCCGCCGGGCCGCCCAAGTTGCCGTAGTTCGGCGGTACTCCGAATCCCGCCGCCACGTTAGCCGCGCCGGCCGGCTGCAAAAAGACCGGGACTGGAGTGGTGCCGGTGCCGCTCTGGAGCGGGAGATTGATGTTGACCGCGCGCGGATCGGAGAAGCCGCGCACACCGCGAAGGGTGCCGAAATGATGGTCGAACGGGCGGTTCTCCTGCATCAGGATGACGATGTGCTCAACATCGCGAATCGTTCCTGTGCGGTTGTTTGCCGGAATCTCGAGCGCCTTGGCGATGTTCGTCGTTCAGCGTACTCGTTAGGGCGGTCATGCCCATCAACTGCAGGAATTTACGCCGATCGGTATTTGGCTCATGAAGTACCTCCCTTTTTTAAGACTGTGCGGTTCGGAAAAAGCCAGCCGCGAGCTATCGCTGGCCGATGCACGACCGAGCCAGCTATGAGACTAGGGAAATACTGTCGCCCGCCGATGACGCCACGATGAATTGGCGATGAATTTTGTTTAGCCGCGTTACAAATGTCATGCAGCGCCGGTATTATGAGCGGGTACCATGCAAAGCCCGTCCGCGTCCTCGCCGATCGAACTCGAGGTGGGCCGCATCCGTGAGCTCAGCAAAGGCGGCCGGCACTGCGAAGCGCTCGCCGCGGCCGAAGTGCTGGCGGCTGCAGCGCCCCAAAACCGCGACGTCCTGTACCTGATCGCCGCCAACCAGCGATGCCTGAACCGGATACACGAGGCGCTGGCAACCTTGCAGCGCCTGGAGCAACAGCATCCGCGGTTCAGCCTCCTCTACCAGGAGCGCGGTTATTGCTACATGACCCTGCGGGATGCGCCGCGCGCGATCGATGCCTTTCTGCGAGGCGTGGACATCAACCCGGCGCTGGCGGCGAGCTGGAGTATGCTCGAACGCCTGTATCGCATGACGGGGGACGTAAGAAATGCAGCGACCGCAGCCGAGCGCGTCTCCGCCCTGAAACACCTGCCGCCCGAGGTCGTGCAGGCCGGGAGCCTGTTCTCGGACGGCGAGCTGTCTGCGGCGGAGAACATCCTCCGGGCATATCTGCTCAAGTCCGGCGACGATGTCGAGGCGCTGCGGCTGCTGGCCAGAATCGAGCACCAACGCGACGTGCTGGATGACGCGGAATCTGCTACTCGAAGCCGCTCTGAAGCTCGCACCGAATTACCTCGCTGCACGTTTGGACTACGTCCGTGTCCTGATTGACCGGCAGAAATATCTGCGGGCGCGTGAAGAGATCGACACCCTGCTGAAGCTCGAACCCGGCAACAGGGATTATCTTTCACTGTACGCAGCCGCGTGCGTCGGCCTGGGAGAACACGAGCCGGCGATCGCGCTGTATCGCCAGCTGCTCGCCGCGTCGCCGGGGTCCGCCGATCTGCACGTGTCGCTCGGCCACTCCCTTAAGACCGTCGGACGGCAGAAGGAGGCGACCGAATCCTACCAAATGGCGGCGGCCGCCAGACCGGGCTTCGGCGATGCCTGGTGGAGCCTCGCCAATCTCAAGACCTATCGCTTTTCGCAGAACGAGATCGCGCGCATGCGCGCCGAGGAAGCCGCACCGGCCGCACACCCTGTCGATCGCTACCATCTGTGCTTCGCGCTCGGCAAGGCGTTCGAGGACCGGAACGAGTATGCGGAATCATGGCAATTTTACGAGCGCGGCAACGCACTCAAGCGCACCGAAAGCCGCTACCATCCGGACATCACCGAAACGAACACGCGCAAGCAGATCGAGGTGTGCACGGCGCAGTTCTTCGCCGCGCGCGTGGGTGTCGGCGTGCCGGACCCTGATCCGATTTTCGTTGTCGGGCTGCCGCGCTCCGGATCCACGCTCATCGAGCAGATCCTCGCCTCCCACTCGCAGGTCGAGGGCACGCAGGAACTCTCCGACATCCAGCGCATCGTGCTTGAAATGCCCGGAATCGGGGAAGCAATCGGGACTCGGTGATCCGCGCTTGCGTACGGCGAAAGATAATTCTTATCCGGGCGTGCTGGCCGAACTTGCGCCTGAAGATTTCCGCAGGCTCGGCGAGCGCTACATGACGGACACGCGCGCTTACCGTGAGCATAAGCCATTCTTCATCGACAAGATGCCGAACAACTTCCGCCACATCGGGCTCATCCATCTCATGCTGCCGAACGCCAAAATCATCGACGTGCGGCGCGAGCCGATGGCGTGCTGCTTTAGCAACCTGAAGCAGTTGTTTGCCAGCGGGCAGGAGTTCACCTATAGCATCGAGGATATCGCCCGCTACTACCGGACCTATCTCGAGCTGATGCGACACTGGGACGCGGTGCTTCCCGGGCGGATACTGCGAGTCTGGTACGAGGACGTCGTGGAGGATCTCGAGGGAAACGTGCGGCGCATCCTGGAATTCTGCGGCCTTGAATTCGAACCGGCCTGCGTCGAGTTCTACAAGACAGAACGTAGTGTCCGCACGGCAAGCTCAGAGCAGGTCCGCCAGCCGATTTTCCGCGACGGGCTCTTCCAGTGGCGGAACTACGAGCCCTGGCTCGGCCCGCTCAAGGACAGTTTGGGCGATGCACTGATCCGCTACCGTGAATAGGTCGCGGCAACGAATCAGGTCGCTGTCGCCGGTTCAACCGAAACGGTCTGAGTCAGGTAGACTTTCGCTGACTTCACGGATCTGCAAACGAACAGTCATAGATTTGTGACCTGCGGATGGTACCTTCATTCTGCTTGGCTCGCGTCGATCACGCCACGGCGCTCGATAGTTTCCGAGGAGAACATCTACTATGACAACGAAGAAGTCGAGAAATCGAAACCGTCTGTTCGCGGTCGCAACCCTGCTTGCGGTTGCTTCGATCACTACTCTGGTGGGCGTCTTTACCGCCTATGCCCAAAACGGCAGTGCATATTTTTACCCGGGCAACCTGGTGCTCAGTCGCAGCGTATACGTGAACACGAACAACATTCAAGCCGGGACGACGATTTTGCCGCCGAACTGCTCGCTCGCCAACTGTCCAACGCCCGTAACCGCGGTAGTTGACAGCACCTACCCCTTCGTTTGGAATAACGATACCGTCGATGGCAGCTTCGGCATCACGTCGAAGATTTTTCTCGACCAGATCACTCCCGTCGGCACGCTCGTCACCTCGCTCGAGGTGCCCAACAGTTCCCAAAATGGAGTCCCCCCCACCAAGGACCAAATGGTCACCAGCTTCTCGTCGAAATCGGAAATTGCGTTGAACCTGTCGACCGATGGCAGCCTTCTGACGTTCATGGGTTATCTTGCACCCATTGGCGCAATTGATGTATCGAACTCCAATACGCCGGGAGTGTTTGATCCGACCAATCCTGTCGGGGAGGGTTCGTATCGCGTCGTGGCGCAAGTCGATCAGAAGGGGAAATTTCGCTACACGCTGACCAACGCCTATAGCGGCAACAATGGCCGGGCGGCGATCCTGAACAATACGCTGGGCGCCAACCAGGTTTATACATCGGGCAACGCAGGGAACGGCAGTAATCCCCAGCCCGCAGGCATCATCCTCGGCGCGGGCGCGCAGATCCTCACGCCCGAGGTTAAGGCGGAAGTCGCGCAAGCGCCCGGGACTCCTATGCCCGTGGCGAGCTTCAACATCACCCAACTGGGTCTTCCGCATGACAAGATCGGAAAAGACACGAACTTCCGCGGCCTGACGATCTTCAACAACGTGCTCTACTACACGAAGGGAAGCGGTGGCAACGGCATTAACACTGTCTACTTCGTCGATACGACCGGCAGCGTGTGCTACGACGCAATACCTGGTGTGCGCCCTGCAAATGGAGTGGGCCTTCCTCTGAATGGCGCTGCCCTTCCGACTTCTGGACTAGCTTACAACCCAGACCCAGCGGTCCTTCAGGCAACTGGACTTCCCAACAACATGTGTATTCTGAAGGGCTTTTCCGAGGTTCTAGCCAACACGAAAAACGGCGTCGGCGTCAACTATCCCTTCGGCATCTGGTTTGCGAACGCCACGACGTTGTACGTTGCGGATGAAGGCAACGGCAACGTCGGCAAAACGGTCGCGGGGTTCTACACACCCGCAACGCAGGCTAATAACCCCACGGCTGGGCTCCAGAAGTGGGTTTTCGATACAGTCGCGGGCCAATGGAAGCTTGCCTATACGTTGACGAACGGCTTGGGGCTTGGCGTGCCGTACTCCGTTCCTAATTCTCCGACCGGAGACGTGTATCCGACCGGGAACAACAGCGGAACCGGAGGAAAGGGATTTCCTTGGGCACCGGCTACGGACGGGCTCCGCAACCTCACAGGCGTCGTGAATGGCGATGTTGTGACCGTCTACGCGATCACGTCCACGATTAGCGGAAGTGGCGACCAGGGCGCCGATCCGAATAGGCTGGTGACGATCACGGACTCCTTGAGCGCCGGAGGCCCGACTCCTCCGGCTGGAGAGACATTCGTCACACTGAAAACTGCCGGCTTCGGCGAGGTCCTGCGCGGGGTCTCGTGGGCGCCGGGAAACGCGGGACACTAAACTTTCCACCACGGGCGACCTAGTCGTCCCACACGAAAGCCGCAGCGGGATCTCGCGTAAGCTGCGCTTGAACATTTCACACGGTTAAGTGGAAGAGGCGGGCGAAAAACGCCCGCTCGTTTATGTCACAAGGCTGAAACAGCTCCTCAACAAGCACTAAGGACCAACAGATCCAGCAGCGAAGGCGGCCTGTTCAGCAATACTTACGCTATGGCTTGAGATTCGCTCCAAATACTTACAGATCAGGATCAAGCCTGCAAGCAAAGGCTGATCCGGCGAGCCCGCCGACAGCTGGGTGAGTTTTGCCAGCAGATCCTGACAGGCTCGTTTAACCACACTCTGCATGGGACGAATAGCAAGATCTTCCGAGCGATCCAGGGTTCGCCATCTCTCGATTGCCGAGTGCAACATCTCCTGAACCTTTCCGCCTACGGAAGCAAACTCAGACAAAACTCCCGAGGCGGGTTTCCTCGTCATTTCGGAGGCGATTTCAGCCACATCGTCCGCGTAGTCTCCGATGAGTTCGAGATCGACTATAGCGCCCAGCATGCCAGTGATCAATCTGGCGTCTCCGGCCACTGGGGCCTGCAAGGTCACCAGGCGCAGGCACGCTTCAAAAATCGTGCGGTACAGATTGTCCGTTTGCGCTTCGAGGACATGTGCTCGACCGGCAGCAGCACTATCGGAATCGCCGAGCGCTTGCAAAGCCGCTTGCAAGGCTTCTTGAGCGAGCTGGCCCATCTGGAGAAATTCTGCCCGGGTCTGCTCGAGTGCCGCGATGTAATGCTCACGCGCCATTTAGAGGCTCCTTTTCTGATCGTATTCATGCTGTGATAATTGTCCGCGAACTCACAAACTTTGGCGCCGAGCGTCTGTCCGAGCCCTCCGGTGATGTACATCTCGTCGGCTTTCTCTGCCGGACGCTATGGCATCTGTTGCTGGCCCCCCGACAAGGAAAGAGCGGATTGATGGAGCTTGTCCTTCACTTCATCCCAGAGTGCCACGCGCCGCAAGCTGCTTTCTACCGCCTCATTTATGGAATGCACTCCGTCCAATCCGCTTACGATCGCTATCGAATTCTGCCGGCACTGTTAGCTTGAGCCTCTCCGCGACGGACCCGAGCCCCTCTGATATCTGTCGTTAACGCCCCTCATTACCTGCGAACGGTGGCAGCGGCCTCACGTCAAGTGTCGCACCCGAAAATTACACTTCAATTACTACGGGTGAACTACCGCTTGCGCCAATCGAACGACCAGCGAACGAATGTCGGAGCGTTTCTCCTATGGGACCCGGCGTTCAGGCTGCAAACCGGAATCTCTGGACATTTCGTCCGCCAGCACCTTCGGCGTGACTCGAACCGTGCAATCGGCGGAAGATGGCGGGAATCGGGTGGAGCAACTTTCCTTGCGGTTCGATTTGTGATGGGCTGGCAGATATCGACCCGCGGCAAAGAACACTAAGTCGAGAAGAAATGCGGGCGCACGTTGATATCATCGTATAGATGAACTTACAAGATCGGGTTGCGCTTGTTACGGGCAGCGCTACGGGAATCGGACGCGGAATCGCGGAAGCGTTCGCTCAGGAAGGCGTGAAGGTCGTGGTTAATTATAGCCGCTCGCGTGACGCGGCCGAACAGGTTGTTGGTAACATCCGGGCGGCTGGAGGAACGGCGCTCGCGATAGCCGCCAGCGTGTCCAAAGATCTCGAAGTTCGCGCAATGATCGATCAGATCGCCCAAGAGTTCGGCCGGCTCGACATTCTGGTAAACAACGCGGGCTGGAGCACTCGCATTCCGCACGACAAGCTGGAGGATCTGACGGACGAGGTCTGGGATCGCACCTTCGACACCAACTTACGCGGTGCTTTTTATTGCGTGCGAGCCGCAGTGCCGCTGCTTCGCAAGCAGGCGGGCGCGGCTATCGTGAATATCGCATCCGTAGCGGGCATGACGGGATTGGGAAGTTCGATGGCCTACGCTGCTTCGAAGGGCGCGATGATCACTTTGACCAAATCGCTGGCACGCGCCCTCGCTCCAGAAATTCGAGTAAACGCAATCGCTCCGGGATTCGTTCGAACGCGATTCGCTGACTGGCCAGCATCGGTGTTCGACGAAGGTGAGGCGATGACACCGCTAAAGCGCTTGGCAACGGTTGAAGAGATCGCAGCTCTGGCGTTGCACCTTGCGGTAGAGGCCAGATCGATCACCGGCGAGATCATTGCCGTGGATGGCGGTGTAGCGGAGCTGGGTGCGGTCCGCTCAGCGTAAGCCGCGCCTCAACAACTTCGCGTGCGATTCAGTCGCTTGCGCTTCACCAATCCTCCCAACATCGCGGTAGGCATGGGCCAAAAGATCAAGCGCGCGAGCCAACCCCAGAGCCGCCTCCCGATTCCCGGGCTGGAGAAGCAGAACTGCCTCGTACTGGTTCCGTGCGTGTCTTCGTGGTGCTCCCCTAGGCCTTCGCCATGGTCCCCCGTCACAATGATTAGCGACTCCCGATGGCGCGCCGACGTCTTGAGAAAGGCAACAAAATGCGCGACGGCCGAATCGGCATACGCAATCTCGCCATCATGTAGATGTTCTTCGTAGATTTGCGAGTATGGCGCGGGGGCTCCATAGGGATCATGAGGATCGTAAAGATGCAACCACACGAAACTGGGCCGCCCAGGGTGCCCGGTAAGCCAAGTTTCCGCTCGTTGCACGACATCCAGCGCCCGCCGTTCCACCCTTCCCCAACGCGACTTCGCCTGGGAATGTTCGGGGAAGTTGTCATAGAAATCGAAGCCCCGGTTTAGACCCGGCGCCAAACTCCTGCTATCCAGGATTACCTCGCCGATGAAGGCTGCGGTCCGGCATCCCTGTGTTTTGAGTAGTTGAGCGCAAGGGAACGCCGTTGAAAGCGGTACGCCGAAGTCGGTGACTCGGTGATTATCCGAAAGAAGGCCGGTTAGGATGCTGACGTGGGAAGTGTTCTAGCCAGAACGAGCGCCGATCCAAGGGCAGTCTCTCGCGGTGGTCCACAACTGGTTCTTCGCTCCATCCACGTGCGCCGTTACGGCTCGCGTGACCATTTCGTCCAACGCAGCGAACTGTTAGTACAGGGTTCGAGCCGGCCGAGTCGTGCAAGGCGTGGAGAGGAGCAGCAAGTGACCTGTCGAGAGATGGATGACGTGATCAGTTCGTGGTCTGGTGATTCGGCATTAGCGCCACGACCAGCCAAGCACCTGATTCACTGTGAGCATTGCCGAGGTTTGACACGCTTGCTGGATAAAGCGGACGAGGGCCCCCGACCACCGGAAAACGTGTTGCAGCGGATCCAGACTGGCATTTTGGAAGATCTAAAACCGGTCCGGCCTTTGGCGCCTTCCCACGTCCTGAATCTTGTTTGCGCGATTATTTTTCTATCGGTAGTGACTGTTGGCGGTCGCCTGCTCGGAATGAACGGCTGGGGCGCGCTAACGTTGGCACAGAGGACCGTCATGTTCTTGACGCTCGCTACGAGCGCTATTCTTCTTGCTAACTCCTTGATTCGGCAGATGGCGCCTGGAAGCAGCCACATCTTAGCTCCGGCTGTTCTCCTGGTTTCGATTCTGGTCCTGCTCATGATGGTGATCGCCGCCGCGTTTCGCTCACAGCACGAGTCGGCCTTTCTTACAAATGGAGTGATGTGCCTGAAAAATGGGCTCATGTATTCCATGCCGGCGGGGTTATTGTTGTGGCTTATCTTGCGGCGCGGGGCCATGCTGTATCCCAAAATCATCGGGGCCGGCGCGGGTGGATTGGCCGGCTTAGCCGGTTTGAGCGCGCTCGAATTCAATTGTCCGAATGTAAACGTCTTTCATATTCTGGTCTGGCACGCGGGCGTGGTGATAGTCAGCTCCCTGGGAGGGGCCCTGCTCGGTGCGGCCGTGGAATCCATCGAACGGAGGCGCCGGTCGATCAGTCGGATGCTATAGGCTATCAATCATCCGCGCGGCATCTCGAGGAACTTCTCCAAGGCTCGGAGGTAGGGGCCTTCCATCAGTAAGCAACCTAACGATCGCAATGCGGCCCAAGCCAATTGTCATCCCCGAGGCTACGATACCAGGGCAACTGGAGCGGTGAACCTCAGATGGGTGCCCAGTTCTTTCAGCGTATTCAAACGACACAACTTTAACCAAAGTCCTTACTTTTTTGACCGTAACTCCTGGGCGCGGTCAGCGAAGTATCAGGTGACGGTGTGATCAAAACGTGCGGAGCGTGATGAAACTGCTGCGCGGGCCGACCGCCGATCCAATCCACAAATAAGGAGATAAGTGCAATGAAAATCAACAAGAACTCTCTGGTGCTTACCGCGGCCTTTACCGGCTTGCTGGGCGGCACGATGGCCCGTTTGAACGCTGCCCCAGCATCGGGCAGTTCTAACCCGACCGTGTCCTCCCATGCCGGTCAGCTTTCGACCACAATGAATGCTGACAAGGAAAAGCACGCTTGCGAAGGCAAGAATTCCTGCAAAGGCAAGGGCGGCTGCAAGACCAGCGACAACGGCTGCAAAGGCAAGAATTCCTGCAAAGGCAAGGGCGGCTGCGCTACCGACGGTTCCAAGAAGCAGTAATGATGGTGATCGGGTCGAGCCGGCATGCTTGATGCAAGGCTCGACCCTAACTAAAAGCCATGCCTGCAAATCGATTTAACGCGTTCACCGATTACGGCATTGGGATCGGACTGCGAATCCCTCACTACGCGCACATCTTCGAAAAGAAGCCGGTCGTCGACTGGTTCGAGATCATCTCGGAGAACTACATGGTCGACGGCGGGCGTCCGCTCGCGACATCTGGACCGGATCCTCGAACGCTATCGCGTCGTGCAGCACGGCGTGTCCATGTATTTCGGCTCGGCGGAGCGGCTGAACCGGGAACATCTGCGGCGGCTGAAGACGCTCGTTAAACGCACCAAAACGCCTTGGCTCTCGGATCATCTCTGCTGGGGCAGCGTGGATGGCACCTATAGCCACGACCTGCTTCCCATGCCGTACACGTTCGAAGCGGCCAAGATGACGGCGCGCAATATTCGCGACGCTCGCGATTATCTCGAAGTGCCGATCGCCGTCGAAAACGTAAGCAGCTACGCGGAATTTCACATGTCGGAAATGACCGAATGGGAGTTCCTGAACGAAGTGGTGGAGCGCGCCGATTGCGGGATTTTGTTAGACGTGAACAACATCTACGTGTCCTCTCGAAATCATGATTTCGATCCCTACGAGTATCTCAACAGCGTTCCCGCCGAGCGCGTGGCGCAGATCCACATTGCCGGCCATTCGAAATTTCAGAAATACATCCTCGACACGCACGATCATCCGGTGATCGATCCGGTGTGGAAGATGTATGAACATGCCATTCAGCGGGTCGGCCCCACCGCGACTCTGCTCGAGTGGGACGACAAGATTCCTTCCTTCGATGAAGTTCATGCAGAGGCGCGCAAGGCCGAGAAGTACATCCACGCTCCTGCTCTGGTGGCGTTATGACTCTTCTCGAAGTACAGCGGCGCATGGCGCATGCGATCCTGCAGCCGCTCACCGGCTCCGATCGAATCGCTCCGAAAACGGATGCTGAGTTTATCAAGCCGAATGATCGCTTGAGCGCGGCCGAACGGCTGGAAATCTACAGCCGCAGCTACTGGTTCCGCGTGTTGGATTCGCTCTACGACGATTTCCCAGGTTTGCGCGCGGTGCTCGGAGAGCGAACTTTCCATCGTCTCTCGCGGGCCTATCTCGCCGAGTGCCCTTCGCGGTCATTCACGCTGCGCAATCTGGGTTCGCGCCTGGAGCATTGGTTGCAACGCAACCCGCAGTTTGCAGGAAGCCGCCACGCGCTGGCGCTCGATATGGTGCGGCTGGAATGGGCCCACATCGAAGCGTTCGACAACGCCGCCGGGAAAGTGCTCGGCCCGGAAGATCTGCTGGAGCTCGGCCCGGTCTTTCGCGCGGCGGTTGCAGCCCTACGTTCGATTGCTTGCTCTACAGTATCCCGTGGACGATTTGCGGATTCAAGTAAACCGGGCGTCGGATGAGCGCGGAGCCGCGAGCAACGCCGCTCTGAAGCAAAAACATCACGACATGACGAAGCGCGTGAGCAGGTTGAAACCCGAGCAAATCTTCCTCGCGGTCCACCGGCTGGACTTTACCGTTTACTACCGAAGAATCGCTGCGGAGGAGTATCGCCTGCTCAGCGCTCTCCGTGACGGGCAGCCGATCGGCAAGGCAATCCGTCGCGCATTTGAAGACAGTTCCGCGTCGACTGAGGAACAACGGTCGATGCTCGAAAAATGGTTCGCAGTCTGGGCCGAGTTGGGGTGGTTGTGCCCGCCGGCCCGAAGAAAGCAAGGTTAACTCAATGAGAGAGCTTCTGGAAAAGTATTATCTGCTCCTGATTCGCGTGGGGTCGAGCCTGCAATCTCCGTTTCTGCTCGCCGTGCGCCTGTATTGGGGCTGGCAGTTTATGCAGACCGGTTGGGGGAAGCTGAACGATATCGGGAAAGTTATCGGCTTCTTCACGGAGTTGGGCATACCGGCGCCGGCATTGAACGCATACTTCGTCTCGGCTCTCGAATTTGGAGGCGGCGTCCTTCTCATTCTGGGGCTCGGATCGCGATTGATTGCGCTGCCTCTCGTCATCGACATGCTCGTAGCCTACATCACGGCCGATCGCGAAGCGCTGTTCTCCATCTTTTCGAATCCCGACAAGTTCACGGCCGCGGCTCCGTATACCTTCCTGATCGCGTCGCTCATCGTGCTAATCTTCGGTCCGGGGAAAGTTTCGGTGGATGCTCTTTTGGCGGGTCGAATATCTGGCAGCCAGGTCCGTCGAACCGTCAACGGCGGGTCACCAGTGGCCGTTCAGCACTAGCGTTTTCTGCGTTCGATCCAGATGAACCGCCGAACCATGTTGGGGCGTCTCTTGGGTACGACCGCGACAATGGGACTCCGCGCGTCAAGCGCTTCCGACCGCATCGAGGTCGGCGGCTCGCCTATCGATGTCTCTATCGACTCCGAACAATTCGATCTTGGCCGAACGGCTCTGTTGGATTGGGTGACGCGGTCCGCCAAGGCCGTGACGTCGTATTTCGGCCGGTTCCCAGTTGCACACGCTCGCGTGCACATCACCGTTTCGCAACTTGGCCGTGTTTCCCAAGGGATGAGTTTTGGCGACGGCGGGGCGCATTGCAGGATATCCGTGGGCCTGCACGCGACACTGGCCGATCTTTACAACGACTGGGAACTCACCCACGAAATGATTCATTTCAGCTTTCCGTCAGTCGAGGATCGTCATCACTGGATCGAAGAGGGCATCGCCACCTACGTCGAGCCGATCGCGCGGGCTTCGGTCGGGATATTGAGCGCCTGAGCAAGTTTGGGGAGAAATGGCGCGAGATATGCCTCAAGGACTGCCGCAGGCCGGTGATCTCGGACTCGACCACACGCACACCTGGGGAAGAACCTACTGGGGCGGCGCGCTATTTTGCCTGATGGCCGACGTTGAAATCCGGAAGCGGACCCGCAATTCCAAAGGTCTTCAGGATGCTCTGCGCGCCATCAATCGGGCGGGTGGCAACATTGAGGTCGAATGGCCTCTGGAACGCGCTTTCCAGATAGGCGATAAGGCGACCGATGGCGGACGCTCATGGAACTCTACGGACAGATGGCTTCGAAGCCAGTAACGGTGGACTTGGCTCATTTGTGGGCGCAACTCGGCGTACGCTCCAACGGCCAAGGAGTCGCGCTGGACGATCAGGCGCCTTTGGCAGCAATCCGCTCGGGCATTTGTGGGTTTAATAAGAAACGGGAGTAAATATATGACCAACCAAATGAAGATTCAGCTGCGTCAAGTTTCAACCTCGACGTCCGAAGCGACCCTCCGCACATCACCAGGTGCTCATCGACAGGCCGGCCGAGAAAGGAGGCGCCGATATGGGCCCCATGGGCGGAGAACTGTTCCTTGCAGGGGTGGGAGGCTGCTTCATGAGCAATCTCCTGGCGGCGATCAGGGCCCGGGAAGCGGAGATTTCCGACGTCCGTACAGAAGTGATCGGCACCATTGCCGACTCGCCAGCCCGCTTTTCGGCAATCGAGTTGTACGTTACGGCAGACAGCCGCGATCGGGAGCTGCTCGAGCGGGTTGTCGAGATCGCAGACCGCGGCTGCATCATGATGAATACCCTTCGCGGGAAGCTGGACCTTCGCGTTCGGATCGGTGTGCCGGTCTGAAGCGGCAAATGAAACCGCAGGCCTTTGTCTTCGACGCCTACGGCACATTGTTCGATGTTCACTCAGTCGTCGCGCGAGCCGGCGACGGCATTCCGGGAGATTTGCAGCGCACTTTCAACTCTGTGGAGACAGAAGCAACTCGAATACACTTGGTTGCGATCGCTCATGGAACGCTACGAGGACTTCTGGGATGTCACCGAAGCCGCGTTGCGTTCGGCTGTCATGCAACTCAAGATCGACGCGAGCGCCGCGCAACTTGACAGACTCATGCAGGCATATCTCCGCCCGTCGGCATTTCCTGACGTCAGACCGGCTTTGGACGCCCTGAAAGGAGCGCCGCTGGCCATCCTCTCAAACGGTTCGCCGAAAATGCTTGAGTCTGCGGTCCGCCACAATGGTCTGGAACGCTATTTTGCCGAAATTATTTCAGTGGATAGAGTAAAAACGTACAAACCGTCGCCGCGAGTTTACTCACTCGCGACTGAAATCCTTAATCTTCCTGCATCCGAGATCCTCTTTTTGTCGTCAAACTCATGGGATGTTGCTGGAGCTAAGGCGTTTGGTTACAAAGTTTGCTGGTGCAACCGGTCCCAGGGGCAAATGGAGCAACTGGGTTTCTGGCCTGACGCAACGGTCCTCCGGCTCGGCCAAATCCCAGATTGTTTATAAAAAATGTTCCCGGAGGGCGTAACTCCGCGCGTTGCTGGTGCGAATGACCTTCAGATGGAGTCTGCTCTCCAAGAGAACGTCGTGCCGCAGCAGTCGTTCGCAGACCTGGATCGCTGGATGGAGCGCTACCAACAAGCCGATCCGGATGCGCCGGCAGCTTTGGTTGGCGCCCTTAGCCCCGCTTTGCTTCGATTCTTCAAGAGCCAGGTGGCGAGCCGGGAACAGGCTGATGACCTGCTGCAGGAAACGTGGTTGCGGATACATCGCGTGCGGCACACGTACCGCCCTGGTGAGCCGGTCCTGCCTTGGATATATGCCATCGCAAGGCGGGTGCGCGTGGACGGCTACCGCCGAACGCGACGCATCACGCTGCACGAGATTACGATGGAGGTGCTGCCGGAGCGGCCGGCGCAGGCCGAGGCTCGAAACCCGGCTCCCGCGTTCGACACGCTTGTCGCGGCCCTACCCGAAGCGCAGCGGGAAGTGGTGACGATGTTGAAGGTGGGAGGGTTAACCCTGGAAGAAGTAGCCCGTGCCACGTCATCTACCGTGGGCGCCGTGAAACAGAAAGCACACCGCGCTTACGAGCGGCTGCGCAAGTTACTCCAAATCGCAAGCCGAGGACGGGGCGAAAGGAGCTGCTCAATGAACTGCAAAGACGTAGCCAGGGCTCTCAGCGAGGAGTCGCGGTTGCCGCTCCAAGCCCAAGATCACGTGAGAACTTGTAATCGCTGCCAGGAACTCGTAAGCGCGCTCAATATGCCGGTTGCCGTGGATCCGCCCTCACCGGCAACTCTGCGTCAGATCGCAGAAGGCATGGCCACTAATTTGCGCCCGGTGCGCCCGGTGGCTCCGGCGCGGTACTTCTTTGGAGCTTTCGTTGGCATCTTTGTTTCCATCGTCGCTCTTAGGTGTCTACCGCATGGGGGCGTTCGCGATCGCGGTCATGACCCCGCTGCAAACCGCCGACAATTCTGAGCGCGCTGGCAATCAGTACTGGTTTGCTGGCTTACTCGCTGGTGCATCAGATGGTACCCGGCAGCCGCCACAGAATTCCTCCGAGGCTGTTACCCGTTGGCATCACGATCTCGTTGACGATTGCGATGGCAGTCTTATTCCAGTTTCAGCATGAGCGAAATTTCTGGGGAAACGCCTGGGCCTGCATCCGGGCGGGCACTCCATTTGGAGTCCTGGCCGCCGTGCCCTTCTGGCTGGTGCTGCGCCGAGGCGCCATCCTTTCTCCGGGCATGACCGGAGCGGCAACCGGGCTGCTCGCGGGGCTGGTTGGGACCAGTGTGCTGGAGATTCACTGCCCCAACCTGGATGCATGGCACATTCTGGTATCGCACCTCGGCGTTGCGATCCTGTGCGCTCTGGCCGGCCTTGTCATAGGATTGGCGGCCGAAGTTAAGAGGCTACGCCGTTGATTCCCATTTAAGCTCGAATCAGCAAGGAGATATAAATTGAAGAGTGTCAAACTGATCGTGGCGTATCCGCAACCCAAGGACGCCTCGGCTTTCGAAAAGATTTATCAGCAAGAGCACGTACCGATGGCGATCGCGAATCTCCAGGGAAAGACCAAAATGGTCGCCACGAAGATCTTGCAATCGCCGCAAGGCGAACCTCAGTTTTACCGCGTCGCGGAGGTTCATTTTCCATCCATGGAGGCGCTCCAGCAGTGCGCGGAGTCTGCCGGAGGCAAGGAAACCTTGGCCCATGCGGTGAAGATATCGTCGGGTGGCCCTCCCGTCGTCATGATCGCCGAAGAGGACACGTTCACGTTCTGAGTAGCGAGTCGCTTTTCCGCCGAGCACCAAGAGGGCCGGAAGCAGACTCTCAAATCCATCATGAGTCCGAACGGGGCCGGGCTGGTGGTCTTCCGTTCGGCGGATTAGTGACCTTTCTGCAAGATCCAGTTCGTCGAGTGGAGGCACCAATTTGGCGCCGGTCCCTGCGATCGGCAAAGGACATCGACGTCAGGGACCGTCTGGAATCGTTGCGGCAAACGATTTAAAATTCGGAGGCGTAGAGGTCACCCTTCCGCCTGAACACGACCGATGCGGAGCGAGAAATTGGATGAGCGATTTAGAGAACATGATCGAGGCAGTCAAGCAGGGCGATCGGGAAAGTGTCAGGGCACATCCTTGAAACAGATGACAGACTCGCCAACCAAAGAGACGAGTCCGGTGCCACGCCCCTCCACTATGCGACACTGAACGGCCATCGTCAGATCGTGCAGCTATTGCTTGAACGAGGGGCTGACATTAACAGCACCGACAGTCAGTTCGGCGCTACGCCAGCAGGTTGGGCGATTGAGTATCTGCGCGAGATGGGTGGATACCTGGCCATCGAGCTTGACGACCTTGCCTACGCCATTCAGTCCGCGGATACCCGGTGGGTTGCGCGGTTCCTGAAGCGATTTCCTTCGCTTCGTCAAGCGAGCGACACGAATGGAAGACCATTTCGACGACTTGCCCGAGAATCGGGCAACCCAGAGATTGCGCGGCTATTCGGATTGGAGGATGTTCCATAAGTGCCCGTGATGGAGGCGCTTGGTCATTTGGACAGTCAGCGTGCGCCGTCGGAGTTTCAGTCTAAGGTGACCAAGAAAAATGTGCCCGCCGCCCGAATCAAGACCAGCAGCGGGCACGAGGGAAGGTCAGTCGAGCCGTTGGACAATCGTGCAATTGATCGAGAAGCCGGAGCTTCCGAACTTGCCGCCGCCGGGACCGGTAATCAGGCCATCTTGGACGAATGTCAGAATCTGAAACTCTTCACGCACCTGACCTCGAAAACCCTTGTTGATTGCGTCTTGTGTCCATTCGAACAACTGAGCGTCCCATGCCGGACTGTAATCCAGCGCAATCGTCGGTATTCCGCCCACGACGTTATTGGGTCGAAAACCATCCGCCAGATCCGCGGACAATCCCTGACGTTGTGGATTGGCGCATCCCTGAGCTCCGTTGGTGGAGATGAAAATGCGCTCGATCGGGCTGGAGAAGGTGTCGTCGCCGCCCAAATGCAGTGCCGCCATCAAAGGAGCGAATGTATTGTGCTCGATTGCCGCTCCCAATGGTATGCTCGTATCCATTGACATGATACCAGACCGGCCTGCCGAAGCTAAAGCCGTTAATCAAGTTGATCGTCACGGTCATGTTCACCGGATCGATCGCCACCACCTGATCATGCACCTTTGAGTAATCGACATTGCCGTTCGGGAAGCTGATGTCGTTGGCGTTCACACCGAAGGCAACGATTGGGGCGTTATAGATAACGCCGGCGGCATTGACAATCTGAACAAACGGACTATAGTCCTTGTCGCCGACGGCGCCAGGCTGAAAAGCGGTTGGAGGAAACTCCTGGCCCGCGGGGCCCGGCGTGATACTGCGGACCGGCGAAAAATCAACTGTTCCCTTGTCGAATACCAAGTCCCCGTTCTGATCCAGATTTGCGGTCCGTGCGGCATTGGCCATGAAGGTCATCTTCGCTGAAAAATTCAGCCCCAGCTCGGCCGCCACATTAGCATCGTCAACGTCCAGCAAGACGTACCAGACGTTGGTTCCATTCTTCATATGTCCCAGATAAAGGGGAATCGTGATCGTGCCGTTTTGGTCATCAACGGGACCGGTCTTGAGCAATTGAACCGGACCGACCAGGCTCTGGTTGACAGTGGAAGGCGGCGGTCCGAAGTACGAAAGATTGACCGTCGTGCCGACCGAAGGCGGGAGCGGGAAACAAATTGCAGCCTGGCCCTGGGCCGATCGGTCCCGGTCCGGGGCCTTGCGCAGTGTTGGGATTCGACTGTTGCGGCCGCGTCGGCGATGTTCGCGTTGCGTATGTCGATCCTTCCTTGGAACGCCCTGCGTGGCGTGCGAAGCCGGGGTGAATCTTGCGCCAAGGCCGTCATAGCCAACGTGATCGCAATGGCCGGAGCCATGGCGCGTGAAATTCGACGAATGCTAAAATCCTTACAACTCAATTGAGACTCTCCTCTATTTTTTAAATTGGGCTCTATCGATGTTGATATGTATCGACAGGCGGACCCTGCCCATGATTCGCTGGAGTCTCGGAAAAGGTTATGCGGGGTTAACGAATTCGATCGCCGCGCGGAGGCACTCAACAGGCCGCTGGCATCGGTGAATTAGACTTGCGCAAACCCGCCATCGACAAACAATTCCGTTCCCGTGACATAGCTGCTGTCGTCTGACGCGAGAAATACCACAGCCTTGGCGATCTCATCGGGTGTGCCAAGCCGGCCGAGCGGAACGCTACTGGATATCATTTTCTTGCGTTGCTCGCCCACGTCCGAGGACGCCAGAAGCTCACTCAGTCCGGGCGTGTCGATCGAGCCCGGGCTCACGGCGTTGACACGAATGCGCCGATCCTTTAAGTCGGTTGTCCATGTTCGAGCAAACGAACGGATGGCGGCTTTCGTGGAACTGTAGACGCTATTCGACGGCAACCCCTTACTGCCGACGATGGATGCGTTCAGGATGATCGAGGCGCCATCGGGCAGCAGCGGAAGCGCCTTTTGAACGGTAAAAACCAGCCCTTTCACGTTGATGCCAAAGATCGAGTCATACAGCTCCTCGGTAATTTCGCCCATGCGAGCGTACTTCGCAACACCGGCATTCGCGAATACGATATCGAGTCTGCTCTTGTCCCGCGTAATTTGCGCAAAGAGGCGATCCAGGTCGCTAAGCTTCGATACGTCTCCTTTTACGCCGGTCACATTGCTTCCGATTTCTTTCACCGCTGCCGCCAATTCGGAATCGCGGCGGCCGGTAATGAAGACGTACGCGCCCTCTTTCACAAAACGCTTAGCTGTCGCCAGGCCGATCCCGCTGCTACCACCGGTGACGAGCGTAATCTTCCCTTCAAGCTTGCCCATGTGTTCTCCTTAAGACCAGAAGCTTCGCGGTTAGCACATAAACGGCTTCCCCGTTCTGGTTCAGCATTGTACTTCGAACCGTCACGATTCCCTGATTTGGTTTTGAACGCGAAGGCGTGATTTCAACAATCTCGCTTTCGACGTGCAAGATGTCGCCCGGACGTGTGGGTCTGGGCCACGCGATCTCTCCGCCCAAGCCGATAATGCCGTTCGCAAATGGCAGACCGCCGGTAACGAGCAGCCGCATGGCCACGGCGGCAGTGTGCCATCCGCTCGCTGCCAGTCCCTTAAAGACGCTCGCCTCGGCGGCGGCTTCGTCCAGATGGAACGGTTGCGGATCAAACTCCGCCGCGAATTCCTTGATGCGCGCCGCTTCTCCATCAGGTAAGTCCCCGACGTGAATCGCTGGCCGACGTACAAATCGTCCAGATATAACTCTTCCAGTTGCTGCTTCTGCATTTCACTCATCGCGAGGCGCCACCTCGCTTTCGAGATATCGGTTCAGATGGGATTGAACCCGTCGAAGCGCTTCGTCGTTTCGCTGCAGGCGGCTCATCATCAGCGCGCCTTCGAGCGATGCCACGATCAACGTGGCAACCACCTTCGGATCAACCCCAGGGCGCGTTTCGCCGCGTTCTTGGGCTTGCTCCACGATGGTCTGCAAGCGGCTCAACCAGGATCGAAGAGCCTTCGCGACACGTGCCCGAAGGACCGGGATTGCCGTCATCGGCATCGATTGCCGTGTTCAAAATTGGGCACCCGCCCGCAACCGGCGACCGATGATCCACGAAATTCGCGATGAGCTGCTTGAGCTTTGTCGATGCCGTTCGTTTTTTCATCCACATGCAGGAGTCGCGCGTTCCAAGCGGCCTCCCATGTGTAATCGAACGCCTCCGCGGCAAGCTCCTCCTTGCTTGAGAAGTGACGGTAGATTCCGCCCTTCTTCAGGCCAGTCGCTTCCATCAAGTCGTTGAGGGAACTGCCTTCGTAGCCGCGCTGATTGAAGATCGGGGCCGCCGCCTCCACGATCTTCTTTCGGGTTTGTTCGCCCTTGGTCATAAACAGTTGGGACCGAATGGTCTCTCCAACTCGTACGATTTCCGATCGATGCCTAACTAACGGTCTCACGATGCTCAAAAGTCCTGCAAGAAAAGATGCGACCGACCGGTCTCATCAGCATCCAACCGTATGAGAAGGGCCAGTGTCTGGATGCGATCGGAATTGGCGAGATCCAAAGAGCGTTGTCGTGGCGGCGGTCAGGGTGGCATCAGACTGACCGCTTCGGACAAATCCCCAGCCCCCTGGGCTACTCCATCGCCACTCCGCGTCCGATTAACCCGGCGGAAGGGACCACCAATCCCAGCGCGCAGGCCACCCAACGTCAAAACCCGTACCTGGGCAGCGTGCCGTCAAAGAACACGGGCACAGGATCGAGCTGTCGCTCAAGGAGCGCTCGAATCGGGGCCTTCGCTACAACCTCGGGCTGATCGAATCCAATCAGGCAAGCGCGGACGTTCGCGCCGAACGCCTGCGGGCTCTCTCGGCATTGTTGCCGCAACTGTCGGCGCACGCCCGCCAAGGTTACGAAAACCTCAGCTACAAAGAAATCGGCCTGAAGCTGCCGCCGATCCCCGGATTGCCCACGCTGCCCTCGACCAGCGGCGGATTTGGATACCAGGATGCCCGCGTCAGCCTCACGCAGTCTCTTTATAATGCCGAGCTTCGAAATCAGTACCGCGCTCGAAAGAGCGATGAACAAGCATCGATACTCAGCATCCAGGATTCTCGCGACGTAGTCGTTTTCGCGGTCGGAACCGCCTATATGCAAGTGATCGCCAGCGCCGCCCGCGTTGAGACCGCAAGAGCGCAGCTCGCTTCGGCGGGCGAACTAGACCGGCAAACGGCCAATCGGGTCAAGAATGAAGTCTCGCCCGAGATCGATTCCATCCGGTCGCAGGTGGAGCGGCAATCCGCCGAACAGCGGCTGACGAACGCGACCAATCAGCTCGAAAAAGACAAACTGACGCTTGGCCGGATCATCGGGCTGGCCATCGATCAGGATTTCGAATTGAGCGATCCATCTCGCTTATCACCCGCTTTCCGGAATCACGAACGAGACCGCAACGGAAGAAGCGCTGCGGTCCCGGGCCGATCTCCGCAGCGCCGAAGCCAGCGTACAAGCTGCGGCGTTCACTGTTCGCGCTCAAAAGGCCAGCGCCTGCCCGTTGTTTCCGTAAGCGCGGATTATGGCGGCGCCGGCGCGAATATTGGGA
Source organism: Bryobacterales bacterium (assembly GCA_963744555.1). GTDB lineage: Bacteria > Acidobacteriota > Terriglobia > Bryobacterales > Bryobacteraceae > Palsa-89. The sequence continues at coordinate 13,658 of CAVUUB010000009.1, read as the reverse complement.
ATTTCAATCAGGTCTACACGGTCGCCGGCAACATTTCGGTGCCAATCTACACCGGCGGCCGAATTCATGCGGACATCGAGCAGGCGCAGGCGGATCTCAGCTCGCCGCGAAGCCGAGTACGAGGACTTGAAGGGCCGCGTCGCTTACGACGTCCGCATTGCCTGGCTGGATCTGAGCGCATCGGATTCAAGCGCGAAGGTCGCGCTGCGTAACAAGTCGCTGGCGGAACGGGCGCTCGTCCAGTCGCAGGACCGGTACACGAACGGCGTTACCAACTACCTCGAAGTTGTTCAGGCCCAGGAAGCAGTCACCTCAGCCAGCGAGAACTACATCGAGAGCCTGTTCTCATACAACGTGGCGATGATTTCTTTTGCGCGCGCCATTGGCGGCGCGGAAACAAAGCTCCCCGAGCTTTTAGGAGGTAAGTGAACATGGCACGGACCGTCGAAACAGAAGTGATGGATTTGGAGAAAACAGCGCGGCCGCGAGAGGTTGACGAACGCTTCTGAGAAAACCAGCAGCGAGAAACCAGAATCCGGAAGCAAGGTCCCCAGCAGAAGACTTTCTCGGTGGATTCTGCTCTGCGGTCTTCGCGATCGCCGTCGCGGGCGCTTCGCTTTGGTGGCTGCACTCGCAAAACTACGAATCCACCGACGACGCCCAGATTGAAGGGCATCTGGACCTGGTCAGCGCCCGAATCAGCGGAACCGTCACCTATATCAATCCGCGAGTCGAGAACAACCAGCTCGTAGAGGCGGGAACCCTGCTGATGGAGCTTGATCCGCGGGATTACGCAGCCGAGCTCGAACACGCGAAAGCAAATCTCGACACCACGGAGCGCGGAAGCTCGCTCGGCGCAGGTGACGGTTCCGATCGTGGACGCGAGCGCTTTCGGCGCAGCTCCATTCCGCGGAGGCTGCCAAAGAGCAAGCGCTCGCAAGCGTCGAGTCCGAGCAGGCGAACCTGGTTGCGGCGCAGCATAAATTGCAACAGGACGAAGCGATCTATGCTCGCGCCGAACGCGACCGCGTTCGCTATCAGGCGCTGGTCGAAAAGCACGAGATCTCGCGGTCCGATTACGACGCTCGCGAGACGGAGGCCACCGCGGCCGCTCAGGCAGTGGAAGCCGACCGCGCGGCGATTACTGTCGCAGAGAACAGAAGATCGCCGAAGCGCGCAGCCTGGTCGTCCAGCGGGAGGCGCAGATCGAAGCCGCCCGCATCGCTCCGCAGCAGGTTACCGACGCTCGCGCCAAATCGGATTCGGCCGGCAGGACATTTGGAACAAGCTCGCGCCGATTTGCACACCGCTCAGCTCAATCTCAGCTACACGAAAATCTACGCGCCGGTCAGCGGCGTCATCGGACGAAAAACGGTTGAGCTGGGTCATCGCGTCCAACCGGGACAGAGCCTGCTCGTGATCGTTCCCTTGGACGACATCTGGATCACGGCCAATTTCAAGGAGACGCAACTCAAGACGGATGAGACCTGGCCAATCCGTCACGTCCGAGTGGACACTTTCGGACGCGACTACAAGGGCAAGGTGGAGAGCCTTCCAGGCGCCGCCGGCCCGCTCTTCAGCCTGTTTCCTCCGGAAAATGCGACCGGGAACTACGTGAAGGTGGTGCAGCGATTCCCGGTGCGAATTCGGCTCGATAAAGATCAGGATGCTGAGCATCTGTTGCGGCCCGGCATGTCGGTCGAGCCAACAGTGGATGTTCACTGAGTTTCAGGAGGCTGTCATGTCGACCGAGAAGCCGTACCATCAATCCGTGGTTCATCGCCGTAACCGTCACGCTTGCGACGTTCATGGAACTGCTCGACACCTCGATTGCAAATGTCGCCCTCCCTTACATCGGTGGCGGCCTCGGCCGAAGCTATGACGAAGTCACCTGGATTCTCACGACATATCTTGTCGCGAACGCCGTCATTTTGCCGATGTCTGCCTGGCTGAGCCGCGTCTTTGGGCGAAAAACTTACTATCTCGGCTGCGTCGCGCTGTTTACGCTGACTTCATTTTTCTGCGGATTGGCGCCCAGTCCTCGGGATCATGCTTTCCAGCCGCGTGCTACAGGGCATCGCAGGTGGAGGCCTGGCGCCGGTATCGCAGGCGATTCTGGTGGATACATTCCCTCCGGCGAAACGCGCGTCGGCGTTCGCTCTGTACACGATCGTGATTGTGACAGCCCCGGCCATCGGACCGGTCCTGGGTGGCTGGATCACGGACAACTACAATTGGCGCTGGATATTCTTCATCAATATTCCGATCGGCTTCCTGTCGTTCTTCCTGAGCAGCAGGCTCCTCAAAGGATCCCCCTGCGTTTGAGGCGGAGCGAGCCTCGGTACGAACCAACGGCAAGTTGAGTATCGATGGCATCGGGATCACGCTGATTGCCTTGGCATCGGCAGCGTTGGAAGTGGCGCTTGATCGCGGGCAGATCGACGACTGGTTCGGGAGTTCCTTTATCTGCTGGATGCTCGCAATTGGCGTGATCGGGTGGATCGCAACCGTCGCGTGGGAAATGCGGCTGAAGGAACCCGTCATCGAGTTCCGGTTGCTGGCGAGTCGCAACTTCGCCATCGCAAGCGCACTCTTTTTCGTATTCGGATTCGGGCTGTTCGGAAGCACTACGCTCATTCCGCAGATTCTTCAGTCGCTTTACGGATATCGGGCCACGGACGCAGGTCTCGTGTTGGGTCCTGGGCGCGCTCGTGATCACGTTATTCGCCCCGATCGCGGCGCAACTGATCCAGCGACAGATTGTGCCCGCCCGCGTACTGCTGATGATCAGCATCATGACCGTAGGCGCCGCCATGTGGTACTACAGCACCTTCACTCTGGCGACTGATTACTCGCACTATGCACTGGCCAGGGCGTATCAAGGGCTTGGATACGGATTCTTTTTCGTGCCTGTCAATGTGCTTGCGTATTCGCAGTTGAGGCCGGACCAGAACAACAGGGCTTCCAGTCTCACCAACCTTTTCCGAAACTGGGGAGGCAGTTTTGGGATCGCGTTCATCACCACCGCGGCGGAACGCCGGCGTCAGTTTGACGTCCCGTTCTCGCGACCCAGCACGATCAGCGCCGCGCTTGCCGACAACTAGACGGACCTGTATGGTGGCCGCTCGAACATCGAGAAAGGACGTGTCATGACAGCTGATACTGGAACCGTTGCTCTCGTCACCGGGGCGACATCGGGGATCGGTCGGGCGCGGGCGCAACTAAGCTCGCCGGTGACGGCCACACGGTCCTCGGACACGGCCGCGACGCCACCAGAGGCGCCGAGGTTGTCGACGCCATCGCGGCGGACGCGGGCATGGCGCGATTCGTGGCCGGCGATCTCAGCGACTCAACCGACTTCGCTCGCTTCATCGCCGAAGTCGGAGCTGTGGATGTTCTCGTGAACAACGCCGGCACGGCATGGTTTGGTCCCACCGCCGATCTCGACGTCGCGACGTACGACCAGCTGTTCAACGCCAACGTCCGTCCCGCATACTTCCTTGTCGCGGCGCTCGCCCCCAAGATGGTGGCGCAGGGCAGCGGGAGCATCATCAACGTCGGGGGAAGCATGGCCGGACAGATCGGCCTGCCCGGCGGGGCCGCCTACAGCGCCACAAAGGCCGCACTGGCCTCGTTCACGCGGTCCTGGGCGGCGGAATACAGCCCGGCCGGGGTCCGTGTCAACACCATCGCGCCCGGACCGGTCTACACCGCGGTACAGCCCTCCTGATACCGAGGCGCTCGGCGCCACCACCATTCTCGGCCGCGGCCTGCAGCGGTCGAGGAGATAGCGACGACAAAAAAAAAAGCACTGAACGAGGCCACACACAAAAAAAAAAAAAAAACAAGACACCACAAAAAAAAAAAAAAAAAACGACAACAGCGCCGTATTGCTCGGGTTGTAGGGGGCCGTGGCCGACGATCACTGTGGGCAACCAGCCCAACAACATCGCGGTCGACGAAGCCACCGACACTGTTTACGTAGACAACGCGGGCGACAACACCGTGTCGGTGTTCAATGGTGCGACCTGCAACGCCATGGACACCTCGGGGTGCGACCAAAAACCTGCGACCGTCCCAGTCGGCTTAGGGCCTGAGGGCATTTTCGTCGATGACGCCAACCATACGGTCTACGTCGGGGACACCGATAACGGAAACGGCCCCACCACGGTTTCGATGATAAACAGCGCCACCTGCAACGCCTCAGATTTAGCTAGATGCCCTGACACCGCGCCCCCCACCGTAAACGTCGGGAGCCCTCCCACCGACTTCGTCGCCGACCAGGCCACCCACACCATTTATGTGGCCACCTACACCGACATTGCGGTGTTCGACGCCAACACCTGCAACGCCACCGTGCAATCGGGCTGCACCACGCAAGGCACGCTCAATGCCGACCCCGACGGCGACGGTCCCAACGCGATCGAGGTCGACTCTGCCAACGACACGCTTTACGCGGCCGACTACGACAACACGGTGGCGGCATGGGACCTCGCTACCTGCAACACCAGTGACCTGGCCCTGTGCACCACCCAAACGCCCGGCCTAGTCACCTATTCGTTCGAAGGCGACGCTGCCCTGTGGCTCGCCGTCGACGTGCCCCTGCACAGCGTCTATGTGGACTACCAGCGCGACGACGCGCTCGTCGTAGTCGACACCAACGTGTGCAACGGGGCCGACCAGGCGGCATGCGCCACCCTCAGCGTGCGGGAGGTCCAGACAGGTTCACAACCCGAGGCGGTGGCCTTCGACCAGCAGACCCAGACGCTGTACACCGCTAATCAAACGGACAACGATGTTTCGGTGATCGCCGCCGCACTCTGCAACGCACAAGTGACGAGCGGGTGCCGACTGGCCCCACCGGCGGTGCCGATTGCGACTGGAGGGATGGCGGCCGACCCGGCCGTCGGCACCCTGTACGCCCCGACAGAAGGCAACGTTGTGTCAATGCTCGACACCCAGACCTGCAACAGGTACGTACTGGCCGGGTGCGCGGCTACACCGCCACAGGTCACCGTAGGCAGCAACCCCCAAGCAGTAGCGGTCGACGAAGTGACCGGCACGGTGTACGTCGCGAACTTCGGGTCGTTCGCAGCGCCCGGCCCGAGCACAGTGTCGGTGGTGGACGCCGCCACCTGCAATGCCACCGACGCGGCCGGTTGCGCGGACATCTCCACCCTGCAGGTCCCAGGCGGCAACGCTGATGTGGTAGCAGTCGATGACGCGACCGGCACCGTTTATGTTGGCACTGTCACTGCGAGCGGGCCTGACCTGTTGTCGGTTTTCAACGGGGCGACCTGCGACGCGACCGACACGAGCGGCTGCAACCAGGTGCCGGCGACCCTGGCGTTCGGGGACTCAGGCGGCGCGCTCGCCAACTCCTTTGTCAACCTGGCCGTCGACGAGGCGACCAACACCCTCTACGCGACGAACATCGCCGACCTCCACTCGGGGGACTGGGTTGGGGAGAGCGTGTTCATGGTCAACGGCGCCACCTGCGATGCCACCGACACCTCGGGGTGCGCACTGGGGCCGGTAACAATAACCGCCGGCAACCCCGCCCAGCCCGGTGGGCTAAACCCTTGGGGGATCGCAGTCGATGATGCCACCGACACGGTTTACGCGGCCCTCAAGGCCAACGGGGACTATGCCGGTACGGTGGCCGTGATAAACGGCGCTACCTGCGATGGCGAAGACACGACTGGTTGCGGGCAATTGCCGCCGACGGTCCCTGCCGGGTTCGGCGTCAATGACGTGGCCATCGACAGCGCCACCGGCGACGTCTACGTCACGAACAACGAAGATGCCAGCGTGTCAGTGATCGACGGAGCCGTCTGCAACAGCCGAGTTGGTTTTGGTTGCGGCCTGGTACCGCCCAAGCTGGCGGCGGGCGACAGCCCGGCCTCGATTACCGTCGACCCGGCAGCCGGCACCGCCTACATCGCGTCCGACCTGGGGGGCCTGTTCGTCGTGCCGCTCGAGCCTTAGCCGTTCTCGCCGGGGAAAGACGTCCCGTCCATTCCCCTGAACGCTTGCGAAGGCGGCGTTCGGGGGACGTGGCCTGCTTTGACTTGGTGAGCAAGCCCTGCGAAGGGCTCGACCGAGACGCTCGGGTACCCCTCGAAGAACTCCTCAAGCATGCGATGCGCTGGGCGAAAGGGAGCAGCGTGCCCGTACCGAGCGCCTGCGGCGGGGCGTTCCTGGCGATCCCCCGGAACCGCGACCAAAGGGGCGCAGAACGTTCCATTCCGCGCCGCCCAGCGACGAGCTACTTGACTCCGTCAAAAGATGCCGAACGGTGATGCGCTCGCCTCCTGGCTCCGCCTCGACGACCGAACGCGCCACATGATGTTCGGACCGCCACCGGCTCGTAGGTGCCCCTGGCCCTGGGTGCATGGGACGTTACCGGACGAAAAAGTGAACGCTCCGTGGGAGCGCGTCCGCCATCCAGCTCTGTCCGGGTGTAGCCATGGCCCCGAGCCGTTCTCGGTTCCCGGCCCCGGCTACACGCTCAGCTCCGGCCCACGCTGGGCCGGGTCGGCACCCATACTGTGACTGCGCTGTGCATTTTGCCCTGCTGCCCAGCCGGCCGATCGTCGCCCGCGCCATCACGAGGCGCTGCACCTCATTGCGGAGGGCAGCGGCCTGGCCGGCGAGCTCGGCCCAGGCTGGCCGGGTCAGCCAGGTCGGCGTTCGAGTGCAACAGCCGGTCGGCGATGGCGACCTCCAGCCGGGCTCGTGCCATGACCGGGCTCTGCCTCGTGGGCGTCGCGCCCAAGGCCTCGCTGTCGAGGACAGCTTCCGATGCCAAGCGCGTGGTGGCACCACACGGCGCGACCGGCGGGTGATCTCGGCACTGGCCCGAGCCGCTCGACCAGGTAGGCAGGCGGGTCGTCGGCGAGGGCGCGGACGCGGTCGGCCCGGGTGTTGTCGAGGGCGGCGTCGAACTGGGCCAACGTGGCCTTGAGCTGGTTGCGCCCCGCGTCCGCAGCCGCCATCGCCTGCTGGCGCTCCTGTTGATGTCGGGCGAGAGAGACGAAGCGCTCCTGCAGCTCTCCTTCGCCGGCGGCCACCCGCTCCAGGCGTTGCTCGGTCAAGACGACGCCGGCCTTGGCTCTGGCGACCTCCTGCTGGTCCTTACGCCCCCACCGACGGCGCCCGCTCTCGTCGAAGGCGGCGCGGGCAGTGCCGAGTGCCCCTTCGGCTTGTTGTCGCGCTCTCAGGGCATCGGCGAGCTGACGGCGGGCGTCGTCGCGTTCGGTGGCCCGGTCGACCGGGACCCCGGCGTCGAGGTGCCGCAAGTCCTCGGCCGTGGTGGCGCGGGCGTGGCGGAGCTTGTCGACCCCGTAGGCGAGAGGGTCGTCTGCTTGTACGCAAGCGGCGACCACCTCGGCCCAGTGGCGGTCAAGCTGGCCCCGGAGGCGTGCGATGTCGTCCCGGCGCCATCCCTCGGCCGCCTCGAACCGATCGAATAGGTCTTGCTCCCGGCTGAACTGGGAAGTACGGCGGGCAAGCCCCTTGCAGTTGTCCTTGGCAGCAGCACCACGTCCGGCGTCGGAGGCCAACTTGTCCTGCAACAGGCGGCGCTGCTCTCTGCCCCGTCGGGTCAACCCGGCGAGCGCGCCCATCGCCGCCAGCTGGTCGGCCGTGTGGGAGGCGCAAGCCTCCCTGTCGGCCAGGCAGCTCTCGGCGGCCTGGAGGTCCTTGGCTGCGGCGACGACAGCCTCACTGCTATCTGGGCGCCGGGCGGCCAGGACTCTTTCGTGCTCCGCGATCCGCTCGCGGAGCTGACGGTCCAGTACCCAGGGGTCGCTGCGTGCGGCCAGGGATGGGTCGGGCTGGCGAGCGAGGGCACCGGCGACCTGTTCAGCCGCGTCCCGCCGGTCGGCAACGGCACCGCCGTGGTCGACGACCGCGACCCGGGCGGTGTTCCAGGTGTGGGTGGGCTGGCGGGAGCGGGACTGGCCGGTGTAGCCCCGGTAGGCGTCCAAGGCGGCGCTGCCGAGCAAGTGGCAGGCTTCCCAGGTGCCGCCCTGCGCCCCGTCGACCGTGCGTGCCCAGGCGTGCGACAGGTTGGGCGAACCGTCCTTGCGGGCGCCTTGCACGAATGCCGTCGGCAGGCTCATAGCTTCCCCGCTGCCGTCCAGGCGGACTATGAGCCCAGCTTCTTCGACGGCGGTGACCGTGCCGGTGGCTCCGTTAACGAGCGGGCTGCCCGAGGGGCCGCAGCGGGCGTGGAGGAGCACCCTGTCCCCGGCCTGGTACTCCCGCCCGGCCGTCCACCCCGGGCCGACCAGAGCCGGGCCGGCGAGGGCGCCAGTAGCGGCGAGGCGGGCGCGGACCCGGTCTGCCACGTCCTCGGCGTCAGTGTGCGAGACGACCAGTGCGGCGACCTGCTCGGCGCCGTAGCGCCCGATGTCGGTGCATACAGCGTCGGCCATCGTGCGGCGGGTCTCGCCGGGCGTGGCCAGCTCGTGCTCCCAGCCGTGCTCGGTACGCAATTGTTGGGATGCAACAGCTTCGCCTCGGCGGAGCAGGCCCAGCGCCTCCTGGTCGGCCGGGTCGAGTTGGCGGCGGTTCACCGTGAGCCGGGCCGAGGGGACAAGGCCCTCATGGGCCAGCCGCTCGATGTGGTCGGCGACCCCGCCGGCGCCGACGGGCTGGGACTGGCGTGGGTCGCCCAGCACCCATATCGACCCGCCCGGGCAGGCGTCGACCGCGGCCAGGACGGCTTCGACCTCGCGCGTAGGTGTCTGGGAGACCTCGTCCAGGACGACGACGGTGCCCGCTGCGAGCGGCCCTTTGGCCAGGTCGAGCCGCAGCCGGGCGATCGTCCTCGCGTCCAGGCCGGCACCGGCCAGCTCGGCCACGGCCTTGGCCGTCGTCGCCACGGCTACGACCGGGTGCCCGTCGGCTGCCGCGGCCTGGGCGGCGGTGTGGAGCATCGTGGTCTTCCCGTACCCGGCCGGGGCGAGGACCGCGCGCAGGCCGCCGCCCTCCCCCGCCAGCACCTTGACCGCCGCCGCCTGGTCCTCCCCCAGCGCGGGAGCGGCGGCGAGAGCCGCCTCCAGCACGGCGTCTTTGACAGCAGGGACGTGGCGGCCAGCCAGCGCGCCCATGAGGGCGAGCGTGCGGTCTTCCATATCCCGGTGGGCGGCGGTCGACCACTGCGCCGGCCGGCGCCGACCCTCCTCCACGCCTGGGGTCAACCGAACCGCCAGCTCGGAGGCGAGGAACCGCTCGGCCATCGTGACGACCTCCGCCACACTGAGCCGGCCGCCGGAAACAGCGCAGATGTGCTCGACCACGTCGGCTTGGGTGAAGCGGGGCGACCGTGAGCACAGCCCGACATCTGGGTCGACCAGAGTGGCAGCGACTTCCTCCCACATCGGCGCGTCCAACGGCGGCTCCTCCCAGCACACCGCCTCCTCGAGATCCGTACCAGTCGCGAGGCCGACCGCGACGGCCTCCTCCCGCCACCGGCCCTGCAGGAGCGTCGGCGTGAGCGAGCGGTCCTTGGCCGTCCTGGTGGCGAGCGAGGCCTCGTCGTCGGCCCGCATCCGGAGCGCCGGGGCCTCGTAAAGCGCACCCTTGGCTTCCAGCTCGGCCTCGATCTGAGCCGAGCGCTTGGAGAACGCCCGCAGCTGCTCACGACTGAGGCCAATGATCTCCCGGGTGTTGTGACGGTCAGGGCCCCAGACGACCCCGAGCCGAAAAGACAAGGACCGCTGCAGGTGGTCCTGGTACACAGACCCGGCCGCCCGGCACCAGTCGAACAGCGGGCCGGCGTCCAAAGCCACGTAGCGGCCGTCGGTTTTCCGCTTCACAAGGTTCGGGACGAGACAGTGGCTGTGGAGCTGGGGGTCGCCTTCCCGGCTGGTACGGTGCGTGAACGCCGCCACCGCCCAGCCGTCGGTGGCCACCCGCCGCCGTACGCCACCGGCTTGTACCCGGGCCACGGCGGCCCGTTCCTCCAGGAACGCCAGCGCCTCGGCGACGGCCTCCCGGTGAGCGGCGGCCACCACCTCGGCCACCGGATCGGTGGCGAAGGCCCACAGCAGCGAGACGCTCTTGGGTGCCGAAAAGGTCATATCGAAAGCCCGCACCGAGCGTTGCCGGTTCCCCGCCAACAGCTCGCACCGCTCACCGGGTCCCGTCCCTCCACCAGTGCCCGCAACTCATCCGCCTCGACTACGCCCGACAACCGAAGCTCTTCTGCCCACTTCCCCGCCCAAACCCCCGGTGACTCCCCCACCCCGGCGTAGTACTCGTCGATGCTCAACGCCACCGACGAGATCAAGTACTCGGCATCGGTCAACGCCGTCAACGTCAACATCCGCCACCACCACCACCCAACCCACCACCACAGCCCCAACCCTCAGCACCTCACCAACCCCGCCACCATCACACCCACTACCAATCCCGACCACCGATCCGTTCCCCGACCAGCCCTCCAGCACCAGCCCACCATCAGAGCCCCCACTTTCATCACTCCCGCCAACACCACCACCAGCGCAGCCACCACCAAACCGCCCACCACCAATCCGCTCACCAACCAACGCCCACCACCAGCCCATCCACCCACGAGGCCCCTCGACCACCAGCGCCCCCACCACCAGCCTCCCCAACACCAGACCACCCGCCCCCAAGACGCTCCCCCCAACTACCCCCAACCCAGCGCACAGACACTTGCCACCCCTCCGGGGAGGCGGCCCTGGCGGCCGTCACGCGATCCCCCCGTCCAAGTCCAGCGTCCCCTGTCCCGCGGACTTCAAGGAGGCTGCTCGTCGGGGAGGCGACGCGCGGGAGGCTGACAACTCCGAGAGGGGTCCCTCCACCATGCGGGACTCTGGCACGCATGGCTCTTCCGTCGATGGTGACGCCAATTCGGAGACTTCTTATCTGGTTCTTCCGGCCATGCCGCCGCCAAATATGGGCAATCCGCACGTGAAACACCTTGAGACCAGAGATGTCTGCCGAGGACATAGACCGACAGTCCAAAGCGGCCAGCGGGACCGCTCTCTCTTTCAAAGGCGACCAGACCGCGCCGACGAAGAGTACGCAGGGCTCCTGCCCGGTTCCGGGGTCCACCCCGAGCCTGTCGGCGATAAGGCGAGCGGAGGTCCTCGCGAAAAGTCGTCCGTTTTCAAAAACTGCGTCGAGAGCAACTTCTTCCAGAGTTACCCAAACCAAGGGGCGCAACTCCTTGCGAAGGCGTCGAGCTCTAACGGACACGACGACGGCGCCAATGTCATGGCGGGCCGGACCGAGGGCTCCGCCGGCCTGCAGCCCGACGGTGATTTCCCCTATGGTCACGAAACCAAAAAACCGTCGGAGCCGGCTTCACTACCGACGGCCGCCATCCGCTCGATAGCAGCCCGGGGAATGCGGATCGAACGGCCGAGCCTGACCGCGGGCACCCCCTTTCGCCCGCCGCTCACGAGCCACGAATTAGCCAACTCGTACAGCGCCGAAGGAGAGATACCGAGGATCGGCGCGGCTTCCCTGACGCGAAGGAAAGCGGACTTGGTTGATTGCACGGCAGCACCTCCCGAACTTGAACTCACAACGGTCAGACTATATCACGGGGAACTTTTCAGCGGGAGTGAACGCATAACCGGGACACAGTGGCTAACGTAGGAGCATGGTCGGGCGCAAGAAGACACCAGCGAACAAGGCGCCTCAGCTCAACTCCCTCAATCCAGGCGAGGCGGACCTAAACGAGGTCGTTGCTTACAACTTCCGCCTGGCCCGAGAGTTACGGGGGTGGACCCAAGAAGAGGCCGCACAAGCCCTTGAGCCGCTCCTTGGCCAACGACTTCCCCAAGCCAGCATCTCGGCCATCGAACGGGCCTATGACGGCGAGCGGCGCCGAGAGTTCGACGCCCAGGAGGTCCTGGCCTTCGCGCTCGCATTCGACCTGCCATTGCTGTGGTTCTTCCTCCCTCCACCGGCCAACCATCGCGCCATCAACCGCCCAGCAATATCGTCAGCGAGCTGTACGGGATCGTCTTCGGGCGAGAAGACCAGCTCGGACCGGTCTACGACCGGCTCCGCCAGCTCGGCATCGACGAACCGAGCGAGGCCGACCGGACTTCGAGAACCTGACCGGAAAACCCAGCCGAGCTCGTCAGGCTCAGCTACCAGCAACGGCGCAAAGAGATGCTCTAGCCCTCCTCGACCAGTACACTGACGATGTCGACCGCGCCGCCGATGAAATCGGCACCTTCTTCAACCACCTCCGCCAGGTTGGTGTCCGTGGCCTGGTCGCCGAACGCCTCAACGACGTCGACTATCTTCGAGCCTCCCCCGCCCCGCACCAGGAGGAGGGAAGGACGCCCCCGTATCTAGGGGGTTCCTGCGGGGGCGGCAACTCCACAACGATAATCTTGTGCAATGATCCCTGGTTCGAGACCACGGTCGCCTGCCGTTAGGCGAGCACACGGCGACCTGGGAAGAAATCTCGAGCGCTTCGGCTGAACCCATCGTCGCCGGCTCCTCGATGGCCTTTCCGATGGGTTGGAGGCGCGTGCGTCGGCGGGGTGCCGCAAGTCTGGCTGGACGGGAGCTTCGTCATCTCGAAAGACGAGCCGGCGACTTCGACGCCTGTTGGGATCTTGAGGGCGTGGACCTGGACCGTCTGACCCAGTATTGATGGACCTGTCGGCTGGCCGTCTGCCTGAAGGCCCGTTTCGGAGGCGAGTTCTTTCCCAACGTGGTCGAAGCCGGCAGCCGGCTGGTGTTCGCCGACTTCTTTAAAAACGACCGTGACAACGGCCGAAAAGGGATCGTTGTCATCCACTCCAGGAGCTGCCGTATCACCACCGAATCCAGTACCGCGTCACCATGAACCATCTAGGCCAGTTCGAGGATGCCCTCCGCAACCTCGAGGCGAGACACCTTTCGGGCCACCGCACCAAGCGTGCGCAGCTCGAGGTCGACGCCGTCCGAGCGCAATTAGACGACCTCCGGGCCGAGGTCGACGAATACGACCGGCTGCGCAGCGGTGACATCCCGGTCCTGGAAGGCGAGTCGCTTGCCGATCTGGCCGCACTGCTGGTGAAAGCTCGCATTGCCCGCCGCTGGACGCAACGTCAACTGGCCGAGCCTTGGGTATAGCCGAACAGCAAGTGCAGCGTTACGAAGCGACCGGGTACCGGTCCGCCAGCCTGGCCCGCATCAGCGATGTCGCCGACGCGCTGAACCTCACCATCACCGAAGAGGCACACCTGCATGGCGGACGCGGCCTGACCGCGTGCCCCAGCGGTCCGAGCACCATATGTCCAACTAATCAGGTTGTAGGAACCGCCCGATGGCGTCGGCCGCCGCCACTTGCATCGACTTGAGCACGTGGCTGTAGCGGTCCAGAGTGATCTGCGTGGAGGCGTGGCCGTGGCGTTCGCTCACTACCTTCGGGTGCACGCCGGCGAGCAGGGCCATTGTCGCCGCCGTATGGCGGAGGTCATGGAGGGTGATTTCTGGCAGGCCCGCTCGACGCTGCAACGAGTGAAGGTAACGAGTCAATTGAGCGGGATGGTACGGGTCACCGAACTCGTCCACGAAGACGTACTCAGGGACCCCCAACTCACCACGCTTCTCGGCCTCCGCAGCCATGGCCCCGAAGTGATGCCCGAGTAGTTCTGCCGTCCTTTTGTCGA
>CAVUUB010000008.1:0-448771 GCA_963744555.1 Bryobacterales bacterium | reverse complement strand
ACCGAAACATGAAAGAAAAGCAGGTCAAGCTTCCAGGTCCAGATCATCCGATTTCCATCCAGCGCAATCCCGCTCGCGTTGTCATATCCGTCGCGGGCCGTGTGGTTGCCGATACAAGCAACGCTTTGACGCTCCGCGAAGCGGCGTATCCGCCCGTTCAATACATTCCAACCGAGGACGTTGAGTTTTCCAAATTGGAACGGACGGATCACGTGACCTATTGCCCTTATAAGGGGGATTGCAGTTACTACAGCGTTCCCTCTGGAGGAGAGAAGTCCGTCAATGCGGTGTGGTCATACGAGGATCCGTTTCCTGCTGTTGCGCAGATTAGGGGGCATGTTGCGTTCTATCCCGAGCGGGTAGATGAAATAGCCGAGCGGCTCCCAACGTGAAGAGAGATTGACCGACGGGATCATTGCATCGAGTCTGAGGCCGGGAGCGGGCTCGCGTTTAGAGTGCTGGCCGCTCAAGCAAATCGGCTGTCCGTACTACTCACCCGTATAAATCACCTGTCGTATCAGCTCTGACAGGCAACGCTGGTTCGACGCTGAGCGGATGTCCTCATTTCCGCAGACTGCCAAGCCGTATTTCCTAGTCAACTCGATTTGAAAGGAGAGTTGTCATGTCCGCTACTTCTGAAACACCCGTCACGGAACGCCAGATACTGCTTGTTGGACCGTACGGCGTCCTTGGTACAGGTGTCATTAACGCTGTCGCCGAGAATCCAAAATGGGGGATCACCACAGCTGCGCGCCGACCCCCGCCTGCCTACCGGGCGCAGGCCGCACCCCCTCATATCGGCGTTGATCTCATGGACCGCGAGAGCACGACACACGCCTTTTCATCTCTCGATAACGTGACAGATCTGGTCTTCGCTGCCTACGTCGAGAAACCCACGATGGCAGAAACTGTTGGGCCGAATGCCAGAATGTTGAAGAATACGCTCGACGCTCTCGCCGCGCGCAATGTGCCTCTTCAGCGCATCCTGCTTGCCGGCGGCGCCAAGTCGTACGGCTTCAGTCTGGGTGCGTTCAACGCTCCAGCGAAGGAGACAGAGCCACGTCTAATCGCGCCGATCCACTACCACCAGCAAGAAGACATTGTGGCTGAATGGGCGGCTAAGAACGGAGCCAGCTGGACCGTCTTGCGTCCCCATTTGGTCATGGGACCAAGCATAAACTCGCCAATGAATCTGGTTACCAGTCTTGCGACCTATGCTGCGATGAGCTGCGAACTCGGGTTGCCCTTGCGCTTTCCTGGCACGAAGGAGGGATGGAATACTCTTCAGGAGACAACAGACGCAGAATTGTTCGGGCGCGCGACTTTGTGGGCTCTGGGTGAAGACAAAGCACGCAACGAAATCTTCAATGTATCGAACGGAGATGTGTATCGCTGGAGGCAACTGTGGAATGAGCTCGCTGCCTTCTACGACCTTCCAATCGCAGAGCCGCTCGCGATGTCTACTGTTTCCGAGATGAGCGAGAAGGCTCCATTGTGGGATTCAATGGTTGGCCGCTATGGCCTGCATGCCACGTCCTACGAGCAGAATGCAAACTGGGCGTTCGTAGACTGGATGCTCAACTTCCGTGAAGAGACAATCCAGAGCACC
Source organism: Bryobacterales bacterium (assembly GCA_963744555.1). Lineage (GTDB taxonomy): Bacteria > Acidobacteriota > Terriglobia > Bryobacterales > Bryobacteraceae > Palsa-89. Next base: position 447,162 of record CAVUUB010000008.1, on the reverse strand, counting down.
ATCAAGATTCGTCAGGCAGGCTTTGCGGATTGCATCGACACGCACCAGAGCTTTAGGCGGCAGCTCACCAGACTTCGCGACCTGCGCATCATCCCCTAGAGCTTTTATGGACGACCTCGAATGAATACCCGTCCGGGTCAAAGATATCGGCGGCATAGTATCCCGGATAGTATTCCAGTCGTGCCCGCGGTGAAATATTGTTCCTGGCACCAGCGGATATTGCCGCCCTGTAGAATTCATCGACCTTACCATTGTTTTCGGCCATGAACCCCCAGTGAATGGACGCTGGATCAGGCTTCCCTTGCTTGATCCAGAAGAAGGCCCTCTTGCCATCGCCAAATCCCCACAGATCAGGATGATCGCCTTCGCCCTTGTAGGGTAGGAAGAACTTGATATTAAGAGGCTTCAAAGCCGCCTCATAGAACGCCAACGAACGTTCGACATTGCTGACAGTCAGAATCATGTGGTCGAGCATTGTTCTCTCCTTCAAATCACAAGGGCTTCGACGGCCTTTTCAACATTGGGTACGATCCCAACGGTTTGATGCGGCGCATCTGCTTTAGAGAAAGGCCGCCTATGCGGCGGCCTCTCGAACTGGCTGCCCGCCCGATGTTCAAAGCTTGCCCTGCTGAATCAGGCGCGTCTGGATCGCCGAGATCCGCGCCTCGGCTTCACGCAGCGCCGCGGCGCTTGTATGCACGGAGTGGGAGCCCAGGACAAGGTCGTAATCATGCGGGAAAGCCGAGCCTAGCACGAACTCTGCATCGGATTGGGCCTCGAACTCGATCGCGGCGTTCGACGGCCTGAAGGCCACCAGCTCGCCCTGCTGCAGCTGGTCCGGAACCAGAACGGAGCCCTTCCCGATCGCGATCCAAAGGACAGTGTGCCCGGCGGGCGGCTGGTAGTTCCAGCGTTCTCCGGCTTTCAAACGCACCGCGAGGTAATTCATCGGTAATGGAGTTTTGATCGCACTTGTCGCGGTTCTGTAGCTACCGAGGAGGACACGCGCTGGCCCGTCTTGGGGAATGACCTCTGGCGCCAGGTACACGCTCTCGGATGACCCCAGCTCAAGCTCGGGCGGCAAGGCGATCCAAAGCTGGAAGCCACGCGTCCGTCCTGGTTCGCCAGCGCCACCTCCATGCCAGACTCCGCCGCCGGCCCGCATCCATTCGATACCGCCGGCGCGCAACAATCCCGTCGCTCCGTTCGTGTCTTCATAGCGGAGGCTGCCCTCGGCAACGTAGGTCAGGGTAGCGATGCCGGAATGTGGATGGAGCCCGAAACCAGAGAACGGTTTTCCCTGATTGTCGATCAGGTCGAGAAACACGAAGGGTTTCAAAAGACGGCCAAAGTCGGACGGCGACATGAGGCGTGTGATCGGCCCGTGACTCTGGCCGCGGGTCCGTCTAGCGATTCGAATAACGGTTCTGTCTTGGGATTTTACATCAAGCATGGGTTTGGCCTTTCTAAATTCGGTTGTCAGGGTTTGCGGGCCGCCTTAAGTGCGGCCGTCCACCACAGCAGGTCATCAATCATCGTCTGGGCTTGTTTATGAAGCTCGGTGAGTCCTTTGTCCACGTCACCGCCCTGGAAATGCGCCCAAAGAGTCGTGACAGGTATGTGGACGGACGAGCGCACCGGGGCGATCTGAACCTCGATCATGGTTTCCCGGAGCTGCTGGATGCCGCGCGCGCCCATGGCGCTGCCGTAGCTTACGAAAGCAGCCGCCTTGTGGTTCCACTCCGGATAGACCCAGTCGATCGCATTTTTGAGCACTGCTGAGGTGCCGTAGTTGTATTCCGGGGTGACGAAAACAAAACTGTCCGATGCGGCTATTGAAGCGGTCCAGCGTTTCACAACCTCGTGCTCGTAAGGCGCACGGCCAGGCATGGCAGGCGGCATGGGCTGGTCAAAGAAGGGCATCGGAAAGTCGCGAAGGTCCAGCAGCCGTGCTTCGATTCCGTCGCGCTTGTGGAGGTGTTGAAGAATCCACTGCGCGGGCTTTTCAGAAAACCGACCCTGGCGCGTGCTGCCTACGATTACGGAGATAGTCGTCATATCTTTTTCCTTTGCTGCTTAATGAGGGATCGAAGCCTACTCTCCTGGGGGAGTGATCTCGTGGCTTGCGAGTCGCTCCTTAGCCAATCCTCCAGTCACGGCCGCTCTTCACCGCGCTCGAGATAATCTACCGACTCTGTTCCTCTCCTCACCGAACGTTCTTCTTTCCCGCCCTCGGTGGAAGGTTGCATCGTACTGCCTACTGGTCCTGGGTTTCGATGACATATTTGTCTCCTTGTATTTCTCCCCCCCTCCCCCCTCCCACCCACTACCTTACTTCTGTTTCCGGACCAGCTCCGGCCGCAAATAGCCCCAACTTTTTCAGAAGAACGTGGAGTTGACGCTTTTCGCTTGCGTTCAAAACCGCCATGCCGGATTCAAGTTCTGCGGCGTGCCGGCTGAAGGCCTTTTCCACAATCCGCTTTCCTTCTGGAGTCAACTTCAACTGCTTGGCGCGCCTGTCACCCAATGCCGGGGTGCGTATGATGAGGCCCTTTTTCTCCAATCGATCGACGGCAGCAGTCATAGAGCCGATGGCCAGCGGCACCTTGCCCTGGATTTCCGTAATCGTCAGCGGACCCTTATGCAAAAGAGCTTCGAGCGCCGCGAAATCCGTGAGGCACAGTCCTGCTTCCTCGATGCTCCGTTCCGCAATGTGGTTGAGCGCGCGATGGCACCTCGAAAGAACCAGCCACAGTCGAGGCGCGTCCATCTCGACCTTGCTGCTCATGAGCGAGCCAGCTCTGGTTGCCGCGCGGTCGAAGGCGCCGCGATCATGCGATCAACCGAAAACGCACCCGCCCCCCGGATCATGAGGAACGCGGTGATTGCGAGCGCAAGCAGATGATACTCAAAGCCCTCACCCTTTTGCGTGCCGGTCCAATTCATGAAGAACCCGAAGGAGCTATGCACCATGGCAATGGCGACCATCATATTCATTGCGATCCCGAATGCGGCAATTCGGGTGAGGAATCCCAGAATCAATCCCAGGCCGCCAAAGAACTCGGCGGCGATCGCGAGGAATGCGAACGGGGCGGGAATATGCAAGTACCCGGTAAAAAGACCCATGGATCCGGAGAAGCCGGGACCTCCAAACCATCCCAACAGCTTCTGTGCGCCATGCGCGAAAAAGACAATTCCTAGCACCAGCCTTAAAATGGCCGTCGCCTTACTGTCGTCCGTGACCAGTAATCTGCCAAGCATCTGCGATCTCCTTTCGTTGCTCTAAACGCGGACGGATGCGAAGGTCGTTGCCCCCTACCCGTGCTGCTAATGAGATGCATAATCCTTATCTAAGGATTCTTTAGTTAAGGTAGTTTTTACATGGCGCTACGGAAGAAAATTTGGTTGCGCGCGCCGCCGCTGTCGAATCGAACTCTTGGTGGTGGTTAGCTCCGACGGCCAACCCGTGATTGCGCAGGGGCAACGCGAAAAGGAAATAGTCCCGCTCAGAGCCATCGTTAAAGATTGCGGCAGCGACCTCGATGCCTCTAGCGACCGGGTCCTCCACAAAGTTCAGGCTTCATTCACACCAGGGAGATGAGAACGTCGCTGTTGGGCTCAAGAGTGGACAAATCAGCTATGAAACCCAATACCGCCGCATTAGACCAATCATCGACCGCATTATCCAGGACCCGGCTCTCGACGATGACGCCAGGGTTGCCCTGATACAAGAGGAGTTACACAACCTATCCAATCAGCCGGATGACGCAACAATCCGCGCAGTGCGATCGCAGTTCCCGGATTTGCCAAACGAGGTCGTCGTCAAGGATCTGACAGACGGCCTGGACTCCCCCGGGCATCCGCCGCCTCTGGCCGAATGGTGGCGCCGCTACGGTCTGGACATCGATCCGATCCTGGTCCGGAATGAAAGCTCGAAGGCCGCCGGGTTGCTCATTACAACGACTCGAAGTCAGCCACACGAGTTACTCTAGCAGCGCCACACCGATTTGATCGAGCAAGCGGCTAATCTCCACGGCAGGCGCATCAAAATTGTTCACCAGAAATGAAAAAGCCACCGGACCATATCGGGAGGTATCCGCATAGCCGGACATAGCCCGCACATGACTCAAGCTCCCGGTCTTGGCGCGAATCGCTAGCGCCTCGGGATGATTTTGGAACCGCGTCGCCAGCGTCCCATCCACCCCCGCGATCGGCAGCAAACTCATCCACAAATCTCGATTAGGTGACTGGTACATGTAGACCAATAGCTTGGTGATCGCCGCCGGACTCACCAGCGTTCCGCGCGACAATCCCGAGCCATCCGTGAATCGATAAGCGTCTTTAGCGATGCCGACGCTGGCGACGAAGTCCTGCATTTCGAGGAGCCCTCCTTTGACGCTGCCGGAATGGCCGCTTACCATCCCGACTTCACGCAGCATCACCTCGGCATGCAGGTTCTGGCTGACCTTGTCTAGCACTCGCAATATTTCCGACAAAGGTGGCGAAGACTTCTCCGCTAGGACAAAGGGAAGCGCGGTTGTCTCCGCCGAGCCGGGAGCGTCATCGGAGAAGCGATGTCGGGCCCCAGCGTTTCCCCGCACCGCTATCCCGCGCCGCAGCAGCGCATCGCGCAGTACCTCGGCGGCATAGACAGCCGGTTCGCCGACGGCCAGCAGCTCGGTCATGCCTTCATCGCCGGCCGGCGTCACGCCCGAAATGTGAAGCTGCTGGCCATCGGCACTACGATCGAACGACACTTTTCGCGCGGCGCCCGCTTCGGTGCGCACGCGGTTGTCGATCGAGAAGTATTCAAGACTGGGCGACAACGCAATGTGCGCGAGATCGCCTGGATGCGCCGCCGGGCGGATCGTTACTCCGAAACTGTTGTCGTTAACGATCAGCGCGCTCACCGGCGCGCCGTATTGCCACAGCGCGTCGCCCCCCGACCAACCCTCGCCGTGGGGCTCCCACACATACCGCCGGTCGTCGCCAACGATGTCGCCAACGATTCGTTTCAAACCTCGGGCCACCAGCTGGTCGGCCAGTTCTTCAATCGCACGGAACGAGTAATTTTCGCCAGCCTCCGAACCCGGATGGTATTGATACGGATATTCGCGACCCGAAAGAGTGGGATCGCCGCCGCCCACGAAAATCAGATCACCTGCCAGCGTGCCGTCGGCATCGATTGGTGTATCGCTGCCGATTTGAGTCTTGAAGCGGTATTGCGGGCCCAGTTTCACCAGCGCCAGCGCCGTGGTGAATAGCTTCATGTTGGAAGCCGGCGTAAATAACCGATCCTGATTGCGCTCGTAAAGCACCCGCCCGCTCGGGAAGGCTTACCACCTGGAGTCCGGCGAATGCGTTCGTCACCGCCGATGATTTGGAAACCAGCTCGTCGATCTTGGATTTGAGGTCGGCGCCGGATGCTATCGAAAACGCTAACGCGAGAAATAGAAACCGGGTCATTTTCAAATACTTCGCAGGGACACTATCATTGTAGGGCAACGAGCATATACTCAAGGAGTGACGGCTCGAATCGGCGCGGCTTCAGCAGCGTTTCTTCTGGTGCTCTGTGCTCAAGATGCGCCGCGCTCGAAGGCGTCCGATTATCCGGCACACATCGCGCTCACCGGAAGTACCTGGTGCATAGCATTCCTAGTGAGGCCAATTATTTTCTTGACTGACCGCGCTGCGGATCAAACAAGAAGTCCACGCTAAGCGCGCAATCTGCCGGCATGGTGGCCGCCGCGCTCAAGTATGCGGATTGGGAACAACGGCCCCAAATGACCGCCTCGGCCGGGCCCTTGATCTATGGCGCACCGCAAGGCGGAAGGTTTCCAGGAGATCCAACGACGCCGCGCCCGCTGCCCAACCCAGTTCCCAGTCAGACCGGCTCTAGCAACATCGATAAGCAAACCGATTTACCGATCGAAGAGGCTATCTCGCGCGTGGCGCTGCCCGAAGGGGTCATTACGGAGCACGTCAAAGGCTGCCTGTTCTTCCGCTTCGAAGGAAAGCTCAAATCGATCAAGTCACTGGACTTGATCTACGAGACCGGCCCCAGTTCTGCCCCGGCTACGATCCCACTTCTTTGATCTGGGCCAAGCCGTTCAATTTAGCTTCCAGCATGATGAGCAGCACCAGCAGAAAAACCATGCAGGTTCCAAACAGCGGAACGATCATGACGGCCTGAATGCCCCAGGCGGCGGTGAGATAGCCGAGTGTCCAAGGCGCCAGGAGTCCGCCGGTGATCGCAAACGAGAAGATGCCGTTGTAAAAGCCAGGATGATAGTACGGAAAGCGGTGGCCGATCTTCTCCACCACCAGCGGGTATATGGAAGCATAACCAGCACCCACGAACAGAATGCCCATCACGGCGCCGAAGCGATTATTCGTCGACGCCAGCACGATGTTACCCAGCAGCGCCGAAACAATCGAGCCGATCAACAGCGATCCATGGCTCATGCGCTTCAAGATCACTTGGGCGCCGATGCGACCCACCAGCAATGCCAGCCAAAAGACCGCCAGCATCAACAGCGAGTCCTCCGGGCTGATCCCCAGCCGCCGGATCAGAAAAAGCGGCAGCCAGCCGGCGATTGACCATTCGTTTCCAAACTGAAAGAAGAGCACCAGACTGAAAAGCACGGCGCCAGGATTCCGGAAGTCGTGCAGTATCTGTGTCAGCGGCATCTGATGTATAACCAGTCCGTGCCCTAGTTTGGCCTTGGCGTATATGCCGGCGTAAAAACCTGGAAGGACGGCGAACAGCACCAGGATACTCGGCACTGTGTACACATAGTAGGTACCTGCCATCAGCACCGCCGTGAGTACGCATCCGAGGCCGAACATGACCCCGGCCAGATTCACAGTGGCGGCACGATCGTGTTGATAGAGAGGCGAGATTGCATGGAATATACCGCCATTTAGGAGCCCCGCGCTGACCCCGATCCACAGCAGGCCGAAGAATCGCCAAATCACGGGCGCGGTAGCCGTTCCCGCCGCTAAGTAGAGGAATGCGCCGCAGGCTAAGGCATTAGCCAGTATCAGCGTGAATTTCACCCCTTTTCGCGGCAGCAGCAGGTGCGCAAAGCCGACCGACAACAGGAATCCGATGTTCAAACTGAGGAAGTAATAGCCGACTTCCTTAAAATCCGCTTTGAGATGATAGCCCCAGGCCGGGAGGATCGCTCCCAGGAAGGACATCAATATCCCGGAGATCAAGAATCCGGAAAGGGATCGTCGGCCTTCGGAAGCATTTAAGGTCTGGCTGTCGGCGCGTAGTTCGAGTTGCCAGGGAGCCGGGCTGGCCATCAGTCGATATTGTACTCCCTTCCACCTTAGAACGGTACCGGATTTCCGAATCTCGTAGGCTGCCTGGAGGCATATCTTCTAGAAACAGAATTCCATTTCACTCACAAGCCTGCTTTTGCAGCCTGTTACCGACTGGCGTGCTGATTGCTATTTGTCAGTCAGGTTTAAGGGGTTGAACTCGAGGCTTTGGGGAGTTGCCTCCCCTGGTTGGTTTTCGTCACGCCCCGCTCGAAAGGCGGGGCTTTTTCTTCCTTCGCACCAACCGATAGTTATACTACTGTTGTCCTCCACTATCCCTAGTGGTCCGATAGAAATAATTTGACAGAATCTCGTTTTCAGTTTTATGATGGTTTCATCACTGAGAAAGGAGGTGGTCCAGTCTAACATGGGTAAATGTAGTGACTGTAGCTTTAATCACACGCGCGAGGTGGCCGACTGTTGAAGTCGACCTGCTAAACGTTCAGGTTTCGTCCAGTGGCGAAGCCGCTGTTCCTGTGGACCGGCCGCTTCCCTGCGCGAAATAATCTAGCTACTTAAGCCCCCGCACCACCGTCTGGTGATGCGGGGGTTCACGTTTTAAAAGCCGTTGGTAGCGTGTTCCCAAACCATGCGCTACACTGAAATCACTAGAAAGGATTACGCCGCAATGAAAGCCGGGATTCATCCTGCTTACGAAGAGATTAACGTCATCTGTGCCTGCGGAAACACCTTCCGCACGCGATCCACGAACAAAGGCGATATCCGAGTGGAAATCTGCTCCAATTGCCACCCCTTCTTCACTGGGCGCCAGAAATTGGTCGACACCGAGGGCCGAGTAGACCGCTTCCAGAAGAAAGTACAGAAATCTAAGGATTTGAAGGACTTAAAAGAGACGAGAAGCAAAAAACAACCGGTGGGCGCGAAGTAGTTAGCGCTTGTTCTGTTTGTTTCGCTGATCCCGATCCTGCCAGAACTGCTCAGCTTTGGGAACCTGCTCGGAAGTCAGGATCGCCCTCATTTTAGCCCTCTGCTCCTCGCCGATCTGCTTAACGATCTCGTTGTGCTTGTCGCGGGCATCGTGAAAGCGGGTCCTGGTCTCCTCGAGGATGGTTTCCACCTTTTGCAGTTGCTCGTCGCTGAGATTCACGCGGGCTTTGATTTCCTGGCAGGTATTGCCGGCGAAATTCCTCGGGACTGACGCGAGCGTTGCTACTGGCTGACGGAGGCTTGTAGGTCCGATAACCGAGAGCCCCCACGACCGCGCCGCTTATAAACACCAGGAACAAATAGAGCGCGATGGGAGGGTTCCAACGTTTCATTTCGTTTTAGCCTCAGTGGCTTCGCGAGGAAGAATTCCATGCGAGGCCAAGGTATCGGTGGGATAGGCGTCGGCCAGAACCTCGATATAGCTTCCGCTGGCATCGGCGCGGGTGAAGGCCGGCACAGATAGCAGGGTGACGAAGACAATACTAAGTGCCGCGGCCGCCGCCAGGAACACTTGTGTGAGTTTCTTCATACGCAGCAGGATACTTCGACGGCCCTCGATCCTTCGCCACAACTCCGGCATGAAATTGGCGCTCGCTTCCACATCAGGCACCGCGGCCTTGTAGCTTGCGAACAAACCGTTCAGCTCATCGTTGAACTGATCCATATAATTCAATCCTTCCGGATATCAACCCTTTCGACCCGCCGGTTTAGTGGCGGTCGCCCGAGTTGCCTCGAACGCATTTAGCACCCGTTGCCGGGCTCGAAACAATCTCACCTTTAGAGCATTTTCGTTCACAGAATAAATCTTTTCAAGCTCTTTTAACGAGAGCCCTTCAACTTCCTTCAACGTCAACAGAATCCGGTCCTGCTCGGAAACCGCTCCCAGCAACGATTCTACTAGTTCCTTGACCTGCTTTCGCCGATGCTCCTCGCCTGAAACCTTGCCGCCGGCGGCTGCATCGGCCATCATCACCTGCTGCTCACTCAAATCCGACATCCGCGATTCATTCCGGCGGCGCTGCTTTCGCAAATAATCGTACGAGGCGTTGACTGTCAGCCGGTACAACCAAGGCTCGAATACCTCGGGAGTCCGCAGTTGATCGAGCGAATAATACAGCCGCAGAAAAACTTCCTGCGCAACATCCTCTACATCCTCGGGACGCCCGATCAAACGTGCAATCGTCCCTAAAATCCTCTTCCGATAGGCTATTACTACCTGGTTGAACGCGGCGTCATCGCCGGCCTTGGCCTTTTGAATCTGCTCGAAATCAACCAGCATGCGGCTTTAACAGCCAGCCGCCTTATCCTACTACCTAAGGCGTACCGGCAAATTGTTAGGTTACAAGGGGTTGGCGGGGAAAGCAAAGGCCGTCAGCCACCTGGAACCCTTTCAGCGTACAAAACGCTTCAAAAGCTACTAATTAGCTGGCCGGTCCCCGGTTCCCCCCGACGACGTGCCAGAGTATCAGACGTGCCAGACTATCAGAGGTGTCGCTGCTGCATATCGCCCAGGAAATCGAGGGTTCCCATATTGGAAAGGCTATTCGGGAGTCCATGTGGGCCTTTTCCATTCTAAATCTGGTCCATTTGCTGGGGCTGATGGTGGCTGCCGGTACGATAGTCTACTGGGATCTGAGACTGCTCGGCCTCGGGCTCCGGCGCTCGGCCGTTTCTGAAGTGGGAAGGCAGCTTTTGCCCTGGACGTGGGGCGGGTTCATCGTCATGGTCATCAGCGGCTCGCTGCTGGCCTGGTGCGAGGCGGGAAGACTGTATAGCAACGTATTCTTCCGGATGAAGATGCTGTTCCTGTTGCTGGCCGGTCTGAATGTGCTGATCTTTCACTTGACCGTCTACCGCGGCGTTTCAACCTGGGACCGCGCGCCTGTCACGCCGCTTCGAGCGCGGATAGCCGGCGCTCTTTCGCTGGCCTTATGGCTCGGGCCTCATTGCCGCCGGACGCGCCATTGGCTACTCGCTCGATTACGGAGTATGATCGGGCCTGATCCCCTTGCCGACCGACTCGCCATTTGCCGAGTGGTGCTGGAACCTGCCGCTGAGCAGCGCCATCCGCAGCGCTCCCTGGCCCTTTCCGGTGCTCGAGATCCTGCACATCGCCGGATTGGTGCTGGTGTTTGGAACGGTCCTCATCGTGGATCTGCGGCTGCTCGGGAGAATTTTGCGGGATGAGCCGGGCTGGCAGGTCGTGGGCGAGCTTATGCGGTGGGCGTGGCTAGGATTCGCTGTGCAAATCCTGACTGGACCGCTGCTCTTCATCGCGAATTCCCGGAAATTCTACGAGCAGCGGATTCTTTCGCACGAAGCTCGTCCTGCTGGTCCTGGCGATCGCCTTTCACTTCGTGATCGTGCGCCGCGTGAGCGCGTCGGTGGACGCGGGCGTCAGTCCCTGGCGCGGGCGGCTGGCCGGTGGCATCTCGCTCGCGCTGTGGGCGGCGGTCATCGTATCGGGACTTTCGATTGAGCTGTTTTAGTGTGGACCTCGGGAGGGCCTGAAATGCACTCAGCATGTGGAAGCACGGAGCTTGGAGCGATCGGCTTGGATTGATCAAGTAGCGACGTCGACCTCGGTTGGTGGCCGTTGGTAGTTCTCGAGAGCGGAGCGCAAGGCGGCCTCTTCAGCGTCGGCTCCAGACCAGTACTCTTCTTCGGGACCGTTTAGACGGTCGGCGAGGGCCAGGGCTTGGGTTCGTTTTGCAATCTGCGTTTTCGACGCGAGAGGCGGGGCTGTTCGCATGAAGGTGGGAGGAAGCGTGGGCGCGAGCGCGGCGTCTGTCTGCAAGGATTTGAGCTCACGGAGCGAACGATGGAAGATGCGCTCGATGCGGGTTTGGTGGCGGGCGAGACGGTCGAGCTTGGCGGCCAGCTCGGGGTGGTCGAGGATGTCGAGGTAGCCTCCGGCGGAGGCGGTTAGCTTGGCCTCCATACAGAGAATACGGTTGAGATTCCAGGCGGAGGCTACCAGCGAGTCGAACAAAATTTGCTGCAAGGCGCCCTGGGGCCGGATTTCGGTTTGGAGCTGGGCGAGGAGCTCGTCGAATTCTTCGCGGTCTTCAGGGGCGATGACGAGCTGGGCAGCGGTCAGTCCGTGTTTGCGCGCATTCTGAGAGGAGCGGGCCTTACCTTCGCTGGTGCGCGGGCCGGTGCTGAGGCAGGCATTGGCGGCGTTGGCGGTTTGACGAGCTTCAGAAAGAATTGCAGTGTTCATAGGGGGATTGGTTCAGTTCGATTGTAGAGTGCGGGGCGGCTGGTGGAACGGGCCGGGCGTTGGAAATGACGGCGAACGTGGGAGATGGGGATGGGGGAGTGGTGTCACTGACTGGCGAATCGCTGTAGGCTTTGACTTACCTTGCTAAGTTGCGAGCAGCTTTGTTGTCACCATTGCTTGAGTTCTCACGGACGAATACTCTGCGAAGACGCTTGCCCCAAAAGGTTCGAGGCGGTTTGCTCGCAGCATGGATTCCGATCGAATAAAGACACGACGCTACAAGTGGCCAGGTAATAAGAACCATTCCGAGAGCCCCTTCCGATCCGCGAGTTGAGGGGAAAACGAACAATTCGCCAACTTGCGAATTTGAACCTCTGCCCAACTCGATCAGAACACCAAATGCAAGGATACAAAGCGGAGGAATCCAGACCCACCGGCCTCCCGATTCAATTGCACGCGGAATAGCCGTCTGGACCTGATACCCAAGGAGGAAGCCTTCAACGGAAAAGCTAAAATACCCCAACCACGTACTGTCCTTGACTCTGAATAGCGCTGCCATCAGAACATAGGCTAAACCGCCCAATATCAATCCCCCGAGGGGGGCGCCAACCAACTGCGCCACAAAGATCGGTGGTGAAAAACCTCGCGATTCGAGTTTATAAGAGTCAAACATCGTTCATAGTGCTTGTGTTCTTAGTAACCAACAAATCCGAAAAAACAACGGTTCAGTGACAAACGGTGGGGCGACAGAATCAGGCGGGGGCCGCTGCCAGCATCGCCGTTTGTCAACTTTGCCGTATCGAGCGACGACCACTTCTTCGATATGCGTCTGGGCTCATGAACCTGCCGAACTGATTGGAGTAATAATGCTGGACTACCGGCCTTTATTCTTGTTGCTCCTTGCATAGAAAGACTCGCCAGCTTCTGGCGTGTGAGCCCACCGAAACGGGTCAGTTGATGGCTTCAACGAGTACTCCTGGGCATCGACCGGCGCAAATCACTTGCTGCCCAGCCATTATCGACAATGTGGTTACCTACTATACCGTAAGCAAAAACTGTTTCCACGCCTTCGATCGGATTCGTAGCAAACATCTCGACAATTCGAGAGTCCGGCGTCCAGTGCGAGTTGGTCGTGGCGGTCTTATAAGTGGGCGAGGCAGTGTCGGTCGCGCGCCAGCTGTCGCGTGGCATCGTCAAGCGGCGCGCCCGAAAGCGGCGGGGCTAACACCACGAGGGAGAAAATGCAGAGCCAGTGCGGGATGGGAACCTTCATAGATTTTGCGGATGCCGTTCCGTCAGGTAAGAACTCAATTTACGTCCGGGCGACTAACCACGTCAACTGATCCAAGTCTTACAGATATCCAGACGGGAGGTTGGGCGATGAAACAGTGGAAGATCGCGTTGCGGAGGCTGCTACGGCAGCCCGGATATTCTCTTACGGCGATTCCCATGCTGGTCCTGGGCATCGGTGCGACGACCACGCTCTTTTCCGTCGTAAATACTGTTCTGTTGAAGCCTCTTCCTTATCCCAACGCCGATAGGTTGGTCAGTTTGCTCGAGGCGAGCCCGTCCAAGAGCAAGAAAGAGAGCCTGATAGCGCCGGCGCGTCTGGAGGACTGGAACCGGATGAATCGGACCTTCGAATCGATCGCCGGGTTCTACTCGGAGAACGTGACCGATACTAGCGGGCCGGAGCCCCAGCGGCTGGCGAGCCGACGTGTTTCCCCGCGCTTTTTCACGGTGTTTGGAGCCCTGCCGCTGGTTGGCCGCACGTTCTCGAAGCAAGAGGAAATCTACGGCGGTCCGGCCGCAGCGGTGATTAGCTACGGTCTGTGGACCCGCGCGTTCGGGCAGGATAAGAACCAACTCGGAAAAACGCTCGTGCTGGGCGGCCGAGGGTGCACGATCGTCGGCGTAATGCCCAAGGAGTTCGCCGCGGGGGCGATCGATGCGTGGATTCCCGCACAGCTCGCGCCATTCATGATGCGTATGCGGGAGAACCGCTTTCTGATCGGCGTCGGACGAATGAAGCCAGGCATTACCATCGAACAAGCCAAGGCGGATCTCGCGCGGGTCGAGCGGGAGCTAGGGCAACAATTTCCCGCGACAGACAAAGATTGGTCGGCAATCGTAGGCGATCTGAAGGAACAGCGCGTCGGCGAATACCGGCGGGCTTTGCTGTTGATGTTCGGAGCAGTCGGGCTGCTGCTGTTGATCGCTGTGGCAAATATTGCAGGGCTTACGCTGGCGCAACTCCATCAGCGAGAGCGAGAGATGGCGATTCGCAGCTCGGTAGGGGCGTCACGCTGGCAAGTGGTCGCGACGGTGATGCGGGAAGTTGTGCTGGTGGCAGCGGCGGGCGCGGCCGGCGGAGCGTCGCTGGCTGCATGGCTAATGCGACTGGTAGCGAGACACTCTGCGGTGCTACCCAGGATCAGCGAAGTGGGGTTCGACTGGCGCGCAATCGCGTTTGCCGCAGCGGCGAGCCTGTTAGCGGCGATGATTTTCGGGATTATCCCCGCCATTCAAGCGACTCGGGCGGACCTCGCTCCGGTGCTTGCAGAATCGTCCCGAAGTGTCTCAGGGGGCCGCCGCCAGCTACAGCGAGGCCTGGTGGTCGGACAACTGGCGGTCAGCGTTCTTCTGCTGGCGAGCGCGGGTTTACTGGTGCGCAGTTATTACAACCTGACCCGAGTGGATGCCGGATTTAGTACTGACAATGTGATCACGTTTCATGTGGGCGCGGCTTGGGACGAAGATCGCCCACGCATCGGGCGCCTCCAGCAGCAGATTATCGGCGAACTCCAGCGCCTTCCAAGCGTGGAATCCGTGGGATTCGCCAGTTTCCTGCCGGCCACCGGCGCGACGTTGAATTTTCCGATTGCGCTGGAAGGTACAGGTGAGACGCCAGAGAACGGACCCTTCATGGTTGGCCAACGAACGGTCACGTCCGGATATTTGCAGACGCTGCACGTACCGCTGCTAGCGGGCGCTTGGTGCCCGGCGGTGGAACCGTTCAAATTCAATAGCTCGATCAAGGCCGTAGTGAACCGCCGGTTCGTCGAGTTGTATGCGAAAAACCAGAATGTCGTTGGAAGGTGGTTCAAATATACCCAGTCGTCACTCGCGAATGCTCCGGCGAATGAAATCGTCGGAGTGGTGGGCGACATAAGAGAAGACGGCCTCGCCATGGCGCCGGCGCCGTATGTTTACGACTGCCCTACCGCGGGTTCTTGGCCCGATCCGGAATACGTGGTGCGGGCGCGCGGTAACGCGCATGCATTGATGCAGCAGGTCCGGCAGATTGTTCACGGCATCGATCCGCACCGCGCGGTGTTCGGGATGAAGATGCTCGAGAACGTTGTCGATGACGCGCTCGAACAGCCGCGCCTAAACGCGAGCCTGCTGGGCTTCTTCGCGACCACCGCGATGCTGCTGGCTTCGGTGGGCCTGTATAGCTTGATCACTATCATGGTGACGGCGCGGCGGCGTGAGATCGGAGTGCGCATGGCTCTAGGGGCGGATTCTGGCGAGATTATGCGGCTGATTCTCGGCGGGGCAACCAGGCTGCTCGCAACCGGCGCCGCGTTGGGCATAGGAATGACATTCGTGGTCGAGCGTATGCTTAAGAGCGCGCTATTTGGGGTCAATGCGCTCGATCCGTGGACACTGCTGGGAGCGGTAGGGTTGCTGGCGGCAGTTTCGCTCATAGCCGCATCCTTTCCCGCCCGGAAAGCGGCGGCCGTCGATCCGCTGAATGCGATCCGAGCCGAATAAATTCATTTTGAAGGGCTTCGGCGACTGGGCAGCATGTTAAAATTGTGTCGTCCCCCCTTTCAATGGATTTTCTCCAGGGTCTCAATCCACAACAACAAGCGGCTGTCGCGCACGTCGAAGGGCCGCTGCTGCTGCTGGCCGGCGCCGGTAGCGGCAAGACACGCGTAATCACGCATCGCATCGCCCATTTGATCGAAGCGCATCGCGTTCCCGGACCTTGCATCCTGGCCGTGACCTTCACCAACAAAGCGGCCGAGGAGATGCGCCAACGCGTACACAACCTGCTGGGCGGCTTGAGTTCGCGCGAAAGTCCGGTGGTTTCGACTTTCCATTCCTTTTGCGTCCGGCTGTTACGGCGCGACGGCGACCGGCTGGCGGAGCTTCGGCCTGGGTTCACGAAGAAGTTCACCATCTACGACGAAGACGATCAGGTGGCGCTGATCAAATCCATTTTCAAAGCCACCGGTCTGGACGAGAAGTTCATGAGCTATCGCGGCGCGTGCTCCTGGATCAGCCAGAAAAAGAGTCACAAGGAATCGCCGCAGGATGTCTATGGCGCCGCCACCGACCCGAACATCACGCGCCTGGCTTCCGTCTACGAGCAATACGAAGCACGCTTGCGACAGGCCAACGCACTGGACTTCGACGATCTGCTGCTCGAAACGGTCCGCCTGCTGGCGCACGACGAAGACTTGCGCCGCCAATACAACCAGCGTTTCGAATTCGTGATGATCGACGAATATCAGGACACCAATCGCACGCAGTACGAGCTGATCCGGCTGCTCACGGGGTCGCACAAGAATCTGTGCGTGGTGGGCGACGAAGATCAATCGATTTACGGCTGGCGCGGCGCGGACATCCGCAACATCCTGGACTTCGAGCGTGACTATCCCAACGCGGCCGTGATTCGCCTGGAGCAGAACTACCGTTCGACCAAGAATATTCTGGAAGCCGCCAGCGCCGTCGTTGCCAATAACACAGAACGCAAAGGCAAGTGGCTGTGGACCACTTCCGGAGCGGGCGAGCGTATTGCTCGGTTTGAAGCCTTCGATGGCGAGCAGGAAGCCTTGTTCATCGCCGATACGATCGAGAAGCTGCTGACCGCCAGCCCGGAAGACCGAGCGGCCGTCCTTTATCGCACGAATTTCCAGTCGCGTCAGATCGAAGAAGCGCTGCGGCGCTACGGCCGCAAATATGTGGTGGTGGGCGGCTTCAGCTTCTATCAGCGAGCGGAAATAAAGGACGCGCTGGCGTATCTCAAAGTGCTCAGTAGCCCGCACGACTCTGTCAGCGTGCTGCGGATCATCAACACGCCGGCGCGTGGAATCGGCAAGAGCACCATCGAGCAGATCGAGCAGTACGCGCTTGAAAATGAATTGAGCATTTGGTCGGCGATCGGCCGGATGCTGGACGAAAATGTTTTCCCGCCGCGCGCCGAAGTGGCTCTGCGGGCATTTCGAAATATGATCCAGGAACTCGCGGGCATGCTGGCGACGGCCAAGGTCAGCGACGTGCTTGAGGAGATTCTGGCGCGCACCGGCTACATTAAAATGCTGGAGGGCGACAAGGATCCAGAATCGGAGTCGCGTCTGGCCAATCTCAACGAACTGATCAATGCCGCCGCGGAAGCGGCCGACCGCGGAGAAGGCGTAGCGGAGTTTTTGGATCACGCGGCGTTGGTGTCAGACAGCGACAATCTGGACGAGCGAGCGCCGGTTTCTCTGCTTACACTTCACAACGCCAAAGGCCTCGAGTTCCCGATCGTTTTCCTAGCCGGCCTGGAAGAGGGTTTGTTTCCACACATGCGCTCGCTCGATTCCAAGGCGGCCATGGAAGAGGAACGCCGGCTCTGCTACGTCGGTATGACTCGCGCTGAGAAACGCCTGTTCCTGACATCGGCGCGATATCGGCGACGCTGGGGCGGCGGCGAGACCGAAGCCTCCATCCCATCGCGATTCCTCAGCGAGGTTCCAGAAGCTTTGGTCCAAGATCTCAGCCCGCGCAAGCGCGCCGGTCAAGTGGACCTTTATGGCCAGCGCCAGGAGGTGCGCGAAGCCGCGCGGCGTAATCTCTACACCGGAAAGACGTACAACTCGGTCGAAAATATCCAGCAATTTTTCAACGAGCGCGGCAAGCAGCCAGCCGCTGCGCCCGCTACGCCTGCGGCTATCGCCAAGGTCGCCCCCCCTGCTCCTAAAGCGGTTCCCACAACCCAACTCCCACAAGCCACTTCCCGGCCGAAGCCGCTTCGCTCCGGCTCCAACATAATCCATCCCAAGTACGGCCGCGGAACGGTGCTGCGCCGCGAAGGTGATGGCGACGATGCTAAGCTCACGGTAAGCTTTCCTGGTTACGGATTGAAGAAGCTGATCGAAAAATACGCAGGGATCAAGGAAGAATGAATACAAAGAATATCACCGACAAAGCGGAACGCAAGAAGCTGAAGCGCGCCCAGCGCAAGAAGGCTGCTCCTAAGGCCAAGCGCGCATCTGGCGTCGCTCGGGGCTCAATGAAGAAGAGAGTGAAAAAGTTGACGAAGGGCCAGCGCAAGCGGTAGGTCGCTAACGCTCCCGGCGGTGGGTTGCAGGTGGTGGATTGTAGGAAAAACTTTTCCGAACTATGAGCTCTCTGCTGCGGACCAAAAGCATCGATGCTCTTATCGCGGCTTCTGAAGAGCCCGAACATCAGCTGAAAAAGTCGCTGGGAGTTTGGAGCCTCATCGCTCTGGGCATCGGCGCCGTGATTGGCTCGGGCATTTTCACACTTACCGGCACCGCAGCGGCAGGAGTTCACTTTCAGACCAAGTCGATTCTGCAAGCGCCGGTGCTGGACCTGCTGATAAACGGCGGCAACACCGCCACGCTCACCGGTCGTGCCGGCGCAGGCCCGGCCATCTCAGTCTCGTTTGTGCTGGTCGCTATCGCCTGTAGCTTCGCGGCGCTCTGCTACGCCGAGCTTGCGTCCATGATCCCGATCGCCGGGAGCGCTTACACTTATTCCTACGCGACCCTGGGCGAAATATTCGCTTGGATCATCGGATGGGACCTGATTCTCGAGTATGCGGTTTCCAACATGAGCGTCGCGGTGGGCTTCTCGGCGTACTTTAACGACATTCTGGATAACCTGTTCGGTTTTCACCTCCCCAAACAGCTTTCCGATCCCATGATCGTGGAAGGCCAATTCACCGGCAGCTGGTTCAACCTGCCGGCGCTCTTGATCCTCATGATCCTCAGTTATGTTCTAGTGCGAGGTGTGAGAGAAAGCGCCGGAACCAACAATGCGATGGTGCTGATCAAGATTGTGGCGATTCTGGTCTTCGTCTTCGGAGCGGCCCGCGCGGTGAACACCTCCAACTGGCATCCGTTCATGCCAAACGGCTACTCGGGCGTGATGACTGGCGCGGCCATCATCTTCTTCACCTATATCGGGTTCGATTCCGTATCCACCGCCGCCGAGGAGTGCCATCGCCCGCAGCGCGATATGCCCATCGGCATTCTGGCCACGCTCGTCATTTGCGCGGTGCTCTATGGATCAGTCGCTTTGGTGCTGACCGGCATCGCCAACTGGCGTACGCTTGACAATGCCGCGCCGGTGGCGAACGCTCTCAAGGCGCTGGGCATGAACCGCGTCCGGCTGATCGTGACCGCCGGAGCGCTGCTGGGCATGTTGTCCTCGCTTCTAGTCTTTCAGTACGGACAGGCCCGCGTCTGGTTCGCGATGTCGCGCGATCGTCTGTTGCCCGGCATTTTTTCGCGCGTACACCCCAGATTCAAGACGCCGCACATCAGCACTTGGGTAGCGGGATTCGCGGTCGGGATTCCGGCCGGCATCTGGGACATCGGGACGTTCGCCGATCTTTCCAACATCGGAACGCTGTTTGCGTTCATTCTGGTTTCCGCCGGCGTGATCGTACTGCGCAAGAAACAGCCCGAGCGCAAGCGCGGTTTCCGAGTTCCTTTCGTGCCGCTCTTTCCAATGATTTCGATCCTGTGCTGCTTGGTACTGATGTTGAGTCTGCCGCTGGAGACCTGGGTCCGCTTCGTCGTGTGGCTGATTATCGGACTTTTTATCTACTTCGGGTATAGCCGCAAGCGGGTGGAAGGGTAGTCAGGCCCAGTTCGATTTTATTGCGCCGGTAGTCGCCGGACAATGCTATCCACCACGTCTATCAGCGCGGCGAGTTTCTCGTCGGT
This sequence comes from Bryobacterales bacterium, assembly GCA_963744555.1. Lineage (GTDB taxonomy): Bacteria > Acidobacteriota > Terriglobia > Bryobacterales > Bryobacteraceae > Palsa-89. The sequence continues at coordinate 427,692 of CAVUUB010000008.1, read as the reverse complement.
GTGCTTCTGGGCTGCGGCGAGTTCGGTCTGGGCTTGCGCAAGCTTTTGGGTGGTGTCGTAGAGAATCACTTGCGCCTTGAGCAATTGACGGTGCTCCTCATGAAACTGGATGTGTTCGTTGACGAGCACTTCGAGGAGTTCCTCGACGCGATCCAAGCGATCCTTCTTGTTCCCGTTTGTTTCGTCACCCATGCCGGTTATTTTGCTCTCCCCCATTATAGAGTGCTCAAAAAAGCGGGAACCCGGCAGCGGGCTTACTCGTATTCCCAGAAAGCCACCATGCGCAACCTCTTCAGCGACCTCCGCTATTCCGTTCGAGTTCTTCGTCAAACGCCAATCTTTACTTTGACCGCCGTTTTGACACTCGCCCTCGGGTTGGGGGGAACCACCGCCATCTTTTCTCTTATGCACGCGGTCATGCTTCGATCGCTGCCGGTCGCCGATCCCGAGAGCCTGTATCGCATCGGCGATGGCAACGACTGCTGCGTCCAGGGCGGTCCTCAGGACCGATGGGGCATGTACTCGTTCCCGTTGTTCGAGAAATTAAAGGCAGCTCTCCCCGAATTCGAACAAGTCGCGGCATTTCAAGCCGGAGGGTGGAGATTGAGCGTGAGGCGTGCAACCGTCGATCGTTTGTCCAGGCCACTGCGCAGTGAGTTCGCAACTGGAAACTATTTTTCTACCTTCGGAATTCGCGCATTTGGCGGCCGCGTGTTCACCGAAGCGGACGACCGGCCTACTGCTCAGCCGGTCGCCGTACTCAGCTATCGGGCCTGGCAGAGCATGTATGCTGCCGATCCAGCGGTGGTCGGATCGAGCTACATCATTGAGGGCCACCCGTTCACAATCGTTGGAATCTCCCCACCTGGTTTCTACGGTGAAACATTGCGCAGCGATCCGCCGGACATCTGGCTTCCACTGCAACAAGAGCCCTTGATCCGCGGCCGGGGCTCGCTTCTGCGCCAGCCGATTTCGGCCTGGTTACGGGTAATCGGGAGACTGCGTCCAGGAGCCACCGTGGATGGCATTGCTCCACGGCTCACCGGCATCTTGCGAAACTGGGTGCAAAATGATAGCGGCTATCCTGTCGCCTGGATGCCCCGGATCAACGAGACGCTTCCGAAACAGAATATCAACCTTGTTCCGGCCGGGAGCGGAGTAGAGGCCATAAAAGAAGATTACGCTCGCAGTTTGCAAATTCTGCTGAGTGTCTGCAGCCTCGTTCTTTTGATCGCCTGCGCCAACCTGGCCAATCTTCTACTGGCTCGAGGCATGGCGCGGCGTACGCAGACTTCTATCCGGCTTGCGATCGGAGCGTCACGCGCGCGTATAATCGCTCAATCACTTACCGAAAGCATTCTGATTGCCCTGGCCGGGGGTCTAGCCGGTCTTATTGTGGCCGCGGGCGCCGAGCGCCTCATTCTTGCGATTGCCTTTGGCGCTGACAGCTTCCTTCCCATCAGCACCGCTCCATCGCTCCCGGTTCTGGCATTTGCATTTGCGTTGGCGTTTCTCACGGGTGTGCTTTTCGGCGTGGCTCCGGCCTGGCTGGCGACGCGCACCGATCCGGTTGAGGCGCTGCGCGGCGCGGGCCGCAGCACATCCGATGGCTCTTCTTTGCCTCGCAAGGCGCTGCTGGTCTTTCAAGCAACCCTGTCAGTGGTCCTGGTGGCCGGAGCGGGTATGCTCACGCGCAGCTTGAACAATCTGGAGCATCAGAATCTCGGATTCGAAACGAAAAACCGAATCACCATAGCATTGAATTCACCGCTCGCGACTTACACGCCGGAGCGCCTGGATGCTCTGTACCGCAATTTGGACGATAAGCTCAACCGGCTCCCCGGTATCGAAAAAGCCAGTTTGGCTTTGTATAATCCATTCACCGATAACTGGGGCGAGCTCATTTTCGTTGCAGGGCACCCCGCTCCGGCCATGAACGAAAACTCCGGTTCTTCGTGGGATCGAGTCACGCCCGAATACTTTCAGGCGGTCGGCCAGCCGATCATCCAAGGGCGGGGGTTTACCGAAGCCGACGCAGGCAAAGCGGCGCCTGTCGCCGTGGTTAACCAGGCTTTCGTCAGGCGATTTTTGACGAACGAAGATCCTATCGACAAGCGTTTCGGAATCGATCTGCCCACTTATGCCGGCACCTTCCGAATCGTCGGCGTCGTTCAGGATGCGAAATATGGCCAACCTAAGAAACCAGCCCGGCCGATGTTCTTTGTTCCCTTGGCGCAGTATGTCCCTTACAAGGAAGAGATGTTACAGAAGGTCGAGCTGAACTCGCATTTCATCGGCAGCGCCTTGCTAGTGACGCACCGGGATCCGGCAAGTCTCGAGCCAGTGCTACGCCAGACTTTCGCGCAAGTGGATCCGAATCTGACGATCGTCTATGTCCGGACCATGCAGCAGCAGGTGGATCTGTGGTTCAACCAGGAACGCGCTGTGGCGGGATTGGGTGGGCTATTCGGGATCGTGGCACTGATACTCGCCGCAGTCGGGCTTTATGGCGTGACCGCGTACACGGTGGCGCAGCGGACCGGCGAGATCGGGGTGCGGATGGCGCTCGGCGCCGACAAGCCCAACATTGTTCGTCTGGTCCTCACGGGTGCATTTCGAATGGTGGCATTGGGACTGCTGCTGGGTATTCCCTTGGCGATCGGCGCGGGACGCCTGATGTCGGCCCAGCTTTACGGAATCGCCAACTGGGATCCATTCTCGCTTGCCATCGCCGTCGTTGGGCTAGCGTTTTGCGCTTTCATCGCAGCGATTATACCGGCCGGACGGGCGGCCGCGATCGAGCCGATGAAAGCTCTTCGTATGGAATGATTGAGCTCGCCAAGCCTGACATCGCGCTAGGTTAGCATCTCAAGTAACAAGTAACCTGAGGATGTACGGTTACATAGTAACGGCAACTTCGGATAACCTTCGGTCGCGCGACACATCAAACAACCAAGGAGGCTCAAGATGATGAGACATCGTTTTTTCAAAAGTCTTGTCGGTTCAAGCTTACTTGTGTTAGGTTTGAGCGTCCAGGCCCAGGACAGGCCTCAGCGCTACGATCCTTACGACAATCGGTCCAACTTTCAAGACTTTCAAAATGGCCAATCACTTTTTCGCCAGGTGCGGTCCGATCTCGACCGAGCCGAGAACTACGCGTATTCTGGCGACCGCTATTGGTTCGAAAGGGTTCGGGGTGAACTCAGCGAATTGCAGCGTCAATGGGACGAGAATGAATATACCCCGCGACAAGTGGACAAAGTGATTGTCGCACTGCAAAGAGTCGTTAGTGAAAACCAACTCTCGTTTCGAGATCGCGACAGGCTGATGGACGATCTTAACAGAATGCGCGATTTCGTTGCGAGCCATGGGTAAGTGCGCCCACGTTCGAGTAATCGGGGCATAAAACATCGGATCGGGACGGCTACCAGGTTCTTCGGAACAGAGCCGTTCCTGATCCGAATTTACTCGGAGCCCCGTGAGCTGGTATGCAGCGTCAGCTTCTGCACTCTCCAGTTCGTGATTTCACCAACCAGGATCTCGTTCGGATTGCGGCAGTCAATCTCGTGGACTGAGCCAAATTCCTTCAGCAGCTTGCCGGCGGTTGCCGAATTTGCCGAGAATCTGTCCGTCCAGCTCCATCTTGTAAATCTCACCGTTCTCCATATCCGCGAGTGCCGTTGGAATTCGAGCTGAACAGGTACTGGTGCGGCCCGGGCGAAATGCAAACCGCCCACGGGGCCCCCACATTCAAGTACGCTTTCTTGAACTCTCCGGCGTTGTCGAAAACCTGAATGCGCCGGTTGCCCCGGTCGCCGACGTAAACGTTGCCTTGCGCGTCGGTCGCGATCGTGTGCGGCGTATTGAATTGTCCCGGCTCGGTGCCTCTCGAACCCCAGGATTTGATGAACACGCCATTCTTGTCGAACTTGGCGACCCTGCGAGTTGCCATAGCCGTCGGAGACGAAAATGTTCCCGGCGGCATCCCAAGCCACGTCAGTTGGCCGATTGAAGACGTCGGTCTGCGCGCCCGCGCCGACTGGTGCGCCGGGGATGCTGCTCCACCACGTCCGCCGCTCCCTCCACCCGGCCCACGTCCGCCGGCCAGCAGCCGGTGCTTCCGGCATTGCCGACGGTGCAGCGGGAACTCGAATTTCCTCCGCTTTCCGACCCATGGTCATTACCACGCGACCCTCGGGGTTGAACTTGATGATCATGTTCGATCCTTCGTCGACCACCCAGATGTTATCCTGCGGATCTATGCGCACCGTATGAGCGAACACGAACCCGTACAGGCCCTGACCGATCTCGCGCATGAACTTGCCGCTTGGATCGAACTCGAATAGCCGCGCGCCGCCATTGGCAAATGCGCGCGACGTCCCGATGGTCACGTACGACTTGCCCGTTCGCGTGTAGACGAAAATGTTCCCCTTCGAATTGGTCGCCACCCCGACCGCTTCGCCCATGTAGAGATGCTCGGGCATCTTCAGAAAATTGGGAGTCGAATCGAAGGGTATGTCCGGAACGTAAAGCTGCGCGAAGAGCGACCCGGCGAAAGAAACAGCAGCTAACAGAAAGAACCTGGTCATATAGTTACTCCTGCCTCGCGCTCGAGGTTTGCGTTCGTGGTGAAAGTTTGAATCTCTGCACTCGCCATCCGGTAATCTCGGCGACCGTGATTTCGTTGTCGTTTCGACAGTCCATTTCGTGGACCGTGCTCAACTCGCCTGGCAGCTTGCCCGCTTTTCCAAACTTACCGACAATCGTCCCGTCCAGCTCCATCTTGTAAATCTCGCCAGTGACGGCCGACGCTTCGGGACCGCTGTTGTTGGGGTTTGAGTTCGAGCTGTAGAGATACTGATGCGGGCCGGGAGTGATGCAGACGGCCCAGGGTGCGCCGACCTGGTCATATATCGCGCGCAGGACCAAGTCGCTATCGAATACCTGAATGCGCCGGTTTCCCCGATCGGCCACATAGATATTGCCCTTGGCGTCGGAGGCGATCGAGTGCGGCGTGTTGAATTGATAGGGCTGATTTCCGCGCGTTCCAACCGATTTGATGAACCGACCGTTCTTGTCGTACTTAACTACCCGGGAGTTGCCATAGCCGTCGGAGACGTATATATTTCCAGCCGCGTCCCAGGCCACATCGGTTGGCCGGTTGAAAACATAAGGCCGCGCTTCTGGCACGGGCGTGCCTGGCGGCGGCGACGTCTCCAGCCCGTGCGATTCCGGCCGCCGGCCAAGCAGCATCAGTACTTGACCTTCAGGATTGAACTTGATCACCATGTTCGTGCCTTCGTCAATGGCCCAGACGTTGTCCTGCGGATCGACTCTCACCACGTGAGCGAAGGCGAAGCCGTACAAACCGTCCCCGATGAAGCGGAGAAACTTGCCGGTCTGATCGAATTCAAACAGGCGGGTCTCATGACCGCGGTCGTAGACAAACACGTGTCCTTTGGAGTTAGTGGCGACGCCGATGCTTTCACCAAAGTACAGATTAGGCGGAAGCTTCAAGAAGTTCGGCACGAGTTCAGCCGGGATTTCGGGCACATTCTGAGCCTTGGCCTTCAGCATGACTGGGTTGGCGCCGGGACCTTGAGCGAACTGCGGCTGAACAGACAGCAGAATCGCGGCAGCGACAAAGCAATAAATGAGACAGCGCCTCATTAGGCCTCCTTTTAGCGGCACCGCTCATTATACTGAGAGCCAGGCGAACGTGTAAACGAGTTATGATGGGGACTCGAATTTTCCACAGAAGGAGCTCCTGGTATGAAATTCTCGACTATTAGATCCGCATTGGCCCTGCCAGCGCTGGCCTTATGGGCTGTTTCCGCGAATGCGCAAGCGCCCCCCGACTTCAGCAAGGTCGAGATCAAGACCACCAAGGTCGGAAGCAACTTCTATACGCTCGAAGGACAGGGAGGCATGATCGGAGTGCTCACGGGACCCGATGGCACTCTGATGGTGGACTCTCAATTCGCTCCGCTAACCGACAAAATCGTAGCTGCAATTCACCAGATCTCGAGTGGCCCAATCCGTTTCATGATCAACACCCACGTCCACCCCGATCACACCGGCGGCAACGAGAACCTCGGGAAAATGGGCGTGGTGATTTTCTCCCGCGAGGAATTACGCGATCGTCTGGTTCAGCCAATACCTCCCAGCGGCGCCAATCCGGGCCGGCCACCCATGCCGGCGGCAGCGCTACCCCTCGTGACCTACCGGGGCCGAGTCACGTTTCACATGGACGGCGAAGACGTGGAGTTGATCCCCATTCCGCGAGCTCACACCGATGGCGACACGTTGGTGTACTTTAAGAATGCCGACGTGCTGATGACAGGCGATTATTTCCGTTCGGTTGGCTATCCCAATATCGACCGTGTCAACGGCGGCTCTCTCAATGGGATGCTGGAAGGCCTAGGCGTCACCATTGGCTTGGCCGGGCCGAACACCAAGATTATTCCCGGCCATGGACCCACGGTCGACCGCATGGGGCTCATCGCTCATCGCGATATGATTCTGGCGATTCGCGATCGCGTCGCGAAGCTGGTCCACGAAGGCAAGACTCCTGAAGACACCCTCGCCGCTCACCCGACCGGGGACTACGATTCGAAGATTCCACAAGCTAAAGAAACGTCGGATCGGTTCGTCGGACAGTTATATGCGGAGCTGAAACCGGCAAAGTAATTGAAATTCGTAGTCGTAGGGCTAGTACAACATCGGGCTGGTTTTGGGACCAAGCCCGCTGATGTCTCATTTCACGTTTGGCGTCTGGCCTCCAACATAGAGGCCGGAGCCACTCATGGACACGCCGCACACGCGATGGATCGATGCCACCAGCGATAGTCTTACAATCGTTCGAGCGACGCGCCTATGGGTTCAATACGGTATCTTCGGTTTCGCTATCTTTTGCATCGTAATCGGAGCAGTGGAGTCGGTATTCGGGAGATGAAGTTTCTGTAGGATTCTTAACAGTACTCGTTTTACCTTAGAAAACTCATTAAGCGATTAAACTGATTGCAACTTAGTACTCGAAGAGCGACAATACTATTGGAACTAGCTCACTCCTCCGAGGGCTATCCAATGCCCGCCTTGTCCCACGATGAGGCGGGCATTCCGATTTTGTGGACCTAAATATGGCAATGCGCTAGCCCGCGCTTTTCCAGATACTGCTGGTGGTAGTCTTCGGCCCGCCAGAACTCGGGCGCAGGGGAAATTTCAGTGACGATCGGCCGCTTATAGCCTCCTGATTTTCCCAAAGCTTCCTTAGACGCCTTCGCAGCCGCTTCCTGCTCCGGCGTGTGATAAAAGATGACCGACCGGTATTGCGTGCCAGTGTCCGGGCCTTGCCGGTTCAGTGTGGTGGGGTCATGATTTTCCCAAAACACGCGCAATAATTCTTCATACGACACTTCGGACGGATCGAACTCCACCTGGACGACTTCGGCATGACCCGTCCGGTCCGTGCAAACGTCCTGATAAGTAGGATCTTTGAGTTTTCCACCCATGTATCCCACTGCGGTGGTCTTCACGCCTTTGATTTGGCGAAAGGCCGCCTCCACTCCCCAAAAACAGCCGGCACCGAAAGTTGCTTTCTCCATAACTCCAGTTTAATCTCTTCTTCATGGGGCCAAGTCACGGTTACTTTCAGCCATCGAAACGCGACTCGGCGTCCAATCCATGGAGAAAAACAATGTGTGACTATTCACTGCATGTGTATCCGAATCGTCTCGCTTCCGACGGCGAGCAGCTAGTTGTTCACCGATTCGGCGGAGCGTCGCTTGGTTTAGCATCACCCTCCGATCTTCGCCCAGTCATCACCGCGATTTCCTGCCCGGCCGCAAAGAAGCCGTGGTCCTGGAGCGCGATCAAAGAATGGTTCATAGCAAACCGGCCGCAATGGCAGCCCGACAAACATACGCCCGCGGTGTGCGTCCCGCCAGGCGCCCGGCTCATCCTCAGAGACATCCCCAAGGGACTGCAACGCGAACTGGGTGTCGGAGAAGTGGAAGAGGTGAAGTTCGTCGAGGTCAGCGCGGAGGTGAATACCTATCGCGATGCAGTTCGTTTCAAGAACGGCTGCCAACTTCTGCTGCAAGCTTTGCGCGAGGGACAACGGGTAACGGTAGTATCGTTGTCGCCGGCGGAAGTGGAAGAGCCTGTTTTCTCCGAATTGCGGTCCATTCGTTAAGGCGCGTCAGCTTCCTCCGGCTGCCGGACGGAAGTGTAGATCGACAGTGTAACTTGCTACATCCACGTGCACGACATAAAGCACGTCGATGCGGATGGCATTGTGGACCTGTCTCACTTGGACGTCCTCGCTGTGGACGGGCAGTCCGAGTGCGGCCGCGCGGCTGACCACGCGCTGGCGAATCACATCGGGGGGGACGCTGGCGGTCGCCTGATCGTCAACCAGGTCATTGACGAATCGCTGGAGTTTTAGATTTTCCAAGTAAGGTGGGATTAGAATGATAGCGATCCCGGCCAGAATCAACAGCACCGCCCCGCCCGCGATCACCCGCAGAATCCGGGCGGTTGGCCTCACTTCCGGCCGGCCTCGAGCGCTTCGAGTTCCTTCCAGATATCTTCGTCGTGAGGCTCCCAGTCCCTACCAGCGCCAGTCAGTTGCACCTCGGGGACTTTCAAAGTACCGTGGCCGTAAATGCAGATGTACTCGATTCGGGGCTGCCCAAATAAGAGCATATTTGGCCAGGAGCCGCGGATGACCGGCATGCGCAGCCAACGGAGACACGTTCGACAGCGATAACGTTGATCCCAGACGATCAAATTGATCAGGCCCGCGCAGAAGAAGAAGAAGAGCATCATGGCCGTGGTGTAGCCCAGATCGTGCATGAACGGTTCCAGCCGCTGGCCCAGAAAAATCGGGGGCCGCGGGAAACAGAAGCGAATCGCTACGCGCGCCGCCCACATCAGCAGGACCGCCGCCGCCAGCTTCGATACAAAATAGCCCCAATACTTCATGACTATTGGACTCCTCTTATCATCTTACGGTTCCTCTTCCCCTACTACGTAATCGGCGCGCGATCAGCTTTTCAATAGATTCCTCGCCAGGAATAGAACGTTAGCGGGCCGTTCGGCCAGACGCCTCATAAAATATGGATACCACGCATCGCCGTACGGCACATAGAGACGCAGCCGATAACCCTCTGTCACCAGCCGGCGCTGCAGGTCGCGACGTATGCCGTAAAGCATCTGAAATTCAAAACGATCGGGCGCAATATTTCGTTCCCTTACATATTGGACGGCCTGTGGGATGATTCGTTCGTCATGGCTTGCAATGGCTGGATACGTGCCGTGCTCTAGAAGTTTCGTCATCAAACGCACATAGTTTCGATCGACTTCGATTTTGTGAGGAAAAGCCACGTCGGAGGGCTCCTTGTAAGCGCCTTTGCACAACCGCACGGGGATAGACTGCCGGCATAAATCTTCGATGTCACTCTCGCTTCGATAAAGATAAGCTTGTATGACAGCGCGAACACTCCCGAACCTGGCATGCAAGCCGGATACCAGCGCGAGCGTGCGGTCCACATACTCGCTGGATTCCATATCGATCTCGACTGAGGTCCCGATGGCTTTGGCGCGCTGAACCAGTTGTTCGACATTGGCCCGGCACTGCACTTCCGAAAGGTCCAGACCAAGTTGCGTTAGCTTGATGGACACCGTGGCCTGCAGGCCCAGTGTGGCAATCTGATCCAGCGCGGCGAGATAGGCGTCACGAGATCGTTCGGCTTCTTCGAGCGACTTTACGCTCTCACCCAAATGATCCAGCGAAGCCAGGATGCCTTCTGCGTTCAACCGCCGGCACACTGCAACCTCGCGTTCCAACGTGTGGCCGGCAATGAAGCGCGACGTCAACCGCTCGGCGGCCGGTGAGGTTTCCATCCAGTGACGAAGCCAGGACTGGCGGGAAAGAAGCAGTAGGAGGCTGCGGAGCACTCAATTCCAGGATACAAGGCTAATATCGAGTGCGGCTTGGTCAACAATTTGGAAAATCGGACAACCTAAAACGCAACACAACTCGTGCTCGATGGAGCACAAGGGACCGGCGGAAAGTACACGGCCCTGGTTGCTTTGGTTTGGTTGTTGTAAACCTCAGCCGAAGCAATGCAGGCGCCGCTGATTATAGTGACCACCGGACGCACCTCGGCGCGTACACCTAAAGCGCCGCCCCCTGGCAAGTCTAAGTGAGTGGCTTGACCCACGGCAAGTTGAACCGGCAGGGAGGAGGTTCCTATCGGCGTTCCATTCTTGTCCGCAAAACTGATCGTTCCGATGCACGGATCGGGCGGAAACGCCACCACGTTCAAACGGACCGTCTGAGATAACGTCACGCCCGACATGCCAAAGGCGGGACTGGGCGGGAAACCAACGGCTCCCGGCGCCAGAACTGTGGTTACGCCACTAGCGTTATTGATCACTTCCACCGAAGCAACACAACTGGCGCCAGTTGCCGCCCCGTCCAACCCTGCCACGGTTGGGAGCAGCTCCACTCTTTGGTCAGCGGCTACGAGGAAGCTCCCGTTCAGGGCCAGGGACACCGATTGGCCGGGCTGGAGCGCCGGAGTGATCTGGCTTGGACCGACGGCAACGCCGTTGCGGTTCTGAAAGCCGAGGGTCACCGGGCCGCACGGGTCCGGAGGGTAAGCAACTAAGTTGAGCAGCAAGGTTTGAGCTCCGGTGATCCCCACCATGGGAAAGCTAGTGGGACCGGGAGTAGCTTGCGCGAGCGTGACGTTCGCGGTAGTGAGCGCGATGAGCACCCCAAGCGCGGAAGTGAGCGTAAGTTGTTTCATAGGATTCCTTTCAATAAAGCCTTTCGACGTTGCTGCTAATGTACTGGCACAAGAACTGGCACATGAGTCTGAAAATGGAAGATCATCCAGTAAGCACCCCAGATGTGATCGTCGCCGAGGCCCGGCGCCGCACGGTCCCGAAGATGAAAGGGGTTACCGTACCGCTGGTGGAAACCTTGTAGACGGGGTCTGGAGTGCTGAAGGGTGTTGGCGGTCCAGGAAAGATGGACGTCGTATAGATCTCGCCGCCCTTCAACACCAGATTGCCATCCATCTGGTTCGGGGAAGAGGTAAGGGTGGCCAGGAGCACGATGGGGCCACCAGGCTTCACCTCCTTTGCCAGTTGACCGCCGAACACGCTGGTCAGGTACATCCGGTTAGCTGCGTCGAAAGCCAGGCCAGCCGGCTCAATGCCTAGGCCGCTGGCATGAATCTCGGCGGCGTAGTCGGCGGTCTGCGCGCCTGTAGATGTATCGAAGCACCTCACATCCTGATCGATGAAGCCCACGATGCAAAGATCCCCCGACGAGTTAAACGGCAATTAGCGAATTATCGTGCGGCCACAAGGACCCGTCGTGATAGGACATAGGGTTGTAGCGGGCCTCTCCTTCGGCAATGGTTCTGATTCCCCATCCATTGAAAAAACTCTCGGATGTCAGTTGCTCCGCCACAAGCCGCGCGCGCGCCAGACTGGCGATTCCGCAGAACAGGCAATGCCCCGCGTTCGACGCCCGAACTTCGCATTGCCGTTTCAATTGGAATTGCCATCGGGCGCGTGTTCCGGTATCAACGGAAAGTCCGACGTTCTCACTTCATAGCAGCTAGGCTCCGGACATTTCTTATGGGAATATTAGCGGGCATTCTCGGGGGCGCTCGTGCGGAAGAGAAAGCCGCGCAGCCGTTAGACCCGTTTACCGAGCGCTTCCCACGCAGGATGTTCTTTTCCTGCGCGGCTTCAAGGCCGTCAATTACCTAGTGGTGGAAAGCCCTGCACGTCTACCACACATAAACCCTCGAACGGCGGAGAGGGTATGCCATTGGCGATGACTGTCAAGGTGCTGGGGCCCAACTCTATATTGGGCGTTACCATGTATGTGGCGCTAACGATGGTAAGGGGTCCCGTGGCCACGCCCATCGTGCTGAAGTTGTAGGTGCGGGCAAAGAACTTGTGCCCGCTCTGACAGTTTTCGATCTGTACCAGTGGGTAGTTGGTGGCAGCCTGGTTCTCGTCCCCGAAATAAGCGCCTTGCGAGAGGCCATTCAACTGGGTGCCGCTGACGATGTAAGGGCCTCCCCGAAAGATAGTGTACTTTTTGTCAGAAGAAATGGGGACGCCGATCGAATTGACGAAGGGCGTCCACAGCGGCTCGTACGTCCCTTGAGGAACATAAAACCCCATTTCCTCACTAGGGCTGCCGTTATGAATGAACAGGACATGGCCGGATGAGACGACCAGCATGCGACCGTCCTCGGAGGTCGAACTGCCAGCCCTAAAACCAGGAGGTGGGGGAATCGGTGTTGGCAAAAATTTGTTCGTCTTCAAGTCGAACTCGTAGAAGGTGCTGGGAGGATGTTTCCCGGGGCTGGTTAAGACAAGCACGTTGCCGTCTTGCAGGACGGCCGCGGGGGCGTCGTTCATGTTGTTACCGCTCGGTATCTCCCCTTTCGCGGTCCACAGTCCCATTGTTCCTGCTGACGGGAGATAAATTGCGGTGTGCCCAGCGCCGCAGGTGCCGGCGCCTGTAGCGAAAACCGTGCCGTCAGGCCGTAAGACCGCCGGTCCGACTTCATGGCCGCCTTTTACCCCGTCGCATGTGATCAGGGTGTTCGTGAGTGGCTTTTTCGTGTCTCCGGCGGAGGTCCACTCCTTTGTCGCGGGGTGGTAGATCTCCGAGTTGTTTTCAAGGTAATCCTTAGATCCCATGGCCGGCGCGCCTAAGTACGCGTCAACCGTCAGCACGTTCCCATCTTCAGGATTTGGAAGCCCGTTCACCTTTGGAATCGGTGGCAGCAGGGTCCATCCTTCCTCATAATTCTTGTCGAACTTTCCTTTGGGGCTGACGATTGTCCAGGTCATTGTGGGTACGTCGAGCAGTGCCACCTTGGTCGAGTACACAGCTCCGAGCATAAAAGTCCCATCGGGCAGAACGATGCTTGGTCCATCGCCGATTATCTTCCACTCCGTATTGGGTTCGCACTTACCTTTAGAATCCATTTGGCAGGGAGCCGGTACCGGCGCCCAGGAATTTAAGACCGGGTCATAGATCGCGCCCTGGTTGGTAAAGGTTTTTTTCCGAACGCCTTTAGAAAAGGTATATTCGCCACCCTCCACGATGACGCGACCGTCTTTCAGCACGGCAGCCGCGAATTCAAAGGGGGCGTAGTCCTCTGGCAACGCAGGCGTTGTTGCCGAGGCTAGTTGGGACCACGTGCCATGGTTGTAATCCGCGTGTTCATCCGGGGTCAGCTTCCACCAGTTCGAGGTGCCAAATTCTTGCACCATGATGGTCCCATCGGTGAGCTGCAGAGCGTTGCCGGCGTTAAACGCGCGCGGCGGCGTCGGCACGTTAAGCCAAGACTGCGCGCTGGCGACCCCAGACCAAGCCGACAAGGCCACCAACAAGATCCCGAGTCTCCGCATTGTAGTTCTGATCTGTTCTCTCATCATTCGCCTCCCTGGATGTTCTCGTTTACTCCGAGCGCCCAGCGGTGGGGCCTGCTCCCGCAGATACGGATCTTCCGTTGTTTCATAAGTTAAATGCCATCTGATTGCCGCGGTACATCGTGGTCGTGATTGGGACTAGTTCGGCCGGCGGATTGAGCAGCGCGAGGTTCGCAGCCAGGTATTTCATGATATAGATTGGCGCGCCCAAGTCTGTTCCGTACGCCGTCGCCACCCAAAGGTTTCCAGACGAGTCGAAAATTAAGCTTTGCGTAGCAGCACTGGGGCAAGAACCGCATTCGACGGTGAACGTGTCCCAGTTGACGTCAAACGCGCCCTTCTCGTGATATCGCAGAATTTTGTTCGTCACCTGCCCGCAGAGGGTCCCGACCCCCAGATAGTGGTCACGAAGATATCTCCGGTCACTGGGCTTTGGGCCAGCGCAACCGGGCCATACGGGCCGGTGGTAGCGAAGGTACGCATCCACGTCCCGCTGGTATCAAACTCCTCTACGGAATTGCTCCTGCTGCTGGCCACCAGGATATTCTCCGCGTGCAACGAAGCTGCTGCGGCGAAAACGGCGATCAAAATTTTCTTTTTCATGTTGTCTCATCTTTCTATTCATGCACTGGTCTAGTTTCCCTTCAGCACCGGCTCCACGGTGAAGAAGCCGCCCGCGCTGCACCCAGCGAAAAAGGGCTGAGAAGGTATGCCATTGGCTATGACGATCAGGCTGCTGAGGCCTAACTCAGTATTGGGAGCGACGGTGAACTCGGCGGTAACAACATTCAAGAGTCCAGTGGCCACTCCCATGGTGGAGAAGTCGTGGGTGCGGGCAAAGTACTTGTTGTGGCTGCGGCAGTTTTCGATTAGCACCAGGGGGTAGTTGCTGGCGGACTGGGCATCGTCCCCGTAGGCAGCGCCTCCCGAGAGGCCGTTGAGCTGGGTGCCGCTGACGACGTAGGTCTGTCCCCTGTTAATGCAGCCGACGCAGATCCCGTTGTCAGTGACTTTTGTGAGAAAGGGCGTCCAAGCAGGATCGTACGTCCCCTGTGGAACATAAAACCACATTCCACCAGGTTCGCCAGATCGCATATAGAATACGTGGCCGGATGAGACCACCAGCATGCGGCCGGGCTCGGAGTTGGTTTGAGTAAAACCAGGGCCGGTTGTAGGTGGGGGAATCTCCGCGGAAAATTTGTCCTTTGCCAACTCGAACTCGTAGAACGTGCTGTTCCCAGTGGATGATCCCGGGCTGGTTTGAACCAGTACGTTGCCGTTCAGCAGAACGGCAGCGGGAGCGTCGGCCATATCGTTACAAACCTTCGTGCCACTGTCTACATCACACGGTATGTCCTTGCCCCCTGCCCAGGATCCGGTTTTCGTGTCATAGATCGCCGTATGGCCAGCGGCGCCGCAGGTGTTGACGCCGGTAGCGAAAACGGTGCCGTCGGGCCGTAGGACCGCCGGTCCAATTTCATGGAGTTGCTTCGGAGCGCATGCGAGGTACGAGAGTGCCCGCACCGTGCTGTGGGCGGTGGTCCACGTCCCGTTGACGGCAGTGGTGACGGGGGTAGCGCCGGGGTTGAAGATCTCCGAGTTGTTGGGAAGGCCCGCGATAGGATTACCTGTGTCGATCGTCAACACGTTGCCACCGGGTAGCAGAGTCCATCCTTCCTCACTATTCCGGTCGGACTTACCCGTGGCATCGACGATTTTCCATTTCAATGTGGCTTCGTCCAGTACCGCCGATGTTTTCGAGAAGATATTTCCGAGCATGAAGGTCCCGTCGTCCAGAACGATGCTGGGCGCATCACCGATGTTCGGCCACACCGCAAAAGGGTCAGCGGGTGTGGGAACTAGGGGAGCCAGTACCGGCGTCCAAGCACCAATGGGCGTCCCGTCGGCGCCAATGGGCCCCTTGGTTGGATCAAAGATCGCGCCCATGTTGGTTCTGGTTCTTCCCTGCGACGTGCCGTCAACGTTGTAGGTGTATTCGCCACCCTCCACGATGACGCTACCGTCTTTCAACACGGCGGACGCGAAAAACCTGGGAGCGTAGGGCACTATGGCTCCCGCCGCGTTGTACGCTACCGATGAGGCTAGTTTCGACCACGTCCCAGTGTCGTAATTGGCGTGCTCATCCGGGGTCAGTTTCCACCACGTCGAGCTGGCATATTCCTGCACCATGATGGTCCCGTCGGTGAGCTGCAGAGCAGTGCTGCCGGGCTTAAATGGTCCGCCTTGGGCCGCCGTCGGCGTGGGCGCCGGAAGCCAGCTCTGTGCGCTGGCAACCCCGGACCAAGCCAGCAATGTTATCCACAACAATCCCCGTCTATGCGGTGTCTGTCTTCGCATGATTCGTCTCCCTTGAAGCGTGATCGCATGGAGCTTGCACTTAACTTCCGCCTCCTCCTGGGATCGGCGCCAAATGTCCCCAAACGGTGCACGAGAAGCTCGCAAGCGAGCTGTTGTCGTTCAAGAGTATTTCGCACTTAGGGCCTGGTGAGTTCACGGTCCAGACGGTTGCGGCGGTGATGGTTCCGACATAGTTACTACCGAAGCCGGACGCGTTCTTCATTAGGGGGATGAATAGCGGGTTGCCGTCTTGTCCGCCTTGGCCTTCGGGGTAAGAAGTGCCAGTGTTGTAAGTATGCAGTTGAGCCCACTGCACGCCGATGGTAGGCTCAAGGCTGTTCAGGTAGAGGCTGACTGCGTCAATAAATAGCGTGTTTCCGGCCGGGACCGTTTGGAAAGTGCACGTCCCTTCCGCGGTGCCGCCGAACGCGCCGACGCAATTGGATTCATATAGCAGGGGAGCGGACGGCGCAAGTACGACGGGCACAGTATTCACCACCGACACCAGCGTGGCAGTGATGGCGTGGACGGCGCGTGGGCCAGCCACTGAGAGGATCAGCGCGATGCCCACGACTCCCGTCAAAGGGATTAAAGCTTTGCGTAATAGAGTCATTTCCGGTATCCTTTCGAGTTTTTGAAGAGAGCCAAGCCCAACACGGCAGTTGCCAACAGAATTCCCCCGAAGGCTGGTTCCGGAACTGCCGCACCTGATGGCAGCCCCGTAATATCGAACGCATAAGCGCCCGAAGTGTTGGGGCAGCCAACGCCATTGATGTCGATGTTGCAGAAGCCACCGCCGGTAAAATCGGTGAACCCCTCGCCCAGCGTTGCATTGTCGAAGACCGCGTTGGCTTGGTACTCGCCGTCGCTAAGCACGACTGTGTATGTACCAGCAGCTAACGAGGGCAGCGTCATGGTGATATCGCCGCATTGCGCCGAGCCGCCGATCATCGGCGCTCCGGCCGGCGGGCAGCCTAGGAAGCTCGGGTTTCCGTAGTTCGACAGGTCCAACGAAGTCCCATAGGGGTTACCCATACCGTCGGTCAGGATCGTGGCACTGGCGCCTGCGCCGAAAAAGATGGCCAGAAAAGGATCCGTGCCGCCCGGCAAAATAACTGTACCCGCAGCGTTCCTGCCCCCTCCGAACCCCCACGTTTGGAGCCCTATGGTTGCCGGCGAGCTCAAGGTGAAGGTTTGCTCTACTACGTCAGTCGAAGTGGAAAGAGTGCCGGTGTAGGAAACCGAGTCCGCCTGAACCGCAATCGGGACAAAAACAAATACAAAAATCGCAAGTACCCGGTTCATCTCATACCTCGGCGTCTGACGAAATGTGTTGCCAGCACAGGTATCACTAGGAGCGCCCAGGAGAAACGCGGCTCTGGGACGGGCGCTATGTCCAAAGAAACCTGCTGCCCGGTGCTGTACGTAATGGCTGAGAAGTTCACGTAAATGTCCTGCGCGTCGAAGCTAACTCTGGTAGCGTCAATTCCTGGCACGTCGGTCGCGCTATCGAGGGTGACGGAGCCAAAACCAGCTTCGCTCACGTCAAAAAAGCGAAAGCCATTAAATGCCGAAGTGAGGGCCGTGGCGTCACGGACCATCATGATGGTGATGTTGGCGTCATTGAAGGTAATGTCCACGATCGGCGCGAAACCAGGGAATGCAAGGATAGTGCCGGGATCTACCACGTCGACTGGCCCAGCGTAGATCGTCGAAAGATCGGGGTACAGCTCCCACGTTCTGATGGTGTCGCCAGCCAGATCGGCACGCGCCGGGAGAGCTACAGCGCAGCCGAGCACCACCAGCACTACCAACGGCACGAGATGCCTTGGTGAACTACTCATAATGACTCCTTTGCAACGGAGCCGAGTATGACTGGAGTTCGCGCGGGCTGACAATAGCTCAGCTTCTGATTTTTCGATTACCGTGCGACTCCATCGAAACATTGAAGATACGTATCGAGGTGACCGCCCTACCGGGAGATGGTGATAAGATCTATTCAATCCGAGGATCTGGATGGCCGAGCAAACTCAAAAGCCGGTGGTGCGATTCGGCGTCTTTGAGGCAAGTCTCCTATCCGGCGAACTGCGCAAACACGGGCTACTGATCCGTGTGCCAGCCCAGCCTTTCAAGATTCTGGCTATTTTTCTGGATCGGCCAGGCGAGGTGATCACTCGCGATGAGTTACGCAAAAGCCTCTGGCCCGCCGAAACCTTCGTCGATTTCGAGCACAGTCTCAATAGCGCGGTCAAGAAGCTGAGAGAGTCGCTGGGGGATTCAGCCGAAAACCCCCGCTATATCGAGACTCTGCCTCGGGTGGGGTACCGCTTTATCGCTCCTGTAAACGCTGGCGACCTGGAGCCTCCCGAGCCGGCCATCGCCGGAAATCTTGTCTACGAGTTCGGCCCATTTCGGCTCGACCCTCGCCGGCGCCTTTTGTTGACGAACAATCAATCCGTGCCATTGCAACCGAAGGCCTTCGAAACACTCCTGACGCTACTCCAAAACAGCGACAAGGTAATCCTTAAAGAAGACCTGATGAAGGCAGTCTGGGCGGACACGTCTGTCGAGGAGTCGAACCTGACCGGGAACATCTCCATTCTGCGAAGAGCATTGGAAGACACAGCCGCGGGACCCCGCTACATGGAAGTGCGGACCACAACTGAGCCGGAAGCCGTTATCGCGGAGGACTCTGTGGCGGCAATGAGCCCAGCCACTCCGGGCGGTGAGACTGCTCGCCGCTATCCACCAATGGGCTCTCTGGTCGTGGCAGGCGCAGTCGCGATTGCACTGGTTTCTTGTTGGTTGGCTTGGCGGCGTTTCGGTCCGGGGCCTCCCCAAGTTCCGGCCAGGGTCATGCTGGCTGTACTACCTTTTCAGAACCTGAGCGGAGATCCCGAACAGGAGTACTTCGCCGATGGCCTCACCGAGGAGATGATCACGCAACTTGGACGCCTTCAGCCAGAACGATTGGGCGTCATCGCGCGGACCTCGGTCATGGTGTATAAGCACTCCGATAAGCGCATGGATCAAATCGGCCGGGAACTCGCGGTCCAATATGTGTTGGAAGGAAGCTTCCGGCGCTACGCGGATCGCCTGCGAATCACCGCGCAGTTGATCTCCGTCAAGGATCAAACCCATCTCTGGGCGGAGGAGTATGACCGCTGGTCGAAGGACCTGGTCGGCGTCCAGGGTGAAGTAGCGGTCGCAGTCGCGCAGCAAATTCAACTGCAGCTCACTCCTCGACAGAAGGCTGAGTTGAACCGCCCACGCCTGATTGACTCTCAAACCCACGAAGAGTACTTAAGGGGCCGCTTCTTTTACAACCAGCGAACGGCGGAGGGCATGCGGAAAGCCATTGAACATTTCCAGATCGCAATCACGCGCGATCCGGCTTATGGAGAGGCTTATGCGACTCTGGCCCACGTTTATGATGCGCTTGCGGCTTATTCGTTTGAGGCTCCGAACGAGGTTCTGCCGAAGGCCAATGCGGCGGCCCGGAAAGCGCTGGCCCTTGATGATAGGGCCGATGAAGCGTACGTGGCGCTGGGCCTGGTTTCCTTGCAATACGACCGGAACTGGGCAGAATCCGAAAGAAATTTCAAGCGTGCCATCGAAGTCAATCCAAATGAGCCGATGGCCCACCATGCCTACGGTTCTACGTATCTTGCGGCGGTGGGCAGATCTGACGAGTCGCTAGCCGAACTTCACAAGGCGCACGAATTGGATCCATTGTCACCCATCATTACGCTTGCTGTGGGAGCAACGCTTTGGTACTCATTCCGCAGACCGGATGAAGCAATGGAGCAGTTTCAGAAGACTTTTGACATTGCTCCGCATTTCGACGCCGCGCACTACTTTATCGCTCGGGGTTATGCATGGACGGACTCGAATATGGAGGCGCTAGCCGAACTCGAAAAAATAGAATCTCCAGACAACATTCCGGCTATAGGATTACGCGGATACATCTATGCCGCGCAGGGCAGAACGCAAGACGCGCTTTTGGTGGTCAATCAATTAGAGCGGCTTTCTAAGCGCAGTTACGTCGACCCAATGTTCATCGCCAACATTTACGCCGGCCTCGGGAATAGGGATTCTTCCTTCCTGTGGCTGGAAAGGGCCTATGACCAACACTCCCTGGGAATGATTGAGTTGAAATTGAGTCCGGCCTACGCCAAGATCCTTTCCGATCCCCGTTTTGCCGATCTCCTGCGCCGCATTGGCATCCCTTAGCGTTATTGGGATGCATCCGCTTTCTTCCACCGCGCGAGCATGGCGTCTCGATCGAATTTGGCCCCGTCCAGATAGACACTCGAGATCTGGCGCGTGTTGCGGATGTTATCCAGCGGGTTCGCATCCAACACGATGAAATCGGCGCGCTTGCCCACGGCCAGTGTGCCTGCATCTTTGAGACCCAACAATTCCGCGGGACGCTGGGTCGCACCCACGATCGCCTGCGACGGCGTCAGCCCCAATTGCCCCCATCGCGCCAGTTCGAGGTGCTCCCCCGATCCGAAGGTATGGCCGGGTTCAATACCGGTATCGGTACCGAGCACGATGCGGGCGCCGGACGCGATCATCCTCGGAAAGTTGTAAGCGAGAATCGCCTCTCGAGCGGCCGCGTTCGGCGAGGGTGGGCCGCAGCTGGGCGTCAGTGGACGCGGCTCCGTCGTAGCGCGAATGGTAGCGATTAACTTCGCCGGAAGCGCCTGCTCGAAGAATGGATCGTGGTCGCACACCGCGGTGCGGTCTCCAAGCCCGATCACCGTCGCCCAGTACGGCTTTTTCTCCTTCAACAGCGCGAGATACTCGTCGTCCAGCTTTTCGTTCTGCACCATGTGCACCAGGACGTCGGCACCGGCGCGCACCACGGCCTTTTGATCCGGCAGCGTGGTCGCATGCGCATGCACGATCATTCCGTGCTTGTGGGCCTCGTCAATGACCGCTTCGTAAACTTCAGGCGTCATCTTTGGATACGTGCCGCGCCGATCGTCCACCCAGATCTTGACGCTCTTGATGTTCTTGGCGGCGAGCCCCTGAATCACGGCGCGTGCTTCCGGCCCGGTCGAGACTTCGTTTACGACGTGCAAAGCCGTAGTCGCCTTGCGCAGCACCGGATCCGGTCCGCCGTTGGGTGGGGCCATACCGGGCACGAAGAAGAACCGCGATGCCGGCGGAAACTTGCCAGCTTGCTGGTCGCGTTGAAACTCGATCGAGGCGTCGGTCGGGCTGCTGCCGACGGACTGTGTGACGCCGACGCCGTAGAACGCCTCACGCTGCAAATGGTCTAGGACATTCTGCGGCGTGTAGTTCTCGGCGCCCCAACTGGTGTATCCCTCATAGCCGATGTGGACGTGCACATTGATCATGGCAGGCATTACCGTTTTGCCGATCAGGTCCACACGAGTGGAACCGGCTGGCGCTTTGATGACGCCTTGAGGGCCGATCGCCGTGATGTGTCCGTTCTGAACGACGAAAGCTCCGTCTTCGATGGGGGCGCTTCCGTCGCCGATAATCAAACGGCCGCCTTCGTATATAACGACTGGAGACGGGCTGCGCGGTTGCGAATACGACGTTGCTGCGAACGAAGCCACGACTAACCAACACGCCAGCTTATTCATTGCAAACCCTCCAGTTGTCGACAAGTATATCCCGGAGTGGCGATCTCGAACCCAGTTGATATATTTGAGTTGGTGAACAACTTCGCCCGTTTCGCGCTTCTGCTTGCGTCTCCCGCTTTCGCCCAGACTCCACAGGAACAACTTCTTCGCCACTGGGATTACGACCATCGCGCGCCTTTGAACCTCAAACAGGCCAGCGTCCAAGATCGAGAGGGCGTGAAGATTTTCGACATTTCCTATTCGAGTCCCATGGGCGACCGGGCCGCAGCTGTTGGGCCAAACGGCGGAATGGTTACTGCTTACGTCGTGGTCCCGTCTGGCGAAGGGCCGTTTCCGGCCGTGATCTATGGGCATTGGTGCATGCCCGGGTCGGAGAAAAAGAACCGCACCGAGTTCCTGGATGAAGCGATTGTGCTGGCACACTCCGGAGTTCTTTCGTTGCTCCCCGACCATGTGAGCGTGCATCCGGGTTTCATCGAAGACAACTCACCTCTGAACGAGAAGCAGATAGCGGTCGAGGTGCAGCAGGACGTGAACCTTCGCCGCGGCGCCGATCTCCTGCTTGATCGCAAGGACGTAGACCCCAAGCGCCTGGCCTACGTCGGCCACAGTTGCGACGCTACGGCGGGCGGATTCCTGAGCGGCATCGACAAGCGCTTCAACGCTTTTGTGATCATGGCCGGGGATCTCTCGGACGAAGTGGATAGGTCGACCAAGATGTTTCAGGATTACCGGCAGAAGGTAGGGGCCGGAAAAATTTGACGCTTTTGCCGCCCGGTTCGCCTGGATGGATGCCGGGAAATATGTCTCCCACGCCGCACCCGCGGCCGTGTTCCTGCAGTACGCTAGCGACGAGCCGTTTCTGAATGGCGATGTGGCGAAGCGGTATTTCGAGATCGTGAGCGAGCCCAAGAAGCTCAAGATCTATGAAGCGCCGCACGCGCTCAACGCCGAAGCCACGCGCGACCGCATCGCTTTTCTGGCCCAGCAGCTCTCGTTCCCACCGCCGGACGCCAAGGCGGTAAAGGCGATCCCCGCTCTGGTTCAGCCGCCCTGGCCGAAGCAATAGGATGTCCTCGACCGCTCGCCGGCCATTCATGCGGCGGATTCTCGCCGGTCTCCTCATCGGCGCGTACTTCATGGCCTTCACCTGGCGCGCGCTGCTCATGTATTTCAGCGGCGACGACGTGATGAACTTGTACGGATATTGGACCCGACCGGTGGCGGAGTTGATCACGCGCAAATATACTATTCTGGACGCCGTATTACCGGCCTTTCGGCGGCTTGATTTACCGAACGTTATTCGCATTTTTTGGATTCAATCCGCGCCCTCTCTATATCTTGTATTACGCCAGTTTCTTGCTCAATCTTTATCTGGCGTATGTTGTTCTGAAGAGAATCAGCGGGTCGGCCGGAAACTGGCGCTCTCGCGACTCTGATCTGGTCCGTTCACGCCAACTTCGCTTATCTCTATTACAATGCCGGCTCGCTGTACGACGTGTACTGCTTCCTGTTCTTCTTTGTCTCTCTGCTTGTTTATATCCGCGCGCGGGAGCGAGGCGAATATCTCAGGGGATGGAATCTGGTTGCGTTTATCGCCAGCTTCATCTGTTGTCTGAATTCGAAGGAAATGGGAGCGGCGCTGGCGCCCATCCTGATCGTCTATGAACTTTTGTTTCACACACCGCATTGGCGGAGTGCCGCCGACGCTGGTCGGTGGTTGATCCATGAGGGACGAGGCGCACTATTGGCGAGCGTCTGCCTCATCGGCTACATTCCGGCCAAGACTTCGGCGCAGGGTCTGGCCCGAACCCCAGCCTACGTTTCCACCTTCACGTGGTCGACCTTCCTGCACGACACCGGAGTCTACTTGGGCTATCTCACGTACTCAAGCCATCCCTTCACATTCCGCAGGCGTCATCATCTTCTACGTCTTGCTTGGGTCCTTAGCCTTGTTACTGCGTTCCCGTCTTATGTGGTTCGGGCTGCTATTTTTCCAAATCACATTGCTGCCGGTCTCATTCGTCAGTGCGCGCGAAGGTTTTGTTCTGTATATGCCGAATGCCGGCCTGGCTCTCTATATCGCCGTATTGCTGGTATGGATCAAGGACAAATTGGTTAGCGCTAGTCCGCGTCTCCTTCGCCTATCGAGCTCCGTGGCGATGGCGATCATCTTTGTCGCGACGGCGGTTACGCTGGGAGTGATTCACTACAAGCATTGGCAGCCTGCGCCGCCTTCGAGCGATGCCCCGATCAAGATTGCAAAAGAGCAGTTGTTGGGCATGTACCCAAAACTCAATCCTGGCTCGAAAGTACTGTATTGTACAAAGCCCCCTGGACGGCGGCGTTTGGGATCTTTTCTTCACTCTTCGCCTTATTTATTTAGACAAAGACTCTTTCATTACCCAGTTGAACGGCCCGCCGGCGCAGCAAGTTCCGGTGGACCAGCTGGACCACTACGATCACATCTTCACCTACCAAGGCGATCGCTACGTGGAGCTCGACAACGCGGATACCCGTCGCAGCGTACGACTTCGGTTGGTGAAAGCGGACCAGCCGGGCGCGCGAATCGGTGAGAGCATGACGGTGTCCAGCGCGCGATGCTTATAAATATTTCGTCGACGACATAATCATGTGCCAGCCGAAATCAGTCTCTGCTGGACGCTGGATGCTCCTCAGATGAAATTCTGGCTCTCGTCCAACAAGGATCGCTTTCTAACCGCGAGTTTCAACGTCGCCAAAGACACATTCCAACAAACGGGCCCGCTGGTGATCGACTATTTCGTCAATGACCACCTGCTCGAGCGCGTTCGATATGCCGAAGACGGCGACCACACCTATCGCCATGCTGTGCCGGCCGGCTGGCTGCGAACCGACGACTATACCATCGTCAAAATGCAGGTTCGCAATCCGTATATCGCCCCCGCCGACGGCGCCAAGCTAGGCGTTCTGCTGGTGTCAGCCGGATTTGGAAACTGAGCTTTTCTTTTCCAAGTCGAGTAGTTTTTGCTTGCGCTGGATTCCCCAGCGGTAGCCTCCCAACGCACCGTCTTCCCGGACCACGCGATGGCAAGGAATCGCGACCGCTACCGGATTTGTAGCGCAGGCGCGCGCCACGGCCCGGGCGGCTCGCGGCTGTCCGATCCGTTTGGCAATCTCACCATAGGATCGCGTAACGCCGCTCGGAATCGCGCGAAGCTCTTCCCATACCAGACGCTGGAAGGCTGTCGCTCGAATGTCCAGCGGCAGGGACCCGGCGCTCTGGCCGCGGATCCGATCGCGAACCGCGCGAACCCAACCGGTAAGCTGCTTGTCGGTGCGCACGATCTCGGCTTGCGGATATTCTCTTCGGAGCGCGACCTCCAGCGCCGTGTCCGAATTCCCGAACTGGATCGAACAGATCCCGCGCGCCGTGGCCGCCAGCAGCAGCCGTCCCGACGGCCGTTTCCGCGATGGAGTATCGTATCGTGACTCCCGAGCCTTGCTTGCGATAACGCGATGGCGTCATGCCGAGCTGCGAGGAAGCGCGCTCGTATAGCCGGCTGCTCGATCCGTAGCCGGCATCGTACAGCGACCGCGTCACCGAGTGGCCTTCACGCAGTCCGGCCTTCAGCGATTCCAGGCGCCGCGAATCGGCATAAGCGCGAGGCGTGATTCCGGTCAGCGCCTTGAAGGTCCGGTGCAGATGGAACGGGCTCAGCCCGATCGCGCCGCTCAGTGTTCCGAGCGTGGCCGGTTGGTCGGGATGCGTATCGATGTAGCGGCAGACCTTCTCGACGATTTCCGAATTGGCGTCGGTCTGGATATCCCGTTCCGGCTTGCAGCGCTTGCAAGGACGAAACCCAGCGCGCTCGGCGCCCGTGCGAGTGCGGAAAAACACCACATTCTCGGGCCTGGGGCGCCGGGAAGGGCACGATGGCCGGCAATACACGCCGGTGGTTCGCACGGCATAAAAGAATACGCCGTCCATCGCGCGGTCGCGCCCGGTCACCGCATCCCAGTAGCTCGATCGCCAGAATTGCTGCTCGCTGTCCGCCATTTCGCTTGGGGCATCCATCATTGTAAACGCCGGCATTGTGGTCATTGTGATTCCCTCCTGACAACCTCAATGCTAAACGGCTTCAGGTCTGACGGAACTATCCGATTCTTGCGGTCAAACGAACAATGTTCGCGAGTCGAAGACGCACTGCTAATTGCCGAATAATCGGTGCTTTTTCGGCTTCGGCGCCGGCTCAACGGCGATCGTTTTATCGATGGCCGCCAGCGCCAGCGGCGCCATAATGCGATAGCCCAGGCTGTTGGGATGCAGCCCGTCGTCGGCGATGTCGGCCTTCAAATAGCCGTTCGCATCCACCATCTGCGAATAGTAATCGAGGTAAGTGAAATCGCGGCGCGCGCAGAATCCCTTGATCCAATCGTTGAGCGCGCGGATGGTGGCGGGCGGACGCGTCCTGGTCATTTCGTAGTTCGGATTCACGTCCTTGTGGTAATCGCTCACCGGAAGCACTGAAGCGAGAATCACCTTGATCTGATGGAATTCGGCCAGGTCGGCGATCGCCGTCAGATTGTCTTCGATGGTGGAAACTGGAACCCCTCGCGCGATATCGTTGGTGCCCCCCAGCACCAGCATGATGGCGGGCTGCAGCTTAATCACGTCCGATTCCATCCGCCCCAGCATCTGGCCGGTGATCTGGCCGCTGATCCCCCGATTGATGAAGTCGCGATCCGGGAAGTACTCGTTCAGCCGCCAGCCATCGGTAATTGAATCGCCCAACAGGACCACGCGCGGCTTGTCCGGCTGTGGCAGGCGGCGTCCGCGAATCCATTTCGGCGTAGCGCGCCAAATTGTCGCGATCGGGGCTGCGTAGCTGCCGGTCTTTCGACTCGATCAAGGCGCGAAAGTGGCTCTCGGTCCGGACCAGCGCGTCGCGCAGATCGTTGAACTGCTTCTGCTCCTCGACTGAAAACGGAAAAGGCTTCGGCACCGCGTCGGACAACGCCAGATAAGCGCGCAGGTTGGTCAGAAACGCATAATTCGAAACAGCATCGGCCGGAGTCGCCCGCACATTCGTAAAAGCCTGGCGCGCATTTTCGATCAGCGGAGCGCCCGCTCGAGCGAGTTCGGGAACCGACACCGTGGTGGACTCCATGAGCTGGATCACTCGCTGATACGAATCCAGCAAGTTCCCTGCCCGCCATGAGCGCCTGGCCGGATTCGGGCTGCTGCGCCGATAACGTGATCGCAAAACAGGCCAGCCAAAGCTTCTTCATGGATGCTCCTCCTTCTCCAGTTGCCAGCGTGATGGTGCCGATGGGAAAGCTCAAGCGGACGCGGATCTGCACCGGCAACCTCCGCGCATCGTCGCTGACCCAGATCAGCAGTTGTGCTTTGCGGGCGTACAGCACTCCGCCGAATACGAAGGCCTCATAGCGGGTGGTGTTGAACGTCCCGGCGTTGGTCTTGATCTGCTCGTTCTGTTGGGCTTCGATGCGGGCCGAAACGGACTTCTTGCCGTCGCTAACCTCCATCTGCGTCGACTGGCCTGGTTCCAACTTCAATGTTCTGAGCTTATAGAGCGCTCCAATGATGTCGTGCGTGCACGCCGGTATTTCAACCTCAGCGGTCTTCATGACGGTGTTCTTGATCAGATCCCGCTCGACATAGCTGGCCTTGCCTTTCGAATAATCGTAGATGACCTTGGTCTCGCGATGCCGCGAACGTTCCATGGCATCCAGAGTCGTGCTGGTGGCGCAGAAATCGCCCTGCATCTCGAGATCGTAGGTATCGTCGAGCTTGTAAAGCTTGGAAACAAGCCCGCTCGATTCCAGGTGCAGCTTGGATCGCTTGGGTTCCTGGATCAGGCGCGCCTCGCCGGCGTCGATCAGGCGCCACTCGATGCTGTAGACCAGCGTTTCCTGCGAAGGAAACGATCCAGCGCTTCGTTAACGGCTTGGATTGCGGAAGCGAGCGGGGGCACAGTGGACAGGGCCAAACAGGCGCAGGCCAGATGGGAAATGAACCTTCCCGGCATGAACTACGAGTGTGACAGAAAATGGGGCGCCGGGTGGGCAGGCTCTCTCCCAGGGCCTTTTATACCCGTCCGGCCCGGAAAAGCCTCGTTGCCTCGCGGTTTTCGGCCTCGCGCTGGGATCGATCGCGGCCCGAGCACTCTGCGGCAATTATGTCCATGCGCCCGGCGCTTTGAAGGCCGCCTTGGTGAGCTTGCCGCCACGACTAAGTGGAGGCGCTATTTGAACCAGGATTATGCCGGTTTCCGGCCCCTCATTCGGTCCCGCACCCGGAAGCGGGCCGGAGCTGTTCAGTTGTGCGCTCAAACCAGATCGTAGTATTCGCCATAGTCGATCGGAACGTCGAGCACAAATGGCGCGCGGTTCGTCAGGGCCTGTTCGGCGCAGGACTTCGCTTCATCAATGCTGGCGACCCGTTGGCCAGCGATCCCGAAAGCCTGCGCAACTGCTGCGAAATCGGGCGGAGTGAAATCGACTCCGTAGGCGGGAAAGCCACGGCGCTCCTCGCTTACGCGGATCAGGCTCAGGCTGCGGTCCGAGAGCACCACGATCAGAATAGGGAGGTCCGAGTTCGCGGATCAACACCAGATCGTGCAACATCATGAGCATTCCGCCGTCGCCGACCACGGCTATCACCGACTTTTGCGGATGGCACAACTGCGCCGCGATGGCGGCCGGAAGGCCGAAGCCCATACCTGAAAGTCCGTTGGACATGAAGAATGTTCCAGGTTCGTAGGAGCGCCAGAACTGGCCCATGACCAACTTGTGCGAGCCGACATCGCAGGTCGCGATTCCATCGCGCGGGAAGATCGACCGCAGTTCTTCGATAAGGCGCAAGGGCGAGAGGCCGGAGCGCGCCTCGCGTTTGGGTAGATTCGCGCGCCAGGGTCTTGGGCGCCGGATTTAAGGAGGCAACCAGCGAACCAAGATCGCCGATCGCTTCCAGCGGCCGGTAGCGGCCCTCCGCCATGGAAGCCGAATCGATCGAGACGACGTCGACATCCGCGAACCAGGTTTTGTCGCACTCCACCGGGTCGAAGCCAATGGCGAGGATGAGATCGGCGCTCTGGATGATTTCGACAATATCGCGATCAATCGCCATTCCCGACGCGACGCCGGCGAAGAGGGGATGATCTTCGCGGCGATGCCTTTGGCTTTGGGCGTTACCAGAAATGGCGCTTGCAGTTTGTCGATAAACGCGCGAATCGCCGGAGCAGCGGCGGGTGTGAGCTCCCAGGCCGATGAGAACAAGGGGTCGCGCGGCGGCTTCCAAACGACGGCTGATGGGCAGCAAGATCAGGCGCGCATGGCTCCGAGCTCGATGGCTGCTTGCCGCGGCTGCTCATGGTATTCGTGCACAGCGAGATCGCTCGCCAGAGAAATGTGAACGGGACCGGGCCGCGGCGCCGCCGCCAGGTCCATGCTGCGGTCGATGAGCCCGACGGTGTCGCCGAAGCCGACAGCGAATGATCCCTTCGTGATCGGAGCGAACAAACGATCGAGCGGAACACGCTGATGCGTCATCGTCTCCATGGACGCGCCGGGAATCTGCGCCGTCACTGCCAGCATTGGGCGCGCGATCGAGCCAGGCGTTTGCGACGCCGGTCACCAGGTTGGTCGCCCCAGGACCCAGCGTCGAAGCGCAACTCCCGGGACGCCGGTGATCTGTCCCGACCACCTGCGCCATCCACGCCGCGCTGGCTTCGTGACCGGTCAGCAGGAAACGAATGCCGCGCGCCGGCAGGCGTCGATAAACGCGACGATTTCGCCACCCGGCAATCCGAAAACATATTGGACGCCGCGCGCGGCCAAAGCGCCGGCCATCGCCTCCGCATGAGTTGGCACGCGTTATTCGGCGGTGGCCGCGGGACTGGCAGCCGGCTTTGGAAAATCGTTGAAGTGCAGAATCGAGTTGGCCAGCATGTTGAACTCGCCGAGATTCTGCCAGCGATAGCAGGGATTGGTGGCGAACAGCAGCACGCGTCCTTGCCCCACGGGCACGTCGACGATCGCCGGGCGACCGCGCGTCTCAGCAACGCCCTTCATCAGTCCGCTCAGCACGGATTTGTCGGTCCCTGGAAATTGCACCAGCACCCACTTCTTTCGGTCTTCCTGCGGGAGTCGCAGCAGCGGACCATTGGCATAGCGCACCGGCACGATCTTCTGCGTGTAGCCGTAGAAGATCGGATGCGTAGGCTTCAGAATCTCCGCCTCGACAATCGGGCCCGGGTGCGTAGAACTGCGGCGTCGGACGCGCGGCGTCGACGGCTTGCGTAATCCCGAATTCGGCCGGGAAGAAAGCTAGCGCCACCGAGCGTGATCAGAACGCCGCCGTCTTTGACGAACTTGTCGAACTCGACCACGCCAGGAAGCCCCATGCCGCCGGTGATGTCGTCCGACTCGCCATACATGCCCAAGGTTGGAAACTCGGCGCTCTTGGTGTATGCGAGCGGCTTGCCCTTCGATTCGACATCGAAGACGATGGACTTCGCGCTGTTGCGGCCCTGATTCGGAATCACGATGACGTCGTAGGAATCGCGCAGATTGCCCTTGCGCACGCGCTCCTTGTAAATCAGGTCGTAGCCGACCTCGAAATGATCGAAGGCATAGCGCACCCAGCCGACATCCTGCGTGTTGCCCCAGGAGCTGTAGACCGCCAGGCGCGGCAGATCGACCAGGTGCTTTGGAACGCTGGGCTCGCCCGGAAGCGCGACCGCCTGCAAGCCCAGTTTTTCGATTTCCGCTCTTAACTTGCGGGCTCGACCGCAACCAAGAACGAACCGGCGGGAAGCTCCGTATCGCCAGTCTTGAACGGCTGCTCGATCGCCTCGAACTTCACGTTCTTCAGGCGGTAGCGGAGCGTGACCAGCGAATTTGCTCCGTTGTCGAGGACGGCGATCACCGGGCCATCGCCCTTCAACGACGCCACGGGATCGAAAGCGTGTCGACGGCTTGCACCGGCACATCCAGAACGGCTTTGTCGGCGATCTCCTCCACCTTGCGCGTGGCTCATCAGCCCCATGGTCCAGCCAGTGTCGTCGTAGGTACGCAGATTCGGGTCCGGAAAATCCTGCTTCTCGAGCAGGATTTTCGCCAGACGGCCGTAGGGCTGGTTGCGTTTGACGATGAACGAGCCGGCCGGGAAGGTTCCTTCTTTGAGCTTCACTTCCGCGGTCGCGCGCCCGACTTCGATGCCCTGCAGCCGGAGAATGTTGACGATGAACGCCACGCGCGTCATGTCGGGCTGGCCGGCGGGAAGCACATAGCCGAAGGGCGCTTCGTTGTTTCCGGACTCGATCGAGTTGCGGCTCTTTTCGTAGAAGTTCTGGAGCACGGTCTTCGAGAATCCGGACGTCAGCTCGAGCGCCGAGAGCACACCCGTCTCCATGTAATTGGTGTTGTTGCGCATCGACCACACCACCTCTTTATATGGCGGCAGCGGCCGATACCATTCACGCGCGGTCATGCTTCCGCCGCCTCCCGGAGGCCGCCGCCACCTTCCGGCGCGTCGATGTTGCGCTTCATGGTGTTCGCGCCGCCGTTGCCGAAGGTTTCGTACATGCGGATCATGCCGTTGTGATTCGACGACATGAAGCCGAGATAGCCGGGCGACCACATGTCGACGAAGGCGTGCGTCCAGACTCCGGGCATGCCGTAGCCGATCATCTTGGTCATCTCGAAATTCGAGAACCAGGGCAGCTCGGCGTAGAGGATCGGGTCGAGCGTGGGGTTCTGCGGCGCCTGGCCGCTGAAGGTGTACATGAACGGCTCGGATTCATGCAGGTCGTGCATGATGGGCGGATGCCATTCGAGATAAAACTTGAGCCAGTTGCGCATGGTGACCTGCGAATAATTGATGTCGCGATTGTTGTCGTGAAAAATGTACTTGCCCCAGTAAGGCGGCCCGGCGACGCGGTCCTCTTCGGTCTCTTCGTTGATCTTGTGCCGGTAATACCAATCGACGTAGCGGTCGCGGCCGTCGGGCTCGGCGGCGGGAGTCAGCATCACGATTACGTTGCGCCGGATCTGATCGAAGAGCGGCGATTCCTCCACGGCGAGCCGGTAAGCCAGTTCCATGAGCATCTCCGGCGGCCCGGTTTCGGCGCTGTGGAGCCCGCCGGTGAACATGTAGATCGGCTTGGCCTGCGGCGATGATCTGCTTGGCTTGATCGTCCGACAGACCGCGCGGGTCGGCGAGCTTGGCCAGGTATCCTTTATATGTGTCGAGATTGCGGATGGTATCTTCGTCCGAGATCGCGACCACCATCTGCTCGCGGCCTTCATCGGTCTGACCGGCCGGGAAGATCTTGACGCGCTTCGAAGCGGCGGCGAGCGCGCGATAGTAACGATCCAGATCGGCGACGTGCGTGAGCTTCTTGGGCGCTCCGACGTAGTAGCCGAGAACATCTTTGGGACTCGGCACGCCGGCGACTTTCGGCAGGTGATCCACCAGCGGAGTCATGAATTCGGGCCGAGTAGTCCATTCTTTGACCAGCTTGGCGTAGTCGGGGTCCTGGGGCTTGCTGGGCGAAAGCAGTGACGGCGAAGGCGGCGAGGATTAGTAATGGTCTGTTTCATTTATCTCCAGGCGTTCACATGAGTGTGAACGCGGCACGCAGGAGTGCGTGCGCTACAGCGCATCGGGCGGCTTGGCATTCTCATTTCCGTTCAGGAACCGATCGAACCAATACGCACTGCCAGTTCAGGCTCTCCACCAAATGCTTCGGCTCGCCGGTGCGCGTCAGGTTGTGATTCTCGCGCGGGAAAATCACGAACTCCGCATTTACGCCGTAGTGCTTCAGCGCGCGGAACCACTGCTCGCCCTGCTCGATCGGCACGCGATAGTCGTTGTCGGAATGCAGCACCAGCGTCGGCGTCTTCACGTTCTTGGCGTACTTGAGCGGCGAAGCGTTCCAGTATTGATCGAAATCGTCGAACAGGAATCCCTTGAAGTCGTCCTCGTGGCCGTAGGCGCCGTCGCGCGTGCCATCGTCGCTGATGAAGTTGGAAACGCTGCGCAGCGTGACCGCCGCCTTGAAGCGATTGGTGTGCCCGAGAATCCAGTTGGTCATGAAGCCGCCGTAGCTGCCGCCGGTGACGCCCAGGCGATCGCGATCGATCCACGGATTCTGCTTCAGCGCGGCGTCGACGCCGGCCATGACGTCCTGATAATCCATGCCGCCCCAGTTGTTCACGATGCCGCGCTCGAACTTCTGCCCGTAGCCGGTTGATCCGCGCGGATTGCAGAAGAACACCGCCCAACCTTTGGCCGGCGTACACCTGAAATTCGTGATACCAATCGACGCCGTATTGCCCCGCCGGACCGCCGTGGATGCTCAGGACCATCGGATATTTCTTGCCCGGCTGCCAGCCGACCGGCTTCACCAGAAAGCCATCGATCGCCCAGCCGTCGGTGCTCTTGTAGGGAATCCGCTCGACTTTCGCGACATCCAGCTCGGACCACAGCTTGGCATTGACGTGCGTCAACTGCCGCTCGCCGCTGCCGTCGAGCGCGGCAGCATAGACATCGTCCAGGTGCTCGAAATCGTTGGCGATGTAAGTCATGACGCCGGCCTTTTCGTTGATGTCGAATCCGCGGACGCTCCGCTCGCCCGACGTAACGGGAACGGTCTTGCGAGCCAGAAAGGTCCACGCGAAAAACATGCTCGGTGCCTTTTATTCCAGTCTCAAAGCGCACTTCGTTCGCGCCGGCCCCAGTGCAGGTTGGCCGGGATGAGATCCAGGTCGTCGGCGATCAGTCTCGACGCCGAGCCGCCGGTGGACGCCGCCACGTAGAGCTTCGGAAACTGCCGGCGCGCCGTCCGGCCGGCGAACAGAATCTGCTTGCCGTCGGGCGACCAGCGCGGCAGATCGTCATCGAAAGCGTGGTCGGAAATCTTGGTGAGCGCGCCGCCATCGGCCGAGATCACCCAGACATCTTTGTTGTGGCCGTCGTCGTACTCGTGGCCGGTCGGTCGGACACAAAGGCGATGCGCGTAGCCGTCGGGCGACCATTGCGGATCGGTATCGTTCCAATCGTCGCCGGAGGTGATCTGCTTGTCCTTGCCGCCAGCGGCATCGATCACCCAGAGATGGCTGCGCTTGTCGTCGAACCAGCCGGTATCGTTGAACTTGTAAGAGATGTGCTTGTAGTGCCGGACATCGCTCTTGCGCGCGCTGGGCGCCAGCTGATCGCTCGGACCGAGCGCGGCTGACGGCAACGAACCGCTTGCCGTCGGGCGACCACTGAAACGCAGTCACGCCGTTCTTCAGACGGCTCACCACCTGCGCCTCGCCGCCGTCCATGTGCAGGATGCAGATTTGCGGACGCGGGGCTTCAGCCGCCGGCTCCTGACGTTCCCACTTTCACCAGCCCCGGCGTTGCGCGTCGACAGAAAAGCCAGTTGCGAGCCGTCCGGACTCCAGCGCGGCGAGTTCGAATTGACGCCCTCCGCGGTGATCCGGCGCGGGGCGGATCGCCCGTCCGCATCCACCACCCAGATGGACGAAACGCGGCGATTGCGCTGCTGATCGATCACCGTAACAACGTAGGCCACTTGTTTTCCATCCGGTGAAATGTGGGCGTCGCTCGGGAAATGGAAAGCGAAGTAGTCTTCTGCGGTGACACCACGATTGGCAAACGCCGGTACGGCCAGTGCCACGGTAACCACGAGGGCAGGGAGGAGGCGATTTCGATGAAAATGCATAACCGGGTTCCAGTTTATCGCAATGGTTTGGTTGGCCGCCCCGGCCAAATCGACGCCGCTCATGACGCGATGATCGCGGTGTGATAGATTCCAGGGATGAACTCAGAACAAGCGACCTTCCTCCTTCACGAGATTTATCTCCCCCAAATCCGAAATGAACACAAGACCACGCGGCGCGTGATCGAAGCCATACCGGCCGACAACAGTGGCTGGAAACCCGATCCCACGTCCAAAAGCGCACTGGAGCTCGCCTGGCATATCGCATCCAGCGAGTGTTTCTTCCTGAATTCGATTGCCCGTGGAAAGTTCGAACGAACCGGCGATAGCTCCATGCCGGCCTCCATCAAGACTCCCGCCGACCTGGTCAATTGGTACGACGAAAATCATGCCAAGTCCACCTCTCAGCTCGAGCAGGTCAAGGGCGACAACCTGGCAGCACCGCTCGACTTCTTCGGCATGTTCACATTTCCGGCCATTACTTTCGCCGCCTTCCAGTGCAGCCACTCCATTCATCATCGCGGTCAGCTATCCAGCTACCTGCGGCCGATGGGCGGCAAGGTGCCGAGCATCTACGGTCCCAGCGCTGATGAGGGAATGCCGGCACGGGCATCGGCCTGAAACTAGCGTCGGCGCGTTAGCGAACGTGACCTAACCGACTTACTGGCGACGATTCTCCAGAAAAAATAAACGGATTTGCAACCTCTTGAGGTCGGCCTTATCTAACTGTTCAGTGAGGACAAGGTATTGATTCCTTAAGGTCGGTATGCACAGAACTTACGGCCCCACGTTGCTGCTTTTCGTTCTCTTCGCGCCCGCGTTTGCTCAAGAATCGGCCAGTGAGCTCGCAAGGATTCTTCGGGATAAAGGCGTTATTACGAATTCCGACCTGGAGAAGCTTGAATCCACTCCAAGCGAGGAACGCGTTCGTTTCTTGACTTCGCTCCTCCAGGTAAAAGGCGTATTGAGCGCTGCCGAGGCGGCGAGTGTTACCAAGAATTCGGCGTATGAGGGTCAAAACGCGTCTGTCCGGCCGACTCCCGCAGTTTATAGCGCGCGCGCGGAAGCCGCTACCGTTCAGCCACAAGCGCCTGCAAAAGGGCCCGAGACAGTGAGCGCGCCACCGGGCGTCACCTCGCAGACCAAGGTTCCAGTGACTCTGTACGGGACCATTCTGCTAAACTCCTTCTTCGATACCTCGCTGAACAATATCGAAGACATTCCGCTGCTCGCGTCCAAAAAAGGTTCGGATCCTTTTCCCAACGACAAGAGTTTCGGAATGACCGCCCGCCAGACGCGCCTCGGACTGCTTTTTCACGGCCCGGACGTAATGGGCGCCAAGGTCAGCGGCCAAGTGGAAGTGGATTTCTTTGGGGGCAAAGCGGCGCTCAGCAATGGCATCAATATGGATCTCTTGCGCCTGCGGCTTGCCCTCGGCCGGCTGGACTGGACGAATTTCTCGCTCGTGGCAGGACAGGATTGGTCCGTGTTTGCGCCCTTAAACCCAACCTCGCTGGCGAGCTATGCCATCCCAGCGATGTCAGCCTCCGGGAATCCGTGGATCCGTACGCCCCAGATCCGTGCGGAGGTACGGCATGCCCTGAGTGATGCTTCGAAGCTTCAATGGCAGATTGCGGCAACCGATCCGGACGTCGGGGACTACCAAACCGCGCAATTTCTTACGACGCGCGTCCCCGGAATTGGAGAGCGCGGGCGCATGCCGGCCTTGGATTCTCGCCTCGGCTTCAGCGACACTGTTGACGGCCATGATTTCGCCGTCGGCGTCAGCGCGCACTACGGCCGCGGGAAGGACGTCGGGACCATCGGTTCCTTAAACGTGGTTCAGCCCGTAGACTCCTGGGGTGTGGCGCTCGATTGGTCGCTGCCCTTTTCCAAATATTTTGCTCTCACTGGCGAGGCGTACGAAGGACGCGCACTGGGCATCTTCAGCGTCGCTTCGGGTGAGGCAGTCGGCGCTGTTGGAACGACTGGCGCGCACGGCGTGTTGAGCCGGGGTGGTTGGGCACAAATCCAGGTCAACTTCAACCCGAAATGGCAACTCAATCTGGCCTATGGGATCGATCAACCGAAAGCGTCCGAGCTGCCGGTAGGCACCCGTGACCGGAATCAGACCTACATGACAAATCTCATGTATAAATTGAACTCCAGCATCACGTTTGCTTGGGAATATCGCCGATTCTTGACCGATTATCGCAACCAATTTACCGCCGATAATCGAGGCGATCAGGCCAATTTGGCGGTGGCCTATGGTTTCTAGCTCGCTTACACTCGTAGCGAAATTCCGGTGTTATACTCGAACGGGACGATTCCTCTTGGGAGGTGGCTCATGAACCCTACACGCAGAAGTTTTCTAAAGGTTGGCACCGGCGCAGTCGTCGCTTCGGTACTCGGATTCGACGTGAAAACCGCCTACGCTCAAGCGAAAGAACTGAAAATCGCCCGGACCACTGAAACGCGCTCCACCTGCCCATATTGCTCGGTGAGCTGCGGCGTCATCATCCACACCATCGGCGACAAGGCCAAGAACGTAACCCCGCAAGTGGTGCATGTGGAGGGCGATCCGGATCATCCCATCAACCGCGGTACGCTCTGCCCCAAAGGATCGTCGCTCATGCAGGATATCCTGAACGACCGGCGCGTGCTCAAACCGCAAGTGCGCCGGCCCGGCTCCGATCATTGGGAAGATATCGCGTGGGAGCAGGCTTACGACGAAATCGCGCGTCACATCAAGAAGACTCGCGACGAAACCTTCATCACCACGGACCCGCAGGGCCGCACCGTGAATCGCCTGGAAAGCATCGCCTGGAACGGCGGCTGCACCGACACCAACGAGTTCAATTTCCTGGCCGTCAAGACCATGCGCAGTCTTGGGGTGACCTTCATCGAAAATCAGGCCAGGGTTTGACACGGCCCCACGGTCTCCAGTTTGGGGCCCACATTTGGAAGAGGGGCCATGACCAATGGCTGGATCGACATCAAGAATACCGACATGATGTTGATCATGGGCGGCAATCCGGCCGAAAACCATCCGTGCGGATTCAAGTGGGCGGTGGAAGCCAAGCGCCAGCGCAACGCCAAGATGATCGTCGTGGATCCGCGCTTCACGCGAACCGCGGCGGTCTCCGATCTGTATCTGCAGATCCGCGCCGGATCCGACATCGCATTCCTCGGCGGCCTGATTCACTATGCGCTCGAAAATCAGCGTGTTGCCAAAGATTACCTAGTCAACTACACGAATGCAGCCTTCGTCGATCAAGGATGGCTTCAAACTTCCTGAGGACGGTCTGTATTCCGGCTTCGATAGCGGCCAGCCAGACTTACGACAAATCCACCTGGAACTACGAGGAGGCTGGCGGTGCGTCAACGCAGCGCAGCGAAATCGCTCCACGCCGTCGCTTCCGCCGAACGTCGCCTACGATACGTCGCTCGAGAATCCGCGCTGCGTTTATCAGCTACTGAAGAAGCAATACTCGCGCTACACACCGGAAATGGTGGAGCGAATCACCGGCATCCCGAAGGATCAGTTCCTGAAGGCGGCCGATCTGTTCACTTCCATCCGCAAGGACGGCGATCTCAAGAAGGTCGGCACCATCATTTACGCCGTCGGCTGGACGCAGCATAGCTTCGGATCGCAGATCATCCGCACCGCGGCGATGCTGCAATTGCTGCTCGGCAACGTCGGACGCGCGGGCGGCGGCGTGAATGCACTACGCGGGCACTCCAACATCCAAGGCGCCACCGATATCGCGGGAATTTTCGATAATCTCCCCGGGTATCTGAAGGTGCCCATCCCCGCCGACCAGGATTTCGCCGCGTGGATGAAACGCATCACCCCCACCAGCTCCAAGCCCAAGGAATGGGATTCGTGGAACTACTGGTCGAACACGCCGAAGTTCGCGGTGTCGTTCCTGAAAACCATGTACGGCGACGCCGCCACCAAGCAGAACGATTGGGCGTACGACTATCTGCCCAAAGTTGATCGCGAGTATTCCTGGGTCCACATCTGGGACGACATGTACCGGGGCAAGGTTAAAGGCTTGCTCGCCTTCGGCATGAACGGCGTCGCCATCGGCCCGAATTCGCAGAAAAACATCGACGCGCTCAAGAAAGCCGATTGGCTGGTGGTCTGCGATATCTATCCCGACGAGACCAGCGGCTTCTGGCAATCGCCCGGCATCACGCCGGACGAGATGAAGAACATCAAGACCGAGGTGTATCGCCTGCCCGGCGCGGGTTTCGCCGAAAAAGACGGCACCTTCGTCAATTCGGCGCGCTGGCTGCAATGGAAGTGGGCGGCCGTTCCGCCTCCCGGCGACGCCAAGCTCGATCAGGAGATTCTGGCCCGCATTTTCCTGAAGGTTCGCGACCTCTATAAGCAGGAAGGCGGCAAGTTCCCAGACCCGATCCTCAATCTGACCTGGCCCTATGTCGATCCGAAGAATCCGTCGCTATCGGACGTGGCCAAAGAGTTGAACGGCCGCGCGCTCACCGATTTCACCGACACTGCCACTCAGCAAATGGTCAAAGCAGGCCAGCAATTGGCTGGCTACGCGTTCCTGCGTGACGACGGTTCTACATCATCCGGCAACTGGATCTGGTGCGGTTCCTGGACGGAAGCCGGCGCGCTGATCCAGCGCCGCGGAACTGAGGATCCATCCGGCCTCGGCATCTATCCCAACTGGGGCTGGTCATGGCCCATGAACCGC
This sequence comes from Bryobacterales bacterium, assembly GCA_963744555.1. Classification (GTDB taxonomy): domain Bacteria; phylum Acidobacteriota; class Terriglobia; order Bryobacterales; family Bryobacteraceae; genus Palsa-89. Next base: position 388,773 of record CAVUUB010000008.1, on the reverse strand, counting down.
CGCGTTTTGTACAATCGCGCATCCTGCGACCTCAATGGCAAGCCTTGGGATGCCGATCGCCGCCAAATTTGGTGGAACGAAGACCTGAAACGTTGGGTCGGAAACGACGTCCCGGATTTCAAAGCCGACTCAGCAACCCAAAGACCACATGGGCCCGTTCATCATGAACCCCGAGGGCACGGGCCGGATATTCGTGCCGCTGGCCGGAATGGCCGACGGTCCGTTCCCTGAACATTACGAGCCCTTCGAAAGCCCTATCGCCAATCCTCTGCATCCGCAACAGTCCAACAACCCGGTGGTCAAGAAATACACGACCGACATGGACAAGTACGGAACGCACGGGCCAAGGATACACCGTCGTCTGCACTACTTATCGCCTTACCGAGCACTATCATTACTGGACCAAGAACAATCCCATGAACGTCCAGCTGGTTCCCGAAATGTTCGTCGAGATTCCGGTGGAACTGGCGAATGATTTAGGGATCAAGGGGCGGAGAACGTGTGAAGGTGACGAGCGCCCGCGCAAGCTATCTCGCGAAAGCCATGGTCACGCGACGCATCCGGCCCATGACCATCGACGGAAAGAAGGTCTATCAAATCGGCATCCCGATTCATCAGGGCTTCCGCGGCATTCAAGAAGATGCAGGCCGGGTGCCGCGCAGCATAGCGAACCTGCTTTCTCCGACAGTGACCGATCCCAACGCCTACACGCCGGAATTTAAGGGATTCCTGGTGAAGCTGGAGAAGGCGTGACGAGGACGCGATGAGCAACGGACCACTCGAAATCAAGGCCATCTCCGGACACGCCGGACCAGTGCCCGGCCGCGATACATCGCGCGATTACGACGTATGCAAGCTGATCGACGTCACCACCTGCATCGGCTGCAAAGCGTGCGAGGTAGCGTGCCTGGAATGGAACGGCTATCCGTTCCGCGAGACCGTCTTCGATAACACCTACCAGACCATGCCGGATCTGGCGTGGAATTACTACAACCTGATCCGCTTCAACGAACACGTCGACGAAGACGGCACTTTCAGTTGGCTGATGCGCAAAGACGGCTGCATGCATTGCGCCGATCCGGGCTGTTTGCGCGCATGTCCGGCCGACGGCGCGATCGTGCAGTATGCGAACGGCATCGTCGACTTCGATCAGGACCACTGCATCGGCTGCCAGTATTGCGTCACCGGCTGCCCGTTCAACATTCCCAAATTCAATTCCGAAACCAAGAAGGTCCACAAGTGTACGCTCTGCTCGGACCGCGTGGGCGCTGGCCTCGAGCCTGCCTGCATCAAAGCCTGTCCCACCGGCTGCCTGCACTTCGGCAGCAAAGACGACATGAAGGATCTGGCCGAGCAGCGCGTCGCACAACTCCACGAGCACACGTCGCTACAAGAATGCCGGCGTGTACGATCCTCCGGGTGTCGGCGGCACGCACGTCATCTACGTTCTGCACGACATCACTAATCCCGAGAAGTATGGCGGCCTGCCCAAAGATCCGCAGGTGCCGCTGCTGGTGCGGATCTGGAAGGGTCCGCTGAAATGGCTGGGCAACTTTGCGATCGTAGCGGGAATCGTGGGGGCAGCCGCGCACTATCTCCGGTTCGGTCCGAAAGAGGTTGAGGAGCCAAAGAAGGAAGAGCCGAAATGAGCGAAGCCGCCACAGCCACCCATTACGTTCGACCCGATTCCGTCCTGCGCTACACGTTTCACGATCGCGTGATGCACTGGGTTACGGCGCTGGCTTACAGCTATTGCCTGGCGACTGGATTGGCATTCTACACGCCGTACTTGTTCTGGATCGCGGTGGTCTTGGGCGGCGGCCCCACTTCGAGGTTCTGGCATCCGATTGTTGGCCTGGGTTTCGTGGCGGCTGCGGTGTGGATGCATTTCGTCTGGCGCCGTGACATGCTTTGGACGGAAACCGACAAACGATTCTTGAGCCGCGTGGATGATTACGCCGAGAATCGCGATCAGCAGTTGCCGCCGCAGGAAAAATACAATGGTGGCCAGAAACTCTATTACTGGCTGATGTACTACGGCGCCTTCTTGCTCTTGATTTCCGGAGTCTTTCTCTGGTTTCCGGAATACATCCCGTTTAGTTTGGCATGGGTGCGTCATATGATGATCGTGCTGCACGAGATCGCGGCGTTGCTCACCATCGGCGGGTTCATCACTCACGTTTACATGAGCGTGTTTCTTGTCCCGGGAAGCATGACCGCCATGACTGAAGGCTATGTTTCGAGAGCCTGGGCGAGGACGCATCACCGGTTGTGGTATATCCGGATGACTGGCGGCGATTCACCACGGAAAAATGAAATCAAGCCTGGATGACCGGATCGCTCGTGCGGCCGAGCTCGCCAAGATCTATCCAGGCGCATCGAGTCTGTTGAGCTTCTATCGCGATCTGGCGCATTTTCAGAAGCAAGTTTTCGATGACGTACAGATCCCGAGGCGAGACCGACGTCCGCGCACTGGTACGCCACTTCCCCGCGTTGATCGAGTTGATTCGACGCTCGGGACCCGAGACTCTGGCCAATTCGAGCTCAAAGCTCACAGAGGAACTGTTGGCGGAACACTGGCAGGGAGCTGTAGAGTACGATCCGGCGGGCCGGTTTTTCGCTCGCGTCCTGCTGCAGCCGTATGCCGAATATCTGGCCTCTCGCGGGGATACTCGCGTCGACAATACGCCCGACACTTGCCCGTTTTGCAACGCTCGGCCAGTGGTCGCGGTGTTGCGCGGCGAGGGCGATGGCGGCAAACGCTCGCTGCTGTGTTCTATCTGCGGAACGGAATGGCTCTACCGGCGCGTGATTTGTCCGAGCTGCGGCGAAGAGAACAAGGACAAGCTTCCCATCTACATCGCAGCCGAGCTGGATTACGTGCGCGTGGACGCTTGCGATACCTGCCAGACCTATATGAAGGCAGTGGACCTCACCAAGAACGGCCATGCGGTGCCGGTGGTGGATGAAATCGCAACGGTCGCGCTGAACATCTGGGCCGAAGAACATGGATATTCGAAATTAGAGCCGAATTTGCTTGGTATGTGATCCTGAGGTTAGACTCAATACTCCTGTGACAGACCGCTTTCACTGACCGTTTCGGCATTAGCCCTGTTGATCTCAACGATCACCGCATGGCTTACTCTTCTCCGTCGTGGGACTGTGAAGATGACGCAGCCACCAGTGATCTTTCTCGGACCGGATCATTCGCGCTCGGGCGAAACCTTTCCGAAAATCTTTCCTGAGACCCCTGCTTATTGGGTGTCCGACTCGTTGCGCTACTTGCCGCACCTTGACAAAGCGGCCACCTGAACAGCTTGAACCACGAGCAGGGTACGAACGATCACGTTCTGGCTAATGTCTCGCGCTGCTGAGCTAACCTAGGCGCTCCGGCTATCCTTATCGAGCACAAGAAGGCCTAACTCAGCATCGATTTCGAAGGCGGAAATCCGAAGCGCTTCTCTTCGCAGGACATGTTCCGCGTCCCGAGTGGGATGGCTCCATCTACGTAACCAGATGACCTTGGGAGGTGGCCCTAGCGTGCTTGCCAGTTCGAAAAAGTCCGCATCTGCGCTCAGAATTGCAAAGCCATTCGCTTTGGCAAATTCCCAGACCACGAAATCGGGGCTTTGCAACAGATCGGCCTGACTCAAATGAATCGAGCCAGGAAACAGGTCCAAGAGATTGGATACGAGCTTTCGCGAAAGGTTCTCGTCGACCAACAGCTTCAAAGGGCGACGCGCTTACCCACGCGAGCGGCGTATTCGTATACGGCGCGGAAATCGTCAGGTTCGAGTTCAGGGTAGTCTTCGAGGATCTGGTCCTGGGTCATACCCGCAGCGAGCCAATTGAGGACATCCCAAACCGTAATACGAAGTCCTCGAATGCAGGGCTGCCCGGATCGCTTACCAGATTCAATCGTGATACGTGAAACCACGACCGAAGAATACCACCTCAATTGGCCGTTTGAAAACCACGCCCTAGCGCCGACGGTCGAAGCGCAAACTACCCGCGCCCGACATAAGGCATCTTGGTCGCCATCACAGTCATGAATTGCACATTCGCATCCAGCGGCAGATTGGCCATGAACACGATGGCGTCGGCCACGTGCCGGACATCCATCCTTGGCTCGACCATGCTGGTTCCATTCGCTTGTCGAACGCCGCTCGCCATGCGCTCGCTCATTTCGGTGACCGCATTCCCGATATCGATCTGGCTGCACGCGATGTCGTGCTCGCGTCCATCCAGTGAAATGGATTTGGTCAGGCCGGTGATGGCATGCTTGGTCGCAGTATAAGGGGCTGAGTTAGGCCGGGGAACATAAGCCGAGAGCGATCCGTTGTTAATGATCCGTCCGCCACGCGGTTCCTGCGCCTTCATAATCCGGATGGCCTCCTGCGCGCACAGGAACGAGCCCGTGAGGTTGACGTTGACGACCTCGGTCCAGTGTTCGTAGCTCAAATCCTCCATCGGAATTCCCGGCGCGCTGATGCCGGCATTATTGAAGAGTACGTCCAAGCGGCCGAACGTTTCCTTCGTACCGGCGAAGAGCGCCCGCACCTGATCGGGCTGGCTGACATCGGTCGGCACTACAAGCAACTTGCCCTCCGAGGCCTTGACGCGTGCGAGCGGTCTCGTTAAGTTGATCGACGCGCCGGCCAGCTAGAACTACGGAATATCCATCGGCATGCAGCGCCAAGCTGGCCGCTCGCCCGATACCGCTGCCCGCGCCTGTCACGAGCGCGATCTTACTGTGGGATGCCATCAGCACCCATTTTAAGCAGGTGCATCAGGACCGGATAAGGATTGATGGGCGATCCCTTCCACCAACGCTTTTCCGGCTCAAGTTTGAAGATGGTGAAGTGCAGATGCGGGGCCTCTGGACTGGCATTCCCTGTCGAGCCCACAAAGGCTATTACTTGTCCGGGAGACACGTGCATGCCCTCGCGGAGATTGGGCGCGTAGCGGTCAAGATGCGCGTAGTAGTAACAGAATTCGCCCGCCTGGTCGAACAAATAAATTGTATTGCCGCCAGGTTTGCTCAGAAAGAGCTTCGCGATGGTGCCATCCACCACGGCGTGAACCGGCGTGCCGCGCGGCTCCATGATATCGATGGCCTCATGCTGTCCCTGACCTCGCGTCTGGTCGAAAGTGTCGTGAAGGTCGCCTGGCGTGAGACCCACAATGGGCGGCGCCGCGAGGTGGGGCGCGACTGCAACTGAAGTGGCCAGAAGTAACGAAAGTAACTGCGTTGGCACTATCACTCCTGCAGAATCGCCGGTGTGCCCACCTTTACCATCTTGGAAAGCTCTTCGGCATCCCAATTCGTCAGACGAATGCAGCCATGTGATTCCGTATGGCCAATTCTGCTCGGCTCCGGACTGCCGTGAATTCCATAGTGCTCTTTCGACAAGCTGAGCCAAACCACGCCTACCGGATTGTTCGGTCCAGGCGCAATCTTAGCCTTCGAATCTTTCGCCTTTGCGTCCCAAAACAGTGCTGGATTGTAATGGAACCAGGGGTAATGGTCGACCTCGGTTATCTTCCAATCGCCGATTGGCAGAGGGTCATGCTCGCTGCCCATGGTAGCAGGATATTGGGCGAGCAGCATCCCATCGGCCCCATAGGCGGATACAGTGCGGTTCTTCTTGGATACGACAACTTTGTCGGCCGGGCACCACATACTCGCGGGCCACGTTCGGAACCATGATTTCTTGGCCGGCTTTCGATAAACTCTTGCCCGGATTGAGTCGAGCCAGCAGTGTTGGATTGATATGAAATCGCTCGCCCAATTTTTCCTGAACCGATTGATAGCCCAGGCCCTTCAACTTAGCTTGCGCCATCATCTCGTGTGGAATCTTAACGAACGGACCGGCGACATCGTCAGGAGTGATTGTGTAGGGAACGACTGCCTGCGAAGTATCGGCATCGAGCGACTTCCAGGTATCGTCATCGACAACTCCGCTCGCATTCAGCATCCGAGCGGCTTGATAGCCGACGATGGCCACTTGAAGGTTATCGCCCCACCGCCCATCAATTTCGCCCGGCGAGAAATGCGCGCGATCGAGCAGAATCTGGGCGCGAACGACGGCTGAGCCTGCGCTATCCGGGCTGACTGCCTCATGATTCTGGGGATCGTTTATAGCAGATGACATCGTAAGATGGCGCTTTGGTCCGGCCGACGCGGCCACCCGATTCACTGGCCTCGGAGCAGCCGCCAAGAATCCGACGACCAATAATGCAGCAACAACTTTCATGGCTCTCAGTACTGGCGGACTACTTTTTTGTGGGTCTTCCGGTCGTAAATAAAGCCCGCAGTTCCCCCGGCGATCGCGCCAATACCAGCGCCGGTTGGACCGCCAGCCAGAGCGCCAATGCCCGCGCCTGCCGCAGCGCTGCCACCCACGATGGCGACCGATTTCGCCTTGCTTCGCCGTTTCACAACATAACGGGGCCGGGATGCAGCGTAATAACGCTGCCGCCTCAAATAGCGCCGGCGTCTCCGTGTCATGACCGGCGTATAATGCGCTTCAGTGTTGCCGTCAGCGACGGCGTATCTGTATTGGACCTGCTGAGCTGTAGCGTCCGGCGCCCCTGGCACGAAAAACGTCATCAGCGCCGCGAATCCGAATAGTATTCTTTTCTTAATGTTCACGCGTACACCCCGTTCACAATAGATGCAGTTGGCCTTCCAACCCGCATTACGCTGAAAAGGAATAACTTGTTTTAGCGCCGCCGCGTCCAACCCGGAGTTTTTTACTGGAGTGACAGCGTAGAATAAAACTAGTAGCAGCGAAGGAGGGGCTCGAATGGGTGAGATCGTCGACGCTTGGCCGGAGTTGCCGCTCGAAGCCTGGCAAGATACCTACGATACGCTGCACATGTGGACGCAGATCGTCGGAAAGGTTCGCAAAACGCTGACTCCACTGGTGAATCACTGGTGGAATGTCACGTTTTATGTCACTGCGCGGGGTTAACCACGTCGCCCATACCCTACCGGATCGAACTTTCGAGATGGAGTTCGATTTCATCGACCACAAACTGGATGTTCGAACCTGTGACGGCTCTACCAAGCGACTGGAGCTGGCGCCACGAACTGTCGCGGATTTCTACAGCGATGTCATGGGCACGCTCCACTCGCTTGGATTGGACGTAAAGATCCATGCCACGCCGGATGAAGTTGCGAATCCCATCCCGTTTGCCGATGATCACACCCACAAATCTTACGATCCGGAGTATGCGCACAAATTCTGGCGCATCCTGGTTTCGGTCGACTCCGTTTTCAAAGAATTTCGCAGCCGCTTCATTGGAAAGTGCAGCCCCGTGCATTTCTTCTGGGGCAGTTTCGATCTCGCGGTGACGCGATTTTCCGGCCGTCGCGCACCGGAGCGGCCCGGAGCGGATGCGATGACTCGCGAAGCCTATTCGCATGAAGTCAGCAGCGCCGGCTTCTGGCCCGGCGGCGGAGAGATCAAAGGCCCGGCGTTTTATTCATACATGGCGCCGGAACCAGCGGGTTTGAAGACCCACCCGGTCCTCCCCGAGAAAGCGTTCTATCATGCCGGCATGTCGGAGTTTTTTCTGATGTATGACGATGTGCGGCGTGCGGAGTCGCCCAGAGACATACTGCTGCAATTTATGCAAAGCACTTACGAGGCTGGAGCAACACTGGCGAAATGGGATCGCGCCGCGCTCGAGCGAGAGCCTGGAAACGCCAGTGAGGCCGGAGGATAAATGTCAACTCAATGCAAGCATTTGGATCAAATCAAGATTACGAGCACGAATAAACACGTCTGCGAAGAATGCGTGAAGATGGGCGATACCTGGGTACATCTGCGCTTGTGCCTGACCTGCGGGCACGTCGGATGTTGCGACTCGTCGAAGAACAAACACGCCACCAAACATTTCCATAGCGTCAAGCATCCTCTTATCCGCTCGATTGAGCCTGGTGAGCGATGGATGTGGTGTTATGTCGACAAGATAGAGGCCGGTGAGATTGAAGCATGAAAGAAGTCGTAGTTCATGGCGACGCCGCCGGATTCGCGCAGCAGATCCTGGCGGGCGCGCACGCGTTGACGGCCGACGAGCCAATCGAATCTGGCGGGACGGACATTGGACCAACTCCTTACGATCTGCTGCTGGCGGCTCTGGGTGCCTGCACGTCGATGACAGTCGGGATGTATGCGCGCCGCAAAGCGTGGCCGCTGGAAAGCGTGACGGTTCGGCTGCGGCATTCACGCATCTACGCCGCTGACTGCGCCACTTGCGAAACCGAGGAAGGAATGCTGGACCGCATCGAGCGGGACTTGCAGTTCATCGGCGCCCTAACCGACGAACAACGGGCTAAACTGCTGGAGATATCAAACAAGTGTCCGGTGCACCGGACACTTTCCTCCGAGATCGATATTCAGACCCGGCTGATCTGATCAACGGCCCGGTTTCAAGGCCGGCCAAAGCGCGGAACTTCGATGGGCTCACCCCCATGTAGCGCTTGAACAGAAATGAAAGATGGCTTTGGTCAGAAAAGCCGCAGATCAAGCGCGATTTCGGCGAGAGGAGTCTGTGAATGTGCGAGCAGGTGGGAAGCGTGCTGCACCCTGCGCCGGCGGATCAAATCGCCAATCGTGCAGCGGTTATACTTGTGGAATTGCCGTGAAAGGTGGACATAATGAACGCCCACCTCGGCTGCGATGTCAGCCAACCTGAGAGGCTCGAGGAACCTGGACTCGACAATATCGGTCGCTTGTTGGAGCCAGCGCGGGACCAGCATCGACCCGGACTTGGCCTGCGACCGCGCGAATTCAGCCAGAATCTCCAGGACTAGCCCTTCGATGGCGACGGCTGAGCCCCGGTCCTGCCGTGAAAATTCCGCATAAAGGCGATTGGCGAGCCAAGTGGCGGTTAGTCCGTTGATGTGGGCCGGGTTTTCCGGAACAACCGAATGCCGGTCCAGTTCGTGCAGCGCGGCGGGATCCGCACTGACGTGCAAGCATCGCAGCCGCGAATCGATCCGGTTCTCGTGAACTTCGCCCGCTGGAAGGAATCGGACAGCGCCGGAACGACAGGTTATGCTGCTGCTGGAATAGCGCTCCTCAAAGGCGCCTTCGATGACAAACGTGATGTAGGCATCCCGATGTGCATGCTTTGGCAGCATGAGTTTTAACGGGGTACAGATGCTCGCTCAGGGTAAAGAGGCCGACGGTGCGTGAACGCAGACTTTCACCGCTGTAGAGAACTCTCAGTTCTGCTATCTTCGAACGCAATGCATGGAGTCACTTGATTCCTCTGAAAATCCATCTTCCGTCCAACGCTCATCGGAGTGGTTGCCAAGTTGTAAATCTTTGGTAAAAAGCCACCTTCGGCCGGTGGATGCAGGCGGTAATGTGAAATCCCGGCGCCCGCTCGCGCTAGCATTTGAGTAAGCCTCCAGTTTATGTCCACCATCTTGGTCATCGATGACGACGAAAGCCTGCGCGACACCATCGGCATCATGCTCGAGCAGGAAGGGTTCAATCCGGTTCTGATTGCGGACGGCAAGGCCGGGTTTGAGCGCGCGCTTTCCCTAAAGCCCGACCTGATGATTGTGGACCTCCGCTTACCGGGCATGAGTGGCATCGAAATCTGCAAGCAGCTACGGGCGGCCGGTCTGAAGACGCCTATCATGGTCCTTAGCGCAGTGGGCGAAGAGGTGGACAAGGTGCTGCTGCTGGAGATCGGGGCTGACGACTACATCGTCAAGCCCTTCGGCGCGCGCGAGCTACTGGCCCGCATCCGCGCGGTGTTGCGGCGTACCTCGCCCGAAGCCCGCAAGGTGGCGCAATTCGGCAACGTGGCGGTGGATTTCGAACGCCGTGTCGTAAGCAAGCGGGGTGATCCGCTAAAGTTGACACCGGCTGAATACAATCTGCTGAGTTATTTCTTGCAGAATCCCGATCGCCCCTTGACGCGCGACATGATTCTTAACTCGGTGTGGGGTTATGAATCCTTTCCGAATACGCGCACCGTCGACGCCCATGTTGTAAGGCTGCGCCAGAAGCTGGAGGCCGATCCGAATTCGCCACGCCATTTTCTGACGGTCCACGGCGTCGGGTATCGGTTCATGCCGTGAATTTGGAGACGTCCGGGTCCCGTCTGCTTTACAATTCCTCTATCACTCGTCCCGTACGGGAGAAACTGGAGCAGCTTTTCAATGTCTTGGACGAAGATTTGGAATCCTTGTCATTGGTTTGGCTATCTGGCGCGGCCACTGCATGCGCCCAGAACACCCCGGAGCTGCGGGAAGTCCTGGCCCGGCTGGACCGTCTAGAGAACGATAATCGTGCTCTGACTGACGAGATCCGCGCATTGCGAAAGGAGCTGGCTCTATTGCATGTCCGCCGGATGTGGCTCAAACGGGGGCACCCGCGTCGAGCTCTTCGGAGCAATCGCCGAGTGACGGGCGGCAAACGGACGAGGAACGCCAGGTCCAACAGAGCCGCATTGAAGAGCTGGCGCAGACCAAAGTCGAGTCTTCTCAAAAATTTCCGATCCGTATCACCGGGATGGCTTTATTCAACGCTTACGTAAACGGTCGCTATAACAATCAAGCGGTCAACCCGACCATAGCTTCACTCGCCCCTGGAAACGCGACGGGCGGCGGTACGTTAGCTCAGAGCACTATTGGCCTTTTGTACAACGGTCCGCTGACGATTGGCGGGGCTAGGGTAAGTGGTTCAGTATACATGGACTTTTTTGGCGGATCGACAGCCTCCCTGGATCATCTGGTCCGGCTGCGGACGGCTTCGATCAACCTGGACTGGAGCAGCACCAGCCTTTCTTTCGGGCAGGAAAAGCCGATCATTTCACCACGCGATCCAGACTCTTTGGCACAGGTCGGCGTTTCGCCGCTGACTGGCGCCGGAAATCTATGGCTGTGGCAGCCGCAGATTCGGCTTGAACAGCGCCTTTCACTGGGCGCCGGAAGCGGTCTGCTGGCACAGGTGGGAGTCTTCCAGACCAGTCTTTTGAATGCCGAGACTAATCCGAATTCCTACGCCTCGCCCCAACCTGGCCAACAGACGGAAGATTCCAGTCCGGGCGGGGAAGGCCGGCTGGAATTTTGGCGCAGATGGAGTGAAACCGGGCGGCTGGAGATCGCCGGAGGATTTCATGCCAATCGCAATCATGTGGGGCGTTTTTCACTCCCGACCAATGTTTATTCCGTGGACTGGTTCTTCCGGCCGTTCGCTAAAGTCGAATTCTCCGGCATGTTTTTCCATGGCCGGAATGTAGCTGTCCTGGGCGGGTTGCAGCAAGGCTTCGCCGTCTTGAACGGCAGATGGATAGCGATCCCCAGCAACGGCGGATGGGCGCAGTTGCGCTTTCCGATTACGCAGCGCCTGGCATTCGACATTTATGGCGGCCAACAGGCTGACCGGAATAAGGATCTTCTGTCCGGCTTCATGGCCAAGAACCAGGGTTACTTTGGTAACGTGATGTATCGGCTGGCGCCGAATGTCGTAGTCAGTCTGGAAGGCGGGCAGATAAGGACAACGTATTATCGGACGGGTAATCGCCTGAACGATCACTATGATCTTGCGATCGCGTACATGTTTTAGGATCGGCACGCCTCTGTGGCTGGGGGCCACGGCTCTCTCTCTCTACCTGCCGGTATTCGGGTCCGGTCTGGGCGCGAACGTGAGCGCCCACGTCCGACTCGCGTCTTCAAATGATCCAAGCGTGCGGAAGCACCAGGACTATTCAGGAGTCGTGGTTTGGCTTGAGCCCCTCGCAGGACCGCCAGTATTGCTGGCTAAGCCGTCCCGCGTGGACATGATCCAAAAAGACAAGATGTTTTCCCCGCACGTGCTTCCGATTATGATCGGTACTACAGTTAATTTTCCCAACTACGATCCGATTTTTCACAATGCCTTCTCGAACTACAATGGCCAGCTTTTTGATATTGGGCTTTACCCCCCGGGTTCGTCGCGCTCCATCGTCTTCCGGCGCGAGGGTATAGTACGGGTCTTCTGTAACATTCACCCCACTATGAGCGCCGTGATCGTGGTGTTGAAGTCTCCTTACTTCTCAGTCTCCAACAAGAATGGCGACTTGCAGATGACCGGCGTTCCGGCGGGTTCTTATCGCATGCATGTTTTTCACGAAAGAGCGACCGAGCAGACGCTGGCGGCGCTGACCAAGACCGTGGAGATATCGGACGCTCGGATTGAGCTTCAAGAGATTTCCGTATCCGAGAGCGGTTACCTCCAACTTCCGCATCAGAACAAGTACGGAAAAGAATATCCCCCCGACGCGGATTCGGGCGCCTATCCGGGGAAAAAGCCGTGACATTTTCGCGCCTTTCGCTACTGTGGAAGATCCTCATTCCAACTTCGCTGGTGATGACGCTGGTGTTCGCAGTGTCCGGATGGCTGGTGCAGCGAAGCGTGATAAACACCACCTATGCCAGCGTTGAACAGGAAGCCAAAGCCAGCTTCCAGGCGTATGATTCTCTCTGGAGGGCGCGCGCGACGCTGCTGGCATCGGTGAGCGAGATTCTTAGCACCATGCCCTACGTACGTGCCGCATTCGGAACTGGCGATCAAGCCACGATTCGGGACACGGCCGGCGAACTGTGGTCCCGTGTGTCACCGGAAGATGCGTTTTTCCTCGTGTCCGATGCACAGGGCAGAGAACTGGTAAGTCTTGGCGCCCCTGCATCCTTCATTCCCAACGACGACCTGCCAATGGTGCGGGCGGCCCGCGCGCAGTTCCCTAAGCAAGCCTCAGGCTTCGTGCAGAAGGGCGATCAGTTGTTCCAGGTGGTGGTTACGCCGGTGTACGTGCAGTCGGCCAGCGGCACCGCGCTACTGGATGTGCTGGTGGCTGGATATCGAGTGGATGACGGAGTCGCGGAGCGGCTGAAAAACTCCACTGGCGGGAGCGAATACGTGTTTGTGACAGGAGACTCGATCATCACGTCGACTTTGTCTCCCGAAGCCCGGCGCGCGATTGGTCCGCAATTGCTCAAGAATCCTGGCGCTTCCCAGATTGCGGAGTACCTGAAGCTTTCCAGGCCGCTTCCGGATGTTGGCGGTCAACAACCAGTAGGGCGGCTTTTCATTCTGCGATCTCTGGCCGGTGCAAGCCAGCACCTGGCAGCCCTTCGCCGTCAAATGGTCGCGCTTTGGCTGTTGGCCTTGACCGCGGGACTGGCGGTCAATTATCTGGTGGCGCGGAAAATCATGCAGCCGGTCGCTGAACTCGATCGCGCCGCGGCTGAAATCGCAAAGCAGAACTACGACTACAACATCAATATCGCTAGCCAGGACGAATTGGGGCGGCTGGCGGAGACGTTTCAGAGCATGTGCGCCTCCATTCAGCGCGCCCGCGAGGAGCTCATCCGGCGAGAGCGGATCGAGACGATCAGTCAACTCTCCACTTCGATTGTGCACGACCTTCGCAACCCGCTGGCCGCCATTTATGCCGGCGCCGAGATGCTGGTAGACAGCAATCTGCCGGAAGAGCAAACGCGCCGCTTGGCGAGAAATATCTATCGCGCTTCGCGTGGAATCCAGGATATGTTGCAGCAACTGCTGAATGTGTCTCGTGGCAAATCGGATGCTAGTGAAGTATGCAGCCTGCGTGAGGTAATAGAGGCTGCCTGGGCGACTGTGGCTCCCGCGGCGGATGCCCGCAAGATAGAGTTGGAGATGGAAGTGCCCGATCACGTCGAGTGTCTTATGGAACGAGCGCGGATAGAGCGCGTATTTTCCAATCTCTTCGAGAACGCTATCGACGCCATGCGGTCCGGTGGTAAAGTTCTGATCCAGTCGCTGACCGATCATGACAATGTCCTGGTGCGTGTCGACGACACGGGACCAGGTATCAGCCCCGATGTGCGTGCGCGCCTATTCCAGCCGTTCGTGACCGCGGGAAAAAAGAACGGCCTGGGACTTGGACTGGCGTTGTCGCGCCAGACGCTCTTGGATCACGGCGGCGATATCTGGGCGGAAGGCGATGGTCCGGGCGCACGCTTCTGTTTAAGGCTGCCGAAAGAACGATCCGCGACGTCGCATGAGAGCAGCAAAGTCAACGAGGATGGCGTGGTGGCGGGAGATTAGGCGTCGTCTCTCTGGGGGGCTACTTGGTATGGACCCCCTACCAGATCAACATGAAGTAGTCGATGAATGGGGTTACTGATGCTCCAACGCGACCGCTGTCGGCCGCTCGGTTTGTCGTTTGGCAGCGAACCGGTGGCACTCGCTGGCGATTTCCCATTCCTCTTGCGCGCGGATCACCAGCACGCGGACGCCCGACTCGGACGCCGCGATGTCTTCATCCGCGCTCGGTCGCGTGTTCTTAGCCGCATCCAGCTTTAAACTCAGAAACCCCAGGTTGGCGCACACTCTCTCTCGAAGCCGCACGGAGTTCTCGCCCACGCCACCCGTGAAGATAATGGCATCCACACCGCCAAGGACAGCCAGCATGGCGCCCAGTTCGCGAACAAGACGGTGAATGTATACATCGAAGGCGAGTTGGGCTCTGCTGTTGCCGTTGTCGATGGCAGCTTCAATCTTTCGCATATCGCCGGAGAGGCCGGATACTCCCAGCAAGCCCGATTTCTGATTTAGGATCTTGTCCAAGTCCTCGGCACTAGCGCCGCGGTGGCGAATCAAATAGACCAGGATGCCGGGATCGATTGAGCCGCTACGCGTGCCCATCATCAGGCCTTCGAGCGGGGTGAACCCCATGGTTGTGTCCGCGCTCTTTCCACCGCGCACAGCAGCCAGCGACGCTCCGTTTCCGAGGTGGCAGACGATCAGCCGCAGCGATGCCGAATCAGCCCCAAGCAACTCGACCGCCCGGCGGGAAGCATATTGATGGTTGATTCCATGGAAACCATATCGCCGAATACCTTGATCCAGCCATTCATAGGGTCCGGGATAAACATAAGCGTCTGGTGTCAAGGTGGAATGAAAGCCGGTATCGAAGACCGCAATCTGAACAACGCCGGGTCCAAGAAACCGATCGACCACCTGTACCGCTTCCAACTCAAACCGGTTGTGAGCCGGCGCGAATTCGATTTCTTTGGCGATGGCCGCCCGCACTTCGGCAGTGAGTGCAGCGGTTTGCCGGTAAACTGGACCGCCATGCACGATACGATGACCCACCACGTCCACCGGACCGGGCACGGACTTCAAGACCGGTTCTAAAACCGCGGCAACACTGGATCCCTGATCCCAGTCCACTCGTTTCTCCCAGACTGCTTTAGGCGGAAAAGTAGGTAATGGCCCTTCGGGCAGATCATCGAGCCGGCACTTGAAGCTGCTGGACCCGCCGTTGATCACCAGGATTCTCATGATGCCGGCCAGTGCCAGTCGCGGATCTGCGGCATGTCATCGCCATGCTCGTTGATGTAGAGCTTGTGCTCGATGAGTTGATTGCGCAGCCACTGTTTTTCATGACCGGCAACGCCTTGAAGCCGGGGAACACGGTCGAGTACATCGCCCGCCAGGTGAAACCGGTCGAGATCATTCAGTACGGTCATGTCGAAAGGCGTGGTTGTAGTTCCCTCTTCCTTGTATCCGCGAACGTGCAGATTGTCATGATTGTTGCGGCGGTAAGTCAGACGATGAATGAGATATGGATAACCATGGAACGCAAAAACCACGGGCTTGTTGGTGGTGAAGATGGCATCGAAGTCACGATCGGACAAACCATGGGGATGTTCATTGGCGGGCTGCAGCGTCATTAGATCGACCACGTTGACCACCCGGATTTTGAGATCGGAAACGCGTTGACGCAGCAGATCCACGGCGGCCAAGGTCTCCAGCGTGGGGACGTCGCCGCAGCAAGCCATGACGACATCCGGATCTCCGCCTTGATCGTTGCTGGCCCATTCCCAGATTCCGATGCCGGCCGTGCAATGCCGCACGGCAGCGTCCATATCGAGGTACTGCAAAGCCGGCTGTTTTCCGGCCACGATGACATTAACGTAATGCCGGCTGCGCAGGCAATGATCGGCAACTGACAAAAGGCAATTCGCATCCGGCGGCAAGTACACTCGCACGATGTCGGCTTTCTTGTTGACCACCAAGTCGATGAAACCCGGATCCTGATGACTGAAGCCGTTGTGGTCCTGGCGCCAGACGTGCGATGTCAGCAAATAGTTCAGCGAAGCGATCGGCCGGCGCCACGGGATCTCGCGCGAGGATTTCAGCCATTTGGCATGCTGATTGAACATCGAGTCGACAATGTGAATGAAGGCTTCGTAGCAGGAGAAAAAGCCGTGGCGGCCAGTAAGGAGATAACCTTCGAGCCAGCCTTGGCACATATGCTCACTCAGCACCTCGAGGACGCGGCCATCGGGCGCGACATGATCGTCGGTTGGCAGGATGGTCGCCGCCGACATACGATTGGTCACCTCGAAGAGCGCCTCCAGACGGTTCGAGCTGGTTTCATCCGGTCCGAACACCAGAAAATTGCTGCGACTCCATATTCATCTTCATTACGTCGCGCAGCATCTTTCCGAGGACGCGCGTGGCCTCGGCGGTGGTAGTTCCCGGCTTTGAAACCTCCACGGCGTACTTGCGAAAATCGGGGAGCCGGAGATCCTTGAGCAGCAGCCCTCCGTTGGCGTGCGGGTTGGCGCCCATGCGCCGCTCTCCTTTGGGGGCGAGCTCGGCCAACTCAGGAATCAGAGCACCTTTCTCGTCGAAAAGTTCGTCGGGCTTGTAGCTCTTCATCCAGTCTTCAAGGATTTTCAAGTGTCCGGGCTTAGAGATTTCGGTGAGCGGGACCTGGTGAGCGCGGAAAGTGCCCTCGATCTGGACTCCATCCACCACCTTTGGGCCGGTCCAGCCCTTGGGGGATTCGAGAACGATCATGGGCCATTCCGGGCGCCGCGAGAATCCCTTGGTCCGCGCCTCGCTTTGAATGACGCGAATATCGTTCAACACCGTCTCGAAGGCCGCGGCCATGGACTGGTGCATGATCTCAGGCTCGTGCCCAGACACGAAATAGGTCCGGTAGCCATAGCCTCGCAGCAGCTTGGAAAGTTCGTCCTTGGGGATTCGGCCAGGACCGTGGGACCGGCGATCTTGTAGCCGTTGAGATGCAGGATAGGAATCACCGCTCCGTCGCGGACCGGATTTAAGAATTTGTTGGAGTGCCAACTGGTCGCGAGCGGTCCCGTTTCCGCTTCACCGTCGCCGATGACGCAGCATGCGATCAGGTCGGGATTGTCAAAGACCGCTCCATAGGCATGCAGGAGCGAGTAACCCAGCTCGCCTCCCTCGTTGATCGAGCCTGGCGTTTCCGGAGCAGCATGACTTGGGATCCCGCCGGGGAAAGAGAACTGCTTGAAAAGCCGCTTCATGCCCTCCACGTCGCGCGCGATATTGGGAAACAATTCGCTATAGGTGCCTTCCAGGTAAGTATTCGCGACCATGCCGGGGCCGCCGTGACCGGGTCCGCAAATGTAAATCATATTCAGGTCATATTTCTTGATCACGCGATTGCAGTGCGCGTAAATGAAATTGAGACCTGGCGTGGTGCCCCAGTGGCCGAGCAGACGCGGCTTGATATGCTCCAGCCGCAAAGGTTCGGTGAGCAGCGGATTATCGTAGAGATAAATCTGTCCGACGGAAAGATAGTTGGCCGCATGCCAGTAGGCGTTGATCCTACGAAGCTCGTCGGCGGACAACGGATTCTGGGAGAGGCTGGCACTCTCACTAGGGCTGGCACTTTCAGCAGGAGTGGTTGCTTGCATGAATAGCTCCGGAGGGGGATTTACTTCTTCTATAATGCATCTTTTCCAGGTCCGGCAGTCACCTTCTTATCACGCTGCAGCGCGTAAGAATTTGTTTGCTACAAGCTGAAACTTTGCATTCGAATAAGCGTCCATCTGGACGGAACATCCCAGGAGACGCCAAATTTCCAAGTTCCAAAAAATCGTGGCCGAGACCCACTCCTCCTTTGGTCTTGGGTCTTCCCAACCTTCATTTGCGAATCAAGCCGGGGTTTGTAACCCGCCTGCAGGAGCCAATCAATGCCATCAGAAGTAGCGCCCTACGGTCGAATTACGCAGCGTGAGCCTGCGGTCAAAGAAGTGCATATCTTGTGGATTACAGCGGGCCTAAGTTGCGATGGAGATTCCGTCTCCATAACCGCTGCCATGCAGCCGAGCATCGAAGATGTTGTGCTGGGAGCCATTCCCGGTCTTCCAAAAGTTCATCTTCACAATCCAGTGCTGGCCTATGAAGTGGGCGACTACTTCATGAAGTATTGGTACATGGCCGAGAAAGGCAAGTTGGATCCCTTCGTCCTAGTAATCGAGGGCTCGATTCCGAACGAACGAATCAAGCGAGAGGGATACTGGGCCGCGCTTGGGACGAATCCTCAGACGGGGCAGCCGATCACAACCTGCGAATGGATCGACCGGCTCGCGCCCAAGGCTTGGGCCGTGGTGGGTGCAGGTACGTGCGCCACATATGGCGGCATTCACGCCATGCAAGGAAATCCGACTGGGGCCATGGGCCTGGCCGATTATCTTGGATGGAACTGGAAATCCAAAGCCGGTCTGCCGATCGTCAATGTTCCCGGATGCCCGGTGCAACCCGATAATTTCATGGAGACTTTGCTTTATCTTCTCTATCAGGCTGCGGGGCTGGCCCCGATGATTCCGTTGGATGAGCAGCTTCGGCCAAAATGGCTTTTCGGCCAGACCGTTCACCACGGCTGCGACCGAGCCGGGTTCTACGAAGAGGGTGTCTTCACGAAAGAATACGGAACTCCGGAATGCCTGGTCAAGATCGGCTGCTGGGGTCCGGTAGTCGATTGTAACGTTACAAAGCGAGGCTGGATGGCCGGCATCGGAGGCTGCCCCAACGTAGGCGGCATCTGCATCGGCTGCACTATGCCGGGATTCCCCGACAAGTTTATGCCATTCATGGATGAGCCCCCGGGAGGGAGACTGTCATCCACTGCCGTCGAGATTTATGGCACGGCCATACGCGCATTGCGCTCGATCACGCACCATACCGTGAACAAAGAACCCAAGTGGCGTCATACCGGTCAGAAGTTAACCACGGGTTATCAGCCGACGACTTACTAAGCGAGGAAGGACAAAATGAGCACACTAACACAAACCCCGGCCGAGACCAGTGACAAAAAGAAAACCTTAGTGGAGATGAACTGGGACCCGATCACCAGGATCGTTGGGAGCCTTGGAATCTACACGAAGATCGACTTTGCCAACCGCCAAGTAGCGGAGTGCTACAGCACTTCCTCGATTTTCCGTGGCTACAGCATTTTTATGAAGGGCAAAGACCCGCGCGACGCTCACTTCATTACCAGCCGTATATGCGGAATCTGCGGCGACAACCATGCGACCTGCGCCACCTATGCGCAGCAGATGGCATTCGGCGTCAGACCTCCAGACTTGGGTGAGTGGATAGTGAACCTGGGAGAAGCGGCCGAATACATGTTCGACCACAACATTTTTCAGGACAACCTGGTGGGCGTCGATTTTTGCGAGCAAATGATGAAGGAAACCAATCCTGGTGTGCTCGCGAAGGCCTGGAACACAGCGGCTCCTCACTCCGACGACCACGGCTACCGCACCATCGGCGACATCATGCGGTCTCTGAATCCGTTCACCGGGGAGTTCTACCGCGAGGCGTTGCAAATGAGCCGCCTCACGCGCGAAATGTTTTGCCTGATGGAAGGCCGCCACGTCCATCCTTCCACCATCTATCCTGGCGGCGTCGGAACCGTCCCGGCGGTCCAGCTCTTTACGGACTACCTGACACGGCTCATGAAATATGTGGAGTTCATGAAGAAAGTGGTTCCGTTCCACGACGACCTCTTCGACTTCTTCTATGACGCGCTGCCTGGCTACGAAAAAGTAGGGCAGCGGCGAGTTCTACTGGGCTGTTGGGGTTCGTTCCAGGATCCCGAGTATTGCGACTACACTTATCGCAATATGTCGGACTGGGGCCGGAGAATGTTTGTGACTCCGGGTATCGTCGTGGATGGGCAGTTAGTAACTACAGACTTAGTGGACATCAATCTTGGAATCCGTATTCTTCTGGGCAGCTCGTATTACAAGGACTGGCAGGAGGAACGTACATTCGTGAAGACCGATCCACTCGGGAATCCCGTCGACCAGCGGCATCCTTGGAATCAGACCACCACTCCGAAGCCACAGAGCCGCGATTTCAAAGAGAAATATACGTGGGTCATGTCGCCGCGCTGGTATGACAAGCGCACTGGTGATTATCTGGCTCTCGATACCGGCGGCGGGCCGATAGCCCGTTTGTGGAGTACCGCGCTGGCGGGGTTGGTCGACATCGGTTATATCAAAGCCACCGGCAACAGCGTCAAGATGTATCTGCCCAAAACCATGTCTAAGCCAGAAGTCGAATTCGAATGGAAGATTCCGAAATGGAGTAATGCGATTGAGCGCGATCGCGCCAGGACTTACTTCCAGGCTTATGCCGCCGCGGCCGCGTTGTACTTTGCTGAGCGCGCGATGAAAGAACTACACTCCGGAAAGACCAAGACCTGGAGGGAATTCAAAGTGCCCGAGGAAGCGATCGGATGCGGATTCCATGAGGCAGTACGCGGCGTTCTCTCGCACCATGTCGTAATCCGAGATGGGAAAATTGCGAACTATCATCCCTATCCGCCGACGCCATGGAATGCCAGCCCGCGCGATTCTTATGGAACGCCCGGTCCCTATGAGGACGCGGTACAGAACACTCCTATCTTCGAAGAAAATGGACCAGAGAATTTCAAGGGCATCGACATCATGCGCGCCGTTCGCAGCTTTGATCCGTGCCTGCCGTGTGGCGTCCACATGTACTTGGGCAACGGTAAAGTGCTGGAGACGCGTCATTCGCCGATGTTTGGATTCCAGGGCAAACCGTGAATAGCGCGCGAATCGAAGAGCTGGTCCAGAAGGTCCAGTCGATAGCTGATCCAGGCGCCCGCGAAACCGCGCTGGAGTTGGTGCAAGCGATTCTGGACCTGCATGCCGGCGCCTTGGAACGGATGATGGAAATCATCGGCGGTGGTGAAGGTGGACCGGCCATCATCGATGCTCTCGCAACCGATCCGCAGGCCGGCAGCATTCTTCTGCTGCACGATCTGCATCCGCTAGATCTGCAAACTCGGGTGGTTCAAGCTCTGGATAAACCGGCCTTCCGGTCTCGCGGGGCGCTGGTGGAGTTGGTGTCCGTCCGGGATGGCGTCGTTCGGGTCCGCATCGAGGGTGGCCCGGGGCTGAAACAGGCCGTGGAGAAAACAGTCTGGGAGGCGGCGCCCGAAGCGGCCGAGTTACTGATCGAAGGCGGGACAGATCAAGTTTCTAGTAACTTCGTTCCGCTGGAAGCGCTGCTCACCGGTTGACGATTGTGAGAGTATCGTCCAAAGGTTCCAAGAATGTCTTGAGCGTGCTACGAGGCTTGGCGCGCAGGCAACAGCCGCGCGAGGTGTGCGAGCTTTGTGGCGTCGACGTTGTGCCCGATCATTCGCACGTCTTACAGCCCTCGAATGGGCGAATTTTGTGTGCGTGCGAGCCTTGTGTCATCTTGTTCAGCCATCGGACCGACTCCGGAAAATTCGTCAGGATCCCGCGCGCGGCAACTCGACTAAGTAACTTTCGCGTTTCCGATGCCGATTGGAACGCGCTCCTGCTCCCTATCGATTTAGCTTTTTTCCTGAAAAGCACAACCGCAGGACGAGTGGTTGCTTACTATCCAAGTCCGGCTGGCAGCACGGAATCGCTGCTCAGTCTGGACGCGTGGACCGATTTGGTTCGCGACAACCCCGCGCTGGACCGAATGTCGCCGGACGTTGAGGCTTTGCTGACGAATCGAACCCGGGGACATCGCGACTATTTCATCGCGCCGATCGACGAATGCTACAAACTGACCGGAATCATTCGCACGCACTGGCGGGGTCTGTCAGGTGGCGATGAAGTCTGGCAACAAATAGACGATTTCTTTAACCGGCTCCAAGCGCGATCGTTTGAACCGGAAGAGGCGACGCATGCCGGATCTTAGCTTCATGGTCGATGGCGCCGAAGCGGTTCCCTATTCGAGCGCGCCGTTACTGGCGCTGAAGCTCAAGGTCGGGAACAGCCCGCCGGAGGAACCGATCCGCGCTGTCATATTGCAGTGCCAGATTCAAATCGAAGCGACCCGCCGGCATTACACTACGGGTGAACAGCCGGGTCTGCTCGATCTGTTCGGCACTCCCGACCGCTGGAGTCAGACGTTGCGAAGCACGCTTTGGACCCACGCTCACGTCAACGTCGGGCCATTCAGCGGCGAGACCACCGTGGATCTGCCGGTGCCTTGCACATTCGATTTCAATATTGCGGCGACTAAGTATTTCAACGCGCTCGAGGGTGGCGAAGTTCCCCTCTGCCTGCTGTTCAGCGGGACAATCTTTTACGACGACGCCGCGCGTGGCTTGCAAATCGCGCAAATTCCCTGGAGCAAGGAAGCGCGTTATCGCCTGCCGGTGCAGGTATGGAAGAACGTAATGGATCGGTATTATCCCAATACCGCGTGGCTCACTCTGCGGCGCGATGTGTTCGATCGTCTGCACGATTTCAAGATGCTGAGCGGCCTTCCTACATGGGAACAGGCGATGGAGCGACTGCTCGCGGAAGCGGATCGAAAAACAATCTCAGCGAAGGCGCCCTCATGAGCGCCGGCCAAGTACAAAAAGTGGCCGACGCGATCCTTTATGAAGGATACGCGCTATATCCCTATCGTGCCTCCAGCGTGAAGAATCAGCAGCGTTGGACTTTTGGCGGATTGTATCCGGCAGCCTATGCGCCGCGCACCGGCGACCGTTCGAGCTTCCAGGCGCAGGTGCTGATCTCCGGTCCGAGCGATCCAGTGATCGAAGCGGCCGTGCGATTCCTGCATCTGGTGGACGAAGAGAAGGCTGAGCAGAGTTGGCAAACTGGGATCGAACGCGAGGTTTTGGCCTCCAGCATCGATGCCCGTCCAGTGCTTCACTTTCCCGGCTTGGAAGAGGGTCGAAGACGGCGTCGTTCAACGGCAAGAGCAAGTAGACGGCATGGTCGAGATACGCGTGCGAGGCCATCGACGGGGGCCTTCAAAAGCTTACACTGTCGACTCGCGAATGTCACGGACCTGGCCGAGTCAAACGAGCTATCCCGCGATGAAGCATCTTTGCGCGCGCTGATCTCCGCTCACGCCATTCTGCGTGTTGCGGGCGGCGAGTTCGTTTCCCATGACCGATCCGCCGGAACCATATCGCCACGCCGTAGAGAGATGCGACAACCAGGGTGTCTGGCCGGTATTGGCGGGCGAACCTGGCGCGCGCGACTGCATGCTGGTATCTCCGATTATCCTTTCCGATTATCCCGCAGGTGGCGCCGGAAAGTCCCGGCGATCTCTTCGATGGCGCGGAGATCGACGAGATTCTTACCTTGCGCATCTTGACCATGACCGACAGCGAGAAAGAAGAGATGCGCCAGATGGACGACCGCACGCGCCGGATTCTCGAGAGAACCGAAAATCTGTCTCCGAGTCAGCTGATGACAGCTGCACGGGACTGTTGCGAAATCCGCACGCGCTGGCCGGCGATCGGAGGGACAAAGCATGAACGACTGGAATCCGATGGAGGAAAAGGCCGCGGTGGAAAGTGTGCGTGTATTCGGTATCGATCTGAAGCGCGGAGATCGCGTTCGCCTGTGGCCGCAAGAAATCCGCCGACATCATGGATATTGCGCTGGCCGGCCAAGTGGCTGAGATCGAAGCCATCGAAGTCGACTACGACGATCAGATTCATCTGGCCGTGATCCTGGACAACGATCCGGGGCGCGATCTGGGCGCAATGCGGCAGCCTGGACATCGGTTCTTCTTTTCACCGGAAGAAGTGGAGCCGCTGGCGCTCGATGAGGAACTATCGCGATGACACCGCGGATTCTGGTCGCCGGTATCGGAAACATTTTTCTGGGCGACGACGCCTTCGGCTGTGAAGTGATCCAGCGCATCCTGCGTCGCGGCCTGCCGGATTACGTGCGCGTGGAGGATTTTGGAATCCGCGGCTTCGATCTGGCATACGCATTGATGGAGGATTACGAAGCCGTCATCCTTGTGGACGCCGTGCCGCGCGGGGAACAACCTGGCACGCTCTACACGATCGAGCCCGATTTAAGCGCATTGGACGACAGTGGCCCAGTCGAAATGATAGTAGAAACGCACGGCATGAATCCCATGAAGGTTCTGGCGATGGTGAAAGCCTTGGGCGGCGAGCCGAAGCGGATTCTGCTGATCGGCTGCGAGCCGCTGCCTTCCGGCGAAGAGCGCATGGGCCTAAGCGAGCCTGTCGAAGCCGCGTAGATGAAGCGGTGGGGATGGTAGAGTCACTCATAGCAAAGATTACAGGCGATCAGACAGCGACTGTTGCCGGCTGATCAGAAAGGAGAAGAATATGAGCGGAGGGAATCTTTTGAAGGCTTTGTTGTATACCGCGGCAACAGTGGTGGTAATCATGTTGCTGCCGGACATGAAGACGATATATCCGAATCAGCACCATGTAACGTCTGACTGGCTGCGCGACGCCGCACAGGATATCTTGTTGAACGTCGTCCTTAAAGACTAAATCTGATTATGTGCCTTGCAATTCCCGGAAAAATCGTCGCTTTCCACGAAAGAGACGGCGTTAAGATGGGGAAAATCGATTACGGCGGGATCACGCGAGATGCGTGTCTCGAATACGTCGGCGACGCTTCCCTGGGCGATTATGTGATGGTGCACGTGGGCTTCGCCATCAGTAAAGTAGACGAAGAAGAAGCGGCGCGCACTTACAAATACCTCGCGGAAATGGATCAGTTGACTGAGATCGAAACACCCGAACCGCCGATCTCAGGCGAGGAGCCGAAGACATGAAGTACGTCGATGAATACCGCGACCACGCGGTAGCGCAGAAGTTGGTGGCTGAAATCAAGAAGACGATCACGCGGCCGTGGGTGATTATGGAGGTTTGCGGCGGCCAGACTCACTCCATCGTGAAATATGGGCTGGATTATTTGCTGCCCAAGGAAGTAGAGCTGGTGCACGGGCCCGGATGTCCCGTTTGCGTGACGCCGCTCGATATGATCGATCGGGCGCATTCCATCGCACGCCAGCCCGATGTTATTTTCTGTTCGTTTGGGGACATGCTGCGCGTGCCGGGATCGCAAGGCGATCTTTTCCAGGTGAAGGCCGAGGGCGGCGACGTGCGGATCGTTTATTCGCCGCTCGACTGCCTCCGCATCGCCAAAGCCAACCCCGATAAGAAGGTCGTATTTTTCGCGATCGGTTTCGAAACCACGGCGCCGGCGAACGCCATGGCGGTCTGGCAGGCCCGCGCGCAGAATATTCGCAACTTTTCGGTGCTGGTTTCGCACGTCATGGTGCCGCCGTCGCTCACCGGCATTCTGCAGTCGCCTTTCAATCGCGTGCAGGGTTTTCTCGGCCCGGCCACGTTTGCGCCGTGATGGGCTATCGCGAATACGAGCCGATCTCAGCCCGCTACAAAGTCCCAATTGTCATCACCGGGTTCGAACCGCTGGATCTGCTGGAAGGCACGCTCATGGCGGTGCGGCAGCTCGAGCAGGGCCGAGCCGAGACTGAGAACCAGTACGCGCGAGCAGTGGAACGCGTAGGCAACGAACCGGCGCAGCGCATGATCTTTCGCGTATTCAGCATCGCGGACCGGGCCTGGCGTGGAATCGGCATCATTCCGAAAAGCGGCTACAAGCTGAGCTACGAATTTCGCGATTTCGATGCCGAGCGGATCTTCGAGGTCGCCAATATTCAGTCCGAAGGAGCCGGCCATTTGCATCAGCGGCCAGGTACTCAGGGGGCTCAAGAAACCGCCCGACTGCCCCGCATTCGGCACGGAATGCACGCCTCAGACGCCGCTGGGCGCGACCATGGTCTCGGCCGAAGGGGCTTGCGCCGCTTACTACAACTACGGGCGGCACATGGTCGCGGTTGAGTCTTTGCAAGCGAGGGCCTAAGCGTGGCTATCGATACCTCTGCATCGCCCGACTTTCATCCGACGCAATTTAAGGATGCCGTCCTGCGCAAATGCCGCGAGAGCGCCGAGATGAAGGAAAGGTTTTTTGAGGCGAATGCCGGAGTGGTGGAACAGGTTTGCACGCGGCTGGCCGAGGCATTGTCTAACGGCCATAAGCTGTTCGTGATGGGCAACGGCGGCAGCGCGTGCGACGCGATGCATGTGGCGGTCGAGTTTGTTCACCCGATTATCGAAAAACGCCGCGCATTTCCGGCGTACGCGCTCACCAACGATACTGGTCTTGCTCACTGCCATCAGCAACGACAGTGATTTTTCGCAGTCGTTACGCCGAGCAACTGCGCCTCTTCGGAAAGCCTGGCGACGCCGTGCTTGGTATTTCCACCAGCGGCATGTCGACCAACGTCAATTACGCCTTGCAGGCGGCGCGCGACAACGGAATGCTGACCATCGGTTTCGCTGGAAAAGATGGCGGCCGGACCAAAGACATCGCCGAGTTTTGCCTAACCGTTCCTTCCTTCAGCATCCACCGTATTCAGGAAGTTCACACTACTCTGCTGCACGTTCTATGGGACATGGTTCACGTGCTGCTGGGCGAAGAAGACGTCATCTAATGGAAACAGCTTTCGCTCTTTCATGCCCGCTGCCGATCAGCCAGCATAAGACCATCGTGCTCGGGCATGGCAGCGGTGGACGGCTTACCGCGCAACTGGTTCGCGAGTTGTTTCTGCCCGCCTTCGATAATCCCGCTCTGAGCAAATTAGATGACCAGGCAGTGCTCGATATCGGGACATCCCGCATCGCTCTTACAACCGATTCATTTGTTGTAACGCCGTTGTTCTTTCCCGGCGGCGACATCGGCCGGCTGGCGGTGAATGGCACCGTGAACGATTTGGCGATGAGCGGAGCTCGGCCCCTGTATCTGACAGCCGCGTTCATCATGGAAGAAGGCTTACCGCTCGAAGATCTTGCGCGCATCACGCAATCCATGGCCTCTGGCCGCCGCCGAAGCTGGGGTTTCTATTGTGACCGGCGACACCAAAGTGGTCAATCGCGGCTCGGCCGACAAGCTCTTCATCACCACCGCGGGTGTCGGCTTGGTGCCGGACGGCATTTCCATTTCCGCTTCTAATGCCAAGCCCGGCGACGTCATCATTGTCAGTGGAAACATCGGCGATCACGGAATGGCCGTTTGGTCGACGCGGGAAGGCCTGGAGTTCGAGAGCGCGATAGAATCCGACACCGCGCCGCTCAATCATCTGGTCGACCAGATGACGCAGGCAGGCGAGGTGCACGTACTGCGAGATCCAACGCGCGGCGGGTTAGCGACGTCGCTATGTGAAATCGCAGTCTCGTCTTCGGTTGGCATCGAAATCGATGCCAATTCTGTCCCGGTGAAGGAGGACGTGAAGGCCGCCTGCGAAACACTTGGCATGGATCCGCTTTTCGTCGCTAACGAAGGCAAGCTGGTCGCCGTAGTCGCGCCCGCTAGCGCGCGTGCCGTGCTCGAAGCTATGCGGTCAGTACCATACGGGCGCGACGCGCGCGTCATCGGAACGGTTGTCGAGGCCCATCCTAGAATGGCGATTCTGAGGACCGAGATTGGCGGCTCGCGCATCTTAGACCTGCCGTTCGTTGAGCAACTGCCCCGCATCTGCTGAGCGCCGGTCGCTCATCCCGGCTTAGCGAACCTTGTTACCATAAATTTTCCCGCATGTTAAACCGAAACTATACGATCTTCCTCCTATCGGCCACGGCCTTGCTCGCTCAGCCCGTTGCGCCACCGGCGCCGTCGGCGCCAACGCCCGAACAGATCACTCGCAAGCAGCTTGCTTACACGCTCGCGCATTACACCAAGTACGAATACAAAATCCCCATGCGCGACGGTGTCCGGCTCTTCGCGGCGGTGTACGTTCCGAAGGACGACAGCCAGCCGTATCCGATGATCATGACGCGGACGCCCTACAACGTCGCGCCCTACGGCATCGACAACTACCGCGCGCAGCTCGGCCCCTCCGAAGCAGCCGAGAAAGAAGGATTCATCTTCGTCTATGAAGACGTGCGCGGGACGCTACATGTCGGAAGGCGCTTTCGTCGACGTTCGCCCGCACAAAACGCATTACGACGGACCCAAGGATACCGACGAGAGCACCGACACCTACGACACCATCGACTGGCTGGTGAAACACGTTCCCAACAACAACGGAAGCGTCGGCATCTGGGGCATCTCTTATCCCGGATTTTTCGCGGCTCACAGCCTGATGGACTCGCATCCGGCGCTGAAGGCCGTTTCTCCCCAAGCTCCCATGGGCGACGTCGGCAACGGCGACGATGGTTATCATAACGGCGCTTTTCACCTGGCGGCGAATTTCCGTTTTTACTCGGGATTTCATGCCGCGCAAGCCGGATCCCGAGCGTCCCCAACCCAGCTCTTCGATTCGACCCCGGCACCATGGACGCGTACGACTTTTTCCTGCGCATGGGCCCGCTCTCGAATGCCAACGAAAAGTATCTGAAGCATCAGAATCCTTATTGGGACGACACCATCCTGCACACTTCCTACGACGAATATCTGGCAATCGCGAGCGCAGGCGCCGCACATGAAGAACGTGAAGCCGGCGGTGATGTGGGTGGGCGGTTGGTTCGATGCCGAGGATCTTTCGGGTCCTTTGAAACTGTTCAACTCGCTGGAGAAGAACGGCGCCATCGCGCCCGGACACGCTGGTCATGGGACCCTGGCGGCATGGCGGATGGGCGCGCGACAAGGGCGACACGCTGGGCAATCTCAAGTTCACGGCGCCGACCTCGGAGTATTTCCAGGAAAACATCGAGCTGGCCTTTTTCGTCGACAACCTGAAGGGCAAAGGCAACGGTCTCAAAGCGTCGGCCGGCGGCGCCGTCCCGAAAGCTTATTTGTTCGAGACCGGACGCAACGAGTGGCATCGCTTCGATTCGTGGCCGCCCAAGAACGCGACAGCCCGCACTCTGTATCTCGACGCCGCGGGAAAATTGTCGATGACGGCTCCCGTCGGCCACCGGCTTCGACGAGTATCTCGAGCGATCCGAACAAGCCAGTGCCATCGGTCGGCGAGATCGCGCCGGAATGGGAATGCCGGTCGATTACATGACCTTCGATCAGCGCTTCGCCTCCGCGCGGCCCGACGTGCTGACCTACGAAACCGAGCCGCTCGATCAGGACGTGACCATCGCGGGTCCGATCACGCCGGTGCTGCACGTCTCGACCACCGGCACCGATTCCGATTTCGTGGTCAAGCTGATCGATGTTTATCCGAACGATTATCCGGATCCCGATCCGAATCCCAAAGGCGTCCACATGGGCGGCTATCAGCAGATGGTGCGCGGCGAGCCATTCCGCGGCAAATTCCGCAATAGCTATTCGAAGCCCGAGGCATTCACGCCGGGCAAGCCGGAGAAAATCGAATTCTGGATGCCGGATGTGCTGCACACGTTCCGGACCGGCCATCGCATCATGGTGCAGATTCAAAGCTCCTGGTTCCCGCTGGTGGATCGAAATCCGCAGCAATTCCTGGATATTCCGAACGCCCGTGCCTTCCGATTTCCAGAAAGCGACCGAGCGCGTCTATCGCGGCGGCGACAGACGGATCGCAGATTCGCGTGCTGGTTCTCGAATAGTGAATACGCTTCCCGAGGCTTGGCTGCGCGGCCTCTCCGGCGTTTCCCCACTCACCGGTCCCATCCTCCATGCCTTTCAACAAGCCCGCGAGGATCTCGCGAAGTACACCGAATCGCTCACTGTCTGAACAAATCTGGGCCAAGCCATACGGTTTAGGATCAGTCGGATTTCACGTGCGCCATATTGCCGGGAGCACCGATCGGCTGATGACCTATCTTCAAGGAAGACAGCTCACTCGCTCCGAGCTGCGCGCGCTTGAATCGGAAGCGACGCCGGGCGCAACACTGGAAGAGCTGCTCGCGGAATTGGACGCGGCCTTTGAGCGCGCTGAAATCATCGTTCGCGCTATCGATCCGGCGACACTGGCCGATCCGCGCGAAGTGGGACGGAAACGGCTGCCCACCACGGTGATCGGACTGTTGACCCATATCGCCGAACATACACAGCGCCACGTCGGCCAAGCCATCAGCGCAGCTAAATTAGCGCGTGGCCTGGCGGCTCAAGAACGCGAGTAAGTCCTGGAATTCTTCCGGCGTAAGCCGTTTATCAAAATCGGTGGGCATCAGACTTTTTGGCTCGTAGACCACTTGGCGCAGCTCATCGCGAGAAAACAAATGAAGCTCGTTGTCGGAACCCATGATTTGGAGTGAAAAATTCTCTTCATTCATCAAAACTCCGGTGACCGTCTTCCCATCACGCGTCACGACCCGAACAGCCTGGTATGTATTCGACGGCGTAAGACTAAGCTCATGACGTCCGCCGTCGGTCGCGACCCGATGCTCGGCCTTGGTCAGCGCGTCGCGAATGGAATAGAGCTTCCGCCGGCCCGCCAGATTCGACAAATCGGGTCCCAGCACGCCGCCTCTGCCGCGTAGCATATGGCAATCGCCACAGGCGCCTTTGGCCCAAAAAATCTGCTCGCCATGCGCGACATCGCCTGGAGCGGGTGCATCTATCGCGGTACCCCGCAAAGTGCGTATGTAGGATGCTACCTTCCACGCATCAGTGTCGGCGAGTCCGGTACCCGGCATAACCGTACCCGGAATGCCCTTCCGAATAGCATCGAAGATTTCCTGGTCCGATGTCCGAAGATAGCGGCGCCCGGATGCGCCCAGAGCGGGGCCCTGCTCACCAGGAGTGCCATCGTATCCATGGCAGACGGTGCAGGTGCGGTTGTAGAGTTCCCGTCCTTCAGCAATCGCCTGGGGATTGCCCGCGAATGGGTTTGGGTTGGGCGCCCTGCTCGCCTGGCCTTGAGCACTAAGAGCAAGTGCAGCGAGGGCTAATCCAAAGCTGACGCGCATAGTTCGCATAACACCTACTTGCGATCGGGAAGTCCGAACGCCATCACGTTCGGCCCCGCTACCAATGTGACGTATTCATTGTCCCGAGACACTGTAAGCCATGGGCGACGCCGTGATCTTTTCCCCGGCGCTGAAGTGCCAAAGCGCCTTTCCTGCGCGCGCATCCAGAGCAGTCAACACTCCCTGGTTGTCGCCGGCAAAAAGAAGCCCGCCCGCTGTGGATAGCAGCCCTGGTCCATAGTGGTTCGAGCCGACCTGTTTGTACTCCCACATCAGCTTACCGGTAGTCACATCCAGCGCCCGCACATAATTTTGCCAGCGCTTTTGCTCCTCGGGACTTTCAACGTACCCGGTGCCGCTCGAGGAAATCGCCGTCGGCTGAAAATTGTCGCTGCCCCTGTAGTTGATCGAGCAGCCTTCCGTCACCACCGCGTAAAAATAATGCGTGTCGGGATTATACGCCGGCGACGGCCAGTTGGTGGCGCCGGCAGTGGCCGGGCAAACCAGATTCCCCTGCACAGTGGGTTCTTTCCCGGGAACCAGAATGGGCCGACCCTCCGCGGTCAGGCCGCTGGACCAGGTCAACAACTTCACAAAAGGTGCGCCGTGGAGAAACTTTCCGTTGGTGCGATCAAGCACGTAATAGTAACCGTTGCGATTGGCCTGCGCCAGCAGCTTGCGCGGCTGCCCCTCAAACTGCGCATCCACCAACACCGGAACCTCCACCGCGTCCCAATCGTGAACATCGTGGGGCGTGAACTGAAAAGACCATTTCAGCTTGCCGGTATCCGCGTCGAGCGCCACCACGCACTCTGTATAGAGGTTGTCACCCGTCCGCTTATCGCCGATAAAATCCGGATTCGCCTGGCCCGTCCCCCAGTAAATCAGATTCAATTCCGGATCGTAACTGCCGGTCAACCAGGTGGGGCCACCCCGAATTTCCAGGCGTCACCTCCGGCCCACGTCTCGCTGCCGGGGTCGCCCGATTTTGGCAGCGCGCTCCAGCGCCACAGCGACTTGCCTGTTTCTGCGTCGTAGGCATCCACCAAACCACTAGTGCTGTAAAGCCCCACGATGACTTTATTGTTCACCACCAGCGGCGCTCCGCCCTGGTACCTGGCGCCATTCAGCATCTTGGTTTCCCAGATCACGCTGCCGGTGCGAGAATCCAGCGCAATCAAGGAAGCGTCGGTAGTGCCCAGGTAGACTTTCCGTTCGTAAACGGCGACGCCCCGGTTGTGACCACCGCCCGCGGTGGAGCGCCGGTATTGCCAGATCAGCCGCCCGGAACGCGCATCCAGGGCATTCACCTCGTTCGACTGCGTCACATACATCACGCCGTTCGATACTACCGGAACACCTTCCAACTCCTCCGCTCTCGGCACATGATACAACCATTTCACCATCAGGCTGTCTACGTTGCCAGTGTTGATCTGCTTGAGGGCGCTATGACGCTGGGCCCCGAACGAGCCCGAATAGCTGAACCAGTTGTTGGGATCGGCCTTCACCAATTCCAGGTAGCTCTGGGAGAAAGCGGTGGAGGCCAACAGGAAAGGAAGAACAAGAAACGTTTTCATCCGGTGGATAGCACGGATAGTATCAACCAGCGGCAGCGGTGTCAAATTCGCCAAGACTGTGAATCAGAATCGAGACAGATGGACCAGGTCCTCGGCGGTTGAATTGAAGTTTTCCCATACATTTAATCGTCTAGCGGCGAACATTCTGTTTTCGGCCTCCGCGACTAAGACCTCGGCGTTCGAGCCATTCGAAGGAAACGTGGCTGCGCCAGAGCTAAGTGACAAGAGGTCGGAGCCCCAGAGCTCCCGGCCCGCTTCACGTACCAAATAATTCAGCGCGCTGATCCGCCCGTCCACCGCGTTCGCACTCAATCCAGGCAGCACGAACACAAACTCATCGGAACCCCGGCGGCCCAGGTAATCGACTTCCCGGCAGCTGTCGCGAAACCTGCGCGCAACAGCTCGAAGCGCCTGGTCAGCCGCAACCCTTCCAAAGGATTCGTGAACTCCGGCCACCCCCTCCAAAGCGCACAGTAAGACCGTCAGAGTGGCATTACTGGCGCGGCGCTTGCCTATTTCCGCTTCGATGTTCGATGAGAGGGTCCTCCCGTTCGGCAACCCAGTGATCACATCCACGTTTTCTAAAATCGTCCTGTATTCCTGCAGCCGGGAGTTCTCAATTGTGACCGAGATTCTACTGCTCACCGCCATGAGATCCTGCATGTCCTCGCGAGAGAAGGCATCCTTCGGGGCGCGATACAGCGCCAGCACGCCGATGGTTCCTGAATCAGTTTGCAGGGGAACGGCCAGCACCGAATTGAGCGGACTGGGGCAGGCCGGGCCGTTACAATATCCAGGTTCGACCATAGGGTCGCCATTCAGGATGGGCATATGGTTTTCAGCCACCCAGCCAGCGACGCCTTCGCCCAATCGGATACGCAACGAGCTCAAGACTTTGAAGTTTTCGCCGTGTACATATCGGGGCACAAGTGTGCTGCTTTCCATCAGGTAGACGGAAACGGCATCGGCCGGAACCAGCGCGTTTACCCTGGAGCACACGATGCCGAGTGTTTCCGCCGAACTAAGCGATATCCCCAGAGTGCTTGTAAATTCATCGAAAGCTCTTGTCTTGTCATGAGCAGTTGCCAGCTGATCCCGTGGATCGAAGCGATTGGCCACATCGCGCACAGCGGCAGCCTCAAAACCCACCGCGGGCGCAGGCCCCCGCTCGACTTTTGCATGCAGCGACAGCTTGGGTGGATCGGGTACTGGCTGAGCCTGGGCTAGCTGCTCGAGTTGCACGTACCGTTGGCCGAGCAGTTCCACGATCTGACGGTCGAAGCTCTTGCCGGCCTGGCCGGCAATAATCGCCATAGCTTGTTCCAGGGGCAGCGCTTTGCGATACTGCCGGTCCGACGCGAGGGCGTCAAAACAGTCCACTACGGACAGTATCCGCGCGCCCATGGGAATCTGGTCGCCTTCTAAACCGAAGGGATATCCCGATCCATCCCACTTCTCATGATGCGCTCGTACGATGGGCGCAACCGGATAGGGGAATCCGATACGTTCGACGATCTCCGCCCCGACAATAGGATGGATCTTCATTCGGTCGAACTCTTCCGGCGTGAGCCGTCCCGGTTTCGAAATGATGTAATCGGGAACCGCGATTTTTCCGACGTCATGCAGAATGGATGCGGCATGCAGGGCTAGCTTCTCATCCTCCGATAAACCCAACCCTTGACACAGTGCGCCGGTATAGATCTGAACTCTTTTCAGATGAGCCGCGGTGGTCTGATCCTTGGCTTCGATCGCGAAGGCGAGCGTCTCAATGGTGCGGACGTGGAGCGCGGCCACTGTTTCTGCCTGCCTTTTACCCGCCTCTAGCTGGCGCAAGTGCAGGGTGTAAGAACGATAGATAAGGAAGATTACCGGTAGTATTGCCAGCCCAATCTCCCAATTCAACTTGGTCAGATAACTCATGGAAAGCGCGATCGAAGCTCCCACCAGGTAGTAAGGAAACGACCAGATGTAGGATTTTTCCCAGGTCCGGATGAGCGACTTTTGTTCCGTTAGCGCAATGACGCCGGCTACCGAAACGGTGTTGATCAGGAAAAAAGCGCACGCCGCGGAAGTAATCGAAAATATCGGGCTAATGTCAGAGGGCCATGCGTGGTAGATCACATACGCTAAAGCGGCGCTAGCGATCGTCACACTGGTGTTGAAGGATAGTTGGATCAGGCTGGGCCGCGACGTCGCCTTCCAGACGCATTGGACCAGCGCGGAAATCACTGCGATGGCGGCGACTTCACTCCATGAGAACTGCACGATGCAGGAAAGGAGTAGGACGTAACTCACTGATATCGTCCCAGTGACGCCCGGGAGCCTGACCTTCATGCCGGATGCGATCGCTGTTAAAAGAAAATAGGCAAGAAACCGGCCATGATCCGCCGACGACCAATTCAGCATGGAGCTGACCGAGAGAACGAATCCGGCGCAGATGAATGCCCCGATATAGAACTTAGTTGCCGTGGACAAGCCCACGTCTGACTAATCGGCGAGATTAAGCGGAGGGTGACTCAAAAGTGGGGAATCTTAACACTGTATGTGGAGCTGGCGGAGGGGCTTGAACCCCCGACCCTCTGATTACAAATCAGATGCTCTACCAACTGAGCTACGCCAGCATCTCCTCATTGGTCCCATAATATCAGCCTGTTGATTTCGCCTGCCGGACCATCTCTATGAAAACTGCCCGGGCATCTTCCGTATTCCTTACCTCTCGCACGAAAGCCACGCGACGGCCGTGAATTCTATCGCCCGACTTGAGCCGGAGATGGAAGCCCAGCCGGTCCACGGCGGTTATGGAAGCTTCGTCGGGGTCTTCCTCCGCGAAATGGCGTGCGATCAAACGCAGCGCATCGGCATGGTCGTCATTCATGTGCCGGATGATTCCAGGGGCGGCTTGGGCCAGAGGATCGGGTGCCGCACTGGCGTAGTCTTCGGCGGAAATCCATCCCATGACGCCGAAGCCGCCGATGAAATACAGCGCCGAAACCTGCAGCCGGTAGTACGCAAAATCGGTGTAGTCCTGCCAGAACTTTGCGTTCTCGTACCGTGAAAGATAGAGTTCTCTCACTTCCGGCGCGGGCGCTTCCTTGGCCTCGCCCAACAGCGTCAGACGCGCCGCGCCCAAAGGATCCCCCGAGATATCCGGTTGTGTGATCAGTAAGCTGGCGCGCGGATCCTGACGCAGGTTGTGCGTATGCATCGCCATGCTGCTGATGAAGAATATCGGGCGGCCGAGATGTCCGCCGCGTACGGCATCATGGAGCCGAAAGGAAATCCTGGATACTTTTGTGAATGAGTCGACAGGCTGCCGATCAGTCCAAGCGAAGCGAGCGTGCGCGCTCGTTCGGCCAGCGTTGGCTCGGGAACGTCGGGCGTAACTGGAGAAGAGCCGGCGTGGGTAGACACGATGTATGGAGCGGGGTACGGGAATCGAACCCGTGTAAATCAGCTTGGAAGGCTGACGCCCGACCGCTAGGCCAACCCCGCCCTCGTGGACTTTCCTAACTATCTTAATATACGACGTGGGCTTACGACACGACGAAGCATGCGCGCGGGCCAAGTAATCGCTCGGCCGATCCGGAACGACGGCGACCGCAGCATCCCTGTGATCAGCGCGGAGAAACTCGAGCTCGCGCTCGTACAAAAACTTTATCTGCGTGTCGCGCCGCGCGAGCAACCCACGAATCTCCTCCACGTCGTCTTCCGTCAGCGCGTAGCCCGCCTGAATATGATCGGGAAGTTGCCGCTGGACATACACGGTTCCGTGCGAGACGGCTTGCTCCGTTTCCGGCCGCTGCTCGGTGTAAAGATAGATCGCGATCGATCGGCGAGAGATTGCTGCTTCTCCACCGGTAGCCGAATCCGCCGGAAGCCGTGCCAGGAATGCTCGTTCGTTTCAAAGATCACCGCTCGGTTCGCCAACGGAATTACGGCTTCAACGGGCCGCGCGCCTTCCAGGGTCCACGGATCGGAAAGAAACTCGAGGCAGCCGCCCCAATCCGGCTCCCATTCCGGATTCAAGAAAACGATCAGGTTCAACCGCCGGTGCCAGTGCCGGCCGGGATGAAAGTTGAAGTCAACGTGAGGATCGAGGTCCTGCCCGTCCAGGTTTTCGTGCGTTCCACCGCCTACGTATTCCGGATCGTATAGCAACTTGGGAATCCCCGTGATTCTGCCGATCAGGTTCAGAAACTCGCGCCCTCGAATCATCTGATCGAACCGGGCATAAGCCGGACCGATGCGCGCCGGGTCGGAAATCACCGCTTTGCGGCCCTTTTCGCCGCGTTCGTTCACGGCCCGATCCGAGTCGAAGATCGGGAATTCCTTCATCAGTTGATGGCAGAATTCGGGGTTCAGGAATTCGTCGATTACGACGTGGCGGAATGGCGCGCCGGCGGCGAACCGGCTATGTAAATCCGCCGTCCTCGGGGGAATCGCCGGGTTGAGATCCAAAGCCACTATGCCCAGTCTATGTCATTGAAAGCTAGCTAGTTGACGAGCGGACCAAAATGGTCCATAATCAAGTAGGACCATTCCGGTCGGGATTACGTACAGATGCTCAAATTGACGAAGAAAGCCGATTACGGGTTGATCGCCCTGAAGCATCTCGCTATGCGCGGTCCGGCCAGTTCTAGCGCCAAGGAAATCGCTGAGACCTACGGAATTCCGTCCCCGCTGCTCTCAAAAATCCTGCAAAAGCTCGTCAAAAACGGCTTTTTGCGCTCGGAACAAGGCACAAATGGGGGCTATAAACTGGCGCGGGAAGCTCGCGAGATTACGGCGCTGGACGTGATCCGTACCATTGATGGGCCGATCTTTTTGACGGCCTGTTTCACCGAGCACGGATATTGCGTCCACACCGACAAATGCATCGTTCGCGACCCCTTGCAAAAGGTCCACGAAGGAATCCTGCGGCTCTTGGCGAGCATCACAATTGCGGACATGTCGGCCGACACCACGCAATCGGACGGGAATCTGACCAAAGCGTCCGAGCGGCTTTACGGCCTGCCAGTGACGACGCCAGCGATATGAGGAACCAAATATGAAACTGCCGATATACATGGACTATCACGCCACCACGCCGATGGATCCGCGCGTTTTCGAGGCCATGAAGCCGTACTTTATGGAGACTTTCGGGAACTCCGCCAGCCGCAATCATAGCTTTGGCTGGCAGGCGGAAGAGGCCGTGGAGAAGTCGCGCAAACAGATCGCCGATCTGATCGGCGCCACGCCGAAGGAGATCGTCTTCACCAGCGGCGCTACCGAATCGAACAATCTGGCGCTCAAGGGTGTCGCGGAAATGTACGCCGAGAAGGGCAATCACATTATCACCGCGGCCACTGAGCACAAAGCTGTGCTAGACACGTGCAAGCGGCTCGAGAAACACGGGATTCGTGTGACTTACCTGCCGGTGCAGAGCAACGGCCTGATCGATCTCGAAATGTTGAAGGAAGCCATTACCGACAAGACGATCCTGGTGAGCATCATGTACGCCAACAATGAAATTGGCGTGTTGCAGAACATG
This sequence comes from Bryobacterales bacterium, assembly GCA_963744555.1. Classification (GTDB taxonomy): domain Bacteria; phylum Acidobacteriota; class Terriglobia; order Bryobacterales; family Bryobacteraceae; genus Palsa-89. The sequence continues at coordinate 350,655 of CAVUUB010000008.1, read as the reverse complement.
GCCGAGATCGGAAAGCTGGCGAAGTCGAAAGGCGTGCTGGTGCATAGCGACGCTACGCAAGCGGTCGGCAAAGTGCCGGTGAACGTGATCAAAGACAACATCGATCTCATGTCGATGAGCGGCCATAAGATCTATGGGCCCAAGGGTGTGGGAGCGCTGTATGTCAGGCGCAAGAGCCCGCGCGTGCAGATCACCGCGCAAATGGAGGGCGGCGGACACGAGCGCGGCATGCGGTCCGGTACGCTGAACGTCCCCGGAATCGTCGGACTCGGCGAAGCCTGCGCTCTGTGCCAAGCCGAAATGCCGGAAGAGTCCAAGCGGATGGCATATCTACGGGACAGGCTGCGTAGCAAGCTGGAAGCTCAACTGGACGAGGTTTACGTGAACGGCACCATGGAGCATCGGGTGCCAAACAACTTGAACATCAGTTTCGCCTATGTCGAGGGCGAATCGCTCCTGATGGGCATCAACGATATCGCGGTTTCAAGCGGCTCGGCATGTACGTCGGCAACTCTCGAACCCAGCTACGTATTGAAGGCTCTGGGCGCCGGCGACGACCTGGCGCATTCCTCCATTCGTTTCGGCCTCGGCCGGTTCAATACCGAAGAGGAAGTCGACTATGTGGCCGACAAGGTGATCGACGTAGTGAAAAAGCTTCGAGAACTTTCGCCGCTGTACGAGATGGCGAAGGAAGGTGTTGATTTAACGAAGGTCCAATGGGCCGCGCACTAAGAGGACAAAAACATGGCTTATTCGAATAAGGTTTTAGACCACTACAACAACCCCCGCAACGTCGGGTCTATGGACAAGAGCGATCCCAATGTCGGCACCGGCATGGTGGGCGCTCCGGAATGCGGCGATGTCATGAAGCTGCAGGTCAAGGTCAACCCGGACACCGGCGTCATTGAGGATGCCAAGTTCAAGACCTTTGGATGCGGCAGCGCGATCGCCAGCTCGTCGCTCGCAACGGAATGGCTGCGCGGCAAGACGGTGGACGAAGCGCTTCAGATCAAGAACACCGACATCGTCAACGAGTTGAGCCTGCCGCCGGTGAAGATCCACTGCTCGGTCCTGGCCGAGGATGCTATTAAAGCGGCCATTTCCGACTATAAGAACAAGGCTGTCACCAAGACCGAGGCCGTCGCATCTACTAAGTAGCCCACGCACTCTTGCGTGACGCGTTCACACTTTGTGTGAACGCTAGGAACGACAATGATTACCGTAACCCCTAAAGCTGTCGACAAAATCCGCGAACAGTTCGCCAAGCATGGCGTGCAGGGCGGATTGCGCCTCGGTGTGCTCGGCGGCGGGTGCTCGGGCCTGAGTTATCTTTTCAAGTTCGATGTGAAGCCACGGGCCACCGACCAAGTGTTCGAGTTCGAGGACGTGAAGGTTTTTGTGGACCCCAAGAGCATGGTCTATCTGGACGGCATGACGCTCGACTGGAAGGACTCTCTGATCCACTCCGGGTTCGAATTCGACAACCCGCACGCTAAGAAAAGCTGTGGGTGCGGAACGTCGTTTTCGGCGTGACACGACGCGCGGGGTTTTCGGCGTGACCGACTATTACCAGTTACTTGGGATTTCGCGCAGCCTCAATGTTTCCCTAGACGACCTGCAGAAGCGCTATTACGAACTAAGTCGGCAGCTTCATCCCGACCGCTTCATGCAAAAGCCCGAGGCGGAGCAGCAGCGCGCGCTCGACATGTCGTCCGCGCTGAACGATGCTTACCGGACGCTGAAAGATCCGGTCAAACGCGCGCAATACTTGCTGAGCCAGGAAGGCTTCGACGTCGGCGAACAGCGCTCCAAAGACGTGCCCTCTGAATTGCTGGAAGAGGTCTTTGAGCTGAATATGGCGCTGGAGGAGATGCGCTCGGGTGATGACTCAGCCCGCCCGCAACTGGAAGCCGCCGAGAAGAATTTCACCAATATGCTGGCCGGTGTCGACCAGCAGCTTGAATCGCTGTTCGAGAAATACGATCAATCCCGGAGTCGCGACGTGCTGGCCGAAATCCGGGGTGTTCTCAACCGCCGCAAGTATATTCTGAACCTTGTGGACGAAGTCCACAAAACTCTATCCTCCGCGACCCACGCTCCACAACCTACGGCCTAACATGGACATCGACTTTGGCACAACTGAACGGGTAGTCGGCATCGACCTGGGCACCACCAACAGCCTGGTCGCCTTCATGGACCTCACCGGTCCCAAGATCATCCCCGGCGCCGACGGCGACAAGCTGGTGCCCAGCGTGGTGTCGATTAATCCCTCCAGCGAAGTCATCGTGGGCAATCCGGCGCGCGAGCTGTTGATCACGCAACCGGAGCGTTCGGTTTATTCCGTCAAGCGTTTGATGGGCCGCGGCCTTGGGGACGTCACCGAAGAGTTGAAGCTGTTCCCGTTCCACCTTGCGTCCGGAAGCGAAACTGTTCTGCAGCTCCAGTTGGGCGAACGAACCTACACGCCGCCTGAGATCTCGGCCTTCGTGCTGCGTCAATTGAAGGAGAATGCCGAGGCTTTCTTCGGCTATCCGATCCACAAAGCGGTCGTCACCGTCCCGGCCTACTTCAACGACGCCCAGCGCCAGGCCACCAAGGACGCCGGTCGCATCGCCGGTCTGGAAGTGCTGCGCCTGGTGAATGAACCGACGGCCGCCTCGCTCGCCTACGGGCTCGACAAGCGCGAGAACGGCACCATCGCCGTCTACGATTTGGGCGGCGGCACTTTCGACATCTCCATCCTCAAACTGCACGACGGCATCTTCGAAGTGCTCGCCACCAATGGCGACACGCACCTGGGCGGCGACGATATCGACAATCTGTTGCTTCGCATCGCTCTCGAAGACGTGCAAAGCGAATGGGGCGAGGACCTTTCCGGCGATTCCGAAGGCGTCCAGCGCTTGCGCCGCGCCGTCATCCAAGCTAAAGAACGGCTCTCGTTTGTTCCCAACACGACCATTGAGCTCGAATATAGGGGCAAGCAGTATCTGCGCGAGCTGCAGCGCGAATTGTTCGATAAGCTGATCACGCCGATCGTCGATCGCACACTTGGCCCCTGCCGCGATTGCCTTAAGGACGCCGGCGTCAGCGTCGATCAGATCGATGAAGTGGTGATGGTGGGCGGCTCAACCCGCATTCCGCTGGTTCGCTCGGCTGTCGAGAATCTGTTCCGATCCGTGCCGCACACCGAGCTGAATCCCGACGAAGTGGTGGCGCTGGGGGCCGCTGTCCAGGCTGGGATACTGTCGGGCGAAGTCGAGGATAAACTGCTGCTCGACGTCACGCCGCTGTCGCTCGGCATCGAGACCATGGGCGGCATCGTCTCTAAACTGATCCACCGCAATTCCACCATTCCAGCCAGCGCTACGGAGCTGTTTACCACAGGCGTGGAGGGGCAGACCAATGTTCTGATTCACGTCGTCCAAGGGGAGCGCGAGCTAGTCAAAGACAACCGTAGCCTGGCCCGTTTCGATCTCAAGGATATCGACCCGATGGCGGCCGGGATGGCGCGCATAGAGGTTCGCTTCCTGATCGACGCCAATGGCATTTTGAATGTCACGGCGCGCGATTTGCGCACCGGCAAGGAACAGAGCGTCGATGTCAAGCCCTCCTACGGGTTGACCGACGAGCAGGTGGAAAAGATGATCCTGGAATCGGTCGAAAAGGCCGAACAGGATTTCAATGAGCGCCAAGTGCGGGAACAGCGCCTGGAGGCCGACGCAGTAATGGCGGCTGTCAAAAAAGCACGGCAGCACGATGCTTATTTCGAGCTTACCGCCGAGGAGCGGGCCGCTATCGACAAGGCGTTCAACGAGCTGCTGGTGGTCTATCATCACGACAATCATCTTTTGATTGCGTCGAAGATCGCCCAGCTCGATCGGGCCACCATGAAGCTCGCCGAGAACATGATGAACTCCGCCGTCCAGGTTGCTTTGAAGGGGACCAAGATCGATGCCTAAATTCACCTGGGACCAGAGCGATAATATCGCGCTTGCCCTTTACGAGAAGTTTCCCGACGTCGATCCGACTCACATCCGTTATACCGATCTGCACCAATGGATCACCGAGCTGGAGGACTTCAAGGACGATCCGAAAGCCTCTACCGAGGGGAAATTGGAAGCTATCCAGATGGCCTGGTTAGAGGAATACCAAGCCGGCCAAAGTTAGGCTGTCTAGCCTTGGAGGACAGCCAGCTTATCCGTAATCTCCGCCAGCCGGACTGTCACATGAGCGAGGTTCTTTTCAGTTTGTTGCCGGAATTCGAGACGGCTCTCAACCAATCCGGCTTGAGTTTTCTGCACCTCGGATTGACGTCGCTGGATCTCGGCCATCACGACGGCGATGTCCTGCAGTGACCGGATGGCCTCGTCGTAGTTCATATCTTTAGTGCGGGGGGGGGCCCTTTCTTAATGGGCCGACAAAATCAGGTGAGGTGCCGGGATCCTCGGAAGCCGTTTCAGCTTGGTGTCCCCGCGCCCGGTCGACCTCGCCCCACCTGTGGTGCGCCGATCAGTGGAAATGTTCCATCACCAGAATTTGATGCTCGTTGCGGTCCCATTGCGAGTACAGAAGGGAGCCCCCGTCTGGTGATACGGCTAGGCCATAAAAAGAGGGCTTGTTAAGCCTTCCTATTTGCGATAACTGCTTGGTCTTGAAGTCGAGATATTCGATCTTCGGAGGCCCGCCAGTCTCCGGCGCAAAGAAATAAATACCGCTCTTCGTCACAGCCCAATTGCTCCAGTTGTCCGGCCCAGGCCCACCCCAGATTTGGGTTTCGGCGCCCCCGTCGGACGGCATTCCCCAGATCCCTGGGCCCGATGGCTTTGTATACAGCAGCAATTTTCCGTCTACAGTCTCGACTGCTCCGAAGCCTCCGTCTCGTGTCACCTGGGTCGGCGGGCCGTCCGCAGCCCCGTCCTTAACAGACTGTTTCCAAATCTGATAAACCTTTTCTCCGCGATTCGAGGTGAAGTAGATCGACCGCCCGTCTCGCGACCAACTCGGCAGAAAACTGTCCGCGTCAGGAAAAGCAACGACCGGATGTGGATGACGGTCGCCCGTTTCGACGACGTAGACGTCACTGTGATGCTGCGAGCGATAGTCAAATGCGAGATAACGGCCATCAGGTGAAAACCGCGGGCTTCCGGCAAAGCCTCGCAAGTCTGTGACTTGCACTGCATGGGAGCCGTCGCTGTTACAGATCCACACCTCCGGATAGCCGGACCGCGAGCTCTGGAACGTGATCTTGCGGCCGTCAGGCGAAAACTGCGGCTGCAAGTTCTGGGTCTTCGCTGAGGAGACTAGAATCGAAGCCGACGCCCCGGCGTGAATCTGGTCTTTTAACTCGAGGCGCCACAGGTTTTGCTCTTGGTCAGCATACTCATAAGCAAGCTCGTTTCCAGATTGTGAAAGCGAAGGGTACCACGCAACGGGGCCGGCTCCCGGAACAGGCTGGGGAATGCCGCCTGAAGCTGGTACGCGCCAGATCGCCGGCAATCCTCCGCGACTGGAAGAAAAAACGATTTCGTCAGTTTGGGTCCAAGCGGGCGGTCCGAAGATCTGCTTGTGATCGAAAGTTAGTTGTTTCGGCTCGCCGCCCGCTGTGGAAATTACAAAAAGCTCCTCTACCGAAGTCGGTCCCGTCGACCTGATGAAAGCCAATTTATCGCCGCCCGGGCTGAAAGCCGGCCGCCGGTCGTGGCTGGCAGGCGGAGGCGACGTGAGGACTCGCGTACTGGAATCCCGCAGCAATAGCACCTTGATGGAACTTCTCTGTATCGCCGCGTTCCACTCGGCAAACGCGAGGAGTTTACCGTCGGGGGAGAAAGACAGCCCCCCTTTTCCGGTCTCGAAGTCGAACGGCGAGCGCGGCCCAGCATAGATCGTTTTCTCGGCGCCGCCCAGCGCTGGTACTGTCTCAATCAGAAATTTGTCGCCTCGATCGCGAAGGAAAGCCACCTCACGGCCGTCTGGAGACCATGCGGGAGAGTAGGGCTCACCTGGTGCTGGAGTCTTCTCATCCTTGAGAGGCGCGGGCACCTCACTTTGCGTCAGTCTGACCGAACTCTGGGAGCCGACCACCGCCGCATAGAGTCCCGACTCGTTTCGTATCCGGGCCGAGCGCAAGAACACGACCCGGCTGCCATCGGGGGAAAGCGCGGGCAGCCTCTGATCGCCCTCAATGGTCAACGGAAGCAGCATGACCGCGGCTGGCGATGCAGTGTGCGCATTTGATCCATTACTGCCATGGCCGCTGAGCAGCCAGGTTGAAACCAGCGCTATTACCGCAACCAAAACGCCCGCTAGCAAGACTTTCTTTGGCCGCTTCGCGGTTCGGCCCGGCTGGCGGTCGCGATCGTTGTGTGTATCTACTGGCGCGGTTGAAATTTTCTCTGCCGCGGATCCAGTTCCCGATGGGAACGGCTCATGTTCCTGAATGGATGCAACGAACCGATACCCGCGCCGCGGTACCGTCTCAACGAAGCGAGGATGATCTGAAGAATCGCCCAGCACCTCGCGAATCCGGTTGATGCACTTCTTCAACCCGAGTTCGTAGTCGACCGTTGTATTTCCGGGCCACAAACGCTCTCGCAGCTCTTCTCGGGGGATGAGCTCGCCTGGACGTTCTAACATCGCCCGCAACACCTCGAATGCTTGCGGACTCAACTTTTGCCGCAAGCCCGACTGGCGCAACTCAGCTTCCTGCAGGTCGACTTCGAACACGCCAAACCTGATGATGCGGTTTGAATTGGATGACGCCTGCATCAAAACCAAGCCCAGGAGAAGACCAAGTCTATCACGCTTCGAGCCTTAAGGAGCGCAGCAGCGCGGTAACCGGCGGCATGAGGTGTACTGGGTTCAGTAACTTGCGCGGTAACCAAAAAACCACCACAAGGATTCTTGACGCCTTGTTCCCAATACACGATAGTGGCCGATATATGTTCGCCAAACACCCTCCTTTGTTCACCAAGCAAGCCTTGATTGCCCGAACCAAGTCCGGTAACGGACAACAACCAATCCACCCACACAGAAGAACCTTCCTCGGCGGGGCGCTGGGAGCGCTCTTTGCTTCGCCTGGGCGTATGTTAGCCGAGCCCGGCGCACTCCCCAACAATCCTTTCATCCTTCTGCTGACGGGAGTGTATCAGCCGGTTGTTCACGGACCCAACCTTGGGTTGTCCTCCGTGAACTTGAGTGATGGTACGTACTCGAAAACGGAAATCTACCCGATCTTCGGCGTTCAGGGTAGCACGGATCAGGATAAGACTATCGGCGATTTTTATGTGCAGTTCAACGGGAATTTGTGCGCGTACCATCTCCCTGGTGGAGCGATTGCAATGCAGTTCCAACCTGTTCCAGCGGGAGCACCTCCCGGTTTTAACGGGTTCGTCCCTTTCCCTGACGGAATGGGTGGGAATTACTTGGAAGGAACCTTCGAGCTAACGATATTGGAAGCCACCGGGATTTATCACGCCTTCGCCGGTGGTCACAACCACATGGTGGATAGACTGCATCAACTGGCTAACGGCAGCTTCGATGAATTCTGCTTCTGCAACATCAGCCAGTATCAGTTCCCATAAGGGATCTTGAGCCTTGTTTCACGAACGTGTGGTTCGAGAGTAGTTGTACACCGAGTACGAAAATGACTAACAAGATAAGGAGATCATTGTGATACTTCGAAGGACATTAGTTTGGGTTGCCGCGCTTCTTTGTGCGACCGCTCTTATATCAACGGGACCCGTCCAAGCGGCACAGATCAGTGGAACGATCACGACGACGATGGCCATCACTGAGGACAGCCAACTGGTAGGCGACGTCACGTGCGCGGTTACGGGAGTACCGTGCCTGGATATAACCGTATCCAACGTGACGCTCGACTTGAACGGCTTCAGTATGACGGGGCAAGCAAGTCCACAAACTGGTTGCGCAGGCAGCGGTGCCTCGGGAACCGAGCATGGCATTCGAATCCTTCAGCAAACTGGCGTCACTGTTCGCGGACCAGGCATTGTTCAACAGTTCCGTATTCACGGAATCGTAATCAATGGCAGCACCGGTACTCATATCACGGGTGTGACCACATCCACCAACTGCTCAGCGGGCATTCTGCTAGCCGGCGACTCCAATCTGATTGAGAACAATATTTCGATCGCGAATGGAAACCTCGGTGCTCCCTGCGGCGGCATATGACTGGCGGGCGCAAGCCATAACCGGCTCCGTGCGAACCGGATAAGTGGAAATGGATATGCAGCTCAAGGGAACAATTTTGGAATCGGCATGCCGGCTGCGATCGACACCGATAACACAATCGAAAATAACGAGATAGTCGGCAATGCAAATGGGATTTTTGTGACTACCGGGGTCCAGGGCAACATCTTTCGTGGAAACACGATTGTCGGTAACCCTCCCGTGCAAATCGCCGTGGACCATACGGCAAACGGAGGCTTCGATATTAAGAATTTGGCTGATGCGGGAGCCAACGCGTTCGAAGGCAACATTTGTATGACCTCGATCAACGCGCCTTGCCCATCGATAGGACCGTCGTTCACTGCCAGTCCGAATCCCATACCGGTCACAGGCGCTGCCACTTTAGGAGTGACCACCTTGAGTTGGAGCGCGCCGGACGCGGACGTCATCGAAATTCACGTCGGTAGCCCGAATGGTCCCCTGTTCACCCAAATGGGCACTCGCGGATCAATACAAACGGGTCTGTGGGTATCTGACGGCCTGACGTTCTATCTTCAGGATGTCACGGGCGGGAAGCCGCTCACGTCGGATTATACGCTGGCCACACTCGTCGTCCATTTACAAAAGAGTGGCAGCGCGTATCTCGATTTCCGGGGACTACCGCCTTGGTGGGGCGGCGCTACGGCGGTCCTGTTCGGGCTTTGTCTCTATTGTGTGCGGCTCGGGCGGTCCGGTCCGCGATGGAATCGCCTCTGTGTGGTTCTGCGTCACGCGGCCCTGTTCGCTGGGATCGCGTTCAGCTTGTCGCAATCGGCTGTGGCCCAAACTCAACCTGCGCCACAACAGACGGCCGCCACACTGGACCGAATGATCGCCGCCCACAAAAGCCAGCAGGAACTCGCCCAATATGTGTTTGACACTCACGGTTGCAAGAAGTGCCACACGCTGGGCAGTCAGGGCAAGCTGGGTTTTACGGAGGTAGGCAAGCAAAGGGCCCAGGGCTTTGAAGGATGCATTTCCATGCTAACGGCGATGACCGTGATCGTCCAGGTACCCGAAGGAAAGCGCTCGGCCCAGCAGCGTCAAAGGGCCGAACGCTTCGAGGAGTTCGGTTGTACTAGTTGCCACAAGCTTACTCCTGGAAGACTGGAATTGACCGAAGTGGGAGCGAAGCTGACGCACTTGCATCTAGGATGCGTCGATGTAGAAAAGTTGGTCGCGAGCCAGCCGGGCCGCAACAACTGACAGCAGAGAGCGCGCGGTTTTCGCGCACCGTCGATGGATTGGGCTGCAGTGGTCCAGCCGCCGGTCGGCCATGCGACTGCCCGGAGTCAACTTGAACGACGGTACCTGGATTGTCAACGACATCCACTCCGCTAGCAGTCGGAAGCAGTTGATGCCGCCGATGAGCTTGAACGACATCGAAGCGGAAGAAGCTAAACAGCGCCATCGACGCATGCATTGTCGACTCTCAGGTGACCGACTCCCTTATTAGATGACCGCGCGCGAATCCTCATCCTGGCCAGGAGTTCGCTCCACCAGTAGGCCGGATACATTTTTGCAGACCACCTCCGACAATCTCGGGTTCCTGCTTGACGCCAAGCGGCGGACCATACACTTTTATATGGGCGACAAATTTATAGGGGCGACAAAATCAGGCTTCGTGTCAGGCGAATGCCGGCTTGGGATAAGGCGATTTGGCGGAAGCAGTCCTTTTTTATGTACCCGACAAAATCAGACGTGACGACGTGAACAACCCCTTGCTTTCGACCGTGGATAAGCGCATACTACAACACGCGTTTTTGTCGGCTGACCAGCTTGGGCAAGATACTTTGTCTGGAATGTAGAACTTAAGGACTGACAGAATCGAGACGGATAAAATCTGCAAAGGAGAACAGAATGAGCAAGAAACAGGTTGCATCTCGGGACGACCTCCTCACGAAGAGAGTCTCCCAGCACTTTCGTCATTTTCAACCCGCAGAATCTGCTACCCTCCGTCGCAGCTTCTTGCGGAGCGCGGCCAACATAGCGGGTCTCGGTTTATCAGGGCTTTGCATTTCGGGACTAGCGCAGGCTGCGCCCGATGGTGCAAACGGTAAAAGCGCTTTACCGAAGCCAATTCCCGGAGGCGTTTCCCCATTGGGGATCTTCATCCACCACTTCCCCGTCATTCCAACGGCAACGCCCTTGCAAAACCTTACCGAGCCGTCACAAATCACGGATTTCAAAGGTTTCGTAGGGCTGAACCGCATCCGTGGTGCGGGCAGAGGAAAGGGCTTTCCGGCATTGGCATTTCAGGCGGATCTTGGCTTTATGAAGGGCCAATACATTGGCCAAGACGGGGAGCAACATCAGGGCGCCTTTGGGTTCATATGATTGGATATTTACACCGGTCCGGTCGGATCGGCGAACGTAACGCAGCAGATCCATGACTACTCTCCACCGATTCCCGCTAGTGGTTTGTTTTGGACCATTCCAATTGACCCAAACAACTTGCGGGTTGAACTGAACAGTGCCAGGGCATCTTTCCACGTCGCAGATCTTGCTATCCCAGACTTTCATGATCTAGCAAATAACTTGACGAACGGACAGGGGTTGAGTAATCCTCCCATACCACCTATAGCTCCCGTTCCGGCGACAGTATCCTTCGATGTCGAGTGGAGCGGCGAAATCAGTCGAGCGACAGTGGTCAATGAAGCACAAAACTTCTCCGGGGACTTCATCAAGACAGGGTCTACGATCAAATGGTCATCCGAGCAAAACGGATTCTTCTTTGACTCTGAAGAACCTGATCCGACGCGCAACATTGGTGCGGTAATCGGTCGAGAGGCTAATGGAGTGTTCTTCGGTCAGCAGCCTGATGACGAATAGGCCAGAAGCAACTGGGATTTATCCAGCTTTCAAAGGCGGACACAACCACATGGTGGATAGACTGCACCAGCTAGTAGCTGGTCCCGTCTTCGCGGGTTTCCCGGCGTCCGGATACAATGAGTCCTGTTTCTGCATTATCAGCCAGTATCAGTTTCCATAGGTCTTTCCACCTGGACGGGCATGACCCTGGTGTTCACACCAAGTCCGAGCGCTCAGCCTTTTAAGGCCCGCCTGTCGTGTAATCGCCGCCGGCGCGAGCTCTAGACGCTCGCCCAATACGTGTTCGACACGTATGGCTGCAAGAGCTGCCACCCAAGATGGGAGCTTGGTTTCACTCGAAAGGCAAGGAACGGGTGCAGGGTTCGAAGGATGCATAATGATGCTGAAGGATGTAATCGTCCAGGTACCTGTGAACAAGCGCTCGCCTCAGCGGCGACAGAAAGCGGAACGCTTCCAAGATGCTGACTTCCGGAAAGTTGGGGCTGACCGAAGTGGGAGCCAAGCTGGTGTTCCTGAGCCAAATTCTTTGAAGTTGCTGGTGCCACTCTTGGGGCTTCTTGCGGGCGTTGGAGTTCTCCAAACCCTGCCACTGTTCAAGCGTTAGGGAAAGCCATTTCTCCGATGTTGACGACGTGATGGATTGAGCGGGCCGCGTACAACCAAATGTGAGGGGGCCGGCTGATTTGTCTCCCTATCAAAAAACGGCCTCTAATGCCCCCCGGGCGCTGTGGTAGACTAAGAAAGTCGCAGTCTAACCCAGGAAAAATTGAATGCCGAAGCTGAAGACACATAAGGGTGCGTCTAAACGGTTTAAGAAGACCGGGACGGGCAAAGTGGTGCGTCACCATTCCTTCGCCCGCCATATTCTGACCTCTAAGACGCGCTCGCGCAAGCGCAAGCTGAAACATGTCGTGCTGGCCGATCCGGCCGACCAGGCCAAGCTGAAGCGCATGATACCGTATTAGGTTGTGGGCGCCCACAGCCCCCGCCGCGTGAAACGGTGCAGCACGTACCGTTATGACCGGCCAAATAATTAAGGAGTTGAAACGTGCCGAGAGTAAAACGAGGAATAAAACGAAGAGCCTACCGCAAAAAGACGCTGGAACGAGCGTCGGGCTTTTTTCTCACCAAAAGCAAACTGAATCGGGCCGCGCAAGAGGCCGTCGAGAAGGCGTTGCGTTACGGCTACGTCGGACGGCGGCGAAAGAAGCGCGATTTCCGGTCGCTATGGATCGTCCGCATCGGCGCTGCCTGCCGCGCGGCTGAAATCTCTTACAGTAAATTCATTAGCGGCCTCAAGAAGGCCGGCATAGACCTGAACCGGAAAATTCTAGCGGACATGGCCGCCAACGACGCGACCGCGTTTGCCGCGCTCGTCCAGACGGCGAAAGCCGCCCACACGGGTTCTTAATATGAGTCCAGCCCAACATTTAAGTTCAGATCAACGGGTAAGTTCGGATCAACGCGAAACTGATCCGCTGGCCAGTCTCGAAGAGCGCATTACGCGCGCCGCCGAGTTAGTCGCCAACCTTCGCGCCGAGAAGGCCGACTTGCAGGCGCAGTTGAGTTCCGCCCTCGAAGACCGCGATTCCTATCGGCAGGAACTGGACGAGCTGCGCTCCGAGCGCAAGCAGGTACGCACGCGCATCGAGAAACTGCTCGGCCAGATGGATTTGCTTAGCACCACCTAGAGATGGCAAGCTAAAGCATGCCCCACACGGAACCTGTCCGTGTCACCATCTTCAACCAGACTTATTCGCTGGTGGCCAGCGAGGACCCGGCCAGGATAGAACAACTAGCTCATCGCATTGACGAGTTGATGTCCTCAATCGCTGCTCGCGGCGGAAATATCGACGCTACGCGCGCCGCTGTGCTCGCTTGCCTGCATCTGGCCGACGAGTTGGACACGCTCGAACGAGAGCTCGCTTCGCTCAAGCATAAAGTGGAGCATAAGGCCCGCGAGTTCACCGTCCTTCTGGACGAAGCGATCGGAACTGACGCCCGCTAGCTGACTTCGCGCCGATCAGACTGTGGTTATCAATAAATTCTCTCTTGTTTGCGTAGCGTCCCGAATGTTCCAACGTTCGATATCGCAAATGCCACCTTATATTGCGAATCGTCGCGAGTTCCGAAATTGAAGCGCCGGTACTCGACACTGATCCCGCAGCAGTCGGTGTTGTAGGTTACCTCAGTGGTTGCAAACTCCAGGATGCCGCGCATGTAGTCGTAATAAACACTAACGGCAGCGTTCCACCCTTTGCGGTTTTGATTTCCGACGGCCAGCAGGGCACGGATCTGGTCGGAGTTGGGCGCCACCGCCGGATCGGTCCGCACCTCGCTGTGACCCACCGAAATGAGGTATTTCGAAAAGCGATAATCGGCCGAGAAAACGGTATTGCTAATGTGCCCCAGAAGCGGATCATAGTCCACTCGCCACTCCAGGCCCAGCTTTTGCTGAAAGCGCAGCGCTGAGACCACCGGAGAATAGTTGCGCGGTCCGTTCAGAAATGCGAACCCGTCGAGTTCTTCGGAGCTCGCCACTACATTGCGCTGGTTCGGGAGTACCGCGCCGCCAAAGGTCGGATCGAAATAGCGGGCTTGCGAAAGATCCCAGCTCAGCACCTCATTGACGTTGCCATCCTTGTTCTTGACAAACAACCGGTTGGTTATCGACAGAGTGATCTGGTTGGTGTCGGAGAGGAGATCGGTTTCATCGAATCTGATAATGCGATTAAAGTTATCCACGCCGCCCACGAGCATATACTCGGCCCGCGCCTCGATCACGTGTTTCACCTTTTCCCCGCCCAGCCATTTCGGCGACTTGTAGATACGCTCCAGCGATGGGAACATCAGCTCGATGCGAATCTCGCGTGCATTCCGTACCACGTTATCGCTGCTGACCTGGCCGTTTACCATGCTGGACCCGTAGGCTGTCTCCCGAAGCGCGAAGCTGGGCGTCAGACTGAATCCGCCAAAGTGGAACGCCGTGGTTACCCGCGGATTCACGTCGACGCGCGGGACAAACTGCCGGGTTTGAAAATCAGGTTCGGTGCGGTCCAGAAAGCCCGCGCTGCTGTCGAGTGAAAACCATACCGGCAGTACACCGCCCACAATTGGGCGGTCACGGCTCAAGAATTCGACCTCGGGCAGCTTGCGGATCAAAATCTTGTCGTCCGGCGTCACGCTTTGAAATTCTTCGTCGCGATCAGCCACTACATAGAAGCCAAAAGTATCCCAATGCTTGGTCACAAAGCCGACTGAGTGCGATTCGGAATAAATCGCATCATGAAACGATTGGCTGAAGGACTGCCGGAACAGGAACGAGCTCAGATAGTTGACTTGTCCAATCGCTTCCCACCCGTGGCCGAGATCAGAGCGGCCGTTCAGGGTAAACTGAAACCCTCCCTGCTTCTCCTTATCGTTCACTCCGTAGAGATAGAATCCGATATCGGTTCCAGGCTTCACTTTGTAGCGGAAATCCACCGTGCTGGCCAGCCCGCGGAGGCTGTAATATACGCCCCGATAAAGAAGGTCGGAGCTCCGGTTGATGGCCCAGAAGTACCCCAGACCAAAAAATTCACCGAACAGAGTGCTGCGGCCGAAGCTAGGCTCCAGGAAGCCGCTCTCGCGCGGCAGTTTCTTGAGCGATTTGTAATAAGCGGGCAGATAGAATAACGGCAGCCGCTGGACATGAAAGACGGCGTGGTAAGCGATGGCCCGGTTGCCTGGCACGATGTCGAATTTAGGGCCGGTTAGCCGCCACCAGGGCTTGGGAACCTTGCAATCCGTTACGAAGCCATCGTGGACGATGTAGCGATCCTCCTTGCGCTCCGCCCATTTGCCCTCGAAATAAAAGGGATTGTTGGTGGTCAGTAAGCCGGGCCGCGAGATGATCCTGGGCACTGACGTTCCACGCAGATCGTAAAAGAACCCGGTCTCGTTGTTGACGTTATAAGTGCCGTGATCGCAGTTTAGTTTGGTTCCGTCGATGTAATTCTCATAGCGGACATTGCCTCGAAACTCGGCGTCGCCGGTGTCTTCGTCGTAATCTACCTCGTCGGCTTCCAGTTTCTTGTCGGTGGTTTCGAGGTGGACATGCCCGCGCAGGTGACGCAGGGATCCGTCAGTCTCCTCCGTATCGGCGATGACGATGTACTCATCGGGAGCCGGCGCGTTCGGCCGCCGGGACTTGAGCCGCTGGTTCGGATTGGCGGCGTTCGGGACAGCATCCGGAGCAATCGGCGCAGACGGCGGAGGAGGCACAAATGGAACCTGCGCGACGGCCGCCCCGGCCACCAGGAGCATGGCCACCGCCAAGAATCTCGCGTGGGAGGCAAAAGAAAGTGCGTGACATTTCCGGCCAAATATGTTACGAAAGGAGATAAGGTCAATTTTTGGACGCGAGCTGGGGCCCGCGGAGAGTGACGAAAACGGCCTCAACCGAAAACCGTAGCACGTATTGCTAGATCCCGCAACCGCAGGAGGTTGGTGAGCAGCATGGAATGTCGCTATTGTCAGGCTTCGAATGCCGAAGATGATCATCGTTGTCGCCGCTGCGGCCGTCGCCTGCGCTTGACGCCGGTCTACACGACGTCGGCCGCTGTTCCAGCGTTGCGCCCTGAATTCATCGAAAGCGAATCGGCCGATTCCTCCAGAACGTGTTGCAACCGAGCTTCCACCACCGCCGCGCCGCGCCATCACGTATCAACCGTCGCTGTTTAGTGGCCGCGAGCTTCCGCGAGTGGTGCCGTTTGAATCGATCGCCCCCTCTGTGGCGCGGCCTTTACGGCAGCCGTCACCCCCGCGCGGCGTATCCGCAATCGCAAGGTGATTCCCGGACAGCAGAACCTCGAATTCGCGCGCTCCGCTAAGCCCGCCGATGGAGTGATTTATTGTGATGCTCCTGTGGCTGTTCCAGCACACCGTGCCATGGCGGCAGCTCTGGATGGCAGCCTGATTCTGATTGCCACTGCCATCTTTGGAATTATTTTCTACCTGGCGGGAGGACAAGTCCTGCTCAATGCAAAAACCTGGCCGGTGCTGGTCGCGGTTGTCGCGGTATTTGTGATTTTCTATGAGAGCTTGTGGTGCCTCGCCGGCGGTGATACAGCCGGCATGCGGTGGGCGCGTCTTACGCTGGTGGATTTCGATGGGCAAAGGCCTCGCCGCAAGCAGCGGCTCTATCGTCTCGCATCCGAAATACTAAGCCTGTTGGCAGCCGGGATCGGTCTGCTGTGGGCCCTGGTGGACGAAGAAACGCTCACCTGGCACGATCATATTTCGAAGACCTTCCCGACGCCGTATTAGGCAGCCTCTCGCCCCCGACTACTGCTTCTCGAAAACCATCTTCTGATCCAACTCGCCCATGGCTGTCGAGAGGTGCTGATTCTGTGTCAGGGTCTTTCCGTCCTCGGAAAGAAGCCAAGTGGCCTTGACCGCTACATCATTGTCCTGGACCCTCAGCTTGATGTTCATGACCAGGTTGTTGGCCTCCCATCCGCCGATGCTCTTGACTTCCAATCCGCCAGGCGTATTGGTGGCTTCCTTCCCATCGGTGGTCATGTTGAGCGTGTACTCCTGCTTGCCCTGAGCGCCTTCCTGCGCCGTGCTGACCTTTAGCGTGGGATCGTTGTGCTCGATCACATCAGTGCGCGCTATCGGGGCCAGGAATCGGGCCGAAATCGCTTTTCGCCACGTTGAGTTTCCATGTCCCGCTGTAATTGGGCTTAGCGCCGCTGGCTGGGGCCGCAACCGCCGCTGGCTTCACTCCTGCCACTGCGGTGGCCCCGCCCTCCTGCTTTTCGAAGACCATCTTTTGGTCGGTTTCGCCCATCGGGCTTTCCAGGTGCGCGCTCTCAGTCAAGGTCTTGCCGTCGTCTGAAAGCGCCCAGCTAGTTTTGATCGCTACGTCGCTGCCCTGGAACTGCAGCTTGGTATTGACCACCAGGTTGTTGGTGTTCCAGGAGGCTACACTCTTCATCTCCAGACCGCCGGGCTTGTTGAGTGCCTCTTTGCCGTCGGTAGTCATGACGAGAGTATAGTTCTGCTGTCCCTGAGCGCCGTCGTCGGAAACGTTTATCTTTAGATTCGGATCCTGGTGATCGACCACGTCAGTACGGCTGTTGGATGGCGGAAGAACGCCGAAGTCGCTCTTTTCCACATTGAGTTTCCAGGTTCCACTGAAATTGGGCTTGCTTTGTGCGGCCAATGAAGCTGTGAACGCTACGATAACAGTAGCTGCAAAGATTACCTTACTACGCATAGTCATCTCCTGCTGAATTAACCCACAGACGCGGATGAAATCTTAGATTAGCACGTATGGCGGAGAGCGGCTGCCGGGGCGCCAAGCTACGAAACCGCTTCTACGATCGCCGACATCGACCCTTTCGACTTCGGCATACGCCAATCGGCGCCGAATGCGTGGATTTGATCCCGGCCAAATTCGGCCTGCTCCAGCTCGCACGTCAGGACTACGGTTCTTCCTGTACTGTCCACTTCGACCGCATGATTCCAGGCGTCCCCATCCGAGAAAGCGAACAGTTTCTGAAGCATCTCGACTACGTATTCGTAGGTGTGCTCGTCGTCGTCCAATAGAACCACGTTGTAGAGGGGCGCCAGCCGGTCCTCGGTCTTCTGCTTTGTTTCCGGAGTCGTGATAACGTTCGGCATGGCTCACTAACATCATAGGAAAAAGCTCCAGGAGCCCGGAAATTCAAAGGCGGGTGTTATCATGAAAGTAAGAAAGGGGGGCGCAACGGATTCGACGGGATTGAATCGTTGTGGAAAGGCGTGCCGGGTTCCGAGCTCCCGTTAAACGATCGGAAAACTAGAACTGCCAATCAGCAGTTTGCTTACGCTGCTTAATTAATTAGGTAGCCGCTCCGGATGTTGGGCCTCGACGGCATCAACGGAGCGTCATCTTCGAGGATTGGGCCGAAGGCTTCTGCTCGGAGCCGTAGGCTGACGACAATCGGGCTAAGCCGTCGTTTTCTTGCCGGTTCTAATGTGGCGGCCGACAACTACCGAATCGGAAACGCACGTAGTTCTTTTCATGGCGGACTTTCTCGGACGCGGGTTCAACTCCCGCCGCCTCCACCATTTTGCGCTTCGCCAACGTTTTCCTTAGGCTGCTAGGGAATCCGGAAATCCACGTGGCGATCGCGATTGATCTGCTCGCTATAACGGATGTCGACACTTGCTAGCGGAGCTTGCATCTCCTGCCCCTCCCGCGTGATCCAGTGGATCTGGTCGCCCTCGACCTTGTATGCGGTCGCTGCCTGGACGGTGTGATTGTTAAAAGCGATCAGGTAAAAGTTTTGCCCCTGGTTTTGGCCCGGATAGTTGCCGGTAGAAGACTGAGGCTGCGGCGGAGGTCCATTCTGACCTTGCGGCGGATACTGCGGCTGTTGTGATGGTCCAGGTTGCCCCTGATCCTGGGGCGGATACGGGTATCCGTAATTCTGTTGGCCAGTCGCCGGAGGGGCGGAATACGCGCCGCCGGGATCGTAGCTGTCATAATACGGATCGTACCCGTAATAGGGATATCCGGAATAATAGTACGGATAATAGGGATATCCCCATCCGCCCACGCCAAAGTAGAAGCCCGGCCCCCAATAACGGCCCCCATAGAAGTAGCCGCGGCCTCCGTAATATCCACCTCGAAAGCCCCCGCCATAAGATCCGCCTCGGAAGCCACCGCCATAACTTCCGCCTCGGTAGCTACCTCCGCCGGAGAATCCGCCCCGGGCCCCTCCACCAGTTGCGTGCCCGCCCCCTCCACCACCACCATGACCACCGCCGCGTTGCGCATAAGCCGGAGCAAGCAGAATCGGCGAAAGGAGCGCGATGAAAAGTGTTGGTTTCTGGAGTCGCATCGCTTTGCTAGGTGCAAGCCTCCTGCCATTCGCAAGTGATTGTTGTCAGGGATGATCGCCGCATGGGCAACGGCTGAAAACCACCAGCTTGGTTGATTGCAGCAACCAAGTCAGCGCCGCTGCCTCCCAACCCGGTTTCCAATCGAGTAAACTTAGCTCCATCATGGACAGCATCTCAACCCGAAGAAGCTTTGTTCAACAGGCGTCCTGGCTACTCGCCGGAGCCCCGGCGGTCTCGTTCCTCAGGGTCGCCAGGGCAGCCGACACCGGTAATGCTATGGTCGAAACGTCGGCCGGTAAAGTCCGCGGGACCGTGGTCGATGGCATCAAAATCTTCAAAGCCATTCCTTATGGCGGAACGACAGCCGGCAAGAATCGATTCATGCCTCCGGCCAAGCCTGCCGCGTGGACCGGCGTGCGAGACGCGCTCTCGTACGGCCCCAGCGCTCCTCAAACCAGCGCGACTGGCAGAGCCCCGGCTGGATCTACCGAAGAGAGCGAAGACTGCCTGGTGCTGAACGTGTTTACGCCGGAGTTGACAGGCGGCAAAAATCGGCCGGTGATGGTATGGCTGCACGGCGGCGGTTTTGCCACTGGTTCAGGCTCTGGGCCCATCATCGAGGGCGCCAACCTGGCGCGAACTGGCGACGTCGTCGTGGTCAGCATCAATCATCGCCTGAACGTGTTCGGCTTTACCTACTTGGGCGAACTGGCGGGCTCGGACTTCGCTCTCTCGGGCGGCGCGGGAATCCTGGACATCGTCGCGGCGCTCGAGTGGGTGCGCGACAACATCGGACACTTCGGGGGCGATCCGAACCTCGTCACGATCTTCGGACAGTCGGGCGGCGGGCGCAAAGTGGCAACGTTGATGTCGATGCCAGGAGCCAAAGGGCTCTACCACCGCGCCATCATCGAGAGCGGCGCCATACTAAAACTAACCACTCCTGAAGACGCGATCCATACCACCGAACTGCTGCTGAGCGAATTAGGGCTGAAGGCCGGCCAGGCGCGTGAGCTGCAAACCGTTCCTGCAGCGCGGCTGCTGGCCGCCAATGACGCGGTGTACAAGAAAATGGCCTTGCACGAGCCTGGCATGGTGGCCAACTCGCCCATGGTCGACGGCCGGGCGCTACCCAGCCATCCCTGGGATCCTGCCGCCCC
Organism: Bryobacterales bacterium; assembly: GCA_963744555.1. Taxonomy (GTDB): domain Bacteria; phylum Acidobacteriota; class Terriglobia; order Bryobacterales; family Bryobacteraceae; genus Palsa-89. The sequence continues at coordinate 330,565 of CAVUUB010000008.1, read as the reverse complement.
GGCGTTGTCCGCTTCCATTCCGCTACTAATCGGATGGGCCCATACCGAGGAAACGCTCTACGACCGGCCCACGCCCGAAAAGCTCAATCTCGATGAAGCTGGGCTGAAGCAGCGCGCGGCGAAGCAACTGAGTGGCGACCCGGATCGCGTCATCGTAGCCTTCCGCAAAGCGCACCCCGACGCCACGCCCTGGGATCTCTATATCTTGATTGCAACTGAGCATCCGCGCGGCGCGTATACCCGAGAGCTCGCGAAACGCAAAGCGGTCCAGGCCGGCGCGCCGGTGTTTCTGTATCGCTTCGACTGGGAGACGCCCGAGGGCGGCGGGCACATGAGGTCGCCGCACACGATCGAGATTCAGTTCGTCTTTAACAACATCAAGATTGCGGGCCCGCTTATCTCGAAAATGCCGGAAGCTTACGCGCTGGCCGATAAAGTGAGCGCGGCCTGGGTGGCGTTTGCCCGCACCGGAAATCCGAACACGGCAAAGCTGCCGAAGTGGCCGGGCTATTCAGTCAAATCGCGGGATACCATGCTGTTCAATAACGAGAGCCGAGTGGAGCAGGATCCTGACCAGGGTCCGCGCCTGGTGATGGAACAGGTATTGAACCTGTCATAATCCGCCACTGTAATGGGGAACAAAGGGCGATTTTTATCGTCTAAGTGAGCATGCATTCAGTCTGGCAGGACTTCCGATACGGACTGCGCGGCCTGCGGAACCAGCTATCCTTTACGGCTCTCGCGGTCCTGGCGCTGGCGCTCGGCTCCGGCGCGGCCACGACCATTTTCAGCGTGATTCAAAACGTCCTGCTCGATCCGTTTCCATACACGAATGCGGAGCGCGTAGTTGCCATCATGATTCATGACGCGACCAACAGCCGTCCGGGCGGCCGCACGGCGTTCCAGTTGGCGGAGTTCCTCGACTACCAAGAGCAAAATCATGTTTTTGAAGAGGTGATCGGAGGCGGCTCTGAAGACCTCCTCATTACCAACGGCGAGGGTACGGAGCAATTCGATGGCGGCACAGTCACCTCCAACACTTTCCGTTTCCTCGGCGTCCCGGCGCTCCTCGGCCGCATTCTCTTGCCCGATGACGCCAAGCCTGGCGCTCCGCCGGTATGCGTGATGAGCTACAAGATGTGGTCTACCCGCTTCAATCGCGACCCCGGAATTTTGGGGCGAACATTCGTCCTGAACGGCATTCCCACTACCTTAGTCGGGATCATGCCGCAGCGTTTCACGAAGCTGGGTTCGGACCTGTGGCGCGCGGTGAACCTGGTTCGCAGCGATCCCGAAAACAAAGAACGCTACTACATGTTCCAAGCGCGACTGAAGCCCGGCGTGACCGTCCAGCAGGCTCAGTCCGACATCGAAGTGGTTGCTCGCCGGCTCGCTACCGTTTATCCCAATAACTATCCCAAGCGGTTCAGCGTCCAGATCGTGACCTGGCTCGATAGCCTGGTGGGGCAGTTTCGCAAGACCCTCTATACTCTCGGTGCGGCCGTTGGCCTGTTGCTCTTGATCGCGTGCAGCAATGTAGCCAATATGCTGCTCGCCCGAGCAACGGCGCGCGAGAAAGAATTCGCGGTGCGCGCGTCCCTGGGTGCACCCCGATGGCGTTTGATCCGCCAGCTTCTGATCGAAAGCCTCCTTCTGGCTCTCGGCGGTGCGTTAATCGGCTGCCTGTTCGCTTACGCCGGGCTCAAGGGTTTAGTCGCGGCCATTCCCGAGGGCGCTATTCCGCATGAGGCTGTAATCCGGTTGAACATTCCGGTGCTGCTGTTCAGCTTGGGGATGGCGGCGTTTACGGCCTTGCTGTTCGGTCTCGCTCCGGCTATCCAGATGGCCAAGCGGGACATCGTCGAACCGCTCAAGGACTCCGGTAAGGGCGTGAGTGGTGGATTCCGGCACGGGAAGCTCCGTGCCACGCTGGTGGTGGTCGAAGTGGCGCTGTCGCTGGTTTTGCTCGCCGGCGCAGGATTGCTCATGCGCAGCTTTGTCGGTCTCCAACAGGTCGATCTGGGCATCAACCCGCACAATATTCTGGTCGCGCGCCTGCCCCTCCCGAAAGGTCAATACAAAACGGCGGGGGAAAAGCAGCGTTTCTTCCGGCAGTTGCTCCCGCGCCTCGCGGCACTGCCCGGCGTGGTGGCGGCCACCGAAACAAGCACTCTACCGCCTTATGGCGGAATTGGCAGCGACATTGATATTCCCGGCAAGACTCACAATGAGCGCTGGACTGCGATCTTTCAATTGTGCAGCGAGGGGTATTTCCCAACTCTCCAGATCGCGCTGAGGCGCGGGCGCCTGTTATCGGATGTGGACGTCAATGACGCGCGCAAAGTGATGGTCGTAAATCAGACGCTCGCTAATCGCTACTTCGGCCGCGAGGACCCGATTGGGCAAAGAATCAAAATCAACATGCTTGAGAAACGTCCCGATAGCCCGGTGACGGACCCCGTGTTCGAGATCGTCGGCGTTGTCGCGGACGCCAAGAACCGCGGTATCCAAGATCCGCCTGAGCCGGAGATGTTTATCCCTTACACGATTACCGGCGCTTTCGAGCGCGGCATCCTGGTACGAACGGCGCAAGATCCTAAGTTGATGTTGAATGCGGTCCGGCGCGAGATCTGGGCCGTCGACCGGAACGTAGCGCTCACACTGACGGGCAGCCTCGAGGACTATCTTCAGAAGTTTTCTTACGCAGGACCACGCTTCAGTTTGATCCTGCTCGGCATCTTTGCCAGCGTCGGCTTGGTATTGGTGGTGCTCGGTGTCTATAGTGTGATCGCATACACGGTGTCGCGCCAGACTCACGAAATCGGCATCCGCATGGCTCTCGGAGCCGGCCGTGGCGACGTCCTTCGCCTGGTATTGCGGATGGGGCTTCGACTGATCGCATTGGGGCTCGCAGCCGGATTGTTAGCTAGCTTAGCTGTAACACGCGTCATAGCGACCCAGCTTTGGAACGTATCGCCTCGCGACCCGGTCACGCTGGGCGCGGTTGTAGCAGTTGTAACCGTGGCCGGAGTATTGGCATGTTGCTTTCCAGCACGCCGGGCCACCCAGGTGGATCCCGTAATTGCTTTGCGCTACCAGTAATGCTCGGATGAACCGAGTAGGTCCAGGAATTATTTCTTGGCGGACAGCATCAGTTTGATCAACTGTTCGGTTACGTGAGGCTCGAGTCCCTCGGTATGGCCTTTATCCAGGCGAACCACGTCGGCGACGATGCGGCCGTTCTTGCAGTGCGGATACTCGAAAACTTCAGCCGTACCGGGCCGGGGCAGCAATCCCCAGGCGGGATTCGGAGGATTCTGACGGGTACCGTCGTAAACATAGCCAGGCTCGGTATCGACGACGTCCTGCCGGCGAACTCGGGCGCCACAGCCGTATTTGGCGGCCCACTCCGATGTTTCGGGAATGCCTTTGTCATCCATTTCGCGCTGCCCGGTTTCGTAAATGAACGAAAAGTCGTTCGCCGGAGGTTCGCGCAAGGCAGCCGCGGCAGCAGCGATACCGGCCGGGATTGCAGGGCGCTCGCTAGCGGCAGGCGGGGTTGCGTTGCCAGTGGCCTGCGTGGAGACGGGAGGAGCTGGCGCACGCGGAGGACCGAAATTGCCGCCGCGTCCGGGGTTTCCACCCAAGCGGCCACCGGAAAGGCTGAGCCAGCCGTCGACCTTGTCTTTGAAGAAATCGGTTCGGATGATCCGGTTGGAGGTCATGCCGCCTTGAGAATGGCCAACCAGCCAAAAGGCCTTGATGTTCTCCTTGCCGATTTGCTCGAAGACGAGACTGACGATGTTCTGCAAGTACTCGTCATCCGTGGGCGCCCAGAATTTCGTTGGGGCATTCGGGGTAGCGATGACCAGGCGGTACTTTTCCTTGTAGTCCATGAGAGGGAAATAGTGACGCTGCCAGTTTCCATAGGAACCGAAGCCGTGCAGGCTCAAAACAAACGTCACCTTTTCGCCCCTCTTTAAATCGCAGGGATAATCGAGAAAGAACCTGCGGCCCGTTTTCGGTTCCACCGCGGTGCCCTGCTCAATGACCGTCGGCCCGGGGCAATCGGCGGCGGGGCAGTGCAGCGGCGACGGGATCTCGCAGGTTACGCCGGTTAGCTGAAGGGGAGGCGCCTTTCGGGCAAACCCGGGGACGGCCAGCAGAGTACTCAGGATAATCAAGTAACGTGTCATGGCGCTTGTTGTCTCAACATAGCATGCCACTCGCGTTCGCTGGAACCGGACCCCGGCGAGCCCGGCCGATTACTTGTGGCGGTAGGTGATTCTGCCTTTGGTCAGGTCGTACGGCGAGAGTTCCAACGAAACCTTATCGCCATTCATGATCTTGATCCGATTACGCCGGAGTCTTCCGGCCATCGTTGCCAGGACTGTTCGGCCTGCGTCTAGTTCTATCGCAAACATCCCAGCCTTGAACTTCTCAACGACTTTACCCATTACTTCAATTGCATCTTCTTTTGGCAAATTATTCTTGAACCTTTCCGTTGTGATTTGATCCCCTGCGAACTAGCTGCTTACCAGCGGTTCTTCTGACGTGAACCGCCGCCGTTGCCACGAAATCCACCGCCGCCCGATCCACGGTCCGTCTTAGGGCGCGCTTCATTGACGTTCAAGGCTCGGCCATCCAGCTCGGCGCCATTCAAAGCAGCGATCGCGCGATCGCCCTCGGCGTTGTCGCTCATTTCAACGAATCCAAACCCTCGGGCTTGTCCGGTATCGCGGTCGGTAACAATGCTGACACGATCGACGGTGCCGTGTGCCGCAAACATGGAGCGAACCGTATCCTCGGTAGCTCCGAAGCTGAGATTTCCTACAAAAATATTTTTCATTTTTTCACTTTCTTTCTGAAGTTGCAGAGCAAAGAATCGCGGCAGGTTCGGACAAAGGCGGTTGGGCCGGACTATCGAAAGATGCCAAAATTAAACGGACTGCGAAACGACATCTTTATTGTGACACGAAATAGGCCCCCAGCGCAAACGCGATCGGATAACCGGATAACCTCATCGCCAGCGTCCATCTTCCCAATCGTTGAAAGCAGTCTTCCGCGCATCAGCGTCGATTGCGCCTATCCGTGGTGGTCTATAATATTCAGCTAGTCTGAAGATATGGCAGGTAAGACCACTACACGAGAGGCCATCGGCCGCGTAGGCCAGCGCCGCCAGGTGGTCATCCCACGGAAGATTTTCGAAAAGCTCGAAATGCGGGAAGGAGACTTCGTGGCGTTTGCTGAGAAAGACAACGGCGTATTGATCAAACCCAAACGTCTGGTGAATCCCGACGACGTCCTCACGCGTGAGGAAAGTGCTCTCGTTTCCAAGGCCCGGCGGGAAATGCGGGGATGGCAAGTATGTGAGTCTAGCCCAACTAGAGCATGAGCTGGCACCGTAAACGTTCAGCGCGCCGCCGCAAGACAGCTTGAAGCGATCCCGCCTGATCGGAGGCATCGCATCCTGACCGACATCCACGAGCTTGCCGAGGATCTCGCGGACTGGTTAAACCGCTTAAGGGCAAAAGGAATAGAGGCCTGTATCCGCAAGTCTCCGGGCGCTATCGCATTATTTTCGAACCTATACATGCAACGAAGACTGTGGACGTGCTCGCGGTTCTCCTACGAAATGAACGCACCTACCAGTGATCTCGAGCAAGATAGTCCTCTACCCCTCAGCGCTCGATTGCGCCTACCGAGGCAAGCCTCTTGGTAATCGGATTCGCTCAGGCGGCGGGTTGGTCGTCCTCTTCGTAGGCGGAGACCGATTCCAGATCTTCGGCTTCAAAGACCTGATCGCAATCCAGACAGCGCACGTAATCTACGCCGTCGCGTCTCGCCAGAATCTCGGTACGACTATGCTTGCAGGGCTGCATAAAAAAGGCCAGATTAAACCCATTCTAAGCAGACTGCGCGTCTTGTCAAGCCCCCCTTTGCCTTAGCCGGCGGGATTCGGTCCCAGCAAGGCGGTCCACGGGCGCTCCCGGTACCATAAGGGATGCTCTCAGGTCACGCTACCGACCGCGGCACTGCCCGTTATGCCGCGCGCTTCCCCACCCACCAGACCGTGGGTTTTTATCGGAATGCTCAGTCGCTTACTGTTTGTAACATCGGCATCGGAACCTATCTCGGCGAACTGGATCAAGCTACCGACCGAGGCTACGCCGAGGCCGTGGGGACGGCGCTTTCGGCCGGGGTAAATTTCATCGATACGTCGCTCAACTATCGGAACCAACGCTCTGAGCTCTCCATCGGGACGGCATTGCGCCAGGCGGTGGAAGCCGGTCACGTCCAGCGCGATGAGGTCGTGATTTGCACCAAGGCGGGTTACCTGGTACCAGACGCAGTTCCGAAAGGGACCATTACCGCGCGTGACGTCGTGGGCGGCATGCATTCGATGGCCCCGGCTTTTCTAGCCGACCAGTTGGGGCGAAGCCGCCAGAACCTCGGAATCGAGACCATCGACGTATTCTATCTGCACAATCCGGAGACCCAGTTGAGTTACGTCGGCTCGGACGAATTCTATGCTCGAATTCATCAGGCCTTCATTTTTCTGGAAGAAGCTGTGGAGCGGGGCGGCATTCAATTCTATGGAGCGGCTACATGGGAAGGATTCCGGCGTCCGGCGGAGTCTCCCGAAAGGCTGTCCCTCAAACGGTTGCACGATATCGCGCGGGAGGCTGGAGGCGACGGTCATCACTTCCGGTTCATCCAGTTGCCTGTGAACCTGGCCATGCCGGAGGCGTTTGGCAATCTCGTGGATGGCGAAAGCGTTCTGAGTCTGGCTGCGGGGTTCGGGATAACGGCCGTGGCGAGCGCCAGTCTGCTGCAGGCCCGGCTGGCGCGCAACTTGCCCAGCGAGATTCGCGATCGGCTTCCAGGCCCGCGTACCGACGCACAGCGCGCCATTCAGTTCGCGCGATCCACACCCGGAATCACAGTTGCGCTGGTGGGCATGAGTAATCCCGCCCATGTGCGCGAGAATCTGGAGCTGACCAGCGTCCCGCCGGCCCGGGAAGAACAGTATTTGAGTCTGTATAAGACCTAGACATTTTCTCCTGGTCTATCCAGCAATCATTTCGTTTTTTGTTTGTAACAGAACCATGCTAGAATGTTCTCGGTGGTTACGGACTTCGACCAGCTTCGCGTCGAACGGTTCAAGCGGGCGACCGAGGAAAAGCTGCGCGGCATCCGATGTCCCGACCATCACCAACCGCCGCGTCTTCGATTCCATGGAACCTCGCTGCACGATATCACCATCTCGCTCAGCGGCTGTTGCTCTAAGCTGATGGAGATCGCCAACGCGCGCATCGGCTCGCCCAGCTTGAGTGAAGGGCTGAGTGAGACCGGGTCCGCCAAAGCTTCTTAGCGCATTTTGCCGGATCGAAACACCCCCACCGCTTTCGCCGCGCCGTTAATTTCGCGCTACTAACTATTGCCTCGCTAATTCGTCTGAACACTCGCGAGACGGCGCCGTATTCCTGACAGATTGGGAGGAAATATATGGCTCATGCCTGGAGTCTCAGCCGAAGGTGTGTTTTTATAATTTTCTTAACGCCGCTTCTTCTTGCGGCACAGGAAACAACCAAGTGGGACCAGGATTTTCAGGACGGAGCCAAGGCCTTTCGGGCCGGTCATTATGATCAAGCCGTCAATTCTCTATCGGCCGCGCTTCAGGATGCACAAACGTTTCCACCGCTCGATCTGCGCCGTGCCGACGCCGCGCATTTTCTCGCGGATTCCTATCAATTCCTAGGGAAATTTGATCGCGCCGAATCGCTCTATCTCCAGGCGAAAAGCATACGCGAGGCGAACGGGGATGCGGGGCACAAGGTACTGGGCTTCACCATCGATGCGCTGGCTCAGCTTTACTTTGTCGAAGAGCGCTGGAAAGACGCCGAAGAGCTCGAGCGCCAGGCCATCGAGCTCAGCCGCCAGGCCCGCGGTGAACACGATGCTTTTACTCTGGCCGCCAGCCGCCACTTGGCCGAAATTTATTCCAACGAGGGACGATTAGCGGAAGCCGAGCCCATCTTGAAACAGATGATCGAAGCCGCTCGCCAGAACGCCACTGCGGGGCCAAAACTTCTTCCACTCGCTCTGCGGGATTATGCTTTTATCCTGGTTGCGCGCGGTCAATACCTGCAGGCGGAGGCCTTGTTGAAGGAAGCCCTGGATTTGAGCCGCAAGCTTGGAGAGGACAGCTCCGAGATGTCGGACAGTACGTTGGCGCTGGCGTTGCTATATCGCACTGAGGGCGAAAACGATCGCGCCGAGCCCCTGCTCAAGAAGGCCGCCGCCATTTACCAGAAGAACAATGATCCGTGCCTCGCCCAAGCTCTGCAGGAGTTGGGTCTGATCGCCGTTACCCAAGGGAAATACGCCATGGCCCGGCAGCAGATTCTCAGCAGCATCTCTATTTATCAGAATTTTCTGGGCCCGGATCATATCAATATCGCCTTCGCTCAAGTCGGGCTGGCGGAGGCGTACCTGGGCGAGCGGAATTACGCCCAGGCGCAGTCGCTGATTGAACATGCGTTGGCGAAAGAACGTACTCTTCTGAGCGATTCGCACGCCGAACTGGCCAGAGCGTATTTAACCGCAGCCAGAATCAGCGAGGCCCAACGCCTCGGTACCCAGGCCGCCGCTCACTATCAGCAAGCCCTCGACATCTACCGTCGCACCACCGCCAGCGACAACCCTGCGCGGGTGATGGCCGAGCACCAATACCAGCAATTCTCCAAGTCATTTCGCAAATGACGCCACCGAAAGCCTCGGCAATTAATCACCCGGCCCGCGCCAGGATGCGGCGGATGCCTTCTTGAAAAATTTGCGGTGCGGTCAGAAGGCTCGTCACCAGAAACGCTTCGCTCTCGAAGTCGAAAAAGAAACCGGGTTGCACCAGCACGTTATCTTCGCCAAGTAGTGTGAGCGCCCATTCTTCCTCGCTATAGATGCGCGGCGCTTGGATAACCGCATACCAGCCGCCCTCGGGCTCGATCACTCGCCACGGCGAATCGCGGCCGATCTGGCTTTCAAGGTAGACAAGATTCCCGCGCACGCGCTCCAGGATTTGTGCCTGCATGCTTTCGCGCAGTGCCAGTAGCGGACCGGCCGCCCACTGCACCGGAGTCCCGACAGAAAGGTAGGTGTCCGCAATCAGCTCCAGACGTTCCAGGGCCTGCGTGCAAACGTCCGCCGGTCCGCTGGTTACGATCCACCCCAGTTTAAGTTGCGGCAATCCAACTAACTTCGAGAGCCCGCTCATCGAGAATGTGAGTACGTCATTCACGTTGACGAGCGATGCCACACGCCGCGGGTCATCGGCTACTGCGTAGTCGGAAAAGACCTCGTCAGAAAGAATCGCCAGATTGTGACGGCGGCAGAGATCGGTGAGCTCGGCTAGTTCCGATTTCTTGAGATATGAGCCGGTGGGATTGTTGGGATTCACGACCACGATCCCGCGAGCCCGCGGCGTGATTCTGCGCGCCAGGGTATCGAAATCGACGGACCAGCCCCCGTGATAGACCAGCGGGTATTCGACCACGCGTACCGACTCCAGCGCGGCCAGAAAATCGAACAGCGGATAGGAAGGGTGCGGGACCAGGATCTCGTCGCCGGGGTCGGCCAGCAGCTTGAAAAGCAGCCCGTATGCTTCACTCGTGCTGGCGGTGAGGAGAATACGAGCGGCGTCCACTCGCCCGCCGTAATAACCGGAAACGGCCGACCGGGCTGCTAGTAACCCCGCCGGCGCTGGTTCATAACAGAGCAATCTAGGATCGGCCAGCGCGGCCAGGATTCGATCCGCCGGGTAAATGAAGCCGGCACTGGTTGGATTCGACTCGGTGAGATCGAGAATCGTGGCGCCAGAAGCTCGCTTCTCAGCCAGCAACCGGGACAGCGGATTCGCCGGAATGCCCCAGTTGAGCCGTGAGGAGAACATAACGCGAGTCTACTGCAAGTGGTACAACAGAGCCATGAGACAAATTGCGAATGTGGCAGCCTTCTGCCTTTTGTCAGCCTGCGCAGCCGTCAGCTTGCAAGCGCAGACACCCGCGAAAGGGTCTGGTTTTCGCGACATGTTCCTGGGGCAGTTAAAGGACGTCGAAAGCAAGGTGACCGGCTTGGTTGAAGCCATGCCGGAAGAGAAGTACAACTGGCGGCCCGAGGAGGGTGTCCGTTCTGTGAAGGAAGTCTTCCTGCATATCGCCTTCGCGAATTACTTCTTGCCGAGTTTCATCGGTGTCAAGCCGCCCGCTGGAATCAGCCCCGCCATGGAGAAAGCTCCCGCCGATAAAGCGAAGGTTCTCGAAACAGTGAAGGCGTCATTCGCGCACATCCGCCAGGTGGTTACGAATCTTCCGGATGCCGACTTGGACAAACAAACCAAGTTCTTCGGTCAGGAAATGACCTACCGGGAATTCTTGTTCTTCACGGCCAACCACATGCACGAGCATCTGGGCCAATCGATTGCGTATGCGCGCACCAATCACGTGACGCCGCCCTGGTCGAAGAAGAGCGACTAGCTGTCCAACGAAGAAGTATCTACGACCCGTCAGTTCTTGTTCTTGGGTATGTTTGTTTTTTGCCGGCCGGGATTGCGCTGCGAACCGCTGCGACTCTTGCCGCGGGAGCCGTTCTTGGAACCTTTGCTGTTTTTCGTGCTGGCGAATGCGGCCGGCCTGGTGCCTATTAGCATCGCGCCCGTCAATAATGTCAATGCAAGGAAACTGGAGAGAATTGTCTTCATGCACTAGCAGTGCGAGCTGGCGGCGAAAATTCGCAGTAAAATAACAGAAGAATTTCCAATATGACAGGAACCACCCAGGCCCCTCCGGCAGCCGCGGTCGAATCTATTCCGCCAGTTCCCCTCACTCTCGAAGGCGCCAGCGTACTCCATCAGATGATGCGGATGCGCTGGACGGCTTGGAAAGCTCTCGCCGCCGCGGAACGCTCCGAAATCGCCAGGGAAGCCGCCGGCGTCCTCCAGGAAATGGAAAAAAATGTCGGCGGGCAAAGCGCCGCGTTCTCCTTACTCGGGCACAAAGGCGACTTGATCCTGGTGCACTTTCGCCGCTCATTCGACGAGTTAAACCAAGTAGAGCGCCAGCTCGCGCAGCTTCGCCTGGCCGATTTCCTCGAGCCCGCTAGCTCTTATCTATCGGTGGTGGAGCTGGGACTGTACGATTCGAGCCTACAGACCTACAATTCGCTGGTCGCGCGCGGCATCGCGCCCTTCTCGCCGGAATGGAAAGCCGAGATCGAAGAGGTGTTGGCCCGCCAGCGCGAGGCCATGCATCCCCGCCTCTATCCCGACATGCCGCCTCATAAATACATCTGCTTTTACCCCATGGATCGCAGGCGCGGCGAAGAGAAGAACTGGTATAGCCTGCCCATGGCCGAGCGCAAACGCCAGATGCATGACCACGGAATGATCGGACGGCGCTACGCCGGAGAGGTGAAGCAGATTATCTCCGGTTCCATTGGATTCGATGATTGGGAGTGGGGCGTGGATCTATTCGCCGACGATCCGCTGGTATTCAAGAAACTCATCTACGAAATGCGTTTTGACGAAGTCAGCGCGGTCTATGCGCTGTTTGGTTCGTTCTACGTCGGTATCAGATGCCCGGCCGTCGATCTGGCGCAGTGGCTCGCAATCTGATTACCGCCCTTTCTGTAAATCCGCTGCCGCGCCCGCCGCGTCCCCTAGCGCTCTCCGCGCCACCGACCGATTGTGATAGGCGTTGATATAGTTCGGATCCAGCCGGATCGCTTCATCGAAGTCCGCCGCGGCGTGTGGATAATCGCGCTTCAAAAGATAAACGTACCCTCGCGCGTTCAAAGCGCGCGAAAAATCCGCTTTAAGACGAATCGCCTCGGTTAACTCGTCGATCGCCTCCGGATATTTCCCCGACGCCGTCAGGGCGCGGCCACGCCGATCGTGTTCTTCGGCGGAAACGGCCACCCTCGGAATAGCCGCGGGCGCTGGGGCCGGGGATGGCGGGGTCCTAACCGGCTGCTGGGGTCTCACTGGCAAAGGACGCGCAGGCTCGGGCAGCGCCGGCTGAGTTTGGACAGGCTGGGGAGGCGGAGGCTCGGGTTTGACCGGCTCCTGCGCCGGAAGCGGCGGAACACCGGCCTGTGCTGTCTCCACTGGTTCGCTTTTCTTCGACTCGCCGAGCTTCTCGTCCGTCTTCTTGAGTACCTCGATCGCTTCCTGATAATCGGGGCGCAGGCGCACCGCCTCGGACAGATCGGAACGAGCCCTTGCAAAATCGCCCAATAAATAATACGCGCTCCCTCGGGCAAACCAGGCTTCCGGAAGGTCGGGCGCCAGCTCGATCGCCTTATCCCGATCCACCAAGCCTTTCTGGTGCAGGCCCGAGCTGGTGGTACGATCCCCCTCGCGCCAGGTAAGCTTCCGCCAGATCGGGCCGCAGCCGCACTGCCTGTTCGCGATCCTCCAGCGCGTCCCGGTGCCGGTCCAGCCTTACCAGAGCGGCCGCCCGCGCCAGATACAGGTAAGGATCTCTGGGAGCGATCTTTAACCCCTCCGAAAAATCGGCGACGGCCTTTTCGTTCTGATCGAGCTTCAGATGCGCGGCGCCGCGCAGCGTATACGCCTTGGCATCATCCGGCCTGATCTTGAGAACCGCATCGAAATCCTGGATGGCGCGATGGAAGTCGCCTAGCTGGCCCCAAGCGAAACCGCGATCGAGGTAAGCGTCCAGGTAATCCGGTTTCAGGTTGATGCTTTGGTCGTAATCATCGATAGCGTCGCGATAGCGTCCCATTGCCGCGTAGACATTGCCCCGCTCTTTAATAGGCGTCGGATCATCCAGGCGCAGCTTGATGCCGGTTGTGTAATCGGCTATGGCCTCGGCATTTTGCCCCAGGCCGGAGTGCACCGCGGCGCGGCTGTTGTAAATGGCCGCCGAATCCAGCCTCAGTTCGATGGCCCGATTATAGTCCGCCAGCGCTTTGGAAAGATCAGGAAGCTTCCGGTATGCGTCGCCTCGAACCTGGTAGGCTTCCGCTTTGCCTGAATCCAGCCCAACCGCGCGATCGGCATCCTCGATGGCGCGCGGATAGTCTTCCAAAGCGCAACGAACCCTGGCGCGATGTTGATAGGACGCAGCATCCGCGGGATCGTCGTGATCGCCTCGGAATACGCTTGCTCAGCTTCCTTCCATTGGCCGGCCGCCTCGTAGCGAAAGCCTTCCCTAAACGCTTTTTGCGCTTTCGGATTAGCGGCCGGTAAAACAACGGCGCTTGCTAAGCAAAGGACGGGCAGGAAACAACAATTGCGCATCGAAATGCTTTGAGAATAAACATAGCACAAGTCCGGGCAAACTGGCGTTCCAATAACGGTTAGGGCTGGGAAGCTAACGCGGCGGTGGGGAATGAAATCAGCGAAAAGTGAGAAACCAGGCGCGCTAGGAAGCTGTCCCTCTCCGACAGGCTCACCCATTTCACTACGGACGATTCGCCCTCTTCGGAGAAAAATCCAATACCGCCTCGGCTGAGGCGGTTATCAGTCCAGGAGCTGACCAGTTGGCCATTCACTGAGGTCAGGAAATGATCTCCGCGCACGCTGACACGCACGCGGTAATCGGTGCCGCGCTCCAGTGTGAGCGGCAGCGGCAGCTCCACCCGCTCGCGTTCGCGTCCATCCAGAACGATAAAACGCACCAGGCCTGCGTTGGGCAGGGGGCCGGGCTTGGTGATCACCAGTTTGGTCGCGTAATAGTTGCGCAGGTCCGGCGCGCGAAAAGCCCAATCCATGCTCTTGCGATCGATCTGTCCCATGAACTCCATCTCGTAATTGGAAAGTCCAGTCGAGGGCTTCCAGACTCGCAGCCCCCCTGGACGAGCCTCGCCGTCCACTGCGCTCCAGTCTGCGCCAGTCTGCTTGAGGCCTTCCCAGTCCACAAAACCGCCGCGAAAATCCTCACGCATGGTGCCCGATGTCTTGCTCTGGATCATATTGCTGAGCATCTGCCCCATTCCATTCTGGCCGCCATGCACGTTCGCTTCCGGCGCTGAAGAAATCGATTTGGGACTGGACGCTCCCGAGGGGAGCTGCGACATCGCCAGCAGGAGGAAGAGCACCGCCACCCCAGCAAAGATCGTTGCCGCGAAGCCCGAACGCCGCTCGGTTTTATCTTCTGGTTTAGCTTGCGTGATGCTCCGCCAGGTCGGCAATCGAGTGTCTTCAAAGCCGTACAGATCTTCGGCTTCTCGTAACGCCCGGGCAGAGCGGGAGGCCAGCTTCTGGCGATGTTCATCGCAGCAGAATTGCCGATCCTTAAGCCTCCGGAGAAGCCCGATGTTCTTGCGGCAATACGAGCAAACCATAGTCCTGCCTATCAAGATGCCCCAGTGTAACAGGTGGGTTGCGCCAAAGGAATGTACTAAGGCAAGAATCGAAGAATGGTTGGAACACCAGATGGACAAGACTAGGGGAAGCGCCTTAGAAAGGGGCTTTTCGCCCAAATGGCTGGAACCGGAAGCGGGCTGTCTGTCGTATAACCTGGGTAGGGTGATGATCCTATGCTGACAATCCGCTGGGGAGCTTTGGCCGCAGTAACCACGGTAAGCCTGTTGACATTAACGGGGTGCGACGAAAATTTTGGCCCCCCCGGCCCATCGCGCACTGAGACCCGCTCGGTCGACCTCGACAATTCCGAGCTGGTGCGCGCCGAGCTCAAAATGGGCGCCGGCGAACTCCACGTTCGAGGCGGTTCTTCCAAGCTCATGGACGCCGAATTCACGTTCAATCGCCCTATGATGCGGCCCACCGTCCACTACGATTCCAGCGGATTTCGCGGCCATCTGTTGGTGGAAGAGCCCTCCAACGTACACCATGTGAATTCCAACTACCGCTGGGACCTTCGTTTCAACGACGATAAACCGCTCGATCTGATCGTCAATTTCGGAGCCGGTGAGGGTCGGCTGGATGTCGGGGAGTTGCGGCTGCGGAGCCTGGAGATCCATATGGGCGTTGGTGAACTGCGGGTGGATCTTCGCGGCAAGCCCAGGAACGATTACGATGTATCCATCCACGGCGGCGTCGGCGAGGCGACCATTTACCTACCGGAAGGCGTCGGAATTGTCGCCGAAGCTCACGGAGGCATCGGCGGAATCAACGCCCGGGGCCTCGAAAAGCGCGACGATCGTTATGTCAACGAAGCCTATGGGCATTCCAAGACCACCGTTCGGTTAGAAGTCCATGGCGGCATTGGCGCTATCAATCTGGTCGGTAGCTAGAATCAAGTTAGACAAACCCAGTACTCAACCCGGCTCCGGGCTAGTAAACGATCGCTTAAGAAGTTCCATCTAAAGGCTTTATCGTATGTTGCCGATGGAACTTGAGATAGCCTTTTTCGCGTCGACCCGGAGCCAACACGCTTGTCGTACTTGCAACCAGTCGTATCATTCTTGTGCTTCGTAGTCATGGCCATCTTGGGCCGGCACTTGTGGCTATCGTTCCGGTTGCGCTCCCGAACGGGCGGTCAGGCGGAAGCCTCTTCAGCGAATCCTGTCGACGGCCTGTTCGAGACTGCTCCGATCGGCTATCTGGAAATCGATCCCAAGGGCGTGGTGCGTCGCGTCAATCGCAAGGAGTGCGAGTTGCGCGGCTTGATGCGGCGCGAGTTGATTGGTAAGGTTTGCTGGAACCTGCTTCCGCCTGGTGAGCGGCAAAGATATCGCGAGCAGATCGAGCGTCGTATGTCCGGCCAGGTCGCCCTCCTAACTTACCAGCGCAAGTATCTGCGGCCTGACGGCAGCACCATCACCGTGGAAGTTCACGAACAACTCCTGCGTGATCATGGCGGCCGTGTAGTGGGTATGCGCCTGGCTGAAGTCGATATGACCGAGGGAAAGAAAAGCGAGGACCAGGCCTACGAAGCCGCTTCCGAGCTCCGCGCGCTCTTCCAGACGTTCCCCGATCTATTTATTCGGCTCGATCGAAGCGGGCAAGTCGTGGACAGTACGGGAGGCCAAAGTTCAGACCAGTTCCTGTCACCCGATAAGTTTCGAGGTAGGAACTTGCACGATCTTCTACCGGCTAGCGTGGTCGATCAACTACGCGAGGCTCAGGAGAAAGCCCGCAAAACCAAAGCTCCACAGGTTGTCGAGTTCAACGTCGACGGGCGTGGCGGACAGCAGATCTACGAAACTCGGCTGGTCCCGCTCGATTGGGAACACTCCATCGCAACGCTGCGCAACATCACCGCCCGTAAGAACGATGAGAAGCGGCTGCAGGAATACGCCCAGGAACTGGAGCGCAAAAACGAAGAACTCGAGTCGGCGCTGGTTACGGCGCGCGATGCCACGCAACTCAAGAGCCGCTTTCTCGCCAACATGAGCCATGAGATCCGCACACCCATGAATGGCGTGCTGGGAATGACCGACTTCTTGCTCGGAACCAACCTCACTGAGGAGCAGCAGGAGTATGCCGGGTCCATCAAGAAGTCGGCAGATGCGCTCCTCACTCTGATCAACGACATCTTGGATCTGTCCAGAATCGAAGCGGGTAAGCTGCGGCTGGATCATGTTCCCTTCTCGCTGTCCGCGACAGTCGAAGAGTCGTCCTCCCTTTTTGCTTTGCAAGCGCGCACGAAAGGATTGGATTTCTCGAGCGCCGTTTCGAGCAATTTGCCGGACATGCTGGTCGGCGACGCGGGTAGAGTCCGCCAGGTGCTCACCAACCTGATCGGCAATGCAGTCAAGTTCACCGATTCGGGGCGGATAGATGTGGAGGCCGAGATGGTACGTCCCACTCAGGATGGATTCTTGGTGCGCTTCGGCGTGCGCGATACAGGAATCGGAATTCCCCCCGAGCACCAAAGCCGGTTGTTTGAAAGCTTCACCCAGGGCGACGGATCCAGCACCAGAAAGTACGGCGGCACCGGCCTGGGGCTCTCGATATCGAAGCAACTGGTGGAATTGATGGATGGCGAACTGGGCGTGGAAAGCAAACCCGGCGAAGGGAGCCGGTTCTGGTTCACCGCCAATTTTGGCAAAGCACCGCTCACCGTCGCGCCCGGGGCGCCACCCAAACGGAGCATTCCTGTGCCCGCGCCTCCCACGCCCGCTCCGAAGGTCCCGGTCCCCGCCGCGAAACCCGCCAGCGCGCCGCCGGAGAAATCGAATGGCGGCCCTCGAAAATTGTGCGTGTTGCTGGCCGAAGACAACGAGATCAATCAGAGGATTGCGTTGCGACTGCTCGAAAAACTCGGACTCGCGGCCGATGCCGTCGACAATGGGCGCGCCGCGGTCGAAGCACTGGCGCAGAAAAAGTACGACTTGGTGCTGATGGACTGCATGATGCCCGATATGGACGGCTTCGAAGCCACGGCCGTCATCCGCAACCGGGAACGGGGCAAGGGCCATACGCCCATCTGCGCTCTCACCGCCAACGCCATGGAGGGCGATCGGGAAAAATGCCTGGCCGCTGGGATGGACGATTACATCAGCAAGCCGGTGGGTCTCGACAAGCTCCGCGAAGTAGTGGAACGGCTGGCCGAGCCGGTCCCAATGAGTATCTCGTAGCGCACGCTTCAGCGTGCTGCGTTCACACTCGTGTGAACGATTGTCTTACCGTGATGTTCAGGCGTTGGCACGAGTGCCAACGCGGGCACGCATGAGTGCATGCGCTACGCTATACTTCCAACCCCACCGACCGCATCAAATCCAGCGCGTTGCTGCGCTCCACAATTCCCGGATGAAGCTGATAGTCGAAGTGCAGCCTGCCATTCTCCAGCGTATCGGCGAAATGGACATTCATCGCCCGGCCGGGAAGATCGTCCGCAATGTGAGCCAGTGCCAAGTCGTGCGTAGTAATCATCCCTATTGCCCGGCGATCGATCAGACGTGCGCACGATCGCCTCCGCCCCGATCTTTCGATCGTGCGAATTCGTGCCACTCAGCAGTTCATCCAACAAGAACAACACCGTCCGATCGCCGCTTGCCAGGTTCACGATCTCGCGCAGCCGCGTGATCTCGGCATAAAACCGCGATTTGCCGTCTTGGAGCGAGTCCATGCACGCGGATCGACGCCCCAACGGTCAGGGGCGACACCGCGAAACTTTGTGCTCGCACCGGCGCGCCCGCCCATGCCAGCACCACGTTCAATCCTACGGCGCGCAGCAGCGTACTCTTGCCAGACATATTGGAGCCGCTCACGATCAGCAGCCGCAAATCTCCGCCCAGCCGCACATCGTTCGGGACGCACTGGCTTTCTCGCATCAGCGGATGCCCCAGGCCCCGCGCTTCCAATCTCGCGCCGGCTGCATCCAACAGCTCGGGAAAGCTGTCGTGCGGATGCTCGTAGCTATAGCCGCCCAGCGCAACCAATGCCTCGAATTCGCCGACCGCGCTGATCCATTCCGAGATATGCCGTCCCGATAGCTTGCGCCAGCGCTCGATCGCCATCGCGACTTGTGCGCTCCACAAGATGGCCATCGCGATGGGCGTAAAGAAAAGATTCCGCTGCCAATCCAGCAGCGCCACCAGCTGCTGCAGCCGGCCGATTTGGAACGACGCCACTAGCCCGCTGGCAGCCAGTTCCTCTCGCAAGCGCTGCAGCAGCGGCGACTCGAAATGATCGCTCTCCAGGCGATGCAGAAGCTTCGCAAGTACGGCCAGGTCGCGCGCCGGCGAATTCACCGCTCCGGCGACCTGCAAAGTCCGGCTGCCCAGAAAAAAGCCGTAGCCCAGCGTGATCAGCAGCGCCGCCAGGAAGGGCGTCCGCGTAAGCAGGCTGGCCATGTAGAGGCTGAAGGTGACGACCACGGCAACCGCCAGAGCCGCGGCAATGACCGGCGCGCCCGCGGGAAAATTCACCAACGGGGCTTTACCCCAGCGAGCCGCTACTTCGGCATCGATGCCGGAGCGGATCGCGTCACCGAGCACGGCCAGATCCTCGCGCAGATCCAGACGAGACCGCAGTTCGGCGATCGCCTGTTGCCGCTGGCCAGCCTCTTCCCGCGAAGCTGGCGCCAGTAG
Organism: Bryobacterales bacterium; assembly: GCA_963744555.1. Taxonomy (GTDB): domain Bacteria; phylum Acidobacteriota; class Terriglobia; order Bryobacterales; family Bryobacteraceae; genus Palsa-89. The sequence continues at coordinate 311,545 of CAVUUB010000008.1, read as the reverse complement.
CCATCGGGCCAGCGTGTCTTCGCCGGCGCGCGTTCGAGCCGTGCACAACAGTTCGAAGAGCGACCCTTTGCCGAAAATGTCCAGGTCTTCTTCGTACACATGCGATGGATTCCGGAAACGCTCGCCCGTTTCCCCCGTGCCAATCCACTGATTTTCCAGCCGCGCCAGCCCGCGTTGATAGAATTCGACCGCCCGCCGAGCACGCTCCAGCCGTTCCACCACTCGGGCATGTATAACCACCAGTACCGAGAACAGCAGAGGCGGGAATCGCCAGCCACCACGGCGACAAAACCGTCTCGCCAAAAACGAAGAAAGCCATAACGACACCCACGATGCCGGTCCCCAGCCGCGCGTTTCCGATCCTGCGAAACTGCTTCGTTCTGACGCTCCGCGACCTCGCTTCTTTCAGCCAGGCGGCGCTGGTACTCGGCCAGTGGATTCACAATGCCCGGTGGCTTCACAATGTTAGGCTAACAGCAGTGGAGCAGCCAGAAGAGCCGGTCCGGATTCCGATCACGGATGTATTCGACCTGCATAGCGTTCCGCCGCGGGATGTCGAGCCCATCGTCGAAGAATACCTGGAAGAGGCGCGGCGGTTAGGTCTCAAGGCTTTGCGGATCATTCACGGCCGGGGAATCGGCGTGCAGCGCGAGATCGTACGGTCGATCCTGGCCAGAACCCCCTTTGTGGAAAGCTTTGGCGATGCCCCGGCGGAGGCCGGCGGCTGGGGGGCGACGATAGTAACGCTGCGGTAAGATGGACTTCAAAACCACTCAAGAAAGTGGAACTTTTTCATGCGCGGAAATGAATGCTCATTAACAGACCGATGCAGATCGTCGAAATAAACTAATGTTGGAATCCCCGTCCCATAGTGACGACGATCTGCTTCGGCTGATTGCGAAGGGTCACGAACCGGCCTTTGTGGAGTTTTATCGGAAGCATCAGGGCTCGGTGTATCGCTTCGCGTTTCACATGAGCGGCCAGACGGAAATCGCCGAAGAAGTTACTCAGGAAGTTTTTTTGACGGTGATGGGCGTGGCCAAGCAATACGATTCCAAGCGCGGATCGGCGGTCTCCTATCTCTACGGCATCACGCGCAATTTCGTGCTGCGCTGCCTGGAGCGGGAACGGCCCTATATCGCGGCGCTGGACGACGTCGAAAATGAACATGCCGATGCGTTGGCCGATGAACGCGATCTGTTAGGCGAACTGGCGCGCAATGAACGGATCGAGTCGCTGCGCAAGGCAGTGCTGGCGCTGCCGCCGGCCTATCGGGAAGTTGTGGTCCTGTGCGATCTGAACGAAATGGATTATGCGCGAGGCGGCCGGCGCGCTCGGTTGTGCCATCGGAACTATCCGATCCCGATTGCATCGCGCCCGGGCACTGCTGATGGAAAAAATGCGTGCCGCTGAAAGGTGTGCTGTATGAACGCAGACGAACGAGACCTTTTGGAAGGATTGCAAGAGCTGGCAGCGGAGGGGCCGCGCCAGGCGCCGCTACACATGGAACAGCGGCTCCTGGCCGAGTTTCGGAAGCGATCCCGGCGGCGGCGCGCGCGAGCTTGGATGTCCGCCGCAAGCGTGGGGGCGATCGCTGCCGCCATCGCGGTGCTGGTATGGATCGGTCCGTTACGGCCTGAGCCCGGCGTGCTTCAGCAGGACGCCGCGGTGCTGGCGGATGAAACCGCCGCCGGCTTCTATCCGCTGCCCGATGCCGATGGGTTGCCGCCGGTCGAAAGCGCCATGGTGGTGCGCGTGCAATTGCCGATGTCATCGCTGGAGTTGATTGGGTTTCCGGTAAACCAAGATCGCGACTCCGATCCGGTCGAAGCGGAAGTTCTGCTGGGCCAGGACGGCTTGGCGCGTGGAGTTCGTGTTAGTAAATTACTGAGTAGTTGTTGAGTAAGTGAGTTCGAAGGAGAAGAAAATGTTTCAGCTACGTTGCGTAACAGCTCTGGCCCTGTTGATGGGTGGCGCCGCATTCGCTCAGCCGGGTCGCCACGGAATGGGAATGCCGCCCGGCGGACCCGGCGACTTCGCCTTTGTGCGCGGCGAGTTTGGGATGGCCGGCAAAGTGGTCACGGGCGCTCCTTATTCGGCGCAAGCGGTGACGCAATTCACCCAGACGTTGGCCGATGGGAACCATATTCAGAGGACCACTACGGCGTCCATGGCCCGCGATAGCCAAGGACGAACGCGCACCGAGCGGTCCATGGCAGCCATCGGAGCGCTGGCCGGATCCGGCACCGCATCCAAAGCCGTGTTCATCAACGATCCTGTAGCGGGCACGGGTTATATGCTCGATGCCACGCACAAGACCGCCCGGCAAATGCCTGCCAATCGGCATCGTCCGCCTCCGGCCTGCAATCTTCGCCCGGCGACGGGCACGCCGGCGTCGTAGCACGATCAAGCAGCGGTGCGAACGCCAACGTCAAGATCGATGATCTGGGCACTCAGGTGATGGATGGTTTGAGCGTGCAAGGCAAGCGGAGGACGCGCACTATTCCGGCCGCGCAGGCGGGCAGCGCGCAGCGACATACAGGTCGTCACCGAAACCTGGTATTCGTCCGGACTTGCAGATGGTCGTGATGAGCAAAACCAGCGATCCGCGCTTCGGCGATTCGGTTTACCAGGTGACCAACATCAGCCGCGCCGAGCCCGATCCGTCGCTATTCACGGTTCCTTCGGATTATCAGGTACAACAAGGCCGGCCAGGCGGCGGCCCGACTCAATAACGCCGCTTTCGGCAGTACTGGCCGCGGCCTGTACTACCATGGGCATGTGAGAACGTTCAGTTTTTTTGCCAGCCTGATTTTTGGCTGCTTTTCCCTCCAGGCGGGTCCGGCGCTCGATAGAGCATTGGACTCGCTTTCTTTTGTTCACCAGTTTCATGATCCGGATCCTCTCGCCCGATGGCGCGACGGCCGCCTGGACAGAGACAATTCCCGGCCGCGACGGCAAGCCGCGAGAGTCGTTTGTATATGTCAAGGATCTTCGCGATGCCGGGCGGCTCGCCTCATAAGATTGCAGGCGGCGCTGGATCGGAGCACGCGCTGGCATGGTCGCGCGACGGCAAACTGGCGTTCCTTTCTAGTGGCGATTCCGTCGATCAGCTTCAGGTGTATGTCGCCGACAAACCGGGACACGGCAAGCCCCGCAAGGTGACCGACCTCAAAGGATATATCGACGATCCGCGCTGGTCGCCGGATGGCCGCACCATCGCGGTTCTGTGGATCGAAGGCCTGACTCGCGTGCCCGGCCCCACTGAAGCCACCCTGCCCGATAGCGGCGTCGTCTCGTCCAAAATCTACGAGCAGCGGCTGGCGCTGGTGGATGTCGCGACTGGCGCGGTTCACGCCATCACGCCTCCGGAAATGTACGTCTACGAATTCGACTGGTCGCCGGATGGCAAGCAGCTTGTGTATCTCGCCTCGCCGGGCGCCGGTGACGACAATTGGTACGTCGCCGAAATTTACGCCGTCGATTCGTCCTCCGGTGCTGTGCGCCACATCTTGAAGCCGCCCATGCAAGTGGCCAACGTGCGCTGGTCTCCCGACGGAAAGAACCTGGCCTTCATCGGCGGATTAATGAGCGACGAAGGATCCACCGGCGGCGACATTTTCGTTCTTCCCGCGGCCGGAGGAACGCCGCGCGACCTGACGCCCAATCGCAAGTCTTCGCCGAATTGGTTCCGCTGGATGCCGTCTTCGAATCAAATCCTGATGACCGAGGATTCATCCGGTGAGATGGCGGTCTCAACTCTCGACCTTGCGTCCGGCAGCGTCGAGCAGATCTGGAAGGGCGCCGAGACGATCGCATTTTCGGGCGACGCTACCACCAGCGCCGTGATTCGAAATTCGTGGACTCACCCGCCGGAAGTGTGGGCCGGACGCACCGGCGCATGGCAGCAAATCACGCATTCCAACGCCAGCCTGAGTCCGGAATGGGGGCAGGCGAAAAGCGTCGAATGGTCGAATGATGGCTTCCGCGTGCAAGGCTGGCTGCTGTTTCCGCAGCCCTACGATCCATCCAAACGCTATCCCATGATTGTTGTGGTGCACGGCGGTCCGGCGGCCGATACGCGCAGCGCCTGGCCCCGTCCGGGACTGCCATTGCAATTGCTCTCGGCGGAAGGCAACTTCGTGTTTTATCCCAATCCGCGCGGCAGCTACGGGCAAGGCGAAGAATTCACGCGCGCCAATGTGAAGGATTTCGGCCATGGCGATCTGCGCGACATCCTGGCCGGCGTCGACACGGTAGTGAAGGATTATCCGGTAGACGACAAGCGCGTCGGCATCGCCGGTTGGAGCTACGGCGGTTACATGACCATGTGGACCGTCACGCAGACGCATCGTTTCCGGGCGGCCTTCGCGGGCGCCGGCGTCGCGAACTGGCAAAGCTATTACGGAGAGAACGCGATCGATCAGTGGATGATTCCCTACTTCGGCGCGTCGGTCTATGACGATCCGGCGGTGTACGCCAAAAGCTCGCCCATCAATTTCATCAAGAACGTGACTACGCCGACGCTGGTCGCTGGTGGGCGAACGCGATGGCGAATGCCCCCCTCCCCAATCCTACGAATTCTGGCACGCGTTAAAGACCCTGGGGGTGAAGACCGAGTTCGTGCTTTATCCGGGCGAAGGCCACGCGTTCCACGATCCGGAACATTCGCGCGACCTGTTCGCCCGCATTGTTAAGTGGTTCCAAGACAACATGCCCGCTACGGCGGTACAATGACCGCACGTTAAGTCGAGACCATGTCGGCGCCGGGAGCATCGGTGAAACAGGCTCTGATCGAAGAGCTGAGAGATTACTACGAGCAGTTCGAGAATCTCAAAGAAGATGCTCTGGAGTTGAGCGCGCCGCTCAACGACAGTCAATTCAACTGGCGGCCATCGCCGAAGCAATGGTCGATTTCAGAATGCCTGGCTCACTTGAATATTCTCGACGGGTTGGACGTGCCGGCCATTCGCGACGCAATTGAGGCGGGACGCGCGGCCGGGCTCACGGGAAAAGGTCCGTTCCGCTATGGCTTCCTGAGCCGCAGCTTTGTCCGTTTTTCGGAGCCACCGGTGAAGTTGAAATTCAAGGCGCCCGAAGTTTACCGGCCGCCATCGGATCAACCCAAGGATAAAGTGGTTGCGGAGTTCATCGCCGATCCACGATCAACTGCTGGAACTGATTACCGAGGTCGAACGGTTTAGATTTGGCGCGCGTGAAAGTGGGAACGCTGATCCGCATGTAAAATTCAGCCTGGGCCAGCGCTTCGCTCTGTTAGCCGCGCACGACCGGCGGCATCTGCGGCAGGCCTGGACGGTCCGCCAGCAGCCCGAGCTTTCCGGTTTAGAGTCTATTTTTTCTTCTTCGCTCTGCGGGCTTTTCTGTTCGTGGTGCTGATGCCCTGGATCGCTGTCGGCTTGTGGTTCTGGGTGCGCCACAGCGGCCGGCGGTTTCGCGATACCGGTCTTCACAGCCAGGTTGCCGAGCGTGGAACCGATCGCCTGGGCGGTCGTTTCTAAGACGCCATGTTCGTCTTTTTGAGCACTTTGATTGTTCACCGTTTCGCTCCTTAGCAGCGCAAACTAGCACGTTACGGGCCATGCGAAATATCTATTCAGATTAAAGCCCTTCTTCGGCTGGCCACGTATCTTTTACAGCGCCTTGCGAGTTCCGGATGAACGTTCCTTCCTTGTCACTTTCTCCTGCTTCGGCATCTCATGGCTATGAGACATTTTGTGGTTGGCGTGTTTCTGTTCGCTGCCGGCTTGATCGCTGAGAGCTTTCCGCCCGCCGATGTTAAGGTAATGGGCGATCTGCGCTATGGGCAGACCAGTAACGCGGTCGAGTGTTCGAGCGCATCCCCCTATTACGCTTTCGTATTCAATGGCAAAGCCGGCGAGCGCGTGGATGTGGTCGTAAAGTCCGAAGACCGTCAGGCTTTCGTGGCAATCGGCGACCCTAGTTTAAACCAGCTCGCCAGCGGAACCGGGCACGTGACTGTCACGCTGCCGAATCGAGGGCCGGATGCGGAGGCCTACTACATAGTCTTTCGCGATAGCGAAAGCAAGGACGCCCGTTTCACGGTTGAGCTGAAGAAACTGCGCCGACCTGAAGTAGCCGCTTCACAATAAATCGTGACGGCGCTGCTTTTCGAGCAGCTTCACCACATCGCCGACTTCCTGCGCGCGCGACCGGTGGGCGATCAGCAGGGCGTCGGGAGTATCCACGATCACCAGGTCCTTCACTCCCACCAGCGCCACCAGCTTACCCTCGGCATCGATGTAGTTTCCTGAACTCGCGTGCGCCAGCGCTTCACCACGGATCACGTTGGCGCTGCCGTCGCGCGGCAGCAATTCATATAAGCGCGTTCCAGCTGCCGACATCGTTCCAGCCGAAATCGTCGGTCGCGAACCCCACCACGCCGCGCGCTTTTTCGAGCACCGCGTAGTCGATCGAAATGTTCTCGCAGTGTGGAAAGACTTTCTTCAACTGCGATGAAAAACGGCGATTTGCGAACGCCGGCAGGCTCGCGAGCAGCGTGGCGGTTTTCGGCAGAAACTCGCGCAAGGCATCCAGCAGCACCGAAGTTTTCCAGAAAAACATCCCGGCATTCCAATAGAAGTTTCCGGACTTGACGTATCGTTTGGCCATCGGAAGATCGGGCTTCTCGCGAAACCGGCGGACTGCCAGAGGTTCCAGCGATCCAGCGCGAGCGCCCTTGGGAAACTCGATGTAGCCGTACCCGGTCTCGGGCCAGCGCGGCTGAATTCCCAGCACGACGATCTTGCCCTAGGCCGCGGCTGTGAACGCGCCGCGTACGAAGCGCAGATAGCGCGCCGGTTTCGAGATCATGTGATCGGATGGAAACACGCCCATCACGGCGTTGGGGTCGATCGATTGCAGAATGTGCGCCGCCAGACCGATTGCAGGGGCAGTGTTCCGCTGCGCCGGCTCAGCCAGGATCTGGTTCTTGGGAATCTCCGGTAACTGGCGCACGATCTCGGCCCGCAGATGGTCGTTGGTGAGCACCCATAGGCGATCGGGCGGGATGACCGGGCTCAGGCGGTCCACTGTTTGCTGAATCAGCGACCGGTCGCCCAAAAACCGCAGTACCTGTTTGGCGCGGGCGCGGCGGCTGCGCGGCCAGAAACGCGTACCTCGGCCACCGGCCAGAATCAGGCCGTAGTAGCTGGTCTGGCGCGGCATCAGCTTAGCGGATATCCGTGAATCAGCTTGAAGGTGCGATCCCAGCGGGTCTTGGTGAAGAAGTGCAGCCCCAGATCCACCATATGATGCAGGTTGTAATCTTTCAGATCATCGGTGGGAGCATCGTAGGACCAGAAAATGATCAGCGGCTTTCCCATGATGTTATCGCGCGGCACCAGTCCCCAGTAGCGGCTGTCGAGCGAATTATCGCGGTTATCGCCCATCGCGAAATAGTTGCCGGGCGGCACCACCAACTCACCGTTGACCACATCCTCGCGCAACATCGCCTGGGCTCGCTGCAACATCTGCGGATCTGGAACGTAGTCGGGCTCGCCCTGCGGGAAGTTGTCGCGATAGTTCATGAAATTGTCGAGGTGAATGGTATACGGCTCATTCAAAGGCTTACCATTCACGAAGACTTGCTTGTTGACCAGCTTGACATGATCGCCCGGAAGGCCGATCACGCGCTTCACGTAATCGACGTTAATCAGCGTAGGATGGCGAAAAACGATGATGTCGCCGCGCTTCACGTCTTCGTATGGCAGTAGATGCTTGCTCAAAGCGCCCTGGCGGCGCGTACGCCAGCTTGTCGACGATCAGGTGATCGCCGGTCAGCAGCGTGTTATGCATCGACGAAGTCGGGATGACGAAGGGCTGGGCGATGGTGGACGTGCCGAACAGCAGGATCAGGATGGTGATGGCCCATTCGGCGATGGAGCTGCGCTGCGTGGTTGCGGGAGGCTGGGCGGCCGGCTTCGGCTTAGGCTTAGTTGTCGCTGTGGTAGCCATGGATCAATCGGAACGTGCGGTTCCAGCGCGTCTTGGTGAAAAAATGCTCGCCGAGATCGATGAAATGCTGAACCAGCGTGTGAACCGAGGAACTCGCCAGGCTTTCGGTATTGGCATCGTAAGACCAATAAATGATCAGAGGTTTGCCAATGATATTCTCGCGAGGAACAAAACCCCAATAACGGCTGTCGAGTGAATTATCGCGATTGTCTCCCATGGCGAAATATGAGTTGGGAGGCACAACCACCTCGCCGTTCACGACGTTATTCGCCAGCATCTCTTGCGCGGAAGTCGGCCAGCATCAGGTTCGGCTCGCTGCTGGGGAAGTTGTCGCGAAATGAATCCGGATACGGATTCTTGTGGTAGACGTAGGGTTCGTTCAGCTTGACGCCGTTGCGATAAACCTGCTGATTGATGATCTTGATGTGATCGCCGGGAACGCCGATGGTGCGCTTAACGAATGTCTGGCTGATATCCACCGGATATCGGAAGACGATAATGTCTCCGTGCTGAGGCTCTTCGTAGGGCAGGATGTATTTGCTGAAGTTTGCCCGCCGGCGCGTAAGCCAGCTTGTCCACCAGCAAATGATCGCCGATGAGCAGTGTGTCTTCCATGGACCCGGTGGGTATCACGAAAGCCTGAACCAGTGTAGTGGTTCCGAATAGCAACAGAAGGATAGTGATGGCCCACTCCGCAATGGTTCCGCGGGGTGGATCGGTTTGGACTGTTGCCGGCGCCGCGGCTGGTTCGGCCACAGCGGTTTTACCACGATCGGAGGGCGGTTTCATAGTACCGATACCTTCAGTCTACCAGGAGGCGGCCGCCGAAGCCGAAAGACCTCCGCTAAGGAAATACAAATATTGATTACGCCCAGTCCGCTCAACGCGCCTCGGAAGAAGGGGCTGTCCCAAACGTCGCGCATCCAAGGCGCCAGACTGGCGATCGAATTGTTGTTCCAATACTCCATCCAGGGGAAAATCAGGAGGAATACACCCACCTCAAAGCATACGATGATGAACAGCAGCGCGCCCAGCTTTTGATACCAGGCGGTCTTGAGCCGGGACGCGTTCGACCGGCGCTTCGATCGGTGAATGGGGTTCTACGGGTTGCATGCAGCGGCTTCGCTGAAACGCTTCCTTTTCCTCGGTCCATTCGGCCGGCGGCTCTTCAGGGGGAAACAACTCCGCCTGCCGCGGATAACCGGTCCAGACCGTATCCGGCGAATGGTCGCGTACCGGCCAGAAGCTGAAGCGGTGGAGCGTGGTGGGCCCATGTTTTTCGAGCGCCTTCCAATGCTCGTCGGTAGTGTAGCCCTTGTGATTTTTCAAGCCGTATTGCGGGAAGACCTGATCCCACTGACACATGCAGGCGTCTCGCTCCACCTTCGCCAGAATAGACGCAGCCGCGATGCATTGCGATAGCGCATCGCCGTGAATTAGGGCGCGTTGGGCGATAGGGAGGTCGACTGTAATGGCATCGATCAACAGATAATCCGGCGCCGGATTCAAGCGTTCCACCGCGCGGCGCATGGCCAGGCGAGAGGCCTGGTAGATGTTGATGTGATCGATCTCAAATGCGTCGGCAGCCGCCACGGCCCAGGCGACGGCGCGCTCCCGAATCCGGCCCGCCAGCACTTCGCGCCGCTCCCGATCGAGCTGTTTGCTGTCGCGCAAGCCGCGGATGGGATTATCCGGCGAAAGAATCACCGCGGCCGCGAACACCGGGCCGAACAGAGCGCCGCGGCCGACCTCGTCAACGCCGGCAATACGCGTGAAACCCTGGGCGCGGGCCTCGCGTTCGTATTTGGCCTGGCATCTCATCGAATATTAACAGCCACCTCGTCAGCAGAGAACGCGGCAGCGGGCTCGGTGGGTTCGTTTTAATCGCGCTCGCGAAGACGAGCCGCCTTGCCCTTCAACTCTCGAAGATAGTACAGCTTGGCGCGCCGCACCCGGCCGGTACGAATCACGTCGATGTGATCCACCACCGGCGCATGGATCGGGAAAATGCGCTCCACGCCTTGTCCAAAGCTGACTTTGCGGACGGTAACGGTTTCGCCTAAACCAGAATTCTTCCGGGCTATGACCGTTCCTTCAAAAGCCTGCAAACGTTCTTTGTCGCCTTCTTTGATCTTTACGTGAACGCGGATGGTATCGCCGGGACGAAACTCCGGCACTTCCGCCCGTTTATGTTTGGCGACGATTTTGGTGAGTAGTGGGTGGGGCATGGTTACAAGTCCTTGAATTCTTTATTGTAATAGATCCGGACGGTTTCGTGCAGTCTTCTGGCGGGCAAGCTCGCGCCGCCAGCGCCGAATCTCCTCGTGATTGCCGCTCAGCAGGACCTCGGGAACCTTCCAGCCCCGGAAATCGGCGGGTCGCGTGTACTGCGGGCAATCCAGCAGACCGGCTTCGGTGAAGGATTCCTGCAGCGCCGAATCCTCATTGCCGAGCACGCCGGGCAGCAGCCGGGCCACGCAATCCACCACCAGCGCCGCGCCCAGCTCGCCGCCGCTCAGCACGAAATCGCCGATCGAAAGCTCCTCGTCGGCCAGATGCTCGGCCACTCGTTCGTCCACGCCTTCGTATCGGCCGCAAATAAGAAACAATTCCTTGTATTGGCTTAACCGGCGCGCGGCTTCCTGATCGAACCGCTGGCCCTGGGCCGAAAGCAGCACCAGACTCTGCTCGGCTGTGCGTTCCGGCCAGATGCTTTCGACAGCTTCGAAGATGGGCGCGGGCTTCGAGCAGCATCCCCTCGCCGCCGCCGAAGGGCCGATCGTCGACGGTGCGATGGCGGTCATGCGTCCAGTTCCTCAGATCGTGGATGCGGATTTCGATGAGTCCAGCTTCGGCGGCCTTGGCGACGACGCCGTGCTGGAAGGGGCCCTGCAAAGAAGTCGGGGAAGATAGTCAGGATGTGAAAACGCAAATCCTAGTTTAGTTCGTCCAAACCCGCGGGGAGATTGACGTCGATGCGTTTGCGCTCCAGATCGATGTTGATGAGCAGCGCTTTGGCGAACGGGATCAATAGCTCTTTGCCGTCTTGGGTTCGTATTTCCAGAAGCGGGACGCCGCCGGTCTCCTGAAAGTCCAGCACGGTGCCGAGCAGCCGTCCGTTTTGATCCACAACCTGGCAGCCCACCAAATCCGATTGATAATATTCGCCTTCGGGAGTCGCGGGACGCTGCTCGAGCGGAACCTGCACATCCGCGCCAGCCAAGCGCTCGGCGTCTGTAATCGTATCGACACCTTTGAACTTGAAGATGGCGCGATCGCCGTGAACCCAAAAATGCTCCACTTCCATCGGCGCATCGTTCACGATGACGTGCTTCACTTCCGCCAGCCGGTTGGACAAAGGTAGAGCTGCGAGCTCGCCTTTGTTCCCGCGTGCTCGGAGCAGACGTGCGATCGTTACCAGCTTCGGATCGGAGCCTATTCCAGGATCTCCAGCGTGAACCTCCGATTCAGCTTCATCCCTGCGGCTCCCAACAGCGTTCGGATCGAGCGGGCGGTTCGGCCCTGCTTTCCGATGACCTTCCCGAGGTCAGTGGGAGCAACACGCAGCTCCAACACAGTGACCTGCTCGCCCTGCACCTCGCGGACGATAACCTGGTCAGGTATATCAACAAGAGCTTTCGCAATATCTTCAATGAGTTGCTTCATTTCCAGGTTGCCTCATATAGTGTAGCGCTGTGGCCGTCAATCCTCACTGGGATCTTTTCCAGGTAGTCCCGCCGGGTTCTCGTGTACGCGTTCTCGAAAACGGCCCTTCAGCCCCATTGCAAGTGAGACGCTATCTTCGCCAAATCTTTCGCGAATCTGATCGACAGTATTAAGTGCCTTACGCCAGCGATTCGTATTTTCTTCGCCTATCAGGTTGAGCTGGCCCTCATCAATTTCGAGCGATGAGGCATGCACGCCGAGCAGCCGGACCTTGGCTTCGTTCTTGCGATTTTGACGGAAAAGAGCGCGGATCTCGCGGAAGATTTCGGTGTCGAGCTGGGTGCCATGATCGAGCGAATGGGCGCGGGTGATGGTGGAAAAGTCGGAGTAGCGGAGCTTGAGCTGGACGGTCCGGGCGAACAGTTTGTGTTCGCGAAGGCGGCGGCCGACCATCTCGGAAAGCCGCGCCAGCACGGCCTCCAGCGTTTCGAGGTCGGCGGTGTCTTCGTTGAATGTGAACTCGTGACTGATAGATTTCGGGTTATGCTCCTCACCGACCACGCCGTCGAACCAGCCGCCGGCGTCCAGGCCGCGCGATTTTCCGGCGAGCGCGAGCCCCCATTGGCCGAAGTGCTGGCGGAGGAAATCCTCTTCGAGCCGGGCGAGGTCGCCGACTTTGCGGATGCCCCAGGCCTGCAGATTTTTTTCGGTGACTTTGCCGACGCCGGGGATTTTTCGGATGTCGAGCGGGGCAAGAAAGCGCGCCTCCTCAGAAGGGAGTACCCATAGTACGCCGTTGGGCTTGGCTTGATCGGATGCGACCTTGGCGACCATGCGCGAGGCCGCGATTCCGATGGAGCAGTTGAGTCGCGTCTCTTTCTTGACGGCTTCGTGCAGGCGGTGCGCGGCGCGCATCGGAGGGCCGTGCAGGCGCTCGGTGCCGGTGATGTCCATGTAGGCCTCGTCGACCGAAGCCATCTCCACTTGCGGCGAGAAGCTCTTCAGGACTTTGTAGACTTTGCGCGAGTAGTCGCGGTAGCGGTCGGGATGGCCATTGACGAAGATGGCCTGCGGACAGAGACGGCCTGCGGTTCGCAGCGGCATGGCGGAATGGACGCCGAATTTTCGGGCCGCGTAGGATGCCGCGGAAACGACGCCGCGCTGGTTGGCCTGGCCGCCGACCACGACGGGCTTGCCGATGAGGGAGGGATCGAACAGCTCTTCCACGGAGACGAAGAAGGCGTCCATGTCGACGTGGAAGTAAGTGCTCATTTTATGCTAACCAGGAATTTGAACTGAATGGCGATCTCATGGCTTTTGTCGTTCCCTACTTAGGATACTGTTACGACCATTCCCGGTGCGACAATTGAGGTTGGTAGTGTCTCAAACTTCTAAACGCCATCACTTCGTTTCGGCCTTCCTGTTGGCCGGCTTCACCACATGTGATGACAAGTCAGGAGAATTGTGGGTCACAGACTTCAAGACCGGGAAGCAGTTTATTCGGACGCCACTGACAACTGGCTTTCAGAATGACTTCCATACGGTCCAGGTTGAAGGTGTTGCGCCTGATTTCTTGGAAAAGGAAGTCTTGGCGAAGATCGAAGACCGGGTTGCTCCGACGATAAAGCGGGTTCGGGAGAATCAGGCAATGCCGACCGGCGAAGCGTACCACGATCTGATGTACTTCATCGCCCTAATGATGGTCAAGACCCCGAGAGCCCGCAGCATCAGCGACCACGGAGTCGATTGGTTGAACAAGCTCATGTTGAAGCAAGTGCTCACCACCAAAGAACGCTGGAACGCACTCCAGGTTGAAATGTGTCAAGCAGGAATCGATGTTGATGAGGGTGTTTCATACGAACAGATGAAGGCATTGGTGGAGAAGGACGATTTCACGTTTACCGTTGATCAAGAGTGGACGCTTTCGGCGATGATGAGGGGCGCCGAAGCCGTGATGCCAAGCCTTGTTCAGAGAAAATGGTCGGTGCGATACACCAGTGGGTGTGGGCTCATCTGTTCGGACCATCCGGCGACTTGTTCGTTTGTAAGACGCGTACCTGCGATGTGGACGCCAGCACCGGCTCTGCCCCACACTGAAGTCCAGTTTCCAGTGAGCCGTCAAGTCATCCTCATCGGGTCGATTGATGGCCCGGTGGTCGACTTTGAGCTAGGGCCAAAAGGCGTGGCGTACCACAATGCCAGGACTTTGCGCCAAGCTGATCGGTTCGCTTACTCGACGGAAAATGACTTCATTTGGCTTGGGCGGGGTGGCCACATCAAGAGCCGCCCCGACGAACTGATTGCAAGTAGACACTCTGACGGAGTGGGAGCGACGTAGGCGATTTCTGGAGCGTTAAGTGCGAGAGTTCAATTCCCAATTACCGGAAGCGCAGGCCATCGACACGTGGTTCACTATATTTCGGGCATCGGCGGCGGGGATCCCACTTGTGGGTGGCTCAATCACAGAGTTATGGAACGGGTTCTTTTGTTCTCCCCTTGCCAAGAGGCGAGAGGCATGGCTTCGTGGACTAGCAATTGCGGTAGTTGAGCTTCAGAAAGCAGTACCCAACCTATCCCTCGAATCGCTTCAACAGAATGAAACCTTCATCAGCGCTGTCCTGGGTGCCAGTTCGATTGCGATGCGGAATCACCGGGAAGAGAAGTTGAACGCCCTGCGCAACGCCGCCATTAGCAGCGTGCTCCACCCCGACATTGATGAGGACCTGCAAGCGATGTTCATGAGGTACGTGGACGAACTAACGCCTTGGCATTTGCGGATACTTGGGGCATTCCACGATCCCAATGCCCATTTCCGCACTATAGGGTCGAACGTCGAGTGGCTGGTAAGGAAGGGCGAGACTTGGTGGAGCAGTTCCAACGACGTGTTTCTTTTCGTGTCTGGAGGCTTTCCGGAGCTTCAATCAGAGCATCGGTTCGTAGGCCAACTCGTTTACGATTTGGGGGTGCGCCAGTTGATTCCCGTCCAACAGCTGTTTCACCAGAAACTCCCCGACGTTGGGCCGTACACCACGTTTACGGGTCAGAAATTCATGCGTTTCGTGGGGTTAGGATGATAAGACTCACAATCGAAAGAGCTACTTTTTGCGCCATGGTCGTTTCCGTTACGATCTGATCTTCCGATACGACGCTACTGGTGCAGCCAGCGAGAATCGCGATCGACGAGAAGCTTCGCGACGGCTCGTGCGACCACGCCGATCGCAGGCTTCATCACAATCCTTTCGGTCTGCGCCCACACAGTCGGCACCACAGATCGGATCGTCTCGCCAGGTACCAGAGGTTAGTTCGGCGCTTGCCGATGAGGGGCAAACCGAATAACTCTTCCACGGAGACGAAGAAGGCATCCATGTCGACGTGGAAGAAAGTGCTCATTTTTCTAAGCCGACTAAGAATTTATGGCGATCTCATTGTCGGCGACGTTCTGTACTAGGATACTCTCAGCGACAAGTGGCTGTGAGCGCAACGGGTAAGCCTAAAGACATTTCCTCGTAGTTCTGTTGCGGCGTTATAATCAAAGTGTCCGCCGGAGGTCAGAAAGCGTGAAGCATTTACTAACATCTTCCGAACATCCTGCTTACGAAAAGTTTGACAGTCAGATCATTGCAAATCATGAGGTTCAGGTCTCCCAGATCTTTCGAGGAGATTTTGATGAGGTAGTGTTCCTGCTGAGAGGCCTCGGTCCTGGCGCACAGTGCTTCCGTCTAAACATGTGGATGCGCCCTGAAGACTATGAGACTCCCCGTAATATTGACCGGATTGCAAAGCTCATTGATTTAATTGTCAGTGACCGCCTTCGGTGTCCTAAGTGTAGTACCCCCTTGCATCGCTTTACACCGTTGTCGAATGGGTCAGCGCTCACTGTGATGGCTCTCGTGATTGGAAGACGGTCGACTACTCGACTTCTGTTTCAAATTAGATCGCAAATCGTTGCTCATGGCAGTAGCCGGGCCGCCAGCACGCGCGGCAGACCCGCCAAGTCGTGCTCGACGGCGATGTCGCTCCAGCTGGTGATCGAGCATCGCGCGCACGGGCTCTAGGGAATTGTAGCCGAGTTCGACCAGCAGCCAGCCGCCGGGGCGCAGGACGCGACGGGCGTCGGCGATGAGGCGCTCGTAGATGTCGAGGCCGGTCGGGCCGGCGAACAATGCGACGTGCGGTTCGTAATCGCGCACTTCACGCTGGAGGGCCGGATGGTCGGTCTTGGGAACATAAGGAGGATTCGAGACCAGGACGTCGATGCTTCGGTGCGCGATGGCGTCGACTAAATCGCAGGCGAAGAAGCTGACTGGAGCCGAGAGGCGGCGGGCATTCGCGACGGCGACGCACAGGGCGTTGGTCGAAATATCACGCGCGAGAACACGAGCCTTGGTTTCGAGCGCGAGTGTGATGGCGATTGCGCCGGAACCTGCGCCTACATCTAAAACGACATCGCCCGGCCGGATGCGGGCGAGGCTGGCCTGGATGAGATGCTCGGTTTCGGGGCGGGGAATCAGGACATCCGGGGTGACCCGAAAATCCCGGCCATAGAATTCCTGGCGTCCGGTGATGTACTGGGTCGGTTTGCCCTTCAGACGCTCGTGAAGATAGCGGCCGTAGTGGATCCAGGCGACCTCGGTGAGTTCTTCTTCGGAATGCGCGTAAAGATATACGCGTTCGCGACGGAGAGCGTGGGCCAGCAGGACCTCGGCTGTGAGGCGCGCGGCGGTGATGGCGCCTTCCTCGAGCAATTGGGTGCCTTGAAGGAGGGCAGTTTGAAGGGTCATCGGAAGTACTGGCGTCGCGATGAGTCGCGACGCGGCACGCAAGAGTGCGTGCGCCACGAAACCACCGCGTGCGCCACAAAAAGTTAAGCGGCTTCGCCTTGATCTTTCAGCTTCTCGCTCTGGTAATAATCGGTGGCGGCGGTGATCAGCGGATCCAGGCGGCCTTCCATGATCAGGTCGAGCTGATGCAGGGTCAGCCCGATGCGGTGGTCGGTCACGCGATTCTGCGGGAAATTGTAGGTCCGGATCTTTTCGCTGCGATCCCCGCTGCCCACCTGGCTGCGCCGCTCGGCGCCAATCTGCTGGCGCTGTTTATCGAGCTCGATTTCATACAGCCGCGACCGGAGCACGCGCTCAGCCTTGGCGCGATTCTTGATCTGCGATTTTTCGTCCTGGCAGGAAACCACCAGACCGGTCGGCAAATGCGTGATGCGCACCGCCGAATAAGTTGTGTTCACCGACTGGCCGCCGGGTCCCGAGGAGCAAAACGTATCGATCCGGATGTCCTTGGGATCGATCTTGATTTCCACTTCGTCAGCTTCCGGCAGTACGGCGACGGTGATGGCCGAAGTGTGCACGCGGCCCTGCTGCTCGGTGGCCGGCACGCGTTGCACGCGATGAACTCCGCTTTCATACTTCAACCGGCTGTAGACCTTGTTGCCGCTCACCAGCGCGATCACTTCCTTGAGACCGCCGATCGACGACTCGCTGCTGGAGGTGATTTCCACCCGCCACTTCTGCGATTCGGCGTAGCGGGTATACATGCGGAAGATCTCGGCCGCAAACAACGTGGCTTCATCGCCGCCCGTGCCGGCGCGGATTTCGATCACGACGTTCTTTTCATCCAGCGGATCTTTCGGAAGCAGCAGGATCTTCAGGTCTTCCTCGATGCGGACCAGCTCGGGCTCCAGCCGATGCACTTCGTCGGTGGCCATCTGGCGCAATTCCGGATCGGGATCCTCCAGCATCTGCCGGCCTTCGTCGTAGTTCTGCTTGACCTGCTTGTACTCGCGGTACTTGTTGACGACCTCTTCGATGTCGCTGCGGGACTTGGCGGTTTTGCGGTAATTCTCGGAGTCGCTGATCACCGCCGGATCGGTCATCTGGCGCGTCAATTCCTCGAATCGCGCTTCGATGTCGTCGAGTCTTTGCGAATATTGCATGGAAGGCTCCCGATTTGAGCCCGCGCGTTAAGCGATTACCAGCTCGCCGCCCTGGGACTTTTCGAGGTCCATGGCTTGCTCCAAGGCATGGATTGCCACCGCGGCCTGTTCATCGGCGGGCGGCTTGGTGGTGATGCGCTGCAGCCAGAGACCCGGCGTCACGAGAGTCGCGAGCAGCCCTTGCTGGTGCTTGGAGGCGAAACGGATCAGCTCGTAGCTCACCCCGACAATCAGAGGCAGCAATGCGATGCGGGCGACGAATTTGAGCAGGAACGAATCGAACGGCAGGAAGGCGTAGATCGGGATCGCGAGCAGCATCAGCACGATGAGGAAGCTGGTTCCGCAGCGCGGATGGAAAGTGACGAATTTCTGGGCGTTCTCCACTGTGACGGGCTTGCCCGGATTCGAAATTGAAGACCACTTTTGCTCGGCGCCATGATATTCCCACACTCGCCGCATATCCTTCATTCGCGAAACCACCAGAAGGAACGCGAGGAACAGGACCATGCGGATGACACCGTCCATCAGATTTACCGCCAGGCGGCTATGGACGGCCGGGATCGCGTCGCCGATTTTCGTGGCCAGACAGCAGCGGCACAAACTTGTACATGAAAAGGAAGAAGAGCAGCGAGAATGCGAGGTTCATGCCCATCATCCAGGGCGACAGCTCGACTGGTTTCTCGCCCTTTTCGGCCATGGTTTTATTGATCGCTTCCAGGCCGACGTTGACCGAAAACCGGAGCGCCCTTACTCCCAGCCACATGGCGTGGCCCAGGGTGCCGACGCCGCGGAAGATGGGAAGTTTGAAGATGGGGTACTTTTCCGACACGCGAGGCAGGGGGCTCTGCTCGGTGACGATTTCGCCGTCGGCTTTGCGCACCGCGACACAATAGCTATGCGGAGCGCGCATCATAACGCCCTCCATCACGGCCTGGCCGCCGACGAGGGTTTCCTCGCCGCTTTCCAAGATAGGCAGCATCTGCAGGTGCGCGTTGAGGCGCAAAAAGCTTCTAAGAGACAAGGGGATAGACTCCTTCCTGATTATAAACCCTTTGCCAGCCAATAGGGGAGCGCAGGGACCGCATGTCTCTGACAGGCGAGGCCCATTTGCCGGCGTTGCCCGGAGCGCTCGAATTCGGGTATTGTCGTAAATCTGTCTGGGGTTGTCGGCTGATTGTGTATGCGTTCAGCCGGTCCATGGATGTCCCGCGTGAACGGGGTTGCGGTACCCTTATGGGTTCAAGGACTTCAAGGACGATCAACGTTGTGCAGAATATCCATCCACTGGTTTTTCTTCTGGTAGCCACTACTCTCGAAGTAAGTGGGGATGCTCTTGTCCGAAAAGGGATTTACGATCATGCGGGGCTGTCACGCCTGGGCACTATGATGGCTGGCGCCGTCCTGCTGTTCGGATATGGGCTTGCGGTCAACCTAGCTCCACTGGAGTTCGGGCAGGTGGTCGGCCTCTATATCGCTACTCTGTTCGTGGTCTGGCAGGTAATTAATTTGATCGTTTTCCGCACGTTCCCGAACGTGGCTATCGCAGTTGGAGGCACGCTCATAATTGCCGGCGGTTTGATTGTGACGTTCTGGAAGCCAGGACTTTCAAAGTAGCTCAACGTACGGCGCTTGGGCTCAAAAAACGGCTGCCATTCGCGTCTGGCTGGCGAAGCGCCCTCACTTCCAAAGTGCCCTCCACACCTACGTGCGCTTTCCTGGATGAAATTGGTTCGACGTTCTGAAGGCTTTAAAACCCACGTAGATAAGCGCTCTCCAGACTACCTCTTCACCGTGGGAGTGTAGCAAATCTGGGCCGGCCGCCCTTACTGTTATTGGGCACGCTTTCTAGCCGGAACGCTGATCGGTCAGGCCATTGTTATGATTCAATTCTGTGCCGCGAACCACAGCGGCGTTGGCGGGGAGCGCACTTGGATTTCTGGTCGCGCTGCGCCCGCGGCGGCCGGTTTAATGCGGAAGGTCACCGGTCGGCTTCTGGCTCGTGATTTCGTTGAAGGCGTCCTTGACCTGCGATGGCAACGAGTTCGCGCTGACCCAATTCTTCACGCTATCGGGAAGTTGAAGCGCTGCCAACTGTTTGCCGTTCTGGGTCTTGACCAGGTCGTCGATTTTCATGCCACTCTTGATCGCCGCCGCTACCGCCTTGTGCAGTTCGATCATGAATGCTCGCTGGCCTACCATCACATCTTTGCCGCCGGAGGGGCCGTGTCCGGGAAGCACATGCTCCACGTTCAGCTTCATCGCGGCTTCCACTACTTTCGGCCAGTTGCCGATGTTACCATCGGCGGTGTAGTTATAGGGCCCATTGACGACCGCATCGCCGGTGCATAGGACCTTTTCGGCGGGCAAGTAGACGAAGCCGTCGCCGCGCGTATGGGCCCAGCCGAAGAAACGGAATTCCACGCGGCGCGTGCCATCGGTCATGACGTGCGGGCTGTCAGTGAAGGTCTGCTTGGGCGGCTCGGGATGATCGGAGTGCATGTCGGCGACATCCTTGCGCTGTTTCATGGTGGCCTGCCAGCGGGCCGGCTCATAGCGCTTCATTTCATCGGCGACACCTTGATAGGCGATGGTGACGGCGCCCATCTGGGTCCAGACCGCGTTGCCGTAGGCATGGTCGCCGTGGTGGTGCGTGTCGAAGACGAACTTAACCGGCTTGGAGGAGACTTTCTTAGCGTCCTCAATCACCTTACGAGCGCCGCTGGGGAAATTGGCATCGATGACGATAAGGTAATCCTTCATCTCGATGATGGTGTTGTTGCAGTGGCCTTCGTTTTGGATGTCGCCTTCGCGGAACCATACGCCCGGGGCGATTTGCTTGACGGAGTTAGGCTGGGCATCGCTTCGTGTGAGGAGGAAGCCGAGCGACAGGAGCATCAGGAAGGCGGTAAGCAGCAGCGGGCGCGCGAATTTCATATTGGGAAGATTGTACCGAACTTGAGGGCAGGCTGGTTCGCGATTCTGGAGGTAATGCTCCGCTATCATGTGGCTTATTACTTACCGCGGGGGGACGATCGCATGGTCGTCGCGGAAGTATTGGACTTTCCCGGCGTTGTGAGTCAAGGGTTCGATTTAGCCGACGCGCGCCTGATGATTGCGAGCGCCCTGGAGGATGCGGCGGACGCGGATGCCGATTTGATTGAACTCCTGCCGCTGTCCGTGGGTGTTGGCGCCGTTCGCAGATAACCTTTGGGTGCGGATTCGCTTGCACGACGCCTAACGCCGAGACTTATACTGAATCTGATCTGATGTGGATGCTCATCAGGCTGCCCTTGTTTCTGACTTTTCTAGTGTGTATCGGTGTCTACCTGTTCTTGTCAGAGCAATTGATAGACGAGGTCGAACGGAACCTGCCGATGAATGAACGCCCATCTCTGAAATTGTTGATCAATCGGCAGGCGTACTTTTGGAGAGCGATCCGACAGCACCGACTTCGATATCCAGCGAGTCGATTGCGTCGAAAGGTCATAATTTCGATGGTCTTGACAATGCTCAATTTACTGTGTCTCTTTGCTTCGCTGCCGTGGTCGATTAAAGGGCTACGGTAGAAAAAGCCTGCGCCACGCTACAATGAAAATTCCTGGGAGGTGGCATGGCGGCTCTGAAGCGCCGGGCATCGGTCGCGGTCAAGATTGGCAACGTGTGGGTGGGTGGCAATCACCCGATCGTGGTCCAGTCCATGACCAACACGGACACGGCCGATGTTATGTCGACCGTCAATCAGGTGATGGCGCTCGCTCAGGCGGGCTCGGAACTGGTCCGCGTGACGGTCAATACCGAGGCGGCCGCCCAAGCAGTTCCGAAGATTGTCGACACGCTGGACAAGTTCGGCGTGCGCGTTCCCATCATCGGCGATTTCCACTACAACGGCCACATCCTGCTCAAGAAATATCCTGATTGCGCGCGAGCGCTGGCGAAGTACCGCATCAATCCCGGCAACGTGAATATCGGCAAGAAGCACGACGACAATTTTCGGACCATGATCGACGCCGCGATCGAATATGACCGGCCGGTGCGCATCGGCGTCAACTGGGGCTCGCTCGACCAGGCGCTGCTCACCAGCATGATGGACGAGAATTCGCAACTCGCTGAGCCGCTGGATGCCAAAGAAGTCACCATGAACGCGATCGTGGCCAGCGCGGTGCTTTCCGCCGAGGCTGCCGAGCACTACGGCTTAGGCCGCGACAAGATCATCCTGAGCGCGAAGGTCAGCGGAGTGCAGGATCTCATCGCGGTATACCGAAAACTGGCCGCGCAGTGCGATTACACCGCTGCATCTGGGTTTGACTGAAGCGGGGCTAGGATCGAAGGGGATCGTCGCGACGACGGCCGCGATCGGCGTGCTGCTGCAAGAAGGCATCGGCGATACGATTCGCGCCTCGCTCACGCCGCTTCCCAATGGCGACCGCACCGATGAGGTCATCGTGTGCCAGCAGATTCTGCAGGCGCTGGAACTGCGCAGCTTCACGCCGCAAGTTACCGCGTGCCCGGGCTGCGGCCGGACGACCAGCACGTTTTTCCAGGACATGGCCGACCAGATCCAGACTTATTTGCGCGAGCAGATGCCGATCTGGAAGGGCAAATACTCGGGCGTCGAGGAGATGAAGGTGGCGGTGATGGGCTGCGTGGTGAACGGGCCCGGCGAATCGAAGCACTCCAACATCGGCATCTCGCTGCCAGGCACGTTTGAGGAGCCGGTGGCGCCGGTGTACGTCGACGGCAAGCTTTCAACTACGCTGCGCGGCGACCGCATCGTGGCCGAGTTTATCCAAATCTTGGATAAGTACGTCGACCGCCGATATGCCGAACGCGCCGCGGAGACGACCTCGGTCTAGTGGGCCGCGCGCTTCCTATCTACCGCGTTCGAGCCCAAAACGTAGCCGCCGAATCCGCCAATGAAATTCACGACGATCAAGTAGCCACGACGTATGGTTTTAGAGGCGGGCTGGTTCCGGGCGTGACGGTCTACGGCTATATGACGGCCCCGATTGTGGAAATTGCGCCGGAGTGGTTGGAGCACGGATCGATGCAGCTCCGTTTAATCGAGCCATTTTATGATAGCGAAGAAGTTCTCGTCCAAGCGGAGCGCGGCGATGATGGGTCGATCGCAGTAACGGCGGAGCGGGAGGACGGAACGGTCTGCGCCCGCGGGCACAGCCTCGATTCGGGACGCTTCGTCGCTTCATCCGCAGCGATTGCCCGAGCATCCTCTGCCTGCGATGGAGCAGCGTGCCGCGCCTTCGCGCGATAACTTAGTTCCGGGCGAGCCGTTGGGAACGGTGGTCGAGCCGCTCGATCTGAGTGGCTGGCGGCCCTATGCGGAACGCCTGCTCCAATATTCCAACGAGATTCTAGCCCGCAATTTCCGGCTCGGGCCGTGGATTCACACCGCCAGCGAAATCGATAACTGGGGCATCGCGCGCGAGGGTGATGAGATTTCAGCTCGTGGCCGGATTCGAGAGCGATTCGATCGCAAGGGGCACGAGTTCGTAGTCGTGGACGTTACGCTCGTGGCTGGAGAACGACTGATCCAGACGGTGCGGCACACGGCGATCTATAAACCGCGAAGAATCGATGTTGCGCCTTCCGAATCCAGCCCGGATGGCGTCGACCTCACGCTAATCAGCTGGATGCTTTCACTCACTCCCGCCGAGCGACTCCAGGTGCTGCAGCGGTTCGTCAGTTCGGTCGAAGAGATCCGCGCCCAGAATGCCGGCAACTGATTTCCTCGCTGTCTTACGCACTCTGAATGAGCACGGAGTCGATTTCATCGTCGTCGGCGGCATTGCAGCGGTCCTCGAAGGAGCGCCGATCAGCACAATCGATCTTGGCTTTGTACACTCCCGTACGGGCGACAACATCCATCGTCTTGTGAGAGCGCTGGTAACGACGGACGCCTTTTCTCGCCGAGGTCGCGCGCCTCGAGGTGCTGCCGCTGTTCGCCACTCGGTCGAAGTGAAGGTACGCAACGACGGCGCAAAGTAAAGATGCCGACTAGTGTCCGCACGAGTGCGCGCGCCACGTGCGACTCGGTAAGCTAAACTCGATGGCCGTGCTTCGACTCACTCTTCTCCTGATCGCGCTCCTTCCCCTGACCGCGCAGCAATTCTCGCCCGATCTCTATGGCGGACTCCGCTGGCGGACGATCGGCCCTTATCGCGGCGGACGAACCGTTGCCGCTGCCGGCATTCCCGCGCAACCGAATGTCTTCTACATTGCCGCCAACGACGGCGGCGTTTGGAAGACCGACGACTACGGACGGACGTGGAATCCGCTCTTTGACGACCAGCCAACCGGCTCCATTGGCGCGCTCGCGATTGCCCCATCCGATCCCAACATCATTTATGCCGGCAGCGGCGAAGGACTGCAGCGGCCCGATCTTTCGGTCGGCAACGGCATCTACAAATCGACCGACGCCGGCAAGACCTGGCGGCATCTCGGACTGCGCGACGGCCAGCAGATTCCGGCGATTTTGGTCGATCCCGCCGATCCCAATCGCCTGTTCGTGGCTGTGCTCGGTCATCCCTACGGCCCGAATACAGAGCGTGGCGTGTTCCGCTCCACCGACGGCGGCGAGACCTGGCAGAAGGTGCTGTATAAGGACGAGAACACGGGCGCCATCGATCTCGCATTCGATCCCACGAATCGCGCACGATCTACGCCGTCCTGTGGGCGGCGCGGCAGGGTCCTTGGGAGAACGGCGAGTGGTCGGGCCCGAACAGCGGCCTCTTCAAATCAACCGATGGCAGGAACAACCTGGCAGCAACTCACCGGCGGACTCCCGACTCCGGCGCAAGGGCTGGGACGCATCGGTATCGCGATCGCGCCCAGCGATCCCACCCGCATGTACGCGTTGGTGGAAGCGAAGCCCAGCGCGCTCTACCGCTCCGACGACGCCGGCGCGAACTGGCAGCGCATCAACACTGAAGCGCGGATCTCGGGGCGCGGCTCCGACTTCGCGGGCGTGCGAGTGGATCCAAGAAATAAAGACATAATCTACGTGGCGAATACCTCGACGTATCGTTCGATCGACGCTGGGCAATCGTTCACCGCGATCAAAGGCGCGCCGGGCGGCGACGATTATCACACCATCTGGATCAATCCCGAGAATCCGCGAATTATCCTGCTGGCCAGTGACCAGGGCGCGACCATTAGCGTCAACGGCGGCCAGACCTGGAGCTCTTGGTACAACCAGCCGACGGCGCAGTTCTATCACGTGATCACCGACAACCGATTTCCGTATTGGGTTTATGGCGGCCAACAGGAGAGCGGCTCGGCCGGTGTCGCCAGCCGCAGCGATTTCGGTGAAGTGACGTTTCGCGAGTGGCATCCGGTTGCCGTGGAAGAATACGGCTATGTCGCGCCAGATCCGCTCAATCCGAACATGATCTATGGCGGCAAGGCGACGCGCTTCAATCAGACCACGGGCGAAGTGCAGGAAGTCGGCCCGGCGGTGTTGCGCGGCGGCAAATACCGATTTGTTCGCACCATGCCGATTCTTTTCTCGCCGGTAGACCCGCACGTCTTGTACTTGGCGTCGCAGGTTTTGTTCAAGACCATCAACGGCGGCCACAGTTGGGAGGCGATCAGTCCGGATCTGACCCGCGAGAAATACGAAATACCTGCGAGCGTCGGCATCTACACCGAGGACGCGCGCAAAGAGGCGACGCGGCGCGGAGTAATCTATGCCGTTGCGCCGTCACATAAGGACGTAAACGTCATCTGGGCGGGAACGGACGACGGACTGATTCATGTCACGCGTGACGGCGGCAAGACTTGGAAGAACATCACGCCGCCCGATCTGACGCCTTGGAGCAAGGTCTCTATCCTGGAGTCTTCGCACTTCGACGATCTCACCGCGTACGCGGCAATCAATCGCTTCCGGTTGGACGATCTGAAGCCGCACATCTATCGCACGCACGATGGCGGGAAGACTTGGAAAGAGATTGTCACAGGATTGCCTGATGCCCCAATCAACACGGTCCGGGAGGATCCCGTTCGCAAGGGCTTGCTGTTTGCGGGCAGCGAGCTGGCGGTCTATGTGTCGTTCAACGATGGCGATAGCTGGCAGCCGCTGCGGCTCAATATGCCGGCAATTTCTATTCGCGATCTAGTGATCCACGAGAATGACCTGGTTGCGGGCACGCACGGCCGCGGCTTCTGGATCTTGGACGATATCGCGCCGCTGCGCCAGATCAGCGCTCAGATAGCGGCTTCCGCCGCCCACCTGTTCAGGCCGTCCGCCGCATACCGGATTCGTCGCGACAATTACCCCGATACGCCACTGCCTCCCGAGGAGCCTGCCGGCCAGAATCCGCCAGACGGGGCCATCCTTTATTACCACTTGAAGTCGGCGGCCTCGGCGCCTGTGACCCTTGAAGTTTTCGACAATGGCGGGAAGCTTGTACGACGCTACGCTAGTGATGATAAACCCGACCCGGTCGATCCATTACTGAATGTTCCGACTTATTGGATCCGGCCGCAGCAGATTCTTGCGTCCAACCCGGGCATGCATCGCTTCGTCTGGGATCTTCATTATCCGCCGCCCGATGCGCTGCGCCACGAATATCCGATCTCGGCGATCTATCGCGACACGCCGCGCTATCCGTTGGGTCCGGCTGGTGATGCCGGGGCAGTACACGATCAAGCTGACGATCGACGGGACAAGTTATACGCAGCCTTTGACGGTGAAAATGGACCCGCGCGTCAAGACGCCTCCGGCTGGCCTGCTCCAGCAGTTCACGCTGGCGACCAGAGTGACCGGCATGATGCACCAGGATTTCCAAGCCCTCCAGGAGATCCGCGAGTTGCGACCGAAGCTCGCGCGGCAGAGTCCAGAGCTCGCGAAGGAAGCAGCGGCGCTCGAAGGCGGTAGCCGCCGGCCGGCCGGGGACGAAGATGAAGACGAGGATGCCGGTGGTCTAACGAAGCTCAACAACGACTTGAACACGGTGCTGGGCGTGATCGACGGCGCCGATGCGACTCCAACTACGCAGGCGGCAGCGACAGTCGGCGAACTCGAGCGGCGGCTACAATCGCTGCTGGCCAAATCGCGCGAACTTAAGGCCAAGGCCAAGTAGTCCACTGGTTGGGCCAATTTGTCTTGGATTGGTACCGCAAAAGAGCCGAAATCGACCAGACAAGCCTACTTTTCTTCTGCTTAGCGGGCCTTACCCTATTGGTAATAGGAATGCCGCCGAATAAGATGATGATGGCTGTTACGCCGACGGTTCCGCGCACTAAAGACCACTTAGCGCAGGCGCTCGCCTTGGCCAATGACCTGCCTCCGCTGTCGCCACTGGCTCGCCACTTGCTCGCGACCATATCCGCCCCCGGAGAAGGCCCGTCACTTCGTGAGGTGGCTAGCTGGATCGAAAAAGACATCATGACTTCGGGCAAAGTCCTGGCCCTGGCCAACTCGGCTTTGTATGGCCGGCTGGTTCCGACGCTGTCGGTTCGCAAGGCGGTGGCGCGCCTGGGAATAAATCCACTGCGCAATCTGATCTTTCACGAGTCGATGACCAAGGTTTGGAGCCAGCTTCCCACCCCGGTGCAGTGGTCGTCAATTCGCTTCAATACGCATTCGATCGCCACTGCTGTATTTTCGGAGATCATCGCATCCGCGCTGGCGCCGGAACACACCGAGCTTGCGTTTCTGGCGGGAATGTTCCACGACACCGGCCGGCTTATCATGGCCGTCCTGTTGCGCGACCATCTCGATGTTTTGGAAGAACTCAATCGGCATGAGCATCAGGATCTGGAAGCGGTGGAAAAAGAACTGGTTGGATTCACGCACTCAGAAGTTTCCGCCATCGTTGCCCGATCCTGGAACTTGCCGGTCTCTATCGAGACTGCGGTTCGTTATCATGAAAATCCGAATGCGGATCCAGCCCGAAGTGAGTCTGATACGATTCTGCTGAGCCACATCGTGAATGCCGCCGACTGGTGCGTAGATTGTCAAGGCTTTTCGATCAGCGGCGCACATCGGAAAGAAGACGATAAGCTCGCAATATTGCGCGAGTTAGGCCCAGGCTTCGAGGACTCATCGCTCTTATCGAGGTTCGAAAGCGAGTTGGAGATCCTGCTCGATATCCTGTGAGTTGAGTCGGGGCAGTTCCAAGACTGCCCCGCTCCTCCGGCACTCAGAGCCAACAAATCGATAAGCTGAAGGTATGGTTGTCGCCGGCCGGCGTAGGTCCATCGCATTCTTCATTGCGCTCGGCATCGGCCTGATTTCGGTCATGATCCTCCTGTACATCGGGTGGGTCTTGCTTAATTGGCGCACCGGGATCCTGCTGTTCCTGGCGACGATATTGGCCTTGACGATCATCAGCGGCGTAGTATTGAACACGACTTTTCTGGTGCGCGAGATAAGGCGGAACGAGCAGCATGACGCCTTCATCAACGCGGTCACGCACGAATTGAAGACTCCGGTCGCGTCCATCCGGCTTTACCTGGAGACTCTTCAAACCCGAGCCGTGGATGAGCCCAAGCGCCAGGAGTTTTATCGCACCATGGTGGAGGACAGCGACCGTCTGCTGGCGACCATCGAGCAAGTTCTGCGGACCGGGAGAATCGGCTCCCCCATCCACCATAAGCCCAATCTCGCGCGGCTGGACGTCAACGGCGTCGTCGAAGAATGCCTTACGCGCGCTCGCACATTGCATCATCTTCCCGCCGAATCACTCCAATATCAGCCTGGCCCGGCCATCACGATTTTGGGTGATCTGGACGAGGTGCGCGCGGCGGTTTCCAACTTAATCGATAACGCGGTGAAGTATTCAGACAGCGACGTGAATGTGGTGGTCGAAACCGCGCCGGTGGACGGCAAGTTCGTGACAGTGCGAGTCAAGGATCAGGGCGTCGGAATTCCTAAAATCGAGCTGAAGCAGATCTTCAAGCGCTTCTATCGCGTTCCGGGCCCGTTGGCGACGCGCGTGAAAGGGACTGGCCTCGGTCTGTACATCGTCCGTTCGGTGGCTAAGCGGCATGGCGGCCGCGCTTGGGCGGAAAGCGAGGGTCCCGGACGCGGCAGCACCTTTGTTCTGCAGCTTCCCATTGTCAGATGAGCCGTGTCCTGGTGGTAGAAGATGAGCAGCACCTTGCCGATGGTTTGCGATTCAACCTGGAAGCCGAGGGTTACGAAGTGCAGGTCGTGGACACAGGAGAATCTGCGTTAGATACTTTGCGCACCGAATCGAATCCATTTGATGTCGTAATCCTGGATGTCATGCTTCCCGGCAAGGACGGTTTCGCGGTTATGTCGGAGATGCGGCAGACCGGCCAGTTTATTCCAACTCTGATGCTTACAGCGCGCGGCCATCCGGATGATGTGCTGCAAGGCTTCGCCGCCGGCGCAGACGATTACCTGACCAAGCCTTTCGAGCTATCCATTCTGACCGCGCGGATCCGAGGTTTATTGCGCCGCAGGGACTGGTTGCGGGCCGACGCCGCCGTGGCGAGCACCGCCGTAGGCCAACCCAAGGATGCTTTCACTTTCGGCGACAAATCAGTGGATTTTGATCGTCTGGAATTACGTGTTCGCGATCAGATATTTCCATTGACGCTCATGGAAGCCAACGTATTGCGCTACCTGATCCAGCGCGAAGGCAAGCACGTCTCGCGCAAGGCCATGCTGGCCGAAGTTTGGGGTCTGCACGAAGACACCGATACTCGCGCCATCGACAACTTCATCGTGCGCTTGCGCCGTTATATCGAAGATGATCCCAGCCGTCCGCGGCACCTGGTCACTGTTCGAGGCGTCGGATACAGCTTCATAGCGGCGCCTGTCTCCCAATGACACGCACGATTGCTTGTTTTCTGTTGGCGGGCGCCCTGGCGTGGACCCAAGAGATCGCCGTCGGGAAGATTTTGGTTGCCAGCCGGAAATCGCACGACCCTGATTTCGCCGAGACCGTGATTCTGCTGGTCCGCCACGATCGGCAGGCCAGCATAGGACTATTCGTAAATCGTCCGTTGAACGTTCCACTATCGGAGGTTTATCCCGGCCTGAAGGGCGCGCAATTGAAACTGTACGCCGGCGGTCCGGTGACGGTTGGAATTCGGGCGCTGTACCGATCCCGCGCCAAGCCCGCGGAGGCCACTCGGGTTCTCGATGATCTCTTCATGATCTCCACCAAGACTACGCTCGGCAAGCTGGTCGCGGCTGAGACGCCTTCCAGCGTGTTTCGCGTTTATGCCGGTTACACCGGTTGGTCGGGTGGTCAACTGAACGACGAAGTAGGTCGCGGCTTGTGGCATATTTTAGCGGGAGACGCAGGTGTGGTCTTCGATCCCCACCCCGAGACAGTCTGGTCGCGACTCATTGGCCGGCTACCGCGCGCGGACAATCATTTCAGGATGCTGAACATGTTCGAAAAGTCGTCGGTCCAGGCCCGGAAGCCAGCATAAGGCTTGAGAACCTGACCGGCCGCGAACAGCTTCGGCTGCGTTTCACGCACGTTGGGCTCGGCAATGAGAACCCAGTCGGCATTCTTGCAGAAGCTATCTTCTTCGGAGGCGTCGTAGGAATAAAACAGAGCGATTCTTCCAACCGCAGCGGCGCCGCGTTCCATTACCGGGCGAAGATCCAGGTGTCGGTTGGAAACGTTTACTGCCAGAATTCCCCCAGGCTTCAAGTGACGCAGGTAGGTCTGAAACGCCTCGCGTGTGATTAGGTGCA
The DNA here is from genome assembly GCA_963744555.1 of Bryobacterales bacterium. Lineage (GTDB taxonomy): Bacteria > Acidobacteriota > Terriglobia > Bryobacterales > Bryobacteraceae > Palsa-89. The sequence goes on along the minus strand of CAVUUB010000008.1, from coordinate 281,240 downwards.
CCGGCACGGAATCTCCCGAGAAGGCGTCCATCACCAGGACATCGAACTGCTGGCTGGCCTCGCGCTCTAGGGAAAGCCGGCCGTCACCCAGCACGGTCTCGACATGGGCGGGCGTGTCGCCCAGGTAAGTAAATTCGCTGCGCGCGATATCGAGCACTAGCGGATTGATTTCGTAAATCCGAATCGTATCTCCAGGTCTTCCGTACGCCGCGAGTGTGCCGCAGCCTAATCCCAGAATCCCGATCCGCCTGGGGATTCCCGCCTTGGCCGCCAGCATTGCGAAAGCGACGCCAGTGCCGTGGCAAAAATAGGAGATCGGCTCTCGCCGGTATTTCGCATCCAGAATCTGCTCGCCGTGATTGATCACTCCGTGAAGCAGCTTGCGGTGAACGAAGTTATCGTCTTCGTCCTTAGCGTCCTGCACGCGCAGTTGTCCGTAGAAGTTACGGCGCGCCAGACGATAGCCGGCCAGGGAATCGTGAACGATGATTCCCAGAAAGACCAGATATGCCGCAACCAGAGCGATCAGGCTGCCGCTCAGCGCCCGGCCCCATCGCCGATGGAACCAGTCGCGATGGGCCGCAAGCAGCACGCTGGCCGCGAGAACCGCGCACAGGCCCAAGCCAATCGGGAATTCCTCATAGCCGCTGAAGACATTTGGGGCTACCAGTGCAACGAAGATTCCGCCCGTCGCGCCACCTACCGAGAGCATGGTGTAGAACAGGGTCAGGTAGCGGGGATGCGGCCTCAGGCGGACCAGTTCGCCGTGGCACACCATGCAGCAGAAGAACAACGCGGAGACTGCCAGCGCCACGGTCCAGCCGATCTTGAATGCGCCATTGGGATGTTTCAGCAGGTAGGCGAACAGCCCCAGGGCCGCCGCCAGTAACGGATAAAAGACAGAGCGCGCATATAGCCACGGCGAATCGAAACAAATGATGAAGGTGAGCAAATAAATGCTCAGTGGCAGGACCCAGAGGAACGGGATTGCGGCCACGTCCTGCGTCAAGTAGGTGGTCACCGACAAAAGCAAAATCGACCCGCAGGCAGCCAGCGCGATCCAGAGCAACAACAGCGGCCAACGCGGCGGCTTGCCGGAAACAGCGGCTTCGGCGGATTCGTTTACAGCAGCCTTTGCGGTACCTCGCGCGCTAAACCAGGCCGTGGCGGCGCAAAGCGCGGCAAAAGCGACGTAAGCAATCGACCACATCACACCTTGGTGCCGGGTGGTGAAATTAGGTTCCAGCAGCGCCGGGTAAGTCAGCAGCGCCGCCATCGACGCGAGGTTGGAGAGCGCGTAAAGCCGGTAAGGCGTTTTGCCCTGGCGTCTTGCATACCACGCTTGCAATAGCGGACTGGTGGAAGAGAGCAGAAATAAGGAATGCCGATGGTGACGGCCAGCAGCTTCAGAATCTGCCACGAAGGATGGTCCACGCCCGTGACGCCGCGCGTCGCGTCGGGTCCGATCGGAAGCACCGCGATACTGGCCAGCAGCAAGGCCGAGTGAAGCATCGCTTGTCTCGAAGCGCGCAAGTGCTCATTGAGCCAGTGCGCATAAGCGTAGCCAAGCAACAGGACCACCTGGAAGAACAGCATGCATGTGCTCCACACCACCGAGGAGCCCCCGAAGGAAGGCAGAATGATTTTGGCGATAAGAGGCTGAATTTGAAATAGCAGGAAAGCGCCGAGAAAGATCACCCATGCATACAGCACCATGTAAGAGCCGGAAGTGTCAGTATACTCCGCAGGTGCGGGCGTAGAATCGACGCTAGCTGTTATTCTGAACCTATGGGCGCCAAGACTGGATGGTCAGTCGAAGAGTACCTGCACACTAGCTTCCAGGATCTCGACCGCGAATACCGGGACGGCGAACTCATAGAGAGAAGCTTGCCCGACTATCTGCACGGGAAAACGCAGCTACTCCTGGCCGCGTTTTTTGCTGCTTTGCGAAAGCGGCTTTCCATTTTTCCCTGCACTGAAACCCGGATGAGGATCCGTAGCCGGCGGTACGTGATCCCGGACTTAGCGGTGTTCTGGCCCGACGAGCCGAGTGGAGTGCCGGAAACTCCGCCGCTGGTTGCCATCGAAATTCTTTCACTGGATGACCGGCTCACCGAAGTTCGCGACAAGCTGGAGGAGTATAAGGCTTGGGGCGTGGCGCATGTCTGGCTAGTGGATCCGCACTCGCGGCGGATGTACATCTGCGAGGCTGGTCTTCTCGAAACGCGCTCTTTCGAGATTCCCGAGTTGGGAGTCGAAGTAATCGGTTTGGATATTTTCGAGTGAGGAGCCGGCGCGGAGCGTAAACGTCGAGTAAACGTAGTCGAGCGCGTTATCGCGGCGGAACAAATGCCAGGAAGCGGCGCGGATTGTCCACCAGAATCCCGTGCAGCGTGTCTTCCTTAACGCCGGCCTCGCGCAGCTTGGGTACGAAGACAGTGACGGTCTTGGCGTAACCCGCGCCGCCATTGTGTTTAAGCTGGTTCGCCGATGAAAGATCGGAGGAGAAGAGCAGGTTGTCCGCGTAGCCCGCCTCAATGAGTGCCAACACCATCGGCACCTGCCTCGCGTCGCCGGGGCCGCCCTGGCGATCGAATCCGATGAATGCGCCGCGTTTGCAGAGCGCTTTATGTACCTCAACCTTCGGGTCGACCAGGTTGCCCATGTGGCCGATCACGATGCGCTGGGGCTTCACGCCGGCTGCTTCCAGAATGTCGAGCTGTTCCATGGCCGACTTCCCGGGGATCCCGGTATGCGTGAATATCGGCAAATTGGTCTGGAGATGCGCCTTCCCGACTGCGCGAAACACCTTGCGCTCGAGATCGGTGATGTCGCCCCAGCTACCGATTTCGCCGAAAGCGCCCTACCGGCTGCGTCCGCGCTTGCCGCACCAGTTCCTGCGTGATCTGATCCTCGGTCATGCTGGCGATTTCGGGAGGATAGAAAGGTTCCGAATAGTAGCCGCAACCGGCCACGATCGGCATGCCGGATTGCATGGAAAGCTTTTTCAGAAAATCGAGATCGCGGCCCATATCCGGATGGCCGCCGTCTACGATGCACGCCACGCCTTCCTTGGAGGCCATCCGCAACTCGTCGGCCATGAGATCGGCATCCTGCATGAAAAAAGGACCATCGGAGGGCTGGCGGCCGGTCCGGTTTTCGTTTGCGTGTTCTGGCCGCGTGCCAGTCCGATCCACTTCGGCATGAAGTCTGGCGCCAGCGACAGATGCTCATGGAAGAGCGTCGCGCCTGAAAGGGCCTCCGGCGGCAGGTCTTTCAAGACCGTACGGATAATCGGGCTCGCGGCTTTTGCTCGCGAGATAGCACCGGCGGCAAGAACGGTAAGTGCTTCGCGCCGCGTCATTGCGACTTCTTCTGCTCTTCCAGCGTGGCGTAGAAGTTCTTCTCCTGAAGATCCAGATGCGCCTTGTAGCCTTCCGGATCGATGAACGGGTTCGGGCCGTTCCCTAACTTCGGAAACTTGGACGCGAGGTCGTAAAACTTGCCGTGCGATGCAATGAAGACGTCACAAGGCAGCGCCCGTAGGACCTTGAAGCTGCGGATATAGTCATCGGCGATTTGCGGATAATCCTTGTTGTTCACCAGAATGTAGCCGGGATTTACGCCGATACTACCCAAAATCACGACGTTATAGGTTTTGTCGCCCTCTTTCGCTTTCATCGTCCAGGTGGTGCAGCCTTTCGTATGTCCTGCAGTGAGATGGGCCACCAGAGTTGTGCCTCCAAGCGTGACCTCGTCGCCATCGTGCAGTATTTTATCGATCGGGTGCGGCTTGCCGCCGGGCATCATTTTTTGGAGCGCGGGGACGTCCTGCTCCATGGCCATTACCCGCGCCGCGGTCAGTTCCTTCACCATGGCGTCGCCTTCCATGTGATCCCCGTGGGCGTGGCTGCCCAGCAGGATCTTGATGTCGGTGAAACGGAACCCCAGTTTCTCCACCGAGGCGCGAATCACCGGAACCGTGGTCTCGAAATCGCTATTGATAAGGATGTGCCCCTCGGGCGTCGTGATCAGGAAGGAGCCCAGCTCCGCGGTGCCGACGAAATAGACGTTGGCGATCACCTTATGCGGTGGGAACGGCTTGTTCCAATCGGTCTGGGCCGTACTTAGGCCCGCGAACAGTAGCCAGGCTAAAACGCTGTAGGATCGCATAGTGAAGGCAGTGTATCAAAAATTAGGGACAGTGCAACTATCCCTAATTTCGTTTGGCTGGCGATCCCGAAATAACCTGCGCATGGTTGAGGGCCGAGACCAGCGCCACCCCGCCAATAATGTTACCGATCAGCGCCGGAATCAGATACCCTCCGAGATACAACCACCAAGGCTGCACTCCTGTCATCACCAGGAACAGCACTTCAATCGATCCTGCTATCACGTGCGTGAGGCCGGCCAATCCGACAATGTAGGTGAGTATCACGATGATCGCGATGTTAGCCGAGTTCGATGCGGCTAGCAGCCACACTACCATTGCAATCAGCCAACCGGCGAAAATTCCCCGCAGGATCGCTACACCGAATGTGACATTGGCGGCCTGGACCGCAAGCTGTCGCATAGCATCGCGAAGCTCGGGGCTGAATATCGGCGTGTTGCCCAGAACCCAGGCAATCAGGTGCGCTCCCACCAGGTTGGCCAGCAGCACGACAGTCCACAGCCTCAAAACCTTAACGAGCGTAGCGCGATTTGGCTTGACAAGCAGTGGGATTATGGCGGTCAGCGTGTTTTCGGTGAACAGTTGCTGGCGTCCGATGATTACGATCAGATAGCCGAGCGGGTAGCCCAGGCGTACCAGTAGAGTGCGCCAGGGTGCTGCAGGCAAATAATCTTGGAACAGCGCTTCGGCGATGAATGAGAAACCCATCGAAAGTCCCGCAGCCAAGCCCGACCAGGCCAGCGCGGAAGGAGGACGGCGAAGTTCCTCTTCGCCCTGGATGCGAATGGCCTCATGAACCACCGGAGCGACTACGGAGGCGCGTTCCTCCGCCTCATGACGCTGGTCTTGGGTGAGGTTGGGGCCGGCGGTGTCTTTCGGGCGGCTCTTCTTCCCGTGGTCGACGATCACCAGACGAGAACAGCAAGTTTGTGGCCCTCAGAGAAAGCGTTCGAAAACGTGGAATCGAGACACTTGTCACATCATGTCGCGTGTTACCCTCTGGACAGACAGCCGGAAAAAATTGCAGGAAATTTGAGCGCTAGGAACGCAAGAATGCTCGCAGCTCCGCTAGCGTTTGGTCGGGCGTCGTTTCCTGCAGCGAATGACCGCCGGGCAAGCCTTTGCCGGATGCATTCGAGGCGCGTTCCTTCCAAGTCGCCAGTACGTCATACATCCGGCCCATGGCGCCATTAGCGGCCCACAGAGCCAGCAGCGGGCACTCGACCTTGTGGCTCATATCGGCTTCGTCGTGCTCCAAATCGATGGACGCGGCCGCGCGATAATCCTCGCACATGGCGTGGACCGTGGCGGGATTCTTGAAGGTCCGCACATACTCCGAGTGGACTTCGGACTCGCCGCGGCCCATATAAAATTCGATGCTGTTATTGATCAACGTCTCCGGAAACGGCGCAGGCTGGATCAGGAAAAACCAGTGATAATAAGCCGTCGCAAACTGTTTCGTGACGTTTTGGAATAGCTTATATGTCGGCACGATATCAATCACCGCCAGCTTGGTCACTTTATCGGGATGGTCGAGCGCCATGCGATGCCCCACGCGGCCTCCGCGGTCGTGCCCCACCAGCGCGAATTTGTCGAAGCCGAAGTTCTTCATCACCTCGACGCCGTCCAGCGCCATGGCGCGCTTGGAATAATTCTCGTGATTCTTGCCGCCTTCCGGCTTGCTGCTGTCGCCATAGCCGCGCAGGTCGGCGATCGACCAGCGTGTAGTCTTTGGCCAGATCCGGCGCGATCTTGTACCATGTCGCGTGCGACTGCGGCGCTCCGTGCAGCAGCAGCAGCGGCGGGCCCTGGCCGCCGGAGACCACGTGAATCGTCGCCCCCGACGTCTGCACTTTCGAAACCTTGAAGCCGGAAAAAGGCGAGCATCCGCGCCAGCGTCTTGGGCTTCGGCGGGTTTCAGGTTTGCGCCGGCGGCGGCGATCAATGCAGTGGCTTGCTGGAGGAGTTGCCGGCGTCCGGGTTCTTGGTTGGGCATATGGGCGATTGTACTTCACCGCGCGATTGTGGGGATAATATACGAACGCTATATGGCGATCAATCTGAAGCCTGTCGACGTCGCCGTGATCGGTCTGGGTGCGGCCGGCGGCGTGGCTGTGCTGCCGCTCGCGCGCGCAGGCCTCAAAGTTGCGGGACTCGAGGCCGGCACCTGGATGGATCCACGAACGTTCCGTCCGGACGAGCTGCACAACAACGTGCGAGGACTCCTTACGTCGGTGCCTAAGGCCAATCGCGAAGTTCCGACCGTGCGGGACGGGCCGTCATCGCCCTCGCGGCGCGCGCAGATCCATCCCATGATGAACGCCGTGGGCGGAACGTCCATCCATTATTGGGCGCAGAGCTGGCGGCTGAATCCGTGGGATTTCAAGGCGCGCACCGAAGCCACGAAGCGCTACGGCGCCAACTGCAATCCCCGCGGGATCGACGCTCGAAGACTGGCCTCTCAGCTACGACGATCTGGAGCCTTATTACGACATCGTGGAGCACGAAGTCGGCGTGTCAGGCAAGGCCGGAAATCTTCAAGGCAAGCCCGATCCCGCGGGCAATGTCTACGAAGGCCCGCGCCAGCGCGAATATCCCATGCCTCCGTTGCGCGGCAGCGGCTTCACCGATCACATGGCGGATGTCGCGCGCCAGCTCGGTTGGAAGCCGTTTCGTCCGCCGGCTGCGATCAACTCCCAGGAGTATGGCGGGCGTCCGGGTTGCGCCTTTCATGGATATTGCAATCGAGGCGGATGCCACATCAGCGCCAAGAACTCGACTGCGGTCACCACCATCCCCGCGGCGCTCAAGACCAAGAACCTCACTGTTTTCGATCGCGCGCATGTCACCCGCATCGTCGCCGGCGCGGACGGCCGCGTCACCGGCGTCACCTATCTGCGCGATGGCAAGGAATATTTTCAGCCGGCCCGCGTTGTGCTGCTGGCGTCCTACACCTACGAGAACTCGCGGCTCCTGCTGCTGTCGAAATCCAAAGCTTATCCCAACGGATTGTCGAACAATCACGGCCAGGTCGGCCGCCATTACTTCGGGCACTGGCAAAGCGGCGTCAGCTGCCGTCTTTCCATACGACATCAATGTCTGGTACGGGACGCCGGCGCAAGCTTCCGCCGTCGACGATTGGGCCGACGACAATTACGACCATTCCGGCCTCGGCTTCATCGGCGGCACCACCCTGCAGCCGCATACCGAAATGCACCCTATCGAGGCCGCCGATGAACATGAGAACACTTCCGGCCGAGCGCCGGGCTGGGGTTCGCGCTGGAAGGCGTACGTCCGAGAAAACGCGGCCCGCTGGACGGCGGCCTATCTGCAAACCTCGGCCTTCCCGTACGAGGACATCTTTCTGGATCTGGACCCTGCTGTTCGCGATCCGCTGGGCGATCCGGTCTGCCGCATCACCAATGGATTCAAGGAGAACGAAGCGCGGGCGGCCGAGTTCGGCCAGAAGAAGATGGAAGAGTGGTTTCGGGCGGCGGGCGCGATGCAGATTCTACGCGCGCCGGCCAGCCCGCCTGGCGCTACCACCCACGCCTATGGCGGAACGCGTATGGGCGATAATCCCGAGACCAACGTAGTCGACCGCTGGGGATTTTCTCACGAAGCGCCGAATCTCGGCGTACTTGGCGCGTCCGTAATGGGCGTGAGTGGAGCACGTAACCCGACGCTAACGGCGCAAGCGCTCTCTTGGCGGACGGCCGAACATCTCGCCAAGAATTGGAATTCGATTTCCTCGTAGCTAACTCTGAAGTTCGCGAGCGCATCCGCCGATAACTGGAATAATGCACGAGACTGCTGCCGCCATCGCAATCTTCGCCCCCACGCTCGCCGCCGCCTACCTGCTCGAGCGCTTGTTGCTCGGCCTGGTGGTCTGGTTTGTAACTCGGCACGCTGGGTAAACGGCGCCACTGAACTCGACGGGCCCGATTATTTCTTCGCGGGCTTTTTCGACTCGTAGCGAATCTGGTTCAACGCCGCAGCGTCATGCGGAAGCTCCAGTTTCACCCGTCGGAAACTTGTTCCTGGCCGATTGTGCGGCATCTTCTTGTGAATCTTATCGAATAGCGCCGTCATCGGCTTCCCGCTCCACGCCCAAAATGGTTCACCACCTGCAGGTGGGGCGCTTCGCCGTCACCCTCCAAGGCCGGGCCGTGGCACATAACCGCAGTTCTGTTCGAAGAGAGCTTGGCCCCGGGAAAGCTCGAGCGAGGACCGCAGCGGCAATCACTATTAGCACGAAGATTATTTTGCCAGTCGTGGAAGAGCGATTCTAACATTACCACCAATGCGGTAAACTGGCCCCATGCTCCGCGCGTTGGTCCTCCTGGCCGCCGCGATCCCCCTGTTCGCCGCCAACACACCCATCTTTCCGCCGTTCCGGATCCTCGGAAACCTGTACTATGTCGGCGATGACGACCTCGCCAGCTACCTAATCGTCACGCCTCAGGGCAGCATCCTCATCAATACCGGCTATGAATTCTCGGTTCCCGACATCCGTTCGCGGATGAAGACCCTGGGCTTCCGATTCGCCGATATCAAGATCCTCCTCGTCACCCACGCACACAGCGACCACGCCGCCGGCATGGCCACCCTGAAAAAGCTCACTGGCGCAAAGATGCTGGCCATGGAACGCGAAGCGCCGCTGCTGGAGTCAGGCGGCAAGACCGACTATCTGTTCGGCAGCAACGGCTGGTTCAATCCGGTCAAGGTCGACCGCACGTTCCAGGACGGCGACAAGATCGAGCTGGGCGGCACGGAACTGACTGCGCACTTGACGCCCGGCCACACCAAAGGCAGCACCAGCTATACGCTCGACATCGCCGAAGGCGGCCGCACTTATCATGTTCTGATCGCGAACCTCGGCACCATCAATCCAGGCACGGTGTTGCTGCATAACCACGAGTATCCGGACATCGCCGGCGACTACGCGCAAACGTTCCGTATTCTGCGCGCCCTTCCTTGCGACATCTTCCTCACCTCGCACGCCTCCCAGTTCGGGCTGTTCAGCAAATACCGCCCCGGGATGACCTACGATCCGGAAAGATTCCTGGACCACGGCATTTATCTTCGTGTCATCGATCGCCAGGAAAACGCGTTCTTCGAACAGTTGGAAGAGGAGAAGGCCGACGACCAAGCCTGGCGCGATCACAAGCAGTTCAAAGACGTCACTCGTCAATGAAAGGACTTAGTATGTGCCTTCGCTTCATGCGCCTCCACTTAACGACAGCCGGCGTTATAGCCTTAATTGGTATGGCCAACGCGCAGACTCCCGCCACTCGCGACCTGAATCTCAAAGGCGACCGTTTCAAACCCCTCGCCTACGACCAGTTGACGCCTGAGCAGAAGGCTATGGTGGAACATTTGTTTGCCGGCGAGCGCGGCGGCATGAATGGACCCTTCAACGTCCTGCTGCGCAGTCCGGAGATGGGCGACCTCGCGCAGAAGCTCGGAGCACAATTACGATTCCACTCGGCGCTTTCAGCCAAGCAGCGAGAACTCGCAATCATCATCACGGCGCGCTATTGGACCGCGCAATACGAATGGACCGCCCACCGCAAGCTCGCAATGCAGGCCGGCATAAGCCCCGCCATTGCAGATGCCGTTGCAGCCGGCAAGCAGCCCGTCTCCCTCGAGCCCGATGAAGAAATCGTCTACAATTTTTGTAACGAGATCCTGAACACCAAGCAGGTAAGCGATGCCACGTACAAAGCCGCGGTGGACAAGCTGGGAGAGCGAGGCGTCGTGGATTTGACAGCCTTGGTGGGCTATTACCAATTCGTTTCGATGATTCTGAACCTGGACCGTTATCCGCTGCCCGATGGGGCTAAGCCCGAATTGCAGCCGTTAAGAGGAGGTCACAGTGAATAAGCAACTGATCTCGATTTCGAGTCTCTTTCTGGTGTCTGCGTTCGCTTTCGCCGCGGATTCCACCAGGCCGGTCGCCGACGCCACATTCTCCAAAGACATCGCGCCGATTCTCGAGCGCTCCTGCCAGAATTGCCACCGCGCCGGATCCATCGCACCCATGGCGCTCCTCACCTATAAAGACGCTCGACCGTGGGCGCGGTCAATTAAAGAGAAAGTCGTCCGCCGTGAGATGCCGCCCTGGCACATCGATCGCAACGTCGGCATCACCAAGTTCAAGGAAGATCCATCCTTGACCGACGCCGAAATTGCGACCATCTCCAATTGGGTCGACCGAGGCGCGCCCGAGGGCAATCCCTCCGACCTGCCGCCGCCGCGCCAGTTCAGCGATCTCGACAAGTGGCAGATTGGAAAACCGGACGTGGTCGTATCGATGAAGAAGCCCTATCGCCTGAAGGCCAACGGGCAGGACGAATATTACGACGTCGACATCGATCCCGGCTTCAAGGAAGATGTCTACATCCAAGCCGTCGAGACCAAGCCGGACATGGGATTCAAGGTCGTGCATCATGCCACCACCAATCTGATCGAGGATCCCGAAGACGATCCGGTTGGCCTGTTCCTGAATGAATACGCCGTTGGCAAAAACGCCGACATCTTCCCCGAGAATTCAGGGCGCTTGATCCGAGCCGGCTCGAAGGTTCATTTCAATCTGCATCTGCATCCGAATGGCGAGGTGACTCCAGTCAGCATATCGCTCGGCCTCAAGCTGTTCCCCAAAGGCGTCGTTCCGAAGTACGTGACCTTCACGCAACACATGGGCGATGTCGTGGGTGATCTCGATTTGCCGGCCGGCCAGATCACTCGCAGCGATGGCTATTTCCGCCTGCCGAAGCCGGCTATGCTGTCCGCGTTTCAGCCACATTTTCATACCCGCGGTAAGGCGCAGTGCATGGAAGCCATCTATCCCGACGTTCGCGCGGACTCAGCCCGTCCCGGCCCCGCGCGCTCGGAAACTCTGAGCTGCGTGAGCAACTACCAGTTCGGCTGGAGCATTACCTATCCATACGCCGAGGATGTTGCGCCGCTGTTGCCCGCCGGCACGGTGATTCATGTCACCACCTGGCATGACAACACGGACAACAACAAGTTCAATCCGAATCCGAAGAATTGGGTCGGATACGGCCAGCGGACCATCGATGAAATGAGTTTCGCCTGGGTCAGCTTGTACTATCTCGATGAAGCCGACTATCAACAGCGGGTCCAAGCCAGAAGTCTCCAGGCCAAGAAACAGCAATGAAGCAGCGGTTGTGCCGGGCCGCTCTGGCATTCAGCCTCGTGGGAAGTGTCCACGCTCAGCCACCCGCGCCGACCTATATTCCGCAAACGAAATTTTCGAGCGGCCAGGACGTCCAACCCGTCTTTGAAGGATGGCTGCGAAACGCCGACGGCACGTTCAGCATGGTCTTCGGTTATTTCAACCGGAATTGGCAGGAAGAGCTGGCCATTCCGACTGGTCCCGACAATAAGCTCGAGCCGGGCGATCCCGATCGCGGGCAGCCCACTTACTTTCTACCCCGCCGACAGCAGTTTATTTTTCGAGTCAAAGTCCCTGCGGATTGGGGTCAGAAGGAGCTGGTCTGGACAGTCACGGCGCACGGCAAAACCGAAAAAGCGTACGCTCAGCTTTTGCCGGTAGAAGAGATCAGCGAACGGATGATCATGACTCGCGGCGGCCTGAATCCGGGTGAGGACGATCCGAACCAGCCGCCATCGATCACGATTGCTCCGCTCGGCTCGGCCAGCGTGGCGACGCGTTTGACTTTAACGGCGCTGGTGACCGACGACGGACTACCGAAACCTCGGCCCGCTCCGAAACCTCGTCCGGGTGCTCAAAGCAACACCGTCGTGAACCGCCCCAGAGGGCTCAACGTGAGTTGGTTCGAATACAAAGGACCAGCGAAGGTTACCTTCGACCCGCCAGGCATCATCATGGTCGCCGACGGCCAGGCCATCACGACCGCGCACTTCGCCGAGCCCGGAACATATGTGTTGCGAGCCACCGCCAACGACGGCGCTTTATCCACCATCACCGACGTCACGGTTACTGTCCACTAAGATCCCGCGCCGCACCCGATTCTGCCGCGACCGATTCCGAGCCGCGGCTAGTTCTGAGCCGCGACCAGAGGAAGCGGACCTAAAACCTGAACAACAGCGCCAACCGCATAATCCGCGGATTGGTAATCGTCGTCACCGTACCTCCCAACCCGCAATTCGCGGGCGAAGAGCTGGTGCATGCCGACTTCGGCAGGAACGGCGAGGCGTCGCCACCGAGCGAAACTGACTCCGAAACAGCGGCGTTGCTGTTCAGAATGTTGAAGATTTGAACTTCGGGTTCGAGCACAAACTTTTCGTGGATCGTGAACGTTTTCTTGAAACCTATGTCGAGCTGGTTCAGTCGCGGCGTGAGCACTTGCCCTGGAGCAGCGAGTTGGATAGTCTCTGAGCCTTGGGAAGGTGACAGCCCGGGATCGACTAGTGCTCCAGGCGTACAGCCCACGCAATTGAGGGGATACTTCGTGGTAGGCGTGATGGTCCAGGCGCGCCCAAGGTATCCATTGTTGACGATTCCAGTGGTACTGATAGGCGCTCCGTAACCGGTTGGAGATAACGCGCCTTGGTACCGATTGCTGTAGAACGACAGGCTTCCGATAATTCCCCAACGAATTGGAACTCCTCCCTGCGCCTTGAATTCGTTCTGCCAGGGCGGGCTTCCAACTTTGCCGAGGTTCTGATACAGTTGGCCGAACATATCGCAGTACCGAAGTGTGTTCGGGTCGTTGAGCTTGTTGCCTGTGATGCCCGTAGAAAAACCAGTGCTCTCGTCGCAATTGCGGTCCAGGTTGCGATCGATTGTCCAACCAAAGATACCGAATGCTCCGTGTGGTAGCCGCGCCACGACCGACGCTTCATAACCGGTGTATACGTTCTTCGCCAGGCTCTGCGGAGCGTTTGTTTGGAACAAAGCCGGGCTGCCAGGTGTTTTCGTCAGATTATATAGTGTGATGGGTGTGCCATCCAGCGGGTTGGTGATCGTGACTGGCGTCCAAGCGTCAGGACCCACTGCATAGTTCAGCACCAGCGTCTGCTGATAAAGAGAACGGCGGTACCAATTGGCATTCAGCGTAACGCCTCTCCACAGTTCCTCCTGGATTCCGGCGTTGTATTGATAGTTGTAATCGCGGTGCCAGTTCGGATCCAAACGGACGCCAGTACCGGCCGCAACACTTCCAAACGCTGGATTCCCGCTGGGACCAAGCGTACCCGCGCCCACGCCGGGGAGTGCGCCTACACCATTAAAGCTGCCCGTCGGATAGCAGTTTGGATTCGGGGCCACCACTCCGTTGAACGTCACGGGAGCGCACGGCCCACCAGCGCTAGTGGCTCCGGCGGGAAGATTCCATGTGACGTTTTCAGTAACGGGCGACATTGGGTTGAAGTTATTCGTGAAGCCGGTGGCGTAGGCGCTGTTGTATTTTCCGAACCCCGCCTTCACCGCCAATTTGTGGTTGCCGAACACATCGTAGACCACGCCCAGCCGAGGCGCCCAGTCTTTCCAGCAGCCCATGCCTTTAATGGTGTCGCAGGTAGTATTGGGAACGGTGCGAGCCCCCACGAATCGGCCAGCCGGCGCGTTCTCTGTTAGGATTTCTCCCGCCAGATACTCCCAACGGACTCCCGCCGTTACCGCGAACCGTTTGAAGTGCCAGGTATCCGTGACGAAGAGCCCCACATCCGCATCCAGACGAGGCCACTGATAATACGGCGTGTTGATGGCCACGAAATTAATGGGCATGCCATTGGTAAAGACCATGTAACCGTCGCCGTTTTCATTCACGCTATATTTGAACGGGCCGTAACTGCCAACTCCGCCGATGCGGATCTGGTGTGAACCGGTAATGTAGCCGAGCGACCCGCTAAAGGCGGTCCGGCTGGTCTGAAAATATTGATTGCTTCGTGGGGCGAAGTAGCGCCTCAAAGTTCCAGAATCCCGAGCCGTCGTAAACTCGTACCATTGTTGCGTGAAAGGCGCTTGTTGAAGACCGGGCTGGTAGATATCGTTATAGTCCAGGTGACTGATGGACATCCCACCTTCTGCAATCAATTTGGGCGTGAGAGTTCCGGTCCACTTGGTCTGCAAAATATAATACATCGGCCACTTATTCCGCTGTGTGGACGTTGTGGACGGATCAGACGGAATGTATCCTTCCTGCCCGCCGTCCAGGATCTCGTGCCCCTTGTATTTCCAGTTGCGCGTTAGGAAGGCGCTGAACTTGTTCTTTGAATTCATTTGATACGTGAGCCGGAACGACCCCGCGTAAATGTACCCGTCCTGGATCCCGGGCTTCCCGTCCGGATAGGTGGAGGCGCCTGCCTGCGTGAAGGTGACCTGTTCACGACCGGTCAGCATGAACCACAATTTGTCTCGCTTGATCGGTCCTCCAAAGGACCCATCGAAATCCTCGATCTTCACAGTTTTGTCCTGTTGGCTTAGGCCACGCAGCGCCAGTGTTTTGTCGAGGTTGTCGGCCTGCCAGATGCCGCTTCCCGCGCTGCCACCGGCGAAAAATTGAACATGATAGGCGTTGCCGCCATCTTTCGGGATGAGGTTCGTGAACATGCCGCCGCCCGAAACGTCGGCAGTGACGTTGCTGGACTGGTAAGTCGTCTCTTGAACGGCCGCGTTGTCGATGTACTGCTGGATCTGGCCATCGCTGTAAGTCGTGTTCACGATCATGCCGTCGAATAGGTACGTATCATGGACAGAACCGTTGCCATGCACCGAGACGTAATTCTGTTCGATCTGTTGGGATCCGCCGATATCAGGCAAATTAAGGTGAGCACCAGGTACGTAGGAGCCGATTGACTGCATATATCGGCCGGTCGGGAGCGTGTCCATCTCTGAGCGCGTCAGAGTTTCCGGATGTGCGACATTTTCGATGTCGACGGTAGCCACCCTAGCTTCGACATTCACAGTTTCGCCGACCGTGCCCACTTTCATTTCAGCGTCGACCGGAACGGTTACATTCGCGGGCACCTCGATGGTCTGTTTGACGGTGGCGAACCCAGGGGCAGTCGCAGTAACTACGTACGTGCCGGGCCTCAGGTCGACAATCGCGTACCGTCCTTCCCCGTTCGTCTGGACGGTACGGACTCTCTCAATCAGGACGTCACTAGCAGCTTCCACTGTGGCATTGGCCACAACGGCGCCGCTGGTGTCTCGTATCTGACCGGAAATTGTGCTTTGAGCCGTCGCCGATGACACTAACAAAGTTAAAGTCATCACAAGGCCCGCAAAGATATAAGCCGCAAACTTGGCTTGAGTCATGGCTTTCTCCTAGTATTTCTTCCTGGTACTAAGTTCGAGCTATTTGAACACCCTAAGAAAACTACGTTTCGTGGATTATATGTTTAATCGTGGCCGGTGTCAATGAGAAAGTTATCACCGACCGACCGTTCGGTTAACGCCCGTGGCCGCCCAGATCAACCTGATTCGGTATGTTTCCCAAGCCGTAATACTGGCTTTCCATGCTGGATTCCTTCACCATCACGACGCGAATGCCGGAAGGGTCGGGACCTAGCGGCTTTCCCACCGGTCCGGTGGTGGCGACATGCAGCGCAGGGCTCTCGCCATACGCGTTGCGATGATAATGGCCGGCGAAGGCGTATGCCACACCGTAGCGCTGTAATACCGGCAGGTACTTCTGCCGCGCCTCGCGCGGGAGATTGAAATACTGATCGGTCTCGTCCGGATTCTCGAGATACCACGGAATATGTTGAAACACCGCGATCCGTCGTGCTCCCTCGCGCTTGACCTTTTCCAATTCCGAGGCGATCCAACGTTCCTGCCGCGCCGCCTCCTCAGGCGACTGGTCTGGATGTTGGATCAAACTCGAATCGATCACCAGACCGGCAAAATCCTGGTAGCGGAAACTGTAATAGTCAGGCCCGAACTTTCCCCGGTATGCCGCCAGTGAATCGGCGGTCGGCGTGTTGCGGACATCGTGATTGCCGGGCACGTTATAAATTTTGATGGACGGGTCGAGCTTGGCCGCGATCCGCAGATATTCCGCGGCTTGTGCTGGGTCGCCTGGTTTGTTGATAAGATCGCCGCACACCACTACGAACGCCGGATGCAGGCGGTTGGCGTTCGCAATCGCAAATTCGAAATTGGCCGTCTCCTGCGAGAACTCGCCGTCCGCTGTGTACATCCCGAACTGGGGGTCCGACATCTGGATGAAAAAGAAATCCGAGGCTTGGCCGATTCCCGTTGCGAGAATTCCCAGCAGCGCGAGTTTCCTGCATCCAACCCGTGACCGTTTCCGAGCCGCGACCGTTAGGGAGCGATTATAAAATCTTGCCACACTAAATATTGTCATGCTTTCCCGCGCCCGCCAAGTCGCGTTCGATGTCCTGCGCAAAGTTGAAACGGGCGGCTACGCATCCGACCTGTTGTTGAAATACTCCGCCAACCTGGACTCCCGCGATGCGGGCCTCGCATCCGAGATCGTGTTCGGCTGCCTTCGCTATAAGGCTCAACTCGACCACGTGATCGACCCGCTCGCCACCGGATCGCTCGATGTGGAAGTCCGGATCGCGCTCCGCATGGGAATTTACCAGTTGCGCTATTTGGAACGTGTTCCACCGCATGCGGCCGTAAGTGAGAGCGTGGAGCTCGTCAAGCGGGCTAAGAAAAGCTCAGCCGGCGGACTGGTCAACGCTGTGCTTCGAAAAGTGGACCGCCAGCCGATTGCCTGGCCCAATTGGTCCGTCGAGCTGTCGACCCCGGAGTGGCTGCTCGAGAAATGGGAGCGGCGATTTGGAGCCCAGACTACCGAGTCCATCGCCCGCGAGTTCCTAAAGCCTGCTGAAACCTACACCGCGAGCACCGGACGAATTCAGGATATCGGCGCTCAATCCATCGTCCCGCTCCTGGACCTCCAGAAGGGTCAATCCTTTCTCGACCTATGCGCCGCCCCTGGCAACAAAACCGCGCAGGCGCTCGAGTACGGTGTGCACACGGTCGCCTCCGACCTGCACTGGCACCGTCTCAAACAGACTGGGCGATCTCGATTGCCGCCGTGTAGTGCTGGATGGTACCCAACCGCTGCCTTTCCGCGACAAGTTCGACCGGATTCTCGTGGACGCCCCGTGCTCCGGTACCGGCACCTTAGGACGTAATCCGGAGATCAAGTGGCGCTTGCAGCCGTCCGAGCTAATCGACCCTCCACCGCAAGCAGGTCGCTCTTCTTCGAAATGCTTTCGAACATCTGAAGCCGGGAGGCCGGCTGGTGTACTCCACCTGCTCGCTTGAGGAAGAAGAAAATCGATTGGTGATCGAAACCCTGCGGCGGAGCTGGCAAGTGGTCGAGCGCTTGCCTGGCCGGGACCCAGGGGATGGATTTTTCGTCGCTGTGCTAACATCGGAAGAGTAAATTTGCTCCGCAATTGGGGTGGAGTAATGTGTTCGTAAATGGTTGAAATCCTTCCATCTATCCTCGCGGCGGACTTTGCGCGCTTGGGCGAGGAAATCGCCAAGGTCGAAAAGGCCGGAGCGTCCATTCTGCATGTGGACGTGATGGATGGCCACTTCGTACCCAATCTTAGCCTGGGGATTCCGGTGGTGCAGTCCATCCGTAAAATTACCAAGCTACAATTGAATGTTCACCTTATGATTAGCGACCCGGACCGCTTCGCACCTGAGTTCATCCGCGCCGGCGCCGATCACGTGCTGGTGCATCAAGAAGCTTGCCCTCACCTGGATCGAACGTTGCGCATGATCCAACAGGAAGGCGCGCTGGCGGGCGTGGTTATTAATCCTGCGACGCCGGTGGCTGCCCTGAGCGAGGTCCTCGACTTGGCTGGCGAAGTGCTAGTGATGAGCGTGAATCCGGGTTTCGGCGGCCAGCATTTCATCCCCAACGCTCTGAAGAAAGTTCAAGCGTTGGCGAGGTGGCGCAAGGAGTTAGGTCTGGATTTTGCAATTGGAATCGACGGCGGCGTGGAGCTTCATAACGCCCCGGACATCGTTCGCGCGGGGTGTGACTGGTTGGTTGCAGGGACGTCGATTTTTCACACTCCCGGGCCAGGAGAAGCGTTCGTCCAGATGCAGCGAACTGCCCGCGAGGCAACGCTCGCTCGAGTATGACTAAGCTTATAGGTTAAATATGGCTAAATACATTTTGGTTGTGATTCTGTTGACAGGTCTGCTGGCTTCGTGCGGCTTCAAACGCAAGAAGTACGACAACCCTATCTCTAAGGACACCAAGCAGCCCGACAAAGTGCTGTTCGACCGTGCTATCTCCGACATCGAGCACGGCCGCTATGAAGTAGCTCGCATCACCCTCAACACGCTCATCAATACCTACGATCAGAGCGAGTTCCTGGCCAAAGCCAAGCTGGCCGTCGCCGACAGTTGGTTTCGCGAGGGCGGCTCGGCGGGTCTGGCGCAGGCTGAGGCCGAATACAAGGACTTCATCCTGTTTTATCCCACCATGGAGGAAGCGGCCGAATCCCAACAAAAAGTCTGCATGATCCACTACAAACAGATGGACAAAGTAGACCGCGATCCGAACCAAGCCTTGCGCGCCGAGGATGAGTGCCGTCAACTCATTGTCCAGTTCCCCAACAGCAAGTTCGTGGACGACACGCAGCAACTGCTGCGTAACATCCAGGAGGCGCTGGCCGACGGTGAGTTCAAGGTCGGATTTTACTATTACAAGCGAGGAAGCAATTTTGCCGCCGCCAACCGGTTCACGCGTCTGGTGGATCAATATCCTCTGTACAGTGCCGCGGATCAAGCGCTTTGGGATTTAGGCGACTCCTACAATCGCCTGGGCAATCGTTTTCGCACCCAGGAAGGTGAAGCTTACGCCCGCATCGTAAGGGACTACCCGTTGAGCGAATATGCCGACAGCGCCAAGAAAAAACTGCAAGAGCTGGAAATGCCGGTTCCCGAAGCTGATCCCAAGGCGGTCGCTCGTATGCAGTTTGAAAAGGAGAATCGGCAGAAACCAGGAATGTTCTCAAGGACGACTGGGGCGCTGCTGAAACGCGGACCGGATGTCAGCGCTGCCGCGCGCTCCGGTGCTCCCGCTATGACCACCCTCCGGCCCACCGTTCCTCTGAGCGTGCCACAAACCGGCGCACCTGGATTTACCGGCGATGTGACTGCTACCACCGTCAGCGATCCCACGGCACTGGATACGAAACCAGATGCTCGCACCAATCCTCCGGGTTCCCCGGAAGCCAACGGCAAGGCCGGCACGGACGCCGCGGGAAAAGACGCCGCCAGTCAAGCCGGCAATCCACAAGCCATCCCGGGCAATCCGCAGTCACAGCCGCAAACCGCCGGCGATCAAGCCAAGGCGCAAAAGAAAAAGAAGAAATAAGAAGCCCAAGCAACCGGCCGACACGACCGCGCCGGCTGCCGTTCCTGCTTCCTCTTCGACCAGCTCGACCACGCCGCCCAAGCTCTGAATGAGCCGCATCCTGCTGGCTGACGATAGCCCGCACGCGCAACGTATGGGCGAGCGCATCCTGCGGGAAGAAGGTTTCGAAGTGGTCAGCCTTACCGACGGCGACGCAGCCGTGCTGCGGCTAGCCGATGTCGATCCCGATCTCATTCTCGCCGACGTGTTTCTTCCAGGGAAATCCGGCTTCGAGCTCTGCCGCCATGTGAAGGGCGATCCGCACTTGAGGCATGTCCGTGTCGTCCTCACGGCTGGG
Source organism: Bryobacterales bacterium (assembly GCA_963744555.1). GTDB lineage: Bacteria > Acidobacteriota > Terriglobia > Bryobacterales > Bryobacteraceae > Palsa-89. The sequence goes on along the minus strand of CAVUUB010000008.1, from coordinate 261,397 downwards.
CTGCTCGAACCGTTCGATGAAGAAGAAGCTACTCGGGCCGGCTGCGACGCCATTCTCAAAAAGCCCTTCGAGGCCTCCAAGGTTATGGAGACGATTAACCCTCTGGTGAAGGCGGCGCAATTGGCGCGCGGACTTTTCGCCGAAGCGCTAGTCTCCGCGGCGTCGTCGCCTCCCAGCCCGCCGGCTTCCAGTCCCGCTCCGGCCGCGGCGCCTGAAATCGATCCTGAGCGCATTCGCGCCGCCATCACCCTGGCCCTCGACGCCGCCCTGCCGGCCATGATCGGGGAAATTACCGTGCGCGTCTTGATCGCCTTGGGTCATTGAGGCGCTGGTCGGCGCACCGTCCAGAATCGGCATCGCCAGCCCCGTCTTGACCTTCATCGCGCTCTCCTGCTTGGACAAGCGAAAACGGGAGGGAAGCACCGCCACAATTGCAGCGCAAGCCCGATCGGGCGAGCCGCATGAAATCACCGACCGCGTCTTGATAGCATTGGGTCATTGACCCATGCCTGACAATACTTTCGACATCGTATCCAAGATCGATTTGGCCGAGGTGAACAACGCCATCCAGCAAGCTCTCAAAGAGGTAATCACCCGCTACGATCTGAAGGACTCCAAGTCTGAGATTCAACTCAACGAGAAGGACCACAAAATCCTGCTGGCGAGCCAGGATGAATATAAGCTGAAAGCCGTAGCCGAGGTGCTCGAGCAGAAGCTGGTGAAGCGCAAAGTGCCGCTGAAAGGGATGATCTTCGGGCCGCTCATCGAATCCGCCGGCTCCACCGTGCGCCAGGAGATTTCGCTGCAGCAAGGCATTCCCATCGAAAAAGCGCGCGAGATCGTGAAAACGATCAAAGACAGCAAGAAGAAGGTGCAAGCTTCCATCCAGGGCGACCTGGTGCGGGTCTCCGGACGCGACCGCGATTCGCTGCAGGATGTGATCGCCCTCCTGCGCGGTCATGACTTCGGCATCGACATGCAGTTCACCAACTACCGCACCAACTGATGGCCGCGCCGGATAGAATCGCTTTTGATCGACGGCCCGGCTGGAAAGCTCGAAGCATTGCTGGAAGAACCTGAGGATCAGGCGCCCAACGCGGCCGTGCTGGTCTGTCATCCGCACCCATTGCATGGCGGCACGATGCACAACAAAGTCGTTTACCGGATTGCCCGCGGCCTGCGGCGGGCCGGAGCCGTGGTGCTGCGGTTCAACTACCGGGGCGTCAACCGTAGCGAAGGCAATTACGATGATGGCCGGGGCGAAATCGAAGATGCGCGCTCGGCGCTCCAGGTGCTTCGTTCCCGATACCCGGAATTGCCCTTTTCGCTCGCGGGCTTCTCGTTCGGTTCGCGGATCATCCTGAAGCTAGGCTGCGAGATCGCTGAAGTTTCCCGCCTGATCGCCGTAGGATTTCCCGCCAGCTATCAGGACAGCACAGAACTTGGCCGCTGCGAAGTGCCCCGCGTCTTCATCCTCAGCACCCACGATGAGTTCTGCCCAGTGCCCGCCATGGAGGCCTACTTTTCCGGCTTGCCGGGCCCCAAGGAACTGATCTGGATCGAAGCCCGCGATCACTTTTTCGCCGGCGCATTAGACGAGTTCGAAGAAGCAGTCTTTCGGCAGTAGGATCCAGGATCTACCGTGCCGGGGAGCTAAGTGGCGTGGCGCAGTTCGCGCTCCAGGCGTCGCGCTGCGCGCTCGCTGATCAGATTCGCGACCTTCGATAGCAGTCCCGGCACATCCTCGGGCTTAATCAGCATCCGGGATTGGGTCTTAGGCGGCTTGACAGTCTGAGGCTTGGCGTTCTGGTAAGTGGTGACAATAGCCGTGGCGGGCTTGTAATCCATCATCCGGGCATGCGCCAGCACTTGCAGGCCTGCTCGGGGGGATTCCATCTGAAGATCGCTTAGTACTAGTTCGTACTCATGATCTTCCAGCTTTCCGACCGCTTCGGCCGCCGAAGCAGCCGCATCCACCCTGTAACCACCAGCTTCTAATACAGTTTGTAACGTTAAACGGGAGGTAGGATCGTCGTCCACCAGTAGGACTCGAGCGAGCTCGATGTCCATAAAACGATCTGAGGAGCTCATGTTTTTCATCCGGAGCCACCCGTCTCCTAGGTATAGTTTAAACGAATAGTCAGGAAATGGAAGTGGAGATTTCATCGGCGTTGAAAACTACCAAAGTAGTTTATGACTAGGCGGCCTGGAATACGCGATCAAAGATCTGATCGACGTTAGCTAACTGCCTGGAAACAGAGAAGCTCTCTGGCCAACTGTTGCTTCGTCAGGTATTTGGCGATCTGAGTATCGGTATCTATTGCAGCGCGGAAGTCACCGTCCTGATCCCACGCTCGCATAGCATGAGCCTGGACAACTCTGTAGGCGTCCTCACGGAGCATCCCTGCAGCCGTCAGGTCTAATAGGAGCTGGCCCGAAAATACTAGACCCTTCGTAAGCTCCAGATTCTTCTGCATGCGGGCCGGGTTTACGCGCAGGCCCGCGATCAGCCATTCGGTCTTAGAAAGCATGTAATCCACCAGAATGGTCGAATCGGGCAGGATGATTCGCTCAACTGATGAATGCGAAATGTCTCGCTCGTGCCATAGTGCGACGTCCTCGAAAGCCGCTTGGGCGTTCGAGCGAACCACGCGGGAGAGTCCGCAGATCTGCTCCGCAGTCACAGGATTTCGCTTGTGGGGCATGGCGGAAGAGCCCTTCTGGCCGGCGGAAAAGGCTCTTCGGCCTCCCGGACCTCGGTCCTCTGCAGATGGCGGATTTCAAGCGCGATCTTCTCGAGCGCAGCCGCGATCAAGGCCAGCGCGGAGACATAGTTGGCATGCCGGTCGCGCGAGATGACCTGCGAAGCTATAGGAGCGGGCCTCAACCCGAGCCGACGGCAAATACGCTCTTCAGCCTCCGGTCCGATGTGGCCGAAGGTCCCGACAGCGCCCGAGATCTTGCCGACGCGCAAATCCTCGGCGGAGGCGCAGAAACGAGTCAGATTTCGACGGATTTCGTCATAGAAAAGCGCCAATTTGAGCCCAAAAGTGATGGGCTCTGCGTGGATTCCGTGGGTCCTTCCAATCTGGATGGTGTGCTTAAATTCCAGCGCCCGGGCCTTGAGAGTCGTCGGATAAGCTATTGATTCCTTTGGAATATAATCCCGGACGCGCTCCGCAGCATCAAAGCTTGGGCCGTATCTACTACATCGTTAGAAGTTAGCCCGTAGTGCAGCCATCTGGACGCCTCCGGCGTGCCCGGCCGCAGCCATGCTTTCAGCCACAACCGTAGTGAATGCAATAACATCGTGGCGAACCTCCCGCTCGACCTCCTGAATCCGAGCGACCGTGAAACCGGCGTGTTCGCGCAACAACTTGGCTGCATCTTCAGGAACTTCGCCGGTTTCGGCCAGCGCTTCGGCGGTGGCCAATTCAACTTCCAGCCACTGGCGATACTTGTTCTCTTCGCTCCAGATGCGGCCCATTTCGGGCCGGGTATAGCGGTCGATCATTAGTAAGCGAAGACCTCGGTCTGTTGTTTCGGCTCGGCCACGACCAGGCGGGTGAAGAGCGCGCGGCCGCTGCCGTCGAGCGCGCGGCCGGCTGTGGTACGCACAATCTGCGGGATGATTGTTGTGCTCGCTCAAATGCCCCAGCACCAGTGTACTGATGGAGGAGTCAAGATCGAAGCGGATGAAATCCGAAACGACGTCGTTCGACAGATGTCCTTTGCGCCCCATCACTCGCTGCTTCACCGACCACGGATAGGGGCCGACTTTCAGCATCTCGAGATCGTGATTCGATTCGAGCACCAGCAGATCGGCGCCTCTCAGATGGAATTTAACCGACTGGGGCACATAACCGAGGTCGGTGACCACTCCGATCTTAATGCCTTGCGTGCGAAAGCAGAAACCTACCGGATCGATGGCGTCATGGGGAACGGTAAAGCTGTCGACCTCGATATCGCCGACCGAAAAAGTTGCGCCCGCCTGGAAGCAATCGAGCTTGGGCGCGTACTCTTCCCATGGAATGGCGGGTGCGGTGAGGCGCGTGATGAAAATGGGGACGTCCAGAAGCCGGGCCAGCGCCACCAGGCCGCTCACGTGATCGGAGTGCTCGTGGGTGATCAGAATAGCATCCAGGCATTCAGGCTGCTCGTCGATAGCTGCCAGGCGCGCCAGGACGTCGCGCCGGCTCAAGCCCGCGTCGACCAGGATGCGGGTCCGCTCAGTGCGGATGAAGGTGGAGTTTCCCGAACTGCTGCTTGCGAGCACACAGATTTTGACGATAGCGCGCCTCCCGACCCTTTAAGTTGTAGGGTACCGCAAGTGTAGTCTAGTCGAGAGGCGGTCGACTGAGTTTTGAGGCTCAGTTTTACTATCGAAGCCGCGGCCATATATCGCACCGCATGGTGATCATCATTGAGGAGTGGCTGCAACTTGGCAATAGTGGCGTCATTGCCGCGATCGCCGAGGGCCTTGCAAACGGCCACGCGGACGGCCCAGTTGTTATCGCCGAGCGCCCACTCGAGCAAAGTCAGCGCGTAAGGATCGGAATCTTTCCCGAGAACCTCCGCTGCAACGGCACGGCCCGGAATGCCACCGCCAACACCTTTGAGCTCTTTAACCGCTTCGCGTAACAGCCTGTACCCCGATGCCAGCGGGGCCAAGCATGCCTGAGACTTCGGAGACGCCCATCATGGCTAACTGATCGGGTTTCAATCTCTTCTTCGAATCTTTCAGGGCCTTCTGCATTTTCGTGGGCCCATCCGGACGCTCCCCTTCCAGCACTTCCTGAAAGATCGTGCGACCGGTGGTGTCTCCGAGGTTCCATAATGCCTTGGCAGCGGTAAAAGCGACCTCAGGTTTATCCTCGAGAGCGTTCTTGAGATAAGGGATCGCATCTTGAGATCCCATTTGGCCCGAGCGTGGCCGCGGCCGCCTGACGATTGAGAACTTCCTTGTCTTGAAGACCCTTGGCGGCCAGCTTCACCGCTTCGGGCGCCGCTCCCACGGTACCGGTGGCTTCGATGGCCTCTTTGCGATGGTCAGTGTCCTTGTCGTCGACGCCCTGGTTGAGGGTGAGCCATGCTACCCGCGCGTATGGATTCGATACGGCTGGCGGATCGATGGTGGGCGACTGCGGAAACGCCAGCAGTCCAAAAGTCAATAATGACGCGAGGGGCAGCCTAGGAGTCATACCAGTAGTTAGACGCTTTTCGCGGCATTCGTAACACTCGTTACAATGGAATTCCATGCGAGCCCGCGTCTATGTGTCTATGAAACCTAGTGTTCTCGATCCGCAGGGACAGACCATCCGGTCGGCATTAGTTGGCCTCGGCCATACCTCAATCGCAGCCGTGCGGCAAGGCAAGTTCTTCGAAATCACCCTCGAGCCGGGAACGGATCGCGAAAAAGCCGGAACGGAGATCAATCAGATCGCGCACGATGTGCTGGCGAATCCGGTGATCGAGGAATATCAAGTCGAGTTTATGGAGTAGCTTTACTCTCGCTGATTTCTGCGCGCGATCGGGAACAGGAGCGCCTGCACGTCTGGCTGGCCGAGATCCTGTTTACGAATCACATGAACTTTCAGGTCCATTTGTTGTGGAGGGGTCTGGCCGTTCAGCTTCATCACCAGGCTGTGGACCGCTTCGTAGCCGATGCGATAGGCGTCTTGCACCAACATCACGTCGATGGTGCCGTCCTTGAGAGCCGCCAAGTGAATATCGCTGGAATCGAAGGTAATCAGCTTGATTTTGCCGGAGAGGCCGCGCGCCTTGATGGCTTGGATGGCGCCGATGGAGTTGGCTTCGGCCGAAGCGAATATTCCATCCAGGTCCGGATGGGCGGTAAGAATGTCCTCGGCCGCGTTGCGTGATTTCGCAGGGTCGCCCATTCCATACTGGCGCGCGACGATGTTGATGGCGGGGAACTCCTTCGCCATGGTGTCGTCGAAGCCGCGCTCGCGATCGCCGGTGGAGCTGCCTCCTGGCTTTTGCATCAGCTCGGCGACTTTTCCTTTGCCGTGGACCAACTCGGCCAGCTTTCGCGCGGCGGTCTGGCCGGCGCCGTAATTGTCGGTGGCGACAAAGGTTACGTAGCCCTTCACGTCCAGGCCGGAATCAAAAACGGTGACCGGAATTCCGGCTTGCATGGCGCGCTTGACGGGTGCGACTAACGCCGTGCGGTCGGTGGCGGAGATGGCCAAGGCGTCCACGTGGCGGGTGACCATGGAGTCGACAATCTCGATCTGGCGCGAGTAATCGGTCTCATCTCTGAGGGCCGTTCCACAATACTTCGACGCCGAAATCACGTTCGGCGGCGAGAACTCCGGCGTGCACGGATACGAAGAACAGATGCGAAGTTGCCTTGGGCACCACGGCGATCAGTTTCTTGGTGCGGTGCTGGCAGGATGCGAGGGAAAGGGCGGCGAACAGCAGGACGATGCGAAGCTGCCGGTTGGATGACAGGGCCAAGGCACAGTATACAGGCAGAAGGCAGAAGGCAGAAGGCAGAAGGCAGAAGACAGAAGGCAGAAGGCAGAAGAAGGCAGAAGGCAGAAGGCAGAAGGCAGAAGATGCCTAAGGCGGCCGTTTTCGCGTGCGGGGCGCGAAGCTGATGAGCAGGCGCGAGCCTGTGGCGTCTGCGAGCCTTTCCAGCGTGCGCATCGACGGTCGAGATCGCCCGCTTTCCAACCGGGCGACGATAGGCTGCGTGGTGCCCATCTTCCGCGCCAACTCTGCCTGCGTCAGTCCCGCGCGATTGCGAACGTCGATCACGGCCGACGCAAGGACGAACTCCTCCTCCAGCGCCTCGTAGGCCTTCGGTACTTCGGTTCCTTCATCCATTTCTTGTGCAGTTCGGTGATACGTGCCATCCGTTACTTCTCCGTCTTCTTGATGAAACGTTGAGATCACCACGCGCTCAAGGCCCTTCTGTTCGATGAGCATGGTAATGCGCGCTAGGCTCGCCCGCATATCCTCGGGCAGCGCCTCAACTTCCTCCTCGACGGTTTCGTTCAGGTTTCGACCGTCCAACTCAAAGGCTCGTATACCAAAAAAGATATAACAAGGGAACGATCCTGCCTTAAGCTCGCGAATCTTCCAGTCGGTTCCTTTGTATTCGAAGATTTCGGCGATGTCGGTTCAGTGGACCAGCTCAGGACGCCCGGCCGCAAATGCACGCGTTCCCCTTGCACTTCGACAGGGGATCTGCTATGCTCCCCTGTAGAAGTGAAATGGGAAGGTAAAGCCCATGAACGAACGCATCGAACTGCCGCAAGGCACTCTGGATCTTTTGATCCTACGGACGCTGGCGCTCGAACCGCAGCACGGCTGGGGCATTTCGGAGCGCGTGCAACAGATGTCGAGCGATGTGCTGCGGATTCAGCAGGGCTCGCTCTATCCGGCGCTGCACCGGCTGGAGCGCCGCGGATGGATCAAAGCTCACTGGGGCACGTCGGACAACAACCGGCGCGCCAAATATTATGAACTCACCAAGAGCGGGCGCCGGCAGCTTGCCACGGAAAAGGATTCGTGGCAAAAACTGACGGCCGCCGTGGCCCAAGTGCTGGGCCCAGCCTAGGAGTTTGCCATGCTGGACGATTTGTTCTTTCGTCTGCGTTCCCTGTTCCGGAGGGAGACCGTGGAATCCGAAATGGAAGACGAGTTGCGGTTTCACTCCGAACGGCAAATCGAGAAGTATCTGAAGACAGGAATGAGCCGCGACGAAGCTCTGCGGCGAGTGCGCATGGAGTTCGGCGGGCCTCGAACAGGTGAAGGAAGATTGCCGCGACGCGCGCGGCGTGTCCCTGATGGAAACGCTGGCGCAGGATCTTCGCTACGGCTGGCGGACGCTGCTCAAATCGCCGGGCTTCGCGGCGGCGGCGTTGTTCACGCTGGCGCTGGGGATCGGCGCCAACACCGCGATATTTTCGGTGGTCTACGGCATTCTGCTGCGGCCGCTGCCCTTCCGGGATGCCTCGCGCCTGGTCCTGCTGAACGAGACCACGCCGCGGGTGGGCGATGTGAGCGTCTCTTATCCGAATTTTCAGGATTGGCGAGCGCAGAGCCACACGTTTTCGGAGATGGCGGCGGTGAGCGGCGTCAATTTCAACATGACCGGCAGCAGTCAACCGGAGAACATCGGCGGCCTGGCCGTTTCGCCGAACTTTCTTTCCATGGCGGGAGTGCGGCCGGTGATGGGCCGCGGATTCACCGCTGACGAGGAAAAGGCCGGCGCGGCGCCGGTAGTGCTGCTGAGCTACGCGCTCTGGCAGTCGCATTTCGGCGCGGACCGCAGGGCGATCGGACAGACGATTCGCCTGGACAGCCGGACGGTGACCATCGTTGGCGTGCTGCCGCCGGACTTTCGCTGGGTGGAGAAATGCGACGTGATGGAGCCGATGGGCGTGTGGGCCACGAACAACGACAGCGCAACAGACAGGGGAGACCGCGGCGACCTGCTAGTGGTGGGGCGGCTGGCGGCGGGCGTGCGGATGGAGCAAGCCCGCGCGGAAATGGAAGCCATTGCGGCACGCCTGGCGCGCGCGTATCCCGAGGCCAATGACCAGTTCGGCGTCAACCTGCAGCCGCTCCGTGAAGCGTTCTCGGGCGACGTGCGCCCGGCGATGCTGGTGCTGCTGGGAGCCGCGATCTTCGTGCTTCTGGTGGCCTGCGCCAATGTGGCGAATCTGTTCCTGATGCGGGGCGCGGTGCGGGCCAAGGAGATGGCGCTGCGCATCGCCATCGGGGCGAGCCGCGGCCGGATTGTCCGCCAGATTCTGACGGAGAGTTTTCTGGTGGCGCTGCTGGGCGGGCTGGCGGGAGTAGGCCTGGCGATGGCGGGAATTCCGGCGATCGCGCGGTTGATTCCGCCGGACACGCTGGCCGGCGCGAGCGTGGGCATGAATGGCGCCGTCCTGCTGTTTTCGGCCGGCCTGGTGGTGCTGTCGATGTTTGTGTTCGGGCTGGCTCCCGCGCTGCATTCCGCGCGCGGCAATGTGCAATCGGATTTGAAGGAGGGAGGCAAGACCACCAGCGCAGGCGGGCGGAATCGTTGGCGCGGTTTGCTGGCCACCAGCGAAGTGGCGCTGGCGCTGATTCTGCTGGTGGGCGCCGGGCTGATGATGAAAAGCCTGTATCGCCTGCTTTCGGTGGATTCCGGCTTCCGGTCCGAGCGCGTGCTGAAGCTGGAGATGGACCTGCGGACCGCGCAATACGACAAGGACCCGGCGGTGATCGGTTTCTGGCAGCAAACGCTGGACCGCGTTCGCGCGTTGCCGGGCGTGGAATCCGCGGCGGTCGGGACCGCGATTCCGCTCACCGACGACCATTCGCGCACCGACATTACGGTGGAAGGGATGCCCTTGCCGAAGCCGGGCAGCTTTCCGCATCCGGACATCCACATCGTCAGTCCGGATTATGAGAAGACGCTGGGCATTCGCCTGCTGCGGGGCCGGGGCTTCACGGATGCGGACCGGGAGAACGTTCCGCGGGTGGCCATGGTCAATGCGACGTTGGCGCAGCGTCTTTTCCCCGGAACAGACCCCATCGGCAAGCGGTTCATGTTCGGCAACCGAGACCTGGCCGCGCCGAAGTGGGTCACGATTGTGGGGGTGGTTGCGGACACCAAGATGTACGGCCTCGCCAATCCCGCGCGTCTGGAAGTCTATGTGCCGTTCCGCCAGGCGGCGTCGAATGGGATGGCGCTGTTGGTGAAATCCGGCCAGGAACCGACCGCGCTGGTTTCCGCGATTCGCGGGATTGTCGCTTCGATCGACAAAGAGCAACCCATCTTTCGCATCGCCACCATGCAGGAAGTGGTCAACGCTTCGGTTTCCACGCGGCGCATCACGCTCATCCTGCTCGGGCTGTTCAGCGGGCTGGCGCTCGTCCTGGCGGCATCGGAATCTATGGCGTGATTTCCTACTCGGTAGCGCAGCGAGCGAGAGAGATCGGGATCCGGATGGCGCTGGGCGCGCAGCGCGGCGATGTGCTGCGGCTGGTGCTGGCGCAGGGCGGGAAGATCTCGGCTGCAGGGATCCTGATCGGCAGCGCAGCTTCTCTCGGGCTCACCCGGTTGATGGCGAAGCTGCTGTACTCGGTGAGCGCGGTCGATCCGGCGACGTTTGCCGTTGTGGCTTTCGTGCTTGCGCTGATTGCGATGGTGGCGTCCTATATTCCGGCTCGGCGGACTCTGCGGGTGGATCCGCTGATCGCGCTTGCGGAATGAGTGAGGGGGAAGTCCGAAGCGGGGCAAGTTTGTTTCAGAATCGACCTGCACCTTGGTTCATCCGATTCTGACCTGACATACTCTCACAAGAACGCCGCAGTGTTTACTTGGACAAAAGGGCGTGCGGTTGGGCTATGTGGAAGCTGGTCTAATCGACGATCCGGGAAATGGCGAGAACGCCATCCCTCAATTGAATAATTGAACCATACCGAACTCAACCGATCCACGCGGGCCGCGTCATCGAGCCGACCTTAACGCTGCACATTCGCCGTATTTCAGTCTGGCAGAGACAAAAAGACAAGGATGCCAGGATCTTCGCATCTGCCGATGCTCATCATGAAGCTGGCTCTCATGAAAGGCGGGCGTTGAAGAAGTTGTTTGGCAGGTGGGGCGGGAGCGAGGCGCGAAATTGACGATCACAGATAGTCCTTGAACTTCGTCCAAGGATTCATCGAAATCGTCGGTTATATGAATTTGCCCTTAAAGATCCCCTAGGGCATTTTGCGGTGTTTGCGGCAGCGCGTTTCACGAGCTTGGACAGACTGTTCTTGGCTCCGTGCATGTTCACTACGTCCATACGTTCTATGCTAGCCGGGTTTAGAGCTAAGCGTCGCTGATTCTTTGCACTCGCGAAAAGCCTTCGGCTTCCGTGGGTGGTTGAAGATTGCGGGCCATGTCGAGAATGGCTTGGTCGGGGACGATGCGTTCGCGGCCTTGATTACGCTGGATACACACTTCGAGGGGCACGTCGAAGAACAGGGCTTCGATATCGCACTGCCGGCGCTGGGCGAGGCGGATGTAGGGCACCCTCTCCCAGCGAGTAAGGTGAGTGGCGTCGACGTAGGTTTCCGGGCGGCCGGCGGCCATGCGCTGCCGCACCAGATAGCGTATGGTGGCGAAAATCCGCGCGTGCATGGATTGGTCGAGCGGGTCGTCGGCGATGAGGCGGCGGATTCCGTCGGATGAGATCGCGTTGACACCGAGGCGCGCGAGATAGGTCGACTTGCCGAAGCCGGGCAGGCCGACGGTGATGATGAGCTTCATGATTTAAATGCGTCGGCACGAGTGCCGACGCGGCACGCACGAGTGCGTGCGCTACGGTAAGCGGCGTGCGCCACAAAGCGCTACACGGTGTAGCGGTCGGCTGCGAGCAGGCGCGCTGCAATCCTGCGCCGGGCAGCAATGGCGTTCACAGGCTCGAATTTCGTGAACCGCTTGAGCACTGCGAGATTGGTACGCAGGGCGTCGCCCTCGGAAGAGGCCGCCAGCACATTCCGCGCGGCGCTCTCGATCGTCTCCATGGCTTCACGCAGAAATACCGGACACATCTCGGCGGCGATATCGCCTTTGTGAAGCTTGGCCAGCTTTTGGGTGCGCAGCCACGTGGACTCCATGGCGAAGGCATTCATGGCGATGTCGGTGATGCCCGCCAGGACTTCCTGCTGCTCTTCGAGCGCCGCCATATATTTCTGAAAGGCCACGCCCAGTGCGAATAGCGTTACCTTCTTGCCATTGGCCACGAGCCGGGAGTCTTCATCGCCCTCGGAGAGCGATGGCCCGGCGAGAATCTCAGCCTGCAGCTTCTTCACGGCCTCGACCAACGGCAGTTGGCCGCGCTGCGCGCGCTTCAGCAGCATGCCGGTAGCGAGCAGACGATTGATCTCATTGGTGCCTTCAAAAATACGATTGATGCGCGAGTCGCGATAGGCGCGCTCCACGGCGTACTCTTGAGAATAGCCGTAGCCTCCATGGATCTGGACGCCTTCGTCGACTACATAGTCCAGCATCTCGGAAGCGAAGATCTTGATGTAAGAGCATTCGGCCGCGAATTCTTCGACCGCTTTGAGCATGGTCTGGCTGGCATTCGGTTGGCTCCAGGAGAATCCCTCCAACTGGCCTTCGATGAGACCGACCACGCGATAGCTGGTGCTTTCGGCGGCATAAATGCGAATCGCCATCTCGGCCAGCTTGTGCTGGATCATGCCGAACTCGGAGATCGATTTTCCAAAAGCCTTGCGCTCTTTGGCGTACTTCAACGATGCGCGCAGCGCTTCCTTGGAGCCGCCGATCGCGAAGGGTCCCAGTTTCAGGCGGCCGAGGTTGAGAATATTGAATGCGATGATGTGGCCGCGGCCGATCTCGCCCAGCACGTTCTCAACTGGCACGTGGACATTGTCGAGATAGATGGCCGTAGTGGAGCTGCCTTTGATGCCCATCTTCTTTTCTTCGGCGCCGGGTTGGACTCCGGGATATTTGCGCTCGACCAAAAATGCCGTGAATTTCTCGCCACCGACCTTTGCGAAGATGGTGTACAGATCAGCGCCGCCGCCGTTGGTGATCCACATCTTTTGGCCGTTGAGGATGTAGTGCTTCCCGTCGGGGCTCAGATCGGCGCGCGTCTTGGCAGCCAGGGCGTCGGAGCCGGCCTGCGGTTCGCTGAGGCAATAGGCCGCTACCATCTCGGCGGTGGCGAGCTTGGGGAGATAGCGCTGCTTCTGTTCTTCAGTTCCAAAAAGCAATAACGGCAGTGTGCCGATGCCGGTGTGCGCGCCGTGCCAGCCGGAATACGAGCCGTCTTTGGAGACGCCCTCGGCGACGATCATGGCGGAGGTCAGATCCATTTCCATGCCGCCGAATTTCTCCGGCAGGATCACGCCGGTCAGGCCAAGTTGGCCGGATTTGCGAAGGATGGAAATGGCCAGGCCGGGTTCCTGATGCTGGATTGCATCGACGTTAGGCGCGACTTCTTTGTTCCAGAAGTCTTCGGTGGTTCGCGCGATGGCGCGGTGTTCATCGGTGAAATCTTCGGGTGAAAAGATCTCTTCGGGAGTAGATGCCGCTAGGAGAAATGAGCCGCCTTGGTGTTTGGTGGGGGAGAGTGTGGAAGATGCCATATTTTCCTTTCTAAAAGGCGTTCACACGAGTGTGAACGCGGCACGCACGAGTTGCGTGCGCTACTAGTTCATGCTTTCGAAAATTCCGGCGGCGCCCTGGCCACCGCCGACACACATCGTCACCATTCCGTAGCGCGAGCCGCCGCGTTTCATCTCGCGCAGGATGGTTGCAGTTAATTTCGCGCCGGTGCATCCCAGGGGATGACCGAGGGCAATGGCTCCGCCGTTGGGGTTTACGCGCGCCGGGTCCAGTCCGGTTCTTCGAATTACGGCCAACGCCTGGGCGCCAAACGCTTCATTCAACTCGACGACGCCTATATCTTCTTTCTTCAGGCCTGCTAACGCTAACGCCTTCGGAATCGCCACCACTGGGCCGATGCCCATGATCTCGGGTGGCACGCCGGCCACTGCGAAACTGACAAAGCGGGCCATTGGCTTAAGCCCGAGTTCCTTCGCTTTGCGCTCGGACATTACGAGAGCGGCGGCTGCTCCATCGCTGGTCTGCGAAGAATTGCCGGCGGTAACGGCTCCGTCGGTTTGGAACACGGGTTTAAGTTTAGCTAGCGCTTCAATCGAAGTGTCGGCGCGCGGCCCCTCGTCTTTTTGGAATACAGCTTTGCGGGTCTTGGGGGCACCGTTGTCGAGCACCGTGGATTCGATCTCTACCGGCACTAATTCTTCGTCGAACTTGCCTTCAGCCTGCGCCCTCAGAGCGTTCTGGTGGCTGCGATAAGCGAACTGGTCGGCATCTTCGCGGCTGATACCGTACTTGCGCTGGACCTCTTCGGCGGTCAGTCCCATGCCCATGTAAATCTGCGGGAGGTGATCGACCATCCAGGGATTCGGTGCGAATTTGTAGCCGGCCATGGGGATCATGCTCATCGACTCAGAGCCGCCGGCGATGATGATCTGGGCGCTTCCGGAGCGAATGCGATCCGCGGCCATGGCGATGGCCTGCAGTCCAGAGGAGCAGAAGCGATTGATTGTGACTCCGGGAACGGCGTCGGGGAGACCGGCCCGTAGCGCGGCGATACGCGCCATGTTCATTCCGGATTCGCCTTCCGGATTGGCGCAGCCGAGGATCACATCCTCGATTTCGTCGCGGGCGACGGAAGGATATTTTTCGAGCAGGCGGCGGATGACGATTGCGGCCAGATCGTCGGGCCGGGTAGTGCGGAGAGTGCCCTTGGGGGCTTTACCGACGGGCGTGCGAAGACAATCGATGATGACGGCTTGGTTCATGATTTATTCCTCTGCGTTCGCACGAGTGCGAACGCTGCACGCACGAGTGCGTGCGCCACCAACGGACTAGTTCCGCAGGGGTTTTCCTGTCTTTAGCATATACTGAATGCGCTCCTGCGTTTTGGGCAGACCACACAGGCTGAGAAACGCCTCGCGCTCGAGATCGAGCAGGTATTGTTCCGAGACCATTTGCTCGCCTGTGAGCCGGCCGCCAGTAAGTACATTTCCCAGCTTTTCGGCGATGGTGACATCGTGATCGCTGATGAAGTGGCCCTGGCGCGCCGACCAGACGCCCAACTTGAGCAATGCATAGCCGCTATCGCCGGCGACCTTGATATCCGTGCGGGGAACTCCAGGCGCGTAGCCAGGTACCAGAGAGAGCGCCAGCGCCTTGGCATCGCCGATCAGGCGCTCGGGGTTCATCGAGATGCAATCGTTGCGATCGAGCAGCCCCAATTTCTTGGCGTCTTCGGCGCTGGAGGAGACCTTCGCATAGCCGATCAGCTCGAATACTTTGCGCGGATCTTTGAGGCGAAGCAGCAGTTCTTTGCATCCGCCGCCGCCCGGGATCAGGCCGACGCCGACTTCGACCAGGCCGATGTAAGTTTCGGCCGAGGCTTGCGCGCGCCGGGAATGCAGAACGATTTCGCAGCCGCCTCCCAGCGTGCGGGCGAACGGGGCCGAGACCACCGGCTTGGCCGCATACTTCAGCGCCATGTTGACCTGCTGGAAACGATTGACGGCGCGATTTAGCTCGTCCCAATCGCCCTCCTGGGCGGCCAGCAGCACCATCATCAGGTTCGCGCCGACGCTGAAGTTTTCGCCCTCGTTAGCGATCACCATGGCGTCGAAATGGCGATTGGTTTCATCCAGTCCGGCATACAGCATGCCGATATTGTCTTCGCCCAGCGAGTTCATCTTGCTATGGAACTCGACGCAGAGCACGCCATCGCCCAGATCGATCAATGACGCGCCGGAGTTCTCTTGAATGACGCCGTGAACGCGCTTGAGATCGGACAGCACGATGATGCCGGGGCGCGGCTCGATGGGGCGGTAGTCTTTCTTGTGGAAATCGAAGTAAACGGTACGTGGCTGATCGTTGCGTTCTTCGTGCCGATACAGTGAGATCACGCCGCGCGCGAGAGCGTCTTTCACCGCGGGCGGAAGCATGCGGCGTTCCGTCTCGAGCCGGGTGACGACGTCAACGAACCCGAGCGTATCCCACAGCTCGAAAGGTCCGAGCTTATTGGCGTAGCCCCAGCGCATGGCGCGATCGATCTCGACAATGCGGTCGGAGATTTCGGGGATCATCTCAGCCGAGTACAAGAAAAGATCGCTGAAGACCTTCCACAGGAAGTTGCCGGCTCGATCATTGGAGCGAAGCAGAGTGCGGAGCCGTTCGCCGAGGTCCTCGACATTGCGCGCGACTTCGACTGACGGAAAGCGCGGCTTCTGCGCCGGATGGTATTCGAGTGTCTTCCAATCCAGCACCTGGATTTCGCGGCTATCGCCTTTGCCGACGCGTTTGTAAAAACCCTGGCCCGTTTTTTCGCCCAGCCAGTTGCGCTCGATCATCTTCTTTTCGAAATCTAGCGGAAGGAATCGATCGCGCCAAGGATCGTTGGGAACGAGATTATAGAGATTGCTGCCAACAAAGGCCCAGACATCCAGACCGACGATGTCGAGCAGGCGGAAGCTGGCGCTATTGGGCAGGCCGATGAGCGGTCCGGTGAGGGCGTCGACTTCCTCAATGGTGAAATCCTCTTCGACCATCGTTTTGGCGATGGTGCCGCCGAAGAAGCTGCCGATTCTGTTGGCGATGAAGTTGGGAGTGTCCTTGGTGCGGACCACGCCTTTGCCGAGACGCCGGTCGGCGAATTCTTCCACCGCGGTGAGGATATCGGGATCGGTATCCTGGCCGGGAATCAACTCCATAAGATGCAGGTAGCGCGGCGGATTGAAAAAATGCGTGCCCAAGAAGTGGCGTCGAAACTCGGACGAGAAGCCCGCGGAAATATTAGCCAGCGGTATGCCGCTCGTGTTGGTGGAGACGATCGCATCCGGCTTGCGAATGGTTTCGACTTTGCGCCACAGCTCGCGCTTTGGCTCAAGGCTCTCGACGATGGCTTCGATGATCCAATCGCATTCGGCCAGCTCGCCGAGATTGTCCTCGAAGTTGCCAGGACGGATGAGAGAGACTTTATCTTCGGTGAAGAATCCTCCAGGGCGCTGCTTGAGGGCATTCTGGATGCCTTTTTGAGCGGCGGCATTGCGACTGGGCTCGCGCGGTAGAACGATATCCAGAAGCAAAGAGGGCACACCGGCATTGGCAAAGTGCGCGGCTATGCGCGATCCCATTGTGCCGGCGCCGAGCACAGCTACACGACGAATTGTTCGCATGATCCATGATGATTGTAGCTAAAGTACGTTACGTTGAAAGAAATGGCGCGCGAACGAAAAGCGATCGACAGCGAAGAACATTTGCGGCGGGTGCGGCGAATCTGTGCGTCGTTGCCTGAGACTACGGAAAAACTTTCGCACGGGGAACCGACCTTCTTCGTCCGCAAGAAAGTGTATGCGATGTTTTCCAACAATCATCACAACGACGGGCATATCGCGGTCTGGATCCCTGCGGCTCCGGGTCTTCAGGCCATGCTGATCAGCACCTGGCCGGACAAATTCTTCCGGCCGCCGTATGTGGGAGTTCGCGGCTGGGTGGGCATTGAGCTTCCGAACGTCGACGATGAAGAGCTGGCTTCGCATTTACGCGATGCGTGGAGTTTGGCAGGGCCGAAGAAGAAGCTGCGCTCGCGGTGAGCAGGTATGTTTCGAAGCCTGCTGGGCTGGCGGATATACTGATTACATTTCGCAGGTCAGAGACGTCAGAGACCTGCGCTACTCAGTAGTTCTCGCGGGTCGTTGATCCAATAGTCGGGTTCCCATTTCGCCAGATCCTCGCGGCGGCCGTAGCCCCACAACACGGCGCAGGTCTTGACATGGGCGCGACGTCCGGCTTCCATGTCGGCCGCTGAATCGCCGACGAGCAGGCAATCTTCGGCAGCTACTCCGAGTGCCTTGAGAGAGGCGAAGATCACGTCCGGCTCGGGCTTGGCCGGGAATCCGTCGGTCCCCTGGACGTGATCGAAATAAGCCAGCAGGCCGAACAATTCCAGCACCGAGCGCGTGGTGGGCGTGCCTTTGGTGGTCGCGGTCGATTTCTTGCCGGGTAGCGCCGAGAGCGTGTCTGCGACGCCGGGGTAGGCGCGGGTGAGGCTGTGATTTCTCGCTAGGTAGATTCGACGGTAGTCGGCGAGCATCAGGTCCATTTGCTCGCGGGTGCATTCGGGGAGCAGGTCGCCGAAGAGGTCGTACAAATGACGGCCGATGTAGCGGCGCAGGAGATCGTCGGAGACGCTACTCTGACGCGTAGTCGCGAGGACTGCCTGGATGGCTCCGCAGATGTCGGTTGCGGAATCGACCAGAGTACCGTCGACGTCAAAAAGGTACGCCGAGAACTGGGGCACAGACATGGAGGGCGCGTCGTAAACCGCTTCCTGCGGTCGCGGCTCGGTCCTGACGGGTCGGTCGAACTCTTACGCCGGCTGTGGACGCTCGCCGCCTAGCAGGCCGGGTAGAGGCTTGCCGCCCTCAGGCCGGATGACCTGTTGCTTATCGCCGCCGTCGGGAGTGGTTGATTTCGGACCAGTGGTAACGGCCGGCAAGGTCTCGCCATCGATCAGCATTTTCACTTCGGCGCCGTCCAGAACTTCGCGGACCAGCAGCGCTTCGGCGATGCGAGCCAGGGCTTCCGATTTTCCCTCGATGATCTGGCGAGCGCGGCTGTAGCCCGAATCCACCAGCTTGCGAACCTGCTCGTCAATCTTAATGGCAGTGGCTTCGCTGTAGTCGCGATGCTGCGCGATCTCGCGGCCCAGGAAGATCTGCTCTTCCTTTTTGCCGAAGCTCATGGGACCAAGCTCGCTCATGCCCCATTCGCAAACCATCTTGCGAGCCATCTCGGTGGCGCGCTCGATATCATTGCCGGCGCCGGTGGTGATGTGGTGCATGAAAATCTCTTCGGCGATGCGGCCGGCCATCATGATAGCGAGCTGCGCTTCGAGATAATCCTTGTTGTAGGAGTGCTTGTCGTCGAGCGGCAATTGCATGGTGACGCCGAGCGCCATGCCGCGCGGGATGATGGTGACTTTGTGAAGCGGATCGGCTCCCGGGATCACGGCCGCGACCAAGGCATGTCCAGCTTCGTGATAAGCGGTGTTGCGTTTTTCGTCTTCGCTAATAATGAGCGATTTACGTTCGACGCCCATCATCACTTTGTCCTTGGCCAGCTCGAAATCGAACTGCGTGACCACCTTGCGGTTCTGTCGTGCCGCCACCAGAGCAGCCTCGTTTACCAGATTCGCCAAGTCTGCCCCGGCGAAACCAGGAGTGCCGCGAGCGACGACCGATAGTTCCACGTCGTCAGCCAGCGGTGTTTTCTTGGTATGAACGCGCAGGATCATTTCGCGGCCCTTTACGTCGGGACGGCCAACCACCACGCGCCGATCGAAACGGCCGGGGCGGAGGAGCGCGGGATCGAGCACGTCGGGCCGGTTGGTGGCGGCTACGAGGATTACGCCCTCATTGGATTCGAAGCCGTCCATTTCCACCAGCAACTGATTGAGGGTTTGCTCGCGCTCATCGTGTCCACCGCCGAGTCCTGCGCCGCGGTGACGTCCGACGGCGTCGATTTCATCGATGAAGATGATGCAGGGAGCGTTTTTCTTGCCATTTTCAAACAGATCGCGCACGCGGCTGGCGCCGACGCCCACGAACATTTCCACAAAATCCGAACCGGAGATAGAGAAGAAGGGAACGTTCGCTTCGCCCGCGATGGCACGCGCCAGGAGAGTCTTGCCGGTACCGGGAGGTCCGATCAACAAAACGCCTTTCGGAATCCGGCCGCCTAATTTCTGGAATTTTTGAGGCTCACGCAGGAATTCGATAATTTCCTGGAGCTCTTCCTTGGCTTCTTCGACTCCAGCGACGTCCTTGAAAGTAACTTTCTTCTGCTGGGAAGAATGCAGCCGGGCGCGGCTCTTTCCGAAACTCAGCGCCTTATTGCCGCCGCTCTGCATCTGACGCATCATGAAGATCCAGAACGCCAGCACCAGGACGAAGGGAATGGCGTTTACCAGGATGTTTACCCAGCCGCTGCCGGTCTCCTTGTTGTAGTGGATGTCCACGCCTTTTTGCAGCATGGCGTCGTCGAGATTCTGATGGTTGGTGGGAATGACGGCGCGCAACTCCTGGTTGTCCTCTTTGTAGGTTCCCTGGAGGTCGTTGCCGGTAATCTTGACGGTCTTGATTTTGCCGGCGTTGACGTCGTTCATTAAAGCCGTGTAGGAGAGCTGTACGTCCTGGCGCGACTTGGTGTTGTGAACCACGGTCCAGAACAGCACCACCACCATGATGATGACCACCCAGAAAACCGCGGTCTTGATATTCGAATTATTCATGCCTTCTCCCTAACATTGGCGACCGAACGACGCCCTACTGTGTTGGACGTGAAGCAGCGCCCAATCGATTCCGGCTTTCTCCCACTGCGAGGACGACTGGCGTGGCTGGACCAGCTGCGAATTCAGCCGCAGCTCCGAACTGCCTTGCCCAGATGACACTCCCATTATAGGTAACAATCGGCCAATTCGGGCGTTCCCACAAGGGGATACGGGCTTTCTGAAACAGCGTTTTAATCTTTTGTTTACGGGATTGTCGCACAGGGTGGTACTGGTCACCTGGTCTCCAGTTACGGACTTCCAGACCGGAGGGCGCACCATCCGGGGATGTAAAGCGACCCCAATCCAATTCACTCACCAATGTACCACAGGGCTGGGCTGCGTTCCTCTTTCTCCAGTATCTGCAACGTAATACGGGCTGAGCCGTCCGGAAGTTCCAGGGATCCGGGAGGGTACAGGATAAATGAAAAATCGAAGCCAGACCTACGGTTGGAGCCGGTAGGGCCGAGGCGGACCCATTCAAAGGACCGTATAACATCCAGACCGGGGAGCTGGACATGGTCGTGGCCATCGTTGGAACGAATCATTTTTAGGATTCGCTCAACGTGGGCGAAGTCGATCTGGCGAAGGTCGCCTTTGGCGTCTTTGATGGCTTGGCGGATGATGCGCCGGGCGAAGGCCGTCGGCAGGGCAGCCAGCTCGACAGTGGAAAGGATTTGCGGAGCGTTACAAGAGAGTGACGAGCGGCGGGCCAGCTCGGTTGTCCAGTAGCGCTCTTCATCCTGGGCGAGGGTTGCCATGCTCGCCAGCGATTCGTCCAGGCGGGGGTTGAAGTTGTCGCGCAGGAGCGGCAGGATCTCGTGACGCAGGCGATTGCGGGCGTAGGAGCGGTCTTGGTTGGTTTCGTCATCTCGCCAAGTGATATTCCGCTTGCGGAGCCAGCATTCGATCTCGCTGCGGTCGAGCTCGAGGAGCGGCCGCACCACTTGCTCGTTGGTTACTGGCAGAATCCCGGAGAGTCCGGCGAGTCCTGAGCCTCGGAGGATCCGGTACAGCACCGTTTCGGCTTGGTCGGAGCGGGTGTGGCCGGTGGCGATGCGGTCGACAGCGCCGGTTGAGAGCAACTCGGCGAAGAAGGCTTGGCGGATGCGGCGAGCGGCCTGCTCCAAGTTATCGTCGATGGCGGGAACGTCGGCTTGGCGCAGATGAAAGGGCAGATGGAGCCGGGCTGCGAGATCGGCGACGAATGCGGCGTCGGCGCGGGACTGTGCTCCTCGAATGCAGTGGTCGACGTGGACCACGCTCAATTTTAAGTTCCAGCGGGAGGCCAGTTCGCGCAGGGCGTGGAGCAAGAAGATCGAATCCGCGCCGCCTGAAACGGCGACCCCGACGCGGGCGCCGGGTGGGAACATATTCTGAAGCGCGATGAAGTCCGCGATCCGATCGAGCATTCCGTCCGCATCATACGACGCGGTCCGCCGGGATGCAACAGAAACGAGTGCGCTGTCCCTAATTCTGGTAGATTAGCTGTCATGCGGACACTTATCGCCTTCGCACTACCCTTGTCGCTAGTTTTCGGCGCCAGTCTGCCCACCGGCGCGCCCGAGCAGGCCGGAATATCGCGCGAGCAGCTAAACCGGATCAACGTCGTGATGCGAGAGCATATCGACAAAGGGCATCTGGCCGGCGCTTCCGGTCTTATCGCCCGGAACGGCAAGATCGTCTTCAAAGAAACCTGGGGCGACTATAAGCCTGAGACCATCGTGCGGATGTACTCGATGACCAAGGCGGTCACGGGCGTCGCCGCGATGATGCTATACGAGGAAGGCCGGTTTTCGCTCACCGATCCGCTCTCGAAATATCTGCCGGAATTTTCCAATATGAGGGTCGGGCACGAAGGCACCGACGCCGCCGGTAAGCGGATCGTCTACACGGTTCCGGTTGACCATCCGATCACGGTACGCGATTTGTTTCGTCATACCACTGGGCTCGATTACGCCGGACCCAAGGACGAAAATGGTGAGCCTGCTTATAAGAAGCTCGAAATGATGGGTGGGGCTCCGCAGGTCCCGTTCGATCTGGCCGAGGCAGTGAAGCGATTGGCGACGGCGCCGTTAAACGATGAGCCGGGCACCAAGTTCCGTTATGGCTACTCGATCGACGTTCTGGGCCGGCTGGTGGAAGTGCTCTCCGGCGAAACGCTGGACAAGTTTTTCGAAGAGCGGATTTTCCGGCCGCTCGAGATGAAAGACACGGCTTTCTTCGTACCCGAGGACAAGTGGAATCGGCTGGCGGTGCTTTACGGGCCTAAGAAGGGCGGCGGCATCGAGCGTTTCACGGGATCGGCGCAGGATAGCTACAAAAAGAAGCCGGCGCTGTTGCTAGGCGGAGCTGGTCTGGTATCGACGCTCGATGATTACGGCCGCTTCTGCCAGATGCTAGTGAATGACGGCCAATTGGATGGCGCGCGGATTCTTAGCCGGAAATCAGTGGAGTTGATGCGCAGCGATCATCTCGGCAATCTGCCCCGCGCCGGCGTGCTGGCCGATGGCTACGGCTTCGGTTTGACATTCGCGGTGAATCCGGGTCCTGGTAAGACGGCCACTGTAGGTACGGCGGGCGAGTATTATTGGGGCGGAGCGGCGGGAACAGGCTTCTGGATCGATCCGCAGGAGCACATGATCGGCGTTTTCCTGATCCAGGTGCTACCTCCGACCAACATTCCTGCCGGTGACCAGTTTAAGCGCATGGCGTATTTGTCGTTAGAATGAAAAACACACAAATTCTACTCACCCTGGTTTCGCTGAGTACGGCATTTGCCGCTGCCCCCGATGGAGAGGCATTGTACAAGCAGCGCTGTGGCATCTGTCACGAGGGGAAAGTGCAAGGACGCACGCCCACTCGCGATGAGATCAGCAGCCGCACTCCGGAATTCGTCTACAAGGCCATGTTTGAAGGCGCCATGGTGACGCAATCCGCCGGGTTGAGCGCCGAAGAAGGCCGTGCGATCGCGCATTACCTTACCGGCATGGAGTTCAGCAGCGGCGTTGTCTCGAATGTAGGACGATGCTCCGGCAATCCGCCTCCGATTCGAATCACAGATGCAGGCTGGAACGGCTGGGGCGATGATGTGGCTAACACCCGTTATCAACCGAAGCCGGGCCTGGCCGCCGCGGATGTCCCCAAGCTGAAAGTAAAATGGGCATTCGGTTTCGCTAGTGAGACGGTGCGATCGGCCCAGCCCACCATCGTTGGCGGGCGGGTTTTCGTCGGCAGTTCAAGCGGGGCAATCTATTCGCTAGACGCATCCACGGGCTGCATTTACTGGAATTATGACGCAGGTGCAACGGTGCGAACGGCGGTCAGCATCGGCAAGCCCGCCGGTAGCGATAATTATGTCGCCTATTTTGGCGATACCCGTTCCTTTGTGCATGCCGTGGATGCCGCTACGGGAAAGGGTCTGTGGAAGGTCAAGGTGGAGGATCATCCGGCATCGCGAGTGACGGGAGCACCCACCTTTTATAACGGACGGCTCTATGTTCCGGTGTCGTCGATCGAGGAAGCGTCGGCCATGTCGCCGTCATATGAGTGCTGCAAATTTCGCGGTAGCGTCGTAGCGCTGGATGGCGCGACGGGCAAACAGATCTGGAAGAGCTACAGTGTTCCGGATCCACCGCAGGCGCTGAAGGCGAGCGGGACAGGCGCGGAGCAATCGGCTAAACAGCAATGGGGTCCAGCAGGCGCGGCGATCTGGTCCGCGCCAACAATCGACGCCAAGAACAAGGTGATTTACGCAGCCACTGGCAATTCTTATACCAACGTGTCGATCAATACCAGCAATGCAATTCTGGCTTTCGATCTGGACACTGGCAGCCTTAAATGGTCGAGCCAGGTTCTTCCGAAAGATAACTTCACCATGGGTTGTGGGCGGGGAGTGAATTGTCCGGAAGATCGAGGTCCAGATTTTGATTTCGGCACTTCGCCGGTCTTGCGGGAGCTTCCCAATGGTAAGCGGGTGTTGATCTGCGGCCAAAAGTCCGCGGTTCTGTGGGGCCTGGATCCGGACAATCGCGGCAAGATACTGTGGCAGGCGCGACTGGGGCAGGGCAGCGCATTGGGCGGAATCGAGTGGGGCACGACGGCGGATACCGAGAACGCGTACGCCGCCGTCTCCGATCTTTTCGGTCTCAAGGATGGCGCGAAGCCAGGAGGGATTCACGCCGTGAAGCTTGATACCGGTGAGAAGATCTGGAGCACTCCAGCGCCAGCGCTCACCTGTACTCCTGGTACAAGGGGTTGTACGGGCGCTCAATCGGCGGCTATCTCATCGATGCCGGGCGTGGTGTTCTCCGGATCAGTGGATGGTCACTTCCGCGCGTTTTCGGCCAAGACCGGCGAAATTATTTGGGATTTCAACACGGTCCAGGATTACCAAACCGTGAACGGAGTTGCGGGGAAGGGCGGTTCGCTGGACTCCGCGGGTCCGACTATCGCCAATGGAATGGTCTTCACCAACTCGGGCTACGGCATGTGGCAGGGGCTGCCGGGCAATGTGTTGCTCGCGTTCTCGGTGGACGGCAAGTAGCTCTTTCGCAGGTCAGAGACCTGCGCCACCAAGAGCGATCTTTGCGGCGTGAACGATTTCCGGTTCCGGATCGAACAAGAGCTTTCTGAAAATCGGCTGAGCGAAATCTTTGGCAGGAAGGGCTGCCAGATCGTAAAGCAGAGTGAGCCGTTCAGCAGCGCTCAGTCGATCAAGGACGTTCGATATCGAGGCCACTTGCGCGGCGGTCCAGGCAGTTCGATAGTAACCGGCGCCGCCCGCGTTCACTAGAATCCAAGAAGGGCAGTCCGAATTTCTAGGCAACGCTACCTCCTGGCGTGCATTATTCAATAAAGTGCAAGTCGCATCGACGCCATCTGCTCTCCAGCACACCGGAAGAGTCCACTGAGTTGGCGAGTCGATCTGTTCAAAGACGATATCGGGATTTTTTCCGGGACTGCATTCGATCGTACCGCGCAGGTCGGGGACGCTAGTCTGATCGAGAAATGAATGAACGACCGGCGCCAGGTCCGTGTTGGTGGCGCTGCTCAGCGCCGCGATGAAGTCGTCGGTGTCCGCATTCGCCAGCGCATGCGCTTTCAAATAAGCTTGCACACCCTGCTGAAAGTGATCCTCGCCGAGCCAGTGTTCGATCATCAGCAGGACGGCCGCGCCCTTCTGATAAACGATCTGGCTATATACCGACTTCATGTCGGCCCGGGTCTTCATTGTCAGGCGCACCGGACGGGTCTTCGGCCCGGCATCGACCGCCATGATCCGCTCTCGAGCGGCGATTGCGTTCAGATGGCGGCGTCCCTCGGGCTGATCTTGATCCATTATTTTTGCCGCCAGCCAAGTCGCGAATCCTTCGCTGAGCCAAACGTCCTCCCAGGTTGCCTGCGTGACCAGATTACCGAACCATTGGTGGCCGATCTCATGGGCCTGCACCGAACGCAGAGACCACAGCCGTTCAGGATCTTCACTGCCCGGAGCGATCAAAAGCCCGCGCGAACGGTACGTGATGAGTCCGGGATTTTCTGTGGCCCCGAATGCACCGGCCGGCAGCGCGATATGGTCCAGCTTCTCCCAGGGATAAGGGAGTCCCGTATATTTTTCGAGGCGCGGAAGAATTTCAGCGGTCGCAAGCGCGGCCTCTTTTCCTTCCTCGCGATGACCCTGGGGCGTGATCACACGCACGGGCGTATGCTTGACGCCCGCTACGCCGCCATCCAAGACATCGAACGGTCCGACCGCGAAGGCGACCACTTCGGCGGCTAAAGGCTGAGTGAGGGCGAAGCGGACCAACTTCATTCCACGCGGCTGTTCCGCTTCGCTCAATTGAGGAGCATTCGCGATTGCCTGATAGGCGCGCCTCACGCGGATCGACATCTCCCACGGCGTCTTGAAGCGCGGCTCATCAAAGCAAGGAAACGCGCGGCGCGCGTCGATGGGTGTGAATACGGTGAAGGCGTACCATCGGCCTTCGACTTGTTTGCGAAAGGGTCCCGAGACGGCTTTATCGCTCAAAGGCGCGCGATAACGGATCGAAAGCAACGCAGGGCCCGGTCCGATGGGCCGGTCCGGTATCAGACGGATGAACTCGCCCGCGACCGCCTGGGCGCGTGTCTTGTGCGATTTTCCGCGGAACTCGATGGATGTTTGTTCGAGGATCAAATCCTTCCCATTGAGCCAGATCTCAGACTGCGGCTTCTTGAAATCGACTGCGATCCGCGCCCAGCCTTGAAAAGTGCCGCGAGCAGGATCGATGGTGAGTTCGATGGTGTGCTTAATTGGAACGACGCCGTCCGGTAGGAGGAAATCGGGCGGTGCGCACCAAGCGCACAAGCAGGCAAACGAAAGGAGCACGCAGAGGCGGGACATGAAGACTTCATATTGGCAGGTCGGCGACCTGCCCCACATATCAAACTGACATAATGGAACCACTATGTCAGCAACCAGCGTCGGATCATCGGCGGGTGTGAATCGGCAATTCAAGCTCGCAGCGCGGCCCAGCGGGCTGCCGAAGGAATCGGATTTTTCGCTCGTCGATGCGAAGATGCCCGTGGCCGGGGAAGGGCAGGTGCTGGTCAAGACGGCTTATCTTTCCGTCGATCCATACATGCGTGGACGGATCACCGGCGTGAGAACTTATGCCGATCCGGTGAACATCGGCGACGTCATGCAGGGGGGAGTTGTCGGTCAGGTTGTGGAATCGCGCAGCCCTGGACTCGCTGCCGGCGACTTCGTGATTGGGCAATGGGGCTGGCAAGAATACGCCGTCCTGGACGCGGCGAGCGCGCGCAAGCTCGACCCGAAGCTCGCTCCGGTCTCGACTGCCCTGGGCGTACTCGGCATGCCGGGCGTGACGGCCTATTTTGGATTCCTCGACATCTGCCAACCGAAACCGGGCGAGACGGTGGTTGTGTCAGGAGCGGCCGGTGCAGTCGGATCGCTGGTGGGACAGATTGCGAAGATCAAAGGTTGCCACGTGGTCGGAATCGCCGGCGCCGATTCGAAGATCGGCTGGCTCACGAACGAGTTAGGTTGTGACAGCGCATTCAATTACAAGACGACGCAAGATTATTCCGCGAAGCTGAAAGAGCTTTGCCCGAAAGGCATCGACTGTTATTTTGACAACGTGGGCGGCGCAATCACCGACGCTGTATTTCCACTGATGAACCTTTTTGGACGAATGTCGATCTGCGGGCAGATCTCGCAGTATAACCTCGACAAGCCGGAGCCGGGACCAAGGATACTCACCCAGA
Organism: Bryobacterales bacterium; assembly: GCA_963744555.1. Classification (GTDB taxonomy): domain Bacteria; phylum Acidobacteriota; class Terriglobia; order Bryobacterales; family Bryobacteraceae; genus Palsa-89. Next base: position 234,203 of record CAVUUB010000008.1, on the reverse strand, counting down.
TTTTGGTTAAGCAGCTGAAGGTGGAAGGCTTCATCGTGACGCGATTCCAGAATCGCTGGGTCGAAGGAATCACGCAGATGGCACAGTGGCTGCGCGAAGGGAAGCTGAAGCATCGTGAGGAAGTGGTCGAAGGGTTTCAGAACACGGCCAAGGCGTTCATCGGAATGCTGCAAGGCGAAAATACGGGGAAGATGCTGGTGAAGGTGTAACGCTCCAACTGAGCAGATGCTCACATTCCTTTTCTGGAATATGAATGGCAAGCCGCTCGTGGAAGCCATCGTAGAACTGGTTGAAGAGCAATCAGTCGATATCCTAATACTGGCAGAGTGCGAGGTCGCACCCGCAAAACTTCTGATGGCCCTCAACAGAAATGAATCGTTGTTCTACTTCGCGCCTGGACTCAGCCCACGTTTGGTGATGTTCACTAAGTTTCCTGATCGTTACGTCGCCCCAGCATTTGAGAGCGACCGCGTTTCGATAAGGAGACTAGAGCTTCCAGCGCGGGAAGAAATCTTATTAGCCCTGGTGCACTTTCCTAGCAAACTCTATTGGAGCGAAGACAGCCAAATGCTGGAGTGTACCGTGCTGGCCGGAACCATCGTCGACGAGGAGCGCCGTGCCGGGCACAGCAGAACAGTCGTTGTCGGCGATCTCAACATGAATCCATTCGAGAAGGGTCTGGTCGGAGCCAGTGGACTGCACGCCACCATGGCACGAAACGTGGCTGAACGGGCTGGTCGCGTCATTCAAGGTAAACCATACTCGTTCTTTTACAACCCGATGTGGGGGCACCTGGGTGACTGGCTCGAACGGCCACCTGGCTCGTTTTATTACGAGCGCGCTGAACAAGTGACGTATTTCTGGAATACCTTCGATCAAGTGCTAGTCCGGCCGGAGCTGCTGGATCGCTTCCGGAGCAAGGAGGTACGAATCATTGATCGCGTCGGAGGAACGAGCTTGGCAATGTTGGACGGTCGGCCGGACGGCAAGAATGCCTCCGATCACTTCCCACTTTTGTTCAAGGTTGATCTGTAGGAGGATAGAGATATGCCCGAGGAAGCCGTAGATTTTTGGCCTGAACTTAATTCGGCCAAGCTGCGCACACCCCTTCTGATTCTTAAGGAACAAGCGGCGTTGCTTGGCAAGCACACGAAAAATCTCGTGGTCGCGGACGTTGAAACATACACTTACAGCGACCGCTTTTTCCATAGATTCATTATTGAAGCTCGGGCACTTAGTTATCGATACGAACTATTCAGGGTCAGTCACGATGTGATGCTGTATCCCATAAAGCTTGAATCAGGGCCCCACGGAAACCTGCTTATCGGAACTTCCGGGTTTTTCAATTCTGAGGACGAGTTCGTTAATTGGCTTAAGGAAGTGTTGAATTCAGGGGACACCAAGCGGGTCCTTAACACCCTTCTTGCTCAGGTTGAAGCGTAGACTTCATCTTTAAACAATGGAAATTGCACTTCTCCATCACGTGACCCTCACCGTTACGGATTTGGACCGGTCAAGGCAGTTCTACCGGGAGATCCTCGGCTTGAAAGAAATCGCCAGGCCGCCGTTTCCTTTTCCGGGCGCGTGGTTCCAGCTCGGCGACGCTCAGCATTTGCATCTCATCGTGCATGATGACGCTACTTTCCGCGCTCCGGGTAAAGGAATCGACACGCGCGATGTTCATTTTGCAGTGCGAGTGCCGAGCTACCGGGGCGCCCTCGAATTTCTGCGTGGCAAAGGCTACCGGGAAAATTCGGACGACCGCGATTTCCGTAAGATGGAGGTCAAACCCAGGCCGACCGCCGGTTATCCACAGATTTACATTATCGATCCCGACCGGCATGTGATCGAGATCAACGCTGAAGCGCTGGACTGACCAAAAACTGCATCCAACGCCGTGGATCGAGAGTCTAACGTGCATGCCCAAAATGCGCGCTGTTCAAGTCTCTCGTCCGAATGGACCTTTTGAAATTGTGGAACGCGAAATCCCGGAGCCTGGGCCGGGGTCGGTACGGATCAAGATTCAGGCGTGTGGAGTCTGCCATAGCGATTCGTTGACCAAAGAGGGAGCCTTCCCCTGGATTCAATACCCGCGGGTTCCCGGACATGAGATCGTCGGGCTGGTAGATGCTGTCGGCCCTAACACTCGTCGATGGACCCCCGGTCAACGCGTCGGCGTCGGGTGGAATGGCGGGTACTGTGGATACTGCGATGCTTGCCGCCGGGGCGACTTCTTCGCCTGCCAGACCGCCACGCTTATAACCGGTATTACATCCGATGGGGGCTACGCCGATTACGTGATTGCTGATACCTCCGCGGTGGCTCTTATGCCAGAAGGACTGTCCGCGGTCGAAGGAGCGCCTTTGATGTGTGCCGGAGTCACGACCTTCAATTGCCTGCGAAACAGCGGCGCGAAAGCTGGGGACGTTGTCGCGGTGCTCGGCTTGGGCGGACTCGGGCATCTGGGTGTTCAGTATGCCGCGAAGATGGGCTTCCGGACCGTGGCGATCGCACGGGGGAGCCGAAGAAGAATCGCTGCCAGGAAACTGGGCGCGCAGCACTACATTAACAATCAAGCGCAAGATCCCGCAGCAGAACTCCGCAAGCTCGGGGGCGCCAAGGTCATCCTGGCGACGGCGCCGAACGCCGAAGCGATGTCCGCGGTTCTGGGCGGTCTCGCGGTGAACGGGACGTTGATGATCATCGGCGTCGGCGGTCCGATTCCTGTGTCTCCCATGCAGCTCATCGGGGGATCCCTGTCGGTCAAAGGCTGGTATTCAGGGACGTCCATCGATTCCCAAGATACGCTTTCTTTCTCGGTGCTCTCCGGCGTACGGTCGATGAATGAAGTTTTGCCGTTGGAGCCGCGCGGCCGAGGCGTACGACCGCATGATGAGCGGCAAGGCGCGGTTTCGCGTGGTTCTGACAACCGGGAACTGACCGCGGCCCGTTCGGCTTAGTCGGGGAGCGTGAAATGCGATCACGTAATCGCCCAGTGGCGGGCCTCCGTCGATGCCGTGGCCGCCGGCCGAAATCAGCACGTACTGTTTTCCATTCGGTCCGCGAAATGTCATAGGAGTGGACCGCGCGCTGGTCGGAAGAGTTCCCTTCCACAACTCTTTTCCGGTGGTGACGTCGAAGGCGCGAATCGCGGGATCGAGGGTGCCGGCGATAAAGACCAGGCCGCCGGCAGTAGCGATCGGTCCACCCAGGACGATCGATCCGTACTCAGCTGGGGCGGCGGGCGCTTTCCCGATCGGTGGAAATTGGCCGAGCGGCACGGTCCACTTGATGTCGCCAGTGTCGGCATCAACAGCGTTCAACATGCCCCACGGCGGAGGATTGCACGGCGATCCGCCGGGGCTGCGAAGGAAGCGGCGCATCATTCCGAAAGGTGTTCCTTCCTGCCGCGCAAATTCCCAGTCGCCGTTCAGCTCTCTCCCCGCTGATTGGCGCGTGGAGTCGAAATCGGCGCGGGGAATCAGACGCATCTCCGTGGCCAGATTGTTGGTGGGAAGAATCAACAGGTGATGCGGTGGATCATAAGCGGCGCCGCCCCAGGCCATCCCACCGATGTTCCCGGGGATCAGTACAGATCCACGTACGCTCGGCGGCGTGAAGACACCTTCGGAGCGCATCTTGGCGATCTCTTCGCGGCACCATTTGCGGTCCGTCTCGCCAAATCCCCAGACATTTTCCGCCGACAACGATTGCGGCGCGAGCGGGTGGGGAGCTACAGGAAACGGCTGGGTGGGCGAGCTGGTTTCCCCCGGCACGTCGCTCTTGGGAACCGGCCGCTCTTCGACGCCAAAGATTGGTTCTCCCGTCTCGCGATTCAGGATGAAGTAGTTTCCGTCCTTCGACCCGACGCCAAGCGCAGGGATCATGCGTCCGTTGCGATGCACATCGAACAGCACAGGTGGTGACGCGACATCGTAATCCCAAAGGTCGTGATGCACAGTCTGAAAATGCCAGACGCGCTCGCCGGTACCGGCGCGAAGCGCGACGATGGAATTGGCGAAGAGATTGTTCCCCAGCCGTTCACCGCCATAGAAATCCGGACTGGCGCTGCCGGTGGGGACAAAAACGAGATTGCGCTCAGGATCGCTGGCGATGATAGACCATGCGTTGGCCGCGCCGGTGCGCTGTGCGCTGCCGTTCTTCCACGTGTCGGCGCCCAGCGCTTTCGGATCTTGCGGAATCGGGTCCCAGGTCCACTTGAGCTTGCCGGTGATGGCGTCGAATCCACGAACTTCGCCGCTCGGTTGGCTCACAGAACGGTTGTCGGCGATTCCCGATCCGACGATTACGGTATTGCCGACGAGCGCGGGCGGCGATGTTTCCTCGTAATCCGAGAAGTCGCGCGCGGCGATACGCAGCCCGTTCCGCAAGTCGACAATTCCGTTGTCTCCGAAATCGGTCGCGGGCTTGCCGGTGGAAGCGTCGAGAGCAATCAGGCGTGCATCAATGGTTGCCAGGAACACGCGCGGTTTTCCCGACGTCGGCTTCCAGTACGACACGCCACGATTCGCGTAATCTCCGTAGCCTTTGTCTCTTGGCACCTTGCCGTCATACGACCAAATCTTAGACCCGTTCGCTGGATCGAGCGCGATCACGCGGCCGAGAGGAGTGCCAATATAGAGGACGCCATCGACATATAGCGGCGTCGCCTCGAAAGCGGTCGGCCTTCCGAATTTCGGCTGATATGTATCGCCGGTTCGAAAGGTCCACGCAATCTTGAGCGATTGAACATTCTCTCGATTGATGACGGCCAGCGGTGAGAAGCGTTGGCCGCCCGGATCTCGCCCATAGGCCGGCCATTCGCCGTCCGGAGACTTCTGGAATCCGGTCAGCAGCGCGACCGCCAGCGCCAGAATCAAGTAGCGATGCATGTGAAATGGACGTCGGCCGAACGCTTAAGTTAGAGCTAATTCGCTCGCTCGAATAGTCCGGCCGCGCCTTGGCCGCCGCCGATGCACATTGTCACCACGCCGAGCTTGGCTTTGCGGCGCGCCATTTCATTGGCGATGGTACCCACCATGCGCGAGCCAGTCATGCCAAAGGGATGGCCGATCGATATCGATCCGCCGTTGACGTTCAACTTCTCGGGATCGAGGCCCAGGCGGTCGCGGCAATAGATGACCTGCACCGCGAAGGCTTCGTTCAATTCCCAGAGATCGATGTCGTCGACCTTCAGCCCCTGGCGCTTGAGCAGCTTTGGAACGGCGAACACCGGCCCGATGCCCATTTCGTCGGGCTCGCAGCCGGCTACGGCGAAGCCGCGAAAGATCAGCTTATACGGAATGCCAAGCGCGTCGGCGCGTTCGCGCGACATCAGCAGCGTGGCGGAAGCGCCATCGGAAAGCTGTGACGCATTGCCGGCTGTGACGCTACCTTGCCCGCTATTCGGATCAAAGTGAGGTTTCAAAGACGAGCAAACCTTCCAGCGTCGTGTCGGGCCGGTTGCATTCGTCCTTGTTAGCGCAGACCTCTTCAGTGCCCGCCACCTGGCCGGTCTTCTTGTCGAGAATCGCGCGCGTCACTTTCATGGGCGCGATCTCACCGTCGAAAAATCCTTCATTCTGCCCGCGAGCGGTGCGCTGCTGGCTGAGAAGCGAGTACTCATCTTGCGCCTGCCGGCTGATCTTGTAGCGCTTGGCGACCACTTCCGCGGTCTCGCCCATCACCATGTAGATCCCGGGATAGTGTTCTTCAATCCACGGATTGGGATTGGTGCTGCGCTCGGTCATGGAGATGCTCTCGGTGCCGCCGCCGATCGCCGCGTCCACGCCTTCCTGTACGATCTGATGCGCGGCCATCGCGATCGCCTGCAGGCCGGATGAGCAGAAACGATTCACGGTGGTGGCTGCTACGCTCGCGGGCAATCCCGCGATCAATGCGGCGATACGCGCGACATTGCTGCCTTGCGCGCCGTGCGGCTGAGCGCAGCCGAGAATAACGTCGCCGATCTCGGCCGGATCGAGCGCCGGAGTTTTGCGCAGAACATCCCGGATGCAGTGCGCGGCCAGATCGTCGGGGCGCGTCATGTTGAACGATCCGCGATGCGACTTGGCGAGCGCGGTGCGGGAACTGGCGACAACAACGGCTTCTCGCATCGGATTAGCTCCTGGCCTCGGCCGCGCTGGCGGCGGTTTCACCGACGCCTTTATCAAAATCGGCAAAAGTCTTACCCTCTTCGGCCAGCCGTTTCAGCAATGGCGCCGGGGCCCAAAGCTTTCCATGCTGCTTCTCGAACTCCTGAATCCGCGCGTAGACTTTCTTCAAGTCCGACCGTGTCGGCGTACCACATCGGTCCGCCACGATAGGCCGGGAATCCGTAGCCATTGATATAGATGATGTCGATGTCGACAGCGCGCAGGGCGTAGCCTTCCTCCAAAATCCGCGCGCCTTCGTTTACCAGCGCATAGATGATGCGGTCGACGATCTCTTCCTCGGGAGACGGTACGCGGTGATATCCCGGCGTCCTTGCGCGCTTGCTCGATCAGGTCGTCGACTTCCGGATTGTGCATGGGCTTGCGGTCGGCATCGTATTTGTACCAGCCCGCGCCAGTCTTCTGCCCGTACATTCCCTTCTCGCAAAGACGATCTTCGAGCAGCGGCTGGCGAGTGCTGGTGTCGCGAATGTCGCCGAACTCTTTTCGGATGCGCCACCCGACGTCGAGACCCGCCAGGTCGCCGGTGGCGAGTGGCCCCATGGCCATGCCGAAGTTGTAGAGCGCCTGATCGACCGCTTCAACCGTGGCGCCTTCTTCCACCAGGAACTGGGCCTCGCGCCGATACGGATGGAACATCCGATTGCCGACGAATCCACGGCAATTGCCGACCAGCACGCCGACCTTGCCCAGCTTCTTCGAAAGCGCCATGCAAGTGGCGATCACCTCTTTGGAAGTGGCCTTGCCGCGCACGATTTCGAGCAGCCGCATCACGTTCGCGGGACTGAAAAAGTGCGTGCCGATGACCCACTCGCGACGGGAAGTGGCCGAGGCGATTTCGTCGATGTTCAATGTTGAAGTATTGGAGGCAAGAATCGCGCCCTGTTTGACGATCTTGTCCAGTTCACCGAAGATCTGCTTCTTCAGCGCCATCCCTTCGAAGACCGCCTCTATCACCATGTCCACGCCGTCAAAGCCGTCATAAGTAAGCGTTGGCGTGATGCGGGCGAGGCGCTGATCCATCTGTTCCTGCGTGAAGCGGCCCTTTTTGACGGAATTCGCGTAGTTCTTCTTGATAGTCGCGAGTCCGCGATCGAGCGCGGCCTGATCGGTCTCCTTGAGCAGCACCGGAATACCGGCGTTGGCAAAGACCATCGCGATGCCGCCGCCCATGGTGCCCGCGCCGACGACCGCCGCTTTGTTCACCGGAATCAGCGCGATGTCCTTGGGGATGCCGGGAATCTTTGCCACCTCGCGTTCGCCGAAGAAAACGTGAATCAGCCCCTTGGACTGGTCTGAGAAGAGACATTGCTGGAACAGCTCGGCTTCGCGTTGGACGCCTTCGTCAAAGGGCAGCTTAGTGGCGGCCTCCACTGCATCGATGGCTGCCAGTGGCGCGATCAGATTACGCTGCTTCTTGCGCGCGGCCTCACGGCCCGCGGCGATGATCGGAGCGTTGGTTTGCTCATTCCCCAGCTTGCCGTTCAGATCGCGGGTCCGGCGCGGAATGCGCCCCAATCTTCGTGCGGGCGAATGCGACGGCGCCTTCGAGCAGATCGCCTTGGATAATCTGATCGACGATGCCGGCCTGGTGTGCGTCGGTGGCGCTGATCGGGTCGCCTCCAGCGCACATCTCGACCGCTCTGGCGACGCCCGCCAGGCGCGGCAACCGTTGCGTTCCCGCGGCGCCGGGAATGATCCCCAACTTCACTTCTGGCTGCCCCACCAGCGCAGTGGGAACCGCCACACGATAATGGCAGGCCATCGCTGTCTCGAGGCCACCCCCGAGCGCTGTGCCATGAATGGCGGCGACGACGGGCTTGGAAGACTTTTCAATGCGGTCCAGAATGGCGTTGAAGCCGGGCCCACGCCGACCCTCGCCGCTGGCAGTCATTTTCCCGAACTCGCGGATGTCCGCTCCAGCGATGAAGGTCCGGCCACCGCCAATCAGCACGATCGCTTTCACTGCGTCTTCTTTTTCGAACTGCTCTACACCGGCGGCGATTCCTTCCGGCACGCCCGGACTCAAGGCGTTCACGGGAGGATTATTTACGGTCAGGATCCCGACGTCGCCGTCTCTACTGATCAGCACTAACTCACTCATAAAGACTGATTTTAGCAGCCTACGGCCGGGCGTACTGATAAAGATTGAACGTGCGCCGGGAGAAGACCGGGCTTAGTTTTCGGGTTCGGTAGTGGTAGTGGTGGTGAAGACGTCGAGGAAGATTGTGAGGACGTAGCCGATGAACAGGCCAGCGGCGCTGAACGCAATCATGGCTTGAATCGTGGTGAGACCGACACGGTCACCCAGGGGAAGCGCGGTAGCAAGGCCCAGCGCGCCGAATACAAAGGACACTAATAAGCGTTTTCTCACGAATCACCTCATTGTCGCATTACACTTAATTTTCGACCGCCGAGGCAGTACTGTCGATAGGGCCTTCACTCTAGATAGGACTTAAGCGCTCCTAAGTAATGTGTGGCGTCTTTTCTTAGTACATCCTGATTTTGAGGTTCAGTCCGACAGGACTAGTCGAAATCAAAGGGTCTTTTGGGCTTCGGTGCGTCGGGATTCTCTTTGGCCTGTTTGAGCAGTTCATCGAACTTGCGCTCCAGCACCTTGTGATGGCTCTTGTGATCCTCAAAGGACTTGTCGAACGCCTCGGCACGGCGCGCTTCCTCGCCTTTGAGTTTTTGGACTGCCACGCTGATGTCCTCGATGACTGGCGGCCTCTTGTGCTCCTCATAGCTGATGACGGCCTTCAGCTCGGGATCGATCTGAAGAGTCGCCTCGCAACAGGGGCAGCGCACCTGAACCAGCTCACGTTTGCCTTTTGCCATAACGGAATGTTAGCGCAACCCCGGATTCGACGCACTTCTGGGAATCCTCCCGGCCGATGAATGATATGTTCAAAAAACATGGCCGGCACCGATAGTAGCGAAAATCCCTCAGAACATTTCCTCTCCCCCTTTGACGAACGGTTCTGCCGTAAAATGCGTATCCACAGAGGGCACAACACGTCAGACCTTGTAGAAGATGACCTGGCCTTCGCGTCCCCAAGCGAGACGCGATTCTCACGAAGTTGCTCCTGGGCGGCGGTGAACAGAGCCTTGTCAACTACCGCCGGAGCGGGCATAAACACCCACTCCTTCTGATCGACGGTAACTGCTGAATTACTGACGCGGGGTTCGGCTGGTCGTCCCTTGGGCGGTCTCGGGCGGGGTTTTCTACTACGAGGCATCATCCGCGTTTTTCCATAAGGCCGCTGTTCCCTGATACACGGGATTCTGGAGAATGTGCCATACGGTTTGCCGAGACCAAACGCGCTTGCCTTTGGCCGTGATTTTGTCGGAGCTTTGAAGACGACGGCAGACCTCTCCGAGGGAGCACCGTTCCTGTCCAACCCATTTGAAGATATCCCTGACGACGGCCGCTTGCTCTGGAATGGTTTCAAACCGGGCTTCGCCCGCGCCCTCGTGAACATTGATGTAGTGATACCCGAACGGTGCGTTCGACATCACGTTCAGCGATCCGCGCTGCGCGGTATGCTTTTTGCCGCGCCGGCTCCGCTCCATGATCTTTGCCCTCCTGTACTCTGAGACGATACCTTGCACCTGGAGCTGTAAATCGTCTTCCGGGCTTTTTCCAAGCGATCGGTTCAAAAAGACGATTTCGATACCAGCCCGACGCCACTCATCGATGAGCAGGACTTGATAGCCGTAGTTGCGGGCCAATCGATCAGGTGAGTGGACATAGATGCGGCAGGCGGAGGGAATTCGGACTCATTCGTTTTTGATAACCGACGACCCTATAGACCTGCGTAGTAGTCGTATCCCTGCTCGTGCCAATAGTCGCGAGGCAGCGTTTCGGTGTAGGTTATTCGGCCAATCTGTTTGAGTTGCTTGATGCCGTACTTAAGCGGGGTTACCAAGCGCAGTGGCGCGCCATGATCCGGCGTCAGAGGCTGGCCATTTAGCTCATAGGCCAGCAGCGTCTGCTGATGTAATGCCACTTCGCGCTCGATGCCGACATAGTACTGGCCGTCCGGCGTCTCAAAGCCAATGTAGTCCGGAAGGCCAGTCGGCGGAAATGCGGCAACGAAGTCGCGCAGGCGGGCACCACCCCAGTAAACAATCTCGCTCCAACCCTCAATGCACATGAACTCCGTGACCATTTCAACGTGGGGGAGGTTCTTCACATCCGCCATCGCGAGCAGCAGTCCGGCAACGCCGCTGGGCGTGTCTTCCGGCATCTTCATCGGCTTCATCCTCACAGCAGCGCCTTTGGCATCGTCCTCATGCATGCGAGGTTTCTTCGGAGGCGCATTGGCATCTGTGTCAGGAGGTTTTGTGCTCGATTGGTTCATCCCGTAGGTCCAGGACGCGACGTCTTTGTTGTACTGCGCGTAGGACGCAGGGTCCGAAACGCCGACCAGTTGGAGGCGCCAGTCCTCGGACTTGATCTCGGAGAGTCCGATATCGCCGTTGCGACGAAAGGAACGTACCGCTTCTGATCGTTCGAATTCGGGCGCCATCGCTCGTTCGCGGAAAAATCCCCGCGCGATTCTGGCGTTGAACTCCAACGCCTTCCGGAAGGGCGAGTTGAGACCGTTGACCTGGGGTCGATCATTGAGCCATTGCCACAAGCCGCCGCCTGCCACGGCTGCCGCGCCGGCAATCAGGAAGCCGCGGCGCGCGCGGAGGTGGATCTCCGCCTCCACATCGCGTTCAACCCGCCGGGATGTCGTGTCCATTGGAAACCTCATCGTGCTCCGCCGATTCGGCGGGCGAAATCTGATATCCGATGATCATGGCCCTGAAGCTGTTCCAGCCTGCTCGAATGACTTGGGCGACATGCACCAGAAAAAACCCAACGTAGGCGATTGTCAGCCAAAAGTGGAACCACCGCGCCATCTCATAGCCTCCGAGCAGCGCCGTGATGATATGGAGTTGGGTCGGTTTATAGATGGCGAGCCCGGTGAGCAATGAGCCGGCGCCCATAAGAATCACACCTGTATAGGCCAATCGTTGTGCGCCGTTGAACTTGGACCGGGGTAGATGATTCTTCCGCAATCCGAGATCGTGTAAGGTCACTTCGATTGCTTCTGTGAACGAACGCCGGTTCGGAACCAAGTTCCGCCACTCGCCCGAGAAAAACGTGTACAGGACATAAATTACTCCGTTCAGGGCGAAGAACCACATGAAGAAGAAGTGGTAACTCAGGCCCTTCGCAAGCTGGAACTTAAGGTCGAGGATATTGTAGAACCACGGAGGAAAGAGCCGGAAGAGCGTCCAGCTACCCAACCCGACGCGATAGACTCGATGTGCATTCAGCCCCTCATGCTGCGAATCGGCCCAGTAGATGAGGAGACCCGAATAGATCATCAATGCGAGCAAAGGGAAGTTGATCCAGTGCATCCATCGGATGGCCAGCGAATGCTTGTACTCGATTTTCACGTCACATCGGTCAGCGGAGATGCCCGTAGACTCTGTGGGGAACAAGCTAGCGTCCTGCGGTGAAGCAGGCCCGATGGGCTGATCCATCGGCGACTTCGGAGAAGACTCAGCGGCTGCTGAGCTCGCCTTCTCGTTGGGCTGTGGCTGATCCGGATCGTTCATACCGCGCTCGCGTTTCACTGCAGCTCAGGATGCTGTCGCACGCCCTCGGCCTTAAGAATGAAACTCCCTTCCGTAACCACCTCGTCATTCGGCTTCAGCCCGTCTAGAACCGCATAGTAGCCATTTGCCGCCGGACCAAGCCGCACTACGCGCATGGCGAAACTTCCTTCGTTATCCTTGATCGGGAGGAACACGAACTGGCGATCACCGATCGATTGCACCGCCGCCTCAGGTACCGCCGTTCCAACAGCGCCCCGTGAGGTGAACTCCACGTCTACGTACATTTGGAATCGCAAGCTTTCGCGGGGATTGGCGACTTCGATGCGCGCCTGTGCCGTCCGGGTATTCGGATCCACCTGCGGGTCGATGTAGGTAACGCGCCCATTCCAGACGCGTCCCGCGTAGGCGGGGGCCGTGATACGCGCCGCCGAACCCACTTGGACGGGGGCGAAGTCCTTTTCGTTCAGACTCGCCATAACCCAGACCGTGGATAAATCCGCCACCGTAAAGAGTTCCTGTGCCTTGTTCACGACTAATCCGAGATTTGCGACTCGGGCGAGCACGACGCCATCGATAGGAGCGGGCACGGTGACGTTTGAATCGATTTGTTCAGCCTCCTTCAGCGCGGCGATCTGATGCTCCCCGGCGCCGAGCAGCTTGAGCCGTTCCAGCGCCGCGCGCACGTAAGCCTCATGTCCGGCGTGCATCGCCACGACCTCGTCCTCCTCCTGGCGGCTTGCAGCGCCCAGCCGCACCAGGTTCTGCGTGCGCAGGACCTTTTTGTGGTCGGCCTCGAGCTCAGCCTTATGAGCGAGGTACTGCGTTTCCGCTTCCGCGAGTTCGCTGCTGAAGATGACTGCCAACGGCTGACCAGTCTGGACGTGATCGCCAAGCACGACCGGGACCTGGCGGACGATGCCGTCCGCGATGGGCGTCACGTGAACCTGACGGTATTCGTCGGGTTTTACGATCCCAGGGACGCGAAGGGACGTCTGCGTCGCGCGCTTCATCGCTCGCGCGGTATGAATCTGTGCCTTCTTTAGATCGTCCGCCGTAAGATTGATTTCCGGATCAGTCGAGGCGGCAGTTGCACCATCGGAAGGGACAATCGCTTGAGGCTTGGAAGCGCCAGGCCTAGAGGCCGGAGCATGCGAAACCGGCTTCGTGCCGCCACCGTGTTGCATGAACCAGAAGCCGACAATAGCCAGTATCGCCAATATTGCTCCGGAGCCCGCGAGTAGGAGCCAACGCCGCTTGCGGCTCTTTGCCGGCGAGATTGATTCGTTCGTATCTTTCGTTGTAAGCATGGCTCGTCTCCCTTCAGCGCAGGCGGGCGCCGATCGCCTGTTCAAGAGCAACGCGCGCGACGTAGGCGTCGAGCAGCACGTCGGTATAAGCCGTCTCGATGTCAATGTAGCGTCGCTGTTCGGTTATGACGTCGAGCAGAGTGATCCTGCCGTAATTGTAGATCTGACGAACCACCTCGAGGTTCCGTGCGGCCTGCTCGAGGACGCTGCTGCCGTAGGCGGCGACTCTTGCTTGAGCACCCTCATAGCGGACTTGGTTCTGTGCAACTTCGGATCGGACGGCGAGGCTGGCGGCTGCAATGCGGTTGCGAGCAGCATCGATGGCGGCCGTATCGGCAACGATTGCACCTTGGTTGCGGTTGAATGCCGGTAGCGTGATTTCGATTCCGGCGACAGCGTAGTTGAAAGTTTGTCGAATTGGGCTGAGGTTTCCAGCGGCGTCGAAAGCTCGCTGGGAAAAGCCGGAATTAGGCCGTTCGTAACTCGCCGAGACGGTGGCATCAGGCTTCGCTTCTGTCTCATGCTGGCGTAGCTCTGCCCGGGCTACGGCCTCGTTCGCGCGTTGCGCGGCGAGGTCGGGCCGGTGAGCCAGGGCGATCTGCAGAAGCTGGTTCTGGTCGACGGCTATTTTCGGCTGGTCGAGCGATCCCGTTAAGCGGAGGACCTCATCGGGTTGGATGCCGACAACGTCCTTGAGCCGCAGAAGTGCGACTTCCGCTCTCGTCTGATAATCGATCCTTAGAGCGTCTATGCGGCCGACCTCGACGCGGACCTCATCGGCGTCGAGCGGGGGAGTCGATCCCTCGCGAACCCGCGCCTGCATGAGATTGAGAGAGTCGCGATTGATTTGAAGAAGCTGCTCGACAAAGTTGAGATTGCGCACCGCGGCGAGCGTCTCACCGAAACGCATCCCAACCTCTCCCGTCAAGAGACGCTCCCGGTCGGCGACACTTTCGCGAGTGGCGTCGAGCTTGCGCTCGGCTACCTCGGTACGGCGTGCCCGGCGCCCGAAGAGTTCGAGCGGAAGCGCGCCGCCGACGCTCACGCGGTTGTCCTGTCCGTCGACTTCCTTGAGTCCTCCGACGATCAATGACGGGTTTTTGCGAAGCCGCGCCTGGGTCACGCCGCCGCCGGCCATTTCGATCTCCTTACGCACCGCGGCGAGTGTGGGATTCTGAGCCAGAGCGCGTGTGACGAGCTCGGATTCCGTAGCACCGGCCTGTGGATCGAGGAAACTTCTGGATGAGCGCGCAGCCGGCTGTTGTGCAGAGAGCGGTAGCGCGCACATCATCGTAAGTACGAGCGATAAGCGAAAATACGGCATGCTCATTACCGCACGTTACTATTGAATGCCGTTTTGCCCTGCCCCTGCGGTCCGTTCCAGTTGACCGTAAAGTGCCACGCTCCGCTCATGGCGAAGTTAGACTTCACGCGGTAAGTTCCGGTCTGACCGGCAGGTGTGATCTCCGATTCACCGGACATTGGAGCCATGGACGGCATGGACATGTTCGAGCCGAGCTGTACATCACCCACGTCCACCGGCTGTCCTTGCGGATTCTGGAACTGGACGACGAAGTCATTTTGCCCCTGCTTGAGCTCGCCTGTATTGTTCATGAGGACCACATTGATATCGCCAACCTTGTGCGTCTCGATCGGCATCAATTTGCCAACGTCCAGGCCGCTGCTTTTGCAGCCAGCTAAACTGACTGCTATCGCAATCGCCGCGGAAATCACTAACATTTTCTTCATGCGTCTTTTTCTCCTTTAAATAACTTGAATTCACTGCGCCAACTCCGCCGAATGCGGTTGATCAACCGGCTGGCTACGCCGGAGCTCGCGCTCGCGCAGCCACAGGAAGACGACCGGTGTGACGATCAGCACATGGGCAAGCGAGCTGACCATGCCGCCGAGAACCGGGGTCGCCAGGGGGCGTATCACCTCCGAGCCGACGCGATGGCTCCAGAAAATTGGCAGCAGGCCCGCGACCACCGTTGAAACCGTCATCACCTTGGGCCGCAGGCGAAGCAAAGCGCCTTCCATCACCGCCTCCCGCAGATCGGTGACGTTGAGCGTCCCGCGTTCGTGCCGCTTTCGCACCACCGCTTCTTCGAGGTAAATCACCATCACTACCGTCGTCTGCACCGCGGTGCCGAACAGAGCGATGAAACCAACCCACACGGCGACCGAGAAATTGTAGCCGAGCAGCCACAGCAGATAGAGCCCGCCTGTAAGCGCGAAGGGCACCGCCAGCAGTACGTGAGCAGCCTCCAGGAACGAGCGATAAGTAAGGAACAGCAGAATGTAGATGACGCCAATCACGATCGGGCATCACGATCCGAAGCCGATCCTTTGCACGGACTTCGCTCTCGAACTGTCCGCTCCAGTTGTAGTAGTAGCCGGCGGGAAGCTTGACCGTGCGCTGGATGGCCTTCTCCGCATCGGCGATCACGCTTCCCGGGTCCCGCCCGCGCGCGTTGAGCAACACGGAAACCTCGAGCAAGCCATTTTCGCTGTTGATCGCTGAAGGCCCCGAAACCTGCCGAATGTCGGCGAGTTGCGCAAGTGGGATCTGCGCGCCGTTTGCCCCGCTTACGAGGACGTTCCCGAGTTCGCGCGGATCGCGGCGGAACTGAGGCGCGTAGCGCACGCGCACTGGGAAACGCTTCCGTCCCTCAATTGTGGTCGTGATGTTGTTTTCGCCGATCGCGGTCTCGATCACGTTTTGCACCTCGCCGATGTCGATGCCGTAACGCGCGGCCGCTTCGCGATTCGGCCGGATGTCGAGATAAAGCCCACCGGTGACCTGCTCGGGGTAGATATCGCTCGCGCCGCGCACGGTGCGCACCGCATCGGCGATCTCCCGCGCCTTCCCTTCAAGCACAATCAGGTCAGAGCCAAAAAGCTTTACGCCGATCTCAGAACGTATGCCGGTCGTCAGCATGTCGATGCGGTTCACGATCGGTTGCGTCCAGATGTTCGCCACTCCGGGCAAGGAAACGGCACGGTCCATCTCGCTCTTGAGCTTCGCTAGCGTCATGCCGCGGGGCCACTGATCGAGTGGTTTCAGGTGCACGATAGTTTCGGTCATGTTGAGCCCTGCCGGGTCTGTTGAGGTTTCAGCGCGAGCCACCTTCGCTGCCACGTAGGCGACTTCCGGAAAGCGCTTCAACACCGCGTCCTGCCGCTTCGCGTACTCCGTGTTCTGGGCGAGCGAGATACTCGGGTCTGCGATGGGCATGAACATAATGTCGCCCTCGTTCAGCGGCGGCATGAACTCGCTGCCAATCCCCGAGGCGAGCACCACCGCGCCCCCGAAAAGCACAAGCGCGGCAGTCAGCGTGATCATGCGGTGGTCGAGCGCCCATCGAAGCGCCGGTCGATATAACCATTGGAGGAAGCGCATGACCGGATTGCGATCTTCCGAATGGAAGCCGCCCCTGAGCAGCAGCGTACAGAGTATAGGAATCAGCGTAAGCGAGATCGCCGTTGCGCTCGCCATGGCGAACGTCTTTGCAAAGGCAAGCGGATGAAATAGTTTCCCCTCCTGTCCGGTCAGCGCGAAGACAGGCACGAAAGCCAGGACGATGATCGCCATGGAAAAGAAGGTGGGACGCCCGACCAATTTTGTTGCCCGGAGTATCGTTTCAAGGACTAGCCCGCGGTCGCGGGTGTCGACGCCTTCGAGATGCCGGAACGCGTTTTCGGTTACGACGATGCCGGCATCGACCAGCACTCCAATTGCAATCGCGATACCGGCAAGCGACATCACGTTGGAGGTGATATGGGTGTAGTGCATCAGCAGGAACGAGCACAGCACGGCGAGGGGCAATGGCAGTGTCACAACCAGGATGCTGCGGAAATGCATGAGGAACACAATATGCGCGAGCGTGACCAGGATGACCTCCTCGATCAGCGCATGGCGTAGCGTATCGACCGTCGCCTCGATCAACTCCGAGCGATCATAGAAAGGAACGATGCGAACCCCAGGCGGGAGGCCGGGCTGGAGTTCGAGGATTTTCTGCTTCACGCGGTCGATCACCTGCTTGGTGTTTTCGCCCGTTCGCGCCACCACTACGCCGCCGACCGCCTCCCCGGTGTCTTTCACCAACGCGGCCGTGCGGAAGGCGTTGCCCATCTGCACCGTTCCGACGTCCTTGACGTAAACTGGTGTGCCATTGTGCGAAGCGACGACAATATTGCGGATATCATCGAGATTCTCGAATCAGCCCCAGCCCGCGCACGATGGACCAGGAGCCGTTTGCCGAAACCACATTGCCGCCGACGTTCGAGTTGCTCGCGATCACCGCGCGCACAACCGTGCTTAGCGGAATTGCGTAGCTACGGAGCCGGTCCGGATCTATGTCGATCTGGTACTGCTGCACTTCGCCGCCGACGCTTGCGACTTCGGCCACACCTGGCACCGAATTAAGTTGATAGCGCACGTACCAGTCCTGGAGCGTGCGCAAGTCGCGCAAGCCAAGCCCGCCGCCCTCGACTGTGTACCAGAAGACGTGTCCCACGCCGGTCGCGTCCGGCCCGAGCGTAGGCACCACGCCTGCGGGCATCTGCTTGGTGACGAGGTTCAGCCGCTCAAGTACGCGCGTGCGCGCGAAGTAGAGATCCACATCGTCCTCAAAAATCACGAAAATCATCGAGAATCCGAAGGCAGAAGAGGATCGAACGACCTTGACTCCTGGTAATCCCTGGAGGTTGACGGTGAGGGGATAGGTGATCTGGTCCTCGACCTCCTGCGGGCTCCGCCCCGACCAGTCGGTGAAGACGATCACCTGGTTGTCGCTCAGATCGGGTATGGCGTCGATCGGCGCGTGCAGCATCGCCCACAGCCCCCAGGCCGCGATGCCGATCCAAAGTGTCACCACAAGAAACCGGTTGCGTAGCGAAACTTCAATCAGTCGGTCGATCATCGATACCTCACAAGTTCGTGCCGTGGAAGATTTTGATAGCTGTTCAGTGTGGGTTCTTTGGCGGGGAACTCGAAGCTGTGAAGATCGACATATGCCCAACGCTCATGAAACGATTCCACGCCATCGTCAGCCGCGAGCAAAATTCCGCAAACAGTCTTACTCAAGAGCTTGTGACGGAATCTGCCAGCGAGGGATGCACCGAATTCTGCGTGAAACGCACCACCCGGTGTACTGAGCGCGATCCCGCAAACGACGGTAGCTGCAATGCTGACGTTTATCCTCATCTAAACCTCCTGCGGTTTCCATTTGGCAGCAGCTCGGGCCGCGTTCGAAGACGCGGGATCGAAACAGCTGACTCTTAAAAGAAAATATGACTGGTGTGCGAAAGGCACACCTCGGGTGAGGTCTAGATGAGAAGGGGCAGATTTACGGCTGCCAGGGATGGCTGCGGTGGTGTATGCCTCAGTTCGTTCGTTAGCCGCTCAAAGACCGGAGGCAAAACTAGCGCGCCGCTTTCTGCGACAGGCGACACGACCAAAGGAACATCATGGTTCGTTGCTGTTGTCCCCATTAATCGAGGGCCGTCTGGCGCCGTGTTCTTGCAGCAATCATCGGCATTCGCGCCAGGATGGCACTCGCCTTTAAGGCAGCAAGCCGCGGCCTCACGGGTCTTCGCGCCATTGGCAAAGCAGTCGGATGGTCCAATGAGGACAACAATTGCCAGCAGCGCTACGGCGATCTGAATGCCACGTCGCATCCTGTACTTGAGCATATCAAACCTCAAAAAGGGCGGGACACTGTTTAGTCGCCCATAGGCATGACCGTAGGCCATCACTACCTCTCAGAGATGCGGCCGGCGTGGAAAAGTTTCGCGAAGCTCATCGACTCACCAAAAACGAAAAACACGGTGTTTGGAACCCATGAGTGGGATCGATGATGACCGGGTGCAGTTGTCGGGTGTCCATCAATGTCCGAGTTTCAAGCGCCGGAGAAGCTGTGCGTTGAGTGCCACACTAATCGTAGAGAGGTTCATCGCCATCGCACCCACGCTCAAGGGGAGATCAAGCCTCCAGCGGATAAATATCCCGGCAGCCGCAGGAATAGCAATCAAGTTATAAGCTGTTGCCCACACCAGATTTTGCACCATTTTTCGGTACGTGGCCCGCGACAGTTCGATCGCGCGCACAACGTCGCGGGGGTCGCTTCGCACGAGAACAATTCCGGCAGACTCCACCGCGACGTCTGTGCCGGCGCCGATTGCAATCCCGACATCCGCCGTCGCAAGCGCTGGTGCATCGTTCACGCCATCGCCCACCATTGCCACTCTTCTGCCGCCAGCCTGGAACCGCTCCACTGCCGATGCCTTATCGGCAGGCAGAACCTGCGCTGCGACTTCATCGATCCCGAGCCGCTTCGCAACCGAATCTGCAACCGTTTTTGAATCCCCGGTGATCATCGCCACGCGCACGCCACGTTGAGTGCAATGCCTTGACTGCCTCGGCGGACTCGGGCCGAATTTCGTCTTCGACCGCGAGCGCGCCGATCACAACGGCGTCTCGAAGAACATAAAGAACTGTCCGCCCTTCGGACGCCCAGATACTCACGTCTTATCGAGTTCGGGCGGAATGGCGGCCTGCATGTCTGCCAGGAGCCTCGGGCCGCCGACCGCCACACTCCGTGCGTTCACAGTCGCGCGCGCCCCACGTCCCCGGCAATGCCTCGAAGTTTACCGTTGGTTGAGGCCCGACTCCACGACGCCCTGCGCCGATCACGATAGCTTTCGCGATCGGGTGCTCGGAGTCCGCTTCCACTGCTGAGGCAAGTCCCAGCATTTCTCCTTCATCAACTCCCTTGACAACCGCGACTCTCGAAAGAACGGGAGCCCCACGCGTAAGTGTTCCCGTCTTGTCGAAGATCACCACGTCCAAATCGCGGGCGCGTTCGAGTGCCAGGCGATCTTTCACGAGCAAACCATTTCGTGCGGCAAGAGACGTTGAAATCGCGATCACAAGCGGAATTGCAAGTCCAAGGGCGCTGAGACGGTAGAAGAGGTCGGCGCGAAATTGACGTTGGTCGACCATCCCAACGAGATTCCGATGTGTGGCGCAGATCACGCTCTGCGTTTGAGGCGTGAACAAAAAGCCCTCTCCCCGGTCGCCGGGGAGAGGGCCATTGCACTCGGAACGTGTTTTAATTGTCGTCCGGGTCACCGGCGGGTGCCGGGTTTTTGAAGTCGCTCGGGGGGCGAACCTTGCTCTCGCCGGGATAGGGCCGCACAAACCCGGTGGACATGTACCAGTTCAGATGGTTGACGGTGTCCGGGTCTTCGGAGTCGGGCTTGGTCAGTTTGCCGGCGAAGATCTGCGCCTTCTTCTTGAGCCAAGCCGCCCTCAGGGCCTTGACCGCAGCGCTGTCCGTTCTGTTGGCTGCGCTCGCTGTAACGCCCTGGTTCAGCGGGACCTGGTTCGGCACGTGCGTCCACGGCAGGAAGTTCTCCGCGGGCGGCATGCCCGAGACGAAAGCCGTCCTCATCGGCGACGCCACGAGGTCGAACTGGTTCATGGGCGGCAGACCGAGGATTTGCTCGATCGTCCGAGTCATGTTGACCTGCGTGTAGTAGGTGTGGTCGGTGGGTCCGTTCTGCACGGCGTATGGGCTGACGATATAGCCTGGGCTGCGATGACCGTCGACGTGGTCGACGCCGTTCTGCGCGTCGTCTTCCTCCATGAAGATCGCCGACGTGGACCACACGTTGCTATGGCTGATGTAGTCGATAATGCGCCCAACGGCCAAGTCGTTATCGGCCTGTTCGGCGTCCGGAGTCGGCGGGCCGCCGGTGTGGTCGTCCATGACCCACAGGATGCTCAACGCGGGCACCGTACCGGCCGCGACGTCCTTGTTGAAGTCCTGCACCCACAGATCGACGCGGAACTGATCGGGGATGCCCAGATCGAACTGCGGGAAGTTCTTGATGAGGTGGTTGGACACGGCCGGGAGCGAGGACTGTGCCTGGACCGTGTTCTGAAAGTACAGCGTCTTCTCGCCCGGGACGCCAGGTGGTGCGCAACCAGGCCCTCCCTCGAAGCACTGCGAGTCGGCGTAAAATTGGCTCCAGCTCGGCTCTTTGGTCGACCCGTTCGGCTGTAGGAACGTATCGTTCTCGACGTATTCGCCGTAGATCTTCACCGGCAGACCGGCCGCCGCCGCTTCCGAGAACAGGAAGCCCTTGTTCTGGTAGGCAAGTGCATCGCCGGCGTTCCCGCCTGGATAGCTGCGGACCCAGTCAGGCGACTGGATGTCGTCGGCGTAGGGCGCCATTCCCTCGGTGATCCACTGGTGACCGTCAGCCGACTGGCGGCTCGGGTCGTAGAAATTGTCGAAGAGAGGGAAGCGCTGCACCAGCGCGTGCGCGTTCGGCGTGTCCTTGCCGCCGAACACTGCCAACGAGGGGTCGCCATTGCCGGCGGCCACGTCGCCCAGGACCTGATCGTAGGTGCGGTTTTCACGGATGATCAGGAACACGTGCTTGATCAGCGACGGATCGCCGATATTGGCCGGGATTGCGACCGGCGTGGCATTGCGGGCTGCCACCGGCGGCAGACTTGATATTTTGCGTCAGATCCCAGTGGTTGTTCTCGAAAACCTGGTCCGTCATCTTCTTCAATTGCCCATTGTTCGGCACGGGGACGATGCTGACGGTGCCATTGTCCTGGTGGGTATTGTAGTCGGTGACGCCGTAGTCGGTCTCGAACGAATTACGCGCGCCGATGCCCTTGTCGTTGGCAACGATGAGCACGTTATTGTTCTTGTCGTCCGTGTCCAGCACGACCGAGCTCGGCGCATAGGCCACCGGGATCATGCCCATGACGGGATTCTTGCGCCTTGCCATTGGCTGAGGTCGACCACCGCGATCGCGTTGGCATTGTAAAGCGCGACGTAGGCAACGCCGCTTCTTGGCATCGACGGCGATCGAGTTCGGCGCGGCGCCATAGGCCGCTTGGCCTGCGCCGGGCACTCCGATCGGCAGCCCAAGGTCGATCGTCCACGCCACCTGGTTGGTGGCCGTGTCGATCACCGAGATGGTGTCGCTATAGGTATTGGCGACCAACAGGTACTGTCCGTAGAACGCCATCCCGGTCGGGTGCAGACCGGTCGGGATGGTAGCGGTGACCGTCATCGAGGGCAGATCAACCACAGAAACGGTACCGGTGATCGCGGCGCCAACCACCGGGTCGGCGACGATTTCAGTGCCGGCGGAGTTGATCTGGAAGTCCGACTGCGTAGCGGCCCGGCCACCCTCGTTGCTGACGTAGGCGGTCGTGCCGTTGCTGCGATCACGATGCTGTGCGGCGCGTTGCCGACGCGGATCTGCGTACCCTGCGCTGGGGGCGTCGCGGTCAGGTCGATCTTGGCGAGCGTATCGTTCTGGTTCAGCAGGGCGTAGGCGCTCTTGCCATCCTGGGAGAGCGCGAGGCCGCCAGGATAAGAAGTGCTCGGCGTATAGAACGAGCCGCAGGGATTGGCATAAGCGGCCGGAGGGCTGTTCGGAAAGCAAGTGATGAAGGAATTGTTCGGCGGCACGCTGACCTGGGCGTCGTCTTCCAGCAAGCCGCTTGCATTGACCTTGGCGACGGTGACATGGCTACTGTCCTGACTGAACACCAGGTACTTGCCGTCCGCCGAATAGGCTATGCCGCTATAGCTGCCGCTCGGATCCTTTCCGAACGGGATGTAGTTCTGCAGGACAACGCCGGTGTTGGTGTCGAACACCTCGACGGCTCCGTTGCCATCGACGTCGACGTACCCATGGTGAGGACGGCGGCGGTGTGAGTGGCGACATTGGGGTTCAGCGCGATGGCCTTCGCGCGGACCCGGATGCCGAGGTTGACTTGGGTGCCGGCTGGGGTGATGACCTGGCCAGAGCTGACGACCCACGAGCCGTTCGGCTGCGGGCCGGTGAAGTAGGTCGGGTACGGCATGGACTGAGCAACGGCGAGCGCCGCAGAGCCCAGCCCCGCCGCCAGCAGGTTGGCGAGCGGACTGCAGGCGTTTGATCTTAGACTTCTTTTTTCGATTCTCGAGAGCTTTTTCGAAAGAACTTTCGGGACATGTACGCGTTCTCCTCTTGGATTTTTTTTCATCGCGCAACCGGGATCGGCCATCTGACATCGGGCCGCAATATGAGATCGCCGCGACCACGCGATAGTAACAGCGAATCTGCGACGGGCTTATGATGATCGGGTTAAACTTCCGTTACAGGCGCTAAACTTTTTCTCGCGGATTGTAACGCGCGCAGCTCCACGTTAAGCAGAATCTGTTTGGTGGACGTTGTCTTCGCTCGGTGAGGTGGCTGCTTCAGCCCAATCACGATCGGGCGGTACCCGCGTCCAGTTCCGACCCGTCGTCGACGAGCGCGCGCAGGGGCCCCAGCCAGGGTTCGTAGCGTCGCCAGCGCGCGACGGAGGTGCGATAGATCGGCTGCCGGGTCTGCCACTTGCTGGGGGTCTTCACAGCCCGCGGATTGCATTCGGGGCGCAGGCACGCGTCGTGCCACGCCAAGCCGCAGGCCGCGATGATCCGCCGGATGACTGGTTCGGGCGCGCGGGTCAGGTCCTCGTAATCGACCTCGATGAAGCGATCCGCCGGCAGCACGCTCCGCCAATGGTCGATGAGCCGCTGGTAGCTGCGGAAATACGCGACCAGTTCGGCGCCTCCCGTCGGAAACGCCAGGCCCGGATGGAAATGAGTTTGATGGATCGACAGCGCCGTGTCGACTGCAGCGCGGCGGCAATGGATGATGATTGCGCGCGGGAATGCCACGTGGATCAGCCCGGCCCAGAGGAAGTTGAACGGCATCTTGTCGGTCACTCGCGCCGCCCTCGGCGCGATCGCGCGCAGCACGCCGAGATAGTCTGCCGCCGCCTTGGCGAGGAACGGCGTCTCGTTCCCGGCCGCGCCGGAGCGGTGCCACGCCGCCCCGCGCTCGTTCCAGAAATTCAACTCGCCGCCGGCCCCGGCCTCAGGATGCATGGAGACGATCTGCTCGACGAGGGTTGTGCCGGACCGCGGCATGCCGATGATCAGCACCGGCCTCGCATCGCAGCTGCCGAGTTCGGGCGCGCGCGCGATCAATTCGGGTGTGCAGCGGGCAATCAGGCGATCGATCTCGATGGAGAACGCGGCCGAGTCGAACGGCGTACAGCCCCGGCGCACGGCATCTGCGGCGTCGAAATGCTGCATGGCCAAGGCGTAGTCGCCAAGATCGTCCGCCGCCTTGCCGATCGCGAGGTGAAGCCGCAGGCGTTGCGCCGCTTCCAGTCCCGGCGTGGCCAGGGCGGCTTCCATCCGTTGAAGCAGACCGTCGTCATCGCTCGTGACCGGGCGACACCGGACCAGATCGTAGTAGCTTCCCGCCAGCAGCGGCGCGATCGCGATCGCGCGTTGGAAGTATTCGCGGGCCTCGTCGAAACGGCCGAACTCAGAGAGCAGATTGCCCAGCAGATCGTGCGCCAGGGCGTTCCCCGGATCGAGCGCCAGCGTGTGTCGCAGCACCTGTTCGGCTTCCTGATTGCGATCCTCGGTCAGCAGCGCCCGCGCCTTGCCAAGGCGGCCGAAGCTGGTCTTACCTCCGGTCGCCGCCGCGCGGCGGAAACAGCCGATCGCCTCGTCGCGATGGCCCAGTGTGTAGACCAAGGCGCCGGCGCGGAACCACGCCTCGGTCAGGGATGGTAGCAGCTCAGTGGCGCGATCGTACGCAACGATTGCCCCGCCGATGTCGCCCAGCTTCTCCAAGGCGATTCCCAGGCGGAAATATGCATCGGTGTAGCGCGGGTTGCTGGCGACGGCCCGCTGCAATGCCGCGATGGCATCCGGTACGCGGCCGACCTCGAGGCAAGCGAGGCCGAGATCGTGCTGGATGATGGGATTGGACGGCTGCAGCAGCGCTGCATCGCGCAACGGCGCGATCGCATCGGCTGGTCGCCCGGCCCTGAGCAACTCAGTGGCCAAGGCAAGCAGAGGCGCCACCTCTTGCGGCGCGGCTGGGTTTGGAGACTGGGACATGGCGTGAACCTAGCGTGGAACCTATAGCGTGGCCATCGGAATCGCCAGCGCAAATTGTCACCCTACCATGTTTCTGCCAACCAGGATCTGCCAACTAGAAAATTTTGCAATAGGCCATTCTGCACGCGATCGAACGGGCGGCCATCAGCGGCCGTGCAGGCTGATATCAAATTGTGCCCGAGGCTTCATTGTCTTGTAGCAATCCTTTGATAGAAGGATAGGATGGCGCGCTGTGACATGATCCGCCTCTATTACTTGCCGCTAGTTGCGACTTTGAGCCTGAACGCGCAAATCGCGCGAACTTCACTCAACGGAACCGTCACCGACGAGCAAGGCAACCGCATCCCCGCGGCCAGAATCCAAGCGATCAACGTTGCGACGGGTCTCAGGCATGAAACCGAGACCAACCCCCAGGGCACATACGCGATGCCCGAACTGGAGCCGGGGACGTTCGCGGTCGACATCGCCAAGCCCGGGTTCGCAACCGTTCGCTTCCGAAGCGTGAGACTGGAGGTCGGGCAACCGCGGATGCTGGACGTCGCGTTGGGTGTCGCGGAACACAAAGAGCAGATCAGCGTCACGGAAGCCGAATTCCAGTTGGATCGCGTGGATGCGACGGTCGGCAGTCCGATTGAACAGAGGCAGGTAGACGAACTGCCTATTAACGGCCGGAACTGGTCAACGCTGACGGCGCTTGTCCCGGGCGCCGTCGATACGGGTGCCGGCGACCAGCGAACGATCCGTTTCGCAGGTCACGGCCTCGACGATAATAACCTCACGCTCGACGGCGTGGATGCCACTGCGGTGTTCAATCAAATGCAGCGCGAGTATGTGCGGCTGACCATTCCGCTCGGGTCGATTGACCAGTTCGACGTGAAAGATCAGACGTTCGGCGCGGACGTCGAAGGCGGAACGGCCGGCGCCCAAGTGGCCGTCGTTTCGCCCTCGGGGACGAATTCATTCCACGGCAACATCTTCGATTATTTTCGCAATGAAGCGATCGAAGCGCGCACTCCTTTCAACGGCACTTCGCCGAATCCTTTTCTCTTGAATCAATTCGGCGCGGCCGCAGGCGGGCCGATTTTGCATAACAAGCTGTTCTTCTACGCAGCATACGAAGGTTTGCGCCAGCGGCTGGACGGAACTCAAATCGGATTGGTGCCGAGCCCAGGGTTCCTTGCGCAAGCGGCACAGACGTCGCCCGCCCTACTCCCGATTTTGCAAGCTTATCCGTCGGGCACATCGCCGACCTCCCAGCCGAACGTCTGGAACTACGTCGCCCTTGGACGGCAGATCGATAACGAAGACTCGGGGATGATTCGGCTCGATTATCATCTTTCCGACAGGACCACCGCGTTCGTCCGTTTCAACTCGGACGAAGCCGTGCAAACGATCCCGACGGGACAACTCATCTCGAAGACGCAGTACGATACGAAGTTCAACAATGGCGTCTTCGAGGCTCTCCACGTCTTCCGGCCGACGTTGATCAACGAATTCAAGTTCGGCATCAACCAGGATTTCTATCACGCCGCGACGCTGTCGCCTGTGCCGTACACACTCAGTGTCTCCGGATTCAGCTCGCTCGCCGGCAGAACGACGTCGGACAATCCATCGAAGACGATCAGCCTGCTCGACGACATTTCGTGGGCGAGGGGAACCCATACGTTCAAATTCGGATTCGAATTCAAGCGGCTCTTTCTCAATCAGGGAACCTCGAGCAGCGGCACGCTTACCTACACATCGATCGCGAGTTTCTTAAACAATCAGGCGGGCCAGGCATCGTACACGGCGATCCTTCCGCTGGTTCGGCAGCGCAAGAACGAATTCTGGGCGTATGCAGAGGATGAGTGGAAGGTCACTCCGAACCTGACCATCAACGCGGGCGTCCGCTATAACTTCTTCAACGCCTTGCACGCTCTGAACCACCAGGCCGTGCCGTTCGATTTCGCCACCTGCGGCGGATTCTGCCCGAGTACCTATTCCTACTTTCATCCTCGTTACGACGATATCGATCCGCGGATCGGCATCGCATGGTCGCATCGGAACACCGTGATTCGGATCGGCGCGGGCATTTATCACACCGACGGTCAGGCGGACGATCAAAATCTGCCGATCTCAAACACTGTCAATCGCTACTCGTTCAATAACGTGTCGTTCCCCGGGCTCTCTTATCCTCTCGACCCGTTTCTTGCCTATGCACAATACGGCGGTCTCGGGGTAATTTCGCCGCGGGATCTCGATCGCAATCGAAAAGACGACTACGTATCGGCCTGGACGCTCGCTGTGCAGCAGACTCTTCCGCTAAAGTTCATCGCGACCGTAAGCTATCTAGGGAACAAAGCCACGGACGTCCTGACGACCACGTACGTCAATCTCGCGGAGCCTCCTTCGAACATCGTGCCGTATCCGGCGTTCGGCGTCGTCTCGTGGCGGGGCGACGTCGGCAACAGCACGTTCGAGGCGCTGCAAGTCAATGCGAGGCGTGCCTTTCAGAACGGATTTCTGCTGTCGTCGAACTACATGTGGTCGCATTCGATCAACGACGGTAGCATCGGAGGCGGCGATTCGGATACACCGCAAAACTCCTTCTGCCGCTCCTGCGACAAGGCGAGCAGCGATTTCGACGTCCGTTCTCTGTTCAACCTCTCGACCGTTTATGCCCTTCCGTTCGGCGCCGGCAAGAAATCTCTGAGTTCGCCGGGTATCGCGCGCACCCTGCTCGGAAATTGGGAAATGAGCGCAATCGGG
Source organism: Bryobacterales bacterium (assembly GCA_963744555.1). Taxonomy (GTDB): domain Bacteria; phylum Acidobacteriota; class Terriglobia; order Bryobacterales; family Bryobacteraceae; genus Palsa-89. The sequence continues at coordinate 206,372 of CAVUUB010000008.1, read as the reverse complement.
ACCGCTCAAACCGGTCTGCCGGTGAACATCACCATCGACCGGTCGAATAGCTCGGTTCCAGGACTCTACGCCGTCAGCGGCTCCGAGCGGCCCGACTATGTGGCGGGAGCGTCATTAACCCCTTCGGGCGGCTCGACACCAAATCACTGGATCAACGCCGCGGCGTTCGCGATTCCGGCCAATGGCGCCTTCGGAAATCTCGGCCGTAACGCATTCCGCGCGCCGGGGATCGCCCAACTGGATTTGGGCTTTTCCAAATTCGTCGCGATCACCGAACAAGCCAGCATCCGCCTGCGAGGCGACCTGTTCAATGCGACGAACCGGGCGCAATACGGCGCCCCGAACGCGGATGTCTCGGCCTCGAACTTCGGCATCATCACCACGACGGTGAGTCCCTACGCAACTGGGCGGGGCACGCCTCGCGAGCTGCAGCTATCCCTTAAGATCTCGTTCTGACCGCGAATCACTGGCCCCGATTTGTTTCGACCATTGCTCCCGCCATAGCTCATGCCACCGACGCTACCGCTCGCAGCGGCGCCGATGATCTTTGAGGAGAATTAAGTCCCAGCCGCTTCATCTTGGAGATTAAGGTGGTCCGCGGCAGGCCCAGTCGGGCGGCAGCGCCATTCCGGCCGCCCAGCACACCCTCCGTTTCGAGGAGAGTCTGCAGGATGTGCGAACGCTCTGCCTGTTCTAGCGTGACAGGCGCCAATAACGCCGCCTCCTGTGTTGTGCAGGCAAGTTCGGACAGCGGGCCATTCAGCACCGGGCCAGTCGAGAGAATTAACGAGCGCTCCACGAAGTTTTGCAGTTCCCGAATGTTGCCCGGCCAAGGATGACGCACCAGAGCCGCCATGAATTCCTCTGAAATAGCTTTGATCGGCTTGCGCATACGATCCGCGTAATCCATCGCAAAATGGCGGACTAACAAAGGGATATCTTCGTGACGCTCGCGCAGCGGCGGCACCTCGATGGGGAAGACGCTTAGACGGTAGAAGAGGTCGGCGCGAAATTGACGTTGGTCGACCATCCTAACGAGATTCCGATGTGTGGCGCAGATCACGCGCACATCGGTATGAATCGTTGCAGCGCTGCCTAAACGCTCGAACTGCCTTTCCTGCAGGACCCGTAGAAGCTTAGGCTGTAACTCTAGCGGAATGTCACCGATCTCGTCCAAAAATAAGCTGCCCCGATTAGCCCGCTCAAACCGCCCAATACAGCGCGCGGTCGCCCCAGTATAGGCGCCACGCTCGTGACCGAACAGCTCACTTTCCAGCAAGCCGGAAGGTATGGCCGCGCAATTGAGCTTCACAAAGGGACCGCTTGATCGATCGCTGCATTTGTGAATAGCTTCCGCGATCAGCTCCTTGCCAGTTCCTGTTTCCCCCTGGATCAACACAGTGGCCTCGGTCGGGGCTACGACGCGTACCAGGTCAAGGACTCGCTGGAGTGCGGCGCTGTTTCCGATAATGGCCCGGGTCGCGTCCTCGATTTCGAAGCACTCCACTCTCGGGCACTGCGTATTGATACTTCCCATAAATGCTTCCTTTCGATTTAGTGTTCAGCTGCTGATTGAATAGCCTTGAGCAAAATGTCCCGGCGAACAGGTTTACCCAAAAAGTCGATCGCGCCGCCCTTCAATGCCCGCTGCCGCGAGGCTTCATCCGAATGAGCGGTGATAAAGATGATCGGGATGTCGCGTCCCTCGGTCTTCAAACGGCTCTGAAGCTCGAACCCATTCATTCCAGGCAAATAGACGTCCAGGATGAGACACGCAGTATCATCGACGCGCTGGGAAGCCAGGAATTCTTCCGCCGAAGCGAAAGCGTCGACATTGAATCGAACCGATCTCATGAGGCTCTTCAGTGCCTCGCGTATCGACGCATCGTCATCCACGATCGATATGTGACAGGGCGGGCTGTTCTCTTTAGCTGCCCCCTCCGTGTCGTCGCCAATCTTCATCCGGTCTCTATCGTAAGCGGTCGGCTAGCCGGAGACTATCCTGCTTTGGTAGCAGCCGCTCTCCTGCTTTAGTAGGAGAGCGGCTATTGTTTTCTATCGCCTGGCTTTAGTTTTTCGAACATTCTTACCAGGTCAGCCAGCGACTCGGCCCCCATCTTTTCCATGACATGTCCGCGGTGGGTCTTTATAGTTAACTCGCTCGTGCCCAGCTCGGCACCGATCTGCTTATTGAGCAAGCCTGAAACAACTAGCCTCAACACTTCCTTCTCTCGAACTGTCAGGGAGCTGTAACGAGAGCGCAATTCCTTTATCTGCGTGCGCTCGCTCCACGCTACACGATCCCTCGCAATTGCCTCCTGAATTGCGCCCAATAGTTCTTGACCGCGGAACGGTTTGGTGAGGAACTCGACCGCGCCGGCCTTCATTGCGCGCACACTCATGGGGATATCGCCGTGGCCGGTAATAAAGATGATAGGGATGCAAATGTTGGCCTCGGCCAAAGCGCGCTGAAATTCGAGTCCGTCCAAATCGGGCAGCCGCACGTCGAGCACCAGGCATCCCGGGACGTCGGGACGTTTGTGGTTGAGGAACTGGTGTGCCAATCCGAATGTCTCGACCCGCAAGCCGACGGACGCGATGAGCCTCTTAACGGCGTCACGGACCGACGCGTCGTCGTCAACCACAAAAACAATCGGATCGGGGGCCGTCATGATGCTGTTTTACTGTCGGCGGGGAGCGTGAATTGAAGCGTCGCGCCATGGTCGCTGTTGGAGCTGGCCCACAACCGGCCACCGTGAGCCTCGACTATGGAATGGCAGATGGACAAGCCCATGCCCATCCCTTGGGCCTTAGTCGTAAAGAATGCGTCGAAAATTCGCCTGAAATCCTTCGCATCGATTCCGACCCCGGAGTCTCGCACCGCAATGAGCACTTGATCTGAGTCCTGCCTCTCCGACCGTATCACGAGGCTCCTTGGCCGATCAGTAACCGCGCTCATGGCTTCAATGCCATTCAGGACCAGATTCACGATCACTTGTTGCAATTGGATTCGGTCGCCTACGGTAGCCGGGAGATCGGGGGCCAGCTCGGTCTGGAGCGCGACCTGGTTTCTGGACGCCTCCGCTTGCATGAGACCGCCAATCTCGCGAATGAGTTCATTTACGTGCACAGTCGTTCTTTCAGGATTAGCCTTCGTGAACATGGCGCGAATGTGCCGGATTACCTCGCTGGCGCGTGTTCCATCTTGCGCTATGCAGTCCACCGCTACGCGCGCCTCCTCTAGATTCGGTGGCTCGCGGGAAAGCCATTCCATGCAGGCGTCGGCGTTGGTGACAACCGCGGCAAGGGGTTGGTTTATCTCGTGGGCGATAGAAGCGGCCAATTCGCCCATGGTCATCACGCGTGTAATGTGCGCCAGATCTGCGTTTGCCTTACGCAGTGCTTCTTCGGCGCGCTTGCGGTCCTCGATGTCCGTCATGGTTCCGTACCATTTGACGATGTTGCCTCTCTCATCACGCAACGGCATGCCGCGGATCAAGAACCAGCGGTATTCCCCGTCGGCTGCTCGCCGCACGCGCGCTTCGTTTTCAAACGGCTCACCACTAGCCAGGGCTGACCGCCACTTGTCCAGGTGCCCGCCGATGTCCTCCGGATGAAACGGCGTTGTCCAGCCCGCGCCCTGCATTTGTTCCAGAGAGATGCCCATGTATTCCAACAAACGTTGATTGCTGAAGTCGTTTGATCCATCCGCCAGACTGGTCCAGGCCAGCGCCGGAATGGTTTCAATCAAAACCCGCAGCCGGTCTTCTGACTTCTTGAGTTCGTCGACCACGTTCTCCAACTCCCGCTTGAGGAGTTCACTTTCGGTCAGCGCATTCGTCTGAGCGGCGAAACGCCGATCTACGAACGCGCTGATAGAGACGAGGCCGAGGACCAACAGGGTTACGGAACTGATCCCTGCGATGCCGAGTGGCGAGATATGCACAGCATGCGACAGATCGGGCGGCATCATCGAGGGAGCGAACGTGGCGGCAGCCATGCCGGTGTAATGCATGGCGGCGACGCCGGCTCCCATCACGAGTGCGCTTGCGCATTTCTGCGGCCAACTCGTTTTAGCCTGCTCCCGAAGATGAAACGAGAGCCAAAGCGCTACAAGTGACATCACAATCGCGATCACAACGGACAAAACGACGAGGGGCAAGTCATAGTGATGCATCGCGGGCAAGCGCATAGCCGCCATGCCGATGTAGTGCATAGTCGCGATGCCGCTTCCCATGATGGCGCTGCCAGCTAGTGCGTGGCCCCACTCCATTCTGTGACGGCTTACGACGAAGAGCGCTACCCAGGATGCGAAAATGGCGGCGAAAAGCGACACCAGCACGGTGGGCCAGTCATAAAACACCGGTACGGGCAACCGGAAAGCCAGCATCCCGATGTAGTGCATGGACCAAATGCCGAGTCCCATCGCGGCCGCCCCACCTCCCAGCCAGAAGAAACGTGCTCGCCCGCGTGAGGCTGTGGTCCGACCCGCAAGGTCAAGGGCGGCGTAAGCAGCACACACCGCCATCACTACCGAAAGGGTAACCAGGCGATAGTCGTAGGAACCAGTCATTGGGCCTTTGCGCCCTTGATACATTCTAGCCAGGATTTCTGTTTTCGCCCCCCGGCCTTACAAGGCGGTCGAGCGTCTGCGGCAGCATCCGGAGTTCGACTGGCAGAAGGACGTATTGCGCGACTTGGATTCGCATCCATGGACGACCTTCCGGATCGTGCAGTAAATTCGAGCCGAGCAGCCCCAGCGTCATGCGGGCCGGCCCCGCCCGTGGCACAATAGAGAAACACATGAGGTCATTGGGGCTTCTTCTCCCGCTATGTACACTTGTGCTCTGGGCGCAAGTGACCGCTTCGATTTCGGGCCGGGTGGAAGACGCAACCGGCGCTGGTATCGGTGGCGCAACCGTCACAGTGAAGAATCTTGAGACTGGGGCGACCAGGGTCGTCACCACTGGCGAGTCAGGCAATTTTCGCGTGCTCTCTCTGCCCGTTGGCCGGCAAGAAGTGAAGGTCGAAAAGACCGGCTTTAAAGAAGCGGTGCGAACCGGCATCAATCTGGAGGTTGGCCAGGAAGCGGTGGCGAACCTTCAGCTTCAAGTGGGTGAGTTCGCCCAGCAAGTGATCGTTTCCGCAGAAGCCCCCGTGGTCAACACGACGACGGCGTCGGTCGCGGGCGTGGTGGGCGAGCGCGAAGTGAAGGACCTCCCGCTCAACGGCCGAAGTTTCGACAACCTGATAGCGCTCAATCCGGGGGCAATCAATTACGCATTGAAAAGCCCTCAAACAAGTACGAGCGACGGGAACACGTTTTCCGTAGCGGGGCGACGCCCGCTGGAGAACCTGTTCCTGTTGAACGGAATCGAATACACCGGATCGAGCCAACTAGCGGATACCCCGGGCGGCGTGAGCGGATTTCTGCTCGGAATCGATGCAGTGCGTGAATTCAATGTGGAGACCGACACCTACGGCGCAGAATATGGAAAGCGGGCGGGGGCGCAAGTCAACGTCGTCACGCAATCGGGTACCAACGCGCTGCATGGGACACTCTTCGAATTCTTGAGAAATAGCGCGCTGGATGCCCGCAACTTCTTCGACCAGGGGTTCGTTCCTCCTTTCCGGCGCAACCAATTCGGCGGCGCGTTGGGAGGGCCGTTGAAAAAAGATCGATTGTTCCTGTTCGGTAACTATGAAGGATACAGACAGAGCCTGGCCGAGACCAGCGTGAGCATTGTCCCGGACCCATTGGCGCGACAAGGTCTACTTCCGAACGGCTCGCCGGTCGCGAATTTGAACCGGTCGATATTGCCATACATGTCGTTCTGGCCCCAGCCCAATGGTCCGGAATTGACACCCGTCAGCGGCCAGCCCGGTGCGGCGTTTTCCTATAACAATCCCAGGTATCCGATTCGCGAAGACTTCGGGACGTTGCGATCGGATTATGTGATACGGGATCAGGACACTCTTTCGGCGGCTTACTCGATCGACGACGGCAACAGCCAGATTCCGCAAGCCGATCCGCTATTCGGGGCGCTTCTGATGCTACGCAGCCAGGTGGCAAGTTTGCAGGAAACGCACATTTTTTCGCCGAACATACTGAACACATTCAGTGCCGGGTTTTCCCGCGCGGCTTTCAATTTTAATCCACTTGCGCCTGGCTCCATTCCGTCGAACCTCTCGTTTGTGAGCGGTGCTCAACCTGGGGGAATCGTAGTCGGCGGCGGTGTTACCACCACTGGTGGAGGCACGATTACATCGGCCGGTCCGAACAATGCCGCCAACGTCTGGAATCGTAGAAATCTGTTCACTTACACGGACAGCGTTCAGATCAACAAAGGGAAGCATCAGATTAGCGCTGGCGTCTGGTTTCAGCGGGTCCAGGACAACGAGGACACAGCCTCGCGTCAGTTGGGCCAAGCAACCTTCACCAGCCTGACGACATTCCTGCAAGGGACAGTGAGCAGCTTCCAGGTGGTGCCCAGCGCCAATGAATTGGGTTGGAGAAGTTTGTTTGGAGCCTGGTATGTCAGCGACACGATGAAGATCCTGCCCAATCTGACGATCGAGGCGGGTATCCGCCATGAGTTCACTACGGGTTGGAACGAGGAGTCCGGCCGGGCTGCCAATTACATCACCGATAGCAACGGAGTCCTGGTGACAAATCCGATCGTGGGCGGGTCGGCGTTCACGCAGAACAATGCGAAGCTGCTTTTATCTCCCCGTGTCGGTATGGCGTGGGATCCATTCCGAAACGGAAAAACGGCCATTCGCGCCGGCTTTGGAACCTACTACACCTTGATCGACGCCCTCAGCTTTTTACTGAATTCGCTGCCGCCTTACAATGGTTCGCTAACGTTTTCAGGACCGTTGTCTTCATTTACACCGATCCACGCCAACGTGATCCCGCCGCCAACATGCGGCCCTGGCGTGCCAACACCATGCACGACCTATGCACCTCAGGGAGTGCAGGCGAACGCGAAAACTCCTACGGTTGAGGAATGGAGTTTTTCAATCCAGCAGCAACTTAGCAGCAACACGGCGCTGCGCGTCGCTTATGTCGGATCGCATGGTTACCACAGTTTGCTCAGCATCGATCCCAACACCATTCCTGCGCAGGTTTGCTCTAGCGCAACCGGGTGCCAGGCTGGTGGGGTTGCAGCCAGTGGTGCGCCGGCGACAGCCGCGAATCAAAGCCACGTGCCCCAGGGCGCGCAGTATATTCCGGTGGGAACACGACCGAATCCATATTTGGGCGCCGGATTCTTCTGGTTCACTGAAGGCAACAGCAGCTATAACGCCCTCCAGTTGGATTTGAGCAAGCGCCTCAGCGCCGGACTGCAATTTCGTGGCAACTACACCTGGTCGAAGAACCTGGATATGAACTCGGGTTTAACGGGCGCGCAGGCCAACAACCAGTCGCAGATGATTCTGGATCGTAATGATCTTCCGCGCGACTGGGGGCCGTCAGCGTTAAACGTAGCGCATCAAGCCAGCTTTTTTGGTAGCTACGAGTTGCCGTTTGGTCATGGCAAGCATTGGCTAGGAGCTGCGAATGGTCTCGAAGAAAAGCTGGCTGGCGGATGGCAATTGAACGCGATCACTGCATTGTTGAGCGGTTTTCCATTCACGCCTGTGATCGGGACCAACAGATCCGGAGATGGGGACACGAGAAACCCGGATCGGCCCTCGTTGAGCCCGTCATTTTCAGGACCTGTCATTCTTGGGCAGCCCAATCAGTGGTACAACCCGAACGCATTCATTTTGCCGCAAGTGGGTACGTATGGCACTCTCGGCCGTGGGACGTTCAACGGCCCCGGGCTGGCGGAACTGGACCTATCGTTATTCAAGAACGCCGCGATCACCGAGCGAGTTGGGTTGCAGTTCCGAGCGGAGTTCTTCAACGCGCTCAATCACCCAAATTTCGGCACTCCGAACGCGACCGTCTTTTCTAGCGGCGCCATCAGCTCGTCGGCCGGGGTAATCACAACGACGGCGACAACGTCGCGGCAGATTCAATTCGGCCTGAAACTAATCTTTTGACCACTACCGTGAAACTAGCTGCGTTCTGTGTCTTGCCGCTTTGCATTAGTTCCGCATCGGCCGCGTCGGTAACCACCGTCGTCGGCACCGGAGTCGCCGGTTACTCAGACACGCAAGTGAGCGAACCCTACGGCATGACGCTGGGCCCGGATGGAGCGCTTTACTTTTGCGACCTCGGTAATCAGCGTGTCCGGCGGCTGGATTTGAAAACGAAACGCATGTCCACAGTGGCCGGAAATGGAACCGGCGGCTACGCCGGAGATGGCGGCCCTGCGTTGGAAGCGTCGCTAAAGGCGCCGCATGAATTGGTGTTCGACAAGAACGGTGACCTGTACTTCGCCGAACGTGACAATCACGTAATCCGCAAAGTCGATATGAAGACGGGAATAATATCGACTGTCGCCGGCACTGGTACACCGGGATTCGCTGGTGATGGAGGGCCTGCAACCAAAGCTCAGCTTCGCCAGCCGCACTGCGTCGTACTGGATCGCGATGGTTCTTTGCTGATTTGCGATATCGGCAATCGTCGCATCCGGCGTTTACATCCCGACACTGGAATCATCGAAACATATGCGGGCACTGGCGAAGCGGCGACGCCTCCGGAAGGCGCGCCAGTTGCCGGATCGCCACTCAACGGCCCGCGCACTATGGTGCTGGCCCCCAATGGCGATCTCTACATTGCGCTCCGCGAAGGCAACGCAATTTATAAAATCGCCCGGCAAGATCAGACGCTCCATCGTGTCGCCGGAACCGGAGAAGCCGGCTACAGCGGCGATGGCGGGCTGGCCTTGAATGCAAAATTCGGTGGAGTTGCAGCCACCCCGGCTGCTGCGCGCGCCGCAGGTCCGAAGGCGCTCGCTCTTGGGCCGGACGGGGCTCTTTACGTGGGCGATACCGAAAGCAATACGATTCGGCGGATTGATCTTTCCACCGGCATCATTTCAACCGTGCTTGGAACCGGGGAGCGGGGCGACGGCCCGGAGACGAATCCGCTGGCCTGCAAACTTACGCGACCGCACGGGCTTTTGTTCGTAAAACGAGACTTGTACGTAGCCGATAGCGAAGCCGATCGCATCCGCGTTCTGCGTTTGAAATGATCAGGCCGGAACGCCCGGCAGCGAATCCGCCGGCGCCAGCAATCGAATATTATTGCCGCTCAGTTCCCAACCAGCCTCCGCCAAACTCTGAGGCGATGCGCTGAAGACGATCTGAAACACGTTGCGTTCGGTGGAAGGCGCGAGCGGTTTTCCTTGCCGGGGCGCAACGATCGCGAGATATCTCAGGATCGTATAGATATCGGCCTCTTCCGGAATTTGCCAATCCACTTCCTGGGTACAGAAGCGCACACGGGAGCCAGTCTGCGAGATGTTCCAGGTGAGGAAGGCGCAGCGATCAATCGTGGTCTCGAACCAAGCGGCCTGGTCTTCCGGAACATTCAGGTCGAGAAAGAAGGCGACCGATTGCTCCCGTTCCCGCGCGAATTCGCGAACCTGTAAATCGCCAGTGTGCGCGGTAGCTTTCCAATCGACGTGCCGCGCGCTCTCCAGCGCTTCATAAGGCCGGATGCGATAGAAATCGTGTCCTAGGCCCCTATAGAAGGATGCGATTTCGCCTTGGAGGGAAACGAGCAGCTCCTCGAAGCCCGGCTGCGGATCAATGGAGGGATAGATCAACACCTCGCCGCGGATGGGGACGCTGATGCGGCGCTCTGTAAATCCGAAAGGAAAGCGCGTGGAAAAGCGAAAGCTGTTCTGTTTATATGAGCCACGCCGCGCAAAGAAGAGCTCCACCGATTCCTCGATGCGGGTGCTTCGGGGGAGAACCGGAAAATAAAGCGGCAGCGAGAGACCACTGTCGCTCGAAGCCGCAACATGGATCGAAAACGAGGGCATCCAGGCCTTGGTATTGCGAATGACGATGCGGCCGATGAGTTTTCGGCCCGCGCACAAATGCTCGGGTAGCAGAAAATCCAGTTCCAAACCGGCTAACGAAAGGCGGCTGATAAATTCCGAGACCATGAGGGTCGCGATCATCGCCGCCAGGATGAGGAATAACAGATTATTGGCGGAGGCGAAGGCCGCTAGCGCCACCAGCAGGCAGCTCATCGTAAAAAGCAAACCCAGCCGGGTGACTTGCTTGCGCATGCCGAGGTCGACCGAAGAGTGGATCCGGGACCAAGATTTACGCACTGATCCTATTGTGACACTGCGTAGCGCACGCACTCGTGCGTGCCGCGTTGGCACTCGTGCCGACGCCGTTGAATTGAGGGCCTGCTGGAACTGTAAGCCGGTTTCTGTACCCCGAAGGGCGGCGGTCATTCCTCTGGGCCGAGCATCTCTGCCCGGCTCAAGCAACCTACCCGGAAGTCGAACGGAGCGGGCCGCTCCTCCTCCCCTATTTGGTCTTGCTCCGCATGGGGTTTACCCTGCCGGCGCGGATTACTCCGCCCGCGGTGCGCTCTTACCGCACCTTTTCACCCTTACCCCGAGCCCAGGCCGAAACCTGAACCCAGGGCGGTATTTTTTCTGTGGCACTTTCCGTAAAGCCCGCTTTGAGCGAGCCCCCCCGGCCGTTAGCCGGCATGCTGCCCTGTGGAGACCGGACTTTCCTCCTGGGTAGCAGGCCGAAACCTACCACGCCAAGCGACCGCCCGTACCAGCAGGCCCAAGCTCATTCTCGCAGAATCGCGGTGATTGCCGCCTTCGTCTTACAATGACGACATCGAGATGATTTATCTTTGGATCGGATTGGGAAGCGCCATCGGCGGCGCGGCCCGTTACTGGTGTTACGGCGTCATGGCCCGGATGGCCGGTGAAACGTTCCCGTGGGGCACGCTGGCCGTCAACATACTGGGCTGCTGGTTCATTGGACTCTTCGCGACCCTGACAGGCCCCGAAGGCCGTTGGCTCGCTCCTTCTGCATTCCGAATGTTCGTCATGACCGGGATCTGCGGCGGCTACACAACCTTTTCGACCTTCGGTCTCGAAACCCTTAATCTCGCTCGCGACGGCCAATGGTTCAAAGCCGGCGCCAATGTAATCGGTTCGATGCTCTTCTGTATGGTGGGCGTGTGGCTGGGCCACCTGCTGGCGACCATTTTGAACGAGAGATAGACCAATGCAAATTCCACACGACGCGGTTCTACTGCGAATCTTCATCGGGGAAAACGATCGCTTTCAACACACGCCGCTATACGAGGCGATCGTGCTCAAGGCACGTGAAATGCACCTCGGTGGGGCTACGGTATTGCGCGGGCCGATGGGCTTCGGCCATTCCAGCCGCCTTCACACCACCAAGATTCTGCGCCTCTCCGAAGATCTCCCATTCGTGATTGAGATCGTCGATAGCGAAGAGAAGATCAATCAGTTCCTGCCCGTTCTAGATGAAATGATGGGCAGCGGCCTGGTGACCATCGAAAAGGTGAAGGTCCTGCAGTATGGCACCGCGAGCCAAGTTGGGTAGACTGGGGCTGTGATGAAGCAATTCTGGTTCGTGCTGATTTTCGGCGCGGCGATGCTGGTGCCGGCTCTTTCCCAGAAGCACTCGACCGTCCCGTTCGCTGGCCGTTGGGATCTAACCATCACCGCTGGAAACGCCTCCTATCCTTCGTGGATGGAGCTTGTCGAGGAGGGCGGTAGTCCGGCGGTCCGGATCGTAGGGCGCACCGGCAGCGCGCGCTCGGTGCAGGATGTCAAAGCGGAGGGGGTGCACCTTTTTTTCACAACCAGCGAGTCGTTCGGCGGCAAACCGGTCAAGGTTACTTGGACGATGAACGTGCAAGGAGACAAACTGACTGGAAAACAGCACCGCGCCGATGGTGTGGACTACGAACTGGCCGGAGTGCGCTCCCCAGCTCTTAAGCGCAAGCCTCCGGCCGCCTGGACGAATCCGGAGCCGTTGTTCGATGGCAAAGATCTGAACGGCTGGGAGCCGGATAGTCCTTCATCCAATCACTGGATCGCCCGGAATGGCGAGTTAGTGAACGATACGAAGGGCGCGAACATTCGGAGCACACGCAAGCTTGAGGACTTCAAGCTACATATCGAATACAACTGCCCGCAAGATGGAAATAGCGGAGTGTACCTGCGCGGCCGGTATGAGGTTCAAGTCGAGTACGAACCGGCCGGCAAGAACGACAAGTACCACAGCATGGGTTCGATTTACGGATTTCTCGCGCCGTCGATGGACTTGCCGCCACGGCCGGGGCAATGGGAGAGCTACGAAATAACGCTAGTCGGGCGCACCGTGACGGTGGTCCGCGATGGAGTAACGACCATCGACAACCAGGAAATTCCGGGAATCACGGGTGGCGCGATCGACAGCCACGAGGCCGAGCCCGGGCCGCTCTACATCCAGGGCGATCACACCGGCGGGATGAAGTATCGGAACATCACCATTTCCGTGCCGAAGAAATAGTTAGTAGCGCACGCACTCTTGCGTGCCGCGTTCACACTCGTGTGAACGCACTTACGAGCTTCCGATCAATACCCCGGTCGCGAACACCAGGATCCCGCCTAGCCCCACCTGCAGCGCCGCGGACCAAGCCGGCGTCTCCATGTAGCGATGGCGAATCCATGTAATCGTTCCCAACTCCACCAACACCACAATCATGGCTGCGACCATCGCCGCGTGAAAATCCGAAATCAGAAACGGTAGCGTGTGCCCGATTCCGCCGAGGGCCGTCATCAGTCCACAGATTCCGCCGCGAGCCCAGGGGTGGCCTCGGCCGGTAAGACTTCCGTCATCCGATAGCGCCTCCGCAAAACCCATGCTGATGCCAGCGCCCAGCGACGCCGCCAGGCCGACCGCAAACGCAGCATGGGTATTGTGCGTTGCAAACGCCGCGGCGAACACCGGCGCGAGAGTCGACACCGAGCCATCCATCAGTCCAGCTAATCCCGGTTGAACGATCTGCAGCACGAACAGCCGCCGGTTGGCTTCGTCTTCTTTGCCTTTCACGTCGGGCCGAAGCTCTGTTTTCTCCAACTCCTCGGCACGATCCTCGTGCGTGCGTTCCTCCTGCGCCAGGTCGTCCAGCAACTGCCGGACGCCGGCATCCTTCGCGCGTGCGGCGGCTTTCTCATAGAACCGGCGGCTCTCCACTTCCATCGCCGAGGCCTGATTGCGGACCGTATCGAGTCCCAGAGGCTGCACCAGCCATACCGGTGTTCGATGCACGAAGCCGCGCACATCCTGACGCCGGATCAGCGGGATGTGTTCGCCGAACTTCTGCCGGAAAAGCTCTATCAACCGGCGCCGATGGCCGGACTCTTCTTCACGCATGCCATCGAAAACAGCGGCTGAGGCGGGAAAGGTCTGGCGCAGGCCTTCGCCGTATTCGGCATAAACGCGCTCGTCTTCTTCTTCAAGCGAAATTGCAAGGGCCAGGATTTCGCGTTCGGACAGGCTATCAAAGCTCCGCATACTTTCCAGTATGCCCAGGCGCGCGGCCGCGTTTCAGGCGCGTAATCGGAGGAAGAACCAGACGACGCCAACCGTGAGCAATAGCGACGCAGCCACAGGAACCACCCGCCGCATCCATGCAAATCGCGCCAATCGGTTTACCATTACCGCCAATATTCCGATCAGAATCAGCTCCGCCATAGCTACCCCGGCCAGGAAGGTCGCGGTGTTATATCCGCTTTGCGCCAAGAACATCGAGAAATATGCGCCGTGAAACAGCCCCAGAACTCCAACTACCAGCCAGCGGAAAGTGGACTGCGGTAGCAGTACGATCTCGAAGGCAAGATAAGCGATGGTGAGCGCCGCGGCGGCTTCGATAAATCGCGGCGAGAGTGGGAACGTGATACGAGGAGCGAGCAAACAGGCCAGAGTTTCGGCAATCAAGAACGCACCCGTCAGCGCCGCCAACTCGCCCCAATCTCGCGCGGCCAACACCAGGGCCACCAGGAACAACAGCGGCGCAAGTCCACCAATGGCTCGCATGAAACCGGCGGCCAGTTCCTGGAACCCGATCTCGAACGGAGTCGGCGGACGAAACCGAATTTCGGCGTCTGTAAACGAGAGGTCGAAAACTGCCTGATCAACCTTGTCGCCCAGATACGCATGCAACAAATGGACATGATTGGGAACGGTTACCGATGCGAAAGTACATTCTGCCTCCAGCTCTTCCACCGGGGCAGGGAACTCGTAATCGGCCGCGCACACGTAGGTGCCTTGGTCCTCATGGCACGATTCGTTCGATGTCTTTCCCCAAGTCCCCCCGCTCTTGAACCGGATGTGTTGCAGAAGCGTTTTCGCGGGATCGCTCACATGCGCAACTTCGTACGTCGGCATGAATAATTCATAGTGGGCGCGAGTTCCCGTCACTTTCAGCTCGCCCGTACTCATACTGACCATGTGCGCGCCGAGCGGCAGAGACCAGACCAGCCACCACAGTCTTTTCATCTCTGGACCTTCGCCGTGACGATCTCACGAGTCCTGCGTCCGCTGCAGCCGCACGAAGACCACGCGCAGCGTCGCGATGATTGGCACCGAGAAGAACATGCCCGCCACTCCACCAATTTGCTCCCCCGCCAGGACGCCAAACAGAACTAGCAGAGGATTCAGTTCGACGCCCTTGCCCATGACATAGGGATTCACCACGTAATCCTGAAACATACGGAAGAAAATCCAAAAGATGATAAAGGCGATCAAATGCGTATAGCCGCTCAGTCCCGTGACCGCCAGAATGATGGCTGCGCCCGCGGCGGGCCCGACCACGGGCAGGAATTCTCCAAGTGCTGAAATGACAGCCAGCAAGATAGCGTACGGCGCGCCTGTCAGGCCGAGAAAAACGCTATAGGCGATGAAACCAGAAACCGACAGCAAGACTAGCGCGCGAATATATTGGCCCAACAGCCGGTTTATATCGTCGAGAATTTCCTCCACCACAAGCTGATTGGCTTCATCCAGGCTGTTGATGACGTCGCTCCGGATCTTTCGCCCATCCTTCAAGAAAAAAAAGGCCAGGATCGGCACCAATATGATGTAAAGAATATACCGCGCCCCCGCTACCAACTGGCCGCCGAAGCTCTTGACGTACGGAAGAATGTCTTTGCCCCCAGTGTCAATCTCTTCCTGCAGCCACTGAACCATGCGCTTGCGCATCGGTTCCAGCCAGTAGGGCAGCGGAATCTTGTCGATCCACTCGCGGTTCTTTAATAGATCCGGAAGGCGGATCGCCAGACTGTTGGATTCGTCGACAATACGGGAGCCCACCGTCAAAGCTAGTGCGACGATGAAACCCACCAGCATCAAATATACAATCGCCAACGAGAGTGTTCCCGAAACACGCCGGGGCGTGTAATGATCCACGGCGTCGACCAGGGGTAGTAGGAGATACGCGAAAAAGACCGCGATCATGAAGACCGCAAGCGTCGTGCGTATAGCGTACGCGGCTGCGACCACGAGAGCCAGCAGCAGCACGGTCCACGCGGCGCGGGCTGCCCGCGGGTCGATGCCCAGCATGGACCCAGAATAGCAGTGCGATCGGACGATCGAGTACGAAATTCGGCCGATGGCCGCCTGGAGATTCGTTTAGGGCTTGAACTGAACGGTTACGCGTAAGCCGACAGGAAATACGTTAGCGGCCTGCTCCAATCGCGCCGTGACCTCTAAGACATCCCGATCTTCCTTCTCCGCCGGATTGCCGGTCAGCACCGTCTTGCGTCCCATGATGGAGGCCAGCTTTGTCACCGTACCCGAAAAGCTTTTGGTGGGGTACGAATCGGAGGTCACAGTCACTTTCTGCCCTACATGCACGCTGCCGACGTCGCGCTCGTCCACCTCAGCCCGCACCTTGCGTCCGGAAATATCCGCGACGCTGAAAAGAGGACGTGGGGCGAAGGTTGTGAACGATTCGCCTTCACGCAGATGGACGCGTAAAATGGAGCCGCTGATCGGCGCGCGCACCACGCATTTGTTCAGCTTGTCTTCGGCTAGCTTGATCCGGTTTTCCGCCGCGAGGACGTCCGCATCAGCGCGCGCAATCTCTTCGCCGAGCGGTCCGGCATTTACCAGTTCCTCATTGCGCTTGGCCTGCTCGAAATTTGCCTTGGCTACGTCAGCGTCACGCCGCGCCTCATCATAAGCTTGCTTGGATACTGCGGTGGCCTCGCGCAGTTTCTCCATCCGGTCCAGTTGGACCGCCGCCTGGTCCACCACCGCTTTGGCCGCGGCCGATTTCTGAGCCGCCGCCTGGCGTTCTTCGTCGCGGCTGCCGCGCAACAAACGCACGCGCGTCTGTAGCAGGCTCTCTGATTCGGAACTCGCCACCCGCAAAGCCGATTGCAAATCGTTGCACTCCAGCTCGGCCAATATGTCGCCTTGCTGCACTTGCTGGCCTTCTTTGACATGGATGGTCTGGATCACTCCATCAATAGCCGCCCCTACGCCTACCAGGTCCGACAGACCTTCGACGCGCCCCGGAGATGCTAGCACCACCGGCTCCGGCCGCACGGGATGTAGCACTTCTGTGCCGATATGCGCCGAGGTCCCGGTCTTAGTGGCAAATGAATATACGATCAAGATCGCCACACAGAGACTGAATACCGCGACCACAACCCGGCTGACTCGAACTCCCTTTGGCTTTACGCGAATTGTCATTAATTTCTCCTATCGTCTATGAGGCGGCCGTCTTCCAGCACAACCGTCCGGTGAGAAAAATTAGCCCAACGATGGTCATGCGAAACAACCACGATGGTTCGTTTCTGTTGCTCAGCGAGATCTCGCAGGATTTCGCCGATTTGCCGCCCCGCGCTGGCGTCGAGCGCCGCAGTCGGCTCGTCGGCGAGCAGGATTTTCGGATTTGGCAGCAAAGCGCGCGCGATGGCTACCCTTTGCTTTTCGCCTCCGCTGAGTGCATTCGGTTTCAAATGAAGCTTGTCGCCAAGCCCCAATTTCTCGAGTGAGTGCCGGGCGGCATCGGAACTTTGCTGATCGCGGGTCCCGCCAATTTCCGCCGCAATCATGACATTCTCGAAGGCCGATAAAGAATGGAAAAGCCGGAAGGCCTGAAATATAAAACCGATTTGCCCCCTTCGCAGCTCGGTCCTTTCGCGTTCATCGAGCGACGTAACTTCAGTGCCATCCACAAAAACCGATCCGGTGTCGGGCGTCATTAAACAACCGAGCAAAGATAAGAGCGTGGTCTTTCCGCTGCCGGACGGCCCCATGATCAAAGTCAGCGTACCGGCGGCAAAGGATAGCGAAACGTCGTCCAGCGCGCGCACGCGAGTGCCGTTCGATCCATAGGACATACCCACGTTCTGGGCCGTCAAAATTGAGTCAGGCACGGAACACCTTGGCAGGTTCCACCGCCAGGGCAGCCCTTACCGAAATAATAGATGCGGATACACACATGGCCACGGTGGGAATCGCGATCGCCAGCGGCAGCCAGCCCGGCGCCGAAACCCAGGGTATGCTGGTTTGCGCCGCACGAATCATCGGGCTGGTGACTAGGAGGCCCAGCAGGTACCCGCCAATCCCGCATACCAGCGCTTGGCTGACAATGACGCGCCGGATGAAACCGTTGGAAGCTCCTAGCGCCTTCAGCGTGGCAAACTCCTCGATATTTTCCATCGTGGTAGCGTAAATCGATTGCGAAACCACAGCCAAGCCGATGAAAAATCCCAACAGCGCCGCCGTTAGGATCGCCCCACCCGCGCCCGTCTGCGTGATCCAATAAAAACGAGCTTTCCTGGAAAATTCGTCGCGTGTCCACACATCCACGTTGGGCATCCGAGCCCGAAGCCCACGCCTGACACTCTCGATCGAGGCCCCAGCTTGCAGAGTCACCAGGATGAACATGGTCTCCTCCGGGCGCAGGTTGATGTAGCGCGATCCGTCGGCGTAGGAGGTGAACACGTAAGGGCTGCCCAGGAAAGAGCTGAAGCCCGAGGTCTGGCTTGCTACGTGGGCCCGCTGCTCGTTTACCTCCACATCCAAAGGAAGATGCGCGGCGACGTTCAAAAGCTCGACATTGCTCTTATCGACCACCAGGGCCTCGGGCTCGATAGCGTCCGAATCGCCCGACACATGCGGGATCGGAAACTGCCGGCCTACGTCGGAATCAGCACCCACCAGATCCACCAGTTGGTGGCTTCCGTCCGTCTTTCTGAACTGGACCAGCCTGGTGCAGATCCGGCTGGTATGATCGACACCGTGGACGCTGTGCGCGATCGGCCCTAGACGTCTTTCAACCGAGACTGGAAATTCGAAGCATTGCACGCCTCGGCCCGTAATCCAAAGATCGGCGTCCGTCGAATCGATAATCTTTGAGGCAGCCTGCAGGAATCCCAGCAGAATGCTGCCTTGAAAAATCATCAAAAATACCGCGCATGTAATGCCGAGCACCGTCACCAGGAATCGAGTACGGTCGTGCGCGATGTTATACCAGGCGAGTCGCATTCCCTCTCTAGATCCTCATTGTGATCGGCGAGCCAGCAAGAGTTTCATCGGGTTTGGAACCAGCCAGGCGGTGCGCTCTCGATATCTCTGGTAGTCGGCGGCCAGCGCGCTGCGCGAGAACTTCTCTTCCTCGATCTTCGCAGCCTTCCAATAGACGATCACCATTACCGCCACCGTGGGAAGCAGCCACCACCGGGCCGTAGCGATTGTTCCAGCCGACCAAGCCAGAACATAGGAGCAATAAAACGGGTGCCGTATAAACCGGTAGGGGCCGTCTTCCACCAAATGGCCTGGAAGATCGGAAGAAAAGGCTGCTGAAAGCCGAGCGGTGGAGTTGGTCCGGATGGCCCACCAGTATAATCCCAGCGACCATAAGTAAAAAAGCGCCGCGAGGCACCCCCGTTCCGGGGTAATACTGTTCGGCAACAGGATTGCGACAAAGTGAAGCGCCGCAAACGCCAATCCGCACGCGCTGATTACTTTCATGCCGCCCGTGCTCCCGGACGGCCGCACGAAAAACTTCTGCATGCCCCACGCGAAGCTGGCCATGCAACTGAACAGTAATAGAGCGAGCGTAGCTTGCCAAGCGGATACTGCCATTACTAAAACTCCTTCGTTGGCGTTGGTCTCGACGACCTGTCCTCAGGCCACCCCGGTCGAGCGCTGCCAGGCCGGTTCTCCGGAATTCGCATCCTGATTGGTGGTCACGTCATTATGGCGGAAAGAGCCTGGGACCGCAATCTGTATTTTTTCCACTGTTTTGTCGGCCGGTTTGGCGCAGATCACCGGCACGGTCTGCAGGTGATCCCGGCAGTCATCCACCCAGGCGGAATACCGCGCGTTCGGCCGCGATGAGTCAAAACGAAGAATTTCCATCTCAAACTTGTATTGCGGCTCGTAATACGGCGGCAGTTCAGCACCACGGGACAAAAGGGACTCCCCGCCGATCCGTCTCAGAATAGGAGAAGACCCGTGCTGAGTTACCGTGGCTATTCCCAAAGCGCCGCCCAATGCTTGCGCTAAACCATAGGCCGCGAGGACCATACGCACAGCCTCAGTCGTGCAGCGCATCTTTTCCGAAATCACCCATCCACCCATCTCCACGTAGGACCATCGGCGCTTTTTCGCCAGCGCGAGCTCTGACTCAATTGCCTGCCGGAACCTCCGCCCCCAATTTTCGGCGTTTGCCAATGCGGAGCGCGACACGGTCAATTCGGAAAATGAAACCGTACTCGGATGGGCAAGATAGCGAGTGCAAGCGGCCACCCGGCCACGCTCATCCAACGTCAGAAGATGCCAGCTCTTGCTGTCATCTGTTTGCTCATGGCGCCCGTCGGCCGACAACTGCGATGGTTCGATGGCGCCGATCTGCAAATATACGCTGCCTCTTAGTCTTTGCGCATCCGCGAGTAGCTGGCGGTGCATCGATGCGTCCACGCGCGACTCACAAAAGATATTGGAGTGAGGCCGTCGCGGAGACAAAAGTACAAATCTCCGGCGCAAACGATCACCTCTACCGGGTATCAATCTCACGCTGACGCACCTCCATACGGAAATCTATGAGCCTTCCCGGAAGCGTACTGCGTGAACATGACCTGGGTTGAGCGAACAAAGCCCAACTGTTAGTTGAAGATACAGTACTGCGAGAACCGCGGATTTCTTAGCTCCAAGTCCAAGTTCCCCGGGCCCACTCAGCGCATGCTGGGCCTGGGTAGCAAGTACCACTAAATTATTAAAGGTCGATAGTACCATCGGTCGCCGAGTACTTGCAAGAAGAATTTTTCATGTTTCAAATCCGCTGTCATCAAGGCTCGATATTCATCATCGGCAGACCATCGACGGTACTTTAGCCTATTGCGTACCACTGCGAGTCGGCCTCTATACCGCTATTTTTTGGTGACAAGACGTGACAAAAGTGATAAGGTAGCTTAAGGTAAAGGTACTAAGATTATGAGTGGCGGCGTGCCGGGAAATTCTCACACGAAAAAGCCGTTCGGAACACCACCAGGTAGTCATCCTGGAATTGTTTCCAGTTCCCCAAGCTGTCGCGCAGCAGTACACTTTTCTTGTCGGCTTCGTTTGAAGTTGGCCGTGGTGAGAGAACTTTATAGATTATGGCCGGGCATTGGGTGTCAGGCGGCACAATCGTTTTCTCACCAGCGGACGCAGCCAAATAGGCGGCGTTAACACCAGAACAATAGCAAGTGGGCAGAGTTCACTTGTCGGAGGAGAACAATGTATCGACTATCAAATTCCATTATCATGCGTGCGGTTGTTGCAGCTTTGTTTCTCGTGACTGTCGCCTCGGCGAGCGTCATCGGGAACTTAGACATCGGATCAGGCGGCATGATTACCGTAACCATCACGAGCGCTACGTTCAGCCCGGACCCATCGTCAACTCCGGCTGGCCCACCTTGGGACGCAGAAGTCGCCGTCGGGACGAACCTTACCTTTACGGGTGGTCCGCTGGCAACAACCGAGGGCGTAGATGTTAGCTCGCCCCTTACTGCGGCGAGCATTGGTGAAAACAACTTCTTGACGTTTGCCGCGCATCCCAATTTAGTCTATAGCTTGCTTGGGATTGGGCCTGGGTCCTCGAACACAAATTGCGCTGCGGTCGTCAATGTCGGCGACTCCTGTTCGGTTTTCGCTGGATCTCCGATCGTTCTTACTCTAACTGCCACCGGGACATCGGCCAACTTCAGTGTTAATGGCAAGGCAAGCGATACCGGAGCAGCGGGTTTGGCGAGCGGTTCTTTCTACAGCGGATCGCTTTCCGAACCTCTGGTTCAGCCTCTGCCAAACGGAAAAGCGCCCACGCCGGTTAACATCCAAGCATACTTTTGTCCCGGTGGCGTTTGCGACCAGACCAAGAGCATTAGCGTGCCGTTCTCGGGCAACTTCTTTGCAACCACGGTTCCTGAACCGCAAACCACTGCCCTCGTTCTCGGCGGACTTCTCGTTCTTCTGGGTAAGGTAGGCATGCGGCGTCTGAATCGGAGCCGCTAGAGGTAAAGGGTAGTACTGGTGGTAGCAATGAAGACGCTAGTAGTGTTTTCTGCGGGCCTCCTGCTCGCCTCCTCGGCCCTCGCAACGACAAGCACTTGTCAGAGTGGGACGTTGAGTTCCTATCTGGTGTCCAGCTTCGCCTGTCAAACCGGTAGTCTGATCTTCAGTGATTTTGACTACCGGGGGACAGGGCAAGACGCCAGCCTAATTGGTGTAACGCCTCTTACCGTTCCGGACGCTGAGGGTTTTCAATTCGCGGCGAGTTGGAACGCTCAGAACCAAAACGGCATTTCTAATTCACAGGATGCCCAGATCATCTATACGGTCGAACATGCAGGCGGTTTGATTGATAGCTTGACTCTGTCCTTCAGCAGTATGGTTAGCGGATCTGGTACCGCTGGTGTAACGGAACAGTTCTGCCTTGGAGGGCCAGTCAGTAATTGCCCACAGTTGAACCAGGGCGTCGTCTCTGTGACAAATCCCGGTGCGGGTTTCACCGACAAAGCCTTCTTCAGTGGTGTCCAAACCGTAGGGGTTTCGAACACCGTCTATGTGACCTCCAGCATCAATGGGACGGCGCGTATCAACGGCTTCTCTAATACGTTCTCCTCACCTGAACCGTTGTCGTTTGTGCTGCTGGGAACCGGCTTGCTAGGCATTGGACTGATGCGCAGGCGGGCTCGCAGGCGCTAAGACCGTTTTTGCAAATCGCTAAGCACGGGGCGTCCGGAGGCGTTCCGTGCTCTTTTTTCTTCTCATCCTCGCACCCGTCTCCTGTATTCTGAAATCGTGCAGACCACTAGCGCCAGTCACATGAAACAACTGGTGGAGAGCCTCCTCGAGTTTGAAGACCGGCTGCGCCGAGGTGGAGGACCGAAGAAGGTAGAGAAACAGCATCGCGACGGCAAGCTTACCGCGCGCGAACGAATCTCCCAACTGCTCGATCGCGGCTCGATGTTTCTCGAAGTTGGACTGTTCGTCGCGCATGACCGCTATGATGGCCAGGCGCCCGCCGCCGGGGTCGTCACCGGGCTCGGTAAGATTGAGGGCCGGCCGGCTGTGATTGTTGCCAATGACGCCACTGTCAAGGCTGGGGCTTGGTGGCCTGAAACCATCACCAAAATCCTGCGCGCTCAAGAGATCGCCATGCGCAACCGCGTGCCGATTGTCTATCTGGTCGACTCCGCTGGTGTGAATCTCCCGTTCCAGGATGGAATATTCCCGGGCCAGTACGGAGCAGGCCGAATCTTCTATTACAACTCGCTCATGCGCCGCAAGTTGCATGTGCCCCAGATCGCCGCAGTGATGGGACCCTGCATCGCCGGAGGCGCGTATCTGCCCGCGCTTAGCGATGTAATCATCATGGTAGACGGCACCAGCTTCATGGGACTCGGTGGACCGAACCTGGTGAAGGGCGCAGTGGGCCAGGTGGTCGATGCCGAATCGCTGGGCGGCGCGCGCATGCATACCGCGTCTAGCGGCGTGGCTCACTTCATGGCCAAGGACGATTCAGCATGTCTCGAGATGATCCGCCAAAAGTTCCGCGCCATGGCTCCAGCTCCGCCGGCGCTTAAAGGATCGCAACCACCCAAACCGGCGGAAGGTCTATATGACCTCATGCCGTCCGATCACCGGCTGCCTTACAACGTCGAGGAGGCCATCGAACGGATCTTCGACGGCGACGACTATCTGGAATTTCAACCGGAGCACGCGCCTGAAATGCTCTGCGCCGAAGCCAAGCTCTCCGGCCGCGCGGTCGCGCTGATCGCCAATCGCCGCGGTTTTCTAAAAACCGAAAGCGGCGCGCGAATCGGCGGCATTATTTACCCCGAGTCATCGCGTAAGGTCGCCTATTTCGTCGAGAACTCCGAGCGCAATAATGTGCCGTTGATTTATCTTCAGGACGTCTCCGGGTTCATGGTTGGCGTCGAAGCGGAACGTGCCGGTATCATTCGAGCGGGAGCCGAGATGGTGGAGACAATGGCGTGTGCCACCGTGCCAAAGATCATCCTCACCATCAATCACGCCAGCGGCGCTGGTTACTACGCCATGGCGGGCCAAGGCTTCGATCCCAACTTCACTTTCGGATGGCCCACTGCTCGCATTGGCGTAATGGAAGGCGATTCGGCCGTCCAGGCAGTGCATGGCCCGGAACTTGAAAAGCTGAAGTCCGCGCGCCAGCCTGTTCCCGAGGAACTCCAACAGCGGATCGAAAAAACACGCGCCGATTACGAGCGTTGGCTGGATGCCCGCTTCGCCGCCGCGCGCGGTCATATGGACGCCATCATCGATCCTTTGGAGACCCGCCGCGTGCTCAGCTTCGCCCTCGAAGTCGCGTGCGCCGCGCAGCATCGCCAGCACTTGGCGCTCGAAACCCTGTAAACGGTCGGTCTATCGGCAAGCCATGTTGAGACGCAGCGTCGGAGGAATGCTGTTGGAAGACACCGCGTCGCGAGTGAACGTCCAGTTAATCGTGCCGGTACTGCCTTGTCTGGGCGAATGCTGATCGGCGCCAAAGCTTGCCACCGTGATGTTCGCAGAGGAGGATGATAATGTTTGACGTCCCGAACTGGCGCTTCCGACACCGGTTAAATCGGTTGTGTAACTTAACGTGGCGTCAGATGAATTTACGGCGCGCCCGGAATCATCTACAAGTTCAAGTTCGATGTCTCCGCCACCTGCGCCCCCGCTAGTTCGCAGGTAGTATTGGAAAGTTATCGTGCCCGTGTATTGGTCGGATTGTGCGCCGCTGGCGTCGGAGTGGTTTGAACTAAGCACTGAAACACCGCACTGGGAACCAACCGTGAGCGCAAGTACGGAGGTTGCTCCTCTCTGGGCATGCATCGGTAGAGAAAAGATAACAATTGATAGGGCTGCTGCTTTGACCATCCGTGAAACCTGCATACAGACTCTAAGGCATCCTACTTGCCAAAAAGCTGAGCGCAGCTGATTCGAACATGCGCCAATGTTTTCATAAGGCTAGAGAAAGGGACCGTTGACTGCGTCAGCGAGGGCTGTATAGATCTGAGAATTGACGCTAGAAGTGAGACGGGCGCATAGGCAGTCGACACACCCGGTACTAGGTGTCGGCTCAATTCTAGAGGCGCCAACCTCAAATTGAGACTAATTTTCCTAATGCGCTTTTTATAATTGTCCGATTATGGTATGAAAAGGCAAATTATCATCAACAAAGCGCCCAGGTTCGGAAGAATGGTTGAAAGCACGGCCGCGCTGCGCATATTCAATCACTCATTCGACCTGATCATTACGCATTCATTCGGCCTGGACGTTCTGAGCAAGCGAGCCCTCTGCTCGGCCGCCAGAGAGAGGCAACACGAGTGAGCACCGAGCCTGACGAGGGCAAATCTCTCGGCGGCCGCGTTCGCCACGATCTGCGGAATTCTATCAACGTGGTCATGGGTTTCGCTGACCTGCTCTTGGCCGAATCCACCGGCACGCTTAATGAAAAGCAACGGCTTTATTTGAACAATATCCGAGCCGGAAGCCAACGGATGCTAAGCCTGCTCAGTTCGAACGAAGACGGAACCGCTTCGGCGACAAGCGCGGGTTTGTCAAAGCCGTTTGACGAAGCCACGCAGGGCTGACCACTTGTATGGCCTCAATGCTTCAGACTGGGTCGAGCGCGGCGGACCAGGATTCCAATCCGATCTATCGAGTTTTGGTGATCGACGATGACGCTCTGGCAATAGAGCTGGTCAAAGAGGTACTCACGTTTGAAAACCTGGAGACCTACAGTACTACGGAAGCAAAATCGGGTCTGGAAATGGTTACACAGCACCGGCCACATCTGGTGCTCCTCGATCTTGTGATGCCTGGCGTGCAAGGTATGGAGTTGCTCGAACGTATTTTGGAGATCGACCCAGGCGTAGATGTCATCTTAATGACGGGTCACTATTCCACGGACTCAGCGGTGGAGGCTATTCAGAAGGGTGCCTATGACTACCTGACGAAGCCGATTCCAATCGATCGACTTCGCCAAAAGACCGAAACTTGGTTGAGCGCTGCCGAACGACGCCAGAACACGCTGAATCTGGATACCGAATTACTGCGAGTCTGTCAGTTCGAAGGCATCGTCGGACACAGCCCTCTGATGTTTGAGGTGTTCTCGAAACTCCAGCGGATCGCTCCGCATTTTCAAACCGTGCTGGTCCTGGGGGAGACCGGAACCGGTAAGGAATTGGCGGCCAGGACTCTCCACCAGTTGAGCCCGCGCGCATCGGGGCCATTCGTCGTTTGCAACTGCGGCGGCATCGTCGAGACTTTATTCGAGAGTGAGCTATTCGGTCACGTACGAGGAGCCTTTACAGGCGCTACCCAGGATAAACAGGGCATGGTTGAAGCTGCAAATGGGGGAACGCTGTTTTTAGACGAAATTGGAGAGTTGCCCCTTTCTACCCAGGCTAAGCTCTTGCGAGTTCTGCAGAACCGCGAGGTTCAGCGTGTGGGAGCCACGGCCGTTCGACATGTGGACGTGCGGGTGGTAGCCGCGACGCATCGAAATCTGCGCGAAATGGTAACCGAGAAAAAGTTCCGCGAAGACCTTTATTATCGTCTTTCCGTGGTCGAGATTAAATTGCCGCGACTGGCCGAACGGAAAGAAGATCTGCCATTGCTTGAACGCCATTTCTTGCAGATGTTTGCCGCGCGATACGCTAAGCCGGGCTTGTGCCTCACCCGAAGGGCTCAAAGCCTTCTGGCGCGTTACTCCTGGCCCGGCAACGTCCGGGAGTTGGAAAATGTGCTCAGCTATGCAGCTATGATGACTGAGCGCGAGGTCATTGATGTTCGGGATTTTCCTGATGTCATCCAAAGTAAGCTGTCTTCGGTGGCCGGTGAAGACGACCTGCTGATATCTCTCGAAGAGCTCGAACTCAAGCACACTTTACAGGTTCTCGATCGGGTGGGAGGGAACCGTGCGCGAGCGGCGGAAATATTGGGGATTAGCCGAGCGACGCTCTACCGTATTCTTGGCAGAAAGAACGAACCGGCAGGTAGAAACGAAAGCCTGGTTACATAATCGGATTTCGTGTGTTCTGATTTCCGAACATAACACGCAGATTAGCAGCGTGCTTTGGCCTGGAATCCGTTGGTTATGCATGCCCTGTTCGGGAAACAGAACAAATACTTCGTCTCGAGCCGGCTTTAATACCTCAGGACTATTACCTTAAATTCTCTAAGGATATAGAGACAAAGTGCCGATATCAGAGCGAGCCTTCCTATGAAAACGCAGGTCCGCGGTGTGGCACGCTATTGGGGCGATCTTCCTGTTCGTACTAAGGGGCTGGTTGTTATAGCTTTGCCCCTAATTGCGTTCGTCGCTTCGACACTGTTGATTCTTGTCACAAGAAAAATGCAGGCCGACGCCACAGCCTGGGTTAGGCACAGCCAAGAAGTTCGCCTGGAGATCAGGGATTTTCGAGAAATGATCCTTGGAGCCGAAGATTATGCGCGTGGATATGGGCTCAGCGACGGGCGAGACTGGTCGGGTACGGCTCAACAGACTCGAACCACGCTACTTGGTAAGGCAGCGAATCTCACCGCCTTGGTGCAGGACGATCCAGAACAAACGGAGCGAATGAACAAAGTGACGGCGCTCCTTTCGGACCAGTTAACGGCCCTCGACAGCATTCGGCGCAGCGAGGGCGCTGAAGCATCCATGCAGCAATTCCTGATGTTGGAAAAAAAGGCCGGGGACGGTATTCGGCGGCAGCTTGGTGCGATGCAGGAGACCGAACAACGACTGCTAGAGAAACGCAGGATTCAGCTTGTACGCTTCGGCATATTTGTGCTTTACGGTTTGTATGGCAGCCTCGGAATTGGTTGCTTCGCCAGCATCCTGGGAATCATGCTCTTCACCAAGGGCATTAGTAATCGAGTTCAGACATTGGAGCAGAACGCCTATCGGCTCCGTGATGGCCTGGCTTTGCCGGATGAGGATCACGCCAACGATGAGATCGGGCGAGTCGCTCGAGTACTCTTTCAATCTAGCGCGTTAATCGCCGAGAAAAACGCCCGGCTGCAGGAGGCGAAGGAGCAGTCGGAGCGGGCCGACCGGGCAAAAAGCGAGTTCCTGTCCCGCATGAGCCATGAACTCCGAACGCCCTTGAATTCCATCCTGGGCTTTGCACAAGTTCTCCAGATGGGCGGCGGGCTCCCGACCCGTGCTCTGGAATGTGTCCAGCATATTCTCAAGGGCGGGCGTCATCTTCTCCGCCTGATTGATGAAGTCCTGGACATCGCACGCATTGAATCGGGCCGGCTGCCCCTCTCGGTTGAACCGGTCTTGGTCAGTGACGCGGTCTCTCAAACGCTCGAGATGGTCCGGCCAATTGCTGAATCCCGCGGTATCCAACTGGCCAGCGATATGTCGCGGCATTGCCAGCAGCACGTCATGGCAGACCGTCAAAGACTTCATCAAGTGCTGCTCAATCTCCTGTCCAATGCGATCAAGTACAACCAAACCAATGGATCTGTCCGGATCAGTTGTCACGCGGACAACAAGAATGCGGTCCGGATCAAAGTGGAGGATACGGGCCACGGCATCGCGGAAGAAGATCAAGCTCGCCTGTTCGCGCCTTTCGAGCGTCTAGCCGCTGCTCAGTCGGATGTCGAGGGAACTGGCCTGGGGCTGGCGCTGTCGAAACACCTGATTCAAGCCATGGGCGGAGGTATCGGTCTCCTGAGTCAGGTCGGAAAGGGCAGTACATTCTGGATAGAGCTGCCGGTGGCAGAGGCGCCTGTGGAGCGAGTGCGCCGCCAAGAAGTGCTTTCGGCCCGGCCAGCCGATCCGGTTCCGCAGTCTCTCAAAGTACTGTATATCGAAGACAACGTAGCAAACGTGCAATTGATCGAGCACGTGTTCTCGTTTCGCTCGCAGGTTAAGCTGCTGACGGCAATGCAGGGGCGGCTTGGGCTGGAGTTTGCCATCGAAAATCGTCCCGACCTGATCCTGCTGGACCTACACTTACCCGATATCAGGGGGGATGTGGTTCTGCGCGAACTCCAGGCAGACTCTCGAACCCGAGGCATCCCAACGATCATGATTAGCGCTGATGCGACGCCCGGCGAGATACGGCGCTTGCGGGACGCTGGAGCGACCGACTATTTGACCAAGCCGTTGGATGTCGAGAAGCTGTTGCACATACTAGATGAGCATCTTCGACGCACTTCAGAAAACTTCGACCAGATCCCAGTTGGAGGGTCTTGATGCGGGAGGTTGACCTCTCTTCTTCCAGTATCCTCATCGTCGACGATCAACAGCCCAATGTCGAACTCCTGGAACAAATCTTGGGGATGCAGGGATATCGGAAGGTCGCCAGCACTACTGATTCGCGTCAGGTAGCAACCATCTGCAGCGAACTGAATCCCGACCTGATTCTCCTCGATCTCCACATGCCTCACCTCGGCGGCTTAGAGGTAATCGAACAACTTCGATGTCTCCCTTCGGATCTTTATTTGCCGATTTTGGTCTTGACAGCAGACATTACGCCGGAAGCCAAGCGACAGGCTCTGCAATCCGGAGCGAGCGATTTCCTGAGCAAACCTTTCGACGTCACCGAAGTTCTGTTGCGAGTTCGGAATTTACTTGAGACTCGCTTCCTCTATTTACAAGTTCAGAATCAAAATAACAGACTCGAGGAAACAGTTCGCGCGCGCACCAGCGCCCTTGAGGCGGCTCAGTGCGCGTTAGTGCGCAAGAACGAGGAGCTATCGTTGGCTCTGGCGAAGGCGTCGGAAGTCGCAGAGCTGAAGAGCCAATTCTTGGCAAACATTAACCATGAGATTCGCACCCCGATCAACGGCATCCTGGGCATGGTCAACCTGCTCACCGACTCAGAACTCGATGCCGAACAACGGGAGTGCACCGAGATGTTGAGGTCGTCCTCGGATTGGTTGGTGAAGGTAATGAACGACATTCTGGATGTATCCCAACTTGGTTCAGGCAAAGCCAGAATCGAACGCCGGACCTTCGATCCAAGAATCCTGTTGGAGGAATTGTCCGCGGTGTATCGGACCCGGGCTCATGCCAAGGGTCTTAAGTTTAGTTGCAGCTGTGAACCCGTCCGTTCCTCGGCTCCTTAGTGGGGACCCTGGCAAGGTGCGTCAGGTGTTAGATCAGTTGCTCGGCAATGCCATCAAGTTTACCGAGAACGGTCGAGTTAGTCTCAGTGCGGTGCTCTTGCACGAGACATGCGATGCATTAACAGTCAGATTCGCCGTGGAGGACACAGGAATAGGGATCACTGAAGAACAACGTAGCCGCCTGTTCGAGCCGTTCGTTCAAGGCGATGGCTCTTTGACGCGCAGATATGGCGGTACCGGGATTGGTCTCGCCCTTTCGAAAAAGCTGGTCGAATTGCAGGGCGGTGAAATGGGACTAGACAACAGGCCCGACGGCGGTACCACGGCATGGTTTAGCGCCTGTCCTGGAAAAGCTTCTCAATGCGGATTTGGTGGAAGCAGGAAGAGTCCGACGCTTTCCTGATTAAGGTATTACGCAAAAGCCCCGGCTGCTAACATGGTCGTGTTCGAATGAGCATACCTACGCGGCGACGTGTCGCTCGCGCGCTGCGGCCGGGCGGGCCGGACGTCATTGAAGTTGCTGTTGAGGACCTGGTCTCCGCTGAAGCGCGGCGAGGCGCTCGTCGAAGTCTCGGCCGCCGGACTCAATCATGCTGAAACCTTGATCCGTTCTGGCACCTACGCCGTCCGTTTGCCGTTTCCGCATGCGGTCGGCGGCGAGGGGGCCGGCACTGTAATAGCGACTGGAGCCGACGTAAACCTTTCATTGGGGACACGGGTCTGCTGGGGCGCGGTTCTCGGATCTTGCGCTACCCACATCATCGCCCCCGCGTTTCCTGTTGGCGCCGATCCCCGACGGCCTCAGCTTCGAAGATGGCGCGTGCCTGGCCGTCGCTGGTCTCACCGCAGGAGGTCTCGCACGCGTTTGGCCGGTTGAAGACCGCGTGGCCGTAGTGTGGGGCGCGGCCGGCGCGGTTGGTCGGATGCTCGTTGCGTCCTTAGCCGAACGCGGAGCGCATGTCATTGGCATTGCGAGCGGCGCAGCGTGTGGAGGCGGTGCGTGCCGCGGGCGCGGCTCTCGTAGTTGATCGCTCCAGCGAAGATGTACTGGCCGCAGTTCGAGCGCACACGGCCGGCCGCGGAGCAACGGTTGTGTTCGATCCCATCGGAGCGGAAACTTTCGAGTCCGGTTTGCAACTGCTCGCGCCGCGCGGCTGCCTGATCAACTACGGCGAGTTGTCAGGTCCGGTGCCCGCCTTCGAACCTGCATCAATTGTTTCCTAATTCCGCATTCGTGACCAAGTACAATGGCATGCATTGGGTCGAGGGTCTACAAGAGTTTTCCGCGCCTGATCTCGGAAGCGCTTGGCGTTAGCCGCGTAAAGCGCCGGGCCGTCATCAGCGACGTCGCCGGACGCTTCTCGCTCGACGACATCGCCGATGCCTACCGCGCTCTGGAATCCGGCGCTCCAGGCAAGGTTTTGGTCTGTCCAGCGCTGAAGAAAAGTGGTGTCGGTCTTGCCGGCGACGAAATCCGGATCCGCCAGGATTCGCTGGTGCAGCGGGATGGTGGTGTAGATTCCCTCCACCACGAACATGTCCAGCGCGCGGCGCATGCGGGCGATCGCTTCGGTGCGGTCGCTTGCCCTAGCTGATCAGCTTCGCGACCAGCGAATCGTAGTAAGGCGGAATCACGCCGTCGGTATAAGCCGCGGTGTCCACGCGCATGCCGATGCCGCCGGGCAAATTCAAGCCGGTGATCCGGCCGGGCGATGGCGCGAACGTCTCGGGATTCTCGGCGTTGATGCGGCACTCGATGGCGTGGCCGCGGAACTGCACCGGCAGCGGAATAATGTCCGCTCAGCCGATCGCCGGCGGCGATCAGGATCTGGCTCTTCACCAGATCGATGCCCGGTGACCGCTTCCGTGACCGGATGCTCCACCTGGATGCGGGCATTGACTTCGATGAAGTAAAGCTTGCCGGTCTCGTCCATCAGGAACTCGATGGTGCCGGCGTTGGTGTAGCCGATGCTGCGCATGGCCTCGCGCAGTCCGGCCGATCATTTCTTCGCGCAGCTGCGGGACTGACGGCCGGCGAGGGCGCTTCCTCGAGCAGTTTCTGGTGCCGCCGCTGGATGGAGCACTCGCGCTCGCCCAGAATCTCGACATTGCCGTGCTGATCGGCCAGCACTTGAAATTCGATGTGCCGCGGCGCTTCGATCAGCTTCTCCATGTAGACGTCGGAGCAAGCGAATGCCGCCTGCGCTTCCTGCTGGGCCTGCGCCAGCAGCGCGGGCAGTTCCGAGCTCTTCGCGCACCACCCGCATGCCGCGGCCGCCGCCGCCCGCCGAGGCTTTCAGCATGACCGGATAGCCGATCTGCTCGGCGATCTCCTGCGCCTCTTCCGCGCTCTTGAGGATGCCGTCCGAGCCGGGAAGAATCGGCACGCCGCATCTTGCCATCGCAGCGCGGGCGTGCTGCTTCAAGCCCATGGCGCGCGTCACCGCCGGCTTAGGACCGATAAACTTGATGCCGGAGGTCTCGCAGACTTCGGCGAAATCGGCGTTCTCGCTCAGAAAACCGTAGCCGGGATGAATCGCATCGACGTTGGTGATCTCGGCGGCGCTGATGACCGACGGAATATCGAGATAGCTGCGCGAGCTCTTGGCCGGCCCGATGCAGATGGCTTCGTCGGCAAAACGCACGTGCAGGCTGTGGCGGTCGGCTTCCGAATAGACCGCGACGGTCCGGATGCCCAGATCCTTGCACGCGCAGATCACGCGGACGGCGATTTCGCCCCGGTTGGCGATCAGGATTTTCTGAAACATGTCAGCGCGGCCGGATGGCGAACAGGGCCTCGCCGTACTCCACGGGGCGGCCGTTTTCCATCAGCTTGGCCACGATAGTGCCGGCACTTCCGATTCGATCTCGTTCATCAGTTTCATGGATTCGATGATGCAGAGCACCTGGCCGGCTCCACCGAATCGCCGACCTTCACGAATGGCGGATCGCCCGGCTTGGGACATTCGTAGTAAGTGCCGACGATCGGGCGACTTCACGATTATTTCGTTGGCGGCGGGCGCGGCGCTGAGGCCGGCTGAATTCGGGACCGACGTTGCCTGCCCGCGGAGTCCGCGGACGCCGATGCCCAGTCATGGTCGCGGGAATCGTGATCTCGCTGGGCATGCCGCCCATCGACGCGGCGGATTCGCACGCGATTCTCGCCGCGCTGCACTTCCATCTCGGCGACTCCGCTGTCCATGAACATCTGGATCAACTCCTTGATCTCGTCGTTCGACATCTAGAGAACCATTAACTCCTTGGATGTGGGCGTCAGCACTTCGCACCCGGTCTTGGTCACCAGCACGGTGTCTTCGATCCGGATGCCGCCGAAGCCTTCGATATAGGCGCCAGGTTCAATTGTAATCACCATGCCGGCCTGCAGTCGCGTCTTGTCGCGTCTTGCCGATCCGCGGCGGCTTCGTGAATCTCGAGACCCGAGCCCGTGGCCCGGTCGAATGGACAAACTGCCTTTCCAAGCCCTTCGGACTTCAGCACTTGCCGCGCCGCGCGGTCCACTTGCCGGCGTAACGCCCTCGCGAACAGCGGCGATGGCCGCCAGTTGCGCATTCGAGCACCGCCTTATACATGGCTTCGAATCTTGCTGAGTCCGGCTTTCCCAGGAACAGCATGCGAGTCATGTCGCTCATGTAGCCGTCCTGGGACGAGCCCATATCTATTAATAATAATTCATTAATGCCGACGTCTGCCGGTGTGGGGCGGGCATGCGGCAGAGCGGTGCGCGCGCCCGCCGCCACGATGGTTTCAAAAGCCGGCTTCTTCCGCGCCCAGCCGCCGCATCTGGTATTCGAGTTCGGCGGCGATTTCGGATTCCGAAACTCCTGGCCGAATGTGATTGCACGCGTTTCTCGAACGCCTGCGAATTGGTCTGGACGGTGCGCCGGATGCGCTCGATTTCGTCTTCGGTTTTGACCATCCGCAGCTTTCGATTACCGCGCCGATCGGCTTCAGCGTAATGCCCGAGCGGCAGCGCTTCCTTCAGCGCGTCGGTAGATGTCGTAAGATCATGCGCGTGCTTCGAATCCGATGCGCTTCAGTTTCTTGCGCTGAATTGCTTCGACAGCGTCGGGATCGACCGGTCCGCGCGAGCGATCTTGACCGGCGCAGGTGCATTCCTCCGCGCCTGAATGGTGAAGCGCGGATCGGTGAACAGCGTTAGCGAATCCGGCGTGAGCAGCAGCAGGCCGTTGTCGCCGGTGAACCCGCTCAAGTAGCGGACATTCGGCAAGGCGGAGACCAGCAAGCGCGTCGATCTTGAGCTCGGCGAATGGAATCACGGAGATCAAGCAGCAGCTTTCCGGTGGTCTTGCGGCCTTCCAGATCGCGATGCGCCTGCGCGGCTTCGGAGAGCGGATAGACTTTGTGGATGTGCAGCTTCAGCTTGCCTTCGCTGATCCAGTTCAAAACGTCGCCGGCGCGCCACGCAGTTCCTCGGGAGTGGAGGAATAGTCAGCGAGCGACGGCCGGGTCAGGAACAGCGAGCCTTTCTGGGTCAGAATGAGCGGCGCGAAATCCGGGACCGGGCCGCTGGCATTGCCGAATGTGACCATCATGCCGCGCGGGCGCAGGCAATCGAGGCTCTGCATGAAGGTCGCTTTGCCCACCGAATCGTAGACCACGTGCATGCCTTTCGCTTTGGCGACGAAATCTTCTTTCGTGTAGATGATCACTTCGTCGGCGCCGGCTTCCTTGGCTTGTCGCGCCTTCTCTTCGGTGCCGACGGTTGCCGACCACGTGCGCGCCCAGCATCTTGGCCATCTGCACCAGCAGCAGTCCCGTACCGCCCGCCGCGGCATGAATCAGGCACGAGTCGCCGGCTTTCAGCGGATAGGTGGAGTGGGTCAGGTAATGCGCCGTCATGCCTTGCAGCATCGCTGCCGCGGCAGTGTGGAAATCGACGCGATCCGGAATCTTCACCAACTGCCACGCGGGCACCACCGCATATTCGGCATAGGAGCCGCGCGCCATCGCATAAGCGACGCGGTCGCCAGGGCTGCACATCGGTGACGTCCGGGCCGACCGCTTCCACGGTTCCCGCGCCCTCGTTGCCAAGCACCACGGCGGAGTCGGCGGGATAGAGCCCGATGCGGAAATACATATCGATGAAATTGACGCCGGCCGCGGCGATCTTCACCAGCGCCTGGCCAGGGCCGGGCTGGGGCTTCGGCATATCGCCATATATCAGGTTCTCAGGGCCACCGAGCTTTTCAACATAGACGGCTTTCATAGTGTTCGTAGTTTTCTCCGGAGATGGATAGTTGCTGCGTACAAGATCAGGTACAGCAATGTGAAGGGGAACAGCACCAGCCGCGCCAGTG
Source organism: Bryobacterales bacterium (assembly GCA_963744555.1). GTDB lineage: Bacteria > Acidobacteriota > Terriglobia > Bryobacterales > Bryobacteraceae > Palsa-89. The sequence continues at coordinate 171,459 of CAVUUB010000008.1, read as the reverse complement.
CGCGGACGGCGCCGGTGCCGGTGAGCCCGGCGCGAAACAGGACGAAATGGCGGATCGCTCCCAGGTGCCCGCGATCGAGCCAGAAGTAGTCGCCGTTTTCGTTCAGGATGAAAACTTTTGCCCGAAAGACGCGCGGCCAGCATCCATTTCCATTTGGTCATGATGGGCTCGGCCGAGCAGATCATTCCGACGATGTTGTAGCGATTGGCGGCCAGTTGTTTGTAGAGGCGCTGGCGCGAGCGGCCATCGGGATATTCGGTGACGCGATAAACGCCGTCCGCGCTCGGTTCGGAAATTCTTTGGGACGCCGGCGTAGCAGGTGACCAGGTCGGCCTTCATTTGCGGGATGGTGATTGTAGAGGCCGCTGAGCAGCTCTTCGAACAAGTCGCGGCTGCCGCTTTCGACCAGCAGAACGCGGGAGAAGGGCGGGACGGATCTCGAAAGGAAGTAGCGCATCACGTGGTGGCGCTTAGGTCAACTCGAAGAACGCGGAGACCGGAGTGGAGAAGCCGGGAAGCAGCGGGTCTTCGATTGTCTGATCAGCTCTTCACTTCGCGCGACGAGTCGCCGGAATAGATCAGTACGGATCTGGCTTCGGGATTAACGACCCAAACGGTTTTCGATCCGCCTTGAAGATAGGAATCCACTTTGCGCTTGAGATGCCTGACTTTGACGTAGGGAGACACGACTTCAATCGCCAATTCCGGAGCTCCACGAACGACTCGCTCGTCACCGTTAAGCCGTTGGATGCTGAAAACGCTAACGTCGGGAATGAATACGTCCAGCTTGCTAACCTCGGCGCCGATTTCAACGAGAGTGTCCAGGGGGAGTTGGGGGTGGGCATCGAGATATCGGACTAAAATTCGTTGATGCGATTTTTGATAAGGTCATGTATCGTGAGGCGGGCGGCATCCGGACAATCTCTCCTCCGATGAGTTCGTCCTTGATCGCGATTTCCGTTTTTGTCGAACTCGTCCGGCAGAGCGAGGTACTGCTCGGAGGTCAGGAGCGCCGTGGCGGGCATGTCTCTATTCTAACTAGACACCCCAGCAGTAGTCTTCCGCGACCTTGTCGGCGGCGCTTAGGTCAACTCGAAGAAGGCGGAGACCGGGCTGGAGAAGCCGGGAAGCAGAGGGTCTTCGATTTTCTGATCAGCTTTCAATTCGCGGACGGAATCGGCTGTGTGAACCATGACGGAGCGAGCGTCGGGGAAGACGACCCAGACGGTTCGTGAGCCTCCAGCGAGATAGGTATCCACTTTGCTCTTGAGGTGTATTGCTTTGTCCGTCGGAGATACAACTTCCACAGCGAGTTCCGGCGCACCCGTGTTGTACTTGTGCTTTCTTGGGTTCAAACGGCTCCTCAAAATTACGCTCGCATCGGGAACAAACGTGTCGTGTGAAGTGACGATAAACGCCATTTCGGCGAATACCTTAACAGCTGGTTTCCGTTGCGCGCGTTCATATTGTACGAGGCACGCCAATGATATTGATCTTGATCAAGTTGTGTAGCTGGGACGGTGGAGGCCCTTTGACAACCTCTCCTCCGATGAGTTCGTCCTTAACGTGATTTCCGTTTTTGTCGAACTCGTCCGGCAGAGCGAGGTACTGCTCGGAGGTCAGGAGTGCCGTGGCGGGCATGTCTCTATTCTAGCTCAGACACCCCAGCAGTAGTCTTCCACCACCTTGTCGATGTTTTCGTCCTGCTCGGTCAGCCGCATCAGCTCCAGGCTGATGGCATCGACCAGGGCGTGCCAACTGGCTTCGATCACGTTATCGGAAACCCCCACCGTCGCCCAGCTCTTGCGGTGGTCGGACCACTCCACCAACACGCGCACCTTGGCGGCCGTGCCTTTCTTCGAATCGAGCACGCGGACTTTGTAGTCCGTCAGCCGAACGTCCTTGATGTTCGGATAGACCGACGACAAGCACTGCCGCAGGCACAGATCGAGCGCGTTCATCGGCCCTTGGCCGGTGGCGGTGGCGGTATGGACGCTGTCCTGGATGCGCAGCGTCACGGTGGCGGTGGTGCCGCCGATCAGCCGCGTGGTGACGTCGTAGTTCACCACTTCGAACAGGCTGAAGCCGGGATGCAGCGCCTCGCGGACCAACAGCTCGAAGGTGCCCTCCGCGGCTTCCAGCTCATAGCCCTGATGTTCCAATTGCTTGATGCGTTCGAGCAACTGCCGGCGCGCATCGGAATCCAGCCGTTCGGCCAGGCCATGCTGCTTGAGCTTGTAAAGCACGTTGCCGCGCCCGGACAGATCGCTCAACAGGACCCGCTGCCGGTTGCCGACGCCCTCCGGCTTCACGTGTTCATAGGTGGCCGAATCCTTCAGCACCGCGCTGACGTGCACGCCGCCCTTGTGAGCGAAAGCGCTATGGCCGACGTACGGCTGATCGTTGCGCACCGGAAGATTGGCGATCTCGGCGATATAGCGCGCCACGGTAGTCAGGTTCTGCAGATTCTCGCGGCCGATGGTGGTGTGGCCGAGCTTCAGTTCGAGATTGGCGATGATCGAAACCAGATTCGCGTTGCCGCAGCGCTCGCCGTAGCCATTGATGCAGCCTTGCACGTGCGTACAGCCGGCTTCGACGGCCGCGAGCGCATTGGCCACCGCGACATCGGCATCATTGTGGGTGTGAATTCCGAGCACGCCGTCGAAGCGCTTGCGCACCTCGGCGACCACTTCGGTGATGCGATGGGTCAGGTTGCCGCCGTTGGTATCGCACAGGCACAGAATATCGGCGCCCGAGTTCTTGGCGGCCTCGAGCGTGCGCAGCGCGAAATCCGGATTGGCGTTATAGCCATCGAAGAAGTGCTCGGCGTCGTAGACCACCTCGCGGCCATGGTCCTTCAAATACTTCACCGTTTCCGAGATCAGGTTCAGGTTCTCTTCTTCGGTGATTCCCAGAGCCCGGTGCACGTGCAGATCCCAGCTCTTGCCGAAAATCGAAATCGTGGGCGTGGAGGCGTCCAGCAGCGCCCGAACATTGGGATCCTGATCGACCTTGTTCTTGGAGAAGCGCGTGGATCCGAAGGCCGTCAGCCGGGCGTGCTTCAATTTCAGTTCGCGGGCGCGCTCGAAGAACTCCTTGTCCTTGGGATTGGAATTGGGCCAGCCGCCTTCGATGTAATCGATACCCAGCTCGTCCAGCTTGTGCGCGACGACCAGTTTGTCGTCGACGGAGAAAGAGACGGACTCGCCTTGCGTGCCGTCCCGGAGCGTTGTATCGAAAGTCTGGATGCGCATAAAATCTACTTGTTGCTGACCGCGGCCGCCTCCTGTTCCTGCGGCACGCCGGCCTCCTTCCGTTTCTTCAGGAACGTCATCATCTCGCGCAGCTCGCGGCCCACGCGTTCGACGGGCTGATCGCGCGCCGCTTCGCGCATGGCCAGAAACTTGTGCCGGCCGGTCTTGTTCTCGGCAATCCATTCGCGGGCGAACTGGCCGGACTGGATCTCCGACAGAATCTTCTTCATCTCATCGCGCGTCTGCTGGTTAACGATCCGCGGGCCGCGCGAGTAATCGCCGTATTCCGCCGTGTCTGAAACCGAATATCGCATGTAGCCGAGGCCGCCTTCATATATAAGATCGACGATCAGCTTCAATTCGTGTAGGCACTCGAAATAGGCGATTTCAGGCGCATAGCCGGCTTCCACCAAGGTTTCAAAGCCCGCCCGGATCAGTTCGCTGACGCCGCCGCACAGTACTGACTGCTCGCCGAACAGATCGCTTTCGGTCTCTTCCCGGAACGTGGTCTCGATGACGCCCGCCTTCAGGCATCCCAACGCCAGCGCATAGGCCAGCGCGTTCTCGAGCGCGTGGCCGGAGGCATCCTGATGGATCGCAACCAGTGCCGGCACGCCCACGCCTTCGGTGAACAGCTCGCGCACGCGGTGTCCGGGCGCCTTGGGAGCGATCATCGTAACGTCGACGCTAGCGGGCGGCTTGATCTGTCCGAAATGGATGCTGAAACCGTGCGCGAACATCAGGGTCTTGCCCTTGGCCATGTGCGGGGCTATTTCTTTTTCGTACAAATCGGCCTGGATGTGATCCGGAACCAGGACCATAATGACGTCGGCGTCCTTGGCCGCGTCGCTCACCGGGAGCACTCTCAAACCCGCTGCCGCGGCCTTAGCGCTGCTCTTACTCGACCCGTGCAGGCCCACCACGACCTTCACGCCGCTATCGCGCAGATTGAGGGCGTGAGCGTGCCCCTGGCTACCATACCCAATGATGGCCACCGTCTTACCCTGGAATCGGCCCAGGTTTCCATCTTTTTCGTAATACCTTTTCGCCATATTTCTAGTTTCTCGTTTCTAGTTTTTCGGTCACGTTTTCGACCGGGGTGTTTTTTGGAACCGGCGGCGACAAGCGCAGTTTCTTGACTTCGAGCGACACGGCCACGGCGCCGGAGCGAGTCACTTCGATATCGCCATAGCTGCGCATAACGTCGATGAATTCATCCAGCTTTTCCGAGTCGCCGGTCGCCTCCAACGCGAAGCCTTCAGTGGATGAGTCGACTACGCGAGCGCCAAAGATGTCGGATTCCTTCAAGATGGCGGCGCGGTTCGAGACTGCGCTGCGGACGCGCAGCAGCGCCATTTCCCGCTTCACTGACGGAGTCTCGGTAAGATCGGCGGCCTGCAGGACGTTGATCAGCTTGTTCATTTGCTTGATCACTTGAGTACGCAGTTGCGCATCGACATCGACGGCGATGGTCATGCGCGAGAGCGTCGGGTCGAGCGTGCGAGCGACAGTCAGGCTCTCGATGTTATAACCCCGCGCGCTCAGTACGCCGGTAATGCGCATCAGAGCGCCCGGCTTGTTCTCGACTAGCAATGAAATTACTTGCAGCATCTTGCCCCTTTGTGGCGCACGCACTCCTGCGCGCCGCGTCGATACTCGTGTCGACGCTTGGTCAGGGACTTGAACTCGGCGTTCACATGAGTGTGAACGCTGCACGCACGAGTGCGTGCGCCACGGGTGCATGCGCTCCTCATGCCACCACCGGTTGCGGCGGTCCGAGCACCATTTCATTAATCGCCCCACCCGCCGGCACCATCGGATAAACGTTCTCGAACGGCGAGACCCTCACATTGAGAAGGTACGGCCCGTTCTCGCGAACCGCTTCTTCCAGCGCCGGGGCAAGCTCCTCGGGCTTCTCAATTGTCCGGCCTTTGAACCCGTAGGCGCCCGCCAGCATGGTGGCATCCGGGAAAGAATCCAAGGTCGCCTGGCTGACGCGGTTGTTATAGAACAACTCCTGCCATTGCCGGATCATTCCGAGGTAGCCGTTGTTCATGACCACAATTTTGATCGGCAGACCGTGGTTGACGACGGTCGCAAGTTCCGGCAGCGACATCTGGAAGCCGCCATCGCCCACCACCGCGAATACCAGCTTGTCAGGGCAAGCGAATTGCGCGCCGATCGCCGCCGGCAAGCCGAAGCCCATCGATCCCAGGCCGCCCGAGTTAATCCACAACCGGGGCTCGTTGAAGCGGATGAATTGCGCCGCCCACATCTGATGCTGTCCGACATCGGAGCACACAATCGCCCGCCCGCCCGACAGCCGGTCGATTTCGCGCATCAAGTGTTGAGGCTTGATCTCAGAGTTCGAGGTTTCGGGAGTCAGAGGGTGCTCCTCTTTCCATTCCCGGATCTGCCTCCACCAAGCCGCGCGCCCGGATGTGTTTCGATCGCGATTGGCTGGTGCGAGATCGTGCAATACTTTGTTCAGTTTTTGCAGCACCCGCTTCACATCGCCCACGATGGGCAGATCGGGGACCCGATTCTTGCCGATCTCCGCCGGATCGATGTCCACATGTATCACTTTCGCGTGGGGTGCGAAGGCCGCCAGGCGGCCGGTAACCCGATCGTCGAACCGCACGCCTAGAGCAATCAGCAGGTCGGCGTTGCTCATGCCCATGTTGGCGGCATAGCTGCCGTGCATCCCCGGCATGCTGACGAAATTCCGATGCTCGGCCGGAAGCGCGCCCAGGCCCATCAGTGTGTTCACTGTGGGCGCGTCCAGGAGTTCCACTAGTTCCCGAAGTTCATCCGACGCATTGGCCGCGATGATGCCGCCGCCCGCATAGACGAACGGCCGCTGGGCGTCCCAGATCATTTGCGCCGCGCGCCGGATCTGGCCGGTATGTCCCTCGGTAAAGACTTTGTAGCCCGGCAGGTGAATCTCGGAAACCGGCGTGTAATGCGTCTGCGCCTGGAAAACATCCTTGGGAATGTCCACCAGCACCGGACCGGGCCGTCCGCTGGCCGCGATATAGAACGCCTCATGAATTACTTGCGGCAGTTCCGCGATGGTCTTCACCAGAAAGTTATGCTTGGTGCAGGAGCGCGTGATGCCAAATGTGTCGGCTTCCTGGAATGCATCGCTGCCGATCAATTTCGTGGTCACCTGCCCGGTGATCGCGACGATTGGAATCGAATCCATCATTGCGTCCACCAGGCCGGTAACGAGGTTCGTTGCGCCGGGTCCGGAAGTGGCACAGCAAACTCCCACGCGCCCGGTAGAGCGCGCATAGCCCTCGGCGGCGAAAGCGGCATTCTGTTCGTGCCGTACCAGAATATGCCGGATCGGATGGTCATACAGGGCGTCGTATAGCGGTAGCGTGACGCCGCCCGGATAGCCGAAGAAGCAATCCACTTTCTCGCAAACCAGGCACTCCAGCAGAGTCTGGGCCCCGGACATCAGTTTCGATTCCACTCCGCTGGTTCTATGCGCGGTACTTGTCGACATTGGCCTCCTAAATTTTTCCCCTCACCACACAAAAATGAAAAAGGCCATCGGCTGGGTTTGTCGCCCCCGCCGATGGCCTTTCGGAAACTGTTGTCCGAAGCCCTTCAGGCGGGGCCGGGTACGGCGACCTGAATAATAATGGGTAAAAGCCTCGGAAGCTGACCAAGCCGGAGAGTCGCTGAGGGGGCCACGCCCGGTTGGGCGGATACCACGGCTGCGGTGCTCTCCAGAACGATCATTGAATCTAGCTTACCCGAGCATTTGCGCAAATGCAAGAGGGTCTTTGCATAAATAATGTTAATAGCCGGATACGATGGGATCGCGCTATGTTGCTCATTAGGGCGGCCACATTGAAGATCCTTGTCATCGGCGGAACCGGTTTCATCGGACCGTTTGTGGTCCGCGACTTGGCGGAGCAAGGACATCAGGTGACCGTGTTCCATCGCGGGAATGCCAAACCAAATCTCCCTGATTCCGTACGACGTATCGTCGGGGACCGCAATGACTTAGCAGCGCACCGCCCGGACTTCGAACAGCTCGCGCCGGATGTTGTACTCGATTTCCTGCTGAGTGATGATCGCCAGGCCCAGGCGCTGATGGACACCGTAAGAGGCCTGGTCGCGAGAGTGATCGCGATCAGTAGCCAAGACGTTTATCGGGCTTATGAAGTCTTGCTGAAGAAGACGCTGGGTCCGTTGCAGGCGCTGCCCATCACGGAAGAATCGGATTTGCGAACGCAATTACATCCCTATGATCGGGAGCAGCTTCGCAGATCTCAAGCGGCGTTCTCCTGGGTAACCGAAGACTACGATAAGATTCCAGTCGAGCGGATCGTCATGGCAGATCCCCAACTACACGGCACCGTTCTCCGGCTTCCGATGGTTTACGGACCAGGCGATCCACTGCATCGGTTCTTCCCAATGTTGAAGCGAATGTACGACCGCCGGCCGGCCATCCTGATTCAGGAGGATTTCGCAAAGTTCATCCCGCCGCGTGGATATGTCGAGGATGTCGCCGCGGCCATAGCATCGGCAACTGTCTCGCCTCGCGCCGCCGGTCGGATCTACAACATCGCCTCCGAGCAACATTTCTCCGAGATCGACTGGGCGCGCAGGATCGGCGACGCGATCGGATGGAAAGGCTCCTTGGTTCCGGTTCCCTTCGACAAAACTCCCGCGCACCTGCGGATGCCGGTGAACGCGGAGCAACATTGGATTATCAGCAGTAAACGTATCCGCGAAGAGCTGGGATTCGTTGAACCGGTTTCACTTGATGCCGGCATAGAGCGGACCATTGCGTGGGAGCGGGCCAATCCGCCTGCCATCGACCCGAAGTTGTTCGATTACGCCGCCGAAGACGCAGCGCTCCAAAAATTCACCGCAACCCGCGCCTAAGCCTTCGGCAAGAATCTGCGGATGCCCAGGTCGTAAGCCAGGCCGCCGATCAAGCCACCCACGATCGGCCCGACGATCGGAACCCAAAACACCAGTTTGCCGTCCGTAAGCCCGTTGTTCTTGAATCCGGCAACCACGGTGAGCAGCCGGGGGCCGAAGTCGCGCGCCGGATTGATGGCATATCCGTGCATTCCGCCAAATGACATTCCGACCACCACGACCACCAGTCCGATCAAGATAGGGGTCAGATTCGCGGGCGGCTGATTGCGCTCATCCGTGATCGCGAAGATCATCATCAGCAGCAGCGCAGTGCCTATGATTTGATCGAGCAGCCCCGCGGAAAGAACATCGGGAAAAGCCGGGAAGGTGGTGAACACGCCAGCTGTGTGGTCCAATTGCGGATCGGCTCGCAGGAAGGCCAGATGATAGTTCCAGAACACCAGCGCCGCCGCCACGAATGCCCCGGCAACTTGCGCGATTGAATAGGGAATCACTTTCCACCAGGGGAATCCGCGAAATGCTGCGACTGCTACCGTTACGGCGGGATTGAGATGGGCGCCCGAGATCCGGCCGGCGATGTAAACGCCCATCGTGACCGCCAATCCCCAGGCCAGTGTGATGTTGGTGTATCCGCCGTTGACGATTTCGCCCGGCAAGCCGTGGCCAAACAATACCACCATGGCGACCACGCCGGTTCCGAACAGGATCAATACCATCGTGCCTAGAAATTCGGCCATCAGTTCCGCGACAAGACTCTGTTTCATGTGAAGCGTGGATTTTATCATTAAAGGACACAACACAGAACACAACCCCGTTTCGCGCTATATTTTTGCAATGAGAATAATCTTCTGCTGCGTCATCGCCGTGTTGACTATCGCCACGGCGCAGACCCGCAAAATTTCCGACGCCGAGGTGCAGAAGGTCCACAAGTCCGCGCTTTTGATCGACACGCATAACGACATCACCAGCCGCACTGTGCAGGGCTACGACATCGGCAAGGCTAAGGACGACGGTCATACCAATCTCACCGGGCTGCGTGAGGGCGGCGTGGGTGCGCAGTTCTTCGCCGTTTACGTCGGGGCAAACTACGTTAACGGCAATCGCTCGGCCTGGCGGACGCTGGAGATGATCGATACCGTGCGCCACGACATCGTCGAACGCTACCCGAACGACTTTGTTCTGGCCACCACGGCCGATGACATCGAGCATATTCACAAACAGGGCAAGATCGCCGCGCTGATGGGTATCGAAGGCGGGCACGCCATCGAGGACAGCCTGCGGCTCCTGCGCGATTATTACGAGCTGGGCATCCGCTACATGACGCTCACGCACTCCAACACCAACAACTGGGCCGATTCATCGGGCGACATGGACAAAGCTGGCGTCGAGCACCACAATGGGCTCACCGATCTCGGCAAGCAGGTGGTGCGCGAGATGAATCGGCTGGGGATGATGGTCGATATTTCCCATGTGGCCGACAAGACCTTCTGGGACGCACTGGAGGTAAGCAGCGCGCCTCCGTTCGCCTCGCACTCGTCTTGCCGCGCGTTGTCCAATGTGCCGCGCAACATGACGGACGAGATGATCGTCGCGCTGGCGAAGAAGGGCGGTGTCGTACAAGTGAACTTCAGTTGCGATTTTCTTTCGCAAAAAACGGCCGATGCGGACAAGGAAGTGAGCGCCAAGATCGCCGCCGCGCGCGCAGAGAACAACCAGGTGCTCATTGAGGAATACCGCAAGAGCATTCCGCCCGCCTCGCTGGCCGACGTGGTGGCGCACATCGATCACATCGTGAAAATTGCCGGAGTCAACGCGGCTGGAATCGGCAGCGATTTCGATGGGGTATCGTGCACGCCGGTCGGGCTGGAGGATGTCTCGAAGTTTCCGAATCTGACTCGCGCGCTGCTGGAGAAAGGCTATTCAGCCGAGGACATCCGGAAAATCTATGGCGGGAATTTGCTGCGGGTGATGCGGGCGGTGGAAGCAGAAGCAAAGAGGCTGCGCGGGACCAGCGCGCAGCCGTAAGGAGACACGAGTTAGACGCCGGAATGTATCTTCGCAATCGTCTCGTGACCGTGGGAAATTCCGTGAACCGTCCCTGCACTGCGGATAGTCTGCGTTCTGGGACTAATAACATGGCTGGAATTAGCAGAAAACGCCAGACGGAAAGAGTCTGTTAACAATAGTCCTAGCGCCAGGAAGACAAAACCGAATTTGATGACCGGCCGGAGTCGGATGCCGCCTCCCAGCATCCGACTGCTTCTTCCCTCCGAGGCCTCCGATGTGAGCAGGGGCGAATGGTCGGTAGACCAACGGTTCCACTGCTCAACTCCTCGAATTGCGATAGGACTGGTCATGGACTGGCTCCTCTATTCGCTTGCTTTTAATGGTTTGACCTAGCGCGTTGCCAGTGGAACATAGGCCATCGCCAGCCGCGCGCCGCCCTTCTCCACTTCCTTTTCCCGGTTGGACTTTGCGAGCGAATATCCGGGAGCCCCTGGCATCCAGATCGCCGCCAAGTAGCAATCACCGCTATAGCAATGGAACGTCAGGCTCGGATCGTTCTTGCCGGTTTCGCGGGCCTGAAAGCCGAGCATAATGGAGTGTTGCGTGTCCATGTTCCGTATCTGCAGAAAGCCTCCGCCGTTATCCTTCGCCACACTATAAGTGCCGGCGGGAAGGGCTGACTTACCGACATGGAAGTCAAACGGGATCTCGGCGGTTTCAGCGTTTTGGGCCATGAGCGCGGGACTGCCTAGCAGGGCTGCGAGTCCGGCTCCTAATACGAAATTACGAATCTGATTTTTCATGGTGATTCTCCTTTGTCTTTTCGAGTCGCGGGTGGTTGCCCGTCTCGCTTTTCTCGTCCACTTTCTTTAATTTGCGAGCTTTCTAGGGGCAATTGCTTGGCCAAAGCCCCGGCCTCTGGATACGAAGAAGTTAGCGCCACGCCGGGGCCGTTGGAGAATCAAAAAGCGAATTTACTAACCGATCGATTATTAAGCACGACGCCGCGCAAATATGGAAAGGGAGCATACACTGATTGATCACCATGACTGCTCCGGCGCTCGCAGGTGAGATCCGAGGTCGAGATGTGAAGAGCACTTATGAAGCAGCATTTATTCTGCCGATCATGTTGCTAAGGGGGCGCCCAGCCGGAGCGCCCGGGCAACCCGCCTGATGGAAATTCCTAAACGAGACGATCGGAAGGTTCCTCGCGGCCGGCCACATTTCCAGCACGCACACTTGCCCGTCCCGGAGTGCGATATGCTGAAGCACATGCGCCCCATGCGATTTGCCTTGTTCACCCTGATCGCCACCCTCTGCATGAGCCAGGAAGTCTCCGATCCTTGGCCGGCGGCGAGTCTGTTGGAGCCAGCCGCGTTTGCCAGCGAACTTCAATCCGGGAAGTCGCCCAACATTATATGCGTTGCGTTTCCAGCGCTTTACAAAAGCAAGCATATCGTGCATGCGGCTTTTGCAGGACCCACGTCAAAGCCAGAAGGCATAGAAGCGTTGAAGAGACTAGCGGAGCCTTTACCGCGTGACGCCGACCTGGTGATTTACTGTGGCTGCTGCCCGATGGCGACCAAATGCCCCAACATCCGGCCGGCCTATCGAACGCTGAAAGAGATGGGCTTCACGAATATCCGCGTGCTCCACCTGCCGACCAATATGCACGATGACTGGTACAGCAAGGATTATCCGTCGGAAGCTGGCAGCGCCGACGCGGCCCCGTCGTCGAACTAGTCACTTGGCTTCTTCCTTATCGGCGTGACCGGGTCTTGTCGCCGTCTAACCGCCGCCGGCCGACGCCGGGTTTGCTCTTTTCGAAGGTCTTCCTTAAGCTGTTGGACCTGCGTTGCCAGACGATCGCGTTCCTGCCGCAATTGCTCGACCTCGGCTGGTGGAGCGGGCGGGGGAACCTGGCCCGGATCGAGGAAATGCGCGAACTCCTGGATTGAGGTTGAGCCTACCGGATACACCGTCATTCGCAGTTCCAGATCGCCGCTGCGGCGCACATAGGACATCTTGCCGGCGCGTAGCTCATCATCAGCGAGGGGGTAACGCTTGGTTTCGCCGCTATCCTTGATATCGATGACGCCGAGGTGGGCATTGCGAATGGACGCGGCGTTCTGGTTCCACTCGATCTGTACGGTTTGGCCGGCATCGAAAACGTGAAAGGAAAAAGGCTGGTTGTCGTGGAGAAGGTACCGCTCTTTAACCAAGAAGCCGACGACGATCAATCCCAGAATTACCGGCAATAACCACAGCCAACCACGCGGAGCCTTAGGGCGCTCGAACGTTCGAAAGAGGGGCGGCTCCACCCGGGCTGGAGGTCTAGTCTCGGCGATGACGGCTGCGAGGGGCGCGACGGTCGCCTCTGGCTTTAGGCGCGAATTCGAACGCTCTTTGGCAGCCGGGGCGGGAGTATCGACGAGCCGGGAGCCGCGATGCAGCGGATTCACGATGAACTCCTGGTAGCTCGAATCGGCTTTGAGTGCGCCATCAGCTTCGCGAACGAAGAAGCCCGCGCGCGCGTCGCCGGCTGTTGTGGGGCGGATAACGAGAGTCACTTGCCAGGGTGCTGGGAAAAATCCGTTGAAAATGTCAAGGTCCTGGGCCGCGAGCAAAATATCGCTGCGAGTGTGCGAGAGGAACCAGCCGACCGGCTGCAGTCCCTCCAAATCCGGGTCTTCCACGGCGGTCTCGAGTAGATGGGTTAACTGAGCTCGATCGCGGACTGAAAGTTGTAGCGTCGGGCCGAGGGCATATTCGCAAGGCATGGGCCGCCATGTGAGGATGCGAATGCCCGCGTCGCGCCGCACGCCAAAAAGAACACCGGCTACTTCGAGGCCTCCGCGCGCCAGCTTCTGAAATCCTTCGGTCGCGGTGGCGCGGATCTCATCCATAACCTCGAGCGGATATTCGATCGCGACCGGGGCCTGGGCCGCGCTCCACGATCCGAAAGTGAACTCAGCGGCTGGTTCGATCACTGGTGCGAGTAAAACCGTTCTGCGGATCGGCCACCTTCACCGACGTGGCCGTGTTGTTGTCGTCGGAGTCCTGGTCGTCCTGCGCCTCGTGCAGATGATAGTAGTAGGTGATGCCGCTCATCACAATCGCGATGGCGATCAATCCGCCGAGCCAGCGCGCGCTGCGGAAATTCCACGCTCTTGGCTCTTCCACCAGGCCAGCGGTGAAGCGGATACAACAGCATGCCATTGAGACTCCGCAGACGAGTTTGATGTACCAGGGCATCAGGTCCAGGTGGCCCTGGCCACCGATCTCGCTCCAAAGGGTGAAAATAACTAACAGTGCTATCAAGAACTCGAAGCTATAAGCCAGACGCAGCCATGCCGGGCCGTGCTCGGGAGGAACCTTCCGCGGCGGAGCCGGGGCCCCGGCGGCGATATTTGTTCCAGACTCTGGCAGCGGTTCGGGAGGCTGCGCTACTTCGAGTCCTTCGTTCACTACCATACCTCAACGTATCATGTTCTTTTGTGCAAATTAAGTCATGGATAAGATAACTCTAAAACACACGGATTTGAACGTTTCGCGGATCTGCTTAGGCACCATGACTTTTGGCAGCCAAACTGACGAGAGTTCCGCCGCCACGATGATCGACTTCTGCGCAGAGTCGGGCATCAATTTTTTCGACACCGCCAACGTGTACAACCAAGGCGCCTCGGAAGAGATGCTGGGGCGGGTGATGGGTAGCCGGCGCCGCAATTTAATCGTGGCCAGCAAGGTTCGCAGTAAGATGGGCGACGGGCCGGACCTGGCGGGACTGTCTCGGCCGGCCATCCTACGCGCAATCGACGACAGCCTGCGCCGCCTCCGGACGGATTATCTCGATCTTTACTATCTGCATTTGCCCGACTACAGCGTCCCGATCGAGGAGTCGATGGATGCTATGAATGAGGTAGTGAAGCAGGGCAAGGTCCGATATCTGGCCAGCTCCAATTACAGCGCCTGGCAGATGACGGAGATGTGCTGGATCGCCGAGCGTAAGGGCTATCAGGCGCCGTGGGTCGCGCAGCCGATGTACAACTTGATAGCGCGCGGGATCGAGCAGGAATATCTGCCGATGTGCAAGCACTTCGGAGTGTCGAACATTGTCTACAATCCACTGGCCGGCGGATTGCTCACGGGCAAGCACAAGCGCGAGGCGCCGATTCCGGGAACACGATTCGACAAAAATAAAATGTATATGGATCGCTATTGGCATCCAGCGGATTTTGACGCCGTGGATCAACTAAGCGAGGTAGCTGAAAAGGCTGGGAGGTCGTTGCTCAGCATGTCGCTCAACTGGCTATACCATCACACGGCGATCGATTGCATCATCTTAGGAGCCTCGCGCGCCGAGCATCTGGAACAGAACCTCGCTACTCTGGGCGACGGGCCACTCGCAGCAGAGACCGTGCAGGCGTGCGATCAAGTGTGGACGGAGCTGCGCGGGCCGACGCCGAAGTACAACCGGTAGTCACCGCCGTGGCAGTGATCGGACTGATTTCAGATACGCATGGTTTACTGCGCGAAGAAGCTAAGTTGGCGCTGCGCGGCTGCGAGTTAATTATCCACGCGGGCGATGTGGGCAAGCCCGAGATCATTGACGTTTTGAAAGCCGTCGCTCCACTAGTTGTGGTTAGAGGAAATATAGATAAAGGACCCTGGGCGTCGGGCCTGCCGGCAACCGCCGTCATAGAGTTCCATTGCGCAATGATCTACGTTATCCATCGCTTGGAAGACCTTGATCTAGATCCTGCTGCCGCGGGGTTTCACGTGGTTGTGAGTGGCCATTCTCATCGGCCTGGTAGCGAAGAACGCGGTGGTGTTCTCTTTGTGAATCCAGGCAGCGCCGGTCCCCGTCGTTTTCGGCTGCCCGTAACGATCGCACGCATTGATCTAGGAGAAAGTCCCTGGAAAGTGGAATTTCTTGAACTCTCAAAAGGATGACAAAGTGGCAAAGGGTGAACGCTTGGCGGTCACAATTTTCCTGAGCGCTTTCCTTCTGTTTCAGGTCCAGCCGATGATGGGGCGATATGTGCTGCCCTGGTTCGGCGGCGGTCCCGCGGTCTGGACTAATTGCCTGCTGTTCTTCCAAGTGCTGTTGTTGGTTGGATACGCCTACGCGCACTGGTTGGGATCGCGGTCGAGCAGACGGCTGCAAGGCTGGCTGCACATGACGCTGCTCGCGGCGTCGCTCGTGTTTCTGCCGATCGCCCCGCGCGTCGACCTATGGAAGCCGGCCAGCAGCGCCGATCCATCGGGGCGAATTCTGTTGCTGCTCCTTGCGACGGTCGGCGGGCCGTATTTTCTACTGGCCGCCACGGGTCCTTTACTGCAGCGCTGGTTCCACATGACCGAGCCTGCTCGATCGCCGTGGCGGCTGTACGCGTTGTCGAACCTAGGGTCGTTCGCTGCGTTGCTCAGTTATCCGTTTTTGGTGGAACCGTTCGTGCGATTGCACACCCAGGTCTGGATCTGGTCGGCATTCTACGCGGTGTTCGCCGGATTGTGTGGATGGACGGCCTGGCGGGTGCGATCGGTCAAACCAGCGGTCGCGGTCGAGCAAGAATCCGGCGTGCGGCCGACAGTCTGGACTATCCTCTTCTGGCTCGCACTTGCAATGTGCGGCTCCATCCTTCTGCTAGCTACGACGAACCAGATTTCGCAGGACATTGCCGTCAATCCATTCCTATGGGTGGCGGCGCTTTCGATTTACCTGCTGACATTCGTACTCGTCTTTGAAAGCGACCGCTTTTATCGGCGAACGCTATTTGCTTGTGCGACGGGGATCGTGGCGCCGGTGGGCTGCATTGTTCCCAGCCTGGCGGGTGGGTTATCGATCGCAGCTCAACTCGGGATCTACCTGGTGGCGCTGTTTGCCGGGTGCATGGTCTGCCATGGCGAACTGGCGCGATCGCGTCCGACGGCGCGATTCCTCACGATGTTCTACCTCAATATCGCGGCGGGTGGCGCGCTGGGCGGCGTTTTCGTGGCGCTAGTCGCTCCGCATGTCTTTACAGAATTCAGTGAATATCCGGTCGGACTGGCCGGAGCCTGCTTATTGGGATTCACGGGCTGGCTGCGCACCGGCGCCATGGCTCAGTGGACACGCAGCAATTTCGCAGTACGCCTTCCGCTTATGGCGCTGTTGCTAGGCGGCATCACATCGATCATGGCCGGAATTACGATGAGCAACCTGCCGTCGGTCGCCAGTGCGCGAAACTTTTACGGCATCCTGCGGGTGATGGACAAAACCGATCGCAATGGGCCGCTGCGGGAATTGAGGCACGGGACGATCCGGCACGGATTCCAATACCAGAACGCGCCACAGCGCTCCTGGCCGACCACATATTACGGCCCGCACAGCGGCGTTGCAACCGTGCTGACGGCGCTCGATCGTCCCGATCGAAAAATCGCAATCATCGGACTCGGCGCGGGAACAATGGCGGCCTGGGGTCGTCTAGGCGATACTTTCCGGTTCTATGAAATCAATCCGGACGTGTAGGCGATGTCTCGCACGTGGTTCACATTTCTGAAAGATTCCGGAGCGCGAACCGAGATCGTGCTGGGCGATGCGCGCGTGCAGCTCGAACGCGAACTGGCGAGCGGGCGGTCACATGATTTCGACCTGATCGCGGTGGATGCGTTTTCGAGTGACGCGATTCCATTGCATTTGCTGACTGCCGAATGCGGCGACATCTATCGCCAGAGGCTGAAACCCGGCGGGTTGTTGATGCTGCACATCTCGAATCGGGCGCTTAATCTGGAGCCGGTGGCGCGCGGGCTGGCGCAACACCTCGGCTGGCAGCCGGTTCTGTTTGTTTCTGGCGACGATTACAGTACCGGCGAGAGCAGCTCGCACTGGGTGCTTATCACCGGCAACGACGGGTTTCTCGAGCGCAGCGGCCTAGGTCATCAAACCTCGCCCTGGAGCAATCGCGAGCCGTTGCTGTGGACCGATGATTTCGCGAGTCTCTGGCACGTGCTGAAGTTCTGACAATTACGTGCCGCTGTAGGTAGGCCCATGCACCGTTCGATGCGACACGTATTGCCACTGGCCATTACGACGCGCGTACACGCGCTCGAACCAAACCGTGAAGTCGGCATGTTTGGGATCCGCCGGCGCGCTGTATCGAGCGCGGTACATTCCATAGGTAATCGCGATATCGCCGTGCAGCTCCACCTGCACCTGATCGAGGTCGCGCAATAGATAGGGCCGTTTGCTCACCGACGCCAACCACTGGGCCCGGTTCTCGACACGCAAGGGTTGGTCGCCGGTGGTCCAGCCATCGCCATGCGTGAAACTGAAATCGCTGGCGCAGATGCGATCGAGAAACTTGACGTCGCCACGAACTACGGCCGCTTCCATCTGCTTTTCGAAAGCCAGCACATCGGCGGCATCGCCCGATGCGGCTGTCGACGTCGTTCCCAAGCCGGCCAAGGCAACCCCCACCATCACCAAGATTCGCATCCTCATTTGCATCCTCCCGCGGGCTGTCATTATACCGAATGACGCAAAACCGCTGATCACGGCCGCCGGGGGGATTGTCTCCGGCAGTCGAAAAGACTATCCTTTCTCAAGAGGCTTGGCCGATGTCCTGTCCAGGCCGACTTTGCTTATAGGTGGGAGAGCCATGAATGCTCGCAGGTTTTTTGCAACTATTCTGTTCTGTATTTCTTTCACTCTGCCGGCTGCGGCGCAGACCGCGACTGCTGAGTTAAGTGGAACCGTCACGGACGCCACCGGCGCGATCGTGCCAAGCGCTAAGGTCTCCATCGTCAACGCCCAAACCGGCATCTCTCGCGAAACCATAACCGGTCAAAATGGGAACTACTTGTTCACAATTCTGCAGCCGGGGACCTACAATCTGTCCGCGAAGCGCAGGGTTTCCGCAAGACCGTTCAGAACAACATCGAGTTGCAGGTGAACCAGCGCGCTGAAGTGAACCTGCAACTGCAGATTGGGCAGGTCACCGATACCCTGGAAGTCACGGGAACTGCGCCGCTGCTCGAGGCTGAATCGTCCACGCTAGGAACAGTCGTCAACACGCAGCTTACCGAGGAGCTGCCGCTGAACGGCCGCAATTTCGTGCAACTGGCCACTCTGTCGCCGGGCGTGGATGGTACCGGATATAGCGTCGGCGGCACCATCATGAGCGGCACGCGGCCGGACGACCGGCGCCCCGGAACCGAGATCTTCTCCAACGGAAACCGTGAAGGCTCGAACGACTTCCTCTATGACGGCATCGATGATAACGACCGGCTGACGCTCTCGATCGTGCTGCGCCCGGGCGTGGAAGCGATCAAGGAATTCAAAGTTCAAACCAATCTGTACAGCGCCGATCAGGGCCGGAACTCCGGCGCGGTGGTCGACGTGGTCACCAAATCCGGCACCAACGATTGGCACGGCAGCGCGTTCGAGTTCCTGCGCAATTCGGCCATGGATGCGCGGCAGTTCTTTAACCCCGTGGGCACGCCGTTTCCTTCATTCAAGTACAACCAGTTCGGCGGCTCGTTTGGCGGTCCAGTCGAGATCCCAAAGCTCTATAACGGAAAGAACAAGACCTTCTTCTTCGTGGATTACGAGGGCTTCCGCAGGACGTCACAGAATCTCGCAATTTTCACGGTTCCCACGGCCGCAATGCGCCAGGGCAATTTCAGCGCGTTGCCGGCGAAAATCTTCGATCCCGACGACCACGACCCCAACCGGTTCTTCGTACACGCGGACTCAGTTTCCCGGCAATATGATTCCGGCCAGCCGCTTCGATCCTGTGACCATGAAGATGGTCAACGCCTATCCGCTGCCGCTGACCAACGGGCTGGTGAACAATTACACCAGCAACATGACGCAGACCCAAAACTGGGATCAGGGCGATATCCGCGTGGATCACAACTTCACTTCCAACGACACGTTCTTCGCGCGCTATTCGATCCAGCATACGAACACGATTGTTCCACCGACTTACCCGCCAACCACCATTCCCGGAATATCGCGCCCTTTGCCGTTAGGCGACGAGGCCTCTTTTGCGGGCACGTCCGCGCAGCCGGTGCAGCAGGCGGTGGCGGATTACACTCACATCTTCTCTCCAGTACTCGTCAACGATCTGCGAGTGGGCTTCAACCGCTACCGCGTCGATTACACGCTGGCCGGCACCACGCCCAACGAGCCGCTCGCGGTCGAGTTGGGCGTCGCCAACGCGAATCCCAATGGGCAGCAAACCGGGCTTCCGATCTTTTCTCCGTCCACCTATGAGGGCATCGGCATGAGCCGCTCGCTTCCCATTTTTCGGCGTGAGAACACGTTCGAAGAGCTCGATAACGTGACTTGGACCCACTCCAGGCACACGCTCAAATTCGGAGTGGACGTCCGCCGCCGTCAGATCACCGAGTATCAGACCAATCAGGGCAACGGCCGTTTCAACTTCAGCACTGGCTTTACGGCCATGCCGGGAGTGAGCCCGAGCGGCGACTCCATCGCCAGTATGCTACTTGGTTATCCGACGCTATACGAACAGGACTATCTGCTGGTATGGCCCGGCATTCGCGGCATAGAGTTTGGCACTTATTTCGCCGACGACTGGAAAGTGAACTCAAAACTCACGCTCAATATCGGCATACGGTGGGAATATTACAGCCCTTACAGCGAAGTCGCCAATCGCTGGGCCAATTTCAATCTCGCGACCGCAACGGTGATGGTTGCCGGTCAGAACGGGGTTGGTCCCACAGCCGGTCTGCAGGGCTACTGGAAGGATTTTGCGCCGCGTTTCGGTTTCGCATACCAGCCCTTCGCGCATACGGTGGTTCGCGGCGGCTTTGGGCTGTTCTACAATCCCAACGGCAATGGCGGCGCGCTGCTGCGCTTCGATCGGCAGGCTCCCTACGGTCCAATTGATCTGGTCAGTCCCGGCGATGAATTCCTAGGCCCAAGCGTAAGCGGCGGCTTCCCGCCTCCACCCGCGGTGAATCTGACAGGCGTGAACCCGCCCAAGGGCAATACCATCGGCGTCCCAGGTAATTTCAGCCAGGCTTACGCGGAGCAGTTCAATATCACTATTGAACAGGAAGTCGCGCCGATCAGCACGCTATTCAAAGTGGCATACGTGGGAAATCTCGGCCGGCGCCTGGGGACCAGCTGGAATCCGAACCAGCCACTTCCGGGCCCGGGAGCTACCACGCCTCGCCGGCCGTTGTACTCAGTCGACCCCAGCCTGGCCGACATCAACTACTACACATCGGACGGTCTGAGTAACTATCACGCGTTTCAGTTCACCGCTGAAAAGCGCCTCTCCAAAGGTCTGACTGGCCTGGTCGGTTATACCTGGGCGCATGCCATCGACGACGTCGCGACGGACTTTGGCGGCGGCACCGGCACGCCGCAGGATCCGACCTGCCGTTTCTGCGACCGCGGCAACTCCGCTTTCGATATCCGGCACCGGTTCACGGTCAGTCTAACTTACCAGTTGCCCGGCTTCGGCTCGAAAGGGTTTCGAGGCACGCTACTGGGCGGATGGCAGATCAATGGCCTGTTGCAAGCGCAGACGGGACTTCCTTTCACCCCGGCCCTGGCCACCTCGACGACCAACACCGGTACCAGCAGCCGTCCGAACCGCGTCGCCAGCGGGAATCTGTCGAGTGGGCAATCTCTCAGCCACTGGTTCGATCAGACGGCGTTTACGACCCCGGCGCTTTATACGTATGGCAATGCAGGGCGCGATATTCTGTTCGGGCCGGGCCGCACCAATCTGGATGCATCGCTGTTCAAGGATTTCCATCCTCTGGAGCGATTGATGGTGCAGTTCCGCGGCGAGTCGTTCAACTTGTTTAACCATCCGCAGTTCGGTCAGCCGAATGCCACCATTGGAAGCGGTGCGGTGGGCACGATCACCTCTATTGTTGGCAATCCGCGGCAAATGCAGGTCGCTCTCAGGCTGGTGTTTTAAAGGTGGTGTTTTAAAGGTAGCGTTTAGAGGAGGTATCTGGGACATGCCTTCACGTCCTGCAACAGTGAGCCGTCGTGGGTTTCTTCAAGCGGCGGCAGGAGTCTCGATAGGGGCCAGCGCCTTTCCGGTGCTGGCTCAACTGCGGGACAACAGCCCGCTGAAGATCACCAAAGTTGAGCCCTATCTGGTGCGCATCGGAGAGCGGACCAGCTATCCGCTGGCACGGGTCGAGACGGCGGATGGGCTCTACGGCTGGGGCGAGGGGACAACTCCGCCGAGTTCGCCGGCCGTGCTGACCCAAATCCGCGAGTGCGGGAAGCTGATTCTGAATGAAAGCGCCTGGGATGTTGAGAAACTTTGGCGCCACATGTATATCGTCGAGGAAAACACGCTGGGCGGTACGCTGTTTGCCGCCATTAGCGCTATCGACATTGCTCTGTGGGACATCATCGGAAAGAAGTTGAACGTTCCGCTCTATAAACTGCTCGGAGGTAAGACGCGAGACAAAATCCGAATCTATACCAGTTATCGCTGGGGCAACATTCCCAGAACGCGCGACGCGTATGCGCAGCGCACCAAGGAACTGATCGCCCAAGGCGCTACGGCGGGAAAGTACGATCCATTCGGTCCCTATCCCGGTTACGACCGCCAGCTTTCGACGTCCATTCTCAACGAAGTGCGCGAGATGATCACGGGCATCCGCGAAGCCGGACCCAATTTTGACATCTGCGTGGAATGCCACGGTAAGTGGAACCTGGCCTCGGCTGGCCGAATCATCCGGATGCTGGAACCATTCGACCCTTTTTTATCGAAGAGCCGGTTCCTCCGGAAAATACCGATGCCATGGCGATGCTGCAGCATTCGACTAATATGCCGATTGCGACCGGGGAAGGCCTGCAAACGCAATTCAACTTCTACGCCATTTTGGAAAAGCAGGCCGCGCGCATTCTGCAGCCGGACCCCTCCCGCACCGGAGGAATTACTGCCATCAAGAAGATCGCGGCCATGGCAGACGCGCACTACGTGGTCCTCGCCCCGCATAATCCGAATGGACCTGTATGCACGGCGGCCGCGGTGCATGTGGCGGCGTCGATTCCCAATTTCGTCATTATGGAGGAAGGCAACACCAATCCTAAGGACTACAACGATATTTTCGTTGGAGGTTGGAAGCCGAACCTGGCGGAGTGGAGCGTCCCCGAGTCACCGGGCCTTGGCATTGATTTCTCGCCGCAGTTCCTGAAGGAGCGGACCGTTAAGATCTGATTAGCCTATCGCGGTGACGCTTATGCCCAGCGGTCCCAGTGACTACCTAGCAGCCGAGCGAACGTTTCTGGCTTGGATCCGAACTGGTCTGGCGCTCATGGGATTCGGGTTCGTGGTCGCGCGGTTCGGTCTGTTCCTTCGAATGCTCCAGGGTGGCCAATCAACTCCGCCGGTCGAATCCTTTGGATTCTCGTTCTGGGCCGGCACGGCGCTGATCACGCTGGGAGTGGTCGTCAACATAATCTGCGCCAGGCAGCATGCGCGTCTGATTCGCGAATTGAATGCAGGCGGATCGAATTACAATCGACCGTCCTCACTCGGCATCGTCGTCGCGCTCATTTTGGCCGTGCTCGGGTTGTTGATGGCGGCCTACTTGATTTCAGTTCGGGATCCTAAGCAAAGCAGTCTTGGAGGAGGTCAGCAGAAAGTCATGACGGCAAACACAGACGCGGGAATCGTAAGCATTCCGAGTAACCACTCGGTCGATGAGACGGTTGAAAAGCTGCTGGGAATACTCCAGGCCAAAGGCGTCAAGCTGTTTGCCTTGGTCGATCACAGCGGAGAAGCGGAGAAGGCCGGACTCGCGATGCCGCCCACCAAGCTCTTAATCTTCGGCAATCCCAAAGCAGGCACTCCGCTCATGCTTGCGTCGCCCAGCGCGGCGATCGACCTGCCGTTAAAGATCCTGGTGTCGGAGGACAGCAGCCGCAAAGTCTGGGTCTCCTACAATAGCCCTCCCTACCTTCAAAGCCGCCATCATTTGTCTGCGGACCTGATGCCAAACATCGCAGTTGTGGAAGCGCTAGCATCCAAAGCAGCGGAGTGATCCGGACGGGCCCTACTCCTGCCGCAACGCCTTCACTGGATCCACGCGGCTGGCCCGGCGGGCTGGCACAAAACTCGCGAACAGGGCAGCCATCACCAGCACCGGAATCATGACGGCGAAGCTCAATGGCTCGGTGGACTGCATTCCTTCCACCAGGCGCATCAGGACGCGCCCCGCTGCCCACGCGCCTGCGATCCCGACGCTAACGCCGACGAAAATCATTCCAACGCTCTGCCGCATCACTAGCCCCATGACATCGCGAGCTGTGGCGCCCAGGGCAATCCGCACGCCTATTTCCGGCACGCGCTGGTTGGTCAAATAGGCCAGCACGCCATAAATGCCGATGCACGCCAGCACCAAAGCCAAGCCGGCGAAGATGCCGAACAACAGCAAAAGGAATCGTTGCCGGGCTAGAGCGGCGCTGGCCAGATGATCCATGGTTTGAACCTCGTAGAGAACCTGATCGCCAGTCGCGCCGCGCACTGCCCGCCGCAGTGGCTCGATCACACTCAATGGCTCGGTGCTGGTCCGGACCGCAATCGACATCAGCTCCGACCAACGGCGCAATAACTCGTCCGGTACCTGAGCAAACGGATAGTAGAGCTGTGCTCGCACGCGCGCTTGATCGTCGCCGGCCGGCCCCCAATACCGGACGTGGCCCACGACGCCGACCACCCTTAGCGGGTCCGTGCCCAGACCGATCCAGAGGTGTTTCCCGATGGGCTCCTGTCCGTGGAAAGCTTGCTGAGCCATGACGTCGTCAATGACCACCACCGGCTCGTTGCCCATGCGATCCTGCTGATCGAAAAATCGGCCTTGACGCAGCGGGATCCCCATGACCTGCAGATAATCCGGCGACACGCTGCTGGCCAACACGAGCGGCTGTTGATTCTCGGGTTGCGGATCGGGAGTGGTTCGGTAGCCGATTTGGTTGTTGCCTTCGCGCAGCGGCACGGTGTCGACGGTCGCAATCGCCTGTACTCCGGGGACGCTCCGAGCGCGATCGAGAATGTCGTCCCAGGCCGCGCGGATCTGCGCCGGGTTGGTAAGCGTGGCGGGCGAAAGTGCCGTCCTGGCTGTCAGAACGTTTTGGATGTTCACGCCTGGATTCAAAGACGAGAGCCGAAGGAGCATGCGCCCCAGCATCCCCGCGGAAACCAGCAGCACCACCGCCAGGGCGATCTCGGATATGACAAATCCGGCAGTGCATGCGGCGCGAGCTTCCGGCCAGGGTCCGCGCTCCGGCTCTAAGCGTTTGTTCCAATTCGCGCGCTGGAGCGCGCAATGCCGGCGCAAGTCCGAAAAGAAGACCGCTCGCGAGTGAGGCGGCGAGTGCAAACAGCAGCACATGCCAATCCAGATGGACCTCTTCAACGCGCGGCAAAGCCCCTGGCCAGAACGTCACGAATGGGCGGACTCCGGCCGCTGCCAGCAAAATGCCGAGCACGCCACCGGATAGCCCTAACACCGCGCTCTCGGTCAGACATTGGCGCACCAACCGGCCTCGGCCCGCTCCCAATGCCACGCGCATGGCAAGCTCGCGCTCGCGCGAAACGGCGCGCGCCAGCAGCAAGCTGGCTACATTGACGCAGGCAATCAGCAGCACCAGGCTGACAGCGCCCAGTAGCAGCCAGAGCGTCGAGCGGACATCTCCGACCTCCGGACGAAGCGGCTCCGCAATAAAGGTACGGCCCTTATTCGATTTGGGGTATTGCTCGGCCAAATGGCGGCCAACTAACGTCAGCTCCGCCTGCGCCTGCGCCATCGTTGCGCCGGGACGGAGACGCGCCCAAACCTGAACACCGTGCGCTTCCCGATTCTGCATACGCGGTGAAGCATCCTGGCCGAGCAACGTAAACAGATCCACTTCGTCTCCCGATACGGAAGCCCGCCGGTATGACGCCGACAATGGTGTAGGGTTTCTCCTTCGAAAACAAGAGGCATTCCGATGGCCGCCGTGTCTCCGCCGTAAAGACGCTGCCACAAGCCGTAGCTAATGATGGCCACCGGAGTTGCGCCCAGCCGGTCTTCATCGGAGCGGAAGGCGCGTCCTCGTATCGGGGTAACGCCCAAGAGAGAAAATAGATCGGCCGATACTTCGCGGCCATCAACGTACTCGGCGCTCGCAGATCCGCTCACCGTGCCTCCGCCGTAGCGCCACGCCGCCAAGTCCAAGGAGCGGTCCCGCTCTTGCAGTCGAGAAAGTTGGGGTATGTAAATGCCCACAGATTGCCAAACTGCGTACTCCAGTCCGTTTTTTCCTGCAGCTTGACCAGGCGATCCGGCTCTGGATAGGGCAGTGGCTTCAGAACCACGCCATTGATGACGGTGAACATCACCGTGGTCGCTCCGATTCCGAGGGCCAACGTCGCGAGAGCGACTGCCGCGAACCCTGGCCTCTGCCGCAGCGTGCGTAGTGCATAGCGCAGGTCCTGCCACAGATCCTCCAGCCAGCGTGTGCCGCGCGCATCGCGGCATTCCTCTTTCACCTGCTCTGGCCCACCCAAGCCGAGGCGGGCTTGTCTTCGAGCTTCCGCGGGATCATAGCCGCGTGCGATCAGGTCGGCGGTGTGTTGTTCCAGATGAAAACGCAGCTCCTTGTCGAGTTGTTCTTCCATCTGCCCTCGATGCCATAGACGTTGCCACCAAGTCATTTCACCCCTCCCTCCGATCACTCCTGTCGCAGAGCCTTGACCGGGTCCAGCCGACTGGCCCGGCGCGCCGGTATGAAACTCGCGAACAAGGCGGCAACCAACAGGACCGAAATCGTAATGCTGAAAGTCAAAGGTTCCGCGGGTTTCACTCCGGCTACCAGTTGCTCCAACAGCTTGCCGGCCGCCAAGGCTGCCACTGAGCCGATACCGGCGCCCACGAGAATCATTCCAAGGCTCTGCCGGAGCACTAGCCGCATGACGTCCCCAACGGTAGCCCCAGCGCCATACGCACGCCGATTTCCGGTACGCGGCGGCTAGTCAGGTACGCCAGAACACCATAGATTCCGATGCACGCGAGCAGCAAAGCCAAACCTGCGAATATGCCGAACAAGAGCAAGAGGAAACGCTGCCGGGCGAGCGAATCGCTGGCGAGCTGCTCCATGGTATGAACGTTGTAAAGAACTTGATCTCCCGCAGCTCCGCGCAGTTCTTCCCGCAGCGGTTCTACCAGATTCAATGGCGGGATGTTAGTGCGAACTGCCATCGACATTACCGAGGAAAAGAAGCGCAACAGCGGGTCCGGCACCTGGGCAAAAGAATAATAGATCTGATCGCGCACTCGTGATTGATCATCGCCGGCAAGTCCCCAATGCCGGACATGGCCTACTACACCTATCACCTGGATGGGGCTGGGACCCAGGGCTGGAATCCAGAGTCGCTTCCCGACAGCCTGGCCTCCGCCGAAAGCGTGCCGCGCCAAATTGTCATCAATCACTACCACAAGGTCATGTCCAATGCGATCCTGTTCGTTAAAGAATCGGCCATGGCGCAGCGGAATGCCCATGACCTTCTACATAGTCTGGGGTCACACACGATGCCAGCGCGAGGGGCTCTTGGTTGGGCGGCGGCGGGGCCGGCGTGGCCCAGTAGCCCACTGAGTTTTCGCCTTCGCGCATGGGGACGATGTCGGCCAGCGCGACGGACTGCACTCGCCGGCAGGCGCCGTGCGCGATCCAGGACGTCGCTGCCAGGCCGCGCGGATCTGCGCCGGTTTGCGAGAGCGGCGGGCGAAAGCGCTACGCGAGTGGTCAATACGTTGTGGATGTTGACGCCCGGATCCAAGGACGACAGCCGCACCAACGTGCGCCCCAGCATCCCGGCCGAGACCAACAGCACCACCGCCAGTGCGATCTCGGATACGACAAAACCGCTGTGCATACGGCGAGAGCTTCCTGCCAGGGTCCGCGCTCCGGCACGGAGTGTCTGTTCCAGTTCACGCGCTGGAGCACGCAGCGCCGGCGCCATCCGAAAAGAAGACCGCTCGCGAGCGACGCGACAAGCGCAAACAGCAGCACATGCCAATCGATCTGGACCTCTTCAGCGCGCGGCAAACTGCCTGGCCAAAACATCACAAACGGCCGAATGCCAGCGGCTGCGAGCAGATACACCGAGCACGCCACCCGAAAGCCCTAACACCGCGCCCTCAGTAAGACATTGGCGCACCAAGCGGCCGCGGCCCGCCCCCAGCGCCACGCGCATGGCCAGTTCACGCTCGCGTGAAACCGCCCGTCGCCAGCAGCAAGCTCGCTACGTTGACACACGCAATCAGCAGTACCAGGCTGACCGCGCCTAGCAGCAGCCAAAGTGTGGACCGAACATCTCCGACCACCTCTTGGCGAAGCGGATGTGCCACCATGCCACGGCCCTCATTAAAGGTCTGGGTATTGCTCAGCCAGACGACGGGCAATCAGCGACAGTTCAGCCTGTGCCTCGCTAGGCGTCACGTCCAGTCCGAAGGCGCCCCAGAACATGAATGAAGCGCGCTCCACGATTCTGCATTTGCGGCCTGGTGCTTTGGCCCAGCGGTGTAAACACGTCTGCCTCGCCATCCAGCCGCAATCCTGCGGGTGCGACGCCGACCACGGTGTAGGGTTTTCCATCATAGACGAGCGCCCTACCGATCGCCCCGGGGCTTCCGCCGAAGCGGCGCTGCCACAACCCGTAGCTGATAATGATCACCGGCGCGGCGCCAGGACGGTCTTCTTCCGGCAGGAAGGCACGCCCTTTTGATAGCGAAATCCCCAGCACAGAAAACAGTTCGGAGGAGATCTCGCGACCGTCAACGTACTGCGCTTCGCCAGGTTCACTTACCGTACCTCCGCTGTAAGTCCATGCCGCCATCGGCCCTAGAGAGCGGCTCTGCGCGCTGACAATCGAGAAATTCAGGATACGAAAACCCCCACTGTTCGCCGTACTTTTCAGTCTGTCCATGCACGGTGACCAGCCGGTCGGGCTCTCGGATAAGGAAGTGGCTTTAGGACTACGCCATTGATAACCGTGAACATCACAGTCGTCGCTCCGATGCCGAGTCGCCAGCGTCGCGAGCGCAATCACCGCGAACCCGGGCTTCTGGCGCAGAGTGCGGAGTGCGTAGCGCAAGTCTTGCCACAAGTCCTCCAGCCAGCGCGTGCCACGCGCATCGCGGCATTCCTCTTTCACTTGCTCCGGACCGCCCAATGCGAGCCGAGCTTGTCTTCGAGCTTCCGAAGGATCGTGGCCCCGCGCGATCAGATCGGCGGTGTGTTGTTCCAGATGGAAACGCAACTCCTTGTCGAGTTGCTCCTCAATTTGTTTTCGCCGCAATAATCGACTCCACCAGGTCATTCCGCGCCTCCTTCGGACATTTTGAGGATCAACTGCGACCGCTTCCGCCAATTGCCGCCAGCTCTCCGTTTCGGTATCGAGCTGCGCACGGCCTTTGCGCGTCAGGCGATAGAACTTGGCCTCGCGTCCGGTCTCGGTCTCCTTCCAGTCCGCCGCCAGAAGCCCGCGGTTCTCGAGCCGGTGCAATGCGGGATAGAGCGAGCCTTGCGGAACTTGGACGACGTCGCGCGATACCTGCTGCAGCCGCTGCGCAATCGCGTAGCCGTGAACCGGCCCCAGCGCGACTACTTTCAGGATCAACAGATCCAGAGTGCCTTGCGGCAGGTCCATGCGATACCTCGTACTTCTACATGTATCATAAAATGAGGACGGTGAATGAAGCCTCAATTTCAGCGTTACTCCAATTTCCAGTGTTTCTTTGAGAGTTTCTCTTTGGCCGTGCGCGTTATTGCGGCGGCCACTCAGTCGGCTGTGGATTGCGACTCCAGCCCAAAGTCAGTCTAAGAGTCCGCCCTGGCCTAGTGAAGCAATGTCCCAGGTCGAAAGCCGATACTTGGCGAGCAGCGGCGGCAGAATCAAATCCAGCACATTCGGCTTACCGGAACGGAAACACCCTGGGGGTGAAAGGATGGGCACTTTATCCTGGTAGCCCAACAACAGGAGCGTGCCGGGTTCCACAGGCGCCAGGAAGCGTTCGATCTGACAGCCCACCCGCTCCATCGCCCGACCCACGATATCGTAAGGACCGGCTGGCGAAGTCGTAGAGGCAATAAGAATCACCGTCGGTCGGAATTTGAGCAGCCGCTCTAGCGCGTTTGCAACGGCCAGCTCCTCTTCGATTGAATTTAAGGCGGGACCCGCAAGGTTCCCTAATCTTTCCAGGCGCTGGCCCGTGATTGTCCCGAACAATCTCGAGGCTCGTTCTCCTCCTGCCGGATCTGTGTAGAGCACCGCGACGACGGGCGTACGAATAGGCCGGGCTTGAAGGACCGGTCCTTTTGCGGCGAGCAACGAGATGACCGATTCCAACTGCGGCCTAGTAACCGCAAACGGCGCGCTCTTGACCGTGACCACCCGCTGCCCGGCTCGCGCATGCGAGAAGTTACGCGCGGTAGCGATCACCAGAGCGTTGGTGGAATTGGTTTCCTTCAGGAGCTCGCTGTCCACGAGAACGCAACAAGCTTCGGTGGTGAACAGGTTGGCCCGCCCGCCAACCGCCGGCCTGATCTCGAGCGATCCATTGCCGATGCGGCTGGCCACTTGCATGACGGCCTCGTCTTCGCCGATATCGCCCTCTTCGAGCTCGGCAACCCACACGTCCTGGAGTGCCTCGGACTCAAGCATTCGAACATCGTCGCCCTCAATGCGGTGGCCCTTTGATAACAACTTCTTGCCACCGTTAAAAATCGACGACAAAAGAACGCGCCCGATCGAATGCCTGACGTCAATGGCGCGAGCCTTCATAGAAGAGATATATTCGCTGCTTAAGTAGATCTATTTAGAAACTAAGTATTGTACAACAAATTAAAATTAAGATAAACATATTTAATTTATAAAATATGCTTTCTTGACGCCTTGTTCGGGGGTGCGCGGAGCGTATCTTTGTGCGGGTCGGGAATTCGTGGGAGCTTTTTGCGCTGCCCACTCAAAACAGATATGGCACTATTCGTGAACGTTACGTAGAACAATCCGGTAGGAATCTGTCGATGTGTGTGCTACATCTTCCACAATTCCATCGCGAATGGCGTAATAAATGAGATCGCTGAGCGAGCGGAGATCCAGCTTTCTCATCAGGCTGGCTCGCTGGGCTTCTACCGTTCGTAAGCTGACATCCTGAGCAGCCGCCACCTGTTTGTTGGTCTTGCCTTGCGCCAGCAGCGTCAGGTCCTGCCCATCTACATCGGGTAAACCCAGGTCTACCCGGGCCGTGTTTCCAACGAGTGTAAACGCAGCCCGTGCCGGATGATCGGGTAATCGTCGACTAACAAAATCTTCGGTTTACTCACGCTGTCGGTGGCGGGAAAGCCGTGCCCTCACTAGCGTGTGTACCGATTTTGCCCAACTTGGACCATAGCGCGAGCGTGGCACGCCGTCTCAAGGATGGCCGATGTAGTCCATCCGGCCGCCATCCACAGTGATCACTTGAGCCGTGATGAATCCGGATTCTGGCGAAACCAGGAAGGCTACCGCATGCGCGATATCCTCCGGATCCCCCACGCGGCCGACCATCGAAAGGCCGCTGATGCTCTTCAGCAGCTTTTCCGTACTCATCCGCGGAACGTCCCTCCTTTACCATGTCGGTGAGGATGAATCCGGGAGCCACCGCGTTCACCGTGATTCCTTGCGGCGAAAGCTCCATGGCAAAGCGGCGCGTCATCGTTGAAACGGCGGCTTTGGTGGCGGCGTAGAACGTACTGCCGGGCAACGTCGTCCCGTGCCCCGCGATCGAAGTGATGTTGACGATGCGGCCATAGCGCCGCTCCTGCATGCCTGGAATAGCCGCGCGAGTCACATGGATCAAGCCGTCCACGTTGGTACGCCGCATGCGTTCCAGATCCGCGGGGTTGAAGGTCTCGAGAGTGCCTCGAATCGCCAGCCCGGCGTTGTTTACAAGGATGGACAGAGGTCCCATTTCGCTCATCACGCGACTCATCATGTCTTGGACTTGCGTGGGATCGCCGATATCGGCGCGGATGGCATTGGCGCGACCACCCGCCGAGTGAATCTCCTCGACCACCTTGTCAGCATCGCTTCCGCGACTCACATAGTTGACCCACACCGCCGCGCCCTCGCGTGCGAGTCTGCGTGCAATCGCGCGTCCCAATCCGCGCGAGGCTCCCGTAACCAAGGCAGTCTGTCCGCTTAAGCTCATTTGTCTAGAGTTACACGAAACCGTTTAGGTTTGGGCTCGTCGGAGGCAGTCACGAAGCCAGATGCTGCTCCGGCTCCAAAGCCTCTTCGCCCACCCAGTGACCAATAGCGTTCTTCAGTTGCTCGACGCTCACGGGTTTGCTGAGATAGTCGTCCATGCCGGCCGCCAAACAGCGTTCACGATCTCCGGGCAAGGCGTTGGCCGTCAACCCGACGATGGGCGTGTGCCGGTTGGTTCCTTCGCGGAAGCGGATTTGAGCAGTCGCCTCCAACCCGTCCATCCTCGGCATTTGCACGTCCATGAGCACCAGATCGTAATCGCTCTTCATCACGGCGTCCACCGCGCGCCGCCCATCGACGGCGAGATCAGCCTGGAATCCGTTCCTTTGCAGGACGCGCATGACGTACTTCTGATTTACGTCATCATCCTCAACCAACAGGATCCTCGAGCTGCCTGCCCGCTTGTGCTCGGTCCGGACTCTTTCCACCGCACGCAAAACGCCGGGCGATTGCTGGGCCCTCTTTTCCGACGTCGCTATCGCTTCGCCGATGGTATCGCGCAAGTCAGCCGCCAGCACTGGCTTCTGCACGTGCCCGTCGAACCCGACCGCACGTAGCACTGCGCCATGACCCCGCATGGCGGCGCCTGTGAGGCCTATCAGGATGGTGTTGCCGACTTGCGTGTCGCTCTTGATGGCGTGGCCGATCACCAACCCATCCTGGCCCTGCATGTCCATCGCCACCAGCACGATATGGAAAGGCCGGCCGTTCAAAGCCGCGCTGCGTAATGCCTCCACCGGGGTAGAATCGTGCGTCGACGGCTCTTCGCAAATTGCACCCCACGCCTCCAGACGCGCCCGGATCTGCGCGCGCTCGCTGACGCTATCTTCGATCAAAAGCACGCGATATTTCTTTAGGTCCAAGGGTGGCTGCGTATCCTGCGCGCGCTCGGCTTCCTGCTTTTCGAAGACGGCTGTGAACCAAAACGTACTACCTTTACCAGGCGTGCTCTCGGCACCGATCTCGCCCCGCATGATCTCGACCAGTTGTTTCGCGATGGCCAGCCCCAGGCCCGTGCCACCATAATTTCGCGTGCTGGAATTGTCCACCTGAACGAAACTCTCGAACAGACTGGGGATCTGCTCCGGCGTTACTCCTATTCCGGTGTCCTGAACCACGAAACGCAGTGTAAACGCGCCTTCGATCTCGCCCGCCAACTCTGCTCGCAGCGAGATTCGCCCCTTGTCCGTGAATTTCACTGCGTTACTCAGCAGGTTGCCCAAAACCTGGCGGAAGCGGCCCGAGTCTCCACGCACGGAAAGAGGAAGGTCCGCGCTTATTTGCGAAACCATTTCGACGCCCTTGGCCTGCGCCGCAGCCAACTGCGGCTGCACCACCTGCTCCACCGCCGCGCGCAAATCGAACGCCGCGCTTTCGATTGTAAATTTGCCGGACTCCATCTTAGAAAGATCCAGAACGTCGTCCACCAAACCGATCAGCGCGTGACAGGAATCGCTGACCGATCGCGCGTAGTCGACCTGTTCCTCGCTCAGCGGTGTCTCCAGAAGCAGCTCCGTCATTCCGAGAACCCCATTCATCGGCGTACGGATTTCATGGCTCATGTTGGCCAGGAAGCGCGTTTTGAACCTGGTCACTTCCCGCGCGGCGATCAAAGCGTCCGCCAGCTGCTCGTTTTTGTGCTGCAGTTCTTGGGCAAATTCCTTTAGTTGGTCATCGGCCGCCTTGCGGTCCGTTACGTTGCGAATGAGCGCGATCACTTCGGTCCAGTTAACCAACGCCAGCCGCGCTTCGAAGAACTCCGGTTGCCCTTGCACCTTCAGGGGAAACTCAACCGCTACCGTGGCGTGGGTGCGAATCACCTGATCCACCGCTTTGCCGATACGCTCGCCCGCCTCGCCCGCCAATGCCTCTTCCACGCGACGGCCAGGCATTTTCAAATCCAGGTCCGAGGTCTGCGAACCCTTGTAATCCAAGACTATGTGCTTGGCGTCGAGCCGCACAAAAGAATCCGGAAAGGCATCGAAGATGGCCTTCAGCTCTTGTGTTGTCTTTACCACTTCCTGTTCGGCTCGTGTGTTCTCGGTGATGTCGGCCGACGCGAAACGGATCCCGGTCACCCGCCCGTAACGATCAGTCAACCGATGCTTGTAAACGTCTATAGTCACCACCCGGCCATCCGGGCGGGCGTATTGGTCTCGTCGCGGCCCATCTGAGTCGGCGGTCAGCTCGGCCGAAAAAGACTGCTGCGCCACCTGTTGGTCTGCGCCCTCTTTTAGCTCCCAATACGCCTTGCCCACGATCTGCTCTTTAGGCAGTCCCCGCAAGGCGCACTCACATTGATTCACCCACTGGATGATGCCTTCCCGATCGACCTCCAGATAGCCGATCGGGGCATCGGCGAATAACTCCTCAACGGTCGATTCAGATTTGCTCGTGACGGCGCGCGGCAACTCCGGCCCACGCGTGGACGAGCGCCGGCCGAAGAAGTACCCCGCTAGGGCAGCGAATGTCGCTGCCCCGAGCATAATCAAAAGCGATGGATCCATTCCCTACCAAATCTTGCAGGTACCAAAGTCCTGTAGGAGCGACCTCCTAATAGGGTAATCGGCTTATAATGCGGCTTCTTTAGGATTGGAGCCTGTCAAATGCACGAAGTTTTAGAAAGTAAGCTATTGATTCCATTTAAGATAGGCGTGCGGCCTTGGCCTGGCCCACAAGCTCTGTCGCGACCGTGAACTGGACTACAATTGTTGCCGTTGCATTTGTGTTGGCAACTTGAACAAGTGGAAAGCATCCAATGAGCCGAGAGGTCCAGCAAAATGTCCCGGTACTGCGCAGCGATTTTGGTCCCTTTGTTCCTTATAAAAGTAGCGGCGGCGCAGCAAAATCCCCCCCCGCAGTATCCTCAACCGAACGCGCCTCCTCCGCAATATCAGAACGGCCCTCCTCCTGACGCGCAGAACGCCCCTCCTCCAGGGACGCCGATGTCGCCGCCGCAGCTTGACGATCTAGTAGCCCCCATCGCGCTTTATCCCGATCCGCTGCTCGGAGAACTCCTGGCCGCTTCCACATACCCAATCGAGATCGCCGAAGCCGAACAATGGGTGCGGGACCATCCCAAGTGGAAACCCTCCAAGCTCATGGACGAAGCCAAAAAGCAAAACTGGGATCCCAGCGTCCAAGGCCTGGTCGCCTTCCCCGATGTGCTCGAACGGCTAAGCCAGAATATCGGCTGGACGACGCAGCTTGGCAATGCCTTCCTCGCCCAGCAGTCCGACGTAATGCAGGCCGTACAGCGCATGCGCTCCCAGGCCGAAGCCGAAAGGGACGCTGCGCTCGACCCCTCAGGAGACCGTCACCACGCAGGACCAGGGAGGCCAGACAGCGATTAGCATTGAGCCCGCCAATCCGGATGTTTGGTACGTGCCCAATTACAACCCCGAATATGTGTGGGGACCGCCGGTCTACGGTTATTATCCCCCGCTGTTATACCCTGGCATCGATGTGGGTTTTGGCTGGGGTCCGGGCGTCGACCTCGGCCTATATTTTGGCGGATGGGGCGGCTGGGGATGGGGCGGTTGGGGATGGGCTCCCAACTGGTATGGCGGAAATATCTTCATCGACCATTCTTTCTTTCATCGCTACGGGTTTGAGCATTTCCACGACGCTGGACCGTTAGGCAATTCGGTGTGGGCGCATAATCCGGATCACCGGCTGGGCGTTCCCTATGGCAATCGCGACGTGGCTGGCAGGTTTGGAGGGGCGCGTAACGGCGGTGTTGGCCGCGGCGAGCCCGGAAGATTCGGCGATGCCCGGCCCCAGGGCTTTAATCGTGGCGAAGTAGCTCCGCAGCAACGCCTCGGAAATCCAGGTTTTGAGCAACGAGGGTTTACTGGCAATCACAGCGCTTTCGGTGGTTATCACGACGGCGGCATGACGCGCATGCAAAGCGACCATGGCTTTTCCAGCATGGGAGCAGGCCGCACTTTCGGCGGCGGCGGAGGAGCGCGCGGTGGCGGATTTGGCGGTGGTGGCGCAGCGCGTGGTGGTGGCGGAGGGAGACGATAGCCCAATGACTAGCAGACTCTTTGTTACTTATGCGGCGATGGCATTTGCAATCGCCGTGCCCTCAGTCGCGCAGGAGCGCTTCGATTCCTCGGAAGCCGCGGCGCAGGCCCTTATCGATGCAGTGGAGCATCACGATTCCGCTCGGCTGTCCGCCATTTGCGGCCCCCACGCCCACGGAGTTCTTACCTCAGGCGATGCCGCGCAGGACCGTCGCGAACAGGACGAATTCGCCCGCCTCGCGCGTGCCAAGCACCGGATCGAAATTTCTAGCGCGAACCCAAATCGCGCCATCCTCGCCATCGGCGATGAGGACTGGCCGTTCCCAGTCCCGATTGTCCGCGCCAAGGGCAAATGGAGCTTTGATGCGACTGAAACTCCAGTTGAGATGCGCGCTCGTCGCATAGGCACGCACGAACTGGATGCCATTGTGATTTGTCGCGGGTACGTTGAGGCGCAGAGGAAGTACGCTTCCGAGGTTCGCGATAAGGATGGGATGCTCGAATACGCCCCCCGTCTCATGAGTACGCCTGGCCGGCATGACGGGTTGTATTGGGAAGGCTCAAGCGAGCCGCTGGTTCCCCAAGGCCTGGCGCAGGCGGCGTGGGACGGCGCACAAAAGGGGCAAGCCAAGCCTTATCACGGATATTATTTCCGCGTTCTCGAGGGGCAGGGCCCGAATGCACCAGGAGGTACGCACAATTACTTCGTTAAGGCGAAGCTTATTGGCGGATTTGGTCTCGTAGCTTGGCCGGCCGAATATGGAGTTACCGGAATTCACACGTTCATCGTGAATCAGGAGGGTGTGGTCTATCAGAAAGATCTTGCGCCGGTTCCTGGCAAAGCAGCGCCACCGGTAACCCGTTTCGATCCCGACCATTCCTGGAAATCAGTGGAGTAACGTCCAGTCAGACCTGTTCCAGGACGCGGCAAGAGTTAATCGCGTCCTCCATTTGCAAGGCTCCATTCACTAAACCCACCAGGCTGTGCCGCTCCAAGGGTTTCTGCGCCACGGCGTAACCGCCGTTCTCGAGAACATCGAGAGACAACGAGGCGTTAACAACACGTGATAAAACTATGGCGAAGACTGGCTCACCGGAATTCAACAGCGTGACCAAGCCTTGGCGCCAGTCTCCTTCTCCAACGTCACAGTCATAAAGGACCACGTCAACCCGGTTCGTCTGCCGAATATGAACCGCTCTTTCCACCGTAGTTGCGAACAACACTCTCCAGCCTTCTTGAATCCCACAGACGCGCAAATCGTCCTGACCGGACGATATCTGCATCACCGCCAGAATGCTAGGCTCTTCCGCCACTCTTTCCAGTTGGCGCCACAGCGCTCCGATTCGCGAAACTAGGTTCCTTAGCATGCCCGGCGGAGTCCCACGCTGCTAGTGTATTTCGAGATTGTAAAGGCGTCTATACCGGAGATCAGGTAGTTGCCCGGCTGGTCGTTCAGTAGCCTGGCGCCAGCAGTTAAGAGCACGAAAGCTACGCCGCGGGTCTCAATGGTGGATTGGATAATTCCGCCGCCAGTGGCTCAAAAGCCTCGTACGGACTAAGAACGGCGTGCAGGCGATCGGTCCGCTGCTTGACCGCGCTCAGCTCGCTCAGGAAGAAGTCGCGCAGATGCGGTTTCTTCGGCAATTGCGGATACAGACGCTTCAAGCGTTCCTCACCTTCGCGCAACATTTCCAACTCAGACACTAGGATCGCCTCGAAATCGGCTTGGGCAATCGCGGTGGTGTTAATCATATGTTTCATCACTTGTCCAGGCAGTAGCAATTCGGCTTCCATGCCAGGAGCGATCGATGGTCCCGAAGGGTGAATAGCTTAGAGGCATCACCCGGTGTTCAAGTATCTGGCTCGGTAAACATCGGCGCGCCAGGGTGAAGAATGTTCACGCCGTCAATCGGCGGAACGTTACATGTGAATATGTTGCCGAAAAAGTATACTGAGGCCATGCCTCATCGACTCGCCGCCGTTATCGCATTCCTCGCTATGGCCATCGCGCCACTTTCCGGGCAAACCAAAAGCATTCCCCGCACCCCGGACGGTCATCCGGATCTGCAAGGTGTCTGGACCAACGCCACGCTCACTCCGCTCGAACGGCCCGCCGACCTCGCCGGAAAAGCCACGCTCACCGATGCAGAAGCGAAGGCGTACGAGAAGAAGGATCTCCAAAGCAACACTCTGGATAGCGACGTCGAGAGCAACTTCAATAAGGCCACCGGAGGGCCTGGAGTCGGCGCCTATAACAACCTGTTCGTCGACCGGGGATCGGAGCTCGCACGAGTCGACGGCCTCAAGCGCACTTCGCTGATTATCGATCCGCCGGACGGCAAGATTCCGCCTGTTACGGATGCGGCTCGCCAGCTTGCCTCCAGCGCGTCACGCCCATTCACCCGCTCTGACAGCGTGAAAGATCGGCCCTTGAGCGAGCGCTGCATCATCGGATTTGGCTCGACCGCTGGCCCGCCCATGCTGCCCGTGCTCTATAACAACAATTACGAAATCGTGCAGACGCCAAGTGCCGTGATGATCCTTGTAGAAATGGTCCACGACATTCGCGTGATCCGTATCAATGGAACGCACAAGCCCGCGGAAATCCGCCAGTTGCTGGGCGACTCGATTGGCCGTTGGGAGGGTGATACGCTGATCGTCGACACGACCAACTTTACCAGCAAAACCAGGTTTCGGGGATCGTCGGAAAACTTGCTTGTGATCGAACGGTTGCGGCGCGTCGATGCGCACACCATCCTGTACCGGGCCACGGTCGACGATCCCACGACGTACACCAAGCCCTGGACGTTGGAATATCCATTCCTCGCCACCGCCGGCCCGGTTTACGAATATGCCTGCCATGAAGGCAATTACGCCATGCCGGACATCCTGGGCGGGGCGCGCAAACTAGAGACCGAAGGCCGGCAATAATCCGATGTCCATCCATTTTGTCGTCCGGTTTGAACCTAAGCCGGGGAAGGCGACGGAATTTCGCGAGGAATTGCTGCGGGTAGTTGGGCCAACGCGAGCTGAAATCGGGTGCTTGGCTATCCATGTTTTCGAGTCGCTCCGGAAGCCGTGCTTATTTGCGATTCATTCTGAGTGGGCCGATGAAGCCGCATTTGAGCTACACGCGCAGTTGCCGCATACCGTTCGGTTCCTGGAAGCCGCGAAGGAGTTGTTGAGCCATCCGGTGCAAGGGTTAAGGTCGCAGGAGATCGCTGGAGGCGTGGGAGCCGGCGCTTCTAACGCGGGGTAGGTTCGTAAACACCGACGCGTCCAAAATAGGCCACGTAGATGCGTTGACGGATCAACCACCACTGAATGTCCGCCAAGGTGGGTCGGCGCGTTTTCAAGTACACGATAACGGTCTGCGGAATCCTGCTGAATCACCGTCCTCGTGCCCATTTCATTGGCCGTGTAGATGCGCTTTAAACCGGAATCATAAGCGACCCCGTCCACCAGCAGCCCAATTGGCAGGTCCGCCACGACCTCACCGGTATCTGAACTGAGAACCAGCAGCTTCTTGTTGCCCGTGGCCGAAAACAGCCTCCGATTCACAGGATCCAGCGCCAATCCGGTCGGTCCTTCGCCGGGCGCCAATTTATAGCGCCGGATCACGGCTCGCGCATGAGGGTCGATGACCACCACTTCGCTGGTGTCTTCAAGATTCTGGTAAATCAGGCCGCTCCCGGGATCGGCTTGGCAAAATTCCGGCTCGCCCCCGAGGTCGATGGTTGCCACCAAGCGTTCACTTTGCGCATCGATTAACGTGCCCGCTTTGCCGTCGTGGTCGGCTGCGTAGACGAGATGGAGCTTTTCATCGTAGATGATGGCATCGGGATTCATGCCGCCAGGGATTTTCTTTGCAAGCTGGTTGTCCGCGAGATTGAAGACACCACTACGTTGTCCGCTCCAGCGCTGGCAAACCCCAAACCGCGCTCCGGCACAATCGCTACACCGTGAACACGTGGTAAGCCCTCGACAGTGCCCATGGCGCGGTCGGTAATTGTATCAATTACTCCCACCAGATTATGACTGGCGAATGCCACATACAGCCTCTGGCCGTAAACTTCCATGTAATCAATAAAGGGGCGCGTGACGTGGAAGGGAACCGGAACGGAGATCGTGCCCAGTGAGCGCGCTGTTTTGGCCGCCGTGAGCGTTGAGAAATAAACGTTCCAGGCAAGAACGGCCAGGACGATAGTGATGACCAGACCAGCCGGCAACCCAATCAGTAGACGCCGCGCCCATCTCTGCATGTGCCATGCTAACAGACCAAAGCCGCGGCACTCGTGACGGGCTTCGGCTGGCAGAAACGTGCATTCGCCGACCTCCAGCTTGTGTTCGCCGAATGAGACTTCAGTACGTTCTGAAAACCCCCTATGATCGCCACAGAAAGGAAGTTCTCATGCCGGCCTTATCAACTGCAAAGCCTTATAAAGGTTTGGGAATGGAGGGCTCCGTCGCGAAGTGGTATGCGTCCCTCACCAAAAAATCGCTGGATGACTTTAAAGCGCTGGCCCGGCGCATCGCACAACAGATTCCACCCCGATCTAGCGTGCTCGAAGTGGCCCCCGGGCCCGGATATTTTGCCATTGAATTGGCGAAGCTCGGGGACTATCGAATCAAGGGATTAGACATAAGCGAAACATTCGTGCAAATAGCCCGCGCGAATGCCGCAAATGCGAGTGTCGAGGTTGACTTCCGCCGCGGTAACGCCTCCGCCATGCCGTTCCGGGATGGAAAGTTTGACTTTCTCCTGTGTCGAGCGGCCTTCAAGAATTTCAGCGATCCCCAAGGCGCTCTCGAAGAGATGTACCGCGTTCTTAAGCCCGGTGGACAAGCGCTGATTATCGATCTGCGCCGGGACGCCTCGATGGAATCGATCAACCAGGCTGTAAATGAAATGAGCGTCGGCGCCGTCAACGGGATCATCACCAAGCTGACATTTCGATTCATGCTGCTGAAACGCGCTTATACAAAGAAGGAATTTGAGCAGTTGATTTCGTACACGAAGTTTCACGACGTAGCGATGCGAGAGGATCTGATAGGACTGGAGATACTGCTCTCCAAGGCTCACTAGATCCACTGCCGTGACGGTGCTGCAGATCGACAGTGAAGGCGCAAGATATCAAATGAGCACCGCGGAGCTGCATGCCTTGGATGGACAAGAGACCAGCCTTAGGATTGGAGGCAATGCCGGCGTGAACTTACTCATCAGGCCACATGTAATCTCGCGGCCTATTGTCAAGGAAGTCGACATCCGCATGCAGGAGGGCGAAGTCTATATTCTTCCCGTCCATGATCGCATCTTAATCGCGCTCACTCCCAAGATTGCTCTGCTACACTAACCAGATGGCGCCGCCCCGGCGCCGTAACACCAACAAGGAGTCTTTCTGTCTATGTCGAAACAAGAAGAGGCTGGTCTTATCCTCAAACTTTACGAGCTGCGCCGCGACGAAACGATGCGCAAGGCGCGCGACTGGTACTTTCGCGAGTTTAATCCTCAATCGATCGCAGACGTCAATAATACAATGTTTGGAGAGCACAGCGGTCATTTGCGCATGGTCATAACCTATTGGGATATGGCGGCGGCACTCGTCAACAACGGAGCCGTCAGCTTGGAGCTCTTCAATGACAGCAACGGCGAGCATATTGGCGTCTTCTCGAAGATTGAGCCCCTACTCGGTGAAATTCGTGCTGCCTACGGCTCGCAATTTGCCGCCAATCTTGAAAAGCTGATCGACGCGATGCCCGACGGCCGTAAGCGAACCTCGGCAACTCGCGAACGAATGACTGCCATCCGGGCGCAGCTTGCCGATAGGCAGGCGAAGTCCGCGCAGCAGGGTTAGCCAACTCTCCGCGCCACTTAATTAGTCTTAACTTCGATTTTGCGAGGCTGCTCTTTTAGTGCGCCTCCCGCGTCGGCCGAAATCTTAATGTTGTTTACAACCTGAGTGGCGCCGGCGGTCTTCGCCATGCGAGTGGCCGCGCCTTTGTGTTGCATCACAGTGGTACTGCCGGTCCACGTAGCGATCCCGTTCTTCACGTGGACCTGCAGGCCGTCCTTGCCGATCTTCGATTTCGCCAGCTTGGCTTTAATGGTGGCCTCAATCTCTTCATCGCTGAACTTGCCTTGACTATGAGACTTGGTCAGCGTTCCGGCATAGGCGCTGAAGGACCAAATAAGGAGCGAAAGAATCGCTAGAACTTTCTTCATGCCTACGTAGTGCTCCGACGGCGCTATAATTCGCACATGAATCCGAACCAGATCGCGCGACGGAGCTTGCTCCGCGGGGCGGCGGCCATGACTGCCGCATCCTATTCCCGAATTCTTGGGGCCAATGACACCATTCAACTGGGCGCGATCGGGGTGGGCGATCGCGGCTACTACGTCATGACGCAGTTCCAGCACGATCCAAAGGTCCACGTAGCGGCCGTTTGTGATGTTTACAGCCAGCAGATCGATCACGCACTGCAGAAGGCCCCCGACGCCAAGAGCTTCACCGACCATCGCAAGCTGCTGGAGGAAAAGCTGGACGCGGTGCT
Organism: Bryobacterales bacterium; assembly: GCA_963744555.1. GTDB lineage: Bacteria > Acidobacteriota > Terriglobia > Bryobacterales > Bryobacteraceae > Palsa-89. Next base: position 129,428 of record CAVUUB010000008.1, on the reverse strand, counting down.
CATCGCCACCCCGGACCACTGGCATTCGACCATCGCGATCGACGCGCTGAACTCGGGGCACGACGTGTACGTCGAGAAGCCCCTGACGCTCCGCATCCAAGAAGGACCCCGCATCGTCAAAGCGGCCCGGGTGCACGAGAGAGTGTGCCAGGTCGGAATGCAGCAGCGCTCCGGCAAACACTATATCGAAGCCAAGCGCGAGTATGTCGACAAAGGGCGGCTGGGCAAAGTGACGCTGGCACGCACCTGGTGGCACGGCAATACCTATCATCTGCGAAAGGCGCCGGCGTCGCTGCAGAACCGGCCGTCCAACCTGGATTGGGCGCACTTTCTGGGTCCGCTGAAGTGGCGCGATTGGGATCCGCAGCAATATTACAACTGGCGCGCTTATCTCGATTTCGGAGGCGGCCAGGTGACCGATTTGTTCACGCACTGGATCGACGTGGTGCACATGTTCCTGCAGCAGGACACGCCCAAATCGGCGGCTGCGGCGGGCGGCGTGTACGCCTACAAAGATGGGCGCACGGCGCCCGACACCATCAACGTGCTGCTGGAATATCCGAGCGAGTTCACCGCGACCTTCGACGCCACCCTGGCGCCTGGAATTACTGGAGCGGCCGTGGAGTTGTGTGGAACGGATGGCCGGCTGCTGATCGACCGCCAGCATTACGAGTTTCATCCCGCAGGCAAGGGCGCGCAGCCGATCGTGGTGAAGGCCGAAGATCCGGACATGGTTTTCGCGCATGTGAGCAATTTCCTGGAATGCTGCCGGACGCGCCAGCGGCCGAACGCGGATGTATTGATCGGACATCGGTCGGCACAGGCGTCGCATTTGGGGAACATCGCGTACATGGAGAAGCGCCGGATCGATTTCGATCCGCAGCGGGAGGAGATTCTTCCGTTCTGAGCCGAAACTCCGATTCTGAGCCCTGACCACTGGGAGCGGTTGTTAGCTGCTTCCTAAATATTTCTTCACGTCGGGGTACAGCAGCTCGTGGATCTCGGGCTTATCGAGATCGGGCTTGGTGACCACGCGGGCCGGCAGATCGATCTGCTTGGGCGGCGTGATGCCGTTGAGTTTGTCCACCAAGGTCTTGACCGCTTCGAAGCCCATCCGAAATGGATCTTGAACAACCAAAGACTGTATCGATCCGTCTTTCAGATCGTCGATCAGATTGTCGCTGGCGTCAAAGCCAACGCACTTCACTTTTCCGGAGAGACCGCGGGATTTGAGCGCCAGCGCGGCTCCTGTACTGCTGGGCTCAGACGAAGCGAAGATGCCGTTAAGGTCGGCGTGCGCGGTCAGGATATTTTCTGCAGCCGCCATTCCCTTGGAGCGGTCGGACATGGAGAACTGGCGCGCGACGATCTCCATTTTGGGGAACTCGGACTTGATTACGTCCTCGAAACCTCGCTCGCGATCTACAGTGGATAAACTGCCGGGGATGTTCATGACCATGGCGACCTTACCCTTGGTTCCCACCAGGCGTGCCAGCTCGCGCGCCGCCATCTGCCCGGCCTGATAGTTATTGGTCGCGATGAATGCCAGGTAGTTGGTGGAGTCGACGCCGGAGTCGAAGACCGTGACGGGAATGCCCAGCTCGGCCGCGCGATCCAGGGATCGATTCAAAACCTTGCGCTCCGTTGCCGCGACCGCGAGGCCGTCGACATGCTGGGCTATCATCGAATCGACAATCTGCATCTGGCGATCGTATTCGGTCTCTTGCGCCGGGCCGTTCCACAGCACCTCGACTCCGAATTTCTGGCCGGCCGCCGCGGCGCCGGCATGCACCGAAACCCAGAAGACGTGCGAGTTCGCTTTGGGAACAACAGCGATACGTTTGGTCCGGTTGCCTCGGCAAGCCGCTAACACGAGCAACAGTGCAGCCGCTGCCAGGAGGCGCCTATTGAGCACACCTCTATTGGGCACACTTCTATTGGGCACACCAGCCCCCATCCACCACAATGTCGGTACCGGTAATGAAGCCCGCTTCTTCCGAGCATAAATACAGCGCCAACTTGCCGATCTCCTCTGGCTTGCCCCAGCGCCGCATGGGAGTTTTCGACATGAACTGCTCGTTTATTTCGGGATTGGTCATCAGCGGAATGGTCATATCGGTGGCGAAGGGCCCCGGACTGATGGACACCACAGTGATGCTGTCGCCAGCCAGCTCGAGCGCCAGCGCGCGCGTGAAGCCGAGTAATCCAGCCTTGCTGGAAGAATAGGCGGTGCGCATCGGCACGGATATGTGGCCCATGATGGACGTGATGTTGATGATACGACCGTAGCCCCGGCCCTGCATGTGCGGCACAAACGAGCGGGACATCAGGAACGCGCTGGTCAGATTGGTATTGAGCACGCTCATCCAGTCCGGCAAGGTCAGGGCGACGCACAACTTGCGCACATTGATTCCGGCATTGTTGATCAGGATGTCGACCGGTCCCAACTTGGCAAGGACATTTCGCTCGAGTTCGCGCACCTGCGACTCGTCGGAGATATCAGTGCGGAAAATTTCGGCCTGCCCGCCCGACCGGCGAGCTTCATTAGCGACTGCGTTGAGCTGCTCGACGTCGCGAGCCACCAGGGCAACGCGCGCGCCCGCCTCTGCGAGCGACAAAGCCATAGCTTTTCCCAAACCTCGGCTGGCGCCGGTAACGAGCGCGACACGTCCATTCAATGCCATAAGACGCTCATTGTGGCACAGTCGCGTGGCGGGAGCGGTCGTCCGACAGGCTAGTACTTCATCAATGCCATGAACCCGAAGTCCATGTGGAATTGATGATGACAGTGAAACAGCGACGGGCCCGGACTGTTCGCCATGAAATCCACTTCTACCGTTTTCATCTCCGGAACCATCACCACGTCTTTGAACACACCGGAGCTGGGCTCGCCCGCGAATTTAGTGATCTCAAAAGTGTGCCGGTGCAGGTGCACCGGGTGAGCCATATCCGTGCGATTGTCGAAGATCAGACGATTTGAGCGCCCGGACACCGCCGGGATGAGATCTGTCTGAGGAAACGGTTTACCATTGATCGACCAGCCGTGGCCGTCGAATCTGCGCTCGAAAACCAAAGGATGGATCAATGCCGGTTCAGGCCGCTCGGATTGCCCTCCGAACATCGCATAGCTCCAGGTGAAGGGCGGCGGCGCAATCCATTGCGGCGTGCCGGTCGCGCCTCCATATTCGACCACAATGCCTGCGCCTGACGCGCGCTGACTGTCGTCGACTTCTCCCAATACCCAGACTCCCGGCGAATCCATCTCCACCATGGCATCCACTCTTTCGCCCGGCGATAGATCGAGCACCGGCACCTTGCGCGGGGTTTTGACTGGATTCCCGTCCAGGGCAATCACCTCGAAAGTGTGGCCGGCAAACGCGATGCGATGCTGCCGGTTCGCGCTGGCGTTCAAAACACGGAGCAGAGCACGCTGGCCGCTCTTTACGCGGATTGGCTCGCCGGCTCCCAGCATTTTTCCGTTCACGGAATAAATGTTGTATTCGACGTCCATAGCGTTTTCGGCAGAAAAATACCCGTCCCATTCGTGCAGCACGATCGGGACTTCCAACTCGTACCGAGCCGGGTTGGTACGCGGCTCAACCACCACCATCCCGAATTGCCCCGAATAAGTGCCCCGCTGCAGATTGTGCCCCGCGATGGCGTGAGTGTGATACCAACGAGTGCCCGTGGGACGCGGCGTGAACACGAACCTGCGATGATCCATACCCTGGACCATCGGCGTTCCTTCTTCATGCGCCCCATCGACCTCGGGAGGAATCTGGAATCCGTGCCAATGGACCATCTCGGGCTCTTTGATTTGATTGATGACATCCACGGTGACGGTTTTTCCCTCCGTCATCCGTAGCAGCGGACCAGGGGCCTGCCCGTTGTAGGCGCGCGTCTTGATGAACCTGCCTGGCGCCACTTCCAGAGCGATTTCACCGATTCGCAAAGTGACATCGGCCGGGGAACTCGCTGCCCGCTGGGATGCCAGAACCGAGCTGAGCGCAACGGAGGATGCGCCGGCAACAGCCAGGGACAATAGGCTTCTCCGGCTAACCCGAGAGGGCTTCAGTTGATCTGTAGACAATCATAGATTCTAGCGCGAAAACCTATTTGCCCACCACCAGAATCGAAAACGAATCCGGCACCATCGGGCCTCTGCCGCGTCCGCCCGGTGGGGGAGGCGTCGCGGGCTGGCCGAACTCAGCTGCGATCAGCAGTATGTGGTTGGTCTTGCCATCCAACGTCAGAGTTTTGGCGGATCGCATCGTTTCCAGGTTCTGTTCGACGACGAAGCTGGTCGGGCTGTTTTCTTTGATGACCGTCAGTGTTCCGTCGCCCTGCGAACTGAACGCTTCCATGGTCTTCGGATTGAACACCGCGCCATCTGTACCTACGCCGATCGGTAGGGCATCCAGGATCTTGCCATCGGCGGCATTGAGTATCACCATATTTTGCGGATTGCGGCAAGTGGCGAAAAGGATGTTGTTCTTCACATCCAGCGCTAACCCCGCGCACACGCCGCCCTTCCCTTCCAGATCGTAATGGGCAGTCACAGTGAGCGTCTTGGCATCGACGACAGCGATGTTCCCCTTGTCCTCGATATCAATGTAGATGTGCCCTTTGCCATCGCTAGCGGCTTGTTCCGGCGCGCCTCCCAGGTCGATGGTGCCTACCACTGATCCATCGGACGCGTTGATCACTGTCGCATTCGGCGCCCGGTGACTGAGAACGTACACCCGATCGTTGAAGGAGTCGTAAAGCATGCCGTCGGGACCGCCATCGACGTCAATGGTCTTGATGGGCGCCAGCGTCTTGCTGTCGAACATGACTACCGGCTTGCTGCTAGCGAAGCCGTGATTAGTCTTTGGGGAGACCGCCGCTCCGTGCGCGCCGACATTGGGGATTTCGCCGACCGGTTCCAGCGTGTCCAGGTTGAAGACGGTGATCCGAGCGCCTTGGCCGCTGCGCGCAACATACAACCGGCGGCCCGCCTCGTCTGCGTTCACATAGTCAAAACCACCGGCGCCCCCGACCTTGGCAGTTTTCAGCACTTTGTAGGGTCCGCCTGAAGGCGCCTGCTGCGCAATGACGGGTAACCCACCGAGCAATATTGCGGCAATCCAACAACAAATCAGGGATGTTTGCATGGTCAGCTCCGTGAAGGGACCTGCCAAGTATATCGTGTTTGGGCCGCCCGCCCCCAAAACCAGCCGGCTCCGCGGAAAGCCGGAGTGCTAAGCGGCTTCGCGCTCGGCTACGACGCTGTTTATTTTTGCGACTCGAATTGCTTTCGCCAGGCCCAAGAATTTCAACATCTGGATGGAAATCCAGGAAATATCGAATTCGTACCAAGCCAGGCCATGCCGCGCGGAAGTGGGATGCGCGTGATGGTTGTTGTGCCAGCCTTCGCCGAAGGAAAGCAGCGCCACCCACCAATTGTTGCGGGAATCGTCGCGAGTCTTGAAGCGCCGTCCGCCCCACATGTGCGTGGCGGAGTTCACTGCCCAAGTGGCATGCAAGCCGAAGGCGATCTGGACGAAAATGCCCCATAACACCAGCGGCACTCCGCCGATGGCGAACAGATACGATGGCCAGCACCAGCAGAGGAACCCAGTGGTAGTCGTTCAGCAGGACGTAAAAGCGATCCTTCGCCAAGTCAGGCGCATACTTGGCCATCAACTTGGTGTTGTTGTGTTTGGATTCGCCGACCAGAAGCCAGCCAATGTGCGCCCACCAGGCGCCGTCGTGAGGCGAGTGCGGGTCGCCGGGACGGTCGGAGAACTGATGGTGAATCCGATGCGTCGCCACCCAGAAAATCGGCCCTCCCTGCAGCGTCAGGGTTCCGCAAACGGCCAGGAAATACTCCAAGGCTCTCGGAAGTTTGTAAGAGCGGTGGGTGTGCAGGCGGTGATAACCCATGCTAATCCCCAATCCGACACCCACCCAATATAGTAAGAATGCCGCCAGCAAAAGATGCCAGCTAAACATAAAAAGGGCAGCCAGAGCCCCCAGATGCAAGATCACCAGAACGACGCAGATGGTCCAATTCGGTTTTTGATTATTGTGTATACTAACGACGTCGCTGCTCACGATAACTCCAATAATTGAAGGTACACTCCCAACCTAACAGGCATTTGTGTTTTGCTTTGTAAGACTTGTGTAATATCGGGCGCGAGTCGCATCGCCGCCGCGTGCTTCCCCTTAGGAGCTTATAAGCAAAGGAGCACGCAGAGTACCAAAGGACTAGGGAACCGCATTATCCTAACCCTTATGGCGTCCAAGATCGTCGCGCGAATCGCCGCCGAAACCGGGATTCCGCGGCTGTTCCCGGCTCTTTCAGAGGACATCGCGCTGAGTGACCTGCAGTCTTTGCTGATGCACGTGTACCAGTCGCGCACCGCTAAATCCAGTGAGTCGGATCTTCGCCGAGGAGCTGAGCGAGGCCTGGTGGCAGCCTCGACAGTGGACGCGCGGCTGCTTAACCAGTTCGATCGGACCGCTTTCGAGATTGCCGAGACTTCGAGGCGATTGAGCTCGCGCCGGTAGGTCCTCTGGGATTGAATCATGTGCTGGGCGGAATCGACCAAAACAATGTGTTGACGACGATCCGCAATGCGGAAGTGCTCGGCGATCCCACCACCGCGTTGGCGCTGGAGTGCTGGCGCAGGCGCAGGGACCAATCGCGGGGCGGCAGCGGCGAGGCAGTTCGTTTGTGCTGCAGCCAACGCCTGGTTCGTCTGCAACCGTTCGACGAACCGGGTTACACACCACACTTTCGGTTATTCGCTCTGGTTTCGGCCGGCCGCGACACGGGGTCGCATGCCTTCGAGATCCAAAATCTGGGCGAGCACATTCGTTTCTATCTGCGGCTCTTCGCCGCACTCAATGAACAGGGCTTCAGTTTCCGCGAGCCGCTGGTGGAGATTTCCGATACCGCGGTGGTCGAGGCCCTCTGCGCGAGTCCGGGATCGGCCTCGAAGAACTGCGGCAGGCCGTTCGCGCGCATGTCCTGGGCGGATCGGAGCGATTCCTGGCCGACCGCGGCGTCCGGTTGCCGGAGGCGATCGAGGATCCGGCGCGGGAATTACCGGATGGGTACGTCCATTTTCGACTGGCGCGCTTGAAAACAGAATTGATCGATAAGCTGGCGCACGAGTTCCCGGATGCCCAGTTTCGCTTCAATCTGGCGCGGCTGGAAGGCCTGTCCTACTACCGAGGCGTGTGTCTGCGAATATCGCCTATAGCGCCGGACGGCAATCGTTATCCAATCACGGACGGCGGGCTCACGGATTGGACCGCTCGGCTTTTGGAAGATCGAAAGGAGCGCTTGCTAGCCACCGGCGTCGGCAGTGAATTTGCGTGCGTGAAGTTTCGTAGCTGAATCATGCTGGGCCCGTTCGGCAAGCAGCCGCGAGGAAATGCGGCAGCTCTGCTCTATGTAGTGGGCTAGCGTTGGATCGGCGGCGGACAAGGCGTGTAACTGCCTGGAAAGATCGCGCGGCGCCGGGCTGAAATTTCGCCCGGATTTCAGATAGGAACGGAGCGCTTTTCCGAACTGTTTTTCGAGGATGGCGGCCGATACCGGCGAAGACAGTCCGGCATGCCGCAAAGATTCCTGAGGCCGCGACCATCAATGCAAACAGTAAATCCCCAGTGCATGTCAAAGCTGCAAGATAAAAAGGCTTCAGCGAGCGTTCGATCGCGATCACGCGTTGTCTCTGATGCGCCAGAAGACGTTTGGCCTCCAGGATCGCAAGCTTGTCGCCCTCAACGAGGTAACGGAAATCCTCCAGACCCTCGAATCCCGGGATCGGACTAAGCGAGCCGATCGAACCTCCGTGAGCGGAAAGTTCACTGAGATGGCTGCTGTCCAGCCACATGCTGCACAGCACGATCGCTTTGCCCTGCCAGGAAATTCCCGATGCCGCCATCTCGGAGACAACTTTTGGCAGCGTTTTATCGGGCACGCATACCAGGATGAGCCGGCAGGCGTCCAACTCCGCGTAGTCCTTTACGGGATGTCCGGAGCGGAAGATGTTCGAGATCCTGCTGGCCAGCCGGTAAGACGGCGATTTTACCGGTCCGAGCTGATCGGAAAATCGCAGAAACCTCGTCAGGGATGAATCGGTAAAGTTACCCGCGCCGACCAGCGCTACTGGCTTGACTCTCTTCATACACCCCAAAAGACTTCAGCATTTTAATCCGATCCCGAAGCTCAGCCGCCTTTTCAAATTCGAACTTCTTGGCGGCGGCGCGCATGCTTGCTTCCAGTTCACCGATGAACTTTTCGCGCTGCTCGGGAGTCATTTCTTCGATTGGGTCTTCCGGCTCCACCGGAACCGTGACGTAATCGCCTTCTGCGATGGCCACGAGACTCATATCGATCGGCTTAATAATGGATTGGGGGGTTATGTTGTTCTCCTCGTTGTACTGTTGCTGGATGGCGCGGCGCCGGTTAGTTTCGTCGATGGCGCGGCGCATACTGTCGGTAAATACATCGGCGTAGAGGACTGCCCGGCCGTTGAGATGGCGCGCGGCCCGGCCCATGGTCTGAATCAGCGAGCCTGTGGAGCGCAAGAAGCCTTCTTTATCGGCATCCAGGATCGCCACCAGCGATACTTCCGGCAAGTCCAAACCCTCGCGCAGCAGATTGACTCCCACCAGAACGTCAAATTCTCCGCGCCGCAAGTCGCGCAGGATCTTCATGCGGTCTAGCGCGGCGATTTCTGAATGCAAATAAGCGCAGCGCACGCCGACTTCGGTGTAGTATTCCGACAAGTCCTCGGCCATGCGCTTGGTCAAAGTGGTTACCAACACCCGTTCGTTGTTTTCAGTGCGCTTCCGTATTTCATTCAGCAGGTCATCCACCTGGCCCTTGATGGGCCGCACTTCCACCTGCGGATCCACCAGGCCGGTGGGTCGAATGATCTGCTCCACTACTACGCCAGCGGACTTGGTCAATTCATAAGGGCCGGGCGTAGCCGAAATATAGAGGACCTGATTCACCCGGTTCTCGAACTCCTCGAAGGTAAGCGGCCGGTTGTCGAGCGCGCTCGGGAGGCGGAATCCGTAGTTGACCAGAATTTCTTTGCGCGACCGGTCGCCATGATACATGCCGCGCAGTTGCGGAATGGTCTGATGGCTCTCGTCGATGAAAATCAAGTGGTCGTGCGGCAAATAATCGAGCAGTGTAGGCGGAGCCTCACCAGGAAGCCGTCCGGAAAAATGCCTCGAATAGTTCTCGATTCCGTGGCAATATCCGATCTGCCGGATCATTTCCAGATCGAACATGGTGCGCTGGTATAGCCGCTGAGCTTCCACCAGCTTGCCTTGTTTTTCGAGTTCCTGGTGCCATTCTCTCAGTTCGCGCTCGATGCTGTGGAGCGCTTGTTCGCGCGACTCCGGCGTCATCACATAGTGCGTCTTGGGATAAATCGGCAGGCGCAGGTACGTTTGGCGCACTTGCCCCAGCAGCGGATCGATCTGGCTGAGGCTGTCGATCTGATCGCCAAATAACTCGATGCGATAGGCGTAATCGTCGTAAGTGGGAAAGACCTCGATCACATCGCCCCGCACGCGAAATGTCCCGCGGCTGAAATTATGGTCGTTGCGATCGTAGAGAATCTCGACCAGCCGCGACAAGATCTGCTGGCGTGAGATTTTCTGCCCTTTTTCGAGCATCAGCAGCATTCCGTAATAGGCCTCCGGCGAGCCTAGGCCATAGATGCAGCTAACGCTGGCGACGATTATGCAGTCGCGGCGCTCGAACAGCGACCGGGTAGCGGACAAACGAAGCTTGTCGAGCTCATCATTGATGGTCGCTTCTTTTTCGATGTAGATGTCTCCGGAAGGCATGTACGCTTCCGGCTGGTAGTAATCGTAATAACTGACGAAATACTCAACCGCGTTGGATGGGAAATACGACCTGAACTCGTGATAGAGCTGCGCCGCCAGAGTCTTGTTGTGAGCCAGGACCAGCGCCGGCCGTCCGGTTTTCTCGATGACCTGCGCCATGGTGAAAGTCTTGCCGGAGCCGGTGACGCCCAGCAATACCTGGTGTTGTTCACCGTCCAGCACGCCACGGAAGAGTTGATCGATGGCGGCCACTTGATCGCCGCGCGGCCGGTAATCGACTTCTAAGTGAAATGCCATCTATCTCTAGGATAGCTGTGGACGAGCGGCTAGCGCTACGACTTGTAAATAGCGATCCCGCCACGCCCTGACCTTAGGGAAGACTGGAGTCTCGACCCCGCGCGCTCCCCCTTCGCGCTGACCTTGGCCGTATGGCCTACAGAAATGCGCTAAAACTTTAGTCCCGACAGGATGAAAGGGCCCTACTTGGTCGAAGAGGACTCCAGAGGTTATGCGTCCAACGTTTGAACAATCCATCCGGCGCGGGTTATCCCGCATCCCCAAATCACACTCTCTCTTACCGGGCGGTCGTAGACGCGGGATGAGACTGCGAATTGCGATCGTACTGAGGATTGCGATTGTAATGTGCACTACCGTCGCGTTGAGCCCAGCCCAGAGCCCAGTCAACGACCTTGCGCAGACCAGCCTGGAAGATCTCATGAACATCCAGGTTACGTCGGTATCCAAGAAGGAGCAGAAACTATCCCAGGCCGGAGCCGCAGTCTTCGTGATCTCTCAGGAAGACATCCGGCGCTCCGGCGCCACGAACATTCCCGATCTGTTGCGCATGGTCCCTGGAATACACGTCGCACAGCTCGATGCCAACATTTGGGCGATCAGCATTCGCGGCTTCACCGACCGGTACGGAGATAAGGTGCTGGTATTGATCGACGGCCGGAGTGTCTTTTCCCCGCTCACCTCTGGCGTCAATTGGGACCAGCAGGATGTGCCGCTGGAGGACATCGAGCGCATTGAGGTGATCCGCGGCCCGGGGGGCACGGTGTGGGGCGCCAATGCGGTCAATGGAGTTATCAATATCATCACCAAGAACGCCAAGACTACCCAGGGAGGCCTGGCGACCGCCAGCGGAGGTTCCCGTGAATCTGCGCGCGGATTGCTTCAAGACGGAGGGAAGATTGGACAGAAGGGCGCATACCGGGTATTCGGAAGCTACGAGAATATTGGAAATTCACCTTCTCCGAGCGGTGAATCGATAGCAGATGGATGGCATAAGTTACACGGTGGGGTCCGAACGGACTGGGATCTTTCACCGCGCGACACGCTGACGGTGCAAGGCGATCTCCTTGAGTCGCGCGAAGGACAGACGATTGATACGTTGTTTTCCAACGAACTGCCTCGCGAAGCAATTATTGACGACACGATTACCGTCGGCGCCGGGGACATCTTGGGACGTTGGAACCACACTCTCGCGAATGGCTCGGTTACGACCCTACAGGTTTACTACGATGGCTACCACCGCGTCGATAGAGGCCTGAGCGAAACGCGCAACACCTTGGATTTCGACTTCCAGCATCACCTGACGGCCGGGTCACGGCAAGAGATCGTCTGGGGCCTCGGCTACCGCACTACCAACGACAACACGACCGCAGGATATGCTATCGAGTACGCCCCGGCCCAATTCCGCGACAACCTCTTCAGCGCGTTCGTGCAGGATGATATCAGGCTCACCAACTCGCTTTCGTTCATTCTGGGCTCCAAGTTCGAGCACAACTCCTATACCGGATTTGAATATGAACCCAGCGCGCAACTGGTGTGGAACCTCAATGATAGGCAAGCCTTTTGGGCGTCCGCGTCCAGAGCCATCCGGCAACCATCGCGGGCGGACTTCAATCTGGACGTCGATGTGGCCGTAGTCCCAGCGGGCGCTGGATTGGGGGTCGTGGAACTTTTGGGGAATCCCCACCGAAAGGCGGAGCGGATGCACGATTTTGAACTGGGGTATCGCGCTCAGATCAGCAAGGGGGTATCTTTGGATGTCGCGGCTTTTTCGAGTTACTACTGGGGGCTACAGACTCAAGAGCCCCTTCAGCCGCATTACGACTCCGCAGGGTCGCCCGGGGCCCAAGCGCCTGTATTGGTGATCCCATTTCTCTTTGACGATCGGGCGCACGCACATAACTACGGCGCCGAGATCTCCGCCAGTTGGAGCGTGACCGGCCGCTGGCAGGTCAGCCCAGGTTATTCCTACCTGCAAATGCACGTGGCGGGCGACCCAACCACCCAGGATCCGAACGCAGGGGCAATCGCCTACGAATCGCCGAAGCATCAGTTTCAAATCCATTCCCTGTTAAATCTGACGCACCGCGTGGAGTGGGACACAGCGCTCTATCACGTGGGGCAACTGGTGGATGGCGGCAGCGGAGCAACCTCCAGCTATCTGCGGGTCGACACCAGGCTGGGATGGCGGATTGGGGAATTTATCGAGCTGAGCGTCGCCGGTCAGAACTTGCAGTCACCCGCTCATGCCGAATATCACGACGCCTTCGCGGTGCTGCATAGTCTCGTCCAGCGCAGCGTTATAGGAAAAATCACATTCCGGTTTTGAGAGCACGATAATGCGCACGATCTCTGGATGCAAATCCGCTTTGGTGATAGCCGCCTTGCTCATCACCACCAATGCGACGGCGCAGACCGTCGACGAATACCACGTCAAAGCCGCTTTTGTCTTTAATTTCGCAAAGTTCATACAGTGGCCGGCAGAGGCTTTCAAGACACCGGATGAACCGCTCGTGATTTGTGTCGTGGGACAGGATCAGATGGCCGATGCCTTACGGGAGACCGTGAACGGAAATACCATCGACGGCAGGCCGGTCATCATTCGTCAGATTGCAATTGGCCAGGGGCCTTGTGACTGCCAGATTCTATTTGTCGGCGCTTCTGCCATGAAAGGCTTCCGTTCTCACCCCAAGGAATCAACCGGGGTCTTGACCGTCGGCGACACACCCGGGTTCGCCGGTGACGGCGGGGCCATCAATTTGAAACTGGAAGGTGGCAGAGTGCGCTTCGAAATCAATGTGGCAGCCGCGCAGGGGCAGGGTCTTCACATCAGCTCCAAGCTGTTGAGTTTGGCTGCGGTCGTCAAGAAGTGAAGTGCGATGCCTAGAAATTTTTCTTATCGTAACCTTCCGATCAAGTACAAGCTGCATCTGCTTACCCTAATCACTGGGATCGCCGCCTTAATGTTCGCCTTCGGCACGGTCCTGGCGTATTATTACGTAGTCCGCGATTCGACTCGGAACGACTTGACCGTGCTGGCGGAGATCTTTGGTTCCAACAGCACCGCGGCGTTGACCTTCAACGATCCTAAGGCTGCCGAAGAACTGCTCTCTGGACTGGTGGCCAAGCGATCCATCTTGTGCGCCTATTTGTACGCGGCCGATGGTCAAGTATTCAGCGGATACCGCCGCGATGCGGAGACTGCCAAGCCGCCTCCTGCGCGCGCCAGCCGCGACGTAAGTTGGTTTGAGGATGGTCGCCTCAAGATATTTCAGCGGATTCGGCTCCGCGGCCAGCCGGTCGGCGCCATCTATATGGAATCGGACCTGGGAGAGTTCTATGCGCAGGTCAAACAATTTTCCGGCATTGTCATATTCATTCTGCTCTTCGCTGGTCTAATCGCATCCGCTTTATCATCCAAACTGCAGCGCAGCATCTCTAAGCCCATAGCCCATCTGGGCGAAACGGCGAAGCGGGTTACGACCAGAAGCGATTATGCCGCACGCGCCACCAAGCTCGCCGACGATGATCTCGGGCAACTTACCGACGCTTTCAATGGGATGTTGGAGGAGATCGGGCACCGCGATGCGGAGCTTCTAGGACACCAGGAGCGGCTGGAGCACGATGTGGCGACTCGCACTGCGGACCTGGTAAAGGCTAATTCAGAACTCCTGGAAGCCATAGATAAGGCCGAGGCCGCTAGCCGCGCCAAGAGCGAGTTCCTGGCCAACATGAGCCATGAGATCCGCACTCCGATGAATGGAGTCCTAGGCATGACCGAACTGGTCCTGGATACCAACCTGTCGGCCGAGCAGAAAGAGGCTTTGAACATTGTCAAGGACTCGGCGAACTCGCTGTTAACCATCATCAACGACATTCTGGACTTCTCGAAGATCGAGGCTGGGCATCTCGAGCTGGATCCAATCTGCTTTAATGTCCGAGATTTGGTGGAAGAGACCGAACGGGCCCTGGCGCTACGGGCCCAACAAAAAGGCCTGGAGCTGCTGTGCGAGATCGGCCCGGATGTACCCGAATGCTTAATAGGCGATCCGTTACGAATCCGGCAGATCCTGGTGAATCTGGCAGGCAACGCCATCAAGTTTACAGATGCCGGCGAGGTAGCGGTTGAGATTGCGATCGACGGTCGCTCCGAGGATCACGCGCAGATGCATGTCCGGGTCCGTGATACTGGTATAGGCGTTCCAGAGGAAAAACAAAAGCTGATCTTTGACGCGTTTTCTCAAGCCGATGGTTCGACCACTCGAAAATACGGCGGCACGGGACTGGGGCTCACTATCTCAGCACGTCTGGTCGCGGCTATGCACGGCCGGATCTGGGTGGAAAGCAGATCGGGGCAGGGGAGTTGTTTCCATTTCACGGCGCGGCTTGGCCTAACCAGCGAATCGGCGCCAGCGCCGATGAGCGAGACCGCGCTGGCCGGCGCCCGCGTGTTGATTGTCGATGACAATGCCACGAACTGCCGAATACTGGCTAACCTGACGCGCGGGTGGGGGATGATTGCAAGTACGGCCGAAAGTGGTCCGGAGGCGCTGCGCCAGATGCGCTACGCTTCGGAGGCCGGGCATCCCTTCCGCCTTGTCCTTACGGACGTCCACATGCCCGAAATGGACGGATTTCAACTGGCCGAACACCTCGCGGGCCGGCCACATCTTGCTGATGCTGTAATCCTCATGTTGACCTCTGGCGAACGGGAGGGTGATTTGGACCGTTGTCGCGGCTTGGGTATTGGCACCTACCTCAACAAGCCCGTTCGGAGATCAGACCTTCTTAGAGCGCTGACCAAAGCCCTGACGGATCAGTCGTTGATAGAGAGGGTTAGCGGGCCTGTTTCTCTGCTGAGGCGTCCGTCTGAAAAAGTCCCGCACGAGTCCCCGGTGCGTATCCTTCTAGCTGAGGACAATGTCATCAACCAGCACGTCGCCCGCAGCATACTCCAAAAGGCGGGACATACCGTTATTGTCGCCGGCAATGGTCAAGAAGCTCTCGCAATTCTCCGTCGGCAGTCATTCGATCTGGTCCTGATGGATGTCCAAATGCCCGAGGTCGATGGATTCGAAGCGACCGCCGCCATTCGTGCGATTGAGCTGGGTACGGACCGGCGCCTGCCGATCATCGCCATGACCGCTCATGCCATGAAGGGTGACCGGGAACGATGCCTCGCAGCTGGCATGGACGGTTATATCTCGAAGCCAATCTGTGCCAGTGATCTCTTGGAGTTGGTGGACAAATATACCGGCAGCGTTGCTTCGGTCGTCATGTAGTAAAATCGGCACGCTCCCCTGGAGCGTGGTCAGCGCTGCTTCTCGGGACCCTTTTGCGGTGTGAACTCCGAAGAAAGCCGCTGGGCCGCCGTGAGTTGGGACGCTTTGAGCTTCTTAGCGATCAAATCGCGCTGGCTCTCGCAGCCCGCGTTTCCCTTAGCCGCGCAAATGTTGAGCCACTTGTAAGCTTGGATATAGTCGCGTTTGACGCCCTGCCCCGCTCCGTACATCGCACCCAAATTGTGTTGGGCTTCGGTGTAATCCTGCTCTGCGGATTTGGTGAACCATTTCACAGCTTCGGCAGGATCCTGCGGGACGCCGTGTCCGTCGAGATACAGCAGACCCAGGTTGAACTGGGCAGCGGCCACGCCCTGATCTGCCAGCGGGCGCCATTCTTTTACAGCCGTGGTGTAATCGCCTTTGTTGTAGGCGGCCAAGCCGGTGTTGAAATCCGCCGCCGTGGAAATGGCCACAAACGACGTAAGAGCAAGAAAACAGGATAGGCTTCGCATGGGCACCTCCTCCTATCCGTATTGAAGCATATCCAGAAGGCCCAGTTAAGGCCTCGTTTTCGATCAATTTTCGAGCAGAAAACGCTCCGTTTCGTGCAAAAACAGGTCGAGGCGATCATGATGGACCCAGTGTCCGGCTCCCGGAACCTTGACCAGGCGATGATTCTTGATAAGGGACGCCCGGCCGTCGGTTTCGGGATCTTGCGCCCAGCTCTCCATTCCCCAAAACAGAAGCACCGGACAGGCGATTTCGCCTAACACGGTGCGGAAGTCCTCGAGGTGATGACCATAGGGCGGAAAAATGCGCGCATAGTTGTCGAACTTCCAAATTAGCGAGCCATCCGAGTTCCAATTCGTGCCATGCAGGGTGAGATGGCGGGCCACCTCATCGGAAAGGCGTGGATTGGCCTCTTTCATGCGCGCCACGGCCGATTCCAGGTTCGGATAACTGCGCGGCTCGCGACGCTCGGCCTGGCGGACATTGGCGATCCAGGAACGAAATCGTTCCGGCGCTGGTTTGTGGACGCGATGGGTGATCGGCAATCCGAGGCCCTCGATGGAGACGGTCTTACGCACGCGATCCGGATAAATGCCCGAATATAGCAGTGTAAGAATGCCGCCGAGGGAATGGCCGATCAGATAGATTGGAAAATCGGCGATGACATCCGCCAGCGCCGAGAGGTCAAGCACATGCTCGGCGATGCTATACAGCGCGCCGGGAGCCCAGGCGCTGTTGCCGTGCCCGCGTAGATCCATGGCATAGACGTGGAAATGTTCGCGCAGGGCGCGGGCTACCCAATCCCAATTGCGGGCGTGATCAAGCCCGCCGTGGACCAGCAGCAGAGACGGCTTTCCATTTTGTCCCCAATCCCAAAACTGCAGCTTCAGTCGATGGGAATAGTAGTAGTGGGAGACCGGTTCCAATCCACTTATTGTAGAGGTTCCTCGGCGTGCGGCTCTTCGAACTTCGCCTGCACTGCCTGGCGCCGCTCTTCGGCGTGATGACGGACATCGATGCCCTTCATCAGAAACAGGACGTCCTCGGCGATATTGGTGGCGTGATCGGCAATGCGCTCCAGGTTGTGGGCGATGAACATCAGATCCACGGCGCGTGGAATGGTGGTTCGCTCCTCCTGCATGAAGGCGACCAGTTCCTTATACACGGCGTCGCGAAGACGATCCACTTCGTCGTCGGAAAGCAAGACATTGCGCGCCAGAACTTCATCGCGCTTCACCAGCGCATCCAGGCTGTTGCGGACCATGCCTTCCGCCAGGCTGGCCATGCGAGGGATATCGACCAGAGGCTTCACCGGCGCGTCGTGCATGAGCGACAGCGCGCGCTGGGTGATGTTGACGGCTAAATCGCCCATACGTTCCAGGTCGCCGTTCATCTTGATCACCGCGGTCAGGAAGCGCATGTCTCGCGCCATAGGCTGGTAAAGCGCCAGCAGGCGCGTGGCGAACTCATCGATCTCGATGTCCTTCTGATTGATCAGAGCCTCTTTCCACAACACTTCCTTGGCCGCCTGCTCATCGCGCTGCGCCAGCGAGTCGATGCTTTGATGGATGGCGGATTCCACCAAGCCAGCCATTTCGAGCAGCTGCCTCTGCAACTCGTCAAGTTCTTCCCTGAAGTGGATCAAAGCTCTCCTTTAACCGCTCCCAGTCTACCCGAATCGTCCGGTGATGTAATCTTCGGTCTCCTTGCGGGCCGGCGCCTTAAAAATGGTTTCGGTCTTATCGAATTCAATCAATCTTCCCAGCAAAAAGAAACCCGTGGATTCCGCCACGCGCGCGGCCTGTTGCATGTTGTGCGTCACGATCACCTGCGTGCACTGGTCCCTGAGACTAAAAAGCAAGTCTTCTACCTTGGCTGTGGCGATGGGATCGAGCGCGGAGCACGGCTCATCCAGCAGCAGGACCTCGGGATCAACCGCCAAAGCTCGCGCGATGCACAGCCGCTGCTGCTGCCCTCCGGACAAGCTATAAGCCGATTGATGCAGCTTATCTTTTACTTCATCCCACAGGGCCGCGCGCCGCAAGCTGTGTTCCACCACCTCGCTGATGGATTGCCGCCCGGCCAGTCCATTCACTCGAACACCGAAGGCTACATTCTCGAAGATCGACTTGGGAAAAGGGTTCGATTTTTGGAATACCATGCCGACGCGACGCCGCAACCCTGTGACATCCATCTCGTGCACATTTTGGCCATCCAGCAAAACCTGACCTTCATGGCGAGCGTTCTTGACGGTCTCGTTGATGCGATTCAAGGTTCGAAGAAACGTGGATTTGCCACAGCCCGACGGACCAATCAAAGCGGTGATGCGTTTCTCGGGGATCGCCAGGTTGATATCGTGAAGCGCCTGGAAATTGCCATAGAAGAAATTCAACTGGACAGTCTGCAGTTTGGGCTTCGATGTGCCCTCGCTCTTGCCGGATGACACTTTGACGGGCACGATCGGTTGGCTCATCTTGGCTCGTTCTGGCGCGGCACCCATATCCAGCTTAGCCTCTCTGGATTGAAACGCCCCGCGAAAGAATCCATCTGGCGGCAATATTGGCGATCAACACCAGAGCTAGCAGCACCAATCCCGCGGCCCAAGCCTGGCGGTGCCAATCTTCGTAGGGCGAAACGGCAAAGTAGTAGATCATAAACGGCAGGGAAGCTGTCGGCTCGCCTAGTTTGTCTGACCAATACTGATTGTTGAAGCTAGTAAACAACAGCGGGGCGGTTTCACCGGCGATGCGGGCGACGCCGAGAATCATTCCAGTGAGGATGCCCTGTTTTGCGGCCGGCACCACTACCGAGAAAATAGTGCGGGTCTTGCTGGCGCCCAAGGCAAGGGAGCCTTCCCGAAGCGGATTCGGCACCGCGTGTAAGAATTGCTCGGTGCTGCGCAGGCCGATCGGAATCATCATCAGGCTCAGGGCGAAACCTCCCGCCCAGGCGGAGAAGTGATGCATCGGCACCACTACGACAGTCCAGGCGAAAATTCCAATGACGATGGAGGGCACGCCATTCAACAAATCGGCTGTGTAGCGCACCAGAAAAGGCAAGAGTTCCTGCACCGAACTCGGCCAGATAAATTCCGCCCAGGAACCCTACGGGAACGCCAATCAAGACGGCGATGAGAATCATAATGCCGCTACCCACGATCGCATTGGCCATTCCTCCGCCTGGTTCTCCGGCCGGCAGCGGCAGCTTGGTGAAGAAATTCCAGTCCAGCGACCGCCAGCCATTCCATAACAGAAATCCCAAGATCAGGAACAGCACCGATACGGTCAACACAGTACAGAGACCCGTGAGCGCCAGCATAACGTTATTGACGGCATTTCTACGGCCGGTGCTCGTCATTCGGTCCTGGACCCTTTCGTAGTCGTTGCCAAAATCAGCAAGCGCGCCGATGCATTGAGAATCATCGTAAGTAAAAATAGAACCAATCCCAGTTCGATCAGCGCAGCCGGGTAAACGTCGCCAGTCGCCTCGGTGAACTGGTTGGCGATGATGGCCGCGATCGTGTAGCCTGGCGCCAGCAGCGAGGCGTGCATGGCGGTGTCATTGCCTATCACCATTGTAACGGCCATGGTTTCGCCCAGCGCCCGGGCCAGCGCCAGAAAGACAGACCCGATGATGCCGAGACGCGCGAACGGAACCACCACCTTCCAGGTTGACTCCCATTTGGTTGCGCCCACGGCCAGGGCGGCCTCGCGCTGTTCGCGCGGAACGGCCATCAGTGCCTCCCGCGAGATGGAAATGATGAAGGGAAATGTCATGATCGCCAGAATCACGCCCGCAGCCAGGTAACCGACGCCGTAAGCCGGGCCTTGGAATAGAGGCAGGAAGCCGAGCGTTCTTTTCAAGAAAGGTTCGACGTACTGCCGCAGCAGCGGCACCAGCGTGAAAATCGCGAGCAACCCGAAAATTACGCTAGGCACGGCGGCCAGGAGTTCCACGAGAAATGTCAGAACGTTGGAGATCCGCGGCGGGGCCAGCTCGGATAGGAAGATGGCCGCGCCAACACCCAAAGGCACCGAGATCAACAGCGCGAGAACGGAGGTGAGCACGGTTCCATAGATGAAAGGCAACGCTCCGAACTTTTCGGCGACCGGATCCCACGTCTGCGAAAACAGAAATCCAAGTCCAAACTTTGCACGGGAAGCCGCGGAGTGCACCCACAATTCGTAGACCAGGAATACGGTCACCAGCAGAATGCTGGCAGCGAAAATCAGAGTGATGAAGTGCGCGATCTGATCGCCCTCCCGCAAACGCTTAGCAAAACTCTGCGCTCGCGACTGCGGAACGGCGACGGCTGCAACCTGGCCCATTAGGAAACTTCTACTGTATCGAAGTGATCTGCTTTTCTTCTTTGGCCACCACGGGTTTGGGAAGGGGCGCGTAGAACATTCCCTGTGCATCCTTTTGGCCGGCGGTGAGCATCCATTTCAGAAAGCCCGTGACTGCTGCCTTCTTGGCGCCATCCAGTTTGCTGGGAATGAGCAGCCAGGTGAAGGTCGCGATCGGGTAGGCGTTCTTGCCGGGCGCATTGGTAATCGAGACGCGGAAGTCGTCCGGCATATTCTTGGCTGCGCCCGCCGCGGCTTCGGACACACTATCAAAGTCTGCCTTGACGAAGCTGCCCGCCGCATTGCGAACCATGCCGAAGCTCATTTTGTTCTGAGCCGCATAGATCAGCTCCACGTATCCGATCGAGTTCGGCGTCTGCTTTACCAAACCAGCGACTCCTTCGTTGCCCTTGCCGCCCAAGCCTACGGGCCAGTTCACGGACGTGCTGGCACCGACTTTGCTCTTCCATTCCGGACTCACTTTCGAGAAGTAATCGGACCATACGAAGCTGGTGCCGCTGCCATCGGATCGATGGACAACGGTGATGTCCTCGCTGGGGAGGTTGACGCCAGGGTTATCTTTCTTCAGCGCTGGGTCATTCCACTTCTTGATGGTTCCCATGAAAATGCCGGCTAGAGTATCGCCTGTGAATTTCAACTCCGCCGTTACGCCAGCGATGTTGTAAACCGGAACCACACCCCCCAACACCGTAGGGAAATGCAGCACCTTGAATTTCGTAATCTTCGCTATCTGTTCATCGGTCATGGGCATATCCGAGGCGCCGAAGTCGACGGTGCCCTGGGTGAGCTGCTGGATTCCAGCGCCGGAGCCCACCGACTGGTAGTTGATCTGCACGTCGGGGTGTGCTTTGCGATAGGCCTCAAACCATTTCTGGTAAATGGGCGCGGGGAACGTAGCGCCCGCGGCATTGATCGTCTCAGCGGAGACCGCCACAGTTCCGGCGGCAGCCGCAAGAAGTGCTGTCCAAATTAATCCGTACTTCATATACTGATCCTCCCCGTCAAGCCTGCGTCTTAGAACGGTGGCATGCTGCCTGGCAGCGTGTACCGTAAGTTAAAGTAAATTGTGTTGTCGTGGGTTGCCTTCGGGGCACCCAACGCCACAAACCATGGATCCCGGTTCAGCCACTCATATTGACCCATCGCGTTGATGGCGCCGTAACGCGGATTCGCCCAGAGCGTCTGGTTAAAGCCGAAGGTAATTTCCTGAATATTACGGTTCTGGCTGTTTGGTGAACCAGTGTAGCCGAAACCGACTTTGCTGCCATTGGTGTCGATCGCTACGTCGCGCCCGATGTAAATGCCACCGTAATAGGCATACAGCAGTAAGTTGTTCTTCCAAGTTCTGGCTTCGAAACCGTCGATGGTGCCGCCGGAGTGGACGAGGCTCAGCGTTCCGTTGGCGCGGACGATGAGGTCCGGAGCTTGGCCAAACAGGTACCGGCCGCCGCCATCGCTCCAGTAGTTGGTCGTGATCAGACGGAAGTTCTTGAAAACCTCGCCGTTCAGGCCGACCAGCAGTCCGCCGCCGGTCGCGGTGAAGTGCTGGCTGAGCAAAGACGGATTCACAGTCTTAAAGTTGCGTTCGACGCCGCCAACCTCGAAGTGAAAGCGCGAGCTGGGGTCAAACGCGAGTTTCGCGATAATATCGGGCGCCACGGTGGGCTGGGTCAGGATGTTCTGACCGTTACTGACGTTCTGCGAGATGTCGAGCTGGGCATTCGCGAGAGAGGCGAAAGCGGCGGGATAGCGTGATCGTGGAACCGCCTGCCGAACCGCCGGCATATTGATCGGGATTCTCAGCGGAAATTCCAAAGGTTACTTTTTCGCTTGGATGGAACAGAACCCGCATGCCAGGCTGTCGCGTCCATGTCAGGCCCGCCATGTAATTGATGTCTACCACCTGGGTGTAAAACAGGTTGCCGGGTAATGCGGAAAGGCCAGTGCGGTTAGGGGTCAGCAGGCTCCAGCTTTGCCCGGCCAGAAATTCGATCTTGCCTTTGCGAACGTCGACCCAGTACAAACGGAGCCGCGGAACGAATGCGCCGTTGGAAACCGCGATGCCGTTCGACCCGCTGGTTCCGTTGAAGTCGAACTCGTTGTAGCCGATGAAATGCGTGCCTTTCCAGTCGCCATCAAAGCGGAAGCCGATACGGGAGTTCTGAGGGGTAAAACGGAATTCCGAGAGATTGCCGTTAACCGTGTTGTTGAACGGAATGCTTCCGAAGTTGGAGCCCATGCTGGAGCCCGCGTTTTTGTCGCGCCAGACTGCGGTCAAGTCCATAAATCCGATGGGAACCATGCACGTGCTGCCGAGCCGAAAAAATGCAGGAGCGGGACCGTCCGGAACCGCCTCGCAGGGATTGGTGGGAGGTGTCCTGGGCGCTTGAGCCGCACTCGCACTAACCACCGGCATGGCCAGGGGTGCGGGCGCGGGCGCGGGAGGAATATACGGCGTCGTGCTAGCGACCTCGCCCAATGCCTTATCTCGCGGCAATGCGAACACGCGCTTGTCCTCGTTGGTGGTGCTCTTCATGCTTCGCTCGATCAGCTTCTTCTGCTCTTCGAGGGCGAATTTCAATTGATCGATCTGTTTCTGCTGTTCCGTGAGCTGCGCCTTCAGCGCCTGAACCTCGGAGTTCTCTGGAGATTGCGCGGCCATCGGGATAGTGCCAGAAGTGTGGCCACGCATACAACTAGAGAATGTCGCATCGTAAGTTCATTCCTCTCATATGAAGTATTTGGAGTTGCTTTTGCAGATTTCTAGCTGCCGAGTGTTGAGGATAACCTTCTGGCGTTAGCGAAACATGACAATTGAGTTAATATTTGGTTACAGTGAGCGGGTCAATTACGGACTCGGGGAATCGTAATTATGAACCTGGTTCCCTCACCTAACCGGCTTGCGACCGTGACAGTCCCACCCATCTGCTCCACCGCATGTTTGACGATGGAGAGTCCCAGACCGGTGCCACCTATGTCGCGAGATCTAGCTTTATCCACACGATAAAAACGCTCGAAGATCCTGGGCAGGTCCTCTGATGGAATGCCGATTCCGGTGTCCGCGATGGTGATGCAAGCGTATTGGTCCGATGGCTGGACTTCGACCCGAACTTCACCTTGCGGCCGATTGAATTTCACTGCATTGTCGAGCAGGTTTACAAAGACCTGCTCCAGCCTTAGCTCGTGCGTCATTATTTTACTGTCTTCGAAGGCCCCGCGAGTCAGTCGCACGCCTCGCGCCACCGCGGTGGCTTCCACCGTGCGAAAGGCGGATTCCAATGCTGCACGAACCGATACCTGCTGGGGCGGCACGGTCCTACCCCTCTCCAGTTCGGAAAGCGTCAACAGGTCCGAGGCGATATTCGTTAGCCGCCTGGCTTGCGCCAGAATGACTTCCACAAACTTGCGATTGTTCTCGTGATCTTCGAGTGCGCCCCCGAGCAATGTTTCGGCGTATCCATGGATAGCCGCCAGCGGCGTGCGAAGCTCGTGCGACACATTGGCCACAAAATCCTTGCGAACACGCTCCAATCGCTCGAGCTCCGTGACATCGTGAAAAATAGCGAGCGCGCCGGGTTTCGTCGCTGGCCCTGCCAGGGGCGCGGCCAGCACATCGAAGGAATGGCCTGCCGCGGCGGCCAGGGTAAGGCGGCGCTCGACCCGCTCGCCCGTGGCGAGAACAGCAGTCATGATTTCGAGCACGCGAGGATCCCGGACCAGCTCGGATAATCGCGTTTCCGAACCCACTGGAATCCGCGCGCCGACCGTTCGGGCGAAGGAATCGTTGCAAAAAGTCACCCGCAAGTCTTTGTCCACCGCTAGTACGCCCTCCACCATGCTGGCCAGGATTGCTTCGCGGCGTGCCCCCTCCAGCTTGAGATTCTCAACCAGGGCTCGAATTCGCGGAGCGGTACGCCGTAGCGACCGCGCCAACGCGCCCAGTTCATCGTCGCCGGTTGGAAGCTCGTACTCGAAAACGTCTGGGTCCAACAGCCGCTCGGTGTAAGTACGTAGTTGCTCGGCCTGACGCACGAAGGCCCTCCTGAAAAACCACGCCAGCAGCGCTGCGGGAACTAAGATCAGCACAGAAGCGCCCAGCAGGGGATACAGCAAGGCGGGAGACTGCTGCGCGACAAAAATGTCCAGAGCTAGCAACCACGCGATGATTAACAGGGACGCGCTCCACAGAAATGTTCGAACGGTCTGCGTTCTCATGCGCTTATCCCAAGCCTGTACGCAAACGCACTATAGCACGAGACCGCGGTCAATGACGTAGCTTTCCGAGTATGCGGGCCGGGTAGGGGCCGCACTGCATATTGTAATCGGAGCGCGCAGAGCGGATTATTTTGGCAATCACTTTGGGGTGGTCGAAACTGCGCCTTTGGGCGCCCCGCTCACTAGGGCCGAGGCTATTTCGCACCTTGTCGTAGATCTTCGCTGCTGAGCAGAGCCCGAATACGCGGGACGTTGCCGACGCTGTGGCGCAACGTGTCGCAACGCCGGCAGGAAAACGCCTGTTGCGGGCTGTGTGCGGACCAGACTATGGCGCAATCGCAGTTACCGAATACACCGCGCCGATTCAGGCTGAGATTCTGCGTTCAGTAGGAATGCCTGCGATGGCTAAGACGGCGGACGCCGTAGCGATTAGGCGTCAGGCTTCAACCCGCCGCCGAGCGGACCTTAGGCGGCAGGGCGACGACGTGGAACCATAGTTCCTTCACCGCGCGAATGGCATTGAAGTAGTCGTCATAGCTGGAAGGTTTGACTAGATAAGCTGAGATCTGCGCATCGTATGCTCGGGCCAGATCTTGTTCGGCGCTGCTGCTGCTCATGACCACTACCGGAATGCGGCGTAGCTCTTCGTCAGCCCGCATCTCGGCTAATACCTGGAAGCCGTCCACTTTGGGCATCCTCAAATCAAGCAGGACCAGATCCGGTTTCGGTGCGTCGCCAAACGGTCCCTCGCACCGCAGAAAAGCCAGCGCCTCCGCTCCGTCCCTGGCAACATGCACTGCGTTCACAATCTTGGCGTCGCGCAGAGCTACCTTGGTCAGCTCGACGTCTCCGGGGTTGTCGTCGACCAGCAGTATCTCAACCGGTGTAGGAGGGTTATCCACTTCGTCCATTAGACGCTATCGCGTCAATTTGATCTCATGCTAAACCGAACTACGCCTAGAGGTTATTTGTACAACCCTAGGCGTTCCACCTGGCCCCCATTATCATAGCACCCTTTGGTTCCGATCCGGCGTCTAATCAGCCAGATGGCGCGGAAAGTAAAAGTGAAGGACTCGCGCTCCCGGAAGCAGCAACTTCAAAGCGAGTACCGAAAAGCCGTTGCTGAACGCCGCAGGTTGGCTAATTATCTCAAAGCGGCCAATGGCATCCTCTCTAAGGCCGAAAGGGAACTGCTTTCGGAGTTCGCCGAAATTGCTGAGCAGAAGTGCCAACGATTACGGCGGGCGATCCGTCAGCGCTCCGCTCGGAATGCGGCATAAGGGCGCGGGTTCATCTGACGGATAGACGTGTATCAGCCGCCTGGGCGAGCGCATTCTGCACACTCTCCAGCAGCAGCTCACGCCGGAACGGCTTGGGCAAAACGATCGATCCAGGCTCACCCGAGACGCGCAGCGCCGATAACGCAATGATCTTTAGTTTCGGGTACTGCCTTTGCAGCGCCGCCACGGTTTCCAAGCTTTGCTGTTCGGGCATCTCCAGGTCGGTGATGAGCAAATCGACTTTCCTGGCGTCCAGTTCCGAAGAGAGGTCTGAGTCCTCGCCGAGCGGGTGAGTGTGATATCCAGGACGCGCGAGCAGCTTACAAAGCAGTTTTCGGACAGCTGGATCCCGGCTCACTATCAAGATTGAAAACGCAATAGGGATCTGCGTTAAGGGATGCTCACTTGCAGGAGTTGAGACGGCCAGTTCGACTGCGGCGCGCTCGACGGGGAAAGGACGAGCCGGGCCGGTATGATGAAAGTTGTCGGCAGCGGCCGTGTGCCCGTTGCCATTACCAATTGGAATGCGGAAAAAACGGTTCCGGCAGGCCCGGCAGCGATAAGGCGCCAGTCCGAAGAGAGCCATGATCTTGTCTCCAACGCTGTGCCGGCCCGACTGTCTAGTGTCGTTCCGGCCGCACCGAGGGCAGATTCGAGAACTCATCGTGCTGTAGACCCGAGCGCCATGCGTTTCGTTACGAATCCCATTTGCCTCAAGGTTATCGAGCACGGCAGAATGAGGCGAATCCGGGGATTCATCCTATTCAAGATACACAAGTTAGACCGGCTCTGTCTCGTGTTATCCCTGTCCGGGCGTTGGCTGTGCGCCCAGCCGGCCGATTTGGTGCTGCGAAATGCTGAGCTGATCACCCTGGATTCGGGCGATCCTCAGGGGCAGGCGCCGGCGGCGCGGGGCGGCTGTAGACATCTTCTACGATTCCCGAAGACGACATTCCATGATCGTGGGGGAAAGGTTATGAACGAACGGAACTGGCTAGTACACTCGGTCGCGGCGCAGTTCGCGCTGGACATCGCGTAGAATCTCACGGCGAGCGCGCATCTGCTCGCGCACGATGTCGCGGCGCTCCCGGGCGAAATCAATGCGGGCTCGGGTGGCTTCGCGGGTCGCTTCCCAACGGGCGCGGCTTGCTTCTCGTTTCGCCACGATGATTTGTTCACGCGCCATCTCGCGCGCTTCCCGGGCGGCTTCTCGTGCTTCCATGGCTCTTGGGCGCGCCTCCGATCGCATTTGCCAGCACCAGTCCGAGTCGTCAATCACATATGCAAAAGCGGTGCCCGCCGCCAGCATAGCCAGGATCAATACACCACCGACGATAGCCTTCATCCAGCCTCCTTACCTGGTTAAAGACGAAAGAAAGTTCATTTTGTTCCGAAAAAGTTTAGCTGCCCGTCAGGATTTCGGCCAGCTTCGCCAGGTCGATGTTGCCCCCGGAAACGACACAGACCACTTTCCCCGTCCCGGCCATGCCGGCCAGAGCACAGGCCACCGCAGTCGCTCCGGCGCCTTCGGCAATCACGCGATTCCGTTCGGCTATTAACCGCACAGCCGTAGCGACCTCGTTCACTGGAGCCACCAGCGCTCCGTCGATGAGGCGCCTCGCCCTTTCGAACATCTGTGGAAAGACCGACTTGCCGCCTATCCCATCCACGAAAGACTTCAGCGGTTCGATCACCTGCGGCGAGCCAGTTTTCCAAGCAACTATCAGAGGCGCGGCGGTGGCCACTTCGGCGGCGAAGATTTGGCACTTCGGCTTCAATTTTCGCAGCACCGAAGCAATTCCGCAGGTGAGGCCGCCGCCACCCCAGGGAATCACGACTGCGTCGAAGTCGGGCAGGTCTTCCAGAATTTCGAGGGCGATGGTACCGTTTCCGGCCATCACGTTAAGATCATCAAAAGCGTGGATAAATGTACCTTCGACGCCTGGATAAGAGCGCTCTTCGAAAGCTCGCCACCACTCGTCAAACGAAACTTTCAGGATCCGGCCGCCCAGCCGTTCGATGGCACTGATCTTGGTCCGCGGCGCGGTATCGGGCGCGATGACGGCACAGGGAATGCCTAATTCGCGAGCCCGCCAAGCGACCCCTTGGGCCATGTTTCCGGCTGAAGCTGTCACCACGCCGCGCTCCAGTTGGGCGGCGGTCAGGTGTGCGATGGCATTTGCGGCGCCCCGGATCTTGAACGATCCGATGGGCTGTAGATTCTCGAGCTTCAGATAGATTTCGGCGGGAGCACCGGAAGCATTTAGCCGGACCAGCGGCGTGCGGATCGCGGCTCCGGCAATAGCCTCGCGCGCTTCCCGGACTTGCGCGACCGTAGGACAGCCCGCGATCACAGGACTGCCGTTTCCTCAATCGCGCGGCCTTCGGCGAAGCGCCGGACACTGAGCGTATCGGCATCGATTATATCGGTCTTGCCATGCAGGATCAGGTCGGAAAGAATGCGCCCCGTAGCCGGCGAGTGCATGACTCCATGTCCGCTAAATCCGTTGGCGAAGAAGAGCCCGCCCACTCCTGGCGCAGGGCCGAGAATGGAATGATGATCGGGCGACATTTCGTACATGCCCGCCCAGCAGCGGCGTGGGTTGACGGCGAGCTCGGCGAAGCACGGCACTCGATTGGCGGCGTAGGTCAGGATCTTCTCGATGAAACCGGGATCGAAGTCGGTGCGGAAACCTGGCTGCTGCTCGGGATCGGCCCAGGCCATCAGCAGTCCCACGCCTTCGGGCCGGAAGTGCCAGCCAGTAGACATGTCGATAATCATGGGAAGATGTTCGGGCAATCCTGAAAAAGGTTCGGTCGGAACCAGCATGCGGCGCAGCGGTTCGATTGGCAATTCGGCGCCCGCTATCCGCGCAACTCCGGCGGCCCACGGCCCGGCCGCATTGACGATCGTACGCGTCGAGACCGATCCGTTGGTGGTCTGCACTCCGGCAATTTCTCCGCGTTCTACGTCGATGCCAGTGACTTCGACTCCGCGCCATAGTCTTGCGCCCTGTTCGGCCGCGCGCGCCATGAAGCCGGTCATGACGCTGTTCGGGTCGACGAAACCGTCGGTGGGGCAGAAAGTGCCTCCGATAATGTCGTTGGACCGCAACTGTGGAAGCACTTTGCGAATATCGTCGGGTTGCAACCACTGAATATCTTTCAATCCAAGCGCCTGCTGCCGGGCGAAATTGGTCCGCAGATAATCGATGTGCCGATCGGTGGTGGCCATGAACAAATAGCCGTCCGGCTTGTATCCGGAGGGGTGGCCAGTGGCCTCTTCGAATCGATTCAGGAAGGGGATGGAATACAGCGACATCTGGATATTTACGTCGGTGGCGAACTGCGCGCGCACGCCGCCCATGCTCTTGCCGGTGGACCCCAGGCCTTGGCGTGTTTCGCGCTCGATCACCAGCACGTTCTTCACTCCAGCTTCAGTGAGATGAAAAGCAATGCTGGAACCAACGATGCCCGCGCCAATGATGACGACGTCGGCTGACTCTGGCATGAAGTTTTGATTCTACCGGAGTGAGTGCGGTGAGATCTCAGTGCGCCGAGTGGAGTTCTCAACGATGATCGGATCGCCGGGCTACTTCAACACGGACTTCATTGCTTATGTCACCGGCCACGAGAGATGATTTGCCGGGCCCGTGCCTTGGCCATTCTCAAAATGTGCTCCAATTCCGGGAAATGATCGAGCTCTGCCTTCTCTTCGGCCGATAGGCGACCGGCCTTCTCGCGCTCAATCAAATCGGCGACTCTCTGCTGGGCCTCAAGCGATGGATGAAATTGAGCTACGGCATCCGGAGTTGTACCGGCGGCGATGAAGGCGATGATCTCGGAATAGACGGGACTGACGGCGCTCATTCTCGTGTTTATCATACGCCAGTCTCGCAATGATCATTCCGTTCACCTAGCGTAGTACGCCAACGGTGCCGTATCATCGGAGGCGATGAATTATGGTGTCATTCCCACGGATTTAACGGAGCGGCTGGCACTGGCTTTCGGCAAGGTTCCGATTCCACTGCTCGATTCGTTATACGCCATCTTGAAAGCTCGAACCTTGATGGCGGGAGTCCGGCTGGGCGTGTTCGAGGCGCTGGGTGCAAGTCCTCAGAAGTCGAACGAACTGGCACAGCGGTTAAAATTGAATGAACGCTTTCTGGATCTTCTGCTGCGAAATCTGGTGCTGGCCGGTTACCTGGACCAAAAAGACGACGGTTACAAGCTTTCGAAACTTGGCCGTCGTACCATGATTCCCGGCGGCGATATGGAAATGTTCGGCTACGTTCGTTGGAACTACGAGCAGTGGGAGATGGTGGCGGGGCTCGATGATGCGGTGCGTTGCGGCCGCGGTCTGGATTTTCATACCACGCTGAAAGATCCGGAGGCCTGGGCCAATTATCAGCGTGGAATGCTGGAGCTGGCCCGTCTGGAAGCCGCGACGGTGGCCCGAAAAGTTCGTGTGCCGCATGGCGCTCGCAAGCTATTGGACGTGGCCGGCTCGCATGGGTTGTTCGGTGCGGCCATCTGCAGAAAGCATCCGCCCATGCGGTCGACCGTGCTGGAATTGCCCGAGGCTTTGCCCGGCGCCCGAAACCTGGCTGCGGCCGAGGGGATCGACGACATCGTCGAGCATCGCGCCGGATGCTTGCTCGATGCCGATTGGGGCGGCGGGTACGATGTCGTTCTGCTGTTCAACATCCTCCATCACTTCTTGCCGGAACAGATCGCGTGTATTTTGCGGAAGGCCACGGCGGCCTTGGGTCCGAAGGGTGTGGTCGCGGTGTGGGAGCTTGAATCCCCCCGGCCGGGCAGCAAGGTCACGGCCGGCGATGGCGCGGCGCTCTATTTCGCCCTTACTTCGACCGGCGGGGCTTACCATTCTGACGAATACGCGAGTTGGCTGCAGCAGGCGGGCTTTGAATCTATCCGCATCGCCAGAGGAAAACTGACCCCGGGAAAAATACTAGTCACCGGCGTAGCGCGGTAGTCTTAACGTTATGATCAGAACGTTGTGCTCCGTCTTAGGAATCGACCTGTTGTTAGGAGCCGCGGCAGCCGCCAAATTCCCGGCTTTCTGGCTGCCCGCCGAATCTTCGAAGGATGCCAAATCCACAGGCAAGAGGTCAAAATGAAAGAAGACCAAGCTCTACGCCATCATGTGCTGGAACTGCTCGCCGGAGGACACGCTCATGCCGATTTGAAGACAGCTCTGGCGGGGCTTCCCACGGGGTTCCGAGGCAAGAAACCCAAAGGAGCGGAACATACGGCCTGGCAATTGTTGGAGCATATCCGAATTGCCCAGTGGGATATTTTGGAATTCAGCCGCAATCCAAAACATGTTTCACCGAAGTGGCCGGATGGTTATTGGCCCCAGACTGAGGCTCCACCCAGCGGCGCTGCCTGGAACACGAGTATCCGGAAAACGCAGGCGGACCAGAAGGCCATGGAAAAGCTGGTGGCGTCGAAGCAAACCGACCTTTTCGCGCCGATTCCGCATGGCACAGGCCAGACGGTGCTACGCGAAGCACTGCTGCTGGCCGATCACAACGCGTATCACATCGGACAACTGGTTCTGCTCCGGCGCTTGCTTCGCGCGTGGAAAGAATAGGTGACGATGAACGGAAGTGTTGTAAAGGTAGACCATTATTCGGCGACGATTGCAAACAAGGCCGGTGAAGGAGCGCGAGTTTTGGGCGCGCTGAAGGATGGCGGCGTCAACTTGATCGCGCTGTGGGCCTACCCATCAATGCCGGGCAAAGCTCAACTGGAAATGATTCCCGAGAATGGCGCTGCATTGGTGAAGGCTGCCAAGAAAGCCGGACTCACGGTCGGCAAAAAACAGATCGCATTTTTTGTGAACGGCGAGGACGGGCCCGGCGTGGTCGCGGAATCGCTGGCGAAACTCGCAGCCGCAAGAATCAACGTTGGCGCGGTGCAGGCAGTGTGCGCGGGTGCGGGCCGCTATGGGGCGATTATCTTTCTTCCACAAAAAGATGTCCGAAAAGCGGAGAAGGCGCTGGGCGTTTCCTAAGAAAAGATCATCCCATTTCAGCGGCTAGTTCTTTCATCGTGATAGAATACCCGCACTTTCCATGATGCGCACTATTAGTTTACTGGGATTTCTTTGCTTTTCGGTTTTTGACATTTGGAGCCAGCCTTACGCGATCAGTACGGTTGCAGGAACCAACCGGCTACTAGACGGCGGCAATGCTACTTCGGCGCCGCTTCGCGAGCCGCGTTCTGTTGCAGTCGACTCGGCCGGCAACGTATATATTGCCGACACTGTCGACAACCGCATTCGAAAAGTGAATTTTTCCGGAATCATCAGCACATATGCCGGGACCGGAGTGCCCGGATATTCCGGTGATCGAGGAAATGCAATGATGGCTGAGCTGAGCGCGCCAACGGGCGTCGCCGTGGACGGCAGCGGGAACGTTTATGTCGCTGACCGGGACAATTTTCGCGTCCGGCGAATCTCGATCGACGGCACCATCAACACCGTGGCCGGCAATGGTACTGCCGGGTTTTCTGGCGACAATGGACCGGCAATATCGGCTCAAATCACACCACTAGCCGTGGCCATCGATCGCAAAGGGAATCTTTTGATCGCCGATGGACCTAATTATCGGATTCGGAAGGTGGATTCAAACGGAATGATTACCACCTTCGCAGGTACGGGGGCCTATGGATACACCGGCGACAATGGACCGGCAATGAGCGCCCTTATCGGCTTGATAACCGGCATGGCCGTAGATTCCGCCGGGAATGTTTATCTCGCCGATCTTTCGGGCGAACGGGTGCGGAAGATTGACGTCACCGGTATAGCTACCACCGTAGCTGGAAGCGGAGACTTCGGCTACATCGAGGACGGGTTGGCCGCCACCAGCGAAATAATGCTGCCTGACGGCGTCGCCATCGATGGAGCCGGAAATCTTCTGATATCGGATATCAATATGAACGTCGTTCGCCGGGTAGATTTGTCGACGGGCTTGATCTTCACCATCGCCGGGAACGGAAACCCCGGTTTTCTGGGAGATAGCGAGGCGGCGACCAATGGAGAGATGAATGGCCCCGCCGGGCTGGCTGTCGACGGCAATAATCAAATCTATGTCGCGGATCTTTTGAACCAGAGAATTCGAAAGATCGCCGGAAGTGTCATTACGACTCTCGCGGGGACCAGCCATCGCGATGGCGGGCCGGCCCTCTCGGCTTTCCTCGACCTTCCAGAAGGACTGGCTGTCTCAAGCGGGGGGAACTTGGTGGTAGCGGATACGGGCGATCTGGTGGCTCGTAAATTTAGCCCCGGAGGCACGATTGGTAGTGTTGGTCAGATCCTGGCGCCTCCGCACGGCGTAGCGGCGGATCAAGGCGGGAATTATTACGTCACCGATGATGAACCCCTGGTTCTCAAGATCACGCCAGCCGGTGTCACGTCGATTGTCGCGGGAGTATCGCAAGACGGGTACAGCGGTGATGGCGGCCCTGCCACAGCCGCAATGATTAGCATGCCGACCGGCGTTGCCGTGGACTCCGCAAACGACGTCTACTTTACCGATTACAGCCACAGCCGGATTCGTAGAGTTAGCGCGTCCGGCACGATCACCACCATCGCTGGAAACGGACGATTCATCTTCTCGGGAGACAATGGCCCGGCTCTTTCAGCGGGCATGGATCCGTTAGACGTTGCGGTGGACAACACGAACAACCTGTATGTAGCGGATCGTATTAACAACCGGATTCGGAAGATCACGCCGAGTGGGACGATCACTACCGTGGCGGGCACGGGAGTGCCGGGTTACGCGGGCGACGGAGGGCCAGCGACTGCGGCACTTCTGGCTTCTCCTAGCGGTGTCGCAGTGGACAATGCCGGGAATCTCTACATTGCGGACAACGGCAATTCGGTGGTTCGGCGCGTTACCGCGAGTGGGCTGATTACAACCATTGCAGGGAATGGAAATTTTCTTCCAAGCTCGGGCGACGGAGGCCCGGCAATTTCGGCTACAGTTGCCCCGTACCGAATCACGGTCGATAGTACCGGTTCCGTTTACGTTACAGATTCGATCAACGATCGTGTTCGCAAGCTTACTCCCCAGGTGGTTAGTCCGGCGACTCTTAGTATTTTGAGCGGCAATAACCAAAGTGGAAGCACGGGGGGAACGCTGGCAGCGCCGCTGGTCGTGAAAATTGCCGACAGCAGCGGAGCAGCAGTTCCCGGCGTAATCGTCAGCTTCACGGTGAATCCGGCAGGTGCGGCGACGGTGAGCCCGTCGGCAGCAATCACGTTGAACGACGGGACTGCCAGCGCAACAGTGACCCTCGGGAAGACCGCTGGCACGGTGACTGTGAAAGTATCAGCTACCGATCTTTCGAGCGTCGTCACCTTCTCGGCTGCGGCAATATCTCCGACCGCGCCGGCCATCTCTGCCGGCGGCGTCGCCAGCGCGGGCTTGAGCACTCCGTCCGTACAAGCGCTCGCGCCCAATGCGATTGCCACTATTTTCGGCGTCCGGTTCGCTCCGGACGGAACGGCTCGGCAGGCTGGCCCGGACGATCTTGTGAATGGAAATCTCCCTACCAATCTGGCCGGCGTATGCGTGGGGTTTGGAGGTAATCCGCTAGGAGCCGTGCGCGCACCGGTCTTCGCGGTCTATGCCGGGCAAATCAATTTCCAAGTTCCATCGCTTCCGGCGGGTGCGTCGAGTCTCTCAGTGATAACCAACTGCGACACACCGCAATCGGAAACGAGCAACGCCGTACCAGTAACGGTGCAAGCCACCGCGCCTGAGTTCTTCTATTTCGTGCACAATGGAAGCGGTCACAATCCGATCGCAGCTATCAATGCGGCTACGGGGACGTTCATTGGCGCCTCCGGATTGTTGCCTGGAGTGTCGGTCATGCCCGCCAAACCTGGCGATATTCTTACCCTGTTCGGCACCGGCTTTGGCGCAACCAATCCGGCTTTCGACGCCGGTGTGTTGCCGGGCGCGGCGGCGCAGGTGACGGCTCCTGTATCGATTTCATTTGGCGGCGTGACCTTAGATCCATCCGACATTCTGTACGTGGGTGTTTCACAAAATGCCGGGCTGTATCAAGTGAACTTGCGAGTTCCGAACGGTGTCACGAACGGCGATCAATCGCTGGTAATCACCGTGGGCGGCGCATCCTCCCCGACCAGCGGCTTCATCACGGTGAGCAGCCAGTAAGAGTTTATTCCTCGCGCAGGATCTCGAGCGGCTTCTGACCCAGAATGCGGAAGCTCGCCATCCAGCCGGCGGCGTTGGCGATTAAGGCAGTAGCCACAACGGCAAGCACGGCCGGCAGGATCGGAAACGACATCGGCGAGTCGAGCATACGCTTGAGCAGCAGATTCGCGAACCCGTTGGCAAGCAGCGCGCCCATGGTTCCCGCCACCGCGCCCAGAATCAGAAACTCCACCGAGAAGATCCGGCTGACGCGCCAGCGCGTAGCTCCGAGAGTTTTGAGGATCACGACTTCGCGCATGCGGCGGAAGCGCGTTCCGGCCACGCTTGACGACAGAATAATGGCGCCGGCCAGGATCGCGAAAATCGAGAT
This sequence comes from Bryobacterales bacterium, assembly GCA_963744555.1. Lineage (GTDB taxonomy): Bacteria > Acidobacteriota > Terriglobia > Bryobacterales > Bryobacteraceae > Palsa-89. The sequence goes on along the minus strand of CAVUUB010000008.1, from coordinate 94,037 downwards.
GAACCGGACCACTTGTGCAATTTTGTCGACCACGCTCTGGAAAGTCTGAAGCACATCGGCCATGTTCACCACCGTGACGGTGGGGAAGCGGCGATAGAGCGCCTCCTGCAAGCGACGTAACCGCGGCCGGCTGCGCGCGCAGGCTGCCGTAATAAATCAGCGGAAAGCCATCCAGGGCGCCGGCGCTGAAAATGAACTCGACGCGGCTGGCAAGATGGATGGAATCGATGTTTTGGATGCAGGCCACGCGAGTAGTCACCTCCTTGCCAGCAATGGTCCAGCGCATCGTGGAGCCCGGATTGATGCCGAGCACTCTGGCCACTTCATCGGAGACACAGACCTGCGCGGCGCCGTTGGTTGCCGACGGCGACCACCAATGTCCGCGCACAATATCCACATAGGTGGGCATGGCGGCGGCCGAAGTGACCGGGCGAGCGGTGCGAAACCTCCGCCCCCAGCCGCGCAGGTTCATATTTTCCAAGGAACGGCCATCCACATCGATCAGCTTTGCGGTGGCCGTGCCGATCAACTCCGGCGCACCTTCGAGACCGCGCTGCTGTTTCAAAATGTCGACGATGGCATCGCGATCCTTGGGCGCGATATCGATCAGGAAGACATTCGGCATGCCGGGCGGCGCGTTGCGGCTCATCTCCGTGATCACGCCGCGCTGCACCAGATAAACCGTGAGCGTAAACATCACGCCGATGCCCAGCGATACGAGTACCGATCCCGCATGATTGCCGGGCCGATAAAGATTGGCGATGCCGTGCCGGATGGAAGTGGGCAACTGGCGCCGGCTGGCGAGCTTCAAGCCGCGCAACATCAGCCAAGCGATTCCGGAAAGGACAGCGAAACTGACGACCAGAGCGCCGGCGAAATATGCGCCGGTTTTCCAGATGTCGTTGGGTGTGCCGGTGGCGAACGACATCGCGATTCCAGCGAAGCCGATTATGATGGCGATTCCCGCCAGGATCGAAGGCCGCCCGTCACGGAGGCGCGTTCGCCAGTCGGCTCGGGTCTCGGCCATTTCGCGGCGCAGAATCAAGCTGGGCCGGATGCGGCGGATCGCGAGTAGCGGCGGCAGCGTGAAGAGCAGCGTCGCCATGATGGCAATGCCGATGCCTTGCGCGGCGGTGATGAGATCCCAGCTCGCGGAAGGTTCGATTTGAAAGTAGCGGGCGATAAACTGCGGAAACGCTCGCTGGATGCCGATGCCGAAGGCCACGCCAAGTATGCCACCCACCAGGCCCAGCGACACCGTCTGGATCAGATAGATGCGCATCAATTGGCTGGACCGCGCGCCGATGCACTTCATGATCGCGATGGAATCCATGCGCTGCTGGATGTGGGCGTGCATGGCCGTGGCCACGCCGATCGCGCCGACGATCAACGTGATCAGGCTTACCAGGCTGAGGAACGTGGTGGCGCGGTCCAGGCCGCGGGTAATGATGGGATGCGATTCGCGATAGTCGGCGATCAGGGCATCCGGAAAACTTTTCTTCAGATCAGCGCGCACCACTTGGATGGACGGCGAGCCGGTTCCTAGGCGGAACAAGAAGCGCTCGGCGGCGCGGCTGCCGGGAAGCATCAGACCGGTGCGCTCCAGACCCTCGCGGGTAATCATCACGCGCGGGCCGACGTTGAGGGTGCCGAGCATGCGGTCGGGCTCATAAGTCACTTGGCCGATGATGCGAAACGGCTGGCCGCCCAGCAGCAGAGTATCGCCGACTTTGAGATTCAAGCGCAGCAGGATGTCGTCGGAGACCGCGACGGTATCGCTCTTCAGCGCCTGGGAGAGCGCAACGGGCGGCGCGAGGCGGATCTCGCCATAAAACGGATAGACGCTCGGGTCGACGGCTTTCACCGAGACCAGCATGGGCGGCTTGGGTGCGCTACTCGAGGACGCACTACTCGATGCCATGGTCAAGGTTTCGGTGATCCAGGTGCGCTCGACGCCGGTCTTGGCGAGATTGTCCATCTCCGCGTTCTGTTCCGGTCGTAGGCAGCTCGAAGACGCGCAGAGAGAGATCGGCAGCCATCAGCGTGCGCGCCTGGCTCAACAGCATGTCGTGAAAGGCGCGGCTGAATCCGCGGACGCCGGTCAGAGAGCCGACCCCGACCGCGACCGCCAGGATGACGAATCCAAACTTGAACGAGGATGCGCGGGCTTCGCGCCAGGCGATCTTACAAGCGGTGGACCAGGCGAAGTTCATGGTTACTCTTCACTCACTACCAGGCCGTCGCGCAGCACGATGCGGCGGCCGGCGCGGCTGCGATAGAGCGGGATCGTGCGTCACCAGGACCAGCGTTGTGCCTTCGCGCTGGTTCAGAGAAATCAGCAGTTCGAGCACGTGCTGGCCATTCTGGCTGTCGAGGTTGCCGGTCGGCTCGTCGGCCAGCAGGATCGGCGGGCGCACCATGAAGGCGCGCGCCAGGGCCACGCGCTGCTGCTCGCCACCGGAAAGCTGGACAGGATAATGATCGCGGCGATCCGGCAGGCCCACGCTTTCCAGCAGTTCGCGGGCTCGCTGGCGGCCCTCGGAGCCGTTGCCGCCGGTCAGTTCGTAGGGAAGCAGGACATTCTCTTCAGCGGTCAAGGTCGGCAGCAGATGATAGGACTGAAAAACGAAGCCGATTTTCCGGCCGCGCAGCCGCGCCATCTGGTCTTCATCGAGGCCGGTGATGTCCTCGCCGTCGAGAATGATCTTGCCGGTGGTCGGCGTATCGAGACCGGCCAGCAAGTCCGAGTAACGTGCTCTTACCGCTGCCCGACGGTCCCATGATGGCAACGAACTCGCCGTGCTGAACGTCAAAATCAATACCACGCAAAATGTCGACCTTATGCGTGGCGGTTTGAATGCTCTTGGTGAGAGCCGAAACCCGGATGGCGGGTGTTCGGATCAGATTCTCCTGCAATTCTTTATTATGGCATTGGGTGATGTTCATCTTCTGTTTGGATTCTCGCGCTCGGATTGACTTTAACGCTAGTTAGCTGTGGCGGACCGAAGCCGCCAGAAGCGGCGCCGCCGAGCAGTGAAGCAACTCCGGCCAAATCCTCCACGCCGCCCCCTACACAACCGCCCCCTACAAAAGTAGATACGCGCCCGGTCGATCGTCGCGTTCGGCAATAGTTTGACGGCCGGCTTCGGCGCCGAGCCGGGCAACAGTTATCCGGACTTCCTGCAGAAGGACCTGGACGCCGCGGGACTTCGACTGGCGCGTGATCAACGCGGGCGTGAGCGGCGACACCACCACGGACGGCGTCAACCGGCTGGGCGAGGTGCTGGCGTCTAAGCCGCGCATCGTGATCGTCGAATTCGGCGGCAACGACGGATTGCGAGGGCTGCCGCTCGAAACCACGCGCGCCAATCTGGATCAGATCATCGCCACTCTTCAGAATGCCGGCGCGAAGGTGATTCTGGCGGGCATGACGCTGCCGCCCAACTATGGGCCGGATTATATCCGGACGTTCGAGCAGATCTATCGCGATCTGGCGGCGAAGTATAAAGTGACCCGGATCCCGTTCCTGCTGGAAGGCGTGGCGACCATGGCCACTCGAAATCTAATGCAGCGGGACGGGCTGCATCCGACCGGGCCAGGCAACGCGGTGGTTGCGCAAACAGTTATGCGCTATTTGAAGCCGATGCTTGATTAGCTTTCAGGCGCTTGGCGCGTAACTGCGCTGTCACCACGCGATGGCATTTCAGGCAAAGCGTTCGTATGTTTTCGAGATCACATTCTCCGCCGCCTTCGACTACGGGAACGATATGATCGGCGTCCCAGAGGCTTTTTCGGCCGGGCGATCCGAGCCGGAGTCCCCATTCCAACCGAGCCTTCAAGCTGGACGCGCCGCGCAATCGCTTCAGATGCCTCCAGGCCGCCAGGCAGTCGACGCCGCACTGAGCGCACACGCCTTGGTCGCGCTCTAGTACTTTTTCGCGGATGTATCCCGGATCGGTGCGCAAGCGCCATTCCTCCACGCACCAATCCGAGCAGAAGGTGAGTCGTCCCTTGGGCACCTCGAGATTGCACCACCGGCATAGATTGCGGCCGTTCGTGCCTTTTGGAAGGCGATTCCGGTCGGCCCACCCGCCCGGCATGGCTCGCGTGGTACTCATGGACCGATTATGCGTTTCGGCCCAGGGGAGTTGTCAACGGGAGGTGCTCTGAAGGGCCGATTTTTGCATGTTTTTTTCTCACTTCGCAGCGGAACAAGAGTACACTGGTATACATCTAACGTTAGGGAACTTGCAGCGCAGCCCGGATTCGGATATACTCCGCAATTGCACCAACTTCAAGTCTAAGGGTGCTGGGCGCCATGCTGCGGTTAGGGTTTCAATTGGCCGAAGTCAACCTAATGACGAGATCCGGGAGGCGGCGAGTGTATTTTCAACCATCCAAATATTTGTTAGCTGTTGCGATGATCGGGGTACTGGGATCAGGAGCGGCGCCGATGTTCGCGCAGGCGCCTGCCGGCTGCTCCAGCGGCCCCCCAAGGCCCGCAATGGAAAAATCAAGCGGAGTTCGATCTCTTCACCGCGATCACGAAAGAGACCGATCCGAAAGCCAAGCTGGCGAAGATCCAGCAGTGGGAGAAGGACTTCCCCGATACCGCCTTCATGGCCCAACGGCGCACGCTCCTGCTGACGACCTACTTTCAGTTGGGGCAGGCCAAACAAGCCGTGGATGTCGCCAAGCAGATTCTCGCGAATGATCCAAACGACTTCAGCGCTCTGTATATTACGGTGACCCTTACGCAGAGCCTGGCCGGCCAGAGTCCGACGCCGGACGTTCTCGATCAGGGCGAGAAGGCGGCGACCGCTCTCTTGAACATCAATACCGCGCCGCCGAACCTGACAGCCGACCAATGGACCACCCAAAAGCCTCAGGTGCAAAACCTCGCGCTCACGACCTTAGGCTGGATCGCATTGCAAAAGAAAAACTGGCAGGCCGCCCAGACCAATTTCCAAAAGAGCCTGCAGATCGACCCCAACAACGGGACCATCGACTTCCAGTTGGCGACGGCGATCTATTCCGAAAAAGATCCCGCGAAGACGCCGACTGCTCTGTTCTACTTCGCTCGCGCAGCCACTTACGAAGGACAGGGCGCGCTGAATCCCGACGGCCGGAAGACGGTCATGACATACGTTCAAAAGGCGTATAAGGGCTATCACGGCAGCGACGAGGGATTCAACAATCTGCTCGCCGCCGCGAAGGCCAGCCCGACGCCGCCCGCGGACTTCACGATCAAGAATGCGCTGGATATCGCCAAAGCGGAAATGGCGAATGAAGAGGAATGGACCAAGGCGCACCCGCAGGAAGCCATGTGGAAGGGTATTAAAGAGGCCCTCACCGGCGCGGATGGAGCGAACTACTTCGACTCCAGCATGAAGGACGCCCAGTTGCCCCCGCTCAAGGGGAAGGTTGTGAAGCTGGAACCGGCGACCCGGCCGAAGACCATCGCTCCTGGCCATGGAAGACGGCAAGTCCGACGGCACCACCGCCGACGCGACGTTGAAATTCGAGATGGCGCTGCCTGGAACCGTCGAGCCCGGCACCGAATTGACATTCGAAGGCGTACCGGAGAGCTACACTGCCAGCCCGCTGATGGTGGTCTTCAATGTCGAGAAAGAAAACTACATGGGTGGACCGGAAAGAATGCACCGCCGGTTCATCGGGCAGCGCCGAAGAAGAGCGCGTCTAAATAACAGCACTTTCGCTCTGCGGTAACCTACAAGCAGAAGTGGAGGCGGCAAGTGGCATTCCAACCCTTGAGGTATTTATCGGCGGTCGTAATAGCGGGAGCCTTGTGTCTTGCGCCCACGGGGATGCGCGGGCAGGCAACGGCGCCCTCATCGTCAGCGCCACAGAAGAACTGGAAGGATCGGGCCGAATACGACCTGTTCGACGCGATCACCAAGGACACCAATCCGAAGACCAAACTGGAGAAGCTGCAGCAATGGCTGAAGCAATATCCGCAGACTGATTACGTCACCGAGCGGAGGTCGCTGCTGCTCGCGACCTATTTTCAGCTGGGCATGGCCAAAGAGGCCGTCGACGTCGCCAAGCAGATTCTGGCGGACTGATCCCAACAATTTCAGCGCTCTGTTCATCACGGTAAGCTTCACGCAGGCGCTGGCCGGACAGAATCCGACTCCCGACGTTGCTGGATCAGGGCGAAAGCGCCGCCAAGGCGCTGCTGGCTATCCTCGACAAGATCCCACCGAATTTCACCGAAGAGCAGTGGAGGAATCAAAGGCCGCAGATAGAGGCGCTGGCGCACACGACGCTGGGCTGGGTCGCGCTGCAAAAGAAGAACTGGCAGGCCGCCGAAGCCGAGTTCCAGAAGGCCCTCCAGCTCAATCCCAACGACGGCCAAGTGGATTACTACATGGGCACGGCGATCGCTTCGGAAAAAGATCCGGCGAAAATGCCGACGGCGCTGTTTTATTTCGCTCGCGCGGCTACTTACGAAGGTCCGGGGGCGCTCAATCCTGGCCGGACGGCAACAGGTGATGGCCTACGTCCAGCGGGCCTACAAGGGCTTCCACGGCAGCGACGAGGGTTTTAATAATCTGCTGGCCGCCGCCAAGAGCCGCTGCGCTGCCGCCCGCCGACTTCCACATCAAGAATGCCACCGAAATCGCCGAGGAGCAGCAGAAGAAGGCAGCCGAGGACGCCGCCAAGAATCCGGAGCTCACGCTTTGGAAAAACTTAAAAGCCGAACTCACCGGACCGGATGGCGCGAACTATTTCAATTCGAGCATGAAGGGCGCGCAGGTTCCGACGCTCAAAGGGAAAGTGGTAAAACTCGAGCCCGAAACGAAGCCCAAGACCATCATCATGGCGCTCGAAGACGGCACCACTCCCGACGCGACCTTGAAGTTCGAGATGGCGCTGCCCGGCAAAGTAGACTCCGGCACCGAGCTATCCTTTGAGGGAGTTCCGGAAAGCTATACGGCCAGCCCCTTCATGGTGGTCTTCAATGTCGAGCCCGACAAGCTGCACGGCTGGACTGGAAAGAACGCTCCGCCGTCCAGCGAAAGCCGCGCCCAAGAAGAGTAGCGACCGGGACCAAGAAGCAGTAGCTACATCTTGTAGCGCCCGAGATCCTCATCGTTCAGGCTCTCGAGCCAGCGCCGCCATTCTTCGTTGTTGATCTTGTCGGAAGCGGCGTTGGAGCGCTGCGAAGTCTTGAGCACGGATTCGTCGACATAGATGGGGCAATCCAGGCGGAGCGCCAGAGCCAGCGCATCGCTCGGCCGTGAATCGACACTGATCAAGTCGCCATCCCGGTCCAGCCAGATGACGGCATAGAAGGTATCGTCCTTCAATTCACTGACCACGACTTTGCGGATTCCGGTTCCCAGACCAAGCAGGAGGGTCTTGATCAGGTCGTGAGTCATGGGGCGCGGCGTCGAAACTTTCTCGATCTCGAGGGCGATGGCGTTGGCCTCGTAGATCCCAACCCAGATCGGCAAGATGGTGCTCCCGCCGATGTCCTTCAGCACCACGATCGGCATGTTGGTGACAGGGTCCATCATCAACCCGCGGATTTTCATTTCGACTTCCATACGGTCCCCCTTTATGAATGAACTCAACTGACGGCCTCACCGGCCAGCGAGTTCGGGCCTGCCCGAGTAACCCGAACGTTCCAGTAACCGCCGGCCAAAGTTTCTCCTTCTTTCGGGCCCGCATGCTCCGGATGAATAAAATTGAGAGTGCGATTTTGAGTAGTCCGGCCGATCCATTGGCCCGTGGCCTGATTATAGCCTTCCACGAAGGCTTCTTCGACGGTTCCGACCAGCTCGGAATTGCGCCGGATCTGAATGGCTTCGCTGATGCTCTTGAACGATAGCCAGGCGCCGGCTCTTTTCCTCTTCCGCGATGTGGTCCTCCAATGCCAGCGCGTGCGTATTGGGCCGCCGGGAATACTTGAAGCCGAACAATGAATCGTATTGTACTTCGTTTAGCAGATCCAGTGTTTGCTCGAAATCCGCTTCGGTTTCTCCCGGGAATCCGACGATGATGTCGGTGGTGATGGAGATGTTCCGGCGCGCCGTCTTCATCCACTCAATCCGACGCATATAATCGTCGCGCGAGTACAGCCGCTGCATGCGGTCGAGCATTTTCGTTGAGCCCGACTGCACCGGCAAGTGGACGTGATTGCACAGAACCGGATTGTCGTCGATGGCATCCACGATGTCCTTGACGAAGTCTCGCGGGATGCGAAGTGGTGAAGCGGACGCGGCGGATGCCGTCGACTTCGCCGACGGCGCGCAGCATACGCGCGAAATCCCAGCCCGCCGGGCGAAGGATCGCGATAGCTGTTGACGTTCTGGCCGAGAAGCTGGATTTCCTTATAGCCCATGCGCGCCAGCTCGCGCGCTTCCTTGAGAACGCTTTCGCTGGTGCGGCTACGCTCGGGACCGCGCGTGAAAGGCACCACGCAATAGGCGCAGGATTTGTCGCAGCCCTCGATGATGGTGATGTAGGCGCGGTGCGGATTGTCGCGGCGCGTGAAGGGCGTGTCGAAGGCTTCTTCCGTGTCCAGGCTCAGGCCGGTGACATGGCGATTGCCGGCTTCCAGCTGCACCAGCATTTCGGGGAGCTTCGAATAGCTGGCCGATCCTGCCACCAGGCTCACGAATGGCGCGCGCTCGAAGATTCGCTCGCCTTCCTGTTGCGCCACGCAGCCCAGTACGCCGAAAACTTTGCCGCGGCCGTGATCTTTCTTGAACTGTTGCAGTCGATGGAAAACTTTTTGCTCGGCCTTGTCGCGAATGCTGCAGGTGTTGTATAGAACCAGGTCGGCCTGTTCGGGAGTTTCCACCTGGCTGTAGCCTTCCGACACCAGCGTGCCGATGACTTTTTCGGAATCGTGCGCATTCATCTGGCAGCCAAAGGTCTCGATGTAGAAGGTCCGCATGAAGTGGCTTTGCTTTTATTGTATCGGGTTGTGGGACCCGTACTGCATCCGAGGTTTGCTTCGTGTAGACTATTGTTTTAGGAGGTGCCGTCTTCAGCAGTAGCAGCCTAACAAAAACTGCCTCGAATGATTTGGCCCCTTCCTTCGTCCGCAAGATCTACACCGGCGTTTTCTCGCTAATTTTCCCCGATGATTGCCGCATTTGCGCCGAGCCGCTGCGCGAAGTTTCGCGGATTCCCGTTTGCCGGGCGTGCCTGTTAAAGCCCGAGCCGCTGGCCGCCGAATATTTCTGCGTGCAGTGCCGGGCGCCGTTCCGCAGCTCGTTCCCGCTCGATGAGCAAGGGCTATGTGGTTTATGCCGGCGCGGCGTGAGCGGGTTCGATGCGCGCGTATTCGTTCGGCTTCTACGAAGACGAACTACGGGAGCTGATCCACTTATTCAAGTACGGCCGTGTTCAGACATTGGCGAAACCGCTGGGGCGTCTGCTGGCAGTCGCGCTGCCGCGCGATCAGGAGTTCGACTTGATCGTGCCGATGCCGTTGCACTGGCGCAAGCGCTGGCAGCGGGGATTCAACCAGTCGGCGCTGCTGGCTTCGGAAATCGGACGGCGAACCAACATCCCAGTGAAAAATGCCCTGCGCCGGATTCGCCCCACCGCCACGCAAGCCGGCCTGACCAACGCAAAGCGCCGCCTGAATGTTTCCGGCGCATTCCGCGCCCGCAAGAGGCGCCGCTGGACGGCCAGCGAGTTCTTCTGGTGGATGATGTGATGACCACCGGCGCGACCGCCGCCTCATGCGCGCGCGCACTCAAGATAGCCGGCGCCAAGCGGGTGACGCTGCTCACCCTGGCGCGTGTCGACCGCCGCATGAGATTCGACCAGCCGATTCGTGATTCCAACTTCTCCGGGAGTACCGAAGATGCCTAGTCTTGATCGATTACACAGACCGGTCCTCGTATTAAACGCGAGCTATGAACCCATCAACATTTGCGCGGCGCGGCGCGCGCTGGTGCTGGTGTTGAAGGGCGTCGCATCCGCCGAGGAGGAATCGCAGGCGCACATTCATTCGGCGCGTCATTCGATTCGCGTTCCGTCCGTGATCCGGCTGCTCGAATACCGGCGCATCCCGCACCAGACTCGGGCTCTTTCGCGCAAGAACATTCTGATGCGCGACCGCTATACCTGCCAGTATTGCCATCGGACGCTGCCGTCCTCCGAGCTCACGCTCGATCACGTCGTTCCGCGGTCACGCGCGGGCGAGACCACCTGGGAAAATCTGGTAGCTTGCTGCCATCCTTGCAACAATCGCAAGGGCAGCCGGACGCCCGATGAAGCGAATATGAAACTTTCGCGCGCTCCCCGGCCGTTCAGCCTGCACACCAGCCGGCACCTGATGCGGTTGCTCGCCAAGAGCGACAATCAGTGGCAAAAATATCTGTTCTATTGAGCGTGGGGCAGGTCTCCGACCTGCCAATTCAATGCGCGGAGGCGCCGGCTTATCGGACTTTTCCTTGGGACCGCCAGTAGCTTTCACCGGACTGATGATCACGTGCGCGTTGCGGCCTTCCAGTCGCGGCTGACCCTCCACCAAACCGTGCGTCGAAAGATCCTCGGCGAAACGCAGCAGCAGCTTCTTGCCCAAGTCCACGTGCGCGATTTCGCGGCCGCGGAACTGCACCACCGCTTTCACGCGGTTGCCTTCCTTTAGAAATCGGATGGCGTGGTTCTTCTTGAACTCGTAGTCATGGTCATCCGTGTTGGGGCGGAACTTCAGCTCCTTCACCTGAATGACGTGCTGCTTCTTCTTGGCCTCGTGCTGCTTCTTCTTGTTCTCGTACTGCCACTGGCCATAATCCATGGCTTTGGCCACGGGAGGTTCGGCGGTGGGAGAGACGAGAATCAGATCCAGCCCCATTTCCTGGGCCTTGCGGACGGCGGCCAGGGTGGGCATTATCTCGACGGTTCCGTCCGGAAATACGGCGCGAACTTCGCGAACGCGAATCGCTTCGTTTACGTTTTCCCGAACCTTAGGGCGCCGCGGTGGATAGTTTCTGGGCGGGATCATTCAGAAGCTTGGGCAGGCCAGAATTCAAACGAGTCATATAAGACTCCGATACAAAGACATTACCTTGATCGTACCAGAATCCTAGTACTCCGGCGATTAGCGACCCAGATCCGCAATTAAGCTAAGCCTTTACGACCTGGGGAAATGACTTCCTTAAACTTCGCCATGTCGGCATCGGTCCCGATGGTGACGCGCAGCATTTGATTCAGAGGAGGGAAGGGCCGGCCGACGGCGACGCCATGCTCCTGCATGTCGGCGATTACGCCCCGCACGTCGCGCTTCACGTCGATCATCAGGAAGTTGCCGTGCGGCGGAATGAACTTGTAGCGATTCGCGTCCAGCCAGGTGCAGACATCCGAGCGTATTTTCCCGAATTTCTCGCGGCGTTCCGCCACCAGCGTGGGCGACGCCAGCGCCACTTTGGCGGCCTGTACGCTCGGCACCGGCACGATGTTATTGCGGTACGGGGACATCTTGCGGATCAAATCCGGCCGCGCGCACCCGAACCCAATGCGCAGACCGGCCATCCCATAGATCTTCGAGAAAGTCCGCGCGACGATCACATTCTTGCCCTGCTGCACATAGGGGATTGAGCTCGCCAGATCGGGCGAAGTGGAGTAGTGGATATAAGCTTCGTCGATCATGGCCACCGTGTTGGGCGGAAGATTGGCCACCAGCCATGCGATATCGGCCTTCTTCGTGATTGAAGACGTCGGGTTGTTGGGATTCACGACGTAAATGAAACCGCCGCGCGCTTTCTCGGCTTCCGCCACCATTTTGCGAACGTCGGCGGCCCACTCCGGAGTCATCGGAATTTTGATCACCGGATGTCCCAGCGCGGCAGCTATTTCCACCGGCTGTTCGTAGGAGGGCAGGGTAGTAATCAGCGGTAGCGACGGCGACGTGAAAGCATCCACGGCGCAATGCAGAACCTCGCTGGAACCGGAGACGGCCAGCACCTGATCGGCTTGCAAATGTTCAGAGGCGGCCATCGCGGCGGTCAATGCCTCAGTGTCTTCGTCATGGTAGCGGCCACCCCGAGGGAGCGCTTTAGTCATGGCGTCGATGGAGATTTGCGGCGGTCCATCGGGATTCTCATTGGCATTGAGCAGCACCAGCGGGCTCCGGTCCTTGGCATGAACTATCGGAACGCTGCGCGAAAGCAGCTTCGCCTCCGATGGCGATACCGGCAGCTACTAGCGAGAATCGACGGCCCAGGTCACGACGAGATAGCATGGTGTCTCCTTGGTCTAGTAGGATACCGCAAGAAGTAGAGGCTGTGGGCCGTTAACTGAGCTTGGTTAGCGCAGTTCGGCGGTGGCGGCGCCGGTGATTCGCAGAGTGTCGTGCTCCTGCACGAAGACCACGGCGCGCAGATTCTCGCGCTTCCACTCGTGCGGAAGCCGCAATGTATTGGTGATCTGTCCGACGTTGGAACCGTTGGGATCGATTCGGCCGATGATGCCGAAGCTGCGAACCACCGGCGCATGTCTAAGCCGCCGGCCTGCGTTTTCCCCGCCCAGCACCTGCGACTCCAGCTCTTTTTCCGTTACCGCCAGGTAGACGTCCTCCGCATGCGGCTTCGGATTCTTGGGATTTGTGACTTGCACGGATAGATCGACCAAGTCCGGATCCTTGGCATTCGCGGCGTTCTTGAGATCAACCAAAGTAGTCTGGGTCTGTTTCAGCCCGATTACCTGGTAAGCCGCGGTTGCTATCGTCCCCGGTAAACTGCACTTGCCCGTTCACCACCATTTGAGGGGTATAGATGTTTTCGGCGTGAAAAGCCAGGGCGTAATCGTTTTGCCGGCCGCGATAGTGCGGAGCGGAAAACGGGTCCACCCAACCGAGTTGGTTCCAATAGTCGACATGCTCTTCGAGCGCGATGACGCGCGCGCCGGCCACCGGCTGTGACCTCTCCAGGCGCGCCAGCAACAGATCGGCTGGAGGGCAACTCGAGCAGCCCTCGCTGGTGAACAGTTCCACGATGACGGGGACACGCCGGTCCTGAGCCTGCAAATATGCCAGAGCTAGCGCGGCCAACAACGCGAATCGCATATTCCTTACTTATAGTACGAATTTAGAGCCAAAAGCGTGCAGGCCTAAATCGCCCCCGAGCCGCCGTTCCTGCCGAACCCGACATATTGAACCTCTTCCTCCAATTCCAGGCCGAACCGCTCACGGACGCGCGACTTCAGCTCCCCGATGATCTCGCATAACTCCCGCGCCGTCCCTTGGCCGGCATTGTAGATCAGGTTGGCATGATAATCCGCTACGTGGATGTCGCCGCTCTGCATTCCTTTGGCGCCCACTTGCTCCAGGAAATAGGCCGAAGGCGCTTTTCCTTCCCGGATCACTCGCTCCGGAATCTGCCGCCGCACCTCGACTGGCAGCTCGGCCAGGATCAGGTTCTTGAAAATGCTCCCGGCGCACTTCATCGTCGGCGGGTACTTGGCCAACCGGATTTGGAAGATCTCGGCAGCGGTCTTTCGCAATTCCTCGGCCGGAGCGGGGTCCATGTCCAGCACGGCTGAAAAGATGATCCAGTCTTTGTGGCGCTTGAATATGCTCTCGCGATAGCGAAACTCGCACTCCGCTTTGTTGAAGACCCGTACTTCGGCCCCGTCGAAAAACCGTACCCGTTGAATCCGCTCTTCGATGGAGTGCCCGTAGGCGCCCGCATTGCCGTACACCGCCGCGCCCAGCGACCCCGGAATCCCGGTCATAGTTTCGATCCCTTTGAGTCCGAGGTCAATGCACTGATCCACCACCGTTTGCAACTCCGCGCCCGCGTGCGCTCGAACATTCGTGCCGTGGCTGTGAATATGCCGGGCCGTGAAGCGCAGCACGATACCAGGAAATCCCGCGTCAGAAACGATCAGGTTGGTGCCGTCGCCGATCACCGTATAATCGGCGCCGCTCGACCGCGCCAGAGCAAAAGCTTGCATGAAGCTTTCCTCGTCGGAGAGTCTCGACATACACTTCGGCTGGGCCGCCGATCCCGAAGCGCGTGTAACGGCTCAACAAAGTTCCTTCGGAGATCGCTAAATTGGGAAGGTTGCCCAGACGCTCGATGGTTTCTTTCCGGCACGGGCATCTTGTCAAATTATAAAGGAGTATGTTTGTGCCAGCTAGTTTTCACGGATTTCCTGAAGAGATGGTGAAATTTTTCCGGAGCCTGAAGCGCAACAATCGCCGGGAATGGTTCCAGCCCCGCAAGCACCTGTTCGAGCAGCACGTCAAAGAGCCGATGCTTGAGCTGGTCACCGCGCTCAATAGCGAGTTCGGCAAATTCGCGCCGGCGTACGTCACCGATCCCAAAAAGGCGATCTTTCGAATCTATCGGGATACGCGCTTCGCCGCCGACAAGACGCCGTATAAGACCCACATCGCCGCCTCTTTCGCCCGGCGCGGAGGAGAGCGCCTGGCTGCCGGCGGCTTCTATTTCAGCGTTTCGCACGACCAGATCGAGGTGGCCGGCGGGATCTATCATCCCGCGCCCGAGACGATGCTGCTGGTTCGCAATCACATCGCGGAGCATTATCACGAACTGCGCCGTATTCTGGCCGACCGCAAGGTCCGCCGGCTTCTGGGTAAATTGCAGGGCGACGAGCTAACGCGGGCTCCCAAGGGCTTCGACCCCGGTCACCCGGCTATCGAACTGATCAAAATGAAGGACTGGATCCTGGATACCAATCTCGACGCCTCCTTGAGCACAACGCCCCGGCTTTATCGCGAAGTAGCCGATCGCTTTCGCGTCATGGCGCCGTTGATCGAATTCCTGAACCGGCCGCTGCTGGCCAGAAAACCACCTAAGGACTTACTTGAATATCGTTTTTGACCGAGAATACGCCGGACACGCCGTTAGCCGCGATGTTCGCCCGATCTTTATCGCCCTCGTTAGCGACTGCGCCAGTTAGCGTAACATTCCCGTTCTTAACGAGGATGTGAATAGTCGGAACGGCGCGCAGGCTGTACATATCCAGGCCAGGCTGCGAATAGATGGCCCGATAGACAGCTCGCCGGATTTGATCGTCATTGGGAGAGAGCGGCAGAACTTCGATATTGTTGATCACGCGGGCCACGCCTTCGATCTTCTTCACCACGTTCTCTGCATCTGATTTCAACGTCGGCCGGGTGACGGCTCCGTACAGGGTAACCGTATCGCCGTCCACTTTGTAAGCCAGGTCATCGAACACGCTGTAATACGGCAGCGTGACCAGTTCGTGCCGGACTTCCTTGGTAATCCGGTCCTCGCCCTTCTTCGATATGCGCCGTTCCCCTGGTCCTTGGGCTTGAACTCCTGCGACTGCCAGGATTCCGAGTAAGAATCCCCACATAGTTTTGGACATGTTGCGTTGCCTCCGCATGTAAGACGCTGGTTCTGCTGCGAAGTTTTAACGATTGTCCGATTTCGAACAGGAGACTGCTACCGGCGACGAAACTCCGCGACAGGGTGGAATGCCTCCGTGCGGTGTTGGCTTTTGGGGAAAGGGTCCGCACGGAGGCTAGCTGCTACGTACGGATAGACGTGCCAATCGCGAGAAGGGTTGGTCATGGATTGGTTACAAGACGATAAAAGAGGGTCCCCGTGAAAAGAGGGGTCCCCGTGCGGGGTTGGTTTTTTGGGGAAAGGGTCGCCGCACGGAGACTTGCTGCTTTATTTGATCTGATAGACGAAGGTCGCCACTGTTTCGTTCCGAAGAAAATTCGGACCGGTCCAACCCTCCTGAGTCTCTAATACCACCTTCACGCAGTGTGCCAGCCACAATCTGCGCTACGGAAGCAAAGCGCTCGCATCAGTAGTTTTTTTTGTTGCTTTACTCAAATAATGGTAGTAACATTTTTTGAAACTTAGTGTTTTTTAAAGTGATTTTTAAAAAAACATAACCACGAAGACTTGTCTTGGATTGATGCGTTGCTCATCAACTGGGATAGCCCGTACCAGGACTTTGGTTCTATACCCATGCTTTTTTCGCCCTGATAGTGTGAGATGCTGTTTCCGTACTTGCGGTCATGCGCCCTTAGGCGCGATGAGACCGTAAACAAAGGAGAAACTTATGAAGAAACTCACATTATCTTTCTGGCTCGCCCTTGCCGCCGCCAGCATCATTGTTGTTCAAACCGCGACCCCCGCATCATCTCAGGTGCGTACAGATCTCCCCCTGCCGACGTGCCCGCCGGAGTGTCCGGATCAGAAATAGAAGGGAAATACACGCAAGTCCCGGCAGGCTGACCACCGTCTCTGCCGGGATTTGTAGTTACGATTCCAACAATTCCTCGCGAGGCTTAAAGACGCTCATCCACACTACAAAGCAAAGCGTCAAAGCGGAAGCCAGGTAGTTATTTACGAGAGTAGGCATCGCCCAACCCATATCTACCGAAAATACGGCTACCGCGTAAATCCCGAAATACGCCGCTAGCATTCCTTCGTGCCGAAAAATACTACTCCTGGATCCGTTCCGAATGGCTATCAAAAATAGTGCCGCCGAGAAGACCAGGAAAAGCGCGAGTACGCTCGAGATGTAACGCTTGGCCAGGAATTCAAACTGAATTATCGCCCGCAATTGGATCGCGCTGAAGCGGCTGAGTTCCGCCTTTAAAGGAATGGCCGCAAAGACGAGCGCGATCAAGAGTGCAAAAAACAACAGCGGCTTGGCGGGGCGAACCATGGCCGCGTGCTCGGTCCACATTCGCGTGTGTACCTCTAGCGTCACGGCGATTTGAAGCAGCATCAGCACCGGCTCGGTCCACAGCCAGAAGTAGGTGTAAGAGAGCGGCAGCCGTGCCCCCATGGCGCCCCTCATGAAGAACATCGCGGCCAGGGAACCCACCACCGAGCAACCCAGATACAGCGTGAAAATAGGATAGTTCTTAGCCAGCCGGGTCCAGACCAGATGAATACAGAACAGTAGCTGCACCGCTACCGAACTGTACCAAAACAGGTTTATGGGTCCGGACATTTAGTGGCTTGTAGAGACTGTTACACGAATCTCCAACGCCGTCAATGGGAAAACAATCCCAGCTGCCGATGTTCGCCTATTTCTTTTTGGTCGGTCCCTTCTTAGCGTTGGGATTGCTGTAGTCGGTCTGGATAGTGGCGCCGATCATCTGCAGCATGCCTTTGGCTGCTTCGGCGAATTGACCGTTCGGCTGAAGTTCGAGGTACTTGTTCAACGCTTCCTGCATGCCGGCCGGAGCGGTCACTTTACCGTCCTTGCCGGTGCTCAGCTTGGCCGACAGGGCGGTTGCATATTGGAACTGGGCATCGGCGTAGTTTGGATCGGCCTCGATCGCCTTCTTGAAAAAGTCCTCGGACGCCGCGGTCTGACCGGTGTTGACCAGCACCGCGCCCAGGTTGTAGTAGTATTTTCCAGCCTGGGTTGGATCGATCTGCGCCGCCTTGGTCAGCTCGGCCTTGGCTTCCTCTATCTTCTTGCCTTTGGCCAGCGCGAGCGCGTAATTGTTGTGATAGGGCGCCTCGTCCGGTTTGAGAGCGATCGCTTTCTGGTAGGCTTCCAAAGCTTGATCGAGGGCCGCCTGCTGTTCCGCCCCTGTCTTGGTACCGGCGATTGCAACGTACGTGTCGGCGAGATTGGCCCAGATGACGTGCTGATTGGGATCGAGCTCGGCGCCCTTCTTGAAGGCATCGGCGGCTGCGTCATAGTTCTTCTGGTTTAACGCTTCCTTGCCGGCGTTGAAGGCGTCGTTCAAAGCCTTGTTCTTCGCCATGGCGGCGGCGTTTTCCTTGGCCTTCTTCTCGATCGCGTCCTTCTGTTCTTTGCTCATCCCGCGCTCTTGTTCTTTGGTCACGGCGCCTGGATCGGCGGGAGCTGCTTGCGCTGCGGATTGTTTCAAGTCGAAGTTGACCGGAACGGGATCGCCCAGCTTGGTCCGGACGTGCTGCATCTCGTCCTTCTTCTGGTTATCGACCATGACGCTCACAGTGTATGTGCCGATCGGAAGTCCATTGTAGATGTAGTGGCCCTTCTTGTCGGTTTTGGCGCCTTTATAGGTGCCCTTCATGTCCTCACGCTCGATGAGAATTGAAGCGTTCTTGACCATCTGACCGTCGGTGCCCTTGACGTCCCCTTCGATAGCGGTGATCTGCGCCCACGAGGCGCCCGTCGAAAGTAAGAAAGATAAAGCTAACAATCTGTACCCGCGTGACTTTGCGAGCATGCTGAAACCTCCCCAGAAGTTGATTTCCAATTTTAAGCATACTACGGCGCACCTAATCGGCTCTACTGGCATGCGCTGATTTACTGAGCAAATTTGACGCTGAGTACATAGGCCTCGCCGTAGGCGATTACACCACCGTCCAGTGTACCCTTGGTGAGCGGCGCACGTAAAAGTCCCAATTCCGCCGGTCGTGATTCCCAGTGTCCCGTAGGCGGTCTCCCCCGCCGCTGTCGTGCTGGATGGGAGTTGTTGCAAAACGCTCGCCGGAACCACGAACTTGGACGCGGAAGCTGGCTCTGAGCAATAGAAGCTCTTGGCTCGGGTCTGGGATGGGTCCTGGACATTCACGATGGTGGAATTCCCAAATACGGTGACCACCGAGCTGGCTGTCACGTTACCGCCAGTCCATAGGATTGTCAAATCACTGCGCGGAACAGTCGTGAAGTTGCCTGCATTAGTCCAACTCAGGTCACCGGGAAGAGTGATATTCGCGCTGAATCCCCCCACGTCCACCCCTCCGCCGCCTGATAGGGTCCAGGAACCCGGTCCCAGGATGGGCGCCAGGAATATACCCAGATATCCACCCGTATTCAAGCGCGAGACATTGCTCGTCCCGCCGGGCCCACTCATCGTCAGGGACATCGGGTCGGCCACCAATTCCGTACCGCCTATCGCGGTAAAATCAGGCACCGTAAATCCGGGGGCAGTAAGCTGCTGATCGATAACGACGCAGGAGTTCAAAGGCGCAGGATATGAGACCGTTCCAAAGGCGGCCAGAACGCGGTTGTACATCTGGAACACCTGGTTTGCATTGACGTTATCGAACAGGCCGCCGACTCCCTCGCCCGAACGGCCGAATTGTGCAACATAGGCACGCAGCACTTGAAAGACCCCGATATTGACTGTTCCTCCACTATCGAGGGTAGCCAAAGCGCTGCCGGACAGTCCCAATGGATGCACGCAAGCTGAGGATCCGGCGGGCGCGATGGACAGCACGATGTCCTGGCTGACTTGTCCGCTGGCGGTAACCGAGGCAGGAACATAGCAACCTGTGGGCACATTGGCTGGAACAACAAAATTGATCTGATCCTCGCCAGGGAATTGCGGAGAGCGGCCTGCATAAGTCGGCGGCGCGACGATTCCGCCAATGGTAACGATCACGTTGGACCCAACCGGGACGGCTCCCGGAGCAGCGTTGTCGGGTCCGCTGATTCCCCCCAGCCCTGTGCCCACAATCACCATGGTGTCGCCCGGATGTGCCGGGGTCGTTAGTTCCATCAACACCGGCTGCGGCCGGTCCGGAGAAGACTTGCGCGACCGCTGGGCCATTCCCTTGGGCGTTCTGCGTGAACAGTCCGAACTGCGTCTTTACCACGTTGATAGCGGCTGGCGCGCTGGTCTGCCCGTTATAGCTTACGGTCACGCTGGCAGCTCCCAGCGCTGTGCTGGATGGCAAAATGGCCGCCACTTGACCCGCCGAGGAGTAAACCACAAAAGCGGCCACGGTTTGGCCTCCGCCGGTGATAGAGACGGATGTTCCGTTGGATGCCGGCAGGCTGGTCCCGAGCGGCAAGCTGGAGGCTTGCACTAAGCTTGCCGGGCCCATATTGGCGCCGAAAATCACGAAAATCGACCCCTGCGCGACGTTATTGCTGCCGATCGGATTGCCGCTCGCATCCAAAGGCGCCGCCGCATAACTGGCCGCGTTGACAATGCCGCCGATGGATGGCTGGGCCACGGCGGAAACAGCTACAACTAAGAGGAAAATAAGAGACCGCATAGGCACCACTCTAACGTAAGGTCCCGAATCCGAGAGCCGGTCAGCTGCATGCTAAAATGACGCGGCAATGAAAAAGCATCGGTTGTTGGGATTGATGATCGGGGTTGGAATCGCCGCCACCGTGCTGGCCCAAGCGCCAGTCGATCGCGACCTGCTCGCTAAGATTCGCAGCGAAGCCTTCGAACGGTCCCAGGTCGAGCCGGTCTTCGACATGTTGACTGTGACCATCGGTCCGCGGCTTACGGCATCGCCGGCCCACAAGCGGGCCGCGGAATGGGCGCGCGACCGGCTGGCGTCTTACGGCCTGGATAACGCCCGCCTGGAGCCGTGGCATTTTGGCCGGGGCTGGACGCTCGAAAAGCTGACGGTGGAGATGATCGAGCCTCGCTATCTGCCGCTGATCGGCTATGCGGACGGGTGGTCGGCATCCACGGCCGGCGAGATTGTAGCGGCGCCGCTGTTCGTAGGCGGCAAATCGCCCGCGGAAATCGACGCCTTGCGCCCGCAACTGAAGGGCGCCATCGTCATGACGGAACCCATCATGACCAATTTTGTCCGCAAAGACCGGCCGCAGCCCAGCGATCCGGAATACGTGCCCTTATCCGCCGCCTACGCTACCGGCATCGGCCAGCCTCGCCCCGCCACTCCTACCGCCGCGCAGCGCCTGGCGCAATCACTACGCGACGCAGGCGCGGGCGTGATCCTGAAACCCAGCCGCGGTGAGCACGGGACTGTCTTTGTCACCGGTCGCGACCTCGGCCCCGGTGCCGTGCCCTCGGTCACGCTGAGCGCCGAGCAGTACAACATGATCGCGCTTATGCTGCAGCATAACGTCCCGGTGAAGCTGCGGGTCAATGTCCAGTCGCGCTTCTATGACTCGGATGGCGGCAATGCTTACAACGTGATCGCGGAATTGCCCGGCGCCGACCCTGCTTTGCGCGACGAAGTGGTCATGATCGGTGGGCATATCGACTCCTGGCATACCGGCGTTGGCGCTACCGATAACGCCGACGGCTCGACCACTGTGATGGAGGCGATGCGGATACTCAAGGCCATCGGCGCACGCCCGCGGCGCACTATTCGCGTGGCGCTGTGGGGCGGGGAAGAGCAGGGCCTTCTGGGATCGCGCGCCTGGGTGGCGCAACATCTGGCGGGTGAGGCCAACGCCCGGGCCCGCGAAAAGTTCGATGTCTACTTCAACATCGACAACGGCACCGGACCGATTTACGGCTGGTTCCTGCAGAATCAGGAGACCGTCCGGCCGTTATTCGATGCCTGGCTGGAGCCGCTGAAGAGCGCCGGCGCGCGGCGGAATGTCATCGAGCCCGTCGGCGCAACCGACCATTTGAGTTTCATTGACGCCGGCGTCCCCGGTTTCAATCCAATCCAGGACTACGTGAACTACGACATTCGCACTCATCACACCAACATGGACACAGTGGATCGCGTGAACGTCAACGAAATCCGCCAATCGGCCGTGGTGATGGCGTGGTTCGCCTACAACGCGGCCATGGCTGACCAGAAGATCCCGAAGTAGACCGTGGCGGACGCACTCATGCGTGCCGTGTTCGCACTCGTGCGAACACCATCGACAAATGCGTTACTGCTACCGGACTGCCAGCGTGACACCAGGCTGGCTAACTCCGCCATCTAACCGCAGCACCACCGGAACGGCTCCGGAATGAATACCGGCAGGCAATTGAACGTTCACTTGAATCACTCCGGCCAGCGAATCGCCGGTGGGGCCCGAGTACAACACTTTCGCGCCTTGGCCGTCAATGGTCACCGACACCGGAAGCTCGGGCTGGCCGGCGCCCGTTCCGAATAGCACCACAATGGAACCCTTCGCGGCGGGATTTGAAGCGGAGTTTATCGACAGGTTTTCATTCAGCGCGGCAGCTTGACCTCTACCGTTCGCCGTCGCGGTAAACAGACCGGGAGCGCTGGCTGCCACAGGAATCGTTAACGTCCCCGACAGCACTCCATTGCGGTCCACCACCACCTGTGCTTCCTTTTGGCCGGCAACCCCGTTAGGCACGATCGCGCTCACCTGATCGTTGGCCACGTATAGGAGCGTAGCCGGCATCCCGTTGAAGAGCACGCGAGTCTGGGTCGTCGTCGTTCCCAACTGGGTCGTCGTTCCCAAAAGGTTCGATCCGAAAATTGTTACAAGTTCGCCTGGAGCTACCGATCCGTCGATGAAACTGGCAGCGTTGACGACGGAGTGGTCGGTGATGCTGGGCTGGTCCGGAATGGACGTGATATTCGCAAGCATGGAGATGGTGTTGGACAGGCTGTTGGCCACCATCAGATCGGGCTTGCCATCTGCATTGAAATCCGTCACGCCGATCCAGGCGGGTCCATCACCGGCGGTGAAGTCGAGGTGAGGCAGGAACACTCTGGTCCCAGTACCCATCAGAATGGAGACCGTATCGGCGGCAGTGTTGGCGACCGCTAGGTCGAGGTTCCCATCGAGATTGAAATCCGCCGCCACGATGAAGGATGGATTCGGCCCCACGGGGAAACTGAGCGGAGACTGGAGCGACCCATTCCCATTGCCGATCAATAGCGACATCGTCCCGGCGCTGATTTCGTTCACCACCGCCACGTCCAGGAAGCCATCGCGATTGAAGTCGCCTAAAGCGAGGTAGGCCGGGGTTGGGCCGGCAGCAAAGTTGAGGGCGTTGCGGAAAATACCGTTGCCGAGGCCGAGCAAAATGGAAACCTCGTTCGAAGTCGAATCAGCTACCGCCAGGTCGGGGATTCCGTCTCCGTTGAAATCGCCAATGGCCATCGAGACAGGGCCCACTCCCACCGCAAAATCAAGGGCAGCCCGAAATGTTCCATTACCGTTGCCCAGGAGAATGGAGACGCTATTGGATCTTTGATGGGACACCGCCAGGTCCAGCAACCCATCGCCGTTGAAATCGCCGACGGCCAAGGAGGAGGGACCCAATGCGTTCAAGATTAGCTGGGGACGAAAAGTGCCATTGTCATTTCCCAGAAGCACGGAGACCGTACCTGAGCCGAAATTGGCCACTACCAGATCGAGTATTCCGTCGCGATTAAAGTCGCCCGTCGCCAGTGCGCGCGGATCTTGCCCGGTCTCTTGGCCGGCGAAGGGCTGGAAGAAAAATCCCTGGCCTAAGCTCCGCAACATCGCGACGCTGGCTGCTCCTTGCTGGGCTACCGCCAAGCCGGGGATTCTGTCGCCAAAGAAGTCGCCAAACGCCAACGAAACGGGGTTGGCTCCGGTTGAGACTTGGTTGTGAAAAACGAATGACGCAGTCTGCGCCGGTAGAATCGCGCTCACGGCCAAGCTGCCGAGGGCGCTTAGAATCGAACGCCGCCAGGTGTCCAACACATCGTCCTCCGATTGCGGAACCTTCGCTAGACCAATACCATTTCCATATTACCGGATTCCCCGCGCTGTGGATCAGAGTCCCTGCAGGAACGGATTCCTGGCGCGTTCCCTTCCGATAGTCGTGTTCGGCCCGTGGCCCGGCGTCACGGCAGTGGTGTCGTCAAGCGGCAGCAGCTTGTCATGAATGGAGCGCAGGATCTGCTCGTAGTCACCGCCCGGCAAATCGGTGCGGCCGATACTGTCGAGAAACAGCGTGTCGCCGGCGATCAGCTTGTTCTCGGAGGGAATCCATAGGCTGATGCTGCCTTGGGTATGGCCGGGTGTGTGCAGAACATTGAACTCCGCGGGGCCTAGCGCCACTTTCTCGCCTTCCCGCGCGTCCACGTCGATCTTGGTTCGCTCCGGCGTCGCCATCCCAAGCCACGCGGCTTGCATGTCCAAGTGTTCGGAAAGCTGCTGATCGTTGGCATTCATGTAGACCGGCGCCCCGGTGGCGGCTTTCAGCTTTTGGGCGCCGCCGATATGGTCGATATGGGCGTGCGTGATGATGATCGCCTTCACACGCAACTGATGCTTGGCCAGAATCGCCAGGATTCTCTGGATTTCATCGCCCGGATCGATCACCACTGCTTCGCGGCTCTGCTCGTCGCCAAAGATCGAGCAATTGCACTGCAACATACCCACAGGAAGTATCTCGTGAATCATAACTCGTATACTCGAATTATGGACTCACTGTTGCGCGCAGTGCTGGCAGTGTGCATGCGCTGGATTCATATCACGTCGGTAGTCACGCTCATCGGCGGCTTCATCTACGCCCGATTTGCGCTCGCCCCAGCGCTCGCCAAGGTCCCTGAGCCGACGCGAGGCGAAATCGGGGATCGTGCCGTCGCCAATTTCCGTCCTCTCTTATACACTGTGCTGGTCACGATCCTGGGCTCGGGACTTTACAACTACCTCACCAAAGCCGTCTACCCGCCGCACTATCACATGTGGATCGGGATCAAGTTTCTGTTCGTCCTTCATATTTTCGCCGTCGCAATCCTTTATACGATTCCGGGAGCGGGCGAACCCAAACGCAGGCGCTGGTTGACCGGAATGGTGATGTCGGGCCTCATCATCATTGCGATCTCAGGCTACTTGCGATTTATCTCACTGCGATGAAGGGCTACGAGGCACTCCGAAGCGCCGCCGCCTGGCTGGATTTATCCGGCCGCGGCAAGATCAAACTGACAGGCGAAGACCGTGCGCGGCTGCTGCACGCCATGACCACCAATCATATCCAGCAGCTCACGCTCGGCACCGGTTGCTATGCGTTTTTTCTGAATGACAAGGGCCGCATTCTTTCGGACGCGAATATTCTCTGCCGCCCCGATTATTTCCTGCTCGACCTGGAACCCGAAGCTCGCGAAAAGATTTATCAACATCTGGATCATTTCATCATCGCCGATGATGTTACGCTCGAAGACTTGACCCCGCAGCTTGCCACCATAGCAGTCGAAGGTCCGAAAGCCGCCGAGGTGCTTCAACAGGCCGGCGCGCCAATACCAGAGGCCGAATACTCGACCATCGAATGGGGTTCGCGAGTGGTGGCGCGTCTGAATGCAACAGGTAGCTTGGGATTTTTCGTCTTCGTGCCCCTGGCCGAAAAATCCGACCTCGTCGCCCAGATCGAAGCCGCCGGAGCGGTGGCCGCTGACGCCGAAGCTTTCCGAGTGGTGCGCCTCGAACATGGAAAAGCACGCTATGGCGAAGACATCGGAGAACGGTTTCTCGCACAGGAAGCCAATCAGCCGCATGCACTGCACTTCAGCAAAGGCTGCTATCTTGGCCAGGAGATCGTGGAACGCGTCCGGTCGCGCGGCCAGATCCACCGCGTCCTGATGCCGCTGGTTCTCGACACCAAAACGCCGCCCGAGCCCGGCACTAAGCTCGAAACCGGTGATGGGAAAGCTGCCGAGATCACCTCCGCCGATTACTCGCCGGCGCTCGACAAAGTAGTAGCTCTCGCCTACGTCCGCACCTGATTCTTCCCACCGTGGCGCACGCACTCTTGCGTGCCGTGTGCGCACTCATGCGCACACCAATTAAACGCGCCGCGTTCGGACATAATCCGACACGTGATCCCCATAGCGCTCCAGGAACGATTTTCGATAATCCGTCCCACGGATAATTCCCCGGCAATCAGGCGACCCGCACGAGCAGGTAAACTCCTCCAGCGACTCATTGCAGAACGTCGCGTAATCCATCGTGATCTGCTCACCGGCGGCGATTCTATGTCGCGCTGTCAGGTTTAATCCGTCCAACCACGCGTTGGGATCGCAGGAGTGATTGATGGGCTTCCACTGTTCCGGATCATCGCTCCAGATCACATACAATTCGTCGGTTACCGGGTACGCATAGCGCGAGAACAGCTCCTGCTGGCCTGCGTTCCAATACTTTGTGACATGCGATCTGCTCACCAGCACGTGAGCCTGCTCTTCGTAGTGCTCAATCACCTCTCCGGCTTCGATGTGCCCGGCGGCGTACATTCCGAAATCCCCTTTCGGATGCCGGTTGATGCGCCACTTCTTGACGTGCCGGCGCTGGCGTTTCAGAGCCGTCTGGATGATCTTGTCGATGAACCCCCGGTGTCCCGCTGGATCGTTTAATAAAATAAAATCCGCGCTCCCGGCGTCTTCCGGGGGATAGAACGCCTCGCAGTTCGGATTGATCTCCAGCATGAAAAGCTCGCCCTGCCCGTTCATCCGGATATCGCAGCGGCCATATCCCGTGCCGCCTAGACCGACGAAGAATCGCCGCGACATATCCATCAGCCGGCCGGCCAAATCGCGATCTTCGCAGGCCGCGCACGTCATCTTGTCGTATTCCTTCCACTTCAGATCGAAATGCTTGAACGATTCTCCTTCGGGAAAACGGAATTCCACTGGCTGATAAACCAGCGGATCAAATTCGTCATCGGGATTCTCGGCCACCAGCACCGTGAATTCGCGCCCTTCTACGAATTCTTCGATCAAGGCGCCGCCGAAAGCTTCGATAGTCTTGGCCGCCTGCTCGCGATAAAGCCTCCGCGGTTTCTACTCGCGACTCTTTACTCATCCCGATACTGGCGTAGCCATTGGGATGCTTCACGATCAGCGGAAATTCGAGCGAACCGCCGGCGAATTCGACATCCTGGCTGTTCGACGCGATGACATACGCTGGGGTGCCGATATCCCAATAATGGCAGACCCGCTTCATCGCCTGGCGCGATGGCTCGTAGAAAGACGAAGTTGCGCCCGTGAATGCCAGCCCCAGCCGTTCCAGGGCTTGGACCACTTCAATGCCCGGACGGTCCTCCTCCCACGCGCCATCGCACAAGTTGAGGAAGACATCGAAGCCCCGCCGCGAAAGTTCGCGTACCTGACGCACCGCGGTCGCTTTGTGCAGAAAATGCCGCTCGCATTCGTGGCCATCCAGATAGCGGATCGGATCGGGGAGAAAATCGAATTGCTTAAACGGAGTTACAGATTGCTCGTAAGAGTCGTCGAGGACGCAGATCTTCATGAGTGGGGCAGGTCCCCGACCTGCCTGTTTATTCCGGACGTTCTGCACTTTGGGAACCGAGAGGTAGCCCGCAATCGTATCCTTCTTGACGTCGTTCACGATGAGTTCGTAGGGCTGCTTGGCCTTTGAAGTCATGAACTGCACCGGCTCATTGGCGGTCCGGTCTTTCTTCTCAGTGGTCTTGTCGTCCGCGGTCAGCTCGATGGTGTAGCGATTCCTCTTCGGATCGGCGCTCTTCAGCAAGATCGAAACATCGCCGACCTTCTGGGGCTGCTTGGCTTTGTGGATCGTGAACTCGACGAAATTCCGCTCGCCCAGGGCGCGCAGAGCTGCTAGCTCCTTGCCGTTAGTGGCGATCATGACGCTGTGGCCGTCGATATCACCGGTCGCGCGCTTCAGGTCAGCCACCGTTTTCTCCAGCTCCGATTTGGTGGACGTCAGATCGGTCTTCACAGCCGTGACGTCGTTGCCGACCTGCGAGATTTTGGTGTTCGCTGTGTCGGTCTGTTCTCTCACCTGCGAGATGTCGGACTTGAGCTGCTGCTTGTTTTGTTCCTGGGCGGCCTCCAACTGGGCGCGAGTGTCATCCACTCTCTTGAGCGCCTCTTGCTTGGCCTCACCGACCATGGCGTTGGCCTGCCGGCGCGCCCGCTCCAACTGTTCGCGCAGTTCTTCGGCAGTCTTGCGATTGCTGCGCGTCGTTACCGATGTCGCCTCTTCCAGTTTGTCAATGCGGTTCTGCAGCGCGTCGTTGGTCTTTACCAGATCCTGCTTGGTCTTATCCAACTGCATGTAGAGATAAACGCAGCCGCCAATCAGCGCCAGCACCGCGACGAACAGAGTGATGATCTTCCAACCGCCCTCGCTGGGGGGCTGGGCTAAAACGTATTGCGGCGGAGCGGCGGCATACTGGGGTGGCGGGTTATATGGCGGCGGCGCACCCTGCGGGGGAGCAGATGGTGGAATCGGACCTTGCGGGCTAGGATTCGGGAAAATCGACATAGTACCTCTTAGACAGATAGGTTAGCAGGAAATGCTAACTTGTTAGAAGAGCCGCCGGTTCGTTGCGTTTCAATTTTCTGCCAGCTTCCCCTTGGACGGGCCAAAATCCAAAGATTCCTGCTTCGGGATTCCGGGCTCAAAACAGCGCCGGCAGCGGGCCTCGTACATCCCCGCCGCCCCGACCACGATCAAATCGCTCGATTCCACTAGGCGCTGCGTGTGCTTGGCGGGATTTCCGCAGCGCATGCAGATCGCCAGGGTCTTGGTGATCGATTCGGCCAGCGTCAGCAGGTCGGGCATGGGTGGAAACGGCCGTCCCATGTAGTCGGTATCCAGACCGGCGACGATCACCTGCTTTCCGCTATCGGCCAACTGAGTCGCGACCTCCACTAACTCCTGGCCCAGGAAATTCGCTTCGTCGATGCCGACCACCTGCGTCCGCCAATCGAGCTGATTCAGTATGTCCGAGACTTTGCCAACGGTCTCCGACTTCATTCGCATCTCGGCATGCGACACGATCTCGTCGCTCGAGTAGCGATTGTCAATCACCGGCTTGAACACCTGCACGCGCTTGCGGGCGATCATAGCGCGCCGCAGCCGCCGCATCAGCTCTTCGCTCTTGCCGGAAAACATGGGGCCGCAGATCGCTTCGATCCAGCCGATATTGCCCGTCACGAAATCCATTCGGTTCAGACGCCCACGCCTCGCCGCGGACGTTCTTTGCGGACCATCATGGTATCCTGCACCGGCTCGGAATCGCACTCGATCGCGATGGTCGTCACCGGATCGTCGGGCGCGCGCAGCGGGCAGACCCGTGAACCTCGTCCGGAAACGGTCCTGATCGAATTTGACGGCTTTGCCGCTGGCGTGCAGGCGCGCGCTCTTCACTTGCGCTTTGAGTCCGCTGATGGCCACGTAGTCTCCGGGCCAGTAAGTACACGTGCATGTAAAGCGTATTGCCCTTGCGCGTGAACAGTGCATAGGCGGACCGCTTCACTTGGCAGGGCTCCGCGGTGTAGATGGTATCGCCGTTCTTCTCCATCCATTTTCCGACTGCCGTAAGAATTCGCACGGATTCCTCCGGGATCGATCCGTCCGGCTTGGGTCCGATGTTCAGCAGATAATTGCCGCCATCGCGCGCGCAAGTGATCAGGTTGCGGACCACGGTCTTGGAAGACTTCCAGTCGTCGTCGGCTCGCTGATAGCCCCAGCTCCCGTTCATCGTCATGCACGCTTCCCAAGCCCGGTCGGCAGCCTCGATGCGCTGCTCGGGCGTCGCGAAATCTTCGGCCAGCCCGGTGCGGTTGTTGATGATGATCCAGGGCTGCAGCTTCCGCACCATGGCGTTCATCTGCGCGGCCTCCCAGCCTTCGGGCTTCAGCGGCCAATTCACGTCGTACCAGAGAACGTCCAGCTTGCCGTAGTTCGTGCACAGCTCGCGCACCTGGCCGTGAATGTAATCGACGAAGCGCCGCCGGGCCGATTCGTCTTCCGCGCAGCGGGCGCCGTCG
Organism: Bryobacterales bacterium; assembly: GCA_963744555.1. Classification (GTDB taxonomy): domain Bacteria; phylum Acidobacteriota; class Terriglobia; order Bryobacterales; family Bryobacteraceae; genus Palsa-89. The sequence continues at coordinate 64,659 of CAVUUB010000008.1, read as the reverse complement.
GGATGATGCCAATCCATCAGCGAATAATAGAACCCGACCCGCAGTCCCTCGGCCCGCGCAGCCTCGACGAATTCCTTCACCAGGTCCCGCCCGCAGGCCTGTTTGGGCGCCGAGTAGTTGGTCAGCTTGGTGTCGAACAGGCAGAAGCCTTCGTGATGCTTGGTGGTCATCACCATGTACTTCTGGCCGGCCTGCCGCGCCAATTTCGCCCAGGCCCGCGCGGCATTGGGCTGAGGTGTGAAACGCTTCGCCAGTTGTTCGTACTCGGCCACCGGGATGGCTTCGTTTTCCATAACCCATTCATGCCGCCCGACGACGCTGTAGAGTCCCCAATGGATGAACATTCCGAAACGCGCGTCGTGCCACCATTTCATCCTCTGCTCGCGATCGTCGTCACCGGTCGCGGCCGGCGCCGCAGCCTCTGTTAGCGCTGTTGCGGCGCTCATCAGCGCCAGATATCGCCGCCTGGATAACTGCCTAGTATCTTCCATAATCAGCCGCATCTTATCATGAGGAGATGGCAATCGGTCACGAGCGCGTCATTGTGCCGGAACTGCTGGACCATGCCAGTCCGGAAGTGGCTCGCGACAATCTCCGAGATCTGGTGCGCATCAACCGCTATCTCGGAGGCCACGCCATACTGCGCCGCATCATGGCCGATTTTGTCCGTTCCCCGGACGATCACTTCTCGATGCTGGACATTGGCGCAGCTTCGGGCGATATGGGTGCAATCTTGCGTCGCCGTTACCCACGGGCCGCCATCACATCGCTCGATAACAAATGCCTTCATTTGGAAAAAGCCGCGCATCCCAAGTTGGCCGGCGACGCGTTTTTGCTGCCCTTTGTCCCGCGCAGTTTTGACTTCGTCTTCAGCTCGCTTTTCCTGCATCACTTCACCGACGAGCAGGTGGTAGGTTTGTTTCGCAACTTCCGAACAGTGGCCCGCCGGGCTGTCCTCGCGATCGACCTGGAGCGTGGTCCGCTGGCCTACTACTTCATCCCGGCCACCAAGTGGCTCTTCGGCTGGCACGATATTTCGCTCTATGACGGTCCAGTCTCGGTGCGCGCTGCTTTTAAAAAGGATGAACTGCTCTCTCTTGCGATACGAGCCGGCCTCGACCAAGCCCGCGTAAACGTGCACCGTCCGTGGGCCCGCCTGTCTCTAGTCGCCCCCCTCTGAAGTAGCGCACGCACTCTCGTGGCGCACGCACTCTTGCGTGCCGCGTTCACACTCGTGTGAACGCAATTCTCCCCGTTGCGATAAACTCCATTGACATGCGCGCAGCAATGCTTTTCTTCGTTTTCATTTCTGCTCTTACCTCACAAACCCTGAACGTCTACGTCATCGATGTCGAAGGCGGTAACGCCACGTTGTTTGTCTCGCCTTCCCATGAATCGCTGCTCATCGACACCGGCAACGCGGGAGTCGCCGCGGCACGAGATGCCGCCCGCATCATGGACGCCATCAAAGATGCCGGACTTCAGCAGATCGATCATCTCATCATCACGCATTGGCACGGCGATCATTTCGGCGGCTTAGCCGAGCTGGCTCCCAAGATTCCCATTCGCGAGTTTATCGATCACGGCCCAAACACCCAGCCTGGCGAGCTTGCGGACACGTTTCTCCAGAAAACTTACCCACAGCTCTACGCCCACGCAAAGCACACCGTCGTCAAAGCAGGTGACAAGATCCCCATGGCCGGACTCGATGTTCGCGTGGTGACTTCCGCCGGTGAGACCATCAGGACGCCCTTGCCCGGCGCTGGAGCGCCTAACCCTTATTGCGCGAATTTCAAGCCCGGCGAGAACAATGCCGAAGATCCACAATCCGTCGGGATCTACGTGAAATATGGAAAGTTTCGCACCATTCATTTGGGCGACATAACCAAGAACAAGGAGTTCGAACTGATGTGCCCCAATAACCGCATCGGCACAGTCGACGTCCTCTTGGGATTACACCACGGACAGGCCAGCTCGAATTTCCCGGTCTTGGTGCACGCCCTCCACCCACGCGTCGCCATCATGAATAACGGCACTCGCAAAGGCGGCGAACCTGAAGTCATGCAGACGGTGCATTCATCGCCCGGTCTCGAGGATCTCTGGCAGCTTCACTTCTCGCCTCTGAGCGGGCAGGAGTACACCGTGCCCGGAATGTTCATCGCTAATACGATTGACGACCAGCCGCCCACGCTGCCCATCGCTCCTTCAACTGCGCCATCTGCGCCGATCCATAACGGCACTGCTTATTGGATCAAAATGTCCGCGCAATCGGACGATGCCTTCACTGTGACGAACGCCCGCAACAACTTCAGCAAGACCTACCATCCGTAGCGCACGCACTCCTGCGTGCCGCGTCGACATTCGTGTCGACGCCTGGGGCCCCTTTATTGCAACCGAACCCCCATGTGCCACGCATATCCGGCATCGAACGTAACCAGCGTGAATTCCGCTGCTGAAGCGAACGCGGACAAATAAGCATCCGTCCAGAAATTCACGCCTCCCTGTCGACGCCTTGTAGATTCCCGAAAAAGCCTCTCAAGACCGGGCGGCTCGACGGCCAAAAAGATTCGGTTGTCGCGGAAAACAGCGTCTAAAACATTCCACGCACTGTTCCGAAGTCAAGACATCGCCCGCCATTACCCGCGCGTTTGTGAGCAGCCGCAAAAAGCCCATCTGTGACAGCGAGCCTTAAGCAAGCAGGTCATCAAAATCCAATCCAGCCAAATCTAGCTTGCGTCCCCGCCTCAAGTGAATCAAAGGAACTCTCACGGGCTGCACCGCTTGCCTTTCCAGCACGCCAGAATTTTTCGCGACCTCACGCTCGACCGCCCGAACGATCAGATCTTTCACGCTGGAACCACGCAGGGCCGCAACCGCCTTTGCCCTCCGGAAGAGAGCATCTGGCAGATCAATCGTGACGCGCATATTTCCAGCGTCGCATACCTGGCGCAGTGAGCAGTGAGCAGTGAGCAGTGAGCAGTGAGTAGTGATACGTGCGTCCATGTCAACGCCCCGTCGCCGCCCGTTCACAGCACTCCCGTCCTGCCCATCCCCTTCCAATTCAATAAACTACCCATCCAATTCCGCTCCAGCTCCCGCCACCCCTGCTACACTCACCTCGCAATGACTACCCGCGCCGAGCACCTACTTAACCACGCCCTCCGCTACGCCACGCCCTGCTGTTCCCCCGAAGGCCTCCCCTGTGCCCTTGTCCCACTCACTCCCTTCGCCCACGATCTCCTGCCCGTCCACTCCGTCGTCTTCCGCGACTGGCTGGCCGACACCTTCCATAGCGAGCATGAACTCATCCCTTCACTTTTCCAACTCCGCACCGCCCTCCAATTGTTCGAAGCCAAGGCCCGCCGCAGCGAACTTTCGCGGCAATCCCTCGCGTTGCGCGTCTCTCACCGCGGCCAACCCCCCGATCCTATTGCTGTTCTCATCGATCTTTGCAACTCGGAGGGCGATGCGGTCGAGATCACTGCCGCGGGATGGCAGGTAATCTCCACAGCCCGCCGCGCCTTCCGCCGCTCCCGCTCCCAACAGCCGCTGCCGGCGCCTGCCGAGACCGGCGCCATCTTGGCCTCGTCTCTCCTCTTTCCACCGGCCGCCCTCGCCTGGCTTGTTTCTGCTCTCCGGCCCACCGGCCCCTATCCCATCCTTTTGGTAAAGGGCCCAGCCGCCAGCGGAAAAACCATGCTCGCTCGTATGTTGCGCAGCCTCATCGATCCCGCCGCTTCCGCCTTTTGCCCGCGTCCGCGCACTGAGCGGGATGTTATGCGCCTGGCTTGGAACAACTATGTCCTCGCCTTTGACCACTCCGGCGATCTCCCTCCTGCCGTACTAGCCGCCCTTTGCCGCCTGTCCTCCGGCGCGTCTTTCGAATTTGATCAATCCGCCTACGCTGCCGATTCGCTCTCCATCCTCCTCCAGCGCCCCATCATCCTGACTGCTTCCGATGATTGCGCCTCTGCCGCCCACGATGCCGCCGTCGCCAACCATGCCATCACCATCGAGCTGCCGCACATCGCCGCGCCTCAGCGTCGAACCGAGAGCGAAATCCTCGTCGAGTTCGAATGCGCTCGCCCTGCGCTCCTCGCCACCGCCTGTACCGCAGTCAGCCGCGCCCTTGGCAACGTAACTTACACCAGCCCCGAGTTCCCCACGCGATTCCCGGACGCCTTGCAATGGTCCCTCGCCGCCGCGCCTGCGCTCGGCATCGCCGAATCGCAAATGCGCATTGCGCTTTGTCCCGACACTCTGGCCCGAGAGGTGGCCGCCTTCGCCCACGAAAAACATTACTGGGAAGGTTCTCCCTCTGAACTCCTCGCCGCTCTCGAAGCCGCGCACGTACTCGACCTTCCCAACTCCCCGGAGCGCCTCACCCGCCGCCTTCACCAAGCTCCCTTATCCACTCTCGGCGTCACGCTCGAAACATTTCGAACCACCAGCCATCGTAAAATCCGTATGACGCTAGCCGCTCGTTCTGGCGTCATAAAGACCCAATGCGCGTAAGCATCTCGATCGCCCTCAGCAAGATGCAAATTGTTCACCGGCTGTGACCCGGAAGTGGCACTGGCATTCTTGCCTGTGTTTGGTGCTGTCATAATAGTTCTCTTGACTCGAATCGCCGCCGCCATCCTTTCTCTCCTCCTATGCTCCTGCGACCGGCTGCCTGAGACCTATCCACCGCCCCAGCAATGGCCCGCACAAGCGCCGGCGCCTGATCCCTACGCGATGATGGTGGAAATGAACGATCCCGATGCCGCGCAACATATCGTCAAGGACATCTACGAGCCTTTTGGCAGCCCCTGGCGCTGGACCGCCAAGCAGCCCACCGTCAAAATGCTGGTGGATGCCAGCGACAACATCAAGCTCAGTTCCGATTTCGCCATCTGGGACGATGGATTCAAACAGACCGGGCCGCTCGAGCTGTCCTTTCTTGTCAACGGACACCTGCTCGACAAAGTGAAGTACGCGACGCCGGGCTACAAGCATTTCGAAAAAGCGGTGCCTCCCGGCTGGCTGTCCGCGGATACAGAATCGACGATTTCTATCGATGTCGACAAGCTCTACGTCGCGCCACTAGATGGCGTGAAGTTCGGTATCATTTTGACGCGCGTCGGGTTTCTCCGGTAATGCACGCGGCATTGACGGTCCTGGCCATTCTGTTCGGCTGGTTGTTCACCGTTGCCACCGCTGGGGCGCTCGGCACGCTTCTGGTTCGCAAACTTTCTCTTAGTTTTTATCGTTGGGAGGAGCGCCTCTTCGCGTTTCTCATAGGCGCGGCTTTACTCAGCGCGATAGTTTTCATGTTGTGCGCCGCGCACCTTGCCTTCAAACCACTGTTTCTTGTTCTCGGCCTTGCGATCATCTTCTATGCGCTGCGTTCGGGGGCTCATAATCCGCGGGGCGACGCGTTTCCACCGCTGCCTCGGCGATGGCGCTGGGTTTTCCTGGTCGTCTTTGGCGCGTTCACCGTTCTCTACTTCATTAACGCCCTGGAGCCCGAATCCAGCCCGGATGGAATGTCCTATCACCTGGGGGTCGTCGCTAAATACCAGCGAACTCATGGATTCCCCCGCATTACCACCGACATTTATGCCAGTTTGTCGGAAGGCATCGAGATGTTGTTCCTTTGGGCATTCGAATATGGCCGTCACTCCGCGGCCGCGTTGGTCCATTTCGCGTTTTTCATTGTTCTCATATTTCTGATCCTCGGCTACGCTCGAAGAATTGGACGGCCTGAGGTTGGCGTAGCCGCTGCGATCTTCACTTATGCCAGCCCAGTCGTCGGACTCGACGGTACCATCGCCTACATCGACGTCGGTATAACAGCGGTCCTGTTCGCTCTCTTTTATTTGCTGCAAATTTGGGACCACGACCGAAATCCCCAGCTGCTGCTGCCGATCGGAATTCTCGCGGGCTTCAGCTACGCCGTCAAGTACACCGCATTCATCGCCGTACCCTATGCGCTCTGCTTCATCGCCTGGAAATCTTGGCGCGCGCGCAAGCCAATTCTGCGTCCTCTCCTGGTAGTCTCGATGCTTGCCTTGGCCTTCATCCTGCCGTGGATGGTGAAGAGCTGGATCGAGGTCGCGAATCCTTTTTCGCCCTTTGCGAATCGCATCTTCCCGAATCCCTACGTGCACATCTCGTTCGAAGATACCTATCGCCAGTACATGCGGGTCTACGCACTCACCAGTTACTGGCAGATTCCTTGGCAGGTGACGGTGCGAGGCGACCTGACTACCGGCCTGATAGGGCCGCTTTTTCTCCTCACGCCGATCGCTCTTCTGGCGTTGCGTTTCCGCGAAGGGCGCCAATTGCTTCTAGCTGGATTAATTTTCGGGTTGCCATATGTGACCAACGTCGGAACGCGTTTCCTGATTCCGGCGATTCCGTTTATTTCACTTTCATTGGCTTTAGCGCTGTCCGGAGTCCAGTGGCTGCTGCTAGTCCTGGTGGCGGCACAAGCCATCTCCTGCTGGCCTAATGTGGTTCAGCTGTATTGCTCGCCAGCCGCTTGGCGACTCGTAAAGGTCTTTCCCAAGGCAGCGCTCCGGATTCAACCCCAAGAGGCTTACCTGCAGGGAAACCTTGGGTACGAACTCGCTCAAATGATTGAACGCTCCGTCCCCGCCGATGGTAAAGTATTCACCTTCGCGCAAGTGGGCACGGCCTACACTTCGCGCCAGATATTAGTGGGCTATGAGGGTGCCTTCAACGAGCTCTTGCAAGACATTATCTGGACTCCGATCTTCCGCGACTTCCAGCCCACCCGAATCCTCACGTTTCAGTTTTCGCCGCGCGAGCTACGAAAAGTCCGCGTCGTCCAGACCGCGAGCGTCCCCGGGGCGCAGTGGTCGGTCGCGGAGTTACGCGTCTTTGCCGGTGGCCGCGAGCTACCGCGTGACCCCGAGTGGCGGCTCACCGCCCACCCCAATCCTTGGGGTGTCCAGCTGGCCTTCGATAACAGTGCAGTCACGCGCTGGAGAAGCTGGCAGCCGCCCGAACCGGGCATGTATCTTGAGATCGACTTCCCCCGCGACCAAACGATCGATTCGGTGATCGTGGAATCATCCGGTGATTCCTCCGCGACGAAAATTAAGCTGGATGGTTTGGCCAACGATGGAAAATGGACCACCATCGCGGCCGCTCCCGTTGAGTCCATCCGGCCCCACCGCATGAGCTTGCGTCAGGCCGCGACGGCTGAATTCAAGGCGCGCGGAGTTCGTTATTTGTTGATCATCGATGACAACACTGGCGCTAATGATTTCCGGTCTTACTCCAAACTGTGGGGTATAAAATCCGTCGCGCAGCAAGGCCCAGCCCGGTTATATTTCATCGAGTAGCCGCATGGACCGATATTCTCGCTCATATTTTCTCGGCCTGGATGGCGGACAATCCAGCACTACGGCCATCATCGGGGACGAGCTAGGCCGCGTTCTCGGTGTAGGCCGGGCTGGACCTTGCAATCATGTCTCCTCGGCCGAGGGTCAAGCCAAATTTATGAATGTAATCGAGACCTGCTTGCAGGCGGCTTGTACTGATGCTGGTCTCGATTCATCGAGCGTCAAGTTTACTTCAGCCTGCCTCGGATTCAGCGGCGGCCCGGCCGACAAGGAAGCACTCCTGGCTCACATGATCCGGAGCGATCGAACGATCGTGACCCATGATGCCCTGATCGCACTCTCGGGCGCCACGGCGGGCCAACCCGGGCTGATCGCAATCGCGGGCACCGGATCCATGGCCTTCGGCCGCAATTCCTCGGGAACAATAGCGCGAGCCGGAGGTTGGGGATACATGTTTGGCGACGAAGGCAGCGCGTTTTACATCACGCGCCAGGCCTTGCGCGCCGCACTCCGCTCGGAAGAAGGTTGGGGACCCGCCACCTCATTGCGGTCGGTGCTGCTGCAGGCGACCGGGGCTTTCGACATCAACCAGTTGCTGCACCTGTTCTATACGCCGGAGTTTCCACGGCCGCGCATCGCTGCGCTCGCGAAGCTGATAGATGAAGCCGCGGAAAACGGCGACGCTACCGCGCAGAATATTCTCAACGAGGCCGCGCAGCAACTGGCGATCCTCGTAGCCGCCGTACGAGTCCAACTGTTCCAGCCGGGAGAGTTCGTGCGCGTGAGCTACTCTGGCGGTGTATTCCGTAGCCGCATTCTGCTCGAAAGATTTCGGATGCTGACCGAAATGGAAGACGGCAATCAGGTCTCGCCGCCCGTGTTTGGCCCTGCTGCTGGCGCTCTTCTCGAAGCCTACGGAGCTGCCGGTATCCGTTGTACGCTATCCAATGTTCAAGAGGAAAAATCATGAGATCAGGTTGTAGATTTTGGGTTGTGGGCAGTCTGATGGCATTCGCCTTGAATGCCGCCGAACCGGATTGGCCGCGGATCGAAAAGCACGCGCTCGAATACTTCCAGCAATACGTCCGCATTCGGTCCATTAATCCGCCCGCCGATACGGCCGCCGCTGCTCAGTTCGTCAAGGCTGAGCTGGAACGCAACGGCCTGGCGCCGAAACTTTTTCCAAGCGGGCCCGGCGGCCAGACCAATCTCGTTGTACGTCTGAAGGGCCGTGATTCGTCCAAGAAACCGCTGCTGCTCCTCAATCACATGGATGTCGTGCCGGTCGACGAGAAGGCCTGGAATATCGATCCTTTTGGCGGAATCATTCGCGATGGCTTCATCTGGGGCCGGGGCACGCTCGACATGAAGGGCATCGGCGTTCAGCAATTGACGGCTCTGATTGCTTTGCACAACGCTGGCATCACTCCCTCGCGCGACATAGTGATGATTTGTACCGCCGACGAAGAGAGCGGCGGCGAGCGCGGAATCCGCTGGATGATCGAAAATCACTATGACGAAATCGACGCCGAGTATGTGCTCGATGAAGGCGGCATGGGATCGCGTGACGCTCTCGCAGCGGGCAAACTGGTGTTCGGCGTCTCAGTGGGCGACAAGGTCATAGCGTGGCTTCGTCTGCGGGCCAAAGGCACCGCCGGCCACGGCTCGCAACCCATCCCCGACAATGCCAATCTGATTTTGTTGGAGGCGATCCGAAAGGCTATGCTGCTGCCCGCGGGCAGCCGGCAGAACCCCGTGGTCGAGGAAATGCGCCTGGCCATCGGGCCGTTGGTCGAAAACAAGTTCAATTCTGCAATCCAGCGCAACACTGTTTCACTTACATCCCTAACGGCGGGCGTCGGATCGCCGCCTAGGCCCAACGTGATCCCGTCCACTAGCGAGGCTACGCTCGATTGCCGCCTGCTGCCGGGCGCCAACGCCGACGAGTTCATCTCTGACATGAAGGCCCGCATCAACGACCCGCGCGTGACGGTGGAACCTATTACGATCGCTCCCGATGTCGGCATGAGCCGCAGCGACACGCCGCTGTTCGCCGCCATTCGCTCGGCGATTCTGAAACGCAATCCCGGCGCAATCGTCACCCCCATGCTGGTTCCCTTTGGAACAGATTCAGCCTATCTGCAGGCCCGCGGTGTGATCGCCTATGGATTGACGCCGATGATACTGGATGCCGCCACTGCCGCTACCATGCACAGCGATCAGGAACGTATTTCCGTGGACGAATTTTTGAAAGGTATTCACGTCTTCTATGACGTGCTAGCATCGGATTTTTAAAATGCCCAAAGTCTCCATTCGCGATCTGGATCTGAAGAACAAGACTGTCTTTATCCGCGTAGATTTCAACGTCCCTTTGGCGGAGGGCGGGCAGAAGATTACCAGCGACAAACGCATTCGCGAGTCGCTTCCAACCATCCGATATGCGCTGGAGCACGGCGCCGCCGTGATTCTAGCGAGCCATCTGGGCCGCCCGAAGGGCCAGCCTAATCCGGAAATGAGTCTCAAGCCCGCCGCCGCGCGATTGTCGGAATTGCTCGGCCAACCGGTGCGGATGGCGCCCGATTGCGTGGGTCCGGAAGTCGAAAAGATGCGCCCTAAACCGGGCGAAGTCTTGTTGCTCGAGAACCTGCGATTCCATGCCGAGGAAGAGCAGAACGATCCGGGATTTTCGAAGCAGTTGGCCTCGCTATGCGATGTCTACGTGAACGATGCGTTCGGATCCGCCCATCGCGCGCATGCCTCCACCGTCGGCATGATTCAGTATGTCGAGCACGCGGCCTCGGGCTTGCTGATGGACAAAGAGTTGGAGTATTTGAATAAGGCCACCAAAAACCCGGACCGTCCGTGTATCGCGATCCTCGGCGGCGCAAAAGTCTCCGACAAAATCGAAGTGATTGAGAACCTCATGAAATTCGTCGATCAGATTCTGATTGGGGGCGCGATGGCTTACACCTTTATGAAGGCACAAGCGCAGCCGGTTGGCAAGTCGTTGGTCGAAGAAGATAAGGTGAGTTTAGCGAAAGACCTGCTTGCTCGAGCCGGAGGCAAGCTGCTCCTGCCGCAAGATCATGTCGTTGCCAACGAGCTTAAGGAAAACGCTGAGCATTCTGTAGTGAAGGAAATTCCCGGCGGCATGATCGGCGTCGACATCGGGCCTGCCACGATTGAGGATTATGCGGCAGCCATCTCCAGAGCCAAAACCATTATCTGGAACGGCCCCATGGGCGTGTTTGAAAAACCTCCGTTCGACCGCGGCACCGTCGCGCTCGCCAAAGCCGTGGCGGCGTCCGGCGCGGTCTCCGTAGTCGGCGGCGGCGATTCCGAAAAGGCCGTGAAGTCCGCCGGAGTAGCAGATAAGATTTCGCACATTTCCACCGGCGGTGGCGCGTCGCTGGAATTTCTGGCAGGGATCGAACTGCCGGGCGTCGCTGCATTACCGGACAAAGTCTAAAAAAGCAGCGCGACACCGCAGATTCCGGCGGCTAACAGCGCCCAGCCGGTTAACAAAGAATGATCGATCAGGAAACCGCCGGCCGCCGGAGCAATGATCGCAGCAATCGAGTTTAGCGATTGCGTTAACCCGAGCACCACTCCTTGTTCGGAGCGGCCGGCCTTTTGCGTGATCAGGCTGGTCAGCACCGGACGAACTACCCCGGTGCCTGAAGACGATACAGCCGTTGCCACCAGCAGCAGCGGAATAGCATGAGTAAAGCCGAGCGCGGTCAGGCCCACTAAGCCGCAAAAGAAACCGGCGCGCACCAATTTCAGCTCCCCGAAGGTTTTGACGAGCCGGCCGATCAGGCCGCCTTGCAGGATGACGCCCAGAACGCCCAGGTACGCGTAAACGTAGCCGACTTCTTTCGGTCCGAATGGACGTCCATGCCACTCAAAACGTCTCTCGGCGAATAAAGGAAAGCCCGACATGAACATCGAAAATGCCAGGGTGAAAGCCAGAAATTGCCACAGCCGCGGCGCCAGGTCTGGTTGGCGAAAGTATCGGACGTAGTTGCCCCAGTCCAGCACGGTGAACTTACGCGCCGTCGTAGCATCCGCGGCTTGTGGCGTCGAGGAAGGCAACAGAAAGTAGGTCGCGAGTATGCTGGTGGCTGAAAGCCCCGCTGCCGCGAAGATCGGGTATTGGTAACTGTATTGCGAAAGATAACCCGAGATGCCGGGGCCGATCAGGAACGCCATTCCGAACGCGATCCCGATCAGTGCGAACGATTTTGCGCGCTCCTCCGGCTTGGTGACGTCGGAGATATAGGCTTGCGCCAGCGACAAATTCCCGGCCGTCAGTCCGTCGATCACGCGCGAGAGGAAAATAATCCACAGCGCGTTGGCGTAGGCCAGAATTAGGAATCCGATGAACGTGCCCATCTGGCTCACTAGCAACAGCGGCCGGCGCCCCAGGTGGTCCGACATCCGGCCCAGCATCGGTCCTGCGATCAACTGGCAGAACGCATACGTCGAGACCAGCAGGCCGACCACGGCCGGAGACGCGCCGAATTTCTCGGCGTAAAACGGTAGCAGAGGCAGAATAATGGTGAGGCCTAGAACGTCGACGGATACAATCAGGAAGATGGGAACTAGCGGAGATTTAAGCAAGCGAAGTCAGTACGATGGTAACAGAAGCTCGCATATTGATATGGCCGATCAACTTTATCTTTCATATTTGCTCCGGAATCACACCGGGCTGACCATGCTGCGACACTACGAAAAGCTTTTGAAGCTCTTCCCCTTTTCCCGGCTAGCGCGGCATCCTTCTACTTTCAAAGTCCTCGCGGTAAATTGCACTGAGCCGCCGGTGCTGGAGATCCCTTTTCCTTCGCCTGTCGCCATCGAAGATGTCTTGGCGGCCGCCAAGGATTTTCAGAATTCCGACTCCTGCTACCGGCTCGAAACCTGGTGGGATCTCTGGCAGTTCGACAAGCAATGGGAACTGGCGCCCTCGCGCGTGGCCCTGTGTTGCTTCGCTCCGGAGTTTGAGCGCGAAGGCGGCGAGCATCTGGCCGTCGAATTCGGAATAGACGCGCATTTTCTGCCGCAGCCGGAGCTGCCCAACAGCCTGCGAATGATCCAATCCAATATTCAGAGCTTGCTCAAGCTGGTTCACGATCTGGACGATGCGCTGCCGGTCGAGACCCGGCGGCTGTGGTCTGAATCTGGAGACAATTTTTCGGATAAGCTTCACCAGGCTTTGTCCGCGGCCAATACATAAGGGCGGGAAGCCGTTATTGACCCACCGGTTTATCGTCGCTCAATAACCGCGCTACCGCTTCCGCCAGCATCTTTGGGACGAACGGCTTCTGCAGAAACGCCACCTGTTTCTCCAGAGCCTTGGGCAGGCTGGCAAGAAAAAACGGCGATCCGCTGCAGATGAGAATGCGCAACTCTGGCCGGATCTCGAGCATGCGTGTCAGCAACGTATCACCGGGAATATCGGGCATTCCGAGATCCGCAATTACCAGGTCGTAGCTCTGAGGCATGCGCACAAAGCTATCCAGAGCGTCTTTGGAAACAGGATACGCCTCCACTTCGTAACCCAACCGCCTCAAATATTTCTCGAGCAGTTGGATTAGAGCGACTTCGTCTTCGACCAATAAAATCCTGGCGCCTGGCACGCTTAAAAGATGGCGAGCGGCGTTGCGCCCGGACTAAACGCAAGCCCTATCGTCACCCGGTTGGAGTCCTTTTTATAGAAAGAGTTTTGCGTAGTGTAATGGCGATAGTCATAACGCATTTCCAAGTGCAGGGCGTGCCCCAACTTGTAGGTGCCGCCTGCGCCGGCCTGAAAATTAGTGAGCTGTCCGAGTGTTTGACCTACCGCGGTCATCGTTCCGTAGCTGGCGCTTACGTTAGCGGCCAGGCGGCGATAGCCTGTGTAAGAGTAAGACACGCTCCCCACGTTCTGTCGGGATGTCAAATAGACCCCGTCGCCTGGTGTGACGCCCATCGAGTAACTCGGCACTAAACGAAGAGCGATCGAAGCGCCGAATCAGCCGCCCTTCGATCATGGGAACATACAGCACGCGGAAGTATGTCACAACAGCGACGGATTGTCCGACGATAACGGCAATCGCGGGGTCAATGGCCACCTGGTTCAGTCCGTAGCTCTCCACCCGGATGCCTCCAGCCTGCATGCTGAAATCCCACTTGCGGCTCACCCCGAAGGCGTACCCGAGCGTTCCGCTCTGCAGTTTTGCATATCCGAACTGCCGTTGGAAATCGAAATAAGTGTATTCGTAGTTCCCCGATATCGTCTGCCGCCGGGTTATCCGGTAAGCTGCGTTCGCGCGGGCGTTGTATCCATTCAGTCCGGCCAGGAATATCGAACTCCGTCGAACAATAAAACCTTCCCCTCCGAAACCAAAGGACAAGCGGGCCGTCTTTTGCCAGACCAAGTCGACACGAGACTGCAAGAAATTCGTGCGGATGTCGAACAACTCGTTGACCGGCACGGCGAAGAGATCGGTGTTCGTAAGCGGCGTGTAGTTGAATGCGCCGTTCGCCAGCGAGGTAGTGCCGGCCGTTTCCTTAAAATCTATAGTAATGTGCCGCGATAGCAAATGGCTGTATGCCAGATTCAGAAACTGGTCCGTGCCGTTAAAATTGGTGTTGTTCGCATAGTATCGATAGGTTCCACGGTAGTCGACACTGAGTTTATCGTGCACCCAGCTTTTTGAGCCGACCACGCCAAATCCTGCCTCGACGCCGTAAGCTCCCTGATTGGGTACATTCCCTTGCGGATCGACCACGAAGGGCGTGAGGCCGGAGTCATAGACGCCGGTTAGGTCCCCGTAGAAGCGGAAGTCAATCAGCTTGCCCCCCCGCTCTCCGATCAAACTCTTGTCCCGGCTGAAAATCGATGGTCCTGCGTAGGTCTGGTCCTGATCCGCTTGAGTCTGATCCTGTTGGTCCTTCTGGTCCTTCTGGTCCGAGTTTTTCTGATCCTGTCCTGGCGGCGGATTTTGTGCCCATCGCGAAGGCACTTATCCACAGCGTCATTCCGATGATTTTTGGTCTCAACTCCGATGCTCCTGTACCCGATACGACAAGTACTATTCTGCTACAAGTCGGCTCCGCTATGATCGGCAGGTATGCACTTTCATACCGAACACCTGACCTTCAACACTAAGCAACATCGGCAGTATATAAACATTACTGCAGAAGTGAACGCGGCCCTCAAGAAGAGCGGCATCCAGGAAGGCATGATCCTGGTCTCCGCGATGCACATAACGGCGGGTCTATGGGTGAACGACGCCGAGGATGGCCTGCTGGCCGACATCGACGAATGGCTCGAAAAGCTGGCGCCGTATCGCGAAGACTACCGCCATCACCGCACCGGAGAAACCAATGGCGATTCCCACCTCAAAAGCCTGCTGGTCCACCATCAGGTGATCGTCCCGGTAACCGCCGGAAAGCTCGATTTCGGGCCCTGGCAGCAAGTCTATTACGCGGAATTCGACGGCCAGCGTGCGAAACGCGTCATTATTAAGGTAATGGGCGAGTGAAGCGCACGGCGGACTTGTCGCCCTTCCTGAAAGGAACAATGGCTTACGCGGCATTCCCCAGGTGAGGAACCAATGAAACAACTCTTCCCGCTGACCGCTGCTTGCATGGTGACCGCGCTGGCCGCCGACATCCCTATCCGCGAAGTGATTCTCTATAAGAGTGGCGTCGGTTACTTCGAGCGGGCCGGCACGCTCCGCCCCGGCGATTCCGCGAGCCTGAATTTCAAGGCCTCGGACATGAACGACGTCCTGAAGTCGCTCACGCTCGAAGATCGCAATGGCGGAAAAATCGCAGGCCTCCGTTACGATTCTAGCGAGCCGCTGGGCCAAAAACTTGCGGATTTCCCCTTCAAAATCGGCGACCACACGGCGCTGAGCTTGTTTTTGGATCAGATGAAGGGCGCCCGAGTAGAAGTAAAATACGGCGCTGAGACGGTGACCGGCGTGATCGTTGGCGGGCGTTTGGTGGCCGCTGACGACAAGCATTCCGAGCGGGAGCAAGCCGTGCTCCTGCTCGATTCCGGCGACCTCCGAACGCTCGATCTAGCAGCGGCCGGCTCCATGCGCTTCGCCGATCCGAAGCTGCAAGCGCAACTGAAAGACTACCTGACCATCGTCAATCAATCCCGCTCGCTGGACAAGCGCAGTATCTACATCGATTCTTCTGATTCCAAAGAGCGGCGAATCGAAGCCAGTTACATGATCCCGACGCCGGTTTGGAAATCCAGCTACCGTCTGGTTTTCAACGACAAGACCGAGCCGACTCTGGAGGGATGGGCCATCATCGACAACACCACCGGCGAAGATTGGACCAACGTACTCCTATCGGTAGTCTCCGGCCGGCCAGTGTCCTTCATCAGCAAGTTATATGAGCCCAAGTACGTGCCGAGGCAGACGGTGGAGTTGCCGGAAGACCGGGCGGCTGAGCCAGTCGTATACCAGGCCGGACTCGGCGGCGGGGTCCGCGGCGATATCGCTGTCGGGTCCGGAGTCGCGCCTCCACCTCCCGAAGCCGCGCCCATTCCAATGATGGCGCAGCGCTTGGCTAGGGAACCATTAAACGGACGAGACGAGGAGTTGAAGGACCTTATCAGCAATGTCGCGGTGAACGTAGCCTCCGCGGATCTGGGCGAGCTTTTCGAGTACCGCTTTTCCACGCCAATTACAGTGCGGAAGGACGAATCCGCGATGCTGCCATTCCTGCAGCAGAAAATAGGATCGCGCAAGCTGTTGATTTATTCAGAAAATTACGGCGAGCATCCGATGAACGCCGCCGAGCTGACCAATTCCACCGGCAAAACCCTGGATGGCGGCCCGATCACCGTATTCGATGCTAATAGCTATGCCGGCGAAGCACTGATGACTACTCTGAAGACCGGCGACAAGCGGCTAATCAGTTATGCCGTGGACCTGGGCACTCGCGTGACCACCCAATTCGACACCAGCAGGAATGTGGTTCGCGAGATCCATGTGAATCGTGGGATGCTGACCGCACGCTCGGCCATGCAGGAAACCAAAACTTACACCATCCGCAATGTGGATCAGAAGCCGAAGACCCTCATTATCGAACATGCCGAACGGCCCGAATACAAGCTCCTCAATCTGAAGCCGTCGGAAACGACCACCAATTCCTATCGCTTCGAAGTGAAGCTTGGATCCGACTCCGCCGAGAAATTTCCGGTCGCTGAAGAACGCGTCTACGACAGCACTACAGCCGTCTCCAACCTGACGCCTGACGTGTTGGTCACGTACGTCCAAAACAAAGCAATCTCCGATACCGGCCGACGGCAGCTTCAACAGATCCTAGATTTAAAACGACAGATCGCCGACCTCGACAACCAGATCCGGCAGTTGGATGGCGACATCAACAATCTGACCCAGGATCAGAATCGTATTCGCCAGAACATGATGAGCCTGAATCAGGTGAGCGGCCAACAGGACCAGGTGCAGAAGTACGCGCGCCAATTAGCGACGCAAGAGAGCCAGTTGGCCAGCACGCGCGACCATCAAAGCGACCTGAAAAAACAGCGGACGACGCAGGAATCGAGTCTCAGCGCGTTGATCGAGAAGCTGGATTTCTAACGGCTCGCGTAACGGCTTACCGCTTGTCGCGCCTGGTCGAGGGCAGTGGCGTCGGCGGCTTCGAGGAGACCACGCTTATTTGCTGCCTCCAGCGTCGGGAGGCTCTTCTGATACCAAAGCTGGGCGTGGCGACGGTCCTTTAATGATTCGTAGGCTTTGGCAATTCGGAACTGGGTTAGTGCCAACACCGGCACATCGTCTACAGAAAGTTCGGACAGCGCACTCTCAAGTTCGGCTAAGGCCGCAGTGGCGTTTCCTGATTCGAGCAGTGCGGCACCAATCTTGGCGCGCGCATTTACCAGATCCTTGTGGAACTGTATGCTCTTGGGGTCCGCCAGGGATAACGCTCGCAAGGTATTCAGCCCCTCGCGATATTTAGCCAATCCACCGGAAGCATCGCCTTGCGCACGCAGCTCGTCGCCAATGTCCACCGTTTCCCAGGCCTTGAGCCGCCGCAAACCTGTATTCTGCGCGTCTTTCGTTAACAAGGACTCCTCGATAACCAGCGCCTTGCGGTGCATCGCCAATGACTCGGCGTGCTGCTTTCCGTAGTCTGAAAGCACATCGCCGATCCGTTCATACGCCAGGGCCAACACGCGGCCCACGCGTCTATCGCCCGGTTCCGCCGCGGCCAAAGATTCGAGCATGGACGCGGCTTTCTTGCAATCCTCCAGGCCGCTTTTCCAGTTCGCGCTACTAGCGCGTTTCCAGCCATAGTCCAGATAAGCGAGGGCCAAGTTGCGGCGATCTTCCAGATTCTTGGGATCGGCGTCCGACAATCGCTCGGCGATCGGCAACAGTTGACGCAGTTGGTCGAGTGAGCCCGCGGGATCGCCAACTCCCGTAAACGCGTCGCTGAGCTTGCCGTGGGAAGTGATCAGCTCCCGTTGGGCAGCGATATTTGCTGGATCTGCCGCCACCACAGCTTCTCGAATCGCGAGCGATTTGCGATAACTCGCAATTGATCCCGGGATGTCGCCCAGGTTCGACGATCGGAATCCGCCTTGCACGTCGCCGACTTTCTCGTAAGCCGCGCCCAGCTCGCGTTGCAACGACAGGTCGCCCTTGGCTTCTTTGGCCAGCGCATCCAGATATTGGAGGGCGCGATCGACGATCAACTTTCGCGCGGGCGTGGCTCCTGGCAGGGTCTGGATTGCATCGTGCACTTCAAACAGCAGCGAATTCGCCAGTTTCCGTACATCGTTGAACCGCTGCTCGGCCTTTGCTCGCTCCGCTCGTGCGATGAAGGTTTCGTGGACTGTGATCGCCAAGCCAGTAACCAGAGTGAGCAGCACGATGATCGCGGCCGCCACACCGCCCTTGTGACGGCTGACAAATTTACTGCTTCGATACCAAAACGTGTCGGGCCGAGCGATAACCGGCAGCCCTTCGAGATGCCGCCGGATGTCCTCCGAGAATTGCTCTACCGAGGCATAGCGGCGCTCCGGCTCCTTGCGCAGTGCCTTGAGAACGATGTTGTCCAAGTCGCCCCGCAGCCGCCGCTGCAACTTCTCGGGAATCTCGTCGCGCGTTTCGCTTACCCTTTGGGCCGTGGCGGTATCCGCGCGTGTTATGGATGCGCTCGGCCTCTCGGGCTCGGTCTCAATCACGGCTTGAACAATATCGCGCGGCACCCGGCTGGCTCGGCCGTAGGGCCGGCGACCGGTCAGCAAACCATACAGCACCACACCGAGCGAATAGACATCACTGGCAGTCGTAATCGGCTCCCCGCGCACTTGCTCGGGACTGGCGTATTCGGGCGTCATCAGCCGCATTGCCGTCATGGTCTGCTCAGCGCTCGACTGCTCCGGATCGAGAATCTTCGCGATCCCGAAATCCAGCAGCTTCGGCTCGCCGTCTTTCGTCACCAGGATATTCGCGGGTTTGATGTCGCGATGAATCACCAGGCGTTGATGAGCGTAGGCGACGGCTGAACAAACGGTGCGGAAGAGCTTCAACCGCTCGGACAACGCAAGCGTGCGCTGGTCGCAATACTCATCGATCGGCTGGCCTTCGATGTATTCCATGACCACATAAGGCTGCCCATCTTCGGTCGCGCCGCCGTCCAACAACCGCGCGATGTTGGCGTGATCGAGATTGGCCAAAATCTGGCGTTCGGCACGGAAGCGGTGTACGCGGAACTCGTCGCCCAGTCCGCCTCGAACCACCTTGATCGCCACCTGCTTGCGATACTGATCGTCGGCTCGGATTGCGCGGTAGACCGTGCCCATGCCGCCGTGCCCTATCTCTTCAACGATCCGATAAGGACCAATCCTGGCGCCCGCCAGCGAGACTGGCGCCGGGGTTTCGGCTAGGCTAGGCGAAGCCTCTACAGCATTGCCGGCCAGAAAGCCGGTACCCGCCTGCTCGTCGGCGGCGATCAGCGTTTCCACTTCCTGGCGCAGAACTGAGTTTCCAGCACAAGCGTCTTTGAGATAAGCGGGTCGCCGGTCGGGAGCGAGCTCGAGGGCTTGCTCGAGAATCTCGCGCACGCGCCGCCAATCCTCAGGTGTCACACGAGCCTCTGGAGATCTCGCGAAACAGCCAGGCTCTCGCCGAAGCCCATTCGCGCTTCACGGTCGGCGCGGACACGCCCAGAACTTCGGATGTCTCTTCGATCGACAGGCCGCCGAAGAAGCGTAATTCCACCATTCGGCTCTGGCGATCATCGAGTTTGGCCAGGCTGTCGAGGGCGTCATCGAGCGCTACGAGATTCAGCTCGCGGCGCTGCGGAGTCGCCACAGCCTCCTCCAGCGCGAGCGTCAGAGCGCCGCCGCCCCGCTTGGCATATCCATGGTGCCGCGCATGGTCCACTAGAATTCGCCGCATCATCTGCGCCGCTACGCCAAAAAAATGGGCCCGGTTCTGCCAGGTCACTTCCTTTTGGTTTACCAATCTCAGGTAGGCCTCGTGAACCAACGCGGTGGAAGAAAGCGTATGACTTTGCTTTTCCTGTCTAAGATAATATCGGGCCACGCGCCGCAACTCCTCGTAGACGAGGGGGATCAAAGCATCCAATGCTTCTGGATCGCCTCTGCTCCATTGGACCAGCAACTTCGTTACGTTCTGGGCGGAGGGCTTACTCAAAGCGACGAAATCCAGTATTCGTTTCAGTATACCGCTCAACAAGTTGCGGGCTGAATTGTTATTATAGGCGCCAGGGCCGGGGGGACTGATCCTTTCCGCCGATAGTTCTCGCGTATCTCTCTTAAGCACGACGAAGCCGGAAAAACGTCGCTTCGATTACAACTCCTGAGGAGGAGACTTTATGAAATCTGTACCTTGCCTCTTGAATATGAAATTTATTAGAAAAATAGCAGCGCTGACCGCAATGGCGGTCGTGGCTCTCATTTTGCCCGCCGCTGCTCTGGCGGACATCAACTCCAACGCGACCCTGTCGGTCGGCCAGAGCCTGAACTTGGACACGGGCGTAACTAACACCTCTGGTAGCGGAGACATCACATTCACCGGAACCAGCATCACCTACATAGGCTCGGCCAAGGGAGGAGTGATCCCCGGCTTTACCGGGACCACGTCTTTTGGCCAGCTTACGCAGTCGCTTCTTACGTCTTTGGCTGCGCTTGCATCAGCAGCGCCCATCCCTGCCAGCTCCCTTACTGCCGGAACAACTGCCGGATCAATCATTGGGCTGGGGACCAACGGCGGAAATGCCGCCAAGCTGCTGGTGACCGCTATCAGCTCCACCTCGATCAGTTTTCAATACACGACCTACGGGGCATCCAGCACGGGCGGTGGCGGTGGTAGTCCGACAGTTACCGGAGTCACGAACAATTACAGCTTTATCCCAGCCGGTTTCACTAACTCGGGAGTTACCCCGAGCTCGATCATCACGATTTTCGGCAGCAACATGGCCGCTCCCGTGACCGGCAACGTAACTTTACAGTCCAGCGCCGGGGCGGGCATTCCGACCAACCTCAATGGGACCAGCGTCTCGGTAACCGTAGGCGGAAAAACGGTCACCTTGGGTATCTACTACGCGACTCCGACTCAGATCGCGGCGGTCCTGCCGGCAGCCACCCTAACCGGAACAGGAACGATCACGGTAACCTACAACAGCACTCCCAGCAATGCTTTCTCAATTACCGTCGTAGCCAGCGCATTCGGACTGGACACCTACTATGGGTCTGGAAGCGGTCTGATCACGGCCACCGATGCGCGGACCGGGGCTTTGTTCAATTACACCAGCTCGGCCGCTCCCGGACAGATCATCACGCTGTGGGGTACGGGACTCGGTGCCGATCCCCAGGACAGCGACACCGTCTTTACGACGCCGCCGCATGCGGTAAATCAGGCTGCGGTCCAGGTGTGGATCGGCGGGATCCAGGCCGTAGTCGGCTATGCCGGATCGTCAGGATATCCGGGCCTGGACCAGATCAATGTCACCATCCCATCGGGTTTGACGGGCTGCAATGTATCGCTTGTGGTGGTGGTAAACGGCGTTGCTTCCAACTTCGCGACGTTACCCGTGAACCAGGGGAACGGCGTTTGTAGCGATCCGGCTTTCGGGATCACCGGATCTCAGTACAGCCAATTGAGCGGGCAAACCAATGTAAAGAGCGGGTCTGTGTTCTTAGGCCAATTTGTTAGTACGACCTCGAGCGGTACCCAGACCCAGAACTTTGCCTCGGCCGACTTTCAGAGCGTCACGGGCTCTGTCTACGGTTCGGCGAGCGGTATCGTATCGGTCGGCAGTTGCATCGTCACCGAAGTAGTTTCCGCGGGCGGCAACGTGTCATCAACCGGTCTCGATCCAGGGTCCGTTTCTCTTATGGGACCCGGGGGAGCTAACTATCCTTTGATGTCCTTCACGGCGGGATCCTTCAGCGCTTTGCTGCTGGCTGGAGCGATTACGTCGTCCGGCGGAACGTATGTGTTCAGCTGGACGGGTGGCAAGGACGTGGGTGCGTCCACGGCGACTGTGACTCTTCCGAATCCGCTTTTGAACTGGACGAACGAGAGCACCGCATCCCCGGTCAACCGATCGGCGGGCGCCCAAGTTACATGGACCGGCGGGGCTCCAGGAACATTTGTCTTCATCTCGGGATCTTCAAGCTCGGGCGGAGTAACTGGCAGCTTCACTTGCTACGCCCCACAGAGCGCACTGCAGTTCACCGTTCCCTCTTATGTTTTGGATACGCTGCCGGCTGGCACAGGCAGCTTGTCAGTGGAGAATATCACACAGTACACCAAGTTCACGGCGCCGAATCTCGATTACGGTATCGGTTTCGGCTTTACCGGGTTCTCGACGAACGCCACTTACCAGTAATTCAGACGGCGTAAGATTCCGATCGGATATGCGCGGGTTGGCTGAGGTCCTCACTGACCCGCGCAGTTTTTTGATTCCTTCCCGCTTACTAACCTTGTTACAGGTTGGGTCCGATTGGCAGGCGGCTTGCTGCTTTCATCAGTGGAGGAGCCATGCGCCCACAATCACGTAAAACTTTCCTTGCAAGCGCCGCTGTAATGGTGTTCTTTACCGCTTCGTCTTTTGCCGCAAACCATCACAGCCTCAACGGGACTTGGAAACTGATTCCTGACCGGAGCGACTTCGCGGGTGGGACCATGGTCCAATCCGCTAGCATTACCATTAACGACCGCGAGCACAACATCTCTATCTCGCGAAATTTCACGTCGGAAGGCGAAAACACCACAGCTTCGTTCACATTCGACACCGACGCGCGTGAAAACTCGACCATTCATCAAGGCTCCTCTTTCAAAAGCAAAGCCAAATGGGAAGGTAATGTCCTGAAGGTAACGACTACCCGGGCGAATGGTGTGGAGATGGAGCGCTATAGCATGCAGCCGGATGGAACGCTCATGCTGGTCATGGACCGGCCGGACCATCGCACTCTCACCCTCTATTTCCAGCGCCAGTAGCGAGGCGAAAGTAGCAATGCTACACTGCGCGTATGCGCAGACTTCTGATCGCTCTCGCGTTGTCCGCATTGGCGCTCTATGCTGCCGACATTTCCGGAACATGGTCGGCGGCTGTCCGATTAGATGCGGGCAGCGGTACGGCTACTTTTGTCTTCAAACAGGCCGGTGACGCGTTGACCGGCACGTACTCAGGCACGCTTGGAACTGCCGAAGTGAAGGGAACGGTGAAGGGCAATCAAGTCGAGTGGTCGTTCGACAATGCCGATGCCGGCAAGATCAGCTATAAGGGAACGTTGGAAGGCGCCACCATGAAGGGTACGGTAGAGTACGGGCAACTGGGCGCCGGGACGTTCACGGCTGAGAAAAAGTAGTCGCTAGAAACCTTCCTACCGCGCCTATCCTTTTCGTTTGGCGGTAGCATGGCGTGACAGTGACGTCCCAGTTGGCTCCGCCTTGGATTTTGGCTGGCATTTTCGCATGTTGCCCGCCCGCATACCGGAGGGTCGGCTCGTTTCTTTCGCGTACCGCGAGGAGATCGGCAGGCCTCAGAACTTTCCGTTCACGATTTCGACCGCCTTGCCGCTCAACTCGGAGAACGCATCACGGCGATAGAAATTAAAGCACCGCCTGCGGCGAAATCGCGCACAGAGTGTTATCTTCAAAGCGCATGAAATTCTGCATTTATGGCGCTGGTGCAATTGGCGGCTATCTCGCCGTTGAACTGGCAACTGCCGGGCACGACGTGTGCGTCATCGCGCGCGGCGATCATCTTAAGGCCATTCAAAAGCGCGGACTGATACTGCGAATCGCAGGACGCGAAAAAATCGCGCAAGTCGCTGCGGACGAGAACCCACAGCGGTTTGGTTTTCAGGATGTCGTGATTTGTGCCCTTAAAGCGCATCAAGCAAACACCAGCGCGCCCGACTTCGCGCCGCTGCTCGGGCCGTCGACTTCGGTGCTTACGGCGATGAACGGAATTCCCTGGTGGTATTTCTACAAGAACGGCGGACGTTTCGAGGGGCACCATTTACAGTCCGTTGACCCGGCGGGGCGCCAATGGCAGTTCATCGGGCCACAGCGCGCGATCGGCTGCGTCGTCGAGCCCGCGTGTGAGGTCGCGGAACCTGGCATTATTCTGCATCATCAGTTCAATCGGCTGATCATCGGAGAACCTGATGGCAGTCATTCCACCCGAGTGATGGCACTGAGCAAAGCGCTCAATGAATCCGGCATAGACGCGCCGGTGCGTGACAATATTCGCTGGAACATCTGGTTGAAGCTATGGGGTAACGTCTGTTTCAATCCCATTAGTGCGCTCACGGGCGCTACGCTGGATCGTATTACCAGCGAACCCGGGCTGCTCTCGCTGTGCAGAGCGATGATGTTCGAGGCGAAGAGCGTGAACGAGGCGCTGGGAATCCAGATCCCCTTGGAGATGATGGATCGCAGGCTAGCGGCTGCGGGCTCGGTGGCAGGGCACAAGATGTCAATGTTGCAGGATTTGGAGCGGGGCCGAAGCTTGGAGATCGATGCATTAGTCACCGCCGTGCAGGAGATCGGACGGCTCACCGGTACGCCGACTCCAATCATTGATGCGGTCTTGGCGCTGGTACAAGAACGCGGCCGAACCGCACATCTGTACGTGTAGGAAGACCTCGATGAGCATCTGTTATTCGCTGGCAAAACTCCGGCGCCGACTATGCGGCGTGGACGGAACTGGCTAGGCATGGTGGCGCTGTTTCTAATGGCGGTGTTTCATGGATATGTTGAGCCTGACCATCAAACCCAGGGGCCTGGTAGCTGAGGTCAGCAGGTCTCGATCCCCTGCGTCTGGGTCTCATCCCCTATAAGTAGCCGTTTGGACTAACCTCCAGGCCCGCCCGTTACAATGGTTTAACGATCGCCTGATCGTGTGCAATGACCGAAGACTGGAAACAGTGGGAAGGTCAGGTGATAGCTGACGCGTTTCCCTTGCGACAGTACTTAGGGGGCGACGAAGACCACGCCGTCTTCCTCACTGAGTACGGTCAACCTGCGCCACAGAAGGCCGCTATCAAAATCGTTCTGGGGCCGCCGGAAAGCACCGAGTCGCAACTTTCGCGTTGGCATCTGGCGTCCAAACTATCCCATCCCAATTTATTGCGAATCCTCAGCAAGGGCAGCGCGAGATCGGGCGAGACGCGGCTCATTTATCTAGTGATGGAATACGCCGACGAGAGTCTGGCGCAAGTGATTCCAATACGGCCGCTCAGTACGGATGAGGCCCGCCAGATGATGGAGCCTGCACTCAGCGTGCTGGCGTATCTTCACGGTGAAGGGTTCCTGCACGGTCACCTGAAGCCCGCGAACATCCTGGCGATCGGGGAGTGTCTGAAGATTTCGAGCGCTTGCCTGTGTCGCATTGGGGAATGCCCGCCTTTAACGCCGGATCTCTACACGCCGCCGGAGGGGACTGCTTCGCCGGCGGGCGACGTCTGGTCGCTGGGCATTACCTTAGTGGAAGCCCTGACCCAGCATCCGCCAGCGCGCAACGCAGCGGAGCCAAGGGATGCGGTTATTCCCGAGACGGTCGCAGAGCCTTTTCTCGACATTGCTCGCCAATGTCTCCGCCTTGATCCAAAAGCCCGTCCGACAGTCGCTGACATTTCCGCGCGCTTGCAACTAGCTGAAGTTCGCGCCAAGCGCCCGGCGCTGAAGTGGGCCTACGTGCTAGCCGCCGTTGGGTTGGTGGTGACGGCAGTCGTGATCGCACCCCGGTTAATCGACCGCCACGCGCCCGTCGCTTCGAACGAGCCCGTGCAGATTCCACAGACGGCGCCGATTGAGCCCGCTCATCCCGCGCCGATCGACCCGGTTCAGCCCGCACCGAAAGTGCCAGCTCCCTCGCCTCCAGCGACTGTTCGAAGCGAGATTATTCAGCGCGTTTTACCGGAAGTGCCCACCGAAGCCAGGCGAACGATCCGGGGCCGAGTGAAAGTCCGCGTACGTATTCGTGTTGACCCATCCGGCAATGTGGCTGAAGCGAAGTTAGATTCCGCCGGGCCGAGCAAATACTTCGCCCAACTGGCTCTGCAAGCCGCGCGGCGTTGGAAATTCGCGCCTGCGGCCGGCGTCGATCCAGGCCGGCCCCGCGAATGGGTTTTGCACTTTGAATTCGAAAGAACCGGAACTAAAGTTGCGCCCGTTCGAAAAGGGGCGTAGTCTACGGATTCGGTCCAACCGGAAAAGTGGGTGGCAGACCGGCAGTGGTCATCGCCTCCATCGAATCGCAAGCCGGATGGCCGAAGCCGGTCTGATTCATGGCCGGCAGGTCATCGAAGTTCAGGGCGTGACGCTTCTTCCAAGCCACGATGTGGTCGGTGCAGGAAGTGTCGCCGCTGACGGCCAATCCGCCCACCAAGACTCCAGTTTTGTTGTAGAGTGCGAGCCCGCTGCCAGCAGCATCGGTTGACAATCAAGTCGAATGGGCGCGCGATAATGCCGATGCCGGCAGGATCAGCTACAAAGGGACGCTCGAAGGTACGACTATAAAAGGCACTGTGGAATACGGGCAATTGGGCGGGGGGATCTTCACGGCCGAGAAGAAATAGCCACAGCGGAGAGTAAACACCGGCCGCAGACGAAGTCTGCCAGGTGAATCCAGGCCAGTTGCTCACGCAGGTAGCGCCCGACTGATGATCGCGGGTGTCGCTCTTTAGTTATTCTATGGCCTAGTATCCTTTCACGAGCTTAGGGCTGATATGCTGAAAACGGCGCATGCGACGCGGTGCCGTCGCGATCCGCTCGCGATGAGGATCAAGAGCGCGCGCCCGAGACAGTTGCCGCGCATTTGTTAGCCTTGCTATGCACGAGATGGGGATCGCTACTTCGGTTTTGGACGCGGCGCAAAGCGAAGCCAAGCGTCATCCCGGCTCTAAATTGCTGAAGGTGGGCCTGCGAATCGGCGAGTGGTCGGGCGTGGACCCGGACTCCCTTCGGTTTTGTTTTGAGGCGCTGGTGCTGGGCTCGGAAGACGCACCCTCGCTTGATATTGAGGTCCGCTTCCGGCAAAACCGCTGCACGGCTTGTGGCACTGTATTTGCTTTGAAAGATTTCCAGACTGACTGTCCGAATTGTGGTGCAGCAACTACCGAGCCGGTCAGCGGCACTGAGCTGGAACTGGCATACGTGGAATTGGAGGAACCTTGAACCGTATCGAAGTACAGCAAAAGGTTTTGAGCGAGAACGACCGCGTCGCCAAGTCGCTGCGCGAACGGATTCGGGAGAACGGAATTTACTGTCCTAACCTCATAAGTTCCCCAGGCGCGGGAAAGACCTTACTACTGGAGCGGACACTGGCAATGTTTCCTCCCGACACAGGCGTAGCGGTACTAACTGGCGACATTCAGACTGATAACGACGCCAAACGCTTGGCTAAGTACGGGTTTCCGGTTCGGCAGATCTGTACGGGCGGTTCCTGTCACCTGGATGCCCGCATGGTGGAGCAGGCTCTGGAGGCCGAAGCCTGGGATCTCAGCGGTCTCGACTACCTGTTCATCGAGAATGTCGGCAACCTTGTATGCCCCTCCAGCTACAACCTGGGCGAGCATGATAAGATCGTCATTCTCAGCGTGACCGAGGGAGAAGACAAGCCGCTGAAATATCCTGCTACCTTTTCGCGGGCGGGGTTGGTGATTATCAACAAGATCGACCTTCTTCCGTACGTTCAGTTCGATATTGCGAAGGCGAAAGAGAACATCCTGAAGGTTCATCCCGGCGCTGAAATTCTGGAAGTCTCGGCGACAACGGGCGCGAAGCTGGATGCATGGTATGCGTGGCTGGAGAAAAAGCGCGCTGCTTGCGCGCAGGACCGGTCCACGGCGGCTGTTAGCTAACAGTTTGAAGACCCCAGCTGGGGCCGACTCCTCCGGGCCTCACGCCGGTCATCGATGGGTCGGGTTCTACATTGAACCCGACCTTGTTTTTGAAGGTCCCAGACTAGTGGGTCATCGCGTAGGTGATGTAGTTTATGCCGATGCGGATGCCCAGGGCGGAGAATCGTTCCGGATAGCTGCGGGTTGTCGGCGTGCTCCCAGGAATCGCCTAGGTCCATGTTGTGGCAGATCGCCACCATCAGGCGGCCTTTGTCGTCGTAAATTCCGCGCCAGCGAGCTTCGTATCCGTCGTGCTCCCACTTCTGGAAGCGGGGAGTACAGGTACTGTTCGCCGGGAACCTGATAGCGATCATCGAGATCGAAGATGGTGTGGAATATCGGGTCTTTGTTGTCGATATCGACGATAGGACGGTCCGGAAACACGCGATTCATACTGGCGATGAAAACGCTCCACTCGTGAGTGCCGTGGAAATCGTCGCACATGAAGAAGCCGCCTCGCAAAAGGAAATCGCGCATCTTGGCGGCCTGTTGGTCGGTGAGATCCCAGTGGCCGACTTCGACGCCGTACAACCAGGGCCAGTTATACACGTCGTCGCCCTCATCCAGATTGATGGGCTGCTCAACGGAACGCGCCTGGATTCTGAGTCAGCCGGCGGACGGCTTCCGACAGATGCCGGTCGGAACGTGGATAGTCGATGGTCCAGTTGGTACCGCCTTGTTGCCAGTAGGGCGTGTAAGGGCGTTCGCTGAAACGGACGGAGGGGTACATTAAGCGCGCAAAGGTCCATTCACCGGGCACCCGGTAGTCGGAAGGAAGCGGAAAATTCTCATACTCCCAGCCCGGATACTCGCGAAACTTCTGGCCGAACGAAAGCGCGACGCAAAATAAGGCGGTGGCGAGTAGTCCGCAGACCGCGAACAGCCGCCGTCGAACCATGCTGCGTTGGACGTGCCAAACCCTCTTTCGGTGTAACCATCCCGCTACGTACTTTCAGGATGACATATTCGGTACTTGCTATTCTGAGTGTGCAGAGTCAGCTTTATGGCAAATCGCTGGGGATATCCGGATCTTGGTTTCGGAATCGGACTGCGCTCCGTGCATTTCGACTACATCCTGAAGAACAATCCGGCCATCGATTGGTTCGAGGTGCTTTCAGAAAACTACCTGGACACCGGCGGCCGGCCGTTGCATGTTTTGGATCAGGTGGCCGAACGTTACCCGGTGGTGCTGCATGGGGTCTCGCTGTCAGTCGGCAGCACGGATCCGGTAAATTTCGATTATCTTCGGGAAGCTAAAAGCTTTAGCTGAGCGGGTGAAGGCGCATTGGATCTCGGACCATCTGTGTTGGACCGGGGTGACAGGGCTGAACACGCATGACCTGTTGCCGATGCCCTACACGGACCAAGCGCTGCGGCATGCCATCGAGCGGGTAAAGATCATTCAGGACTTTCTGGAGCGGCCGATCGCGCTGGAGAATGCTTCCACATATCTGGAATTCGCCGCCTCGACGTGGCCGGAGAGCGAGTTTTTGGCCGCAATTGCCGAGCAAGCCAACTGCGGCATCCTTCTGGATGTCAACAACGTGTATGTCAGCTCGTTTAATCACGGCTTCGATCCGCAAGAATACATCGATCGGATTCCGCGCGACCGGGTAGTGCAGATGCACCTCGCCGGGCACACCAACAAGGGCACTCATATCCTGGATACGCACAGCGATTACGTGATAGAGACGGTCTGGAAGCTTTATCGCTATGCACACCGGCGGCTCGGCGGGGTGGCGACGCTGCTGGAATGGGACGCGAACATTCCTGAGTTCGACGTAGTTCACGGCGAGGCGCTGAAGGCGCGCCGGTTCCGGGAGCAGGAGGATTCGGCGGCCCTAATGCCGGAACAAAACGAGGTAGTCGCGTATGGAGATTGATCGGGGCCTTGAAACTGGTCTAAACCTCGAAGATCTAACCCTGGAAAAGGTCCAGCGCTGGATGCTGGCGTGTATTCTCGGGCCGCAGTCGACCGGGGAAGCAATCTTGTCTGAAGCGGCGCGCGCCCTGGTGCTTCCTTCGAAGACACTTTCTGCCCTGGAGCGCCTGGACATCTACCGCGACATGTATCTGCCGCGGATGGAAGAGGCGCTGGCGATCGACTATCCGGCGCTGAAGCATTTTCTGGGCGGCGAGGAGTTTATGCGTCTGGTGAAGCGCTACGTAGACGTTTCTCCGTCGCGCAGCTATACGCTGAACCGGCTGGGCGATCATCTTCCTGAGTTCGTTGCCACGCTGACCGATCTGCCGAAGAAAGAATTCTGCGTGGAACTGTCGCGACTGGAGTTGGCGCTTAGTGTGGTCTTTGATGCAAACGAAAGCCCATCTTTGACGCCGGACGCAGTGCGGACGGTGCCACCGGAAGCCTGGGAGTCTGCGCGTCTGAGGCCCATCGAAGCATTCCACCTGCTTGCGTTTGATTACCCGGTCAGCCAGTATATCGGGGCAGTGGACGGAGAGAACGGTTTTCCGCGAATGGCCCCGAGGAAGACTTGGGTGGTGGCATATCGCCGCAATTACCAGGTCCACAGAATGGACCTTAGCGAGCCCGCCTATGAGCTGCTTACGGCGCTTACATCGGGAAGAACGATGGGCGATGCAATCTTGGCCGTCTTGGCGCGCAAGCGGCGGCCAGCGGTGAAGCAATTGCAACTGTTCGAATGGTTCCGCGACTGGATGGCTGAGGGGTTGTTTCAGTCCGTGGAGCTAAGCGATGCAAATAGGCCGGCGGCATCGTAAACTCGACTTGTAGATTCTTTTTTCAAGGGGCGCGTAGCTCAGGTGGATAGAGCATCAGCCTTCTAAGCTGAGGGTCGCTGGTTCGAGTCCAGCCGCGCCTACCAGAAAATCAACCACTTACAAGCGCCCTGCTCGTGATTTGCTCCATTTTTGCTCCACTTAGGCCAGTCTACGCCACTCCCAAGGTTTTCTCAAGAAGATTCAGGGCGGCTCGACGCCGCTCCAGGGACGCGCGCGTGTACTGGTTCTGATTCACGTCTACGGTATGGCCCATCTGCTCGGCTCGTATCTGTGGGTCCACGTCCAACTCGTAAAGCAGCGTGGAATGCGTTCGGCGCATCACCTGAAAATTCGCCCATTCTAGGCCAACGGTTTTCAAGCGCGGCCGGAAATGGCGCTTCCAGCAATTGCCGACAGCCACGGGTGTGATATTTCGTTCCGAGGGAAAGAGCAAAGCTTCTGGGCCATCGAATGGAAGCGACTCCAACCACTGTTTCAGCCAAAGCGAGAGTCCGTCTCCAAAAGCAGCGCACCGTTGGGAGTGGAACGTTTTCGGCGTGTCGAACTTGCCCTGATAGATGCGCTGAGTGATCTCCGCATACCCGTTTTCCACCTGGCCGCGGCGCAAGGCAAAGATCTCACCGGGACGCATCCCCGAAAGCACGGCGAATCCAGCGATCACTCGCTCCCTGAGATCAAGGACTGAAAAAAGCAAGCGTACTTGTTCTAACGTAAGGCGCGGCTTGGGGAAGCGCCTTGCGTCCCTTGGTACAAAGAGCAACTCCGCGGGGTTTCGCAAAATGCAGCCTTCGGCTACGGCCATACGGAAGATCTGCCGCAAATCCCACCGAAGATGCGCCACCATGCTGTGCGACAAACCGTCCGCTGCCTTCTGGTCCAAGAAGTGCTGGAGTTCATCTCGGGTAAAGCTCGTAAGCAGACTATCGGCAAAAGACGACTGAAGATGTTTGTCGATCCGGTTCTCGTTTGAGCCGATCGTGGACCGCTTCCACTTCCGACGATAGAACGGCAAGAAGACTTGCCGGACAAAAGCTCCGAAATGAAAATCGGATGTCGGCTCGCTAAGGCGAATATTGATCGGCTCCAAGAGTCGATCCAGTTTGTGTTCGGCCTCAACCTTCTTGGTCTTGGCCGCGGGTCCAAGCGAAACCTTTCGTTTCCTGCCTCCAAGATCGCGGAATTGCGCGATCCAATAACCTCCTTTGTTCTTAATTCTTGGTTTCTGATACGACCGTCTTCGCATGATTTTCCTTTCATGCGCTTACGGCAATCTCTCGTGCGACGTGTCTATCGTAGCACCGAGTGACGCACGGTCGTTCTGTGTCAGCCAAGCCTCCAGACTTTGCCTTCGGATCAGTTTCCTGCGACCCATCGAAAGCGCGGGCAGCCGGGTGACGCCTCGTACTCGGCCTTGAATCGCTTTGCAGACGTGCGCCTTCGAACACCGCAAGAGAGCGGCGACTTCGGCAACGCTGAGAATCTCAGAATTTACTGTCATACATAAGACATCGACTCGCAGATAATCGACATCAGATTCTCTAGCGGTCTAGGGAAATCGATTCCTCCGGGGAAGTGGTGGGCGGCTGGGGAACGGCAGGGTTTGTTTGGTCTCGCTCTTGGGCGGCTGGGACATGACGTTCCTCAGGCAGGAGTTCGTCCAGGATCTTCGCGGAGGTTTCCTGAATCACCGAAAGCGATTCGGCGAGCGTCTTTTTGTCTCCGTTATAAAGCGCGATATAGTCGGCGGCGGCCGTGTTTGTCTCAAGCCCAACGCCACGGCAGACCACGAAGGCTACCGCCTCGGCCTGCGTTTCGCGGACGATCTCGGCCGGCCGTTCGTCTTTGCCGTGGTGCAACATCTCGTGCGCCAACTCATGGGCCAAGACAGCGAACTCTTCGGCCTTGGAAAGATCTGGCATCAACCGGATGCGTCCACCGATGGACACGCCCATGGCCGGCGCAATGGAGCGATCATACTCAACGGCGATTCCACGCGCGTCAGCCATCGACTTCAGCTTATCGATGTGGTCCTTCGGATCGCCGGTGGTCTTGGCGAACTCGGGCAGCGGCTTTCCTTCCGTTTGCGAAACATCAAAGACGTACGCCGTGCGGAAACCCGCTACTCGGAACGGCTCTTTCGGCTCCCGCTCCTTTACCTGCGCCTGATCCGGCGAAGCCTCGCGCTTGACTACGACGGGAGCGAAGATCATGATGCCTTTTTCGCCTTTCTTGACCGACCGGCCGAGATCGTGCCAGGTATGAAAGCCGGCTACACGCATCGCGTCGGGCCGTTGTGAAGAAATTAGAAGCACGTTATTCCACGAATAACG
Source organism: Bryobacterales bacterium (assembly GCA_963744555.1). GTDB lineage: Bacteria > Acidobacteriota > Terriglobia > Bryobacterales > Bryobacteraceae > Palsa-89. The sequence continues at coordinate 31,789 of CAVUUB010000008.1, read as the reverse complement.
GCGAAACCGGCTCATCGTCCCCAAGTAGTTCTTTAGAGCTTCGCTCTTGCCCGCCTCCAGTTCAGCCGAAAGTCGATTGAGCGCTTCCTCAGCCGCTTTCTTTGCTTTATCACTCGCGTAAGGCATATCCCTACTCTGATATGCGCGGTGGAGACGAAACGGGGCCGTTTTCTGTAAATCAATTGGCAGTTGAGTGTTGGAAACAGGACATCACGCCGAAGTAGGCTCGAAGGCCTGGCACTGGCCTCCTCAAGAGAGATTTCATGAGCCGAGGGAGTGTTTCTGCGCTAGCGTGGTTTGATCGGTGGTCACGGCTGGATACTTCTTTGAAAAGCTGTTTCTCTCAGGTCGCCTTGCGACCGCTCCTGTGGATTCCTCCGCCACAGGAGGAGGCCCCTAGTCGGGGACCTCCTTCCCCGGAGCCGATGACTCGCCCGCCTTGGTCGGCCGATCGAGCTTCGCGATGCGATAGACGTGGATTTCGGTGATCGTCTTCTTGACCGACTTTTTGCCGTTCTTTTCGGCGTACTCGCGCGTGCGAATTTCGCCTTCGACCTGAACATGCGCGCCCTTGAGCAGCGTCGCGGCGTACTCGCCGGCCCGTCCGAAGACGATGCAGCGATGCCAGGAAACGTCCGACTTGTATTCGCCGGATTCTCGGTCTTTCCAGCTGCGATTGGTGGCCAGCGATAGCACGGCGAATGAGGCGTTCTTGCGAGTGGTTTTAACTTCAGCGTCTTTTCCCAAGAAGCCGATGAGAGTGACTCGATTGATTGAAAACATAATCGTTTCTCCTTTTAGCGCCCGAATTCCCTCGGGGCACACATCCCGGAGGGCGCAAAGCGCGCTGCTCCCAAGGCAAGGGCTGCATTTTCGGGAAGGGGACCCAAGCTCGTCTTGGGGGAGGAGTCCGGAAAAAGCAGAAGCCTGCAGACCGCAGGGCGCAGCTACCGCGCTGAAGCGGTGCCCGAAGGAAGACGGAGCCAAAAGAAGGAAACGAACTCGAAGGCATCGAGTCAGCTCGAATAGAGTCACGGGCAAAAGAGGAAAGCTAAACCATTCCAGGAGGCAACGCTTCCAGGCTGACCGTCTTCGTGGCACGAGCCGTGCATTCCAACCGGCGATAATGTTTCGGGGACAGCCCCAAAGCTTCGGCGATTTCCGCTCCGTCCGGCCGTCGGCCAAGTTCTCGCTCCAGCCGGGCAGCCGTCTCATCGCGCTGGTGAACAAAGCACCGCACGGATCGAGGCAACGGATCAAGTGTTCGGAGATAATCCAGCATCGCGCCGCGGATGCGACATTCCGCGAGTGTTTTGAGCTTCAGATTCCGGCTGGATCGTACCTGTCGACCGCCTGGATGAGGCCTATTGTGCCCACTGAAACAAGGTCTTCGAGAAGCACTTCAGGAGGGCACTTTCGGTGTTGACGCACCGCCAGAAGACGCACCTGCGGGATATGGGTGAGGATCAGTTGTTCGCGGTCAAGAGCCGTTGAAACAGCAACGGTAGACATTTGTTGCTCCTTTCCGGCGAGAGGCAGTTCGCTTCCCGCTCGGGCAGAGCGAAAGTCGCGCGGGCGCGAAGCGGTCAAGGGCCGGCAAGAGCCGGGCGGAGCGAATCCTTGACGGCGAGCACCGGCGCGGTACAAAGGGAAGAGCGGGAAGCGGACGAGGAAATCCTTTTCGGAGCTCAGTAATCACGGGAGGGCGATTCTGGTGGGGAAGATACGATATGACTAGATGCCGGTACACGTTGATCCGACATCCAGCGAGTCCATGCGAGAACGTTACTGCGTCTGGTGCGAATCGCTATTTAAGACTGACTCGGATTTCGACGCCACGGTGAACGAAAGAATGAATCTACTTCTGTTCGCCCACAGACTCAAAGCGCAGCACGTCAGCTAACTCTTTGGGGAAGCGGATGGTCACGAACCGTGTTTGACCTCGACCCGCCCGAGACTGGCGCCTGTATCCGAACATGATTGCTCGATTTTGAAGTTGGAAAGGTTCATCAAAGTGCTGTTTGTAGAAGGTGCCGGTACGGAGCGCTTCTTGGAACTCCGGGTCCTTCAGGCGCGCAGCCAGGTCGGGACCAACCTTGACGTCGTGTAAAAGATGACCGATGTCTTTGATCGCTTCCGGATTGGCGACCACATACGCTTCAGGCCAACGAAGGTCGAGATAGTATTTATTGATTCGATTGTATTCGCTGTCCATGAAGAACGCGGCTATGGCGACCGGCAGGTAAGCGACCGTGCACAACGAGATAAGCTGACGGCAGCTGGGGATACCGTTTCGTTTGAAACACCATCGGCCCAAAAACCAGATCGTCACGTTGGCGCAGAAAATAGTGAGATAGGCGAGGATGAGAATCCAAGCACCGGGCAACCCGGCTTGCCAAATTCGAGCATCCGCTGAGATGGCGGCTAGGCAAAGGATAGTTGCCACCAGAAAGAGAATTCCAGTGAGGGTATACGTTTCCCAAGACGCGGATACGCAAGGATGCCTTTGTCGCCCGAGATGACCCAATAAATGAGCACCAGAATAAACAAGGGAATGAATTTTAGTCCGATCGCAAACGAATAGACGGCGGAGGGCGGAAGCGTTGTCAGATTGATGACTGTAGCCAGCACATCAGGCAACGTCGAAGCGCTTGAAGTATAAGACATAGCGGTGATGAAGTAGCCTGCAACGAAGGCCCTGACAATGGGCGTATCTTTCAAGTGCATGTATCCGAGAATTACTATGACCGCACCAAGCCAAAACGTGAAAATGGTGAATCTATAAGCGACTGTGAAAATAGCCAGCGCGAAGACTATAACCGTGGTCAATACGAGGCCTGCCCAAACAAGACCATGGTGCCGACGCCCTGCCGCATGGATTGTTGAGTGAGCCGAGTTGCTCTGGTCGGCTTCAGCGACGCCAGTTCCAATCGATGCGGACGTTGCTGCTCGTCGTGGGCCGGAGGCGACATCCCCAATGCCACTGCCACTAGATAAATCAAGGGACGAAGAACTCGTGCTCTCGTCGTTGGCAGACTTGAGCCAAGCATCAATTTCGGATCGATAGGCGCACACCGTGCCCAATGTCACGTGCCTGTGCACAGGAAATCCTTTTTGCTGCCAGCGCTGGACCGTACGCGTGCCACGTTTGGCGTAGCTCGCGATTTCTTTCCATCCCTTTAATTGCTTGTGTCCGGTGCCTTGAGACTGTACTTCTCGAGCTTCGTTGTCCGTTGTCGCCATAAACCGAGCGTTCTTCTATTCTATGCGGCTGAAAAAAGGAAGGGCACGCGCCACGTCAAGTAACTCTGTGACAGGGACCGTCATGGCTAGTGGCGTTTATTGACGTTCGCCTTTCGATGATTTTCCGCGGTTTTCGGCGAAAACGAGCTTGACGAGAATAAAGAACCAGCGTAGTATCGCTCTTTACTTTTACATTTTAGCGTCGAGAAAGTTCCGAAGGCGGAATCGCGACAAAGGATGTGTATGGTTCGAACGTCCGCTGGTCAGCCTGATCGTGGCGGGAGTACTACCAGTACTTTTCCTGCTCGTCGGCGCGGCAACCACCTCCTGGACAATCTATCCGAAAACGAGCGGCAATCGAAATGAGGGGCACACAGTGCCGTTTGCGAGCGAGTTCCTCACTGGCTCGCCTCGCCGTAGTTGCGGTTCTGTCTACGATTTTTCCCCCGCTTGGCGTCGCCGACGACAGTTCGACAACGACAACCACAACAGGCGGATTCACCCCAGGCCCCTTCGATTTTGCCGTCTTCGCTACTGCTAGAGGCTGCAGTGCGATCAAGATCTCTGGGAATGCCACGATCGACAGCTTCGATTCCAGTGCCGGCACATATACACAGACCAAGCAGCTCAGCAAGGGGCTTATCGGAGTTGATGGAAACATTGATCTCACCGGCAATGCCACCGTTTATGGCTCCGTTTTCGCGCTGAACACCACCGTTGGTAAGTGCCAAAACGGAGTACCAGGGATAACCCTCTCAGGCAAGGCGGCGGCAACTGGCGGATACATCCAATTGAGCGCACCGCCAACGTTTGTAGGCGTTCCAGTCATAGCGGCGAGCACGACTGACCTAAAGATCACCGCGAATATGGTCCTGCCGCCTGGAAACTACGGCAATATCACGGTAAGCGGGCACAGCACCCTGACTGTGTCCCCAGGAACGTACAATATTAACTCAATAAGCGTCACCGGCCAGTCGGTTGTGACGGTCAGTCCGCCCGGTCGGGTGATCATCAATGTGGCCGGAAATAACATTGCCCAACCAATACAATTTAGCGGCGGTGAGATAGACAATCCGACAGGGATACCCTCAAATTTCCAATTGATCTATGGCGGGACGTCGCCGATCGCCCTATCGGGTGGGTCAAACTCACATGCGATCCTGTATGCGCCAAACGCCCCAGTCTCGATTCACGGCGGTTCCGACTGGTTCGGCGCGATGGTGGTCGGCACGCTGGATGATTCAGGTGGCGTCGAAATCCACTACGACCGAAGCCTGGCCGTGCCGCCGACGATCACCGCTCTTGTTTCGCCTGCGCCGAATGGTGCCGGTTGGAACAACGCTAATACGACGGTGACCTTCACCTGCTCTGATCCTGTTTTCGGAATCGCTTCCTGCAGCCCGCCCGTTCAGATTACAACAGAAGGGGCGAACCAGTCAGTGACGGGCACGGCTGTGAACCGGGCAGGATTCTCGGCAACGATCTCGGTCACTGTCAATCTCGACAAAACGCCTCCTATCATCACCTCTGCCCGCAATCCTCCGCCCAATGCGGCGGGCTGGAACAACTCCAATGTGACGGTGAGTTTCGCCTGTTCAGATGCACTGAGTGGGATCGCTTCCTGTTCGACCCCAGTAACCGTCAGCTCGGATGGTGCTGGGCAGGTTATCACCGGCACGGCTGTAGATAAGGCCGGCAACACCGCGAATGCTGTTTCGATAATCAACCTGGACAAGACACCGCCCACTATTACGGCCACCATCACTCCGCTCCCGAATGCGGCCGGTTGGAACAACTCCAACGTCACAGTCACCTTTACCTGCTCAGATCCGCTCAGTGGCGTTGATACCTGTCCAGCGGCCGTTCAGGTGACCAGAGAAGGTGCCAACCAGATCATTTCCGGTACGGCACGGGATAAAGCGGGAAACACAGCCAGCATATCGGTAACGGTCAATTTGGACAAGACTGCCCCGACTATCGTGGCCAGCGCGTCGCCAGTTCCCAATGCAGCAGGTTGGAACAACACCAATGTGACAGTCACTTTCACGTGCTCAGACTCCGGCAGCGGGATTGATGTGTGCCCGACGCCGGTGCAGGTCACGACGGATGGTGGGAGTCAGGTTATCTCCGGGACCGCAAAGGACAAAGCCGGAAACACAGCAACCGCTTCGACGACCGTAAATCTGGACAAGACTCCTCCGGTGCTGACCATTACATCGCCGGTGAACGGCGCGGTCGTGCCGTTGCCTTCGGTCACCGTGACCGGCAACGTCAACGATCTTCTTTCGGGAGTGGCTTCCGTTACTTGCCAAGGCAATGCGGCGACGATCTCCAGTTCAACCTTCACCTGCGTCGTTCCGGTTGTTGCCGGCCCCAATACCATCACCGTTCAGGCCACCGACGCGGCTGGGAACGGTCAGCAGGCAAGCGTAACGGTTCAGGGGGGTGTGCCGATCATCCTGAGTGCGACCCCCAATTCCGGCCAGCAAGGGCAAATGAACGAATCGGTCGCCATTGCCGGTAAGTTCACGCATTTCGTCCAAGGAACGAGCCAAGTCAGCTTCGGTGCGGGGATCACGGTCGGCGCGGTCACGGTGGCTACCGCGACTAGTCTAACCGCCGATATCTCGATTGCGCTTAATGCGATGCTTGGCCCGCGACCCGTGATGGTGACGACCGGCACGGAAGTCGACACTCTGGCCGGTGGCTTTAACGTCACAGCGGCTGTTAATCAGCCTCCCGTCGTAAGCGCCGGAGCCAACCAGACGATCACCCTTCCGTCGGCACAAGTCCAGTTCACCGAGTATCCAGTCCCCACCGCCGGAAGCGGCCCGCGAGAGATCACCGCAGGACCAGACGGTAATCTGTGGTTCACAGATGCGGGAAATAACATCCCCAAAATCAGGAGGATTACGCCCGCTGGAGTGATCACGGAGTTTCCGGTCCAAGCCGATGAGGGGATCACCGTAGGACCGGACGGCAATTTGTGGTTCACCAAGTACGGTGGGCAAAAGATCGGGAGAATTACCACCGCCGGAGTGATCACCGAGTTTTTGCTCCCCAACGGCGGCAGTTATCCGTTCGGCATCACTGCGGGGCCAGACGGCAATCTGTGGTTCGCAGAGAGATATGGGAACAATATCGGCAGAATCACGCCCGCCGGACTGGTCACGGAGTTTCCGATTCCCACTGCCGGCAGCCAGCCGTTCGGGATTACCGTGGGGCCAGACGGCAATCTGTGGTTCACAGAGGGCGCTGCCCACCAGGTCGGAAGAATCACGACCGCCGGAGCGTTCATGGAGTTTCCGCTCCCCACGACCGGCCCTGGCGTCAGCGACCCGTTTTGGATCACTTCGGGTCCCGATGGCAATCTGTGGTTTACAGAGGCCAATAACAATAAGATCGGCCGCATCACCCCCACCGGAGTGATCACCGAATTCCCCGTTCCCACCAGCAACAGTGCGCCGCGGGAGATCACCGCAGGATCAGACGGTAATCTATGGTTCACAGACGAAAGCGCGAACAACAACATCGGGAGAATTACCACCGCCGGAGTGATCACCGAGTTTCCGGCCCCCACCCCCGGCAGTGTGCCGCAGGGCATCACCGCAGGGCCAGACGGCAATTTGTGGTTCACAGAGGAAAACGCGAACAAAATCGGTGTCGCCAATTATGGCGTTTTCTCCAACCTACCGGCTACGATCACGTTGACCGGTAGCGTGACGGACGACGGACTACCCGCCGGCGCAACGCTGAGCACGACTTGGAGCGAAACCAGTGGACCCAGTCCCGTCTCGTTTGGTACTCCAACGGCGACGTTCCCCGACGTTGCCGGGCAAACGAATCCGGTCACCACGTCTGCCATCTTCAGCGCCCCTGGCACGTATACTCTCGGCCTGACGGCGAGTGATTCTTTGCTCAACGGAAACGCAAGCGTCACGATCACGGTGAACCCGCCGCAAGTGCCCACCCTCCTGTCGGTGAGCCCGAGCACAGGTTCACAGGGGCAGCAGAATCTCTCGGTCAACATCACCGGACAGTTCACCCATTTCGTGCAAGGAACTACCATTGCGAGCTTTGGCTCAGGCATCACGGTGACCTCGTTAACGGTGAATAGCGCGACCTCAGCGACGGTGGTTCTGAGCATCGCTCCATCGGCAACGCCAGGCCCGCGCCGTGTGACACTCTCTACCGGCACCGAAATGGCGACCCTGGGTAACGCGTTCACGGTAAACACGCCTGTCTGCCTTGTGCCTCCTACAGGTCTGGTCGCGTGGTGGCCGGGTGATGGCAACGCTAACGATATTATCGGCGGCGATAATGGCACTCCGGTAGGAGGCGTGGCTTTCACTGCGGGCGAGGTGGGACAAGCCTTTAACCTGAACGGCGTGGATGGGTATGTGCAAGCCGCAGATTCGCCATCGCTCAACTTGCAATCCATGACGGTCGAGACTTGGGTTTACCCCAACCCGACAGGGAACTACGGTTTACTCGTGACAAAGTACGACAGCCAAGGAGGTCGCCCCTACGGAAGAAACTGGGCGTTTGAGGCTCTTGCCGCGTCCGCGCCTTTTGAAAGAGGCAAGCTGAGTTTCATCGTTTATTCAGGCGTCCAAGGAGATCCCGCACGGGGGATCGAGACAGCCAATGTTGTCTTGACTACCGGACAATGGCAGCATGTCGCTGCGACATTCGACCTAACGACGCAAGCCATCAAAATCTTTGTTAACGGGACAGAGGTGCCGACGAACTTTGTTTACAATAACCCGATTACAGCAGTTAACCACAGTAGTGTGCCCATCCTGATCGGGTCGATAGTTGATGTCTTTGGGGTTCACCAGTACTTCGACGGAGCGATTGACGAGGTCTCGGTCTATAATCGCGCTCTTGCCGCCTCAGAGATTCAGGCCATCTTCAATGCTGGCAGCGCAGGAAAGTGCAAGGGCGAAACGGGCGTCCCGGCCATCATCTTGGTCGCGCCGAATACGGGCCAGCAGGGCCAGCAGAACGGATCGGTCGTCATCACCGGGCAATTCACACATTTCGTCCAAGGAACGAGCCAAGTCAGCTTCGGTGCGGGGATTACGGTAGGGGCGGTCACGGTGACTAGCGCCACGAGCCTAAAAGCGTCAATTACGCTCGCGCTGAACGCAGCGCTCGGGCCCCGGACCGTTATGGTGACTACAGGCGCGGAGGTCGTATCGCTGTCCAGTGGCTTCACAGTCACGGCGGCGGTGAATCAGCCGCCTATCGTAAGCGCCGGGCCCAATCAGACAATCACTCTCCAGCCGGCCCCAGTCACGTTTACCGAGTTTCTGGTACCTACGGCCAGCACTGGTCCCAGAAGCATCGCGGCCGGACCTGATGGAAACCTATGGTTTACGGAGGATGGGGGAACCAGCGTTGGGCGAGTCACCCCAGCCGGAGTGATCACGGAGTTTTTGGTGCCGAGTCGCACCGGCACGGAAGGGATCACTGCGGGACCGGACGGCAATCTGTGGTTCACAGAGTACTCTGGGCAAAAGATTGGGAGAATTACTCCCGCCGGGATTATCACAGAGTTTCCACTCGCCGGCGGCGCATACCCCTTCGGGGTCACTGCGGGGCCCGACGGAAACGTGTGGTTCGTGGAAAGATTAGGGAACAAGATCGGAAGAATTACTCCGGCCGGGGTGATCAGTGAGTTCTCCATCCCCTCCCCCAACAGTAATGCGGAGTTCATTACCACGGGACCAGACGGCAATCTGTGGTTCACCGAGATGCTCGCCGAAAACACTAGTTCTTTTGGTAACGGCAAGATAGGAAGAATCACGCCAACCGGGGTAATCACTGAATTTTCGATTCTCACCACGCAGGGCGCCCCGGAGGGCATCGTCGCCGGGCCGGATGGCAATCTCTGGTTCGCGGAAGGCGGCGGGAACAACATTGGGCGAATCACACCCGTCGGCGTGATCACCGAGTTTCCAATTCCCACCGCCAATAGCGGCCCGTTCCTGATCACCGTGGGACCCGATGGCAATATGTGGTTCACAGAGTCATCTAAGAACAACATTGGGCGAATCACACCCGCCGGCGTGATCACCGAGTTTCCAATTCCCACCGCCAACGTGCCGGAAGGGATCACCGTGGGGCCAGACTGCAACCTGTGGTTCACGGATGGCGGCGGAAACAAGATTGGTAAAGCCATTCCCGGAGTAGTGCTTCCAGTAACCACAACATTGGTCGGCAGCATTTTGGACGACGGGTTGCCCCTTGGGGCCACGCTGACCGCTGCATGGAGCGCGCTCAGCGGGCCCGCCCCTGTTTCGCTTGGCAATCCGACTGCAGCATTTCCAGACGTTGACGGGCAGACGAATCCAGTAGTTACTTCAGCCACGTTCTGTCGTGTGGGTCAGTACACCCTCAACTTGACCGGCAGCGATTCGCAACTGAACAGCAGCTCAAGCACCACCATCACGGTGAACCTGCCACAGACTCCCGCCATAATCTTCGTGAACCCGAACACCGGCCAGCAAGGTCAATCGAACCTTCCAGTCTCCATCACGGGCGATAATACTCATTTTGCGCAAGGGACTACCGCCGCTAGTTTCGGACCCGGAATTACAGTGGTCTCTCTAACCGTGATCTCCCCTGCAACCGCCACCGCCGTTTTGAACATCGACCTAGCAGCCGTTGCTGGTCCGCGTAATGTCAGTCTGACCACTGGCACGGAAGTTGCCTATTTGCCCGGCGGCTTTACCGTCACAGCGGCTGTTAATCAGCCTCCCGTCGTAAGCGCCGGATCGAACCAGACCATTACTCTTCCGGCGGCGCAAATACAGTTCATGGAGTATCCGGTCCCAACCCCCGGCGCCATTCCGGAGGAGATCACTACCGGACCGGATGGTAATCTGTGGTTTGAAGAGACCAATTCAAACAAGATCGGTAGAATCAACACCGCTGGCCTGATCGTGGAGTTTGCGGTTCCCACCAGTGGGAGCGTTCCGGGTGACGTTACAACGGGGCCAGATGGCAACCTATGGTTCACGGAATATCTTGGAAACAACATCGGTAGAATCACCACTGCTGGAGTTTTCACGGAGTTTTCGGTCCCGACCGCCGGCAGCCATCCGTTTGGGATCACTGCCGGGCCGGACGGTAATTTGTGGTTTGCGGAGAGATTCGCAAACCAGATTGGCAAAATCACGCCCGTTGGAGTGATAACCGAGATTCCTCTCCCCACCACCGGCAGCCAGCCAATGTTCATCACTACCGGAACGGATGGCAATCTGTGGTTCACAGAGAGCGTTGGGAACAAAATTGGGAGAATCACCACGGCGGGAGCGATCACTGAATTTCCCCTCCCCACGAGTGCCAGCGAACCGTCAGCGATTACGACGGGGCCGGACGGGAATCTCTGGTTCACCGAAGCTAGCGGAAACAGGATCGGGAAAATTACACCAGCAGGCGTGATCACGGAGTCTTCTATCGCGACTGGCAACAGCCAGCCGCGGGGAATCACGGTCGGACCGGATGGCAATTTGTGGTTTGCAGAGAACGCCACTGACAAGATCGGGAGAATTACCACCGCCGGAGTGATCACGGAGTTCCCAACGGGTCTGACTGCGGGCTCCGGGCCGGTTGAAATCATCACGGGGCCGGATGGCAACCTATGGTTCACTGTTGGGGTCGGTAATGGAATTATCAAAGCCAACCTCGGCGTTTTTCCCACTCCTTGGACCGCCACATTGACCGGAAGCATGACAGACGACGGATTACCTGTTGGCGCAACGTTAACTACGACGTGGAGCGAGACTAGCGGACCCTCTCCCGTCTCGTTCGGCACTCCGACGGCAACATTCCCTGACGTTGCAGGGCAAGCGAATCCGGTCACTACCTCGGCCACTTTCAGCACGCCTGGCACGTTTACTCTCGGTCTGACGGCGAGCGATTCTTTGCTCAACGGAAACGCAAGCGTCACGATCACGGTCAACCCGCCGCAAGTGCCCACCCTCCTGTCGGTGAGCCCGAACACAGGTTCACAGGGCCAGCAGAATCTCTTAGTCAACATCACCGGACAGTTCACTCATTTCGTGCAAGGGACAACAACGGCGAGTTTTGGGGCGGGGATCACTGTGGCGTCGTTAACGGTGAATAGCGCGACGACGGCGACCGCGGTGCTCAACATCGATCCTGCGGCAGTGGTGGACCCCCGACGCGTGACGGTTACCATTGGCACCGAAATGGCGACATTGGGCAACGGCTTCACAGTCTTGAGCGGAACGAATCAGCCACCGATCGTCAGCGCTGGACCCAACCAAACAATCACCATTCAATCGGCGCCGGTCTCGATAACCGAGTATCCAATTCCGACCCCATCCTCAAATTCAGCCGAAAGCATCGCCATTGGCCCGGACGGCAATCTATGGTTCCCTGAGCATGATGCGAACAAGATCGGGAGAATCACGCCCGCCGGCATGATCACGGAGTTCCCCGTACCCAGTGTCAGCGGCAGCCTCCAGGATATCGCTGCGGGTCCGGACGGCAATCTGTGGTTCACGGATTACTTCGGACAAAAAGTCTGGAGGATCACGACGACCGGAGTGACTACGGGTTTCGACAGCCGTGGTTATCCGTACGGGATCACCCCTGGACCGGACGGCAATTTGTGGTTCACTCAGAGAATTGGGAACAACATCGCAAGAATCACCACCGGCGGTGTGATCACCGAGTTTCCGATTCCGACCGCGAGTAGCCAGCCATTCGAGATCACGACGGGGCCGGACGGCAATCTGTGGTTCACGGAAGGCGGCGCCGCCAATGGAATGTTCCTGCCCGGGAACAAGATCGGAAGAATAACCACTGCTGGAGTGATCACGGAATTCCCGGTCCCAACCGCCAACAGCCAGCCATACGGGATCACTACGGGGTCCGACGGCAATTTGTGGTTCACAGAGGGGTTTGGGAACAATATTGGGAGAATCACTCCTGCTGGAGTCATCACAGAGTTTCCGATCCCCAGCAGCAGCAATGCGTGCGGCCCACCTTCACTGTCGACTTGTCCGGCAGTGATCACCGCCGGGCCGGACGGCAATATGTGGTTCACAGAGCAGTTTGGAAATAACATTGGAAGCATCACCCCCGCCGGAGTGATCACCGAGTTCCCCGTGCCCACCAACCTCAGCCGGCCGTATGGGATCATCGCGGGACCAGACTGCAATCTGTGGTTCACTGAGATAATTGCGAACAAAATTGGCAAGGCCAATTTCCCATACGCTCCAGGAATCGCCAGCTTGACTGGCAACGTGATGGACGACGGATTACCCGTTGGCTCTACACTCACTACCGCATGGAGCAGAATCAGCGGAGGGTGCCGCGTCTCGTTTAGCAACCCGACCGCGACCTTCCCGGATGTGGCAGGGCAGGCGAATCCGGTGGTAACATCGGCCACGTTCAGCGTTCCTGGTACGTACAACCTCCGCCTGACGGGCAGTGATTCCGTGCTAAGCAGCAGCTCAAGCGTCACGATAACAGTCAATCCCCCATCAGGTCCAAGCATCACAAATGTGGTGCCGAATAGCGGTCAGCAGGGGCAGCAGAATTTGTCAGTGACGATCAACGGGCAGTTGACGCATTTCGTTCAGGGAACTACTATCGCCAGCTTCGGCGCCGGAATCACCTTGGCTTCACTCACCGTGAACTCTTCGACGACCGCAAGCGCCGTGCTGAATATTGACGCGGCAGCCACTGTTGGACCGCGCACGGTCACTTTTACAACTGGCACGGAAGTTGCTTCGTTGCCCAATGGGTTCTTAGTCGCTGCGGTGACGACTGGTCCTTCCATTACTACCGTCAGTCCAAACTCCGGCCAGCAAGGTCAAGGCGGCCCTGTTGGAATCGTGGGGCTGAACACTCACTTTGTTCAGGGCACGACACAAGTTGACTTTGGCGCGGGCATCACGGTGAGCAACATCAACGTGACTTGTCCGACATGCTTGACAGCTCAACTCCAGATTGCCGCTGGTGCGCTTCCCGGACCACGAACTGTGACTGTCACGACCGGCACCGAAGTCGCCTCACTCGCGAACGGATTCACAATTCAGCCTGGGACACCGATTGTCACTTCATTTGCGCCGACCTCCGGCCAGCAAGGACAGACCTTCACCCTTACGGTCACTGGCCAGTTCACGCACTTCACTCAGGGAACCACGCAAGTCAGCTTGGGCGCCGGCATCACAGTGAGTAACGTATCGGTGTCCTCGACGATGAACTTGACTGCGCAGGTTGTCATTGACCCGGCAGCGGCCGTCGGAACCAAGACGCTCACGGTGACAACAGGGACTGAAGTTGTTTCCGTTGCGAACGTCTTCAATGTACTGGCGGCTACGCCCATTATTTTCTCTCTCAATCCGGGAGGCGGCCAGCAAGGACAGCAGAACCTCTCCGTCGCGGTCACAGGAATCTCCACCCATTTCGTGCAAGGAACCACCACTGCCAGTTTCGGTGCGGGCATCACAGTGGTTTCGTTGACCGTAAACAGCCCGACCTCGGCCACGGCCGTTGTTAACATCGACCCGGCTGCCGTGCTGGGCGCGCGAACGGTCACGCTCACGACCAATGCGGAAACGGCCTCGTTTACGAATGGCTTCACGGTGAGCGCCGCGACGCCCATAGTGCTGAGCCTTAATCCTGGCGGCGGCCAGCAGGGACAACAGAACCTGTCCGTAGCGATTACAGGTTTGTCCACACACTGGGTTCAGGGAACGACGACGGCCAGCTTTGGAGCCGGTGTTACGGTCGTCTCGCTTACAGTCACGAGCACGACCGCGGCGACTGCGGTCCTAAACATCGATCCCGCAGCAGCTGTGGGAACGCGCACCGTAACGGTGATGACTGGAGCCGAGGTGGCTAGCTTCGTGAACGGCTTCACGATCAGTGCCGGGACGCCCGTGATAGCGACCGTGAATCCTAATACGGGCCAACAGGGTCAGCAGAATCTTTCCGCCAATATCACCGGCCAGTTTACGCATTTCGTTCAGGGCACTACGGCAGCGACCTTCGGTGCCGGAATTGCAGTGGTATCCTTAACGGTCAACTCACCTACAAGCGCAACCGCTGTCATCAACATCAATTCTTCTGCACCCGTCAGCAGTCGAGACGTGACGTTAACCACAGGCTCCGAGATAGCCACTCTCCTCAGCGGATTCAATGTCACGTCGTCGACTCCCGCCGTCACGCAGGTCAGCCCTAACACCGGTCCACAGGGTCAGCAGAATCTCCAGATCACAATCACCGGCCAGTCCACGCACTTGGTTCAAGGCACGACCACCGCGAATTTCGGCGCAGGCATCACCGTGGCGTCCCTAACAGTGAACTCCGCGACGATGGCCACTGTCGTACTCAATATTGATCCGGCCGCTACGCCTGGACCTCGGAATGTGACGTTGACCACCGGGTCGGAGGCGGCAGCGCTGAACAACGGCTTCACGATCACCAATGGCGCGCCGGTCATTACGCAAATTAGTCCGAACATGAGCCCGCAGGGTATTCAGAACCTCTCCGTCCAGATTACCGGCCAGTTCACCCATTTCGCGCAGGGGACAACTCAGGTGAGCTTCGGAACTGGGGGTGTTACGGTCAACAGCGTTTCGGTCACAAACGCGGGTTTGTTAACTGCGAACATCTCGATTGCGCTGAACCAGACTGCCGGAAGTCTCACGGTGACGGTGACCACGGGAGCGGAAATTGTCTCTCTGCCGAGCGGGTTCTTGGTGCAGCCGGCCGTCAACCAACCGCCGGTTATCACCATAGCTCCAACGTGGATTGACACACTACCGAATCTTCTCACCATCACCTACGACGTGGCAGATGACGGACTCCCGGTGGGTGGCGCACTCACAGTGTCCTGGCAGACCGTCAGCGGTCCAGGCAACGTCGGGTTCCAAAACCAGACGCTCACTTGCATCTCCTGTCCACCGCCGGGGATTCCGGGCCCGGTGAACACGACTGGTTCGATTTCGGTCTCTTTGACCAGCCCGGAACCTACGTCCTCCAAATCGGCGCCACGGACACCCAGCTCACGACCACGCAAAATGTCACGGTGACGGTGACCGGAACGCTGCCCCCGCCGCCCACGGTGTCGATTACCTCCCCTGCTGACGGCACGGAAATCACTACGGCAGTTAACGTCATCGGCAGCGTGGGGAGCTCGTTGTTGAGAAACTGGGTACTTGAATACGAGCCGCCTAACGATTCGAGCTTCCATACACTAGGCACCGGCACCACAGCCGTGACGAACGGCACTCTTGGGACATTCGACCCAACTCTTCTCGTGAACGGAATCGCCTATATCCGCTTGACGGCCACTGATACCAGCAACCAAAGCACGACGACGGGGCCCATCAGCATGGTACTCACGAGAAATCAGAAGGTTGGCAACTTTACGGTCTCCTTCAATGACCTCACGGTGCCGGTGGCAGGCCTTCCGATCCAGGTAGTCCGAACCTACGATAGTCGCAACCGATTCACGTCTGGAATTGATTTCAGCTATGGTTGGACCCTCGACATCAACGCTGCGCGGCTTGCTGAGTCCGTTGCGCTCGGCGATCAATGGACGGAAACCTCGACCGGAGGCGCGTTCCCTAACTACTGCGTTCAACCTCTCAAAGCCCACGTTGTTACCTTGACGTTGCAAGATGGAACAACCTATCAATTTGCGCCGACGCTTAACCCAAGTTGTCAATCGTTGGTGCCTATTCAGGACCAGCAGGTCGCGATTACTTTCTCTCCGATGGGCGCTACGCCGCCGAATGCTGTGCTGGCGCTTGTCGGCAACAATCAGCCCTTCGTGGTTGGCTCCGTGCCAGGTCCTGTCACACTGACCGATGCCGATCTCATCACGACGTTTGATCCCGACCAGTACCTGCTCACGTTGCCGGACGGCCGGACGTTGCAAATCAGCATGCAGTCTGGGCTGCAGAAGATGACGGACCTGAACGGCAACACCTTGACCGTGACCTCCACGGGCATCACGAGTTCCACTGGGAAGAGCGTTACCTTCACGCGCAATGCCGCCAGGCTCATCACACAGATCACTGATCCTGCTGGCCACAGCATCAACTACTCCTATGACCCGCTCACCGGCAATCTTACGAGTGTTACGGACCAAAGCGGAAACACCACGACCTTCACTTACGACACGAATCACTTCCTACTGACCATCGTGGACCCGCGCGGGGTCCAGCCGATCCGGAACGTCTACGACAACAGCGGCCGGCTGATCAAACATATTGATGCCTTTGGCAACGTCATCAACTACACCAACAATCTGAGCGCGAATCAAGAGGTGGTGACGGATCGGCTTGGCAACGTGACGGTCAACAATTACGATGCGGACGGCAATATTGTTCAGGTGACGGATGCCTTGGGTGGCGTGACAAACCGCACCTACGACGCTCGCGACAATCTGCGGACCGAGACCAATGCCCTCAACAAAACGCGAACGTATACCTACGATGCAAACAATAATCGGCTGACCGAGAGTGATCCGCTAGGAAACACCACTACTTATACCTACAACGCGCGCAATCAGGTTTTAACGATCACAGATGCTTTAGGGCGCGTGACCACTAACACTTACGACTCGAACGGGAATCTGCTTTCGACCAAAGACGCGGCAGCAAACACCACGACCTACGTTTACAACGCGCAAGGCCTGCGTACGTCCCTGAACGATCCGCTGGGGGGCGTCAGCGGCTGCCAATATGATGGGTTCGGTAATCTCACCCAGCAGACTGATCCGTTGGGCCACATCACTACCTACACGTACGACGCGAACGGAAACAAATTGACGGAGACCAAGACCCGCACGGGCGCCTCTGGTCTGGAGACGCTGCTTACGAGCTATCAGTACGACGCATCGAACCGCTTGATCAAAACCACGTATGCCGATGGCTCGAACACACAGATCCAATACAACGCGATTAGCAAGCAGGGTGTCACGATTGATCAGCTTGGCCGGCAGACAAGCTACCAGTACGATTTGATGGGGCGCCTAACGCAGACCATGTACCCGGATGCTACGACTGAGTCCTCAACCTACGATGCAGAAGGCGACCGCATCACCAGCACAGATCGCGGCGGACGCGTCAGGAGCTTTACGTATGATCCTCTCAAACGGCTTACTAAGACGACTTACGCTGATACCGCCGTTACGAGCACAGCGTATGATGCGATCGGCGAAGTGACTGGCGTGACGGACGCCCGCGGCAATGTGACTCAATATCAATACGACGATGCCGGGCGGCGCACGAGGGTCATCGATGCGCTGACTCATTCGACCTCCTTCACCTATGACCAAGCGGGCAATCAGCTCTCGATGACAGATCCCAATGGCAATACGGCACAGTATCAGTACGATGCTCTCAACCGCCGTACGAAAACTGTCTATCCCGACACGACTAGCGACAGCGTGAGCTACGACGCTCTGGGCAGAACCACCGCAAAAACGGATCAAGCTGGGCTCGTCACGCAATTCCAGTTCGACGCGGACGGACGTTTGATCCAAGTCACAGATGCTGCACATCAGCTCACCGGTTACGCCTATGACGAAATAGGAGAGCGGATCTCGCAAACGGACGCCAGCAATCACACGACCTCGTTCGCTTACGACAAACTTGGCAGGCGCACCAAGCGGACGCTGCCGCTCGGCATGTCGGAGACGATGACCTACGATGCGGCCGGAAACCTAGTTTCCAAGATCGACTTCAATGGCAAGACTACTGGGTATGCTTACGATCAGAACAACCGGCTCACAACCAAGACACCTGATCCAAGCTTCAGCGCGCCCGTGATCACGTTCACCTACACAACCACCGGGCAGCGTCAAAACATGGTCGATGCGAGTGGGACAACGGCCTACAGCTACGACGTAAGAGACCGGCTTCTCTCGAAAGCAACCCCTCAAGGCGCGCTGACGTATACCTATGATCTGGCCGGTAACTTTGCCACGATCCGCTCTTCCAATACCAACGGCACTTCTGTCAATTACACCTTCGATGCGCTGAATCGTCTCTCCACGGTGACGGACAATCGGCTAGCAGCTGGCACAACAAGTTACGCTTATGACCCTGCAGGGAACTTGGCGGGTTATCTCTACCCGAACGGTGTCCAGCACGCTTACACGTACAACAGCTTAAATCGACTAACAAATCTGGGGTTGGCAGCCGGTGCCTCTAGTTTGGTGACGTACGCGTACATGCTCGGTCCAGCGGGCAACCGCACAGCCGTATCTGAATTAGGCGGCCGGCAAGTGAATTACACGTACGACTCCTTGTACCGGTTAACAAACGAAGCGATTGCGGGTGGCAGCGTGAATGGCAGCATCGGATACACATATGACGCTGTCGGGAATCGGCTCAGCCGCACATCCACCGTCACGCCAGTGCCTGCCGCGACCTATACATACGATGCGAATGATCGGCTGCCAAGCGATACCTACGACGCTGATGGCAATACAACAGCCTCCGGCGCGAACACCTACGCCTACGACTTCGAGAATCACTTGACTAGCGAGAACAGCGGGGCGGTCTCGATCGTCTATGACGGCGATGGCAATCGCGTATCAAAGACGGCGAGTGGCGTTACAACGAAATATCTTGTTGATGATCGCAACCTGACCGGCTACGCCCAGGTGCTCGAAGAGGTCAGCGGCGGCGCAGTCCAGCGAGTCTATAGCTACGGCCTCAACCGCATCAGTGAAAGCCAGGCCGCAGGCACGAGCTTCTACGCCTATGACGGGCACGGGAACGTTCGCATCTTGACGGATGCGACCGGCGCGGTGACCGACAGGTACGACTACGATGCGTTTGGGGGGACAATCGCCTCGGCCGGAGGTACTCTAAATTCTTACTTCTATACGGCAGAACGTCTCGATGCGGAACTGAATTTATACTACCTCAGGGCCAGATATCTAAACCAGGCAAGTGGTCGCTTCTTTTCGATGGATTCCGTTGAAGGTGATTTTACCAATCCACGCTCTTTGGGCAAGTACTCATACGTTTCCAACGACCCCTCAGACGCAAGTGATCCTACCGGAAATTTTGGTTTACCTGATGTAGTTGCCTTCAATCTAAACGCGGACTTCGCCTTAATCAATCCTTCGGTGCAAGCCGGTGTGAATTCGGTCCTTGCCAGCTTTATCACACCTCATGGCTCGCCGCTTAGTTCTCCCTGGACAATTACTTCAGATTTCACACCAATTCGTCTTCTCGGTGGAAATCTACGTCCCCATAGAGGTGTTGACCTTCAGAAGGTAGACAATAACGGCAACGGTAGCAGCGTTCTAACTTTTGGCAAGCCCGTCTTGGCGACGGCGGACGGACAGGTGGAATTCGCCGGATGGTGTGGAGACTTTGGGAATCTCGTAATTATTGCGCACACCCTCAAGCCGATCCCCGTTGGTTCAGGCTGCCAAGGCGGTTCGGGTCCATTTATGTATGAAACGTTATACGGGCACAATCTGTTTTTCAACGTGTCGCCTTGGTCCTTTGTTCATAAGGGTGATACGATCGCGTTTGCAGATTCGACCGGAAGATCGACGGGATCACATGTGCATTACGAGATCCATCAGTTGGGAGTCGCCATTGACCCTGTGCCGTTCTTGTTCTAATCCGGGTTCGGGCTATCGAACTCGTTCACATCCTAATCCTAATGCAGAAACAGCATCGGTGAAGCGATT
The DNA here is from genome assembly GCA_963744555.1 of Bryobacterales bacterium. Taxonomy (GTDB): domain Bacteria; phylum Acidobacteriota; class Terriglobia; order Bryobacterales; family Bryobacteraceae; genus Palsa-89. Next base: position 11,829 of record CAVUUB010000008.1, on the reverse strand, counting down.
CGTAAACGGCATAGCGCTTTGATCGTAAGCGTATGAGGAATCCATCTTGAGCGGGTTCCAGAGATAGCTGAAGATGGCGGCATGCGGACAGAGACGAAGCGGTCGGCCGAGATGCGGCAAATGCTGGAGGAGTACGCGGCCAGCGGGCTGAGGCGGCGGGAGTTTTGCCAGCAGCGTGGGCTTGCCTTGACGACGTTTGATTACTGGCGGCGGGAACATGCGGTCAAGCCGCGGAAACAAGAGCGGCGGCCGCGCATGGTGGCGGTCAAAGTGGTCAACCCGGAACCGGCGCCGCAGTTCACGCTAAGGCTGGCGAACGGACGGCGCATCGAATGCTCGTGGCGGTTCGCCGACGCGGAGCTGGCGCGTCTGATTCGCATTGCCGAAAGCGCGTGATGTTCTCGCCATGCTATTTGGATTGGGGCTGGCGACCAAGATCTACATCGCGGTGGAAGCCATCGACATGCGCAAGGGGTTCGAAGGTTTGCACGGGTTGGTGCGCGATCATCTGGGACAAGATCCGTTGAGCGGACACTTGTTCTTGTGTAAGCGTATGAGGAATCCATCTTGAGCGGGTTCCAGAGATAGCTGAAGATGGCGGCATGCGGACAGAGACGAAGCGGTCGGCCGAGATGCGGCAAATGCTGGAGGAGTACGCGGCCAGCGGGCTGAGGCGGCGGGAGTTTTGCCAGCAGCGTGGGCTTGCCTTGACGACGTTTGATTACTGGCGGCGGGAACATGCGGTCAAGCCGCGGAAACAAGAGCGGCGGCCGCGCATGGTGGCGGTCAAAGTGGTCAACCCGGAACCGGCGCCGCAGTTCACGCTAAGGCTGGCGAACGGACGGCGCATCGAATGCTCGTGGCGGTTCGCCGACGCGGAGCTGGCGCGTCTGATTCGCATTGCCGAAAGCGCGTGATGTTCTCGCCATGCTATTTGGATTGGGGCTGGCGACCAAGATCTACATCGCGGTGGAAGCCATCGACATGCGCAAGGGGTTCGAAGGTTTGCACGGGTTGGTGCGCGATCATCTGGGACAAGATCCGTTGAGCGGACACTTGTTCTTGTGTAAGCGTCTGAGGAACCCATCTTGAGCGAGTGCCGGAAATAGCCGAAGATGGCGGCATGGGAAAAGAGACGAAGCGGTCTGCCGAGATGCGGCGAGTGCTGGAGGAGTACGCGGCCAGCGGGTTGAGGCGGCGGGAGTTTTGTCAGCAGCGTGGCATTGCTTTGACGACGTTCGATTACTGGCGGCGGGAGCATGCGGTGAAGCCGCGGAAACAAGAGCGGCGGCCGCGCATGGTGGCGGTCAAAGTGGCCGACGCGGAACCGGCGCCGCAGTTCACGCTGAGTCTGGCGAACGGACGGCGCATCGAATGCTCGTGGCGGTTCGCCGACGCGGAGCTGGCGCGTCTGATTCGGATCGCCGAAAGCGCGTGATGTTTCGGGCTTGGGGCTGGCGACGAAGATCTACATCGCGGTGGAAGCCATCGACATGCGCAAGGGGTTCGAAGGATTGCACGGGTTGGTGCGCGATCATCTGGGACAAGATCCGTTGAGCGGACACTTGTTCCTGTTCACCAATCGAACGCAGACGCGATTGAAAGCGCTGGTGTGGGATGGCAGCGGATTGTGGGTGTGCGCGAAACGGCTGGAAAAGGGCCGTTTTCGCTGGCCGGAAGCGGACCAGGCGCGCAGCGTGACGATGCGGGCCGAAGAGTTGGCGATGCTGGTGAACGGGCTGGACTGGAAGCAAACGCAGCCGCGCAGCTGGTATCGCAAGAGCGTTTGAAAAATGCTCTGGAACATTTTCGCGAGTTCGCGTAATATGGGGCATCTCCCCCATGGCGGTCCTCGATCCACAGGCGCACATCGCGATGCTGGAACGCGAGTTGCAATGGGCGCACCTCACGATTGAAAAGCGCAACGCGCAGATCCGGCTGCTGGAAGAGCGGCTGCGGCAACGGCGCATTCAGCTGTTGGGTCCGCACAGTGAAACGCTGAGCGATCTGCAACTGGAGTTGCTGGCCGAGGAAGAGCCCGGCGCCACGCGCGAAGAAGTGGAAGCCGAAGCGCGCCGCGAACCACTGCCACCAAAGCCGCGCGCGCGAACGCAAGCCACATCCGGGCCGCCAGCCGTTGCCGGAGAATCTGCCGCGCATCGAACAAGTGATTCGCGTGCGCCGAGGCGAACTGCAAAACGTGCGGTGCGGAAACCTCGATCATCGGCTACGACGAAAGCGAAGTGCTGGACGTCGAGCCGGCGCGCTGGTTCGTGCGCGTGACCAAGCGCGAAAAACGCGCGTGTGGAAAATGCGCCACCGATCGCGATGCCGGAGCTGGAGCCGCGCATCGTGGAAAAGGGCTTGGCGAGCGACGCGGTGGTGATCCAAACGGTGATCGCGAAGTATTGCGATCACCTTCCGTTGTACCGGCAACAAGCGATACTGGAACGCGAAGCGGGCGTGGAGATCAGCCGCGCAACGCTGGACGGCTGGGTGATGCGGGTGGGCGAATTGCTCCAGCCGGTGGTGGCGGCGATGCGGCGGGATCTGCTGCGCGCATCCTATTTACAGGCCGACGAAACCACGGTGCCGGTGCAGATGCACGACAAACGCGGCGCCGATCATCAAGCCTACTTGTGGCAATACGGCAAGCCGGGCGGCGAAACGGTGTTCGAGTTTCAGCTGGGCCGCGGGCGCGAGGGTCCGACGCAAGTTCCTGGGCGAGTGGGAAGGGATTCTGCAAACCGACGGCTATCAGGCTTACGACGACATCGGCGGCGCCGAAGCTGGTGCACGTCGGTTGTTGGGCGCACGCGCGCCGCAAGTTTGTCGATGCGGTGAAGGTGAATCCAAAAGATGCCGAGGCGATCAAGATGGTCACGCGCATGGACGCCTTGTTTCTGGTGGATCGTCACGCACGCCAGCAGCAGTTGAGCGTCGAAGATCGCCTGGCCTTGCGCCGCGAGCACGCCGATTCTTGGGCCACCGAGATTCACGACCAGTGCGTGTCCCTGCGCAAAACGGCGCTGCCGAAAAGCGCGCTGGGCCAGGCGGTGACCTACACCTTAAATATGTGGCCGAAGCTGCGCCGCTGTTTCGATTACGCCGAAGTGGAGCTGTCCAACAACCTGGCGGAGAACTCCATGCGTCCGGTCGCGTTGGGCCGCAAGAACTGGCTGCACGTGGGCAGCGCGCAGTCGGGACCGAAGGTGGCCGCGATTCTCTCGGTGGTCGAATCCTGCCGCCGGCTTGGCGCTGCCCGTGAAAGATTATCTGCTCGCCGTGCTGCCTGGCATGGCCCGGCGCAAGCTCTCCGCAGTTCGCCCCACCTCACCCCCGCCCGCTGGGCCGCTTCCCGAAACTAACCTGGGTTGGTCGGACGGATACCTTTGATCGCGTTTCCTGGAAGTTTAGTTCTCCAAGTACTTGCGCTGATTGATCCGCCACCCAGTAAGCGTCTTAACCATATGAAGTGCGGCTTGACCACGGTGAGTCTCGTGAATCGCAGGTTCAAAAATATAGTCTGCGGAAACGTCAATACCATCCGCCTGGCGAGTCAGCCTTAGTTGGATAATCTTCAGAGCCGGCCAGTCTGTGGGGTGCCTCAAGTAATCGACCGAGTCATGGTAGATCTCATTTGCTAACGGGCCTGTGAAGATCTGGTCGACGCGTTCCCTAAGTTGTTCTTCAGTACTGCAGCCGGTGATAACCCAAAAATTATCGATCCCCTTTTCGATCAACACCTGGACTTCTTGTCGTGTCGGCGGATCAATCGAGCGCGCTTCGGCTTTCGCTACGAATGGCCAGAGTCCTGAGGCTATCTCTACCGACAATCCAACCAGCATGACTTTAAGCGCAGACATAGGTCTCGATCTCCTTCCTCAGGACTTGTATAGCTGGCTTCGGCCTGCTCACCATGCGTGCGCGAGCGAGGACCGGAGTCCAGTTTGACGGTAGAGGAGATTCTATAAAATCCCTGGTGGAAAAGCCTGCAAGCCGGAAAAAACGACGCTGGCGCGCCGGCTTGAGGGTGACACGTCACCCCTTCCTGCTCAAGGCTTTGTTTTTCTTGGCGAACGCACCGCTTCGAGAGGTAACCTAAAAAGGAATGAATCGCCTCACGGTTTCGGAACAGGTCGTCGAGAACTGCCTGTCTTTGCGAGGCATTCCGTTTGAACCGATTGCTCGGACTCATTTGCCGACTCCAGACTACAGGCTCTTGGTCAGCCCGGAATCTATCATCGCTGAAGTGAAGGAATTTCGGCGCTCGCTAAAGATACGCGAGGGCGGGTACTGTCCTGTTCCATTCGTACGAGAAAAGATTAAAGCGTGCTGGAGACAGTTCGAGCGATACAGGGACCAGAGTTGTTGCTTGATGCTCTACAACGAAAGCAGCTCGATGGTATCTCTCCAGCCGGAACTGATTCTTTGCGCCATGTTCGGAGAGTACTTTGAGACGCTGGCACCGAGCACGTACCGCTTTTCGGGAATCGCCGCGATGGGACCAGACAGGAACATCGCCGTTAGCGCGGTTGTTGGTATTTTTCCGCTTCGAGTGCACCACAACTGTCTGGAGGCTGGACGGCGAATCTTTAAGGTCACGGGCGGCTTCGGTCGTGACCTGACGGAAGATGAGAAGCTTCAAATTCATCGAGAGACCTCCCAGTTCATAGGTCAAATCGAGTCAGTAATGCGGGCCGTCGTTGTTGAAAATCCGTTTGCCCCGAAACAATTGTCGGCGGGCGTCTTTGATGGACCTTTTGACGAGCGTTGGGCCCTGGGCGAGGACGGCGTCGTCCACCTCAAATTCTCAGGAACGCGCGTGGCGGAGATGAGAGCGCTGCTCCCCGAGTACGCGTTGAAAATCATGGGGCTTTGGTAGCACGCTCGATCGCGGGTTGGTCTAGAGATCAGCACTTGAAAGAGAAACGGTGCGTGCCTTTATGGTTGCGACCCAACAAAAGGGTTCGCCGAAGCGTTGCATGGCGGAAGAATCTCCGAAGCGGTCCGATGGCCTCGTCAAGGTTTTCGACCTGAATTCAACGCTGCTTGCTCCCGGAGACGTGTGGCGATTCTTGCGTTCTGCATCAAGTGCGCTAGAGCACGGCGCTCGATGTGATCGGTTAGGTAGATGAGATTCTCGGTGGATGTCAGTGAACAGCCCAGTCGAGCAACATCCGGCAACATCTTCCCAAGCATGACCGTGAACTTAAGGCCCGGAATCACGAAGTCATATTGATGGTAGCCATCGACCTTGAGAGGAACCGGGGTGGTAGCGAACTGATCAGTAGCGTCCGCCTTAGTTGCTATGAAGATTCCGAGCACTACATCGTTTGGGAAAGAGCCTTCGTTCAGAAGGTAACGACGAAATTCCTCCGTATAAGGGCCAAGATCAATCGCGGCTTGGGAGCCTCCGATGTGCCAAACATGTACGCTCGTGCGCCAGAGCACGCTTGCCGCAAAGTAAGCGAGCTTCTGTACATCAAATCCCGTGATGCTCTTCGCGGCAATAGCGGATAGTTCCGTGTCTCCATAAGCCAGAGGAGCGGCAAGTACCAATTCGCACAATGGAAACTTTCCCTCTTGCTGCAGGCAGCGCTGCACGACCCAGTTCTCAACCTCTCCGAAAAGCTGTTCGCAATTAGCACAAAGAACGTAGTCAGTCACCTGCTTGTCGGTGAATTGGGCCACGGTCTTCGTGATGACAACCACGGAGTTTTCTGCGGCGGGTGCCTTCCGAATGCGCTTGTAGATTGATGCTGGCAGAAGGTGGCTGTCCTGCAGTTCGGTGTTCTTTTGACAGAGCTTACAACGTCCGCTTACGGCCATGCAGCCATGGTAGTACGACAAAGTCGCAATCGATAACGACCTGTGGAGGACGCACTGTGAGAAGCCGCCGGCCCGGAGCTGATAGACCCAAGTCGACTCTTCTCAAAAGGTGGGATCAGTCTCGTCACGTCGAATGAAGAATAGATAATAGGTCGCTCCAGAAGCCGACCGAGTGGTACCGCCAAGCGAAGAAGATGATGGCCGAAGGGATGATCGGAAAAATAATCTACCGATCCCACTTGCTGGGAAGATTCAAATCGTGCCGCTGCTCCTCAGCCAAATCGATCGCCGCCTGTCGGACGGTGTACACAGCATAGTATTGGGGATCGGGTTTATCGTTTCGCCGGTAGTTTGCGATGGCTGCCACGATGGAGGCGACCGGGTCCCCACGTGCCAAGGCACGCTTGGCATAGGCCCAGTCACGTTCCGACTGCGAGTGCCAGTCTCGCGGCAGGCTGCGCCGGACGTGGTCGCGCGAAGGATCTTGGCTCGGCCAGCACTTGTCTGCGAAATCTTCAGGAAGGTAAATCCGTTCTGAAATCGATTCCGCCATGACGAAGTGCGGCTTGACATACTTGTGGTTGTAGAATCCCGGTAGGCGAAGCACGCGGGTGCTGTCGGTGGCGGCTGGATCTGCGCCGGCATCGCGGGCCAGCCACTTCTGAGTGCCCTCCGCCTGCTCAGGTGTAAAGCCCGCCGCTCTCCAGACGACCTGCCATTTTCCAGGCGAGCTGCTGATTAGGTAGTTCGGAAGTGGCATATCTTCTCGCCGAATGAGCCGGTCGACAGCTTCGGTGCCGTTTTCATCGAAGTCGAGGTAGAGGTGCCGGATCGCCTGAATGTCGCTTTTGGTGCGACCTCGGGCGTCTTCCCGGAGCGTATTCATGGAAATGTAGATCTCTTCGTTTTGAGCGTTCCGGTATCTCAGCCAGGCTTGGAATTCTGGGGCGGCAATTCGCTCCGCCAAGGCAATTCGCTGCGTGACGGCGCCAGTTCGCTTGTCCAAGAGAACCACGGCCAGGCGATCAGAGGGAGCGAAATTCTCTTCGATGTACTTTGACGCCATCTTGCTATCCACAGCTATTCCCTCCTGAATACACCCGGAAGTTCATAGCGGTCCTCTGCCGGCAGATAGCGTTTGACCTGCAGCACCTCGGAGATGAAACGCCGTCCCCGCCGGCGCTCGATGTGTACAAGTAGGCTGACCACCTCGGCGATATTGGCACGAACGGCCGCATAGGGCAGCTCAATTCCCGATTGCAGGACGCAGTTCGTAAACCGCGAGAGCGCCTGCTTAGCTGAGTTGGCATGGATCGTGGAGAGCGAGCCGGCGTGACCGGTATTGAGTGCCTGCAGCAGGTCAAAAGCCTCGCCGCCCCGCACCTCGCCCAAGAGAATCCGGTCCGGCCGGAGCCGCAAGCTTGCGCGCAAGAGATCGCGCATTGTGACAGCAGGCAAGCCGGCTTGTTCTCGCCGCGCTTCGAGACGCACGAGGTTCGCCTTAGCCACCTGGAGTTCGGAGGTGTCTTCGATGAGGATGATCCGCTCGGTCTCAGGGATAAAGGAGGCTAGCGCATTTAAGAGTGTTGTTTTGCCGGTTCCGGTGCCTCCCGAGATCAAGATCGTGCGACGGTTTTCAATGGCGTCTCTCAAGTCGTTCAAAAGTCCCAAGGTCAAGGTGCCGGTTCGCACCAGTTCGTCGGCCGTGTAGCGCTTGGCGTGGAACTTTCGAATCGTGAGAATGGTGCCAGTCACCGAGCAGGGCGGAAAAACCGCCGCCACGCGGGAGCCGTCCGGCAGCCGGGCATCCAGGAGCGGCTTTTCTTCACTGATGTCATCGCCTAGAATGCGTGCGATGTTGCGAGCGGCCACTTGCAAAGATCTCTCGGAGATAACGACATTTGGCACCTCCCGGAGCTCGCCGTGTTTCTCGATGAACACACGGGAGGAACCGTTCACCATGATGTCGGAGATTTCCGGGTCCCGGAGTAGGGCTTCAATCGGACGCAGGAATGGAATGATGACCTCCCAGCTCATCAGAGTTCTCCCCGAGACAATTGCTCGAAATACGACCGGTGGTGCTCCAAATGGTGCGGCTTGAGGTAACAGTACATTGGCGGATGCGGATTCAAGCCGTCATAGGCCAGGACAATCGCCTGCGCGTTCTTGAGCTCAGCGAAGACCTTTGGTTCGAAGGTGAAGTCCCGCTGCAGGTGGTAGGACTTGCTTGCGCTCAAGGTCGCGCGGTGTGCACTCGCGCGGCCTGTGAGCACGCTCACGCCGGCGTCCTGGCCGTTCTCAGAGAGGGTGTAGCTGAGCTTCAACTGCTCCTCTTTCCCGCAGAGCTGGCTCGCGGTTTGCGCGCTGAAATCATCCGAAAGCGTAAGAAAGATTTTGGTGCGAAACGTTTGCAGAAGGGTTCGCCACGATTCGCCCGGCAACGTGGAGCGCAATGAGCTAATGCTTTGCGTCGCGACAATCGGGATGCATTTGGCTTGCCGGGAGAGCGCGAAGAACTTCTCGTCACCGGATGGATCGTTCTCTCCCACTGTGGCGAATGCCTGATACTCGTCGCACAGAAACAGCACCTCCCGGAAATAGTGGGTCGGTTCGGCTACCATTCTTGGAATGCGGTTAAGGACGGCGCGCTCAAAGTCCTGCTTCATGAGCGTGCCGATGATCCGCGCCAAGCCGGGGTTAGCGGCCACCGGAAAGTTGAGCGCGCACACCTTGCCTTGCTCGATTAGCTCGCCAAAAGTGGGAAGCTTTCGCGCCGGCCCGCTCTGCGCCACAAGACCCGCCTGATACGCCTCCTTCGGCGGACAAAACACGCGCTTGACCGCTGGATTGTCGTCGAAGAGCGAAAGGAACACCGAGATCCCCTCCACGATCGAAGTTCTCAAGCGCGGCTCGATGCGCTTCCAATCATGGTAAAACCAGCGCTTCACCGCTTCAAACTGCTCCCGCTTGTGTCCGGTACGCTCGGGAGTCAATTCGCCTGCCACGTCTGATTCGGTTTGAACTTCGTAGCGAATCTTCCGGTCGGTGAGATGTGCCTCTAGTTCACCCGTGAAAGGCGCTTTCATGCGGCTTGTCTCGGGATCGGTCTCAAAGGGGTACGATTCCAGGCTGCGCTCAGCCAGGAAATCCTCAGGCGTGATTAGGAGGTAGCGATGCTCAAAGAGGCGCTCTCCCTCCTCGATCTTTCGCTCGATGAGATCTGGGTTAATGGCGCATTCGTAAACGTCGAACAAGGTGACGTAATCGTAAAGGACCTTGTGGAGCAGGATGATGAACTTGACGAGATTGGTGTACGCCTGCTGCCAGAACGGTTCCTTGCCGCGGCCGTAGAGATTATTGAGGAGCGAGGCGATGCCGAAGGCGAGCGCGTAGGCGTCCAGATCGTTGTGGAGGGGGTTGTACCGGTAGGGACCATCCAGGCTCACCTCCACGTAATCCGCTTCACGCCCGGCGTCGGCAAGGAGCTTTCGGACCTTGTGGCAGAAGTCGCCTTTGACCTCAAGCACCAAACCGCCGATCCGCTTAATGGGATCGTGGGCCATATAAGCGAAGATCTGTTCAGCGAACGGAACCATGCAACCCGAGGTCTTGCCGGTCCCGATGGCGCCAAAGATGCCGATGCCGGTGAAAAGTCCCCGGCTGGGAATGACAAGCCAGCGCGGCTCCTCTATGGCTTCCGGCCGCTTAGGATGATGCACCTCGCCGATGACCAAATAAAGGTCATCCCTTCCGGCTGGATCGGCGTACGGCGGAAGCTTGGCGAATCCACTTCTTCGCGCGGCGCGCATCGTAAAAATGTACGTCGATGAAATCAGCACTGAAAACGCGATCCAAGGCGTGCTAAAAAGCATCGCCAAATAGGAAAGCTTAATGCTGTAAAACAGCCACGGTGCGTTCGCATGGATGAAACCGAGGAGCGTGTCTTCATCCGGGAAAGGCCACTGACGGAGCACAGCTGTTCCCGCGATGACGCCTCCGGCACTGGCAAGCAGGTCGCGGTTCTTGAGAAGTGAGCGCATCAGCGGTTCCGTACCGGGGACTTCTCCGGTAGGTCCGCCGGTTGGCTTTTGAGCCACTCCGCGAAAGCCTTGTCCTTATTAAATGCGATGGCAAGCGCCTGGCTGATCACGTAATCGCGGTCGCTCTCCAAGTATTCGCAGTAGCGCTCAAGCTGTGTAATCAGCTCCCGGTCAAGTTTTGCCTCGACGCGTTCTCGTTCCCGTTTGATTTGTTTTGGAATGTATGACATTGGCTCGTTCCTTTCTTACCGGGCAAGCGCCCGGTGAGTGAATCTAAGCGTGGGCCGGAGCGACCCAGTTCGCCAGACGAATGGCGAACGCAGGTTTGGGCGGAGGAAGCTCCGCCAAACCGGGGTCGCTCCGGCCCACGCCCCAAATTTCCTTTCGGCGCACTTCCGCTCGGGGTGTTTGCGTTTTTTCTTGCGTATTCAAGCCCTTTCAACCCTTCTGCAACCGAATCCTGACCCGAAAAGTGACCCGAGCACGGTGTGGGGAAATTTTCGAGACCGCCTCAGCCGCCCATTCATCGCTGACTTGCTCCAAAGGTGCCGAAAATCTCATAGTTGTGGCTCAGCTTGAAAGTCGAGAAGTGAACTCGCGATGCATCCACAACCGGCGTTTGTTGAGCCAATTTCGCGCGGATAGCAGCTTCGCCACTAGCCTTCCAGCAGTCGTAAAGCGCTTGGAAAGGGCGGGCAGAAAACTGCTCACGCTCGTCTCGCAGTCGGAGTAGGCGTATTCGATCAAGAGCTTGGCCAGTCTCGAACAGCCGGCGGTTTTCAAAGTGACGCAAAAGGCGCTCGCGGTCAGCGTCGCTCAACTGGCCTGAACGCCGCTGAGCCTCGCGTGACACGAAGTTCTGAAAGGCTTTTTGGGCCAGCTCAAACTCGGTTTCCCAAGTTGCGACGTATATAAGGTTGAAACTGGGCAAGCGCGCAAAGAGTCGGCTGTACTGCTTGAGGTAGGTCTCAAACCGACCGGTCGTAATAACCCCTTCGTCAATGAAACAGAAGGAAACCAAGGGCGCGGAGCTAGACTCCGCCGGAATGAAGATGGGGTACTTATCTACGAAATAGCGAAGCGTTTCATCCCGGCCATTGGGCGAGCGGAACATCTTGGCGGGCAAAGCCGCCCGTTCGATCCCTAAGCTTTCGAAATGTCCGACCTTCTCGTCTTCAGTGGCCAGAAAACGACAATCGGAATGGCTCAAAACGAAATCAAGTCCCATCAACTTGTTCTTGATCGCGACCGGCGGTCTTGTCCGGCGATTGCGGTTGTCTTCTTCCCCCAGAACGGCATAGAAGGTCCGGGCCGAGACGTGATAAATGTTCGCGTTGCCACAGCCCATCACGACGGTTCCGTGCCGTTTGGAGATCAACTTTTCAATGAGCGCGGCGTCAGTTCCTCCGGCCTCGCGATCAATAAACTGACAGTATTGCCTGCGAACAAAGAACCCGCCGTGTAGGGCAACCACACGAAGAAACGTGGCTTCGCGCTCCGTGTAGCCAAGCCGCATCACGGCCTGCACTCGGCCGATGTCGCTACTTTCCATTACGTTCATAGGCAAAGGATCTCCGCTGTGATCTCCCGCTCTTCGAGGACTCGGTTTAGCCGCCCGGCGACATCAGGAGCGGCATAAATCTTGAATCCGGCCGCAGCCTTCTCCGCCGCGTGCGACCCGTGATAATCCTTGGTGGCTACCTCTAAATCAATGTGGGTGGCGACCCCGGAACGCGTCTCGTACTCGATCCGTAGATCCGGTAGCGTGAGGTGCCCGTTGATGACTTTGAGAGCGAACTGGCGGGCAATTTCGGCTTGCTGCTTTGCGTATTCGGCCGGAGGCAAAGCTTTTGCTTTGGCCAGCGGCGAATAGGTTTTTTTCTTGAGCTCGTAGTCTAAAACCACGCGCCGGATACGTCCACCGTCCTTCTCAATTTGAGCGGCTTCGCGCTGAAAA
>CAVUUB010000007.1:0-567198 GCA_963744555.1 Bryobacterales bacterium | reverse complement strand
CCGCGTGATGGGCAAGATCTCGCAGGATCTGGACACTTTCCACATGCCAGTGGATCTCAAGATCGAAACCGAAGGCAATCCCGAGACCAAGCGCATCGATGTGGTGGGCACGTCGTCGGAATTCACGGTGGATACTTTCGGCAAGCCGAAACTGGTGACCATCGATCCAAATGGCGCCGTGCTGCGCTGGGGTCCGCCGATGCGCGTGGCGGTCGCCATCAAGCGGGGCGAGCAGTTCGCCGAGATCAGCGAGTTTGGCGATGCGCTCAAGGAATACCAGAAGGCGCTGGAGGTGAGTCATGGCAGCTCGCTGGCGCATTATCGCGTGGCGGAGATCTTTTTCCTGCAGAACAACTATCAATCGGCCGCCAACGAATTCCGCGAAGCGCTGAACGGCGACACGGATCCCAAGTGGACGGAAGTGTGGGCGCACATCAAGCTCGGAAATATCTTCGATGTCTCGGGCCAGCGTGACCGCGCGGTGAACGAGTACAATCTCGCTATCCGCACCCGCGACAACACGCAAGGCGCGCAGGAAGAAGCCGCCAAGTATTTGAAGGCGCCATACGAGCGGAAACGCAGCAACGTATAGAGTGTGGCAGGTCCCCACCTGCCAATTTCAGCCAGAGGATGCTAATTTTGGCGTAATAAACCACTTCAGCACGCCATGCGGCTCGGCGCCGAATCGGTCCACTTCCACGCACGCCAGCGCGCCCTTCTTAAAATCCACCTGAAGGTCCGGGCACCCAGCAGAATATGCGGTCAGGCTGCTGAACAACGGCTCGTGACCGGCCAGCAGGATTGCCCCCTCATCCTTGTGAACGCGAATCTCCTCCCAGACCATGCCAGGATGCCCGCCCGGCTCGAGCGCCTTGGTGCGCAGCAGGTCGCCTTTGTAATCCAGTACCTCGGCTGCCAATTGAGCGGTCTGCACGGCGCGTTTCAGATGGACTGGTAAGGATCAAGCGCCGGCGTCACGCCAGCCTCGCGGGCCACGCGCAAAACATTGCGCAGCTTTTTCTTGCCTTCGGAAGTGAGCGCGCGTTCGGAATCGGATTGTCCTGCCTCGGCGTCTTCCGCGATCCCATGCCGGAGAATATAAATCTGCATTCCTGGTAGCCTACAGGTTTGAAACCTTATCTCGATCGGGCCGCATTCTATCTGACCTGCGGCTCTCTCGTTTCTATTTTATTCTCGATTGCCGTCTCGCAGATCCTGCTCGGCCTAGCGCTTGGCCGCTTTGCTGCTGTCCTCCGAGCCCATGCGGCTTCCGCCCATCAAGCTTCCGCTGGTGCTTTTCATGGCCGGCACGATTTTGTCGTTGCTGTTCTCCGGCCACATGAGCGAGGGCACGCCGCAGATCCGCAAGTTTCTCGTCTTCGCGATTCTGTTGCTGGTCTACAGCACGTTTCGGACCGTGATCCGAGATTCGCGGGGTCGTCCTGGCATGGGCCGGCGTGGCGACGCTCTCGGCCGTGCGCAGTCTTTTCCAGTTTTGGCAGAAGTATCAGGACGCGCAGGCGGCGCACCAGCACTTCTACGACTTCTACGTTGGCGAACGAATCACCGGCTTCATGAGCCACTGGATGACGTTCGGCGGCGAAGAGATGATCGTGCTGCTGCTGCTGGCGTCGTATCTGTTCTTCTCCGGCGAGCGGCGCTGGAAGACGGCGGGTTGGTTCTGCGCGGCTATACTCGCGATTTCCATGGTGCTCGGATTCACGCGCAGCATTTTCCTGCTCGGATTTCCGGTCGGTTTGCTGTACCTGCTCTGGTTCTGGCACAGCTGGCTGGTGGCGGCCGCGCCGGTGGTCGCGGTGATCGCATTTCTGGTCGCGCCCGCGGCGCTCAAAGAGCGCGTGACTTCGATCGTCCAGCCGCACGGCCAAATGGATTCCAACGAGCATCGCAACATCACGCGGCGAACCGGCGTAGCAATCATTCGCGCGCATCCTTTCCTCGGCTTAGGACCAGAGCAGGTGAAATACCAGTTCGAGCGTTGGGTTCCGCCGGACATCCCCAAGCCGCTGCCCGAGGGCTGGTACGGGCATTTGCACAATATCTATCTTCAGTATGCGGCCGAGCGCGGCATTCCAACCATGCTCTTCATGATGTGGATGATCGGGAAGATTCTGTGGGATTTCTTCAGTACGCTGCGGAAGACGCCGCCCAACGCCGAGGCGCGCTTCGTGCTGCATGGCGCAATCGCCGTGATTCTTGCGATCCTGGCTGAAGGATTTCTCGAGTACAACCTGGGCGATAGCGAAGTGCTGACGCTGTTTCTGGCCGTAGTTGGATTCGGATACATCGCAAAGGAGACAGTGAAAGTTGGCGTCTGAGAACTCGGCGATTGCAGGCTTGGAAATGCTGCTGGCCGGCGGAGCGGGCGGCTTGGGATCGGCGGCGGCGGAGCTGCTCGAAGCCGAAGGCGCCCGCGTGGTGATCAGCTCGCGCATCGGGGATTGCGGGCCGACATCACGAAAGCGGCCGATCGCAAGTGGCTTCTGGACGCCGTTCCGAAGCTGTACGGTCTGGTGGTTTTCGCCGGGACGCCGGCGCGCGGAGCGGGGGAGGACGCGATGCGGCAATCGCACGAGGTGAACTATGAAGGACCGATTCTGCTGGCGCGCGAAGCGGTCGAACGGATGAAGGCCGCCGGAACCTCGGGCGCGATTGTGCTGTTTTCGACCATGCAAGCGATCGCACTGTTTCCCGGCTCGACTGCGTACGCCGGCGAGAAAGCGGCGCTGCTGCATTCGGCTCGCATTCTTGCGAAGGAATGCCGCGGCAAAACGAACATTCGCGTGAACGTGATCGCGCCGGGAGTTATGGCGGCGGGAATGGCGGAAGCCAGCATTGCATCGGGGAAATACGAACGTTATCTCGAGGATGGCGTGATTCTCGCGCTACGGCAAGGCGGCCGATGTGGCGCGGGCGGTGAGATTTTTTCTCGAGCCCGATAATTACGTCACTGGACAAGTGCTATCGGTGGATGGTGGAATCACTTTATAGGCGTTCACTAGCATGCCTGTGCTACTTGCCGGTCCAGCACGCGGCGCGCTTTTCAAGAAAAGCAGAAATGCCCTCCTGCGCGTCCTCGGCCAGCGAATTCATGGTCATCACTTCCTTGGCGTAGGCGTAAGCTTTGGGCTGATCGAGATCGACCTGCGTGTAATAAGCCTGTTTGCCGAGCGCGACCGTAAAACTGCTGGCTTCGGCGATCTGGCAGGCCAGCCGGCGCGTCTCCGATTCGAGCTGATCGGCGGGGACTACGCGATTGACGAGTCCCCATTCGGCGGCAGTCGCCGCGTCGACTAGTTTTCCAGTGAGCAGCATCTCCATCGCGCGTTTGCGGCCGACGGCCCGGCTCAAGGCGACCATGGGCGTGGTGCAGAACAGGCCGATCTTCACGCCGGGCGTCGCGAATTGAGCTTCTTCGCTGGCGATGGCAAGATCGCAGCTGGCTACCAATTGACAACCTGCCGCAGTGGCGATTCCCTGGACTTGCGCGATGACCGGCTGCGGGATGGACTGAATCTTGGTCATTAGTTCGGTGCAAACATCGAAGAGGCGGCGGTAGTCGTTGACGGTACGGCCGATCATTTCACTCAGGTCGTGTCCGGAGCTGAAGGCTTTTCCAGCGGCAGCCAGGATGACTGCGCGGATGCCGGTGTCGGCGCCGATTTCGTCGAGGCAGTCGATCAACTCGCGCATCAATTCGAGAGAGAGCGCGTTCCGGCGGTCGGGGCGATTGAGAGTGACTATTGCCAATTGGCCGTCGGTGGACCGCAGCAGATGTTGGTAGGGCATAAAGGCTCCTAATTGGAGTTTACTGCCAGCTCACCTCGCACGTGCTGCAATGCCAGGTAGAATGCTAATAAGGGGTGATACAATGCGGGGATTTTTTGCAATCGCAACATTAGCGGCCACTAGTGGAATCATGAGTGGTCAAAACTACGAACGCAGAGCCACGATTCGTGGCGGAAGCCCTGACCGGGGCAAGTGCACCATAGAAGTTGTGGTGGACGGGGCGGCCGAAGTCGAAATTCGCGGCGACGGTGCGGTCTTACGAAATCTTGCGGGAAGGCCGCCGCAATGGCGTCGATTTGAATGCACGGGACCTCTTCCGGGCAATCCCGCCAACTTTCGTTTTACTGGTGTGGACGGACGGGGCAGGCAAACGCTGATTCGCGAGCCGCGTAACGGCGGCGGGGCAGTCGTACGGATAGAAGATCCGGACAATGGCTCAGAGGGATATACGTTTGATGTGACCTGGAACGGGGGTTATCCTGGTGGCCAGGCGGTTCCAGCATATCCAGGCGGCCAACCTGGAGGTGACCGGCGAGACGATCGCGATCGCGGCTCACGTGACGATGCTGATCGAGGCTCGCGAGATGACCGTGATCGCGCCTACCGCGATGATGACGTCTACCACCGTGACCGCGATGAACGGTTTCGCGGCGAAGATATGCGGCGACGTTTTTTTGAACGCATCCGTGAAGATCTGGATCATGTTCAATCGGGTGCTTTCCCATTCGGCGCCGATCAGTACCGTCTCGCGCGGACCAGGCAGGAACTGGATGAACTGCAGAGTAAGTTAGCTGCCGGCCGCTACGATGAGCGCGAACTGGATGAAGTGATCGCCGCCTTGGATCGGGTGGTTCGGGACAACCGCTTATCGAATCGGGACCGCGATGTTTTGTCCGACGATATGAACCGCCTCCGGGCGTTCCGGGCGAAGCACGAAGACTACGGCGCGCGATAGAGCAGGTTCAATATAGTTCGAGAATTTCCCGGAGTGCATCTTCAACAGAACGGAAATGTTCGGTAGATAAGTCTTCGATGTGGCGGGCCGGCCGTTCCTTTGCCACGGCTCTAACTTGATCGATCATAGCGATGGCCAATCGCCCCGAACATTTCACGGCCACCATCACTGGAGGGGCGGCGCGCGGTGAAGTGGCGAGAGGAACGACGACCACGGTCCGGCGGCGTTGATTCAGCACGCTGGTACTGACGACCACACAAGGGCGGGGCTTCTTGATCTCCGAGCCAATGGTAGGATCGAGCCTCGCCCACCAGATCTCACCTCGCTTGGGCATCTTCCCAAGGTTCTGGGATTTCATACGTTAGGGCGTCCAATTCCTCTTCTACTTCTCTGAGTGCGGGATCCTGATTCGCAATTTCACATGCCCGAATCAGCCGTTTCTCGCGCTCAGCGAGTTTGTCAGCGAGGGCATCCGCGAGGTAACGGGAGTGCTCCCGAGCGGGAACATGGGCGACGAAGCGCAACGCCAGTTCCTCGGGGAGCGTAAACGTCATATTACGCGATGCCAGATAGGCGTTCAGATAACCTCAAAGACGCTAATGAGTTGAACAGGCGCGCGAAATCTTCAAGCGATACACCCGTTACTATTCGCTGTCGCCGCTCACCTTGAGCACCGCCAAGAAAGCTTCTTGCGGAATTTCGACGCGGCCCACCCGCTTCATCCGCTTCTTGCCTTCCTTCTGCTTCTCAAGCAGCTTGCGCTTCCGCGAAATATCGCCGCCGTAGCATTTGGCCAACACGTTCTTGCGCATGGCCGGGATGTTCTCGCGCGCGATCACCTTGTTGCCGATGGCCGCCTGTAGCGCGACCTCGAACATCTGGCGCGGAATCAACTTGCGCAGCCGCTCGATTAGAATCTTGCCGCGATCATAGGCGAAGTCCTTATGCACGATGATGGAGAGCGCATCCACGGGCTCGCCAGCCACCAGCACGTCCAGTTTCACCAGGGACGACGCGCGATAACCGGACAGATGATAATCGAGGGAAGCATAGCCCCGCGAGGCCGATTTCAGACGATCGTAAAAATCCAGGACGATCTCATTGAGGGGCAGCTCATATAAGAGCAGCACGCGGCCAGTCCCAATGTACTCAAACTTCTTCTGCGTTCCACGCTTCTCTTCGAGAAGTTTCAAGATTTCGCCTACGTATTCCTCGCGCGTAATGACCGTGGCATCGATGATCGGCTCTTCGATCTCCTTGATCTCCGCAGGGTTCGGAAACTTGGTGGGACTGTCGACGTCGATGACACTACCATTGAGCGTTGTGACTTTGTAACGGACGCCAGGCGCAGTGGTGATGAGATCGATCTCAAACTCGCGCTCGAGCCGTTCCTGGACGATTTCCAGATGCAACAGTCCCAGGAAGCCGCAGCGGAAGCCGAAGCCCAGCGCCATTGAGCTTTCCGGCTCGAAACTAAAGGCGCTGTCATTGAGCCGCAACTTCTCGAGCGCCTCGCGCAGGCGGCCATGCTCGTGCGATTCAACCGGATACAGTCCGGCGAAGACCATAGCCTTCACTTCTTCAAATCCAGGCAGCGGCTCCGTGGCGGGGTCTTCGACGCCAGTTATCGTGTCCCCGATCTTGGCATCCGACACGGTCTTGATATTCGCGAACATGAACCCGACTTCGCCTGCCGCCAGCTCGTCGCAAGGGATTGGCTTCGGCGATTGATAACCCAGACCTTCCACTTCGAAGGTGGCTCCGTTCGACCACAGCTTGATCTTCTGTTTGAGCCGCAGCCGCCCGTCGAACACGCGTGTAAGGATAATCACACCGCGGTAGGGGTCGAACCAGGAGTCAAAGATCAAGGCTCGGAGCGGCGCATCCGGCGAACCCTTAGGCGGAGGTACCAAATGCACGATGGCTTCGAGGACGTCCTTGACGCCGGTGCCCTGTTTGGCGCTGACCAACAAGGCATCGTGTGCGGGGAGGCCGATCACCTGTTCGATCTGCTCGCGAATACGCTCCGGTTCGGCGGACGGCAGATCGATTTTGTTGATCACCGGAATGATTTCCAGATTGTGGTGCAGCGCCAGATATGTGTTGGCCAGAGTCTGGGCCTCGACGCCTTGGGATGCATCCACCACCAGGAGCGCGCCATCGCAAGCTTGCAGGCTGCGTGAGACCTCGTACGTGAAATCGACATGGCCGGGCGTGTCGATGAGATTAAGCTGGTACATTTGGCCATCGTCGGCCTGGTAATTCAGGCGTACGGCATGAGCTTTGATGGTGATGCCACGCTCGCGCTCCAGGTCCATGGTGTCCAGAACCTGCTCCATCATCTCGCGCTGGGATAGCGCTCCGGTCACCTCGAGCAGGCGATCGGCCAGCGTCGACTTGCCGTGATCGATGTGCGCGATGATCGAGAAGTTACGGATGAAAGCGGGATCCATGCGGTAGAATGGGGGCCTGAAACAAAATTATCCCATATGTCTCAGGTGATCGAAGGAAATTTGGATGCGCGCGGGCTCAAGTTTGCGATCATTTGCGCGCGGTTCAATAGCTTCATCACCGACCGTTTGCTGGCCGGCGCGACGGACGCGCTCAGGCGCTCGGGCGCGAATCCGGACGACATCGAGATCGTGAAAGTTCCAGGCTCATGGGAACTGCCGCTGGTCGCAAAGACGCTGGCGGCGCAAAAACGGCACGATGCGATCGTCGCCTTGGGCGCGGTAATCCGCGGGGAAACGCCGCATTTCGATCACGTGTCCGCGCAGGCCGCCAACGGATTAGCGGCAGTGCCGCTCGAAACCGGCGTGCCGGTGGCTTTCGGCGTGCTCACCACTAATACGGTGGAGCAGGCCATCGATCGCGCGGGCGGCAAAAGCGGAAACAAAGGCTACGACGCGGCGATCACTGCCATCGAAATGGCTGACCTCATGCGCCGGCTGCGAAAATAGTAGCAAGCAGCTATGCCCGCCCGTCACCGATCACGACAGCGCGCTTTACAGGTTCTCTATCAGTGGGACATGAACAAAGGCGCGGTCGAGGACGCCATCTCTTCGTTTTACGACACCCTAAACTCGGAGGACGGCGAGGAGCAGACGGGCCGCGACGAATTCATGGAGGAGTTGGCCAAAGGGACTTCAGAAACGGCCACCGATATCGACCATCAGATTACGGCTAAATCGGAAAACTGGAAACTGGAGCGGATGCCCATTGTCGATCGTAATATCCTGCGCATGGCGATCTACGAGATGCACCGTCACGAGACGCCCCCGGCGGTAGTCATTGACGAAGCCCTTGAACTGGCGCGCCAGTTTTCCGGCGAGGAATCGGTATCATTCATCAACGGCGTACTCGACGCTGTCCATAAAGGAATCAAGAACTGAGAGGACTGGATAAAGTGTTGCTGGGAGCGCGAATCGATACAGGGGCGCTCGATGACACGGCGTCCCATGCTGGTTTCGGCTCGCCTCCCAGCGCCAAAATCGCGTGCAGCCGGAAGACCATTTTTCGAGGACGTATTCACCACCACGAAGAGGGTCGCGGCCAAGGCAGTGAGCGTCTTACTACTACCGACGTGGGGGCGATTTCAGACTGACGTCAGACGTTCTGCCGTAGTCTATCTCAATGGATAGGGACACAGGACTTTTGGTGAGAGGGAGATACTAAAGCTTCCGGGGGAAAGTGCTCGACCCAGGCTATGAACATTCTCATGGTGGCATCGGAGGCCACCCCTTTCGCAAAAACAGGTGGTCTGGCCGATGTTTTGGGCGCGCTACCGGCTGCGCTTTATTCGGCTGGCCAGCAGATGGCCGTCGTAATTCCTGCCTACCGCCAGAATCACTACCCGACAGAACCTCAACTCGCCTATCGTAGCCTTTGGGTTCCAATCGGCCCGGGTTACCTGGTGGATATTTATCAAACCACGGAGCGCGGCGTTACCTTCTATTTCGTTCACTGTCCGCCGCTATTTGATCGGGATGGGATTTACGGCGCCGGCGGTGCGGACTACGCGGACAACCACGTGCGCTTCGCGGTGCTATCGATGGCTGCGCTGGGAGTAGCGCGCTATTTATTTCGTCCGCAGATCATGCATGTGCACGATTGGCAGGCGGCTCTTTTGCCCGTCTATCTCCGCCAGTACTTTAGCAACGATCCGACTTTCAGCGGCGTGAAAGTGCTGTTCACCATCCACAATCTCGGCTATCAGGGAATTTTCGGAGCAGAAGCAGTTCGGCAGATCGGGTTGGACAGCAGGCTCTTCAATCCGGAACAACTGGAGTTTTACGGTAAGCTCAACCTGCTAAAAGGCGGAATCGCATTCAGCGCTGCGATCAGCACCGTGAGCAAAGGTTACGCGCGCGAGATACAGACGCCTGAGTACGGCTTCGGTCTCGACGGTTTTCTTCTCAAGCATGGCCCTATTTATGGGATCGTCAACGGCGTGGACTACGTCGAGTGGGATCCCGAGCACGACCCGCATATCGTTCGAAACTATTCGGCGAATGATCTTTCCGGCAAGGCTGAGTGCAAGCGGGCGCTTCTGGAGGAGCTGGGGCTTCGGTCAGGCGGCGGCCTCGAGCGACCGCTGATCGGGATGGTGTCGCGCTTCGCGGCTCAAAAAGGCATCGACCTCATTGCTGAGGTTGCGTCCAGAATGCTTGAGGCGAACATGTGCCTGGCCGTGCTCGGATCCGGCGATCCTCCCTATGAGGCGATGTTCCAACACTTGGGCCAAACGTATCCGGACCAGGTCGCGGTCCGGATCGGCTACGATAACGCGCTTTCGCACAGGATTGAGGCGGGTGCGGACATGTTCTTGATGCCTAGCCGCTATGAACCCTGCGGGCTGAGCCAGATTTATAGCCTGCGTTACGGCACGGTCCCGGTGGTTCGCGCCACCGGGGGGCTGGATGATACCATTGATGAGGGTACGGGCTTCAAATTCCGGGATTACTCCGGAGACGCGCTGCTGGAGGCCCTAGGCTTGGCCCTGAAGGCCTATCGTGATAGGGATCATTGGATTGCAATGATGCGGCGCGGCATGCGGAAGGATTTTTCATGGAGCGCCGTGGCTGTTGAGTACCAGGCGCTCTACCGGCGGCTCTTATCGGCCTGAATCGTTTGGGGCGGTTACAACATCTCAAAAAGGGAGTGATTTTAAGGAATTTATGGCTGGTACAAACACACTGACATTCACCGACGCAGGCTGGGACAAAGATGTCCTAAACTCCGATGTTCCTGTCCTGGTTGACTTTTGGGCGGAGTGGTGCGGTCCGTGCCGGATGATGTCCCCGACCGTAGACGCGATCGCCACTGACTACGCCGGGCGGGTGAAGGTCGGCAAATTGAACGTAGACGAGAATGGCGCCGCGGCTATGCGCTACAACGTTCGCGGCATTCCCACGCTGCTGCTCTTTAAGGGCGGCAAAGTGGTCGAGCAAAAAGTCGGGGCGGTTGGTAAAAGCGACGTGCAGAAAATGCTTGACGGGCACATTGGCGCCAGCGCCGAGAAGCCAACGGTCACGACCGAGAGCTCGCCGATAGCGCGGACGGGGTCGTAAGCGCGCCTTCCGAAGCAGATCCAACTAAAGCGACATATTTGGCGAAGACGCCCGATGCGATAGTGCGGCGCGGGAGCCTTCCATTTGCTTAGCCGTTCCTGTAAGGTGCTCTGCGGGATGTCCAAATCGATGGTCCGTTTCTGGATATCGAGGTTGATGATGTCGCCTTCCTGGACGGCCGCGATCGGGCCGCCTACCGCTGCCTCCGGCGCGATGTGACCGACGCAGAATCCTCGGGTAGCGCCGCTAAAACGGCCATCGGTGATTAGCGCCACGCTCTCCGATAATCCAACGCCCACGATCGCGCTGGTGACCCCCAGCATCTCGCGCATCCCTGGCCCTCCACGCGGACCTTCGTAGCGGATCACAACAATATCTCCGGACTTGATCTTGCCGCCCATGACGGCGGCCATCGCGGCTTCCTCGGAATCGAACACTCGCGCGGGACCCTTCTGCTGCGTTCGCTCGATGCCCGTAACTTTGATGACGCAGCCTTCCGGGGCAAGCGAGCCGCGCAGGATTACCAACCCGCCGCTCTTCTTGATCGGGTTGTTCAATGCGTGGATCACCTCTTGCCCGGCGTCTCCTTGGCGTCGGCCGCCTCCTGGGCGAAGGTTCGGCCCGTGACCGTCATCGCCGATCCATCCACGTAACCGCCGTTCATCAGCCGCTGTGCGATCACCGGAATCCCGCCTGCCTTATCGACGTCCACCGCGACGAACTTGCCGGCCGGTTTCAGATCCACCAGCAACGGAGTGCGCTCGCTGATGGTTTGGAAATCGTCGATATTGAGCGGCACGCCTGCTTCTCGCGCGATGGCCAGTAGATGCAGCACGGCGTTGGTTGAGCCGCCGGTGGTGGCTACCGAAGCAATGGCGTTTTCTATGGACTTCCGGGTGACAATGTCGCTCGGCCGTAGGTTTTGTTTCACCATGATTCAGAACCAGTTCGCCGCAGCGCTCCGCCACATCCTTCTTGCGCGGGTCCACCTGCGGGACCGACGCGGTTCCCATGGGGGAAAGCCCGATTATTTCCATCACGGTCGCCATGGTGTTGGCGGTGAACTGGCCTCCGCACGCGCCCGCGCCGGGACAGGCCGAGTTCTCGATGGCCAGCAGTTCCTCATCGGACATCTTGCCCGCGGCGTTTGCGCCCACAGCTTCGTACACATCCTGGATAGTGAGGTCGCGGCCCTTGTAACGGCCCGGCAGAATCGATCCGCCGTAGAGTACTAAGCCTGGAATATTGAGGCGAAGCAACGCCATTGCAGCGCCGGGAATGGTTTTGTCGCACGCTACCAGCGCCACGATCCCGTCAAACATGTGGCCGCGCGCCACCAGTTCGATGGAATCCGCGATCAGGTCCCGGCTGACCAGCGAGGCCTTCATGCCTTCGGTGCCCATGGTGATCCCGTCGCTGATCGCGATGGTATTGTACTCCATGGGAGTGCCGCCGGCCTTGCGTATCCCATCCGCGACGTTGACCGCCAGATCGCGCAGCTTGAAATTGCAAGGCATGGTGCCGATCCAGGTATTGGCGATACCGATGATGGGCTTCTTGATATCCTCGTCGGTCAGACCGATAGCCTTGAGAAATGCGCGTGCCGGGGCGCGATCTTTGCCCTGCGTGATAGTGTGGCTGGGGAGTTTCATAGGAAATAACTAGTGTAGCCGTGGCAGGGGCATTCCTGCCCGCGATCCCTACAGTATGTTAACCGCGCGGGCGGCGATCACCACCACCGTGGCGAGCGAAATTAAGGCCTGCGTCATCATCATGAGCTTGGCCCACCGCGACAGCACGGGTACGTCAGTGGGCGAAAAGGCCGTGCTGCTGTTAAAGGCAAGAAACAGATAATCGACGAAGCCGGGCCTCCAGTTGCCCTTTTGCTTTCCCGGAATAAGCATCTGAGGGAAGAGAAATGCGCCCTCCGTGTGCGACCCGCGCAAGTCCCGTTGGTTTGGACCGCCCGCATCTAAACGCCAATACCACGACGCGAAGACCAACACGTTCGCGATCCACAACGACGCCGCGGCCCGCAACAGAAGTTGCGGCGAATCGCGATGAGATGGGCAATCCGCGCGATAAGCATCGCCAGCGGACCAGATCATCGACGCCGTCACGATGCTCAGCACGGTATGGCCCAACACCTCATTCAGCTTGTGCCGTCCGGTTCGATGCGCTATGACGGTGGGGACCAATATCACCGCTACGACGGCGAGCAACAGCCAGTAGGGACCGAACCGCAGAGCTTCCGGTAAAGCCGAGTAAAGCGCGCCGACGGCCAGAATCGCCAATATCGCCGGCCACCGCGGTTCTGTTACCGTTTGCTCGGCTACGGCTTGGGATACGGTCTTGTTGGCCGGCATAGATGAGGCTATGATGAATGTAGCAAGACACCTCCCCATGAAGGTTGTAGTACAGAGTTCATCATTGATCTTCACGGTGCTTTCGATCCTGCTGAACGTGCCGATCACTCGCGTGAAGCGCAAACCGGAGCGCACAGCGAGAACAGCTCGAAACATCCAAAGCCGCCGGCGCCTAAAGCCACGGGAATGCGCATTGTTTGCATTCACGCCCATCCGGACGACGCGGAGATTCTGGCCGGCGGAACACTGGCGCTGCTTTCTGAAGCGGGTCATTCCATCACGATCGTAAGCATGACCCCGGGCGATTGCGGCTCCGCGCGCCACAGCGCCGACGCAGACCGCTGCCATCCGGCGCAAGGAAGCTGCCGAAGCCGCCGTGCTTGATCGGCGCCGCGGTATAGCTGCGCCGAATTCCGCGATCTGGCGATTTTCAATACCGACGATTCGCGGAGGCGCGTAACGGAACTCGTTCGCGGCACCCGTCCGGATATCGTGCTGACGGCGGCGCCGGTGGATTATCACTGCGATCACGAAGCCACCAGCATGCTGGTGAGAGACGCCTGTTTCGCGGCTTCGGTCCCAAATTATGCAACCAACGCGGCCGAGCCCGCGGCGCCGCTGGACGCAATCCCGCATCTCTATTTCATGGACTCGCTGGGCGGCGTGGACCGTGTTCGGGTCGCTAATTGAACCTGATTTCGTGGTCGACGTCAAGACGACTTTCGAAATCAAGCGCCGTATGATGGCCTGCCACGCCAGCCAGCAGGAATGGCTGAAGAAGCAGCATGGAATCGAGGATTCGCTGGCTATGATGGAACGCTGGACTCGCGGACGCGGGGCGCTGGTGGGCGTCGATTTCGGTGAAGGCTACCGCCGCTATGCCGGCCATCCGTACCCGGAGACCCCGCTGCTGGAAGAACTGTTGGGTTCCAAAGCGGTCATCCATGACCGGCAATGGGGCTCGGCGCGATAGACTTTGAGTGAGGAATCGTTGGATGGGCACTTGCAGGGTTTCGCGCCGGCGCACGAAGATGACCGGGACAGGTCACACCAATTGGCTCATTTCGCCGAGCAATTGAAGCAACTAAACCGGCTGAGCACTACTCGTTATGACTCGCTGGAGCAGGCTTTTGAAGACCAC
Source organism: Bryobacterales bacterium (assembly GCA_963744555.1). Classification (GTDB taxonomy): domain Bacteria; phylum Acidobacteriota; class Terriglobia; order Bryobacterales; family Bryobacteraceae; genus Palsa-89. The sequence goes on along the minus strand of CAVUUB010000007.1, from coordinate 553,356 downwards.
TTGAAGAACGGGCTGCCAGCTATTCGGCTTGCCGATCGGGATGATCCTGCAGGCCGAAGGCGACCGAGGAATAATTCGCGCCACCCGCGGATCGGCCGATCTTCAGCCGGGCGCCAAACTTCGGTTGAGCGCTACCCATTGCGCGCGAGTGGCCGATCGGCTGCGGACGCTCACGTCTTCCAGAGCCGACCGGGAATCAGCGATCTGCGTCCGGAATTTGAGATCTACATTGGAACGCCCATCCTGTTGGGCTCGGAACTGTTCGGCACGCTCAGCTTCTCCTGTTCCTCCAACGGCGGCAGCCGGAATTTTCTGGAGGCGGAAACCGAACTCATCGAACTGATGGCGCGCAGCATTGCGCGATACATTCTGGACCATCGCGCGCATTCGCACCACCGGCGCAGCGCGCATCTAGAGGAGAGCCGCAATCAGGTGCTGGAGATGGTGGCCGCGAACCATGCCCTCGAGGTCACTCTAAACCGGATCGTTCATATGATCGAGAAGCAGCGTCCGGGCGTGCTGTGCTCGGTACTGTTGCGAAACGGGGGCGCGCTTTTTTGGGCCGTGGCGGCAGGCTTCCCGAACGACACAATTCGCCTTTCGAAGCCTGTTAGACTCTCGCCGGAGCGGTCTGAATTTGTCTCGGCGGAGTTGGCTCGCTCCACTATTTTCTGGAAGGAGGTCCGCGATTGTCCGGTTTGGACCGAACGCTCCTACCTCGCCGCGCAAATCGGCATCTCGTCGTGCATGTCGACTCCGATCCTGTCGGCCGCCGGCGGGCTGCTCGGTTTATTGGTGATGCATTACAAGAACGAGCAATCGCGCCGCGACGGCGACCCGGATCTGCTGCAGGTGGCCGGCCGCTTGGCGGCTCTGGCCATCGAACAGCGAAAGTTCACCGAGCGGCTCGAGTTCCAGGCCAGGCACGATTCACTGACTGGCTTGCCGAACCGCGCCTACTTCATCGAACTGCTGGAAAAGGCGCTGGAGCAGGCCCGCGAGCGATCCGCAATCCTGGCTGTGCTCTTTATCGACCTGGACCGTTTCAAGCAGATCAATGACACCCTGGGCCACACCATGGGCGATCGGCTGCTGAAGGAAGTAGGCGGCAGATTGCGACGCTTGCTGACTGAAGACGATTTGGCCGGACGCATGGGCGGAGACGAATTCACGATAGTCATGACACGCCAGCCCGATGAGCAGACCGCCATCCAGGCTTCCGAAGAATTCCTGAAAGCCTTTCGCGCGCCGCATCGCATCGACGGGAATGAGCTGTTTGTGACCGCCAGCATCGGGCTTTCCATCTTCCCCAAGCATGGGATCACGGCGGCCGATCTCCTACGCAATGCCGATCTTGCGATGTACCACGCCAAGAATGGCGGCAAGAATGATCTGGAGTTGTTCCTGGCCGAGGATCACGTGTTAGATCTGGAGCGGCTGCACCTCGAGAATGCACTCCGCCGCGCTCTGGAAAATCATGAATTCGAGCTGCTCTATCAGCCTTTAGTCAACATGGACGGAAGCGTGGAGGGTCTGGAGGCGTTGCTGGTCTGGAGGCATCCCATCCACGGAACTATTTCTCCCAAGCAGTTCATTCCGATAGCGGAAGAAACGGGCCTGATTATCGAGATCGGGTCATGGGTAATCCGGCAGGCGTGCACGCAAGGCGCGGAATGGCTGAAGTCGGGTTATAGGTCGGCTCGCATCTCGGTGAACGTTTCCGCTCTGCAGTTCGAGCGGCGCGATTTCGTTCAGACCGTCTCCACCACGCTGGCGCTCAGCGGATTTCCGGCCCAATGCCTGGAACTGGAATTGACCGAAAGTTATATCATGCGGGATCTTCCGCAGTACGTAGGCCGCATGACCCAGCTACGCGACTTAGGGGTAAGCATCTCGATCGACGACTTCGGAACCGGCTATTCGTCGCTGAGCTATCTGAACAAACTGCCCGTGGATTCGCTGAAGATCGACCAATCCTTCTTGCGAGGACTCCAGGAACCGGAAGGCTCCCTGCCGGTGATCCAGAGCATTGTGCGGCTGGCGCACGGCATGAATCTCACGGTGGTGGCGGAAGGAGTAGAGACAGCCGCGGAGCTGGACTTGGTCCGGATTCTGGGTTGCGATAAAGTCCAGGGGCATGTCTACGGGCCCTCGCTGCGCCAGGAGGAAGCCGAGGCGTTGCTGAAACGAAATGAGCGAATGCGGCCAGTAGCTTCTTAGTACGTCAGATGTGGCGCACGCACTCCTGCTTCTAGCGTCTGTTCGCCGGCGTGCAAAAACCATCGATTGATGACGACATCGCGGGCGAACCAGGGCATGCCCAGGAGTCCCTTTCCGAGCAACTGGATCAGTTGCGAAGGAAGATGCCGGCCGACTTTGGTGGCCCAGTGCTCGCGCGCGCCAAACCGCCTGGAGAGCAAAGTCCGATATACTTCGAGGACTTCGCGACTGTATTTTCCCTGGGCCTCGAGAATCACCTTCGCTGCCAGTAATCCGGATTCAATGGCCGGCCGGATGCCTTCTCCGCTCTGCGAATAGGCCAAACCCGCGGCATCGCCAATCAGTAGGAGCGCGTCATCAACAATCTTGCGATCCGAAGCGTCATAGAGAAGATAGGCGTGTCCGAGGAGCGCGTGTGGAACATCAAAACCTACTCTCCCGGCCGACTTCAGAAAGCTCAAAAAGGCGGCGACATGGTCAGCTAGGCGATGCTGATCCATCCGCCCTAGTCCTACATTTAGAAAATTGCCTTTTCGAAAACACCAGCCGTACCCTTTCAAATCGGAACAAAAATAGAGTTCCGGAATTTCCGGAGAGACCGCGCAGCCGGCGCGTTGGTGCGCGTCCATTTCAAATTCGGTTTCCTGGGCGACGACGGCCTGCTCACCACGCGACTTGGCTCCCGTGAGGCGCGCGACCGGACAGAAGTGGCCTCCGGCGCCAACCAGCAAGCGCGCTCTAACGTCGCCGTTGGCAGCCCACCTGCCATCGCAACGAGCGAGAGTCGTTAAACTGATGCCTTCCAGAAGTCGCGCGCCGGAGCGTCGTAGGAGATATTCATCGAATTCGCGCCGCCGAATCCCGTAGCTGACGATATGCTCGTAGTTTGTCTCCACCATCTCGCCGCCGATACGGCCAATGCGGAAACCAGTGATGGGCTGAAAGACACGCCTCTGAGCATACTCGCGCGAGTCGATTTCGAGTTCCGACAGAACAGCGGGTGTGATCCATCCGCCACAAACTTTATCGCGCGGAAAGACGTGTTTGTCGAGAATGACAACATCCAGACCCGAGTTCCGCAGCTTCCAGGCGCAGGAAGAACCGGCCGGGCCGCCGCCCGAAATCAGGACGTCGCATGCATCCATTCAGACTTCTCGATTGGGTCCGGCTTCTCGACTGCGAACTGCTCTTCAGAATAAAGCGGCGCGCGAGTCCACCACATCGGCGGGCAGCGCGAACCTGTAAAAACAATCTGGAAAAGCTGCAGCGAGCCCGAGCGGAAAGCGGCCAGCGATCCGGCCAGGTACAGCCGCCAGGCGCGAAGAAACTCAGCGTCGTACATCGACACAACCTGCTGCTGCGATTTCTCGAAACGGTCCAGCCAGTGCTCCAAAGTCTTGGCGTAATGGAGGCGCAGATTCTCGATATCCAGGACTGAGTAGTTCCAGCGCTCGAAGATTTCGAGAGCCTGCCGAAGCGCCGGAATGTGAGCGCCTGGAAAAATCCGCTTTCGCATCCAGCGGCTGTAAGGCCCAGGCTGGTCCTTGCCGATGAAATGAAGCAGGCCCCGCCCGGAGGCCCCAATCGACCGCTGGATCACATCCGCCAGAGCGTTGTAATTTTCGACGCCCACGTGCTCCAACATTCCCACCGATACGAAGGCATCGAATTTGCCGGATATGTTCCGATAGTCGTCTTCGATGAACTGCACCTGCTGGCTCAAGCCTTCCTCTTCGGCGCGCTGCCTGGCAAAAGCAATCTGCTCATGCGATACGTTAAATGCTTTCACGGAGACGCCATACTGCCGCGCCATATGCAGAGCTAGCGCTCCCCAACCACAACCGGCTTCGACGACCGTCTCCCCGGGTTGCAGCCTGAGTTTGCGGCAAATGTGCTCCAGCTTAGCCGTCTGGGCTTGTTCGAGCGTCGCGGTAGGAGAGGGAAAGTAAGCGCACGTGTAAGCCAATTGCCGGTCTAGCCACAGTTTGTAGAAATCGTTGCCAAGATCGTAGTGCGCGTGAATATTGCGGCGCGAACCGGGCAAGCTATTAGCCTGTAACCGGCCGATCCATTTGGATACCAGGCGCGGATACAGGGGTTCGCTCGATTGCTCGCGGTACCTCGCTTGATAAATAGCCTCTAAAAGTTCGACCAGACTTCCTTGGACCTGAAGCGTTCCGTCGGAGTAACCGTCGCCGAAGGCCACTTCCGGATCAATCATCAATCGCAGAAGCGTTTTGCGATCCGGAATAACCAAGGTGGCGACCGGAGATTCTACCGGTACAGTGGCTTCTCCGTTTCCAAGAACGATCCTGACGGACTCCGGCTCAACGGCCTTTGAAATTCGTCCCAGTAACCACTGGTCTGCCCAGCGCGGAAAAATCGGCATAGTCCCCGCCTTGTATCTTCAGGGCCGAAAAATCCAGATCCCCTGTAGTGATCTTACCCTGTTCTGCCGTCCGTTGGCCGGGCCTAGGCGATCTACCAGGTTCCTGAATTTCTCGTTCAAACCCTGCTATAGTATAGGTTTAGCGCCACCCTCGAAGCGAGGTTTCTGTGTTTTTAAGCGTCAAGGAGCTAGAGTTAAAAAAGATCCGCTTTGAGGTGGCTTTTCCTCCCGGCGAGATCGATTATGCTGAGGGGCTTCGGCAGGTCGACGCCACTGGAAGTGCGAGGCTCGGCCGAACTCCTTCCGCACACTCTGGGGGAAATCCGAATCCGCGGTCATCTGACCGTTCGGATGCGATCGGACTGCGATCGTTGCCTGGAGCCGGCGGAGTTTCCGATCGATTCGGACTTCGATCTGTTCTATCGTCCCGCTGCTCGGGGCGATTACGAGGAAGAAGTGAAAATCGATGAGGGAGAAAGCGAGATCGCCTTTTATGAAGGCGCCGGGATCGAGCTGGAAAATGTTTTGCGCGAGTATGTTTTGCTCTCATTGCCGATGCAGCGGGTCTGCCGCGAAGAATGTCACGGCATCTGCCCGGTTTGCGGTCAAAACCGTAACCTGGTGAATTGCGGATGCGAAGTGAAACGTGTGGATGATCGCTGGGCGGTGCTGAAAAATCTTCAAACTAAAGGAATCTAAATGCCCAATCCAAAACGACGACACTCCAAGCAGCGTACCTCAACCCGCCGCGCCCATGATTCGTTGCGAGTCCCCGGAACGTCCGAGTGTCCCAACTGTCACGAACCAAAACTACCGCATCGCGTCTGCCCGCATTGCGGGCGTTATAAGGGGCGAGAAGTGATCGAAGTCGCCGAGGAGTAAGACCGGCGAAATAAAGAGTTGATTAATTCTCTGATTACATGGTGACCATCGCTGTTGACGCAATGGGCGGGGACCACGCTCCCAAGGCGGAGGTCGAGGGTTCCATTCAAGCGGTCCGCGATCTGGGCGTCAAGATCATCCTGGTCGGCAAGCAGGACGTCGTGCGCCAAGAACTGGCGCAGCATGACAATGTCGACGGATTGCCCATCGAGATCCAGCACGCCAGCGAGTACATCACCATGGAGGATAGCGCTGCCAAGGCGGTTCGCACCAAGCGCGACAGCTCCATCCGGGTAGCGGCGCGCCTGGTCCGGGACGGGATCGCTCAGGGTGTAGTGTCGGCGGGCAACACCGGCGCGGTCATGGCCACTGCCAAGATGGTGCAAGGCATGCTGCCCGGCGTGGACCGCCCCGCGCTGGCTTCGGCTTTCCCCACACTAAAAGGCTCGCCCGTCGTCGTAGTAGATGTGGGCGCTAATGTCGACTGTTCGCGCGCGCATGCTGGGGCAGTTCGCGGTCATGGGCGAAATCTATTCGCGTGTAATTTTCCACAAGCCGCGGCCTCGCGTCGGACTGCTTTCCATTGGGGAAGAAGAGCATAAAGGCAACGAGCTCACCCGGACCGCCACGCCTTTACTCAAATCGCTGCCAATTCATTTCATCGGAAATGTGGAAGGCGGCGACATCTTCACGGGCGAAATCGACGTCATTGTCTGCGACGGATTCGTCGGCAATGTGGCGCTTAAGGTGGGCGAGGGCCTGGTGGACATGATCTATCGGATGCTTCGTGAATCCCTGGAAGCAACCATTTCGCGTAAAATTGGATACGTCCTCTCGCGCACCGCATTTCAAGATTTCAAGAAGCGTTTGGACTATTCCGAGCACGGCGGCGCTCCGCTGCTGGGCATCAAAGGCGTCTGCATCATCACCCATGGCCGTTCGAATGCCAACGCCATCAAGAATGCCATTCGTGTAGCGGCGGAATTGGCCGACGGCAAAATTAATGAGCACATAGCGGCGGAATTGGCCGGGCGTCAACCCCCGCCCAACGCGGCTGCGGCGGATTAATATGCGACGACTTCTGGGTAGGGCTGTTCCTTGCGTCGGTATGCCTCTTCGGCGCCGAGGATCCGGTGCAGTGGACGCTGACATTAGAGCCCAAGTCCGCTCCGCCGGGATCGCACGTGCTGGCCAGATTCGCGGCGAAGATCGAGCCGGGCTGGCACCTATATTCGCTGACTACACCGAAGGGCGGGCCGATTCCGACCACCAGCAGCCTGGCGGATAGTCCGGTGGTGAGCGGCTTCAAGCTTTATCAGCCAAAACCGGTGCGCAAGCTCGATCCGAATTTTCAGATCGACACCGAAACATTCGCCGACGAAGTCGTGCTGCTGTATGATGTCGAGCTGAAGAAAGATGCGCCCGCCGGTCCCGCCGCCATTACCGCCCAAGTACGCTATCAATGCTGCAACGATAGATCCTGCCTGCCGCCCAAGCGCAAGTCCGCTTCGGCCACCATCACCATCGACCCGGCGGCCCAGGCACAGGCCATTTCGATACCGCCTGGATACACCGATGTTCAACTCGCCGCGGCAGCATCCACGTCAACGACCCCCGCCCCGACCGCGCCCGCGTCACAATCGTCTGGCTTCGGCCTGTTCTTGCTGACCGCCTTCGGTGCCGGGCTTGCCGCCATTTTTACCCCGTGCGTCTTTCCTATGATTCCGTTCACTGTGTCGTATTTCATAAATCGGCAAACGGGGAACCGGCGGGACGGCGTGCTGCAGGCCATCGTTTTCTGCCTCGGGATTGTTGTTCTGTTCACGGGCCTCGGCGTCTTGATGAAAACCATAGCCGGACCGTTCGGCGTGGTACAGCTCGGCAACAGTCCCTGGGTGAACAGTTTCATCGCGCTGGTGTTCGTGATTTTCGGCTTGAGCCTGCTAGGCGCTTATGAACTGACGCTGCCGTCCGGCCTGCTCACCAAACTGAATCAAACCTCCGAGCGTGGAGGTTATTTCGGCGCTTTGTTGATGGGTCTGACCTTCACGCTGACTGCTTTCGCCTGCATTGGACCAATTGTAGGGCCGTTGCTGGTAGCGTCCGTGCAAACTGGCGGAGCCGAACCCGTGCTGGGCATGGCATCCTTCGCCAGTGGTCTGGCCGCGCCCTTCTTCCTGCTGGCGCTCTTTCCGTCCTACTTGCAAAAGCTGCCCAAAAGCGGCGGCTGGCTGATGCGCGTCAAAGTGGTGCTGGGATTTGTCGTGCTGGCGATCTCGATCAAGTATCTAAGCTCGGCCGATCAGGTGTTGCAGACCAACCTGATTTCGCGCGAGATGTTTCTGGCCTGCTGGATCGTGTTATTCGCCCTGCCGGGACTCTACCTGCTCGGATTCTTGCGCCTGGAGGGCATAAAGCAGGACGATCATTTAGGCATCGGACGGATGCTGGTGGCGGCATTGTTTCTCATCTTTTCCATCAGCCTGCTGCCCGGATTATTCGGTTCTCCACTGGGAAATATCGAGGCTTTTATTCCCGTTCAGGGCAAGAGCGTGGCTTTCAGCGGAGGCTCCGAATCTGCCGGCCCGGTCTGGTTGAAGAACCAGTATCGCGAGGCGCTGGCCAAGGCCAAGGCCGAGAACAAGATGGTGTTCGTCAACTTCACTGGCTACGCCTGCACAAACTGCCACTGGATGAAAGCCAACATGTTCCCGCGGCCGGAGATCGCTGCCTGATGAAAGATTTCGTGCTGGTGGATCTCTATACCGACGGTACCGACTCGGTGTCGGAACAGAACCAACAGCTGGAAGAGAAAAGATTCGGCACCGTGGCTATTCCGTTTTACGCGATTCTGGATCCCGACGAAAAAGTGGTCGCCACCTTCCCCAGCCTCACCCGTAATGCACAGGAGTTCGCCGGTTTCCTCAAAGCAGGAACCGGAGCCAAGCTCGCATCGAAAATCTGATGAAAACATTCTTCGCTTTCCTTGTATCGGCGGCTGTCCTGGCCGCGCAGGAGCCCATTCGCGGATTTCCTCACGACCAATGGGCCGCTGAACACGATCTTGAACAGAAGGCCATTGCGCTCCCGAAGGCGGACCGTCAGAAGGTCTACCTGGAACGCATGGCTAAGGTACCGCATCACGCCGGCTCGCCGGCCTCGGCCGCGGTCGCTGACTACGCGCTCGGATTGTTCAAGGAATTTGGCCTAGATGCGCACATTGAAAACTTCGAGGCCCTGATTCCTTACCCTGCCGCCCGCGGTTTGGAAATGGTCAGCCCCGTCAAGTTTCGAGCCGCGCTCAAAGAGCCGGGCATCTCACAGGACGCCTACACCTCCAACGTCACCCAGCTTCCGACCTTCAACGCCTATTCAGGCTCGGGCGATGTCACGGCGCCGCTGGTTTACGTGAATTACGGCGTGCCGGACGATTACGACTATCTCGCCAAGCAGGGCATCGATGTGAAGGGCAAAATCGTGATCGCCCGCTATGGCAAGAGCTGGAGGGGAACCAAGCCCAAGGTCGCTTTCGAGCATGGGGCGGTAGGTTGCTTGATTTATTCCGATCCACGCGACGACGGTTATTACCAGGGCGACGTTTATCCCAAGGGGCCGATGCGGCCACCCGATGGCGTCCAGCGCGGAAGCGTGATGGACATGCCGGTATCCGTGGGCGATCCTCTTTCGCCCGGCTGGGCCTCCGAGCCCGGTTCCAAGCGGCTCTCGATGGCGGAATCCAAGATCCTGATGAAAATTCCCGTGATGCCGATCTCCTATGCCGACGCCACGCCACTGCTCGAAAATCTGGGTGGACCGGTCGCGCCTGAGCCCTGGCGCGGGGCGCTGGGATTTACCTATCACATTGGACCCGGGCCGGCGACCGCTCACTTCAAACTCGACTTCGATAACGCCACCCGGCCGCTACACGATGTGATCGCGATCATTCCCGGCAGCACGTACCCGGACGAATGGATCATCTACGGCAATCATCACGATGGCTGGGTGAATGGGGCGCACGATCCGGTCAGCGGTGCGGCATCCCTGCTCGAAACCGCAAGAACGCTCGGAGCGCTGCGGAAACAGGGCTGGCAGCCCAAGCGCACCATCGTGCTGGCGCTCTGGGACGGCGAGGAATTCGGACTGCTCGGGTCCACCGAGTGGGCCGAGAAGCATCAGGATGAGCTGGCTCGCAAAGGGGTCGTGTACATCAATTCCGATTCCAATGCTAAGGGAACGCTGGGCGCCTCCGGATCGCATACGCTCGAGTTGTTCACCAGCGAGATTTTGCGTGACCTCAAGGATCCACAAAACGGCAAGAGCCTGCTCGAAATCGCGCGAACCCGCCGTGCCCGGGGTGAAGCTCCCGCCGCCGAGGAAGCGCAGCCGGCCGGATTTCATTTGGGCGCTCTAGGCGCTGGCTCCGACTATGTGGCCTTTATCGATCACCTCGGCGTGGCGAGCCTGAATTTCGGCTTTAGCAGTCCTAACCTGGGAGGCGTCTACCACTCCATTTACGACGACCCGGCGTGGTTCGAGCGCTTCGGCGATCCAGGTTTTGTTTATGGCGCGGCGCTTTCGCAATTGACTACCACGACCCTGCTGCGGCTGGCCGATGCACCGCTGCTGCCCTTTGAATTCGGAGAATTCGCCAACACGGTGCGCCGCTATGTCGACGAGATCAAGAAACAGGCCGGCGCCAAAGTTGATCTCCAGCTGGTATTGGATCAACTGGCCCGGACCGACGCGGATTCGAAAGCGTACGAAGCGGCTTTCAGCGGGTGCAGCTTCGCAGACCGATGCGGCCAAGCTCGCGAAAGTGAACGCCTCGCTAATCGAGACCGAACGGACGCTCACGCTTCCAAAGGGTTTGCCTGGCAGGGATTGGTACCGGCATCAGATCTATGCGCCAGGTCTCTATACCGGCTACGGGGTGAAGACGCTGCCCGGCATTCGAGAAGCCGTCGAAGGGGCGCGCTGGGACGAAGCTATTCGCGAAACCGAGGATGTCGCGCAAGTTCTCCGGCAGATGAACCAGCGGATTGAAGGGGCGACACGGCTGCTCACCAGCCCTTAGATCGCGCAAGAATCGCACGCGCGCATTCATGTCCGCTTGCGCTCGCGAATCGACTTAGCCAGGAACAGCTCGGCAGCCAGGTCTTCCTGCTCTGGGCGAATTGCGCTTGCCTGAGCGATCGCTCTGGCACAAGGCGACGTCGGCAACACATCGACACAAGATCGAGTTTCCCGCGCTTTATGTTGTGGACACGGCTGACTGTCCCTGCGTGCGAGGAGCCAGTGCTGGCAGGGTCGCCTGCGCCTGAGGCTTCGTGGCAATGACGATTAGCGAGGTTGGTTTCCACGGCAGGAATCGATCGATATGCCGCCACAACCACACCAACCGGTCAAAGATCTGGAGTTGAAACCGGCTGATCCGCGACCGCCGCAACAGCTTGCCAGTGATGTACCAGCCCGGGCGTGAAACGCGATTAAACTCCAAGATGCGCTCAATCTCAAAGCCAGTTTGCTCGAAGCAACTGCGCAGTTGGGCAGCTGAATACCGTCGGTAGTGACCCAGGATTATATCGAGTTGGCCATAAATCTCCTGCCCGCACGGCACCAGTACGATAGCCTGGCCACCGGGCAAGAGAGCACCGTAAATGTTTCGGAGTCCGCCAAGATCGTCTTCGATATGTTCCAAGACATTCAGGCAAATTACGGTGTCTACTTGATCGGCGAGCGTCTCAAAATCCGCGGCTTTCGAAAGATTGCAGGCGCGAGTTTCAACATTCGGATGGTGACGTAGGCGGGTTTCGAGGCGGGCAAGGTGTTCGCCATCTATGTCGCTGGCAATATAGCGCTGCCTGCCGCGTGCCAGCGCCCGTGTCAGGTTGCCGATGCCTGCCCCAATTTCCAGCACCCGTTTCTTCACATGGGGCCGGATCGTATCCGCCATCCAGCTATTGAAGCGGGGCGCCACCGAAAAGGCATCCAAAATCTCGGCACCCTGGTCCGTATAGAGGTCGCTGGTGAACCAGAAGCGGAGCATCACCCAGAGGGCCTGAAATGCGTCCTTGAGCCCGATCTTCTTGCCTTCATCATAGGTGCGGCCGCTGTAGCTGATGGGCACCTCATAGATGCGCGCGTGGCGCTTGGCGAGCTTAATGGTGATCTCCGGTTCAATTCCAAAGCGATCGCTGCGGATGGGAATACTTTTGAGTAACGGTGCGCGGAAGGCTTTGTAGCACGTTTCCATATCCGTCAGATTTAGATTGGAGATGATGTTGCAAAGCGTGGTAAGAAGGTGATTGGCGACGCTGTGCCAGTAGTAAAGCACGCGCCGGCGGCCGGCGCTTAGAAAACGAGAGCCATAAACTACATCGGCCGAGCCATCCAAGAGAGGTCCCAGGAGCGACTGGTATTCCTGGGGATCGTACTCCAGGTCAGCATCCTGAATCAGGCAGTAATCACCCTTGGCGTGCTCGATAGCTGTGCGGATGGCCGCGCCTTTACCGCGATTCTTCGGACTCCGGATGAGCCGAATAAGCCCGGGCCGCCGCAGCGCGACCTCATCGACGAGCTCGGCCGAGCCGTCCGTTGAGGCGTCGTCGACCACAATAATCTCTCGCTCCAGGCCAGCGGGAAGGGGAGCCCGAATAATCCGCTCCAGAACAGTCTGGATGAATTCCGCCTCGTTGTATAACGGCACGAAAATCGATAGCAGTGTGGCCCTGCCGCTTTGGTCCTCACTTGCGCACATTCTGTCTCAGATTAACACCCTCGATCCCGGGAACCCAAGCGCTATAAACACTTAAGAAACACCGGACTGAGCACTGAGATGTGAGTTCATTTGCTGAGCTGATATTCGGGGTAGGCCAGCAGTAGGGAGCCGACGATCTTGCTCCATTCCGAAAAGAAGAGCCTCCGCGAGCTCGCATCTGCCCACCATCGATCGGCGTGGTAGTGGGAATCGGAAGCAGGGACGGATACGAAATCGATGCGCGAGCAGACGAGTTGAAACACGATCAAAGCTCTTCGCGAATGAAAGGCGCTGGTTACGAGAATGACGCGCTTGACGCGGCGGCGTTCGAGTTCGGGGCGTAGCGCAATCGCTTCTTCGATAGTTGAACGGGCATGATGTCCGAAGCTCTCAATCGAGTCTGTTCGATAACCTTGCTTGGCGAGGAAGGCGATGGCGAATTCGCCCTCCGGTCGGGCTTGATCCTCCGCCTGGGCCCGGTAAGGTGCTCCACTGATCACGACCCGCGGGGCGTAGCCCTGGCTTGCTAACTCGGCGGCCTTCAAGACTCTGGGGCCATAGAAGTCGCCGGCCAGGACGAGTATGAGGTCAGCCGGTTGGGGAGCTTGGGAGCAGATCAGGTAATTTCCAAGAGCAGCGAGTGTGGCCTGCCAGCGGAAGGCCGAGACCAGCAGCAGCGCGATAATGCAGCCGGCGAGGAGGCTCCCGAGCCAACGCCGTCGAACGGGAGTGAGGGAGGCTCGGACGGAAGTCGATGGTCTCGTAAATCCCATCCTAGCCTGTCGCTGCCCGTCGGCGGCTGCTCGGTTTGACCGGTGGGCCAAAAACTGCATTTTGCGAAACGAACCCAATTCTATCAGTAAGTAATTTGTTTACTTATAGTTACAACGTATGGAAGCCGGGCCGGATGGCCCCTACCTTTGTACTGTCAACGGGGATTTCGGCCGATAGCTTTGTTATGACCAGCCCCACACGGGTCGCAGCCAATCAGCGCAATGCAGAGTTATCCACGGGACCTAAGACTTCAGAAGGCAAGGCCGTGTCGTCGAAGAATGCGCGCAAGCATGGTCTTCTAGCCCTAGACGTGATACTCCCTGACGAAGACGTCGAAGCCTTTCTCGAATTCGTACAAGGGCTGGAGCAGGAATTCAATCCGCAAGGTGATCTAGAGCACGCCCTCGTGGAACGGATCGTTGCTTTGTTGTGGCGGCTGAGGCGGGCCGGACGACTAGAGGCAGCAGTTCTATTTTTTCACCGGGGTCGTGTAAGAAAGGTTAACTCCGACGGAGAAGAAGATGAGAGTGTTGAAGAAGATAAGATTAAGAAACATGCCATCGAATGGGCCCTGCGTGGTGCATCGTATATCACCGGGGAGAACTCGCTCGCCAAGCTATCGCGCTACGAGAGTTCAATCCAACGCAATCTTCTGCGAATGATGCACGAGCTCCAGCGACTCCAGGCGGTTCGCAAAGGCGAACATGTGCCGGCACCTCTCGCACTCGACATTGATGTCACAGGCCTGCCTGAACTGCCGGGCACGCGAGGTGAACGAGACTAGTAATTGCCGGCTCTGTTTCTTCTTAGCCCACCCAGCTGCAGACGCCGATTCCGCGACCCGGTTCTACTCTGGCAAATTCCGGCCGGGCAGGTCCACTTTCTTTCCCATGGCGGCGAGATCAACACATATCCGGACCAAAGTTTGGTTACGTTCCGCTCGCCGTAATTGATGCGAGCCAGCGGCGAGCTGCCCTACTTGTATCCCAGAGTGCGATTTCATGGGGTTAAGCGAGCCAACTCGCGCGGACGTATTTCCCGCTGGACCATTTCGGATCCTTGCTGCTGGGCCAACCGAAGGTCATATCGAGATTGCAGATTCATCCAAAACTCGGACGACATCCCAAAATAACGAGCAAGCCGGATGGCCGTTTCGGCGCTGATACTGCGCTCTTCGTTGACGATCTTGCTGATCCGACTGACCGGAACGTGCAGCTCTCGAGCCAGCGCGTTGATGCTGATTCCTAGAGGTTCCATGAACTCTTCTCGCAGCACTTCTCCCGGACGAACTGGTGGCAGTTTTTTGGCCATCGCCATGCTCCTTCTTCAGTGATAGTCGACGATCTCAACATTCCTGGCGTTCCCAGCCGCGTTCTCCCAGACGAAACAGATGCGCCATTGCTCGTTAATCCGGATGCTATGCTGGCAGGCCCGATCGCCCTTCATGGCTTCTAGGCGATTTCCCGGCGGGGCCATCAAGTCTTCGAGCCTGGTGGCAGCATGCAACATTTCTAATTTCCGTCGGGCGACGGCCTTGCGCTCCGCCGCTTAGAGATGGTCAACACAGAATCTCGCCTGAGGCTACCGGCGGCCCGCCCTTTTCTCTTCGGAGTTCAGAGCTTGGTGCAGCAGCATTTTGAGGTACGTCTGGTACCGCAACCCCTTCTCGGCGGCGAAGGTTCTGGCTCGCGTGAGGTCATCTTCCGCCAGCCGGATTGTGATCGTTGGCGAAGCTCCGGCTTGGCTGGCCCGTTCGCGGGCAACTCGCGCCACGGTTCCCTTGCCGAGTTTGCCCGCGGCTTTGGCTTGCTCGAAGCGGTTCGCGATAAGATTCTGATTTTTCGCCCACCATTCGGCCTCTTGTGCCTCAGTCTTGAAGGGTGGCTGTTTCTTGGCCATAGGGGATCACCTCTCTCGTTCCTGGTAGTAAAACTGAATGAGTCGTTTGATTGGTTCGAACGCCGTTACAATGCGTACCCGGTCTTCGCGCCATGTGGTCACAACGAGAAGAACGCGGCCTTGAACTGTCGCGCCAAGGTTGAGATAGCGCTCCTCCCCTTCGACGATCTCCATTCCAACGTCCACCGGATCATTGAGGATGACCTGCTCCGCCTCTTCCGGAAGGACGCTGTGACGAGCCACGTGGCCGATATTCGCTTCGTCCCAATCGAACTCAATCTCGGGCACATTCATGTTTCTCTCCTAAGTGTACCTTGTTTGTAGGTACAGAGAAACGTCCGCCGTTTCCTCGACTTCCGGCATACGAGGGGTTCGATCTGTCGCTCAATGCCCAGCGTCTTGCTCCCGCGATTGTGTAGCTCCGAATGCTCCTACGGTACTGGTCCCAGCCGGCGGCACTATGCAGCTCAAACGGGGCATTTCAACGATGTTGTGTGCAGGTCCGCTTATTTCGAAAATGTTATTACAATGTAATTATGAGAGGAACTTCTTAAGATGAAAGTTGAACTAATACGTATCGGCAACTCGCGCGGTGTACGCATTCCCAAAGCCCTAATTGAACAGTTTGGTTTCGGCCAGGGGGTTGAGCTTCGCATTGAAAATGATCGCCTAGTCATGGTGCCGGATCACCGGCCGCGCGAAGGTTGGGAAGAAGCTTTTCGAAGAGCGGGCGAGTCGGCTAAAGATGAGGTGCTACTTGGTTCAATACCGCCGAACGAGTTTGATGACAAAGAGTGGCGATGGTGAAACCGGGCCGGGATGAGGTCTGGCTGGTATCATTGGATCCAACTCGCGGATCTGAGATTCAGAAGACGCGCCCCTGTCTAATTGTGTCGCCCGACGAAATAAATCAGCATTTGCACACGATCATCGTTGCACCCATGACAACGACCGAGCGCCCTTATCCGACACGCGTCAATCTCACATTCCAAGGCAAACGTGGCCAGGTGGCCGTGGACCAGCTTCGCGCAGTCGACGGACAACGTTTGGTCCGCAAGCTCGGCAAGGTGTCGGCGAAAACCGCGACGGCTGTGTCCAATGTGTTGGTTGAGATGTTCGTCCGCTAACAGAAACTTTGGGAGCGAAGGACGGTTTTTCCGGGGTGAGTGAGGGCGTGCACCGCCGGCGCTCAAGCAAAACGACATTGATGTCACCGGCATGCCTCAGCTAGCAGAGGCGGAAGAACGAACAACAAATACTTTGCTCCGTTTCTTGTTGGCCCATCTAGTGCAGCAGGCATTTCGGCCTGCTTGCAGGCTACGCGTGCTGGCTTTGGAGCGACTGGCGCAAACTGGTACGGACCCATTCGAAGCGAGCTGCAATGAAGCCTCCGCATCGTCAAGCGTCGGATGGCGCATTCTTGGCGCGAGAAACGACTACTTTAGTCCTTTACGGCGCGATGCTGAAGATTCTATTTGCCTCAGTAATTTCCGTACTTTCTTGAGCCACTCAGTCCGCGAAACCGGATCGAAACCGGAAGGCCGTTCCAGCGCAGCCTGTGACGTCTCATCTATAACGTGCGGCCCTGAAGACTTCTGAATCGTGACGATCTTGAGGTTATGATTCGCGCGATTGAGGGTTTGCAACATAGCGGAGACGCCCGGCAGTTGAGGATTCACAACGATCAGATCCGCCCCGATGTTCAGTCTCTTCATCAGTGAGAGAGCGTCCTCGCAACTTAATGCAGGCAACGCTCGACATCGAGCCTCGGTGAAGATCTCCCCTAGCCACCAAACGAACCCAAGATCGTCATCCACGATCCAGACGGTTGGCGCGGCTGGCCAGTGGGTCTCCTCATCAGGCTCGGCATCTTGCTGCGGCACTATGAAATCCTCGAAGACTCGCACAAAACCGTCGATGATGCAGTGGAGCTGGAACACTGTTAAGTTCACACTTAACGGATCGAGCCGATGTTCATTGAACGCAGACGAAGGACCTAAGCGGCCTCATTAAAACATCACGTTAGATGCCAAAGTTTGCAGGTTGCGCGAAGCGCTGAACGACTCGCTGGCTACTTGTCTGAATGGTCCCTGCCACCCAACCGGCAGGACCGCCAGACACCGAATGCGTTTAGTCGACAAGAAAACTCTCCTCATACGCACCAATTGTGCCGCACTCAAAAATTGCAGCCTTGAAGGCGGCTTCGGTCACGCCCGAACAGTGATAGCAGTTCTCGGTGTTACTAAAAGCCTCCGCGGACACTATACTACGGCAAAGCACTTGGAACAATTCTCAAATGGACATAGCCCGAAAGACCTAACCCGTTCTCACAAATGTTGTCGGCTACACTTCGGGTCTCCAAGCGGCTTCCGGAAAGCTCCAGAAGGCGGGATCAAGTGTGGTCGATCATCAGCTCCAACCTGCCCGCCGGGAGGTGGCGCTCAAGCTCATCAAGCGGAGCAAGGAAAGGCTAGCAACTGAGAGCCGATACAATCCAATCCATCGAGCCTAAGGAAGAGATCTCGCTTTGCCGCGAAATCGAGCAGAGATCGTTATCTGCGATGGGTGACGCGCCTGGCGGGGCCTGGCGCCAAGCTCCGCACACCGCTGCTGGACGATGGGATCCTGGAAGCACGAGTACCTGCGGTGCGGAATTCATGTTGCGTGGTTTGGACGGCGGACTCTGTGCTGTTGCTACGAACCACGCGCCCCTTTAGCATCAGCTTCAAAGGACAAACGCCCTCCAACAGAAAGGGCCAGCTCAGCATGATTTCGACGGTGCTGCCTACTGGAAAGGCATCGTTACCTTCAAACAAAACACCACCCGTACTGATGTTCAGTGTCCTGCCGAAGCCAAGCCGTGCCACTCGACCTCGGCTTAGCAACCGATATTCAAATTCCAGGCTGATCGGATATCGCTGATGTAAACGCTGGTCGCACTGGCCTACATCTTGCGACGTGGCGGTGATCGCCAAAGCGGGAGCGGACAACATTCTCCCTCCTCCTGTGAAATTATCTATCGATGTTAACACCAACTTGTTTCTTGCTTTGAGTACCACAGCCAAATTGAGAGTACTAGTACCAAAGCTTGAGGACCCGATGTCGACCGGCTAGTTAGGGCTCCGAACTGGTTTGCTATACTTGGTCCCCATGGAACTACCTGAGCCACTTCCCACGCCAGACGAGAACGCCGAGTCTGTCGCCGCAGATTCCGACGCCGCCCCTAATGAGGTTTCACGTCGCAAATTCGGAGCGAAGCTGGTTTACGTTCCGCCAGCTGTACTCGCCGTAATCAATGCTACCCAGCGACCGGCTCTTGCGGTAAGTCCAGAATGCGACCCGGCTTGTTTAGGGTAGGATCGAATCGAGTGAGCCCGCTGGCGCTGACATAATTGCCGATCGATTTCAACAACGTGGTTGCCGGCTGATCTGAAGATCAGAGCAAGATGGAGATTCTTCCAGACTTGGACTACATCACAAAATAACGAGCAAGCCGGATGGCCGTCTCCGCGCTGATGCCGCGCTCGTTTTACGATCTTGCTTCATGCGGTTGAGCCAATATTATCGAGCCAGATCGTTAATGTTGATTCTTATCAGTTCCCAATAACTCTTCTCGCGGCACTTCTCTCGGATGAACGGAGGGCGATCCTTTCGTCAACGCCATGCTCATTCTCAGCGATAGTCAACGATGTCGGTAATGCGCCGTTGCTAATGCGTAGGTGCAGCGATGCCGCCGACGAGTTGGACCAAAGTGACTAAGTGGTGCTGAACCTAGGCCGGGCTGAGGCCCGACTCTTGTCAGTCTCTCTTCTGCTTTGACCAGCGTGCCAAAGCTGCTGCCTTCGCAATGTTCTTTCGCTGGGCAGCCGTCAACTTTGCGGCACGCGCTTTACCACCAACTAGGCCTCCAGAGCGGGCCAGCGATTTGCGTTGTTCCTCGTTAAGAGCGCTAATCGAAGCCTTTCCACCCAACCGGCCCAGGGCGACAGCGTGAGGGTTCTTTCCGCGAGCCACTTTGCAGATTAGTCTACCAAAAGTACTAGGAACTAATTGAGGTTATATATGCTTGACTGAGCGTTCAGTAAGGTATAAAATTAGACTAATGAACTTCAATTCGAACACAGAAAATCAAGCCAACATCTTTAGGAGGTTTCGCAATGTGGCCCACGTGGGGGCAAACGGCACAGTTCCAGGGGTCAAGCATGATTTTCCAAAGGGAAGAACGACATGCAGAGCGAGCCGAATAGGTAAATCCCGCGCGATGACGGAGGCTTTGCGTCTCTGCGAGCAGCGGCGCCAGGAGAACCAGTCATGAGCTTTCAATGGGAAGAACACCACTTGGGACAGACAGAGCCCGGGCCCCCTTTAGGCCAAAGTACGGGTTTTGGGTTGCATAAACTGCCGGCCGCACGCATTCCCCCTGCCAGAGCAACGACGGTTGCTCTTGACCCTCTGCCGCCCTTTAGTGACCTTGTGGAGGTCGCCTGTCAGGACTGTGGCGGACGAGGCTATGATCCTGGGAGCGTAAGCTCCCACGAACCGGATGACTGCGCTGCCTGCGGCGGATCGGGCAAGGAAACCATCCTTCGAAACTACCTTGCTGAAGCCTTCCGCATTGCTGGCGATCCGAACGCAGATCTGCGATTGGAGCGGGCCCATCTCGTGGCTCTCACAGCTTATGCCCGCGAAACTATCAGTGCATTGATGATGAGCTTGCCGGAGGTTGCCTAATGAGAATGCTCTGGCCACCATCAGAAGATACACCGCAATCCGAACACGTTTCCGCGACTCCCGCACCGGACCGCTCTCCTTCTGGAAACGGATCGCGGTCGAATCACGCAGCTGCATCGCGTGCCGCCTCGCCAGCGCTAGAGTTTCGCAAAGCCATGAAACGGGATGCTAAATTGCGCCTGGCTGTCTGCGGCCCCTCGGGTAGCGGGAAGACCTACACCCTTCTCAAGCTCGCCACTGAACTCGGTGGACCAATCGCTGTGGTCGACACTGAGCGGGGTAGCGCCAGCAAGTACGCCGATATCTTCGAGTTCGATGTCATGGAACTAGGATCGTATGACCCACGCAGTTTAATCGGGATCATCGACACGGCCACATCGAGCGGGTACCACGTGCTTTGCATCGACTCGTTATCCCACTTCTGGATCGGAAAGGATGGAGAACTCGATCAGATCGATCGAGCGGCGCGCCGGATGCAAACGCCGAACAGTTTCGCCGCTTGGAAACAGGTCACTCCTATTCACAACGCGCTCATCGACAAGATTATCAGCGCTCCGCTGCATGTCCTGGTCAGCCTGCGGTCGAAGACCGAGTGGGTGCTCGAACGGGATGACAAGACTGGCAAGACGGCGCCTCGGAAAGTCGGACTGGCGCCGGTCATGCGGGATGGCATCGAGTACGAATTCGATGTTTGTGGCGACATGGACCAAGAAAACACACTCGTTATCACAAAGTCCCGGTGTCCAAGATTGGCTGGCGGCGTGTTTCCACAACCTGGGAAAGATTTGTCGGATGTTTTGAAGGAATGGCTGGGAGGCGTTCCGGTGGATCTTTCCGATGTCGAACCTCGCCAAGTTGTTCCCGCTACGCCTGGAGAATCCAAGACCGAAGAGCCCAAGAAAGACGGAGCGATCAACGGCGCTGGCCGATTTCAGACAGCGGCACAGATTCCGCAGGAGCTGGCTTCTATCTGGAAGCGGATGTGTTCCCCACGCGGGGTTGTGAAGGAACTCGACGAGCTTAAGACGGCGATTGAACAACTTGCCGGGTCGACTGGAGTTGCAGAGTACGCCCGCATCTTGCGGCAACACGGCGTCGATCGACCAAAAGAATTCAAGCTCGCACAGCCGGCGCGATTATGTGCAAGGGACGTGTTCGCGCTACTAGAGGAGTTACGCAGGAATGCACGCGAAAACGATCCTCAATTGGGCCTGGAGCCGGAAAGCCGAGTGGACGGTGCCGACCAACCTTTGCATTCTGTGGAGCCGAGTTAAGCATGGGCGCCGAACTGATACCCAATCGTGCCCAAGGTTGTACGTTGTACGAGCTCGAAGATACGCTTCAGGCTTTCGCAAATACGATCGCCCTGGCAGAAGCCCCGGACGTCCGCCAGTTGATGTTGGAGGAGATCGGGCAGGCACTGAGGAAAACTAAGGAGAAGCGCGATAGAGTGGTCGCATTCCTCCGTCACTGCGAGCAACAGCAGGAGTTCGCCGATGCTGAGATCGAACGCATCCAGAAACGAAAGGATGTGATCGCGCGGGTCTGCGAGGAGCTTGAACATTACCTAGTCCAACTGATCGACCAGTTTGCCATACCTGATCAGCGCGGGATCAAACGTTTGGAGGGAAACCTCTCCAGCATGCGCATCCAGAAGAATCCGGATTCAGTGTTGATTACCGACGACCGGGCACTGCCAGTGGCATGGAAAGACATTGTGCTAACCATGCCGGCGCACGTTTGGGTGGCTCTGTTGCAGCGGCTCGCAAGCGATGAACGTGCCTTGTTCGAACAAAAGGTCAAGAAAAGCGAATTCAGGCCCGACAAGAAGGCGATTGCCAACGAGTTGAAGAAGGGCGTGGAAATTCCCGGCGCCGATCTCAAATTCGGGGACCTCCGTTTGGTGATCAGCTAAAACCTAGCCCTCGCTCGCCGTTGCACCAGCCGACCATGACCAAGAAGAGAGCGGAGCGATTGACAGGTTACGAGATTCGACGACTGCCGGAAAATGACTGCCAAGGCAGGCTTGCTTATGGCGCGTTTTCGGGCGATGAGCTGATCGTCCAGTGTAGCCACTTTATCGAACAGCTCGCGCTCCAGGTCTTGGTGCGCGAAGTGTACCAGCTTCACTCGTTCCAAGTGCTCGAAGAACATGGTTGGCGATGCGCCAGATGTCGCAGCGTCAAGCGTCTGCAAATTCATCATCGCTGCTACCGGTCCCATGGGGGCACACATAGAATCGAGAACCTGGAACCGGTTTGCTGGGACTGCCACAAGTTGATTCATAAATCGGAACGATCGAAATGATGGCGCCGTGTTTAGCGGATAACCGAATGCTAGTTCGGGATCTCGCGACGTTAATCCTGTCGCAGGAGTTTTTCGCCCGAACCGCAACCGGCGAGATCTTTCACTATGAAAAGGGTGTGTACGCTCCGGGTGGTGAGTTCTTTATCCGGCAACGCGTCAAACGCCTGCTGCTGGAACACTGGAAGGCGGACCGATGGAACCGTAGGCTGGCCCAAGAGGTAGTGGAGTTCATTCTTCTGGACACGCCTGAACTCGATCCAACACCAACTTGCAGTCTCGTTAACGTTGAAAATGGACTGCTGGATATATGGACGGGAGAACTGATTCCACATTCGCCGGAGCTTCGTTCGACGATCCGGATTCCGATTCGTTTTGACCCGCAAGCAAGTTGCCCCGACGTTGCGGAGTTTATCGGGCAAGTGTTTCCGAAGGACTCATTCGAGCTCGCTTGGGAGGTCCTCGGTGACTTGCTCACACCGGACCGATCTATTCAAAAAGCCATCTGCATGGTGGGCGAAGGCGGCAATGGAAAAGGAGTATTTGCGCAGTTGGCGGTAAACGTTGTTGGGCCACTGAATGTTTCCCACTTTAGCTTGCAGCGCCTCGAGAAAGATCGATTCGCGGTTGCAGGGTTATATCAGAAGCTCGCGAATATCTGTGCGGATCTGCCGAGTGAGCGTCTTCAAGACAGCTCTCTGTTTAAGGCAGTTACCGGCTGCGACCGCATCACAGCGGAGTTCAAATACCGCAACCCATTCGAGTTCACACCGTTTGCTCGGCTGATCTTTTCGGCGAATCATCTGCCGACAAGTAAGGACGCATCGACGGCTTACTTTGATCGGTGGCTGGTCATACCGTTTGAGAAACGCTTCCGTGGAACGGCGCAGGAGATTTCACGGCGTAAGATCGATGCGAAATTGTCAAGTCGTCAAGAGTTGAGTGGCATCTTGAATCGTGTGTTACCGGCGCTCCGGCGAATCCGCAGCAAGGATCAGTTTACCGAGGCCCAAAGCGTCCGACAGCAATGGAAGGAACTTCAGTGGGCCGCGGATCCTCTGAGCTTATGGCTCGAATCAGAGACGGTCTCGTCTCAGTCCGCCTTGGTCAGCCAAGATGAGGTGCATGCCGCTTACGCGCGCGACTGTCTAAACACGAATCGACCGATCATGACCAAACAAATGTTCGGCCGTTGTCTCAGACGGCTGAGGCCTGACCTGAAGGAAGTGCAGCGGACAGCCCAAGGGACGAAGCGATGGATGTATTCGGGTATCGAGATGAGGAATGGTAATAACCGATCAGCTGGTTGAGAAGTATTCCGCGGGGTCACGCGAGTCACTCGATCGCTTAGATTGTTTTGCCAACGACTGCTTCCGCAGTGACATGTGAAACACCATCGAGTGAATCGAGTTCTGCGATCAACCGAGTGGCCTAGAACCTCCGCGCTGCAGTCCGTGGTCGCATCCGGCCGCGAGAATCCACCGCAATGAGCTCGCGATGTAGTACTTTCCATTGCAGCTGTAGCCGGTTGGGCGTCAACACATCCTCAGGGGCTGGTCCAACCCAGCGGGCGCTCCTCTTTTCAAAGTAGTTGCCGATGGCCAGGGGTTCGATCTTAGTTCTCATAATCACCAAAACGCGTCGTTGACCCTGCACATGATTGAGTGTGCACGACAAAGGAAATGTTTCGCTGCCGGTTTGAGGTAAAATCGGCTTGTGTTGGAAAAACGGACAAAAGGCCGAAAAGCGCTCATCACTGGTATCACCGGTCAAGACGGATCGTATCTCGCCGAGCTCCTGTTATCCAAGGGCTACGAAGTCCATGGGATGGTGCGGCGAGTCGCGCTCGAAGATCCGTCCCGAAGGTTGGGACGACTCGAGTCCGTGGTTAGCAAGCTCCGCCTGCATGCTGCCTCATTAGAAAGCTTTCCGAGCATCTATCACGTTTTCCGGGCTGTTCAACCCGACGAGTGTTACCATTTGGCGGCGCAGAGCTTTGTCAGCTATTCCTTCGACGACGAATTCTCAACTCTAAACACCAACATCAACGGGACTCACTTTGTCCTGGCTGCGCTCAAGGATGTCGTGCCAAAATGCCGATTCTATTTCGCCGGTTCTAGCGAGATGTTTGGAAGAGTAGTAGAGATTCCGCAGACCGAGAATACGCGCTTTCATCCGCGCTCGGCCTATGGGATCAGTAAGGTCGCTGGCTTCGACCTGACCCGCAACTACCGGGAGGCATATTGCATTCATGCCTCCAATGGCATTTTGTTCAATCACGAATCGCCGCGACGCGGATTCGAGTTCGTCACTCGCAAGATAACTTCGGGCATCGCGCGAATCCTGGCGGGACAATCCAAAGAATTGCGGTTAGGGAATCTGGAGGCCAAACGCGACTGGGGCCATGCTAGGGACTATGTGGAAGCCATGTGGTCGATGATGCAACAGGACGAGCCGGATGACTATGTTGTAGCCACCGGGAAGAGCCATTCCGTTTCAGATTTCGTTCAAATGGCGTTTGGATTAGCAGGACTGGACCCAGACAAATATCTCGTTAGCGATCCGGATTTTTATCGCCCCGCGGAAGTACAAATACTGATCGGAAATCCGGCCAAGGCTCAGGCTAAGCTGGGATGGCGCTCCAAGACCGATTTTGAGGGGTTAGTTCGCGAGATGGTGGAAAGCGATTGCTTAAGCCTGGGAATTGATCTTCCTGCCTCTAAGTCCACTGGCGTTGCGTAACTTAGTCAAGCTCATAGGCTGTTTTGTAGTCCTTTGTCAGCTTCGATTGCTGCTTCTCTTAGAAAGAAGCAGTTTACCGATGCCCAGCGATTCGATCTTGTTCCATGCACCGAAAGCATCTTCATGCGTGCAGACGATCCGCTCGCCGCGAACGTTAAGACTGGTGTTGACGATTACCCGGCAGCCCTCCCTTGAAGCGGGTGATGATCGCATGGTAGCGGGGTGACTGGTTTCCTGATGCACCTTGTCGATACGGGCCGGCTGCGCGACATATTCAGCTTTTCGATACCTAACAACCGTTGTTGCCCGGGCGCCACAGTTTTCGCCGATGCTTGACGACGTCAGCCACGAGGAGCATGTAAGGGCTATCGGAATCGAGTTCGGACCAACCTGCACATCCTCGCTCAACACCGAGAGGGTAACTGCCGGAACGGCTCCCAGTTTTTCACTCTTAGATTCAGCAGCGAATTGCATGCTGGACGCGCGCGCGTCGCCCAAGAGGAACCTTGCCCTCAAGGCGCGCGGGCCAATTCCATGCGAACTTGAACTCAGCCCAGAGCCTTCTCTTGCACTAACGTCGTAAACCTCGCTCTTGTCGCGATCAAACGCCGTTCAATTTCTTGCTGTGAGAATGCCGGACCCATATAGTAGCCCCTCACGTTGTCGCAACATACGCGGCGTTTGTCCTTTAAAGGTGATAGCCGGCAAGCGCTGCTCCGAGCGAGCCTGCCATATCCCCGGCGGCCGGCTACACAAATATCCTTCGCGGAGTACCTTGCTGGTGGCGACACAGCCGAGAGCTAGTCCGTCGGGCAGGCAAAGGTTCTTCATGCCTGTTTTGGCACCCAGCGCGCGCGTATGCCGGTAACGGTGCGCCGCGAGATCCATGTGCCGCTTGGTAAGAATCTTTTCCGGTTTGCGGGTCGGTCATTCAAACAGACTGTCGAACTTCCCATCCTTGCACGTAAGGCCAGTGCGGAAATTTAAGTACTCCAGGTCAGGCTGATGAACCGTCCGGTTAGCTCCAGCAGATGGTCGAAGATCCTTTGGGTGCAGCGCGAACTAGAGATACACCTCCTCCGAACGCTCCGTTTGCGATTAGTCATCAAGGGATTAAGATCTTGGTAGTCCATTCGTTTCTTGCAGCGCCTGCTTGCCGCTCTCGCGCCGCTCCAGCGGTTGCTTATGGTGGAGCTGTACCAATACCCGCCGGAAGGCACACCGCCGAAAAACGACCGACACCAAGAGCCACATAATCTTAAGGCGGACTAGCCCAATTGCACATAAAGACTTTATCATCCGCGAAATGTTTCCCTGCCGTAGTGACGGCAGGATCCTGCGCTTGAAGATGGCCCGTGCGGCAATGATTTCCATTTTCATCGGAAGAAGGACGAGCGAAACGACCACGACATAACGGACAATTCGATGTCGGAATATTTTTGGGCAGGGATACTGCCAGTCCACGAAGTTTTCATTAAGCAATGCGAACAGGAGTGCTCTATCGCTGAGCGAGAGATACTGCGACTGCCGTTGACTCTGCTCCAAGCGGCGACCCGACCAGGTTTTCCCGTCACGCGTGACGACATATGGAATTCCGTTGAACGTACTATGGTGTAATATTGCCTGATAGGGAAGACCAAGCCAATGAGCGAGATCGCCGCATGGTTTCTGCCGTATCACTGTGTAGGTCTTCGAAGCGTAGTGCCCGCGTTCGGGATTCCATGCCGAACTGAGGGCCGTCTTGATTGGACAGAAAATGGAGCACCGAATACGGGAGATGGAGATGACGCTCGGCCAATTCGTCAAGAAGGTAATTGAACAATCCGTTGCATGAAGAGATCGGATCACGAATTGTGTGGACGAATTTGGCCTGCGGAAAGTCCTCAACTAACTGCCGGGCCACCGCATTATCTCGAGCGTGTTGCGCGTAAATGATTAATGGATTCGAAGTTGCCGGCCGGCGGCCAAGCGCCAAGTTGTATGCGATGTGCACGAATAGAATGAAGGCCCGCCCTGAATCCAGGAAGTCCGATGGCCATTTACCATACGACTCAAGAATCGCTTGTACGGCAGCATAGTAGCGGATAGGCGAGATGGCGAAATCGCCATCAAAAAATCGAGTATATTTCGGCTCAAAGGCTGGATATGCGATTAACTTATCACGCAAGGGCAACGACTGGTAGCACTCAAAAAATTCGTACAGTCTCCAGCCGCAAAGTTCAGGAAGCATCATAACGTCGTCATGCCCGTCGAGATAACTGGAGAGAAGAAGGGAACCGCTTCGACCCCACATCAAAATTGCCGCTACCCTGTCCATCGCCTGGACATCGTAGTGCCGAAGCTCCTCGATTTTGTCCGCAATGACGCCTCGTAAATCCTGAGTCTGTGCTGCGCGAAATAGAGCGTTGGCGCGCAGCATGATTTCGTCGGGCTCGAACGTCAGATTCGGCGGCCTTGTTCGTTCTCTTAAGAGCTTGAAGCTCACCGCGCGTCATTCCTCCAGGGTTTCATGAAGGGTGAACAACGATTAAAGGCACGCCCAACTGATCCGCATTCCAGAATTATCCAACTCCACTCGCACATCTTTAGCTCCGCCTCGCTGCCCAGGCGCGGGTAAGATAGGTGGTCTCGATTTGCGCGAGACCGGTGGTCTTGCGCTCCACGAAGTGTAGAAACCTGTTGAACAAATCCGACCCAAGCTGTACGCGTAAATCGTTGACCGAGCGCCAGGCGCCCAAATATTGCTCAACAGTTTGAGTGACTGCATGCCTCGCTTCCAGATAGACCACGTCGTCGAAGCCAAGCTTCGCCCACAACATGTCGGTTAGTCTGTCGGTGAGGCCGGAGCGTCCCGAGGAAACGCGTTTCACTGCCGGGTTCAGGTGCGTGATTTCCTGTTCGACTTCGACCAGGAGCGGGTTGAGCTCGATCATGCGTGGATTCCAAAGGGCCACGAAACGTCCGCCCGGGCGCAGTATTCGTTGGAACTCCGCGCAGGCCTTATCGAAGTCGGTCCAATGAAAAGACGAGGCCATTGAGACCAGATCACAAGCGCCCGACGGTAGACCCGTTTCCTCGGCAGTACCAGAGCGCCAAACGATTTTATGTTCTTGCGGCGCCAGCATGCCGTACCGGCGCATCTCGTCGCTCGGCTCTATTGCGGTAACCGAACGAAGACCTTGCCCGGCCAGCATCCTGGTCCAAATGCCGGTTCCAGCACCGATATCTACCGCATCCACTTCCGAAGCCGGTCGCCCAATCAGCGAAAGGACCGCTGGAACGATGCTAGGAGCATAGCCGGGCCGATACTGAGAATAGTCACCCGCGAGGCTGTCGAAATTGCCGTGCTTGATCGATGTTTCTGTCATCTTACTAGGCTCCGTATGAGTTCAGCTCTCGAGGCAAAGCTCGCCCTCGCGGATCATTTTCTCGTAGAGTTCCAAGTCGCCCGAGCTGTCAATCTCACCCCATTGCCCCGTTATACCTACGGTTTGGATGGGGAAGCCGGAATCAAGCAACGCGCGGAGTAGGGTAGTCATGTCCATGGCGTCGCGAGCCTTTGCATCAACGGCGGCGAGCACAGCCTCAACGGCGCGCCATGCCTCCGGCGTAAATTTGAGCAGCCCCATATACTGCCCCTCGATATCATCGATTTGCGTTGTGCGTCGTCCGATCTCGATCAGTTTCCCGCGCGCATCGGTACGAAACGTCTCTGCGTCACTCAGCGGATCGTCAAACCGCCGGGTCCACAAGCTTCGCCAACTGCGGTCATAGGCTACAACCAGATGACCGGATGAGGCGGCCAGGTCCCGCACGAGGTCGCGCCCAAAAAAAATATCGGCATAGCTGATGAC
Organism: Bryobacterales bacterium; assembly: GCA_963744555.1. Lineage (GTDB taxonomy): Bacteria > Acidobacteriota > Terriglobia > Bryobacterales > Bryobacteraceae > Palsa-89. Next base: position 524,804 of record CAVUUB010000007.1, on the reverse strand, counting down.
GACAGTGTCGGATCGTAGCCAAGTTGCCGCCGACGCGAGCGACATAACCATATTCGTTTCGGCCCAACGGGGGTTTTCGAAATAGGTAGTGTCCTCGATGTTTATCATAGTGCCGAGATAACCGCGTACGATCCCGATGGTGGAAATACCACCGCCGTGCAGCGCAGCAATTTGACGCCGGATAAGCGGCTTATTGGCCAGTTCGACCAGGCACTTCGGCCGATCCCCGGCGAGGGCGCCCATACGGCTACCGCGTCCGGCGGCTAGAATGACGGCACGCATGGTTCAGGATTTGGAACGGAATCGAAAAACTGCGAAAACAGGGCGATGTCATCCGCGGCAAATGGTTCCTGACGTTCGGGATGCCACATCACGCCGATCATACGGCCACTGGTGTGTCTGACAGCTTTGATAACTCCATCCTCGGCGATTGCCCAAGTCATGAGTGGCGGGTAAACCTCCATAGCGCCGAAATTATGATAGCTATTAACCTCCACGCTCTTGCCATCGATCGAAATGCGCTGCCGGTGAGCTACGTGGCCGTGGACCTTTTCGAGCCGCGCGCCAAAACGGTGTTGAATCATTTGCATTCCCCGGCAAACACCTAAAACGGGCAGGTCCCGACGCTCGGCCAGATCCAGAAGCGCGGTCTCGGTTTCGTCGCGATCCGGAGCATCGCCGCCATAGGCCGTCAAATCGTTCCCCCCGGTAAGGACGATGCCGCTAACTTTCTCGCATATCGTCAATGCTGCGTCCACGGAATTGGGTATCGGAATTGGTATCAGTCCGCAGCCGAGCAGGAACTTTACCCAGACCTGATCGAGGCAGTCACGACGTGTGTGGTAGGGAGGGTCGACCATGACCCGCTGGGTGACGGCAACGGTCTTCATGATATGACCTGAACCTGCTGGTTGCCGCAATCCAGGCAAACCTTGCCCGCTTTTTTCCACTGCCCGAATAGCGCTTCACCCGCGCCAATAACGGCCGGGATGCCTAGCTCGCTGGCACGGATCGCCATATGAGAATTAACGCCGCCGAATTGGGTGACAAATCCGGCAATGCCGCGGCTGAAGATCCAATCGAAGCCGGGGTCGGCGCTGGGCACAAATAGAATCGTATCTTTGATCTTTTCTGGTGAATTCTCGATGGTACTGACCGGCCCCGTCACGCACTGTGTCGTTATGAAATTAGGATGGATCGATGGCAGGTGGAAAGCGAAGGCATCCTCCGGCGCAGAAATCAGAGGCGGCAGGACGAGCCGGCGCGTGAGATTGTGGCGGCTTTTGCCTTCCGCGACGCTCGCTTTGAGCCGCGCTCCCACGCTGCCACTCTCGGCATAGAGCGAACGAACGGTGGCGATGTCGAGAAAGGAACAATCTTCCGCCGAAAGTCCGTGCTCAACTCCGATTTGCTCGATCAGCGCGAGAGCATCGCTCAGGCTCCGCGTAAAGACAAACTTGGCGTATTCGCGCCCCTCGATCCCCCCCTTGATAAAGTCAATGAGGCTCAGGATGTCGTGTTCTATTCCGTGTTCTTTCAGTAGACGCTCAATTAAACGCAATTGACTGACAGACAACAAAAAGCCGGATGTCGCTGCGTGCTGCTTCGGCCGATTTGACCAATCGAAGTACAGATCCGGCGCCTCGTCATAGCGTGGGGAGAGAATATCATATGTTCCGGGACGAAGATGTCCGTACCGAGCCAGGAATTCGTCTTTGGTCAAGCCGGCGAAATCCCTGCCGATCTGTGAGCCGACCGTTTCGAGATCCGACATGAACGCTGCGTGCCCGGCTTTGTCTAATACGCCTGTCGCTACCAACGAATTCAGAAACTGCGTGGCAATAAAGCCCGCTCGTGCCAATCCGGCAAACGGAAGAGTCCCGTAGCGCTTGCAGTCTTCCAGCAGCCAATATACGCGTGAAATCTTGTCGATAGCAGCATCTCGGATCTTCGGAAGACGCTCAACAAGCTTGTCGACTTTTTCGCGGTCGCGACGCCAGAGACCATTCTCATTGTTTATGATCTTGTTGGTCAGGTTGCGGAGCAGACCGGTAATGTCGGCGATGTCGTCCTGCGAAAAGCCGTACTGAGTCAGCGCCAAAAGCCGCTGGGGAAGATCCAGCGTATAACATGAAAAAATGATCTCAAATTCGACCTTATCGTGCAGCGTTGGTTGCGCCAACAATCGCTCAATGTAATAGTTGACCAGCCGCTCCGCCAAATCCGGCTTCATGTCGCGGGGTATGAATGAATTAAAGCTCACGCGGACATCTATGTATGGCAGCCCGTGAAAGCTCATGAGCAGCGGAAAGCTCCGCAGATTTTTGTATCCGTAATTGTCCCGCTGGTAAGCCCAGATCGAATCGGTGATCAGTTCTCGATAAAGCGACAGGGCCAATGGCCGTGGCTTTAGTCCAATTATTTCGGCGGGGTTCCAGTCGGGCATAACCCCAAACACCGATCGATTTCCATGCAGGTAGGGATGCGGCCTGGTTAAGAGCGCCACTTTCTGCGCAATCTCCTTAGTGGCGGCGGAAGTCTCTTCGGTATCTGTCCACTGGTTGGTTAAGCGCCAGCGGGCGCGCCTGCAGAAGATACAGAGCGCCGTTCTTGCCAACCGCGAATTCCACGTCGATTGCATCACAGTCCAGGAGAGACTCAAGTTCTCGTAATAGATCCAGAACCGGCAGGAGGTGGCCGGGAATACCCTCCTGGCAGGCCTTGAGACAGATAAAGGTTTTGAGCTTATCAGAGTTTCCCGACGTGACCAAATCGGCGCGGCCGGAATAATCGTCATAATTGATGACAAAATAGGGCCCGCCACCATGGGGTTCGCGCGTAACGGCCACGCCGGCCATCGATACTTCATTCAACATCGGCTGCACGAAAATCTGATCGTGCTCGCAATCGTTGCCTGCGTATGAGGCAATAACACGCTCAACAGCGGGGGCGATGGCTGCAGCGCCTTCCACCCCGGCCACCGATGTAAATTTTCCAGCCTTCGACTCGGAGCTTGAATCCTCGCTTTTGGCGCTACTACGGACGATTAGCGCTTCTGATCTCCAGGAACTTGCGGAGATGCGCTCCAGCACGCCTTGTTGATCGCCGCGCCACTCGGCGACGGAAAAGCGGACCTGCGGCAGGATTGCCGCACTCCGCAAGACTGGAGCGAGCCGCTCCAGTGTTTCAGCCTTGGTGCCAAATTGGACCAACGTTCCTATTCGCGGACGAGCGCTGGCGCTCCAACCCGAATACCCGGTCCAGAATCAGCTGCACGGCCTCCTCAGGCTCAAGCGAGGCGTCATTGTCCAGGATAAGATCGGGCGTCTCCGGGATTTCAGCCGGAATGTCGAGCCCGACAATATTTGCCGCAGGCCGGTCGCTGGCGGCTAAATATATTCCCTTGGTATCGCGGCGCTTTAGCTCCTCCAACGGAACCCGAACGAAAATCTCGTTGTACCGCGGGATATTTTCGCGATTCCAACGTTGCACGTCGTGAAATAAAGAGATCGTAGAGCAAACAATATCGAAACCTTGCTCCGCCAACATACGGCAGAGCATGCCGTTCCGCATCGCGGCCGATCGCCGGTTCTCGGCACTATAACCCAAATCATTCGAAACAGCCGTGCGCAGCGTATCTCCGTCAAGGAAAATTACCTTGCAGCCGGAAGCTCGCAAGTGCGATGACAACGCACGACCTATGCTGGTCTTTCCGGCAGCAGATAGTCCTGTTATCCAAAATACCCGGCCCGGCGTAAAGCTAGAGTTGAGGTTTGTGAAGACGTGTTGGGTACGCCTAGGGTTAAGTTCCATGGGCCACGGACAAAATGACAGTATGGTTTCATTTTACAAGGCGATGCAATATCAGCAATGTTACATCAGTACCAATAGTACTAGGCTGGAGCTAGAATCACCCTAGCTGGCTGTGGCAGAAAATATGCAAGTTTACTGCGGGAACTTATTCGTCCTCGTGTAACGAGCCCAAATTATCGAGAGCAGCTCAAGGGACAACTGACCTTCTCGCGGGACGAGGTTCGACCACTGCAAAGCGGTTGGTTCCTCTGGAGCCGTGATTATTTCTGAATCTCGGCCAGGCTGGTTTGGATACTTCTCCGCAAGTCGTTGGAAGGGTTCTTGCTCAATGCAACGGCGAGTTCGTTCTTGGCCTGGTCTTTTTGGCCCTTTTGAGTCAGCGTGAGTGCGTAATGATAACGAAATACCGGGTCGTCAGGAAACCTCTGGACCAGACCGTTAAACACCTGATAAGCACTATCCTTGAGGTTCCTCCGGAGGTAAACCATGCCCAGTGTGTCGGCATAATTTTGATTTGTCGGCGCCTTATGCAAGGCCTGCTCCTCCAGTTTCTGCGCTTCTTCGGTTGAGCCGCCGGTATCGAGGATCATGTACGCCAGGTTGTTCATGGCATTCGCATTCTCGGGATCCAATACAAGCAAGCGCCGATAGCTCGCGATGGCCTCTGCATTGCGGCCAGCTAGGCGAAGCGCGTCGGCGAGAGCGCCCTCCACCGGCGGATCGCGAGGCGCAAACACCCTGGCTTCCTGAAAGCTTGCGACTGCTTTGTTCATGTCACCGCTCAGTCTATATGCAGTGCCAAGGCGCATCTGCAATTGCGCTGACCGGACTCCCAGGATCTGCATCTGTTTGTATTGTTCGATCGCCAACTCATACTTCCCTTGTCGCATTAAGGTCTCGGCCAACAAAGAATGAATTGGGGCAGTATTCGGCGATTTTGCCAGTTCCAGCGTCAAGCGCGAAATAGCTTTGTCCGGAAGGCCTTCTGCAAAATAGACCTCCACGAGCATGTTCAAAGCCATCAGCTTTTGCTTATCGTAGAGCTGCAGCAGTCGCGTCTCTGCTTGCGGAAGTTTCTTCTCAGCAAAGTCCAGGGATGCCAGCTGAAACTGAACATCGACGTTCTGGGGAGCCTCCGCTGCGAGACTATTCACCTCTACGCGGGCCTCACTATAATTACCTTGTCCAATGAGAGCCGTCGTCCGGAGCAGCCTTACGCGCCCCAGCCTGGGATTTATGGCTAAGGCCGAGTTGACGTACTGAAGCGCCTGAGAATAGTCCTTCTTGGTCAGACTAAGTTCAGCCAAAGTAGCGATCGCGGGGAGATGACGGGGTTGCTTCTTAAGCAATTCCTGCAGTTGCGCGCGGGCGCCTTCCGTGTCGCCCTTGACCAGCAGGGCTTGCGACAGAGAGTAGCGGAAAGCCAGGTTATCCGGGTTGTTTTTCACCAGGTTTTGAAGGTCGTTCACTCCGGCCTGTATCTTTTCCGGATTACCGGTCTTTATCAACAGTGTGGCATTTATCGCTTTGGCCTCATCGTCGTTGGGCCGCTCCTTGAGGAGTTCACCGATTACGCCCGCCGCCTCCTCACCCTTCCCTTGTGATAGCCACGAATCGGCGATGCGCTTCAAATAGATCGTCTTGTTCTTGGAATCAGCCTTGATCCCTTCCTGGTACTGTTGCAAGCCGTCGGCCCACTCATGAAGATTGGTGTAGAAATCTCCCACCTTGAGACGTGCGTCAGGAAAGTTCTTCGGATCGTCCGACAGTGGTTTCAGCACCGCAGCCATTTGGTCGCGTTTTCCACTGGCAGCATAGAAGGCAGCCAGGTCCAGCACGTAATCAATCGCGTGTGGATTATTATTCACCTTCGTCCGGAGCACATTCTCCGCATCGATGAGCCGGTTTTGACCACGATAATGGCTATACAGAGCATCGTAGATCATTCCGGCATCCTGGTGCGCCGCTATCAGTTCGCGGGCGAGTTGTTCGGCTTGGCCATCCTGCCCATCTCGAAAAAGCGTCTGGACCCACAAAACGACTACATCTGGCATCATTGGTTTTGCCGCGTTTGCCTTGCGGAGGAACTCCTCAGCTTCTTTCAGCTTCGTGTCTGACCAAGCCAAATAACCTTTGATCCGGAACCCATCGTAGGACTGCGGGTCTACGGCGATGAGTTCGTCGGATAACTTGGTAAGCTGTGTGTAATATGCCTGCGGGCGGCTCTGGTCTCCGATGTAAGCCAGCAGCAAAAAATCGGCTAGTGATTCTTTGACGTCCGAGCGCCGCGGGAGGAGCCTGTTCGCCACAACGAGGGCTGGATAGGCCGCGCCCGCGTTGCCCGTTTTCAATTCCGCCAATGCTAGCCGATAATGGGCCTCTCCAAACTGAGCGTCCCTCTGAATAGCTTTTCTGTAATTGAGAATCGCCTCCTCGTTTTTTCCGGCGGCGTAGAGCTGATTTCCCTTTTCGAGATATCCCTGCGGACTCCGGCGGCAAGACGCTGTGAGAAGTGCCAACGAGCACAAGACAATGACGGCAACAGCAATTCGTTTCATGTCAAGTGATAGCGCAGGCAGGCCTCATTCGGGCCAGTGTAAAGTGTATTTTCATTATTGCTTTCGCACTCTGTATTTTAACGCACAAAATACTCGTGCGCACCCCCGGGGAATATTTTACTCCAGCACACGGGCCCGAGACCGATCGCACCCATCGACATTACAGTGAAGACCTGTGTCTGCAGTAAATGCGGCTATATCGGCAGTCCGGAGCGACCACAAAGTGGGGGTGTTCGCCATCCAAACCTGAATGCGAGATGTCCTGGAGCGGGAGACGGAGCGTCATGTCTTTGGTGGAGAAAACCGAGGCAGGTCACGCTCGCGTAAAATAAAAAGGGGCGCGACCGCCCCTTTTTGCCACTGGCTTGTTTATTTGAGGATTTAGCTCTGTTGAACCCGGAATCGGCGAGTTGCAAAGAGACCTGCCATCAAGCCGACTAAGAGCAGCGCGCCGGTCCATTTCGGTTCCGGTGCCTCTGTGTTCTGGAATGACGCCGTGTTAACCGTCGTAGTGAACATGGAGGTGGGATTGACCGTAGGGAGGTCCAGAGTCAACTGAGCGAAGGTGAAGTTTGGATTGGTGATGCCAAAGAAGGCGAGCATTGTTGGGTCCTTCGAATCGATGCCGATGCCCAGTGTAGAAACCGTCGACGCATTAGCCGAGGTGAAGGTTCCGCTCGCTAGAGTTCCCGAGGCAATCGTTGATGTCCCTGCTAAGTTTTTGAGGGTTCCCACAATCGTGACACTTCCACCACCTGCAAAGTTATTCTGCACGCCCGACACACTGCCAGCCTGAAGTCCAGCTCCAGTCGTAAAATCCAGGGAACCGCAGGTGCCGTCGCCGCCGACCGTATTGCCGCAAGCTATCGTACCGTCGAGAGCGTAGACCCCATTGTTTATCGGCGCCCCCGTAACAATCAACTCGCCGATCGCGATCGCAGAACCAACCAGTGGTGCGGCACCACCCCCATAGGATACAGTGCCGAGCATGTTAACGCCGGTGGTGTCAGAAAAAGTGAGTGTCGTGCTGGCACTCATTACAAGCGCCGCAGCTAGTGATACAAGAACGAGTCTAAACGTCATCTTTCTACTCCGTCTGGTCTAAAGGATTTGATTACCTTCGTATTCTACAATTGAGGCTTTGCCGGTTGCAATACCTAACCGCCCTCTTTTAGTACTGTATGCAGCGCTTTAGTACTAGTGTATTCCGCCCGTTCATACGCCAGCTTAATGCGCTTCCAGAAATGCCGCTGCGGCGCGTGCAGACAGGCCCAGTGGAACGCTGCTCCACTCGCCATGCTGCCTATCGGGAACACCTGCAGCTTGATTCGCTCGCCGGCCCGATCGGCGTAGTCTTCGAACCATTCCACCTGCGCTTCGGCGCTCCAGTCGTAACTCTGGGGAACACAGGTATCGCGCACCATCAGCCCAAGTGCGATCTTTCAGCTGGGCACGTACTGCCGAACAGTCCGCTCTCCCATCTTGCAGCCCGGCAGATCCTGTTGAATCCCCTCCCAGGTCCGTGCGCTGTATGTCGCTGCTTGCGTGGTTGCCCCGCGGTCCGCTTCCAGGGCTGCATCCACAAAAACTCAACCGCCGTCTGCATCTTCCAGCGCGCTCGTTCCGTTTTCTTTCCGAGGCTTCGGCAGTGCGCTGCCGATCGCTTGGCATACCATCCGCCGGTACACGCCTTGCTTCTTTGAAACTCCGGCCGACGGATCTCTTCAAACAACTCCACCTTGGCTCTCCAGTCCAACGAGGTGCCCCCCGACTCCGACGGGCTTTCCGGTTTTGCCGAGGGGTGAACACAACCAGCGTCTGCGATTCAATACCGTGGCCGATCGAGCTGGGCCTGTCGCATGCCCGCAACGCCGTGGACATCTGGCAGGATCTGGTAGATCAGCACGGTTTCCCTGGCGGCTATTATAAAGATACAGTAATGTCCTACTCCGGATGGTACGGCGATACGCGATTACATCCACGTCACCGACCTGGCTGATGCGCATGTACTCGCACTCCAGCACCTTCTCGATTCCGGTACGAGCTTGGCAATCAATCTGGGTTCGGTGACCGGATCGTCGGTCCGCGAGGTTATCGCTATGGCGGGGCACACATGTGGCCGCCCCATGGCGACAAAAGAAGCACTTCGCCGTCCTGGTGATCCGGCAAAGTTGGTTGGCGGATCATGCTACTGCGAGCCCCGTATTGGGCTGGCGCCCACAATACTCAAACTTGCCTACGATCCTAGAAACGGCGTGGAGCTGGCATTTGAAGCAAGACCTTAAGCTAGCGTAATTCCTAATACAAATCTCTAGAGGTCTCCTGCGGGCAGACTCGATCGTTCTCGGTGAGGCCGATCTTAGTTGATCTACGTTTGATCCTTCAATGTTATTGAAAAATAGTAATTTATCTGGTTGGAAACTTTGGACTTTAGTTCGAAGCGCCTGGGAATTCGCTACGTGCAAAGCCCAAAGCAAATAGGGCAAATCAGCAATGGTAACGGCCCCAACATAGTACTAGTATGTATAGTACAGTAAAAAGTTATGCAATTTATTTGTAGGTGTTTGCGTTTCACCGGAGCCATCTTACTCGCATCGGGAGCCACGTCCCAGGCTCAAACGGGTAGAACTGTAATTAATATAACTCCTTTTTCAGCGTCGCTGACGGCGGGTCAATCCACAAGTTTCGAGGCGACCGTGCGGGGAACCAATGTGGGTGGATTGACATGGTCGGTCATGCCGCCAATAGGCGCGTTCACGGTTACGAGAGCCACGTCCACGCTGGATAGCGCGTCATCGACGCCGATCTTTACCGTAAGAGGTACCTACCAGGCTCCCTCGACGGTCGCGGCTCCACAGGCCATTACGGTGGTGGCGAAGAGCGTCGTAGATTCAAGCATAGCGGCGAGCGCTACGATTTTCTTAGGAGCGACAGTGGGAATTGCCGTAACACCACCATCTGTTTCGTTGTCGCCCGGTGAATCTGCATCCTTCGCGGCGTCCATTGGGGGAACACTCGATACGTCGGTAAGCTGGTCGATAGATCCGCCTATTGGTACAATCACGAACGGAGTTTATACAGCGCCAGTGGCAATAGATGTCTTACAAACAGTCATCCTTACGGTGGTAAGTTTGGCGGATCCGTCCAAGACGGCAAGGTCCTCGATCATCATAAAGCCCATGGATCCGATCTCACTTACGGTCAGTCCCTCCCAAGCTAGCTTGCTACCCTCGCAGGCGCAGCAGTTCACGGCTTTAATTCACGGTAGCAATTCGAGCGTCAATTGGTCGATCAACCCGATGGTGGGGAGCATTTCACCGAACGGCCTTTACACCCCACCCAGCAATGTGTCAGATGCACAGGCGATTACAGTCAGGGCGACACTTTCGTCCGATCCGACCAAAACATCTACCGCGCAGATAACCTTGACGGCGCCTACACCGCCGCCGCCACTTCCACCGATTCAGTTGCCAGTCGAGGTGATCGGCTTGGACGGAATGACATCGACGGTCACATTCAACATCCCACAAGGATCTAATCTGAACGGGCCTATTAAACTCTGGATGCAGATTCACGGATTACAGTACCAAACTCAGGCGAGTGTGCAGATTAATAATTCCGGCTGGACGTCCGATTAATTCGAGCACGATCACATTACTTGGACTCGCTAACGCGTACGGCGGCATCGGCGGCGGTTTTTCTACTCTGCAAATGACAATGTTTGTTCCTCTCACCTCAATCAGCATTGGCACGAATACTTTGAGCTTCCGATTTAACGGAACAAATGGCAGCGTTAGCGGCTTCCGTGTGTTAGGCTTCAACTTCCTAGCCGGCGACGGCAGCTCATTGTTGCCTTCCGCAGCTTTTGTTTATGAAGATCCCAACACTTGGCAAGCTCCATCGACCGCGCCATCAGACATTGCCGCAGGCAAGACGCTTTGGTATAACGCAGCCTTGAGCGTCCCGACTGCGACTGGTGCGACACCGATTCTTGCGAAGTGTACGAACTGTCATGCTCAAGACGGCCGCGATCTAAAGTACTTCAATTACTCGAACAACTCGATTCGTGTGCGCTCTAGGTTTCATGGCCTGACTGCCCAACAGGGCGACCAGATTGCAAGTTATATTCGTTCCTTAAATGTTCCGAATCCAGGGCGCCCGTGGAATCCGCCCTATCAGCCTGGGCCGGGACTCGATTCGCAGCCAGTTGCAAATTGGTCGGCGGGGGCGGGATTGAACGCGGTTCTGAACAATGACGGCGAGATGTTTCAGTACCTGATGCCTGGTGGAAGTACGGCCAACTGGACTCCAACTAGCTACATCAGCGCTCGGGAGACACCTCTGGCCTTTCAATTGCCCGATTGGAATCACTGGCTTCCTCGTGTACATCCGATGGACGCTTGGCCGGACTTTATGGGCAGTCACTTCGCAAATGATTATCCCGCGCTCAGATCGGGTCTGAAATTGCAAGATCCGGCTGCGTATATAAATGCGAAGGGCGCCTTTAGCCAGTTCTACGTCGATTTATCCCTAAATTTCATGCCGCCCAAGATCTATGCGTCGTCGACGTTCAAGCCGGTATGGACGGCATCTTATACGGATGCGGTTTACTCCACCTATCTTTGGGAGCTCGTCAAGACTTGGGAAGTGATGCAAGAGTTCGAGCTTGAGGGACTGAATCAGTCAGTACTGGGTCCGACTGCCGATTCTCGCGGATGGTACACCAACTTCGTTTTTTTCGTGTCCCCCAATCAGGAACATATCCCCGTCGGTTCCCCCGGTCTTTCGAATAGTTCTGTGGACCTCCACGACTTTCTCTCATTTGCTTGGTATCAGATGTCGTTGGTGCTGAACGGTTCGAAATTGTCTGGTGGTGCATACCCGGTAGACTTTCAATACGTGTATGCATTCATCAAGAACGCGAGCGAGCAGTACAGCACTCCACAGGCAGGCGTAGAGTTGCTGTGGATGCTTAAGGGGTTTGAAATGTCGGAGAATGGCATCGGGCCTGAGCAAGGATCCCCGGGATGGGAGCCAACTGTAAATGACCCGAGCAGGCTAGTGTCGTACGCTTGGGTTCCCGTTTGGACGGGAACCCCTCCAGCGACACGTCTCGCCATTACGCAAGCATATTTGCAGCAGTGGTTCGCGAAGATACAGATTTTCACGCCCCAACAGTTCTACCAAGGCGGCTGGGCAAATCCTACTGTGAACCCTGTGCGGAACTCGATGGATGGCACTTTTGGCGATCGAGTTTGGTTCATGATTCCACAGTTTAAGTATCTTGGGGTTGATGGCACACTTCTAAGCCAAATCACGGCCTGGGCTGCCACGGTGTGGCCGAACGCGAACTGGAGCGCCATACAGAATGCTACCTGCTCGCTGAACTCAACCGCGTATGTGGTGTGCAGTACGCAGTAGCGAGAGCTTGTGAACTACAGCGTAGAAGGGGCGGGGAAGATCGGGTACAGAAAGCATCAGGGCAGTCGGAAAAAACGGTTGGCAGCCTGAGAATTCTGCTCCGTGCTAGCGATTTCGACGAGCCCAGCGTCGAGTATCGTCCTTTTGAGCTGCTCGGGGCTGGACCCTGATTTACGAAGCCAGTGTTCGTTGAATTCACAGAGAACTGCCCGAATTCGCCCTGCCTTGAGAAGATCGGTCGCACCTGCCAGAACACGCGGCTCAAATCCCTCCACGTCAATCTTGATTAAGTCAATTCGCGCTAACCGCAGCGTTTCAACGGCTGAATCCAACGTTCGTACGTTGATCTTAGTTACAACGGAGTTCTCAGTCGGGATCATGGTCGGCGTGTGGTTATGGGAACCCTCCCCTAGGTAGATGAAGGACTCTCCCGGCTGTTCGCTGAGAGCGAATTGCAACGGCTGAACCTGTTTCAAATGATTCCGGTCCACCATCGAGTGTAGCCTCTCAAATGCATACGGGCTCGGCTCAAAGGCTATAACGCGCCCGCTCTCTCCCACTAACCCGGCCGCCAGCGCGGAGAAGTATCCCACGTTGGCTCCAACATCCACAAATGTCATACCTGGCTGAAGATAATCCCTCACGAGGCCGCTCTCAAATGTTTCGAGAGTACCGAAATATATCTGTCTTTGGATGAAATCGTCCAGATCCAGTTCGAATTCCACTCCAACTCTGTTGCAGTGCTTAACCCCGCTTTGTGGTCCAATCAGATTAAATAATCTTGCTTTGCCCCGAAAGCTCATCGTGTAGCAAGCCCTAACCATATAGTCGAGCATGGATTGTCTTCGTTTCCCCCTAAGTGCAGGGCATCGAAACGAACAGTATATTCAGTTTCAACTTCGGCCCTACTCATTCTCAAATGTTGATACTGGCGCTTTGTTGCGCAAATGATTCGACATGATTCAATATTACCGTCAGCCGTGATAAGTGAGTTTCGGTGGAGAAACGCTTGGCGCAATCCCAGGCGCCACGGGAAAGCGTTATATAGTGCTCTTCCGAAGCAAGTGCGCGAACAATTGCATCCCTCAGACCGTTGACAGTGGGCGGGTCGGTGGGCGAAAGCTCGCCTGTTTCACCTGGTACAAGCCAGTCCACAATCCCGCCGACCGCATAACCCACGGCCGGCAAGCCAACGCACCCGGCTTCTATACCGACTAACCCAAACGGTTCCGGCCAGAGGCTTGGGACGGCCAACAGCTCAGCTCGCCGCATGAGATTCAGTTTGTCAGGAGTGTCAACCCAACCTACAAATTCGACAGGCGTTTGAGTTCGATCCGCTAGCTGCTCCAATTTTCGCCGCTCCGGCCCGTCACCTGCAACGGTAAGAGTCAGGGGTCGCCCAAGTTTTTCGGCCGCCTTAGGAATCGACTCCATTAAATAGTCGACGCCTTTGACGTCGGTTAATCGACCCACGAAGAGTATGTTCCCAGTGCGCATTTTGATTCGCGGTGCAATTAGCTCCGGGATCACGTCCGTTGTGGGCAAAGGCAGCATGTGTAAGTCTTCCGAAGGCACGCCGTGACGCTGAATTTCGTCATACATATGAGCACTGGCCACCAAGATCGCTGTGTAATCGGAAAGTCGCGAGTTGAGAATACTGTGTCGTCGAAAGTCGCGCCACATCGTGCCCGGGTGGAGGCCTCCGCAGCGACGGGGGTAATGCAAAAAAAGGCACATTGGTCCCAGCCGCCGTGTGCAAGACTGAATCTGCGGAAAGCTATGGGTCTTTCGACCAGTTGCGCAAGAGCGATCGTAGTTGTGAAGGTACAACACGGAAGGATAGGCCTGGAGGAGCGCTTCCTCGAGGTCGAAGGATTCGAGGTTCTCCAGTCCGTGTGAGTAAACCACATCCGGTTTCCAACCAGCGATGGATTCGAGGATTGTGGGTAAGTTGCCCTGTGCCAGGCACCAGGTAGGGATTGAACTTTGACCAGGAACAATCCCTTGCCCGGCAGGATCGAAAGCATATTCGTACACCAATCCTACGGCATGGCCGCGAGAAATAAGTGCGGGAATGATCGCTTGAAGATATTTCTCCACCCCACCAACGAGATGACGGTGCGCGTTGAGAATCAGGATACGCATTAGTGGTCTTCTGGGAAGAAAGACTCGCTGCTCACTGCTTCTTCAAAAATCAGAGTGGGTAAACGGGAACATAACATCGGCGATCAACACAGGTAAGTTTTCGAAGTGTTATTGGTGTGTTATCAATTTTAAAAACTTCCACGATGCTCGCTTCCCGTCGAAATAAGTCAAAACTCTTATACGGAATTCCCACGCGATTACCGAGAAAGTGCATCCAGGCTTCTTCCGGCATGTCCAGCACACTCAAGAAATAAATACTGCCGCCGGTCGCTCCTGCCTCGCGAATCTGCTGATCGATACGGCTGGAGGCTTGTGCCAGCGTGGAGGCCGGAAGCAGCAGGCTGTTTTGCGGAGAGCCCCAGAGCGTTGAGTAGAGCGTCGAAAGCTCGTCAAAGTTCAGGACGATGAGATCACTTGGCTTGACGATATCAGCTATCACGCGAGCTTCCGCCACGCCTTCTGTGGGCCTGCGATGAGCTTGTATGGCCCAAGCCAAATTGCAAGTGCCCTCCAATGCAATAAAGTTGAGAGCCACAATTGTTACGGCGCGACGGCGAATGCCGGAAGAGCTCGTATGATAAAGAACGGCGAGAAGAAACAAAATCAAACCAAGAGGTTGCAACCACAACTTGTTGTACAGCGGGTCATAGTAGATCAATGGAGCCGTGAGAATGACCACACTCACCAACAGGGCGAGAATGAGGAGTGCTCGAGAACGATCGATGTTGCGCCACTGTGCAATGACCGGGCCAGTCACTAGCCAGACAATGCCCCAGATGCAGACCAGCGCAATTCCGGCTGAAGTAATCCAAAGGATATTGTGACGTTCACGCAATAGCGAGCTAATCCCGGCATAGTCGGGCGGCAAAGCCGGTAGCAACGCTGAAATCAGGCCGAAGGGAGGATTCACCAGCTTCGGCACGCTAAAGTATGCATATACTCCCTTTCCCCCCTCTAGCGCAAAAAATCGATCGATCATCTGTGGGACGGTAGTCGTGCCGGAGTTCCAGTAGGCCCAGGCGAATAGGTTGACGATGGCGGCCAGGACGCCGAAAGATATAGAGCACACTCGTCTCAAAAGGATCGTCAACGAAGGAACTTGTTCTCTGGTTGAAGGCCAACGGAGGCATAATAGCAACCCCAAGGGACCGATTAACACCATCGATTGGTAAGTTGCCATTGCCAGACCAAAAAAAGCCCCACCCAAGACCAACAGCCAAGTCCAGTTGCGCCGCAGAGATTCCACGACAACGAGCATGCCAAGCGTGGAGTAGAAAAGGCCAACCACCGGCTCCGCGGAGTTGGTGGCGTGCAAAAGAAAGGCCCTCGACAAACCGTACGCGAATACCACTACCAAAGCGAGGCGGACCGATGACGTGGCGATCCAAACTAGAACATATAATATGGCTAAGCAAGCGGCCGAAGCGATCGAATTCATTGCCTGGGTAATCGCGATGAATTCGAAAGGAGTCCGGGTCTTGAAGCCGAGCCAGGCAAGAGCGTGCGTCCAGAGAAAGATATTGGCAGGGTACAGAAGATGATTGTTTCCGTGGAAGAAGAGCTGTGGGTGACGATAGACTTCCAGGCTTCGGATGGCGCCATCGACATCTAAATACTGCTGAGTCCGTAGCGCAAGAAACAGAAGGGCAAAGAACAGAAATACAAAAAATGCCGCAAAATAGGGGCTTGACCTCCAGCCTTGAGCGGCAGTGGATGGCCGCTCGGCAAGATCGGAAGAGGCAAGTGAAATTTGAGACATCTATTAGGCGAGGAGGCGCAACACGGGTGCGTCTGTATAGAGACTAGTTATTGGGACTTCCCGGTGTTGATTGGTGCTTCACACCGATAGCAATGATTGAAGTAGGCGGCCAGGGCAGGAATCGATCGATACGACGCCACAGCCAAACGAATCGATCGAACAGGGCCATCATTCTCGGGCTAAGGGCCGTGCTATTGAAAATCCGACCATTCACATACCATCCCGGATACGAGACGCGGTTGAAGTTCAGAATCCGTTCTACGTGAAACCCAGCTAATTCCATCTTCTTATGAAGTTCCTGCTGCGAATACCGCTGGTAATGTCCTAGTGCTTTATCGAGCGATCCATAAACTTCCTGGCCCTGCGGCACGAGGATAATCGCTTTGCCCCCATCCCGGAGAGCCGAATGGATGTTGCGCAAAGCGCCGACATCATCAGGTACGTGCTCGACGACATTGAGGCACACAACGGAATCCATTTCGCCTTGCAACCCCGCGAAATGGCCGGAATTTAATAAATCGCATCGGCGAATGATAACGTTCGGCCGGTGCTGAAATCTGGTCGTAAGTCGAGCTAGATGCTCTTCATCGATATCGCTTGCCACATAGAGCCTTTTCCTGGGCACAAGCGCATGGGTCAGGTTGCCAATTCCGGCACCGATTTCGAACACGCGTTCGCCAACATATGGACGAATTGTATCGGCCATCCACTTGTTGAAGTTCCGCGCTCCCTCAAGCGCGTGCAGTGTTTCCGGGCCTGAATCTTTGTAAATGTCGCTCGTGAGGGCATATTTTAGAATGACCCACACTGCTTCAAAGGCATCTTTGAGTCCGATCTTCTTGCCCTCTTCATACGTCCGACCGTGATAGCTAATGGGAGTTTCGTAAACGCGCACGCGTCGTTTTGCCAGCTTTATTGTCAGTTCCGGCTCTATGCCGAAACGGTTGCTGCGAAGGGGAATGCTCTTGAGAAGAGAAGTGCGGAAGGCCTTGTAACAAGTCTCCATATCTGTGAGGTTCAGATCAGAGGCTATATTGCAAAGTCGGGTGAGCAGCCCATTGGCAATGGAATGCCAATAATAAAGGACGCGTCTCTCGCCGACTATCATGAAGCGAGAGCCGAAGACTGCATCGGCTTGGCGCTGTGTCAGCGGCCGCAGGAGATTCGGATAGTCCTTCGGGTCATACTCAAGATCGGCGTCCTGAATAATCGCGTATTCTCCTCGCGCATGCTCGATGGCGGTACGAATGGCAGCGCCCTTTCCAGAATTCTTATCGTGTTTGATGACTCGGATGACGCCAGGATAGCGATTCGCCAAATCCTCGACAATCTCTAGCGAGCCGTCCGTCGAGCAGTCGTCAACGATGACTACTTCCCGATCCAATCCTTCGCCGAGCGGCGCAGCGAGAACTCGTCCAACTAACGCACCGACGAATTCCTCCTCATTGTAGAGGGGCACCAGAATGGAAACGAGGCCAGGTAAGTAGGAATGGTCTTGAGCGGCTAGATTTTCCACGGTCGTGGTTGCGAGAGTAGACGACATATATTTTCCTCTATTCATATTTGTGACGCACCGACTCTCGGCAGCATTCCTGGCGTATTAAACCAGCTAAGAATAACTAATTTCGCATTCGTGGTGGACGTTCAGAGGGGCAGGTACCCACCGGCGTGGCGAAGCGACTGGTGTCCCAGACCATCTGCAGTAACTCTTCGTGCCACCCGAGTTGCCGATAAAAGCGTATGCCATCTGGATTTCCGGCCACCACTTGCAGTTCGATGCGTGTAATTTGCTGCGCCTGAAACCATTCCACAGCAAAGGCGAGCAAGCGCCGGCCAACACCAGAACCCCGGTAGGCTTCCGACATAAAAACCTCGCTGATTGCGCCTATCGTTGCGGAACCGAAGTAAGGTGGTAAAGTGCGAACGCGACCGGCGACAAAGCCGATGATTTCCCCATCCTGTTCGGCCACCACGACATTGGCGAAGCGTCCCAGAAAGGGAATCATGGATTTGAGCCAAGCTTCGTAGGCGCCCTCCGGGAGACGGAGCAACATGCCGTGTTCGAACTGATGTTGATACAGAGCATGCCATAGCGGCTGGATGCGCGGCATGTCATCGGCCGTGGCCTGGCGCAGGATTAAGGCGGGTTTCCCGGTAGCTTGGGACATGAGGGTCAGTTAGAAGTTGCCGCCTTTACATGCTTGCAGAGAACCTCGGGCCAGCGCTTCTCATCGATTCCATGTTGCGCCAGAAACGCCAGGGCTAACCGCTCATAGCCGAAACCGATACAACCGGTGTGAGCTGGGCCGTCCGCTGTTTCAATGGCAAAGGAGCGGCCGAAGAAATCCTGATGATAGTTGATCGAGCCAACCGCGAGTTTCTTTCCACTGTAAGGTAATGGTGCCAGCAGTTCGAATTTTAGTTCGAAGCCCTGTTGGTAGGCAGCTTGTACGGCGTAACTGTCGACGAAAAATGGATCCGTGGCCGTCGTGATTTCGTACGCCAGGCCGAGCTCATCCAAGTAGCGGGCGGACAGATCGACGAGAGTACGGCGGCTAGCGAGCACATAGTTGGCAGCGCCGACAAAAATGATCTCGCGCATAGTGAAATCCCACAGGCGTTCCAGGCCACTGAGATTCGTCGACTCATACCTAAAACACTTACCCAGCGCGGTGATAGCACAGGGCTGCTGCAATCGGGAATCGCGCAGCCACATATACCAGTGGAAGCAAACCGACGGCGAAAGGAGACACTCGATGCTGCTCAGCCCGTTGCGATCGCAGGCCAATTGTTCCCCGTCCCAGCGCACCGATCGCGCGAACTCCTGAAGGATGCCGTGATCCTCGCGGAGATGAGAAATGAGATTCAGGGAGGCGGGGAAATTTTTTAGGTATCGGCACCGGTCGAGCACATCGGCGCCGATGAGCGAGGGGAACAAACGCGCTCCTGCCTGAAATTCCAGCGCCATCTCACGAACGCGCAGGTCGAAGTAGTCCATCAATGCGGTCAGCTTTGGCCCGAATCCATAACGGCCGCGCCCAAACTTCACGAGTTCGCCTTGCTCCATCAATGCAGGGTGGGGATCTTCACGAAAAGACGAGGGAAGGACGGTGTTACTAGCCAGAGTTCTTGAAAAACCCGGCCGGTGGTTCGAGCAGAGCTTGGAAGCGACTTCCGCTATACGGGATGCCACGGTTTCGGCATCGCTTTCGAAGTCTGGCCTGAGGTCAAACGCGACTCGGTTCGCTCCAGGTAAGAGACGGACATTGCGTATGCCTTCGGATACATACGGCAGGCGCTTCAAAAATTCCTCGACCAGTTCGTCCGGAACGGTCGTACTGAGTTCAGCAAATGCGTTCACCACGTCCTCCTGAAAGCGTTATTTCTTTTGAGAATCCTGCACAGCTCTAGCGATCGAAGAGACATCCATGAGCTCCGGCAGCCGGTAAGAGGGAAAGCTGGTTTGAAACTCCTTTTCGAGCTCCATCACCACCGTCATATGCCCCATTGAGTCCCACCCGGGGGTAGAACCCATGCGCAGCGGAGCGGAGGGATCCTTTGCCCGTATTCCCAGTGCACGCATCACGGCGTTCTCGGCACGTTGTTCAATGGTTTGATCGATACCCATAAATGCTCCTGTTGGACCGAGCAGAAACTACCACGCGGTCGCAAGCTTTTGAATAAGTTTTGAAGGCAGATACCAACAAGCACAAACCCAGAAATAGGTGAATGCGCGAGCGGCCGTTCGAGATATACCAGTCCCGCGCAGCGGGAGATTGCCCAGCCGAGCGTTGTACTTTCGCCACAAGAGAAAGCTGCAAAACGCCAGCCCATGTAAGAAGCCCCACATTATCCAATACGCGTTGGCGGCATGCCACAGCCCGACTAGCGTGAATAGAAGAATGGTGTTGAAGTAGATATTGTATGTCGGCATTCCCCAGCGATTGTAGAAAAGATAGTCGCGGAACACGTGAGTAGCCGTCATGTTCCAGTTCATCCAAAACTCCGAAATGTTTTGCCGGCCGATTGGGAAATTGAAACTCATTGGCAGCTTGAACCCGCACGGTTGCCCGAGTACTTCCATGAGATGGAGATATCCGGCAACTGTCAAATAAAAGCCAAGCGGATTCGTTACAAAGGTGACCGTAAGGCTATTCAGGAAGTGCGCTTGAGGCCAGCGTGCCACGACTAGTCGCTGTCCGAGGTAGAGTCCCTGGCCGATAACCAGTTTCGCGGTAGCGCGACCGGCTTCCGACCACCAACCAGGCGATGCCCATAACCAACGATTTCCAGACACCGTACCTGGAAATTGGGAATAGCGCAGGAGCGGGCCAAGCTGCGTCAACGGCAGGCAAGTCCAGGTTATGAACCCCAAGATTGAAGGAGCCTTCAAGGAACCCGAGCCGACCTCCCAAAGCATCGTGATCAGTCGAAGCGCGAGCCACATATCGAGGCTATATAGGACCAAAGGCGCCGGCCCGGGCAAGGGCAGACGACGCTCCCAGTCGAAGATGCGACCCAGAGTAAATACTGCGATTAAGGAAACTAAGGCAATGCAAGCCCAGCCCCATCGCCTGGCGGGCGACGATAACGAACTTAGTCCACAGACGAGGATGTACGCGACGCCGTTCACTATTACAAAGCCGGTGAACCCTTGCAAATGGAACGCGGCTGCTCCAAGAAGACTCACCAAACAGAGGCGCCAACCTCTTTGGAGCGAGGAGAACAGAGAAACGGCAATCGAAAAGACGATGGCCACCGCCAGCCCGACCAACAGATTCAGGTCGACATTAGTGGCCAGTGTCGTCATGTAGAAATGGAATGAACTAGGGACCCGGGTTTAAGCAGATGGAGGGCGGCTCGCAACGGAGTCGTAAAGGGCCATCGTTCGGCTAACCATCGTTTGGAGACTGAACTCCTGGCGTGCTCGCCTCCGGCCAGCGCGGCCGAGTGATTGGCGCAACCGCGGGTCGTCGAGCAGGTGGTTGAGCGCGGCCGCGAGCGCTTCTGAATCAGCAGGCGGAACAGTCAAACCAGTTTGATGGTGGATGGAAACAAACGGGACTCCCGAGTCGAGGCTGGTATTTACTACCGGCAAGCCGGCCGCCATAGCCTCAATCTGCACGATTCCGAAGGCTTCGCTGCGGGCCACGGAGGCCAGCGCGAACACATCCGATGCGTGATAGTACGGGATGACCCGCTCGTTCTGAATTTCGCCAACGAAAATGACTTTCTCTTTCAGACCCAGCTGAGTTGCGAGCTGCTGTAGTTTGCCGCGCAGCGGGCCATCGCCGACAATGAGAAGTTTTCCATTAACTCGAGCCATAGCGCGAATGAGATATTCGAAGCCCTTGTAATAAACGAGCCGTCCCACACTGATGATCAAACGATCGCCATAGCACTGGCGGACTGCTGCAACCGCGGCAGGGTCACTGCTTTCGAACTCATCGAGCTGGATACCGTAGGGAATGACGTGACAACGATCCTGATAATGGGCTAAGACCTGGGAGGTCCTGCGGTAATCGGGCGAGGTAGCAATGATGGCTGAACTACGCCGCAGGGCTTTGTGTAACCAGGGCTCGAACAGTGTGCCAAGAATCCTCTGCCGTACAGTATCGCTATGATAAGTGACCAACAAGTGCCCGCGATGTCCACTGGCGAGGTACGCTAACACAGCCGTGGGATTCGGCAAATGAATGTGCACGATCTGCGCGTCAGACGAGCGGATCATGCCTATCATTTTCGGGCATAAGGGCGTGGAGGCCACTGTCATCGAAGTGGGTACGCGCCTCAGTCGGACGCCGTCCAGGACCTCATCCGATGCAGTGCGATCATCGCTCGCCACGATGACGCGCAACTCGATCGATTTGTGAAGTTCGGTGCAAAGCGCCTGCAGGTGTGTCTCGATGCCTCCCATATGTGGCGGGTAGAACTTCCCGATATGTAGAACCTTCAGCGTGGAAAACTTCGGTTCGCGCCGCGATGTGGCGACAGCAGCATCGAGATTCGCTTGTTGAAGTGTATGATTCATGCAACCACCGGGGCAGGCTCGAGGAATAACGCCTTATTCTGGTGAACCCAATCGTAGAGCAGACCAAGACCACTCAGGCAGCTAGTTTTCGGTGCCCAGCCTAGTTCGCCGCGAGCGCTCCGAATATCGCTAATGAAGGCCTTTTGGTCTCCAGGGCGCCACTCGGCGAAATCATAGGATAGTTTCTGCTGTTGACGTTTTTCAATGTAGGCTAGCAACTCAAGCAACGACAGGACATTGTCCGGACCGCCACCAACGTTATATACGCGCCCGGCTGCGGCGTCACCGGCTGCGAACGCGGCATCGTAGGCATCCAGTAAATCGTCGATAAAAAGGATGTCCCGGACCTGCTTGCCGTCGCCATAGACTGTGATGGGACGTCCAAGCTGGCTGGCAATCATAAACCATGCGACCCAGCCCTGGTCTTCGGCTCCGAACTGGCGATAGCCATAAATACAAGATTGGCGGAAGACTGTGGTGCGCAGGCCGTAGATGCGATGGTAGTCAATTACATATTGGTCAGCCGCGCCCTTAGAGCACCCATAAGGTGAGTGAAAGTCGAGATTGCGCTGTTCGGAAACGCCCAATGGTAGAGAAGAGTACGCATATCGGCCATTCTTCTCGACCGCTCCAATGTCAGTCATCTCGCCGTAGACTTTGTTCGTGGATGAATAAATGAGCGGCGCGACCATACCGGCCAAGCGGACGGCTTCAAGAACATTGAAGGTGCCGAAGGCGTTAATCTCGAAGTCCTCGCGCGGACAAGTGACGGAGGTCGTAACAGCGACCTGGCCGGCAAGGTGCAAGATACGGTCGGCGTCACGATGTTCACGAAACAATTTGGTGAGCTCTTCGCCATTTCGGACGTCGAGTTGAATAAACTCCAACGAGCCCTGCGACTCTAGCCACTCCAAATTCTTGGGGGTGCCGTAACGAGATAGGTTGTCTACCACGACTACGTGATCACCACGCCGCAAATACCGGCTGACGGCGTTTGAGCCAATGAAGCCCGCACCTCCCGTAACGATTACTTTCATTTAGAGCATCCCTTTCTATCAGTCCTTTTGTGATGTGTTGACGTCAGCTGCAGTTGCGGCGGGCCCGGCCAAGATCCAACTAGACTTGAGGCTGTCGATCTTGGTGAGCAACTGCCGCGGCCAATCCGGGCGCATACACGGCCTTTCGATCAGGCGGAAATACAAACCGCTAACAACCAGCAGGACGGGCGCCATCAATAAGAACTGGATCGACAGACGCGTCGTAAAAGAATATCCCAAAAAGAATCGTTCCGTAAACATACCAAGCCCAGCAACAACATAGTTGTGGATCAGGTAAATGGTGTAACACATTCCACCAATCGTCACGATCCATACATTGGTCACGAAACGGTTCACAAAGATACCCCGGAAGGCAGCGATATATAGCGCTAGGATCAGCCAAGGAATAATCCAGACAACCGACGTTCCACCACGCACCAGCAGTATCAACAGCGCGGACCAACCCACGACCGACACCATGTCCCACAGCCAATTCTGTCGTCGCTGCTCGCCACTGGAGAGATAGAACTCGGTAAATAGAATGCCGGTGAGAAAGTACTGCGCGTATCCCAGGAGCGACTCCTCTAAAGCGCTATGGCCAACCACCAGCCTGCTGATTCCTGTCGCTGCGAATATCGAGGCAATGAGTATCAAGCGGCGCGTCAAACCCTTACGGATGGCAAAAACCAGCGCAATCGCGGGCGCCAGGATGTAGAACTGGATTTCGATCTCGAGCGACCAAGCGACAAAGTTGATTACGCTGGGAACTCCGAAAATCGCATTATGCAGGTAAAAGAGGCTGGCCATGAGGTTTGGGAACAGCTCTGCCGCCGTGCCGCGTGAGGTCAGTACCTTAAGAGCGAAAAACAATAAAAGGCTTGCGATATAGGGTGGTTCTAGGCGTGAAATCCGCCGCAGGAAGTATTTGTTCAACGAAACGGGGCGTTTTTGCTGCAGGCACGCTGCCGCGAACGGCATACTGAGAATAAACCCGCTGATGACAAAAAACAGAGGTACCCCGATGTTAAGAACCTGCGTGACAGCTAACAGAAAGTTCGAGCCCACAGCCGGTTGATTCTGTGGTGGTGTGTGACGTAGAACGTCGCCGGCTAAATGATAGATGAATACTGAGAAAATCGCAATGAACCGCAGGCCATCGATTTCCGGAATGAACTGTCCGGATGAGGTAATACGGCGGTAAGGCTCAAGAAGACGCGCAGAAACGGACGGGCGCGCGACGTTAACTGCGGAAGCATGATCGTCCTGGCTGGTGATCACTACTTTTTCTTCATTGGTCATGCGTTCTTGTCTCAGGAAACGCAACTACTTTGCGGGAATCAGTCGGCTGGCCAGCTGCATTGCGGCCCCGCGCTAACACACTCTCGCTGCTCCGCACATTCGCAGCGCCGGGGCAGCAGCTTGCAAATAGCTTTGCCATTCGAGCAGCCAGCACATTGTATTCAAAATGCGTTCTTGCTATCGACATGCTCCTCGTGCGTTTTCCGAGGGCTATTGGATTCTCCAGAAGCCATTCGACGCGAGCGGCAAGGCGGCTCGGATATGCAGAGTCTTTTGAGCCCTCGTAAGGTACCAGCATTTCGGTCGGCAGAACTCTGGATGCTTCCCCTACATCGCTGGCCAGCACGAAACGGCCACAGGCGAGATACAGCGGCAGCTTGCCAGTGGTTCGAACGTTCCCAGCGGCGTCATTAGTCTGCGTGGACAGGCAAATGTCCATCAGATTGATGTAACGAGGAAGCTCGTCATAAGGAAGCCAACCGAGAAACACGATCCGGTCTTGCAAGCCTCTCGCAATGCATTCGGCTCTAAGAACCGATAGCCCGGTTCCATCGCCAATAATGAGGCCCTTGACCGGGTACTCACGGAGGCGGTCGATTACCTCGATCAATTCCGATCCGTAGCACATCTGCGAGCGTGGATTCCAGATCAGGCTGCCCAGCAGACCGATCACCGTGCATTGGTCCAGATTATGTTTTTGGCGAAGAGCTTCCTCTTCACTCGGCTTGAATTGCTCCGTATCCACGCCATCCGGGATGACCTCAGCCGTTATTTTCGATCGTTGCAGTAACTCCTGATGGGGATGGCTACGAACGACTATGTGGTGAGCGAACGAAAAAGCGAACTTCTCCAGCAACCAGGTCAACCACAAGGCTACGGGCCCACGGCCGTTGTTCCTACTTAGTTGATAGATCGCATCGCCAGTGTCGACGATCATAGGACACCGCGAAATGGTTCGGAAGCATCCGGCGGCAAGTACACCGGAAAAGGCCATGTCAAACACATAGCAGAAGGCTGGACGTACGCGGAGCAGAAGCCCGAAGAACCGGAATGCGGCTGCAATCTTATTGGTAGTGCGATAGGCGATCTCGATCCGAAAATCAACGCTGAGCCGCTCGGCAAATGACCGAGCCCGAACGTCCACGGCGCTGCCGGGTCCACCGTTAACTAAGAAGACAATTATTGGCCGATTCACGTAACTAATTCCGGTTCTTTAGAAGGCTTTCGTACACTTGCATGGTCTGATCCGCTACCGCGTCCCAAGACATTGGCTCGACGGTTTCACGCGCAGCGCATCCGAGTTCTGCGGCCCAGACTCTGGTCTTGCTCCAAAGATTGCATCTTGGCCGCTAATTCCGGGACGCTGCTGACATCGTCCAGCAGGAGGCCATTCACCCCGTGTTTGATTAGTTCTGACGCTCCCGCCTCGCGGCTTAAGATCACCGGTAGGCCGCTGGCCATTGCCTCTGAAACCACCATGGCAAACGCATCATAGGGAGTGGGAAGAAGAAATGCGTCAGCCGCGGAATACGCTCTCTCCACCTGGTTGGTTGGACCGGCGAACACGACTCGATCCGCCACACCGGCCTGTTCCGCCATGCGACGATACTGTGGAAGCGGGCTGCGCGAGACGAACAGCAAACGGCCATGCCCTACTTTTGACAACGCCTGAATACAACGCATCGCGCCTTTCCTCAGATCGCCGACATAAAGGAAAACCATTTCGTCTTCCGGCAGGCTGTACTGTTCGCGCACTTCGGAGCGCCAACGCCGCCGGTTTGCAGGCGAGAAACGTTCAAGATCCACGCCGTGATGGATCACATGGAGTGGGGCCGTACAATGATAGAACTGAACCAAGTCCCGAGCCACACGCTCAGATATGGCGATCACCTGACTGTGCCGCGAGAGACGGTAGAGCGCGTGCTCCAACGTGCTGCCCACTGCATTGAAGATCGATTCGCGCCAAGTGGCGCCTCCCTCGGTTTTCTCCAGCGCAAGATGCCACGCTCGATTACAGATATGCCCCGTGAACACGTTTCCACGCAAGCCGCAGAAGCCCTGGCTGTGTATAATGTCGAACCCTCGCCCAATCTGAAGAGTCACTGGCAGTATGAAGCTCAAAACAGTGGTTAGCGCATTGGCACGCCATGCCGGCACATTGTGAAATTGAATATTCGCTATTCCGTCGCGCTCGCTTGTGTTGGCGAACACATGGACTTCATGATCTTCGGCAAAACGCGTCGCGAGTTCCGCCACGTAACGACTATGCCCACCGGCGCGATGATAGTCGTGTACAACGTATGCAATTCTCATGACCATCTCAGCGGTGACCTACCGCATCCCTTGCAGGTTCACGCGGTTTTCCGGGACGCTTGCCAGTTTCTGAAGAAAAGGTATGGCTTCATCAGCGCGTGTAACGAACTCTACATGGAAGTTTTCAGTTGCGACTTCACGGGACTGTACCAATTGGCTTTGGCCATGTCCGGTTAATACGAGCACCGCAAAATTGAGTCCCGCCGCGCGAGCAGCTTCCAAGTCGGTCGCCTTGTCACCCACCAACACAGATTGCCCAAGCTCCAGGTTCAGCAATCTTGCTGCTTCCAGCAGCATGCCAGGATTGGGTTTTCGCCAGGGATGGTCCGGATGACGATAGAGTCGCTGCCCCTCACAGTTGAAAGGACAAGCAAACGCCGCATCAACGTTTACACCCTGGTCCGCTAAGACTTGCGTGACTCGATTCTCAACCTGCACGAAATCCGTCCACCCGAAATAGCCGCGAGCGATTCCAGCCTGGTTTGTGATCTCGACAACCGCCATGCCCAGGGCTCTCGCTGCCCGGACAAGATCCGGCACTCCGTCGAGCAGTACGACCTCCTTTGGGTCGCTGATATATTCTTTTTCTTCTATGATTACGCCATCGCGGTCGAGGAATAAGGCATGCGTTGGCCGAGAGAACCGTTCACGGCGCAAGTCACGCCACAGAAAATCCTGTCCCAGCCGCGGATCTATGAAAACGTCCGAAACACCCCGGTCTCTCATGTAGTTGCATTCACCCATGACGGAACGAGAGTCTGAGCATCCTTCAGAGATACTGGCAGCCCGATGTCTATAAAAGGAACGTCGCACCGATAGGCTATCGGTTGGATTTCACTGGTTCGAGCAGTCAGAAAATCCTCCTCCCACGAGAACTTTGAGGGCATCGGATACCGGCCGAAAATGTCTCGGCGCACTAGATAGCAACCTGCATTGATGAGAGCAGGGCCGGCTTTTCCGCGGGCGCTGAAACTATGCAGGCAATCGCCCACTACGACAGCGGCGCCATACCGGCTGGCATCGGGAACCCGCCGCAGTGCCACAACCAGCGAAGCGTTCGGGTAACGTTCAGTCGTTGAAGCCATATCCTTATAGTCCAGCCGCAGGAACGTGTCTCCATTGAGTACAAATGCGAACTTATCCTGAACAAGGGACAGAGCGCGAAGCAGTCCTCCGCCGGTGCCCAAAGGTTCTTCCTCCACCGAATATGTGAGCTTCACGCTGCTGTAGCTGACGCCGAAGTAATCACGAATCGTATCGGCGCGATAGCCGACTGCGAGCACCACGCGACGAATCCCGCTGCCCGCGAGAAACTGGAGCAGGTAGGAAAGGAATGGTTGTCCGGCTACCGGCGCCATCGCTTTCGGTAGGTCGGGGACAGCACTCCGAAGCCTGGTGCCGAGCCCCCCTGCGAGGATGATGGCTTCTCTAATCACGGAATAACTCGTATTCGATCAAGCCGCAGATGATGTGACCCAAAACAATGTGACCTTCTTGAATCTTGGGTGTTTCGGAGGATGGCACGTGAATGCAGTAGTCACACAGCGGGGACATGTCGCCGGCCATGCCTCCGGTGAAGCCCACCGTAACCAGCTTTTTGTGGCGGGCCTCCTCCAGTGCGCGCATGATATTCGGCGACCGTCCCGATGTCGAAATTGCGATGAAAATATCGCCTAGCGTTCCGACCGCATTGAGCTGTCTAGCGAACACTTGGTCGTATCCATAATCGTTGCCAATCGCGGTCAATACTGATGTATCAGTCGTCAACGCGAATGCCGCCAACCCAGGCCGGTCAAAATTAAGGCGGCTAACGAGTTCCCCTGCCAGGTGCTGGGCATCTGCCGCGCTTCCGCCGTTTCCAGCCAAGAGGATTTTGTTGCCGGCACGAAGGGCCACGCAACAAACCTTCGCGATACGCTCCATTTCTGTTCGGATGCTTTCATCGCTCTGGATTAATTTCAAGGTCGCCAGCGTCTTCGAAATTTCAGCATCAATATAAGACCTCATCTCAATCTCCAGGCGATCGCACCCTGATCAGTAAACTGCACGGTCAGGGGCTGTACATGTTGTGACTGAAGCGCTCGAACGACATTGGGCCGCCGGAGCGGGTCCACGACAAACATCATGAATCCGCCGCCTCCCGCGCCAGAGACCTTGCCTGCGTAAGCGCCTCCGTCGATCGCGGCTTGATAGATGCGATCGAGCTCGGGGTTGGTGACTCCGGGTGCCGTTCTCTTTTTGCTCATCCAGCCCTGCTCCAAGACTTCGGCGAACCGCCGGATGTTGCCCTTCAGCAGGGCTTCTTTCATGGCCACGGCCTCCTGCTTCAGCTTGTGTGTTGCTTCCATAGACTGCTCGTCGCCGCGTTCCACGTTCGTCGACTGCGCTTGAATGATCGCATCGGAGTTCCTGGGAACACCAGTATTGCCGATAACCAGCGATGCCTCGAGTTCATTCACCGTATTTCTCTGGATTCGTAATGGATTTACGATGATGCGATCATCGCCATTGAACTCCATAAAGTTGAAGCCGCCGAAAGTGGCCGCGTATTGATCCTGCCGCCCTCCCGCCATGCCCACGTCCATACGTTCAATTTTGTAAGCGAGTTGGGCGACATCGTATTCTCCAAGAGGAAGCGTCAACAGCTCCTTGAACGCCTCTACCATGGCGACTACCAGAGTCGACGATGATCCCAGCCCCGAACCGGCATCTACGTCCGCATATGTTGTCAAGGTTAAGGGTATGGCTCGACGACCGTTGAACTCCCGCATGATATGGCAGTAAACGCCCTTGTGGAGCGCCAAAGCTCCGTCGAGCGGGATATCACAGGCCGGCTCACACTCGACAGTTTCTTGCCGGTCCGCCGCCACGAAGCGAACAGGACCGTTTTCGCGCTGCTCTATGGATGCATGCACAAACATATTTATCGTGGCGTTCAGAATGTATCCGCCATACCGATCACAAAATGGCGACAAATCGGAACCACCACCGCCGAAGCCGAGGCGCAACGGCGCGCGCGCCCGAACAATCATCGGAGCTGGAGCACCTTCTGATACACTTCAACTGTTCGCCGCGCGTTCTCAACCCAGGTATAACCCTTCACCTGCGCCAAAGCGCGTTGCCGCCGGAGATCTGCGATCCCATTTTGAATGGCGTCCTCGCGGAGGACCTGAACCACGACCTTCGACCAAAGATGGAAGTCGCCGACAGGGGCATACTCACATGCCGCCCCGCCAATTTCCCGAAGCACCTTGAGATCGCTAGCGACGACTGGACAGCCACAGGTCATGGCCTCAGCGAGGGGCATTCCGAATCCTTCAGCGTCTGACGTCTGTAGCAGAAGCGTGACGCGCCGGTAGATAGACGCGAGGACCTCCCGGCTGACGAATGGAAGTACTGAGATCGCTTTCTCGACTCGCAATTCGCGCGCTAGCTGCAGTTGGCCTTCGGTAAAAGGCCCTCCAACCCGAATAAGACGTGCCGCGGGAAACTCACTCAACACTTTCGCGAATACCTTCAAAAGCACATCCATACGTTTTCTTGGTATCGTGCTGCCGACGCTGAGCAGTCGAATGTCGTGTAGTGAGTTTGAATCGAGAAGACGCGCTGCCTCGCGGTCGGCAGAAGCCTCGGGCGGAGCGCTGAAGGCCGGATGGACGCCGCTGTGAATCACAGTGATTCGTTCCGATGGAAACAGCTGGTAGTGCAGCAGCTGATCGTGTGTCGACTTGCTGTTACAGATCACGTGGGCCGCCTTCCGAAAGCCATCGAAAACCCTTCGTGTCATGCGTTGAAACCATTGCGATCGCTTCTCTTGCGCGGGCTCCAGCAAACATCGAAACGTGTCTAAATCGTGGCACGTGACTATGGTTCGTTCGGCCGGTAGATGGTGGACCAGTTGTGAATAGCTATGATCCACCAAGTGAAACAGATCGTGCTTTTTGAGCTGACGGCGAAGCTGGCGCGGGTAATCAATGAAACGGTTCATCACGCGATCAGCGTTCCGGGCGAGTGGCGGCCGGAGTAGAGGAACACGCATGAAGCGCCGCTGGAAAGGAGGAAGCAATTGAGTAGCCGCGACCTCTAGAGCATGATTCTTTGCCAATTCGTCAGACAGCATATCCCCGTTCAGGTCCATGCTGGGCCAGTTTTCTTCGCGATAGTCGCAGATCACGGCAACGCGCGTGCGTTCCCGGGCTGAGACGGTTACCTCAGCGCCCGGCGCGAAGGTTCTTGTAAAAGTATCACTCATGATGTAAGGTGTTGTGCGCTTCCATTGCGGTTCCTCGCAACGTCGCGATTGTGTGGGAAACGTCGAAGTATTTCTTGTACAAGTTGAATGCGGCCTCACCCATTTGGCGTCGTCTGACAGGATCGCTGCGGAGCTGTCGGACGAAGTCGAGCAGGGCCTTTGTGTTCCCGACCGGCGCTAAATGAATCGCGCCTGACTGTCTCCATAAAGGCTCAGTAAGCGGACCGGTCGTGCTCACGAGAGCCTTTCCAAGGTTCAAACCAAGCATCAAGCTCGTGCGGCGGCTGCTAACTCCATCTGGATACGGCTGGACGAGTAGATCGCAGGACGCCACGTGCGCCGACAAAGCTGCGGGGGCCAGCACACCAGTCGCCCGAACGAGCAGTGCAAGTCCAGGATTTCTCGCGACCACCGCGTTGCGGAACTCTTCGCTTCCCATCCCCATCAACAGGACTGTTTGATTCGCGCGCTCCTCGGCTAGCGCGCACAATATTGGCTCCAGCAACGACGTAACCGGCGTGCCGTAGGTGCCGAAATGCCCGATTAGGATCGCGTCATTCGGCGCATAGAGCCGTCGCAACTGCGCTACCCTCGGATTCTCTGTAATGTGAATATTGTTGGGTATCGGAAGCCATCGGAAAGGTAGGCGACGGCCCAGCGCGTATGGACGCAAACATCTTTCCCATTCCGGAATCGACATCCATACTTTTTGTGCCGCACGCAACAGGATTATTGTCATGACGCGGTGCGCCACCGCGGCCAGGCACTGCTTCCAATTCCTGCTGAACGACAGATAGGGTTCGTGCGCCATGATTTCTATCGTGTCGCCATGTCGCACACTACGATTCCACAACCAGCAGCAGAACCCTACGTTCATCGATCTATATCCGTAAGCCTGCGGAACCCACTGCACGAGAATCTTCCTGGGAGCAGCGAACTTATCCAGTTCGCGACCGACGCGGCGCAGGTCCTTTAGTGAAACTCGGCCTAATTCGCGATGCACCACAACACCATCGGCCTCAGGTTGTTCGCCGGGGCAATCCGCGCACCATACATGCACTTCGTCGCCTTCGTGTGCCAGACCGGTGGCTACCGAATAGATGTAGTCGCTCACGCCGCCAAACTGAGGAGGATACTCGCCGATTATGTGCCAGGACAGTTGGCTGCAGGGCTCTGTCGCGCTGGTGGTCACATCGTCTGCAATTTGATTCCGCATGGAGAAATCTAACGTCTACCTACGGATGGTTCGCTATTTGCCGTTCTGGTGCCCGTTCACGGTCCTTCGAACCTTATCGACAACCCGGTTCGTCAAGGCCTGAGCTCGACGAACCTGCCGGTCTGCGCTGAGCCGCCATTGTGGATACGGGTGAACATCCTGTACAAATCCCTCGAGTTCGGCAACCTGCGCGGCAAAGTCGCGAGCCATTCGCTCGGTGTAGGTGAACGAGTCCTCCCAGAACATCCACTGCACTTGCTGTTCCGGGCGCAACGACCTCATAAAACTGTTCGGCAAAGAGAACCGCCAGTGCGTGTGGATCAAATGATACTTCATCAAAAAGTCCACGGAATTCCCGTTCATCGTGATCAGCCACCGATGGTGGGACAGCCCTGCTTCCTCAGGTACTTCCCACCCACGACACGTCTCCGCTACCCTCGAAGGAACCTCAATGTAGCCGCGCTTCGCAATACGGATCATTTCCGAACACACCCACAGCGGATCGCGAATATCTTCGAGAACATGGGAACAGGTTACGAAGTCCAACTGTTTGTCGCCGAATGGAAACGGTGTCCGCTCACACAAGTCCCGCTGGATCCAGGTCTCCTTGGTAAAGTGTTCGCGCTCGGGCCCTTGCGAGGCAGGCCCCCCAAAGGACGTGTAAAAGCCCCTGGTTTCATACGGCTCGACATCCAGAACATAATTGGCCCGGTTGAAGGGACAGCACCAACCGCCGATATCGAGAACAACGTCCTCGGCGCTTAGCGACTCCATGATGCGCTTCACATTCAGTTCGTACACTGCTTTAAACCTCCGTCATCAAAGAAGCCACCGTCTCTGGTGGCATGGCAGGCGCAGCAACGCTTGCTTGCGGCAACCTCGCCAATATCATGAGATCCATGGGAGGTCCCATTGGAATGAGCATGTCTAGGGCCGAGAGTCCCCGGATTAGAATTCTTGGTTTCCAGGGCAGACTTGCCCAGTTACCGAACAGAAAACGAAAGAATCGATACATGCAGAAACGCATTTCAACAATCTCAAAACCTCGCTGGGTTAGCATGGCGCTCAGATCGCCGGGATGATAACCTTCCCTGACATGCGCCGGGTCCGGAGGAGCAGGCGGAGTTGGCACCGAAATCAGAAACCAACCGCCTGGAGCGATCACGCGCCTTATTTCGTCCAGAGCATGCTCGTGCTCCTCAATGTGTTCCAATACTTCCGAGCACAGAATCAGGTCAAACTTTTTATCCGGCAGCGGAATTGATACCAAGGACGAGCAGAAGAAAATCTGTCTCGCATCGATTCGCCTGGGGCTGTGCTCGCGGAAACCGAAATCGGTTTCAACCACCGACACGACTCCCGGAAGCTTGAGCAGCAAGGGCGAGTATCCACATTCGCCGGACCCGGCGTTAAGCACACTGGAGAACGAGCGCGTTTTCGCTGCCCGCTCCAGCAGGTCCTGCAGGTGCGGACCCTGTACCATTCGCCGTCCCTCGTCCAGCCAACCTGGCATGAATGGCCAGAACCATCGAATGATTATCTTCTTCAATCCGGGGGGCATCTTAAGAACACACCTCCACGGCTGCCCTGCTGTAAAACCACTCAGACAGTTGTTGCAGTTGAGCAGCACCTGCGTATCGCTCCACGTCAGCGCGAGCTTGCTGCCCCATAGTCACGAGGTCCTTCCTACGCTGCAACGCTGCTTCTAATGCGGCTGCTATTGCCGCAAAGTCTCCAGCTGGGACGAGCCATCCGCTCTGGTCCTGCCGCACGCACTCGGCCGCACCTGCTTCACGCGTAACAATTACGGGAAGACCGCAAGCGAGTCCCTCTACCAAAACGAAGGGCAAGCCATCCTCGAGTGTCGGGACCACGAACAATTCAGAGTTTTGATACACCGGTAGCGAATTTCCGGGAGCGCATTCGATCTGCAATCCTGCGCTCTCGCGCGCCAGCAGTCGAGCGCTGTCCCGGTCGCCGGTCGCACCGGCAACTTGTAGTCGAATGTGCTTGGGCCCAATCGCCCTGATCGCCTTCAGCAGGTATACAAAACCTTTTCGCAGATCCAGGCTGCCGACATAGCAAACTCGCAACGGGCCGTCGATGGCCGGTCGCATGGCAGGCGGCCGAAACCGTTCCAGATTCACCGTCTGACGCAGAACGTGGATCTTCTCTTCGGGAATGCCAAATCGCATCATATTGGCTTTGCCCCAGTCGGAATAAACACGGATCCGGTCCACCAATCGGTACTCTTCCTCACCGCGTTGCACCATAGCTTCCGTGGGATGTCCATGGTATTTCTTTCCGAACCAGCGCAATGATTCCGCTTCGCAGACTTGCTGGAAATTGCGAATGTGCCCGTTGGGATTATCCAGCACCGTGCCAATGCCCTCAGGCCGGCACCAGCGGAGAGTCTCCAGCGCTACTTGGGTAAATAGGTAGCAGGAACTCGGCCGCAACTGCGAAACCTTCCCTGCGGCCCATCTTCCTAAGCGAGCGTCATGCAGAAGCGTCTGCTGTCCAGGCCGCCACCGCAGCCACGTATAGCGGGTCATCCAACGCGGAATTCCGGCCGGTGAATTAATCCACGTCGCTGTAGGCGTTCCTCCAGGAAGCGACCACGGCTGCGAAGCTCCTGGACCCAATGCGAAGACCTCGTGATTGCCATTCGCGACTGCTTTGATCGCCGCCGACACAGAATGGCCTAGACCGCCGATGCCGGCAGTAGTTCCGTATACAACGGCCACGCGACCGTTGGAATCCATCGTCGTCTTGCCGCTCACGAGAAGAACCTCATCTGAAGCGCGGTGTATCTTCCACGGAAAGTTGCAAAGAGTGGCCGGAGGTAATTGCCCAGCGGCGAACGCATCAGGCTTGGTCGCATGACTAGCCCATAAAGAACGGTGATCGAAATCACTGCCGCCACGGCTTCCGGCAGGCTCTTCGGAGACCAGCGGCTTGCAAGTACCCAGCATGCGGCGCCCAGCAGCCCGAAGCGCCAGATCCAGCTACGCAACATCGCACTTACCAGATGCATCACCGGCACGCCGGTGTCCCGAGCGATCACAATCAGGTTGGCGGGCAGGTTCACCAGGCACGCACCCATCATCGATCCGACAGGCGCTCCCACCGGTCCCCAGAGCATCGTCAGCCCTACGGAGGCAGTCACCGTCACCACGCCATCCGACAAATTGGTAAGCGAGATTCTGCGCTGGTGTCCAAAGCAGAACACCGTGTAACCGGTGGTTGTAGTCCAGTGCCGGATGACCATGTTCAGCAGAATTGCCACGGTGAGCACGAATCCGCCATACTGATGCGCGGTTACCCACCAATTGACGAACCAATGATTCACCACGAGCACCACGCAGAATACTAAGCCGCTGAAGGCGAGGATCCCGTGCGTCAATGCAACTAGAACGTCCAACAGTTTTTGGCGCGTTTCGCCAGTCTTCAGCTCGCACAATCCAGGCGTAGCATTTTGCATGAGGATCTGTGCTTGATTTGCGAGGACATTGGGCAGCTTGCCTGTACAAGCATAGGGAACCACTGCCGCAGGCCCGAGCAGCCTTCCGATTATCAGCATGTCAGTGCTGCTCATCAATAGCTGCGCGACCTGCGCTACGTTGACCCAGAAGCCCTTTCCTAATTGCGTTCGCGCCGCGGTCCAGGAAAGACTGGGGGTAGCCGATGCGGCATGATTCCGGGGAATCGCTTGCGCAATCGGAAAAAGAATATAGGCGCCAGCGCCGTTTGGCTGATCAGCCAGCCCAGGGCTAAGGCATACAGGCTCCATCCAGACAGGACCATCATTATTGTTGCTGCCGTGCTGGTCGCCCACCCGAGCATCTGCATGCTCCCCGCGAAAGTGAGATCCTGCAAACCATGCAACAGGCCCGGCAAAATTCGGAGCGGAAATGAAATGATGAAGCCTAGTAAGACAATACCCAACGGTCCACGCAAGGATTGCCATTCGCCAGGTATCGTCAGCCACATCACGGCAGCAATGATGACCACGATTGGAAGCTGATATAAGACCAGTCGAGTCGTTTGCCCAATCAGGCCAGACAATTCCTCTGCCCGTTCCGTCTCATTCTTAGCTCGGCCTGTTGCGTATGCGGTCTCGAGCGGTAACAGAGCAACAACGCCGAAGTCGGTTAGTGTCAAATACGTCAGTAGCTGGGTACCGACCAACCAGAGCCCGTAGTCATGCTGGCCAATGTGTCTTAAGAAAAACGGCGTAAGCCATAGCCCCGTGATTACGAGCATGGCCTGATAGCTGTAGCTCAACAGCATGCCGCCAAAGAATTGGCGTGTGCGGCCAGTAGCGGGCTTCAGTTCTTCCACTGCGGGCTGAACCGCAGCATTCCCCGATGTCATGTCGTTGCTCAACGTGCCACGGGTGCTGAGGTCGTCGGCACATGTTGAATATTCATTTTCCGGTCCCATGCCGTTTGAACAATCTGTTCAAGGCTGGAAAGATGTGCACGCCATCCCAAGGCGTTCTTAGCTTTACTTGCATCCGCAATCAAGCAGGGTGGGTCCCCGGGTCGGCGCGCCACGTCTGCCGTGGGCACCAGACGTCCTGTCACTTTCTCCACCATCGCAGCTACTTCTCGGACCGAATGGCCCGCTCCTATGCCCAGATTGAACGCCATGCTGGCTCCGCCAGAGTTTAGATATCGCAATGCGGCCAAGTGCGCTTCTGCCAGGTCGCTGACGTGGACGTAGTCACGAATCGCTGTACCGTCCGATGTTTCATAGTCCGTTCCGTAAATCTGCAGTTCGGGTGCCGTTCCGAGCGCCGCTGCGATTGCTAAGGGAATGAGGTGAGTCTCGGGATCATGATTTTCCCCAAGCTCCCCTTCGGGGTCTGCTCCCGCAGCGTTGAAATAGCGTAGGGCAACCCAGGATAGTCCGAAGATATTTCCATACCACTGCAATATTCGCTCCACCATGAGCTTTGACTCACCATAGGGATTTACAGGTTGCTGGACGTGCTCCTCGGAAATCGGAATCTGCCGAGGCTGCCCGTAAGTGGCGCAACTGGACGAAAAA
Organism: Bryobacterales bacterium; assembly: GCA_963744555.1. Classification (GTDB taxonomy): domain Bacteria; phylum Acidobacteriota; class Terriglobia; order Bryobacterales; family Bryobacteraceae; genus Palsa-89. The sequence continues at coordinate 487,905 of CAVUUB010000007.1, read as the reverse complement.
ACGATATGCCGTACTCCCTCCTCGCGCATCACATCCAGCAAATTTAGCGTGCCGACGACGTTATTGCGGAAATAAAGATTAGGAGCACGCATCGATTCGCCCACGTACGCAAACGCGGCAAAGTGGATAACGGCCTCGATTGGATATTCCCGGAACACCGCTTGGAGCGCTCCGCGATCGGCGACATCCGCTACTACTAATGGACCCCATTGAACCGCTTCACGGTGCCCTCTCGATAAATTGTCCAGGACCACGGGTTGCAGACCCGCTCGTGCGACGAGTTTGGCCGTGTGGCTCCCTATGTAGCCCGCGCCGCCAGTGATCAGGACATGCATCGTTGTTCTATTCTCCACCAGCGGGTCGAGGAACCGAGGGCACGTTCTCTGATGCAAACTCCGGCGTCATTGCATGACCTCTTCATAATGCCGCTCGAGTTGCCGGACGGCTGCATCCGCGCTGAAACGTTCGATCACCGCATTTTGAGCCTGTTCGCCTAGAGTTTCTCGAAGCGCCGCGTCGCTGGCGGCCATGTGAATAGCCTGCGCCAACAACTCCGGACGGCGGGGTGCCACCAGCAATCCATCCACTCGATCTCTAAGAATCTCCAGCGGCCCGCCCTCAGCGCTCGCGATAATGGCCTTCCCGTTCGCCATCGCCTCGAGAAGGACCATTCCAAATGGCTCGGGTTCCGTGCTCGCGTGAACAAAGATATCCAGTCCGTCTAACGCTCCTTCGCGAACGTCGGTATGACCGGTAAAAGTGACCATGTTCTCCAGGCGATGATTGGCCACGAACGATTTGAGTTCAGCGTGATACTGTTGGCACTCCTTTGCAACCAACCCACCGCGCGGGCCCCCTACGATGAATATTCTTAGCTCAGGCAACTTGTCACGAAGCAGCAGAGCGGCCTGAAGAAGGACATCCTGCCCTTTCCATCGGTCAAGGAAACCGACCAATCCGACGGCAATTCCGGACTCAGGAACATTCCACTGCCGGCGGAAATGCGCGCGCCGAGTCGGTTCAGCCGCAAAACATGCCGCATTGATTCCGTAGTGGACGACTGCCGTCTTCTTCGCGACATACAACGTATGCTGCAGTCTCTCGCACAGGAAATGGCTGTTGGTAAGCACCAGGTCTGCCGGAAGCACCGATGTGGTGCCTTGCCATTTCTTGGTACTCATTGGTCCGTGGTGAAACCACACTTGTTTGCAGTGGTTCCATGTGGCGGCCGGTGCACTCAACGCGTGACACCAAGGGTATGAAGAATGCACGAGTTCGATGTGCTCTTTTTTGATGATTGTATTGACAGCTTGAAAAACGCGCCAGGGATTTCGCAACCGCATGCCTTCCAGACAATAAACTCGAACGCCCAGCGCCTCCAGTTCGGTCAGCCATTGGCCATTGGAGAACGCAAGCACGGTTGGCGTAAAACGACTTGGGTCGTGCCGCACTATGATGTCTTGTAAGAAGCGCTCGACACCTCCCCGATCTCCGATTGGGACGCAATACAGAACGTTCATTGCTGTCACTGTGCGGTCAGAACTGACCCTCGCAACGTTTATCAGTCGGAAGCCGCAACAGCAGCGGCATGGTGCTTCCGTAACTGAAGCGTTCTTTTAAGCGCAGGAACCTCTGTTCGAAAAGATTCCAGGATAGGAATGCGCATCCATAGATTGCAGCGAAACCGACGATCAGTTCCAGCGCAACCGCCCACAAGACATGACCACTGCCCAACCAACTTTCCCCATAACGGCGCGTCAGGCCCTGCAGTCCCAAGAGTATGGGGATGTGAAGAATGTACATGCCATAGCTGTATTTGCCTACGCTTCGGAGTGCACGCACTCGCATCGCCCTGCAGAGCCAATCCCTCGATCCGGCATTCTCAACACAGCGAAAAATCACAGCGGCATAAAACATTGCAAGCAGAGTAAAACCCACGGTGTTGGTAGGAGAAACGTACCCGAAGGTTGACCCTGCTATTATGAAGATTCCCAGCAGCACGATTGGTGTAATTATTACGATTGCTCGTGAGTACTTGTACATTTTCACACCAATGCTCATGCCTCTCACGGCTGCGATGGCGGCGCCGAGTGCAAGGCCATCCAGACGAAACGGGGTCAGGTTATAGATCAACACCGGATCGGATGCAAAGCAAAATCGTAAAATCGCAGTCCCGAGCACTAATCCGAGACATATCCTGAGCAGTGTTGATCGTCTCGTCGAAAACACGATCAGCGGCCACAACATGTAAAACTGTTCTTCTATGGAAAGTGACCACAAGTGCGAAACCGGAGCGATTGCATCTCTATGCGCGATCGGCCAATTCGCCAGATAGAGCCAATACCACAGCTCGCCGTGCGTGGAATAATGCACCCATTGTCCCGCACGATGAGCGAGTGGCAACGCAACGTAAAACGCGACAAAGATGTACGCGAAATACAAGGGAAAGATCCTTAACACCCGCCGCGCATAAAAATTCTGAAAGTAGTGGGCAGTGTGCTTCGTCCTCAGCAAGATGTTCGTGATGAGAAATCCCGACAGCACGAAAAACAAATCAACACCGGACCACCCGAGACCAGCCACTTGCCATACGGCCCAATCTAACTCCGTATTAGGCGAGAAGTTCCCGAAGTGATACGCGATTACCAGAAAAATTGCGATTCCACGCACACCATCTAACTCGAGAATCTGTTTGTCGGCAGACTTTATGCGCCGTGCTTCGCCGTCGGGCGCTACTGTCACGAGAGGAGTGATCATGTCTTATCGGCGAATGGGAGTTGCAAGTCAGAAATGCCCAGGATCGGCCTCATTCGTCTATCGGACGGCCGGAACAAAGGTCGGCTGGTACCGGGGCCCTTTGACTGCAGCGCGTTGGGGCACAAATTCACGCGCGCGGCGCGTCGTAGTCCAACCCGCGCTCATAAGCAGGATTACAGTATGTGGAATCGATGTTAGTAACCCTATTCCCATCACACTCGATAACATATTGAAGGCCGCTAAGCACCAGGCCATTCTTCGTGTGCCCGCCCAAGGCCCCTTCGAGAATGCGGTTCCAACGTGGGCGAAAAACCAAACGATGAAGCTCACCCAGAACAGCAGACCAATTACGCCTTGTTCGGAAAGGATGCGAGCGTACTCGCTTTCCATCCCTATGGGGTGCCTCACTTGTCCTTCCAGAAAATAGGGAATGCTCGTTCCGCCGCCTCCAAGCCCGTTGCCCATCGGATATTCGAGCAGGATTTCCCAAAAGCCCCGGTTCACGCTTCCCGCAATCCGGCCCGTGACCCCTTCGGTATCGGACAAAGTCTTGAATCGCTGAAATCTCGCGTTCGTCGTCGCTGCAAAACCAACTCCAGCGATCAACAATCCAAAAATTGCGAACTGCTTTTTGTTTACGCGTCGGGTAACAAGGGCCGCCACAACAAGCGCACAACCGAGAACGAAATTCTGTCGTGTTGCGGACATCAGCACACCGATCAGTGCCGCCGAAATCCCCAAGATCGCTAACAAACGTGCACGCCGTGTCTCTGCCCGTTCCCAAAGACCAAAAAGAAAAGGCAGTGAAGCTACCATCCCGCCTCCATACGAGTGGGCACTGGTGAATATGGCTGGTATCCGAAAGAAGCCGCCGGCGACATCTCCACTCATGTAGATAATTGCAGTCGTTGGCCCAGGTGGATAAAACCGCATGACACTCGTGAAATACTCGGCTCCTGCGAATGCCAGCGCAATCAGGTTCAATACGGCCAATCCGCTCGCCAATTGAACCATATCTTTGTCCCTAATCTTGGCTCCAAGCAGAAGCATGGGGATGAAGAAAATGCTGCCACGAAGCCCCACCAAAGTCACCAGAAGCGGTTGGAACGGCATCAAGACCATCAGCGTTGGCCAAGCGATGAGGATTACCGTCCAGAGTCGAACAGTCGCGACCCGCTTCGAGTCCGTGTCGTTCGAGACCCAACTTTGCGACAAGTAAAGGCCGATCAGGGCTACGTCAAATATGAAATAGGAAAAGGTCGACGGCAGGTTCGCCCTCAGAATGCCATAGAAGTAACCAGCCGCCAGTAGCGCCACCAGCCCTTGGCCGAGCGAGCGGCGTCCGGCCCAAAAAGTACCCACCGCCGCTGCGATACACAGGACCAGCGCGATCATGCGTTCGCCGTACCTCCGGTGGCAATGCGCCTCGACAAATCTTCAATTTGTCTAATCTGCTTTTGCGGGTCACAAAGCTCGAATGCCCGCGCTGCGCCCGCGGCTGCAAATCTGCGGCGCAGTTCCGGGGAAACGATCAGACGCCGCAAAGCGCCCGCAAGCGATGCGGCATTCGCTGGTTCAACCAGAAACCCGCACGACTCGTTAACGATTTCCAACGCCCCGCCCATCGCGGTCGTCACCACCGGCAGCCCAGCCCAAAGCGCCTCGATAAACACGATGCCGAACGGTTCCGGGCCAGCATTCGGTTGGCTAAAGATGTCCGAGCCGGCGAGCAGTTGTTCTACATCCGTGCGCTGCCCCAGGAATCGGACCCGGTCTGCGATGCCCAGCCGCTCCGCCGTCGCCTTGAGCCGGTCAAGATATTCTTGCTCATCCTGTTTCTGCGGGCCGCCCACAATCCAGTACACCCACGATGGAAGGTCTTTCAAATGCGCCAGGGCCTCGAGCTGCCTCAGGTGTCCTTTCCACTCCTCCAGCCGGCTCACCTGAATGATCACCACGGTGTCGTCGTTGGCTCCATGCTCTCGCCGGGCGGTGGCACGCAACTCGTTCGCCTCCGTGTGGAGGTTCAATGCCACGGGATAGTAGAGCACCTCGCGAGGCACGTTTCCAAACAACTTCCTGACGCCGTTTTCCGTGAAACGGCTGTTGATGATCGCGACATCGGGCGGTGTCATCCGTGCCATTAATTCCAACATGCTACGGCCGGTATGAAAACCGTGCGCCCAGAAGCCGAGTTTCGGTCCTTCAGCTCGAACGGCGCTCGCAAACAAGGCGTGCGCCCAAGGCATGTGGCAGATAACCGCTTGAAATTGTTCTCGACGCAGAATCTGCCGCAAACGACGGCGTGCGCGCCATACAGTCCAGGGGCGGCTGATCCGCGCCGCACCCAACAGATATACCGGAACTCCCGTTGCCGCCAGTTCCCGGCTCGCCCGGCCCTCATAACATAAGGCGAAATGTGGTTCCATACTTGGGCAAAGCTCACGTAACCGAGCTACTGTGGCAAGGAATGTCTCCACTCCACCATACAGATTCCCACCGTTCACGTGCAGGACGCGCAGACGGCAGGTAACGCCAATTGGGTTTCCGGCCGGTGAATTTCGTGGGAAATCGACTGTCGCGCCTGGCATGTTATCGATCACGCTTAATACGGGGTCGAGGTCTCTGCAAAAGCCTTCGATTCGGCTAAACCAGAATCCGGTATCAGTCGGCTGGAGCCGCCTGTCAACTGTCCATACAAATCGAGCAACTCTCGCGCGAGTCGCTTGCGGTGATACAGGCGCTCCGCCGTCACGCGGCCTGCCGCACCTAAACGGCGTCGCAATTCCAGATCGCTCGCGAGCCGCTGGATTTGGGCCGCCAGTGCATCCACACACCCGGGCGCATGGCCCACGGCGTCTTCCCCGTCCCTGAAAAGTTCGCAAGCGCCACCCGCCCGGCTGGCTATTACCGCTTTACCGCAAGCCATCCCTTCGACAATGACCATCCCGAATGGTTCCGGCTGCGTGCTCGCATGCACGATCACATCCAGGAACCTGAGCGCTCCGGGTGGATCAGCGATAAAGCCGGTGAACCCCACTTTTTCCTTCAGTCCAAGCTGCTCGCATTCTTCCTTGAGCTTTTCGATCGACCACTGACTGCCGTCCGTTTGATAAATAGGTCCACCAATAATGTATCCGCGAACGGGGGTGTCTGCTTCCAATCGGGATAGCGCTTGCAAGAAAGTGTGGTGTCCCTTCCAGCGCGCGAACGTTGCCACCAGGCCCACGCGTATGGTGCCGGCCGGTGCAGCCGGGAGGCCGGCGATTGAGTCCAGATCCAGGATGTCGCCGTGTGGTGCAAATCGATCCAGATCAATCGCGTTATAGATCGGCACAACTTTTAGGTCCGGGCACAACTCTGAGAGATCGGCCGCGACACTTCTGGAATTAACGATCGCAGCTGCGACGAGTCCGGAACATCGCCGCAATAGTCGACACATTACTGGGCGGGTACGCACATAGTCATGTATATGCCAGACCAGCGATGCTTTAGACGGCCGTGTCCAGGCGCCCAACGAATGCATCTTGAACCCGTTGGTGTGAATGATATCGGGGCTCAGCTCACGCAGGATTCGCGCTAGCCTTCGTGCGTAAGCCACAGCGCCGGGTGCCGCCTGAGCCAATGACCACACGGCCCTGAAGCGACCTCGTCCCGCGTCTCCGATTCTAGATAATGTTCTTGGGAACGGCAAGACAACGACCTGCACGCCGAGCTTTTGCGCAATGCCGACCAGAGGGCCGTCTTCGCCGAGCACAAGATACAATTCCCAGCCAGGTTCGGCCTCTCGGACGCTTGCCAGCAGCTCGCGGAGGCTTGTCTCGGCGCCGCCCATTTGCCCGCATGGGTTCAGATATACGACTCTCATGCTGTCCTGGATTCAGCCGCTACTGGACGCTCTTAAAGTGCTCAACCAACGCCGGGAATGCCAGCTTCGTGAATTCTGCTCCGGTCGATAACTCGCGGTCCCAGGTTGTGCCGTTCATGGGTATCACCAATCGCACAAGGCTGACATCGGACCGCCGGTAGCGTAACAGGTCGGGCAACATTGTCAGTTTGGCCCGAAATTCCTCGGCCCACACATGACGATCGTTCTGATACCAATAGAGAACGAGGATGTTTTGGCCTGATTTCTCAAGAACATATTCGTTGACTGGGATCCCTTCGGAACTTCCTGGAACGTCGAGATGAGATATCTTCCAGGATCTCTGGAGCCATCCCGAGCCGGGCAGACAATTTCGAGGAGAATGGGGGCCGTATGTATTCTGGAGCGATTTGAAAAAGCCGACGAAGAGATTAACGCGCCTACCGTCACTCGCGTTCACATAGTCACGCAAAGTGTACTCGTCAGGTCGCAAATACTCCAACACGGCAGGTTCCAGAGCATCTTCGCCGGTTGCAGTGAAGGTTCCGAAATCAAACGGCAATTGGTGCAAGCCCGGAAGTGACAGATCGCGCTCCGATATCGATAACATTCTCGTCGCGCCGGCCTGCATCAATAAAACAGCGCACACCGCGAGGAACAGAGCCCGGTTCATGAACTCCCCAGTCTCAGCTTAGGCGGCTGAGGAGATCGAGTTTTTTGAATATAGAGCATGAGTAGATGAAGCAGAACGCAACCGACTCCTGCCACGACAATGCTGATGTATCCGAATGTCTCGTGTGCCACGCCGTGAATCAGTTCCCGGTTGTACTGGCTGGCAATTCCAGTGGCGACGATTCTACCGGCATTTCCCAAAATCGCAATCGGAACGCCGAATACTAGGATGAGCGTGCGCATGAGTCTACCTTTTACGAAAAAGTAGTTATATAACGTGCACATGAACAGAATGGAAAGCAGTGAACGGAGACCGCTGCAAGCTTCCTCGACGGATAGTTTCGTTCCAACCAGCTCAAGAATATTCCCGTCGCGCATCACCGAGTATCCCAGGACTTCCAAGAAAATCTCGCCCAAGCGGCTGGCCAGGAACTGCAGACTCAAAGTAACCCAATCGAATATGAAAGTCGGAGGCGCGATCATCAGGATGAGCGTACACAGCGGATACACCAGTTCGCGAACCATTCGAAAACCAAAGAATGCTACGATCAGTCCGACCAGAGACACCAGCAATGCCGTCCGGCTCACCCAAACCCACTGCGCGGCCAGGCCGAGGGTCGCTTGAAGTGCGCCCCACAAAAGTAAAGCGACGCCCCACAAGGAAGGATGCAGTGGGAATACCGCTGAGCTTATCGCGTTTCACCCAGACCATGTAAGCGGCGGCGGGAACTACCAAAATGCCGTGCTCCATGTATAAGCCTGGTCGTCGAACCAACTGCCATACATTCCCGTTAGGATTGGCCAAAAGGCACCGATTAATAACGCCGCTCCGACAGCGAACGGAACATAGCTGGGACACCGCCGGATGCCGGACCCGAAGCGCTCGGTACTTCTGTGATCTTAGGTTGTACTGCGCTCGCCATAATCGTAATAATATTGCCGCTTGTGATCCGAGCTCAGATCATAATCTGTCAGCACTGTACCCAGCAGTGATAGTCCGTCCTCCTGGATGCGCCGGTATGCCTCCAGAGCGGCATCTCGGTGCGTGACTCCGCATCTCAGTACCAGGATAAGAGCATCTGTCAAAGGCGCCATGATGCGTGTATCCGCGACATTCAGAATCGGCGGCGCATCCACTAGAATCGTGTCGTAATCGCTGGATCAAGATTTCGAAAATCGCTCGCAATCTCGGCGAGTAGAGAGCTTTGGAAACGTTGTCATGTGTAGGACGATTGGGCAGCAACGAGAGCCCCGCAAATCCGGTCGGCACGCCGAACCGCTCGGACGGATACTGATCCAGGGCGGTCCCCTCGGAAAGCAGATCAATCAAACTGAACTCGTTGGGCAGACCGAACTTGTGATGCAGATGTGGCCGGCGGAAATCGGCGTCGACCAGCAAGACCTTTGCGCCTGTCTCAGCCAGGGCTATCCCTAAATTCTGAATGACCGTCGTCTTCCCTTCGGCCGGCCCGGCGCTGGTGATCAGAATCGTTTTCTGTTTCTTCCCGCCCTGATTTCTCAGGATCGAGGCCAACGTGCCTCGAAACGACTCGGCGACGAAGGCCGGACCGTTTTGCCAGGATAACAAGGCCGCTGGGGAGTCCTCTCCCGCCCCTTCGAGCAAGAGATTCTTCCCGTTACGGATCGCGCGCCGGGCTGCTCCATTTCCATTGAACTCTTAGGTTCGGAATCACCCCCAGTTCCGGCGTGTTCAACAGCCGGCGACTCATACTTGGCGATTTGATACTGTGGTCCATCCGCTCGCGGATAAACACCAATCCAGCAGTTAGGGCGAGGCCAAACACGGTTCCAAACGAAATATTTAATACAGGCTGTGGCTTGTAAGGAGCATCCGGCGGATTGACTTGGCTCGACGATTCGGATCGGATTGATTGGCACCGAACTACTTAAGCCGGCTTGGTTCGACTGCATCAAAAGAGATTGATACATTTGGCGCAAGGTCTCTACTTCGCGCCGCAGAGCGTTGTATTGAGCTGATTTGCCAGCCTCCGCTCCCACGCGCTGCGGATTGTCCGTTGTACGCCGCCGCTAATAGCTTCTCCTGGCGCAAAGCGGCGTCGTAGTCGTTCTTGATACGTTTTACGACGCTGCTAAGTTCGTTCCTGTACGCATTCTCGAGTAACGGAAGCTGAGCGTCGAGCTTTCGCACTTTTTCGTTCTTATCCGTATAGATCGTCTCCAGGGATCGCTTTTTCACGCTTCAACGCGTTGATCTGCTGCTGGTATCCCTTCAGCACGGTATCGTCCAAGATCTCGCCCAGCGTCTCCGGGGGATTGTTGAGTGTCAGTTCATATCTGGTTTGTTTGGCGATTCGGTCGGCTTGGATCTTGGCCAGCTCGCCCTTCAACGTCGCTAATTTCGTGTCCTCGAGAGTGTTGTCCTGGCCGGCAAATACGTTTCCGGAGGCCTGTACAAAATCCCGCAGGTGCTCTTCCGATTCCTGAACTTTCGACTTCGTTTCTTCGATCTGCTGGGCCAGCCACTCGCTGGTCTTCTGCGAAGTCTGCATGCGAGAGCGGGAAGTGTCTTCGGAGAACTCCGCAGCCATCGCGTTCAGAAACTGAGCCGCCACATCCGGGCTGGTCGACTCGCAACTGAGTTCAATCAGCCTCGTCTTTGCAACTGGCCGTGCATCAAAGGTCGCTACCGCGACAGTCAGACCCCGCCGGGCATTCTCCAAGGGATCCTGCGTGGCAGGATGAAGGCGCTGCCGCAAGCGCGAGAACAAGTCTCGTCCGGTGGGAGCCAATGGCACGGTCTCGGACTGCATGCGATCCGCGCCTCGTTTCAGAAAGGTTCCTCCGCGCAAGATGTTGATCTGGGTTTGGATGTTGACCTCGTTCGCCTCGGAGGTGGAAGCCACCATAAGGCTGTCCTTGAGTATGACGTCGTTTGTGTTCTTGCACCTCAAGCAGTAAACGCGCTCGGTACATTGGCGAACTCAAGACTACCGATGTGAACCCGGCTGCTGCCCCCAGAGATTATTAGCGCTAACAGCAGGAGCCAGTATCTTCGGATGAGCTTGCCGATATCGATAGATGGACCACCGGATTCTTCGCTGGCGGATACGCCCGGAAGCAAATCCCGGCTGCGCCTCCACGATCAGATTCTCGCCGTAGGGCACCAGTTGGTTGTTCCTTTCGCCCCTACCCCCGAAAAGCATATCCATGGGATTATTGTTCTCTCCGATCGTCAGTGGATTCAATCGGTGCAGAGCAGCCGTCGGTGGTCGCTGCTACGTCCACCATCCCGGCCTCGTGCATTCGCGCGGTAGCTAACAATCGCAATTGCTCCGTCACCGCCATGATCAACTGCTCAAGGCGATGCATTTTTTCCGCGAGCTCCTCACCGTTCCGGTGCCGATCGCCGTCGGCGATGAGCCGCTGGATCGCTGTTCTGGCAAGGTCGGAGACGCTGCGCGCACCTTCCTGCTCGCAAACGCTCACGAATTGACGGAACTCGTCCTCTGATATTCGGAAGTACACAAGACGCTCTCTAGGCTTTAGAACGGCCACAGCATCCCTCCTGCTAAGTTCAATGTTGTCAATGTGATTTAGTTCCGGAACGGATTGACAAGCTACCGCCCTTTCAGTCCCATATTCCTGTTTTTCTGAAATGGCGACAGCTAACGCACTGCCAGGCTGATCCCAGGCCTGCTCAAATGACAAATGTCAGTGCGTATTCGGAGTATGCCGAATTCTTATGACAACTGTCAATGAACTTCAGATCCATTTGGTACTCGTAAGTACTAGTACTGGCAATCTCCATGAGAAATAGGGACACTAACGGTATGCGGACCCGAAGTGCGATGATTGTGTTTCTTGCTGTGGCTGCTGCGGCAGGTCAACCGCAGCGTAAATCGCCGCTGACCCCTATTGTTTCCCCCAACCTTCTCAACTGTGTAAAAGGTCTGCCCAATTGCGATATATCGGTTTTAAGCCCCGATGAGCTGAAGAAGGTTTCGGAGGCGTCTAAGAAACGTAACCTGGACAGTTGCTTAGAAGGTTCGACGCTGTGCGATCCCACCCGCTTATCGACGACCGAGGCCGGCGCGGTTCAAACCGCCCGTTATCGACGAAACCTAGACAAATGTTCGAACGGCTCTGCCACCTGTAACCCGCTCATCCTCAACAAAAAGGACGCTGCCGCGGTTCAGACTGCCGTCGCGCGGCGCAATTTCGAGAAATGCATAAGCGGCTCCCCTACTTGCGACCCGACCAGGCTGACTCAAGGTCAAAAGGGGACTGTCGAGGCGTCCGCCGCTCGCCGTAACCTCGATAGATGCCTCAGTGGATCGTCCACTTGCGATCCGCTGCGTTTGACACCTGGCGAAGCAGCGTCGGTACAGGCCGCCTCCCTAAGCCGGAACCGCGATCGTTGTCTCAATAATTCGTCCACCTGCGATCCATTGGTCCTGAGCGAATCCGAGGAGAAAGCCGTACGAGCGGAACTAGGGCGCAGAAATCGTTCCAGTTGCCTCAATGGGTTGGCGACGTGTGAGCCACTGGAACTCAACGAAGCCGACTTGAACACCGCGCGGTCGGCATTTCGGTTGCGCAACGTCGAGGCCTGTAAGAGGGGCCTTCCGGCTTGTGATCCTTCGGTCCTTACCGGTCCTGAAACGGCATCGGTAAACGCAGTTTTTCAGCAACGGCGGAGTCGTCTGGAGCGAAACAAACAGCCGATCAGACCTTAGGGACTTGCTTGATAGAGAGGGTACAGTCACCGCTGGCGGTCCCCGCGCCGGCCGCATGATACAGTTGCGCGGTCGCGGGACGCAGGACGAGCTCCGGTTGGATGCGCACCGGCTTCAGACCGTGCGCGACGGAACTCCTCAGACCCCGTTCGACCGAGCTTACAAAAGCGCTCAGGATCAGCGGATTTAATTCGGAATTCAGATCGCGAACGAAGTTAATGTATTGTCCTCCCGGCAGCGGTATTCTCAACTGCCAGGTCACATCGCCATTCCTTGCGCCTAACTCTTCGAAGACTTCTCCATTGACGCTCATTCGGACACCCTGGAAGCCGAATTCTTGCGTGCCGGCCAGTATCCTGGTCCAACACTCCTCCAGGTTCATGGCCCTTGCAAGCGCCGATTCAAAATCCACCAGCCGGGCCTCCACGTCAATGATCCGGCGAAATCTTCCTCCCAGGAACATGCGGCTTGCCATGGCGAATTCCGCATAATCCAAGTGCCGGATACCTAACCAAGCGGCTCCGCACACCACCAACACAATCAGACCACTGAACTGGTTATGAAGCGCGCTAGCCACCAGGGACAATACCGCCACAAGGCTGCACATGCCGTAAATAATCAATACGGCTCCTTTGGTGCTAAACCCGCGCTCCAACAACTTATGGTGAATGTGTCCGCGGTCGCCTTGAAAAATAGGCCGGTTCCGCAGGTATCGCCGCGTGATAGAAAGCAAGACATCCAGAAGTGGGATGGAAACCGCCAGGATGGGAACCGTCATCGCCACCAGCGTGACCGACTTCTCGCTCCACAGGGCGCCATAGCAGCCCATCAGAAAGCCGATTGACAGACTGCCGCTGTCACCCAGAAAAACCGAGGCGGGGTTGAAATTATAACGCAGGAAGCCGAGCAGACATCCGACCAGCGGCATCGTGGCCAGGGCCAAGGGCAGATTCCCCTGCGTGAGCGCAGCCAACAGCATCGTTATCGCTGCCACCAGTCCAACGCCGGCGGCCAGGCCATCCATCCCGTCGATCAAATTAAATGCATTCGTGCAGCCCACCAGCCACAGTACAGTGATGGCGAAACCGAGCCATGGCCATTGTGGAAAGTAGTGGAGGAAATGCATGTCGACGCGAATTCCGCCCCAGTACGCCAGCATGCTGGCCCCGACGATTCCAAGGAGTTTCTGTTTGGCCTTCAATCCAATCAAGTCATCAACAACTCCAGTGGCAAAAACGACGGCGCATACCAGGCTCAGCCGAAGGATGTCAGGCAGGGCCCTATGCAGGACGTAGGTATAGCTGAAAGGCAACGCCAATGCGATCGCAAAGGTCGCCGCATACGAGATGACAATCGCAATCCCGCCTACGCGCGGAAGCGCTTTCGCGTGCGTCTTGCGACCACCGTCGGGATGATCGAGGAAGGCTTTTCCCAGGTAGTCGCGAATAAGCGGCGTCAAGACGAGCGTAAGGATAACAGCGATGGCGCCGAGCGTAAAAATTAGAAACAAAGACTACTCTCCTCCAGCTTTGGTCTTCAAACGGAGAAATGCCTTCTAAAGTGTCGCCGACTGGGCGATCACTGACCGCGCTATTTAAAATTTCCCAAGTCGCAGAGCCTTAGCTTACCGTATATCCCTAAGAAAAATCCCTGAAAATGCTATGCAATTGGGACTAGATCGTACTAGTACTCAAACCGCAAACGTTTTCGTACTAGTACTTTTTGTGCAAACTCTTCTCTTTGCAGACGCGCATTCCCGACGGCGTGTCTAGCGAGACTACCAAGCATCTCATTGCCTACAAGAATGATGCAGCGTCCTAGTACCAAATAGAATGGGAAGTTCACCTTTGGGGCTTGCGTTGTAACCTGTCTCAAAGTAGAGTTAGACTTGCTCACGTAGATAACAATCGAGGAAAAGTGTAAATGCAAAAAGGTATTTTGCTCGGCAGTTTGGCGGCGATGCTGCTTGGCGCATGTACCGGCCAAGCCGCAAGTTGTGTTGGAACACAAGCGTCATGCTCGTTCAATCTCACTACCAACAACGGATCTTGGAATCCGCCCGGAACTGGAAATTATGGATCGGTAACTCTCACCCTTATCGGCGGCGAAATCCAGTTCAACGTGCAACTGATCGGTACGTTGGGCCTTGTTGCCGCCGGGGGTGACACCTTCGGCTTCAATGACACAGCTTCACCCAATTACACGCTTTTTGTTTCCGGTCTCCCGACCCCCTATGGAAGCGGCGATCTTAATTCGGGCGCTCACATGGACTCCTATGGAACTTTTGAACATGCAATCACCTCCTCCGCAAGCGGTGCTAGCGACTGTACGGCGCCGATGGGAACGGTTGGTGGCACTGGCTGCTTGAGCGATCTAATGTTTACCATCGGACTGTCGGGTGGTTCCTTCACGAGTGTCACACAACTCGTCGACGGATCTACCAGCAACGGCGGCGATAATGGTCATGTGCCTTCTCTTTTCAGCGCTCACGTTTATGGCATGATCAACGGCTCGACGACAACCGGTTTCATAGGTGGTGTCGGTCCGGGTACAGCAGCCGTTCCGGAACCTACGTCTTATCTAGGTATACTCTCCCTCGCGTTTGGCGCAGTGGTATTCGGTACTTGGCGCCGCAAGCGAACTGTGTGATCGGCGGCCTGCTTCATGTACACGTTAGCTGTACCACGCACTGGACGATTCGTCCGGTGCGTAGTTTTTGAGCCCAGAATTACTGGGTGCTGATTGCACGCCATCGCTCGACTACAAACGCCGGTGGAGGCTGTATGCCGCCGGATTGGTTCCGTTTGCTCCAATCACCGATGGTTAGCCCTAGTTGCGACGACTGTATACGCTAACACCCTCCTAAATGGCTTCGTTTATGACGATCGCTACCAGCTTCTTCGCAACCCTCTGGTTACCGATCTTCATCAATTAGCAGCAATCTTCACTAGCAGTGTTTGGGCTCCGTTGGGCGTACAAACTAGTAACTACTACCGGCCTCTTCAGATTTTGATTTATAAGATCTTGTACGTTTTGGCCGGACCGAGCGCGTTTGTATTCCACCTTTTCATGGTATCGGCGCACGTAGCCAATACGCTGCTCCTACATCGATTAACTCTTCGTTTGACAAAGTCTTCACGACTTGCGGTACTTGCGGCCCTCGTGTTCGCAGTGCACCCAATCCACACCGAGGCTGTCGCGTGGGTGGCTGCTTTACCCGACGTCGTCTTAACCTCGATCGTCCTGTGGGCGCTTTGCCTGTTTGACCAGCAACAATCCGCTCCGCGCGCGTGGCAAGTCGCGGGTCATTGCAGCCTGTATTTGGCGGCGCTGATGACGAAGGAGACAGGCGCGATGTTATTGCTGCTGTACGCAGGTCATGAATGGGCATTTAGTGGGCGGCGCGTGCGAGATCTATGGCGGAATAAGTCCTTATATCTAGGTCTCTCGGTAACTCTTGGCATTTATCTGGTGCTACGTGTCAGCGCGTTAGGCGGTCTGGCGCCAATGCAGAACACTTATTTCCGGTTTACTCTATCTCAATACTTTCTCAGCGCCGTGCATACCCTCGGAACATACCTGCTCAAACTCCTGATGCCAGCCTATCTCAACGCTTTCCATGTATTTCACATTACGACCGCGGTTACTTTTCCGGTCGCTGTTTCACTAGTAAGCCTGGTTGCGTTGGTTGCTGTCATGATCTTGTCACGACGCCGAGTCGTTGAGGGTGACGGCGCTCAAACGACTCGTCCTGCTCTACTAGCTTTCGGCGTCCTTTGGATTTTTGTGATGTTGACCCCGGTCCTTAATCTCGCGGGGATAGGCGAAAACGTTTTCGCCGAGCGCTATCTTTATCTGCCTTCGGTAGGATTTGTATGGATCGTGGCGATAGCCTGCGACTCGCTAGCGGAGCGAAATCCACGCTGGACCTGGGCCATATTAGGCGTTGTGATGGTGGCTTGCTCGGCCGAAGTAATCACCCGTAATCTCGACTGGAGGGACGACGCGCATCTGTTCACCAAGACCGTGCAACAATCTCCGCGCGCCGCGGTGGTCCACAATGCTCTTGGCGCGAGCTATATCGAACGCGGTGAAATTGATGCGGCCATCGCCGAGTTCCGTATTGCCACGGAGTTGCAGCCAGGCAGTTCTCACTGTCATACCAATCTGGGAGAGGCGCTTCTGGCCCGAGGGCGCACATCGGAGGCTATCGATGAGTATAAGACAGCCCTGCTATTGACACGCGACGAGACATCGGAAGGTATGAGTGCCCACTTTGCTCTGGGTCTCGCATTCGAAACGTCAGGCGAGTTGAAAGATGCGGAACAGGAATATAGGATTACGGTTGCCTCTAAGCAGGATGCTATGCGGGCCCGGTCGCTTTCCCGCCTGGGGGCGGTGCTTCTAAAGCGTGGAAATACCCTGTATGCTACGGAGGCATTGCGCAGCGCGATTGTAATCAATCCATCGTCGGTGGACACCGTCCTGGATCTTGCAAAGGCATACAGCCAGAGAGCTGACTATTTCAAAGCAGTGGAGGTTCTACAGGCATTTCTTGGGGCTTACCCCGATGACCCGAGCGCCTATCTGGTGCATCGCGATCTCGCGATGAAGTACACCGCGCTGGGATACCCTCGTTTGGCGGAGGAGGAATTCCGAAAGGCCACGGACCTCCAGGCCGAGCCACGACAAAGTCATGGCATAGTAAAGTTAGCGCGAATGCTCCGATCGCTGTTATAAAACCTGTGAGCTTCATTGCGGTGCTGAATTGAAAACATCGGTCATTAAGACAGCCAATGCTAGCGCGGTTTTTTCTGGCTACGGCGCCGTGCCCGTTGTAATTGCTCTATTGTGTCTCCTTTTTATCGTTACTGCTGGAGGATGTAGCCGGAGTGCCCCGTACTATCTAGCTAAAGGAAACGACTTTGTGGGGGCCCGGCGGTTAGAGGATGCCGCCATCCAGTATCGTAAGGCGCTGCAAAAGGACCCAGTCTTTGGTGAGGCATATTACCGGTTAGGCATGTTGGAATTTGAGCGGAAAAACCCCCTGGAGGCCTACCAATTGTTGTCCCGCGCCGTCGAATTGGCTCCCACCAATGAGGACGCGAAGATAAGACTCGCCGACATTAGTCTGACAATTTACGTGGCGGCGCCTGTTCACCCCCGGCTGCAGTATGAGCAGGTGGTCAAATTAGCAGATCAACTTTTGTCCAAGGATCCGAACTCCTTCGATGGCTTGCGATTGAAGGGCGCCATTCTCTTGCTCGATCGAAAGTCGGGCGAGGCGGTTGGATATCTTGAGAAGGCCAACCGCATTAAACCAATGCAGCCCGACGTGAGTCTTAGCCTGACCCAGGCTTTGTTTCAGGAGAATAGGACCCAGGAGGCCGAGGCCCTGGCGCTTGGCTTGATCCAGGAGGACAAGAGTTTCCCCGATATATACGACGTGCTGTATCGGTATTACTTGGGCCGCGGCCTGCCGGCGGATGCTGAGAAGGTCCTCCGAATGAAAGTTGACAATAACCCGACCAATGCGGATTACGTGTTTCAGTTGGCGCAGTACTACATGCGGCAGGGAAAGCAGGCCGAAGCAGCCCAAGCGGTTCAGCGCCTGCTGAATAACTCAAAGACGTTCCCTGATGCGCGTCTTCAAGTCGGGGACTTCTATAGCGCCATGGGGAACCCGGTTGAAGCCGCCCGCCAATATCAAGAGGGCCTGCGATCGGATCGGAAGCAGAAGCCCATCTATCGACAAAGGCTTGCGAGAGCAATGCTGGCACAGGGTAACATCGTTGAAGGCGCACGCCTGGTTGAGGAGCTTCTCAAGGAACGCCCCAAGGACGAGGAATTCCGGGCTCTGCGCGCTAACCTATTAATGAGTAATGGGCGTTCCGAGGACCTGAACACCGCCGTCGCTGAGTTCGATGAGCTGGTTAAGGAAAGACCGGAAAATGCCATCTACCGCTACGATCTC
Organism: Bryobacterales bacterium; assembly: GCA_963744555.1. GTDB lineage: Bacteria > Acidobacteriota > Terriglobia > Bryobacterales > Bryobacteraceae > Palsa-89. Next base: position 469,919 of record CAVUUB010000007.1, on the reverse strand, counting down.
GGTCGTGCCTATCAATTAAAGGGTGATCTGAATGCCGCCAAGGCCCAATTCCAGGGGGCCATTCAAAAGCGCGGAGATTTTCTTCCCTCCCGCGCCGCCCTCGCACTCATCAGTTTACAGCAGCGTCAACCCGAGAGCGCAATCCGCTATACCAGCGAGATTCTTGCCTATGATCCAAGAAACTACCAGGCACGGCTCCTTCATTCGGTCAGTCTGATTGCAACTGAAAGATATCATGAAGCGCATACAGAGCTGGATCGCCTTCTGGCAGACTATCCTCGAAACAAAGACATTCAGCTACAATTTGGGTTCCTCGCCATTGCACAGAAAAAGTATAAGGATGCCGAACAAATTTTTGGAAAGCTATACCAGCCGGGCGATCAAGATACACGAGCAGCTGCAGGCTTAGCCGAGACTTATTCCGCCGAGAGTCAGTTTGATAAAACGCTTCAGTTCCTAACGGATCAACTGAAGCGTTCACCGGGTTCTTCCGAGCTTCGCCAATTGCTGGCCAACGTCGCCGCTCGCGCCGCGAGATACGATGTCGCTATCGCTGAGTACCAGACCTTGCTCTCGCAGAACCCAAAATCAGCGCAACTGTATTTCCGGGAAGGCGAGCTTTATATACAAAAGGAAGACTTCGCGCACTCAATCTCGGCATTGCAAAGGGCTGAAGAGATTATGCCCAACGATGCGAACGTTATCGTTCTCCTGGCTTATTCGCTGGCGAAAACTGGACAGGTCGATCAAGCCAAAGCAAGCTACCGGCGTGCCCTCCAGTTAAAGCCGGATGACCCGATGGTGTTGAACGAACTGGCATTTCTTCTCGCCGAAAAGGACATTGACCTGGACGAAGCACTAAAATATGTTCAGCGTGCTTTGCAGATCCTTCCCCGGGAAGCCGCTTTTGCCGACACACTCGGTTGGATTTACCTCAAGAAGGGCATGAAAGATAGTTCCCTTCAAACCTTCAGTGTTCTGGTAAGGCAATATCCCCAAAATCCTGTTTATCGCTATCATCTTGGGATGGCACTTCTGGAAAAAGGCGATAGGGCGAAAGCCAAGACCGAATTTGAGAATGCTTTGGCTAACCGGCCTTCTCACGAGGATGAACTCAAAGTGAAAGAACTGCTGAGCCGATTGTGAGCGAGAGTGATTGCCGAACTTAGGAAGCCATGCGTCGGCGATAAATGATGCCGAATAAACTTAGTAAGCCAACGAGTAACAAACCATAGAAACGCGGCTCGGGAGTAACTTCGACGAGATAGGTCTGGATATTGGCTCCCGAAAGGGCGCCTGGCGTACCGGCAACATATGCGCCGCTAACCACCGCCCAGCCACTGAAGTCATAACCACCAGCCAGTATCGTCTCGGCGTTGCTAATCAATGTGTTGACGGCTGGCGTGGAGGTGAAGCTCGGTTCTCCATTGGTTCCTGATTGTCCAACGGCGATGGACGTATTCTCTATCACCTGCCAGATGGCCTGCTGAACGTTGTTATTGGCAGCGGTGTTACCAGGCGTCCCCTGGGGCATGTACATAGTGATCAGGATAGCCGCTAGCTGAAAGCGCGTAAGCGCATCATTCGGGTTCGTGACGCCGCTGATGCCGGTGTCAATCCAAGTACCGTTAGTGCTGGTGGGTGTTTGTCCAACGTTACCGTATCGAACCTGAGTCCCATCGTCGAACGTGGTGTAATTCGTGGTATTCAACGAAACAACGTTGGCGGTATAATTCATCTGATCAAATTCCTGGGAATCCACGCACCAGAGCGTAACGCCACTGGCGGTCCCGATTGACGCGGTAAATGCTCCGCCACAATCCGGGCTGACTCCTGGAACACTGCAGATACCTGCGGTGAGAGTTAAGCCAGCGACACTTTGGGTTCCGAACTGGCTTGGAGTAATCGTTCCTACTCCGGCATACAAAGAAGTCATTGGCAACGCTAATAGCGTCAAGACACACGCGATCGGATGTTTCATGCATATTTAGAATATGCTTCGCGAAATCACTCGGTCAATACCGCGCAGTCCTATTTGGTAACCAGTAAGTCCTGGTACTACCGGAGCTTACAGCCGAGAGAGTAGTTGTTTGATTTGCCTTTGCTCTTCCGGGGATGGATTCAACTGCTGCGCGTCTCCAAGTTCGTGATGCGCCGAGCTGCTGTCTCCACTTTCGAGGTATGCCATTGCCAGGTGAATACGGAATGAGGCGTTTTGGGGTTGTTGTTTCCGAAGAGTCTGAAAGACTTGCAACGCGCTTCGGGTATCTTTGTTCTTGAGATAGACCCAGCCCAGTGTATCCGTGAATTCGACGTTTCCGCGGCTTTTCTCCACGGCTCGCCTTGCCATCGTCATAGCCTCGTTCAAGTCGCCGTTGGTCTCTACCAGGTCGAAAGCCAGATTGTTCATGACCGATGTATTCTCCGGGTCCAAACGAAGACTCTCTCGATAGTCCCCGATTGCTTCCTGTCGACGCCCGGTTTGCTCCAAAACCTTACCTAACATAGCCGGGGAAGAGGGTCCTTGGGGTTCAAGCGGTGAGCCGCCTGAAATTGAGCAATGGCTTGGTCGAACTGTCCCTTCGCGTCATAAAGCAAGCCGAGTTGAAAAGGGATGTCGGTTGCAGCGGGCTGCATCTGCTGAAGCTTTTGATATTGTTCGATTGCGAGGTCGAAGCGGCTGCCGCGGCCCGCTGTTTCAGCCAGCAACCGGCGTAGTTCGACCGATTGCGGGAAGGCCTCCAACTCTTTCTCTATAACCCTGATGCCTTTGTCCCACTGCGCGCGCGCCGCATACATCTCTAGCATGCCCTTCAGAAGACGAAGATCACCCTGGCCGGGTTGATAGTGTTTGCGAAAGACCACTTCGGCGTCGTCGTAGCGCTTCTCCTGGATGTCCAGCAGCCCGAGTTGCAAATACGCGCCTTCCAATTTCGGGTAATCGTGAATTAAGCTCGTTAGGACAGCGCGCGTCTGACGAAGATCGCCCAGGCCGGCGAGACTGGCCGAGCGCACCAGACGAGCGCTTGGATTGAGGGCATCAACGGCCAGCCACTGGTCTGAATATCGCTTGGCATCTGAATATCGCTGCTCTCGAAGATAAAGATGCGAGAGAGAATCCAGGGTCGGGATGTCCGAGCTGGCTAACCTAAGAATGGCGAGATATTGCGCCTTGGCGGCTTCGTCGGCTCGTTTTAGCTCGTATGCCCGGCCCAGTTGGTAAGCATATTTCAGATTGCCGGGCTGCTTGCCGACCAGAAACTTAAGGTCCACAATCCTTGGTCCAGATCCTGCGGGTGTACCGCTCGCCAGGCGCAAGATTGCGCGAGAAGCGTGCGCATCATCATCGTCGGAGTGATCCTTCAGAATTTCGTCCAGTACTTTTTCGGCTTCGAGGCGCTTGCCAGCGGACAGAAACACCGTGGCGAGGCGTTTCTGATAAGTAAGCTTGTTCGTGGGATTCGACCGGATGCCTGCTTCGTACTCGATGGCCGCATCATTCCAGTCCCGATTCTCGGCGAAAAAGTTCGCGGCATCCAGGTGTCCTTCCGGAAATTCTTGTGGCCGGGACGTGATCTGGCTGAGCCATGGCGTCGCCTGTTCGCGTTTCCCTATGCTCCAATAATGCCTGCAAAGCTGGGTCACAAAGAAGCTGTTCTTAGGATTGTTTGCGATCTTCCGCTTCAGAACGTTCTCAGCCTCCGTGGGGAGCTTCAGATCCATGAAGTGCGCATACAGGATGTCATACAAAGGCCCATAATTCTTGTGAGCATCTAGGAAGACCGTGGCCAGCGACTCGCCGGCCTGAGATTGGCCGTCCCGAAAAAGATTCTGCACCAGCAGGCTGATTACGTCGGGCTGGTCGGGCCGAATCTGGTTGGCTCGCCGGAAATTCTCAATTGCCTCTTTCGGCTTGTTGTCCGCTATCGCCAGATAGCCTTTTAGCCGCAGCCCATAAAACGAATTGGGATCTTTGTTCAGTAACTCGGTTATGAACTGGGATGCTTGTTGATAAAATCGCAGCGAAGTGGCTCGGATCACGTAGATAGCTATTGATATAGAGCTGCGCCAGTTCGGCTTTAGGTTCCGCGCGATCGGGCAGAGCGCCACTGCATGTCGCAGTGCGTCGGCTGCACCTGCGGGTTCGCCTGCCTTAGTTCGGTGAGCCCCAGCTTCAGATAAGCCTCCCCGAACTTAGGATCCTTCTGAATGGCCCTGCGGAATTCGATGGAAGCCTCGGCGTACTGGCCTTTTTCGTAGAGTTTCGTTCCGCGATCGAAGGCCCTTCCCGCCGTGAAGCCGCAGGAAACCAACAGAATAGCAGCGACTAGGCCCAAGCTAACTGGCAAATTCTCATGCACTACCACGGTGTCATGCCGCTGGTGATGCTTCAATAGTGCCGTGGTACGTCGATCGAGTACCAACGATCTAGGACGGCCGGCTGCTTATGGCGCCGCCCGCTTAGCGATTTCGGCCGAGAAACTGAACGGGATCTCAAGTATCACGTCCACATCCACGGGCTGCACCATCCCGCGTCGCCGGTTTGAATTCCCAGGATGCCACGTCCTGAATTACCGCTTGGGCAAACGCCGGACCAGTGTTGCGAAGAAGCGAGATTCTGTCGATCTTTCCATCTTTTCGAATGACCGCCGCAATCTGTATCCGGAACTCTGTCCGGGCGCCGGGAACCAGTGTTTCAACCGGCTCGAGCTTGCGCAGCGGAATGGGCGCGCGCATCAGCGGCGAATCTCCTGGTTTGGTTGCTGCTCGGCGAACCAAAGAATCCAGTCGCCCGAGTAATCCGGCAGGTTCTCGATCGGCACCACCATCGTGTACACCAATCGTCCCTGAAAACGAGCATCGATTTCCCGCGGAATGGTTCGCGACGCGGGCCGCAGAGGAACCGACAGCGTAGTGACCGGAATGCTCCGAACTTTCTCGGCGTACAAAACAGCTTTCCGGCTAGGATCGACATGCGGCGGTTCGACCTTGCTGCGATCCTCTCGGATACTCAGATCCGGCACAGATAGTCCCCCTTTTACTTCACCCGTGGCCGTTTCGCCCACAATTGGGGCCTTGGAAAATCACCTGGCCGGGCGCCGTTGGGAAGAGGACCATTGAGCTTTTCAGCCGGGTGCAAGCTAGCTATAGCTATGTCCACCTTGGCATTGCCCGCGGTTGTGACCTGGCCCGGGAGGCGCATTTGGCGGAGGCGCCATACCTTTTGAGAATGCCAGCGTCCCTATACCATCGGGCAAAGCGTTTCTCGCGCTGGATGTCACCGACGATTGACGCGTCCGGCATAGGAACATCGGCGGTCTGAACTGGAACAGTCAGCCGAGCCTCCTGCTTCACCGGAGGTGGCGGAACGAAAGCCTTGCGCGGCTTAGGAATCTCGACCGCCTGGACGGGATGTTCCTCGGCGCGGTTTACATCCCCTTTCGGTTGTGCAGCGGAGAGGTTCGGCTGAGGAGCCGGCGGGGCCGCAACCTGAGGTTTTTCAGGCTTCTTCGGCACGGGAGGGGGAGGTGCCGGGATTGCTGTAGCCGCTCTTGCGATCAGGTTCGGCATAGAAAGATCTTGCTTGATTTGGACCTTTGGAACCGGGAGCCAAATGAGTTGTTTGGTCGATTGGGCCTTGGGCGCACTCGCGATAATGACATCCCGCGACAATTCTTGCCCCCGAGGCTTAGGGAAAGTTCCAATTCGCTGGGTTGCGTCAACATCCGGCAGCACGGGTTTACGATAGTCGTACCAGACGATCTTGTGCTCGTCCGGACGGATGAGCCTCATCGTAGATGGGCCGCTTTGAAATGCTGGTTTGCGGGGCAATCAGTGCCAAACCCAGCACTGCCATCAAGTGCAGAATGACCGAAACTACGAACGACCGCGGGCGAATCCGGTAAACCGGGATCTGCTCGGGCCCCTCGCTCGCAAGCCAATTTGAGCGAATCCGTACTTTTACCGGCATTAGCTTGGAAAGGCCTTAAACCTGAAGAATAGCAAACTTAGTCCCGGCTCACTAACCTTGGATCGACTAAAGGACCGCAACCCTGTAGTCCGCGGGGGCTCTCGAAGTTATTGTAGAATAGTCGCTTATCGCTAGGCGGATAGAAACGGACACGGGGATGAGAGTCAAACTCATATTCCATTGCCCACACTGCGGCTCGCATTCAATCCGGAACTCGTGGAAGCGAGTTTTTCGGGACCGTTTCCTTCGTATTCTGGGCTTGCGTCCTCACCGCTGCCACTTCTGCCGGTCCAGATTCTACCTCTTCCGGCCAAATGCCCTGTACGCGTTCGTTTTGGCTCTCAATCGGCCGACGAGCCGTGCGGCGGCTATCGCCGCGGGCAACAATCGGACGCCCGAAGCCAGGCGGCGATGGGTGATCTGGGACCCGCTGCGGAATCATCGGCTTTGGTAACGGCTGCAAAGGGTTCTATCCTGGGTCCCGGCATCCTGGTGCAGCGATATAGTCGATGTCCGGAGAATCGTTTCCGGACGGCGTCCGCCTACCGATTACCCGGCTCAGATGCGACCCGCTTTCCCCCGCGCCATCCGCCTGGAGATCCTGCGAAGCGGGCCTGCCTTCTCCTCCCGTCCGTCGATAATGTTGAGAAAGTCACGTCGTTGCATGAGAAAGAACGTTGGTAACGATTAATCGGGCACAACGCTAAATGGATAGCGGCGCCTGGGTATTTTAAAGGATACGCGAACGCCGGTGTCCGCAGTATTCGAAAACCTCGAAGCCGGAGCTACCATAGACGAAATTGTCGAACAGTTCGACATCACTCAGGACCAGATCAAGACGGTACTTGAGTTCACCGCCCGAAGCCTCGATGCGCCCACTCCTGCTCGAACTCCCAGTGAATGCTCATTCTCTTTGATCATGTGACTCCAGCGGGCTTGCGCGTTTTCCTGCTGGCCATACAATCACGAAAGCGAAAGACCTGGGATGAAGGCCGTCGCATAGCTCTTGTCGTGTTGAGCACTCCGCGATGGCCGTTTGTGAAACGGCACATGGGTAAGATTGTTGCCGCCGTGACTGCCGCGACACCCGGCAGCTATTTCGAGGTAGAGTTACCCGAGGCGAACTAGCTTGCGATCTCTCTCCCACAGCGCCCGCCCCTGGAGATCCCCCGCACAGCCGCTAGCCCGTCCATTTTGCGAAAAAGTCACGTCGTTGCATGCGCCTCTCTCACTCTATTCGAAAATCGGGGCCAGTCTCGCCAGCACCTCATCCACGATCGCGTCGGGAACGCTTTCCACCTTTTTGCCGCCGCGCGCGCCGAGATCGAGGGCGCGGGGCTGGTCGCAGCGAACAATGCCTGTCGTTTTCGTTCCGGCGCCCTCCAGCGTCACGGCAAAACCGGCCGTCCGGGCGAAATTACCGCCGCTTGTGATCGGGAGAACTACTGGCACTTTCGTTACGCGGTTGAATGCTTCCGGCGACACGACCAGGACCGGACGACGGCCCTTCTGCTCGTGTCCCTGTGTGGGATCGAGGCCGACCAGCCAGATATCGCCGCGCTTCATCAGATCAGCTCGCGGCCCGCGGGCTTGTCATCCAGCCATTTGCGCTCTGCCTTGCTGCGCGGGGCCTTCGGATTGCATTGAGCAAGCAGCTCGTCGAGCGTATAGCGCGGCCTTTGCTGTGGCTCCATGACCAGCCGGCCGCTACGCACCGTTAGTCCCACCTTTGCTCCGGTCCGCAGGTGTAGGATTTCGAGGAGCGCGGGCGGGACGGCCAACATGATCGAGCCGCCTATCTTGCGCAGATTTGTTATGTGCATGGCGTCCTGCCTGAGTTATATTTCAGTATAACATTTCATACGTCCTGTTGGACCAGCAAGTCCATGTGAAGTGCTGATCTTCCATGACTAACAGCACTCTGACCAAGTTGGAAACGTGGACGGATTCTCAGCAGTCAAATTGATCGACTAGATAAGCAGCGTACCGCCAAGAGGTTGGTCGCCAAATGAACATGCGCTATCTACACCATTGGAGGGTCGATTCACTCGTCGACATGTTCGTCTGTGTGCAAACTTGCTCACTACCCAATTCGAGCGGAGTTTCGCCAGGTGCAAACCTCAGTGTTGCAGCGCAAGCCCCCCGATCCACGCGATCACCTGCTGATCTCCGATACAGGCCGGATGCGGCCAGCGCCTCCCCTGGAGATCCTGCGGCGCTTTCTGCTACGCTTTAAGACGTCCGAGGTAATGATCCATGAAGCTGCTGCGGCCCCTCCTGTTCCTGCTCGGCCTCGGCCTGTTCGCGATGCAGTTCGGAGGATACGGGGGGTACGGCCGCCGGCAATACTCTTACGGCGGACCGAACGTGCCCTCGGAGTTTTATTGGAGCCGGCTCCAGTACACTTCCAGCTATGCCAGCGGCAGAGCTTCGGGTATCGCCGTTTTTACGGCGGTTGGTCGCGCGATTATCCCAAGGCCGACAACGATTGCCTGATTGCCCTGCGGCGTTTGACCCACATCAACTCTCCCTCGCCGCTGAACGTGGTCGATCTCGATAGCGACCATGTCTTCGACTATCCTTGGATCTACGCCGTCCAAGTGAACACCTGGACCTTCACCGAGGAGGAGGCCAAGCGCCTGCACGATTATCTTATGAAGGGCGGCTTCCTGATGGTGGACGACTTCCACGGCACCGACGACTGGGAGCATTTCATGGCCGGCATGCGCATGGTGCTTGCCCGACCGGCCCGTCGAGGATCTCAAGGATGAAGACGAGATCTACCACGTCCTGTACGACATCAACGAAAAGTTTCAGATCCCCAGCGAAGTCTACGTCAACACCGGCCGAACCTATGAGAAGGACGGCTACGTGCCCAAGTGGCGCGCCATCCGCAACGACCACGGGCGCATCATGGTGGCGATCTGCGCCAACATGCATCTCGGCGACGCCTGGGAGTGGGCCGATAGCCCGGCAGTACCCCGAGAAGTTTTCCGGACTTGCCTTTCGCATCGTCCTCAACTACATCACCTACTCGATGACCCACTAGACATGAACCGCCCGCGCCTCTTCCCACAGTCCGCGAGCAGCCCACGGGTCCATGTTCGAGTTCTTTTTTAAGTATCCGCGTTCGGTGTATGCACGCGGCCAATTTGCCCTCTTGGGGGCATGGCCCAAGTGGATGCTGGTGCTGCTGATCCTGGCCGCGGCCGCCGGTCTGGCCTGGCTGATCCGCTCCCGCCTGGCACGAAGCCGCGCCGGTCATGCGCGGTTGGCGAGTCTGGGTGATCTGGGGCTTGCAGACGCTGCTGGCCGCGCTGGTGCTGGTGCTGCTGTGGCAGCCGGCGATCACCGTCGCCGAGTTGAAGCCGCAACAAAACATCATCGCCGTGCTGGTGGACGACTCCCGCAGCATGGCCATCTCCGAGGACGGTTCCACTCGCCAGGCGCAAGCCGTGAAGGCGCTTCAGAACGGCGTGCTCGCCAGCCTCAACCGCTCCTTTCAAACGCGTCTTTACCGCGTCGACGACGTGCCCGCCCGCATCGACAGCCTCAAGGACCTGCAACCCAACGCGCCCTCGACGCGCATCGGCGACAGCCTCAAGCAGTTGAGCGAGGAGACTTCCGACCTGCCCATCGGCGCCGTGGTGCTGCTCAGCGACGGCGACGACAACACCGGAGGCATTAGCGCGGACGCCATCAGCGCGCTGCGCGCCCGCCACATTCCCGTTCACACCGTGGGCTTCGGACGCGAGCGCGCCGCGACATGACGTGGAACTGGACGACGCCGTCGTCGCTCCGCGCGCCTTGGCCGATTCCCGCCTCGCCGCCAAGATCACCTTCCACCAACGCGGATACGCCGGCGCCAAGATCAACCTGACGGTGCGCGACGTCAGCACCGGAGCCAGCCGCAAGGTGCTGGCTTCCCGCACCATCAGCTTGGGGCCGGACGGCAATCTGCAGACCGAGACTTTGATGTTCGATATCGGCGGCGCCGGCGCCAGAACGCTCCAAATCGCGGCTGCTCCGCTTACCGGCGAGGAGAACACGGCCAACAATACCTTGACCCGCGTGGTGAATGTCGGCTCCGAGGCGCGCCGCATCCTCTATATAGAAGGTGAGCCGCGCTGGGAGTACAAATTCATCCGCCAGGCCGAAGAGGACGACCGCATGGTGCAGATCGTCTCCATGGTTCGCACCAGCGAAAACAAGATCTACCGCCAGGGAATCGCCGATCCCAAAGAGCTGGCCGGCGGCTTTCCTGCCCGCGCCGGAGGATCTTTTCGCCTATCAGGGATTGATCATCGGGTCGGTGGAAGCGGGCTATTTCACTCCCGCCCAGCAGGAATTGATCCGCGAGTTCGTGGATCGGCGCGGCGGCGGACTGCTGCTGCTCGGCGGTCAGTTCGCGCTGGCGGATGGCGGCTGGAACGCCTCGAACCTCACCGACCTGCTGCCGACCACGCTGCCAACCCAGACCGGCACTTTTCATCGCGAGGCCGATCCGAAGAACGGCACCACCCACACCACCGCCGAGCTGGCGCCCGCCGGCGTGGACAGCATTATCACCCGCCTGGTGGACGACCCCGCCGCGAACGCCGCCAAGTGGAAGAAGCTGCCCTACCTGATGGACTATGAAGATCCCGGCACTCCCAAGCCGGGCGCGGCCGTTCTCGCCAACATGATTACGCCCGAAGGCCGCAAGCTGCCCTTGCTGATTACGGAAAACTTCGGCCGTGGCCGCACCGCGATCATGGCCACCGGAGGCAGTTGGCGCTGGCAGATGAGTTCGCCGCTGGGCGACACCGCTCACGATTTGTTCTGGCAGCAGCTCCTGCGCTGGCTGGTTTCCGATACGCCTGGCCACGTGGCAGCTTCCGTTCCCGCTCAGATGCTGCTCGACAACGGCGCCGTGACTCTCACCGCCGAGGTTCGCGATCAACAGTACAACCCCGCTCCCGATGCCAAGGTGGAAGCTCATATCCTGGGCCCGAGCGGCGTCAGCGCCCTGGTCGAGATGACGCCGGTGCCCGATAATCCCGGCCAGTTTCAAGCCGCGTGGTCCGCTCCCAAGACCGGCGCTTATCTGACCGAGGTCACGGCCCAGCGCGCCGATCCCGACCGGCAAGGTCAAGGAATTAGGGCCGCGACGTACTGACCTTTCAGCGCATGGACGGCGTAGCGGAGAATTTCCACACCGAACAGAACCGCGATCTGCTGGAGCGCCTCGCCACCCAAACCGGCGGACAATATTGGAAGCCCGCCGACCTCGGCAAACTCGCCAGCGCGCATTCCCTTTTCGGAGGCCGGCGTGACGATGCGCGAGACCAAGGATCTGTGGGATCTGCCGCTGGTCTTCCTGGTCTTGCTGCTGCTGCGCTTTTCCGAATGGTGGCTGCGGCGGAAGTGGGGGATCGTTTGAAATGGGACTCTTCGCGCCCTGGTTCCTGGCCGGTCTAGCCGGGGCTCGCGCTTCCGCTCTACCTGCATTTGTTGAAGCGGCAAAATCGACCGCCCAAGCCGGTGCCCTCGTTGATGTTCTACGAGTCGCGCACACAGAGCTCGACGCATCATCGCCGGCTCCGACTATTTCCTGCTGCTGTCGCTGCGGCTGCTGTTGCTGCTGCTGTTGATTCTCGCCTTCGCCAATCCCTTCATCAACCGCAACGCGGCCGCGCTTGCCAGCAACCGGCTGGTGCTGCTGGTGGTCGACAATTCCTTCAGCATGCGCGCCGGAACCCGGCTGGCCGATGCCAAGGACGCGGCCATGAGCGTGCTGGCCGGAAAGGGCGCCGCGCGCGCGCAGGTGGCGGCGTTTGGCTCGCAGCTGCGGCTGATGACCCAGCCCATCGAAGACCAATCGGCGTTGCGCGCCGCGGTGCAGGCCATTCAACCCGGCGATGGCCACGGCAACTTCGGCGAGCTGGCGCGCGCCGTGCGTGCCATGGCCGAGTCGGTCCATACTCCCATCGAGCTGCATCTGTTCAGCGACATGCAGCGCGGCGACCTGGCCGCCACTTTCTCCGACATGGCGCTGCCCGCCAACGTCAAACTGGTGACGCATGCCGTGGTCACCAAGGCGCAACCCAACTGGACGGTCGAATCGGTGGACGCTCCCGGACAAGTCTGGGGCAAGGACGCCAAGCCGGTTCACGTACAAGCCGTGATTGCCGGCTACGGCACTCCCGCCGCGCAACGCACCGTGTCGCTGGTCGTGAACGGCAAGACCACCGCCACCAAGACCGTCGCGGTCCCCGCCAACGGACGCGCCACCGTCGACTTCCCGGCGCTCGAAGTGCCCTACGGTTTCAGCCGCTGCGAGGTCAAGATCGACTCCGCCGACGGCTTCCCGGCCGACGACCTGCGCCGCTTTGCCGTCGAGCGTTCCGATCCGCAAAAGGCCTTGCTGATCCATAACTACGGCGACAACCGTTCGCCGCTCTACGTCGGCGCGGCGCTCTCGGCGGCCGCGCAATCGGCCTTCATCCTCGAATCGATCAACGTCAACGAGGCCGCCGACCGCAAGCCGTCCAATTACGCTTTCATCGTTCTCTCCGATCTCAATTCGCTGCCTTCGCTGCTGGAAAATTCGCTCACCGAGTACGTGCGCTCCGGCGGCAGTCTCCTCATCGCCGCCGGCACCTCCGCCGGCGCCCGCTCGCAGATTCCGATTTTCGGCGCGCACATCATCGAGACCCGCGACTACAACCGCGTTCCCGATCGTTACATGGCGGTCGGCTCCAGCGACTCCTCCTATCCCGCCGTGGCCAAGGCCGGCGGCTGGCCGGGCGTGAAGTTTTTCTACGCTCTCGATGTCGATCCCGGGTCCGGATGCCGCTCGCGTGATCGTTCGCTTAGGCGACCAGACGCCGCTGTTGCTCGAGAAACGCATCGGCGAGGGCCGCGTGGTGCTGCTCACCTCCGGGCTCGACAACCTCACCAACGATTTCCCCTTGCATCCCGCCTTCGTCCCCTTCATCGAGCAGACCGCGCGCTATCTTGCGGGCAGCGAACGCCAGGGCGGCGCGCGCCCGGTGGACGCCTACCTCGAACTCCGCAATGCCAAGGAACAGAGCGCAAGGCGTCGAGGTCACCGACCCCGAAGGCAAGCGCCCGCTCACGCTGGGCGAGGCCGCCTCCGCGCAGTCGTTCCAGCTCACCGAGGCCGGCTATTACCAGCTCCGCCTCGCCAATGGCCGCCAGGACGAAGTCGGCGTCAATCCCGATCCCAAGGAATCGAACCTCGACGTGATCCCCGACGATGTCCTGGCCCTGTGGCAGGGCAAAGGCGGCAAATCTTCGCAAGAAGCGGCGTCCAACTCGGCAACGTCGAGCCCGGCAGCGCCGCAGCAAGACGCCGCAAAGCTTCTGGTGGTACGTCATGCTGCTGGTGCTCGCCGCCGCGGTTGCCGAATCGGTCCTGGCCAGCCGCTACCTGGGCACGCAGCGCGAGGAATAGTAGCGCGAGGCCTGCTGAAGCGGCGCTAAAATTGAGGCATGAAGATGCTTCGCCCGCTGACGCCGGAGCAAATGGCGCGTGCGGAAGATTGTCTGCTTCATCCAGCGCGCGGAAGCCGAATCGAAGCGGCCAGGAACCACGGCATAGATTTGACACTGCTCGTTGAACAGTTGCGGCTGACGCCGGCCGAACGAGCGAGAAAACTGGAAGAGGCCTCAATGGTGCTGGAACGAGTGCGCGGAGCCGCGCGCCGGCGTTCCTAATGCAATTCGAGAAAGCGGTTCAAACTCTGTGCGATGCAAGCGTCGATTTTGTTGTAATCGGCGGTCTTGCGGCAACCCTCCATGGTAGCGCGCAAGTGACCTACGATTTGGATATTTGCTACTCTCGGGTCTCAGCCAACCTGCGCCGGCTCGTCGAAGCGCTAGCTCCATTCCATCCAAGGCCGAGGGGTTTACCCGGTGAACTTCCCTTCGTTTGGGATGAAGTGACTTTACGCAACGGAACTGTGTTTACGCTTCAGACTGACATCGGTGAAATCGATCTCCTGGCAGAAGTTACAGGCCTGGGCGGTTTTGACGACGTAAAGCAGCACTCGATAACGGTGGAAGCATTCGGACGCCAGATCGCGACGCTCAATCTTCCAGGGCTCATCCGGACGAAACGGGCCACGGGCCGCCAGAAGGATTTAATCGCCCTTGCTGAACTTGAGAGCCTGCTCGAAGCTGGCGAACCTTAGCCGTTACCTGTAGGCGTTCCCCAAGGCCAACAACGTTTGGCGTGGCTGGCCTCCTCCAGTCATTGCGCTTTCGCATGACCCCGAATACCGATGGCGCGAACGCACGATGGGTGTCGCGCGTTGCTGTCAATGACTTTTTGGCTCGCGGCAATGCCCGGCGACTACTGCCGTGAACTACCGTCGTGGTTCGTAAATCTTCTTTCCGTTCTTGCTGTAGTGATAGTGGCCTCCACGTGGTCCCACATGAATAGGCGCGGTTTCATGGAGTGGGGGCGACGGTGTGGGCTCTAGTAACGGTGCGGGCTCTAGTAGCGGACACTCGCCCGCGTAGCCGGGCTTAGTACTCCAATGGCCCTTTACGTATGTGCCGTCCTCACGGGCGAAGGGGTTCACCCATTCGCAGTCGCTCCCGCTGGAGCGAGGAGTTTCGGGATTCGGCGTCAAGGCTGCGAGTGGTTGAATTTTTGAAAGCCCAAGTCACTGACGTTTTGGAAATACGATTGCGGTTGGTTGAATTGCTGATGACTCAGGTGACTGATGTTCTGGAAATACGGCTGCGGGCGGTTGAATTTTCGATGTCTTACGTGATTCAGATTCTGGATACAACGAAGCCCGGAAAAACCACCCGATCGCGAATGTCAGCAGCGCGATAGCTACGTAGCGCGCAGTTCTGTGTTTCGGCCCCTTTACTGCTGTCGTCATTGCCGGCCGCGGCGGGTGCTTGAACAATCGAACGACGGCTCGCTTCAGCGCCCAAAAGAACCCAAAAACGATGACGAGCCCTATCAGGTAGTGCATTTGACGCCACTGTTAAGCCACTTGACCACTACACCTTAACATGAAACCGCGTCGGCTTACTGGTGCGGGTTGTCTGTGACACCAGCGTCGTTCGTTCAACTTGGTCAAAATAAATCAGGGTTCCCGTACCTTCGAGCCTCTGCACGTGCGCCATTGAACTAAAGGCCATCGAGTCTCTTATAATTCGACAAAGCGAAAACTGAGCGAGTTCTTGCCGGTACGGTAAACTGGCCATCGTCGTTCTCTTCACGCCCGCCTAACGCGCCGATTGGCAGGCCACCGCCAATGCGATATCCTTTAGCTGTTAGCGTCGGCCACGCCGTTGGAGGTTCCATGAGTTCCCGCGAACAACTTCACGCATACATTGCGCAACTGGAACAACGTCTGCGCTGGAGCACCTTGCTGCGCGGCTTGGCCATCCTCACCGGCGGCGCTTTGGTGGCCACGCTGGTGCTGGTCACCATCGCCAATGCGCTCGCCTTTTCGCATGGAAGCGTGACCGCCGCCCGCTTCGGACTGATCCTGATTCTGGCCATCGCCGCTGCCGCCGGATTGGCGCTGCCTTTGCGCCGCCTGACCCGCCGCCGGGCGATCGGAACCGCCGAAGCCGCCTTCCCGCAATTCCAGCAGCGCCTCACCACCTTCGCGGAACGCGACGGCCAAGATCCCTTTATTGAACTTTTGGCCGGCGACACACTCGAAGTCGCCCAATCCGCCGAGCCCAAGCAAATGGTCACCGACCGCCGCCTTTGGATCTCGCTGGGCACCGGCGTCGGCGCCTTCGCGATCCTGATCTGGATGATCGCCGCCGGACCCGGTTTTCTCGGTTATGGCGCCTCGCTGCTTTGGACCGGTCCGCACCACGACAAGCCCGCGCTCTACGACCTGCGCGTGACTCCCGGCGACGCCGTCGTGCGCCGCCACGCCGACCAGATGGTTTCGGCGCTCCCCATCGGCCTGCGGTCGCCCAGCGTCAAGTTGTATGCCCGCTTTCAGAGCTCCTCCAAGTGGGAAGAGATTGCGATGCAGCCCAAGGCGGCCGGCAGTTTCGCCGGCGGCTATCAATTTCTGTTTGCCGGTTTGCCCGAGAACGTCGAGTATTATGTCACCGCCGGAGCGATGACGTCGAAGCACTTTAACATTCGCGTCACCGATTTGCCCGCGGTGAAGCAGATTCGCGTCACCTACCATTACCCCGCCTGGACCGGCATGCCGTCCGAGATCGAGGAGCGCGGCGGCGATCTACGCGCCGTCATCGGCACCGAGGCCGAGCTCGAGGTCTCGACCGACCGCCCGCTTCAGGGCGGCCAGATCCAGCTCGACAACGGACAGCAGATCCAGCTCACCGGCGGCCAGAATAACGTCTATCACGGCACCGTCAAGATGGATCAGGACGGCGTCTACCACGTCGCCGGCGTTGACGAGGGCCAGCCCGTTCGCGTCAGCGAGGATTTTTTCATCGAGGCCCGCAAAGCCAATCCGCCTCAGATTGCGTTGGTGCGTCCCGGCCGCGGCGACTACCACGCCAGCCCCATCGAAGAGGTAACCGTTGCCGCCAAGGCTACCGACGAGTACGGCCTCAACGACATCGCGCTGCATTATTCCGTCAACGGCGGCCCCGAGACTACGGTGGATCTGCTCCAGCAAAAGGGCGAAAAACAAGCCGACGGCTCGACCACGCTCTCGCTGGAGAGTTTCAAGCTCGTTCCGGGCGATCTGGTCAGCGTCTACGCCACCGCCAAGGACGCCAACGCCGAAGCCCACACCGATATGATGTTCATCCAGGCCGACCCGTTTGAGCGCGAGTTTTCGCAATCGCAGCAATCGGGCGGCGGCGGCGGTGGAGGCGGCGGTGGCGGCGATCCATCCGCGCGAGATCTCGCAGCGCGAGAAAGAGATCATATCCGCCACCTTCAAACAACAGGGAGACAAGAACTCGACCCAACAGCAGGCCACCGACATCGCCAAGCTGCTGTCCCAATCCCAATCCACTTTGCGCGATCAGGCCGTCTCGCTTTCCGGCCGCTTGCAGGCGCGCGAGCTGACCGATGAAGTGCAGGCCATCAGCGACTTCCAGAAGGATATGATCGCCGCCTCCGCAGGCCATGGCGCCGGCCGCGCAACAATTGCAGCAGCAGAAGTGGAAGGACGCCATCCCCAACGAGCAGAAGGCTCTGCAATTCCTGCTGCGCGCCGAAGCCACCTTCCGGCAAATTGCAGGTTGCGTTTGGACGCGGGGGTGGAGGAGGTGGGGGCGGCGGCGCGGCGCGCGATCTGGCCAGCCTCTTCGATCTCGAGCTCGATACCGAGAAAAATCAATACGAGACCCGGCAAAGCGCGGCTTCGAGCGAGCGAACAAAAGGAGCAGGAAATCGACGATGCGCTGAAAAAGCTCGACGAACTGGCCAAGCGCGAGGAGGATCTCGCCCAGCAGCAACGCAATGGCACGCAGACTGCCGAGCAAAAATGGCAACAGGAGATGTTGCAACGCGAGGCCGAGCAGCTCCAGCAACAGATGGAGCAACAACTTGCTCAAAATGGCCAAAAGGGGCAGCAGGGGCAACAGAGCCAGCAGAGCGGCCAGGGCTCAGTCAGCTTCGGGGCAATCGAGTTCCGGGCAATCCAGCGGACCAGGCGGGTCAAGCGGGCAAGGCAAGCCGGGCAGTTCATCCGCGAGCCGTAGCGGCGGCAGCCAATCGGCCGGCCAGGATAATGCCGAACGCCGGCAATCCCCAGCAGTCCGCGGACCAGGCCGCCGACAGCCGTCAACAGGCCGCCCAACAGGCGCTCGATCGTTTGCGCCAAGCCAACGAAGACATGCGGCGCGCCGTCTCCCAGAATGCCAGCGCGGCCGATTCCCGCCGCGCCGCCGACCGCTTGCGCCAAGCCACCGACCTGCTGGGCGGCATTGCAGCAGCAGGACGCCTCCGGCCGTCTCAACTCGATGGCCCAGACGGCCGAACAATTGGCGGCCCGGCAAAAGCAGCAAGCCGATCATGTGCGCGATTTGATGGCTCAGCAGAAGGCCGCCAGCGCCTCCGGCCAGCAGCCGAATAACCCTTCCGCTCAGGAAATCGACAAAATGGTCAACGATCGCCAAAAGGTGTCCGATGACTTGGCGCGCCTCACCCAGCAATTGCGCGACGCAGCGCGCGAGCTTGCGCCCACGCAACCGGCGGCTTCCACGAAGTTGCGGGGCGCGCTCGATGGCATGGACGAAAACGATCTCGGCACCCGCATGCAGCGCAGTTCGGATTGGCTGCGTAGCGGCCAATTCTCCGATCCGGCCGAAACCGCCCTCACCAGCGACCTGCAAAAGCTGGGTCAACAGGTCGGCGACGCGGCTCGCGCGTTGGGCACCGCTCAGCACGCTTCGGAGGACGCCGCAATCAACCGGCCATGGACGATCTATCCCGTCTGCGCGACCAACTCGCCGGCCTCGGCGGACGCCCCAATTCTCAACCTGCCAATCAACTGGCATCAACCTGGACAGGGCCAGCGGGCCGGTCAACCCGGCGGCCAACAGTTCCAAACCAGTCCACTGAGTCGCAACGGGCAATCCGGTCAAGCTGGTCAACCTGGAGGTCAACCTAGGGTCAACCTGGAGGTCAAGCAGGTCAGCAGCTAGGCCAAAACGGCCAGCCGGGGCAGCAGGGCGGCCAAGCCGGCGGACGCCAGTCAGGTGATGTCGGCAACCGCGTCGGCGGTCCGACCGGCAATCCAGACGGTGGCGGCAATCGTGATAGCACAGTGTTTGGCGACTATGACACCGGCAATAGCCCGCATTCTCCGGCCAGGCCGCGGCGCCCCAACAAGGTCCCAACCCGGCCGATACCCAGCGCCAGATTGACCAGGGATTGAACCTTCTCAACCAGGTTCGTGCCGCAGTGCAGGATAGTCCCGAGGCGCGGCAAGCAGTTGCAGTCCCTGATCGATCAAATGCGCAATCTGGATCCCAGCCGTTTCCCCGGCAATCCCGCCCTGGTTGAGCAGATGCATCAGCAGCTCGTCAGCGAGGTGGACGCGCTGGAACTGCAACTGCGCCGCCAGCTCGATGAAAAACATGGCGGCACGATCCGCAATCCCGACCCGGCCAAGATCCCTGCCGGTTATCAGGACTCGGTCGCCGAGTATTACCGCAAACTCTCCGGCGGCGGTCATTAGCCAACGCGCTTGCGGAGGCCAAGACTCCACTGTAGCCTTGAAGGCAGGATGCTTTTCCGCCAATTGATTCTGTCCGGATTGTTCTCAGCCATGGTCGTTACATCTCAAATACCGCCAACGGCGCCGCGCGTCGAACATCAAGAAGTACGGCATGGAGCCACCGTCACCGACGCATATTTCTGGTTGCGCGAAAAGTCCAACCCCAAAGTCGCGCAGTACCTGGAAGCGGAAAACGCCTACACCGATGCGATGACCAAGGACCTGAAGCCGTTCAGCGATGCGCTCTATACAGAAATGCTGGGTCGCATCAAACAGACGGACCTCACGGTGCCGGTGTCACGCCACGGCTACCTGTACTATTCGCGAACCGAGGAAGGCAAACAGTATCCCATCCAGTGCCGCCGTAAAGGAACCATGGAAGCGCCCGAGGAGGTGCTGCTCGATCTCAACGAGCTGGGTAAGGATAAGAAGTTCGTTGGTCTGGGCAGTTTTGTCGTGAGCGACGACCAGAACCTGGTGGCCTACACAATCGACTACACCGGCTTCCGCCAGTTCGCCCTGTACGTGAAAGACCTGCGCACGGGCCAGACGCTGCCCGATACTTTCGAGCGCGTCACTTCTCTGGCTTGGGCCGCGGACAACAAGACGTTATTTCTAGTCACAGAGGACGCCGTTACTAAGCGCAGCGACAAGCTATATCGCCACGCGTTGCGAGCACGCGAAGTTCGAAGAGATTTACAACGAGAAAGATGAACTTTACGATATCGAGATCGAGAAGACCCGCGACCTGAAATACCTGTTCCTGCAAAGCGAGGCCAAGGACACCTCCGAAGCGCATTACTTGCGTGCCGACCGGCCATCCGACAAATTCGCCGTGTTCCTGCCCCGCGAAAAGGGTCACCGCTATTATCTGGACCATCGCGAAGGTCTGTTTTACATCCGCACTAACAAGGCCGGCCGCAATTTCGCGGTAATGACCGCGCCGGTAAATGATCCAGCTCCGAAAAACTGGAAAGTGTTCGTGCCGCACCGCGACAATGTGCGCATCAAGGATCTCGATCTGTTCAAGGATTTCGCTGTGTCAGTGGAGAGAGGGGATGCGCTGGATCACCTGCGCATCCACGATTTCAAGACCGGGACGTGGAAGGACGTCGCGTATCCGGAACCGGTTTATTCCGTTTTTCCGGGCGGCACGCCGGATTACGAATCCCACACCTATCGCTACAACTACCAGAGTTTCGTGACGCCCTCGAGCGTTTTCGACTACGACGTGATTACCGGTAAATCGACTCTGCGAAAACAACAGGAAGTGTTGGGCGGTTATGACCCGAAACAATACGCCAGCGAACGCCTGTGGGCGACGGCACGCGATGGAGTCAAGGTGCCAATTTCGATCGTTTACAAGAAAGGCTTTGCGCGCGACGGCAGAGGACCGCTTTTTCTATACGGCTACGGCAGCTACGGTATTGGCATGCCGGCGACATTCTCCGGCAATCGTGTGAGCCTGCTGGATCGCGGTATGGCCTATGCTATTGCGCACATTCGAGGCGGCGACGAGATGGGCGAAATGTGGCGCGAAGACGGTATGCTCATGAAGAAGAAGAACACATTCTTCGACTTCATCGATTGCGCCGAATTCCTGATCCAGCAGAAATGGACCTCTAAAGATCGTCTGGTGATCGAAGGCGGCAGCGCAGGCGGACTGCTGATGGGCGCGGTGGTCAACCTGCGGCCGGACCTTTTCAAAGCGGTGCACGCCGCCGTGCCTTTTGTCGATGTGATGAATACGATGCTCGATGCCACGTTGCCGCTCACTGTAGGCGAGTACCTGGAATGGGGCAATCCCAACGAGCAGGCCGCATACGATTACATGCGGACCTATAGCCCGTACGATAACCTGGAGAAGCGCGCGTACCCGGCCATCCTGGTAACCACCAGCTTCAACGACAGTCAGGTGATGTATTGGGAGCCCGCCAAGTACGTGGCGCGGCTGCGCACCTTGAAGACCGATAAGAATCCTCTACTGCTCAAAATCAAGATGGATCCGGCTGGCCATGGCGGCGCCAGCGGGCGGTACGACCGATTGCATGATACGGCTTTCGAGTATGCGTGGTTGCTGAGTCAAGTGGGGATCACGAAGTAGCGGGGCTTTTTCAAAGCCGTCAGGCTTGGTAGACGGTGGTCCCACCCACCACCGTGCGAACAATCTCGAGGTCTTTGATCTTCTCCTTATCCACGGTGTGAAGATCGTCCGACAGGATGACAAAGTCCGCCAGTTTACCCGGCGTGATGGACCCTTTGATCGCTTCCTCATGCGAATTGTACGCCCCGTTGAGCGTATTGATCCGCAGCGCTTCATCTACGTTGACCCGCTGGTTGGCTCCCCACGTCTTTCCATCCCAACCAGTGCGTGTCACCATTCCCTGAATCGCCATCCGAGGGTCGAACGGTCCGGGGCTGAAGTCTGAGCCTGCCGCCGCCACAATCCCGGCGTCCAGGAAAGTGCGATAGGCCATGCAACGCTTCATCAGATCTTCGCCATAAAAATGGAACTTGTCCGAGTTGTAATACGCATACGATGTGAACGCGGCCGGCACGGCGCCCAGCGCCTTCATGCGCCGAACCAGATCGTCGTTAATCAGCGTGCAATGGGTGATCTTGGGTCGTGCATCGGCCCGTGGAAAGAGGCGCTGCGCGCGCTCCACCGCAGTAAGCATCATATCGATCGCGACATCGCCATTGGCGTGGCAGTTGACTTGAATGCCCGCGCGATGCACCCGCTCGATCCACGCGTTCAGGTCGTCCTGCGTCTCCGTGACGTTGCCCTTGTAAGGCGGCTTCATGCCAGGATACGGAACGCTGAGCGCCATGGTGCGTTCTGAGAACGACCCGTCTACAGTGTGCTCGGATGTGGCTCCAAAACGGATCCACTCGTCGCCGAAGCCGGTTTCGATGCCGCCGCCGATCATCGACTCCAGCACTTTGCCGCTGGCCTCGTAGCTCACTCGGTGCAGCAGGTCTCCGCGTGCCCGCACCTGCTGCAGGGCGAACAGATTGCCACCCTCGTGATGTACGGTCGTCACGCCAAAGCGGACGAATTGCTTGGAGATGTAGGCCAGCCCATCGCGGTCGCGCTGCAGCGCTTGTTCGGCGGTAAACGCCCGCCGCTTGCCAACTTTGTTGACTGCGTTCAGAGCCCGGTCGGTAACCCGGCCATTGAGATCGCCGTTCGCATCGCGATCGAAGGTTCCGCCCGGCGGATTCGGTGTTTGCTTATTGATGTCGGCCATCTCCAGGGCTTTGCTGTTGTAGAACGACGTGTGGCCGCCGCGATGATGCACCGCGACCGGGTGGTCCTTCGATACCTTATCGAGGTCATGAACGTTGAGCTGGCGATTGTCCTTTACCTTGGTGTCGTCGAAGAAATAACCTTCGACCCAGGTCCCCGGCGGTGTCTCGCGGGCTCTCGCGCGGAGTTTGTCGACGATGCTGTCGATGGTCACGAACTCGACTATGAAGGGATTGCCAACCAGGACCTCGTAGAGCAATACATCACCTGGCGCATGATTGTGGCAGTCAATGAAACCGGGAACGATGGTCATCTGCTTGGCATCGAGTGTCTGGGTTCCTTTGCCGATGAGACTCTTGATGTCAGCGGTGCTACCCACGGCGGCGAACCGGCCGGCCTTGATCGCGAACGCCTCCGCCCGCGGCGTGCGGGAATCGACTGTGTAGACCTTCGCGTTGACGACGACGAGATCCGCATCCTGCCCCTCAGCTGCCTCCGCGGCGCCGATCCACGGCCCCGTGACAACACCGGCGATGCCGGCTCCGGCCAGGTTTATAAATCCCCTACGGCTGTGGCGTTGATTCATCATCGTAATCGGCACGAAGCTAACACAATATGGTGCTCCCTCGCAACGGCCTGAAGTTCACGTAGCTGTGAGGGTACAATTATTCAGGTCTTTTCGACCACACGAGATTCATGAATCCAACTTCGGCGCATTCTGCAAGTACTGCGAAAGACCAAGCTGCGGATACGATAGCCTACCGTTCCGATCGAGCGCGATCGCGAGAGCTCTATACCCGCGCTTCACAGGTCATGCCTGGTGGAAACACGCGTCATTCCATCGCCCTAGCGCCTTATCCGATCTATGCGGCGAGCGGCAGCGGTTGCCGCGTAACCGACGTCGACGGTGACCAGCGCATCGATTTCCTCAATAACTATACGTCGCTCATCCTCGGTCATGCGGATCCGAAAGTCACGGCCGCAGTCCAACGGCGCGTTGGGCTGGGCACTGCCTTCACGATGCCCACCGCCGAGGATGTCGATCTGGCCGAACTTTTGGTCGCGCGGATTCCTTACGTCGATCAGGTGCGCTTCTGCAATTCCGGCAGCGAAGCAGTCATGCTGGCTGTCAAGGCCGCGCGCGCGTTTACCGGAAGGCACAAGATCGCGAAGTTCGAAGGCGCCTATCACGGGCTCTACGATTACGTGGCGGTCAGCGAAGGGCCCAACTCCGATGAATGGGGAGAGTCCGACGCTCCTCGTTCGGTCACCGAGCGGGGCACGCCGCCCAGCGTGGCCGAAGACGTAGTGGTTCTGCCTTGGAACCGGTTGGAGGTCTGCCGCGAGCGAATCGCCCAGCATCGCAACGATTTAGCCGCGCTCATCTTCGACCCCATGCCGCTGGGCATCGGGATGATCGCGCCTCGACCCGGTTTTCTCGAGTTCCTGCGTGAGGAGACCGCGCGTTGTGGCATCCTGCTGATCGCCGATGAGGTTCTCAACTTCCGCCTGTCTTACCGGGGCGCAGCCAGTTCCTTTGGCATTCAGCCTGATTTGGCGAGCTTCGCGAAGATTATAGGCGGCGGATTCCCGGTAGGGGCGGTCGGCGGATCTCGGGACGTGATGTCGGTCTTCGATCACACCGGCAGCCTCAAAGTCCATCACGGCGGCACCTTCAACGCGAATCCGGTGACCGTGACGGCGGGGCTCGAAACCATGCGGCAGATGACGCCGGAAGCTTACGACCGGCTGAATAGTTTAGGCGACTATATCCGCGATCGATTGCGGCGCATGTTTCGTGATCGCGGCCTGCCCGCGCAAGTTTGCGGCAAAGGGTCGTTGTTTCTGGCGCATCTCACCGGAGAAGAGCTGATCAACTATCGCTCGCTCCGTGGCTTCTCTCGCATCAACCCTGTTTATGGCGAACTGTGTCACCAGATGCTGCAGCGAGGAATCATCGTTTCACCACGCGGTGTTTTCGGCTGCCTGTCCACACCAATGACCGAGGCCGAGTTGGACGCCTTCGTGGATGCTCTGAGCAATTCTCTGGAAGCGCTCGACTTTCGGTCCGTTTAGCGACTGCGAGATCGACTGGCTTTTCTAGATGTCGTAGTAAAGCGCGAATTCGTAGGGGTGCGGGCGCAGGCGTATGGCGTCCGCTTCGCTCTTGCGTTTGTAGTTGATGAAAGTCTCGATCAGCTCTTCGGTAAAGACATCACCCTTGAGCAAAAATCCGTGATCGTCTTCCAGGCATCCCAATGCTTCTTCTAACGATGCCGGCATGGAGGGGATGTTCTTCATTTCTTCCGGCGAAAGATCGTATATATCCTTGTCGAGCGGATCGCCGGGATCCGTCTTGTTCAGGATCCCGTCGATTCCGGCCATCAGCATCGCGGCGAAGGCCATGTATGGATTTGACGACGGGTCAGGCGGGCGGAATTCGAGGCGCTTAGCTTTGGGACTGGCCGAATACATCGGAATGCGCACCGCCGCGGAACGGTTACGGCGCGAATACGCGAGATTGACCGGGGCTTCATAGCCGGGGACCAGCCGCTTGTAGCTGTTGGTGGTGGGCGCGATGAGGGCCGACAGCGCGCGGGCATGCTTCAGCAAACCGCCGGCGTACCAGAGCGCAAGTTGGCTCAGACCCGCATACATATCGCCCGCAAAAAGCGCCTTGCGATCCTTCCACAGACTCTGGTGGGTATGCATTCCGCTGCCGTTGTCGCCGTACAAAGGTTTCGGCATGAACGTAACAGTCTTGCCGTACTGGTTGGCGACGTTGCGGATGACGTACTTGTACACCATCATGTTGTCGGCTGATTTCACGAGCGTGTCGAAGCGCTGGTCAATCTCGCATTGGCCGCCGGTGGCGACCTCATGATGATGGCATTCGATGTTCAAGCCGCAGCGGATCATGGTCTCCACCATCTCGGCCCGTAGATCCTGATAATGATCGGTCGGAGGAACGGGGAAATATCCTTCCTTGTAGCGCGGCCGGTAACCGAGGTTGTTCTTCTCGCGGCCGGAGTTCCAGCGGCCCTCCTCGGCATCGATGAAATAGTAACCGGAGTGCTGATCCTGATCGAAGCGGACGCTGTCGAAGATAAAGAATTCGGCCTCGGCGCCGAAATAAGCGGTATCGGCGATGCCGCTGTTGTTGAGATACAGTTCGGCCTTGCGTGCGATCCACCGTGGATCGCGCTCGTAATGCTGGCGGGTGATGGGATCGATGACGTCGCTGGTCATCACCAGCGTGCGAATCTCGCCAAACGGGTCGATGAACGCGGTGCTGGAATCGGGGATGAGCAGCATATCGCTCTCGTTGATAGCGGCCCATCCACGGATGCTGGATCCATCAATCCCGAAGCCTTCTTCAAACGAATCCTCGGTTAGCTGCGTGATGGGATAGGAAACGTGCTGCGAGAGACCGGGCAGATCGGTGAAGCGCAAATCAAACTGGTGAACTTCCTTCTTCCGGGCAAACTCCAGAACTTCCTTGGGACTCATTTCACCTCCGTGGGTGCTGCGCTAGCATAACACACGCGTTGCATACTGGATTTCAGCTCAGTTTCATATTCTTAGTTTCGGGCAGCGTGAAAACGAGCACGGACCCGATCAAAAAGAACGCCGAATTGAGCGCCAGAGCGGCGCCGATGCCTTGGTGATCAGCGACGGCCCCGACGGCGAATGGTGAGAGCGCGCTTGCGGCGCGTCCGAAATTGTAGACGAAACCTTGGCCGGTTGCGCGGATCGAAGTCGGGTAGAGCTCTGCCAGCATCGCGCCAAACAGGGCGAAGAACCCGGTGCCGCAGAAACCGATCAATGGTCCTAAAATTAGCAGCCACGTCTCGGAAGATGCTCCAGCCCAACGCGGCGTAAGGCCGTAGATGGGCGTGAGAATGGCGGCCGCCATAACATAACACGCAAATACCGGACGGCGTCCGAAACGATCGGCCATAAAGCCGAAGGTGACATAGCCGAGGAACGCGCCAAACTGCATGATGAAGATCCAACTACTGGTATCGAGGATGTTGAGCCCGGCGCCCCCCTGCGCTTTCGGAGCGGAGAGAAAGCCGGGCAGCCAGGTGTTGAGACCCCAGTAGGCGAACAAGACTGAGGTCGCCAGTGCAGTCGCCAAAAAAGTACGGCGCGCGAGCGGCGGCCGAAATAAATCTGTGATGCGGCCGGTGGCGGTCTTGACGCTCCAGATCTCGGGTTCTTTCACCTTGCGCTGAATCCATATGGTGAAGAACGCCGGGAGGATTCCGACCAGGAACAGTGCACGCCATCCGAAACGGGGCAGGATGAAAGCCGTCGTCGCAGCAGCCAGCATGTAACCTAATGCCCACCCGGACTGCATGAGACCGATGGCCTTGGCCCGATGTTGAGGCGGCCAACTCTCTGCCACGAGGACGGCGCCGGCCGACCACTCGCCGCCCAGTCCAAGTCCGACTATGGCGCGCCACAGAAGCAGCGAGACGATCCCCGTCGCAGTGGCCGACCCAGCCGAGCCAAAGGAGTAAAGCAGGATGGCGTAGACCAGCGTCCGGCATCGGCCGATCCGATCTGCCAGTATCCCGGCTAGAATTCCGCCCACCGACGACATCAAGAGAGTAGCGGAACTGACCAATCCGGCGGTCGCGGCCGACCAGTGGAATTGAGTGCGCAGTGTTTGGACGGCGAAGACATACAGCAGCACGTCTAGTGCGTCCAGCATGTACCCCAGCATGGCTGCCCAAAGAGCGAGCCAGCGCTGTTCAGTAAACCAAGCTGGGCGTCCCAATCGCGGCTGAAGCAAACAACAGGCTAGCAGAGCGCGGTGAGGGATTCGAGTCGTGAAGGATGCTAGTGGGGATTGGCCGCAAGTTGAGCAGGCGCCGTGTTCATCTCGACAATATGTTGGCCTCGCGGCAGCATGAGCACAAAATTCGATCCAGAATCGAGAAGCTTCTCGCCGTACTCGGCGCCGTCGATCTCAATCTTCAGCGGGCGCGGGCTCACAACGGCGATCGCACGCGCATTGCTTTGATAGGAGATCTGCAGTCCCGCGGGCGAGGCGTTGGCGAAACTCAGACTGCCGTTAAAATCCAGGATGCGTAATGCCGGGTCTTTCTTCGCAGGCTCGATCACGTTCGACCCTGCTGGCAGCCACAAAGTTACTTCGTCCCGAACAGGCCAGAGTCGCCCATTTACAAGAGCCGGTCCGAGCCACGGAATTCCCACGCTGTAGCGCGAATCCACTTTAAGCCGTGAGCCTTCCTGCTCGACCTTGTCTACGGACGCAGCGGCGGACGCCAGCAGCGGAAGATCGGGACTCAAGATCGAGTTTTCGAAATACACCGCCACCTGTGGAAATGCCTGGGCGGCAACGTGAACGAGTTGAAAAAGTTCGGTACCGGTTTGCTGCTTGGTCGGGTAAACGTCCTGATAACGTTCGACGACGTTGATGTCGATGGCCAGCTTACCAGTGTGCTCGGTGAGCGGCTGATAGCGGGATGCTATTTGGGGATATCGCTCAGGACCCAGGTTCCAAATGGTCGCGGGATCCTCAATCAAGAACGTGAAGTCGTGTTGATCGAGCAGCGGGAGCAGGCGAGCGGCGTCAGCGCCGATCAGGTCCCGCATGCGCGTGTCAAAACGATCGTCGACGTGCGTCAACACGAAGTCGAGATTCGGCTTGCTCTTTCGGATGGCCTCGATTTGACCGATCCATTCTTCCTGCTGGCGCCGCGCTAGATCGGCGCGATAGTCAAGGAAGGCGCGCAGCTTTGGGGGATCGGATTTCCCAGGCCCGAACAATTCCAGTGGGTCGAAGCCGCGCAGTTGCTTGAACTGGGCCCGGACATCGTCGTTCATAGGTGTGAAACGCGCCGGGTTTGACACACCCTCAAGCGATTCAAAGTACAATTCGGCTAAGTTTACGCCGTCCCAATCGAAGCGGCCAATGAGGTCCTTGGCTCCTCGCGAAACTTCGGCGAATGACGCCCGGTTGGTCAAGTTGATGAGCTTACGCCAGTCGAGCTGGGCGTCTTGCTGTAGAGCCGTCCTCTCGCGCCACTCGGGGTGTTGCACCCAGAATTTCTCGCTGACGTGCGGAAGCTCGAGCCACGCATACACCAGGATCGCTTTGCGGTGGCATGCTTCAATCAATTTCCGCAGGTAATTATCGTTTTCAGCGTCGGATTCCCAGTAATGCCAGCCGGCGACGTGCAAGGCGCCGATCCCAGCTTTCCGCCAGCGTTCGGCGAAGTAATCCAAGTCTACTCGCGAGCGGTAAGAGCTGTCGAAGAACGCCCACAAGCGCTCGGTACGAAACGGGGGCTTGACGCCGAGATCGTTGAGGGCTTGTAGGAGATAAGGGAAGCGCTCGTACCCCTCTTTGCCGGGTGACGTAGCGATCCACAGCGCCGCGCCGGAGCCTTTATGGACCGCGGCCATAAGTGGCGCACCCTCCCAACGTTCGGAGGCAAAGATGGTCGCCTGTTTTGGCAACTCAAACACGGGGATCTCCAGAGCAGCCCCCCAGACAATCGCAAGCTTGGGCGCGCGCTGATCCACTACACTCCGAACGACGACACGCTTAGCTCCGGCCTGGATACCAAGAGCTTTGGCGAGCTCGCTCTCGCCCTCAAGCACGACCACGGCGCCTTTTTCGATCCTCTGGATCCATTGCGGAACCGAGCCGGGCGCCAGCGTACGGACTACGAAAAGATCGGCTGGACCCCCGCCGGCGTTCATGAGTCCGATGGAGGAGAGGATCTTCGGCCAAGGACCGGGATCGTCGCCAGCTACATGGTAAGTGAATGGCGCTGCTGAGGCCGAAGCGATCAAATAAAGGGCGGCAACTGTCGATCTAGTGAGTGAATGCATACCAGAAACCCGCTCGCAAATCGTAGAAGTTGGGACGGCGCGGATTGTCGAGGTTCACCAAGTACACGCCGCGCAGGAAATTGACGGAAATCAGCATCGATTTTGGCAGGCCCTGAAACCGGAATCGCAACCCGGGGCCGATTTCGGCATAGTTGGCCCAATACTGATGCAAACGGTCGACGGTGGCGTTGTAGTTGATATAGAACTGCGCCTGAAATCCAATCGATTCGGACTTAGAAAACGTGTATCCGCTGCGATTCTGCGTGTAGAGGAGCATATCGTTCTGAAAGCGGCTGACAAAAACCCCGTCTTCGTTATTTTCGAAGTAGAAGCCTTTGTTCCCGTTCAGAAGATGACCAAAGCCTTTGGCATACGCGATTCCCCCACGGTAGTCCGGAATCATTGCGCCCACATCGCTGCGGTTGGGCAAGTACTTGACCGCTTCGCCGGCCTCAAACCATCCTGTGATCCCATGACGAGTTACGGTAGCGATGCCAAACGCGACGATGAACGATGTCTCTGAGAGATATTGTGGCGCGGGATTACTGAGTGTCGAGCCGGCCGTGCCGCGCACGTCGCCGACGAAGCGCACCGAAATGTACGGGTGGAAAGGCAGCTTGCCGAGTTTCATCTCAGTCTTCACTTGGCCATAGCCGAACGCATCGTGCCAGCGGCTGGAGAAAAAAGGAAACGCCCAGGCCGTGGTGCGAAAGAGCGCCAATCCAGGCGCGAGATTTCGGGATGCTTGGCCGGCTTCGGTAGCGATAGAAGAATCGGGACTCTTGCTCGCAAGATTGAACCACTTGACCGCTTCGCTGTCATCGTGCAGGATGTTATGAACCCAGCCGAGTTTTAACATTACTGAAAAGTCCACCGGATCGTTTTCGTGCGCGATGGTCAGGTACTTAAGCGCATCTTTAAGGTAGCCGGCCTTCAAGCTTTTTTCAGCGAGCGCTTTGGCTTCTTGGGAAGTCTGCTGCTCGGATGTGGTTCGTTTTCGCAACGTCTGCGGCAGTTTGAGCGCCACGCGAACACGGTCAGCCAGCTCCTCGTCGTTTCCTTTCAGAACCTGGTCGAGCAAAGGCTGCGCCCCGCCATAGTCTTGCCTCTTCAAGCGGAGAAAACCGAGTTGCGCCGCGCTCAGCAGATCATTGGGAGCTAGTTCATTGACGACCAGAAAATTGTGCTCGGCGTCCTCCTGCTTGCCCATCGCGAGCAGCAAGTAGGAGAATTCACGGCGCAACTCGAAGTTTTTGGGATCGAGTTCCAACGCTTTCTCGAACTCGTACACATAGGGATAGCGCGTGGGAAGAAGTTCGCGGGCCTTTTCGGCCACCCGCGGTTGTGCACCGCGCGATGCCGCCAGTAAAATGTAATCGGCTTCTTGGTCGCGGCCCAGCAGCTTCCAGACGCGTCCTAAGTCCAGCATCAGTGACCGCTCCTCTGGTCTGAGCTTCCACGCTTTTTCGTAATGCTCGGCGGCCAAATCAAGTTCATCTCGTTGCTCAGCCAGCGCTGCCAGATCCCGGTGAGCGCTGAAATTGTCTGGTGACATCGTAAGTGCCTCGCGCCATCGGGTGATGCCTGCCGCCAGCGGCTGGTCGATGTTCTGGAAGGCCTGCTCGGCGGTCGCGTCGCCGGTCTTGCGAATCCTGTCGAAGATGCGCCGCGCTTCGGCCCGCTGCTTTGTCTCATAGCAAAGAAAGGCGTATTCGAGCGCCACGTGGTGATCCGTCGGGATCCAGACGCATGGCTTCCGCGAATTGATCGCGGGCAGCTTCGTTCTCGCCGATCTTCAGCAGTGTGTATGCCAGATCCTTGCAGATGGACACCCGATCGGGAGCGAGCTCCATCGCTTGCCGGAATGCGGCGACGGCCTGGTCGTAGTTTTTAGCCCGAAGTGCGTCGTAGGCATTCTCAAGCGGCCGATAGGCTGGATCCGGGTTCTTGCGCGGCGGCTGACTGCAGAGCGAGCGCCACGAGTAATGTGATCTGTAACACCGATTTACCCTCGCGGGATAAGGGTGTAGTGCGATGGGTGAGGAACTTTTCTCAACGCTTTAGTGGCTGCTCTACCCACCGAAGCCAATACGACGCTTGGAAGACACTGGCGGCGGCTGGAGCAATTCCCGGATAGCGTCGAATACCGTTTGTATTTTGACGTCGTGCTGACGGTACTTTCTTTCCAGCGCCTCGATCTTCTCAGCCAGTTCCCGATGCGTTGTAAGAATTTCACGCAGCTTGATAAAAGCCCGCATGATCGCGATGTTCACCTGAATCGCGCGTTCGCTGTTGAGTACCGACGAGAGCATCGCCACTCCTTGCTCGGTGAAACACATACGGCGGGCTGCGACGGCCGCCCCAACTTGAGGTCACAATTTGTGACCTCAAGATTTTTATTTCCTTACTCAGTGAGCCGGAACATAAAGTCCTTTGGAAAGCGCTTAAAATTGCGTTTAACGCCTTGGTTGAAAACCTTCGTGGGTACGCGATAAAGGTCGGCCAGATCGGAGTCGACTATCACCTTCTGGCCGCGAATCATGAAAATGCGCGTCTCGATCGAGACAGTAAGTGATTGAACCGGCCGGCGTGCAAGCGCTTGTGGGGTTTTTGTCATTATCCTGGAAGTCGGCGTAGGATGCTCGTTTCTCTCACCTAGCGTTGTGCAAACAAGGTGCGAAAATAGCCGCATGGCTCGCGAATTCGACCTGGCGCCCAAAGCGATCCCGCATGTCCGGACTCCTTTACGCCGTATAGCGACCCGGCTGCCGGTTCCCGAATCGCTGCCGATTCTCGAAACGACTGCAACGCTACGAACCGCTCGCAATGCGCGGCCAGCCGCCGGTAGTGTGGGACAAGGCGGCAGGTTTTCAGGTCTACGATGCGTATGGCAATTGCTGGATCGATTGGTCGTCTGGAGTGCTGATCACCAATGCTGGACATGGGCGGCAGCCAATAGTCGATGCCATCATCAGCCAGGCATCGTCGGGCTTGCTGACCAGCTACGGCTTCGCGAGCGACATCCGATCGCGTCTAGTGGAACGATTAGCCGGTCTTCTGCCAGAGCCGCTCAAGAAGATCTTCTTGCTCACCACCGGGGCGGAAACGGTGGAATGCGCGATCAAGCTGGCTCGTTCCGAAGGCCTGCGAACCGGCGGCTCCGGCAAGAACATCATCATTCTCCTACAGCGACGCCTTTCATGGCCGGACTCTCGGAGCGCAGCAAGCCGGCGGCATTCCGCTGTTGAAAGAATGGATCGGCAACCTCGATCCCGGCTTCGCGCAAGTTCCCGTTTCCCGACGGCTTTCGGACTCCAGATACCTCGTTCGACTACTTCGAGCGATCCTTGCGTGAACAAATGATCGATCCACAGAATGTAGCGGCTGTATTGCTCGAGACTTATCAGGGTGGGAGCGCAGCCTTCGCGCCCGCTGACTTATATGCGCTCCTTGCGGCAATGGTGCGACCGGCATCGGCGCGTTACTGATTTTGGACGAGGTTCAAGCTGGCTTCGGACGAACCGGCACGATGTGGGGCTTCGAGCACTACGGCATCGTCCCCGATCTGGCTTTATTCGGAAAGGGCATTTCAAGCTCGCTGCCGATTGCGGCCGTCGCGGGAAGCGCCGGCGATTATGGATTCGCAACCTATCGGAACAATGACGTCCACACACACCGGAAATCCGGTTTGTTGCGCTGCTGCGTTGGCTTCGATCGACCTGATAGTTAAAGAAAAGCTTGTTGCGAACGCCTGCCAGCTCGGCAATGTCCTGCAGCGGCGGTTACGCGAACTTCAGAGCCGCTTTCCGCCCATCGGAGCGGTACAAGGTCGCGGACTTGTGGCTGGACTCTCGTGCGTCCTCCCCAACTCGACTTCACCGGATGCCAATCTGGCCTGGACTGTCGTGCGACTCTGTTTCGAAAAAGGAGTTCTGATGTTCGCGCCCGTCGGGTTCAGCGGAGCTACGGTAAAGATCGCTCCTCCGCTAGTAATAACCGAAGAGGCGATTCTGGAAAGTACCGCTGTTCTCGAAGAAGCTTTCGAAGAAGCAATTGGAGGCCAGTAGCAGGCCGATGCGAGTGACCATCGTCGGTGGCGGAATGATCACGCACGATCAGATCCTGCCATCGTTCTATCAACTGCAGCGTCTTGGTCTGGTTGACGAAATTGCGATCTGCGCACGTCATGACCAGACTTTGCGGGCTCTGGATACTTCGCAGTTGCTTCGACGCGCATTTCCCGGACAGTCTTTTCGCTCTCGTGTCGGCCAGTATGGCGACTTGCTTACCGAAGCGCAGCCGCGCAACTTAACGGCGATTGCTCTGCCTGATCACCTGCATTTTGATGCGGTAATGGCCGCGCTCGATGCCGACCAGCATGTGTTGGTAGTCAAGCCACTAGTCATGAAGTTAGAGGAGGCCGAAGCCATTGAACGTGAGGCATCTCGTCGCGCCCTCTTCGTGGGCGTCGAATATCACAAACGCTTTGACGACCGAAGCTTGCTCGCGCGGCGTAAGTATCGTGCCGGTGAGTTCGGTGAGTTTCGGCTCGGAGCTGCCTGTCTGATGGAGAAGTGGTACTATCGCCACTCCAATTTTCAGAACTGGTGCACCACCGAAAATTCTGACGCGTTCGCCTACATCGGCTGCCACTACGTCGACTTGGTGCATTTCATCACCGGCCTATTGCCCGTCAATGTAAGCGTGTACGGCGTCAAGGACCAATATCCGAACGGCAAAGAAGGCTTTCTGTGGACCGATGCGCGTGTTATCTGGAGCAACGGCGCCTGCCTCAACGTTCAAAACTCTCTGAGCTTTCCCGACGATGCGCCCGGAACCAACGCACAGGGTTTGACGCTTTATTGTTCTGGACCTACAAATGGCGCACTTATTCGGCATTCCGATCAGTACCGCGGTATCGAACATGTCTACACGGCCAGGCCCGAGTTGCCGGGCGGTACTATCTATGCCGAGCCCAGCCCCGACTACTTCCAATATGTCGACCTAGGCAACAACGGCTTGACCCCAGTCGGCTACGGCTACCGATCCATCGAGTACTTGCTCCGCTGTTGCCTCCGGGTGGAGAGCGCGTCAGATCGGCGCCAGGCAATTCGCGACATCGACCGCGAGGGAATTGCCGCGACGCCCGCCAACAGCCGCTACAACGAACAGGTCATCGAAGCAGCACGGCAGTCGATCTCGAATGGTGGGAGTACTGTATCAATCGGAAGTCGAAAATGAAACGCCCGGCCCGGGCGTTCCGAATCGGGCGTTTAACTACCCAGGTTTCACCACTAGCGACCTCCGATTTACAAATCTGGAGCAACGAGCAACTCCTGGATACCGGAAGGAGGTCCGGCCCAGATCACGACGTATGTTCCCTTCGCGCCCAGGCTGCAAAACGCCCGCGCCCAATCACCGGCCAAAATCCTTTTTATTCCGTTCCCATTCACCAACTTCTCAGCCCCCACGCCGTCTTGCCTTACCCGCGCATGTTAAATCCGAGGTAGGGAGATATGAAAATGCCAGATTCAAAAGCCGCCAATGGCGCCCCTCGCCTCAATGGTCACGACCGTGCCGCCATCAATAAAGCCAACGCCCAGAAATCCACTGGCCCCCGTACCGAAGCCGGTAAACAGCGCTCCTCACTCAACGCTTTGCGTTAATGGACTAACAGGCCAAACCATCGTCCTGCCCACCGAGGATCTCGCCGCGTACCAGCGACACTCCCAGTCGTTCCTCGCTGAATACCAGACCAAAGGCGCCACCGAAACCCCGCTCGTCCAGTCCCTCCTCGACACCGCCTGGCAGGTCAACCGCGCCTCTGCCGTCGAGACCAACCTCTTCGCGCTCGGTATCACTGAAATGGAGGACCGCATCCGTGCCAGCCATCCTGAGGCCGAGACTGCTCTCGCCATGGCCCTGGCCTACCGCGAGCACAACCGGGCGTTCGCCAACATCAGCACTTACGGCCGACGCCTCACCCGGCAGTTCGAACGCACTCTGAATCAACTCCGCCAGATCCAGACCGAGCGTCGCGCCACCGAAAAGCATCAGTTCGACGATGCCGCTAAGATTCTGAAAATGCACCAAGATAAGAACGCCCCCTACAATCCCGCTGACGATGGGTTCGTTTTTTCGAGCGCCGAAATTGAAACCTACATGGGCCGCGAAGAACGCCGGCGGCAAGCCAATCATCATGACTTCTGCGCCGATGCCTAGGATTTACCAATGGGCCGCGACCCAGCCTAGGGCTAAGCTTTAACAGCCCACCGAAATAGGGGACTTGGAGGCGCAGCCTTCTCCCGTTCGACTCCGATCAACTGTTAATGGGGCAACTTGGCAAATTTGTCCGCTTCTGCTTTGGTCTGGAGGCTCTGAGCCTGATCGCAGGCATCCCCATCTTCCTGATCGCGGCCTTCAGACTGAGCCTGAAGCTGGGATGGCAACAAGCGTCTTCCTCTTTATTCGCCCTGACGGAACTGCTGGCTCTCGGCATGCTGGCGCTGCAAATCGTTCCGGCCATTGCCTGGTGGACGCTGAAGAAGGGCAACCGCCACGCGCGTGCCTGGGCATTGGCGGCGAGCGTCATCAATGTGCTTCCGCTTCCCGCCGTCTCGCGTTCGTGGATGATTGTTTCCGGCCTCAAACACTCCCCGGCCGGGCTGATAAGCGCGCTCATCGGAGTGGCCGGACTGATCGCGTTCTCGCGGGGGCCGGTAGTGTCCGAAGTTGCCGATGCGGCTAAGCCTAAGCCGCAGCGCCTGCCTGGAGATGGAACGAGTAAGGCTGCTGAACGGCTGGCCGGTGTTGTGGCCGTTGCGTGGCTGTTCTTCTGTCTCCACTTTTGGAGGGTATGGGGGCGCGGCCAGCATCTGCGTCAGTCGGATTTCCTGGTTTGGGTGGCCGAGGTGCAGGTTGCAGTGTTGATTTGTATCGCGATTCATGAATTCGGCCACGTGCTGGCTGGCTGGGCGTCGGATATGAAGCTGAGGAGCTTTCAAGTTGGACCATTTCGTTGGTTTCATCGGAGAGGCAAGTGGAAATTCAAGCTGCTCGCGGCTATGGGCGGCGTGACTGGGATGGCGCCGACGCGCCTGACTAATGTTCGAGGACGGAGCGCATTCTTTACTTTCGGAGGTCCAGTCGCCTCGCTAGTGCTGGCGGGAATCAGCTGCATCGGTACGCTCACTGCGAAGGGTCATTCTTGGGAAGGGTCTTGGACGCTGCTGAGCATACTCGCCACAATTGCTTCCCTGGACTTCATGGTCAACCTGATTCCACAAAAGCCCGAGGCGCAGTATTCGGACGGCGCGCGCATCTATCAACTAGTGACCAATGGTCCGTGGGCTCAGGTGGAGCAAGCCTTTTCCATGGTGGCGTCCAGTCTGGTAACATCGCGGCAGCCGCGGGACTACGACATCGACGTGCTCCGCGCAGCCGGGAATTTTCTGGCGCGCGGCGACCGTGGCATGCTGCTTCGGTTATATATATGCACGCACTACCTGGACACAGGCCAAGTGCCGGAAGCAGTCGCGAGTTTTCAAGAAGCAGAAACGTTATATGAAGGGGTTGCGGTGCAGAGCCCTGCCGGTATTTGTGCGTTGTTCGTGTTCCTGAACGCGCTCTACAAGCGGGATCCGGCGGCCGCGGAACTTTGGTGGCAACGATCGCAGGCACACCGCGACATCGATTACGATGCGGAATATTGGCGCGCTCGGGCCTCGATTCTGTGGCTGCAGGGGCAGAATGACGAAGCCCGCCAAGCTTTTGAGCGTGGCTATGCGCTGGCGCTCGAGCTGCCTGCCGCCGGCGCGTATGATTACACGCGTTCAGGTTTCGATGCGCTGCGCGACGCGCTAAGTGGCGAACGCACTCCCGCGAACAGCGTTCCCACTCCTGTGAACGCTTAATTCTTCCGCGCCCGCTTCGCAGGCTTAAAGCTGTGTTGATGTTTTTCCATCCACACCCTGCCGTTGCGGAACGCTATGCCTTCAGTCTCCAGCCGCAATCGCTGCTCCAGGCCGTTCTCGCCCGGCAGCATGATTTTTCCACCGGCGCCCACCACCCGGTGCCAGGGTAGCCCACGCGCCCCACGCAGCGCCCACACCACTTGCCGGGCGCGTCCTGGAAAACCGGCGGCACTCGCCACGTCGCCATACGTGGCCACCTTCCCTTTCGGAATGGTTCGAATGGTGTCGCGTATGGTGCTAAGCAAAGCCGGCCTATTGCGCGCGGTACCACGCCAGGGTGCGTCGCAGCCCTTGCTCCAGCGTGAACTGCGGGTCATGACCCAGATCGCGCCGCGCCGCCGTCGTATCGGCTTGCGAATCTCGCACGTCGCCTTCGCGAGGCAGCCGCATAGAGGGGCTTCAATGCTATGCCCTCGATTTTCTGTAAGAGGTTCCAAACGTGGTTGAGCGTGTAGCGGTTGCCATTGCCGGCGTTGTACATCTTGCCGCCCACGCCTATGGCTTGCGAGGCCTTCACGCACAGCCCCGCGACATCCTCGACATAGGTGAAATCGCGGGTCTGTTCGCCATCGCCGAAGAGTGTCGGAGGCCGCTGCTCAATGAGGGCTCGCATGAACAGCGAGAGCACGCCCGAATATGGGCTGGAGGGATCCTGCCGCTCGCCGTATACATTGAAGAAGCGCAGCGCTACTGTTTCCAGAGCAAAGCATTCGCGAAAAACGCTGGCGTAATATTCGCCCATCAGCTTTTGAACCGCATATGGCGATTTCGGCCTCGGAAGCATGCTCTCCACTTTCGGCAGGACCTCCGTGTCGCCGTAGGCCGAGGACGAGGCAGCATAGACTACCCGCCGAACCTTGGCTTCCGCGCACGCGCGAAAGACATTGAATGTGCCGTCGATGTTGACTTCGTGCGAGGGCGCGGGCTCATGAATCGAGCGCGGCACCGACGGAATCGCCGCCAGGTGAAACACCACCTCCGCGCCGGCGATCGCTTTCGCAGTCGCCGCATAGTCGCGGATGTCCGCCTCATTGAAATTGATTCGCGAACGAACTTCTTCCAGGTTCCTGGCATGGCCGGTCAGAAAGTTGTCGATTACGAGCACCTCTGCATCCGGCTCGGTCAGCAGCTGCCGCACCAGCGTGGACCCGATGAATCCCGCGCCTCCGGTAACCACGAATCGTGTCATACGGCCACTTGCTCGACTATCTGTTGGATGAACCGCAGCGAATCGGCGGCAACCTTCTCCGCGCCTGGCGTAAAGTCAAAAGCCTCGAGAGATACCCAATGATCGTAGCCGCGCCGCTGCAAGACCTCGAACAGCGGTTTGAAATCGTAGGTTCCCGTACCAGGATGCCTGCCATCCATTTCGTTAATGTGCACGTGCCGGATCAGATCGAAATAACGATCCACCAGAATTGCGTGCGCCTCCTTTTCATCCACCGCGTTGTGCGTGTCAAACATCGTTCGGACCGCGGGGCTGTTAATTTGCTTCACGATCGTCGCGGCTTCGGCCAGGGTCGTAATCACGTCGCATTGGCCGATCGGCAAGGCTTCCACCAGAATGGTCACGCCTCGCTGTTCGGCATGAGGTGCTGCGCTCGCCAAGCCATCGATGTAGTTCCTGGTTGCTTCCTCGCGGGTCAGCCCATCCACTGTGCCGCGCTGCTTGGGCGATCCGAAAACCATAAGGCCATTCTCGCCAAGATCAGCGCACAGATCGATGAGATCGGAGACATGCCGCCAGCTGCGTTCCCGAAGAGCGCCGTCGGGCGTAGTCGCGTGCAGACCTTGGGGCGAAGCCATCAGCCAATGCAGGCCTACGAATGTCAGTCCCTCGTTGCGAATCGTATCGCGATAACGCCGGCGTTCAGCGGATGTGATATCGGACGGCCGTTCCGCCAGAGTGAACGGCGCGATCTCAATGCCTGTATACCCGATCTGATGAATGCTTCGGCACACCTCGGCGAGCGCACGCTTCTCATAAACCTCGTTGCAGATGGCCTGCCGAAAATGATAAGTAGCGCTCATGCCATCTATTCCTTGGTGGCCACCGCTACCAGCGATAGCCCGTGCCATGGCAACAAGCCATCCACGCGCCGCCAGATCCAAACCGTCTTATCGAACATCTTCAGCATCACTTTGCTGATGCGGTTTCGATGCAGCAGCTTTTCCATACAGCCACCAGGCCGGGGTTGAAATCTTATTGAGATTGGCCATGCGCTGCACTTTGAAGCCGTGCTCTTCGAGCAGCGTGCTCAGTTCCTGTTTGCTGAATCGTCGCAGATGCCCCAGTTTTTTATCGAGGCTGCCAAACAAAGCGGGACCTTGCGGCGCCAGCAGGACAATCGTTCCGCCGGTTTTCAATACGCCGATTCGCCGACTCGATCAGCGCGCCGGGATCCGCGGCATATTCGAGCACGTTGACGCACAAGACCGTATCGAATGGCCCGCCCGCCTCCGCGAAATCCTCGGGACGCTCCGGATCGAGCTTGAGCACCGAAACGTTGGGAGTCCGTAGGAAGCGGTTACGAAGCGAGTGCAGGTAGAGCGGATCTTTCTCGGTAGCAACATACAGGAGCCTGCGGCCCATCAGGCGGCCGGCCAGATTTCCGATTCCAGCGCCCAGCTCCAAAATGGTGTCGCCCAAATAAGGCCGCAGCACGCCCGCCAGCCAGCTCAGATATTGCGGCGTGCCGGTCAGATTATTGAGAAACGCGCGGCCGTACGGTTCCACGTACAGATCGTCGATGATCCAAAACCGCACGATCACACCCAGCGCCTTTGACCCCGTCTTTCCAGCCGATCTTCTTGCCTTCTTCGTAAGTGCGGCCGTGATAGCTGATCGGGACTTCATAAATCCGGAGCTTGCGCTTGGCCGCTTTCATGGTGATCTCGGGCTCGAAGCCAAAACGGTTCGATCGGATGGGGATGCTCTTCAGCAGGTCGGTGCGAAAGACCTTGTAGCCGGTCTCCATGTCGGTCAGTTTGAGATTGCAGAACATGTTGGAGAGCAGCGTCAGCCACTTGTTGATCATCGAATGCCAGAAGGGCAGCACGCGGGTCTGTTCGCCGGCCAGATAGCGCGACCCGAAAACTGCATCGGCGTGCCCATCCAGCAGAGGCCGCAAGAGCCGCGGATATTCCGAGGGATCGTACTCGAGATCGGCATCCTGAACGATGCAAAAGTCGCCGTGCGCCTCCTGGATCGCGGTTCGGACCGCTGCGCCCTTGCCCTCGTTCACCTTTTTGCGAATCAACCGGATGCCAGGCTCGCGCGCCGCCAGCCGATCCAGGATCTCGGAAGTTCCATCGGTGGAGCAGTCATCCACGATGATCAGCTCCCGATCCATGTTTTCCGGCAGCGGCGCGGCCAGAACTTGCGCCAGGCTCCGTTCCACCATGGTGCGCTCGTTGTAAACAGGGATAAGGATCGAGAGCCGCATTCCCCAGTATAGGGGGTGGTCTGGCACAAAAAAAGGCCGCCCGAATAGGCGGCCCGAGATTCCATGAAAACGTAACTTGCAAAAAGTGCGCTTACCGTCGAGTGGTAGTGGCGGGCGTGGGTTCGTCTTCGAACTTTTGCGCCTTCACCCATTCGTCGGCTTGCTTTTGGGCTTCATCTTTTGAAATTCCGTAGCGCTCCTGGATGCGGCCAACCAGTTGATCTTTCTTGCCGGCCACCTGCTCAAAATCGCTGTCGGTGAGCTTGCCCCA
This sequence comes from Bryobacterales bacterium, assembly GCA_963744555.1. Lineage (GTDB taxonomy): Bacteria > Acidobacteriota > Terriglobia > Bryobacterales > Bryobacteraceae > Palsa-89. The sequence goes on along the minus strand of CAVUUB010000007.1, from coordinate 428,936 downwards.
CTTTTCGCGGGCCTTGCCCTTGAGTTGTTTCCAGTTGCCTTCTACTCTGTCCCAATTCATGATTCACACTCCTTCACCCGTTTATTAGCAAGCCGAGCGTCCACTCCTAACTAATTGATTGTTCGATGCCACCTGCAATGTAACGTTGCAAAATGTACTAGGAGAAAGACGCGGGCTCGTGATACCACTAGAGATTGGACGCCATCTTTGAGACCAGCCTGCCCGGCATCGAGCGGCATGCCCGAGGCAAGGTTCGCGATGTTTACGCCGCCGGCGAATTTCTGGTGATCGTCGCCACCGACCGGCTGTCAGCCTTCGACTATGTTCTTCCCACGCCAATACCCGACAAAGGAAAAGTGCTGACGCAGCTCACCCTGTTCTGGCTGGATCTGTTGCGCGACATCGTTCCCAACCATTTCGTATCGGCGAACGTCGCGGATTACCCCGCGCAGTTTCACCCCTACCGGGATCAGTTGGAAGGACGATCGATGCTGGTTCGCCGCGCCAAAATGATCGACGTCGAATGCGTGGCGCGCGGCTATGTCTCCGGCTCCGGCTGGAAGGATTATAAGCGATACGGACGGATCTGCGGCATTTCGCTGCCGGCTGGTTTGCGTGAGTCCGACAAGCTGCCTGAGCCGATCTTCACGCCAGCCACCAAGGCTCAATCCGGTCACGATGAGAACATATCTTTCGAAACGGCCGCCAACGCCATCGGCGATGAACTGGCCGGCCGGTTACGAACTTTGACACTCCAGATCTACCGCCGCGCCGCCGAATATGCCGAAACCCGGGGCGTCATCATCGCCGACACCAAGTTCGAATTCGGTTTTATAGGCGATCAGTTGACGCTGGCCGATGAAGTGCTCACTCCCGATTCGTCACGGTTTTGGCCGCGCGCCAGCTATCAGCCGGGCGGTCCGCAGCCGTCCTTCGATAAGCAGTACGTGCGGGATTATCTGGAATCCATTCACTGGAACAAGCAGCCGCCCGCGCCCGCGCTTCCGGCGGACGTAATCCACCGGACCAGCGATAAATACCGCGAGGCCTATCGCATCCTGACGGGGAAGCCGCTATGAACTGGATCGACCTGCTCCTCCTGTTGGTGATCGTATTCTCGATCCTGTCGGGCCTCATGGCGGGCTTCGCGCGCGTCGGAGTCGGATTCATCGCCACGATTCTTGGTATTTTCTTCGGCTTCTGGTGCTATGGAATCGTCGCGGCTTATTTCCTCGATTACGTCAGCTCCCGAGCGATTGCGAACCTGATCGGCTTCTTGATCATCTTCATGGTCATTTCAGTGCTGGGCGCGATCGTGGGCCGTCTGCTCGCGAAGTTCTTCAAGTGGGTCGGGCTCTCGTGGTTCGACCGGTTGCTGGGCGGAGCTTTCGGAGTGGTGCGGGGCGTGATTATCGCGATCGCGCTGGTCACGGTCCTGATGGCTTTCGCTCCCTCGCCGCCGCCGCGCTCGGTGGTCGATTCCAAGCTGATGCCATACCTCGCGGGCGCATCGGACTTTTTCGCGCTCATGACGCCGCATGAAATCAAAGACGCTTTCCGGGATGCCAGGGAAAAAGCGGAAAAGGCCTGGTCCGAGCACGCGCGCCGCGAATCGGGGGGGCTGCGCCGGGAATGAATCTGTTGATTTTCGATCTGGACGGCACGCTGATCGACTCCAAGATCGACCTCGTACATTCGGTGAACGCCGCGCGGGAGCTGATGAAGCTGCCGCCGATTTCCGAAGAACTGGTTTCTTCCTATGTCGGCAATGGCGCTCCGGTGTTGATGCGCCGCGCCCTGGGACCCGATGCGAGCGAGGCTGACGTTCAACGCGCCCTCGAATATTTTCTGGGCTACTATCGCGAGCACATGCTGGACAACACGCGGCTATATCGCGGGCGTGAAGGAGGCGCTCGATCGCCTGCGGGATGCCGGATCGCACATGGCCGTGCTCACCAATAAGCCGGTCCGGTTCAGCAGGGCGCTTGTGGATGGGCTGGGATTGGGACAACACTTTTTCCAGGTCTACGGCGGCAACAGCTTCGAGCAAAAGAAACCAGATCCGATCGGAATCGAGACGCTGCTCAGAGAAAGCGGCATCGCGCGGGAGCGCAGCATCATGGTGGGCGACAGCGGCGTGGATATCCGGACCGCGCGCAATGCCAACATACGCGCCTGCGGCGTCACCTATGGGTTTCAACCGGAAGGCTTCTCGGAGGACCCACCTGACCTCGTGATCGACGATATGAACGAGCTAGCCGACTACGTTTTGGCTGAACTGGTCTAGCTGAAGTGCGCTAGCTGTTCGACTTTTTTCCAGGCGGCTCCAGTGTCGATAGAGTGAGCGGCCAGCCGCATCCCGCGAGCAGATCGGTGGCCGGCCCGGCGGCCAACAACGCCGCCGCTGCATTCACGAGGACGATATCGCGCCGCGGTCCATGCTCGCCCTGCAGCACCGCTATTGCGATATCGCGATTCTGGGCTGGATCACCGCCGCTCAAATCCACGGCATTGGCAGGCGCCACGCCGAAGTCCGCGGGGCTCCACGATAGCGGAGTGACCTGGCGCCCTGCTACTTCGAAAACTATGGTCGAGCCCGTGGTGGTTACTTCATCCAAGCCATCGGCTCCGTGAACTACAAAGGCGCGCTCCGGCTCCAGTCCAGCGAGCGCCTGCGCCATCAAAACCGCTGCATGCGGCGAGGGTGCGCCGATCAATTGCCGCTTTGCGCCGGCGGGGTTTGTCAGCGGACCCAGCAGATTGAACACCGTCCGCATCTTCAATTCGAGCCGGGCCGGCTGAGCGTATTTCATGGCGGGATGAAGCGCGGGCGCGAACAGGAACCCGATGCCGACTTCGCGAATTGCGCGGCCGATTTGTTCTGGGGAAATCGAGAGGTTGATGCCCAGCGCTTCGAGAACGTCAGCGCTGCCGCACTGGCTGGATAGGGATCGATTACCGTGTTTGGCAACTCGCACGCCTGCGCCCGCGACGACAAACGCGGTGATGGTGGAGATGTTGAAGGTGGGTGGTCCATCGGCGGCGCCGGTGCCACAGGTGTCGAGCAATGGTTCCGAATCTACCGACGCGTCAATGCGAGCGACCTTCTCCCGCATGGCCCGCGCGAAGCCCAGCAACTCGTCGGATGTTTCGCCCTTGGTCCGAAGGCCTACGAGGAACGCAGCGATCTGCGCCGTGGTTGCTTCGCCGCTGAGCACGGCCAGCATGGCGTCGCGCGCGTCTTCGGCCGATAGATTTTCCCGGGCCGCGACCCGGTGGAGGTAGGGCAACAACATGGAGGGCTTTGCTGGTGAGTTTAGCAGGATCTAGAGGCGCGTAAATGGTTATTGAGCGCTTGCGAACGTATTGCAGGCGGAGATCTGGCCCGAACTCAAGCCGGTCTGAAACCAGTGGTCGCGCTGCTGGGAAGAGCCGTGGGTGAAGGTCTCGGGGCTCACACGACCGGTGGCCATTTTTTGCAAACGGTCGTCACCCACCGCCGCCGCGGCTCGCAGCCCGGCTCGGATATCAGCCTCGTGAACGATATTGCGCTGCTCGGTCGAGTTGGCCCACACGCCGGCAAAGCAGTCCGCTTGCAGTTCCACGCGTACGGACAATGGATTCGCTTCCGACGGGTCACTCCGGCGCATGCGCTCCACTCTGCTTTCGATTCCAAGAATCTTCTGGACGTGATGTCCTATCTCGTGAGCGATCACGTAAGCTTGAGCGAATTCGCCGGGTGCTCCGAACTGGTTCTTCAGTTGATCAAAGAAGCCTAAGTCGAGGTAAACCTTTTCATCTTCGGGACAGTAGAACGGTCCGGTGGCGCTTCCAGCTTGCCCGCAGGGGGAGTCGATCGAATCCCGGAAAAGCACCAGCTTGGCATGCCGGTATTGTTTGCCGGCTTGAGCCGGGAGTAAATTCTGCCAGGTGGCTTGTACGTCGTCGAGAACAAAAGATACGAATTGAACCTCGGTCTTTTGCGCGTCGCCAGAGACCGGACCGGAGCTCACAGCGGGGCGGTCCGGCACGGAGCCGCCACCCAGGAAGAACAGAAAAAGGTTGCGATGGAAGATTAAGCTGAGGATACCGAGGAGGAGAATTCCGCCGATGCTGAAGTGGGGCAAGCCGAAGCCGGAGAAGCCGCCTCCACCGCCGCTCTCATTCCGGCGATCCTCAATGTCGTTACTTACACCGCCCGGAGTCCAGTCCATACCCGGAATGTAGCGATCGACGGTCCAATGTCGCCTAAGGCACTATCGGCGGTTACAGCAGGGCGAATTAAAGGCTAACCTGTTCTTGTGAAGGAAGAAGCCGCTGAAGTGCTTTCGGTCGATGGACGCGAGATCCGCGTAACGCATCCCGACAAATTGTACTTTTCGAAGCAGACGAAAGTCTCGAAACTGGACCTGGTCCGTTACTATTTATCGATCGCGCCGGGCGCTCTAGCCGGAATCGAGGATCGTCCAATCGTGCTGAAGCGCTTCGTGAATGGCGCCGAGGGAGAAGCGTTTTATCAGAAGCGCGCGCCCGCGGAGCGGCCTGCGTGGCTCAAAACAGTGACGCTGTCATTCCCATCGGGACGCACTGCCGAGGAGGTTGTCGTAGACGATGCAGCCGGGCTGGCGTGGATCGTCAACCTGGGTTGCATTGAGCTGCATCCGCACCCGGTCCGTTCGGCCGATCTAGAGCATCCGGATGAACTGCGTGTCGATCTCGACCCAGGGCCGGGTGTCGAGTGGGCGGACGTGCGGAGGGTCGCGCTGGAGGTGAGGGCGTTGCTCGAAGAGGTGGGGTTGCGCGGTTGGCCCAAGACCAGCGGGTCTCGCGGAATGCATGTGAACGTGCGCATTCAGCCGCGCTGGACTTTCGGCGAAGTACGCCGCGCCGCGGTGGCGCTGTCGCGTGCCGTGGAGCGTCGCGTGCCGGCCTTGGCCAGTTCGAAATGGTGGAAGGAAGAGCGGCATGGCGTTTTCCTGGACTACAACCAGAACGCGAAGGATCGGACCACTTGCTCGGCTTATTCGGTACGGCCGCTGCCCGACGCCCGCGTCTCGATGCCGCTTAGCTGGGATGAAGTTCCTGATTGCGAGCCATCGGAATTTAACATCCTCACGGTACCAAAGCGCTTCCAGAAAGTCGGCGATCCGCACACAGGAATGAACGCTGCAGCGGGTTCGCTCGAACAATTATTGGAACTTGCCGCCAAAGACGAAGCCGCCGGTATGGCCGACGCGCCCTGGCCGCCACACTTTCGCAAGATGGAGGGAGAAGCACCGAGAGTGGCGCCGTCGCGCACCAAGTCTGCCGTGGGCAAGGCAGTGACTAAGCAGCCGCGAACGAAAATGCCGTTGTTAGTCGTGGCGAATTCTCCGGACAAAGCGGCCGCGCTGGCGGGTCTGGAGAGATGGAAGAGCAAATATCCCGAGGCGGCCGGGCTGCTCGCTGTGGACGACGTCCTGGTGGACTCGATGCGAGGCAGGTCGTCCACCTGGACGCGCATCCGCGTGAACCTGCGGCATGTGCCGGAAGCGATTCGACCGCCGCAGGAAACGCCTGACCCGGATGAGGATCCGACGAGGGAGTGGCCGAAGCGGAAGTCGAAAGAGAGTGACGGGGCTTGAAAAGTCGCCAGCGGACATGAGCGAAGAATTATGAAGAGACCAGGCAGTAAAGGGCGTGCCGGCAAGGCGGCGGATGCCGACGAGATTCTTCCCGAGTACGATTTCAGCCGTCCGTCGCGCAACAAGTACGCATCGCGGTACGCCCCGGGAAGTGTCGTGGTGGTGTTGGCCCCCGACGTAGCTGCCGCGTTCCCTACTTCTCGCGAGGCCAATGAAGCGTTGCGCGCATTGGCGCGAATCATCAAAAAGCATGGCGTTCGCCGGCCAGTGTCGCGCCGCTAGTTCCTAGGCGACGCCCCAGTTATTCGGGTAGAAAGTCGAAATAATCGACGCGCTAACTTTCTGGAATGGAATTTCCTGGGATCTCTGCAACCAACAAGCGGATTCGGTTCAGGTGAGGTCCTTTGAGGACAGGGCGCCGCGGTCCAGCGTGGGTTTAAGCGTGAGAACCATCACCCCAAATTTTGTGCCCATGAGAATCAGAAACACAGCGAGAACTGTGTGAGTGGCAGCAACCATTACGGCCATAACCCAGGCAAGTAACCCTATCATGATGCTCAAAACGCGGAACCACGGCGCCATCCGGCGAACCTCCGCCGCGAGGCGGTTCTTGTCGGCAAAGTGCGTGTAAAGAAGAGTGAAGAGCAATACAGACAGCACGGTCGTGCAGATCAGGGCGGCGAAGAACATTGCCAAGCCTACGGCCCCAGGTGTTGCGAGGCGAATCGCCACGCCACGTAGGCTAACATGACGCACCAGATGCACAGACGAACGTGCAGGAGCTCCCAACCATGTCGCAGTACCAGAGAAAAGATGCGGCGGGCGACGCCAGGCTCAGTGGGTGCGACGACTGCCTGCGCTGGGGCGGAATTCCGATCATGTGTAATGTTACGGAGATCGACAAGGATCTCGCGCGAGGATTGGAATCGGTCGGCGGGGTTCTTGCGGATGCACTTTAGGACGGCGCTGTCGAACTCGGACGGCAGCGTGGAATTGTGCCGCGACGGTGGCGGCGCCGTAGCGGTCAGCGCGTTCGCGAGGGTTGCCGTTAGTGTTGCGCCGCGAAACGGATGGACGCCGGTCGCCATTTCATAGAGCACAAGGCCGAGAGCATAGATGTCAGTACGAGCGTCCACCAGCTCGCCTTCTAGCTGTTCCGGAGCCATGTAGGCTATCGTTCCCAACAGGAAACCTGGCGCCGTTTGAGCAAGCATGGTTTGAGTGAGCGCGGCCGCTTCAACATGACCCGGCTGTTGTAGCTGCTTGGCGAGGCCGAAATCGAGGATCTTCATGCGGCAACGGCCGCTCGAGTCCGGTGTGACCATGATATTCTCAGGCTTGAGGTCGCGATGGGTGATGCCGTTGTCATGCGCGGCGGTGAGGGCTTCGGTCAACTGGAGGGCTGCATCCAGGGTTTCGCTGAAGCTGAAGCGCTCGGACTCCAAATGCCGGCGCAACGTGCGGCCAGGAACGAATTCGTAGATAATGAATGCGGCTTTGTCCAGTTCAATGAAGTCGTACACGGTGGCAATGCCGGGGTGGTTCAGTGCGGAAGCGATACGTGCCTCTGAGGCGAGCCGCTGCCGCAGAAGTTTTGATTGAACGGCCTCCGCTGGCAGCATCTTCACAGCGATGGTGCGGTCCAGCCGCGTGTCATGAGCACGCAGTACAACGCCCATGCCGCCGCGACCGAGCTCGGCTTCAACTCTGTAGCGGCCGGCTATGAGATCGCCGAGCATGGGTGTCGCCAAGGCCATGGCCAATTCTACACGAACAGGCGTTCAGTCGAAGAACCGGACGGCCTTGCTTTCAGTCGCGTTCGGTTCGGGGCTTCGCCGACTGTTTCTCCGAAGCGGGGTTAGTTAGGGTTAACAGTGACAAGGACCAGGATCGGAGATGTCGGCAAATCGGAACCCATTTACTTTGACGGGTTGTCGCCGCCCCGGGCCTGCGGCGCTCGCCCGGAAACGGCGTTCTGGAGATGAGCGGCGGAACAGGGAGTCAGACGACCCGAGACAAACGATCGGCCGAAACGTCAAGTGTTGCAGATCCCAGTGAGTGCTGGCTGTACAGCGTTTACAGCCGCGACTCATCGGCCGCCGGCGAAAATGGCGGTTAGCTCCTGCGGCGGAATGACTTCGAGTTGGGCGTAAGTGCAGTCGGCCGGTTTTTTGTCGGTGCGCCACCTACGAAAGTGCGCCATGTGGCGGAAGCGATCGCCCTGCATGTGCTCATAAGCGACTTCGACCACCAGCTCGGGGCGCAGCGGCTCCCAGGACAGGTCTTTGCCTTGGCTCCAACGGCTCTGACCGCCGGGCATGCGATGTCCGGCTTCCCCGTCTGCGGGTTCGGATCCCGCCCAGCCCTTCCAAGGATGATGGGCGAGCGCGTTCTCGCGATAGGGCGCGAGAAACTCCACCAGCTCCTTGCGTTTCTCGGCCGTGAAGCTGGCGCACACGCCGACGTGCTGGAGCGCGCCTGAATCGTCGAAAAGCCCGAGCAACAGGGAGCCGACCGCGGTGCGCTCGCTTTTCTTATACCATCGAAAGCCGGCGACAACACAGTCACAATCGCGCTCGTGTTTGACTTTGAGCATCACGCGCTTGTTCGGCTCGTAGATCCCCGCAATTGGCTTGGCTATAACGCCGTCGAGGCCGGCACCCTCAAAACGGCGAAACCAATCGGACGCTACGCTCGATTCGCGAGTTGCGGGAGTCAGATGGATGGGCGGCTTGGACGACGAGAGCAGGGCCTCGAGAATTTGGCGCCGGGTTTCGAATGGTTCGCCCCGCAAATCGCGGTCGCCCTCTGAGAGCAGATCGAAGAACACGATCGACGCGGGGATTTGTTTGGACAAAAGCTTCACGCGCGAGGCGGCGGGATGAAGGCGGAGCTGCAGAGAGTCGAAGTCGAGTCCGCCATCCTTGGCGATGACGATTTCGCCGTCGAGCACGCAACGGGGCGGCAACTGCGCCCGTAACGTATCGACCAGCTCGGGAAAGTAGCGGTTGAGCGGCTTCTCATCGCGGCTCTGGATCTCGATTTCGTCGCCGTCCCGAAAGATCAACGCGCGAAAGCCATCCCATTTCGGTTCGAAGATCCACGATCCGGCGGCCGGCAATTCGTCGACACGTTTGGCGAGCATCGGCAGAACCGGAGGGTTCACTGGGAGATCCACGCCCCATCTTATACTGCTACGAAGGCGACACCGGAAGAGATGCGGAGCTACGGTTTCGGACTTCAGTTTTAATGCGTCGGCACGAGTGTTTTGGATGGGCGCATCGCCCACCGATAGCGATGAAAATGGGTCGAGTGGTGTTGCGCCAAGGTCCCGTCGACACTGGAACAGTTGAGTCTGTACGAGTGTTTGGCCTGGGAACGCGGAGAAGTAGCGATGATTGTGCGCTTGGCTCCTTGGTGAAGGGAGCGAAGACAGCACGCGAGAGTGACTAACAAAAGCGATGCGTTCTGCGCTCCACCACCACCAAGGAGATGGAATGAATCCAGTATACGGTGTGGTGGCTGGCATCGACGTGCATAAGCGGATGCTGGCGGTAGTAGTGGCGCTGTTGGGGGAGCAGGAGATCGAGTACCGGCAGCGCAAGTTCGGGACCAGTTATGGGGAACTGGAGGAGCTGACGGAGTGGCTGCGTCAACAACAGGTGGGCGAGATCGCCATGGAGTCGACGGCGCAGTATTGGCGACCGGTATGGCTGGCGTTAGAAGGACGGTTCCGGTTGCATCTGGCGCAGCCGCGGTCCACGCTGGCGCCCCGGGGCCGCAAGTCCGACTTCGCCGATGCCACCCGCATTGTGCGCCGGCTATTGGCCGACGATCTGACTCTGAGCTATGTGCCGGATCGGGAGCAACGGCAATGGCGGACGATGACGCGTCTGCGGGTGCGCATGAGCACCCAGCAAGTGCGCCTCCGTAATCAAATGGAAGGGCTATTGGAGGAAGGCCGGATCAAACTGTCCAGCGTGATCAGCGACCTGTTGGGAGTGAGTGGCCGCGCCATGTTGTGGGCGATGGTGCGCGGGATTAGCGACCCTACACAGCTGGCCGCTCTGGCCAGTTACAAACTTGCGACGCCGACAGCCCAGTTACAGGAAGCCTTGCGCGGGGAACTGGATTGCACTCAACGCCTGTTATTGAAGATGCTGCTGGAGCAATGGGAGCAGTTGGCAATGCACATCCAACTATTGGAGACACAGATGACCAGGGCGCTGCAGGACTGGGAGCCGGCTATCCAACGCTTGGTTGAGATCCCTGGGATCAGCCAGGTCGCCGCTCAACAGATCATCGCCGAAGTGGGACCCGAGGCCAGTGCTTTTCTGGCGCCCGAAAAACTGGCCTCGTGGGTCGGCGTCTGCCCCGGAACTCAGGAAAGCGCCGAGGTTTCCTACTCCAGCCGGTCCCCGAAAGGCAATCCCATGCTCCGACGCTTGCTGACTCAATGTGCCTGGGCTGCCGTTAAGGTTAAGGGCAGTATCTTTGAGCAAAAGTTCCGGACTCTGTTGCCGCACCTGGGCGCCAAACCCGCGATCTGGGCGATCGCTCATCGGCTCTTGCGGGTGATCTGGAAAGTCCTGCACGACAAGGTATCCTACATCGAACGGGGACTGCTGGACCAGCAAGCTCTGGAACGCCGACGCAAACGCTACGTTCGCCAGCTTCGAAAGCTCGGCTTCGCTGTCGCCCTGACCCCCATCGCTACCGACCCCGCGCCCTAGGCGAATCTATTTTCGAGAGTGCCGACGCGGCACGCAAGAGTGCGTGCGCCACGGGTGATGTTTAATGCACGCCACGGGTGATGATCCGCGGCGCCGATACCGTATAATTAGAAGGTCGCCCTCAAGCCTGAGCGCCTCCGAAGTAAATCATGTTTGATAACTTATCCGATAAGCTGCAGAGGGTTTTCAAGAACCTGCGCGGCGAAGGGAAACTGACTCCCGAGAACATGGAGGCGGCGCTGCGCGAAATCCGCGTCGCGTTGCTCGAGGCAGACGTCCATTTCCGCGTGGTCAAGCAGTTCATCGAGAACATCAAGCAAAAGGCCATGGGCGAAGAGGTGCTCACGGCGCTGTCGCCGACCCAGCACGTGGTCAAAATTGTTCGTGATGAGCTGATCAAGACGCTGGGCAGCCATCAATCCAAGCTGCGAATGGCCAATGAGGCGCCTAGCGCGCATCATGATCGTTGGGTTGCAAGGCTCGGGTAAAACTACGACGACCGGCAAGCTGGCGCGCTGGCTCTCGAAAAATGGGCACAGCCCGCTGATGGTTTCTGTCGACGTATACCGTCCGGCGGCGCGGCAACAGTTGAGCGTGATCGCTCGGGATATCAAACTTCCGATCTACGAAGGAACGCCCGAGGAGACGAAACCGGCGGAACTGGCGCGTTCGGCGCGGCGGGATGCCACGCAAACAGGCCGCGATGTTCTGCTGGTCGACACGGCCGGGCGGCTGCACATCGACGATCAATTGATGCAGGAGTTGCAAGAGCTGAAAGAGCAACTGTCGCCGGCCGAGATCCTGTTCGTAGCGGATGCGATGACCGGGCAGGACGCCGTGAAATCGGCTGATGAGTTTCACAAACGGCTGGGCATCACCGGGGTGATCCTCACCAAGATGGACGGCGACGCTCGCGGCGGCGCGGCACTGTCCATTCGCTCCATCACGAATCAGCCGCTTAAATTCGTGGGCGTGGGCGAGAAGTTCGACGCGCTGGAGCCCTTCTATCCGGAGCGCGTGGCGCAGCGGATTCTCGGCATGGGCGATATGCTTTCGCTGATCGAAAAAGTGGAAGAGAACATCGACCAGAAGCAGGCCGAGGAGATGCAGCGCAAGCTGCTGGACGATGAGTTCACGCTGGACGATTTCCGCAATCAGCTGCGCCAGATCCGCAAGCTTGGCCCGCTGGAATCGATCCTGGGAATGATGCCGAACATCGGACCGATCAAGCAGCTCAAGGACGTGAAGGTGGATGAGGGGGAGCTGACGCGGGTAGTGGCCATCATCGATTCGATGACGCCCAAAGAGCGGTCGAATCACATGATCATCAATGGGGCGCGGCGGCGGCGCATCGCCAAAGGCAGCGGGACTACTGTCCAGGAAGTGAACGCCCTACTGAAACAGTACGCCCAGGCGCGCAAGATGATGAAGAGCCTGAGCGGCGGGGCGGGGATGCTGGGCAAGCGGCTCGGCAAATTCAAGCTGCCAATGCTACAGTAGAAGAGAATGCTAATGATTCGACTGGCGCGATTCGGCGCCAAAAAGAAGCCAACCTATCGCGTGGTGGTGATCGATAAAGAGCGGGCCCGTGACAGCCGTTCGGTAGAAGTGGTGGGTTTCTACAATCCCATCAGCCAGCCGCACGTGGTTACCCTGAAACACGAACGCATCGAGTACTGGATTAAGAACGGCGCGCAGCCGTCAGGAACGGTTAGTCGTCTGATCAAGAACAATCCTGCAGCGGCGCCGGTAACGGCATAAACCGCTTCCTTTGGTCGCGGCTCAGTCACTGGCACTAGCGGGCTATCGAGAGAACCCACATGAACGTCGCGCAAGCGGTGGCGAACACGAACGCAACAATCGCCAGTTGAGCCGAAGTAAGCCCCAGGATAGGCCTCCGAGACTTCACAGCGCAGCTGACTGACCTTGGGCCGCGTTTTCGATGCAGGCGATTCAACTGGCCAAAAGCCAACGCCAGGAACGCGAGATACAGCCCTATCAGATAAGTGCTGAAGGCCGACAGCACTGGATCATGAACGATTTCCTGATACAAGAACGCGCCCGATACCGTCATCATCAGGATGGCCGCGAAGAGGGCGTACTCAAGCACAGTGTCCGCTCTTCGTCTTGGCGTGATCGAGTCCATTTCCTTACGGAATAATCGGCAAAACAACTTGCACCCGAGATAAGGCGAATCTCTGAGCGATGGCCGCTTAGTCTATTTGCTCAGAGTCACCCAGGACGGCAGTTTGCTTCCGAACGTCCTTTCGATTGCCGGCGTAGAGCGCGAGCACGGCATTGCCGGAGGCCTGAAATGCAGTCCAGCAGCTTGGCGGGCTCGCCTGTGTTTGTGGATCGGACTCGTTCCAGCATCAAGTGCGCTTGCATGAACCACTCCACGGGCTTTGTTGCTGCAGGTTGGAGTTGCTGATGAAGTCCACGTAGGCCTGAAGCATTTTGTCGCGCTGCTCTCCAGGCGGGATCAATTCCATCAAGGCCGCGAACACCACGCGACTTCTGATGATAGAAATCCGCTTCAGACTTTTCTTGCGTAGGGGTCCAATCGGCCAGCTCACTAAGAAAATCAGCGAGCTGCTGCTGCCACTCGGGCGTGGAACGCTCGGCGTCGGAGAGAGGCTTGCCGTCCGGACCGAAGCGTAGTTTGTTGGCATCCTGGAGCAGCCGCTGAGCTTCTGTGCGACTGCCAATAGCGTTCAATCTTCGGCGTACTGCCGGTCTTGGGCGGTTCCGCCGGACCATTGATCAGAACCGAGGAGCCCACGTCATCCTTGCAAACTGTGGTTTTTTGCCGGTACTTGTCGAAGGAGGCTTGCATTTCGGGAGTCACGATTTGGCTCAGATCGGCCAGGGAAGCCGAGAAAGAACGCTCGTCGGCCTGGACTCCTTCGAGCAATCCGTTGAACCGATTCCAAAGAATGTCGCGCTGGGCGGGTGTGACGTTGGCGGCTTTGATTACTAGCGCGAGCGGGGCCAACTGTACCGGAGAGGTTGCCTGACCCAGGTAATCGAGGAGGAAGTTGACGTGCTCTTCTTTGTCGCGCTCTTTCTGGGTGAACGCGGCATTGGCGACCGCGCCCAAGGTCTGATAAAAATCCGAGACATCGTAAACCAGGGCGTCATCGCAACTGAGGGACGTAAGCGTGGGTCGCGGAATGTTCTGGAACAATTCGCGGGCTTTGGCGCCATCCAGCGACAGAAGATCACGCACGGCGCGGCTCTCCAGGGAAAGAGCATCCAGCTTCAGATCGTAGGCCTGGCTGAGATTGCCGGAGCGAGTGTCCCTCATCGTGCCGGAGCACTCCGCGCATGCGTACCGGAAATTTGGCGCTGCCGGCCAGTTGGAAGGCCTGTTCCGCCAGATCGAGCCGAGTCGTGCGATCGGGGATTTTGCCCGATTCCAGGACACGCAGCAACGCGTCGGAGGCGAACTCGGGCGGGGCGGAATGAGCCAGCTCGACGATGGATTGATATGGTTCGGGCAGTTTGGGCGCTTGGGCAAGTAGCGCGGCGGCCAGGAACAGAAGAAAGTATCGTCGCATGGTCAGAAGTTTACGCCCTTTAGAAATTTACAACGGACGCGAAGGAAACGGCCTCCAGGCTGGCGCCGCCTACCAGCGTGCCATCGATTTCAGGCTGCGCCATGAGGCCGCGGATATTGTCAGGTTTGACACTCCCGCCGTAAAGTATGCGGCACCGAGCGGCCGCCTCTGGTCCGAAGTTCTTGCGGACTTGCTCGCGGATACAGCGATGAGCGTCGGCGGCGATTTCGGGCGTGGCCACTTTGCCGGTGCCGATCGCCCAGACCGGCTCATAGGCGATGACAATTCCGGCGAACTGCGCGGGCGTAAGTTTGTCCAACCCCCCAACGCACTGTGTTTCGAGAACTTGATTCGTTTTGGCGGCCTCGCGCTCGTGAGTTTTTTCACCGACGCAATAGATCGGAGTCAAACCGCTGTCGAGCGCGGCGGCAATCTTCTTGTTCGCGGATTGGTCGGTTTCGCCGAAGTACTGGCGGCGTTCGCTATGAGCGACGATCACCCATTTGCAACCCACAGCTTTCAGCATATCGGGCGAGATCTCGCCGGTGTAAGCTCCTTCTTTCGCCCAGAACAGGTTTTGTCCACCGATTTGGATCCGGGTGCCCTGGCAGGCGTGGACGGCCGCTGGAAGATCGACGAAGGGCGGGCAGATTACGATTTCACAATGAGTAGAATTCGCGACCAGCGGGTTGAATTTGACGAAGAATGCAGCGGTTTCATCGGGTGTCTTGCACATCTTCCAGTTGCCGGCCATGATCGGGCGTCGCATAAAAGGTTGGGGCGGTGGGGAGTGGTAAAAGCTAAATGAGCGCGGACAAAAAGCTGGCTCCTTGTGAAATCGTTGTGCTGAAATTGTGTGCGACCGTTTGGCCGATGTCGGATAAGGTGGATCGCAGACCGAGATTGGATCCTTCTGGTTTGCGGGGGCGGTAGGCGAGGAGTGGAACGTACTCGCGGCTATGGTCGGTGGAGGGCGTGGTTGGATCGCAGCCATGGTCGGCGGTGAGGATCAGAAGGTCGTCAGGCGATAACTTGCGATAAAGCGACGGCAGCCAGCGGTCGAATTCCTCCAATGCGCCGGCGTAGCCTTCGATGTCGTTGCGGTGACCGTAAAGCTGATCAAAATCGACCAGATTTACGAAGAGCAGGCCTCGGTCGAATTCGTCGAGCGCGGCCAGCGTTTTGGCCATGCCGTCGCTGTTGTTTTTAGTCTTCTCGTGATCTTGAATGCCGCGCCCTAAGAATACGTCGAAGATCTTGCCTACGCTGAAGACTGGAACATTCTTCGCTTCGAGTTGATCGAGCAGCATCCCCTTGGGCGGAGGAACGGCGAAGTCCTTGCGGTTGGGCGTGCGCGTGAAAGCGCCGGGCTGTCCGATGAAAGGCCGGGCGATGACGCGCCCCACTTCTACGAGGCCCCTGCAGAATTTCGCGCGCGGTCTCGCAGATCTTATAAAGCTCCCACAGCGGGATCACTTCTTCGTGCGCGGCCACCTGAAACACGCTGTCGGCGGACGTATAGACGATCGGCTTGCCGGTACGCATGTGCTCTTCGCCCAGTTCCTTAATGATCTCGGTTCCCGAAGCGGCGTAGTTGCCGAGCGTGCCGCGGCCGATCCTTTGCTCGAACTCCTGCATGATCTCTGGAGGGAAGCCCTGGGGATAAAGCGGAAAGGGTTTGGCCAAGTGAATGCCGGCCATTTCCCAGTGCCCGGTGGTTGTGTCCTTCCCCGGCGATGCCAGCGCGCAGCGCCCGAAAGCGGCAGTTGGATGATCGGCGGGAGCGACGTGGTCCAATGGCTTGATATTTCCGAGGCCGAGCTGCTCGAGATTCGGAAGATGCAGGGTGCGTTTGCGGGCGATGTTGCCGAGCGTGTCGCTGCCGGAATCGCCATAGGCGGCGGCATCGGGCATTTCGCCGATGCCCACGCTGTCGAGAACGATCCAGGTGACGCGGCGGAAGTCCCCGCTCATTGGCTGATGGCTCCTTTAATCGGGCGCCCGCTGGGCCGCCCCAGGGCCTCATCAATGCGGTCGGACAGCATGTCGACGAAGCGGTCCGGCAGATAGCCGATCATGCGGCTGACCAGCTCGCCTTGCTTGCCGAAGATGATGGTGGTCGGGATGGATGAAACTTGCAGCAGGGTCTGCAGGCCGTCGTCGAAATAGACCTTCTGGGCCACTTCTGCGATTCCACAAAGGGCTTGACCAAGGTGTGGTCTTCGTCCGTGTCGATGGAAAGAAAGACAACGTCGGCGGAATCTTTGAAGCGCGTCTTCACCTCTTCGTAGAGCGGATGCTGGGCTCGGCACGGTCCGCACCAGGTGGCCCAGAAATCCAGCACGATGACTTTGCCGAGCAGAGAAGAAAGCCGAAGTTTCTCGCCTTCGAGGCCGGAAACGGTGAAGCCCATGGGATCTTTGGTCTGCGCATTGGGATCGTATTGCCGGAGTTCCGAGCGCCGGGCGGCCAACTGGCCGGAGGTCTCGTCGTACGCTTTGAGGATCACATCGCCAAGACCGGCCTCAGAGCCGGTCAGCTTGCGATACATCTCGGCCATACGCACGCGATCATTGACGCCATCCGAGTTGGCGGACTGCAGCGCTGTGATGGTAAATGCATCGGCTAGGTATTGGAGAGCTTGTTGATCCTGGCCGGCAGCCGAGAGCCAGCGAGCAGCTTCGTGCGCGGCCTCGACACTGGGGAAGACTTTGTAACTCGATTCGGCGATCTGGATGGCGTCCTGGTTATGTCCGAGCAAACCCTGGGCTCGCGCTTGAAGCAGCAGGGCGCGCGCCTGACTGCGATCAAATTCATCTTTGCGCTTGGCCTCTTCGCGGCCAGCACCGGGAATGAACTTGGAGTTCTTGTAAGTCGCCTGCACCAGCTCTTCGCAGTGACGAGCATGAGCCAAGGCTCGTTCGGCGCTGGACTTGTCGCCACTGCGAAGCTCGGCGGTGGCGACATGTTCGAGCACCTGTAGATTGTCGGGGTCGCGCGTGAGGACACTTTCTCCGAATTGAATAATCCGGCGGTCATCATTGAGATCGATGGCGGTTTTTGTCAGTGCTCGCTCCAGCTCGGCTCTTCGAGGCGAATTCGGAAAATGTTTCAGATGATTTTCGATCGCTCGCGCGAAATCCACGGGGCTGTTTCCGGCCTCGCCGATAGCAGTTTGTAGACTCTCTTCTTCTGCTTTGGACGGGTTTTGCTGGGCGTACAGAGGGAGCGATGCTAATGCGAGGACTAGTCCAAAGCGCTTCATGGCTGCGTTTTTTCTGGCGGCCGGCTTTCGAATGGATTCGCTCAGCCCGGCAGCCCGCTCGCGCGCGATGTGTAGAAAGCTTTCGTTCTTAGCGATGCGATCGAGCAGCGGCAGAAACTGTTCGGGCGCCACCAGGCGCTTATGCTCATAGGTGATCTGAATCTGGAGCAGGATGTCATTCACGCCCAGCTTGTCATAATGGACCGTCCGATCGAGCTCGATGAAATGGCGTTCGGATTCGGTGATGCGCTCAAACCAGTCCAGCAACGCCTGAGCATTCGTATCTTGCGAGTAATTGAATTGGACCTCGTGTTTGTCGCTGCCGTCTTCGAAACGGAACGTCTTGGTGCCCATGTTGGCGACCTTCAATCCGGATTCGACGGGCCGTTGAAACCGGCCGAGCTTTTCGGCCAAGCCGAAGATCTCCTGCGTGTCGGCGGGCGGGAGTTGAAGCTTGATCGGATTGTCGTCGTCCTTGGCTTCCTGATAAGTCACTTGACCGTCCGGCTGGAGCGTGATCGCTGCATATTCCGGTGTGCTGCCTTTGAAAAACTTGGAGTAAAAGAGCCGGGGCTCGGCGAGGGCGATTGCCGCCGAAAACGCCAGCAGAATTGCTACGCGCGTTTTCATCGCGCTGCTCTCAAGCGGAGCTCCGACGATACGTGGGTGGCGTGGCAAATGGCCACTGCGATGGCGTCGCAGGCATCCTCGGATTCGATCTCTTCGCGGAGGCACAGGAGCGAATGCACCATCAACTTCACCTGCTGTTTCTCCGCGCGTCCATAACCGACTACGCTGGTCTTGATCTCGAGTGGAGAATACTCGCCTACCGGCAATCCAGCCTCCGCCATGGTCAGCAGCACCACGCCGCGCGCGTGCGATAGTTTCAACGCCGTCTTGACGTTCTGGGCATAGAACACTTCTTCGACGGCGGCGGAATCCGGTGTGTGTGAACCGATCACCTCCCGCAGCCCGCGCGCAATAGTCAGCAAGCGGATCTCCAGGGGTTCTTTCGGCCGGGTCTGGATGCAGCCGGCGACGATCATGCGGTGAGAACGGCCGTCGCTCTCGATCAGACCGTAGCCGGTGTGTGCGGCGCCACAGTCGATGCCCAGTATCCGCATGGCCGTTTAAGCCAGGGCCTCCAATTCCTTTTCGTCGACGTCGAAGTTGGAGTAGACATTCTGGACATCGTCGTGCTCCTCGAGCGCGTCGCTCAGCCGCATCATCCCTTGGGCGTTCTTGCCGTCCAGCTTGAGCAGGTTCTTGGGAACCATGGCAATTTCGGCGGACGCCGTTGGTATCCCGGCATTTTGAATGGCCTGCAGGACAGCGTCATGCGCTTCGGGACGGGACAGCACTTCCCAACTATCGCCATCGTCTTTGAGGTCATCAGCGCCGGCATCCAGCGCGATAGTCATGAGTTGATCTTCGCCGGCCTTGTCCTTTTCGATGAGGATCTGGCCCTTGCGCTCGAACATCCAGGAAACACTGCCGAGCTCGCCGAGGTTGCCGCCGTTCTTGGTGAAGACGTGGCGAATCTCGCTGACGGTGCGATTGCGATTGTCGGTGGCAACATTGACCAGAACAGCCGCGCCGCCGGGTCCATAACCTTCGAATACGATTTCGTCGATCTGACCGCCTTCAAGTTCGCCGGTGCCGCGCATAATGGCGCGTTTGATATTCTCGGCGGGCATACTTACTGCTTTGGCGGCGGTGATGGCAGTGCGGAGACGCGGATTCATGTCCGGATCGCCGCCCTGCCGGGCAGCAATCATGATCTCCTTGATAATGCGGGTGAACGCTTTCCCGCGCTTGGCGTCCAGGGCGGCCTTTTTGTGCTTGATGGTCGCCCATTTTGAGTGTCCTGACATTGTGAATCCTTAAGTCGGGGAGAGCCTGACAGCATTAGGATATCACTAGGGGCAGTGGCTCCGATTGTAGCCCGAGGATGGGGCGGGAGATTGGGGATTGAGTGGACTGTCTGTAATCTTATGCACAAACTTTGCTTACTTATTGGGTTGTCGACTGTGGTCCTGGGGGGCCAGAGCTTGGACCAGAAAATCCGGCAGGCCGCGGCTAATTTTCACGGCTCGACCACTTTATTTGCCAAGAATCTGGACACCGGCGCAAGCTACGGGCTGCGCGAGAATGAGCGTGTCCGAACCGCCAGCACGATCAAGCTGGCCGTCATGGTCACGGTATTCGACGCAGTGGAGCACGGTCGCGCGAAGTGGGCCGACAAACTGACGCTTCACGATAGCGACAAAGTTGGCGGCACGGGCGTTCTCTTCGAATTTTCCGACGGCATGCAATTTCCGATCCGCGATCTGGTACACCTGATGATCGTCCTCAGCGACAATACGGCAACAAACCTGCTGCTGGATCGCTTCACGGCCGACGCAGTCAACGCCGAAATGGATTCGTTGGGCTTGTCAAACACGCGCTGCTTGCGGAAAATTCTGATTGGTGGAAAAGGGCCCAGCGGCGTAAGCCAAGCCGGACGGCTGGAGGAGAATCAGCGTTTTGGATTGGGAGTAAGCACGCCGCGCGAGATGGTGAGCCTGATGGAAAAGATGGAACAAGACGAACTGGTGAACCCGGCGGCATCGCGGGAGATGATCGCCATCCTGAAACGCCAGCAGGATAAGAACGGTATCGGGCGGAAGACAGGCGAAATGCCGGTGGCCGACAAGACGGGGTCTCTGGATCATTTGCGGAGCGACGTTGGCGTGGTTTATACAGCAGGGGGCCGCATCGCGATAGCCATCACCGTGGACGATATACCGGAGGTGAACTACTCGCCCGATAACGCCGGCAGCATTTTCATTTCGCAACTGACCGGCCTGCTGTTGGACGGCCTGGCGAAGCATGAAAACCAACGCGACGCGCATCCTCGATAATTTGGGTATCACTTACGAGCTTCGAGAGTACGCGGTAGATCCGGACGATCTGAGCGCGGAGACGGTGGCAGCGAAGATCGGACTGCCGGCCGAACAGGTTTTCAAAACGCTGGTGGTGCGCGGCGACCGCGGAGGTGTGTACCTGGCGGTGGTGCCCGGAAACAACGAAGTCGATGGAAAGGCGCTGGCGCGGCTGACTGGAGACCGCAAAGTAGAATTGGTCCCCCTCAAAGAAGTCCAACAGCTCACTGGATACATTCGCGGCGGAGTCACGGCGCTAGGAGCGAAACGCGACTTTCCGGTTTACACCGACGAAACGATCGAGTTATTCGATGTGATCTCCGTCTCCGCCGGCGTACGCGGTACGCAGGTTCTACTCGCGCCCGGCGACTACCTTCGCGCGGTCAGTGGTAAGGTGGCGGCAATCGGGCGCGAAAAGTGACATCGTTGTTGCACTTGCGTGAGGCAGTTCACGCTAGCGCCATTCAGAAACTTTTCCTTGACGCGAACGTTAGTTTGGGAGTATAAAGTCTCTTTCCCCTGAATGATGATCGCGCTTGATTCTGTGCCTGATCAATTTTTGAGCGTAACGGAAGGGAATTCCGAAAAAATGTCTGCTGCGCAAGCCGTTCTTGTTGAAACCGACCTATTTTTAGAAACGATGACGTCCGAACCGTCCTCCGACGAACTGGTTCGTGATCTGATTCACGATCTGCGCCAGCCGTTGAGTTCGATCGAGGCCATCGCCTACTATTTGGAAATGACATTGCCGCCTGAACAGACTCAGGCTCGACTATACATGCGGCGTCTGCAGCAGTTGGTGGACCAAACCAGTTCTATTCTCCAAGACGCGGCCGCGGGCGTTCGAAAGGAAATTGCGAGCCTCGCGTAGTCTCAACTTCTCTTTAGTTCGCGCAATTGCTTTTCGATCTCGGCTACCTCCTGGCGAAGCTCCGGCAAACGCGCCAGGTTTGCCAGTTGCTCCAGATGCTGCTTTAGCGGCCGCGCCGGGGTACCCCAAACCACCTGTCCTTTACGGACGATCTTAGAAGTGAGAATCCCGCAACCGGAGCCAAGCACCGCGCCCGATTCAATGCGCGCCTTGTCGCCGATGCCCACTTGTCCGCCGATGATCGCGTAGTCTTCCACCACTACTCCGCCGGACAGTCCGGTCTGAGCGGCAATCAGCACGTGGCGCCCGATGCTGCAGTTGTGCGCGATATGGACCATATTGTCGAGTTTTGCGCCATCGGCGATTTGCGTCACGCCCAGGGCAGCGCGGTCGACGCAGGAATTGGCACCGATTTCGACGTCGTTACCGATTTCCACGCGGCCAATTTGCGGGAACTTTTCATAATGGTCGCCCCGGAGAACGAAACCGAAACCGTCCGCACCCAGCACCACTCCGGAGTGCAGCACGGCACGATCGCCGACCGTGACGCCGTTATAGATGGTGACATTGGCATGCACAGTGCAATCGGCGCCGATGGTTACATCATCACCGATGACGCAGCCCGCGCCGATACTGGATCTTTCGCCGATCCTTGCGTCCGCGCCGATGGTCGCGTGCGGTCCAACAGCTGCTGATTTCGCAATGTCTGCGCTGGCCGCGATCACCGCGGTAGAATGCAGGCCCGGTTGGATGCTCGGCCGAGGATAGAGAAGTTCGATGGCGCGCGCACATGCGCCGCGAGGGTCGGCGACACGGATGAGCGTTCTACCCGAGGGAAAATCCGCTGTCACGAGCAGGCAGCCAGCGTTTGAAAGGTGCGCTTGCCCGGCGGCTTTGCGACTTCCAACGAAGGCGATTTCCCGCGATCCAGCGGATTCGAGCGCAGCTACTCCGTTGATCTCCAGATCGCCGTCGCCCTCCCAGGCTGCGTTCAATTCGCCCGCAATTTCGGTGACTCGCAATCCCGACCTCCCGCCACGCCTGTATCATACAACTTGATGTGACTTAAAATAATACAGTATTTTAAATAAGATAAACTGCAAAACTCAAGGTGTGACTATACACGTACCCAAAAAGTGACCATCGGAATAGCGCCGTGCTTGATGCGCTCCGCCAGCGTCGGGCCCTCGACAAGTTCCATAACCAAGTAGTCGGGACCAACATCGTGTAACGTGCAAATGTTGGGGTGGTTCAGGACGCGACTGCTCGCGCCTCTCGTTCAAAGCGTTCGGTGAAATGCTCTTTGGAGACCTTTTTTGCTACCTCACGGCCAAGGCGCGTGTCCCGGGCCTTGTAGACCTCACCCATTCCTCCCGCGGCCCATGGGCGCAATGATCTCGTAGGGTCTCAGGCGAGTTCCGGAAGCCTGAGACATAGGTTAGTTAGCTGATTTTATACCAATGGGTAGCATACAGCGGATTGGGAATGAAAAACGCCGTTTGCTGATTGTGCCCAACAACAGAACCACGAGTCCGGTTCTTAGGAAACGTGCCGCATGGCTGTGCCAGAACCCTTTAAGGCACTCGCGCAATTCCACGCTGAGCCCAAGGGTCGAAAACCTGTGCTTGTAGCGTTATCAAAATCAGAGTGTTTCCTTACAGCCAAAGCCTGGAATCGTAGGACGCGGAGACAGGTTGGCGAGCGTGTTTTAACGTCGAATCTCCTCCCAGTCGTCTACTACAAGACGGTCGGCGTACAGGACACCAGCGAACCGATGCGCCCGCTTCATGAAACCGATCCAGTGACCGTTCCTCTCGAACTCTCCGTTGAGGATTTTCTCGAGGGCTAAGTTTACAAAAAGGCCATTGCACGCAATTGCCTCCCTAGCGGGTCGGCAACGGTTCTTCATTCACAACGGATCCGCTGTCGCCGCCGCTCAGTTGAAGATCGAGCGGGCCGCCGCCAATAACACCCTCGACGCATCGCGTGGCGAACGGCCGCTTGGCGCGATCACCGCCCTCGTCTCAAGAAATCGCGGCTAAGCAATGGCTCGAATACGCAAGCGCAACTGGGCGTTTACGCCACAGGAGTGATTTTCTCTTCGCTATGCTGGATATCGTGCACCATCCCCTGCCGATGAACGACTCCGGTCAGTTCCCCACGGCTTCCGGTCACGAAACGGCGCCTCACGAGGGTATTGCCCTAGGGCTCGGGCTCACGAACGAATGTAATCTCGCGTGCGCTTTCTGTTACCGCGATCCGACTCGCGCAGACCGGCTCTCCCTGGATCAGGTGAAGTCGGTCCTGGAACGGCTGCCTTTGCGGTCGGTGAATCTCGGAACTGGCGAGAATGGCATGCATCCTGAGTTCAAGGCGATACTGGCCTACCTCAGGACGCAACCCGTCAAACTCACGCTTACGTCCAACGGCCACAGTGTCGCAGTTTTGGACGATTTGGAATTAAGCGCCTTCCATGACATCGAGTTTTCTCTTGATTACCCCACGCAAGCGGAACAGGATGCACAGCGGGGATCCGGGAATTGGGCGCTTATCCATCAGCAGGCGCAACGCTGCATGGCGCTTGGCGTGCCGGTAACGATTATCGCTGTCATGATGAAAGCGAACCACCTTCGTCTGGGGGATGTGGCGCGGGTGGCTAAAAAGTTCGACGCCCCCTTACGCGTCAATGTGTACCAGGCCGTGCGATCGGATGTCTATGCCATGAGCTACGAGGAATACTGGAATGGGTTCGAGCGCCTTTTCGCCACGACCGATGTGATCGCCATTGGTGAGCCGCTGGTTCGAGCGATGGCAAACCTGCCTCCGCTCCCAGGAGGATGTGGAGTAAGCACGGTGCGGGTTACACCGCGAGCGACTACGCAACCCTGTGTGTATTGGTCTGGTGCAGGCGAGCCATTGTCCGATTTGATCGACGCGGGAATTGACATTCTTGATTCCGCGCCATTCCAGCAGGCCCGGATAGTTCCTGAAGCCTGCCAGACCTGTGCGTTCCGGGAATCGTGCCATGGAGGGTGTGCCGGACGACGGCGGTTGCAGGCGGCGCTCCAGCATCCTGACTTTTACTGTCCAATCATCCGGGGCGAACTCCCAAGGTTGGAGATTCGCATGGCCGCCGCGCGCGATCTTCCGAAACTAAGCAGTTCCTGCACCACCGTGGTGATTGCGAGGGACGTGAATTTGTGAGCTCGATCTAACGGAGCTGGCAACATGCCAACACCCCCCGCACGCGCCTCTGTCGGCGGGCTGGTGCGTATTCATTGATGGCCTGAAGAAGCCCTGACCTCTGGGGGTGCCAAGAAGAGCAAATATATTGGGGAAGATGCGAACAACAATATGGCGATAGACTTTTACTAACGCCACTAACGGGTCGCAAAAACAATGAATCGATATGTTAGACGTATCACAATCGGCATCGTTGCGGGGCTCATATGCAGCGCCAACCTGATCGCGACACTTCATATGTTCCTTCTCGGAATTGCGCTGGGCGTAGCGATCGGAGCTTCGTATGCGATCGCGGTGCGTTCTACGCCCTTTGCCTATGCTGAGAGCATCTTCACCATGGGAGCTCTCGCCATTCCTCTTTGGCTCTTACTGAGCATCATCGTGTTGCCATGGCTCTCAGGGGTTGCACCGCAATGGGACGCCCAAGGGATGCGATCCATGTTCCCTCAGTTCGTCGGCTGGATACTGTACGGCGCGACCCTTGGGCTGGTTGTGCAGACCCTGAGTGATGGTATGAACCAAATCCTGGGGCCGGAGACTGCTCTGCCAGTACCTGTCGAAACAGGAAAGGTCAGAATTGTGATTCTCGGCGGTGGGTTTGCCGGGATGACAACAGCCGAGAACCTAGAGCGGGAGTTCGGCGCCGACCTCTCGGTCAGCTTCACGCTAGTCAGCGAAGGCAATGCTCTCTTGTTTACACCGATGCTCGCTGAAGTCGCCGGCAGCAGTCTCGAACCTTCGCACATCAGCACTCCGCTTCGCACCAGTCTCCATCGTACCGACGTCGTCCGGGCGCGAGTAACCGGCGTGGACATGGAGCGGCGCCGCGTGCTGCTCACTTCGCCGCATGGAGGCGACGCCAAAGAGATCGAGTACGATCACTTGGTGTTTGCGCTGGGCTCGGTGTCCAACTACTTCGGCAATGAAAATGTCCGGAATTCTTCCTTCGATTTCAAGAGTCTGTTGGATGCGATCCGGATTCGTAACCACGTCATCGACATGTTTGAGGTTGCCGACCGTGAGCAGGACGAAGCTCGAAGGCGGGCTTTGCTGACGTTCGTAATCGCTGGAGGTGGCTTCGCGGGCGTGGAACTCGCCGGGGCGCTGAACGATTTCGCGCGAGGTATTCTGGCCGACTATCCCCACCTTCGAACGGAAGACGTCAATGTTACGCTCGTGCACGCTCGCGATGTAATTCTTCCCGAACTCAGCCAGACTCTCGGCGAGTACGCGCGGCGCGGCATGGAGATTCGCGGCGTGCATTTCGAATTGGGCCGTCGCGTAGTGGACGCATCTGCGGGTTTGGTGGTGCTCGACAACCGTTCCATTCCGGCGTGGACGTTGGTATGGACGGCTGGCACCACTCCCAACCCTCTGCTGCGCGAGGCCGGCCTTCAAGTAGACAAGCGCGGCGCCGTTCTCGTCGACAGGACCCTGGCTGTCGCGGATCGGTCCGGCTTATGGGCCATCGGTGACTGCGCTGCCGTCATCGACGGAAAAACGAGCAAGGCGTGCCCGCCCACGGCTCAATTCGCGCTTCGTGAAGGTCGCGTTCTTGCAAAGAATATCAAAGCCGCGATTCAAGGACGCGAACGCGAGATTTTCCACTTCGATTCCCTGGGAGCGCTGTGTGTAATCGGCCATCACACGGCCTGCGCAGAACTGGAGCTGCCGTGGCCCATCCGTCGATCGGTCCGCTTCTCCGGCCTGCTGGCCTGGTTCCTCTGGCGCGGTATCTACGTTTCGAAACTCCCTGGACTCGAGCGAAAAGTGCGGGTTCTGATCGACTGGACCATCGAACTCTTCTTCCCCCGCGACATCGTCCAGACGATCGATCTCAAGTGAAGGATGCAGGTAATGAAGACTTCACGTATAAGTGCCATTCTCCTAGGCGCAATAGTGGGCGCGGCGGGCGGCTTGGGCTGCGCGGCAAGCTGTCATCTCGGCGTTCTTGCGGGGCCAATCGCCGGGGCCGCTTATGGAGCGCTATTCGGCTTTCTCTTCGCGCGTCTGTGTAGCAACCCGGGCGCGGGTCTCATCTGGGGGCTAGGCTATGCTTTCTTGCTGTGGCTCGCGATTCCAGCGGGAATATTGCCGGTGTTCTCTGGAGCAATGCCGTCCATGGGTATGTTGGATACGGCGCGCTCTCATTTTCCTGAATTGGTCGCGTATATCGTCTGCTTCGGTGTGCCGCTGGGGCTTGCGCTGGGCCTGCTTGCCATCTTTCACTCTCACACAAAGCAGCGCGAATTCAGCGTTGCTCGCGCTCTGGTTGTTGGAGCATTCGCTGGAGTGATTGGCGGCGCGGTCTTTGGCCATTGGATGTCCGTCGGCGGGTGGTATTTCCCCCTGATCGCGCGGCTCTTGAATTCTGATAGCCCTCCGACAGGCGAGTTGCTTCACTACGTCTTCTCGATTGTCATTGGCTGCGGATTCGGACTCCTGTTCCAGCAGGATGTGCGCGGCCTGGGCTCGAGCCTGGGCTGGGGCGCCGGATATGCAATTATGTGGTGGTTCCTCGGTCCACTTACTCTGCTTCCCCTGGCAGGCGGGAGCGAGATCGATTGGTCGTACGCCAACGCGGCGAATCTTTTCCCTGTGCTCGCCGGCCACATGATGTATGGCCTTATCGTGGGTCTGGTGTACGCATTCATCGACAAGAGCTGGGTGCGGTTTTTCAGCCAATCCGATCCGATCAACCGGGAACCGGAAGGACCAGGTGTGCGCGCCTGGTACTCGGTGAAATGGGGCGCCATCGCGAGCCTTGCCGGAGGATCACTGTTCAGTCTTCTGCTCCTCTCGGCCGGTTACCTTCCCACGCTGGCGGCCCTCGCGGGAGGATCGTCTGCTGCTTTGGGATTCGCGGTCAATATGGTTGTGAGCGCCGGCATCGGCATCAGTTATGGATTACTATTCCAGCGCGAAGCCCCGAACTTTGCTTCCGCCACTTGCTGGGGACTTTTGTATGGTCTTGTTTGGTGGTTTGCGGGCCCACTCACACTGCTGCCGCTCCTTCTCACAGGATCCTTCGATTGGAGAGTCGAGGCCGCGACGGCGCTTTTGCCGTCGATGGTCGGTCACCTTCTCTACGGTGCGGTGACCGCGATCGTATACTTCGAGCTCGAGCGCATCCACTCGAATTGGCTGCTGGTCGATCCGCGTTGGGCCGCACGCGAAGAGCGGTTGCGCAGGCCCGTCGGGACGCCTGCGCCTGGGTTGTGGCTGTTTGTTTTAGGCTTGGGAGTCCTTCTGCCTATAGTTCTCGGGTAGAAGTCGGTCGCCCGAGTGCGATTGGCCTTGGTCGATTGTTGAACCAGAGCCAGCCTAGCCTACCATCTCGGCGTGCTGTCCCATCTTTGCCATCGCTTCTTTCGCCCGTTTCTTCATCTCTTCGGGTGCGACATCCTCTTTGTGTGTAGCTAACGACCAGGAATGGCCGAACGGATCAGTAAGCTTTCCGAAGCGGTCCCCCCAGAACTGGTCCGCTAGCGGCATTTCCACCTTGGCTCCCGCCGATGTGGCCTGTTGGAAGACGTTGTCTACATTATCGACGTATAAAAAGATGCCAACGGTCGTTCCACTCAGCGATTGCGGGGAACGGCAACCGGTGCCTGGCATCTCGTCGGAAACCATTATTATGGAGTCCCCAATTTTCAGTTCCGCATGAGAAATCTTTCCCGGGGGACCGTCCATTCTCATGATTTCTTTCGCACCGAATGCGCGTTGATAAAA
Organism: Bryobacterales bacterium; assembly: GCA_963744555.1. GTDB lineage: Bacteria > Acidobacteriota > Terriglobia > Bryobacterales > Bryobacteraceae > Palsa-89. Next base: position 400,984 of record CAVUUB010000007.1, on the reverse strand, counting down.
CTCAATGGCTCGTGCGGCATTGCTTACAACTAAATAAGGAGTAACGGAGTGATAACCCTGTGGTATCGGCTGAACCTGTTTCGGCATGATTACACCTCTGTCGATAGATTCGTCCCCGGCTCCGTTGTTTCGATTAATTCTCGATTACCGCTGTCAAGCCACGCGGTCGTCTAACTGAACCGTTTGCGAAGTGACACGACAGCGGCGCTTGTCACGACTGATCCATACTCCAGCAAAAGAATCCAGCCGGGAACTTGCCACGGTTTTCCGAGCGTGTACGAATACCAGACGGAGAAGACAGGGAGGATGCTGACAGTCCAGATCATGAGAGGAAGCGTTGATGCCGAGCGCAGGAAGGGCACGAGCCAGAGCAGATACCAGGGATATACGACCGGCGAACAGGCCAGTGATGCCGCCATGGGCCACGCCCACGCATCCGACGAAAATTCAGGGTTCTTCTTTCTCTGCCACACAGACGTTACCAACCCGGTTAACACGGCGAGCCCTGCCGCGAGCTGAGGTCGCATTACTCGCTCGAGAGTGGCGAAGATCGGGTCGTTGAAGCGAAACCGTTCGACGAAGTTGCCGAGTGATCCTATTGGGAACGGGCCGAGGTGCAGAAAGGGTACGTAGAGCAGTCCGACGACGAGCGCTGCCAGAAATCCATCGCGGATGCGAACGCGCCGCCAGTACAGCGGCATCAGCACGGCCGGAAGAAACTTCACCGCGACAGCCAGCCCAAATGCGATCGCTCCAAGGCTACGCTGGTGGCGACGAAGCGCTCCAACGGAGATCAGCAAAAACAGCACTCCGAGAATATCGATATGGCCGTTGTAGGCCACGCAAGTAACCAGCAGCGGGTTCCAAGCGTAGGCCAGCACCCAATGTTCCCCCGGGCCAAACCGCCGCAACTCGGCGACCAGCAGGAGAATGATCGCTAAATCGCACGCAATGAAGGCTACCTTGAACGCAAAGGCCGACTCATGGATGGCCATGATAGCCCGGAAAAAGAGCTCTGCGCCAGCGGGATAAGGGCTCGGTAAATCCGGGTTGTTCATCTCGCGAGTTTCGCTGGTGTGCAGCGTCGCGAGGGCAGGATCGTTGGGAATGGCAGTGTAAGGGTTATAGCCCAGGCCCTGCAAACGTCCGTCCCATACGTATCGAAGCACGTCGTCTTGTGGGCCCGGCGGCACGAGAAAAAATGGAATCCGCCAGAGTGCGGCCATTGCCAAGCAAATGACGATGACGCGGCTCGGATATTTTGGCATCCGAATCAACTCCCGAATGGCTACGAGATAAGTGACCGCAGCTACGCCCAGCGCAGTGAGGTACAGAGGAGATCCAACCGGGCCTCGGATTCGAGCGCAGGTCAAAAGCGCTGTACAGATGATGACGCCGAGACCACACAGCCGGAGCGATGGCGCGTTCGTCACTAAGTTACACCGCTCACCTTTGTCAGCGGCGGTGTCTGCAGCCGCTCCGCCAGCCATCTTGCCGTGCACGGCGCCCTCTCAGGGTCGAGCCTCAATTCGTCCGCCAACCGGCTCAGGTCCGCAGGTACGTCGATATCGTAAAAGGGCTCGGTGGAACGCACTAACAGTCCCAGCGACCTGGCCCTCGCCAGCAGCGACTCGAGCGCACTTGTCGTGCCCATGGCGCTCCTCGCGAACAGCCCGGGGTGGGACTCCGTGGCCCCGACGAGATAGTAACCGCCGTCGTGCGTTGGACCCACTACTAAATCGCATGAAGCAAGCGCGTCAAACGCGGTCAGCAGCGCTGATTTCGGCAAGTGTGGGCTATCGCTGTCGAGCGCGACAACCCGTCTTTGGCCCGCTGTCGCGAAATGTTCAAAGACCGAGGTGAGACCCGCATCAAGACCATCACCTGTCTGGGCTATTACTCGCACTCCGTCGCCGGCGAGGCGCGACAGTTCCTCGACATCAGAAGCCGGGCTCATAATCGCTATTTCCACACTGTCGAGCGACCGTGCCAGCGCGATCGTGTCTTCCAGGAGACAGCGGTACAGCTCAAGAATTGCCGGTTCGGGCAGGTATCCAGCCATCCGGGTCTTCACCACGCCGGTCCTCGGCGCTTTCGCCATGATAACGAGCGTGCAATCGCTAAGTGGCGACTGTCCTACGTTCACGCTGCCAGCTTGCGTCGACATGGTCTCGCGGACCTTCACACCGAACCCGGCGCACTCGCGCGCCGCAGCCGCACGTAATAGCGAAAGATTCGGCTGAAAATGAACCAGGCCGCGCCCAATGTGCCGGTCACAGTGCCACTGATCTTCGACTGCCCGATGCGCGGATAATAGCTCACCGGCACTTCGACAATCCGAAAGCCGTGTAGGGCGCCCTTCAGGATCATTTCGACCGCCCACCCGTAGGTTGTCTCTTCGAGCTTGAGTGCCCGGAGAACGTCGGCGCGCCCAGCGCGGAAAGGGCCGAGGTCCGTGATCTTTTGTCCATATAGAAGTGTGATCAACCACGCTGCCAAACGGTTGCCGAGCGCAGCGTGCCAGAGCAGTGCGGCGGGCGTACTGGGGGCCGCTAAACGCGAGCCAAGCGTGATGTCGGCACGCCCTTCGGTTATGGGTGCGAGGAGAAGCGGGAGTTCGGCCGGCCGATCACTGTAGTCGCCATCGAGGAAGACGACGATATCTGGCGAACTAGCCTGAGCAAGGCCTGTCAGGCAGGCCCGGCCGTATCCACGCCGGGGCTCGCGGATGACACGAGCTCCCATTTGCGACGCGATTTCAGGAGTGCCGTCGGTAGAATCACTATCAACTACGAGGACCTCGCTCACGAGGTCGGCAGGAATGTCGGCCAAGACATGTTTCAAGGCCTGAGATTCGTTTCGGGTGGGAATAATGACGGAAACGCGCATTCGAGCTCGGATCCAATCACCACCACAGCGAGAAAGGCTTCCTCCGCGCCAGTAGCGCGTCAACTCCCCACGTCCGACCCCCGCGCCCCACCGCAACCCCCAACGACGCGAGCACCGGGTTTAGCAGTTCCCAGATCCATGCCGTGCCCCACTCCGAAACCCACAAGCTCGTGAGGAACAGAAACGCTATGAAGGCGGCTGGGCGCGTGAGCAGACCGACGACCAGCAGGACCCCAAGCGAGAATTCCATCACCGCTTGCGCTGGCCCGGCCATCGAGGCATGACTCGCCGCGAGCGCCATGACAGCCTTCCATGCATCCGGCGCGTGGCCACTTTTGATGTAATAGTTGATGAGTCCTGCGTAGCCAGCGGGCGTGTAGGCGCCTTTTCCTAAATTTTCGAAGAAGACCCAGATGAACATCGCGCCGATCGTTATTCGGACGATCGCCAGCCCAAGACCTTGCGAGTGTCCAGCGCCGGCTTCGTATCCCTGTTGAGTCGCCGTTGGCGCCATAGTGATGCCTAGGTACTATAATATACTGGCGGTTGATGCGCTGGAAGATCAATATCGAACACGACGTCGTTCGCATATTCCGGGTCGCGACTCGTTGGTAAGATCCTCTACGGACTCGGGCACGAAGCCGTTTACCTGAGGCTAATTCCGTGTCTCGATTACTCTCCGTGAATGTTGGCCTTCCTCGCAACATTACTCGGCATGGCGAAACAGTTCACACGGCCATTTGGAAGCGGCCGGTGTAAGGCCGCCGAGCGTTCCGGCGATTGAACGTTGATGACGGACAAGGTGACCTCGCCGGACATGGAGGCGAGCATCGAGCGGTGATGGTGTACCAGATGGTCTCCTATCGTCACTGGGAAATTTACCTTGGCTGCAACGATTTCACCTTCGGGCAGTTCGGCGAGAACTTTACGGTTGAGGCCTTATCCGACGAAGAGGTGTGCATTGGCGACGCTATCGAATTGGCAGCGCGCCCTTCGAAGTAACACAACCTCGTGTGACATGCTATTAGATCCGGTCCGATGGCAGCCAGGCACGCCGGATTGTGCAGAAAAGATGAGTACGATTCGATATCAGCGAGTTCTGGGCGAAAAGTAAAAGGAGCAACATGAAGGACACGAAATGTCAAATGAACATGCTTGTGATTGGTGTTTTGGCTGCATTGACGCTGGGCGCGATTCCCATGACGGGTACCGACGTCGCCCCGAGCGCCAGGCAAGTCTTTGACAAAAAATTGAGCTTTACAGAACGCGAGGTCATGGACGTGGTGGAAACGATGCCTGCGGACAAGTACAACTTCGTCCCCATGCAAGGCGCCTTCACGCATACGCGAACATTCGGAGTACAGGCACGACACATAGCATTCTGCTTGAATGAGGTTGCCATCGCTCTGTTGGGCGAAAAGATGCTTCCACACGCTGATCAGGAAGGGCCGAAGAATCTGACGAGCAAGGACGACATCGTCAAGTATTTGAAGGATGCATTCGCACACGCGCATCGAGCAATCGGCACTTTGACGAATGAGAACCTGTTAGAGCAGATCGCAGATCCTTACACCAATAAGCTCAGGACCACACGACTCGATGCAGCGGACATTTTCCTGTCGCACACCTGGGATCATTACGGACAGATGGTGGAGTACTTGCGAATGAATAACTTGGTACCTCCAGGACACCAATAGCACGCAGGCAACGGCGCCGATGCGAGATGCTCTTTTCGGCGAGATTGGGTCGAGGATGGAAGTTGTGGTGGAATCGGCTGAAGTGACCGCGCTATCCACAAGGAAGCCTGGGGTCGGCAAATCGGTAGCGTAAGGTCCCTCGGTAATTGACGGCCGCAGGAATATATACTGATCCAGATAAGCGCGATCAACGTTGTCCCTCAAACGTTTATCCGACGTTTTCGCTGCATGAATCGCGATTTCACGATCAGCGATCTGGATCGTGCGGCGAGGTTCGCCGAGAATGTTCCGTACCTCGCGGCTTAACGCTCCACGACTGCACGAAGACCCGGTCATTTAACCCGGCTCAACCTCCGCCCTGGCGATGCTCATGCATGGAGCATAGACCTGACTAGCGATGAGCTTCCAGGTGCGAGGAGTTTCCGGCGGCGAACTCTTGGGGGAACGCTGCATATCTGTTCTTAGACATAGCTTGTTTGATCTTCGACATACAACTGCCCGGCGTTAAGGGTCTGGAGCTTCAGCGACGGCTGGGCGACCCCGCTCGTCCGCCAATCCTATTTGTCACCGCGAACGCAACAGAGGCAGATCGTGAGACGGCGCTGAAACTAGCTGCGAAGGGCTTTCTGTCGATGCCTGTCGGGTGCCAAGAACTGCTGAACGCAGTAAGATCCGCTATCCCATCGTAGGTACCGCCCGCGGAGGGAGCATCTGCGTGTGCGTCATCCGGCGCGGTTCGCGATTAGGACCACATCGTCGTAAGTCACCCAGCATGCCACCGGCGACGTGAGTATCATCGAAACGATCCGTTTTTGACACCCTTCCGAGAGCGCCATTTCGAGCCTTATATTCATTATCCAGTGACGATCTTCGGTAAGAAGATTTTGGAACATTGCTGGCTGCCCCGAGAGACCGGCGCCCAGATGCAAACCGAACGCCTATGAGTCGCAAGAGGAATGGCTTGTCTCGACCGGCACGTCCGCATAACTTCCTGTAACTAACGTGTTAACAGGATCTACGACGAGGGCAATCCGGCTCGCTCGGTATGCATCACTCTAGCGCGGTAATTTAGAAGCAGTTACTATTTGTGCCGAATGTCCTCGGGTGCGCGCTGGCGATCGAGGGGCAGAACTTTAAGCTGCCATGCGAGCGGCACGGCATTGGGCAAAAAGCACGTCTTGCTATCGCACGCTTGGTAGCGCAGCGTTCCGTGAATCGTGAAATCGCTTCCAGCGTTCCCCAGTGAACTGCTGAACGCCGCTGCCGAGCTGACTCTAACGTCTTGCCGGATACGGAACGATCCCTCGAACACTGGAACACGCTCATTAATCGCCGGCATAAACAGAATTTTGGACTGCGGGTAAACCGCAGGCCTGAACTCCATATTTGGTGTCGAATCAATCAAGAGTTCAATCGGCTTGTAACCTTTCGTGCCAGGCGCATAGACATGAACATCGCTCGGGAGACGAACTTCGGCGATCAACGTGATCAGGCTTCCGGGCACGCCTGTAGCGTCTGACTGTTGCACACCGATCTCCAGATGCGGAGCTTGGACCGTATTGCTCACTTCTTCGCCTAACTCAGGGAACAGCTTCGCGATTACGTTATTGCCAGACAATCTCTCCCGATATTTTGCTTCGAAAAACTTCTCACGAATGACGCCTTTCGCGTCTATAAAGAAATAGCCAGGTCGGGCCATCCCTTTGAACTGCCCGACTGCCTCGGTGTTCAGCACATTATAATCGCGAATGACTTTCGAATCCGGATCGGCGAGCATCGGAAAATCGATCTTCTGCCGGTCCGCGAAATACTTCAGTATAGCTGCGGAGTCGTAGCTAATGGCCGCAAGCCTGATGCCCTGTTCTTGGAATCGCGCCTTAGCACTTTGCAGCTCGACCAGCTGCCCTTTGCAGTAGGGTCACCAATCGGCCGAACGAAAGAAGAGAAGAACCGTTCCCTTGGCTCCCTGTAGACTCGCCAGAGTTTCTTCGCGGCCAAACTGATCCAGCGCCGAAAACGCTGGCGCTTTCCGGCCTACTTCAAACCCAATCGATGTCAGCTTCTTAATCGATGCAACATGAATCGTGTTTCCCTCCAGGGTGCCTTCGACCGTGACGCTGTCGCCAAAGTGTCGCGCGGCCTGATCCTGCGCGTCGAGTTCGTAGATCTGGCGCGTGGTGTCGTCGTATAGCGCTAGCTTTGCGCCTGATCCACGCTTTTCGAAGCATTTTGCCGCTTCGGCAAAGGCCTCATCGGCCGTGCAGCCGCTATTGATGATGACACCGGACCAAGATAGGGGGTTCACGTTTTCCTGTGGCCAAGCCTCGGCGAATTTAGCGAAGCACAGCAGCGCTATTGTAAACGAAACACAAAGCTTGACCATTGATTTTAGAGTTTACCGTATTCGTAATCTGGCCGACCAGAAACCGCCTTCATCGGGACATTCGCAAGACATGCACATAAGGTTACGGTCTGGCACGTTTTTTAAGAAATTTGGAGTATTTTAATCGCACTTTTGCGACTTCCCCACTGTTCCGCCTTACGCCAGGCCATGCCCAACGACATCCTGGTTCCCGATTCCGAAGACTTCGCTTCAACCGCGGTCCCGTTTCTGAACGACCTCTACCGAACGGCCGTTCGCATGTTGCGGAATTGCGAAGCGGCTGAAGACTGCGTTCAGGAAACCTACCTCCAGGCCCAGCGCAGCTTCCACCGTTTTCAAAAGGGCACCAACTGTCGCGCCTGGATGTTCACCATCCTCTTTCATGTGGTGCACCACTACCGCCGCAAGTGGTTTCGCTTCAGAGGCCCTGGCGAGGATGGACTGCGCGACGCACCGGCCCCGCGACCCGCCGTTACCCAACTAACCGACCAGGAAATGCTGCGAGCTCTCATGCGATCCCCGCCAAGTTCCGCGAAGTGGTGCTGCTGTGCGATGTGGAGGAATTCTCGTATAAGGAGATTCACGAAATTCTCGAGATTCCCATTGGCACGGTGATGTCGCGGTTGAGCCGCGGCCGGCAAATGCTGCGGGAAAACCTGGCTCATCTTCGTCACGGCAATGGGTTCTCGTTAGGCAAGCATGCGGTGGCTTAGGGAACTGGAATGAATGCTCGAAAATGGAGAGTATGGCTGCTCGCTGGTTTCTTGTGCTGTGCCGTTTGTTTGATGGCTCGGCGCTTTTTTACACGCGCAAGCCGGGTTATACTAGCAGGAAATTTCCACAGCGTCGCACACAAGGGGACCGGCGAAGCACAGATCGCAGAGCGAATGGACGGAACTCGCGAGCTGCGGCTCATCCGGCTGAAGACCTATCCCGCCGGCGACCTAGATGTTTGTATGGTGGGCGCGCCGGATGCGGAGGACAACGCGACTGTGCGAAAAAGTGGAAAACTTCAAACCGCGCCTGTAGTAGACTCTGGAATTTACTAATGGTGAGCTTTCAAGGATGTTTCGAAAACTTCGCGAACCGCGTGTACCCTGGCGTACCCCAACCCGTGCTTTCTGTGGCTCCCACGCTTTGTACGCCATTGTGTTTTGTGTAAGTTGCTGAAACAGAGTGGGTTAAGCTAGAATCATACAAACTTATGCCGGTTGATCCCTCCGTCATAGTGGCGCCTACGGCGCGTGTGCATCCGCGCGCGCAAGTGGGGCCGCAGGCGATAATCGGCGAGTATGCGATCGTCGAAGAAGATGTCGTGATTGGCGCGCAGTGCCGCCTCGAGCCTTACGTTTATGTGAAGCGCTGGACGACGTTGGGCGAGCGCAACGAGATCTCGGCGGGGACCGTGCTCGGCACGGACCCGCTCGACAAGAACTTCAGCGGCGAGCGGAGCTATTTGCGTATCGGCAACGGCAACATCATCCGCGAGCACTACACGATTTCGCGCGGCACTCAGCCGGAAAGCATGACCGAAATCGGCGACGGCAATTACATCATGACGTCGGGCCACGTCGCGCACAATTGCAAGATCGGTAACAACTGCGTGATCGCCAGTTGCGCGCTGGTGGCCGGGCACGTCGAGGTGGAAGACCAGGCGTTCATCTCGGGCGGGGTGGTGATTCACCAGTTTTCTAAAATCGGGAAGCTGGCCATGATCGGCGGCAATTCGCGGGTCAATAGCGATGTCCCGCCCTTCTTTCTCTATTCGGACTTCAACGTCGCGCCCAAAGGTCTGAACCTGGTGGGATTGCGGCGAGCCGGTTTTAAGAGAGAGGAGATCGACGCGTTGAAGTCGGCTTATCGGATCCTCTACCGGTCGGGATTGAAGCTGGAGGAGGCGTTGGCGCGCATCGAAGGCGAGTTGCACACGGAGCACACACGGCATCTGGTGAATTTTATCCGCGCAAGTAAGCGAGGAATCTGCAGGGAATGATAATCTGACAGGCTGGCGCACGTGATGCAAACTGAACTGCCGCGCAAACTGGGGTTGCTCGATTCCCTCGCCATTGTGGTGGGGATCGTAATCGGGGGCGGCATCTTTTTGGTTCCTAACCTGGTAGCGCGTAATCTTGGCTCGGAAACCTCGATCCTGGGAGTTTGGCTATTCGCGGGCGTCGCGTCTTTCTTTGGAGCGCTGGCATGTGCCGAACTTGGCGCCGCCTTGCCCGCTACCGGCGGACAGTACGTTTATTTGCGCGAAGCATACGGTCCGCTGGGTGGATTTCTATACGGGTGGACGATGTTCGTGGTAGCCCGTACCGCGCAAGTCTCCTGGATGGCGGTCACGTTTTCGCTATACGTCTCTTACTTCGTTCCGCTGACCCCGATGGCCTCGAAGCTGCTCGGCATCGCAGCCATTGTTGTCCTTGCAACGATTAATTATCGCGGTGTTTCGGGCGGCGCGCTGGTTCAGAAGAGCTTTACGTTTGCGAAAGTTGTCGGGCTGCTGATTATCATCGGCGGCGCATTTTTCCTCGGCAGCCATGCCGGCGCGGCTCCGGCGGTAGCCATGCCTCAGTTTTCGATGAGCCATTTCGGAGTCGCGCTCATAGCCTGTCTGCTGGCGTACGACGGCTGGGTCCAAGTGACTTTTGTAGCGGGCGAGATTCGAGATCCGAAACGCAATATCTTTCGGGCTCTGGCGCTCGGGGTCGGAATCTGTGTCGCCATTTATATGCTGGCGAATGTGGCGTACCTGCACGTCATGTCGATCTCCGAGATCGCAGCCAGCGATCATGTTGGCGCGTCCGCGGCGGAACGTATTTTGGGGCCGGCGGGCGGGACGCTGGTGGCGGTGATCATTCTGCTGTCCATAATCGGCACCATCAACGGCTGCTTCTTGACGAGCCCTCGAATCTATTTCGCGCAGGCGCGCGATGGCCTGTTCTTCTCGAAGTTCGCGGAGATTCATCCGCGCTTCTCAACGCCGGCCTTTTCGATCGTAGCGCAAGCCATATGGGCTGTAGTTCTGCTGCTGAGCGGCACCTATGAAACGCTGCTGGATTACGCGATGTTCGCGCTGTGGGTCTCTTATGCGCTCATGGTAGCCGGCATGATGGTGCTGCGCCGCAAGCAGCCCCAACTGGAACGGCCATATCGGATGTGGGGCTATCCAGTGACGCCGCTACTGTTTCTCGCGGTCGCAGTGTGGTTCTTGGGAAATACGTTGATCGAAAAACCTGGGCCTTCAGTGGCAGGGCTGTTATTGATCGCCACCGGCGTGCCGGTTTACTTCGTGTGGCGTAAATCGGGCCGGCGGGTTGCTGAGCCTGGCTTCGTCAAGACCGGCATAGTTAAGGAGAGGTCAGGCGGGCGATGACCAGTCCCGCCTGACCGTTACGCCTCGGAGGAGAGAGCGTAATTTCGTATCTGCTGAGTAGTGGCGGCTGGACGGCCTTATTCTCGGGAAATGTACGTTGGCGATGGGGCGGTCAGAAGGGCGGCGTTCTGACGTGAAACGCTTCGCCGGGACGAACCTTCTCGATAGCGGCGAGTATGTCCCTTTGCATGACGCGATAGTGAGCGAATTGGTTTTTTTGCAACGTGAACGACAACGATGCCGATCTTAAATTTAGATAGGTTTTGCTGAAACTCAAGGTTTCCATCGATCGTCACGAGCACGTCGAACTCCTCCTGTGCGACCGCGAGGAGGGGGCCATCCTCCAACGCGTCCCAGCGTTGTTCGTGAACCGTGGCGACTTTATGATCTCCCAATAGAAGGGTGACGCGTGGGTCTACGCACTCGTCAATGAGGACGCGCATTCGAGAAGCTGGCTATTAGCGAAATCGAGGACAGAGAGGACCTGCTGCCGGGTGATAGAGGGATACAGGTTTAGGAACTGATCAATCGTTTCGCCGCCTTCAAGAAAGTCGATCAGACTCTGGACAGGCACACGGGTGCCGCGAAAGCAAGGTGTTCCACTCATACGCTGCGGATTCACCCACACCGCTTGGTCCAGGCGGCTTTTTTGTTCAGCGGTCACAATCTCAAAGTAAGCTATACCGGGCATGTGCGCAAGTTCATGTCCTTATTGTTGGGCGCGTCAATGCAGGAGCGGCGCCTGCCCGCTACCTCAGCCGACCCTGACCATGGAATTTACGGCCACGACTCGGCCACTGGCGCGCTTGCTTCAAGTTCTCCGAATAGACGCGCAGCAGCCTCGCGATTGGTGGCCGAGCCGGTAGCAGCCAGATCGATGGCCATGGCAGAACCAGCCGGATTGTAGTCCAGTATGCTCGCCGATCAGGTTGACGCGGCCAGGAGCGCGCGCGATATCCGGCGTGTTCGATAGCGGGTTTCGAAGGCTTCGATTACGAGCTGCGCCGGGCTAGCCACAGCATCACGCCTCCGAAGACGAGCATCGAAATGCCGCAATACAGATTCACATTCGCGAATTCGAGCGGCGCGCGATATCCGGTCGCAAGCCCGGTGATGCCCACCAGCAGCCCGACCATGGCGAAGAAGAGGCCAATTGGAATGCGAAGATCGGACATATCACCAGAAGATCAGATTCAATGCAATCAGCGCCACGATCACGATGATCGCGAGAGGCGCCGGCCGTTTGTACCACGGCAAATCGGCATCGTGCGGAATGTCAGTCAGCCCGTAGACCAGATTGTGCAGGTCTGAGGCGGGCTTGGGCTGCGACGCGAGACTGACCAAAATCGTAACCAGAAAGCAGGCCGACCACGCGAAGATCGCGATCCAGAAATTCTGCGCCATGGTGGAGGGAAACGTATGCAGCACGCTTCCGAGCCAGCCGCCTTTGTCCTCGGCCACGGTCAAGCCGTGCGTGGCCGCGGCCGCTGCTGTTCCGGCCAGCAATCCGCTGAACGCGCCGTGCCCGGTTGCGCGCTTCCAGAACATCCCCAGCAGGAACGTCGCAAACAGCGGCGCATTGACGAACCCGAACACCAGCTGCAGAAAATCCATGATGTTGTTGAAGTGCGTCGCCAGGTAGGCGGTGGCGATGGAAAGCCCGACGCCGACGACGGTCGTGACGCGGCCCACCCAGAGGTAATGGGAATCGGGCGCGTGGCGGTTGATGTGGCCCTGGTAAAGATCGTAGGTCAAGACGGTGTTGAAGGCCGTGACGTTGCCCGCCATGCCGGACATGAACGACGCCATCAGCGCGGTGAGGCCGACGCCCAGCATGCCGGACGGATAGAACTGAGCCATCAATGTGGTCAGCACCTGGTCGTAGTCCAAGCCGCCGCCGGCCTTGGACGGAATCGAATAGCCGAGCGCCATGTGCGAAAGCGCCAGCGCCGCGATTCCGGGCACGATCACGATGAACGGCATCACCATTTTCGGAAAAGCCGCGATCAGCGGCGTGCGGCGCGCGGCCGACATGGAGTCCGCGGCCATGGCGCGCTGGACCACCAGAAAATCGGTGCACCAGTAGCCGAACGAGAGCACGAAGCCGAGGCCGGCCACCAAGCCGAACGCTTCCACGCCCATCGGATTCTCGGATGCATCGCCGACGTACGTCCAGGTGTGGGTCATCACCGGGGGCAGTCGCGACGCCATGCCGCTCCATCCGCCGGCCTTGTGGACGGCCAGCATCGCAAGCGGCGCGAAGCCGAGCACGATGAGGAAGAACTGCAGCACCTCGTTATAGATCGCGCTGGTGAGCCCGCCCAGGAAGGTGTAGACCAGCACGATGGCGGCCGAGAGCAGCACGGACGCGGTGAAGCTCCAGCCCAGCACCAGCTCGAACAGCAGCCCCAGCGCGTACATCGAGATGCCGGACGAGAAGATCGTCATCACGGCGAAGGTGATCGCGTTCAGCGCCGCGCGTTTTCTCGTCGAAGCGCAGTTTCAGGTATTCGGGAACGCTGCGCGCGCGGCTGCCGTAGTAGAACGGCATCATGAAGACGCCGACGAACAGCATGGCCGGGACCGCGCCGATCCAATAGAAGTGCGCGGTCATGATGCCGTACTTGGCGCCGGATGCGCACATGCCGATCACTTCCTGCGCGCCGAGGTTGGCCGCGATGAACGCCAGGCTGGTGATCCAAACGGGAACCGACCGTCCGGATGTCAAGAAATCTTCGCTGGTGGAGACCTTCCGCTTGACCAGCCAGCCGATGCCCAGCACGAAGGCGAAGTACAGCGACAGGATCAGATAATCGACGGGGGCTAGCTTCAATCCACCGAAAGTCTAGCATAAGCGCCGCGGCTTTCCGATGTGTGCGATGATTGCTCCTTACCCGTAGATGCTGGTTTACGCCGTCACCATTTTCCTCAGCGCGTTTCTGCTGTTCGAAGTGCAGCCCATGATCGGCAAGATCATCCTGCCTTGGTTTGGCGGCGCGGCTGCTGTTTGGAGCACCTGCCTGCTGTTTTTTCAGGCCGCGCTTCTGGCCGGTTATTTATACGCCCACTGCTCCACGCGATATCTGAAGCCGCGGCATCAGGCGTTTCTGCACGTCGGCTTGATGGCCGTGAGCCTGGCCTTGCTTCCGATCATCCCGTCGCCTACGTGGAAGCCGGTCCAAGCCGGGCGATCCTTCCATGCGGATACTCGTGCTGCTGACGGCGACCATCGGGTTGCCTTACGTCCTGCTATCGACGACCAGCCCTTTGCTGCAGGCCTGGTATGTGGCGGCCAAGCCGGGCGCGGTTCCGTATCGCTTGTTCGCTCTTTCGAACCTCGGGTCGCTGCTGGCGTTGTTTACTTTTCCAGTGCTGGTGGAACCCCTGCTCGCGACCCGCACGCAGGCCGTGAGCTGGTCGGGTGTCTACGCCGTATTTGTGGTGGTGTGCGCGGTGGTGGCATGGACTACGCTTCGAGCCGCGGCTTCGAAACTTAAGCAGGGAAAAGTTGAACCGGTCCCGCTGGCCGAAGCGACTTTGTCGAATCCGGCGATGGCCGAGCCCCCGGCGCCCAATTGGTTGCTGCACGTGCTTTGGGCGGCGCTGGCGGCCTGTGCGTCCTCGCTATTACTCGCCATCACCAATCACTTGAGCCAGAATGTCGCTCCCATCCCGTTTCTGTGGGTGGTAACGTTGGGCGTTTATCTGCTCAGCTTCATCATTTGTTTCGAGCGCGAGAAGCTTTACTATCGGCCCGTCTTCCTGCCGCTACTGGCTATCGCTTTAGGAGCCGCGAGTTTTGCCATTTATTACGACGAGGGCAACGCGAACCTCAAGTGGTCCATTCCGATCTTTGTGGCCATGCTTTTTGTCTGCTGCATGGTTTGTCACGGCGAGATGGTGCGGCTGAAACCGGATCCCCGGCATCTGACGAATTTCTATCTCATGGTCTCGGTCGGAGGCGCTGATCGGCGGCTTGTTTGTCGCGGTGGCCGCTCCGCATGTGTTCCACAGCTACGCCGAATTGCCGCTGGCGATGATCGCGTGTCCAGCGCTGGTGGCGATCGTCCTGTGGATAGCGCCCGGCTGGTCGTTTGCCAGGGGAGTGCAGATTGTCCGCGTGGCGATGATTGTCGTTACGGTAGCGCTGGCAGGATACCTGGGGTATCAGAAACGTCTGGAAAATCGGCGCTATCTCCTTTCTGTCCGCAATTACTACGGAGTGCTCCGCGTTTACGATTCGCCGGACGCCGATGAACACACGCCCGCTCGCAAGTTGATTCACGGCACGATCAATCACGGCTCGCAGCTTCTGGATGCGAAGGCGCGACGCACGCCCACCAGCTACTACGGCCCGAAGTCCGGCATGGGCCGGGCCATCCGATATTTCGAAAGCAAAGGGCCGATCCGCGTCGGCTCCATCGGGCTGGGCGCGGGAGTGACGCTGAGTTATTGCCGGCCGGGCGATTTCTTCCGGATCTATGAGATCAACCCGCTCGACTTTCAGGTCGCGACCAGTTGGTTCACGTTCTTCAACGATTGCCAGGGAGATCATCAGGTATTGATGGGCGATGCGCGCCTGACCATGGAGCGGCAGCCCCCGCAGAATTACGATGTGATCGCTGTGGATGCCTTCACCAGCGACGCCATCCCGGTTCATTTGCTGACGCACGAATGCTTTCGCGGTGTATTTCCGGCAACTTCAAGCCGGACGGGATTCTGGCGGTTCATGTGTCGAACCGCTTTCTGAATCTTGTGCCGGTGGTGGCGCGCAACGCGCACGATTTTGGCAAGACCGCGGTGATGGTGGACGATGATGGCGAAGACGAAGACTATCTGTCGTCGAGCGATTGGGTGCTGGTATCCGGCGATCCGAGGTTTTCAATCGCAACTTTTTCAAAGGGCACGGCATCGAGACCGCGCAGTTGCGCCCCGGTCTGCGGCCGTGGACCGACGATTACAGCAACCTGTTTCAAATTCTCAAGTAAGACGGGTGGAAGGCGCCGCGGGGTGACGCTGGTGACGCTGATTTCGAGGGTGGGTGGGGAGTGTGGACTCCTATTCGGTTGTCAAAAAGCACGCGCATGCACAAGAATGCCTACAGCTCATTTCTAACATGCGTCACAGAGTCTGAACGCGTGGCGGGCGCGGATGTTGTTGAGTGCGAGGAGACAATTGTTGTAGATGAATGGTCAACGGGTCAGGTGGCCGGCCGAACTTCAACACTGGGGCCTCCAGGCCGGGACGACGGGCGAAACCGCTGCGAAGCAACTCTGGTGCGACACTTCAAGACTCCGACCGGAAATTAGGATTTAATGAAGCAAGGAACCAGTCATGCGATTCGTATTGCTTCCTGTTTTCGTTTGTGCCCTCGCCCCAGCCCCCGGATTCGCAGGTCGTTTTCGAAGTCGCGACCGTGAAGCACGGCCTGCCCGGCGATTACGGCGCCCGAGGCAGCGGCGGTCCCGGCACGCGCGACCCAACGCGCTACTCGGTAGAAAACTACCCTATGTCCAGCTTGCTGGAGATCGCTTATGGAATTAGTTCCTATCAGCTTTCCGGGCCAGGCTGGATCGATAACGAACGCTTCACCGTCACGGCCAAGCTCCCCGAAGGAGCTACCAAGGAGCAACTCAAGCTGATGATGCGAAACCTGCTGATCGAGCGCTTCAGGCTCGCCGCGCATTTCGAAAAGAAGCAAGTCACGGGCTATCAGCTTGTCGTCGCCAAGGGCGGGCCGAAGCTCGCCGCGTCGCACAGAGATGCTAGCCAAAATGACGATTCGACGAAATCGCCTGCTCCGTTCAGAATGACACTCGATAAGGAGGGCTATCCCGAACTCCCGCCCGGGCGCCACTACTCCATGGCGATCTCCAATGACCGTGCTCGTTGGCGGTTCGCCGACGAGTCCCTGGAGCATTTCGCCGAGGTACTCGGCGACCAGATCCATCAGCCGATTATGAATGCGACCGGCTTAACGGGAAAGTACGATTTTGTGGTGTCCTGGTCATCCGCCGCCATGCAACCCAATGTTTCCGCCGATTCCGGCCCGAACATTTTCGCGGCGATCCAGGAACAACTCGGCCTCAAGCTCGAATCCAAGAAGCTTCCTGTAGATACTGTAGTCATCGATCACATCGCAAGGACTCCGAGCGAAAATTAGCACTCGACGCGCTTCACGCAAGCCGAACACGCGCTCGGACTCGATCAATCAGGATAGGCGTGATATATTCGAGGTGGCGTAAGGGACGCATCCGGTCCGCGGAAAGGGTAGAAGCCCACCTGTTCGCAGTACAATTTAGCGAATCTTCTTTCAGCCCGACGTGCGGACAACGGGCGCTTTGATGAAAGGAGTTCGCAATGTCGAACTATTCCCAAGACCGGCCACGTCCGCTTCCCGAAAATCCGAATCTTCGCCATCTTAAGGACCAAGCTAAGGATCTGTTCAAAGCCGGTGGCGCCGAGTCAATCACGGATGCACAATTTAAGGTAGCCAGGCTCTACGGCTTTTCGAACTGGCCGAAGCTCAAGGCACACGTCGATTCCCTCGAGGACATCGGGCAGCTCAAGCAGGCTATCGACGGCAATAGGATCGACGAAGTTAAAGCGCTCATGACGCGCAACCCGGCTCTGCACCAGGCGCCACTGGGTTATGCAAAAAACGGGCCGCTCACCTGGGTGGCCGAATGCCGTGTACCTTGGGGGCCGCCCGCGCCGGCCAGGCTCGAGATAGCTCAATGGATGATTGAGAACGGGTCAGACGTCCATCAAGGCGGGGACGGTCCTCTGATGCGCGCTGCGCTCCGAGGTGAAAGAGTGCCCATGATGGAACTTCTTGTCGTCCACGGCGCCAGATGTCAATGCGGAATGGAATGGGCATTTCCCAATTCTCTTCGCACCGTGTGAATCCGTAGACCCAGTTGCTCTGCAGTGGCTCTTGGAGCACGGCGCAGATCCGAACTGTCCGAAGCCGGGAAGGCGCACGACGGCGATGGACTATCTAATAGGAACCTATGTCCGTTCTTCGGAACTCGGAAGGTGCCTCGATCTGCTCATCAACGCAGGCGGTATTTCGCGATACAACTTGCCAGGCGTGCTGGACACCATCCAGGATCGGGTGGATCGGCTGGCTGAACAGCTTGATTCAAATCCCGGACTGGTGAGGGAACGCTTTCCAGGACTCGACTGCGGCAGTACCGGCGCGCGCCGGCTCTTGCTTCAAGGAGCGACGCTCCTGCACGTGGCCGCGGAGTACGGGAGCACCGCGGCTGCCCAGCTTCTTATCGATCGTGGCGCCGAAGTAAACGCCCGAGCCGCTGTGGACGCAGCCGGCGTCGGAGGGCAGACGCCAATATTCCATGCCGTGACTCAGTTCGAAGACCGGGGTCTTGCAATGGCACAACTCCTCTTGGATCATGGTGCCCAATTGTCGGTGAGGGTGAACCTTCCCGGCCACTATGAGCGGCTGGATGAGGTGGTGGAGTGCACGCCGCTGGGATATGCGCTGCGGTTTCCCGGTATGGAGCATCTTCGCGCCAACCAGAGGACCGTGGCACTGTTGCGAGAACGAGGAGCATCGGAGTAATGATTCTGTGCCAGGGCGGTACGAAGTGTAGGCAGTCATAGCTGCGTCTTTTTTGGGTAATCAGATTTTGCCAAGACCGCGGTGATGGTGGACGATGATGGGGAAGACGAGGACTATCTGTCGTCGAGCGATGGGGTGCTGGTATGGGGTGATGCTGAAGTCAATCGCAATTTTTTCAGAGGTCATGGCATCGACACCGCGCCATTGCGTGACGGTTTGCGGCCATGGACGGACGATTACTGCAACCTGTTTCAGATTCTGAAGTAATCGGCCGGCGCAGCCACGGATTACGGTGACGCTGGTGAGGCTGATTTCAAGGGTGTGCGGGGAGTGTGGACTCCTATTCGGTTGTCAAAGAGCGCGCAGGCGCACGATTACTTGCAGCTCGTTTCTAACATGCGACGCCGTGTCCAAGCGGTGGCGGTGGCGGATGTTGTTGAGTACGAGGAAGAATTCACACTGCGCCTACTGTCACCGAGCACGGTGTAGGCGAAGCCCGGCCATATCGGACGTGAGATGATTGCGGCTAGGTTATTTCAATCGCCATGCCTCACTTACCAGCCCGATACATCCTCGTCGCGGCAGCCGCTGCGCTTTCTGCACTGGGCCAGAGCAGCAGCTCCAGCACCATCGCCGGAGCCGGATATTTGTTCCCTGCCCCAATCAGCGTCGCTCCGGGACAAGTCATCACCGTATTCGCGAAGGGCGTAGGCGGCACTCTCAAGCAGCCGGTGCAGGCCGGATTCGGCAGCTTGCCGACTTCTCTCGCCGGCATCAGCGTCACCCTCGTGCAGGCAACGAACATCCTAGCCCCGATCCTCCAGGTAAGCCCTACCACGCTTAGTGGGAATTTTGGCGTGATGACGGCCATCACGATACAAATCCCCTACGAGTTGCAACTGCCACCTCCAAACGGCGGTTTGGGGGGAGGCGTCGCGCTTTTTGTGACCGAGAACGGCGTCGCTGGGACTTGGAGCGATTTGAATGCCATGCCCGATCAGGTGCATATTCTGACAGTCTGCGATACGGTCCTCGGTGGTTCGGGCCCTTCCACCGGCAGGTGCCAGTGGGAGGTGACACATGCCAACGGCCTGCTGGTTTCGAACGCAAACCCAGTCTCGGAAGGCGAAGAACTGGTCGCATATGCAGTCGGTCTGGGCGCGACCAATCCCCCGATACCAACTGGTCAACCGGCCACGCAGCCCACAGCCACCGCGGAGACGTTCAGACTGGCCTTTAATTTCCAAGCCGATGCTTTACCTTCCTCGCCGTTTTCGCAGGGGACTCCAGGTATATCGTTTACACCGATTCCATTGTTCGCCGGCTTGACGCCCGGATATCCGGGCTTGTACCAGATCAACTTCGTCGTGCCTGCGGTACCGCCGGGATTGCCTCCGTGTGTTTCCGGACAAGGACCGAATCTGGTCAACACGAATCTGACGGTGAGCGTGGCAGGTCTGACGTCGTTTGATGGCGCGGCCATTTGCGTTTCGCTTCCGCGGTGACCTACTCCGCAATTACTCCATCCGAAGCGCGCTGGTCGGATCGAGCGACGCAGCGCGTTGAACTGCCTAAGTCACCGATGTGGGCTAGCAAGGTTTTAAGTAATCAGTACGTGTCAACAGATAAGACGGGTGCTTGAGTCCTGTCGGAGGATAGAACTCTTCATGCGTGAACTTGAATCCGAGCTTGGTGAGCACTCGCCGTGACGCCGAATTCGCCGGATGGTGTCCCGCGAAGAGGGCCTCGGCGCCCAGATTTTCGAATGAGAACGCAATAACCGCTCGTCCCGCTTCCGGGGCCAACCCGCGGCCCCAATACTCGGGTAGCAAATGAAACCCGAGCTCGTAGATCTGCTGATCTAGGCGATAGGGGCGCAAGCCGGCGCAACCGGCGAATTGACCGTTTTCCAGGAGGAAGACCGGCCAATATTGCACGTTATAGGCGCTCATACAGGCAATTTCGCGGTTCAGCCGCTGCTCGATTTGTTCGTCCGTGAATGGGCCACCGATCGAAGACGTCACTTCGGCATTTGCCCAGAGTTGGTGCGCGAGCATTAAATCGCTCGTCGACCAAAGGCCGAATCCCAAACGCGCGCTGGTCAAGAAATAATCGCGGGCGGGACTCCCGTTGACTCCCATGTAATTCCATGATAGTTTTCTCTGAACTGAGGAAGTATTTTCTGAAAGGGGTTTCCATGCGTAAATCCATTCAGGCTGCCATGCTGCTGCTTTTCTTGGGGAACGCCTTGTATGGCCAGACGAATCGGCCTCGATTGTCGGAACCGTGACTGACTCGTCCGGTGCGGCGATGGCGGGCGTCAATGTCTCCATTACAAGCACGACAACCAACGCTTCCGTTACCGTCCAAACCGCGGCCGACGGCAACTATACTTCGCCTCCGTTGCAGCCCGGTCCGTTATTCGGTCTCGGCGGAAGCCCAGGGCTTCGGCAAGACGATCGAGACCATCAACCTGGACGTCGACCAGCATGCCCGCCTGGATTTCTCGCTGAAGCCCGGCGAAGTGAACGAATCGGTCACCGTCGAAGCCAACGCGGCGATCCTCGAAACGCAAAGCGCGGAGATCGGCAACGTGCGAACGTCGCAAGCGGTCAACGATCTGCCGATCAATGGCCGCGACTTTTTTGCTGACTTATCTCGCGCCCGGCACCAGCAGCTCGGGAACCGGATACACGATGTCGCGCGGCGCCAGCAATCAGTTCGGGCTTGCAGGGCGTTTCCGTAAACGGCATCCGCAATGGCGACAGCACGGACGTACTTTGACGGAATCCAATCGCAGGATAACGAGTACGGCGCGATGGTTCTGCTTCCGCTTCAGGACGGGATTCAGGAATT
The DNA here is from genome assembly GCA_963744555.1 of Bryobacterales bacterium. GTDB lineage: Bacteria > Acidobacteriota > Terriglobia > Bryobacterales > Bryobacteraceae > Palsa-89. The sequence goes on along the minus strand of CAVUUB010000007.1, from coordinate 380,195 downwards.
CAAGATGCAAACCAGCGGACCGCGACGCCACCACCGGGCGCACCGGCGGCGCGGCGGTCAACCTGGTGACCAAATCTGGCGGAAACGATTTCCACGGCAACGCTTTCGAGTTCTTCCGCAACTCCGACCTGGACGCCAGAAACTACTTCGATCCCCCGCAGATTCCCGCCTTCCATCAGAATCAGTTTGGCGCGAGCCTGGGCGGCAGGATCTAAACGCACAAGACCTTCTTCTTTGTGGATTTTCAGAAGGCGTTCACCATTCAGGGACAGTCGTTTCTTGCAACCGTCCCGACCCTGCTGGAACGTCAGGGAATTTCAGCCAGCTTTCGAGTGTCATCTACAATCCATTCACCACTTTGACATCGAATGGCGTCACAACGCGGCAGCCGTTCGCCAACAACACGATTCCCGGGTCCTTGTTCAGCCCGATTGGCCAAGCGATCGTGAACTCTCTATCCGCTGCCGAACCTTCCCGGTCTGGCGAATAACTATGTCTTCCAGTCCGCCGCGAACGCTTGCGCCGATCCAGGGCGACGTTCGCATCGACCATCGTTTCACCGACAATGACTCAGCTATTTCGCCCGCTTCAGCCGCTCGCACTCCGGCAATATTGTCAATCCGGGATATTTCCCGCAGTACTGCCGGCGGCCCGATTTTCCCCGGCAACTATACGACCGATGGCACCCAGGGTGTGCTCGGCTACACGCATGTTTTCTCGCCCATCGTTTCTCTCCGAGTTCCGCGCCGGATGGTCGCGCATCATCAATACCGGCGTGAATTTCAACCAGGGCAGCAATTTCATGGACCAGATCGGAATCCCTGGGATCGATGGCTACGGCTACCAGTGGCAGGCAGTCGGCGTTTTCGCCATTACCGGCCCGTCCAGGTGGGCGGTACCGGCAACATTCCGTTCGTGAAGGCCACCAACAACAAACAGTCCAGTTATCACTTCAACTGGATTCACGATCGCCACACGTCAAGTGGGGATATGATCTGTTCCGGCGCGCCATGAACACCGTCCAGATGGGCTCCCCCTCGGGAAGCTTCAGTTTCACCGGCCAGTTCACCCAAAATCCCGCGCACGCGGCCGGTACTGGCGCAGGTCTTGCCGACACGCTGCTCGGGCTGGATGCCTCGGCATCCCTGTCCGTCTGGCAGGAAACCGGCACCCGCCGTTGGGAGCATGGCCTATACATCCAGGACGACTATCGCATCACCAACAAGCTGACGCTAAACCTCGGCGTGCGATAGGAGCTCGCAACGCCTTGGACGGAGATCCACAACCGGCTGGCGAACTTCGTGCCTGCACTGGATAACGTGTTCCTGGTGGGTTCGCCGCAATTTCCGCAGGACACGATGTATAACGCCAATTACCTCGATTTCGAACCGCGGTTCGGCTTTGCTTACCAGTTAACGCACAAAACCGTGATTCGCGCGGGCTTCGGCATCTTCTATGATTTCACCAGCGAGAGCGTGAACTCTCTCGGCAACAACAATGCGCCGTTCGCCGGCAATCTGGCGATCACGAATCAACGTGACAGCGACCAACCTGGTCACCGGCATCATGCCGCTGTCTCAAGGATTCCTGCCTTATCAGCCGATCGGAAACTTCCTGACCGCGGGGACCGCGCGTGACTTAATTCCCGCGCAACGATCCGGATGCGCATGGTCATACAACGCAACTTCTCCATCCAGCAGCAGCTCACGTCCGACACGGTTTTGACTGTCGCGTATGTGGGAACACTATGGGCGAGCATCTGACGATTTATCCGAATATCAATCAGCCGGTACCCGGTCCTGGCGCGGCGAATCCGCGCGCCGCCTATATCCGACTTCTCGCAGCCATCACCGAGGTCTCGCACGGGGAAAGTTCCGACTACAACGGGCTTCAGGTGACGGCCGAACGGCGCTTCTATCACGGACTCGCGTTCATGGCATCGTACACCTGGGGGCACGCGATGGACATCACCAGCACCACGGCGGGCGGCGGCGTGCAGAATCCGCTTTGCCTAGGCTGCGACCGCGGACCGTCCGATTTCGATATTCGCCACAGCCTGACGCTGAGCTGGAGCTATGAGCTTCCGTTCGGCAAAGGCAAACCCATTGGCAATAACTGGAATGGACCGATGAATGCAGTTTTCGGCGGATGGAAATTCAATAGCATCGATACCTTCCAGAGCGGCTCGCCGTTCTCGGTCAACTCCGGAACCAATACCGAAGGATCGGGCGGAGGAACCCAGCGCGCTAACGTGATCGGAGATTATCACCCGGCGAACCAGGACCCCAACTTGTGGTTCAATCCCGCGGCATTCACCGCGCCGGCGGCCTATACTTACGGCAATTCGGGACGCAACATCATTGTCGGCCCTGGAACCAATCAGATCGATTTTTCGCTTGTTCAAGGAAATTCCGCTCCCGGTGCGGGAAGGCATGCACCTGGAATTCCGCGCCGAGGTGTTCAATCTCTTCAACAAGCCGCAGTTCGACAATCCGAACGAATCTGGAGCCACAGCTACCGCGGCGACCGTCGGCGTCCCGGGAGCTGCCGCGCTCAACTATGCGGGCAATCCGGCGTTCTTCCAGCGGACTTCGCGGGAGATCCAGCTCGCGATGAAGCTTTACTTCTGAAGACTCATTCGTAGCGCAAGGCTTCGGTTGGTTCAATCCGGCTGGCGCGCCTGGCGGGAAGCCAAACCGCAAAGAGAGCTATTAAGCTCAGCAGAACCGGCACCGCGATGAATACCGCTGGGTCATGTCCTTTGACACTGAATAGGAAGCTCTCCAGGAAGCGCGTTAAACCGAAAGCGGATGCCAGGCCGATGATCGCTCCGGCCAACGCCAGTGTCATGCCTTGGGATACAACCATGTTCTTCACCTGGCTTGTGGTGGCTCCTAAGGCCAGGCGGATTCCGATCTCCTGGGTGCGCTGCTGCACCGAATAAGTCATCAGGCCATAGATGCCGATTGCAGCCAGTAGAAGAGCCGAGCATCCGAATACGCTCATGAGCAGCATGTTGAACCGTTGCCGGCCGGTGGATAGCGAAACCACGTCGTCCATGGAACGGATGTCGGAGACAGGCAGCCCTGTCGATTGCCGAAGCTGTTCCTGAATAGCTGGAAGAAGCGGGTGCGGGTCGCCCTGAGTGCGAACCACCCAAGCCATGGTCGATATGCGGACGTTCAGGGCATTGGCGGCGTCGGGCACCTGCGCTTGCGGGATATACATGGTGGGTCCTGGATCGCGGTTGAGTCCGCCGTCTCGAACGTCGCCCACCACGCCGATAATTTGGCGCTCGGGCTCATCCTTGAACTCCCGCATAACTCCCCGGCCGATTATGAGGCGGTCTTGCAGCGGATCGCTGCCCTTCCAATATTGCTTGGCCATTGTTTCGTTGATGATTACGACGGCAGGGGCCTTGTCGTCGTCGCGCTGGTTGAAGGATCGTCCGCGTTTGATCGGGATTTTGTAGACCTCGAAGAAGCCGGGCGAGGTTGTGATCCAGCCACCGCCGCCGTGAAACGGACCTTGCTGTAACGGGCGGCCCACTATACGGAAGGGCAAGCCGTAGCCTCCTTGCAATGGCACGCAGCAGGTGGCGCTGGCGGCCAAGACACCGGGCAGCGCACGGATCCGATCGAGACCATCGCGAAGGGTCTGCTCGACGCCCATTGATTTCAAGTAGCGCGGGCCCGTGAGCGACATTCTCATGGTCAGCATGTTCTTAGTCTCGAAGCCCGGGTTCACCGATTGCAAAGCGACGGAAGTGCGGATCAACAGCGCTGAGCCTACGAGCAAGATCACCGCGAGTCCCATTTCGACGATCACCAAAAGCGAGCGAGCCTTGTTATGGCGAAAACCGGTCCCGGAGCGGCCGCTGCTGTCCTTGAGAACGGTATTGAGGTCGGCACGGGAACTCTGAAGAGCCGGAATCAGGCCGAATAAAATGCCAGTGGCTACAGAGATAAGAATGGTAAAACTTAGAACTCTCCAGTCCACGCCGATCATCGATCCGTTCAATCCGACTCTCGGAAGACCGGCGGTGTTGACAGACATGAGGGCGCGAATCCCGGCGAAACCCAGGAGCAACCCTAGCACGCCCCCGGCGAGGGAAAGCATGACGCTCTCGGTCAGCAACTGACGAATAATGCGTCCACGACCGGCGCCAATCGCGGCCCGAATGGCGATTTCGCGTCTTCTTCCGGTGGCTCGCGCCAGCAACAGATTGGCGACGTTGGCACAGGCGATCAGCAAGACGAAGCCGACGGCACCCAACAGGACCATCAAAGACGAGCGGACGTTGCTGACGAAGGCTTCTTGAAAGGGTGTCACGCTGAACCCGTCCTGGGCCTGTAGCGAATTTGGAAATTTGGTTCGGTACTCGCCGGCGGAGACCTGAAGGCGAGCCTTGGCCTGATCGAGCGATACGCCGCGCTTAAGCCTGGCTGCGGCCTGAAAGTAGTGACCTTGGTCGGTGGTGTTGGGATCCAATTGAAAAGGCACCCAGACGTCTGGAGGGGGACCAAATTCGCGTATATCGAAACTCTGGTCGACGATTCCAATGACAACGTAACGATCGCCACTCAAAGAAATCGTCTTGCCTACGATGGCAGGATCGCTGCCAAAACGGCGGGTCCAGAGGTTGTAACTGAGCAGGGTGACATTGGGGCCCCGAGGAGAATCCTCCTCCGCGCTAAAAGTGCGGCCCCGGAGAATTGGCGTGCCGAAGCAGCGGAAATAATCGGCCGATACCTGGGCCGAGCGAAACTGTTCCACCACATCGCCTTCGGTGTAGTTCATGACGCCGTTCCGGAACGCAGCGACGTTTTCGAGGACACCGGTTTGTGATCGCCAATGCTGGTATTTAGCCGGCGAAGCCGCCGGGCCCGAACCTCGGGGCGAGGTGTTCATGAGCATCACCAGCCGATCAGGTTCTGGGAAGGGAACGGGCTTCAACAGAACCGCATCCACGATGGAGAAGATCGCCGTGTTGGCCCCAATTCCGAGGGTCAATGCGGCCACGGCGGTGAAGGTAAAGCTCGGAGTCTGGAGGAACATCCGAAGCGAATGCTTCACATCTTTGAGGAAAGCGTCCATACTGGGCCTCTTTACAGAGTTTAGTCCCGAAAGCCGCGATTATCACCCCGGGCAAGACCCGTTGAGAAAATGGAAGAAATCTATTGGATGTACCGTCTCACTCGCCGGTGGTCAATCTGAGTGGTCGCGAACTCAGCACCGAGATCATCGAATCTTGTCGCTTGGGCGACCGGGACGCCTTTCGTGCGCTTTATGACCTGTATAAGGATCGGGTGTATTCAATATCGCTCTATTTTTTTCATGGCGATCCAGCTGTGGCCAGCGATGTCACGCAGCAGGTTTTTCTGAAAGTGATGACTTCAATCCAACAGTTTCGCGGTGATGCGGAGTTCTCCACCTGGCTGTACCGGCTGGTTGTCAACGCGTGCATGGACGCAGCCAGAAGCCGCAAGTCAGATGCTGTAAGCGTCGATCGGTCTCGCATGGAGGCATTCGCCGCGCCGGGCTCCCAGGAGGAGGACTACGCACACGCACAGATGGCGAACTCGGTGCGTGCGGCCGTGTCGGTGCTGCCGCCGAAGTTTCGAATCGCGGTCTTACTGCGGTATTTCGAAGATCTTTCTTATGAGCAAATGGCGAAAGCTCTGCACTGTTCCATGGGCACGGTGGCTTCCAGGTTGAGCCGGGGGCATAAGATGCTCGCGGAGCGGCTGAAGGGAGTGATGGGAGCAATGGATTAGCCATGTTTACCAGGCATGTTTCACGGCAGATTGCAGCTCATCTCGACGGCCAGCTTTCGCAGCCAAAGGCGCAGCGGGCCGAGCTCCACGTGCGACAGTGCCCGCAGTGCCGGGCCGAGAGGGAGCAAGTCAGGCGCGGGATGGCGATTCTAGAGCATCTTCCATCGGTGGAGGCGCCCGAGGCGATATGGGCCTCCATCGAGGCTTCCTTCGAGCGAAACCAACCGGTCCTGGCCCCGGCAGTTCTTCGACGGCGCTGGGCTTTCGCAGCGATTGTGCTGTTGGCGCTGGCGGGGGCTGCATATTGGCGCATTGCGCATCCCCGTGGCATGCGATGGGAAGTGGCGCGGCTTGACGGTTCACCTTCCGTGGGCACGAAACCCATTCGCGGAGTTGGCCGGATTGGAGCCGGCGAATGGATCGAAACGGATGCGAGGTCGCGCGCGATGGTTAAGGTTGGCGAGATTGGGTCCGTGGAGATAGCGCCGAACACCCGGCTGCGAGTGGTGACGGCGCGGCCGGGCGAACACCGGCTCGCGCTCGCGCGGGGAGAAATTCGGGCTAAGATCTCCGCGCCGCCTAGGTTGTTTTTCGTCGACACGGCGTCCGGCACGGCTGTGGATCTGGGCTGCGAATACGTATTGAGCACCGGCGAGGATGGTTTCGGTCTGCTGCACGTCACCAAGGGCTGGGTGTCGTTTCAGTGGAAGGGGCTGGAATCGCTGGTGCCGGCGGGTGCGAGTTGCCGGACGCGGCCGCATGCCGGACCGGGCATTCCGTACTTCGACGACGCGCCGGAGAATGTGAAACAGGCGCTGGAGGGCTTCGGTTTCGAAAAATCCGGAAACGACGCGCTCAGCATCATTCTTGCCGAATCTCGTGTCCGCGATACTCTCACGCTCTGGCACCTGCTCTCGCGCGTGGAAGCCGGCGATCGGGGGCGGGTTTTCGACCGCATCGCCGCGCTGACGCCGGTCCCGGCCGGAGTTTCGCGTGAACAGGCGCTCAAGTTGGACCCTGAGACGCTCAAACGCTGGAAAGAAGAGTTGGCCTGGACGTGGTAAAGCCGGGAAGAAAATTCGCGGACGCGCGTCTAACGGTCCCGAAAGGAGTATGCGATGTTACGACTTGGTATTGCTTCCTGCGCCATAGCGGCATTGGCGCTCGCGGATGGGTTTACCTTCACCATCGGCAGCCCCGTGGCGGCCCAGGATTTTCGGGCAAAAGTGGCCGCTTTTGTGTTTCGCACGGAAGGCTGCGCGGATCCGGCAAAGGCACAGATCAGCGGTACGGCGGAAGGCCTTGTGAAGGGGGCGCGGCGGTCGGTGGCTCTCAAGGTGGCGGCGATGTCGAAACCAGGCGTCTATGCCGTGTACCAGACCTGGCCCCCGGAAGGCGAGTGGGTAGTGAGTCTCAAGGGCACGTGCGCCGCGCGCAAATGCCGGCGCGATTGTTCCCATCGGCCCGAAAGGCTTCATCCGAGAATCCTCGAAGTTCTTTCCGCGTCCGGCCACCGACGCGGAGATCGAAACGTCTCTTAAAGCAATCGCGCAGGGAGGGAACAAATGAAATCCGCAGTGCGTTTTGTAACGATCATTGCTCCGGTTCTGGTCATTTTGGCGGCGGCAACTCTAGTGGCGGCCGACCTTCACTCGGTCCAGCCTGGCGACCTCACGGTCCACGAGTGGGGGACGTTCACGTCGGTCGCAGGCGAGGACGGCTCCGCCATCGATTGGGACGCCCTTGGTTGCCAGAGCGATCTTCCCCGATTCGTCAACGACCACGGATATCGAGGCTTCAAATTCAGGCTGCGGGGCACGGTGCGCATGGAAACGCCGGTGATGTACTTCTACAGTCCGCGAGAGTTGGATGCGCATGTAAAGGTCGCATTTCCTCAAGGACTCATCACCGAGTGGTATCCCCAAGCCGAATACGAGGTCTTTCAGAAAGGCAGACAAGACGGCACGATGCACCGCCTGGAATCAAATCTTAACGGGCTCGATACGTCGTTGAGGAGTCTGACCGGCGCCATGGAGTGGCGGAACGTCAAGGTGCAACCGGGCAGCGCCCCGGTTCTTCCGGTTGAGAGCGATCCGAGCCGCTACTACGCTGCTCGCGCAACGGATAGCCGCTCCGATTACGGTCGGCGATCAGCACGAGAAATTCCTGTTCTATCGAGGCGTGGGCCGTTTCCCGGTTCCTCTTTCGGCGCGGGTCTCGGGCTACGGAAAGATCATGGTAGAAAACCGCAGCCACGAACCAGTCCCCAATGTGATCCTTTTCGAGAATCGGGGAGGGCGCATGGGGTATCGCAATGTGGGCGCCGTCGAGGATGCCGTCGCGCTCGAATCACCGTCGCTCGATGGCTCGTTGTCGCAACTGCGCCATGACCTGGAAACCGCGTTGGTTGCGCGGGGCTTGTTTCCAAAGGAGGCACAAGCGATGCTCGAGACGTGGCGGGATTCGTGGTTCGAGGAGGGTACGCGCCTGATCTACGTTCTTCCATCGCCCGCGGTGGATGCCATTCTTCCATTGCAGATTGAGCCCGCTCCTTCGGAGACCGTACGAGTCTTCGTGGGGCGGATCGAGTTGGTCACCCCGGAGACCAAGAGCTGGGTGGAGTCGGCGATCGCTAAGAGTGACTGGCCGGCGGTCGACCGCTACAGCCGTTTCCTGGACCCGATTCTCAGACGCATTTACCCTGGAAATCCCTCGAAAGCGAGCGTGATCGAGCAGACCGTGCGGAACCTCCAGGGAATCGAGGGTTGCCGGTAAAGAACGCCATTAGCGGTTAACACGCCGACGCTGGAGACCTCTCGCGCTACAATGAATAGCTCATGTCCCAACTGCTGGCCGGGAAGACCGCCCTCGTCCTCGGCGTTGCCAATAAGTGGAGCCTGGCTTACGCTATCGCCCAGGCCTTTACCCGCGAAGCCGCCAAGCTGATCCTTACCTATCAGGGCGATCGTCAGCGACAGACCGTCGAGGAACTGGCCGCCGACCTGAAGGCCCACAAAACCGTTGCCTGCGATGTTACCCAAGACACCCAACTGGACGCCTTAACGAATGAGTTGAAGGGCCAGGGAACCGTTTTGAACGCCGTCGTCCATAGCATCGCCTTCGCCAATCGCGAAGATCTGAGCCGTCCATTTCTCGAGACCTCGCGCGGGGGCTTCGCGCTGGCCCAGGATGTGAGCGCCTATTCTTTAATTGCGGTCGCTCGAGCCACCACGCCGCTCATGGCTCCCAAAGACCAAGGCGGGGGAAGTATCCTGACGTTAACGTACCTTGGCTCTACCCGGGTCGTCGAAAATTACAACGTCATGGGTGTTGCAAAAGCAGCTTTGGAAGCTGGCGTGCGGTACCTTGCGAGCGAGCTCGGGCCGTCCAACATACGTGTGAATGCGATTTCTGCCGGCGCGGTGAAAACCACGTCCGCCCGCGGGATTCGGGATTTTTCGAAAATGCTGGAAGGCGTGGCGCGAGCAGCGCCCCTGCGGCGCAATACTGATCCCGCCGAAGTTGCTGATACAGCGGTTTTTCTGGCGAGTGATCTGGGCCGCGGCGTCACCGGGAACATCATTTACGTGGACGCCGGGATGCAGATTATGGGACCATCCCGATCGGAAGCATGTTGAACAAAGCAGCCCGGGTTGGCCCGGTTTCCCAAATTGACATCGGCCTGAGTGAATTTTTATCATGTGATTTCAACCCGCTGTTCGGAACTGCCTTTTGGAGAGACAGCTTCGAGCGGCTATCGCAGTTCCTCCGAGTCTAACTATGATTACGGTTCAAGGCCTCACTAAGAGATACGCCCGTACTTTAGCGGTCGACCATATCTCGTTTGAAGTACAGAAAGGGCAGATCGTCGGCTTCCTCGGCCCCAACGGCGCGGGTAAGACCACGACTATGCGTATTCTGACCTGTTTTCTACCGCCCAGCGAAGGCACCGCCAACGTGGCCGGTTTTGATGTTCTCGAAAGCCCGATGGAGGTGAAGAAACGCATCGGGTACTTGCCGGAAACGCCGCCGCTCTACCCCGAGATGGAGGTGCGAGAGTACCTCACATTCGTCGGAAAACTCAAGGGCATGTCGGGCCAGAGCCTGGCAAACCGAGTCAACGAGGTAGGCGAGCGCTGCGCTGTCGCGGATGTGCAGTCCAAGCTCATCGCCAAGCTTTCGAAAGGCTATCGCCAGCGCGTCGGGCTGGCTCAGGCTATCATCCACAATCCCTGATGTCCTGATTCTCGACGAGCCGACCGCGGGTCTCGATCCTAAGCAGATCAACGAGACACGCGAGCTGATTCGCGGCCTGGCGGGCGATCACACTATCCTGCTCAGCACGCACATCCTGCCGGAAGTGGAGCAGACCTGCGAGCAGGTGCTCATCATCAACCAGGGCAAGCTAGTAGCGACGGATTCGGTGCACAACCTGCAGAATCGCGCACGGGGCGCCGAGTCGGTGCTGCTCGAAATCGAAGGCCGCGATGGCGCTCTCGATCCCAAGGCGATCCAGAGCCGGCTGGAGAGAATCGCGGGCGTGAGTCGCGTCGTCTTCAAAGAAACCCGCAACAACTGCTCTTCGTTTGAAGTAGAAAGCCTGAAGGACCGCGTCATCCGCGGAGATCTGGCCCGCGCGGTGGTGGAAGCCGGATGGAACCTGAACGAACTGCGGCCCGCCTCGCTGAGCCTGGAGGAGATCTTCCTGCAGTTGACCGGCACTGAGCTGGCCGTCGAGGCCACGCCGGCCGTCGAAACTGTCTCTCAAGGAGAGGAACGATGAGAAACATCTGGATTATTTGTCAAAAGGAACTGAACAGTTACTTCGCGTCGCCGGTCGCTTATCTGTTGCTGACCATGTTCGCGCTGATCTTCGGGTTCTTCTTTTGGAACTCGGTCGGGTATTTCAACATGATGGGACTGGAATCGCAGATGCGCGGCCAGGCCTTCCCCATGAGCGTGAACGAATACGTCATCCGGCCGCTGCTATCCAATGTCAGCGTGATCGGACTGTTCTTCATCCCCATGATCACCATGCGGCTGTTTGCGGAAGAGAAACGCATGGGAACAATCGAGCTGCTGGCGACGTCGCCCGTGCGCGACATGGAAGTAATAATTGGAAAATGGCTGGCGGCTCTGATTTTGTACGCCGTGATGATGTTGTTCACGGCCATAAACTTCGCTTTTCTTTTCCGGTACGGCAATCCGGACTGGAAGCCGCTGGCGATCGGTTATCTGGGTCTGTTGTTGCAGGCGGGGGGACTGCTTGCGGTCGGCACGTTCATTTCCACTTTGACCAAGAATCAGATTATCGCCGGCGCCGCCACCTTTGGCGTGTGCCTGATGCTGTGGGTGCTCGAATGGGTGGCCGGTTACGAGACCGCGACATGGGCCAAAGTGCTGGCCTATTTTTCGGTTATCAGTCATTTCGAATCTTTTGCTAAAGGCGTCGTTGACACCAAGGACGCGGTGTATTACTTGTCGCTGATTTTCCTGGGGCTATTTTTGACATCCCGCTCCATGGAATCGCTGCGATGGAGGACCTAAGTGAATACCGAGTGGGTTAAGACCAGACAAACAAAGTACGCGGCCTATGCGACCACTTACATCCTTGTGATTGTGGCCGTGTTGGTGGTGGCCAATTTCCTGGCGAATCGTTACAACAAGTCGCTCGACGCGACGTCGAATAAGCGCTTCACGCTTTCCGACCAGACCAAGAAAGTAGTCGGTGAATTGAAGCAGGACGTTACCATTCAATATTTCGACCGCCCCAGCGGTATGCAAGCAGGCAAGGATCTGCTGGAGCGCTATGCGAATTTATCGCCCAAAGTACATGTCCAGTACGTCGATCTATTGAAGCAACCGCAATTGGCGCGCGCCGCGAACGTAAGCCGTGAAGGCGAAGCCATTGTCGATATCGGGCCCAAGAAAGAAGAAGCCAAGACTTTTGACGAAGAGGGCGTTACCGGCGCGGTGATCCGGGCACTGAAGGGCGGGGAGCGCACCGTTTGTATAGTCGGCGGCAGCGGGGAACATCGTCCGGATGATTCCACCGCCGATGGACTTTCGGAATTTCAGACCAGCGTTCAAAAGGACAATTACAAAAGCAAAAACATCAGCCTCTTGGAAAAGGCCGATGTTCCTTCCGATTGCACGGTGCTGGTGGTAGCAGGACCGACCGGCGACTACATTCAGGCCGAGGTGGATGCGATCAAGAAGTACGTGGAAAATGGCGGCCGCGCGCTGTTTCTGCTGGATCCGCCTCTCAAGCTTGGCCGTAAAGAGATCAGCGATAACAAAGCACTGGTCGACTTACTCGCGAGCTGGGGCGTGACACCGGAGAAAGATCTTCTTCTGGACGAGAACCCGGTTTCGCAGTTAGTCGGCCTGGACGCCACGGTTCCGCTGGTGACGAGTTACGAATCGCACCCGATTGTAACTGAGTTATCCGGCACTGCCACTGGCTTCCCGATTTCACGATCCCTGGACACGAAGAATACCGACAAGACGACGGTCACCAAGCTCTTTTCCACGTCGGCGAACAGTTTTGCGACCACCAACCTCAGCTCGCCCGAGATTCGCATCGATCCCAACAAGGACAAGAAGGGACCGTTCACTCTAGCGGCCGCGGTGACATACAATACCGGCAAACCGAACAACCAAGGCCGGTTTGTGGTGGTGGGAAGCTCGCGCTGGATCTCCAATTCCTTCCTGCGCTTCAATGGGAATCGGAACCTGATGTTGAACATGATGAACTGGCTGTCATCCGATGAGGATCTGATCTCCATTCGTCCGAAAGAGCAGGAAGACCGGCGCATCAGCTTGACGCAAAGGCAATTTTTTACGCTCAGAAGCGTGAGCCAGTTCCTTCTGCCGCTTATCGTGGTGATCAGCGGCGTAATGGTTTGGTGGCGCAGGAGATAGCTAGAGATGCGTTTACGTGGTTTGATTGTCGCCGCGGTGGTGCTGGCAGCCTTGGCGGCCGGTCTCTACTTTTCGAATAAGCAGAAATCGGCGGAAGCGGCCAAGCCCCCCGCGGATGCCTCGCCCAAGATCCTGGCGCTGAGCGAGAGTGACATCGCCAAGGTCGATCTCAAGAAAAAGGACGCGCCCGAAACCGTTCTCGAAAGAAACAACGCCGGCAAATGGCAGTTGACCGCGCCCAACAAGTTCCTCGCCGATCAGGATACCGCGGGCCAATTAGTCAATTCGGCGTCCAGCGTCGCGTCCGATCGGGTGGTGGAAGACAAGGCGGCCGATGTATCGGGTTACGGTCTAAAGTCGCCCAGCTTAGAGGTGGATATCACCACCAAGAACGGCAAGAGCAGCAAGCTCAAGATCGGCGACGACACACCTACTAATAGCGGCGCGTACGCCATGCTGGATGGCGATCCGCGGGTGTTCACCGTCGCCAGTTATGTCAAATCCGGGCTCGACAAATCGGTCAACGATCTACGCGACAAACGTTTGCTCACTTTCGATCAGGACAAGCTCAGTCGCGTGGAGTTGAACGCCAAGAAGCAGGCTGTCGAATTCGGACGCGATAAGGACCAATGGCAGATCGTCAAACCCAAGCCGCTGCGCGCCGATGGGCTGCAGGTGGAAGAACTGATCCGCAAACTGAAAGACGCTAAGATGGATCTCGCCGTCTCAGCCGAGGACGCCAAGAAGGCCGCGTCCGCTTTCGCCTCTGGAACGCCGGTGGCTACCGTGAAAGTGACCGACGCATCGGGTACTCAGCAGCTTGAGGTTCGCAAGAACAAGGACGACTATTACGCGAAATCCAGCGCCGTCGATGGCGTACACAAAGTCACGGCCGACCTCGGGACGGGGCTTGATAAAGGTTTGGACGATTTTCGCAACAAGAAGCTGTTCGACTTCGGCTTCAACGATCCCAACAAGATCGAGATGCACGACAACGGGAAAACGTACGCCTTCCAAAAGACCGGCGAGGATTGGTTCTCGAACGGCAAGAAGATGGATTCGACCAGCGTGCAGTCTTTGCTCGACAAAGTGCGCGACTTCTCCGCCAGTAAGTTTGTCGATTTCACGGCGGTCGCAACACCTGCGATCGATCTTACCGTTACTTCCAATGACGGCAAGCGGGTTGAAAAAGTACTAATCTCAAAGCAGGGAACCGATTATATTGCTAAGCGCGAGAATGAGCCCGCGCTCTATGGGCTGGACGCGAAGACCGTGGACGAGCTTTCCAAGGCAGCATCGGATGTGAAACCAGCGGCCTCAGCTGCTGGAAAATCTGCGGCCCCGGCCCCGGCCGCGAAGAAATGATCAGCGTACCCCACCGCAAAGGCGTTCACAGGAGTGTGAACGCGGCACGCAGGAGTGCGTGCGCCACGTGACCGGACTTCTCACCGACCTCTATCAACTCACGATGGCGGCCGGTTACTTTGAGTCCGGCAAAGCGGACGAAGTCGCCACCTTCGAGCTGTTCTTCCGGCGCCTTCCGCGCTATCGCAATTTTGTCCTGGCGGCCGGCTTGGAGCAGGTTGTCGAATATCTCCACAACCTGCACTTCGAGGACGAAGAAATCCAATATCTGCGATCGCTGCGGCAGTTCCAGCGGGTCTCACCGGCCTTCTTCGACGCCTTGCGCAGCTTGCGCTTCAACGGCGACCTTTTTGCGATGGCGGAAGGCACGCCGATCTTCGCGGGCGAACCATTTCTGACTGTGCGAGCGCCGCTGATAGAAGCGCAAATCGTCGAGACATATCTGCTTGCGACGGTCGGCTTCCAATCGCTGATCGCGACCAAGGCAGCCCGCATGGTGGAAGTGGCAGGAGGCCGCGCCGTGGTTGATTTCGGAACTCGCCGCGCGCACTCGCCCGAAGCAGGTGTGCTGGCCGGACGCGCGTCGTACATCGGCGGCTGCGTCGGGACCAGTAACACGGAAACTGGCTTTCGGTACGGAATTCCTGTATTCGGGACAGCGGCGCATTCCTGGATACAAGCCTTTGAGACCGAGCACGAAGCGTATCAGCGGCTGCAGAATCTGCTGGGTGACGCCACGGTGTACCTGATCGACACCTACAATACCGTCCAAGGCGCGAAGCTCGCGGCTTCTTTGGGCAGACCACTCTGGGGAGTGCGGCTCGATAGCGGCAATCTGGTGGAGCTTTCCCGCGCGGTCCGTGAGATTCTTGATGCTGCCGGGCTACCGGACGTCAAGATCATGGCCACCAGCGATCTGAACGAATACAAGATCCTGGAGTTCGCGGCCGCCCGCGCGCCGATCGACGCCTTCGGGGTCGGGACCGATCTGGCTACTTCCACCGATTCGCCCAACATCGGAGTGGTCTATAAACTGGTTGAACTCGAAGGGCGCGTCACCGCCAAGTTCAGCGAGGACAAGCACACGCTGCCGGGCGCCAAGCAGGTGTTTCGATTCGACGATCATGACGTGATTGCCTGTTCGTGGGAATGCCTAGGCTGCGGCCAAGACGAGCCTCAAGCGCGCGCGCTGCTGCGTCCAGTGATGCTGGAAGGCAAGTTGATCGAGCCCTTGCCGGATTGCGGCGCCGCACGTGAAACCGCCGCGGCGTCGATAAAGCGGCTGCCTATGGCCATTCGCAGCTTATTCGATACCGACCAGCATTATCGCGTGGAGCACAGTCCGGAGCTGCTGGCTTTGTACGAGAAAGCGCAGAATGAAAACGGTCTTCTTCGACATCGACACGCAGATTGATTTTGTTTATCCCGCCGGCGCTCTGTACGTGCCGGGTGCGGAGCGTCTCGTTCCCGTTATCGCCGAACTCAACCGCCGCGCTCCTCTGGTGATCTCGACCATGGACGCGCATTCGGAAGACGATCCGGAATTTCAGATCTATCCACATCACTGCGTCGCCGGCACCACCGGTCAACAGAAACCGGCGGTTACTCTGCGCGAGAAGCGGGCCCTCATTCCCGTGCGTTCGGAAGGTCTCCAGCAGTTGATTGTTGAAAAACAGAAGCTGGATTGCTTTACGAACCCGAACCTGATGCCGCTGCTGCGGGAACTCAACACGGATCGCTATGTGGTGTACGGTGTGGTTACCGAAATCTGCGTGCAGTTTGCCGCGTTCGGGTTGCTGAAAACGGGCAAGCGGGTGGAGATTGTAACCGATGCGGTGAAGGCGCTCGATGAAGCGGCCGCGCAGAAGATGTTCGATGAATTCGCCGCCGCGGGAGGGCGATTGACGACGCTGGGTGCTATTGATACCTAACGCAAGCCGGGCATCGGCACGAGTGTTTTGGATGGGCGCATCGCCCACCGATAGCGATGAAAATGGGTCGAGTGGTGTTGCGCCAAGGTCCCGTCGACACTGGAACAGTTGAGTCTGTACGAGTGTTTGGCCTGGGAACGCGGAGAAGTAGCGATGATTGTGCGCTTGGCTCCTTGGTGAAGGGAGCGAAGACAGCACGCGAGAGTGACTAACAAAAGCGATGCGTTCTGCGCTCCACCACCACCAAGGAGATGGAATGAATCCAGTATACGGTGTGGTGGCTGGCATCGACGTGCATAAGCGGATGCTGGCGGTAGTAGTGGCGCTGTTGGGGGAGCAGGAGATCGAGTACCGGCAGCGCAAGTTCGGGACCAGTTATGGGGAACTGGAGGAGCTGACGGAGTGGCTGCGTCAACAACAGGTGGGCGAGATCGCCATGGAGTCGACGGCGCAGTATTGGCGACCGGTATGGCTGGCGTTAGAAGGACGGTTCCGGTTGCATCTGGCGCAGCCGCGGTCCACGCTGGCGCCCCGGGGCCGCAAGTCCGACTTCGCCGATGCCACCCGCATTGTGCGCCGGCTATTGGCCGACGATCTGACTCTGAGCTATGTGCCGGATCGGGAGCAACGGCAATGGCGGACGATGACGCGTCTGCGGGTGCGCATGAGCACCCAGCAAGTGCGCCTCCGTAATCAAATGGAAGGGCTATTGGAGGAAGGCCGGATCAAACTGTCCAGCGTGATCAGCGACCTGTTGGGAGTGAGTGGCCGCGCCATGTTGTGGGCGATGGTGCGCGGGATTAGCGACCCTACACAGCTGGCCGCTCTGGCCAGTTACAAACTTGCGACGCCGACAGCCCAGTTACAGGAAGCCTTGCGCGGGGAACTGGATTGCACTCAACGCCTGTTATTGAAGATGCTGCTGGAGCAATGGGAGCAGTTGGCAATGCACATCCAACTATTGGAGACACAGATGACCAGGGCGCTGCAGGACTGGGAGCCGGCTATCCAACGCTTGGTTGAGATCCCTGGGATCAGCCAGGTCGCCGCTCAACAGATCATCGCCGAAGTGGGACCCGAGGCCAGTGCTTTTCTGGCGCCCGAAAAACTGGCCTCGTGGGTCGGCGTCTGCCCCGGAACTCAGGAAAGCGCCGAGGTTTCCTACTCCAGCCGGTCCCCGAAAGGCAATCCCATGCTCCGACGCTTGCTGACTCAATGTGCCTGGGCTGCCGTTAAGGTTAAGGGCAGTATCTTTGAGCAAAAGTTCCGGACTCTGTTGCCGCACCTGGGCGCCAAACCCGCGATCTGGGCGATCGCTCATCGGCTCTTGCGGGTGATCTGGAAAGTCCTGCACGACAAGGTATCCTACATCGAACGGGGACTGCTGGACCAGCAAGCTCTGGAACGCCGACGCAAACGCTACGTTCGCCAGCTTCGAAAGCTCGGCTTCGCTGTCGCCCTGACCCCCATCGCTACCGACCCCGCGCCCTAGGCGAATCTATTTTCGAGAGTGCCGACGCGGCACACAAAGTGTGTGCGCCACGAGTGCGGGGTTCAACGAGTCTCCGTAGCGCGAGCACTCTTGCTTGCCGCGTTCACACTCTTGTGAACGCCTGACGCGAGGCCCGGACAAACCAATCGTCGGCAGCACACAAAAGTGTGTGCGCTACCTTGCGCGCCATTCCACCGCGCCGTTATTTTGCCGATGCGCCACTCGCCCCTGCCGCTGCATGTACTCCAGATGAGCGAGGACTTCGAAGACCGCGAAGTGGTGATTGATCGGTGACAAAGACCTACGCCACAGGTCCCCCACCATGCTGTGGACGGTGCGAGGCGATTGCCGCACCAAGTCGAAGATCTCGTCACAGCGCTGGCGATGATGACCGTTCGTCTCCGTGATCCAGGCGCGATGGCCCGAGAAAGGTTCGCCGTGGCCGGGAAAGATCAGGTCGATATCTAACGCGGCCAGCCGGTCGAGCGATTCCAGAAACTCCGCGAGCATGTCGCGGCCCGGATGCCATGCGATGTTGGGCGTGATGCCCGGCAGGATCTGATCGCCGGAGAAGAGCAGCTTGCGTTCGGGCGAATGCAAGCATACATGACCGGGAGAATGCCCCGAGGTCCAGCAGACCACCAGGCGCCCGATCGCGGTTTCAAGTTCTTCGCCGCCCGAAAGCAGACGGTCCGGCGCCAAGTCATTAAAATTCTTCCGGATATGAAAGAAGTGCTCCTCCATCCTGGCTTCAAGGGCGTCAGGAACACCGGCCTGACTATAAGCTTCCACCAGCCAGGGCAGCCGTTGACCGCCTTCTCGGACCATCTTGAGATGCTGAGCTTCGACCTCGTGCATGGCCAGCGTCGCCCCAGTCAGCTTAAGCAGCCGCGCCGCCATGCCCATGTGGTCGGGATGCATGTGTGTAAGCAGAATCTGCCGAATGTCACTCCACGCGATGCCACGCTGCTCATGAGCGCCGCGGAGGGCCTCGAAGGCCGCGTCCGTCTCCATGCCGCAATCGATCAGCAGCCAGCCTGTCTCCAGTTTCACCAGGTGGACGTTTACAGATTTCAGCTCGAATGGCAGCGGAAGAGCCAAGGACAATACGCCGGGATAGACTTCGCGGAATTCGGCCAATCTACACCGCGTCGCTGGCGTGATAAGAGCTGCGCACCAGCGGACCGGATTCGACGTGCGAGAATCCCATTTCGTAACCCTGCCGTTTGAACTCGTCGAATTCGCTCTGGGGAACATAGCGAATGATCGGCAAATGTTTCAGCGATGGCCGCAAATATTGGCCGAGCGTCAGGATGTCGACGCCGTGGGCTCGGAGATCGCGCATCACTTGCGACACTTCATCGGTGTTCTCGCCGAGACCCAGCATCAATCCCGACTTGGTGGGCGCGAACGGCCTCATGCGCTTGGCATAGGCCAGCATGTCGAGCGAACGATCATAGCGCGCGCCTAAGCGCACCTGCTTGTATAAGCGGGGCACGGTTTCGATGTTGTGATTCAGCACGTCCGGATGCGCATTCAAGACGATCTCCATGGCCGCGTGCGAACCTTGGAAGTCGGGGACCAAGACTTCGACTTTACAGCCCGGAATGCGCTCGCGAATGGCCTGAATCGTGAGCGCGAACAGTTCCGCACCGCCGTCCTTGCGATCATCGCGGTTGACGCTGGTTACGACAGCGTATTTCAATCCCAGGATTTCGCAAGCTTCCGCCACGCGGCGGGGTTCGTCGTAATCAACTGCCAGAGGCGCGCCTTTTTGCACGGCGCAAAATCCGCAGCGCCGGGTGCAAACGTTGCCCAGGATCATGAAGGTGGCCGTACGGCGATTCCAGCACTCGCCTACATTCGGACAGGCCGCGCTCTCGCACACTGTGTGCAAATTCAGCTCGCCCACCAGTCGCTTTAGCTCGCGATAGTTCTCGCCCGCGGGCGCCGGAGCGCGCAGCCATACAGGCCTTTCGAGTTTTGGGCTTATGGAAACGAGGGCCATCTTAATTCGATCATCTACCTTTATTCGATCACCTAGTTTTATTCTATCGTTCGCGCGCTTGGGCTATGCGATTTTCGAGAATCAGGTCGGGATCGAAGGTCTTCCACCAAGGATCGCGCGCCGCCGCCAACTCGACCGCCTTCTTTGGAACCAAGCCGATGATCTCGATTCCCTTGATCGATACCCCTATCTTCTGCGCCTCGGCGCGGACCGCATTGTAAACCTGATCCAGGCCCGTCCGCTCGAAATTTGTGAGGTTCATGGACACCTGCGCAAGTCCGCGGCTGGCAAGTTTCACGCCCATGGCTTTGACAAATGCGAGGCCGCCCGACGAGGCGCGAATCTTGCGTGCAATGGACCGCGCGATCCCGACATCCGCCGTTTGCAAGTTGATGTTAAAGGCGATCAATAGGTTCCGCGCCCCTATGACGCATGCTCCAGCAGTCGGGTGCAGGTCAGGACCGCCAAGGTCCGGCGGCAGCTTTGCATTTTCGAACCCGCCGCGGCGGCAGTTTTCGAGCGGCGCACGATCTGGGCTACGGGCGGCGGCCTCGTAGAAGTAAACCGGGACACCTAACCGTTCCCATACGGCCTGGCCTGTCTGATGGGCGATCTCGACACAGTCGGCTAGCGTCGCGCCCTCTAGCGGGACAAATGGCACGACATCGACAGCGCCAATCCTCGGATGCACGCCCTTATGCTTGCGCAGGTCGATTCTTTCGACTGCCTTGGTGATGCCGCGCAGTGCGCCCTCTGCTACTGCCGCCGGCTCTCCCGCAAACGTGATCACCGATCGGTTGTGGTCCACATCCATCTCCGCTCGCAGCAGCAGCACGCCCGGAACGGATGCGATGGCGTCCTCGATGGCGCGTAGCGTGGCGGCGTCGTGGCCTTCGGAAAAATTCGGAACGCACTCGATTAGCTGACCGGCCACTTTACCTCGGCTCGTTCCACGAGCACCGATCCATTTTTCATCACCAGGTCCACCAGGTTAATCCCAAAATGACAGGGTATCTCGCGGTAGTCCGGCACGCCCAAGATGATCAAGTCCGCGCACTTTCCAGTTTCAAGCGAGCCGACACTCGCAGCCCGGCGCAACGCATGGGCCGCATTGAGCGTTGCCGCCGTCACGGCCTCAGCGGGAGTCATATTCATTCTTCGGCAAGCTAGCGTGAGCATCATCTGCATGTTCTGGGAAGGACTGGTTTCCGAATTATAGTTGGTTGCCAGGGCCACGGCCACGCCGCTGTTGATGAGCATCCGCGCGGGCGCATGGGGCTCCACTCCGAGATAAAAGTTTTCTCCGGGCAGCAGGGTGGCGATGGTGTTTGATTGCGCGAGAAGCATGGCGTCTTCCTGGCTGAGGTCCACCGCATGATCCACGCTTGCGGCATCCATTTCCGCTGCCAACCGGATCACACCGGCGTTCGAGCGCTGGCCGGTGTGTATCTTCAGCCCGAACCCCAGATCGCGAGCGGCAATCAGGTAACGGCGCGCGTGCTCCCGCTCAAAGGCGCCTTCTTCGCAGCGGATGTCGGCAAATTCGGCCAGCTTCCGCCGCTTGATCAACGGGAGCATATGAGAGCGGACCCAATCGAGATACTGATCCGGCCCCTCTTGATATTCAGTCGCCAATGGGGTCGACAAAAAAGAGGAAATTAACGAAACCGGTCGCTTCCGGAGAGCCTGGTGCACGCGTAGAATCTTGATCTCGCCTGCCTCCGAGAGGCCGGAACCGGACTTAGCTTCTAGCGTCGTCGTGCCGTGGCGGAGCGCTTCCTCCACCACGTCCAGCGCCTGCCGCTCTAGAGCGCGCGGCGAGTTTTCAGCCGGTTCTCCCACAATATGCATGTGGCTATCGACAAAGCCCGGCATGACCACGCGGCCGGTGGCATCGATTTCGTCGGCTTGCCGCGCCAGGGCGAGGTTCTCCACGCGCCGGCTCGAGCCAACTTCCTTGATTACTCCGTCGACGATCAAAACTGCGCCGTCTTGGATGAGTGCGAGGTTTCTGAGGTCGGTTCCGCGCCGGGGACCGGTCGGCCCGTGCAATGTGAGCAATTGCCTGGCGCCTCGTACCAGCGTGATTTTCTTCATTCCCACTGCTCAGTCTCTACCCTTGACAGATATACTTACAGCGAGTATAGTTGTGTACGATATAGATCACCATGCCCGACTCGAAGCCAGAATCTATGTTGCCGCTCCAGGCGGCAGTTTTCCACATCTTGATCGCCCTCGCCGATCGCGATCGGCACGGCTACTCCATCATGCAGGATGTCGCAGCGCGGACCGGAGGCAAGGTGCAGTTGAGCCCCGGGACACTGTACAGCTCCATCCGCCGCATGCTGGAGCAAGGCTTGATCGAAGAACTAGCGGAGAGTCCGGATCCATCGAGCACGGATGAGCGTAGGCGCTACTACCGGCTCACGCGTTTTGGAAGGCGTGTAGCGGCGGCCGAAGTGGAGCGGCTGAGCGCACTGGTGCAACAAGCGCGAGCGACAGGGCTGGTTCCAAGGGCCTGAGGCTGACGAAATGACACGCGCAAAAGCGGTCTACCGAGCGCTGCTTTACTGCTATCCGGCGGCCTTTCGGCATGAATACGGCAGTCAGATGCTCAGCATGTTCACCGAACAATTGGGCGAAATCCGGCGAACCGGCGGCCGGCTGGCACAGGCCGAGCTATGGGTACGCGCCACCCTGGATGCATTGACCATCGCCCCTAAGGAGCATTGGCACGTGATTGTTCAAGACCTGCGCTACGCTCTGCGAATCATGGCTGCGAGCCCCAGCTTCACTGCCGTCGCGATCCTATCGCTGGCCCTTGGCATCGGAGCCAACACGGCGATCTTCAGCCTGTGGAACGGGGTCTTGCATTCCTCGCTGCCTGGCGTCTACAAACCCGAGCAACTGGTAATGCTCTCGAATCCTGACACTGCGGGGATGTGGCACGGCAACTCCGACGGCGACCGGGACTGGCTCACGTATTCGCGAATTCGAGCAACTGCGCGATCGCGTCGACGGCTTCTCGGCATTAATGGCATCGGAGAGCTCGCTCGACCGCTGGCAGGTCCGATTCAAAGGTGGCGAGTGGGAAGAAGCGCACGGCCGGCTGGTGTCGGGTCGATACTTTGAGTTTCTGGGAGTGCATCCAGCGCTGGGGCGTGGATTCACTTCAGCGGATGATTACGCTGAAGCGCCGTATGCAGTTATCAGCTACAACTACTGGCAGCGACGCTTCAACGGCAGTCCGGAGGTTGTGGGCAAGACCTTCGCCTTGCGCAAAGCTGTGCTGACCATTATCGGTGTCGCGCCGGCGGGCTTTGTCGGAGAGACCGCCAGCCAACAGCCGGATTTCTGGCTCCCGCTGCGAATGCAGCCACTGCGTGATCCCCGGAGACGATCGGCTGCACGATACGCCTCCGGCTAAAGCGATGTGGCTACATGTATTTGGCCGGCTGAAACCCGGAGTTACCGCTGCGCAGGCGGAAGCTCAAGCCAACGCGATCTTCAAGGCCGGCCTCGAAACGTTCTACGGCTCGGTGCCGCCCGGAGAGCGCCGGCGTGAGTATCTGGATCAGCAGCTTCGAATTCGGCCGGGCGCGCGAGGAGCTTCTGATACGCGCCATGATTTCTCCAATTCGCTTACCGCGCTGCTGGCGGCGGTCGGCGTGCTGCTGCTGATCGCGTGTGCGAATTTGGCCAACCTTCTCCTGGCTCGCGGCGCGACGCGCAAACCTGAAATTGCATTGCGGTTGTCGCTAGGCGCAAGTCGTGGCCGAATCATTCGCCAACTGGTTACCGAAAGTCTGGTGCTCGCCGCCTTCGGTGGCTTGGCAGGGCTTGTCGTGGCCTGGTTTCTTCACGGCGCTCTGGTGCGGATGATTGCGGAGTCGGACCCAGATTTCAACATGAGCTTCGCGCTGGACCCGCTGGTATTGGCGTTCGCCCTAGCCACGACCCTCGCAGCGGCGCTCTTGTTCGGTGTTCTTCCGGCGTGGCAGGTCAGTCGGAATGACGCGGGAGCGAGTCTGAAGGAGCAGAGCCGCAGCGCCACTGGCTCACTTGGCCGGATGCGTTCGGGCCGATTGCTGGTGAGCTTGCAATTGGCGCTGTCCTTGCCCTTGCTGGTGGGCGCCGGCTTGCTCGTTCGCACGATCTATAATCTGCAGCATGTGGACCTTGGATTTCCCGCTAAACGGCTGCTGCTCGTCCGCGTCGATTCGCGCGAGGCGGGCTATGAGGCAGCGCGCCGCGACAACTTATTTCGTGAGCTGCGTGACAGACTTCCAGCGCATCCCCGGCGTTCGGGCGGCGAGCTTTTCGTCACTAGGCCTGTTCAGCGGAGGGAACTCGGTTTCCGGGATCGAGGTGGAAGGTTATGCGCCGAAAGCAGAGAACTGACCGCCACTCTGCGCTGGATCTGGTGGGCCCCGGCTATTTTTCGACGTTGGGCGTCCCGATCGTTCTGGGGCGCGAAATCCTGGAGAGCGATCATGCCGGGGCTCCCCAGATCTGCGTGGTCAACGAGGCCTTCGCCAAACGATTCTTCGACGGGCGGAACCCCATCGGAATGCGCCTTACAGGGATTGATGACGATAAGCGTACGACATGCCAGGTCGTAGGTGTCGCCAAGAACGCGCACACCCAGCGACCGCTTCGAGGAGACGTCGAGCCGCGTTACTTCGTGCCGGCGGAACAAGCGCCATCCTCTGTGAACAGTCCAATATTCTTGATTCGTACCGCTACGGGCACCGCGCCAGTACTGACGGCCGTGCGGCAGACGATCCAGAGTGTGGATGCCGCGCTGCCGATCATCCACGCCGAGTCGATTGAAGAGCAGATGGCGCCACTGACCGCGCAGGATCGCAGCACTGCCCAACTGGTGGTGGTGTTTGGATGCGTCGCGCTCACGCTTGCCGCCATCGGTCTGTACGGCGTCCTTTCCTATGGCATTGCGCGCCGGAAAGGTGAGATCGCGATCCGCATTGCCGTGGGAGCCAAACCTGGCCGCGTGATCTCCATGATCCTGGCGGAGACCATGGGACTCGTGATCATTGGACTGGTGGCCGGAGCGGGCCTGGCATATGCAGCATCGCGCTTGATCAGCAGTCAGCTCTACGGAGTCGCTCCGCATGATCCGCTCACGCTGGCGGTTGCAATAGCGCTGCTGCTATTTGTGGCGCTGAGCGCGGCCTATCTGCCGGCGCGCCGGGCGTCGCGACTGGATCCGATGGTGGCGTTGCGTCAAGAGTGAACGCGACCTCCTGCTAGCCTGAATTAGTGGCGAGAAGCCAGATATATCCAAAACTGGGTTCGAATAAGGGCGGCAAGCGCCCCCTCAAGACCTTGGAGCGCGTGCTTTCAAAGGCGGGACTCGGCTCGCGTACTGAAGCCCGCAAATGGATCGGGGCCAATCGCGTCAAGGTGAACGGGAAGGTCATTGGAACGCCGGATCATTGGGTGGATCTGGAGCGCGACACGGTGACACTCGACGGCAAGCCGGTCCGGGCTTCCAAACGAATCTACCTGTTGCTGTACAAGCCCAAGGGCTACATCACTACTTACAAAGACCCGGAGGGACGCCCGACCGTGTACGATCTAATTCAAGATGCCGGCCAGTGGGTGGTGCCCGTCGGCCGGCTGGATCAAGATACCAGCGGACTTCTGCTACTCACCAACGACACGCGCTTCGCCGAGTTAGTGACTAACCCGGATTACAAGATTCCCAAAACCTATCTGGTGAAGACCTCGACGCGCCTGGCCGATGAGCAAATCGAGCAACTGAAAAACGGCGTAATCCTCAGCGACGGGCCAACGCAGCCGGCTATCGTAAAGCGCATCCGGGATTCCGCTAAGTACTCGTTTATCGAAATCATCATTCGCGAAGGCCGCAATCGACAGGTGCGCCGTATGATCGAAGCCATCGGAAGCAAGGTGTTGAAGCTGGTCCGGACCGAAATCGGGGGAGTGTCTATTGGGGATCTGCCCATCGGCCGATATCGAGAATTGAGCCCGGTCGAAGTCCAACAATTGACGCCCGTTCCGAAGAAGGCCGCCCGGACCGGCAGGCTACACTGATTACAGAGAAATGAAGCAAATCATTCGAAAGGGGATTAAGGACATCATTGTCGATGATGTTCCCGATCCGGTCGTGTCGCCGCACCATGTGCTGATCCGGCCTGTCTATTCTCTCATCAGTAGCGGTACCGAAACCGCCAGCATTCATAGAGAAGGGCTTCTCAAAGAAGTCGCCGACAACCCCTCTCACATACGCAAGATTCTCGCGGTCATGCAGACCAACGGGCCGGTTGCGACGGTGCGCGAGGTGCTGGCCAAGTTCAGTGAATATGCACCGCTGGGCTACTCGGGCGCCGGTATTTTAGTCGACAAGCATGCGACGGTGAGCGATCTCGAAATCGGCCAGCGGGTCGCCTATGGCGGTGAAGGCACCGGTCACGGTGAGACGATTCTAACGGGCCGGAATCTGGTGGCGAGAGTGCCGGATACAGTTTCGTTCGAGCATGCCTGCTTTGCCACGTTGGGCAGTATTGCGATGAACGCGGTGCGGATCTCCGGCGTCGGTCTGGGCGATCGGGTGGCGGTCATCGGCCTGGGATTGGTCGGGCAACTGGTGGCGCAGCTCGCCCGTTTGCAAGGAGCGGTGGTCATCGCAACCGACCTCAAGCCCGAGCGGCTGGATCTGGCGGCCAAGCTGGGCGCGCAGTATCCGATCCAGGGCGGTACAGGGCTGGCGCAAGAGGTTGGCGCCGTAACGGACGGCAAGGGCGCGGATTGCGTGATTGTCGCGGCGGCCGCTAAATCCGCTGGCCCATGCCAGCAGGCGCTCGCCATTTGCCGCGACCGTGGCCGCATCGTGGTGGTCGGCGCGGTGGAAATGAGCTTCCCCTGGAACGACATGTACCTCAAGGAAATTCAGCTCTTCATGTCACGAGCTTATGGGCCGGGGAGTTATGATCCCGCTTACGAAAAAGAGGGCCAGGATTATCCATTCGGTTACGTCCGTTGGACCGAAAACCGCAATATGGAGGAATTTCTGCGATTGGCCGGCGTAGGGCAAGTGCAATTGCAGCCGCTCATCACCCATCAATTCGCGCTGGAAGAGGGACCGAAAGCCTACGACACGATCATGGACCCGGCTTCGAAAAGCCTGGCCGTCCTGCTGCGCTATAACAGCGCCGGCGAAGATGATGCAGCTGTGGAGTTCCGCCCCCAGCGGGTGGTCAGCATCGCTAGCGAGCCTCTGGATAAGAACCAACTTGGCGTGGCGCTGCTGGGATCGGGGAACCTGGCGCGCTGGGCTCACTTGCCGAATCTGAAGCAATACCCGCATGCGGCGCTGCGAGCAGTGCATTCAGCCAGCGGCGCGCGTGGCAAAAGCATGGGGATACGGTTCGGCGCAGCCCGATGTACCACCGAATACGACGAGATTTATCAGGACCCTGAAATCGACGTGGTAATTATTGTCAGCCGGAATCAACATCATGCTCCTCAGGCGCTGGCTGCTCTCCGAGCCGGTAAGCATGTCTTCGTTGAGAAGCCGATGGCGCTTTCGGTAGACGAGTGCCGCGTGCTAAACCAAGCCGTCCAGGAATCCGGAAAGCAACTTACGGTGGGTTTTAACCGGCGGTTCGCCCCGCTGTATATGCCGCTGAAAGAGCACCTGGCGCGGCGCAGTTCGCCAGCAGTGATCAGCTGCCGTGTCAATTCACCGGGAATTTCCGGTTCCTACTGGATGGCTGATCCGGCCATCGGGGGCGCCATCCTGGGTGAAGCATGCCACTTCGTCGATCTCATGTACTGGATGCTCGATTCTGAACCGGTGGATGTTTCAGCTTACTCGCTGCCCACAGGCAAACGCGAGCCGGTCGGCGAGAACAATTTAGTCGCCAGCTTCCGCTTCACGGACGGCTCCATCGGCAACCTGACCTACTGCACGGTTGGAAGCAAGACATCGGGCGGCGAGCGCGTGGAAGTCTTCACCGAAGGGCTGGGAATGGCCAGCGAAAACTTCAAGAAGCTCTCGGTGCAAGGCGGCCTGCGCCGCAACCGAAGCATGATGTTCGCGGAAAAAGGCTACCGGGCCCAGCTGCATGGCTTTCTGGACGGGATTCGTCAGGGAAAACCACCGGCGGTCACTGTTCGCGACGGAGCGCGCGCGACGCTGGGTTGCCTGCGCATGTTGGAATCCGCGAAGGACGGAATGCCGCGCGAGATCGGACTGGACGCGCTGCTGAGCTGATGGGCGCGACCTCGGAAAAGCCGATCCGGGTGCTGCTCATCGCTCCCTCGATGGACATTTTGGGCGGCCAAGCCGTGCAGGCAGTGCGCCTTTTGGCGGGATTAAAGCAGGAACCATCGCTACAGATGGCATTCCAACCGATCAATCCCAGGCTGCCCCGCCCGCTGAGGTTTTTGCAGAAGATCAAGTACGTTCGCACCATCGCGACCTTCCTGCTTTACAACCTGATGCTGTTTTCGAGAGCGCCCCGCTACGATATCCTGCATGTTTTCTCCGCGGGCCTGTGGTCGTATACGCTGTGGAGTATCCCGGCGTTGGCGGCCACGAAGCTGTACCGCAAGAAGATGCTACTGCATTATCAGGATGGACAATGCGAGCAGCATTTGAGGGAATTTCGCAGCGCCAAGCCAACTATCCGCAGAGCCGACTTGCTGATTACGCCGTCCGGGTTTCTGGTGGGTGTATTCGCGCGGCACGGCTTGCCGGCACGGTATATTTTCAACGTCATGGATTTCAGCCACTTCCACTATAGGGAACGGCGCAAGCTGGGTCCGGTGTTTATGACTAACCGCATTCTCGAGCCCTTGTATAACGTCGAATGCATCCTGCGGGCCTTCGCCATCATTCAAGAGCGCTACCCGGAGGCCAGCCTGACCATCGCGCACGATGGGCCTAGCGGCCCCGGACTCGAGAAGATGGCCGGGGAGCTTAAGCTGCGCAACACGCGATTCATCGGCCGCGTGCCGCACGACCAGGTGGGGAAGCTGTACGACTCTGCCGAGATTTACTTGACGACCCCGAACGTCGACTGCATGCCCGGCTCGATACTGGAATGTTTCGTTAGCGGCCTGCCGGTAGTGGCGACCGAAGCGGGTGGAATCCCGTACATTTCCGAGAACGAGCGAACCGCGTTGTTGGTGCCTATCAACGATCATCAGGCGGTGGCGGATCGCGCCTTTCGTCTGCTCGAGGACGAAGAGCTGGTGGCGCGCCTGACGGCCGCTGCCCGCGATGATGTGAAGAAATACGATTGGTCCTTCCTGCGCTGCCAGTGGGTCGCAGCTTATCGCGAACTCCGGGACTCGCCCGGCCGGAGCAATACAATATATTGACGGGCGAATGCGCACCTCACCATTTGCTGAGGATTTTGTGTTTGCCATAAACAAGAAATGCCTGCTGATAACTACTCACCTTTGCGATTCGGCATAATGTGCCATGCCCGCGGCTTATCCCGGTTCGCTCTCACCTGCATTCAAAACATTTCGGATCTAGCGACACCACAATTGTTAATTCTGGATACGGCCGAGCCGCGAGGTAGCAGCGCTGCGGAAAAATTCAAAAAGGCTATTTCATTTAATGGCAACCTGTGGCATTTACAAAATCGCCTGTTCCCGATTCATGACATACCGGCATATCGGACGAAGCCACTGGACGAGTGCTTTCCCAGCGTTGCCCGGCTGTGCTGTTCCGTCACGCGGAAAGGCAAATGGAGCGAGTATTTTTCGCCCGAGGATATAGCGCGCGTCAAAGAGTACAATTTAGACTTCATTTTGAAGTTCGCCTACGGAATTATCCGCGGTGATATTTTCTCGGCTGCGCAGTACGGAGTCTGGTCATACCATCACGACGACGAGGATAAATACCGCGGCGGCCCGCCGGGGTTTTGGGAAATTTTGAAAGGCGATCCGGTCACTGGCGCGTTACTGCAGAGGATCAACACAAAACTCGACGGAGGAGTGGTCCTCAAGAAGGTCTACGTTCCTACGGTAGGAATCTCCTACGCCGGAAATCTTCAGCGGATTCAGGAGAGTTCAACGCACATGGTGCGATGGGTTTGCCTGGATATTGGGCAGGGAAAGGCACAGTACTTAGAAGCTCCGCCGACTAAATCGCAAGCGCCCATCTATCGAGCCCCGAACGATTTCGAAATGCTTCGCTTCTACTGGCGCCTGTTCAGGAATTGGGTGCGGCATAAGCTGGCGAATCAACGTGTAGACGAGTGGAACATCGGGCTCGTCCATGCGGCGCCTGAGGCCTTCTTGAAAGAGTCGTTCGAGCCTCGGATTGAATGGTCTGCTTATCGCGAAAAAAATCAAATGGTGGCTGATCCAAGCCTGGTGCCCTCGCCGGATGGAGTGCGTATCCTGTGTGAGGAATTCAGTTGGTTTTCCGAGAAAGGGCGGATTCTGGAAATCAGCCAGGGCCCCGACGGCTCTCTTTCGCGCGGTGTGCCGGCCATCGACGAGGCTGTTCATATGAGTTACCCGTATGTGTTGGAGCACGGCGGCGAAATCTTCTGCATACCCGAATGTGCCGAGCGCCGGGAAGTCGCGCTCTATCGGTGGGATCGAAATACGAAACGGTGGATGCGAGATGGAGTGCTGATGGAAGGCATCGCCGCGGTGGATGCTACCGTGTTCCAAGCTTACGGAAGTTGGTGGTTGCTTCACTCGGAAGCCGAGGGTCCAGGGCAATGGTCGTTATATGTCTGGGGCGCAAACGATCTGCGAGGACCCTGGCGGCCGCATCCGGCTAATCCGGTAAAGACAGATGTGAGTTGCAGCCGGCCCGCCGGGAAGCCCTTCTGGCACGAGGGAAAGCTCTATCGGCCTGCTCAAGACGGGCGCAATTCCTATGGGGGCGCTCTCGCGATTAATCGGATCGATAGTCTGTCGATGGAGGAGTTTCAGGAAGTTCCAGTGCGGCGGATCACCCCGAACCCGAGTTGGCCATATCCGCACGGCATTCATACACTAAACGGATTCGAGGGCCTGTCGGTAATTGACGCCAAACGGCACACGTGGCCGCCCGAATTGATCCTCAAGCGATTTTGGTTCAGCCGGCAGGGTAGGCCGAGGCCACGTATTTTCCGTTATACCAACAGCGGATTCCAGGTTGAGCGCGAGGTTTAGTTACAGGGACGCACGTCTCTCCTGCCCGGCATCGATCAACTTGCTGTAGATGTCGCTCATTCGTTGCACGGACGACCTGATCGAGAAACGCTCCCGCATCGTCTGCTGTCCGGCCGCTGCCAGCCGCCGGCGAAGAGATTCGTTTTCTACCAGGGTGCGAAGTACTTTGCTCAGCCCGGCCGCGTCGCGCGGCTCAAACAAAAGCCCGTTCTCTCCGTTGCGGACCAGCTCCGGGTTGCCACCGACGTTGGAAGCCACCGCGCAACAGCCGCAGGCCATGGCTTCCATTAAGGAATTCGGACAGGCCTCCGATAGAGATGGCAACACGAAGATGTCGATCGCGCGCAGCCAATCGGCCACGTCCTTGGTAGTCGATGGTTCAAAAACACAGTCCTCCCAGATGCCCAGCGCGCGAGCCTCGGCTTGCAGCGGATCTCGCATCGGCCCGCTGCCCACGATCGCAAGCTTGGTACCCGGCCCGAGTTCTCGAATTTCCGCGAAGGCTTTTACCGAGGGTGGACAGGCCTTTCTCAGGCCGAAGGCGCACACCACGCCGATCACCAGATGCATGCGGCGGCAACGCTAGTGGGCCGGGACTATCCAGCGGCCGGAATTGCTCCAGATCGATGCCGTTGTAGCAAAGCTCGATCCGGCTGGCCGGAACCTTCTCGTCCTTGACGAGATGCCGCTTGAGGAATTCGCAATTCACTACGATGGCCTTCACCAGGCGATCGGTCTTGCGAACCAATCTGAGGTAATTGGACGGAATTAAATTCGCGGTGACAGCGAGCGCTGGACATCGACGATCGCGGAGGTGAAGAAATGTGCAACCGGAACGGCGAAGACGGTCAGCGGGATAATCATACGTAAGGACCAGCCGGATCTTGTGACGCCGGATATATCGCGCCAACTGCCAAGCGCCCAATATGACCGCCCCGGCAGACGCAAAGAAGACACGGGAAAATGAGCGATCGGAACACCCGCATCGCCTCAGCTCCTTACCGCGCAATCCCCCGGGTCGAAAGCATCCGACGTGCGGTTCGAACCGGGAACGATCGAGAGCCTTGGCAATTTCGGTCATTTGCCGCTCGCTGCCGCCCATGATCCAGTTCGTAGCCATGAACAATACCGGCCAAGGGGTCATCAGATTCGCTCCGCCCGCGGAGAGGCGGGTATTACTCATAGCGCAACGCCTCGGAGGGGTCGCAACGAGCGGCCCGGCGCGCCGGAACGTAGCTGGCTACCAACGCCACCGACCAAAAACAGCACCCCGCATGCAGGCATAAGTCGCCGCGTCAGTCGCGCTCACTTCATACAGCAGGCTTTTCATCAGGGTCGTCAGGAAATAGGCTCCGGCCAGGCCGATCCGATCCCCAGAATCGCCAGAACGAAACCCTGCCGCATCACCAGCCGCAGAATGTCGCCCGGCATGGCGCCCAAAGCCAATCCGAATGCCCATTTCCTGCGTGCGTTGCGCCACGGAATAAGAAATCAGGCCGTACAGCCCGACGCGTGGCCACCACTAGCGCCATGCTGGAAAAAACGACGAGTAAGAGTGTCGTCAGACGATTCGGGGTAATAGAATCCGCCAAGATGTTGTTCCATGGTTCGCACACCGGTGGCCGGCTGTTCTTTGTCGATGGCCAGGATTTCAGATCGCAGTGGCGCCGAGAGCGCGCGCGGATCACCTTGGCCCCGCACCACCAGATTCATGGAGTTCGAAGGACGTTGCATTAATGGATAGTACAGTTCCGGGCACGCTCTCCACCGCCAGTCTGATATTCTTCACGTTGCCGACGACGCCGACCACTATTGTGGGCTGCTTCATGGTCCCAAGAAAGATGCGCTTGCCGAGCGCACTCTCGGTTCGGCCAGAAGCGGCCAGCGAAAGCTTCGTTGACGATGCCAGCCAGTGGCGCTCCCTCGTGATCGCGATCGGTAAACGCCCGGCCGCGCAAGAGCGGAATGCCCATGGTCTCAAAAAACGTGGGACTGACGCACTGGATCGAGAATATGGGGCGCTGTCCCAGCGGGACTTCGGGGTAACCTTCGGGCAGGAGCGGCGAATACCGCGCTGGACGCAGCGGAAGTCCGGAAGAAACCGCGGCGGAACGCACGCCCGGCAGAACGGCCGCTTGCGCCAGCAGGCGATCGAAAAAGCCCGCTAACCTGCGCGAGCTGGTCGAGTAGCGCGAAGGCGGCAGAGCAATGTTCATCACCAAAAGATTCTGCGGATTGAATCCGACGTTCACGCTCTGGAGGCCCACGAAACTACGCATGAGCAAGCTGGCGCCTATCAGCAAGATGAGCGAAAGTGCAACTTGCGAAACGACTAACAGGCTGCGCAGCAAGTTGCGTCGTCGGCCACCTGCGCTTCCCCGGCCCTCATCACGCAGAACAGCCTGCACGTCCGATTTTGATAAGCTGCAGGGCGGGCATCAGCCCGAAGAGAATCCCCGCTGAGAAGGGACACTGCCACGGTGAAAGCCAGCACTTGGCCATCGATCTGAACGGGATTGATGCGGGGCAAGGCATTGGCGGGAAGCGCGGACATCGCTCGCATGGTCCAGAAACTCAATGCTACTCCGATGGCTCCGCCCGCCGCGGCCAATAGCATATTCTCGGTGAGCAACTGACGAACGATTCCCGCCCGGCTGGCTCCCATCGCCGTTCGCACCGCGATCTCTTTGCGGCGCGCCAAAGCTCGCGACAGCAGCAGGCTGGCTACATTGGCGCATGCGATCAACAGCACGAATCCCACCGCGCCAAAAAGCACCAGAACCGCGGTGCGGACGTTGGCGACCATCAACGTCTGCACCTGGTTGAGACTAATGCTGAACTTTGGATCTGCATCCACCAGATCCGGATTCTGGCGGCGATATTGGTTGTCGAGCACGGCCATCTCAGCTTGTGCCTGATCGAGTGAAACGCCGCGGCGAACTCGGCCACGGCGATCAAGTAGGTTATCCCATCGCGTACTTGTTCGGCAGTGATGTTGTTCGCTTCAAAAGTTCGGGTGGACCAAATGTCAACGCTGCGGCCGAGCGGGGCGAACTCGAAGTTCACCGGCATGATGCCGATGATGGTAGTGTCAACGGAATCCAGTGTGATCGATTGGCCGAGCACGTTCGGGTCAGCGCCAAAGCGCCGCTTCCAGAGCGAATCGCTGATCAAGACCGCGGGATGGCCGCCGGGACGATCCTCCTCGGCGCGGAAGGTACGTCCTAGCGCGGGTCCTACCCCCAGCACCTGAAGAAGTTCGAGGCCACCCGCACTGCGGGAAGCTGCTCAGGGTCGCCCCGCCCGGTGATATTGAAGTTTTCAGCTACGAATGGCGCCAAACCCGTCGAAGGATTGGCTGTGCTGCTGAAGGAATGTTGCCCGGTTATAAGAAAATGGCCGCCGATTGGGTCCGCGAGCATTGGTGACGATGACCAAGTGGTCCGGATCCGGGTAGGGCAGCGGGCGGATCAAGAGCGCATTGGCGACGCTGAATATGGCGGTGTTCGCTCCGATTCCAAGCGCTAGCGTCAAGATCGCAATGGCGGTGAAGCCCGGGCTCTTGAGCCAGCATCCGGACTCCGTAGCGCAGATCTTGAAGCAAAGTGCCCATCGTAATCACCAGAGGTGATAATAACCGTCGCGCCGGGCCAGCTCCACCGGCAGCCCAAAGAGCTGGGTGAGCCGCTCAGCTGTCAGCAGTTGCTGTTTATCTCCATCGGCGAAAACGCGGCCATTTTGTAGGAGGATCACGCGGTCGATCTCAGGGATGATGTCCGGAAGATGATGCGTGACAAGCAGGATGCCGGTGCCGGATTGGGCGAGTTTTCGTACAAAGCCGCGCAGTTCGAGAGTGGCATGCAGATCCAGACTATTGCTCGGTTCATCGAGGAGGAGCGCCAAGGATCGTGCACCAGTGCGCGGCCAATCAGTAGGCGCCGTGCCTCGCCGGAAGAAATTTCGTCCATGAAGCGATCGGCCAGATGTGATACTTCGAGAAGATCGAGCACTTCCTGAGCCTTCTTCCGCATGGCCGGAGTGACGTGGTGATAGGGTTGAATGCCGATGCTGCTGAAAAAGCCGGACAAGACCGCTTCGAGGCCGGTGATACCGCGCGTACAGGTGTTCATCAAGTCATTTGAAACAACTCCCAGCAGGGGACGAAGCTCGAATACGTTCCAGGATTCCCGGCCGAGAATCGTCAGGGATGAGCCCGGGCGCGCCAGGGGATAGCATTCGCGCGTGATCACTTTGATCAGTGTCGACTTGCCGGAACCGTTGGGTCCCAGGATGGCGACGTGCTCGCCGGCTTGGATGCGCAGCGTTATATCGTCGAGCGCAGTCTTTTGGCCGCGCATTACGGAGATGTGTTGGAAGTCGAGCAGGGCGGGCTGATCAGGCATGAGTGGTCAGAATGCCAGCGCCAAGCGCCAGAGCATAGGCGCGACGTGGCTGCCGGTGTTTGCGATTCTCCGAAACATTATCGCTAGATACTACAATAAACGGAAAATGAGGAACTTATGAGTCGCCGGGCAGTCCGCTAAATTGTGGTTGATCGCTATTCAGGGGTTTTATGGATTCCCATGCATTTCAGTTCTCGGCTTTGGGGATCGCGGGTCTTCTGAATTCCGTCCTTGTGTTTTCGCAGACAGAAACAGCAAATCTCCCACTGGCGCAGGCTGGCTTGAACCTGCCATGCCCAGGGCTTGCCGTGCGGCCAGTGTTTACGAAAGCATTTCAGACACACGCTGTGCTCCCATCCAGCTTGTCTTCGTTTTTCTTGTTTCTTTTCGAACGACCTGATGAGGTCCGAATAATCTGTGTTCCCCATCGTGTCACCCCTCGGATAGTTTAGCGAAGAACGCAAAAAGGCCGTCATCCGCGGGGCTGTCTCAAGTGGTGGTGGTGGACGCTGAACGACAGGTTGCCCGTGGCTCATCCGGCCTCCAGCAGTTCACGCACGGACCAGATGTGATCCGTAGCCCCCGCTTGGTATCGCGGGCGTTACGCGCGGCTACCTGTGGACGCGCGTCCGAAGTTATAGAGCAGTACAGCGTATCCGCGATGACAGTCCAATAGAAGACCTTCAACCACCTTTTAGCACACTGCCAGTCGCCGGGTGTTGCTCGTTCTGGCGCTAATTGCTTTGGTATAAAGTCCCCACTCGGCCCGCTGACGGCGAAAAACTGAACTCGGGGGATCTGACGAATGCAACTTGCTGCTAAAACTGATTGCAAATTCGGGCTAGCTTTCGAGCAGCGTTGCGTGCGCCATCCATTCCAGATGGCTAGGCAGGTGCTGCTCGATTTCCTCCAGGGACGGGGCGCTCGAGGCGCGCGCGAGGTCTTCCGCAATCTGGCGATGGGTCCGCGTGCCGTCCAGCAAGTGCAACAGTTGGCGGCTGGTCTCGTCGAGTTCCAAGACACGGAAACGAGCGTTGGCCACCCGGTGCGAGTCGATCGCCTGGTAGCGGGCCAGCCGGCTTGCGGCAGGTTTCGACGACACAATCGTGCTGGCACGGAAAATGATACACATGGAAATCGGCGAACCCGCTCAGCACCATGCCGGTCAGGATGTCGCGGAGGGCGGCTTCGCTGCCGGCGTATGGAATCAGCTCGGCAAACGTCAGCGGCAGGGGGTAGACCTTGCCCAACGCCGCGGCTATGCGATGAACGGCATCGTGGATCGGAGTGATCCGAACTCCTCGCAATCCCTCGATCTTGCCATCCTCGCCGGTATGGTAGAGCGAGGAAAATAGAAACCGATCCATGCAATCTTCCAGCGGACGGTGTTCCAGCTTCTGACTCTGGTGGCACAGAAGGGTCTGGCGGAATCGCCGGGCTTTCAAGAAAATCCATGTACTGTTCGCGCTCGATCACGCCGCCCGAAACCGGCTTGAGCAAACCTTGCGGATCGAACATCTCATGCGGATCGGCGTCTCCCAGGTACTGCAATCCATGGCGGCCGGCATGCGCCACGAATTCGTGAAAGTACACCGGGTGGTTGACCGGGGAGAGATCGTCGTGGAACAGCCAGGCGTCCGGCAGCTTGAGCAAAGTGGCAATTTCGCTCTCCAGAAGCGGACGCCAGACCTCCGGGAGCCAGGGCGAAGATGCCACGAATTGCAGGCTCCAGCGGGCCTGCCGCAGACGCTCCCCGCTGTCCTGAATGTCTCGGGTGTGAAACAGCATGAGTTCCCGCAGAAACTGACAAATGTGGTGGCCGGGGAGGATGTTGTAGCTGATGAAGGCGACCCCATTGCGCGCCAGGCGTTCCTGGCACACGCGCAGCAGGGCGTCGCGAACCTCGGCCGGGCACCCAGGAATAGACGCCGTGCG
Source organism: Bryobacterales bacterium (assembly GCA_963744555.1). Lineage (GTDB taxonomy): Bacteria > Acidobacteriota > Terriglobia > Bryobacterales > Bryobacteraceae > Palsa-89. Next base: position 343,188 of record CAVUUB010000007.1, on the reverse strand, counting down.
CCAGCGATGTAGTCGAACTCACCCCACTCCTCGCCGATGTCGCAAAGGTCGCCCGTCCGCAGTGTCAGGTTGCCGATTTCGAGCGCGGCGCGCATCCGTTCGCCGGTGGCGAAGGGGCACCTCGGCAAGGTCCACTCCCACGAATCGGCTTTCCGGCAGGTAATACGCCATGCTGCGATTTGGCTCCCGTTGCCGCAGCCAATTTCGAGATAGCGGCAGCGATCCACCGGAGCGGGCTCCATCCCGAACAGCCGTGCTACCGCGGCCAGCCGGTCCGGATGGGTCGAGAACCGCGCCGAAGTCTCGTACAAAACTTCGTTGTAGGTGTTTTGGGGCACAGATAAATTATGCCGCCTTACTGGCGATGGAGCGAGAGGTGTGGGCCGCATAGGTGCGGACCGCTCAGGTTGACTGCGCGTCACGAATGCGAGAGTCTCTATTGAAGGAGAGCATTGATGCCACGTGGACGTCGAATGAGCAGTTTTTTAGCAGTAGCGGTGATGGCGGCCGGATTTGCAGGCGGGAGGACGTACGCAGCCTCTTCTGATACGCAGCCCACCAACGACGCGCCGAACCCGTATCGAACCATTGAGCACTGGGCCAAGCTGCCCGACGGAAGAAAAATGGGCTCGACCAGCGCGGTCGACATCGATAAAGACGGCAAATCGGTTTGGGTGGCCGAGCGCTGCGGCGCCAACAGTTGTCTCGACCGCGCTACGGGCCAGATCAAGAACATGGACACGGTCTTCAAGTTCGACACAGACGGAAACGTGCTGAAGAGCTTCGGCGCCGGCATGTTCATTTCGCCGCATGGCATCTATGTTGATAAAGATGACAACATCTGGATCACGGACTACCAGGACAACGCGCCGGTGCCGGAGGGTGGCCGCGGACGCGGGGCCGGCCGGGGCGCTCCGCAGCTCGGGCCGATCGGTCCGCGGCCCGGGGCCACGAAGGGCAACCAGGTGTTCAAGTTCAGCCGCGATGGAAAGTTGCTGATGACGATCGGCAAGCCGGGCGGCGCGGCCGAGCCGGAATGCTGCTACGCGCCCAACGACGTGATCGTCGCCAAGAACGGCGATATCTTCGTCTCGGAGGGCCACGGCGCGGGCAACAACATCGTTTTCAAATTCACCAAGGATGGAAAGCTCATCAAGAGTTGGGGCAAAACCGGGACCGGCCCGGGCGAGTTCGATCAGCCGCACTCGCTGGCATTCGATTCCAAGGGACGTCTCTACATAGCCGACCGGAATAACAACCGCATTCAGATCTTCGATCAGGACGGTAACTTCATTTCTGAGCTGCGGCAGTTCAGCCGGCCGAGCGGGGTCTTCATCGATAAGCACGACAACATATACGTGCGGATTCGGAATCGGAATCCGTTTCCAGGAATCACGACGGCTGGAAGCGCGGCATCCGGATGGGCAGCCTGAAGGACGGCAAGGTGATCGCGTTCATCCCTGATCCGACCGAGAAGGCCACGGGGACGAGCGCGGCCGAAGGCGTCGCCGTTGACGCGAAAGGCAATATCTACGGGGCCGAAGTCGGCCCACAGGACGTCAAGAAGTACGTAAAGAAGTAGCATCCACCGTAGCCGCTCAATATTAGGTAGAATCGCTCAGAACATCTATATCGCTCCCCCGCCGGAATTTGGCTGGGAGTCTTCAAGGAGGTGCGTATGATTTCAGCAACGCATCGTCGCGGTTTTTTGGGCCCGATGTTAGCTGCCGCGGCTGCGAGTTTTCCCATGACCTTCACGCGTAAAGCTTCCGCGCAAGCGGCATCCCCTGAGGACTGGATAAGCGACCTGAAGGGCAAGCATCGATGCTTGTTCGATTTTCCACAGCACCGGAATGGGATGCCTTTGTGGCACATGCTGAATTATCTAAATAGCTATGCGGTGGCCTACAAGGCGCCGGCTGGCCAGGTCGGCGCGGTGGGAACATTCTATGGCTTGGGCGGTGCATCGAGCATTCCCTTAGCCTTCAACGATGCCATGTGGGAGAAGTACGGACTTGGCGAATATACCGGGCTCAGGGATGCGGCGGGAACACCGTACACGCGGAACGTGTTCGCACGGCCGACTAAGGACGATGTGCACCTGCTGATGCAGCTCATTCAGTCACCACCTATTCCCGCGCTGGCCGGAGTCATGCCGGGCCTCGGCATCGAAAATCTGCAGAAAATGGGCGCGAAGTTTCTTCTATGCGCGAATGCGCTGCATGGGTGGTCTCTGGAACTGGAAGCCAGAGAAAAGGGAAAAGCGACAGATATCGAAAAGGCCCTGCTAGCCAACGTGCTACCTGGGGTCGCGGTCATTCCGGCCATGGTCATCGCGATCGAGAAGGCCCAGGAGTCGGGAATCAGATACAACCGGCAGTAAAGGCGCGAACTGGTTGACGTGAAAACGGCTAACCACGGGGGTACCAACAATTTGGAAGTTTGGGACACGAAGTCTAGGTGTATTCGAAGGGTCGGTACTTTCCCTTCCACGTCAGCGGTGGAAAAATGTTTGTGATGAGATACAGGCTGCTTCACGTTGGCTGGCTGTCCTTGGGATGGTCCGCGGTACTGATTCTTTTGACGCTGCCTGCGGTCCTCGACGCTCAGGATCGCAACCCGTTTGCGAACGATCCCACAAGCCGCTGAGGCGGGTAAATCGCATTTCCGCATCAACTGCGCGTTGTGCCATGGGCTGGGCGCTCGCGGCGGAGGGCGCGGCCCCGATCTCACCCGAGCGCAGAAACGGCACGGCAACTCCGACGCCGAGATGTTCCGGACCATTCACGATGGCGTTGCAGGAACGGACATGCCGCCTGCGATCGGGAGCATTGGCGTCGAGATGAAGGATCAGGAAATCTGGCAGGTCATTACGTACCTTCGGAGCGTGCAGGTGAAGACTCCGCCGTCGACCGGCAATCCTGCGCATGGGAAGGCGCTTTTCTATGGCGCCGCCAATTGCTCGAAGTGCCACATGGTGGAAGGCAAAGGCGGACGCCTCGGGCCGGACCTGACCGGCATCGCCGGCTCGCGATCGATCGAGTCGATGCATGGAATCCGTCCGCGAGCCGAGCCAGCAATTGTGCCGGGGTACCAGACCGTGACTGTAGTCACGGCGGACGGCAAAGAAGCTAAAGGCTTCATCATGAACGAGGACCGTTTCAGCGCTTCAGATGATGGACACCAGCGAGAAGATCCTGTTGCTGGAAAAAGACAAGTTGCGCTCTTTTCAGAAAAGCCCGGTATCGTTGATGCCTCCCTACACCACATCGGCTTTGAGTGATAAGGACCTTGAAGATATCCTCGGGTATTTGCTGACCGGAGCGCGAAATGAGGGCGCGGTGTAACATGAGTAAGCTTCTGTCTAATTCGATGGTTGGTCTGGCGCTGGGCTTCAGCGCGGTTAGCGGCTTGCGCGCAAGTGACGTTCGATCGGCTGGTGAATTCCGCCAGGGAACCACAGAACTGGATGACCTATTCAGGAGACTATTCCGGGCATCGGTTCAGCGCGCTCGATCAGATCAATGCGCAAAACGGACCGCGCTCGTGGCGAAGTGGGTCTATCAGACCGGCGCGCCCGGCGATGGATCCAACGGCAGATTTGAAAACACGCCGCTGGTGGTCGACGGCATCATTTACGGCACCGGCCAGGATGGCCGTGTATTCGCCCTGGATGCGCGCACCGGACGTCCATCTGGCATTACGAGCGTCAATCGCCAAGGGACATTCGGCCCTGCTGCGGACGAGTGAATCGCGGGCTCGCGATCCTGGGCGACAAGGTGTTCTTCGGAACACTCGACGCGCACTTGATGGCGCTCGATGCTAAAACCGGGCACGTCGTTTGGGACGTGGCAGCGGTCGACTACAAGAAAGGCTACAGCTTCACGGTCGCGCCACTGGCGGTAAAGAATCTCATCATCATCAGTCCCGCCGGCGGGGAATATGGCATTCGCGGCTTCGTGGACGCTTACGATGCTGATACCGGCCAGCGAAAGTGGCGATTCAACACCAGTCCCGGAACCCGGTCAACCGGGTCACGAGACCTGGGAAGGCGAGTCTTGGAAAACCGGCGGCGCGCCCGGGTGGGTGACCGGCGCCTATGATCCGCCGACCAACCAACTCTTTTGGACCACCGGCAATCCCTCGCCTTCGAACCGCGGCGTGGGCCGCGCCGGCGATAACTTGTACAGCGATTGCCTGCTGGCGCTGGATGCCGACACCGGAAAACTGAATTGGTATTTCCAATTCACCAAGCACGATACGCATGATTGGGACGCCACCGAGGTGCCCGTCATCCTTGACACGGGCGGCAAGCACTTGATCGTGCAAGCAAACCGCAACGGCTTTTTCTACATTTTGGACCGCACCACGGGGAAACTGCTCTCGGCAACTCCATTCGGCACGGTGACATGGAGTCACAGCAAGGACGCCGAGGGCCGCCCGGCTGCCGACAAGGATACCGAACCGACGCCGGAAGGGCGGCGGATGTGTCCTGGCGCGGCTGGCGCCACCAACTGGTTTTCACCCTCGTTCGATCCCCAAACCGGCCTTTTCTACGTGAATGCCAACGAGACATTGCGACATATTTAGCACGGCCCCGCAGAAATATGAAGCGGGCAATGCCTATTATGGCAGCGCCTACTTTCCCGCCGATGATTCGCCGGGCTTGGGAGCGGTGCGCGCGCTCGATCCGCTAACGGGACAGAAGAAATGGGAGTTCCAGCATCTTTCGAGTTCTGGTCGGGCCTGTTGTCGACGGCCGGCGGAGTCATGTTTACCGGCGACGCGCAAGGAAATTTCATCCTGCTGGACGCTCGCTCCGGCAAGTGCTCTCTGGCATTTTCAGACCGGCGGCGAGATTCACAGCGGACCGATCGCTTTCGCGGTGGATGGAAAAGAATACGTCGCCGTTTCCGCCGGCAGCGCGATGTATGCGTTTGGCCTTCCGTAGGAGGGCTCCGCCACATCGCTTCGTCCGTGGCAGCGGTTGAACTCTGATGTTAGTTAAGAACGCGCTCTCGGTGGCCCAGGCTTCGGCTTAGTCCAGGACAGCCCCTGTAGTTGAAACGCTCGGTTTGGTACAGTTTCTGGTGGAAGTCGAGGCATGACCAATCTCAAACCTGTCGACGTCGCCATCATCGGCGGCGGCTGGACCGGCCTTTTGATGGCCAAGGAAATCACCGCGAAGACGTCGCAATCCGTCGCCGTCTTTGAGCGCGGCATTCCGCGCAAGACCGCAGACTACGCGGTGACCATGGACGAGCTCGACCACAACATCCGTCTGCGGATGATGCAGAACACGGCCGAGGAAACCATCACTCACCGCCATTCGTTGAAGGATTCGGCGGTTCCGGTGCGCCAGCACGGTTCCTTCCACCCCGGCACCGGCGTCGGCGGCGCGGGCGAGCACTGGGGCGGAGCGTCCTTCCGCTTCCTGCCGGACCTGTTCACGCTGCGCACGCATCTCACGCAGAAACATGGGGCGGCCAAGCTGCCTGCGGATCTCGCGGTTCAGGATTGGGGCGTCACCTACGATGAGCTCGAACCGCTATTACTGGAAATCCGAACAGTTGATGGGCATCAGCGGCAAAGCCGGCAATCTGCGCGGCCAGAAGATCGATGGCGGCAACGTCTTCGAAGGGCCGCGCCAGCAGGAGTATCCGACGCCGCCGCTGAAGCGCTCCTACGCGAGCAGCATGTTTGAAGACGCCGTGCGCAAGATGGGCTATCATCCTTATCCGACGCCCGCGGCCAACTTGAGCGAGAGCGTATAAGAATCCCGACGGCATCACGCGCGCCGGATGCGCCTATTGCGGCTATTGCCAGCGCTACGGCTGCATGATCGGCGCGAAGGCGCAGCCTACGAACACGCTGATGCCGGTGCTCGCCAACGCGCAAGAATTTCGAGTTGCGCACGGGAAGCTGGGTGCGGCGCATCGTTCATAAGGATGGCCGTGCCACGGGTATCCAATTCACCGACGCGAGCGGCGAAGAATTTTTCCAGCCTGCCGCGACCGTCATCCTGGCGTCGTTCACGTTGAATAATACGCGGCTGCTGGCGCTTTCGAAAATCGGCACGCCTTACGATCCAGTCGCGCGTAAAGGCACGCTGGGCCGCAATCTCACGCACCAGGTGGGAGCCGGCACGCGCGTCTTTTTCGACAAGCCGCTCAACGCATTCATGGGAGCCGGCGAGCTGGGCGCGCGCATCTCGGATTTCGACGGCGACATCGGACTCACCGGCGCCGAAGACGGGCTCCTGCGCGTGGGCATGATCGCGCTCAGCAGCAATGGCGACCAGCCCATCGGGTCTTTCGGCAACATGCCGAAGGGCGCGAGCAAATCCAATTGGGGCTCGGAGTGGAAGAAGGCGTCGCTCGAATGGAGGGATCACTCGGCCGAGCATCGGCTTGTCGGGCGAGCATCTTGTCGTATCGTCAGAACTATATGGATCTGGACCCGACCTATACCGATAAGTTCGGCGATCCGCTGCTGCGCTTCACGCTCGATTGGACCGATCACGAGTTCAAGCAGCGCGAGTTCGCCGCGAAGATCCAGGCCAAGATCGCGCGCGAGATGGGCGCCAAATTCGACGACGGGCCGCCGCCCGCGCGCCCGTATAACACCATCTATTACCAGTCGACGCATATTCAGGGCGGCGCCATGATGGGGATCTCGCCCGATAACAGTGTCGTGAACCGCTATCTGCAGCACTGGAACATGCCCAATCTGTTCGTGGTCGGCGCGTCCGCATTTCCGCAAAACGCCGCGCAGAATCCGACGCTTACCGCCCTGGCGCTGACCTATATGTCATCGGATGCCATGATCAGACCGTTACTTTAAGCATCCGGAGCAACTGATATGAAACGCAGAGAGTTCCTGACTGTACCAGCAGCCGCTCTCGGAGGCACGCTGCTCTACACTTTGGCGGGCGAGCCGTTCCGCTTGCAGGCGCAAGACAGCCGGCAAAGACGGCACGGTGAAAGTGCCGCTGCGCTTCTTCACCGCGGAGGAAGCCCGCGTGGTCGCGGCCGCTTGCGAGCGGATTTTTCCGAGCGACGCCTCCGGTCCCGGCGCGACCGAGGCCGGCGTGGTCATCTTCATTGATCGCCAACTCGCCGGGCCGTATGGCCGCGACAAGTATCGTTATACGAAAGGCCCCTGGGTCGAGTCCGTCCCGGAGCACGGCTACCAGGGCAAAGAAAACCCGCAGGAGATCTACCGGCAGGGGATCAAGGACCTCGGCGACTTTGCCAGCCTGTCCGTTGAAGAACAGAATCAAGAAGCTGACGGCCATCGAGCGTACGCACTTCTTCCAACTCCTGCGCACGCACACTATCGAAGGCATGTTCTAGCGACCCGATGCATGGCGGCAACGCGGGCCTGATCGGTTGGCAATTGGTCGGTTATCCCGGGCCCGCAGATGAGCTACCGCAATGAGATCGACAAGCACTTCGGACAGCCTTGGCGGCCGAAGCCAGCGAGTCTGGAACAGATCACGGGGCGGCCGGGCAAGCCTTGGGAGGACGAGAAAGGCTAACTCACTATTTCTCCGGACGACGTCCAACCACGTCGGCTCGGAGATTCGATGTCCCGCAGGAATGCCGCTACAATTTGGCCGTCAGACAGCACTGACACAAGACCAGATGGATGCACGTCGCTTTGGGGGGAGAGGCCCACTATTGGACATGGATCATCTAGTGGACATAGATCATCTACTGGACATAGATCATCTAGTGGGCATAGATCATCTAGTGGGCATAGATCATCTACGATTGTTGCGCTGCGACTAATCAGCGCTGGATAGCGACCTGAGCCGCGTCCACGTCGTAGCCTTCGTCTTTGGCCGTTTCGACGGCTTTGGAGCGCAAAACATCTTCACTCGCGTCCTGGGGCGTTTTTGAAAGAGCCCGCTTAATGACCTCTTCGCCGATCTGTATACGTACATGCCATTCTTTCTTGGCCGAATCCCAGTTGACGGTGGTCTTTTCCGCTTTCATTTGTCCGCTCCTTCGCAGCTAATTCTCCGGCCATATCTTATCGCACTCGCCGCCAGCCGGTGTATACTCGGTTCGCATGCCATTAACTCTTCGCGCCGCCACCCTTTCGCTGGCGGTTACGGCCAGCTTGTGCGCCGCCACTCTTCCTCCGCCTCAATATCAGACGCTGGTCCATGACATTTACAAACAATTGATCGAGATCAACACGTCGTTCAGCACGGGAGCCACGACGCCGGCCGCGCAGGCGATAGCTGACCGGTTGCGGGCCGAGGGCTTTCCGGCATCCGACATTCAGGTGCTGGGAGCGGCCGACCACAAGATGAATGTGGTGGTTCGATACCACGGCACCGGACAGCGGAAGCCGCTGCTTTTGCTGGCGCACCTGGACGTGGTGGAAGCAAAGCGCTCGGATTGGTCGTTCGATCCCTTCAAGCTAACCGAGAAGGATGGCTACTTTTACGGGAGGGGCACCATCGACGACAAAGCGCAGGCCGCGATGTGGATCGCGAACCTGATCCGCTACAAGCGCGAAGGCTTTAGGCCAGATCGCGATTTGATCGTCGCGCTAACGGCTGATGAGGAGGGCGGTGGTCCTTATAACGGCGCCGACTGGCTGGTGAAGAATCATCGCGACCTGATTGATGCGGACTTCTGCTTAAACGAAGGCGGATGGGGCGACATGGTGAATGGCAAACGCGTCGCCAACAATGTGCAGGTCAGCGAGAAGTACGTGGCCACCTATCGGCTGGAAGTTACAGAATAAGGGCGGCCACAGCTCGCTGCCCGTCGCCGACAATGCAATCTATCGGCTGGCCGAAGCTTTGGTCCGCATTTCGAAGTATAAGTTTCCGGTCGAGACCAACGAAGTGACACGAGCATACCTGGAACAGATGGCAAAGGCTTCGCCGCCGACGGCCGCAGCGCAAATGAAGGCGGGGGCGCAGGGATCGGCGGAGGCCCTGGAACACTTGGCGGCCAGCGCGACGGCTTTAAACGCTACTTTGCGGACCACGTGTGTAGCCACGATGCTGGACGGCGGCCATGCTTTGAACGCGCTGCCACAGACCGCCGGCGCAACGGTCAACTGCCGCGTCCTACCAGATATGAAGCCCGAAGAAGTAATTGGAAAACTGAAACAGGTTATCGGCGACGAGCAGGTGTCGGTGAAGCCGCTCGGGGAAGTGGTGATCGGCCCTCCATCGCCACTCCGCCCGGATCTTTTCAAAGCCGCCTCTCGGGTCACCGACACGATGTGGCCTGGGACGCTGACAGTGCCTGTGATGGTAATGGGCGCGACGGATGGACTGTACTTGCGGCGGGCCGGCATTCCGACCTACGGGCTGCAGGGGATCTTCATCGAGCGCGATGACTTTCGCGCCCATGGCCAGGACGAGCGGCTGGGCATCAATGAATTTTACGAGGGCGACGCGTTCCTATATGAGTTGGTAAAATCGCTGGCACAGCCCACGCGCTAGAAAGTCGAGCATAGAACATCGACATGCCAAATGTAGCCGTCGAACTCCGAAGGGCGTGGAACGACTGCGCCCCGCTCACCGCTACCAGCATTCTGATGCTTGCTGCTCTGGTGGTTGCATGCGGTGGGCTCTTTCTTGATCCGCGCATCATCACCGGCGTACCTGCCTGGCTGAAACCGGCCAAGTTTGCGATCTCGACTGCGATCTTCGCTGGGACGATCGCATGGCTATACCGCTACATCACCATCTGGCCACGGTTCATGCGAATAGTGGGATGGGTGCTGGCCTGCGGTTTTGGTGTTCGAAGTCGCGATCATCTACATGCAGGCCGGCCGCGGGACCACCAGCCACTTCAACGCGGCCACACCGCTCGACACCACTCTATTTGGCGTCATGGGCGCTGGCATCGGGATCCTCTGGCTAGCTAGCGTCGCTGTTCTCATCGCACTGTTCCGCCAGAAGTTTGAAAACCCGGCTTGGGGGTGGTTGCTGCGGCTGGGCATGTTGATCACGGTGCTAGGATCGTCGGGCGGTGGATTAATGCTGCGAATGACGCCCGAGCAGACTGCGGCGCTGCACGCGACCCACACGGTTGGGGCGGTGGGAGGTCATACGGTGGGCGCTTCGGACGGCGGCCCTGGACTCCCAGGCGTTGGATGGAGCACGCAGCATGGCGATTTGCGGGTCCCACACTTTTTCGGACTGCACGGCCTTCAGATCATTCCCTTCCTAGGCTGGCTTGCACTGCGCAGGCGTCGAAATGAGGCTGCGGCCAAGCAGATCGGTTTCGTCTTTGCGATCGCGGCCAGCTACCTTGCTCTGGTTGCGATATTGACTGTGCAAGCCTTGCGCGGCCAATCCATCATTGATCCGGATGGCGCCACTCTGGCCGCGCTAGCCCTATGGATGGGAGCCAGTGCAGTGGCAATCTTCTTGACGCGGGCAGTTTCGCTGCCGGAGCGTGCTCGAGCAGCAGCGAGGTAAGAGATTGATGACTGCCGAACAGGTTTTCTCAGCTGCGAACTTTCTGGCTGTCGCCGGCTGGCTGATTCTCATTGTCGCCGGGCGAATTCGGTGGGTGCCGTCGCTGGTGACGGGTGCGATTCTGCCGCTGTTGTTCGCTCTACTTTATAGCTTTTTGATTGCCACTCATTGGGGCGAAAAAACAGGCGGCTTCGGAACACTAGCGCAGGTTCATGCGCTGTTTACGAACGATTGGCTGCTTCTGGCCGGCTGGGTCCATTATCTGGCGTTCGATCTCTTCATCGGCAGTTGGCAGGTGCGCGATGCCCAACAACATAAGATCCCCCACCTGCTGTTGATTCCCGGTCTGATTTTGACCTTCCTGTTTGGTCCGGTCGGCCTTCTGCTCTACTGCATCATTCGATTGGTGCGAATTCGATCGCTTAGACTCGATTCGGCTGCGGCCGCGTAATTCGCTATCGCCGGACTAATCGGCGTTCAGCGGCTTTCGCCGGCATCAAGCTCAGAATAACCGTACTTTTCGAATCGGCGTAACTAACGCGATATCCAGGCGTATTTGAAACACTCTCTACTGCGGCGAATCCCATCTGCGGAGCATCGTGAGTAGACGACTCAAAAACATTCGGCTCGCGCCGACGGACCCCTTAGAATCCGCCAAATTCGCTGGCCTTCGCTATATGACCGGTGAAGGACCTGGCATCCTCCGCCGCCGGGCTGGCAAGGGATTTTCCTACCTGGGTGTCGATTCTAAACCGGTACGGGACAAGGCGACTTTGAAGCGAATTGCGTCTTTGGTCATCCCGCCGGCTTGGGGAAATGTTTGGATCTGTCCGGTCGAGAATGGCCATATTCAAGCTGTCGGCCGCGATGCACGGGGGCGCAAGCAGTACCGCTATCACCCGCGTTACAGGGAGGTGCGCGATGAAGCCAAGTACGGCCGCATGCTGGCTTTCGGCGCAGTCCTGCCTAAGATCCGCAAAAAAATAAACGAAGATCTTGCAGCTCCCGGCCTGCCGCAGCGAAAGGTAATCGCAGCCATCGTGCGCTTGCTGGATGAGACCTGCATACGAATCGGCAACGATGAATACGCTAAGTCCAATAAATCTTATGGACTCACCACGCTGAAAGAGCAGCATGTCGACGTCCGCGGCGATAACGTGCGTCTGCACTTCCGGGGGAAGAGCAAACAGGATCATGACATTAAGCTGCGGGACCGCCGCTTAGCCAAAATAGTGAAGCAGCTCCAAGAGCTACCCGGCCAGGAACTGTTCCAATATCAGCAGGAAGATGGCGATTACGTAAAGGTGGACTCCGCGGACGTGAATGATTACCTGCGAGAGATCACCGAGGACGATTTCACAGCCAAGGATTTCCGTACGTGGCACGGCACTGGCCAAATGGCTCAGGAGCTGGCGGCCCTGGGGCCGGCGCAATCGGAAACGGAAGCCAAGCGCAACATTGTTGAAGCCGTGAAAATCACCGCGAAACGGCTGGGCAATCGTCCGGCGGCCTGCCGGAAATACTACATACATCCAGCTATTCTCGAAAGCTACATCGGGCAGACCATGTTTGAAGCGATGAAAGGCGTCCACTCGGGCTCGGGCAGTGCGGGGCTCAACTTCGCACGGAAGAACTCGTAGTCCTGCGGTTAATCGAAGCATACGCCAGCCAGGCGGCTGACCGGCCGGCCAAGGCCAGCTAATTTGTGTCACCTATAGCCGCAGCTAGCATCCAACTGTTGGTGTCCCGTACCAGCACTGCCATCTACCGCGTCATTCGGTCGTTTGCGGCCACGTCCGGGAAGGACGGCCATTTTCTCACCGTGAGAAAGGGCGCTCTCCTGGCCGTCGATGGTCCATTGAAGCAATTCGGGCTCATGGAGGCAGTGTGCGCGGAACAAACGACTCCTGGTTTTCACCCGCGATATCGAAATGTGCGCCGAGTGCATCGTGCATCCCCGCGCTGGCTGAAACAATTCAGTCCCAGCATGATCTAGAGGATGGAGGTCATACATGGCGCAACGAAGCTCAAAAGGGAAAAGCAAGATCGCGAAGGTAATGCGGGAAAAGAAACACGGCACGCTGAAATCAGGCAGCGGCCACAAGGTCAAGAGCCGCAAACAGGCAGTCGCCATCGCTCTTAGCGAAGCGCGCAAATCGGGCGCCAAAATCCCCAAGAAGAAAAAGTAGAAATCGTAGCGCGAGCTAATTGCTAATCGAGCTAGTTGCCGCTACCTCCGGCTGGCGCGGGCTTCACGGTCGGATACTTGATTCCGAGCTGCTCCAAATAGGTGTCGTATTTCGACGGATCGTAATACAGCGCCTTCATCCGCGGCCGGTATTGCTCCATGGTTTTCTGATTGAGCCAGATGGCCGGCTGATCGCCGGGACGCAGGAATGTCGTATAGTGCGTCTCTTTGTTCTGGACGTTTTTGAAATAATCCCAGGCTTGATCGACCAGTTCCGGATGCAGCAGGATGTCGAGCATCGTCATGGCCTGCACCTTCGCGCCGGCGACCACGCCTTTGTGGGCGATGGGCGTCGCCATGGAGATCGCGTTGGCCCAGTTGTGGCCGGGGCCTCCGGGAATGTTCGACGGATAGCGCAGCGTGACGGTCGGCACGGCCCACGAAATGTCGCCGATGTCGTCCGATCCGCCGCCCATCGGGCCGACTGCCCAGACCTTCCTCTTCGCCGGCGTCACCATCTGATTCGCGCGGCGGCCGCTGATCGGGAATCTTCGAGGCCAGCCCGCGCACCGGGACCTTCAGCTCGCGCTGCAGCGCTTTGGCAAGCGTCTGATCGTCGTCCGACCATTGCGGCAATCCGACCTTCTTGATGTTCTGGTACATGTCCTCGGCGATCGGCTTGTTGAAGTAGGCCGGGCCAGGCGCTGCCCAGCAGGCGCGACGTATAGGTGGTGTCGGTCATGAGCGTGGCGGCCTGCGCCATGTTGTCGCCGATATGCCACAGGTTCATGATGTGGTCGTAATCGGCCTCGCGGAAGTAATACCAGACGGCCGCGTTCGGCGGCACCACGTTCGGCTGATCGCCGCCGTTGGTGATCACGTAATGGACGCGCGTGGCCAGGCGGAGATGCTCGCGGCGGAAGTTCCAGCCGACGTCCATCAGTTCCACCGCGTCGAGCGCGCTGCGGCCGCGCCAGGGAGCACCGGCGGCGTGCGCGCTCTCGCCCTTGAACATGTATTCGACCGACACCAGGCCGTTGCCGCCTCCCGGTCCATAGGAGACGCCGAAATTGTTGGCCACGTGCGCGAACAACACGATGTCGACATCCTTGAATAAGTCCGGCGCGGACGTAGTAGGCCTTGGTGCCCGAGTTCTTCCTCGGCGACTCCCGGCCAGAGCCGGATGGTGCCTTTCAAATGCTCGCGCTCCATGATTTTCTTCACCGCCAGCGCAGCGGTGATGTTCAGCGGGACGCCGGAATTGTGGCCTTCGCCGTGGCCGGGCGCGCCTTCGATCATCGGCTCATGCCAGGCGACGCCGGGCTTCTGCGAGGCCTGCGGGATGTCATCGATATCGGAGCCGAGCGAGATCACCGGCTTGCCTTCGCCCCACGAAGCCACCCAAGCGGTGGGGATGCCGGCCACGCCGCGCTCGACCTTGAAGCCTTCCTTTTCCAGGATGCCCGTCAGATATTTCGAGGTTTCGAACTCCTGGAAGCCCAGCTCGCCGAAGCTGAAGACGCTGTCGACCATCACCTGCGCCTGCTTCTTCATGGAATCGATCTGGCCGGTGAGGTCGGCCTTCATGGCAGCTTCGCGCTCCGGCGAGACTTTGGTTTGGGCAAGCAGGCAAGCGGTGGAGAGCAGCAGGGCTGGGAAACACTTGAGCATAATCGAAGATCCTTTCATGCGAGGCGTCGAGGCTCGGTCTAACCACATTAGATGGGGTGGGGCGGCGGCCGCAAGTGGTCTCTAGTCGTCGAAGGCTTGTCTTTCGGGAATCATGCTCTGGTGCAGGATGCGAGAAATCAAAACGACTTCGGCGTCCGCTCTGTAAAAAACGACGTGGCGACCACGCTCCACGCGACGTAGGTTGGGACGAACATCATTGCACGCATGGCCCAGCGCCGGGTTATCAGCAAGATCTGGCAACAGGCCTCGAGATCCTCGATATAACGGAGGGTCTGTTGGTCGCCCCAGGTCGAAGCGTATACGCACCAATGCTAAGCAAGTCCGCCTCGGCTCGACGAGAGAAACGAAAGCGCAGGCACCGGCTAGCGCAGCTTAGTGGGTAGAACAAGCGTCTTCCGGACACGCTCAAATACGTCGCCCTCGGCAATCCCGCTCGCGTCGCCTTCATCGATGGCGTTGCGCAACGCAGCGAGCTTGGCCTCGTACTGTTGCTCCTCACGCTCCAATGTCCGGAGAGCAGCGCGCACGACCTACTCGCGTTTTCGTAGCGTCCGCTTTTAACTTTCTTTAGAACGAAGCGGTCGAGCTCGTCGGTCAAGTTGAGCTGTTCCGAGTAGGCATAAGACGTCGATCTTACTAGGGTTGGCAAGCATTGCCAATATGAATTTAGATTACTTGGCTGTTCCTCGTCACCTAGTGAGAAACTTTCCTCCTCACGTTCTTTTCTGCATGATGAAAAGGGCACAAATGTGCTAACGGGGTGCGGTTGAGTTGGCGATTCTACGTGCTTCAGCGCTTCAGGAGGAGAATGCCGATGAAACGCTTTATGGCGGGTTTGGTAGTCAGCGCTTCGCTCTTAGCGCCGGTGACCGTTCTGGGGGACGAACATCACCGGTATTATGATCGCGAACGCCGTGATTGGCACGAATGGAATGAACACGAGAATCGCGCTTACCGGCACTGGCTAATGGAGGAGCGACGCGAGCAACGGTACCGGGAGTACGCCCGCTTAAGGCGGAAGAGCAGCGTGCCTACTGGCGATGGCGGCACGAACATCGCGATTGGCGATAAACCGCGTTCGCAGGCCGCGCTAGTTACGCGGACTCCAAGGCTTACCGCCTGCGCCGCCCGCCCTGCCGCCTCTTGGGCTCGGCTGGACGATTGACGTCGGCTGAAAAGGAGCCTTCGAGTATCTCCGCGAGTTCCTGCTGATGCCGCTTGAGCGACCCTGTCGCCGGGCTGGCGCTGGCGGCACGTCCGACATAGCGCAACGGCCCGACCGCTCGGTTCGAGCAAGGGGCTGGAGTTGTTCCTGGACGAATCGCCACGCGCCCATATTGCGCGGCTCCTCCTGCACCCACACCACTTCGGCTGTCTCGGGATAGCGCGCCAGGATATCTGCGAACGTCGGCAGCCGGGAACGGATACATCTGCTCCAGCCGCACGATGGCGACATTGGCGCAGCCTTGCGTTCTTCGCGAGCGGCCATCAGATCGTAGTAGACCTGGCCAGAGCACATCAGCACACGGGTCACTCGGGTTAGTTCGACGCCACTCGGTCGTCCAGCACTTCGCGAAACGCCCCGCTGGTTAATTCGTCGATGGTCGAGACGGCGCTTGGGGTGGCGCAGCATGCGCTTGGGCGTAAACATGATGAGCGGCTTGCGGATACCCCGGCGATCCGGACCGCCGTGCATCTGGCGGCGCAGCACATGGAAATATTGAGCAGGCGTGGTGGCGTTCACCACCTGAATATTGTCTTCGGCGCAGAGCTGCAGGAAGCGCTCGATGCGCGCGCTGGAATGCTCCGGACCCTGGCCTTCGTAGCCGTGCGGCAGCAGCAAAACCAGTCCGCTGGGCTGACCCCATTTGGATTCCGCGCTGACGATGAACTGGTCGATCAGGATCTGTGCGCCATTGGCGAAATCGCCGAACTGCGCTTCCCACAAAACCAATGTCAGCGGGTCGGCTACGCTATAGCCGAACTCGAATCCCATGACGGCATACTCGCTGAGCGAGCTGTCGAAGACATCGAAGCGCGCCTGATTGTCGGACAGATGCTGCAGCGGGATGTAGCGCTCGCCGGTTTCGCTGTCGAATTGTTCCAGGTGCCGCTGGCTGAAGGTTCCTCGGCCGCTGTCCTGGCCGCTAAGCCGGACGGGCGTGCGTTCCAGCACCAGCGTTCCGAAGGCCAGCGTTTCGGCCATAGCCCAATCCATCGGCGCGCCGTGTCAGGATCTTCGCGGCGCTTCTTGAGGAACCCCTCCAGCTTGGGATGCACGTGGAAATCGGCGGGGAACGTCGTGATGCCTTGCACCATGCGCTCGATGATCGCCCGGTCCACGGCAGTATTGAGGTCGCAGGCTCGACCATTTCTCCCAAATCAACGGCGCTTAGGTCCTGCACCTCGATATTGCTCGGTGTTCTTCTTGCCGGCCTCATAGGCTTGATTCAGCCGGTCCGACACGGCCTTGCGAATATCGGAGACCTCGCCTTCGTCCACGAACTTCTCCCGCAGCAATTGCTCGGAATAAAGCGTGGCCACCGAAGGATGCTGGCGAATCTTGCGATACATGATCGGCTGCGTGTAGCTGGGATCGTCGGCTTCGTTGTGGCCGTGCCGCCGGTAGCAGAACATGTCGATGACGACGTCCTTCTTGAACTGCTGGCGGTAGTCGTAAGCCATCTGCGCCACGCGGACGCACGCTTCCGGATCGTCGCCATTCACGTGGAAAATCGGCGCCTGCACCATGCGCGCGACATCGGTGGAATAGGGCGTGGAACGGGCTTCGTTGGGATTGGTGGTGAATCCGATCTGATTGTTGATGACCAGGTGAATGGTGCCGCCGGTCGTGTAGCCTTCCAGTTGCGACAGGTTCAGTGTCTCGGCCACCACGCCTTGGCCCGCAAAGGCGGCGTCACCGTGAATCAGGATCGGGATGACGCGCTCGCGCTCGGTGTCGCCGAGACGATCCTGCTTGGGGCGCACGATGCCTTCCACCACCGGATCGACTGCTTCGAGATGGCTGGGGTTGAAAGCGACCGAAACCACGATTTCGCGGCCGCCGGTGGACTTCCGAACGCCGCTCGCGCCCAGATGATATTTCACGTCGCCCGAGCCTTGCGTGCTGTCGGGATCGATGCCTTCGAATTCGGAGAAAATCTCCACCATCGATTTGCCGACGATGTTGGCGAGCACATTGAGGCGTCCGCGGTGCGCCATTCCGATCACGGCTTCGTGGACGTTGGTGTTGGCGGCGCGGTCGAGAATCTCGTCCAGGATCACGATGGCCGACTCCGACCCTTCCAGCGAGAATCGCTTGTGCCCGATGAAACGGGTGTGCAGGAAGTGTTCGAACTCTTCGGCTTCGACCACGCGCTGCAAGCGCGCGCATGCGAGTGGCGAGCGTCCAGCGGCCAGCGATTTCCGGTCGGCTCCATGCGAAGCTGCAGCCAGCGCTTCTGCTCCGGAATCTGGATGTTCATGTACTCGCATCCGATTTTTCCGCAGTAGGTCTGGCGCAGCGTCTCGAGAATTTCGCGCAGAGTCGCGATCTTTTGCGGCTCGTCGTCATCGGACATCAACGTGCCGGTGAGAAACTCGCGGTCCAGATCCCAGATGGTCAGACCGTAAGTGGCAGGATCGAGCTCGGGATGGTAAACGGCTTCGGAGCCCAGCGGATCGAAGTCGGCGATCAAGTGCCCGCGCACGCGGTAAGCATTGATGAGCTGCAGCACCGCCGCCTCTTTGGCGACTTCGTTCAGGTCCGCGCCGCGCAGGCCGGGAACCGCAACCGGCCGGTCCGGTTCCCAGTGCACCGGCTTGTGGGGAATCTTCAGGTCGGAGAAAAGCTCTTCGTAGAAACCCTCCTCGCCCTCGAGCAGCGCTTGCAACCGGCCCAGGAACATGCCCGATTCGGCGCCCTGAATCACGCGGTGATCGTAGGTGCAGGTCACGCTCATGACCTTGCTCAGGCCGAGCAGCGCGCGCAGTTGTTCTGAAGCGCCGTGATATTCGGCCGGATAATCGATAGTGCCGATGGCGATGATCGAGCCTTGTCCAGGCATCAGCCGCGGAATGGAGCTGAGCGTCCCAACAGTGCCGGGATTGGTGAGCGAAATTGTAGTGCCCTCGAAATCCTGGACAGTGAGCTTGTTGGCGCGGGCGCGCGCGACGATGTCGTCGAACGACTCCATGTACTGTGCGAAATCGAGCGCCCCGGCGTTCTTGATATTAGGAACCTTGAGCGACCGCACGCCGTCTTTGCCGGCGACATCCACCGCGATGCCGATGTTCACCTGGCTTCGAACCACGCGCGATGGTTCGCCGTTGACATCCGTATAAGCGCTATTGAGCGTGGGATTGGTCGGAAGCGCTTTGACCACCGCCCAGCCGACGATGTGCGTATAGGAGATCTTTGGACGGCCGATCAGGGTGCGGTGCTCATTGATGATCCTGCGATTTTCATCGATCACCTTGACCGGAATGACGCGCTGCGAAGTAGCCAGCGGAATGCGGAGGCTGGCATTCATGTTCTCGGCGATGCGAGCGGCCGCGCCGCGCAGAGGAAGCGACTGATCGCCCGCCGATGCTTTTTGCGGTGATGCCGGCGGTGGGGCTGTCACCGTGACAGGTGCTGTAACGTCCAGCGCAGTAGCACCGGATGTTGTAACGACGGGTGTCCCGTTAGTGGGCGACTGCGTACCGCCGTTCGATTCAAAAACTTTCTTCCAGCTATCGTCTACGGTTTTGCGGTCATGCAGGTATTGCTGATAAAGCTCGTCTTCGAGCCAGCTATTGATACCGAACTCAGGAAGCGTTGATTGGGGCATTGAAAAGTGCTGTCCAATCTTCATGATACCGCTGTGTTGTGCGAGGGCGTAAATCTGCGTAAATTAGCAACCGTGTAGGAAGCCCGCACATCTAAATTGGTGAGGAGAAAAGGAAAACATATGAAGTCGAAAATTCTTAAGCGCGGCGCTGGCCTTGGGTCTCGCGGCATCGACGGCCCCCCTGTTTGCGCGCGCCCCACAAGGGGATTTGGGGGATGCCGTGCGTCACGAATTGGTGATGCTTCCCTACTACAACGTCTTTGATGACCTGGGATACCAAGTGAATGGCAATACCGTGATTTTGACCGGCGACGTTACGCAGCCGGTTTTGAAGTCCGATGCGGAGAACGTCGTAAAGCGAATTCCAGGCGTGGCGAACGTCGTGAATGAGATCAAAGTGTTACCGCTTTCGCCCTTTGATAACCAAACTCGGAGAGCGGTGTACCGGTCGGTCTTCGGATTCGCGAGTCTTTATCGGTACGCGATGGGCGCCCAGCCTTCCATTCACATCATTGTGGACAACGGTCATGTGACCCTGAAGGGTGTGGTGGACAACGAAGGCGACAAGAACCTGGCGTACATCCGCGCCAACGGAGTCCCCGGAGTGTTCTCGGTGACCAACGAATTGCGCGTCGCCGAAAAGTAAGTATCTCGAATACCAGGTTTAGCGCAGAGGATTGGCCATCGGTCGTCAGCGATCGGTGGCCAATTTCTTTTTGGACGCTGCAGCCAATAGCCGATTCTGCCGATGTCCCAGCAGGACCCGCTTCGAATGCGCTGGACAACCATTGGCCTATCGCAGAACCAGATTTCGCTCCTGAGCCCGAACCCAAACCTGTGGACTGGAGAAAGCGCATTGTTTCGCTCTGGATTCCAGCCGTTCTGGGACTCGGCTTGCTGACGGCCTTCGCCTACGTGGGTGTCCGGATCGTCGCCGGGAAAACGCAGGTTCAACCCATAACCTTGCCGGCCATGCAGCCACCGTCCAAGATCCAGGTCCTTGTGAGTGTTCCAGCTGCGCCAACGCCGAAGCCGGTTCCCTCGCCCGCCGTCCAGCGCAACCAACTTCACCGTGATCACGCCACAACCCGGCGAGCGCTATCTTCAGGTCGCTGCCGTGAGCCCGCACATGGTGCTCACCTATGTGGACAATCTTCGGATAGCTAATCTGGAGGCTGTGATCGCACCCGGTCCGACGCCAGACCTACTGCGTGTATTGGTCGGCCCATTTGCAGATCGCGAGTCGATGGACAAAGCGAAAGCGCAGTTAGAAGCGTCCGGAAAATCCCCGATCATCCGGAGTTATTAAACACCTGAGCGGCTAAGCTTAGGGTGTGCGCACCATCATCGAGCCTTTTCGCATCAAAAGCGTCGAGCCATTGCGGCAAACAACTCCGGAGCAGCGCGAGCAGTTTCTCGAAGCAGCCGGCTACAACCTATTTCAGATCCGCGCCAGCGACATCCTGATCGACCTGCTTACCGATTCCGGCACCAGCGCCATGTCCACCGAACAGTGGGCCGCCATGATGCGCGGTGATGAATCCTACGCTGGCAGCGAAAGCTTCTACCGCTTCGAGCAGGCGGTGCGGACGCTCACCGGGTTCCGTCACGTGATCCCGACTCATCAGGGGCGCGCCGCCGAGCGCATTCTGTTTTCAATCTTGTGCAAGCCCGGCCACATCGTCCCCAGCAATACGCACTTCGACACCACGCGGGCCAACATCGAATCGAACGGCGCGCGGGCGTTGGATCTGCCCATCGCGGCGGCTTCGGATACACAGGCCAGAATCGCATTTAAGGGCAACCTGGATGTGGAAGCGCTGGAGAAACTCATTCAGACCGAGGGCGTCCAGAATATTCCGCTGGTGATGATTACGGTCACCAACAATTCCGGCGGCGGACAGCCGGTATCGATGGCCAATATCCAGGCGGCGCGCGAAATGACGGCTCGCCATCGCATCCCGCTTTATCTGGATGCCTGCCGTTTCGCCGAGAACGCGTGGTTCATCAAGCGAGACGAGCCGGGCTACGGCGATCTTTCGCCGCGCGAGATCGCGCAGAAGATGTTTTCGCTCGCCGACGGGTGCACATTCTCGGCCAAGAAAGATGCTTTCGCCAACATCGGGGGATTTCTGTGCACCAACAATAGCAGGCTGGCCGAGCAAGAGACCAATGTGCTGATCCTGACGGAAGGATTTCCGACTTATGGCGGGCTGGCCGGCCGCGATCTGGAGGCGATCGCCGTGGGCCTGGAAGAGATTCTGCAGCCTGAATATCTGGAGTATCGGATTGCGTCCACGGCATATTTTGGACGGCACATCGCCGATCATGGAGTGCCGATCGTCGAGCCGCCCGGCGGCCATGCCATCTACATCGATGCCGGACGGATGCTGCCGCACATCCCTCGGGAGCAGTTCCCTGGGCAGGCTCTCGCGGTGGAACTGTACCGGCATGCCGGCGTGCGGTCAGTCGAGATTGGATCGGTGATGTTTGGAGGCGAAGCGCGGCACGAGCTATTGCGGCTGGCAATCCCGCGCCGCGTTTATACGCAAAGCCATGTCGACTATCTGGTGGAAGCGATTCTCGAAGTGAACGCGCGCAAGCGCGACATTCGTGGATTCGAGATCGTTTCCGAGCCGAAGTTTTTGCGGCATTTTACGGCCCGGTTCCGGCCGCTTTAGCATGTAAGATCCAGTTACTATCCAAGGCAGTAGGGGGCACTAAGGCGATTAAGGCCAGTCCCTTAGGGCAACGCTGGATATTCTCTAGGCCCAGAACTGCCGTTTACCGTCTTGAGCCACAGGTGTATGCGCGTGGCGCGTCGGGAGGGCAGTGTATCGTGATGAAGAGAAATATAGTTCCGTTGCTAGGTATAGCTTTCGTAGTAGCCATCATCTCAACGGGTATCTTCTACGGGCTGTTTGCCGGTAAGCTGCGGAGTTCGGTCGGGGAGTTGCCGGTCCAGTCCATCGTGGTGGCGGCGCGAACCTTAACCCGGGAACCGTGCTACATGCCAGCGATCTGCGGGTCTCGGAAGTCAAGGGAGCGTGGAAAGGCGGTTTCTCGAAGCCAGAAGAGCTGGCAGGCGTGACGATCCTGCAGGCAGTTCAGCAAAACGAACCCATTCTCGAGGACCGAGTGGCCTCGCGCGATGCGAAATCGGGTCAGGGCGCCGGAGGCGTGCCGTCCGGAATGAGGGCGGTCTCGATCCGGGTGGCGGAGTCGAGCGGCGTAGTTGGCCTGCTGCGGCCGGGAACCAAGGTGGACGTGCAGGCGGTCTCGCATCGAGACAATTCCACTGACCTTCGAACCATTCTTCAAAACGTCGAGGTGCTGGCGGTGAGCCCCCAACCGGAGCCGGTGCCCGGAAACCAGATGCTGCCGGTGGTTACGGTACTGACTCGCGCGCAGGACGCCGATCTGATCGCTTTGGCCGATTCAGGCGCGCGGATCCGGCTGGCATTACGAAATCCGCTGGATGATGGCACCGCGCCGCGCCGCTCCATGGGGCTGGCGTCCGTCTTCGCATCGAATGGCGGAGCCGAAGTGAATGCCACGCAGCCACAATCCTTCAAGACTTCGCCTGCGGCATCAGCTGCGGTCTGGGACCATCCCATCCAACTTCACGTGCGAGCCCTGGGAGTGAGCACTGCCGGCCTGGCCGAGCTGGATTCGAAACTTACCGCGCAGGCGGGAACGACTCGTTGAGTGTCAGCGCCTTCCAGGCCGGCGCGGACGCGGACCAACTGATTCGCGGCTTGGAACAGAAGCAGCAACTGGAAATTGTGTCGTCGTGGAGACTGACGGCTGGCGTCGGCCGGCCGATCAGTTTTCGGGCGGGCACGGGTTCTTCGGGGACCGCTTCCTCCTGCCGGCTGCGCGTACAATTCTCTCCGGAAATCAATTCCGCTGGAAAGCTGAGCTTACGCGTCAAGCCGGAAATCAGCCTCCAGCGCGGCGGAGGAATGGAGACGCGCCAGTATGCCACCGGTCTGCGGGATGACAGAGCCTTTCCTGGTCAGCGGTCTGCTGAACGACCAGGGCGACCACCAGTGCTGGAGCGGCTCTATCCGGGCATTCCTGGAACGGCCGCCAGCTTGTGATCCTGGTGACTTCGCGACGACGCCAACCGGAGGCGGTAAGTGCTGGCGATTTCGTCAATTCTGGTTTTCCTCACCGTCTTCCTGGCCGCCGGCCTGGCGGTCTTGATCGGCTGGTTCGCCCTGCAGCGAATAGGGGCGCAGGCCTTGGCCGAGGATGTCTCGGAGCACTTGCTGGACGAAACGCCGCGGCTGTTGAAAGACGAAACGCTCAGCACGATTTCGCCCTGGGCCAAACTGCTGGAACGGTCGGACCTGGTCAAGATCATCCACCGCCATCTCATCCAATCGGGCCTAAGCTGGTCGGTTGGGCGCATCACCCTTTTTATGCTGCTCACCGCCAGTGTAGCCGCGGCAATCGCCATGCAGTTTGATGGGATTCCCGGCTGGGGCGTGATGCTGATCGCGGCCGGCGTGGCGGCGCTTCCGTATTTCTATATCCTGCATAAGAGAGCCAAACGCTTCCGCCAGTTCGAGGAGAATTTTCCGGATGCACTGGATTCGCTGGCGCGCGCGATGCGAGCCGGCCACCCCTTCGGCGCCGCCATGGAAATTATCGCGGACGAATGTGAGCCGCCGGTCTCGACGGAAATGCGCCAGACGGCGGTGGAAGGCAATCTGGGCATGTCCTGGGACGTGGCGCTGGGCAATCTGGGCGAGCGCATGCCGCTGCTGGAAGTGAGCATGTTCGCCTCCGCCATTCAACTGCAGAACCGGACCGGAGGCAAGCTGAACGAGGTGCTGGCGAAAATGTCCGAGGATATGCGCGATGCCACGGCGCTGAAAGGTGAAGTGCGGTCGCTGGCCGCTCACGGAAAAATGACCGGCGCCGTGCTAACCATTCTCCCGCTGGTGATTGCGGGGATCATGATGGTGGTCAATCCGTCCTATATGGCGGTGCTGTTCTATCATCCCTACGGGAAATATCTCATCGCCGGCGCGGTCCTGTGCCTGGTGCTGGCGCATTTCGTGATCCGCCGGATCGTGGACGTCAAATTATGAGCCCAGTCTGGTTAGGAGCCGGCTTTTTTGCTTTCGTCATGCTGGCGGTTACCGCCGCCGGGTACTTCTTCCTGCGGGGAACGGCCGAACGTAGCGCGGAAATGCCCGCCGGCCTGTCGACCGAGCCTGCGCTGCCGCCCTCGCGAGCCGCGTTCGTCGGACTTTTCCGCTCTATCGGCGAAAGCTTTCCGGCCACCAAGAACGAAAAGAACCCCTATCGCGCGAAACTGGCTTATGCCGGTTATCGCTGGCCATCCGCTTTGCCGGTTTTTTACGGAATCAAATGCGGCAGCGCCTTGTTCGTGTCCGGACTGCTCGGAATCTTCGCGCTGTTTTATCAGGGGCGATTCATCCGCCATGCTGCTCCCCATGCTATGCGGAGCGGCTTTCGGTTTCATGCTGCCCGATCGAATATTGGCTTCGCGCGCCAGCGCCCGGTCGCGGCGTCTCAGAAGCGCGATCCCGCCGGCTTTAGATTTGATGGTGCTGGGAATGGAGGCCGGCCAGTCGCTCGATCAATCAGTCGCCGATTCGAGCCGGGGCCTGAAGCGCACCCACCCGGATTTGAGCGCCGAAATGGCGCAGCTCTATCTCGAACTCAAAACCAGCAGCAGCCGGGCCAACGCCTTTCGCAGCCTCGGCCTCCGCAACAAAGAGCCGGAGCTGCGACGGCTGGCCAATCTGTTAATCGACAGCGACCGCTTCGGAGTCAGCCTGGCGCCGGCGCTTCGTACGCATTCCAAATACCTGCGCCTCCGCTTTCGGCAGCAGGCTCAGGAAAGCGCGCGCAAGGTCGGCGTGAAGCTGGTCTTCCCCGTATTCTTCTTGATCTTCCCCTCGGTGCTTCTGGTCACGCTCGGCCCGGCCTGCATGATGATGTTCCAGCAGCTCAAAGCCATGCTGCAATAAGCGCTTGCACCCGCCTTATGTTTCTCAGAGCGCTATATAATGACACCGAATGTGGAAGTATGCCTCGGTTGCACTGATCATTACCATGTCTCTATCCGCCGCCGTTAAGATCGAGAAAACTCAATATCGGGGCTGGCCCAACTCTTATCGCATCTCCAACGGCGAAGTGGAACTGGTCGTCACTACGGACGTCGGCCCGCGCATCATCCGCTATAGCTTCGTGGGCGGCCAGAATCTGTTCAAGGAGTTCGACGAGCAGATGGGCAAGCACGGTGAATCCTCCTGGCAGGCCCGCGGCGGCCACCGGGTGTGGATGTCGCCCGAAGATCCGGTGCTGACTTACGCGCCCGACAATTCCCCGATCCACGCTGCAGTGAAGGGCGGCGTGCTGGAGCTGACCGGGAATGTCGAAAAGGAAACCGGTCTTCAAAAGCAGATGATCGTGAAACTGGCAAGCACGGGCTCCGACGTCGAAGTGCTCCACAAGATCATAAACAAGGCGGGCCAGCCGCGAGAATTCGCAGTGTGGGCGCTGACCATGATGGCGCAGGGCGGCGTCGGAATCGCGGCCTTTCCGCCGCGCGGCACGCATGAGAAGGATCTCGCGCCAACCAATCCGCTGGTGATGTGGGCTTACACCGATTTCAGCGACCGGCGCTGGCAGTTCACCAGCAAATATCTGCTGCTGCGGCAGGATCCCAAAAATGCCAACTCGCAGAAAGCGGGGCTCTTCAATCGCGATACCGTGGGCGCGTATCTCTTAGGATCCGATTTATTCATCAAGAGAGCCACGGCTCAGGAGGCGCGCCGGCATCCCGACTTCGGCTGCTCTTATGAAACTTTCACCAACGAACAGTTTCTCGAGATGGAAACACTGGGAGAGCTGAGCAGCGTGCGGCCGGATGGAAGCCTGGAGCATACCGAACATTGGAGTTTGCACAAGAACATCAAGATTCCCGCCTGGACCGATGCGGAGATCGACCGGGTGCTGGGGCCTTTGTTGAAGCGCTGACCACCGTGGCTGCGGTCGTAACGCTTATCACGCATTTTCAGCGCTTGCCGACTAGTGCTGCTCTGCCAGCGGCAATGCGAAATCATTGCCGGGCTAATCCGGACCGTGCAGTCGTGTCTTGCTCATCACTAAACACCGAGCTTCGCAAAGCTCATCGAAACCGGGACAAGAAACCGGGAACGAAAGAACTAAAGAACCCATTATCAGGCCGATAAGGAAACAAGGGGCACACTGTCAACTTGTTGGACGTACTGATCGTGGACGATTCGGCGGCGATTCGAAAGATATTGCAACGCGTATTGCGCCAGGCGGGGATTCCGCTCGGGTCAGTTTACGAGGCCGGCGACGGCGTCGAGGCGCTCGAGATCTTGAACAAACAGGCGGTTGGTTTGATCCTCTCCGATATCAACATGCCGAACATGGACGGGCTTGAGCTCTTGACCAGGGTCAGGGCCAGTCAGGCCTGGCAAAATCTGCCAATCGTCATGGTGAGTACGGATGCGACTCATGCCAAGGTGCTCCAGGCGGTGGAGCGAGGCGCTTCTGGATATCTGCGCAAACCATTCACCGCGGAGCAGCTCAAGGAAACCCTTGCCAGCTTGTTCTAAGGGTCGGCTTGTTCTAAGCGTCAGCTTGTTCTAAGCCCTGAACCGCATCCCGCACCCGCTGGTGGTGCTATCCTGAAACTCGAGAGATTGTTCCCGCAGGAAGGCCACTTCCTGCGTTCTGTTTTTTGCGCCCATTCTATGGCAACGTTACGCTACACCACTGCCGGAGGAATCAGCGTCACTCGGTCCGCGTCAACTATTCCGTTCAAAAAGGGACTCAAGCCCCTACTGCGCAAACTGGATCATTATCGCGGAATTTATCTCTCGTCCGGCTACGAGTATCCGGAACGATATTCGCGCTGGGACATTGCTTCCATTTGCCCACCCATAGAGATCGTCGCCGCAGGCCGCAATGTCGACTTTCGACCGCTCAATCGGCGGGGCGAAGCGCTGAACCGCATTCTACAACCCCTGCTCGAGCCGCATCCGCACTGGGAAGAATTCGAACTCCGTGACGGTAGCCTGCATGGCACGGCTCAAGCCGTTGCCCGTGCTTTTCCCGGAGGAGGAGCGCAGCAAGCAACCTTCGGCGTTTTCGATTCTTCGTACACTGATCGACGAATTTCGAACCACCGAAGACAGCCGGCTGGCGCTAGTGGGCGCGTTTGGCTACGACCTGCTGTTCCAGTTCGATCCCATCACACTGAAGCTGCCGCGCGATGGATATAAAGATCTTCATCTGCTGCTTTGCGACGACATCTATTACATGGACCGCAAGAAGGAACGCATCGAACGGTTCCAATACGATTTCGAGCGCGCCGGTGTTTCCACTCTCGGTCTGGAGCGCGATGGAGTTCCAATCCCCGCCGCGCCAAAACGAGACGCTGGTGAAATCACCTCCGATCATCGTCCCGAAGAATACATGGCCGGCGTGGAGGTAGTGCGCGAAGGAATGCGCCAGGGCGAATATTACGAAGTGGTGCTGCGGCAGACGTTCCAAGCTAAGTTTTCAGAAAGCCCTTCGGAGCTGTTCGAGCGGATTCAGCATGCCAGCCCGAGTCCCTACGAGTTTTTCATGCAGCTGGGCGACGAGCAACTGGTCGGCGCTTCGCCGGAGATGTTCGTGCGAGTGGAAGGCAACCGCGTGGAGACTTGCCCAATCGCCGGAACCGCGCGGCGCACGGGCGACCCGCTGCGCGACGCCGACAGCATCCGCGAGCTGCTGAATTCGACCAAGGAAGAGTCCGAGCTGACCATGTGCAGCGATGTCGACCGCAACGACAAGTCGCGCGTGTCTATTCCGGGTACGGTGAAAGTGATCGGGCGCCGGCTGATTGAATCGTACGCCGGAGTATTTCACACCGTCGATCACGTGGAAGGCGTGCTGCAGCCTGGGTTCGATTCCCTCGACGCATTTCTCACGCACATGTGGGCCGTTACCGTAATTGGAGCGCCCAAGAAAGCCGCCGCGCAGGCCATCGAAAATCTCGAAAAAGACGCGCGAGGCTGGTATGGCGGAGCGGTGGGAATGCTGTCGCTCAACGGCGATATCAATACCGGCATTCTGATTCGTACCGTCCATCTTGCGCGATGGGATCGCCCGTTACGGCGTGGGCGCGACGTTGCTCTACGATTCGGTTCCGGCGCTCGAAGAAGAAGAGACGCGCATGAAAGCTACCGGCTTCTTCCGCGCTCTGCGGGCCGGCGCGAAGGCTGCAGCGACAGCCGGGTCGCTCGCTCCGAAGCAGGACACGGAATCAAGCTCCTGCTGATCGACAATGACGACTGTTTCATCCACACGCTCTCTAATTACGCGCGGCAGACCGGCGCCGAAGTGGTGACCTATCGCGCTGGAATTCCGCATGAGCTGATCGCGAAGATCGCGCCCAATCTGATCCTGATCTCGCCCGGTCCAGGACGCCCGGCCGACTTCGGCGTCCCCAATCTGGTGAAGTTTCTGGCGCAGGCTGGGTATGCCCGTGTTCGGTGTCTGCCTGGGCCTGCAAGGGATCGTGGAGGCTTTTGGCGGAGAGTTGGGCGTGCTGGATTATCCGATGCACGGCAAACCTTCGGTGGTGTTCCATCACAACCAGGGGGTCTTCGAGGGGCTGCCGGAGCGCTTCAAAGTAGGCCGCTATCACTCCTTATTTGCTCGCAGGGAGACTTTTCCGGCCTGTCTTGAAGTCACCGCGGAATCGGAAGATGGAATAATCATGGGGCTTCGTCATCGGGAGCTTCCGATCGAAGCAGTGCAGTTCCATCCCGAGTCCATCTTGACTCTGGACGGCAACTGCGGCCTGCGGTTGATCGAAAACATGATCAGCCAGGCCTCCGCCGCCTGTGCCGTACGCCCGTAAAATAGGCGTTTCGCATGGTACTATTTGGCGAAACAGGCTAGTGTGTTAGAGTTGGTACTTAGGCGTGAGGGTACTGGAGTGTACAGGCCTTGGCAGCGCCCAGGGTGGCGGTCATACTGACTGAAGAGAGACGCTGAATGGACTTTGACCTTTCTGACATCGCCTTTGTAGCATTCGTTCTGATGGTCGCGATTCTGCTGATTAACAGCAGCGGTGGCGGCGGTGGCCGCCGGTCGCGCGTGCCGGTCTACTACTGACCCGTTTTGCTTTCCTCGAAACTTCGCGGCTAACTGCCCATGACCAGTGTCATCGTTATTGGAGGCGGTTTAGCCGGGCTGGCTACCGCCGCCGCTTTGGGCAAAGCCGGATTCCAGGTGGACCTTTTCGAAACCCGCGGCTTTCTGGGCGGCCGCGCAACGTCTTATCCCTTGTCAGTATCCGAAGAAGGCCCTGAGATTACCAAGGCCCCAGAAATCATCGATAATTGCCAGCACGTCTTGCTGCGCTGCTGCGTCAACCTGATGGATTTTTACCGGCGTCTGGGCGTCGCGGACCGGATCAAATTCTACAAAGAGTTCTATTTTATCGAGCCGGGCGGGCGGACTTCGGTGCTGCGCGCGGGCAATCTTCCAGCCCCGCTCCACTTTGCAGGAAGCTTCTGGAAGCTCCGCTCCCTGAGCCTTCAAGACAAGATCGCAATTGCTCGCGGACTGGTAGCCATAAGGAGTGAGCGTGAGCGCCGCACTGATCTGGAACGGATCACTATGCTCGACTGGCTCCGCGAAAAGCGCCAGCCGGAAGCCGCCATCCGCCGCTTCTGGAGTCAGGTATTGGTCAGCGCCGTGAACGAAGACCTAGACCGCATGGCCGCCCGGCACGGCTTTCAGGTCTTCTGGCAAGGTTTCCTCGCCCGCCCGAACTCATACGAGATGGGCGTGCCGTCAGTACCGCTGGGCGATCTCTATGCCTCGGACTCCTGGAAACGGGTGGGAAATGTCCGCTTGCATCTCGCGCGCTCCAATCGATCGAGTAATCGTCGAAGACGGGTCTGTTCGCGGTGTTGTAAGCCAGGGCGGCCGGAGCGCCGCGGATTATTATGTGTCTGCTCTCCCTTTCGAACGTGTACCGGGCATCATCCCGGAACTTGATTTAGATGTGACTGGCTTCGAACACTCCCCTATCACTGGCATTCATCTATGGTTCGACCGTAGCCTCACCCAACTGCCACATGCCACCCTGCTCGATCGCACTATTCAATGGATGTTCAACAAATCGGGCGGCCGATATCTTGAAGTGGTGGTAAGCGCGTCGCGGAGCCTGCTGGAGATGCCCCGCGCCGACGTGATTGCGCTGGCGGTCCGCGAGCTGGCCGAATTCATCCCCAGAGTCGGAGAGGCGAAGCTAGAAAAAGCGCACGTTGTAAAGGAGGTACGCGCTACCTTTTCCGCCAGGACCGGGCTCGAACAAAGACGGCCACCGAGCGTGACTAAGTTCCCGAACTTCTTCCTGGCGGGTGATTGGACCCGATCCGGCTGGCCGGCCACCATGGAAGGTGCTGTTCGGAGTGGTTACCTGGCGGCTGAGTCGGTGTCTGGGGCGGCTGGCACTCCTGAAAAATTTCTACTGGCCGATATCAGCTAGAAGGCATGGCCGTTTATTATAGAACTATGAGGTCTAGTCCGTGGACGTGTCTGCTCCTGCTGACATCTGTCTCGGCCCAGGTCATCGACTTTGAATCTAACGGTCTGCACTACAAGACCCTGACCAAGGGCGGCGTCACCGTGATGTTCGCTTATCTGCCTTCGCACTTGAAGCAGTACTCGATCATGCAGGTGTCAATCTCAAACGGGTCGCCTGTGGCCTGGATGGTGAAGCCGCAAGACTTTACTTACCGGCGGCAGGATGGCACCGAGTCCCAGGCCTCGGCCGCGCTTACGGTGGTGCTCTCACTGCTACAATCCGGTAGCCGTCACGATGTGGTCAAGCTGGTGACCACTTACGAAGCTAGCCTCTACGGCAATGTCAGGCTGAGTTCCACCAACGGTTATGAATCGCGCCGTGAAAGCGCATTGGCGGATGGAGTATCGGCCAAATTAAAAGCGGGTGCGGCCGCATCCGCGATCGCGCTGGTACCCACCAAACTCGCGCCCGGCGAGTCCACCGACGGCGCCGTTTTTCTGCCGAATGCCGGCAAGTCGTTCGGCCCAGGAACTCTAATGGTTCACACCGGCGGAGAAATGTTCGAATTTCCCACGGACGGGGAACCGAGTACGGGGAAGTAATCGCCTATTCTTACGAGGGATGGTTTACAGCTTTAACAGCGCGCGCAGCCGTTTGGTCTGCACCCGGCTCACCGGAATCTCGGTCTGTTTCTTATCGTCCATCCGAAGTTGAAAGCTGGACTTGAACCAGGGGATCACTTCCCGGATGCGATTTATGTTCACCAGGAAGGATCGATGCACGCGCCAGAAAGTGTCCGGATCGAGGTTGGACTGCAGCTCCTCGATGGTCCGATAGTTAGATTCGCCCTCTACGCCGGTGGCTACGACCGTGATCAGACCATCCTCGATGGTGGCGTAAATCAGGTCCTGAGCATCCACGATGAAGTTGCGGTTGCTGTTTTTCACCAGCAGCTTGGTGCGCTGGGCGCCGGCTGCGGGGTTGGAGCGCGGGTTCCGGCGGCACGCTCTTGGCTTTTTCCGCGATCACTTTACGGGCCCGCTCCACTGCCACCTCCAGCCGCTCTTTCTCGATCGGCTTGAGCAGATAATCGAGCGCCTCCCAGCGAAAGGCTTCGAGCGCATACTGGTCGTACGCGGTGGCGAGAATAAAATGCGGCAGGGGAACGTCGGTCTCGCGCAGCTTTTGAATTACTCCAAAACCGTCCAGTCCTGGCATCTGCACATCCAGAAATACGACATCCGGCTCGAAGTTTTCGATCAACTTGATCGCTTCCAACCCATTTCGTCCCGAGGCCAGCAATTCCACGTCGGGAAATTCCTTCAGCAGATACGAGAGTTCTTCGCGCGCAAGCTGCTCGTCGTCGACCAATACCGCCGTGATTGTACTTGTCGCGCGGAGTGTCATAAGATGATAGTATAGCGTAGGGAAAATAGGCCTTTTCGAGGCACAAGAGCAAGCCCTCACGCTACCCAAGGAGATTCGGAGTTTGTCCACCAATGGGAACACCACGATTGCGCCCGCCGACGGGAAATTAGGGATCTTAATTCCGGGCATGGGCGCCGTAAGCACCACCTTTATGGCCGGGATTGAGGCGATAAAGCGCGGGCTCGGCCAGCCCATTGGGTCTCTGACCCAGTTAGGAACGGTACGGCTCGGCAAGCGCACCGACGCGCGGACGCCCAAGATCCAGGATTTTGTACCGCTAGCCAGGATGGAAGACCTGGTCTTCGGCGGATGGGACATTTTTGAAGACAACGCCTACGAATCGGCGGTCCACGCCAGCGTGCTGGAGGCATCTTTGCTCGAAAAGATCCGCGCGCCGCTGGAAGCCATCAAGCCCATGAAGGCGGTGTTCGATACCGATTATGTCCGCCGGCTTCAGGGACCCAACGTGAAGGATCGCGGCTCGAAAATGGACAAAGCCGAAATGCTGATGGAGGACATCCGGCAGTTTCGCGAATCCAGCGGGGCCTCGCGATTGGTAATGATCTGGTGCGGATCAACCGAGGTTTTTCACAAGCCGTCGGCGGTCCACCAGACGCTGAAAGACTTCGAGTGCGGCTTGCAGAAAGACGATGCGGACATCGCGCCCAGCCAGATCTATGCCTACGCGGCGCTGAAGAGCGGAGTGCCGTACGCCAACGGCGCGCCCAACCTGACCACCGACACGCCGGCGCTGCTGGAGCTCGCCCGGGAGCGCCAAATCCCGGTCTGCGGCAAAGACTTCAAAACCGGCCAGACTTTCATGAAAACCCTGATCGCGCCCGGGACTAAAGGCGCGCATGCTGGGAATGGCGGGCTGGTTTTCCACCAACATTCTTGGGAATCGCGATGGCGAGGTGCTGGAAGATCCGGGCTCGTTCAAATCCAAAGAAGAAACCAAGCTGTCGGTGCTGGAGCAGATCCTGCAGCCGCACGCTTTACCCGATGCTCTACAAGGATCTCTATCACGCCGTGCGCATCAATTACTATCCGCCGCGCGGCGATGCCAAAGAAGGCTGGGACAACATCGACATCTTCGGATGGCTGGGCTATCCGATGCAGATCAAGATCGATTTCCTGTGCCGGGATTCGATCCTGGCGGCGCCCCTGGTGCTGGATCTGGTTCTGTTCATGGATCTGGCGCAGCGCGCCGGAATGAGAGGGATTCAGGAGTGGCTGTCTTTTTACTTTAAAGCGCCCATGACGGCGCCCGGGCTCTATCCGGAACACGACATTTTCATCCAATTGATGAAACTCAAGAACACGCTGCGTTGGATGCGCGGAGAGGATTTAATCACACACCTTGGCCTCGAGTACTACGACTAACGGTTCGAAGCGTCAGGAACCTGGCAGCCGAAAAATTCTGGTGATCGGCGGAACCCTATTCATCGGCCGCGCGCTGGTGAAGGAGTCTGGTGAAGGCCGGGCACGAAGTTACGGTTCTGCACCGCAAGGCGCGTCACGATCTCGGCAAGAAGATCGGCAAGCATCACGGCCGACCGGAACGATCCGGACGCGATCAAGAAGGCCCTGGCGGGCAAGAGCTTCGATGTTGTCTACGACAACGTGTACGACTGGGAGCGCGGCACCACGGCCGCTCAAGTGGAGGCCACCGCGCGCGCTTGCGGCAGCAATCTGCATCGCTACATTTTCATGTCGAGCGTGGCCGCCTACGGCGATGGACTGAACCATCACGAGGGCGATGCGCTGGCGCCGGACGATCACGCCGACTCTTACATTCGCAACAAGGCGATGAGCGAGCGGACGTTGTTCCGCATGCATCAGCGCAACGGATTTCCGGTGGTGACTTTGCGCCCGCCGTTTATCTATGGTCCGGGAAATCCTTTTTACCGCGAGGCCTTCTTCTGGGACCGGCTGCGCGAAGGCCGTCCGATCATCCTGCCCGGCGACGGCCGGCGGCTGATGCAGTTCGTCTATATCAAGGATCTGGTGACCGCGTGCATTAAGGTGATGGATGCGGAAGACGTGGAGGGCCACGCGTTCAACATCGCGAATCCGCGTCCGCTGACGCAGGTGGAAGCGGTGGAAGCCTTCGCCCGCGCCGCCGGCAAAGAAGCGACCTTCGTCCGTTGGCCGCGCGAGCGAATTTTGCGCGCCGGCGGCCATCCCGATGGGTCCCAAGCTTTATTTCGGCCAGTATTTCGACATGCCCGCCATCACGGTGGTGGTGAACAAGGCGCAGCGCGTTCTGAAATTCAAGCCGCTCGATTTCAATACCGCGCTCAAAGAGACCGTATCGCTGGTATGTGCGCAATAATTCGTTCGCCAAGCAGGACTATACGTTTGAGGACGCTCTGATCGACGCCGCTCCCGCGTCGGCCTATTCGGCGCCGGTGGACTGACGTTCTTCTTTGCGGACTTGTTCGAGCCGGTCGCGAAGCGCCTCTGGCAAGCCCTGTTCGATTTCCGGCGTGATCAAGCCGACCGAGTCCAGGTCGATGATGTGGACCTTGTCTTTGAGCCGAAAGCTGGTGAGCTTCATGCGGACCAGATCAGCCACGGGCGCGAGCAGGATGCCGTTTTTCGTATAACTGGCGGCTGAAAAACCAGGAACGGGTTCCAGGTGATTCAGGCCGGGCTTTTTCGCCGATGAATAGGAAATGGACCGCGCTCCGCGGCTTGGGCCGGCAGTCCATGCACCGTCCGCGTAGCGGAAGCCGTTCTTGCCGCGCAATTGCAGCCGACTGTTTCGAGCGTCCTTGCGATCAATCGCCACGTCAACATCTGGCGTTAGGCGCGCGGCCAGCGGATCGAGCTCGTTGATGTGTAGAAAAGACGGCCACTCCTCCCACGATTCGGTATTCGATTCCAGCCTGAGTTAGCGCCGCGTGAACACGCCGAGCCAGCTTCAAACATCTGTTCAAAATATTCATCGACAGCGCTGAAAGTGATCATCGGTCTAGCGCCTCCCGCGCCGCCTTGACCGTGTTGCAATGTATCGCTACCGTATCATCGGTGTTGCGCGCGTAGCCGCCCGCCAGAACCACCGCTACCGGGACGCCTGACTCGAGTCCTGTTTCAAACACGACGCGGTCGCGCTGCTTCAGCCCTTCCATGGTCAGCGACAGAGCCGCCCAGTTGATCTTCCCGGTACGGATCGGCGCCCGCCAGGTAAAAAATCATGTTCGGCGCAAAGCTCATGGCCACCTTCAGCGCGCCCCGCAGCCGATCCAGATACTCCTCATCGGCAACGCCATCCGGCAGATGAATATCGATCACCGACGGCGGCTTCTCGCTCGGATAATTGTTGAACTGATGCATCGACAGCGTCAAGACCGAGCGGTCTCCGGCGAAAATCGCCGCGGTTCCGTTGCCGTGGTGCACATCGCAATCCACCACCAGGGCGCGCTCGATCAACCTCTCGTGTTGCAGTGCGCGAATGGCCACGGCTACGTCGTGAATCGCGCAGAAGCCCTCGCCATGTCCGGGAAATGCATGATGAAATCCTCCGCCGATGTTGAAGCCGATGCGATCGGCGAGCGCGTTGCGCGCCGCCAGAATCGTGCCGCCGGTCGCCAGCCAGAACGCTTCCACCATCCGCGTCGAATACGGGATTTCCAAGCGTCAGGATCTCTTGAGGCGCCAGCGTGCCGGTCTTCAGACGCTGCACCCAGCCGGGCTCGTGGACGCGCAGGATATCTTCGTCAGAGGCCGGCTGCGGCTCGACGAAGTCCATCGGTTCGGCGAAGCCTTCATCCAGCAGGTGATCGTGAATCAGACGGTATTTGCGCGACGGAAAAACGTGCGCGCCCAGATTCAAATCGTAGCCCGGATGATAAACCAGCTTAAACGGGAGCATTCGCGGATTGGAGCGCGGTGACGATGGCCGAGCCGTAAATATCGTCCGCCGAGCAGCCGCGCGAAAGATCGTTGGCCGGCTTCGCGAGCCCCTGCAGGAAAGGTCCCAAGCGCAGCCGCGCCCGCCAGCCGCTCCACCAGCTTTACGCTGATGTTGCCGGACGCGATATCGGGGAAGATGAGCGTGTTGGCCCGGCCCGCCACTGATGATCCGGGCGCTTTCGACCTGCCGACCGCTTCCATCAGCGCCGCGTCGGCCTGCAATTCGCCATCGATGCGAAGATCGGGCGCACGTTCGCGCACGATCCGCAACGCCTCCACGACTTTATCCACCCACTTGTGCTGCGCGCTCCCTTTGGTGGAAAACGAAAGCAGCGCGACCACCGGCTCGGCGCCGATGACGTTGCGCGTAGTGGCCGCGGTAGCGATGGCGATCTCGGCCAGATCCACGGCCGATGGATCGATGACGACGCCGCAATCGGCGAACGCCAGAATGCCGTTGTGCCCGAACGCCCGGTTCGGAAGAGCCACGATGAACGCGCTCGAAACGATGTGGACGCTCGGGCGCCGTTCCCACCGCCAGCAGCGCCGCTCGCACCGTTTCCGCGGTGGTGTTCACCGCGCCGCCGACAAATCCATCCGCATCGCCGGCAGCCACCATCAGGGCCGCGGTGTAGAGGGGCTTCGTGCGCGACTTCGGCGGCTTCCATCTCGGTAATGCCTTTGGCGCGCCGGCGTTCGAAATACAAACGCGCGTACTTTCGCGCTTCCTGTTCCGGCGCCGGACGATCCGGCTTCAGCAGAATCGGCGTGACCAGGCCTTCGCGCTGCAGACGTTCAGCGGCCGACTGCACGCGCGGGTCGTCCCCTTCCGGAAATACGATGCGCCGCTTGGGCTTCACCTGGCGAAGCCGTTCGATCTGCGAAGCGAGAAACGCGGCGGCCGATTCCGGGAGTGCCATCAAGGTCTCACGATGCCGGCGGTGTTGCGGCACGCGGCCTTCTTGACGTTGTGACGATACTGCTCGACCGCCCGATTGTGTTCCTCGATCGATTTCGAGAACTGGTGTCCGCCGGAGCCGTCCGCTTTGGCCACGAAGTACAAATAGTCCGTCGCGGCAGGCTCGAGCGCGGCCTTGAGCGACGCCAAGTCCGGGATTCGCGATCGGGCCGGGCGGCAGGCCGGCATGCTTGTAGGTGTTGTACCGGTTCGCGCTATCGAGGTCGGAGCGATATATCGTGCCGCGGTAGCGCTGCTCCAGCATCGAAGCATAGATCGTAGTCGGATCGCAATCGAGCGCCATACCCAAGCGGAGCCGATTCTCGAAACACCGCGGCCACCTGCGGCCGTTCGTCTGGAACGGCAGTTTCTTTCTCCACCAGCGAAGCCAGCGTGACGGCGTCGTTCACCGCGGCCGGATGATCCGCTTTCTGCAGTTCCCGCCAATTCTTGCGGAACTGTTCGGTCATCATCTGGCAAAGCTGCTGCACCGTGGTTCGCCGCGTAAGACGGTAGGTGGACGGGAACAGGTAACCTTCCAGCGTGGGCGCTTCGGGCGCGAGGTCGCGGATCAGCGATGGGTCGCGGGCGGCGCGCAGGAAATCGGCGCCTTTGATGAAATCGAAGCGGTCGATACTGGCGGCGATGTCGAACATGTTGCTGCCTTCCGGAACGTGAGCTCGTAGAAAAAGACGTCGCCGCGCGCGATTCGGGCGTATACGCGGAAAGCAGCCGCCGGCTCAGAAAACTGGTATTCGCCCGCCTGCAGCCGCGCGTCCGGACGCAGGACGCGCACGCCAGAAACTGCCAGGGGTAGCGAATCACGCCGGATTGTGCCAGTTCCGCCGCCATCTCGGACGTGCTGGTGCCGCGCGGAAAATCGAGGATCACCGGTTTCGAGAAGCCTCGATAAGGAAGGGT
This sequence comes from Bryobacterales bacterium, assembly GCA_963744555.1. Taxonomy (GTDB): domain Bacteria; phylum Acidobacteriota; class Terriglobia; order Bryobacterales; family Bryobacteraceae; genus Palsa-89. The sequence goes on along the minus strand of CAVUUB010000007.1, from coordinate 305,184 downwards.
CAGTGAAACATAAGCCGCGCCCGCGCCCAACCCGATCAGCAACACGATCGCCAGGAGCAGCCGAAGAATAACACCACCTTTGCGCGACTCGTCGAAGTCTCATGGATGTCCGGAATCGAGATAGCTTTCGAGCAAAATCACCGCCGCCAGCCGGTCCACCGCTTTGGCGCGCTTTTCGATGCTGATGCCGCTTTCCCGAAGCACGCGTTGCGCTGCTACCGTGGTCAGACGCTCGTCCCAAAATTTCACCGGGATACCGCTGGCGGCCCCGAGCCGCTCGCCAAAATCGCGCGCGTATTCCGTTTGCCGGCCTTCCCGGCCGCTCATATGCAGTGGATTTCCCATCAAGATGAGAGAGACATTTTTCTCCGCCGCCAGCTGCGAGAGGCGCGCCAGATCCTCTCGGATATTGGTGCGCTGCAGCGTTTCCAGGCCTTGAGCGGTCATGCCCAGCTCGTCGCTCAATGCCAGCCCAATCCGCTTTTTGCCGAGATCCAGCGCCAGTACTCTGCTTTGAATCATGCAAATTTTCGTAGAACGGTCACGGCTCAGAACTCGGTCCGTTTGCCGTCGCCTACGATTTCATTTCATCATAGAAGAAGCGCGGCCTCCGGATGTCCACTATTACGCCACCATTGCCGACCAGCAAAGCAAGCCAGACCAGTGTCACCGTACTCGCGGTGGCAGCCAGCATCGCGCTGCTCTACTTCGGACACATTTTTTTCATCACCATGGTCATCGCGATCATCATCGCATTTCTGCTGGATCCGATGGTCACCTTTTTCGTGAAGATGCGGCTGCCCCGCGCGGTCGCCAGCTTCATTGTCTGCAGCATCGCGCTTCTTCTGCTGTATCTGATGGGACTCGGCTTGTACACGGAATTGTCCGGGCTCGCCGAAGCGCTGCCCACCTACAGCCAGCGCATGAACGATTTGGTGGATAACATCGCGACGCGCGTGGATCAAGTCGAGAAGCGGACCTACCAGATGCTGGTCCCGAAGCGATTCCAGGAGACTCAACCGGCCCCAGGGAGCGCCCCCGGCAGCGGCGCGACGGCGTGGATCGAAACAAGCCCCGGAACCCGTGTACCGGCGCCGGCTCCCATTCCCGAAGTGCGGATTCATACCGAGCCGACGCCGCTGGTGACTTATGTGTACGGCTATCTGCGGTCATTCTATGATGTGCTGCTGATGGCGAGTTTCGTTCCGTTCCTGGTCTATTTCATGTTGAGTTGGCGCGACCACATGCGCCGCAGCTTCCTGTATCTGTTCGGCAGCGCCGGCCGGCAGGTGGTTGGGAAAAGCTGGGAAGGCGTGGCCGACATGGTGCGAGCCTATGTGATCGGGAACTTTATTCTGGGGCTCATGCTGTCCACTCTCAGCTCGCTTTTCTTCATCGCCATACGTCTCCCTTACTGGCCTCTGGTGGGACCGCTGAGTGGTTTTCTCAGCCTGGTGCCCTATGTTGGGCTGCCGCTGGCGATTCTTCCGCCTCTGCTGGCGGGCTTGATCGTTCCCTATACGCAGCCGGCGATTTACATCATGATCGCGGTGGTGGTCGCGTTGCTGCATCTGACCGCGCTGAATCTGCTCTATCCGAAAGTGGTCGGATCGCGCGTGCATTTAAATCCGCTGGTGGTAACGATCGCGCTCATGTTCTGGGGCACGCTGTGGGGCGCCGTTGGCCTGCTGCTGGCCATTCCCATCACCGCCGCGATTAAAGCCGTCTGCGATAATGTCATCAGCTTGCAAGGTTTCGGCAAATTGCTGGGAGATTAACGGGCCAGTCCGACTAAGGCAGCCAGTCCAGATGAGCAAACAGTTTGCAATATTTTTCGGCGTCGGCGTGGTGGTAATCGCGATTGCGGTGGTACTGATTCTTTCTTCCACCAAAGGCTCGCATCTGGTGCTCAACGGCAAGATTCTCAAGGTCCGGACCGGGGCGTTGAGCGACGACGACAGCATCGCAGTAATGGATCTGCGCATGGAAAATCCGTCCAATCTGGCGTTTGTCGTTCGCCAGGTGGAAGTAACGCTGGAAGAAGAAAGACGGAACCATGGCGGACGGTCTGGTGGTCGCGAAAGGCGACCTCAAGCAGTTGTTCCAATACAACCGCTTCCTGGGCGACCAATACAACGATTCGCTGACGATCAAAGACCAGATTGCGCCGCATGCCACGGTCGATCGGATGCTGGCCGCGCGCTTCGAGGTCAAGAATGCAGGATCTGGAAGCCGCGAAGGCCATTCATGTGAGCATTCAGGATATGGACGGCCCGCTGTTTGAAACCAGCTGCTCCGGTGAAGTAGCGCTGCTTTGCGGCGGCTGTTGATTCGACCCGGCGCGATCGGCGATTGCATTCTGTCGCTGCCCGCGCTCGAATGCCTGCGCTCGGATTACACCGAGGTTTGGGTTCGCTCCGAAGTCGCGCCGCTGATCCGGTTTCGCTGATCTGCGTGCGATCCATCGCATCCACCGGTCTCGATCGGATGGGCCTCGATGGCGTCGATCCGCCGCCGGAACTCGTGGCTCGATTGCGCTCGTTTGACTCCATCGTCTCCTGGTACGGCTCGAACCGCGGGAGTTTCGCGACCAGATGCAGCCAGCTCGGTGTGCCCATTCAGATTCTTCTGGATGCGCTGCCCCCAGCCGGCGAACAGCTCCATGCCGCCGATTTTTTCTTGAAGCAAGCCGGATGCAGCGGCGTTGCCAGTTCCACGCATCCAGTGCCCGCCGGCGCCGCCTGGAGATTTTGCGGTCATCCATCCGTTCTCGGGAAGTCCGCGAAAGAACTGGCCCTTGGAACGCTACCGCGAGTTGGCTCGGCGGCTGGAAATGCCTGTACGTTGGTGCGCTGGTCCCGAAGAACAACTCGACGATGCCGTCCGCATGGATAATCTCTACGAGCTGGCCTGCTGGCTTCAGACTGCGCGTCTCTACATTGGCAACGATTCCGGGATCACGCATCTGGCCGCGGCAGCCGGTGTTCCGGTGGTGGCGATCTTCGGTGCCGACCGATCCGGCGGTCTGGGCTCCGCGAGGCGAACGTGTTCGGGTGGTGAGCGGAAACCTGGACGATATTTCCGTCGACCAAATATTGAAGGTGTGTGGTAACCTTTAAACAGTAAATAGGAGGTTACAAAAAAAAATGAACCAGATTGAATTCATCGCCGATCAACTGCACCGAGCTTACGCCGGAAAAGCCTGGCACGGCCCGTCACTCGAAGAACTGCTCACGGACGTCACGGTCGGGCAGGCCTTGGCAAGACCGATCCCACGCGGGCACAGCATTTGGGAACTGACGATGCATATTGGCGCGTGGATGTCCGCTTGCCGCCGCCGGTTGTCTGGCGATCCGGCCAAGCTGACGCCGCAAGAGGACTGGCCGCTGATCGATGGGGGAAGCCAGGCCGCCTGGCAGCAGACGGTCAATGCTCTGGAGCAAGAGCATAACCAACTGCGGGCTGCAATCTCTTCTCTCCCGGAGTCCTCATTGCAGAACGTGGTGCCGGGAAAGGACCATTCGGTCGAATTTATGCTGCACGGGATGATCCAGCACAATCTTTATCACGCCGGACAGATTGCGCTGCTTAAGAAAGCGCTTTAGTGCAGATGGGTGTCTCTCCACAAAGGAGAACTCGGGCCTGAAACCAGGTTTATAATGTGTACAGGTGTGTACACATTGAAAAGGTATCTATGGAACTCGTGAAAGTTGGCATTCGAGAATTTCGAGAAAGACTCGCTACGTACTTGCTGGAGAGCGACACCCCGGTTGCTATTACCCGACACGGCGATACCGTTGGCTACTTCATTCCAGCACGGCGAAAGCGCTCTGCCACCGAGCGGACGGCCTTGAAGAAAGCCGCCGCACAGCTCGATGCCATGCTGGCTGCTAAAGGCATTACGGAAGACGAGCTGGCCTCCGAATTCAAACGCCGTCGCGCCAAGCATCGATGAGTTCCAGCAAAGGGCTGGTCCTGGACGCGAACATCTTAATTCGTGCGGTTCTAGGCAAGCGCGTTCGCTCTCTGCTCGAAGAAGTATGAGGATTCGGTGGAATTTTTTGCTCCGGATCTGTGCTTTGAGCAAGCTCGAGACTACTTACCTGCAATACTGGAGGGCCGGGGCGTCGACTCGCACTCTGGCCTGGCGGTTCTGAATGAAATCGGGCTCCTAGTTCAGCCAGTAGATCGCGAGTTGTATCAAGAACACGAGCAGGTCGCGCGGGAGCGGATTAGCGGTCGCGATGTCGATGACTGGCCGGTAGTGGCTGTTGCCATTTTACTCCGCATTCCGATCTGGACGGAAGATCAAGACTTCTTTGGGAGCGGTGTCGCAACCTGGACGACCAACCGGGTCGAATTGTACTTACAGGATCGGTAAACTCCAACACGGACCCCAGTTCATTCCGCTAGTGCATTAGGCGGTGTTGTTTGCGGTTATTATCCGCGCAGCCCCGCCATCACTCCGCGCATGTACGCCAGGCTTTTCTGCATCCCCATCATCGGGTCTTTTTCGTTGATTTCGTACTCCAGCATTACGCCGCCGTTGTAATTCATCCGATGCAGTTGCTTGAAGATCCCCACGATCGGCAGCACGCCGTCGCCGACGTCGCACTGGCTTTCCTTCACCTTGGCATCGGCCAGATCCTTGACGTGCATGCTATGCAGCCTAGGGCCCGCCGCCCGGATAGACTCCACGACATCCACTCCGGTCCGCGACGTATGCCCGCAGTCGATGCACAATCCCATGCGCGGGTCCATGTTCTTCACCACGTCGAGCACACTCTGCGGAGTAGGAAACTGCTTGTCCTCTGGCCCGTGATTGTGGACCGCGACCTTGATGTTGAATTCCTTGACGTACTTCTCCATCTTGGGCAGCGTCGCGTGGGTGGGAGCGCACACGATGATCGGCATCCCTGCCATTTTGGCGTATTCGAAGTTCTTTCGAATCTCCTGCTCGTCGTCCTTGGAAAACGAGACATTGCCACCGCCTTCGATGATAAATCCCGCATCCTCGAATTCCTTGCGTCCGGCCCTGATCTCCTCGGGTGACGCATTCATCGCCAGATGAACATCTTTGATGTTTACGTACTTGACATTCATCTGCTTGAGCATGGCAATGGCCTGCGCGCGAGAGAACTTGCGCAGCGAATAGGTTGCGATGCCCAGCTTGAACTCGCGTGGATCTTCGGTAGTGGCTCCTAAGCCAGTCCGGGAGGCGGCCAACGCGGCGGCGGAAGCGCCTAGAAACGTGCGACGAGATGTGCCTGGATTCATGTATTGATTTTAGCCCTTTCGCGTATACTAAAGGTTTGCAACACTGTCATGGCGCCGGGGGTTCATGCAACCCTCGCTACGCAACTAAGTTTTTTTACAAGGGTTTCTTCATCACATGGGAATTCGCCGTTGGGTCATAGGTCTGTTCATCGGGAGTCTGTTCGCGGCGAGCGCGCTTTCGCAGCAGTACACGATCGCCACCATAGCGGGCACGGCTGGGGCCGCGGGCTTCGCGGGCGACGGTGGCAGTGCCGTGGGGGCGCAATTGAAATTTCCCACCGGCATAGCGATAGATAAATCCGGCAATATCTACATCGCTGACGGATTGAACAATAGAGTTCGCAAGGTGTCGGGCGGAGTCATCAGTACCGTGGCCGGCAACGGAACTGCCGGATATACCGGCGACAAGGGACAGGCCGCCAGCGCGGAGTTGAACAATCCGGTAGGTCTAGCGCTCGATTCTTCCGGGAATTTGTATATTGCAGACTCCGCCAACAACGTGATTCGCATGGTTACTAGCAGTGGAATCATCACCACGTTTGCGGGCAACAATACCGCGGGATACTCCGGAGACATGGCCCTGGCCACGGGAGCACAGTTAGCCAATCCCGTCGGAGTGGCGGCGGATGCGTTAGGCAATGTTTACATCGCCGATACCGGCAATAATGTGATTCGTCAGGTTTACAAGGGGAACATCGTCACCTATGCGGAGGGCTTCACACAGCCCGACGCGGTCGCAGTCGACTCGGCTGGCAATATCTACGTCGCTGACACGCAGGGCCGGCGCATCGTTGAGTATACGAATGCGGGAGTCTATACCACCGTCGCTGGCAACGGGTATGGCGAGTTCAGCGGTGATAATGGCCCTGGCCCAAATGCTGCCTTGTACGATCCTATGGGGCTGGCCCTCGATTCAAGCGGCAATGTCTACATCGCCGACACCTTCAATGGCCGCGTTAGGAAATTGATGCCTTCTGGCATCATCACTACCATTGCGGGCAATGGCGCCCTTTTCTTCTCTGGCGATGGCGGCCCCGCCACACAGGCTGCCCTGTACTTCCCTCATGGCGTCGCGGTGGATTCGTCCGGGAACATCTATATCACCGATACCTTCAATTCGGTGGTGCGGGAGCTGCAAGGCACGCTCCCGGTGGTTTCGGCCAATGGCGTCGTCAACGCGGCCAGTTTTGCGACTCGGATTTCACCCGGCGCTTTAGCGACGGTTTTCGGGAGCAACTTTGCTCTCACGAACCTTGGCGCCCAAACACCGCTGCCGGCCAGTCTTGAAGGAGTCTCGGTCAGCGTCAACGGACAGCTCGCTCCGGTCCTTTACGTCACATCGACCCAGGTGAATTTTCAGGTGCCCTGGGAGACTGCGTTAGGACCTGCGGCAGTTACTGTGGCTGTCAATGGAGGCGCCAGCAACGCGGTAACGGTCAATGTTCTGGGGGCGGCGCCTGGACTCTTCTCCTCGAGTTCGGGTCAGGCCATTGTTCAGAATTCGGATTACACGCTCAACGGGCCAACTAATCCTGCAAAGGCAGGGAGCACGATCATTGCGTACCTGAGTGGCTCTGGCATGGTCAGCCCGGCCGTTGCGGATGGAGCAGCCGCTCCTTCCAATACCTTGGTCTATTTGAACTCGGGGTCCAGTGCCACCATCGGGTCCTCTACCGCCCAAGTCTCTTTCGCGGGCTTGGCGCCCGGTTTCGTGGGGCTCGTCCAGATGAATATCGTCGTGCCTTCCAGCTTGCCAACTGGTAGTTATCCTTTGACGGTGACGATCGGCAGCGAGACCAGCAATCCGGCGACGATCAACGTCACCCAGTAAACTGGCCATATGCCTGACGAGTCGAAATTTCGGGTATTCAGTCCGCCGCAGCTGCCCAAGCCCGTAGGCTATTCTCATCTAGCCGAGATTAGCGCGGGAAATATCATCTATATCGCCGGGCAGGTGGCCATGGATGTCTCAGGGAACATTGTGGGCCAGGGCGACTATAAGGCTCAGCTTAAGCAGGTATTCGCAAACCTGAAGACGGCGCTCGAAGCTGCGGGCGCAAGCTTCAAGAATGTGGTCAAACTGAACTACTACATCGTGGACAGCGTCGACCGGTCTCAATTTTTCGCTTATCGCGAGGTGCGGGACAAATACGTGGATACCTCGAAGCCGCCAGTGGCTACGGTTGTGATCGTTCGCGGCCTGTTTTCACCGGAATTCCTGGTGGAGATCGAGGCCATTGCGGTCGTCTAGCGAATTGGCCAAGCTTAACCCTAAAGAGAAATTAATGAGGGGTAGCTCACTCATTTGAGTTAGACTAGTACCCTTAGAACGTCAGTAAAGTAGGGCTTTTCCCCGCCAAGTGGTATATTTGGTTGTCACATAAATAGTTCATGCCCTTTCAGATTCAACCGGTTAAGGAGTTCCTTGTCCGTCCGGCGCTTCCGCCGGCTCTTTCTCGGATGAGTGATCTCGCCTACAATCTCCTCTGGAGCTGGGATCACAATATCCGCTCGTTGTTCCGGCGGCTCGATCCCGCGCTCTGGAAGACCTGCGGTCACAACCCAGTGCTTATGCTAGGGCGCGTCTCGCAGGCTACCCTCGAACGGGCTGCCGCCGACCCCAGGTTCCTAGCCGCCTACCGCCGCGCCTGTGAACGCTTCACCACCTACGTCGAACGTTCGGAATCCGGCGAGGGCCGGCTGATCGCCTACTTTTCGATGGAGTACGGCATGGTGGAATGCATGCCCATCTACGGCGGGGGCCTAGGCGTGCTCTCCGGCGATCATTTGAAAGCCGCCAGCGATGGGGGAGTTCCACTAGTCGCGGTCGGTCTGCTGTACCAAAAAGGCTACCTCCAGCAGTCGCTGAATCCCGATGGCTGGCAGCAAGAGCGAAATCCGGTCAACGATTTCTACACACTCCCGGTGCGTCCGGTCCGTGACGAGCAAGACCGGGATCTAATTGTCCAGGTCAAACTTCCCACCGGCGTCGTTTTTATCAAGGTTTGGTACATCCATGTCGGCCGCGTGAAGCTATACCTGCTGGATACCAACATTACAGAAAACGATCACGCCGAGCACCGTGACATCACCGCGCAGTTGTACGGCGGCGATATCGTAACACGCATCCGCCAGGAGATCGTGCTGGGAATCGGCGGTCTGCGCGCACTGCATCGGCTGAACTTGAAACCCACCGTTTGGCACATGAACGAAGGGCACTCCGCGTTCCTGGCCATCGAGCGGATGCGCCTTCTGATCGAAGAACAGGGCCTCGGTTTCGATGAGGCATTTGAAGCCTGCCGTTCCAACAACGTTTTCACCACGCACACTTCAGTTCCGGCTGGCATCGATCTCTTCGACCCCGGCATGTTGTACGAATTCTTCGGCGAGTATTGCCGCGAAAGCGGAATTCCTTTCGACAAATTTCTTACCTTGGGAAGGTTCCTTTCGGAAAACCACCAGGAACCGTTCTCCATGGCGATAGCGGCCATCAAGACCTCGTCGTTCCGCAACGCCGTGAGCTGCCTGCACCGGCAGGTTTCGCAGGAAATGTGGCAGGAGCTGTGGCCCAAGCTGCCCGTCTGGGAAGTACCCATTACGTCCGTCACCAATGGCGTCCATCTGTTTACCTGGCTCAACGGCGATCTCGCGCTGCTCTATGATCAATATCTGCAGCCGGATTGGCGCGAGCGTTATTCCGACCCCAGAATTTGGGATCTGGTGGAGGATATTCCCAATCCGGAGCTGTGGGAAGCCCACCGCCGGAGAAAACGCAATCTCGTGAACTTCGTCCGCGAACGCGTAGTGGCCGCGGCCATGAGCCGGAAAGCCTCCGCCGCTGAACAGCGCCGGCTCTCAGATGTGCTTGAGCCGGATACATTGACCATCGGTTTCGCTCGCCGGTTCGCAACCTACAAGCGCGCTACGCTCCTGTTCCGCGATGTCGATCGGCTCAAACGCCTGCTGACCAACAAAGAGCGGCCGGTCCAAATCGTGATCGCCGGTAAAGCGCACCCCAAGGATCTCCCCGGTAAGACCCTAATCCGTGAAATTGTGCAACTTTCGCGCACCCCGGAGATATCCAAACACATCATCTTTGTGGAGGACTACGGCATCGAGGTGGCCCGCGAGCTGATTCAGGGCGTCGACCTCTGGCTGAATACCCCCCGCCGGGGTGAGGAGGCCTGCGGTACCAGCGGGATGAAGGCCGGCATCAATGGCATCCTGAACCTTAGTATTTTGGACGGATGGTTCGACGAAGCCTATGAAATCTCAGGCGGTTGGGCCATCGGCGACCGCGAGCCCTATTCCGAGGACCAGGACGAAGTTCACGTTCGCGCCATCTACTCCATACTGGAAAACGAGATTGTGCCGATGTACTACCAGGAGCGTGAAGAAGGCGTTCCGGTCGACTGGATGCGTCGCGTAAAACAATCGCTGATGCACCTCAGCCCTCAGTTCAACTCCCTGCGGATGGTCGGCGAGTATATGTCGCAACTTTACGAGCCAGCTCACCAGGCTTTCCTGGAAATGTCGAAGGACAGCTTCCAGCCGGCCCGTGGGCGTTCCAAGTGGAACGAGCAGGTGGAGAAAGTGTGGGATAATGTTAGTTTCCTGGAGATCGGATCCGCCCCGGATGTTTCGGTATTGACTGGCCGTCCAATTCCCATGCGCGCGGTTGTGAATCTGGCTGGGCTTTCGCCCAAGGATGTGCGAGTGGAGGCCGTGATTGGCCGAGTTGGCGCAAACGGCAATCTGGAAGAAACGCAGGTAATGAGCCTTCCAGCGGTGGAACAACAGGGTGATGCGTACGTTTTCCTGAAAGAGTTCGTGCCCCATCAGACCGGCAGGTTAGGGTACTCGCTTCGAATCAGTCCAAATCATTACGATGACCCTCTGACCCGGCCCTGTAATGCCTTGTTGAAGTGGAGCGCCAGTAATTGAAGTTTGGCTTAGTAAATTTACCGATGTTCACCGAACTGTAGTGGAAGCCGGCCATATATCGTGGTTTTCCATATAGATATTAGTGGCTTCCTGGATCGTTTCGTGGTACATATTAGTTAGGCGTGAGCGGGATTTTGCTTCACCGTGTAGCCTCGCCGGCTCCGCAGCAATCCTCCGATTGATCCTACAGATTGGCCAGGTATGAACCTAAGCTGACACCGCCCCAGTAGGCAGTGTTGCGACAGCCAGAATTCCAGGAGTCGACTCGACACATGGACGATGACCGTAAATACAAACAACGCGGTTATATGGATACCGACAGGCAATCCAGCGACCGCCGGCCTTTAGACAAATCCAAACCTTCCGGACCGCGTCCGTCTATCGATGTGACTGGCCCACGCCTTCCTCGCTTACTGCAGAACGTTGTGGCAGCCCGCTGCTTCAACTGCTCCACGGCTCTGCAATCGGACATCGATTGGAAGGGCAAGTGTCCCAAATGCGGCGTCGCGCTGCACTGCTGCAAACAATGCGCGCAATTCGAACCGTCCACTCGCTTCCAGTGCCTGAAGCCGATCCCGCTGCGTATCGCGGTTAAAGATGCGGCCAACGAATGTGAGCTGTTCGCGCCGCGCGTTACGGTCGCCCGCGACGCTGCGCCATCTAACAACAACCACTCCAACTCTGTCCAGCAGGCGCCCCGTAATCCCACCGACGCCCGAGCCGCTTTCGATAATCTCTTCAAGAAGCCTGAGTAGCCGCCTCCCGGTCACAATTCCCGCGAATGCTGGTCGCTGAACTATCGAATCCCCGGCAGTTTCGTCTCGCCGACGCGCCTCACGTTACAGATCCCGCCCCAGGCCAAGTTCAAGTAGCGGTAAAAGCAGTCGGAATCTGTGGGTCTGACCTGCATTATTTTTCCGATGGCGGTATCGGCGAAGCGCGCTGCGTTTATCCCATGGTCCTCGGTCATGAGCCTGCGGGAGTCGTACGCAAAACAGGCGCCGGCGTTTCCGGTTGGTCGGCCGGCGACCGCGCCGTGCTCGAACCCGCGTTGTACTGCTATCACTGCGAATACTGCATGACTGGTCATCACAACGTCTGCGCCAACCTGCGTTTCTTAAGCCAGCCCGATGAGCCCGGATTCTTTCGTGAGTTCGTGAACCTCCCCGCGCACAATCTACTGCCTCTGCCCGCCCACTTAAGCGATCAGGAAGGCGCGCTGGCGGAGCCACTGGCTGTGGTTGTGCACTCCATGCAATTCGCCGCGCCCCAGCCGGGCGAGACGGCGGTTGTCTTCGGAGCGGGTCCTATCGGCCTGTTGACCATTGCGGTGCTAAAACTATCCGGCGTCAAGCGCATTTGGACTGTCGAACCTGTCGCTCATCGACGCGATTTGGCGCGTGCTCTGGGAGCCGACGCCGTGATCGATCCAGGGGCTGCCGACTCAGCGCGCGAGATTCTCCGCGACACCGCTAATCGGGGAGTGGACATCGCTATCGACTGCGCCGGGAAAGCCGACAGCATTAATCAGTGTATTCAAGCAGCGCGTCACGCGGGGCGCGTAGTTGTGACCGGTATTCCATCAGATGACTACGTCCGGCTGGCGCTACACATCCTGCGCCGCAAGGAACTAGCATTCTATAGCGTGCGCCGCTCCAATCACGATTCTGAAGCTGCCCTGCGCTTGCTTTCCGCGCATTCCAAGCTATTTGCGCCCATCCTGACCCACACCCGGCCTCTGTCCGATATCCAGCCGGCTTTCGAGCTGTGCGAGCAATACGCCGATGGGGTCGGAAAGCTGACCATCACATTCTAGATGCTCAGTTTCCCGGCGCTAAAGAACCTGGTCGTCCCCGCCGAAGTATAATCAAGGAGCAGCCATCTATGTTTGTCCGAAAGTTGATTCTGCTTTGCCTTAGCATCGCCTTACTCGCGCCGTTGGCCGCCGCCAAGCCACCCAAGCCTCCTAAGCGCCACGGTGCCAAGAAACCTAAGCTCAATAAATCCAAGGCCAAGTTTGGTACCTACAAAGTGAAGAAGCCAAAGAGCAAGGGTTAAGCCCAGCTGCTTACTGGCTTCCCCTCTGCCAACATAAAACCTTACAAACGTTTCGGCCTCTTTCGAGTCCGGAAAATAAATGCTTGTAACATCAACGTCTCGCTAACGATCCAATCATTGCCAACTGAAGGCCTCGCCCTGTCAATGGGCGTAGCTTTACGACCGCATGGAACGCTCCCGTGATTTCTCCACCTCTTCCAGTCGATTGCCCCTGGCAGCGTTTGTTATCGCCATTGCGGCCCTGTATTTCGCAAAAGAGGTGCTGGTCCCGTTAGCTTTGGCCGTATTGTTCGCGTTCCTGCTCACCCCGTCGGTATCCCGTTTGGAGAGCCTGAGGCTGGGACGCAGTGCCGTCCGTAATAGCGGTGATGATCGTCTCGCTTTCTCTGGTGGGTGGAATCGGATGGATTGTCGGCAATCAATTGATCGATGTCATAAACGAGCTGCCGAACTATACAAACAACATCCGTACGAAATTGGACTCCTTCCATGGACCTCACGGCGGCAGTCTTGCCAAAGCCACCAACAACGTCCAGAAGTTGTCCAAAGAATTATCCGCGCCCCCCGACACCCCCGTAGCGCCGCCCGTATCGCAGCGTCCCCGGGCCCAGAAATCGACGCCGGCCCTGCCTCCGAGCGAACGTCCCGTGCGAGTGGAGCTTACTGAGCCCACTCCGAGCCCGCTTCAATCTTTGCGGATATTGCTCCGGCCTTTGGTTGCGCCCATTAGCATGGCAGTGATCGTGGTAGTCTTCACCGCCGTGATGTTGATCAAGCGCGAGGATCTGCGGAATCGGCTGCTTCGTCTGGCGGGCCAACGCCAACTCAATCTTGCAACCCAGGCATTCGACGACGCGGCTCAGCGTGTCAGTCACTACCTGCGCCTGCAATTCCTTGTCAACACGGCCTTCGGCTTACTCATGGCGATCGGGCTTTATTTTATTGGTGTCCCGAATGCCCTACTCTGGGGGGTTCTCGCGGGCCTCTTGCGCTTTGTTCCTTATATTGGCCCCATTATCGGAGGCAGTTTACCGCTCATCCTGGCTCTGGCCATCTTCGAGACTTGGCTTCAGGTGATTTTGTGCCTTTGCCTTTTCTTGGTTATAGAGCTAACTGTCGCGTACGTGATTGAGCCCTGGCTCTATGGAGCCCGCATTGGCATTTCATCCTTGGCGATTCTGGTCGCAGCCGCCTTCTGGACCGCGCTGTGGGGTCCCATCGGGTTGGTGTTATCCACGCCGTTGACGGTGTGCCTGGTTGTTCTCGGCCGGTATGTTCCATACCTGGAGTTCCTTCACATTATTCTCGGCGACGAACCGGTCTTATCGCCCGAGGCCCAGTTTTATCAACGGCTGCTCGCGATGGACCAACGCGAAGCGAACTCAGTCACCGATGCATTTCTCAAGGATCGATCGTTGGTTGAGCTTTACGACCAGGTCATGATCCCGGCCTTAAGCATGGCCGAGGAAGAGCGCCATCAGGGAAACTTGGATGAAAGCCGAGAGAATTTCCTGCTCCAGAGCATCAACGAGTTTATTGCTGACCTCGCGGAACACGGTCTGGAGCCGCCCGCAAAGGCTGACGGGGCCGAAGACACGCCGTTGATCGAGTTCAAGAAACCAATTCACGCGCCGGATTTACGGGTGGTTTGCATCCCGGCCAGCGACAGAGCCGACGAGAGCACTGCGGCGATGTTGACCCAAATCCTGGAATTGGCTGGTTATACGGCCGTGCTGTTGCCTATTCCGCGTTCTCCAGGGGATGCATTGGACCTGCTTTCCAGGCAAGAATGCGACGTCGTATGCATCTCGGCAATCCCACCGTTTGCGCTGCTGCCTGTTCGGTCTTTGATTAAACAATTACGACGAAGCTTTCCCACGCTCAGAGTTGTTGTAGGTTTGTGGAACTTCTCCGGCGGTGGTGCGCAAGCTGAAGAAAGGCTGGCAGCGGCGTTTTCAGTCGAGGTGGTGACGACCCTTGCGCAGGCCCTGGAGCGGATTCAGACGCCGGCCGAATCTGGTCCTGCAAAATCGCCCGCTGAATTGCTGCGAGGCGCTTAATGTAAAATCCAGGCCATTGGCGCCGCTTGCCAACGGCGCCCACCGTTGCTGGAACGGTGCCACTCTTAGTGGTGGCTCATCAGAAACCAAATAACAATCAGGACGCCGGGAACTCCCAGAACCCACGCTACGAGATATCTCATGTTTGTTTCCTCCCCTTTTTTTGGAACCGGAAATTGCTCGGTTCCCTGATGAACTGGCACGTAAAGGGCCTTTCGCGGTGGGCCCGAAATGTGGCGTTATTTCAGGTTTGAAAGGATGTAACGGGCCAGGACGTTGGTAACTTTTGCGCGGAGGGAACGTGAGGAATTACTCTTCCATGAAATGATACGCGATCATGTGGCACACCACCATGTGCGCGTCTTCGATCCGGCCCATGTGCGGTACCGCAACCTGAATATTGAGCTGCGCCAGCGGTCCTAGCTGGCCCCCATCCCGCCCGGTCAGAGCGATCGTTTTGCAGCCGATGGAATTGGCATATTCCATGGTCCGCACTACGTTGGGTGAATTGCCCGATCCGCTGATGCACATCACCAGGTCGCCCGGCTGGGCGAAATTCTTCAATTGCTCCACGAAAATGCAGTCGTAACCGACGTCGTTGGAATAAGCGGTAAGGGTCGGAAGAGAATCGGTCAGCGCCATGATGCGGAAGCGCGTGTCGCGATTGTAGCTCGCGCCCTTGACGATATCGCAGGTGAAATGCGATGCCGTCGACGCGCTGCCCCCGTTCCCGCAAACGAAAATGTGCTTTGAGCCATCGCGCGCTTCGCGAAACCATTCGATGGCCTGCTCCACGCGGCTGGTATCGATGCGATCCAGCGCCTCCAGCAACGCCGCCTTGTACTGTTTCGGAGAACTCATGTGAGAAAGAAATCCAGCGCCTTGGACACATAGTCCTTCAGGTCGCCGCGTTTCACGACCGCGTCCAGAAAACCATGTTTCAACAAGAATTCACTAGTCTGAAAACCCTCCGGCAGCTTCTGGCGGATGGTCTGCTCAATCACGCGCGGACCCGCAAACCCGATCAGTGCTCCCGGCTCAGCAATATTCAGATCGCCCAGCATCGCGAAACTGGCCGTGACGCCGCCGGTGGTGGGATCGGTCAGCACACTGATATAGGGAATCTTCGCTTCGTCCAGCCGCATGAGCGCGGCCGAAATCTTGGCCAATTGCATCAGGCTGACCGTGCCTTCCTGCATCCGCGCGCCTCCGGACGCAGAGATGATTACCAGCGGGACATTTCGCTCCAACGACCGCTCGATGGCGCGCGTGATCGCTTCGCCCACCGCCGCCCCCATACTGCCGCCGATGAATCGCAGATCCAAAGCGCAGATGTGGACGCGGCGGCCGTTCAGATTCCCCCCGGCCGAGATGATGGCGTCGCGCAGGTGCGTCAGTTGTTGATTGGAGGCCAGACGTTTCTTGTAGGTTCTCGAATCGACGAACTCTAGCGGATCGGACGACGCAAGATGCGCGTCGAACTCTTCGAACTGACCGTCATCGAACAGCATAGTCAGGCGCGCGCGCGCATCGATCCGGTCGTGATGTCCGCACTTAGGACAAACTTGCAGATTGTCTTCCAGGGCTTTGCGCCAGATGATCTCGCCGCAGTGCTCGCATTTGAGCCACAACCCTTCGGTTTTTACCTTGCGCTCGCCTTCATCCGTCTTCAGGGACGTTTTCTCTCGCGTGAACCAAGCCATTCAAATTCAGTGTGGCACAGCAGCGATGAGCCGGTTAGGATCTGACGAGCTGGGTAAGATCTAACGAACTTTTCTTAGCCGCGCCGCCGACGCCCTCGGTGTAGTGCTCCAAGTCCTGGTTGCCTTCCAGGCAAGCGAATTCCATCTGTTGGTAATCTTTGTCATCGGGACGGCGCTGCCAGTGCCGGCGATTTCCAAGAGCGAGTATAAACGGTTGAGTCTTCGCATCGCAGCGAAATTAGTAGCCTGGCGGCGGCCTGAATCCGCCGATTTCTTGAGCCAGCAGTTGCGCGAAGGCGATCGGCGTGGCGTCCTCCAGATATGGGCCCATGATTTGCAGCCCGACCGGCAATCCGCTTTTGCTAAGGCCCGCCGGAGCCGTGGTGGCCGGACAGCCGGTCAAAGTAGCGGGCGTGATGTAGGAGAGGAGGCTCCAGAAGTTTTGCGAGCCGCCTTCGGGCATGGGGATCTTTCGCTGATCGACCGGCGTCGGGTCGTGCGGGAACGCCGTTGTGAATGCGGTCGGTAGCAGAAACACATCCACCGATTCAAAGTATTTTTCCCACAATGCGCGGTAACCCAGACGCTTGCGGCTCTTTCGTTGCCATTCTGCGAAACCGCTGAGCGCGCCTTTCGCGAGGTTGTCCGATCGTTTCTCGAAGTGCGGGACGTACGTGCTGCTGGCGCTCCGGCGGCATTACGCTGAAGTCGAAGGCCCCAAGCAGGAAAAAGTACGTATCGAGGAATTCTTGAAATTGAAAGCCGTCGGGCCAGCCTGGTTTCATGGTGGCTCCCGCTTTCTCACAGGCACGAATAACCGCCTCGAGCACGGACTTCGTTTCGGTGGAGACCGGGACGCCAGGGTCTTCGAGCAAATAGCCGATGCGATAGTCCCGTAGGTGCCGGTGGCGCGGTTTCGGGAGGCTCCATTGGAATGCCTTGGAGTCGGGCGATTCCGGGCCGGCCAGGATGTTCAGCCCTGCTTCCAGATCTTCCGCGGTCCGAGCCATCGGCCCGACTACTGCGAGCAGCGTAGAAAATCCCGGATTGTCGTGCAGTCCGCCAGGAAGATGACCACGCATGCTAACAATGTCGAGCGTCGGCTTGTGGCCGTAGATTCCGCAGAAGGACGCCGGTGTTCGGATGCTGCCCCCGATGTCGGATCCGATGCTGAAGAAGGCTAATCCAGCGGCCAGCGACGCAGCCGAGCCTCCCGATGATCCGCCGGGAGTCCGGGCGAGATCCCACGGATTATTGGAGACACCGTAAATTTCGTTGAAGGACTGGCCGTCCATCAGGAATTTCGGAACGTTGGTGGCGCCGAGCAGGATGGCGCCGGCGTCTCGAAGCCTGCGAACGGAGACGGAATCGGCCGGCGCTTTCGCATCCTTGAACTCAGGGACGCCCCAAGTGCAGGGCTGACCGCGTACGCCGAAGCTTTCCTTGACGTTGATCGGGACCCCGTGGAGCGGCGCCAGTTGCTGCTTTGCGATCGATGGCCTGGTCGGCTTGCTTGGCCGCTTCAAGCGCCTGATCGCGGAGTTGATACACGTAGGAGTTGAGCTTGGGTTGAAAAGTATCGATCCGGCGCAAGGTGTGCTGTGTGAGTTCGACGGCGGAAATCTTGCGCTCGCGGATCGCGGCGGCGGCGTCAAGGGCGGACCCGAAATCGGGATCAAATTCAGTTTTCATAAGGTGTACAAAGAGCGGGCAGTCCCGCCAGAGAATCAGCGGCCATCACATGGGCGACGATTTTTTCGCAGCGATCCGCCGGCAGGACGGCTCCGGCGAGGCCACGAAACTTCCCGATAAGTTCAGGCCAGCTCAGGGAGTTTTGCGGATCGCCTTTGGGATGGCGGATCATTTTTTCGAGGCTGCGGCCGTCTTCGAGACGTATGGTTACGACAGCGGGCCATTCGGCGGGAAAGGTTTTCTCGATGTAGGAATTCTTGGTCATGACGACGTTGCCGAGCAAAGCGCGCACGTCCGAAGCCTGCAGCCGCGCCTGACTGAATTGGTCCAGACCGGCGGCCCGATCGATAACCGCCACGGCCGCTCCATAGGGCATCGAAAACTGTGCTTCAACGATCGAGCGCGGGTCGTATTTCTGAGCGCGAGGCTCGACTACCAACGGCCAACCAGCTTCTAAAACCGCAATCTCGATCTGGCGGACCTGCTCGGGTTGGATGTTGTGTTCGTGAACGAGAGCCAGGATTGCATCGATAGGGCCCTGCATATAGCGGCAGCAGGCGTGCGGTTTGACGCTGGTACGTAGGATTTCGAAAGACTGGCCGAGGTCGCTTGTCAGCAGATCCGGCAGCGGATGACGCGAATAGCCGTGGAGGAAACCGTCGCGGCCCTCGAGAATACGGGACGGTCCACGGAAACCCTCGGCTGCAAGCAAGGAAGCCTGGATGCCGTTTTGCGCGGCGAGACCGGGATGAACACGCTTGGTCCACGCGCCATCGGAGAGGAATTCGAGCGATCCCGCGGCCATGCTGCCAGCGATCCCGACTGCGGAAAGCATCTGGCTGGCGTCGAGGCCGAGTAGTTTCGAGGCGGTAACAGCCGCGCCGAAAACTCCGCACGTCGCGGTGGGATGGAAGCCGAGCAGATACTGTTCCTTGGGCTGCACCGCCATGGCGATGCGGGCCGTGGCTTCGTATCCGGCGGTGACGGCGATGAAGAATTCGTCTAGTTGGAGATCCGGCAGGTCCTCGGCAAGTGCGAGAGCAGTGGAGAACATCACGACGCCCAGGTGAATTGAACCGGCATTGTGCGTGTCGTCGAGTTCGATCGCATGAGCGGCCGTTCCGTTAGCCAAGGCGGCGTAGCCGGGTAGAGTGCGAATGCCTTTTCCGATGACGGTGGCCGAGCCAGGCGCCGCAGTGCGCTCAATCATGCGGTAAACAGGCGCGGAGGATTCGGCGCACGAGCCGCGGATAGCGACGCCCAGATAGTCAAGCAAGAGATAACGTGCACGGTCGAAGACGGCGGCGGAAAGGTCGGATGGCTTAAGACCGGCGAGGAAGTCGACCAAGTCGCGAGTGTAGTGGGGAGATTCCTGCTTCATGCGACTCCACGTTTCGGAGCAAGGAATGCCCGGCGAAGCACGATGACGCGCTCGCGTTTCTGATTAAACCCGCGGGTCTCGATGCGCGACAATGCCGCGGTCGGGCTTGCTGGCGGACTCGCGCATGTCGACCACCTCGGATTCAGCATAGAGCGAATCGCCGGGAAACAGTGGGCGTTCGAAGACTACACTTTCGTAGCCGAGATTGGCGATTGTTTTTCCGCTGGTGTCGGCGACGCTCATGCCGACGGCCAGGCTGAAGACCAAGGTGTCGATAACCGGGCGTCGGCCAAGGGGCTGGCGGCGCGCGTAATGATCGTCAATGAACAGCGGATGCTGATTCATCGATAGCAGAGCGAACCAGGTATTGTCATGGTCCGTGATGGTTCGGCCGGGCCAGTGTCGGTAAATGGCGCCGATCTGGAATTCGTCGTAGTACAGGCCGAAAGTCATGACACCCGATATTTCTTCAGCAAATTGCGCGCGATGATCAGGCGCTGCAATTCGTTGGTGCCGCCGCCGATCACCACCAGCGGAGCGTCGCGATAGTATCGTCTCCACGGGAAAATCTTTGGAGTAGCCGTTGCCGCCCAGAATCCGCATGGCCTCGAACGACACCTCGGCGGCGGTCTCGGTCGCGAACAGCTTGGCCATGCCGGCTTCGAGGTCGCACCGCTCGCCGCGGTCCTTTTTCTCGGCGGCGGAATAAATCAACAAACGCGAGGCTTCGATGCGGGTCGCCATGTCGGCGAGTTTGATCTGAATGGTCTGATGTTCCGCGATCGGCTTGCCGAAAGTCGTGCGCCGCTGAGCGTAGCGAATGGCTTCTTCAAAAGCAGCGCGAGCGATGCCGAGGCCGCGGGCAGCGACGTTGAGACGCTCGGCCTCCAGCCCTGTCATGACTTGCTTGAAGCCGTGGCCCTCCGCGCCGCCGATCAGATTTGCGGCGGGCACCGGAAAATCCTGGAAGTGCAGCTCGCAGGTCTCGACGCTTTTGTAGCCCAGCTTGTCGATATCGCGGCTGACGGTAAGGCCCGGCGCGCCTTTTTCGATTACGAACGCGCTCATGCCGCTGTGCGCGGGCTCGGCCTTGGGATCGGTCTTGGCGAGCAGCAGGAACGTGTTGCCGTAGCGCCCATTGGTGACCCACATCTTGGAGCCATTGATGCGATATCCGTCGCCGTCGCGAGTCGCGACGGTAGTGATATTCTGCAGATCGGTCCCGGCGTTTGGTTCCGACAGACAGATGCCGCCGCGCCGTTCACCCGACGCGAGCCCCGGTAGGAATCGCTGTTTCTGTTCCTCAGTCCCGAAACGATTGAGCACATCGCAGAGCACCGAGTGAGTCCCGATCACGCCCGCCAGGCCCAGCCAGCCTCGACCGAGCTCCTCGAAAATCATCGCGAAAGTTGTGAAATCGGTGTCCGCGCCGCCGTATTCCTCCGCCACGTTCAATCCGAACAGGCCCATTTTGCGCATCTGTTCCACCAACGCGTGCGGATACTCGTTGCGATGCTCCAGCGCCGACGCCACCGGCATCACTTCCTTGTCGACGAACTGCCGGACGGTGGCGACGATCAACTCCTGCTCGGCGGTCAGTTTGGCCACGGCAGTTCTCCTTCCGGGCGTTTCGGCACCACGATCTTGCGCCGCATCGTTAACACGACTTCAGCGCGTTGATTGAGACCTTTCGATTCCACGATTACGACGCCGCGACCGTTCGGCAGCTCTTCCTTCGCCACAATAGTCGACTCGGCATAAATTGTATCGCCGTGGAAGACCGGCTCAGGATGGCGAATGTCGGAGTAGTCGAGTGTTTCGAGTCGCCCGGCCACCGACGTCGGCCTGACTCATACCGATCACCAGGCTAATCACCAGAGGGCCTTCCACCAGGCGCTGGCCGTGCTGCGTTCCGGCAGCGTAATGCTCGTCGATATGCAGTGGATGCTGATTCATGCTCATCAGGCTGAAGAGCGTGTCGTCGAATTCGGTGATGGTGCGGCCGGGCCAGTGGCGAAATTGCTGTCCGGTTTCGAGCTCGTCGAAATAGCGGCCGTAGCCCACTTAAACCTCCGGGCCACACGCCCCACGCGCGAATCAATTCATCAATGGCCGCGTCCGGATATCCGGCTTCGCGGAGAATAGCGCGGCTGTGCTCGCCCAACTGGGGCGGTGGTCCGGCCGGCGCGGCGGGAGTAAGTGACAGTGCGATCGGCAAGCGGGGAAGAAGAGCCGGCTCCTCGCCGCAAAGCTCGATTTCGGCGAACGCATTGAGAGCCGCCAGTTGGGGATCCTGCAAAACCTGCTCAGCGTTTTGAACGGCGTCGTTGGGCACGTCGTTTTCGTTGAAGATCTTGACCCAGTGCGCGGTGGTCTTGGTTCGCAGCAGATCGCCGATCTGGCCCTCCAGGCCGGCGCGATTGCGGCAGCGCTCGGCATTGGATGAATAGCACGGCTCATCCAGCCAGTCGGTACGATTGAGCGCCTTGCAAACCGGCGAAACAGACGGTCATTCGAAATGCCGATCATGATTGCGCCGTCGGCAGTAGTGAACGCTCCGTAGGGCGCCACCGAGGCGTGGCGCGCGCCTTCCGGCCGAGGATTGACGCCCGTGAACTGGCGATAGAGCAGGTGATAACACATCAGCATCACGCCGGTCTGTAGCAATGAAGCATCCAAGCGCTGGCCGCGCCCCGACCGCTGACGCTCGTAAAGAGCCGTCACGATGCCTAGCGCCATCCAGACGCCCGCGCCCATGTCGAGAATGGATACGCCGGCGCGCATGGGCGTTTCCTGATTCACTCCTGTTACGCTCATGATGCCGCTGCGCGCCTGCAGGATTGCATCGTAGCCGGGCTTGAATAGTCCGGACCGCGCGATCCGTAAGCCGAAAGCGAGGCATATATGATGTCCGGTTTGCGTGCTCGAATGGCTGGCTCGTCCAGACCCAGCTCGGCGGCTTTTCCGCCGCGAAAGTTTTCGACGCAGACGTCGCAGCTTTCCGCCAGCTTCAACACCACGTCGCGTCCGGCGGGATTTCTGAGGTCGAGCGAAATGGAACGCTTGCCGCGATTAATTGGAGTGAAATAGGAGCCCCAAGCGTCCGCGATGCGGCGGCATGCCGCGGGCGTCGTCACCGCCGTCGATGCGCTCGACCTTGATGATTTCGGCGCCAAGATCGGCGAGCACCATGGTCGCGGTGGGCCCGGCTACGACGGTGCTGAGGTCCAGAACGCGTACGCCTGTCAGTGGAGGGGGCAAAGAGTTGAAGATAGCACGGACTTGGTTACGGGAGCGACGCCTGAAAGGGTCAGACGGCGTTCATCAGACGGCCTCTTCGAACCACCCACTCTTCACTGGTGAACACGCGCGGGCCAACCTCGATGAGGCGGGGAAGCATGTCGAAGACGGTTCCGGGCGTCCACTTGTTGTTATGGCGGGTTCGAAAGCCGCGCTGGTTCAAGGACTCGGCGATCTCCGACAACGGCTTGTCCTGGATGATCATTTCGAGCATCACCAGGAGCGCCTCTTTTTCCTGGATATCCTGCTCGAGCTGCAGACAGTCCTCGGCGATTTTGAGGCCATAGGGCGGCTCTTCGGTGATGTTGGCCGATTCCTGTTTGCGTCGCCTTCCACCTGGCGCTCCCAAACTATGACGACCGGCTTCCAGCCTTCACCGGACCTGTGATCGACGTACGCCTGGGTCAGCGGATTGGCTAAAACTTCGCGCATGCGCTCCACTCTGGGCATGGTTTCACCTCGATGACCAGCGTCTTTGAGCAAATCGATTGCCAGCATTTTGCCGATTGGATTCAAGCGCTTGGTCAAGAGGGCGGCGCGTGCGATGTTCATTCCTGGGACACGATGGCTGCGGCGCGCGACAAGCGAGCTATCCTGAAAATATGAGACAAGTTGCGGTTGTCGGCATCGGGAAGACCGCGTTTGGGGCTTTTCCGGATCGCGATCTGCGTTCGCTCGCGGTGGAAGCCGGTCAAAAAGCGCTAGAGAACGCGGGCGCGAAACCATCACAGGTGGAGGCGTTCTACCTGGGCAATTTCGCGGGACCCTCGTTTGTCGGGCAAAATCATCTGGCGCCGTACGTAGCGGCCGGGATGGGAATCATCGGGCATTCCCGCGACGCGATTTGAAGCCGCCTGCGCCTCGAGCGGAGCGGCTTTTTTCCATGCCGTGTCGGCCGTGGCGGCCGGGCTGTACGATGTCATTCTAGTCACGGGCGTCGAAAAGATGACCTCGCAGCCGACGCCCAAAGTGACCGAAATCCTGGCAGGAGCGGGCGATCTGTGCGGCGAAGTGCGAGCGGGCGCGACCTTTCCAGCTTTGTTCGCGATGATCGCGCGCCGGCATATGTATCAGTACGGCACCACGCGCGAGCAAATGGCCGCGGTGGCGGTGAAGAACCATGCCAATGGCGCCAAGAATCCGCTGGCGCACATGCGCAAAGTTATCACCATGGAGCAGGCGCTGAACGGAAAGCCGATTTCCGAGCCGCTCGACGGTTTACGATTGCTCGCTGATCAGCGATGGCGCGGCCGCGGTATTGATCGCGCCGTTCGAGCGGGCGTCTGAATTCACCGACAAGCCGGTGCGCGTGCTGGGCATCTCGCAGGCATCCGACAACGTCGCGCTGGATGAAAAAGACGACATCACGACTCTGCGCGCGGTCAAGATATCGGCGGAAAAGGCCTACAAAATGGCGGGCGTGAAGCCTTCCGACATCCAATTCGCCGAAGTCCACGACTGTTTCACTATCGCGGAGATCGTGGCCATCGAAGACTTGGGCTTCGTCAAAAAGGGTGAAGGTGGTCCATATTCGCTGGCCGGCAAAACGTGCATTCAAGGCGAACTACCGGTGAATACCAGTGGCGGGTTGAAGGCCAAAGGCCATCCTGTAGGTGCGACCGGCGTCGGCCAGATTTGCGATGTCGTGCAGCAGATTCGCGGCGAGGCGGGCGAGCGGCAGGTCAAGCGGAACTCCCTCGGCCTAGCGCAGAATCTGGGCGGCTCGGGCGCAACCAGCGTCATAACCATTTTGGGGGCCGCATGACCAGTCCAGGATCGGGAACGGTGTACACAGAGACGGTGGTCTTTTCGCCGCCGGAAGCGTACGTGAACGACGTGCCGTATCAACTTGCGATCATTCAGCTTGAAAGCGGCCGCAGGCTGACGGGACGGATCGATGGCGAGCGCGCGCAGATCGGCGATCGGGTGAAGTTTGTCGAGTTCCGCAAGGACGTCGCGTTTTTCAGGAAGACCGCATGAAGCTAGCAGAACGGATGAACCGGATTGGCGTCGAGGGCGCATTCAACGTCCTGGTAAAGGCTCGCGCACTGGAAGCCCAAGGCCGCGACATCATCCATTTGGAAATCGGCGAGCCGGATTTTCCTACGCCGCGCGCACATCATTGAGGCCGCGAAGCAGGCGCTGGACCAAGGCTGGACGCATTATGGTCCGCCGCAAGGGTTGCCGGAATTGCGCCAGGCCATCGCGGCATATATTTCGCGGACGCGCGGAATCCGAGTGGGCCCGGAACACGTCTGCGTGGTGCCTGGCGGCAAGCCGATCATCTTCTTTCCGATGCTCGCGCTGCTGGAGCCCGGCGACGAAGTGATTTATCCCAACCCCGGGTTTCCGATCTATGAATCGATGATCAATTTCCTGGGCGCGAAGCCGGTGCCGATTCCGCTGGTGGAAGAACGCGGCTTCTCGTTCGATTTGAATCTGCTGCGCGACCGGCTTTCGGCGAAGACCAAGATGTTGATTCTTAACTCGCCGCACAATCCCACCGGCGGCGTGATCCCGGCCGATGACATTCGCGCTATCGCGGAAATGGTGCGCGATCGTGACCTTATCGTGCTGGCCGACGAGATTTACTCGCGGATCTATTTCGACGAAGCTCCGATGTCGATCACGACCCTGCCCGGGATGCTCGAAAAGACCATCATCCTGGACGGCTTCTCGAAGACCTACGCCATGACTGGCTGGCGCATGGGCTACGGTGTGATGCCCGAATGGCTGGTGGAGCCGGTCAACAAGCTGATGGTGAATTCGAACTCCTGCACTGCCAGCTTCACCCAGCGTGCCGGGATCGCCGCCCTGAACGGGCCGCAAGACGAAGTGGTCAAAATGACCGCTGAATTCCGCCGGCGGCGCGATGCGTTTTGCGCGGGATTGAACAACCTGCCCGGAGTCCGATGTGCTATCCCAGGCGGTGCATTTTACGCCTACCCGAATATCGCCGGGACTGGATGGAAATCGGAACCGTTGGCTGACGCGTTACTGCAGAAAGCGGGATTGGCGTGCCTGAGCGGAACATCTTTCGGCGCGTACGGCGAAGGCTATCTTCGGTTTAGCATTGCGAATTCCTACGAAAACCTGATGGCCGCGATCGAGCGCATGCGTCAATTCCTGTCGAGCGTCAATGCAGCTTCCGTATGAAAGGCCTTCGCTTCGAATGCCAACCGGGTTGCACTAATTGTTGCACCCAAAAAGGGTTTGTCTACCTGACCGAGTCCGATCTGAAGCGCATCGCGAAATTCCTCAGAATGCCCACGGCCGATTTTGAAAGGCGCTACGTCTATCGCACTACACGGCAGCTTCGTCTGCGAGTTCCGCGCCAGGTTCAATGCCATTTCTTGCTGGATGGCGGCTGTTCAATTCATCCCGTCAAACCGGCGCAGTGCAGAATCTTCCCGTTTTGGCCGGAGCTGGTGGACGACAAACGAGAGTGGCGCAAGGCCGCGGCTTGGTGTCCGGGAATCGGAAAAGGCGAATTGGTGCAAATCGAAACGGCGGCCGTGCAGGCGCGTGAGATGCGCGAAGCCTACCCGCATATGTACGACTAGCCAGTCACAGTCCGGTGAGCACTCCCATGAACCTCACGCCGAAAGAGGCTGCGGTGCGCAAGGGTATGAGGCGCGGCGCCGGTGGCTCGCACAACAGCGTTCCATTCGTGTCCGGGCCCTGCACCGCGACTGGTAGATCGGGCACCAGTCCGCGATCGCCGGCTAAGACCGGCAGCAGCCGGTGCTGGATTTGCGTAGTGGCGTAGATCAGCCCCGAGGCTTGCCA
This sequence comes from Bryobacterales bacterium, assembly GCA_963744555.1. Lineage (GTDB taxonomy): Bacteria > Acidobacteriota > Terriglobia > Bryobacterales > Bryobacteraceae > Palsa-89. The sequence goes on along the minus strand of CAVUUB010000007.1, from coordinate 278,980 downwards.
TCCAAGCTGTGGGACGATCGAGAACCCGGACTTCCATCCCTCGCCCGGCACGAATGGCCTGGAGAGCGCTAGTAAAGGGAACAGACGGCCGTTGGGCAAGAACGACAACACCGGCAGCAGCGGATGTGCGAACGCAATCAAGCTGACCGATGCCGTGTAGCTGGACAGCTCCAGGAAACCTCTGCCCCACGGCGGGAGCCGCGACGTAATGGAGGCATCCAGCGGTCCTGCAAAACTGGCCGGGCCGACTGGTCCGGAAAAATTCCAAGAACCGCGTTTACGTTCTTTGAGGTGAATGGTAATATCGGCGATTCCCCGCGTTTCGTTGCTGTGAATCGCGATATCTGTCGCGGTAATCGGTTCAAATACTTCGACCCGGTTAATGCGCCCGGCGCTCTTGCGCAGCAATAGTTCATCGAGCAACTGGCCCTCATCGATCAAGAGATTGCCGCGAACCATCGCGTCACTGTAGTGGCGATTGCCGGTGAAATCGATCCGTCCGATGCGAAAGGGTGGTCCGTGATCGATGGTAGTGGCCAGATTCACGAAGTTCGAGCTAGTGCCGGTACGCTGCACATGAAGCGTGGCCGCAAAATCGAGGATGCCCTGGCGCTCAGCCTCGCGGCGTTGTGCGAGCAAAGAGGAACAAACTTGTGGAATCGATTCACTCGTTTCATAAAGCGGGCCCGGACGCGCAAAAAACGTAATTAAGGCGTCCTTCTCATTGAGTTCGGTGCTGTCGACCCGGACTGTGGAGTCGAAATAGCCTTTCGAAAGGTAGAGTGAGCGCAAGCGGCCGAGGTCCGAGTCGACGGCTTCGCGGCTATATTCCGGTAGAAGGCGCCAGCCAGTCCACAAGCCAGGAAAGCGCGGAATGATACGACGAGCCTTCAAAGCCCGAAGCGCGCTGCGCAACTCGACGGGATCGATCCCTGGATCGCCGACAAAGTTCACCGCCTTGACGTGCAAGTGCGGGTCGGCAGGCGTCGTCTTGTGCAGCTCTGCCCGAGGCGCCTCTACGACTTCGAAGATCACGTCCGTTCCATCGGGCTGCTGCCCGGTCTGGACACGAATATCGCCGAAGCGACCCGTGCTCCACAGCCGGTGCACATCGCGATCGATCGTGTCGGCGTTGTACGGCTGGCCCACCTGTGGAGCCAACGCCACTTTAAGTAACGTCCCGCGAATTGTGACGGACTTGACCATGGGTGGCGCTGATTCCGCAGAAACTAAAGTCGAAAAGACAAAGAGGGAGACGGTGAGAGCGCGCATGAAAACGAAATGATTTGCAAATGGAGGACCATCGTGGCCAAGTAAAATGGATCTGATATGCGGCTCGGCGTCGTTTTATTAACGCTCCTATTCGCGGAAGCCCTAATCGCTGGAGAGGCGGTTAGCATCGACACTGGCGCCGGCACACTTTACGCGACGCTGGAATTGCCCGCTTTAAAACCACCATTTCCCGTGGCACTGATCATCTCCGGCTCGGGTCCCACGGATCGCGACGGAAACTCGCGGCTGCTTCCGGGAAAGAATAATAGCCTGAAGATGCTTGCCGAAGGACTGGCCGGCCAGGGGATCGCGTCTTTGCGTTATGACAAGCGCGGTATCGGCGAAAGCAAAACAGCCGGCTTGAAGGAACAGGATCTGCGGTTCGAAACTTACATCGACGATGCAGTGCGCTGGGGTCAATATTTGCGGAAGGACAATCGCCTTCGTGCCCTGGTCATTATCGGTCACAGCGAGGGTTCTCTGATCGGGATGCTCGCGGCCCGCAAGCTCCCGGCGGACGGGTACATATCGATTGCTGGCGCGGGACGGCCCGGCGGCCAGATAATTTTGCTGCAGCTAAGATCGCAGCCCATCCCGCTGGATCTGATGAAACAAGTCGAAAACATCGTCAGCTCGCTCGAGCAGGGACGAACAGTAGACTCTGTTCCCGCAGGGTTCGGCGCTCTGTTTCGCCAGAGCGTACAGCCTTATCTGATCTCCTGGTTCCGGTACGATCCCGCGAAAGAAATCGCCAAACTTACAATGCCTGTGCTGATTCTTCAGGGAACCACCGATATCCAGGCCAGCGTGAGCGAATCAAATTTGCTGGCAGGCGCGAACCCCAAAGCCAAGCTGGTGGTGATTGAAGGAATGAACCATATCCTAAAGGAAGTGCCGGAGGGCCGAGACAACCAGATCGCGTCCTACAGCGATCCTTCGCTGCTACTGGCGCCTAAACTCCTGGAGGAGATCAGCCGTTTCCTCACCGGTTTAAAATTACAAAACTGACCGTTGGCGCGCAGCCGCTTCATACTCCGGCTCCAAAATCGCCATCAAAACTAGCGAACGATACTCATCGCCCCATTTCTTGCACTCCCGCATCACACCTTCCTCAGAAAATCCGGCGGACCGGTAGACATGACGCGCGCGAGCGTTGTCGAAATAAGTATCCAGCCAAAGACGATGCGCTCCGAATTCGCCGAATACTTTTTCCATGACGGCCTGCAGAATCTCAGTGCCGAGGCCCTGGCCCGGTTCGGCGACCGCGATTCTCTGCAGCTCGATGTTTCTGTCCTTGGAATGAATGTCGCGCAGGATCACAAATCCGGCCGGCCCGGACTCCGTTTCCACGATCCAGTACAAGCAGTCCGGATTCGATAGCTGGCGTTCATGCGTAGCGGGATCACTGCCCCCGAGCAGCCGCATTTCGCGGAACTTCTGCTCCAGGGCCAGGATATAGAGGAGGTCTTCCGAGGAAGCGGGCCGCAAAGTCATTTTCGAAAACTGCTGCCTACAGCCCGGCCGCGCGCGCCGCGACCTTCGCGATGCTGGACCAATCCATATCGCCCTGTCCATGTGCCAGTGCGTCGAGCATGTGATCGCGGATCAAGCTCGCGACCGGCATGGGCGCAGTGCACTCGTCGGCCACCTGGAGCGCCAGGCGCACGTCTTTCAGGCCCAGCCGCAGAGCAAAGCCCGCCGGCTCGAACTGCTCGGCCGCCATTATTTTTCCATAGTTTCCGTAAACTGGCGATTGAAACAGCGAATTGATCACGTCCACGAAAAGTTGAGGCGCGACTCCTGCTTTTCGGAGCGCAGCGAAGGCTTCTGAGAACGATTCGACCATGCTGATGATCATGAAATTTCCGCATACCTTGGCGGCATTGGCTTGCCAAGGCTCGGAGCCGACGACATAGGTGATCTTTCCGATGGCGTCGAATAGTGTCCGGCAGCGATCCACCAGTTGGGTGGGCCCGCCCACCACGACGACCAGCTTTTTCCCTTCTGCTGCCTCCGGACGGCCGAAAACAGGAACGCTCAAATAGCCCTGGCCGCGATGGCCGTGTTCAGTGGCAAGCCGCCGCGCCAGCGTCGTGCTGATGGTGCTATGGGAAACGTGGATGTGTCCATTTTTCAAAGTGCCCAGGATGCCGTTCTTGCCGAAGACGACGTCTTCGACGGCATGGTCGTCCGCCAGCATCGTCATGACCACTTCGGCGTCACGGCACGCATCGGCGGGAGAATCGGCCACCTGCGCACCGTCGGTCGCCAGAGCCTGCGCTTTCTCACGGCTGCGGTTATAGACGGTCACTTGATGTCCGGCGCGCAGCAGATTCCGCGCTATCGGAGAGCCCATGTGTCCAAGTCCAACGAATGCCACCTTCATATACAAAGCATATCCAATAGCTAAACTAGAGATTCCGGCAATGTTGATCGATCGACGCAGATTCCTGGGCGCGACGGCTTTCACCGCCGCGTGTTCCACCAGACGCACACTGGTCAAGACTCCTGTAACTCCCTCCAGGGCGCGCCAGTTCGCGCGCGTGAATGTGTCACCCGACCGAGTAATCCGCACAGTTGTCGGGCTTCGGCCATACCGGCCGTCCGGGTTCGTCGTGCGAAGGGAATCGATCGACGAAAAAACAATCATCCATAACTACGGCCACGGTGGCGGCGGTGTCACGCTTTCTTGGGGAACCGCTCACCTGGCGATGGAGCAAGCTCTTCCGACGGGCGCTATGCGAATGGCCGTGCTGGGCTCGGGCGCTGTCGGACTGGCTACCGCTCGCCTGCTCCAGGAGCACGGAGTCGACGTGACAATTTATACCAAGGCGCTCCCACCGGACACCACGTCCAACATAGCCGGTGCGCAAGTGATGCCGGTCACGGTATTCGAGAGCGCTCGCACTACTCCGGAATTCATGGCGCAGTTCATCGAGGCAGCGCGGTTCTCGTATCGCCGCTACCAGCTCATGGTGGGCGACTACTACGGCATCCGCTGGAGGCCGAACTATACCTTGAGCCGAGAGCCTTTTCGGGACGGCGGCCTCATGGGTAGGCAAGGTGTGCTTGCTGAACTTATGCCGGAGTTGCGGGATCTCACGCCGCAGGAGCACCCGTTTCCGTTCGCGTACGTTCGGCAGTACGACACCATGTTCATCTACCCCTCGCATTATCTGGAGGCGATGCTGCGCGAGTTTCGGATTGCCGGAGGCAAGATCGTCCTTCAGGAAATGCACGATATTCGCGAGGTGCTGGCTCTGCCGCAGACGGTGGTTGTGAACTGCACCGGCCTGGGCGCGAAGGCGTTATTCAACGATGCGGAGTTGACTCCGATCAAAGGTCAGCTCACCATCTTGTTGCCCCAGCCGGAAGTGGATTACGCTACCGAACCTCCCGACGGCTTATACATGTTTCCCCGTCCGGACGGCGTTTTGCTAGGGGGCACGCACGAGATGGGTAATTGGGACCTCGCGCCCAATCGTGAAGCGGAGACCCGCATCGTGGCGGAGCACACGCAAATATTCCATGACATGCATGTCTGATCGCTATTAGAGCGCTGCGGTGGGCAAGAATTGCGGCGGCCTCCGCGCCTTCACGGCCTGTTCGAAAGCATAGGCCAGTTTTATCAACGTGGGCTCGCTCCAAGCACCGCCGAAAAACGAAATGCCGACCGGTAATCCGTGCACGAACCCCGCCGGCACGGTAATGTGCGCGTAGCCCGCAACCGCGGCAGGCGTGGAACAGCCGCCGGTATCGTGATCGCCGTTCACCCAGTCAGTGGGCCAAGCGGGTCCGGCGGTCGGCGCGACAATGGCGTCCACGTTGTACTTCTTTAGCACCGCATCAATGCCTTCGGTGCGTGACAGATGCTGGCACTTCGCAAGCGCCTTGCGATAGGCAGGGTCGGACAGCGGCCCTTTCTTTTGAGCCTGCAGAAAGGTCTCCTGTTCGAAATAGGGCATCTCTTCTTGCCGGTGCTTTTCGTTGAAGTCGATTAATTTTTCGAGTGTCAAAGCAGTACGCCGGGTTTCAAGGTAGGCGTTCAGGTCCGTCTTGAACTCGTACTGGAGCACTTGAAGTTCGGCGTCGCCGTACTTGCCGTGCGAAGGCAGATCGGCTGGATCGATGAACTCGGCGCCCTGACGCTTCATTTCGGCGAGGGAGTTTTCCATCACCTGATCGACGTCGGAAGTGATTCCGAAAAACTTGCGCGCGACGCCGAGGCGCGCGCCTCGAAGACCCTGAGCATCTAGATACTTCGTATAATCCGGCTGCGCGTGCGAACCCTCGGCCATCGCTCCGAGTAGAATTACGCAATCGCGGACGGTACGCGCCATCGGACCGGCAGTGTCCTGGCTATGCGCGATCGGCACGATTCCGCGTCCGCCCACCAGCCCCACTGTCGGCTTGATCCCCACGATTCCGTTTATCGACGACGGGCACACCACCGAGCCATCGGTTTCGGTACCTACCGCGACCGCGCACAGATTCGCCGCCACAGCGGCGCCGGAGCCGGAACTAGAGCCGCACGGATTGCGATCGAGCGCATAAGGGTTGCGTGTCTGCCCACCACGTCCGCTCCAGCCGCTCGAAGAATGAGTGGAGCGGAAGTTGGCCCACTCGCTAAGATTGGTTTTGCCCAGAATCACGGCGCCGGACGCGCGCAGCCGTTCGACCAGGGCAGCGTCGCGAGGTTGTGGCGCGTCCGCTAGCGCCAGCGAGCCGGCGGTAGTCTTCATGCGGTCGGACGTATCGATGTTGTCTTTGATCAGGACCGGAACGCCGTGCATCGGGCCGCGCGGACCCTTCTCCTTGCGCTCGCGGTCCAGGGCATCGGCAATTGACAGCGCGTCGGGATTGGTTTCGATCACCGAGCGCAGCGTTGGCCCATTGCGATCGATAGATTCGATGCGAGCCAGGTACTGTTCCGCAACCGAGCGCGCGGTGAGCTGGCCGGAGCGCATGCGTTCGGCGAGATCCCCAATTGTGATCTCCACAAAATCCTGCATTTGCGCGGAGGCGGCGCGTGCCAGGGCTGCGGCGGCAGCGACCTGGTGTAAAAACGTTCGACGATCCATGAATTCGATTATATTGGGGCACGCAGAAGCTGAGCGCTATGCTGGTCTTGTGGACAATCGGATTCATGTTCTCGGCGGAGGCTTAGCGGGCTGTGAGGCCGCCTGGCAGATCGCGCGATCCGGCCTGGAATGCGTGCTGTTCGAAATGCGGCCGCTGCGGTCGACTGCGGCGCACAAGACTGACCGGCTGGCGGAGTTGGTGTGCAGTAACTCGCTGAAGAGTGAGTCCGAAAACTCTGCTCCCTGGCTGCTCAAAGAAGAACTGCGCCGGCTGGATTCGCTGCTGTTGCGCGCCGCGCAGGAAGCTCGGGTACCAGGAGGCCATGCCCTTACTGTGGACCGCGACATCTTCGCCGAGCGAGTTTCGAGCGCCATCGCCGAAAACCCGCGCATCGAATTACGACGCGCGGAAGCTGATTCGATCGGGGAGGGCCACATCACGATCGTCGCTACGGGTCCGCTGACCAGCGGCGCCTTGGCCGAAGAGATTGGACGTGTAACCGGCGCCGGCCGGCTTTTCTTTTACGATTCGATCAGTCCCATCGTGGAAGCGGATTCCATCGACCCGGCGATCGCCTTTCGTGCATCGCGCTACGGCAAATCGCTGGATGGCAGCGACGATTATCTGAACTGTCCCTTCGATCGCGATCAGTACGAGCGGTTCGTGGACGCGCTTCTCGCCGCCGACCCTGTACCGGCGCATATTCCTGAAGACGCCACGCCGTTTTTTGAAGCTTGCTTGCCGATCGAGGAGTTGGCCCGACGCGGCCGGGAGACACTGCGCTTTGGTCCCATGAAGCCGGTGGGTTTGGTAGACCCGCGAACCGGGCGCCGGCCTTACGCTGTGGTGCAGCTTCGTCAAGAAAATCTGCGCGCCGATAGCTACAACCTGGTTGGTTTTCAAAATCACATGCGTTTTTCAGATCAGGCCCGCGTCCTCCGCATGATTCCGGGCCTCGAGAAAGCCGAGTTCGTGCGATACGGACAGATTCATCGCAACACATATATAAATGGACCGGCGCTGCTGAGCGCAACACTGCAGCTTCGAACGCGCCCTGAGGTGTTTTTCGCCGGCCAGGTCTCGGGCGTCGAGGGCTACGTCGAATCGATCGCCACCGGCCTGGTTGCGGGACGCCACGCGGCAGAGCTGGCCACTGGCGAAGCGATCCGGCCGTTTCCGCGTGAAACCGCTATCGGATCGTTGTGCGCTTACGTCTCAGGAGCGGATGCGTCGAACTACCAGCCCGCGAATATTACATTCGATCTGCTTCCTTCCCTTGACGAGCCAACCCGCCACCGGCTGCGCCACGACAAGCGAGCGCGCCATGCGGAGGTCTGCCGGCGGGCGCTGGAGAAATTGGATGAGTACCGCGCCGTCTATGCCTGATCTCGCGACGCAAATCCAGCGATTCTTAGACGAGCTGCGCCGCGCCAACGTCTCCGCGCACACGCTGCGAAATTACGGATCGGATCTGGAGCAGTTTCTCGACTACTTCACGGTCAAAGGCGAACGTGGCGCAGGTCTCCGGCCTGCGGTCGAAACTATCGACGGGCTCGCCATTCGCGAATGGCTTGGGCATTTATACCAGCAGCGTCTAACTGCCGTGAGCATGCGGCGCAAACTGGCCGCGGTGCGGTCGTTCTTCAAGTTTCTGGTCCGCGAAGGCGTGGTCGCAACCAATGTCGCGCGGTTGGTGCGGACACCCAAAGCTCCCAAGTCGCTGCCCAGGGTGATGACGGCCGAGCAAACCAATCAATTAGTGGACGGGGTGACGCCCGCGGCCGGCAAGTTCGATCGGCCGTATCCCGAGCGCGATCTTGCGATCTTCGAGCTGCTCTATGGATGCGGGCTGCGTATCAGCGAGCTAGTAGGATTGAATCTCGACGATTTCGATTTCAGCGAGCGGTGGATTCGCGTGCGAGGCAAGGGCCGCAAAGAACGGCAAGTGCCCTTTGGCGGCAAAGCGGCGGATGCAATCGAGCGCTATCTGACTGGAAGAAAGCCCGCGGCGCCTTCCGATCGGGCGCTGTTCCTGAATCACCGAGGCGCTCGTCTCACCGACCGCGGTGCGCGCGGCATCGTCAAGTTCTACGCCAGAATGATCACTGGAGACTCTTCCATTCATCCGCACAGCCTGCGCCACGCGTATGCCACGCACCTGCTGAGCGACGGAGCGGATCTGCGGGCTATTCAGGAGCTACTCGGCCACGCGCAACTTTCCACCACTCAGAAATACACGCAAGTGTCGCTGGCCGATTTGTTGGCGGTATACGACAAAGCGCATCCTCGAAGTTAATGGCGGCGAAGCTGACGCGTGGCCGCGAAGCTAATCCGCCGCGGCGGCAACTCGTTCCGGGGTCCTGGCGGAGCGCAACATCGAGATGGCCGCATACAGCACCGCCACCACCACCAGCCAGCGCACCCAGGTGAGTGGAAGCTCTTTGACGATCAGGGCGGCGATCAAGACTCCCGGAAGTCCGCCGAGTGCCAGGCCGAGCGCCGCACGCGGAGCATAACTGTCCATGCGGACGAATCGCACCGTAGCGGTCGGCATCAGAAAAGCGCACGATCCCATCATGATCGGAAACGCGGCTTTGGGATCCATGCCCAGCAGGCTCACCAGGATCATGCACGGCGCATACATCCCGATGCCCAGCGTCATGAGCGCGCCGAGAACGACACATACGGCGACTCCGATCCAGAGCCGCCAATTTTGAAGAATCAGCGCCGTGCCGCCGGCTGGAAAAAGGTTCAGAATCGACATCAGGAAGAAGGCTGCCGCGGCGAGCAGCGCGATAGCCATTCCGATCTGGACCTTGCGCCGCGACCATCCAGCGACAATGCCGGCTCCGAACCACGCGCCGCAAACTGCGCCGCCGATCAGTAGCACCAGCGTCAGCGCGTCTACGTTCACGATCGCGATAAACAGAAACGCCTCGAGGATGGTGGGCAGTGTGTGGCCGACATTCAGTGTCCCGGGAATCTTCTCATCAGGAACCATGTGGCGGAACTTGAAAATCGCCGTGGTGGGAGCGTAGGATCCGATGCCTAGCGTGTCGAAGAAATTGGTGATGAAGCCAACGAAGAGTTCCCACAGCGACGGGATTCCGGGCGCGCGTCCCCGGCCGGTGAGCCAGACCCAAATCCAGCCCACGATCACAATGCCGAGAGCGATGAAGAACATTCCACGCGCATTGAGCATCCGCAGCAACGATAGCATGCGCGTGGCGCGGAGTGCCCGGCCCTGGTTCGCCGATAATGCGAATCACGGACTTCATCCAGATAGCTGTGCGTTCCACCGTTGACAGTTTCGCTGGATTCTTTGGCATGCGTTTCTCAATTCGGGCCCAATTCGCCCCAATTCGGACCCTTGCGTTGGTCACCGTAAGGTAGTAGAGTTGTTCGCCGAAAGACAGAGACTGCAGATGATTCACGCGAGCCCATCGCCTTGCTCTGGCGGGCATTTTCGCGAGATCACTGGCCGCGTCATGGAAGGGAAGCGCCTATGCCTCGATTAATATTATGCGTCGTGCTGTGTTGTTTGACCAGGTTCGCCTCGGCTCAGACGTTCGGCGAGATCATCGGCGAAGTGAAAGATCCGAGCGGGGCCGTCATCGCGGGGGCCGCTGTGAGCGGTCACTAATGCTGATACGAATGTCGCCCGGACAACCACGACCAACGAAGTGGGGATCTATAGCGTCCCTTCGCTTCCCCCTGGAAGATACCAAGTTAAAGTAACGGCTTCCGGCTTCGATCCGGCGGTCAGAACCAACATAGAACTACAGGTACAGCAGACGGCGCGGGTCGATTTCACGCTCACGGTCGGACAGTCATCGCAAACAATTGAAGTCACCAGCCGCGGCCGCAACGCTCACTACCGACAGTGCATCAGTCGGGACCGTCGTGGAAGAAAAGGACATTACCGACTTACCGCTGAACGGGCGCGATTTCTTCCAACTGGTATCACTGGCGCCCAATGTGAACTATGGGTTTACCGCGGCGTCGATAGAGTCATCGCGCCAAGGCGGCACGCGTTCGCTGGTCACGATGTCGCTCTCTGGCAGCCGGCAAACCTGGAGTCAACTATACTCTGGACGGAGTTGAAAATACCGATGTCAACTTCAATACGTACATTGTGCTTCCGTCCATCGACGCGCTTCAGGAGTTCAAAGTTCAAACCGGTATTTACCCCGCTGAATTCGGCCGCAATATGGGACAGGTCAACGTCAGTACGAAACCCGGAACCAACGGCTTTCACGGGACCGCTTACGAGTTCCTGCGCAATGACGTACTGGATGCAAATCAGTTCAATTTCTCCTCCACCGCCATCCAAAATCGCCTTACCGCCAGAACCAATACGGGTTTACTCTTGGCGGTCCCGTGTGGATCCCGAAACTCTTCAACGGGAAAAACCGGTTGTTTTTCATGTCCAACTTCGAAGGCTTCAAATCGCGCCTGACGCAGGAGGCGTTGTTCACCACCATTCCACAGAGTTTTCGCAATGGCGATTTTTCTTCCTTTGCCTATGCTCTTGGACCCCACCACTCGCGTGAAACAGACCAACGGGACCTACACCGCCACTGCATTTCCCGGCAACCAGATCCCGATCTCCCGATTCAATTCCTACACCGTTTCCATGCTTCAAATACGATCCCGTTCCCAATTTCCCCGGTGCGGGCTTGCAGAACAATTTTCAAGAGCCATTAAAAACTCCAGTCGACAAAAACCAGGTGAACGAGAGAATCGATTGGGCGCAGAATCAGAAGTCCCAATGGTTCGGCAGATACAGCTGGACCGGTGAAACCTCCTTGACGCCTGGGATGACGGTGGACGGATCGACCCTGGATACACACGCCAGTCAATGGATGGTCTCGAATATTCGCGAATCTTTTCGCCCACGAAAGTAAATGAAGCGCGATTCGGATTTAGTTCCCTGTACAATTTACTGGGGCAGCAACTGGGCGGTATAGAGGACGTCGACAAGGAACTGAACATCCCGCTTCCCGTTTCGCCTTCCACTGGATGGGGAGTTCCCGCCATTACGCTCTCCAATGGACTGACCGGTTTTGGAAACAATAACAACGGTCCTTACGTGACGAACGACAAGATCATCCAGGGAATCGACAATTTTTCATGGACTGCTGGGTAAACATTCGCTTCGGATGGGAGGCGACTACCGCTACGACAAATATCCTCAAACGGGCAACGAATACACACGCGGACAATTTGCTTACAACGGGTATTTCACCGCCAATCCAAACACACTGGCGGGCGGAAACGGCGCGGCGGACTTTCTGATGGGCGCGGTCTATCAAGTCCAACATGCCGGTTACGCTGGCCACCGATCGTTTCAGCGCTAACGGGATTGGGGCGTACATCGACGATACATGGAAGGTTACTCCGGAAGCTGACGGTAACTTTGGGGCTGCGCTGGGAACTGGAGCAGCCTTTCTATGATGCGGCTCAGAATGAAACCAATGTTCAGATCAACTTTCCGGGTATACCCAATATCGCTAATGATCCCAACGTGGCCGATCATCCCGTCCTGGATACGAGAGGGCAATGGCTCTTTTTATCAAGGGATAAATTTCGTCTACGTGGGCGCAACGGTTCCCGGATTCCCCATTGCGCCGCTTCAAACCGCGCGAGACGGCCGTCTGGGCAGCCGGATGATCCGAACCGACTGGCTCGATTTCGCCCCGCAGGATTGGCGTGGCCTACAGCCCCAACTCCAAATGGGTATTGCGGACCGGCTTCGGCATTTTCTATGATCAGGACAGCAAGAATTCCATTTTCGATATGGAGCGCAGTTTAGCCGGCCGTGCGACTTCAATCGGGAACTACGGGCAAAATACCGGCGCCCCGAATCTGACCATGCAAAACTTCATCAACACGTCGTTGTTTCCGATTCAAATCGCTCCTGGCACCATTTGGGGCACCCAGTACAATCTGCCGATTACGTATTCTGAGGAGTTTCTGGCCAACGTCCAGCGGCAGTTTGGTAACTCAACCACGCTGGAGGCTGCCTACACCGGCGTGCTGGACCGGCATTTGTTGTTCCTGAACAATTCCAACGCGCCGATACCCGGCACCAGCAATGTTGCGCTGCGCTCGCCCTATCCGGAATTCAATACCATCGAAGAACTGATGGCCGGAGGAACCGGCAATTATGAGGCGGGCAGCCTGAAACTCAACCAGCGCTTTTCGTCAGGTTTCAGTGCGCTAGTGGGCTACACCTTTGGGAAAGCGCTGGATGATGGAAGCGCCATACGTGGCGTCACCAACGACCAGTATCCCGAAAATCCGCGGTGCGTCCTGTGCAGCTACGGTCCTTCCGAATTTGATGTTCGACAGCGGTTTACCGCTGCGGTGCTGTACAGCTTGCCGTTCGGACAAGGCAAACCGCTTCTCAATCATGGCGGGATCGTCAACGCTATCGTCGGCGGTTGGCAGACCAGCGGAATTCTACCAAGCAAACCGGGCCGCCCATAAATACCACCGCATGGGACTCGGCAGGCACTGGCGAGAGCGCTCCCTCGAACCGGCTCAACGCCACCGGAGTTAGTCCGTACCTCTCGAATCCGTCCACAAATGCGTGGTTTAATCCAGCGGCTTTCAGCAACCCTATCGCGCCGGAACGTACGGCACCATGGGGCGGGATTCGATAACCGGACCAGCCTAACGAACCTCGACTTTTCGGCGCTTAAAGATTTCAGGGTGACCGAGAATCAGCGCCTGCAATTGCGTGTTGAATCCTTCAATATCTTCAACCACCCGAATTGGCAGATGACCACAGGCAGCTCGTGGGGAAATAGCAGTGCCACTCCGGCGGCAACTTTTAATAAGATTACGTCCACCATCAACGGCAATAACAGCATGCGTCAAATCCAGTTCGCCTTGAAATACATTTTCTGATCGAGTTCAAGTATTTCCCGCACCGCTCGTCACCGTCAACGATTTGACGCCGAGCGTCTCTAGCATGCCCCGAATGCCGGCTTCGGCGTTTCGTCGTGCCTGATTCAGAATCCCCATTTCGATAGCGGCCCGTTCCACCGCGTCCTTAGCCGTGAGACGAGCCTGACGCTCCAGGTCCGGGTTGAACGGCACCCACGGTGTCCACCATGTGATCCGGCGGTCCCAGACCTTCGTCTGCTTATCGTCAATGATGATGTGAACGATCTTGGGCGGCGGCAATAAGACCCGCAGGCTCCTTGCGGGAAGCAGTTTGACGTCGCTGGCTGCAAGTTTGGAAAGATCGATTCCGGCCAGCACTTCAGCTTGCACGAATAAAAGCAGCTTCTCGGATCCGAAAGGGACCTTTTGTTCTTCCAGACCCACTACTTTCTGTACCGTGTATTTCACCGAAACTAACTCGTTGAGGCGCTGGATCTCATGCACCACGGTCGCAGGGTCCAAAATCCTGGCGGCCGAGCCCTCGCGGGTGAAATTCCGCGAGAAATGGAAGACGATTGCCGTCAGGAGCACACCAGCCACGATCCCGTACAAGACCCATCTGATCCGCAGCGGTCCGCTGCAGCGCCTCGGTCACGCTTCATTCTAGCGGGACCCTCGTGGCGCACGCTCTCCAGCGTGCCGCGTTGGCACTCGTGCCAACGCCCGGAGCTTCTACTAGCTAGACCACGATAGATTATATTGGGTTCAGACGGTTTATATGAGTCCCATCCGAATTTCCAAGGCTCACTTGGGCTGCCACGTTATCTTGGATCATGGCGCTGGTTTTTATTGCCTCTCCCACCAACGCCGCCAAACGCAACCAAGCCGTTCAGCCCGTGAGCACGGTTCGAGTTCCGAACGGCGGCATCCAACCTCAGATTGCGATCGACGACCAGGGCGTCCTTCACATGGTGTACTTCAGCGGTGAAGCGGCCCATGGCGATCTCTACTATGTCCGCTCTGGGGATGGTGGCGCCACTTTCTCCGTGCCCATAAAAGTGAACAGCCATCCAGGCAGCGCGATTGCGACCGGCAACATCCGCGGGGCGCATCGTTGCCATTGGCACGACATGGACGGGTGTATGTCGCCTGGAACGGCACTTACGAGCTTGATCGTCCCGAAACCGACCAGCCCTGGATGAAGCACCCCATGTTGTTTGCCCGGCTCAACGACGCCGGAACCGGGTTCGAGCCTGAGCGCAATCTCATCAGCGCCGCTTATGGTCTGGATGGTGGCGGAGCGATCGCCGCCGACAACGCAGGCGATGTCTACGTGTTTTGGCACGCGCCGGCGCCGGGAACAGAGGGCGAGGGCAATCGGCGGATATGGGTGGCGCGCTCGACCGACGATGGCCAGACTTTTGCTGCCCGAGAAGCCCGCCTCTGACAAACCCACTGGCGCCTGCGGTTGCTGCGGCATGAGCGCATTTGCCGATAGCCGCAACAACGTCTATGCGCTCTACCGCTCGGCTACCGAGATTGTTCATCGGGACATCTATCTGCTCTACTCCAACGACCGCGGCGAGACCTTTCGCGGCACTGACATCTCTCAATGGAATATCGGTGCTTGCACGATGAGTATGGAAAATCTGTCAGAGAGTCCTGCGGGTATTCTGGCAGCCTGGGAGACGATGGGCAACGTCTATTACGGCATCATCAATCCATCTACCGGCCGGATGTCCGCGCCGATCGCCATGCCCGGCGAAGCCAAGGGCCGTAAGTATCCTAGCGTAGCCGGTAATTCTCGCGGTGAGACGCTGCTAGCGTGGGCCGAAGGTATGAAATGGGGCAAGGGAGGCTCAGTCGCTTGGCAGGTTTTCGATAAGAACGGCGAGCCCGAAGGTACAGCCGGCCGCGCCGATGGCGTTCCCCCGTGGAGCCTCGTGGCAGCTTTCGCACGCCCCGACGGCGGATTTACGTTGGTGTATTAAACTCCATCATGAAGCCCCTCCGGATTTCCGCTCAGCTGATCTTGAACACTGTTGCAATCGCGGCTTGCGATCGCCGCCCTTGCCGCGCCTCCAGCCAAGCAGTCGTTCACCGGCACCATTACCGACAGCATGTGCATCAAAGCCGACCATTCCAAAATGCAAATGGGACCGACCGATGCCCAGTGCACCATTGCCTGCATCCAGGAGCACGACGCCTCTTACGTCCTCTATGACGGCAAGAACGTCTACACACTGAGCGACCAGCGGACGCCGGAAAAGTTCGCCGCTACAAAAAGTAATTGTGACTGGCACGCTGGACTCGAAGACTAAAACGATCCAGGTGGATTCGATCGCTGCGGCTAAATGAGCCCCGCCGGCGCGCGTTGCCGTTCCTTCAGGGCGCGGGTGTCGCTAGCGGCTTGCCTTTCTCGACCACGTAGACGCCCACCAGCTTCAGCGGTTCCGTGCCAGTGTTGTGGGCATCGTGCTTGGTGCCCCCCGGTACGATAAAACCGTCGCCTGGCTTGATCTTCAACGCCGGATGTCCATCCATCAGGATCTCGCCCTCGCCCGACACTACATAGCTGATCTCATCACCCGGATGGGTATGGCGGCCAGCGGAGCCACCCGGCGCAATCTCGATATTGGTGATCACGGCTTCGCGTCCAGGGACCGATACATCCCCTCTCGTCACCACCGTCCGCTTAATAGCTGCGTTTTGCGCCACCAAGGCCGCCGTCACCGCCAACACGATCGCCAGCCCAACCGCAGTTCGTTTTTCCATTCTTCCGTCTCTCCTCAAGGATTTCATTGTTGCAGAACTTCACGCGGCCGGCTGAAGCACCTTGTGCTGACTCACCGTCGCGCCGTCCCCGCTTCTCAAGCCGCCAAAAACGACAGTGGACAGAACGGTCAATCCGCCCAGTACGAAGAACGCCTGGTGAATGCCGTGAATCATCTGCGGTGCGCTCGAATGAAAGCGATCGGGAATGAAGAATGCCGTGGCCAGCGACGCGGTTGCGACGCCGAAACTGATCGACATCTGCTGCATGGTGCTGGCAATGGAGCTTGCGCTGCTGGCCTGTTCCTCGGTGACGTCCGCATAGACCAGCGTGTTCATGCTGGTATATTGCAGCGAGCTGAAGAACCCGAAACAGAACGCCTGCAGCACGATCAGCCAGATCGGCGTGCCGATCCCGATAGTCGCAAAAAACAGAATGAGCAGACCGAGCATCACAGTGTTCGAAATCAATACGCCGCGATAGCCAAAGCGGGTCAGGATCCGCGGCATGGTCATTTTCAGGCTCATGGCGGCAATGGCCTGCGGCATCATGAGCAGACCCGGATTGAATGGGAGTGAACCCCAGGCCCACCTGGTAGAGGAGCGGAAGGATGAATGGAATTCCGCCGATGCCCAGGCGCGTAAAGAAGCTGCCGCTCACGGCCGCGCGAAATGTGCGAATGCGAAACAGCCCCAGCGCCAGCAACGGAAACGGCGGTCTTCATCGCATGCAGTCCGTAGCCCGCCAGCAGCATTATGGAAATCGCGAGTAAGCCCAGGATTTCGCGCACGCTCAGCGTATGTTCGCCGAAAACTTCCAGCACATACGACAGCAGCGCGATGCCGGAGCCAAATAGAATTAGGCCGACAATATCCAGAGGATTGGATTTTTCGCGGTAATCCGGCAGATGCAGATACACCAGCACCAAGCCGATCAGGCCGATCGGAAGGTTCACGAAAAAGATGACCCTCCAATGAAAATACGCGACGATCAGGCCGCCGGCGATTGGTCCGAGCATGGGACCAACCAGGCCTGGTATGGCGACGAAACTCATGGCGCGAACTAGTTCGGACTTCGCAAAAGTCCGCACCATGGTGAGCCGCCCCACCGGCACCATCATGGCTCCTCCGCAGCCCTGCAAGACGCGGCACGCCACCAGCTCATGGATGTTGGTGGATATGCCGCACAGCAACGATCCCAGCGTGAAAAGTCCGATCGCGGATGCGAACACTCGCCGCGTCCCGAATCGATCCGCCATCCAACCGCTGATAGGAATGAAGACCGCGAGGCTCAAAGTGTAGCTGGATAGCACCGCCTTCATGCTGAGCGGCGACCACCTTGAGCGCCGCCGCAATAGCTGGGCACGGCGGTGTTCAGAATCGTGGTGTCGAGCGACTCCATGAAGAACGCCACCGCGACCAGCCACGGTAAGAGCCGCTTGGAGGTGCCCGCTTCCATGCTGCCACGATAGCAGGCTTGCCTTGCCTCAGCCGGAAATGCGCTTCAATAACCCAGCCGCAGCATGCCTTCCTGCTTCCCCTCCACCGAGCCTTGTGTGAGCCACTCCAGCGATGCTTTGAAGAGCAGCAGGTGATTCTTTTCCCACATTGCGTTGTGTGACGAACAGGCCAGGTCGACAAATATCTTTTTGGGCGATCCCAAATCGGAGTACAGTTCCCGCACTCGATCCGGGTTGACTTGTTTATCGTGCGCGCCTGACACCATCAGTGTCGGAATCTGCGTATTCGCTGCTACCGCCGTCGTCCATCCCCAGGACGTCACCTGTGGCGCGCGCCGCACTCCGGTCCCCCAAGTTGCGCCGACAGGATCTGACAACATCATCTCCGACCAGACCGAATCGCGCGCTCCGGCGTCGTATTGATCGGCGCAGCCAACTTGCCGATCCCAATTGGCGATGAATTCGGCCCGGGACTGGGTGGTCATCGCCGCGCCGTTAGCGGGCACATGCGCCGGCGGCTCCTCCTTCGCCGCGCGATTATACGCGGGCGCGAGCAAAACCAGTTTGGCGACCTTGTCCGCATGCTGCGCCGCGTATCCCGCGGATCGCGGTCCACCCAGCGACCAGGCCAGCAAGCTGACCTTCCCCACGTGCCGGATCGCGCGTATTTGGTCGACCACGGCGTCGATGTCGTGCCAATCCGATGCGAGGGTCGTCATCTGGTAGGGATAGCTCGCTTGACATGGCGCGGCAATCAACCCCGGCACAAAATCAGCTTGTTGCTTGGATGTGAGATTGCACGGGTCGTTCATTGGCGCGGGACGCGTGGAGCGTCCGTAGCCGGTCATGTCCATTGCGAAAACGTCGAAGCCCGCGTGCGCCAAGTAGGCCATCCAACTGTAGTCTTGATAAGGAACGTCGAACGAAACTTCCCCGGGCGTTCCCGCGCCGTGGATGAAGAGCGCCACGCGATCCGCCGCCAGGCCGCCGCGTAAGGCCGTTCCCGCTTCCACCACTTCGCGGAAGTAAATCTGCGTCAGCTGTTCCGAAATCGCAGGCACCTTGGAGCGAACCTGGGCATAGTGGTCGATTCGCAAAAGGCGGCTTCCGTCATCGCCAAATCCAGCCGGGGCAAGACCTAGGCCAATCACAAATGCAGCCGGCCAAAGTGCAAATCTCATCGGGACCTCCAGGTGCGGATGTGCCGCTCCATTAGTATACTTCCGCAGTTCGTAAATTACTTAAGTATCCACTTGACAATTACCCCGGAATCTTGGATACTCAAGTGGAGGCTTAACTAATTCCTAAAAGGAAGGAAACCAATGCAGATCATGGAAAAGCAATCCGTTATTCACAGCACGTTCGTCCTCGAGCGTAGCTATCCCGCCGCCCCCGAGCGTGTGTTCGCCGCTTTCGCCGACCCGGCCAAGAAACGCCGCTGGTTTGTAGAGGGTGACCACCATGAAGTCGAACACTTTGAGATGGACTTTCGAGTGGGAGGCAAAGAACGCGCCCGTTTTCGTTTCAAAGAAGGTACCCCGCTAAAAGGGATCGCCTGTACCAATGAGGCCAGTTATCAGGACATTGTGCCCAACCGTCGCGTTGTATTTGTATCCACCATGACCGTGGGTGGTAAGTGCATCTCGGCGTCTCTGGGCACGGTCGAGTTCTTGCCGTCAGAAGCAGGGACCGACCTCATCTTCACCCATCAAGGAGCTTTCTTTGAGGGTGCCGATGGTCCTGAAATGCGCGAAGCTGGTTGGCGCAAGTTGCTTGATCGGTTGACAGAGGAGTTCTCGCGGTCGCGCGGCGATGCGTAGGAAAAAACCGAATATCGACCGTGTCTTTCATGCTCTCGGCGATCCCATGCGCCGGGCGATTGTGGAGAGGCTCAGCCAAGGACCCATATCGGTCTCGCGTCTGGCTGAGCCTCTCGACATCACTCTGGCGGCGGTGGTTCAGCACTTGCAGGTGCTGGAGGAAAGCGGACTGGTACAAACCGAGAAGCTTGGGCGGGTTCGAACTTGCCGCATCGAACCCGCCGGGCTCTCAGTCGCGGAGCAATGGATCAACGACCGTCGCTCGACCTGGGAACGCCGGCTCGATCGGCTGGGCGATTTGCTCGCTGAGCCGGATGAAGCTCAGTAGGAATATTGGAATCAATTTCCAAAGACAAACAAGGACGACCCCGCCGTGACCGCGATCTGCTGCTTCCCGTCGATCAGAAACGATACCGGTGGCGAACGAACCGCCGCCCCAAGCTGCAATTCCCAAAGCGGCTTGCCGGTCTCGGAGTCAAGCGCAAAGAAATTACCTTCTTCCGCGCCGCCGAAAACCAGGCCCCCCGCGGTGGACAATAGGCCCGTCAACGGAGGAGTCAGCAGCTTGAACTCCCACCGCAATTTCCCCGTGGTCGATTCGAGCGCGCGGATCGCGCCGTAAGCATCATCGCCATTCTTAACCTCGCCGCCGCCGCCCGCGTACGCCGTGCCATCTTTATATTCCGCGTCGCCCTTGTAGTAGATGCCGGCCATTTCGCGAGTGGTCTGGTAGAACAGGTGGGTCTTGGGACTGTAGCTGGGGCTCCACCAGTTCGCGCCTCCCGAGATCGCCGGATAGACGAGCGTGCCCGTTCACCTTCGGGTCCGCATCGCGCCGCGCGAACGGCCGGCCCTTTCGCGTCCAGCCCATCGGTCCAGGTCTGCTTCACGTAAGGAGCGCCCGCCAGGAACTCGCCGGTCTGCCGGTCCAGCACATAGTAGAAACCGTTGCGGTTCGCCATCGACACCACTTTGCGCCGCCGGCCCTTCACGTCGGCATCGAACAAAATCGGGACCTCGGTGGAATCCCAGTCATGGACGTCATGCGGAGTGAATTGGAAATGCCACTTGATTTTCCCGGTGTCCGCATCCATCGCCAGCAGCGAGCAGGTGTAGAGATTGTCACCCGGCCGCGTATCGTCGTTCCAATCCGGCGCCGGATTTCCGGTGCCCCAATATACCAGGTGCAGGTCCGGATCGTACGACCCGGTCACCCAGGTGGAACCGCCGCCGTGCTGAAAGCTCGTGCCGCCCCACGACTCGACATTTGGCATCGCCAGGACCAGGCACGGTCCATGTGCGCCACGCCCGCTTACCGGTTTTGGCATCGTATGCGTCTAAGAAACCGCGAATCCCGGTCTCGGCGCCGGAAACGCCGACGATGATCTTGCCGTCGATCGCCAGCGGCGCGCCGGTAACGTAATAACCTTTCTTGTTGTCATCCACCGCGATATCCCAGCGGACGATTCCCGACTTCGCGTCCAGCGCAATCAGATGGCAATTCACCGTTCCGAAGAAAACCGTGTTGTCGAGGATAGCCACGCCGCGATTCACCGGAGGTGATCCGATGATGATGACATCCTGAGGAATATTGGGCGTGTAGGTCCACAGCGGACGGCCAGTGCGAAGATCCAGCGCCGTCGCGGTGCTGGGCGGCTCGGTGATGTACATGACGCCGTCGGCCACAATCGGAGAAGTTTCCACGATCCCGGGGTTCCGCATTTGATACACCCATGTCGGCTTCAGTTGCGTGACGTTTTGGCGATTGATCTGGTCCAGTCTGCGAGTAGCGCTGCGCCTGGTAATTGCCCGAGTATGTCACCCACGTTCCCGGATTGCTATCCGCGCCGGCGATGCGCTGATAGGGCACCTGACCGTAAGCCGCGCTCAACGCCGCAAAGACCAACAACACCATATTGAACCGTTGCAGCTTCATTTCGCGCCTCCCAACCCCGACAGATACGCGACCAGATCATCCAGGTCCGACCCGGCGATCTTGCTCTTGTATTCCGGCATCAAGCTCTGGCCAATCTGTTTATCCAAGGTCTGCAGATCGGCCTTCCGAAACGAATATAACTGGCTGGCGTCTCTGACTTGAATCGTGAAGGAGTCTTCGTTCACTCGCAGCCCGCGTACTTCCCGGCCGTCGCGCGTGACCACTCGGACCGGCAGAAACTCGCTAAAGCCGTGGCCCGGGAAGGCCATCACTCCCCGCGGCAGCGTCGCAGCCGGATCGACGATCGCCTGTCGCAGATAGTCGGGAGCGCGATGCGCGCCGATGCTGGTGAGTTCCGGACCGAGATTGCCGCCCTCACCCTGAATGACGTGGCACGACGAGCACCCTGACCGCTGGTAAACGGCCTTGCCCTTCTCCGGATTTCCTGTAACTGCAGCCGTCGTGTTCTGGCTGAGCGACCGAATGTAGACGACCATCGCGTGCAGTTCGGCATCCGTGAATCGCCGGAGCTTTGGCATTCCCCGATCGGGAATTCCATCGCGAATAACGGCTGCCAGCGCCTCGTCGTCCGGCGCGCGGCTCAACACCGGCCGGTTGAGGTTCGGACCTTCACCGCCGCCGCCTTCCACTCCGTGACATCGCGAGCACATTCCCAGAAAGAGCTGCTTCCCCTTCTCGATCTCTGTGGTGCCCTGAGCGGATGCCGGCCAGGTCCCGATCAATACCATTAAAAGCAGACCACCCGAAAATCGTTGCATGGATTCCTTCCTATCATAATTGCCCTGTCACCGCCGGGGCGAATACGGCAAGATCGTCGCTGGTTCGACATTCGGATCCAGCAGCCAGATTTTGCGATCGCGAAAATAATCCAGCAAAGCGCGGTTTCCCTCCACGCCCATATCGCGCGCCCACACTACTTTGGACCCGTCGATATCGGCGTCGTTGTAAATCCATTGGAAAAGGTTCTCGGGATCGATCTTCGGCTTCACCAACACCAGATGCCTGCCTTCGGTTCGATCCAATATAGCGAGTATTCGTGCCTTGTTCGGATTTCCCGGCGTCACGCAGCACCAGGATTGAAAATTCACCCGCTGGGTGAAAGGAAGATGCACCGCGCCCAGACCTATGCGCACGCCGAGAATCAGCAGCATGACAATCGGGGCCGCGAATACTAACCGCCTCCGGTCCGCCCGTAAGCGCCTGAAACATTCCATCAACACCGCCACGAATGCTCCGGTGGCGGCCGCCGCATAGTGAGGCGAACTGCCTGTCTCAATCAACGCTGCTAGCACCGTGAGTCCAGCCGTGATCAACAGTAGCCGCAGCCGCCGGCTTCGCCATACCAGCGGAAGTGTTATCAAACCAATCGACAGCGACGGGCCGAAATAGAACCGCCACATCTCCTGAGCCTTGAGAGTACTGTTCTTCAGCTCAGCCCAAGGAGTCGCGTTGCGGTCGTGTACTTCCTTCTCATAGTTGTAATAGCGGCGCAGTTCTTCGTGCCGGAACTGTACCTGAGGTGGATGATACCAAGGCAGCGTCATCGGCCAGCCATAAGTGGCTTGGTTGACCGCGTAAGGTGGCTTCAGTGGATCGCCAGTTACGGCTTTCGAATATGCAAGCAAGCCGGCCACTGCCATCAAGACCACAGCCGTCGCGGGTACGCCAACCCACGCCGGCGTCTTTCCGCGCAGCATCGCGATCCCGATTGCCACAGCGGCCGGAACCGCTACCGCCAGACCTTCGAACGGCCGCGCGTATCCAATGATTGCCAATCCCAGTCCAAACAGGAACGAGATCGAGACCATAGGTTTCCGGGGCAGCCCGGACGTGCATAAGCGAGGATAAGATCCAAGAACCAGCGCCCCACCCAGCGCCGCAAGACAACCGCCGTAATAGCCATTCACCCAATAGCTCGCGATCCCGAAACGAAAAACGGCCAGCATCGCGCCGAACAGCGCCCATGCGGGCGGCAGCCAAGCTTGCAGCATCCAACAGAGCGCTGCGCACATCGCCGCGCACAATAGCCAGGCCGCGACCCACGGATGTCCTATCGCTTTTCCCAATGCCAGCACGGCGCCCTGGCCCGGAAAATAGTCGGAATTGTAGGTCGGCTTCTGAATGATGTGAAGGCTCTCGAAATGCACCCACATGGGATGCGTTGGATTGGTTAGCCGTCCGTGCGCCAGGGTGTCGGCGATCAGAAGATGACTGAATTCGTCGCTCACCACCGGATCGGGAGCCGGCAATAGGGGCAGCAACGCGGCGCGCACCAGCAGCGCGAATACAAACACGATCGCGACCGCCGTCTTCCTGCGGTGCGCCAACCGCGTCCAGGCCCGCCACGCCCGTGTCATTGGAAAACGCGGCCACCATCCCCGGAACACGCCCACCACCGCCAGCGCAACCAGCAAAGTTTCGAGCGGATTCAGATCGAAGTAAAAGCCGTATCCGATTCCCGAGATCAGATAGATTACGAATTCGAGCATGCGGAGGTCTTCGGCAAAGCAAAGCGTACCATGCCTTGGGCACTACCAAGAATGGTGGCGGCGCCACTTGGGTATCCTGAAGATATGCAGGTTCCCCGCTTGCTAGCGGTACGCCAGAAATTCCCGGACCGCGCGATCGCGGACGTCCCGGGCGAAGTTGAACGGCAGCTCGCAGGTTCGCAATTTGGATCGCGCGTCAAGCCCGGATCTCGCGTCGCTATCGGTGTCGGCAGCCGCGGCATCGCCAACATCGCGCACATCGCCGGCGCGGTGGTGAAGTATTGGAAATCGCAGGGCTGCCAGCCGTTCATCTTCCCGGCCATGGGAAGTCACGGCGCCGCCACCGCCCAAGGCCAGGCCGACGTCCTGGCCAAGTACGGCATTCACCAGGCCGCCATGGGGTGCCCCATTGTCAGCGCGCTGGATGTGGTTTCGCTCGGCAAGACCACCGACGGCATCGAAGCCTTCATGGATCGCAATGCTTTCGGCAGCGACGGCGTCATGCTCATCGGCCGCGTCAAATGGCACACCGATTTCTGCCGGCAAGATCGAAAGCGGCCTCTTCAAGATGATGGCCATCGGCCTAGGCAAATTCGCGGGCGCGCAGCGCTACCACACCTATGCCTACAAGCTCGGCCTGGAGCATGTGATCCGCAGCGTCGGACGGCAAGTGCTGAAGTCGGGAAAAATCCTGGGCGGCCTGGCGATCCTGGAAGACGCCAATCACAATACCGCCCAATTGACCGCTGTCCCAGTGGAAGATATGGAGCGCACCGAAGAAGCAGCTGCTGGCGCTGGTCAAAAGCTGGATGGGCCGCATTCCCATGCCGCTCGACATTCTGATTCTGGACGAAATCGGCAAGGATATCAGCGGCGCCGGAATGGACACCAAAGTGGTGAATCGCAGCGTCAACGGCGAATCGAATCCCTGGCCCGATGAAGCCCGCATCGAGCGTATCTTCGCCCGCGATTTAAGCGCCAACAGCTACGGCAATGCAGCCGGAGTCGGCATGGCTGAAGTGATCCACGACCGGCTGCTGCAGAAAATCGACTGGAACCCAACCCAGATCAACTCCCTCACCGCATCCACGCCTACCGCTATCCGCACCCCGGTCCACTTCCCGAGCGACCGCGAGTGCCTGGAGCGAATCGCACCCACCGTCGGCAAAGTCGACCTGTCGGAAGTGACCTACGGCTGGATTAAGAACACAATGGAGCTGGGTTTCTTGAAATTGAGCGAGAATTTGCGAGCGGAAATCCGGAAAAATCCGGTCTTGGAAATCTTAGGCGAAGCCGAGCAGATGGAATTCGATCAGGCAGGAAACTTGCAGGGACTAACGCAGCAGGCCGAAAAGGCCGGAGCGTTCTCACACTGATACGGGTCACACTAATACGGGGTCGCACTAACACTGGCAGGAATCCTTAGGAGGGTAGGCGAGGAAGAGGGTCATCTGCTCGCCTACCCACCCGAAGGGGTTAGCTCTGCGTTGAAGCAGCGGTCATCACACTGGAGATCTTACTGAAGATCGTGCTGATGCTGGATGCAACACCCGGCATAATGGCGCCCGCGGCTACTGCCACGAAGCCGGCCATCAATGCGTACTCAATGAGATCCTGTCCTCGGGTATCCTTCCAGATTCTCAGCTTCCAGACTAAATTGGTGATCCGTGTCATTTTTGCTTTTCTCCTCTCTCCCTGCGATGGCTTGATCCACCGCTATGGTTAAACTATCATCCAAAGACGGTACGTTAAATCAGGGGTTGCCCCTAGAACGCTTCTAAAATCGCCCCGCTACCAGGGGTTCTAGATTCTGGGGCGTAGTACGTTCTTACTGGGCATGGATATAGCATTCTGGTCTAAGAGTCCTATCGGCTGCCAGACCCTTGTTGATAAGACAGTTCTATGCGCTATCTGGAGGCTCCAGATGGCATACCCCGCCAGCACCAATGTATATATCTGCAGGTGCAAGAACTCCGCCATTGGCTGTGTGATCCAGGCCGCCATATAGAGGAGCAGCAGCCAGCCCCGGAATGCTTCTCGTTCGTCGCTGCGCTGGCCTTCCAGCGCGCCTGCTGCCAATGCACCGGCAGGTACTATCAGAATGGCGTCATAGATGGGCGCGTACGAGTTGACGACCAGCGTCAAACCCAGCGTAGCCGCCCAGAGCCAGTTTTCAACCCCTGGAGCTGCCCCCCACCCACTCGACTGCCACCAGGCCCTGGCCAGCGCCCCGAAGGCGAGAATACCCGCGGCCGCCACGACAATCCCCGTCAGCGGGGAAGCATTGAACAGCAGCAAGTGAAAAAACGAACTCATGTCCACCGATTTTGCGAGATGCCACGCCTCTTCCGGGCCGGTCGTCATTCTGCCGGCGAACATCAAAGTGTTCACCCAGGCCCGGCCTCCATCCATACCAACCATGCCGATCGACAAGGCTGCCACCGCGGCCACGCCTGTTGCGAAGCCTTGCAGGATACGCCATCGGCGCCCGATGATCAGCATCGCCACGGGCAGCGCGACCAGCGTAGGCTTGAAAATTCCCAGCGCCAAAGCAAGCCCGGCTAGAAAAAGCCGATTCTGGCGCCAGAACCAAAAGAACAGCGACCACAAAAAGAACACGACCACGGAAATTTGGCCGCCGATCCAAGTTTCGAAAATAAACGGCATGTAGGATACTGCCAACAGAAACCCGGTGGTGCGATGTTCCGCCGGCAGCGCGGTTGCGCGGAACAGAAGCGTGACGCCGGTCAAGTACAGCGCGGCCGAGAACCCCAGCCACGCGGCGTAGGCCCATAAATAAGGAAGCATTGCGAAGGGCTTGAACAACAGGGCGATGTAGGGCGCATGCCCGTACACCAGCATCTGGGTCTCAGCCATGGACGGCAGTGCGGAATGCTGCAGGTCTACCGCGAGCTTCAAATCGTAAATCCGGGACGCGTCGAAGTTATTGAGGATCTTTCCGATTACGTAGAACTCGACGAAGTCGCCCCCCATCGGCCGGCCCATGAAAGCTTGGCCGTGAAACCCTCGGAATATGGTTATGCCGCAGAGTATGACGGCTGCGGCCAGAGCCATCCAGCTCATGGCGCGCGCCTCGTTGCGCCCGGGCAGGGGACCGAACCACCGCCGCATTATGCTCATCTGGCGATTTTCAAGCGCCTGCGGCATCAGACCAGCCGGAGGTGTTGGAATTCTTCGATCAGCGCGAAGTTAGTTTGCACGGAGGCGATGGTCTCGCCGCGCTGCTCGATGCGCTCCGGATGCACGTGGCCCGAGATCGGCAGCCATGCGCAGATAGTCGACCTTCTCGGGATCGATGACCCATGATGCGGCAGCAGGTAGCATCGACGGCCACCAGATCGCTACCCATCACCAGCACACCGGCCTGCTTGGGCGTACCTTGGATCGGGCCGTTGCCTTCCATCCCGACCACGCCGTCGACAATGGCGAAGGTGTTGCGGAAGGTGCGGTTCAGCTCCACGACCGACTCCGGAATGCCGATGTAATGCAGCTTGTTCTTGGGCCATCCATAGATGGAGCCCGGGACCAGGCCAAAGAAATTCTTCATCGAAAGGGTCGCGCCGGCCCAGTGATGGGTCTTCATCTTCGCGAGAGAAACGATCAGATCCGCCGCGAGCACTGTTTTGGCGAAGTAGAAATCCGGCTCGCCCGCAAAGCCGTGGACGGCCGCGACATCGTCGCGATTCAAATCGGTGAAGATGCTTTCGAACTTGGGAATATTGGAACGATAGCCCGCATCGTCGGCCAGATCGAGCGTGTCGCGCCGATGCCCCGGCCCTTCGCCGATCTTTACTTCGGAAGCGCCCAGCCGGTGGAACACCTCCACGGCCGCGGCAATGATGGACGCGTCGGTATTGATCACCGTGGCGGAATCGAACTCCACCAGGTTGGGCTTCAGCAGGACCTTCTTGCCGCGGGCATCCAGGCCGCACTGGCGAACTCCGGCGAGCATGTGGCTGACAAGGTCCTCCGAGTAAGACCTCGCGCGCACAATCGCAACGGCGGAGTCGCCGGGCGGCCCATCGGGCACTTTGGGCGGCTTCTGAAGCTTGAGGCTGGCGTATCCGCCGGTGGCGGCGACCGCCACCAGGGGGATGAATTGGCGTCGTGTCATGCCGGCGCTCCTGTTCGCAAGAGCCCGTAATTGCCCTCCGGATGGCCGAGCGCTTCGAGCGCAGTGAGCATGATATCGCCGGATGCGCTGGTATCCTGCACCGGCCGGCTGCGGATCCCCGCCATGGCAGCGCAGCGCGATCACCAGCCAGGCACGGGCTAGCGGACGATCTGGTTTCAGCGCGGAATCGAGCGGCCAAGGCCAACGGCTGATCGAGCTCGGCGCGGCTTCGTCCTTGCAGACCGAGCAGCGCCAGTGCCGTCGTTTCTGGATAAGAAGGCAGATCGTAATTGAGCACGTTAGGATTGCCGCTGTTCCATCCGCCATCGCTGCATCGGCGGCTGAGGAGGAGAGCTTCGCCCTCGCTCACGCGCCGGTCGAGCTCCGGGCTTCCATTTTTCTTCGATACTTTCTTCAGCGCCACCAGCGCTTGAGCAGTGGGCTCAACCCAGGACGCGTTTCCGTCGCGCCAAGGCCATCCCTCATGCGAGAAGTCGGCTTTGGTCTTGAGCAGATGGAAGAAGGCGGCCGCGCGCATGGCCGCGCTCGATTCGGCGCCCACGACGCGGAGCAGCCAATCCACCGAGCTGCGGACCTTATCGTCATATATGCCGCGAACGCAGGCCAGCGTCACCGCTTGCGCGGTTACCCACGTCCCGCCCTGGACTTCACCACTGGGACGCGAGCTTCCGTCGGGCGTCTGCCAGGAGCGCAGTAGTTTAAAGGCGCGATCGAGTGAGTCGTCCGACGCCGGCCGTCCCTGGAGGGCGAGCATGGCGTAAGTTGTGGGTTCGAACCAAGACTGTTTATCCGGAAAATATCCCCATCCGCCATCCGGGTTTTGGGTGTGTCGAAGGAACTTTAGCCGAGATTCGAGATACACGCCGCCCACGGAGGACATATCGGCCAATTTCCGGCCAATCTTTAGGCACCCACCGTAAAGCGCTTCTTACACTTACCCATGGCGGCCCCAGAAAAGCTGGATCAGCTCGATCACCAGAATTGCGACCACCATCAGCTCCAGTACAAAACCTCGCGCCTGGTGGAATTCGTTGGTCATGAACTCGTACAGCTCGCCGGCGGTTCGCAGCTTCTCTTCGACCAGGTTGCGGTAATCTGTGACGCCCACGCGGCTGGCCGCAACCTTATATGCACGCGCGTAGAACATGTCGCTCAGAAACTTGATGGCATTGTCGGTGCGCTCGGTCAGTTCCATGACGTCCAGGCGTAGGGTGTTGAGCCGCTCCGCTTCACTTGCCATCTTCCAGCGGCGCAGGCTGCCGCGATGCTCGAGAGTATCGTAGACCTTCTCGAACACACGTGTGAGCACTTCATCGTAGTGCCGGAATTCGAGCAACTGGGTGTTGGCGTATTCGAGCAACTGGATGGTTGGCTCGGCTCCGGCGACGGTGTCGTAGACCAGGGCGGCCACCCATCCCGCTACCAGCAGATCGGTCGGATAGTAGGAAAGGCTGGACTGCAGGATTTCCCGGCATTCGGCGTCTGAGAGCGGCATCGAGTCGCCTCTCACGATCTGGGCCACCTGGCCGCCGCGGGTTTCGAGCATGGCGGCGGCAGTCATGGGCTGGCCTTTGGCATCCAACGCCTCGTGGATCTGGATGATGTAGTAGTCCTCATTCAGGTGCGATTCATAGGGTTGGGTGAGAGCCGCGGCGGCGCGGGGCAGGCGCGCCCGCACGAGTTCGGCGGTGAGCCGCTCGGTCTCCGGCGCCAGGATCCAGCGGTTCGAGAGGCGGATCAGCTCGTCCCAATCGGCTTCGAACTGTAGCTTGAGCTCGACGCTGACCACGCCATAATCGAAATATTTGATCTGGGCTTCGAAGCGCTCGCCGGTGGCGGTGACGATCGGCTCGGGGTACTCGACCGCGGGAGGCCGCTCGAAGCGGACGTATTCAGGCGCCGGATGCTTGAAGCTGGGCTGCGGCTTGGCCGGCTCGATACCCAGCAGGGAGCAGAGCTTGTCGAGTTGGATTTGCTCGGCCACGTCATAGAGGACCAAGACCCAGAAGGAGCCGCGGAGTGGCCGCATTCCTTATTGTCCCGCATGGGGGATGGTGGGTTGAAAAAACGAAGCCAGGTTTTGCCCGGCGGCGGGGAGTTGACGCATCGTGCGTGGCGGGCGACGGGGCCGAACGCGATTTTGCAAAACGAACCCAACAGGTGCTGGCGCGGGCGAGGCCGAAAGTGGGATTTGAAAAAACGAACCCAATGGTGGCCAAATTGTTGACGGATTTTGGGATGGTGCGCGAGGGCAAGAACGTGATTCGAAAAAACGAAGCCAACCGGGCTGAATTAGGGACTTTTGAGGCAGCCAATGAAATTCTCTCCAACTCTGATTTTTATCACGCAGGTGCTGGGCGTGAAGGCGTGGAAGTTGGGAAGTTGCTGAATGGGAACGGAAGATAGAGTTTAAGGTGCCGTGATCCGACTGGTTCTTTGCTCGATTAGCGTTAGGAACCCTCTGGAACTCGGGGCTTGACTGTGAGATCGCATAAGTCTGGGATAGCGATTTTTATCCAAGTGACCGTTACCGGCGCTAAGCGCGCGTTTACCGGGATTAATCCTCGCGCCTGTCCAAAAACGGAGCTGGATTTCCGATAAGACTGGATCCAAGACGCTTCGGCGATTCCCCTTATGGATCTCCCGGCTGCCAAAACTCTGATATTGTGTCTATTTACTGAAAAAGTGAGTTAACTCACGGAGCCGATTGGCGGCCTGAGGGATCTGCGTGCAACCGTCTTCTAAACAACTGCTGTATCGTATTCGAAGAGAGGCGCTCGACGGGCAGCAGCTTGACTGATGAGTGAGACGACACAGCCGCTTTCAATTCATGCGCTTCCGATCGTTAATATTGGGGGAACTCCAGCTCGGATCGGATTTAACGTCCAGGATCACGTGGCCGCCCGCTATTGCATTGAGCTGGATATCCCCTTGACTCAGCTTGCCCCCATATGTAGTGGTGGCCCGCTAACCGTTCTCACTATCGACTCATAGGTGTTCGGCGGCGTATTCACGGCCTGCTGCACGAGCCGAAAGAAGAGCTTCCCTCGGCTCTTGGATTTCCGGCGATTGAAGCGAAATGTGAATTCATCCAGATAATAAGGCAGGTAGTAATAAGCTACCCCGCCTTGGTGTGTACCGAGCAGCCAGCGCTTCAACAGCGACACGACCCGATGAACCCGAGGCATCAACTTGGAAGCTTCTTTCCTTCGATTCCCCAACCTCGTGATCTCCCGTTGATAGCCCTGCTTCTCCAAGCCTGCGTATCCTTGCCAGCCGTCCGTGTGGATCACGCTTCCGGGTTCGATGCAATCCTCCACGAACGGGTGGAGATTGGCCGCCGAGCAGTCCCTGATCATCCGCATCCGGATGCGCCCAATGCCCGCTCCATCGGCCTGGGCAGCGATCACAACCCACGCCTTTCGCGCGGTTTGCCTTCCCCAAGCTCCCTCCTCCAATCCGCCCACCATGGTCTCGTCCATTTCCACCCAACCGCTCAACCGATCCCGGTCCGGCCGGACCATTGCCCGTCTCAGTTTGTGTAGCCAGGTCCAGGTGTTAGCACCGGTTTAAGGCAGCCGCGATTTCACCGGTTTTGACGCCATTTGTGCCACCGGTTTTGACGACGGCAGACACTGGTGCGCGGACCGGCGACGACAGAGTCAGCACGCCAGCCATGGATTCGGGTTCGGAATCGACGAGAGGGTCAGGGCACGCCATACCCTCCCGCGCCGTCAGCAGGAACAGGAGTTGTGGAAAGGCGCTGGTGCTTGGTGTCCAGCTTGACCGATTCGATCACCAGGTAGAGTGTGTTGACGCTGTTCACTTTGCCTGCCACACAGTAGGCACAGCCTGATCTGAGGTTAAGGCGTTTGGTGAAGTCGAGCAGGCGATACACACGCCGAGTATCGTGGTCCAGCATGAGCAACACCGCGCAAGAAGCGTATTCCGTCCGCGAGATCAGGAAGAGGTGATTGGCGCTGAAGTTGAACATGGATGGGGGCAGAAAATAGAAGAGGGCGGGAGCCGAAACTCCCGCCCGCCGCGGCAGCGCCGTTGTGGGGTTAGCCGGCGGACTCCTCCGCACGGGTTATCATCACAGCGCGGCGCATGATCGGAGCCAGCCTACTCGGCCGGCGGATCGGGATTCTTGTTGGCCTTGCGCAGACTGTCGCCGCCCAGCAGGAAGATCTCGGAGTTTTCGACGAGCCGGTCGGCGATGGCGGTGGCGATGGTCGTATTAAAGAGGATGTTGCCCCAGTCGGAGAAGGAAGTGTTGGTCGTAATCACGGTGGAGCGTTTGTGGCTGTGGCGCGTCGAGATCACCTGATAAAAGAGGTTGGAGGTCTGCTGATCGAGAGCCAGGTATCCCAGTTCGTCGCAGACCAGGAGTGAAGGCTTGGTGTAGGCTTTGAGTTTTCTCACCAGGGAGTGATCGACCTGGGAAGCGAGCAGGTGATTGAGCATGTCCATCGCGGTGGTGAACAGGACGCGCTGATTTGCCTGGCAGGCGCGCCAGGCGAGCAGTTTCGCCACGAATGTTTTACCAACGCCGGGATTTCCGATGAGCACAATGTTGGTTCCTTTGGCGAGGAACGAGAGATCGAGCAGGCGCAGGAGCCGGGGTTTGGCCTGCATACGGCTCTTGTGGTGATGGAAGTGAAAAGCGTCGATGCTGGGTTGGGCCTGCAGGCGCGAGAATCGGAAACGCCGCTCAATGGCGCGCTGGGAGCGGGCTTCGATTTCCATATCGGCCAGCCACTCCAGGGTCGCCGCCGCGCTGAGATTCTTGGTGGCGGCTTCAGTCAGAGTAGTCTCCAGTTGGCGGCTCATGGTCGACAGACTCAGTTGATTCAGCTTTTGTTCGAGGGGTGTCATCGGATTCCTTTCCGGGATGGAGGATGAAAGCGTCATATTCAAGCAAAGACAGCGGATCGGTAGCGAGTTCGTTCAGCAGGGGATCGCGCAGAATCAGAGGCGGCTGGGGGCGGCGTGGGGATTGCTGCTGCCGCAGGATGTTGGCGACATCGTCGGCGCCGAAAGCACGCGCCGCGGAAGCTTTTTCGATCGCGCCAGCCACGGCTTCCGGCCCGTACTGGCGGATGAGTTCGAGCAGTTCCGTCAGTTGACGTGAAAGTGCGCGGTCGGTATCGGCGATATCGCGCAGATACGCTTCGACCATAGCCTTGGAACAGAGACCATCGAGAAACAGGAACAGGCGCTGCTGCGCACGCGACCTTCTGGCAGCGGGTCGCAGATCGGCCAGTTCCGCTTCGAAACGCTCCGCGCCGAAGGTTTGGCCACGGCGCCAGGAGCGTGCGTAGCTGACGACCTCATGAACGCGGTCATAAATAGCGACGGAGCCGGAATCGGCCTTGACCATTAAGTGGCGGCCCACATAGCGTTGGGGCACACAGTAGCGATTGCCGTCGAACTGCACGCGGAGGTCTGTATGCACGAGCACTTCAACGCTGTCGCGATAGTCGTAGGGAATGACTGGCAGCGGTTTCAGCGCGGCAGGTTGAAAGCGGTCGATGGGCCGCTGCCGGGTTTCGCGGTGCTGCCGTTGGTTGGCAACCTCCGAGAGCCACTGGCGGGCCTGGCGATTCACGTCATGCAGATCAGTAAACTCACGTAGGGGCCAGAAGTTCTGGCGTGCATAACCGATGGCGCGCTCTACTTTGCCTTTTTCCCAGCCCGCCGCCAGATTGCAGGCGCGCGGGTAGAAGCCATATTCGCGCGCGAAGCCGAGAAAGCGCGGAAGAAAACGCACCAGGCGACCATCGTGCTCGGCCACGGCGGTGGCGAGATTATCATAGGCGATCTCTCGCGCGATGCCGCCCAGGGCAGCGAAGGCATGCATGTGGCAGCGCACGAAGGTTTCAAAGCTCTGACTGTGAGTAAACTCCAGATAGAGCATGCGGCTGTGAGCCTCGACGAGGGCGAACGCGTAGAGCTTGCGCTTGTCACCGGAGTAGTGGAGCGCGCCGAAGTGACCCCAATCGACTTCGAAACGCTCGCCAGGGGCGGGCTCCATGCGGATAAAGGCGCGACTTGGTTTGGTTGTGGGCGAGTCTGTTTGGAGGTAGTCGCGCAGGATCGTCGGACCACCGGTGTAGCCGAGCGGCCGCAATCGCTGTTGGATCACCGCACCGGTCACGGTGGCATCCTTTTCCAGCCACTCGGCAATGGTGGTCTTGAAGGGATCGAGTTTGCTCGTGCGCGGCCGCTGAGCCGGACCCTGCGCCGGCACATCGAGATATTTCCGGATGGTGTGCCAGCCCATGCGGAGATGTCGTTCGATTTTACGGATAGGCCAGCGCTCGGACCAGTAGAGACGATGCAGGTCGTTGATCTGTTCGGTCGAGAGCATGGTGCGATTCCCTTTATCCGGCGGAAAGCGAATCGATGCCAGAACGTTGTTGTTGGCAAGATTCGATCTGTGGGCCGCGACGAGGCGGAAGTGCTTCCAGAACCCAGACTTGCGCTGGAGCTGAGTTGTTGTTGGCAAGATGCTCCAGGTCCATGCCGACCAGCCAGACCTGTGCCGCGGAACGCTTTAGATCAAAAGCTGAGTTGTTGTTGGCAAGATTGCGAAGCCTCCGCTTCTGATCCCGGACTCGTTGCCGTTGGCGGTTGCGTTCGACGAGGGCCGGATTGCTCTCCCGGCGCCGGCGCCAATACTCCGGATTCCGGGCCCGCCACTTACGCGAGCTGTCCTGACACACCTGCCGGTACTCCGGATCGCCGGCGATCTTGCGGCGGTGGGTATCAGAGCGCCGACGCCGCTGGCACTCCGATTCACTGCAGACCGATTGACTGGGCTGAAACTTGGATGGATGAAAGACCCGCTCGCAATAGCGACACCGCCGTTGGACCATACCGGCGTTGTCGCATTGAGCGGGTCAGGCGAAGAATTTAGAAACTGTTATAGAGTGCGTACCACGTCCTCGCCGTAGGCTTTTCTTCCCAACAACAAAACCGGTGGAAATGCGGTTGTTTTATACCGGTGCTGACAGTCCAGGCGGTCTCATAACTAGCCAAGCCGGGCACCCGCTGAAACCCAGGGCGCTCGCCCCGTTCTTCTGGCTCGTCACATACCACATCGCCCGAAACCACATCACCAGCGGTTTCCGGGTGTCCTGGAAAATGGTACCCGCGGTGGCCGACACTTGGCGGCGGCAGCCACAGCACTGGAACAAAGTGTCACGAACCACAACCGCCTTCTTGCCGGACAGCACGGGCATTGAAATCCCTCGGGCCATCGCAGGCTGACTAGGTAGGCCCGGCAGTTTTCTTCCTTCGCGAAACGACTCTCGAACTCCTGAACGGTGCGCGGGTAATCCTCCATTCCTGAAATCTATATGTTGGGGTCGGCTGAGTCAAGGGGATATCCAGTTGCATTGAGCTGGATATCCCCTTGCATCAGCTTGCCCCCATATGTAGTGGTGGCCCGCTAACCGTTCTCACTATCGACTCATAGGTGTTCGGCGGCGTATTGACGGCCTGCTGCATGAGCCGAAAGAAGAGCTTCCCGCGGCTCTTGGATTTCCGGCGATTGAAGCGAAACGTGAATTCATCCAGATAATAAGGCAGGTAGTAGTAGCCACCCCGCCTTGGTGTGTGCCCAGCAGCCAGCGCTTCAACAGCGAGGCGACCCGATGGACACGCGGCATCAACTTGGAAGCTTCTTTCCTTCGATTCCCCAACTTGGTGATCTCCCGCTGATAGCCCTTCTTCTCCAGTCCCGCGTAACCTTGCCAGCCGTCCGTGTGGATCACGCTTCCCGGTTCGATGCAGTCCTCCACGAAAGGATGGAGATTGCCCGCCGAGCAGTCCTCGATCATCCGCATCCGGATGCGCCGATGCCGGCCCATCGGCCTGGGCAGCGATCACAACACACGCCTTTCGCGCGGTTTGCCGTCCCCAAGCCCCTCCTCCAATCCGCCCACCATGGTCTCGTCCATTTCCACCCAACCGCTCAGCCGATCCCGGTCCGGCCGGACCATCGCCCGTCTCAGTTTGTGCAGCCACGTCCAGGCCGTCTCATAACTAGCCAAGCCGAGCACGCGCTGCAAACCCAGGGCGCTCGCCCCGTTCTTCTGGCTCGTCACATACCACATCGCCCGAAACCACATCACCAGCGGTTTCCGGGTGTCCTGAAAAATGGTGCCCGCTGTGGCCGACATTTGGTGGCGGCAACCACAGCACTGGAACAAAGTGTCACGAACCACAACCGCCTTCTTGCCGTGACAGCACGGGCATCGAAATCCCTCGGGCCATCGCAGGCTGACTAGGTAGGCCCGGCAGTTTTCTTCCTTCGCGAAACGACTCTCGAACTCCTGAACGGTGCGCGGGTAATCCTCCATTCCTGAAATCTATATGTTGGGGTCGGCTGAGTCAAGGGGATATCCAGTTGCATTGAGCTGGATATCCCCTTGACTCAGCTTGCCCCCATATGTAGTGGTGGCCCGCTAACCGTTCTCACTATCGACTCATAGGTGTTCGGCGGCGTATTCACGGCCTGCTGCACGAGCCGAAAGAAGAGCTTCCCTCGGCTCTTGGATTTCCGGCGATTGAAGCGAAATGTGAATTCATCCAGATAATAAGGCAGGTAGTAATAAGCTACCCCGCCTTGGTGTGTACCGAGCAGCCAGCGCTTCAACAGCGACACGACCCGATGAACCCGAGGCATCAACTTGGAAGCTTCTTTCCTTCGATTCCCCAACCTCGTGATCTCCCGTTGATAGCCCTGCTTCTCCAAGCCTGCGTATCCTTGCCAGCCGTCCGTGTGGATCACGCTTCCGGGTTCGATGCAATCCTCCACGAACGGGTGGAGATTGGCCGCCGAGCAGTCCCTGATCATCCGCATCCGGATGCGCCCAATGCCCGCTCCATCGGCCTGGGCAGCGATCACAACCCACGCCTTTCGCGCGGTTTGCCTTCCCCAAGCTCCCTCCTCCAATCCGCCCACCATGGTCTCGTCCATTTCCACCCAACCGCTCAACCGATCCCGGTCCGGCCGGACCATTGCCCGTCTCAGTTTGTGTAGCCAGGTCCAGGCGGTCTCATAACTAGCCAAGCCGAGCACCCGCTGCAAACCCAGGGCGCTCGCCCCGTTCTTCTGGCTCGTCACATACCACATCGCCCGAAACCACATCACCAGCGGTTTCCGGGTGTCCTGGAAAATGGTACCCGCGGTGGCCGACACTTGGCGGCGGCAGCCACAGCACTGGAACAAAGTGTCACGAACCACAACCGCCTTCTTGCCGTGACAGCACGGGCATTGAAATCCCTCGGGCCATCGCAGGCTGACTAGGTAGGCCCGGCAGTTTTCTTCCTTCGCGAAACGACTCTCGAACTCCTGAACGGTGCGCGGGTAATCCTCCATTCCTGAAATCTATATGTTGGGGTCGGCTGAGTCAAGGGGATATCCAGTTGCATTGAAATGCTCTCAGACGCTGAAATCACGGCCGTTTGGTGTGAAACTCACGACGATATAGTGATTATCCGAACGTCCTACCACTCTGAAAGTGTCGAGTTTGTTCAGGTGAAGAGTGAAGAACCAAACCAGCTCTGGTCAACTGGCAAAGTTGTGTCAGCAGGAAGGGGGAAAGCAAGCTGGCACATCGATGTTGGAGCGGTCTCTCGCCCACCATGCGTGCACTGAACCTTGTACCTTTCGAATCGTGACCACTCGCGACGTCATGGACGAACTTAAGGGTCTAACGCTTATGTTAGAGTCTGTTGAGCGAGGCTCCAAAAGGCAATCTTTGGTCCACTCGCGGAGGCGTGTGCACAGCGGCTTAACCTTTTTCGGTCCCCACTTGGAGAGGACTGTAGCTATTGGATTGAAAGGGCAACCTGGGAGGTCGTGCACTCTCTCGATGCCTTGGAAGCGCGAAATCGAATTGCCCTGGCGATCGCGATGGAACGTTTGGGAATCGTCCTGCTTGTTGATCAAATAATCGAACTCTACAGCAAGTTGGTACGTTTGGTCTTCGACGCAGCGTTAGCGACTAAAGCGCAGACAAGAAGCTGAAGAGAGCTGACGTTCTGGAATGGATTACAAAGACCGCTAATGCGCTGGCGTATCCTGCAATGGTTAGCGGTACGCGTATGGTCGAAAAAATGAAGGCCGCTGACCTTCCTTCGGACGCGATTCAAGCCGCTCATGATACGCGCTGGATCTACCGGCAGCGGATGCTGACGGAACGCTATTCCGCACCGCTCGAGTACGCACAGGTTGAAGCGGAAGTTGTCGCGCATTTAAACGGACTCCGGGCAAAGCTTGATTCAGGAGCGTTGGCGGACGACGGTCCAGCTTTTCATATCGTTGTTTGGAGAAACTTGAGCACCTACACGCCTCACATCCGTCTGCTGGCAAGCTGGGATTGGGCTTTCTTCAGGGCTGTATGTACAACGTGACCGATCGTTGCGGGCATCGATTTCTACGTGTGACCGCATGAAGTCTCTCGTCAATCTAAGCTCTGAGCCTCGGCTGTTTCGCTCGTTGCCGATGATGTATTGGAATTCCATGCGGCTCGCCTCTTACTGCTGTTTCGAATCTGTGGCGTGAAGGACACGATCGATGGGCTCACGAAGATGGCGAAGCTCGACTTCTTTGTCCGGTATCCGCAGTTCTTCGCTCGCGTCAGCGCATTTCTCCAGAAACAGCCGAAAAGCCTGGCTCGATCGGTGGAATCTAGCATGGTACGCCACCACTACGGACCATGGGACAAACGGTACTACCACGTACTGGCCTATCTCGAAGGAAAAGGGTTGATCACCGTCACGAAGTCTGGCTCCACCTTCCAATTTCAGCTCACCGCGATCGGCAAGCTGGCTGCAGACGCGCTTAAGGAGAAGGACTCCTTTTCCCAGCTCGTCCAACAAATGAAGGCCGTAAAGAAAGAGCTCAGCTCCAAGAGCGGTTCCGTGCTCAAGAAGATTATCTACCAAGTATTTCAGGAAGAAGTTGCTGACAAGGGCTTAGGGGAGGTCATTGAGTGATGGGTGACAAGCGCCTTTTCATCAGCTCGGTGACTCGCAAACGGGAGGATGGTTCAGAGGAGTCCATTCACTTTGAGCCTGGAATTACTGTTCTGGTAGGTGAGGGTAACACCGGCAAGACGAAATGGTTGCAGACAATCGACTATCTACTTGGCGATGAGGTCACGCTTGAGGAGCGAGAAGATCCGGACAATGTATTGTTTCAGCTCTTTATATCCGCTTCCGCAGTCATCCAAATTGGCGATGAGGAAATGAACGTGGAGCGTAGATGGAAAGAACCCGGCACTCTCGGCAAAGTATACGTCGATGGCGAGGCAGAGAACGTAAAGGATTACTCCCGCAGATTAATGAACTTGCTTAACATCCCGATCGTTCATTTTCCCCAGGGCGATCCTTACGGGGCACGGAAATGGCCGGAACTGACCTGGCGTAGTTTGGTCCGACACATTTATCGGCGCGAGACTGCCTGGTCAGACATCGCAGATCAGCAGCCCGAAGTGGACCAGCACGCTTGCATAGTGCAGTTCCTTGGTGTTGCAGAAAAACTTTTCTCCGCAGAGTTTGGGAACCTCGTATCGAAGAATAAGCGTCTTTGGGATCTGCAGTCGAAGCGAGAGCAGTTCATGACCATGCTTGACCGCATCTCCAAAGACCTAGTTGGAGTTGACGAACTGGGCGTGGCGTTAACACCAGAATCAATTGAAGCCGCGAAGGAGAACCTGGAGAAGGAGGAACTCAGCTTAGCCGCGCAACGGAAGACCTTACTCGCAGAAATCAAGTCCTCCGCTGAAGAAACGCTCACTGAGAAGGAAGGGAGGATTCCAGATGTTGCGGCTGTCTCGGAGCGATTGGTTAACTTGCGGCGGAGATGGAGGCCTTGGTAGCGCGATCAAACAGACTGAGGCGAGGATCGCTGAAGTCTCCACCGTCAAAGATCTTCTTACAGACGAACTCGAAAAGCTAAAGAGGGTCGCGGATGCCGGTGCCGTACTAGCGGATCTTCGCGTCACTCATTGCCCTGCGTGCGACCAGCCCATCACAAAGACTTCAGACCCTGGCGAATGTTATGTGTGTGGCAGGCCCACACTGGCAGATGCGAATGTCCTGCAGACTCAGAGGATTCAATTTGAAAACGAGCAAGTCAAGAGCGAACTAGAAGAAACCCATCAGCTGCTCGCGCAGTTGGCGAAGGATCGAACGGCAAGACTAAACTGGCATCGGCACCTCTCGGAGCAGATTGCAGAGCTTAACAAGTCCATGCGGCCGATTCGTCAGGCTGCGGCCGCCGTCCTTCCGCCGGAGTTGTTCCTTCTGGATGTCCAGTATGGACGCACTCAAGAGAAACTGCAGCAACTCGTGCGAATACGGGGAGTCTTGGACCAGCGTGACATTCTTTCCGACGAAATCCAGCGAATCCAAAAGGAAATCGCTGATGCTGAGGCTGCTATCGAGAAGAACACTGGCGAGGTTGAGTACGAGTCATTGGGCGATCGTCTCCGCGACGGCATGAACACGTACCTAAATCGCATCTTTCAATTGAACCCACACTCCTGGCTCGGCCGACCAGTTGCAGTTCACATCGATGAAAGATCCGTTCGCTTCCGAGTTGGTGACACGAACTGGAAGACTAAACTTGGGGGTACCCAGCGTCTGTACTTTCTCTTCGCGTACCACTACGCGCTGTTGTCCTTGTGCCGATTTGCTGACACAAGATACCCAGGGCTAGCGATCATTGATTTCCCCGCGAACCTTGAAGACAGAGAGGCAATTGCAGACAAGGAAAACTTCATTCTCGAACCGTTCGTTGACCTCCTAAAGGGGAAGGAGTTCGCTCACTGTCAAATGATTGCCGCAGGTCACTCCTTCGAAGGACTCGATGGAGTCCAGGCAGTCGAGTTCAACAAGGTATGGAAGTGACGGCTCTGGCCAAGCGCTCAACGGGGCGACTGCTCTCGCAGTGGCATTTCGCGCGCAAAACCAGTATCATCGCCGATCTGATAATCATTAGAGATCCAACCGCTTGGTGCTGCGATAGGGGGCCGAGGGATTCGGGAACGACGCCCGTTCGGCGAAATTCGTTGCCCCGGCTTCACAGCCGTGAGGCTCCGCTATTCCCGCCCGACGGCGAGTTGACGCATAACGCCGAACTGTTGATGATCGCGAATCGACCTCGAGTGGCAGCATTCCTGGCGGTCATTCACCGGGAAGGTCGTGACTTGAGATTTCGCAGGTCGGAGACCTGCGCCACGACCTAGCCGCCAGCCAGCGACTGCTCGGACAATTCCCGGTTTGCCTCCAAAACCATGGCAACCGCCTCTTCCAGGTTCGTACGTGCTTCTTCGATCGTCGCCCCTTGTGTGTTCGCACCCGGCAGTTCTTCGACGA
Source organism: Bryobacterales bacterium (assembly GCA_963744555.1). GTDB lineage: Bacteria > Acidobacteriota > Terriglobia > Bryobacterales > Bryobacteraceae > Palsa-89. The sequence continues at coordinate 237,680 of CAVUUB010000007.1, read as the reverse complement.
ACGCAACGTAGCCTTCAGGCACCTTCATGTATACAGCCGTCAATCTCATTTGGCCCATCCGCTGCAATCATACCAAGGCTTATGCAGCGGAAGCCTGGGATAATAGCTGACAGGAATTCCGATGACGACGACATCGGGCGGCAGACTATCGCCCAATGGCCGGTGGTTGGCTTATTTCTCCGATGAGACGAAACGGAGTGAGGTCTACGGTCCAGACATTCCCGACCCCCAGCGGCAAAATGGCAGCTGATCGAGGCGCCCGCCGGTTAAGGCTAGTTCGACGTAAGCAAAGACGTCCGCTTCCTCATCACAACGCCTGTCGAACAATCCGCGAGGTTGCCGATCACAGTGGTGGTCAACTGGACGGCCTTGTCGAAGAAATAACGCCTTGAACTACCTGGCGGGGATCTCGTCACTGTGGCCCGCGCGGGTGATTACCCGACCACGATACCGCCACGGCATCGAAGCCACTGGAAGCCCGCTCTAAACCCAAATACCAGTCATCAGCAAGGCACTATACTGTACGTAGAAAACCATGGAAGATGCTTCACGGTTGCAGACAATCGTCGCGACCACTCTCCATAAATTCTACGTTCTTGCTTTAGCATTTCTGTTGTCGTTGCCCGTATTCGCACAGGACTTGCCTGCAGGAACGGCTCTGGAAGCACGGCTGTCAAGTGCCACAGGTTCCCGTATCTCCCATAGCGGCGATCCAGTAGAAGCCACGATTATCGCTCCAGTTAGCGTTCACGGACGAATACTTGTTCCGCAGGGATCGAAACTGTTTGGGTCGGTAACGAGTGCGACCGCTATTGGCTTGGGTCTCAAACATTCTACAGCGAGCATTAGCTACGGCTTCCATGCACTCCTGGTACCGGGGCGCGCTGCAATTCCGGTCAACGCTCAATTAGTTGAAATAGACACGGCCAAGGAACATGTTGACGATCACGGCACGGTGTACGGGATACATCCGATAGTGAGCCTCTCTTCTGGCGTGTCCTATTGCGCTGCTCCTCTACTGCTTGCAGATCCCACGATCGGCGTCCCCATTTGGGGCCTGAAATCCGTCATTGCCCCGTCTGCGAATCCTGAAATACATTTCCCAATGGGCACTGAGCTTATACTCCGCTTGTCCACTGCGGTGACTTTTCCTGAATCAAACACGGATTTCCGCGTTCCGGCTGAATCATTTTCACCAGGCGATCTGAATGAGATTGACCAGTTGCTGAAGACTTCCGCGCAGCGAGCCCAGATGGGAGGTCGTCCGTCTGACATAGTAAACGTGCTGTTGATCGGCACCCGGAGTCAGTTGGATCGCGCCTTCCATGCTTCGGGGTGGGCGCAGGCCCAGCGGAAGTCGCCGATTTCCCTGTATCGGATGTACCGCGCCCTCGCTAAGCGATATGGTTATCCGAGCGCGCCGATGAACGCCTTGACCCTAAATGGAGTACCTTCGGCTTTTGTTGAACAAAAAGGGCTGGACACGGTCCAGAAGCGCCACCACGTGCGCGTATGGCAGTACCCGCAGCGGGCGAACGTCTGGCTGGGCGCCGCAGCGGAAGATGTTGGTTTTCGATTTAAACTGATGCACTGGACACATTCCACGGATCCCAACATCGACAGGGAACGGGCGAAAGTAGTGAACGATCTGGCTTTTGTTGGGTGTGTGAATGCCGCCGGCCTGCTTTCCCGAACTTCAGCGGACCTGGTGCAAGATCCGAAAGCGGAATACCCGATCCTCACGGATGGGAATATAGCAGTGGTCCGGTTGAATGATTGTATCGATCCCAACCTTATGGCGGGTGTGATGGCAACGTCCGCTGTGCATCAACGTGGGCGAATGGCTCGCACGTTGACCGCCTTCCGGGATGATCTTGTAAGATCAAACATCTTGTTCACGACGTACAACACGGTCAAATTACTCGGAAAACGCAAAACTGAACCAGCAAATACGCAACCACGACTAGTAATAATAGAGCCGCGCAGATTGGACTGGCTGACGCCTGTGGCGCCCCTGCAGAGTCGTCCAGCGCAGTGACAGCGCTGAATGTCGTCGAATTGAGGTACCCGAAGTGTCCCCAAGTCCTGGTCTGGGATAATAGGCGACAGGAATTCCCGATGCGTTCAAAACTGTACATCCTTGCGATTTTCTTGCTGCCTGCCGCGGCAGCGCTTGGTCAACCCGACCACATGGAGCATCACTTCGATCCCAAGGAGTCGGCCAAGAGTTTTGACAACCCCGAGCGTGATGCGTGGCAGATGCCGGATCGCGTGATCGCGGGGCTGAATCTGAAGCGGGGACAAGTCGTGGCCGACATCGGTGCTGGCACCGGCTATTTCTCGGTGCGCCTCGCGAAATCGGAAGCTGCGCCAAAGGTTTATGCGGTCGACATCGAGCCGCAAATGGTGACCTACCTCAGGGAGCGGGCTTCCAAGGAAGGGTTGACCAACGTGATTGCCGTTCAAGCGGCGGCCGATAATCCAAATCTGCCGGAGCCCGTCGACCTGGTTCTGATCGTGGACACTTATCACCACATCGGCGACCGCGAGGCGTATTTCCGGAAGCTGGCGAAATCGCTGAAGCCACGCGGCCGGGTGGCGATTATCGACTTCAAGCCGGATTCGCCGGAGGGTCCACCGAAGGAATTCCGCTTTCCGCTGGAAAAGTTCAAATCAGAGATGGGCCAGGCGGGATACAAGCTGGCGGCGCAGCATGACTTCCTGCCCCGGCAGCAATTTTTGATTTTCGAAGTCGCCGCCGCCTCCGGTCGATAAGCATGTCATGGCGAATCTGACGATCAAGGATCTGCCAGATCCTCTGTACAGGCAACTGAAAAAGTACGCTCGTATACAAGGCCGGAGCCTGAATGCTCAGGTGATTCATATCTTGCAATCGGATTTGAGCGAGCGCGAGAAATTCGCAAAGATGCGCCAATCCAATGAACGATTGGAGCGCTTCGTTGCTTCGTTGCCTCCGATGGATGACAGTACGCCCCTTATACGAGAAGACCGCGACCGGGAACGCTGATACCCGTGCCGAGGGACCGTCGTTGATGCGAGTGGTGTGACGTCATAGAGGGCCAAGACCCAGAAAGAGCGGCGGAGCGGCCGCCTTCTTATGGCTGTGTTCCGAGACTAAGGGCAGTTATCGATCACTTCTTGGGCTGCGGACGCGACGCCGGCGGCACCATCCCATTCGCCCGGTAGTACGCCACCAACAACCCGTAGTGCTCGGCCGAATGCTCAATCACGCTCAGCCAGGGATTCAGGTTCTTCGCGAAGCTCTCTTCCGGCACTGACTTCAGGGTAGCGGTGGAATCCGCTATGGATTTCTGAAGCAGCGCCACGATCTGGTCTTTGGTCTTATAGTTCTTGGCATCGATCTCGTCCCAATTGACGTTCTCCCCGCGGCCTTTCTTCGCCGCATAAACAATGCCGGACGTCACGTGCACGATCACTTCGCCGAAGGAGCGCATCTCGGGCTTAAGACGAAAATCGTACTTCTCCGCGGGAAAATCCTGCGCCATGTCGAGAATGTTCTTGTTGACGTACGCAAAAGTGCTGCCAATCTGTTTGGCCGGGCTGGGCGGCGCCTTGGGTTGCGCCGGCAATGACACAGCTACTACCGCCAGCAGTGACGGTATGCAAAGAAGAGGCTTGTAACTTGCTAAGATCGACATAGGGGTTACAGAATAGCATTCCACGCGGTAACCTGTCAATGCAACGATGTTGGTTACGAATCGATAAAAATGGCTAAGATTCAAACAAATTCGGAGAACTGGAAGCTGGTCGGCGGCAGCCTTTGCCTGGACTTTATCAATACGGTTGGGGGACGCGTCAATTCCGGCGCGGTTTTGCGCGATAAACTGACGAGCTTCCAGGATTTGCTCGAATGGAGTAAGCTCGCCGATATTACGAATCGAGCTGAATCTGGTGAACTTGCGCGCCATGCTGCATCTCATCCCGAGGACGCGGAAGCCACGCTGGAGCGGGCTGTCCGGCTCCGGGAAGCGCTATTCCGAATCTTCAAATCGGCGCTGAAGGGCGGGCGGCCGCGCCCAGCCGATTTGGAAAACTTGAGCGGCGAACTTCGGGTTGCGAGGGCGAGGCAGCATTTGGCTCAAGCAGGCCGCGCTTTCAACTGGACCTTCGAGGACCGCGAGCGGGCGCTAGATCGAATCCTTTGGCCGGTGTCGCTATCGGCGGCGGATGTGCTGACTTCCAGGGATTTGTCGAGGCTCCGCCAGTGTGGAGGCGACGAATGCGGATGGCTGTTTCTCGATACCAGCCGCAACCGCAGCCGCCAGTGGTGCGACATGAAAGACTGCGGAAATCGCGCCAAAGTCAGGCGATTCCGCAAGCGCCAGCAGCGCAGCCACCGTCCACGGCGCTCCGCGAAGTAACCCGCCGCCCGGCGCCCCGGTACAATAGTGGTTTCTACATGAAGATTGCCCTGGCACAGACGAATACTACGGTCGGCGACCTGTGCGGCAATACTCAGAAGATCCTTTCGTTCGCCCAGCGAGCGGCTGCGTCCGGAGCCGAGGTGGTGGTGTTTCCCGAACTCACGCTCACCGGCTATCCTCCGCGCGACCTGTTGGAGAAGCAGAGTTTCCTGGATGGCGTCGAACAACACCTGGAAAGCCTGGCGCGCGACGCCGCGAACATTGGCGTGACGCTGATCGTGGGAACAGTCACGCGCCGAAGCGAGGCTTCTGGCCGCCCAATATACAACACGGCCGCGGTGGTTCAAGCCGGCCGCGTGGTTTTCCGGCAGCACAAAATGTTGTTGCCGAGCTATGACGTCTTCGATGAAACCCGTTATTTTGAGCCCGCGACTAAGCAGTTTCCACTGACGCTCGATGGCTCCTTGACCGCGCTCACTATCTGTGAGGATGCCTGGAACGACAAGCAGTTTTGGGAGCGGCGCCTTTACAGCCGCGATCCAGTGGAGGAGCTGGCCCAGTCCGGCGCGCGCGTTCTGATCAGTATCAACGCCTCGCCCTACCACATGGGCAAACGAGCGCTGCGTCGCGATATTTTCTCTGCCACCGCGCGTCATGACCAGGTACCGATCGTTTATGTGAACCAAGTTGGCGGGAACGACCAGCTCATTTTCGATGGCAGCAGCTTCGCCATGAACGCGCGTGGAGAAGTGATCGCGTCAGCGGCCTCCTTTGAAGAAGACCTGGTACTGGTCGATACGAAACCCTGGCGGGCGAACATCGAGAAAGCTATCCGGATGAGTGCGACGCGGCCTACCAGGCCCTGGTCCTCGGCACGCGCGATTACATCCGCAAATGCGGCTTTGAGCGGGTCATCATCGGGCTGAGCGGCGGGATCGATTCCTCGCTCACCGCGGCCATCGCAGTCGATGCGGTCGGCAAAGAGAACGTGCTCGGCGTCGGGATGCCTGGTCCCTATTCATCCGAGCACAGCGTTATCGACGCGCGCGATATGGCGCGCAACCTCGGCATCCGTTTTGAATTGATCCCCATCCGCGACCAATATGAGGCCTGCCTGGGCGTGCTGAATCCCTTGTTCCATGATGGCGCCGTGGGAGTCACGGAAGAAAATCTGCAGTCCCGCCTGCGGGGCCTCACGTTGATGGCGCTATCCAACAAAGGGGGCGCGCTGGTGCTCACCACCGGAAACAAGAGCGAGCTCGCGGTCGGCTATTGCACGCTCTACGGCGATATGTGCGGCGGATTGGCAGTGATCAGCGACGTCCCCAAAACGCTGGTCTATTCGCTGGCGCGCGTCGCCAACCAACGGCACGCCAATGCCATTCCCGAAAATGTCTTCGTCAAGCCGCCCTCCGCCGAGCTGCGGCCCGATCAGAAGGACACCGATTCTCTTCCCGAGTACGATGTGCTCGATCAGATTCTGCGCGGTTACATCGAAAACAACGAATCGCCGCAGCAGATTGCCGATTCTCTTCATCTGCCTGTCACTTTGGTTCGCGATATTGTCAATAAAGTGGATCGCAACGAATACAAGCGCCAGCAGGCAGCTCCCGGCCTGAAGGTCACAACCAAAGCGTTTGGCATAGGCCGGCGCTTTCCGATCGCTCAAAGGTTTTCCGAATGAAAATTTTCTACACGCCCGCTAAAGCTCGGATGCTCCTGGGAATCGTGGGCATCGCTCTTGATCGCAGCGCTTTCCTCTTCGCAGCCCGTGCCACGAGAACAGGTCGGCTTGCTGCCTGACGGCGCATTTCTGCTGAACAGCGGCTGGCGCGTCAAACCGGCCGGTACGCAGGTCCCGCTCGACACGCTGCCGATGTCATCGGTTTTGTCGGCCGATGGACGTTTCCTGATGGTGCTGAATGGCGGTTATCGGCCGCCCTCCATCACCGTGCTCGACACCAAAGATGGTCATGAAATCGGCCAAACGCCGGTCGAAGACGCCTGGCTCGGACTCGCGTTGTCCCCTAATGGCAAAACGCTGTGGGTGGGTGGCGGCTCGCGAGCGGCCATCTACGAATTTTCGCTCGATGAGAATGGCCGGTTGCAGCCAACGCGTACTTTCGACATGGTCAAGCCCGCGGACAGGACTTATCGCGATTTCATCGGCGATGTCGCCGTTTCGCCGGACGGCCGCCTGCTCTACGCCTGCGACCTGTATCACGACACGATCCTGGTGGTGAATCCGCAGTCCGGCATGGTGATCGATCGCTTCAAGACCGGCCGCCGGCCCTATCGCATTCTCTTTCACCCTGACGGCAAATCGTTCTTCGTCACCAGTTGGGCCGATGGCGCAATGTATCACCATCAGACCAACAACGGCCAGCAACTCCAGATGGTCCGCATCGGCGCGCATCCCACCGATATGGTCTGGCGCGACCGCGGAGCCGCCTCCGAAGAAGGCGAAGAGGCCAAGTGGAAAGCGCGGATCTTTGTTTCGGCGGCGAACACCAATAATGTTTACGCCGTGGCGGTCTCCGACAGCGGAGATCTCAGCGTAGTCGAGTCCATCAACATTGCGATGACTCCGCGCCATCCTCTCGGCATGACTCCCAGCGCGCTCGCGCTGAGCGCCGACAAGAACACTTTGTATGTCGTTTGTTCGGATGCAAATGCGGCAGCCGTGGTTGACGTCAAAGAAGCGCGCAGCGACGTGCTCGGGTTTATTCCCACCGGTTGGTATCCCACCGCGGCCAAAGCTTTGGCCGATGGACGTCTGGTCGTCCTGAACGGGCGCGGCTCTCGCAGCTATCCGAATCCAAAGGGACCGAATCCGACTGTCCGTGCCACGCCGGCTTACCGTGGCGATGCGACCGTCGAATATGTCGGCCGCATTCAGACCGGCTCCGCATCTATCATCCCGCCAGTCACAGATGAAGCGCTGAACAAGTACACAGCGGACGTGCTGGCCAACTCGCCCTACAACGACAACATGCTGGACAGCCAGCCGGATTACCTTCCTCCGATCGAGCACGTGCTCTACATCGTCAAGGAAAACCGCAGCTACGACCAGGTGCTGGGCGATATGGGCAAGGGCGAAAGCGATCCGTCGCTATGCCTGTTCCGCGAAAATGTCAGGCCGAATCATCACAAGCTGGCGCGCGAGTTTGTGCTGTTCGATAACTTCTATGTCAACGGCGATGTGAGCGCGGACGGGCACAATTGGTCGACCTCCGCCATCGCCAACGACTATATCCAGAAATTGTGGCCCAACAGTTACGCCAATCGCCGCAAACATTATGACTACGAAGGCGGTGAACCGGCAGCCCTCCCACCGGCCGGCTATCTTTGGACCAATGCCGCCGCCCACGAGATTTCCATGCGGAATTACGGATATTGGGCGACCAATCTGCCGAAGGCGGCCGAGGACGGCGCGGTGCAGATCGAAGCGGTGCGAGATCCGGTGCTGGCTAAAGTCACCAACATGAAGTATCGCGCCTTCGATCTGGATTATCCGGACGTCAAGCGCGCGCAGGTATTTCTCCAGGATCTCAAAGAATTCGAGAATGCCGACAAGATGCCGGCGCTGATGTTTATGCGCTTGGGCAACGATCATACCAATGGAACCGCCCCCGGCAAGCTCGCGCCGTTTTCGTCATTCGCCGACAACGATTACGCGCTAGGCATGATCGTGGAAGGCCTGTCGCGCAGCAAGTTCTGGAAGAGCACCGCGATTTTCGTTCTGGAAGACGACGCGCAGAACGGGCCGGATCACATCGATTCGCACCGCTCCGCCGGCTTCATCATTTCGCCCTACACGCACACCGGAACCATCGACAGCACAATGTACAACACCACCTCGATGCTGCGAACCATGGAGCTGATTCTGCATCTGCGGCCCATGACTCACTTCGATGCCGGAGCGCGCCCGATGCTGGGCGCTTTCGCCAAGAAGGCGTGTTGACGCCCTACCAGGCCGAAAAACCGCGCATTTCGCTCGAAGAGCACAATCCCCAGAATTCGCCGACCGCGGCCCGTTCCGCCCGGCTGGATTTCAGCGAGGCAGATCTGAACGACGATGACGAATTGAACGATATCCTCTGGCTGGCCATGAAGGGGACCAATCCACCGCCGCCCGTGCGCAGCCTCTTTGGGAGATACGTGCAAATGCGAACTCTCATCTCTGCTTCGTCTGGCACCAGCACCAGCCCTTCTACAAGGATCTGGCGACCGGCGAATACCGCTTGCCTTGGACCCGTTTCCACGCCCTCAAAGATTACTACGGCATGGTCAAGATCCTGGAGGAATTTCCGAACGTACACCAGACCTTCAACCTGGTGCCGTCCATGATCGTGCAGGTGCAGGAATACGCCGCCGGCCAAGCGCGCGATCCGTTTCTCGATTGCGCCGTCAAGCCTGCCGAGAGCTTGAACGAAGCCGAACAGGAATTCGTGCTGCGCTACTTCTTCCAGGCCAATGCGGATCGCATGATCTATCGCTATCCGCGCTATGGCGAACTGTACGATGCCTGGCAAAGATCGAGCCGCAATCCGCAGCGCGCCCGGCGGATCTTCAGCACGCAGGATCTGCGCGACCTGCAGGTGCTTTCGCAGCTGGCCTGGTTCGATGAAGAATTCCAGGCTCACGATCCCGAGGTGAAAGCTCTGATCGCAAAGGAGCGCAATTACTCGCTCGACGATCAAGCCGTGATGGCTCGCAAGCAACGCGAAATCATAGCGCAGGTGGTGCCGGTGCACAAGGAATTCGCGGCGCGCGGGCAGATCGAGATCTCCACCACGCCCTTCTATCATCCGATTCTGCCGCTGATTTGCGACTCCGATATCGCCGCCGTTTCGCATCCCGGCGTTCCGCTGCCCAGCCGGTTTCGCTATCCTGACGACGCGCGCTATCAACTGCAGACCGCGCGCGACTTCATCGCACGTGAATTCGGACGCGCGCCCATCGGGCTCTGGCCCTCGGAAGGCTCGGTCTCCGACGAAGCGCTGGCCATCGCCGCCGAGGTTGGGCTTCGAATGGGCCGCCACCGATAACGGCGTGCTCGCCCAAACGCTGCACCGGACCGCTGGCCCGGACGTGACCTATCGCTCCTATCAGTGGCAGCAGGGCAGATCACGGGCTGCGCATGATCTTCCGCGATCATTTCCTCAGCGATCTGATCGGGTTCGAGTATTCGAAGATGGGCGCGGCCGAAGCCGCCGATCATTTCCTGGATCGCATCCGCGCGAACGCCGAATCCCTTATCGGTCGGCGGCGCCGACGTCCTGGTGCCCATCATTCTGGATGGCGAAAACGCCTGGGAATATTACTATCAGAACGGCCGCCCCTTTCTGCGGGAGTTGTATCGCCGCATCAGCAACTCGCTCGACATGGTCGCGCTCACGGTCAGCGAGGCTCTGAAGTTGGATAATCCCAGGCCGCTCGATCATATCTTCCCGGGATCGTGGATCAACGCCAACTTCGACATCTGGATCGGCGCGCAGGAAGACAACAAGGCCTGGGAATACCTGCTGCGCGCGCGCCAGAAATACGATGAGCTGGCGTCGAGCGTGCCTGAAGACAATCGCCGGCTGGCCTATGAAGAACTGTTGATCGCCGAAGGCAGCGACTGGTGCTGGTGGTACGGCCCCGAGCATCAGTCCGAGAACCGGCGCGAATTCGACGAACTCTACCGGCAGCATCTGGCCAACGTCTATCGCGCGCTCAATCTTCCGGCGCCCGATGAATTATCGCATCCGATCCTGACGACTCATGACAGCGATCTTCATGAGCCTCCCACCAATCCGATTCATCCCGTGATCGATGGCGAAGTTACCTCCTATTTCGAGTGGATGGGCGCGGGGCATTATCAGATCGACGCCCGCTCGGGCGCGATGCACGGCCAGAGATCCGGAGTGCGCGATCTTTTTTACGGCGCCGATGAGGAAAATCTCTACCTGCGGTTCGACCTGGATGGCGCACCAGAGACCAGGATCGAAATACGGACAACTCAAGGAGGCTCGATCCCGCTGCTGGGCAATCCGCAGGTCGAATCAGCACACCGCAAGATTCTCGAACTGCGGGTTCCTTTTCAGCTTCTAGGACTTTCGAAGGATCAGCCGCTGCGCTTCCAACTCACAGTCGGCGGCGATATCATCCCGGCGGATGGATGGATCGAATTAAACTCGACTTCGTAACTACTTGCGGCTGGAATACTTGTTGATAATGCCCAGCAGCCGGGATGCGGAAGCCGGCGGCCGGGTGTTGCCCAGAACGATGTCGCTATTCGTAATTTCCCTGCCATATAGTTCCTTGTTCCAATCGTCGTCAGGCCGCAAGGTCGCGCCTTCCAGCGAAATGCCGGCAAAAAGCCCGCGCGCACGCGAATAGGTCAGGATCTCGGCGTGCATCTGAGCATCCGTCGCGGCTGAAGAAGTGCGCCCTACCGGACCGCCCGCCGCGGAGGCATCGCCCCCGACGGTGAACTTACTCTGAAGCAATTTCTTCGCACCGCCCTGATTCATGACCAGCAGCACAACGTCCGTCTCCGATCCGCCGATCTGAAAACCGACGCTGCCGCCTTCCACACGAATCGAGCCCGGCGCCGACCATCCCACTCCACTCGCCTTCCGGCACGACATGAAACCCTTGCCATATTTGGCGCCGACGATGAACGCGCCTTTTTTTAGCCCGGGTACGATCACGATACACTCGGACTTCGCCAGCAAGTCCTGCGGAATGCCTTTGTCGGGAGCGGACATGATTTCGGTCATCACATCGGCCGCCGCGTCCAGACGCTTGGGAGCATCAGCAGCGCCGTAGAGCATACTGCCAGTCATTGCAAGAACTGCAAGCCGCGTGAGCTTCATCAATTTTCTCCTCAGGCCTGATTCTACCAGGGCGGCGGCCCGATATGATGGAATTTGGGACTCCGGATCCTTATACTCGCGCCAGTACTGATAATGGCTGCGTCGGCAGCGGTGGATCCAGCGGCCGCAAACGTTAGCCGGAAGCTCGAAATAATCCAGAGCGGAAAGGCGAAGCCGGGCTCGGTGTTTATCTTCACGTCCGCTGAGCTGAACGCATGGGTGCGAGTCAAGGCGCCCATGGTTGTGCCCGAGGGATTGCGCGAGCCTCGGCTGGAACTCGGAAACGGCCGCGCGACCGGTTATGCTCTAGTGGACTTTCTAAAGTTGCAACACGGCGCGGGAATCGAGACCAACTGGCTAATTGCGAAATTGATCCAGGGCGAGAAGCGCGTGATGGCGACTGCGAGCATACAATCGGCTAACGGGCGCGCCACAGTTCACCTGGTGCGCGTGGAGATCGGCGGATTGGCAGTGAGCGGCGCGACGCTCGACTTCCTCATCGATACTTTCTTCCGGCCGCTCTATCCGGATGCGAAGATTGACGAGCCCTTTGAGTTGTCCGATCGCGTGGACCACATCGTTGTGACGCCGGCAGACGCAAGAGTTTATATAAAAAAGTAATACGCGCGCGCTTTACTTCTTTTTCTTGGAAGACTTCTTAGCGGCGACGCCCATGGCCGGAACTGGTTCCGTGATCGACCCAATGCGGCCGGTCTTCAAGTTGACCGAAACGGAATCTCGCACCCTGACGGGACCGCCGTCGGCTGTTTTGAATGTGAGGGTAATTGTCCGGGCGTCGGTTTCCACGGAGATATAACCGAAATCGACAATGGGGTTGATCTCGAGCGTGTGATCTCCGATGGTGATGGGCGCTGGAGGTAACTGCTTGGGAGTGGTCGCGGCAAATCCGCCGCTCCCGGCGACGAGGTACGGAGTTTGTTGACCGTTGGGGAGGTTCCGCGTGAAGCGCTGGTAAAGGTGAGCGTGCCCGGATAGCAAAACGTCTGGCCACAAGCCGGCCGCCTTACAGCAAACATCCAGATCTTTCATGATGCCCGTGGACCCGCCATGTTTCGCGTCGGCCGACAATGGGGGATGATGAACAGCGAGAATAATGGCGCGCTTCCCGGCCACGCGATCGGGCTTCAGACGCGCCAGTTCGCTCTTCAGAAAATCCAGTTGATCGTCGACGATCGGGAAATGGCCGCCTTGCGATGAAATGATTCCGGGTCCGTCCAACACGTTGCTGTAAAGTCCAATGATCGAAACAAACGGGGCGTCGAGTGTAAAGTATACGCCCGGCTGCGTCATGACGCTCCGAACCAGGCCGCCCGAGTCGGGCGATGGGCCAGGCTCAGGCGCGCAGAAGTTGGTCAAGAAGGCATCCAGCGTGGGAACTTGAGGCGCGCTCGAACCCTGACCGAAGACCATTCCATCGTGATTGCCGGGGATGGCGAAGATAGGCCGGTCGTAAGCTCGAAAGGGCTCGTAAAACTGGTCGTAATAATATTGAGCTTCGCCGAAGTTGTAGATCACATCGCCCAGGTGAAAGAAGAAGGCCGGACCATTCGCGCCCTGATTCTGAATCTCGGTCACCATGGCGTCGGCCACAGCCGCCCTCATGGCCGATCGCGGTCGCGGCAGTCTGCGACCGGTTTACTTTGGCGGCTCCAGTGTCACCCACGGCGTGAAAGGAGATCTTGCCCGAGGCCTGGATCGCGTTCAAAATATCTGGCGGAATAAAGTCGGACAGATTCAGGGCAACGCCACTTCGGCGGCGAGGTATCGGCTGAACTTGATTCTTGTGAGCCAAGAAGTATGGGGAGTTATAGTAGGCCGAACTCGTATTATCTTCGCGAAATTTTATTTCGTCCGGTCCAGGTTGTGGATCAGCATAGAACTGGCCTTGCGGCCCGATCATGTTTTTGGTCAAGCAAGCACCTCCTCCCGAATGCGATCCGCGGCGTCCTTGCCCATCTTCACGCAATCGGGAATTCCTATGCCACGGTAAGCGTTGCCGGCCAGATGCAGGCCCGGGATGGTTTCGACGATGGCTTGGATGCGCTCGACTCGCTCTTGGTGCCCAACGGTGTATTGCGCCATCGCGTTGGGCCAACGCGCGACGCTGTGGAAGACCGGCTCGGCTTGCAGCCCCATGATGCGGCGAAGCTCGTTGCGGGCGGCCGCCACCAGCTCATCGTCGGTCAGAGCCAGTCCATTGCCTCCGACGAAGCAGCGCAGCAGCACCATATCAGCCGGCACGCGGTGGTTGAACTTGTTGCCGACCCAGGTGCAACCCATCAGATATTGACGCTCGAGCTTCGGCACCAGGAAACCATGGCCGTTGAGCGGATGATCGAAAGTGTCCTTGCGATAACCCAGCGCCATCGTGATGGACGAAGTGTAGGGGATCCCGGAGAGCAAGTCCGCCAATCCGGGATGCAACGACCCCAGCACTTTCGCGCAATCCCCGGCGGGCGCAGCCAGCACGACGTTATCTGCCTCCATCCAATCGCCATTTACGCGCGCGCGGAAACCGGAAGGATCTCGCTGCAGATCTTCCACTGTTCCATGGATGACGTCCGCGCTGGGCCGCAGCTTTTCGATCAATTCACCGAGGCCATTCTTGAGGGTCCACAGGAAGGATTTCGGGCCGGTGGGCTGCGGAGGTTTCGGCGCAGCCAGCACGCCACGAGTCAAGCTTCCATACTTGGACTCGATTTCAACGAAGCGGCTGAGCACGCTATTGACGCTCATCTGTTTGGGATCGCCGCCATAGACTCCGGCCAACAGCGGCTCGGCCAGATAATCGATCGACTCCTGGCCGTAGTGATCCATCAGGAAATCGTAAACGGACCGGTCGGGATGCTTTCCGTTCGGCCGCCGAAAGAATTCGAGGCCCATCCGCATCTTGGTTCCCCAACCGAACAGATTGGTTCCGACCAGCGGCATGATTTTGGTGGGGACCATCATCATGAGCCCGTCGGGAAGCCGCACCAGCTTTCCGTGCTTGACAATGTAGGTGATGCGGGAATGATCGTTAGAACCGATGATCTGGTCCGCCAAACCCAGCTCGCGGATGAGATCCATGGCCCAGGGCTTGGCCGCCATGAAGCCATCGGGCCCGGCTTCGAGCACACAACCTTGTTGGATGGTGGTACGAATGACGCCGCCCAGTTCCGGGGCTTTCTCCACCAGGGTGGGGCGGATTCCGGCCTTCGAGAGATAGTAAGCGGCGGAGAGACCGGAGATCCCACCGCCCACGATCAGCGCTTTCTGAGGCACTACCTTACAGTTTAAACTCGTGGACAATGTCAACTACGGCTTTCACGTGCTCCACCGGTGTCTCAGGCAGGATGCCGTGGCCGAGGTTGAAAATGTGCCCTGGCCTTGATCCGGTGCGCTTGAGCAACTCGAGAACGCGCATCTTCAGCTCGGGCAGGGGCGCGAACAGAACGGCCGGATCCAGATTGCCTTGGACAGCGGAGCGATAGCTGATGTCCATCCAGGCCTGGTCGATATTGACGCGCCAGTCGACGCCCATCACGTCGCCGCCGGCGGCGTGCAGCTCGCGAAAGAATCCAGCGGCGCCTGTGCCGAAATGAATCACCGGGACGCTGGCGGTCCGGATGCGTTCGATCAGCGCACGAGAATAAGGCGCGACGTAGCGGACATAGTCGTCGGGGCCCAGAGCGCCCACCCAACTGTCGAACACCTGAATCGCACGCGCGCCCGCTGTCACCTGGGCGATGGCGAAGGGGCCCAGCACGTCCACCAGCTTGCCCATCAGCCGACGCCACAGCGTCTCATCGCGATACATCATCGCCTTGGTTCGAATGAAGCTCTTGGACGGTCCGCCTTCGATCATGTAGCTGGCCAGGGTGAAAGGCGCCCCGACAAAACCGATTACCGGTACGCGCCCGGCCAGTTGCCGGACAACGAGCTGAATAGCCTCGCCGACGTAGCCTAATTCGTCGGTGTTGGAAATCGAGAGCGAGTCGACATCGTCGGAGGTCCGCACAGGATTGCCGATGACCGGTCCTTCGCCGGCGACGAACTTCAGCTTGAGCCCCATGGGCTCGACCGGAAGCAGCAGGTCGGCGAAAATAATCGCAGCGTCCACATCCAGGATCTCGACCGGCTGCAAGGTCACTTGTGCCGCGAGATCGGGCCGTTTGCAGATCTCCAGAATACTCGCCCTGGCCCGGATCTCCCGGTATTGTTTCATGTAGCGGCCAGCCTGGCGCATAAACCAGACCGGCCTGACATCGGTCGGCCGGCGGCGGCACGCATCTAAGAATCGACTGTTCATTGAAGCCATTCGCATCGTGTACCCGGTTTGTCTTCGCAAAAGAACACGCGAAAGTCTTTCGGTTTGTGTTGAGCCGTCCAAAGAGGCCCTAAGATATAGTAGGGCTTGGCCCAAGCCTCACTGTCAATAGTTTTGGGCGTAATAACTGAAGTCGATAGCATTCCTTGGGAGGGAAAGCCGGTTCTGGGGTCCATAATGTGGCTAAAAACCTTTCCTTCGGCACGGAAAAACTTCTCGTAACCGCCGGAAGTGGACATGGATTCGTCCTTCAGAATGACGGACGCGACGGGTTTGGACGGGTCTCTGGGGTTCTTGATCTCCGCTTTCCATCCCGGCTCATTAGGCGGTGCGCCGATGGCAAAGATGCTCGATCCGCCCCCTGAAACAAGCGCGTGTTGGACGCCTTGATCCTTTAGAATCTGCGCGATGCGGTCGACGGCGTAGCCCTTTCCAATGCCGCCGGGGTCGAGTTCAACACCCTTCTTTGCAAAACGAACCCGCCGGTTTGAGGCATCCAGCAAGATGTTCCGGTAGCCAACCAGGCTCAGGGCACCGCGAACCTCGGCGCGATGCGGCAGGTGGCCGGCGCCTTTATAGAAGCCCCACAGCTTCATTAGAGGGCCGACGGAGATGTCGAAGGTTCCCTCGCTGGCACGGCTGTATTCAACGCAGGCCGACAGTAATTCAAATAACTCTGTAGAGGCTGGGAACGGCCGATCGGCGGCCTGACGATTCATCTGGCTCCACTCGCTGTCCGGTTTGTAGTTGGAGAGCAATTCATCCAGTCGGCGCGCCTCTTCGAGGCCTTGGGCGACGGCAGTTTGGAGGCGGGCGCGATCCTCCCCGTAGGCGACGATGGAAAAGCCGGTGCCCATGGCGTCGACGCTGCCGTCCACGCGGATTAGGGCAGGGGAGGTGGCAAGAAGGAGCGTTGGCATGAGTGCCAACGCGGCACGCAGGAGTGCGTGCGCCACAATAACCGGTTTCATTCGCGGGGCCGGCCCTTCTTGATGCGCTTGAGCAATTGAGGGGCGCGCGGGCCGATGGCTGTTGAGGCGTCGGCTTCGAAATGCAGCTCGGGAACACGGAAGAGCTCCAGCCGGCTGGCGATTTCGCGGCGCAGGAAGTTGGTGGCGCGATTGAGCACCGCCAGCGTATCCTTGGGATCCGACCCGTCCGCCATGGCGATGCGGACGAAGGCGTGGCGCTTGTCGGGCGAGATCTGCACCTCGGTAACGGTAGCCGACCCCATGCGCGGATCGGATAGCTCGAAGCCGATCAATTCGGTCAGTTCCTCGCGGAGAGCCTCGGATATTCGTTCGACGCGATGGTCCATCACTCCATCCATTCGACCGCCGTTCCGACCAGCATGCCGCCCAATAGGGAGGAAGCCTCGCGCTCGACCAAGTGGAGGACTTGTTCGGCGCGTGTGTGGTCGCTTGAAACGGTCACAGCGGCGATGAGCGCGCGCTGCCAGAGATCCTGATAGTCGATTTCAGCCACCGCCACGTTGAATTTGCTGCGAAGACGGTCCTTCAGGCTCTTGACGGTGTGGCGTTTATCCTTGAGCGATTGCGCGCCTTCAATGTGCAATTCGAGAGTCAATACCCCGACGCTCGGCATGGCCTCAGCCTCAAGCCATGACCTCCGCGGCAACCCGTTCGGTGGCGAAGGCCTCAATGATGTCGTTGGGCTTGATGTCGGCGAAGTTGCGAACTGTCAAACCGCACTCGAATCCGCTCTTGACCTCGCTGGCGTCGTTCTTGAAGCGCCGCAGGGATTCCATCTTGCCGGTGAACACCACCACGTTATCGCGCAGAACGCGAACTTCGCTGTCGCGCTTGATGAGGCCGTCGATCACCATGCAGCCGGCCACATTGCCGACCTTGCTGATGCGGAAGACCTCGCGCACCTGGGCGCGGCCCTGGTATACCTCTTTGAAGACCGGCTCCAGCATGCCGGTCATGGCGCGCTTCAACTCGTCGGTCAGCTCGTAAATGATGGTATGCAGCCGGATGTCGACTTTTTCCTGTTCGGCCAGCGCGGTGGCGCCGCGCTCCGGCCGGACATTGAAGCCTACGATGATGGCGTTCGAAGTGGAGGCGAGCAGTACGTCGCTTTCGTTGATTGCGCCGACGCCGGCGCGCAGCACCCGCATCTGAACTTTATCGGTGGACAGCTTCTGCATCATGTCGGAGAGCACTTCGGCGGTGCCGCTCACGTCCGTCTTCAGAATGATGTTGAGCTCCTTGACTTCGCCTTCCTTCAATTGCGCATGCAATTGCTCGAGCGTAATACGGCCGCTCTTGGACATGGCGACGTCGCGGGCCTTCGATTCGCGATAGATCACGATCTGCTTGGCCTTGGCGGTATCGGTCACCACCTGGAACGTGTCGCCGACTTCGGGCAGCGAATCCAGACCGATCACCTCCACCGGCATGGACGGCTCGGCTTCGCGAACAGGCTGGCCACGATCGTCGAACATGGCGCGGACTTTGCTGAAGACCGAGCCGCAGATAAAGGAATCGCCTACACGCAGCGTGCCGTTGCGCACCAGCACGGTAGCCACCGGGTCCACGGCCGCGGTCGAGCTTGCGCTTCGAGCACGGTGCCGACGGCGGGACGGTCGGGATTGGCCTTGAGATCCTGCATGTCGGCCACCAGCAGGATCATCTCGAGCAGCAGATCGAGATTGGTCTTGGCCCGGGCCGAGACCGGCACCATGACGACGTCGCCGCCCCAATCCTCGGCCAGCAGACCGCGATCGGCCAGTTGCTGTTTGATGCGCTCGGGCTGGGCGTCGCCCTTGTCGATTTTGTTGATGGCGACGATAATCGGAACCTTGGCCGCCTTGGCGTGATCGATGGCTTCGAGGGTCTGCGGCATGACGCCGTCGTCGGCCGCCACTACCAGGACGACGATGTCGGTGACCTTGGCGCCGCGGGCGCGCATGCGAGTGAACGCCTCATGGCCGGGCGTGTCGATGAACACGATCTTGCGGCCGTTCTTCTCGACGCGGTAGGCGCCGATATGCTGCGTGATTCCGCCGGCCTCGCCGCCGGCCACGTCGGTGGCGCGGATGGCGTCGAGCAGAGAAGTTTTGCCGTGATCGACGTGGCCCATGACCGTAACCACTGGCGCGCGCTTCACACGAGCGGTAGTTTCCTCGGTCAGCTCGATTTCCTGGGTCCGCTCCTCTTCGAAGCTGACTTTGTTGATGGAGGCGCCAAAATCGCGCGCGATCTCCTCGGCCATTTTCATGTCGAGATTCTGATTGATGGTGGCGAATATTTTCTTCTCCACCAGCTTCTTGATCACCAGATTGGCTTTGATGCCGAGCTTCTCGGAAAGCTCCTTGACCGTGATTCCTTCAGCAACGGTGATTTCGCGATCGATGGGCGGCGGGGCAGCGGGCTGCTCGCGCCGGCTCACCGGCATCCGCAGTCTACCCTCTTCCTGCTCCACATCGCGATGGCGGTCGCGCCCCGCAGGCTTGGCTTGATGGCGGCGCTGTTGCTCGGTAGGGATCGGCGTAGCCGGCTCGATGCGCAACGGCGAAGTGGGATGCAGCGTTCTTTGACGGCGAAGACCTCCGGGCGCCGCGCCGCCTGGTCCGCCAACACCGGGGCCACGCATAACGGGCTGGCCGGGACGAATCGGGCCGCGGTAAATCGGCTGACCGGGGACGGGCGTCGAACTGCGGGTCGGCATGCCCGGACGAGGCGGTGGTGGCTGAGCTTGACCGGGCGCGGGACGGGTCTGCTGTTGCAGTCGCGCCACGAGATCGGGGCGCGGGGGCACTACGGGACGTGCAGCGGGTTGGCCTGCCAGGTTCGGACGCGCGGGCGAAGACCGAAGGGGCATGGACGGGGCTGGCGCCGCCGGGGTTGGTCCGGGTTGAGACGGTCCGGGCGTTGCCGCGGGAGAGGATTCGACTGGAGGCGCAGCGACGCGCGCAATTGGCGGCGGAGCCACTGGTCCAGGTGAAGGATGCGGCGGAGGCGGGGTCGCCGCGGGCATCGGCTGCCGGGGTCCCGAGAGAATTTGGCCTGGGCGCGGAGCAGCGGGTACGGGCCTGGCCGGGATTGCGCCGGTTCGCAACGGGGGGAGGATGGGCGCGCTTCCACCGCTGGACAAAGGTGGGCGTAGCGGCGCCGGCTTGCTGCGCGGTTCTTCAGTGGTTGACGGAGACGCCATCGCTCGGGGGCGCAGAGGCTACTTCGGCGGCCGGCACCGGAGCGCTCTTCGCTGCAATAACCGGTTGCTCGGGTGCATGGACCGGAGCGTGGTTTGCTCTTCGACCGGCTCCGGCTCGGCAATCGCGACCTGAGGACCGTAATCGATCGGTTGCGCGGATGATTCTCCGGGGCCCTGAACACGCTTACGCACGAGTTCAGCGACCGGTTCGTCGATGGAGCTGGAGTGAGTTTTCTTCTCGGTGACGCCGAGCTCGGGCAGCATTTCGAGAATCATATGCGAGGGAATCTCGAGTTGTCTGGCCAGCTCGTTTATGCGAATTTTGCTCATATTGACAGCAACGCCCTGTTAACGCGGCGCTTAACCGACTTCCTCCGAGTTCTTTATGGTATCAAATTCGGCCTTGTGATCTGAAGAATCGATGTGGCCCACGGGGGTTGGCTCGGCCAATTCGCTGCCCTCGGGCGCGGCTTCGAGCGGCTTGCGCGGCTTCCGTCTCCGCCGTTTCAGCTTCCGTCAGGTCGGGTACCGTCTCCTCTACTACTGGAGCGGGCGGCTCGAACTGGGCGTAGTAAGAATTGACGGCGATCAGGATCTTCTCGACTACTGCCGGGCCAATCTCCGGAATCGCTTCCAAATCCTCAGGCGTCATGGAGCCTAGCTTCTCCACGGTGCTGATGCCGGCTCCCAGCAGTTTTTCGACAATCTCTTCGGCCAGCGAATGATCGATGAGAATCGACACCGGCGCGCCCGCGGGAACCAGAGCAGCCATGGCTGATTCCACTTCCTGGCGCTTCTCTTCTTCGCTCTTGATGTCGATTTTCCAGCCCAGCAGCTTGGCCGCCAGCCGTACGTTCTGGCCTTTCTTGCCGATGGCGAGAGAAAGCTGGGTATCGTCGACGATCACTTCCATGTGCTTCTCGTTGGCATCGATGACGGAAACGCGCGTAATCTTCGCGGGACTGAGCGCGTGGGTGGCAAAGGACACCGGGTCGTCGGAAAACTCGATGATGTCGATCTTTTCGCCGCGCAACTCGCGGATAATGGACTGAACTCGCATGCCCTTCATGCCGACGCAAGCGCCTACGCTGTCGACATCACGGTCGCGGCTGACGACGGCGATCTTGGTGCGTTCCCCCGCTTCACGCGCGCAACCCTTGATCACCACCGTGTTGTCGTAGATTTCGGGCACTTCCTGCTCGAACAGACGGGCTACCAGCTCCGGAGCGGCGCGCGAGACGATTACTCCGGCGTTCTTGCCGGCCTTCTCGACGCTGCGGATGACGCAGCGGACGCGGTCACCGGTGCTGAAGTTCTCCAACTTGCTCTGTTCTTTCTTGGGCAGCCGGGCCTCGGTCTTGCCGAGGTCCACCACCAGATCCTGGGCTTCGATGCGTTTTATCGTGCAGTTGACCAGTTCACCAACGCGGCCGGAGTATTCGGAAAAAATTGTCTCGCGTTCGGCTTCGCGCACTTTTTGCAGAATCACCTGCTTGGCGGTTTGGGCGGAGATGCGTCCCAGAGCATCGGTGGGTTTCGGAAAATGAACTTCGGTTTCGAGCTGCGCCGCCGGATCCATCTTCTGGGCATCCTTGAGCGAAATTTCCTTGTCGGGATCCTGAACCGTTTCCACGACTTTCTTGACTCCGTAAATTTCCAGTGCTCCGGTTTGGTCGTTGAAGGCGGCCACCAGGTCTTCGGTGGTGCGGAAATGCTTACGCGCGGCCACGAGCATGGCGTCTTTGACCGCGTCAATGACGATCTGCGGATCGATGCCCTTTTCCTTGCTCAAGATCTCAATGGACTGATAGATGCTACCCACTGTGTCCTCTCAATTAAACTGTCCGGGGATGAATTACCACTCAAACTTCAGGTTGGCTTTTTCGACCTGCGTGAGCGCGAAGCTGACGGTCTTACCGGCGCTGGGTTCCAGCGTGACGATTCCATCGGAAAAACCCGCGAGCTTGCCTACCCAACTGCGTTGATTCTCGACTGGCTCCCGTAACACGACTTTTGCTTTTTGTCCCAAGAATCTCTCGAAATCTTTTGGTTTCTGCAGCTTACGTTCCAGACCAGGCGAGCTTACCTCTAAGGTATAGCTATCTCCAGGTATGACGTCTTCCACATCCAGAATGGTTCCGACCTGCTGGGAAACGAATTCGCAATCGGTATGGGTGACGCCTTCGGGCCGGTCGATAAAAATGCGCAAAACCCGGCCGCGGCCAGCGCCCAGCAGCTGGACGTCGACGATTTCGATGCCTTCCGACGCGGCGACCCGCTCGGCGATCTCGGCTATTTTTGCGATGGTCTCTTCCTTCCCAAGAGCTGGCATTCGTTTATTGCAATAAAAAAGTGGGCTTTCGCCCACTGGGTTCTTTCGACAGTTTCATTATACATGACAGGGCGGATGGAGTCACTCTCAAAGGCGGTACATGCGGTACCTTCTGACGCTGGGTGCGTCAAGGTATACTGAATCCAATCGTAACCTGGAGGTCACGGAATGAAGAGCATGGGACTGACAGTTCTCGGCGTGTTGGCGGTTTCGGCCAGCATGCCAGCGCAAACGAAAGATGAAAGCATCGATCGCGCCCTTGCCGCCGCGCCGCAGCAGATGCGCGAGGGGGCTACGGTCATCAAGTGGAAAGCCGACTACACCTACGACACGCTGAAGAAGGGCACCAATCGCCTGGTCTGCTATGACCGGTCGGGCGAGCCCGGACGCCAGCCATTCGCGGCGCAGTGTACCAGCATCGCTAACCTGGATCGGGTGGCGCAGAACCGGAAGTTTGACGCGATCAGCGACAAAGCGGCGAAGCAGGCGGCGATAGATGCCGCCGAGATGAATGGAACCCGGGTGAAGCCCGAGTACGGATCGGTATGGTTCATGATGAACGGTCCCGATCAGGAGCACGCCCGGGGGCACGTTACAATCGCGTTGCCGGGCGCCACCGCGCAGTCGATTGGCCTGCCGGATAATCCGAAGCAGGGCGGGGCATGGCTTATGAACGCGGGCACGACGACCGCGCACTTGATGACGCCGGGGCATTAGGGCTGGCGCGCGCAAGTCACTGATACCGCAGTGAGTCCAGTGGATTCACCCGGCTGGCGCGGTTCGCCGGAAGCCAAACAGCTAATAGCGCCACTGCGCCTAACAGCAGCGGAACGGCGAGAAAAACGATTGGATCCCGAGCCTTAACTCCGAATAAAAACCTTTCTATCAACCGTGACAGGCCCGCAGCCGCTAAAATGCCGATGACTACGCCGGCCAGCGCCAGACTCATGCCCTCACGCACTACCATGTTTCCGACTTGGCTTGCCTCCGCGCCTAATGCCAGCCGGATTCCGATCTCTGCGGTCCGCTGCTCCACCGTGTATGCCATCAGTCCATAAATTCCGATCGCGGCGAGTAATAGCGCGGAGCATCCGAATATCGTCATCAATAGCATATTGAATCGCTGCTTGGCCGTCGACAGAGACAACACCTCATCCATCGAAAGAACATCCGAGACAGGCAGACCTGTCGCTTGCCGCAGTCGCTCGCGAATAGCCGGCAGCAGTCTGCGTGGTTCCGCTTGCGTTCGTACTACCCAAGCCATCGGCGCAGTGTGAGCGAACCAGGCGTTCTCGGCATCCGGAAGCTGCGCCTGCGGGACGTACATCATTGGTTCTGGAGTGGCGTTCAATTTCTCGTTCCGCACATCGCCGACGATCCCGATAATTTGCCGCGGCGGTTCATCCTTGAACTCCTTCATGATGCCCTTGCCTATCACGATCTGGTCCCGCAGTGGATCACGGTTCTTCCAATACTCGTTAGCCATGCGTTGGTTGATCACAACTACCTGAGGCGCTTTGCCATCGTCCCGGTCAATGAAGGTCCGACCGCGTTTCAATGGAATTTTGAACACTTCGAAGAAGCCCGGCGAGACTGCTGCCCATGCTCCGCCTACATCCGAAGGGTCCGGGCCGCCCGTTGCTGGGTGACCCAGGATCTCAAACGGCAAACCGTATTGGTCTCGCAGCGGCACGCAACAGGTCGCGCTAGCCGCTATGACGCCGGGAAGTGAGCGAATGTGCTCCAGACCACTGTGAATCGTCCCCGCGGCTCCTAGCGACGTCGAATATTTGGGGCCTGTCATCGATGTACGCATGGTCACAACATTCTTCGTCTCGAACCCCCGATCGACCTGGTAAAGCGACACGAAGGAGCGGATCAGCAGCGCCGATCCGACTAACAAAATCACCGCCAGACCGATCTCGCTCACCACTAGTGCCCCACGCGCCTTGTTTTGGCGCAAGCCGGTTCCAAGACGGCCGGCGCTGTCCTTGAGGATCGAATTCAGGTCCACGCGCGAACTCTGAAGAGCTGGGAACAGCCCGAAAACAATTCCTGTTGCCAGCGAAACCGCGATCGCGAAACTCATCACCCGCCAGTCGATTTGAACCGCCGATCCATTTTGACCGACCAAGGGCAGATCGGCCGTGTTCACCGCCAACAGCGCTCGAATTCCCCCGTAACCCAGAAACAATCCCAAGGCGCCCCCGGCAATCGAGAGCAGCACGCTCTCGGTCAGCAGTTCGCGAATCATCCTTCCTCTCGCTGCGCCGATCGCCGCTCGGATAGCGATCTCACGTCTTCGACTCGTCGCACGTACTAGCAGTAAATTCGCTACGTTGGCACATGCAATCAGCAGCACCAGCCCAACCGCGCCCAACAATATGTACAACAAAGAACGGATGTCGCCCACCAATGCCTCGCGGAAAAGCGCGGCGGAGAAACCTCCTCTTTGTCCAACTGCGTTTGGGAATTTGGCCCGGATTTCGTTCGCGAAAGCTTGCAGCCGGTCCTTGGCCAGCTCAAGTGTGACTCCCGGCTTGAGGCGAGCCACGACTTTAAAGTAATCCCCGTCATCGCGGGTATTGGGATCGAATTGGAAGGGTAGGTACACATCCGAAGGACGGCCGAACTCAAGCACACCAGGGCTTCCGGAGACGATTCCGATCACCATCCATGGCTCGGCATTCAGTAAAATCGTTTTGCCAAGAATCCGCGGATCGCTCGCGAAACGGCTGGTCCACAAATTCTGACTAATCAATGCTACTCGAGGACCACGCGGAAGGTCCTCCTCGGGCGTAAACGTGCGCCCCCGGATGATCCCTATTCTCCAGCAGCGGAAGAAATCCGCCGACACTTGCATGGATCGCAGCTGCTCCACCACCTCGCCCCCGGTGTAATTCATCACGCTCGGAAGGAAGGCAGAGACATCCTGGAGCACGCTCGATTGCGACCGCCAAAGCTCGAACTTCACCGGCGACGCATCCGAATCGGAAATGCGTTCGCCTGTTTGGGATACGCCGGTAGTCATCAACACCACGAGACGGTCCGGGTCGGGAACCGGCAGCGGCTTCAGAAGCAGAGTGTTGACGACAGAAAAAACGGCCGCGGTGGTTCCGATCCCCAGCGCCAAAGCTGCGACTGCAGTGGTAGTGAACGCGGGACTCTTGGTGAACGCGCGAACCGAATACTTCACGTCGCTGAACAAGCCGTCCATTACCGTTTCGTCCCGTCCGTTTGAGGATAGTATCTCGCATCGGGCTCGGTAGCTTAGCCTTGTAGAGTAGACAAGAGGAGTGCACGCATGCAGAATTATATCGACCTGAGCGGCAAAGTAGCGCTAGCCACCGGAGCGTCGTCCGGCATCGGAGCCGCAACCGCAATATTACTGGCCGGCCTGGGCGCGCGGGTGGCGATTGGATATCACAGCAACGCGGACGGTGCTGAGGAGGTGCGCTCCAAGATCGTGGCGGCCGGTGGAACCGCGATCGCGATTCACGCCGATGTGACGCGCTCCGATGAGATCACGTCGCTCGCCGGGACAGTGGCCGATCAGCTCGGCCCGATCGATATTCTGATCAATAACGCCGGGTCGCTGATGCAGCGCATGCGAATCCTGGAGATGAAGGAAGAGACCTGGGACGAGATCCAGGATCTCAATCTCAAGAGCGCGGTGCTTTGTTCCCAGGCTGTGGCGCCATCGATGATCGAGCGTAAGCAGGGAGCGATCATCAATGTGTCCTCTATCGCGGGCCGCAACGGAGGCGGACCGGGCGCCAGCGCGTATGCCAGCGCTAAGGGCGGACTGATCAGCTTCACCAAAGCGCTAGCCAAGGAATTGGCGCCGCATGGCGTGCGGGTGAACGCAATTTCGCCGGGTGTGATCGATACCCCGTTTCATGAGCGCTTTTCCACTCCAGAGATGATGCGCAATTTTGTGTCGGCGATTCCGCTAGGCCGCGTGGGGACGTCGATGGAATGCGCCCAGGTGATTGTGTTTCTGGCGTCGGACGCAGCCAGCTATATCGTGGGGGAAACGATCGAGGTGAATGGCGGCCAGTTGATGCTGTGACGGAATGTCGCCATTGGGAACCGGATGGAGACAACCTGTCATACAGTCAATGCCCGACAGACATACGGTAAGCGCCCTAATTCATTACGTTTACTGCGTTCGTACTATCGGAACTCGGATTGCCTTTGTAAGTGCGGGCATCTGGAAGGGAGACCCACCATGGAAAAGGAACTGCAGCAATTGATAGAAGAACTGGGCGAAGTGATCAACTCATCTTTATCGGAGTCGGACCGCTTTGCTGCCGTCATGGCGGAGATGGAGCAGGCCGGCTACAACGTGTACGTGATTTTGGAGGCCTCGATTGGGTTCCGGAAGAATGGCGATTCGCAATTCCAATCCGGCGAGGCGGAAATCCAGGTGTCGCCGCAACCCAAGCCTGATGGTGTGCACACCGGCGATATGACCGCTAGCGATCTGGATTTCTTACGAGAGCTAAAGATTTCGGTAGCCTGAGATCGCAGGTCAGAGACCTGCGACACACACCGCTCGCGTTTCCTCGCGCGAGCGGTAGCAGTAGGTGGCCAGCAGGATAGACGGAACAATCACTGCAGCCAGCACTTGCGCAACCGGGTCGGTTGCATCCGTGAGCAGCACTCCCACCACATAGTAGGGCAAGCAGCCCGCGCACCAATTTTTCCAGACGGCGGACACAGAGCTGTTTTCGGTCAGCGCCATGACAACCGATACCAGGCCCGTGTTCACCACGTAGAACGCTGCGGCGCCGAGCATCAGACATAACAGCGCAGGCTGGTCCGCTAATCCGGGAATCAAATGCTGGACGAACACATAGCCCGCCGCGGATGCGAACGCCATGTTCGCCGCGTTAAAGAAAAGCTTGATCAAGGACGGCTGGTATTTCGGCTTGTACACGGTTTGGACCATACCAGCCAATGCCGCGGCGACCCACACTTCCGGAAGCGACAAAGTTGTGGAACCTAACAGCGCAAAGAAGAACACCGGCGAATAGGTACCTGTGACTCCGGGCACGCTGCACTTTAAGGTAGCCGCGGCAAGAAATAGCAACAGGAATACTGCAAAGCGCGTTGGATCATCCGAACGCCAGTGGGCCACGGCGAACGACGTCGCCAATGCTCCAGTCACGATCACGGAGGCGATATATGCCTTAGCAGTCTTGGTCATATGACTCCTCCGTTGGGCTGCTGATGTAATTGTCCATCGGCATCCAGTGAGGCATTTGTACTGCCAAGGCAGTACGCCGGGAAACTCTAATCGGCTGGATGTTTTACGAGGGGGGACTCGTGGAAGGCAAGTTTGGAAGCGACACGATGGCCTCTTTTCGGGCCAAAAGGTCGCGGTACTGCCCGGGTTCGAGTTCTAACGACTAAGAGGCGGCCGCTCGGTCAGCCCCATTCTCTTCGGGCTGAACCCATTTCTCGATAAGCGTCAACACAGCCTGTTTATAGGCCTGCAGGTTCATCGGTTTTTGAACGTATTCACGCGCTCCTAAAGCGAAGGCGCGCTGCCTGTCTGCTGGATCATCGGACACGCTAAAGATCACAACCGGAACGTCCTTGCGCGGGTTACGCTCGAGGATCGCGTGGCCTGAAATCATGGGGATATTCAGATCCAGGATAATCAGGGCGGGATTAAAGGCGGGTTCGTCGAGGATGCTGAGCGCCTGGACGCCGTCTCGAGCGATAACCAGCTTGATCGGAATCGGAGACTCCGCCACGATCTGACCGGTCAACAGCGCATCCCCGGCGCTGTCTTCAATCAACAGAATCTGTACAGGCTTGACCCCTACACCCATGGCTATGGCGTGTGACTCTAATCGAAACCAATACGTTACAAGTTTTTTTTGCCCACGAATGGCGTCCGGTACGGCTGAGCGGTGGTAAGATCTAAGATCGCCCGAATATGCTGGACATCTCCTCGACCGATGTTCTCTTAATCGGCGGTGGCGGAGCAGGGTTGAGAGCCGCTATCGCCGTCGCCGAAACCAATCCCAACCTCACAGTCGCCGTGGTTTCGAAGGTCTACCCGATGCGGAGCCACACGGTATCCGCGGAAGGGGGGGCTGCGGGCGTCATCCGGCCTGACGACAGCTTTGACGAGCACGCTTACGACACCATCTCCGGCGGCGACTGGCTGCCCGATCAGGACGCCGTCGAAATGTTCGTCAAGGAAGCGCCGCTGGAACTGATGCGGCTGGAACATTGGGGCTGTCCCTGGAATCGCGAGCCGGACGGGCACGTGGCTGTGCGGCCCTTCGGCGGAATGAAGAAAGAGCGCACGTGGTTTGCGGCCGATAAGACCGGCTTCCACATGCTGCACACGCTGTTTCAGACTTCGCTCAAATACAATGCGGTGCAGCGGTATGACGAATATTTCGCCACCAAACTGCTGGTCGAAGATGGCCAGGTGCAGGGCTGCGTGGCGATCGAAATGTCGACCGGCAAGATCCAGGCCATTGCTGCGAAGGCGGTGATCCTATGCACGGGCGGCGCTGGCCGAGTTTTTCCGTTCACCACCAACGCCGCCATCAAGACCGGCGACGGCATGGCGCTGGCCTATCGGGCCGGCGCTCCGCTGAAGGACATGGAGTTCGTCCAGTATCATCCCACCGGGCTGCCGTTCACGGGCATTCTGATTACCGAGGCGGCCCGGGCCGAGGGCGGTTATCTGCTTAACAAGGACGGCTATCGATATCTGCAGGACTATAATCTGGGCAAGCCGCAGCCCGAGCCGGTATTGCGCACCATGGAGCTGGGACCGCGCGATCGCTTGTCGCAGGCCTTCGTGAAGGAATACGAGAAAGGCCGCACGATCGACGGGCCATACGGGGCGGTGGTGCACCTGGACCTGCGGCACCTGGGAGAAAAGAAGATCAACGCCAAGCTTCCCTTCGTCCGCGAGCTGTGCCTCAAGTACGAGAACCTGGATCCGGTGAAGGAGTTGATTCCGGTGCGGCCGGTGATCCATTACGTGATGGGCGGCATCCACACCGACATTAACGGCGCGACCCCGTTCAAGGGCTTGTATGCGGCGGGCGAAGCGGCGTGCGTCAGCATCAACGGAGCGAACCGTCTGGGGTCGAACTCGCTCACCGAGTGCCTGGTGTTTGGAGCCAGGGCCGGAAGGGATGCGGCCGAGTTCGCTTCTGTGCAGAAAATGCCGGGACGTCATCTGCTGGCGCAAGCAGCCGATGAAGAGGCGCGGCTGGACGACCAGTTCCTGAACAAGACGGGCGGGCGCGAGCGCATCGCCACTATCCGGGAAGAGATGCAAAAGACCATGGAGCAAAGCGCCGGGATTTATCGCTCCGGAGATTCGCTGCAGAGGGGCGCGAACAAGCTGCGGGAGCTGCAGGAGCGGTTCCTAGATGTCGGTCTGGACGACCACAGCCGCACCTTCAACACCGAGCTGGTGGCCGCGCTGGAGCTGGGGTCGATGCTGGATGTGGCGGAGGCGATGATGCAATGCGCGCTGCATCGGACTGAGTCGCGGGGCGCGCATCAGCGCACGGATTTCCCGGCCCGCGACGATCAAAACTTCCTCGCGCATTCGCTGGTGGCGCGCCAGGAGGACGGCGTCCCGCAGGTGAGTTATCTGCCGGTGACGATCACGCGCTGGCCCCCCGCGGAACGAGTTTACGGAAAATGATCGCTTATGGCTGAACAGATCGCTCTCGAAGTCACACGCTTTTCGCCCGAACGCGACAAGACGCCGTCGGTCCAGAGCTTCGACGTCCCGCTCCGCAAGGAGTGGGTGGTTCTGGACGCGCTGAATTACGTGAAGGACAAAGTGGACGGGTCGTTGTCGTTCCGCTGGTCGTGCCGCATGGGAGTCTGCGGCAGTTGCGGAATGATGGTGAACGGCGAGCCCAAACTGACCTGCGCAACTTTCCTGACCGACTACGCGCCCGGTCCGGTGCGCGTGGAGCCGCTCAAGAATTTCCCGGTGATGCGCGACCTTATCGTCGAGATCACGGACTTTCTGGAGAAGCTGTCGAAGGTGAAGCCCTGGCTGATCCGCGATAAAGAGAAGCCGCCTTCGGAGGGTGAATATCTGCAGTCGCCCGAGCAACTGGAGACATTCCGCCAATACAGCATGTGCATCAACTGCCTGCTGTGTTACGCGGCCTGTCCGGTGTACGGGCTGGACCCGCTGTTCGCCGGTCCGGCGGCTTTGGCGCTGGCGCAGCGCTACAACATGGATTCGCGCGACGAAGGCAAAAGCGAGCGGCTCGACATCCTCTCGCAGCACGATGGAATCTGGGGCTGCACGTTCGTCGGCGAGTGCACGCAGGTTTGCCCCAAGCATGTCGATCCCGCCGGCGCAATTCAGCAATACAAATTGACCGCGACGCAGGAGTGGGTCAAATCGCTGCTGATGCCCTGGGGAGGTAAGTGATGGCGACTTACACCAGCTATCCGCCCAAAGGGTATCGCGTCCGCATGTCCACTTACTGGTGGCTGGGCCGCTGGCCCTATCTGAAGTTCATCCTGCGCGAGATCAGCAGTGTTTTCGTGGCCTGGTTTGTGATCGAGACGCTGCTGCAGATCAACGCATTGATCGACGGGCCGGAGGCCTGGCTGGAAATGCAGGATTTCTTCGCCAATCCGATCGTCATCGCGCTGAACGTCATCAGCCTGTTTTTCGTGGTCTTTCACGCGATCACCTGGTTTAATCTGGCGCCCAAGGCGATGGCGGTGCGCGTGGGCGGGAAGCGGCGTACCGGGCATTCTCATCGCGGGGCCGCAATACGTGGCGTGGGTGATTGTGTCGGCGGCCGTGGCCTGGCTGCTTCTGCGTGGGTAAATGCAGAAGGGATAAATAATGCACAAGCGATCGAACGAGCCTTTTGTCTGGCTGCTCTTCAGCGCGGGCGGAGTGGTTGCGGCGCTGCTGATCCCGATTCATCTGTTTTTGTTTGGCGCTGGCTTTTCCGCTGGGATGGCTTAACGCACCGAGCTACGATAGCGTGCTGGCGCTGGCCCGCAGCCCGATCGGGCGGGCATATCTGTTCGTGCTGTGCATGCTGCCGTTGTTTCATTGGGCACACCGGTTTCGCTACACGCTTTATGACGGCCTGCAGATCAAGCATCTGGATGAGCTGGTGAATACTCTTTGTTACGGCGGGGCGATTGTGGGAACGATTATCGCGGGGTACCTGATTTGGAGAATTCCCTAACGGCGCAGGCTCACTCGTCCTCGTTGGTTTTGGACCCGTATTCGGTTCGCGAGGTCGAGGGTGTAGGCCTTGGGGGCGATATCAAATTCTTCGTCAATAACCGATAAGCAGAATACCTTTTAGCGGAAGCTGAAGCCGTCCGCTGACGTAGAGCGTCTCAAGAAAGTTTTCAACTTTGGAAAAATCGTCTGAATTGCGATACGTGTTGCGCACGGCTATGGCGAGATGCAGAACATCGTGCATCATGCACGCCTGAAAGATATCCTTGAGAAACTGATTATTGTCGACCGCCCGACCAGCCTCTACTTCAAGAACCCATCCCTTGCTTTCGGCGTGGGCATCAGCGTTGAAACACTTCAAGATCTTGCCTTTACGTCCAAACAGCACCGGGACAACGATCTTATCGTCGCTGGACTTGCCCTTCTCGACTCGAAATCCGAGCTTCTCCAAACCGGGGCGGAGCCGTGCCATAACACTGTCGCTATGCTGGTCCGCCTTTGTCTTCGAATCGATAGTATCGGCCACTTCTTCGAAGAGTGCTACGATAAACAGGCCGAATTCCGGCGGCGGTGACGACTTCGGGAAATACACCCAGTTGATCAGTTTAACCTCACTGAATGAACATCGAAATCGCCAAATGTCCCTTCGTAGCGACAGTCGTGACACGTGGCTGGCGAATTGTTATCGTACTCAATTGTGCCATCCTTAGCGTGGTCGCTGCCGTCGTCATACAAGAGAACTCGCGTTAGGACTGCAACTTCAAATGGACCAAACGAGCCGCATTTGGGACAGCGCTTTCCGTCCAAGCAATTGACGTTGGGGTTAACGCTGTCTTTAGGGCTGACGGTGTTTCCGTCCATCATCGTCTCCTTATTCTGTCCTCAGCATTGCATCGGTCTTACTCCCGGAAGTGATCCCGCTCTTTGCACGGCAATCCTGATTAACGCGGCCCTACATTCTAACCGTCGCTCCACCTAGCTTCCTGATACCTTAGCACCTCCCGCAGGTTTATGACTAACCGATAAAATGATCACGCCCTCACTTCCAGAGACAGATCGCACGAAGCGTACTACAATAGGTAAACCTGCTACAGAAGAAGGAGAGAACCACGTGAATCGTTTTTCCAAGATGATGTTCTTCGCTGCGCTCGCGGGCGCCGCCGGCCTTTACGCACAGAGCAACCCCTTTAGCACGGAGGTAAAGGCGAACTATAACAATACAAAGACTAATCTGATGAAGGCCGCGGATAAGATGTCCGAAGCCGACTATGATTTCAAGGCGACGCCGGATGTTCGAACTTTCGGCCAACTGATAGGCCACGTCGCCGATGCCCAAATGGGCATCTGCGGGGCAGCCAAAGGAGAACAGAAAAAAGGCGGGGCCGGGGAAATGACTTCCAAGGCCGATCTGGTGGCCGCGCTGAAAGCTTCATTTGATTATTGCGATAGCGCCTACGACGCGCTGAACGACGCCGATGGAGCTCAAACCGTAAAAATGTTTGGCCGCGACCGCACGAAACTCGGCGTGCTCGACTTCAACGTCATCCACGACAATGAAATGTACGGCACCATGGCCGTTTATATGCGCCTGAAGGGTGTCGTGCCGCCTTCCACTGCCGACCGGCCCACGGGACAGGGCAAGGGCGGGAAGAAATAACCGGTTATCACCGTGGCATCCAGGCGTCGTGGGCGGCCGCATCTGTCCGAGGTCCAAAGGGCCGCTGTGCTAAAATGGCATTTGAAAAAAATTTCCGTTGAGCTCACGTTAGAAGAGCTTCAAGCCATCCTGACCTTGGCGGACAACCAGTTATTCCGGGTGAAATATATCGATCCTAAAATGCCTGGCTACGTCAGCCGCCCCGACGAACTTCGAGCAGCCAACTCAGCCGTCCAGATACTTCAAGACGCGGTGAAGACCGCCAAGGGAATCAAGGCCAAAAATAACGGATAAAGTGGATCGCGCCGGTGTTCGGGCGGTTGTCTTTTAAGCGGTCGCTCTGAGTTTGAGCCGTGGACCGTAGCGTTCCCACGTCAGCGACGTCTTGGCTGCCTGGATGTCGCGCGCAGTAGCGCACGGGTTGTTAGAGAGAACGGCTGTGGTAATGGCGTCGGTCTTTGCAGCTTCGAGACCATCCACGTTGTTCTGATACGGCCAAGTCTTCGTCGCCAGGTGATGAACTCTCACCTGCCAGACCTCATCGCCGACTTCGACAAAAAGGCGGTAGTTTTTGTAATCTGCGCGGTATCCTTGGCCGCGAATCAGCATGCGCTATCGTGCTCCAGACTCAGGCGACTGGCTGATATTATCCGAAACGTTGCCGTCCGAGTCGATAGTTGAAATGTCGTCGTCAGGTGAGTCAGGTCGATCGGGATCGCGTTTTTGAAGCTTTCGCTCCAAGCGCCGAGCTAGCTTTTCCTTAGCCTTCTCGGCACGTGCGACTTCCTTCTGTCGCTTCTTGAATGTATCTCCTGTCCGGCCGGCCATATGCTCCTTCCCCCATTTTAGTCTTTAGGATCCAGTGCGGACGTTGCGTCCCATCAGCGAACTAAAATTACCAGCGCCGGTCTCGCCGGCCGCCACCTCCGCCACGGTCCCCACCGCCGCCGCCCATTCTGGGCCGCTCAGTCTTGGGTCTGGCTTCATTGACGTTGATGGCGCGCCCGCCCAGGTCGGTGCCGTTCAATCCAGCAATAGCCTGGTCAGCTTCATGCGAATCCGTCATTTCCACAAAAGCAAAGCCCCGTGATCGCCCGGTGTCCCGGTCTGTCATTAAACTGACTCTCTCAACGGCGCCGTACGCTTCGAATGCGATGCGAATCGATTCCTCCGTCGCACCAAAATCCAAATTGCCTACAAAGATCTTTTTCATTGGCTCCTTCTGACATTTGTCCAAGCTGTGCGAGACAAATTAGAGTTCGCGGCCAAGCCTGGCGGGACGATCAAACGCACTTTGAGTATACCAGTTTTTCACGGCAAATCCGTTCGATTTAATCTATCAAACCGGCCGCCGGCCACCCCTGGGCTACCCCTCCGGGCCCCCGAAAGCTGGTATCCTAGAAATTCGGTCCATGATCGAATGAGAAGGGGTTCTTTTGGCTGAAATCCAGATCCAGGATGGCGAAACTTTAGAGAGCGCGCTCCGCCGCTTCAAGCGCAAGGTCTTGCAAGAGGACATCATTAAGGAGATAAAGCGGCACTCTTTTTATTTGAAGCCGGGTGAGAAGAAGCGGGTCAAGGAAGCCTTGGCACGCAAGCGTAACCGTAAGAAGCGCAGGCGCGACGGCGGCATGGAACAGGCTCCATAGCGCGGCTCGGAACCGGATTACTTCCCCGCGAACGGCGCCGTCAATTCTGCCGCTGAATACAATCGCCCGTCCACCATTACCTGCTGCACCTTCGCCGCGTCTTTGATGTCCCGGAGCGGATTCCCTGAAACCATCACAAGATCGGCCAGCTTGCCCGCTTCGAGCGAGCCTAGATCCTTGCCGTAGCCGTAAGCCCTGGCCGGGAGCAGCGTGGCCGTTTGGAGCGCCTCCCACGGCTGCATCCCGAACTTCACTTCGGCGCGCAGTCCGAGATGATTCAGGATCGCGAGGCCGGGCAGCGGAGAATCCGTTCCCAGGAGCAACGTCCCTCCGCCGCGCATAATACTAATCAGGGTTTCTTCTTCTTTCTTGAGGCTATCGAGCGTCAGGGATTGGTCCGTCTTCATGGCGCGATCGCGTGCGGCGGCCATGGTCTTCTGCGACCAGGGCGTGTTCAGTGTCGTCATCCGCGGATCATCGAGAATTTGTGGATCTTCGGTGTATAGGGCGGACGCGGCGAAGGGCGTGGAGATGATGAATTCGCCCGCGGCCGCGAACAACGCCCGGATATCCTGGTAAGTCGACGCCTCCATACGAGCGCGTGTAGGAATAACCCCAGCGCGATGTCGCGCTGACGTGAGTCATGCCGTCCATCCCGTAAGTCGAGCCCGGCAGCCCATAATGCGAAGCCGTCCAAGTTGCCCAGCTTCTCGTGCGCGAACTTCATGGCTATAAGCTGCAGCTCGTGGGGCAGGCGAACGTAGGTCTTCAGATTGTCGTATTCGAGCGCCTGCGCGCGGTCTAGCTCCAACTGCAATTCCTTTTCGTTGGTGACGCCATGATCGGTGCCATAGTATCCACGCTCCCCATCAATGGGTTCGCCGGCCGAGAAATAGCGTGGCCCGACGCGGCTGCCCGATGCAAACGATTCCTTGATCTCCATCTGGCCGTAGGCCTGATCTCCTTGCGACTGCAGATCGGTGAATCCATAGGCCAGCCAGATGCGGCCCGCGCGATCGCCGTAGATGCCAGGCCGCCGTAGCCGTGATTGTGCGCTTCCCACAATCCGGGCATCACCGTCAGATTCGATGCGTCGATGACCTCAACTCCCTGGTGGAGTTCGTCGCGATGCGGCTCAATCCTCTGAATCCGCCGGCCAACGACGATCACGTCCACGTTCGAGCGTACGATTGGGACCAAGCCCATCCCAGAGCCGCCCGGCGTGCACTAGAATTTTCTTGGCGGCGCTCTCACGATGCCAGTCCAGATCGAGCGGCACGGTGGTCGGGCGGTGTCGCGCCGTCGGCGGCTACGATTCGTAATGTTCCATTTGAGAGATAGAGTAAGCGCTTCCCGTCACCGCTCCAAGTGGGCGCGTCGGTCATCTCTTCGTTGATCGGACGGGCTTCGCTAGTGGGAACGCCGTTTGCATCCACTGGCCTCACCCACAGATAACCGTCCATCACAAAGGCCATTAGAGAACCATTCGGCGAATAAATCGGGCCGTCGACGCTACGGGTGCTGATAGATTTATAGGGGGCCGGTTCAGTGAAGGTCACCTTCCCGGTCGCCAAATCGACCGTCTCGATCAAGTTCGTTCCTTCGCGAAAACGTCGCGAATAGGGCCGCAGCGCCGCGACCGCAACTGTCTTTCCGTTGGCTGACCAACTCGCTCTGCCCGGCTCGTAAGTCGCCTTAATCGCCTCTTTGATTTCGCCGCTCAATAGGTCGACGGTGTAAGTGGTTCCGTTCTGTTGAAAAGCCAGTTTCCTGCCATCCGGAGACCAGGCAGGTTCGATTTCGGCCGAGGCCTGCAAGTTAGTAACTCGGCGCTCTGATTTTGTGGCGAGATGAAGAATATATATATCGGCGGTGCCTGCTTTGTCAGAACTGTACGCGATCTGCTTTCCATCCGGCGACCACGCCGGCGATTGCTTATAGTAACTGCCGCTCGTCAATGGTTGCGGCTTGCCGCCGATTTCCATCAGCCACAATTGATTGAGCGCCGCAAAGACGATCCGGTTGCCGTCGGGCGACAGGGCCGGCGTGAGAATCCCTTTGACCCGGCGTGGCGTTATGGAATCGAAGTCCATCTGCCGGTGCTTATACACGGGGCGGTTCAATTGAAACTTGGCCTGGAACGGAATGGTCCTGGTTTCGCCACCTCCGAGTGTTGTGACGAAGATCTTTCCGTCGCCTGTGTAAAGTAACTGGTTCGCCGATAGCCAAACGGCGGGAAATGGAAAGACGTCTTCGGCCGACCCGACCTTCTCACCCGAGATCATGAGCCGGGTGGTGTTGCCACTGATCTGCGCGTAGGCTATTTTCTTTCCATCGGGCGACCAGGAAGGGGAGTTCAAGCGTGCTCCTTCGGACGCAGAAACGACCGACTTGCCATGACCAGAGGCATCCGTGGACTGAATGCTTGCTCCGACAGCGCCCGCGCCGCTTACATACGCGATTTCTGCGCCATCGGGCGACCAAGCGGGCTCAAACTCGTCGGCCGGGCTCGAGGTCCACTGCGTCAGCTTTCCACTCTCGACGTCCGCGACCCAGATATCGTAGTCACCCTTGAACGCGCGGTCAGAAGAAAACGCGACTTTCGTTCCGTCAGGCGAGAAGCGCGGCTCCCGATCGTCGGCGTGACCGTCGGTGAGTTGGCGCACGCCCTTGCCGTCGGGCTTCATCAGCCAAATGTGAAAAGTACCGCCTTTGAACGATTGAAAGGCGACCAGATCACCCTTAGGCGACCAGTCGGGCCGGGCCGGCTCCAGAAATGGATCGGTGAGACGCTTGGCTGTCCCGCCGGCGATCGGCAATGACCATAAGGTCTCCTGCAGGTCCATGATGATGGTCTTGCGGTCCGGCGAAACCGTCGCGTTGACATTGGTTCCTTCGGTGACTGTGATGGTACGCGTCGAGCTATTCTTCGCCACGCCGAGACAAACCACTGCCAGCACCGCGGCGCAGATCCAGAGAGCAAGTTTTTTCATACTCTTTCTAGTTTGGATTGCCGGAGGCCGATTTGCGAGTTGCTCCGTCCAGCGCGACTCCGCGGTTCAGCAGGTCGGCGATTGCCCGCTCGCTATAGCCGAGGCCCTGGAGCACTTCAACGGTGTGTTCGCCCACGCCGGGCGCCATCCTCGGTTTTACTTTCTCGACTCCTTCGAGAGTCAGCGGACTCATGACGGTCCGCAGCCCCGGTTCAATCTCGGCATAAACGCCGTTAGCTTCCATTTGTGGATCGGCGGCCACCTGCTGCGTGCTCGGCACCAGGGACCAGATCACGCCGTGTTGTCGAAAGATCGCCTTCCACTCCGCCAAATCCTTGCCGGCGATAGTCGCATCAATAAGCGCGACCAGCTCCGGGCCGTTCACGTGGCGCAGCTCGGGTGTGGCAAATCTGGCATCGTCGATCAATTCCGGGTGGGCCAGCGCGCGACAGAGATTAGGCCAGTCCTTCTTCG
This sequence comes from Bryobacterales bacterium, assembly GCA_963744555.1. Lineage (GTDB taxonomy): Bacteria > Acidobacteriota > Terriglobia > Bryobacterales > Bryobacteraceae > Palsa-89. The sequence goes on along the minus strand of CAVUUB010000007.1, from coordinate 199,568 downwards.
GGTCAATGCAGCAGGCGAAGATGCGCTGCTTGTCGCGCGTCACGTAATGGTTGACCAGCGGATTGACTGTGGTGGAACGCGTCGACTTCGGCCAGAACTGCGCACCCACCATGGCCGCTTGAATCCCGCAGGCATGCGCCCAGGCGCCGTTGGCCATCAAAGAGGTCGTCACGCTCATCCCTTTACCCGTGATTTCGCGGCGATAAAGACCTAGCATGATGGCCCCGAACAACGCCATCGAAGTTGGATGATCGCCAAAGCCGGCCGGAGAAACTGCAGGTTCGGCGTCGCCGTTGTGAATGCTGTACATCAGACCCGATCGCGCCCAGTAAGCCGTGGCGTCGTAACCGGGCTGCTCGCAGTCGTCGCCGATTAAACCGTAGCCGGTAATCAGCGCGTAGATCAAGCGCTCGTTCGCAGGCGAAAGATCCTCGTAAGCGAGCCGGAACTTCTGAATCAGCGGCGCCTGGTAATTCGTGATGAAGACATCGGCCGCTGCCACCAGCTTGAGCAGAACCTCCCGGGCCGAGGCATCGTTCAGGTCGAGCGCCACGCTTTTCTTATTGCGCCCTTCCAGAATCCAGCAGTAAGGCACCTGCGATACCGGCATGCCCGGCACCAACCCGAGATAGCGATACGGATCGCCATAGGGAGGCCGCTCGATCTTGACCACGTCCGCGCCGAAGTCCGACATCGCCACTGCGGCGGCCGGTCCCGCGATGTAGGTTCCGCAGTCAATCACACGCAGGCCGGAAAGAGGTCCCGTCTCGTCAGACATAGGCATCTCCACTGTGCTTGAAGGACGCATTTGAAGTCAACGCGGAGAGCCTAAAATAGAATCAACGGGATTTCGATGAAGTTTCTAGCGCCTTTCTTATTGACGACCGCCGCGTTATGCCTCGCCGCGCCACCGGAAAAAAAGCTCGCCATTGTGCGGCCGCTGCTCTCGCAGACGGAGGATGGCGCGCCCGTTTCATCCGGATTTGAATTTGTGCCTGGCGAAACCATCCACTTCAGTTGCCAGATCGACGGCTACAAGAAGATGGAAGACAAATCGGAAGTAGAAAAGCTTCTGGTGACATACCAGGTGGAGGCGCGCGACTCGCGCGGCGTCCTGTTGCAGCCGATACAAGAAGGAAAAGAGGGCGGCACGGTGGCGGCTGAAGACAAGAAATGGATGCCCAAGATCATGGAAAGCATCGTGATCCCACCGCTGGCCGAGTCGGGTGAATATCAGATCCTGGTCAAGGTGAAAGATGAGATCGGCCAGGCCACAGCGGACTCCCGCACGTCGTTCACGGTGAAGGGACGCGACGTCGCACCCAGCGATACTCTGGTAGTCCGCAACTTCCGGTTTCTGCGCGCCGAGGAAGACGGGAAGGCGTTGCAAGTAGCCGCGTATCGTCCCGGCGATCCGGTCTGGGCACGCTTCGAAATGACCGGATACAAGTTGGGGGACGCCAATCAGTTCGACATCGAGTATGGTTTGCGTGTCCTGCTCGCGGATGGATCCGTGGCTTATTCCGAGCCACGAGCCGCCACTGGGAAGGAAAAGACCTTTTACCCGCAGCGCTATCAACCGGGCGTTCTGAACCTGAACCTGGCGAAAGACCAGAAACCTGGCGAATACACGATTGTCGTGACAGTCCGCGACAACCTGGGTAACCAGACTTACGAGACGCGGGAGAAGTTTTCGGTGGAGTAATGACGCGCGTCTTCCGCGGCAACTTTTGGATTCTCTCTGGTCGTTGGCATCCCTCGTTCGGCGGGTAATCCGCACTTCCGGACCCTACCAACCTTCGCGCTTCCTCAAGTTCAGAATGTGCGCGACGTGATGGCGCGAGTGCCATGCGAAATATCCGAGCGTCCAGTCGAGTGCCAATTCGCCCCCATCGGGATGCCGAAAGCTACGCTTGAAATCATCATCCGACAACGAACGTAACAACATTACCCAGCGCCGGTGAAGCGCATCCGTTAGCGCGAGCGATGGTTCAATCGGACCCGACTTCGCGTCGGGAAGTTCCGCCCAAGCCGTTTCCTCAATGGGCTTGATTGTCGGGGTCTGCTCGGTAAGCGCCAAGCGAACAAACATATAGGCACTCAGGTGACCGTCGGGAATGTGGTGTACAACTTGCCGAATCGTCCAACCGCCGGGCCGATACGGCTGGTCCAGTTGGTCGCCACTCAAACCCTCCACGGCATTGCGGAGATTGGCGGGCAAAGCTTCCAAGTCCGCAATCCAAGCGTCGCGATCTGCGCGCCGAATGATCAAGGGCGGACTGTACGGCCCGATAGGATAGCGGAGATCCTCACTCGCGCGATCAATAGTATCCGGTTTTTCGGAAGATGAACTAGCCATGACTGACTAGTGTCGGCTTAACTATTTCCACTCCGCGGTGAAGATGTTGAACTCGTAGCGCGCCTTGGCATCCTTATCGGAGGCGAACACAATCTTCTTGCCGTCCGGCGAGAACTCGGGAAAGGCGGTGAATCCGCCGAAATCGGTCACCTGCTCGAGACCGCTGCCATCGAGGTTGCACATGAACAACTCGAACTTCCGGCCATCGCAGTTGTGTTTATTGGAAGAAAACAGAATCTTCTTGCCGTCGGGCGTGAAGGTCGGCGCGAAGGCCGCGCAGCCAAAATCGGTTATTTGCTTGGCGTTCTTGCCATCAGAGTCGGCTACCAATAGCTCCATCTTCATCGGGGAAGTCAGATTTTCACTGAGCAGGTCGCGGTATTTCTTTTCGGTTTCCGGTGTCGAGGGATGATTCGCGCGCCACGCCAGCTTCTTGCCGTCGCGGGAGAGCACCGGGCCGCCGTCGTACCCTTCGCTCTTGGTCAGCTGCTTCTTCCCGGAGCCGTCCTGGTTCATTGTCCACAAGTCCAGATCGCCGGATTGCATCGAGGTATACACGATCTTGCCGGTCTTCCAATTCACCGTTCCTTCGGCGTCATAGCCTTGCGCCGACGTCAGCTTTTTCTGAATCTTGCCATCGTCGGTAGCAAGATAAATGTCGTAGCCGGGATAAACCGCCCACACGTAGCCTTTGCTGCGGTCCGCGTCCGCGGGACAAGCGTCTCCGGCTTCGTGCGTCGACGCGTACAGAATGTGCTTATTGTCGGCCATGAAATATCCGCACGTAGTCCGGCCCTTGCCGGTCGAAACCATATGCTGATCCGACCCATCGGCGTTCATAATGAAAATCTGATCGCACTGCAACTTATCGCGCGTCGACTGGAAGATCAGCCGCTTTCCGTCCGGGGACCAGTACGCTTCGGCGTTCTGTCCCCCAAAGGTCAGCTGTTTGATATTGTCCAGATGCGGCGCGATTTGCGCAAACAAACCACCCGACATCAGAATGTATAGTAAGTGTCGAGGCAAGCCACTATCCTAGCGCAAGTATGGGCCCGGGCCCAAAACCGGAAATGCACCCACCTTTCTCCAGCGAAGTTCCACCGACAGTGACGGTTATCGTACCGACGCTCGCGGCTGACGAAACACTGGCGGAATGCCTGGCTTCCCTCGACCGCCAGACTTGGCCGGATTTCGAGGTGATCGTGGTGGACAATAGCGGGCGATGCGCAGTAAAGCCGCGGGAACGCGTTCGGGTCATCGCGAACAAAACCAACATCGGCTTCGGCGCGGCTTTTAATCAAGCGTTCAGGGATTCAAAGTCACCATTCCTGGCGGTGCTGAACGACGACGCGGTTGCCGACCCCCGCTGGCTGGAAGCTTTGCTCGCAGCCGTCGAAGCCCGGCCCGATGTAGGGATGTGTGCGTCACAAGTGCGTTTGGCTGGCGACGGGCGGCTCGACTCCGCTGGAATGCTCTTATGCCTGGACGGAAGCAGCAAGCAGCGGGGTCATCTGGAATCGCCCGCATCTTTTTCGCGCCGCCAAGAAGCGCTTTTGCCCAGTGGATCGGCAGCCTTCTATCGGCGTGAAATGCTGGACGAGATTGGCCTATTCGACGAAGCGTTCTTTCTATACTGTGAAGATACCGACCTGGGATTGCGCGCGCGCTGGGCGGCCTGGGAGTGTCTGTATGTTCCTGACGCCGTGGTCGAACATCGCTACTCGCATTCGGCCGGACAGGCTTCGGCTTTGAAAGCATATTATGTGGAACGCAATCGGCTGTTTCTGGCTGTGAAAAATCTGCCTGTGCCGGAACTGTTGCTTGCGCCTTTTTATTCAGCGGTTCGCTATTTCTGGCACGTTGTCTTCGCCATCCAGGGCCGCGGAAAAGCTGCCGAATATCTCCGCTCGGGAAATAGTCCGCGACAATTGCCTATGATGGTGTTGCGGGCCTACCTGGAACTTCTCCGGCATTTTCCTGCCTTATGGAAGCAGCGGCGTAGTATCAAGAGGCGATTCACGCCCAAGCAGTTTCGACGGCTCATCCGGCGCTTCTCCATCACTCCACGCCAGGTGGCGGCGTTGTGAGACCTGCTAGCGGTCCCAATCAGCTATTGATCCTGATTCCAGCCTTTAACGAGGCGGGCGCGATCAACGACGTGATTCACGAAGTGCGCCAGGTGATGTCCAATACCCCGGTTCTGGTGGTAGATGACGCATCGAAGGATGCCACTTGCGACCGTGCCAAAGCCGCCGGCGCCGACGTCCTACGGCTACCTCATCACCTTGGTTTAGGCGGTTGTGTGCAGGCCGGTTACAAGCTGGCGTTCGAGCTGGGTTATGAGTACGTAATCCGCGTGGATGGCGACGGCCAGCATGATCCGAAGTATATTCCGGATCTGCTGAAAGTCCTACGCGAGACCGGCTGCCACATGGTGATCGGATCGCGCTTCTTTGAAAATAATGGCGACCACACCAGCGTAATGCGGGGGATTGGTATCTGGATTTTTCGCCTGGTGCTGCGGCCCATTCTGGGCCGGCCGGTTCTCGACCCGACCTCTGGGTTTGTAGGCGTGAATCGCGAGGCTTTGCAGACCTTCACCGGCAGTTTTCCGCTGGAATACCCCGAAATCGAGGCGCTGGTCGTGTTGCAGCGCAAACGGTTCAGCTTTCAGGAAGTGCCCGTCAGTATGCGCCGCCGTAAGGCCGGCCGCAGCACCATCACCGCGGTAAAATCGGTGTATTACGTTATTCACGTGCTGTTGGGCGTGTTTGTCAACGTTCTGAAGTTTGAAGGCCGCCGGAGAAACTAATAAAATGGAACGCCTATTAAATGCCATGACCATCCTTAGCATCGTCCTGATGCTGGTGATCTTATATTCGGTCAGGCGCTCCCACATTCGCGTGGAATATTCGGTGAGCTGGCTGGCGGCCGCGATCATTCTGCTAGTGCTTTCTCGCTCGCCAGGAGCGCTCAACTGGATTGCCGGGCAATTAGGACTCACTTACCCGCCGCTGGCCTTGATGATACTGGTCTTCTGTGTGTTTCTGGTAGTTACCTATCGCTTCTCGGTGGTTATCTCCGATCTGAAAGACGGAAACATCGCCATGGCACAGCGGCTCGCGATCGTCGAATTCCAGTTGCAGAATCGCGATGAAAAGCAGTAAAGCGGTTAAAACGAAGCGTCCGGTTGCGAACATCGTAGCGGTGGCGCCATCCCTGCAACCTCGGCGCTGGCCTTATGCTGCTGGTCTACTGGTGGCGCTATTCGTAGTCTTCGAAGCGTATTGGCCCGCCATTCACGGCCAGTTCCTGCTCGACGATACGTACCTGCCCTACATGCTCCCCAGCTATGCCAGCGCTCCATTGATCGCCTGGATCAAAGATTTGCGGCCAGTGCTGATGTTCAGCTACTGGCTCAACTTTCAGTATGCTGATCCGGCGCGAGCGGGCATGCAGGATACATTCGGTTACCACTTCGTCAATGTCATCTTGCACTTTTTTAACGGCATTCTGGTATTTCTCGCCGTACGGAAGGTATTGAGCTGGGCGGCAGTCGAAGAATGGCTCTCCTTAGTACTTGCGACGTTCGCAGGCGGCCTTTTTCTGCTGCATCCGTTGCAGACCGAGTCGGTGAGTTACGTCGCCAGCCGTTCGGAGACTCTCAGCGTCTTCTTCGTATTGGCAACGTTGGTGGTGTTTCTCTACCGCAAAAGCAACGCCGTGGGCCTCGGAACAACTCTCGCGATGCTGGCGTTGTTTGGCGCCGCGGTCTTGACCAAAGAGCACACCGTCGTGCTGCCCGTTTTGTTCTTGCTCACCGATTACTATTGGAATCCCGGATTCTCGCTGGCCGGCATTCGCCGCAACTGGCGTTTATACGTTCCGATTGCTGTTGCCGGGGCGCTGGGCGTTGCGCTGGTCGTGCGGGTTCTGAGCCGTGCCGGGACGGCCGGATTTGGAATGAAAGAGTTCACCTGGTATCAATATTTTTTCACCGAGTGCCGCGTCATTTGGGATTACCTGTGGATGTTCCTTGTGCCCGTCGGACAAAATCTGGACGCTGATGTCCCGATTTCACGCAGCATTATCGATCATGGCGCCATCATCGCTATTTTGGGGCTTTTGGCCGTGAGTGTCGCCGCCTGGATCTACCGCCGCCGGTTTCCACTAGCTTCGTACGGCTGGTTCGTCTTCCTTGTTTTGATCGCCCCGACTTCTTCGTTCGTCCCGATTAAAGACCCCTTCGCCGAGCGCCGCTTGTATCTTCCATTCATCGGGCTCTTGTTCATTACGGTCGAGTTTTTGCGCCATTGGAAAATCGGCAGGAATGCACTGTTGGCATTGCTCTCGCTGGTCCTGGTAGCCGAAGCATCGGCAACTTATCAGAGAAACCAGTTGTGGGATTCGGCCATCGCCATGTGGACGGATACGGTTGCTAAATCTCCACATAAACTTCGGCCTCGGTTCCAACTTGCGATGGCGTATTTTCAAACCGGCCATTATCCGGAAGCAATCGAGCATTTCGAAAAGGCCTCGCAGCTAGAGGCGCCCAAGTTCGATCTGCTGTTGGATTGGGGCTTAGCGTACGGTTTCATTGGCAAGCCCGCCGAAGCCATCGCCAAACTGCGCGAGGCGGCGGCTCTCGAAAAGAGCGCGCATGTCTATTCGCAGATCGGCATGGAGTACGGCCAGATGGGTCAATACCCGCAGGCGCTGGATGCTCTGGCTACGGCCATTCAAATCGACCCTAACTTCATGATGTCCTACGTCTACCGGGGCGACGTCTTCAGCGTGCAAGGCAATAAACCGCAGGCCGCCGAAGAATACCGGCACGCTTTAGCTATCGATCCGAGCAGCAGCGTGGCGCGTGAAAAACTGACTCGCCTCGGCCAATAGATGCTGCGCATCGGCGTCAACGCGCTGTACCTGATTCCAGGCGGTGTCGGCGGCACCGAGATTTATCTTCGCAACCTGCTGGCCGCTCTAGGCGAGATCGATTCCGTGAACCAGTATATTGTGTTCACCAATCGCGAGACCGGCTCAGATCTGGTACCCGACCGCGCCAATTTCATGTGTGTTCAGCAACCCCTGCGCGCTGCGTTCCGCCCGGCGCGGATTTTGTGGGAACAGATCGCGCTCCCGTTTGCGGTTCGAAAACACCGGCTCAACGTGCTGCTCAATCCTGGATTCACTGCACCCATCGCCTGTGACTGTCCGATGGTCACGGTCTTTCACGATCTTCAGCACAAGCGGCATCCGGAGTATTTCCGTTGGTTCGATCTGCCGTTCTGGACGTTTTTCCTGTGGGCGTCTGCCAAGCGGTCGCGCGGCCTGATTGCCGTTTCAGCGGCCACGCGTGACGACTTGCAACTCTACTACAGCGCCGATGCAGCGGTGATCCATCATGGCGTCGAATGGCAGTTTTTCGAGATCGCGAAGAATCGCCAGCCGCGCGACTATCTGCTGTGCGTCTCTACTTCGCATCCGCACAAAAATCTCGGACGATTGCTACGAGTGGCCAAGCCGATTAAAGAACTGCCGGGCTTGCTCATCACCGGCGTACGTGGATTCGCGGCTAAGGAAGTGGAAAACCTGGCAGGCGGGTCGGTGCGGCTGACGGGCTGGATTCCGCGCGATCAACTCTACGAGCTGTTTCGCGGCGCGCGCGGATTCATTTATCCTTCCACCTTCGAAGGCTTCGGCATGCCGGTCCTCGAAGCCATGGCCGCTGGAATTCCTGTGGCTTGCTCCGATATTCCGCCTCTGCGCGAAGTCGCCGGATCGACCGTGCATTACTTCGACCCGTCGAGTGACGCCGCGATTCGCGATGCGCTGGAGCGCCTGATCGCCGGCTCGATTTCCACCGAGACAGCAGCACGGAGGGCGGCGCTCTTCACGTGGAAGAAAACGGCGCAGGCCACGCTCGACTATCTCAGCAAGTGCTCGAGCTGAATCCGTGTGTCGGTCTTCGAGTCGCGATATTTCGCGATCACAGGCGCGGCCAGCGAGAGGCCCCAATCGAGGCCGGGACCGGAAGTGATGGCCCGCGTGCCCGGAACCACAACGGCATTTTCGGGGATCACCAGCGGCTCGTCGTCAGTGGCTCGATAGATCTCACCGCGCACCACGTCGTACACCGGCGTCGACCGGTTGAGAATCGTCCCGGAACCTAGCACCGCTCGGCGTTTTACCACCGTGCCCTCATACACGCCGCAGTTTCCGCCGACCAGAACGTCATCTTCGATGATCACCGGCAGCGCACCAATCGGTTCGAGCACGCCGCCAATCTGCGCGGCCGCGGAAATGTGGCAATTGGCGCCGACCTGAGCGCAGCTTCCCACTAGCGCGTGCGAATCGACCATCGTACCGTCACCCACCCAACTCCCCGTATTGATGAACATCGGCGGCATGCAAGTGACACCCTTGCCGATGAAGCAGCCGTCGCGAATGCTCGAGCCACCGGGCACGATGCGGATGCCGCGATCGAACGTGATGCGCTGCACCGGAAAAGTGGCTTTGTCGAACCACGGCTGGCGCGCGGCGTTGATCGACATATCGACAGTCATGCCCATGCGGAAGCCCACCAAAATGCCTTTTTTCACCCAAGCGTTGACCCGCCATCCGGTCTTGGTGGAAGAGTCGGGTTGGGCGGCTCGAATCTCGCCCGCGTTTAGCGCCTGTTTGAATTCCTGAAAGAGGTGGAAATGTTCGTGTGTGTAGGTTTGAGGTTTTTCGTCGAACAGTTTTTCGATCTCAACCTGCATGCACGCTCCGGCCGGCCAGCAGTCCCAACGCTTCGACCACCTTTTCGATCTTGGCTAAATTCGCGGGATTGGGTGGGCACAGGGGCAGCCGGTAAATCGGCTCCAGCAGGCCCATGAGAGCCATCGCGGCCTTCACCGGAATCGGATTCGATTCGACAAAATTAATTTCCATGAGGGGCATGTACCTGTGTTGCAACTCGCGGGCCCCGGCGAAGTCATTGGCCAGCGCTCGCTGGACGAGGTCGGTCATTTCGCCTGGAATCTCGTTGGCGACAACGGAAACCAGGCCGTGGCCGCCCAGCGCGATCAGTGGAATGGTGATGGCATCATCGCCCGAAAGCACGGCAAAATCGGACGGCACTTGATGAATCACGTTGGCCTGCTGGCCGATATTCCCTGACGCTTCCTTGACACCGACGATGTAATCGACTTCTGAGAGCCGCTTCAGCGTGGCAGGCTCGACATTCACGCCTGTGCGCCCTTGCACGCTGTACACGATTATCGGGAGCCTGACCGCCGAAGCGATCGCCTTGTAGTGCTGATACAGACCTTCCTGTGTCGGCTTGTTATAGTACGGCGTGACGGAAAGAATGCCGTCCGCTCCGATGGCCTTGATCTCTTTGGCAAGCTCGATGACTTCGACCGTGTTGTAACCGCCCGCGCCGGCCAGCACCGGGACACGGCCCCTGGCTTCTTCGAGCGTGATTTCGACCACGCGCAGATGTTCCTGGCGCGTGAGCGTGGGATTTTCGCCTGTGGTCCCGCACGGAACCAGGAAGTTGATGCCTTCGTCGATCTGGCGCTTCACCAGCGATCGAAGCGTGATTTCGTCCAAAGAGCCGTCCTTGCGGAACGGTGTGACCATCGCGGTGCCGCAGCCTGTAAATAACATTTCAACCTCCAAACAGAACGTCGCTAAATTCGAAAAACCCTTTGCGCCCTATAATCCATTGTGCCGCTTTCAATGCGCCTCGCGCGAACCCTTCCCGGCTGCGGGCGGTGTGGCGCAGGGTGAGGGTGTCGGCGGCGGAATCGAATCCGATCTCGTGCGTACCGGGATGGGCGCCGGCGCGGCTGGAACTGGTGTCGATCGGCCGGTCGAATCCCGCCGCTTTCATTTGATCCACCAACTTGAGCAGGGTACCCGAAGGCGCGTCCTTCTTGGTGATGTGATGGATCTCCCAGGCCCACGCCCCGTATTCCTTTTCGTTCTTGAGCATTCGGGCGGCTTCAGAAACCAGACGCGTGAATACGTTGACGCCGATCGAGAAGTTAGGACTCCAGACCAACGCCGAATCATGCTTAGCGACAATCGCCTTCACCTCCGCCAGATGCTCCGCCCAGCCGGTTGTTCCGATCACCATCGGGATCCGAAGGGCGGCTACCTTCGCGACATTGCCAGAGACCGAAGAGGGGACCGAAAACTCCACCGCCACATCGGCGCCCTCTAGCGGCTCGTCGCGGCCGATATCGACGCGCGCGGTGACGGTGAACCCGTACTCGGGCGCCAGTTGGTCGATCAGACGGCCCATCTTGCCGTACCCGACGATGGCTAGGTTAGGCATCGAATACCGCCGGGTCTAGTTCGCTGAAGAATTCGCTGTGCAACGCCGGAACCGCGGCCGCCAAATCTTTGCCCGCCACGACAAAGCCCAAATTCAGCGCCGACGCTCCCTGCGACACCATTCGAACATTGATGCTGCCCAGTGCCTTGAACACGCGCGCCGCGACCCCCGGACTGTGCCGGATATTTTCGCCCACCATGCAGATGATAGCCTGATTTTCGTCCACGGAAACGTCCGCGAACTCGCTCAAAGCGTCTGTAATCGCCTCGATACGCTCGGGCTGGTCGATGGTGAGCGAAACGCTGACCTCCGAAGTGGCCACCATATCCACGGATGTCTCGAAGCGATCGAAAATTTCGAAGATCCGCCGCATGAAGCCGTGCGCCATGAACATACGCGTGGATCGGATGTTCATCACCACTACTTTGCTCTTGCAAGCGATGGACTTCACGATGTTCTTGCTCGCCACTGCTTCGGAAACAATCCGCGTCCCGTCCACTTGCGGCCGCCGGGAGTTCAAAATCAAAACCGGAATGTTGCGGTCGATCGCGGGCACGACTGTGGCCGGGTGCAAAACTTTCGCACCGAAGTACGCCATCTCCGCCGCTTCCGTAAACGAAATGACCTTCACGCGATGAGCGTCAGGCACGATGGTCGGGTCGGCCGTCAACATGCCGTCGACATCGGTCCAGATCTGGATTTCCTCGGCCCCAATCCCAGCTCCCACGATGGATGCCGTGAAGTCGGAGCCACCCCGGCCGAGCGTCGTGGTGATGCCATCTTCTGTGGCGGCGATGAAACCGCCCATCACGACCACGTGATCCTTGGCGATCGGCGGAATCGCCGCGGACAACTTGGCATAGGTCTGCTCGAACAAAGGAACGGCCTGCGTGTGCCGTCGGTCGGTGACAATGACTTTGCGGGAGTCGACATGCACGGCACTGAGGCCGCGATGCTTGAAAATATTAGTGACAATCAGGCTGGACAGGCGTTCCCCGAAACTAGAAATCGCATCGATGGAACGCGGCGTCAGCTCGCCCAGCACCGCCAGTCCTTTCACCAACTCCGCGATCTCCTGGAAATGCTCGTCCACGGTGCGTTCCATGCCGGACTCGCGCAAGTGATAATCGCGTAGGGCGACCAATTCGCGCAGAGCCTCGTCCCGCTGGCCCGTAATCGCGAGGTTGGCGATCTTCAACAGTCGGTTGGTGGTCTTGCCCATCGCTGAGACCACCACCACCGGCCTGCGATCCAGCCGGGAGCGGACGATTCCGATGACGCGATCGATTGCTTCGGCGGATTCGACCGAGGTCCCGCCGAATTTCATGACTATCATGTGGCGCACGCACTCCTGCGTGCCGCGTTCACACTCATGTGAACGCAGTCTTTTTTACCGAGGCGTCGGCAAAAGTGCCGACGCGGCACGCACGAGTGCGTGCGCCACAGGTTAGTCAAGCAGCCCCTCCGAATACATGAGCTCGGCATTGAGCACCGCCGCGCCCGCCGCGCCTCGAATCGTGTTGTGTCCCAGCGCCATGAATTTGTAATCCAGCACCGGGCACTCCCGCAGGCGCCCCACGAATACTGTCATCCCGCGCTCGCGCTCGACGTCCCGGCGAGGCTGCGGCCGGTCTTTTTCCTCCATGTAAATAACAGGGCGCGGAGGCGCGCTCGGCAAATTGCGTTCCTGCGGGATGCTGCGGTATTTTCCGATGGCTTCAATCAACTCGGCCACGCCCACCTTGCGCTCCAGTTCGACGCTGGTTGCCACCATATGCCCGTCCACCACCGGGACCCGATTGCAATGCGCGCTCACCTTCGCGGCCAGCGGCCGGATCGCATCGCCCGTGAACTCGCCCAGGATCTTCTGCGTTTCCTGCTGCATCTTTTCTTCTTCGCTACCGATGAACGGGATCACGTTGGCATTGATATCCATGGAGGCGACGCCCGGATAGCCGGCGCCCGAGATGGCCTGCATAGTGGTTGCCAAAATCTTCGTGATGCCGAACTGCTTCAGCGGCGCCAGAGCCAGGGCCAGCGTGATCGTCGAGCAATTCGGATTGGTCGCGATTTGCCCTTTCCAGCCGCGGCGGCGCTGCTGCAGCGGGATTATCTTCAGGTGGTCCGAATTGACCTCCGGAATCAGCAGCGGCACATCCGGCTCCATGCGATGATTGCGCGAGTTGGAAACGATCACGTGCCCGGCCTGCGCGAACGTTTGCTCGATCTCGGTTGCTACCGAAGCGTCCATGGAGGAGAACACCAGGCGCGGAGCATTGCCAGGTTTGCAGTCTTCCACCTTGATGTTCTGGACATTGGCCGGCATCGCGCCGTCCAGCCGCCAGCTCGTCGCCTCGCGATAAGTCTTGCCAGCCGAGCGATCGCTGGCGCCCAGCCAAGTGATCTCAAACCACGGATGGTTCTGCAAGAATTTCACAAATTGCTGGCCGACCATCCCGGTCGCGCCTAAAATGCCCACTTCGATTCTTGGTCCCATAAAAGTTCTCGTTTCTGGTTTCTAGCTTCTCGTTAGTTGTTTGACCATTCGCTTGTAAATCTGAACTGCCGCCAGCAGCTCATCTTTTGGAATTCGCTCTGCGTCCGTGTGCGCTACGTGGATCGATCCCGGCCCGATCAGATACGGCTTGCCCCAGCTATCGCCAAACGCAGGAATGTCGGTGGTGAAGGCGACCACGGCCGTCTCGAAACCCGCGAGCGTGCCCATATGTACCGCCGGCACCATCAGGACTTCGCGCACCTCGACTCCGTGCACCGCTTGCTGGACCGCCCGGCGCGTCGCGGCGCCGTCGTCCACCAGCCGGATGAAAACTTCGGCCTTAGCGTGATCGGCGATCACGTTTGGAGCGCGGCCGCCTGAAATGGTCCCGATATTGACCGTGCTCGCTCCCAGAATTTTGTCCACCGGCAACGGCATCCGGCGAATTTGGTGCAGCGCGTCCAACAGCTTTTCAATCGCCGATTCGCCCAGCTCCGGATAGGCTGAGTGCGCCATCCGGCCGCTGGCGATGAATTCCAACCGGAGCGCGCCCTTCGATCCAATGACCAGTTTGTTTTCGGTGGGCTCGCCGTTGATCAGGAACTTCGACCCGCGCGGATTCTTGGCAGCCGCGAAAGCACCGGCGCTGTTTCGTTCTTCACCGACTACGAACAGCAGGGCGATGTCTCGCGTTCCTTCCTCCAGCAACTCGCGCACGGCAAAGAGCATCGCGGCGATGATGCCTTTGGTATCGCATGACCCACGGCCCCAGATGTGCGTCTCGTCTTCTCGCGACGGGAAGAACGGCGGCACCGTATCCATGTGTGTGGAAAGCGTCACGACCGGATTGCCCCAATGCGCGAACACGTTGAAGCGCTTGGGCTCCACTTCCATTCGTTCGGCATGCCCGCCGTACTTCGAAGCCAGTTCCGACAAGTGCTCGAACAGCACATTACCCATGTGCTCTTCATTCCGGGTGATCGATTCGACGTCCACCAGCGAGCGCGTTAGTTCGAAAATATTCATACGCAAATGGGAAGGATGGAGGAGGGGGAACGCGCCGACAGCCTGCGCGTGCTTCCCGGTAGCGCTCCATCCGATCCGCAGTAAACCAGATCCAGATGACAGTGGGCAGGTCTTAGCCTTACCCCCCAACCGCGCCGGGCGAGAGCTGCCGCGGCCGATTTCGGCGGAGATGCAATTGGCCCCTTTCGACCGGCCGCTCCGAAACTCCCGGAACTGCGCAACCGGCTACTGATGGCCTCCGCGCCTCTACGAGGACAAATCCAAGTATACCTGTTCTGGTTTCTCGTTTCTAGTTGTTCGTTTCTGGTTGCCGGCTGGACATACTGTCCTGCGGGCGTGGGACATTTCGTCCCGTGGCGATACCTTGCCGATGAGACGACGAGAACAAGCTATTCATTTCATGTCGTTTATTGGCTTCGCCGCCTTGGCACGACGAGTGCATTGCTATGGAGTCATGGGACCCATGATCGCTGTTTGGGGTTAAACCCAGCAAATATTTTCGGACGGCGCGTGCCGTTCTGGTAGTTCCACCAGCCCGTCTCACAACGGTTGCAGCAGTACCCTCGGAGGAGAGGGGCATTACCCGCGAAGAGTTCGGCCGGTCACAGCTCCACTGGCCGGACTCATCGCGGACTCCACATCTGCCGCGTTAGGCTTCCATCAGCGCCTGGACATGCGAGCGAACTGCCGAAGCGAGTCCCGGTGAGACTGTAGCCGCCCTCCAATACCGAAACCAAACGACCACCGGCATATTGATCGGCGATCTCCAGCATGAGTCGCGTGAGATCGGCAAAATCGGCGTCGGTCAGCAGAAAGTTGCCGAGCGGATCGTCGATGCGCGAATCGAAGCCCGCGGAGATAAGCACTAGCTCCGGTTTTGCCTTTTTCGCGGCGGGAACCAGCATTTGCTCGAACGCGCCCAGGATTTCTCCTCGTCCGGAGCCAGCTGGAAACGGGCAGTTCATCGTCATTCCGGCGCCTGCTCCCTCGCCGGTTTCCCCCGGTGCGCCCGTCCCCGGATACCAGGGATGCTGATGTGTACTAAAAAAGAACACCGTACCGTCGGCATAAAAGATATCCTGCGTGCCATTGCCGTGATGGACGTCCCAATCGGCAATTAAGACGCGCTCGATTCCATACTTGCGTTGCGCATACCGAGCCGCGATGGCGATGCTGTTGAAGAGGCAAAATCCCATGCCTTTGGTGGGAGTGGCGTGATGGCCGGGCGGCCGCACAATGCAGAACGCGTTCCGGACCTTCTTGTCGAAGACTGCATTTACTGCGTTGAGCGCTGCTCCAGTGGCGCGCGAAGCGGCATCCATAGATCGCGCGGAAATGATGGTATCGCCGGTGCTCAGCTCGTGGAATCCGGTGTTGATTTCGCGTTCCACCAGCCGGATATATTTCAGCGGATGACAAAGGCTGATTTCGTCTTCCGTCGCCACGCGCGGCTCGATAGGGAGCAACGCCAGCCCATCGAGCGAACCCAGTGCGGCATCGAATCGCTCCGGCCGCTCAGGATGACGCGCACCGGTCTGGTGTTCTTTACATGCCGGATCGGCGGCCAAGCCGGTCATAAGCGAATGACTCCATGGTCCTTCAGTGTAGCGGAGCCACAGACAGGAATGTCTGTGCCACTCGATGAGAATTCGCGTGCACTCCGGATGTCTCTACGGCAAACTGGATTGGCCCCTCGCCGCCTCGCACCGCCTGCACCGAAATCCGCCAGACGCCTGGCTCCGGCTTTGGCAGGCGAAACTGTTGCGGATTGGTTTGCGGACCTGAGTATCCGGTAATGTCGCCGTAGTATCCATAGTGCCGTCCGCTGGGGCTCACGAGGTGCAGATCGAGATTGTTGCCGGCGCCGGACCATTCTACGGACACCTCGAATGTCGCCGATCCTTTCGGCACAGAGACCAGTTCGGTCCACCACTGCTCGACTGAGAGCTGACCTGAAAATTGGCGGTCAGGCCGAGTTCCACCCGAGGCTGTAGCAAAGCGCTGCCGGCAGTCGCACAGCGGAGACACGTTGCTGGAGACGACCGTCCGATTCAGGTCGCCTCGCGGCGCGTCAGGCAGTTCCTCGAAGCGAAACGGGATGCTATTGGCAGAGATCGCAAGCGCCCGCGTCACGCTGACATGTACGTGGTACCCTCCGCCTTCACCCAGCGTATAGCCGCTATTGCCGGCCACCGCAAGAGCTTGACCTTGCTCCACTCGCTGGCCGTTCCGCACTACAAACGAGCCGCTCGCCAGATGCGCGTAATGGCTGTACTCGCCATTGCCATGGTCGATCGTAATGTAATTGCCGAAGGAGTGATGACGATGATCCTGCCTCAGACCGAGATCATGCGTATAAGCGATGCCGCCCTTCATTGCGACCACACAGCGTCCGGCGCGCGGTGCGATATCGAAGGCGTGCAGACTGTTGCCCCAGTGTGAAAAGGCGCCATAGGGCCCTTGCGTCATCACCCACGCGTCGCCGGCCGGCATCGGCAGCTTGTAGCCAGAAGTCGAGATTACAAATGGCATCGGCCGGCTCAGTCTCTGGTCCATGTTCTCGACGATTACCAGGTACTCGTTGGCCGGTAACCCGGGGTAATGGACCACCAACTGGTTCGCTGTCGCCGCGCTGGGCTGAAGAGCTCGCCAGATATCGCCAGCCGCCCGAGGGTGTGTATTGGGCGATGTTGACCAGTGAATTCTGCTGGAAGTTTTTGCCTTGCACGGTGAAGTCGATCTCCTGCGCTTTCACACCGGACCACGTCACGCTGGTGACCACCGGACCGCCATTATCGACCTCGCCGGCGATCTGAAATTGCCGCGATGCAACCTGCTTGCCATTGGAAATCACGCGCGCGGTCCACAGGCCGGGTTGAGAAGCAGGAGCAAAACCGGCGATGGGGAGTTGCGTGGTGAAACAGAGCTGCGGCGCGTTGGGAAGTTCGCCGTACTCGACCGCGGTTGAAATGGCCCCGGCCGGATCCACCCACTCGACGCGCAACTGATCGCTCGGTTTCACCATGAGCGCCGAGAACCACAAAAAGGCTTGTCGTTGGGTCGGCTGAAACACTGCCGCGGATCTTGGTGCAACGCAGGATTGTTCGCTCACAGAAGTAGCTATTCGACTGTCGCGAACGATCATCGCGGTCGCGAAAGGAGGGCAAGCGGCAAGGCAGAATACGAGTAGGGTCCGAGGGCGCACCACCTCATCTCTTCGGCTATTTTGCGCGCGAACTTCAGCCGTTCAGCGGAAACCGAACGCGGAATGTAGACCCTTGTCCTAGTACGCTCTCGGCCTCCAGGCTAGCGTGGTGCCGCTCGGCAATCCACTTGGCGATCGAGAGTCCCAGGCCCGCGCCGCCCGCGTCACGGTTCCTCGAATCGTCGGCGCGATAAAACCGCTCGAAGACATGTGGCAATGCGGAGTCCGGAATGCCGATGCCGGTGTCGCGAACGGCCAATGTGGCGCCCGCCAGTATCGCTGGCCGACCGAGACCGTGATGCGCCCCCCAGCGGGCGTGTATTTTACGGCGTTGTCGACCAGCAGCAACAAGAGCCGCCGCAGCGCCGGATCGTTAGCCTGCACGAATACTGGTTCATCCGGCAGGTCGGTCGAGATCTGCAATTGGCGTGCTTCGGCCAGCACCTGCCCCTGCTCGCAGATGTCGCGGACCAGTGGCGTCAACTCCAGATTCTCCAGCGGCAGCGCCGGAAGACCGGCATCGGCACGCGCCAGAAGCAAGCAGGTCTTCCACCAGGCGGCTAGTCCTTTCCGATTCCGTCACGATTTCGCTCAGAGCCTCGCGATACTGTCTCAGGCGACCGGTCGCGCCGCAGCGTAAGCTCGGCCGTCGTGCGAATCAAAGCGATGGGAGTGCGCAGTTCGTGAGACGCATCGGCGGTGAATTGCGAGAGCCGTTTGACCGCCGATTCCAGCCGGGCCAGCATGTCGTTCCAGGTTTCAGAAAGCCGCTGCAGCTCATCGCCGGTGGCGGGTACTGTTAACCGCCGCGATAGATTCTGGATGCCGATGGAGCGCGCCGCCTGGGTGATTTCGTCCACTGGCGCGAGCGCGCGGCGGCTGATCCAATATCCTCCTAGCGCTGCCATCAGCAAGTACAGCCGGAGCGGTCCAGAGCAGCAGGACGTGCAGGTCTCGCAGAATACTTCTGGTCTCGCGAAGCGGTGTGGCCACCAAGACATGAAAGGTCGATCCCTTCACCAGAGCCGTGCGTCGCATAGGTGCGGTAATGGGCATGTCCGACCTTCTGCTCTCCGAAGACCGATCCAGTCGTCCCCGCGCCGGCCCGCCCGATCGCGACTACTTTGCTCGTGAGAATCAGTTGCCCTTTTGCGTCTCGGACCTCGATCAGATTGCCGTCTGGCGTGGCCTGCGCGTATTCGGTCAATTCTTCCTGAAGCTGTTCCGGGTGAGCTGGATCCGACTTCATTTCTGATGACCGTGATCACGCCCTTGGCTTGTTCAACCAACCCGCTATCCACCGACGCCATCAAACGATGGTTGGCCGTCAGCCAGATTCCCCATACGAACAGTGACAGTGCGGTCAGCAATACCAGCGAGTACCAGCAAGGTGAGCCGCACGCGGATGGAGAGCTGCGCCATCAGACCTTTTCCTCGCGCAAACAGTAGCCAACGCCGCGAATAGTATGAATGAGCTTGGATTCTCCGACGGCGTCGACTTTGTCGCGCAGCAGGCGAATGAACGCATCGAGTGTATTGTTACGAACCTCGGAATCGAATCCCCATACGGATTCAATCAAGTTATCGCGCGGCACCACGCGGCCCGCGCGGCGCATCAGCAAGTTCGAGCAAGCTGTACTCGGTGCGGGTGAGTAAAATCCGGCGCGCGCCCCGCGTCACTTCGCGGCTGGCTGGATTCAAGGAAAGATCCGCTGTCTGCAGTGACACGGGCTGCGGAATCGGCCCGCGCCGCGAGACCGCCCGCAAACGAGCCAGCAAGACATCGAGGGAAAAAGGCTTGACAAGGTAGTCGTCAGCGCCGAGGTTGAGCCCTTCGATCTGGTCCTGGGTGGCATCGCGCGCGGTAAGCATCAGGATGGGCGTCTGATTCCGCGTCCCGCGTAGCTTTTTAGCCACCGTGAAGCCGTCCATTCCAGGGAGCATTACGTCCAGCAGGATGACATCGAAGGGATAGGACTCGGCCATCGCCAGGCCCTTCCGTCCGTCGTGCGCAAGAACCACTTTGTGGCCTTCTTCCTCAAGGCCCTGCCGCAGCAGCTCGGCCATGCGCCGCTCGTCTTCGACTACCAGGACCTGCATATTCCGGTATTCCATGCTAACGGTTCAACCTGAAGGTTTGCTGTAATGGCGCGCTAAAGCGATGGTCGGACGGCCCCGCCGGCGGTCATCAGCACCAGCATGGCCAGCAGAACAATCAAACCGGCATATTGCGTGAGCACGCCGTTGTCGTCCTCGGCAGGGTAGTCTTTGCTGAACAGCCGGTAGAGGGCTCCGGCGGCGATCAGCAGTAGCATCGTTTCCTCTGTAATGGCCCACATCACCAGCGTGATGCCGAGCGCCATGCCGCGCTGCTTGCGGGTCAGAGCGCGGAATCCGCGGCCTCCATCCAGCTGCCAGACCGGAATCAAGTTGAACAGATTGATCCAGGCGCTGGTGTGGGCGATGGCGTACCAGATCGGGTGTCCGGTGACCAGAGCGCTGAGCCAGGCCACGATGGTCGCGCCCAGTCCATAGATGGGACCGGCGAGTCCCACGCGGGCGTCTTCAGCTACATTCGCCGGATATTGTTTCAAGCGAACCATTGCTCCTACGAAGGGGATGAACATCGGCGCGCTGGCTGCGATGCCGTACTTGCGGAGGGCGATGACATGGCCCATTTCGTGGATATAGATCGAGAGCACGAAGCCCAGCGCGAATCTCCAGCCGTATAGCCCCCAATAGACCGCGAAGAAGGCCAGCATGCTGGCGAACGTGCTTAGCTTGGTGAGGCCAAGAAGCAGGAGCTTGCCTTTGGTGAGTGCGAGAAGCGCGAAGGTCTTGAACTTCCATAGCAGGACGCCCACCGGACCGAGCTTCGCGAAACGCTTCGCCCAGACGCTCTTGTCAGAGAGCTGCAGATCGATGTTCTGAATACGCGCTTTCGCGGTCCGATATTGTTCTGAACCGGGCGGCGCCAGAGCCAGCGCGCGCTCCCAGGCGATTTTTGCTCCGTGCCAATCGCGGGCCGATCCGGCCAGCTTGGCCTGTTGGGAAAGTGCCTCGAATTCCATCGCATGCGTGAGCAGCTTACAGGACGGGCAGGCCAGCGCCTGCGGGTCAAGCGCCGTGCCGCAGTTCGAGCACAAGGTGGAGGTTGCTGGGAGCACTACTTCTTATTGTACCGATAAGGTTCAATTCTCGGACCTCAGGACCGAGCGGAGCGCCAATTGCGCAGTTGCTGTCGTTTGCACAACGGCCGGCCCAAATCAAAGTTTTGACGCTGGGAGGCGCTCTCGTGCGTTCCGGCCCCGAAAGGATATCGACATCGTACAGTCAGCTCACGGTCTTTCATTTCTCCCACACGCGGCCGAGCCGATCATCGAAGTAGAACGGCTCAGGGCTGGAGAACTGAATTCGCGCGAAGTCCGGATGAGCGGGATTGAGAATGTAGTTGCGCTCGCGCGGAATTACAGCCGAGGGTACGGAGAGTACGGCGGTACTCAGCTCCTTGGCCCAATCTGTTCCGATGTCGCTGGTCGCACCCGGCGAAGGGTTGGAGTCCCAGCCGCTCGGGAGATCCGCAACAGAAAGGCTCGTGATAGCGACGTCGTCCGGTATTTCAATCGAAATGCTGACGTAGTCGTCGGCCAGCTCGTTGGCATTGACGATCACCTCTAGCGCGCACAGCGCGCGGCTTTCAGCTGTATAGATGACCGGCGTCCCTTTGTGATTCCAGCGGCCAGGGTAAAGGCTCGCGCCCATTCCATCGTTTGCAGGATGCCGGCTGCTGCCAATTCGGTAGACGGTCACCTACCAGACGCCGTGCTTGATGCGGCCGAGAGCATCTTCGACGCGCGTTATTCCTTCCGGACTGTCGAGGAGAGAAGCAGGTGGCCGATTGCCAAGGGACCGGACGGGTGCATTTATCCAGCGGAGAGCTTTCTCGCTGGTTCCAAGGACTTCAACGGCTCGAGCAATGACTCGCACCAAAGGCTCAAGGGCCTCAAGGGGCTGTAGCACTATTTGTGAAGGTGATGGCAGAACACCGGCTAACCGAGCAGCAGCCAAAATGAGGGCGGTGTACGTCTTGCCCGTTCCAGGCTCAGCTTGTAGGATGAGCGGCCTTTTGGACGATACTCCAGCTTCTAGGTCGTCCAGGCCGGTCAGTACGAATAACGGCGTTTTACGGTCATGGAGAGCTTGGTCCTGCAGTTCGGGTTTTGGCGACAGCCACTCCTCGACAATGCGGGATAGTTCCTGCTGGATTTCCTGCTGGATTTCGGCTCTCTGTTCTTCTGTTAATGGCACTGCTCTTGCCCTGAGTATAAGACGTTCGACTTGGGAACTGCGATTCGGGCTGCCGGGCTGTTCCCTAGTGGCCTGCTATAACCATCAGTTATAAGAGGCTGGTTTCCCGCTCCGGCAACCGCTGCCCAGCAGCCCGCTACTTATGTTATACCTCAACACCCGCTCGGGAACTGCGTACGGGCGATTAACGCGCGGGATTCGAGCTAAATTATCAGAGCGTTGAATCCGGGGCCCTCTCGTGCGTCGTTATCAGCGCGATTCACCTGAGCCAGTTCTTGGGCGCGATACGCTCTACTTCTCGCTGCTTAGCGTATCCCCGTGTTTTCCCGGTGTCCATCTGAATCCGAGTTTGTTGGGCACAGGAGTATCGGCCGGCGGGCGGGGGGGCCACGTGGGCATGACGGCGCGCGGGCAGAAGTACGTGAGTGCCGAATTGCCAGGGACGGGCTTGAGCGTGAGACAATACAGCCCGATGTCTTCGCTTCAGCGCGACAGCACGCCGCGGATGGGCTTTTGGCCGCTCGTAATCGCAGCAATCATCCGCGCCCGCCTTTTTTTCGGCCTATGGAGCTAGTCAACGGTTGGATTAGGAGACCCGTCTTGACTGGGTATCCGTACGGCTAAATAGCTTTGCGCAAGCCCCTTGCCGCTTGTGTCACCGATGAGGGCAAGAGCATGGCAGTACTGGAAGGAGGCTACCGCGTAGATATAACCTTGAAAGCTTGGAACGGCCGGCATTCCAAAGTTGCCACCACTCGATAGACTGAACATCAACTGCTCACCTGCTGGTATCGGTTGCGTCTTGAAGGAGAACGCCTGACCGAAGAGGGAGTCATTATTTGGCGGGGCAGGTCCGCTGCTGGGCTTGGAGCCGTAGAAATATAAGGTCACCGGTCCTTGCTGCCGTGTGATGCCGAATGGATTGCGCGAGGTATTAGTAACAACGATCCGCGTGTCGAGCCCATCCTGGTTTGTCACGAACGGGAACAATAGCCCGCACGTGCAGGAGTAGATTGAGAATAACGTGCGTGGCTCGGTTCCGTCACGGTAACGTCGGGACCCGGCGCGAATCCTGTCCTGATCGTTGTGACGCCCAGTTGCGGCAAATTCTGGCCCGTATTCGATATAAACGCCACGTATACGCTGATGGTGGCCTCGTGAATGGCATTCGGGTCGGAGTCCAGAACCTCATATGTTGCATAGGCTGAACGGCCCGAGACGGTCAGGTGCGCCAGTTGTTCAGGCTCTGCGGCGCTAACATCCGCGAAATCGGGCGGCGAAATGCCGGTCTTAGCATCGGTGGCAACTAACTGCAAGCTTGCTGCAGTCCCAGTATGCGGCGGCGCTTTTTGAACGCTGGTGGGCACTGGAGTCGATGAAGATACGGTCAAAGGTACGTTTACCGGCACGAATAGACTGACACCGGAGCCAATGTTGTCGAATTGGAGCCGGATACGTGTTCCTAGAATCTTACGAGCCTGGCCCAGTCTGAAGAAATCGTACCTTCGTCGCTTGAACGCAGTCGCGAAGGCTTCCTTTATCCAGACTGAAACGTGGGGACGCCCCGGTGGTCCATTTGCCGTAGTGCGCGAGAGCAGATGGCCGTTGTGGTTGATGCACTGACGATAGCCTGCAGTCTTGTTGGACACGATCAGAGTAGGCGTGCTTAGGTTCGTGTCCCTTTTTCCAGTGGCGCGGGTTTCGCACGTCACTTCTTGGGCAGGTTCCCAGGGCTCTTCATGATGATGTTCCGGCTCATCCGCTGCGATCGGCTCCGTAGGGTGTTGAGCCCTCATCCGAGCTGCGAGGAGCGCTGAGCGAAGCCAGTCCATTTCCGTCAAATTGTAGCGCGTATGGTTGCCGGCTGAGTTCTAGTACTGAACACATGCGCGACGGCGGCGCCGCTGGGGTACACTCTGCGAAGGATGCTGAGCCTCTATCGACGCCACAAGCCAGGCTGTGAGAAAAAGCGAATCTCGCCCGAGCGTTCCAAGTGCTCATGCCCGATTTGGTGTGATGGCAAGCTCAACGGCAAACGTTGCCGTCAATCTCTGAAGACGAGTGACTGGCGGCGCGCGGTCCGCTTGGCTGAGCGATTGGAGCGGCCGAACTCCGAACGATCGGATCTAATCGCGTGTGCGCAGGCCGGCTGCAATGTTCGCGTGGAAGCGGCCGCTGCGAGACCCATCGGAAAGGAATTGCGGAAGCTATCGAGGTGTTCCATGCGGCGCATCCGGACCTGGCCCACGGCACGAAGCGCAACTACAAACGGACGCTGCGATTCCTCGAGTTGCACCTGGGCACACTCAAAATTCAAGCCGTCGATGAAACCACGTCCGCGGCGATCGATTCCTTTCGCGCCACCCGGCAGATCAGTAACTCTCACCTGGACCAAGGAACTTCAGAACCTTCGCGGCTTTTTCCGCTTCGCGATGAAGGGTAAATGGACGAGCGATAATCCAGCGGCCGGCGCCGGCCGAGCTGCAGAAGGCGCTCAACATCGTACCTGTTCCACGCGGGGCAGGCGGCGCATGTCGGTATTTCTTCTGGAGTGGCAATGGAACCAGCCGCGCTGCTGTGCGACATGCCACCAGGACGCTCGCCGCGGTGTTCAAGGCCTTCCGGGGTTACCGGCGCCCATGCGCATCGTTTTCGACACAGGCTGGCGACGGAACTGCTCGAAGCCGGGGGCTCATTGGAAGACGTGGCCGAGATTTTAGGCAACTCCCCGAACATAATTCGCAAGCATTACGCCAAGTGGTCACGCCTCCGGCAGGAGCGAATTACGACCCTGATGCGCTCCGTTTTTGGTACAAATTTGGTACACGAAGAAAGGGCGTCCGTAAAGCGTTGATTCTACAGGTTTTTTGGTGGACGGCATGGGATTCGAACCCACGACCCCGGCGTTGCGAACGCCGTGCTCTCCCAGCTGAGCTAGCCGCCCACTCAGGTGTTGCTCCCATTTTACCCCACTCGCTCCATTGGCCGGTCGCCTGTGAACCTGTGGTAGTGCCTGAAAGGTGCGTTGGCTTCTCCCGCAATGGAAGCAGGGATCGCCGATCACGTATGGGATCTTGCCGAACTTTTGGAGTAAAATGGGTCGCCAGAAGTGAAGGAGAACGACACCTATGAAAATGTCGTGGCACACAGAGAGCGGACTGCTCATCAGTGCTTGGTCCGAATCAGAACCAAGAGAGTCCTACCACCCAGAATGGATGCAATCTTCATACCCTGACGAAGCAAACGCATATCGACCCTACCCCGACCAATCACCTGGGTCACCGTTCGGCAAGCCCTGGTAACCGCAATTTTTCATCAACGCAGATTTCAGGCACTACCGAACCCGTCGCCTTTGAAGTAGATGAGATATTATCCTGAGTTGGCAATGCGTCGAGTAATTCTCTGCGTGCTTTTTAGCACCGCCGCCGCCCTGGCTGCGCCGGACGCGATCTATATCCACGGCAAGATCATCACCGTCGATCCGCGATTCACAATCGCCGAAGCGATGGCCGTTACAGGCGGCAAGTTCGAAGCTGTCGGCAAAACCGCCGATATCCAAAAGCTGGCGGGACCGGCTACCCGTGTCATCGATCTGCACGGCCGGACGGTAATCCCCGGTCTCGAAGACAGTCACCTGCACAATGCCGGCGGCGGCCCGGGTGTCGATCTATCGAACGCCCGCTCGCTTGCGGACGTCCTGGCTGCCGTCGGCCAGCGCGCTAAAACCGCGGCGCCCGGCGAAGTCATCGTCTCCAACGGCGACTGGCACGAAGCGCAGCTCACCGAGCAGCGTCTGCCCTTACGCCGCGATCTCGATACTGTCTCGCCCGAATAATCCGGTCGTCCTGATTCGTGGCGGGCACGAATATATTCTCAATTCCGCGGCGCTCGCTAAGTGGCACATCGATAAAACGACCGCCGCGCCAGAAGGCGGTCAGATCAGCCGCTATCCCGGACGGCGAACCGAACGGCGAACTGATCGACAAGGCGCGCACGCTCGTCACCCTTCCGCCACAAGATTGACGCGCGAGCAGCAAATCGAAACTGGGCCGCGCAATACCACAAGCTCAACGCCGCCGGACTCACCAGCGTCCGCCATCCCGGTATCAGCCTCGATCAATATCGTTTGTTGCAGGAGATGCAACGCCGCGGCCTGCTGACCATCCGCCTGAACGTGCTGCTCTCGGCGCCGCCCAATCGCGGACGCCGCCAACGTGCGCGCGTTCATCGAGAGCTCCGGCGTCAAGCCGGACGAAGGCGACGAATGGCTCCGCATCGGCGGCATGAAGCTGGTTGTCGACGGCGGCTTCGAAGGCGGCTGGATGCGCGACGCCTTATGAGGAACCGTACGGAAATGACGGCACCTATCGCGGCCTCCAGTTAATCCCGACGGATCGCTACACCGCGATCGTCAAGGAACTCAATCGCCTCGGCTGGCGCGTGGGCACGCATGCGGTCGGCGATGCGGCGATCGACGAAGTGCTGGCCGGCTACGAGGCCGCGAATGCCGAGCACCCCATCGTCGGAAAGCGCTGGGCCATCGAGCACGGCTTCATCCCGCGAGAGGAACACTTCGCGCGCATGAAGCGCTGGGTCTGGTGGTCACGGTGCAGAATCATCTGTATCTCGCCGGCCCGAGCCTGGTTCGCTATTGGGGACCGCGAGCGCGCGGCCTGGGTCACGCCGGTGCGGGCCTATCTGGATCGCGGGATCCCGGTGGCGGCCGGCACCGATGCTTCCGTCGTGCCGTATCCGCCGCTTTGGACCATCTATCATTTCGTGACGCGCGACACGATCACCGGCGGTGTGCTCGGCGCCGATCAGAAGATCACGCGCCAGGAAGCGCTGCGCCTCAGCACCATCGACAACGCCTACCTGACGTTTGAAGAGAAGACCAAAGGCTCCATCGAACCCGGCAAGCTGGCCGACTTCGTGGTGCTGGCCGAAGACATCCTCACGGTCCCGATAAGCGCATCGAACAGATGAAAGTGCTGATGACCGTCGTCGGCGGCAAGACCGTGTTCGTGGACGACGCCTTCGGCACGCATTGAACCTATTCTCCAAGCGTCATACGAACGAACTCAGAGAGAGGCAGCGGAATGAATTTCCACCACGCCCGCAAAGCTCGAAGGCGCTGGAATCTCGATGCCTTCATCTCGCATGCCTTCCAGGTGAAACTCCACTGCTTCCCGAATCAATCGTTCGACCTCTTCGCGCGTATCACCCACCGTGATGACGCCAGGCAGGTCGGGGACGTAGGCCCCCCAGGAAGTCGGACCTTTCTCATAGATCACCGTATAGGTCATCGCTTGTCCTCCATCGATTCCAATCCAGCACTTTTTAGGATGGCTCTTAGTGTCCCTAACGGAACGTCCCTCCCGAGATTACCAGGCACTGTCACTACCATCCCTTTTTCAGGGTGTCGGAACTGACGATGGCTCCCTCTCGTAGCTCTCAGACGCCATCCCCTTGATTCAAGCAGGCGTACGAGCTCGCGCACCTTCACTCTTTATTAATGATAGCGCTGAGCAAAAATGCCCGGCTCGTATGCTCGATTCACGAATCGACTTTTCCGACGCATCGGAACGGGCAGCCCAGTCAGATGGAAGTTCATATTGGACGATTCTATCGACCGAACAACTCGACCCCATGGGATCCTCGCATGGCGTTTCGGTGGCCAACCGCCTTGGGAAAGTTCCCGGCGACGGCATGCGTCTACCTGCTTTTGGGGAACACCAGGGTAAATCGATTCAAGTCCTGCGGCCAACGAAACCTGGTTCCGTGATCTTCTTGGGCGCAATCTGTTGTTCCACGAGACTGCGCCATCCCCTCTGCTCAGCCTCGTCCTTGAAAAAACGCTTCGGCAAGACCCAAGCCGAAGTCGCGCTGGAGTAAAGACAGAAGAGGCTATTGGTTTCACAGATTCTCCAGAAGACCTTCCAGGATGTCTCGCCCGACGAAAAAGCGTTGTTGTATCGAATTCCTTGCGGCGAGAAAGAGTACACGAACGGTTCACGAATCGACACACCAGTTCGGAGTTGTTTTCTTGCTCCGATGTACGGGCATACTGTCATCGCACACAACGAGAGGAAGACTACCAGGAATGGCGTCCCACTGGTGCGAGCTGTCTGATAATCGTGGAACACCAGGGCAAGCACGACCGCTAGAATGACCCCTGCGAACATAGTCAGCAGGCAGGGGATCACAACCCACCAGGTCCGCCGAAGAAAATGGAAGTACTGGAATCGCACGAGATCACTCAGCGCGAGTGTGCCTCGCAGCTCAAAAACCTTGCTGTCGGGATTGTCACTCCCCATGCCGAATCACGGCGCTGACCCTGGCGCCACCCTCCGCTTGGTCGCCTGCTCGAACGCATACGCCAACTCGATCAGCCGCGGCTCGCTGCAGGCCGTTCCAGTAAACCCGACGCCGAACGGCGCGGGCTTGGCATTGAATCCATCCGGAAACGGCGGCGTGGGCGCGTTCGGAACCATCCCGAACGGCACCACGATGATCGGATACCCGGCCCGCGCGGCGAGACCCGCCCCGCTCGCTCCCGGCGTCAGAATCGCATCCAGACTGATCGGCCTTGAGCACTCCGTCGATGCCCTTGTCGCGGCTCAGTAGCAGGTCCTTGCGATGATCCGCTTCGTAGCGCGCACGATCCGCTTCCAGATCCATTTCGTCTGAAATATCCAGTCGCGACTGGCCATACTTGATCGCGCCCGCCTTGGCGTGATCCAAATTCCATTGACGCAGTTCCGCCAGCGTCTTCACCGGCGCCGACGGTCCCAGGCTCGCCAGCCACTTGTTGAAATCGCGCTTCATCCCGTACTTGAAATCCACCGAGCAGGTCTCGTCCTTGCCCTTGGCCTGATCGGCGCCGGAGCAATAATCCCACTGCAGAAAATTGCTCTTTGGATCTTTATCGACGAAGCTAGGAATGTCCGCGGGATCGACGATCACCGCGCCCTGCTGCTTCAAAATCGCGATCGCATCGGCCATCACCTTCACCTGCGCCGCATCCAGGCCGCCGCGCGGTTTTTCTTCGCCCGGTCAGCGTGACCTTGTCGTAGTAGAACGCGCGCGGAATGCCGATGCGCGCTCCTTTCAGCCCATCTGGCTTTCAGGAATTTCGTGTAGTCGCGGCCCGGCCGGCGGCGTGCAGTTCCGCGTGGCCGGCATCGTTCGGATCCGGCGTCGCACTCTCGAGCGCGCCCAGCATGATGGCGGCGTCGGTCACGGTTCGGGCCATCGGTCCCGCGGTATCGTGATCGGCCGTGATGGGGATCACGCCGTAGCGGCTGATTCGTCCGATAGTCGGGCGAATGCCGACCAGCATGTTCTGGTTCGACGGGCTGATGATCGACCCGCCGGTGTCTGACCCGACGTTGCCCGCCCAGAAACTCGCGGCCGTTCCGATTCCGCGAGCTCGACCCGCCGGTCGCCAGAGCGGGCCGTCCGTCGAAAGTCGCTTCCCGAGGATCGGGGCGCGGATCGTAGGGGTTGTACCCGTAGCGGCCCACAGCGTTGTAGTTGCCCGGCATTGGGTCAGGTTCGCCGGCCACCCAGTTGGCCAGCTCGGTCAATCCGGTCTTGGCGAGGATGATCGCGCCCGCCTCGCGCAAGTTCTTCGACCAGCGTCGCTTCGTACGGCGGCGTGAAACCCGCGAATGCCAACGCCCCGCCTGTGGTCGGCATATTCGTGGTGTGAATATTGTCCTTCAGCGCGATCGGGATGCCATGCAGTGGACCGCGCACGTTGCCGCGTGCCCGCTCGCTATCCAGTTCATCGGCCTCCTGCAGCGCGTTGCGGATTGACCGTGATGGCCGCGTGCAGCTTGTCTTCATACAGTCCGATCCGGATCAGGTGCAACGCCACCAGATCATGCGAGGTAAGGCGCCCTTGCTCCATCGCGGCTCGCATCTCTGGAATGGTCGCTTCCACGACGTTGAACACCGGCGTAGCCTTTTTGACCTGCCCTTGTGCCGCTAGGCCAGCCGCTAAGGAGAGCAATAAAAACGCTTTCTTCATAGGTTCCGCAATGTCGATCAGTATATCGAAACGCCCCGCCCTCGCCGCACGTACAACATTTGAGCGCGTTCGTATGATCCGATCAATTAACTTTCTTCTAATTATTTTCTTAATCACAGGGCTTCTAGCCGCTTCGCCTCAAGATAACGTCGTGTTCCGCAGCGACGTCTCCCTGATCCGTGTCGATACACGCGTTGTCGATGGCAGCAACCACCCCATTACCGGGCTGCACGCTGAAGATTTCGTCCTGCGCGAGGAAGGCCAGCCGCAACCGATCCGAGGATTTGGCAGTGAAGACCTGCCCGTCGACATCCTCTTTCTGTTGGATGTTAGTGCCAGCATGAGACCGCATGTGCAACGTATCGCCGAAGCGTCCGGCCAGGCCTTGACCGTGCTAGGAAAGGACGACCGCATGGGTATCATGGTTTTCGATCGCTCCACTCGCGTGCTGCTGCCCTTTTCTACCAATCGCGAGGACGTCCATCAGGCTTTTGACCGGCTGCTTCAGCAAGAGCAGTTCAACGGAGGCACGGACATTAGCCGGGCTATGGTCGACGCCGCCGGCTACATCGGACGCGAAGGCCGCCGGGATGCTCGGCGGGCGATTGTCATTTTGACTGACGATCAAACCGAGAGGGACCGCGATGATGTGGCCGTGATGCGCTCGCTCGCGCATGCCGATGCAGTTCTCTGTGCATTGATCGCGCCCGATGCCCTACACAGCGGCCAAGTGCCCAGCACCGGCGGGCTGCAAGACCCTTTTGGTGGCGTTCTTGGGCCTGAAGTGAGGCGGCTCTTCGGCGATCAATTGCTGCGTGCATTCAAGATAATGTCACAGCCGCGCACCAGTTCTGCCGGCACCGCTGAGATCGCGCAGGACTCCGGCGGCGACAGTATGTCCGTCAATGACGCGTCGGCTCTGCAACAGACCCTGGGACGTATCCGCCAGCGCTACGCGCTATTCTTCAATCTGCCTGATGGCGTCCAAGCCGGCAAGGAACGGAACATCGAAGTAACCCTTACGTCCGCCGCCTTGCAGCGCTATCCCGACGCCCAAGTCCAATACCGGCGCGTTTACATGACCCCGGAAATCGGCGCGGCCCCAGCGTCCACCTAGGCCGCCCACTCGGACACTACCCAGTTGCGCCCAGCGCCTCCGATGGACTATAGTCAGTCTGGTACGACTTTTTCAACTAAAGGGAGGAAGTCATGAAGAAATCACTAACACTGCTGGCAATGGCCGCGACGTTCTCATTCGGGGCAATGGCCGCCGATTTTAATGGCTATATCATCGACCAGAACTGCTCCACGAAGGCCGCGATGCGGGGCAACGTCGATTGCGCCAACAAGTGCATCAAAGGTGGCTCGCCCGCAGTGCTCGTCACTGAGGACGGCAAGATCTATAAGTTCGCCGACCAGGCGAAGGTTTTGGATTCCGCCGGCAAGAAAGTAACGGTTACCGGGAAGCTGAAGGGCGACACCATCACCGTCGACAAAGTCAGCGAGTAAACTTTCCGTACGCCGCGGATCAATCCGCGAGCATCTATCGGCAAACCGGCTTTCGTTAATGGCGGGAGCCGGTTTTCATTTTCATCCCCTCGTGATACAGCTACAGTGGTGAGTATGGCTTCCCGCCTCACCGTCAGCCGTAACTCCCCCGCCGATGTTCAACAGCGGCAGGTGATCGTCAAGCTGGATGGCGAGGCTTTCGCGACCCTGCTCTTCGGCCAGACAGTGACCCGCGAGATTCCCTCCGGATCGCATCGGCTTCGTTTCGACAACACCTGGGTCAAGAAGACGGTCGAATTCAAATCCGCCGATGGCGAGGAAGTAAACTATAGCGTCATCAACCGCCCTGGCCGCTTCACCTGGTGGATGGTCGCGGTCTTAGGCGCCGGGCCGATGTATCTCACCATCGAGCGTGCCGCAGCGGAAGCACCATCAGATCACTCTTCTTCCGCCGCGCTCCCAAACGCCCCGTAAAGATCCTGTTGCTTCACTTTCTCGGTGTTGAACCGCGCCGCCCGGTCGCGCATCGTCTGCAGAACTTTTTCGGGCTCAGGCAGTTCGCCTTTAATCCAGCGCAGTGGATTAATCCGCGCCACTACGAACGATCGCAGATAGGGGCTTTGCAACCCGCGCTCCTTCAGTTTTGCGATCGCCTCGACCACCTTCTCTTCCAGCTCCAGCAACAGCTCCGCGCGATGCTCGTGCGATTTGATCGCCTTGCTGATCGGCTGATCGGAAAATTCCTCCACCCTTCGCAGTACCGGATGATACGCTCCTCCGGCAAAGCCTCGCTTGGTCTCGTAAGCCAGGCCCAGCGTCACCAGCGAGGCATCCTCCAGGTAAAACGCAAAGCTCGATTCGGGCTGCGATCCCTCGTCAGGCAGCAGGCCTTTGTAGATGCGAATCACCTCCAGCGACTTCTCCTTCAGGTTGTGCGCTTTCTCCGTATTCAAAGCCAGGATCTGCCGCGCGATCTCGCGATCCGGCACAACCAGCGCCGTGATCGACCGCGCTCCGAGCCGCCGCATCGCCTCCAGCCGATGAAAACCGTTCGGCGTCCAGAAGCCCTCTTCCGGCGCTGGAACAACGATCACGGGGTCGAGAAACCGCCCCGTCTTTTCGATCACGCCGGCCAGTCGCTTGTGATGCGCTTCGGAAAGATCGCGCTGAAACGGTGTCGGCTGCACGCGATCGATCGGGAGCATCGCAATCAGCAGCGGATGTCCACCCAGCGGATCCCGATAACCCGCGAGGACCGCGCCGCCTTCTTGCTCTACCCTCTGAACCACCGGAGCCAGCTCGTCGACGATTCCCGTGGCGCAGTCGCGTGGCTCGAGCCCGGCCGACTTCGGCTGTCGTTTGCGCGGAACTCGACGTTTCGCCGGTTTCTTGGTTTTCGTCGCTGCCTTAGCCACTTCTGCTGATGTTACCGTGGCGCGCGCGAGCCTGCTGAGCCGGAGTCATGCACGGTGGGATAGAATCACCTAATATCTATGGCCCTGGCGTTGGGTACTCGGATCGGTTCTTATGAGATACTTGCTCCGCTTGGCGCGGGCGGAATGGGCGAAGTGTACCGTGCTCGCGATAGCAGGCTCAAACGAGACATCGCGCTGAAGGTTCTGCCCGAGGCCTTCGCCAGTGACCCCGAACGGATGGCCCGCTTCCAGCGCGAGGCCGAGGTGTTGGCCGCCCTGAACCATCCAAACATCGCGCAGATCTATGGCGTAGAAGAGCGCGCGCTGGTCATGGAGTTGGTCGAGGGCGAGACACTCCAGGGCCCGTTGCCTCTCGAAACGGCGTTGAACTACGCCGGCCAGATCGCTGCGGCTTTGGAAGCGGCGCACGCCAAAGGCATCGTCCATCGCGACCTGAAACCGGCCAATGTGAAGGTCACACCCGAGGGGGTCGTCAAGGTTCTCGATTTCGGTTTGGCGCAACTGAACCGCGACGGTGAGCAAGCGGAATATGATCCTTCGAATTCGCCCACGTTCACGATGTCGGCCACCCGCGCCGGCGTGATACTTGGCACTGCGGCCTACATGAGCCCCGAACAGGCTCATGTAAAACAAGACTAACTCTTATATAACAGTTGTTTAACATAGCAATTAAAAACGTGTGTGTGTAAAGTGGGTCTCGTTGTGGTAGGCTAATCTCAGGCCAAAGCCATGCTGACGATCTTCAGAAGGCACACTCGGGGGTGTATTCAGCATCATGACGGACAAGATCCTGGGCGCAGCAACCGCCGCTGCAAGTGTCCCATTCACGCCGAAGGTCATTTGGGTGGCGTGATGTACCGCCAGGCCCTCGATACTACATCCTGGACTCGCGCTCAAGAGTTGGTCCGCGAAAAGGAAGCCCGTGGCAGCTGGGACGATCCGAACACCAAGCAACCGGTTGCGATCGTGGAGGCCATCAGCACTTTCGTGCAATCGGCCACAGCCCCGTCCAACGGCAGAGCCAAGAGCACCACCAGTAAGATCCGTTCGACATTGTTGGGTGTGAATGGGAAGTGGGCGCTCCGGACTAAGCGGCAGGTCTCTCGAGGTCTCGTCGAATTCTGCCGTGACAAAGGCCTCATCACGCTCGATCAGTTGACCGTGCCGGCCCTCACCGCGTACGTAGTTTCCTGGACCTGCGGGCCAAAGCACCGTTCCAAGCGCATTCAACTGCTGCGGCGCTTTTTCCGTTTCTGCATCGCCAGCAAGTGGTGCGAGGAAAATCCGGCCCTGGCACTGGAGCACCCCCGGGGTAAGGCCATCATGGGGCCGCCCGAGACGCCCTTCGACCAGCAGCACCTTCCGCAAGAAGGGCCGGAGTGGAAGGCGATTGTGGAGCAAGCCAAGGAGCATCCGAAGCTTCTGGCCTTGACGCAGCTCATGCGCCGGGCCGGGCTGCGGATCTCGGACGCGGCTACTTTTCACAAGGACCGCATCATGGTAGACGGCTCCATCTTCCTCCACATGAGCAAGACCAAGGAGCCGGTCTCGATCCCGATGCATCCCGAGTTGACGGCCGCGCTGGATGCAATCCAGCCAAACGCGGCAGGCTATTACTTCTGGAGCGGAGAGAGTGCCGTCATGACGGCTACCGATAATTGGCGGAAGCGCTTGGGCTTGATGTTCAAGGCCGCCGGCATACAAGGCGGCCACCCGCACCGTTTTCGAGATACCTTTGCCGTCGACTTGCTGCTGCGCGGTGTGCCGATTGACCAAGTTTCGGTCCTGCTCGGGCATTCCTTGGTCAAGATCACCGAACAGCACTACCTGCCTTTTGTGGCGGCACGGCGGCGACAGATTGCAGACTCGCTGCGCCGGGCGTGGGCGAGCTAAGCCGTGAAAGGCATCGCATTTCATTTTTTCTTTTTGTCCTGGTCTGGCAAGGATTGAACGCCGGGACGCATACAGCGCCGGTATACCCGCTCGACGACGCTGGCTGGGATGCGGAGCGTGACGTAGTCGCGCTTATGCCCCCTTTTCTCCTTGCCAAAACGTAGAACTCCCGGTTCATTGCGGAACAGGCGCCGGATAGCGGTCGTGGATATGCCCCAATTGCGGGCCACCTCCTTAACACTGAAGTGGCGCTCGGAGGGCGAGATGAGTTCACTCATGGCCTGACTCTCCTCCTCGAGAGAACTCTGCGTGTTGCCGGTGGCCTTGGTCTCGATGTTTCACCAGCGCTGCATCGCGTCGGGTCGACAGCGAGACATTTCCTGCCAACGCACTCGCTAAGAGACGATGCACCTTGGGATTCGAGCTGGCGCGCTGGTTTCGAGGCCGCTGGCCTGTTTTTGCGGCTGCGCAGAATGTTCACATCTCGATGTTGCGGCTATTCAGTGTGGGGGCGTCAATGTAGGGAAATGTGAGGGACGACCAACCCACACACGCGCTAGCGCGGATGGCGAGACCGTAGTTCCGCCTGTATCCGGTGTTCGATCTTCTTGGTCATCGCTGACGAATCCGGCAGCTCGCCCCTGAGCCAACGGTAAAAGTCACTCTTATCGACTTTCACCTCAGAGTGGTTGTAAATGGAGGCGGCGGTACGACCAGTAGTCTTGTAGGTAAGAAATAGTTGTCTTCTCCTATCAATGAGTTGCTCGGCCCCATAAGTTTGATCCTCCGTGTATTCCTCTTCCCTGCTCAAATATGGTTCAAGAAACCGCATCAAGGAAGCTTCCAATTCCGCCAAAGGTCGAGGGCGCCCATTTACGAAGCCGATATCCTTCTGAAATTGCCACAAGTCCAATCCATGAAGATCGGGGAGCAGTGTGTTCGGAATGGCGTCTAACGCATCTTCCATGATGTAGCGAAGAGAATTTGCGCGGATCCGGATCTCAATATCATCACCGATTGCAGCATTAACCGAGAGGACAACAAATTGACACAACTTACTCAAGTAGAAGTCACGTCGAGTGGCTGGAACATCTTTAACATCACGAAGGAAGCTATCGCAAACGCCCTCTGAAAGAGTGAACTCAATGATTGCGCCCAAATTGTTGGGGTCCCAGTTTTTTCCTCCGCGAAACTTTTCGCGGAACATGGCTTCAATGTCGGATTCGGGGACCTTTTGCAACTGTTCCAGGAAATAGCTAAAGTTATAATCGCGAAAATTCGCGTCAAGGTTAAAGTAGAGGTTCACGAACACAGGTTGCCTCGAGGATCCTTTATTCGGCGGCTGGCAACACGCGGGAATATCCGTTTGTTCCGGCTAGCCCTATGCGGCCCTTTCGGAGACGAGTTTACTACGAGTCTATAGCTAGCTTGCACACACCGGCTGGATCGCTACCTGGCTCCAATGATCCGATCCGCAATTTGACCTGAAGGCCGCGAGTATCGGCCTGTACCTGAATCCGCCGCAAAACGTTGCTTTATTCTCCTCGGATGGAGAGAGTGCCCACAGCCTAACGTTCATTCCTAGAAATCAGAGGGGTCGAAAGGCTCATTCGAAAGATTTTGTCACGCCTTGATCATTGATTCGTCTGACGATAACTCTATAGTTGACGTGGCGCGCCGAAAAGAAACCCTTTCGGCACAAATCTGGCGGACAACTAAGTTGGTTTGCGGACATCCCCTTGTCGGGATAAGAGTCAAGCAAAATGAGAGGCTTTGCTTTGCGGTGCCGAGCAATTAAACTGAGTTCGAACTCAGTCTGGGGAGGCAGACTTTCTTGTTCGAACTCTCTCCGCGCGTTTAATAGGAGCTCGGTCGACTAACGCTCGCATAGCTGCTCGGGCAATCGACGTCCTCTGCAGGGTGTCCATGGGGTCTACTTGCGCATCGACCACGGTACCGGACTTTTCGATCCGCATTGCCTGCGCTGCTGAAGCACTGCGTGTGCATAAGATTCTATGCACCCGGGACGAAGTCAGAACAACAAGTTACCAGGGAGGGCGACACTCATCGCAGAATGAGACTATCCGTCCGGGAGGAGCAAGAGCGAGAGCCTGGCTCAGCTGTCAACCGCGCCGCTCCAAGCATGCATAATCCGGGTGTCTTAGTCCACCTAACTAAGCCGTTTGGACAATAGTACCTGGGGCTAACCTGTGGTAGCATTCGAGCGCAAATACACTAAATGTGTGCTGACCATCTGCGTAATAGAGCCGTCTTGCAGCCCTCGCTTTTTTGGCCGCTTGCACTGGAATAGTAGTCCCAGCCCGTGCCGATACTGACGTGTCTTTTGAAATTGGCACATCGATACAAGAAGTAACTGTCGGCTTCAGGGGAAGCAAGCACAAGGAGGTTGTGATGACTTCACTCCGGATTATCGTGCTCCTGGTCGCAAACTCGGTCTTGTTCTTAACAGTTGGGGTGGCTGTGGCGCAGGTTCAGCCCTATCTCAAGATGATCCCCAGCGGTGGCGCGCCCGACACGGCTGAGATGGGTACCCAAGTTGGCATCTACGGCAGTGGTTTTTGCCAAACCGGGTGTTCACCCGTGACCCTGACCATCGGCAACGACGTCGTCGCCCCAAGCTTTCTCGCCACTGTTCAAGTCAACCCAGACGGCACCTTTGTCCAGCAGTTCACGGTGAACGTGCCGTTCGCCTGGCGCTACCTGATAACTGCCACTCAGACGTCGACGACCGGGACTACGCTGTCCTCCTCAGTGCCCATGATAGTCCCGCAGGGCGATGAGGCACCGGAGAATACTCCGCCCCCTCCTCAGAACCAGCCTCAGGCCAATGAGCGGAGAGCTCAAGCCTTCTCACAGCGCGCGCAGCCCATGACTACCGTGCACGGTTTGTCGGCTGGCGTCACGGAGGTTCCGCCCAACGAGGCATACGACGGCCGCAGCGTGGCCGTCGACGTGAGCACGTCGAACAATGCCGTAGCTATCGCAGCCAGTGAAAGCGGCGGGTTGTGGAAGACCACCAACACGGGCGCCAACTGGTCGCTACTCAGCGGCCTTCCGACTTTCCGTATGTCCGATGTCAAGATGGCCCTCAGCAACGACCAGATCGTGATCGCCACCTCCTGGTTCGACAGCCATGTGACTAACGGCGGCGGCATCTGGCGCAGCATCGACGGCGGCGCCACCTGGGCGAAGCCCGCCACGGCCGATCCTCCTTCTTGCCCCACACCGTTCAATACCTGGGGGATTTCCTTCGCACCTGGAACCAATGACGTCTTCGTCGGCACCGATTGCGGCCTCTCGGTTAGCCACGACCTCGGGTCTACATGGAGCCACGTCACGCTCCCCGCCGTCTACAGCGTGATCGCTCAGCCAGGCGGCTCAGGGACCATTGTTGATACGTGTGGCGCGGATGGTCACCACCGTTCCACCAATGGTGGCGCCCTCTTCACGCCCTTTAGCGCCGCCTTGCCTGCCTGCCCCTTCATCGGCGTTCACGCAATCGGGGTCTCACCTCTAGAGTCCAAAGTGTTGTTCGCAGCCATCGGCAAAACCAGTATTTACGAATCCGATGACGGCGGGGCGTCTTGGGCGAACCTGAACCCTCCCGCGAACAAAGGTAGTCGGCTGCCGTGGGTCGCCACTCATCTCTCGGCCGATGGTAACCCTAAGCACTTCGATATTTACTTCGGCAGCGGCTTGAACACGTACAGCCAGACCTGTACCAATACCGGCGGCCCGGGCTTGCGCTGCTCCACATCGTGGAATACGGTTACGCTCGATCACAGTGATCAGAACGGGCTGGCGTTCAGCACGTCGGGCAACTGCGCTCAATACATCGTCTCGGATGGCGGCATACATACCACTTCTGATTGCGGCAGTACCTGGACCATTACCGGCAACGGCCCGGGCGGCTATCACGCTCTTCAAGTCTACGATATGACCGGCGAGGTTCATCCCACCGGAACAGACCTTTATTTCGGTACCCAGGACAACAATCTCTGGGCATCCAGCAACAATGGTTCAACCTGGCCCAACTCCGCCTGTTGTGATGGCTTCTTCGTTCAGACACCCCACAACAGCCCGAGCGATTCCGGCCAAACGATCACGTTCGTGGCCTGCTGCTTCCCAGGCACTCTCGATAAAGACTCCGCTGCCGATTTCGTCTCCGTCGCACTTTGGAACTCCCCACCCGGTGGCGGGGGCAACCCGTTCGTCGTTGACCAAAAGGTCTACCTTCAGTGGAGTGCGCCGAGCCCGCCCACGAACCAGCTCTACATCAGCATCGATACCGGTGGTAGCTGGAACGCGATCCCCGGCGCGAGCACCAAACTTCAGCTCGTCGACCATCCATTTATTTCCGGCCCACCGGCCAATCCGACGGTCTATCAGCAGGTGAGGCGGGCCGGCGGCGTTACCGGGCTGATCAAGATCACCGGTGTTCGGAGCGGCTCCGCCACCGTCACAAATGCGGATACTGGCCTCAACAACATCGGTTTTTGGTCCATGGGCCAGGCGACGTTCCGCTTTCAGCAGGTCTTTGGCGTCGACCCGAGCAACCCGCAACACTTGATAGCCGGGGACATCGGACTCAACCAAATGATGGTCAGCATCGACGGCGGGATGAGCTGGAACGCGGATACCCATCTCACTGACCTGGTTACCGACTTCGGTCAGTTCCAGTTCAGCCAGCCAAGCACAACCTATCCGGGCCTGACTACTGAGGCGCACGCGATCGCCTTCGACCCGTCCAACGGGAACCGCATCCTGGTCGGGACCGAGCAGGCAGGCATCATCGTCTCAACGGATGGCGGCACCACCTGGGGCGTGATCTCTGGTTCGAATTCCGTGCCCGCCGTCAGCTCGTTCTTCTTCGACGAAGTGCAGAAAGACGTCATGGCCTCCAGTTACGGCCGCGGCCTGTGGGAGCTCGATCTGTCTCAGCTCGTCGTATTCCCGCCGTCGATCACAAAGGCGTTTGGCGCCGCCACGATACAATTGGGCCAATCCACCAGCTTGACCTTCACGATCACTAACCCGAACGCGACGCCCGGTCTGACTGGCGTAGTTTTCATCGATAATCTTCCGGCGGGGTTGGTGCAGACAGGTTCGATCGTGGGAACGGGCTGCGGTGCATTCTCGTCCAGTGGCTTGCCCAATGCCATCAATATAACTAACGCAACAATTGTCGGCGGGGGAACCTGTACTATCACGGCAACTGTGGTTGGCTTCACGCCTGGCGTGAAAAATAATGCCACCTCCACTATCACTGCCAACGAGAGCAGCGGCTCGGGGACCGCGGCTTCGGCCACCATCACCGTTGTCGCGCCGCCTGCGATCACCAAGGCGTTCGCTGCACCAACGGTTCCGCTGAACCAGAACACAACCCTAACCTTCACGATCACGAATCCGAATGGCACGGTGGCGTTGAGCGGTGTAGGTTTCACCGATACTTTACCCTCCGGGCTGGCTGCCGTGGGCCCTGTGACGTCGGCGGGATCTTGCCCTGCCACTGTACTTACTTTCACGGCCAGTGTTCTCACAGCGAGCGGAATCACGCTTCCGCCTCTGGGGACATGCACGTTGACCATCGTCGTAAAAGGTACGGTTGCGGGAGTGGACAATAACACGACGAGTAGGGTGACATCCATTGAGGGTGGTTTGGGGAACACAGCTTCCGCCAGCATCACCGTGGTTGCGCCGCCTGTAACCACCAAGAGTTTTGGCCTGTTAGCGATCCCAGTGGGCGGCAGTAGCAGCTTGAGCTTTACCATCACGAATCCGAATGCGACAGTCGCGCTGACCGTCAGCTTCACCGACGCGCTGCCCCCGGGTCTGGTGGTGTCGACACCGAACGGGGCCGTGACCACGTGCCTGGGCGGCACTCTGACAGCTATCGCAGGCACCAATAGCATCAGCTTGTCAGGCGCGGTTATTGCCGCAACTGCATCGTGCACCATCACCGTGGACGTGACTGGCGTGAGCGCGGGGGTACAGAATAACACCACCGGGCCGGTCAGCTCGATTGAAGGCGGCAACGGGGCGCCGGCGCTCGCGAGCATCTTCGTCGGTCCAGCGTTCCAGGTCCGCTACACGTCCAACCTGAGTCTCGGTGACGGCGTCATCAACATTACGAACACCGGTGCAACTGGCGCATCCTTATTTGGCCCTGGATTTGGCGCCAACGTTGGTAATATCTGTGTTAATGTGTATGCGTTTTCACCGGACGAGCAGCTGATTTCCTGCTGCTCCTGTCTGGTGACTCCGAACGGGCTCGCTTCCTTATCAGTGGTGAACGATCTCACCAGCAATACGCTGACCGGCGTCCGGCCGAGCTCGATTGCCGTCAAATTGTTGTCCACAGTGGCCGGTACGGGCGGGAGCGCAACCGACTGCACGAATAGCGCTTCCACAGCGGTCACGACGGGCACGCTCGCCGATGGATTGGCCGCTTGGGGCACGTCTGTGCACCCGAGTCCGGCCGGAACGGCGGTTACTGAAACACCGTTTAC
Source organism: Bryobacterales bacterium (assembly GCA_963744555.1). GTDB lineage: Bacteria > Acidobacteriota > Terriglobia > Bryobacterales > Bryobacteraceae > Palsa-89. Next base: position 158,438 of record CAVUUB010000007.1, on the reverse strand, counting down.
CCCCTCGACTCTCAGCTTCGGAGAAGCTGCCAGCGTCGCGAGCCGTTGCACCAATATCATAGGCAACGGAAGCACGTTCGGCATCTGCCGCGCATGCCGGAGTGGGGGCTTGGGGGGAGTCAAGTAGTAATAGCGGCGGAACGGAGAAGTACTGAAAGCTCTGTCCTTGCTTCGAGAGTGACAACTTGAATGGTCGGCTGCCCGCTCCGGTCAATGGCGTCCAGTTGGACTCTAGGTTTTGGGATACCATACAGCCGGAAGTATGGTCATTGGCGATCCAACCCTGAGGGATGCCATAGCCAAGCATGGAATACGTGCACTAATTCGCACGACTGGATTGAGCCAGCGCGTTAGTGCGCTACCGCGCAAGCGCGGAATCATTTACGCAGCTATCCCTTCGCACTAGTCTGTTGGGCTAATTCCTTCAAGGCATTGTATTAAGTGGCGAATCATCCTATGATTGCCGCCACAGGCCCGCTGCAATGGCTCAACGTGTATCAACGTCTCTGTTGGCGACTCTAGTGTTCTCGCTGGTCGCTTTCGCTCAATCGCCGAATCTGAGCGTGACCATAATGGCGGATGCGACACCGGTGGCGACAGGAACACCCATCGGCTTCACGATCACAGTGGGCAACAGCAGCGCCGCCGGAACTGGGATAGCAGTCAATGTGGTACTAACCGATCCCCTGCCAGTTGGGCCTGGGTTGAGTTGGAGTATTAGTCCAGCTTACGGGGGACCGGGGATGTGCTCTATCACCGGATCAGCGCCCCAGATCATGAACTGTGCAGTTGGGAACCTGGCGCCCGGGGCTACAGCCACAGTACATGTGCAAAGTCCGACCACTGCTCCGCCGGGCTCCAGCGCGGGCTCGTATGGGAACGCTCCCTTCGCCACTGCCGATAACGAGCCAACGCCCCACGGCGCGGTTGCCACCATCGTGGTGCTCCCTCCGCCACCGCCGAATCTGAGCGTGACCATAATGGCGGATGCGACACCGGTGGCTACAGGAACACCCATCGGCTTCACGATAACAGTGGGCAACAGCAGCGCCGCCGGAACGGGGACCGCATTCAATGTGGTACTAACCGATCCCCTGCCAGTTGGGCCTGGGTTGAGTTGGAGTATTAGTCCAGCTTACGGCGGACCGGGGATGTGCTCTATCACCGGATCAGCGCCCCAGATCATGAACTGTACAGTTGGGAACCTGGCGCCTGGGGCTACAGCCACAGTACATGTGCAAAGTCCGACCACTGCTCCGCCGGGCTCCAGCGCGGGCTCGTATGGGAACGCTCCCTTCGCCACTGCCGATAACGAGCCAACGCCCCACGGCGCGGTTGCCACCATCGTGGTGCTCCCTCCGCCACCGCCGAATCTGAGCGTGACCATAATGGCGGATGCGACACCGGTGGCGACAGGAACACCCATCGGCTTCACGATAACAGTGGGCAACAGCAGCGCCGCCGGAACGGGGACCGCATTCAATGTGGTACTAACCGATCCCCTGCCAGTTGGGCCTGGGTTGAGTTGGAGTATTAGTCCAGCTTACGGCGGACCGGGGATGTGCTCTATCACCGGATCAGCGCCCCAGATCATGAACTGTGCAGTTGGGAACCTGGCGCCCGGGGCTACAGCCACAGTACATGTGCAAAGTCCGACCACTGCTCCGCCGGGCTCCAGCGCGGGTTCGTATGGGAACGCTCCCTTCGCCACTGCCGATAACGAGCCAACGCCCCACGGCTCGGTTGCCACCATCGTGGTGAACCCTCCGCCACCGCCGAATCTGAACATCAAGAAGACGGCAGATGCCACGCCGGTGCCGACGGGAACGACAATTGGATACACGATCACAGTGGGCAACAGCAGCGCCGCCGGAACTGGGATCGCAGTCAATGTGCAACTGACCGATGGCCTGCCGGGTGGGCCTGGGTTGAATTGGATGGCCACTCCACCCTTCGGCGGTCCGGGGACGTGCGCGGTGTCTGGCACCCCACCCAGCCAAACTTTGAACTGTAGCTTTGGGAACCTGGCGCCCGGGGCGACAGCCACAGTACACGTGCAAAGCCCGACCACCGCTCCGCCGGGCTCCAGCGCGGGCTCGTATGGGAACGCTGCCTTGGCCACTGCCGACAACGAGACAGCGGGCGTCTTCGCGGTTGCCACCATCGTGGTGCTCCCTCCGCCACCGACAGTTACGAAGACGTTCGGTGCGGCTACGATTCCACTGAACGGGAGCACGAGCGCGAGCTTCACCGTTACGAATCCAAATGGGACTCCGATGACGGGTATTTCGTTCAGCGATGCTCTTCCCTCCGGACTAGTGGTATCCACGCCCAATGGCTTGAGCACGACCTGTCTAGGATTGATCACCGCGAGCGCCGGGTCGAATCTCATCAGCTTTTCGGGCGGAACGCTTGCGGCCAACGGGTCCTGCAGCTTCTCGGTGAACGTCACCGGCATAGCCTCGGGGACGCAGAACAACACCACCGGACCGATCAGCTCGAATGAGAGTGGGCCCACGACCACGACAAGCAACACGGCATCGCTGATCGTAATTTCGCCACCGACCATTACCAAAGCGTTTGGCGCGGTAGCGATCCCAGTGGGCGGGAGTAGCAGCCTGAGCTTTACCATCACGAATCCGAATGCCACAGCCTCGTTGACAGTCAGCTTCACCGACGCGCTGCCGGCGGGTCTGGTGGTGTCGACACCGAGCGGGGCCGTGACCACCTGCCTGGGCGGCACTTTGACAGCTAACCCCGGCACCAACAGCATCAGCTTGTCAGGCGCAGTTATTGCCGCAACTGCATCGTGCACCATCACCGTGGACGTGACTGGCGTGAGCGCGGGGGTACAGAATAACACCACCGGGCCGGTCAGCTCGATTGAAGGCGGCAACGGGGCGCCGGCGCTCGCGAGCATCTTCGTCGGTCCAGCGTTCCAGGTCCGTTACACGTCCAACCTGAGTCTCGGTGACGGCGTCATCAACATTACGAACACCGGTGCAACTGGCGCATCCTTATTTGGCCCTGGATTTGGCGCCAACGTTGGTAATATCTGCGTTAATGTGTATGCGTTTTCACCCGACGAGCAGCTGATTTCCTGCTGCTCCTGTCTGGTGACTCCGAACGGGCTCGCTTCCTTATCAGTGGTGAACGATCTCACCAGCAATACGCTGACCGGCGTCCGGCCGGGTTCGATCGCCGTCAAATTGTTGTCCACCGTGGCCGGTACGGGTGGAAGCGCAACCGATTGCACGAATAGCGCCTCCACCGCGGTCACGACAGCCACGCTCGCCGATGGATTGGCCGCGTGGGGCACGTCTGTGCACCCGAGCCCGACCGGCACAGCGGTTACCGAAACAGCGTTTACACCCTCGACTCTCAGCTTCGGAGAAGCTGCCAGCGTGGCTGCCCGTTGCACAAATATCATAGGCAACGGAAGTACTTTCGGCATCTGCCGCGCGTGCCGGAGTGGCGGCTTGGGGGCAGCCAAGCAATAGCCGCGGAACGGGGAAGTACTGAAAGCTCTAGCCTTGCTTGGAGAGTGACAACTTGAATGGTCGGCTGCCCCACTCCGATCGACGGCATCCAGCTGGACTTTCAGGTTTTGGGATACCATACAGCCGGAAGTTATGGTGATTGGCGATCCAACCCTGAGGGATTGCCATACCCAAGCACGGAATATGTGCGCTAATGCGAACGGCTGGATGGTTTTGTCAACTTGGGCAGCCAACCGACAGACTCATCTCATGAAGAGCGCCCGATCCCGTTACCACGGACACCGTTTCCCGCCGGAAATCATCGGCTAAGCCGTATGGGTCTATCATCGCTTCTGTCTGAGCTTCCGTGATGTTGAAGATCTTTTGGCCGAACGCGGAATCATTGTTTCTTACGAAGCCATCCGACAATGGTGCCGGAAATTCGGACCCGACTATGCCAGACGTCTTAAGAAGAAACAGGGACGCCTCGGTGATACCTGGTATCTGGACGAACTCTTCATCAGAATCAACGGCCGGGAGCAGTATCTCTGGCGTGCCGTGGATCAGGACGGTGATGTCATCGATATTCTGTTGCAGTCTCGCCGCGATCAGCGGGCAGCCGAGCGGTTCCTTCGCAGATTGTTGCGCGGTCAAGGCAAGCAACCATTCCGGATCATCACCGACAAACTGAAGAGCTATAGTGCTGCCAGTCGAACGATCCTGCCTGGTGTTACCCACGATACCCAACAATATGCCAACAATCGCGCCGAGATTTCGCATCAGCCTACTCGGATGAGAGAACGACAAATGCGCCGATTCAAATCCTCCCGGCAAGCTCAGCGCTTTCTGTCGCTCCACGGTGTCGTCCGGAATCTATTTTGCGTTGCGCGACATTTGCTGAGATCGACTCATCAACGACTCTTGAGATCTCGGTCCTTCGAGGTCTGGCGAAGCGTAACGGCGGCCTGACGATTTCGAATTCGCCGTCGCCAATCAGCCCAAACTCGTTCCGAATAGCTTAAGTTGACAACACCCTCCCAGATCCATCCCAATCGTGACGGATTGTCGTGCGCGTTTGGCCTTCACCGCAGGCTTCGGATTCTGTCGAGAACTGCTACGCTTCTTCATCGCCGGTCTCCTTTGCACTTCGAGTGCGTATATTTTGGGAGTATCGCATCCCGTGGGCCGTGGGTGCCGGCCTTCTCATTCCATCTCGGAGGCAATCCAGTGGCGCGCCACTTCGCTGGATTTGGGAGCCGCGCTGGACGATCTTTATCTATCAATCGACGCCGATAATGTTGCTTGTCGGGGCTGTCCACAATGCAGCGGCCGGACATCCTGGCCTTGAAACGCAGCGACGCTTCTGCGGTACTGTCATGTCAGAGCTTGTCATTTCAATCTCCTTTCAATCTCGTTCGGTTTATGGAGCCCATGAGCGGCACATCTACCAGTCGTCCGGTGCAGTATGACAAAAGCCCGCCGATAACGCCAAATTGTCAGCCATGGAGTGCTCCCGGCTCTACGCTGCTGAAGGGCGTTGCCACGAGGTACGAGCAGGTGGCGGAAAAGGTTCCGGGAGCCGGATTCGGACCAGGATTACGGCGTAACCGGAAGTAATCGACACGAGCTGGAAACGAGCATCTCGTTGAAGTGGGGAGGATTGGCAATAAGCCAGGTCGATTACCACTGTGTCAGAATGAGGCGAGGGGACGCAGTATGATTACTCGTCTGAAGCCCACGGTCTATCGGCTTGCCGGACTCAGCGCCTTGTTTAGCTCGTCGTCAGTGGAATTGGGCTTTCGCAAAGCCCCGCAAAAGACCCCGGTGTTCGTGGCGGCCCCCCGAGCGCCGGTACCAGTCTCAGTGGCCTCTCAACCGAGTTGACTCAACTGTTTCAAGCAGGCGCCGCGAAGTTCGCCAAAACCGATACCGTCGCAGGCGATGGCTTGGGCCCGCGCATGAACTTCAATAGCTGCGTTGGGTGTCATGCACAACCAGCGATGGGCGGCTCCAGCGCGAAAATCAATCCGCAATTTGCTTTCGTCAACGGCCCCGATCATGGCGCCAACCAACTGCCCTCTTTCATTACGCAAAACGGGCCGACGCGGGAGGCCAGGTTCAAGAAACTCAATAAAACGACTCTGGATGGTGGTGTGCATGATTTGTTCACAATTGCGGGCATGAAGGGCGCAGAGACATGCAGGCTTGCCCAGCCGGACTTCGCCACGGAGTTGCGCAAGAACAATGTGATCTTCCGGGTACCGACGCCGGTGTTTGGCGCAGGCCTGATCGAACAGATTCAAGACTCGACGATTGCGGCCAACGTTGCCACTCAATCGGGGCTGGCAGCCAAGAGCGGCCTGGGCATCAAAGGCAAATTGAACATCGTCGTGTCCGGCAACACGGCCACTGGGCAAAGCAGCAGAATTATGGGTGAAGCCAACGCCAATGCAAATGACGGCACGATCGCGCGCTTTGGCTGGAAGGCGCAGAACAAGTCCTTGTTACTGTTCACCGGTGAAGCATACAACGTGGAAATGGGCATCACCAACGAATTGTTTCAAACCGAGCGTGAAGAAGAGTGCCAACTGTTCATGACGCCCAACGATTTTACCGATCCCACGCAGAAGGGGTTGGACGTACTCAGCGACATCGAGAAATTTGCGGCCTTCATGCGTTTGCTAGCGCCACCAGCGCCTTCGACAACCGAGCCCGGTGGCGCGGCATCGATTTCGAGCGGAAAGGCTTTGTTCACGACAGTCGGTTGCTCCTTTTGCCACACGCCATCGCTGAGGACTAGCAAGTTCTCGCAGATTCCCCAGCTCCGCGACCAGGAAGCGCAGTTGTATTCGGACCTGGCGATTCATCAAATGGGCCCCAACCTGGACGACGGCGTAAAACAGGGGCAGGCAGAAGGAAACGAATTCCGTACCGCTCCACTATGGGGACTGGGGCAGCGCGTCTTCTTTTTGCACGACGGGCGAACGAACGATCTGGTGAAAGCCATTCAGGAACACCGTGGCGGGAACGGACGTAATGCGTCAGAAGCCAACACCGTGATCAAGAAGTTCGATCGGCTTTCGGAACGGCAGAAGCAATACCTGCTGAACTTCCTGCGTTCGCTCTGAGAGCAGGCTCCCGCTTTTCTGCAAGTCGTCAGTGGTAATTTGGATCGCTTGTGGTTGCACAGCCAGCCCCAAGGCCGGCCTAACACCCGAAACCAGATCGTGTTCCCATTCCCATCCAATGGCAGACCCATATGGGAGACGCCAACAGATGTAACGCCCGGCAGACTTTCGATCCGGCTCATGATGTGCCGCGCCAAGGCTATGGCCTGCTGATCTTTCGCGTAGCCAGAATCCGGCGCTGCGACCTTCAGTGTCACCAGATGGTCAGACTGGAACCCAATCTCCACGCGAAGCAAGCGGTATAGGCTTTTGCCGAGCAGGCCGGCGCTCACCAGCAGCGCCATAGCGATGGCCAGCTCCCCCACGACAAGTTTGGAACCGAGCCGACGCCACGTATTTCCTGCCGAGCCACGGCTGCCTTCAGCCAGACCATCCCGCATCGCCGACAAGGAAAGGTGCAACGTCGGGGTGATGGAGAACAGGACCGCGGTAAGCAGCGAGATCGCGCCTGCAAAACTCAATACACGGCATCCTTTTGATTTGCTTCGAACCTGGCGGGCGGGTGTTGTCAACTTAAGGTATTCGGAACGAGTTTGAGCTGATTGGTGTACCTGTGTCATATACGGACATTATGTTGGGATGATTGAGTAGCGCTCGCAGCCCGCGCCTCCTGCTCGAAGCGCCGTCTTCGCTCGGCGTCAATTGCAACCGCCGCAGGTAGAATCTTCAGCGCAAGCTTCGGTCAAGACGAGTGTCCCGTGCCTGATATACTTCGCCCATGCCGCCTGCACCGATAAGCGTAAGGATCTCGTAGGGCCCCAAACGAGTCCTGGCCGAGAGCGGCATATTGTCGAACAATTCTACTTCACCAAGTCGTGGTGCGAGTAAACGGTCTGCCTTAGACCTTACATAGTTCCAATCGAGAAGCCAAGTGCCGCCACCCCTAAAGATCAACGGACGCGATGAAAGCCAAACAGCGATATACTGGTCCGCAGTCCGAAACCACGTGCCCCCAGGTGATCTTCCGCCAAAAGGAGGAGTCAATGAATCGATGGTTCACGCTCCCAGCGATGAGTGTTCTCGTCGCAACTATGGCCGCGGGGCAAACGCAGGGCCCGAAGCAGGCGCAGAACAAAACCGCCGCGGCCCAGCCAAAATTCAAAGCGATCTTTGAGCCCGTCAATTATCCGCAGGACTCCGAGCTGCGGGATGTGTTCTTCGTGAGCCCCGACGTGGGCTGGGTCGCGGGACTTACGCGCTCCGATGCCGGCGAGGGCGGAATCATCCTGCACACCGCCGACGGCGGCCAGCATTGGGACGTCCAGGCCGGCGATCCGCACTCCGGCGCGCGTGCGTTCGAGCAGCTATTTTTCCTCGACGCCAAGCACGGGTGGGCCACCCAGTTTGGCGGCGGCTCCCTGCTGCGCACCACCGACGGCGAGACCTGGGAGTCGGTTTCTACCTTTGCGCCGGATGTGGCTTTCGTGTTCACTAGCCCCCAAACCGGCTTCTATGCGGATGGAGACAAGATCTTTCGCAGCCAGGATGGAGGACGGACCTGGACCCAGGTCTACGCCTGCCGCACACAGGTGGAAGTCCAGGGCCTGACGCGCCAAGTCTCTTGCGGTTTCCAAGGCATCCATTTCCCAACGCCGCAAATCGGCTATGCTACCACCGAAAATCTTCCCAATGACGCTTCGGCCCTCGCTAAGACCGAGGATGGCGGAATGACCTGGAGCATTTCCCGATTCCTGCCCAATGCCACCGCCGGCGACTTCGGCGGGGTCTTTTTCACTGACGCCAACACCGGGTTCGTGCGAGCTTCCAGCTCTGTCTTTGTCACCTCCGATGGTGGACAGACCTGGCGGGGCACTGTGGTTCCCCTCCGCGGACGAGTCCGGTTTGCCGACCACCAAACGGGGTGGGTCGCTCGCGGTACCCGGATCGTGTACACTTCCGACGGCGGAAAACGGTGGATTACGGCTGAAATCCGCTTCCCCACGGAAATATACTCTTCGAGCTTGCCGGCACGCGATCGCGGTTACGTCGTGGGCCTGCATGGAATGATCTATCGTTATCGGATTGTGCCCATCGAGTACAACGTGAAGGGCATGATTTCCGCACCGGCGATCGCGGCGGCGCAATAGTTAGGGGAGATGGTTTGCGCGGGGCGGTGCATGATCCATCGCCCGGCTTAGGAAGAAGTCGACGGTTCGGTCCTTTTCCCGACACTAGGCGAGTCCGAGAACTAGGCCGCGGTGAAGGACTTGCTGAAATAACGGGCAAGAAATTCCGAACCCGCAGGTCTGGTTCCCCGAGTGTCCTCCGCAAAAAAGACATGTGGCCTTCACTTACGTTTAAGAAATATTGCAAGCTCTTGTAGAATGTGGCTTGTTCCCGCTCATTCGCTTGCTCCTTTCCTCCCGCGCCACCCTCATCGCCGAGAACCTGTTCCTTCGGAAACAGCTAGCTCTGTTTCAAGAACGCAAGATAAGGCCTTCCCGCGGCTGAGATCAGTCCTGAGTCAGGAGTTCTGGACGAGTAGGCCAAATCCATTCGCTACCGCCTTGTCCATGCTAATCAAGCCGCCAAGGTGCTACGCTGACCAAGAGAAACATAAGCTAGGCGGGTGCCCGGAGGTAGATATGAACAGAATCATCTCAACTTCGATGTGGCTAGCTCCAGTCTTCTTCATTGCTGCCTGGGTTGGACCAGGCGAGTTCGGAATCGGTATTCGAAATGTACAAGCGGCTAATTCATTCGAGGTTGACCGCCAGCAAATACTCGACCTGATCTCACACTATAGCTACACTTGGGATGGCAAGGACGCTGAGGCTTTCTCGGCCCTCTTCCAGGACAATGCCACTATGTCCACCTATTCTGCGGGAACGCTGAGTGGCACTACGCGAACAAACAAGGAACGACTCGCCAGAGCTCACGAAAGGTTCCAATTGTTCACCTCGCAGGGCATCCAGACTCGTCACTACCAAACGAACACGATTTTGGAGAGGCTGTCAGATGGGTCGGTGCGCGGGGAAACGCTCTTTCAAGTGGTGTGGCAATATGCGGCGGAGCCCGCGCCCAAGTTAGTTCATTCAGGGACGTACCGCGATCTCTTTGCCAAGACCTCGTCGGGATGGAAGTTCGCGAGCCGCGAGATCCACATCGATCACAAGTGAGCTGCGCTCGCTTCTGATGGTCAACCTCGCAAATACGCGATAAAGGATCAAGTGATTTCCCAGTGGACTAACTGGCACAAGCCTCTCGGCCTAACAAGTCGGCCGCAACGCTTCCCAATTCGCTCGTTGGCCGAGCAGAAGGCCTCTTGGAAACCGCGACCCTGAAATATTACGTCTCTCAAGCTAAGCCGCGCATCGTAGTTCCGAAAGGATTGGCGATATTCCTGATTGGAGACATCAGGATACGCAGCAGGCGAGTCCTCGCGTACGACATCTCTGCTGAGTCAAATAAATCAACAATGAAAAGGTATTTAGCCAGTCTCTTCTTCATGGGGCCAAGTCACTGTCACTTCGGCATCCACGTACGCGAGTTGCGCATCCAATCGACGGAGAAAAACTATGTGTGACTATTCGCTGCATGTGTACCCGAATCGTCTCGCCGCTGAGGGCGAGGAATTAGTGCTCCACCGTTTCGGCGGAGCGTCGATTGGTTTGGCATCACCCTCCGATCTTCGCCCGATCATCACCGCAAGTTCTTGCGACCCGACTTCGAAGAACTCGTGGTCGTGGACCGCGATCAAGGAATGGTTCCTAGCGAACAGCCCGCAGGGGCAGCCCGATAAACGCGCTCCGGCCGTGTGCGTGCCTCCAGGGGCACGACTCCTTCTCAAAGACATCCCCAAGGGCTTGCAACGGGAACTGGAAGTCGGGCAAGTGGAGGAGGTGAAATTCGTCGAGATCAGCGCCGAGGTGAACACGTATCGCGACGCGGTGCGTTTCAAAAACGGCCGCCAGCTTGTTCTGCAAGCTCTGCGGGAGGGACAACGGGTCACAGTCTTGTCGCTGACCCCCGAGGAAGTCGGAGAGACCGCTTTCTCCGACCTCCGAGCCCCGCTTCAAGAACGGTCGAGAAACTCTCCTACAGAAACTGCCGTGCGACCAAGAGTTGGACGTGCTGCATCTTTCATCTGATGATAGTGAGAAAAAGAGCATCAGAAGCTTGAAGAAGCATATCATTGCATTTTTGGCTTGAGATGAGTTGACGTGTGCAACTCCCTAGCTTGCGCAACTCCTTAGTAGGAGGAGCGATGATCGGTGGCGAGGAGCCATCGGATGACGACGGCCGGGTGGACGAGGCAATCGCGGAATCCTTCCCCGCGAGTGACCCGCCCGCCTGGACGCTGGGCGTGGAGCCGCAGCCACCAACGACCGCACCATCAAGGAAAGCATTCCAGTCAGAGTAAGAACTGAACAACGCATTTTCTTGAAATAGCCCAACCAGCCAAGGGCGAAGATCCATTCGAACGGGTTCCTGGGGAGATAAAGAGACGACAAAAGACACTCCTGGACCCAGGAGCTCTGTTCGCTAACGTGCGTTTAGAAAATTCTACTCAGGCACGTCATCCGATGATCACTGCCAAGTGGAATTGGCCTGGGAAACCCGCTTGTTACTGGATCTTCTGACCGGTGCCGACGACGTGCCCTAAGACAGCATCAGTTGCCTTCGTCACGACAAAGCGTGCGTACTGATCCAGGCACGCTTGAATGCGTTCTCGATTCGCCGCTGTCAACGTGTCCGAAGTTTTACGCTCGCATCCCTGGGCCTCCAGGTACTTTACCGCCCGCAGATCGATTCCGAGCAACTGGGTACAAATGTATTCGCCATCGGCGGTGAAGACCTGCGTTACAAGAAAGTATCGATAGGGCGGCTGCGGGTACAAGTTCGCAAAATCATCCAGCTGGACGGAAAAGTAGAGCAGGCTCACCGGCCCGCGGTTGATCGCTTCCATGCTTCAGCCATTTGACTGCTTTCGCAATGACGATTGCAACCTCGAAAAGGAAGAGGACACCAATTCGGGTCGCATCGCCGGCTGCTCGTTTGATATTCTCGCCGCCCAGAACTAATGTCCATGTGCGTGCCGCTAATGTTACTACATCAGGCGATATTCGAGGTGTTATGTTTGCGCGTTCTGAGACTGGATGCGCTCTGCCGTGAAGCAGCGCTTCATACGGGCCATCGCGAAAACCAAACGGAGCATCCGGACTGAATTTCCCCGTGCAGGGCTGCGCTTTGCGGGGTTAACGGAGGTGCCGAGAACCCCCAAGAGCGTTCTAAGATAAGTTGTGCGTCTCCTGCTAGATGCCAAGGATCTCATTAATGTCGTCGAACATAAGAAACCCCTGCCGATAACTGAACTCGATACTTGGCTTCGGGAAAGAAGTGGCTGGCTGGTCTATTCGCTCGCAAACGTTCGCGCCCTTGTGGCGCCCATCAGCCTCGATGCCTCGGGGCTCTCACGCATTCAGAAGTACGTTGAGCAGCTTGAGCGGTTGCCGCACTGCTGCATAAGTGATTCCTCAATTGATTTGATGGAGCTACGATCTGCGATGCGGTCCTTCGAGGCGGGCAGAGAATACGAGCCGATTGATCCGTATGTACCCCGATTCGATTTCGTGTTTCCGCCGTTTGCCAACCCGAACAGGTTGACTTATCGCTTCTGGGATATTGTGTGTGACCTCTGGAAAGCGTGTCCACAGATGTTCGAGCCGCCCGCCCACGCTCGAAACCTTCTCAAGTTTGCCATGTCCATGGACCGCGAAATGCTGCATGCAAAACGTCCCAAGGTGGCCGAGCCGCCGTTTGAGCCTATTCTTGAGTTCCTTGTACTGAAAATGTCTGTTACGAGAGAGCGCGCGGTGGAGATCGCGTCGTGGATCGGTCAGGTTCCCACGCGATGCCCGGGGCTCCGAATAATTCGAGCGGTCGGCTCTGCGATGTCCGGCAACCGCACTTACCTGGCGCGGAACGATGACATTTTTGACATTTCTCAAACGATGGCGATTCCTTATGTAGAGGCCATGACTCTGGATAGAACGATGTGCGATTACTTCGCGCGAGCACAGAAAGCGCTAAGGCGGGCCGGTTCGCCGGAAGAAGGTAATCACAAAGTATTCAGAAGCCTACATGAGTTAATGCAAGCGCTGTCCTGATCTGAGTAGCGATCCGGCAGCACGGAACGGCCGATGCACTAACCGGCCGGCCCCTTCTGCGCACGATGCGTATTGCCACGGCGCCGGCCATGGCGGCTGGCGATCCGAGGATCGAGGCCATCCATGCGGCGCGAGATGCCGCAGAAATTGTGCTGGCGGAATTGCTCCACCGGAGCGAAACGGTTATTACTGCCGACGACATGGCGGAGCTTCAGCCCGAAATTGAGTTGGCCCGCGGAACGGTGAACGACTGCCGCCAGAAAGAGATAGATTTGACCGCAGCCGGTACGACCATACCTCCCCTCGATCCAGCCTCGGTCGCCAAGCTTCAGAGCCTCGCCGCCACTATCGATGCCGCCACTGTACGCAACGCAGTGATCACCCGGACAGTCTGGATATCGCTCCTTGCATCAGGTCGTGAGGCTGAACTCGGTGCGCTCCGGACTTCTGGAATATATACAAGATTTGCGAAACTCAAAGCCGAGATTCAAATTCGCTCGATCTTGGACCATGCTTGGGCGGAGATAGCACACGATCGAGCCTATAAGGGCAGCGCACTTGTACCGACCAGCATCCCAGAACAATTCTCAAGGCTTGCGGCACTCCTTCAGGACACAGATCGGCAGTTTGAGAAGGTGAGGGATGAGATCGAGGGCCACGCGAGCACGACTGTCTGGAAGATCGCAAGGGCAGAGGGAAAAACCGAACGCGTTGGGGATTTCACAATATACACCAGCAAGGCTCGGTTCCCAGCTGGATCTCAGTCATTGATATGGGATCTAGTGTTGTACCTAAACACCCCGGTGACGAACCGGCTAGGCCCCGACAGTGTAACAGACGTAGTTGCCTTTCTTGACGGTGTGGGTTTATCGCGTCCCGCGACAATGTATCATCCCAGTGCTCTTATTTTCAGCGATGTGCTTCAATTAGAAGCTATAGGAGGGAATGAATTTCGCGTTCGCATCGTATACTTGCGCGTTAACGCAGGGTACCTTGTGACTGGCACACCAATCGTGGCAACCTTGGAGGCCCAGTCCAGCGTCACTGGTGACCGCGTTAAATTGGCAGGACCTTTGGAAGTTGGACACACTCACCCCGCCATGTCCTTTCGCGTGATCGATCAAAATGGTGATGAAAACCTATTCCTCTTGACACGTGACGCAGGGATTAACAATGCGCTCGCCGAAAACCCCAAGGCTGAAGGTGCGATTGTAAACCTCGAACTTTGTTTCCGTGAAGCGATCGACGGCGCTTTCAGGACAGACCTACAAGAAGCTGGCGTTACCGGGTCACCCGTCGACAGCGGGACTCGCTTCGTTGTCAGTTTTCTAGGAGTGCCGAACAATGTTGAATTGTACGTTACTGTACGACAACTCGGTGCCGAGATTCGTTCTGACTCGGAGTGTAAGGCGCGTCTTCTCGAAGGAAACTGGGCGGGTTCCGAGTCGGCCATGCCCATGGCGACGACTACAGTGGCCACCGTAAAGCCGACGGATGAGAACGTACAGATCGCCCGCCTTCAGAAGTCTTGGAACTCGGCGATGGCCATTTGGGAGTGGGTGGACGGAGATCCCCTTCGCTTAACTCCACTAGAAGTCCGTTTCGGCGTCGTGATTGTCGCTAAGCCTGGGGAGGCCGGGGCAGGAACTGCGCAGGTATGTGGCTATCTAGGACCGATAAGCACCGTCAGTACGGCCAGTTCCTCCAGCCCAATACCTCGATTTAGCTCATTCGGCTCGCTATTGGATGCCTTCTCCTTCCGTTAGTAAAAGATCGATTAGAACCGGCTCGGCTGGACCCTGGGTATCGACAACTGGGTATTGCCGACAGCGTGGCATCTTAGAAGAGTATTCTAGCCGACGCGGGGAAACGATTCGTCCACGATTAGAAAACTCGCACCGGAGGATCTAAGTCCTGGTCAACACCGAACGTCGCGGGGATCTGGAGCACGCTGGATCTCGCAATTTTCTCACTGGCCATCGCGCCAGCCTGCTAACCTGTCGGACATGGCAGAATCCTTTTCTTGGGCAGATATCAAGAAGGAATTCGATGAGTCGCTCGGTTACGTTCGCCAGGATATCAGGTGGCTCCAAGAGCAGGGTTCAGGCCTGAACTACACGGTGGCCCTTCTTGTCGGCTGCGGTTGCGAAATGCTTGCGGCCGCCCGAGGGGACAACAAGCGCCACGGCGAGAAAGTATTCGCTGAGTTGTTGCCTCCTGGAGATTGGCTGTTTCTAGCCGGTCGGCTCTACACAGCGCTGCGGGATGGCCTCGCCCATGGTTTCGACACCAAGCATCTCGACGTCGATAACGAGAGGGTTCAGCTTTATCTCTCCTGGCACCATCCTGAAGTGATTGCGATTCAGCGCGCCGAAGGAGGCCTAGGTTGTTGGATTGGCGTTCAGCATCTCGCCACTGCTTTGTGCGCTGAAATTGATAACTTTGAGGGCGTGCTCACGCAAAACGAGAAGGCTCGAAAGATGTTCCGCGAAGCTTCCGAATACCAGCGTGTTACGGCGCTTAGCAAGAAGGAGGCTGCGGCATGGAGGAAGCTGGCAGCGAAAGTTAAGCCCTGATTGGCTGCGCAGTGGCAGACCACTCAGCCACGACCGGCCCGCCGGTACCGCCATCACGTCTGACGCGGTTCGGCGGTTCTACAGTCTGTGTTTCACAAATGCGTGGCGTGCTTTTAGTGCAGCAGGACATATCTGCTCCGAAAAGTTCGAACTTCGAACAGTGCCTTTTCCGCTTTCGCTGATTCGCCGGACATCACGGCTACCAAAACCCTCAGGTTTTGATACGCCTGCAAGCCGAGGGTTTCGACTTTTGTCCTCAGCGTGGAAATACGCGAGTGCCTCCGAAGGTTTTGGCACAAGCACGCGCGCGGGCGGATTGTTGGACACAATCAGCAAAGCGCGTTTATCAGGCCGAATCCGGGAAGCAAAGCGGAACTCCAGTCCAACGGGTCGCCCGTGCCGGCCCCATTACGGGCTGCGCCGCCAGGATCGCGGCAAAGGCGACCGCTCCGATTACCGCGAGCAATCCTCGGTTGAGGCTTCTATGTTCACGTTTTTCCTTTCGGCTTAATCGTTCGGCTCTTTTCTTGTCAATGCAGTGCCAAAAGAGCGGCCGTTGCAATCGTTAGCTCTGTTTTCAGTCCACCGAGATGGACGTCGCCCTGCTGCCGGACGCAAAACCCGCGATCTGCGCGGAAGGCGGCCCCTGCTGCGTCAGCTTGCCGTAGACGGACCAGTGGTAAACCTCGCCCGGCTTGCCGAGCACGTAACCGCTGCCGTTGATCTGAAACACCCGCACGGACGTGATGGTCATTTCGAAACTGGCGGTGAAATAACCGCTCGAGGTGTCGATGATCACCTGGTGCCGCAGAGTGCAGGTTTGGATTGGATTGCCGGCGCGGAAGGTGTCTGGATTGGTGAAATCACCGCCGCCCGAACCGCTGAAGAAAATCGTGGCGGTCCCGGTTCGGTCGACCACGCGGATCGGGCCGTTATTAATCACTTGTTGAGTCGTGGTGTCGTTGTAGAAATTCAGCAGTGCATTCGCTTCCGAGACCGGACCACCGGTTGTGGAGACGGCATTCAGACCCGGAACCGAGTTCAGATATCCATACTGCAAAGATTGGGTTGTCGAAGCATTGAGCACTTGACCGACAAACTCGTATCCAAGAGAGGTTCCGGCGCTGGTCTCTCCCGCATGCTTTGCGGAGCTTGTGTCTCCCGCATATAAGGCGGCGCAGTGGCTGGCCAGCAGGACCGCGATGAATCGGGCAATTGCAATCGTGTTACCTGTTCGAATCATTGTCTTTTTCCTCTCGTTAGGGTTTTTTCCAGCACTAGGCGCCGCTCGACGCGGGTGCCGTCGGACTTTTGCTCCGTGATTTCCAGGACCAGTTCCTTCGGCAAAGGACCCGGTCGCCGGATGAACCGGACCCATGCACCACTCGTGCACATTCGCAGAATCTCCACTGTCTGAGCGTCCGCTCGCCGCGCCGATTGGATCCCCGAACATGCGAAATCCTGGAAACGCCGGGGCTCACCATCGAAGTACAGGATTGAGCTGGCACTGGTGTTTCGGCCGTCTGCCTCGGTCCTATCCAACGTGAATAGCTCGCCTTTCGCATGCTCCTCAATTCGCACGATCAACCTCTTGGGTTGAATGTCTCCGGCGAAGCTCGATTTAGCTGCATTCATTTGCCACGTTCCGAATGCCGTCCCGGCCCAGCCGGCGGCGGCGATCAGGATCGGCATCGGACCAGCTCGCATGAGTTCGAGAGTGACGGACGATCGGCGAAACTACAAGGCCATCGAGGTGCACTGGGAGTGTGCACACCGTTGCACATCACTGAAAACAAGAGGTATTCTCTATAGGAATGCAATCGGTGGAAGTCGGCGGACAGGAGGTTGCTAAGGCGCGTCGGCAACTCCAACAGGTTCTGGAAAGCAGACTGTTTGTGCGCGCCGACCAGCTCTGCCGCTTGTTGCGGTTCGTGGTGGAGCGCCATCTGGCGGGGCGCGATGACGAGTTGAAGGAGTCCGTCATCGGTGTCGAGGTTTTCGGACGAAAACCCGACTACAATCCAAAATACGATCCGATTGTGCGAACGGAAGCCAGGCGGCTCCGTGCGCGCCTCAGCGAGTATTACAAAGGAGAGGGAAAGAGCGACCCAGTGATCATTGAGCTGCCGAAGGGCGGCTACCTACCGACGCTCAGGCAGCCCGTGGGGCAGAGCCGTGCCCTACCGGAGGACCTTCCGGGCGATCATCGAAAGCCTTGGCGTCTATCGGTCATCGGTGCAAGCGTCTGCCTAGCTGCCGCCTTAACGGCCGCGGGCTGGTGGCAGTTTCGGCACCGGAATACGCCGATTTCGATCGCCGTTCTGCCATTGACGAACTTAAGCGAAGATCCGGCCAATGACTACTTTTCTGACGGCCTCACGGGCGAAATCATCCGCAATCTGTCCATTATCGAGGGACTGGCGGTGCGTTCTCAGACATCGTCTTTCGCCTTTAAGGGCAAGCCGCGGAACATGCGTGAAGCCGGAAAACAGCTTGGGGTGGATTACATTCTGGAAGGCTCGGTTCTGCGCGCCGGACAGCAATTGCGAATCAACGCCCAGTTGGTGCGCGTGCGCGACGACTTTCCTCTGTGGTCGGGTAGGTACGATCGTGAGCTGCGGGACATTTTTGCAGTCCAGGACGAGATTTCCCGCGGTATCGTCAACAGCTTGCGGTTAAAGCTGGGGCGCGGTCAAAGGCGGTACGAGACCAGCCTGGAAGCATATGATCTTTATCTTCGCGCCCGCGCTCCCTGGGTCCGGAACGGGTGGTCTGTGCTGAACCGAACTGTCGGATCGTTCGAGGCAGTAATCGCCAAAGACCCTTCGTTCGCGCCCGCTTATGCGGATCTGGCCGCGGCTCACGTCATGCGATCGGGTCAATTCAAATTCGATATCGCCGACGAATTACCAAAAATGCGGGCTGCCGCGCAGAAGGCAATCGAATTGGATCCCCTGTTAGCCGAGGCGCAAGACGCACTTGCGCTTGCCTACTCGCGCGATGCGCAATGGGAGCAATCGGAAAAGAGTTTCCGCCGCGCAATCGAGCTCGACCCCAACTCCGCGATGTACTACGGTCATTTCGCGATGTATCATCTACTGCCGCTCGGCCGAATCGGTGAGGCGCTTGAGCAATTACGGGTCGCCGAGCAAGCCGACCCGCTCTCGTACGAAGTACAGTTCGATGCGAGCTACGTGCTGTTCGCGGCCGGCAGGTACAACGAGGCTTCCCATCACTGCGACAAGCTGCCCGCCGACGCTCCGGATAAGAGCTGGTGTCTCGGGCGCCTCCGATTGGAGCAGGGAAAAAGCGACGAGAGCGTCCGGGTCCTGGAAGCGGCCTTCAAACGCGACGGCTTCAGGGATATCGTTGTAGGCGATCTAGGCTTGGCCTATGCGCGGGCCGGACGGCGCGACGAGGCGGAAGAACTTGCCTCTAATAGCGCTGCAGACCCCCTTGCCCAGGCGCGGATTTTCGCGGGCCTGGGCGATAAAGACCGGACGTTTGAAGCTCTGGATCGCGGCGCCACCGCTGGACCTTTTCGGGTGGGCAGAGCGATCGCATTTCCGGAGTTCGCTTTCTTGCGCGGCGATCCACGCCTGAGAGTACTCCGCAACAAGGTCGGGTTGCCTGAATAGCGCCTTCCGCGATTCACGGGTCCTTGTTAAGCGCAGCGCGAAGCGAGCCTCTGACCTTTGTGTCAAGTTGGGATTTGCGAGATGAGGTGACTCGAATGTGGATAATGGTCGATTCGGAAGTTGGCTCTGTCGGGTCAAGTTGACGAGGAAAGCCCATTGCTGAAATTGCCAGTCCATTGATAGATCCTGCCTTACGCCGAAGTGTTTACGGACCTCTTGTTGCCACTGCTTGGGAAGTCGGGATCTCGGAGAGTGGACCGAAGAAAGTCGTTCCAAAAGTACTCATCGTCGCTCGGATGGTGACGCGTTCACGAAATGGACGTTGCAAGATCAGTCCAACCCGACTTCTCAAGCCGTGGCAGTGTTCCATAAATACTGCGGCGTTAAAAGGGGGTCTATTTCGGTTCGCATAGAAAAAAATGCCAGCCAGAAAGCCCAGTGCTCGGTTATACAGCCCGACGGCCCACCCCCACCGCGCTCGGTATGTTGCCGCTCTCGCGCGTGCCGGCGTGGGTTCAGCGCACGCTCATTGTGACTTCATTGCTCGGGCGGCCGATGTAGGTCAATCGCACAGGGACGGTCGGGCCCGCCACGACTCCGCTCGGCACCACGACATTCACTTGGTTCAGACCAACGAAGCCGGGAGCCTTCCCAAAATACAGGACCTCAGCCATCCGGCCGCCGATGGCCACCTGCGGAGGGATCACGCTCCCATCAGCCAGACCGGTGCAATAGATTTCCAAAGCTTCTCCAACGCTGGCAGGGTCGCTGGACGAGGCGACCCGTGCCGTCCCCGCATGCAGGATCGCGCCTTGTCCTCGCCCGTCGCCCGAAAGAGACAAAAGCGCAGCGGCTGGCGTCAATAAAACTGGTTTATAGAGTTCGGCGCTGGAGGTGGTGCTCGTAGAGGGATGCGAATCGTTGCCGCCAGCGACCAAGACCGTACCATCGGGAAGCAGAGTGGCGGTGTGGAAAACGCGGGGCACGGTCATGTTCCTTGTAGCGGAGAACGTACCGGTGCCGGGATCGTAAAGCTCGGCGCTGGAAAGGTACGGGTGACCGGCGATTAAGACGGCTCCATCGGGTAGGAGGGTGTCGGTGTAGAACGGCCGGGCGGTGGTCATGGTCCCGGTCACCGTGGTTGTTTCCGTCGAGGGATCGTACACTCCTGCGGTCCCTGTAAGTCCATCGACCCCACGGGTAACCAAGACGTTTCCGTCCAGAAGCAAAGTTGCCGATTGCTGAATCGGGCTGAGAGCGTCGTCATCATTCGGGGCGGCTATGCCCGTAGCACTGAACATGCCGGCGCCGGGATCATAGAGTTCGGCGGCGATGGGCAACCCCAGAACCAGGACTCTGCCATCGGGGAGCAAGGTGGCTTTGGCCGGCCAATTTCCAGAATCCGCCCTCGATACTGCTGTAGTGTACGCGCCCGTGGCCCCGAACGTGCCCGTTCCAGGGTCATAGAGTTGAGCCGCGGCCGTTGTCGGAAACGGGCCCGAAATCCCACCCGCAACCAGGATCTTGCCGTCGCCGAGCAATGTGGCCCCAAGCCAGTGCTGGGCTGTGGACAGGTCGCCGGTGGCAGTGAAGGTCTCGGTGGAAGGATCATAAATCTCTGCGCTAGCCAGGTCCACAGTCTGGCCTGGATGCTCCTGGCTGCCTCCTGCGATCAGGACCCTGCCGTCAGCGAGCAAGGTCGCTGTGTGCTGTTGCCGCGGCGTGGTCATGTTTCCTGTAGCGGTGAATGCGCTGGTGATTGGGTCGTAGAGTTCGGCGCTTGCGAGGACTAAGGTGGAGCCGACGGTAACGTACTGAGCGCCCCCGGCGATCAAGACTTTGCCGTTGGGAAGCAAGGTTGCTGTGTGCGCTGCGCGTGCCGTGGTCATGTTGCCCGTAGTGGTGAACGTGCCCGCGGATTGTGCTGTCACAACGGCTCCCCAGAGCGCAAGAACAAAACTAGATTTGAGAAGCATATGTTTCACTGCACTCCGATGGTGACTTCATTGCTCGGCCGCCCGATATAACTCAAACCCACCGGGACTTCCGGTCCTGGTGCAATGCCACTCGGCACCCTCACGTTGATCTGGTTCAACCCGACAAATCCGGGAGTCTTTCCAAACCACAGAACCTCGGCCATGCTCCCGCCAATTGCGACTTGCGGAGGAATCACGTTTCCATCAGCCAAGCCGGTGCAGTAGATGATCAGCGCCTCCCCTGCAGCAGCGGGATTGCCCGGCGAGACAAGCTGATAAGAATCCGCATGCTGGATCGCGCCCTGTCCTTGGCCATCGCCCGAAAGAGAGAACAGCGCAGGCGCGCGCACCAACGAAGGTGGGGTGTAGAGTTCGGCGTTGGCAATAACTTCGGTAGCGGGAACTCTTCCAGTCGGCCAATAACGGACGCCTCCTGTGATTAAGACCTGACCATTATTGAGCAGGGTTGCCGTGTGCTCATAGCGTGGTGTCATCACGTCACCGGTGGTGGAGAAGCTGCCGATGGCGGGATCGTAAAGCTCCGCACCGATCAAGGTGCCGCTGTGAGGGTAGCACTGAATACCGCCCGTAATGGGCCTGCAATCCACGGTGTCACCACCAGCGATCAAAACCGTGCCGTCGGGGAGGAGCGTGGACGTATGCGAATACCGGCACCTAGACATATAGCCGCCAGAGGCGAACGAGCCGGAAGCGGGATCGTATACTGTGGCGCCGGCTAGGCACTCTCCAGTCGTGGACATTTCGGCACCGCCGCTGATCAAGACCGTTCCGTTCATGAGCAAGGACGCTGCGTGCAAATTAAGCCATGTGAGGTCAGCGCCTTTATGGGTGAACGTGCCGCTGGAAGGATCATAGAGTTCGCCGCTAGCAATTCCTGGACCGCCAGCGGGAGCAGCGATCAAAACCGTGCCGTCAGCGAGCAGCGTGGCCGTTTGTCCATACGAAGACGCTGTCATGTTCCCCGTAGCGGTAAAGGTCCCAGTGGAAGGATCGTAAAGCGCTGCTCTAGGCAGGCAATCATCCAGCCAAGAGCACGCACCGGTGATCAAGACCCTACCGTTATTGAGTATGGTGGCCGTGAGAGGGGAGGGGCCCGCGGTCATGTCGCCAGTTGCGGTGAACTCGCCAGTGGAAGGATCATAAAGCTCTGCGCTAGACCCACCGGCGATCAAAACCTTGCCGTTAGGGAGCAAGGTAGCTGTATGCCCGAAGCGGGGCGTGGTCATGGCGCCCGTAGCAGTGAAGGTTCCCGTGGAGGGATCGTAAAGCTCGGCGCTGGCCGCCCGCCCGCGACCGCCCCCGAAGCCGAGGTCAGCATCGCTATCGTCGTCACTGCCCCCAGCGATTAAGACCTTGCCGTCAGTGAGCAACGTGGCTGTGTGTCCGAAACGGGGCGTGGTCATGGCGCCGGTCGGGGTAAACGCGCCCGGGGATTGCGCCATTACCAATGATGTAGGGCTGACTACTACTCCCAACAACAGGAGTGGAAGAACAAAACTGGATTTCATATCTCGCCTCCAAAAGCTCACTGCACACCAATCGTGACTTCATTGCTCGGGCGGCCGATGTAGGTCAATCGCACAGAGACGGCGGGTCCCGCCACGACTCCGCTCGGCACCACGACATTCACTTGGTTCAGCCCCACGAAGCCGGGAGCATTCCCAAAAAACAAAATTCCGCCATAAGGTCGCCGATGGCTACTTGAGGAGGAATTGTACTCCCATCAATCAAGCCGGCGCCATAGATCTCCAGAGCCTCCCCGGCAACGGCAGCGTTGCTGGACGAGACCGCCTGATGTGTCCCCGCGTGCAGGATCGCACCTTGCCCGCCGGAAAGAGAGAACAACGTAGGCGCCGGCACCAGCGCAGCCGGATGATAGAGTTCGGCGCTCGCAAGGGTTGAATAACCACCCTGTAAGAAAAGGGGATTCCCACCGGACCAGCCAGTGCCGCCGGCGATCAAGACCGTGCCATCGTTGAGCAAGGTGGCGCTGTGGCCGATCCGGCCCACTGTCATGTCGCCGGTAGGCGAGAACGTACCGGCCTCGGGATTGTACAATTCGGCACCGCTGGCTCGGTCAACGGTGTAGATGATGCCGGCTGGGAGATTGCTGTCCCCGCCACCGGCGATCAATACTGTGCGATCTGGGAGCAGCGTGGCTGTCCGATCCCCTCGTGTCGCAGTCATGCTTCCGGTGGCAGTGAATACTCCGTTCGAGGGGTCGTAAACTTCTGCGCCGTCGCTAGGATCGCAACTGTACTCCAGGGTCAGCAGGACCTTGCTGTTCGTGAGCAAGTTCGCAGTCGCTGCAATCGTGTTTCCTGCATCACTTCCTGTAACGCTGAACGTGCCGCTACCAGGATCGTAAATCTCGTTGTCTGGATGGCTCCCGTCTTGAACATAGCCGCCAGCGATCAAAACCTTGCCATCACTGAGAAGAGTCGCAGTGTGCCCTTCGCGGGCCGTGATCATGTCGCCCCTGGCGGCAAAAGTTTCGCTGGCGGGATCATAGACTTGCGCGCTGTTGAAATTGTGCAAGCTGGGATCGCCGCCATAGCCGCCAGCGATCAGAACCTCGCCATTATTGAGCAGGGTCGCAGTGTGCGCCCTGCGGGCCGCCGACAGGTTGCCAGTGGCACGGAAGATTCCAGCCGATGGATCGTATAGCTCCGCACTGTCCAGAAACATGCCACCGGCGATCAAGATGTTTCCGTTGGGGAGCACGGTCGCTGTATGTCCCGATCGCGCAGTCGTCATGTCCGCTGTAGGAGTGAAAGTCTGTGTTTTAGGATCGTAGAGCTCTGCTGTGGCGACCGGAACAGCATAGCCAGCGGAGGAAGTGGTGCCACCAGTGATCAAGACCTTGCCGCTACTGAGCAAAGTAGCCTGGTGCCCCGAACGGGCAGTGCTCATGCTGCCGGTCGTGGTGAACGTGCCTGAGGATTGTGCCATCACTATTGACCGGTGGCCGGCTACTCCCAGGAGCAGTGCAAGCACAAAACGATGGTTCAGAATCCCGATTCTCGTATTTCGCCTCCCAAATTCGAACGACTTCGATTCGACCGAATGAATATCACAGCAACCCGATCGTGACTTCGCTACTCGAACGGTTGAGGTAGGCTAAGCGCACGGAGACCGCAAGTCAGGGTGCCACGCCGCTCGGCACGCGGAAGTTTACCTCGTTGTACCCAGAAAATCGGGGAGCGCCGCCGAAATACAGCGCCTCATTAGCACTCCGGGCAGATCGTAATTGGGTTGCCATCAAAGCGGGTGAAGCTGAATCCCGCGAACTGCTCGTTGTAGACGGTGGCCATATCGCGAAGTATTGATATAGCGATCTCTTCCCCCAGCCGCACCCCTTCGAAGCCGTCAGAACGGTAGTGTACTCCACAGGCATTCCTGCCCAGCGAGACATTCGCGGCCAGTTTGTTCAACTCGCTGCTCACGGTGAGCGGAGGTCCGTCATAAGGGAGTAGTGTCAGTCCATCGTCGGACGGGACCACCGGACTAGGAATCAGGACGGACTCATTAAACATCGCCTTGAGCATTGTCACGCCGGCACCTGCAACCACGGCATGAGCAGCGGGATACGACGGGTGCACCGGAGATCCTTCCGGATATGGCATCGGCAGGAGATAGTTACCGTGAGCCTTGAAACTCGCCTGCAAGGCCGCGGAGTTGAGCAGATCGGAATGGATTGAATATTTTGCGGCCCCGGTGAGGAGATTATGAATGCGGCCGCCGAACGCTTCCGGGCGAACCCGGCGATGGACCAGCCATTTCTGCCACCAAACGGCGTGCAGGGCGTTGATGGGAGCGCTCCACATGAGATCCAGCGCGGCCTGTTGGCCGAAGGTTATGGAACCAGCCTGGGTGGAATAGTTGAGATACGGATTGTTTGGATTGAGCCCCGGATTCCCGTAACTCAACAACAACAGAGTAGCCAGTACATTGGCCTGCCCCATGAAATCGCGATGCAAGTATTCACTCAGATCGCGGTTGTTGCGAATGTAGCGCGGCGTGGAGTCGAAGACATTCGAACCGGCCGCAACGCCATTCTGCACGTTGAGCCAGGCCGGATAAGTAGTCATGTAGTCATCCCCGGGGACAGTCGTACGGTAGAGTTGGGGGAACTGCGCGGCGCCGAAAGGAATCGTTTTCCACAAGAACTGCGACACCAAAGGGCCGGTGGTCTCGCCCGGAGAAAGGCCGCGGAAGATGACGTCAGGCGTGATCTGACCATTGACGTTGGGTCCGCGGTAATCGGATAGCTTACTCAGGTCGGCGCAGGCCTGGGCAATTGTAGGGTCCGATGAGTATTGACTATAAGGAACATCACGCGTGAGGGCGGACCAGTAATCCTCCACCATCTCCCCCGCAGCTTGAGCGCTGCTGAATGTGGGAGCAGGAGGCGATGCTATGGCCGCCGCGTCAGCCCCCACCATGGCGTAGCAATAGGCCGCCTGCGGGTCCGCCAGCTTGACCGTGCCGCCCAGCGGAATCGCCTCGAAATCACCGGGTTGGCCGCTATTGAGCGCACTTAGCATGGAATTGTAGGCATTGAGATCCACCTCGCCCAGTTGGTTATGTGGCAGAGCTTTCGAAAAACTGGCGATCCGGTTCGCGTAAAGCTGTTCGTCGCCATTGCTGGTGGATGTTTGTTCCGGGCGATCGCGTTGCAACATAGCTGCGTCGCGGCGAATCGCAAAAGCCCGGTGCCGGCGCTGAGTGTCACTCAGCGGGCCAGTATCACCAAGCGCGCTGGGTGCTTCCAAGGATGAGAGCAATCCGGCTCCGAATAGCGTCGACAGGGTCGGGGCGGCGCCCAGGTAGCCCAGAAATCCTCGCCGACTGGCGCCACGATTCTCACCGACAGCCAAGGTCTTACGTGTCTTTGACATGTGTTATCCCCTTCCATTGATTGCGGCAGCATCGCCGATCCGGCGCAAGGCTAGTGAAGACTCGTTGCATCGCTAATTCCTCCTCTGCTACTCACAGAGGCGTAAAAAGTAGATGAAATCCCTCACTTCCCAGAAAATGTCGGCTCGTTACAAGGATTCAACTGTTCGCCCGACTACTAAACGGCGTAAACTACCAGAATCAGCCAAGAGCCAATGTCGACATCTCATGAAGTAACCAGACTTCTCCTAGATTGGGGGAACGGCAACCAGGCAGCGCGGGACGAACTACTGCCCCTGATCTACGCGGAACTCCGTGGATTGGCTGCGAAATATCTCCGGCGCGAGCGTCCCGATCACACGCTGCAACCAACTGCCTTAGTGCACGAGGCTTACATGCGGCTAGTGGAGCAGAGCCATCCGGAATGGAAAAATAGGGCACACTTCTTCGCTGTCGCGGCGCACGTAATGCGCCAGGTCCTGGTCGATTACGCTCGCAGAAACCAAGCCGGAAAACGTGGAGCAGGAGCACCGCACGTCGCCCTAGACGAATGCGTGTCATTTTCCAATGAACGCAGTTCGAATTTGCTTGCGCTCGATGACGCGTTGATTGCTTTGGAGACTTTCGACCCGCGAAAATGCCGGATCATCGAGCTGCGTTTTTTTGGTGGCCTGAGTGTCGACGAAACAGCCAAAGTGGTTGGCGTTTCGGTATCGACCATCGGGCGCGAACAGAAGGTGGCCGAAGCCTGGCTACATCGGGAAATACGGCGGGCCTGAGCCATGACTGCAGAACACTGGTCGCGCGTCCAGGACGTGTTTCAATTAGCGCTCGATTGCGACCCCACCGAACGTGAAGCCTGCTTGGACCGAGCTTGCCGCGGGGATGAGGAGTTGCGCGATGAAGTGGAAAGTCTGCTGACGTCCGAAAGTGAAGCTCATGCTTTCCTCGATTCAGCCGTCAACGCCGCGATGGATTCCTATGGCCATAAGGCCAATTCACTCACTGCAGTCGATCCTGCCTTTTCCGGGACCGCCCGGTTCTTGATCCAGAATCGACTCGGAGTGGGTGGGTTTGGCACTGTCTATCGCACCTTTGATCGCGAGCGAGGCACAATGGTTGCCCTTAAAACTCTCCATCATCTAGATGCTCAGGCGCTCCTTGGATTCAAGCGAGAGTTCCGCGCCCTGGCGGATATAAGTCATCCCAACCTCATAACGCTCTACGAGCTGATCTCGGATGATCAGCAGTGTTTTTTCACCATGGAGCTGGTGGAGGGCGTGAATTTTCGTGAGTATGCTCAGGTACCTGACGGATTAAGGAACGCTGTTCAGCAACTCGTGCATGGCGTCTCTGCTTTGCATGCGGCAGGGAAGTTGCACAGAGATCTGAAGCCGTCCAACGTGCTGGTGACGGGTCAAGGGCGCTTGGTGATCCTGGACTTCGGCCTGGTTACCGACACGATAATGGATGCATCTGAGCGGGATCCGATTGTCGGCACGCCGGCGTACATGTCTCCGGAACAGCGCGCCGGCTTGGCATTGTCGGAAGCGAGCGATTGGTACTCGGTGGGAATCATGCTGGATGAGGTCCTTAGGGGCTGCCCGAGCGCTCCGCAATACCTGAGAGAGCTTTGCGTAGATCTGCTCCAACAAGATCCGCGAGCGCGTCCTTCCGGGCAGCAGATCCACGTTCGTTTAGGCGTTACACCTACTCTTGTCGCCGGCGCCGCCACCGGCAAAGTCCCCTTCGTGGGCAGGGAGGGACATCTCCTGGCCTTGTGGGAAGCGTTTAAGTCGACCAAGGCGGGGCGGCCCGTGGCGGTTTATATTCACGGCAGCTCCGGGATGGGCAAGAGCGCCTTGGCTCATCGTTTTCTGGAGCGAGTTCAGCAGGGCGAAAGGGTAGTGGTCTTGGCTGGGCGTTGCTATGAGCGCGAGTCGGTACGCTACAAGGCATTTGACGGTGTGATCGATGCTTTGAGCGTCTATTTGAAGAGGTTGCCCGTTCCAGAGATCGACCAACTCTTGCCGGACATCTTGGTTGTGGCTCGAATGTTTCCGGTGCTCGGCGGCTTGGTGCCCCTGAAATTCCAAAGCGAGGAACATCAACCGATCGATCTACAGGAGCAGAGGCGGCGCGGCTTTCGAGCCATGCGCATGCTGCTGGGCCAGCTGGCCAATCACGAGCCTGTCATCTTGTTCATCGATGACCTGCAATGGGGAGATACCGATAGTGCAACCTTGATGGCCGAACTGCTGCGGCCGCCCGATCCTCCGAAAATCCTGCTAATCGGGTGCTATCGAACCGAAGAGGCCAATACCAGCCCCTTCCTGCGAACGCTGTCGTCTTTGCAGTCTGGGCTCGGGGCGGCGCCTCCGGTGCAATTAGCGTTGGGCGAGCTTACTCTGGAGGAGGCGCACCAACTGGCCTCGGTGCTGCTTGGCACTGGTCACGATGGGCGGGCAGATGAAGTGGACAGCATCGTGCGGCAAGCTGGCGGCAATCCATTCTTCGTCAGTGAGATCGCAAGATACGCGGAATCACAATCCGGACTGGTCCAAACCGCAGGCCCGCATTTACTCACGCTGGACGAGCTGGTCCGGGTTCGTATTTCCGGGCTGTCGGAGCAGGCCCGATGCTTTCTCGAGTTGATCGCCACTGCCGGCCATCCAATTGATTCCAACATAGCGAGGCGCTCTTATGCGCATTCAGGTGACGATGATGCGATGCTTGCCGCGCTTCGCACCGGTCGACTCATCCGAATCCGCACGACCAACTATGGCAAGGAAATTGAAACCTACCACGATCGCATTCGGGAAAAAGTGACTGCGGATTTGTCAGACAGTCGGACCCGAGATCTTCACTTGGTCCTGGGCAGGGCCCTGGAAGAGTCGCCGAGGGCTCAACCAGATCTTCTTGCCACGCACTTTGCGGCTGCCGGTTGCCGGCCAGAGGCCTTGCGCTATGCGATCGTAGCCGCGGACGAGGCGGCGGTGAGGCTCGCATTTGATTCCGCGGCACGCTTCTACCGCATGGCCCTGGAATTACAACCGGCGGCTGGTAACGTAGAGTTATCCGTCCGTCGCAAGCTCGGCGACGCACTCAGCAATGCCGGCCGCGGGCTCGAAGCGGCGGAGGCATATCTCGCCGCGGCCGAATTGGCGAACCCTGCCGATGTCTTGGAAGATCGCCGCCTCGCCGCCCGCCAATACTTAGTCAGCGGTCATGTAGATGAGGGGAAGACCGTGCTCCAGTCTCTTCTGTCCGCGATCGGTATGAAGCTGGGCTCCTCTCCGCAGCATGCTTTGTTCTCGTTGCTGCTGGGCCGGGCGCGAATTAATGTTCGGGGCCTGCATTTTGAAGAACGCGTTCCCGGTAAGGTCGACCAGAAGGACCTGATTCGCATCGACACCTGCTTTTCCGTGGCGCAGGGCCTTGGATTCATTGATACGATTCACGCGGCGGATTTCCAGGCACGCCATATTCTATTGGCTTTACAAGCCGGCGAAAAATACCGGGTGGCACGAGCACTGAGCGTTGAAGCGGCCTATCACGGTCTCGCGGGAACCAGGCGCAGAGAGCGCACACAGCGCGTACTGCAGAAGGCCATCGCGCTGTCGCGTACCTGTGATGATCCCTATGCGCAGGCGTTCAGCACGTTAATCGCTGGTACCTGTGCTTTCCTCGAGGGGCGGTGGAAAGAGGCCCAGCTTTCGTTTGCGCGTGCCGAGACCACTCTACTGGAGCATTGCGTCGGCGCCGTTTGGGACGTTGCAACGGCGCGGTTGCAGAGTTGTGCTTCGTTGTTCTTTCTTGGCGAATTGAATGAACTTCGCCAGCGCCTACCCGCTCTGTTAGCGGATGCCGATATGCGCGGCGATCTCTATCAGGCCACGGCTCTGCGCACCCGGCTCGCGCATGTAGGCCCATTGGCTGCGGGCTATCCTGAGGAGGCCATGGCTATCCTCCGGGACGCGATCGCCAAATGGTCCGTTCAGGGCTTTCATGTGCAGCATTGGTGGAGTCTTATTTCTCAGTCGGAAGTTCTTCTGTATCAGTGTCGAGGAATAGAAGCGTGGGACTTCATCGCCAAACAGTGGCCCGCATTGCAACGATCAATGCTGCTGCGTGCTCAATACTTCTGCATTGAGTCGCTCCACCACCGCGCCTGCAGCGCTTTAGCAGCCGCCTCGGATTCCACTTTGAGCGGCGCGCGGAAGCGACATTTCTTGCAGGTAGCGAGCCACGACGCCGCAAGTATCGAGCGACAAAACGCGCCGTGGGGCGATGCTTTGGCCCTGTTAATCCGAGCCGGGATCACGGGAATCCAAGGTAATCAAAAAGTGGCTGCGCGGCTGCTAAGCTCAGCGGAAGCCGAATTTGACTCGACCGACATGCGCCTATACGCCGCCGTCGCGCGCCGCCGTCGCGGTGGGCTGATTCAGGGTGATGAGGGCACTGCATTGGTAAAGACTGCCGATCTCTGGATGGCCGACCAGGGAATCCAGAGCCCGGAAAGCTTCGCGGCGATGGTGGCGCCGCCAGGAGCGTGGGGCCAATAAGCATTGTGTACCATCACGTGGTGATTTACTTGAAGCGCCATGGGTCCGATTCATCATGTCTCTTTTGACGTCATAGAATTGGAGCGGTGGTTCTTGGCCTGGCAGCCCTGCCCGGAGGTTGAGATCGGGGGGAATTGCCGAGGTTCAGTGGTCTGGCGATACTATGCAGACCCATGCAAAGATTCCCAGTGCTCGGTAGTAAGCCAGGTGCGCTTCGACAAAAGTGCACGTTAACGACGCGGTGTCTACAAATCCGTTTGGCTGTTTCGTCGGCGTTGGAAGTGCCAGCGACTGGTGCGAGGTGGGTAATCACTGGGTGGTTCGCATGTGCTTTGCGAGTTCGGTTGATTCCTCCTGGGAAACGCACTTCCACTCCTCGATCCCGCAAAGAGCTATCGTCAGGCCACACGACGAGATCCCGACTTCCCAAGCGGTGGTCAGTCGTCCCTTCACCGAGGACGTCACGTGAGATCTACCCGATGACCGGTGGGCGTGCCAAATGTCGGTAGTGGGCCTTGTCGCGAGAGTGAGTTCGTTGCCTGTTTCGGATCGCGCCGTGATAGGACCGCTGTTTGCAACGGCCGATTGAATGTCCTCAGGCGATGGTAGTCTACTTTCCGTACTGCTTGGCAGCCTTGCCAATCGATGGACCAGCCTTGGCAAGATCTTGTGGGTTCATGATCGGCCGCAACGAGACTGTCGCGTTGAATGCGAGAAACCAGGGCTCAGCGACCGCCGGGATCTCCGATGTGTCTTTCATATCGAACACAATCGACCCCGACCGTTGGCCGCTGTCATCGGCAAAGAAATATGCAGCCTCCGGTTTGAGATCGGCCAAAATCTGTTCGATCGTGGAACCCAGGGTTCCGGCCTTTGCGGCGGCGTTCCCCGCCTCCACCGGAATCGATACTCTCAGCAACATTCGCATATGGTTTTCCTCCTTTAAAGAAAAAAGCGCCGAACGATTATAGCCGATTGGTGTGTGGAAAGGACCTAGCGGCGGATAACACACGCTCCTGAATAAGGCCGAGCCCGACCTATCATTCCCAATCCCTTCGAGCCTGTTGGACCAGTTTCAACTTCTCAATTGCCGAACACACGCCGCAACTCTAATCCGAAACTCCCCACACGGGCAGGCTTGAGACACTGTCCGTATCTTGCTTCAGCGTGGAGAACGAGACATTGCAACCCTTCTTGCCGTTCGCTGTTCTGTGGTGAGGAGCTCTGGGTAATCCTCGATCTTTGCAGGCGAAGACGATGAGGCATTGTCGCCGTGATCGGCATGCTCTTCCACTACAGAAGTGGGTGTTGCCTGAGCGCCGCCCGTCGGTGTCATGTAAACACGCCGGTATCGGACCTCGGCATCGGGAAAGCGAAGGCGGGTTCTGTCAGCGAGACCCACTTCGATATTCCGTTCCTGACCCGGCCTCACCCCTTCCGGAAGACTGAAGTACAACGTGTAGCGTTGCCGTAAACGCAAAAGCGTCTGTTCCAGCGCCGAGGCCTGATCGACCGACATGGCATCGCCACCCGAATTGCGAGCAATCTGAGCAGTGCCGGCGGACCGAGTGTGGACGCTCCCCGGAAACCCACCCGTACCAGCGACGGGGTTGCCGAATCCCCCTCGGCGCAGGCCAACACCGGCAGGGAAGTGGCCGAACTGCAGAGCATCGGGCGCGATCAGGGCGCACATGACCGCATCCGCGCGGGCCAAAGTGAGTGAGACCTCAGCTTCATTACGATCGAATTGGGTCTGATCGTCGGTCAGGATGACGATTGCCCGCCGCGCATCGCGGCGACCTTCACGACGGATGTAGTCGGCCGCATCGAGCATCGCACGAGTAATGTCAGTTCCGCCATTGAATCGCTCCTGGCGCAGCAGATGATCGAGTTGGCGCTGCAACTCCTGACGGCTTCCGGTAAAAGGTAAGCGCACACGTGTGAAGCGATCGAAGACCATGATGGCCATGCGATCGCTTGTGCCGAGTACTGTGAAGGCCTGACTGGACGCGTCGGCGATGCGCCACACATGCGGCCCCATGCTGGCGCTGACGTCCAGCAGTAACAGAACGTCCACTGGCATGTCTTCACTGGCAAAATTGCGGATCGGCTGAAGTCGTCCCTCTTCGTGGAGTACGAAGTCTTCGACACGGAGGTCAGTGATGGCACGGTTAACAAGGTTGACTACTTGAGCGTCCACACGCACTAAGGAGACATCGCTGCGAAACACAACTTGAGAATCTGAAGATGAGAGTCCGCCTCCACCTGCATACGCGACCAAAAGCAAACATGTGAATCGCATCATGGTTCCCTTCGATTGACTCGGATCCCACTGGATAGGCGCCTACGAGAAGAGGCGCATTGACCGGCGCGTGTTTAGTTATCCAGCTTCCACGCGCCGATTTTCGTTTTACGCGTCTCTGAACCAAATGCACATGTCGCCTTGTCCGATTCATTTTTTTTAAGAGCCGGGTGCCCGCAAACTTTCAGGGAATCTTCGACTAAGGAAAGCGAAAGCCGCCGTGCCCTTGCCCACACGGGATGTTCTACACCAAGATCGAGCGAAAGCGAACCTCAACTTAGGCAAGGTGGTCCTGGTGTAAATAGGTAGTGGCGTAAAGTTCGTGACTCGTAGAAGTTGAGGGTAATCACCTGCACGTGGTTCCCACGTATTTTGCGATGTTCGCGACTGCTCTCGGCTTCTGCCTGAAAAACGCGCTCTTCGGAGACTGGAAGGTGGTTCAAAACGATTACGTTTCGGCGCGCAAGTCAGGTGTTTGAGTTATCACTCGGCGAATGAACGAACGCGATTCTAACAAAAGCTCGAACATCGCTTTTTGGCAAGGATCGGCGCGCTGAAATGGGTTCACCATCTTAAGGCGCTTAACGCCGATCAAAGCATCAGAATCTTCATCTAACGCGGCGGCGCTCGTCTCATAGATCTTACGGTCCCAGCACGAGCGCTCGCGATTTTGCTCCAAATTTAAACGTAGTTGCCAAAGTTGCCAGAACTCCACGGCACCAACGTGGCGCGCGATCGTTCCTCGCACATTGGCCGTGGTCAAAAACGCCGCTCCCAAAAAAGCATCAGAGTCAGACTCTTTCTCGAACAGCCATATCTGATTGGCCCCAAATAAGTTAAGCGGCAACACTGACATTATATTATGCTCAGATCTAACACCTCGGAGTGTACAGTTGGAATCGTGAGCGTGGACAGAAATGTAGCGCTGGTAAAGGCGCGAAATTTTGAAACGTGCCATCTCTCCGTGCGAAAATGTCTCGAAAGCGGGCTAAATTATAGTAATCTCAGGCCCTTACGTAAGGAAAAGACATAGTCATAAGACGAGGGCGCCTGGCGTCGTGTAAGTTGCTGTAATTTCGGGTCCTTACGCGAGGTAAATACATAATACTAATACTACTACTCGTACAGCGGCGTAACTTACTGTAATTTTGAGCCCTTACGCAAGGTAAACGCATATAACTTAAACTTCCACTTAAATAAGCGGCTGCTCCAGCGCAGCTTCGACTAACGGCTCGACGTGGTTTTCAGCCCCAGAAATGAGCTCGACGGTCTTGGCCCGTGCGGAGATCCTGGGGTCTCGAGGGGATTTCCCAATTCCGACTACATTGTTGCTTCGCTTATCACATCCTACCTGGCCGAGATTCGGAGCCCCTATCGATGTTTTGAAAGATGTGGTGGCACTACCTACCTCAGACCGTTGTCGAAATCTCCTTGAGGATTCTGGCATGGGCTAGCGCGCATTTTACGAGACAGGCTGCCTGCATTGGACGGTGGCTTAGACAGGGTCGGACGGCCCCACATGGCAAATCGTGAGCAGAGGGTGCCTAGGGCGGTGCGTGGCTCTCAGTTCTTCAGAGTCTTACTGCGGACCCGCTCGAAGTCCCGCTGTAAACTCAAACCTCCCGATCTGACATGCCTAGTCCACCCGCATATTTATCGCGCGGAACAAGATTGAAAGAGTCGCCAGAATCGTCTGCAGAAGTTCTTCGAGATTACCTGCCCTCGGCGCTTCCGGCCGAGTCATTATGGGTGATCCAGCGGCGAGTTTGTCGTATGAACGTGGGTTAGAGCCCTGTGTGTCCGGGCCGAAATTCATCTGGATTTGGCAACGGAAACATGAACGAATTAAGAACTGTCGTTGACGCCTACTACGAGCCGCGCCGTTTGCGGAATTCGCGATATGCCCTTCGTACGGTTCCGATACTCACACCCAACTTGGCGGCGATCTGCCGCCAAGATAGACCCTGGTCTCGAAGGATCGGCACCTCATCGCGGCGGAAGACTGCCGGCGGTCGGCCAATCCGCTTGCCACTGGCCCTCGCCCGCGCAAGGCCGGCCTTAATCGCATCTGACCGCTCGTCGTTCTCCATTTCTGCGAACCACGCCTGGATCGCCCACAGCAGTTTTCCCATCGTGGAGTTGATCGGCCCAGTCTGCGATTTAACTGGAAGCACCGTGACACCCAGGTCAGCAAGTTCGTATACGGTGGAGATCACCTCTCGCATGTCGCGACCCAGACGCGACACTTTCCACACCAGGAGACGGTCGAACCTCCTCAGTGCGGCATCCCTCTTCATTTGTTCAAACATCGGCCGGCGACTCGCGCCTGCCTTGCCGGATCTGCCCTGCTCAACGTAAACGCAGCAAGCTGCTAGTTCCGCTGCGGTCGCTGGATGAACACGATAAACGGTCCGGCCGCCTCCGTTTAAACAAGACAATTCTTCCGCGTAGACGCAGCGTGAGAGTAACTGCCGGATCCGGCACCAGTCCCTTGCCGAGTCGTCCTTCTCAGCTATGAGAAGCAACTCTTCAAACTGGTTCTCAGTCGTCTGGCGGTCACTTGAGACTCTGAAGTACAAGCCATCAACGCCCATGCGAAGCCTCCGAGCGCGAGCCCGCTGAGTTCGGTTCCGATGACCTGAAGCTAGCCCAGCCAGCATTGTTCTGCTTCTCGCCCCTCGCTAAAACACGGATTCGGTTTTTGGCAACTGAATGCTCTACGTTGCGTTCACCCGCGTGTGTGTTTACGTGTGTGCAGGGAGATCTTTTAGGCGTTTTGGATCTTTTGGACGATCCGAAAATCAACAACTTCCGTCTTTTCAGTGGGCCCCATGGCTTCCGAACAGGCGCGCGGGAAACCAGTCGACAAGCGTGCCGACATCTGGGCGTTCGGCGTGGTGTTGTGCGAAATGCTGACTGGCCAGCGACTTTTCAAAGGCGAAACGATCACGGATGTTCTGGCAGCGGTCGTGAAGGAAGAGCAGGATTTAACACGAGTCCCAACGAGGGTTCGGCGTCTGCTCGAATCCTGTTTGCAGAAAGATCCTGCCAAGCGGCTGCAATCGATCGGCGATTTCAGATGGCTCCTGGAAGAGCAGCCGCAGGCTGTCTCGCCGGTTAAGAACAACCTGCCATGGAAGATTTCGGCCGCTGTCTTCGCAATTGCCGCCCTGATGCTGGGCGCCGCATATTTCCGCCGCCCAACCGAACAACCGCGTGTTGTCAAACTCTCGCTGCTGCCTCCGGAGAACACGATTTTCGGGGATGACCTTCCGGCCATATCGCCCGATGGGCGCCGTTTGGTTTTCGCGGCCGTCACGGGCCAGGGCCGCAAGCTTTGGATACGCGATTTGGATTCGCTGGCGGTCAGGCCGCTACCTGGAACAGAGGGCGGAAACTATCCATTTTGGTCTCCCGATAGCCGATTTATTGGGTTCTTTGCCCTAGGAAAACTCAAGAGGGTCGACCCCAGCGGCGGCTCTGCGATGACTCTATGCGATGCGCCACAGGGTCGGACCGGATCTTGGAGCCAGAATGGGGTAATTGTATTTGCGCCCGATCTCAGGGGAGTTCTTTTCCGTGTCGCAGCATCAGGTGGCGCTGTCACCCCCGTGACCGTACTAGATGAAGCATCGGGAGAGATTTCTCATCGCTTCCCCTGGTTCTTGCCAGATGGCCGTCATTTCCTATACACGGCGGGGACTACGAACTTTGAAAAGGCCACGATCTATGTCGCGGATCTCGATTCGAACAAGCGGCGCGCGGTTCTGGAGGCGCACTCCAACGTGGTTTATACCGGGCCTGGATACCTGCTCTTCGTGCGCGATCGAACGCTCATGGCTCAGCCCTTCGACGCCGGCGGAGGTAAGACCACGGGGGAAGCGGTTGCGGTAGCAGAGCAGATCGGTTACCGCCCTATTCAGGTTCAGGGGCAGTTTTCCGCCTCGCAAAACGGAGTTCTGGCTTACGCCACGGACGTCGGCGGGCAAAATGCCCAGCTTACATGGTTTGATCGATCGGGAAATTCCGGCGGCAAGGTCGGCCCCCCTGGCCTCCAGAGCCGGCCTGTCGTCTCGCCGAATGGCGACACCGTGGCGGTCGACCGTATCGACCAGCAAACTTTATTGGCGGACATTTGGCTCTACGATCTGCGGCGTGATACAGCTACGCGCTTCACTTTCAATTCGCGATCGAACGAAGCGCCAGTTTGGTCTCCGGACGGTAGCCACATCGCCTTCCGTTCCACACTTGGCGCAGGCGCCAACTTATATCAAAGGGCCACTAGTGGCATGGCCACGGACGAGGCTCTCGACAAAACGGAGAGTAACAAGGCGGCGTTGGATTGGTCCCAGGATGGCCGTTATATCCTTGAGACGGTGCGCGATCCTAAGACAAAGTGGGACATCTGGGTATTACCGCTTTTCGGTGACCATAAGCCCTTTCCCTTTTTGCACACCGAGTTCAATGAGTTTTACGCCCGTCTGTCGCCTGACGGCCGCTGGCTCGCATACTCCTCAGATGAAACCAAACGCACTGAGATCTACGTACAGGCTTTTCCAACTCCCGGAGGCAAGTGGCAGATTTCCACCAATGGCGGTTTCAGCCCAGTCTGGCGCCGGGACGGAAAGGAGTTATTCTACATTGGCTCCGATCAAAAACTGATGGCAGTGGAAGTGATTGGCGGCAACAAGTTCGAGGCCGGCATTCCAAGACCTCTCTTTGCGATGCACATAGCTACTCTCGGCGGCGGTCGCGGGATGTGGTACGACGTCAGCAAGGATGGACGGTTTCTCATGCCAATACCGGTCGAAAATGCCGCCGCCGTGCCGATGACCGTGGTTGTCAATTGGACCGCGGGATTGAAGAAATAAGCTTGGCGTTGTGGTAGAACCAAGCCATGAGTTCTCCCAGACAATCAGCACTCGATGAAGTCAAGCTCGCCATGGCGGCCACCAACAACCTTTTCAACAAAGAGGTCTTCGGCAATCGGAACTTCGCTGCTCTTGATCAGATCTACACCTCCGATGCCCGCATCCTTCCACCCGGCGCGGCTATGATTTCCGGCCGCGAAGCGATCAAGAAGTTTTGGTCTGATCTGATTCAGTCTGTGAACGCGAAGTCCGCGGTCCTCGCGACGGCGGACCTGATCTTGGCCGGTGATGGCTTGGTCGAAATCGGGCGCGCTACGCTCACCATTGAGCCGCAGGGACAATCCGCCACGCAAATGGAAGTGAAGTACGTCGTGTACTGGCGGCAGGAAGGCGGCCGCTGGAAATGGCACGTAGACATCTGGAATCAAAACACCTAAAATCGTAGCCTAAACGGATTTTCCGCCGTCGAGACCAAAATGTCCCGCGCTAGCCTCTGGCTCGTCATCGCCCTCTGCATCGCCAGCTTACCCTCAACAGCTCAAACGTGGAAGCCGCCCGTCGCCATGAAAACTCTTCCCAACGGGCTGAAGGTGGTTGTCTCGGAAGATCATTCGGCGCCCACTTTCGGCATCTGCGTCTCCTACGGGATCGGCTTCCGCCTGGAGCCGGAAGGCCGCAGCGGATTCGCCCACTTGTTCGAACATATGATGTTCGAAGGCACGCCCATTGCCCCCAAGGGCACCCTCGACAAAGTGATCGAGGGAGGCGGCGGCAACAATAACGGCGACACCCGTTACGATTTCACTGAGTACATCGAGACCGCCCCCGTCACGGCCCTCGATCCGATCCTATGGATTGAAGCCGACCGCATGAAGACGCTCGATTTTTCGTCGGCCAACCTCGAAAATCAACGCAAAGTCGTCGAGGAGGAAGTCCGCGTCAATGTGCTGAACCAGCCCTATGGCCTGTTTTTTGCCATTGACTTGCCCGGTAAAGCGTTCGACACCTATCCCAACTCGCACAATTTTTATGGCGACTTCAAAGACCTTGATGCCGCTCGCATTGAAGACGTCGAGAAATTCTATAATCAATACTACTCACCCAATAACGCCGTGCTCGCGATCGTGGGCGACGTAAACGCGGCCGAGGTCTTCGCCAAGGTGGAGAGGTATTTCGGTCCCGTCCCCGCCCGTGCCGCGCCGCCTCGCGCCAATGTCGAGGAGAAGCCGCAGACCGTGGAACGGCGCTCCGTCGAGACCGACCAACTGGCCAATCTGCCGGCGCTCGCCGTCGGTTACCGGATGCCCCCGCGCCGGTCACATGACGCCGTAGTAGCCGCAGTTGCCGGTGAATTATTGCACAACGGCCAGGCCTCGCGACTGTATCAGAGCCTGGTGAAAGAAAAACAGAAGGCCGCGTCGGTCGATGGTGGAGTGAATTGGCCGTTGGGGAATCCGTTCGAGTATAACGGACCCACGCTAATGGTTTCCTTCGTGGTGGCTCCTACCGGAATTCAGGAAGACGCGCTGCTCGCGGCTTATGACGACGCAATCGCCGATCTGACGCGCCGAGGCCCCGACAATGCTGAACTCGACCGCATCAAAGCGAAAATGCGCTCCGATTGGTACGACCAGCTCGAGGTTCCCATCCAGCGCGCCTCTACGCTCTCCCACGCGGTGCTGTTCGACGGCAATGCCGACCGCGTCGGCTCGATCCCGGACGAAATCGCCGCGGTCACCGGTGACGATATCCGCAAATTTGCCGCGACGTATTTGGTGAAATCTGGTCGAACCATCATCTGGCGCGCGCCGGCGCCGAAGCAGGGAGACCGTAAATGAAAAGAAGACTTGTAATGGCGGCGGCCCTGATCTTGGCCTGCGCAGGCTTCGCCGCCGACAAACGGTCCCTGCCGAAGGATCTTCCGCCTTACGGCGCGATGAAACAGTTGGCTGCGCCGCACGTGACCGTAGTTAAACTCGACAACGGCCTGACCGTGTGGCTTGTCCCCGAAGCCGGGTTTCCGAAAGTGGCACTCACTCTGGCGATACGCGGCGGCTATACCGCAGACCCGAAGGATCGACCCGGCTTTGCCGACTTGATCGCTGCCACCGTTACCCAAGGCACCCGCAACCGCGCCGCCAAGCAAGTCGCGGAAGATCTGCAGGCCGCGGGCGGCGATTTAGCCGGCAACGCCACGCCGGACTCAATCCTCATCGAAACCAGCGTGCTTAGCTCCAAAGCCGATACAGCGCTGCAAATTCTCGCCGATGTCATGCAACAGGCCACTTTCGCGGATCAGGAAGTAGCCATCGCGAAAAGCAATTTGTCCTCGGCCCTTCAGGCCAATGAAGCCGACCCGAGTTTCCTCGGACGGCGCGCCCTTTATCGCGCCCTCTTCGGGCAGCATCCCTACGCCATTACCTCGCCCACTGAAGAAACCATCACCAAGACCACTGCCGCCGACCTCCGTGCCGAGTACGCCCGCCGTTTCCGGCCGGACCGCAGCTTGCTGATTGCAGTTGGCGATTTTAGCGAGCAATCCCTGATAGCCGGCATTCGCGCCAGCTTTACCCCCTGGAAATCCGCTGGCGCCGCCGCTCCCGGCGAAGCATCTCCCATCGATGCGGGGAAGCCCGCTTCCCTGGTTTCCAAAGCTATCGTCTATGTGCCGCGCGCCAATTCCGTGCAGACCGCTCTCTATCTGGGCACGCTGGGGCCTAACCGCTCAGCGCCGGATTACGCCGCCGCTCGCATCGGCAACGCGCTTTACGGCGGGATGTTCGGGTCGCGGCTGGTCAACAATATCCGCGAGGATAAAGGCTACACGTATTCGCCGGGAGCGCGCCTCACGCTGAATCGCGATACAGGCATCCTGGTCACACGCGCGGATGTGCGCAATCCTGTAACAGGCGCCAGTTTCAATGAGATTACGTACGAAATGAACCGCATGGCCACCACAGCGCCGGATACCGACGAGGTCGACCGCGCGAAGCGCTTTGTCCTCGGCTCGCTAGCGCTCCAGTTGCAATCTCGCGCCGGGGTCGCGCGTCAGCTCGCCAATCTGTGGATCGATTCGCTGCCGCCCGAGGAACTCGCGTTGCAGGGCCAAAAAATCGAAAAAGTGACTCCGCAAGACATCCAGGCAGCCGGACGCAAATACTTTCCCGCCTGGCGGATGACGGTGGTTGCAGTTGGTGAGGAGCAAGTGATCAAGGACGAACTGGCGCCGTTTGGACTGGAGTTTCAGAAGGCGCCTTGAGTCGCCGCTAATCTAAGGAGCAAGAATCATGGCTGAACAATGGAAACTTGACGGACAATACCTGGAGGCCTGCAATTGCAAGGCTGCCTGTCCTTGCATCTTTCTTAGTACGCCCACCGAAGGTGACTGCACGGCGGTGGTGGGCTGGCACATCGATAAAGGAAATCTTGGCACGGTGGATCTCACCGGTCTCAACGTCGCCATGGCGGTCTACTCTCCCGGCGCGATGCACCTGACGAAATGGAGGGCGGCCCTGTATCTGGATGCAAAGGCCAGTGAATCCCAGAAGAACGCACTGATCCAAATCTTCTCTGGACAGGCCGGCGGCCATCCCGCGCGCCTGGGTTCCTTCATTGGCGAAGTGCTCGGAGTGGCCAGCGTCCCAATTGAGTACCAAGCCAAGGGCAAGCATCGCAGCCTTAAAGTTGGCGACGTGGCCAGCGCCGAAATCGAAGCCGTCGGCGGCGCGGGCGACGGCGAAGTTACGGTGAGCAATCACCCACTCTGTATTTCGCCCGGGTTTCCTGCTGTCGTGGCCAAATCCGCTTCGATGCGCTATCAGGATCACGGCTATCAGTGGAGCCTTTCAGATCGCAACGGCCTCTATTCGCCGTTTTCTTACCAGAACTAGATCTTACTCCCATGCTGGATATCCGCTCCTGGCCGATGCGCCTGGACCGATCTGTGTTTATTGGCGGCGCTTTAGCCGTCAGCGCCCTGGCGTGGTTCTACCTCGCGCGGATGAACGTCCACCTGCATCATTCCATCGATTTCGCCGCCACGTTCCTGATGTGGACCGTCATGATGATTGCCATGATGCTGCCGTCGGCTCTTCCGTTCGTTTTTGCGTTCGGCGCTGAACACCGCAATCGTCGAGCGCGCAATCTCCCTTATGTCCCAGCCGGCGTGTTTCTCGCGGGATACTTCGTCATGTGGGCGGCCTTCAGTGCCGTCGCGGCGCTGCTGCAGCTGGCTTTGCACCGCGGCGCTCTGCTGTCGTCCATGGCCAACGCAACTAGCTCTGTTTTTGCGGGCGGTATTCTGATCGCGGCCGGTGTGTACCAATGGACTCCCTTCAAGGACGCCTGTCTGCGGCATTGCCGGTCCCCGCTGAGTTTCCTGCTCAGTGACTGGCGGGAAGGCTCGCTAGGCGCGTTCCGCATGGGGATCGATCACGGCCTCTTCTGCCTTGGTTGCTGCTGGCTGCTGATGGTCCTTCCCTTCGCTGCGGGCGTGATGAATCTGATATGGATGGCCGCCATAACGGCTTTCATTCTGGTGGAAAAAGCCGCCCCGGGCGGGCAGTGGTTTGGCAAGATCGGCGGCGCCGCGCTCGCCGGCGCGGGCCTATGGATGATCACTTCCGTCAGCCGGTGACCGCTTCTCCACGAGCCTTTTTCCCCGTCCCCTCAACGACTTCCTACAACCCACAACCCACCGCCCTGCTCAGGGTTATACTGAAGGTAGCCACGTCTGCGCGATCGCGAATTGATCCGGGCTTAAGGAAAGCGAGCGTTTTAATGATTCCAACACATCGGTTTGTGAGCCTCCCCTGTGTTCTTTTCTTGCGCGGCGGCCGCCTTCGGCCAGAACGCTCCCCCAGCTCCCGCCACCTCGCCAGCCAGCTCTCGACAAAGCCGCTTCCTATTACAACTACTCGCTGGGACATCTGTACGCCGAACTTGCGGCCGCTTCCGGCAATCGCGGCGACTATTTCAACAAGGCCGTCGAGAGTTATAAAGCTGCTTTGAAAGCGGACCCCAACGCCACCTTCATCTCCGAAGAGCTTTCCGACCTCTATATCCAATCCGGCCGTCTGCGCGAAGCGGTTACCGAAGCCGAGGACGCCTCAAAGAGAATCCTTCCGACTTGAACGCCCGCCGCCTGTTGGCCCGTATCTACACCCGCATGATCGGCGATTCGCAAGCCAACCGGATCGACGAGAACATGGTCAAAAAGGCCATCGAGCAGTATCAGAAGATCACCGCAGGGCGATCCCAAAGATATCGAGAGCTGGCTCATGCTCGGCCGCCTGCAGAAGATCGCGCAAAACTCCACCGACGCGATGAACGCCTACAAAAAGGCCCTGGAGATTGATCCGGACAACGAAGACGCCAATACCGGCCTGGCCATGGTTTACGCCGATCTGGGCGACAACAAGGCCGCGGCCGATCTGCTCCGCAAGCTGGCCGAGAAGAATCCCAGCCCGCGCAGCCTCACCAGTCTCGCCGAAGTTTATGAGCAGTTGAAGGACTATTCGCTGGCCGCGGAGACGCTGCGCAAAGCGCTCGAGCAACAGCCCGGGCAACGCCGATCTGAAACATGCCCTGGCTCAGGATCTGCTCTTGGCCGATCAGCTCGATGACGCTTTGAAGCTCTATCAGGATTTGGTGGCCGACGATCCCAAGGACGAGCAATCGCTGTTGCGGATCTCGCAGATCTACCGCCAAAAGAAGGATTTCGCCAAAGCGCGCGAGGCCGCCGAAAAGGCCAAAGAGCTCGATCCCAATAATCTCGAAATACTCTACAACGATGTCAATCTGCTGGAGGCGGAAGGC
Source organism: Bryobacterales bacterium (assembly GCA_963744555.1). Taxonomy (GTDB): domain Bacteria; phylum Acidobacteriota; class Terriglobia; order Bryobacterales; family Bryobacteraceae; genus Palsa-89. Next base: position 114,996 of record CAVUUB010000007.1, on the reverse strand, counting down.
CGGATTCCCGATGCCATCAAGACCTTGAAGGGCATTCTCGATTCCACCGCCAAGAAGACCTACAGCGCGTCCGACAAAACTAACCGCACGCTAGCTGCTCGAAAGGCTCGGATACCTCTATCGCCAGATCGAACAATACCCGCAAGCGGTGGACGTGTTCCACCAGATTATCGATCTCGATCCCGATGCCGCTCCTCGCGCCACGGCCGCGATCGTCGAAACCTACCTGGTAGCCAAGGATTTTCCGAAAGCCGAAGCGGAAGCGGATGCCGCCGTCAAGAAATATCCGGACGACCGGACTGGTGCGTTCCGTTCACGCATCGCTGCTTGCCGACATGGGCAAAACCGATCAGGCCCTGGCCGAGACACGCAAATTGCTGGATGGTAAGAACGACCGCGAAGTATATCTCAGCCTCGCGCAGATTTACGATAAGGCCAAAAACTTCGCCGAAATGGGCAAGATGCTCGATTCGGCCGAGAAACTTTCCAAGTCCAACGAGGACAAAGAATCGGTGCTGTTCAGCCGTGGCGCGATGTACGAGCGCATGAAGAATTATCCGGCGGCTGAAGCCGAGTTTCGCAAAGTTCTGGCCATCAATCCCGACAACGCGCTCAGCGCTGAACTACCTGGGCTACATGCTGGCGGACCGTGGCATCCGGCTGGAGGAAGCGCAGGGATTTATCAGCAAAGCTTTGGAAATGGAGCCCAATAATGGCGCCTATCTCGATAGCCTGGGTTGGGTTCTGTATCGCCAGAACAAGCTCACCGAGGCCGAGCAGAAGCTGCGGACAGGCGCTGGAGTCCATGTCGCGCGACCCTACCGTCCACGATCACTTGGGCGACGTCTACTTCCACGAAGGCAAGATCCGCGAAGCCATCGCTCAATGGCAGAGTTCGCTCAAGGAATATCAAACCAGCGCGCCTAGCGATCAGGATCATGCCGACGTAGCCAAGATTCAGAAGAAGCTCGAAGACGCCAAGGTCCGGTTGGCCCGCGAGGGCGGGTCCAAGCAGCCGCAGTGAGCCAGCGCGTGGCGCACGCACTCTTGCGTGCCGTGTCCGCGCTCATGCGGACACCCGATGCCTTTGATTATACGCGCCGTCGCGTTTATCTTCGTCCTCGCGCTCAGCGCGGACGCCCAAAAGTTCTACACCTACGTCGATGACCTCGGGCCCGACTACATCGAGCTTGCCTGGGGCACTGCGGACGGTCACAATACCATCGGACGTTCAGCGCCTTCGCACGGTGAGGCAACCGTCCAGATCGCCGGCCGTACTCTGACCACCAGGGCCAACCAGATCACCGTTGGCGACCTCTTACCCGATCACGAATATGCCTATCAGGTTTCGCTCGGCGATTCACACCGTCGGCCAAGGCGAAGTTCGAACCTGGGCCGCGAAATCCCAGCGCCTCGTGTTTTTCGTCATCGGCGATTTTGGCACCGGCCGCGCCCCGCAATACCTGATCGCGCGCGCCATGTGGGACGAATTCCAACGCCGCGCCAAAACGGACAATCCCGTGCGCTTCATCCTCAGCATGGGCGATAACATTTACGGCAGCATCGCGGGATTCCTGGGCGGCGCGCTCCATACCGGAGCCGACGATGCCGATTGGGCGAGCAAGTTCTACGCGCCCTATGAGCCCTTGATCGCCCGCATTCCCTTCTTTCCCTCGCTCGGCAATCACGACGGCAACGAGACCGAGAGACAAGGCGATCTGCCGGCCATCCTCGACAATTTCGCGTTTCCACAGAACAAGCCGGCCCGCTATTACAACTTCACCTATGGCGATCTGGCGGAATTCTTCGCGCTCGATAGCACTAAGAATACGGAATCCGGCCCGCGCGCGCGCCGGCTATCTGGAGGACAGCCAGCAGTTCCACTGGATGCAAACTGAATTCGCGAAGCCGCATCCGCTGTGGGTGATCCCGTTCTTCCACCATCCTCCCTTCACCGCCGGACCGCTGCACAGCGCCAGCCTCGAACAGCTCCAGCATTGGGTGAATCTTTTCGCCGCGTCCGGCGTGAAGGTGGTATTCAATGGACACGAACATAACTTCCAGGTGAGTGAAGCGAACGACCGCACCAGCGGCATCTGTTTCATCGTCAGTGGCGCTGGCGGCGAGCTCCGCACCGGCAACCCGAAGAGCAACATGAAGCGCGCCGGCATTCGTGCCTGGGCCGCCGAGAATCATTTCCTAGTGGTGGAAATCGAGGGCAAGACCATGCGGGTTACGCCGCTGTCGTTTGAGCCCATGAAGTCGTCGATGGCGATGGCCGGCCCGTGACGCTGCCCATCACCATCACGCAGCCATGACACGTGTTCAATGACACGTGTACAATAAATGCCCGTGGAATACTTTACCTGGGAATCGGTCCCGCTCGAAGTCATGAGCGATATGATCTCGCGAAAAGTGATCAGTGGCGACAAGGCCATGGTCGCGCAGGTCTTCTTGAAGAAAGGCGCCGTGGTGCCGGAGCATCACCATGAAAGCGAACAGATCACTTATATTCTGGATGGCGCGCTGAAATTCGAGCTAGAAGGCAGGGAAGTGATCGTGCACAAGGGCGAAGTGCTGCGGATTCCTTCCCACGTGCCGCATCGCGCGGTCGCGCTGGAAGACACTCTCGATCTCGATATTTTTTCGCCGATTCGCACCGACTGGCTGACAAAGGACGACGCCTATCTGCGCCGCGGTCAGCGTGAGAAAACTTAGTTCTTTTCGGGGCCGACCGCGCTCAAAGGAACGAAGCGATGACCGTCCGGGTGTTAATCTCGATTGCCCTGATCGCGCCTCGTGGACCAAGCGGTCCGATCGATTTCCCATCCACGCTGATGTCTACGCTTCCGGCGTTGCCCACGCGCACCAGCGCTTTTTCGGCGAAATCGACGTGTCTGGCTTCGTCCTTGGCGAGTAGCTTTTCAAATACCTCTTGGCCATCTGAAACGGCGTACACCCAGGCTGGTTCCGTACACCCGAATTTCCGCGTGGCGCGTGCCCCCTGCCGCCGCAGACTCGCGGCCGTCGGTTTCACCTCGGCCTGCTGGCTCGCGACAACTATTGGATGCGAGGAATTCGCGGCCATGCTATGCCGGTATGACCAGAAAACCGAAGCGGTAAATGCCAGTCATCGCGATCGCGCCCGCTATCGCCACTGGCATCCGCCACCAACGGGGAGCCGGACGCACGCTCACAAGCGGGATAGGCGCTCGTTCCGCCGGCACGCTCCACGGTCGCACGCTCCAAGATTGCGGCGCGCAGTGTACCATCGGGCGTCGCGCCTACTGAGTCTTTGGCCCAATGCTCGATCAGCCGTTGGACCGCCGCTTCCACCACTTGGTCCCGGTGCAAGACCGGCAATTCCGGCTCCTGTTTCTTGACCTGAGCTGTGCTCTCCCGCGATTGCTAACCGAATCCGGCGGCGGTAATCCTCCACTAAGAATCGAATCTGCTCGGCCCTGTTCTTTTCCTGCGGAAGAACGTCCTTGTCTACTGCGTGAATGCGCTCGGCCCCAATCGTGAACTTGTCGCCGCGAGGCTCCGAGTATCGGACGTCCGCCAATACCAGATGATCCTCCACTTCAAGCGCAACCACCTCGTCCACTGGCAACCCTTCGTCCATTACGACCTTCATTCCGGTCGCCGAGATATCCAGCAGCAGACACTCGAGTTCGCGCTCCGGGTTGTCGACTACAGTCAGTTTCCCCGGCGCGTAGATCTGGAACCGCGGTTCGCGTCTGCCATCCATACCGCCAAAATCGGCAGAAACCCGGTCTGGCATTAGGTCAATGTTACTCGCTGGTTATGTGAAATGTTATGTGAAATGAAGTGCGCTTCAGGTTGATCTAACCGGCAGAAGGGAGTTAGTGAGCTTCAAATGAAACAAGTACTTTATCCAATATTGGCGGGCCTGACAGTGATTGGCGCCGCTTATCCGCAGTCTGAGGTGCCGCGGTTTACCGGGAGTATCGGGGCCGGTTTTACCACCCCGGTTTATGGCACAGGCCAGCGCTTCGACACCGGCTGGAACGCCGGCGCCGGCGTAGGCTTTAACTTCTCGCGATTTCTGGGCGTCGAGGGGCAGTTTCAGTTCAACGATCTAGACGTGAATAGCGCCGCTTTGAATAACCTCGGATTTCCAGATGGCACTATGCGTATGTGGTCCGTTACTCTAGATCCGGTGATCCACTTCGCACCGTCTAACAAATTCAATCCATACATCATCGGGGGCGGGGGCCTTTACCATCGGACCATCGAGTTCACGGCGCCGACGGTTGCGACCGTTACCGGATTTGATCCATTCTTCGGCATTCTTTCCAGTGACTTTCTCAGCCAACCAGGTTCTGGCCTCGAACTCGGTATATAAGCCTGGTTTTAACGGCGGAGCTGGCTTTTCCATTCCACTAGGCAGCAGTAAAGTGAAGCTGTTCGCGGAGGCCCGTTATCATTACATGTACACGGCGCCTCGCGGCACAAGCATTCTTCCAGTCACCTTCGGTATTCGTTGGTAAGCCCGGGAGTCGCGCGTGCGTGTGCGGTTGACCACGTCGTGTCAGTCCGCACACGCGCGCGCGCTAACTTATCTCGGCAAGCCGCGGCTAGATCAATTCATTTTCCGTTTGGCCCTCGGCCTGATATTCACGAACAACTTAAGGAGCTTAGAATCCAATGTTGTTCGTGAAATATCTTTTGATCACCGGCGGATTCGGCCTGCTGTTGACGGCGGCCGGCATCCTGGTTTGGGACCTGTATATCATCTTCCGGCCGCGTCCGTTGTCACTCGCCGGCGACGAAGCCGAGTTGCCTGGCGGGACAGCAGTCCGTTCAGTTCGCTAAGGTGGCGGAGCGCAGCGCGCTTAGCGGCTTTCGCTCTGATTCCCTTGCTGCTCGGAATCAGCATCGCTGTAGTGCCAGGCGGGAAAGCGGGTGTGCGAGTCAGTCAATTCGGTGGCGCATTGCCCGGAACCCTTTATCCCGGCGTCCACTGGATTACGCCATTAGTGGAGCACGTCGAGCTGTTCAACATTCGAGATCGCGTGTTCTCCACCTCGCTCGCCGATGATCCGAAGAAGAAAGTCGATACTCTTCGCGTCCAGACCAAAGAAGGGCTTGGTGTTGTCCTCGCCGTGACCGTCCGCTTCAAGCTCGACCCTTCGAAGCTGTCCTATATTTACAGCAACCTTCCGCAGCCGGTGGAAGAGGAGATTGTTCCGCCCACGGTCGCCAGCGCTTTTCGCGAAGCCGCGCCTAATTACACTGTGCGCGAAATCTTCGCCACACGCCGCGACGAGATGGCTCGAGCCGTGGCTGCGCAAATCACCCAGAAGCTGGCGTCGGACGGCGTCATAGTCAAGGAAATCATGCTGCGTGATATACAGCTTCCGGCCGAGTATGCCAAGGGCATGGAAGGTCTGCTGTTGAAAGAGCAGGAAAACGAGCGTCTATCGGTAGAGCTGGAAGTGAAACAAAAGATGGTGAGAGAGGCCGAGCTGGAAGCAGACGCACAGAAGGCCCGCGAAGTGAAAGCGGCCGAGGCCAGGGCGCAAGTAGTGGTCATCGAAGCCAAGGCGCAGGCCGACGCCATGCAGCACACACTTCCGTTGAAGGAGAAACAAATCCAGCAGTCGCGCCTGGAGGCTGAGGCGCGCAAAGCGTCCACGGTCATGAATGCCGAGGCGATGGCCCAGGCCAAAGTAATCGACAGCAAAGCCGAGCTTGAGAAGCGCAAGCTGATCACGGAAGGCGAGTCCGATCGCATTCGCCATGTCGCGGAAGCCGATGCCGAGCGGATGAAGCTGGAAGCCGTGGTGCTCAAGGAGAATCCACTGCTGATTCAGAAGATCATTGCCGAGAAGCTTTCCGACAAGGTACAAATCATGATGGTCCCGAATGATGGCAAATTCTTCTTCGCCAACGACGTGCTGAAGGGAATGCAGGCCGGCATTCCGTAGGCTACAATATGCCTCATGCGAAGAAGCCTCGTTGTCCTTTTGTTGATATTTCCCGCCATGCTCTGCGGAGCCAGCGTGATTTCCGATAAGCCGGATACGCCGTTCAAGCTGGCGACCTTTGAAGCGCAGGGAAAAACGCGAGTGGGGATGGCGCTGGGCGATCGCATGCTCGATCTGACCGGCGCCAATGCCTACGTGGAAAAGCAAATCGGTTTGCCGGCCATGAGACTTCCCACGGAGATGCGCGAATTGATCGAGCAATATCCGGCCGCGTCCAGGCGCATGTACCAGATCGCGAATTACCTGAAGGACCGGAAGCCCGACGGGCAGGCGTTCGCGTTTGCTCTGGATAAGTCGCGATCAAGGCGCCCATCAAGTATCCCTATAACCTGCTGAACATGGCGGCGAATTATTGGACCCACGCGCGAGAAATGGGCGTGAAGAAGGACGTGGATCAGGACCGCGACGATCCGTATATCTTTGCCAAGTCGCCTCGCTCGTGCATCGTCGATCCGGGGACGCCCTTCTACATTCCCGAAGGTCGCAACCGGATCGATTGGGAAGGCGAATTGGCCATTATCATGAGCAAGCCGGCCTTCCACGTGCCGAAGCAGAAGGCGCTCGATTATGTATTCGGCTACACCATCATGTACGACGTATCAGACCGCGGCAGTCGCAACCGCAAGGATCCGATGTTTCAAGGACCCGACTGGTTTTCGGGCAAGAGCCTGGATGGCGCGGCGCCCTTCGGGCCCTTCATCGTTCCCAAGGAGTTCATGACTAACCCGCACGACATCCATATCATGACCCGCGTCAACGGCGTGGTGAAGCAGGATGGCAACACCAGCGACATGATCTACGATGTCGAGCACCAGATCGCTTACATTTCCTCGATCATGACGCTTTACCCCGGCGACGTGATTTCGAGCGGCACCATGGGCGGCGTGGGCGTGGCGCGCAAGCCGCCGGAGTTTCTGAAACCGGGCGATGTGGTCGAAATTTCAATCGACGGCATCGGAACTTTGAAGACGCCGATCGCAGCGATGTCGCACCGCCCGGCCGGAGCCGACCGGGCAGTGAGGTCTAGTCTTATTTCACCTCGGCGACCTGCAAAACTGTGCTAGCAAGCAATTTTTGCCCTGCCAGCGAAGGATGCGTGTCGCAGGTACCATCAGGTAGTTTTACCAGCAGGCCGGCCGCACACGAGTCGCCTCCAAAGGGCGTCGAGGCGACTAGGAACGCCGTGAACCCGTCGGCGATCTTGGCTCCAAATCCGGTTGCTATTCCGGAGGCAATCCCGTTTAGTTGCGTGAACGCACCAACCTGAACCGGATCGTTGTAATTGAACACGTAATAAGTCAGTAGCACGATCGGGCCTTGGTATCCCGCCTTGACACGTAGGTTGGTGAAGATTGTGAGCATATTCTGACCATAAGTGCCAAGCACGGTGGGTAGCCTCATGAATTCGCACGTCAAATCAAAATTGCACTCTACCTGCAGAAGGCCAAGATCGTTGCCGCCAATGTTGATGGTGACGAATTCCGGGTTCGGATTGTTAAGCAGATAGTTGACGGCGTAATCCATTTGCGTCCCCGAATATGAGATGAATAAAGGATTACCTGCCGCTTTCCAAGCGTGGCATCCGAGATCGGGCGCATCAAGTGAGAGGAAGCTGCCACTGGTTTCCCCAAAGCAGGACGCGTTAGCAACCTTCCGATGTATTCCATCAGACACGAATTCCGGGTAGCCGTGATAGTTGCTCAGGCTTACCGGGACGGTTGGGTTGAAGCCAAACGGGATGGAATCGCCCAGGGCAAGATATCGCGTATCCTTGATTGCATTGTTCGGGTTCTGCGCCAGCATAGTGCTCGCGGGCGCAAATAAAATTAGTGCGAAAGCGGGAAATGACGGTTTCACAGAAATATGGACGCAGTTTTGACCGCTTTGTATCAACAATAAGTCGATTTGTTGCCGTAAGTGAGCGTGTGTCACCTAGAAGTAATTAGTCCTAGCTCCAATAGCTGCGGTCGAGGCTGCTGTATTGCACCGCTTCAGCGAGATGCTTGGCGGTGACGGACTCGGCGGAGTCGAGATCGGCGATGGTGCGGGCGACTTTGAGGATGCGGTCGTGAGCGCGGGCGCTGAGGCCCATGCGGCGGACGGCCATCTCGAGCGTTCGCTCGCCCGCGTCATCTAAGGCGCAAAGCTGGCGCAAGAGGCGCGAAGGAATGCGGGCGTTGTAGAATCCGCGGCGCTGTTGGATAGCGCGGGCGTTCTCCACTCGAGTGCGCATGTCCGCGGAAGTCACGCCGGTGTCCTTGCCGCGCAATTCCTTATAGGCCACCGCCGGAACTTCGATGTGAAGATCGATGCGGTCGAGCAGCGGCCCGCTCACCTTGCTCAGGTAGCGCTGAATGATCGCGCCGGTGCAGCGGCATTCGTGCGTGGGGTCTGAAAAGAATCCGCAGGGGCATGGATTCATGGCCGCGATCAAAATGAAATCGGACGGGAACGACAGCGTCATCGTGCTGCGCGCGATCATCACCGATGACTCTTCGAGTGGCTGCCGCAACATTTCGAGCACATTACGCGCAAACTCGGGAAGTTCGTCCAAGAACAGTACGCCATTGTGAGCCAGGCTAACCTCGCCGGGTCGTGGCGTGCCCGAACCCCCACCAATCAGACCGGCGTCCGAGATGGTGTGATGCGGCGAGCGGAACGGCCGCTGCGCCACCAGACCAACCCCGTGCGGAAGCAGGCCCGCGACGCTGTGCACTTGCGTGGTCTGAATCGCTTCCTGAAAGGTCAGCGGCGGAAGGATGCCCGCGAACCGTTTGGCGAGCATCGTTTTTCCAGAGCCTGGTGGCCCGATCATCAGGACGTTGTGGCCGCCCGCCGCCGCAACTTCCAGCGCGCGCTTGGCCGTCGTCTGCCCGCGAACTTCGCGAAAATCCGGGAAGGCGGAGTCGGCCGGCGATCCAGTGGTGGTGGGACATACAGTTGGATGAAACTGATCGGGCTGGTTCAGATACTTGACGACTTCGGCCAAATGCCGCATCCCGAAGACGCGCACGCCTTCAGTGACAGCGGCCTCGGCCGCGTTGTCAAACGGAACCAGCAGATTCGGGATGCCCTGCCGACGCGCGCAAACCGCAATCGACAATGCGCCGCGTACCGGCCGCAAGCGTGCCGTCGAGCGAAAGTTCGCCGACCAGCAAGTGCTCATCGCTGTTGCCCACCGTACCCATCGCGCCCAGGATGCCGAGCGCCATGGGAAGGTCGAATCCCGCGCCCTCTTTGCGGATATTGGCGGGCGCCAGATTGATGGTCACGGATTTATTGGGATAGCCGAAGCCGGAGTTAAGCAGCGCCGACTTGATGCGCTCGCGGCTTTCGCGGACCGCCGTATCGGGCATTCCGACGGTGATAAAGTCGCGCGCGCTGCCGCCAGGATACATGTCCACCTCGACGTCGATCAGATGAGCGTCGATGCCGAAGACAGCCGCACTACGGGTCCGGAAAAGGGCCATGTCTAAGAACTGGTGGTAGAACTCGGCGATTGCTCTCCGCCCTTGCCCTCGTGGGTGTATCCTATTTCACAAGGAGTTCTTTTTATGCGCAAGTTGCATATTGTGTTCTTGTCACTGGTGCTGGCCACGGCTGTCTATGCCCAGCGCGGAGGCGGAGGCCACGGCGGCGGAGGTGGTGGCGGATCTCGCGGCGGATCAGTTGGCGGCGGATTCCGGGGCGGCGGAGGAGGCGGGGCATTTCGGGGCGGCGGGGGCTATGGCGGCGGGTTTCGCGGAGGATATGGCGGCGGATTCCGCGGAGGATATGGCGGGTTTCGCGGTGGTTATGGCGGCTACGGTCGCGGTTATTGGGGCGGCGGCTTCGGCTTTGGATTCGGTTGGGGTTGGCCTGGATATTGGCCTGGTTACGCGTACGGATACCCTTACTATTATGGGTACCCCTACGCTTACGGATATCCCGGTTACTACGGATACGATCCCTATGCCAATAGCGGATTCGAAGCATACCCACCCACTGCTTCTTACCAGGCGCCACCTCGCGCTGACGGCGGTGCGGTAGCGCAGTATCCGGCCGCGCCACCGCCTCAGGCCGGTAACTATTCGTACGCTCCGCCTCAGGCGCCTGCGAACACTTCTGCTTCGTCAGATGGATGGCATCGGTTTGGGCAGTGACACCTGAAGGTTACTGGGCATCCGGCCGATGGATGTCCAGTGAACTGTCCGAACTGTGGCGCGCCGATGCGTCTGAAGCCAGATCAGGAGTGCTTGGTCTGCGACTATTGCGGTAGCGCACATTTCCCGGAAACAAACGCCGACGGGGTCCGGGTGCTGGGCGAGGTAAGCTCGCTAAACTGTCCGATCTGTGCAGTGCCATTGGTCCACGCCTCCATAGCCCGCGAGCGGATACTCTACTGCGGACGCTGCCGCGGGATGTTGGTCGGGATGGAGCCCTTCCTAGCCATTGTTCATAACTTACGCGCGCGCGGCGAAGTGGTGGCTGAAGGGGCCCATCAGCCAGACTGGAGCGAGATGGAGCGCCGAATCCGCTGCCCGCAATGCGGCCAGGAAATGGATACGCATCTTTATGGCGGCGGAGGCAACGTCGTCATGGAAGATTGCGAGCGGTGCGAGTTTAACTGGCTGGACCACGGCGAACTGGAGCGGATTGTTCAGGCTCCAGATCGCGAGTACGCCAGGGGCCTATAATCCAGCGGGTTCCTAATTGGAGACCGTGCCGCTAACCTCCACGCGCAGGCCCGTGGGATTGATCCCCGAAAAAGGAGCGTTGTTCACTACAAAATCCAAAGTGTTGACGCCCGCGATAAAACCGGTGCTGATCGTGAACGGGATGAAGCTGCCGAAACCCGGCGAAGCGCTGCCGACTTGAACACCATTCAGCAGGATGATGGCGGAGTTGTCGGCGGCAAACTGGCCGCTGAGCACGGCGGTAGCGGGATTGAGTCCCGTTAAGTCAAACGTGGTTTTGTAAGTGTAGTTTCCCGCTGCGTTGCCGTTGCCGGCATCGGATCGCGGCGCGATCCACTTGGAATTCGGGCCGTCGGAGAGCCAGGGTCCAATCGGGAAAACGTTTGAGAGAACCACGTATGCATTCGGGCCAGGATACGCGGAATCGGCACTGGCGGTGATTGTGTAGTGAGGATCGAGGCTGGCATCGGCGGCCAAAACACCGGGACTGTTTACTCCGGTGTTAAAGATTGCGATCGGGCCCGATGTTGAGGTGGGAGTGGCAGTCCCGGCAACTTCGACGCGCAGGCCAGTGGGATTAGGTGTCGATGGGTAGTTTGTTACCACAAAATCCAAGGTGTTGACGCCCGCAATAAAACCGCTGCTGATCGTGAACGGAGTGAAGCTAGAGAAACCGGGCGAGGTGCTGCCCACTGCCACGCCATTCAGCAGGATAATTGCAGTGTTGTCAGCGGCAAACTGGCCCTTGAGAACCGCGCTCGCGGGACTGAGTCCAGTTAAATTGAACGTGGTTCGGTAGGTATAGTTTCCTTGCGCGTTGCCATTGCCGGCATCGGATCGCGGCGCGATCCATTTAGAATTCGGACCGTCGGACAGCCAGGGTCCAATGGGGAAAACATTCGAGAGCACCACAAATGTGTTGGGACCGGCATACGAGGAATCGGCACTGGCAATGATGGTGTAATGGCTGTCTACGGCGCCATCTGCAGCGAGGGTCCCCACCGAGACCTCGCCAGTATTGAAAATCACGATTGGCGCCGTCGAGCCCGCTGAGGGATTTAGAGTAACTACCGCGCCGCCCGTCGTAGTATTGTCCGCGAGACTTTTTGCGGTTACGGTAACTGTTTGTTGACTGGCGATGCTGGACGGGGCAAGATACACACCCGAGGCGGTAATCGAGCCCAGCGTCGAGGGAGAAATGGACCAGGTGACGGCCTGATTTGTGGTGCCTCCCACAGTGGCCGCGAACGTCTGAGATTGACTGGCCGAGAGCGTCGCACCTGGCGGCGTGACTGTGACCGTGATCGGTGGCGGAGCCGAAGATGGCGTAGCCGTACCGCTGATGTCGACGCGCAACCCGGTTGGGTTGGGCGTCCAGGGATCATTGGTCACCACGAAATCCAAGGTGTTGATGCCCGCAACAAAACCAGTGCTGATCGTAAAGGGAGTGAACGTGGAGAACCCGGCTGAATTGATAGCCACGTTTACTCCATTGAGCAAGATATTGGCGGAGTTGTCGGCGGCGAACTCGCCAGTGAGCACCGCGGTCGAGGGATTGAACCCGGCTAAATTAAAGGTTGTTTGGTAGGTGTAGATTCCCTGCGCGTTGCCGTTCCCGGCATCGGCTCGTGGACCGATCCACTTAGAATTCGGTCCGTCGGACAGCCAGGGTCCGATGGGAAAAACGTTCGAAATAACTACATAGGCATTCGGTCCGGGATATGAGGAATCGGCGCTACTGAGGATCGTGTAGTGACTGTCTACGGCGTCGTCTGGCGCAAGTACACCGGGTGACGAAACGCCTGTGCCAAAGATTGTAAACGGAGCGGACGAGCTGCCGCCGCTACAACTGCGGATTGCTTTGTTGACATCCAGACGTCCGCCGGTGACGGTGATTCCGGCCAAACTGGCGAGCGGGTCCACATTCGCCAGGAGTGTGGACTTCAAAGCGGATGTGCTTAAGTTACAGGCCGATAGCACCAGCATGGCGGCGCCTGATACGTGAGGGGTTGCCATCGACGTTCCACTGAGATTCGCGTACGAGCCATTGGGCCAAGTGGAGAGAATACCGACGCCCGGCGCGCCGAGGTGAACCGTAGTGGGTCCATAGTTGGAGAATGAAGCCAGCGTGTCGGTATTGGTCGTAGCCGCGACCGTGATGATGTTGGGTGCGTTGTAGGCTGCCGGATAGATAGGCGAGAAGTCGTTGTTTTGACTGCTGTTGCCGGCCGCGACAACGAATAGGGCATTTGCATTGTTCGCGACGTTGATTTCATCCAGAAGACCCTGCGAGAATCCGCTGCCGCCCCAACTGTTGGAGAACACTCGCACGTTGGCGCTGCTGCCGAACGTTGTTTTCGCCTGCAGAGCGAACACAATGCAGTCGATGGCGTCAGAAACGGCTCCGCTGCCAGTGGAGTCCAGGAATTTCAGCGGCATGATACGCGTCGTCCAATTCACGCCGGCCACGCCAAGGGTGTTGTTTCCGATGGCGCCGATGGTTCCCGAAACGTGCGTGCCGTGACCGTTGTCATCTAAGGGTGTACACGTTCTTGTGATGGCGTTATAGCCGTGCGACCCAGCAGGACATGTAAGCGAACCCCAACTGAGGTTGACGGTGAATGCTGCGGGCGCGGACCAGACGTTGGCGGCAAGGTCGGGATGCGTATAATCGATTCCGCTATCGACGACAGCGGCGACATTGGCTGTGGATCCGGTCGAGATGGTCCACGCGTTTGTAGCGCCGATGTCAGCGCCCGGCGTGACGGTATTTAATAGTGACCACTGTTGCGAAAAATCGGGATCATTGGGGGTCACCACCGGCTTGACGATGAAATCGGGCTCGGCATATACCACCGCAGGATGGTTTTTCAGAGTGTTGACTAACGCCGTGACACTCTCGCTCTTGGAATGAAGTACGTAAAGGTTCAACGTGCTACTGAGCGGGCGGAAGTCGTCAGCGTCGCCAAGCTGTTTCACCTGTTGCAGAATCGCCGCAGTGGGGGCACTAAGCTTCAAAATCGCTTGGCGCGACTTGGCCGAGTGGCCATTTACGGTTTCGTTCTGCGCCCAGACCGGAATCGAGGCGAGGAACAGGACAAGTATAGGAAAAAGTCGGTGGTTAGGTTGCATGCTGTGTTGGCATAGAACTCTGGATAAAATGATCACGCGGAAACGCAGACGGTACCGAGCGAAATGGGCTAATTTGAATATTCCAGTCTACTCGCAACCTGATGGAATTGCCAGTTCTAACTGTTGGGACCTCCGAAGGCGGCTGGTATACTTTCCCTATTGGAAAACATTCTGAGCCGGTACGGACTCGCTATATCGCAACGCTTCTGCTCCTGTTCGCGGTAGGGCTGGTCAATTGTTATCGTGCTGCAACCCAGTCAATCACCGTTGACGAAGCCTATGCTTATGAGCAGCATGTCAATCAGCCCGTCCTCAGTGCTTTCACGACTTTCGATGCCGGCCATCATATCCTGCACACCTTCGGATGCATCCTGTTTGTTCGGATTTTTGGCGCGGGTGTCGTGCCGCTGCGCCTGACCAGCCTCATTTTCGGTTTCCTATACCTTTGGGTGGTCTGGCGGCTGGCTGTGACCCTGTTCCCTTCCAGTTGGCTGGTTCTTTTGGCCGCTGTGCTTTTGGCGCTGAATCCATACGTCTTCGATTTCATGAGCGCGGCACGTGGCTATGGAATGGCGCTGGCGCTCTTCGCATGTTCCATTTTTTGCCTTTTCCGATTTGCGAATGAGATTTCTAGCGATGAATCGGCAGCTCCGCAAACGCTGCGATGGATGGCAGTACTGGCTACGCTGGCCGTGGGAGCAAACCTGACGTTCGCATTCGCGGGTGTTGTGTTGCTGGCGGTTGTGGCGGTCGTTGTTTACCGGCGATCTGGCAGCGTTCGCTCCATTCTTGTGAACATGGCCGCGCCCGCAGCCATCACGTTTTGTCTGTTTGCAGCACCTCTTGCCGCGGCAAAACGTGAGGATTTCTATTTTGGACTGCCGAGTTGGCGGGACTCGCTCAATTCTCTTTACACCGCGTCGTTCGATCAGGATTGGCCGCTGATCGGCTTTGAGCCGCTTCTCCAGGAAGACGTCCGTCACTACATGCCGTATCTGCTCATTTTTCTAGGAGTAACCGTCATTATTGCCGTAGGACTGAGGATTGGAATGACTGAACCCGACCAGCAGTCGCCGGAGCGCCTCGTGTTCGATATTTCGGTCGCGACCCTGGCCGGCTCAATCCTGTTGGTGGTGAGCGGCCATCTTTTCGCGGGCGCTGTCTACCCCTATCCCAGGACCTGCCTTTACGCGATCTTCCTATCGACAGTGGTGATTCTGCTGGCGGCCAAGCAGTTGGTTCGCGCGCGGCAACCTTGGCGCGGCCTTGGCTACGCCGCCACAGCTATCACGGTGGTGGTCGCTGGAATCTGCGTGCTCGAGTTCCGAACGCAATGGTACGGCGACTGGAAGTTCGACGCAGGTACCGGAAGCCTCATGCGGTCGCTGAGTGCTCTTCCACGAAGTTCTTCCGCGACCCCGGTTCGGCTCGGGACCTCGTGGGCCATGCAATCCACTGCCGAATTTTACAGGACAATCTACCATCTTGACTGGTTGGCGCCTGTAACACGCGATGAACCTTCCTGTGACGACGATTATGCTCTGGTCCAGCTTCTGGATCGGGGAATCGTTGACGCGCTTGGGTTTGAAGTTCTAAGACAAGACCCGGTTTCGGGCGCAATCCTGGCGAAACGCACAGCGCGATCGTGCGCGACCAAACCAGTAAAGTAACTACACCCAATTTGGCTGAGAGTATGCCCCCCGAAGCGGCACGTATATCACGTGCGAACACGAGTAATGAATCGTTGGCGCGGCATGCTCTGTTGCGCCTTGGCCGGGGTCGTTCCTTCCAATGCATCGGTGATCGTGCAGTTGAAGGTGGTGGAGGGCGATGGAGCCGCTTATCGGACAGGCTCGCGGGGCTCCCGTGGCCTTACGGTATTGGTGACTGACGAAGCCGGTAAACCGGTGGAACGTGCAGCCGTGAGTTTCAAGCTGCCTGAGGAAGGGCCGAGTGGCGTGTTCAACTCCGGGCTGCGGACCGAAGTAGTGACCACCGGTCCGGATGGACGGGCGGCGGTTGGATGGATCTGGAACAGAACATCTGGTCCTGTGCAAATCCGCATTACGGCCATCAAGGATCAGGCGCGAGCGGGCATCATCAGTACGCAATACGTGAGCGACGCAGTTGCCACGCAGGCAGGCGGTGAAGGCAGCTTTACGGCCCCGCACAAAGGCCGCACGACGTGGATTCTGATCGGGCTGGCAGCAGTGGCCGGTGGGGCAGCGGCGGGCTTCGTGTTAGCGCGATCGCATAGCCCATCGTCCAGCACAACGCCTCCGGCGGGTGTCAGCATCGGCAGTCCAAGCATTATCGTGGGGCATCCTTGATGAAAGTAACATTGGCGATGAACGTAAAATTGGCGATGCGAGCACTATTGGTGACGTTGTCTTTTATGGCCGGTGCGGCGTGGGCACAGACCGGCCTGACTCCTCCGCGCGTAGGATTCATGCAGGATGCAGCGAATTCCTTCCGTCCGGTGTACGGCATCGCTGGAAATTTCCTGCCTGGCGATCCGGTGGCGCTAGGAGTTGTCTCGGCGGCATATTCCGGATCGTATGGATTGTTTAAGACCAACTCGTCTGTGGTCGTCACAGATTGGGCTGGATCGATAGTTGCGAGTAATTCGCAGCCGGACGGTCCGGCGCTGTTCGCGTTTACACGGGCTGGCGAGCCCGCACTGATTTTTATGCCGGCCGCAAACACATTGCTCGCGTGGGATGGCGCAGCATTCAATCCGGTGCCCTTCGATCCCACGACGCTTTCGGCTAGCGCCATCCTTTCGATCGCCGCGCCGCGTCCAGGCCAGGCCGCAATGATTGTCCAGCGTGACGACGGGCTGTGCGATCTGCGGGTAGACCTCGCGACCGGCGACATAAAGGCGCAGACCGCGATTCCGGGAGTCAGCGCCCCGGCACTCCTGCTCGCGAATGGCGACCTGGTCTACGCCGACGGTAATGGAATCGTAGTGCGAAAGCGAGACGGTCCCGAACAGCACATCATCGCGCAATTGCCGGCCAGCTTTGCGCTTCAGCAGATGGGCGACGGCTGGATCCAGCTTCGGGATCTGGGCAGTAGCCGGCAGTTCGCAATTCGCATCATCCAGAATCGCGAGCAATATTATCAACTGCCAGAGAGTAGACAATGATCCGGCGATTGCTCCTCTGTAGTTTGATTCTTCCGCCGGCGGCGCTGGCGCAGATCCAGGTATTCCTGTTCGATGGCACGACCGAAACGCCAATAGGCGCGCTTGTGGACTTAGGCTCGGCTTCACCGGGCGATACGTTGGCTACGCGATTTCATGTGCATAACGTCGGCGACGGCCCGGTCATCTTCCAAACGTTGTCGATCGCCGGCTCTGGCTTTACGATTTCCCAGACCCCGGAGCTACCCTACACAATCGCGCCGGGTTCGTCGGCGGAATTTCGCGTCGCGTTTAACCCGACTTCTATCGGCACCTACAGCGCGTTCCTGCTGGTGAACACGATCAACATCGTTTTGCGCGCGACCGTTACACCGTCGGCCGCACTAGCCGTTGGGGACGGTAACACGCCACTCGCCGCAGGCGCGGTTATCGATTTTGGCTCCGTGCAGGTCGGAAGCAGCCGTTTTCAAAACTTCAGGCTTACCAATCTCAACAACGCAAGCATTACCGTGGTCGCCTTGCTAGTTACCGGCGTGGGATTCAGCGGCCCGGTCGGGGCAGCGGCGCCTATTCAGCTTACGCCCGGCCAATCCGTCTCGTTTCAAGTAGCGTTCGAGCCGCGAACGGGCCAAGCGGTTCGCGGAACCCTCACCGTCGATCAGCGGTCATTTGTGCTTACCGGGCAAGGATTAGAACTCACGCTGCCCACCGCTTGGATTCAACTCGGCTCGACCGTGGGCGCGAGCGCTCAACAGAACAATGTATCGATTCAACTCGCAGCGCCTTCGCAAGTGACCGACTACGGGACGCTGACTATGACGTTCCAGCCCAGCGTGGCGGGAGTCACAAATGACGCAGCAGTCCAGTTTCTTTCCGGGCCGACACGCTCGGCGACGGTTACGATTTCGCCGGGCGATACGGTAGCCATGTTCGGCACGCAATCGAGCATCGCCTTCCAGACCGGGAGCACGGCGGGAAGCATCGTGTTCACACTCACCATTCCCAACACACCAACACAACAGATCAGCTTGACCATTCCGCCCGCGCCCATCATTCTCGATACCACCGGCGCGGTGCGGCGTCTGAACAACCTGGACGTCAGCGTTGTCGGCTTAGACAATACCTATTCGGCATCGCAGCTTGCGTTCACCTTTTACGACATTAAGGGAGCGACGATTGCGCCCGGAGTAATCGGCGTCGATGCGACTTCTAACTTCCATCAGTACTTTTTCCCCTCCAGCCCCGCAGGCGGCCAGTTCGCATTGCTGGCAACTTTCCCGGTGGTTGGAGATGTGAACGTCGTGGCTGCCTTCGATTTGCAGATCACCAACTCGGTGGGAGCGACGAAGACCCAGCACGTTTCGTTCTAATCACTTTACTCTTCGCGCAATGCAACCGTCGGATCGACGCGAGCGGCGCGTGCCGCTGGAACGTAACAGGCCACCAGCGCGACGAGCGATAACAGCGCCGCCACAGCAACATAAATTGCTGGATCGGCGGCCTTGACGCCCACTAGCAACTTCGTCATCGATCGTGTGACCGCCAGCGCCACGCCAGTGCCGATTGCGATTCCCAGCACCGTGAGCGCGATTCCATGTCCCACCACCATGCGCGTCACGTCGCCGATGCTCGCGCCCAGAGCTACTCGTACGCCGATCTCTCGCGTCCGCTGCGTGACCGCATACGAGAGAACTCCGTAGATCCCGAGCGATGCCAGGACCAGAGCCAATGCCGCAAACGTGGCCAGCAGCGCAGTCTGCTGCTTGTGATTGGCCACTTCGAGGTCGACTATATCTTCCATGGTCCGCACGTCCGCTATCGGTTGATCGCGATCCACGGCCCAGATAGCTTCATGAGCGGCTTTGGCGATGCCGTGTGGATCCATCGAGGTCCGGATAGCGAGCTGGTGTGGATTGTTCCAGCCGAACGGAAGCTGAACGACCGGAAGATAGACGGCCGGTTTCATATCTAATTCCAGTCCACGCTCGCGGACGTCCGCGACAACACCGATGATGGTTTGAAAGGGAGTATTATCGCCGGAAGTCTGGACGCGTTTGCCGAGCGGGCTCTCGTTCGGCCAGTACTGCTTCTTGAACGTCTCGTTGATGATCACGACCGGCAGGGAATTGGCGCGATCGTCGTTTCCAAAAAGGCGGCCTTCCAGCAAGCGGACTCGCAGGGTCTGCAAATAATCGTTGGTGACCTCGCGATAAAGAGCGTTCTGGCTGGTTCCTGGTGCAAAGGGTCGGCCTTCAATTGAAAAGCCGCTGGTGTATCCCTGACTGGTGAACGGCAGGTTGGAAGTGAAACCGGCGCCCGCGACGCCAGGCAATCCGCGGACTTTCTGCACAACCGCGTCGAAATATGCCAGGCGCTTGGACGGGTCGGCATATTTCGGCGACGGCAAGCGCGTGCTCATCGTCAGGATATTCTCGGGATTGAATCCGGCATCGATGGCATGGAGATTTCGCAGGGTCTGCAGCAAGAGCCCAGCGGACACAAGTAGAATCAATGCCAGAGCTACTTCGGCTACGACCAAAGCATCGCGGAAGCGGCGGCGCTTGCCACCCACACCCGCGCGGCCGCCTTCCTTGAGTTTCTCCGACACGTCGAGACTGGTGGTTTCGAGCGCTGGCGCTATTCCGAAGACGATGCCTGTAAGTAACGCGATGCCCAACGTGAAAGCGAGCAGCCGGCCGTCTATCGAAAGCTGAGACGCGCCCGGCAGATCCGGTCGGGATCAGGGCTACTAAAACGCGCATACTCAATCGGGCTAAAAGTAGACCCAGTACACCGCCAGCGATGGCAAGCATGACGCTCTCCGTCATCATCTGGATGATCAGGCGTCCACGCGCGGCTCCCATCGCCGTCCGGATCGCCATCTCACGCTCGCGCGCAGCGGCTTTGGCGAGGAGCAAGTTGGCAACATTGGCGCATGCGATGAGCAGCACGCATCCGGCCGCGGCCAATAATACCAGCAAGGCTGTGCCTGTGTTGCCGACAATCTGATCCTTCAGCGGGACCACCACTGCGCCGAGTTGTCTATTGGTTTCGGGATACTGCTGGGCTAAACGGCTGGCAATAGCGGTCATGTCCGACTGCGCCCGCGCCAACGTGATCCCCGGCTTGAGGCGAGCGATGACGCTAAGCAGATGAGTTGCCCGGTTATTCAGCATCTGCGGTGTGAACTGCGCCGGAGAGAGAAACTGAGTCTTCCGCTTGGGTAAGGTGAATCCGGGCGGCATCACTCCGATGATCGTGGTCTTGGCATCGTTCACCAGGATGCTGTGGCCGATCACGCCGGGATCTCCACCGTAGCGCGACTGCCATAGCCCGTAGCTCAGAATAATCACGTTTTCGCCGGGACGATCGTCATCTTCCGTAAATGCGCGGCCAAGCAGTGGCTGGACGCCGAGAACCTGAAACAGGTTGATTGTTACAGCCCCTCCCAGGACCGTTTCAGGCAGACCATCCCCCGTCAGACTTCCGGCGCGATCACGGCTACCGGCCAAATCGGTGAAGACCTGGTTCTGCTTTTTCCAATCCTCAAAATTGGCCACAGCTGGCGTGTTGCGCGGAAAATTGATGTAAGACGCGTCTTCCCAGAGCGTGACCAGCCGGTCAGGGTCGGCATATGGCATGGGCCGAATCAGCACTCGATCCACCAGGCTAAAGATCGCGGTATTGGCTCCGATGCCGAGACCAAGGGCGATGACCGCGACGATAGCGAACCCTGGATTCTTCAGCAGACGGCGAAGGCCGTAGCGGAGATCGGCCAGAAAATTTTGCATCAAACCTGTTGTATCAAACCTGCCGTATCAAACCCTACGCTGCTGAAACAAGTCGAAGGGCTCGAACTCGCCATTGAGCAATGGCCGCGTGTCGTGGAATCCCAGCCAGCCGGCGATCATGGTCGCATATACTCGGCGAAAATCCGTGGTGTGGATCAGATTGTCGCCCGCATCCAGTTTCGTAAGGCTGGGGGCTTGGCCGTATTGGCCACCTTTCACCTGATTTCCAACCACGAACATGAGGTTGGCCGTGCCATGGTCCGTGCCGAGATTGACGTTCTCGGGCACCCTGCGTCCGAACTCGGAGAAGATCATTACGACGACGTCGTCCGCGCGTCCGATCCGCTCCAGATCCAGCAGGAACGCCGAAACGGCGTCGGAAGCGTAGGTCAGCAGCCGCTTGTGCACGTCGGATTGAAACACGTGCGTGTCAAACGCGTTATTGCGATACGACGTGTAGTAGAGACGCGTGGGCATGCCAGCTTCAATCAGTGCAGCTACTTTGGGAAGATCCAGACCAGTGATTCCGTAATCCACTGGTGAATGGTATTTGGACCATGCTTTCCGAACCAGCGCCGACGCGTCCTTGGCGCTCCGGGCGGTATCGAGAAGGAACCGCCTCGAGGGATTGTCTACCGGCCGGTCGTCGGAAACGGAGTCGAGAATCTCCCGCTCGTCGTAGAACTTCTCCTGCGAAAATTTGTTCGGATCGTCGAAGACCACGGGAACATGCTTCTGGCTTCGAACGGCCAGCGATTGCCGCACGCCGATGTTGACCAGAAAATTTGGCGGCGCCTGAGGCGCGATGGCATCCGCGACCCGGCCGACCCAGCCGTACTCCTCGCCGCTATTGGGCGCGGCGGTGTGCCAATACGCCATCGAAGTGAAGTGTGAGAACGATGGATTGTCGTATCCGCAACCGTGGACTATGGCGAGCTTGCCATTCTTATAGAGGCGTTCAAATCCGGCCATGCCGTGGCTGAAACCGAAATGGTCGTCGATCTTGCGGACCTCATTGCGGGGGATACCCAGGTTCGGCCGAAGCCGGTAGTAGGCATCGTCACCGTAGGGAACCAGCGTGTTGAGCCCGTCGTTGCCTCCGGATAGTTCGAGCACAACGAGTATTTTTCCATCGCGTTTTCCCTGCGCTGCAAGCGCGGCGGCCGCTTGGGCGAACATCGGCATGGGAACAGCTGCGGCGCTGACACCTACGCCGTACATGGCGGCGCGCAGCAGGTCCCGCCGGCTGGCCTTCGGAAACGAAAAGTGATTTCTCTTCATGGATCACCTCAACTCAACTGATACTCCGGCTGGCTCATGATCAAATGGAGCAGCAAGCGCAACGGCTCCTCCATATACGTTCGCGCGACGGCAATGTCCGGCGTGCCCAATTCTTTGTCGAGGAAGGCAACCAGCTTCCGGCGCGTGTTGTCGCTGGGCGGGACGCGCATGAACCGAAGCAGCATGTAGTCGACCACCTGCGTTGTGTTGTTCAAGTCCGCGCTCACAATCATCGAGGCCAGGCGTATTTGAGCCGTGTCGCGGGGAATGGGCTTGACTCTTTCGACGGCCATCTGCGAGCCTCGGAAGCTGCCGTAGCGCGTGTTGAAATCCTCGTCGCGGTCGGCATTCAAGTTCGACTCCGCGCGGACGCCCGTTTTGGCGTCATCCATGGTGGCAGTCGAAATATCCATTCCTTGCCGGACACGTTCGGCGACCCTTCGAATTTCCCCGCCGCCGGTGAAACGATCCGGCGGAAGAAAGCTGATGTCCGGGAAACAGCACGTCACGGGCAAAATTACCGCGCTCAAGAAGCAGACCCGGCGTGATCCAGCTTTGTCCCCCTGCCCAACCCGCCACGGTTGGCGGCGAGAAGAGCTGCTGTCCCAGCGCGCCTGTCGCCAGATTGAAATCCGGAACGCCGGGAACGCTCTTCTGTCCGAGCTTGCGGTACGTACTGATCGCGAGCTCCACCGGACTCTTGATCTGCGTGCCGACCGAAGCGGGACTGTAGAAATCGCGCGACAGGAAGATTTTCTCAAGCAGCGGCTTGATCTCGTAGTTGGACATCGCGCAGCACCGTGCCCAGCTGTTTCTGAAGCTCGGGCGACAGTTGCTGGCGGACGAAGAAGCGGTAGATCTTGCCGGCGATGAAATCGGCGGTCGCGGGCTGCTCCATGATGATGTCGATCACGTCGACGCCGTCGAAATGGCCGGTCTTGCCGAGAAACGTCTTCTCGCCATCGTCGTGCTGGTCTTTGTTCACGACGAACTTCAAATCCACGTAATTCCAGCCGGTGAAGGCCCGCGCGGCCTCGCGGATGTCTTTTTCCGTGTAGTGGCCGACGCCCATGGTGAACAGTTCCATGATTTCGCGGGCGAAATTCTCGTTGGACGCGCCTTTCACGTTCACGCCCGGCGTCCAGGAACGAAAGCATCGCCGGATCTTGAGCCACCGCCACGGTGAGGTCCCTGAAATTGCCGGTTCCCTGCTTCTGGAAAAGCTCCAACTGGCCGAGCAGCTTGCGGTAATCGCGCACCTTGGCTTCGTTCGAAGCGAAATGGCCGTGCCAGAACAACGCCATCTTTTCCTGCAGAGGGCGCGGGCTCGCCACCATGCGGTTGGCCCACCAATAGGCGACGCGGTTGGTTTCGAGCGCGCTGGCGCGAAGCCAGTAGAAGAACTCATCCACGATCGGCTGGAGACGGCGGTTGCCGCGGGCTTCACCTTAATGCCGAGCGCTTCGCCTTTTTCCTTGGCCATGTCCGTGACGGCCGGACGGCTGGGAGGAAACGGTTCGAGGCCAGGGTCGTGGACTCCGGAATGATCGAACGGAGGCAAATTGCTCGCGTCTGTTCCTTCGAAGCGAACCAGTCGGGCGACCGCTCGCGCCGGGGTCAGTTTGGCGAGATTGGCAATCTCATCCGGCGTTCCGCCGAAGCCGGCCCGCTCCAGCAAGTGGGCCGCAAAATCGTAATTCCAATCTGCTGGACCAATGGGAGTGAGATCGTTCTGCCACGTGGCAGGCATGTTCCGCCTCCTTCTGATCTTTATAAGATGTTCCCACAAATTCAGCTATTCACGCCGGACGCCAGGAATCCGCCGTCAACCGTGATGCACTGGCCGGTGATGAAGCTCGCGGCATCGGACGCCAGCAGCACCGCGGCGCCGATCAGCTCCTCGGCATTTTCCGAAGCGGCGCATGGGGGTCCGCAAGAGCAACTCGCGGCCGCGCTCGGTGCTATCCAGCAATGCCGCGTTGAGGTCGGTGCGGAAGACTCCGGGCGCGATGGCGTTGACATTGATCCCCAGCTTCGACCATTCCACCGCCAGGCTGCGGGTCAAGGATAAGACTGCCGATTTGGAAGCGGCATAGGCGGCCACTTCGTTGAGAGCAACAAATGAATTCAGCGAGGCGATGTTGATGATGCGCCCGCGCTTGCTGGCTAGCAACGGCTCGTAGAACGATTGGCAGCAGCGCAGCATGCCGGTTAGATTCGTGTCCAGAATATCCTGCCATTCCTGCTCGGATAATTCCTTCGTGGGCGTCCTCTTGATCCTTCCGGCGGCATTCACCAGCACGTCTACCCGGCCGAATCGCTGCATCACGGCATCGCGCAAAGCATCGATCGATTTCCGGTCCGACACATTTACGCTCTGACTCAATGTCTCACGTCCGATGGCGCGTATGCGAGCACTGACTTCCTCCACCAGCTCCTGCCGGCGGCCGGAAGAGACCACGATGGCGCCCGCCTCGGCCAGGCCCAGAGCGATGGTGCGGCCGAGCCCGGAAGTTCCGCCGATCACGACGGCTACGCGGTCCGAAAGATCCATGAAGTTCTTGACCATAAGCTCTCATTTCAACATTTCGGCGGGGCACTGGTTGGCGAGGCACTGGCAGCACGGCTTACCATGAGCATGTGATGGAGCAAATGGCGCTGGCGTGGGGTCCCACGCGCAAGACGTACACGGTAGCCGAGTTGAACGCGTCCATTCGCGGACTTCTCGGAGATGAGTTCAACGATATCTGGGTGGCCGGCGAGATATCGGGTTCGAAGACTGCCTCCAGCGGGCACTGCTATTTCACCTTGAAGGACCACGATGCGCAACTGCGCTGCGTCTGTTTTCGCGCGTCGCTGCGGTACTTGAAATTCAAGCCGCAGGATGGCATAGCGGTGCTGGCGCGCGGCCGCATCGATGTCTACGAAGCACGCGGCGAATATCAGCTGCAGGTCGAATTGCTGGAGCCGCAAGGGCACGGCGCGCTGCAGTTCGCGTTCGAGCAGCTCAAAAAGAAACTGGCCGCGGAAGGCCTGTTCGACACCGCCGCAAGCGCGCGATCCCCCGGCTGCCGCGCCGCATCGGAATCGTAACGTCACCATCGGGAGCCGTGATCCGCGACATTACCCAGATTCTTTCGCGCCGATTTCCAGGACTGCACATCCGCCTTTATCCGGCGACCGTGCAGGGCGAAGGATCGATCGAGGCGGTGCTGCGGGCGATCGAATATTTCAGCAGTTCCGGGTGGCCCGAAGTCGTGATCTTGGCGCGCGGGGGCGGGTCGCTCGAGGATTTGTGGACATTCAACGAAGAAGCGGTGGCGCGGGCGATCGTAGCCAGCAGCGTCCCGGTGATCTCCGCGATCGGCCACGAAACCGATTTCACCATCGCCGATTTCGTCGCGGATCTCCGCGCGCCAACGCCCTCGGCGGCGGCTGAACTCGTGATCGGCACGCGCGAGCAATTGTTTGATCAACTGGACGTCTTCGATCACAAACTGGTGCAGTCGGTGCGGTACCGGCTCGCGATGGCGGCCCGGCGCTTACATCAGCAGGGCGTGGAGCGCGCCTCGGCGGTGCTGCATCGGGGGATCGGACGGCTGCAGCAACGCGTCGATGAGTTGGAGTATCGCCTACGAGAGCGCACCGGGACGGCAGCAGCATCGCGTAGGCAGCGCCTCGAGCAGTTGCTCGCCCGTTTGCGGAGTCTGGATCTGCGATTGCGCATTGCGGCCGCGCGCCGCAGGTTGGAAGCAGCCGATGCAGCGTTATTACAATTGGTCCGGCTGCGAGTTACACGAGCGCACGGTCGGCTCGATCCTTTAACGGCGCACCTGACCCAGCTCAGCCCACTCAAAATCCTGGAACGAGGCTATGCGTTGGTTACGGATGCAACCGGCCGAATCGTGAAGGAGCCGGCGGACGCCTCGGTCGGATCGGAAATCGATGTGAGGCTGGCAAGGGGGCAGATCGCGGCGCGAGTGATCGAACACTGAGCTAGAGTGGCGTTTCTTTTGTTACAACCGCTTACAAGCAACCGGTAAATCAGGATTTCGGTTTTGTGCTAGATTTGTGCTAAACATCTCTTCACCTGTTAAACACACGGATCTGCCCTACAGCGCTTCTAAGCTTCCGGTTGGTGCACCTGCCACCCGTTTTGACTTAATCCTAGCATCGGGAATCGCCATGTCGTACGCACGCTCTCTTGCTTCAAAAGTCTGGTCCTAGCACGTTTCTGAATTCGACCAATACCGCGTCACAATGCGCCTGAATCTCGTTTAGGAAATCGCTGTAGCCCACCGTGCCAAGCACATTTGCCGGTATGAACTGCAAATTCCTCCAGGTCCTCCTCTGCCAGCACACTGCGCAACGGAAGTCTTGGTAACTCGCCCGGTGCCACAACCGCATGGGACGAATACACAATGAACGGTTCGAGGGCGCGCTACCTCAGGACTTTATGTACTCCATCGGCCGCCCGGATTGTCTACCAAGCGACCTTGGCTCGAGGGTGAACCCCTACTCTCCAGACAACGACATTCCGATCGGGGTCGATAACACATCTTTGAGGTCGTCAGAGCCGCCGACAATTCCTGTCGCGATGAAGTGGGCAGTTCTATCGATGTCGCTGCAATCTATTCAAGCGGCTTCCGTTGGTTGCGCAGGAAGCCCATCCCGCTGTGATTGCATCTGGGCTAGGTTTATCCTGAGTTTGGTCCGGCCCTTTTGCTGCTTCTTTACCTGCAACCGACACGTAGATCGCGCGCGGATGGCGGAAAACTACTAATCATTGGCCGGATCGCTTGACATTCGGTGGTGAAATTCGATAAAGTTCCTTCTAGCTCTTTACGAGTACGGGACATTGAAGCATTGCAGATGTCTCTGTGTCTGGCGTTTCGCCGGACCAAGCCTTGATTGGCAGCTTTTATCGGCACGTGGAAGAATTTCTTCACGTGTCCTTCGGATCGTCGCTGCGCGACTCACGTGAAGAAATCCCCCCACGTGCCTCGCTCTACTGGTAAAGAGCTTTCCAAATGGCCGAGTCGCTGCTTGCCTTCGCGCAGTCCGTCAAGGTTAGCACGTGTCGGGTTCGGAACACACCGAACCTCATCTTCCTCTGTGGAGGGCCACCACAGAATCAAAGATCACCTAAAAGGTATCGGTCGGTCAGGGATTACTTCATCCGATATGTCAAAACAAACAAGCCGACAATCGCCCCAAGGCTGAGGCTGGCTGAGGATATTGGCCGCTGGTTGGACCACGAAAGGTTCACTGATCTTCTTGAAGTCGAAAATTACCTCGCGGATTTAGCCGAGATAATCATCCTGTTTGTGGAGAGCCCAGGCTCGATTGCTGAACTTGGAGCCTTCTCGGCGCTAACAACGGTACAGCCGAAGATTTTGGCGGTCGTCAACAAGAAATTCGACGGACCGAGTTTCATTGCAGACGGGCCGGTTCGCCGGCTCCAAGAACTGGCGGGCAGTGCCGTCTACAAGTACTTCTGGAATCCCACGACGAGGCGTCTGAACGACCAATCAAACCTCGATGTTTTTAGAGAACTGAGCGAAGAGCTATGCGATGTCTTGCAACACCGTGAGGACGATCTACTCAAAGAACCCAGTCTTGACCTTAAATCCCACGGCCACACCATGCTTATGGTGGCGGACTTAATCGACATCGTCTTCGCTGCAACCATGACTGACATTCAAGACTGCCTGCGAGCCCTCGGAAGAGAGGTAGACAAGCCTACACTTCAAAAGTATTTGTTCTTACTCGAAGATCTAAGGATCATAAAGGAAGAATACCTGAACGGTTCGTTTTATGTCAGTGGAGGCGGTGGACCCTACATCGCATATGACTTCAGTGCAGGTGCGCAGGTTAAAGACCGGGAGCGTGCCAAGTTCCTCATTCGAAGTAGTCTGGATGAAACCCGAGCGCGAATTCTAAAACGCTATTTAAGGCAAGCTAACCCGCTACTCGGAACCAGCGAGGCCGATAATGTCTGAGATCCTGCTCGGCCTAACGGAAGCGATGCCCCTCTCGCAAGAAGAGCTGCTAAAGTTGATTCGCTCCTCACCCATGCGGTACAAGGTTTACCTAATAGCGAAGCGTATGCCCGGTCAGTTTCGCACGATTGCTCAACCCGCTCGTGAAGTGAAGGCGCTTCAGCACTGGGTAATGTCCCATTTCTTGGTGCAATTTCCAGTTGATCCAGCAGCTACGGCATACCGGATTGGCATGAATATCACTGACAACGCCCGTCCCCATGTTAATAGCCGATTTCTTCTGAAACTAGATTTTAAAGACTTTTTCCCTTCAATCCACGGCACCGATTTTAAGCGATTCTTGGCAAAGAACGCACCCTCGGTTACAAGCGACGATGCGGAGCTGTTGACGAGAATTCTGTTTTGGAGGCCGAAAGGCACCCGTCAACTGTGTCTCGCGATTGGCGCGCCTAGTTCTCCACTTCTGTCAAACATTCTTCTGGCGGACTTTGATCGTCAGGTAGCTCGATTCTGTTCCAAGTGGCGAATAACCTATACGCGGTATGCCGATGATCTATCATTTTCTGCACAAACCAGTGCGCTACTTGCAAGGGCTGAGGAAATGGTCACCGCTCTATGCCGTAGGACGCGCAGCCCACTGCTCACGTTGAATCAGGAGAAGACCGTGAGAGTCTCGAAGAAGCGGTTGCGAAGAGTGACCGGCTTAGTGCTCACAAACGAAGGCCACATTTCGCTCGGCAGGGACACGAAACGTGATATACGTGCCACGGTACACCATTTCTTGACAGGCAAACTTACTAGAGAAGAGACACTGAGCCTTCGAGGTACCTTAGCCTATGTCAAATCCGTTGAACCCGAATTCTTGAACCGACTCCGTACCAAATATGGCTTTCAAATCATTCGCCGAATCCAGACTTTCATGTAGGACTAGGTAAGAGACTCCTCTTGCGCGGACTGAGTTCGCGACATGAACTCCAACAACGGATCGGTTCGACTGCTGAGTTCAACTGGTTCGATTCTCTGGCCATCAAGACGCATAGTGGAGGCGAGCTTGTCATGGAACTGCGCCGCGCTTCTTCTTTTTCGGTGTCCGGCTCTATCACTGAAACCAAGGCGGATCAAAGCTGGTCAGGTAAGGCGCAAAGTGTAGTGCGCGCTTGGGGTCACTTCGAATGACAGTCTCATAGAGCGATTGGACCACGTGCACGGCCCATTCAAAGAGGCGGTGTGACGCGATCTGACTGAGCAGTACATAATCGTGGTCAGCGGCTCCAGTGCTCTCCAGTACACCCAGCCCCTTGAGCCTTCCAAGATAAGCTGGCCAGTTATCCGGGGTCCCGGTAGGTGCGTGTGCCGGATGAACAACTTCGTTTCGAAGTTCGATCAAATCGTTGAAATTGTCGAGCAGGTCACCCGCGATGCCATAGCGTTTTACAAATTCTGGAGCGTTGATGTCCGATGGTGGATTGGCGCTCCGCTGCGGATTCATGATGACTTCGTACTCGACAACCAGCGCCTGGAGAGCCGCCAGCAAGACGGGCAAGGCTGCCCACGTATATTTCGAACAATTCGCCCCTGGACAGCTAGCCGCGTAGCTCTTGGAGTGGCAGAAGAGCAAGTGTGCGAGGTGAAGATAATCCTGTGAACTGCTCGCAGACCAACCGCCAAGCCGACCCGTCAGGCGCTTGCGTCGATCCTTTGTTCCCTGCTGGGCCATTCAATTCGAGAATATCCCAATCCTGGCTGGCGGGCGCTACAATCGTCCTATGGCTAGCAATCCGAACCAGGATCTCTTGTTCGCCTTAAGACGCTTCATTCAAGCGGTTGACCCGAAACAGAGCGACCCAAGCATGTTGCACGATACGGAACTCAGCGCGGGACGCGAAATCATGTCCGCAATCGACCGCATTGTCGATGCGAGAGTTCAGGCAGCTCTCAAGAACGCGCTGCCTAAGAGCGTTCCGGCTATCATGGCCGACCATCGACAGAGAACTCCACGATAGAACCGCCCCCAACCATACGCCAATCGTTGTGCTAGGTTTGTGTTGGACGCGACGGCAATAGACGGTCTCGTACGGCAGTCGGCCCGCCGTAAATTACTCATTCCTTGCCCGTGGCATGGCGCGTGTTGCCGCTTTGGTCCGATTACGAATCAGCCGCTCTCTACCAACTAAACCGTGCTACATCTTCTCCAAGCGAATTGATCCATCGTTAGTGCGGACGATCAGCGGCGGACCGCCGGCATTTAGCTTGCCTCGCAGCTCATGCTCGTTTCGAGAACCTGACATGGTCACGGGAAGGTCGGATTGGATGTGGCCGTCGCCAGTGTGCACGTCCAGGTCAGCGGAAAGCGTAGCAGGCAGCCGCAGAGTAACATGCCCATCGCCCGTGCGTATGCTCCATTCGGAGGTCATTCGCGAGCCGTTGTTGATTTCCGCCTCGATGCTTCCGTCGCCGGTATGCAGCTTGAGGAGATCGAATCGGCCGCGTATGGTGATCCTGCCGTCTCCGGTTTGGGCGTCCAGCGCTCCATCCACCGAAGTGGCCTCAATGCGTCCATCGCCCGTGGATAGACGGGTCTCTCCTTTGAGATTCTCCACCACGATGCTACCGTCGCCAGTGCGGATGTCGGACTGGAGCTCGCGCGGCACGCGCAACTCAACCTGAATGGCGGAGCGCTGTCCGAAATTCAGCGAAAACGAATGATGGGGCATGCGAACTTCGAGGTCCACGTGATCCCCGGTCTGATGCTCGATCACCTGAACGTCCGACGGAATTCTCCAGTGCACGGTGGTGACGCGTGCCTCGATCTCCTTCCGGTCCCAGGTTCGAACTGTGACGGACCCATCGTTGGTGTTGACGCGCAGCTCCGGCCGGCCTGAGACTTTAAACGTCTTGGACCAGTCATCGGCCAACGCCCCAGTTGAAAGAGCCGCCGCCACCGACAGCGCCAACCAGACATTCCTATGCATAGATCACCTGGCTAATGATACGTCACCTGCCGGGACGATGTTCCAGGTCAAATCGCTTCCAGCTCCTCTTCCAGCAGCTGCTTTTGATAAAGATCGGCATAGTAGCCGCCGTTGGTGATCAACTCGGCATGAGTGCCCTGTTCGGCGATTTGACCGTGCTCGATTACAAAGATGCGGCCGGCGGTCTGAACGGTGGATACCCTATGCGAAATCAAAATGGTGGTGCGGCCGTGCATCACGCCGGCGAGACCGGTGAGGATGCGTTCCTCGGTGAGTGTGTCGACGCTCGAAAGGGCATCGTCCAGAATCAGGATACGCGGATCGCGAAGAATGGCGCGCGCGATGGCGACGCGCTGCTTCTGGCCGCCCGAGAGCGTGAGGCCGCGCTCGCCGATCATGGTTTGGTACCCGGCTGGAAAACTCGCGATGTCGGGCGCGAGGCCAGCCAACTCGGCAGCGCGTGCGATGTCCGCTTCCGTGGCCTGCTCCACTCCCCACGCGATGTTCTCCGCCAGCGTGGCGCTGAAGAGGAACGTCTCTTGCGGAACGAATCCGATCTGGCGGCGTAGCCATTCCGGATCGAGGTCTTTGAGATCAACGCCGTCCAGATATACCGCGCCGTGCGTTGGATCGAGCAGCCGCGGTATCAGGCTCACGAGTGTACTCTTGCCGCTGCCGGTGTGTCCCACAATTGCCACGGTGGAACCGGATGGAATTTCGAGGCTCACGTTCTTAAGCGCGGCGCCGGTGGGATAGCGCACTTCGACATTGTCAAATCGCAGCTCACGGCTCAGTATTAGCGTTTCCGACCCGCGCGCGTTAGCAAGCGATTCGCGTCTTGCAATGCTGGGCTGCTCCTGCATCAGCTCCATAATCCGATTCCAGGAGGCCGTTCCCCTTTGCATCAGATTCACCACCCAGCCGAGGGCGATCATGGGCCACACCAGCATCCCCGTGTAGGTGTTGAACATGACGAAACTGCCGAGGGAGATCCGGTGCTGAAGCAACCGGTAACCGCCGGCCAGCAGAACCATCAAGAACGAAACACCGACCAACGCCTGCAGCAGCGGCATGAACAGCGCTGAAAGCCTGGCCAAACGGATGTTCTGAGCGATGTAATCCAGATTCAGAGTTTCGAACTTGCGCATCTCGGCCGCTTCCTGGGCATAGGCGCGGATCACTCGCACGCCGGAAAGGTTCTCCTGAACGCGGCTGCTGATGTCGGAAAACATTTTCTGGATGATTTCGAATCGATGGTGAATGCGCTGTCCAAAAAGAATTACCACCAGGCTCACCAGCGGCGCGGGAATCAGCGAGATCAGCGTCAGCTTCCAATCCACGGAAAGCATTACGGCGATGGTCAGCGCGGCGGTGAACATCGTCTCGGTCCAGTACATGATGCCCGGGCCGAGCATCATGCGCACGGCATTCAGATCGTTGGTGGAGCGCGCCATGATGTCGCCAGTACGGAAGCGCCCGTAGAAATCGGAGGAAAGCTTGACGAGATGAGAGAACAGATCGTTTCGCAGATCGTACTCGACGTCGCGCGAGATGCCGATCAGGATCACACGCATCCAGTATTGGAAAACGCCTTTAATGAGCGAAAGCACTACCAGGAGCGCCGCGAACTCGAATACCAATGCGATGCGAAAACCACGAGTGAGCGAATCCACTCCGCCCCGGATAACCAATGGCAGAGCGGCGCCCAGAAGATCCTTCAGCAGTAGCGCGCCCATCCCCAGCGTCAGGCCGCGCCGATAGCGCCAAAGATATGGTCCGGCGGTTTTGATGATGGTTCGCATTCAAATCCCAAACCACGTCGCTACGGTCTTCTCCCATTCCGTCAGAAAAGTCTTGCGGCCTTCCCGGTTCTTCCACCATCCGTCGCCGCTGAAATAAGTGTCTGGGGCGGCGACTACGTGGAACTCCAGATCGGCGGCGCGCGCTCGATAAATGTTCCCGGCCCGGCGGGTGTGGAAATTGCTGGTGACAATCTCGATCCGGTGAGCGTGCAACTTCCGAAGCTCGGGAATCACGGCGTCTGCTTCCGCGGCGGTAGACTTCGCGTCATTCGGAAAAGGGACGAAGTACGATTCGGGGAAGCCGTGCTTCACAGCGAACGCGATGGCCAAGTCCGACTCGTACTGGCCGTACACATCACCGGGACCGCTGATCAGCGCTTTCGGAGCCAGGCCGCGACGCACCATCTCGGCTGCGGTGAGAATGCGATTTCCGAGATAATCTCCCGCCAGGACGACCACCATGTCTGCTGGCGCTGGAGTTTCGTCGGTGATCAAGTATCCGCCCAAGGCGCTAAGCCAGTAGGAATGAGTTACGAGCAGGAGGACGATGGCGAGGGCGCCCAACAGAACCCATCGGAAACGGCGGTTCACTCCGAAGCTACTTGTCCTCGGAGGAGGTTTTCTCTTCCAGGTGTCCCATCGATTTCAGCCGCTGGAACATGCGCTCCACTTCGGCTTCGTCGTCGGGCAGCAGGAGTGGCGTGCGCGGAGCGGGCAACTGCTTTTTGGCGGCAGCCACGGGTGTGGCCTCGCCCCAGAACTGACGGTAGGGCACGCCATCGATGAGCGCTTCGCGCGAGAAACGCCGCAGGTCCTGCAACAGGCCGCTGGCGGAATTCTGATCGGCCGGATAGATCACCAGGATGTGGCTTTTGTCGGAAAGGGTCAATCGAACCATCAGCGGCATGCTCGAACTTCGATCCAAGCGTCGGATGTGTCGCCAAGGAATCGCCGCCAGTCCAATCTTGACGTGCGTGTCATAGATCTCGATGGGCGGGCGCGTGGCCAGGTAAAGAACCAGCGCGGCGCTGGCCATGAAAAGAACAGTGGCGATCCAGCAGATGGGACGGCTTAACGAAAACCAGGCCGAGAAGGCGGCCAACGCCACTGCCACGAGTCCCGCCCACAAATAATAACTGGAAACCCGGTAGCGGCTGATGGGCAGTGGCACACTTTCAGACTAACCCGGCAAAAACGGCACGTCAAACCGTCGCGGGGATAGGAGATAGGAGATTTCGAAAGTGCCCCCCTCCCTTGGCGTCGAAAGTGCCCCATTCGAGTCATGCGATGATGCAGTCAAGCGATCACTTTCGAACAACCAAATGCGATCGCCCTATCTTCGAGAAAGTGCCTATCAAACTAGCGAGGTTTCACAAGGAAGGATTTCACTGCAAGCTGATTCTTAATGATTCTCGGTTGTGGGAAATGTTCGTGGACACAACCACATCGTTGTGTGTCTGTCGCCGACCTTAAACCAGATACCACTCGAAGACCCTACGTCGCCTAGACAAGCCCGGCTCCCGCTCGTTTACTCAGACGCGCTGTCAGTTGCTGGCTCAGTTCCTCGAAAGTCACGAGGGCCTTTGTGATCGGTGAAAAGAAGAATGGAATGTACTTGCCTTCCTTTTCGATGACTGATCCAATGTCATCGAAGGCAGTGCGGTGTTCCTGGAGAGATTCACTGTCTCCGAGAGTGTGCGAAGCAAGAATTCCCCAACTAAAGATCAATACACGGCTGGATGTCTCTGGCCTGTCTAATGCCGGAGGTTTAGCAAGCAGCGAGAGGCCTTTCATCCAGTGTGGCTTGGCGCTGTCAGCATCGGCTGTGGCTTCTGCGAGCGAAAGCCATGCGTACGGGTTTGAGTTTGCTACATTACATGCCTGCATAAAGAAGTTACATGCCCCGGACCGGTCGCCGCGCATATCGGCAATATTGCCGCGCAGTAGGTAAGCGCGCGGTAATAGACTCTTCTGGATGGTGTCGGCCTTTTCACTGTTGCACAGCTTTTCCAGGATCTGAATGATTTTGCTCGTCTTCTCTTCTGCGGCCTGCTGCTGGTCCGGTAGGTACGAGAGCACCTCTGCGTGAGTTAATGGGGTGAGGAATTGGCCCGAGTCTATTGTCAGGTAATCTTCTGCGGCGGCGAGCAGTTCTTGAGCCTGCCTTAGGCTTGTTCCGGCTGCCTCGATGCGCAGAGGCCAGTTTTTTTTCAGGATAGCGAGAAAATGTTTGGCCCATGCTTGGGAGGGTTTAAATTGGTCATCGACAACTTGCTGGCCAAAGAGCCTGATTGACTCGCTGAGGTAGCTAATAGCAGTTTCATAGTCATGGTCCGCATAATAGGCAAATACCCCCAAGCGCTGAAGTAACACCGCATGGCGATTTGTCTCTTTTTCGCTTTTCTCTTCCTTAATGAAGTCGTCCACTGATTGATAAGCCTGCAAGGCACCACTCGCCACTTGTCGGCGATCTAATGGAAGCGTTGGCCACTGAGCGGCTTTTACTTCCTTAAGCCGGTCAGCCTCATCTCGCGCGCGAAAATACCGTTTTTCCGCACCGGTTCGAAGGCTCCTCAACATTTTTTCGTGCTCTGCTTGGCCCTCCTCGCGCTTCAAACGGATGTTGCTCGCCTTCGCAATGACATCAAGCACGTGGCCAAGAGCCTCGATGTTATTGGACTGGAGCGTACCCATCCCCAATTGCTGGGCGGTCAACTTCGATTCTTGAATAGATCGGCGCTGCTCTTGCATCCCATAGAACTTGCGCTCCTGTAGGTAATCTCTTCTTTCTAATCGCTGGCTTTCTTCGAAATGTTTTCTTTCACGTCGGTAGTTCTCCTGCAATGTGCTCTCCCGCCTCCAGCTGAGATAGCCGAAGATCATTAACCCCACCGTCGCAATACCACCCAATGCAATGGCAGCATCCCGAACTATCTCCATGGCAAACTTGACGAGGGCCATGTCACGTTCAAGACCCTCAATTCTACGCGCCGTATCCTGGTCTGTTTTGTTCATTTGAGAGGCGGTTGGCGTCGAGGGCTTCTGTTGCCCTTGGGCGCGCAGGTCGACTGCTGTCCCCATAAAGATCCAGCAGTATACGAAAATCACCAAGAGTAACCCACTATGAGATATGCGAGTTTCAACACGGACAGCCATGTCCGCCAAGTATAACGCTGATTATGATTTCGCATGTGTGTCGCGCCGTAAACATTATTGGCTCATGATGCGGCTCACTGAAGCCGCTCGTTCCTGCTTCAGTTTTTTGACGGCGGCAAACGATGCCTTTTTGACGGCGACGTCGGACTGATAGCGGCGTTTGGATGTGACCTGCCGTTGGAACAGGCGGTCTGACACCTTGCGCTCCAAGTTCCATCGCGGTTCTGCCATACAACTATGTGAAACCCGTCCCGTGTCTTCAGGAAGAAATTGCCCCCAGGGAAATTCGGCGCTTTTCGTGAGAGCCACTTTTGCCACGAAGCAATTGCTGAGCGCAGTCTTGTTTCCCTTGCGCGTGGCGCAGCATAATCCTGCTCCATGTCTTCTGCGCAGTGGCAACCTACAATAAGTTCCGATTCGTAATTTGGATGCTGCATATGGTGTGCATAGCGAATTTCCGCGCTCTCACACATCTCGCAGATCGCAAGGTCGTTCAGTCTTTCAACGTTGATGCAGCCTCGGGGGACACCCAAAACCGGCCATACGTGGACACCTGAAAACCGGCCAACGGGATAGCTGAATCGGGACATTGAACTGGCGGGGAGTTACGCTCCGTCACGTGAGCAATGTCTTGAGCGAAGAAAAGAAACAGCAAGTCATCGCGCTGGGGCGGCTGGGATGGTCGTTGCGGCGCATAGAGAGAGCGGCGCATATTCGTCGCGAAACCGTCGGTGCCTATCTCCGGGCTGCGGGAATCGCGGTGCGTCCGGCAGGCGGGTGGGGCCGGAATCCGGCAAAACCGGCCATAGAGGTGTCCACCGACTCTGAGGCCGAAAAACCGCCTCGCAAAGCAGGCCGCAGCCCCTCGGCGAGCGCTTGTGAACCCCACCGGGAGGTCATTGAAGCCGGCCTGGCAAAGGGCCGCAACGCAATGGCGATCTGGCAAGATCTGGTGGACGCCCATGGTTTCGCGGGGCGCTATGCCAGCGTGAAGCGCTTCGTGCGGAAGCTGTCAGGGTCTTCCGCGCCCGAAGCCCGCGTGGTGATTGAAACCGCTGCGGGCGAGGAAGCGCAAGTCGATTACGGCACCGGCCCCATGGTGCGCGATCCGGAGAGCGGCAAGTACCGGCGCACGCGTCTGTTCGTGATGACGCTGGGTCACAGCCGGAAAGCCGTGCGGCTGCTGGTATTCCGCTCCAGCTCGCGTGTCTGGGCTGAGTTGCACGAGAAAGCATTTCGCCGATTGGGTGGTGTGACTCGCGTGGTGGTGCTGGATAATCTCCGCGAAGGCGTGCTGACGCCCGACATCTACGATCCCAAGATCAACCCGCTCTACCGCGATGTGTTGAAGCATTACGGCGCGGTCGCTTTGCCGTGTCGCGTGCGAGATCCGGACCGAAAAGGCAAGGTCGAATCCGGCGTCGGCCACGCGCAAAAGACGCCGTTGAAAGGCCAGCACTTCGAGAGCCTGGAAGAAGCGCAGGCGTATCTGGATCACTGGGAGGAGCGTTGGGCCGACACGCGGATTCATGGCACGACCAAGCGGCAAGTCGCGGCCATGTTCGCGGAAGAGAAACCGGCGCTGCTGCCTCTGCCGGTTGAGCCTTTTCGCTATTACCTCTATGGTGAGCGCACCGTGCATCTTGACGGCTGCGTCGAAGTCGAGGCCGCCTACTATGGTGCACCTCCGGGCTGGATCGGACGCCGGGTTCACGTCCAGTGGAATGACGCGCACGTGCGGTTGATCGATCCGCTCAACGGACAACTGCTGCGCGAGCACTTGCGGCAACAGCGCGGACGCCACCGTATTCAAGAGCAGGATCGCCCCACACGAACACCGTTGAGCACCGAACAGTTACTACGCCGCGCCGAAGTCGTCGGACCGCACATCGGTGCGTTGTGCCGGGCTATGCATCAGAACTTAGGCGAGGAAGCAGTGCGCCGCATCCTCGGCGTGCTGAACCTGACGAAGAAGTACGGCGTCGCTTCCACCGATGAGGCTTGCGCCCTGGGACTGGAAACCAGAGCGAGCCATTATCACTTCGTGCGCCGCTACCTGGAACACAACCCGCAACTGCCGCTGAGTCTGCGGCAGGTCGATCCACTGATCCGCCAACTCACCCTCTATCGCGACCTCATCGAAAGCCGAACCCAAAACTCAAAATAGGAGAATCCGTCATGAACCTTATCGAACTCGACCGCGCGTTGCGCCAACTCCGCCTGGGCGGAATGGCCGCAGTGCTCGAAACCCGCTTGCGCCAGGCCCAAGCCGAAGCCATGGCTCCCATCGACTTGATCGCCTGTCTGGTTTCCGACGAACTCACTCTACGCACCGACCGTTTACTACAACGCCGCCGTAAACAGGCCGCTTTTCGCGATGCCGACCGGACTCTCGATAACTTCGACTTCGCCTTCAATCCGAAAATGAACCGCAGTCTGGTGTTCGACCTGGCAACCGCCGCTTTCATCAACAAGCGCGAAGACGCGTTGTTTCTTGGCCCTGGCGGAACCGGCAAAAGCCACTTGGCGCAGGCCATTGGCCAGTGCGCCATCCAGCAAGGCTACAAAGTGCTGTATCGCGAAACGCACATCCTGCTCGATGAACTGGCCGACGCGGTCGCCGACGGGACGCGCAAAGAGTATATGGAATCGGTGGCCACCGTACCGCTGCTCATCATCGACGACTTCGGTATGCGCAAACTCCCGTACACCGCCGCCGAGGATCTGCTGGAAATCATCATGCGCCGCTACGAACGCTTCAGCACGCTGCTCACCTCCAACCGCCCCGTCGAAGACTGGGGCAAGCTGCTCGGCGATGTCGCCGCGGTCAGCGCAATGCTTGATCGGCTGCTGCATCACGGCCACGTGCTCAAGTGTGGTCCACGGAGTTGGCGTACGAAGACCGCGCCCACATCATAATGAACAAGATCATGTCTAACTGCGAGGGCTCTGCCCTCGCGCACCCGGGATTTATCGCTTTCGTGCCAGAATGGCCATCGCACCCAGTGATGCGGTACTTTAGACAGAACTGATGAGCGACGCAGCAGCCGAGACTCCGAATCTTTGGGGACCAATCGCAGTGGCCTCTTGGCAGGCAACGCCATGCATTCGCGGGCGAGTCGCAACCGAAGCTGATGTGAAAGGCGGAACGGCGGTCTTCTACCTCGACCTTACTGAAGGACAGGACAGCCGCCCTGTTGATCTCGCTCTGCCGCGCTGTGCCATCTTGACCGGCGGGAATGACCATGAACATGGGGTTCCCGTAATTTTGATTCAGGTCGAAACCAGCATCAACACCGAAAATCAGGTTAAGAACTTCGCCGGCTACAGACCTCTCGCAGGAGGGAATGGGATCTGTCTGCTGCACGAGCTGGAGTTGCTCAAAGAACCTGATGCCCGCTTCACCTGAGATCGAATTGCAGATCAACCCTACGCGACGGCGTTTCAAAGGGCGACCCTCTGGGCCGCCCGCCATTCCGGCCGCTAGGTCGGCGCTCCGGTCGCATCCCTGCGTTGCCGTACCCTCCGCCCAGGTGAGGTCAGTATAAACCCGCCAGGCCAAGTCTCACAAAAATGTTTGCCTGAGCGCCCTCTCGCAGGGTATAAATAGTCTTGTTCTGGTTCCGCTCCGTTGGCCGGTTTTGAAGTGTCCGCCTATGGCCGGTTTTCAGATGTCCACCGAGGTCAGTGCCATCCCTTATGCGGTACACCGTCGTCGCTCCACCTCTGGACCGCTTTTGCATATTTGGCCCGTTCAAATCATCCTTTCGGTGAGACCTAAACTAACCGGTAGCTTCGCTTGTACCTTGACGTATTTCTGGCGTTTCCATTAGACCGAGTTCTCGCACAATTGACGCCAGCCGCTCCCGGTTCTTGCGATGCGGTCTGGTCGTTCCGGCGCGCGCTTTCATTAGCATCCGGCGAGAACGATTGCTCATCTTTTCGAGATCGGACAATCGGGCTTTCTTCAGAGCAGGCAGAATTATCATCTGCCACTCATCGCGACGGGGATCAACGTATTCCGTATAGACGTTCTGCGCTGAGTGGATTAATCCCGCTGCAACCTCTTCGAGACTGTTCGATTCTTTGCCGATATATTTGATTAGCGAGACTTCAATATGACGGCGCTGAAGCAGCCCAACCGTCTGCTTCTCGCACGCGTTACCGTCGGCGTCCGCGCATTTCGCTTCAGGGTGGAACTCATATTCTTGTCGAACTTCACCATAGGTCTTCACACGGGCAGTGTTTCGGTCTCCGTGGTGCCTAATGGTCGGACGCCAATTCCGAACTTGCAGCGCTCTTCACAGGCTTGCGATTGAATAGCGAACGACGGGCTCCCTGAACGGTTCAGCAAAAAGTGGGGGAACCACTGGCAGCATTGTGCCTCCGGTTTGCCTATTACAACTTTGCCGGATTCACCGGACTTTACGTGTTACTCCCGCAATGGAGGCTGAGATTGCGGAGCGGGTGTGGGTACAAGCGATCTGCTGGTAGAATGGGGCGAGCGCGAGAAACGCTTCAATCGGCGGTTATATCCGCAACGGGTGCTTGAACCACTCCAGGCGGTGCAATTGGCAGCCGGTTTGGTTATCATAAATCGTGCATCCTTGGTAGAGAGGATTTGGTACGAATCTTCCGTGCCAATATTCGGCGAA
This sequence comes from Bryobacterales bacterium, assembly GCA_963744555.1. GTDB lineage: Bacteria > Acidobacteriota > Terriglobia > Bryobacterales > Bryobacteraceae > Palsa-89. Next base: position 74,370 of record CAVUUB010000007.1, on the reverse strand, counting down.
AAGTTCGTTCTTCCGGTGCTCGCCACTATCGTCACCGCTGTGGTGGTTCTAAATCCAATGAAATGGGATTGGCAGTCACGGCTGGCTCTATTTGTTGGGGTGACCGCTCTGGCTTTCCTCTTATCTCACCAAATGCATCTCCGCAATGAAGCGATCAGAACCGGAACCGCTCCAACTAGCGCTATCCCCGCTGCAACCACCGGACCTGCAATCGTCAACGGAGCATGCGATGGTACGAACACTGGCAATGGCGGCAAAGTTGACGTAAACTGCAAGTGATATCGGCAAAACATCAAAGTGATAGCATGAAAGCTAATGAAATTGCTGATTGCAACGCTGATGTTATGCCCGTATGCTGCCGCGCAGGATACGGGATCGGCCACCGTGCAAGGAACCTGCAATGCGACCAACACGGGTAACAGCAGCACGGTCACAGTTACTTGTTACAACGTTGACAAAAGGCTAGCCGACCGGATCAGCCAGTTGGTGGCTGCATCGAAGCGCGACGGCAAGACTCTGAAGGACATCTCTGACAAGTTGGATCAGCTTCTTAAGCAAGCTACGGGGGAGCCGCCCTCAGGCTCTATCAATCAGAACAACTCCGGGGGCATAAACGTTCAACAGGGAACGACAGGTCGTAACAGCCCGATCATAAACAGTCCGATCACCATTGGAGATCTTCCGAAAACGATTGAGCCCCACGATATGGAGGTATTGAAAGCCTTTTTCAGAAGCGCTCCAAATAAGGGGAAGATTATGATGTCAGCTGATCAATTCAGTGGCACGCAGCCTCTACCAAGCGACTTTTACGACGCACTGAAAGGAGGAGGGTGGAACATGGTCGAGACTGGTGTCAGCCAAATCATAGGTTTCGGCCCTCCCGGAAGACGATTCCAAGGAGCTATTGTGACCGTAAAAGGAGAACCCTTAGGCTCAAACGAGGTACCGAAGCTAGATCCGTCAGATCCGGTGAGCTACATCGGTCAAGCGCTTGGCGCACTGCGCGTGTCACACATACTGAGGCGAGACCCCACACTGGAAGAAGGATTAATCATAATCGGCTTCGAGGGCGGGTTCCCGCGATAGGGACACAAATTTACCCGACTACCCTCTCTCATGTCCGTTCCGAGTTACTTATCTTGGCGTTGGTGAAAAAGCGTCGGCGATGCCTCTGAACTCCGTTGACCCTGCCATCTGGCGTCAGAGCTTCTTGACCAGATCCGGGACTTCCTTGTCAATTCAACCCCCCCGAAGCTGCCTAGCACAATCTTTTTGAGCAGAAGCTATTCTGAAACGTTACTGAAACTTGATCGGTCCTGCGACTCCGAGAGGGTTTCCGCTCACGCTCCAGCCGAGTGTTGTTGAGGCATTGAATGGCGACAACAACCAGCCATTTGAAGGTAGAGGGGTCTGCGTTTGGCAGTTGCTGGAGCCATCACCAAAAAGTCCATTCTCAAGCGATTGGAGGCCGCTTGGCACAAGCGAGGACGCAAGACTTGGGCCCGAACCGGCTGGCACATACAACGAATTGGTCTGGCCGGAGTAGATAACGATCTTGGTGCCAATCTTAGACGGAAAATTCGGGCTGGAGTCCGCAAATAAGCTAAGATAGCCGGTGCCGGAGCAGGTGGCGCTAGTCCAAAGGCTTACATTTGTGTATATTGCGACAGGGAAGTTTCCGCCGAATTCGAGATTAATAAAGTAGCCATTCCTGTAAACTACTACACCGTTTGGCGCCGGAGAAAACGGCGATTTTGTATCCGCTAACCCGATCAGAGTTCCGAGCACGTTGTTGTTGGCGTCCAAGACACTTATGGCCCCAGGTCCGGCAGGTCCCTGCGGCCCCACCACCCCAATCGTCACATTGAAAGTGTCGAAATCCGAAGAACCATTGCCGGTTGATAGTGCGAGCAGGTAAGTGCCTGCGGGGGGAATGGGTGAGAGCTTGGCCACGACCAGGGTCGACGACACACTCTCCAACTGCAACGTGTCGCCGTTGAACAAGACAACCGTCGGTTTATTTCCTACAAGGTTAAGACCATTAATGTTGACCTGCTGTAGCGTGCTGTCTACGGTAGCGTTGTTGATGAGGGGGCGATTCGCCCCGAATGTTGGGATGGTGGCAGTTGCTGCCAACAGCACAGTGAGCGCGAGCGGTGATTTTATCATCGCTAGATTATAGTACCTCCGCCTACCTTCTGGTGATTTACCGAGGTTACTTCTTGAGTTCACGTTCTGACATCAGACGTAAGTTTTCACTTTTCATTTTCATTTTTCAATATTCGGGGGGCCGGAAGCGAGATCGTTATTCGACGCGAACCGTTGCCGCTTCAAATATGCACCTTGAAGTCGAAGATCTTCACCGACTCTGACATATGTCCATGTGTCCCATTTGAGGTGTCAGCGTCCGTCCATTTATTATTGTTTAGCAGATTAGTCCGGCGAGCACGAGTACCGCTCATATGCGTGACTCGAAGCCGCCTGCTCTACATTTCCGGCAAGACCCCCACTAGTCTTGCCAGCGTCGGCCAATGCCGTGGATGCGGCAACGATCGCCCGGTTCGGATCTCGCCAGCATAGGTCTTTGAAACGCCTAGTGCACTGCTGATTGCCGATCGCGCAATATTACAGAGGAGAGGCTGGATCTTCGTTTCGTAAAATTCATTAGTGAGCCAAGCTGGCTGACTTGATGCGGTCCAGCCCCCCCGCGCGAGGTTGTGCCCACGGGTCTTTTCACCTCTGCGGGCATTGACCTCCGGGCGAACCGCAGCAACGCGACCCTGTCGCGCTACATCGAGGAGTCGTTCTGTGGATGTTGCGACCCCACAGGAAAAGCAATATTGTTTTCGTGGGCTAATGTGAGAGCCACAACCCTTGCAAATATTCTGTGGTCGTGGTTTCCGTTCTACCGGCAGGGAGGTAGTGCCCTTGGCTTCACGTTTGTGACGCTGAGTCAATCGAGTCGGTGGCCCAACCTTATGCTGAGACGTCCTTGTTGTCTGCCAAAGTATTCGAGTAACCCGCTCAGCAAAAGGAGCGACAGCAACACGCCAAACTGGGACCGTCTCGGCGAGTTGTTCTGTCAACGATGCCATGAGGCGACAATTTCCGTTGGGTTGTTCGAAGAACCATTTGCGCTTGAGTGGACTACGTGCGATCCAGTCCAAAACGAAAGCGTCCACCTGCGGGCGAACAGGTTCCATCACGTCACTTGCCAAGCTATCGCGTGCCGGGGCGTCAAGATGGAGAAAGCCCAGGCCAGGATCAAGACCGAGTGCCGCGACGGCAAGGCGGGCCTCGGCTTCAAGGAGCGAGTAGCAGTAGTTCAAGACCGCGTTCAAAGGGTCGGCCGCAATGCGCTGTGAACCAGAGATTGGCGACCTCCGAGCGCGGAATGATTTCCAGTGATCGGGTACTCGGGGAAGGTCGCCCTTCGGAAAATTGACTGAGACCGTCTGCCAACCTGACCAGTACGCAGTGGCGGCAGCGGATTCGAGCACATTTAGTTCATGAATCGTGCCTGCGCAGCGTACTGACCTTCGAAGCTCTTCAATGGTTCGGGCGAGTGTAGAATCGCGGAGCTTGTCGCGCGCAACTCGCGCTTGCCCGGCAATTTTCTGATCTATCAATTCCCGCACGATCCGCAGTGAGGCTCCCGATTGGAATGCGAGAGCTTGAGCACGGCGTAGGCGAGCATCGGAGGATCGAACCGGGCCCGTGGTCGCGAGCACTGAGCCGTCCCGTTCGAGCAGCACAAAGGCGGCCTGCTGACCGGCCAACCATCTCAGCGCTGCGAGGCTCACATAACCATCTGCACCGATTACCACCAACCGGCGAAGACCATGGCCGACTCGTGGCAGGCGCGCATGCCGCCGATCGGCCCCGATACCATCCTCTAGAATTAAGTGGCCGCGATCCACGCGAACTTGAATGCCGTATCCGTAAAGCGTAACGGTTCCGTGGCGGGGCACCTGGAATATTTGAACGTTGTCGGAATTGCACACATATGCGCGTTGAGCTACGGTTTTGGTAGCTGCCATGGAGATAACACCTCCTTGGTGGTCAGGGCTTGTCGCCTGCTTGCTACAGGCGGCTAGCCCGAAACAGTTTTAGAATCCTATACTTAGGATATCATTACATTACATGAAGATCGGCAGGCCTCGGCTCTTGAAGCTGCCGCAAATTCAAGTCCACAACGCTGATCTGCTTCGGCGTGCTCTTTCTGGGAGAGATCTGGACGTCGGAGAATATTGGGATATTTTCTCCCGAGGGGAGCCGGAGCAAGTTCGCAGCCTGTGTCTCCGTCTCTCCGAAAAAGGCCTCGGGGAATTTCAGGGACAATGTGACCTCAGCGATCCCCGATCATTTGTCTCCCGCATCATTGCAGGACGTAGTCATCCCAAGTTTCCAAAAGCTCGCCGAGACGCACAGATACAATTCCTTGCTCGTTTTGCGGCGGTTGGGCAATACATCTCAGCAAGGACTTGGAAACGATCCACTTTACGACCGGATTATGATTTACTGTCAAGCCCCGAGTTGAACTTCCCACCAGAAATCGACTGGCCAAAAGAGACCGGCTGAAAGCCTCTTTCCTCAGACAACTTGGACAAAAGTCATCTTAAAAAGATCCTTCGATAGAACAAAGCTGGACAAAAGTGGTCTTCCTATGCCTGATCACTCTGGCTTTTACTGTCCCTCCGGGATCAAAACCGGCCTTATGATGCCAGAGTATGTCACGCAAATCACAACGATCCCAAACCCGAAAGCAACTCGAAAACAGGAAGGGAAGGAAAAGTAAGACGTCAAGAACTCTCGCAAAACGCCGGGGCGTCACCCGATTGCGAAAAACGAGTACATCACGGACCAATCACAAAAATAGCGGGCCGCAAACTGCCCAGCAGTATTCGGCTCGCGCTCCACGATTTCAGGATCTTTGGAACCGCGTTGTTTCAGTGATCTCGAAATTGAGAAGCCAACGTACCTCACTTCAGCAAACGTCAAAGGAAGTCGGGGTAAGCCCCAAAACAGTTCTCCGGTATGGCGGCTCCGCTTTGCGAAAGGGTGCCAACGGACGTTATAAGACAAAGAAGAGTGATCGGCTCTTGCGCATGCTCATGGTTCCGACTGGTCAGGGACCACTTGAGATTGCCCTACGTGATTCCCGCCAAGCTTCCACCCTCGGAGAATACTGGAACGCGGTTCATCGGTATCTGGCAACCGGTGACAGTTCTGGAATCAAGAAATTCGAGGGCAGGCATGTCATAGACGTAGAAGGCAAAAAGGTTCCGCTCTTGACGGACCTTCGCGAGTTGGACCGCTTGGGTTCAGCGGGCGTTCTATCCTTTGAATCGCTCTACGGGAGGACGGCGTAAATGGACCCGAAATTACCAGAGCGAGATCCGGGTGCCGCGCGTGTTCGTAAGGCAAGGGCCAAACGTCGCGCCGGTGTGGGCGGCGGATGTGCTTGCGGTGAAACACGTCCCGAAGCTTTGATTCCTAATAGCAACCCTAAGGTTTGTGCTGCTTGTGACCGAAAAAAGAAAGGAAAGACAATTGTGGACTACCATCATGTGGCTGGTAAAGCAAACAGCCCAATTACCACTCCGATCCAGGTAAATGATCATCGCGCCGAGTTGAGCGTTGCACAACAAGAGGGTTGGCCGCACCTGACCCTTCAAAACCCAGACGGCAGTCCGCTGCTTGCCGCCGCCGCTAGCATTCGGGGCTGTAGAGATACAGTTGTCCATCTCATGGAAAAGTTCCTGCTCTGGGTTGCGGACATGCTGGAACAACTCGATGTATTTCTGCGAGAAAGGCAAGGGCCGAAATGGTGGGTAGGTACACCCGCAGAGCAATTCGCGCCCAAACGCAACGACACTGCCGCCTACTAACCGTACTTCCTTGCCAATTGCGGTTCGTGTCTTTCCTGAGCCGGAACAGAATGAGGACCGCGAACGCTCGTCAAGGCAGTGGAATCGCCCTGAAACTATGTTTGTGTTGGACACTGAAACCCGCATCGATGCGACACAGCGCCTCACGTTTGGAAGCTATCGGTTGGTTGAGAATGGCAAGTGTTTGGAGGAGAACTTATTTTGTGGCGATGATCTGCCAAAAGAGGACCGGCGGATTCTCGAACACTATGCCGCTACACACTCCATGGCCACGGAAAAAGGTCTATGGAAGATGCGGTGTCTGTCGCGGCATGAGTTTGCTGAGAAGCTATTCCGATACGCCTATAGAGCACGGTTCCTACTCGTCGGCTTCAACCTGCCGTTCGATCTATCGCGAGTAGCTTACGACTTTACCAATGCTCGGGGGCGCTTCAAGGGTGGCTTTTCGCTTGGGTTGTGGTGCTACCAGGACAGCACCGGTCGTCAGCACGGCAACCAGTTCAGGCCAAGAATCGGTATCAAGCAGATCGACAGCAAGCGCGCTCTCAAGGGCTTTACCGCACGAAACAACCCCGATGATGACGACCTGATTCCGGAAGGTTCCTCAACCGGAAGAGCTGAGCGGGGCTATATTTTCCGAGGTCATTTCCTTGATCTCCGCACATTGGCCTTTGCGCTTACGGATCGCGGCTACACTCTAGAAGGTGCGTGTGAAGCCTTCGGCGTAGAACACGGAAAACAGCGCGTTGAGCGCCATGGAGACATTACCGAGGATTACATCGACTATAATCGCGGCGACGTTCTCGCTACAGCTGAATTAGCTGTGAAGCTCCTGGAAGAATACGATAAGCATCCGATAACGCTACAAGCCACAAAGGCATACTCACCTGCATCAATCGGCAAGGCCTATCTCCGCGCGATGGAAATAAAACCGATTCTTGAGCGCCAGCCAGACTTTCCCAAATCGTATCTTGGCTATGCAGCGTCAGCCTTCTTTGGCGGACGAACCAGCGCACATATTCGAAAAGTCCAGGTACCGGTCGTATACACCGATTTCCTCTCGATGTATCCAACGGTCAACAGCCTGATGAACCTTTGGAGCTTCGTTACCGCCCGGAGAATCAATGTCGTCGAGCACTGCCAAGATCGCATAGACAAGTTCTTACGCTCCTTGAGTCCAAGCGATTTCTTTAAACCTGCGATCTGGAAGGAGCTTACGGCCTTCGTCAAGATCATTCCGGACGGCGATATTCTTCCGTCGCGTGCGAAGTACAGCTCTACAAGCAATGATTGGCAGGTGGCTGTAAATCATCTATACAGCAAAGAGGCGCTGTGGTTTTCTTTGCCGGACGTTGCTGCTTCCATACTTCTAACAGGCAAGGTCCCAAAGATCATCGATGCCTTTCGCATTGAAGCAGATGGAAGAATCGCAAACCTTGAGTCGACGAAACTACGCGGAGCGATCAAGATAGACCCGAGAAAGGAAGATTTCTTCAGGGTCGTAATTGAGCAGCGCAAGCTGCTAAAGTCGCGATCCGATCTTTCCGAAGCAGACAGACAGCGGCTCGATAAAGCACTTAAAGTCCTTGCGAACGCTGCCAGTTACGGTATATATGCGGAAATGAATCGGCAGGAGTCAGAGGAGAAAGTCAAGGTAAAGTGCCACGGAATTGATGAAGAACCATTTCGGTGCAGCGTTAGGCACCCTGATATTCCCGGCGAGTATTGCTTCCCGCCTCTCGCATCGCTGATCACTGGTGCGGCACGGCTCATGCTGGCCCTTCTAGAACACAGCGTCCGCGAGCTCGGCGGTACTTACGCAATGGAAGACACGGACTCCATGGCGATCGTTGCCACCGAGCGAGGCGGCTTGATACCGTGCTCCGGAAGATCCGTCACTGCCCTATCGTGGGAGCAGGTTGAAACCATAAAGCAGCAGTTTGCGGCCCTCAATCCTTACGATCGGAACGCGGTACCCGATCCCATTCTGAAAATCGAGGACGACAACTTTGATCCGGTTACGAAGAGACAGCGACCGCTTTACTGCTGGGCCATCTCAGCAAAGCGCTATGCGCTCTTTATCCCGGATCGGAGTGGAATGCCGGTGTTGCTTCGAGGGGATGTCAACAATCATCAGGACCGATGGTCCGAGCATGGTTTGGGACACCTTTTGAATCCAACTGATCTTAAAAACGATGACCGCGACTGGATCGGCCAAACCTGGCTGAGCATGGTACGAAAGTCGTTGGGATACCCGGCGGACACCCTGTCATTTGAGAGCTTACCGGCAGTCGGTCGCATCACCGTCAGTAGCCCTGCGGTTGTTCGTCCGCTTGCAAAATTAAACGACGGTAAGCAGTACCCGGACCAGATCAAGCCATTCAACTTTCTGTTGAGTTGTCAGGTGAAGCAATTTGGCCATCCCACGGGCACCGATCCCGAGGATTTTCATCTTGTCACTTCGTATGAGCTAGATCCGAATCAATGGCTTAAGAAAGACTGGATCGATCAGTACTCACGAAAGCTCTTTCGCATCACCACAGAAGGCCATCACGGAGCCCGAAAGACTGCCCGTGTGAAGACCTATGGTGAAGTTCTACAAGAATATGAGTTCCACCCCGAGGCAAAATGCGCGGACGCCGACGGTAACGCGTGCGAGAAGCAGACGGTTGGGCTGCTTCAGCGCCGTCATATTGAAGTCTCGCTAATCAAATATATCGGCAAAGAATCGAACAGTCTCGAAGAGGTTGCAGCGGGATTAATCCACTCAGCGCAGAACGTCTATACGGAATACGTTGATCCCCGTCGCGATGAGTGGCAGATGATAATTCTGCCTGCTCTGAAGAAAGCCCGATTGTCCGATCTCGAAAAGATGAGCAATCGTTCTCGCCGGATGCTAATGAAAGCGCGCGCCGGAACGACCAGACCGCATGGCAAGAACCGGGAGCGGCTGGCCGCGATCGTGCGAGAACTTGGGCTGATTTGAGCTTCGTGGCCAAAGAGAAGCTGCGATTTGCAAGAACGGCCCAGAGACAACTGGAGGGCGCGTTCGCACGCGGAACCGTTGACTACGGACATGGCGACCGTTCAGACCAGCCTCATTCGTGCCCCAGCGCCGACGTCAACGCAAGTCCGCGGCCCGCCGGAAATCTTCTCGGGTAGTTAACCGAAGGTCCACCGTTGCTGAATCACCATCACCCACGGTAACCGCCTTTCCAAGTTTCTCGAAATGGAGTAGCCGCATCAATGACTCGGGTGGCAGCATCCCAGGACCCGTATCCATCGCGATCAAGAGGTACTCTCCGGGAGGCAAACCTGCAAATGAGAACCGCCCGTGCTCGTCGGTCTGTGCCCACCCTCCGTGAGGTCCAGTCGCCATTACATTGACCGCCGGTCCCACGGGACCATCGGAATCGCTAACCACACCGCTGATGGATGAAGTCCCATGGGAGATCACGATTTCCAGAGATGCCGTTGGCGCTGAAGCGAGATCAATGTCGCCGCTTAAGTCGTGCCCATTGAAGCGGACTGATTTTACGAACATCGGCGGAGGTATCGAGCTGACGGTCACGCGATAGGGGGCTGGTTCCAGGCCCGTGAGGGCAAAACTGCCATCCACATCGATCATTGGAGAATCCAGGTAGTTGAGCCCGTCAGCGGGAACCAATGTGATTTGCGGCCAGGATGGTGGTGGTTTACCCTCTACAACCATGTGTCCTCTCAACTCGATGGCCGGCTTCATTTCGACAACAACTCGATCGAGATCTCCATTGCCAACCGAGATCAACTGCCACCCGACCAATGAAGGATGATCATCGATTTCGGCGGTTGGTTTCGTTTCAAGAATGTAGGTGCCCGGCAAGACGCCGTCGAACGAGAATTCTCCTGCTTTTAGGCCTGTAGATCGAGCCGATAATCCGGGCGCTCCGCTGCCTTGACGAATGAGGTTTAGGACGTCTGCGGAGCCAGCCTCGCCTGTGGCCGCGTTGACGACCTTACCGCTAAGCTTGAAGACCGGAATCCTTTGAAGCCGAATCTCCAGTCCGCGCACTTGCGCGCCGGCGCTGAGTTCAACGGGAGTAGCCGCTGCGAGATCGGTCGCATCCGGATAGTACGTCGTGACGTAAATATCTTGGTGGCTTTGAAGCGACGACGATTTGACAGGCGAAGCCGTGCTCGGCGGAACGGCGACGGACACAACGTACCGGCCTGGGAACAGGCCTCCGATTGCGAATGCTCCGTCTGCGTCAGTTGTTGCTGCCGTACCGCCCGGCATCTCGACTCGCTGGCGTTGACCTAGAGCCGAGTACAAGCGAACGCTGACGGTCACGCCGGGAAGAGACTCTTTTTCGTCATCAACAACCCTTCCGCCGATTATGCCCTGGGGAGTCATCTTAATGACGATGTCGGTCGTTTTTTGGCCTGGGTTAATTGTTAGTACGGGACCCCGAGCGTTGCTGTAACCTGCATTCAGGAACCCAGTACGCTCGGCCTGCAGCATATAGCGGCCTGGTACGACTTCATCGAAAGTGAAATTTCCCTGCGAGTCGGTCTCAGCCGTAGCGTTCGAGACAGGTACTTCCATTGACGAACCCCGAGCAGCAGGAAGGGGGCTGAGGCGCAGCGTGACCCGGCGGAGCGGATCACCAGCTACGCTGCTGACACTACCTGAAACTGATGCTTTCTCCGTAGAGAGCGGTAGCTGTGCCAGACAGCACGCTGTGAGAATCATTCCGAGGCACGCGGGCTTCATTCCATTCCGCAGGGCCCTTAATGGCCATGCACCTCCTGGATAGTTAACGGTCGCTGCCCTTTAGCATTGAGAGCTTCGTTCATGATTAGTTTATCTGAAATGTCGCGGATAACTGGAACACCGGACGGCAGCCAACCTCGACGGGAAGTGCACAAATGAACCCGCATGTTTGACCGACTCTCGACGTGCGTCGACCGAACACGCCGCGTTGCCCGAAGCGCAGGAGGGGGCACCCGAAGGCAAGCGAGCCAAAGCGAGGGGGGCACTTTCGAAATCTCCTATCTCCTATCCCGTCAAACCGTCGCGGGGGTAAGCAATAGCGCACGCTGTTTCTACCCCACCCCCTGGACGCAGGCGAGGGCGCTGGAAGCGGTCAGCGAATCGAAAGCAACCACGCACACAGGCGCGGCGTTGACGGGATAGCCGACAACAAGGGGTCGAAAAGTCACCTCTCGCCTGGCGCGGGCGGTATCGGTTGGTGGTGTTGAGAGGGCGAATGCCTTTTACGAGGCCCCGGTCACCCAGGCCCGTGGCTCGAAATCCTAACTTGAGCCCCGCAATTACCGCAAAACTTCTGATGCGGTGGCAACGGCTTACGGCAGTCAGAGCACACCATGCCAGCGACAGGTTTTCCACACTGGCCGCAGTACTGTACTCCAGACGGAATACTTGCACCGCAATGCCCGCACCAAACGGATGTTTCTGTGAGAGAGTGATGCTCTCTTTCTTTCATTGGAGCTGAAATACGCGATAATCGCCCCACCCGAGACGCCAGCCACTATGCCCGCCAATGTACAATTGAACGCGTACTCGGCAGCAGGCCGCAACATAATACTCAGCCCGTCCAACCACGCGCCCCTGGTCATAACATCACCGAAGGACAACAGTGGAGATTTTCCGATCAAGTATCCAACAAAGCTGCCACTGTTGGATCGCTAGAAATAGTATGCTGAGCCGTGACCAAGGATTGTTGTTAAGGGCAGCTTTTGCTGCCCATGCGATCACGGCGATAATCAGTGCGGTTGTCGGTGGCGTTGTTGGCTGGCTTCTTGGTCACTTCCTGAAATAGATCTGTCTTCTCATAATATCCCGCGTACGTTAAGGGAAGGTTGTTAATTGATTGTGAGGTAGTGTTCCTGCGCAGAAGAAAAGCGAGACGGCAGCTCAGCGTGGCCAAGCACGTTTCTTACCGGGCCACCGATCAAAGAGTGCCCTTAGTAGCGGTACGAGTAGGCTCTTGAAAAAACTAGACCGACCTACGATACGTTGCCTTTGACGAACATATTCACCAGACGTGATATCGCCATGTTCCAACGCTTCAGTGATGGTTATCGTGTCTCCGAGCCGTCTAGGTGTACCACCAAGAACTGCAGTTTCGAGATCCGTTATGGTTTCATTCATCAGTTCCCCGCAAAATACTTTCTATTATTTGACTGGCAACAACCACGGCTTCCAAATCTTCGGGGTTCACCCCATTCCGAAGGTTCTTCACGACGAGAAGAACAGCGTGAGGCTGCTGGTTCGAACCGTTAACTGGACAACCTACAAAGGAGCCTACCTGAACAGCTCGCAACTCGTCTTCAGTATAACCTTGGTCGGCGAGAGTATCAAGGAATCGATGATCTAGAGCCAGGGATGACCCTGCATCCAGTGATATAAGTGGACATTGTTTTGCAAAAATCCACCCGCACACGCTGACACACTCAAAGCGATCAACAAAATTGAGAAAACGATCCTGCCAGTGATTTGGGTTTCGGCCCTTAGCTTGATCCACAAGACGGTTAAAATCAACTTCACGGAAGAAGCTGGGAAAGTGGTTCTTCCTGATCCATAACAATGCATTTTCGACGCGCTGCGTCAGCCGTTCCGGATACGCGGCCGCATCGATACGAAAACGCTGCTTTTCCTGCTCCGTTACAAAATACAATACAGTTGTTAGGCGTGCTCGGGGCGTAAAGGATTTCAGAATTCGATCCCAAGGACTCAGCTCGATGATCTTTCGTAAACCGGACAGGACCGTATTGATCGCAACCACTTGTCGGTCCTCATTGGAGTGGCGACGATCCTTCATTACCTCCTCGACACGAATCATCACATCCTTGAAGACTCCAACACGACATTCTGCGAGCCGTTGGGAAAAGGATTTCCAGTTCGAATAAATCAACAATACAGTAATGGCGCCCACCATCAAATACCCGACAAATTGTACCCGGCGCACCCAAGACAAAAGCTCAGTTCTAATGGAAGTCTCTGGTACCTGAACTAGAAGCGCTTGAACTCTGACGAGTAGTATGGCCCCATAAGCGGCAATGACCAACGACACCAGGGCGAAAACAGGCTTGATAGCTCTATAGGCTGACGCGCCTATCAAACGGTCTTGTGTAAATTCAAGAAAAAACATCGATACGTAAAGGCACAGGCTGACTATACTGGCTGCATCCCCGGCCCGCATGTCAAAGCGAAGTATGGCCACGAGGAACGCACCAGCCGCTAAAGATACCGCTCCGATTTGTAATGGTGAAAACCCACGATCAAGTCCCTTAATGTGCTGTTGATTGTTAGGGCCGCGAGTGGGATTGCCTTGAACCTTTAGGACTTGGTCTCGCTCATCCTTCGTAATGAAATTGTTGTCCACCATCAACTCGCCGAGCCGTTTCCACTCGCCACGAATCTTCAATCGGGTTTGCTCCTTCAGACAAATTCGAACGGTCTCCGCAGAAGCTATTCCTAAATTAACGGCTGTCCGACCAAATCGATTCCTATTGAAGTCAAACACTCGCAGTACAACTCGAATCCGGTTCTTAACTGTCGGCTGTATATTCATGTTGTTGGCGACTGGCCGCCATTGCGATCATCAAGTCTATCAGTTAGCGGTAGAGAACGGAAGGAACGGCACTTCGGATACGTTCACAACTACGAAAGCGGTCTGCTCCCTAAGGGGCTTGAATCAGCGGGCGACATTCGAAACCGCCTAGTTACTCAAAAACTTCAAGCTTGGCGGCCAATTCAGAACCTAGGCGCTCGGTGAATACATCTGGCCAAGCTAGAATGACACCGAGCCTGTCACATAATTGGTCCCAAGCTGAATCGCTTGGACATCGCTCGACAACTAGCACCGCAACGGCTGCAGGTCCAAGTATGTGGGCATAGCGGAGTACTTGCCCGAGACCCAGGCGGAGCTGCTTTTCTTCATTTCTGATGGTCAGGGACTTTACCTCAGCTACAAATATGCTGTCGCCGACGCACCAGGCAATGTCAAAGTTGGGCTCGTCGGCTCTGGGCGAGCGCGGCTCTATCGCGAAGCATCGGAGATGTTGAGCAAGACAATTCTGCGTGATGGCATGACCTCGGACACCCCGTTCAACAAGTGCCGGATCTACGGCAAAAGGATCGCGCTCCTCAGGAGTAACAAGTTCATCAGCTTCACGATAGTGGTCTCCTATTTCTTGGGCTACCGACGACGGTCGGACCTCTATTGAAATAGGCGGGCGGGCAGCTTTTATCCCGAACAGCTCCAAAAACGAGCTCGGAAGCTTAAATAAATAGCCCTGCATCGGGCGTATAGCTCGCCTGTCCCCGATTTCAAAGGGGAAATACAGAGGATCGCCAACCTCCGCTGTGAGAGACTCGTTGAGCGAACGTATGACGTTGGCTTTTTCGCGAATAGCATCTAGGGTGATCGGAGCTGAGAGCATGGCATAGCGCTCTAACCCGAAATACCAGCCGGGTCGCGAGTGCGGTGCAATGTTCGCGGATCGAGCTGACGAGCCGCGTGCGGCCCAAATGAGTTCCTCCTCCCACGCAACACCTGTCGCCGAAGAGCACGCCATAATCGCATGGGCTCTCGCATCGTAATGATAGACGAGATCCTCGGGGGACACCCAAAACCGGCCATACGTGGACACCTGAAAACCGGCCAACGGGATAGCTGAATCGGGACATTGAACTGGCGGGGAGTTACGCTCCGTCACGTGAGCAATGTCTTGAGCGAAGAAAAGAAACAGCAAGTCATCGCGCTGGGGCGGCTGGGATGGTCGTTGCGGCGCATAGAGAGAGCGGCGCATATTCGTCGCGAAACCGTCGGTGCCTATCTCCGGGCTGCGGGAATCGCGGTGCGTCCGGCAGGCGGGTGGGGCCGGAATCCGGCAAAACCGGCCATAGAGGTGTCCACCGACTCTGAGGCCGAAAAACCGCCTCGCAAAGCAGGCCGCAGCCCCTCGGCGAGCGCTTGTGAACCCCACCGGGAGGTCATTGAAGCCGGCCTGGCAAAGGGCCGCAACGCAATGGCGATCTGGCAAGATCTGGTGGACGCCCATGGTTTCGCGGGGCGCTATGCCAGCGTGAAGCGCTTCGTGCGGAAGCTGTCAGGGTCTTCCGCGCCCGAAGCCCGCGTGGTGATTGAAACCGCTGCGGGCGAGGAAGCGCAAGTCGATTACGGCACCGGCCCCATGGTGCGCGATCCGGAGAGCGGCAAGTACCGGCGCACGCGTCTGTTCGTGATGACGCTGGGTCACAGCCGGAAAGCCGTGCGGCTGCTGGTATTCCGCTCCAGCTCGCGTGTCTGGGCTGAGTTGCACGAGAAAGCATTTCGCCGATTGGGTGGTGTGACTCGCGTGGTGGTGCTGGATAATCTCCGCGAAGGCGTGCTGACGCCCGACATCTACGATCCCAAGATCAACCCGCTCTACCGCGATGTGTTGAAGCATTACGGCGCGGTCGCTTTGCCGTGTCGCGTGCGAGATCCGGACCGAAAAGGCAAGGTCGAATCCGGCGTCGGCCACGCGCAAAAGACGCCGTTGAAAGGCCAGCACTTCGAGAGCCTGGAAGAAGCGCAGGCGTATCTGGATCACTGGGAGGAGCGTTGGGCCGACACGCGGATTCATGGCACGACCAAGCGGCAAGTCGCGGCCATGTTCGCGGAAGAGAAACCGGCGCTGCTGCCTCTGCCGGTTGAGCCTTTTCGCTATTACCTCTATGGTGAGCGCACCGTGCATCTTGACGGCTGCGTCGAAGTCGAGGCCGCCTACTATGGTGCACCTCCGGGCTGGATCGGACGCCGGGTTCACGTCCAGTGGAATGACGCGCACGTGCGGTTGATCGATCCGCTCAACGGACAACTGCTGCGCGAGCACTTGCGGCAACAGCGCGGACGCCACCGTATTCAAGAGCAGGATCGCCCCACACGAACACCGTTGAGCACCGAACAGTTACTACGCCGCGCCGAAGTCGTCGGACCGCACATCGGTGCGTTGTGCCGGGCTATGCATCAGAACTTAGGCGAGGAAGCAGTGCGCCGCATCCTCGGCGTGCTGAACCTGACGAAGAAGTACGGCGTCGCTTCCACCGATGAGGCTTGCGCCCTGGGACTGGAAACCAGAGCGAGCCATTATCACTTCGTGCGCCGCTACCTGGAACACAACCCGCAACTGCCGCTGAGTCTGCGGCAGGTCGATCCACTGATCCGCCAACTCACCCTCTATCGCGACCTCATCGAAAGCCGAACCCAAAACTCAAAATAGGAGAATCCGTCATGAACCTTATCGAACTCGACCGCGCGTTGCGCCAACTCCGCCTGGGCGGAATGGCCGCAGTGCTCGAAACCCGCTTGCGCCAGGCCCAAGCCGAAGCCATGGCTCCCATCGACTTGATCGCCTGTCTGGTTTCCGACGAACTCACTCTACGCACCGACCGTTTACTACAACGCCGCCGTAAACAGGCCGCTTTTCGCGATGCCGACCGGACTCTCGATAACTTCGACTTCGCCTTCAATCCGAAAATGAACCGCAGTCTGGTGTTCGACCTGGCAACCGCCGCTTTCATCAACAAGCGCGAAGACGCGTTGTTTCTTGGCCCTGGCGGAACCGGCAAAAGCCACTTGGCGCAGGCCATTGGCCAGTGCGCCATCCAGCAAGGCTACAAAGTGCTGTATCGCGAAACGCACATCCTGCTCGATGAACTGGCCGACGCGGTCGCCGACGGGACGCGCAAAGAGTATATGGAATCGGTGGCCACCGTACCGCTGCTCATCATCGACGACTTCGGTATGCGCAAACTCCCGTACACCGCCGCCGAGGATCTGCTGGAAATCATCATGCGCCGCTACGAACGCTTCAGCACGCTGCTCACCTCCAACCGCCCCGTCGAAGACTGGGGCAAGCTGCTCGGCGATGTCGCCGCGGTCAGCGCAATGCTTGATCGGCTGCTGCATCACGGCCACGTGCTCAAGTGTGGTCCACGGAGTTGGCGTACGAAGACCGCGCCCACATCATAATGAACAAGATCATGTCTAACTGCGAGGGCTCTGCCCTCGCGCACCCGGGATTTATCGCTTTCGTGCCAGAATGGCCATCGCACCCAGTGATGCGGTACTTTAGACAGAACTGATGAGCGACGCAGCAGCCGAGACTCCGAATCTTTGGGGACCAATCGCAGTGGCCTCTTGGCAGGCAACGCCATGCATTCGCGGGCGAGTCGCAACCGAAGCTGATGTGAAAGGCGGAACGGCGGTCTTCTACCTCGACCTTACTGAAGGACAGGACAGCCGCCCTGTTGATCTCGCTCTGCCGCGCTGTGCCATCTTGACCGGCGGGAATGACCATGAACATGGGGTTCCCGTAATTTTGATTCAGGTCGAAACCAGCATCAACACCGAAAATCAGGTTAAGAACTTCGCCGGCTACAGACCTCTCGCAGGAGGGAATGGGATCTGTCTGCTGCACGAGCTGGAGTTGCTCAAAGAACCTGATGCCCGCTTCACCTGAGATCGAATTGCAGATCAACCCTACGCGACGGCGTTTCAAAGGGCGACCCTCTGGGCCGCCCGCCATTCCGGCCGCTAGGTCGGCGCTCCGGTCGCATCCCTGCGTTGCCGTACCCTCCGCCCAGGTGAGGTCAGTATAAACCCGCCAGGCCAAGTCTCACAAAAATGTTTGCCTGAGCGCCCTCTCGCAGGGTATAAATAGTCTTGTTCTGGTTCCGCTCCGTTGGCCGGTTTTGAAGTGTCCGCCTATGGCCGGTTTTCAGATGTCCACCGAGGACGAGATCACCTTCTTTGACTTCCTTGACAAGCGAGTAACTCCAGAACTGCTTTCCATTCTCATTTGTCTGGGGTGCCTTAAGATTCGCGCCGATGTCGGGACGTCCTGTGACCTCGAGCCAGAAGATCTCGGATGGCTTACCCTCCCACCACCTGTGGATCATTGACATGGAGATCGTTATTCGTCGACTGGCAACCACTGTAACATTGCCTGCTCGCAGTTTTTTGGCTTGCGACCCATTCAAGGATGGTCATGTGAGCTTGGATGGGTCAGTTTTCTTGCCGGGTGGTAACCAGCATGCAGCAGTGTATTCAGTGCCTTCTTCAGCTTGCTGATAGTCGACCTTCGAAGTCGATCACCTCGCCGCGCGTCCTTTACCGTTCGTTCACTCACTCCCGCTTTCTGGGCCAGAGTCCGAATTGAAACACGGCGAGCATCACGCTGGAGTACTGGATCAGCAACAAGCCGCGTAGTCTCATTTGGATGGTATTCTAGTTGTTTCGGATCTAGCATGCTTATATCTTCGCCTTGCTCCCATCTGCGGTCAGTCTCTTTTCCGATGTAGCGGAACGGCGTGTCAGCGGTGACTGGAGTTCGCTTGAGTAGCCCTGCGGTCCGTGGGCCACAGACATTGCCATCGGGTGCTAGGCTTTTGGCCTCTGGATGCCAGCGATACCGGCTGACGATATCGGCGAGCGTTTGCGGCTCCGCCTCGGAAGGAAGGCGTCTGCCTGGGAGTCCCAAACGGTACAAACCTCCGTCGTGCACGTTCACGTACGGTCTCCTATACCAGTGCGATACGTCGGATGTAAAAGGTGCAATGAGCGTGAAGTGATTGGGATCAACTCCAATCGGATGACCACCGACAGGATTAATGATGGGACTTTGGATAAAGTTGAAGGGCTTGATACGATTGCGGTAGGGCAACTTCATCTGACGCCTCTGCATTACCTTCAGAACCTCTGGCGTCGTGATCGTGAATCGCATCATTGCAGGTAAGTCAAACCAGGGTACTGTTTGTTGAGGTAGTCCGAGGACTCCCCCAAGAATCCAATCCCAGGACTGGACTACCCAGCTAGGAGCATCTGCAGAGGAGTCGTAACCCGGTATCGGCGGATATAGGAATCCTAGGCCGTGTGCCTTTGGGTTTTCGATATGGATGGACCCAGGCACTCGCGTAAATAGTGTGTAACGCTTGGCTGCAATCGCATAGCCCCAGAGCTCGCGTTGTGCACCCTCGTAATAATTTACCTCCTCGATCTTGAGAATTGGATCGTGGACCACATTTCGGTCATATGGGTTGAGTCGTTCGAATCTTCCGACAATGCCTTTTACATCTGACCACGATAGCGCCTTGATCGCTTCTCGCCCATCAGGAAGGCGCATGGGTCCGCCAGGACAAGGCACGAGCCCACCAGTTTCAGACGCGACGATTGCCATGGAGTCGGTATCACAGAACAAATAGGTCCCACCCGCGTCCGTCACCACGCGTTCTAATAAGGCTAGTAGTAGCCTGCCGCCAGCGGTAATGAGCGCAGCGACAATCGGACAATACCAAGCACCTGCCTTCTCTACAATCGAAGATGTTTGTTCGAAGACATTCTCGCCGGAGAACACCCGGAGCTTTGCGCGAGTAGTCCCGGAAGTCTCTTCACTGGAACCCAGTCGTTCGGGATTGACCTCAACAAAAAGCCCATACGATCCAGCGTTAGCCAGGATCTTTAGGAAGTAGCGAAGCGCGTCTCGTTCAGAATCCGGTAGGCTTTGGTCCAACTTGACACGAGCCCGTGATTCGATCACTGCCTTGAAGAAATCATGCTTTCGGGGATCAATCTCAACCATGTTCCTAAGATTGGTCGCGTGCAAATCGCGCTGTTGGCCGTGGGGTACAACTTTAAAGGCTTTAACAATTGTGGGAGGATGCCCAGTTAGTAGTGTTGCGGCAACCAGATCTGGTCCCGCATACCAGATCGGTTTGTTTGATCTGAGTGGATTGACGCCGATGTTTGTAACGTCCCCGTCGTAGGTGGTCCGAACTGGCAAGATGTCACCCTCTGGCTGCACGAGCGCGAAGAACGAAATACACTTCCACAAGCTTCGTTCAAAGGCCGTGTCCAAACTCAACCCGTCCAATAGATCGCGGACCTCATCAGTTGCATCCTCCGTCGTCAAACGCTCGGCTATAAGAAACGACCATAAGCCCATTAGCGTGTTGACGGTCGGATACTCCGACATGAAATCGGTGTGAACGACTGGAACCGCTGTATGCCGGATACGACATTCAGCGCGGCCTCCATAGTATGCTTGCATCGCAGCGCCCAGGATCTCGGGTCCCAGAATGGACTTCTGGAGTGGCGGAATTACAGCCATCTCCTTGAGGTAAGCTTTTGCAATCGATGCCGGGGAGTAGGCACGGTCCGGGTGCACGTTTACTGGATGCCGTTCGAAATCAATTCGCATTGCGTTTAGAAGATCCACCGTGGCCCGTACATCCTGACGGCAGTATTCAATCTCTTCCAAAGTGACCCGGCCAGTTGGCTCGTGATCTAGCTTGCCGCGTACTCCGTACACCTCGCATAGCGTTTGCAGGCCATACGACTCGTTCCGCAATGCCCAGCCCAATGTTCTGAGATCAAGGAAGCGGCCTTTCACGTATGGTCTTAGCCTCTTTCCGCTCTTTTTGCTGCGGATGCCGACACCGGCGAAACGAACAAAAGCGGCCTTACTGTTGATAGGCGTGATTACGATCCTCTCCCGAAGAGGATTAATTCGAAGCTCGCCTGTGTTGAGATCTGTGTCCTGAGACATTACCAGGGACCAACCCTCATTGCGCCTTCGTGCCTTGCGACAATCCACCGCAAGGCGTGACAAGTCGAATGGAAGATTGAAACTGACCAGCATGGCGCGGCTTTTTCCTGTCATGGCTGGCCAGAAAACTCGTTCCAGGAACCTGTCCCGGCTCAGCAACCGAAGCCGAGACGGGTATCCTTGTGGCGTATCTGCCTCGATCATCTTCACGTACTGTCGAAGCAGCGATATCGCCTCTGCTTCAGCTTCCTGCAGATCGTCTGCGTAGAATAGTCCTTCCTCAATGCAAACGTAGCTGCCATTGGTCTCAAGGCGACAGAATCGATAGAAGCCAAGCGTAAGCGCCTGGCGCTCATCAATTGTAGTTTCGGAATCGATAACCAGTGCATACTTAGGCCATTTTGGTCCGTCATCGATTTGACCGTCGAGGTTGGCATTGACAAACGCTTTACGACGCCGGGAACCTGAACGCTTCAGGATTTCGGTATGGCTTCGAAGGAAAACGGGTGTGGGTTCAGTCATTGGACTCCAGATGATTTCTCAGCTGCTCAGCCCATCTTCTTTGGGCATCCGTTAGCTTTTCGAAAAGGACTGCCTGAGCATCGAGCATATGCACAAGGCGCTGCACTGGATCGGGTTCGGGTCTCATGCTAACCCCAGCACGTAGGAGACCCTCTGTCACTTTGGCGTGACAGTTCCTGCATATTAGAATCGTCAGTTCTGGATCATGCTTTATGCTTACGATATGATGCTCTTCGAATAAATGACCAGGAACTCCCTTCATGGCTAACCACTCCGGCGTTTTGCGAATAAGCGTTATAGGGTCTGTTTCACCACAGAGGATGCAAACATGCGGACCACTTCCAAGTCGCTGGAGCCTGCCCTCCTCACGACCAGCTGTACGAATTGGATCGCGATCCCTCACATCCGACTTCCGTGAACGGCCCTGTACAGCCCTTGAATTGCGAGGACACCGGCGTCGGCAAGTTTGTCTAGACTCGCCTGATCCGTTATAAATTCATGCCGTACACCGTCGGCAGTGCGAAACGATTTTCGGCGGAATCGTGCCAGTGCGGACATATTGCCGGTGTTCAAGTATTTCCGAACAGCGTTTAGATATTCGCCTATCGCGGATGCGGTGCTTGAGCTACGGACTACAATGACCTGCTGCCCCCGAGGTGTCGGGAAGTTTAGTGCGCGAGCGATTCGGTCGGATGCCTTGGCGCGAAATAGTCCACGTAGCCCTGTTCGCATAAGCGCGGTGCCAGCGTAACGCCGGACTGTCCGAGGGTGCGTTCCCTCGGCCTTGGCTGCAGCACTCAATGATAAATTCTCCCGCCGCATTCGCGCCAGAGCTGCGAGTGCCCGCTCGCGGGCGTGCACCTCACGTTGATTGTGTGGAAGAGCATTACGACGACGCATCGCGGGAATCCGTTTTAGTTACGAACCTTGACTCCTCACCTGTCCAGTAGGCACGTCCTGCTGTAAGATCCTTTCGACCTCCGCCTTGGGAATTATGACCCTTCGGCCAATGCGCTTAACACGCAGTCTGCCTTGCGCAAGCAAGTAATCCAAGGTCCGCAAACTTACCCGCAGCGCGTCAGCGGCTTCGCGCCGATTAAAGGCTAACGTTTCTGTCTGCATCGTTGTGCACCTCCTGTTTTGCCTCTGCATCACAATACCAGGATGCGCTAAAATAGGAAGGAAGCCAAGAACGATAAAAAGTTTTTGCCCTTTAATTATGCCGGCCGGTAGACCGAGAGTCGTTGATCCTCAGGAGCTCTATTTCTTTGCTCAATTGTTCTACTGGGATTTTCGGAGTATCGATGAAGGACACGTCCGGTGGAGGTTCGACCAGCAGGAGTTTGCGGCAGCGGTAGCGGAGTTGAATAAGAAGCAACTTAGCGACGAGGATAGAGGACGGCTCAGGAGCGAAGCTGAGGAAGAAGTCCTCGCAGGACGTTTGGACGCATCACAGAAACAAGAGTGGCTCGTAAATAGAGAGGCCGACCAGCTCTGGATGGTGCGCGAACGTGAGCGTAACGTAGCCGCAGCCGAAGGGGAAAAACAATTGAGAGTTCCAGGTGATCCAGACGTGCTCGAAGCATTGCTGCAAGCAAGAACATCGAAACGAGTCCGCGAGATTTGCCAGGATGCATTCGTGCGAATACCGGCTGAAATTCGGCAAGGGGTTTTCAGGGAGGTCGAGGTTGCGAATTGGCCTATCAGCAACGGCAGCATGTTTCCGCGATACCTCTCGCAGCATGCCGAGCAGTTCATTGCCGCAAAGAGCGACCCGCGCTTTCCCGTGTCAGGTCGCGCCACGAGCAAGTTAAAGCAACTCTGGTTTCTGTCTCGTGCCCTTGCTGGCGCTGTCCTAGGAGTCCAAACGCGCACTGCGATCAATCTCGTTGGATCGAAAAGGCCCGAACAGGTCTTTGAGGAATCCCGCGCTGGGAAGCCGGAACGCGTGCGAACCAAGAGAAAGAGACCGTAATGGCAATCGAGAACGCCCAGGGTGTGGCTTTAGTGCCGCGACATGGCGTCGTGACCCTATTCGGGTACGGGATTCAGGTCTGTGTCGATCGCGGTCACTTGGTCATCCATGACGGGATTGGTACCGATCGCCGCCAAGCCCGCTTGCCTCGTGTCGGGCATGGTCTTCGTCGGTTAGTTGTAATCGGCGCTGATGGTTATGTAAGCCTCGCAGCTCTTCGCTGGCTGGCCGACCAGGATGCAGCCTTTGTGATGCTTGAACGGGATGGTTCTGTGCTAGCGACGACGGGCCCAGTTCGATCCTCTTATGCTCGCTTACGCCGCGCTCAGGCTGTCGCTTTCCAATCGGGAGCCGCCCTTCGGATCGTGCGGGAATTAATAGATCATAAGATTGGAGGGCAAGCGCAAGTTGCTCGGGCCAACCTCCACGACTCGACAATCGCCGAAACCATCGAACGGTTGCGAACCTCAGTCGCCACCGCCAAAACGATTCATGAGCTTCACGTGCTCGAATCTGCCGCCGCCGCTGCTTACTGGTCCGGGTGGCGTGAGCTGCCGATCAATTTTCCAGCACAGGATCTCCCCCGCGTTCCGGAGCACTGGCGCAAGTTCGGAATTCGCAACTCAGTGCTATCCGGATCACCTCGTTTGGCGGTAAATCCGCCCAATGCGATGCTAAACTACCTCTATTCGCTTCTTGAGTCGGAGACTCGACTCGCAATCGCCGCTCTAGGGCTTGATCCTGGACTGGGCTTTCTACATCTCGACACACCAGCACGCGATAGCTTGGCAAGTGACGTGATGGAACCCGTTCGCCCACAGGTGGACGCTTTCGTTTGGGACTGGGTCACACGTACTCCACTAAAGCGCAAATGGTTCTTTGAACAAAGCAACGGAAATTGTCGACTCATGGGCTCGTTCACAGAGCAGCTTTCCGAGACAGTCTCGACATGGCGTGTTGCTGTCGCTCCTTTTGCTGAGCGAGTTGTACGAATACTCTGGCAGACGACGCGGAAGTCCAAGAGGAGCGTTGTCCCGCCGACTCGGTTGACTCAGCGTCACAAACGTGAAGCCAAGGGCGCACCCTCCCTGCCGGTAGAACGGAAACCACGACCACAGAATATTTGCCAGGGGTGTGGCTCTCACATTAGCCCGCGAAAACAATATTGCTTTTCCTGTGGGGTCGCGACATCAACGGAACGGCTGCTCGATGTAGCGCGACAGGGTCGCATTGCTGCGGTTAGCCCTGAGGTCAACGCTCGCCGAGCTGAAAAGACCCGTGGGCACAACATCGCGCGATGGGGCTGGTCGGCTTCGAGTCAGCCAGCCTGGCTCACCAATGAATTTTACGAAACAAAGATTCAACCTCTGCTCTGCAATATTCCGCGATCGGCAATCAGCACTGCACTAGGTGTTTCAAAAACCTACGCTGGCGAGATCCGAACAGGGCGATCGCTGCCGCATCCCCGGCATTGGCAGGCGTTGGCACAACTCGTAGGCGTTTCCGAGGATCAGCAAACCGGAGCAACTGATTCGTAATAGGCTGCCTAGCCTTCCAACTACACACCAACTGCTAGATTTCGGCCCAAAGTCGCACATTCGGGCCGGTTATTTGGGGGCTATCTCCCTACAAAAGTCCCCACAGCCTCTTGGGATTTGGGACCGGGGATGCCCAGATCGCTGACAGTCGGACCCCGTCAGGCGTCGAAGGGGGGCCGAAAGGGGACCGGGACAGGCCGGGCAGCGTCCTTCTCGATATCCTCAAATCATATGGGAGCCCTCAAAGCGCGGTCTGATCTGAAGTTCATGCGACAGTTTGCGACCATCGTGCCGATGTATGCCAACGCTCTCGATGATTTAGAACGCGCACTCCTTGAAGGAAGCATGATGGGGCCAGTTATGGGCGCGCTTCACGGGGAGCAGGCGGCGAACGTTGATAGAGCGCAGGCGCATTATTTCGCATCGAGACAAAAGTTGAACTCGATGATTAACCGGGCGAGCCAAATCACGCGTGATAGAGGAATCATGTCTCCCTATCATGAGTTACTCGTATCACCAGGTAACCACGAAAACTATCTTTGGCGGGGCTCCGCACTGCCCCAAAACGTGAGGATTGAAATCAACGATGCACTTGACCAGACGTTGGCAGCCTGCTACGAGTACAAGAGGGCTGAATTCAGGAACCTCTTTAATCCGTTTCACCATCTGGCAAATCTGATCCGGCTCATACTCCATCCGCTCGCATCGCTCTTCGGGAAGTACTTCGAGACTGTCATCAAGTTGGTTACGCCTGCCGTGAGTATCGCCTTGGTTATTTGGGTGTTGCGGCTGTTCAGCATCAACTTTGATATCAAGGATATTCTGAAACTCCTGGGGCATTAAATAACTGCGGGACATGGCAGTACTTAATCTCTTGGGGGGAACGATGTCCAGTCCAGGTGGCCGAAAGATCCGCAATGAGTTTGCTCCACCATCGGAACGAGGTGGCTTTTTTTGAAGCCTCATGTCCGAACTGTAGCGCCCTCCATGCAGTCTTCACAGATGACCCCAACGAGTTCAAGTGCGCCTGCGGGGCTGAGCTAATCGTAGATCGAGCTAGTGCTCTACTCTCGCTGAAAAGTGGCACTGATTGACGGGCTAGTGGCGCTAGGCGTAGGAAGGCTGGTGCGCTAGCGGGCGCTTGTTAGCACCGGTTTAAGGCAGCCGCGATTTCACCGGTTTTGACGCCATTTGTGCCACCGGTTTTGACGACGGCAGACACTGGTGCGCGGACCGGCGACGACAGAGTCAGCACGCCAGCCATGGATTCGGGTTCGGAATCGACGAGAGGGTCAGGGCACGCCATACCCTCCCGCGCCGTCAGCAGGAACAGGAGTTGTGGAAAGGCGCTGGTGCTTGGTGTCCAGCTTGACCGATTCGATCACCAGGTAGAGTGTGTTGACGCTGTTCACTTTGCCTGCCACACAGTAGGCACAGCCTGATCTGAGGTTAAGGCGTTTGGTGAAGTCGAGCAGGCGATACACACGCCGAGTATCGTGGTCCAGCATGAGCAACACCGCGCAAGAAGCGTATTCCGTCCGCGAGATCAGGAAGAGGTGATTGGCGCTGAAGTTGAACATGGATGGGGGCAGAAAATAGAAGAGGGCGGGAGCCGAAACTCCCGCCCGCCGCGGCAGCGCCGTTGTGGGGTTAGCCGGCGGACTCCTCCGCACGGGTTATCATCACAGCGCGGCGCATGATCGGAGCCAGCCTACTCGGCCGGCGGATCGGGATTCTTGTTGGCCTTGCGCAGACTGTCGCCGCCCAGCAGGAAGATCTCGGAGTTTTCGACGAGCCGGTCGGCGATGGCGGTGGCGATGGTCGTATTAAAGAGGATGTTGCCCCAGTCGGAGAAGGAAGTGTTGGTCGTAATCACGGTGGAGCGTTTGTGGCTGTGGCGCGTCGAGATCACCTGATAAAAGAGGTTGGAGGTCTGCTGATCGAGAGCCAGGTATCCCAGTTCGTCGCAGACCAGGAGTGAAGGCTCGGTGTAGGCTTTGAGTTTTCTCACCAGGGAGTGATCGACCTGGGAAGCGAGCAGGTGATTGAGCATGTCCATCGCGGTGGTGAACAGGACGCGCTGATTTGCCTGGCAGGCGCGCCAGGCGAGCAGTTTCGCCACGAATGTTTTACCAACGCCGGGATTTCCGATGAGCACAATGTTGGTTCCTTTGGCGAGGAACGAGAGATCGAGCAGGCGCAGGAGCCGGGGTTTGGCCTGCATACGGCTCTTGTGGTGATGGAAGTGAAAAGCGTCGATGCTGGGTTGGGCCTGCAGGCGCGAGAATCGGAAACGCCGCTCAATGGCGCGCTGGGAGCGGGCTTCGATTTCCATATCGGCCAGCCACTCCAGGGTCGCCGCCGCGCTGAGATTCTTGGTGGCGGCTTCAGTCAGAGTAGTCTCCAGTTGGCGGCTCATGGTCGACAGACTCAGTTGATTCAGCTTTTGTTCGAGGGGTGTCATCGGATTCCTTTCCGGGATGGAGGATGAAAGCGTCATATTCAAGCAAAGACAGCGGATCGGTAGCGAGTTCGTTCAGCAGGGGATCGCGCAGAATCAGAGGCGGCTGGGGCGGCGTGGGGATTGCTGCTGCCGCAGGATGTTGGCGACATAGTCGGCGCCGAAAGCACGCGCCGCGGAAGCTTTTTCGATCGCGCCAGCCACGGCTTCCGGCCCGTACTGGCGGATGAGTTCGAGCAGTTCCGTCAGTTGACGTGAAAGTGCGCGGTCGGTATCGGCGATATCGCGCAGATACGCTTCGACCATAGCCTTGGAACAGAGACCATCGAGAAACAGGAACAGGCGCTGCTGCGCACGCGACCTTCTGGCAGCGGGTCGCAGATCGGCCAGTTCCGCTTCGAAACGCTCCGCGCCGAAGGTTTGGCCACGGCGCCAGGAGCGTGCGTAGCTGACGACCTCATGAACGCGGTCATAAATAGCGACGGAGCCGGAATCGGCCTTGACCATTAAGTGGCGGCCCACATAGCGTTGGGGCACACAGTAGCGATTGCCGTCGAACTGCACGCGGAGGTCTGTATGCACGAGCACTTCAACGCTGTCGCGATAGTCGTAGGGAATGACTGGCAGCGGTTTCAGCGCGGCAGGTTGAAAGCGGTCGATGGGCCGCTGCCGGGTTTCGCGGTGCTGCCGTTGGTTGGCAACCTCCGAGAGCCACTGGCGGGCCTGGCGATTCACGTCATGCAGATCAGTAAACTCACGTAGGGGCCAGAAGTTCTGGCGTGCATAACCGATGGCGCGCTCTACTTTGCCTTTTTCCCAGCCCGCCGCCAGATTGCAGGCGCGCGGGTAGAAGCCATATTCGCGCGCGAAGCCGAGAAAGCGCGGAAGAAAACGCACCAGGCGACCATCGTGCTCGGCCACGGCGGTGGCGAGATTATCATAGGCGATCTCTCGCGCGATGCCGCCCAGGGCAGCGAAGGCATGCATGTGGCAGCGCACGAAGGTTTCAAAGCTCTGACTGTGAGTAAACTCCAGATAGAGCATGCGGCTGTGAGCCTCGACGAGGGCGAACGCGTAGAGCTTGCGCTTGTCACCGGAGTAGTCGAGCGCGCCGAAGTGACCCCAATCGACTTCGAAACGCTCGCCAGGGGCGGGCTCCATGCGGATAAAGGCGCGACTTGGTTTGGATTGTGGGCGGACTCTTTGGAGGTAGTCGCGCAGGATCGTCGGACCACCGGTGTAGCCGAGCGGCCGCAATCGCTGTTGGATCACCGCACCGGTCACGGTGGCATCCTTTTCCAGCCACTCGGCAATGGTGGTCTTGAAGGGATCGAGTTTGCTCGTGCGCGGCCGCTGAGCCGGACCCTGCGCCGGCACATCGAGATATTTCCGGATGGTGTGCCAGCCCATGCGGAGATGTCGTTCGATTTTACGGATAGGCCAGCGCTCGGACCAGTAGAGACGATGCAGGTCGTTGATCTGTTCGGTCGAGAGCATGGTGCGATTCCCTTTATCCGGCGGAAAGCGAATCGATGCCAGAACGTTGTTGTTGGCAAGATTCGATCTGTGGGCCGCGACGAGGCGGAAGTGCTTCCAGAACCCAGACTTGCGCTGGAGCTGAGTTGTTGTTGGCAAGATGCTCCAGGTCCATGCCGACCAGCCAGACCTGTGCCGCGGAACGCTTTAGATCAAAAGCTGAGTTGTTGTTGGCAAGATTGCGAAGCCTCCGCTTCTGATCCCGGACTCGTTGCCGTTGGCGGTTGCGTTCGACGAGGGCCGGATTGCTCTCCCGGCGCCGGCGCCAATACTCCGGATTCCGGGCCCGCCACTTACGCGAGCTGTCCTGACACACCTGCCGGTACTCCGGATCGCCGGCGATCTTGCGGCGGTGGGTATCAGAGCGCCGACGCCGCTGGCACTCCGATTCACTGCAGACCGATTGACTGGGCTGAAACTTGGATGGATGAAAGACCCGCTCGCAATAGCGACACCGCCGTTGGACCATACCGGCGTTGTCGCATTGAGCGGGTCAGGCGAAGAATTTAGAAACTGTTATAGAGTGCGTACCACGTCCTCGCCGTAGGCTTCTCTTCCCAACAACAAAACCGGTGGAAATGCGGTTGTTTTATACCGGTGCTGACAGGCGCTTAAGCGCGCTTCGTTCCTGCTTCGTCATCCCCAGGCAAGCCCTCGTGTCCTGGGGTATTTTTCATTGGATCTCCTCTTCCATACGTGGAAATCGCATCTGCCCTGGCAAGGGCTTCACGTTGCCCGCCCGTTTCGTGACCTTGTCGATCTTTCTGAGTCTCTTTTCGTACGGGGGTGTATTGAACTTTGCCCATGATTCCTGAATCCACAGAAAGGGCTCGGACGCAGCTAAGGGATTCGCCTGACTTGCATCTGCCGGGCTTCAGAGGCATGAATGTGATCGCCGCTAGGAGGCGGCATACCATGGAACACAACACTGAAGCCAAGGCCGCCCCGGCGGTCCCCACCAGCAAGAAGGGCGGCAAAAGAGCAAAGCGTACAGCAAAGAACGCGACCAAGCCCCGAAACGGGCCGCACGCGAAACGGTTCGGTCGCAGGCGATTGCCCTGCTGCAACGAGCCGGGGGGCGCTACGTTGTCTGAGCTTATGAAGAAGTTCGATTGGCTGCCGCACACAATCCGCTGATTCATTTCGATTCTTAGCAAGGAGTACAAGGTCATCTCCGAGAAGGTCGAACGGGGTTCGCACGTTTAAGGTGCGGTAGCTAGGAGCCAACTCGAAAGTTGGATGGGCCGGGGCCGAAGGCTACCGGCCCTTTTTCTGTTGGCGGTCGTCGCCGACGAGTAAGCTTGGCTTCTCATTATGCGCAGCTTGCGGTTTCACTGGATACAGCGGATGTCTACCGACCCAAATATCGACTATATCTTCTGTAGCCAACGGCGACGTTCCTTGGACGACGGGAGGTGAGGGCGCACGGGTCGGCCCTTTGCTATTTTGCAGCAGTACTTCATCAAGCACAGACTGTAATGCGCTTGCTGCATCAGACGTTGTTTTTGAAGCCCGTGATCGGATCAATACAGTGATTCCTTCTTCTTCGCATGGTGCTGAATACATTGAAAAGGGGTACGGACTAACCTTCCATCCGGCCTGGATTAAGGCGCGTGAGATCGATTCTGCCACGTACTGCTTTTCGCCACGTGGCGGTTCCATATCAGTCACGCCACAGATTTCTTCCACAAATAATTGTCCACTAAAAGACCGGAGTCGTTTACTGAACAGATCTTTTGCGTTTTCGATCGGGATGTCTCTTGGGCCTTCCCAGATTAGACGTTCCTCTATTTCAACGCGGGCGTCGTTCAGTAACGCGATCTCTTTACCGGCGAGAATGTTTGTGCGTACAAGAGCACCCAACTCAATAGCTAAGGCTGCAATCAGCACAAGCACTGATATCTTTGCAAGTTGGTGTCTCCAGTCTTCGGTCCTAATTTTCATGAACTCAGCGATGAATTCACCGATACAGGCCGCTATGACGAATGCCTCGGCGAAATACTCTATCCATTCCCAGCGCCCTAATAATCTATCGATGGATGCAACATCCGAACTTGTTACCAGCATGGAGCTGAGCTGCCCCCCGAAAACTCTACCAGTGATAATTTGAAAGGAGCTTCGAGATGAAAAAAAAACGCGGTACAGCGAAGAGCAGATCATTGGTGTACTGAAACAGATGGAGGCGGGCCGGAAGGTTTCGGATCTGGCGCGCGAGTATCCATCTTTGTTACTTTGAGCTCTCGAGAAATTTGATCGGCCCTGCGACACCAAGCGGATTGCCGCTCAGGGTCCACCCGAGGGTAGTAGAGGCGTCGATCGGCGATAACAACCAGCCACTTCCAGACGGTACGAGACCCGAGTTGGGTTGGCAAGAACTGGAGCCATCCGCTGCACCGGTAATCTCAAGGGACTGAAAGCTTGGGGCCAATGTGGAAGTAGCACTCGCGTCCGCCCCTGACGGCACATACAACGAGTTCGTCTGACCCGAGTAGATCACAATCTTGGTGCCCATCACAATGCCTCCATGCCCGTTGTTGTCCCAGAGATAACCGTTGCCTGAGCAGGTAGTGCTAGTCCAAAGTATCCTGAGGAAGGGCGCGCCGGTGAAAACTCCTACTGGGAACTTCCCACTGAATTCAAGAGTTATAAAGTAACCATTCTTGTAAACAACCACGCCATTTGGCATGCCACTCGAAGGCGCAGTAGACGCTAACCCGATCAGCGTGCCGAGCACGTTGTCGTTGGCGTCCAAGACAGTCACCACCCCGGAAGGCGTTTTATGTTCATCTGCTGCCTGGGCTGATAGGGCTACAAAAAAGCTAGCCACTATCGTGAATAAGACCAACGTCATTTTCATCTCGTTCTCCTTTGCTAACAACCTTTTTTAGTGTAGGCGTTTTTTGCAGGGCTCGGATTTAGGCGGCCCGGCAGCCGCGCGGGGCTACTTGGTCAGGCTCCGTGATAGGCTGAAACAAATGACCGCAACGACGCTTGAACACTTACCAATCGGTCTGGCTATCAGTGCTCTCAAGACTATCCGAACGTGGTTCGAATCGCGAAGAGGTGTGAAGATCCTTCTCGCCGAATGGGGGCCAGGGCCGCGCAACGGCGATTATGAGGATGTCACTTTAACCGTGGCTGGCTATGTCAAAGATGGCGAGATCAAAATGCGCGCGTCCGATGCAAACCTTGGAGATCCATACCCCGGCAAGGAAAAACATCTGCGGGTACATTACAAACTTCGTGGCAAAATGAAACAGGCCAGCGTGGGCCACAACGACTGGCTACGCCTACCGGCTGACCGCAGCTAAATCCTTCGCCCAAACGTAGCAGGTCTGCCTAGCTCTGGTGCGAATCACCACGATGCCATTCCGATCTTGCGGAATGAGAACCTCAACAATACTCCTGCCCAACACCATCGACCGCAGGTTTATCATCAAATCCGCGACATGCGTGAATGCATTGTACCCGGCATCAGTATCCGGCGGCTCGTAGTCGATGTTGTATGTACCGTAGTATTTCAGCCTGGTTGCCCGAACTTCCACCAGGGCGATTCTGTTTGGGGCGCAATCAAGACCACCACGTTTCAGGGTGAAGATGTCGCCCGCGAAAGCGGTCCCAAGGAACATCATGGCGATTAGTAGTAGCTTCATACTCGTTCTATCGGCTGGCGCCAGCGCCAACGTTGCCCCAAAGTTACCGGCTGCCGTTGGGCCGCCGGGCGAATGGTCGTAGTAAGGTTGCCACCGGGCGTTGCGGGCGCGCGTTGGGGTTGGTGGCCGTGCTGGTTGGGTAGGGCGTGCTAGATGCCATTTCTGCCGAGCCTGTGAGGGCTAGTAGTCAGCTAAATGTTGGTTGAAGGTGAGGCCGTAGCAGCCTTATCTATCCTCAACAAGCCGAGTTCGTTCAGAACATCAAGTAGCTGTCCAACCAATCCTGGGGGCCTGGATGTGAAGTTCCCTACGTACTCCCGAATTATTTGATCGAAGGGAAAGACGAGAATGCTCCTGCTGTGTGCGAGCATAGTCTCCCCCCACACCTCTTCTTCCTCCTTTCCGCCCGCGAGTTTACCGATTACAAGCCAACTTTGGTATTCTCCCCCGAGACGCTGGCTCACGTCGTCCCCTCAAAGCATCAAACTTCTTGTCGATGTAGTCCGCTGCGTCCCTTTCATACCCCTTCCCTCGATCTCTTAGATCCGTAGGGGCGTGATGAGACGGTAACTTCAACATGGAGCCTCATACCGTCTTCAGGCCTTATAGCCAGGAAGTCGGCCTCCTTTCTGCCGAACTTAACTGAGGGCATCACGTAAAAATGCTGCGATGCGAGCCATTCACCTGTTGTCAATTCAGCGACGTTCATTGCCTCGGTCTCCTCTCCGCTGTGATCCGCAAATTACGAACTTCATCATAGATCATGTTTACAACCTCCGTGGCTATTAAGCGTGAACGCGCGCCGAAACATTGTAAAGAACTCCGCTAGGATTACCGGGCAACGTTCCGCCGGTGGCGGGCCGGTCGGGGAAACGGGCCACTGGCAGTTCTAGCCATAGGGGCCAACAATACAAAAATTCTAAGACCGGCAACCACGACTGCAATAGGCAGGCGGGCGTTCCCAGATAAATAACAAGAAGCGTTAATCTGCTATGGAAACATAGCTCTACGGTGAAGCAACGACTCACAGATGCCGGAACATCTGGGGGAACAAAGCTTCGAGAAATTGTTTTTCTATTACACGGGCGTAATTTTAAATCCGTAAGCAGACCTTTTCGCTCGCGCCCGCGCACGACTTCGATTTATTCCAAGCCGTCATAGCGCATCCAATGCAGCCACGCCCAGCGAACGCGAATATCCTAGCCGCGCGAGCATTTCTTAACCGCGACGCCGGTTCCGCGAATCGCGCCCGCGCTTCTCGTTCGCGCCTGCGTCCAGGGGGTGGGGTAGAAACAGCGTGCGCTATTGCTTACCCCGTCAAACCGTCGCGGGGTAAACAACAGCGCACGCTGTTTCTACCCCACCCCCCCTCGCGGCGTTGATCGCGCGATTAGTGTCCTCGTCCCGGTTCGAAGGTGCCCCCCTGGCGCGGAAGACTCGAATCAATACGCTAGGCGTTTTCAGGGTGGCTCGTCGCAGGGTGTGGCGCAGTAGAATTGTTCGTTAAACTGGGATGCTCGCGATCTCATGAGATTTGACCGGCTCACCCCTTGCTGTTTGTTATTGATCTGGTTTGCCGAGAGTGCCTGCCGAGATCCGCAGGATAGTTCCGAGTTATGGGCAGAACTGCGCGGGGAGTCCGCACGTATGGGCTTGGCCCTCGCCAGGGCGAAGGGTTGGTATATCGCCGTGGTTCCCTTCGACAGTAACGCAAAATATTTTAAGACCGAGCAGGCTTTCCAACTTATGACATTCGGAACGTCCGGGCGCGCGATCGTTTGGGAATACCGGAGGAGTTTTCTCGAACCGGATGAATTCCTTATCAACGCCACAAACGGCGCGAGGCTCGGAACTATTCGACGCTTGGGCCCTCGTGGTGCTTCGGAATTCCATCCACTGGCCTTACACGAGGCCTCAGGCCGTGTGGCATTTTCCGGCAGGTTGCAAGGGGGGCAAAGCCCCAGAGGTCTACATTGGGCTGCTCTTGACTTCTCCCAACGCGAGTTTATTAGTGAGGGCCGTCTCTGTGACTGGTCGCCAGATGGTAACGCACTTGTGTATGAAAGTCAGGACAAAATCTGGCTCTTTGACATCGTCAGTAATTCATCTAAGGTGTTAGGGCCGGGTCATGATCCCGCCTGGAGTCCAAACGGGATATGGATCGGCTACCGTTCACCCGAAGGACACGCGTCTCTCATGACTGTGAAGGGTGTGCCAATTAGTTGGCCACTCGGGGCGCATGAACCGGCTGGTCCGCTGCATTGGTCTCCCGACGGCCGGTTTGTCAGCTTTGCCGAACGTACTTCAGGAATCCACATTCCTTTCGTAACGGCTGACTATCGGCTCTTGGCGTGTCGAGCGGGTGACGGGAAGTGTCTTACCGTCCAGAAATTCGGCTCGTATACGGGACCGCCTAATGATTTTCACTGGATTCTCGGATATCAGAAGTTTTGCGGCACATGTATAACGGTCCAGCCGTTTAACTGACAAGTTGCCACATTGGGATATAAAATCATTCGCTCGCGCCCGCGCACGACTTCGATTTATTCCAAGCCGTCATAGTGCATCCAATGCAGCAACGCCCAGCGAACGCGAATATCCCCCGCCTAGCATTTCTTAGCCGCGACGCCTAGCCGCGACGCCAATCCACCCTCGCGACCAGCGCTCAGGGGGTGGGGTAGAAACAGCGTGCGCTATTGTTTACCACGTCAAACCGTCATGGGGATAGGCGGTTTCGAAACCGGTCTCTTCTCGCTTCGGCTTCTAAAAGTGCCTCCTATGGGAAGGTGCGCTATAGGTTCGAAAGTGTTTCTCTGCGCGTCGCTTTGAACGCTCGGAGCTTCCACTCGGGCGGCATGGCTCTTGCTAACCTTGAGTCTATTGGCTCCATGAGGATACTCACTCAGCCTCGCCCGTGGCCGGAAGGGCATCCAATTTCGCCTGAAAAGGCAAAGAGTTTAGTTAAAGGGCCGCTCAGCTCGGTTTACAAGAAAGTCGCCATTTCCTGCTCGGCCCCCCTCTGCTGGTTTCGGCCGATCGACAACCTGCCACGTATATTGCACAACGGAACCATCACGGTAGTAAGAACACCTAAGAAGCTCTTTGGAATAACGGCCGCCCATGTGGAAGATCAAATCAACGAAGACCTTCAGAAGGGCGGCCTGATTCTACAGGTCAAGGACCAGATCATCGACGGTCTCAAGATCATTGATAAGTCTCCTAAGCGAGATTTGGCGACCTTCGAGCTAGACGAACAATTGATCAACAACCTTGCACTGGAACCCATCAATTGGCCGTTTCAATTGCCTGCGGAAGGCTCCGGTGTATTGTTGGCAGGGTATCCTGGCAACTCCAGAGTCTACGCCGAACCAATGCGAATTGACTGGAGTCCTTTTTTTGCCATCACTACTGCAAGGACCGTTACCCAGGAACAGATTACTATCCTTGTTCCCCCAGACGATGATCACGTGAGGAACTCGCTTCCCCTTGATTGCAATCTCGGAGGAATAAGCGGCGGACCTATTATTGGGATCTTTGAAAGGAGCTATGTCGCATTCCACAGATTGTCTGGCGTGATTACAGAACATCCCAGCTACGATAAGAACGAGTTCTCGATAGAGCGGATCGTGGGAGCGGCCGCAGGAGCTATCACAGAATTGGGTTATATTCGTTAGCCGACGACAGTCATACAATAGCAGCAATCCATTCCGACCGTCTCACGGCCTATGGTCTCTTTTGCAATGGCCCAAACATCACGGGCGTCGTCACATTCTGGTGGTGCACAGTACAGCTAATTGAGAAGCTCCATTGCGAAGTTTTCTATGACCTATGTCAGAATGACTATCCGCGCAATTCTTGATCCAACATCGTGATTAGCGTTGTGGCGGACACGCATGCAGTAGTAAGATGACTCGATGCGTTTCGAGATCGCTCTGCGGCTCTCAATTATGGCCACGGTGCTATTGGTTAGCTGCGGCAAACGCTCGGAAGAAGCGGGCGGTGGTAGCCTTCCCGCAGGATTGGGCGGAGGGCGAATATCGCAATTGCTATTTGAACGGCCCCGGACACGTGGCAGGATTCAATCCGGGACCGAGCCGTGGCGATCTTCCGCAACTGGACTGCGACCGCTTCGTAAAGGGCGAGATCATTCATTACACAGCTGAAGACCAGATGTTTGTCGTAGACGTGGGTTTCTCTGGAAACTATACTCTCGGAGAGGAGACGACCTGGACGTGTCAGCGGACCAAAGATTCGCTGGACTGTCGTCGCTGAACTTTTTGCGAATCGGTAAGGACTTTGATGTCGCCGGGCCTGGGATCAACTCCCCGCAATCTTGAAGCCGCCGAATCGCTTGGACAACCTGGCTTGGTATTAGAAACCCACGTGCAGGTCGCCGAGGCCACTTGGCGTGACACGCTTCGTGTTTGAAGCGGCTAAGGGCAGGCTTCAGCGAGCGTCCACCGCAAAGCGGCGTCCCCGACGAGGCGGGCACTTTCTACGCGCCCGAGAGGCGCTTGCGAAATCTCCTATCTCCTATCCCCTCAAACCGCCGCCGTCCTAAGAATCTGAATTCCCTGCCAGACGTAATGCACCCCGCTCCAGGCGGTCCCTGCGACCATCAGCCACAGGGCCAGATCCACCGGCGTGGGAATGCCATCGCGCGCGCCCATCACCACCAACGCGGCGGCGATTTGCAGAAACGTGCTGATCTTGCCCCATACCGATGGCGGGAATTTCCGCACCGAGGTGAATAGAAGTCCGTAGGCGGCCATTGCCAGGATCAGTATGTCTCTCGCGAATACCAGCGCCACCATCCACCACGGGATCGCGTGCGCGACGCCCAAAGCAATATAAATCGCACTCAGCAGGATTTTGTCGGCCACAGGATCGAAGTAAGCGCCCGCGGCAGTCGATTCGCCCAAGCGCCGCGCCAGAAAGCCGTCGATGACATCCGAAATCCCGGCGGCGAAGAAGAGGATAATCGCACGCCCGTAGTGCGCATTCAAAATGGCCAGCACCACGAAGGGCGTCAGTACCAGCCTGGCAAGCGTGAAAAGATTCGGAAGAGTGAACAAACCCCTAGTATTACGAAACCAGAGCGTGCGCCACGCGCGTGGCCAGTTGATCGAAGCTCAAAATCTCATAGAGCGAGGGATCGGACATGATGCGAGCCACCAGCGCGGTATGCATGGCGTGCCCGGCCCGCTCCGCGATCACATGGCCCAGCAGGGGCTTGCCGATGAGCGCCAGATCGCCGATCAGATCGAGAGCCTTGTGCCGGCAGCATTCATCCACGAACCGCAGCCCATCCGGATTCTCGACCCCCTGGCGCGTAAAACAAATAGCATTGTCCAGCGCCGCGCCGCGTATCAAGCCCATGTTGCGCATCTGGTCGAGTTCGTAGGAGAAACCGAAAGTGCGCGCCGGCGCGATCTCTTCGGCATAACGCTCGGGCGTCACTTCCATATCGAGCGATTGCTGCCCAATCATCGGATGCTCGTAAAAGACGTCGCAGGTAAGCAGGAACCGGTCCGACGGCAGGATTGAAATTCGCTTGGGTCCTGCTTCCACGGTAACGGGCCGCCGGATGTGAAGGAAACGCTTGCGCCGACGATAAGATTTTAGTCCCGCCTCGCGCAGCAATTCGACGTACGGCAGTCCGCTGCCATCCAGAATGGGAACTTCGAGGTTATCGATTTCCACATAGGCGTTGTCGACGCCCATGCTGTAGAACACGCTCAGCAGATGCTCGGTGGTGGAGATGAGCACGCCTTGGCGCATCAAGCTGGTGGCGTAGCTCACGCGCGCGACATAGCGCCAACTGGCCGGCACCGGGAAATTATCCAGGTCCGTGCGAATGAATACAATGCCCGTTGAGGGAGGCGCCGGAAGGATTCGGATCGAAACCGGAACTCCACTGTGCAATCCGACGCCGCTCGCTTCGACCGGGCGCTGGATGGTAGTCTCAAAACGCACTGCCACCTCCTCGGGGCGACAGCCCGATCCATCTCTGGTTTTGATCCAAGGCTCCATTGTACTAGTGACAAACCCCTCCCGCTACCCTTTTGATTCGCAAAGGTTTGTAAAGTTGTCACTGTTGCAAAAATGCAACACTTCGAGGCCTGTTCTGTGGCCGAATAACGTCAACTTTGGGTTCGTTTTTGCGGACAACGGCGAAACAGGCGCGCTATCCTGATCTGTGGATGCCCAAAGTTCCTGGGGCGGCCGCGCAAGCACGCCATCGGCCGCGCCTCTTCCTGATCGATAGCTACGGTTTCATTTTCCGCGCCTATCACGCCCGCGCTCGCAGCGGCGCTCCGCCCATGCGCACCACCACCGGTATTTCCACCGAGGCGGTTTATATTTTCCATAACATGGTCCGGAAACTGCGCGCGGACTACCATCCGGAATTCATCGCAGCGATCTTCGAATCCGGAAAAACTTTTCGCGAAGAGGCCTTCGCGGGCTACAAGGCCAATCGGACTGAAATGCCACCGGATCTGGGCGAGCAGATTCCCCACATACGCCGATTGCTGGACGCCATGCGCATTCCGATACTTCAAACCGTGGGCTTCGAAGCCGACGATGTGATCGGCGCGATCGCCCGGCGCGCTAGTGAAGACTACGACGTCGTGATTGTATCCAGCGACAAAGACATGCTGCAGCTGGTTGATGACCGGGTCCATATGTACAACCCGGTCAAGATGGATATCTGGTACGATCCGGCGACGGCCGAGCAGTTTATGGGCGTGAAGCCCAGCCAGGTGGCCGATCTTTTGGCGCTGATGGGCGACACGGTGGATAACATTCCTGGTGCGCCTGGGATAGGCGAAAAAGGCGCTCGAGATTTGATCCAGCGCTTCGGGTCTGTGGAAGCGGCCATTGAACATGCGGCCGAGGTGGAGCGCAAGACCTACCGCGAGAGTCTGCAGAACAATCGCGACCAGATCCTGCTCAGCAAGCGTCTGGCGACCATCGATACGACCGTGCCGGTGGAAGTTCCCTTGGAAGATCTGGTCACGCGCGAACCAGATCTTGCCGAGCTGAAGAAAATCTACAAGGAGATGGAGTTTTATAGTCTCCTGAAGGAACTCGGGCCGACCGAAGATGCACACACTCGCGATTACGCCACTATTACCAGCCGGGAGGAAGCCGTCCAGTATGGCGAGAGCCTGGCGAAACTTGATCCTGAGAAGCCGATCGCGTTCGCGCTTCAATCGTCGGTCGAAGGTGACCTGCCGCTGACTATGATGGGCGTGTCTTACGAGCCCGGCGTGGCGCGCGCGCTATCGATCGATTTTCTGGACGTGCTGAAGCCGATTCTGGAAGATCCGGAGCGGCCCAAAGTGGCGCACGACATTAAGGCGTTGGCGCTAGTGCTCGCAAAGAACGGGATCGAAGCGCGAGGGTTCCAACATGACGTGATGCTGTATTCGTTTCTGCTCTGCGCGGATCCTTCCGGTTGCTCGCCTGAGATATTGGCCGAGCGCTATCTCGACCGCAAGCTGCATTCCGCCGCGGAGCAACATGCCGACCTCGCGATCACCTTGGCAGAGCGGCTGGCGCCAGAGATCGACCAACAGGGTTTTCGCGAAATTTACCAGACCATCGATTTGCCGCTGGCCGGAGTACTGGCGCGCATGGAGACCACCGGAATCCGAATCGATCCGGTGCAGCTCAAAGCGCTCTCCGGACAACTCGAAACCGAAATCCAGCGGCTGTCTGGCGAGATTTACGAGCTGGCCGGCAAGCCGTTCAACATCAATTCTCCGGTGCAGCTCGGCAAGATTTTGTTTGAGGAAATGAACCTGCCGGCCCCCGTGAAATACGGCAAAGGTAAAACCATTTCAACAGCGGCGGATGTGTTGGAAGGCTTGGCGGCGGAGCACGAGATCGCGCGCAAAGTGCTCGAATACCGGCAGCTTACCAAGTTGAAGGGGACATACATCGACGCGCTGCCGGAATTGATCGATCCTAAAACCGGGCGGCTGCACACCACCTTCAATCAGGCTGGCGCCGCGACTGGCCGGTTGTCCTCTTCGAATCCGAACCTGCAAAACATCCCGATTCGCACCGAACTGGGACGCGAGATTCGTTCCGCCTTCGTGCCGCGCCAAGGCTGGAAGCTCGTCGTGGCTGACTATTCGCAGATCGAGCTCCGGCTGCTGGCGCACATGTCACACGATCCGGTATTGGTGACTGCTTTCCGCAACGGCGAGGATATCCACACCCGCACGGCCGCTGAAGTGTTTCGCGTGCCTCCGTTGATGGTGACATCCGACATGCGCCGAAATGCAAAGGCAGTGAACTTCGGGATCGTCTATGGCCAGACGCCTTTCGGCCTCGCGGCATCGCTGGGCATCGATCGTAAGGAAGCCGAGGAATACATCCGGACGTATTTTGAGTTGCACGCAGGCGTGAAGAAATTCATTCAGGAGACCATTGCCAAAGTCCGTGAAACCGGGTTTGCCCCGACGTTGTTTGGACGCAAGCGGCCAATACCTGACATGCACAGCCGCAATCCTAACGCGCGATCGTTCGCCGAACGCACGGCCGTCAACACGCCGCTGCAGGGCACCGCGGCGGACCTGATCAAGCTGGCGATGATTCGCATCGATGAAACCTTGCGGCGCGAGAAGCTAGAAACGAAGATGCTGCTGCAGGTTCACGATGAGCTGCTGTTCGAGTCGCCTCCGGCGGAAACGAAGAAGGTATCCGAGCTGGTGAAGCAGGAGATGGAGAATGTTCACAAGTTGGATGTTCCCCTGATCGTGGACGTTGGCGTCGGCGAAAATTGGCGGGATGCGAAATGAAGCGCTCTGGTTTCCTGCTCTTCTTTGCATTGCTCTGCGCCTGTTCGAAATCGCCACAAGCCCCGGCGGAGTTCAAGGTTAGATTCGATACCAGCAAAGGACCAGTCGTTATCGAAGTTCATCGCGATTGGGCGCCCAACGGCGTCGACCGCTTCTATGAGCTCGTGAAAAGCGGCTATTACGACGAGGCGCGTTTCTTCCGGGTGGTGCCCAATTTCGTGGTGCAGTGGGGCATCAACAAAGACCCGAAGATCTCCCAGAAATGGAGTCAGAATTACATCCCGGATGACCCGGTGAAGGAAAGCAATCACCTTGGCTATATCACTTACGCCAAGCGAGGGCCCGATACTCGGACTACGCAACTTTTCATTAATCTGGCCGATAACGCATCACTCGACGCGATGGGCTTTGCTCCGTTCGGCAAAGTGAGCGAGGGGATGGACGTCGTGCAGAATTTGTACTCCGGTTACGGCCAGACTCCCGACCAAAACCTGATCCAGCTCCAGGGGAATGACTATTTACAAAGCCAGTTCCCACAATTGGATTACATCAAGACGGCGAGAGTAGTGCAATAAAATCATGCACTAAGATCATGCGATACCTGGTGAAAGCGCGCCTAAAACCCGGTCGTGCACATGCGCTCCTCAATGCCATCGAAAAGACGACGTTGGGTCGAGGGTCGGTGGCCGGCGACGAATACCTGCGCGACATGCAGAATGCTCGGATGTCGGAAGACGGCCTGGCTCGCTGGGTGGAGATTTGCTTCTGCGCCACGCCCTTACAGGAAGAGCGGCCGTATTGGGAAGAATATTTCGACCTGACCCGTATTCAGGACGCCCATGACCGGCGGCGCTGTCGCGATCAGAACGGTTCAGAGCCCTGGGCCTGTATCGATTGCGACTGCACAGAGCGGCTAGAGCAGAAGCTGGGTGCTTCGGGCAAATCGTTTCTTGCGGCGCTCCGGCGTGAAGCGCCTAGTTGTGAATAGCCGGCAGACTTACGCTGATTTTGCCGTCCGACGACGCCAGGCATACCAGCGCCTTGCCCGCTTCGTTTATGTTCGCGAGTTCAATCGCAACCACGCCGGAGGCAGAGATCATCTGCGAGCCCGCGGTCGGGGCGCCA
Organism: Bryobacterales bacterium; assembly: GCA_963744555.1. Classification (GTDB taxonomy): domain Bacteria; phylum Acidobacteriota; class Terriglobia; order Bryobacterales; family Bryobacteraceae; genus Palsa-89. The sequence goes on along the minus strand of CAVUUB010000007.1, from coordinate 32,258 downwards.
CAGGTATCGTCGGCCCATACTCGCGCTTGCGTTCCCGAAGCCAGGCGCGCCTTGACTAACACCACGCTGTTGTTCTGCCAGGCGAGCGTCCCTTCCGGACCAACGTTGACGGCTACTTGCGTGGTCGCCAGCGAGGAATGTTGTGCCCAGCCGGCAGCCCCGAATAACAATCCAATGACGATCGCCCGTTTCAGCATGATGAAAACGCAGTCCGATTATACACGTGGATTCCCTGGGACACAAAGGAAACTTTCAAAGCCATCGATGGAGTACTGAGTCAAGAAAGTACTGATCCAGATTGAAACTTCCCGCCGAATCGGGCGTCCAATCCCTGTACTATACAGGGGAGAACTATATATGTCGAACAACAACCAGCCATTCCTCACCGACGTGAAGGAATTGCGAGCCAGGGCGCGCACCAGCCTCGAAAAGGGCGCTATTACGCCGGCTTATCAAGGCGACGTCAAGCAGACGATTGAGATCCTGCAGAGCGTGCTTGCCACGGAAATTGTTTGTGTGCTGCGCTACACAATGAACGCCATAGCAGCTACCGGTCTTGCCAGCGAGAGCGTGAAGGAAGAGTTCGACCAGCATGCCAAGGAAGAGCAAGGGCACATGCGGGAGGTGGCGGAACGAATCAATCAGCTAGGAGGAAAGCCGAACTTCAACCCGGAAGGATTGGCGTCGCGGGCGGCCTCACAATACGGCGACGGTGGAAGCCTGGTCGAAATGATCAAGGAAAACCTGATCGCCGAGCGCATTGCCTGCGAGCATTATCGCGAGCTGATCCGCTATTTTGCGGACAAAGATCCCACTACCCGCGTGATGATGGAAGGCATACTGACCAACGAAGAGGAGCATGCCAATGATATGCACGACCTGTTGGTCGCGCATGAGGGCAGGCCCATGCTCTCGAAATAAATCGCTAGGATGCCTCCAGCTTTTCCGCCATCTCGAGCAGCTTAGTTACCGTATTCCAATTTCTTCCGGTACCGGGTGTCTTTAGCGTCCTCTCGATGAGAGCCGGCGCCAACTTCGCTCGCCCAACGCCGTTCGGAAAATAGCCGTAGACTTCGCGGCCAACAATATGCAGCTCTTCCGGATCGGCCTTGATGCCGAGCATTTTGTCCCGGACTTGCGGAGTCGGATGGGTGGCGAGAAACGTGACGAGCAGTTTGCCGGGATGGATGCCGCTCCGCGACGCGAAAGGATTTTTCCCAATAACCTCTCTCAGCTCGGAAGAGCTACGAATAATGACAGAAGGGCGAAAGCCGCAAGTCTGCTCGATTTTCGTTTCGATCCGCTTGGCTAACCGAGAGAGGTCTCGCGCCGTAGTTTTGAAAACGACATTGCCGCTCTGCACGTAGGTTTGTGCGCCGCGCAGTCCGAGCGCCTCGCACATCGCTCGGAGCGACTCCATTTTGATGCTGTTGTGGCCGCCCACGTTGATGCCTCGAAGCATGCAGATTGCGACCGGCATCTGTTTATTCTACGCCTCCCGTGCGATGTAGCGAATGCTTCCGCCCATGTGTCTCACATTCGAAGGACTGCTGGAAGTCGTTTTATAGCCCTTCCCATTCGTAACACTCTCCGCCGCGGCAGCCCGGAAGGCAAGGCCCAATTCTGTTCGATTGCGGTAGCGGCGATCAATCGATAGCATCCCGGTCTCGGTTGTCTCTTGCTCCAACGATCAGTTTTTGGGCAGTGAAGATCGAGATGCGTGGGTCTCAAAGAATCAAGGTAGCCAGCGGCCTCGGCATTCTCGCGGGACAGATCGATTATCACATCGGTGTCGATCAACGAAACCATCGATTCGCGCCCGACTACCGCGCGGATTACCCCTGAGCTTGGTTACGTAGTCGACGCCGGTGCCGCTTATCGGCTAATCTTAGACCGCATCCGTTCATAGCGTAGTGCGACCGATCCATTCGAGTAGGACGTGCATTCTGTCAGCTTGAAGTCGCGCTGCGGAAACTTTCCCGGAAAGCCGGGGATGCCATCGCCTAACAATATGGGACCAAGGCCGATGAAGAGCTCGTCCACCAAATCCTCTTGCAGGAAACTGCGGGCCAATTCGCCCCCGCCTCCTAGATAGATGTCTTTCCCCGGGCGGCGTTTTAGCTTTCTCACAAAGGCTTTCAGAGATCCGCTCACCACTTCAAAACCCTCTCGTTTGCCCGGCTTCCATCGCCGAGAGACTACGTAATTCGCCATGCCCGGCGTCTCGGACATCTCTCCACTCTCACCCAATTTCGGCATGGCAGCTGCGGTCTTACGGCCCATGATCGTGGTATCGACCTTGGAAAAGAAGTCTGCCATCACTGCTTCACCTTCTTTGTCGATGACCAGAAAATCGAGGTCGCCATTGCGCCGCGCAATATAACCGTCCAGGCTGATTCCGAATCCAAGGATGACTTTTCGTGGCATGGCGTGATTGTAAATACACCATTCACTTGCCGTCAAGAGAAAACAACAGACTGTCACGTTTCCGCAGATCAGCTCCATTCGGCGCCACTCGGGCTTTGTATGGCCTGCTTGGATTTGTGCAGGATCACGGTGCAATGGCAATAGCGCCGGTGGTGGGAGTTGCGGATCATAACTGCTGGGCGGCCTTGGTCTGTGTAAGCGTCAAGGACGGCCCACTTGAGCTTGGGTTACCGAAGCAACCGTATGAACACGAGACGGTTGGTATGAACACGGTCGAAGCTGAGAAATTGGTGCAGGAAGTCTGGGACTCGGCCGTGCATTGCGCCGAGCGGCGGCCCTCAAAGAGATTTAGTAAGAAAAAGCTGTAGTTTCATCACTTTTTGCTTTTAGCTACTTTCGCTCGAGTACCCGCAGGCGCGTTCCTCTTCAACTTGATCTGATTGTAATCAACCGCGGCACGGATGAGATTTTTTAGAGCACGCTCATTAATCTTATCGCCCTCGAAAAAATCGATCGCTCGCCACGAGTTGCCCTCGAGGCCCGCGTTGAAGATCTTGTCAGGATCTGGGAGGCTCGCACCGTGGGAAAAGGTAAGCTTCACCTTACCTTTGTGGGCGTTGCCGACCACGATTATTCCGTCGCGAGACCATACTGGGCTTCCCATCCATTTCCATTCCTCGATGATCTTCCGGTCGGCCGCAAAAATGCTCTTACGGATGCGGGCGAACGTTTCGCCGCGCCAGTCTATGAGTCCTGCGATCATCTGATCAATACGTTCCGATGGAGTCATTGGATCTTTATGCCTCGAATTCTTGTCTCGTTTTCATGCGAGTAGTTTCTCTGCGGCGCACGGTTTGGCCGGTCTCTTCAAAATAAGACGTCGAAGGACATGGCCTTTCCACATCCACAATCCCGAAAGAAGCATTACAGGAACGACGACAAACCTGACACGGCCGGCGTACTTTGGAAGTTCTTCAAACGGACTGTAAATATAGCCAAGGATCGGAATGCTGAAAACGAGGTGAATCCAGCGAAAAAGCGAATGTTTGGTGGCTTCTTTCATGATTAATTTGTCCTCCATTCACGACTTTTGAGCCGCCTGAGGCGGCCGGCTGGGCGTTTGAATACCGAACTGCTTGGCGTATTCGGCGTTCAGCCGCTGCCAGTCGCCGAGTTTGATCGCCTCGCCACCGACGATGCGGCCGATGGGAGCTCCTCCGAGAAGGTGATCCAGAACATCGAGACAAATGTGCCAGCCCGCGGCGCCCCACGATATGAAGCGGCGGTCGATGTTGTGCCACAGCGTCAGGCGCGTGCCGCCACCGGCGGCTTCGAGTTGCCACCGGATATCGCCGTACTCCAGAACCTCGGGAGCGTCGGCTCGCGTCACTGTTGTTTCGAGCGGCGTGGGCGTTCCCACCCAGGTGAGCTTCACCGTTCCAACCGTACCCAGGTTCCCAGCGGTTTCAAAGGGAGCCCACTCACGCAGATGCGCCGGGTCGGTCAGCGCCTGCCAGACTTTTTCCGGCGAGTGGCGCAGTTCTCTCACGAGAATGAGCGTCCACTTCTCTCCGTCCTTCCGCACCTCCGCGCCGCTGGCCGGACCCGGTGTGTACCGCTCGCGATCGGTCATCTTCTTCTCCTTAGCGTGAATAACGTGCCAGCTGTATGACCTGAATGAGGTTGCCGCAGGTGTCGTTCAACATCGCAATGGTCGACGCGGTCACGTCGGTGGGCGGCATCGTGAACTCCGCGCCGCGGGCTTTGATCCGCTCGTAGTCGCCCTTGACGTCATCGGTGTAGAACATGGCCGCGGGCTGGCCCTGTTGAAAGATCGCCTGCTGATACGCTTTGGCCGCCGGGTTGTTATTCAGCGCCAGTTGCAGCTCAGTGCCGTCCGGCTCCTCGGGCGAGGCCACGGTCAGCCAGCGAAACGGGCCCTGACGGAAATCGGCCTTCTTGGCAAAGCCCAGTACCTCGGTATAGAAGCGCATGGCCTTGTCCTGGTCGTCCACGTATATGCTGGTCATTTTGATTTTCATTTCGTTTCTCCTTTTGTCAGGTTCGCGGTTTGGGCCGCGTCGTCTTCTCCTTGCCCTTCCTTTTCGTTGGTGGTGGCTGATCCATGCGGTCCAGGTGGCGTTCGAGAGCATCGACGTGAGCGGACCAGAACCGACGGAAGGGAGCCAGCCAGGCATCCACCTCCTGAAGTGGTTCAGGTTTCAGCCGGTAAAGGCGGCGCTGTGCGTCCACCGTGGATTCCACGAACCCGGCCTCGCGCAGCACGCGCAGGTGCTTTGACACGGTCGGCTGCGGCATCCGAAGCTGGCGCTCGATCTCTCCCACCGACTGTTGTGACGAGACCAGGAGGCTCAATATCGCGCGGCGGTTCGGCTCCGCAATGATTTCGTACACAGATTCCACGCTGTTAATATACTTCACAGAGCATATGCGTGTCAAGGTATATAATAACCCCGGGGCGCCCAGGCCAACGGTCTCAGTCGGCTTCCGGGAATGCACGGTCTGACCCCTTTGTTTCCGGTTGCGATCCCGAGCCCTGCGCTCCGGCCAGCAAGAATGCTTTAGAAGATCGATAAACTAACGGGACGGATCGGCTTGTGAATTATTGAAACGTTGGTAGCGCTAGTTCAGTTGCGTCTAAGTGTTTGAGTTTGGGTGATGGCCGTATGGATCCCAACGTGATGCCCGGTGATACCCTGCGGGCCGAACCCGGACGAAGAGGCATCCGTCACCTGGGCCGAAGCGCCAACTATTTTGACGTCCGGCCATATAGTGGTTGTTTCCCGTGTGCGGTCTGCGTTGCCGCTTACCAGCTCAGACGAAGCATCAGATTCATCAACGGCTCGCCCGTGAGGCTGGCCGTGGCCACGTCGGAAGTAATCTTTCCGAACAACTGCGGATTCTTGAAATCCACCGACGGAGTTCGGCGCGGAGAAGCCGAAATTGTGGAACGGATTCTGGAAGTCGTAGCGGACCTGCAGAATGACGCGCTCGGTGATCCGGAAGTTCTTCTTCGCCGAGAGCATCGAGTAGTAGGACGCCGGTCCGGTCAGGATGTTGCGCCCCGCATTGCCTGGCGTGAACGGCGGCGGCGGAGCGAACGCGGAGATGTTGCAGGTCGGAGGAGCGCAGCCCGCATAAGTCGCGGGTGTTCCGCCGGACGCCCCGACCACCGCGTACTCGCCGCTCTGATTGAAGCGGTTGGGTCCGATGTCGTAGCCCAGCCCGAACTGCGGCATGGTCGGCGTGGCGACCAGGTTCGGAACGCGGGTGCCGATGTTGGTCGGATAGTAGTTGTATGGGCTGTTGGCGAAGGTGAAGCCGAACGGATTGCCGGTATCGACGGTCTGAATCCAGGAAAGATCGTAACCGCCGATGACGTAGTCCAGGATGCCTCCCTTGTTCATGAAGCGCCTGCCTTTGCCCACCGGCAGCTCGTAGCTGAAGCTGGTAACGAACCGGTGCCGCATGTCATAAGCCGGCCCGTCCCTTATTCAGGTTGCGATCCGTGACCGGCGCGACGCCAGTGCAGGTGCCGTAATCGGTGTCACAATCGTCCAGCGCTTTTGAGTACGTGTAGAACGAATCCAAGACCAGGCCTTGCGAGTAACGCTTCGAATACTGGACCGTGCCGGAGTGGTAGCTGGAGTGACCGGTGTTGGCCATGTGATTGATGGCGCCGAACTGCGGATACGGCAGATAGGCCTGCGTGTTGGCGAAGGCCGCATTTTGCAGCGCCGGATTACCGGCGCCGAAATTCGTCGGGAAGGCGTTGATATTCCAGCTTTCCACCAGATGCACGCCGGCCGATCCCGCATAGAACACCTTGAACAGATTGTTCGCGCTGATCTGGTATTCGATCGTGACGTTCCAGTTCAGGACGTAGCCGGGATGCAGTGTGGGGTCCAGCCAGGTGACATTTCGCGAGCCGTAGTTCGTGCCCACATACCCGGCGGTGCCGTTGGGCTGAATGTTGTACACCACCGGCGCCGGGCCCTGGCTCAGTTGAAACAGCGGCAGCGGATTGTTGGACAGGCGCTGCTGGACAACCTGGGCCTGGTACTCGTCGAATTGCATGCCTTGATTCGGCCATCGGATATCGATCGTGTTGATTCCGAAGCCGCCGCGGAACACCCACTTCTCGAGGGGATGGTAAGCCAAGCCGATGCGGGGCTGGAAGTTCTTCAGATCCCGGCTATTCAAACCTCCGGTCGGGTGGATCACGGCGCCCATCATCCCGGTCAAAGGATCGACGGTGGTGGGGCTGAACTGGCTCTCCTGCCCGTGGGCGGTGTGATACGGGCTTTCGGTGGACCAGCGCAGGCCCAGGTTGAGAGTCAAGTTTCTTGGAAAACTTCCAGTCGTCCTGGAAATAGAGGCTGTTGATCGATGACCGCGGCTGCCACGTGTTCGTATAGGTGCTGAAATTCACCGCGGACACCGCGCCCAGTTCGAATCCGGCGAAGGTGTTGCCGGTGTTCGGGATCGGGTTGCCCATTCGCCTGGAGCCCGGCCGTCGTGTTGGCGAAATTGAATTGGCCGCTGGGATAACCTTGCTGATAGAAGTTATCCGTGAAGTACAGGATCTCGTAGCCCATCTTGAAGGCGTGGGCGCCGTGGACTTTGCTGAAGTCGTCGCGCAAAGACTCGCTCTGCCGGATCTGTCTGGTGGCGCCTTGGACGGTCAGACCGTACAGTTGCGGATAATCGGGGGCGGTTGTGTACGTGCCGGCGCCAAGCGCGGTCGGGCTAAAGGACGGCATCAGCGCGGGGCTGATGTTGGGAATGCCCAGAGTGGCGCCCCAGTTCTGGTTTTCCGATGGCACGAAGAAGTCGTTGCGGGGGCGGAAGAAGCTCACCCGAAATTCGTTGAGGCCGTTGGACTGAAAACATAGGTGGCGCCCGCGGATGAGTTCTGTTGGGTGGCGGGAGCGTTATAGCCGGTGGTGCCATCGAACGCCGCTACCTGAATGCTGGTGGGCCGTTCCAGCCCGTTCTCATGGTTATAGGTCCAACTGCCGTACAGCCTGAACTTCGAATTCACCTGATGATCGACGCGCTCGGAAAAGTCCTCAAAGAACGTGCGCGAAGGCGGATCGTAAGTGAAATTGCTTACCGGACCGGTGCTGCTGAACGACCCGGGCATGTTTGGCGCGCGCCAGATGTTGTAGGAGAGGATCTTCGCCGACACCGGATCGAAACGGCTGAGCGGGATGACAGTGGTCGGAAATGGGTCGCGCGTCCAGGTGCCGTCCGCGTTCTGGACGCGTGGTCGCCGGATCGTAGAGCGGTTGTCCCACGCCGCCGAAGGTGAAATCTCCCTTCAGTTCGGCCGGCGTCGGCGTGACGCTGGTATAGGCCTGGGTTTTCTTCTCGATCAATTTGCTGTAGCCGGAATACCAGAACGTCTTGTTGCGGCCGTTATAAATCTTGGGGATGACTACCGGACCGCCGCCGTTTCCATCCGGCATCATGAACCAGGCCGGTACGCCGTTGGGGTTGCCCGGCTGCGGTTGCGCGGTGGTGTATAAGTTGAAATACTGCGCGGTGCGTCATGATGCGGGTGCGGCCGTAGTCGGAAACTGCCCCGTGAAACTCGTTCGTGCCGCTCTTCTTGACGGTGGTGATCACGCCGCTGGCGGAATGGCCATACTCGGCGGGAAGAGTTCCCGTGAGAACCTTGACCTCATCCACGGAATTCATGATTGGTTTAATCACGAGGTTGTTGCTGGCCAGCGGGTCATTGGCGAACACACCGTCTTCGAACACTGCCGTTCCGGAAGTGCGCTGGCCGTTGACGTTAAAGGCGCCCAAACCGTTGGTGCCGCCGGTGGTTTGGTTGGTCACTCCCGGCACGATGGACAGGGTATTGGTGATGTAGCGCTGATACATATTCAGCTTGTACAGTTGGTCGCCCTCGGTGACGGTGCCGGTGGCGGACGTTTCGGTTTCGAGCAGCGTGCTCTGGGCCTTCACTTCGACGGATTCGGTGACGGCGCCGACCTGCATCGTCGCATCGACGGGCAAGACGTCTCCGACCCGGAGAGTGATGTCCTCCCGAACCAGGCGCTTAAACCCCTGCGCTTCAAAGGTGACCGTGTACGGTCCGGGCTGCAGCGACTGAACGCGGTAGATGCCGTCGCTGTTCGTGACGGATGTGAAGTGGAAATTGGTCTCGGTCTGCACGATCGAGATCTGAACATTCGGTACGGCCGCATCACTGGCATCAACGACTCGTTCCAGTGATGACGCCGGTATCGGCTTGGGGAAAAGCGATGAAGACCAAGCCAAGAGAAGAGCAAGCAAGACTGCGCAACGTCGGAGTTGCATAATTCCTCCCTAAACCGGGATTCCCGTCTTGCACTCCCGGTGCGGTTCAGTATACACCCGGCCGCCCTCTCTTGGTCAGGTCACCAATGGCGTACGTACAGGGCGTCAATCTATTACGCTAATGAGCGGCTCGCTGAGGGCAAAGCTCAGTGCAACCCGCGCTCGCTGGGGCAATGCCTGCGGCGGGCGGCGATGCGGCGCTGGAGATGGGAGAGGCAGCCCGACCGAACGCGTATCCCGTCGAACGGCTTCTTTTTGTTCCTGGAGGACGTCGAGGCTGCGTATGCGCGGGCGCTCGCGGGAGGGGCGACGGCGGTCAGGCCGCCCGCGGATATCCCTTACGGATTACGGTCGGCCATTGTGAAGGATCCTGAAGGGTACATGTGGTGGACGGCTCGCTGGATTAGTTAGGCGATACTCCCGCGTGATGAACTGTTCCGAAAGAATAACGGGGGGGCGGATAATAGCACCGGACCCAGTTACCACGTGTTTGTGATACTGTGCCCTCAAGGGAGGGTCAGCAATGTTGAAATGGCTGGTTCTTTTTTGGCATCGAATTGGTGGCTGGATGCGTCGTAGGATCTCTCCGCCTTCACCCCCTGCGTACCATCGTGCAAATCTCCACGGTCGTCATCGGTAGATACTACCTATGCTCCGCGGTTTAGGCGGTGCATGATATCGTCACGATCGTGTTTACAAATCCACGTTATTTCGAACGCCACGTAAGGAGGTGATCGATGAGATTGACAGTAAGTTGGGCGATTGCTGCTGGCTTGGCAGCCATGTTTGTTTTCCTATTGAATGCGCAGAGCGGTAGTTCTCAAAAACATAAAGCCGTCATGATGACGCGGCTCTACACTGGGCCGGACGGTCAGACCCACGCCGAAGAAACGGAGGCCACGTTTACAGCAGGTAGTGCCAACGAGGTCTTCAAATTGATGGGCATCAGTGGGGCGGAACTGCATCGCGCTGCTCCTGGTACCGTTCTGGATTGGCATACTGCTCCGCGCCGCCAATACGTAATTACGCTCAGCGGTCAGGGAGAACTCGAAGTGTCAGGAGGAAAAAAGATACGCGTGGGACCTGGTCACATCGACCTTGTCGAAGACACTACGGGCAAAGGCCACATCACGAGAGTCACGGGCACTAGAGAATGGGTGGTAGCCCGCCCGACGCCCTGCGCTCCGCCGCGCGAATGGTAGCCCTGATAACAGCCCATCAGGGCAACGATAAAGCCGAATACCGCCGCCTTGACGAGACCCGAGACGAGATCCATCGTCTCGAGGTGTTGCCACGTGCCATTGAGATAGGCCTGGGGATTGAAGCCGAGCTTGTAAACGCCAACCAGATAGCCGCCGAAAACGCCGATTATGTCGGCGACCAGGACCAGCATCGGAAGCGTGATGACCCCGGCGAGCAGGCGCGGCAGCACCAGATAGCGCAGCGGGTCGGTGGACAGCGTGGTGAGCGCGTCGATCTGATCGGTGACGCGCATCGTACCGATCTCCGCCGCGATCGCGGCCCCGACGCGGCCAGCCACCATCAACCCGCTGATGACGGGACCGAGTTCCCGGGTCACCGACAGCACCACTACCGTCGCCACCGCCCCTTCCGCGGAGAATCGGCTGAAGCCGGTGTAGGATTGGAGCGCCAGCACCATCCCGGTAAAGACTGCCGTCAGGCCGACAACCGGCAGCGAGAAATATCCGATAGAGACCATCTGGCGCAGGACCGCGCCGGGATAGAAGGGCGGCGTAAACGCGGTCGCCAGGGACATGCCTGCAAACACCGCGAGCCGGCCGGTGGTCGCGAGAAAGGTGAGAAAGGCCGCCCCAACCGCGGCGAGAAACCTCAGCATTGGCTCAGCATTGCCGCGGGGCGCCGCGATAGACCCTGTGGTATCGCCGGCCGAGAGCAGTCAGGATCTCGTAACCGATCGTGCCGGCATCGGCGGCGGCGGCATCGACGCCGTAATCCTCGTGCAACAACTCGATGAACCCACCGGGCCGCACGAACGCAGTGTCGACGCCGGATACGTCGAAAACCATGAGATCCATCGAGACGCGGCCGAGGAGCGGCACCCGCTTGCCGCCGACGCGGCCCGAGCCGCGCTGGCTCACCGAGCGGAGCCAGCCATCTGCATAGCCGACCGCGACGGTTGCGAGGCGTCCCGGTGCGGCCATGACATGCGAAGCACCGTAGCCAACCGTCTGATCCCGGTCAACTTCGCGTATCTGCAGAATTCGACCTTTCAGCCGGACGATCTGGCGCATCGGGTTGGGGCAGCCGGGTTGCGGATTGACCCCGTAGAGCGCGGCACCGGGGCGTACGAGATCAAAGTGAAACTGAGGCCCAAGGAAAATGCCGGATGACGCGGCAAGGCTGGCCGGTAGGTGAGGAAAACGTCGTCGCGCAACAGCAAAACGTTCGAGTTGGAGGTGATTGAGGGGATGACCTGGCTCGTCCGAACAGGCGAGATGGCTGATGAGGGCGCGCCATCCGATTGGATCGGGCTGGCACAATTCCTCGGCGAGCCGGTCGAACTCTCGGAGGGTCAACCCGAGGCGGCCCATACCCGTATCGATATGCAAAATCGCGGGTCCTTCCCCGTGCCGCCAGGCGGCAGATCGCCAATCCGCGATCTGCCCGGGATCGTTGAGCACCGGCACAAGGCGGAATTCGATAAAGTCATCTGCGCAACCGGGCAGCAAACCGTTGAAGACGGCGATCTCGGCCGATTCGGGCAATACCCTGCGAAGCGCAATCCCTTCATCGATCGTTGCAACGAAAAATCGCCGGCACCCGGCCACGGCCAAGGCGCGCGCGACCCGCGGGGCGCCCAAGCCGTAGGCATCGGCCTTGACCACGGCCGCGCATTCCGCCGGTTCGACCCGCCGCGCCAACAGGCGCCAATTCGCCGCTATACCTGCGAGATCGATTTCGAGGATGGCGCCCGCGCGGTCGGCGGGATTGCCTGTCATTTCAAACCGATCCGCGGTCGCCTATCGCGCTATGCTCCGGCCGCCACACTCGTCTCGCGGTGTCTGATCACCGGGTTCAGGCTCAGCGAACGGGCGACGGCATCGAGGCGGCGCTGGACCGTTTCGCCGACGAACAAGTTGCTCTCCGGCGGCACATCGAGCGTGAGAGTGTTGCCCGAGCGGCCGAGCCTGAGCTCGGCCAGAAGTTCTATCGAGCCGGCGCACAGCGTGTAGGCGAGACGCAGCGCGAGACCGAGCGTCCGCGCCTCGTTGGTCGCGCCGTCGTCGAGCAGCCGCCGAGTTGGCTCTTTCACCGGGTCCTCGGCCGAGCCGCCGTAGCGGGCATGCAAGGCGGTCGCGACGAAAACCCGGTCCGGATGGGTGCTGCCGGCAAACGGCAGCGTCAAGCTTCGGATGAAGGCCTGCTTGGCGCGGTAGTCGGGGTGTTCGCTCCACGCCAGATCGCTGAGCCAGCATGCGGCCCGATGACGACGTCGAACCGCTTCCGAGAAGTCGCCAAAGAGCGGCGACGTCCATCGCTGCATCAGGTCGCCGTCGAGGCGGAACCGGCTCTGGCGCCGGCCGACGACCATATAGCCGGCGATCAGCGGATCCGGAATCCGCTGCTCTGCAGGAACGAGCCCATATGCATAGCCTTCCCGCAGCCCAAGAGCGGAAAAGACGACGCTTTGCGGTCCCGCGAAGGTTATCAGCTTGCGCAGCACCAATGCCGCGAGAGGCACGACGTCGAGACGCCTGCGCGAGATCGTGGTAATTCTCTCGAGCGATTTGCGAGACTGCCGGCCGATGATATCGAGGAAACCTTCCGCCTCTCTTCGGGAAATCGTGTACCGGTGAATGATGTGAAGCGGATATTGCGTGTGCTCCATGTGTAACCGGGCGATAGCGCGCGCCGCGCCGCCGACCAAGTACAACTTCCTTCCGGCGGCCGCGCGCAAAACCGGAACGCCGGCGAGCGCCCGTTCGATCGTTTCGGACAAACCTTTCCCGCGATCGCCGAATTCGGCAAGGCGAAGCGGCCCCAGCGGGAGACTAATGCCCTCGTCAATTTGACCGGTACCGCCGGTAGGCAGTGTGCCGGGTCCAACACGAACCACCTCCACACTCCCGCCGCCGAGATCGGCGACAATTCCATCTGCATCCGGAATCCCGGCGAGCACTCCGGCGGCGGAGAGCCGCGCCTCCTCCGCTCCGTCGATTATCTTGACCTGCACCCGGCACTGGCGTTCGACCTCGGCGGCAAAAGCATCTCCATCGCTGGCGTCGCGCACCGCGGCAGTCGCCAGCACCGCGAGATGATCGACGGCAATGGCGCGGGCGAAAGCAACGAAGCGCCGCAGATTGACCAGCGCCAGCGCGACCCCTTCCGGGTTCAACCGGCCGGTCGAGGCGATACCGCGTCCGAGGCCGCACATGACCTTCTCGTTGAACAGTGGAAACACCGCGGCGCCGAGTCGCTCGAAGACGACGAGGCGCAGCGAGTTCGAGCCGACATCGATGACGCCGATGCGCTCGGCTGCCGCAAGCGGATCGGGATCGAACATCCGCTCAGCGCACGACAAGCCTTGGGTGCCCTCGCCTGAGCGCCTTGCCGCGCCCGGACAGGCTCGGATTGGTCATGAAGTAAGTATGGGCGGAGAAGCCTTCTTCATCGGCCGGCACACGCTCGTAGTCCCCCGTAGGCAACAGGCTCCAGCTCTGCAACGTATCGCGGAGATTCGCCACCATGATTTCGTCGAGCACTTGGCGGTGAACCGTCGGGTTTTCAATCGGCACCGATGCTTCGACGCGCCCGTCGAAATTGCGCGGCATCCAATCGGCCGAACTGATGAACGCCTTGGCCCGATCGGAGGGCAGCTTGTTGCCGTTGCCGAAGCAGACAATGCGACTATGCTCGAGAAACCGCCCGATGATGCTCTTGACGCGGATGTTTTCGGAAAGGCCGGGAATACCAGGCCGCAAACAGCAGATGCCGCGCACCACCAGGTCGATGCTCACCCCTGCCTGTGAGGCCTCATAAAGAAGGTCGATTATTGCCGGGTCGACGAGCGCGTTCATTTTCGCCCAGATCTGCGCCGGCTTGCCCTGCTTTGCGTTCTTGATCTCGGCTTCGATCAGCTCGCCGAGCCGAGCCCTGAGCGTGAGCGGCGCGACCGCGATCTTCTCGAGGCTCGCGGGGCTGGCATAGCCCGTCATGAAATTGAACAGCCGCGCGGCATCGCGGCACAATGCCGGATCGCAGGTGAAGAACGAGAGATCGGTGTAAACCTTGGCTGTGTAGGGATGGTAATTGCCGGTCCCGAAATGAACATACGAGCAAAGCTGGCCCCCCTCGCGACGCACGACCAAGGAAACTTTGGCGTGCGTCTTGAGTTCCAAGAAGCCGTAGACGACCTGCACGCCAGCCCGTTCGAGATCGCGGGCCCAACGGATATTGGCCTCCTCGTCGAAACGGGCTTTTAGTTCGATCAGCGCCGTCACTGACTTCCCGGCTTCGGCCGCTGCGGCGAGCTCGCGCACGATCGGACTGTCCTCGCTCGTGCGATAAAGCGTCTGCTTGATCGCTACGACGGCCGGGTCGCGCGCCGCCTGTCTTATGAACTGAACGACGACGTCGAAGCTCTCGTAGGGATGGTGGACTACGATGTCCTTCTGCCGGATCGCCGCAAAGCAATCCCCACCGAAATCCCGGATGCGCTCGGGAAAGCGCGCGTTATAGGGCGTGAAGACAAGGTCGGGGCGCTCGTCGACGATCAGCTGCTCGGTGTCATTGAGGCCAAGAATGCCATCGGTCGCAAATACGTCCGCCGGCGCCGCATCGAGTTTTTCCATCAGGAAGCGCCGCAGGTCGGCCGGCATTGTCGAAATCGACCGCGAGGAGGATGGCATGACCGCGCCGCCGTCGTTTCAGCGCCGTCTCGAATAGGCGGACCAGATCCTCGGCTTCCTCTTCGATCTCGACCTCGCTGTCGCGCAGCAGCCGAAAGACGCCTTGCGCTACGACGGCAAAGCCAGGGAACAGATGATCGAGGAAGAGCGCGATCATCTGTTCGATCGGCAGAAACCGGATTCGGCTGCCCGGCAAACGAACGAAGCGATCGATAGAGGATGGGATAAGGGTCAACGCCTGAAGACGAATATTATCCCTGACCCGCTCGAGCTCGAGTGCCAGGCCGAACCCGCGATTGGCAACGAACGGAAATGGATGAGCCGGGTCGAGCGCCAGCGGTGTCAGGACCGGAAAGACCTCGGCCATAAAACGGTCTTCGAGCCACTCGCGATCACCCGGTTTCAGATCGGTTGGATCGATGACGCTGATCCCAGCTTCGTCCAGTTGCCGCCGCAACGCCAGCCAAGTGATCTGCTGGTCGGCCATCAGTTTGCCGGCCCTCCGCCTGATCGCGTCGAGCTGTTGCGCCGGGGTCAGCCCGTCCTGGCTCAGCGTCTTGATTCCAGCAAGATACTGGCCTTTCAGCCCGGCCACCCGCACCATATAGAATTCGTCGAGATTGTTTGCCGAGATCGACACGAACCGGAGCCGTTCGAGGAGCGGATGACGCAAATTGTCGGCCTCGGCAAGCACCCGCTCGTTGAAAGCGAGCCAAGAGAGCTCGCGATTGATAAAGCGTGCCGGGGAATGGAAGTCGAAAGACGCGATTTCGACGGGCTGGGCGCTGGTGCTCACTACCTCTCTCCCGATGGAGCTGGAGGGTACCTGGTCGACACGGACTCTATCTTTCGGGTGAAGAAGTGTCATGTCCTTACGCTTTGTACACATGATCGAAAGCTCATGCGGTCGAGCATTAATGGCACATGCAATTAATTCGTGCAACATTGCTGCGCGGCTTGCGATCTCGGATTCGGGTCAGCGCCCGGCGAAGAGGCCTGAGATGAAGATGCTGCATTTGCTACGCCACGCGAAGTCGAGCGCCAAAGAGGATGTCGAGGATCACCAGCGCCCATTGAGCCGGCGAGGCCGCAAGACGGCGCGTCGCGTCGGCAGAAATCTCTCGGCCAAGCTCGGCGCAATCGATCTTGTTCTCTGCTCGAGCGCCCGGCGGACGCGTGAGACGCTCGATTTGGTTCTCGACGAGCTTTCGCCTGCGCCGCGCACGTCGATCGAGGAGGGGCTGTATCTCGCCTCGCGAGAAAAACTCACGGCGCGTCTGGGTCGCCTCGACGCGCGCGATGTAAATGTCTTGCTAATCGGCCATAATCCGGGGCTTCATGAGCTGGCGGTTTCGCTCGCCGACGAGAGTTCGCCGGCTTTCCGGGCGCTCGCCTCCGGAAAGTTTCCGACCGCCGCTTATGTTAGTTTCCGGGTTCCGGCCGACTGGTCGGTTTTGGGCTCCTCGC
The DNA here is from genome assembly GCA_963744555.1 of Bryobacterales bacterium. Taxonomy (GTDB): domain Bacteria; phylum Acidobacteriota; class Terriglobia; order Bryobacterales; family Bryobacteraceae; genus Palsa-89. The sequence continues at coordinate 16,122 of CAVUUB010000007.1, read as the reverse complement.
GGCACGAGTTGATCGGTTACGTCACGCCCGCATCTCTGGCCGACGAAGACGAGTGACTTCCGGCTTCCGAAATGAGTTGGCGCGCCAGCGCTACGGTGATCGCGCGGCGGTCGCGCAGCGAAACCAAATCGAGCCGGGCCGCCATTTCGGCGGCGGCCGCGAAAGACCGCTCCATGTGCGTCAGCAAATAGGCGACCACCTCCGGCGCGACGCGCATCTGCCGGTCGGCAAAGTGCTTGACGAGAACCGCCCCGAGGAGGGCGTCATCGGGCAGCCCGATCCCGATAGCCAAGACCGCGCGCAACCGCGAATCGAGATCGGGCAGCACGACGGACCAGGCGGCTGGCGGCTGGCGGGCGGCCACTAAGAGGCCGCCCCGAATTTCCGTACAGAAATTGTAAAGGTGGAGCAGCGGGAGCTCGCAGGCGCGATCGGCATCGTCAATCGCGATTCGCTGCCGGCGCTCGGAGACGAGACGAGACACCATCTCCTCGCTGAGCGCTTCGCCAGGCACGATGACACCCGCCGCCTGGGAACACCAGACATGGACGAGATGCGTCTTGCCGCAGCCCGCCGGCCCATGCAGCGCCAAGGCTCGGGAAGGCCAATCGGGCCACTGGTCTATCCAGGCAACCGCTCCAGCGTTGCTGTCTGAAATCAGGAAATCGGAGCGGCTCAAGGCTATGCGGCGGGGCAGGTCGAAGGTGAGCTGCATCATGGCTCCAGAACTCGAAACGGACCGGCAGGCCAGCCGGGAGCGCCCGACCGACTAGGCGGGCTCACAAGGCCTCCTCCGAGCGTGCGACGATCCGCGCCCACCGCACAAGATAGGTCAATCCCGAACCGACCGTGGTCATAGCGACCACAATGCCCAACAGCTCGTCAGCTAGGCCGGCTTCGGCGCCGAGGCCGCGTCGAGCCAACACGTAGGCGACCATCGCGACCTGCACGCCCGTGTTGACTTTGCTGATGAAGAGCGGATGGGTAGGTTTCGGCAACGCGGCGATCGCCTGGATCAGTAAATAGCCGCCGATGATCATGATATCGCGAAAGACGACGAGGACGACGAGCCAGGCCCAGATCTGGCCGGCAACGCCCAGAGTGAGATAAACGCTGACGAGGAGCACCTTGTCGGCGAGGGGATCCAATAGCGCGCCCAATCGCGTGCGCCGGTCGAAACGCTTCGCAATGAAGCCGTCGAGCGCGTCCGAAACTCCCGCGACAACAAAAACCCAGAAGGCGGCCCAATACCTCCCGTCGAGAATGAGCGAGATCGCCAGCGGAACCAGCAGCAACCGCCCCAGCGAAATCAAATTCGGGAGATTGAGCCCGAGCCCACTCATCATGGTTGCCGGAATGCGAGATCAGCATTCCCGCGGCCGTGGCTAGCGCGCACTCGCAGCGCCCGAGGACTGAATCCGCCAGATCGGATCGCCGCCGACGAGATCGAGGTTGACCTCGGCGAGGCTGGATTTCAGTTGATCCGGAGTGCCGACATACTTGACCTCGATTCTCGCCTCCTGGCGACTGAGCGACAACAGATCGATTTTTCGGATCGCGCTGACCGAAGCGAGGCGGCCACGCACCTGCACCCACTCGCCGAGACTGGTGATGGGAACGGTGACCGCAAGGCTCGCCGGCTGGTCGGAATGCGCGCCGGCATTCAGTTTGGCGCCGCTCTCGATCTCCGCAGCGGTTGATTCCGCCGCCCTCTTCAGAAGGTCGGCTTCGCTTTCTCCGGCAGCAGCCTCGAACGAAGCTTGCTTGCGTGTCGACGAGGTGCCCGGAGCGATAGAGCTTCACGCTGACGTCGAGTCCGGCAAGCTTGTCACCTTGACGCCGCGCAGTCGCCAGCGCGACGACCGTTTCGGACCCTGATTTCGTTGTGCGATCGCGGTCAACGCCTCCGATTTGCCGGATCCGGCCTTCTCCGCATCAATCGCCGCGAGATCTCCGGCATCGCCGAGCGGCAGGACCAGGCGACCGGGTCCGGACCCGGCCGGCCGCTGCGACCAGGCCATCCGCCACGCATTGGGGTCGTCCCAAAGCACGACGTTCGACCCGTCTTGGTAGACCGGCAGAACGACGACGGCCCGATTGCCGCTCTCGACGGAGGGTTTGCTGACGCCTTCCGCGGGGCTCTTGCCGCCGCTGTCCCCGGGACTTTTATCTGGGGGGCTTTTGCTGCCGCTGTCCGCGGGCGGCGTCTCGACAATCCGGACCAGCCGCCGCACCTTCGACGGGCGGAAGTGAAAGGTGTAATCGGCAACATAACGGACGGCTGACATGTGTTCGTTTGCCACCTCGAAACTGGCGACCATGTCGGTGATCGCCTTGTCGTCGAGCTTCGGCGGCTTGGCGGTTTCGGACGCGCCGGAGAGACGCTCGATGACCGCAGCGAGGGCACGCCTTTGTCCATCGATGCGCGCCGACCTCCCGCGCCGCCGCGGCGCTGTCGGCCGTCGCATCCACCTTCACCGTTGCCGAATAGGCCTCGTCAAATTCCTGCGCGGGAGCCGCTCCCGTCCGCATCGCGACTGCGCCCAGCAGCAGGAGGGCGCACGCCGTCATCAGCCGCAGAGCCATTGCAAACCGCCTCCGACCCGATATCTTCACGGCTGTCGGCCGCCGCGCAGCGGTCATACAGCAGTTTTTGCGAGGACGCCATCAACAGCCGGACCCGCCGGGCGATCGACCCGGAACGGCGCCTCAAAGCCGGAAAACCGCGATGGCGCGGCTGAGGGTCGGCGCGCTGATCTCGGGCCGGGGCTCCAATCTGCAGGCCCTGATTGCAGCATGTTCGGCTGAGGGCTACCCGGCCGAGATCGCTCTCGTCATCAGCAGCCGAGCCGAAGCGCCGGGTCTCGGGATCGCGGCCGCGGCCGGCATTCCCGTCGAAGTCATCCCAGATCGCGACCGGCGCGCCTTCGCGGCTAAGGCGCAGCCGCAGCTTTGCGAGCGCCAGGTCGAGCTCGTCTGCCTTGCCGGCTTCATGCGCATATTGGACGCGAATTTCGTGGCGGCGTGGCGCGACCGGATGGTCAATATTCATCCCTCCCTCCTCCCCTCCTTCCGCGGCCTGCATGCGCAACGGCAGGCGCTCGCAGCCGGCGTCCGCTTTTCCGGCTGCACGGTTCATTTCGTCCGCCCGGAACTCGACTGCGGACCGATCATCGCTCAGGCGGTCGTGCCGGTTCGTCCCGACGACGATGAGGCGAGGCTGTCGGAGCGAATTCTCGAGACCGAGCATCGGCTCTACCCACTGGCCGTGCGGCTGATTGCGGAAGGACGGGTGCGGGTCGTCGCCGAGCGGGTCAAGATTATGAACGCCGGTTTCCCGGATGTTTCGGCGGTCAGCCCGCAGGATTGCTCCGGCAACCCGCTTGCCTCGAACTCAGGCTAGGATAGGCTATGCCTACAACGTTTTCTCGGAGCGGATAAGAAAGCGATGGCGGTAGTCGATCCCAATTTCGAGCAGCATCGTCGAACCTGGATCGGGTTCACCCGGGTGGTGAGATACGCGATGTCCGTGATCGTTCTCATCCTGATCGGGCTGGCGATCTTCACTTTGTAACGGGGCGGCCCACCGAGAGGGCCTAGGACGCACTCGCGTTTGGGGGCAACGAGGGCCGACCGGCCACGCGCCCCATGACTAAGACCAAAAAAAGCGCGAACGACAAAGTGCCGATCCACCACTCCTGCCATATGCCGTAAGTGGAAAAGCACCCGACAAACGCGGTCGCGAGGCTGGCGCCGGCCGCAGCCGCGAACAGCGGCGGCCACTCGACACGGGCGAGTGCGCCCCATGCGATCGCCGAGGCCAACGCAAACAGCGCCGCGCCGGGCGCACCGAGTTCGAGCCAGACCTGCAGGGCCGCATTGTGCGGATGCAGCGGCAGCCAGTTCTCGCCGGGTCTGATCGGGCCGTCACCGCCCGGGATAGCGCGCGACGAGTCCAAGCCCCAGCCGGTGACCGGCCGCTCCGCAATCCGATCGCCGGCAAAGGACCAGATCAGCAGACGGTGCCCGGCGGAAATCTTAAAGCTGTCGGCCTTCTCGCCGAGACCGGGCAACCGCTCGAGCCGCGCAAAGGTCAACGGTGCCGCGATGATAGCGGCCACCGAGATCGCCAGAGCGACCCCGGCGACAAGCGGGCGTGCCCGGTAGAGCAGCAAACCGATCGCCAGGCCGGCGAGCAGCACCACTTTCGCGGCCGTCCCCGCCAACTCGCAAACCGTCACAGCCGTCACGGACGCGAGCAGAATTGCGCAGATCACCTGCCCGAGAGAAATCAATAAGGCACTCGCCGGCAAGACCAAGAGCGCAAATGAGAGCGAAGCCTGGTTGAGCTGGGTTGCCCGATAAACGCGGTCGGAGACGAGCGAGCTCAAGCCGCCGGCGGTGGCGAGCTCGATGGCCACCATGGCGATCCCGAGCGCCATTCCGATGAGCAATAGGAATGTCAGCCGGCGTGGTGCCGCGACCAGACGGGCCCCGGCGGCAAGCGCGAGCCCGACGGCAAACAGACCGGCGAGTCGGGCCGCCACGACCAAACTGCGCATCGGATTGACCGACCACAAGGCCGAAGCGGTCCCCCACAGCAGGAAACTCCCGAGCAACATGGCGGCAACCAGGACAATGCGGGTCAGTCTCTTTCCGCTTGCCGACAGCACCAAGCCGGCCGCGCACAGCCCCGCAACCGAGACGAGCGCGGCCACGCCGCGGGGCAGCACGACGAGCAGCGGGAAAAAAAGCAGAGCGGCGGTGTCCAGACCGACCTCGGCCCACGTCGCGACGCGCTGGGCAAAGCGATTTCGGAAGAATGGGAAGGGTTTGTATCGTGGACCTTCCGCCCGCCTCCCGGGCAAGATTTCCCCGGTCAAAGACCTGGGCTCAGAAGGATCTGCGTCCCTCACTAAGAGCAGATTTCGATCGTGGAGAAAAAGAAGGCGATCTCCTGCGCCGCGTTCTCGGGCGAATCCGACCCGTGGACCGAGTTTGCTTCGATCGACTCGGCGAAATCCTTCCGGATGGTGCCGGGCGCGGCGTTCGCCGGGTTTGTCGCGCCCATGATGTCGCGGTTCTGCGCCACCGCATTCTCTCCTTCGAGCACCTGGACGATAACCGGGGCCGAACTCATGAACGCGATCAGATCGCGGTAGAACGGACGCCCGGCATGCACTTCGTAAAACCGCTCCGCCTGGTTCTGCGAAAGCTGGATGCGTTTCTGGGCAACGATGCGCAGCCCGCGCCTCTCGAAACGGTCGTTGATCGCGCCGGTAAGATTGCGCCGGGTCGCGTCCGGTTTGATGATCGACAAAGTCCGTTCGATGGTCATCGGCATCTCTCGTTCCGGGAGAGCCGCGGGTTATACCGAGCGTTGGGACGACCGGCAAACCCGGCGGTAAAACCCGAGGGTAAACGGTGCCTCTTCAGGTCTTTCGCTCCCAGCCGGATGCCGTCTGCTGCCAATAAGTCAAATCGTGCCCGCCTTCGCGGGTACGTCGCCAACGGCCGCGCGCCGCCTCGACTGCGTCCGGGTCGTTACCGTCGAAGACGTCGGCGCAGCGGGTAAACGCCTGGAAATCCTCCACTTCGAGACCGTCGACCACGACAATCATCGACGCGCCGTTCGGGTTCTCGGTGTAATGGGTCAGCCAGATCGGCTGCATCGCGGGGTTGCCGTCGCGCGCCGAACCGTGCGGCAGGAACGCGGCCTCCTCGTAAGTCCACAGCGCCGCATTGAGGTGTTCGACCCGCTCGGGAGAAGCGGCCCGGACCACCACTCGATGGCCGTGCGCGCAGGCCCGCTCGAGAAGCTTCGGCAGGGCCCGCTCCAGCGGCATCGACAGCAGGTGGTAAAAGCCTATTTCGGCCATGGCCGCGCCTCCCAACGACGATCGTGGTGCGCTACTCCTTCTCGCAGTACTGGGAGACGAACCGATCGAGCAGTCTGACGCCGAACGCGGTGGCACCCTTCGGGACGGTTGGCGCGTCTTTTGTCGACCATGCCGTCCCCGCGATGTCGAGATGCGCCCACGGCACCTCGTTTACGAAACGTTGCAGAAACTGGGCCCCGATGATGCTCCCGGCAGCCCGGCCGCCGCCGATGTTCTTGACATCGGCGGCATCGCTGTCGATCTCGCGGTCATAGCTGTCGTCGAGCGGCAGCCGCCAGACTTGCTCGCCAACCGCTTTGCCGGCCTCGACCAGCCGGTCGGCGAGCTCGTCATTGTTCGAGAAGAGGCCCGCCCGATGGTGGCCGAGCGCGACGATGACGGCACCCGTCAAAGTCGCCAAGTCGATGATCAGGCGCGGCTTGAAGCGAGCCTGGCAATACCACAGCGCGTCGGCGAGCACCAACCGGCCCTCGGCGTCGGTGTTCAACACTTCGATCGTCTGACCGGACATCGAAGTGACGATGTCACCCGGACGCTGTGCGGTACCGGACGGCATGTTCTCGACCAGTCCGACGACCCCGACCGCATCTACGGGGGCTTTGCGCGCGGCGAGCAGCCGCATCAGGCCGATGACCACGGCAGAGCCCGCCATATCCCATTTCATGTCGCCCATCCCGGCGGCCGGTTTGATCGAGATGCCGCCGGTATCGAAGGTGACGCCCTTGCCGACAAAAGCGAGGGGCCGGCTGCGCGTCCCGGCCGCGTCTTTGGCGCCATGCCACTGCATGACGACAACGCGGGGCGGCCGGGCGCTGCCCTGTCCTACCCCCAGCAGCGCATTCATCCCCAGCTCCCGCATTTTGTGCTCGTCGAGGATTTCGACCTCGACGCCAAATTCGGCGAGCCGCCCGGCCTCTGCCGCCAGCGTCTCCGGATAAATCACGTTTGCCGGCTCCGAAACCAGGTCGCGGGTCAGGAACACCGCCGCCGCGGTCTCTTTCATCGGCTGATAGGCTCGTTTCGCGGCCTTCGCGCCCCTGGTGGCGACCGTCAGGCGATTGAGCGACGGCTTCTGCTCCGGCTTCTGCTTGGTCTTGTATTTGTCGAACCGATAGGATCTGAGCTGCGCGCCAAAGGCTAATTCGGCGGCTGCATCGGTAGAACTGGTCGACGCACCCTCGGCAACGTCGATTATCAACGTCGCCTCCTCCTCCCCGGCCCCGTTCAGATGCCCGACCAGATTTCCGCCGAGTTGCTGGAATGATCGGGAATTGGCCGATTCGGGTTTACCGAGGCCGGCAAGGACAATCCGGCTCACCGAGAGATTGGGAGGCCCGACAATCGGCAGGAGCTCGTCCTTCTTGCCGCTGAAACGAGCTGCCACGGAGAGAGCACGGATGATGGCGCCTTCCGCCGCCTCGTCTAGCCTTCTCGCGGCCGGCGTCAACATCTTCCCTTCCCACACCCCAACCACCACGGCACCGGAGCGGGGCGAGTCGGGCTCGGTAAAGCCAATTTTCATCGGGCAACCTCGTGTTCGGGAGGGGAGCGGCGGGTGCTCGGCCTCCGCGCAAGTGACTGCGTGTTAAATAGTCGAGAGCAGGAGTTGACGCCAGGGATGCGCAAACCCGATGCGCTCCAGCACGCGCAACCGGGGATTGTGCTGCATTCCCTCGCCGCTGATCCGCAGCGATCTGCAGCGAAATTTCTCCTGGAATGCGCGAGGAAGAATGAGGGGCGAAGGATAGTCGGCTGGAGCGGGAGTATGCGATGCGATCTGGGCAATTCAATGGTCGGCCTTTCGGGAGATCGATCTGGCCGGGCCGCGACGCACGCTTTATGATCGATTACGATGAATCGGCTCGACCGCTACATTCTGCGCCAGTGCTTCGGCGTGATGATCTTTGTCACCGCCGCACTCAGCGCGGCGATCTGGCTTGCCCAGTCGCTTCGGCTGATCGATTTGATCGTCAACCGCGGGCTATCGGTCGAGATCTTCCTTTACTTGGCCGCGCTGATCCTGCCTCGCTTTCTCGACATCGTGCTGCCGATCGGCGTCTTTATCGCGGTGCTCTTCACCTTCAATCGGCTGACCGGCGAGAGCGAGCTCGTCGTGATGCGATCGGCGGGCCTCAGCCACCTTGCGCTGGCCAAGCCCGTTTTGCTGCTCGCCGGGATCGCCTTTCTCGTGCTGATGAGCCTATCCGCCTATTTTTTGCCGGCCTCGAACCGGGCCTTCAAAGACCTGCAATTCGAGATCCGCAACCGCTTCGTTTCGAGCCTGCTTCAGGAAGGCACGTTCACGACGATCTCGGACAAGCTGACGATCTATATCCGCAGCCGGGACGATCGGGGCGAGGTCACCGGCCTCTTGATCAGTGACAGCCGCGATCCGCAGAAGCCGGTTACGATTCTTGCCGAGCGCGGTGTCTTCGTCGATTCGCCGACCGGCGCCCGCATCGTGATGATCAACGGCAACCGGCAGCAATTCGACCCCGAAAGCCGGAAGCTCTCGCTGTTGACGTTCGAGAGCTACACGCTCGATCTCGATACCTGGCGCGATGCGCCGGTTGTTCGCTTCCGCGAAGCTCAGGAGCGCTTTCTAGGCGAACTGTTCACTCCGCCCGCGGACGCCGACGCCTCACTCCGCGCTGCCTTTCTTGCCGAGGCGCATCAGCGCCTTCTCGTCCCCCTCTCCGCCTTCAGCTTTTCCGTGATCCCGTTGGTTTGCCTATTGCCCGGCGAGCTCAACCGCCGCGGACAGTTGAAACGCGTTCTTCTGGCGATTGGCCTCGCCTTTGCGTTCGAGTTGCTCGATATCGGCGTCAACAACCTCGCGTTCCGGTCACCGACGGCAATCCCGTTGATGTATATGGCCGACCTCTTGCCGTTCGCGATCGGGTTTGGAATCCTGATGCGCGGGGGGATAAAGCTCGGTTTCCGCCGGCCGCTGCTCGCGATCCGGACGGCGCCCCACCTGGCGCACTGACAACCTGCGGCGATTTCGGAGGGGGCCGTTGCACGTCGCGAAGACTTTCTCCGCCTATATCGCGCGCCAGTTCTCGGCGTGGTTCGGCGGCGTCTTCGCGGCGTTGGTCATCATCACCTTTCTGCTCGATTACATCGAGCTGATCCGCCGCGGCGGCGCCAAGATCCAGGCGACCTTGGGGCTGTTGCTCGAAATGGCGGCCTTGAAGCTGCCGCACACGGCGCAAGAGGTCCTGCCCTTCGCCATCCTGTTCGGCACGATGCTGGCCTTCTGGCGTCTGACCCGCAACAACGAGCTCGTCGTCGCGCGCGCGGCGGGTGTCTCCGTTTGGCAGTTTCTGACCCCGGCCGTGCTCGTCGCGTTTCTGATCGGTCTCGTCGCGGTGACGATATTCAACCCGATCGCTTCGCTGACCGAAGCGGCTTACGAGAAACTCGATGGTCACATTCTTCGGCAGGGCTCCGACCAGCTGGCCCTTTCCGATTCGGGCTTGTGGCTCCGGCAAAGTGACCAGGCCGGCAATCAAATCGTGATTCACGCCGCCAAAATTGCTTCTCAGCAGCTGGTCCTCGATGCGGTCACACTTTTCTTTTTCAACGACTCGACCCAGTTCACCTCGCGCATCGACGCGCAGACCGCGCGTCTCGAAAGCGGCGATTGGGTCATCGAGAACGGTATTCGCTGGGCCGCCGACGAGCCTCCCCGGCCATTCGACGAGATCCACCTGGCGACCACCCTGACGCCGCGCAAGATCGAGGAGAGCTTCGCCTCGCCGGACACGATGTCATTCTGGGACTTGCCCGGGTTCATCGAGTTGCTCGAACAATCGGGTTTTCCGGCGCAGCGCCACAGGCTGCATTTCAACGTGCTGCTCGCCCGTCCGTTTCTGTTGTGCGCGATGGTCTTGGTGGCGGCGACCTTCAGTTTGCGCATGCAGCGGCGCGGCGGCGCCACGTTGATGATCGTCGGCGGCGTCGCCAGCGGGTTCCTGTTGTATTTCGTGTCCGACATTGTTTTTGCGCTGGGGCTTTCCACTAAGATCCCGGTCACGCTGGCCGCCTGGACGCCGACCGGAGTGAGCCTGATTTTCGGCGCCTCGATGCTGCTCCATCTGGAAGATGGCTGATGGGCGGCCGTTCGACGCCGAGTTGCCGCGGTATCGCTTCTTGGCTCGTGAGGAGCCTCCTCGGTGTGCTGGCGATGGTGAGCGCGGCAATTCCAGCGGCCGCCCAAGTCACCTTTGGCGGCGGTGCCCACGACGACAAAAACGCCCCGATCCTGTTTCGCGCCGATGAGATCCAGTACGACGAACAGCTGGCGCTGACGATCGCCCGCGGTCACGTCGAAATCTCGCAGAACGGTCAAGTTCTGCTCGCCGACACGGTTACCTACAATCAGCGCACCGATACCGTAACCGCCTCGGGAAATGTCAGCCTCTCGCAGCCGACCGGCGAAATCGTCTTTGCCGACTTCATGGAGCTGCGCGATTCGATGAGCGATGCGTTTGCGAAGAACGTCCGGATGCTGCTCGCCGACCGCTCGCGGCTCGCGGCCAATACGCTGCGCCGCACCAATGCCAATCACACCGAACTGGTGCGCGGCGTCTACTCCCCGTGCGACCTGTGCAAGGACGACCCGAGCGCGCCGCCGCTGTGGCAGCTCAAGGCGCGCGAGATCGATCATGACCAGGAGTTGCAGCTGGTCGAGTTTCATGACGCGATCATGCAGATCGATGGCTGGCCGGTCTTTTATACTCCCTATATGTCGGCGCCCGACCCGTCCGTGAAGCGCGCAAGCGGGTTCCTGGCGCCGTCGATCGGCAGTTCAAACACCCTCGGCGCGCATGTGACGATCCCCTATTACCTGGTGCTCGGACCGGATAAGGATGTGACGTTCGCGCCGCGATTCTACACCAACGCCGGTCCGTTGCTGGATGCGGAATACCGCGAGCGGTTTAGCAACGGCACGCTCGACGCGACCGCCAGTCTCAATCACAGCAATGTCGGTTTCGGCGACAGCACGTCGAGTGAAGGGGAGCAGTGGCGCGGGCATATCGACGAGCACAGCGTCTTCGACTTGAACGAGACCTACCGCACGGGCCTGGATGTCCAGCGCGTCTCGGATCAGACCTATTTGCTGCGCTTCGGCTTCGGCAATCCGCTGCTCAATGCGATGATCAGCCGCGCCTATCTAGAAGGCTTCGATCCGCGGGCGTCGACCGACGTCAACGCGTACCTCTTTCAGCCGCTGCTGCCCGGCATCGGTGATTCGACCCAGCCGATAGTGCTGCCGGTCGCCAATCGCAACTGGCAGAGTCCGCCGGACGCCCTCGGTGGGCGCTGGAACCTTAACGCCAATATTCTCGATATCCTCCGCGAGGTCGGGACTCAGACCCGCCGGCTGTCACTCGGCTCCGAGTGGAACCGGAGCTTTTCCGACCCTCTCGGCGGGCAATATAACTTTTCGGCGAGCGTGCGCGGCGACGGGTATTCGATCGGCAGTCTGAGCGCGGTCTCGAACCCCGAGCTGCCGTCGGCCTTCTTTCCGGCGAACGGGCAACCGGCATTGGCGCCGACGCCGACCAGTTTCGTGACCGGCCGCACTTTCCCGCAAGTCGGCCTGGTGTGGAGCTACCCGCTGATTCATCGGGGCGAGAGCACGACGGAGTTGATCGAGCCGATCGTCGGCGGTTTTGCGGCGCCGAGCAGCGGCAACCGGCGGAACATTCCGGACGAGGACAGCCTTTCATATGAGCTCACCGACACCGATTTGTTCCGGCGCGACCGCCTGGCGGGCTACGACATTCTCGACACCGGTCAGCGGGTCGATTACGGAACCAAACTCGGGCTCTACGATAAGGAGGGCGGCAGCTACCGCCTGCTGATCGGCCAGAGTTACCGCGCACAGCCCAACCCTTTTCTGCCGCCTGGTTCCGGGGCTGAAAAAAGGCTTTCGGATGTGGTGGGGCGGATGGTGTTGTCCCCCAACTCCTATCTGGACCTGATTTATCGGTTCCGGTTCGACGCCAGCCCTTTGGCCAATCGCAACCAGCAGGTCGGTGTCAGCCTCGGCCCGCCGAGTTTGCGGGTCTCCGGCAATTTTGTTTATCTTCCGGCGCAACTGCAAAGCGAGGTAGTAACAATTCCAAGCTCCGGCCAGAATGTTATTTATGGAAAACGCGAGGAACTCTCGTTTAGCGTCACCGCAAAGCTCACCCGCTATTGGTCGATGCAGGCTTCCGAAACGATCAGCCTCACCAACAGCACCGCCCTCGTCAACAACGTGCCGTCACCAATGGCGTCGAGCGCCAGTCTTTACGGATCGTTGTCGGCAATCTATCAGGACGAATGCATGGCGTTTATTGGCGCGTTGACGCAATCGGGGATCCGCAGTGGCGATGTGACACCCGGATATTCCGTGCTGTTCAGCGTCGTCTTTAAGAACCTCGGCGAGATTGGCGGCACGGTCGCTACCCTCTCCGGTGGTGCCCTGTGAGGGGTCGTCGCTCATCGGGACACAGCCATCGGGGACATCGCTGCGCGCTGGGTGTAAACTCTTGACCGACACACGCGATCAGGCGGCAAGGTTCAAAGCGATGGCGATACTCCGTTGGCTTTGCGTAGGACTGGGCATAGGACTGGCAGGATTGACCTGCCTCTCCGGCCCGGCGAGCGCTGCCCGTGCGCTCTCCGGAGCGGGATCCCCACCCGGCGCACCGGGCACGCAGCGCCCCTCGGCGCAGTCGCCGGACGGTCAAGTGACCGAGACCCGGATCGCCGCGGTCGTCAACGACGAGGTGATCTCCGTCGCCGACGTTTTGTCGCGCCTCAGGATGGTGATGCTGTCGTCAAACCTGACGGATTCGCCCGAAACGCGGCAGCGCATCGCCGCGCAGGTGCTGCGCACGATTGTCGACGAGAAACTGCAAATGCAGGAAGCCAAACGGCAAAACGTCACGGCTACCGACGAGGAGATCAACAAAGCCCTCGCGCAGATCGAAAAACAGAACAACATGCAGGCCGGGCAGCTCGACCAGGTCCTGAAATCGCACGGCATCGAGCGCAGCGCGCTGGTCGATCAGCTGACCGCATCGATCGTCTGGGCAAAGCTGGTGCGCCGGCTGGTGTCTCAAACCAATGTGGTCTCCGACGAGGAGATCGATTACGCGCTGAAGCGCGCGAAGGAATCCGCGAACGAACCGCAAAGCCGCGTCGCCGAGATCTTTCTCGCCGTCGACAACCCGCAGCAGGAGGATGAAGTGCGGCGGCTCGCCGAGCGGCTAACCGAGCAGATGAGGCAGGGTGCCCGGTTCTCCGCGGTGGCGCAGCAATTCTCGCAATCCGCAACGGCTGCTGTCGGTGGCGATATCGGTTGGGTGCGTCCCGAGCAGTTGAGCCCCGAACTCGGCAAAGCGGTAGCCCAGATGCGGCCGGGCGAATTGTCGCCGCCGATCCGCGCTGGGGCGGGCTACTATTTGCTGCTCGTCCTCGATCGCCGCTCTGGCCGTTCCGCCGGCCCGGAGGATAATCTGGTACACCTCGTCCAGATCGTCTTTCCATTGCCGCCTCAGGCCACGGAGCAGATGCGCCGCGCGGCGATTGCCGAGGCGCAGAGCGCCAAGACCACCGCCAAGAATTGCGAAGAGCTGCTGAAAATCGGCAAGGAAAAGGGATCGGCGCAGCTGTCCAGCGAAGGTCGGCTTCGGGTCGACCAGATGACCCCGGCCATGCGCAATATCGTGCTCGGGCTGGAGGTGGGACAGGCCTCGCCCCCGATCGTGCAAAAAAACGGGGTCGGGGTGATCATGATGTGCGAGAAGGCGGCGCCCCCCAGCGCCCCGACCGTGCCGTCGCGCGACGAAATTGCCGAAACCTTGATGCGCCAGCGCCTCGAGACGTTGGCGCGGCGCTATATGCGAGATCTGCGGCGTACCGCCTTTGTCGATGTCAGGGTTTGAGCGCGATGGCGCTTCCGCTCGCCTTGACGATGGGCGAGCCGGCCGGCATCGGCGGTGAGATCGCCCTCAAGGCTTGGCTCGATCTTCGCGACGACCTCCCTCCCTTTTACCTGATCGACGATCCCGATCGGCTCGCCTCGCTGGCTCGGCGGCTCGATTGGCCGGTACCGATCCGGCCGATCGACGCGCCGGATCGAGCGCCCTCCGTCTTCGCGGATGCGCTTCCGGTCGTGCCGATCGGTACGGCTATTCGCGCCCGGCCGGGCCGCCCGGACCCCGCCGATGCGCCGGCGATCCTCGGCGCGATCCAAACCGCCGTCCGCGATGTCCGCAATGGGCGCGCCGCGGCGCTCGTCACCAACCCGATCCACAAGGACAGCCTTTATCGCGCCGGCTTTCACCATCCTGGACACACCGAATACCTCGCCGAACTCGCGGGAACTGGTGAGACTCCGGTCATGATGCTGGTGTGCCCGGGGCTGCGGGTTGTTCCCGTTACGATCCATCTGGCTCTGCGCCGGGCGATCGAAAGCCTTTCCTCGGCGGCCATCGTCCACGCCGGGCGCATCACGGACGCGGCGCTGCGCCGGATTTTGGTGTCGGCTCTCCGGTCCTGGCGGTCGCCGGGCTCAATCCGCACGCCGGGGAGGCCGGCGGCCTCGGGCGCGAGGAGATCGAGATCATCGAGCCGGCTGTCGCCGAATTGCGGGCCGCCGGGGTAGATGCGCGCGGCCCTTGCCACCCGACACGATGTTTCACGCCGAGGCGCGCAGCCCCTATGACGCGGCGCTGTGCATGTACCACGACCAGGCGCTGATCCCGATCAAAACGATCGACTTTCATGGCGGCGTCAACGTGACATTGGGTCTGCCCTTTGTGCGGACCTCGCCCGATCACGGAACGGCGTTCGCGATCGCCGGCCGCGGCACCGCGCGGCCCGACAGCCTGATCGCTGCGCTGCGGCTGGCCGCCGAAATGGCTGCCAGACGGTCGGCCGCCAGCTGAAAACGATCCGTCCCCGCCCTCCTTGCCGCCGCTGCGCGAGCTGATCGCTAGGCACGGCATCGTTGCACGCAGGCGCCTCGGGCAGAATTTTCTTCTCGATCTCAATTTGACCGGCCGGATCGCCCGCGCCGCAGGGCGGCTCGATCATGCGACGTCATCGAGATCGGGCCCGGTCCGGGGGCTTGACACGGGCCCTGCTCGCGGCCGGGGCGCGCCGCGTCTTGGCGATCGAGCGCGACCCGCGCTGTCTCGCCGCGCTCGGCGAGCTTGCCGCCGCTTATCCGGCCGCCTCGAGCTGGTCGCCGGAGACGCGCTAGGCTCGACCCGGTCGAACTCTCAGATCCGCCCCGAAAAATCGTCGCCAATCTACCCTACAATATCGCCACGCCGCTGCTGCTCGGCTGGCTCGATCGGATCTGCGAATATGAGAGCCTGACCTTGATGTTTCAGCGCGAGGTCGCCGAGCGCCTGACCGCAGCGCCGCGCGGCAAGGCGTACGGACGCCTTTCGGTTCTGGTCCAATGGCTATCCGAGCCGCAAATCCTGTTCGACGTGCCTCCCCGCGCTTTTGTCCCCCCCCCAAGGTCACATCGACCGTCGTCCATGTCATACCCCGCTCGCAACCGCTCGCCCCCGCCGAGAAGCCGTTCTCGAGCGCGTCACCGCGGCGGCCTTCGGGCAGCGCCGCAAGATGCTTCGGACCAGCCTGAAGGCGCTCGGTGTCCCGGTCGACGACCTGCTGACCGCGCCGGGGTCGCGCCGACGCGCGCGCCGAGGAACTCTCGATTGGCGATTTCTGCGCGCTCGCGCGGGTCGTTGGGGACGGATAGCCGGGCGCGGTTTGTTGTCATAAAAGTGCAATCGATCTGTCGCTCCAGTTTCACGAGCCCCGCATAGCGTCCCCGGCGTTTATCTAAAATGAGGGATAAATTATGCGGAAATTCCTGGGAGGCGCTGCTGTCGGCGCCGGGCTTCTGGTGGCTTCGGCAGGTTCGCAAGTTCATGCCAATTCGCAAAGAGGACCATAACAGAGGCGGCGTTCAGCACGTCCTGCTGATCAGCATCGACGGCATGCATGCCCTCGATTTCATCAACTGCGCGCGAAGGGATCAGCGGTGCCGACGGCCAGGTGCGCCCTTGTGCCAAATCTGGCCGAACTTGCCGAGACGGGCGTCAATTACCTGGACGCTGCCACATCGAAGCCGTCCAATTCGTTCCCCGGCTGATGGCGCTGGTCAAGCAGGCGGCTCGCCGCGAACCGTCGGCGCATT
>CAVUUB010000006.1:0-14361 GCA_963744555.1 Bryobacterales bacterium | reverse complement strand
CAGCACGTAACTAGCCGAAGCAGATGGCGAAGGCTGTTGGGACGCTGGATCTACGCCTTCCCATTAAGGCCGGTCCGCAAGAGCTGGGCGTCGCGTTCATCAACAAGAATCCGCCGGGCGCCGACGATATATGGCAGATCTTTCCCGAACAATTCCGGAGTGCAGAGTATAGCCATTACGGGGCCTTTCAATCCCACGGGCGCGGGTGACACTCCCAGCCGGCGTCGTATTTTCGTTTGCCGGCCGTCCACCTCTACAGAGGAAGAAGAGCTGGCGTGCGCGAAAAAGATTCTGTCCACGCTCGGACGGCGGGCCTACCGGCATCCGCTCTCCGATTCCGATCTTGAAACACTCATGGGCTTTTATCGATCCGGGCATCGCAGATGCGAGCTTCGATGCCGGAATCGAGCAAGCCGTGGCGCGCGTGCTCATCGATCCGCGATTCGTTTTCCGCTTCGAGCGCGAGCCCGCGGATGTCGCCGCTGGCGCTGTTTATCGCATCAGCGATCTGGAACTCGCCTCGCGGCTTTCGTTCTTCCTGTGGAGCAGCATCCCGGACGACGAACTGCTGGATCTCGCGATTCAGAACAAACTGCACGAGCCTGCGGTCCTGGAACGCCAGACGCGGCGCATGCTGGCGGACCCGCGCTCGGAAACACTGGCGACGGACTTCGCCGGCCAGTGGCTCTATTTGCGGGAACTGAAAAATCAGCGGCCCCTGTCGCCGGCGTTCAACGAGAACCTGCGCGAGGCCTTCCGCCGCGAGACTGAATTGTTGTTCGAGAGCATCGTGCGCGAGGATCGCAACGTAGTGGATCTTCTGAATGCCGACTACACGTTCGTCAACGAGCGCCTGGCCGCGCACTACGGGATGCCCGGCGTTCACGGAAGCCAATTCCGCCGCGTCGCGATACAAGACGATGCGCGCCGCGGGCTGCTGGGGCAATCCAGTTTTCTGCTGGTGACCTCGGTGGCCAACCGGACGTCGCCGGTGGCGCGCGGCAAATGGATTCTTGAAAATATTCTGGACTCGCCCGCTCCGCTGCCGCCGCCCAATGTGCCGCCGCTCAAAGGGGACGAAGGCACGCCGCAAGCCCACTTCGCTGCGCCAGCGGATGGAAGAGCATCGCAAGAATCCAACCTGCGCGGCCTGCCACAAAATCATGGACCCCATCGGATTCTCGCTCGACAATTTCGATCTGATCGGGACCTGGCGCACGGCCGACAGCGGCGAGCCGATCGACGCGACCGGCAGCTGGTGGATGGAACCAAATTGGACGGGCCGGCCAGTCTGCGAAATGCGCTTTTGAGCCGCTCCGACGTGTTCGTCCGCACCGTAACCGAAAAACTGTTGACCTACGCCACCGGCCGCGCGCTCAAATATTACGATATGCCGGTGGTTCGCTCCATCGCCCGGGACGCCGCCAGGGACGACAATCGTTTTTCGGCGCTCATTCAAGGCATTGTGAAAAGCGATCCATTTCAGATGAGAATGAAGCAATCCGGGTCTGCGACCCCCAGGAGGACAGCCATGAGTTTCATCACGAAAAAACATCTTGCCGCGACGCACGTTTCTGCGCGGCGTGGGCGTCACGGTGGCTTTGCCGCTGCTGGATTCCATGGTGCCCGCGCAAACGCCGCTGGCGCGCACGGCGGCCAATCCAGCCAGCCGCTTGAGCTGTATCTATGTGCCGCACGGCGCCACCATGTACAAGTGGACTCCGGCGACGGAGGGTTCGGATTCGCGTTTACCGAAACGCTCGCGCCGCTCGAAAAATTCCGCGACCGCGTCAACGTGGTCTCAAACCTGGCCCATCCGGCCGCTGGTGGAGCGGGTTCGGACGCGGGCGCCGATCACGCGCGATCGGCCGCGGTGTTTCTGAGCGGAGTTCATCCGGAAAGGGAAAACATCCGCGTGGGCCCCACCATCGATCAGATCGTCGCGCAAAAACTCGGCCAGGACACGCCGCTTCCGTCTCTGGAACTGTCCATCGAAGATGTGGCTCTGAGCTGCGGCTCCGGCTACGCCTGCGCGTATTCGAACACCATTTCCTGGAAGACGCCCACCACGCCGCTTCCCATGGAAAACAACCCGCAGGTGGTGTTCGAAAAACTCTTCGGCGACGGCAGCAACAATGCCGACCGGCAAGCCAGAAAACAATTGAGCCGCAGCCTGCTCGATTCGGTGATGGAAGAAGCGGCCTCGCTGCAACGCGACCTGCCCGCGGCGGATCGCACGCGGCTGGCCGAATATTTGGATGACATACGCGAGATCGAGCGCCGCATCCAAAAGGCCGAGCAGCAGGCCAGCACCGACGTGAAATTGCCGGACTCGCCGACCGGCGTGCCGGAATCCTTCGACGAACATTTCAAAATCATGTTCGACATGCAGGTGCTGGCCTTCCGGGCCAATATCACGCGCGTCGCCACCATGATGTTCGCCCGCGATACCAGCGGCGCGGTGTATCCGCAGAGCGGCGTGCGCGAAGGCTTCCATGTCGCGTCGCACCACGCCAACAATCGCGCCAACATGGACAAATATGCGCTGATCAACAAGTATCACGTGCAGATGCTGGCTTACTTCCTGGACAAACTAAAGTCCACGCCGGATGGCGACGGCAACCTGCTGGATCACTCCCTGGTGCTTTACGGCAGCAGCATGAGCAACGGCAATCAGCACGATCACGACCCGTTGCCGGTGGTGCTGGCGGGCGGCGCTTCGGGCCAACTTAAAGGCGGCCGGCACATGCAGTACCCGGAGCACACGCCCATGTCGAACCTGCTGCTGACCATGCTCGACAAGCTCGGCGTCCAAGCGGATCATCACGGCGACAGTACCGGCAAGCTGGAGATCTAGGCCGGTCAATTAAAAAAGATGCCGCTGACCACGGCGTTCGTTCCAGCGGTCCGAGTTACCTGAATAATTACGTTCCCCTGTACGTTCCAGACGCCATATTCACCTTGGATAAAGCTGGAAAACGACTGCGTGGAAAGCACTGCGTTGTTGGATGCATTCAGGATCGAGATGGTCTCGGCTCGTCCGGCCCCGTTGAAATCGAGCAAGTAGAGCGCTATCCGATGTGTGTTTCCGTCCGTCAGATTCAGGTTGATGTTGAAGCTGGTGGCGGAATAGTAAGCTGAAGCGATGCGGCTGGAAGAACCGCTGGAAACTTGCAATGCGCTCGCGGAGCTGGTTGTGGTGCTCCAGGTATACAGCGTGTCTCCGGTCAAGCTGAGCGTAGCGTAAGAAGGAACAGTAGTGGTTGCATCGTTGGCGATAGCGTAGCCGTCGGCCCCATATTTTCCGCTCCAGGTGCCCTGCGTGGTGGTGTCCAGACCAGTGTATGTCGCCGATGTTGCCGCGGACGCTGGTACAGGATCAAAGAAGATGCCGCTGACCACGGCGTTTGATCCAGCAGTCCGGGTTACCTGGATGATGACGTTCCCTTGTACGTTCCAGACACCCCATTGCCCTTGGCTGAAGCTGGAAAACGTCTGTGTGGAAAGCACTGCGTTGTTGGATGCATTCAGGATCGAGATAGTCTGGGCACGCCCCGCTGAATTCCAATCGACCAAATAAAGCGCTATCCGATGCATGTTTCCATCCGTCAGATTCACGTTGATGTTAAAGCTGGTGGCCGAATAATAACCGTAGCCGTACGGCTGGAAGACCCGCTGGAAACTTGCAAGGCACGCGGGTCGGTAGTTGAGGCGGCAAAGGTATATAGCGTGTCCCCCGTCAAGCTGACCGAAGCGTAGGCGGGAGGGTTGGTGGCATCACTGGCGATCAGGTATCCATTGGCCCCATATTTCCCGCTCCAGGTGCCCTGCGTCGTGGTGTCCAGGCCACTGTAAGTCGCCGAGGCTCGGCGTGGACGTTGTGGGGACAGGGTCAAAGAAGATACCGCTGACCACGGCGTTTATCCTGCGGTCCGGGTTACCTGAATGATGACGTTCCCTTGTACGTTCCAGACACCCCATTGCCCTTGGCTGAAGCTGGAAAACGTCTGTGTGGAAAGTACGGCATTGTTGGATGCATTTAGGATCGAGATAGTCTGGGCACGCCCCGCTGAATTCCAATCGACCAAATAAAGCGCTATCCGATGCATGTTTCCATCCGTCAGATTCACGTTGATGTTAAAGCTGGTGGCCGAATAATACACCGTGGCCGTACGGCTGGAAGATCCGCTGGAAACCTGCAAGCGCACGCGGATCGGTAGTCGAGGCGGCAAACGTATATAGCGTGTCCCCCGTCAAGCTGACCGAAGCGTACGCGGGAGGATTGGTTGCATCACTGGCGATCAGGTAGCCGTCGGCCCCATATTTCCCGCTCCAGGTGCCCTGCGTGGTGGTGTCCAGGCCAGTGTATGTCGCCGAGGCTGGCGCGGACGTTGTGGGGACAGGGTCAAAAAAGATACCGCTGACCACGGCGTTTGATCCAGCGGTCCGGGTTACCTGAATGATGACGTTCCCTTGTACGTTCCAGACACCCCATTGCCCTTGGCTGAAGCTGGAAAACGTCTGTGTGGAAAGTACGGCATTGTTGGATGCATTCAGGATCGGAGATAGTCTGGGCACGACCCCGCTGAATTCCAATCGACCAAATAAAGCGCTATCCGATGCGTGTTTCCATCCGTCAGATTCACGTTGATGTTAAAGCTGGTGGCCGAATAATACACCGTGGCCGTGCGGCTGGAAGATCCGCTGGAAACCTGCAGCGCACGCGGATCGGTAGTCGAGGCGGCAAACGTATATAACGTGTCCCCCGTCAAGCTGACCGAAGCGTACGCGGGAGGATTGGTTGCATCACTGGCGATCAGGTAGCCGTCGGCCCCATATTTCCCGGTCCAGGTGCCTTGCGTCGTCGTGTCCAAGCCAGTGTATGTCGCCGAGGCCCCGCCGCTCGCTGCGCCACTGGACACCACTAGATTCACCGCTGATCCAGCCGCCACCATCGTCCCCGCCACCGGGCTCTCGCTGATCACGTCGCCGGATGCCACCGTGCTGCTCGATTGCATCGTCACCGTGCCCACCACCAGGCCCGCGCCGGTAATCGCCGGACGTCGCCGCGGACTGCGTGTCGCCCACGACGTTCGGCACCGGCACCTGAGCAATGATCGTGGTCGAGTCGGTAGCAGTCGCCGTGGACGCTCCGCCGCCGGTTGCCGTGAAAACTGTCGCGGTATTGACCTGTGGCGACGTCGCATTCGCCGCAACGTTGACGGTCACGGTGATCGCTCCGTAACTTATCCCGGCACCCAATGGGGTTGATTGCGTGCAGGTGTTGGCTCAGCTACAAGTCCATCCCGATCCCGTCATCGAAACCAGCGTTTGGCCCGACGATAGGGTTTCCGTCACCGTCACGGGATCAACGGTAGGACCGGCCCCATTGTTGCTGACCAGAATGGTGTACTGCGCATTCTGTTGGCCCTGGTTGAAATTCCCAGTGTGGCGACTTGGTGATCGCCGAGCACCGGCGGTCCAGTCGATTTGCTGACCACGAAAGCGGCAGTAGCGCTGGGGTTGCAGCCAGTGGTGTTTTCGGAGTTCAGCACCGTAATCTGGTAATACCCGGGGTCGGGATATCACCGGCATTGAGAGTCACCGTCAGTTGCGTTGAACTATTGGGCGTATTCGATCGATGACAAACCCGACGGGCCGAAGTAAGTGTATAGCGTCTGAGGTTCGTCGCGGTCGAGAATCCCGTGCCGGTAATCGTAAGGTTCACCGAACCAGTGGTGACGGTCGGGGTGGAAATGCTCGTAATCGAAAGCGGAGCCGCGATCCCGTTGAGATTGAAATTAGCCGTCCCCAGCACTTGCCCCGTCAGCGAGAACGGATACGAGCTGGTGGCCCCTCCGGCGGCCAAATCCTGCGACCATCCGACGAAACTCAGTCCGCTCGCCCCGGGAGACGCTGTGAAAGTAACTGTGCCGCTGTTGAAAAACGCGTCCACGTTGCCGAATGTCCCGCTCTCATCGGTCCCGCGAGGTGAGGCTGACACTGTGAGTTCGTTACCTCCCATACCGTTGGAGCAGTACGTCGCTGTTCCTATCGCGGGGTCTACGATGGAACGGAAGCTGGGCGTGAAGTTCGCGGTAGATGTGCTTACGCCGGAACGCCGGCACAGTCACACTGAGAGAATCGCCATTGGGAGTGCCCGCTCCCGTCCAGTCACTGAACGCGTAGCTGATGTTAGTGGTTACCGGTGATTCGGATGCCGCGGTAAAGGTTAAATTCTTTCCGGCAGCGAATCCCGAGCCATTGAAGGATGCGTCGAAATTCACCGGCGTGTACGCCGTGGAAGCTATCCCATTTCCATCCGTGACGCCGATTGCGAATCCCGGGACAATGCCGGGGTCAAGGCCATTCGCGCTAAGGTCCGGCGAAGACGCCGGATGGTGGTAACAGGATCGGTAACCAGAACAGCCGTTGTCGGATTGCCGTTATAGGAAGAATCGAAATTGCTTGTAATGTACAAGGTAAAAGGATTTGAGTACAGATTGAAAAGCGGAACGATTGCCACCAGTAATCAAAGCTATATCCGGCGTTCGGACTCACCGTGAATGTAACCATCTGGCGATCCAGATAGTAGTTGGTGGCCGTGCCGTTGATGATCAGGCTGCTGGGCGCTGGTGATGCTGAGATGGTGCCATCGCCGCCGGGAGAAACCACCGGACTATAAGGGTGAACGGGAATGAAACTGGCAAGATAACTGGTGATGGAGGGTGCAGTGGTGGGACGCAACAGTGTGCCATCGCCGAGTGCGTTCGTGACCGTGACGGTTTGGACATTCGCCAATCCGGCGTTCCACCGGCCGAAAATATAATTCTGACCGTCGAGCGTCTGCAGCGTTTGATTGGCCGTCGGGACGCTGAATGTGTGCGTCGAACCGCTGGTCCAAGTGGTGAAAACGCACGGAGCCGTGCAGGGGGTGCCGTCCACGATCACCTGCAATCCAGTGGGATTCGTGTCCACGCGTAATGGACGTCGGTGCATGCGCGTAGAGGCGCATGATTCCGTCCAGGTCGCCGGTGGTGTATTGAGGCATGCTGGTGCCGAGCACCATGCCGGCTGGAATCGTTTCCAGGCTCGGCGAGACACCATCCTTGTTGAACGTGAACGGCCCGTATTCCATGATCGAGGCGTAGTTGTAGAGACCAGAACCGACGCTATCGGAACCGATGATGTCGAAATTGCCGTGGTTGGGCTTGTCGATGTTCTGCTCCATGTAATTCACGTACGTGTTGCGATCGGCACGCGACTGCTCATGGTACAGGCCCAGCGCATGCCCCATCTCGTGCAGGATCGTTGTCGTCGCGCAGTTGCCCGACCCGCCAATCGGTTGTGGAACGCCGTTTCCCAGCATTCCCACCGCAGACTCGCAGGCGCCGCTCAAAGTCACTCGGAGTCAAAATCGAAATTCACCTAGTTGCCGCTTGACGTCGCTGGCGGTGGCCGGCACCCATTGAACTACGCCCGCCAGTTGCGCATTGGATTCTGTGATGGCCGCATTGATGAGTGGATAGATGGTGTCGGTGGATGACATTCGTAATCGTGTATGGCACGCGGCCCGCCATTCACCACCGGCCACAATCCGGTGGTGGCGAAAAAATTGGGCGCGATCGTCAGCGACTCTGGGCGCGGTCCCTTTGCGCTCTTGGCAGCCGCAGCCGGGCCGGTAGATGCGGCCGCAGCCACGTCCGCGGCCTTGCCCAGGATCATGTCGCTCCTGATAAATCGCGAAGCCGTTTCTCACTTCGTAGGTGATCTGTTTCCCATGAAAGATCGTCGTTCCGAGTACCGGCGCCGGCAACGGCGCTCGCGGCGTGTAGAAGATGTTCACGAACGTGGCCGCGCCCGGTTGCCCCAGCGCCTTGATCCGCACGTGGTTGATTCCCGGACGCAAAGGAACGGGCGCCGAGGAGCTCCAGAGAATGGTCTTGCCATCATCCGCTCAGGCTCACCGCGGCCAGATCGCTGAAGCCGCGATTGCTCTCCCACAACACCCGCCTGTCTCCGCCGGTCCAGGACAAAGTTCCCTTCAGAGAGATCGCAGGCTCGCTGGTGACAATGGTCCCGTCCTTCGACGGCGCCGGTTCCGTGAGTCGAAGGGCGCCGTTTTGGCCGAAAGCCAAACCGCAGAAAAGCAATGGGGCAAGCCCAGGATAAAGGTGTGGAAATACGCGTGTGCAGACGGGTCACTTGTAACCCGGTGAGAGCATGAGTCTGGAGACAGTTCAGAGTACGATGGAATCTTTCGCGCGTCAACGCACTATCCAAGGCGCAACAGAGCAAAAGGTTCAGGACGTGCAGTACCATTCCAACCTACTCGGCGAATTTCGTTGTAACGGTTCGATAACCTGACAGTCAGTTTGGTTTCTTATTCTCTTTCGTATCCTGGGCTGCGGAAGTTGCAGCGTTAAACCGAGACTGCACCGCCATGCCCACCAACGTCGCGATAAGAATTGCAGGGTATAGCTGCCCGATAAGCGATTCCGCCGTCGCCAGCGATCGCGCAATGCGATGCACGGGGTACGCGTCGCCGAACGATACCGTCGTCAGGGTCTCAAAACTAAAGTAGATCAAACGGGCCGGTTCGCCCGTGGAAACTCCCACGGCGAGCGGTGTTTGGAAGTGGATGGCGTCGGGAATCTCTTCCATGAGCAGCTTGTACGCGAACGCCCAAGTGATGCCGATCAGTAAATAAGCCGCCACGCCGCCCATCACCCGGTGCACGCTAACCGGACCTGGAAGAAAAGTGTGCTTCAGCGTCATCGACCACGAGTATGGCCGTGCAAAATACTTTGATCGCCGTGTCCCAGCCCCGGGAGCTGAACGAAGCATTGATTTCCACAATCAGGTCCGCCGTGAATTCGACAATAGTCAGCGCGATTATTAGATACATCAGCTTCTGCTTGTAGAGGGTAGCTATGGCGCCCGAAAGAAGCATCAGGGCGAAAGTCAGGTCTATCGCGATTCGCCCAGCCTGAGAGAGGCCGATCATCGGAACGAAAATAGTGATAAGCACCAGGAATGCGACGAAGAAACTCAGGAGTCGCTCCTCACGCCATAAACCAGGCGCCTGCCGGTCGATATCAGCCACGCAATTCCTCCTTTGGCATCAGCCAGAACCACCGTACAATGAATCCTAAAACCTATCTATGGCCGCGCCCAGTGTGAATCCCGCCGGGGAACTCCGCCGGGAGCTTGGTTTGCGCGATCTGGTCTTCGCCCAGGTTCTCAACGTGGTTGGCTCCTTTTGGGTCGGGGTGGCCGCCAAGCTGGGCAAAGCGCATGCCGTGTTTTGGATCTTGGCCATGCTGCTCTTTTACGTTCCCCTGGCCTTGGTTGTCATCTATCTGAACCGGGTGCTGCCGTTGGAAGGTGGCTTATACCAATGGGCGAAGGAGGCTTTCGGCGCCTTCTGGGGGTTCCTGATCGCGTGGAACCTGTGGTGTTACGCGGTCATCGTTTTGGGCAGCATTCTCTTCGCGATTCCCACCGAGCTCGCTTATTCCATCGGGCCCCGCGCGGCCTGGCTTCCGTCCAGCCACGCGGCCACCAGCGCCTTGACCGGCGTAGTCCTCTTGTTTATTGCATGGGTCGCGGTGCAAGGTTTGTCGATCGGTAAGTGGCTGCACAACGCCGGCGGGTTCGCGGTCATGTCGGCTTACGCCGTTCTTCTGGCTCTGCCGGTTTGGGCGCTTCTGCGCGGCGGCGCTGTCTCTTATACGCCCATACCTCTGGCTTGGCCCGAGGTTTCCTGGGTCAACCTGGCTATCTTCGGCCAGATTACCGTGGGCGGCCTGAGCGGTTTTGAATATGTCGCCATCATGGCCGGTGAGTGCCGCGACGCGGGGCGTAACATCGGGAAGTCGGTTGCCATTGCCGCGCCCATCATTGCGCTGATGTTCATCCTCGGCACCAGCTCAGTAATCACCTTCGTCGGCAACCAGCCCATCGATTTGATCGGGCCTATCCCCCAAACCTTCCGCGCCGCGCTCGGCAACGCCGGCTTCGCATCGCACTTCGCCGCCATAGCCATTCTGCTTCTTCTGGTGCGCGCCGTCTCAGCGGCCAGCCTCATCTTTACCGGCCTCACCCGGCTGCCTGTTACAGCCGGCTGGGATCATCTTCTGCCGGCTTGGTTCACCCGCCTTGATCCACGCCGCAAAACGCCTGTAAATTCCATCCTCTTCGTGACGGTCCTCGCCATGCTGCTCATCTTCTTCAGCATGCTGGGCGTCAGGGAGCAGGAAGCCCTGCAGCTGCTCAACAACTCCTCAAACGTTCACTACGGCATCGCCTATGCCGCGCTCTTTACCATTCCGCTTTTCGGTTCCGCGGGCCTGCGAAATAAAGCTTCCACGGTGGTTGCGGGTTCCGGCCTTGGCTGGGCTCCTTTCCAGCGCCATTGCCGTCCTGATCGCGGTCTATCCTATTGTTGATGTCGTGAGCAACTTCGAGTACGCGGGCAAGATCATTGGCATAGTGCTCGTGGCCAATCTCGCCGGCGTTCTTATTTACGCTACGCGAAGCTCCCCGGCCGTCTAGCCGCGGCCCTTCGACACCCAGCGCGGCGCCGAATCTGTGGCTTGACGCAGCAGCATGTTCAGCTGAGCCGCGTGATGTTGCACGTGCCGCATATTGTAGAGGAGCAGTTCACCGTTACTCATGTCGCGATACGGGAAGGGACAGGGATCCGTAGCCCAGGCTTCCGTCATTCCCGCCAGCACGTCGTCCAACTTTTTTCGGCAGTGTTCCAGATAGCCGAGCAGTTCCTCTTTTCGGTAGGCGCGTTCTGGCGGGACAACCCGGCTCAAGTTCGGTGAGCCCGAACGGCGGCGGCGGATGGAATTAGGATTCGCCGGCATCGGAGAGATACAAATCGAGGAAAATTACGTGTGAAAGGCCAGATACCAAAACGCGCGCGGCGCTTCTCCAGACCACACAGAATCCGAGCAGGCTTCCATCGCGTTGCCGAGCATGTCCATCGCGGCACGGAATTGCCGCCGGATCGCAGATCTCCAAAAGTCGACCATGAAGTTTTTGTATCATGCCCCTGCTGAGTAAGTGGCCGTGAGCGTTGAGCGCGGATTCCGAGCCGCGCCCAGAGGAAGCGGTCGGTTGTCAAGGAGCAAAGTACCCCGAGATGTCCAGAACCAAATGCGTCGGTGACGACGCCAACGCGTTGATCGATCCATCGCTGGTCGGTACGATCGCCATATTTGAGGTGATCGCCCCGTCGGCCGCATTCAGGGTCGACGCCAGCGGCTGCGGCTGCCCATGCGGCCATAAAGTAAGGAAGCCCAGCGATCCCACGGGAACTACCGTGGCATTAAACACGTAAGCTTGGGCGCTCGAGGGCACTCCGCACGAACTGGCCAGCACATTCACGGTCAGTTCGGTAATTGGCGTACCCGGCGATTGCCGCGTGTCCAGAACGCGGCAGGGCGGCATCGTATATAGCGACAAGCCGCCCACCCCCGGAGACGCGAAATAGCCATTCGTGTCGATCACCAAATCAGTCTCATCAGTGGCAAACACATTGACGGACCCGCTCGTCCCCGCAGGCACAATTACGGCGTTTGCCGCGAGGGTCCCGGTGGGATCGTTGAGCGAGGATACGTAGGGTTGAAGCAGGCCCGATGGCCACGCCGTCAGGTATCCCAAACTGCCATATGGCACTGCCGTGAAGTTGAGCGAGTAAGCTTGGGCGGTGGACGGCACGTTACAGGCGCTGGTGAGAATGGGAAACGTCCGGAAGCTGTCAGCCATCAGGCTCGGACCTCCCAGTGCGCCGCCGGAATTGCGCGTGTCGGCAACGCGGCAGGGCGCGAGCGGATACAGAGCCAGCACTCCGGAACTGCCCTCGGGCACAAAATAGCCGTCGATGTCCAAAACCACGTCCGTTGTGTTGGTGGCAAAGACGCTCACTGCGCCGTTCGAACCCGCCGGCACAATCGCCGCGTTAGCCTTGATTCTGCCATCCGAGTTGAGGACGGAGGCCAGCGGCTGAGACAGCCCGGTGGGCCAGACCGTTAAGTAACCAAGCGGCCCCTGCGGAACCACGGTGATGTTCAGCGAATAGGCCGTGGCATTGGCGGGAATGCCGCAAGATCCTTTCGGAATCGCGAAATCGCGCGAGGTTCCGCCTGCGATCGACGGCCCTCCAAGGCGCCGCTGGCATTTCTTGTATCGACCACTCGACACGGAGTTACTGGCACAAAAGAGCTCGCAGTCGAAGTGGAAACCGGCGTCGTGAGAGTGAAGTTCAGCGAGAACAGCGGTGTCGTGGAGCCGTTCCATAAAACCTGCACCGTCCAGGTTCCCGGATACGATGCCGCCGCCGTTCCACTAACATCAATGAAGTAAGAGCACTCATTGGTGTACCCGCCGGTCGCATTATCAGCTCGATACACCACTCCGTCAGGACGAATAAAATTAATGACGGCCGAGTCCTGCGGGTTGGCGCCAGTCACATAAAAGTAAATCCAGACCTGCGGCGAGGATGTTGTAAAGCTAGTCACCGAGGGCGGCGTCGTGCAGATCCGTTTACAATTCCGTTGGTATTCGAAATGACGCTGGTCACCAGGGTCGGGCCGGGAGGGGTACTGCCGGATCCCGTTATGGTGAATGTTTGCGGAGCTGACGCTTGTCCATTGGAGCCGACCACCGTAACCTGCGCCGTGCCTGGAACTGCCAGCAGGCTGGTGGGAACCTGCGCCGAAATCGTCGTGCTGTTGATAACCTGAGTTGCAAGACTTGTCATTTCCCCGTTCTCCGTCCATTCCACCGACAGGCCGCTGGTGAAATTAGAGCCGGTCAACGTCAGCGCAAATCCCTGGCTCCCGGCGGGGACCGATGTTGTACTTAGGGATGTGATCAGGGGCAGCGTGGTCACGCAGAGCAATGTCGGGGAGCTGCTCAGACAAATTATGCCGCCGGTCAGCCCGTTGACCATGGCCAGATCGTTCGAGGTGGTCGAACCCGCCACATTCTGGGTGTCCACCGTTACGGAATCGAACTTAATGTAGGCGCTGAAGTCGGATCCTATTAATACGTAAGTGAAGGCGAAATGCCACGAACCGTTGGCATCGAATTCCATATACCAGTCGCTGCTCGGATCTAGCGTGTATGAGCCAACGCAGCCGCCGGTCAACTGCACCGTACCCGTAATGCCTCCGGCGGCGTCGTCGAACGAGTCGCCCCCCTCAACGTCCATCTCGATATTGGTTAAGATTTGCGCCCATGTATTTCCACCGCCCGATCCAGGCTGTTCGAGAACCTGAACATTGAACAATGCCGTATAAGGTCCGCCGCTGCATCCCGACCCGGAATAAGTTGGCGAGCTTGAGTAGTCGAGTTGTACCCTGCCTTGAGCCAGGGTCTGGCCCCAGAGTCCGGCAGGTATAAGAAGTCCGCCCAACAATAAAGTAGCTGCCCAGCAAGCTCGCGTCATTTTCTCAATTGGATCCACGTCGGGTCGCCCGAGAGCCGCGTGGTGACGTACATTGTACTGGATTCCAATCCCGCATGCCTGCATACAAAAACCACCGGCAAGTAGAGTAGACTTTTGTTAGAGATGGCGAAGCATACCGTTGCGCTTGGGCTATGGCTGCTCACCGCCAGTTTTGCGCTCGCGGACCCATCGTACCAAGCAACCCTCGATAAATACTGTGTCACCTGTCACAACCAGCGCCTGAAGACCGGCGGGCTAACACTGGATAATCTTGACCTTGCCCAAGTCCCGGCCAACGCCGAGGTCTGGGAAAAGGTAATCGGCAAATTGCGCTCGGGCACGATGCCCCCGGCGGGAATGCCTGGCCGGGCGCAGCCACCTACAGCGCTCTTGCCGCCTGGCTCGAAACGCAGATCGATCGCGCTTCCCTGCCCTACGCCGGCAGACCCATCCTCCACCGTCTCAATCGTTCTGAATACGCCAATGCCATCCGCGACTTGCTGGCACTGGATATCGACGCGGCCGCGCTGCTTCCTCCTGACGACTCGGCGTTTGGGTTCGACAACATTTCGGACGCCTTGGGCTTGTCCCCCTCGTTACAGGAGCATTACCTCGATGCTGCGTGAAAATCGGCGCGCTGGCGGTGGGCGATCCAAGAATCCCGCCCGGCAGCGAAACCTGGCGAATCCGGCAGGATCTTTCGCAGGATGAACACGTCAACGGGCTGCCTCTGGGCACTGTAGGCGGAACGCTGGTCCACTACAACTTTCCGCTCGACGGCGAGTACACTTTCCAAGCCAAACTGTATCGAACCAACCTCAATATCATGCGCGGCCTCGAATCCCCGCATCAGGTAGAAATCGCGCTCGATGGAAAGAGGATTCACTTGGCATCCC
>CAVUUB010000005.1:0-49531 GCA_963744555.1 Bryobacterales bacterium | reverse complement strand
ACGGACGTATTTGACGGATCCATCAGGCATCAGCAACCGATGTTCGAAATCGAAATCCTTCCTCTCGCGTGAAACGCGATCGAGTAATTGCTGCACGGCCGATCTGTCTTCCGGGTGAGTCCGTTGCACTGCCAGGTCAATCGTAACCTTGGCCGCCGGTTCGTATTCAAATATGCGAAAGGTTTCTCGAGACCAGTAGATCTCTCCGCTGGAAACATCCCAGCCGAAGCTGCCTGTGTGGCTCAGTCTCTGCGCTTCGGCTAAATAAGCTTCACTCCGCCGCAGCGCCTCTTCGGCGCGGCTAAGTTCGGTTCTCTCCTCGGCTTCCCGTAGCGCCCGTTGCACCGAGGGCACAATCCTCGACAGCCGAGTCTTGAAAACATAGTCCGTCGCGCCGATCTTGAGTGCTTCGATCGCGACTTCTTCGTCCAGGGTTCCAGAAACAAAGATGAATGGAACATGCGGCCGGGTTTGATGGGCGATCTTCAATGCAGACAGGCCGTCGAAGGAGGGAAGGGTATAGTCCGCGAAAATCAGGTCAAAGCCGCCCTGCTCGAGGCACGCGATGAAATCAGCCTCGGTTTCAACACGCGTTACTTGGCAGGCAATACCGTCGGCCTCGAGCGTTTCCTGAACAAGCTCTGCGTCCCTGGGGTCATCTTCAAGATGCAGAATACGCAACTGAGATTTCATTTCCGGACTACTTCTTTTTTATGCTTCCCGGCGGCGGCTCGTTAATAACCGCCCAAAAAACGCCGAGTTCCTTGATGGCGTTCACAAACTCGTGGAAATCCACGGGCTTCACTACATAGGCGTTCACGCCCAGCTTATAGCTGGCCACCATGTCTTTTTCTTCATGGGAAGAGGTGAGCACCACCACCGGAATCATCTTGAGCTTCTCATCGGACTTGATCTGCTGCAGCACTTCCAATCCATCGACCTTTGGTAATTTCAGGTCGAGCAGCAGGACGGCGGGATTCTCGCCCGCACGCCGCATGAAGTTTCCGCGGCAATAGAGATAATCCAGAGCCTCCTCGCCATCACGAGCGACCACAACCTCGTTGGCAAGATTATATTCGTCTAGGGCCGTTAGCGTAAGCTCTACGTCTTTCGGGTCGTCTTCGACCAGTAAGATACGTCCCAAGGTGCTCATCAGTCTAGACTCCTGCGATTTGGAAAGTGAGAAATAAAAGGTTGCGCCATGATCCACCAGACCCTCAGCCCAGACCTTGCCCCCGTGGCGATGCACGATACGCTGAACGGTAGCCAACCCGATACCGGTCCCTTCAAACGCCTCCGGCGGGTGAAGACGTTGGAATACACCAAATAGCTTGTTTACATACTTCATATCAAATCCGACCCCATTGTCTCGAACGAACACCACTACTTGGTTTTGTTTTTGGTCCGTGCATCCGATTTCGATTTCGGCGTGTGCTCGCGTGCGTGTGAATTTGACCGCATTCGAAATCAGATTGACGAGTGCAAGTCGTAGCATGGAACGATCTCCGTACCAGGGCGGCAACGCGCCGACTCTCCAAACAATCTTGCGCCCTTCGGTCTCTTGCCGGACTTCGGTTAAAGCTTCCTGCACGAGCTGCTCCAAGCTGACCAGTGCTTTGTGCGTCTCGGCGCGGCCGATTCGGGAAAAGGCGAGGAGGTCGTCGATCAGGTTGCCCATCCGTTGCGCGGATTCCATGATCATCGTCACATAGCGTTGGCTCTTGTCATTTAGAAGCGATGCCGTATTCTTTCGCAGAAGCTCCGTGAACCCGGCCATATGGCGAAGAGGCGCGCGAAGGTCATGCGATATGGAATACGCGAATGCCTCCAATTCTTTATTAATGGACTCAAGCTCGGCGGTCCGCTTTCCAAGCTCTTCGTTGAGTGTACTAATTTCTTGCTCGCGCCGCCTGCGCTCGGTGATATCGTTGTTTGTTTCCAGGATCGCAGTAGGCCGCTGCTGGTAGTCTCGCTGCAACGACCATCGGCTCGCTACCACCAGTTGGTTTCCATCAGACCTAGTCTTATCGAGTTCGCCGTCCCAACGCCCGGATCGCAGCAACTGCGCGCGAATCTCCTCGATCGGCGCCGGGAAGACTGTGTGCAAGAGCTCATGCGCACGCTTGCCGACCGCCTCCTCCGCCGTCCAGCCGTACAACTCCTGCGCTCCCCGATTCCAGTAAGTGATGACGTCGCTCATATCACGGACGAAAATGGTGTCGTGCGTGAGATTGAGCAGGTTGGCTTGCTGAGTTCGTTCCGCCACTTCTATTTCCAGTTTGTCGCGAGCTTGACGAAGCTCTGCTTCGACCCGCCGTCGAACGGTGCTAAACCAGGTGACCAGTGACGCGAATGAGGCGAAAACAAAAAAGTAAGGCAGATCGGAACGTGAGATGACGAGCGTATGAAGAGGTTCCGTGAAGAAGTAGTCGAAGCTCAGGGTCGAGAGTAGAAGCGCCAGCGCGGCAGCCCCAGCCCCTCCATACCAGGCGGATAACGCAACGGCGAAGAGGAACAGCGGAATCTCGACGTTCCGGACGGGAAACCGCCCCAAAAGAAGCGCTCCGCCTAGAGCCACGGAGACGGAGAGAACTGCAAGACCATACTGCTGAATCGCAGGGAGCGAGTGTTTCCCCTCTGCTATGGCCCGCCTCGGTTCGATATTTGCCTGATTCATTTCGGCGCCAGTTCGAGGAACGATGATATCAGCAACGCGGTCTCGGGCGAGTTGTACCTAGGGTGATGCGGTTTTGAACCGCTTCTTGTTGATCTTCAGCGACCTGATCTTGGATTCCAAGGTAGAGCGGGGCATACCCAGCTTCGCAGCTGCGCCGGTGGGTCCGTACACCCGTCCTCCGCTTTCGCTCAGCGCAGCCTCAATGATTGTCTTCTCCTCAGAAGGAAGCTTCCTAAGAGGTTCAAGTCCACTGCTCGACGCAGTGACGGGAGGTTGTCGCGAAAGCCAGCTTTCATCGACTGAGAAATTCTCCGTTTCACACACTATGACGGATCGCTCAATGACGTTCTGCAATTCGCGAATATTGCCCGGCCACGGGTAGGACTGAAGCATATCAAGGCTCTTTTTGGTGACAGCCTGAAAGCTCTTTCCTGATTGCCTTGCGAAACGATCAATGAAGTATTCAATCAGCACTGGAATGTCTTCTCTTCGTTCACGCAACGAAGGCATTTCAATTGGAAAAACGTTTAGCCGGTAAAATAGGTCGCTCCTGAACGTGCCCGCGGCGATGGAGGCCTCCAAGTCACGGTTAGTAGCTGCAATCACCCGAACATTAGCGCGGATGGATCCAGCGGCACCGACACGCTCAAACTCGTGCTCCTGAAGAACACGCAAAAGAGCGATCTGAGTCTCGGCCGGCAGCTCACCAACCTCATCGAGGAAGATAGTGCCTCCTTCGGCCAGCTCAAAGCGTCCTAAATGCCGCTGAGTGGCTCCCGTAAAGGCGCCCTTCTCATGGCCGAACAACTCTGAAGCGATCAGGTCGCGCGGAATTGACGCGCAGTTCACACTCACAAAGGCGCGCGAGGAGCGCCGGGAACGCCTATGAATGGCGCGGGCAACGAGTTCTTTGCCCGTGCCGGTCTCGCCGGTGACGAGAACACTGGAGTCGGTCGGAGCAACTTTGGATACACGAGACAGCACGTTTCGCAAGGGCGGTGAAGTTCCGACGATTTGCTCGAACATGGATGCCTTATCGATTTCTTCGCGCAACGCGATGTTCTCGTTCTGGAGCCTCTGCTCAACTTCCTTCCTATCCTCGATATCGGTCCCAGTGACATACCAACGCATGACGCGTCCTTGCTCATCTCGCAGCGGGTTCCTCTGGACCAAAAACCAGCGATACCTTCCGTCTTTTCTCAGTAAACGTAATTCGGTTTCGTGCGGAAGGCCGCTTAAACCTTGACCTTCGCTCATTATGCGTTCCCGATCATCAGGATGAACGAACGTATGGCCGGAGCTTCGCCATTCCTCAAGAGTAGTAGCGAAATAATCGAGCGCGATCTGATTGATATAAAGGCGGCTGCGATCGGGCCCCAATACAGAAACCTGCTGCGGTGCGAAATCCAGGATCTGCCGGAACTCCCGTTCGCTCTGCCGGATCTTTTCTTCCGCCTCCTTTGCCGCAGTGACATCCATCGAGGTCCCGACGAATTCTGTAACGTCGCCCGATTCGTTCAGGACAGGATGGCCGATGGCATGGAGGTGCTTGATGGTTCCGTCGGAAAGAACAATACGGTAGTCTGATTGATAATCGGTTTTGTCAACTTGGCTCTTTTTAACCAGTTCCCCAACGCGCTCGCGATCTTCAGGGTGAATTTTGTTAACCCAAAAATCAGCCTTCGATGTATGCTCATCCGGGCTGATACCGTAAATTCGATAAATTTCCGGCGAGATTGTGACTACCCCGGATGCAACATCACGCCGCCAGCTCCCCGTGTGGCTTAGTCTCTGCGCCTCAAGCAAAGATTCTTCGCTGCGGCGGATCTTCTCTTCGGCCTGCTTTGCCGCGCTGACGTCCGTCACAGCGCCTACAATTTCAAGGTTGCCCGACGAGGTCTTTAACGCATGCGTTAAAACGTGGAGGTGTTTAACTCTGCCATCCGGCATCAGCAAACGCCGTTCAATATCAACATTTGTCCCTTCGGTGGTCGCCCGGTTGAAAGTCTGCCGCAGAAGTTCCCTCTCGTCGGGATGAATTCGCTGCAGTATCATCTCCAATGTAGGACTAGCCGCACGATCATATTCAAAGATATTGTAGGTTTCCTCCGACCAGTAGATTTCTCCGCTCAAAACGCTCCAGCCGAAGCTGCCAGTGTGGCTTAAGCGTTGCGCTTCCGATAAATATGCCTCACTGCGCTGCAGCCTCTCAGCGGTCAGCCGGCGGAGAGCGGAAATAGAGACGGCCAGGCGGCCGTAAAGACTCATCGTCTCCTTGAGTAATACGACCAGCACGACTGTTGATGAGATGACAAAGAGAGAGCGGGCCGCATACATTGCGAGACTGAATCTGCCGGGAGTATTAATCTGGGCGATCCCTTGGCCTATCCATCCGCACATGACCACCATCAACCATAGGTCGAGAACCGAGCGCCCCCGGAACCAAAGCGAGAAGAGAGCAAGGGCACACGGAAGCAATAAGATTGCGCCAACATATCTTAAACTGACCGTTGACTCGCTGCTGTTCAGAAAGAGTTTTGGTAAATACGGGTCTCCCGCGATGGCCACCCGGGTCAAGGCAAGGGCGATAGCGATCACGACTGCAACGCTCGCTACGACGGCGGTTCGGGCAGATCCGTGCAACATGAGCGCTCCCGGCTCTTTCTTCATCACCGCGTAGGAGATGACCGCCAGCGGGTACCCGGACATCCAGAATATGGCAAGCCAGGCACTGGTTTGCAAACCGGCACCGAGAAGGCCGGTCGGCGTAAACACACCCGGAAAGGTAAGGAGATGCGGAACATTCATGACAGCGGCAAAAAGGTAGCCGCTCGCCAGGACCAGGAGCGCACGCGTGCGGACAATACTAAACTGAGAAATCAGCAGAAACCACGTGATAATATCAGCGACGAAAACAAACGTGTCTGTGATCGGCGCCCACGCGTCGCTCCGTGGAAGCTGAACTCTTTCGAACGGAACCACAATCGCCCCGGCTCCCAGGAGCGCGAGGGCGACCGCGAACGCGATTCGGCGTTCTTTTTGTTCAGCGGGCACATTCGCCAGGACGACGCCACCCTGGTCAGCCGCCTCGCTCAACGGAGCCTCCCAAAAAGTTCAGTTTTGCCTCTAGTCACGTTCAAGAATCTGATCCAGAGGTTGACCAGCGATGCGGTATCGTCTTTGGTCACCTGCGAATATTCGTGCTCGAAGCGCCGGAGCTGAGGCGGAGGCTGCTCGGCGGCGAGTGCCAAGGCCAAGACCGGCAATGGGTTGCGGTGCTGTCGATCGCGGCAAAAAGTGTAGTCCGGACCTTCCCGCGGGAGCTCGAGTACGTACTCAGAAAGGTCTGTCATGGAGGGCGTCCTCGTTGCCACGACTGCACCACGGCGAATTCTCATTTTGACACGCTAGGAGGACGTCAACACCACAGACGTCCTCAAGCGACCGCTCGCCGAGGGAGAGTACTTGATCCGAGCTACATGGGGACGTCTTCGTTTACATGGGGACGTCTTCGCCGAGGTCGTTGGTGCGATTTTCGAATTTGGTGAATTCTTTGAGGAACACCAGGTTCACTTTGCCGGTGGGGCCGTTGCGCTGCTTGGCCACCAGCAGCTCGGCTAGCCCCTTGAGGCGCTCGTCTTCCTGCTTGTACACTTCTTCGCGGAAGATGAAGGCGACCAGATCGGCGTCCTGCTCGATGGAGCCGGATTCGCGAAGGTCGCTCAATTGCGGCCGGTGATCGCCAGGGCGAGTCTCGGGCGCGCGATTCAATTGCGATAACACCAACATGGGGACCTTTAGATCTTTGGCGAGCAGCTTCAGGCCGCGCGATATGGTGCTGATCTCCTGATTGCGATTCTCGTAGCGGCCGCGTCCGCTCATCAACTGCAGATAGTCGATCACCACCAGCGACAGGCCGTGCTCGGCTTTCAACCGGCGCAGCTTAGCGTGGATGTCCATCATGTGGGTGCCGGAAGTATCGTCGATGAAAAGCGGCGCTTGAACCAGCTCGGAAGCCGTTTTGGCGAGCCTGCGCCGCTCGTCCTGATTCAAATATCCGGCGCGAAATTTCTGCTGGTCGACGCGCGCGCCGGCGCAGATCATGCGGGTCAGCAGCGACTCGCGCGACATTTCGAGCGAGAACACGGCCACGGTCTGCTTTTCGTTGGGCTGGGATGCGACGTGCTGGGCGATGTTCAGGCCAGTGCTGTTTTGCCCATGGAAGGACGCGCCGCCAGGATCACCAACTCGCCCGGATGCAGACCGCCGGTCATTTCGTCGAGCTTGAGAAATCCGGTGCTAAGTCCTTTGATCCGCTTGCTGGGATCAAGGAAAGCATTGATGCCGCCGTCAAACTCTTCGAGGATGCGCTGGGGATTGACGAGCGCGTCCTTAGCTCGCGTTTCACCGAGTTTGAGGAGAGTCTCTTCGGCGCTGGCGAGAATCTGATCGGGCTCCTCTTCGCCGATGATGCAGCGGTCGATCAGCTTTTGCGACGTGAAGATGATGCGGCGCAGAACCGCTTTGTCGTTCACGATGCGAACGTAGCTGTCGAGGTTGGCGAGAGCCGGGAGTCCTTCGTCGAGCGAGACCAAGTAGCTGACGCCGTCCACCGATTCGAGCTGATTCTGCTTCATCAGCTCGTTGGCGACGGTGACGCGGTCGATGCGCTCGCCGCGATGATACAGCTCGCCCATGCGCAAGAAAATGCGGCGGTGCTTCTCCAGGCTGAAGTCTTCCGATTCGAGCGAGCCGGCGACCTGGATGTAGAGCGCGTCGTCCATCAAAATGGCGCCCAAGACGAAGCGCTCGGCGTCGAGGTTAACGGGCAGTCCTCTTTCGAGGGCGATGTCAGGAGAAGCAGCCATGTTTGGAGGGACTGTTCTACCTTAGAGGCGATAAACAACTAAGACAATGCTTTTCTTAACGTCGCCTCGTGATGTACTTAGACTCTGGAAATTGTAGAGGAAAACTTAAAGCTTCGTATACCGGTCAACCCGTAGCAAATAAAGAGAGCTAAAACCGTTTTCCTTTGATTTCCACAACCTCCCTAGAACATTTTTCCACGCCCATGTTTGTACCACATGTTGATGAGCGATGTCCAAGGGGCGCGTGCGGAGGTCAGTAAGCTTTCAGAGAAGGGTTTCTAACAACGCGCAACGCGGGGCACATTATTGGCCGGTAGGGACTAGGAGCGCGAACTAACAAAGTAAATCAGCCGCCGACTTGCTTGATCCAATCTCGAATGACTGTTCCTATTCGTTCGAGGTCAACGTTCGTGAGGTCTCCGCTGTGCATGATGACGTTGCGTGATCGTTCCAAAGTGCTGATGATCTGCCGGACCCAATCTTGGTTTCGGAGATGGGCTTCAAATTGCCCCCAGTTTTGAGCAATGATCGATGTCAGGTCGCCGAATTCCGTGTAGTTGAGCGGTTCGTCACCTCGTGGCGTGTGCCAGCGAATCTTAGCTTCTTCCTCTCGTCGGCTCTGAGCCTTCTGTCTGATCTTTTCGCTGACGCATTCCGACCACCATTTCTCGCCGGCATGTTCCAAGAGGCGTCTCGATACAAACTCACGAACGGAGTTTTCGAACGTAGCGATAGCAGTATATGCAGGTGCCATCCTTCGGGCCCGCGCAACGAGCTCGTCATCCAGGAGGTCCAAAGCAACGCTCTTAGTGGTCGCCAGGTCGAGAGCTGCAGAGTGGCTCAGTCTAGTCTGCCTGCCAACTCGATCGAGTGCTTCTTCGGTTAGTATCCCTCTAAAGGCGAACGCGTAAAGTTGATCATCCATATTCGTCACTGCAGTAGGTGCTTTTGAAGACTTGCAAAAATAGCGTCGAAAATTGCCGTGTCTCGAGTTTCGGGCAGTACGATTTGAATATTGTAATGAAGTTCGCGGAGCTTGATACGACCGGGAATCTCTCGAGACTGTGGTTCCTTTAGTTCGATAGGGTGCTCAGCGGGTGGTGCAGCTCGTCCCTCTTCCGGCTTCTTCTCAGCGACGGTTACAGGAGCTTTCCAGTCGGCTAGATCCGTAAGGGCTTTAAAAGTTTTTGCCATCAAACCGAGAACATTTTCTGAGTTTTGCCCCTGCGTGAGCGTCCGAAGCTTGTTCTTGACCTCGTCAACAGAAAGCTCTTGAGCTTTAGTATTGAGAGCAAACAGATCGCTATAGGCTTCCCGAATAGCCTCGGCGAGTATCGCCCCGGAGCGGGATTGGTCAAGAAATTCGAAATAGCGCTTAGTCGGCACCCCTGAATCATCAGTGAATCCCAGCGCCTTCAATATTCCTATAAATAATCTGTCATTGGAACTGGCGAATTCGAGATTTGCTAGAAACTTCTGATTCACGCGCTCCGGCGCTTTGGCGGTCTTTATAGCATTCAAAAATGCGTCCAGATTTTTCGTCGTTATTAGATACGCCGTGGAGAGTGCCATATATTCCTCAATAACTAACTACCAATTCCGCTATTCTCGCCAACTTCGAAAGACTACCTCCGCTTCGGAATTCCTCTGGGAGCGAATTCAGGAAAAGCAGCCATCTTTCCGACAGTTATACCTTAAGCGATCGAGTCCCTACTCACCTAGCGATTTTTCGCTGTCGCGTTGTGAGCCACTTAGCCTGTGGAAGGGTGGTGGGAAAGTTGTTCGTTGAACGAACCGGGTTAAACCCTTGCGGACCAAGCCCATGGAAGCGGTTTTCCACAGAACAATTCTAGCAATTTATGTTTGGACCGGAGAAGCTTCAGGAAGAGGTACGGGAGAACAGAGAAAGTAGGCCAGATAGGGAGCTGTTCTTTTTATTGGCTGGCTCGGCGCCGCCGATCAAACGGTCGACCAAGCCAGCCACGCCTTTGCCGAAATTAGTGTTGAGGGGAAGCGGCTTACCTTCCATGAGAGCTTTCTGGATGGCCTCGTAGTCGGTGGGCAGGATGTGGAAAATATCGGCATGCAAGGCGGTGCCGATGACGTCTTTGCTCAAGCCGACGTGGCGATCGTAACGATTCACGATCAAGCGAATCTTGTATCGCCCGATGTTGTTGCTGTCCATATAACTGAGCGCGCGCTGGACGGCCTGGAGCGCGGTGAGCTCGTTGGTTGTGACCAACAGGATCTCGTCGGCAAGCCGCGCCTGGCTGAGATTCCAGTCTCCGTACACGCTGCCGGTATCGAGCACCACCAGATCGTAGGTTCCGCGCGCATACTCGATGATGCTGCTGGCATCCGACAGTTCGGCCATGCCCTCAGTCATCACTTCCGGCGACAACAGGACATCGACGCCGTTACGATCGGTAACCATGGCCTTCCACAGGTCGGCGTCAATCTCACTCGACCGCGCCAACACATCCATAAAACTGTAGCTGGATTTGATTTTCAGCAGAAACGAGAGGGTTCCGGCCAGAGGATCAAGGTCGGCCAGCAGTATGCGTTTGTCGGCTTGGCGTTTCAACTGGTGGGCGAAATTTGTGGCTATGGTACTGGCGCCACAGCCACCTTTGGCGGGCATAACGCAATAAACCTTACCGGGACTCTTGCTGCGGCTGGGTTGGAGGCGCGAAATTTTTTGGAGCGCGGCCTCAACGTGCTCCGGGACGAAGGGATGGATGAGGAAATCGCTGGCGCCCTGCCGAAGACAACGCAGCACCTGTTCGTGATCGTTGCCGGAGAGGAGCGCGATAATGGGGAGCTTTGGATCAGCTCGTAGCAAGTCAGGAATGACAGCCAGGCTACGATCGGGAGCGTTGTCCACTTCGAGGAAACAGAGATTGGGCTGCTCTACGGCAATGGCTTCGGTGATCTGACGGCGGTTGGGAATAACGTTCAATTCAGCGGCTGCGAAATTCGGGAGATAGCGGGTCAGAAGTGGGGCTAAGTCTCTAATTATCTGTTGTTTGGGACAGATAAAGAGGGCCTTCCAATTACCGGCGAACTTAGCAGCATCGGGCTGGGACATGGGCGCTGGCGGGACTTCTTCCTTCGGAGTCCTACTCGATCAAATCGGCTATAAGTGATGATAACATGAGAGTCTTTCCCCGCCGCGCCAACTAGAATTTCGAACGCGCTCGCCGATGAGGCCAACTGGGGATATCCTACCGAGACGCCATGAACGGGCGTCGTGTCCCCTGAAAAGAAGAAAAACGATGAACGAAGATCTCGCGAAAAAGAGAATTGCCGTATGTGACACCCAGCCGATCACGGCACAAGGGCTGAGAAACCTGCTCGCTACGAGCGAGGATCTCGAGGTAGTGGAAGCGATGAACTCGCTCGAAACCGCTACGGCCTTCGTGCGCGCGAACGCCCCCGATATTGTTGTCGTGGATAAAGGATTTGGGATGCGGGCGGTGCTGGACTGGATTCACGATCTCAAGCTGGCCGATGCAACTCCGGCAATCACCGTCTGGGGTGTATCCATGACGGAGGCGGAAGCCTTGCGGCTGCTGCAGGCTGGGGCTCGGGGGATTGTCCGCAAGACGGCCGATCTGGCGAGTCTTGCTGACCTGCCTGCGCACGGTGGCTAGCGGGCGGAGCTGGATGGAGGACTGCGTATTTCGCGATTCGGCCCGCCAAATCGGGTATCCGCGGTCGGAATTGACTGCGCGGGAGCACCAAGTCCTGGAGCTAGTTGAACAAGGCTTCAAGAACAAAGAAATCGCTTTGGAACTAGGGATTAGGCCGGGAACCGTCAAGATTCACTTGAAGCATATTTTCGAAAAAACCGGGGTCCGGGGCCGGTATGGGTTGGCGATCAGCGGGTTGAAGGACAAGGGGATGGTCTCGATCGCTTCCTGAAGGAGCAGAAGACGGAAGGCAGCGGACAGAAGGCGGGAAGACAGAAGGCAGGAAGGCAGCAAGGCAGCGGGCAGAAGGCGGGAAGACAGAACGCAGCGGACAGAAGGCAGAAGGCAGGAAAGCAGCGTGGTGGGCGGACATCGAGATTTAAAGGTATTCCAATTCGCATTCGCCTTAGCAGTCGAAATCTTTCGAGAGACAGCACGCTTTCCCAATGACGAAAGGTATTCTTTGACAGACCAGATCCGCCGAGCTTCACGCGGCGTTGCTGCCAATATAGCGGAAGGTTTTAGAAAGCGGCGATATCGCAATGCTTTCGTTCTCAAACTTGTTGAGGCTGATGCGGAAGCTACGGAAGTGATGGTTTGGTTAGACTTCGCAAACGCGTTCGGCTATTTGTCTCCAGCGCAATACTGTGAACTATTGGCGAAGTACGAAGAACTGGGCAGAATAATAGGTGGTATTCTGAACGCGCCCGAGAAGTTTTCGGGACACTAAACGGATACGGTCTTCTGCATCTCCCCTTACAGCTGCTTCCTGCTATCTGCTTTCTGCTATCTGCTATCTGCTATCTGCTATCTGCTTTCTGCTATCTGCTTTCTGCTATCTGGCTTCTGTCACCTGCATTCCTGCTATCCTGATGTTTTGTGCGTCTCTTCCTGCTCCCCCTCGTTGTCTCCATCCCTCTGTTCGCCGCTTCGCCCTCACTTCTCGACATTCTTTCCGGAGAACTCGAACGCAATTTTACTGTTCTGAAACAGAAGGGTGATCCACCGCCCTACTACATGGCTTACAGTGTCACCGAGGCAGAAAGCCAGGTAATTTCGGCCAGCATCGGTACGATCACCAGCCGGAACACGGGGCATGCGCGTTACCTCGACATCACACTTCGGGTGGGCAGCCCAGCGCTGGACAATTACCACATGATCAAGGGCGAAAGAGCGCGTTTCACGCCCGGATCCGTGTTTCCGCTCGATGACGTCCCGGATGCCATTCGCCGCAAACTTTGGCTGGATACCGATCGAACCTATCGGGCGGCGGCGCGGCGGCTGATTGAAATCAAATCCAATCAAGAGGTAAAGCTCAAACAGGCTGACGATTCGGCCGATTTCTCGAGCGAACCTCCAGCGGTTCACGATGAGCAACCGGCGCGCTTGCGCCCGCTCGATGACGAATGGGCGGGCCGCATACGGAAATGGTCGGCGACACTGGCGAATAATCCGGGAATGTTGAGCTCGAACGTCTCCCTGGTAGTAGAACGAGAGACCAAGTATCTGGTCAGCACCGAAGGAACCAAGCTGCTGCATGGGCGCACCTTCGCAAACATCTCGATCAGCGCGCGCGGCAAAGCGTCGGACGGAATGGACGTGAGCGCCTCGGAAGATTTTCAGGGAAGCGAGATCGATCGTTTGGCGAAGCCGGAGGTGATTGAGGCAGCGGTCAATCGCGTCGGCTCCGATCTGGCGAAGCTGCTGCGCGCTCCCACCGTGGAGCCGTTCGTGGGGCCGGCCATTCTTTCCGGGCGGGCCGCGGGTGTATTCTTCCATGAAATCTTCGGGCATCGGGTGGAAGGTCATCGGCAGAAGGACGAAGCCGAGGGTCAGACCTTCACTAAGGCAATTGGCACGCCGGTGCTGCCCGATTTTCTTTCCGTCACCTTCGATCCGACTCGGAAGAGCATCGAATCCACGGATCTGAACGGAACGTATACGTACGACGACGAAGGCGTGAAGGGGCGGCCCTTGACGGTGGTGGAGAACGGAGTACTCAAAACCTTTCTGATGTCCCGATCGCCGATTCAGGGCATTGAAAGTTCCAACGGCCATGGCCGGAAGCAGGCGGGCGCCGAAGTGGTCTCGCGGCAATCGAACCTGATCGTGGAGTCGAAGAAGCAGGTGTCCGATCAACAATTGCGCGAGATGCTGATCGCTGAAATCAAGCGCCAGAACAAGCCCTACGGGCTTTATTTCGAGCAAGTGACCGGGGGCTATACGACGACCCAGCGCCGCGGCCTGCAGGCCTTCACGGTGATTCCACTGATCGTTTACCGGGTGTACCCAGACGGCCGTCCCGATGAACTGGTGCGTGGCGTGGATATCGTGGGAACCCCGCTCGCGAGTTTCGCGAAAATTCTGGCAACGTCCGATAAGCTGGAAGTGTTCAACGGATATTGCGGCGCCGAATCGGGCAGTGTTCCGGTGTCGGCCAGCTCGCCTGCGCTACTGGTTTCGGAGATCGAGATTCAGAAGAAGGATCACTCGGTGGATCGTCCGCCGCTGCTGGGGCGGCCGACTGAAGGAGGGCAGTGAGCAGAAAGCAGAAAGCAGCAGGCAGCAGGCGGTGGTGGGTTGTCGGGCTGCTCGCTGCCTTCTGCGTTCTGCCTACTGCCGTTCCTGCGCTTGCGCAGGACGCCGATCCGGTGCTGCGCGCCATGAAGGACGAGCTGGCGCGCTCGCGCCAATTGCGCATCGTAAGCCTGGATGCGCCCTACTTCATCGAATATCG
Source organism: Bryobacterales bacterium (assembly GCA_963744555.1). GTDB lineage: Bacteria > Acidobacteriota > Terriglobia > Bryobacterales > Bryobacteraceae > Palsa-89. The sequence goes on along the minus strand of CAVUUB010000005.1, from coordinate 35,557 downwards.
CGTTGAAGATGTCAATGTCTTTTCGGTAGACGCGATGCTGGGCGCGCTGGTCTCCAGCCAGCAAATGGTTCTCAGAGTACCGACCGTCAAGGTGCGCGTGGGCGACTACCTTTTCGACAACACCAATCACCTCTATTCAGATGCTTACACGGGTAGCCGCTACGATCCGGATCATCTTCCGCTCGAAAACGACTATCGGGCGTTCCGGCAGGTATTGTGGCTGGCGACCGATCGCGCCTACAAGACGGCCGAAGAGGCGATCGCGCGCAAACGATCGTCGCTCAAGAACATGAATGTGACCGAGCAGCTTCCAGATTTTTCTAAGGCTGCGCCGGTACAGGCGGTGGAGCCGATTGTGCGGCGGAACCCAGTGGACGAAGCTTTATGGAAGGACCGGACGGTCAAGCTTTCGGCGATCTTCGACGGCTATCCGCAGGTGCTTTCATCGGGGATAGAATTGCAGACATCGCTCGCGTCCGACTACATCGTGAATTCAGAAGGCACCACACTGCGGGTTCCGGAAGATCTCGCGTACATGCGGGTGCGAGCCTATGGCTTGGCGCCGGACGGGACAACAGTCCGCGACGCGGCGGTGTTTCAAGCTTTCGAACCGAATGAGCTTCCGGTGGAAGCGGAGCTGCGGCGAGGAGTGACGGAGGTGGCCGGCAACATTGTGGCGCTGGCGCAAGCTCCAACGGGCGACGCCTACGACGGCCCGGTCTTGTTCGAGGCGCGCGCGGCTGCCCAGCTTTTCGGACAACTGCTAGGCGACAATCTCAAGATCACACGCAAGCCAATTGCCGATCCCGGCCGCACGGCGCCGCATGTTCAGAGCGAGTTAGAGAATCGCGTCGGTTCGCGGATCCTACCGGAGTGGATTGATGTAGTGGACGATCCCACTCAGGCCGATTGGCGCGGTCATACATTGCTGGGACATTACGAATACGACATGGAGGGGGTGGCTCCCAAGCCGCTCGCGTTGGTGGAAAAGGGCGTCCTCGAGACCTTTCTATTGACACGCACGCCGGTGGTTAAAGGCTTTGATGTTTCTAACGGACGCGCGCGCATGCCGGGAAATTTCGGCGACCGGGCGCCGGGCTTCGGCAACATGTTTGTGCGCGCTTCGGAAACCGTTCCCGCGGCCGACATGAAGAAAAAGCTGATCGAGTTGTGCCGGCAGCGAAACAAACCTTACGGGATGCTGGTACGTAAGATCGATTATCCATCCGCGGCGTCGCTGGACGAGTTCCGGCGGCTAGCCACGGCTGCGGCGCAGTCGGGCGGAAATACTCGGGTGGTGAGCGAGCCTCTGCTTTTGTATCGTGTGTATCCGGATGGCCGGGAAGAATTGGTGCGAAGCATGCGGTTTCGCGGGTTGTCGACGAGGTCCTTCAAGGATATTATCGCGGCCTCGGACGAAAACTACGTTTTCGATTTCATCGACTCCAATGCGCCGCTGGCGCTGATGGGGGCGGGAAGTTTCGTGACCACGTCTTCGGTGATTGCGCCCTCCGTGTTGTTCGATGAGCTGGAATTCGAGCCCATTCACGAAGATGTTCCCAAGCCGCCCATCGTGCCGGCGCCGCCGTTGTCGGGTAGCCAGCGGGCGGAGAGTGGAGGGCGGAAGGTGGGACCGCTCCCTGACGGTCACGGCTCGGAAACGAACGGTCACGGTTCGGAAACAAACGCGCACGGCTCGGCTGCATACTAGCCATGGGTCTGCTCTATCGCGCCATTTTTCGCGAGGTAGCAAGCAGCGCCGTGCTGGGCGCAATCCTTTTCACATTCGTCCTGTTCCTGCAGCGTGTGGGCAAGCTGTTTGAGATTCTGGTGCGGAGCACCGCGCCACCGGCCACGGTCGCGCATCTTTTTGCGCTAGCGATTCCATTCACTTTCACTTTCACGCTGCCCCTCGGAGTGCTGGTGGGGGTGTTGATTGCGCTGTCGAGAATGTCGAGCGATGGTGAGATCACCGCCATGCGAGCCGCCGGAGTGCCGAGCCGCAAGGTTATCGGACCAGTGCTCACGTTCGCGACTTTGGCGACGCTGGTGACTGCCGCGGCCACGCTCTGGCTCACGCCCTACTCGACTTGGCGAACCTACAAGATCCTGAATCAACTGGTGGCGGCCGAGCTGACCGCGGAAGTGCAGCCGCGCGTCTTCGAGGAGAATTTTCCGAATCGCATTATCTATGTAAGCGAGGTTATTCCTGGGGCGCTGACGCACTGGCGCAACGTGTTTATCGCTGATTTGACTCCGCCTGATGAGCAAAAAAAGAATGATCACGATCACGGCGACGGCCCCCGTATCACCGTAGCGTCCAGCGCGATCGCGGTGCCGGACGTGGCTCGCAACGTGATCCAGATGTCGCTCGAAAACGGCGTCACCTACGACGTCGGCAAAGACATCAAGCAATACTACAATTACGCGGCTAGTAAAGGCGATCAGATTCTAGAGGCGACCAAGCCGAACGAAGTACACGCCAAGGCCTACACGGAAATCGATACAGTGCCTCTGTACCGTATCGCTTATAAGGATCCGGCTACTTTACCCGACCAGCTCATCGAAGCCCGCATCGAGCTACATCAGCGGCTGGCGCTACCTCCGGCTTGCTTTCTGCTGGCGCTGATCGGCATTCCGCTGGGTGTTTCCTCGCGCAAGGGAGGAAAATCGGCGGCCTTCGTGATGACGGTGGCATTGGCTTTCATCTATTGGATGGGCATGCTCGGCGCGAATGGCCTAGCGAAGCAACACAAACTGCCTGTCGGCGTGGCGGTGTGGATTCCAAACGCGGTGTTTGCCGTGATGGGGATTTTGTTGCTAACTCGTCTGGAGCGGCCGGGCGATCGCGACTGGATGGGTCGAGTCATGAACTGGATCGCCACGATCTGGGCCCGGTTGCGCGGACGGCTGCCCGTTGCGGGATCGCCAGTTCGGCTGCGCTCGCGCGCGTGGCGGCTCTTCCTGGTGCCGCAACTGGTGGACGGGTACGTACTGAATAGTTTCGTCTTCTACTTTTTGATTTTGTTGGTGAGTTTCGTACTCATGACGCAGGTGTATACGTTCTTCGAGCTCCTTAGCGACATCGTCAAGAACAACATCGCTATGGCCCGGGTCTTTACCTACCTGTTCTTCCTGACGCCTCAGTTGATTTACGACTCCGCGCCGGTGAGCGTCCTGGTTGCAGCTCTTATCACCTTCGGCATCCTTACCAAACACAACGAGATTACGGCCTTCAAGGCCTCGGGGGTGAGCCTCTACCGGCTGGCCATTCCGGTCCTGGGGGCGGCCCTGCTGCTGAGCGGCGGATTGTTCGCTTTCGATCATTATTACGTTCCGGACGCGAACCGGAAGCAGGATGCGATCCGCAAAGAGATTAAGGGCAAGCCGGTGCAGACCTACCTGCACCCGGATCGGCATTGGGTGTTCGATCCCGGATCCAATAACGATCCGCGCATTTTCTATTTCAAATATCTGGACGGGGCGGAAAAGCTGATGCTGGGGCCGCAGGTATTCGAGCTCAATCCAATCAATTTTCGTCTGCAGAAGCACATTTCCGCGGAGAAGGCGCGTTGGGAACCGGCGCTGCACACCTGGATTTTTGAGAACGGATGGAGCCGGCAAGACCCTGGAGAGCGGCACGAGAAGTTTGAAAATTTCAGTGGGCGGGCGGCGACGTTTCAGGAGATCGACGAGCGCCCGGATTACTTCCTGCAGGAGGTGGTCCAGGATCAGCAGATGAATTTCCAGCAACTGGCGGCATACATCCGCGACTTGCAGCGCAGCGGCATAGACACCATCACGCTCCAAGTTCGTTTCTATCGCAAATTTGCCGTGCCTTTGTTCGCGCTGGTGATGGCGCTCATCTCGGTTCCGTTCGCTTTTCTAGTGGGTAACCGCGGCGCGATGGCGGGCGTGGGAATCAGCTTCGGAATCGCGATCGCCTACTGGGCCATTAACCTTTTGTTTGAACAGCTCGGAGATATTAATCTGTTGCCGGCGGCCCTGGCGGCCTGGTCGCCCGATGTTTTGTTCGCTATGGCGGGGCTGTATTTCTTCACGCGGATGCGGACGTGATATTTGAAAACCGCCCCCCGACTGTCACGGCTCTGCTGCTGTCAGCCTCAGTAGACTATTGCAAGGGTGTCCTCGCAGGTTGAACGACGATTGGTGAATCCTTTGACGAACGGAGCCGAACCTAGGCTGGTCGCAGTGCGTGGTCCATTGAAAGGTTCCATCTGCGCCCTTCCTGAAGGAGATTACTCGGTCGGCCGTCAATCCACCTGCAATCTCAATCTGGAAGACCATGCGGTGTCACGCAAACACTGCTTATTCATCCGCTCTGGCCGCCAATGCACGGTTAAAGATCTGGAGAGCCGCAACGGTACCTTCGTCAACGGAACGCCGGTGACTGAGTATGAACTGGAGCAGGGCGACGAGGTCCGGATCGGCGCGTCGGTGTTCTGCTTTCTGGTGGATCGCGATCGCTCGGCCAAGCCAACCTCCGGGGACTTCAAGACGCGGCAATTGCAGGTGACCGATTCGATTTATTTGTCTTCGGCCGGCCAGTCGGTGCTGCCTCCTTCGGCTCGCGCGATGCACGATCTGCGGACGCTGTTGCGGGTGAGCACTATGCTGCATTCTTTCCGCGGGCTGCAGGAGGCGCGCGGAACGCAGGCGGCGGAGATCCTGCGCAGCCATTTGTCCTCTTTGCTTTTGGAGCTGATTCCAGGAGAGCGGGGCGGCGTCTTCATTCCAGGAGTGCCCCCGGGCGACTGGAAACCCAACCCGGATGTCTTACAGCGAGTTTCTGAAGAACGCATTGCGGTCTGGCTCGAAGACGCCGATGGCGCGGGTTTGTCGGCCGTGGCCGCTCCGCTAACGGTGCGCGGCGAAGTGGCCGCCGTCATTTATGTGGAATCGGCCGATCCGTCGCTCAAGTTCGATGAAGGTCATCTGCAATTGTTGACCGCGGTGGCTGGGATGGCGGCGGGCGCCTGGGAAAACGCGACTATTCTAGGTTGGCTACAGGAAGAGAACCAGCGCCTGCAGCAGGAGCTGAAGATTGAGCACGATATGGTCGGCGTCAGCGCGAAGATACGCGAGCTGCAACGGCAGATTGGCAAGGTGGCGCCTTCCAATTCCACGGTCTTGATTCTGGGCGAGAGCGGAACTGGCAAGGAGCTGATCGCTCGCGCGATCCACCGCAACAGCCTCCGGGCGGCCGGTCCGTTTGTCGCCATCAACTGTGCCGCGCTGGCCGACACGCTGCTCGAAAGTGAACTATTCGGCCACGAGAAGGGCGCATTCACCGGGGCATTCGCGCAAAAGTTGGGGAAGCTCGAGATGGCCCAGGGCGGCACCGTGTTTCTGGATGAGATCGGAGAGCTTACTCAACTCCTACAGGCCAAATTGCTGCGTGTTCTGCAGCAGCGGGAGATGGAACGTGTCGGTGGAACTAAGACCATCAAGCTCGATCTGCGGGTGCTGGCCGCCACCAATCGCGACCTCGACGACGCTGTCAAGAAAGGCCTCTTTCGCCAGGATCTGTACTATCGCCTCAACGTGGTGGTGTTAACGGCGCCCGCACTGCGCGAGCGTCCCGAAGATACCATCCCGCTGGCCGAGCACTTCGCCAAAAAGTGTGCGCAGGATTGCGGCCGTAAGATCACAGGTCTGGCGCCTCAGGCGCGCGTATATCTGCAAAGTTACTCCTGGCCGGGCAACGTGCGCGAACTGGAGAATGCTATCGAGCGCGCGGTGGTGCTGGGATCAACCGATACGATTCTCGCCGAGGACCTGCCCGAGCACATACGCGAAACGCGGCCGGCCGAAGTCTCCGCCAGCTTGTACGAAGAAGCCGTAGAAGCCGCCAAGCGACAGGTGGTGCTCAAGGCCTTCGATCAGTCTAACTACGATCACGAGACCGCGGCCAAGATTCTGGGCCTGCATCCCAACTATCTGCACAAGCTGATCCGCACCATGGATCTGCGGGCGGTATTAAAGCGCGCTGGAAGATAATGAGGCGGGAGGCTACCGATAAGTCAACATTTCCTCGTCCTCCAAATGCGGATGATTATTGAAGCTGCTGAGCGAAAACCTCTCGAGTGAAAAAAGAAATTCGGTATAGCTCGCGTTGCGCGAGGTCCAGCTCAATTCCAGCGTTCGCTGCGGCGAGAGATCCAAGGCCTTCCGCACCGTGGCAGCGATGACGCCGCCGGAAGTGAACACCACGACTCGGCCATTCTTCAGCGCGGCCTCTCGCATGCTCGCGACGCCCGTATCCACTCGTTCACAAAAATTTCGCCAGCTTTCCACTTCAGGCGAATCCAGCTCCTCATCCACCCACATGCGAGTAATGCGCTGGAACAGCTTGTCATAGATCCGGAACGCCGCGCTCCGGTCGCCCGCTCGCCGGAACTCAGCTTCCAGAGCGCGGATGTCCTCGTGCCGCTCCATCAGGCCGGGCAGGAAGGTGCGCATCACTTCGATGCCCGGATATTCATCGAGTTCGGCGAGGGTCACGGGTTGTGGCCAGGACGCGCCGGCCCGCCGGTAAACATCCGCCACTATTTCGCCGGTGCGAAGATGGCGGCACGCCGGTCCGTAGTAAACCTGGTCGAAGGTAGCGCCTGTTTCCAGCCAATACTCGCCCAGAATCCGAGCCTGCCGCTCGCCTCGCTCCGAGAGTTTGTCGTAATTCGATTCGAGGAAAGATGCCTGCCCGTGCCGGACTAAAGTAAGCAGCGCCATGCGGAAGCAAATAGAATAACGTATATCCGCAACACGGCATTGCTATCATTTGAGTAACCCTTAGTTCCAGCTAGAGATGATCACCGAGACCCAGTTTGTCCAATTTGATTCGATTTCACTCGATAGCGGCGCTATCGCTGGCGCCGGTCGACGTGGCCTACGAGACCTACGGCACGCTGAACGATAACAAGACCAATGCCATCCTGATTCTGCATGCGTTCACCGGTGACGCGCACGCCGCGGGTGAGGATAAAGAAACGGGAAGTCCCGGCTGGTGGGACAACATGATCGGCCCCAGCAAGGGATTCGACACCCACAAATACTTCGTGATTTCGTCGAACGTCTTGAGCGGTTGCCGCGGCACGTCCGGCCCGGGTTCTATCAATCCCGCAGACAGGCTGTCCCTACGCGATGTCGTTTCCGCCCGTCACTATCGCCGACATGGTTCGATTGCAGAAAATGCTGATCGATCATCTGGGAATCAAGCGGCTGCTGGCGGTTTCGGGCGGATCGATGGGCGCGATGCAGGCGCTGCAATGGGCGGTCGCGTATCCGGAAGCTGTAGCGGCCGCCATTCCGATTGCCGGCACGGCGCGGCACAGCCCGCAGCAGATCGCATTCAACGAAGTGGGCCGCCAGGCGATCATGGCCGATCCGGATTGGAACGAGGGCGACTATTACGGCAAGCGCCCTCCGGCGCGGGGCTTGGCCGTGGCGCGCATGGTCGGGCACATCACCTACATGAGCGATCAATCGATGCGCGAGAAGTTCGGCCGCCGGCTGCGCGATCAGAACCAGTTCGAAGTGGAGAGCTACCTGCGCTACCGCGGCAGCCAGTTCGTCGACCGGTTCGATGCGAATTCGTACCTCTACATCACCAAGGCCATGGACTACTTCGATCTCACCAACGGCCGGACATCGCTCAGCGCGGCGTTTGAAAATGTGAAGTCGCGATTTCTGGTGATCAGCTTTACATCCGACTGGCTGTATCCGAGCTACCAATCGCTCGAAGTGGTGCGCGCCTTGCGCGGCCGCAATTGCGACGTGGCCTATTGCGAGCTGCCGTCGAATTACGGACACGACGCGTTCCTGGTCAATATCGCCGAGCAGGCCGAGTTAGTGCGAGGATTCCTGGCCAGCACGCTGCGCGGAGTGGAACGTTAAGTGGCCCAGGCGTTCGTGCCGAAGCTGCTGGGCCGCAGCGATTACGCCATCATCAGCGAGCTGATTGAGCCCGACACCCGCGTGCTCGATCTGGGCTGCGGCGAAGGCGAGCTGCTGGACTGGCTGGCGCAAAACAAAAACGTGGATGCGCGCGGCGTCGAGATTTCGGGCGCGCGGACGCAGCAGGCCATCGCACGCGGCGTTTCTGTCTTTCATAGCGATCTGGAAGACGCGCTGGCGGATCTGCCCGATCAGGCTTTCGACTACGTGATCCTCAGCCAGACTTTGCAGGAGACGCGTGAGCCTTTGAAGGTGTTGCGCGACATGCTGCGCGTCGGGCGGAGAGCCATCGTCGCTTTTCCGAACTTCGCGCATTGGTCCGTGCGTCTGGCCCATCTGTTCACCGGCCGCGCGCCCAAGACCAAGCTGTTCCCGCACGATTGGTACGACTCGCCCAATATCCATTTCCTGACCGTGGACGATTTCGAATCGCTAGCCGCCGCCGAGAAGTGGACCGTGGAGCGGAGAATGTTTTTGCAAGGGGCGAGGACAGTCGCGGTCCTTCCGAACTTGCTGGCTGAAGTGGCGGTCTTCCTGATCAGGAAATAGGCCGCCGTCTTACGCGATGGCGCATAATCTTACTGGAGTCTTACTGATGGAAACCACACGCCTTTCGACTAAGGGACAGATCATACTGCCCAAGGCCATCCGCGATTCCCGGGCGTGGGGACCGGGCACGGAATTCACAGTCGAAGAAACTGGAGAGGGAATCCTGCTACGTCCGGCTGCGCATTTCCCCGAGACCAAAGTCGAAGAAGTCGCTGGCTGTCTGCGGTCAAGGCGTAAACCAAAGACGCCGGGACATATGCGCGCCGCCATTGACTTGGAAGTGATGCGCCGCCATGATCGCGGTCGATACTAACGTATTAGTCCGCCTGATGTCTGGCGACGAGCCCGGCAGGCGGCCGCTGCGCGATCTCTTTTCGCCTCTGACAGTATCTGGATTGCGAAAACGGTGTTGCTTCAAACCGGCTGGGTACTCCGCAGGCTGTATGGATTTGAAGAGAGTGCAATTCATGATGCGTTCACGAAGCTGCTCGGCCTCAAGAATGTACATGCTGAAGATGAATCATCGGTAGCCGCCGCCCTGGCATTAACGGCGTACGGCATTGAACTCGCCGATGCCATGCACTTGAGCAACAGACCGCCTGAAGCTGTATTTGTCTCCTTCGATAAAGCCTTTGTGCGTCCCGGCATGTGAAATGATGTGGTCGCGGATCCGGGACATACGTTCCACCAGGCGGGGTTTGAGCGGCGTCTGATACGGTAGTAAAAGCATGAATGTCTCGATCATCGGCACGGGCTACGTGGGCTTGACGACCGGAGCTTGTCTGGCATTTCTGGGTCACAAAGTCACCTGCATCGATTCCGATGAGAAGAAGATCGCGCTGCTGCAAGCCGGGAAGACGCCCATTTACGAGCCTTTTCTGACTGAACTGCTCGAAGAAGCGCACCCCAATCTTCAGTTCTGTCGCGACTACGCCGCCGCCGTGCCGAGCTCCGACGTGATTTTCATCGCGGTCGGGACGCCACCATCGCCGGACGGAAGCCCGGACCTGCGCTATTTGTCCCAAGCCGCGCGCGGAATCGGCCAATACTACGATGGCGATTACGTCGTAGTAGTTAACAAGTCGACGGTGCCGATCGGGAGCGGGAACTGGGTCGGCTCGCTGGTCCGCGAATCGTTCGAGCAGCATCGCGGACGGAAAACCAACGGGCAATTCTCGGTGGCTTCGAATCCGGAATTTTTGCGCGAAGGCACGGCGCTGCACGACAGCCTCTATCCGGATCGCGTGGTGATCGGCTCCGACGATGCGCGCTCGCTTGAAATGCTGTACACGCTGTATCGCCCCATCCTCGACCAGACCTTTGCGCCGCCCACTTACCTGACGCGTCCGGAGGGGCTGGGCGCAGTGCCGCTGATTTCCACCGATCTGGCTTCGGCGGAGCTGATCAAGTATGCCGCCAATGCGTTTCTGGCTTTGAAGATCAGCTACATCAACGAAATCGGACAATTGGCGGAGAAAGTGGGCGCGGATATTCAGCAGGTCGCCAAAGGAATCGGCTTGGATGTCCGGATCGGCACGCGCTTCCTACAGGCGGGGATCGGCTGGGGCGGTTCGTGCTTCGGCAAGGACATCTCCGCGCTCGTGTCGACGGCGTCCGAATACAACCTGACGATGCCGATTGTCGAAGCGGCGCGCGAAATCAACCGGCGGCAGCGGGAACGGGTAGTGGAGAAGCTGCTCGGGGAATTGAAGATTCTGAAAGGCAGAACGATCGGGCTATTGGGCCTGGCATTCAAGCCCAACACGGACGATCTTCGCGAAGCGCCCGCTATCGACATCGCGCGCAAGCTGGTGGAGCGCGGCTGCAAAGTAAAGGTACACGATCCAGTGGCGATGGAGCGTTTTCAGGAGCAACATCGCGACCTCCAGGTGATTTGCTGCGAAACGCCGGAGGAGACGGCCAACGACGCCGATGCGCTGGTGCTGGTAACCGAGTGGCAGCAATATCGCGAGATGGATTGGGAGGCGCTGGCTCCTCGCATGCGATCCCGCATTGTGCTCGATGGCCGCAACGCGCTGGATCGCGCGCGTTTGACACGCTTCGGGTTTCGCTATCTCGGAATCGGCGGCTGATTCCGGAACAGCAGCCTTATGGAGAAAAGGATTCTCGGCCGCACTGGGCTTGAGGTCGGACGCCTGGGCATGGCCGCGAGCTATGGAGTGCCCAGCAAAGCTGTGGAGCGGGCCTTCGAGCGCGGCGTCAATTACCTCTATTGGGGAAGTTTCCGGCGCGGAACTTTCGGGCAGGCGCTCCGCAATCTGAAGCCGCAGCGCGATCGCATGGTGCTGGTGCTGCAGTCCTACTCGCGAGTGGCAGCGCTGATGAAACCGAGCATCGAGATCGCCCTGCGCAAGCTGGGGTTCGAATATGCCGACGTGCTGTTGCTCGGCTTCTGGAATCACCAGCCGCCGCAGAGGATTTTGGACGCCAGCCGCCGATTGCGCGAGCGCGGCTTGATCCGTAATATCGCGATTTCCACTCATCACCGACCGATGGTGTCGAGTTTATCGGGTGATGCGGATGTCGGAATCGTACACGTGCGGTACAACGCCGTCCATACGGGCGCTGAGAGCGAAGTGTTCCCGCTGCTGCCGGGGAATGGGAATCGGCCAGGCATGGTCGCGTTTACCGCCACGAGTTGGCGCCAGTTGATGGATCCCAAGCGCGTTCCTCCGGGAGAGCGCGTACCGACCGCCACCGATTGCTACAGATTCGTACTTTCGAATCCTGCCGTGGACGTCTGTATGACTGGCCCGGCGAACGAAGCGCACGCCGCTGAAGCTCTACGCGCCGTGGAGGTCGGTCCGATGAGTGTGGAGGAATTGGCGTGGATGCGCCGGGTGGGCGATTTCATTCACAAGTAGCGCAAGCTCCAACTCTACTGCAGTAGAGGCTGAGCCAGGATAGTCCCGACGCTCGCGGGTAACTTGTCGGAATTCGCCAGGAGGAGGGTGACCTGCCACATCTGGTCGGTGGTCAGCGAGCCATTGAATCCAGGCATGCCGGTCAAGCGGATGCCATTCGCGACCTTCCAGTAAGTTTCGCCGGGTGGGTCGTCACTGACGCCTTTCCCTTTGAAAAGCTGGGGCGGCTTGGGGAATTCACCCTTGGCAATCGCGGCTTGATCCTGTCCGGGCAGCCCGTAGCAAACCGCGCAATCGGTGCGGTAGATCCGCGCCCCGGCGGTATAAACCTCATCCGATGGCTGCATGGGCGCGGACTTCGGCGCTTCTTTGTTGACGCGCGCGTTTAGCGCGATACCGGTTATCAGTTTTTCGAACGGCAGCGGCGCGGAGGCGGTTGCAACCGGCGCCAGACCCAGTCCGACGAAAGCTAAGCCTGCCACCGCCAGCAATACCAGCGCAGCGATGAACCCGAGTACGAACTGCTTCATGCTCAGCGCAGTTCTTCCATGGCCTCTTCGAGCGCTTCCTTGGGCGGACGGACCCGCGACTCAGGCAAGGTCGCCAGCGGTGCTTCGTCGATGCTCAGCATATCTAGAAAGTTAGGCTTGCCGGTGTCGACATAATATACGCCGGTAAGAATCTCGCCATTCTTACTGGCTTCCTCGATCATTTTGAGCGCGTCAAACTTGCTGGTTGGATCATACTCGCGGCCGAGCTTCTTAATCCGAAGCTTGGATCCATCATGCATCTCCACTTCCTTCACCTCGCCTTCGGCAATCTCGGCGGAGATGTCTTCGTAGAATGGCACGAAGTCGACCTCATTCAGCATCTCCTCGTGATCCTTCACATAGGCATAGCTCTTGGTCGAGCCCTCGTGGTCGTTGAAGGTAGTGCAAGGCGAGATGACGTCGATCACGGAGAGGCCATTATGCGTGATCGCGGCTTTCAAGATGGCCTGCAGCTGCTTCTTGTCGCCAGAGAAAGAGCGGGCTACGAAAGTAGCGCCCCATTCGAGCGCCAGCGCGCAACAATCGAATGGCGGAAGCTCGTTGAGGACGCCGGTCTTGAGCTTCGACCCCAGGTCGGCGGTGGCCGAAAACTGACCCTTGGTTAGTCCGTAAACGCCGTTGTCCTCGATGACGTAGATGAACGGGAGATTGCGGCGCAACAGATGCATGAACTGACCCAACCCGATGGATGCCGTATCCCCGTCGCCGGTAACACCAATCCCGAGCAGCGTCCGATTGCCCAGCAAAGCTCCGGTTGCGAGCGACGGCATGCGGCCGTGCACTCCGTTGAAGCCGTGCGAGAGTCCCAGAAAATAGGCGGGAGTCTTCGAAGAACAGCCGATGCCGGAGAGCTTGGCGACGCTCCAGGGCTGAATGCCCAGCTCATAGAAGCACTCCACAATGCGCTCGGAAACGGCATTGTGACCGCATCCGGCGCAAAGGGTGGTCTTGGAACCCTTGTAGCTTATGACCTCCAGACCAACGCGATTGACCTTCTTGGGTGGCGGCGTGACGGTGGTACTCATTTGCCCTCCTTGCGGGTCTTTTCTTGACTGAGGACGTTATCGGTGACGGTGCGGGCGTCGATCGGCAGGCCGCCGTAATAGCGTACGCTTATCAATTTAGCGATCTCGGCGGGTTCGAACTCCATGCGCATCAGGCTCAGCAACTGCGCGTCGCGATTCTGCTCGACTACGTAAACGCGCTCGTGGCGGCGCGATAAAATCATGCAATTCTTGCGTAAAAGGGTACGCTTTCAGGCGGATATAGCTCGGTTTCGATGCCGTATTCGGTCCGTAGCTGATCGCGGCTTTCCTCCACCGCATAATGCGACGTGCCGAAGGCGACGAAGCCGACTTGGGCGTTAGGCCGGGTGTCCACGACGGGCTTGGGCACGTGCAAGCGCAGCGTCTCGAATTTTCGCGCCAGCCGGTCCATGTTGTTCACATAGTCGTCTTCGCGCTCGGTGTACTGCGCCTTTTCGTTGTGGCCGCTGCCGCGCGTGAAAAACGCCGCGTTGCGGATGATTGGTTCCCGGGCAGGGTGCGGTAGCCGATGCCGTCGCCGTCGACGTCTTTATATCGAGCGAAGCCGCCCAGCCGCTCCAGATCCTCGGCCGTCAGAACCTTGCCGCGGCGGATCGGCTCGGTGGGATACGTGAACGGATCGGCCATCCAGTTGTTCATTCCCAGATCGAGATCGGTCATCACGAACACGGGAGTTTGGAACTGCTCCGCCAGGTCGAATGCAACGCCATGCCATACTGGAAGCATTCTTCCGGGGAAGAGGGGAACAGTAGTGGATGTTTGGTGTCGCCGTGCGAGAGCAGCGCGGTTGAAAGAATATCGCCCTGCGCGGTACGGGTCGGCAATCCGGTGGACGGCCCCACGCGCTGGACGTCGAAGATCACCGCGGGAATCTCGGCATAATAGCCGAGGCCCACGAATTCCGACATCAGGCTGATGCCCGGTCCGGCAGTGGACGTCATGGCGCGTGCGCCCGCCCAAGCCGCGCCCATTACCATGCCGATCGCCGACAGCTCGTCTTCGGCCTGAACCACGGCGTAAGTCGCTTTGCCGGTCTCCTTGTCGACGCGGAAACGCTTAAGGTAGCCGATCATGAATTCGACCAGCGATGAGGACGGCGTGATGGGGTACCAGGTGACCACCGTGGCGCCGGCGAATACGCAGCCCAGCGCCGCGGCAGCGTTGCCTTCGATGATGATCTTGCCGGCCGTTTGCGTTCATGCGCTCGACGCGGTAAGGATCGGTTTTCGTGAAGGTCTTGGCCGCGTAATCGAAGCCGGCCTGGCAGGCGCCCCAGTTCAGTTCCGCCGCCTTGGCCTTGCGCTTTCCGAACTGCTTGAACAGCGCCTTGTGGATCTCCTCCATTTCGATCGACAGCAGCCACGCGACAACGCCGTCATAGATCATGTTGCGCACCAGTTTGCGCAACTTCGCTTCCGGGCAGACGGGGCCGACCAGCTTGTCGAACGGCACTGGGTAGAAATGCAGATCGGAGCGCAGTGCGTTCAGCTTTAGCGGCTCGTCATAAACCACCGCAGCGCCGGGATCCAGCTTCATGACGTCCTCGCGCGCGGTCTCCGGGTTCATGGCCACCAGGAAATCGATCTCCTTCTTGCGGCCGATGTAGCCATGCTTGCTGGCGCGGATGGTGAACCAGGTGGGCAGTCCTTGGATGTTGGACGGGAACATATTCTTTCCCGACACCGGGATGCCCATCTGGAAGATGGAGCGCATCAGAACGTTGTTTGCGGTCTGGCTGCCGGAACCGTTGACGGTCGCGACTTGAATGCTGAAATCGTTAATGACTTGTTGTTGAAACTCGCCTGACGGAGGCGCGACAGGGGAAACCTCAATGGTAGACATCTATTTGGTTATGTCCTTCTCAATACGCTACGCGACCTAGAGAGAGTGGTATGTCTTGAGGATACACGATAATGCCCAAGCGGGGCTGTGGAGTAGATCGGGACAAAGCTGCCTTTTAGCGGCTTCGTCAGGCCTGGCTGTCCATGCGCTTGGGCCGATGTTGATATTTAAAAGACGCGGCGACGGACGACGATGTTGTCCCCTCGCGAAATCGCTGAGCGTATTTGCCCCGAACGGCTTTGGAAAAGTCGTACTCAGAACGCATGCGGGGCTCCCGGCGTTTAGCTGGTCCAGTTCGCATGACCGAGGCAATCCAAGTCGATGGTCGGCATCGTGCTCTTACATCTCGCGCCGGTTTTCCAGCGACTTACCCATGGTCACCTCGTCGGCGAACTCCAGATCGCTGCCCACCGGAATGCCCATGGCGATGCGCGTCACTTTGAGGCCCAGGGGCTTCATCAGACGAGCAAGATAGACCGCAGTCGCTTCGCCTTCCACGGTGGGATTCGTGGCCACGATGAGCTCCTTCACTTCGCCCGCCTGAACGCGCTCCAGCAGGTTCGCGATCCGAAGCTGCTCCGGACCTATCCCGCGCAATGGAGAAATCGCCCCGTGCAGCACGTGATAGAGGCCCATGAACTGGCGCGTGGTCTCGACTGGCAGAATGTTATGCGGCTCCTCGACGACGCAGATCGAGGAATGATCCCGGTGCGGGTCGCGGCAATAACTGCAAATCTCGCCGTCGCTGATGTTGTTGCACATCGCGCAGATTCCGAGGTTGTCTTTAACGTCCAGCAATGCTTGTGCAAGACGACCGGCATCTTCGCGCGGAGTGCGCAGCACATGAAAGGCTAGCCGCTGCGCCGACTTCTGGCCGATGCCGGGCAGCCTTTTGAATTCCTGGATGAGTCGCGCGAGCGGTTCGGCGAAGTCGGGCATGAATGGTCAGGACCAGGCGTTCGCACGAGTGCGAACGCGGCACGCAAGAGTGCGTGCGCCACGAGTGCGTGCGCCACTACTCGGCATTAGAGCAGCCCGGGGGGCAGGCCCATGCCGCCTAGCAGCCCGCCCATCTTTTCCTGCGTGGCGTCGTCCACCTTCTTGGCCGCTTCGTTGAAGGCGGCCATCACCATGTCCTGCAGCATCTCGACATCACCGGCCACCTCTGGATCGATCTTCACGCCGGTTACGTTTTTCTTGCCGTCCATATGAACCGTCACCATGCCGCCGCCGGCCGAAGCCTCCACGCGAATGAGCGCGATCTCTTCCTGCAGCTTTTTCTGCATCTGCTCGGCCTGCTTCATCATGGCCTGCATGTTTCCGGGAAGTTTCATTTGTCCTGCCTTATTCTTTTAAATTTCGCACCACGCGGACCTGCGCGTCCGGGAAGGTCTCCTGAAAACGCCGCACTTCCGGATGCGCCAACGCTCGTTCGGAAACATCGTCCTGCGGCGGCCTGGCCTTGGGCACCTCTGCCACGTCCACCGTTCCGGCAGTGACCTTGATCCGCATGGGCCGGCCCGCCACTTTCTGCACGACCTTCAGGATATCTTTTTCGTTCAAGGCTAGTTTGAACTCTTCCGGCGTTGTGAACAATAGCTCGCCGTTCGATTCCGTGATTTGTGAGTGCTCAACTGCGTCGGCGGTGAACTGCATCCCCAGTTCGGTCAGCGCCGAGTGGAGCCGATCTTTCCATGGACCTGCCTGTGGCACAGGCTTTCCAGCCTGTGTTTCTTGTGGCACAGGCTTTCCAGCCTGTGTTTCTTGTGGCACCGGCTTTCTAGCCGGTGTTGGTTTCGCTGGCGCCGAGCCGCCTGTGCTCCCTAATCCCGCGATCGCTTCCTCAATCGGCAATAGCTTACTGGCTTGCACCAGCCGCAGTAGTCCGACCTCCAGATGTAGCCGCGGCTGCAACGAAGCCTGCAAATCCTTGAATAGGTCGAGCGTGAGCTGCAGATAGCGGGTCAGGTCTTCTTCGGAAAAACCGCCCGAGATCTGGACCAGCCGCTCCTGCTCGTGCTGCGATGCCCCGATCAGGCGGGTGTTCGCGCCGGCGACCTTGGCCACCAGGAGATTGCGGAAATAGCGCGCCAACTCACGGCAAAAATGCTGGAGGTTGCGTCCGTTCCGCTCCAGCTCCATTACCAGGTCGAGCATGCGGCGCGAATCCTGGGCGGTCAAAGCTTCGGTTACCTCGCCCAATGAGTCGAGCGAGAACATTCCCAGCAGATCGCGCACCTCGGCCGCGCTCAGCTTCAGCCCGCAGCAGGCGATGGCCTGATCGAGCGCCGACAAAGAGTCGCGCACGCTGCCTTGTCCGGCCTGCGCCAACACGCTCAGCGTCTCGGGATCGGTTTCGATCCCCTCTTTCTGGCAGATCTCCTCCATGCGTTTGACGACTTCGGCGAAATCGACCGACCGAAAGCTGAACTGTTGGCAGCGGGAAGCGATGGTGGTCGGGATCTTGTGGGCTTCCGTCGTGCAGAGCACGAAAACCACCCAGTCCGGGGGTTCTTCGAGCGTCTTGAGTAGCGCATTGAAAGCTTCGCTGGTGATCTGATGCGCTTCGTCCACGATGAAGACTTTGTAACGGTCGCGCGCCGGGCGGTAGCGCACGTTTTCCCGCAGCTCACGCATTTCGTTGATGCCGCGATTCGATGCCGCGTCGATCTCGATTACGTCCGGGGAGTTTCCAGCCGTCACTTCCAGGCAGCTCGCGCACACGCCGCAGGGCGTAATGGTCGGGCCCTGAATACAGTTGAGGCAGCGCGCCAGGATGCGGGCCACGGTGGTTTTTCCAGTGCCGCGCTGGCCGGAAAGGATGTAGCCGTGGGCAATGCGCTGCTGCGAGATCGCATTTTCGAGCGTGGTGCGGACGTGCTCCTGGCCGATGAGCTCCGCAAACGACTGCGGACGGTATTTCCTGGCGATTACCTGGTACATGAAGGCGTGGGCGGAGTTTTATGCCAGACCCCGGGTAATCCGCGGCACACGAGCTAAACCGCTACCGTTGCTTCCTTCCGGACCTGGCGGGGTTCACAGCCGCCCGTTGCACGAAGCCCGGAGCCTGACAACCTACCATGCTAGCATGTGGGGTCGCCTTTGCCCTATGCTATGATCCCTCTTGGCGCAACGCTGTAACACGCCTGCAGGCGTAAGCCATTGCAGTTCAGATCAATTCTTGCCGATCTATCGACTTGTGGATGTTCCGGTTCAGCATTACGATTACGAACCCGAGAAAGCCGCCACATGAAGCCAAGTAACGCTCGCTCAAACACTTGCCTGCGATTGCTCTGGTTTACGTGGCTTCTAGGACTCGCCGCGGTGGTGGTTTCAGCCCAACCGCGTCTTACTCTCCAGCAGGCAGGCTCCCGCACCGCGCCCGATTGGACACCCACTTATGAGACGCAAAATGTGTTTGTTACGGGCCAAGTCTCCTTGCGGCCGATCTGGGTGAGCGATTCTTATTACGTCGCTATTCAGGATGACGCCGGCTATGGACTGCTACTCCAGGGAAATATCAGCCAATTCCAGACTCTCGAGCCAGGCGATTGGGTGGAAGTGCAAGGAATGATTGTCCGCCGAGGTGGGCGGCCGGTCCTTTTGCCAAGCGATATCCGGAAGTTCGGCCATGGTGTCCCCCCGGCGCCCAAAGTCGTAAAGGCGTCCGATCTGGCTTCGTTTCGCTATCTTGGCGTCCTTGTCACTACTGAGAGCGTCGTGAACGACGATGACGATAATGCTGGGGGCGACTTGCTCCTGATCGGAGAAAAGGCGAAGGACTTGAGTGTTTTTTTGCCGCGGACACGACGCGACACCGGCCCGCATCTCAACGGTCATCGGGCCGGCGACAGAATTCGGGTGACGGGCATCGCCAGCCAATACTGCACGCTGCCACCCTATGACCACTATTTCCAGATCCTAATTGCCAGCCCCGCCGCAGTGGTTACGCTGGAGCGCGGGTGGATCATCCAACCGCCTGTTTTGCTCGCATCGCTGATCGTGGGCACGGCGCTACTGGCTATCTGGTGGTTCCGTGAGCGCCGCATGGCGACTCTCAGAAGGCAAATGCGAGTTTTGAACGCGCTGGGCGAAGAGGTGATCGCGGCCACCTCGCCGGCCGAGATTCTCCGCAGATTGACTCTCACGCTGCCGGAGCTGTGGAACTCAACCGGCGTCGGTCTATATATACAGAGTCGCGGGGCGAAGATGCTGGAGCGCGTGCAATCGACCGATTCACCCACCGAGTTCATCGATCTAGACGCTCCCAAGGGCGCCATGGCCTCGGGCGTTACGGCGTGTTTCCGGAATCGGACACTGGTCGCCATTCCAGACGCGCGGCGCAGTCCCTTCTTCCGCAAAGAAGAAGGACCGGCCGCTCCCCGCTCGGTACTTTTCATTCCGATGTTCGCGCAGAGCGATCTGATGGGCGTACTGGCGCTATACAACTCCGGGACGGTTCATTATCGTGGCCAGGCCGAACAGGCTGCAATGCAACACCTGGCCAACCAGGTTGCAACCGCGTTGAAGCTTCAGGAACAGCAGTCGATTCGCGAGCAATTGTTCCGCAGCGAGAAATTGGCTGCGGCGGGGCAGTTGATTTCGGACGTCGCCAACGAGCTGCGCTCGCCGCTGGAATCGATCGCCGCGCTGGCGTCGGCTTTGCGTTCGCGGCAAGATCGGGAATCGCACAACGAGCTGCAGTCCATCGCCGATGAAGCCAGCCGGGCTTCGGAGACGGTAGCGCGCCTGGTTTCGTTTGCCAAGGTAGAGCAATCGCAAGCCGAGCGAGTGGATTTGAGCGCGATGTTATCCGGTCTTTTGAGGTTCCGCGCGCCGGAGTGGAAGGTGAAGGGCGTTGAAATCCGGTCTCAGCTTGCTCCCAAGTCCGCGATTGTGATCGGATCGCCGGGACAACTCGAGCAGGTGCTGCTGAACCTTTTGGTTGACGCAGAAAAAGCCGCTGCCGAAGCGCGCGAGAAAACCATCACCGTCTCTAGCAGTCTGCTTGCCAAGCGAGTGCTGGTGGAAATTTCCTACCCCACACGCTCCCCGGATCTACAGATTGCTGATGCGATGGATGGTGATCACGCCGGATCGGAAGCGCTGGGCCTGGGCGTTTGCCGTGGAATAATTCAGAGCCATGGAGGCGAGTTCCGGGTGGTCCGGCTATCGCCTATCCAGGCCCGCTTCGATATTGAGCTGCCGGTTGTCGAGACACGCCAGGGCGTCCCAGGCGGGCCGCTCGATTTCCAGGGAAACGGGCGCCAGTTGACCGTACTGGTGGTCGAGCCCGATCACAAGGTGCAACGTCAACTCCTGCAGTTACTCGGCAACCGGGGCGACCGGGTGGTCCCGGTATCGAGCGCCGAGGAAGGCGCAGATTTGGCCCAGCGGCTGCACTTTGATATGGCCATTTGCGCGGTGCGCCTGCCCGGTCTGAACTGGGTCGAGTTCTTCGAACGCGTACGGCATCAGGTGGGCGGGTTTGTTCTTCTAACCGATGGCTTCGACAACGATCTGGCGCGCGCATTTCAAGGTGGCGAGGGCTTCGTATTGAGCAAGCCCATCGATGAAGCGGAAGTGCAGCGCATCTGCCGGGCCGTGGAAGAGCGCGCCACTGTCAGCAACTAGCGTTAGAATTAGAAAAAGAGCATGGCTCGCGAATCACTTTTGTTGTTGGTGGCGATCGGGCTCCTCGGAGGAGCCGAGAAGTACACGGGGCCGGTTCCCCCGAAGCCGGACATACCCTACCTGCTGCATGGCTCCAACCTCATAGAGACGGAGACTGGACAAGTACGCGAAGAGAGCCGTAAGAGCGACACGAACTACGTTGTCGCCGGCGCCAGTTCACCCGCTCGCACACCGCTGGCTGAGCCGATTTTCATCATCGACGCACAGAAATCTTCGCCGGAGCGCTTTGAACTTTACCGGATGGATGTGAAGGGCGGGAATCGCGAGGTCTCGTTTTCCGGGCGTCGCCGCGGGGGCAACCGGGCTCTACACTTGGCGGTCACGCCGCTGGGCGGTCATTTATACAAGATCGAGGCCGACGAGCCGCTTGAAAACGGCGAGTACACTCTTTCTCCGAGTGGCGACAATCGCGCGTTCTGCTTCGAAATCTACTGAGCGAGTTATTCGCGCATTCGGTCTGGCATGATCCACTTGCGATAGAATTGCCGTACTGATGGCCACGCAGCCAGCCTCCGCACGCACGACGCAATCCCCCGAAGCCCCGTATCCCTCGCCGCGCTATGCCTGGTACGTCGTCGGCGTGCTCACGCTGATGTACGTATTCTCCTTCATCGACCGCCAGATCTTCGCTCTCATCGTTGGACCGCTCCGTCGCGACCTGCGAATCACAGACACGCAGGTCAGCGTCTTGCAAGGCTTCATTTTCGCGGTGTTCTATACGTTTTGCGGCATTCCGCTAGGCCGGATGGCAGACAAGTACAGCCGCCGAGGGATCATCGCTTGCGGCTTGGTGGCCTGGAGCGGATTCACGACCATGTGCGGGCTGGCCAAGAACTTCGGGCAGATGCTGGCTTGGCGCATGGGCGTCGGCGTGGGAGAAGCGGCGCTATCGCCCTCGGCTTACTCGATCATCACCGACTATTTTCCCAAGGAAAAGCTCGCCACTGCCATCAGCGTTTATTCCATGGGCATTTACATCGGTTCTGGCATGTCCTACCTGCTGGGCGGAATGGTGGTACGGTTCGCATCCGCCAAGGAATTGTGGATGCTCCCATTTGTTGGAGCGGTGCGGCCGTGGCAGCTCATTTTTCTAGCCGTCGGACTCCCCGGACTGCTCGCCACCGCTCTACTTTTCACCGTCCGCGAGCCCTTGCGGCGCGGGATCGCGGCTAATGCTCTGGCCACTTCGGCCCGTCAATCCTTCGCCTATATCTTCAAGAACAAGCGGACCTTCCTGTGCCACAACATCGGGTTCGGACTGCTGTCGCTGGTTTCTTACGCGAGCGGGGCGTGGGTGCCTGAAATGTTCCGCCGTGTTTATCATTGGGACATCCCGACTACAGGACTGGTCTACGGGTCGATGGTGACAGTCTTTGGATCGATCGGAATCGTAGGGGCGGGCCGCATCGCCGACTTCGTGCGTGCTCGCGGCAGATTGCAGGCCAACATGCTGGTGGGCGTGTTCCTCGCTCTGCTATGGATACCCTTCCATTTTCTTTTGTTCCTGGCCCCCACCAGCCGATGGGCTGTGCTGTGGCTCGCGCCCGCGTGTATTTTCGCGGCCGCACCGTTCGGTATCGCGCCTGCCGCCATCCAGCAGATGATGCCCGCCTCGATGCGCGGCCAAGCTTCGGCTGTGTATCTGTTCATCCTGAACTTGATCGGTCTCGGCATCGGACCGAGCGCGGTGGCGATGTGCACTCAATACTTGTTCCGCCGCGACGCTGCTGTCAACTATTCGCTCTTACTCGTCAGCGTGACTGCTTGCCTTCTCAGCGCCGCGCTGCTCGCCAGTGGATTAAAGCCGTTCTTGAGTAGTTTAGAGCGGCTACGAAACTGGACGGCCGAAGAGCGCCCCTGAACAAGGATGACGGAGCGAACACCTTACCTGGCGACGCAAGTGGCTGCGCCTTACGCGGATCTCCGGCAAATTCCGGTTTCAATCCTGCTCGATAACGTCCGCAGCATGTACAACGTCGGAGCGTTTTTCCGCACCGCCGATGGCGCAGGCTGCGAAAAACTCTACCTCTGCGGCATCACTGGACGTCCGCCTAAACGGGCCATCACTAAGACCGCGCTCGGCGCCGAGGAGACCGTTCCATGGGACAACCCAGCTGATCCTTGCGCGCTGGTCCAAAATCTGCGGCGAGCAGAATTACGAGATTGCGGCGGTTGAGACTAGCGTCCATGCGGTTGACCTGTTCGACTGGCAGCCTCGGTTTCCGCTGTGCATCCTGTTTGGCCACGAGGTCGATGGCCTCCGGCCCGATTTGCTGGCTCTCTGCGATACCCATGTTCGCATCCCCATGCTCGGACGCAAGCATTCGCTGAACGTCGCAACCGCTGGCGGCGTGGTGCTTTATGAGCTTCTGCGCAAGTATCGGCAAATGGTTGATAAAGCAAGGCTTGCTTGAGCGGATGCGTCGATTAGGTAGTATATTCTACGCAGAATCTGCGTTGAATAGCTTGCTCTCGTGCGGTGATTAGGGGTTATAATCTACGCAGGAGTCTGCGTAGAATGTATATTCATGAGCTTTCAGACTGGCCCCGATTCGAATGGGACCGCGAACGGCTGGCTAAACCTTTGGCCGATGTCCGGCACCGGCAAGGACGGCTGACCGGCCACATGGAAGCCCTTGGATTCAACCTCCGCCAGGAGGCCGTGCTGCGAAACCCTCTCGGCCGACGTGCTCAAAAGCAGTGAGATCGAGGGCGAGAAGCTGAACGCCGAACAGGTCCGATCCTCGATTGCGCGCCGTCTCGGTATCGATATCGGCGCACTCAAGCCGGCCGACCGCAACGTCGAGGGCATCGTTGAAATGATGCTCGACGCCACGCGCCACTATGACCAGCCGCTCACCGCTGAAAGACTCTTCGCGTGGCATGCGTCCCTATTTCCGACCGGGCGCAGCGGCATGCACAAAATCAGGACAGGAGCCTGGCGTGACGACAGCACCGGCCCGATGGAGGTTGTCTCCGGACCGGTCGGCAAACAGCGTGTCCATTTTCAGGCGCCCGCGGCGCCGCGGCTCGATCAGGAAATGCAGGCATTTCTGGACTGGTTCAATGCAGGGCCGACATCGATCCGGTCTTGAAAGCGGGGCTGGCCCATTTCTGGTTCGTGACCATCCATCCCTTCGATGATGGTAACGGCCGCATTGCGCGCGCCATCGCGGACATGGCTCTGGCGCGTTCTGAAAACAGTCCGCAACGCTTTTACAGCATGTCGGCGCAAATCCGGCAGGAGCGCGAGGCATACTACAACATCCTCGAACAAACGCAGCAGGGAACATTGGACATCACGCCCTGGATGGAATGGTTCCTCGGCTGTCTGGGCCGCGCCATCGATGGCGCGCAAACCACGCTCGGCTCGATCCTCGCGAAGGCGCGCTTTTGGGAAGAGACCGCCGGCGTTCAAATCAACGATCGCCAGCGCCTGGTGCTGAACCGCCTGCTGGATGGCTTTGAGGGCAAGCTCACGACCTCGAAATACGCCCAGCTTGCCAAGTGTTCGCACGACACGGCTCTTCGTGACATTCTGGCTCTGGTGGAACGCGGCATTCTTGTCCGCAATCCGGAGGGAGGGCGGAGCACCAGCTATGCACTGGCCGCCCCCAAAATGTTGGACAATGCAAGCATAAGCCGATGAACTCCCTACTTGTTCGCTCCTGCTTTCTGGTCGGAATCGTAATCGCCGCTCCGGCATTGCTTCTCGAAGCCCAAGGACCGCCGACCATGTTTCCGCCGGTGCGCGGCATGCATGAGATGGTGGGCGCCGCCAACAATTTCGAAGTGGAGGCCGGCTACCGGATTCTTACGCAGGGCGGCAATGCCGTGGACGCCGGTGTCGCCAGCGTCCTGGCCGCGAGTGTCACCGAATTGAACCGCTTCGGAATCGGCGGCGAAATGCCGGTGATCATCAAGATGGCGGGACAGCCTCCCATGGTGATCAGCGGCGTCGGCGTCGCGCCTGCCAAGGCGACGGTCGAATTCTACGCGCGCCGCTCGCCCGAGCCGTGGGAAGACTCCGCCCGCATGCCTCCGGTGCCGATGCAAGGGATTCTGTCCGCGATCACGCCCGGAGTATTCGACGGCCTGATTCTCGCGCTGGACAAGTACGGCACCAAATCCTTCGCCGAAGTGGCTCAGCCCGCCATCGAATATGCCGACCAGGGATTCCCGATGCTGGAGGAGTTCGGCGGCATGCTGCACAGCTATCAGCGGATTCTAGCGCTGTGGCCGGACTCGATGAAGTTCTTTTATCCGCAAGGCATGCCGACGTCGCGCGGCGAAATCTTCCGCGAGCCCACGCTGGCTCACACGTTCAGGGAACTGGTGGCGGCCGAAAAGAAGGCGCATGGCAAGCGCGCCGACAAACTGCGCGCCGTGCGCGACCTGTTCTATAAAGGCTCGATCGCCCATCGCATCGCCGATGCCAGCGAGAAGTACAACGGTCTGATCGCGTACGAGGACCTGGCGAATTTCCACGCCGATCTCGAACAGCCCAAGATCGGAACCTATCGCGGCTACGAGATTTATAAGCCCGGCTTCTGGACGCAAGGGCCTCTGATGATCGAAGCGCTGAACATTTTGGAAGGCTTCGATCTGAAGGCCATGGGCCACAACAGCCCGCAATATCTCCATACGGTAGTCGAGGCCGTGAAGCTGGCGTTCGCCGATCGCGACGAATATTATGGCGACCCGAAGTTCAGCAAGATCCCCGAGGAAATCCTGCTATCGAAGGATTACGCGGCCGAGCGGCGCAAGCTCATCGACCCGCAGCACGCCTCCATCGAGCACCGGCCGGGCAGCTTCGGCCACCGCATAACGATCCCGACCACTACGGCGGCGGTTGGTCCGGCCAACGATACCACCTGCGTCAACGTAGTGGACCGCCAGGGCAACGCGTTCAATGCCACACCGAGCGGCGCGTGGCTGCCATCGGTAATCATGGGCGACACGGGCATTCCGTTAACCAGCCGACTGCAATCGTTCGTCATGACACCGGGACATCCGAATCAGTTGATGCCCGGCAAGCGGCCGCGCGTAACGCTGAGCCCGACCATGGTCACCAAAGCCGGAAAGCTCGAGCTGATCATGTCGACGCCGGGCGGCGACAATCAGGATCAGGCGCTGTTGCAGGTGCTTGCTAAACATGCTCGAGTTCGGCATGAATCCGCAAGAGGCCGTCGAAGCGCCGCGCTTCCAGACCGAGCATTTCTTCAGCTCGTTCGGCAATCACGAATTCGTGCCGGGAAAGTTGAATCTGGAGGGCCGGATTTCACGGTCTACAGTGGATACGATGAATGCGCTGGGCCACCGGGTGACGGTGACGGGCGACTGGAGCAACTCCTCGGCGCCGACGGTGATCCAGGTGCATGACGACGTGTTGAATGGCGGGGCCGATCCACGTCGCGCGCGGTTTATCTTCGGGCGATAGGCTCCGGGGGCCGGTAATGCTCCGCGCTACGGGCCGGTAACTCTGCGCGCTACGGATGATTTGCTTACGGATGATTTGCTTACGGATGGATCGCCAAAGTAGTGCCGGCTTGAGTCTGATTTCCGCCGATCGTTACGCTGACCGGCACCTGGGTTCCAGTAGTGCTTCCAACCGGAACCACCACGTTGATTTGTAGATACACCGATGATGGAGCTGACGATTGGCCCGGCATAGGCCACACCGGCGCTGGCGTCGACGCCGCCGATCATGACCGTCGGCAGTGGATTCACCTGCGGCGTGCTGGGCAAGCCGGGCGGAATCACGAATCCGGTATCGGATCCTCCCCCTAACAGTGGCGCGCTGTCGAAAACACCTTCGCCGGTCAAATAAAGAATCACGGTGTCGCCGATCTTAGCCAGGTTTGTGCTGGAATTGAGCGTGTATAGCTTGGTGACGGCGTTGTAGTTCAGAGCAGCTGCCTGCCCTGTCCCCGAGCCATCGGCGGTGAAGAGGCCGGGCGCCGTGGCCGCAACCGTTACCGTAGCGGTCACCGGCGGATTGAATCCGTTGGTAACCGCAACCACGTTGCTGGGTCCGATCACCGCTTCGTAAGGGATCTGGATGGAAATCTGGTTCTCGCTGACATATATGAGCGGCGCGGGCCTGGAATTCACCGTGACCGACACGCCGCTGGTGGAGGTCGTGTCCACAAAACCCCCGGCTGGTGACCGACATCGGAGCTGGCGTCGGGGGTCCGAGGTTGGTGCCGAAAATAGTCACCAACTCCCCGCGGCTCACCATACCGATATCTGGGGCACTGACGCTGCCCGGCGCGTAGCTGGCGGCATTCACGACGGCCCCGATGGCCGCGGCGTTGGCGACCACAACATTAACCGTAGCCACCGAATCTCCGCCCGGCGCCGGATTGGACACCAGCACTCTTAGCGTAGTAGGGGCGGTGAGCAGACTGGCGGGGATGACCGCCGTGAGGAACGTGGAACTCTCCTTATCGGGAGTGGTAGCCAAAGGGGTGGCAACTCCGAAAAGCTTTGCCACGGTGGCGCTATAAAAATTGGTCCCGTAAATGGTGAGGGTCTGGGCAGCGCCATTGACTGGCAAAATGGATGGCCAAACGCTGGTGACGGTCGGTGTCGAACTGTTCACTGTGAGATTGACGGTGATCGATTGCGATTTGACCGTGACCACGGCACCGGAAGCGACCACGGTGATCTTGCCCACGTAGGGTGCGACTTGTGGAACCAGCGACGTGGAGTTGACTGAAATGGTCAGCGGATACTCTTCCCCCGCTGTCACGACGTCCGGCTGACCAACGCCCTTGAGCGTGGTCACGGTCAGCCAAGTCGCTCCCGATGTCACGGTAAACGAAATGGGCGCGCCGTTGGTCGACATTGTTATCGACTGCGCCGCCGGGGAACTAGGAGGCGAGACGAAATTCAACGTGGGGCTGCTTAATGTCAGCGTCGAAGGGGCAGGCGTCACCACCAGCGTGACCGGAATGGTTACGGGCGCTACGCCGGTGACCGTGACCGTGATCGCTGAACTGTACGTTGCCGCAGTCAGGCTAGTCGGGTTCACTCGCACTGTCAGACTGCCCGGCACCGTGCCGCTAGCCGGGCCCACGGTCAGCCATTGGTCTGGTCCCGGAGTAGTCGCCGTGAAAGTCGGCGCTCCCGCACTGGGTTTCACGCGTGATTGTTTGCGCCGCCGGCAATATTATCGCCCCGATCTGATACGCGAAAGTCACGCTGGATGGGGTGGCCGTTACCGTCACCGTAGCTGCCTGCATCGTAAGAGCTACAGCGCCTGCAAGCAGGAATATTTTGTTCATCGTTCTCACCACCGGTCATATCGACCAGATGCGCCACGGTATGAGCGCCGCGCTATCTCAGCCAGCGCCAGCGGTTTGTGTCATGATTCTTCCATGAAGCTCGCCCTTGCCACGTTGCTCTTTGCCGCCAATGTTCTGGCTGTCGACTCCGGCCTTGAAACCATCGTGAAGATCGATTCAGGCTGGGTCTCAGGCAGTGGAACCTCCGTCCGCTCATATAAGGGAATTCCCTACGCCGCGCCTCCCACCGGCGACCTGCGGTGGAAGCCGCCTCAGCCGGTCAAGCCCTGGAAGGGAATCCGCGTCGCCAAAGAATTTCTTCCGATCTGCCCGCAACCTCAATTGATGGCCGGCGCGCCGCAAAGTGAAAACTGCCTGGGCCTCAACGTCTGGACCCCGGCTCACTCGGCCTCCGACAAACTGCCGGTCATGTTTTGGATTCACGGCGGCGGCTTCCAGGTCGGCGCCAGCTCGCAATCCGTCTACGATGGCGAGCAACTGGCGTCCCAAGGCGTGGTGCTGGTGAGCATCAACTACCGCATGGGGATTTTCGGCTTTCTGGCCAACCCGGCGCTAAGCAAGGAATCGCCGCAGGGCGCGTCGGGCAACTATGCGCTGCTCGACATGGTGGCTGGACTGGAATGGGTGAAGCGCAACATCAGCGCCTTCGGCGGCGATCCGAACAACGTCACCATTTTCGGTGAATCGGCCGGCGGCACCGCAGTCATGCTGCTGATGGTGATGCCGCAGTCGGAAGGCCTGTTCCAGAAAGTGATCGCCGAGAGCGCCTGGTCGCTGTACACGCCCATCAGCCATCTGAAAGAATCCTGGTACGGCCGCGTTTCGATGGAAAAATTCGGCGAGAAGCTAGGCAGCCGACCTAGCGGCGTTGCGCTCGAAAAGCACGGCCGAAGTCCTGAAGATGGCGGGCCCGATGCAGCTCGGCGGCGAAGCGGCGGATCGGGGCGAAAGCTATATGCCGGTGGTGGACGGCTGGTCGCTGCCGGACGATCCGGCCCGGCTGTTCTCTGAAGGCAAATTCCATCACGTAGCGATAATCGCCGGCACCAATGCCGACGAAGGAACGCTGCTGGGCGGGCCTCCCGTGCATAATCTGGCCGCGCTGCGTAAATGGGCCGACCAGCAATTCGGCAATCAAGCGGAGGCGATGCTGGCCGCATATCCGGCCGCCACGGATGGCGAAGCCTATGACGCCGCGGCTCACGCATCCGGCGATTATCTGTTCCTGCAGGGCACCCGCTCGGTGTTGCGAGCAGCGGCCAAAGCGAATCCCAAGACCTATCAGTATCAATTCACGCGCCTGAACGGCATCGGCCGGAAAATCAAGTGGGGGGTCTTTCACGCCTCCGAACTTCCATATGTCTTCGGCACGCTTCCCGATTCGGCTTATGGGACCCAGGCCAGCATGCTCGGTGATTTTTCTCCGGACCCCGACAGCTACAGCGACCAAGACGCCCGATTGTCGAAGGCCATGAGCGCGGCTTGGGTTCGGTTCGCCAAGACGGGCGATCCGAACGGGCCGGGTCTGGCGTCCTGGCCGCGCTTCGGCGACGGCAAAGAGAGTTATATGGAATTCGGCGATCAGATCGCAGCGAAAACGGCGCTTCGCAAGAACCAGATCGATTTTCTGACTGGCTTCAGTACGTCACAGCGCGCCCGTAATAGCGCCTCGGCCACAGGCAGCCACTAGAGATACTTAGTGAGCAGTTGCGCGAGAGACCTCGTTCTTTATAACGACGCCGCCCTTCATGACGAAGTTGACGTGCTCCACCTGCGAGATGTCCAAAAGTGGATCGCCAGGGACAGCGATGATGTCAGCGAACTTACCGGGCGCGATTGATCCGACCTTGTCCTGCCATCCCATCAGCTCTGTAGCTGTGGTGGTCGCGGCGCGGATGGCCTCCAGAGGCGACAGTCCAAGTTTGCACATGGCCACGATCTCTCGTCCGTTATGCCCTTGATCTTCGGCGCTGGACGCATCGAAGCCATTCGCGATCCTCACACCAAGTTCGCGCGCCAGCGTGATGTTTTGTCGCGCGTTGTTCAGAACATCTTCCATGTACTTGCGCTGCCGCGGATTGGTTACGCTGTCTAGCCGGAAAAAGAAATCCCCTTTGGTGGGCACCCAGTAAGCGTTCTTCTGCTTCATCAGTTCCAAAGAAGTGCGGTCGGCAAAGCCTCCGTGCTCGATGGAATCGACCCCGGCGATCAAGGCATTGCGAATACCGTCCAGGCTGTCCGCATGCGCCGCCACTTTCAAACGCGCTTTATGAGCTTCTTCCACAACCGCTCGGATTTCATCGATAGTCAACGTTGGGTGACCCCAATCGGCATACACCTTGAGCAGGTCTGCA
Source organism: Bryobacterales bacterium (assembly GCA_963744555.1). Classification (GTDB taxonomy): domain Bacteria; phylum Acidobacteriota; class Terriglobia; order Bryobacterales; family Bryobacteraceae; genus Palsa-89. Next base: position 5,349 of record CAVUUB010000005.1, on the reverse strand, counting down.
CCGAAACCTATCTGTTCCCGCGCAGCCCGGCGCGCCTCTTCGGGGCCGCTGATCATCTGCGCACCCCTAGGGAAATCCCGCAGGTCCGGAGAAATCCCAAAAGGGTTGTATTGCCCGATAGCAGCGATAGCCCGAGTAGCCACCTGCATTCGCGGGCCCTCCACCAGGCCCTGATTGACGGCATCCCTCAGCGCCACATCGGCGTAGCCGGAACCTTCATTCTCAACATCCCGCACCGAAGTGAAACCGGCGCGCAGCGTGATTCGCGCGTCCGCCGCTCCCTCTAAAGCGCGAAAAGCTTGAGATTTGGTGAGCAGGTTCAGACCATAACCATCCGGCCCTGACGGAATCCGGGCCAGCAGGTGAGTATGACAGTCAATCAGGCCCGGAAGCAGTGTTGCTTCGCCCAGTTCGACAATCTCTGCGGAGGAGGGGATGGTCAACGAAGGTCCTACCGCGCGGATTTTGTCCTCCTCAATCAGAACCACGACATTTGAGATTGTGGTGCCGGCCTTTACATCCAGCATATGAGAGGCTCGGATGGCGATGAGCTTTGGATTCGCGTTTGTTTGAGCGCTGCCTGAACCGCAGAGCGGAAACACGAGAGCGCCCAAAAGAAGGGTTCGAGTCCAACTCATTTGGCACCTTCCGAAAGATGTGATTCTCAAGATAACAGGTTCCTTGCGGGGGGGAATCCTAGGGGTGCCGGTACAGCGGACCGCGAAGGCCTTGGCGGCGGCTTTTCTCATCCGTCGACCGGAGTTTTGTCGATGGGAATCGAGTGCGCGTCTACTGCACAGAGCTTCACACTCAGCGCATGGATGAATCCGGCGGGCAGAAAACGGATTCAAAGGTGAGCTGCTAAACAGTATTAACCACAATTCAGTGGACTGGCCGAAGCCCCAGGCGCTGGCTAGTGGGCTACTTTGAGCTTTTACAGGATAGCCGACGCAGTGTAGCTTTCGTCCAGACAGCGCCCAGATATGCAGCGATGGCAATAACGAAGAAGAGTAGAGTCGTCATGCGAGGACCACGTAAAGACATGCATGCAGGTACTCTCGAAGAAACGAAACTATCGGAGAACTCCATCACGCCGCTCCACTGGCAAACATCGTAGAAGAACGCCAAATGAAGCCCCACCCGGAGACGATCGAAGGCCCGGAAGCATTCGAACGATTCCGCAGTGCAATGAAGACGATCATCAAGGTTCCCAAAAGCGCGTTGCCGCCGAGCCCGTTCAAAAAGTGGAAGCCAAAAAAGAAAAAGGCAGAAGGGCGCAAAAGCTAATTAAATGGCTTGCGGCGTTAGCGGTGCGTAATACTGTCAGCCGGGAGGAATCTTGGACGGCCGCGCCTTGCCGCGCTCAGTAAGTCGATACTCTTTGGGACGTGTCATGTTCTTGATGAAGCCGGCGCGCCGGAAGCGCTTTGCGGACCAATCCTCGTCAATCGCCACCATGCGGACGGGCTCAAAACCTTCGTAGCCAAGCATATTCCAGCCGTTGTCCCTGTCAATGTGCGACTTGTATTTCTTCGAGGTCCCCTTGGGATAGGCAAACCACACGATGGCGTCTCCTCCCACCTTCCGAGCAATCGCGGGAGCCAGGGCATTAATCTGTTCCTGAGTAGTCACGAACGCCAAGGAGAACGTTACCTCTTTCGCTTTCTTCAGATCGCGAATGATTTCGACACCTTTCAAGGCTGCGAGTTCGCTTTCGAAACTGCCCGGTGAGTCGAGGACCACAATCTGCTTGTGGTCTTTAAAATTCAGCTTCGCGAATACGGTTGACATCACTTGGAGCTTAACACCAGCAGTAGCGTAGCGTTTACCGATGGGTCTGGTTCGCTGTGTGCCACACTGGTAAGTGGGATGCCACTCGTTCCGCCCTATATCGAGTCGCTCCGCCCCTACGAGGCCGGCCGGAACGCCGAAGAAATCCGGCTCGAATACGGCCTGAAACACGTCTCGAAACTCGCTTCCAATGAGAATCCCCTGGGGACCTCGCCGCTCGCTCTCGAAGCCATAGCCCGGACCATGGACACGCTGCATCTTTATCCTAACGGTGGCCTGGATCTGCGCCGGGTTCTGGCCGACAAGTTCGATGTAAAGATTGAAAACGTGATCGCCGGCAGCGGCTCTGAAGGGATCATGTCCAGCATCATCCGCACCTTTCTGTGCGATGAGGACGAGGTTCTTACCACTGAGGCCGCTTTTGTCGGCTTTCAGGTGCTGGCTAAATCGCGCGGCGTCAAATACCGGACTGTCCCCTATCGTGATTGGCATTACGACCTGGCGGCGCTGACGCGAGAGATCAACGAGCGAACGAAAATCGTCTACCTGGCGAATCCAAACAATCCCACCGGCACGATCTTCACCAAGCACGAATTCGACGATTTCTACCGGCACGTTCCCGAGCGCGTCCTTATCATTTTGGACGAAGCGTATTTCGAATACGCCCAAGACAATCCGCGTTATCCCGACTCGATGCACTACCGTTATGACAACGTAATCACGCTGCGGACGTTTTCGAAAATCTACGGCCTGGCCGGCGCGCGCATTGGGTACGGATTCGCGCACGAAAGCCTGATCGCCAATTTGCTCAAGATCAAGCTGCCCTTCGAGCCCAGCACGGTCGCTCAAGCCGCGGGGATCGGCGCGCTTTCGGACAAGGAGTTCCTGCACCGGTCGCTGGAGCTGAATGCCCGGGGCTTGAAATTCCTGACCAACGCCTTGCGGGAAATGGGGCTAACGGTTGTGCCGTCGGAGGCGAATTTCGTCATGACGGTGCTGCCCGGCGCCGAACAGGCGGCGCAATTGAATCGTGAATTACTTGCGCAAGGCATCATCGTCCGTCCACTTACTGGTTTCGGGTTGCCCAATTGTGTTCGCATCTCGACTGGAACGGACGAAGACAATCAGCGTTGCGTGGAGGCAATGCAGAAATCAGAGGTTATCGCAGTATGCAAGAGTTAGTGGAAAAAACCGATCTTAGCCCAAAGCCGGCAGATTTTCTGCCGCTGAACGGCACCGACTATATCGAGTTCTATGTGGGGAATGCCAAGCAGGCTGCCTACTTTTACCGTGCGGCGCTGGGAATGAAACTAGTGGCCTACCGGGGACCGGAGACCGGCACTCGCGATCGCGTGTCTTACGTCGTTCAACAGGACAAAATCCGCTTCGTACTCACCAGCCCCGCTGCAGCCCGAGGGATTCCTTTCCGATCACATTAAACTGCATGGCGACGGCGTTCGTGAGATCGCTCTTTTGGTGGATGACGCGGAAGCGGCTTATAGGGAAACCACCAAGCGCGGCGCGCGCGGTGTTGTGGAACCGGGCTTTCAAAAGGACGAGCACGGAGAAGTCCGGATCTCCGCCATCGCGGCTTATGGCGATACGCTACATACCTTCGTCGAGCGTAAGAATTATCGTGGCGTTTTCCTTCCCGGTTTCCGCGGCGTCGAAGGCGAAGACACGATCGCGCGTCCGGTGGGCTTGCGATATATCGATCATATGGTCGGCAACGTCGGTTGGGGCCAGATGAACAATTGGGTCGCGTTCTATCGCGACATCATGGGCTTCCAGCTTTATCAGCATTTCGACGACCACGACATCAGCACCGAATATTCGGCGCTTATGTCGAAGGTCATGTCGAACGGCAACGGCCGGGTGAAGTTCCCGATCAACGAGCCGGCCACTGGCAAGAGGAAATCGCAGATCGAGGAGTATCTGGAGTTTTACCACGGTCCTGGCGTGCAGCATATCGCCATGGGCACCGGCGACATTATTGCTACGGTGACGAAGATGCGCGATCAAGGCATCGAGTTTCTGCGCGTGCCAACCACCTACTACGAAGATCTAGCACAGCGCTGCGGCAAGATCGACGAGCCAATCGATCAATTGGCTGAGTTGGGGATTCTGGTCGATCGCGACGATGAGGGCTACATGCTGCAGATCTTCACCAAGCCGGTGGAAGACCGGCCAACGTTGTTCTTCGAAGTTATCCAGCGAAAAGGCAGCCGTAGTTTCGGTAAAGGCAATTTCAAAGCACTGTTTGAGGCGATCGAGCGCGAGCAGGAAGCGCGTGGGAATTTATAAGGTCTACTTTTTGGCGGTGGCTTGCACTTTCGCGCCGCCCTTCAGCTCGGCATCGAGAATCGGCTTTAACCCTGCCAACTCGATAGGTCCATTGTAAAGCTTGCCATTGATAAAGAATGCGGGCGTTCCATAGACGCCGGCCTGCTCGCCATCGGCCAAGTCTTTATCGATGGTCTTTTTGTACTTGCCGGAGTCGAGATCAGCCTGGAATTTGTCGACATCCAGCCCGATTTCCTTGGCCCAGATCAACATATTCTCGCGCGACAGCTTGCGGAAATTCGCAAACATAATGTTGTGCATTTCCCAGAACTTACCTTGATCCTTGGCGGCCAAGGATGCAGCCGCCGCCAGCGCGGCATGTGGATGCATAGACAATGGGAATTGCTTATAGATCAGCTTGATGTCTTTGGGATACGCCGCCATGATGGCACTCGCGTTCTTCACCGCGGATGAACAATAGGGGCACTCGAAATCAGAGAACTCGACCAGCGTGATTTTCGCATCGCTCGGTCCAAGCACCGGCGAACCTTCCACCGGAATGACCACAGGATCTTCAAGCGGCTTTGAGCGGCGCGATTTCGGCGAAGTATCCATCAACTTGCTGATTTCCATCAGGCTCTTGCCGTCTTTGACGCCCTTCACCGCAATGATCGCCAGGGCTTTGCTGTAAGAGCAGTTCGGTTCCGCGAGCGGCACTCGGCAGTTTTGAGGCCGCACTGGCAGGAGCAATCCTGTTCACGAATCAGCTTGAGGACGGCGCACTTCTGCACCGTCGTCAGGCCGGTCATGTCGATACGCGGCAAATCATCGATGGTTTTCCAGTTTTCGGGGGCTTTAAGCTGCGCGAAGAGGGCCGTCGCGGCCAGAATACAAATCAGCTCGATTCTGAGTTGCACATCCTAATTATACCTACCGGCTACCCTCCACTAGCCTCTCTGCAAGAAGCTCTTCAGATTGTCTTCATTCACGCCCGGTTCGCCCGGCGCGACGTTGTTCAGTTTGCCGGCCTTCAACCAACCTTCCAGTTGGTCGACCAGGCTGAACAAGTGATCGAACGAGTCGACGACGAACGGCGGCGGCTGATACTTGGTCGATTTCGAAAGCCTGGTTGATCGCCCATTCGAGCTGGATGGGGTAGCGCTGCACCTTGGGGGCTTCGATGGCGTGCGCGATCTCGCCGTGTGAGCTGAGCAGTCCGCTGCCGTAGACCTCAAGGCCATCCCGTCCGCACATTGACCCGAATTCGATAGTGAA
>CAVUUB010000004.1:0-18874 GCA_963744555.1 Bryobacterales bacterium | reverse complement strand
GCCCGCAGACGCGCGGCTAAACACTTTAAGCTGGACTGGGCTGAGATGGAGGAACGGCACCGGCTGAACTTCGAAACTCACGAAGAGGACAAGCTGTCATTTGAAGATTACTTAGACCGCGTGGTGTTCTACCAGAAACGGCCGTTCACGCGTACTCAGTTCAAGCGCTTCATGTTCGAGCAGTCGAAAGCAGAGCCTGGAATGATCGAGCTATTCGTCCAACTCAAGATCCGGCATGGGCTGAAGGTCGCCGTAGTCAGCAACGAATCGCGTGAGGTGAATGCGTACCGGATTCGAAAATTCAAGCTGGACGAACTGGTGGATTCGTTTGTCTCATCCTGTTTCGTCCATATGCGCAAGCCCGACGCAGACATCTTCCACCTGGCGCTAGACATCGCCCAGGCTCCAGCCGGGCAGGTATTGTACGTCGAAAATACGCCGCTCTTCGTCGAGGTCGCGGAAGGTTTGGGGATTCGCAGCATCCTTCACACAGACTACCAGTCCACCTGCGCCAAACTGGCTTCGTTCGGGCTACAGACGAAGGGCATTCGTGAAACCAACTAGCCCCTGCATCCTCACGATCAACGGCGGCTCATCGAGCATCAAGTTCGCACTCTATCAAGCGGGCGAACCGTTGAAGCGGACGCTTCATGGAACGATCGACCGTATCGGTCTGAACGGAACGAAGTTGACCTCCGAGGATCCGGAGACGGGTCATCGGGACACCCGCGAACTAGCCGCCTCCGACCACAAATCGGCAGGGAACTATCTGATGGATTGGCTAGGAAGGCGGGAAGAGTTTGCATCGGTCCTGGCTGTCGGACACCGCGTCGTGCACGGGATGCAACACACTGCGCCCGAGGTGGTCACCCAGGAATTGTTGGATGAGCTTCGCCGCATCAGTCCGTGCGACCCGGATCATCTGCCTAGCGAGATCGAACTGATCGACCTGATTCGCCAGCGTCATCCGAAGCTGCCTCAGGTGACTTGTTACGACACGGCCTTTCACCACTGCATGCCGCGGGTTGCCAAGTTGCTTCCGATCCCCCGCCGCTTCGACGCGATGGGAGTGCAACGCTACGGTTTCCACGGTTTGTCTTATGCCTATCTGATGGAAGAACTCACGCGCTTAGGCGATCCGGCGGTGACCACAGGCCGCGTCATCCTCGCGCATCTGGGCAACGGTGCGAGCATGGCCGCCGTTCGCGACGGGAAGAGCATCGACACCAGCATGAGCTTCACTCCAACAGCGGGTCTGGTGATGAGTAGCCGCTCCGGCGATCTGGATCCCAGCCTAGCGTCGTATCTCGCGCGCACCGAGGGGACAACCACGGAGCAATTTTTCACAATGGTCAACCACCAGTCGGGGTTGCTGGGAATTTCGGAGATCAGTTCCGACATGCGAGAGCTGCTCGCACAGGAAGATCATGATACCCGGGCGGCGGAAGCTGTGGCGCTGTTCTGTTATCAGGCGAAGAAGTGGATCGGCGCCTTTACCGCCGCGCTCGGTGGTTTGAATACGCTCGTGTTTGCAGGAGGTATAGGCGAAAATGCGCCAAGCGTCCGCGTGCGCATCTGCGAGGGACTTGCCTTCCTTGGCATCGAATTGAGCGAATCGCGCAATGCGGAAACTGCCGGGGTGATTTCTACGGACACCAGCCGGACCACTGTCCGAGTCATTCGAACGGACGAAGATCTAATGATTGCGCGCTCGGTTGAGCGCACACTCCAGCTCGGGGCTGCATAATGCCAGTCAAATTACCCCCTGACGAATTGATAAGGGCATCCCTGGTTGAGAGCGGGAATCACTCCACAGTGAAACCGAAATCCTCCGCGGGCGAGCCGACCTACACGTGCCCCATGCATCCGGAAGTTCAACAGAGCCGGCCCGGCGAGTGTCCCAAATGCGGCATGACACTGGAGTTGAAGACGGTTGCTGCTGGCGCCGACGGCGCGAACACCGCCGAGCTGAGTGACATGACGAGGCGTTTATGCGCCGGCGCCGCGCTCGCACTGCCGGTGTTCTTCCTGGCGATGGCGCACTTGATTCCGGCTCTGGGCAGACAGCCCTGGGTGGAAGGCAACGCCTCACGCTGGATTCAGTTTGCTCTCGCCACGCCCACCGTCTGGTGGGCAGGCTGGCCGTTATTGCACCGTGGCTGGCGCTCTATGGCGGCCCGTCAACTGAACATGTTCACGCTGATCGCCATCGGCGTGGGCTCGGCATATGGATTGAGCGCGGTGGCGATGCTTATGCCTGGCATCTTCCCAGACGCGATGCAGCATGAAGGTGCGGTTCCGATCTACTTCGAATCCGCGGCCGTGATCATTGTACTGGTACTGCTCGGTCAGGTACTCGAGCTGCGTGCGCGTAGCCGCACCGGCAGCGCCATCAAGGCGTTGCTCAACCTGGCGCCGCCTACGGCGCGACAGGTTGCGCCGGGGGGCGACCGTGAAGTCCCGTTGGATCTGGTAAAAGTCGGCGACTGGTTACGTGTGGTTCCAGGTGACAAGGTGCCGGTGGATGGAGTGGTGGTCGAGGGTCACTCCAGCGTGGAAGAATCCATGATCACCGGCGAGCCGCTTCCAGTGGAAAAGACAGTCGGCGACAAAGTGACGGGGGGCACTGTCAACGGCTCCGGAAGCTTTGTCATGCGCGCCGAGCGAATTGGTAGCGACACGCTGCTCGGGCAGATCGTGAACATGGTTGCCGAAGCGCAGCGCAGCCGCGCGCCCATTCAAGGCCTCGCCGACAAGGTGGCGGGCATCTTCGTGCCGGTGGTACTGGCTATTTCGGCAGTCACTTTTCTCCTGTGGATATGGCTTGGGCCGCAGCCGAAACTCGCGCATGCCATCGTCTGCGCTGTCGCGGTCCTCATCATCGCCTGCCCATGCGCGCTTGGCCTGGCGACGCCCATGTCCATCATGGTCGGCGTCGGACGCGGCGCGCAGGAAGGCGTGCTTGTGAAAAATGCCGAGGCGCTCGAACGGTTGGAGAAAGTTACCACGCTCGTGGTGGATAAGACTGGCACACTCACGGAGGGCAAACCCAGGCTCGTGGATATCCTGCCCACCGGCGGGTTCGACGGGAAGCAGTTCCTGCGGCTCGCCGCATCACTGGAGCAAGGTAGCGAACACCCGCTCGCCGCCGCGATTGTGCAGGCTGCGAAGCAGCAATCCATCGGCCTCGCGGACGTGGCAAACTTTCGCTCTGTGGCGGGGGGTGGAGTCGCCGGCGTCGTTGCTGGCCGCACGGTTATGGCCGGCAAGCCGGATTTCCTGCGGAACGAAAAAATCGCCGGCCTGGAGCCGCTGGAAGCAGTAGCGCTGAAGCTTCAAGAGGAGGGCAAGACCGCGACGTTCGTCGCGATTAATGGCCAGCCGGCTGGAATCCTCGCGGTCGCGGACCCGATCAAATCTACCACGGCCGAAGCCATTAGAGAACTCCACGCGCTCGGTTTAGAGATTGTCATGCTCACCGGCGACAACCGGCGTACGGCCGACGCCGTTGCCAGGCAACTCGGTCTCGATGCGGTGGAAGCGGAGGTAGAACCCGCCGGCAAAGTCGCCCATGTCAAGATGTTGCGTGCGCAGGGGAAACATGTCGCGATGGCTGGCGACGGAGTCAACGACGCTCCCGCATTGAGCGAAGCCGAAGTCGGCATAGCCATGGGCGCCGGCGCCGATGTTGCTATGCAAAGCGCGGGCGTCACCCTGGTCAAAGGCGACCTGCGCGGTATCGCCAAAGCCATCCGCCTTAGCCGCTCCACCATGCGGAACATTCGGGAAAACCTGTTCTTCGCGTTTCTCTATAATGCGCTGGGTATTCCCTTGGCGGCGGGGGTGCTTTACCCGTTCTTCGGCATATTGCTCAGTCCGATCATTGCAGGCGCAGCGATGAGTCTGAGTTCCGTCTCGGTCATCGGCAATGCACTGCGCCTAAGGAAAGTACGGCTGTAATTTTGAGGATCGAACTAATGAAAACACAAACAATCCACAAACCCAACCCTGAAGAGGCGAAGGCTCTAGCCATTCATACCAACACACTCACGCCGGAACTGCTCCATAAGATCAATTCTTACTGGCGCGCCGCGAACTATCTGTCGGTTGGACAGATTTATCTTTATGACAATCCGCTGTTGAAGGAGCCGCTGAAGCTATCTCATGTCAAACCTCTGGTAGTGGGGCATTGGGGTACCACGCCGGGTCAGAACTTCATCTACGTCCACTTAAATCGGGTGATCAAGAAGTATGACCTGGATATGTTCTATATTGCCGGTCCCGGGCATGGCGGTCCGGCGATAGTGGGCAACGTTTACCTGGAAGGCACGTGGAGTGAAGTTTATCCGAACGTCACTCAGGACGAGGCCGGTCTCAAGAAACTCTTCAAGCAGTTCTCATTTCCCGGTGGAATTTCCAGCCATGTTGCGCCCACCACGCCGGGGTCGATTCACGAAGGCGGCGAACTGGGATACTCGCTGAGCCATGCTTTCGGGGCCGCATTCGACAACCCAGGCCTGATTGTCGCCTGCGTGGTTGGCGACGGCGAAGCGGAAACCGGCCCTTTGGCGACTGCGTGGCAATCCAACAAATTTCTCAACCCGATTACCGACGGCGCCGTGCTGCCGATCCTGCACCTCAATGGCTACAAGATCAGCAATCCGACCGTGCTGGCCCGCATCGAGCATGAGGAGTTGGAGCACTTTCTTCCAGGGCTGCGGTTGGACGCCCCACTTTGTGGAAGGTGACGACCCCGAAACGATGCATCAACTGATGGCCACCACCTTGGAAACGGCCATCGAGGACATCCGGCAAATCCAAAGCAACGCGCGAAGAACAATGACACCACGCGGCCGCGTTGGCCGATGATCGTGCTGCGATCGCCCAAAGGCTGGACGGGACCGAAAGTCGTCGACGGCCTGCAGATCGAGGGCACTTTCCGTGCGCACCAGGTGCCGCTGCTGGTGGATGCCGAGCACCCGGATCATGTTAAGCAACTGGAAAGCTGGATGAAGAGTTATAAGGCCGAGGAGTTATTCGACGAAAATGGCCGGCTGATGCCGGAATTGGCTGAACTGGCGCCAAAGGGCGACCGGCGGATGGGCGCCAATCCGCACGCCAATGGCGGCATTCTGCTGCGCGACCTGCGCATGCCGGATTTCTGCGCCCATGCGGTGAACGTGCCTTCGCCAGGCGCCGTTGACGGCCAGGATACGCTCGTCCTCGGTAACTTCCTGAGAGACGTGGCCAAGCTGAATCAGGATCAGCGTAATTTCCGCGTCTTCGGTCCCGATGAGACGGTTTCGAATCTCTTGGGCGCGGTTTTCGAAGTCACCAACCGGCAGTGGGACGCCCGGAAAGTGAAGAATGATGAATTCCTCGCGCCCTCCGGACAGGTACTGGATTCGATGCTGAGCGAGCACCAGTGCGAGGGTTGGCTGGAAGGATATCTTCTCACCGGGCGCCACGGGCTGTTCAATAGCTATGAGGCCTTCATTCGTATCGTCGACTCCATGTTCAGCCAGCACGCCAAGTGGCTGAAGGTGACGTCTGGAACTGCCCTGGCGACGGAAGATCGCCTCGCTGAACTATCTGCTGGCCTCGCATGTCTGGCAGCAGGATCACAACGGATTCACGCACCAGGATCCCGGCTTCCTCGACCACGTGATCAACAAGAAGGCCGATATTGTGCGCGTCTATCTTCCGCCCGACGCCAATTGTCTGTTGTCGGTCTTCGATCATTGCCTGCGCAGCCGGAATTACGTCAACGTGGTGGTGGCAGGCAAACACGCGCTGCCGCAATGGCTGACCATGGACGCCGCAGTGGTGCATTGCACGGAAGGAATCGGCATCTGGCAATGGGCCAGCAACGACCAGGACGCCGCCGAGCCGGACGTGGTGATGGCGCTGTTGCGGAGACACTCCCACGCTGGAGATTCTGGCGGCCGTTTCCATCCTTCGCGAGCATCTGCCCGATCTGAAAATTCGCGTGATCAATGTCGTCGACTTGATGAAGCTGCAATCCAGCAGCGAGCACCCGCACGGACTGAGCGACGCGGACTACGATTCGCTGTTCACCAAAGACAAACACATCGTCTTTGGCTTCCATGGATACCCGTGGCTGGTCCACCGCTTGACCTACCGCCGGACGAACCGCAATCTGCACGTGCGGGGTTACAAGGAGGAGGGCACCATCACGACGGCCTTCGACATGCGGGTGCAGAATGACCTGGATCGGTTCCACCTGGTGCAAGACGTAGTCGATCGCGTACCGCACTTGGGCTCCAAGGGAGCGTACCTGAAGCAGACGATGCAGGACAAACTCATCGAGCACAAGCATTACATCGACAAGCACGGCGAGGACATGCCGGAGATCCGGAACTGGAAATGGAGCGACACTAAATGAATGGGCAAGAGCTGATAGACACCGCGAGAGCGCTAGTCGCCGACGACAAGGGCCTGCTGGCGATGGATGAAAGTAATCCAACCTGCAACAAACGATTCGCCAAGCTGGGCATTCCCCAGACCGAGGAGGCCCGGCGCGCCTATCGGGAGTTGATTGTGACCACGCCCGGTCTCGGCGAGTCCATTAGCGGCGCGATCCTCTATGACGAGACGATCCGCCAGCGGAAGAAAGATGGCACGCCTTTTGTTCAAGGTGATCGCCGATGCGGGAATCATTCCCGGGATCAAAGTCGACACCGGCGCAAAGGACCTGGCAGGTCATCCCGGAGAGAAAATCACCGAGGGCCTGGACGGATTGCGCGAACGCCTGTCTGAATATTTTCAGATGGGCGCGCGGTTTGCGAAATGGCGCGCGGTAATCGCCGTGGGCGACGGCATTCCCAGCCGGGGTTGCATCGAGGCCAACGCGCAGGCATTGGCCCGTTACGCCGCGTTGTGTCAGGAAGGCGGACTGGTCCCCGTCGTCGAACCGGAAGTGCTCATGGAGGGCGAGCATACTCTGGAGCGTTGCTGCGAGGTCACGGAAGAGGTCTTGCGAACGGTTTTCAACCAGCTTCACGCTCAAGGCGTGATGTTGGAGGGTATGATCCTGAAGCCCAACATGGCGCTTCCGGGTTTGGACCTGCCCCAGACAAGAAGCGGTAGAGGTTGTGGCCGACGCCACCGTGCGGTGTCTCTTGCGGTCCGTCCCCGCCGCCGTTCCGGGAGTTGCGTTCTTGTCGGGCGGCCAATCCGGCGAACTGGCTTCGGCCCGCTTGAACGCCATGAATGTCAGGTTCAAGTCGCGACTGCCTTGGGCGTTGGCGTTTTCGTTTGCCCGCGCCATCCAGCAGCCGGCTTTGGAGATTTGGCGAGGCAAGGACGCCAATGTGGCGGCGGCCCAGCAAGCTCTGAATCATCGAGCGAAGTGCAATCGGGCCGCGCGCCGGGGCGAATACGACGCTGGGATGGAGAGGACGCCGGCGGATACCCCGCAACTCAAGAAACTCGCGGCGGAAATGAGTATGCATGCGGCGCCGGAGTTATCGAAGCTAGAAGAGAGAGGGTACGGAACCGAATGAATGAAGTTATCCATGGTCATCACCGACACGAAGGCGGAGAGGGCGAAGTGATCATCCAGTCGAGCGGCCTTATTGGACCCGCGCGCATCGCGATTGGCGCGTATGGGTGGCGCTCTTTTTCTGTTTGGCGGCCATCACTATCTATGTCTTGAGCGATGACTTGTCGTTCTTCCCCAGCGGCGTACGGCAGGCAGCGCCGATTTCGTCCGGAAGATAGCATGAGTGAGACGGCGCTCTATCCTCTTCGGTTTGAGCCGATCTATCAGTATCGGCTCTGGGGCGGCCGGCGTTTGGCCAACTGGCTCACGGCGCCGCTGCCGGATGGCCCGATCGGAGAGGCGTGGATACTCAGCGACCGCGACGATTATCCGAGCCGGTCGCCGACGGACCGCTGAAAGGGCGCACCATCGCTCAATTGATGGAACAATTCCCTGCGCAATTGCTGGGTAAACTGGCGCGGCGTTTCCAGCGATTCCCGCTGCTGCTGAAGTTCCTCGATGCGCGGGAAATGCTGTCGGTGCAGGTGCACCCTTCCGATGCGCATCCGGAACTTCTGCCGCCCGGGGAGACCGGGAAGACCGAAGCATGGGTGGTGTTGGAGGCCGGGCCGAAGAGCCGCATCTATGCGGGCCTGAAGCCGGATACCACGGCCGAAGTTCTGCGCCAAGCGCTCACCAACGGGAACGTGGCGGACGATCTGGCCTGTTTCGCTCCGAAGCCCGGCGACGGCGTTTTCATACCGGCTGGGACGGTTCACTCTCTGGGCGGAGACATCGTGGTATTCGAGGTCCAGCAGAACAGCGACGTGACATTTCGCTTGTATGACTGGAACCATGTCGACGCGAAGACAGGCAAACCGCGGCCGCTCCAGGTCGACCAAGCGCTTGCCTGCATCGATTTTGGCGAGTCGCAACGGCGGGTCTGGTGGCGCCGGTGACGGAGCAAACTACTCCGGTGCTGCGCGAGAGGCTCTTTCACTGTGACCAGTTCTGGCTATCGCGTCTGCGTTCGGAATCGCCGTTTGCGGTTGGCGCTCCAGGCGCACCTGCCGTGCTGGTATGCATTGAGGGCGCGGGCGAGGTGGAGCAGGGCGGCGCCACTTATCCCGTCGCAAAAGGCGACGTATATCTGTTGCCGGCAGCGATTGGGACATGTACGTTTCGGCCGTGAGGCGTCGCGAACCTGTTAGAGATTGCGATACCCGCATGAAGAAGCTAATCGTGTTCGATTTGGACGGCACCCTAGCCGAGAGTAAGTCGTCTATCGACCCCGAGATGTCGCGCCTGCTGCACGACCTGATCGGCGTCGTCAAAGTGGCCGTCATTTCCGGAGGAGACTGGCTGCAGTTTGAAAACCAGGTGATTTCGAAACTTCCCGGTGACACGCTCCTGACGAATCTTTCCATCCTGCCCACGTGCGGCACCAAGTTCTTCCGTTACTCACAAGACTGGCGGAAGATCTACTCGGAAGATTTCACCCCGGACGAAAAGAGCCAAGATCGAGCGGATCGCTAAAGAAGGCCATTGCAGAGGCCGGCTTCAAGGTCGAAAAGCACTGGGGAGAGACGATTGAAGACCGCGGCAGCCAGATCACCTATTCAGCATTAGGCCAGCAGGCTCCGTTAGACGAAAAGAAGGCATGGGATCCCGACTTTGCCAAGCGGAAAAAGATCAAGTCGATCGTCGACAAACTGATCCCCGAATTTTCCGTCCGAATGGGTGGCGCGACATCCATCGACGTCACTAAACCCGGCATAGACAAGGCCTACGGGATTGGAAAACTGAGGGACGTCCTTGGCATTTCACTGAAAGAGATGCTTTACGTTGGCGATGCCCTGTTTCCGGGTGGAAACGACTACCCAGCGGAACAAGCCGGCGTGGTTTCTATCCGCGTTCAGGGACCGCATGAGACGAAACGGACTATCGAAACAGCCATCGCTTGTCTGTCGATCTGTCAGACGGATCGCGGTCAGGAAGCGGTGAATTCGTGAGCGGATTTCAGTTACAGCGCCTCGGAACGATCATGCAGCCAGAGCCGGATAACCAACAGGAGATAGAAGGCGTCCTGAACCCGGCTGCCGCTCGCGGCCCCGATGGCGAACTCTACCTGTTCCCGCGGCTGGTCGCGAAAGGCAATTACTCGCGCATCGGCATTGCGCGAGTTCTGTTCAACCAAGCCGGCGATCCGGCAGGCGTCGAGCGGCTAGGCATCGCTCTGGAGCCGGAAGCCGATTATGAGCTGCGCCCCGGCGGCGGTGGTTGTGAAGACCCTCGGATCACTTTTGTGGAACCGCTGCAGCGCTACTTAATGACCTACACGGCCTTCTCACCCCAGGGCCCTCGCATCGCTTGTGCTACGTCGGTAGATCTATTCCACTGGCAGCGTCTGGGTCTCGCGACGTTTGGCAACTATCAGGGGATCGATATTGGCGACGTGGATGACAAAGATGCCAGTCTCTTCCCGGTCGCAATTCCGAATCGAACCGGCCATCCGGACCTAGCCATGCTGCACCGTCCGCTCTTTCCCGGCACGCGTCCCGAAGAGACGGCCTGGAGCGCCGCAACCCGCGATGTGGATCTCGATCGGGAAAGCATCTGGATTTCCTACTGCCCTCTGCCTTCGGATGGCCCAGGACCATATCGCCTTGGCCCGTTTGCGTCTCATCACCGGCTGGCCACGCCAGTGTCGCCCTGGGAACGTCTCAAAATCGGTGGCGGCACTCCGCCCGTAATGACCCGGCTAGGCTGGCTGATCGTTTATCACGGCGTCAGTGAAGTGCCGGGACCGGGCAATGCCTCACACCAACTGTGTTACTCGGCCGGAGTGATGGTGCTCTCTAAAAATCACCCTCGCGTGATCAGCTATCGTTCGACGGAACCCGTATTGACGCCAACTCTGCCGCAGGAACGCAATGGAACTGTCGCCAACGTGGTGTTCCCCACTGGCATCGACCGGCGCGACGATCTTGGCATGCCGGACCGCTTCGATGTCTATTACGGGATGGCCGACAACCGGATTGGCGTGGCGCGCCTTGACCTGCCGGAACAATTAC
This sequence comes from Bryobacterales bacterium, assembly GCA_963744555.1. Lineage (GTDB taxonomy): Bacteria > Acidobacteriota > Terriglobia > Bryobacterales > Bryobacteraceae > Palsa-89. Next base: position 8,296 of record CAVUUB010000004.1, on the reverse strand, counting down.
CGCCCGGAGGGGCCGCCGACCCACCGGAGGCCAAAGTATAACATCAGATGGATAACAAACCAAATCGCGGAGTGGTGGTCTCGGTGCGCGGCAGTGTGGTCGACGTGAGTTTTGACGGCCGCCTGCCGCCCGTCTATTCAGTATTGCGGGCGGGCGATAAAGGGCAAATCGTGATTGAAGTGCTGGCGCAGCGCGATGGCCGTTACGTGCGCGGCATTGCGCTCACTCCCACTCAAGGGCTGGCTCGCGGCATGACGGTTGAGGACACGGGCGGTCCCTTGAAAGCCCCGGTAGGCAAAGGGATTCTCTCGCGCATGTTCGACGTATTCGGCAACGCCATTGACCGCGGCGCCGCCTTGTCCGATGTGGAATGGCGCTCCGTGCATAGCGCACCGCCGCCACTGACAGTGCGTTCCACCAAGTCTGAGATCTTTGAAACCGGCATCAAGGTGATTGACGTGCTGATGCCGCTGGAACGCGGCGGAAAGGCGGGACTCTTCGGCGGCGCCGGCGTGGGCAAGACGGTATTACTTACGGAAATGATCCACAACATGATCGGACGCCAAAAGGGCGTCAGTCTGTTTTGCGGCATCGGCGAGCGTTGCCGCGAAGGCGAAGAGCTTTATCACGACATGAAGGAAGCCGGCGTGCTTCCTAATATGGTGATGATCTTCGGTCAGATGAACGAGCCTCCAGGCGCCCGCTTCCGCGTGGGTCTGGCGGCGCTTACCATGTGCGAGTATTTCCGCGACGTGGAGCATCGCGACGTACTGCTGCTCGTCGATAACATATTTCGTTTCATCCAGGCTGGCATGGAAGTATCCGGATTGATGGGGCAAATGCCGTCGCGCCTGGGCTATCAACCGACCATGGGCACCGAGTTATCCGGCTTCGAAGAGCGCATTGCCAACACCGATACGGGCGCCATCACCTCGATTCAGGCTGTCTATGTACCCGCGGACGACCTGACCGACCCCGCGGCCGTGCATGCGTTCTCGCATCTTTCCGCTTCCATTGTTCTCTCGCGCAAGCGCGCCAGCGAAGGGCTGTTTCCGGCGGTCGATCTGTTGCAATCCAATTCCAGTATGGCCACGCCATCCATTATCGGCATGCAGCATTACCAGTTGGCGCAGGAGATCCGTAAGACCCTGGCGCACTACGAGCAGCTGAAGGACATCATCGCCATGCTGGGGATGGAGCAACTGTCTCCCGACGACCGCAACGTAGTGGGCCGCGCGCGCAGGTTGGAGCGGTTTCTCACCCAACCGTTTTTCGCCACCGAGCAGTTCAGCGGCATCAAGGGAAAAGATGTCAGCTTGAAGGATTCCATCGACGGCTGTGAACGAATCCTGCGCGACGAGTTCAAGGATTACCCGGAAAGCGCGCTCTACATGATTGGGAAGGTGGATGAGGCGAAGGAGAAAGCCAAGACGGCCAAGCCGGACGCCGATCCCAAAACTAAAGGTAAGCCCGGCACACCACTGCCGTCCGCGGCGAATCCTCAACCGGAGGCCGGCCATGCAGCCAGCACTCATGCATCTTAAAGTACTGCTGCCTTTCCAGATCTTCGTGGAGGAAGCAGGGGTATCGCGCATCGTCGCACAGTCGCGCCACGGATCGTTTGGCCTTTTACCGCACCGGCTCGATTGCGTCGCGGCGCTGGCGCCGGGGATTTTGATCTACCAGGCCGAGGCGGGAAAAGATGTCTACGTGGCTGTGGATGAGGGCGTATTGGTCAAGACCGGTATGGACGTGCTGGTCTCCGTACGCCGGGCGATCGGTGGAGTGGATCTGAGCCAATTGCACGATGCGGTGAAGCGGGAGTTTCTGACGCTGAATGAGCAGGAGCAAAACGTGCGCCAGGTAATGGCGAAGCTGGAAGTTGGACTTCTGCATCGCTTAGCCACGTTTCAACGGGGAAGATAAGACGGACGTGAAGATGCCGGAACACCAACCTACCTTCGACGACCAGATCGGTGCGCAGGCTACCCGCAAACTCAAGGCGCAGCGCAACTCGCCGCCGGGCGTCGGTTTCGGCCTGGGCATGATGGGGATTATTGGCTGGTCTGTAGCCGTGCCGGCGCTGCTCGGCATAGCGCTCGGTATCTGGCTGGATAGGAACCATCCCAGTTCTCATTCCTGGACGATCGTCCTATTGTTCGCCGGGCTCGCGCTTGGCTGTCTCAACGCGTGGCATTGGGTGACGCAGGAAGAGGAGGATATGCAGGACGGCAAGGAGGGTAAGCATGAATGAAATTCTGGCGCTAGCCCTAGCGTGGGTGGCAGGAGCGGCGCTTGGCGCTGCATTCTTCGGCGGCCTCTGGTGGACGGTTCACAAGGGAGTCTCTTCCCAACAGCCGGTGGTTTGGTTCGCCGGCAGCCTGCTGGTGAGAACGACTATCGCCCTGGTTGGATTTTACTTCGTCATGGGAAGCAGTTGGCAGCGGCTACTGCTGTGCTCCATCGGATTCATCATGGCGCGCGTGGCGGTGACTTTCCTCACCCGGCTGCCGCATAGCCAAAATCCGGCGGTACAGGCGGTGACCCATGCGCCTTAGTCCCGATCAACTGATCTTCTGGCAACAAGGGTTTCTCAAACTCAATGCCACCATCGTGTTCACGTGGGGACTGATGTTGTTGCTGGCTGCGGGTTCCAAACTCATCACTCGCAACCTTTCCAGCGATCTTACCAGGTCCCGGTGGCAAAACCTGCTGGAGATCGTGGTAACAGCCATCGAAAAGCAAATCGAAGAAGTTGGTCTAAGTCCAGCGCGCAAATATGTAGGCTTTTTAGGAACGCTCTTTCTATTCGTGGCCACCAGCAGTCTCTGTACCGTTATCCCCGGCTACCAGCCGCCAACCAGTTCCCTGTCTACCACCACGGCGCTTGCCCTGTGCGTGTTTGTGGCCGTACCGCTGTTCGGCATTGAGGACCAGGGAATCGGCGGCTATCTCAAGTCCTACGCAAAGCCAACAGTCATCATGCTGCCGTTTAACATTATCAGCGAACTCTCGCGCACTCTGGCCCTGGCCGTCCGCCTATTCGGCAACATGATGAGCGGAGCGATGATCATCGGCATTCTGCTGACCATCACTCCCTTCATCTTTCCCATTTTTATGACGATGCTCGGCCTGCTCACCGGTATGGTGCAAGCCTACATCTTCAGCATATTGGCCGCGGTCTATATTGCGGCCGCAACGCGCTCGCGCAAGCCCAAACCGGAGTCAGCGCCAGCAACGTGAACCAAGAATGAAACAGCTAAAGGACACATCATGGATAGCAGTACTCTCGTAGCGATTGCCTCAATTGTCACCGCCGGTCTTACTACAGGCGTGGGCTGCATGTGCCCGGCGTTAGGTGAAGGGCGATCGGTTTCGACCGCCCTGACTGCGCTGGCGCAACAGCCGGACGCCTCCGCCACCATCACTCGAACCTTATTCGTGGGTCTGGCAATGATTGAATCCACGGCCATCTACTGCTTCGTGGTCTCAATGATTCTCATTTTCGCGAACCCGTTCTGGACCCATGTCATCGCCCAGACGACTGGAAAGTGACCTATGCTGATCGACTGGTTCACCGTAGGTGCGCAGGTTCTCAATTTCCTTATCCTTGCGTGGTTGATGAAGCATTTTCTGTACAAGCCGGTTCTTGACGCCATCGGCGCCAGAGAAAAGCTGATCGCCACCGAACTCGCCGATGCCGCCGCGAAAAAGGCTGAAGCCCAAAAAGATCGCGACGAGTTCCAGCACAAGAACGAGGAGTTCGACCAGCAGCGTGCCGCACTTTTGACTAAGGCGACGGATGAAGCCAAAGCGCAAGGAGAGCGCCTGATCGATGAAGCGGGGAAGGCGGCCGACGCCTTGAGCGCCAAGCGCCAGGAAACGCTGAAGACCGAAGCGCATAACCTCGATCAAGCCCTCGCCCGCCGTACCAGCCAGGAAGTGTTTGCCATCACTCGGAAGGCGCTGGCGGACCTGGCCACCACCACTCTCGAAGAACGTATGGGCGAAGTGTTCACTCGGCGTTTGCGAGAGTTGAACGGCAGCGGCAAGACTTGCATCGCCGAAGCTCTCAAGAAATCGCCTGACCCCGCGGTGGTGCGCAGCACATTTGAAATACCCGCGGAACAACGCGCCGCTATACAGAATTCGCTCAACGAAACCTTCTCGACTGAAGTCCGCGTCCGCTTCGAGACCGCGCCCGATCTGGTCAGCGGGATCGAACTCACCACCAACGGAGAAAAAGTGGCCTGGAGCATCGCGGATTACCTCACGTCGATGGAAAAAGGCGTCGCCGAACTCATAGATGGGGGCAAATGAGCACGGCGCCCGATAGCCTGCAGAGCGCATTCGACCGCGCGTTCGCCGGAATCAGCCAGGCGCGGGAAGCCTACACGCCCCAGTTGACGCCGCGCGAGGTGGGCATCATCACGGACGTTTCCACCGGCATCGCCAAGGTCTCCGGCCTTCCCGGCGCTGGTTTTGAGGAACTTCTCGCGTTTCCCGGCGGTGTGTTCGGCATCGCGTTCAACGTGGATGAGCGCGAAATCGGCGTCGTCTTGCTCGGTGAATACTCGCATCTGCAGGTGGGCGATGAAGTGGAGCGCACGGGCCGGGTTACAGACGTGGCCGTGGGCGATGGACTGCTCGGACGCGTCGTCGATCCGCTTGGCCAGCCACTCGATGGCAAAGGGCCAGTAACTTCCAAGGAACGCCTGCCCATCGAACGCCCCGCCGCGCCCATCATGGACCGCGCGCCCGTCAGTGTTCCGCTCCAGACCGGTCTGAAGGTGGTTGATGCGCTGATTCCGGTGGGCCGTGGACAACGCGAGTTGATTCTGGGCGATCGCCAGACCGGCAAGACGGCAATCGCTCTTGACGCCATTCTGAACCAGCGCGGCAAGAATGTGCTCTGTGTCTACTGTTCCATCGGCCAGCGGGCATCCGGGGTAGCTAAACTCGTGGCCAGCCTCCGCGAAAAAGGCGCGATGGATTATACGGTGGTGGTCGTCGCCGAAGGCGACGATGCGCCCGGCCTTCTCTACATTACCCCGTACGCCGCAACCAGCATCGCCGAGCATTTTATGGAAGCGGGCCGCGACGTCCTGATTGTTTATGACGACCTCACGCAGCACGCACGGGCCTATCGCGAGATTTCACTGCTGCTCCGCCGTCCGCCCGGACGCGAAGCCTTCCCCGGCGACATCTTCTACATCCACTCGCGCCTACTCGAACGCGCGACTCACCTCAGCAAGGAACGCGGCGGTGGATCGCTCACCGCGCTACCTATTATCGAGACCGAAGCGCAAGACATTTCCGCCTACATTCCAACTAACTTGATTTCGATCACGGATGGCCAAATCTACCTTTCGCCCTCCCTGTTCGAATTGGGTGTGCTGCCGGCCGTGGATGTGGGCAAATCGGTTTCGCGCGTCGGCGGCAAGGCGCAGCGCGCGGCATACCGTGCCGTGGCTGGCGACCTCAAGCTCGCCTATGCGCAGTTTTCGGAACTGGAAACGTTCTCCCGCTTCGGCGCGCGCCTGGATGAAGAGACCCGCAAAACCATCGAACACGGTCGCCGCATTCGTGCCTGTCTCAAACAGCCGGAATTCCAGCCGGTCCAGGTTCCCGCGCAAATCGCCATGCTGATAGCATTGACCGCCGGGCTTTTCGATCGCGTGCCGCTGGAAAAGATGCCGGATGCCGAGCATGCTTTACGTGAGGAAGTGGCGCAAATTCCGGCGGAAGTCAGTGCGCGATTTGAAACCGCCGAAAAGTTGAGTGACGAAGATCGCAAGGCCGTGATTGAAATTGCAAGGAAGGCGCTAGAACCATTCCAACCCAAGCCCGATGCGAAACCTGAATCCCAGCCCAAGACCCAACCGGAGGTCAAACTCAAGGCCGCGTCGAAACCTGAAACCCCGCCCAAGGCCAAGTCATGAGTGACACCGCCGCCAGCCTGAGCCGGCAGATCGAGAGCGCCGGAGACTTGCAATCCGTCGTCCGCACCATGAAAGCCTTGGCCGCTGCGAGTATCGGTCAATACGAGAAATCGGTACTTGCCTTGGCGGACTACTATCGGACCGTAGAGTTGGCGCTCGGCGCGTGCTTTCGGCAGAGCGAACCAGCGGGCGCAATCGTAGAACAGAAAGGCACGACCGACGCAGGAGCCATCGGCGCGGTTGTGTTCGGTTCGGACCAGGGGTTGGTGGGCCAGTTTAATGAGGTGATCGCCGACTATGCGATTCAGACGCTCGCAGGCCTCCCCGGCAAACCCAAAGTCTGGGCCGTGGGTGAGCGCGTTCACGCGCGCCTGACGGATGGAGGAATACCGCCCATCGGACTCTTCGCTGTGCCGAATTCCGTCAAAGCCATCACGCCGCTGGTCGGTCAAATTCAGATCGAAAGCGAGGAGCATCGGGAAAAAGGCGAGTACGCCCGTCTTTATATTTTTCATAACCGCCCGCAGTCCGGAGCGCTCTATGAGCCGGTGAGCCAGCGATTGCTGCCGCTTGACGCACAATGGGAACAAGGGCTGGTCAAGGTGAAATGGCCTACCGGGAACTTGCCCGAAGTTATGGGCGCCGGAACTGCCACCCTGCGCGCGCTCATCCGCGAGTATCTTTTCATCTCGCTATTCCGCGCATGCGCCGAATCTTTGGCTAGTGAGAATGCCAGCCGCCTGGCGGCCATGGAACGCGCAGATAGAAATATAGACGAACTGCTCTCCAATCTCCGCAACACAACCCGCCGTTTGCGTCAGAGCAGCATCGATGAGGAGTTGTTCGACGTCGTCTCCGGCTTCGAGGCTCTAAATTCGTAGGCCGAATTCAAGGCAGCCTTAAAGGATCAAGATGAAGATCAATTCCGACGATTTCCGCGTGCAGCCCGGAAAGAAAGTCGACCTCAGTCGTTGGCCCACGCTTGTGAAGCCCGTTTACAACTCGAAGAAGGCGTACCAAAAGCTCCTGCACGAACACGTGGAGCAACTGAGTTCGCTGCAGCAACTTCACTACGCATCCAACCGCTATGCGCTGCTGCTGATTTTTCAGGGGATGGACGCCGCCGGCAAGGATGGCGCTATCCGGCACGTCATGTCCGGGGTCAATCCGGAGGGCTGCCAGGTATCCAGTTTCAAACAGCCAAGCGCCGCCGAACTGGAACATGACTTTCTTTGGCGCACTACGCGCAGGCTTCCAGAACGCGGACAGATCGGCATATTCAATCGTTCGTATTATGAGGAAGTGCTGGTGGTTCGAGTGCATCCGGAGATGCTCCGGGGCGAGGGCCTGTCGAAAGAATTGCGCGACGATAAAAACATTTGGAAAGAACGGTATCGCTCCATCGCTGACCTGGAGGGTCACCTCTATCGGAACGGGACCCGTGCCGTTAAAGTGTTCCTCCATCTTTCGCACGAACAACAGCGAAAGCGGTTTCTGGCTCGCATCGATGAGCCGGAGAAGAACTGGAAATTCAGTCTCGCGGACATTCACGAGAGGAAATATTGGAAACAGTACATGCAAGCTTTTGAGGATTGCCTAAGCGCCACCAGCACCCATCACGCGCCTTGGTACGTGGTTCCAGCCGACGATAAAGAGAATGCCCGATTGATTGTTTCCCAAATTGTTCTGGATACGCTCAACAACCTCAAGATGAACTATCCCAGAACCACTGCCAAGCGTCTGCGGGAACTGAAAGCGATCCGCAAACTGCTAACGAGGTAAACCATGCCCACTCTTTCCCTCAAAGACGCCCCGGCGACAGCCCAGACCGGCCTCACCAGCGCTGAAGCCCAAAGCGGCTTGGCGAAATCCGGCCCAAACGCAATGCCCGACACAGCAGTGCATCCGCTGCGCAGAGCGCTCGACAAGTTCTGGGCTCCGATTCCATGGATGCTTGAGGCGGCAATCGTGCTCGAAATCGTCCTCGGCAAGTATGTCGAGGCGGGGATCATCGCTGCTCTCCTGGCCTTCAACGCCGCGCTCGGTTTCTTTCAGGAAGGACGCGCTCAGGCGACGCTTGCCGCGCTGAAGTCGCGGCTCGCGCTGAATGCATCGGTCAAGCGTGATAACGCCTGGATTACCGTGGCCGCTGCCCAATTGGTGGTTGGCGATGTAGTGAAGTTATCGCTCGGTGCCGTGGTTGCCGCCGACGTGCGTCTCACCGACGGATCGGTACTGCTAGACCAGTCCATGCTCACGGGTGAATCCGTCCCTATCGAAGCGGGCGCCGGATTCGAAACGTATGCGGGAGCGCTGGTGCGGCGCGGCGAAGCCGTCGCGGAGGTCACAGCCAC
>CAVUUB010000003.1:0-199541 GCA_963744555.1 Bryobacterales bacterium | reverse complement strand
GCGGGGATGACCGCCGTGAGGAACATCGACTATCTCCTTTATCGGGAGTGGTAGCCAAAGGGGTGGCAACTCCGAAAAGCTTTGCCACGGTGGCGCTATAAAAGTTTGGTCCCGTAAATGGTGAGGGTCTGGGCAGCGCCATTGACTGGCAAAATGGATGGCCAAACGCTGGTGACGGTCGGTGCTTAAACTAGACACTGTGAGATTGACGGTGATGGATTGCGATTTGACCGTGACCACGGCACCGGAAGCGACCACCGTGATCTTGCCCACGTAGGGTGCGACCTGTGGAACCAGCGACGTGGAGTTAGCTGAAATGGTCAGCGGGTACTCTTCCCCCGCTGTCGCGACGTCCGGCTGACCAACGCCCTTGAGCGTGGTCACGGTCAGCCAAGTCGCTCCCGATGTCACGGTAAACGAAATGGGCGCGCCGTTGGTCGACATTGTTATCGACTGTACCGCCGGGGAACTAGGAGGCGAGACGAAATTCAACGTGGGGCTGCTTGATGTCAGCGTCGAAGGGGCAGGCGTCACCACCAGCGTGACCGGAATGGTTACGGGCGCTACGCCGGTGACCGTGACCGTGATCGCTGAAAGGTACGATGCCGCGGTCAGGCTAGTCGGGTTCACTCGCACTGTCAGACTGCCCGGCACCGTGCCGCTAGCCGGGCCCGCGCTGAGCCATTGGTCTGGTCCCGGAGTAGTCGCCGTGAGGGTCGGCGTTCCCGCACTGGGTTTCAGGCTAATTGTTTGCGCCGCCGGCAATAATATCGCCCCGATCTGATACGCGAAAGTCACGCTGGATGGGGTGGCCGTTACCGTCACCGTAGCTGCCTGCATCGTAAGAGCTACAGCGCCTGCAAGCAGGAATATTTTGTTCATTGTTCGCACCACCAGTCATATCGACCAGATGTGTCACGGTATGGCACGCGCTATCCAGCCAGCGCCAGCGGTTTGTGTCATGATTCTTCCATGAGACTTCGCCCTCGCCACGTTGCTCCTTGCCGCCAATGTTCTGGCTGTCGACTCCGGCCTTGAAACCATCCTGAAATCGATTCAGGCTGGGTCTCCGGCAGCGGCACCTCAGTCCGCTCCTACGAAGGCATCCCCTTCGCCGCACCCCCGATGGGCGACCTTCGGTGGAACCCACAGCCCGTCAAGCCCTGGAAAGGCATTCGCGTATCCAAAGTTCTTCCCATCTGCCCGTAGCCCCAATTTATCCCCGGCGCGCCAAAGTGAGGACTGTCTGGGCCTCAACGTTGGACCCCGGCCCACTCGGCCTCCGAAAATTTCCGGTCATGTCTGGATTCACGGCGGCGGCTTCCCGGTCGACGCCAGCTCGCAGTCCGTCTACGATGGCGAACAGCTGGCCTCGCAAGGGGTAGTACTGGTGAGCCTGAATTACCGCAGGGGATTTTCGGGTTTCTTGCCAACCCGGCACTAGCAAAGAGTCGCCGCGGGGCGTGTCCGGCAACTATGGACTCTGGACATGGTGGCTGGACTGGAATGGGTGAAGCGCAACATTGCCGCGTTTGCGGGGACCCGAACAACGTCACGATTTTCGGCGAATCGGCCGGGGGAACGGCGGTCTGCTCCTGATGGTGATGCCGCAGTCGGAGAGCCTGTTCCATAAGTGATCGCCGAGAGCGCCTGGTGAATGTTTACCCCCATCAGCCATCTGAAAGAGTCCTGGTACGGCCGGGTTGCGCTCGAAAAATGGTGAGAAGCTAGGCTCCGCTGGCGGTGTTGCGGGCGAAAAGCACGGCCGAGGTCGTGAAATGGCGGGGCCCGATGACTCGGCGAAGAAGGGGCGGATCGGGGCGAAGACTACATCCCTGTGGTGGACGGCTGGTCGCTCCCGGACGATCCGGCCCGGCTGTTCTCTGAAGGCAAATTCCATCACGTAGCGATAATCGCCGGCACCAATGCCGACGAAGGAACGCTGCTGGGCGGGCCTCCCGTGCATAATCTGGCCGCGCTGCGTAAATGGGCCGACCAGCAATTCGGCAATGAAGCGGAGGCGATGCTGGCCGCATATCCGGCCGCCACGGATGGCGAAGCCTATGACGCCGCGGCTCACGCATCCGGCGATTATCTGTTCCTGCAGGGCACCCGCTGGTGTTGCGAGCAGCGGCCAAAGCGAATCCCAAGACCTATCAGTATCAATTCACGCGCCTGAACGGCATCGGCCGGAAAATCAAGTGGGGGGTCTTTCACGCCTCCGAACTTCCATATGTCTTCGGCACGCTTCCCGATTCGGCTTACGGGACCCAGGCCAGCATGCTCGGTGATTTTTCTCCGGACCCCGACAGCTACAGCGACCAAGACGCCCGATTGTCGAAGGCCATGAGCGCGGCTTGGGTTCGGTTCGCCAAGACGGGCGATCCAAACGGGCCGGGTCTGGCGTCCTGGCCGCGCTTCGGCGACAGTAAAGAGAGTTATATGGAATTCGGCGATCAGATCGCAGCGAAAACGGCGCTTCGCAAGAGCCAGATCGATTTTCTGACTGGCTTCAGTACGTCACAGCGCGCCCGTAATAGCGCCTCGGCCACAGGCAGCCACTAGAGATACTTAGTGAGCAGTTGCGCGAGAGACCTCGTTCTTTATAACGACGCCGCCCTTCATGACGAAGTTGACGTGCTCCACCTGCGAGATGTCCAAAAGTGGATCGCCAGGGACAGCGATGATGTCAGCGAACTTACCGGGCGCGATTGATCCGACCTTGTCCTGCCATCCCATCAGCTCTGTAGCTGTGGTGGTCGCGGCGCGGATGGCCTCCAGAGGCGACAGTCCAAGTTTGCACATGGCCACGATCTCTCGTCCGTTATGCCCTTGATCTTCGGCGCTGGACGCATCGAAGCCATTCGCGATCCTCACACCAAGTTCGCGCGCCAGCGTGATGTTTTGTCGCGCGTTGTTCAGAACATCTTCCATGTACTTGCGCTGCCGCGGATTGGTTACGCTGTCTAGCCGGAAAAAGAAATCCCCTTTGGTGGGCACCCAGTAAGCGTTCTTCTGCTTCATCAGTTCCAAAGAAGTGCGGTCGGCAAAGCCTCCGTGCTCGATGGAATCGACCCCGGCGATCAAGGCATTGCGAATACCGTCCAGGCTGTCCGCATGCGCCGCCACTTTCAAACGCGCTTTATGAGCTTCTTCCACAACCGCTCGGATTTCATCGATAGTCAACGTTGGGTGACCCCAATCGGCATACACCTTGAGCAGGTCTGCACCGAAACCTATCTGTTCCCGCGCAGCCCGGCGCGCCTCTTCGGGGCCGCTGATCATCTGCGCACCCCTAGGGAAATCCCGCAGGTCCGGAGAAATCCCAAAAGGGTTGTATTGCCCGATAGCAGCGATAGCCCGAGTAGCCACCTGCATTCGCGGGCCCTCCACCAGGCCCTGATTGACGGCATCCCTCAGCGCCACATCGGCGTAGCCGGAACCTTCATTCTCAACATCCCGCACCGAAGTGAAACCGGCGCGCAGCGTGATTCGCGCGTCCGCCGCTCCCTCTAAAGCGCGAAAAGCTTGAGATTTGGTGAGCAGGTTCAGACCATAACCATCCGGCCCTGACGGAATCCGGGCCAGCAGGTGAGTATGACAGTCAATCAGGCCCGGAAGCAGTGTTGCTTCGCCCAGTTCGACAATCTCTGCGGAGGAGGGGATGGTCAACGAAGGTCCTACCGCGCGGATTTTGTCCTCCTCAATCAGAACCACGACATTTGAGATTGTGGTGCCGGCCTTTACATCCAGCATATGAGAGGCTCGGATGGCGATGAGCTTTGGATTCGCGTTTGTTTGAGCGCTGCCTGAACCGCAGAGCGGAAACACGAGAGCGCCCAAAAGAAGGGTTCGAGTCCAACTCATTTGGCACCTTCCGAAAGATGGATTCTCAGATAACAGGTTCCTTGCGGGGGGGAATCCTAGGGGCGCCGGTACAGCGGACCGCGAAGGCCTTGGCGGCGGCTATTCTCATCCGTCGACCGGAGTTTTGTCGATGGGAATCGAGTGCGCGTCTACTGCACAGAGCTTCACACTCAGCGCATGGATGAATCCGGCGGGCAGAAAACGGATTCAAAGGTGAGCTGCTAAACAGTATTAACCACAATTCAGTGGACTGGCCGAAGCCCCAGGCGCTGGCTAGTGGGCTACTTTGAGCTTTTACAGGATAGCCGACGCAGTGTAGCTTTCGTCCAGACAGCGCCCAGATATGCAGCGATGGCAATAACGAAGAAGAGTAGAGTCGTCATGCGAGGACCACGTAAAGACATGCATGCAGGTACTCTCGAAGAAACGAAACTATCGGAGAACTCCATCACGCCGCTCCACTGGCAAACATCGTAGAAGAACGCCAAATGAAGCCCCACCCGGAGACGATCGAAGGCCCGGAAGCATTCGAACGATTCCGCAGTGCAATGAAGACGATCATCAAGGTTCCCAAAAGCGCGTTGCCGCCGAGCCCGTTCAAAAAGTGGAAGCCAAAAAAGAAAAAGGCAGAAGGGCGCAAAAGCTAATTAAATGGCTTGCGGCGTTAGCGGTGCGTAATACTGTCAGCCGGGAGGAATCTTGGACGGCCGCGCCTTGCCGCGCTCAGTAAGTCGATACTCTTTGGGACGTGTCATGTTCTTGATGAAGCCGGCGCGCCGGAAGCGCTTTGCGGACCAATCCTCGTCAATCGCCACCATGCGGACGGGCTCAAAACCTTCGTAGCCAAGCATATTCCAGCCGTTGTCCCTGTCAATGTGCGACTTGTATTTCTTCGAGGTCCCCTTGGGATAGGCAAACCACACGATGGCGTCTCCTCCCACCTTCCGAGCAATCGCGGGAGCCAGGGCATTAATCTGTTCCTGAGTAGTCACGAACGCCAAGGAGAACGTTACCTCTTTCGCTTTCTTCAGATCGCGAATGATTTCGACACCTTTCAAGGCTGCGAGTTCGCTTTCGAAACTGCCCGGTGAGTCGAGGACCACAATCTGCTTGTGGTCTTTAAAATTCAGCTTCGCGAATACGGTTGACATCACTTGGAGCTTAACACCAGCAGTAGCGTAGCGTTTACCGATGGGTCTGGTTCGCTGTGTGCCACACTGGTAAGTGGGATGCCACTCGTTCCGCCCTATATCGAGTCGCTCCGCCCCTACGAGGCCGGCCGGAACGCCGAAGAAATCCGGCTCGAATACGGCCTGAAACACGTCTCGAAACTCGCTTCCAATGAGAATCCCCTAGGGACCTCGCCGCTCGCTCTCGAAGCCATAGCCCGGACCATGGACACGCTGCATCTTTATCCTAACGGTGGCCTGGATCTGCGCCGGGTTCTGGCCGACAAGTTCGATGTAAAGATTGAAAACGTGATCGCCGGCAGCGGCTCTGAAGGGATCATGTCCAGCATCATCCGCACCTTTCTGTGCGATGAGGACGAGGTTCTTACCACTGAGGCCGCTTTTGTCGGCTTTCAGGTGCTGGCTAAATCGCGCGGCGTCAAATACCGGACTGTCCCCTATCGTGATTGGCATTACGACCTGGCGGCGCTGACGCGAGAGATCAACGAGCGAACGAAAATCGTCTACCTGGCGAATCCAAACAATCCCACCGGCACGATCTTCACCAAGCACGAATTCGACGATTTCTACCGGCACGTTCCCGAGCGCGTCCTTATCATTTTGGACGAAGCGTATTTCGATACGCCCAAGACAATCCGCGTTATCCCGACTCGATGCACTACCGTTATGACAACGTAATCACGCTGCGGACGTTTTCGAAAATCTACGGCCTGGCCGGCGCGCGCATTGGGTACGGATTCGCGCACGAAAGCTGATCGCCAATTTGCTCAAGATCAAGCTGCCCTTCGAGCCCAGCACGGTCGCTCAAGCCGCGGGGATCGGCGCGCTTTCGGACAAGGAGTTCCTGCACCGGTCGCTGGAGCTGAATGCCCGGGGCTTGAAATTCCTGACCAACGCCTTGCGGGAAATGGGGCTAACGGTTGTGCCGTCGGAGGCGAATTTCGTCATGACGGTGCTGCCCGGCGCCGAACAGGCGGCGCAATTGAATCGTGAATTACTTGCGCAAGGCATCATCGTCCGTCCACTTACTGGTTTCGGGTTGCCCAATTGTGTTCGCATCTCGACTGGAACGGACGAAGACAATCAGCGTTGCGTGGAGGCAATGCAGAAATCAGAGGTCATCGCAGTATGCAAGAGTTAGTGGAAAAAACCGATCTTAGCCCAAAGCCGGCCGATTTTCTGCCGTTGAACGGCACCGACTACATCGAGTTCTACGTCGGGAATGCCAAGCAGGCTGCCTACTTTTACCGTGCGGCGCTGGGAATGAAACTAGTGGCCTACCGGGGACCGGAGACGGGCACTCGCGATCGCGTGTCGTACGTGGTCCAACAGGACAAAATCCGGTTCGTACTCACAGCCCCGCTGCAGCCCGAGGGATTCCTTTCCGATCACATTAAACTGCATGGCGACGGCGTTCGTGAGATCGCTTTATTGGTGGATGACGCGGAAGCGGCTTACAGGAAACCACCAAGCGCGGCGCGCGCGGTGTTGTAGAACCAGCTATTCAAAAGGACGAGCACGGAGAAGTCCGGATCTCCGCCATCGCGGCTTATGGCGACACGCTACATACCTTCGTCGAGCGCAAGAATTATCGCGGCGTTTTCCTTCCCGGATTCCGCGGCGTCGAAGGCGAAGACCCGATCGCGCGCCCGGTGGGCTTGCGATATATCGATCATATGGTCGGCAACGTCGGTTGGGGCCAGATGAACAATTGGGTCGCGTTCTATCGCGACATCATGGGCTTCCAGCTTTATCAGCATTTCGACGACAACGACATCAGCACTGAATATTCGGCGCTTATGTCGAAGGTCATGTCGAACGGCAACGGCCGGGTGAAGTTCCCGATCA
Source organism: Bryobacterales bacterium (assembly GCA_963744555.1). Taxonomy (GTDB): domain Bacteria; phylum Acidobacteriota; class Terriglobia; order Bryobacterales; family Bryobacteraceae; genus Palsa-89. The sequence goes on along the minus strand of CAVUUB010000003.1, from coordinate 192,636 downwards.
ACGAGCCGGCCACCGGCAAGAAGAAATCGCAGATCGAGGAGTATCTGGAGTTTTACCACGGTCCTGGCGTGCAGCACATCGCCATGGGCACCGGCGACATTATTGCTACGGTGACGAAGATGCGCGATCAAGGCATCGAGTTTCTGCGCGTGCCAACCACTTACTACGAAGATCTAGAACAGCGCTGCGGCAAGATCGACGAGCCAATCGATCAATTGGCTGAGTTGGGGATTCTGGTCGATCGCGACGATGAGGGCTACATGCTGCAGATCTTCACCAAGCCGGTCGAAGACCGGCCGACTTTGTTCTTTGAAGTAATCCAGCGAAAAGGCAGCCGCAGTTTCGGCAAAGGCAATTTCAAAGCGCTGTTTGAGGCGATCGAGCGCGAGCAGGAAGCGCGCGGGAATTTGTAAAGTCTACTTCTTGCGCGGCTGGCTTGCACTTTCGCGCCGCCCTTCAGCTCGGCATCGAGAATCGGCTTTAACCCTGCCAACTCGATCGGTCCGTTGTAGAGCTTGCCATTGATGAAGAATGCGGGCGTTCCATAGACGCCGGCCTGCTCGCCGTCGGCCAGGTCTTTATCGATGGTCTTTTTGTACTTGCCGGAGTCGAGATCAGCCTGGAATTTGTCGACATCCAGCCCGATTTCCTTGGCCCAGATCAACATGTTCTCGCGCGACAGCTTGCGGAAATTCGCAAACATAATGTTGTGCATTTCCCAGAACTTACCCTGATCCTTGGCCGCCAAGGATGCAGCCGCCGCCAGCGCGGCATGTGGATGCATGGACAATGGGAATTGCTTATAGATCAGCTTGATGTCTTTGGGATACGCCGCCATGATGGCACTCGCGTTCTTCACCGCGGATGAACAATAGGGGCACTCGAAATCAGAGAACTCGACCAGCGTGATTTTCGCATCGCTCGGTCCCAGCACCGGCGAACCTTCCACCGGAATGACCACCGGATCTTCGAGCAGCTTTGGGCGGCGCGATTTCGGCGAAGTATCCATCAACTTGCTGATTTCCATCAGGCTCTTGCCGTCTTTGACGCCCTTCACCGCAATGATCGCCAGCGCTTTGCTGTAAGAGCAGTTCGGATCCGCGAGCAGGCACTCGGCGGTTTTGAGACCGCACTGGCAGGAGCAATCCTGTTCGCGAACCAGCTTGAGCACGGCGCGCTTCTGCACCGTCGTCAGGCCGGTCATGTCGATACGCGGCAAATCGTCGATCGTTTTCCAGTTTTCGGGGGCTTTGGGAGCCTGCGCGAAGAGGGCGGTCGCGGCCAGAATACAAATCAGCTCGATTCTGAGTTGCACGTCTTCATTATACCTACCGGCTACCCTCCACTAGCCTCTCTGCAGGAAGCTCTTCAGATCCTCTTCATTCACGCCCGGCTCGCCCGGCGCGACGTTGTTCAGTTTGCCGGCCTTCAACCACCCTTCCAGTTGGTCCACCAGGCTGAACAAGTGATCGAATGAGTCGACGATGAACAGCAGCGGCTGATAGCTGGTCGATTTCAAAAGCTTGGTTGATCGCCCATTCGAGCTGGATGGGATAGCGCTGCACCTCGGGCGCTTCGATGGCGTGCGCGATCTCGCCGTGGGAGCTGAGCAGTCCGCTGCCATAGACCTTCAGCCCGTCCCGGCCGCGCATTAACCCGAATTCGATGGTGAACCAGAAGAACCGCGCCATCGCCCGGATGATGCTGGTCAGGCAATGAATGCGCGTCTCCGGATCGCGAATCCCGGAGACCAGATCGGCGGCCGTGTGCGCGCACTCGCCAAAGCGCACCAGAGTCTCGGCGAAGTGCTTGTCGGTGTGCATCGGAACATGGCCGGCGATGTCGTGGAAAATATCGGGCTCTGGAAGATAATCGAGCTTGTCGGAGCGGCGGATGGTGATGGTGGTGGGAAACTCGCGATTGCGGAGGCAGTCGAAAAAGAGAAAGGCCGGGATGTAGCCGCTGACCGCTTTGGCTTGAAAGCCGGTCAATGGGCGCAGGAACTTGTTCACCTCATCGAGCTGGGGCACTCGATCGGGATCAAGGCACAGCCTGCCGATACCTTCGAGAAAATGCTCGTTCGCGTAGCGTTCCCAGCGGGGCAGCATGCGCGAATAAAGCTTGTGCCACGCGGCGTGATTCTCGTCAGAGTACAGCTCGTAAGGCTGAGCGATGTAGAGTTGGCCGTCGAGCTTGGCCTGCTCGATAAATGGCGATTCAGAAGTGGTAAGACCGGGCGCCGAAAGTGTAGTCCGACTCATATTCATCCCAACCACATGATAGCCCAATAAAGCACCACTTTCAAGTGGGTCTTGTATTTGACCATATCAAATGGTCAGTTGTATAATGGGGCATGAAGGAAATCACCCTTCCCGTGAGCGAATTCAAAGCGAAGTGCCTTCGCCTTCTGGCGGACGTTGAGACCAAAGGCGACAGAATTGTGATTACTAAGCGCGGCCGGCCAGTAGCTCGAGTTGAGCGAATGGAAAGTGCGAAACCTCAATTGCGAGGTATGTGGAAGGGCAAGGCGAGGATCAAGGGAGATATCGTCTATTTTTCCGACAACCCGTGGGAGTGTGAGTCAGATTGATCTCATATCTGCTCGACACGCATATCCTGGTCTGGTGGCTGCTGGATGTGCATCGCTTGAGCAAATTACAAACGGGCGTTCTCTACGAGCTATTCCAGACGAATCAACCGGCCGGATTGAGCGCACTTTCTCTCCGCGAAACGGCCTTTATGATCCAGCGGGGAAGAATAGAGGTTGACGCTTCGTTGGACGCGTGGTTGGACAGCATCGACTCACATCCGCTACTCACGATCCTCCCTCTGACCGCAAAGATCGCTGCTGAAAGCGTCCGTCTGGGTGACGATTTCCCAAATGACCCCGCCGATCAAATCATCGTTGCGACGGCCCGCTGTCACAACCTCACACTTATAACGGCAGACGAGCGCATACGTAAATGGGGCAAAGTCCGGGTCGTTTAGCACTGCTTCGCTCCGCGCCTCCTATACTGAAATCAGGAGCACCACCATGTATCCGCTGAAAAAAGGCAAGACCACCAGTCAAGCCCATGTCGGTATCCCGGAAGGGACCTTTGAGGAAGAGCACGGCCGCCGCGGATTCTACGGTAAGTCCGCGCATCTCTACCATGCGCATCCGCCCACCGGCTGGATCCGCTTCGAAGGGAAACTGCGGCCGCATTGCTTCGATTTGAACGAGCTCAAACCTACCGACCTGACCGATGCCGAAGGCCTGCCCGTGGCGTTCCTCGGCAACAACGACGTGCGTCTGTACGTTTCGCGCCGCTCCGAGCCGATGCCCTTCTACTTCCGCAATGCCGATGGGGACGAGCTCTATTTCGTCCATCGCGGCCGCGGCAAGATCGAAACCGATTTCGGTCCGCTCGATTTCGAACCAGGGCGACTACATCAACATCCCGCGCGCCGTCACGTATCGCGTCGTGCCCCAGACGCGCGACAATTTCTTCCTGATCATTCAATCCAAGCACGAGTTCGAGCAGCCGGAAAAGGGCCTGCTCGGCCAGCACGCGCTCTATGATCCGGCGGCTATTATCACGCCCGAGCCCGCGCCGCTACTGGACGATCGCAACGAGTGGGAAGTCCGCATCCAGGTGGACGACGAGATTTCGAAAGTGGTTTACCCGTTCAATCCCATTGACGTGGTGGGCTGGAAGGGCGACCTCACGGTGTGGAAGATCAACATGCGCGACATCCGTCCGGTGATGAGCCATCGCGCGCATCTGCCGCCCAGCGCGCACACCACTTTCGTCACCGAAGGCGCGGTGGTGTGCAGTTTCCTGCCACGCCCGCTCGAGCAGGATGAAGACGCGCTGCGCGTTCCATTCTTCCATCGCAACACCGATTACGACGAGTTCATCTTCTACCACGACGGCGACTTTTTCAGCAAAGACAACATCAAGGCCGGCATGGCCACGCTGCATCCGCGCGGAATCCATCATGGGCCGCATCCCAAGGCGCTTGCCAATCAAAAGAAGAAGACGCATACCGATGAGTACGCCGTGATGCTGGACGGCCTGAATCCAATTCACGTATTGCCGGCCGGCGAGGGCGTCGAGTGGAAAGAATACTGGATGAGTTGGATGGAGAAAAAGCCGGTGGAGACGCGCTGATTGATTGTCGACCCGAAGGAGGCGGGCTGGCTGAATACGTATAAGCTGCTGATCGGCGCGATCGTACCGCGCCCCATCGCGTTTGTCTCCACTTTGAGCCCGGAGGGGATTCCGAATCTCGCGCCCTTCAGTTTTTTCACCGGCGTCAGCGCCAATCCACCGTGATTTGCTTCTGCCCGATGCGCCGCCGCGGTCCTCTCCCTCAGAAGGACACGCTGCACAACATCACCGTCACTCGGGAATTCGTGGTGAATATCGTGTCTGAAGAGTTCGCGGAGCAGATGAATATTACTCGGCCGAATTTCCGCCGGAGGTGGACGAATTCGTAGCCGCGGGTTTAACGCCCATCCCTAGCGACCTGGTGAAGCCGCCGCGAGTGAAACAATCGCACGTGCATATGGAGTGCAAGCTCTATCTACTGGTTGAGATAGGAGGAGAGGACGGCAGCGGGAATCTGGTCCTCGGCGAAGTGGTGCGTTTCCACGTTGACGATCAGTACTTTCACGATTTCAAGATCGACCCCGATCAGTTACGCGCGATCGGACGCATGGGCGGCGCTACCTACACTCGCACTACCGACCGCTTTGACCTGACGCGTCCAAAATAGGGAGCACCCGGATCCGCGGATGTTCTGTCCGCGACTCTTTTGCGATAGTGGATGGTAGTGTCCAACCAACTTCCCCGCCTGCGGCTGAGCTTGGACTTCATGCCGTCGCCGGACCCCGCGAATCCAGGCCTTTTGATTCGGGATCCGTTTCGATTCTCGGATTCCATGTTGCTGATTCCTACGCAACTGGTGGAGTGCCTGGCGTGTTTTGACGGTCAACAGACGACACTCGATCTGCGGGCCAGCCTGGTGCGCATCACCGGCGAAATCCAGGTGGGCGAGATCGAGAAGCACCTCTATGACACGCTGAGTACTGCCGGTTTTCTGGAAGACGAGAAATTCGAGAAGCTTCGGGTGGCTCGAATTAACGAGTTCGCGGCTGCGCCAAAGCGAGAGCCTTCGCATGCGGGTTCGGCCTACCCGCTGGATGCGGAGGAAGCCCGCAAGACACTCTCGGAATTCATGCAAGGCTCGTCGCCTGGAGCCGCACAGGATTCGCAGATCGGCATTGCTGCGCCACACGTGAGCCCTTTCGGCGGATGGGAATCGTACCGCGACGCCTACGCCTCGCTGCTGCCGGCGTATAAGGACCGCACCTTCGTGGTGCTGGGGACCTCGCACTATGGCGAAGCGGACCGGTTCGGACTCACCCGCAAGCCGTTCGTGACACCTTTCGGCGAAGCGATCACCGAAACGTCGCTGGTCGACGAATTGGCTCAAGCGGCTCCGGGCGCGACTCGGATGGAAGACTACTGCCACGCCGTCGAGCACTCCATCGAATTCCAGGTTCTGTTTCTGCAGCATATCTATGGACCGAATATTCGCATCCTGCCGATTCTGTGCGGCTCATTTGCCAACAGCATCTACCAAGGCGGCAAGCCGGAAGCGAACGAAGACGTGAGGCGTTTTTTTGATGCTTTGGGCAATATATCCGCCCGAGAAGCCGACCGCCTGTTCTGGGTGCTAGGCGTGGATATGGCCCACATGGGACGCCGTTATGGCGACTCCATGACTCGCTCGCGCCGATGAAGGCGAGATGGCGGCGGTGAAAGAACGGGATCGCATGCGGATCGAACGCCTGAACGCCTCTGACGCCGATGGCTTTTGGGATTTGGTGCAGGAAAATCGCGACGACTTGAAATGGTGCGGCTCATCGCCCATCTATACGTTCTTGAAGGTTATGCCGCGAACACGCGGGACTCTACGCCGCTATCAGCAGTGGAATATCGATGAGGAGAGCGTGGTTAGCTTCGCGGCGATCGGGTTTGAGCGGTACTAAAACTCGACCGTACTAAGTGTCCATACTTAGAGAAAGCCCTAAGGAATACCCTTAGATGTGCTTCAAACAAACACTCCGTACGTCCTGACTTGGGGCGTATAGCTATTCGGCTCGGGTAGCGACCCAATAGCCCGGCCGGGTGCGCACTTCGAGGTTGTTCCGGTTCACCACCACGCGGATGTCGTGGAATCCACCTTCAATTTGATTGTTGGGCATGTAGCTAAGCAGATACTGGCTGTGGAGCTCCTGGCTGATACCCTCGACTGCTTTCTCGAGACTCCGCTCACTCACGAATGCGTATTCCTTGCCGCCAGTAAAGCGGGTGAAAACGTCGAGAGTGTCATCCACAAACAGGCTTTTGACGCCTTTGAAGATATCGACGAAGACCGGAATAGCGTTTCCGAGGTAATAATTCTGGTCGATCGTGGTGGGGGTCAGGGCAGCGCCAGCGGGTACATGCTGCGCGGTGGTAGGGATGGCCGGCGGAGGCGGAGGGTCGCCGCGGGTGGTAAGCGTGGCCATGGCGCTTGAAATGTCGAGGGAGTAAATCGCGACGTTGGCGAATTGGGCTTCGGTCAGCGCTTCCCGGAGCCGCGCCTCGCTTCCGCGATCCCGCTTCTCGGCGATGATCAACAGCACTCGCCGGCGATCGCGCGGGCGGTTGCGCAGCATGCGGATGCATTGCATCTCGGCGTCGATCACGGCGTGATTCGCACTGCCCGGCACGAGCTTTTTCAAGGCCTCTGAGACTTTCTCGGTTTCGTTGGTGAAATCCTGAGCGACTTGAATACGATGGTCGAAGGCGACCACGGCCACTTCGCCGTCCTGTCCGGCAACCAGGTCATTCAGCATCGAACCGATTCTCTGGATCTTCGGCAAGATGTCGTTCAGGTTGGAGCTTTTTTGTACCGCGATGACCAGCGATAGCGGTTCGTCGCGCACATCGGCGGTTATCCTTTGCAGCTTGTTGTTATCGTAAAGCTGGAAATCCTGGAGCTGTAGCCCATCAATGAACTCGCCTTTCTTGTCGCGCACGGTCGTGGGCGCAATGACGACGTTCACATTAGTTCGGATGACGGCGTCTTTGTCGTCTTTTGGGTCGGCCGCAGGCGGCGATTGGGCTAACGCGGCGCCGCAGATCAGGATTATCGTAGCCTTCCGCATGCTTTTAGTGTGGCACATCCGCATGACCTGTCCTCCCCTCCAATAGATCAACCATGTGGGGCACAAGTTTCGAAATAGTGTCCAGCGATTCGACGGCTCCCTTTGGCGATCCAGGCAGATTGATGATGACTGTACGGCCGCGAACACCGGCGACCGCACGGGATAGCGCTGCCAGGGGTGTGAATTTGCGAGCCCTCGGCCCGCATCACTTCGGCCACACCAGGGATCTCACGTTCGATCACGGCGCGGGTAGCTTCCGGCGTTACGTCTCTGAGCGCCACGCCAGTTCCGCCGGTAGTGAGAATCACTGAAAAGCGCTCGGAATCGGCCAAGCGCCGGAGGACGGCTGATATTTGGCTTGTTTCGTCAGGCACCAGCTCTTGCGCGGCAATGGTCCAGCCCAGTGCCTCCGCGCGTTCGCGAAGTTTGGGGCCGGAGCGGTCCTCGCGCGTGCCGGCGACCGCCGAATCGCTTACAGTAACGATGGCGATCTGAATCATGCGCGTTTGTAGTCTCCGCTTTTGCCGCCGGTCTTTTCGAGCAAGTAGAGATCGCGGATCTCGATGCCTTTGTCCAGAGCCTTGGTCATGTCGTAGACGGTGAGGGCCGCCACTGATACCGCGGTAAGTGCTTCCATTTCTACGCCGGTGGGTCCGGTGGTTGAAACGCTGGAGATGATACGCACGCCGTCGGGTTCGATGTCGACTTCGACATCCACGTGCGAGAGCATCAGGGGATGGCAAAGCGGGATCAGTTCGGACGTTTTCTTGGCGGCGGAAATGCCGGCCACGCGGGCGATCTCGAGCGGGTTGCCTTTGGGATTCTCAGGGAGCTTCGCCAGGACCTCCGGGCCGGATACTGACGAAGGCGTGGGCGCGCGCCGTGCGCTTGGTTGGCGCTTTGGCGGAGACGTCCACCATCCGGGCGGCGCCGGCGTCGGTGTAGTGGCTGAGCTTCTTCTTCACGTTATTTCATCAGGACACGGATCAGATCGCCAGCGGCCCAACTCTCGCGGTCGGGCTCGGTGACCAGGAATGCATTGGCGCGCGCCAGCGCGGGAACGTCGCCAGATCCTTGCCAGCGCAGTGGCGCGACTTCGGATCCATCCCGGCTCAACATCGCCGGCAAGAAGCGCGTGAGTCCGGTTTTCTGTCGAAATTCGCGCGTGAGCTTGCTCCAGGGAAGAGGCAGCATTGCCTCCGCTTGGCCGCCCAGCAGCTCCAGGGCCGCGCGGCCGAAGATCTCGAAAGTTACCATGGTCGACGCCGGATTCCCCGGCAGGCCGAAAAAGAACTTGCCTTGCGCCTTTCCGAACACCAGCGGTTGGCCGGGTTGGATGAGGACGCGATCGAAAAAGAACTCGGCGCCGAGGTCAGCTAACACGCGCTCCACCAGATCGTATTTGCCGGCCGAAACGCCGCCGGAGAGCAGCAGCAGATCGGATCGCAACCCTTGTTCCATCAACTCGCGGGTACCCGCATAGAGATCGGGGGCCACTGGAAGAATTCGCGGGCAACCGCCGGCGCGCATGACTTGCACGGCGAGCGCTTGGGCATTGGAATTGCGAACCTGATAATCGAGCGGCGTCTGGTCCACTTCGACGATCTCGTCGCCAGTAGCCAGAATCGCGACTTCCGGCTTGCGGAAGACCCTGACACGCGGACGGCCGACCGTAGCCAGCATTGCGATCTCAGCGAATCCCAGGCGGCGTCCCGGTTCTAACAGCACTTCATCGCGGCGCGCCTCACATCCTTGCGCGCTAATGTTCTCGCCGCGCTCGAGGGTTCGCGGCACGCCCACACGATCGCCGGTCACCTGAACGTGCTCGATCATCACCACCGCATCCGCGCCTCGAGGTACGGGGGCGCCGGTCATGATCTCGATTGCTTCCCCGGCCTGCATCTGCCCACCGAAGGACTCCCCGGCCCGGACCTCGCCGATCACGCGCAGATCGCCGGGCACATCTGCCGCGCGAATTGCGAACCCGTCGCGAACCGATCGTGCGACCGGAGGATAATCGCGATCGGCCCCGACGCGCTCGGCCAGCACACGACCGGCTGCCTCCAGAAGAGCGACTTCTTCTACTGCAGGCGTTGGTTGTGAGGCCGTCACTTGGGCGATGACGCACTCGACGAGCCTGGTCGAAAGTGACGGTAGCCACGATTGCTATTGTACCTACAGCATTTTCCCAAGCTGGTTCCGGGCACTCGATCCTTTGCACTGACGTCCACTTCAGGTATGCAACGGCGGTAAGCTGGAGTCATGACTCGGCGTGAATTAATGGCTCTACTTGCAACTGCTCCGTTGGCCAGAGCGAAGGAAGCCCCTACGGCTCCAGTATCTATCGCGCGAGCGCGAACTTACGATGGCGATCTGGCCGGCACGCTCTCGACCATGTTCGATCAACTCGGCGGCCTGGGCCGAATCGTCAACAACAAGACCGTCACCATAAAGGTCAACCTGACAGGCAGCCCGAGCACGCGGTTCCAAGGCAAGCCGCTGGGGCTGACCCACTATACGCACCCCAACATGGCCGCGGCGCTGGCGTATCTTCTGGAACGTTCGGGCGCCCGGCGCGTACGGTTTGTCGAAAGCTGCTGGGCCACCAGCGGATCGATGGAAAATTATCTGATCCAGTCGGACTGGAACGTCAAGACGCTGTTCGGCGCGGCCAAGAACGTCGAGTTCGTCAACACCAACGGGCTGGGCGGAGCGAAACGCTACACGCGATTCAAGGTGCCGGGCGGTGGCTCTATCTTCCCAGCCTTCGATCTGCATCCCGCCTATGAAGAGACCGACGTTTTCATATCGCTGGCCAAGCTGAAAAATCACGCAACCTGCGGAGTGACGCTGTCGATGAAGAACTGCTTCGGCATAACGCCGGCATCCATTTACGGCGATGACGCAGGTGAGCAGGAGCCGAACGAGCACCCGACTTCTAGTCGCAGCGCCGTTTGTCATTCCGGACGCCGTGGGCCATCGAAAAGTTCGCCCCAGGAGAACGATCCGCGGTCGAGCCGCGATCCGGGTTATCGGATGCCGCGAATTGTGGCGGACTTGGCGTCAACGCGTCCGATCGATTTGGCGATTATCGATGGCATCGAGACCGTGGCAGGCGGCGAAGGTCCATGGATTCGGGGACTGCGCACTGTTCAGCCGGGCGTGATCCTGGCCGGAACCAATGCGACGACAACCGATGTAGTGTCGACGGCGGTGATGGGCTACGATCCTCGGGCCGCGAAGGGAACCGCGCCGTTCGTCAATTGTGACAACTCGCTGCTGCTGGCCGAGGCGCGTGGAGTCGGGACCACCGATCTCAAGAACATCGAAGTACGCGGCCTATCGATTCCGGAAGCACGCTTTCCGTTTGGGGTTGCGCCTCAACGTGGATGAGGTTGCGCCTCCCGGTGGATGAACGCGCGGGGCCTATGTTTGCCCGCTGCGGCCTCATTTGTGATAAATTTCAGCGTTGGGAGAATTTATGAAACGTTACTTGGTAACCCTGGTTTTACTCGTGATGCCCGCCGTCGCTCAGACGCGGCAAAACTTCACGATTAACGTGGGCACGCCGGAGGGCCAACTGCTACAAAATATCGGGCAGGAGGCAGACGAGGCTAAGAAAGTAGCCATGATGCAGGAGTTCTTGGATAAATATCCGATGCATGAAGGCGCCGGATGGGTGTGCGTCCAGTTGCAGGCTGTGTATCTGAATCAGAAAAATTACGATAAGGCGCTGGATGCGGGTATGAAAGTGCTGGACAGCAGCGCGGATGCGATCGACGTCGGACTTAATACCATCAAGGCGGCCGAGGGCAAAGACGATCCGGAAGCGGTGAGAAAAGCGGCGGTGAAGACCGCTCAAATCGCGCGCAAGCTCGAGGCGGTCAAGCCGGCCGATGACGATGCCAAGGCGATGATCGAACACGACAAGGAAGTGGGCAATTACGCTGAGTACGCTCTCTATGCCGCGACACTCAAAGCGAAAGATCCCAAAGAAGTAGCCGAAATCGGCGCCGCCCTGGAAGAGGCCAATCCCAAGAGCCAATATCTTTGGTTAGCTACTCCGAACTATGTCCGCGCGTTGGGAGCCAAGGGATGCGCGGCCGCAAGCAAGTTGGCCGCGGCGGATTCCAAGAATGCAGAGGCGTTCCTGGTCGCGGCGGATTGCGCCTGGCGCGGGTCGCGTGCAGACGGAGCAGTCAGCGGTGGAACCCGAGCATTAGAAGCGCTCAACAGCCGACCGAAGGTGGAAGGCGGCAACGAGGGCGGTAAGATTGGCATGGCGAACTTTTACATCGGTGCCGGCAACGCCATGCAACAAAGATTTGGCCCAGCCAACAAAGCGTTGCGGGCTGCGCTTCCATCCATCAAAGGCGATTCGGTCGTCTATGCCAATGCTCTATTCTATCTTGGCTTGGCGAATTATACCCTAGGCAAGGCTATCGGCGACCGGGGCCAGATCCGCAACGGCCTGAAATACTTCGAAGAGTCGGCCGGCATCGCGAGCAATGTGCAACAGCAGGCTTCCCGCAACGTGTCGCTGATTAAGCAAGAGATAGGCGCGAAGTAGCGCGACTACTGCGTGGGTTGAAGTTTCTCTTTCCGCTTGGCAATATTGGCCTGATACTCGTTGCCTTCGGCGTCCAGCAACCAAATCCTCTTCTTGTCGACGGCGAACTTCACGGGCATATTCGCGGGTAACCGAAACGGCTTGTTCGACCGGAGGCGCATCGTCTGGGCCAGGTAAACGTAACTTTCCGACTCGACTACATACTGGTCGAGAACGAAGTCGTCGCCCGGCGAACGGGTGCCAACATGGATTTGAGATCCAGTCCGCGCGTCGCCAAAAGACATGGTCGCATCAGTTGGATGGCTGTAAGTGTGTCCGAAGTATAGATTATCTTGCGGATCGAGTACCATTCCTGTTTGCCAATCCCGATTTTTCGGGGCAGCGGGAATAAGAGCGGCGGCCAACGCGAAGAGAGTAGCGATTCTCAGCATCATAATGATTTACCCTCCCGGGCAGGATCATCGGCCGGCGAATGCCCCCTTGTGGCGGGCGCCGGAAACTGCCGCTGCATCGAAAGGTAGCATTCACGCTAGAGGATGGGAATCAGGGTGACACCTATAAGCATCAGAGGCAACACTTATAAGCAATAGTGTAGAAGCCTTAGAGAAACTCCAGGCTATCTACTGCGCGAGCGCGGGCTGCGCTACAGAGACATTTTGATCCCTGAGCTGCTGCTGTTCCTTTACGAATTCGAGGATGTCATAACGTGGCACAACGCGGTCCGGGAAAAAGCTATTGACGGCGTCTGTCTCTTGCTGATAAGTCTCAATGCCGGCGGGTGGTGAGTTGACGTTGAGAAGCACCAGCCGGCCGCCGGCTTCCTGGAAGCGCGTGGCGCAGAAGGACAGGGTGTCGAGTCCAGCTTCATCGACACTGCCAACGTCCTTGAAGTTCAGTATGACTTTGGGGTGCCGCGATTCGAGGAGAAACAGAAGCCGCTGAAGCAATGAAAGTTCGTCGTCGCCCAGGACCAACGGGCCCTTGAGATCGAGGATGACAATCTTCTCTCGTTCTCTCTGTTCGATTTGAAGCTTCATGGACCCCATTCGCTGACCATGAGAGAGCACGCCAGCTTCCAATTGTTCAGGCCGTGGATGTTTATGAAACAACGGGGGCTGGGTGATTGAGGACTGTCGCTCGGACGGCCCACAGGCGGGCAGTTTTGACACGTGCGATACGATTTGTCGGCACTCCGTCTCGTTAACTCGCGAGGCTGGTATACACCGACCGCTCAAAATCCCCGAGCAGGCCGACCGCTTCTTGGTCCACGAAGGGCAGGAACTGCATCATGATGGTCGCGCAGATTCCGCGCTTCGGATCGATCCAGTAGAACGTGTTGTCGATGCCGGCCCAAGCCAGGCTGCCGGCGGAACGCCCGTTGTCATAGGCCTTGGTGTTGATTAGAAAACCGAGCCCCCATTTGTCCATCGCGCCGGGATGGAGATCGACGTCGGCCGACCGCTGAGGCATGAAGCTCTTGAGCCGCCCAGCGCCCAGTTCGCCGATCTGATTGGTCGCCATTAGGTCGACCGTCTTCGACTCGAGAATCCGGCTCTTGCCCGCGCGGCCGTGATTAAGAATCATTTGCATGAAGCGAACGTAGTCCCCTGGCGTGGAATAAAGGCCGCCACCTCCGTTATAGGCCTTGGGGGGCGAGGGCAGCCTGCGGGGATTCTCTTGCATCGTTCCGTCCGGCAGTTTTTGATACAAACTGACTACCCGATCGTACTTTTCAGCGGTCATGATGTAGGTGGTATCCTTCATGCCGAGCGGCTGCAGGATGTGCTCCTGCATATACTGCTCGAGATTCTGACCGCTGACGGCCTCCACCAGCTTTCCCGCCCAATCCATACTGTAGCCATACTGCCAGCGCGTTCCCGGCTCGAACACCAACGGTGTGAGCGCAGCGACCGTACCCGGTGGAACCCCATTGCTGGTTTTCTGCACGTACTCGAACATCTCCCGGCTCCAGATGTCGTAGGCGAAGCCAGAGGTGTGCGTCAGCAAGTGTCTCAATGTGATCGGCTTAGTTGGCGGGCGAAGGATGGGTTGTCCGGAGGCGTCGTATCCGTGTAAGACTTGCGCCATGCGGAGGTCCGGAAGATGCTTCGACGCCGGTCCGTCGAGCTGTAGTTTTCCGCGCTCGACCAGTTGCATCGCGGCTGTCGCGGCAATGGCCTTGGTCATGGAGGCGATCGAAAAAATGCTGTCCGGTTTGACGTCGATACCAGAGGAGCTGTCGCGCTTGCCGAAAGCGCCGGCATAAAAAGTCTGGGTCGCGGTGGCAGCCATAGCGGCCACCGCAGGGATTTTCCTGCGCGCGATTCCCGACCGCAGAGTCTCGTCGATCCTGGTGGTCGAAGCACCGAGCTTGCGCGCCTGGGCGCCTAGGCCAAGCATCACACCGCCGAATTGTCTACGCGTGAAGGTGAACATAAAGCTCCTGTGAGGTTACCAGTTCGTTATTGAGCCGTCGGGCCGGAAATAGACCTGAGCGCGATTGGTGACCGGCTGCGTGATCTCCGCGATCATCTTCAGCTGTTTCATATCGAGCTCCACGCCCAAGCCGGGCCGGTCGTTCGCGTACAGCTTGCCGTTCTTGAAGTCCAGACAAACCGGCAGGTGCGGGAGAGTCCGACCCTGGAAGTTGTATTCCATCAGCAGCGGCCCGGAGAATGTGCCCAGGCAATTTACTAGCGCGGCCGTTGATATGGGGCCGGTGAAATGCGGCACGATACCGACAAAATGCGTCTCGCAGATGGCGGCGATCTTCATCATCTCGGTGATTCCACCCACGTTCGGGAGCGTCACGCGAACGTAGTCGAGATCGTGGTTCTCGACCAGCTTGTTGAAGTCCCAGCGATTGCCCCACTCCTCGCCGGCGGCCAGCGGCACCTTAACAGTTCGACGGAGGATCGGCAAATCCTCCTGGAAAGCTTCGGTCCGCACCGGATCTTCGACGAAGAAAGGCGCCAGGCTTTCGATGAGCCCGCATCCTCGAATCGCGTCCGAAAGATCGAACCTCTGGTGGAAATCGATACAGAAGTCGCCATTCTTGCCGACGCCGTCGCGAGCCTGCGCGCAGTCATCAAAGAGCTGGTTGATTCTTTCGTGGGTGTTGTAGGTGGTGTTGGGCGTGGTTGAAGCGGCGTCCATCCGGAACGCGCGATAGCCAGCTTCAATCGTAAGCTGGGCTCGCTCCTTCACGCTCATGCCTTGGCGGATGCCTGGGATAACCCCGGCGGTGTTGTAGCACTCGCAGTAGTTCCGAACCATTCCGCTCAAAAGGGCGTGGACCGGCAAATTGTGGACTTTGCCTTTGATGTCCCACAATGCCAAATCCAGAGCTCCTATCGCATGCTCCTTTTCGCGGCCCGGCGGATAGAAGAAAGCCCGGGACATATCTTGCCAGCGGCGCTCGATGAAGTGGGGATCTTGTCCGATCAGCCGTCCGGCGCATTGTTCCAGCAACTGCTGAGAGCCGCCCTCGCCAATCCCCGTGATGCCGGCATCGGTCTCGACGGTAACCACCAGGTCGGCCTGATTGAAAAGAGGATTTGGATTGGGTGGCGAGTAAACGCGAACTCGCGTAATTTTCATTTTGGGCAAAGCCGCTTGCGCAGGTGGTGCCGCCGCAACGCCGGCGAGGGATGTTCCCGCCAGAGATTTCACAAAACCTCGTCTGTTCATGTTTACCCCTTTCAAGATCTTTACTTTACTGCATGTAGCGGGGCAGTATAATGATCCCAGCATGCGTTGGGTATGGATCCCTTTGAGCTTGGCGTTGCTTAGTACTAGCGCCGCCGCTGCAGACAGCCCGGTGCGCTTCAATCGCGATATCCGGCCGATCATGTCGGACACGTGCTTTCGCTGTCACGGTCCCGATCAGCGGGCCCGCATGGCGGGGCTCCGGCTGGACATCCGAGAAGAGGCGCTGCGGACGACGAAATCCGGCGTGACCCCGATTGTTCCAGGCCAGCCGGATCAGAGCGCTATTATCCAGCGCATTTTCGCACAGAATCCCGCGAAGATCATGCCGCCGCAGTTCGCGCACAAGGAACTCAGCCCAGCGCAAAAGGAGACCATCCGGCGCTGGGTTGCGGAAGGCGCGCCTTACGAGAAACATTGGTCATATGAGGCGGTGGTGCGGCCTCCGGTTCCGGAGATCAATGGCGCGAAAGCGCGAAATCCGATCGACGCGTTCATCCAGGAGCGACTTCAACGCGAAGGGTTGCAGCCGTCGCCCGAAGCGGACCGGCGCACCTTGCTCCGGCGCGTTACTTTCGATCTTAATGGTGTGCCACCGACGCCGGAAGAAATGCGGGCGTTCCTGGCGGACAAGATCGCCGGATGCCTATGAAAGAGCCGTGGACCGCCTGCTCGATTCACCGCGATATGCCGAGATGCAGGCCATGCACTGGCTGGACGCAGTCCGGTACGCCGACAGCGTCGGATTTCACGGCGATAATCTTTGGCCGGCGTGGCCCTATCGCGACTATGTTCTGCGCGCCTTCCGCGATAACAAGCCCTTCGACGAATTCACGCGCGAACAGCTCGCGGGCGATCTTCTCCCGAATGCGACCACCGACCAAAAGGTGGCGTCCGCCTACAACCGGCTGAACCGGGCGTCTGCCGAGGGTGGGCTTCAACCCGAAGAGTATCTGGCGAAGTACGGCGCCGATCGCGTGCGGACATTGAGCACTGTGTGGCTTGGATCCACGATGGGCTGCGCCGAGTGCCACGACCATAAATTCGATCCGTTCAAATCGAAGGATTTTTACGCGATGAAGGCGTTCTTCGCCGATATTCGCGAGACCGGCCTGATTGCCGATCGCGGCGCGAAGGCTTGGGGCTCGACTCTTGAGCTGCCGACTCCCGCCGAGCAAACCCGGCTCGACGATCTGCGAACGCAGATTGACGCGACACAGAATGAGCTTAAGCGGAACGCCGAGAGCCTGTTCGAGCGCCGCTGGCAGTGGGAGGATGCGATGCTGGCGGCCTACAAATCGGGCGATCTGAGTTGGCGTTATCAGCGTCCGCTGACGGCATTGGCCGAACATGGCGCCAAACTCACCATCTACAACGATGAGCCGGTGGACAGCGACTATTACATGAACGGATCGCTCCACTCGGACAAGAAGCGCGGCGAAGGAATCGTAATTGCCTCCGGTCCCAACCCCGACAACGAAACCTACGTAGTCACGTTCAAGCCGGGCCCGGGTTCCTGGACCGCTCTCGGAATCGATGTCCTACAAGACGAAAGCTTGCCGGGCAATCGTCTGGCGCGCGGAGCCGATCGTTTCGTTTTGACCGAAGTGGAAGCTGAGCTGTCATCCAATGCTTCGGCGCGGCCCGAGAAACTGTCCTTCGTTCTCGCGACCACGACTGGATTCGGGCAGGGGCCGGAGAATCCCGCGATGGCCTCCATCGACGGCAATCCGAAGACCGGCTGGGGCGTGTGGTTTGGCGAGCAGCGCAACGCGTTCCTGGCAGTGCGCTTTGCCGGCAAGGTTCAAACCGCGCGCCGATTCCGTGATTACCGTTCGCTTGCACCATGACTCCGATTTGCGGCGTGCGACGATCGGGCGTTTCCGCGTAGCTCTTTCGGCATTCGAAAATTCCTGGCCCGAGAAGGGTGACTCGGCGCGGAAGTACAAGGCGGCCCAGGCTTCGCCATCGGATACGGCCACTGTGAACATTGCCGTTGATCGCGGCCTTCCGCCGGACGTGCTGGCGGCGCTTCAAAAACACGACGAGGATCGCAACGACGCCGAAAAGAAACTGGTCGTCGACCATTTCGCGTGGGCCGCGCCTGAGTTCCAGCCGCTGACGGTGCGTGCTGGCAAAGCTCGAAGCCGAACGCGATCTGCTGGAAAGCTCCATCCCGCGCGTGATCTACACCGAGCGCGCCAAGCCTCGAGTGGTTCGCATACTGCCTCGCGCCAATTGGATGGACGAAACGGGAGAGATTGTCCAGCCGGCCATTCCGGCTTTCCTTGGCATGCTCGATACCGGGAATCGGCGCGCCAACCGGCTCGACTTGGCGAATTGGATCGTATCGCCGGATAATCCGCTTACCGCGCGCGCCTTCGTCAATCGCGAATGGCGTCAATTCTTCGGCACTGGATTGTCCAAGACTCTCGAGGATTTGGGCTCGCAAGGGGAGTGGCCGACCCATCTGGAACTGCTGGACTGGCTGGCGGCTGAATTCATGCAGCCGAGCTCGGGCAACGGCCACGCGTGGGATGTGAAGCACATTGTGCGGACGATCGTGACCAGCCAGACTTATCGGCAGTCTTCACGCAGCACGCCGCAATTGGACGAACGCGATCCTGACAACCGCCTGCTGGCGCGGCAGAGCCGCTTTCGAGTGGATGCCGAGATCGTTCACGATATCGCTCTCTCCGTTTCAGGACTGATGGTGGAACGGTTTGGAGGCCCGAGCGTCCGTCCTTATCAGCCGGATGGATACCTGGCTGCGATCAATTTTCCGAAGCGCGAATATTCGGCCAGTCATGGCGACGATCTCTACCGGCGGGCCCTCTACACGCAATGGCAGCGCACGTTTCTGCATCCCTCGCTGTTGACGTTCGACGCTCCCACGCGCGAGGAGTGCGGGGTAAACCGCGTGAATTCGAACACGCCGACACAGGCGCTGGTGTTGCTCAACGATCCGATCTTTGTTGAGGCGTCGCGCGTCTTTGCGGCCAATATTTTGAAATCCGGCGGCCGGCGCTGGGACGAGCAACTGGATTGGGCGTTTTCGAGAGCGCTGAATCGAGCGCCTGAAAAGGAAGAACGCCGCATTCTTACAAATCTATATCAGCGCAGCGTGGCCAGTTTTCGATCGGGCGAGTCCGACGCCGGTAATCTGCTTTCGGTCGGCGAAGCGCCTGTGCCCAGCTGACGTCGATCGAACCAACCTGGCCGCGATGACCACCGTCGCTCGGGCGATCCTGAACCTGCATGAAACGATTACGAGGAACTGAAGGAGCAAGTATGGATTCTGCCAGCGAGCGTGACTGCCAGGTTTGCCGGCGCGCATTTCTGGGGCGAAGCGTGTCGGGCCTGGGCGTACTGGCGTTGAACTCGCTGCTAAACCGGCAACTCATCGCCGCCGTCACCGAGAGCGGATCGCGCGGCGTTGTGAATCCGCTGCATCACGCGGCCAAGGCGAAGCGCGTCATTTTTCTTTATCAAGCCGGCGGCCCGTCGCACCTGGAGACTTTCGACTACAAACCAAAACTCGCGGAGATGAATGGCAAGCCCATGCCCGATTCTCTGACCAAGGGCCAGCAGATCGCGCAACTGCAAAACAGCCAGCTTGGTCTGCTTCGGCCCGCAATACGGGTTCAAGAAGTTTGGAAAATCCGGGCAGGAGATCTGCGAACTATTTCCGCAGATCGGCAGCGTCGCCGATGAGCTCTGCATCGTGCGCTCCATGTGGACCGAGCAGATCAATCACGACCCCGCGCATACGCTGATGAATACCGGCTCGATCATCACCGGACGGCCCAGCATGGGTTCCTGGATGCTTTATGGCCTGGGCTCGGAAGCGGATAATCTTCCGGGTTTGTGGTTCTGATGTCGTCCGGCAAGGGCGGGCAAATGCAGCCGATCGCCGCGCGCCAGTGGTCGTCAGGTTTCCTTCCCAGCCGGTTCCAAGGCGTGAAATTCAATTCAGTGGGCGATCCGGTGCTGCACATCCGCACGCCACCCGGAATGTCCGCCGGCGTGCAGCGCGATTCCATCG
This sequence comes from Bryobacterales bacterium, assembly GCA_963744555.1. Classification (GTDB taxonomy): domain Bacteria; phylum Acidobacteriota; class Terriglobia; order Bryobacterales; family Bryobacteraceae; genus Palsa-89. Next base: position 173,109 of record CAVUUB010000003.1, on the reverse strand, counting down.
ACGCCATCAACGCACTGAATCGCTTTGAGAACCAGACCGTGAACGATCCGGAAATCCTCACGCGGATTTCGCAATATGAGATGGCTTTCAAGATGCAAGCGAGCGTTCCCGATTTGGTCGACATGAGCAAAGAGCCGGCGCATATTCTTGAAATGTACGGAGCGAAGCCGGGCGACGGATCGTTTGCATCGAACTGCCTGCTGGCGCGCAAGCTGGCCGAGCGCGGGGTGCGCTTCATTCAGCTTTATCATCGCGACTGGGATCATCACAGCGGCGTGAAAGCGAACATCGCGATCAAGGCGGAAGAAACGGATCAGGCCACTGCGGCGCTCATCAGCGATTTGAAACAGCGCGGCTTGCTGGAGGACACGCTGGTGGTGTGGGGAGGCGAGTTCGGACGTACGCCGATGTCGCAGGGCGGCGACGGCCGTGATCACCACATCAAGGGTTTCTCTTTCGTGCTGGCGGGCGGCGGCATCAAAGGCGGAATTACGTACGGGTCGACGGACGAGTTTGGATATGCGGCGCAAGAAAATCCGGTGGCGGTTCCGGATTTCCACGCCACTATGTTGCATCTGCTGGGTATCGATCACAAGCGATTCACGGTTAAGTTTCAGGGGATGGATGCGCGGTTGACCGGCATTTCGGGACAGGTGGTCAGCGATATTCTGGCGTGAAGATTTCGCAGGTCGGGGACCTGCGCCACGTTTCTACAACGGGATCTTCATCGTGTTTTCGATATAGTTCGCTGTGATGCGCGCGCTTTCCTTAGGCGGACGGAAGGGCGACGTATCCAGCTCCACCACCAGAAAACCCTTCCACTGGATGCTGTCCAAATGCGCCTTCAGGGCAGGGAAATCGACGCCGCCCGTGCCGAGCGGGAAGAAATATGGATCTTTCATTTGATCCCGGTCCGGCCCTGGCACGTTTTTCGTCCCGCCTCGATCCTCCGGCTGGGTGTCCTTTAGGTGGAATTCCACGATGCGCGTCCCTAGTCTCTTCGCTAGTGCGATCGGGTCCATTCCGGCCATGGTGATGTGGCCGGTGTCCAGAACGAACCGGACGTGCTTCGGATCGGTGTTGGCCATCACGTAGTCGATCTCGTTTTGATTTTGGAACTGGCTGCCCAGATGCGCGTGGAACCCGTACGGGATGCCTTCTTCTTCGAGACTTCGGCGTCCGAGCTGCTCGACCGTCTCGGCGATGTTCTTGAGATCTTCCGGCGTGGTGCCACCTGGCCGCCGGCTACCCAAGTTGGTCTTCTGATGGTCGCATCCGAACTTCTTGCTGAAGCGGACTACGCCCAGGTGGTTTTCGATAACGGCCTGCCGCGCTGTGGGGTCCTCAAAGTGCGTGTTGCCGCCTCGCGCGCCGCCGGTGATAGCGGCGAACTTAACGCCTATCTCATCGATTCGCTTCCGCAGACCGGCTACGTCATCCGGGTAGAATTGGCTGAACGAAGTGGCGAAAGCCTCCACGTAATGGAAGCCGACCTCTCGCGCTTCCGTGAAACCTCGGAATGGGTCGCCGGCCCACGTGGTCGCTGGATCAACACCTCGTGTATTGGTGGTGTATCCAATCTTGTAGCGCGGCTCGGCGCCGAATATACGCTGGACGGTCAGCGCAGTCGCGGCGGCGGATGCAGATAAGAGAAACTCTCTCCGATGCATAGCCAGCTCCTTTCTGGACGCCACGGCGATTTCCCGCTTGCTAACGCGCGCGGCTCGGTTTAAATTCACTTGCTCTGCTTGGCGATAATCCGGCTTGAAATCTTATCGTAAGTCGCCTGCGGAACGACTTTTCGCGATACAAGTTGGCTTTTGTTGGCGTACGGGCGATTCTTGACGATCGCGGCCGAGTACGCATCCCCGATGCCGGGAAGCGCCTTAAGATCGTCCTGTGAGGCAGAATTGATATCGATCAGTTTGCCAGAAGTGGAGCTACTTGGCGATTTCGACGCTTTGGGTGCTTGGTAGGGCGCAGCAACCAGCGCTAGCGCAGTGACTAGAAAAAGAATAGATCTGAGAATTTTCATTTGCGGCTCGCTGATGTTGGTACGCCCGGTAAGATTCGAACTTACGACCTTTTGCTCCGGAGGCAAACGCTCTATCCAGACTGAGCTACGGGCGCACTGTGTCATTATACCGTCGTCAACGCAGGTTAGCTGGCCGACTTGGGCCGCTTGGCCGAGGTGGTGGTCTTGGTCGGAACTTTCTTAGCCGGCTCGGCCGGTTCCTTGACCAAGGTCTCAATCATATTGCGCCAGTAGCTTTCCTGGAGCATCTTCTCATCGCCCATGGGCGGAGTTTGCGAGCGGATGTTCCCCTGGCGATCGATCCAGACGATCTGCGGGACCACGTAACGCTCCATCACCGAGAAGCCCATGTACTTCAAAACGTCATCGGGAGACGCCGAATCCCACCGGGTAGCCAATCTGGTAGTCCTTCACGAAGTCCTTCACGTAGAGGTTGGCCATGGTGTTGAACGCCACGTCCACGGCTTCAAAGCCGCGCGGCTTATATTCCTGATAAAGCTTGGTGAAGACCTGCGAAGCATGCTGGCAATGCGGGCAAGTGGTATGGACAAACAAGAGCCCCACCACCTTTCCTCTCAGGCTGCTCAGCGGCATTTGATTCCCGTCAGGAAACCTCACTACAAATTCGGGGGAAGGGCGCAGAACAGGCGGGGCCTGCGCTTGCAAAGTAAGAGCAGCGGACAATAAGGACCGCCGCGGCCAGGAAACGCATCCGGAATCTCCTTATAATAGTGTACCGGAGATTGGGAGACGAGTTTGTACCGGAGATTGCAGGCCTTCGAGGTGATACACGCTGGCGCCGTCCTTCCAGGCGCGGAAGTAGCCGCTGTCGCCATGGCCTGTGATCTCAGACGCTGTTTGGGAAGCGATTTCGAGCTTTTTCCATTTGCCCTGCAACACCCGGCCGTAAAGCTCGAGATACTTTCCGGCTGACTCCTCCGAATCCCAGGTGGACGCGAACGCCAGCAGTGGAAGCTTGTCGTGTTTGTACTCGAACAGCGCGTAAGAGCCGCCCGCCAGATGCGTGGCCGCCTGTTCACCTTCTTCCTTGGTGGTGTATTGGGAAAGCAGCACGCGAAAATCGAACTCGCCCAGACTTCCGTCGGCCAGTTCGTGAACTTGCGCGGTGTGCGGGCACCGCCGGAGGATCCGGCATTCGCCGGCGCTGTGTGGGACAGGTAGCGGTCGGGATGCAAAATCTGCTGCGTGCTCACGGGCGGATGCCGGAAGACTTCCGAAAAGGCTTCGCGGCCCAGCTTCTTGAACACGGCGTTCTGGAACAGCATTCCCTCGTTGTACGGAAACACCAGCGAGTCGCGAATATAAGGGGGCGCCTGTGAGAATACCGGATACTGCGCGGGCGAGCTGTCAGTGGTGTTGGTCATCAATTGCAGCACGGAGTCCGGAACTTCGGCCGGGCCGCCCCCTAACTTCGACAAATACGCGGCCATCAGCCAGGTCGCCTGGCCTTCCATCACGGCCAGCCGGGCGGTCGAGCCGTCGTCGCTTTGCGAACCCTCGCGGATGTATTTTCGCAGCGGGAAATGCTGGTCCGCCAGCGCGTGCGCCAGCTCGTGAACCAGCACCATTCGTTCCTCCGAGCCCGCGTCCGATCCCTCCAGCACGAACAGCTTCCTCTTGTTGTAGTCGTAGAATGCCGCGGCCTGCTCGGTGAGCAGATCCACGGTGTTTTGCCGCAAGTCGAAATCCGGCGGGATCAGTCCCAGCAGCTTGAGCGTCAATTCCTCGGCGCGGATATCGGCGGGTTTGATTTCTTTGATGCGGTCTTCCAGATACCGCCGCAGCTGCTCCTTATTGATCAGCGCGTAGGGCACGTGGCGCGTGAAGCAAAGGCCCGTAATCTCCGACAGGCCTTGCTCGATGGTTCCAATCTCGGAGAAGAGCGGCCATTCGGCGGCGCCGAGAAGCAGCGCGGTCAGGAGCAAGCATGCAAGCAATCGTTTCATGCGACAATGAACTTTCATGGTAAACGAGAAAGAATATTCGGCCGAGTATCACGGCAGCGGGACCTTCATCATCAGCAAGCCCAAGCGCAAAGGACGCAAGCTTCGGCAATCCAGATTGAAGAAGCCGCAGCGCGGCGCCCGGAAGTAACCAACCCGCTTCCTCTCTACGCGATCGCAACCCCTTGTGATCGTTGATGTTTCTGCAGCTTTGGATGAGCCGTACCAGTACGATTCCGTTGCTGGCCGTAGGCTGTACCGGCTATACAATGTAACTGGCGGATGGTCACACTTCGCAAAGTTACGCTGGTGGCCGTATTGGTGGCATCGCTCGCGGTGCTGGCTATGGCCATCTATCTGTTTTGGGACCTCGGCTCAGGAAAGCCCATACTCGGACGCAGCAGACTGGCGACATCGAGCTTCTGGTAGGGATTCTGCTGGCGAGCTGTGGCCTGTATGCGATCGTGTTCGCGTTGTCGTCTTACTCGAGCGCGATGAGTTTCGCCCGGCAAGCGGATCGATCCATCGCCGACTATTCGCGATCAGCTTGGCAGCGGCGGTGCGGTGAGCTTCGCGCATTGCAAGACGAAGCGCGCAACGCATTGCGCGCGCGTCCACAGCCGCAGAGCGCGGACACCAGCGACGGCAGCCCCCAATCTGGAAGCCCATCCCAATCTCGAAACCCATGTGGATGCGATCGTCCGGAAGATCGCGAAGTGGAATAGCCGCGGCATTGGACAGCCAAGCGAAGCTGGAGCTGCTGCATTATGAAAGCGCCGCCGCATATCTGGAATTGATCGGAGGCAGCGCAAGCCGCCGCATCCCTGGCCGGCTTGTATCGCCGCTTCGCCGAACTCTACTCCGCTAGCGATAAAACGCGGCAGCGTTTCTACCTGGGCCGTGCGCTATCGCTGGCGCTGCCGGATTCGCGTATTGCCTCCGAGATCCACTACGACTTGGCCTGTTGGTTTGCGGACAATCGGGATTTCTCGCACGCCCTGGGCGAGCTGACGCTGGCTTTTCAGCATCAGTCCAAGGCTCTGGATGACCGCCTGGCGCTGGACATCGACGAAGGCGGCCGGCTTGTGCCAGCTCGCTTCCACGCCACCATTCGAGAAAGCGTTGAATGATCTGCTGCTGAACATGAGCATTGGGATCGGATGACCGCGGCGCGACCATTCGCAAGCATGTTATTGTATTTATAAAATGTTTATAATTGAACAAAAACCTAGTAAGTTACCGCTAACTATACCTTCCGCAATTCCAAATAAGCATAGCGATTTTCTACCAATCGACATATTTGTTGTCAGCCTGCTGCAAGGCAGCGTGAATATCTCCGTTCAACTTGTTGCAGGCTAGAACAAACGATTTCGATTTCAAAGCGGAAGCTAACGTGCGGAGAAGATGCGAAGTCTTGTATCCGCGTCAAAACGAAATCGACCATGTTTGTAGGAGCCTAAAAATGTTGCGAAAATCGTTTCTGCTAGTTTCAATCCTTTGGCTGCTTACTACGTTCAGCATTCACTGCTCTGCCCAATCGCTTACTTCTGGCGATGTCACGGGAACCGTGACCGATCCAAGTGGGGCCGCTATACCGAATGCCACCGTAACCCTGACTAATATCAACACCAATGCATCCTCAAAGACAACGACAAATACCGACGGAAGCTATCGATTCGCATTTGTTCAGCCGGGTACGTATAAGGTAACCGTCAGCGCCAACGGCTTTCAAACCCAGCAGCGCCCCGGGGTGGTTGTCACTTCTGGGCAGCCGACGGCTGTGAGCCTTCAACTGGCGTTAGCCGGCGCATCCCAAACCGTGGAGGTCGTGGAAGGGACAACCGCGCTTCAGACCGAAAACGCCGATGTGTCCACAAGTTTCAGCCAGGAAATGATTGAGAACCTGCCCAACCCAGGCGGCGATCTCACCTATGTCGCACAAACAGCGCCAGGCGTGGTCATGAACACTCAAGCGGGCTACGGGAATTTCTCCGCGGATGGCATGCCGGGGACATCCAACCTGTTCACCATCAACGGCCAAAATTATAACGATCCTTTCTTGAGCCTCAATAATAGCGGCGCTTCCAACCTTCTGCTGGGCTCGAACGATATCGCGGAAGCAAATGTGATCAACAATGCGTACTCCGGGCAATATGGGCAATATGCCGGATCCCAGGTCGCATATATCACAAAATCGGGAACGAACCAGTTCCATGGAGACGCAATTTACAACTGGAATGGGCGCGCGCTGAATGCCAACCAGTTCTTCAGTAACACCGTTGGAGCGCCGACGCCTTTCAATAACTTCAATCAGTGGGCCACCGGGTGTTCACGGTCCAATCATCAAGAACCGCACCTTCTTCGACGTGGATTACGAAGGTCTTCGCAATCTTCTGCCGACCGCGGCCAACCTGACGCTGGTTCCCAGCCTGCAATTTCAGGCGGCAACCTTGGCCAATCTCGCCGGAACGGCAACGCGGCTGAGATCCCGTTTTATCAACAAGTCTTTAAGGTCTACAACAGCGCGCCCGGAGTGGGCAGTGCGGTGCCGGTAACCTCCGACGGCGCTGGCGGCTGTGGAACCTTCACCGGTTTGCCGGCCGGCGTGCCCTGCGCGCTCCAATTCCGAACCACGCCTCCCAATCTTAATCACGAATACCAATGGTCCGCCCGTGTCGACCACATCTTCAGCGACACCGACCGCGGCTACGTCCGCATACTGCGGGACAACGGGTTCCAGCCCACTTACACCAGTCCCGTTTGGCCCCACCTTTAACGAGCAAAGCAACCAGCCTCAAATGTCCGCTCAACTTTCTGAGACGCATGTCTTCGGCCCGAACACCGTGAACCAATTCGGCGCGTCGGTCCTTTTCTATGCGGCCGTATTCGTGCCAGCCGATCCCAACGGCGCTCTGTCGGCGCTGCCGACCTTTTTAGGTTTCTCGGGCACGCCCATTCTCGGCGATTGGCGCATGGGGAGAGCCGCCTTTTCCTCCCGGCTTCTTCTTTCCGCAGGGAAGGCGCGTATTCCAATATCAAGTCACAGATGACTTTTCCCATATTAGAGGCAAGCACACTTTCCGCGTCGGGCGTTAGCTGGTTGCACGACACCATCACGGATCTTGGATTTCAATGCACTCGCCGGTCCTATTCACGGGGCGATCAACACGTCTTTGCCCGACTTTTTTAACGGAGGCGGAGCGGACACGTCTCTCAACCAGGCATTTCCTTCCTCGGCCGAAGCAAGGTCTTAAATTCAATACCATCGGTGGCTACATCGCCGACGATTGGAAGGTTTCCGACCGCCTCACTGTTTCCTTGAACCTGCGGCTGGAAAACTACGCCAATCCCACTTGCGATGCCAATTGCTTCTCCCGCCTGACAACCGCCTTCACCGGCGCGCCTAACCCCAACGCGGCATCTACGGCATACAACCAATTCATCGTTTCGGGCCAGCACAGTGCATACGCCAATACCAAGGCGATCGTCTGGGAGCCCAGGATTGGAATCGCCTGGAGACCGTTCCACAGCGACAAAACGGTCATCCGCACCGGCTTCGGCATCTTTGCAGACGAACTCCCGGGAGGCTTGGCCGAGGATGCGGCGTTCAATGCTCCGGGCCTGAATGCCTTCACGGTCGGAAATGGCACGCTGGCGCCTGGCGCGGCGGGCAGTCTTTTCACAACTGCCTCGCAGCCAATCAAGCTCTGCTTTCGCAATTCAAAAATGGCGGTAGCTTCAACTCCATTTCCCAATCGGTGCCCGGATTCGCTCCCCCGACCATATTCTCCTTCCCGAATACGTTCAATCAACCGACTTACTATAAGTGGAATTTCGAAGTCCAGCAGTCAATTGGGGCAAAAATGCTGCTAACCCTCAATTACTCGGGCATGCATGGAGCCCACATTCCCGTTGGAGATGAAGGGCTGAACGGTTATTGCCCGCCGTCGGTCTGCCCGAATGGTTTCGCTGGTCTTACCAACAGCGCCCGCCAACGCGGCGCTGGGCACTGTTGTGCAATACCTCTCGGCCGGCACCGCGAGTTACAACGGGCTAACCATCAGCTTGCAGCGGCGTCTTTCCGCTGGCCTGAGCTTCAACCTGAACTACACCTGGAGCCACGCGATCGACGACGTGTCCAACGGCGGGGTCATCAATGAGCCCTTCGCTATTGTGGCCACCGACCCCAGTATCACTTTGCTGCAAAACCCATTTAACGTCCGGGGCAACCGCGGCGACGCCGATTACGATGTCCGCCACTACTTCAGCGCGAGTTTCGCGATGACTGACATGTTCCGCCATGCCGGATTTCATCGCGGGCCCAACCAAGTGTTTGGAGGTTGGACGCTTTCGAGCAACTGGTTCTTGCGCAGCGGATTGCCATTCTCCGTCGTCGACAACAGCGCGCTTGGTACGCTCCTTGGATTGAATTACAACGGAGTGATTTTCGCCTCGCCGGTGGGGCATGTTTCAGGAAGCTGCACCAGCGCGGTGAATTCCCCATGTCTCACCACTTCGCAATTTGCCCCCAGCGCAGCCGTCACGGGTTTTCCAACCGGCTTTGGGACCATGGGACGCAATGCGATCCACGGGCCCCATTTCTTTGACGTGGACATCGCCCTCATGAAGGACGTCCGGATTCGCGAGCATCTCACGTTCTCCTTCGGCGCCCAGGCATACAATGCGTTCAATCACGCGAATTTCGACCAACCGGTCAATGACATCTCCAGTTCGCAATTTGGCTCCAGCATTGCAGCGGTAGCACCTCCAACTAGCCTGCTGGGTTCATTCGTCGGCGCGGGTAGTTCGCCGCGCTTTGTGGAAATCAAGGGCATAATCCGGTTTTAGAAAGTCCGCCGTGTATGCGTTGGCGGGAATTGTTCGTGCTGAACGCGCGTTTTGGCGACAGGAAACTACGGACATATAGAGGAGGGCGCGAGGCTACAGGCCAAGGCGATCGAGCTTCGGTTTCTCGTATACGTCGTCTTCGCCCGGGTAGCGTAGGATGTCGTCGAACTTGCCGGTTTCCTTCGCAAGCGCCCATAGCAGCGATTCCCCAGCGGGAACTGTCTTCGGCGCGCGCAGGAAAATCGGATCTCGAAATGCGTGCTCGGCATTGACGATCCGCCAGCCGCGGTGGTGAAACATATTGAGCACGTCCGCCAGGAACAGCGAGTTTAGAAGATTCCAGTGCAGCAGCACAGTATGCGGAACGCTTCGGCCCAGCACCTGGACGGATAAATCGTCATAAAATTGCGCGCGGTCCCAAAGGTGATCGAGGTACGGCTGGCGGAAGCGTTGCACGTCGAACCCGGCATCGCTGGCCAGGCGCTGACGCAGCCGGTTGTCATAGTACCAATCGGAGGCGTCGATGGTGACATAGCCAGTGCGATAGTGGTGCGCGGACAGAAACTCGCGCATGCGGTCGCGCTTGGCGGCCGTGTTCCCTTCTTTAAGCAGCGGGAATCGAAATAGGCGGGGCGTGGAGAGGTCCGGGGCAAGGACGTTATCGGCATGGGCAACATCGGCCGAAAACTCTTCGAAGGAAACCGAATCGTAGTTGCGATGCGAGTAAGTGTGATTGCCGATGAGGTGGCCGGCCGCCCTCCATGGTTGGATGAGGGCTTGACCGGTGGCGTTGTCGGCATTGCGTCCGATGACGAACAAGGCAAGCCGAGCCTGATGACTTCCCATAGCAGCAAGAAGCCGTGCGTTGATCTCGGTGGGATTGGGGAGCGGCATCCAGTTGAGGTCATCCATCGTGATCGCGATAGACCGCTGAGTTGTCGCCGCGCGCGCGATCGCGGCTGTGGTTGCGAAGAAAAAATCTCGGCGCGTCATGGTATAGCGACACCTAACTGGTCGGCAGCTTGGACCAGATTTTGCCAGACGCCGTCTGAGAGTGGGATGCCATCACGACGGCGAAGCTCTTCGGCGCGCCATTCCGGCTCGCCGGCCACCAGCACTTCATCGTAGCCTTTGGCGGTACGCGACGATTTGACCAGCGTCACGAGCGACCGCATGCGCTGCGAAAACTCGTCCAGCGGCATGAAGCGGGCCACGTCTATCGCCAGGAACAATTGGCTGGTGCGCATGGGTTGTCCCTGGATGCGAATGCCGCCGAGTTCTGTGGACATCGCGCCGCCGCTCAGCACCGCGCAGAGGATTTCGACCATCATCGCCAGACCGCTGCCTTTGTATCCGCCGAGTGGCATCAGCAGGCCGTTGAGCGCAGTCTCGACTTTTTCAGTGGGGACGCCTTCGGAGTCCATGGCCCAGCCGGACGGAATTGTGGCTCGGCCGTGGAACTGCGCATTCATGATTTTGCCTAGCGCAACGGTGGTGGTGGCCATGTCGAGCAGCCAGCTGTCTGGTCCCGGCACCGACATGCATATCGGATTGGTTCCGAAGCGCTGCTCACATCCCTGCCAGGGTGCGACCAGAGGCGAGGCGTTGCACATCACGATGCCGATCATACCGGCGGACGACATCCGCTGCGCCCAAAACGCGGCGGCGCCGAAATGGTTTGACTCGCGCGCGACCACCATTCCCAGTCCGTGTGCCCGCGCTAGTCGGATGGCGTGCACGCAACAGGCTTCTGAGATCCACTGTCCGATGCCGTTTTGGCCGTCGTACGTAAGACACGCGCCGCACTCACCGACCACGCGGCCGTCGGAATGGGCATCTATATTTCCCATCACGATAAACTCTATGTAAAAGGACAAGAGCTGGAGACCGTGGGAATCGACGCCGCGCAAGTTGGCGGCGACCAGCGATTGCGCCACCAGCTGAGCCTTGGAGTGAGGCACTTTAGCCGCGATTAGAAGGTGGTACGCAAAGCGAGTAAGGACGTCGGGAGGGAGCGTCATCTGTCAAAATGCCAGCGCGTTCCTGCTCTCGGATAGCGAGGATCGTCGCGTCATCCTTACCCCCTTGGCGGGATCGACTAACCAGTCAGACTGCGCATGGATCCGATTAAACTCGTCGGGAGCGAGAACTGATCTGCACGGGTTATTTGCTCGAGTCACCGGCCCCCGGCTTGACAGTCGGATACTTGATGCCGAGCTGTTCCAGATACGTATCGTACTTCGAAGGATCGTAGTAAAACGCCTTCATCCGGTCCCGATACTTCTCCATGGTCTTCTCGATTGAGCCAGATGGCCGGCTTATCGTCGGGCCGCAGGAAGCTGGTGTACTTCGTTTCTTTGGTCTGGACGTTGTTGAAATAATCCCAGGCCTTGTCGACCAGTTCGGGATGCAGCAGGATGTCGAGCATCGTCATGGCCTGCACTTTGGCGCCCGCGATCACGCCTTTGTGCGCGATGGGCGTGGCCATGGAGATCGCGTTGGCCCAGTTGTGGCCCGGACCGCCGGGAATGTTCGACGGGTAGCGCAGCGTGACCGTGGGGACGTTCCAGGAAACGTCGCCGATGTCGTCGGAGCCGCCGCCGGTGGGTCCGATGCCCTGGCCTTCTTCGCCACTGAGGTCCTGCGTCTGCTCGCGGGGCGCGCGCAGTTCTGAGATCTTGGTGGCGAGGCCGCGCACCGGAACCTTCAGCTCGCGTCTGGAAGCGCCTTCGCGAGCGTCTGGTCGTCGTCCGACCATTGCGGCAGGCCGACCTTCTTGATGTTCTCGTACATGTCCTCGGCGATCGGCTTGTTGAAATACCCGGGCCAGGCGCTGCCGAGCAGGCGCGATGTGTAGGTGGTGTCGGTCATCAGGGTGGCGGCCTTGCGCCATGTTGTCGCCGATGTGCCACAGGTTCATGATGTGGTCGTAATCGGCTTCGCGGAAGTAATACCAGACGGCGGCGTTGGGCGGAACGACGTTGGGCTGGTCGCCGCCGTTGGTGATGACGTAATGGACGCGGGTGGCCAGGCGCAGATGCTCGCGGCGAAAATTCCAGCCGACGTCCATCAGCTCCACGGCATCGAGCGCGCTGCTGCCGCGCCAGGGAGCGCCGGCGGCGTGGGCGCTCTCGCCTTTGAACATGTACTCGACCGAGACCAGGCCGTTCTGCCGGCGTCGGTCCATACGACACGCCGAGGTTGTTGGCGACGTGGCAGAACAGCACGACGTCGACGTCCTTGAACATCCCGGCGCGAACGTAGTAGGCCTTGGTGCCGACCAGCTCCTCGGCGACGCCGGGCCAGAGTTGGATGGTGCCCTTCAGATGCTCGCGCTCCATCACTTTCTTCACCGCGAGCGCGGCGATGATGTTCAGCGGCACGCCGGAGTTGTGGCCTTCGCCGTGGCCCGGCGCGCCTTCGATCATCGGATCATGATAGGCGACGCCGGGTTTTTGCGAAGCTTGCGGAATATCGTCGATATCGGAGCCGAGCGAGATGACGGGCTTGCCCTCGCCCCAGGTGGCGACCCAGGCGGTGGGAATTCCGGCGATGCCGCGCTCGATCTTGAAGCCTTCCTTTTCGAGAATGCCGGTGAGGTATTTCGAAGTTTCGAATTCCTGGAAGCCGAGTTCGCCGAAGCTGAAGACGCTATCGACCATGACCTGCGCCTGCTTCTTCATGGCGTCGATCTGGCCGGCGAGGTCGGCCTTCATGGCGGCTTCTTTTTCGGGTGCGACCTTGGGCTGCGCTAGCGCGCAGGCGGCGAGAAGCAGAGAGAGTGCGAATTTTCGCATTTCAGTGGTGTTCTCCTTCCAGTTCTATTTAGTTTAAGCCGGAGGGGAGTGCGGCGGGGGGTGCTAGACTCCTATTATGGACCGGGTTGAGGAGATCGAAGCTGCGATCGCCAGTTTGCCGCCGGAGGAATTCCGTCGCATTGCTCAATGGTTTTATGAACGTGAGCGAAGGCTTTGGGACGAACAACTGGACAACGACTCTTCTTCTGGAAAGCTCGATTTCCTTTTTGAAGAGGCCGACAGCGAATCCGCACAGGGACTTCTTCGTGAGTGGCCACCGGCGAAATGAAGTCCGTCGCGACGGTTTTGGACCCTTTTTCGTGCTCTTCCTGATAATATCCAAAAGCTCGCGCTGAAGAACTATCACCTGTGGCACCAGAACCCGAACCATCCTAGTCTTCAATTCCGCCGGTTGAAGAGTAATGAGGATCGCTTCACCATTCGTGTGGGAGATCACTACCGCGCGCTTGGCAGATTGAGATCGGGCACCATGACGTGGGTCTGGATTGGGACGCATGCCGAATATGACCGCTTAGTGCGCACTAATTAGGGGCACCCCGGGCCGATTTTCAGCCCGTGGACTTAAGGCATGAACGGTTCGGGAATCTCCTCACCGTGATCGATGCAGTCGGCGGCGACACGCAGCGCCAGAGCACGGACAGAAGCAATGGCCGACTCGCGAGTCGTGCCATATGCCATCACCCCTGGCATGGATTCAATGTCGGCCCACCAACGGCCGTCTTCCTCCCGCCCAACCATGATCGGTATGGACTCTACTGTGATCTTTTCCATCGAGTTCTCGCCTTCATTATAGTTCCGGAAACTCCCGTGTGCCCTGCTGCCCGCGATTAGAGTTAGGTCTCCTCTTAGATCTTGGTCCCGCATTCACTCGACGCTGGTCTGACCGCGAAGAACTTGTTAGTAAAGTGCGCGGAAACATCTTCGCCCCTCGACGCCATCTCGGCGATCTCGTCAGCGGTGGGTTTTGCCTTAGGCATTTTCGACTTAGCTTTGCTCTGAGGTCGCATACCGGATTACACCGGCATCTTCTCCAGCTTGGACCCCAGCGTCAGAAAATTCAGCAGCGTCGCGGCTGCGCCGCAGCCGGCAATCACGATGGCCATGGGTAGCGCCGTCGTGCCGAGCACAATTGTCGCGATCGCGGCGAGCGTGAACTGATTGGTCCCGAGCAGCGCCGAAGCCATGCCCGCGATCCGGCCGTGCCGCATCATCGCAATCGCCGATCCGTTGGGGAAAACGAATCCGGCGCTCGAGACATAGATGAATACCGGAATGAAAATCCCTAGCAGTCCTCCTTTTCCGGTGAGCGCGGCAGCCAGCAGCAGAAGTCCGGCCCCGAATTGAACCAGGTTGGCGGTTCGTAGCACGCGCCATAGCGGCACGCCGTGCAACATCCGGCCGTTCACTTGCGAAGCGGTAATCACTCCAGCCGCGATGGCGCCGAACAGCCATCCAAAGCGCTGGGTGGGAACTTTATAGATGTTGATAAACACGAACGGCGCACTGGCGATGTAGGCGAACATTCCGGCGGAGCTGAATCCGGATACTAACGACGCACCGAGAAACGTCCGGTCGCGAAAGAGTCGCTGGTAGCTGGAAAGGATGTGGCTGGCGTGCAAAGGCCGCGCGTCGTCAGGACTAAGCGATTCGGGTAAGCGCAGATGAATACCGACTAGGCATGCAAGACCCAGCGCGGCTTGCGTCAAGAAAATCGCTTTCCATCCCGACCACAGCAGAATGTAGCCGCCGATTAGCGGTGCGGCGATAGGCGACACCCCGACCACCAGCATCAGCATCGAGAATACGCGGCGCATTTGATCGGGCGGAAAAAGATCGCGGACCATGGCGCGCGATATGACGGCGCCGCCACAAGCTCCAATAGCCTGCAGCAGCCGGAAGAAAGCGAGCGCGCCAATCGACCGAGTTGTCGCGCACGCAATTGACGAGAGAACGAATAGCAAGAGGCTGAAGTACAGCGGCGGCTTGCGGCCATAGCGATCCGTGATGGGTCCGTAGAGAGACTGGCCCAGCGCATAACCGACGAAGAAGGTCGCGAGGGTGAATTGGACTTGGGCGGTGGTCGCGCCGAACACGCGCTCGAGCAAGGGCAGGGAAGGCAGGTACATGTCGATGGACAGCGGAGCGAAGGATTGCAGCGTTCCCATCAAAACCAGAATTTCGAGCTGGCGTAAACGAGTGCGCTGGGCCTGCGCAGCGATCAAGCTATTGGTGCTCCCATTCCTGAAATCGGAAACTATGCCGGTGCATGACTTCGCGGGCCTGTTCAAGGGACTCAGGCAAGACATAAAAGAACGCGCCCACGCGCGTACTGCGGAACAGTAACCCGCCGCTATATTTGTCGGTCTCGACTGCGTACTCGACGCCCGATTCCGTGAGCTTCTCCTCCAGCCGCAGCGCCTCCTTAAGGTTCTTCGCGATGTAGATGAGGTCCATTTCGCGATCCTCGAAGAAGTCCGCTTCCCGGCGCATTTCGCTTCAATCTTATCGTGTTTGCCTGATCGTATTTGCTATGTTGAGACCGATGAGCCGGTTTGTTCTGATCTGCGCGTTGATGCTGAGCGTGCTTCCCCGGGCGGAAGCTCAGCGATGGAAGGCAGCGGCGGCGCGTGACTGGTATGCCGAGCAAGGCTGGCTGGTGGGAAGCAACTACATTCCGGCCACCGCGATCAACCAGCTGGAGATGTGGCAAGCCGGCACATTCGATCCACAGCGCATCGATCTGGAACTGGGCTGGGCGGAAGGGCTCAGCCTCAATACCATGCGAGTTTTTCTGCACGATCTGTTGTGGGAGCAAGACGCCGCGGGATTCCGCCAGAGAATCGACACCTTCCTGAAGATCGCGGCCAAGCACAAAATCCGGCCGATTTTCGTGCTGTTTGATTCATGCTGGGATCCGTCGCCGAACTTGGGAAAGCAGCGGCCACCGACACCGGGAGTGCACAATTCCGGCTGGCTGCAAAGCCCGGGCGCGAAGGCGCTCCAAGATCCGCATGAGTACGGGCGGCTGGAGGCGTACGTTAAGGGTGTGGTGGGTGCGTTTGCCAACGACAAGCGCATCCTGGCGTGGGACATCTGGAACGAGCCGGACAATCTGAATTCCGGCAGCTATGAAAAGCTGGAGCCCGCGAATAAAGTGGCGCTGGTGCTGGCACTGTTGCCGCAGGCGTTCGAATGGGCCCGGTCTGCACATCCCAAGCAGCCGCTAACCAGCGGCGTATGGAAGGGCGATTGGTCGGCGCCGGAAAAGCTGACGGCGATGGAGAAGGCGCAATTGGAATTGTCCGACGTGGTGTCATTCCACAACTACAACGCACCCGAAGATTTTGAGCAGCGCGTCGGTTGGCTGGAGGCGTACAACCGTCCAATCTTTTGCACCGAATACATGGCACGCGGAAACAAAAGCACGTTCCAGGGCATTCTGCCGATCGCCAAAGAGCACAAGGTGGCGGCCATCAACTGGGGGCTGGTCGCCGGCAAGACGCAGACCTACCTTCCGTGGGATTCCTGGGCGAATCCGTATACCGGTCGCGAGCCCTCGGTGTGGCACCATGAGATTTTTCACACCGATGGGACGCCATACCGGGAAGAGGAAGCGGGTTTCATCCGCACGGTGATCGGCCGTAAGGGGAAGCGATGAGCCGCTAATTTCCGCGAACGCGGGCGGCGCAGGCTTCGTAGGCCTTGGGATTCTCCCGATTCATGTTGGCGATCATGCCTTTGGCAACGGTCTCGATATTGGCCAGGTACTTCGGATTGTTGAACGCCTTCCTCCATTCGGGCACGACGTCTTGAATCTTGGTCCACACGAACAGTAGCTCGCCGCCGCTTTGATGAAACAACTCCTGATTTAGGACGCCGGAAGTGATGAACGACGCCGCCATCTCCCAGTAGCTGGTCACCATGCGGACCGAGGCATCCTGCTCGGAGCCGGGCGGACACGCGGCCTGCAGCTCGGCGAGCGTCTTCACTTTAAGACCGCCGAACCATTTGCGGGCCTCGCGCAGCCGGTCGTCACGGCGCAGCTCGTACAACTTCAGAATCAGATTCACATCGTCGTAGGTTGCCTGATTGTCCATATCGTCCCAGTTTACGCGACACATGCTATTGCGAGTAGAAGTACACGCCCGATTGGCTAGTGAACGAACCCGGCACGTCGAGGGACAGACCCGAATACCCATGAAAAAACGAAACCGGCAGCCGAAAATTAATCTGCGTCAATCCGGCCACAAATCCTGGCGCCGCGCCGGCGTAGGTGATCTCCGGTCCTCCGAAATCCGTCCCCCCGATCTGGAGCACGATCACACCGCCGATCTGGAGCTCGCTTTGAAAGGCCAGCGGCGCTGCATCCAGAGCTATCGCCCCAGTTGCCAGAGCAGGTTGTGTATTGTTCAGGCCGGTAGCGTAGATGGTGACGATTGATCCCTGCCGCGCCCAGTTCTGTTCCGAGTTCAACGTACCGTCTTCATTGATCATTAAGGCCTGTCCGGAAGGCCGCCCATCAACCGTGAATATTGAGGGAGCCAAAGCAGCTATTGCCACTGTAAATGGTTGGACAGTCGTCGAGCCGTCAATGATCTGAATGGTTGCCACGCCAGTCTGGGTCAGAACGCTCGGACCCGCGTCGAAAGGGACTACTGCGCGAATCTGATTGGGACCCGCCGAGAGCAGTGGCGCCGGCACGCCATTGATCAAGACCTGAATACCTCCGAGCAACGTACCGATTTGCCCGCCAGATGCCGATCCTAAGACCATCTGCGCCGGGCCAATGCCGTTGCCGAAGATATCGACAATCTCTCCCGGTGCAATCGCCCGCCCACCCCGGCTGGCCGCGCTCACCACGCAACTCACAGATCCAGCGGGCAGCGCCACGGGAGCCAGTTTGGCGACGAAAGCGCCGACGTCAGTCCACCCAAATGAACCTGGAACAACCGGGAGTGTGCCGGAATTATTTCCAGCGATGTAGATTTCGCCGGCGCCATCCATTCCGACGGCCGAGAATGCGTCAGTGCCTATATACGTGGAATACACCGGCTTCGAACCGTCCGGCGCGAGTTTCAGCATGAATCCGGTGGAACCAAAGCCTCCAAGCGGATTGCATTGATGCAGAGCGCCAGGAGTCGTTGGAAAGTCGAAAGCATAGGTTTCTCCCAGGGCGGCAACGGAACCCGAGGGATCGACGACCAGGCCTCCAATTTCGGTGCTGCCGTCAGCGTAAAGAAAAGTCGAGTAGATCAAAGCCGATCCGGCAGCGTTCAGCTTCGTGATGAAGGCGACGAAGGGAGTGCCCTGAGCCGGGAACTCAGGAATCGTGGTTTGAAATGCTCCAGGCGTAATCGGAAATGAGATCGGCACGCCAGGAGTGTTGAGGAATATGCTGCCCGCGACATAGGCATTACCCTGGAGATCCAGGGCGATTTCGGCCCCGGTGATTTGGCTGTTCGCTGCCAGATACGTGCAGTACAAAAGTCTCGATCCGGTAGCGTCCAGCTTCGCGACGAACGCTGCGTCTAATCCAGTCGTGTTGGTCTGGAATGCTCCTGGAGTCGTTGGCAGTGAGCCGCCACGGTTCGTCCCTGCCAGGTAGGCGTTTCCGCTAGCATCGGCTGCGATCGAGCTTACACCCGTTCCGGATTGGTTTCCGCCATGGAAATACGTTGAGTAGATTAGTCTACCGTTTGCATCGAACTTGGTCACGAACGAGGTGTTCGGCCCGGGAACGATTTGGCTGGCATCGGTTTGAAATGCGCCTGGACTTACTGGAAAATCTCGCGAGCTGGTGTTCCCAGCGACGTATGCGTTTCCGTCGGCGTCCACAGCTAGCGACGTGGGTGTGTCAAAACCGCTCCCACCCAGATAGGTCGCAAACGACACGCGCGAACCGGTTGAATTTAGCTTGAGAACGAAGACGTTCTGCTGCCCCTTGAGTGCGGTCTGGAGAGCACCAGGAGTAACCGGGAGATCGGATGAATAAACGGTTCCAGTAATCCATGCATTGCCCTGACTGTCGACGGAGATCGCACTCCCGGTGCTGTTCGATGCTCCGAGATAGGTCAGGTACGCCAGCGCCGTCCCGTCGTTGGTCAGCTTGCCGGCAAAGGCGACCGGGCAGATGTATGTCTGCGGTGGACCATTCGGAATATAGGAAGTGCAGGTGGCGGGCTTGTAATTCGTCTGGAATGCTCCCGCAGTGACTGGAATCGCGGAGAAGGCTATGCCGGTGATGTACGCGCCGCCATTTGCATCCACGGCGATCCCGCCGATGTGAACTTGACCTCCGAACAAGGCTGTGTATTTCAAAGGAAATTGATCTGCCGGTGCCAGTGCGGCGGCGGAATCATTTTGCGAGCTGTATCCGCACCCAACAGCGGAAGTGAAAAGTATTGCGCCACGAAAGAAGGAAAACACGCGACCTCCTGCGATCGGCGGGCGCGGCTGCAATTAGTTTACCGCTTAGAATGGTCCACGAGTTATACTCGCTCGATTCGCTCGAGTCCGGAGAAAAGTAGAGCGGCCCAGGCACATCCTTCTTGAGTATGGCCGCGGCTCTCCCTGCAATCACCAAAGAAGAGGAGCTCCACTGGCTGGCGCTCCGGCTTGTGCCGGGCCTGGGCACCAGCAAAGCTGGACGGCTTATCGAGCAATTTCGCGCGCCGCAAGCGATCTTCCGAGCTTCACGATCGGATCTCGAAGCCAGCGGACTATCCGGAAGCGTCGCTCAAAGCATCGCCAGCGGCTGCACCTTTGAAGACGCCGTCGATCAGCAGCAGAAGATGCTGGAGACTGGAACGGCTCTGGTCCCAATCGCCGATCCAAGATACCCGGCCAGGCTGAAGGAGATCTTCGACCCCCCGATCGCGCTTTTCGCGCGCGGCCGCCTGGAGCTGTTGCAGTCGATCATGTTGGGCGTTGTAGGTACGCGTCGGCCAACGGTGTATGGCGTCGCGGCTACGGAGCGGCTTTCGCCGGACTTGGCGCAGGCCGGCCTTACGATTGTCAGTGGTATGGCGCGTGGAATCGACACCGCCGCGCATCGCAGCACCCTCGCTATAGGCGGCGACACAATCGCGGTATTCGGCTGCGGAGTCGATCTCGTTTACCCGGCTGAGAATCGAAAGCTGGCTATCGAGATCGCCGAAAAAGGCTTATTGCTATCCGAATTCCCAATGGGATCGCCCGCATATCCCCAGAATTTCCCCATCCGCAATCGGATCATTAGCGGCATGAGCGTCGGGATTTTGGTGGTGGAAGGAGCGCAGTACAGCGGCTCGTCAATCACCGCCAGAATGGCTTTGGAGCAGCAGCGGGAGGTTTTTGCGGTCCCGGGCAATATCACGTCTAAGATGAGCTGGGGGCCAAATCTGCTCATTAAACAAGGGGCCAAGTTGGTGCAAGAGTGGAATGATGTCCTGGTGGAGCTTCCGGCCGAAGTGCGACGCGTGCTGATCGCCAAAGCACAGGCACGCTACGGCCAGATCCCCTTGGAAACAAAGGATGAAGAAGCCGGCCCAGCACCCGAGATCAGCCCCGCTAGCCGGGCCCTTATCAAGGCCTTGAAGGCCGACTTGCCGACCCACATTGACCAACTGCTTGAATCTTTTGATACTCTTACATCATCTGAGGTAATTGCCGGGCTGTTCGAGCTGGAAATGCTCGGTCTCATCCGGCAACTCCCCGGCAAGAACTTTGTTAAAGTGTGGTAGGCTTATGGCCGTCATATAGTAGGTGTGGACCGTTCAGTTCACCCAAATTGTAATCATTCTTACTCACGGATCTAATCATGGCAAAATCTCTCGTCATCGTCGAATCGCCGGCGAAGGCGAAAACGATCGGTAAATATCTCGGAAAGCAATACGTCGTTAAGGCTTCGCTCGGTCACGTCAAGGACCTTCCGAAGAAGGATCTCGCTGTTGACGTCGACAAGGGCTTCGAGCCGCATTATGAGGTAATCGAAGGCAAGAAGAAGCTCATGTCTGAGCTGAAAGCAGCGGCCAAGGGCATGGATTCCATTTACCTGGCGGCTGACCCGGATCGCGAAGGCGAAGCCATCTGTTTCCACCTTCAAGAAGAGCTGAATGGCTCCAAGAAAGGGCCCAAGTTCTATCGGGTGATGTTCAACGAAATCACCGCCAACGCCATTAAGAAGGCTTTTGAGAAGCCGGGCTCGGTGAATCTGAATCTGGTGGACGCGCAGCAGGCGCGCCGTATTTTGGATCGCCTGGTAGGCTACAAGATCTCCCCACTGCTGTGGGACAAGGTGCGGCGCGGGCTTTCGGCCGGGCGCGTTCAGACCGTCGCGCTGCGATTGATTGTCGATCGCGAGCGTGAAATCCGCGCGTTCATTAAGCGCGAATACTGGACCATCGATGTCCAGCTCAATGCCAAAAAGCCCCCAGTGCTGACGGCGCGCTTCACCAAGAAGGACGACCAGGCGCTAGAGGTGGCCGAAGAGGCGGCGGCCAAGTCGATCGTCGATCAGCTCGACAGCGCTAAGTATCTGGTTCACTCCGTCACCACCCGCGAAAAGAAGCGCAATCCGGTAGCCCCGTTCATCACGTCCACGCTGCAGCAGGAATCGTCACGCAAGCTGCGCTTCAGCGTGAAGCGCACCATGATGTTGGCGCAGCGGCTGTACGAAGGTGTGGAGTTGGGCGCCGAAGGATCGGTCGGGTTGATCACCTATATGCGTACCGATTCCACCCGCGTGTCAAACGACGCATTGGACGAAGTACGCAAGCTGATCACGGAGCGCTACGGTGCGCCGTTCTGTCCGCCAGCGCCGAACGCTTATAAGAGCAAAAAGGATGCGCAGGACGCGCACGAAGCCATTCGTCCGACATCAGCGCTGCGCACACCGGAATCGGTGGCGTCGTTCCTGCAGGAAGACGAGCTGAAGTTATACCGGCTGATCTGGATGCGTTTCGTAAGCTCGCAGATGATGCCGGCCGTGTTCGATCAAACCACCATCGACGTGGCTGCCAAAGGCAAGGACGGCGCGACGTACATGTTCCGCGCCACCGGCAGCGTGCCGAAATTCAAAGGATTCCTGGAAGTTTATGAGGAAGGGAAAGACCAGAAGGACGAGGATGACGAGGAGCTGAAGCATCGTCTGCCCTTAGTTCAGGAAGGCGAGGAGCTGAAATTCAAGTCCATTCTGCCGGAGCAGCATTTCACTGAGCCGCCGCCGCGCTTCAACGAGGCGACGCTGGTGAAGGAGCTGGAAGCCGATGGCGTGGGGCGGCCATCCACTTACGCGTCCATTCTTTCCACCATCCAGGAACGCGAATACGTAAAGAAGGAAGGCGGCAAGTTCGTGCCGACCGAGCTCGGCATGGTGGTCACGGACCTGTTGCTCGAGAGCTTCCAGAACCTTTTCGACGTGACTTACACGGCCGGCATGGAACAACGGCTGGACGAAATCGAAGAAGGCAAGGTGGATTGGCGCGCGGCCATGTCGGAGTTCTACGAGCGTTTCCAGAAGGACCTGGAATATGCCGAGCGCAACATGACCGACATCAAACGCATGGAGAAGCCGACCGATCTGGTCTGCGACAAGTGCGGCAAGCCGATGGTGATCCGCTGGGGGCGGCATGGCAGCTTCATCGCCTGTACCGGCTACAACGAAAAGAACGCCGACGGCGAGCCCGCCTGCACCAATACGCGCGAGCTCACCGTGGATCTGCCGGATCTCGATAAGGCCGATCTCACCGAACAGGACGCCGAGGAGTATTGCGAGAATTGCGGCCGCCCGATGGTGCTCAAGAAAGGGCGCTTCGGGCAGTTCTACGCGTGCTCCGGATATCCGGACTGCAAGACCACCAAGCAGATCGGCGGCGAACAGAAGAAGTCGGACGTACCGCTGGATGAGAAATGCCCGCAATGCGGCAACAATCTGGTGTTGAAGCACGGGCGTTTCGGCGAGTTTACCGCATGCAGCAATTATCCGAAGTGCAAATTCGTCAAGCAGAAGACCATCGGCGTGCCGTGTCCCAATTGCTCGCAAGGCGAAGTGGTGGAGCGGCGCTCCAAACGGGGCAAGACCTTTTATGGCTGCAGCCGGTATCCCGAGTGCGACTTCGTGGCCTGGGGCAAACCGATCGCCGAGAAGTGTCCTGAATGCGGATCGAGCTACCTAGTCGAGAAATGGCTCAAGGCCGGCGGATTTGCACAATGCCCCAACGGCGAGTGCAAATATAAGAGGCCGATCGTGCCGGTGGAAGAAGTCACCGCGTAAGCATTTTCCTGGGAGAACCCGCATGTACGACCGCTCGGATCTAGGGTTGCGCGGTCCCGTGAAAAGCTGCCGCTCCGAGCGAACGTTATCTTTTCGCCGCTGCGGCACCGAGCTTGCGATACCGAGGAGCGTCGCTCCGTTACAACCACCGAGTACGATCGCGAGGGCCGATTGCTGCAGCAGTGGTGTCAAAACCCGGACGCATCGGCGTGGACTGCAGTCTACACATACGATCAGAGCGGGTGCCTGCGGACGACAGGCACCGATGGCACTGCGGGTCCGTCGGACGTCCGAACGCATTACTATGATGAAGCAGGACGGCTGGAGCGAATCGGGGCGCAGACCTCGGACGCCGCTGAGCGAACGATTGAATCGTTCAAATATGATTCTGTCGGCAGAAAGACAAAGGTCCTGCACATTGATCTGGCTTCGCTGCGCCCGGACACCACCTATATCTATGGTGTAGAAGGAACCACCTCAGCCTACTCCGCTCCCGGTGCGAGAGAGATCCAAACCAGGTATGACGAGCGAGGCAAACCGGTCGCATTGGCTTTTTACGACGATGAGCAAAAACTGTTGCGACGTGTTGTTTTCCTCTATGACTCGGCTGGGTACCTCATTGAGGAGGCGCAGGAGGAGGTCGCCAGCCCCTTCCCTCCTGAAGTGCTAGAACAAGGGACAGCAGCCCAGGTTGCCGCTTTTCGCGCTATGTTTAGCAGTATCCGGGTTTTTCATCGCTACGACGACGCTGGCCGTCGAGTGGAGACCGGGTCGGAAATGGGGCGCCTTGGAGAAGATCGTAAAGTAATTACGTATAACGGGCATGGTGATCCTGAAAGTGAGCAACACTTCCATGCCTCACGCGACTTCGCGTTGGACGACGAAGGCCGCTTGAGCGATCAGCCGACCAGGGAAAACATTAGTAGATCCGAAGCGCGCTTCACCTACGTCTACGATGAAGCGGGAAATTGGGTCCAGTTGACTATAGTCGGCCGAACCGGTCCGACGGAGCCGTTTCAAACGTCCAGCATTGAAACGCGCGTGTTGACGTATTGGCAAAATGCCGGTACGACGCAGCCTTAAGAGCTCACGGTGATGTCGTACTGAGCCGTCGTCGGACCGTGATCGGGCGGATCGCTTACGGTGTAGCTGTAAGACGTTCCGGCTGTCGCATTGCTACTCAGGTTCTCGGTGTTGTGTCCCTGGCTAAGGCTTAGTGTGTTATTGCTGCAATTTGTGAATGGACAACCGGGAGGGTTGGTGAACGTGAGCGTGCAGGCGTAACTCGCGTTGAAGTTGGCGCCCCCATTGTTCGCGATGCTAATACCGGCAGGGCTGGGATTGGGAACGCCCTGCGCATTAATCGTGATCGGCGTTGCCACTGGCACAGTCTCTTTAGCTGATTTCGGGTTCATGTTATTCGTCTCCTTGTTTTGTCCTTCGGTTTACTTCTTTGGCGCCCGAAAGTTCGGGTCGTCGAGGATTTTCCGGACCCCGGGGTCATCCCTGAGGTCATCAATCGTTTGGCCGTTTGCAATGGCTTTAGAGATCCATTCGAGAGCTTTCGGGCGGTCTCCCATGCTTTCGTATGCTTCGGCCATGCGGGCTAACACCGCCCCATCCGTGGGGGCCAGCGCGACGGCCGTCTCCAGGTGAGTGATCGCTTTCGAAGGTTCTTGAAGCTTAGCATAGACAATACCCAAGCTGGACTGGATAGTGGGGTCTTGCGGATGTAATTTCACTGCGTCTTCCAGCAAGGGGAGGGCATGGCGGAAGTCAGCGACCGCGTCATTGGTACGATCCAGCCACGTGTAAGCGTTCGCCAAATTGATCCAGACGCGATAATCTTTGGCATTAAAAGCGAGCGCTTTCTCGTATTGCTGGGCCGATTCGGCGTAGCGGTGCTGCTGATAGAACACATTGCCGAGATTCGTGTGAGCCGGATAAGACGGGCTGATTAGGATACTTTTCTGGAGAGCGGCCGTGGCCTCGGCAAGCTTCCCACCGCCGCGCAGTGCGGCAGCCAGGTTGAGCCAGGCGATCGAATTATCGGGAGTCAGCTCCACCACTTTGTGCAGTTGAGCCGCGGCCTCTGCAACGCGGCGCTGCCGGTAATAAAACAGCCCGAGCCTGTTGAGATTGTCCCAATAGTCGGGGCGAAGAGCGACTGCGCGAACTAGCGTCTGTTCGGCATCTTTCAGACGTGCCTGCGCCTCATACACGCTCGCAAGACCGAATAGAGCATCGGCGCTGCGCGGATCCAGCTGCAGCGCGTGCTGGAACTCCTGCAGCGCCAGATCGGTCTTGCCGGTCTCGTTGTGAATGCGGCCCAGCGTCACGTAAACCGGAGCGAGCTGGTCGTCGATCTGTGCGGCGCGCTCACAGGCAGCGGACGCCTGGTCGATCCAGCGCGGATTCTGATCTGTCCTGTATCGCAGCAAATAAGCTTCGCCCAAACCGGCGTACGCCAAAGCGAATCGAGGATCGATCTTCACGGCGTCCTCAAATCCCGAGGCCGCCTGGTCCAGGTTACCGGGTTTGTCGTAACGCCGAAGAAGACCCAATGCTTTCAGATATAGTTCGTACGCAGCGGGCGAGGCCGCCCCGCCGGTGGAGCGGAGCATGTCGCTCGGGACCGTGACGTTCATCAACTTGGCGAGCTTCGCAACCGCGGAGTTCTGTAGCATTGCAAAGTCGCCGGTCCGGTCCTCCACCTCCTCCGAGCCGAGCTGACGTACATGTTTGGTGTCGATCAGATTCACAACCAGGCGAATGTCTGAGCCGGTCCGTTCCACCGCTCCGGTCACCACCAGCGTTGCGCCGAACTCTTTTTGGGCGGCCGCGGCGTCGGCAACCTTCCGGCGGCGCACCTCACTGGCCGGCACCACCCAAAGAGATTGGTTGCCGAGCTCGAGATTGGAGAGTCTGCCGGTGAGGCTTTCCATCAAGCCGTCGGCCAGCACATCGTTGCCGGCGGTGCTTCCGATCACGCTGAACGGCAGCACTGCGATATGTTTTTCGCTGGGACCGAAGACCGCGGCTACAATGCGCTGGCGCAGGGCTGGAATGATCAGCAGTATGGCTGCGAGGAGCGGGACGAGCAACACCGGCATGAGCCAGCGGCGCTTTAGCCCCGCGGCAACAGGAGGCGCGAACGCCGACTGCGCGGCCGATTCTATATACTGCCGAAGTTCCGATCCGGCCAGCGTTCGAGTGTTCGCCCGGTCCACCCCGGTTTCCAGTTTTTCGAGGTCGGTCAACATCTCGCCGGCGGTCTGATATCGTCGCGCCGGATCCTTGGCTAAAGCATGGTAGACGATCTCTTGCAACGCGGCGGGGATATCCTCGATCGGCGTAGGAGGCGAGTTCACTACCGCCATTAGCATCCCTGGCATAGTGTCGCCTTCGAACGGTAAACGTGCCGTGAGCATCTCATACAAAACCACGCCCAGCGACCATAGATCCGTACGCTGATCCAGCGGTTTGCCGAGGGCTTGCTCCGGCGACATGTACGCCGCGCTGCCCGAGATTTCGGTACTCAACGTGGCGCTAGCCGATTGAATGGCTCGGGCCAGTCCGAAATCAACGATTTTCACCACGCCCTGCCGGGTGATGATCGTGTTGGAGGCCTTGATATCGCGGTGAATGATGTGGTGGGAGTGCGCTTCGGCAAGCCCGCGCGCCATTTGGAGTGCAATGGATATTGCTTGGGCTGGAGGCAGCGGTCCGCGCTTGATCCGCTGGGCCAGCGTCTCGCCGTCATAATAGGCCATGACGATGAAAGAGATGCCCTCGGCTGTCTCCTCAATCGCGTGGATAGTGCCGACATTGGCATGATCCATGGCGGATGCCGCCCGCGCCTCCCGCAGGAACTGGGTGCGGGTTTTTTCGTCCGCGTCGATCTCCGGAGGGAGAAACTTAAGCGCTACTGTGCGGTTTAGCTTGGTGTCCAGAGCCTTGTACACCACGCCCATCCCGCCGGCGCCCAACTTATCGACGATCTGATAACTATTGACGGTTCGCACCGCGCCCGATGCGGGACTAGATGGGTCCACGAATTAGCCTCTGGAGCGCGGACATGAAAAACCCAACAGTAGTATACAGCAGGGCCAGTCGCGCCGGTTCGTCTATTCGAGATTCGATTCCTCGATTCGCGTGCGCATTGTGCGAGTATCAATTGCGGTGGAATTAAAGCGGCTTGGAACGCGATTTGGTGGAATTTTCGCGCTCTTATTGATCACGGTGTACTTTTTGGCTCTGGCAGGGCAGGGCCTCAGCGCGGGATTCACGACCGACGACGTGGAGAACTTGACCACATATTGGAATCAATCCCCGGCGGCGCTTGTCAAGGCCGTAGTTTTGTACTTTTCGCCGTCGTACCGCCCTCTAGCCGGCCTTTTCTTCTACCGTCCGCTATTCGCGTTCGCGGGATTCCATCCTTTGCCTTACCGGATTTTCTGTTTCGTGCTTCTGCTCGTAAATCTGGGGTTGCTGTATCTCGCAATCCGGTCGATCACCGCCTCGTCTGAGATTGCGGCCTTGACCACGTTGATTGGCGCGTTTCATCCCCGGCTGGTGGATCTCTATTGGAACAACGGCGCCATCTACGACATCCTCTGCTTCACTTTCTATTTCGGGGCGTTGGCCTACTATGCGCGGGCGCGCCGGACTGGCCCCATCTTGAACCTTCGGCGGATTGTCGTCGTTCCTGGGCCTCTATGTGCTAGCGTTAGACGCTAAGGAAATGGCCGTAACCCTGCCTCTGCTATTGATCCTCTACGAACTGATCTATTTCCCGCCCGCTGGTTTCAGCATCCGGCAAATCGGCAAGTGGACAGTTACCAACTGCCGTCTGGCAGCCATCGCCGGAGCCATGACGATCCCCTACATTTGGGGCAAAATGCTTGCTCAGAGCCCATTCAGCCAATTAAGCTTTCCTATCATCTCGATATCACGCCCAGCCAATTTCTGAGCACTCGTACGGGGCGTATCTGGACGTTTCGTTTCTTGCGTGATCATTTGTTTGGGGAGACGCAGGCCGCCATACTCCTGGCGGCCATGTTAGTGATCGCATTATTGCTGCGGTCCCGGGACTTGGTCTTTGCCTGGTCGATGTTCTATTCAGCTTCTTGCCGATCGCATTCATTCCCGTCAGGGCCGCTTACGTGCTCTATATTCCCGCTGGTTGGCTGGAGTTTGTATGCATCGGTGTTGCTGGTGTCATTGCGAGACGCGGTCGTCTCATCCAGCAAATCGATCGGCGGTCCAAATACGGCAGGCGGCGCTCTTTGTGCTGGTCCTGGTTTCGCTGCTGCGTGCCTATCGCAGTCCAGCGGCTGCGGATGTATGGTGAATTGACGCTTGGGCAGCCGGTGATTCGCTCCGTGCTGGCGGAACTCGATCGTCTGCATACCAACCTTCCTCGCGGCGCGCGGCTACTAGTCGTTAACGACCCGCTTCCGCATCCCTATGAACTCCTGCTGCTTCTGCGGCTCTATTTCCACGACAGTACGCTCGAACTGGACCAGGGAAACTCAAATCACGCCCACGCATACGTAATGATATGGTGCGGAACGACATTATACCTATTCGTCCGGCGAATGCCGAAGTCCGCGCCCGCTTGCTGCAACAGTTAATACGATATCGTATATTACGATAATGAGATATACGATAATGTCGCATACCATATTGCTGATGGCGTTGGGCCAGTCTCAGACCCGCGCCCATGCCGAAGCCAGCTATACAATCGATCTGGAAGCGCCCCCGCCGTAGCGCTGCCTCTGTTTGGTCCCGATCCGCGAGGCCGAATGGGCTCACGGCTGGAGCCCCGTCATGCTTTATCCTGGCGACGGCCGGCAATTGGCCGGCAGTGTTTTTACCACCTATGACAAGAGTCAGGACGTGGTCTGGGTCATGACCCGTTTTGACGAGCGCGCTTTCGAAGTGACTACGCGCAGGTCCTACCGAAAGTGTGGGCGGGCGAAATCCTCATTCGATTGAAAGCGAGTGGCACCGGGCGCACCCAGGCCACGGTCACCTACCGGCGCACCGCGCTGTCACCGGAAGCCGACCATGGCGTAGAAAACTTTGGCCAGCATTTTCCGCAGCAGCGTGAGCATTGGGAGAACGCCATCAATCAGCGGCTGCGGGCCATTGCGGAACAACATGGGCAACATAACTGAGCTGACCGATGCAGGAATTCGTTCGCATGTTCGAGGCCTGCGAACTCACGCAACGACAATTTTCATCATCGGGATCACATCCGGCTGGCTTGGATATACCTGCAGCGCTACTCGAGAGCTGGAAGCCCGGGAGTACATCGCTGGGAGCAATCCGCAAATTCGCCGCACACCATGGCAAGAGCGACAAGTATCACGAGACACTGACGGTCGCGTGGCTACGGCTGGTTGGAAGCGCGATGGCCCGAGTGCCGCTGGATGCGAGCTTCGAAGACTTGACGATCGCCGCACCCGAATTGCTCGATAAGCGAACCATCGAGAAATTCTATTCCAGCGCGGTCTTGGAGTCGGAAGAAGCCCGCACGTCTTGGGTGGAACCCGATCTTCAGCCGCTGCCCTGAGGTGTGTCAGGATTCCCGAGGTGTGTCACGATGAGAGGTGCGCATGGCGCTGCTCCTGATTCCCCAGATTCATCGGACCACTCATCAGATTGGCCTGTATATCGAACGCTCCGGGCTTGGGCCTCAATCAGGGGGAAGCGCATATTCTGGCGCATTTGGCTGGCGCGGGCGACAGCACGGTCGGGCGAGTTGCACAAGGCTTTTGCGCATAAACGCTCGACGCTGACCAGCTTTTTGGATCGCTTGGCCGAGCGCCGCTTGATTCGGCGCGAGGTCCGCTCTGAAGATCGCCGAAGCTTCGTCGTCAGCCTTACGCCGGCCGGTAAGGTGGTGGGACGGAAAATTCATCGTCATCTGGAAACGCTCGAAAAGGCGGCGTTGCGCGGCGCGAAACCCTCCAAAACCAAGGCATTCACGGACCTGATCGGGGCCGTGGAAGAGGCCGCGACCCGGCTCTGAACGTGGCTATGCCAAAGCCCGATTACGGTCTGGATGCGCCCAAGCTGGTTCGTCGATTCGCCGTTCGCGGCGCCTTGTTCATCGCGTTCGGGGGCCTTCTCTATTACTCGAATCGCAACACCAGCCCCGGCGCGGCCCTGGCGATCGCAAGCATCTCGCTCGCGGTCGGGATCACGTTCGCGGCCATAGCGATCATCATGGTTTGGAGCAGTCGTGTCGCCAAACCCAAGGTGGTTCACCGTATCCTCGACACGATTCCCTGGCGTGGCGACGAGAACGTCCTGGACGTCGGATGCGGGCGTGGATTATTCCTGATCGCCGCGGCTCAAACGGCTGAAGAACGGCAAGGCTACCGGCGTGGACGTCTGGCGGGCGGAAGATCTCTCGGGAAACACCGCCGAGGCGGCCATGAACAACGCCAAAGCGGAGGGCGTGGCTAATCGGATCAAAATCGAAAATACCGACGCGCGCAAGCTGCCGTTCGGAGCCAATACCTTCGATGTGGTCGTTTCCAGCCTGGCGATCCACAATATCGACGGGAGCACCGAGCGTGCCAAGGCCCTGCGCGAGATCGCTCGCGTGCTGAAGCCCGGCGGCCACCTGGCCATCCTCGATATTTTCCATACCGGTGAATACGCCAAGCTACTCCCTCAATTGGGCTTGACGGACGTGCGGCTTTCGCCGCTCATGTTCCTCTGGTGCGTTCCCACCCGTACTTGACCGCTCGAAAGCCGTCCTAAAAAGGAAACATGCTGCCTGGCCGGCCGGGAGTCCAATGCCTGGATGGGCCCGCCCTCCTAAGAAACGTACTCTATTGAAAATGTTTGAATATCATGTTATGTCTATATAGATTCGGAGATTATCGCCATGGCCACCACAGTCTGGAAGGGGCATCTCACCTTCGGTCTCGTTTCCTTTCCCGTGAAGCTCTTTACCGCCGCGCGAGCGGACGGTATCAGCTTTAATCAGCTCCACAAAACCGACAACTCCCGCATCAAGCAGGTGATCTACTGCCAGGCGGAAGACAAGCCCATTCCGCGCAGTGAAATCGTTAAAGGCTACGAGTATGAGAAGGATCATTATGTCGTGATCGAGGACGAAGATATCAAGAAGATGGCTCCCTCGACGGCCAAGGTCATGGAGATCCTGGAGTTCGTGAAGTCCACTGAAGTCGATCCGATTTATTTCGAAAGCTCCTTCTACATGGCGCCGGATAATGCCGGCGAGAAACCCTACGCGCTGCTTTTCGACACGCTGAAACGCACCGGCTATGTCGGGGTCGCGAAGATCGCGATGCACAATCGCGAGCACATCGCCATCTTCCGGCCAGGCGCGAACGGCCTGCTGATGCACACCATGTACTTTGCTCATGAGGTTCGAAAAGTGGAAGAGTTCCGCACCGATACGAGCCTGGTGAAGGAACAGGAAGTGAAGCTGGCCGAGACGCTGGTGCAATCGTTAGCCGCTCCTTTTGAGCCGGAGAAATACAAGGACACCTATAAAGAAAACCTCGAGGCGATGATCGAGGCCAAGGTGAAAGGCCAGGAAGTGGTGACGCCGCCCACGGCCGAGCCCGCCAAGGTGATCGACATCATGGAGGCGCTGAAGAGGAGCCTGGCCATCGCCAAGAAGCCGCCCGCTTCAGTCGAAGCCCTGGAAGCGGAAGCGCCCAAGCAAAAATCGGCCGGGAAGAAGAAGAAAACCGCTCGGGGTTGAGCGAGCCGGTTCAGGCCAGCGCCGCCGCCTGCTCTGGAAATCGCTTCAGCAGCTCTTCGGCATACAACGCTCCCGCCGGCGTGTCTTCATGCTTGAAAAACACGTAAACGTCGCGGCCCTGGCCGAGTAACTGCTCGCACGCGCTCGGCGATCTCGTTGCGATCCTCTGGCGAATATTCCGGCATTCGCAGCCGCGAATAAACGAA
The DNA here is from genome assembly GCA_963744555.1 of Bryobacterales bacterium. Classification (GTDB taxonomy): domain Bacteria; phylum Acidobacteriota; class Terriglobia; order Bryobacterales; family Bryobacteraceae; genus Palsa-89. The sequence goes on along the minus strand of CAVUUB010000003.1, from coordinate 141,231 downwards.
ATTCGCCGTTACTACTTCGGGAATCACCAGCTTCTCCGATTCCGCCAGGCACAGCGCCACGCCATACTTTTCCAGCAATTGATAAACCGGAGGCGCCAGCCACGACGCGTGCCGGAATTCGAACGCGCAGCGGATATCGCGCGGCAACGTGGCCAGAAAATCAGCCAGCAGGGCTTCGTCGCACTTGAGCGCCGGCGGGAGTTGAAAGAGCACGGGCCCCAGGCGGCGGGCCGTCCGCAGAGGCTCGATGGCTCGAAAGAATACCTCGGTGAATTCCGACGGCTTCAGCCGCTGAATATGCGTAATGCGCATGTGCGCCTTCAAGGGAAACACAAAGCCCGCCCGCGTCTGGTTCACCCAGTTTTCAAGCGTGGAGGCCGAAGGAAGCCGGCGGAAGGTATAATTGACCTCCACCGCGTTCAGCCGCTCGGAGTAATAAGAGAGAAATTTCTTGGAGGGCAGTTTCTCCGGATAAAAATCCGGCTTCCAACTCGGATAGGCAAACCCTGAGGTTCCTGCGTAAAGATTCGGCATGACTTAGCTCGGCATCCAACGGCGATAGTGAGCGCATCAAATACAATAGTTTAAACTGTCGTGAACCCGAAAACCTCGAAAAAGAGCTCGTCCGAGCGCCTGCGCGAGCTGTGGCCCGACATCCGCGAGATGATGCGCCCGCGCCGGCGCGTGCTCGCCATTGGATTCTTGTTGATGTTTATCAACAAGGTTTGCAGTCTGGTGCTGCCGGGCTCCACCAAGTTCCTCATCGATAACGTCATCGGCAAACAGCAGACCAGTCTGCTCTTGCCGCTCGTGCTCGCGGTGGTCGCCGCCACCATCATTCAGGGCATCACTTCGTTCGGAATGACGCAATTGGTTTCCAAGGCCGGGCAAAAGCTGATCGCCGAATTGCGCCGCAAGGTCCAGGCGCATGTCGGCCATCTGCCGGTGGCCTATTACGACGCCAATAAAACCGGCACGCTGGTCTCGCGCATCATGACCGACGTGGAAGGGATTCGGAACCTGCTGGGTACCGGACTTGATCGAGTTCATTGGCGGCGTCTTGATGGCCGTGATGGTGCTCGGAGTGCTGCTGTACCATAGCGCGCTCCTGACCGTGATCGCGCTGGTGATCATGATCGCGTTTACGCTAGTGTTGCGCAAAGCCTTCACCACTATCCGGCCGATTTTCCGCGAGCGAGGCAAAATCAACGCCGAAGTCACCGGCCGTCTCACCGAATCGCTCGGCGGCGTGCGCGTCGTGAAGGGTTACCATGCCGAAGCGCGCGAAGAAGAGGTCTTCGGCAAAGGCGTGCAGCGGCTGCTCGATAACGTTCTCAAGAGTCTGACCGCCACGTCCTTGATGAGCCTCTCGGCGACGGTGCTGATGGGCGTCGTGGGCGCCGTGATCATGTTCGTGGGCGCGCGCCAGATCACCAGCTGGAGCCATGACCCTGGGCGATTTCATGAGCTACACCATGTTTCTGGCCTTCCTGATCGCGCCCATGTTCCAGATCGTCGGCATCGGGACCCAATTGACCGAGGCCCTGGCCGGCCTCGAGCGCACCCGCGAAGTCTTGCGCGAACGGCCCGAGGACGCAGGATCCGCGCCGCGACCGTTTCTCTGCCGCCGATCACAGGGCCAAGTAGTCTTCGATCACGTGAACTTCGCCTACGACGCCGGCAAAACCGTGCTCCACGATGTCTCCTTTTCCGCTCGAACCGGATACGGTCACCGCGCTGGTCGGATCGTCTGGCTCCGGCAAATCCACCATCATCGGCCTGATCACGGCGTTTCACACGCCAGAAACCGGCACCGTCTTCGTGGACGGCGTCGATCTATCCACCGTGCGGCTGGATTCCTTCCGCACTCAGTTGGGCGTGGTGCTGCAAGAGACGTTCCTGTTCGACGGGACCATTCGCGAGAACATCGCCTTCGCCCGGCCGGATGCAACCGAAGAGCAGATCATGGAGGCCTGCCGGATCGCTCGAGTCGACGAGTTCGCCGAAGGTTTCGAGAAGAAGTACGACACCATCGTCGGCGAGCGCGGCGTGAAGCTCTCGGGTGGCCAGCGGCAGCGGGTTTCGATCGCGCGCGCCATTCTGGCGGACCCGCGCATTCTGATTCTGGATGAAGCCACGTCCAGTCTCGATTCCGAGTCCGAAGCCCTGATTCAGGAAGGGCTGAGATACCTGATGCAGGGGCGCACCACGTTCGTGATCGCGCATCGGCTATCGACCATCCGGCGCGCCGATCAGATCCTGGTCGTAGAGGCGGGCCGCATCCTCGAGCGCGGCACCCACGAAAAACTGTACGCCGCGCAGGGCCGCTATTACGATCTGTACACCAAGCAGCACGGCATGGAAGCCAATCTGTTTCTGGCGCCTGGGGAAGGCGACGAGCAACCGGCGGCGGACGGAGCGTCGGCGACTGGTGCTGCTCCAACGGGGAATGACCTGACGGCCGCGGTGCGCCTGATGCGCGGCTAACTACGTGTTTCAGAATCGTTAGAAAATTAACGTGACTGCCGTCGCGTCTTATGCCGTCGAGCCGTCTTGCGCGCCACCGCGGCCGGAGCCGCCAGGGGCTTGTTGCAATGCAGACAGCGGCTAATATCCGACCGCGTCGACAAATGGCACGACCGGCAATAAGTTTGCGGGAGCGAAACCGTTTGGAGTGCTTGCAACATATTTGCCTCGCCTTGTTAATCGACTTTTTACCGGATTTCTTTAGCCGACGCCGCCGGCTCAGCATTTAGCGATAGATGCGATGATGGTTACCAGCGCGATGCAAGCCAAAGAACAACCTTCCCGGTGGCTCGAAGCCGCGCGGAAAGCCATGGAAATCGAGGCGGAAGCAATCACCCGTTCCGCCAAGCGTCTGGATGGGAATCTCTCCCGCGCCGTTGACCTGATCCTGGATGGCTCCGGCAAACTGGTCGTCACCGGGCTCGGCAAATCCGGTTTGGTTGCCCGAAAGATCGCTGCCACGCTGTGCAGCACCGGAACTTCCGCGGTCTTTCTGCACGCCGCCGAAGCCTCCCATGGTGACCTGGGAATCTACGCGCCCGGCGACATCACCTTGATGGTTTCCAAAAGCGGCACCACTAAAGAATTGCTGCACCTTATTCCTTTCCTCCGCGATCTTCCGTCTCAGCGCATCGGCATTCTAGGCGCCGCTCACTCGCCGCTCGCCGCCGAAATGGACGTGGTGCTGGACGCGTCCGTCGAGCGGGAAGCCGACCTGGAAAACCTCGCTCCCACTGCCAGCGCCACCGTGGCCCTTTCGCTTGGCCACGCCCTCGCCGTTGCCCTCATGCGCGCGCGAAATTTCAGCTCCGCGGATTTTCGGCGATTCCATCCCGGCGGTCATCTCGGCCGCAGCCTGCGTATGACCGTTCGTCAGGTCTTGCACGATCGCGATGAAGTGGCTTGGGCCGAACTCGACAGCTCTCTGAAGCACGTCGTCATCGCCATGACTCGCCATCCCTGGGGAGCGGCTTGTGTCGTAGATTCCGCCGGCGCTCTGGCTGGTCTCATCACCGACGGCGATCTCCGCCGCGCGCTTCAGGCTCATGACGACATCCGCGCTTTGTGCGCAGCCGACGTCATGACCGTCAATCCCATTACGATCAGTCCCGATGCGCTCTTGCTCGACGCGCTCCGCCTCATGGAAGATCGCCCGTCTCAGATCTCCGTCCTGCCGGTGGTTGATCCTGCTGGCGGCCAATGTCTGGGTTTGGTCCGGCTACACGATATCTACCGCGCCGAGTTGGACTGACCCGCTCGCGATGTTCATCACAGTAAGTGAAGCGGTTGTGCTTAAGAATCCTGCGCGCGAAAGTCCACTAGGTTTTCGTTTTCATGCTCCGCTAAAGCTATGGCGTCCTCGCTATTGCGCTCGCTACATGGGCCAGATCAAAGGTTCGAAGGCAATTGGATAAATGTTGAGCTTATATACAATCGGTAGTACGTAGTTCTACGAAATCGTTTTATAATCGAAGCGCCATGGAAGTGTACAAGCGCGAGACCGAACAGTTGATAAGACGCTTCCTCGACCACAAGCTCAGCTTCCCCGAGTGTATTGCGGCCCTGGATGCGGCACTTGCCGATCTCACCCCGCGGCTGACTCCCGAACAACTGCCCGTTCTTCGCGCTCTGATGTTGGAGAACAATGATATGGTGATGAAGGAAATGGAAAGGCGCGGCCCTCCGCCTCTCGATCCCAAGGCTTTGGCCGCGCTTGATGATGGAATCACGCTTTCAGATTACCGTCTAGGCCAGGTGATTTACGCGCAAGGGGATTCCGGAAACGCGGTCTTTTATATTCACAAAGGCCGGGTCAAACTCACGGCCGTTTCCAAATTCGGCAAACAAGCGGTTGCGGGCGTTTTAGGTGCAGGCAGCTTTCTTGGCGAAGCATGCCTGAGGGGACGGCCGTATGCGGTAACCGCCACCGCCCTGGCTAAGTCTTCAATCCTGCGGCTGGATAAGTCGAGCGTGACACGTCTATTAGGAAAGGACCTGACCTTTTCCGAGCGGTTTCTCGCGCATCTGCTCTCCCGTAATATCAGCCTGGAGGAGAATGTGGTTTACCAGATCCTAAACTCCAATGAGAAGCGGCTGGCGCGCGTGCTTCTGTTGCTGGCCAACTTTGGGAAAAAAGGCAGACCGAAGAACGTCATTCCGAAGATCAGTTTTGAAGCCTTGGCGCAGATGGTTGGAACCACGATTTCACGAGTCAGCTTTTTCATGAAGAAGTTCCGCAAATTGGGATTCATAGACTACAACGGTGAGTTGACGATTAACAACTCCCTGCTAAACGTTGTCCTTCACGATCAATTCATCGTGGCAAATGATCTGTTTCCCGCAGACCCGTCAACACACCGAATACCTCGCAGGCGGGTGAAGTTGAGAGACGCTTGAAAGGGGTTCCGCCGATCCAGATTCCCATCCTCATCGTGCCGCATGGTATGATAAGTTGTTGGAAAAGGGCGGTTTAAATGAATCAGACCGAGTTTACGAATTTGCATGCGGCCTCTGTAAAGTTAATGCGATCCTACTTCGTTGAGGTCGAGAAATCGTCCACGATGCTTGCAGAATGCACCGCGAAGCCGCTACCCCTGAAAAAGCGCTTGATGCTGACATCGCAGGGAGTTATCGAGCAGGAAGCCCACTTGACGTATCTGGACAGCAAGAGTCTTCTCCTGGATGCAGTGCGCGTCGGCTGTCCTGAGAAGAACTAGCTGCCTCACCAGATCCTGCCGGTTCCCGATGATCCGATGCGGCTGAGATCGGCTCCGCCCCACTGCCGAGCGAAGTACGGCATTCGTTAACCCATCACCCATCTCTTTATATCGGATGAGGGAATCTCAATGGAATTAGCCCAGTTCTGTACATTTTACGGTACACTAGTACCATATAAGGTGCAGGGTGGCAGATGATCCGCAGCCGCGAAAAATCCCGCTGGTTTTTTGCCGCCTGCGGGCCGGACACGAGCCTGAGCGGGAATGGTTGAAGGAGCTGCCGGAAACGGAGCGCCAGGCTATAGGGAAAGACCTATTGCGGGCGCAATGGGGGTGGCCGGTCGGGATGCCGCTGTGCCGCCCCCTGGGAAACGGACTTTGGGAGATCCGGACCAATCTGCCGACGAAACGGACGGCACGCGTGCTGCTCTGCCTTTACTGCGAGCACCTCGTCGCCTTGCACGGGTTTATCAAGAAAACGCGCACGACGCCGGAGGATGATCGGGCGTTGGCGCGGAAGCGCAAAAAGGAGTTAGAGCAATGAGCAAGAAGCACATGGGTTCCAGCATTGATGATTTCCTCAAAAAAGAGGGCATCTTTGAAGACGCACAGGCACAGGCGGTTAAGGAGGTTGTCGCGTGCCAGCTCGCAGAGGCCATGAAGAAACAGAAAATCTCCAAGAACAAGATGGCCGTGCTGCTCAAGACGAGCCGCACCCAGGTTGACCGCCTGCTTGATCCGAAAAATGACATCACACTCTCTAGCCTGCAGAGGGCGGCCGCGATGGTCGGCCGCCGCGTCTCGATCCAACTGCTCTAATCTTTCATCTGCCCACGCCTCTCATAATGGAACTGGATGGCCCGCGACACGCTCGTCGACTTCTTCCAGGACTTCGCCGGCCAGCCCCAGGAATTCCTGATCTACGACGACGGCTTTCGCAGCCACCACTACCGCTACGACGAAGTCTCCGCCAAAGCGTATGCATTCGCAGCTCGGCTGCGCGATGCCGGCATCCGCAAAGACGACAAAGTAATTCTCTACGGCGAAAACCGGCCGGAATGGATCATCGCGCTCTGGGGATGCCTGCTCGAAGCCGTCATCGCGGTCCCCATCGACTACCGGTCCTCGCCCGAATTCGTCCAGCGCATCGACCAAATCGTCAACGCCCGCGCCATCCTGATCGGCGATGAAGTCTCGCTGCCCGCTTCATCCAAAATCTGGACCCTCGCCTCTCTGAACGACGCCCAGTCCGGCGCCCTCACCACGCCGGCGATTCAGAAAGACCAGATCGCCGAGATCATCTTCACTTCCGGCGCTACCGCCGAGCCCAAAGGCGTCATCATCACCCACCGCAACATCCTCGCCAACATCCTGCCGGTGGAGCGCGAGGTTCACAAATATCGCAAATACGGCGGTCCGTTTTTTCCGATCCGCTTTCTGAATCTGCTGCCGCTCAGCCACATGTTCGGGCAGGCCATGGCCACCTTCATCCCGCCCATGCTGCCCGGCATAGTCGTTTTCATGCGCGGATACAATCCGAAAGAGATCATCCGCCAGATTCGCACGCGCCGCATCTCGGTGCTGGTCTCAGTCCCGCAGATTCTCGAAATCCTGCGCGAGTATCTGCAGCAGACCTTTCCGCAACTCAAAGATCTGCGACCCACCCAAGCTCCTTGGCCTTGCGCTGGTGGCGATACCGCAAAGTACACCGCCTGTTCGGCTGGAAATTCTGGAGCTTCATCGTCGGCGCCGCGCCGCTCCCAGCCGATCTGGAATCATTCTTCACCGAGCTTGGATTCGTGGTGATCCAAGGCTACGGCCTCACCGAAACCGCGCCCATCGTGACCCTGAATCACCCGTTCCACGCGCGCAAGGGCACGGTCGGCACGCCGATCGGCGGCGTCGAAGTGAAGATCGCCGGCGACGGCGAAATCCTGGTGCGCGGCGAAAACGTAACCAGCGGCTACTTCCAGCATCCCGAAGAAACCGCGAAGGCGTTCGAAGACGGCTGGTTTCACACCGGCGACATCGGAGAGCGCAAGGAAAACGGCGATCTCGTCATCCTCGGCCGCAAGAAGGAAATGATCGTGACGCCCGGAAGGCCTCAACGTTTTCCCGGAAGACGTCGAGGGCGTTCTGAACCGGCAGCCCGGCGTGCGCGATTCCGCCGTGATCGGCACCGATCGCGTCCACGCGGTGCTGATCCTCGATCCCGGCGCTGATCCCGATGAAGTCGTCCGCCGCGCCAACACTGAACTCGCCGATTACCAGCGCATCCGCACCGTCTCGCTCTGGCCCTATCCCGAATTTCCGCGCACCGAAGGAACCGGCAAACTAAAGCGCGCTCGAAATCGCCAAGGGAACCCCGCCGCCCGCCAAGTCAGCCGAAGTTCGATCCCAGCGACTCCGCTCGAATACCTCACCTCGCTCGAGCGCGTCGAGCGCATGGTCGCCCTCGGCCTCGACGAATCCGAGATCGCCGGACGCTCCGCCAACCGAAACCCAGGCAACAGCCTCGGATTTTCCAACCTGGAACCGAGGCGCCTTCGCCCGCGCCGCCCGCCGAATTCTGCTGCCCGGCTTCCTGCTGCCGCTCACCCGGATCTTCGCCCACATCCGAACCGAAGGCCTGGCGAATCTCGACGGCCTGGAGCCTCCGGTGATCTTCGCCTCCAACCACCAAAGCTATATGGACGTCCCGGCGATCCTTGCCGCGCTGCCCCCAAATGGCGCTACCGGGTCGCTCCGGCGATGCGTAAAGAATTCTTCCATGAGCATTTTCACGGGAAAAGCTTCACTAATAGCTTGAATTATTATCTGTCGACAGCCTTTTTCAATGCCTTTCCCATCCCCCAGCGCGAGCCCGGCGCTTTGGCCACCCTGCGCTACATGGGCGATCTGGCGAACGAGCGCTGGTGCGTCCTCATTTTCCCTGAAGGCAAGGATGACCCGGCAGGGCGAAATCGCGCCCTTTCAGCCCGGCGTCGGCATGATCGCTTCGAAACTGGAAATCCCTGTGGTCCCCATCCGTATTGACGGGCTCGATCAAGTCCTGCATGAGATCTTGGAGGATGGCCCATCCCGGCCCGGTACGCATCGCGTTCGGTCCACCGCTTCATCTGACCGGCGACAAGTACCTGGAGCTGGCAAAAGAAGTTGAGGAATCCGTTCGGAAACTTTGACGCCGTGATATGGTTGAGCCATGCGGCTCATCATGTTCGGCTTGGTGGCTTCGTTTTTGCTGCTTGCCGCGGGCCTGGCCGGAACCTACAAAGGAACCTACTCCGGCTCAGCGGGCGCCAGCGGCGACTTTGTTATCTCACTTACCAAGGCCGATGGCGGCGAGTGGAAATCGGAAGTGACTTTCACGCTCGGCGGGGCGGACGTCAAAACCAAGATCACCTCGCTCGCGATTGACGGCTCCAAGGTCAAGATCGTCTACGAATTCGATCTGCAGGGGACGGCTCTCGAATCGACCGTCACCGGGGAGCTAAACGGCGCGACGTTGGCCGGCGATTACCACACCAAAGTCGTGGCCGATGGCTCGGCCGTCGACGAGGGAACCTGGAAAACAACAGCAAGCCAATAAATTACTCCGGCCTTTCGAATAGATCGATCTGCTCTTTGGGCGTTGGCTTCGTTTTGCGAATTCGCAGCGGGCTGCCGATCACCCCCATGCACCTGGACCCCGGTCACAGCCGCCTTGGGGATAAATACGCGCTGGTTCTGAAACCCCGGGTCGGGCGGAATCACCGAAAAACCATAAGGTTCGAACTGCAGAAGATTGTTGCTCAGCAGACCGTCCATCGCATCGCCGTCGCGGAAGCGCATCCGAATCCAAAGCCCTTCCATCTTGGGGCGGGTGGTGAACAGGCGCAACTCTTTGCGAGGCTCGCCCTGCTGGAAATCTCGAACAAAACAAACCAGTTTCACGTCGCCGATAAGGGACGATGCTGACCGCGCCGTCCGGGCTCAGCAGCTCCAGCCCTTCCGGCAGCAGGTAGTTTTGCGGGTTGACGAAGCCCGACAGCGGCTCGCGGTCAAAACGGGAAACCAGTACCTTTTTATTAGTCGATCCCCCCAAAGGGCTCCTTTAAGGTCTGCACCGGCTACTTTTCTTCCAAACAATTTCGCGAATATTGTATCATTGGCACGATGCGATCCGGTGCGTCGATTTCGGCCCACGTGGCTTCGTTTCTCGATTTCTGCCGGATCGAGAAGGGGCTTGCCGAGGACCACAGTCGAGTCCTATCGCCTTGATTTAGAACGATTTGCCGGTTCTCTTGCAGCCGCCGATCAATGGGCCGACCCGGAATGCGTGCGCCGCCATGTGGATTCGCTCTACCAAGCCGGCATGGCCAGCCGATCCATCTCCCGGCATCTGACCACGCTCCGCAATCTTTATCGATACCTGCTGGAGAAGGGCATCGTGGATACCGATCCCACCGCCAATCTGGCCGCTCCAAAACATTGGCATAGTCTTCCTAAATATCTTAATAAAAAGCAGATTGACGATTTGATGGCCGCGCCCGATCGAAACCAAGCCGCAAGGATTGCGCGATCGCGCGATGCTCGAATTCCTGTATGCTACCGGACTACGGGTTTCCGAGTTGTGCCGGGTCCGGGTGTCCGACCTCGACGCAAATATGGGCTTTGTCCGCGTAGTCGGGAAAGGCAATAAGCATCGTTTTGTCCCGGTGGGCAAGGCCGCGCTTCAGGCCGTCGAGCATTATCTGACCAGCGGACGGCCGCGCCTGTTGAAGAACCGGCCCAGCCCGTATTTGTTCGTCACCAATCGGGGCGGCGCCATGACCCGCCAGGCCTTCTGGAAACTGCTGGCGGGTTATGGAAAAAAGGCCGGAATTTTCCGCGACCTCACGCCTCACGTATTGCGGCACACCTTCGCCACTCACTTGTTGGAGGGCGGGGCGGACTTGAGAAGCGTGCAAACCATGTTGGGGCACGCCGACATCTCCACCACGCAAATTTATACGCATGTTATGCGGTCCCGGCTGCGGAAAACCGTAGACGAGCATCATCCGAGGGCCTGAAGAGAGCGAATCGATGAGCGATTACATGTTCATGCTCGAGAGCCACCTGAGCTCTGACCAGAGCCGGGTGGTTTCCGAATTCCAGGCTGCCGCCACCCAAGCCAACACCAATGTTTTTCTCACGGGCGGGGCCATGCGCGACATGCTGGGCGGCTTCCCGATCCTGGAGATCGACTTCACGGTAGAGGGAAACGCCATCAAGCTGGCCGAGACCATCACGAAGAAAGCGGGCGCCAAAATGATTTGGGCCGACGAAAATCGCAAGGTGGTCCAAATGCGTTTTCCCGGCGGCGTGCACGCCACCATCGGAATGGCGCGCCAGGAGAAATTTCCCAAGCCCGGCGCCAAACCCGTGGTCCGGCCGGCCACGATGCATGAAGATCTGCGCGGGCGCGACTTCACCATCAACTCCATCGCGCTCTCGCTGAATCCTGCCTCGCGCGGACTGCTGCTCGATCCGAATAACGGTGTCGGCGACCTGGAGCGCAAAGAACTGCGCGCGGTCAGCAACTACACCTTGTATGACGATCCTGTCCGGCTGCTTCGGCTGCTGCGCTTCAAAGTGCGGCTGGGGTTACAACATCGAAGAGCGGACCAAGATGCAGTACGACAACGCGCGCGAGGCGCAGCTGGAGACGCGCATCCCGCCGCGAGGCGCTACTCGACGAACTGCGGCATATCGCCAATGAACCCAACTGCGCCGATGTAATCGCCATGCTGGATGAAGAAAAGCTCCTGCCTCTGATTTCACCGCTGTTGACGACCGCCAAGCTGAACATGCCCGGGCTGCAGAAACTGCAAAAGGCCAAGCAGCTGGTTCCCTTCGGCATCGACATTCACCTGGAGAGCATGGGGCTCTTCTTGTATTTCCTGACCGAGAAGTTGAACGCCAAGGAGAAGGCCGCGCTCGCTAAGGGAATCGGTCTGAGCAAGCGAGAGATCGAGCTGTGGCAAAAGCTGGAAGTCAACGCCAAGAAGCTGGAAAAGGACTTGAAATCGGCCAAACTTCAGAAACCATCGCACGTTTATTCTGCTGCTTTCGAAATCGCCGGGCGATCAGTTCCTGTTCCTGCTGGCGCACTCTTCCGAGCGCATGGTGCACGACCGCATCCGGAATTATCTGCAGAAGTATCTGCCCAGCGCGCAGGAAGTCACCGAGAAAGATGTGCTGGCCACGGGCGCGAAACCTGGTACGCCGAAATTCCAGAAGGCGCGCGAAGAATTGATTCTGACCAAGCTGGATGCGCGTCCCAAGAAAGTGCCGCCGCCCGAAGTGCCACCACCGCCTATGGCAGGCGCGCCTGGGAAGCCCATGGCAGCCGCGCCCGCGATGGCGCGCAAGTAACGCGGCTTATTGGTAAGTGGCGGTTGTGCTGATGCCGATTGTGCCCACCGCCAGGCCGATATCTAGCCCGCTTGCGGTTAACGGCAGGTAGATGTCGTTCTGCACTTCGACCCCGCCGCGGCCGGCAGGCAATGCCGACAAAATGTACGACGGTACCGCGAACTGTCCGTCGCCGGCGTTGGCGAGGCAGGTGAAGCCGACCGTAACAGCGGGGTTCGTCGAGGTCGTGGCTGACGTGGATGTGCCGGTAACGAAAACATAGGAGCCTGGATTGCCTCCTGTCCATTTCGCTGTGAATCCCTGGCTGCGGTCGATCGTGGCCGCTACGTCTGGATTGGTCCAGCTCAAAAGCGGGTTCGCGAAGTTAAGCGCGATAGTGAACGGGCCCACGTCCGCGCCGCCGGTTCCGGTAAACGTGAAGGCGCCGCCAGATTGGGGAATCGCACCGTTAGCAAGCGCCGCGTAGAATGCGCCCTTGATCCCGAGTTGGTTGGCCAGCGTGATCGCGATCCCGCCGGGGCCGGTCAGCCTGATGCTGCCGGGATAGAGGCCCGTGATGGATCCAATGGTTGCCGGCACCAGGTAGTTCACAATGCATCCACCAGGCGACACTGAGTTGGTGGGCGTGTAGATGCCGGTGTATGTCTCGAACGCGGCGTCGGCATTGGTGCTGAAGGTGGGCGTGCCGCTGCTTGTGACCTTGTTGGTTTGCGATATCGCGACCAATCCGGTGCGCAGGGTTTGCGAGCCCGCCGGCGCGATCTGGTCGCCGGTGAGACCATTCACCGCATCGATACATGCGCCTCCGCTGCTGTTGATCGGAAGAGTAGCGATATTGCTGAGCACGCCGCCAGAAACGGCGGCAAGAGCAATCCAGCAGCCGTTGGGAACCGACGCGGGTATGGTCACATTGATCTGGTCGACCCCTGGGTAACCGGCCGAGCCTTGATAGAGAATGGTCGCCGGAATACCGCCGATGTAGACCTGGAGAGGGGTAGGCACGGCGTTAGGCATCGACGAATAGGTGGTGTCGCTATCGGTTGGGTCCGCTCCGAGGCCGGTGGTCCAGAGAACGATATTCTCACCGGGCGTCCCTGAATTGGTATAGGTGAGCACCGCGCCGGTTACGGCATCGGTGGCGACTCCGGAATTGGTGTAGTACGTATTGATCCCCAGGGCAGTTGGCACGACCTGGATGGTCGCTGCATTGCTAGCGGCGCTTTTATAGGTGACGGTGAGGGTTCCGGTGCCAATCGGAGTGGACGCTGGAAGAACCGCCGCGAGCTGAGTAGGGCTGGTGTAATAAATCGCCGGCTGGGTGGTCACGCCGTTTACGGTGACGGAAATGCTCGCTCCATTCAGCATCAGAGGGAGGCCGGGCGCGGCGCTGGACTGCAGAGTGGCAGTGCCCGGGTCGGCCAGGCCGGTGCCAGTGACGACGAAGATACTGCTGGGCGCGATCCCATAGTTCGGAAGACCGGCGGCGATGCCGCTAGAGTTGTTTCGAATCGCCGTGATGGTAGGAGGACCGGACGTGCCTCCGGGGCTCCCGCCGGTTACGCCGAAGGTGTTGAACTGAATCGTGATGGATGCTCCGGTGGTCGCCGTCACAATTACCTTTGCCCAATGGTTGCCATTCGTATGGACGCCAAAGACGTCACCGACGCCGAGGGTTGCGGTAGGAATTGTGGCTGTAGATCCCTGAAGCGCTTCAACGACGATCACGGAGATGGTGTCGAATTGCGAGAGCGGCCAGTTGCTGTAGATGTTGCGAACCGTCGCGGTGCCCTGCGGCGTGATGCCGCTGGCACTGAACTGGATGTCCCCGCCGGAACTGGAGACGGCTCCCGTGTCGAGATTTAGGTTCGTGGTGTTCGAAGTCGATAGAGTCGTGGTCTGGTTGAGGTCGGCGAGAACGGTCGCAGGAAAGATGAATGCTAGAACCAATACGGGCAGGCACAGCCGGAGTCGTGATTTCGTCAACTTAAGTCCTGCGCATGGCATGATCGATTCTACCGTGCAGCGGAACCCGTCCGCGGTGGCGCGCAGATAACAATCAGATGAGCCATACCGACAGCAAGGAAACTCCCGTCAAAGTTCCCCCGACGTAAACGCTAGTTGGACGATAGCGCATGTCGATGTCCGTCGCCGGCGTTCGCGAGGCAGGTGAAGCCGACCGTAACAGCAGGGTTCGTCGAGGTCGTGGCTGAGGTGGAGGTGCCGGTGACGAAAACGTAGGAGCCTGGATTGCCTCCTGTCCATGTCGCTGTGAATCCCTGGCTACGGTCTATGGTGGCGGCTACATTCGGATTGGTCCAGCTCAAAAGAGGGTTTGTAAAGGTCAGGGTGGAGGTAAAGGAGCGCCCAGTCGGCCAAGCCGGTGCCAGTGACGACGAAGATACTGCTGGGCGCAATCCCATAGTGTCGTCACAGTGATCACTGCGGTTCGGAGAAACATCAAGGCAAATCTGCGGGCGATTAGCGCGATGAGGCGGACGCCGCTATCACCCTTAGGCAATTGGCGGGTCTGGTCCCTTTTTTTAAGGGGCGACAAAGACTTGACGCCGACCAGCCTTCTCATGGAAGGTGGGCGACAAAAGAGAAAATCAGGCGACTAACTGGAAAATGCCGCCAGCCAGTCTGCTATTGGTAGGTCACATTCTTTACAATCGTGACGACTGAATTGATAGTTCCCGAACTGATACCCGAGGCCGTAAACGCGGTTGTTGATGTGGTACTCAGCCTGAGTGTGTCTGTCGATGCTGCAGATGATGGGGCCAAGCTGAGCAATACAAAAGCAGGGATCGTGAAGTGCTGATCGCTGATCTTGGCACTGCAAATAAAGGTCATGAGGAGGTCGCTTGTGATCTGGACTGTGCCGTTGGGATCACCACCGGCCCAGGTAACGTCGAGACCCGCGGAACGATCCACGATGCCGATATTGACCTGATTGGTCCAGGTGAGGGGTTGCGGGATGGTGAAGTCTTGTGAGAATGGTCCGACCTCGGCCCCGACTTCGCTCCCGCCCTGCCCGGAGGCGGTGTAGGCGCCGACGTTTAGGTAGAGCGGCTGCGCATTGGTGCCGGAGCCACCGCCGAGCTGCGCGGAATATGAGGCAGACGCGAGGAGTTGCCGCGAGCCGTTCTGACCGGTGATGGTAAGGGCCCGGCCGGCATCCAGCGGGGAAGTTAGTACATCAATGAACTCAGGAAATGTTACGTCCCCGATGCAAGTACCCGCTGGCAGAGAATACGGATTCCCGAAGACTGGGGGAATGTAGGGAAATGCGAGGATTTGGGGACTCCCGAAGAATGCCTGACTGGCATCAGTTGTACTGGTCGTGGTTCCGATCTCGGTCCTTCTCACGAGCGTGATGTTGCCGGTGGGCAAGTAGGAGATGGGCATCCCCGGATCGGGACACGGCTGCCCAATTGGAGCGATCGGTATTGTCACAAAATTACTGACGATGTTTCCGATCTCGACCGCGACCGGAACATAGCAGCCCGTAATTCCCGCCGGGACCAGGAAATTGATCTGATCCTCGCCAGTGAACCCACCTCGGCCACGATAAAGAATGGTCGCCGCCTGCCCGCCGACATAAACCGAGAGGGGAAGATTGGGCATGTCGATCGGCAGGGGCGGGGCGGATCCGTCATCTCCGGGTGAGGCGCCCATGCCGGTGCCCCAAATGGTGGCGGCATTGCCGGGCTTAGCGGGCGAATTCACGGAATACAGTTGGTAGGTCGCATCCGTGATGACGCCCAACCCAGCGCCGGTGGAATTAACCGCGAAAATTCCGAAACTATTAGCGATCACCTGAAAAGAACCCGTGTTACTGGTTTGTCCATTATAAGTGACCGTGAGCGTCGCGCCGCCGATCGGTGTACTCCCCGGCAAAATAGCATTGATCTGCTGTGACCTGGCGAAAATTGGAACCGCATTCAAGGTTGTGCTTCCCGAACTGACCTGAACCGACACGCCGCCCAGCGTGTTTTGGAGCGGGTACGCCAGCGCGGGAGTGGAGGATGGACCTAAATCCACGCCATAAATCGTAAAGATAGAACCCTGCGCGATGGATGAATTGGGCAGGCCAACAAGCGCATTGCTTGCAGCGTTAAGCACTCCGTTCGCCGCGATTTGCGGTTGCGCTGCGGCTGTGGCTACAAGCACGATCACAAAAATAGACAACCAGACGATCGGTTTCATTCGAAGCTATTCGCGGTCTCTTGAGTCAGTCGCTTTGGGCCCGATTTCCTGGTTTTCATACTATCACTTGTGCAGGCCACGGCCCCGAAGGTTGCTTCAAGGAGACCCCGTGGTAGATTGTCCGATAAAAGTCGGGCAATCACATGTCGCGCGGTGAGCCAGTAGCAAACAGTAAGATGTCCTCATCCGACCCTTTGACCAGTTCAGCCGACATTCTCTTCGCCGCCGGCGAATCTCTCGGCCTCTTCCGTCAAAATCCCAGAGTCGACCGCTGCAGCGACCACCATTGTTTCCAAAACGAGAGATAGGCAGCCTGGTTCTGCTGAATTGCGCTGGTGCCCAGGGCGAAATTCGCCAGAGTGTCGGCAGTCCGATACGGCGCGCCTGGCGGGAATTGTTCCTCTTGCGGGGTTAGGCGGCGAATCCCAGGGTTCCTTTTAGCTGCTGCTGGAATGCACCCGCCGTTACTGGAAAAT
Source organism: Bryobacterales bacterium (assembly GCA_963744555.1). Classification (GTDB taxonomy): domain Bacteria; phylum Acidobacteriota; class Terriglobia; order Bryobacterales; family Bryobacteraceae; genus Palsa-89. The sequence goes on along the minus strand of CAVUUB010000003.1, from coordinate 124,910 downwards.
CCGGCGAAGTGGTTTGCCCTCTTTCTTGTTATGGATTCAGCTAGTAGACGTAAACACTACGACCTCGTACTACGCGCAGACCGACGCCACAATCGCGGTGAAGTGAACCTGGGCTAACAGACCATCGGTGTGCAAGTAATCAACCCGTTATCATGCAGCCACCTTCTCCAGGCCGTATCATGCTATGGTGCAAGCCGCCGAGAACGGGTGTTGAAGTGACGCGGTAACCGTTTATGTGGGCGACAAAACGACGACCGGGGCCTTAGACGAAACCCCGCCGGGATCAGTTTGGAGCTGGAGTGACGGGCAAAATCAGGTGCCACTTTATGTTCTGAATTGAATCTATTGACTAACCGGCGATGGGAACGCATCGCAGCACGGATCGCAACCGACACGGCTCATAATACTAGAACATTCACCCGTTCGACCCACGTGGATGGGTGTAAGCAGAAACGGGCGAGCAAGTCCATTGCGGTGCCCAGTACCCGCGATCTGGCCGCTGCTGTTAATAGCAGCGGCAATATCGAGAGTCCAACCTGAATCCGCTGGAATGAACTCTTCGAGGTTGACAATCGTGCCGTCGCTCCACAGCACGGCATGAGTGTAGTCAATTATGACGCCAGTGGCATGGCCAGACCAGCCAACGATCTGGGCACGGTTGTTGATAGAACTTGCGTAGCTTCGATTGTCGCCCGGAAGCGTTCCGAGATCCTCCATTCCACCGCTTCGCCAAACAAAAGCGTGCAGTACCTGACCTGCAGCCGCAGACTGACCGACGACCTCGCCAGAATCGTTGATGGCAGTTGCGTTGCTGAAATTCGGCGCCGCACAAAAGCCGCAGTTGCCGCCAGCCTCTCCGCCCGGGAGCACGCCTAGATCAATGCTCTGCGCCCCGGACCAAAGGAAGGCGTGAACGAGCGCAGTTCCTCCAGGTGAGGATTCGCCGACCACTTGTCCCGCCTGGTTCAGGGCATTAGCCGCGATAAAGCCTCCGAGCGAAGGGATCTGCTGCTGAGCCCCATGAACCCAAAGGAAGGCGGTTGATTCCACCCCCGCACTGGCGTTTACCAGGACTTGTCCTTGATTATTGATACCTGCAGCGAGGCTGTAGGTTGTTCCTGCAGGCACATCCAGACTAGTGACCACGCCGCGATCGAGCAAAAACGCAATTGACGTTCCGTTGGGAGCAAAGCCACCGACCACTTGGCCCATTTCATTGATGCTCCTCGCGGTGCTGAAACTGTTGCCGAGGGATTCGGGAGTGCTCATCGTGCCGTGGCTCCATACGAATGCCTGGAAGTTAGCATCGCCAACCACATCACCGTTTGCATTGATGGCGTGTACAACGCCGAACCGATTTGTACCCTCTTCTAGATCGGTAATGGCATAACGGATTGCTTGCGATAGAAGCGAAGGCGCAAACAGAGTACTACTCACAAAGAACAGCAGAAAATGAATTCGCATGTTGATATCCTGAGCCGGCGGCGGACGCAGGAAAGCCACGCGGACCTGTTCAGGATATCAAGAATTGAAGGGCTTCTGCGCTGCAGGCCAGGTGACGCGGGCCATACCGGCAACGGTGAACTCCTGCGGAGGATCGGCGCGCCTAGCCAATGGCGGAGAGATGACCGCAGCCCATCGAGAGATCGTTCTGATTTGATTGAACGCCGTTTTCGCTCGAAAAGAAACACCTCATCACCCGGTTGCATCGGTCGTGCACACCCGCCTTCGTCGCGAAGGAACAATCAAAACAGGTGCGGTGTCCATTCAGTTCGGAGGCCGCAATGCGTTGCACATTGATGCTCATCTTGACTCCCATTGTCGAAACTGCGCTTGTGGCCCAACCGATTTCGACAGATTCGCAATTTTGACGAAGCCCATGCTCACGGAAATCCGCGAGCTCAGAGGGGACCTGCGAAACAGAATCGATGATCATGTTGATTTCTCCTTTGCCGCAAGTTGGTTGCGGTCGTGACATTCATCGCGGGTTCGGAGAAAGAGCAAGCGAAATCTGGCGGGCGATTGGATCCATTAGGGCGAATGCCGGGGGGCTTTAGGCGAATTGCCGGGTCGGTCCATTTTTAAGGGGCCGACAAAACGAGGTCTCGGCGCCAATACGGCAGGCACAGCCGGAGTCGTGATTTCGTCAACTTAAGTCCTGCGCATGGCATGATCGATTCTACCCTGCGGGGGAACCCCTCCCCGATGGCGAGAAGATAACAACCAGATGAGCCATACCGACAGCAAGGAAACTCCCGTCAAAGTTCCCCCAACGTAAACGCTCGTTGGACGATAGCGCATGTCGATCTGGTGATGACCGCGATCGACCACTACACCACGAACTATCGCGTAAGCGGCATAGAGCGGCGCGCTTTTGCCGTCGATCGTCGCGACCCAGTCCTTTGAGTAGCCATCGGCGAGCACGACCATTCCGCGGCAGTTCATCTCGACATCCAGAGTGGCGTGTTGGACATCGTGACGAAGCAGACGTACTTGATCGCCCGAGCAATTTTCGAGCGGCGGAGGATCGCCTAGCAGAAGGACGGTCCGGTTGAAATCGAGCGATGGATAATTCAGATGCGGACCGAGTTCGTTGAGATTGTGAATTGTGAATGTTTCGTGAGCCGACCATGCTCTGGCCATCGCGGCCGTGGTCTCAAACACTCTAATTCCGGCCGCACTTGAAAAAAGCTCTACGAGCCCGGCATGTGGCGGCTGCTTGGCGATGTAATAACGGACACCGAACAGGTCGTGCGTGCGCTCGTATCCCAGCACGCTAATGAACGCCCGCGGAGCCGAGGCGACATACCCCATATAGCTTTCGACGCCATACCAGTCGCCGAAATTGTAAGGCACGTTGTCTTCGTTGAAGGCGGCGCGAAACGGCCCGGGGCGGCCTTTCAGAAAAGCCGCGAGGTCCGAGTCGCGAGAGAGCAAGCCCCAGTGCCGGTAGCCCTGATCGCGGTTCGCCAAATCTGCTTGGGTTAGTGAGCCTATTTCAAGCATCACGAGCACGATTAGCAGAACCGGAGCCGAACGAGCCTGAATCGTTCCCGCGCGCAACGAATTAAGAAGCGCGATCAGGAGGACGGCGACGATTCCGGTCACGGCGATCGGCGATGTGCGAGCGCTCACTGGCGTATGAAATGACCAGACGATCACCTCGAAGGTCCAAATGGCGATCGCGACTGCGCCACATCCGATCATCACGCGTTTCACCCAGACCGACTGTGCCTGTTCGATGAGGGCGTCTGTTCCGAATGCAGCGAGCACGCAGATGCCCAGGTGAAAGATGAAGACAGCCATGGCGGCATTGCGCGCCTTTTCTGCAAAGGGCACCACCGCATAGATGATGCCGTGCAGAATCGTCGGGCTCGAAAATGCGAAGATCATTCCGGCCAACGCGACAGTGGCGAACAATCGCACGGCAGGTTCGCTCCAGGCCAGCGCGACCCCCAGAATCGCCAGTGCGAACACCGCGATTCCCACGAAAGGATTCGAGTGGGTGAACATACTCGGGATGAATACGCCGAGAACAGACGCCGGGTTAAGGCTAAACTCATCGTGGACGGAATACGGCACTGGCTCGCCCCAGCTGAGTTCGTGGCTGGCGTTGACCCACCGCACAGAACTCTGCGCATAGGAATAAGCTGGAAGGGTTTGCAGAGCGCTCACTAGCGCCATAGTGATTACCAGCACGACCAAGCAGAGCGATCGCTCGATACGCTGTCTCCTGGCGATATGGTAGATCCAGACGCCGGATATCGCGAGCGTCGTATAGATTGGGATCTGATGATGCCCGCTGAGCCACGCGATTCCGAGAAAGGCCCCGGAGAGAACCGAGTTCACCAGCGGCTTCTCGCCTCTCAGTGCGCGCAGCGAGAACAGGAACACCAGCGGCGCCCAAACGGCTCCGTTGAGCATCTGCGGCCAAGTTGTAGTTGCGACGTATCCGGCAAAGGCGAATGCGGACGCGGCTAAAATCGATGCGGCTGGGGATCGTCCAAGATCCCGGCACAGCAAATAGCAGGCGAGCGCGGCCATAAATCGAATCATAGCGATGTACCAGTTCAGGCTGACGTCGCGAATGAAGCCGTCCTTCAGTGGCGCGAGAAACAGGAGCCAATTGAACGGGTAAACAGTTCCGGGCTGCGCCTGCCCGATTAAGGATTGTCCGCCGACTTGATAGGGATCCCACAAGATGGGGCGGTGGTGGTGCCATTGCAAAGCCTGCACCTGCAACCACGGCGTCACCTGGTTGGTGAGATCGGGGTTATCGAATTCTTCGTATTGACTCGTCAGGAGAGTCTTCCAATGCACGCCGATGGTCATGGCAAGCAGGATCAGGGGCGCAATAAACAGTTGTCTGGCACGCGTCAGAAATATTAAGCTCCGCTTCAAAGACCTTTTTGAGACCCGGCCAACTACACCATCTTCAGATTTTATAGCAAAAGCAATGTCTTTTTTGCTGTGTAGCAGGCCAATGCTTGGCTTTTAACAGGGGCGCTGGGCACTCGTACCGCTAAAGTGCTGACTGTGGCAGCTAGGCTCGCGATGGCACGCAAGTGACGCTAGTGGCAGCATTCGTTTGCACGGCTATGCCGAGGCGCGCGGTGAAGTGAAATGAGCTGCCTTTGCGGAGCTCGCTTTCCACCCAAATGCGACCGCCCAGCAGCCCAGTCAATTGACGCGAGATGGTTAGTCCCAGGCCCGTGCCGCCATACTTGCGGGTGGTTGAATTGTCGGCTTGTGTGAAGGAGGCGAAAATCTCGCTTAGCTTTTCCGGTGCAATGCCGACGCCGGTATCTTTGACGGTGAACTGTATCATTACATGCTCATGATCTTGCGATTCGGTTTGAACAGAGAGCGTTACTCCGCCCGAACGCGTGAATTTCACGGCGTTTCCGACCAGGTTCACGATGACCTGGCGCAAGCGAGCCGGGTCACCCGCGACCATATCGACCACTTGGGGATCAACGCGCAAATCCAGTTCTAAACCCTTCTGTTGCGCCCGATGGGCGAGGGGCTTGAGGGTCTGCGCCAAACTTTCACGGAGACTAAAAGGGACGGTCTCTAGACGCATCTTCCCGGCTTCAATTTTCGAGAAATCCAGGATGTCGTTAATGATGGTCAGCAGCGCGTCCGCCGACTCCTTGGCCGTTTCGAGATAGTCGCGCTGCTCGGAATCGAGCCCTGTGTCCAACGCCAGGTCCAGCATGCCGAGAACGCCATTCATCGGCGTGCGGATCTCATGACTCATGTTCGCCAGGAACTCGCTCTTGGCCTGGCTAGCCGTCTGCGCTGCTTGTTCCGCCCGTTTGCGTTCGAGCATTTCTTCTTCCAGCCGTCGATTCACGGTTCGCAGTGTTTCGCGTTGCACGTGAGCTTTCAGCGCAAGGTGAACCACCACACCAAATAGAATCGCGCCGGATAGTCCTCCCAACAAAGTCAGGTTGGATAGCAAGTCCCACTTGGTTTGGTTCTTGGCCGAAAATGCCTCCCATAAACCAACTCTCACGATCACAAGAAAGAGGCTGGCGCCGATGGGCGCCCAGGCCGGCACGCGAAGCGCCGGTTGGGTCATGCCAAAGGCCGCGGCCGCAACTCCGATCCCCAGCGCGAAGAAACCAACCGCAGTGTGCAACGTTACGCCGCTTAGGTTCCCCCAGGCAAAAGCGTCTCCTGCTCCCGAAAGCGCGCCAATGCTGCAGGTTGCACCAACCGCGGCAACCAGCAGCCCCACCAGGCCGAGAACTGGGGACATGGCGGAGTGCCGCCCCATTTGGGACAGCGCAAACGCTCCCGCGAGTAAAAGGAAACACGCTGCCGTGGTGAAAGACGCCCGATCGAGAACTGTGGCGACCGCCAATATGGCGGTGATAGCGGAACCTACGAACGCGAGCCGCGCCCTGTCCGTCGCGATACCCATGAGAGCGAGCCCGCTCAAGACAAAACACATGGCGGTGGTGCGCTGCATCGGAACCAGATTGGGCAATTGAAGGCCTACGAGGACTGCCGACCCGAGCAGGATAGCGACAGCGCCGGAGACGATTCCGGTAGTTCGGGGGAAAGACATGAGTGGAGAGCTAGGCACCCTCCCAGCTATCGGCAAATTCAAAACAAAGCTTTAAGGCTCTTAAGTTTGCGGTTCAATTCTTCTTTTTGCCGCCTAGCAGTCCATTGAGCAGTCCGCCGGCGGCTTTCCCGACATCGCCTCCGACGCCCTTCAACTCTTCTCTTGCGATGGCACCGACATCCGGCTTGAAAACCGGATTCGAAGACGTCCCTTCCACGGTGAAGGGAATCGGTTTGTTTCCGACCACGGCCAAGATACCGCTCGAATGGACCATGGCGTTCATCTTGAAGTTCAGGTCGTTTGAAGCACTAATAGTTCCCGCTCCGGTCACTTCGCCCATGGCCGGGACCACCAGCTTCATATTCTGCGCGCTGATGCCCTCGGGCGCCGATCGCAGATTGGTGCTCATGACCTGGATGTCGGTATCCGGACTGGCCTTTATCCCGGCCAGCCGCTCGATGGACGCCATTTTCTTGGAAAGATCGAAGCCGACCAGCCGTGTATTATTGACAGCCACCGTTCCGGTCGTCACCAGACGATCCGCCGGACCGTCCATGGAGAGATTCGCGCTGGCAGTTCCGCCCCGCAGCGATGTCCCGGCGGGCAGGACAATTCCTAAGGCCGGCAGCATCGCTTCCAGTTCCTGAACTGCCATTCCCGGACCCGAAAGTTTCAGGTTCAACACCATTGATTCGCCCTGTTCGGCGTAAGTTCCACTGAGATGGGCGGCTGCGCTTCCGAGGTGGATGTCTCCCTGGTTGAGGGTTCCGGAGTGTTTCCGAAGATCGTGTTGCACGGCAAAATCCACCTCTACGGGGCGGGTCGCCGGACTCCCGTTCCGGGCGAGCTTCAACTTGTCGGCTTTAAGCTTGCCCTGCAGATGCATGGTGGCGCCGTCCGACTGGCCGCTGCCGTCAAAGGCAGCGAGGCCGGTGACATGTGGAGCAATGTCGTTCATGCCGGAACCAGCCAGATCGAGTTGGGCAACTTTCAGGTTGACACTGACCGGGGTCAGGGCCGAATCCGTGGGATTGAGCGGGCCGGCCGTTCCGTCCAGGCTGAGATTCCCACCCCCATGGACTTGCGCGGTAAGCGAAAAGGGAAAGGCCGTGGAGCTTGAAAAATTACGGAGCTGGATATCCACCTGGTCCAATGCGAGAGGCTTCCAATGGCCAAGAGTTCTGCTCAGAGTCACGCGGCCGTTGCTGATCTTCACGAGTTTCACAGAGAGATCCAACGGCAGGCGCGCCGAGGATGGAGTGGCGGCCGCAGCTTTGGACTTCGCGCCTAAGCTGGAGAAATTCCAATTGCCCGAAGGCGCCTGGACGAGCGCAATTTCCGGCTGATCGATGTTTAGATCCGTGACGTTGAGTTTTCGCGAGAAGAGGAAAGGAAGGATTTCCACCCCGACGTGCAAGGACTTGGCTTTCACAAAAGCAGGTTTGCCGAAGGCCGGATCTTCAGCCACCGAAAGATCGTCGGCGGCCACCTCGCCGGAGAGAATTTTGAGGTGCAGACTACCCAGAGTTACCTGCCGGCCCAGCGCCGTACTGAGATCTGATTGAAGCGTAGGCCGGAATTGATCCACGTTGATCAGAAATGGCAGACTGACCACGATCAGGATTAATATCGCTAAAGGGATTCCAACCCATTTCACAATTGGATTCACGGAGGACCTCCAGGGGCAGGGCAACCGCCTGCCGACTGTGTGACGCAATCACACACCTGGAGTATACATACTTCCGGAAACGGCTGAGATCTATGGCATTCTTCGACGATGTATGATGAAGGCCGATGAAGGGCTTGGTATGGTTTCTGGTGGGGGCAGCCTCGGTCTGTGCTATTGCAATCGCGGCAGTTACACTCTTTGTTATGAACGGCCACGGCTTCAGCGCAAGCGAAGCACCTACTGCAGTGGAACGTTGGGTCGCCCGTAAGGCTCGGTCCGCGGCCATTCCATCCGGGGCTAGCGCTCACACAAATCCTATCGCAGAGACCCCCGAAGTTCTGGCCCAGGCTCGCGCGCACTGGGCGGATCATTGCGCAGTCTGCCATGGGAACGACGGCGCAGGCGATACTCAAATGGGAAAGCGAACCTATCCGCCGGCTCCGGATATGCGGCTGCCGGAAACGCAGGAGATGTCTGACGGGGAATTGTTTTACGTCATTCAAAATGGAATCAGGCTGACCGGGATGCCGGCTTGGGGCGGCGGCTCCGGCCACGACGAAGAGGATTCCTGGAAGTTGGTGAGGTTTATCCGGCACTTGCCTCAACTTACGGTGGAGGAAAAGAAGGAGATGGAGAAGATGAACCCGAAGAGTCCAGACGATTTGAAAGAGGAAGAGGAAGAAGAGAAGTTTCTAAAAGGAGAAGATACGAATGCCCATCCAATCGAACATCATCATTAAGAACTTGAATCGGGCCCTGATCGCAGGCCTCATGGCGGCTCTGCTTATGGTCGCGGCCGTGCCGGTTTTCGCGCACGGCGGCTTCGATCATGTCATGGGGACGGTGGTTCAGGTTTCCAATAATGTCTTGACTGTCAAGACAGCTAAGGGGAACGTCGACGTAAAGTTAGACGATAAGACCGAGCTCACTAAGAACGGCCAAAAAGCGCAACTCGCCGATTTGGCGCCCGGGTCCCGGGTGGTCGTAGACATTCCCGAAGGAAACAAAGACAAACTGGCTCACTCGGTGAAGATCGGTACGCCGAGCAAAGCTGTTGCCCACTAGTGGCCTGTCGCAGACAGATCGTTACCACGGATACGCTGCTCACTCCTGAGTATTTCCAGCACTAGCGGATTTGCCTCGGAGCCGAGCCATGTTAGGCTCCCATTCCTTTCGTAGTTCCGTCCGGCGGCGGAGAACGTATTTCTTAGCTTCGTCAAAACTGGCAAACACCCGGCCACCCTTGATCCGGTTACATGGCCGACACGCTGCCACGAGATTCTTTGGGTCCTTTTTCCCCTTGCGGGCACGTGGCAATACGAAGTCCACGGTCATGATCAAAGAATTTTCGAAGCTGGTCATGCCGTCCAATCCACAATACCGGCAACGATAGTGATCGCGTTCCAAAATCTTCAGCCCTTCTTCTCCGGTCAAGGGTTTGGCTAGACGGCTCAGACCGAGAAAGCCCAAATTTGCTGGCATATGACACCTCCATCCCAAATCTGTCCCCGATTATTATGCTCCTGAATGTCGTCCAAAGGAAGCCGCACAGAAACCGTCCATCTTCAGTTCGAAGGGGCGTTGTAGAAATGCCTTCAAGATTGACGCGCGTGGGCGGGCTCGAAATGGTGAAATGCTGCTGTTACAGTGTCCGTTGGACGTTCCCTTCGTGAATGAGGGTCTTCACCTGCGCTTGAATCACCCCTTGACACCAACCTTTCACAGCGAGATCTTACCCCTTGGAGGTTCTCCATGCTTCATTCCCTCGCAAGAAACTGGTGGGCGTTGGCTCTTCGTGGACTGGTGGCGGTGCTATTCGGTTTGCTGACGTTTTTGCTGCCAGGTATAACGCTTGCAACCCTCGTCCTGCTATTTGGAGCCTACGCGCTCGTTGACGGCATCTTCAACGTCATAGCGTTTTTCAAAGTCGCATCACATCACTGGGCGCTGCTCATTGAAGGCGTGATCGGGATAATCGCGGGCGGGCTTACTTTCGCCTTGCCCGCCATCACTGCGCTCGTGTTGCTTTACCTGATCGCGTTCTGGGCAATTTTCACAGGAATCTTTGAAATCATCGCGGCGATTCGTCTCCGAAAGGCCATCTCAAATGAATGGCTGCTCCTGCTGATGGGTGTACTTTCGCTGCTGTTTGGATTGTTCATCCTGTATGCCCCCGGAACCGGAGCACTGGCTATTGTATTGTGGATCGGTACATACGCGTTGGTGTTCGGAATCTTCTTGATGGCCTTGGCATTTCGTCTGCGAGGGCATCGGCATTTAGCGACGCAGCCGAGATAGTTTCGCGAGTGGGGAAGGGATCCCGCCGGGGGCAGGCCTTCTTCTCATTCGATCTCGCTACCACGTGAGCTATAGGTTCACTTATTGGCCAGGCTTAGACACACGATCCCCGCCAGGATCAATCCAATGCCGATCACTTTGGCCCGGGTGATGACTTCGTGGAAGAACAGTCGCGACCAGGCAAGCGTGCAGATGTAGCCGAGCGAGACCATCGGAAACAAGACCGACAGCTCGCCGTTGGACATCCCTTTCACGAATAGAACCGATGACAAGAGGTAGGTGATAATGCCCAGCGCCAGTCTCCAATTGAAGACAATGCTGGCGAGATTGGGCTGCAGATTCATGGCTCCCGATTTTAGGAAAACTGCGCCCGCAGACCCAATGATGGAGGCGACCAGCACCAAAGCGATAGAGGAAACGGGAGTAGTCAACTCTTGCTGCCCCACCCCAGAACCGCGACGCCCGCCACGATGATTGCAATGGCAACAACCTTGAACGGGTTCATGGTCTCATGAAAAACCAACGCCGAGAGGATCGCGACCCAGACGTAGCCTAAAGCAATGATAGGGTATAAAACGGAAACCTCGCCATGTCGCAAGGCATAGACGAACAGAACCGTGAACACGCCGTAGAGACCGTATCCGGCGAACAGAGGGGGAATGGTGAAAATGCCGATCAGCGTCGCCATTATACCCGCGTGTGACAGCCGGTTAGCCCCGATTTTGATGAGTAACTGCGCCACGGCGATCAGCAGCGTGCATGAAGCTACGATTAGAGCCGCCTGCCGCCGCTTGTGAGGATCGACCACGGGGGCGTCAGGCGATACGGTGATTGAACTCAATACCCCTCCCGCTCGTCCATATGATAACAATCGGATGGGGCGTAAAATAAGATTATGACGGCGGTTACCACAGGCGCAGTGTCGCCAGTGGACAGATTCTTTCCAGTTTTCGCTGCTGGGCTTGCTGGCCAGCGGCTACCTGGCGGTCGTGGGCTCGGGCTACCTGGACATGCCCACGATGGTGATCACCGCCGCCGCGCTGGTGCTGCGTGGACTGATCACAGCCGGAGTCCTGGCGGTCGAGTTTCCTCCGGCGGTCGTGACGGCGGCCACCTTGGCCTACGCGGGCTTTTATCCGATCGATTACTTTTATGTCTCGGGCGCGTTTATTCCGTCGACGGTCCACCTGGTGTTCTTTGTGGCGGTGGTGAAGATAGTGACTGCCAAAACGAATCGCGACTACCTGCTGCTGAAAGTAATTGCTTTTCTGGAGCTGCTGGCGGCCTGCGTTCTGTCGTACAGTCTGAATTTCTTTGTGTTCCTGTTGCTCTTTCTGATCCTGGGAGTAGCGACCTTCACCAGCAGCGAAATGCGCGACTCGGGCTTTCAGCTCCAGGCGGCCACGCGAATCTCAGGACGGGCTCTCGCGATCCGGCTGGCGGCGGTGACTTTGCTAGTCTCGGCCGGTATCCTGGTAATCACTTCCGGACTGTTCTTCTTTCTGCCCCGCACGGCACGGGCGGCTTTCCAGCATTTGGTTTCGCATCGCTATTATGTGGCGGGCTTCTCCAATCGGGTGGTATTGGGGGAGATCGGAGAGATCAAGAAAGAGAATGCGCCGGTGATGCACGTTCGCATGGACCGGCCTGAGGACCGTGGGCTGGCGCTGAAGTGGCGCGGCGCGGTGCTGGTTAATTTCAACGGACGGGTATGGACCAGTTTACAGGGGCCGGGACAGGCCATCCGGCCGGACCGAAGTGGTCAGGTGCAATTGGACGATGCCAGGCTGCGCCCAGGCGCGGGGCACATCTCCTATGCTGTTTATCTAAACGATATCGCTTCCGATGCTTTATTTTTCGCAGGCACTCCGGAGTTTCTGAGAATCGACTCAACGGTGATTCGCCGCGCGGGGGGTAATTACACGCTCGCGTTCGGCGACGCGCGCAGTGTTTCCTACCAGGTTTATAGCCGTCTGGATCCGCCGAGCTCAGACGAGCTTACCGACGATTACCTGGAGCCGTTGCGGGGATCGGCGCGCCGCGAATACCTTCAAGTTCCGCCCATCGATCCGCGTGTTGGGGAGCTGGCGCAAAAAATCGTAGGCGCGGAAGCCTCGCCTATCGTTGAGGCGCGGCTGATCGAGAAATATTTGAAAACCAATTTCGGTTATACGCTGGAATTACCGGCGACCGAGCCGCAGGACCCGATTGCGGATTTCCTGTTCCGCCGAAAAAAGGGGCATTGCGAGTACTTCGCGTCCACCATGGCGGTGATGTTGCGCAGCGTGGATATTCCGTCGCGGGTGGTGACTGGGTTTCAGAGCGGCGTTTATAATCCGATCAGCGGATCGCAATTGATAAGAACGTCCGACGCGCACAGTTGGGTGGAGGCGTGGATTCCCCGGCGCGGGTGGACGACTTTCGATCCGACGCCGCCCGATCCGAATCCGCCGCGAATATCGCTGTGGACGCGCCTGGGCTTCTATACCGACGCCGCGGAGGTTTTCTGGCAGGATTGGGTCGTCAACTACAACCTTGACCGCCAATTGCAGCTCGCCAGCAAGATGGGGCAATCGAGCCGCCACGTCGGGCTGAACTGGTTTGATCGCCTTGGACTGGCCGGGCCGCGCTGGTGGAACGAGTTCTTGGGCTTTGCAAAGCGCTACGGGCTCTGGCTGTCGAGCATAGGCGCAATGGGGCTGCTGGCGCTATTGTTCGGCAAAGACGGATGGCGCTGGTGGAGCGCACGGCAGCGGGCGCTCAAGGTACAGCGCGGCGAAGCCGAGGCGTCCGACGCCACGCTGCTTTATCAGCGGATGCTGAAGGTGCTCAAGCGTCGAGGGGTCGAAAAACCAATGTGGCTGACGCCCTGCGAGTTCGCGCGAGTTTTGGAGGAGCCCGAGGTGGCGGTGCTGGTGGAAGATCTTACGTCCGCCTACAACGAGCTACGGTTCGGCGGCCGCGCCGAGGCTGCCGGGAGGATGGTGGTGCTGCTGGAGAGGCTGGAGGCCGTACCGTAGTCCTGACGAATCAACGGTGTTCGCACGAGTGCGAACACGGCACGCAGAGTGCGTGCGCCACGTTTTAGGGGGCTTTTCCGGGGCCTATGGTAACGTCGACCGTCAGCGGGGCTGCGGCTGCTTGCGTGTCCGCCCGAACAAGCGTCAGTCGGAACTTCTGCTCCGTGTCCGTCACGATGATCGCGGAATCAGGAATAATCACGGCCACGCTGGGGGCCACCAGAAGGCCTTGCTCGGCCGCGGGAAACAACCGCTTCCAGTCGCCCGAAGGATCGAGCTGGTAGAGAGACAGGTAACCAGCGACCGCTGTTAAGACCCTCAAGCGAACCAGGTCGCCCGGCTGGGGACGTGCGTTCGGCACTGAATAAGTCCCCTCCAGATCACGCTTGACCAATGAGTACTGCAGCAAGGGCGCTTTGAGGTTGGCAACGACTCCTCCGGTCCCAGCAGATAGCCCACCGGATAGAGCGCTCACAGCGCGGGCGCGGGCGACGTCCTCTTGCCGGAACGATTGCGCTTGTGGCACTGCGGCGGGAGGAGGAGGGGGCGGTGCAGGCGTAGCCAAGGCTGCGGCAGGCGGTTGGAGTTCGCGGTCCGTCTGCACGGCCTTGCGTGTGGCCGCCGGCAGTTTCCGAGGCTTGGGCTGGGCCGGCGCCGGGACTGCGGGTGTGGCGGGCTCCGCGGGTAAAGGCGCGACCGCTGGTGGCGCGACACGCGCCGCTTGATATTTGGGCTGCTGGTTCGATTGAATCACCGCGATCATCAACACCGCAGCCGCCACGGCGCCGGCCAATCCGCCCCAAATCCATCCTGGTCTCAAGCGCGAAATGGGCGCTTTGGCCAGTGCTTGTTGAACCTGACTCCGGGAGGTCGGATCTGCCAGCAGATCTTTGAGCGCTTCTTCTTGCTGGAGAGCATCGAATAACTCCTGATCATCGAGAGCGGCCTCAAAGAGAGCTTTTCGCTCCGCCTCGGTGAGCGAGTTGGTGGCGTATCCGCCCAGCAGCTTGCGCGCTTGGTCGCTGGTCATCGGCTTATCTCCCAAGCTCCACCCATCAATTCCAGCAAGTGTTTTCGACAGCGAAAGTCCCAAGTGTAGATGGTATTGATAGAGCCAGCACCCAGGACGTCTTGAATCTCGGCGAAGGTCTTGCCTTCGAGTTTGAGAGCGAACAGTTTGCGGCAGCGCTCTTCCATTTTCGATATGGCGGCGATGAGTCTTGCGCGCATTTCGCGAAGTTGAGCGGCCTCGAAGGGGTCGTTTGCATGGCCGTCCAATTGAATTTCATCCACGGGCACTTGGGTGTACTCGCCGCGCCGCTGTGCTTTGCGCCGGAAGGCCATCATTTTGAAGCGGACGATTTTGAGTGAGAGCGGGAGAAGATCCTCCAACCGTTCTAAGTGGCCGTATTTCTCGTGCAGCAGGATCAGGACTTCTTGGGTCAGGTCTTCGGCGGCATCCCTCTGTATTCTGGATGCCGCGAAGCTGACAATCCTTTCGCGCAGCTTTCCGAGCAGCTCTTCCCGCGAACTGGTCCTAAGCTTTTCAACGCCTTCACTTGCCATTGGTCCCGCGTACCTGCCCAGAGGATACTTCTTCTAGATGCGCCGTGACAATACGGGTCTAGGACCGTGTGAACCGTCAGTTAGTTGCCGATGTTTGCCAGTGGCTTGCCGCGCATCTTGAAGTCGCTTTCGCTAAGGTGACTGCCGAGGTCCATGGTGTCGAAGCGAACGTCAATACCATGCTGCCAGCCATCTGGCTTGATCTGCACGGACTTTGGCCAGGACGCTCTGTCGCCTTTGAAGTACTCGGAGTATGCAATAGCGGCCGAGCCGACTCCGGTGGTGGTGGCGATTTTAACGCGGACCGGGCGCGACTGGTCATCGAGGCCGATGGAGACCTTTTCGGCGCTATTCTCAGCGAACAGGGTATACTCGTCGCCCTCGGCCGGCAGAGCACGGTTGGCCATGATCTTGAACTCGGGGTTTTGGAGCCGTGTGATGACGGCCGCGAGCATGGCGTCGCGAATGAAGCCGAAATGCGTGGGCAGCTCCAGGGCGTCGGGGCCTTTCAGGTTCTTACTGTTGTTGTATTGACTTCCAATGAACGAGACTTCGTGGAGTATGTTGCCGGCACGGGCTTGAAACAGCGCGCGGTCGGGACGGTTACGCATCAAAAGTGTCCAGCGCACGCTGGTGCCGTCATGCGTCCAAATGGTCGTACTGCCGACCGCCTGGACGCTGGCTAGAGCCTGTACAGCATCGTCGCCGCCGACGGCCTGAATCATTTTCTTGAACAGAGCCGTGCCGTACGCTTCCAACGTGCCTTTGTTTGGCTCCAGGACAGCCGCGAGCGTGGCGATCTTATCGGCCTCGATCGTGGCTGTGTTCTGATGCCCGAGGTAGCCATCCTTCTTGAAATCGACCACCCATTTACCGGGGGTGAGCTTGGAGACCTCCAGTTTTCCACCGAGCGTCGGCCCGATGGATTTGCCGTTCAGGCTAATATCACACTCGTTGGGGCTGCAATTAAGAACTATGCCGCCAGTTGGCGCGGGCTTGGCAACGGCGTGCGCCGTGGCTGCGGAGGAGACTCTTGCCTTGGTCTTGATCAGATCCAGCACGTCGTCCGACGCACCTGCGGCTTTGAGCTTGTCGAGTTCCTCGGAGCCCAGCGCGAAATCGATTCCGCGGGCCTGAATCGCGTCCTTTCGCCGGTGCAATGGAATGGGACTATCGCCGACCAGTTTGAGCACCTGATCGAAGGTGAATGGCGCCCCGCTCAGAAACGGGTCGTCGGCCTTCTTGGAGTGGGCGGATGGCAGCTTGTTCTCTGCGATAGGTTGCGCGGTAAGGAGCGCCGGCAGGGCTCCGAAAAGCGCGGTTGATAAAACAAATAACGTAACTCTTTTCATGGGCATCCTATTTAATGGCTGCTTCGGCATCTTGCGCTGCGCGAATCTTTTTCTTCCAAGCGCGGGCTTCAGAGTGGGTAGGATTCTCGGCCAAAATCGCATCCACCAGCTTCAGGGCTTGTGCATACCTGCCCGTCTCCCAAAGTGACTTCACCTGACCTCGCAGTATCACTTCGGGCGCAGGCTGGACCTCGACCACTACGGGAGATGCCGCGGAGGTCTGAGGTACGGCTTGTGGCTGCCCGGCATCTACCGGCTGGGCCAGAGCGGGCACCGGCGTCGCGGATATGGGAGCGGCGGGGGCGACCGGATTTTGTTGTACCACTGGAGGCTCGCTCGGGGGTTGGGACGCCTGCGAGTTTTGGCGCGATAGTAGCGTCCCGAATACGGCGATCGCCAACACTCCCGCGATGGCGATCGGGATCATGCGTTTTCGTAATATGGCCGGCAAAGGAACCGACGTTTTCAGACGTCCTTGTGCCGCCGTTTTGATGGCCGCGAGAGCCGGCGCAGCGGTAGGCTGAGGGGGCGCGGTGGTTGCGGCAGGCGCCGGAGGAGGAGCGGGGGCCGCCATTGGCGGCGCCGGAGGCGGTTGAATCTCCTGGACTACGATCGGCGGCTTAGGAGCGAGTACAATCGCGGGTACCTTGGGGGCGGCTGGGGGCGCCGCTGGCGCGGTGGATACCACGGTCACAGGCTCAGGGGCGGTTCGGCTATCTCGCGCGTTTTGCGCAATGCTATTCAAGCCCGCCGCGAACTCGGCAGCCGATTGCAGCCGGTGCCCGCGGTTCTTGTTCAGCGCGTGCGTCACCAGGCGCTCGAGTTCCTCGGGAATCTGTGGGTCCAGTTTGCGAAGCGGCTCCGGTTCTGAATGCACGATCTCACGCGGGATGAGATTGGGTTCAGCTTGGAACGGATACTTACCGGTGAGCAGCTCGTACAAGATGACAGCCAAAGAGAAGATATCCGAGCGCGTATCGAAGGGCTCACCCAGAACTTGCTCCGGCGCCAGGTAGTGAGGGAGCGTCGCCGAGGGTTTAACACCAGCGGCCAGGACCACCTCCAGCCACTTTCCACTGCCGAAATCGAGAATTCTAGGGTACTTGCCGGCAACGATAAAGATATTTCCGGGTTTCAGATTGCCATGCGCGATGCCCTTAGAGTGCGGGACGGTCAGGGCGTCCGCTATTGCCGCGATGAACTCCAGCTTCACTTCCAACGGCCAAACCCGGCGCTCTTCAAAATGGCGGCCGAGATCAATGCCGTTGAGCAACTCCGTCGCCACATAAAGGGCACCGTCAGCCTCACCCATGTCCTGCACCTTGGCGATGTTGGGATGACGCAACTCGGCATAACTGGCCAGGCTTCGGCAAAACTGGTCCTTCGTTTCAGGGCTGGCGCTGGGGGAAGAATATAGGACTTTGAGCGCAAACTCCCGCTCGGCGGCGGTGTCGCGAACACGGTAGGTTGTGCCCGCGGCGCCAGTTCCAATCTCTTCGATTATTTGATACTTGCCAATCGCCTTCATGACACCCCCGAGAGCTTGATCCCAATGGTTCGGGTACCCGAAGTACAGTAGTACTCGGTTTGGGTCCTTCACTAAAGGATCGGTTGACATATATAACGGCTTCAGTCTGCCTTAGGCGGGCTAGTGGCTTTTTTGGCTGAACTTGAGGGGGATGCCTGAGTCGATCAAAGTGGAACGCAATGCCGCTGTGGCCCGTTACAATAGTAGTAGCAGCTCACTCGAGAGAACCGAACCCTCATGAAATCAAGCAAGTGTAAGTTTGCAGTTCTATTGCTGTGCCCCCTGGCACTGGTTGCGCAATCGCTGAAGGACTTTGAGAAGCGCGTCACCGAATTCACGCTGGCCAACGGCCTGCACTTCATCATTTTTGAGCGGCACGAGGCGCCGGTGGTTTCCTTTCACTCCTATGTCAATGCCGGCTCGGTGGACGATCCGAGCGGGGAAACCGGCATCGCGCACATGTTCGAGCACATGGCGTTCAAAGGGACCGAGACCATCGGCAGCAAGAATTATCCGCTCGAAAAACAGGCTATGGAAGAAGTGGAGCGCGTCTACGATCGCTATGACGCCGAGCGCAATAAAGGGATGAAGGCCGACGCTAAGAAGCTAGAGGATCTGCAACAGGAGCTGAAGGCCGCCATGGACAAAGCCAACAGCTACGTGATCCCGAATGCCTATCCTCAATTGATCGAAGAAAATGGCGGCGTGGGGATGAATGCGGGAACGCAGGAAGATTCCACCAACTATTTCTACAACTTCCCGAAGAACCGGCTGGAGCTTTGGTTCCTGCTGGAATCGCAGCGATTTTATGATCCGGTGTTTCGCGAGTTCTATAAGGAGCGCGATGTGGTGCGGGAAGAGCGCCGCATGCGCGTAGAATCGAGCCCGCAGGGAATGCTGGTGGAGGCGCTGCTGGCCGCCGCTTTTGAAGCGCATCCTTATCACAACATGCCGGGCGGATGGGCCAGCGATATCGAGAATTTCCGGCTACCAGAGGCGATTGCGTTTTACAAGAAATATTACGTGCCGGCCAACATCACCATCGCGATCTCCGGCGACGTGGATCCGAAGGAATGCAAGCGGATGGCTGACAAATATTTTTCGATCCTGCCATCCGGCCCGCTGCCGAGCGGACCGCGCACGGTTGAGCCGGTACAAAATGGCGAGCGGCGCGTCAAAGTGGAATCGCCAGCGCAGCCTTTTATGGCCATCGCATACAAGCGGCCGAATCAAAACGATAAAGACGACCCGGTGTTCGACGTGCTTGACCGAGATCCTGTCGGGCGAACGGACCGGCCTGCTTTATAAAGATCTGGTTCGCGACAAAAAGATCGCGCTGGGAGCAGGCGCGCAGCCTTCCTTCCCAGGCGGCAAGTATCCTAATCTGTTTCTGTTCTTCCTGATCCCCAATCAGGGCCACACGGTGGAAGAGAACGAAAAGGCCTGCTACGAGATCATCGAGAAAGTGAAGACGCAGAAAGTGGACGAAGGTACATTAAACCGGATTCGCACCAAATTCCGGGCGGCGCTGATCCAAAAATTAGACAGTAATTCTGGGATGGCCGAAGATCTGACGTCTTATTACGTCAATTACGGCGATTGGCGCAAGATGTTTACCGCCATCGACGAGCTTGAAAAGGTGACAGCGGATGATGTGCAGCGCGTCGCGAAACAATACCTGGTTCCTGAGGCTCGCACGGTGGTGTATACCGTCGCGCCGGTGACAAGTGGTGCCGCCGTTCCAAAGGAGAGGGGAAATGAGATTCGGTTTCCTGGCGTTCTTGCTCATGGCGGCGTTTGCCTCCGCGCAGACTGAAGTGCGCCGAGCGACCGTACTGCCGTCCTACAAAGATCTGAAATACCCGCCGCTGCCGGCCATTAAAATTCCTGAGCCGGTGGAGTTCACGCTATCCAACGGCATCAAGGTGTTCTTGCTGGAGGATCATGAATTGCCGTTGGTATCCGGCAGCGCGCTGATCCGGACCGGCAATCTTTTCGATCCCGCCGACAAGCGCGGAGTGGCGCGAATTAACCGGCGAAGTGCTGCGTTCGGGCGGCACGCATGCGAAGACCGGCGACCAGTTGGACGAAGAGCTGGAGAATGTCGCCGCGCAGGTGGAAAGCCAGATCGGCGAGAGCAGCGGCACCATCGGGTTCTCATGCCTGAAGGAAAACACAGACCAGGTGCTGGGGATCTTCAAGGACTTTCTGACGTCGGCCGAATTCCGCGAGGATAAAGTGGATCTGGCGAAGACGCAATTACGAAGCGAGATTTCCAGACGGAACGACGATGCGGGCGGCATCGCCGGAGCGCGAGTTCAGCGACATCCTCTACGGGCGGAACACGCCTTACGGCTGGCGGATCGAATACGCCGACGTCGATAACATCCATCGCCAGGATCTGGTCGACTTCTACCATCGCTATTACTTCCCGGCAAATATCATGCTGGCGATTTATGGCGATTTCTCCGCGGCTGACATGAAAGCCAAGCTGGAGCAGCTTCTGGGCAGTTGGAAATACACGCAGCCGGCCGTGCCCGCGTTTCCCAAAGTGCAGCAGAGCGCCGACGCCGGGCGTTTTCCTCGCGACCAAGGCGGATGTCACACAGACTTTCTTCAATGTCGGACATTTGGGCGGCGAACTGCGCGATAAAGACTATCCGGCGCTGGAAGTGGCCTCGGAGATTCTGGGCGGCGGATTTTCCAGCCGGTTGTTGCCGCAATGTACGGACTCAACATGGCTGGGCCTACAACATTAGTTCCGGTTGGGGGGCGTCCTACGATCATCCCGGAACGTTCCGGATTTCGGGCAGCACGCAGTCGGCGCACACCGTGGATACATTGAAGGCGGTTCGCGAAGAGTTGGACCGAATCCGCACCACCGAAGTGACCGACGAGGAACTGCAGACCGCCAAGGACACCACGCTGAACGGCTTTGTTTTCCACTTCGACCGGCCGAGCAAGACTCTGAATCGCCTGGTGCAGTATGAATACTACGGCTATCCGCGCGATTTCATCTTCCAGTATCAGAAGGCCATCGCGGCGGTCACCAAGGCCGACGTTCTGCGGGTGGCGCAGAAATATTTTAAGCCGGAAGATCTGACCTATGTGGCGGTGGGCAATCCGGAGGATTTTGGAACGCCGCTCTCCGCATTGAACATGAAGGTCGAGCCGATCGATCTGACGATTCCCGAGCCGAAGAAGGAGACCGCGAAGGCCGATCCAGCCAGTCTGGAAAAAGGAAAAGCTCTGTTGCAGCGCGTGCAGCAGGCGCTTGGGCGGCGCCGACAAACTGGCCGCGGTGAAAGATCTACAGTATCAGGCCAACGTCGAAATACAGACTCCGGGCGCGGCGATGAAGGTGAAGCAAACCAATACTTTTCTGGCGCCTTCGTCGCTGCGGCAGGATATTGAGCTGCCATTCGGGAAACAGTCGGTTTATTCGGACGGGAGCGCCGGATGGATGGCGGGTATGCAGGGCATGCAGGCGCTTCCTCCGCGCGGTGGTGAAGCAGGTGCGCGGCGAGGTGTTCCGCCAGATCGCGCCACTGGCTATGAGCGACCGGGACGCCAATCGCACGGTGAATTACGCTGGCGAAGGTACGCTCGAAATCTCGTCGAAAGACGGCGAGAGCGTCCGGTTGGAGGTAGATGAAAAGACCGGCTTGCCTGCGAAGACATCGTACCAGGAAGGCGGCCAGGGAACCGTATCGCAGATTTTTGCCGATTGGCGCGAGGTGAACGGCATTCGCCTGCCGTTTGGGTGGACCATCATGCAAGGCGATAAGAAGTTCGCCAGCTGTGAAAATCGATGACTACAAGGTCAATTCCGGACTGACGAAGGAGGTGATAAGCAAGAAGCCATGAAGTTGAGCTATCGTTGTGGAACGCCGTAGCCGCAGCGCCCGTTTTTGTATTGCAGGCCGAGACGGCGCAGGAGAAGGGCAAGCGCATCGTCAACGAATGCCTGGATGCGCTGGGCGGCGACCGCTATCTGAACATGGAGAATCGCGAGGAGGCCGGCCGGGCGTATTCGTTTTATCGCGAGCAGCTGAGCGGGCCTGAGCATCGCCAAAATCTATACGCGCTTTTATCCGGCGTTCAGGACACCGCGCATGAGCTGGCGCAACGAGAGCGCGCAGAACTTCGGCAAGAAGGAGGATTACGGCACTCTGTTCACCGAAAAAGACGCCTAGAACATCACGTTTCCGCGGCGCGCAGCCGCTCCCGGCCGACCGCTTTGAGCGCTACAAAGAAACCACGCTGCAGCGACATTTTCTACATCCTGCGAGTGCGGATGCATGAGCCGGGCTGATTTTTGAATCGCGCGGCGCGGATGTGATCGAAAACGCGCCGGTGGAAATCGTCGACATCACCGATGGCGATAACCGCACCACCACGGTCTACTTTCATCAGATCACCAAGCTGCCGGTGCGGCAGGTCTTCTTTCGGCGCAACGCGGTGACCAAGGAACGGAACGAGGAGATCACGCGCTTCACGAAGTATCGCGATGCGGACGGGATTCAATGGCCGTTTGCCATCGAGCGCGAGCGGAATGGCGAAAAGATCTTCGAGATCTTTTCGCGGACTCCGTGAAGTTCAACGATCCGAAGGAGCCGGAGCAGTCTGTCTCGCTGCCGTCGACTATCAAGCTGTTGAAACCGGAGTAGGCCGCGCAGCTGCTCCGACGGTTGCGCGATTCCAGGCGCGGAGGTGACTGGCAGCTCGATGATGGCCAGCAAGCCGGGATGGCGTTCCGGGCCGTCAGCTTGCCCTTGTGCAGCTCGACCGAACGCCGGGCGATCGCGAGTCCCAGGCCCAAGCCGCCGCTCACCCGGTTGCGATCCGAATCCACGCGATAGAACGGATCGAAGATCCTGGGCAATGCCTCTTCCGGCACTCCTGGGCCGTAGTCGCGAACCGAAATCTCGCGCGACGTCGCCTGATTCGGCTTCAGCTCGATATCGATGGGCGTGCCATGGGGCGCATAACGAATCGCATTGCGGATGACGTTCTCGATGGCGCGCCGCAGCAGCTCTTCATCGCCAGTCAGGGTCACCGGGATGGGGGCTTTCAGCAGCAAGGTGCAGTCCTTGGCCTTGGCTTCGAGCAGCGAATCGTAAACCAGATCGGCCAGCAGCTCATCCAGCGGCACCGTCTCCATCTTCTGCATCGACGGATCGCCTTCGACGCGCGTGACCTGCAGCAGCTCGGCCACCAGCTCGTTCAAGCGGTCGGCTTCTTTCTGGATGCGATCCAGCATGCTCTCGCGATCCTCGCCGGTGCGCGCCAGCTCGACGGCCACGCCCAGGCGGGCCAGGGGACTGCGCAGCTCATGCGAGATATCCAGCAGAAGCCGGCGTTCGGCCGCGAGCAGCGTCTGGATGCGGTCCGCCATCTGGTTAAAGCTGGTGGCCAACTGTCCGAGTTCGTCCTTGCGATTGGTCTCGGCGCGCGCGGAAAAATCGCCGTGGCCGAAGCATTCCACCGCCGCGCGCAGCCGGCGCACCGGCGACGTCAGGTGATAAGCGAAGCCGTAGCAAAGCAGGATCACCAGACCGATGATCCAGAGATGCTGCGGCTGCAGGAAGAAGAAGGCAGTTGCGCCGCTCGTCGATCAGGAACAGCCAGTACTGCCGGCTCGCATCCGCGCGCGCGATGATGGGCCGCCGTGCCGCCAAATGGAAAGGGCAGCCGCCAACGCCGGCGCTCCTGCCGCCGCAGCAGATCCGGCCGCGCATTGCCCGTGACCAGGTCGGTGCCTTTGGCATCGGTGAAGACCACCTGCGTTTCAGTGATCTGCTGAAATTTGGCGAGTACCGCGCTCAGAGCCTCGCGTCCGCCGGTCTCATAAGCTCGCTTGGCTTCCTCCACCTGAACATTGAGCAGCATGTTCAAGGGCCCACGCGGCGTGGCGGAGTGAGACGGTCAACGCGGTGGTGATGATAAAGCCGCCCAGCGCGACCGCGGTGGTGGCCAGGAACCAGAGCAGCGTCTTTGCAAAGAGCGATCTCATCCGGCCACCGCGTCCTCGGGCGTTTGACAGAACTGATAACCTACGCCGCGAATGGTTTTGATCACCGGCCGGCCGCCTTCCAGCTTGCGCCGCAGATGGCTGACGTGCATGTCGATGGAGCGATCGAACGGCGTGGATTTCCGGTTGTAGAGGCTTTCCATCAGGCCGTCGCGCGAGACCACGTGCCCGGCGTTGCGCATGAGCTGTTCCAGGATATCGAATTCGAGCGTCGTGACTTCGATCGCCTTGCCATCCAGGGTGACGTGCCGGCTTACCGGGATCGAGCACCACGCCGTTGACCTCCACGCGGCCGCGGTTCGCCTTGGCTTCGGTGCGGCGCAGAACGGCTTTTACGCGGGCCGAAAGCTCGCGCGGATTGAATGGCTTAGGAAGGTAATCGTCGGCCCCGAGCTCCAGGCCGACAATGCGGTCGACGTCCTGGCCGCGAGCGGTCAGCATCAACACTGGAACCCGGCTCTCGGCGCGAAGTCGCTTGAGGATCTCGAAGCCGTCCAGGCCGGGCAGCATTACATCCAGAATAATAAGGTCGTAGCCGCCTTGCTTGGCGTGATCCAGGCCAGTCTGGCCATCGTGGATGCACTCGACCGCGAAGCCTTCCCGCTGCAGAA
This sequence comes from Bryobacterales bacterium, assembly GCA_963744555.1. Classification (GTDB taxonomy): domain Bacteria; phylum Acidobacteriota; class Terriglobia; order Bryobacterales; family Bryobacteraceae; genus Palsa-89. Next base: position 100,756 of record CAVUUB010000003.1, on the reverse strand, counting down.
ACTCTTTCAGAAGCCCGCAGAGTTCGACGTCATCGTCGATGATCAACAACCGCATCCAGTTTTATCGTAGCGCAGGGTGTTTCGCTGAGGCGCAACTATCAACGGCGTTCCGTCCGAAGAGCCGAGTCTATTGCGCTGGCTCTATTCGCAGAAGAGCGCCGTCATCTTCATCGGTCAACAGGTATAGGTACCCGTCGGGACCCTGGCGGACATCGCGAATCCTCTGCCTTAACTCGCCGAGCAGCGTTTCGCGCCGCAACTCCTCGATCTTGTCATTGAACACAATGCGCTCGAGATGACCAGTGCCAGCGATCTCGCCCGTGCGCATCGAACCTACGAAAACGTTGCCCTTCCACTTAGGAAACCGGTCTCCGGTATAAACAGTCATTCCAGCGACAGCGATCGAGGGTATCCACACCACGATGGGAGACTCCAAACCTTCCCGCGTCGGGTGCTCCGAAACGCGCGGGCCGGCGTAGTCGCGCCCAAAGCTGACGAGGGGCCAGCCGTAATTGCGGCCGGGAAGGATGATGTTGATCTCATCGCCGCCGTTGGGGCCATTTTCGTTATTCCACAGAGCACCAGTCTCGGGATGGACCATAAGGCCCAGTGAATTGCGGTGTCCAAGGGTGTAGATCTCAGGTCTGTAGCCAGCACGGCCCACGAAGGGGTTGTCGGGCGGCGGCGAGCCATCATCGCGCACGCGCAGAATCTTGCCCCTTAAGCTGCCTGGCTCTTGCGCGACCTTTTCCACATTACCGCCGGTCGCAATATAGAGCATCTCGTCGCGCCCAAACACGATGCGCGCGCTAAGTCCCCCGTTACCCTCCCGGGAGTCGGTGACCAAAATGTCGCGTACGTCCGAAAGCACGCCGCCGTCCAGTCTTGCGCGTGCGACCGTTGGCGCGCCCCGGTCGTTTTCGACTGGCTTGGTGTAGGTGAAATAGACCAGATGATTCTCCGCGAACCGGGGATGCAGCGCGAGATCCATGAGGCCGCCGATTCCTTTCGTTCTGATAGCCGGCAGGCCGCTGATGGGCTTCGGGTCCAGCACGCCATTGCGAATGATGCGAAGCCGGCCGGGCCGCTCGGTGACGAGCATGCTGCCGTCCGGCAGAAACACCAGGCTCCAAGGGTGCGCAAGCCCCTTAGTCACGATCGCGACCCGAATCTTATGCTGCTCCGCCGTGTCGAACACGAACGGACCGGCACCCAGTGGAGGCACAGGAATGCCGACGGGCTCCTGGGCTTGGGTTGAGAAGAGCGCGACGAGCAGCGCCGGTATTGCGAACCAGGCAGGGGACTGTCGAAATAGCGGCTTGAGCGTTATGAGTGGCATCGAGAATCACCTCGAGTGTGTGGATCAGCTAAGTTTACCCGATCAAAAGAGCCAATAGGTCTGGGTTGCGTGCGCGAATGTTCCCGCGATCTATTGGCTACCACTTCACCGGCTTGCCGATTTCGATCGGCCAAATTTCGCACTGTGGGAAATCCTTCAACAGCGCGGCGACTTCGTCCGGCGTGCCCGTGAGGGCAGGGAAGGTGCCGAAGTGCATCGGGATCACTTTCTTGGGCTTCAGCAGGCGGCAAGCTAACGCGGCTTCGCGGGGACCCATGGTGTAGAAGTCGCCGATCGGCAGGAACGCCAGATCCGGGTGGTACAGCTTCTCAATGAGCTGCATGTCGGAGAAGACCGTCGGTGTCGCCGGAGAAGTAAATCGTGCGCCCATCTTTTAAGTGGAGGACGTAGCCGGCCGCTTCGCCGCCATAAATAACCTGGTCGCCATCCTGGATGCCGCAACTGTGGACCGCATGCGTCATGGTGACTTTGAGCGGGCCGACATCCTGCGTGCCGCCCTTATTCATGCCGCTGCAGGTCTCGACGCCCTTGGAAGTTAGCCAGAGGCAGGTTTCGAAGATCGCCACTACTTTCGGCTTGAACTTCTTGGCCAGCGGAACCGCGTCATGAATGTGATCGAAGTGGCGCGTGCGACACCAGAATCGCATCGATGCGGTTGAACTGATGATCTTTCGGATATTTGGGATTGCCCTCCACCCAAGGATCCATCACGATTACTTCGCCGGAGTCCAGACGAAATTGGAACGTCGCGTGGCCGAGCCACGTAATCTCATACCATTTCTACAACCCTTTCTGTGGAGTGTGTGTTGCCGGAAGCTGTATGCCATCGCCGTATTTGGCGATGCCAGGAATGGTGACGGGCAAGTGGCCGGTGATGGCGATCTCGCCGAACAGCGCCTTGGCCAGCGCCGACTTCGGAAGTCGGCGTGGGGCTATAAGTGGTGACGTAGGAAGCGACATTCGGAAAAGCGCGCACCAGGTACGGATTCCCAAGCGCCACCAGCGTCACCGGCGCTTTGCCGGCGATTAGCCCGTTCAGGAAATCGGGGAAGCTGCCCGCCAGCGCGACGTTGCCGCGGTAGGCGCTCACCGTGACATAAGCAGCGGCGATGATCTGGGTGCATCCGGCCGTCTTCTGGCTCACCTGATCGAGATCGTCCTTGCTCATCGCGGGATCGACCGTGACGGTCAGCATGTTCGGCGCGCGTTTCTTGACCTCTTCGATCAGCCGCTGTCCCTGCTGATTGCGGCGGCTCTCGGTCATTGCGATCAAGCAAGTGGTCTCGGGATGACGCAGCGGAAGCGCATCCTTTTCGTCTTTCACCAGCGTCACGGCGTGATCGGACACCTGCTGGGCGCGCTCCTCGGCCTCGGGCGAGTCCACTACGTCGTCGATCCCATCCAGGTCCACCACTTTCTTGCGATTCAAGCCCAGCCGGGCCTTCGCGGCCAGCACCTTGGCGACGCTTTCATCGATTCTCTGGCGAGAGATTCTGCCCGCTGGACAGCCGCCATGACACGCCGTTGATCGCATCCTCGGCGCTCTTTGGCATCAACAGCACGTCCGCTCCGGCTTCGATGGCGCGGGTGGAAGCTTCGGCCGTGTCGTACAAGGACGGCGAGACCCTGCATGTCCATCGCGTCGGTGACGACAATGCCGTGGAAGCTAACTCGTCCTTGAGTACGCCGGTGATGATCTTGCAGGATACCGTGGCGGGTTCGTTCTCAGGCTCCAGCGCCGGAACAGCGAGATGCGCGGTCATCACCGAGTCTACGCCGGCGGCGATCGCGGCTCGAAAGGGCGCCAATTCGACGGACTCGATGCGTTCGCGGTTGGCATCTAACGCTGGCCAAGCCGATATGGCTGTCTTGGGCGGTATCGCCATGTCCGGGAAAATGTTTGGCCGTGACCAGCACCGGATTTGGCTGTCGGAATGAGCGCCGGCGATAAAGGCTCGACGAAGCTGCGAGACCTCGGCCGGATCTTCTCCGATAAGAACGGATGTTGATGATCGGGTTGTCGGGATTGTTATTGACGTCCGCGACCGGCGCGAACAACCAGTTCACGCCTAGGGCGCGTGCCTCCCGAGCGGTCTCGGCGCCTTCGTACCTCACTCCGTCGAGGTCCTTGGCGGCGGCGAACGCCATGCTGTAGGGCCAAGCGGTGGTGGAAGTGACGCGCATGGACGTGCCTCGCTCAAAATCAGCGCCAACTAGTAGTGGTACTTTGGAGGCCTTTTGCAGGCGATTGAGCAGCGCCGCCATGGCGAAGGGCTCGGCGTTGCGCACAGTTCCGTTGATGATGTGGCCGGTGACGATGACACCGCCCACGTGCAGATCGCGCACGAAGTGTTGATACTTGCGGAAGGCCGGCGGAGCGGGTATTGGTGACCTCGCCATAGACCGGCATGATGACCAATTGCGCCACCTTGTCATGGAGGCTCATGCCGCGCATCCATCTTCGGGCGGTTGAATTACCTAAGTCGGCGGGTTTCTTCGGATCTTTGGGACGGGTAGCGGCGCTTACGAGCAAGGCGCACATGCTGATCGCGATCAGCGCGCGAAATGAGGGCATCCACCTCTACTTTACCGCGACGAAGCAAGGTTGCGCCTCTTGAACCTTAGAAGCTATGGCCTTAGTATGCGAGACTATCGCGCAGAAACAAAGGTCCGGGCGATCTTCCTTCAGCGGCAGCCTTTAGACGAAACATCAACTCGCCCCAAACGGTATTACACGAGACGAAGTAATCCGTCGCCGATTGCCACCCTCCGTGAGTAAAGCGGAGAAGCGTACCGTTTCCGCGAGATTCCATGTGGAACACCAGCCTCGTTCCGCTCCATTCCTGTCCTGTTTCGCATAGCCACTCCACCCGATCCGGCAGATGGTTGATTTGCTGTTTCAGGCGGTACACGGTCTGGCGATTGAAGAAGCCGAGTTCGACGACGCCATCTGGCTCGGAAACATCGGCGGCCCACCACTTCGCCAGGCCCCCTGGAGTAGACGCTAGTGAGTGGACTGCGACGGCAGGAGCAGAAATCTGTATGGAGTGAACAATGTCAGCCATGAATGAGCCTAGCGGCTCTTGCGCTTCTCGACCTTTGCGGAGGGCTGCGACACCGGCGGCCTCTTGGACGGCGGTTTACGTAGCAGCCGATTTACGGCCCGGATGAGCTGGGTTACCTCGTGCGAGCTCTTCTGCAGAACGACGTCGGCGCCGGTGTTGGATTCGTTCAAGCCCAGGGTATCGGTGAAGCCTGAAATGAGAATCACTAGAGATCGCGGGATGCTGCTTTCTCAAGCGGGTGATAAACTCGACGCCGTTCATCTTCGGCATCTTGTAATCGGTGACCACGACATCGAACCGTTGCTTGCCGCACAGTTCCAGGGCGTCTTGTGGCGCGCCCGAGGTGACCACTTTGTGCCCCAGTTCTTCCAGCACGCTGCGACGCGCCGCGAGTCCCAAGGAATTATCGTCGACAAGTAGAATCCGGCCGCACGGATTCTGCGACGAGGAGGAGTTCGTCATTAGAAAGGACCCAACGAAATTAGCAGACGTGCAACACTACTGTCAACGAATTTCTATCAACCTGTAAAGGATGAAGATTGAGAGCTTGACTAAGAGGACGAAGATGTGTAACCCAATTCGAGGCGAAGAATCATTCCACTGCGCGCGGCGCTGTGTAACCCTGCTTGGCAACGATCGAGTACTTGATTGGCTTATTCTTTTGATCGGTGATGCGGAGCTGCTCACCGTTATCCGGGTTCACAAGCTCCACTTTGATCTTGCGGAACTTGCCATCCTTAACTTGATTGGACGGGCTGTATGCGATGGAATACTGATTGCGCAGTGCGTTTCCGATGTCGCTGAAAGATGTTCGGGAATTCGCCGTAGAAGCGGGGGAAGAAGGCTTGGCCGCCGGTCTCACGCGTGAAAGTATTCAATTGGTTGTCGGCTTGCAGGAAATCCATGCGCTGCGAATCGGACATATACGCATCGGCCACGATGCGGAACGCCTGAAGAAGGCTGATGGCGTAGATCGGCACGCCGGCTTCCTGAATGGCCTTGCGAGCTTTGTCGAAGGTGAGCTTGCTGAATGTGTCGCGCCCGGTGGCGATCAACAGAATTGCCTTGCGGCCCTCGATGTTGGTCATGCGCTGCGCGGTATCCACCAGGGCGTCGTACATGTTGGATTCCGAAAATCCCGGAATCCGCAAGCGCTGCATGGCCTCTTGGATCTTCCCGCGATCGGTGGTGAAATCGGTGAGGATCTCCGGACGTAGGTCGTAGGCGATGATCGCGACATAATCGTCGGGCTTCAAAGTCTCGACGAAGCCGTAGGAAGCGACCAGAGTCTGATACCAGCCCTGGGACCAATACTGCTGGAACAGGGCGTTGAATTCGATCACCATCGCAACGGTCATGGGCGCATCGGCATTGGTGCTGAACCCAGAGATCTGCTGAGGAACGTTGTCCTCCAGGACGCGAAAGTTGCCGCGCGGGATGTTGGGAATGAAGTGGCCATGGTTGTCGAGCACCGCGACTTCGAGCTGGACGGTGTTGACATCGCTGCTGAAGGTCGGCAGGCCTTCGGGAACGTCCTTGTCCTTCTTAGAGAACTTGGAAGGGATCTTGGGCTCGTCGGTGACCTCCGCGGGCGCGTCCTTCTTCTTCGGCTTGGCGACGGTTTCAGATTGATTCGGCCCTGGACCCTGCGCTGCGGCGAACCGGAATGAAACGCCGGCCAGCAGCAACACTGCCCCTGAGAAAACGATGGCTTTCAAGTGTTTCATAAGACCGTTGGAGGAAACTATATCAAAACCAAAGACGTTCTGCGGCCGCAGCGCGTTACCGGCCCGGCACTATCCTTATATTAAACCCTCGCGTGACTCGTTAGTGCAGCGTGGGGCCGCGGCCTGAACCCTGCTTCCGCAAGTAAACTTGAAATTTTTTCTTGGCGCGTCGCAGCTTCCAATCGTGATATTGCCTCCGCACCGGCCCAGCCAGGTCAAACTGAACGCGCGGCGACTTCATGAAAATATATCCGAACAGCAGTCCACCCAGGTGCGCGAATTCGCTGACGCCGTTGTTCACCTGGAAGGAACTGAGAAACGCGATGACGCCGATGATCAACACGAAATACTTCACCTGAATCGGAATCAGAAAGCCCCACAGAATGGTCCGGTCGGGATACGTCATCGCGTAGGCCATCAGGATGCCGAAGATGGCGCCGGAGCTGCCGATGGTCGGGATCGAGGGATTGCCCCAGGGGAGCAGGTAATTCGCCACCACCACGCATATCCCGGCTCCGATCCCGCAGAAGAAATAAAACTGGAGGAAGCGGCGGGTTCCCCACACGCTGTTCCAGGTCGGCGCCGAACATCCACAGCGCCAGCATATTCCAAATGATGTGACCGAATCCGCCGTGGAGGAAAAGATAAGTGGCCAACTGCCAGACGAAGAAGTCCTTCACCACTTCGACTGGAATTAGCGCGAAGATGCCGAGCGGCCGGTCCAATCGAACCAGTTGAGCAAAGAAGCCCAGCAGGAAGACGGCGACATTGCTGATGAGCAGCCACTTGACGCCCTTGGGAAATCCGGGGACGTAAAAGATTCCGGTCCTTGTTCTACTGCGGAAAGACATGAAAGGACGGCCCGCCTAGACTCAGAATATCAGAACGTCGCGTCGGTTTTCTTCAGAAATCTTACGGTGGAAGCTGATCTGGCCGCCGGGCAAGGTCTTAGACTCGTCCATTGCTGATCTTGCAGCCAGGAAGCGGCCGCGAGCTGCAGAAAGCCCGCAAGCGCGATCCAAACCTGCCAGTGCGAGAAGAAGCCGTTGGCAATTACGAAATCCTCGGTCCAGCCGAGATCCGCGCTAACGCGCCATAGACCCAGCACCAAGGCGGTCACAGCGGCGGGCGTAAGAAGCGCCGGAAGGACGTTCAGCGCTGCCTCGGAGGCAACTACGATTTGTTCAAAGAACCATCGTAGCCTTGCCGGCAGAGCGGAACTGGTATCCGTAAAAATGGATATCGCCCGCATCCCTGCCGGTTGAAATATCGCTCCGATTCGTGTAACTGACATGTCCTCCGTGACCTTCTATGTTCACAGATGCACGAACACCGCCAAAGTTTCTGGAATTCGTCAGTGATTGGTACTGCGGAGCAGTTTTTTGGCGGCGGCATTCAGCAATGCGGTCCGGAAACGCACAGCGTGTGGCGAAGCGCCACACAAAACTGGATTACATATCGATTACTTAGCGACTGCCGATTACGCTTCGGATTCTTCTACAGGTTTTTGAAGCGCCGGTTCCGCATTTCCATAGCGGTTCAAAATGATGGCCAGAGACTCAAGAATCGCCGCGCCGGTCATCCAGACCTGCCAATGGGAGAAAAGGCCCACACTGATGGGAAATTCCCCGGTGGCTCTCAGGTCGGCGCTGATCCTCCAGAACGCCAGGACAATCGCCATCACGGCGGCCGGAGTCAGAAGCGCGGCCAGCCCCAGTGCAAGATGCTGGTTCTTGCGGTGGTTCCGGCGCACCCTCGAGTCCATTGCTAAGTCGTATCCGAACGATCATTTCCGGTAGAATCCTAGTTTACCAAGCCCCATACTTCGTATCGACAGAGAGAATCAGTTTCTTATGGAAAAACTCAAGACCGCCATCATCGGCACCGGCTTCATGGGTAAGGTTCATGCGGAAAATGTCCGGCGGCTGGGCTACGTCGAAATCGCCGCCGTAGCGGCTTCGAGCGAGGAAAAAGCCCGTGAGTTCGGCCAGAGCCTGGGAGTGGAGCGGACTACCGGCGATTACAAGACTCTGCTGGAAGATTCGCAGATTCGACGCGGTTCATGTATTAACGCCGAATGCCATGCACCATCCGATGTGCAAGGCGGCGCTGGAAGCCGGCAAGCACGTGCTATGCGAGAAACCTTTTACCATTACATCCGGCGAAGCGCGCGAGCTGGTGGACCTGGCGGCTAAGACCGGTCTCGCGAATTGCATCCAGCACAATTTGCGTTACTACCCGGTGGTGCAACAGATCCGGCGCATGATCGAAGCCGGAGAGCTGGGCGAAATTCTGATCGTGCAAGGCACCTACTCGCAGGATTGGTTGCTGTACGACACCGATTGGAACTGGCGGATCGATTCGAAGGCCAATGGTCCGCTGCGCGCGATGGGCGACATCGGATCGCATTGGATGGACATGATCCAGCACCTGACGGGACTCAAGATCGCCGCGGTGTGCGCCGATTTCGCGACCTTTCACAAGACGCGCAAGAAGCCCAAAGGATCCATCGAGACTTTCGCCGGCAAGACGCTGAAGCCCGAGGATTACCAGGCCGTTCCCATCGACACCGAAGACTTCGCGCGCGGTGCTGTTGCATCTGGGCGATCGCGCGCGCGGCTGCTTCACCGTCAGCCAGATGTCGGCCGGGCGAAAGAATATGTTCACGGTCGATATCTATGGAACCAAAGCGGGTGTTTCCTGGAATCAGGAACGGCCCGACGAGCTGTGGATCGGCCAGCGCAACACGCCGAATGGGCTGCTGGTGAAGGATCCGTCGCTGCTCGATCCGAAAGCGGCCGCTTATGCCGATCTTACCGGGCGGGCACAGTGAAGGCTACGACGACACTCACAAGCAGGTATTTAAGCGCTTCTACGCTAAGGTAGCGGATTCGTCGGCGCCGGTGGAATATCCGACTTTCGAAGACGGATTGCGCGGGATGGTGTTGCTGGAGAAGGTGCTGGAGAGCGCGCAGAAGCGGGCTTGGGTGACGGTTTGACGGTGCTAAACTGCAGCAGGTGGACTGTGGCATCGAATCCGTTACTAAAGTCACAGAAGAGCAATATCTAGCGATTGATCGCGCGGCGGAATTCCGCAGCGAGTTGCTGGATGGCGAGATGATAGCCATGTCGGGCGGTATCGATGCAGCATGGTCGAGTGCAGGGGAACATCTTAGGCGAGTCTATATCTGCGCCTCCGGGGACGCGGAGTGCGAGGCCTTTGGCTCCGATTTGCGCGTTCGTGTCTCCGCTCGGATGTACACTTACCCCGGATATCTCGGTGGTCTTCGGAAAGCCACGCCTGGCGATGACGCCATCAGGACGTTCTTCTTAACCCGGCCGTTATTTTCGAGATCCTCTCGCCATCCACTGAAAAATACGACCGCGGCATCAAGTTCCAGCACTATCGCACCATTGATTCGCTCAAGGACTATATCCTCGTGGCATCAGGACCAGTCCGCGTTGAGCAGTACATGCGCCAGGCAAGATAACACCTGGACTCTGCGAGACCACCAGACCCTTGAAGAAGAATTAAAGATTGCCTCCATCGGCGTCTCTCTTCCGCTCAGCCGCATCTACGATCGCGTCGAACTTCCGCCTGCGGCCTGATCCCCAAACAAGAATCGCTCCGTCTCCATCCACATGTCATCCAACACATTCAGCAGCTCGTGGTCCGACTCCATCAAATGCAATTGCGCCTGCGGGTGCCGGCTGGCAAACTGAACGGAAAGATCCGAGGGCACAACCGTATCGTTCTTGCCGTGGAAAATCAGGGCCGGCTGCCGGACCTCCGGAAAATCTCTCGTACTGCCGGCCATCCTCGATCAACTGATAGCCCAGCTCGACGGTTCGTCCCTGGCTGTAATGGAACACCTTGAGAACACCGCTGCGCTGCCATTCCTCGCATAGCCGCGTCACCTAAAGTTTGCGGCCAGCGCGATGAGAAGCAGAAGGCCGGCGCCATGAGCACCAGTTTCTCGACTTCCGTGTGGCGCGCAGCAAACAGCGCCGCGAGATACCCGCCCATGCTCGAACCGATGAGCGTGACTGGTTCGCCGCGCGATGTCCGCTCGATCACCTCAAGCTGCCCGCTGATCGTCAGCCGCTCGAAATGGCCATCCGCCAGGTCCGGAATCTCCACGCCGATTCCCAACTGTGCGAATCGATCGCAGAAGAACCGCGCTTTTTTCGATGTTGGACCGCTCGCGAATCCGTGCAGATAAACGATCCGGCTCACTTTGCAGTTCACCGGCTGCCAATCGGAATACTGCGATACATTCTCGACTTTCATCTCGTTGTTGATGTATCGGCGATAGACCACCGACGCGGGAAGCACCGCTCCCAGTGCCGCGGGAGCATAATCGACGCTGGCCTCATCGCGAATCTCATCGGATTCCAGCTGGCGGGAGGCAGTCAAGGTGATACGGAGCGGCTGATTATCGGACTCGCGCACCCAAAGTTTTCCCGAAAGCGGCTGTTTGACCTGCTTGCCAGGCTCGCCGATGCGGAACGCCTCTTGGCCGGCGTTCTGGCGGAACTTGATCACGATCGCTCGATCGGCGCCGATGAGCGCTGAGCTGTCGCGCTCGAAAATGTACTTTTCGAGATTGGCTTTGGTGAACAACAGAATCAGTTGGCCGAAATCAGTGGCCGCCACCGCCAGGTTCGCCTGATCGAAATCTTCCTGCAATTCGGTCCGGGCGCGGTCGTCCTTGGAATCCAAGATCGCCTGGAATCGTTGGAGCGCTTTGGCATCCGGCAGTACTGGTTTGCCATCCACCTGCGAGACCTGACGGAATTCGTGCAGCGCTTCCGGAGTGGTGCGGAAACTGCCCAGCGCGTAATAGGAAATGATCTCCCGATCTTTGAATTCGGGTTTAACCGTCTCGGTAGCCTTTCGGCCAATCCGGAGTTTGCGCTTAGGAAATATCAGGCTTTCTGGTGCAATGTTTCGCGGCAGTAATAGCCTGATGCAGCCTGCCAGAACTTGGACGCCTGCCGGGCGACTTGAGGGAGCGTCTGAGTACTCAAGGTGTCCTGGGCGGTCAGCATGGACTCCCCGAGTGCAAGTGCTGCTAAGATGAAGAATTCGGACCGCACTGATCTGATTCTAACCAGACGTAACGGGAAGAAACCGGACCGAATTGCGAATGGCGAACCGGCATAGTTGCGGCAAACCGCCATCGTCGCTAGAATCATTGAGTTTGCAGACTATGGGGAGGACTCATGTCGGTTGAACAAAGAGTAAAGCAGATCATCGTCGAGCAGTTGGGTGTAGACGAGAGCCAAGTGGACAACACTGCCTCGTTCGTCGATGATCTTGGCGCGGACTCGCTCGATATCGTGGAACTGGTGATGGCATTTGAAGAAGCCTTCGATATCGACATTCCTGACGAGGACGCCGAGAAGATTGCTACCGTCAAAGACGCCATCGACTACATCGAAAACAAGAAAAAGAAGTAAGACCGCGTGGAGCAGATTTGTCCCGCAGAGTAGTAATCACCGGAGTCGGCCTGTTGACCCCGCTAGGCATCGGTACCGCGGAAACCTGGCAGGCCATCCGCCAGGGGCGGAACGGGATCTCCCGCATCGAGCAATTCGACCCTACCGGACTTCACTTGCCGGATCGCCGGCGAAGTCAAGAATTTCGAACCCAACCGGTATATCGAGCGCAAAGAGATCAAGAAGATGGGCCGGTTCATTCAGTTCGGAATCGCTGCCTCGGAATTCGCGCTGGAGCAATCGGGGCTTCGGATTGACGCGCACAATGCGGAGCGCGTGGGCGTATACATCGGCAGCGGAATCGGCGGATTCGAAGTGATCGAGCGCGAGCACAAGACACTGCTCGAAAAAGGCCCCAGCCGCATATCTCCGTTTTTCATTCCAGCCACCATCATCAACCTGGCATCCGGCTATGTGTCCATTCGCACCGGCGCCAAAGGCCCTAACTCGGCCACCGCGACGGCGTGCACATCCAGCGCGCATTCCATCGGCGACTCGTTCAAGATCATCCAGCGCGGCGACGCGGACGTCATGATCTGCGGAGGCGCGGAAGCGGCTGTGACGCCCATGAGCATCGGCGGTTTTGCCGCCATGCGCGCCCTTTCCCAGCGCAATGACGAGCCGGAGAAGGCCTCGCGGCCTTGGGACGCGCAGCGCGATGGTTTCGTGGTGGGTGAAGGATCGGGCATGCTCATCCTGGAGGAACTGGAGCAGGCGCGACGGCGCGGGGCCACTATACTGGCCGAAATCGTGGGCTACGGCATGAGCTCGGACGCGCACCACATCACCAGCCCGCCCGAGGATGGCGACGGCGCCTTTCGCGTGATGAGGCGTGCCATCAAGGACGCGGGTATTGAGCCTAATCAGATCGATTACATCAACGCGCATGGGACCTCCACCGAAGTCGGCGACAAAATCGAAACGACGGCTATCAAGCGGGCTTTTTGCGAGCATGCCTACAAACTGGCGGTAAGTTCGACCAAATCCATGACCGGCCATTTGCTAGGTGGCGCGGGCGGGTTGGAGGCCGGAATCACAGTGCTGGCATTGCGCGATCAGATCGCGCCGCCCACGGTCAACTACGATTTCCCAGACCCGGAATGCGATCTCGACTACGTGCCCAATCAGCGCCCGCGAGATGAAAATTGAGTATGCGCTCTCGAATTCCTTCGGGTTTGGGGGCACGAATGGCTGCCTGATTTTTAAGAGGTTCACAGGGCTGACCCGTCAGGCGCCCGGCTAAACTTCACCACATCCATGAAGATTATCGTTTCCATCAAGCAGGTCCCTATGCGCGATTCGCAGCTCCGCATCGATGCGAGCGGACGCTGGATTCAAGAGAACGATCTCAGTTTCGAGATCAACGAGCCGGATGCTTACGCGCTCGAAGAAGCGCTCCAACTGAAAGAGAAGCATGGTGGCGAGGTGATTGCGTTATGCGCCGGACCCGCGCGCGCTTCCCAGACCATTCGTGAGGCGCTGGCGAAAGGCGCCGACCGCGCGATACACATCGAAGACGAGAATCTGGCCTCGTTCGATACGCTCGGGCATCGCCAAACTGCTGGCCAAAGCGGCCGAGGCCGAAAAACCAGATCTCATTCTGACCGGCTTGCAGTCCGATGATCTGGGCTATGGCCAGACGGGCGTCGTGGTGGCGGAGATCCTCGGCCTGCCACACGGCACCATCATCATGGCCGTCGAAAAAACAGATGGCGGGATCCGCGTGAAGCGGGAACTCGAAGACGGCTGGTTCCAAAATGTCGAGATGCCGCTGCCGGCGGTGCTCACTATCCAGTCGGGCATCAACAAGCTTCGCTATGCGACCCTCATGGGCATCAAGAAAGCCAAGACGAAAGAGATCAAGAAAGTGACGCCGGGGGAGTTAGGAGTCGCGGCGACGCCCACAGCGGTGATCGAGCGCGTTTATCTACCGCAGCGAACCAAACAGACGCAGATGCTGGAAGGCACCGCGAAAGAAGCGGCAGCGAAACTGGTAGAGAAGCTCAAGTTCGAGGTGCGCGTCATATGAGCAACCATGGCGGCGGTATTTTGGTGGTTGCCGAGCAACGCGGCGGCAGCCTGGAATCGCATGTCGTGGGAGACTCTGGTAGCCGGCCAACAGCTTGCCGAGCAATACTGGACAGATCGTTTCGGCAGCGGTGGCGGGGCAGGGAATTGCCGCGCTCGCCGGTGAACTGGCTCGCAAGAAGCTGGACCGGGTCTACGCTGTCGAACATCCGTTGCTGGCATCCTACACGGCCGACGGCTACACGGCCGCGCTCGAGCAACTGATCCGCAAAGTCAATCCGTCGATTGTGCTCTTCCCGCACACCTACCAGGTGCGCGATTTCGCGCCTAAGCTGGCCACGCGGTTCAATCAAGTGTTGATCAGCGACGCGATCGGCTTTCGCGTGGAATCCGGCGCGCCGATTTTCGTGCGGCAGCTCTTTCAAGGCAAACTGAATGCCGACGTGAAGCCGGGCGGAGGCGAGCCGCACTTTGCATCCATCCAGGCCGGCGCGTTTCGAGCGGATCAACTCGCTGAAGGCTACGGCGCAGGTGGAGAATTTCGCGCCCGATCTGAATGCCGGAGCGATCCGTGCCAAACCTCTCGATCCGTTCCGCGAATCGGCGCGCGCCGTGGATCTGACCGCCGCCGAAATCATCGTCTCAGTCGGTCGCGGGCATCAAGGAGAAGGAGAATATCCCCATCGTCGAGGAACTGGCCAAAGCGCTGGGCGCGGAGCTCGCAGCTTCGCGGCCAATCTGCGACAGCGGCTGGTTGCCGATGGAGCGCCAGGTCGGCAGCTCCGGTCAGACCGTGTCGCCGAAGGTCTATCTGGCGGTCGGAATTTCGGGCGCGATCCAGCACCTGGTTGGGATGAAAGGCGCCAAGACGATTGTCGCCATCAACAAGGACGCGAACGCGCCGATCTTCGAAGTGGCCGACTACGGGATTGTGGGCGATCTCTTCGAAGTGGTGCCCGCGCTGGTGGAAGAAGTCAAGAAAGCCAAAGGTTAGGCGGTCGGACGCTGCGGCCATGAAAGCCTGGCGCGTACACGCTTGGGGCGAGCCGGAGACGATGTCGCTGGAAGATATCCCGGTTCCCGAGCCGGGTCCCGGCCAGGTGCGAATCCGCAATCAGGCAGCGGGTCTGAACTTCTTCGACATTCTGCAGGTCCAGGGCAAGTATCAGATCAAGCCGCCGTTTCCTTTCACGCCCGGCGCTGAGGTGGCGGGCATCGTCGACGCGGTTGGCCCCGGCGTCACTGATTTCGAGGTCGGCCAACCAGTTCTTTCGATCACGCACGGCGCGGGTCTGGCCGAATACACTCTCAGCCGGGCTGAGACTGACATTTCCGATTCCCGGCGGTTCATGGATTTCGCCGATAGCAGCCGCGCTACCAATCGTTTATCACACCTCGTACTTCGCGCTGCGCGATCGCGCATCCGTGCAGCCGGGCGAATGGCTGCTGGTTCATGCCGGAGCAAGCGGCGTGGGAGTTTCCGCCATTCAACTTGGGCGGGCATTTGGTGCGCGGGTGATCGCCACCGCGGGCGATGCGGAGAAGCTCGAGTTTGCGAAAGCGCAAGGCGCCGAGCATGTACTCAGCTACCGTGACGAGAGCTGGGTGGAGCAAGTCAAGCAACTGACCGGCGGCCGAGGCGCGGATATCATCTACGATCCGGTGGGTGGCGACGTCTTCGATCTCTCCACCAAATGCATCGCGCCCGGTGGCCGGCTCCTCGTCATCGGATTCGCGAGCGGACGCATCCCCAGCATCGCGGCGAATCGCATCCTGCTGAAGAATATTTCGATCGTGGGAGCCCTCTGGGGCGGGCACGCACTGGCGCATCCCGAGTATCTAGGCCAAGCACAGCGCGCCCTGGCGGACCTTTATTCGAAGAGCGACATCCGTCCGCCGCGCCCAATCCAATACTCGCTTGATCAAGCGCCCGCCGCACTGCGCGACCTGGCCAATCGAAAAGTACTCTGGAAGGCAGTCGTGACGATGTGAGCGGCCTTTGGTGGAAGAGCTTGTTGGTGGCCATCGCCTCGTTCGCGTTTCTGGCGCGCGGGGTCGAGCGAACAGGCGTAGCTTCGGCGCTTGCCAATCCGATAGAGCGCCTTCACGCGCAGGATGAATCCATCTACGCCAACGCCTCCCTCCGAATGGCCGCGCAAGGGAACTGGCTGACGCCCATCGTCATGGGCCGGTTGTTCTTGTACAAGCCGCCGCTACTTTATATCCTGACAGCTCTATCGCTCAAAGCTTTCGGCGCTTCCTTGTTCGCTTTACGTCTCCCCAGCCTGCTCGCAGGATCGCTCACGACAGCGTTGCTGTTTTATTCGTGCGGCGCTGCTCGTGGGCTCTGGGCCGGCCTTATCGCGGTATTGTTGCTCCTTGGTGACCAAGCCTGGTTTACTTTCGCTCGCCTCTGTTACACGGATGTGCTGCTGGCGGCCTTCACTGTGGCCGCGATCTTTTCGGTGATCCGCGATCCTCGGCTTGACACCGTCCCCGCGCGTTGGAGCTTCATCGCGTTCAGTGCAGCAGCGATCCTCACCAAGAGCGCAGCCGGCTTGCTTCCGTTACTGGCACTGGCCCTTTTCGCCTGGCTTGGCCCGCGTGACGAGCGTCCGGCCTGGACGCGAATGCTACAAGTCGGCGGTTGGGTCACGCTCTTAATTGCTCCCTGGCACCTTTACCAACTAGCCGCACATCGGCAATGGTTCTGGACCGACTACGTGCGAGTCCAGTTACTGCAATTTGGCGCGCGTCCCCCCGTCTCCGGATCACTCGAAATCCCGGCCTGGTTCTATCTCAAGCGTTTATTCCTGACCGATCCGTACTTGTGCTTTGCCGCTGCGATTGTCCTGCCTGCCCTGATCATAGAAGTTCGACGCGGGAAGGCGGACGCTCGGTTACTGGCGTGCTGGATAGCGGTGATTTTCGCCAGCATTTCGTTGTTTCAATACCGCAACTTTCCTTATGTCGTCATGTTGATCGCGCCCCTGTGCCTGCTGGCTGCGTGCTACATTCCTAGCAAGCAGCAGCCCTGGATCGTGATCGTGCTAGCGATGATTCTCGGCCTGAAGCTGGTGCCCAGCGATCGGGTCTGGAGCCTTACCTACTCAGCCAGCCAACCTCTCGCTGCGGCGCCTTTGCTGCGCTCCTATCTCGATCGCGGCCGTTCGAACGAACTTATCCTGGTCGACACTGACGACGAATTCTGCAGCTCCACTCTTCCGCTTCCGAAAGTTCGCTACTGCTTCCGCGATCCCGGCCATGTTACGGAACGGTATGCGCCCTACTATGTGGACCTTGGTATCACCGTGCCAGCAGCGGTCTTCGATGACTTAGATCGTTGGGAGCCGGTTTTTCGAAGTCGCCTGCGCGCCTGGGGCGTCAACTCGGACGAGCCAATCGCCACCAGTATCGTCGCCGGTAACGACGCGGATGTTGTCCGCATTCTCCAATCGCATCCCGAGTCGGATTTCTATCTGCCAACGAATCTCCAACCGGCCGTTCTTGCTGCTGCCCCAAGCACGCATACGATAGTGCCCGCCTCCGCCAACCGGTTCTTTCTACTGGCCAATCGCTCCACAAGCCGCGTTCCTACACGGTCAAGTATGTTGCAATGAGATGATATGGAAATCATCCAGGTGATTGGCCGCGAGATTCTCGACTCGCGGGGCAATCCTACTGTTGAAGCCGACGTGCGCCTTGCTGACGGCACTCTCGGCCGCGCGGCCGTTCCTTCTGGCGCCTCCACTGGAGAGCACGAAGCGGTCGAGCTTCGTGATAACGACGAGAAGCGTTACCTGGGCAAAGGAACACGCAAAGCTGCGCAAAACATCACCAAGAAGATTGCACCAGTCATTGCGGGGATGGAGGCGGAAGAGCAAAGCGCCATCGATCACAAAATGATCGAACTTGATGGCACGCCCAACAAGAGCAAGCTGGGGGCGAACGCAATCCTGGCTGTGTCGATGGCCGCGGCACGCGCTGCCGCGCAGTCTCAAACCACGCCCCTGTATCGATACCTGGGCGGTGTGAGCGCGAACTTGCTGCCGGTTCCGCTGATGAACATCCTCAATGGCGGGGCGCACGCCGACAACTCGGTCGACCCGCAGGAATTCATGATCGTTCCCCACGGCGCCGGTAAATTCGCCGAAGCTTTACGGATGGGAACCGAAGTTTTCCATACATTAAAAGGCGTGCTTAAAAAGCGTGGCTACTCTACCTCGGTGGGGATGAAGGCGGCTTCGCGCCCAATCTGAAATCCAATGAAGAAGCTTTGGAGGCGGTGCTCGAAGCCATCACCAAAGCCGGCTACAAGCCGCGCACGCAGATAAGTATTGCGCTCGATCCGGCCGCCAGCGAGTTTTACGACTCCGAAAGCCGTAAATACGTCTTCAAGAAGTCCGACAAGAGCCAGAGAACTTCTGAGCAAATGGTAAAGTTTTGGGCCAAATGGGTCGAGCAATACCCGATCATCTCCATCGAGGACGGAATGGCCGAGGACGATTGGGCCGGCTGGAAGCTCATGACCGACGCGTTGGGCGATAAGATTCAACTCGTCGGCGACGATCTGTTCGTGACCAACACTGAGCGACTGGCCCAGGGCATCGAAAAGGGTGTAGCTAATTCGATTCTCATCAAAGTGAATCAAATCGGCACGCTCACCGAAACGCTGGAGGCTATGGAGATGGCTACCAACGCAAATTACACCAACGTCGTTTCGCACCGATCGGGTGAGACTGAAGATGCTTTTATAGCCGATCTCGCAGTAGCTACGCGTGCCGGACAGATTAAAACCGGGTCGGCCAGTCGCACGGACCGAATCGCAAAATACAACCAACTCCTGCGTATCGAAGAGGAGTTGGGCGCTGGCGCGAAGTTCGCCGGCAGGAAAGCGTTCCATCAATAATGCACGGTAAAAAGAAGCCTCTGGTGTTGACCATCCTCGACGGCTGGGGATTCTCGTCCGTTACGGAGGGCAATGCCATCGCCGCCGCGCGCAAGCCCACCTACGATTCGCTGCTGCGCGAATATCCGAACACGCTGATTCGTACGTCTGGTAAAGCCGTCGGACTTCCAGAGGGTCAAATGGGCAATAGCGAAGTGGGCCACTTGAACATCGGCGCCGGCCGCATCATCCTCATGGACGTCACGCGCATCGACCAGATGATCGCTTCTGGAGAATTCTTCAAGAATCCGGTGCTGCTGGACACGCTGCGGCATGCCGGCACGCGCCGTTTGCATTTGATAGGCCTGTGCAGCGACGGCGGCGTACACGCGCTTCTGACGCACCTGTATGCGCTGGTCAAACTAGCCAAGCAGGAGACGGTTCCAGAGGTTTTCGTGCACTGCTTCATGGATGGGCGCGACACGCCGCCCGAAAGCGGAGCGGGCTTTCTCGAACAAATTCAAAAGGAGTTGCGCGAGTTCGGAATCGGCAGGATCGCTTCTGTTTCCGGCCGTTACTACGCCATGGATCGCGACCAGCGGTGGGACCGCATCGAGCGGGCCTTCGGCGCCATGGTGTTGGGCAAGGGCGAGAAGAACATCGATCCCGTCGCCGCCCTCAAGCGATCTTACGCGCAAGGCATCACCGACGAGTTCGTGGAGCCCGTCACTATCGTTGATGATCGCCACCAGCCGGTCGGATTGATCCGCGACGGCGACGCCTGCATCTTTTTCAACTTCCGCGCCGATCGCGCCCGCGAAATGACCACGGCCCTCACGGACCCTGCACTCGAAAAACCATCACGGTCACTGGTGCCGAAAAATCTGCACCTTGCCACCATGACCGAGTACGACAAAACCTTCAAGGTTCCGTTCGTGCTCCCGCGCGAGCATCCCAACAACATCCTGGCCGACGTCATGGCCCAATTGAACTGGAAGAATCTGCGCGTAGCTGAGACGGAAAAGTACGCCCACGTAACTTACTTTTTCAACGGCGGCAACGAAAAGCCGTACGCGGGCGAGAGCAGGGAATTGGTGCCATCTCCCAAGGTCGCCACTTACGATCTGCAACCCGAGATGAGCGCGCCTGGAGTCACCGCCGCCGTTGTCAAGGCCATTGAGCAGGGTGACCTGGACTTCATCGTCATGAATTACGCCAATGCCGATATGGTGGGCCATTCGGGAAAAATGGCCGCCACGGTACAGGCGGTCGAGGCCGTCGACGCTGGTCTCGGCGAACTCTACGCGGCGCTGCGGCGTTCCGGCGGATCGTGGATCATTACCGCCGATCATGGCAACGCAGAGACCATGATCGATCCGGTTACTAAGGGGCCGCATACTTACCACACCACCAATCCGGTACCATTCATCCTGGTCGACGAAACACAGCGCGTCTTGCGGCAGGGAGGGGCTTTGCAAGATATTTCGCCGACCTTGTTGGGATTCCTGGGCGAGAAACAGCCTAAGGAAATGACGGGGAGGGATTTACGTTTATGAAACCGCTGTATCTTCGCGATATAGAAAATAATGCGCACGCGTCGGGGGGATATGCTGACCTGATTCGGAATATGTACTCGGCCGGGGCCGGCCTGCCAGGAATCTTGCATCTGTTCGCATTCAAACCGCAAGCGACCGAGCATCTGGAGCGCTTCTCACAGGCGGTCATGCGCGGCCCCTCTCCGTTGAGCCCAGGATTTCGCGAGTTGATCGCTGCGTTCACCTCCAAGCTGAATAGTTGTCCGTTTTGAATCGAAAGCCACGCCGCGGTCGCGGCGGAGCTGCTCGAAGATCGAGCCAAGGTCGACGCCGTACTCGACAATTTCCGGACCGCGCCCATCTCCGATGCAGAAAAAGCGATGTTCGCCTATATCGAGAAGGTGAATTGTGACTGCGCGTCGGTCGAACAGGCCGATATAGACTGCCTGCATCAGGTTGGCTGGACCGACGAAGGGATCTACGACGCGATTATGGTCTGCGGCCTCTTCAATTTCTACAATCGCTGGATCGACGCCACTGGCGTGGAGGCGATGTCGAAGCAGGATCACGCCGCGTCTGGCAAGCGCCTGGCCACTCGCGGATATATATTAAGCAAATGACCCGTGTTTCGCTGCGTTCATTCGCTGCCATTTTCGGCATCATGACGATTCAGGCGATAGCTCAACCGCCTCGCGCCCGCGATCTGGGTGTTCCGCTCTAGGGCACACCCGCCCCGGTCAATGCCATCAGCGACATCGCCGGGTTGGAAATCGGGCAAACCACGCTGATCGATGGAGCCTCAGTGCGCACCGGCGTCGCCGTCATTTGGCCGCGCGGCAAGCAATCCGATGATCCGGCATTCGGCGGATGGTTTTCGCTCAACTGCAATGGCGAGATGACCAGCGCCGCGTGGCTGGAGGAATCCGGTCTCCGGGACGGCTCAGTCCTGATTACCAACCCGTATCGCGTCGGGCGTCGTGCGCGATGCCTATGTCGCCTGGCACGTGCAGCATCAGCGCAAGCCGGCCGAAGCCCGGCGCCGGGGACATGTTTATTGCCTTTTCCACCGCCAACCCCAACGCGTTCGTAGCTGCTCAGGATATGGCGTCGATGGCCATATGGGTCAGTGCGTCCCGTACGACGCCCTGCAACAGGTTCTGAAAAATACAATCGTTCGGCTAGTACTCGCTAAACTTTCGTCCGAAAACACTCTGATTTAGCTATCTAAATTAACTTGACACAACCGTCAGGCTAGGAATACAATGCCTCAAAGTTGTGTTCGGCCAAGGCTGCCCGAACTGAGTGTTGGTTCGAGAATTTCAAAGTTCTTGTTTCTCCCCATGCGGGAGAGGAGGGGTTTATGAATTCGAGCTGCTACGCGCTCACTCGTGTGTCGTCTTTCTTTCTCGCGATCATCTGCGCGAGCATATTTTTGGCAGTCAGTTCCGTTCCAACGTGTGCCCAAACTGCCACCGGTACAATTGTCGGCCAGGTTTCCGACCCCTCCGGAGCCGCCGTAGTAAATGCCGAGGTCAAAGTTACCGATCCCACCACTAACTCCTCCCAGACGGCCAAGACAAACGAGGTCGGCCGGTATACGTTTCGCCAGCGTCGCGCCGGGCACTTACGACGTTACGGTTACGCAACAGGGTTCACGCAATCCCGTTTGGCAGCACAAAAAGTGGACGTCGGCGAATCTCTGACGCTCAATGTCACGCTGCAGGTGGGCGCGACTTCCACGGTGGTGGAAGTCCAAGCCGCCGCGGGCGCGGAGTTGCAGACCCTCAACGCCACGGTCGGATCGACCATCACCAACGAGTCTCTAAATCTGATGCCAAATCTCGGCCGCGACGCATCCACGCTTTCGGTGCTGCAGGTTGGCGTTTCGCCGACCGGCAACGTAGCCGGCGCCGCCACGGATCAGAACGGGTTCCAGCTCGATGGCGGCAATAACAGCGACGACATGGCCGGCACCAACACCACCTACACTCCGGGCAACGGCTACATCGGGAACGGTTCGACCGGCGGCACGCCCACCGGCGTGATTCCCACTCCGATCGAGAGCATCGAGGAGTTCAAGGTCGGCACCAGCGGCCAGACCGCCGACTTCAACGCAGCCGCCGGCAGCCAGGTGCAGATGGTCACCAAGCGCGGAACCAATCATTTCCACGGCGCGCTCTACGAGTTCTATTTCGGTAACGACGTCGGAGCGGCGAATCTGTGGAAGAACAACCACACTCCCGATGCACAAACGGGTACGCCATACACTCCGCTTCCCGACTACGCACCGCAACCGCTTCGGCGGCGCTTTCGGCGGCCCGCTGACGCCGAAGTTCTGGGGCGGAAAAACTTATTTCTTTGCCAATTACGAAGGCATGCGCTACCCGAATTCGGTCACGCTTCGAAAGAGCCGTGCCGACGGCTCTGCTCAAGCTCGGCGTCATCCAGCTTCCCAACACGGCTGGAGTGCTAACGGCTTACAACCTGAACCCTTTCCCGGTCACCTATCAAGGCACTACGTATCAGCCGGCAACTTGCGGCGGACAAATCTGCGACCCGCGTGGTCTGGGGATCAACCCGCTGGTTCAGCAGGTCTGGAACCAGATGCCGCTGCCGAACGATCCCCAATTCAGCAATACCGGGAACGGCATTGACGGCATCAATGCGCAGGGCTATCTCGGGGCGCTCGCGCTGCCGCAGTCGTCGAACTTCTTCGTCGCTCGCATCGATCATGACTTCGGCGACAAATGGAAGTTCATGTCCAGCTATCGCTATTACAGCTATCTGCCAGCAGACCAGCAACCAGACGACTCTGAGCGCCATCGGGCCAATACACGGCGACGGCGCCGCGGCCGCAAAAGCCGGATTTCATCGTCGCCGGACTTACCGGACAGCTCACCTCTAACATCACCAACGATTTTCGCGTCAGCTATCTGCGCAATTTCTGGCAGTGGTCGGATCTCGGCGGCGTGCCCCAGCTTCGCGGGCTTAGGCGGCGCGCTCGAGATGGGCGGCGAATCGGCAGCAACCAACGCGCTGATTCCGACCAACGTCAACTCCCAGAACACGCGCCAGCGTTTCTGGGACGGCCACGACCAGTTCTACTCCGACAATCTGAGCTGGCTGCACGGCAATCACCTGTTCCAGTTCGGCGGGTCCTACATGCGCAACTTCGATTTCCATTCGCGCAACGACAACGGCGTGGGAATCGATACCTCCACTACCTACCAGATTACGAACGGCAGCGGCATCCCGCCTCCGCTTACCCGACTCCCGGCCGGGTTTGCCTCGAGTCAGGCCACCAACTTCGCCTCAGTATTACTCCGAAGTTCTCGGAATCGTCGGCCAGTCCCAGGTGATGTATACTCGCGCGGGCACGAACCTGACGCTGCAGCCGCCAGGCGGGTTCGGCTTCGACCAGAGCATCATTCCCACCTACGATCTTATTCGTCAGCGACACGTGGCACATGAAGCCGACCTTTACGCTCACCTACGGCCTGGCCTATACGCATCGCCATGCCGCCGTACGAGATCAACGGGAAACAGGTTGAGATGGTGGACGCCGCCGGACAGCCAATCGCTTCTGAGCGAACTTCCTGGCGCAACGGCAGAAGGCCGCCCTGGCCGGCCAGCGTTTACGCACCGGAGATCGGATTCGAAACTGTCCGCAACATCGGCAGCGGCGAGAAGTATCCGTACAATCCGTTCTACAAGGCGTTCAGCCCGCGCGTTTCGGCCGCCTGGAACCCCAGATTTACACGGCGGCGTTCTGGGCAAGGTGTTCGGGAGAGCAAGACCGTGATCCGCGGCGGCTACGCCCGGATCTACGGCCGCACGAACGGCGTCGATCTGGTGCTGGTGCCGCTCCTTGGGCCCGGGCATCCTCCAGGCCGTATCGTGCTCTCCCGCCGCCAACGGCACCTGCGCAGCCGCGAGCAGCCTGACGCCCGCCACCGCATTCCGCATCGGCACCGACGGCACTTACGGCGCCGCTCCCGGCGGTTTCGCAGAACTTCCCGCAACCCTACTTTCCGGGCGTGAACGGCAACGCCCAGGCCAGCGACGGGTCGGGCCTCGATCCGAACTTCAAGCCGAATCACTCCGATGAGGTCACCTTTCACGGTTCAACGCGCTCTTTCGCAACAAGATGATCCTGGAAGCCGGTTACATCGGCCGCAAAATCAGCAACGAATTCCAGGAGATCAATATCGACGCAGTGCCGTGGATGACCACGCTGGGCGGCCAGAGTTTCGCGCAGGCCTATGCCAGCGTCTACACGCAGATTTGCGGGCTTTCAGTCGCCCACCTGCGCCAACAATACCTGGCACGTGACCGCGCAGCCGTTCTTTGAAGCGGCACTGGGCGGTGCGAGTTCTGCGTTCTGTGCGGGCTTCGCCAGCTTGTACCGCGGCGGTCGCGTCGAAGTTCGGCGCCAGCATCAAGGCCACTCAGGTGTACAGCCTGTGGCAGAGTCTGTCGTCGGCAAACGGGCTGGACGCTGGGCCGCACGCTGCTCAGCTCCCCGCGCTGGGCGACCGGCATCAGTGCTCAGATCACCGCATTCGAGTTCATCAACAGCACTGGGCTACGGCAATTACAACGCCGCGTTCGCTGAAGTTCACCACCAAGGACTGGCACGGTTTGACGACCATCTCCAACTTCACCTGGAGCCGGGCTCTGGGCTACCGGAAGCGTGGTCAGGCCAGCAGTTCGGTCACCAGGTCGAATCCCTTGGAACTATGCGGTACGGCTATGGACCTCAGCCATTCGACATCAAGTTCGTCTATAGCCTGCTGATGCTCTACCAGCCTCCGTTCTTCAAGGACCAGAAGGGCTTCATCGGCCACGTTCTGGGCGGCTGGACGATCGCGCCGCTCTTCACGGCACAAAGCGGTCTGCCCGCTCCAGATCAGTGTCGGCACCGGCAGTAACACCAACGCTCAAGCTTTCGGCGAAGTATACGGCAACAACAATACGGGCAACTACGAGAATGCGGTTGGCGTCGCGCCTTTCACCGGCGGAAACTCCGCTCACAACAACGTCACCGCCCTGCAACGGCGTCGGCACCAGCGGAACTCCGGGCATGAACATGTTCTCCGAGCCCCTGTGCGATCTACAACGAATTCCGGCCGCCGGTCCTGGGCATCGATACGAACGAAAACGGCGCCGGCGTCATCCGCAGTTTCCCGACCTGGAACCTGGACGCCACGGTCTCGAAAGACGTTCATGGCCACGGAGCGGTTCGGCGCGCACCCTGACCTTCCAGTTCGTGAACGTCCTGAATCACTTCCAGCCGGCGTTGCCACTCCGGGATCCACGAACATCAACAGCCCGCAGACGTTCGGCGTGGTTACCAGCCAGTGCACCACTCCCGAATGGCGCGCAGTCGCGCTGGATGGAGTTCGGTCTGCGCATCCGATTCTAAGTAGGGCAGCTCTCTACCTGCCGATGGGGTCGAGCAATCGACCCTTTTTCTCTTATCCTGGTCCTATGAAGCTTTTTGTTTATATCGCCATGGTAAGTGCGCTCGCGCCCTTCGCTATCGCCGGTGATGGCGACTCAATCGAGTCCGCCGTTCACGCCTGTTACGACGTCATCTCAGGTCCTGCTGGAACGCGCGATTGGGTCCGCTTTCGTTCGTTATTCGCCGAAGGCGCCCGATTGATTCCGATCCGGCAGACAGCCCAGGGCTCTCTTCCGTCTGTGATGACAGCCTGACGACTATGAGAAGCGGGCCGGCGCCAACTTCGAGAAGGCTGCGTTCTACGAGTCCGAAGTGGCGCGCCGCGTGGAGACCTTTAGTGACATTGCGCACGTCTTCTCCACCTATGAATCCCGCCGCGCGCCGGGAGAAAAGCCGTTTGCCCGTGGCATCAATAGTTTTCAGTTAGTGAAGACCGGCGCGGGTTGGAAGATCATGACCATCCTGTGGGACTCCGAACGCGAAGGCCTTATGATCCCCGATAAATATCTGGCTTCACCCAAGACTCGCAGCTAACTGACATCTCCGCACCCCTTACACTGGAACTATGTCCAAACAATATTCGGCTCCGCCCTCGATGACCATCGACCCCACGCGCAAATACAGCGCGACGTTCGACACCTCGAAGGGCAGCATCGTGTGCGACCTTTTTGCGAAAGACGCGCCCAAGACCGTCAACAATTTCGTCTTTCTGGCGCGCGAAGGCTTCTATAACGGCACCGTGTTTCATCGCGTCATCCCCGACTTTATGGTCCAGGGCGGCGATCCCACTGGTACCGGCCGCGGCGGTCCCGGTTACAAATTCGAAGACGAGACCAAAGGCAATCCCAACAAGCACAAAGTCGGCTCGCTCTCGATGGCCAATGCCGGGCCCAACACCAACGGCAGCCAGTTCTTCATCACCCACGTCGCGACCGATTGGCTGGATGGCAAGCACACTGTTTTCGGACAGGTGGCCAGCGGACAGGATGTGGTGAACAAAATTCAGGCGGGCGACCAATTGAAGTCGGTTGACCATCCAAGAAGCCTCGTAGATTGTTAGTCTTTAAATAGTGCCGTTTCCGATTCACCGCATGCGCCGCGCTGCGCGCCAACGAGCCTTTGCGCCATCTGGTACGCGAGACTCAGCTCGAGCCGGCCGACTTCATCCTCCCGCTGTTCACCTGTCCGGGCGAAGGCGTGCGGCGGGAGATCAGCTCCATGCCCGGCAATGCTCAGCTCTCGGTCGACAAGCTGGTGAAGGAATGCGCGGAGGCGGAGCGGCTCGGGATTGGCGGCGTGATCCTGTTCGGAATTCCCGACAGCAAAGACGAAATCGCGTCCGGCGCCTATGCCGAGGACGGAATCGTCCAGAAGGCTGTTCGCGCGCTCAAGCGGGAAGTCCCCAAGCTGCTGGTGATGACCGACGTCTGCAATTGCGAGTACACCAGCCACGGCCACTGCGGATTGGTGAAGGACGGCGAGGTCAGAACGATCCCACGCTGGAGTGGCTGTCGAAAGCAGCGGTCTCGCACGCGCGAGCCGGCGCCGATATCGTCGCGCCCAGCGACATGATGGACGGCCGGGTGGCGGCCATCCGCAAAGCTCTCGACGCGGCCGGTTTCTCAAACACGCCCATCATCTCTTATGCCGCCAAGTTCGCATCCGTCTTCTACGGCCCGTTCCGGGAAGCGGCCGAATCCACGCCGCAGTTCGGCGACCGCCGCAGCTATCAGATGGATCCTGCCAATGCGCGCGAAGCGATGCGCGAAATCGAGCTCGATATCGAAGAAGGCGCCGACATGATCATGGTGAAGCCGGCCATGCCTTATCTCGACATCATCCGCCAGGCTCGCGACCGTTTCGATCTGCCTCTAGGCGCCTATCAGGTGAGCGGCGAATTCAGCATGATCACGGCGGCCATCCAGAATGGCTGGTTCGATCGCGACCGCGCGATTCTGGAATCTCTTACCGCGATCCGGCGCGCCGGCGCCGATTTCATGCTGACTTACTTCGCCAAAGACGCCGCCCGGCTGTTGGCCTAGAGTGCGGGTGGGCGTGTCAGCTCGAAATCCAATCCATAGTCTTGGTTGCCAGCCGGTCGAAGGCGCGGACCGCCAGGTCCAGATGCTCTTCCTTGGTGTCTTCGATCTTGTTGTGGCTGATGCCGCGCAGCGATTGTACGAACATCATGACGGTGGGAATACCGGCTCGCGAGACCTCGGCCGCATCGTGCAACGGACCGGATGGAAGACGATGGGCGACACCGGCGATTTCCTTAACCGCTTGCTCGCATCGCTCGACTAGCGCGGGATGAAATTGGATCGGCTCGATGTTCCAGATCCGCGACCACTCGACGGTGCACTTCTCTTCGCGGGCGAAGCGCTCGCTGGCCTCGCGCGCCTCGCGATACATGCCTGCCAGTACCTGTGCATCGAGATCGCGCTGATCGAGCGTGGCTTCGCAGCGCCCGACTACGGCAGTCACGATGCCCGGGAAAGTCTTGACACTGCCGATGGTGCAAACGGCGTCGGGATGTTTACCCGCAATCGCCCGGATTTCAAGAGCGAGTTTCGCGGCGGCAGCCAGCGCATCGTGCCGCGCCTTCATCGGCGTCGAGCCGGAATGCGCCTCCTGCCCGTGGAATGTGATGGCGTGACGCTCGACGCCTTTTGTCCCGAGCACGACCCCGAGCGGCAGGCCCAAGGTTTCGAGCACCGGTCCCTGCTCGATGTGCAGCTCCAGGTAAGCGGCGGCGTTCTTTTGCTCGCGAGCCGCATCGCCGAAAGCGATCAATCTCGATGCCGCAGCGGCGTAGCGCGTCTTCCAGACGAATGCCGTCCTTGTCGGTGCGTTTGCGATCGGCGTCGATTGATTGCGTTCCTGCAAATGCGGAGGATCCGAGCAGGCTGCGGCCGAAACGCGCGCCTTCTTCGTCGGCGAAGTCAACCAGTCGAACGGTGACGGGCGGGCGGCCGGAGAATTCGGCCGCAATGCGGCGCAACACTTCAAAGGCAGACAAGAAGCCGAGACAGCCGTCCAGCCAGCCGCCATTTGGAACGGAGTCGAGATGGCTGCCAAGCAGCAGCGCTTTTTCCGACGCGCCCTGCAGAGTCACCCAGCGATTGCCCGCCGCGTCGAAATGATGTTCGACGGGCAAGCCTTTCAGTTTGGATTCGAACCAGGCGCGGGATTTGAGCCAAGTGTCGGTCCAGGCAACACGCTGGGCGCCGTTTTCATCGCCCGTGAGAGCGCGTAGTTCCTTGAGCTCCTGAATTGTTCGCTGGGGATCGAGGGGCATCGATGGGATTCAGGTCCAGAATATATCAAGCTAGCGCGTGGATGCCGGCGACATTCCTTTATAATTCCACCGCAGCGCGCGCATTCCGAAGGACTCGCCCAGGTAGATGTTGCCCTTCGAATCGCTGGCGATGCTGTGAATGTGGAAGAACTGCCCAGTTCCGTGTCCGCCGTGCCCGCCAAAGAAGCCGACCACTTCGAGAGTATTGCGATTGAGGATCTGCACCTTCTTGTTGCTGCCGTCCGGCACGTAGAGGAACTGCTGCTGTTTGTCGGGCGAGAAGGCGATATCAAACGCGGTGCCTTCGGGCGTAGACGTCTTGCGCTCAATGAAGCCCTCCTTGACGAAAGTGCCGTCGGGCCGGAAGACCTGAATGCGGTTGTTCACGCGGTCGCCCACGTAGACCAGGTCGTCGTTCGAAATGCGAATGCCATGCACCGTATTGAACTGCCGCGGGCCGGGTCCTTCATAGACTCGCGTGCGAGGGGCGGTGTCGTCGGGCTTATTTCCATAGGCGCCCCAGTGCCGCTTGTAAGCGCCGGTGTCGGCATCGAAAACGATGACGCGGCGGTTGCCGTAGCCATCCGCCACGAAGACCTCGTTGGTCTTCGGATAGACGCAAATGCCGGCAGGTCGTTTCAGATTCTCGGTATCGTTGCTGCCGCCGGATTTTCCGTGGTGGCCGATTTGCAGCAGGAATTTACCGGTCTTAGTGAACTTGAGGATGTTGGTGTCTTTGTCGGAGTTTCCACCCACCCAAACATTTTCCTTGTAGTCGATGAAGATGCCATGCTCGTTGTCGGGCCACTCATATCCTTGGCCTGGACCACCCCATCCTTGAATGAAATTGCCGGCTTGATCGAACTCGATGATCGGCGGCGCGGGGATGCAGCAGTCGGCTTCAGGCGGGTTGAGCGCGGCGTATTTGTCGTTGTTGTCCAAGGTTCGCGGGCGGCTGGTAACCCAGATGTGGTCGTGTGAGTCGACATAGATTCCGGAGACTTGGCCTAACATCCAGTTGTTGGGCAGCGGCTTGGGCCAATAGGGATCGGGCTCGAAGTGTGGGACGGCGTCTTGAGCGGCGCGAGCGTTGTGGAACGTAATAAAGATTATTAGCTGTAGCGGCTAGCGCCAGGAATGCGATACCGGTAAGAGGCGTCAGCCTGACAGGCTTCATACGCGATCTCCTTTTCGCTAACATTATATGGTCATGAGGACCATCCATCGACGCGAGTTTCTCGCCAGGGCTGCCGCCGGCGGCTCGATGATTTTGCTTCGATCGGCTTACGGGGCGCCGGAACGAAAGCTGGCGGGCATTTTTCCCATTATGCAGACGCCTTTCAGCGATTCGGGCGCGCTGGACGTAGAGACTCTGGTGCACGAAGTGCAGTTCCTCGATCGCATTGGCGTGCAGGGCATGGTCTGGCCGCAATTGGCCAGCGAATTTCCGTTGTTGAGTTACGACGAAAGGCTCGCGGGCGCCGAGGCGCTCGTTCGGGCCAATAAGGCTTTGGATGCGAAGACGCGGCCGGCGGTAGTGATCGGAGTGCAAGCTTCCGATACCGAGACCGCGGTGAAGTACGCTCGCCATGCGGATAAGCTCGGTCCCGACGCGATAATCGCGATCCCACTGAACGGAGGCAAGGACGAGGCCAAGCAGATGGAATACTACGCGGCCATCGGCGAAGCGTGCAGCCGGCCGCTAATTGTGCAGACCATCGGTCCGATGAGCGTGGACCTGGTTTTGCGAATGGCCAAGCAAATTCCGACCCTGCGGTACGTGAAGGACGAGGCGGGAGCGACCTTGCCCCGGCTGACGGAATATCGCAAGCGCGGTCAGTTGCTACAGGGCGTGTTTACGGGCAAGCACGGCCCAACACTGCTGGATGATTTAGCGCGAGGAGCGGTCGGGAACATGCCGGCAGCGGGCTTCGCCGATCTTTATGTGGCGGCGTGGCAAGACTGGAATAGTGGCAAGCGCGACCAAGCGATGGAGGTTTTTGCGAGAACGCTGCTGCTGATCGCCGATGCTCAGGCTTACGGAGTGGCTGGGCAGAAATATATTTTGCAATTGCGTGGCGTATTTCCAAACGCGAAATGTCGCGGTGACGCTGCGGCTCTTGACGACGAAGCCAAAGAGGCGATCCGGCGCACGGTCTCCTACACACAGCGGTGGTTCCGCAATGGAGTCTAGCTAGTGCCTGACGATGCCGCCGGTTCTCTCGGTACTGGATCTGCGCAAAACGTACGGCGACGCGGTGGCCGTCGACGGAATCTCGTTCGAAGTAGGGCGCAACGAGATCGTCGGGTTGCTGGGCCCGAATGGAGCAGGGAAGACCACGACTATTAACATGGTTCTCGGCGTTCTGGCGCCGAGCGCGGGCCGGATTGTTATCGAAGGCGTTGATATCGCCGATGATCGCGCCCAGGCGCTAGAGTACACGAACTTCGCCGCAGTCTACGCTCCGTTGCCGGGAAATCTGACGGTATATCAAAATCTGCGCGTTTTCGGCATGATGTACGCAGTGAAGCAACTGAGGGAGCGTATCGAAGCGCTGCTCGAACAGGTCGATCTTCAAAAATTCAGAGATGTTAAGTGCGGCGTGCTTTCTTCGGGAGAGCAGACCCGGGTGGGCTTAGCGAAAGCTTTGATCAACGATCCGCAACTTTTGTTGTTGGATGAGCCGACCGCGTCGCTCGATCCGGCCACGGCTCGCGACATCCGGGCCCGCATTCGAGAGAACACCGCACGCGGCACGGCTGGTGTGCTGTGGACCTCACACAACATGTACGAAGTGGAGGAAGTCTGCGATCGTGTGCTTTTCCTTTCGCGTGGGAAGATTCTGCTGGAAGGCGATCCGAAGACGTTGCCGCGTGAGCACGGGAAAGAGACACTGGAAGAATTATTCGTCACGGTGGCGCGCGAGCCTCTCACGTTGGAACGAGTCTAAAAGATGAACTTCAACCGCATAGCGGGCATCATGCTGCGGCAGTTTTATTTGTACGGGGGAAGTCCCGTGCGAGTGGTGCCTCTGTTTGCGTGGGTTACGGTTGACATCGTGTTGTGGGGATTCATCACCAAGTACCTCAATGCCATCACTTCCTCAGGCTTCAATTTCATTCCCGCTTTGTTGGGCGCGGTGCTGCTGTGGGACTTCTTCATTCGCGTCATGCAGGGCGTGACGACGGCGTTTTTCGAAGATGTGTGGTCGCGCAACTTCCTGAATTTCTTCGCGACGCCGCTTTCTATCTCGGAATACATCGCCGGCCTGGTGCTCTCCGCCATTGCTACCAGTTCGGTGGGATTGGTGGTGATGCTGGTCTTGGCGAGCCTGGTCTTTGGCCTGTCGTTCCTGGTGTACGGCGTGTTGCTGATCCCATTCCTTCTGGCGCTTTTCCTGTTCGGCATCGCACTCGGCATCTTTGCCTGCGGGCTGGTACTCCGTTTCGGGCCGGCGTCGGAATGGCTGATTTGGCCGATTCCTGCGATATTATCGCCATTCGCCGCGGTCTTTTATCCGCTCTCAACACTGCCGGACTGGATGCGGTTGATCTCCCGTGCGTTGCCGGCGTCTTATGTATTCGAAGGGATGCGAACGGTCGTATCGGGAAGGGTGTTACCAGGAAATATGCTGGCGCTGAGCAACCTTCTTGCGATCGCATATATTCTGCTGGCGTCTTGGTTCTTCATGCGTATCTATCACCAAGCCGTTCGCACGGGACTGATCGCGCGTTACAGCGCCGAAAGCATAAGCTGAGAATCCGTGCCAACGGGCTCGCGTACTCAACTAAAGTTTTGGATTTCAATAGCGCTCCTGCTGGCCCTAGCGGCTGGATTGCAGATCTGGTCCGCGGCCTCCGAAAGCCAGGTGTGGGACGAGGGATTCGAACTAGGATCCGGGTACAACTACCTGAAGACCGGAAGGTTGCGCTTCAATCTGGAACAGCCGCCACTGGCGAAAGTGCTCGCGGCGTTACCGCTGCTGTACTTTAATCCACGCCTTCCGGTAGAGGATCCGAGCTGGATCAACAAACAAGACATCGAGTTCGGGTTTGCGTTCATGTATCACAATCGTGTTCCGGCCGACACGATACTGATGGCGGCGCGAAGCAGCATCATCCTGCTGACGGCCGCACTCGGTCTTTTGGTGGCGATGTGGACGCGGCGCAGATTCGGCCATGGACCGGCGCTGTTAGCGGTGGCGCTGCTGGCCTTCGATCCCAACATTCTCGCCCACGGCCACTACGCGACAACTGATTTAGGCGCTACGTTCTTCATGTTCGCAGGGTGCATTGCCTGGGATACCTTTCTCGGTTCGCGGCGCAAGGTCCATCTGGTGCTGGCAGGTGTGCTGTTGGGCTTTGCGATCGGAACGAAGTTCTCGGGTCTAGTACTGTTGCCGGCCTACGCCATCCTATATGCCTTCCGATGGTGGCAAGAGAGGAAACACTTTTCCGTTTTGCATTTCATAGGCTCTCTCTTGGCGGTAGCGGTCATTGCGTATGTGGCGATCGTCGCCGTCTATTTGCCGGAGGCGAAGTATTTCGTGCCGTCGTGGGCGATGATTAGACCGGGGCCACCGCTCGAGACTGTGGTGGATTGCAAAAACCTGATCGGAGGGCTGCTGTGCCAGGCGGGGCGGGTAGGGTCACTGCAAGCAAATTCTTTTTATCGCGGATTGAGCGATTTCGCATGGCACAATTCAATGGGTCATCTTAGCTACCTGCTCGGACAGCAGTCGCAAACGGGCTG
Organism: Bryobacterales bacterium; assembly: GCA_963744555.1. Classification (GTDB taxonomy): domain Bacteria; phylum Acidobacteriota; class Terriglobia; order Bryobacterales; family Bryobacteraceae; genus Palsa-89. The sequence continues at coordinate 67,136 of CAVUUB010000003.1, read as the reverse complement.
GTGGTATTACTTTCCGGTTGTGTTCTTAGTGAAGACGCCCACAGCGGATCTGCTGCTGTTCGGCGTTCTTCTTCTCGCGGGCCTTTTGGCTGTTTTCCGAAAAAGATTCCGCGTAAACATGCGCAAGGCGCCGGCCGCGTGGGCAACCATTCTCGTTCCCGCCGCACTCTATTTCGGTTTGAGCATGGCGGCGCGAATCGACCTGGGGGTTCGCCATCTGCTGCCTTTCTATCCGTTCTTCTTCATTGCACTTGCGGCCGGATTCTCCGTGCTGGTGAAGTCACGGCCGCCTTGGACCGGGCCGCTGTTGGCGATTGTGGGCGTGCTACTGGTAGCCGAGTCGCTGTCGGCGAGTCCGGGCTATCTGTCGTTCTTCAATTTAGTAAGTGGCGGTACGTGGCGAGGGCCGCATTATCTGCTCGATTCCAATATCGACTGGGGTGAGGATCTTAAGAAGTTGAAGCTTTATACTGATGCTCATCCGGCGCGATATTGTCTCGAATATTTTGGAACCGCGGAGCCGTCCTATTACGGCATCGAGCATCCTGGCTACGTGGCCAGAACAAATCAGCCTGGAGAACGACAGAACATGGATTGTATGGTGGCCATCAGCGTCACCTTGCTATACGACCTCTACGAAGCGTCTGGCTCGTTCGCTTGGTTGCGCGCGCGGAGCCCAGTGGACCGGGTGGGCGGCATCTGGATCTTCGATGTACGCAAGCCGCATGATTAGCGCCGGGTTTCGGAGTGGTACAGTCCTCTTGTGAAGAAATATGACGCAATCATCGTCGGTGGCGGCCATAACGGATTGGTTTGCGCCGCTTATCTGGCGCGCGCCGGCCGCAAGGTGCTGGTGCTGGAGCGCCGCGAATTGGTGGGCGGCTGCGCGGTCACGGAGGAGATCTGGCCAGGATACCGCGTTTCCACGGCTTCATACTTGACCAGCCTGTTGCAGGAGCGCATTATCCGGGAACTGGATTTGCCACGCTTTGGGTACCAGGTGGACGCGAAGGATCCGGCGTTCTTTTCCGCGTTTCCGGACGGCCGTCACCTTTTCATGTGGCAAGATCGCGCGAAGACGCTGGCCGAGATTGCGAAGTTTTCCAAGCACGATGCCGACGCATTTCCGGCTTATGAAGACCATCTGGAGCGACTGTCGCAGGTAGTGGAAGGTCTGCTGCTTACCACTCCGCCGGAGTTCCCGCCGGGTGGTCTTGGCGATTTCGTCGACTACCTGAAGCTGGCGGGAAGGCTACGTGGCCTCAGCCCCAAAGAGATCGTTGGGCTGGTCAAGATTTTCACCCAAAGCGCCGCGGAATTCTTGGACGAGTGGTTCGAGTCCGATTCAATCAAGGTGACGCTGGCTACCGATGGCGTGATTGGGGCGAACGGCGGGCCACGCTCGCCCGGCACCGCTTATATCCTGCTCCATCACGTGATGGGGAGCGTGGGCGGCCATCGGGGTTTGTGGGGCTTCGTGCGCGGGGGAATGGGCTCGGTTTCAAATGCGATTGCCGATTCGGCGCGCAGCCGTGGGGCAGAGATCCGGACTAATGCGCGGGTCGAGGCGATCCTGGTGGAGAATGGCCGGGCGCGCGGTGTGGCCCTGGAGGGCGGGGAGGAGATCGACGCCCCCGTCGTTGTGAGCAACTTGACGCCGCACTGGACGTTTCTGCAATTGGTGGACGCGCGCGAGCTGGCGCCGGATTTCCTGGATGCCATCCACAAGTATCGAAGCGAAGGGACTTCGTGCAAGATCAATCTGGCGCTGAGCGGGCTGCCGAATTTCAGCGCTCTGCCGGGAGACAATGGGCCGCAGCATCGCGCCACGATGCACATTTGTCCGTCGATGGAATACGTTGAACGCGCCTGGGATGACGCCAAGTACGGCCGTCCGTCGCAATCGCCGCTGCTCGAATTGACCGTGCCGACGCTGTACGATCCGTCGCTAGCGCCCGCAGGCAAGCACATCATGGGTATTTTCATTCAATACGCGCCATACACATTGCGCGATTCGCACTGGGACGAACTACGCGAGCCATTTGCTTATCGCGTGCTGGATCTGATCGAAGAATACGCACCAGGCTTCCGGCACTTGGTGATCGAAAAGCAAGTTCTGACTCCACTCGATTTGGAGCATCGCTTCGGTCTGACGGGAGGCAACATTTTCCACGGCGAGATGAGTCTGGATCAGATGTTCGTGATGCGGCCAGTGGCTGGTTGCGCGCGCTATCGGACGCCGATCCGGGGTCTTTATCTATGTGGGTCGGGTACGCATCCGGGCGGGGGCGTGATGGGCGCGCCGGGGCACAACGCCGCGAGGGAGATTCTCAAAGGTTAAGAGCCGTTGGGTGTGACGGCTGGTAAAGGCCGATCTCGCCGCCGCTGGGTAACTTGATAGTTGTTCTCTTTCCCCAACGCTCCTGTGCGACTGGTGTGCAGCTCACGTTCTGGCCTTCCAGCGACTTGATGAGCGATTGCAAATCATCGCACATCAGGTAGAACTGTGTTGGCAATAGATGCTGCCCGGGTTTGAATGCGCCGTCGGCGGGGTGCAGGGCGGCTTCGGCGGGCGGCAGTTTGAAGATGAGCCAGCCTCGGCCGGCATCCACGCTTGGTAAGTGTAAAATGTCGCGAAAGAATGCCCGATCAGCCTCGGAATTCTCGCTGTAAAAGAGAACGTGGGCGCCGCTAATCATGCAGCAAGTTTATCCCATGATGCTTGCTGACGCGCGGCCCGGAAAAATTAGACTGCGGCTTGGCCTTCGAGGCTTCGCCACAAATACCAGGTCGCGACCGAGCAGTAGGGGCGCCATCGCACGGCGATTTCCTCAATGTGTTTGGGGTGAGGAAGCTCGTTCAATCCGTATGCTTTGCGGATAGCCATTCGTATGCCGAGGTCGCCGGTAGGCAAAACGTCGGGACGCTGCAGGGCAAAGAGCAGGAACATGTGGGCCGTCCAAACGCCGATGCCTTTAACCTGCGTCAAGTGCTCGATCACCTCTTGGTCGGCCATCTCCGCCAAGGTTTCGAAATTCAGCGCGCCGCGAGCTGTCTTGCGGGCCAGATCGCGAATATAGGCGGTCTTTTGCTTGGATAATCCGGCTTTTCGCATGCGGGCCGGAGTCAGCTTTAGAATAGCTTCCGGAGTGAGTTTACCGCGCGGAACGAGCGCACTCAGGCGGCCGAAAATGACGGTGGCTACCCGTCCGCTCAATTGCTGATAGACAATAGATCTAACGAGTGTTTCGAAGTTCGGCTCGCGATATTGGATCCCGTAGCGGCCGACGCGCTCGATCACGGAAGATAGAACGGGATCTGCCTTTTTCAGGTGGAGTATGGCTTTGCGCATTGCAACGAGACGCCGAAACGGCGCATCTACCAATATAATCTGTATGCGAACGATTTCCATTCTACTTGTATCCGCGATGCTCCTGGCGCCTGGCGTTCCTGTCACGTTTGCGCAGGACGAGCCCACTATTAAGGTTGAGGTCCAGCTTGTTAATATCCTGTTTAACGTCCGTGACAAGCGCGGAGGTCTGGTCGGAAGTCTGAACAAGGATGACTTCATGATCTTCGAGGACGGCAAGCAGCAGGACGTCAAATACTTCAATCGCGAGACCGATCTGCCGCTGACAATCGGGCTGCTGATCGATGTCAGCGCAAGCCAGGGAAATCTGATCGAGACCGAAAGAAACGCCGCGTATCAGTTCTTCGGCTCCGTCTTACGAAAACAGGATCTGGCTTTCCTGATCAGCTTCGGCTCGGACGCGGAGCTGTTGCAAGACTACACCAACTCCGCAACGCTCCTTCGTAGAGGTCTGGAAGGGCTGCAAGTGAACTCCGATGTTGGGGGGCTGCACCCCGGGCCGGTGCCCACCATCTCTCAGCCGCGCGGAACAATCTTGTACGACGCAGTTTATCTGGCGGCCAGCGAGCAACTCAAGGGCCAGGTTGGACGCAAGGTGCTGGTGCTGATCACCGACGGCGAGGACCAGGGCAGCCGGTACAAAATAGCGCAGGCCATCGAGGCTGCGCAAAGAGCAGACGCGATCATTTACGGGTTCTACTATGTGGATCGGGCCTTTTACTACGGCCACGGCCTAGTCTTCGGTGGCGTGAGCGATTCAGAGCTGCGGCGCATGGCGGAGGAAACCGGCGGTCACGTATTCCATGTCGACCGGAAGATGACCCTGCAAGACGCATTCAGCGAGCTTCAGAACGAGATGCGCAGCCAATACGCGATCGGCTACACATCTACCAACGCCAACAAGGACGGCACCTTCCGCAAAATCGAAATAAGGACCAACAACAAGGACTGGAAGGTACAGGCGCGCAAAGGCTACTACGCGACCAAGTAATAGTCCCGAAACCCGCTTGGCGCAAACATTCGAGATTCGGCCGGCAACAATCGGGGATTCCGAAATCATCATTGCCCATCGCCGGGCAATGTTTTACGAGATGGGCTATCGCGATAAAGCGATCCTGGATGCAATGGTCGTGGCCTTCCGGCCTTGGCTGCTCAGAAAAATGGAAGATGGCGAGTATCTGGCGTGGCTCGCGGTACGAGCGGACGGGTCTGTCATGGCGGGTTTGGGTTTGTGGCTGATGGACTGGCCGCCGCACATGGTAGGCCCTGGGTCGCGGCGCGGAAATATTCTGAATGTCTACACCAATCCGGACTGCCGGAGGCAGGGGCTGGCGCGGCGACTGATGGAGCTGGCGCTGGAGTGGTGCCGAATTAATCGCATTCGCGCGGTAATCTTACATTCGAGCAATGAAGGCCGGCCGTTGTATGAGAAGCTTGGCTTTCGGGCGACCAATGAAATGCGGCTGATGATTGAGGGCGAGACATGATGCATCGTTCTGCGAGACTGCTTGGTTTAGTTCTGTGCTTGGTGGCTGCACGATCGGCGGCCATCGGCTGGCAAGATACACTCGATCGCACACCAAGCCCGGTGCCGGCGTCGGATACCGTTTCGGCGGAAATTCGCAACGCTCGAGACAGACTTTTCGCAGTTGCTCTCTTCAACTTTCCTTCGCAGTTGAGCCAGTCTCCGGGAACTCCATTTCCTATGACCATCGTCGAAAAACCTCCGATGCCTGAATTGCCTATCGCAAAAGCGCAGACCATCTTAATCGGCCAGATCATGGGTTTGACGCCTCGCGTCATGCCGGGAGCCCAGGGAGTCTATACCGAGTATCACGTGGCTGCGGCCTCGGTCCTAATAAATACTTCTTCGCGGAGCGGAAACATATTCGACTTGGTACTACTAGGAGGCTTCGCGCAGATGCCAGACGGCCGGGTCCTAGGGCACCGTGTGACGGGCGCAGGCAACCAGATCGAGATCGGAAGCACATATCTGATGTTCCTGCATTACGTGCCTTCAGCGGACTGTTTTTCCGTGGTCAAATTGTGGGAAATCCGTAACGGTTTTGCGGTAGCGACTTCGCGTGACGATCTCGCTCGTGCCAGTAAGAATATTTCGAGCGTTAACGGAATGCCGGTCGGGGAACTTGTGAATAAGCTCCAAGCAGATATTGCTGCGCTGAAACCGTAAATGCCGGAGCGCTTGTGCGCTACTACTCTTCCCGCAGAGCCACGGTGCAATCGACGCTCGTAGCCCGGCGCAACGGCACATAGCGGCGGTATACGCTGCGCCGCCGAGGATAATCGATTTGCCGAGCGCTGCCGGATCGCGATGGAAACGGTGGTCGAAGTATTGGTCCGTCAGGAGGGCGACGTGATCGTATTCTGGCGCTTCCATTCGAGATAGTTCTTGCGCGCAATCTGGATACGGCCTCCGGGCGGATCGGGCATGTTCGGAAAACGTTCCCAGACAAACACGAGCCGCGAAGCGTCGGGATAAGGAAGAGGCGTCAGAATCACTGAGTGAACGACGCTAAAGATAGCCGTATTCGCTCCGATACCGAGCGCCAGGATTGCAATACAGGTCAGCGCGTAGGCAGGACTGCGAACAAGAGTCCGCAGCGCATGCCTTAGGTTGGGAAGCAAAGACATGACGGCTTCATCGTATCGCAGCCAGGAACGCTGATGCGACGGTCAGGTGGCGTCGTGGAAAATGATTCCCAATGTGTACCTTTCGCCCGAAAGCAGCGGGCTCACGCCGTGGCGGAAGTTAGTGCGATGGTAGCCGCGCGCACCTTTCGCCGGACGATATCGCGTAGTGATAACCACGGCTTCGCCCTGTTCCATGCGGATGGCATGGCCGATCGATTGCGCGCGGGCTTGCTGTTCCACCAATAGCAGCTCGCCTCCGGTGAAGTCTTGGCCGGGCTGGCTCAACCCGATGACCACCTGGAAAGGAAAAAAGATCTCGCCGTACAGATCCTGGTGGAGGCAATTAAAATCGCCCGCCGCGTACCGAAGCATGAGCGGCGTGGGACGTTGCTGACCGGCCGCGTGGCAGCTCTTTAGGAAGTCATCCAACGTGGGCGGATATTCCTGCGGCAGACTCAGAGCTTGCATCCATTCAGTAGCGGCATCTACTAATCCACTGTAGAGCGCGCGGCGGAGGGTCTCAACCACATCCGGCAGAGGATAAGCGAAGTATTGATATTCGCCGCGCCCGAAACGATAGCGCGCCATATCTATACGGCTGCGGAAGAGATCAGCGTTCTGATACAGCGACCGCAAATCTTCGCACTGGGCTGGGCATAGCAGCGTTCCCAGGCGGCCATAACCGCGCGACCACAGACCGCTCAATGCATCGTTCCAGGTTAGATCTTCTGGCATCCCGCTTTCGAGTATCGCGGATTACGGAGGGCGATTCCATCCGATTCTTGCGCCTAATAAACCGGGTCTATTTCTTGCTGAAGTAACTCTCGCGGGCCTGGAGGTACATTTCCACGGCCCTCTCGAGCGGCGGCATGGGTTCAATGCCACAGCGTTCCATCTTGGCGTTGGAGAGCGCGGAGTACTTTGGACGCCGGGCTGCCGTGCGATACTCCCGCTCATTGGTCGGCTGGAGCTCCGGCTTCAACCCGGCGACGCGAAATATCGTGGCCGCGAAATCGAACCAGGATATCGGCGTGCCTCCTCCGACGTGAAAGAGGCCACGCTGTTTACGCTCGACCAGATCGGCTGCGCGGGCAGCTAGCAGTGGTGCGTAGGTTGGCGACGCGACGTGATCCTCTACTACTCGAATGGGACGGCTGGCCGTCGCGAGCCGCAGCATGGTCTCGATGAAGTTGCCACGCGCGGTCCGGAGTCCGCCGGGGCCGAACACTCCACAGGTGCGGATCACCAGCGGCTGCTCGAGATACGCCTGCGCGTACAATTCGCCAGCGAGTTTCGAGACACCATAAGCTCCCAGCGGCCGCGGACGATCATCCTCAGCGTAAGCACGGCCAGCAGTGCCGTCGAAAACGTAGTCAGTGGAAAAATGCACCAGCTGCGCGTCCAGTTGACGGCAGGCCATCGCTAAATTACGAACCGCCAAGCCGTTGGCGACGAAGGCCGGTAGCGGCTCTTTCTCGGCCACGTCCACTTGATTGTAGGCGGCCGAATTGAGCACTATCTCAGGGTCAGCTTGCGCCAGAACGTGCTCGACACGAGTGGTGTCGGCGATATCGACGGTAGTGCGCTCGAAGCCCTCCACCGAATAGCCGCGCCCGGCAAATTCCCGGACCAGCTCGACGCCCAACTGCCCTCCGCTTCCGAACACAACCACTTTTCGCTTGTTCACTTATGGCTTAGGATAACGGAAACTCTGGCGGCTTCGCCGTTACCAGGCGATTCGCTGGGGAAAGTATTCCGACACCAGATCGTCATAATAGGGCCGTAGCTCTGAAAGCTTGGGACGCTCGGTGCCTTTCGAATACAGATCGTAGGGATTGAAGCGGCGTACCCATCCGAACATTTCGCGATCGTGATCGTTCATTAAGTATTCATAGGCGCCTTCGCGATGGCCCGGATAGAAAGAATGATAACGGATCATGTACTGCGCGGGCTCAGGCAGGTAGTCCTTAACGATGTGGTATAGGTACTCGTCGTGTCCCCACGATAGCTCGACTTTATCCAGGCCGCAATTCTCAGAGTAAATACCGTGTTTGGTCTGATAGGCGGGAACCTTCGCGTCAGGGTTATCGCGGAAGAACTCCGGGAAGACAATTTTATCGGAATAGGCGCATCCGACTGGAAAAGTGTCGCCGACCACTGCCCACTGGGGCTCTCCGTAGAGGCACAGCACCTTTCCCAAATCGTGGATGAAGCCCGCCAGCACGAACCAGCGAGGATGACCATCCCGGCGGATGGCCTCGGCGGTCTGCAGATTATGCTCGATCTGCGATAGATCGGTATCGGGATCGCTGTCATCGACCAAAGTGTTAAGGTACTCCATGGCCTCCCAGATGCTCATTTGGCTCTTCTGCTTCGCCAGGTATTGCTGTTTTTTCTGGCGCACGAAGTCGAGAGTCTGATGGGTGTGGTTCAAGCGATAGAACTCGCGCACTACTGGGGGAGTGGATTCGTTGTACTGGCGGAATTCTTCCTTGGACTTGTTCGGTTTATACCGCTCCTGGACGAAATCGTCCCACTGTTCGAGGTTTTCGAGAGGACCCATATACACTAGAGTAACGCAGTAATCGGCAGGGACAGCCGGAGCATGAGCATGGCGATCGAGACTAGAGCTTCAGAGAATGCTAAGCTTGAACCCTGTGTCAGGAGGGACGCCGTCATGCGCTATCTGGTAGCGAGCACCATTATTGTTGTCATCATCGCCGGAGGGCCCGCACTGCTGGCTCAGTCTTTGGCGGTGGGTTCTGGAACGAAATCCGGAAGCCAATCGCCAACGGTCCGCCATGTCATCGGACTGGAAAATATCAGCGCTCAAAAGAGCGGAAAGCTGAGCGTGCAGGACGGGGCCATGCAGTTCAATGGCGGCAAGGACGTCGCGAAGGTACCGGTCACCTCGATTGAGGGAATTTATGTCGGTTCCGAGACCACACAATCGGGCGGGAAGGTTGGCAGAGGGGTCAAGACAGCCGCAATCGCTGCGCCTTATGGGAGCGGTAAGGTTTTGAGCCTCCTGATGCGAACCAAGGTAGACATCCTCACGATTTCTTATCACGGCGCCGGGGGCGGGCTGCATGCCGCAATCTTCGCGCTTCCCATAGGACAGGGAGCGGATATGCGCGCGCAGCTGATCGCCGCCGGGGCGCGGGAGGGCGCTACGGCGGGGCTGGAGTTGAAAGAAGGGAAACAGCCATGAACCGGAAGCGTGCGTTGAAAATCTTCGGATTTCTGGCGATGCTCGTTTCGCAGCTTGCGATAGCTCAGCCGGCTGCTTCACGCCAATCAGACAGTAAGGTCAAGCCGCAGAAACTATCAGCCTCGGCCATTCAAATTGAACCGATCGAGGCTGGAGACTCGACGATTCCTCCGGAGTTTCGCTTTGCCATCTACGAACGATTGATTGAGCGCGTCCGTAAAGATGGGGCTTTCCAAAAGGTATTCCGCAGCGGCGATCAGGAGGCGAACAACGTTACTGACCTGGTGACCCTGCGAACCAGGGTTGGAAAGTTCACCGAAGGGAGTCAGCTGCGGCGCGAGTTGACCACGGTGACCGGCGGCACTACTGTGGATGTGATCACAACCGTGGCTGCCCGCGACGGACATGTCCTGTTCGAGTCGGATCTCTCAGGCAAGGTACGCTTCTTCGGTGAAAACCTGGGCGTGACCAACGATTTGGCGAAACGGATTGCCAAGCTGCTGCGGGAGAGATTTTAGTTCGCGTATAGTTTTTCGGCCGAACTTTGACGTGGCAGCAGTGCCCTGGTTCCATCCGCCCGTGTGAACCGAAACTTGTAATCGCCCAGAAACCCCGACCCAAGCTGCCAATTGAACCCCCGTCCTTGGAGAGTTGATCCAACAGGCAGCGAGTCGCTCGATTTTGCTTCCAGATCGAGCTCCCGATCCAGTTCCTCAACTTCGATAGCGCAGGAACCGCGTCGCGTTTGAGCGAAGGGTGCAAGCGAACTGACGCCCGGCGTGCAAATAGAATTCTCAGCCGTGGGCGACGATTTCACACGAGAGCCGCTCCTTGTAACCTTCGATACCGATAAAGATTCGATCATCACGAAACCGTTCGGCGCGGTGGCGGCTACCTGCTACGTCGGCCCTCCGATGCCCTCCGGCTGGACTGTCGAAAACCTTCATCCTTCGATTGACAACGGCGACCTCGCCATACTGACGCATTCGGGGTTTGACGGTGGATATGCCGCAGTCTGGATGAGCAGCAACAAAAGTGACGCTGACGAGATTTCGATACCGCCCCTGGCCGCCGTTCCCGAGCAAGGCTTGAAGATGTCCGAAAGTCGCAGGTGGATCGCAACTGGAAAAACGCGAGTGTTATTCTCAGCACAGAGCCCTACATCCGCGCTGTCGAAATTTCAGACCGCATTGGATCAGATCATTTCGTCGGCGGTAGTTCCCTAGAATGGTAATAGATGATCCAGCTCTCCGGCGCGGGCAAGCGCTTTGGTCCTAAATTCCTGTTTGAAAACCTGAACTGGCTGATCACGCCCAAGGATCGTGCCGGACTGGTCGGCGCCAACGGCAGCGGCAAGACCACGCTGCTCAAAGTCCTGGCGGGCCTTGAAACGCTGGATTATGGCGGCATCGGCATCACGCGCGGCATCAGCGCCGGCTACCTGCCGCAGGATGGTCTTTCCCTCTCCGGGCGCACCGTCTTCGCCGAATGCATGTCGGTCTTTTCATCGCTGCAAGGGATGGAGCAGGAGATGGAGGATCTGACGCGCAAGATGTCGGAGCTGGATCCTGCAGGTTTGGAATACGCGCAGGTTGCCGATCGATTTCATCAGATCGACAGCGAGTTCCGCAACCGCGATGGCTATGCCATTGAGGCACAGGTCGGGACCGTGCTGTCCGGCCTCGGCTTTCCGCACTCGGAATGGCAGCGCCGGACGGAACACTTTTCGGGCGGCTGGCAGATGCGAATCGCGCTCGCCAAGTTGTTGCTTGAAAAACCGAACGTGCTGCTGCTCGACGAGCCCACCAACCACCTCGATCTGGAGGCTCGCAATTGGCTGGAGCAGTATCTCACTAATTATCCGTTCGCCTACGTGCTCATCTCGCATGACCGTTATTTTCTGGACGTAACGGTCGATAAGATCGTCGAGATCTGGAATCGCGGCGTGCATTTCTACAGCGGTAACTACGAAAAATACCTGCAGCAGAAGCAGGAGCGCAGCGACCAACTGGAAGCGGCCTACCGCAACCAGCGCGAGCGGATCGAGCAGCTCGAAGCTTTCATCAATCGCTTTCGCTACCAGGCCACCAAGGCCAAACAGGTTCAAAGCCGCATCAAGGAGCTGGAGAAGATCGAGCGCATCGAGTTGCCGGCCGAGGAGAAGACCATTCACTTCTCCTTTCCACAGCCCAAGCCGAGCGGCCGCATCGTCGCCGAGTTCCAGAATGTGTCGAAGAGCTATGGCGACAAGTTTGTTTTCGGCGGAGTGAATTTCATCATCGAGCGCGGCGACCGCATCGCGCTGGTGGGCGTGAACGGGGCGGGGAAGTCGACGCTCATCAAACTCCTCGCGGGGATCGAGCCTCTCTCGGCGGGAGAATACCGGCTCGGTCACAACGCGCAGGTGGACTATTTCGCGCAGGACCAGTACAAGGAACTTGACCCTAACGCGCGAATGCTGGATGACCTGCAGGGCATGGCTCCGCGGTCCACCAATACTGAACTGCGCAGTCTTCTGGGCTGCTTCCTGTTCTCCGAAGACGACGTCTTCAAGCGCATCGGCGTGCTTTCGGGCGGCGAGCGCAACCGCTACGCGCTGGCTCGCATGCTGCTGCAGCCGTCGAATTTTCTGCTGCTGGACGAGCCGACCAATCACCTGGACCTGCGCGCCAAAGATGTCCTGCTCGAATCGCTGGAGAAGTTTACTGGCACGGTGGTGTTCGTCTCGCACGATCGCTACTTCATTGACAAGCTGGCGACGCGGGTTTTTGAAATCGGCAGCGGCGAGGTGCAGATCTTCCCTGGCAATTACGAAGACTACATGTGGCGCAAGGAAGGCAAGCAGATCGATCTCACTCTTCCAGGTTTGCAGCCGTCCGTTTCCCACCATCTCACAGCCTCATCCCACAACCCAAGTGCGAAGCGCCTGAATCCTCTCAAGCTGAAGCAGATGCAGGAGCGCCGCCAGGAGTTGGAGCAACAGGTGGCCGATCTGGAAACCGAGATCGCGGGTTATGAAACAGAACTTGCCAACTTTGTCAGCCCAGAAGAAACGGTGCGCGTTTCGAATCTTCTCGACCAGCGCCGCAGCGAGTTGAGTAAACTGCTGGCAGAATGGGAAAAAGTATCTCAAACGGTGGAATCGCAGCAAGCATGAGCGACTTCCAGGAGCAACTGGCGATCTTGCGCCGCCGCATCGCGAAGATCGACCAGAAGTACGCGAAGCCCGCGCCGCAACGCCCGCTGGCCGCTCCCAACCCACTGCCCACTCACCCACCTCCCTTTCGACGAAGTCGAAACCGCACACGGCCGCCATTATGAAACCGAAAAGCTCTACGAACGCCATCGCCGCCATGGCAGCATCGGCATCGCCGATCTGGAGGACCTATCCGGCGATCTGCTGGACACCATCTCCAATGGCCTGATCCGCGGCGTCCCGCCCGCGAAGTGGTGCTTCCTCGATACCGAGACCACGGGATTGGCGGGAGGCTCGGGAACCTATGCATTTCTGATCGGCGTGGGACGCATCACGCCGCAAGGATTTCGAGTCCGGCAGTTTTTCATGCGCGAGTTCGGAGAAGAGGCCAGCCAACTCAGCGCCCTGCACGAGCACCTGAAGCAGTTCGAAGTGCTGATCACCTACAATGGCCGAACCTTCGATCAGCCGCTGCTGGAAACGCGCTTCCGGATGGTCCGCCAGCGGCCGCCTTTCAGCACGCTGGAGCATCTGGATCTGTTGTTCGGCGCCCGGCGGTTGTGGAATTTGCGCTTCGATAGCTGCCGGTTGGTGGATCTGGAAAACCAGATCCTGGGGGTGGAACGGCAGGGCGATCTTCCGGGCGAGATGATTCCGTATTTCTATTTCGAATATCTGCGCACGCACGAGATCTTTCGGCTGATGCCGATCTTCCATCACAACGCGATCGACATTCTCACGCTCGCCTGCCTGACTGCGATCGTGCCGCGAGCTTTTCATGCACCTGAACAGGCGCAATTCGCGCACGCCGCCGAAATGGTTGGATTGGCGCGCTGGTGGCGGCAGGCCGATCAGCATGAAAACGCCCTGGCGCTGTTTCGCCAAGCGCTGGATCGCGAGCTTCCCGACGAATTGCTATTCCGCACGATGTGGGACATAGCGGCGCTCGAGAAGAAGCTGGGCCGCGAGCATGCCGCGCTGCCGATGCTGACCGACCTTGCGTCGGCGCGCAACCCCTGGCGCGCGTCGGCCTTCACAGAACTGGCGAAGTACTACGAGCATCGCGAGCGCAACTACGCCATGGCGCTTGAAATGGCTCGCAACGCGTTCGATCTCGATCCGTCCGAAGCGCTCCAGCCGCCGAATTACGCGACTCGAAAAGAAGCGGTGAAAATTGGGGACGGACCAATCTGACCTCAAAGCTAACGCAATTTCTCCGTCTCGCGCGAATCGGCGATCCGGTTTATCGTCACGCTCGGGACCATCAGCCTGCTGGCCGATGTCACGTACGAAGGGGCGCGCAGCATCAACGGCCCATTTCTCGGAACGCTGGGAGCCTCGGCGGCCGTAGTCGGGATCGTATCGGGCGCTGGTGAACTGATCGGCTACGTTTTGCGGCTGGCTGGCGGCGTTGCCGCCGACAAGACTCGCCGGTATTGGACGCTGACCGTTGATCGGCTACGTCATCAATTTGCTGGTAGTCCCGTTCATGGCGCTCGCGCATCACTGGGGAGTGGCAGCGGCACTGATCATCGCCGAGCGTGCCGGAAAAGGCCTTCGGACGCCTCCGCGCGACGTCATGCTTTCGCAAGCTTCCAAAATAGTCGGCCGAGGCTGGGGTTTCGGCCTGCACGAGTTCATGGACCAAACCGGCGCCTTTGCCGGACCACTGCTGGTCGCGCTGGTTGTCGCAGAGACCCAGCATTACAATCGCGCTTATGCGCTGCTTGGAATTCCAGCCGGCTTGGCAATCCTGGCGCTGCTTCGAGCCATCAAGCTTTATCCTGATCCGTCCCGCTTCGATGAGCCGGCGACTCCCGAAATCGCGCTCCGGGAGCCTATCCCGGCCGTTCTGGATCTATGTGATTGCGGGCGGATTGATCGCCTTCGGCTTTGTCGACTTGCCGCTGATCGCGTTTCATTTTCAGAAGACGAACCTGGTCTCGCCTGCATTGATTCCGGTGCTCTACGCCGTCGCGATGGGTGTCGAAGGACTCAGCGCGCTCGCCTCAGGCAAACTATTCGATCGCGTGGGCACGCCGGTGCTCATCGCTGGGGTCTTACTCGCCGCAGCTTCGAACCCGCTGGTGTTCTTCGGATCCTTCTGGGCGGCCGTGGCCGGGATGGCGCTGTGGGGGGCGGGAATGGGCGCTCTTCAATCCACGATGCGCGCCAGAATCGCCGATCTGGTCCCGGCCGAACGCCGCGGCTCCGCCTACGGAATTTTCAACACCGCTTACGGAGTGCTGTGGTTCGCCGGCAGCAGTGCGATTGGTATCCTTTACGGTTGGTCACTGTCGGCTGCCGTTGTATTGGCCGCATGGCTGCCCAACTGGCCGCGATTCCATTGCTGCTGATCGCCCGAAGGAGGGCCGCTTGAAATTGATAGTCGCTAATGACGGCTGCTATTGGCTCTGTGGGGATGCGCTAACCCGCCGCAACTCGCCACCAGTCTGGATATCCAAAAGAGCCCGGATAATAGCTTGGTCGTGCTGCAGCTCAAAGTGACTAACCTCGAAGACCGCGTGACCGTTCCGATCGCAGTCGAACTGACGGGCCAGGCTCGCATGAACGGCCAGTGGAGCAAGCCCGAAACGCTATTGCACCCGGCAGCTTTCGTACTCAACCGCAAAGAGCAGCGCGGAATTACCAAGCCATGGAAAGTCCAGGCCGATGCTGTTCGCACGACGCTGATTGTGAAAGAGCAGGAAAGCGGACATCTTCTGAAGACCGAGAAAGCGGAAAAGGTTTTCAAAGGCTCGGCCGGATCCCAGCCCCCTACATCACAGCAGTGAGTTCTTTCCAACCCAGTCCCTGCGACTCGGCGACGCCGGGATAAGTAATGTACCCGGCGTACGTGTTCACGCCTTCGCGAATCGCCGGATTTTCCTCGCAGGCGCGCTCCAGACCCTTGGCGCACAACTCCGCGAGATACGGAAAGGTGGCGTTGGTCAGCGCGAAGGTGGAGGTGTGCGGAACCGCCGCCGGCATGTTGGAAACGCAATAATGCAGGACGTCGTCGACGAAATAGATCGGCTCGGTATGCGTGGTGGCGTGCGAGGTTTCAAAGCAGCCGCCCTGGTCGATGGCGACGTCCACCATCACGGCGCCTTTTTTCATGCCGCGCAGCATTTCGCGACGAACCAGCTTGGGCGCGGAGGCGCCCGGGATCAGCACCGCCCCGACCACCAGATCGGCGCTGTGCAGTGTCTCGCGGATGGTGAAGCTGTTGGACGCCAGGGTCACGATCTGGCTGCTGTAGATATCGTCGAGCTCGCGCAGCCGATCCAGATTGCGATCGATGATGGTGACATGCGCGCCCAGCCCGATCGCCATCTTGGCTGAATTGTGGCCAACCACGCCGCCGCCCAGAATCAACACATTCGCCGGCGCAACACCCGGCACGCCGCCCAGCAAAATGCCGCGCCCGCCGTTGGGCGCTTCCAGATATTGCGCGCCCACTTGAACGGCCATTCTTCCGGCCACTTCGCTCATCGGAGTCAGCAGCGGGAGCGATCCATCGGCTTCGCGAATGGTCTCGTACGCTACCGAGTTCACCTTCGTCTCGACCAGCTTTTTCGTCAGATCGGGCAGCGGCGCCAGGTGCAGGTATGTGAACAGGATCAGTCCGGGCCGAAAATATTGATACTCGGACGGCTGCGGCTCTTTTACCTTGACCACCAGATCGGCTTTAGCCCAGACTTCGGCGGCGGAAAGGATCTCCGCGCCCGCGCTCTGATAGTCCTTATCCGGAAGCGAGCTTCCGGCGCCCGCATTCGTTTCCACCAGCACCCGATGGCCGGCTTCGCGCAAAGCCGTCACGCCACTGGGAACCAAGCCGACGCGTCTTTCCTGGTCTTTGACTTCCTTAGGGACGCCGACGATCATTGTTGCTGGTCGATTAGGGGGCGGCTGCGGCGGGGATTGTGCGCTCAGCCGCTTCGGCCCCAGGCCCAGGGCGATCAAAGATAGCGAGGTCAGTTTGCCGTCGGGCGGAAGGTTCTGGTCGGCCTGGAAACGCTTGAGCGCGTCCGTGGAATCCGGGCCCCAAACGCCGTTTGGCTCGCCTGTATAGTAGCCCTTGCCGGCCAGCGCCTGCTGGATCTGCTGATAGCGGTCTTTGGTGGGAGCGAGTTGGCGGGGCGCCGAGGCCCGTCGTACCGTCGTCTTCTTACCCTTGGTTGTCTTGCCTGCCGCTGTCCGGGACTTCGGTGTCGTTGTAGCAGCGGTCTGAGGCCGTGTGCGAGCCGCTTTTTGGCAATCTTCTTCTTGGTTGTGGTGGCGGGCGGTAGGGGTTGCCGCACCGCTGGCCACCCACGCCCCGGCGCAGAGCGCCAGGCCCACGAGAATCCCTTTTATTACCAAACCCTATTCTAACCGATCCGCAGTATTCTAACCGATTAGGTGGGCCAGGGATTCGGCGATCGCCTCGGCGATCTTTTTGCCATGAAAACGGCCATTTTCGATGAAAATCTCGTTGGTGTGCATCCCGGCCACAATCACCCCGGCCAGGAAGATGCCGGGCCGATCGCTTTCGAGGGTATCGGGATTCGTGCGCGGGCGCTGGCTCACCGGATCGAGCCGGATGCCGAGCGATCCCAGGAATTCAAGATCGGGCCGATAGCCGGTCATGGCAAAGACAAAATCGTTCTTCAACGTGATTTGGCCATCGGGCGTATCGAGTACAACTGCCTTGGGTTGAATCTCCAGCAGGCTCGATTTGAAATACGCCTGGATTTCTCCGCTCTTGATGCGATTTTCTATATTGGGCTTGATCCAGTACTTGACGCGATCGGAAATCGAAGCGCCGCGATGGACCATGGTGACCCGCGCCCCAGTCCAATGCAGCTCCAGGGCCGCAATGGCCGCCGAGTTTTTCGCGCCGACCACTAGCACGTCGTGATTGTAATAGGGATGGGGCTCCTTGTAGTAATGAATCACTTTGTCGAGTTGCTCGCCGGGCACGTCGAGCATATTCGGCAAGTCGTAATAACCGGTGGCCAGGATGATCTTGCGCGCGGCGTACTTAGCCTTGCTCGTCCGAACCCGAAAGTCGCGGTCATCGCCTTCGATCTTGAGGACGCGTTCGTACTGGCGGATGTCGAGCTGGTAATGCTCAGCGGCGCGACGGTAATATTTCAATGCCTCCGTACGCCCTGGCTTCTCGTTGAGTGACGTCATTGGAAGGCCCCCGATTTCAAGCAGTTCGGGCGTAGTGAAGAAAACCATGTGGGTGGGGTAGTTGTAAATGGAATTCACCACGCAGCCTTTGTCGATCAGGACCGTGCTGACCCCACGCTGCTTTAGCTCGATGCCGCACGCCAAGCCCGTGGGTCCGGCGCCCACTACCACCGCGTCGTACCGCTGCACCGTTAGAGCATCCCTTCCACGGTGGTATAGACTTGCTCCAGCGCGCCTGGCAGCGCGGATGGATCTTTGCCGCCCGCCTCGGCCATATCTGGACGCCCGCCGCCTTTGCCTCCGACCGCCTGAGCTACTGCGCCTGCGAGCTTTCCGGCGTGGACCTTGGACGTGAGATCCTTGGTCACTCCAGAGACGATCGAGACATTTGAATCTTCTGACGAAGCGAGCACCACGACGATGCTCTTCCACTTGACCCGCAATGAATCGACCATGGTTCGCAACTGCTCGCGGTCCATGCCGGGGACCTGGGCGGCCAGGACTTTTACGCCCTTGATGTCCTTCACATTCGTTTCGAGACCTGCGATTTCGGCGCGAGCGAGCTTTTCTTTCATCTGCTCTACTCGCTTCTCAAGCACGCGCTTCTCTTCGGCCAACTTCTCCTGAGCCTCGCGCGCCAGGCGGGCGTCCTCTTGGAATTTCTGCAGGATCGCATCACCAGTAATTGCTTCGAGGCGACGGACACCGGCCGAGATGCTGCCTTCGTAGACGATCTTGCATAGGCCGATGTCGCCAGTGCGATGAACATGCGTACCGCCGCACAATTCTTTGCTGAAGCCTTCAATGGAGACTACGCGAACCTTGTCGCCGTATTTCTCACCGAAGAGCGCCATTGCACCAGTGTTTAACGCCTGATCGAGGTCCATTATATTTGTATTAACCGCGATATTCTTTAGAATCTCTTCGTTGGCAAGCTTTTCGATCTCGGCCAGTTCCTCCGGATCGGTGGCGGCGTAATGCGTAAAGTCGAAGCGGAGCCGCCCGGGATCAACCACGCTACCTGCCTGCTTGACGTGTGGGCCCAGCACCTTACGGAGGGCCGCGTGCAGCAGGTGTGTAGCGGTATGGTTGCGCATGGTGGCGTGACGCAATTCGTCGCTCACCCTGGCAATGACCTTATCGCCCGTCTTCAGCGAACCAGGGTCGGCTACGCGATGGACGGTTATTCCCGGCGCGGGTGAAATCGCGCTATTGACAGCCACTTCTCCGCCGCCGTCCGGTAATATTAGGGCTCCTTTATCGCCCACTTGGCCCCCGGATTCGGCGTAAAAGGGCGTTCGGTCAAGGATGACTTCATGATCAAGCACCGCAACCACTGTGGCCGGCGATTCGAGCGTGTCGCGCCCAACGAATTCGGTTTTGGGCAAGGTTTGGTAAACCGGATTAACCTGGGTCTTGTCCGCCCCCCGCCAGCTTGCACGCGCGCGGGTGCGCTGCTTCTCCATCTCGGTCTGGAAGCCTTCATGATCGATGGTCAGGTTCCGCTCGCGGGCCATCTCGTCTTGTTCATCGAGAGCCAGACCATAGGTATCGTAAAGCTTGAAAGCGACGGCGCCCGGAATGAGTCCGCCGTCGGCCGATTTTGCTTCGTCAACGAAGACCTTCTCTGCAAACTGAAAGGTGGTGGCGTAACGATGCTCTTCGTCCTTCACCACGCGAGCGACGCGCTGGATGCTCTCCATCAACTCCGGATAACCGGGCTTCATTTGCTCGGCGACGAATCCGGCAAGCTCATATAAGTACGGCTCTTGACGGCCGATCATACGAGCATTTCGAATCGCCCGGCGCATGATTTTCCGCAGTACGTATCCGCGGCCTTCGTTGGACGGCACTACGCCATCGTGAATCAAGAACGTAGTGGCGCGGACATGATCGGCATTGATCCGTAAAGCGACGTCGGTGCGCTCATTCTCGCCGTAGGCCACGTCAAACAGGTCGGAAGCGCGATCAATAATCGGCCGCAGCAGGTCCGTGTCGTAATTCGAAAGCTTGCCCTGGAGCACGCAAGCGGTTCGCTCCAAGCCCATGCCCGTATCGATGGACGGCCTCGGCAGCGGTGTCATTTTGCCATCCGCGGACCGGTCGAACTGCATGAACACCAGGTTCCAAATCTCTACGAAGCGCTCGCCGGGGTTGTTGGGGAACTCGCCCGGTCCGGCTTCAGGCCCGAAGTCGTAATAAATTTCCGAACACGGACCACATGGACCGGTGTCGCCCATCTGCCAGAAGTTATCCGCCTCATCCATCCGGAAGATGCGATCCTTAGGCACGAACTTTTGCCAGAGCTGCTCGGCATCGTCGTCCTCTCGAAAGACCGTGATGTACAGCCGTTCTTTCGGCATTCCAAATTCCCGGGTGACCAAATCCCAGGCGAACGCAATGGCTTCTTTCTTGAAATAGTCGCCGAACGAAAAATTCCCCAGCATCTCGAAGAACGTATGGTGGCGTCGCGTATAACCAACATTATCGAGATCGTTGTGCTTACCACCCGCCCGCACGCATTTTTGTGCCGTTGTGGCGCGTACGTAGTCTCGCTTTTCGGCGCCCGTGAATATGTCCTTGAACTGGTTCATGCCCGCGTTGGTGAACAACAACGTGGGGTCGTTAGCCGGCACCAGCGAGGAACTGCGAACGATTTTGTGGCCTTGCGCCGCGAAGTAGTCGAGAAATTTCTGGCGGATCTCATTTCCCGTCATTTACTTCTATTGTGACAGGCTGAAGCTAAGGACGCGAGTCGCGGGGGCACCGCACCCGAAGGGAGCAGCGCAGTACGACGTCTCCGTTCTAGTAGACCACCCCGTTATTTATCGCCGGCTTCCCACCTAGATCCGGACGAGTTGCGTGATGGGTCCGTAATGTCACTTGTTCGGCGAACGGGAGCGCCTGAAAGCTAGAACGCCGTCGCCGACGCGGCGTTCGTCGTTTGCGCGATCGGCTGGCTTCGCGCATCGAGTAAGAGCCACTCATGAAACCGAGACCCCCAATCAGTAGCGCTTTGGAGGCTGTGATTGGCGAATCCTTGTGTGCGGGAAGTGTTGCGACGAAGCGAGAAGCGGCGCTTCGGTGGGCGGAACTTTCTCTTTGAGCCAGCTGTAGGCGATACTGCGCATGAGACTACCAGTACTCCCCTGCTCATCGGCCTGGCATGAATCTTCCCGAACGAGTAGTATTCGAAATTACGGACTAATTGATTAGCATAGATGGTCTAGTCACTTAGTATTAATTTAACAGGAGAATTGTACTGACTAACTACTCGTGTTACTATTCACGCCTAACTTCGGACGTTGAGCGTTAATGGTGGCGCAGTCGTTCGCGGTCACCGCGTCGGTTTGCTGCCCCGGAAGGGCCGTATGGCACCTCGCACTTGTAGGTCCCTGAGATCGGCGCTATTGTGCCTGATCCAATTCCCGAGCCTCGTTTTCGTGCTGTGTTCGACGAGTGCGTTGGCGCAACAGAAACCCCTGCGCGCGGTCCGGCAAATCCAACAATTCACTGGACGTCAGCGCTCTGGTTCAAGTGCGCGCTCCATTGGCGCGCGACCCATGGGAGATGTGGGCTCTTCCACAGGTCTGGTGTATGAGCAGGATTGCAATGATCCTGACAACCCCCTCCCGACCTGGGCCTGCCGCGAAGTACCGAAATCTTTGCTGCCGCCGGGTTACCCATATTATGTAGGGCACGATGAACCCCTAATCGAGTTCTTCTCGAACACCCCTGGTTCCGGGAACAACATGCAATGGAAAATTCGGCTTCCAAACGCCGATCCGACACCCACGCAGAATGGTACTAAAGTCGCAAATCGGGAACTATATCCCGCCTTCTGGTTCAGCATGGCCCTCTGCGATCCCAACTCAACGCCCTTCGGTGCGTGTACGCCCAACAGCGACTCAAACACGTCGGCGGCTGGGTCTGCGATTTTAGAGCTCCAATTTTATCCCCCCGGATCGGGTTGTCCCGACGATAGCAAGTGGTGTGCTGCTCTCACCATAGATGAGCTGACCACTAACTGCGGTGAGCCGATCACCGCGGCGAACATCACCACCGATGGCACTCCAGGCGGCACGCGTCTATTGATGTCCGCGGGAGACAGTATTCTCATTACGGTTAAAGACACTGCGGCCGGTTTGAGAACCGATGTAAACGATCTCACAAGTACAACGACCGGATTCATGGTCGCGAGCACCGCGAATGGCTTCACGCAAACTAATGAGACCACCCACGCGCAACTGAGCGTACCGCCTCCAGCTGGCACGTGCTCCACCAGTCCATTCGCTTACCACCCCGAATATTTAACAGCCCTGCCGGCCAATCAGGGCAGTTGGATTTTTGACAACATCAGCTTTTCCTTTGAAATAGGACATTTTGAGTTATGCGGCGATGCAGCATGCGCGACTTTGCCGGATCAGCCCGAACCCCCGAGCCCTCCAACCGCTCAGGACGATACGGGCTGTGGAACTGTACTGGGCGTAGGTGGCTGTACCGGCCAGGACGGTGACCATGACGGGCTTTCATACCTGACAGATTGGCCTGACGGCAACGCATCGCACCCAAGCACGCTCATCATCGGTAACGCGTTGAATAATGGGGTCGGACCATTAAGCTTGTCGGGCGGGAGCTACCAGGCCCCCTATAACCAGATTTTCTTTCAAAATGCGCCTGTCGCGGGCGCCTTTTACCCGTTCTACAGTCAGGCAGGTACGGGAGCGTCATGCGTTTTCAACTTTGGAAACGACATCCCCGGCGTCACGACGAACGATTTCGGTAAGACCCTACAATACAATAAAACGATCCCCAACCCATGCGCTGGCGCACCGCCGTCGATCACAAAGGCGTTTGGCGCCGCCACTATACAATTGGGCCAATCCACCAGCTTGACCTTCACGATCACAAACCCCAACGCAACACTCGATCTCACTGGCATCAGTTTCACCGATACTCTTCCGGCGGGGTTGTCGCAGACAGGCTCGATCGTTGGAACTGGCTGTGGTGCATTCTTGTCTAGTGGCTTGCCCAGTGCCATCAACATAACTAACGCAACAATTGTCGCCGGGGGAACCTGTATCATCACAGCAACTGTGGTTGGCCTCACACCTGGCGTGAAAAATAATGCCACCTCCAGCATCACCGCCAACGAAAGCAGCAGCGCGGGGACCGGGGCTTCCGCCACGATTACTGTTGTCGCACCGCCTATGATCACCAAGGCGTTCGCTGCGCCGACAGTTCCGCTGAACCAGAACACAACCCTGACCTTCACGATTACAAATCCGAATGGCACCGTGGCGTTGAGTGGTGTAGGTTTCACCGATACTCTACCCTCCGGGCTGGCAGCCGTGGGCCCTGTGACATCGGCTGGATCTTGCCCTGCCACTGTGCTTACTTTCACGGCCAGTGTTCTCACAGCGAGCGGGATCACGCTTCCGCCTCTGGGGACATGCACGTTGACCATCGTCGTAAAGGGCACGGTAGCGGGAGTGGACAATAACACGACAAGTAGGGTCACATCGATTGAGGGTGGGTTGGGGAACACAGCTTCCGCCAGCATCACCGTGGTTGCGCCGCCTGTAACCACCAAGAGTTTTGGCCTGTTAGCGATCCCAGTGGGCGGGAGTAGCAGCCTGAGCTTTACCATCACGAATCCGAATGCGACAGTCGCGCTGACAGTCAGCTTCACCGACGTGCTGCCGGCGGGTCTGGTGGTGTCGACACCAAGCGGGGCCGTGACCACCTGCCTGGGCGGCACTCTGACAGCTAACCCCGGCGCCAACAGCATCAGCCTGTCAGGCGCAGTCATTGCCGCAACTGCATCCTGCAACATCACCGTGGACGTGACGGGCGTGAGCGCGGGAGTAAAGAACAACACCACCGGGCCGGTCAGCTCGATTGAAGGCGGCAACGGGGCGCCGGCGCTCGCGAGCATCTTCGTCGGCCCAGCGTTCCAGGTCCGCTACACGTCCAACCTGAGTCTCGGTGACGGCGTCATCAACATTACGAACACCGGTTCAACTGGCGCATCTTTATTTGGCCCTGGATTTGGCGCCAACGTTGGTAATATCTGTGTTAATGTGTATGCGTTTTCACCGGACGAGCAGCTGATTTCCTGCTGCTCCTGTCTGGTGACTCCGAACGGGCTCGCTTCCTTATCAGTGGTGAACGATCTCACCAGCAATACGCTAACCGGCGTCCGGCCGGGCTCGATCGCCGTAAAATTGTTGTCCACAGTGGCCGGTACGGGTGGGAGCGCAACCGACTGCACAAATAGCGCCTCCACGGCGGTCACTACGGGTACGCTGGCGGATGGATTGGCCGCTTGGGGCACGTCTGTGCACCCGAGTCCGACCGGTACCGCGGTTACCGAAACACCGTTTACCCCCTCCACTCTTAGCTTCGGAGAAGCTGCCAGTGTCGCTGCCCGTTGCACCAATATCATAGGCAACGGAAGCACTTTCGGCATCTGCCGCGCGTGCCGAAGCGGCGGCTTGGGGGGAGTCAAGTAATAGCCGCGGAACAGTCACGCGCCGTTCAAAGGAACTGTCATGCCGCTAGATGCCTCGTGACGGTCATAGACGCCAGGATACGGGTGGGGTAGAAGCAGCTGAAGTTGATCCCGTTCCAAAGTTGTCCCGGCCAACTAGCCGGTTTGGACTAAATCCATTAGACGATTGCAGTAAGTAGCAAATCATCCTATCATCGCGCAGGTCTTTTGCAATGGCTCAACGTGTTTCATCGTCTGTGCTGCCGACTTTATTGTTTTCGCTGGCCGCTTTTGCTCAGTCGCTGAATCCGAGCGTCTCGAAAACGGCCGATGCCACACCCGGTGGCTATGGGGACCACTATCGGGTACAGCATCATCGTGAGCAACGGCAGTGCTGCGGGAGCGGCGACCGAATTCAACGTGAAGAGTGGGGTCTACCGTGCCCATCGTCAGGCGTCCAAAGCAGAGATCACCGGTAACAAGGAGGGCGGTATATGGCAGCTATTCGAGAAAAAGTGCTGAAACACTTCGGGCTCATAATGCTTGCCATCTCCATGGCCCCGGGAGCCGCGGGAGCCGTCTCAATTACTACGATCCCGGGAGGTACGGTGCTCCTGGGGAGCGGCATCCCGATGAAGGACTCGGCCACGCTGTCGGGAGGGTTGAACCCCACCGGTACGATAACGTTTAGGCTGGCCAACCCAGGCAATTCTGTGGTCGATACTGAGACGGTTCCGGTCGCAGGCAACGGGACCTATACAACCCCAGTTGGTTTTGTGCCAACCGTCGCCGGCACTTACCAATGGGTAGCCAGCTATAGCGGCGATCCCAATAACGTCCCGGTTAACAGCACGTTTGGTGACGAGCCCGAGTCCGTGAGCGTCACCCACCCGGCCATCACGACCACCCCGGGAGGTACGGTGTTCCTGGGCAGCGGCATTCCGATGAAGGACTTGGCCACGCTGTCGGGAGGCTTCAACCCCACCGGTACGATAACGTTTACGCTAGCCAACCCAGGCAATACTGTGGTCGATACTGAGACCGTTCCGGTCGCAGGCAACGGGACCTATATAACGCCGGTTGGTTTTGTGCCAACCGTCGCCGGCACTTACCAATGGGTAGCCAGCTATAGCGGCGATCCCAATAACGCCCCGGTTAACAGCGCGTTTGGTGACGAGCCCGAGTCCGTGAGTATCACCCACCCGGTCATCACGACTACCCCGGGAGGCACGGTGCTCCTGGGCAGCGGCATCCCGATGAAGGACTCGGCCACGCTGTCGGGAGGGTTGAACCCCACCGGTACGATAACGTTTAGGCTGGCCAACCCAGGCAATACTGTGGTCGATACTGAGACCGTTCCGGTCGCAGGCAACGGGACCTATACAACCCCGGTTGGTTTTGTGCCAACCGCCGCCGGCACTTACCAATGGGTAGCCAGCTATAGCGGCGATCCCAATAACGCCCCGGTTAACAGCACGTCTGGTGACGAGCCCGAGTCCGTTATAGGAGCGCCCCCGCCGACAATCACCAAGGCGTTCGGAGCGGCTACGATCCCACTGAATGGGCACACGAGCTTGAGCTTCAACGTTACCAATCCAAATGCGTTCGCGTTGACGGGTATTTCGTTCAGCGATGCTCTTCCCTCCGGGCTAGTGGTATCCACGCCCAATGGCTTGAGCACGACCTGCACCGGGTCGATCACGGCCACGGCAGGCAGCAACGGCATCAACTTCTCGGGAGGAACGCTTGCGGCCAACGGGTCCTGTACCTTCTCGGTGAACGTCACCGGCATAGCTGCGGGCGTGCAGAACAACACCACCGGACCGATCAGCTCGGATCAGAGCGGACTCTCGGCCGCGACAAGCAATACGGCATCGCTGATCGTAATTTCGCCACCTGTCACCAGCAAGAGTTTCGGCTTGGTAGCGATCCCAGTGGGCGGGAGTAGCAGCCTGAGCTTTACCATCACGAATCCGAATGCGACAGTCGCGCTGACAGTCAGCTTCACCGACACACTGCCCTCGGGTCTGGTGGTGTCGACGCCGAGCGGGGCCGTGACCACCTGCCTGGGCGGCACTCTTACAGCTAACCCCGGCACCAACAGCATCAGCCTGTCAGGCGCTGTCATCGCCGCAACTGCATCCTGCAACATCACTGTGGACGTGACGGGCGTGAGCGCGGGAGTAAAGAACAACACCACCGGGCCGGTCAGCTCGATTGAAGGCGGCAACGGGGCGCCGGCGCTCGCGAGCATCTTCGTCGGCCCAGCGTTCCAGGTCCGCTATACGTCCAACCTGAGTCTCGGTGACGGCGTCATCAACATTACGAACACCGGTGCAACTGGCGCATCTTTATTTGGCCCTGGATTTGGCGCCAACGTTGGTAATATCTGTGTTAATGTGTATGCGTTTTCACCGGACGAGCAGCTGATTTCCTGCTGCTCCTGTCTGGTGACTCCGAACGGGCTCGCTTCCTTATCAGTGGTGAACGATCTCACCAGCAATACGCTAACCGGCGTCCGGCCGGGCTCGATCGCCGTAAAATTGTTGTCCACAGTGGCCGGTACGGGTGGGAGCGCAACCGACTGCACAAATAGCGCCTCCACGGCGGTCACTACGGGTACGCTGGCGGATGGATTGGCCGCTTGGGGCACGTCTGTGCACCCGAGTCCGACCGGTACCGCGGTTACCGAAACACCGTTTACCCCCTCCACTCTTAGCTTCGGAGAAGCTGCCAGTGTCGCTGCCCGTTGCACCAATATCATAGGCAACGGAAGTACTTTCGGCATCTGCCGCGCGTGCCGAAGCGGCGGCTTGGGCGGAGTCAGGTAATAGCCGCGGAACAGTTACGCGCCGTTCCAAAGGAACTGTCATGTCGCTAGATGCCGCGTGACGGTCATAGACGCCTGGCTACGGGTGGGGTAGACCCATCAGACCTGGGGATATCTGGATGGACGCCGTTATGTTCTGCACGATCGTGACACGAAGTTCTGCCCATCGTTTCGGTCTGTGCCGGCGGCAGGCGGTGTGAAGACCATGGCGCTTCCCGCCAGAAGTCCGAATCTGAACGCCTTTGCGGAACGTTGGGTTCGATCCGCCAAAGGAGGGGTGTTTGTCGAAGTTGATGATTCTGTTCGGCGAAGGCCCGCTGTCCCGGACCCTGGCCGAGTTCAGCGCGCATTATCACGGCGAATGCAATCATCAGGGCAAAGGCAACAAGCTCCTTTTCCCGGATGCTGCCGATAAAACCGAACAGCGCGGCCACGCCGTTGAGTGTCGCCAGCGGCTCGGAGGACTGCTCAAGTTCCATCCCCGCGCCGCATGAATTCTTGGACCATACGCCGGTACCAGCCGCACGTAGTACTAGGCCGGGCGAAACGGAAGTACTGGACTAAGGATAATACCTTATCTGGCTCGTTTCGCCCTTCTCCGATTCATTAAGTATGCCCATTAAGTCCATCGCCGCGAGGACTCTCCTCAGGACCTGGGCTCAGCTGAGCACTCATCGGCTAAAGAAGAAGAGTGCGGTTTTGCAAGAACTCAACTATCCTATGTCAGCCGCTAGTCGCCTGCAGTGGTTTGCAAAATGACTACGCACTTCGTCTCCCTGAATTGCGAAAACTGCGGAGGGGCACTGGAGATCTACGATGACATGGAGAGATTTTCTTGTGGCTATTGCGGCCAGGAGATCGCGGTGCAACGCCGAGGTGGAACCGTTGTGCTGCATGGCCTGGCGGAAGACAGCAGAAAAGCCCGGATCGACACTCAGAGGGCGGCCGAACTACTCGATCTCACCCGCCTGAAAGAAGAGGCTCAGGGGTTGTCCCGTCGACGTGATGGGACGCTGACTGAAAAGATCAACTGGCAAAAGTGGGGATATTTGATAGGATCGGCACTGCTCCTAGTTGGCTTTTTCGTTGTAAGATCCGGTGGCTTTGTCAAAGGCCTCAGTATGCTCATGGCAGGATTTCTCACCATAAACTTCATACGCCGGAAGGACAAGGCCACGATGGCAGAAGTTCGAGAACTAGACTTAAAGATTGATCTGTTGAACGGAAGAATCCAGGACCGGGAGAAGCTGGTCAATTCGTCGCGTTCGCGCTAAACGTGGCGTCCGGCAGGACCACGTGGCGTAGTGCCGGTTTTTTTGTCGATTGCATCGATCGACCCCCGATCCATTTCTGACTAGCTAGCGCGAGCCTGGTGGCCAAGGCGCGTCGTCTACTGGCAGGAGACCGACGATCCGCAACGTCCCGGAATGACCTCTCGGCGTTGTTCCCAAAGACAGCAAATACTTCGGTTCATCCCCTGGGAACTTTATGATCAATTATCGAGTCGGCGATCTCGATGCGCTGCTAGAGGCGCTGGGCAAGGAAGGGGTGGAGATCGATTCCCAAGCGCGAGGATTGCGACCGGGCGTTTTCTCTGGATCGTGGACCCGGGAGGGCAACCAGTTCCAGCTGTGGGAGCCGCCAAAAGAGAAGTAGCGAATCCGAGAATCTCAAGCCGCCCTACGGTGTATAATATACATCATGAGGCGAACACAGCTTTATTTGGAGGACGACGTCTGGAAGACACTACAGATACGCGCCCGGCAGGCCCACTCAACAATCTCGGAACTGGTGCGGCAGGCTATTCGCGACAAGTATTTGAATAACGCATCGAAGCGCAAAGAAGCGCTGCTTTCCGTGGTCGGCATTTGGAAAGACAGAACCGACCTTCCAGATACCGGGACTTATGTCAGGCGCCTCCGAAAGGGAGACCGGCTGAAACGGATCTGGAAGTGAGCGGCGTTTTGATCGATTCCGACGTCCTCATCGAGGTCCTGCGAGGGCGCAATACTGACGTGACCAATGCTTGGCTGAATGTGATAAGTTCGTCGGAGCCTTTGTTTTATTCACCAGTGTCCTCGGCTGAAATCCGGCACGGAATGCGAGAGTCAGAACGAGATGTAGTGGAGCGTCTATTCTCGGGAACAACATGTGTGCCGATCGACGAGGAGATCGGTAAACTTGCGGGCGACTATATTCGCGCCTTTCGCGCGAGTCATTCAGTGGAGCTCGCTGACGCGCTCATTGCAGCATCTGCCGCGGTTCATCAGCTGCAGCTCTGGACTCGAAACCCAAAACACTTTCCCATGAAAGATCTGGAGCTCTTCACAACGCGGCATAGTTAGAAACGAAAAAGCCGCCCGGGTCGCCCTGGACGGCTTCTTCTCCTCTGGCTGGGCTGTCGCGATTAATCCCCGAAGGATCCTACCTCTTCGCGATCTGCTTCTGATTTCGGTTTGGCCGGCGCCGGCGCGATGGACCCGAGTTGGATCAACTCCGGTCCCGGCTGCTCTTTAAGAACGTGCTGGCGATACAGTTTCGCCATGCGCTCATTCTCCTGCTGCTCGTGTAGCTTTTCGTCGCGGGCGCGCTTCTTCTCTTCGCGCGCATTCTTGGCGATCCCCAACTTGTCGAGATCGTTCTGCTTGCCGTGGTTCACGTCTTCTGCGCGCAGGACCAGGGAATGATTCGCGTTCTCGAGGCCCACCTTCTTGCCACCAGCGAAGATTTCGTGACGCCCGCGCTCCTCGTACCACTTGGTAAGCGTGGCAGTCATATGCATTTTCTCGATGATATTGCGCCAGCCGACGCCGGTATTGTAGGCGCAGAAAGAGATCTCGCCCTCCTGAGTCGCGTAAGGGATGATGCACTGCTCCGTGCGCCGGAAATCGTAGTTAAACAAATCCTGGAACCACATGCCGGCGATGAACAGGAAATTCCAGCGATCCTGGCGGCGCTGCGTGATATCGGCCATGGTGCGGTCGCCGGTGACTTTGCCATAAGCGCCGGTCTGCGCTTTTTTCGACATACCGAAGCACTTGTCGAACTTAGCGATCATATCGCTCAGCTTGAAATGCGTCGGCGAGTTGAAGGGATTATAGTTGCGGAGCAGCGCCAGCGTAACGCCCATCACCGAAAGCTTCTTCCCGCGCGCGGCGTCGTTGATACGCTCAATGTCTTTGGCCAGCCGCTCGGCATTGAGAAACGCCGTAACGGGCACAGCTTCCTTGGTTTCCTTATCGCACATCACGGCCATACCGATGCCGCAATTGGGATGGCAGCCACAGCTCAACTGGCCCCATTCGGCCGCCGGACCGTGCACCAAGTCGGCAAAGTCCGAGAAGGTGCTCATGAAGGAAATCGGGAACCAGTCGCGGACGGGCACGCCCAGGCCGGTCTGGTTCTTCACGTCGTGCGCCAGGTGCGACAGCGTGTAGCGCTGGGCCTGGCGGCGCTCGTCGGTCACTGCTTCATCACGTCCGGTGAAGGAAACAGGCTGGAAGCTAAGGAACGGAATCTTCTTTGGATTGTCGAGAGCAAACCGCACCACGGCGCCTACCTGCTCGTTATTGATGCCGTTGATGATGGTGATCACGGGCACGATATCCACGCCCGAGGTCCAGAGATTCTCGATGGCGCGCATCTTGACATCGAACAGATTGCCGACCGCACGGTGCGAATTGGCGTCGTTGCCGATGCCGTCAAATTGAAGATAGGCGTAGCGTAACCCGGCCTCGGCGGCCTGTTTACAAAACTCAGGGCTCTTAGCGAACTCGATGCCATTGGTGGCGGCCTGCACGCTGTTATAGCCGACTTTCCGGGCATACCGGACGGCATCCAGGAAGTGGGGGGACAGCGTCGGCTCACCGCCGGAGAATTGCACCGACATCTGGCGGCGCGGCTTGATGGAAATCGCGTTATCGAGGAGTGTCTTAATGTCTTCCCAGCTCAACTCGTGCACGAACCCGACCTGGTTGGCATCCATAAAGCACGGATCGCACATCATGTTGCAGCGATTCGTCAGGTCGATCGTGAGCACCGAGCCTCGGCCATGCAGGATGGTGCTGGTGCCATGATTGTGCAGCTTTTCGTCATTGTGAGCGCGGATGTCGCGTCCAGGAAACACGTCTTCCAGGTGTTTGAAGAACGCCGGATCCATCGCCATGACGTCTTCGAAGAGCCCGTGCTTGGGGCACTCCTTCACCATCATGATCTTGCCGTCGCGCTCAATAACTTTGGCTTTGATTTCGCCTACTTTTTCGTTGAGCAGAATCTCATGCGGTAGCTTGCCGTCAACGATCTGCTGCCGGATTTCTGGTATGCAGCGCGGGCATAGCGAATCAGTCTCGCGCGGCCAGCCGAGCGGCGGTTTCTGCTTTTCATAGCTTTTGAGCAGCGGCTTATCGGACCAACTCGGCTTGAAGGACGGGTTCTGGCTGATCTGGTTGAGTTTATCGAATACGAACCAGGCTCCGCCGGCAGCCACGGTAACCGCTTTTTCGACGTACTTTATGGGCTTATGCATATATCCGTAATAACGTTAAGAGTATAAGACAGGGGCCATTTCGAGGCTAGGCGAATGAGTTAAAGCGCCCATTTTCTAAGCTCGACGGGGATATCACCCATTGAACGGGAGCACTCCAGCCGACCCGGTCCGCATTGAAAATATTAGGTTTATCCCCTATTGGCTTCGTTTTGCCATGATGGGAGGGTGACTGCCGATGAGGTGAAGCACTTAGCACAGGGATGCGGCTTCGAGCTGGCCGGGATCGCCCGCGCCGAACCTCTGCCTGAAGACCATCAACGTTACCAGGACTGGGTGGAGCGCGGAATGGCCGGCGCGATGGGTTACCTTACCGACCGGCGCGCCACCGTCCGCAGTGATCCGAAGCTCCTACTCACGAGCGCCCGGACTATTATCTGCGTCGGAAAGCTCTATAACGGCGCGGAGCGCCATTCCACCGAGTTTAGTGATCCGGAAGCAGGCTGGATCTCCCGTTATGCCTGGGGCGAGGATTATCATGACGTGGTCCGGCGGGGGCTGGAGCGGATGGTCGGGCAACTGCCGCCCGGGCACGATTACAAGATCTGCGTCGACACGGCGCCTCTGCTGGAGCGGTCCTACGCCCGGGAGGCCGGCCTCGGCTGGATCGGCAAGAACACTTGCCTCATCAATCAGGAGATCGGGTCGTGGTTCTTTCTGGGCGAAGTGGTGACGTCGCTCGAGATCGAACCCGATGCTGCTCCGCCCGACCGCTGCGGCACCTGCACGCGCTGCATCGATGCTTGTCCAACTCAGGCGATCGCCCAGCGAGGATACGAGATCGATGCCCGCCGCTGCATTCCGTACTTCACGATTGAGCTGCGCGGATCTGTACCGGAGGGGATGCGCGCCGGTATCGGGCAACATCTCTTCGGTTGCGACATCTGCCAGGATGTGTGCCCGTGGAATCGGAACGCACCCGAGGCCAGCGACGCGTCGTTTGAGCCGCGCCATTTTGCGCCCCCGCTTGAAACGCTCGCCGCTATGAGCGAGGACGAGTTTCGCGAAATTTACGCACATAGTCCGATCCAGCGGAGCAAGTATGCCGGCTTCCTGCGCAATGTAGCGATCGCGATGGGCAACAGCGGGCTGGTCAAGTTTCGCGCGCCGCTGGAGAAGCTGGCCGCAGGGCCGGACGAAATGGTGGCGGAGCATGCCCGTTGGGCGCTAGAAAACCTGAACCGTTAGAGCACGAGAGCTGGCAGGGATCGGGATGCCTGCTTGACCTGGTACATAGCAGCGTCGGCGGCTGCGATCAATGCGTCAGACTCATTTGCATCGCCGGGCAGGCTTGCAATTCCGATGCTGAGGCTTAGCTTGATTTGGTGTTCTCCGAGCGGCGCTGGGGTCTGACGAATGGTGTGGACAATTCTGTCTCGCACGACCGAAGCAGCCGCGGCGTCGGTCTGAGGAAGAATGACAGCGAACTCATCGCCACCCAAGCGGGCGCAGAAGTCAGTGAAGCGGCAGCAGGACTTCAATACGCGGGCAACAGTTTTCAGAGCCTCGTCTCCGGCCTGATGACCATAACTGTCGTTCACTTGTTTGAACAGGTTCACGTCGATCATGAGTAGCGAAAGCGGCCGGTAACGAATTGCCATCCCAGCTTCGTGCTGCAAGATTTCCTCAAACTTTCGGCGGTTCAGCAGCCCGGTAAGCGGATCAGTGATGGCCAGACTGAGCAGATCGGCGTTGGCCTGTTCCAGCCGGTCCTTGTAGGAGCAGAGGACCTGGGTGCGCTGTCGAATCAACAGCTCAAAAGCGCTGTTTAGCGAGTTGTGCAGCTCGAATGCGTTGGCCGCAAAAGCCACGGTGGATGGGATTGTGACGCCATTGAGTTTCCCGCCTTGTTCCCGGCGAATAACGGCTTCATAAGCCTTCTGCACCGCGAAGTATCCCTGCAAATACAGGTTCTCATCGATGATCGCCGAGACTGTTCGACGGTCGAGGAAATGGCGGGCTCGCTCGGTATTGTTGAAACCGACCAGAGGAACGCTCAGAGCGGCCTGGTCCAGGGCCTCCGCCACTCGCACAAAGTCCTGTGAGCCCACATACACGCCATCCGCCTGGGTAAGAGCGGCAAGCAGCTCCGGAGTAATGCCGTCTATCTGATTCACGAAAACAGTCTCTTCCAGGTCAGGGCGGCATTTCAGTCCCGATTGAAAGCCTGCATGCCTCTGGGCGAAATGGTAACGCTCCGTTTCACCGGTGAAGGAGAGCACACGTCCACGGCCGCCCATGAGTTTTGAAAGCACCTCGGCGGCCAAAGCCCCCGCCGCAAGCGAGTTGGGACCTACGAATGCGGATCGCCCGCTAGAGGGTGAGTCGCCATGAAACGTGACTACCGGGATTCCAAGACGTTCGAACTCGGCAATTAGATCGTCGAGAGCACTGAAATGCGCCGGAAGAATTGCGATGGCGTCGACATCGTCTTCGACCAATCGCTGCAGTATTTCCCGTTGGGCTAGCGGATTGTTCTGTTCGGTGGTCAGGTTTTGAACCTGCACTCCGAAGGAGCTGAGGTCGAAGGTTGCTTCCCAGACGCCTTCCCAGAGGCGGTCGAAGAAGTCCTCGGGCTGGACGGGCGCAATTACGGCGATGGCGACGTTCTCGCGCACCTACACCTCCCTCTATTTCGTTATCGAACCGCGGGGCAAATTCTTTAACGCAGAATGAAGACTTTGTCCAACGACTGCCTTACTATGGAAACGATGTCTCCTTCTGAAGAGTTGCACGAGCACTCCGAACACGCCAAAGACCCCTTTGATAAGCGTGTAGCCGCAACCATGGCAATTCTCGCCGCGACGCTGGCGATTGTCTCGGTGGCCGGCCACATTACCACTACCGAAGAATTGCTGCTACAGCAGAAGGCATCGGACCAATGGTCGTATTATCAAGCCAAATCGATTCGCCGCTACGAGTCGGAGGTCGCCCGCGATATGTTCGCCGCCATGCGGAATGATGGCAAGAGCGCGGAATACACTAAGAACGCTGAGCGCTATCGGAAAGACGACGAAGAAATCCAGAAGCAGGCCCAGGAGCTCGAAGGCGAGAGCCATATCCGGGGACGCCAGGCGCTGCGCTTGCACTTCGGTGAAGTGTTCCTCGAAATCTCGATTGTGTTGGCATCGCTCGCCATCCTGAGCAAGCGAGCCACATTCTGGTATGCGGCTATTGCCGGGGGCGTGGTGGGGACGATCATCGGCGCTACGGCCTACTTCGTCTCCTAAGGCCACGACATTTTTGTGATCGCCTGTCGATTTTCAATGCCCTGGTTCGTTATTAGGGTGCAAGACGCAAACACCTAAGGAGAACCCAATGAAAACACAATTCTTTCTGATAACGACGCTAATCGCGGCCTCGGCCGCGCTGCAGGCCGCGGATTCCAAGTCCACCCCTCCCAGCAACGCCGACGCGAGCTTTCGCTCGCCTCAAAACGCTGGTCGGTGAATGGGAGGCCAATACCAGTTCGGGAAAGGTGCATCTGAGCTATGAACTGGTTTCTGGCGATACTGCACTACTGGAACGAGTGTCGTCCGAAACAATGCCGAGCATGGTAACCCTTTACTATGTGGACGGCGGCCGCCTATTGCTTACCCATTACTGCATGATCGGCAATCAACCGCGAATGCAGGCTAAGGCATTCAATGCCGACAGCGGGGAGCTGGATTTCCAGTTTCTGGATGCCACCAATCTGGCCAGCCCCGGCGCCGGTCACATGCACAATGCCAAGCTTCGTATTGTAGATAATAGCCACTTGGTCAGCGAGTGGCAGTTCTACGAAAACGGCCAACCGAAATTTAGCGAGAGCGCGCAGTACAAGCGCGTACGATAGGAGAAAAAAAACGATGCCACAATACATGCTCCTTCTTCATGGCGATCCAGCTGGCTGGGTGAAGCTCAGCCCGGAAGATATGCAGAAGGCCATCGAAAAATACATGGCCTGGACTAAAAAACCCTTCACACGGGACAGTAAGCGGTTAGCGGACGAACCGGGCCGCGTAATCCGCTCCCAGGGAGGCAAGCCTAAAGCGACTGACGGCCCTTACAGCGAGACCAAAGAGATTCTCGCGGGCTACTACACCATTGAAGCGGCCAGTTACGACGAAGCCGTCAAGCTGGCGCTCGACCACCCGCAGCTGGAATACGGGGGCACGGTGGAAATCAGGCAAGTCTACGGATCGTGACCGGGCGGGTGAGACCGGATCGCTGCTGGAGCATCTGTTCCGGCATCAGGCGGGTCGCATGGTGGCGCACCTGACCCGTCTGCTCGGTCCGGCTCATCATCGATCTGGCCGAAGAGACCGTGCAGGAAGCCATGCTCCGCGCTCTCCAGACCTGGCCCTATGAGGGGGTGCCGGAGAACGCTGGTGCATGGCTTTTTCGCGTGGCTCATAATGCTGCGATCGATGCGGTGCGGCGCAATCGGGCTGCTCAGCGATAAAAGCGATGCCATCGTCCGCGAGCTGTCACGATCGGCGTCCGCGCCCGCAGACAATCCCGATCTCGAAGAACAGCTACGCGACGACGAACTGCGCATGATCTTCATGTGCTGCCATCCGGACATTTCCCAGGAATCGAGCGTGGCGTTAAGCCTGAAGACCGTCGGCGGATTCAGTGTGCGGGAAATAGCGCGCGCCTTTCTGGCCGACGATGCCGCGATTGCGCAGCGGCTGGTCCGCGCCAAGAGCCAGATCCGCGAGCGGCGCTTGACGCTCGACATGCCTCGGGGAGCGCGAGCTGAAGGAGCGCCTGGCATCGGTGCTGGACGTGATTTACTTCATGTTCAACGAAGGCTACACGGCGCATGAAGGCCAGGACCTGATCCGCCGGGATCTTTGCTTCGAAGCGCTGCGGCTGGGCTGCCTGGTGGCGGCTTCGTCGATCGCAATACCCAGCGTTCACGCGCTGGTGGCCTTGATGGCCTTTCAGGTGTCGCGCCTGGCAGCTCGCGTTGACGAAGCGGGGGATCTGGTGCTGTTCGAATTTCAGGATCATGGGCTCTGGGATCAGCACTTGATCGGCCTGGGGTTCCATCACTTCGATCACTCGATGGCGGGCGATGAGGTCTCTGAATACCACGTACAGGCGGCCATCGCGGCCACGTATGCCCGCGCGCCGGAGTGGGATGCCGTCGATTGGCCGATGATCCTCGGCTTATACGATCAGTTCCTCGCGATCAACCCTTCTCCGGTGGTCGCGCTGAATCGGGCGGTGGTCGTCGGCAAGGTGCAGGGGCCGGAGGAGGCTCTGGCCGTCATCGCGCCACTCGAGAACAATTCGAAGCTGCGGAGTTACTACCTGCTACCCGCCGTGCGCGGACATCTGCTTCTGGAACTGGGACGGCACAGCGAAGCGGCGGCTTGCTTCACGCGCGGCCCTGGAGCGCCCTTGTTCTGAGCCAGAGCGGCGGTTCCTGCGGCGCAAACTCGAGGAGTGCGAGCGCGCTACAATTCTTGGTCAGACTAGCTAGTTCGCCCCAGGAGGCATCATGAGACATCCAAGTCGATTCAGATTTAAAATCGCCGGAGCCCTAATCGCTATCAGTAGCGCCATCGCGCTAGCCGCAACTACTGAACCGAATGCTCAACCCAATCCTTATCGAACGATCGAGAACTGGGCCAAGCTTCCCGAAGGCCGGACCTGGGGATCGGCGGCCGGGGTCGACCTCGATTCGCATGGCCATATCTGGGTGGCGGAGAGGTGCGGCGCGAATTCCTGCGCCGGAAAAACGGACGATCCGATCCTGGAATTCGACGGGTCGGGCAAACTGCTGAAGAGTTTCGGCGGTGGAATGTTCATTTTTCCGCACGGCCTCTATGTGGATAAGGACAACAACGTTTGGGTGACCGACGGCCAGGGCAAAGACGGGAAGGGGCACCAGGTTTTCAAGTTCAGTCCGGATGGAAAGGTCTTGATGACGCTCGGCAAAGCGGGCGTTACGGGCGACGGTCCCGACACTTTCAATGCCCCGTCAGCCGTTGTGGTGGCTCCGAACGGCGATATTTTTGTCGCCGATGGACATGGCGGAAACACGAACGCGCGAATCGTGAAGTTCGACAAGAACGGGAAGTTCATCAAGACCTGGGGACAGAAGGGCTCGGGCGAAGGCGAATTCAACACCCCGCACACGCTGGCGTTCGATTCGAAAGGACGGCTGTTCGTGGGCGATCGCGGCAACAATCGCATCCAGATCTTCGATCAGGACGGAAAATTTCTCGAAGTGTGGACGCAGTTCGGCCGGCCGAGCGGGATTTTCATCGACAAGAAGGACGTCATGTATGTGGCCGATTCCGAGTCGGCTGACGCAAATCATCCAGGCTGGAAGCGCGGCATGCGGATCGGCAGCGCCAAGGATGGTTCAGTGACGGCGTTCATCCCCGATCCGCAACAGCCGCGCGCCCCGCGGCACCAGCGCGGCTGAGGGCGTCGCGGCAGACTCGAAAGGTGTAATTTACGGGGCCGAAGTGGGTCCGAAGGACTTGAAGAAATACGTCAAGAAGTAGGCGCGAGCGGCCTGCCGCAGAGCGCTTCCAAAATCTCAATCGGAGCATGTTGGCGTGCCGCCAGGGACTCGCGTCGCACGATCACCGTTTGCTCCAGCGCGTGTTGGCCCGATAGCACGGCGTGCGGAACGATGTCGGTGAAGACCATCCAGGTCGAGTCGGGTGGAAACTCGAAGCGATATTTCGCGCAATCCCGCTGATATTCGCCGTTGAACTTCAAGTAGTCATGGAAACCGAGCATAAAGCGGTCGTAGGCCGAACGATCGGCGATTGGAAGACCTACGGCGCGCAGCAGATTGCCCGGCCACGAACTTCCTGGCCGCTTGGCGAACTCCGGCAGTCCGGCATCCATGGCATAGCGCCGCGCTAGCGGTTCGAATGGATCGGACGTGAGCCATACGCGTGGCTTCGTTTTGTTGATATTGGTGAACACGCGCAGAATCAAGTCGCCTTTGGTCGGCCGGGTGGGAAACGCATCGATGTGCAGCAGATCGTTGCGCTTCTTGGTCGGCAGATCGCGACCCTCTTCCTCTTGTGGGCGAAAACTTGCGAAATCTACCTTGCACCCTTCCATGTAAAGCGGCAGTAGCGACCGGAGCAGCTCCAAGCGCCCGTTGCGAATACGCTCGCAATACGCTCGCGCAGCTTTTCTGAATCTGCGCCATCGACTTATCGAAGCCTGTCACTTTGTCCGAAGCAGGACGATACGCGATGTTTTTGTGCAAGCTGCCGCCGGTCAGGCTGGCCCCGCGCAGCACCTCGCGCTCGTCTTCAGATAACGCGAAGGGTGTTCGCGGAAAGAACAGGATGTTGCCCCGTTCGAGCTGCAGGTAGTGCTCTTCGCGCGGTTGAACCTCGCTGACCGTTATGAGTTCCATGCTTATACTTGTCCGTCCAAATGCGGCACAATTAAGTTTAATGCCCACGGCGGATACAAGCCAGTGAAAGTTTCCCTATTCGTGACCTGCGTTGTCGATCAGGTCTTCCCCCAGGTTGGAATCGCGATGGCCGATGTGCTCGAGCGCTTGGGCTACGAGATCGATTTCCCGCAGGCTCAGACCTGCTGCGGCCAGCCCGCATTCAATAGCGGCTATCCGGAGGAGGCGCGAACTGTGGCGCGCCACTTCCTGGACGTCTTTCGCGATTCCGAATACATCGTGGTGCCTTCGGGCTCGTGCACGTCCATGATCACGCACCATTACGAAGAGATCTTCAAAGACGATCCGAAGCGGCTCGACGAGACGCACAGCGATCGCGCCGCGTGTTTGGGAGTTTTCCAGATTCCTGCTTGAAGTAGCCAAGGCCGAGGATGTTGGCGCGCGCTTCAACGGCGTCGTGACGTATCACGATAGCTGCCACGCACTGCGCGAGCTGCACATCAAGGACGGACCGCGGCGGCTGCTAGCCAAGGTTCAGGGGCTTGACCCTGCGCGAAATGGATGCGGCGGAAGAATGCTGCGGATTCGGCGGCACGTTCTCGGTCAAGTTTCCGGAAGTCTCGGGCGCGATGGCGCGCACCAAGATCGATTCCATCAGGAAAACGGAGGCCAGCGCGGTGGTCTCGATCGATTCCAGTTGCCTGATGCAGCTCCAGGGTGTAATCGATCGCGCAGGTCTGCCTATCCGAACTATGCATCTGGCTGAGGTCCTGGCATCCCGATAAAAACTAAATGACCGGCGCACCTTCAGAAACCATCAAGCAGACACTCGACGATCCCAGGCTCCAGCTGGCCATCTACGCCGCCAGCGGCCGGCTGATGGATCACCGCGCCACCGCCGTCGCTGCCGGACGTACTGCCGGAATACCAGGATCTTCGCACCCAGGCGAACCAGATCAAGAAGCACACCATCGAGAATCTCGATTACTATCTCGAGCAACTCGAAGCGAACGTGGTGGCGCACGGCGGCCAGGTGGTTTTTTGCAGAGATGGCCAGGAAGTCGCCGATTTCGTGCTGGCGCTGGCCAAGAAGAACGGCGCGCGGCTGATCGTGAAATCGAAATCGATGACCAGCGAGGAGATTCACTTCAACGAGCGGCTGGAGCATCATCAACTCGAAGCGGTGGAAACCGATCTGGGCGAATATATTCTCCAGCTCGCGCACCAGCGGCCGTATCACATCGTCGCGCCGGCGCTGCATCATGACGCGCTATGACGTCGCGGATATGTTTACCAAGAGGCTGGGCGTCGAGAAAGAAGTGGTCCCCGAAAACCAGACCAAGATCGCGCGCGCGGTATTGCGCGAGAAATTTCTGCAAGCCGACATCGGCGTCACCGGCGCGAATTTCCTGGTTGCGGATTCGGGCGCGGTTGTGGTGGTCGAAAACGAGGGCAACGCGCGGCTGAGCTCATCCACGCCGAAGATCCACATCGCGGTGGCGGGCATCGAGAAACTGATCCCGCGCGCGCAGGATCTGGCGGTATTTCTGGATCTTCTGGGACGCAGCGCGACCGGGCAACCGCTCACGGTCTACACTTCTTTTCTATCCGGACCGCGACGCGGCGATGAAGTCGACGGCCCGGACGAGTTCTATCTGGTTCTTCTCGACAACGGCCGTACCAAGCTGCTGACCGATCCTGAGAAGCGCCAGTCGCTGTATTGCATTCGCTGCGGGGCCTGCCTGAATCATTGCCCGGTGTACCGCAAGATCGGCGGGCACAATTATCCGTGGGTTTACTCCGGCCCGATCGGCGCGATCATCACGCCGCAGTTTCATTCGATCACCGAAGATGGCTGGCTTCCGTTTGCATCGAGTTTGTGCGGAGCCTGCGCCGAAGTCTGTCCGGTCAAGATCGAAATTCCGAAGCTGCTGTTGAAGCTGCGGTCGGAAGTGACAGAGGCGAAGCGTGAGCAAGGCGCCGGCGGCCTGGAACGATGGGCATTCCGGATGTTCGCCTGGGTGATGGCGCATCCGAAGATTTATCGGCTGGCTGGACGCGTGGGCGCGATTCTGGCGCCGCTGGTACCGCCGGTGGGTCCATTGAAGAAGTGGGCCAGCCAGCGAACGCTTCCGCATCCGGCGAAGCAAAGCTTTCATCAGTTGTGGGCCGCGAGGAAGAGCAAGTGACTTCGCGCGATCAGATTCTCGCTGATATACGAAAGGCGTTGGGCCGGAGCACAGGCCAGAAGCCCGCGCCACTTTCCGCGCCATTGTTGCGGGGACCGCGATTCGATCGCGACCTTTACGTTCAGACTTTCGTTCAACGGTTCGAAAAGCTCGCGGGAAAGACGTTCGTCGTCGCGGACGCAGCGGCAGTCGTACCGCAACTCGCGCCGCTATTGGATGGAAAGACGTGTGGTTGCGTCCAATGCGCCGTTTCTCGAAGCTTGCGGCATTACAGCTCTTCCGCAAGTGCAATCTGGATTTACCGATCGCGATGCGCTGCGCGATGCCTGCGCCGCAGCCGACATTGGAATCACCAGCGCTGATTACGCTCTGGCTGAGACCGGAACACTGGTGATGTTATCGAGCAGACAAGAGGCGCGCCTGATTTCGCTACTACCGCCGGTGCATGTGGCCATCGTTCCGCGCTCGCGCATCCTCGCGAATCTCGATGAATTGCTGATCTGCTTCCCAAACCCGCTGAGCAATCCAGCTCGATGGTGTTGATCACCGGACCGAGCCGTACCGCGGATATCGAGCAGATTCTGGTGCGCGGGGTTCATGGCCCAGGCGAGATCTACGCGGTCATCGTGGAGAATTAGCGCACGCTCGTTCAATCTGTAGAGAGCCGCGTCGGGATGCGAATCAGTACGTATGCGATGGCCGCGAATCCGATCAGCGATAGCCATCCGCCCCAAGCCGGATAAAATCCGAAGGTACCGATAGCCGGCACTCCGGCTAGAAAGACCACAGCCAGCAGGATTCCCACGATCGCTTCGCCGGCGATCAAGCCGACGCGAGCAGCGTGCCTTTCTCCTCGATCTGAAGCTTTTCTTCGGCATTGCGCTCTTGCGATATTCGATCGACGATCCATTTGATCAGGCCGCCGACGAAAATCGCCGATG
The DNA here is from genome assembly GCA_963744555.1 of Bryobacterales bacterium. Classification (GTDB taxonomy): domain Bacteria; phylum Acidobacteriota; class Terriglobia; order Bryobacterales; family Bryobacteraceae; genus Palsa-89. The sequence goes on along the minus strand of CAVUUB010000003.1, from coordinate 25,146 downwards.
AAGTATCGAACGGCAGATACATTCCGACGGCAACCAGCATGGGAGATCGGGCGCCGAACAAAAGCAGCGCGACGCCGAATGCAGCGCCGATTGCGAGCAAACCCCAGGCCATTTGTCCGCCGACGATCCCTTTCGCTAATTGCGCCATCAGTCCGGCTTGCGGTGCGGGCAGAGCGCGTCCGCCGATTCCGCCGGTGCTCAGATTGGCCTCGTGCAGCGCGATGATCGGGCCCATCAGAAAGAACGCGAGCAGGATCACCGAAATGATTTCCACCAACTCCATCTTCCACGGAGTTCCACCGAGCAGATGGCCGGCCTTTAAATCCTGAATCAGCGATCCCGACACCGAGCAGGCGACACAAACCACCGCTGCGACCCCCAGCACGGCAGCGACTCCGGACAATCCCGTTACGCCGATTGTCACCATCACCAGCGCTGCGATAATCAGCGCCGCGAGCGTCAGTCCGGACAAGGGCTGATTCGAGCTTCCGACCAAGCCGACCAGGTAGCCGCCGATCGCGGATAGCAGAAATCCGGTGACGGTCATGATGATCGCCGCGACGATCGCCGAGCCAAGCCCGTGGGTGAAGTAGTAATATATCGCCGTGATCGGGATCAGCAGCACTGCGGTCGACAGAACCACCCAGCGCGCTGGAATATCCTGCTCGGTGCGATCGACCGCTTTGCCTTCGTGCGCGGCGGTGGTCGAGACGGTAAAAATCCCGCGCAATGAACTGATCAGCGATTCACGCATGGAGAACATGGTGCTGGCGGCGCCTACCAGCATGGTTCCGACTGCGATGGGACGGACCACGTTGTACCAGATCGAGTAGGCCGCGATGGCGGGATCGTTAGTCCCGATGCGGCGCGGAAGATCGGGATCGAAGAAGAGCAGCAGCGGAATCAGAATCCACCAGGCGACCACGCCGCCGGCGACGTTGATGCAAGCCAGTTGAGGCCCGATGATGTAGCCGATTCCGATCAGCGCCGGCGATAGGCTGGGCGTGGACCAGGGGATTCCGCCGAAATGCGTGACATTGCCGATGGGCTGCTTTTCATAATTGAAATGCTGGATGACGGATTTCGGAAAGGCCAGGAAGCCTTCCGAATATTCGCGGAAAATTTGGAGTCCGTTCTCCGATTTCAGAATCTGGATCAACCCGCCGAATCCCATCGCTCCGAAAATGTAGCGCGGGCGCTTTGGTGGCGCTGGCCTCGCCGGCCTTGACGATCTCGTAACTGGCCACGCTTTCGGGCCACGGCAGCGGCGCATCCACGCACAGCGGACGGCGCAGCACGATGATGAAGAAGACGCCGATCAGGCCGCCCACCAAGAGCACCAGCGTCGCCTCCCAATAGTGCGAGCGAAGATCGGTCCAAAGCCGCTGGCCGTCCATTTCCACCATCATGAATGCGGGAATGGTGAAAATTGCACCGGCAACCAGAGCCTCGCCGACCGAGGCCGCAGTGCGGGTGATGTTTTGTTCCAGGATGCCGCCGCGAAATGCGGGAATGCGGAAGAGCGCCATGGCGATGACGGCCGCTGGAATAGTAGCGGCGACGGTTTGACCGGCGCGCATTCCGAGATAGGCGTTGGCCGCGCCGAAAACAAAAGCCAGGAAAATTCCGAGACCGACCGCTTTGACGGTCATCTCGGGAGGGGATTGCTGCGCGCCGTTCTGCACTAAAGCATGTTAGCGCACGGCATGGACGTGGTTATCAATAGTCGCCGCGCCCACCTCTACCACCGCCGCCGCGTCCACCCCGGTCGCCACGGTCACCGCGACCGCCACCGCCGCCACCGCCTTCGCGCATCGGGCGGGCTTCATTCACCACCAACGCCCGGCCCATGAACTCTTTGCCGTTGCAGGATTGGACGGCGCGCTCTGCTGCGGCATCGTCAGAGAACTCGGCGAACCCAAAGCCGCGCGCTTGACCGGTGAATTTGTCGCGAATAATTTGGACGGAATCGGCATGAACCGCTGCCTGTGAAAAAAAGTCCTGCAGCTCCGCCTCGCTGGCCTGATAGGGAAGGTTGCCAATAAACAGTTTCTTCACTGAAGCTCCTTTGTTTGATGCCTAACAGCCGATTGCATTGCCTCCAAGTTTGGACCGAAATCCGGTCCGAGTCAATCACTTTTTAGGTGGCTGTAGATGCTCCAGGCTCGATCATAACAGCGTTCAAAGGAGTGTGAACGCGGCATGCAAGAGCGCACGCGCTACGGAATCCGGCTATGGATATGGTCCTTGATCCAATGTTCGTCCCACCATTCCACTGGATTTACTTGCACTCCGTCGATTTGCATCGAAAAGTGCAGATGATCGCCACCCGCCAGGCCGGTAGAACCCGTTTTGCCCATGGTCTGACCGCGCTTTACCAGGTCGCCTTCCTTCACGGCGAATTCGCTGAGGTGGCCATAGATGGATTGCAGACCATAACCGTGATCCACCACGATGCAGTTGCCGTAGATGCCGAGCAGCGCGGCCCAAACCACCTTGCCGTCATTAGCCGCCACTACCGGCGTATGCTGCGACACGGCCAGATCGAAGCCCAGGTGCACCTGCTTATCAATTTTCTTTCCTTTGTAGACGTAGGTGCGGACGTCGGCGAATTCTGATTCCACTTTGGAGTTGGCGAGTTGGAGGAAAGGCTCGCTCCAGAGGAACTTCTCCACCGTCTTGAACCGCAGATTCGCCAGGGTGGCGTTGTTCTCGCGGCGCATTTTGCTGTTGATTCTGAGAAAGCGCGTGACGAGATCGCCGGAGCCGTTGGGATCGATCTGATTCACGACTTTGTTGAGAAACTGGTCGTCGATTCGCAGATCTCGGGCGCGAAATTTCTTGGGGAAGACTTTGAACCAGAAGTGCGCCGTAGATGCGGTTCCGGCCGGGTTCTTCGCGTAAACAGCTGGCTCAGTGCCCGTTGGCGTGTCCCACGAAAAGACAAACAGAGAAAAGCGCTCTCCCCCGCCGCCGGGTTTGGGGAAACTGCGGAAGGTCTGATTACCGACGCGTACCCCGGCCTCGGTCCAGGAACCGGAAGGCGTGAAGCTCACCAGTTCAGATCCGCCTTGATTGATGTAATGTTGTAGGCCATCGGCTGTCACCGAGGGCGGACGCAGGATGACGTCCACGTCGATTGAGGTTGTATCCACGGAGCCGCGCAGATCGTTCGATTGGGCTTCGACGACGAGCCGTGCTTTCCCTTCCTTGAGGTCCGGGGCTTGATTCTTGCCGGCGTTGAAATGCAAGTCTTCGGGCGAGCGGTGCATCCGCCAGAAAGTGAGACGGTTGGCAGGATGATCCGCCTCCAGAAGCGTCTTGCTGGCGCCATTTTGCTCGATGCGGGCTGTAAACCGGCGTAGGCCGTGCGGATTCGCGACATGCACGGTTAAGGGCGTCGCAGCGCCGATGGCTTGGGGTGGCGAAACAAAAGCCAGAGACGAATGCGCGGAGCTCAGAAAGAGGAAGAAAGGAACGGCGATCAGGATCAGGATGATCGCGGCGATAAGTCCTTTGATCATTTCTGATGATAGCTCGTTGTGCTAGCCTCTTGGATTACCCGCCGGAAATCCTATGATGAGCCATCGACTATTTGCTGTCGGACTTTTAGCAGTACTGCTGCCGGGGGCGCGCGGACAGACAGCCGACCCGGCCACACGCGAGCTGATCGAGCGATTGTTGTCGCGCATCGACGGCTTGGAAAAGCGCGTTCAGGAGCTGGAAAAAGGAGGCGCGACGGCGCTGGCGACTAATCGACCGACAGCAGTTGCTGTGTCTCCGCCGGCTCCCCCGCCGACGCAATCTCCCTCGCTGACTCCGACAGAGGCGATGCACATGGCCCACGACCAGCCCACCGTGCCAGTGGTGCAGTCAGAAGCGACGCAGCCGGTTTATCCTTCCCTCAAGATTGCCGGCTTCGGCGACATCAATTTCTCCGCCACGGATTTTCATGGTACGTCCAGCGGATTTGCCCCCCAAACACTGGTTCTTCCGCATAGCGGATTCGAGGAAGGTCAGCTCACTTTGCATTTGAGCTCTGCGTTATCGCCCAAGGTGACTGTTTTCAGTGAGATTACTTTGACATCGCGCGCTGACGCCGGCACGGGTACGCCGCCTGCCACCGGATTCAACGCCGAAGTCGAACGCTTTATAATCCGCTACGACCTCAACGATTACTTCAAGCTCTCTTTCGGCCGCTATCACACGCCGATCAACTACTGGAATACGGCGTTCCATCACGGCCAGTGGCTGCAGACCACCATCAGCCGGCCCGAGATGACCCAGTTCGGCGGCAGTTTCATTCCGGTGCACTTCGTTGGTACCCTCGTAGAGGGCGCGGTTCCGGCCAGTGGTTTGAATCTCAATTACAACTTTGGACTGGGCAATGGCCGCGGGCAAGTAATCAGCCGTCCGGGTGATTTCGGCGACGTCAATTACAATCGCGCCTGGCTCGGCAATTTCTTCGTCAAGCCGGACAAGCTTTATGGACTGCAAGTGGGCGGCTCGGTTTATCGCGATGAGTTGAATCCCCTGATTGCGCCGGCGGCGCGCGAATGGATCCAGTCCGCCCACATTGTGTGGCAGAAGGAGACGCCGGAGTTCATCGCCGAGTTTGCGAATGTGACGCACGAGCCGATAAAGGGCGGGGTGACTTCAAACAGCCAAGCATTTTATGTTCAGACCGCCTACCGTCTGCCGTTTGGACAAAAGTTGTGGAAGCCGTATTTCCGGTTCGAGTCGATTCACGTGCCCAAGTCGGATCCCATCTTCACTCCACTAGTGCCGACATTTTCCGGATCGACGATCGGATTGCGCTATGACATTTCCAGCTTTGCGGCATTTAAGTGGGAGTACAGGCACTATGATCTGCGGAGCCGGCCGGCCATCAATGGGGTGTTCGTCCAAACCAGTTTCACGTTCTAGCGAGCTATGAAAGGGCTGAAAACACATTACCTGGGTGGCGCGGTCTTGCTGGCGGCGTTGTGCTGGAATGGATTTTCCACCACCGCGGCTGGCGCTGACAACGACATCGCGATTGTGGTGCGCCCGGATGTGCCGGTAGAGAACCTCACCTTCGCCGAGCTTCGCAGGCTGATGTTAGGAGACCGCCAGTTCTGGACGTCGAATTTGCGGGTAACCCTGCTGGTGCGTGCTCCGGGCGCGCGCGAACGAGAGGTAGTGTTGAAGACGATTTATCAAATGTCGGAGGCGCAGTTCCGGCAGTACTGGATTGCCAAAGTATTCCGCGCCGAGGCAGCCAGCGGTCCGAAGATCGTCTATTCGAACGAGATGGCGGAGGAGCTAACGGCGGCCATGCCGGGCGCGGTCGCTTTTGTGGAGGCGCCGCAGGTTCAAAAAGGACTCAAGGTCCTGAAGATCAATGGCCTGCTTCCAGGTGACAAAGGGTATCCTCTTCGGTAATTGAATCTGCGCTAATGAGTATGACACCACAGTCGTCGTCCAAAGCCGGGTTGGTGGGGCAAACGGTTTCGCATTACCGGATCGTTTCCGTCCTTGGTAAAGGCGGGATGGGTGTTGTTTATAAAGCCGAGGACACGCGTCTGGGTCGCGCGGTTGCTTTGAAGTTCGTACCCGAAGAATTGGCCACCGACCGGCTGGCGCTGGAGCGTTTTCAACGGGAGGCTCGAGCGGTTTCGGCGTTGAATCATCCGAACATTTGCACGCTTTACGATTTGGGCGATTGGAACGGCAAGCCTTTTCTGGTGATGGAGTGCCTGGAAGGCCGCACACTCAAGGATCGGATTACAGCCAAGCCGCTGGCGCTGGACGACTTGGTCGAGCTGGCGACTCAGATTGCGGATGCCCTGGATGTGGCGCACACACAAGGAATCGTGCATCGCGATATCAAACCGGCCAACATCTTTGTCAACACGCGCGGCCAGGCGAAAATAATGGATTTTGGGCTGGCCAAAGTGACAGCCGGACGCGCCCCGGAATCGGGTACTGACTCTTCGGAGACCACGACGGAACGCGATGAACTGATCACAAGTCCCGGCTCGACGTTAGGGACAGTGGCGTACATGTCGCCCGAGCAAGCACGCGGCGAAGATTTGGATGCACGCACAGATTTGTTCTCATTCGGTGTCGTGCTGTACGAAATGGCTACCGGCGTATCGCCATTTGTTGGGAACACGACGGCGCTTACTTTCGTCGCGATCCTGCATAACGCGCCTGTATCGCCCACGCGTTTGCGGCCTGAACTGCCGGACGAACTAGGGCGAATTATTCTCAAAGCGCTCGAGAAGAACCGCGATATGCGGTATCAAACGGCATCTGATATCCGGGCCGACCTGAAGCGATTGCGGCGCGATTCGGACTCGATCCGCATCTCCAGCTCGATGCTCGAAAACCTGCCGCTTGGCGCGGCGCCCATGAGCGTAGCGCCCGTGAGCGATCGGCCGTCGAGCCAACAGCCCAAAATTGACTCGACGCCCAGCCAGCCGGCCAGCGCATCCAGCGCCGAATACTTAGTCACCGGGCTTAAGCGTCACCGCCGTTTCGTCGCTCTGGCTCTCGCGTTGGTCGCGATCGCGACAGCGGCGATCGTATATTGGATTTTCCATGAGAAGCCGCTGGATTCACTTGCGGTCCTGCCATTCGTGAACGTAGGCGGCAATCCCGGGACTGAATATCTGAGCGATGGCATCACGGAGAGCATCATTAACAATCTCTCGCAGTTACCCAAGATGTCGGTGCGATCGTTCAGTTCGGTGGCACGCTACAAGAACAAGGATGTGGATCCGCAGGAGGCCGGGCGCGCGCTGAAGGTGCAGGCCGTCCTCACCGGCAGGCTGGTTCATCATGGCGACCAAGTGGCGATCAATACTGAACTGGTAGAGGTTCGGGACAACCGTCAGATTTGGGGCGGCCAATACAATCCGAAAGTGTCCGACACTTTGGTAATTCAGGAACAGATCTCGCGAGAGATTTCGGACAAGTTACGCCTCCAACTCAGCGGCGAAGACAAACTCAGGATGACGCGCGGCGCAACCGCGGACCCGGCTGCATATCAACTTTATTTGCAGGGCCGCTATCAATGGAATAAGCAAACGCTGGAGGGTCTCGAGGCCAGCATCGATTATCTTCAGCAAGCCATTCAGAAAGATCCACGCTACGCGCTGGCATACGCCGGACAGGCGGATTCCTACGCCCAACTCGCCGATTTCAACGTCCTTCCAACACGCGAGGTGTTGCCCAAAGTAAAGAGTGCCGCCGCCAAGTCACTTGAATTGGATGAGGCGGGCGCCGAGGCCCATACGTCGCTGGCTTGGGCCAGATTTCATGACTGGGATTGGGCTGGGGCGGAGAAAGAATTCAAGCGGGCCATCGACCTGAATCCCAGTTATCCAACTGCGCATTCCTGGTACGGAGAATACCTGATGGTCCAGGGACGCTTTGATGAGGCGCTGGCGGAAATGACCCGCGCTTCGGAGCTGAACCCGCTCTCGCCGGCCTTAACTTTGGCGCTCGGATATCGTTTCTATTACGCGCACCAATATCCAGAGGCGATCGGGCAGATTCAAAAGACGCTGGCGATGGACGCGAATTTCGTACCGGCCCATGTATACTTGGGCCGCGCGTATGAGCAAAAAGGAACGTATCCCGAAGCGATTGCCGAAATGCGCAAAGCGCTGGAACTTTCCGAAGGCGACACCAACGAGCTGGCGGCCTTAGGACATGCGTATGCGGTCGCGCATCAAGAAGGCGAGGCTAAGAAGATCCTGGATCAGTTAAAAGAACGGTCGCAGCAGACTTATGTACAGCCTAGTTTGATCGCCGTGATCCATGTCGGACTAGGTGACAAGAACCAGGCCTTCGACTGGCTCCAGAAGGCCTTTGAGGACCGATCGGCTGGATTGCTGTATCTGAAAGTCGACCCCGCGTTTGATAGCGTGCGGTCCGATCCAAGATTCATAGATTTGGTGCACCGGGTTGGATTGAACTAACGCCTTCGGCAATTCGTACAGTTTCTTATGACTGACCTTCGATTTGCCGGGCGGATGTTGCGCAAAGATTGGGTTTTCTACGGGATTGCCATCGCGACGCTAGCGCTTGGGATCGGCGCCAATACCGCTATCTTTAGCGTCGTCGATGGCGTCATTCTTCGGCCCCTGGCGTACCGGGAGTCGCAGCGTCTGGTCGTAATTCATGAAATGGTTCCCAAGTTCGCCAATCTGGCGCCGCTGATCCCCGTAAACGCCATGCATTTTCTGGAGTGGCGGAAGACGGCGCATTCTTTCTCGGAAATGGCACTGATCGGCGGAATGACTTTCAACCTGACGGGGTCCGGCGAGCCGGAGCGCATTTCGGCGGCCCGCGTTTCACCAGGTCTTTTCCCGATGCTGGGAGTCCAGGCGCGGCTGGGCCGAACATTTCTAAATGAGGAGGATCAGGCGGGTCGTGACCGCGTAGTGGTTCTGAACGAAAGTCTTTGGAAGCGGCGCTTCGGCGCCGATCCCAACGTGATCGGGCGCAAGGTAATGCTGAATGGGAATCCTTATGAGATCGTCGGCGTTCTTCCAGAGAGCTTCCATTTCCCGAAGCTGAATCAACTTTTCGCTATGACGGTAGCGGAAGAGCAGCCGCAACTGTGGAAGCCCTTTGGCCTGCGCGATGACGAAAAGGACGACATGGGCGACTTCAACTTCGCGTGCATCGCCCGGTTGGGCCCTGGGGTGTCGTCTTCGCAGGCGCTTTCGGAACTGAATGTCGTCCAGAGCAACATCACGGGGCGCCTGTCCGAGAAGGTGGAACTCCGCGCGGCGATGGTACCGCTGCAGGAACAGATCACCGGTCGAGCGCGCAGCGGGCTGCAGTTGATGCTGGCTGCTGTTGGTGCGGTGTTGCTGATCTGTTGCGTGAATATCGCGAATCTGCTGCTGGCGCGCGCGACCACACGGCGCCGGGAAATGGCGATTCGCTGCGCCATCGGTGCAACCAGCGGCCGGCTGGCTCGGCAGATGCTGGTGGAGAGCCTGCTGCTCGCGGGCCTCGGGGGGCTGGCTGGCGTGATGATCGCTTATGCGGCGATTCGCGTGATTCTTGCATCCGCGCCGGTTGATCTTCCGCGCTTGGACGAAATCCACTTGGACGCGCGCGTGCTTCTGTTCACGATGAGCATCTCGGTCCTGGCGGGGCTGCTGTTCGGTTTTCTTCCGGCATGGAGGTTTTCCTATTCCGATCCTCAGGATGCGATGCGGTCCGGGGCGCGAGGCACGACCGTTGGGAAGGGCAGCGGACGTATTCGTTCCCTCCTGGTGACAGTCGAAGTAGGCTTGAGCGCGATGTGCCTGGTCGCAGGAGGCTTGCTGCTGCACAGCTTTTTCAAACTCCTCGACGTCGACCGTGGTTTTGAAACACAGCGGATCGTAACGGTCAGTCTGAACCTGCCGAACACTCGCTACCCGAACCTCGAGAAACGAGCGTCCTTCTTACAATCGATGCTCGACCATGTAAGGGTGTTGCCGGGCGTGATTTCGGCCGGCGTCTCGAACATGCTTCCCCTGGGCGGCGAAGGTGGAAATAACCTGGTCGCTCCGGAAGGATCGAAGGTGCCTCTGATGGAGCGGTCGTTAGCGGACATTCGTCAGGTGAGTCCGGATTACTTTCGTACGCTTGGAATTACATTGCGCGCCGGGCGATTTTTCGTCGAGGGAGACCGTGGCCACAATGTTGCCATGGTCTCTCCCCTTACGGCTGCGCGCCTTTGGCCTGGCCACGATCCGCTGGGAAGGCGTTTCCAAGTTGGTGGCGACCAATCGCCGCTGAATGAGGTGGTCGGCATCGCCGGCGATGTTCGCGGCGTCAGCTTGAACAAGAACCCGTCGGCGACCGTGTACCTGCCATATTGGCAACGCAACTTCAATCAGGCTTCTCTGGCAGTAAAAACAGCTATGGATCCTCTGGCCGCCTCGTCGGCCATTCGCAAGGCAATCCGCGAAGTCGATCCCGAGCTTCCGGTGCCCGCCTTCCGAACCATGGATGAGATCGTAGCGGAATCGGTAGCGCAGCGGAGGTTCCAGATGACGCTGGTTCTATTGTTCGCGGTGACGGCGCTGCTGCTTGCGAGCCTGGGAATTTACGGCGTGGTTTCTTATTCAGTGGCGCAGCGCACCAACGAAATGGGAATTCGCATGGCGCTGGGCGCATCGCGGGCCAGTATCCGGAGCCTGGTGCTACGGCAAAGTCTGCCGCCCGTAATGTTAGGTCTGGGCGCGGGGGTGGTTGCCTCGCTCGCCCTCAGCCGTGTCTTGAGCAGTTTGCTGTTTGGCATCGGCCCTGGCGATCCAGTGACGATTCTTGCAGTGATCACTCTACTCAGTGCGGTCGCAATTGTCGCTGCTTACATTCCAGCGCGCCGGGCGACGCAGGTGGACCCCATTACGGCTCTGCGTTACGAATGAGCCTTGCATTCCTCGCAGGGGCAGATCTTGCGTAGATGCTCGTACGAGTAAATGCCGGTATTGTGGCCGTCGCTCCAATCGATCTTGATGGCGTAGTGGCCGACCTGTTCGACATTCAGCATCTTGAGCGTGGGAGTGAACATTTGGAAGGGCGTGGCTTGGGGCTTTGAGTAATCGCTCTTCTGGGGCGCTGTCCCGTGCGCGCCGGTGCAGGTCGCGCAAGGACATTCGTCGCGTAAATAGCCGAGAGCGTACTTACTATGATGGCCGTCCTTCCAATCGATTTGAATGCCCTTGGATTTTGAGATCGCGATGTGTTCAGGCTCGGTTTGAATTTCCGTCATACTATCCAACTACTGGGCGCGCTCTATGTCGCGCACTCCTGAAATACGCCGGACGGCGCTGACCACCCGTTCGAGTTGCTTCTTATCCCGTATTTCGGCCGTCACGTCAATCACCGCACCATCCGCTCCTTGCTTGGCATCCGAGCTTGCTTCCAGGCTACGAATATTGCTCTGCTCGTTGAACAGCACGGACGTGAGTTGGTTCAGCATTCCGGGCCGATCGTCGGTATAAATCATCAACCTGACGGGGAACGTCTCGGTCGCGGCCCGCGCCCACTCCACGTCGATCTTGCGCTCCACTTCGTACATCAAATTTTGGACATTCGGGCAATTCGTGGAATGCACCGCGATGCCTTTACCGCGCGTAACGTAGCCGACGATGCCTTCCCCGCGAATCGGGTTGCAGCATTTGGCGCGATATACCAGCAGATCGTCGACGCCCTTGACCTTGATAACCAGATCACCCGTATCGGTGGTGGAGGGGGAGCTTACCGCGGGCGATGGTTTAGGTGCTTCGGTGAGCGGAAGCTCCACTTGCTCAGGTGCGAGCTTTTGCAGAACCTGGCGCGCGGAAAACTTGCCATAGCCTAACGCGGCGTACAGGTCTTCGATCTTGCCGTGTCCATACTCGCTGGCGACCCGTTCCAGATCAGCCTTGGTGATTTTTCCGAGCTGCACGCTGAGCCGCCGGGCTTCGCGCTCCAGATATTTCTGGCCGATTTCGATCGCCTTAACGCGCTCGGTGGTGTTGATGACATGCTTGATCTTGTTGCGCGCTCGGGAGGTCTTGACCAGCGCCAGCCAGTCTTTGCTCGGCAAATGGCCAGCCTGCGTAAGGATCTCGACCACGTCGCCGTTCTTGAGGTTGTATTTCAGAGGAACGATCCGGCCATTCACCTTGGCGCCTACGCAATTGTTGCCAACGTCGCTGTGAACGCTGTAGGCGAAATCGATGGGAGTGGCATCGCGCGGCAGGACAATAACTTTGCCCATGGGCGTGAAGGCGTAGACTTCCTCCGGATAGAGATCCACTTTGAGAGTGGACATGAATTCCCCGGGATCATGCATTTCTTTCTGCCACTCCACCAACTGGCGGAGCCAGAGGATGCGCTGATCTTCCTGGCCTGGGCCTTTCCGGCCTTCTTTGTACTTCCAATGCGCGGCGATGCCCTCTTCCGCCAAGCGATGCATCTCATCGGTGCGGATCTGTACTTCGCAGGAACGCCCGCCCGGTCCTATCACTGAAGTGTGCAGCGATTGATATAGGTTGGGCCGCGGAATGGCGATGAAATCCTTGATACGGCCAGGAATCGGGTGCCATTCGTTATGAATCACGCCCAGGGCGGCATAGCAGTTCTTCACCGAATCGGTGATGATGCGAAGCGCGAGCAGATCGTAGACCTGATCGATCCCGATCTTCTGCCGCTTCATCTTCTGATACACCGAGTAAGCCCGTTTGATGCGGCCTTCCACGCGAGCGGGAATATTCTCGCGCCGCAGGTTGACCTCAACCTCGTGCTTCATCTTGTTCAGGAACTCTTCGTTCTGCTCGTGTTGCGATTCTATTTCGCGGATCAGCTCGGCGGACGCGTCCGGCTCGAGGTATTGAAAGGACAGATCCTCAAGCTCCCCGCGGACTTTGCCCATCCCCAGACGATGCGCGATGGGAGCGTAAATTTCGATAGTCTCTTGGGCGATGCGTTCCTGCCGCTCGCGTGGCAGAAACTTGAGCGTGCGCATGTTATGCAGCCGGTCGGCCAGTTTCACAATGATCACGCGGATGTCGTTCACCATGGCGAGCAACATCTTGCGGACGCTCTCGGCCTGACGCTCCTCGCGCGAGTACAGATGCAATTTGCTCAGCTTCGTAACGCCGTCCACGCAGCGCGCGACCTCTTCGCCGAAGGTCTTACGGATCTGATCGAGCGTCACCTTAGTGTCTTCCACCGTGTCGTGCAGCAGACCGGTTTGGAGACAAACCATATCCATCTGCATGTCGGCCAGGATCAATGTGACGTGCAGAGGATGGACCATGTAGGGCTCGCCCGAATCGCGAACCTGGTCTTTATGGGCTTCCGATGCCAGCCTGAAAGCCTTTTCAAGCTGGGTGAAGTCGTCTTTCGGTCGGAGCAGGCGCACCTTCTCCTCGAGCTGCGCGTACAGTTGCTCGACTAGGCCAGCGGCAGGGACGACGTCTGTGGACACTCTATTTCTAGAGTACTTGGTTTCGGCAAATTCTCCAATCAGTCACGACTATCGCCGGTCACAGCCACTGTGGTTTACTGTATACGTTAAACTGGTTGCAATACCGCAATGCTGTCGATCGTCATCCCGATACATAACGAGGAACCGTCCATCCTGCCGCTATACGATCGGCTGACGTCCGTACTGGAGTCGCTACAGAAACAGTACGAGATTATTTTTGTCGACGATGCCTCCACTGACCGCAGCTTCGATTTGCTGGCCAATCTGGTTGAAATCGACGCGCGTTTGAAAGTAATTCGCCTGCGCCGGAATTTCGGACAAACCGCGGCGCTATCGGCGGGCTTCGATGAAGCGCAAGGCAGCATTATCATCTCGCTGGATGGCGATTTACAGCATGCCCCGGAAGATATTCCAGCGCTGCTCGGCAAAATCGAGGAAGGTTACGATATCGCCAGCGGCTGGCGCAAGGATCGGATCGATAACGCGCTCACCCGGAAGATCCCGTCGCGCATTGCGAATTGGCTGATGGCGAAAAGCTCGGGCATCGCGCTGCGGGATTTCGGCACTACATTCAAGGCTTATCGCGCCGAAGTGTTGAAGGAGATCAATCTCTACGGGGAACTGCATCGCTTCATTCCGGCGCTGGCGAGTTTCTATGGCGCGCGCATCGCGGAGGTGCCGATACGGAATACGCCGCGCATATCTGGCGATTCGCACTACGGCCTGGGCCGGACGTTTAACGTTATGTTTGACATCCTGACCATCAAGTTCCTGCTGAAATACTTCACGCGCCCGATGCATTTCTTCGGCCGGCTGGGATTGGCGGGGTTCGTGCTTGGGTCGGTGATATTAGGATCGCTTGCGATCCTAAAGCTGTGGGGACATGCGATGCTGACCGATCACGGTCCGCTGATGATCGCTGGTTGCCTGCTGATTCTGGCCGGTCTGATGATGTTCAGCACCGGATTGCTCGGCGAGGTATTGATGCGCACGTATTTCGAGAGCCAAGGGCGGCGCATTTATGCGGTGCGCGAGATACGTTGCCGGCGTGAGCCGGTGGCTCCAGCTTAGGCTATGACTCCGCCGCCGTTCGCGCGGGCTTGAAATCGGCCACACCGCGGTCCAGTCGGCGCCTCCAATAGTTCTCAAATAGGCCCTTCATCGCTTCGCCCATGGCGGCGTGCTCGAAGACAACGGCGGTCCAGGTGGGACGGGTAATCGACCGGATCGAGCAGCGCCAGCAGGCCCCGCTGCGAATCAAACACGGCCAGTTTCATGGGGAGTGAGTCGGTTTGTCCGATTTCGACGCCCGCCGTGGCATATTCGACGAGCCGCTGGCGATGTCCGTCATCCAACGATCCAGATTCCATCAGTAGCCGGCACGCGACCCCGCGCGACCGCGCCTGTTTCACCAGATTATCGTCGAGCGGGTCGACAGCATAAGGAGGCCGCGAAAATTCCAGATACTCACTCTGGACATCGGACAGCATGCGGCGGTATTGCACGGCGGTCTGCTCCGGGTCGCTGACGATGCGCAGATAATCGAGCGTTCCACGGCCGCCCCGGCCCTCAGAATAGGCGGCGGCTAAATCGTTCACCAAGCCATCGGCCTAAGCGGGTCTGCTCGGTGAGCTCATGCTGCAAGACCTGCGAGCGCCGCACCAGGTAACTCGGCACCGCCAGGTTCGGCTCGACCGCCGAAAAGAGCTTGGTCTTCTCCTGCACCACGTGCGCGAATCCCTTTTCGACCAGACTGTCCAGCACTTCATAAATTTTCTGGCGCGGGACATGCGCGCGTGCGGCCAGTTCCAGCGCTTTGAAGCGCGGATGACCGATCAGAACCAGATACGAGCGCGCTTCATAGGCATTCAGACCCAGTTGCTGCAATCGGCGCCAGAACCGCTGGAAATCCATGTCGGGCAGTTCGGTGGTCATCGCGCTTTCGAGCATACCAAATGCCTGATGGCGTTTGCTGTTAGAATCGCGTGTAGACCTCGGTTTTTTAACTATGCGTGATTTTCCTTCCACCCTTGGTTCTTTGAAGACCAGCTGACTTTTCAGAACAACGGATCGGCGGGCCGCAGCGTGAAAGATGAGCTGCGGCAGAATCTGATCTGCAAGCTGCAGCGCGGCGAGGAACTCTTTCCGGGCGTAATCGGCTACGAAGAGACCGTGACGCCGCAGATCGTCAACGCGGTTCTCTCGCGCCACAATTTCATCCTGCTGGGATTGCGCGGGCAAGCCAAGACGCGCATCATCCGCATGCTGACGACGCTGCTCGATGAACACGCTGCCCTACATCGCCGGCTGCGAGATTCGCGACAATCCTTACCGGCCCATTTGCAAACGCTGCCAGGACCTGATCGAGGCGCAGGGCGACGACACGCCCATCGCCTGGCTCACTCCCGAAGAGCGCTATGTCGAAAAGCTGGCGACGCCGGATGTGACCATCGCCGACATGATCGGCGACATCGATCCGATCAAGGCGGCGCGCAGCGGGCCGCGATCTTTCCAGCGAGCTGACGGTGCACTACGGACTGATGCCGCGCGCCAACCGCGGAATTTTCGCGATCAACGAGCTGCCCGATCTGGCCGGCAAGATTCAGGTCGGCCTGTTCAATATCATGCAGGAAGGCGACGTGCAGATCAAAGGCTATCCGGTGCGCCTTCCGCTCGACATCCTGCTGGTTTTCACCGCCAATCCGGAAGACTACACCGCGCGCGGAAAAATCATCACGCCCGTTGAAGGACCGCCTCGGAAGCGAGATTCGCACGCATTATCCGATCACGGTGGAACATGGGCTTTCCATCACCAGGCAGGAGTCCTGGACCGACCGCGCATCTTCGATCCGCCTGGAGGTGCCCAATTACATCCGCGAGATCGTGGAGCAACTGGCGTTCCTGGCGCGCGAAGACAAGAAGGTGGACAAGCGCTCCGGTGTTTCGCAGCGGCTTCCGATTTCCGTGCTGGAAAACGTCGTCTCCAATTCGGAGCGGCGGGCGTTTAAGGCCGGTGAAAAAGTGGCCGTGCCGCGCGTGATGGATATTTACGCGGCGCTGCCCTCCATCACCGGCAAGCTGGAACTCGAATACGAAGGCGAGTTAAAGGGCGGCGATGCCGTAGCCCGCGAGCTGATACGGGCCGCCGTCGGCAAGGTGTACACCGGCTATTTCGATGGCGTGAATGTAGCTCAGATCGTGCAGTGGTTCGAGCTGGGCGGATCGTTGAAGCTGGATGAAACGCTGGACTCGAGCGCCATGGTGAAGCAGCTGGCCAACATCCAGGGCCTGATGGACAAGACCGCGGCGCTGGGCCTGGGCGCGAGCGAGCCGGATGCCTTGCGCGCCTCGGCGGCGGAATTTATTCTGGAAGGCCTGTACGCGCACCGGCGTATCAACCGCAATGAAGAACTCGGATTTATGGCCGGTGAACGCAAACGGGAAAATCCCGAGGGCGGGGAAGGACGGCGGCCGCCGCGGCGCCAGTTTAACTAAAGCAGCCTGTCATGAAATGGATTCGTTATTCACGCTACACCGGCGATGACTTCGGTCTCAGCGCCGAAGATCTTCTCAAGGCCCTGTCCGACTTCTTTCTCCAGAGCGGATTCCAAAACCAGTACATGGGATTCAGCGAGTGGAACCAGCACACGCTCGAGGATCTGAAGAATGCTATGCAGCGCGCGCTCGAGCAGGGCGAGGCTTTCGATCCGGATCAGGCGCAGCGCATCCAGCAAGCGCTCGAAAACATGACGCCCGAGCAGATGGACGACATGCTGAACCGGCTGGTGCAAAAGCTCGTCGACGAAGGCTACATCAACGCCGAACAGCCGCAGCAGCCCAATGAAGCGGGCCAGGGCGGAGTGGGCAACGCGGACCGCAAGATCAATGTCGAGATCACCGATAAATCCGTCGATTTCCTCGGCTTCAAGACGCTCAAGGATCTGCTCGGTTCGCTCGGAAAATCGAGTTTCGGCGCGCACGATACGCGCGATCTGGCTACCGGCGTCGAAACCAGCGGCGCGGCCAAACCCTACGAATTCGGCGACACGTCTGAATCTGGACATCAGCCAGACCCTGTTTTCGGCGATCCAGCGCGAGGGGCTGAAAGTTCCCGATCGAACTGGAATATTCCGATCTGCACGTGCACCAATCCGAGTATCAGAGCTCCTGCGCCACGGTGCTGATGCTGGATTGCAGCCACAGCATGATTCTCTATGGCGAGGATCGTTTTACGCCGGCCAAGAAGGTGGCGCTTGCGCTGGCGCACCTGATCCGGACGCAGTATCCCGGCGACAGCCTGCGTTGCGTTCTTTTTCACGACTCGGCCGAAGAACTCGCGCTTGTCCGATCTGGCGCGTGTACAGGTTGGTCCTTATTACACCAACACGCGCGACGGCCTGATCCTGGCGCAGCGGCTGCTCAATCAGGAACGCAAGGACATGAAGCAGATCATCATGATCACCGACGGCAAGCCATCGGCGCTGACGCTGGAAGATGGCCGCATGTATCGCAACGCGTTCGGTCTCGATCCGCTGGTGATCAGCCGCACGCTCGAAGAAGTGAGCCGCTGCAAGAAGCAGGGCATCCTGATCAACACCTTCATGCTGGCGAGCGACTTCGGCCTGGTGAACTTCGTGCAGAAAGTCACCGAGCTATGCCGCGGCAAGGCCTATTTCACGACGCCTTATAATCTCGGCCAGTATCTGCTGATGGACTACATGAACCGCAAAAACCGGACCGTGCATTAGGACGAGCGGCGTAGCGCACGTTCACCTAGCGCGGCACAGTTCATCGCGGCACACAAAGTGTGCGCTACGTCTCCGGTTCGTGCCGCTACCAATGAAAATTGCTGACGACGAAATAAACCACCGGCAGCGCGAACAGGCTGCTGTCCACGCGATCCAGCCATCCGCCGTGGCCAGGCAACAGACGTTCCGCTGTCCTTTACTCCCGCGCCGCGCTTCAACGCCGATTCGCACAGATCGCCGAACTGGCCCGCGATATTGGCCACGGCCGCTAAGCGCGATGCTTCCGCCAGCGGCACGTTCGGGCAGCAAGCGCGGGAAGTACAGCGCGCCATAGATCAATGAAGCGACCACGCGATCCCGCGGCGCCCTCCCAAGTTTTGCCGGGGCTGACTACGCGGCGCCAGTTTGTGGCGGCCGATCAGCCGCCCACGTACAGCGCGGCGATGTCGCCCGCCCAATTGAGCGACAGGGCGAAGAACAGCCAATAAGGACTGATGGCCCGCAAATCGATGCCGCAGCGCAATGATCCGAAGACGTACAGCCACGCCCAACAGCAACACCGCCGCGCTCGCCAGAGACTCCGGCAATTCGCGCAAGCGCAAAGAAAGCGCCATCGCGAGTATCGCGATGAGAACGAAAAACGCAACGTCTTTCCCCGGCAACAACAGAATCAGCAAGCCCGCGACGTACCCGAACACCCCCGGCTTCGGAATGTTATGCCGCGCGGCAAGATTGGCGTACTCGCGAAAGCACAGGAGCGCAACCGCTGCCACCGCCGCGAGAAACGCCCACTCCGGCGCCCACAACGATTATGTAGCAGAAGGTCGGGATGAGGAGCAGCGCCGTCAGGACGCGCTTCATCGCGCGATTGTGCCGGCCACTTCCACTGACTCTTCCTGGCGGGCGCGTTCGGCCGTCGGGACTCAGGCCACCGAAGCGGCGGTCGCGCTTCTGATAATCCAGGAATGGCGTGCAGCAGATCCATTCGTCGGAAATCAGGCCAGAGAGTGTCGGTGACGTATAGTTCCGCGTAGGCGATCTGCCAGAGCAGGAAATTGCTGATGCGCATTTCGCCGGAGGTGCGAATCAGCAGGTCTGGATCGGGCAGACCGGCGGTGTACAACCGGGCGCGATGGACTTCTTCGTCGATGCGCAGATCCCGAAGCCGTCCCTCCAGGCGCGCGTCCGCGACAATGGCGTTGATCGCGTCCACCAGCTCGGCGCGGCCGCTGTAATTAATGGCCACGTTGAGCCGCATGCCCGTGTTCTGCGCCGTGGCATCGATGGCAGTTCTGCAGTTCCTGCCGGACTTGCGGCGGAAGCCCGTCCAGCCGGCCCATGCAGGTGAAGCGGATGCCGTTGCGCAGAATCTCGGGAAGCTCATGGCGCAGATAGACGCGCAGCAGCCGCCAAAGCGTGTCCACTTCCGGTCGCGGCCGCTTCCAGTTCTCCACCGAAAAAGCATACAGGGTCAATGCCTGAATTCCCAGCCGTGCGTGCAGGTTTCCACCGTGATTCGCACCGCTTCGATGCCGGCTTTGTGACCGGCCGCCCGGGGCAGGTTTCGTTTCTTGGCCCAGCGTCCATTGCCGTCCATGATGATGGCAATGTGGGCGGGCAAGCGGTTCAGGATCGATGCTTTGGCGAGCACCCAGTCCTTGCTTCCGGGCTTCAGAACCTCGAAGAGATCTTTCATCTAAGCAAGTTTTATGGTACACCGGAACAGCCAGGACTCCGACATATAGGCAGCCAGGTGGTTGTACCAGGGCATGAAAAACTACGCTGAAGAAACCGACGCCCAGAGCCGCGGCTCCCAGGAAAGTTCCGAAAGGCAGCTCATAAGTGGATGCGTCTTTTCCGGTGAACCAGATGTAGCACAGCCCCACCACGGCGCCTAGAAGCGACCCGACGATCAATGTCATCAGCGCGCCCTGCAGACCCAGAAAAGCGCCGATCATCGCCACCATCTTTACGTCGCCGAATCCCAGGCCTTCTCGATGGCGAATCTTTTCGTACAAGAACCCACCAGCCACAAGGTACCGCCGCAGAACAGCGCCGCGAACAACGACTCGGCCATGGATGCCAGCCTCGGGTAGTCGGTCCGCATGAGCAGCAGCCGTAACGATGCCCCAGTCGAAAGGAACGAAACCCGCGAATAGCTACGCCGGCCACGGCGCCCGCCGAGCGTAAACTCATCGGGCAAAATGCGCTCTTCGAGATCGGAAAACATCAGCGTGATAGCGATGGCGGCAAATACGCAGAACTTGATGGCCGCGGCTGTAGGACCCAGCATCCAGACCGCGCAAAAGAACGCAGCGCCCGTTAGCAATTCCACGACCGGATAACGCAGCGGGATACGCGCACTGCAATTCCGGCAGCGTGCTCGGAGTAGCAGATAGCTGAGCAGCGGAATGTTGTCGAACCAGGCGATCGGGCTTCCGCACTCCGGGCAGAAACGACCGGGGCGCACCACCGAAAGATCGCGCGGCAGACGGAAGATGCAGACGTTCAAGAAACTGCCGATGAGCAGCCCGGCCAGCGCGGCTAATGCAGCTTCGATCAAGTCAGTATCCTTTCATAAACGCCGCAGCGTCTCGTTCACCATGCGCTCGACCGTAAACTCTTTTTCCACGCGGCTTCGGGCGCGCGCAGCCAGACGCAGACGCCAGCGGGCGATCGGCCAACAATCGCTGGATCTGCTTGGCTATGGCCTGGGGCTCATTGGACGTCAACAAGCCGGTGACGCCATCGTCGACAATCTCCGGCAGCCCGCCGACGCGGCTCGCCAAAACGGGAGCGCCCGCGGCCATGGCCAGCAGGACCGCGGATCCCAAGCCCTCCAAATCCGTAATATAAACGAAGACGCGCCGCTTCCGGTAGATCGCGGATTAGATTATTCGGAGAAATGCACCGGAATATCGGCCAGCGCCGCCGCCTCCTCGATCAGTTTCTTGCCCTTTCCGGGATCTTCCAAATCCACCGCCAACACTCGCGAACGGTCGCCGGCTTTCGGCCAGAGTCCACTGGAACTCCGTCATAGACGACGGTGATTTTTTCAGGTTCGATGCCCGCATCCATCAGAATGCTGCTTCACGCATTGGGAGACCGCAAGGTAATGCGCCGGCTCGCCGGTACTTCCACCGCGATGCCAGATCACGCCGCACCGGGAATGCCACCCTTCGCGACACCACCAGCGGCTTGCTCGCCATCAGAGCCATGGTGTGCGCGCGCGCATCGTGGGCGTGAACCAGATCCACGCCCGCAGCCGCCCGCAGCAGCCGCCGATGCCCACCGGCTGCGCATCCACCTGCTGCGCCGCCGCCGCGTTCATGAGCGGAGAGCCGGCCGGCGCCAGCAGCCGCGCCCGATGTCCCGCGGCGATCAATCCCCGCATCAAGTACAGCGCCTGCCATTGCCCGCCACGCATCTCGGTTCCCGAGTCAATGTGCAGGATAAACAAGGCTACCTTCGCGGACTCATGTTCTTGGCCTTTGCATATTTCAGGAAGTTATAGAGCGCCGCCATGTAGGCGATGGCCAGCCCCTCGGTACCGTCCAGAAAGCCGCGCTGCAGGACGTAGGTCCGGAAGAATGTCCAGGGAGGGTCCAGAGCCAGTTGCGTCCAGCCGATTTCCTTCTTCTGCTCAACCAACTGCTCGGCGGCCAGCGTAGTGTAGCGGTCCATGGTCTTGAGATGCTCGGAAAGCGAGCTGCACGTGAAATGCAGGATGTTCGATTTCAGATGCCCGATGGTTCCTTCCACAGCAACGGATTCGTGGACGTAATCGCCCACCCACTTGGCTTGGCGCCGGTCGTAGAGCCGAATTTTGCGGTCCGGATACCAACCCGAGTGCAGTATCCAGCGGCCCAGATACTGGGCCAGCCGAGGCATGGTGTAAGCGTCGAACTGTGGGCCGTTTTTCTTGATCTGCCAGATTTCGGCCTCCAGCGCCTCGCTCAGAGCTTCGTCGGCGTCAAGTGACAGAACCCAATCGTGCTCGCAATGCTCGGAGGCATGGTTCTTTTGCCCGGCAAAGCCGCGCCATACGGCAATCGATCACGCGCGCGCCTAGCTTCGTCGCCAGTTCCACGGTACGATCGTTCGATCCGCTATCGATCACCACGATCTCGTCGCAGCAGCGCAGGCTTTCCATCACTCGTGCGATATTGCGCTCCTCGTTGTAGGTGATGATCGCGGCCGAGATCTTCATCGGGGGGCTGTTGATAGTTTAACCCGGCGAGTGAACGGAACCACCCGTCGAAATTTGCCGCTCCGTGTGCCGAGGTATAAAGTTGAAGTTGTGACTGCGGCGGAGGCATACGAGTTGACTACTCAGGGCGGCGCGACTGACTTCGCCCGGCTGGTTAAAGCCTGCGAATCGTTCGAACCTTATTGCTTGATCGGCGGCTTGGCGGTCAACTGCTATGTAGAGCCTGTATATACGCTCGATGCCGACATCGTAGTAATTCAACAGCATGCGCATGCGATGAATGATTGGGTCCCCCAAAGCGATCTTCGGATTCAGTTCACCACGGACGAAAGATATCAGGATTTCCTGGATCGATCCGTGGAGTCCGAGGTTCTCGGAATTCGCGTGAGGATCGCTAGCCTGCAGGATGTCACGCAAGGTAAACTATGGGCCTACAGCGATCCCCAACGACGGTTGAGCAAACGCAAGAAGGATGAGCTTGACTTGATCCGGCTCGCCGAGGCCCATCCCGAATTAAAAGCCAGCTACCCTAGCGACTTGAGGGATCAAATCGACCGCGGGCGATAAAGCCGATAGACATTTAACGACTTTGACACGCATGCCGGCGCTGCTCTGCCCCGTTCGCGATTGCCATCTGCCTCTCGCGCGCGAAGAACGGCGAGTGTTTTGTCCGCGCGGGCATTCGTTCGACATCGCGCGCAGCGGATACATCAATCTGCTCCAGCCGCAGGATCGACGATCCAAGCAGCCAGGCGACACGCCGCGCTGCGCTGCAAGGACGGGGGCGATTGCACGATCGCGGCGTGACTGGGCCCCTGCTGAATGCGATCGCGGAAATATTAGCTGCATCGTCGAATGACATCGTTCTGGATGCCGGCTGCGGCGACGGTTTCTATCTGGGCAGCCTGGCCCGTCAAATCGGTTTCGACGCGCATGGCGTCGACATTTCGGTTCCGGCCATTGATGCCGCGGCGCGGCGCCACCCAGGATGCGAGTGGGTCGTGGCCAATGCCGATCGCTTCGTGCCGTATGCCGACCGCTCCTTCTCAATCGTCCTCTCCATAACGGCGCGGATGAATGCCGGCGAGTTCCGCCGCGTCCTCGGCGATGGCGGTCGCCTTTTGGTCGCGCTTCCGGCGCCTGAGGATCTGATCGAGTTGCGCGGCGTGGGCCGCGATCGGGTGGACCGAACCATCGAGACGTTCGCGCGCGATTTCACACTGGTCAATAAGCGCCGGGTCTCAACCACGGCCTCCAGTATTGTTTCTTGTAACGCTGTTTGTCGCCCAGATCGTTCGCAACATCGAGGGCCATGGCTTGCGTATCACCAGTTTACCCCCGACATTCGGCGGAACCTCGTTTCCCTGGTCGTCGACGACAGCGGCGTCAATCCCGAAAAATGGCAAGGTTGCCGTCCCTGGCTTCAGCGGCGTGGCACCCGGCAACGGAGTGATCATGATAGCTCCCGTCTCCGTCTGCCACCACGTATCAACCACCGGGCAGCGACCGCCCCCTATCACCATGTGATACCATATCCATGCCTCCGGGTTGATCGGCTCTCCCACCGTGCCAAGCAACCGGAGCGAAGACAAATTATGCCGATTTGGATATTCGTCACCCCAGCGGATGAAAGCTCGAATCGCCGTGGGCGCCGTGTAAAAGACGGTGACCCCGTAGTTCTCTATCAACTTCCAGAAACGATCCGGTTCCGGCCAGTTCGGAGCGCCTTCATACATCAAAACTGTTGCACCGATACAGAGCGGGCCATACACCGTATAGCTGTGGCCCGTGACCCAGCCAATATCCGCTGTGCACCAATAGACATCCTCCTCTTTCAGATCGAAAACGTATTTCGTGGTGAGGGCCGTTCCTAACAAATATCCGGCGCTGGTGTGCAGTATCCCCTTCGGTTTACCAGTCGAACCGCTGGTGTACAGGATGTACAACGGGTCCTCAGAATCCATCGGGCCCGGTGCGCAATTCGCGTCGACGTATTCCATTTCCCGGTGCCACCACACATCACGACCTTCCTTAATGTGAATCTCGTTATTAGCTCGACGAAAAACGATTACGCGCTCGATCTGCTCATTGTCTGCTAATGCATCATCGACATTTTTCTTCAGCGGTACGATTGCTCCGCGCCGGTATCCACCATCCGCAGTGATTACCATCCTGGCCTGGCTGTCTTTGATTCGATCTTTAATCGATTCAGAGCTAAACCCTCCGAAAACTACCGAATGAATCGCTCCGAGTCTCGCACAGGCCAGCATCGCGATAGCCGCCTCCGGACACATCGGCATGTAGATGATGATCCGGTCACCTTTTCTAATGTGATTCCGCTTAAGAACATTTGTGAACTTGCAAACTTCACGGTGGAGCTGCTGGTAAGTGAGCGTCACTTTATCCCCGGGCTCGCCTTCCCAGATCAGCGCCGCTTTATTCCGCCTCGGGCCAGTCAGGTGCCGGTCGAGGCAGTTTTCGGAAACATTCAGTTTGCCGCCAACGAACCACTTGACGAACGGCTCTTTCCATTCGAGAACCACTTTCCACTTCTTCTGCCATACGAGAAGCTCAGCGGCCCGTTGGGCAAAGAATTTCTCCGGGTTCTTTATCGATTTACGATATAATTCCTGGTATTGCTCGAAGCTCGAGATGTAGGCGTTTTTCGAGAATGATTTCGCCGGTTTAAAGACTCGGTTCTCGATCAGGTGCGATTCGATGTTGGTGCTCATTGGGGGATTACGAATAGTTCGTTGTTAGAGTCTTTTATCTAAAATGGGAAATTGGAAATGCGTATGGTAACGTTGGGCGCGACTCACACCCGGACAACGTTTAGAGGGTAACGAATAATCAACTCGCCATCCAAAAGTATCTCCACATGGTGTATCCCGAATTGTTGGAATTGAACGCCCGGAAACATGTGCACATTAGTCACGTTCCCCTCCAGTTCCTTCAGCTCAAAGTCAATGTGCGATTCCGCTATGATTTGCACTCCTCTACTCCAAGAATCCGAGAGGTCTGACAAAATTTGCCAAAGCCGCCACACGACCGCGTCCACAGGCAGAGCTTCAGTAGGCCGACCGGAAGTGCCGGAGTCGGCAGTATGTTGATCACTCCCACAAGCGTCTGAAGACCGTTCAACTCCTGCCGACATCTTCACACAAAATCGATGCTTGGAGATCAGGAAGGACATTGTTAGCTTCCATTGAATC
>CAVUUB010000002.1:0-70366 GCA_963744555.1 Bryobacterales bacterium | reverse complement strand
TCTGTGGTTATGCTTAGCTGAGGCCGATTAAGGATTGGTGAATTTGAGTGAGGGGAGGATGGGCCCGGATGGGTCGCGGCGCTGGGAAAGCGTAACCACAGAGCCGCGGAGCCGCGGAGTTCTTCAGGTGAATGACCTGGTGCCTCTCAGCCCGGGCCGGCCCCGCGGTGGGCGGATTTCGATCGCGAAGCGGATCGCTGCTTCGTCACGCTCCAGCACCGACAGGCGAGCACAGTCGCCGACGTTGTGTAATATCAGCGGCCCGTTGCTCTGACTCAAGACTTCTTGGCGCGGCTCGGACGAGCATGATTCGTCGTCGTCAGGCCAGGAGGCATGCGATGACGATAAAGATCACCCGGACAGATGTGTCGGCTTCCGCGCCGCGTCAGGAGGCGGGACGTGCCAGCGATGCGCCAGCGGCACGGCGGATGTTGGCGATCGCGTTGGTATTGGAGGGCTGTGCCCGACGCGACGCGGCGGCGCAGTGCGGCATGGACCGCCAGACGCTCAGAGACCGGGTGCATCGTTTCAATGATGAAGGCGTTGGGGGACTGTTCGATCGTGCATACGGTGGTGGTGCGCCCCGGAAACTCTCAATCGAGCAGGAAGCGGAGTTCGAGGCCTGGGTGCGGGCCGGCCCTGACCCCGAGACCGATGGGATCGTGCGTTGGCGTCTGATTGATCTACGTGAGCGCATCTCGCGAAGCTTCGATATGGAATTGCACGAGCGAAGTGTTGGCAAACTGGCGCGACGGCTGGGTTTTCGGCGCATTTCCGTGCGGCCGCGCCATCCTCAGGCTGACGCTGAAGCACAGGAGGCACATAAAAAAACTTCGGTGATCTGGTTCGCGCCGCGGTCCCCGCGGGGTCCGGGACCATTCCATTGAGCTCTGGTGACAGGATGAAGCCGGGGTCGGCCAACAGGGCCATCTGACCTACATATGGACCAATCGCGGCAGCCGCCGTCCAGCGTCACGCGATCAACGTTACGATTGGGCCTACATCTTCGGCGCGGACTGTCCGGCACGAGGCGTTGGCGCAGGCCTGATCCCGCCCGAGGTCAATACCAACGCGATGAACCTGCATTTGTTGGAGATCAGCCGCCACGTGGCACCGGGCGCGCATGCTGTTCTGGTGCTGGACGGCGCCGGTCGGCATCAGACCGGCGGGCAACTGAAAGTCCCAGAGAACATCAGTCTGCTTTCGCTTCCACCATATTCGCCGGAATTGAACCCGGTCCAAAACATCTGGCAGTACCTGAAGCAGAACTTTCTCAGCAATCGAGTGTTCGACACCTACGACAAGATCGTGGATGCATGCTGCTCGGCGTGGAATGCGTTGATGGCCGCCCCCGACCGTATTCGATCAATCGCTCAACGCAAATGGGCAAAAAAGGTCAGGCCATAGGGCGGTTGGTATAAGAGTGAGTTAACCATCGGCACGGTCACCCGGCCCGTCATCACCCAGCTTGTCCCTACCAGATGCACACAACCAACCGACAGTGGCATGGTCGCAACGAGCTTGTCCTGCCGCTCGAGAGGCTTGATCCGGCCACGATGGAAGCGATCACGGCGGATTTACGCGTCCATGCGAGTGATAGTGCATGGCGGCACGCTTAAATTCCATCTGCGTTTATCGGCGTTCATCCGCGGTTAAAATTCTTTCTGAGCGGTTAGGCCATGCGGGAACCTGGCGATTGAAGAATTTTAACCGCGGATGAACGCCGATGAAGAACGATGAACGCAGATAAGGTGGTTTCGAACAATCCTTTCGGTTATCCCGAAAATCATAAAAATTCGATGTTCCGGATTCATGTCCTCATCAGTCGCCGTAAGTCTCGACTTGCATGTTACCCGTGATGGCAGGGCCTGATACCATGGGCGCTCAATTGGTCCGGCGTTGAAAGGGCACCCGTCCGATATTCCCTCATTGCCCGACCGGATCGAGGATCATCCGCGGGATCTGTCGCGGCACCGTGCGGCGATTGATGGCAGGCCCGGCGGCCGGCCATGACGAGGTTGACGACGGTGCCAACGGGTCTGTCATCAGGGTAGGCGGGGTGTTACTCCGCCGCCGCCTTCACGCGTCCGCCCAGACCCGGTGACGCCAGCATCCGTTGCACGGTCGGCATCGTCGAACTTCAGCACGTCACGCAGCACCTCCTCGTTGTGCTCGCCCAACAACGGCGACCGCTTCACTTCGCTGACATGCTCGGACATCTTGATCGGATTGCCGACGGTCAGAAACTTGCCGCGGGTCGGGTGATCGACCTCGACCACCGTGCCGGTGGCGCGCAGAGACGGTTCCTCGGCGATTTCCTTCATCGACAGGATCGGCCCGCAGGGGATGTCGTATTTGTTCAGGATATCCATCGCCTCGAACTTCGTCTTGGTCATCGTCCAGGCTTCGATCGTGTCCCAGATCTGCCGCAGCCGCGGCAGGCGGGCAGGCGGTTTCGCGTAATCCGGATCGGTCTTCCATTCCGGCTTCCCAATCACATCGCAAATCGCTTCCCACACCGGCGCCTGGGCGATGAAATAAATATACGCGTTCGGATCGGTCTCCCAACCCTTGCACTTCAAAATCCAACCCGGCTGCCCGCCACCCGAAGCATTGCCCGGACCGCGGCACCGCCTCGCCAAACTCCCCATCCGGATACTGCGGAAATTCCGTCAGCGGCCCATGCGCGAGCCGTTGCTGATCGCGCAATTTCACCCGGCACAAATTCAGCACGCCGTCCTGCATCGCCACATCGACCTTCTGCCCGCGGCCGGTCGCATGACGGTGATGCAGCGCGCACACGATGCCCAACGCCAGATGCAGGCCGGTACCGGAATCGCCGATCTGCGCGCCGGTCACCAACGGCGGACCATCGTCGAACCCGGTCGTGGACGCCGAACCGCCGGCGCATTGCGCGACATTCTCGTAAACCTTGCAGTCCGCATACGGTCCCGGGCCCGAAACCTTTGATCGAGGCCAGGATCATCCGCGGGTTCAGTGCCTGGATGCGCTCCCACGTGAAGCCCATCCGATCCAGCGCGCCCGGAGCGAAATTCTCCACCATCACGTCGCAGGTCTTCACCAATTCTTCCAGCACGTGCTTGCCGTCGGGATTGCGCGCGTCGATGGTGATCGAGCGTTTGTTATGATTCAGCATCGTGAAATACAGGCTGTCGACATCGGGAATGTCGCGCAACTGGCCGCGGGTGATGTCACCGACGCCCGGCCGCTCCACCTTGATCACGTCGGCGCCGAACCAGGCCAGCAACTGCGTGCAGGTCGGCCCCGACTGAACATGCGTGAAATCGAGAATTCGGACACCATCGAGGGCTTTCGACATGTTATGCTGCTCCTTTCTTCGCCAGGGCGCTTTTCGAGGACAGGGCCTCCTGGGATTGAGGTTGCCGATATTGCCGCTCTCGCTGCCCGCCGCCGGATCGATCACCGCGTTGATCAACGTGGGCCTGCCGGAATCCATGGCCGCATCGACCGCGCGTTTCAGTTCGTCCGGCGTGGTCACATTGACGCCGACGCCGCCGAACCCCTCGATCATCTTGTCGTAACGGGCGCCCGCGACGAACGCCGTCGTCGCCGGATCGGCGCCGCCGCCGGTATTGACGCCGTCGCCGCGATAGATGCCGTCGTTGTTGAACACCACGACGCAGACCGGCAGGTTGTAGCGGCAGATCGTCTCCACCTCCATGCCGGAGAAGCCGAACGCGCTGTCGCCCTCGATCGCCAGCACCGGCTTGCCGGTCTCGACCGCGGCGGCGATGGCGAACCCCATGCCGATGCCCATCACGCCCCAGGTGCCGACATCGAGCCGTTTGCGCGGCTGATACATGTCGATCACGCCGCGCGCCTGGTCGAGCGTATTCGCGCCCTCATTCACCAGGATCGCGTCCGGCCGCTCCTTGATCACGTCGCGCAGCACGCGCAGCGCCGTGTGGTAATCCATCGGCATCGAGTTCCTGCCAAGCCGCGCCGCCATCCTGGCGATGTTGCATTCCTTCTTTTCGGCGATCGCCTCGGTCCAGTCAGCGGGCGGCGGCTTCCAGTCGTCGCCCATGCCGCGCAGCAGCGCCGCCACGCAGGAGCCGATGTCGCCCACCAGCGGCGCGGCGATCTCGACATTGCTGTCCATCTCGCGCGGTTCGATGTCGATCTGGATGAACTTCTTCGAGCCCGGCTTGCCCCACTGCCGGCCTTTGCCGTGACTGAGCAGCCAGTTGAGCCGAGCGCCGATCATCAGCACGACGTCGCTGTCCGCCAGCACGGTCGAGCGCGCGGCGGCGGCGCATTGCGGATGCAGGTCGGGCATCAGACCCTTGGCCATGCTCATCGGAATGAACGGAATGCCGCTCTTCTCGACCAGCGCCCGGATGTCGTCGTCGGCCTGCGCATACGCCGCGCCCTTGCCCAGAATGATCAACGGCCGGGACGCGCCGCGCAGCACGTCGAACGCGCGTTCGACCGCGGAGGCGCCGGGATCTGTGCCGGTGCCGGATCGATCACCTTCACCAACGAGCGCCGGCCGGCCTCGGCCTCCATCACCTGGCCAAACAGTTTCCCCGGCAGATCGAGATACACGCCGCCCGGCCGGCCCGACACCGCCGCGCGGATCGCGCGCGCGACGCCGATGCCGATATCGGCCGCGTGCAGCACGCGGTACGCCGCCTTGCACAGCGGCCTCGCGATGGCGAGCTGATCCATCTCCTCATAGTCGCCCTGCTGCAGATCGACGATCTCGCGTTCCGAGGAGCCGCTGATCAGGATCATCGGAAAGCAGTTCGTCGTCGCGTTGGCCAGCGCCACCAGCCCGTTCAGAAAGCCCGGCGCCGACACCGTCAGGCACACGCCCGGCGACTTCGTCAGGTATCCCGCGATCGCCGCCGCGTTGCCGGCGTTCTGCTCGTGCCGGAACGAGATCACCCGCATCCCCTCGGCCTGCGCCAGACGGCCCAGATCGGTGATCGGGATGCCGGGGACGTTATAGATCGTTTTGATACCGTTCAGCTTCAGCGCGTCGATGACCAGATGAAACCCGTCGGTCAGTTCGGCTTCGCCGGCGGATTGCTCCCCACCCGTTTGCTCCAGTATTGCGGACATGACGTGGTTCCTCCAGGAACGTGTTTAAGCGTATTGGCGGCGGCGCTCCTCGACGGCCGGCGGCCTGGCATCGAGGAAATCGCCGTGACGTTCGACATGGGCGGCAAGACCCATCGTGTGCTCGCGCACCAGACGTTCCGCGCGGTCGGCATCTCGTGCCTCCAGGGCCGCGATGATGTCGCGGTGATCGGCGACCGAGCGGCGCGCCCGGTTGTCCTGCGTCATCGTCACCGCGCGGACCGCGCGCATATGGATGAACAGCGTGTCGGTCATGCTGGCCATCAGTTCGATGCCGCCCAGCCGGATGATCGTCTTGTGAAATGCCATGTTGGCATCGGAGTATTCGCTGATCTGCCCGCTCGGGTCGTCATCGAACGCGGACAGGCCTGGCGCAGGCCGGCGATCTCCTCGGCTGTGGCCCGCGTGGCGGCGAGGCGGGCGGCCATGCTCTCGATGGCAGCCCAGACGGTGATCATCTCGACGATTTCGCGCTTCGACTTGCGGACGACGAAGATGCCGCGGCGGGGGACGGAGCGGACGAACCCTTCCTGCTCCAGGACCGACAGCGCCTCGCGTATCGGGGTGCGGCTGACGCCCAGGTCCTGGCAGAGCTGGCGTTCGTCGAGCCGGATTTCTTCCGGCTGGCCGTAGATGTCCATCCGCATGATCGCCGCCCTGATCGCCTCGCATGCCTGCGCACGCAACCCGATATTCACGTGCAATGGCTCGATCGGCAACTTGATTTGCGCTTGTTCGTTCATGTTTGGAGGGCACCCCAACGCCAGCCATCAGCGCCAGCCATCAGCGGCGGGGCCGTATTATGGATATTGTATACAGAGCCGGTCAATAGCCCGGGTTCGAGCTGAAGTTCAGACGTCTCCGAGGTTTGTTGCGGCAGTCGCGGTTAGGAATATGAGAAGGTTGGCACACCTACCGATGGTATGTATGGGGTCAACTTATCTAAATGCGTGCAGAACGTAGGCAGTCCCACAACCGTAAGGTCGAGGTGCGTCGCCGATCCGAACGCCAGTCGAACAGTGGCTCGGGCGCCGCGCGCCCCGCTTCGCGAATCAAGCCTGTTCACTGGATAACGTTCACCGCGATCGGCCTGATCAGCCTGGGGTTGATCACGTTGATCTGGACCCTCACCGCTCGCGCCGTCGAGGATGAGGAGGCCGAACTTCGGACCCGCACCGATCAACAGCTCCGATCAGTGGCGTTCTCGCTCGCGAACACGATCGCGGGTGAATTGCGGCTGGTCGGTCAGAGCCTTTCGATCATTCAGGACGAGTGGAAAAAGGACAGCGACAGCGTCGACCTCGCCGCGTGGCGGAAACAGCTGCTGTCGCTGACCGAAGTCGCCGACGACATATTCATCGCCAACGATCAGCGGATCATCGTCCAGAGCACGCTGCCGCGATCGGTCGGTCAGGGCTTCGGCGTCGGCCTACGTGACCTACCCGAATGGCAGCCTGGAGACGTTCGAGGCCGACGGCACGAACAACCCTGACGGCAGGATACCCGGCGCGGACAACATCCAGGCACGTCAGTTTCTGATGTACGTGCTGCGACCGCTCGCCGAGCCAAAAGGTTGGTTGGTTGGTGCCTCGTATCGGTCCGCGGAGATAACGAAACTCTTCGCGGGCGCCAGGTTGGGCGAGAACGGAGTGGTTGGACTGGCCGATACGAAGCGCGGTGCGCTCCAGGCGATCGTGGGATCGTCCGCGCAATCGGCTGAAATGGACATCTCGTCCTCCGAGTTGATCGGACAGATGCGGAAGCACGAGGCGGGGGTTTGGGCCGGGACGTCGCCGATGGACAAGGTTCGGCGGATCATCGCCTTTCAGCGTCTGCCGGATCGGGACATGAGCGTCATTGTGGGCATCGCGACGGACACGGCGATGCAGCCACTCTCCGGGCTTGCCCTCCTCGCGCGCGAACTCGCCGTACTGGGCTCGCTGATCGTGGCGATCCTCGCGGGCATTGTGGTCTGGACGATCGTGACCGTTCAGGGCGCGACAGGGCGCCGCGTGATCCGGGAGCGCACTGAGCGCGAACTGATGAATGCCCGCCAGGAATTTGACCTGGCGCGGTCGCGGACGCTGCTGACCGGGCCGGCCGCCGAGGCCGCTGATCGGTGACGTTGGGACTGTCGTCAGCTCTCTGAGCGAGCACTAATTCTGCCCGGTCATGGCTGTCCTCTCAACGTCATGGCCTTGCCTCGTCCAAAAATAGCGGCTGAGCGCGACGACGCTAAGTAGTGATCGTCTGGTTGCCGTACGGCGTCCGGGGGGACGGCGTCACCGAACGTATCGATATCGGCACGACCCTGCGAACCGTCGACGCATGTGCGTGTACACGTGGCCCGGACGATGCCTGGCTTTCTCTGGGTTTCCGGCTTCTCCCCAAATGAAGCCCGCCGTTCCGCACATCGCGGCCGCGCCAATTCCCACGACCGCGGAACCCGCGTGCGCGCCGGCGGCGGATTTCATCTCCGAGAAGCCAGCAAGCCAAAGGTTCGCGACCCACCACTTGCAAGCACCGAACCCGCGAAGGCATGACGTCTACGGACAGCGCGTGTACCCCAACACGTGGCCGCCTGCCGCACGGCCCTTCATCTCCGCGTTTTCGCCCGAGGCCACGCATCGCGCCGGGAGCTGGCCCGCGACGCGAGCGTCCCGCTCGTCCGCAACGCCTGAAAGCCGCCCGCCGCGAGATGACGGCGCAATTCGGCATCCCGGATCATCCGGCTCAATGCCTCGTGCCAGGCTTCGGTCGTATTCGCCACCAGCCAGCCCCCGGGCCCGTCGGCCAGGGATCCGCGATAAGCCGGTCACGTCGGAGGCCAGAACGGCGAGCCCCAGAGCGGCATAATCCATCGCTTTGACGGCGGATTTGCAGTCGTTGAACGGATTACCGGCCAACGGCGCCAGCCCGATGTCCCAAGGGCCCGGCGAACCGGCTCAGCCAATGAACGAACCCGGGGTAGGAGCGGCCGGCGTGCGGCGACGGCGCAAGCCGCCGGATCCACGCCGGTACCTCCGATCCGGCAACGAAACCGATCAGGTCGAGTTGGATCTGGTCGCCGAACTCGCCGATGAATTTCGGTCAGCGCCGGCAGGATCATGGCGAAATCGGCATCGTGCGTCGCGGTGCCCATGCACAGGATCCTGACCGGACCATAACGATCGGTCCGGTCCCGCCGGTCCGGGCAGCCAGATCCGCTCGTCCAGCGCGTTGCGCGACCACCTGGACCCGGCGCGCGAGCGGCGCGACCCGGGCCGCCAGCGCCGCGGTCGAGGTCTGGACGATA
Source organism: Bryobacterales bacterium (assembly GCA_963744555.1). GTDB lineage: Bacteria > Acidobacteriota > Terriglobia > Bryobacterales > Bryobacteraceae > Palsa-89. The sequence continues at coordinate 61,944 of CAVUUB010000002.1, read as the reverse complement.
TCGGCGAGTTGGATCATGCGTTCCACCACCGCGGCGCCCGGCCGCCAGTTCCGCGGCTTCCGGGATGATCGGGCGGGATGGTCAGCAGATCGTCGTCGAGGTCGAATATCAGTGTGGCACCGGTTCGTTTCGCATGCGCCGCCAGCGCCTCGGCGGCGGCGATCGACGGCACCGCATGGCGCTGCGTCACGATGACGTCGGCGCGGTACCGCGACACGCGTCTGCGGCGTCGGCCAGCGTGACCGACAGCCCAGCGCCCGCATCCCGGATGATCCAGCGGCCGAAGCAGCCTGATATGCGCGCAGGGCGTGGACGATCCATCCTCGAACGTTTCCGGGAATGACAACCACCGAGGTGACGCCATCGCGGCGCAGATCCACGCAGGCCATCGCGGCGCGACGTCCGGAGTCCGGTATGCCGCGCCGGGCGCTTTCCAGGTCGCCGATGCCGGAGTGCACGGGCGGAGCCCAGGCCGGTGGCTTTCGCGGATCGCGCTCGATCGTATCGCGACCGCGACGCTTTCGAACAGCGTCAGCCAAGCCTCCGGATCCAGGGTCGGCGGGATCAGCCAGGTCAACGGCCGGCCGGCAAGCCGTTCCGGAAATGCACCGATCTCGCTGGCCACGATCGGCAGCCCGGCCTCGATCGCGGCGGACAGCGTGAAACTGTAGGTCTCCGGCCAGGATGCGGGAAACCACACCACATGCGGGCGGTATTTCGCCAACAGCGCCGGAAGTTCGCCCTCGTGATAGCGCCGTGGATCGTCATCCGGTTCCGCGCGGCGTCGGGAAAATTCGGCTTCGACGTCGCCGATCACCTGGATTTCCAGCTTCGCCGGATCGGCCGCCATCGCCACCGATGCCACCACCTGAGCGCCCTTGTGATTGGCCAGCACGCCCAGTACCGCGACCCGCAGCCGATTGCCCGATCTCGGCCGAGGGTAAAGCCGCCACGGGCCCGGCGTTACGGTCTCATGCGGGACCACACCGCCCGTTTCCGCCGATGCCATACCGCCGCAACCTGTCCAACGCATCCCGACTGGGGGCGAACACGCGATCGGCTTCGTGGAATTGCCAAGCTCCACCGCAGACGCCACGACAGAATATCGGTGGCGCCGTGCGATGGCCGGTTGGCGATGCAGGCGTCGCAGCCGGCCGGACCCGGCTCGCCACAGTAATGACCGGCGGACCACGGCAGTAACGTCACCTGCGGGCAAATCGCGAAATAATCGTGCACCGTGACGTCGAACTCCACCCCAAGATCGTGGATCAGCGCGCGCGCATCGAGGTCCAGCCCCATCAGATGATGGATATGCACCCGCGTCACGCCGGCCGAGCGCGCCACTGCCGCGACATCGCGCCACCGTTCCGCCGCCAGGACGAGTTTCGGATGGCCCGGCAGCGCCGGAACCGACAAAGCGACACCGCGCGAGGCCGGCTCCAGCACCAGATAGTTCGCGCGGCCCGCATCGCGCTCCACGACGTCGTGCACATGCCGGCGCACGCCGCCTTCAAGATCGTGCGACAGCACCAGCACGGTCGGCAACCCCGATGCCCGGAACAGCGCCATCGTGGCGGCGAAACGAAACGGCTCGGTGCTCGGCATCGTCGACGAACTGAGCGATGCGCGCCGGGTAGTCGGGATACCGCGTCGGTCAGGATCGCGAAGCGCGCGCGTGATCCCGGTGTCGGCCGCGGCGCCGAAACTTGCGCCGCCTTCGTGCCGCACGAACGTATCGCACGCGATATGGTGGCGCCAGCCAAGAGCGGCGGAGCGCAGACAGAAGTCGTTTTCCTCGCCGTAACCTTTGCCGAATGTTTTGGCATCGAACGGGCCTGCTTCATCCAGAGCGGCGCGCCGGATGTACATGCAGAAGCCGACCGTGGTCGGGGCAGTCGGCGAAGCGACCGGCGTTGACCGCGCGGCAGGCCGCGTCGATCCGCGACAACGTGATGCCGCGTCGGCATCGGGCCGCCCTCGTAACCCAGATAGCTGCAAATCGTCGCGTTGTTCGACAGCGGCGAAACGCTGGCGATCTTGTCCTCCGCGTATGCCTGCGCCCGCAGGCGGCGCAGCCAGCCGGGCGGGCACTTCGGTGTCGCTGTTCAGCAGCACGACATCGTCGATTGGCCGGCATGCCGCATGCCGCGATTGACCGAGGCGACGAACCCGAGATTCCGTTTGTTGCGCAACAGCACGATCGCACCGGACTTCGCCAGCCGATCCAGCCACGCGCTGAGCTTCGGCTCCGGCGAACGATCGTCGATCACGATGACCCGGCCCATCGACCGGTCGCCATCCGCCAGCACCGATCCGATGCACCGCCGCGTCACCGCGAGATCGCGATAAACCGGAACAATGACGTCTACCGCGACCGCCGGCGGTGCTACGAAAGGGGTCCGGGCCGATGGCAGGTAATCCTCGATCGCGACCGGACGTTCCGTCAGCCAGCCGCGCGCGGCGCCGACCCGAAGGTGAAACAACAACGGATTGCCGGCGGCTTCCGGATGCTGCCCGATGTACCAACCGGCATCGAAACGAGGATGCGGATCGCGCCCCTGTCGCGGCACCTTCGGCCAGGTAGTGCAGCAACGGGTGTGCCCCGGAGGCGGCGACGTCCGGCGTACTGGCGGCGCATACCACGCGCCATCGAACCAGCGATTTGGATCGCGTCGCTCGCGCAGGCCCAGATCGATGAAGTGACGCAATGGGTCCACGCCGCTGGCCGCCACGTCGCGATAGCGAGCACGATACCAAACCGGATCGACGACCATGCTGTAACAATTGCTCGGTCCGGGCTCGATCGGCTGTCGCGTCCTCAGGCATCGTGGTGTCAGCCACCGGCCAGCAGAAAGGCCGAGGCTCCGATCGCCAGCAGCAGAATCGGATGGACCGAGGTGAACGCGACCAGCAACGTGCTGACCGCGGTGATCGCATACGACAACGGTGCGTGCTCCGTGCCGCGGACGAGCGCGAGTCCGCTGGCGAACGTCATGCCGATCCCGACCGGTGCCAGGGCACGCTCCACCACGGCGCGCCACGGCTTTCGCGCGGCGCGGTTCCAGAACCGGGCAACTGCTGAACACGACGACGCTGGACGGGCCGAACATCGCGATGAAGGCGACGATCGCTCCCGCCACCCCCGCCGCTTTCTGCCCCACCAGTGCCGCGATCATCGATCCTGGGCCTGGAGCGGCGCGGGAGATCGCGAACAGGTCGAGGAACTCCTTCGCGGTCAGCCAGTGGTGCACATCCACGGCGGCGCGCTGGATATCCGGGATCACGCCGGCGCCGCCGCCGAACGCCACCATCGAGAGCAGCGCGAACAGCCAGAACAATTGCCACAGTACGGCGATCACCGCTCTTCGTTCCTGACCCGGTCGTCTCGCGGCCGCATCAACAGGGCCGCCAGCAGGCTGACCGGTATCATGACCGCCAATACCTTGATCAGCGAGAACCCGAGCACGCCGACCGACAGCGCCACCGTCGCCGCGATCAGCGCCGGGATCACCCGTCTGATGCCGCGCCGGGCCAGTCGAATGCCGGTGCCCAGATTGAGGCCGATCGCCACCGCGCCCATGCCCGAAAGCGCGATGCTGAGCGAGGTCCCGCCCGGCATCCCTCGCATGCCGAAATAGATCGCGCCGAGAACGAGGATGATCACGAATGGGGCGGCCGTCAGGCCGGCGAAGCAGGCCAGCGCGCCCGGTGCGCCGCGCATTTGGGTGCCGATGAACACCGCCAGGTTGACGTTGGTCGCGCCCGGCACAAGCTGCGACAGCGCGTAGCCGGACAGGAACTGCTGGTCGTCCAGCCAGCCGCGCCGCTGCACGACCTCTCGCCGAACCCAGGCGGTAAGGCCGCCGCCGAAGCTCGACAGGCCAATGCTGGCGAAGCCCATGAACAGAGCCGCCGAGGGACGGGGACTTACGGCGGGCGCACTGGTCTTAGGCGGGAAACCGAGTCGGCATGGGACCAATTAAGCCGGTCTGGTGTAGGGTGCACAGACCGGACGAGAAAGGAACGCGACATGGATTATCGGCGGCTTGGCACCAGCGGGTTGAAAGTCTCGCCTCTCTGTCTCGGGACGATGATGTTCGGCGGCGCGACGGATGAGGCGACGTCGTCCCGCATCGTGGCGCGGGCGCGCGAGCAGGGGGTTAATTTCGTCGACACGGCCGACGGCTATAACGGCGGCAGGTCGGAGGAAGTGACCGGACGGGCGATCCGCGAACACCGGAGTTGGTGGGTGCTGGCCACCAAATGCTTCAACCCGACCGGAACCGGGCCGAACGCGCGCGGGTTGTCGCGGCGGCATGTGCAGCACGCGGTGGAGGGCAGTTTACGGCGGCTCGGCGTGGCCGAGATCGATCTGCTGTATCTGCACAAGGAAGACCTCTCGACCCCGCTGGCGGAGACGGTGCATGCGCTGGCCGATCTGATCCACGCGGGAAAAATTCGATATTTCGGCGTTTCGAATTACCGAAGCTGGCGGGTCGCCGAGATCTGCCGCCTGTGCGACGAGGCCGGGATCGATCGGCCGATCGCCAGTCAGCCGCTGTACAATGCGCTGAACCGGGAGGTCGAGGTCGAGCATCTGCCGGCCTGCGGATATTACGGTCTCGGCGTGGTGCCTTACTCTCCGTTGGCGCGCGGGATCCTGACGGGGAAGTATCGACCGGACGTGCCGCCTCAGGCGGGAACGCGCGCGGGACGGCAGGACCGGCGGATGCTGGAATCGGAATGGCGGCCGGAGAGTTTGCATATCGCCCAGGAGATCGCGGACCACGCGAGGGGGAGGGGAATGACGCCGGGTCAGTTCGCGTTCGCCTGGGTGTTGAACAACCGGCTGGTCACCGCGGCGATCGGCGGGCCGCGGACGGAGGAGCAGTGGGAGGATTACGTTGGCGCCTTGGATTGCCGGTTAGGCAAGGAAGATGAGGCGTTGATCGATCGGCTGGTGTCGCCGGGGCATCCGTCGACGCCCGGGTATAACGATCCGTCGTATCCGTTGGAGGGGAGGGTGGTGCGGGGGTGAGGCCAAGGCAGTCACGCCCCGTCGAGCAAAAATCAGTGACTTATGAACAGCGCACGCCCCGGCGCCCCACGTCGCGAGTTCTGCTGTTCAGGTTTCTCGTTTTCCTGACTGCCCATCAAGCGCCACGGGGACTTCGATGCGCCGGAAGTCGATAGGTTATTCTCGTTGTCACCAGAACCGATTTTATCCGTGGCATCTGTGGCTCAAAATTCTTCGGGAAACACAGCGAAGCCAGGTCGGCCACAGAACCCCACGCGCCGTCACGCGATCCGAGCCACGACGCGTGGGGTCAAAACAATCGTTACTGCACCGGCGACCGCGGCGTCGGCACCATCCTGGTAATCACCATCGCGGAACGATCCAGACAATCCGGCACCCGCGGCGCGATCTTCGTCTTCCAGTAATCCGACTCGTACACGTCCTTATACTGCTGAACCCGCTGCTCCTCACTCTCGAACCGCCGGATCCAGACATACACCGACTGATCCGTCTCGCCGCGGAAAGACCCGGTGATCACCATGCCCTTGGACACCTGGAAGGGAATGATCTCCTCCTCCATGATCTTCACCCATTCGGCCTGCTTCCCGGGCAGCACCTTGTATTGACGCAATTCATAGAACGCCATGGCGCAGTTTCCCTCGTGATTGATGCCCCGACGATAGCGCCCCGCCGAGACCCCGTCGAGCGATGCGCCGCGCTACGACCGGTACGATCCGTTGATGTCGATGTAGCCGTGCGTCAGATCGCAGGTCCAGACGGTGGCTTTGCCGGATCCCAGACCGATGTCGATCGCCATCTCGATCTCGTGGCCCTTCATGTGCGCGACGACCGGCGTCTCGTCGTAGCCCGGGACCACGCCGCCCTCGCGCGCCATCCATACGCCGCCGACGCCGATCGACAGCCGGTCGCGGTCCGCCGGTTCTCCCGCCTTGCCGACCGCCATCACGATACGGCCCCAGTTCGCATCCTCACCGGCGATCGCCGTCTTCACCAACGGCGAGTTCGCCACCGTCATGGCGATTCGTTTCGCCGACCGAGCCGACACCGCCCCCGTCACATCGATCTTCACCAGCTTTTGCGCGCCCTCGCCGTCGCGGATCACCTGCAGCGCCAGATCCATCAGAACCTCAGACAACTTCGTCGAAAAATCCCCGAGCTGCCGCCCGCTGACCGGCCCATGCGAGGCCTGGCCGGTGGCGATCAGCAGCACCGTATCCGAGGTCGACGTATCCGAATCCACCGTCGTGCAATTGAAGCTGCGATCGACGCCTTTCTTCAACATCGATCTGCAGCGCGGCGCCGGGGATCGCCGCGTCGGTGAACACGAAGCACAGCATCGTCGCCATATCGGGCGCGATCATCCCGCTGCCCTTGGCGAATGCCGGTGATCCGCACCGGCACGCCGCCGATCTTCGCCACCCGGGTCGATGCTTTCGGGAACGTATCGGTGGTCATGATGCCGCGCGCCGCCGCCTCCCACGCATCCGCGCTCAACCCGGCGTGCAGAGCCGGCAGGGCGGCGATCAGCTTCTCATGCGGCAACACCTCGCCGATCACGCCGGTGGACGCGACGAACACTTCATGCGGCGCGCATCCCGCCATGCTCGCCGCGGCGGAGGCGGTCGCGGCACAGGCATCCCGCCCGGCCCGGCCGGTAAAGACATTGGCATTGCCGGCATTCACCACCACCAGCCGCGCCTTGCCCCCCTTCAGCGCCTCCCTGCACCAATCGACCGGCGCTCCTGGGCATTTGTTCGAGGTGAACACACCCGCCGCCGTGCTGCCCGCCGGCACCTCCATCATCACCAGATCCGTTCGCCCCTGGTATCGAATTCCCGCCGCCGTCGCGTTAAGCCGCACGCCGGCAAGCGGCGGCAGCTCCGGCAACGCGACCGCGAGCGGAGAAACCCCGGTCGTCGACTTCGGTTTCCATGCGCCCTCACGGTCCGGCGACCGCGCGTCGGCGTGCGAGACGGCACCCGTCATGGTTTCCTCCCCATTTTTCGTCGCTTCCCCGGTGAGGCTATTTCGCCGGTGGCGGCATCGCCTGATCGGTGGCCTTGATCGGCGAACCGTCCAGATTGAACCGCTCCACCGTCACGTCGGCGCGCGCTTTGGTGAGCTCGCTCTGTGCACTTCCTCACTGATCATCTGCTGGCGCAACTGATCCTTCGCCTGATCGAAAGTCTGGGGTTGCGCGGCGCGATGATCCAGCGTCTGGATCACGTGCCAGCCGAACTGGGTGTGAACCGGCGTGCGGGCTGACCTCCTTGTCCTTCAACGCGAAAGCGGCAGTGGAGAATTCCGGCACCATGTCGGTCATCTTGAAATAGCCGAGGTCGCCGCCCTGCTCGACCGCGGCCGCGTCCTTGCTGTATTGTTTCGATAACGCCGCGAAATCGCCGCCCTTCTTCAATTCGGCGATGATCTTCTTCGCGGTCGCTTCATCGTCCACCAGGATATGCCGGGCATGGACCTCCTGAACCGTCGGCTGGCTGCCGATCTCCTTGTCGAAGCGCGCCTTCACCGCGGCGTCGGTCACCCTGGGTCCGACGTCCCGTTCCAGCATCGCGGAGACCAGGGCGCGCTCCTGCACCTCACGCAGACTGCGTTGGACCGCCGGATCCTTGTCGAGGCCCTGCTTGCGCGCCTCCATCGCCAGGACACGCGTATCCACCATCTGATCCAGCACCTTGGGCATCAACTGGTCGGGCGGCATCTGGCGCGCCTGGGGCGGCAGGGCCTGGACGGCGGCGGTCACGTCGCTCAGGTGAATCACATCGGTGCCGACCTTCGCCACGACCGGATCGGGCTGGTCCTCCGCCCGGACAGAGGGGATTGCCAGGATCGCGGCGAGCAGACCGACTGTGACGTATCTGGGCCGCGGCCCGGACGGCGGTTGCCGTTTGACGTGTCATCGAAACCTCGAAAAGGACCAACGAGGGCGGCTTATGGCCGAACCACCCCTGGGCACAAGGTTCGACGGTCGAATGTGATCGGCGCCGGAGGGCGGAACCGCGCTACTCTCAAAAGATTCATTCTCCGTTAACTCCTGGGATGAATGTAACTCCTGGGATGAATGATTCGGGACACCGGTGGCCTGAACCCCCGGTTCGACGTTGGCCCGCCAGGCGTCTTCGTCGCCCGGCAATGCCCTCCTGGTGCCAGCGTTCGGGGGTTGACCCGAAAGACGGTTGGGGGAGAGTGCCGGAACGTCGCTGGAGGAAACCACATGTCCGACCTGACCGCCTTCCGCCGGGAAACCCGCGCCTGGCTGGAGGCCAATTGCCCGCCCGTCATGCGCACCCGCATGCCGGAGGAGGAGCAGGTCGCCGGCGGTAAACGCGCCGTATACGTTCGGCCGGAACAGAAAATCTGGCTCGACCGCATGGCGGAAAAGGGCTGGACCGCTCCCACATGGCCGAAGCAATACGGCGGCGGCGGATTATCCGGTGAGGAAGCGCTGATCCTGGAAGAAGAAATGCAGGATCTCGGCTGCCGCGCGCCGCTGCGCGGCATGGGATTGTCGATGCTCGGCCCGGTGCTGCTGGAATACGGGACGGAGGAGCAACGACAGGAGCACATCCCGAATATCGTCCGCGGTGACATCCGCTGGTGCCAGGGATACTCCGAGCCGGGATCGGGGTCGGACCTCGCCAGCCTGTCGACAAGGGCGGTGTTGCAGGGCGAGCATTTCCTGGTCAACGGGCACAAGATCTGGACCTCGAACGCGCATGTGTCGGACTGGATTTTCTGCCTCGTGCGCACCGATCCGACGGTGAAAAAGCACGACGGCATCAGTTTTCTGCTGATCGACATGGACGATCCCGGCGTCCGCCCGCGGCCGATCCGGCTGATCAGCGGCAAGTCGGTGTTCTGCGAAACGTTCTTCGAGAATGTTCAGGTGCCCGCCAGTCATCTGGTGGGACAATTGAACAAAGGCTGGACCATCGCCAAGCGCCTGCTGGAACACGAGCGCAAAGGGCATCGGCGGCATCGGCGCCCGCAACGCGGCGAAATTCGAGGTCACGCCGGAGGCGTTGGCGAAACAATACGCCGGCGAGGAAAACGGCCGCATCGCCGATCCTGAACTGCGTCACCGCATCGCCGCTTACTCGATGGATGCGCACGCTTTCCAGTTGACCCGCCGGCGCGCCGCCGAGGAAGCCGAGGCCGGCGCGCCTCCCGGTCCGATGTCGGCGATGTTCAAATACTACGCGACCGAACTGAACAAGACCCGCTACGAAATGCTGATCGCCGCCGAGGGCTTCAATGCGCTTGGCTGGGAAGGCGAACCGTTCACCGACGACGAGATCCGCCTGACCCGCGAATGGTTGCGCTCGAAAGCCAATTCGATCGAGGGCGGGACGTCGGAAATCCAACTCAACATCATCGCGAAACGCGTCCTGGCGCTGCCGGACTGACATAAGGTGGTGGAGCAAGATACGAACGGCATAAGGGTCCCGCCGCGTTTGTCCGGGAACGCGTGGTGGACTGCCATGACCCGTTGGTGCCGATTCAATAGCCATCCGTGTGTATCTGTGTGAATCTGTGGCTCAATGCTTCGCTTTCGTCCAATACCCCACAAACGATCGTCAGTGTGGCACCGGCCGCCAAGGAAGGCGGAGCCGACAGATCTCCCACAGATGCGACAGCGCGTTTGGCATGGTTCAGAGCATAACCACGCAGCACAATGCGATCCGCCGGTACAGGTGACGTCCAAAAAACGCTTGGTAACAGGGGGTTTTTCATTATGGCTCTGGTCCTTTCTTCCGAAACCCAGATGGTGCGCGACACGGCGCATCGAGTTCTTCAAGGAACGCGCGCCCATCACGGCGTTACGGAAGATTGCGTGACACCAACGACACGGACGGCTTCTCCCGCGGTCTGTGGCGGGAAATGGCGGACCTCGGCTGGACCGGTTTCCTGGTGCCCGAGGACCATGGCGGCACCGAATTCGGCGTGCTCGGCCTGGCCCAGGTGATGGAGGCCGCGGGAAGGACGCTGGCGGCGTCGGCGTTGGTGTCGACCGGCGCTTGTCGGCGCGTCGCTGCTGGCGACGGCGGGATCGGAGGATCAGAAGTCCGAACATTTGCCGCCGCTGGTCGCCGGTGAGCGGCTGTTCGCGCTCGCGCTGGAGGAAGGCTCGCGGCACCAGCCTTACCGCATCGCCACGACAGCCAAAAAGCGAGGAGCGGGTTACACGACTCGACGGGCAAAAAGTTTTCGTCCTCGATGGCCATGTCGCGGATGTTCTGATTGTCGCGGCGCGGACCTCCGGGGGCGCGATGACCGCGACGGCATCACGCTGTTCCTGGTGCCCGGGGATGCGCCTGGCGTCACGCGTCAGCGCACGATCATGATCGACAGCCGCAACGCGGCGCAAATTCGGTTGGATAACGTGACGGTCGGCGCGGACGCTGTGCTCGGCCGGGTCGATGGCGGCGCCGACGTGCTCGACCGCGTGCTGGATCGCGCCCGCGCCTGCCTCGCCGCTGAAATGCTGGGCTCGGCCGCCGAGGCGTTCGAACGGACCGTGCAATACCTCAAGGACCGCAAACAGTTCGGCGTCGCCGATCGGCTCGTTTCAGGCTTTGAAGCACCGCGCGGCGCAAATGTTCTGCGAAGTGGAAGTCACCCGATCGGCCGTGATCGCCGCCTGCTCGGCGCTGGACGAGAACACCAACGATGCCGTCGGCGCTGGCCGTGCTGGCGAAGGGCAAGGCCAACGACACGCTGGATCTGTGCGGCAACGAGGGCGTGCAGATGCACGGCGGCATCGGCATGACCGACGAGCACGAGATCGGATTTTTCATGAAACGAGCCCGCGTCGCCCGCGCCACGTTCGGCGACACCGCGTTCTGCCGCGATCGTTACGCGTCGCTGCTGGGATACTGACCCGGGCCTTACCTCAATCTCTCGGCTGTGCACCAATATGGTCGGCGAGATCCGCCGCGGTGTAGACCTCGCCGAAACTGTCGGCGATCTCCGGCAGCATGGTGGCATTCCACGTGTGCCAGTCAGCCACCATCCGGTCGAAGATACCCTTCCGCCGATCCTTCAGATTGGCCCGTTCGCGCGGATCGTCGACCACGTTGAACAGGAACGTGTTCTCCTGGATCTTGAGATATTTGAAATCGCCGTCCCGCATGGCCCGCTGCGCATTCGACCGGTAGCGCCAAAACAGCGTCCGTGTCACCGGATTGCTCTGACCGCTCAGCATCGGCAGCAGGCTGATCCCATCCGCCGGATGTTCCTCATTCTGGGCTACGCCGGCGGCCCCCAAAAGTGTCGCGAACCAGTCCATGGTGATCGTCACCTGCTGACTGACACCGCCCGCCTTGATCCGAGCCGGCCAGCACACAAGAGACGGCACCCGCAACCCGCCTTCCAGCAGCTCGGTTTTGATTCCGGTGAACGGCCAGGTATCGGAGAAACGTTCGCCGCCATTATCGCTGGTGAAAACGACAATGGTATTTTCCGCCAGGCCATTCGTATCGAGTGCCTGCAGAACCCGTCCGATCTGTCGATCCATGGCCTGGACCATGCGCGCATAGGTCTGCTGCGTACCGCCATCGAAGTGCCGCAGCCGGCCTCCCAGCAGCCGCTCGGACTCGTCAATGTCGCCTGGCGCCTCCCACGGCCAGTGTGGCGCGTTGAAGTGCAGGCTGAGCAGGAACGGCATGTCGCGCTTCGCATATCCCTCGATCGTCGCGACTGCCCGATCCCCCAGGAGATCGGTGAGATAACCGCTCTGGCGGACCGCGACGTCGCCGTCCCACAAATCATCCTCGCCCCTCGGGTTCTGGTGCGAGTAATAGTCGATCGCACCGGTCCGAATACCCCAAAAATGATCGTATCCACTTTGCAACGGACCAAACTTCGGCAGCACGCCGAGGTGCCATTTACCGATCAGCGTGGTGCCATAGCCGGCCTGGCGCAACAGCGACGGCAATGTCGGATGCTCCGGCGGCAGCCCCACATCGGTCTTGCCCGCCAGCGGCTCCTCGAGCCCGAGCGGCAGCCGGTACTGATACCGCCCGGTGATCAGCGCGAGCCGCGTCGCGGAGCAGACCGCCGAGTTCGCGTAGGCCTGCGTAAACCGCACGCCCCGTTCGGCGATGCGATCGATGTTGGGCGTGGAATAATCCCGCCGCCCGTTGCAGGACACATCGGCATAGCCGAGGTCGTCGGCCATGATGAACACGATGTTGGGCTGATTCATTCCACCACCAGATGGCAATTCTTGAACTTCTTGCCGCTGCCGCACGGGCAAGGATCGTTGCGTCCCACATAACGCAACGGATTGACGTAAGGTTCGGGCGCGGCGTCCTCGTCGTCGGCATAATCTTCTTCCCACGGCCACTCGGCCAGCGAGGCGATCGCATCGTCGAATGGCTCGACTTCTTCGGCGAGCAGCCCGTTCTTGCCGACCGGATCGCCGCTGGCGATGAGGTCGGGAAACTCCGCCGGAGTGAGCCAGTCCTCCGGGACCAGTCCTTCCTCCATCAGCTTCACCGACTCGGCAGTGAAGTCCTGGTAGCCGAGGATGGCGCCGACGACGACCAGATTGTACCAAATATACTCCGGCTCACGCGGTTGCATATCGCGGGACAAATGACGCAGATAATCCCGAAACTCCGGTTCGGGATACTTGCCGTCGCGCGCCAGCCAGGCCAGTGCGAACAGTGCCTCGCCGCGCGTGATCGGCTCCGCCTCGGTCGACTTCGATCACCTGCCGCAATGGCGCGGCATCACCATCGAAGCACTTGATCAGAATGCCCTTCAGGGTCTCGACGCACGCCGTATCGCCGAGTGCCGAGGTCAGCCGTTCCTCATCCAGCATCAGCCGGCACAACGTCCGGTACGCAAGTCGATCGCCTTTGTCGCCGAACAAATGGATGATGAAGAACAACGCATCGACGGTCGTGTCGGAGTCGTCCAATCCATCCGTATACGCCTCCAACATCGACAGAAATTTTGGCGCGGCCTCATCCCAATGCGCCAGAGCCCACTTCAGCGCCTCATTCGGCGGCTCGTCCGTGGCAAGCGCGAAGGCCTGGATCGCTTCGTCGACGGTGTTCATGCTGTGCCCCCCGCCGCCATCAGAAAAAACCGTTGAACGCGGTCAACAATTCGGCTGGCGCTTCCTCGGCGATATAATGCCCCGACGCGATCGGCCCGCCGGTGATCTCGCCGGTGCAATACTCACGCCAAATGGCGGGAGCATCGTACCATTTGGCGATGCTGCCTTTGGCGCCCCACAGCACCAGCATCGGACAGCGCACCTTGTCGCCGCGCGCCCGGCTTTCGCGATCATGCACGAGGTCGATGCTCGCGGCGGCGCGGTAGTCCTCGCACATCCCGCGCACCATCGCCGGCTGGCGCACCGCGGCGAAATAGTCGGCGAGCGCATCGGGATGGAACAATTCAGGCAGCGACGGATCGCGCGTGGTGTGCTGCCGCCACCATTCCTCGGGTGCCTTGTTGATCAGCCATTCCGGAAACGGATGCTTCTGCGCGAACCAGAACCAGTGATAATAGCCGATGCCGAAATTCATGTCGGCGCGCTCAAAATGTTCCAGCGTCGGGATGATGTCGAGGATCGCCAGCTTCGTCACCCGTTCCGGATAATCCAGTGCGATGCGATGCGACAGCCGGGCGCCGCGGTCATGTCCGGCCAGACGGAACTTTGCAAATCCAAAATGATCCATCACGGCGGCCATGTCCTTCGCCATCTCGCGCTTGGAGTATGGAGCGTGATCCTCGGTCGCAGGCGGTTTCAGCGAAAACCCGTAGCCGCGCAGATCGGGACAAATAACCGTGAAACGCTTCGCCAGTTCGGGAGCCACCAGGTGCCACATCGCGTGGGTTTGCGGATTGCCGTGCAGCATCAGCAAGGGTGGACCGGAGCCGCCATGACGCAATCGGATGGTGCCGCCGGGTACCGGAACATGGGCCAGTGTGAAGCCTTCGAAGAACATCCTGCTACTCCCGATCGCCGATGCGCTCGTATACCTCGACGTTGGACCCTCGCGCGACCTCCCGCCAGCCAGGTGTCGTCAAAGCGAGGCGCATGGCCTCGCTCGCCGCATGGCTGGACGCATCCTGATCCAGCAGCGCGAGCACGACCCGGTGCCACGGCGCGACACGCGCGAGAATCTGCTCCGGCGTATCTTCCGCCCGGACCAGCAGCAAAGGCAGGGCAGGGGGCGATTCGATGGCGAACGCGCCCACCACGCCAACTCCGTCATTTCCCCGCGGCAGCAGCACGACGCCGTCCTCCACCCATGCCGCCGCCGCTCGGGCCGCCGCACGGGCGGGCTGCATCGTCTGTGGCGCCAGCATCAGTCCCGCGATCGAGGCCGCCTGCACGGCCAGCAAGACGCCGCCGCCCCGCCACCCCAGTACGCCCGCGAGCAGAAGGCCGACGAACGGAGTCGAAAACGTCAGATACCGCAACTCGATCGGGGTGTTGTTGAAGATCGCGCCAAGCGCGAGCAGACCGGCCGCGGGACCAAGCGCGCCGAGCGCGAACATGGTCCGGGCGCGAGCGATACCGATATGGCGCCAGCGCCAGACGATACGGACGATCAGCCAGACCAGCAACAAACCCAGCGCGGCCGCCACGACGGCCGATGCCGCGCCAGGGACGTAAAGCGGCAGTCCCCCGAGAAGGTCGCCGGCTCCCCGGGCCGCGAGGCGAACAAGGCTTCGGCCCAATGAGAACGGCGGAAACTGATCTCGCCGGCTGCCGCGCTGCGCCAGGAACCACCAGAGGTCGGCGGGAATAAATGCGAGGAACCCCAGAACGCCCGCGATCGACATGACGAGTGGGCGGACGGCCGGCCATGCATCACGCTAAATAACCGAAACGGACGCGATCCCACGCCAAGGCCACCAGACACGCGCCGCGCCGCGAACACCGCCAGGTAATTGCTCATCGTCGCGGCACCGAACAGCGCCCCCGCCAACGCGAAATGCCAGCAGCGCCGACCGATCAGCAGTCCCGCGACACCGCCCAAAAGCAGCAATTGCGCCAGCGCGAAGCCGCGCGCCACCACGCTGGTGTAAGTGAACCCGTAGCATCCCACCGTCAAAAGCATCGCCCACACCGGATTGCACCTGGGCCTGCCTCGCGATCACCCCGATCAAGGCGAGCGAGCCGACACCAAGCACGACCGACAGCAACCGCGCCATGAACAGATCGGAGCCCAGTACGCCGCCGCCAGAGCGACACCAGCCAAAAATACAACGGCGGATGCACGTCGGTGACGCGCAGATCATGCGCGATGGCGGCCAAGCTCGCTGTGCCCGGCCTGCAATCTCCCGCGCGAGGCCGGCCGGAAACACGGTCGCCGGCCAATCCGGCCGCGGCACGCCCGAGGTCAGGAACAGCGTGTATTGCTCATCGTATTCCGCGCCGCGCAGCCAGGCGGCGAGGCACAGCACGACGGCGCACGGCACCAAAATCCACAGAATACCGCGGCTTTCGACGCGTTCCGTTAACCAACAATTCATACCTCGGTGGCAGGACTTCCGAGGCTAACGGTCAAACGTTAACGGACCTTGCCATGCCCGACGTCCTGACGCCGCATTTTCACCGGGAATGCCGCCCGACCTTCTCCGTCGTGGTGCCCGCGTTCAATGAGGCCGAGGCGATCGCGCGCTTCCATCAGCGCCTCGTCGCCGCGATGGACGCGCTGGGCTCGTGGGAAGCGATCTATGTCGATGACGGCAGCAACGATACGACGCGGGAGATGATCGAATTCCTGCGCCATGACGATCCGGCGCATCGGACTGATCAGTCTCTCGCGCAATTTCGGCAAGGAAATCGCCACGACCGCCGGCCTCGACCACGCGCGGGGAGAGGCGGTGATCGTGATCGATGCCGACCTGCAGGATCCGCCGGAGGTGATCCCTGAACTCGTCGCCGCGTGGCGGCTGGGCTTCGACATGGTGTGCGCGCGGCGGCGCGTGCGGGACGGCGAAACGGCGTTCAAAAGACTGACCGCGCATGTGTTCTACCGGATGATGCGCCACACCGGCCGGATCAGGCTGCCGGAGGATATCGGAGATTTCCGCCTCATGAGCCGGCGCGTCGTCGAGGCGGTCTGCAAATTGCGTGAGCACCATCGCTTCATGAAGGGTCTGTTCGCCTGGGTTGGCTTCCCGGCCACGACGGTGCTGTACGACCGGGCGCCGCGTTGCGTCGGCGACAGCAAATGGAATTACTGGAAGCTGTGGAACCTCGCGCTGGAGGGCATCACCAGCTTCACCGTCATGCCGTTGAAGATCGCGACCTATCTCGGGCTGGCGGTGGCGTTGCTCTCGATCGCGTTTGGCGCGCAGGTCATCGTCAAGACGTTGCTGTTCGGCAATCCGGTCGCCGGTTATCCAAGCCTGATGACCGTCATGCTGTTCCTCGGCGGCGTCCAGCTCATGACACTGGGCGTCATCGGCGAATATCTTGGTCGTATCTTCAACGAAACGAAACACCGGCCGCTGTATCTGGTGGAGCGCTTCCTGCCGAGCCGGGTGCGGGTCGAGGCGGGGGAGTGAGGCACCAGGTTGCCGCGTACTGGCGCGCTTGACCTGGCCATCGAAGTCGCCCGTGCTCGGCGTGGCGCGCCGTTCGCCACGTTTCGCGTCCTGCCGCGTTGCTGGTACCGCTGCTCTCTGGCGCTTCGCTCCGGCCCATCGCGCTTCGCCGCTCCGCCGCCTGAGCGGACCGCCGTCCTGCGCCGCGGCATCAACATCACCGGCTGGTTCCGTTATCCCTCCAGCCGCGATCCGGCCGCGTTACGGGCGTGGCTCAGCGATGCGGCGATGGTCGGACCTGAAGCGGGCCGGCTTCACGTTCGTGCGCCTGGCGGTCGATCCAGCCATTCTCGACGGCCCGCCAATGCGCCTCGTGTTCGTCGATCAGGTGCGCCGGTTGCAAAGCCACGGACTCGCGGTGATCGTTTCGCCGCACCCGGTCACCTGGAGCGTCGACACGAACCCGGCGGATCGCATGCGGCTCATCGCGTTCTGGCGCGACCTCGCTCCCGCGCTGCGCGGCCTGGCGCCGGCGATGACATTTCCCGAGGTGCTGAACGAGCCGGTCTTCCACGACGACCCGCCCGCCTGGTGGGCCCTGCAGCATGACCTGCATGCGGCGATCCGCGCGGCATTGCCCGGGGACACGATCATTCTGACCGGTCACGACTGGGGGAGTATCGCCGGCCTTCTGGCCTTGACGCCGGATACCGATGGTCCTGATGCGGACGCCAACGTCGTCTACAGCTTTCATTTCTACGATCCGGCCGAATTGACGTCGCTCGCCGCCTACCGTCCGGGTCTGGACCGCGACGCCCTGGCGCGGTTGCCGTTTCCCGAGACCGACCAGCCAGCTGCAAAAATGTCGCCAGCACCGCGCGCGCGACCCGGCCACACGCGACCTGATCTTATTCTGGTGCGCGACCGGCTGGGATGCCGCCCGGGTCCGCGCGCCGCATTCAGGACGCCGTCGCATGGGCCAGGCGTTACCGGGTCGCGCTGCTGGCCGGCGAATTTGGCGCCAGTGCCGCGATCAATCCGGATGCGCGGCTCGCCTGGCTGCGTCTGGTGCGGGAGACCTGCGCCGAGAACGGAATCGGATGGGCGTTGTGGGGATACGACGACGTGATGGGGTTCAATCTGCCACGCCCGCCCGGAAACAGAAGCCGGTTCTGGATCGTTCCGTGCTTCGGGCGCTTGGGTTGATGCAGTATCGTGAAAGAAAAAACCCCCGGCCATCAGGCCAGGGGCTAAGTATACAGGGAGGCTTCACGTCTGGGAGACGCGGGGGCCAAAGACCCCCTTCCAACCGCGCGGGTTGGAACTCTGACGATGTCATCAGCAGGTTTCGTGGAAACTATTCTGTTCGCTATCGACACCGGGCCGGGACACCGCCGTATTCGGTGACGGTGTTCTACCTCCGAAACGCCGATTCTGGCCATCGCCAAAACCCGGACGCCGCCATGCCGAACACGCATGGCGGCGCATCCGAAGAGGTTCATTCGAGCAACCCAGTAACATTCTTGGGACAATGAGACGCACGGAATGCGGGAGCGACCCAGTCGCGTCCGGTGCATCTCGCTCGTCCCGCTGGACCGATCAGTGGAGCTCCGCCAGCCGGGCCAACAGGAAATCCCGGAACACAGCCACGCGCTTCGAATTCCGCAATTCCTCCGGATATACGAAGAACACGTCGATTTTTGGCCCTTTCAGGTCCGTCATGATCCGCACCAGGTCGGTGTTCTCCGACATCGCGTAATCGGGGATCGCGCCAATGCCGGCGCCCGAGCGGATCGCCAGCAGTATCGCCTTGAGGCTGTTGACCTCCAGCACCGCCCGCCGAGGATTGCCCGGCACGCCGCCCGACTTCCGCCAGCCAGTTGATGTCGGGCACCGGCGGGTGATGGTTGCCGAACAGGATCAACCTGTGGGCGTCCAGTTCCTCCGGCCGCTTCGGCACGCCGTGCTTCTTCAGATATTCGGGCGAGGCGCAGATATGCCATTGCATCGTCATCAGATGCCGCTGGATCAGGTCCGGCTGCTTCGGCGCATGCATGCGGATCGCGACATCCGCCTCGCGCATCGCGAGGTCCAGTTCGGCGTCGTCGAGCAACAGCAGAACCGTCACCTCGGGGTAGGCTTCCAGGAAGCTGTTCAGCCTGGGCGCCAGCCACAGCGAGCCAAACCCGTGCGTGGTCGTGACCTTCAGCCGCCCGGCGGGCTTTTCCTTGCTTTCGGTCAGCAATGCCTCGGTGATCGCCAGTTTGGCGAACACCTCGCGGACCGTGCGGTTCAGCGATTCGCCTTGCTCGGTCAGGATCAGGCCGCGGGCGTGCCGGTGAAACAGCGGCACCTGCAAGGCCTCCTCCAACGCCGAGATCTGACGCGAGACAGCGGACTGGCTCAGGTTCAGCGTATCGCCGGCATGCGTGAAGCTGCCCGCCTCGGCCACCGCGTGGAAATACGCGTAGCTTGTCCCAGTCCATCGTCTCAGCCTCTCCCCTGCGCCGTGTCGTTCCCGGGCGCTGGTCACTCTTATTCGGCGCGACGTCCGCCAGACGGCGGCGGTACGTCGAAAGAATCTATTCCGCCACGAGTGCCGGGGAGGTTTCGGCTTCCGCCAGAAACTTCTCGGCCTCGAGCGCCGCCATGCAGCCAGTACCGGCGGCGGTGACCGCCTGCCGGTAGATCTTGTCCTGGACATCCCCGGCCGCGAACACGCCGGGTACCGATGTGCGCGTGGTTCCCGGCATGGTCTGGATGTAGCCGTCCCTGTCCATCGTCACATGGCCGCGGAACACATCGGTGTTCGGCGTGTGACCGATGGCGATGAACACGCCGTCCACGCTGAGTTCGCTGTCGTCCCCGGTCCTGGTGTCGGTCAGCCGCAATCCGGTCACCACCTCGGGCGAGCCGCCGCCGAGGATCTCCTTGACCACCTTGTTCCACAGCACGGATATTTTCCGGTTCGCGAACAGCCGTTCCTGCAGGATCGCCTCCGCGCGGAGCGAGTCGCGGCGGTGCACCAGCGTCACGTGTTCCGCGTGATGGGTCAGGTACAACGCTTCCTCGACCGCGGTATTGCCGCCGCCGATGACGGCGACGGACTTGCCGCGATAGAAAAACCCGTCGCAGGTGGCGCAGGCCGACACGCCGCGGCCCTGCAGCGCGTCCTCCGACTCAAGGCCCAGCCAACGGGCCTGCGCGCCGGTGGCGATGATGATGGCGTCGGCGGTGTAGCTGTCGCCCGAGTCGGCCAGGCAGCGGAACGTTGCGAGGGCTGCGACAGATGCACTGGCCTTGGCGTCATTACTCGAAATGAACACGACCTGGCTCTTTCCCTCCTGGGGTTCGTTGGTTCCAAGTTGTGCGGCAGGCAAGTGATTGAACGCCTTGACGACGCTTGCTCCGACAAACGATTTGGACACTATTTCCGAAGAGAGTTTATCCGTTGGGTCATCAAGGGCATTAGTGGCGTTGATAACGATCTTGCCATTCCATTGCTTAAATTTCTTCGCCACATCCATATGAGCGGGAAATGGGACGGCGAGGAAAATTGTCTCAGCCTGGGAAGCGTCTTCGACGGATTGAGGAGAGACTGTGGGGCCGAGCTCTTTCGCCAAAGACGCGAGGGTCCTAGGTCCGCGGGAGTTTGCGATTGCCACTTCGATTTTCTTGCGGGCAAAGGTGCGTGCGAGCGCGGTACCGATTTTACCGGATCCAATAGTGGCGTATTTCATAGAGAATCTCCTTTTCTCAACGGGTGCTGAGCATTGTTGGGCTGGACTGTATCTTGATCCGTTCCGAACAGATTGTTATGGGGTGAAGACCCCAGAAATGGCCCAACATTTGTTCGTTATGGATGGTGTTTCAGCTTCTCACTTTGTTTGTCTTGTAATTCAAATCCGTGGTTCACGATATTCGTTACAAGGAAACGTCCGCGCGAAATGCGGGCCTGACTAATATCCACATTCTTGACTCGTTATAACCTTTAGTTATAGTTGTCCATGGAGTTGCGCCATCTCCGTTACTTCGTCGCCGTAGCGGAGGAGGAGAATGTCTCGCGCGCGGCGTCAAAACTTCACGTCTCGCAGCCAGGGGTCAGTCGCCAGATCCACGACCTTGAAGACGAGATTGGTTTTCTCCTGTTTGAGCGGGGCGGCAAATCGGTACGCTTGACGCCGGCTGGAAAGATCTTCGTCGTGGAAGCCCTCGAGATTCTTCAACGCGCCGCCGATGCCGTAAAAAAGGCACGCGCCGCCTGCGCGACCGAGGCGGAAATCAACGTCGGTTATATTCCGTCCGGGACGGTGGAGATATTGCCACGCGCCCTGCGCGTCTTTAGAGGCAGGCTTCCCGGGGTAAAGGTGACCCTGCATGATTTGTCCGCAGATGAGGCGCTGCCGCTGCTGCTGCAAAAGAAGTTGGACATCGCGCTTACGGTGCTGCGGCACAAATTGCCGCGCGAAATCAATATGAAAGAACTAGCGCGATATGAAACGTGCGTCGCCGTCGGCACAACTCATCCGTTGGCGAAATCTAAATTCGTCAGCCT
Organism: Bryobacterales bacterium; assembly: GCA_963744555.1. Taxonomy (GTDB): domain Bacteria; phylum Acidobacteriota; class Terriglobia; order Bryobacterales; family Bryobacteraceae; genus Palsa-89. The sequence goes on along the minus strand of CAVUUB010000002.1, from coordinate 40,810 downwards.
CGCCCGGATGGCATCTGAACCGATCGCGACATACTCCCGCAAAGATTATCTGGGCTACTACAAACATGTTGAAAAGCTTTTTGCCACCATCGACCGCAAGCCGCGCATTGGCAGCGAGCACGACAGCGGCTCCAGCCTGATTGCTGCCGTCGCGGCCGGCCACGAATTTGCCCTCCTGCCGAGCTGCGTGAGCGGCACGACCGGCTCACCCCTAAAGCTCCTGAAGGTACGACCCGCACTGCCGCCGTGGCCCATCGTCGCGCTCTGGCGCAAAGATTCGGAATCGGAAACGGTGAAAGCCTTTATTGACGCCGCTTTGTCCAAACCAGCAAAAACCAATCGCGTCACTTCGGCGCTGGGGACCCGCTTGCAGGGCGATCACAGGAACATCCGGGAAGACACTATTTGATCCGTACCGTCCACATTCGCCCAGGTGTGGAGCACGCAGCGAATGCGCTGCTCTCTCCCAAAGATGCCAAAGGCTCCTAGAGAAGTAATCCTGATGTGCCGGGAGCCTTATGGAGGTGTGTAAAGCTAGGTTAGTTCCTCGAATACAAACTTCGCGAGGTTCCCCCGGGACAACTTCATCGTCAGAGCAGTTCTTCCGTAATATCCGACTCGGAGTGGTACTGTAGGAGGTCCGTCATACAAAGAGGGAACTCTCACAATTGTCCAGTCCAGCTCGGACTCGCGAATGGCTTTGGCCGTTGTTATCGTTGAGACGAACCCGAGAAGCATTTCGCCCGTAGACGAAAACCTGATGACCCGAGGCAAGAGCCCCTTCGATCAAATATTTGCCCGTAGGCCCCGTGGCTCCAAAAAGCGTAATTCTCAAAACGTGTTCTCCATTCGGATGAGTGGGTTGGCTGAGTTACTTATGAAAGTATTCTGGTTTCTCCAAGTCCATGAGCTGCTTGAGCTGAGTCGGTTTGCATTCATCAAGTCTAACTAAAAAGCATAACGAGTGAAGAAACATGGTATCTCAGCAAGTTCATCAAGGCGTGAATATTACTTCCACGAGTAGACAACTGCCTGCGGCAGATAGACCGCTAAGGCCAAAACGTCCAAGCCGAAAAAACTGAAAAGACAAAACAATGAACACCGCTTCGATTGAACAAAAAGAGGAACCGCCGACCCACGATCTCACCGGCAAACGGGTAGTAGTAGTCGGCGGCAAAACAGGGATTGGCTTCGGGGTTGCCCGCGCAGCCCACGCGGCGGGCGCGACCGTCGTGGTCGCCAGCCGGCGCAACGTTCCCGCCGAGGAACGTCCAGACCTTGCGTCCTTCGAACAGGACAGCCTCGATCTATGCGACGAGGCCTCCGTGCGCGCCGCCTTCGAAGCCATTGGCACTCTCGATCACCTCATTGTCACCGCCGGTTCCGCTGCGGGCTCCTGGGGCGCTTTCATGGACGAGGATATGCGCGGGGTGCGCAGCTACATGGAGAGCAAGTTCTTGGGCTCCTGGGCCTGCGCGCGTCATGCCGCCCCTCGACTGGCCAAGGACGGGTCTATTACCTTCCTGACGGGCGGGACCGGCGCGCGCCCGAAGCTCGGATTAACTGCCGTCACATCTGCCTTTTCCGCTGTGGAGGCCCTATCCGGCTCTCTCGCTCTGGAGTTGGCACCGGTGCGGGTCAACACCATCCGGCCTGGCTTTGTGGAAACCGAGTTTTGGAATTTCCTCTCCGAGACGCAGCGCGAAGAAATTCGGGCGAAAGTACGGGCCAAATTTCCTGTTCGCCGGCTTGGCACGCCGGCGGATATCGGGCACGCCGCCCTCTTCCTGATGACTAACCCCTACGTCACGGGCACCGTGCTGGAGGTTTCCGGCGGCGAGCTGCTCGTAGATTGGCTCTTCTGAACTGTGTGCTTCAAACGCAGGCTGATGCGTATTCCGCAGCGACCTCAGGCTTTTTGAACAGTAGCACGCGCATACGAGGGAACAGGGAGGCGCCACGAACTAGAGACTTTGCGACAGGCCGCCCGCAACATCGGCGGGATAAGTAATTTTCAGCGCCCGCCAGAAATTGCTACCGCTCCAGGGACTGTTGATCTGGTGGAGTTATTGTTTAACGCGGTACTCATGTTAGTCGATTTGGTTAGTTAGTTCTGTGAGCCGCAGCAGAGAGGCGAAGCGTTAGCAGAGCGCCGCGGAAGAAGGCCTGGAAGTGCAAGAGCCGCGAGCTCAAGCGAGACGGGTTGAGGATTGAAATGGCAGGTGCCGCGCGAGTTTATGAGACGTGGAAGGCAGCCGTTTAAGCCGCAGACGGTACTCTTGCGCTGAAGAGGCCTCCGCGGGGTGGAGTACCTCTGGCGATGGCCAGACACTTGGAAGCAGGAATGGTCTTAGGCGAATCTGGGTTCGGCCTAGGAGAAAGAGGAAGGAGAGATCCGCCTGCGGCGGAGGCTCGACAGGGAGAAAGTCCTTGAGCTTAGCCAACCAGTCATGCGGGACTGAAGATACGTGAGAATTGAGATGTGAAGGAAGGAGTTAGGAGGGGCACGATGATTGGTGCTTGGGAGCGACCGTAGATTGTCGCATTGCTCATATAAGTCCCATCTGTGGACCCGTCTGCAGCTCACAATCTTCTCACTTCGAAGCCGTATATTTTTTTCGCGTTCCAAAAAAACTCGCGCAACTTCTCATTTTTTTTCCGAGATATAGTCGGTATGGGGCGGCGGCGTTTCCCTCCGAAGGCATGACGCACCAGAGCTGCAGAAGAAAACAAACTATGCAAAGTCTACTTAAAAAAATAGTCGGTGGGCCAAATCCGGATCCGGCTTTTTTCGATCTGGGGAAAGTGATCGATTCAAGCCGAGGTACCGCCATTCGAAAGCTACTGCGCGGCGTAACTACGTTGAGCTCCGCATTCATCCTGTCAAGCCCCTATGCATCACTCGCGGCGCCTACCACCATCGAGATGGCTCCGTTGGTTGCCAAAGCGACTTACCTGGCGCCATTGGATACCAACCAGGAGATCGGTGTAACGCTATGCTTGCCTCTTTCCGATCCGAAAGGGGCGGCGGAATTTGAGCGCCGGGTCTCGACGCCCGGAGACGCGCTATTTCATCAATACGTTACGCCGCAAGAATTCGCGGCCAGGTATGGCGCTGACGCGGCGGACTATGCCGCCCTCAAAGAATGGGCGACTACAGTCGGCTTGAAAGTGTCGCAAGAATCAGTGGCAAGGACAGTTCTAGGCCTCCGCGGCACCGCTGGCCAGATGCAAACGATCTTCAAAACTCAGCTCAACAGATACCGAGGGGCGGATGGAGCGGAGTTCTATTCAGCGAGTTTTAGTCCGACGATTCCGAATGGGATCGCTTCTAAGGTTTCCAGCGTGCTTGGGCTAACTGGGAGCAGACAATTTGCCCCCCATATTAAGATCGGCAAGGTGCTTGGTGAATCCCCATCATGGGGTGTTACTGACACTACTGGCAAAGCGAACGGCACGCACGGAAGCGGTCCTGGCGGAGGTTACAGCGCCGCTAATCTTCGCACGGCGTACGGTATTCCAGCCTTTGGTAAATATCAGAACAGCACGGTAGTAGCGCTGTTCGAGCAAGGCGGATTCTCGATCACTGACGTCGCCAAGTATGCTGATGCAAACAATCTGCCATTACCGAAATTGACGCCGGTTAGCGTTGATAAATCGCCCACTACCGTCTCAAACGCAAATGTGGAAGGCGAGGCCGTTCTCGACATCGACATGGTCATGGCAATCAATCCGTTGGTATCACAGATACTGGTATACGAGGATTCGATCGATATATTCCCAACGGCATTGGTCGACGCATTGACGCAAATTGCTGACGATAAAAAGGTGTCGGTTGTGAGTATCTCCTACGGAGACGACGAGTACAATCAAGGTAGTGCGGCGATGGAAGCCGAAAACACTGCTCTCGGACAATTAACCGGAGAAGGTATCACCATACTGGCGAGTTCTGGTGACGACGGGGCATACGGACGTGGGCCAAACGGTCCTTACAATGTCGAAGATCCATCTTCGCAGCCTTTTGTTACTGGGGTGGGGGGTACAACTCTGTTCACAGACGGGAATTCCAATTACGAGGGCGAGCAGGTGTGGAACGAGTTGGCTAGCCATGCTGGTGCTACTGGCGGTGGAATCAGCTCCTACTGGACGATTCCATTCTTTCAGTCTTCAGAACCGATATCCAATTATGTGACACAAAACGGTGGATCTTCCACTTATCGCAACGTGCCGGATGTGGCTGCGGTTGCCGATCTTTTCACTGGGGTTTCCGTTTACTCAAAGATTAACGGTGGCTGGATCATAATCGGAGGAACGAGTGTCTCGGCTCCGATTTGGGCGGGATACGTCACTCTTATGAATGCTGGTCTTAACTATCTCGGGTTTAAGGATGTCGGTTACTTCAACACCTTGCTGTATGCGGTGGGAAGTCAAACCACCGGAAACGCCGGAGACGCTGCTTATGATTTATTCGATATCATCGAAGGTACCAACGGCCTGCCTGCTGCATTGTCTTTCGGAAGTCCAGGATTTAGTGCCGGAGCCGGGTACGATAATTGTTCCGGTAACGGATCGTTGTGGGGGTCAAACTTCTTCCCGCAGTTGGTGGACACGTATGTCGGAGGTAGTTTCAACGGAATCAGCAATCTTAATGTCGTTGCAGGGTCGACATCGGCCGTAGCGACCTGGCAGGCGTATCCGGGAGCAAAGGGTTATATTGTGCAACTGGCAAATCTTAATTGGCCTTTTGCTTATCCGCTGGGGAGCGTGTACCTCACGAAGAACACAACGTTCAAACTCACTGGACTGATCCCAAATAATCCAGCGTACTCACTGATTATTTGGGCCATTACCCCGAATAGCTGGGCCGAGGGAGCTGGGAGTTTCTCCACTAGTAAATAGTCGGGGGAGCTTTGGCACGGCCGCAGTCGGGGCGGCCGTGCACCCATAAAGATAGCAGATAGAAAATAGTAAATGGGGGAACAGCTCCGCTGATATCAGCTATTTTTTCGGCCGACCGGCTTTTGTTTTCACGCTATGTACGAATGCGGTGAGAAGCGCGATCTGCGTCAGACTGCCGATGCTCTCCGCGTTGCCCATGGGTTAAAGGGACCGCGCGGCGTAGCCCAGTCTGGTCGGATAAATAGTCCGTGTAATCGTGATCCTTAAGACCCCTAAAATGAGATTCCCAAAGGTGACTCTCATCGATAATTTTATTGGAGTCCGAAAAAATGTTGGAAAAGCATACGGGTAATGCTAGAACGCTGGCGGACATAACTAAATGATTCTTGGTGTTTTGAAAACGCTGATGATCATTACTTAGGCTTTCATAACTGAAAATTCGCCAAACACGATACCAGACATTTTCCGATCCTCGGACTCACCGTGAAGAACTACCTGAAAAGCGACTACCTAACTATCTCTAAAGTACCTATGAAGAGCGTACGCTGTCTCCGATTCCGGGGTTTCCCCACCGTGCCAAGTTCGTTCCTGCGTCTCGCCTATGCGAGCTGGATGCTCACGCTGGCGGCAGGGGCACAGACCACACCGGCCGAATCTGTTCTGTACAATTTCAATGTTATCCACGGCGGCGATCAGCCGCAGGCAGCGCTGACCCCTGGTCCCAACGGCGTTTATTACGGAACGACCGATGTTGGCGGCGCGTCAGGGAACGGGACGGTCTTCCAGCTGATTCCGGCAGCGGCCGGGCAGTCGGGCTGGAGCCAGAAAGTCATCCATACGTTCACCGGCCCGCCCGACGGTTCTACCCCTTCCTCCGGACTCCTGCTAGGCAAGGATGGCGCTCTCTTTGGCGTTACCGGAAATGGCGGCACTGCGGGCGATGGCGTGGTCTTCATGCTGACTCCGCCTGCTTCAGGACAGGGAAATTGGACTGAGACCATCCTCTACAACTTTGGGGGCGGCAACGACGGAATCGCGCCCTACGGTACGCTGATCGCCGACGGGAACGGCGTTCTCTATGGATCGACCGCCGGTGGTGGATCGGCCAACGCCGGCGTGGTGTTCAGCCTGACTCCACCGGCTGCCGGCCAGAAAGAATGGACCGAGGCTGTATTGTACACCTTTCAGGGCAAACCGGACGGCGTTAGCCCGACGAACGGCATGGTCCGGGACGAGACCGGAGCGCTCTACGGAATGACGTCAGCCGGCGGGGCGACCGGCAACGGAATAGTCTATCGCCTGACAGCGCCGGCGACTGGTGGGACGCCCTGGAGCGAGACAATACTCTACAATTTTACAGGCTCTCCGGACGGGAGCTTCCCGAATGGCGGGTTAGTACTCGATCGAAATGGGATCCTCTATGGCGCGACTTTCGGCGGCGGAACATCCGGTTGGGGAACGATCTTTACGCTCACACCGCCGGTTGCAGGTCAGAGCGAATGGTCGGAGAGCGTGCTCTATAGCTTCTCTGGCGGCGTGGATGGCGGCTCCCCTGACAACACCCCGGTCCTGGGTCCCAATGGCACCGTGTATGGGACCAACAATTTCAACAGCCTAGGCTACGGCACGGTGTTCGTGCTGACTCCGCCGACGCCAGGGCAGTCGGCGTGGACTGAGGCGACTCTGGTCAACTTTGACTGGACGAACGGCGCCAACCCGATCGGGTTGGTTCTGAACGCGAGCGGCGCGCTCATCGGCACGACCTATGACGGCGGTACCCAGGAGGGCAACGGCGGGATCGTATTCAAGCTGACACCGCCGCAAGAAGGTGCCTCCGCCTGGGGTTACAATATACTCTATCGTTTTCCTTACAGTAGAAACGATGCGGAGTATCCAACCGGTGCATTGCTGAGGGAACAAGACGGCGCGCTTTTCGGCGGCACGAGCAGCGGCGGCGCCCACCATCACGGCGCGGTCTTCAAACTTACCCCGCCCGCAACCGGTGAAACTGCTTGGCATGAGACAGTGATCCACAGCTTCAACGGGACAAACGGCGCCGAGGCCTTTGGCCCGCTGCTGGAAGGCAAGAACGGCGTGCTCTACGGCGTAACCACAGCCGGCGGGCCGTTCGGCGGCACCATCGGTGGCTACGGCACGGTCTATGCCCTGACGCCTCCAACCGGCGGCAATGCGGCTTGGACCGAGAAAATCCTCCACGCTTTCACGGGCGTGGCCAATTCCGACGGCGCCTTTCCAGAGGGTGGCTTGATCGCCGATGCCAGCGGCGCGCTTTACGGCACGGCCAGCAGCGGCGGGATCGCAACTAGCAACGACCCGGAGGGCAATGGCATCGTGTTCAAGTTGAGTCCCCCAGGAAATGGCCAGGGTGCCTGGACAACGACTATCATTTATCGCTTCACGGGTCCGGACGGCTCCACCCCCCAAGGATCGTTGCTGCTTGGGAAGAACGGCGAGCTTTACGGCACGACCTATGTCGGCGGTTCGGCCGGTGAAGGTGCCGTCTTCGAGTTGACGCCGCCGGCGAATCCAGGCGGCAAATGGAATGAGGCCGTGCTTTACAGCTTCGACGACAGGAACGGCAATGACGGCGCCATTCCAGGAGCGGAGCAATTGGTGGCCGATGCGTACGGCGCGCTGTATGGTATCACCAGCCAGGGCGGCCTTTACGGCGACGGCACGATCTTCAAACTTTTCCCACCGATCGGTTCGAGGGCGGCTTGGACCGAGACTGTGCTTCACAGCTTCAACGGCAGTGACGGAGCCGCGCCCTTTGTCGGTTTGCTCGCCGGCACTGACGGGTTTTATGGCGTGACCCCGCAAGGCGGCGCATTCAATTGGGGCGCCTTATTCAAGCTGACGCCACCCGTCAACGGGACGGACTGGAACGTCCGTGTGCTCCACAGCTTCAACTTTCAGTACGATCGGGGCGGCGTTGGTCCCAATGGGGCCTTGATCCAGGATCCCAGTGGTAACCTCTATGGCACGACATCTTCTGGGGGGCATGGCGTTGGTGGCGTCGTGTTCAAGGTGGCAGCGCCGTAGCTGGCCGCGCGGAGTCCTGGAAACATCTTAGATATTTGACCACCCGCGGGGAGAGTCTTGGATCGCTTAAGCACTCGACCGGCCGTTTGGCTGCTGCCGCAGCACCGCACGCTGCCGCCTTGACCTAGCCGTCGTTCCGGACGTAACAAATGTGGATTAGCATTAGGGGCTGAAGCTAAGAGAACGCACAGGCAGATAGTACCAGCCCCGACCATGTAGACTATCCGAACCAAAATCAGCCGACTACGTTTGAAGTTCGTTCTCGAATTCCACCGACGCGAATGTGGGGAAACTAAATTGCCCGTAGAATGTTTTGGTTTTAAATGTCGAAACGCTGAACCCGTTACGTCGTAATAGTGAAGTCAGGAATAACTGACTGAGCTAAACCGACCTAAACTTCCGGATAACTCATATAACATATATTCTCTTATACAATTAAATCGCACGGAGCTCGACCTCCTGGAGGAGAAGCTGTCCTCGGGCGTGCGACCGATGGATATTGCTTAGGAGCATGACGACCAACTCGTGGCGAACCTTGGCCAATCAAGAGCTTCGATTTCCACGAGGTCTGCCAACTTCGATCTCGCGCGTCAACCGGTTATGCGAGCGGCGTAAATGTCTTTGCATCGCTTGTCTGGCTGAGTCCGGGGTTCTGGAGGCAAGGGCTTTAACAACTAGCTCGTGCTCGGCCAGCGCTTGTTTCCAAGTACCCTTGTTTTCGAAGTGTTTCTCGAACTGCAGACCGAGTGGCGAATGGCGAGCGTCAAAGAGCTCCGCCACGATCCGCACTAGCACGCCATTGCCGGCGATCTCCGCGATATAAAGATGAAAAGCTCGGTCCGCAGGCAGATAGGATCCTTCGGTATTTAGGTCTGGATCCATGCTCTTCAAGATGTTCTTCAGTTCGCGGATATGCGGAATGCGAATATAGCGAGCAGCTGTGGCGGCGGTTTCACCTTCGATTGAGATGCGCGCCCGCATAATCTCCAACGGTCCCTCGGTTGAAGCGTGATATGGGAAAGCCCTTTGTGGGCGGCAAACAAAAACACCGGCGCCGGTGCGTACTTCGACTAAGCCTTCTACCTCCAGCGCGATTAATGCTTCCCGAACCGAAGGCCGAGACACTTTTAGCTGTTCCGCTAGCTCTCGTTCGGAAGGCAACCTGGATCCGCCAGCGAATTCGCCGTTTTCGATGTGAGCGCGGATCTGGAGTGCAATCTCCTGATAGAGTCGGCGGGGAGGAATGACTTTGAACGCCATCAGCTAAGAGAGTAGCATTGCGGTCCGTAGCGAGAAAAGTTTTTGTGCAAACAGGAAGAATAACTGCAAAAGAGGACAACCAGCACAGAAAAGGGTTGAAAGGCTTATTAGCACTAACCTGAAAGGGTGGTCAACGTTCCGGTGAGCATTTGATTTGTCTTCGTTGCCCTCTTTTGCCGCTATCCCACGTTTGACACACCCGATCTCTTCCGTTATCGAGGGGTCAAGTGGTAAGACCAATCTCGAAAGGCTGCCAATTGACTATCAAACTGTATACATTGGGCATCAGCGACCGGTTTGGCCAACGACGTCGCGCTCAGCTGGATGCAATTCTATCGGTAGGACGACGGGGCATCGGGGTCGATCCCGTTTGGAACAAATCGAACCGGGAACACTTACTGACTAAGGCGACTCGTCAGGATCTTCGTAACGAAACCGACGCGGACGTGAAGGCACTGCACTGGACCGGTTCTTATTATGTTGACGCTGCGTGAGCGGTACTTAAGACCGATCTTCGGGTAAAAGGCCTGAGTTCATGCAATACCGTGTGCTGGGCAAGACTAGGCTGGTTCTTTCCACACTGAGTTTCGGGGCTTCCTCGCTCGGCGGTGTTTTTCACCAGGTGGACCGGGAGGGCTGTGTTAAGACCGTCTCGACGGCTCTTGATGGCGGGATCAATTTTATTGACGTCTCTCCTGCGTATGGAGAAACCCTGGCCGAAACCAATTTGGGTTACGCTTTGAAAGGGATTCCTCGGGACCGATACTATCTGGCTACTAAGATCGGGTCTTATAGCGAGCCCAAGGGAGATTATGATTATTCTTCGGCGCGCACCGAACAAAGCCTGCATGCAAGCCTGAAGCGACTTGGTGTCGACTATGTTGACCTGATCCAATGTCACGACATCGAGTTCGCGGAGTCGGATCAGATTGTGAAGGAGACGCTCCCGGCCTTGCAGCGTCTGAAGACCCTCGGTTTGGCTCGTTTCATCGGGATCACCGGTCTCCCCCTTAAGGTCTTTCCAAAAATCCTCGATAGAGTGGAACCCGGTATCGTCGACACCGTACTTTCGTTCTGCCATTACCAGCTCAACGACAATTCACTGGCGAATTTGGTGCCCTACCTAGATGAAAAAGGAGTTGGGATCATTAACGCTTCGCCGACTGGGATGGGACTACTGACTCCAGCAGGACCGCCGGCTTGGCACCCGGCCGGCGAGGCGATCAGCGCGGGTTGCCGGAAAGCCGTCGAATATTGCTCAAAAAAAGGAATTAACATCGTGAAGCTAGCGATCCAATATGCTTGTTCGCATCCAGGGATTACCACAACGCTGGTCAGTACAGCGCGTGCTGAAAATATTCTCGACAATATTGCATATGTGAGTGAGCCGACGGACGAGGCAGCGCTGGCCGAAGTATTGTCGATTCTAGAGCCGATTCACAATTTCAATTTTACACGCGGACGCGTTGAGAACCGTGATCCGGTTGTCGGGACCGGTCTATGAACGCAGTCCGGCTGGAGGAACCGGGTCGCCTAAACTTGCTTTCACTCGGAACGACCCGCGTTCGGCCGGGTGAGGCCCGGGTTCGAGTGCATCGTATTGGTGTTTGCGGGACGGACATCCATGCATTCAAAGGCAACCAGCCGTTTTTCACTTATCCTCGGATTCTCGGGCATGAGCTGGGAGTCGAAGTATTGCAAGTCGGCGCCGGCATCGACCATGTGAGGCCAGGCGATTTGTGCGCTGTTGAGCCTTACGTTAATTGCGGCGTCTGTATCGCGTGCCGCCGGGATCGCCCTAACTGTTGTGTGAAGCTGCGAGTACTAGGAGTTCACATTGACGGCGGAATGCGCGAAGAGCTCGTGTTGCCTGCTCGGAAATTGCACCCCTCAACAAGGTTGAGCTTGGATCAACTGGCGCTAGTGGAGACGCTCGGCATAGGCTGCCACGCAGTTGATCGGGCTCAAGTCGAGTCTGGCGAATTTGCGCTGGTATTGGGCGCAGGCCCGATCGGTTTGGCGGTGACGCAGTTTGCTATGGAAGCGGGGGCTCGAGTGATCGTGCTGGATATTGATCAGAGGCGTCTCGAATTTTGCCAAACCCAACTTGGCGTTCCTTACATCATCGACGCCAGCAAAGAAAATCCTAAAGCGAGTTTAAATCTGATCACGGGAGGGGATCTGCCGACAGCGGCCTTCGACGCGACTGGCAATGCCCAATCGATGGCGAATGCGTTCGAATATCCTGCTCACGGTGGTCGTTTGACTTTTGTGGGTCTATTCACGGGTGATCTGCCCTTCAATGATCCGAATTTTCATCGCAGAGAGCTTACCATCCTAGCCAGCCGGAATGCGCGGCCAGCCGATTTCACGCACATTATTCGCCTAATCGAAGCGAAGAAGATCGATACGTCTCCTTGGATCACGCATCGAGCATCCTTGACCGACGTCGTGGCAGAATTTCCAGGCTGGACCGATCCCGGCGCCAGAGTGATCAAGGCGATGATAGAGGTTTAACGGCGAAGCGGTGCAGCGCTGCCCAGCGCCAGCGGCCGCCCGGATGGACCGAACAGTTCGCGACCCCGTTAGCGCGGCTCGTTGGCCAAGGCCGTGCATTGCGCGACAAAATAACGACAGATCGGTTTCGCTCGGACGACGGGATAAAGCTGATTGATCCTTATGGGGCGCCGATGCGCGATCGGTAACGAAAGACGAAGCAATCGATGAATCTGTTTGCCCCTGGACAAACATTGGTCTTACCAGTAAATTGGTCAGACCAATCGTGATGAGCTTGGGTTAGCTCAACTCCTAAACATGGTTTTAACCCCCAGAACGATCCTGCTACGGTCAGCCCGTCTTAACCTGGTTACGCGAGTGGGGCTGCCAGTGCTTCTGTATCATAAGCAGTTCTGGCGCGCCGCTAAGGTCGGAATGCTTCGCGCTATGGTTAGATCTTCTAAAATTTTGCCAAACAAAAAGCTGCTCAACGTCCGGAGAAATTTATTATCGCCGACTGCTAGCATGTTGGCCTCATGAAGGTTGTATCCTGTCCAACGAAAATCCGATTTGGTCGGCGCCGCGCCTTATCGAGATCAAATCCATAGTTGCGGCGTCTTTAATTAGCAATCCACCCCCAAATGAAACTCCTCAGTTCGTCTCTGAGCTCCCGAAGCCTATTAGCTTTCGTTGGAGCCCTTTCGCTCACCGGTCTAGTGCAGACCATGCCGGCCGCCGATAAGCCGACTATTCCGATTATCGTCAAGGATACGACGTCCTTCTATTGGCAGATCGTATTGGCCGGCGCTCGCAAAGCTGGTCAGGATCTTAACGTCAATGTACCGGAGCTCGGTGCTCAATCCGAATCGGATATTAACGGCCAGATCTCGATCCTGGAAAATGCCGTCTCTGGAAACCCGGCTGCGATCGTCATCTCGCCGACCCAGTTTGCCGCCCTGGGCAAGCCTGTGGATGAAGCCGCTAAGAAAGTTAAAATCATCGGTATTGATTCGGCCGCTGATTCAAAAGCATTCACGTCGTTCTTAACCACTGACAACGTCCAGGGAGGCCGAGTGGCAGCCGATGGTTTGGCGGCGGCGATTGCCGCGAAATATGGGAAAGCGGAAGGCCAAGTGGCACTGATCACATCGATTCCCGGCGTCGGCTCCCTGGAACAGCGAAAGCAGGGCTTTAAAGAGCAGCTCGCCGCCAAATATCCGGGGTTGAAGCTGGTCGACGAAAAATATGGAGATGGCAAGGCCACCAGTGGCTTGAACATAATGACTGACCTCATCACCGCCAATCCTGACTTGCGCGGCGTGTTTGCTTCGAATCTGATTATGGCGCAAGGGGCCGGCCAGGCGATCGCTGAAAACAAAGCTGCGGATAAAATCAAACTCGTCGGTTTCGATAATGACGATAAGTTGGTTGGCTTCCTAAAGGATGGCACGATCTACGCATTGGTGGTGCAAGATCCTTACCGGATGGGTTACGACGGCGTTAAGACCGCGTTAGCGGCATCCAAAGGAGAGAAAGTGCCTGCTGATGTCGATACAGGCGCAAACCTGATTACCAAGGAGAATATGAATACTCCTCGGGCGCAGGAGCTCCTGAATCCGAAAGTGAAATAGCCGAGCGGTCCCGTAACCGCTATGGACCAGCGCGAGTTTTGCGATAAGCCCAGCGCAGAATGGAAGCAAAAGGCGTGGTAGTGAACACCGCGCCTTTCTGGTACGCTACCTCCGGCATCAGGTCCAAGAGCTCGAATGTCGCCCAACAAATCGAAGCCATCCCGATCGGGCATTGAAATATCAGACAACACTAAATTCGGACGGTCATTCTTGACTGCTTCTACGACGATCTGTGTGCCGGCGTCCGATCGCCCATTCGTCTTGTAACGAATGTCCACGCGCCTTCCAACTACGTGTAGCACTGCTCGCCGCTGCGGAGCGTTGGTTCAGATTGGCTGAAGCCGTCCTCTTCGCGCTAGCGTTTCAGGTTGATAATCAGTGGCAGAGGTTTCTGCGGCATGAAGGTTTAATCATGCCCTAGAGGGCAAAATTTTGCTATTCGATCAGGGAGAGGCGTCGGATCGGAGCGTCAAGAGTGGCACCCGAGAAACGTCCCTGGTGATAAATAATAAAAATCATCACTTGACGGACTAAAAGTGATGAGTAAATAAAAGCGTCACTGATATGTTGAAGACCTTAACTCAGCGCTCGACTCGCGAACAAACCCGCCAACGGATCTTGGCTAAAACCGATGAACTGGTTCGCTACTACGGTTTCGCCAAGACCACCGTTGCGGATATTGCTGCCGCCCTCGAAATGTCACCCGCTAATATTTATAAATTTTTCCCATCCAAAGATGCCCTCATCCAGGCGGTCGCAGAACTAAAGGTCGCTGAGGTGAAAAGATCACTGGAGGAGGTGATTTCTTCGTCACCCGGCGCGCTCGCCCGCCTGGAAGCTCTTGCCCTGGCCATTTTTCGTTGGCACAGCCAATACTTTCGCCACCAATCCCAACTGTTTCAGCTAATGCTAGCCGCCAACGCGGAACACTGGGACTGTGTTCAGGATTTTAAGCAGTTCTTGTCACAGAAAATCACTGAAATAATCAAGGTCGGAGTTCAAGCCGGTGAATTTCAAATCTCTGACGTGAGTGCTACGACAGCGGTCTTGATTGACTGCCTGGTAATCGTTATCGAGCCAAGCGCGTCTCCGGACCCGAAGAACAAGCTGACCGAGAAACGAGTCCGTGCGGTGGTCGAATTTCTAGGGCGAGCACTCCGGTAAATTTTTTTGTCCCAATAGTAATGAATGAAGGAAAACGTCACAGATAACCAGGAGCTGAGCTGCCTGGCTGCATCTAGTACTTTAACAAGCAATCCTTATGAATAGACGAATTGTTGTTCATCAAATCAAAACCGTCTCTGACTATCCCCTTTTGGTCGGGGAAATCCTCCGGCGATCCGATCTGCGGAATCTGCGGAGGGCAAAATGGCAGGCATTCGTGAAAAAATGGAGCGCAATATGAGCGGGCTATCATCACGTTGGAAGGAAAAGCGAATCCGCGAAGAGATCTATAAAGAGAGTTTAAAGGATAGGGAGCCTTTGCTTGATTGCGTGAGCGGGGACTGGTCGAACCGCACAATGATTGTGCTCGATGAGCGGAACTCGGATGCCCAATCGGCCATTGCTGTGCAGCTCGATAAGAGCCGGCACGATTTGTCGGAGCGTGCACTGAAATATTTTTTTGCCTTGATGGTAATGAATAAATGAAAACGTCACTGATTTACTCATTCCCCGACATGTCTGGTCGTATCACTCAATTTTTTTGCCCGTTGGTAACGAATGTATGAAAGCCTCACCCATCACTAAGGTCCCACCCACAATAATAGCACCTTCTCGGTGTTCGTCGGTTGGGGGCTCTTCCCCAAGCTTACCTAGAAAGCCGATCACTAATCACCAATCACTAGTGACCTTTCGCTTCTCACTGCTCCCTCTCTGCTTTTTGGTTCTTGCCCTAGCAGGTTGCAACAAAAGGGAAGAGAGCAGCACAGGTCTTCAATCCAACCCGCAGGAGGTTGGCGTGGTCACGCTGGCGCCGCGCCCGGTTGAGATCACAACCGAGCTTCCCGGGCGTACCGCTGCCTACCGGGTTGCTGACGTACGTCCCCAGGTAAGTGGGATCATTCAAAAACGGTTGTTCACCGAAGGCAGCCTAGTCCAGGAAGGACAGCAACTCTATCAAATTGACCCGGCCACATACCAAGCCGCGTACGACAGCGCGCAATCGTCGCTGGTAAGCGCGGAAGCGACGCGTGCCCTAAATCGACTGACGGAACAACGGCAAAAGAAATTAGCAGATTCTCACGTGATCTCTCCTCAGGATTACGATAACGCCTTTGCCAATCTCAGGGTGGCGGAAGCACAATTCGCTTCGGCTCAGGCCAACGTCGAATCGGCGTCTGTCAACCTGAACTATACGAAGGTCTACGCACCAATCTCGGGCCGAATCGGTCGGTCCTCCGTTACCGAAGGGGCGCTGGTAACAAACGGGCAATCATCAGCGCTGGCCACCGTCCAGCAACTGGACCCGATCTATGTCGACCTGACCCGATCAAGCAACCAATTGCTTCGCCTCGAGCAGGAGATCGACTCCGGCCAGCTCAAATCGGTTCGGGATGAAAAGCCGACTGTCCGCCTCATACTCGAGGATGGCGAACAGTACCCATTACCCGGCAAGCTCGAATTTTCTGAAGTCAGCGTTGATCAGAGTACCGGATCGGTCGTCGTCCGCGCCGTTTTTCCTAATCCTCGCGAAGTGCTGCTCCCAGGTATGTTTGTACGGGCCGTCGTGGAAGAAGGTACCGTTGACAACGCGATTCTGGCTCCGCAACGCGGAGTGAGCCGAAATCAGCGCGGTGAACCGACTGCTCTGGTTATCGGGAATGATAACAAAGTAGAACTTAGGACGCTGAAGAGTGACCGGGCGATCGGCGAAAATTGGTTGATTACCGACGGCCTCAAGGTCGGTGACAAGTTGATCGTAGAAGGTCTGCAAAAGATTGCGCCCGGAGTGCAAGTTCGGCCCACTGAGGTCGCTACCGAAAGCAGGTTCCCGATCGCAGACGCCGAACGACACACGATAAGCGCCCGCCGTTAAACACTGAACGCTTAAGGATTAAAAATATGGCTAACTTTTTTATTGGTCGTCCAGTTTTTGCCTGGGTGATCGCTATCATCATCATGATGGCCGGGGCCCTGTCACTCAAAACCCTGCCCGTTGCGCAGTATCCGAATATCGCTCCCCCTATTGTATCGGTTACGGTCTCGTACCCTGGAGCATCCGCGGAAACCGTTCAGAGTACGGTTGTCCAAGTCATCGAGCAGCAGATGAGCGGCTTGGACAATCTGCTCTACTTCTCGTCCGAGAGCGACAAGAGCGGAAGCATGACCATCATGTTCTTCTTCAAGCAGGGGACCAGTCCGGATATAGCGCAGGTACAAGTTCAGAATAAGCTCCAATTGGCTACGCCGCTGCTGCCGGACGCGGTTCAACGACAGGGCATCAAAGTCACCAAATCGATAAAGAACTATCTCCTGCTGGTCGCATTCATCTCCAAGGACGGATCGATGAGTGCTCAGGATATCGCGGACTTCATCATCTCCAATGTTCAGGACCCGATAAGCAGGACCGCAGGCGTTGGGGATTTTGATTTATTCGGCGCTCAATATGCGATGCGAATCTGGTTGGACCCAGCCAAGCTGAACAACTATGGCCTGACACCGGTCGATGTGAGCAATGCTGTCACCGCACAAAACGTGCAGCTCTCATCAGGTGAACTCGGTGGATTACCCGCCGACGGAAAGCAGCAACTGAACGCAACCGTGATCGGGCCGTCTCTTCTTAAAACTCCTGAAGAGTTTAGAAACATCCTTTTGCGTGTAAATACGGATGGTTCCCAGGTGCGGCTGCGCGATGTAGCGACCGTGAATCTCGCAGCCCAAGATTTTTCTACCGAGGCCAAATTCAATGGAGTGCCAGCTGCCACCATTGCTATTAAGATGGCCGCCGGAGCTAATGCGCTCAACACTGCAGACGCGGTGCGGGCGACAATCGAGAAGCTAAGGCCGATTTTTCCTCATGGCCTCGAACCAGTCTACCCCTATGACACTACTCCCTTCGTAAAGCTTTCAATCGAGGAGGTAGTTAAGACCTTGTTCGAAGCAGTTGGTCTGGTCTTCCTGGTCATGTACCTTTTCTTGCAAAATATCCGCGCAACGCTAATCCCGACAATTGCGGTACCAGTGATTTTGCTGGGAACTTTTGCAGTGCTCTCACTTGCCGGCTTTTCCATCAACACACTAACGATGTTCGCGATGGTCCTCGCGATCGGACTCTTGGTCGATGACGCCATTGTGGTAGTCGAAAACGTTGAACGGCTGATGTCGGAAGAAGGGCTGTCCCCGAAGGAGGCGACCCGGAAATCGATGGGGCAAATTACCGGGGCGCTGGTCGGCATCGCACTGGTCTTGTCCGCCGTTTTCCTTCCAATGGCCTTCTTCGGCGGATCGGCCGGAGTCATCTACCGTCAGTTTTCGATCACCATCGTATCCGCAATGCTGCTGTCGGTACTGGTATCGATTATTTTTACCCCGGCGCTCTGTGTCACTCTATTGAAGCCGGTCGCCAAAGGTCATACCGAGCGAAAGCGTGGTTTTTTTGGATTGTTCAATCGGGCCTTTGATTTTGGGAACCGATCGTATGTAAGTGGCGTCAGATCTATCCTACGCCAGAGCGGCAGAAATCTCTTCATTTATGCCCTGATTGTTGTCGCGTTGGGATTTCTCTTTACCCACCTGGCCAATTCGTTTTTACCAGAAGAAGACCAGGGGATTCTATTTGCCCAGGTCGCGACTCCGCCAGGAACGACAAAGGAGTATACAGCCAAGGTTCTGCAGCGGATCAATGACTATTTTCTTAACGAAGAAAAAGATGCTGTCAGTTCCGTGCTCACGGTCGCGGGCTATAGCTTTGGCGGTCAAGGCCAAAATTCCGGAATGGCCTTTATCAAGCTAAAGCCATGGGAGGAACGTCACGGAGCTAACAATCGGGCGCAGACTATCGCCAAACGCGCGATGCAGCAATTTACTCAATATAAGGACGGCATAGTCTTTGCCTTCGCTCCTCCTGCCGTAATTGAGCTTGGTATGAACTCGGGAGCCGATTTTGAGCTGCTGGATAACGCGAACCTAGGTCATGAGAAGTTAATGGAAGCTCGGAACCAATTCCTGGCCCTGGCAGCAAAAGATCCTGTACTCACGAATGTCCGAGCAAACGGGCTCGACGATGAACCACAATATGAAATTCAGATCGATCGGGAGAAGGCCAGTGCCCTGGACCTGACTATTGCCGATGTTAACAACACTCTCTCGTATGCCTGGGGTTCGGCCTACGTTAACAATTTTATGGATCGTGGCCGAGTGAAACGCGTGTTTATCCAAGGCGATGAAACATCGCGCATGCAAGCGGACGATTTGAACGAATGGTATGTACGCAATGGGCGGTCGCTATTTTTCGTCAGCGTTATGCGGCTGTTGAGAGTTAAGCCACTGAAGGCAGGAGCAGTCAGTGTCGACGTCTCCGCGGCTCCGGCGGCGTGAGCTTCCAATAGACCATTGAACCTTTACTTATGAAAATGAACCAATTATCCAAGACTAGGATTGTAATTGCTGGCGGTGGATTCGCCGGATTAAGCGCAGCCATGTATTTTGACAAACGGCTGGCCTGCCGGCCCGACATAGAAGTGGTTCTCATTAGTCGTGAGAATTTCATTCTATTCACGCCGATGCTGCACGAGGTTGCGTCGGGAGATCTTGATCCGAGTGATATCGTCAATCCGCTCCGTCGCATTCTTCGTCACGTGAAGATTGTCGAAGCCGAGGTGCAGGCAATTGACCTAAGCGCACGTCGAGTCACTTGCGTCGGCGGCGCGGCAAAGCTCGAGCTCGAGTTCGAATTTGATCACTTACTGCTGACTCTGGGATCGGAAACAAACTTCTTCGATCTCCCCGGGGTTAGCGATTGGGCTGTAACCATGAAGAGCCTGAGTGATGCGGCTCTGCTACGGAATCGGGTAATTGCTCTGCTGGAAGAGGCGAGCCTGCAGCGCGACGACGCCACTCGCCGCCAGTTACTAACCATCGCCATCGCGGGCGGCGGTTTTTCAGGGGTCGAAACAGCGGGTGCTATTAACGACTTCCTGCGCGAAACTGTACGGTATTGTCCCGAGTTAAAGGAAGAATTGATTCGAATTGTCGTCTTTCATGCCGGCGATTTCCTACTACTCGAATTAGGTGAGGTACTCGGGCGCTACGCAGAACGCGAATTGCGCGCACGCAAAGTCGAGATAGTCAACGGCGCCCATGTGGCAGGCTACGATGGATCGTTCGTCAGGTTGAATGACGGGCAACTAATTCCCGCTTCTACGCTCATATGGACGGCAGGCGCAAAACCAAGTCCGGTGATTAGCCAGTTACCCTGCCAGAAAGAGCGAGGCCGCCTTTTGGTAAACCAATTCCTAGGCGTTCCCGGCATTTCCGGCCTATGGGCAGCCGGTGATTGCGCGGCAGTACCCGATGTCAATAGCGGAAGATTTCACCCGCCGACCGCGCAACACGGTCTACGAGAAGGGTTGGTTGCGGCCAGAAACATCGAAGCCGCGATCCTGGGTCGCCCGGCAAAACCCTTCGTTTTTAAGACGTTGGGACAGCTGGCCGACCATCGGGCGCCGAACGGGCGTGGCGATGGTATTCGGCATGAAATTTTCCGGATTCGTTGCTTGGTGGCTTTGGCGAATCGTCTACTTGATGAAGCTTCCGCGGCTGCCTAAGAAGCTGCGGGTATTGGTGGGGTGGACGTTGGATCTTTTTTTCTCCAGAGAAATCGAGCAGATGATTACTTTGCGCGATGTGGAGGCGTTAACCAACGCAGTCGCTCGAATTCGAGCGTGTGCTGCCGAATACCTACCGCTTAACAGGGAGACAATATGAATGCCGCTTATATTTCCGCCTTGGCCGCTTTAGCCGGATCGGTAATCGGAGGGCTGACAACTTTTGCAGCGGCGTGGGTTACCCAGCGTCAGCAGGCGAATGTACAGTGGCTTTTGCAAGAGAAGACTAGGCGGCAAGAGCTTTATCAGCAATTCATTGAAGAGGCTTCGAAATTGTACACCGATGCGCTTATGCACGATCAGGTCGCAATTTCGCCGTTGGTCGGGCTTTACGCTCTGATCAACAAAATAAGGGTCTTTTCCGGCCCTGGCATCGCGGAGCGCGCAGATGAGATCGTTCGAATGATCATCGATACTTATTTCTTGCCAAACAAGACTCTACCGGAGGTGCGCGCCATGATGGAGAGCGGCGCGCTAGATCCCTTACGTGACTTTAGCGAGATGTGCCGTGAAGAACTGAGTGCGTTGGTACCGGCCAAATTTTTGAATCGTCCGTCCATATGATGCACGTTAGAAGAGAAGGACACGAAACGGAATTTAAAGCACGCGTTAAGAATCGCGCGACGAACAATTGGAGTCTTCGTCCCAAAGAACAAGAGAAGGGCATTTTCGTGTGGCAAAGTGATTAAGTTCTGTCGGAGCTCTGCTGCTAACGGAGGAATCCTTAATCTCATCTGCGGATCGCTCAAGCCTGAGTAAGTGACTCGAGCATCAAGAGCTTTGGTCGGAGCTACGATAAATGAAGGAGATAGATCTCACTTTCTTTAGCCTCGGTCCTTTGTGGCCTGGAACCAAACATTTCTTGAGCAGATAGGCTACTCCCAAGAGGAACTCAAATCCGCCAAGCTGGAGGAGTGCTTACACTCAGCGAGTCCTGGTTTCCGTTCCCGGATGAGCGAGAAGGACAGAAAGTCGAATATGTCTCTTGCGCAGCCAAGCGCCCTCTTAGTGCCGGTGAAGTACCGGGATACGTTGTCAGGGCTCAGGACAAAATTGGTTATGTGATGCTAGAGGTTACAGATTCGCCCTCGGCACAGTTTGAACAGGGTCGAATTGTTGGTCGGGAGGAAGAGGGCAATCGAATAAGGGCTGTCTTTCATAAGGAGGTTTCTTCGTCCAATCATCGCAGCTCTTTTTCTGATTGAAATGGCTAAGAGGGAACTCCGGAAGGTTGAATCACCGCAAAGCGTGGCGAAATGGCCGAAGCCGCCGATGAGGCCTCGGGTCGCTGACAAAGTTATCAGCTTGCCCCATTCGTAACAGAGTCTGGTTGAGTTGGGGAACCGCGGTTTTCGGGAGCAGTTTCACCATCCTCTTTTAGCTGGAATGTCTGTTCGCTCATCGAAGCGCTGCCTCGTGGGTCATCTTGGCAAGCTTTCGCGTCAAAATGTCTCAAAAACAATGCTTATTATCTCTCGTGTGTAATATGTAAGTAATTGCCTATGAGCCACTTGCACTATTTTCGCGAGATGGTATGCCATAAGCTATCAGCGCGAAAATTGTCAACCTTCAAACTCTATGGAAACAAATCGTTATCAACCCTATTTGCAGTCTGAATTTTCGGCCGCATTTAATCGACTCGCCTCACTACGCGAGGAGATGAATCGGTTGTTTGAGTCACCGGTTGGTCCGATTCTGCGCCCCCCCGGTTCCCTTCGAAGTTGGTCGCCGCCCCTCGACGTGTATGAAGACAAGGATTCCTTCACCGTCTTGCTCGATCTCCCAGGATTGAAGAGACAAGACATAGAAATCACTCTACGGGAGCAAAATTTAGCCATATCAGGGGAGCGTAGAGCGGAAGAAAATAAAGGTGAACAGGGATTTCGCGCCGAGCGCTTCTACGGCGGTTTTCAGCGGACAGTGAAACTTCCTGCACAAGTCGAAGCGAATAACGTTAAAGCTTCGTACCAGGATGGCATCCTAAAAGTGGTGCTTCCAAAAGCTGAGGCTGCAAAGCCTAAGCAAATCGCGGTTTCGGTAGACTAATCGGTAATCACAGTAGTCCAAGTTTTAGCAACAAATTGAAAGGAGCAATCACCATGAATAACTTCATGAGTCCTGATCAGCGGCAAGAGGCGACGGCCCAGCAAAGCCAAGAGTTGTATATAATCCCCTTAGTGGATGTTCAATCCACGCCGGAGAGTGTGGTCTTGCGCGCGGAGATGGCGGGAGTAAACAAGGGCGGAGTCGAAATCAGCGTTGAGGACGGTAACCTTATCCTAGTCGGCCATCGCCAAGGTCTAAATGTATCCGGCGACCCGGTTTATTTGGAACGCCGGCCAGTCCACTATCGAAGAGTTTATGAGTTAGATCCCTCAATCGATACTGGTAAGATTACCGCTCGGGTAGAGGACGGGATATTGACTGTTACGCTGCCCAAGTCAGAAAAGGTAAAGCCAAAAAAAATCACACTTGAATGATGCTAACTGAGGGACGGTCGCTGGACCGTCCCTTTTGCAAAACGGATGCAGCGTCTATTTCTTCGGCAGAAAGAAACAGAGAAATCCCGTCGTCGTCAGTGACCCACGACTGCAACCACTTGAACTTGCAAAATAAGAGTGTGGTCGGGGCTGCATGGACCGCTATGACAATTTTCCGAACCTTCGTTGGGCCGCTCACTCGGACTTTGCCTTAGCCAATAGCGCAAAAGATGCCTTCTTGCCAAATTATCCCATGAGCTTCGGACCCTCTGAGTGCCATTTTAGGATGGATCGGGCTGATGGTGGATTCGATGCAAGGCCTCGAGGTTGTGCACCGAAAAGCTGTCACTTTGAGTAAGCTCATTTCTCATCTTTTGGACGTGTCCAGAATCACGACCGGCACGATGTCGCTCAATTTCGGTGAGGTGGATCTCTTCCTTTTCATCAATGCCGCGATTCAGACCCTTTGTTCCCGAAGGAAATGACAAATGATTCCTTCCATCCCTTGCACTTCTTACCGCGCGTGGACTGTTGATGCCCTAACCCTAATTCATGAACATAGAGATCCTTTAAGGTATTGAATTCCATAATATCTGCCGTTCGGCGCCGCACCGTGGCTCGTTTGGGGTTGATCGGAATTACTGCTCCTTCTTGAACAAATCCTCGAAAATGAGCTGACCCCAAGTGCCGGCGCGTCCGTGTACCAGTGCGCCACCCTCGTTGAGCTTTCCCAGCTCGACGGGTGCGAACCCGAGTTGCTTGGCCAAATCCGCCACGGGAGAGATTGCGTCCTGGTCGTCGCTCGACAGAAAGACGACCCGGTGCCCACCCTCGACGATCGGATCGGCAGCCAGGGTGGCCGCAGCCAGGTGGTTGAAACCTTTCACGAACTTAGCGCCGGTGAACGCCTTCGCGACGAAGGCGGAGGACAGGAGGCCGTCCAACTCCTCAAGGGGAACTAACGTGTTCATCGCGTCGATGACCGTCTTGCCTTTCCAGCTCGGCAGGACCTTCGCAACCTCGCCATGTTGATCGAACGGGACCGCCAAGATGATTGTGTCGGCCCCGAGTGCATCCCGCAGCGATTTGGCGACGACAGTGGGCCCAATCGCCCGAGCCTGCGGTGACAACGCCTCAGGCGGTCGGCGGCTCGCGACGGCCACGTCAATATTTTTACGGGCGAAGGCGTGCGCGAGGGCCTGGCCTATCTTTCCGAATCCTACAATTGCATAGCTCATAATATTCTCCGATCTCGGGTTAGAACTAGAATTCGAGAAGCGACCGCCTCGAGGTCAGACCTGCGCCATGCCCCCATCGACGGCGAGATCGACGCCGGTGATGAAAGAACTTTCGTCGGAGGCGAGGAACACGACGGCGGATGCGATTTCCTCGGGCCTGCCTCTGCGGCCGAGCGGAACTTGCGAGGCGAACTGAGCTGCCGCCTGTTCTGCCTGTTCAGCGGTGAGGCCCGCGTTCTCCAAAGCCGGAGTTTCGATTGGGCCAGGACTCATCGAATTCACACGAATCTTGCGATCCTTTAGCTCCATCGTCCAGCCGCGAGCGAAGCTGCGCACGGCTGCCTTGCTAGCGGCGTACGCGGTAAAGGTTGGCACACCCATTACGTTTGCGACCGAAGCGTTCAGGATAATCGAGCCGCCATCTTTGAAAAGGGGAAGAGCTTTTTGCACCGTAAAGAATAACCCCTTCACGTTCACGTCGAAGGTCTTGTCGAAATGAGACTCGGTCGCCGTTGCAAGCGGCGCGACTGTCCCTGCGCCTGCGTTCGCAAAGAGAATGTCGATTTGACCATGCTTCTCTTTCACAACAGCATAGAGACGGTCGAGATCTTCCAGGTTCGAGACGTCGCCTGCGACCGTCGTCACGTTTCTCCCGATAGAGGCCGCAGCTTCCTTCAGGTCTTTCTCTCGTCGGCCAGTGATCACGACGTGGGCACCTTCTTCCACGAAGCGCTTGGCTGTGGCCAAGCCAATCCCGCTGTTTCCACCTGTGATTACCGCAATTTTTCCCGCCAATTGTTGTCCGTGATTATTACTCATATATTTTCTTCTTTCGTTATTTTGAAAATGTGGGATCTACGCTTTTTTCTACAAAGCTGACATAGGCGTCGAGTTCGCCGAATTCGAACAAGGTCGTGACGTCATCCCGGGCCTGCTCAGCTGCTGACAAGGCCAAGTTGTTGCTGCATTACGGAAGGCAAATTATAGCAATTAAAGGATATGACCTTTCCACTCTCGAGGCGAAAAACATCGACACACGGGACATCTATTGCCTTGCCCGTGGGAGCTATAGTTGTAGAACCAAGGGCCAGCTCACCTTCATGCGTTCCCCGAATTCTAAGCTCGACGACGACGACGTTCTCCGCGACGTAGACGCTCAATAACTCACGGTGGACGTCAGGAAATGCTTTTGCGAGGGCGGCAATAGAGTCACCAATGGCCTTCTCGCGAAACTTTGTGCCGGAAGGAACGTCGTACATGTATCCTTCCGTCGAGAAAAAGGAGACAAACTTCTCGGTATCTATTCCTGAACCCTCTCCGGCAGCGTAGAGTTTTCTGATAATTTCTTCATTACCAAGACTCATCTCGGAGGCCCGCGCCAGCGCTTGCGTGTCGATATACTCCCGGATGTTCGTCAGTTTGCCATTTCGAACGGTGATAGCGAAGACCCAATCGTCCTTGAACTTCTTATTCGTGGCTATGACCTTCCCACTAGCGAAGCCGACGACCAGAACCCGGTCTCCTTGCGCTACAAATTCGCGGGGCTCTGTTGAAGTTTCCATCATCTCGGACTTCTCAAGCAAATCCGCTAATCCCGCGTGCCCACGGTACGTACCGGCCAGCGGCCAGCCCTCGCCCGGAATAATCCATTCAATGTCTTCGGCACACAACGCTAGCAGAGTCTGCATATCGCCGCTGCGCATTGATGCAAAAAAGTCCTTCACAGTCTTGACATGGCTATTGTTCATATTCTTGTTCTTCGTTTATTTGGGGGAATGTGAGGTTTACGCTTTTCCTCCGAAGCTGACATAGTCATCGAGTTCGCCGAATTCGAACCAGGTTTTGACGTCTTCCCGGGTTTTGGAAAGCCGCCCCAGTTCTTCAGCAGAGAACGCAAGTGTTTCGGCGTCGCTGTCCGGCGCGCGCTTTTCCATGAAAGCAGACCAGGCATCGATCTCCCATGGAGAGCGCGGGGTCTTGGTATGGACCTTAACCCATTCGAGCATTTCCCCGTTGAGTTAGATCAATAAAGAAATGTTGAGTTTTCATAATTTTCCAGTTTTGAAATAGCTCGGTTGGTCCAAATCGGAAATCGTGACAGAATCCGATGTCGTGGTTTTCATACTCTCTCCATTCTCAGCGGCGATGAAGACGCTGGACAAAGTGAAACTCAATGCCGGATAGCGGTGCGCCGATCTCATGCATTACACCGCCCATTCGAAGAGATCCGAGGTCAATGGCGACCAGTCCGGTGCTGTTGATCAACTCAATTACACGCTGTTTAGCTTCCGTTTCGTCACCCGATGTAAAAAGGACGGTGCGAGGTTTGTTGGGCGAAAAGTCCTGTATCCATGACATCGGCATGTTGCTGATGGATTTTACAAGCCGCGCACCAAGGGCCATCTCGGCGACAATCTCGCTCGAGGTGCGCCCCTTTAACGCGGCCCGCGACCGGGTGACTCCCGCCAGGCTGAGATCGGGTTTGGAATCCATATGCGCGTTGGTCGCATCTACCAGTATTCGTCCTTGCCAATCAATGCCTGCAAGCGCTTCAGGAACATTCACCCAGTGCGTCGCGAGAATCACCATATCGCACTCGGCTGACTGTTGTTTGGTCCCCGCCCTGGCGCCCGGACCCAGTTCAGCGACGAATTTGCCCAGCGTTTCCGGGCCTCTGGAGTTGGATGCGACTACGGTATGACCCGCGTTTATCAAATGGCGGCCGATTGTGCGCGTTACGTTACCGGCGCCTAAAAATCCTACTTCCATAACTGACCTCCTTTCATTTTTATTATCAATATTGCCAGCGTACGCCTTCTCGAGCCTTGCGAAAAATGCTGGTTCGTGATTGCCGTGATGCGGATTTGGCATCACTATTTTAATCGTGCTGGAAAAGCTTCGCTTGTTCTTAGTGGTCCTCGAGGAAGGCAGCCTCCGTCGTGCGGCTGACCGTCTGCGCATTTCTCAGTCCGCCATCACGCGACAGATGCAATCACTCGAACTCGATCTCGGTGGGCGCGTTTTGGAACGAACATCGGCCGGGGTACGTCCCACGAACGGAGGACATGCCCTTGCCGAAAGGGCAAAAACGCTTCTGTCAGATTATGATTCCACCATGGCCGAAGTCCGCCGGCTGGTTCGCGGAGAAAGTGAACGATTGCGTATTGGCTATATTGCGTCGGCCGTCCAGGAGTATCTTGGGCCGGCTCTGGCCGTGCTGCGGCGCGCTTATCCGCGGCTGAAAGTCAAAATGCTCGATCAATCGCCTGGCGAGATGATTATCGCATTACGGCAAGGTAAAATTGATTTAGCATTGACCTTGCACGGTATAGACCTGCTCTCGCGCGATTTCTATGCTCGTAAATTGGCGACTGTTAGGAGCCTTGTTGCGCTTCCCGTCAGCCACCGATTCGCGACCGAAAGACAGGTGTCTCTTTCACAATTAAAGGGCGAAACGTTCGTGCGGGGATCGGACGATGCGGTGCCGGGATACGCCCAGAGGATCATTCAGTTCTGCCGCAAGTATGGCGGCTTCCGTCCCCGCCTGGCCACCATTGACCAAGCAAATGGTCTTGTGGAATCTCTCGCCCTGGCAGCGAATGAAGAAGCGATTTCGATTCAACCAGCCTTCATTTCTCACCTGAAAGTTCCGAACGTCGTAATGGTTCCCATCGCTGACGCGGGTGCAACCTGGGATTTGTTCATTGTCTGGCAGCGGGGCAAAATTGCCAGCCCATTGCGGACCTTGCTGAGCGAACTAAACCTGAAGTCTCAATAAATAACCAGCGCGGTATCGGTAAAAACGCCAATCTGGAGTTGGGGATTGCCGCTTAACGCCTTCAAAAAATTGCCAGTGAAATTGCCGGTGATGGTTACCCAAAGTTCACGCCAGTTACCGCAAGTATGCGCTTAGTATCCAAAGGCCCACTTTAGCATCTCTCCTTCCTTGTCACACTAGCGCCTAGCCCGCCTTTGCGGGGAATATCGCCATACCTGAGTGCAATTGCACGAAAGACAGCAGTGAGGACTTTGAAAGAAGCCTCGATAACGGAGTCGGGATTGAACCCGGAATGTTTGATTGAGATCCGCTGGAAGGTGCCATCGGAAACGACCATGCCGTTGGTGCACACCAACCGAAACAGACCGCAATGAAGCTGGTAAGCGCTGCTTTTATCGTGACTGCTCACAAGAACGACCTCGGGCCGAACTTGGTTCTTTTCCAAGGTCTGGAGATGCTGAAGGCGAGCAAAGCGGACAATGTGTTTCTGGAAGCCGCGCCGTGCTTCGGTTCGGATGCTCTGCTCTTGTGCGCGTACGGGAACCCAACCATTTTCGCGCATCCCGTTGAGAATGGAGGAAGTAGGAAGAAAACTGTATCTGTCCGAAACGCCTTCGATTGGTTGGGAAGCGAAAACACTGGGAGCAAAACGGCGCATTTCGTCATCAGAAATTGCTACCGTTCCAGGGACTGTTTTTAGTGTGGTACTCATGTTAGTCGATTTGGTTAGTTGGTTCTGTGATCCGCAGCAGAGAGGCGAGGCTTTGAGAGCTGCCGAAGTTTTTTCGACATTCGGTTTCGGTCGAAAAAGTATGCTGGGCATATTTTTCGAACCGAAAGCGAAGCGTTAGCAGAGCGACCCGCGGAAGAAGGCCTGGAAGGGCAAGAGCCGCGAGGAACGAGACGGGTTGAGGATTTATAAATGGCAAGGAGTCCGGCGTGGCTAAAGGGAGCCGTTTACGCCGCAGACGGCACTCTTGCGCTGGAGGCCTCCGCGGGGGCGGAAGTAAATCTGGCGATGGCCAGACACTTGGTACAGGAGTGGTATTAGGCGAACCTGGGTGCGGCTAGGAGAAAGACGAAGGAGAGACGCTGAGGCTCGACGGGGAGAAAGTCTTTTCTCCCGGAGAAGAAGTTACGCAAGGAACTGAAAGAACCCTCTGGATCGAACTGGACTCTGCCAGCGCTTATTTTACCAATGCCGAAATTCGTCCGAATTGAGGGCGATGGAATGCCGAGCCACTGGCCGGGAGGTCAAGAAGACTCGTGTCGTGAATCGCTATGGCGCGGTTCTAACCCTCCTTTTTGGGTTGGCAGGCTCCCTCTTGGCTCAGGACCTGATCGACAAAAGCGCCCCAAATGATCGGAACACAGACCTGCAGTTCGATTTTTCGGTTACTAACACCGGGAAGCGGGGGATTTATCGCGTCATACGTCCGGATACAGGCGAGACTTTGGCTACCGGGCTGGTCGGTCGAGACATTTCGCCACGGACCACGCTACTGAATGAAGTTAAGGCTGTCGGGGTGCTCGCCCGGACAATCGTGACCATTCGGGTCCAAAGCGCCGACGGCTCCTGGTCAACTGTGGACCGCATCGCACTCCATTACCCGCCAGGGCCAAGTGACTCGCAGAAGATATCTCGATGACGCTGGTTACCGTGGAAATTTCCAGGTGCCCGATCTGGCTGCACCAAAGCCTACTCCCACTCCAAGCCCTACACCGATGGCTTCTGCGACTGCGAGTCCTCGGAATTCTCCATCTACTCGAGATGGTAATCCGACCGACAAAAAAGAGAAGTGAGCGCCAGGCACCTTCACTTATTCAAGTCGCTCGGGGATGCTGGTACACGCGCGCCACAGATCCGTCGGAAAATAGCGACTTCGCTCGAATTGCCGCATCGCCTTAGAAGCGCAGCGTGATCCGGCCTGAGAAAACGTTGATCGGCCCTTTGTCAGTATTGTAGCCAGGATTAAAAAAAAGTTGATAGTCCAGGGTAAAACTCAAGGCTTTGTAGACCGCCAGATTGTAAAAGGTTTCAGTGAAGTTTTCGTAGCCGAAATGCGGCAGCTTGCCATCGCCAATCAGGACGCCCAACCCACCGGTGTTAAAGTAGTCGAGATGCGCCACACCGATGTCGGCCAAGCCGAAGGCTACGCCGAAAATATCGTTCGACCGCTTCCAGAGTTCGCCGTTCACGGTAATACCAACCGAAGCGCTTCGATCGATGTCCGTAAACATGTAGTCTTCCAGACGCGGGTCCCGATAGGCGAACCTAGCGAAGGCGCCCACGTCTTTCGCCAATTCCTGTTCGAAGCCAAGAATCAGCCCATAATCAGTCCGGTAGGGCTCGCGCAGGCCGTTAGTGAGGATACTCTGATCAGCAAGCAGCGAAGTGAAATCCCCCAGGTGTTGGTGAAGGAGCCAACCGGTTAGGCGAACTTTTCCTGGGTGACCAAAGAGCTGATAGCGCCCCTCCAGCTCGCCCGCCAGCTGATAGGCTTTAAGATAGTGACCGTCCGTTGCCGTACCGTTATTGACCCGGGGAACAGTAAAATAGCCGACTCGAGCGGCCCACGCTTTCTGATTCAGTTCGACGGTCAAACCGTACTCAAAACCCAATGAGTCCGCGGCATAGTCGAAAGCACCGGCATCGACCAGAGTCCAGTTTAGAAATTGGGCGGTCGGATCGTGCGAGTAGGCGTTATTATCGAATTGGTCCGCGATAGACATTTTACCTGCGGTGATCGTCAACCTGGAAATATCGACGTTTTCGGCTAACTGCAGCGGACCGGGGTCCAGATGCTCTTGCTCACCTCCGAAGCCGATAATCTGACGAATAAAAAGATGGGGGATGAAGACATCACCACGGTACTTGCCAATCTTGTACGCCTCGGAGTTAGGGAACTCGGCAATGCCGTGAGTAACCCCTAAGCCAAAGCCCTGATAATATTCTGGGTTGAAGTACAATTCCGCTCCGGGCCATAGCCGGAAATCGAAGAAGAGATCGGCCGTGGAAGTCTGTCGAAAATTGTCGGTCGAACGCAGACTATTCGTACCGTTATAAGGGTCATGGAAGCCTGGTTGGCCTTCAAGAACTTCAATCGCATCTCCGTGGATAGCCCAATTTTGCGTGATCGTGTCCGCCTTCGTTTCCACCGGGGACTCAGGCTGAATGGTTTGTTTTAAGTCCACCGAAACCAGGGTCGGAGAAGGGCTTGGCGAGGCCTGCTGCGCGGAACTCAACCACGAGAAAAAAATCGGTGCAGATCCTATTGCCAGTAGGTAGATGACCGATCTGGGTCTAGTCTGTCTGTTAGGCAACAACCACCTAACAAACCGTTGTACGACGAGCCACGGAAGGGACACGGATGAGAGCTTCTTCATGAGAAGTAGATAGGAAGTCAATCTGATTGTTAGGATTTTCAGTTAGCTAACACTTTTTGGCTGTTCTAAAAATCTGGACAAAATTTGAGTTTATGAAGGCAACTGAATTTGCTTACCACCCCTCTGGCTGGCGGTTTAAGCTGAGCGCTCCAACCGGGTTAGTCTTGCTGCAGTTGAACCAATAACTTTAACTGCTCAAATGTCTGTTTGCTCAGATGGTGTTCCAAGCCATCGACATCGTGTTGAATCACATTCTTTGGAAGATCGAGGGATTGCAAAAAAGCCGTTAGTATGCGGCGCCGAGCGTGAACCTCTCGAGCCATCGCATGACCAGTTCCCGTGAGCGTGAATCCCCGATACTTTTCATGCTTAAGATATCCCTTTTGCGCCAACCGCATGATCATCGCGGAAGCGCTTGACTCGGTTACTGTAAGAGACTCGGCCACATTGGCGACCCGTGCGTATCCCTTCTCTTCTATCAACTCAAATATGCAGACCAGATAGTCTTCTCCGCTTTCGGTTGATCGATCGTCCCCTCCAACGTTTCGGTGCCGATCTTTGTACTCCAAATTCGTAGGCTTCACGTCGGAGCTCTTCTGGTGAAGGTTTGCCATATAAGAAAAGCGCTGAGCGCAGCGGTCACAACGCGGCGCGCTCAAGCAGCATTGGATATAGTGTTAGTCGGAACGGCAGATATTTTCGCTTTGAGCATGAGCACCGGGACATCGACGCGATGGCGCACACTATCAGCGGTGCTGCCGTAAAGCAGATCGCTGATGAAACGGTGGCCATGGGTGGACATAGCGACGAGATCACACCCCCGACTTTCAACCCAACGTATGATCTGATCCGCAGGTTCACCGTAGGCTAGTTCCGCTTCGACCTGAATGCCTGCGGCCGCCAGCCGGGAACGAACTGATTCCAGATACGCTTTGTCGTCCTGGATTTCAGTGCTCACGGCGTCAGCGCCAAATAGGCGCGCAGCCCAGCCATCAGCCACGTGCAGGAGTACCAACGAACTACCGAAGGTTAGCGCGAGGTTGGTAACATGATCCAGAATTGTTCGATCAGCGGCCGTTGCATCCAGAGCAACTAGAATTTTTTTGTACATAGGCTTCTAAGAACTCTCAGCGTGGTGCGAATACAGCCATGGCGTCATGAATCGCTCCGGGTAGACCATAAATGTCAAGCGCGGTGATGAGCAGACAGGAAGCCCAGCCAGCGATCGTGAGGAAGCGCCCGTTCCGATAGGATCCCATAAGCTTCGGGGAGCCGGTGAAACAGAGGAGCGGAAACATGGCGAGCGGCAACTGGATAGCGAGGACCACCTGGCTGAGGTTCAATAGGTCGTTCACACCGCCATCACCGCGCACACCGATGAGTAAGATCGCTGGTACGATGGCCGCCAAGCGGGTAATCAAGCGGCGAACCCAAGGGCGGATTTTCCAATCCATGAATCCCTCCATCACCACCTGCCCGGCCAGCGTACCCGTGATCGTGCTGCTCTGCCCGCTGGCCAAGAGCGCCAGGGCAAACAGAAGACTAGCCGCAGCCACGCCGAGGAGCGGAGACAGCGTCAGGTAAGCCACCTGTATCCAGTCCGCATCCTTATCGAACACCACCACTTCGCCGCCGGGGAGTGTTAACTTATCCTTCCCAAAAAAGATCAGTGCCGCCAGCACCAGAATGGCAGCATTCACAAAAAACGCGAGCGACAGCGCGATAACGGAATCGATTGTATTGAACTTAATCGCCCGGCGCACCGAGGCATCGTCAGCTTGCAGTTTTCTCGTTTGAACGAGTGCGGAATGCAGATACAAATTGTGGGGCATCACCGTGGCTCCTATGATGCCGATGGCGATAAAAACCATGTCTTTGTTCTTAAAGAACTCGCCTAGATTCGGTGCGGCCGTGGCAGCTGCGACCTCAAGCAGATTCGGTGTGGTCTGCGGTAGCACGAAGATTTCGATGAAATAGCAGACGCCAATCGTTCCAATCAAGACCACGATCACTGCCTCAATCAACCTCATTCCCAGCCTTTGCAGCGATAGGAGCAGAAGCACGTCGCACGCGGTGATGAGGACCGCTGCGAGCAGCGAAATGCGCGGGAATAAGAGATGGATGGCGACCGCGCTGCCCAGCACCTCAGCCAGGTCGCAGGCGGCAATGGCGATTTCGCAACTGAGATAGTTCGGCCACCGCGTCCAACCTGGCAGATGGTCCCGGCAACAATGGGCCAAGTCCTTGCCGGTCACCACGCCGAGTCTGGCGGAAATTACCTGCAAGAAAATCGCCATAAGGCTCGCAAGACCTACGATAAAGAGCAGGCCGTATTTGAACCCGGCTCCAGCACTCAAGTCGGTGGACCAGTTCCCGGGATCCATGTAGCCCACGCTGACAAGCATGGCCGGCCCCGCGAACGCGAGATACTGCCTCAATGGATGAGCGGATCCCGGCGGCACGCTAACCGTACTGTGGAACCCCTCCAAAGAGCGAAGCCTTTGAGTTGGCTTGGGTGTGTCATTCACTCTTTTCATCTCAAATTTTCAACGGGGATGGTGGTTCAATTGGTCAGAAAGATGGCCTTGAGGCCGGAGGCGATCACGATTGGTAAGAGCCTATAGTAGAAAAGGGGAATCCCGGGTATGTAGCCGGCCAAGTTCCCTCGATCGATGCGGCCGAATCCAACGAAATAGCCGCGGACCGGAGAAGGCGAGCAGCTTGCGAAGAATACCAAACCAATTCGCGCCCACCTGGAGCAGTCGACCGAACCAATTTGCACCCAGCCTTAGCAGTCGCCTGAACGATCCACTTCGGGGCATGGAGGGAGGAATTCGGCGGAAGCGCCGGCGCCGCTCTGGCCTTACCGTTTCATCTGGGTTCACGGTCTTATTCATAACCCAAAATGTTTTAGTATAGAAAAAATATAATTTCTTATTCTCAGATAGTTAGCCGACTCAATATTTCATTGCAAGGCAAAAGTTTGGTACTGAGGTCGTGCTGCTAGGCATCGGATGCGAGGGCTAATAGGGGTCCGCCCACGAAACGAAATTTTTAATTAAGGTAAGGAGCTCTGTCTTCCCGTGAGCGGCAGTGCGAAGGCACGTCGCGAGGAACGGTAAACCTCCATCGCAAAGCAGCGAGTCTGCAGCACTAGTCTTCACATAAAGGCGAGCCGGAAAGGCCTCCGCGGCTTGAGCTAATTCTGGCGATGGACAGACACTTGGAAACAGGAGTGGTATTAGGCGAACCTGGGTGCGCCTAGGAGAAAGAGGAAGGAGAGACCGCTTTGGGGCTCGACGGGGAGAAAGTCGTTTCTCCCAAAAAGGCCAGTGAGGAACTAAGGCGATGAACCCGTTTTAAAGAACGGTGCTGCTGCCCTGAGTGCGGATTCCCATTGAATATGTTCACAGGAACACTAGCTTCGGCTTTGTGGGAGAGATTGATATCAACGCCCTACTCGCGGATCTGGAACGATCGCGCGCGGCCAGGTGAGAGCCTGGGCGGTCTTAGGAGAATTAAGGGCGATCTTGGCTGCAGTCGGCCAGGAATTGGAAAACCGGCGCGGAAGAGTTTTGTCGAGGAAGGAAGAATTTTGGAACGGGGACTAAGGAAGGCCCTGACCGAGAGGGACGAGGCGCTTCGCGAGTTGGCGGCGGCCGCCCGATGGGTCGATCGATCAGCATTTGGAAAAGAGGAGGGTTTTGGGCAGGCTCACCAGGCGCTGTTGAAGGCATTGGATAAGGCTTCCGTGTTTGTTTAGTCGCTTAGGCGGGACGGCGGCGCCGGCGATCCACCGGGCGTTTAGACTACTGCCGCCCTTCAGGCAGGGTTCGGAGTGGAAATATCACCTTGTGGCGGCTCGAGACGTAGACTTTCCTCCGGCTTGGTTTCGGGCATCAACAAAGCGAAAAAGACGAGCCCGCCGAGAGCAATCGCTGCCAAGGTCATAAAACCGATAGTGTAGCCGAAAATCTGTACCACAAAGCCAGAAAGCAGGTTGCTCGCCCCCGCACCTAGTCCGGTTGATAGAGCAACCAGCCCTTGTGCGAAATTAAACCGCCCAGTCCCTCGCATCAGGTCCGCTGCGATAATGATCGAAATGACACCGAAAATTCCTGCTGCGACTCCGTCCAGAAGTTGGATCGCCACGACTCCGTAAGGGCTATCAGTTAACGTGAAAAGGAATCCACGAATTGGCAGGATAACAAAGGCCACGAGAAAGATCGTCTTGCGGCCAACCCCTTTGCGCATTGCCCAGCCAACCGCCGCGGCGACACCGATCATCACGAGTTGAGCAGTTATGATACACGCACTCAAAGCAATAATGTCGGCGTCCGGATGCTTCTTTGCCAACACCTGACCGGCCATGGGCAACATGGCAGCGTTACCAAAGTGAAACAGCACCACGGAAACTAAGAAAACCATGAGGTCTCGTTTTCTTAAAAGATCAGGAATAGGTATCACCCCGCCGGATTGCGAGGCCCCGGTTCCAGTATCCTTATCGTCTCCGCCGCGTGCAACGTTGTGATTTATCTCCTCAGGCCGAATCAGGGCTACGGCAGCGGCACTCCCCAAAGCGAAGAGGCAAACAAGGTAAAAGATCCAATGATAGCCAAAGCGCTGGCCTACGGTGCCCGCCAAGATTGCCGCGGCGAAGTTACCTCCGTGGTTAAAGCTCTCGTTTCTACTGACTCGACCCGGGAATAGCTTTCTACCAACGATCCCGAGACTCAGCGCAGCCAGAGCCGGAGGACTGATAGCCGAAGCGGCGCCTAAAGTAGCTTGCGCGCTGACGACGACGAGAAGGTTTGGAACGCAAACAACCAGCAGACAGCCGAGACCCACCATGAGTCCCGAGATCAGGACCAAAAGTCGCTTTGCACGTACGGAATCCACCAGCAGACCGGCTGGAATTTGGCAGATAGCTGCCGTGATCGAGCTCGCCGCCATGGCAATCCCGATCTCACCGGATTGCCATTGCAAACCTCCCTTCAGAAAAACGGAGAGATAAGGTCCAACCCCATCCCGCACATCCGCCATCAAGAAAGTGAGCGCATCAAGTCCCAGGATGCTGGAATGAGAAGGCGCCGGGTCCTGTTGAGGCTGAGGCTTATCAGATGATTGCATGTTCGGGATTCGGTAGCTGCACACTTTTCTCATGGCTGAGCAGGAATCGGGATCCAGTGTCCCTGTGAAGGGAGCTAGCGCGGTCGTTTATTGTCGCGGGCCGGTGAAGCTCCTTTCTTCGATCCGGCTCGCAGCTATCCTCAACAAGGTATGCAATTCGACTACGCTGCTTTTCGCTCCGGAAATATTAGGGGCGGTAGTAGGTGAACGCCGTTGGCAACGGCGCCGGTCGGCCACGGCCGCGCTTACCAGCGCGATTGCGCCGGCCATAGTCAACAGCGGTCACCGTTTGCATTTGACTGGCGGAGGCCCCAATGGCGATCGCCTCGAAGCTGCGTCCGTAGGCGTTCGCTGTTCCGTATCCACTGGCGGCAAGTGGAGCTCCGATGCGGAAGAGGCTGGCGTACTGCATCCCTACTGGCGGCGGAACGTGCACTATCGTCCCGTTGTCCAACACTGCTCCATCGATCTCACCCCTCGGCGCATACGTTAGAGCCTTAATAACGCCGCTAGCACTCATTGGCTGTCTCGCGTATAGATTCGGCGCTGATGGTGGATTCTGAGCTGAGGGAGGAGTGTCTACCACCGACTGCCGGGTGTTGTCATTCTCGATTGTGCTGGCGTGAATTACCCCCTGGAACTCGAAAAAACCGTCCACACGAACTGAGTCTTGAGGTCTAACGGTCTGAACTAACTGCTGGCTCAGATGCGGAGGAAACCGCACGATGGTTTTATCGCTAAGCAGAAAGCCATCGACTAAGCCATCCGGATTAATCAGGTATTGAGACACTGTGCCGCGTATGCTGGTTACCTGCCCGGTACCAGCATCGGGTAACGGCGGAGGTGGAGCTGGCTGTTGGTTGGGTCCAGCGTTAGACAATGGTGGAGGGAGTGGCGGCTGCTGATTCATCGCGGACGGTGATGCTTGCGGCTGTTGAGCTAGCGCCGAGCTGATGTTGCCGATCCCAACTATCGCCGCGACGATGATGCCGGAGCGCAGTATCTCGTGGGTTAGCAGATTAACTGTTTTTGGTGTTTTCATACTTACTACTTTTTGGAAGTCATTTCTCCCAAATGGTTAATCAGAATCCATGCCAGTAGCTTTTGACTCCTTCGGCCGAGGCAAACGCAGCGCGAGATTATCCAGTGCGGTAGGAAGATTCGGCGACGGGGCGCCGCGAATCCAGCCAGAAAGGCTCTCCAGGAAGTGTCCGCAGTTCGGACAAATGGTGTCTGCTTTTCCGACAATCTGCCGCCTTTAGTCAATGCCTCAGTCTGCCATCGCCTCGTGGAATGAAGAAATCAGGCTTGGCATGAAACATGTAAGTACTCGAATCGGGCCGATCGTTCGGCCTTACCAAATAGAAACAAACATATGAAGGAAAAAGCACTAAAGAATCATCAGCCCGAAGGTCGCAGGCACGAAGACGATGAAGAGAAGGAAATCCATGGGACTGTTTTACACTACTTGCTAAATCCACGCGGTGAAGTTGATGGACTCCTGTTTGAAGGTGGCACCTTTATCAAGTTTCCGCCCCATTTGGGCAGAGAGTTAGTTCAGGTGGCGAAGCCGAATGATCAGGTGATAGTGATAGGCGCTCTTGAAGGCCAGAAACTGTTTAAGGGTCATATCATCCTCAATCCGAAAACTGAGGTAGCCCTTCGGGAAATCAAACCAATTCCACCGGAACGAGCGAGTTTCGTCGGACCACTCCAGCCGTTGCGGGCAGAGGGACGGATCAAATACGCTAAGCGCAATCCGGATGGAGAGATCGATGGCGCGATCTTGGAGGACGGGACAATACTCCAATTTCCTCCCCAGCCGGCCGAAGCATTGACCGAGGAATTAGAAAGCGACCAGCCGCTGCACGCAGTCGGTTTTGGCACGTCGAACGAGTATGGGACAAGTATCGCTGCCGCCATGCTTGGCTCGTCAAAGAAATCACTTCGCCCGATCGGGCCAGCTCCTCACAAGCCGAAGAAACCGAAAGCACGTGAAAAGCCCGAAGACCAGCAGAAAGACTGATCGCACGTAACTGCTTTCTATAACGGGCCGGATTACCCAGTGATCTCCTAGACGAGAAAAGAATTTTGGAAACGCGGCTAGCAATAGGGACTGCCTGATTAAGTCCAGAGGTGTTTAGCACATCGATCTTTTTTATGGATTCAGTGGCTCTACTTTTTAGCGTCTTTTTTCCTTGTCGCACTGACCGATCTGACGTCCCGCGAGGCTCGCGGGCAAGAGCCAAGAGGTCCTCTAGCTTCCGCTATTTCCTTTCAGGCGACGATCGTGCAAGGCAACGTTTCGCAGTATCTCATGAATCCGGACGGATACGTTGACGGACTGCTCTTGTCTAACAACACCATTATTCGTTTCCCACCGCATCTCGGCCAGGTCCTGACCCAGACAGTTAGTATACAGGATCTGGTTCGAGTGGAAGGTTTCTTCGAAAGTCCCGGAATCCTCCACGCCTCGTCTATCATTGATCTGCAAAGCCAGCGCTCGGTTGTTGACACCCCTCCTTCGGCCCGGTATCCGCGTCCGCCTCGCCCCGGCAGTGTGGCTCGGCAGCCACTAAGCGCTAGCGGCACGATTCGAGTGCTCACTCATGGTAAACTGGCGAAGTTAACGGCGTAGTTCTTTCGGATGGCACGGTCATACACTTTCCGCCCCTGGCCGGAGTACAATTTACGGCCTTGTTGCGCGAAGGTAACGCTCTGGCCGCGACTGGTACCGGGACCAGCAACCAATACGGACGCAGTTTTGAAGCTACGGCGATTGGGCCGTCCATGAGTCAGTTAGAAACCATCGCTCTAGACTCTGGCCTTAAGCCAGCACCACGAAATGGGCCATGATACCCCTGGTTTCGACAAGGAACATCGGTTGCCCCGAAAGCTTGTTAGCTTCAGACTTCGATCAGAAAACCCATGTTCAGATCCTTGCGGAGCACATTGATTCTTCCTTGGCTTTTGATAGCAGTCGTGTGTTGCGCGCTGACATTCCAATTGCGCGGCCTCTTTGAACTGGGTATTGGGGGCGAAATCGGAAAGGTAGATCAATCCGTGAAGCTTTCCGCGGAGCAGATCAAGCGGGAACTTGACCTCTACCTAACTGGATTTTCTGAGGCGCCGGCAAACTTTGGCGATTCAGATCGGCAACATGAATTGCTCCTTCTTTTGGACTTGGTCCTGGCGCAGTTCTACGGGATCGAAGGAGGATTTTGGTCACCAAATAGCCAGTTTATTGCGTACAGTTTTCCGACTCACGACAGCGTAAAGCGTGACGTCCCTAAGGACGAAATCGACCGGATCACTACCTTGAACAAACGGGCTCTTTCCACTCAGAAAGAGGAAACCGCTCGGTTTGATTCGGCGGGAGAGGTCCTGCTCATTCATGCTATACCGGTGCGATCAGATTTGGTCATCTGGACGATGGGGCGTGCGCACGTGGCTGCGGCTGCCGCATTTCAGAAACTGACTGTAGAATTTGTTTCACTCTTGTTGCTCATGCTTGCGACTGGAGCACTGATTCTATGGTACCTGCACCGATGGGGACGACAGCTGCGACAGATTGAAGAACAGCTCGGGGAGTTCGATTCAGAGTTACCTGAAACTGGATTGAGAGAATTGGATCGCTTGATCGGCGCATTCAATCAACAAACCGAGAAGCTTCGTGAAGCTCAGCTTGTTTCCAATGAATTGTCGCTAGAGCTGGCCAGAGCGGAGCGGCTTACTGCACTCGGTCGGATGTCGGCGGGCTTAGCCCATGAGATCCGAAATCCAATTGGGGCGATGCGGCTTCAGGCGGAGAACGCTCTAAGCAAGGACGCGGTTGACGCCTATCAGAAGGCGTGCCGGGGAATGCTGCAAAATATCGGCCGTCTCGATGACTTGCTTGAACGGCTGCTGGCTATCGTGCGCTTGGACCGATTGACGCCTAAGTCCACCAAGATTCGATCTTGGATCGAAGACTGCGTTACACCGTTCCAAAATGCCGCAGCTGAACCTGCGATTGAGGTGGAAGCAGCGGACACGGATTGGTCGTTCGACGAGCAACAGCTCTCTCGAGCGCTTCATAATTTAGTCGCCAATGCCGTACAACATACGCTCGCCCGATGGATGGGTGAAGGTGATCGCCGCAATAGAGAACGGTTGGTTGAGAGTCTCAGTTGAAGATTCTGGACCAGGAGTACCCGATGATCTGAAGAAGAAAATCTTTGAGCCTTTTGTTTCCTCCCGTTCCGAAGGGAGCGGCCTCGGCTTCGCGATCGCTCGCGAGATCGTAGAGGCCCATGGTGGAACACTGCGTTGCGTCAACGGCCGCAAAGGCGCCCGGTTCGAAATACGATTACCGCGCCGCGACCCTTGAGCTTCTTGTCATCGTCTTGTTTCGTCTTACGGTTCCGTCTCCACTAAAGGAGAATTCTATGGCATTGACACCGATACACCCTGGCGAACACTCAAGAGAAGAACTCGTGGTGCTTAACATGAGCGCCGCTGAGCTCGCGCGGAAGCTCAGCGTACCACCGAACCGGATCACGCATATTTTGAACGGCCGACGCGGGATCACTGGCGATACCGCTCTCCGTCTTTCCCACTTCTTCGGCACGAGTCCGGAGTT
>CAVUUB010000001.1:0-63449 GCA_963744555.1 Bryobacterales bacterium | reverse complement strand
GCCTTTCCAGCCTTCGTTGAGCCACGTTTGGTGACCCACCTCGCCCGGACCAGGCACGGTCTGAAAATCCCACAGCTTCGCGCCCGTTCGCGCATCGTCGCGCCTCTCGCCCGGCGGCCCGACCGGCACTTCCAGGACGCTTGCGCCCACCATCACCAGATTCCTGAAGACGGTGGGAACACCCAGTATCCCACCACCATGTCCACCACGCCTTCTTTGCCGAAGCCCGGATCGATCTTACCCGTCGAGGCGTTCAGCGCGATCAGATTGCGGCCCGCGGTGAAGATGACGCGCGGGGGAT
This sequence comes from Bryobacterales bacterium, assembly GCA_963744555.1. Classification (GTDB taxonomy): domain Bacteria; phylum Acidobacteriota; class Terriglobia; order Bryobacterales; family Bryobacteraceae; genus Palsa-89. Next base: position 63,148 of record CAVUUB010000001.1, on the reverse strand, counting down.
TTTGCTTATCGCCCGGCCAGTATGCCACGCCCCGCGTCGACGGACGCCCGGTGGTCATCGTGTAGCTCCATACTTCTTTGCCCGTCGCCGCTTCTAGCGCCACCACCCGAGCCGACGCCGTCAGGTACATGGTGCCGTTGACGACGATCGGAGTGGCCTCCGATCCTCCACCGCCGAATCGAGGCGGCGGGCCTTCCCCCTTCAGCGAATACGTCCATGCGGATTTCAGGGTCCCCACGTTCTTGGCGTTGATTTGCGTCAGAAGCGAATAGCGTGTACTCGCCATGTCGTGGTTATAAGAAGGCCAGTCACCCGGCGCGACTCTTGGCTTGCTGAGCTTTCCGCTTACCGCCAGGCAAAATAGCAGCACGCTCAGAATCGCTGGTTGTGAAAATTGTCCGCATCCGTTTGGCATGCTATCACGCGCCGTTTCAACCCGCTTGCCACTATGCTAGGTTGTAAAAGGAAATGCATTTCACCTCTACGCTGAGAGCCAGTCTCTTCTTTTTCGGAATTTTGGCCTCCGCCGTTTTCCCGGTTTCCGCGCAGGAGGAAAGCGCCAAAGAACTGCCCGGCAAGGGCATGCCGCCCAGGAGCAGCTCCCACCGAGTATCAGACCCAGGCGCAAGCCGGCTCTGTAACTATCGGGGCTGAATTTCTGGGCCACGCGGTACCCACGCTCGAACATACGTTTTCCGCGGAGGACTACGTGGTGGTGGAAGCGGGACTCTTCGGCTCGCCTGGCGCGCACGCCACGTTATCGCGCGACGACTTCTCCCTGCGCATCAACGGAAAGAAGAAAGTTGCCGAGCGAGCCTTACGAGCTGGTGTTCAAGTCCTTGAAAGATCCTGAATGGCAGCCGCCCGCCCAGCCGGAAGAATCGAAGGGTTCCAAAGGCGGCCTTACCACAGGTGGCGGCGGCCAAAACGACACTGCTCCGCCCCCGCCTCCGAAGATGCCTTTCCCGCTGCGGCGCGCGATGGAACAGCAGGTTCAAAAATCCGCGATGCAGGAAGGCGACCGCCCCCTGCCCCAGGCCGGCTTGCTCTTCTTCCTCTACCGCGGCAAAACGGAGGGCATTAAATCATTGGAGCTGATCTACAGCGGCGCGGCAGGCAAAGCCACCCTGACCCTGCAGCCATAGATATTCCTAAGGACCCGCGAATAAGTTGCCACGGTTGAGCAGCCATTGCGGATCCAAGCGCCGCTTCACTTCCTTCATGCTTTCGATCTGGTCGGGCGTATATTGCAGCGCGAGCAAATGCGCTTTGCGCTTGCCAAGTCCGTGCTCGGCCGAGACAGTGCCGCCCGAGACTTACCGCGTGACGTGCGAACTGCAGCATCAAACGCTGGCCCGGCTTCAAACTCGGCCGGCGACCTGGGAAGGATGTTGACGTGCACGTGCGCGTCGCCGATATGGCCGAAGATGACGTACTCCAGCTCGTGCTGCATTAACTCCGCTTGATAATAACGCGAGCATTTCGCGGTTGCGCGACAGCGGGACGGCGTAGTCGGAGCCGAGCTTCATAAACCCGCGGCGGCGCATGCGTGTCGTTCACTAATTCCGGCAGCGCGTGACGGAATCGGCGGAAACGCTCGCGGTCCTGATCGCTCGCGGCGAACCAACTGTCCTGGGGCGCGTGATCGGCCCAGAAATCGATATCGCCGTCTTCCTGTTCGATGAGCAGCGCCGCAGCGGCGCGGGCCGGAATTTCGGGATAATGGGGGCGCAGGAAATCGAGCGAGTTGGCATCGAAGTACTCGATCATGCGAAGGCCTGGGATGCGGCGCCAAGCGTCCACCACGTCCAGCGCCGCGCCATCGCTGATCAGGAACACGATGCCCGCCAGCACATCGGCGGGGGCCGGGAGCAATTGTAGTTCGGCCTCCATCACGATTCCGAGCGTGCCTTCGCTGCCAGTGAACAGATCGATCCAATCCATCCCTGGAGCCAGCGGATATCCGGCGGTATTCTTGGTGCTGTTCGGCAAAGGCAGCTCGGGCACCTCGAAATCGACTTTGTCGCCGCGCCGCACATCCAGCACGCGGCCATCCATGAGCGCTACGCGTAGCGCCAAGAATGTGGCGCCGGGTGCTGCCATAGCGAAAGCTGCGCGATCCGCTGGCGTTGGTGGCAATGGTCCCTCCGATGCTGGCGGTGCGCTCGGTGGGATCGGGCGCGTAGAACTGGCCGGTTCGCGCGGCCGCTACTTGCAGCTCATCGAGCGAGACGCCGGCGCCGACGACCGCGCGGCCCGTGCAAATTTGGAGACGCCGGAATTTTTCGAGCGAGACCGCCCAGCCACCCTGTGGCACGCAGCCACCGGTCAAGTCCGGTGCGCGCGCCGTCGATGGTAATGGGTATGTTGCTCCTGCGACAGCAGCCGCGATAATTTCGAGCAAGCTCGGCTTCCGATGCCGGGGCGATAATTCGCTCCGCCTCACCCCGAAACCCCGAAGCATCCTCGATCTCATCCGTGTTCTGACTTCTGAATTCTGACTTCTGAATTCTGTCTTCTTCACACTTCCAAAATCACCGGCATAATCAACGGCCGTCTCGACGTCTCTTTATTCAAGAACCGCTTCAAATCCGCGCGGATCTTCTCCTGCATCACGCCCCAATCGGTCCGCTCTTCTTCGCTCGACGATTCCAGCGTGCGCGCCACCACTTGCCTGGCTTGCTGCAAAAGTTCGGACCCATCTTCGAAAGACATGAAACCGCGGCTGACGATTTCCGGCAGCGTTTCATTCCGCCCCGAGTTCTTGCTGATGGCAATGATCGGCAGCACGAAGCCGTCTTCAGAAAGATGCCGCCGGTCGCGAATGACGATGTCCTCCACCACTTCGTCGATACTGCCCGAATCGATGCACACGCGGCCCACTTGCACCTTTTCGCCGCGCCGCGCGCCCGCGCGATCGATCTCCAGCGTCTCACCCGTTTCGAGTATGAAGGTTTCCTCCAGGCCCGCGCCGCGCAGATGAGACGCCAGAGCAGCGTGCTTAGCCAGCTGCCGGTATTCGCCATGGATCGGAAGAAAATAGCGCGGCCGAAGCAGGTTCAATATCAGCCGCAGCTCTTCTACGCTCCCGTGCCCCGATACGTGCACCGGCGGATTCATGGTGCCATAGATCACGTCCGCGCCACGCTTGGCAAAGTGGTTGATCATCCGGTAAATTCCCTTTTCGTTGCCGGGAATAATGCGGGCGCTCAGTACCACCGTGTCTCCGCGCTCTACCGACAGGTTCTTGTGATTGTCCACTGCGATCCGCGAGAGCGCGGACATCGGTTCGCCCTGCGTGCCGGATGCCACCACTACTACTTTGCTCGGCTCGGCTTGCATGATGTCTTGCGGGCGCAGCAAAATGCCGTCGGGCAGGCTGAGCAGTCCAAAGGAATGCGCGATTTCAGTGACGTTGTTCATGCTCCGGCCGAGAAACGCCACTTTGCGGCCGTATTCGGCGGCTACGTCCAGGATCTGCTGCAGACGGTGAATGGACGAGCTGAAGCAGGAGATCACAAGCCGCCGTTCGGCGCGATAGAAGATTTCGTCCAGCCGCGGGCGGACCGCGCGTTCGCTCTCCGTGTAGCCCGGCCGGTCCACGTTGGTGGAATCGGACATCAGCAGCAGCACGCCGCGCTTGCCGTAATCGGCGAAGGTGTGCAGATCAAAGGGCTCGTTGTCCGTGGGAGTGGGGTCTACTTTGAAATCGCCGGTGTGAATGATGACGCCGAGCGGCGTGGTGATGGCCAGCGCCATCGAACTGACGATGGAGTGCGTGACGTGAATGAATTCGATGGAGAACGCGCCGAGTTGAATCCTGCGAGCCGGGCTTTACTTTATGCAGCTTCGCGTCTCCTAGCATCCCGTGTTCGTCCAGGCGCCGCTCCACCATCGCGAGCGTGAAGGCCGCGCTGTAAACCGGCATGTTGATTTCGCTGAGCAGGAACGGCACGGCGCCGATATGATCTTCGTGGCCGTGCGTCAGGATTAAGCCGAGGACCTTGTCGCGATTCTGTTCCAGATACGTGAAATCGGGCGTGACGATGTCCACGCCCAGCAGTTCCGCGTCGGGAAACATCATCCCGGCATCGACAACGATGATGTCATCTCCATAGCGGATGGCCATGCAATTCATACCGAATTCGCCCAAGCCGCCGAGTGGGATCAACTGAAGCTTGTGATCAGACATGTAAGGTTTAGGTTATCAGGTGGGTTGTGGCTGGTTGCAGGTGGCTGGAACGCCCGAGGAGAAGCGAGTGGATTTGGATCACTCCTTCTCTGCGGGTATCTCTACTTCGATATAGCTTCCGGGAGTGACGGCGTTCACTGCCTCAATAACTCGATCAATGTATCGATGCAAGCCGGCCGTCTGGGAATTGCCAAGGACCACGATCGCGATGGCGGCGACCTGTTAGAGTTCTGCTGGTACCGAAAATGATTTTGTCCGTCGTATACGTAGAATATCGAACCCGCCGTCTTCAGCCACCTTCAGCGAGTCGCCATTGCTTAACTGTCCAGCCTCTTGAATCGCCTCTACAACGATATGACCATGAAGCCAGCGGCATGCTATCGGGTGTTGCCATTGGTCGGATCACATCGGCGGCGCTGATCATGCGCCTGAGCCGAGGGAGCCGGCGTCCCATAGGCTCTTTGCCGCAAAATGCAGGACCGCATTAATCTGTTCGCGGGTGACAGCGAATTCTTCCATGACTTCTTCCACGGTCAAACCCGCTGCTAAATTCTCGAAGACGGTTTCAACAGGCATCCGGGTATCCTTAAACACCCACGCACCGCTGACCTTGCCGGGGTTGCTCTCCACTGCGGGACATTGAGACCAATCCAGAATTGCCATGTTTCTACCTGCTTTTATCGTAACCCCACGCAACAGGTCTAGCGGAACACTCCTGTGTGGCCCAGCGAGTACCTTCCCGGTTGCGGATAGACACACAGTCCATGCGGGCCTTTGCCCACTCGGATGCGAGCCAGCAGTTTCCCTCCTTGCGTGTCGATGGCGTAGACTTCCTTGTTGTAGCGGCCTGATAGCCAGAGCACCTTTCCATCGCTCGATACGCCACCCATATCAGGGCTGCCGCCAGGCACTTGCCATTTCTCCACAACCTTGCGAGTGGCGAAATCAATCACCGAAATGCTGCCTTCGCCCCGATTAGAGACATACAGCACTTTCGAATCGCGGCTGGCATACAGGCCGTGCGCGCCGGCGCCGGTCGGAACAAAACCGATTACCCGGAACGCGTCGGGGTCCACCAGATACACGCCGTTGGCCACCATGTCGGCGACGTAGAACACCGAACCGTCGGGCGATGTCTTCACATCTTGAGGCATGCCGTCCGGATTGAACTCAATGGAATGCCGGGGATGATGCGTCGGGCCGTGCTCGCTGTCGGCCTTGAGCATGAGGGTGCCCACTACCTCGCGTTTCGCCACATCCACCTTCAGCAACTCGGCCGAGAACTCGCAGCTGGCTATCAGAAAGCGCCCGTCAGCGGTGAAATCCATGTGGTCCACTCCGCGGCACGGAACCTTAAGCGAAGCCTCGAGCTTCATCGTGACGGGGTCGCGAAAATCGAGCTGGTGGATTCGTTCAGCCACAACGATGGCAAACTTGCCATCGGGCGTGTAATACATGTTGTACGGATCTTTCACCTTCACCGTCTCACGTTTTTTCCCCGTCGCGGGATCGATCCTGGTAAGGCTGTCGCCGAGGTCGCTGAGCACCCATAGAGTCTTCAGATCATAGGACGGGGTAACATGCTGAGGCTGGCGGCCGACCTTGAAGTGCCCAACGATTTTGAACGACTTCGGATCGATCACATCCACGCTGCTGCTGCCCGTATTCGGCACATAGATGAGGGAAGGGAAATTTTTCACCACGGGGCTGAGCTGATTGGCGTGATCGGCCGCATAAATGTCCTTCGGATTCAGGACCGCCGGCATTCCTGGCAGAGCCGGATTGGCAAACAGAAGCAGCACCAACTGGAGGAGCATGAGGGTTACGTTCAGGCTAACACCGCTTCCGCTGCTCTATTCAATCTCACGTCGTCTTGCTGAGTTGGCGGAGCTGCTTCGCAACAGGATGTTCTTGCCACGGCCAAATGAATCTCACTGGCGGCATAAACAAAATGCTCGTTCCGAACCTGCTGTCTTCATCGAAAACAACTCTTATAGTTCGCGGATTCTGGAAGCGACCCTCTGACACACGACGAATCAGCCTCAACGGAACTCTGACTTCGTTCATGTAATTGGACACGATAAGATCGCCACTGTCTATTGACACTCTTTTGAGCGGAATGCAGTAGCGGTACCAGATCCCAGTCCCAAGCACCCACACGCCAAGGAATATCCACTTTAGTTCATACGGAGGAGGGGCAGTACCCCGATCGAATGCCGACGAGAAGAGCCCAAGAGTCCCGAGCACAAAAACGGAAATCCACACCGTCGGGAGGATGAACTTGTAGACCGCCGTCCATTGAGATGAAACTAGCTGAGATTGATCCAAGGCGTCTTCAATATTCTGCCACGGGAGGGCCTGACTGACTAACCAATCCCCAACAGCCAATCGCCAATCGCCAACGGCCAATCTCCAATAGCCAATGGCCAATCCCCAACAGCCAATCCCCAACAGGCTAAACTGGCATTTGGCAGCCTCGATCAAATCCGTTGCGCTTCCGCCGGATCCGCCGGATCCGCCTCTCAAAAGTGGCAGGGGATTTGGCCGATGCCGCGCCTCTGCGCGATGCGCTGCAATGGTTCGTCCGGCAGAAGCAGTGGATCAACGAGCAGCACCTGCAGCTTTGCCGCGATTGCCGCCTCCACGTTCTTCGAGCAGCGCCGCGCCGAGTGGATGCTGGCGCAGTTTCGCGCGCTGGGATGCGTGGCGCGGATCGATCGCGGCGGCAACGTCATCGCGCATCCGGTGGAAAATCGCACCGGGCCCTACATCGCCTTGACCGCGCACCTCGACACGGTGCTCGCGCCGCGCAAAGACGAAGAGGTCTACGTCGCGCCCGATGGCCGATTGCATGGACCGGGTACCGCCGATAATGGCGCGGGACTGACGGCGCTGCTCGCCATCGCGCGAGCCATCAACTCCTTCCCCGCGCTGCTTGACGAATTTCGCAATCTTGTCTTCATCGCCAATGTTGGCGAAGAAGGCGAGGGCAACCTGAGCGGCATGCGCTATCTGTGCCGGCAATCGAGCACCGGAGGCCGCATTCAGGCGTTTCTGATTCTGGATGGCCCGAATATCGATCACGTCACGTCGCAAGCTCTCGCCAGCCGGCGCTTCGACGTCACCATTAGCGGCCCCGGCGGGCACAGTTGGAGCGATTACGGCTTCGCCAATCCCGATCCATGCGCTGGCACGCGCCATTGCCTCTTTTACCGAGCAGCGGTTGCCCACCAACGGCAGCCCGCGATCGTCGTACAACTTCGGGATCATCGAAGGCGGATCGAGCATCAACTCCATTCCCACGCATGCGCGCACCAAAGTGGACATTCGCTCGGAGAGCCCGGCCAAGCTGGATGAAATCGCCGCGCTGCTCACCAGCACCGTGGAGCGCGCGCTCGAAACGGAGAACGAACGCGCCACGGGCGCCAAGGTGACGGCCAAGATCAAAGAGATCGGATCGCGGCCCGGCGGCAAGCTGCGCGACGACGCTTACATCCTGCAAGCCATACGCGCCGTGGACACGCACCTGGGCATTCGCTCGCATCTGGATTGCGCTTCCACCGACGCCAACGTTCCCTTGTCGATGGGTCTGCCGGCTATCTCCATCGGCGCGGGCGGGCATGGCGGCGGCGCCCACACCCCGCAGGAGTGGTTTCATCCCGAGGGCCGCGAGCTTGGGTCTGAAACGTATTCTTCTGACGTTGTTTTTGCTGCTCCGCGACCTGCCCGCATGACAGGTCCGTGATGACGACAGGGACCCGACGTCCCGCCGGCTGGCTGGTGGATGGCAGCCTGGTGGTCATGACCCTGATCTGGGGCGCAACCTTCGTGATGGTGAAGCGCGCGCTCGCCGACGCTTCCACGCTGCTCTTTCTCACCATTCGATTTGGGACCGCAGCTTTCGTTTTAGCGCTGATCTTTCGAAAGCGACTTCCGGAAAGCGTCGCGAGCCGGCAATCTTGGATTGAGCATCCGCGGCGGCAGCGCTGGCGGGCTTCTGCCTCTTCAGCGGCTACGTGCTTCCAAACCTTGGATTGCGTTACACCACTGCTTCGAAAGCGGCCTTTCTCACCGGCTTTACCACTCCCATGGTGGCCGTGCTCAGCAGCATCGTTTATCGCAGAGCGCCCCAGTTGATCGAAGTGTTGGGAGTCGGCACCGCCTTTCTCGGGCATGGCCCTGATGACCATCCCGAGCGGCCGGTTCCAGATCAGCGGAGGCGATCTTCTAGTGGCTGCATGCGCCGTTGCATTCGCGTTTCACATCTTAACTACGGGACGCTTCGCCAGCCGAAGCGAATATGGGCGTTTTCATCGTCACCCAAATCGCCACTGGCGCCGGAATGGGCGCAGCTTACGTTCTGGTGGGCGGAGCCGGTTCGCATCCATGGAGCCTTCCTTTGATCGGCGCGCTGGCCGTCACCAGTCTTCTTGCTACCGCGCTCGGCGTTCTCCATCCAAACCTGGGCGCAGCGCTGGACCAGCCCCACGCGTACCGCCCTGATCTTCGCGATGGAGCCGGTGTTTGCCTGGATCACCTCATTTCTGCTGCTGGGCGAGGTGCTTTCCGGCCGCGCCACGGTAGGCGCCGCACTCATCTTGGGTGGCGTCCTGATGGTTGAATTGAAACCCTTCCGGTTGAGTTGAAACCGTTCCGGCTGGCATGATCGAAGCACTGGCTCTCGACGCTTCCGCGGTTCCTATAACATCGCCGATTCTCACCCTGGCTGTTCCTGCGTCCTTCCACGCATTCGCGCAGCCAACCGGCCAACGCCCCAAACCAAGCTGGTGGTCGCGATCATCGTCGATCAGTTCCGGTATGACTATATGACGCGCTTCGACTCGGCGTATCAAGACGGGCTGCGGAAGCTGCACGACTCCGGCGCGTTCTTCACCGATGCTCACGAGGCGCATTTTCCGACCGTGACCGCCGTCGGGCACGCCGCATTCCTGAGCGGGTCCATCCCGGCGGTTGACGGCATTGTCGGCAACGAATGGTTCGACCGCGAAACCGGCAAGACGGTGACCAGCGTGTCCGACGATGCCACGAAACTTGTGGGCGGCAACGGAGGCGCGGGATCGTCCCCGCGGCGCCTGGTTGCAAGCACGCTGGGCGACGAGATCAAGGCCACGGGCCCGGCGGATATCAAGGTGATCGGCATTTCACTGAAGGATCGAGCGGCAATTTTGCCGGCCGGGCATGCGGCGAACGCGGCTTACTGGTTCGAACATGAATCGGGACAATTCGTCACCAGCACGTACTACATGAAGGATCTGCCAGCGTGGGTGCAAGCTTTTAACAAGAGCGACGCGGCGAGCAAATATGCGTCGGCGAAGTGGTGCCGGCAGTTGCGGAAGAGCGCTCGCCCTTTCAACGCTCCCGTCGATGCTGGGAAAGCCTTACTACGAAGCGATGATCGCCACGCCCTATGGGAACGACATGCTGGAGGCTTTCGCCGAAGAGGCGCATCAAAGAAGAGCACCTGGGACGGCATTCGGGAACGGATGTGCTGACCGTGAGCTTTTCGAGCAACGATCTGTTGGGGCATCGAGTGGGGCCGGATGCACCCGAAGTGCGCGACATGTGCATCCAGACGGATCGCGTGCTGGGTCGATTGCTGCATGCGGTGGAAGAAGAAGCGGGCGCTGGAAACTACGTGGTAGTGTTCAGCTCCGATCATGGCGTTGCGCCGAAGCCCGAGGAATTGACCAAGCGCGGAATTCCGGCCGGACGATTTTCTCGCGATCAGGTTTATCAAACCATCGAAGCGGCGCTCACCGAGAAATATGGACCGGGCAAATGGATCCTTGGCAACGCCGAGCTTTCGCCTTATCTGATCACGATCTGCTGCGCGACAAACACGCCGTGCTGGCGGAGGCCGAGGAGATCGCGGCGGACGCGGTGAGAAAACTGCCAGTATATTTTCCGCGTCTATACTGGCGTGCAACTGGAGCATGAGAATCTGGCGAGCGATCCCATCGGCGGCTGATGGAGCGCGGATATTATCGCGGCCGTTCAGGCGATCTGTTCATCGTTCAAAAGCCATATTGGCTCGCATCGAAGGACGGCACTTCGCATGGGACGCCTTTCAGCTACGACACGCATGTGCCCATGATTTTCCTGGGGCGCGGAATTCGTCCGGGGCGTTACGACGAGAACGTCCGCACCGCCGATATCGCACCCACGCTGGCCGCGCTGCTGGGAGTGAATACGCCGAGCGGGTCGGTGGGGCGGATGCTGCCGGTGCATCGAGAACGAGCGATTACAAATGATCCCAACGCTCCCGCGCCATCGCACGGAACCACGACATCTGGCCGCGACATCTCGCGGTCTCCCGCTACGCCGAATATTACATTTCAGTGACTTACAAGGTGGACCTCCATTTGCATCTTGGGATGTGCGAGGAGATCCATGTCGATGAAGAAAATTCGTGTGCTGGTCGCAGAAGATGATGAAGTGAATGCAAAGGCGGCCCGCATGATGCTGGAGCAGCTCGGCTGCTCGGTGGATGTCGCAACCAATGGAACGGAAGCAGTGGACCACTTTCGCGATCGCGACTATGATTTGATCCTGATGGACTGGCAGATGCCGCTTATGAATGGCATCGAAGCCACGGCGCGAATTCGGACCATGCCGGGAGGCATAGGCACGCCCATCGTCGGAACCACTGCGGGAAAAGCGCACGAAGAGTGTTTGAAAGGCGGCATGAACGATGTGGTGCCAAAGCCTTTTCTGTTCGACAAAATGCGCTACGTCCTCTCGCGTTGGACACGTCTGGACCGGCTGCCCAAAACCCGGTCCCTGCGAAGGCATGACTCGAGCGTCGATTGCACGCGGCTCTTCGCTCGTCTACAATTAGCGCAAGCCTTTCAAATGCCAGCCTGACGCGGAGGGCCATGAGTCCCTCGACTGAAACGGACCACTCATCTCGAACATCTCGTTTTTGAGATCGCGAAAGGTGTGTCCGGCGAAACGGGCGACGCTTTTTTCCGTTCGCTGGTGCGTCATCTGGCGCGCGCTCTGGACGCCAACTACGTCTTGGTTGGTGCGTTGCACCCGGACGGCGAACGGCATCGCGACGCTGGCTGTCCATGCTCCGGACCTGGCAAAGGCGCCCTGGATTATAAGCTCTCCGGGACGCCGTGCGCACTGTCGGTTCGCGGAGGCCTGCTCCTACCCGAGCGGCGTGCGAAAGCTGTTTCCGCGAAGACCGAGTGCTTAGCCGCGAGCTGGACGCCGAGGGATTCGTCGGATCGCCCCATGCACGGACTCGAACGGACGCTGCCTGGGCCTGATTTGCGCCATCACCAACGCGGCCGCTGCGAAACCCCAAGCTGGCCGAAGCGCTGCTGAATATCGCCGCGGCGCGCGCGGGATCCGAACTGGAGCGCAAGAACTACGAAGAGGCGCTGGCGCACGGCGAAGAGCGCTTTCGCACCTTCGTCGAGCACGCCAACGAAGGCGTGATGTGGTGCAAACTGGAGCAGCCGCTTCCGCATGGATCTGCCGGAAGATGAGCAGATCGAGCATTTTTTCAAATACACCTATGTCGCCGATTGCAACGATCAAGCGGCCCGAATTTTCGGTTTCGCCAAAGCGGAAGATCTGATCGGCGCCCGGCTGGAAGTGATCAGCTCGCGCTCGGATCCTGAATTTGTCGAGCGCTTGCGCGCCGGTATCCGCGTGCGGCTGGGAGTCCTCCCAAGTGGAGAGAAACTTTCAGGGCCGCCATCTCCTGATGACGCGCACCGGCGTGATCGAAAACGGCATGCTGCAATCGGTTTGGACCACGGCGCGCGACATCACCGCGCTCAAGCAGGCCGAAGCCGAAGTGCTGCGGCTTGAACGAAGAGCTCAAGGGCCACCTGGAGCAACTCACGGCATTGCAGGCGCGGTTGGAGCAGGACAACGCCTATCTGCTGGACGAAATCCGGTCCGAACACAACCTGGGCGAGATGGTGGGCGCGAGCTCCTAAGTTCCGCGAGCTGACCGAGCGCATTCACCTGGTGGCGTCCACCACGGCCACGGTGTTGATTTGCGGAGAAACGGGAACAGGCAAAGAATTGGTGGCCCGGGCGATTCACGATCTCAGTCCGAGAAGCAACCGGCCGCTGGTGAAGGTGAACTGCGCGGCCATCTCGGCGGGGTTGGTGGAAAGCGAACTTTTCGGACATGTGAAGGGAGCGTTCACGGGCGCCACCGAACGGCGCGTCGGCCGATTCGAATATGCCGACGGAGGCACGCTGTTCCTGGATGAGGTTACGGAGCTGCCGCTCGAAACTCAAGCCAAACTGCTGCGAGTGCTGCAGGAGCACGAGTTTGAGGCGGTGGGATCGAATCGCACGGTGAAAGTGGATGTCCGGCTGCTCGCGGCCAGCAATCGAAACCTCGCCGACCTGGTGCGGGAAGGCCGCTTTCGGATGGACCTTTATTATCGGCTGCTGGTGGTGCCGGTGGAAGTGCCCGGCGTTGCGCGAGCGTCGCGACGACATTCCGCTGCTGGCCGCGCATTTCGTGCGTCGTTTGTCGCGGCAGTTCGGCCGGCGCGTGGAACGGATCTCAGAAGGCATGATGCGCGAGCTGGTGGCATACGATTGGCCGGGCAACGTCCGCGAGTTGGAAAATTTTCTGGCGCGCGCGATCGTGCTGTGTCCCGGCGACACGCTGGACATGCCGCTGCTGGCGACGGATTCGAGCGCCCCGGCGGCCAATCATTCGCGCAGCCTGGAAGCCACCGAGCGGAAACACATCGAGAGCGTGCTGGCATCCACGGGCTTGGGTGATCGAGGGGAGCCAAGGGCGCGGCGGCCATCCTCCAGATGAACCCCAGCACGCTGCGCAGCCGGATGCGGCGGCTGCGAAATCAAACGTCCCTAAACTTCCCTATACTTCCCTATTGTCCCTTTATAACGACCCTATGGTAAGGTCGTTTTAGGGAATGTCACAGGAACTTTACTCCGTCGAACAAGTAGCCGAGCGCCTCGGCCTGCATGTGAAAACCGTGCGCAGCTACGTGCGGGAGGGGCGGCTGAAAGCCGTCCGGATCGGCAAACAGTATCGGATCGCTCGCGAGGATCTGGAGGCCATGACTGGGCGTCCAGAGCCGCCGCCAGAGCCAGTCCTGCGGGAGCGCCACGTCGAGGTTTCGAGCATCGTGGAGATCGATGCGATCAGCCTCGGAGGCGGCGAACCATCTGTCGATGTCGCTGATGAGCGCCGCCAGCGGCATTCGCATCGAGACCATCTATAACCCCAGAGCGCGCGCGGTTGAAAATCATTCTGGTCGGAGACATGGAGAAGAACGCCTCTTACCTGAAATTCATCAGCGCCATGCTGGAGCTTAAGAAATGAAACGAATCTACAAATCCGCCGAGGGCGAGCGCGCGGTTCGCGAGCGCTACCTCGCGATCCTGAAACATTGGCCGGTGCCGAATCAGCAGCTCCGCGTGCCGACGCGCGAGGGAGAGACGTTCGTCGTGGCATGCGGCGACGTGAGCGCTCCGCCGTTGGTGCTCTTGCATGGCGGCATGGCGAATTCCGCGATGTGGATGGGCGATGTCGCGGCTTGGGCTGAACATTTTCGGGTCTACGCCGTCGACGTGATTGGCGACGCCGGCTTGAGCGCGCCTCGCGTCCGCCGTTGGCATCCGACGCCCATGCGCTTTGGCTGGACGATGTGATGCAGGCGCTGTCGCTCACCCAGTGCTTCGATGGTGGGAGTGTCGCTGGGCGGATGGCTGGCGCTTGGATTATGCGACGCGGCGGCCAGACCGCGTGGACAGGCTTGGTGGTGCTTTGTCCCGGCGGAGTGGGGCGCCAAAAGCTGAGCATTGTGTTCAAGACCGTCCCTCTGCGAATGTTGGGTGCCTGGGGCAAGCGCAAAGCGAGCGAACTGGTTCTCGGACGCGCGCCGGCCAATCCGTCCCCAGCCATTCAGTATTTCATGGAGTTTTTGTCGCTGATTCACAAGAATCTCCGTCCGCGCATGGTGAAGCTGCCCATCTTCAGTGACGCATGCGCTGCAGCGGCTGACGATGCCGGTGATGGCGATCCTGGGCGGCAAAGACGTGCTGCTGGACTCGGCGGAAACCAAGCGAGCGCCTGGAGCGCAACGTCCCGCATGTCGAGATTCGCTACCTATCCGGAGGCTGGACATTTCATCCCCGTCAGACCACGCCGATTCTGGAATTCCTCTTGACGCGCGTACTATTCCGTGACACGATACTACGTGGCACGTAATAAGCATGTCTGATCCGACGCTTCTGGTTTTGGCAAGTCTGGCTGAAGGTGACAAGCACGGCTACGCGATGATGGAAGACATCCAGCGCTTCGCCGGCGTCCGGCTGGGTCCAGGGACGCTCTACGGCGCGATCACGCGGCTGGAACAGCGCGGCTGGATTCGGCCGCTGAAATCCGCGCGAGGATCGGCGCCAGCCTTACACGCTCAGCGCCGACGGCCGACGGCATCTGGAAGAGCAGCTTTCCGGAATTGAATCAGATTGTCAAAACCGGGCTGAAAAGGCTGAAGCACGCATGAAACGCCTGGCACGCCGCCTGGTTCGGTTTGTATCCGCGCTAGTGGCGGGCGCGCTACGGCCAGGAATTTGACGCGCTGCTCGAAGATGCGGATCTCACGGTGGCGCGACCTGTTTGACGTGCTGGTCGGAAGGGTGCGAGATGCGTATGGAACAAACCAAAGTGGACCCAGAATCGTGGACCTGGCCAGCCGTGACATTCCGCACGGCTACGAACTGGAGACGGCGGTTGAGTACCCGCGCGAGGACGGGAGCAAGATGCTGGTCCGAGTGGTTTCATCGCGAAATCGACCTGGGCGATTCGTATGTAACGCTCAATCATTCGATCGCGGGGTCGCAGCCGGCGCAGACCATCTTGGTTTATGGCAGGAAAGGCGAAGTGGACGGCGATTTCCGCACCGATGAAACCGAGATGCTGGTTCTGCGCGCCGATGGAACCGTCCAGCGCACCGAACAGACGGTGAAGACCTGGCTGAAATACGATGCCATTCGCGACGCGCTTGCGCGATCGGTATCGCAGCGGCATGGCAGCGGGGCTAACCGCCGACGAGATTCACAAACAGATTCAGGGCAATGCGAAGGCATAAATTCCGTTGATCCCGCGCGGCGGATGCAGCTCCGGAGTTTCACCCAGCAGCACGCCGTCCAACAAGCCATTGCCGGTCATCACCGCGACGTATTGTTTTCCATTCACCGCGTAGGTGATGGTGCTCACCGAAATGGATCCGCCCAGGATCGATTCCCAAAGCTTCTTGCCCGTCGCGGCGTCGTAGGCGCGGAAGCGGCGATTCAAATCGCCCTGAAAAAGCAGGCCGCCTGCAGTAACCAGAGCCGCGCCATCGGAAGGCGAGCGGCCCGACATTGAATGCGCTGAACCTCACCGGTCTCCAGATTGATCTTGCCGATGGCGGTTAGCGCGTTTGGATCGGAGCCCGGACGCGGCACAGGCTTGCGGGCCTCGCGCGCTGTTTCGGATCGGTCGCCGGCCGACACCATGTCGAGGCAATTGTCGATGTACGGCACGTACAGCGAATTGGTGTCGGGATCGAAGGCGGTGGGCCAAAAGCTGCGCGTATTGTACGAACAGATGATGTGCTCTTCGCCCGGCTTCTTGTTGACCAGATCGTAGTTGATGGTGACCTTGCCGGTTTTGCCGTCGATATTGGAGATGAGAAACAGCGGGTCATCGTACGGAAAAGGCGTGGCCCATAGGAACTGGCCGGTGCCACGGTCGATCTCGAAGACTCCGCCGCCTTCGCCCACCATCACCGCGACGTCGTGCTCTTCGCCGCGCGGAATGTCGGGATTGAACCACTTCACGTACTTGGGATCGGGATTGAATTTCTCGCGGACCAGCGTGCGCTCGTGCGTGTAGTCCATGTCCCAATCGTCGGCGGGCAGATGCTGGTAATACCATTTGAGCTTGCCGGTGGCTGGATCGAGAGCGACGGTGGAGTTGCTATAAAGATCGGCCGGTGAGGTGCGCGACGTTCCGTCGGGGTCGCCGCCATGGCGCTGCAGGCGCGTGTCGGGCATGGGATTCGCGATGCCCCAGTAGAGCGTCTTGCGGACCGGATCGTAAGTGCCGGGAAGTCCCCAGGTGGATGCGCGGTTGGTGTCCTTAAAATCCTTGCCCCAGCTCTCGGAGCCGGGCTCGCCGGGCGCGGGAACGTTGTAAAACTTCCAGACATCTTTGCCGGTGAGCGCGTCCTGCGCGGCGATGAAGCAGGTGTCGCGCGTCTTCCCGCAGCCTCGGCCGGAGATCACGTTGCCTTCCACCACGATGGGGCCCGAGGTGTTCTGAGCCTCGCCGGTGCTGGTCTGCCAGCGCTGCTCGCCGGTGCGGGCGTCCAGGCCGACCACGAAGCCGTCGGGCGCGGTGTACAGAATTACGTCCTGATAGATGGCCAGCGCTTTGGTGCGCGCGGTGCTCGCGGCAGCGCTCGGAACTTTGCGCTTGTACTCCCAGATGAGATCGCCATTGGTGGCGTCCAGCGCTTCGACGATGGCGCCAGGTTCCACCAGGTACATGACGCCGTTGTGAACGATCGGAATGGTCTCGCTGGTGCCGGGCCCCAGGCCGCGCGTCCAGGCCATGCGAAGCTGGCCGACGTTCGATCGATCCACTTGCTTCAGTGGGCTGAAGCGCTGCGCGTCGTAGGTGCGGCTGTACATCAACCAGTCGTCCGGGCTGGGGTGCAAAAGCATCTCTTCGTTACTGGAACGAAGTCCTTCACCACTTGCGCGTGGCGCGCTCAGCGCCAGCGCCGCAAATATACAAGCTCGAATCATGCTGGCCGTCATTTTATAGCATGCGAGGTGATAGAATCACTTCGATCGGGAGGTCGCTATGCGAGGTCCTCGTAGTATTCTTGGTCGCTGGGGCGGCCGCCATGGCGCAAGCACCGGCCAGCCTCAAACGACATTTCAGCCGGTGGGCACCATGCGCCAGTTGATGATCGACATCATCTATCCGACCTCCGACGCGATCTTCTATGTGGACCGCGACACGCCCAAGACTGCGCAGGATTGGGACGTGCTGCGGACCGAGGCGCTGACGCTGGCCGAATCCGGGAAATCTGCTGATGATGGATGGCCGGGCGCGCGATCAGAAGAACTGGATCATGGAATCGAAGATGCTGATCGACATCGGCGCGAAAGCGTACAAGGCGGCGCAGGCCAAGGATATCGACGGGATTCGCGCGCTCAATGATTCGCTCAATGCCGCCTGCGTGGTATGCCACTATCAGTACCGGCCCGGCTATCATCGACGGAAGCCGGCGACCCCAACTGCGAACTGACCGCTCAGCCGGCGCTCGCGGCAGGTAGTGGAACCGAATCAGATAGATATTCTGTCCACTTGCCGTGTTTCGCCACCTTGAGCAGAGTCGTCCAGATCGGGGAAGCCCGACTCGCGCGACCAGCTGGCCGTGATCTCCGCAAAATCGATCGGCTTGGATCGAATCCACCTCGATTTCGCCTTCTTCCATGCGGATAACGCCCGCCCACTTTCACGTGGGGATGCATCCAGATTCGGATGCTGCACGTGATATCTCCGCGGCGAACTCCCTCGCGAAGCCGCTTGGTGAAGACCATGAGGCTACTGTTGCGCGGCCGCCTTGGCCTTCGCAAAAAGAGCCTGCATCAATTCAGAAGGGGAGGCTTCCTGGTAGCCCTCCGGAATCTGAAAGACGCTGTCCGGGACAGGCGCCGTGGAGAGTTCGACCAATTCGTAATTCACCTGCACCAAGGGCGCGCCTTCGTCCAAGCCAGGCGCGTTGCGGAGGATTGCGACCAGGGCGGGCATAAACAAGTCGACGTGCATCCGCAACATGGGCGTCCGGCTGTGCATTTCCTTCATGAGAGGTTCGATGGCGCCGGCGAGACCTGGAAATTGTTTCATCATCTTGTCGATGTTCGCGATGGGATTCATGGTGGCGAACGAATCGAGAGAATATTCGGTTAGCTCGCGGATCGCGGGCACTCGCGTCGCCTCGCCGGCCTTGGCGGTCCACAATTGCATTACCATCCGGATGGAGGGACCGGCGGGTGCATTGGGGATGGGCGGTCCGTCGACGGTGACGACAATCTCCCGCTCCTCCGCGTCCACGCCCTGAATCACGGCAGTCCGGCCAGTTAGCTTGGTGGACGAAACGGAGCTTTTCATGGCTGCAATAGCGGCGCGTGCCCCGGCCGGTATTTCCGGCATGGCTCGCGCGGCCTCGTCGACGAACTGCTCAGAAGGCATCTTGGCGTACCGCATAGTTGCGGCATCCAGGACGGTGATCTCCTTGGTGGTGAGATCGACGATCGAAGTGATTCCCATGGACGAAGAGAATCCTTTGCCGCCTTTCAAGCGAAGCGCCGTCTCTTGCGGAGCAGGCAAATTCGCTCCTTTCGCTAACGCCTGCAGGGCTGGATTCATCGTCATCTCGGTCTTATAACGCGTCGTGACATCGGCGTGCAGCGTGGAAAGGGTAGCCGACGCCAGGACCAGGATCGGGAACGGTCGATAGCGGCGGGTGTTCATGGGCAGGTTGTCATTCAGTTTACTCCAGCCCGGCGGACAAGGTGGCGGAAGAAGCCAGAAGCCAGAATTCAGAATTCAGAATTCAGAATCACCGCACCGAGGGGGCCGGCGCAGGCGAGGGCGGCTGCACCCCACCGTGGAAGAGCACATATTCGATGTGTCGGGACGCATTGAGGTGTTTTTTGTGTTCGGCGAAGCGTTCTAAATATTCTTTTGAAAAAACGAAGCCATGATCGGCGGGCTCCCACGGGATTCCTTTGTGTTTGTGGTATTCCAGGAGGGCGGCGGCGTCGTTGAGGTCGCGATGCTCGCGCTCGGCGCGCTCGACTTGGATCTTTAGGAGCGTTTCGAGGCTTTTTCGGAACTGCCGGGACAGGCGATCGCCTTGGATGGTGAGGTTGGCGATGAGACGATGAGCGTCGACGATGTCGAAGGTGATTTCCTCGTCGAGTGGGACGGGGGCGGCGGCGCGGGCGAGCACGTCGGCTTCGAGCAGCGGGATGCGGTTGAGGCGCCAGGAGGTGTCGACTAACTCCTGGACGAGCTGCGATTCGGTGGGAGTGGCGGGTTTATATTCCTCTAAAAAGCCGCGGCGGTGGTCTTCATAGGCGGCTGAGTCTTCGGAGGCTAGGACGGGAGCAGCGGCGGTCAAGCCGTGGCGCAAGGCGTTGAGCGACGAACGCTGCTTGCCGGCTGCGGTTCGAGGACCGGTGGAATGTTGGGAATTGGCGCGGTTGATGGCGGCGCGATCGGTGACTATTGGTATAGCTGACATGGGGGACCTCGCCATTGGGATACCACGCGGGAGCGGGAGTGGGCGGACTGGTTCCGTGGAACTGGTTGGGAGGGGGCGGGATTGGGTGGGGGGGAGGCGAGTGACTCGGCGGGTGGTGGTGGCACTTCGGGCGACGCTGCGTCAGTAAGGGTTTGTCTCCGACGTGCCGACGAGGTTGATACGGCTGGTGGTTGCCGGTCGCAAGCGCGTTTCCCGGGAACCGACGCCAGGGCCTCCGCCAATTTTCCCGACTGGACCTTTGGCTCGCGTCACGGGCAGATCAGCGATTCGGCCGTTTCCCGGCAACTTGACGCCGAACTGCCCAAGTTCCGGTCAGAATCGACATATCGACCGCCTGGCGTGGACGCGCGGGCGATCAAGGGACATGAGTTCGGGCTGAATCTGACACCCGGAGGAGCGAGAGCAACTGATCGCGTTTCTGCGTACACGTTGTAGCCGTCCGTCTTTGCTCGGCAAAGGCCCAATCACCGAACTCGCCTATCCTTCTTCCTCGCCAGCCGCCGGGACGGCACCCTCATCAAGCAGTAACCGGGCACACCTGATCGGACGCCGGTGTCTAACCGATATAGAGATGTATGGCCCGACTGTCTTTGACGCTGAAAGCCGGCATCGTTTTGATCGCAGCCCCGTGCCTTTGGTTGGCGAGCTGGGCCGCCTGGCACTACAACCGCAATTGGGTCCCACTCCGGGTGTCCTTAGCGCGGGACGCTGGCCATGTCCGAACCTCTGAATTTGAGATCAATCTCGAAGGTGACTATTCGATAGATCTGGCAACAGACAAGCCTGCACAAGACTGCGCTGAAAGGCCTGTTGCACGCTGGTCGTTATCAAAGAACGGCTCCATCTTAGCGACCGGAAAAAATGAATCGCGTACTGGATTATTATGGCCCGAGTGGGCATGCACAATTGGTCGATTCCATGCGGACACAGGAGTTTACCGGCTCGACGTAGACCTTGCGAAAAACCCTAGTCTATTGGTCGTTTATGAAGACGGCTGGCAATTCATAGATAGCACCGCCCACGGCGCCCACGCATTAATGGTCTGCGCGATCCTTCTTCCGATCGGGCTCGCGACGCTCGTCATCGGAGCAATCAGACGCCGCGAGGAAAAGCAAGCGGACGCTGTGCCCCAATGGATCTTCACCCAGCACAGACCGCTCCCGGCACCCCCCTCCCAGGTGCGCCGCTCAAAGTCAGCCCGCGACGCAAACCAAGGCAGGTAGCACACCGAGCGTTTTCGGTCGGTGTGCGATTCAATCTGAATCAGCACATTTCGTCCATCGTGCAAGTGCTAATGCTCCTATGTGTTGTCGTAGCCCTTGCCATCCCCATGCCGGGGGGCCCATCCCGTGGATTTGCGATCCGCACCATCCGGCCAGGCGTCAAACTCATCCCCGCTGCGGGCGTCATGCCACTCCGCATTCGCGTCCTCGCAGACAACCAGTCTGGCTACCGGTGGGCTCCAATGCGAGGTCTCGAGATTGGCTCCCAGGTCATCGATCGCACAGATCTCGCCGCCTTCCTGACCCGGGAGATGGCCAAACGTCCGTCCGACTGGCCTGTCTACATCGAGGGCGATCGCGAACTCGATTTCGAGAGCGTCGCCTGGACCATTGACGCCGTCTCGGCTTTCGGGGCCAAAGTCATCCTTCTCACCCCAAGCTTAAAAGCCGATCTCGGGGAACGATCGAGTGGACGCCGCTGATCGAGGGCTCGGCAACGCAAGTCACCCGGTCGTATAGTCGGCTATGGTGACTTGTGCCACTCGTGGTTCTGGAGGAGCTTGGGATTACTCCTGATGTGTCGGCTAGGGCCATGTGACGGGGCGGTGCTCCAGGCTATGTCCCTGGCGCGGTCGAACTAACGCTCGCGCGGGGGACGTAACGCGTGCGGTTGTTCGAGGCTGTGGTCAGCCAATCGAAAGAAGCTCCGATTTCGAGCACCAAAACGGCGTTTGGTGGAATAACTCCGGGAGTGCCGGTGTCTCGGACATTGCGCTCACCGAGCGTGAAGGATGTAGTTACGCCGGTCTGAAAGGCGTCGCCTCGATTTAGAAACCCGGAACAGCGCACGGTGACACGATCGCCTCGATGGGCGCTGTGTTTAGCATAGGGTCAGGTCTCGGTCGGCGATAATGGTCTCAGGGGGAAGCAAGATGAGCCAACTTGTCAGGACTATTGTTATGGTTTCCGCTTTCGTCTTGAGCGCCGCCGCACAAGACTGGTATCACGAGCGCGAGGACAGGTTCCGAGGAGATCAGTGGCGACCCCACCTCTTCATGCACGTGCGAACCGATGTGGAACACGTGTGGAGCGGTAGGGCGAGTGATAAGGAAAGAACGCGTCTCAATAAAACCGAAGAAGAGCTCACGAAGATGCAGGCCGATCTGGACCAAGGCCGGTGGGACAACGGCATTCTGAACGATGTGATCGATTCAATCCGCAAGTCGTCCAACGATGAACGTCTGCCTCCTCGCGACCGCGACATATTGGCCGATGACCTGAATCGGCTGAAGGAATTCCAGGACCAACACAATCACAGGCGTTGAGCTCAGCATCCTGGTCTCAATGCAGATTTGGCGCGGGGAAGATGCGCGCTACGAGGACCGGGTTCAGCCATGGGCACTTTATCATCTTCGCGGCCGCGAGTCCGTCGCCCATCGCCGAACCCGCGCCTCCGGCAATTCGCAAACCGACACTCAGGAGTCTCTAACCCCCGGAACCGCTGGTGCAACTGCTCGCGCACGGCCGGTGTGACTCCGCGCCACATACATTAGCCGATCGCCTTCACAGTAGCCGAGGATCAGCGCATCGAAATGGCGGCCGCATGCCAGGTCCGCACCACGCTGGTGGCGCTAACTAGGACTCGAGCTTGAAGAGATGACTCGAAGTTTCCTAATTCCGCCGACCCTCATGCCACCCAGTCCGTGCTCCAGGCCCGCGATCACATTGCGCTCGAGCGTGAAGGATGTAGTTTCGTCGTTCTGAAAGGCGGTGGCAAGCGCGTTTATCGTTCCCGATCCGCTCTGTCGGCCGTCAACCTTGGCCTTCTCCGAGTAGCGCGTCACTCGCCCGGTGTCCTCTGCCGACGTAATTAGTGTCTCGCCTGCGAGTCGATGTGACCCGTTTCGTAGACTTCGCAATACGCACGCTCCGGCACAAGTCCGGCGTCGGCAGCTCCGTTGAGCCGCAGCGTCCGCGGCGCCATCACCCAGGGTTCCACGAGCACATCGGGATCCTCGATGGTGACCTCGTAAAGGATTTCATCGCCCTTACGCGTGAATTTCTCCACGACGTGCATGTTGGCGGAATGGAAGAGGCCTCCGCGTCCCAACCACGTCGTATCGACAAACGAGATGGAGTCGAGCACCAGCGTGTCGCCCTGCCAGTTGCCGACGGTATACCCCATGTAGGTGGCCTCGATCGCCTTCTTCGGGTCGTGTTTGCGGCCGTCGGTTGGAATCACGCGAAATTCCCTGTTTCCGCCTCCGTAATCGCTCGTGGTATAGAGCAAGGTAATGTCGTTCGCCGTTTGGAAGATGCGGCGGGGCGGGCCCTCCCGTGGAACCCCCATCGGCTGACACGTCATGATCGGATCTTACTTGTTCGTCCACTGATCGAGTTCCTGAACCTTGTCCCAGAACTCGGGTTTGTAAATGGGATGACTCGGCCCGAACCGCGAGGGCGAGATCCATTCATAATCCACCCAGAAGTTGTCTTGTGCGACTGTGCAGCCGGTGTCGGGGCTGATTCCCCCACCCTTCACCTGAGTTGGACCACACCGGCGGTTCCCACTACCAGTGATAGCAAGAGGGGGACCACCCCAGATTCCTGTCATGTCCGGGCTTGCCATTGGCCAGGCGCGGCGTTGCGACGGCTTCCGTCTGCGTCGCCGGCTTTGCGTCGACATTCAGGGTCCAGTTGGGAGGCTGATTCGTTGGCTTGATCGCCGCCTTGACGCTGGCCGGAACAGGCATCACGACATACATCTGTCCCGTTTCCGTCACCGTCGTCGTAATGTCGCGGACGACGGCGCCGTTTTTGCGTTCCGTCATCTTGCCCGCGTAAAACGCCTCGGCCGGGTTGAGCGGATTGTTCCAATCTTTATAATCACTGTAAGTGAACTCGTAAGTGTTCGCGCCGTTTTTCACCACGACGCGTTCGGGCATGAACTTCGCGTCCAGTGTGGCGGTCGCAGTTGCATTGGGGACGCCCGGGATGGGGAACGTCACCACCGGCTTGTTGCCTTCCCATGCGACGGACGTTTTACCTGCCGTCATGACGTCGGCTGGTACCTGTTGCGGTCTGGGCGCCATTTCCGGTGGATCGCTGATCCCCGCCATCGCGGCCTTGAACGCACCCTGCGGGCTTGCCCACAGGCGAATCATCCGCTCCTCTACCGTTGCCGGCATCGGAGTGGCTTTTCCTTTGCCCGCGACGAGTTCGGCGCCGGGAATGTCTTCGTTCCAGGCATACGCTCCACTGAGGACTTCGACATTGGAGCAACTCTGGCCGTTGGGCCGAGTGCCGGTGATCTGTATCCGTTCACCCGACGTCTGGTAGCTGATGCTGGTTCGATACTTCGTCACATTGCAAGGCTGCCCATCCACTTGCATGGCGCCCTTGCCCTGATATTCGAGCGACATCATCAAATCGCGTTCCTCACTGCTCCGCAGCATGCCCGTATACCAGGCCCAGTTGAAAAGGACTGCTTTCAGGTCCTTCGCACCGGGTGCCGGGGTGTACCGCGGAGCGGCGCCTCGGCCCCCGCGACCGCCGCCTGGCGCGCCGCCGCCGTCTTGGGCCGGCGCTGCCGCAGGTGCTTGTGCAATGGCCAAGGACGGCGCGCTGATCGTCAGAGCGACTGCTATCGCAACACTTGTCCCAAAGATCTTTCGTAGAACGGTCATATCATCCCCCTTCTTGTTTAAAGTCGTTCGCGTTACCAGCGGGAATTTGGATCACGCGTCCATCCCGGGGTATCCCAACCGTAGCTGAAGCCTGGCAACAGCAACCAGCTATTTTATGCTACCTGCTCCTGCGATTGGCTGAACTAGAGGTTGACGGCCCAAGATCGTGCGCGTGACGTTCGCCGTGCGGCGTCGCCACACCGCTCTGCGACTCTCGATCACATTGGCTTTGGCTCGTAGACGGCCTGTGAGGTCTTGCCGAATGGCCGTGGAAAGGTAAGATGCTCAAAGGAGAAGCAACCGCCGCCATGACCAAAGACGATATTCAGCTACTCTACGAATACGATCGCTGGGCAAACAACAGGGCTTTTCGCGCGGTCTCCGCTCTCAATGCCGACGAGTTCACGCGCGATCTGGGCGGAAGCTTCCGCTCTGTGCGCGACACGCTCGTGCACATCGTCGGCAGCCAGTGGGCTTGGCTAACCTATTGGAAGGAACCGACCCCCAGCTCCGCCTTCCTTGAAGATTTGTGGACGCGGGAGGAGGCCCTATTTCATCCGAATGCGTTTCCTGAACTCCCTGCGGTGCAATTCAAGTGGGCGGAGGTCGAAAGAGAACAGGTCGAGTTTGTGAATGGTGTAACAAACGAATCCTTGCGAAGGATGCTTCCTGTTTGCGAAACACAGATTAGTCTGGCGCACCTCATGCAACACTTGGCGAACCATTCCACTTATCACCGAGGTCAAGTCGCGGTAATGATGCGGCAGCTTGCCGCGAAGCCGCTCGCCACGGACTTCGCCATGTTCTTGATGGGCAGCTATGGCCTTCCACCCGACGCCATTTCCTGAGACCTCGAAGCGAACCTTTGCGGGATTCAAAACGGTGTATACTGCCACCGGATGACCAAAGACCTAATTCCGGAAATTCCAGCTTAAGGAGAGACCCATGGATTCGAAGAAATCTAATCGAAGGGGATTCCTAAAAGGTGGCGCTGCGTTGGCCGGCCTGGCCGCGGGCAGCGGCGCGCAGCTTGCGAAGGGCCAGACACAAGGCGACGCCCAACAAAAAGATCGACGAGCTGATCGCCTATGGCGAGCGCTCCCATTTCGTCACCTCGATCCGCAAGCCCGTGGCCGAGAGGCATTCGCCAGACGAATTCGGGCTCACGTTTCACGTCTTGACTCCCCTTCAGGACTCGTTCGGGATCATCACGCCATCCTCGCTTTTCTATACCGCGACCCACCGCGGCGCCTTTGTTCCCGACATCGATCCCAGGGAACATCGCCTCATGATCCACGGAATGGTGGATCGGCCGCTGATTTTCACCATGGACGAGCTGAAGCGTCTCCCTTACGAATCCCGCATTCACTTCGTGGAGTGCCTGGGAAATCGTGCGAGGCCGACGCACAAAACCGTTCAGGAGACGCACGGATTGACAAGCTGCGCCGAATGGACCGGCGTGCCGCTGTCCTTGCTGCTCAAGGAGGCGGGCGTGCAAAGCGCGGCGTCGTGGATCGTTGCGGAAGGCGCGGAAGAAGTGAAGGGCGCATCGAGCATCCCGCTGGCGAAAGCGATGGACGACTGTCTGGTGTGCTACGCGATGAACGGCGAGCCGCTCCGCCCACAGCAGGGCTTTCCGCTACGGCTGATGGTTCCCGGCTTTGAAGGGATTTATCAGATCAAATATTTGCGGCGGATCAAGGTCGTCGACCGCTATTACATGACCTATGACGACTACGGGCATATCAATCCAGACCCGAAAGTGGCCGCGTTGACTCACCAGATTGGACCGAAATCGGTCATCACCTATCCTTCCGGCGGGCAGAAGTTGCCGGGCCCCGGGTTCTACGAAATCTCCGGCTTGGCGTGGTCCGGCGCGGGCGCCATCCGCGGCGTGGAGATATCCACCGACGGCGGCAAGAGCTGGAAGACTGCCGAACTTCGGACGCCGGCCTATCCGATGGCGCATACCCGATTTGGCTTCCATTGGAATTGGGACGGCAAAGAATGTGTGCTGATGTCGCGCTGCACGGACGAACTGGGCACGGTTCAACCAACGCGAGCCGAGGTCGCGAAATACTGGAACCAGCCGGTGGACAAGGTCCAGGTTCGAGGCGCCGACAATACCGTTCAACCCTGGAAGGTCTCGAGCGATGGGAGCGTTCAAAATGGGCTGGCCTAAGCTTCTGCTCGTCGCGACGATCCTTGGGATTTGCCAGATTGCCGGGGCACAGTCACCCACGTACGGCGTCGGGAGAACCCCGAGCGCGGAAGAAATCGCGCGCCTGGGATATTGCAATCAGCCCGACCGGAAAAGAGCTCCCGCCAGGACACGGGACGGCCAAGGAAGGCGCCGTGCTCTACGTTCGGAAGGGGTGCGCGGGATGCCACGGGGCAAAAGGATCATCCGGAGGCCACGCTCCCACATTAATCAAAGGGGCCGAACAAGAGACTCACGCGGCAATGCCGATGCCATGCCTTGCTCCCTGTGTGAACGACTCGAATAACATGGCTGTTCACTCACCGTTCGCAACGACGATATGGGATTACATCCATCGCGGCATGCCCCTGGGCAAAGAAGGGTCGCTCAGCCCCGATGAGGTGTACGCCCTCACCGCCTTCCTGTTGTTCAAGAACGGTGTGATTAAGGAAGAAGAGGTCATGGATCAACAGAGTCTGTCGAAGGTGAAGATGCCGAATCATGATGGATTCGCGCTCCCTCCGGAGTGGAAGCATGGGGAGCCAAGGCTTCAGGGTTATCCCTAATCACTAGTCCAAATTGGTCCAGGCCCATGGAACCCAGAGTTCCCATCACACTATCTGATAGCAGGGCGACGGCAAGTCGCTGGATCACGAGACCACCCCATCCTTCATCCAAAGGTGCTCAGAGTTTGGGAACGGACAGGATCTCAAGGACTCGAAAATCATCGTCTTCGGGTGTTCGGATGAGTGTGACTTTGGCCTTGACTCGCACTGTTGCGGAGAAATGTTCGAGCTGGTGCTTGGGTATCCGCCCGATATAGTCCTCCAGCTCTTGCCAGCCTTTCATTCGAGTAGGGGGAATGAGAGCGATGCTCATCATGCGCCTTGGACGCATGTTCGGTGGATAGGCCGGCAAGTGCGCCAGATCCACGGCCAGGTTTCGGCACACGGGGACGTTCTTGGTCGTGGTGCGAATGCAGAAATCCATGGAGGCGCATTGCTCGTGGGTTTTCCCGAAGCAGTATTTTTCGAGCGGCTCCGGAATCCAGACCAGTTGGACGGCGCCGGGGACGCTTTTGCCTCCCGGAAGTTGGACGAAGAGTGACGGCTCGAGTTCGAGGCTGCTTTCGCCGGGGCGAGGGCTCTGGGCGACGGCGACAAAACAAAGCGCAGCGGTGGCAGCCAGTTTCCGCGGCCAATGAGAAGATTTCATGGTTCGATTATCGCGAAACGCGCGCTTGAGTGATTCGATGAGCTGGTTCCCAAGATCTATCTTGTGCTGCTAGCGCCTGAGTGGCTGCGTTTCTGAAATCTCGGGGCCTAAACCGCCTGCGACTCCGCGCGGCCGATTGGATTTCAAACGATAAGCCGGCATCGCAACTCTGATGAACCCCAACCCCGCGGTGCTCGGATCGGCGGTGCCGCGCGCGTTTAGCGTTCCCGATCCGCTCTGTCGGCCGTCCAGAGGTAATCTGCATTCCCCCGGCCCCTGATGCCAGCGCCTCAACCCTGCCGGCTCGCGCTCCTTGCGCAGGTTGCGGTGCGCACTTTAATCGTCAGGTTAATGAGTTATTGCACGAGGAAGCCTATTTCCTAAACCATGCACCCAGCTGCGATGACGCCGCTCATGGGGAAGTATAAATTAGCGCAGGTGTCAGGGTTCAGAGATCAGGGAACAGAAATCAGGAATCGCAAAATTCACACTTGACATTGACAGACAATCCACTACCATATGGTTGTGGATCAATTGGGTACAACATTTGCTGCTTTGTCTGATCCAACCCGGCGGGGGATGATCGAACGACTCTCACATGGTCCTGCCTCTGTGCATGGATTGACGGAACCGTTTGCACTCTCGCAGCAGATGATTTCAAAACATATTGCCTACCTGGTGCGGGCGCGGATTGTGATCAAGACGAAGCGTGGACGAGAGAGTGTGTGCACGCTTAGGCCAGAGGCGATAAAGACAGTCAGCGACTGGGCGGCTTATTATCGCCGATTCTGGGAAGAGAGTTTCGACAAGCTGGATGTGGTTGTGAATCAAATGAAAAAAACGGAGGTCAGAGATGACAAAAAACACGGTTAACGAGACAGAGCGGATGGTTGTCACAAGAGTTTTTGATGCCCCACGCGAATTGGTTTGGAAGGCGTGGACAGACCCGAAATATGTGATGCAGTGGTGGGGGCCGAAGGGTTTTACTGCGCCTTTTTGCAAGATGGATTTTCGCGTGGGAGGAAAATTTCTCTGCTGCATGAGAGCGCCGGATGGCCAGGAGTTCTGGAATGGTGGTGAATACCACGAGATTGTTCTGCACGAAAAGATCGTTTCCTCCATGTACTTTTCCGACCCGGAGGGAAACAAGGTTGAGCCTGCGCAATATGGAATAGAACATGAGGCCATAGACGATGCGCACGATGTGATTACCTTTGAGGATTTTGGAAACGGCCAGACGAAACTCACCTTCATTGGAAATGAAACCATGGAGAACGCAAAAAATAGCGGTCAAGTAGAGGGCTGGAACCAGATCACTCGATAAATTTGCCGCAGTTGTTGCGGGGCTAGCGCAGGCGAAATAAGAAGTTGAAGTTTTGATGATCGTCATGCGCGAGATACTGAACGTAAAGCAAACGCAGGTCCATCCCGGAGACCCCAGCTAAGGGTGGAAGTGGAAAGCATTCTTGGACGATTTGCCGGATAGGTCGAGCGCAGCGCAACGAAGGCAGGGAGGGGTTTGCGGCTTCCCGGGCGGATCGTGCAAAGGGATGAGAGGGTTGGCCAGATAGGTACCCGGAGGTCGGCATGGCAACTCTGATGAACGCCCGCATTTTTGGGCTGCGAAGCCTCGGCTCAAACGCGGTGGCTTCTCCACTTTGCTCCGGGGCATCACTTGAAGTTGGTGGGCACTTCAAACGAGACGACGCCAGTCGCCAACCCCAGATCGAGACCTGTGGCTGAGAACCGCTGGGGAGCTGTAGCATTGATCACGATCAGCTTGCCGCCTCCCGGCGGGAGCGCCAACAAGATGGAGGGCGGAATGTTGAGGTGCCCTGCAGCGGAAGGGGCGTGGCAATAGAAATTGATGCTTCCAATTTGAGTCGCGCCCACACCATTCACCATGACATCGCCGTCGGCGAAACCGCCGGTCCAGGTTAACGTCCCACCCTGCGATCGAGTGATGGTGGCCAGCGCGGTCTGATTGGTCAAAGCGAACGAGGGCTCAACATCGATGGACGCTTTGAAACTTCCTATGTCCTTTCCACCCGAACCGGCAAACGTGTACGTGCCCGGGGAACTCGTCAAGGTCCCGGATGGCAGTGCTGATTCGTACGAGCCCCCTTGGCCTGACAACTCCACCGAGCCGCCTGGGCCTGTCAACTGGATGGTGCCGGCATCGAGCGGGGCTGGGAGCGGGAACCCCAGGCCCGGCTCAAACACGCTGCAACTTCCTTGGGAAGCATAATGGTTGCCGGCTCCGAATTCCGAACTGCTGATGGAACTGGAGAGGACGTATGCCTCGTCATCCCGTGTTCCCGTCGAGTTGGTGAACTGAGAGATAGCCACTGCAAGCGAATTGACCGGGGTGTTGCCCTTGGCCGCCAGCGAATGAAGCTGGGTGCCGCTTAAGCCCAATCCGGGGTCCGAGCACGCTCCACCTTGCCGATTCACCGGGACTGTGACCGAGTTACTGACCACCGAGCCAGTCTCCACAATCACGGAAACATAGCAACCGGGAGAAACATTTTCCGGAATCACGACATTGATCTGATCCAGGCCCGGGTACTCGGATCGGCCCCGATATAGGACATTCGCGGAGATCCCTCCAATGTAGACCTCGATGGGAATGTTGGTGAGATTGTTCTGCTTTTGCGGGTACGTGCGATCGTCGTTGGACGTATCGGCGCCCAGGCCAGAGCCCCACAAAATTATGGTTTGGCCCGGCATGGCAGAGTTTGTAAGTCCGAGAACGTTGAACTTGGAATCGGTGATGACGGCGGCGCCTGCGCCGTTTCCGTACAGGGTATCCAGTCCAACCGCGCTCGGCACTACCTGAATGTTCACTATCGCGCTGCTGCCGTTGTAGCTCACCGTCAAATTTCCGGTGCCTACCGGAGTGGTGGATGGCAGAACCGCGGCGACGCCAGTGGAGGAAGCGTAGTACAAGGCCGGAATGGTGGTGACGCCAT
This sequence comes from Bryobacterales bacterium, assembly GCA_963744555.1. GTDB lineage: Bacteria > Acidobacteriota > Terriglobia > Bryobacterales > Bryobacteraceae > Palsa-89. Next base: position 32,298 of record CAVUUB010000001.1, on the reverse strand, counting down.
TGACAGTCACGGAAAGGCTGGTTTGATTCAACGTTTGGGGTAAGCCAGGCGCCGCGCTGGACTGAAGCACAGGCATAAAATTACTGCTTAAGTTCTGACCCTGAATCAGGAATATGCTGCCGGGTGCGATCCCATAGTTGGGAACTCCGGGCGAGAGATAGCTGTAATTATTCTGGACTGCGGTGACGAATAGAGGAGGACCGGAAGCCGCTGGGCGCCCAGCAATTCTCGATCGGGCGTCAGTGACGAAGGTGGTGTACTGGAGCGAGAGAGCGCCACCGTTGGCCGCCGTGACCAGGACCTTGGCATAATGTCCGCCGTTGGTATGCACTCCGAACACATCGCCGGCTACCAGGATGCTGCCGGGAATGGGAGCCGCGCTGTAGTGCGCGGCGGATGCGGAGCGAGTGCGAATGGCCTTGAACAAGCGCGATCCGTACTTTCCCTACGTTGAAGACTGCGGCCTGACCTTCAGGCGTCAATGCGGTTCCGTTCCATTGGATGTCGCCTCCAGTGGTCGAAACAGCGCCGGTATCCAGATTCAAAGATTCGCGGGCGTGAGAGTCTTTATGCCGGATTGATCGGCCCAGGCGGCGGATGAAAAAGCGATCGCCAGAACGGCGATCTCCATACAATAGCTTCGAGCGCGCGTCGACACGGGTGGCCTCCTGCTGAGTTGGCTAAGTATACATCGGATGACGCGACGACTCAGCGAATTCTGCAAGAATTCACCTAAATCAAGTCGTCATTACCGGGAGTCTTCCGTCCAATCCGGGTTTGGGGATGCCTGCGGGGTAGATATTCAACGAGCGGTTTGGAGCGGGAGGCCGAAATCGCTCGTTGATCGGGATAGTCGGCGGTCCGGCGAGCTGCCTGCGCGAAGCTGGAACACCAACTCTAAGAACGGGTAGAATTGATTCCAATGCGCATCGCCGTGGGGATGACCATCTGCTTGATTTGCTCACCTCTTTCAGCGCAGTGGCTGAATTACCCGACTCCGGGAATTCCTCGCCTGCAGGATGGCAAGCCGAACCTCACAGCGCCTGCGCCCCGCACTGCCGATGGCAAACCGGATCTCTCCGGAATCTGGGGCTTGTCTTGCCCGGTTGCCGACAATCGAAACGGCACCGTCACCGGCGCGAATGTGTTTTGCGCGACCGAGGTCTCCGTCCCACCAGAGTTTTTCAATTTCGGCCAGTCTATTAAAGATGGTCTGCCCTATCAACCCTGGGCCGCCGAGGTGGTGAGAAAGACCAGGGCCGCTGGCCGACCCGACGATCCACTGAGCCGCTGCTTTCCGCCGGGTATGGTGCGGCTGGAAGTGTTTCCTTTGTTCCGCAAAATGATCCAGATTCCGGGCCTGCTAGTGATCCTGAACGAACATAACGCCAGCTACCGTCAGATCTTCACCGACGGGCGGCCTCTGCCCGTGGATCCGAACCCGTCCTGGAACGGCTACTCGTCCGCGAAATGGGAAGGCGACACGCTAGTTGTGCAGACCATCGGATTCCGTGACGGGTTGTGGCTCGATACCGGAGGCAGCCCTCTCACGGATGCCGCGAAGGTCACGGAAAAATTCCGGCGTTTGAACTACGGGACTCTGGAGATCGAGCTAACGGTCGACGATTCGAAAGCCTACACCAAGCCGTGGAGCATCAAGGTTAAGCAGATCCTCGCGCCCGATACGGAACTATTGGATTATATTTGCCTGGAGAACGAAAGGGACGTTCGGCACCTGCCAACACAGTTTAAATAGAGCCAAGTCGCCGAACGCCCGCATCGTCAACGTGTCGAGCGGGGGTGGGTCGCTGGCCGGGAACTCGAACCCGGCGCACGCCGGCACGCGAACTGTGGAAGAGGGTGCCCGCGAGCCGGTCCGCCTGGCTCTGCTCGGACTGGATGGTCCGACCGGTAAGTTCACGCGCTGGGAAAACGAAACAATCCCGTGGTGATGTTCTTTTGCTACGCTGAATCCGTCAGCCAATTCTTCCATGCGCGCTGCGATCGTCGTCCTTGCAGTTTTACTGATCAACTGTTCCTGTGGACATCGTTCACGCGCGGCGTTTGAGCTACCCGGCGTAATGTTGTGGGCGTGGCAGCGCGCCGAAAACCTGAGCTTCATCGACACTCACACCACCGGCGTTGCGTACCTGGCAGGCACAGTGCGAATCCTGCCAAATGGATTTCCTGAATTCGAGCCTCGGCTTCAGCCGCTAAAGATCCAAGCAGGAACTCCCCTGCTGGCGGTGGTGCGAATCGAATCAGCGGCTTCGAATCCAAGAGCGCAGGTTGCGCCGCTGGTCCAAGCTCTCAACCAGGTAATGCATCAGCCCGCCATTCGCGGACTACAGATCGATTTCGACGCCCGCGCCTCGGAACGCGCGTTCTATCTCTCGCTGCTCAACGCTCTGAGGACGCAGTCGCCGGTACCGGTGGGCGTGACCGCTCTCGCCTCCTGGTGCGAGGGTGACCGATGGCTGGAAAACACCGACATCGCTGAAGCGGTGCCGATGTTTTTCCGTATGGGCAAGGATGAGACCCACAACATGCACGTCACTCTGAGTTCGTGCGTTTCCTCTATAGGACTATCAACCGATGAACCATGGCCTTTGCGTCGTCCGCCAGGAGTTCAGCGGATTTACGTGTTTAATCCCCGAGCGTGGAACCGTGACGTGTACGCCCGGACGCTGCGGCGCATCGACGATTGGAAATGAGAACCACCAAGCGCATCTTCGCCGCGCTCGGTCGCTCCTGCGCCTGCTGTTGGCCTGCGCGATTGATGTGGGGCCTTTTTTCACGCCGCCTGAAATTCCTGAGAACCAGCTGGCTTTCAATGGCGGCAAAATTGGTCTGCTCACGCCGGCGTTGACGAAGGAGAACGAGCTGATCGCCTTTCGCCTGCTGAGCGGATTGAAAATGGACCACCGATCCGCTACTAGCGGGCGAAAGGCTGCGGTCGGAGCCGTCCCAGGAAATACTCCACTTTCGGGACAAGATGCCTGGATCGAGGAGCGCAAGACGATCCAGAATCCGGCTGGGCCTGTCTTTATCAACGCGTATCGCACGAAGTCGGCCGGCGATCAATATGTTTATTACGAAAATTGCCTCAGCGACGCATTTGAAACGGCAACGCGCACGCTGAAGAATCGGCGAGCAAGTTATGGATCGCCTGCGGCAATCGAGAACTGGGTGGCCGCGCAGGACCGGGTCTTCGAGAATTGTAGCGGCGATAAGAAAACCTACCCGGACCCTCTCCCGGGTACGGCTGCAGCGCTTCCCAGAGCGGATCGCGACTATCAGATCGCGGCCGCCCACTTCTATGCCGAGGATTTCGCCGAAGCGGAACAAAGTTTCCGAACGATCGCGAATGACCCAGGAACGCCTTGGCGGCACGTGGCTTCCTACATGGTGGCAAGGACGCTGCTGCGCGAAGCGTCTCTTCAAAACAACGCGGCGGCTCTGCCTAAGGCGCGCGAACAGTTGACGAAAATATCGAACGACCGGACAGCCGCGCCGCTGGATGAAGCCGCCCGCAGATTGCTCGAACACCTCGATGCGGTAGAACATCCCGAGGCTACGGTGGAATCGCTAGCGGCGCGCTTGTCGGCACCGCAGTCGCCGGCAGCAACGCTCGAGGATGCTATCCAGCAGTCCGCCTTTGTGCTGCGAGCCGGGAGTTTTCAAGCAGCGCTTTCGAAGCCGGACCTTCCCGAACCTTTCGATTGGGTGCAAACGCTGGAGAAGGGCGATGGAGCGCATGCTCTGGAACGTTGGAGGTCCCAAAAATCGCTGCCTTGGTTGACGCTGGCAATGATGTATTCGAGCGGGAAGGATTCCGCGGTTCCCGAATTGCTCGCACAAGCCGATGGTCTGCCCGAAAACTCGCCGGCCTTCGGGACAGTGAGCTATAACGCCGTTCGCCTGCGCATCGAACGCGGCGACACGGGTGCAGCGCGGGCAAAACTCGACAGCGTCCTGGCTCGATCCGGCGGTCAACCCGATTCGTTGGTAAATGGATGGCGCGCCGAGCGAATGCGGTTGGCTACGAGCTTCGACGATTTTCTTCGTTGGGCGCCCCGCAGACCCATTGGAGCAGAAGACTATTTGGCGAAAGCAAATGTGGGCAGTAACATCCTGGCTGAGGATTCGGCTTATGTTTTGAATTACCTGACCCCACTCGCGAAACTCAACCAGGCTGCGCACAGCAAGTTGCTTCCGGCCTGGTCGGCCGCCGATGTCGCGCTAGCGGGTTGGACCCGGGCCTTCATGCTGAACGACCTGGATACGGCCCGGGATCTTGCACCTATCGTGGCCAAGGCGCATCCGGATTGGCAGTCGAGCCTGGTTCCCGATACCGGCGCCCAGGTGGATCCCTGGAAATTCCAAGCCGCACTCCTGATCGCAATTCACCGCCAGTTTCAGCCGACGGTCCGGGTAAATTATCGAACCGAGCTGAACACTTCTGGATCGTGGTGGTGTCCGGTGGAAACTCAACCCGCCGCTCCGGAAGGGGACACTTTGGAAATCCATACCATCTCCTGGCATTTACCGGTGGTGTTTGCGCCTTTGAAGCAAGTGTTCGCCCAGGAGGATCGCGACGCTGCGGGCCACGAGCTCAGTGAATTGCACAAAAAAGGCTCAACCGAAATGTTTCTAGCACCGATCATCTTTAGGTGGGCGAAGGCGCATCCGGACGACCCGCAGGTTCCAGAGGCCCTGCACCGCCTGGTTGTCGTGACGCGCTACGGCTGCAGAAACGGAGACCCAGCCATTGGAAAAATATCCAAGGCAGCTTTCGACCTGCTGCACAAACAATACCCGAAGGACCGATGGACAGCTCAAACCCCGTATTGGTTCCAGTAGGTCTTTGACCCGATGCCAATGCACCTGGTTACCGTTCTTAAGCCCGTCGTCTTCCCCAACTAAAAACGTATCCTACCCGCCCAGACAGATCAGGAACGATAATTCGGCATCGCGTCGGCGATGAGGGCAGAGTCATCAGCGGAACAAAGCGCGTTTGTCGGGACCGATCCGCTCTGTTTCAACCGTCAACGCTGGCTTTCTCCGAGTAGCGCGTATTCAGGACTTGGCCCTCGAACCCTACAAAGAGCATGGGCATCAACCTTAAGGCGAGCGTAGCTTTCGGACTGCTGGCGGCGTAGCGAGAAGTATACTAGTCGAAGCGGAGGAACGATGAGCACTGTAACTATCTCCTCTCCCATCCACCGTGAACCGGAGCTCCTTGGGCAGACCGTCGTCGTGATCGGCGGTAGCGCTGGCATCGGATTCGAAACGGCACGTCGTGCACGTGCAGAAGGGGCCAAGGTGATCCTCACGGGCCGGGATACCGAGCGCCTCCAGCGCGCTGCCAGCGAGGTTGATGCCGTTAGTACGGCGGCCTTCGACGCCGCGGATCCTGTTGCTCTCGACCGGTTCTTCCATGACCTCCCGACAATCGACCACGTGATGGTGACAGCCGGGCGGCCTTACTACGGACGTCTCGCCGATATGGACTTCGCGAAGATTCGCGATCTTATTGGCGAGCACCTCTTGCTGGCACTTTACGTCGCGCGCTACGCGGCCAACAAAGTGCGACCCGGAGGAACACTGATCTTCGTGGGCGGCACTGGTGGTCGACGCCCAGCGCTCGGCATGAGCATCACTGGCGCAATCACGGCTGCGCTCCCCGCCCTCATCGCTAACCTGGCGCTCGAAATCGCGCCCGTGCGAGTCAACCTCATCGCTGCGGGATTCGTGGACACGGGTTTGTCCGCGGAACTGCTGGGCGATCAGCTCGAAAAACGTCGCAACCAGCTTCGCACCACGCTTCCCATCGGACGCGTGGTCGGACCGGCGGACGTGGCTGCGCTCGCCGTACACATTATGACCAACACCGCCCTCACGGGCGCAACCTATGACATCGACGGCGGACAGCAGTTCGTCACCGCCTAGTCCAAGTCTTCAAAGACTCTAACTTTCGATTTAGGGGAATACATAGGAGAAAAGGATGTCAACCTTAAGTGCAACTAACAATGAACCGGCCAGCGGCGCGAGTGCCGCGAAAGTGGACATGAAGTTTGAGGTAATTGTCATCCCCGTCTCGGATGTCGACCGCGCAAAGGAGTTCTACGGAAGGCTCGGTTGGCGGCTCGACGCCGACTACGACAACGGTAAAGACTTCCGCATAATCCAGTTCACGCCGCCGGGCTCGGGGTGCTCGATCATCTTCGGCAAGAACGTCACCGCGGCGGCACCCGGCTCCGCCCAGGGTCTGTACCTGATCGTCTCCGACATCCAGGCTGCGCGGGCCGAACTTGTCGCGCTCGGCGTCAACGCAACCGAGGTGTTTCACGACGGCGGCGGCGTGTACGCTGGCCCGGACCAGCCCTACCTGTTTGGGCGGCTCCGGGTCAGCGGTCCGGATCCCGAGCATCGCAGCTACCGCACGTTCGCCTCGTTCAGCGATCCCGACGGCAACGGCTGGCTGCTGCAGGAGATCACAACGCGCCTGCCCGGACGTGGACTCAGCAATTTGGACGTTTTGACGCTGACAGACCTTTTGGTTGAGACGGAGCAGCATCATGGCGAGTACGAACCAACCGCCCCGAAGCACCATTGGTCGGGGTGGTACGCCGCCTACATTGTCGCGCGACAGGACGGGAAGACGCCCGAAGAAGCCGCCAAACTGGCCAAGCTGCACATAGAAAGTGCCCTCTGAGAGCCTCGACGATCAGGCGGGCTCAGCTTCATATCGAGATCTGCAATGCTCATACTTTTCGTCTCAAGCGTCGCTTCCCGCCTTCTTAGCCGGGCGCACCAACGGCGTCATCCCGGCCTGCTCCTCCGCCGTATACGGCGCTCCATAATATGGAAAATCCTTGCGCATTCGCCCGCGGTCGGGAGCAAGTCCATCGGCAGTTGGCGTGTTAGCGGTGAGCGTCAACATCACATCCAGCACATCGTCGCCGAGCGCGCGTCCATTGAAGCTGCCCAACTCAAATGCGGCGGACGTTCCAAGCTCGTAAGGCAACGTGTCGGGACAAAGCCGTCGAGCGATCAGCTTCCCGTATTCAGCCGGGTCCGCCGCCGAACCGGCGTAGGTCGTCATCTTCTCCGCAACAGCCGCGATCGACTTCCCGAAGCGCTCTAGGTCTTCAGACGGAACCGACGCATTGAATTGTTCTTTCGCCTCTTGATCGCTCGGGTCGCTCAGGAAGAGATGCGTAACCATAGGCAGGCCCCAACGCGAAACTTGTACCTCCGGCGCATGGCCAAAGAGCGAGATCGTCGCCCATGCGTTGATTTTTCCCTTCCCAATCAGTTCGCTCGGCACCTCCAGCACAATCGCCGTAACATTCCGCCTCGCAAAGGGATTCTGCTGATCGAGAAAGGCGTCCCCAGCGTAGCGCTGGTCCTGATAGAAAGCAGTCATAAATGCGCGGAATCCAGCATTTGCCGCAAATACGTCTGGAGCAATCCCAACATACGCACGAAGACCCGAATTCGTCGCCACCGAACCGGTTTCGCCCTCAACCAGACTCTCTCCGGCGTCACCGCGAAGCGCATCGTTACCCGTCGCCTTCCGCACCACAAACGGCTGAATGTGAGTATGCTCACCGCCATTTCCGTGTCGAGGTTCACCAAACCTGAACTTGAACGTAACCTCTTCCCTCGCATCTCCGTTCAGGTCGAACCGGAACGCGTAGAGCCCTTCTGGATGAAGCGTATCTGGAGCCGATAATCCCACATCCGGATTCACGGTCATCGCCATCACCGTCTTGCCCGAGGGGCCGTCAAATAAATAAAAGTCGCAGAGGTTGAGGCTCGGATCTTCCCTCGCCAGTTTGGTATCGAAATGATGTGACATACAGAATCTCCTTGAAAAGCATTTGCAATTACAGTGAAGCCGATTCGCTCCTCATGATTTGGCGCTCTCACGGCGGACTTTAAATTCCGTAATACCCACGCTTTGTCCAATGGTCCGGCGGTTCCTCCTTCGTAACTATTCTCTACGCTCAGCCGCGAAGAATGGCGGCTCCGAAGGGAGCGCCCGTCAGTCCGCCATCCACCATCAGCTCGACCGCGTTGATGTACGACGAATCGTCCGAGGCAAGAAAAAGCACAGCCTTGGCCAGATCTTCCGGCTCGCCCCAACGGGCAAGCGGAACCGTGGAAGAGAAGAAGTCGGAAACTTTTGCGGATTCCTCTGCCGTGGCATTGGCGGGCGCCCCGCGCTTCCAGATGGGAGTCTTCGTCGCTCCCGGGGCCACCACGTTCACGCGAATCTTGCGCGGTGCAAGGTCTGCGGCGATGGATCGTGCCATCGAGACGAGTCCGCCTTTCGTGGCAGCGTAGGCAGCCAGGCCTGGTTGACCGAGATAACTCTGCACCGATCCGTTGAAGATGATGCTGCCGTGGTCGTTCATGAGAGGAGCGGCTGAATTGACGGTAAAGAAAGCACCGTTGAGATTGGTGTGGACTACCTTCTCGAAGAGGGCTTCGTCGGTCGTGCCAGTCGGCGTCCTGCCAGAAATGCCTGCATTAGCGAAGACGATGTCAAGTTTGCCAAAGTCTTTGGCGAGTTCAGCGAAGAGCTTCTTGCGGTCCTCCGCAACCGTAACGTCAGCGCGATAGCCGTGCGCTTTCGATCCCAACTCGGCGACCGCTTCATCCAGTGTCTGTTGATCGCGACCCGTAATTGCGACTTCGGCGCCTTCAGAGATGAAAAGGCGGGCTGTGGCCAGGCCGATGCCGCTGTTGCCTCCGGTAATGAGAGCCTTTTTGCCTGCGAGCTTCATGATTCCTCCTCGATGACCGACTGATCGCTATTCTAGCCCCTGGCATCGGGACAATCCAGGCGACGTATACAAGCGTCCCTTCCACCCTACTAAACTCACGGGTGGTCGACCGGCTGATTCCCAAGATCACCAACCCGCGCACGCACAGCCGGGAACAGGTCGCCAACATCGCAGCGTCGATCCGTGAGTTCGGCTGGACCAACCCGATTCCGTAATACCCAGAACATCTGTATCGCTCCAAATTTCTTGAACCAGACGGCACAAGTATCGCCCGAATTGGCACTCCGTCATGACCAAAATGTACACCATAGTTCACATGGTCGGCTATGGTGAGATTTGGAACGTTAAGTCGGCCAGCGTCCCGGAATCTTCCTCCAAGCTCGGCCCGCGTCACCCGCGCCACCGAGTCGGCCGTGGTACGTCCAAGTAAACGAGAGTCTACACGCACGCAGAGTTTGTCGCGCGCGGCGTTTTGACTTCACTCTTACCAGTCGATACAATCGGCAGCCATGAACGCTCTGAAGGTTGCTCTTTTTGTGGCTCTGCCTGCCACCGCTCAATGGATCAACCTACCCACACCGGGAATCCACCGCACGCCTGATGGTAAGCCGGATCTCCGCGCTCCGGCGCCCAAAACTTCCGGCGGCAAGCCGGATTTCTCGGGGATGTGGGTTCCGCGCGACGAGCGCCCCTGCGATCCCAAGATCGGCGTTTTTCAATGCTCGGAGCTGCCCCTTACTCCGCAACTCGGCAATTTCGCGCTCAATCTGAAAGGCGGCATTCCCTATCAACCATGGGCGGCGGAGCTGGTGAAGAACCGTGCCAAAGAGGCAGGGTACATTGATCCCCACACATTTTGCATGCCCGTCAATTACCCGCGAGCCTGGGCCTATCCGGAAACTCAGAAGATTTTCCAAACACCCACACAACTCGTCATCTTGCACGAATTCAATGCGAGCTACCGGCAGATCTTTTTCGACGGACGCAAGCTTCCAGAAGATATGACCCCGGCCTGGAACGGCTACTCAGTGGCCCACTGGGAAGGTGACACGCTGGTCGTTGAATCGGCGGGCTATCGCGACGATTCCTGGCTGGACACTGAAGGCAACTTCTTCTCCAGCCAGGCGCGCCTCACCGAACGCATACGCCGCCCCAACTTCGGAAGCCTGGATATTGATGTCACTATTGATGACCCTAAAGTCTTTACGAAGACTTGGACGGTGGCACTGCACATGAAGCCCATGGTCGACACGGAGATGATCGAGTACATGTGCCAGGACAACAACAAGGATATTCAACACTTCGTTCGATAGCGAAAGATTGGTACAGCCGGTAGGTACACCTTCTGAAGTGCGTATGGCCGCGCGCACCAGTATTATGGTTTCGAAGCCATGCCCGCGGCTGCTCGCCTAAACGATATCGTTGAGGTTTTAGAGATCCAGGTCGACGAATATTCTTCCTTCCTGGATCGCGACACAGGCCAAGTGGAAACTATTTCCCGCGATCTTCTGCGTGAGGCAGAGGAGTCCGAAGGCGACGAGGAGCTGGATCTTCCCGCGTGGCAGGAACATGAATGGGAGATTGCAAAGCTGATCGTTTCCACGGACCGCTTTCGGAAGCTTCCCTCGAAGTTTGAAGTTCACGAATGGGAAATCATGCAGGATTTCTCGCTCTCGGTAAAGTCCGATAGGATTCGCGAAGATCTTCTCGATGCCATCCAAGGTAGGGGAGCATTTCGGTATTTCAAGGACACCCTTCGGCGGCACGGAGTTGAATCAGCCTGGTTTGCATTCCGCACGAAGGCCTTGAGGCAGATCGCGCTGGAGTGGTGCGAAGAGAATGGAATTGTCTGGGAGTAATTTCCACGAAATCCCGGCAGCTCAACGAAGGCCAATGAGTAGCCCAAAGCTTATACCAAGGGATTTTTGATGGCCGCTTGCGAAGCTGTAGTCGTAAGCCGGTTCCAGGTACCAGCCGAAGTGATGTTTGCCGGTTGGCCAGAACATAAAGTCCCCCGCTATTTCTCCAGCCAGTGCATTGGTCCATCTTCCGCCCTGTTTGACGTGAACCCATTCCGGGCCGATGCCGAACATAAATTCGGCTTTTCGCGACAGCGTCCATGGCTTTTTGAAGAGGAGGTCCGTATCCCACTCCTGGGAAGTATGAGTGTAGAACGGTGAAACGCCCACTTCGAGTTCCAGCCAGTTCTCTATGGGCTCGATTTCCATTGCCAGATTCGGAGCGAATGTGGCTGCGCCTCCAGTGACTTGCCAGCTGGTCGCGGCACCGATCTCCAGGATGGCTTTATTCTCTTTATCGTCAACAGTCGTTTCAGCGGGGTTGGGCGAGGCTTGAGGAGCCGCCTGGCCACAGGCAGGCACATATCCGATAAACACTGACAGGCTTACTGCAGCGAGGCTGAGCGCGCGCCGAGGCATAAATAACTACGCTCGCGGGTGAAATATTGACCGGCGCGGGCGAACCACCCTTCTAATGATAAACTTTGCGCAAACTTCATATTGTGGCGGACCTTGGTTATGGCGTGATCGATGATCCAGGCATTTCGTTTGGTCGTGGCTCATCCCCCGAATTTGGCCCTTCACAGGCCAAGTCGACCCTTTGCAGGTTCATCCACGACGGCGCGGGCATGACACCAGTACTATCCTTGCGCTGTAGATGGTGCCCTGATGGAGCACTCGCGAGCACAATTCATTCAAAAGTTCGTGTAGTTCGCGGCCAGTCGATGCCGCCATCTGTTCGAGGACCGGAGGAACGTCGCCGGCCGGCCCGTAGGCGGGCCGCAACGTTTCCCAGGGCGCAAGGTCGAGGAATCTTGTCCTGGCTGTGCTCATTGAACCTCCAGTACAGGAATCGGTCTTTTGCGCGACCTTCGTTAACCCAACCCGCCGCTAGGCGAGCGGCTTTCCGCACAGCCCCTGCAAAATCTCGATTGGCGCGTTCTCCCTCGCCGCCAAACTCTCGCGACCCACAATCACGGTTTGCTCCAGCGCGTACCGCCCCGACAAAACCGCGTGCGGCACCACATCGGTGAACACCATCCACGTCGAGTCCGGCGGAAACTCGAACCGGTATTTCGCGCAGCTCTGTTGATACTCGCCGTTGAATTTCAAATAATCATGGAAGCCCAGCATGAACCGGTCATACGCCGACCGTTTCGCATCCACTCCGCCAAAAGCGCCCAAGAGGCGGCTGGTGAGCGACCCCTTGGGATGCATCGCCACGGCCCCCAGTCCCGCATCGCTTGCGTAGCGGGGAGCGAGCGCGCCCATCGGATCGGATGTCATCCATACGCGCGGCTTGGCCTGGTGAATATTGGTGAAGAATCTGAGGATCATGTCGCCACGCGTGGGCCGCGTCGGAAAAGCGTCCACATGCAGCAGGTCGTTGCGCTTCTTGGTCGGCAGATCGCGACCCTCCTCCTCCTGCGGCCGGAAGCTCGCGAAATCGATGCGCGCCTTCTCCATGTATCGCGGCAGCAGCTTCCACAAAAACGCCAGCGCCCGTTCGGAATACGACCGCATTACCGCACGCAGTTTCTCGGGATCGGAAACCGCCGCCGGATCAAACCCCGTCACTCTACCTTCCGCCGGCCGATACGCAATGTTCTTGTGATGGCTGTTCGATGACAGTCCGGTGCTCCGCAGCAGCTCGCGCTCTTCTTCGGACAGCGCGAATGGGGTGTGGGGAAAGTACAAAATGTTGCCGCGCTCCAGCGCCAGATAGTTCTCCTCGCGAGGCACGGACTCGCCGATAGTGATTAGCTCCACAACATCATGTTAAACTCCCGGATTGAGCACGCGCGTCTCCCTGTTCGTCACCTGCATCGTCGATCAGGTTTTTCCCCAAGTCGGCATCGCCATCACGGAGGTGCTGGAGCGCCTGGGCTATCAGGTCCATTTCCCCAAAGCTCAAACCTGCTGCGGCCAGCCCGCGTTCAACACCGGCTACACCGAAGAAGCGCGCAAGATCGCTCGTCACTTTCTCGACGTCTTTCGCGATGCCGAATATATCGTTGTACCTTCGGGCTCTTGCACCTCAATGATCGCGCATCATTTCGCCGACCTCTTCGAGCATGATCCGAAGCTCCTCGCCGAAGCCCATGCCCTGGAGCCGCGGGTCTGGGAGTTTTCGCGCTTTGTCCTTGAAGTGGCCGGCGTCGAAGATGTCGGAGCGCGCTTCGACGGCGTGGTCACCTATCACGACAGCTGCCACGCTTTGCGTGAGCTGCACATCAAGGAGGGCCCGCGCAAGCTGCTGGCGAAGGTGCGGGGCCTCACGCTCGCCGAAATGGGCGCGGCCGAAGAATGCTGCGGTTTCGGCGGCACGTTCTCCATCAAATTCCCTGAAGTGTCTGGCGCCATGGCGCGGACTAAGATCGATTCCATTCAGAACACCGGGGCGTCCACCGTCGTCTCCATTGATTCCAGTTGCCTGATGCAACTGCAAGGCGTTATCGATCGCGCGGGTCTGCCGATCAGAACACTGCACCTGGCCGAGGTGCTCGCTTCCAAATGAAGGCTCCGGAAGCAGACATTCAGCAGACGCTCAACGATCCTCGGTTGCAGCTTGCCATTTACACTGCCACCGGCCGCTTGATGGACCATCGCGCGCGCGTAGTCAGCGCGGAGGCTCTGCCTGATTACCAGGCTTTGCGCAACGAAGCCAATGCGGTTAAGAAGCACACCATCGAAAATCTCGATTACTATCTCGAGCAGCTCGAATCCAATGTGATCGCGCACGGCGGCAAAGTGGTGTACTGCCGCACCGGCCAGGAAGCAGCTGATTTCGTTCTCGGTCTCGCCAAAAAGCGCGGCATAAACATGCTGGTCAAATCGAAATCCATGACCAGCGAAGAGATCCACTTTAACGAGCGCCTGGAAGAGCATCAGCTGGAAGCCGTCGAAACCGATCTGGGCGAATATATTCTGCAGCTCGCCCACCAGCGCCCGTCTCACATCGTTGCCCCTGCGCTGCATTTGACTCGCTACGATGTCGCCGACGTCTTCACCAAGGAGCTGGGCGTCGAGAACGAAGTGGTGATCGAGAAACAAACAAAAATAGCCCGAGGCGTTTTACGCCGAAAATTCCTGCAGGCGGGCATGGGAGTCAGCGGCGCCAATTTCCTGATCGCCGATTCGGGCGCCATCGTGGTCGTGGAGAATGAAGGCAACGCCCGTCTCACCACTTCGGCGCCCAAGATTCACATCGCCATTGCCGGCATCGAAAAGGTGATTCCTCGCGCGCAGGATCTAGCGGTGTTCCTGAACCTGCTGGGGCGCAGCGCCACTGGCCAGCCGCTCTCGGTCTACACGTCGTTTCTCTCCGGGTCCGCGCCGCGAAAACGAAATCGACGGTCCCGATGAGTTTTATTTGCTGCTGCTCGACAATGGCCGGACGAAGTTACTGGCCGATCCGGAAAAGCGCCAGTCGCTTTACTGCATTCGTTGCGGCGCCTGTTTAAATCACTGCCCGGTATACCGCAAAATCGGCGGACACAATTATCCGTGGGTTTACTCCGGGCCCATCGGCGCCATCATCACGCCGCAATTTCACGGCGTCACTAGCGATACCTGGCTGCCGTTCGCATCCAGCCTGTGCGGCGCTTGCGCCGAAGTCTGTCCGGTCAAGATCGAGATTCCGAAGATTCTGCTCAAATTACGCGAGGAAGTCACCGAGGTCAAGCGGCGCGAGGATTCGGACGAATGGAGCGCTTCGCCTTCCAGCTCTTCGCCTGGATCGCGACTCATCCAAAGATCTATTTGTTGCTCGCCAGCCTGGGATCGATCTTTTTTCCGCTGGTTCCAAACATCGGTCCGCTGAAGAAATGGGCCAGCCAGCGCACCGTGCCCGAGCCGGCCAAACAGAGCTTCCACCAGTGGTGGGCCAGCCGGAAACGGTCCTCATGACGGCGCGGGAGCGGATTTTCAGCGATATTCGGAAAGGTTTAAAGAGGGCCCCGGGCCAGCCTCCGCTCTTCGAGGCAGCCCCCCTACCGGCCCCCGCATTGCGAATCCCAGAAACGGACCGCAATCTCTATGCTGATATATTCGTCCAGAAATTCGAAAACTTGGGTGGAAAATCATTCCGGGCCCGCAATACTTCCGTCGTTGTCCCCTCGATTGCGGATTTATTGGTACAAAGGAACGCGATCGCGTCGAATTCGCCTTTTCTTCGTAAGTGCGGCGTCACTGGACTCGTTCAGGTCCACGCCGGCTTCACCGAACGAGATGAATTGAAGGAAGCTTGCGCCGCTGCCGACATCGGGATTACCAGCGCCGGCTATGCGCTCGCCGCGACCGGAAGCCTCGTCATGCTTTCCAGCCCCAACGAAGCCCGCCTGATCTCGCTTTTGCCCCCCGCCCACATCGCGATTTTTCCGCGCTCGCGCATCCTGGCAAATCTCGACGAGCTGTTCAGCATTCTTCCCCGCCCCGCCGACCAAACCAGTTCCATGGTCTTGATCACCGGCCCCAGCCGCACGGCAGACATCGAACAAATCCTGGTTCGCGGGGTTCACGGACCGGGCGAAATATACGCCGTGATCGTGGATGAAGAATAATCACTCCGCGCTCGCCGGGATCCGAATCAATACATACGCAATGGATGCAAACCCGATCAGTGAAAGCCATCCTCCCCACGCCGGATAGAAGCTAAATTGAGGAAATGGATTTCCGGTGAGAAACACAACTGCGAGTAGAATGCCTACGATGGCTTCGCCCGCAATCAATCCGGAAGCCAGCAGCGTGCCTCTTTCTTCGATCAGGAGCTTTTGCTCCGCGCTGCGTCTTTCGGAAATGCGATTTAGAATCCATTTGATCAAGCCGCCGATAAAGATGGCCGACGTAGTGCTGAACGGCAAATACATTCCCACGGCGATCAGCATTGGTGAACGCGCGCCGCACAACAGCAGCGCGATTCCGAAGGCAGCGCCGATTCCAAGAAGTCCCCACGCCATCTGTCCGCCCACGATTCCTTTGGCGAGCTGCGCCATCAAGCCCGCTTGCGGGGCAGGCAAGGCCTTCCCGCCGATACCACCAGTAGCGAGGTTGGCTTCATGCAACGCGATGATGGGTCCCATTAAAAAGAACGCGAGCAAAATCACCGAAATAATTTCGACGATTTCCATTTTCCACGGCGTTCCACCTAGTAAATGGCCGGCCTTCAAATCCTGGATGAGCGATCCGGAGACCGAGCACGCGACGCAAACCACTGCGGCCACTCCCAGCACGGCCGCTACTCCCGACAGTCCCGTGACGCCGATGGTCAGCATCACCAGCGCCGCGATAATCAGCGCGGCCAGCGTCAAACCTGAAAGCGGCTGGTTCGAACTGCCCACCAGACCCACTAGATAACCGCCGATCGCCGAAAGCAGAAATCCTGTGATGCTCATCACTACGGCGGCGACAATGGCGGAGACGATCCCGTGTGTGTAGTAGTAATAAATGGCCGTAATCGGAATTAGCAGCACCGCGGTACAAAGCACCACCCAGCGCGGCGGAATATCGCGCTCGGTGGGATCGAGCGTTTTGGCTTCGTGGGCGGCCGTGGCGGAGACGCTAAAGATCCCGCGCAGCGAGCTCCATAGCGACTCGCGCATGGAGAACATGGTGCTGGCAGCTCCCACCAGCATGGTCCCAACCGCGATCGGTCGAACGACGTTGAACCAAACAGAATTGGCGGCCACGGCCGGATCGTTCGTTCCGATGCGGCGCGGCAAATCAGGATCGAAGAACAGCAGCAGTGGGATAAGTATCCACCAAGCGATAATGCCGCCCGCGACGTTGATCGAGGAAAGCTCGGGTCCAATGATATAGCCGATGCCGATCAGCGCGGGCGACAGGCTAGGCGTCGACCATTGAACGCCGCCGAAGTGCGTGACATCGCCGATGGGCTTCTTCTCGATATCGAAATGCTGAATAAGGGAGCGCGGGAATCTAAGAAAGCCCTCGCTATATTCGCGGAATATCTGCGCGCCTTTTTCGTCGGTGAGGATTTCGATCAGCCCGCCGAACCCCAGCGCGCCGAAAATGTAGCGAGGCGCCTTGCTGGCCGATGCCTCGCCGGCCTTGACGATTTCGTAGCTCGCCACGCTTTCAGGCCACGGCAGCGGCGCGTCCACGCACAGCGGGCGGCGCAGAAGAATGATGAAGAACACCCCGATCAGTCCGCCCACCAACAGGATGAGTGTCGCCTCCCAATAATGCGAGCGCAAATCGGTCCACAGGCGCTGGCCGCCGATATCCACCATCATGAAAGCGGGAATGGTGAAGATGGCCCCGGCCACCAGCGCTTCGCCGACCGAGGCCGCGGTGCGCGTGATGTTCTGCTCCAGGATGCCGCCGCGAAACGCCGGAATGCGGAAAAGCGCCATCGCGATGACGGCCGCGGGAATGGTGGCCGCGACGGTTTGCCCGGCTTTCATTCCCAAGTAAGCGTTGGCCGATCCAAAAACGAAGGCCAGAAAGATGCCAAGCGAAACCGCCTTGACGGTCATCTCCGGCGGCGGCTGTTTCACGGGAATTGACACCTCCGCATGTTACCGCAGGCTGACGTGGCTAGTGATTGGTGATTAGTGGCTGGTTTCCGATATCGGAGCCAATCACCAGTCACTCGCCAACTGGCTAGTGTAGTGTCCGCCAAAATAACTAGACAGAAATAAGGGTAGACGCGGCTTCAGCCGCGTTCCGCCGTTGACAACACCAACGGGGCTTAAAACCGCGTGTACGATGCCAATCCGGCGAGTGTCTAGTTATTTATTGGACACTACACTTGCCCACCTGCGAAGAAAGCTAGGAGTATGTGAATACTCGAGCAGTGCACCAACGGCGCTGGAGACGAGACACTACAATGGAGCATCTACAATGGGGGCGCCCACCTGATGTCCATCAATGTAAATAGGCCCCTACTGTTGACCGATTGAAGGAACATTTAAATGCCGAAAGCGTCTCCGACGCGGAAGTCCTCCTGCGGAGACGCGAGTGGGTCACGGTTTCCTCTTCGCTATAAGCCGTGACTGAACCGTACAGCCCCTGCCGCGGGTCGCGATGCACGATGAGACGAGGTGCCGCCACATCGATGACCCAATATTCGACAATTCCGGCGCGCGCGTAGAGTTCGGCCTTCGTAGTCAGGTCGAAGCCCAAGGTTGAGCCGGAGATCTCGACCACCAGGCGAAGATCGGCCGGACGCGGATTCGCATCCAGAAATTCGCGCGAAGGTCTGGCGAGCACCACCAGGTCGGGTTCCGGCTCATTCGTCGGATTGTCTTCACGAGCGACGTCGATTGGCGCTTCCGGGTTCACAAACTGTTCTCCGAAGGTTCGCACCAACCAGGCTTGTACAGCGACAAGGGCATTCACCTGGGGACGTTTCTTGCCCATCTTGCTGATCATCTCTCCGTGGACCAATTCCTGGCGCTGCTGGTCCCACAGTCCCAACGACTCGAGCGTGGCGCACTCCGCCCGCGTCCAACGCTTGCGCGGCGGATCGGTGGGGACCGGACGGTATGGCCTTTGGGTCACTGATGTCGGCACGGCTCTACCGAATGTTACCGCAGGCAGGATTATTGCGCCGGCTTCTCCGGCATCTTGAACACCGCGGCGTCCAGCGGAACGTTCGCATCCATTTCTCGACCGTGATTTCCATCGCCAGCCGCCCATTCATCAGTTGCGTCAGGCTGAACGGCATCAGCACACCCTCCACCGGTTTGTAGTTGGCGATCTTGGATTCATACAAGATCTCCTGGCCCAATTGCGTCCGCTTGCCTTCGGTCTTGACGGGCAGGAAACTCTTGGCGTCCAGATAATCGAATTCCACGGAGCCATTCTTTTTGGTGATCTTTAGTTTATATACCGAGACGCCTTCTATTTCTTTCTTATCCACCAGTTCCACCGTATTGCCCTTGGATTTGTAATCGACCAGAGTGCCGCCGATGAAGTCGGACGATTCTTGCGCCGCACGTGTGTCCTCTTCGCTCGATTGTTTAGGTCCCGAGTTGATCATCGGATTTAGAGTCCAGGCGGTGACCCCGTCGAAAGCTTGCACGATTTTCCGGCCTTGAAAGTCGATTTCAAGGCGCATCAGGTTGGGCCGCTTGACCTGAATGGTGAGCGGCGCTTCGGTCTGGCCCAGAATAGAAGCTTTGCTGGTGACCACCAAGCTTTGAATCGCATTCAGCTTGTCCGTGCCGCCGATAGCTTGGATGTGTTTTTGAACGATCTGATCGGCGGTAAGTGGCGCTTCTACGGGCCCAGCCGGAAGCAGCAGGGCGCACGCGACCAGCATCGCAATTTTTACGAAACGGCGCACGTGCTCATAATACTGGGCTAACCACGGATTTGAGCACGGATGGTTGACGCAACCAAACGAAGCCGATACCATGCACACAACCACTATGAAACAGCCTCTGCTCGCGGTCACTGTGTTAAGTGCCATCGCGTGCCTCCCGGCCCGCACGCAAACCGTTACGGACGTTCCCTACAAACCGAAGCCTGCCTTCCCGGGACAAACCGAGGCGCCTGCTCCGTCCAAGGCTTCGCCACCCTTCGCGGTCCAAACCATCACCAACCGGCTGAGCGCACCGTGGTCCCTGGCGTTTCTGCCGGACGGTAATTTCCTGGTCACCGAGGGCGCTGGCACCATGCGGATCGTACGGCCGGACGGAGTGGTGTCGGCGCCCATCGCGGGCATGCCGGGCGTGAAAGTGGTAGCGGCGCAAGGGCTACATGACGTTCTGCTCGATCCCGACTTTGCGAAGAACCGGCTGCTCTACATCACCTATTTCGCGCCGCCGCGCGGCGAAGACCCGGCTCTGTGGCCGAACGAGTTTTTCTACGAGCGGGTGTGGACCAAATCGCTGGCCGAGCGCCGCACCATGTCCCTCGGAATGGAACGCGTGGCCCGCGCGCGATTGAGCGACGACAATAAGCGCCTGGAGGATTTTCGGATTTTGATCGACGGCGGCGGCGAGCGCAGGATCGTGCTGGCGCGCGACGGCACGCTGCTGGTCACGGGAGCCGACCGGTTCCGGTTCTACGACTCCGACCTGGATGGCGTGGAGCACGATTTCACTGAAAATCCCGATATTCGCCGCAATTTCTCGGGTCGAGTGATCCGCATTAGTCGCGATGGTTCCATTCCCAAAGATAACCCCTGGCTCAGCCGCGCCACGGTATTACCGGAGACCTACGCACATGGGCTGCGCGATCCCGAAGGCGCGGCCATCAATCCTGCGACGGGCGAGTTGTGGGCCACCGATCACGGGCCGCAGGGCGGCGACGAGATCAATATCATCCGCGCAGGCCGCGATTATGGCTGGCCCGATGTTTCGTGGGGAACGCAATATGACGCGCGTCGCGCCGATGGACGTAAGAACGTGCCGGTCGGAAACGGCATGCATAGCATGAAGGGCGTTGAGGAGCCCATCTATTTCTGGGTGCCGTCCATCGCCCCGTCGGGCATGATGTTTTACACCGGCGACCTGTTTCCCGAATGGAAGGGCAGCCTGTTCGTGGGCGCGCTGGCCGGCCAGCACCTGGTTCGGCTGGTGTTGAATGGCGAGCGCGTGGTGGCAGAGGAAAAGCTGCTCACCGATTTCAAGCAGCGAATTCGCGATGTGCGGCAGGGTCCGGATGGCGCGGTGTATATACTGACGGGCGGGGGCGGTTTGGTCAAGCTGACACCAAAGAGCTAAAGCAAACATTGCGCCAGCTCTTCGAAATTCTGCGGCGTTACCAGATGAAACCGCAGCGACAGCCGGGTGAAGCCTCGCAGCATGCGCGTGAGGTCGTCCGTGGGGATTTCCGGACTGGCCAGAAACATATTGCCCGAAGAGATCCGGAACGGAAGCACGCGACAATCGCGGACCAAGCGCCGGGGCAGCGCGCGGGCCACCTGGCTACTGATAACCCACGGCTCCAATCGCCCCGCCGGCAGGCTTTGTTGCAGGCTGAGCGCTGCATAAAGCTCGTCTTCGGTGATGACGCCGCGCTCCACCAGATATTCGCCCAGACGCATCCCTGGTTGCAGATTTTCGAGCGCCTGGCGAACCCCGGATTCTTCCGCGTACCCCGAGCCGATCAGGATCTCGCCGAGCTTCCGCTTGTGCTCCACCAGGGCGCTGCGCGAAGGATAGGCATGTTCGGTCTTCACCCACACCAGCGGCTCATGGCGCATCCGGGCGCGCGCGTAGGAGCGGACAGCTTTCCACGTAGCGGCGGTGTTGATCCAGTTGCCGTAGACTGCGCGCAGCGGGGCGGCTAAAGCAAATCTGGGCCCGTAGAGCCGCGCCGAGCACGTCATTCGCACGCTGCTTTGAACCATCTGAATCGCGAGCGTGGCAAGCAACAACCAGGGATGCAGCATAAACCTGCCAAGCCCCCAAGGAGCGCCCGCGCAAAGCGCCCCCAGCCACGTGAGTGCGCCGTAGAGAAAAACTAAGTTGCTCAGCAGGCTGAGCGGATTGCCCAGCAGTCCTTTCCGATCGCGCCAAAACCAATACCTTTCTGGCAACCTTCCACGCCAGCCGTTGCGCTCCCAGCATTGCAGTCCAATGCCGAGAATCCAGCGGGAGCGCTGGCGGATTGCCGATCGCGCGCTGCGCGGGAAAAACTCGCGTGTCGCCACCATCCCGTCTCCGTGTCTGCGAAGCGGTACGAACATCTGCTTGCACCCCAGTCGGTGCAGACGCAGACCGTTCTCATAATCCTCGGTGAGGCAGGCCGGCTCGAAGATCAGATTGTGCTCCGCGCTGGCGAGTTTTTCAAGCGCGCGGCGTGTGTAGCCAGTGCCGACGCCGTTGGAAGGAACGAAGCTACGCATAAACTGTCGAGCACGCATGTCCTTGATCTGCCATTCTGCGAATTCGTCGCAGTAAATGCCGTGGACAAAGTCTCGCAAGGGCGTGGGAAGCGGCAGCACCGGAATCTGCACCATATCGTATTCGTCGGCGTAGGAATTAATGAATGAGAAGGCCTCGGGATGGATCAGATCCTCGGCGTCGTGCGTGACAACGATGTCGAAACGTGTACCGTGATGTTCTTCGAACAGCAGCATGCGCTGGTAGATCCAATTGAGGCAGTCGGCTTTGGAAGTGGGTCCATGGTGCGGGCAGACCGCGAGATGGACTTGCGGAAAGCGGGATTCCAGATCGCGGACGGCGTCGAGGGTGGGGTCGTCGTTCGGGTAGCCGCCAATAAAGAAATGATAGTTCTGGTAGTGGATGGCGGCGGCGTTGTGCTCGATCATGCCGGCGATAACGGCGTGCTCGTGCCAGAGCGGTACAAAGACCGCGATGTTCTTTTCGCTATTCTCTTCCGGGCGTAAGGGCCCGGACGGGCTGGCCCGAAGCCGCCGCCGCAGCCAGGCCCCCAGGCAGACCGCGTCCAAAGCCAGGTCGTCCAGGCCACTGATGAGGATGATCCATGCCAGCGGCAACAGGCAGTGAGCGACCCCGGCATCACACCAAGTGAGCGCAACGTCAAGGTACATCCACCAGGACGATAAGGCAAAGATCACCTAGGAAGAAGTGGGCGGGACGGCGAAAGTTCGCAAAGATTGTTACAAAGACGCGGGCCAGGACCCCAACTTCAACCGGGATAGTTTCATTTGAACCTTAGTGCATTGCCCTGACTATATAGCTGCGCCTGTTTTGTCGATTAAAGGGGCATCATGAAGCCCGGACCACGAATAACCACCGTCAACTTCGTTCTAGTACTTAGTTTCGTTGGGTTTATCCTTCTGGGGCAGGCGCTGGAACATGCGGCGCAGGCTCAAAGCCTCGACAAACCGCAAGGGGCCGTTCCGGTGAAAGAGAAGACGCTGCTGGCGGCGCTGAGCGATGCGGCGCAGTGGAAGCCGCTGGACCCCCGCGTGGCGCAAGCACATGAGGATCTGGCGGACTATTATTCGGCTGAGGGGCGCTATGCGGAGGCCGAAAAGGTGTATCAAAAGACGCTGGAGCTAAAAGAGGACATGCTCGGGCGGGCCAACCCGGCCATCATCCCCGCGGTGGACGATGTGGCTCGCGTGTGCTTCGCGCAAATGAAATACGAACAAGCCGCGGAGCTGATCGCGCGCGAGTTGCGGATCATGGAGCGTGAGTATGGGGACGACAATCCGAAGCTGGTGCCGTCTCTGGAGCAGGTGGCCAGAGTGCTGGAGGCGGCATCCAAATATCCGGATGCGGAAAAGTTTCTGGCGCGCGCCATCGCGATCCGCGAGAAAGCGTCCGGCCCGGAGAGTGCGGAGCTGACGCCGGATTTGAGCCAATTGGCGCGTATAGACGTTGCCAAACACAATTTATCGGGAGCCGAGGGGTTGTACGAGCGCGTCCTCAAGATCCAGCAGAACAAGTTCTCTCCGAACAGTCCGGAGCTGCTGCCTACCCTGGACGCAATGGCCTCACTGACCTTGGAGCAGAAGAAAGATGCGGAGCCGCTGCTAAGACGGACGCTGTCCATCCGGGAGGGCAACCTGGGACCGAACCACGTGGAGGTGGCGAAAAATCTCGACAAGCTCGCGGCGATCTATACCGAACAAAAACGTTTGGCAGAGGCGCAAAAGGCCAGCGAGCGATCGCTGTTCATCTGGATGAAAGAACTGAAGCCGGGGAGCGCGGAGCTGGCGGAAAAGTATGAGAAGGTGGCCGAACTTTATGAAGCGCTCAATCGCCCGGTGGATGCCGAGCCGCTGGTCCTGCAGGTCTTAACGGCCCGCGAAAGCAATACAGTGGCGAGCTTGAACACCCTGGCCGCTATTTATGTCAGCAAACAGAATCTAGTGGAGGCCGAACCGCTTTACCGGCTGTCGCTGACAATTTTGGACAAGAAGGGCGTGTTAACGGGCAAACGGCCGCTGTTCTTAAGCAGCACCGAAGACAACCTGGATTTGCTGGCGCACACTGCCCTCGATTACGCCGATTTGCTCAAGAAAATGAAGCGCAAGGCCGATGCCAGTAAGATCGAGGCGCGCATTCGCGCGGTAACGGGCAAGAGCCCGAGCCCCGCTCCTCCCAAGAAGAAGGTCAGCTAAAGCCAATACTGTCCACTTTATGAGACGTTGGTACACGCGAGTTTTAGTCGCGTCTAATCCATACCGAAAACAAACGCGGCTGAAACCGCGTGTACCCTTTGGCACGACCATACCAAGTGAACAGTATTCCAGCTAAAGCTCAGGTTTAGGGCCGGAGCTCGGCCGCGGTAGGATTCGGATTCGGCCCGTGAAAAAGCTTGTGCTTGACGTCGGGCCAAAATTCCTTTAGCACCTGCGATACGGAGTCAATGCCGATCTGCGCCCACCATGTTTCGACGTTATCGCCCACCGTTCGCTGGTCGGGAGTGTAAGCGTTCGAGATGGCGGTGCCGGTTGCGTTACCCACGATTTCCGAAAAGTTGAAGCGAGTGCCGCCGGCGTCAGTTTTGGTGACGAAGACGCGCGTGGCGGCATACCAGGTCCGCGACAAGAAGCTGCCGTAGCCTCGGCGAAAGTACCTCGGGTCCTCATGCAACATGATCGGAAAGAAGCCTTCCGTCATCATATTGCCGATAGCTTGATCGCCGTACTCCACGCCCACCCTTCGTCCGTAGCCCGCCAAACCCTGACCGAATGATCGATCCTCGTTCGTCAGCTGCCCATATCCGGCCAAGAAAGCCGCCAGGCCGAGCAGCGGGTAGTCGAACGAATCCTTGGCGGCGATCGCGAGCTTCTGTTTCGGGGTGATCGGCGTATAAACCGAGGTGGCGTTAGCGGTGCGGTAATTGGGAAGAACGCCGAAAATGCGCTTATCGGGTGGCGGAGGCTGTGTCTCGCTTTGACCGGGTTGCGCCGGTGCTCACATCAGGTTTGGTTGGCGGATCCGCTGCCGGCGCCAGGTTAGCGTCTTGGCCCATTGCCGCGAAAGCACACACGAGCAAAATGGGCAGGGAGAGATGGGTTGAAATCATGCAGTTGGAACTGAAGAGCGGACCCCCGCAACGTCGTCTCCTTATTCTACTAACCTGCCGACGCGCGGCGGAAGAGTTCGTTCCAGACTTTACGAAACGTTAACCTACGGACTCGGCGCGGGGCGCGGTCAAATTCCATGCAACCAAACGACTTTCGGCCCGCCCAGCGAGGGGATCGCGCTGGCGCGGTATCTGCCGGAAGCGGTGAGTCACCATCTCACCGCGCTCGAATAGCCGAATCGCTAAGTGATCGGCGCCCGATACGTGGGCGAGGATCAGATCGCACTCTTCGAGTGTGTGGGCGAGATTACTGGACATCTTCCAGGACTTCGCCTTCAGCTTCCTGACCGGATTGCTTCGCCGCGTTTCTCGCCGAAAGCGGTTACCACGTTAGGACGTCTTTCTCTGACGTGGCGATTTGCGAGCTGCTTCTCATCGCGCTCTTCGTCCTCGTTCTAGGCCGTACCATACTTAGACATGCGCAGCTTTTACAGTCTTTCTGAACGTGAGATCCTGGCCCTCGCTATTTCGCTGGAAGAAGAAGACGAGCGCGTTTACGCTGAGTATGCCGAGGGTTTGCGTCAAAACTTTGCAGCCTCAGCTGCGGTCTTCGATGGAATGCGCGAGGAGGAATCCGGGCATCGGCGCCGCTTGATCGAGTTATTTCGCCAGAAGTTCGGCGAGCACATCCCCTTGATCCGCCGCCAGGACGTGCGTGGCTTTGTGCATCGCAACCCGGTTTGGCTGGTGCAGCCGCTAGGCCTCGACACCGTCCGCAACCAAGCCAGCGCAATGGAAGTGGAGAGCCGGCGTTTCTACGAGAAGGCCGCCGCACGCGCGCAAGACGCCGGCGTGCGTCAATTGCTCGATGACCTGGCGCAGGAAGAACGCACGCACGAAGATCGCGCCGAAGAGCTTGAAAAAACCGAGCTGCGGCCCGACATCAAGCGCAAGGAGGATGAAGCGAACCGGCGCCTGTTCGTTCTGCAGATCGTGCAGCCCGGACTCGCCGGGCTCATGGACGGTTCGGTCTCCACACTGGCGCCGGTATTCGCCGCGGCGCTTGCGACACAAAGCAGTTTCGATGCGTTCAAGGTCGGGCTCGCGGCGTCGCTCGGCGCCGGCATCAGCATGGGATTCGCCGAAGCACTCTCTGACGATGGCAGCCTCACTGGGCGCGGGCATCCGTGGGCACGCGGCGTGATATGCGGGCTGATGACCGCCCTCGGCGGAATCGGCCACACGCTGCCGTTTCTCATCCCCAGTTTTCGCCTCGCCATGATTGTCGCGGGCGTGGTGGTGGTCGTGGAGCTGGGAGTCATTTCGTGGATAAGGCACCGTTATATGGATACCCCTCCTGTATCTGCGGTTCTGCAGGTAGGACTGGGCGGCGTGCTGGTGTTCCTTACGGGCGTTCTGATCGGCAGCTCTTAACAACCCCGCCAGGAATTGAGAACGTGTGGCCTCCTACGAGAACGCGCTGTACCGAGGCCACTGTGGAGGGCTAGGAGATGGTGGTCTTTAACGGTCGAGGAGTGGCTTACGCGGGCTACTTCTTCTGCTGCGGGCGCGGCTCGGAGGCTGGTGGCACAAGGTTTTTCATGCGTAGATAGATCACCATGCTTCCGTAGATCTCATTGTTGTGGCCATAATTGAGAGTCAACAGGCCCATCCGCAAATTTCGCGCTTGCCGGCCGCTCTCCTGTGTGATGTCGATCACCTCTGCGCCGGATGCGTCGGTGAGAGCCGCGTAGACCCCGTCGCAATAGGCAAAGGCATCATTCAAAGCCTTCATCAACTCGGCCTTCGATGCCAGTTTTTCGAGATTCGTCGTGTTGGGGTTCTTCTCTCCCTTGGCCTGCGAACACCACAGGAAGTTATAGTTGGCGACGTGACCCACCTGCTGTCCAAAGGTGCGAACTTCCTGCTGCGCCCCAGGACGCAACTCGTAGAACTCTTCCGGCATTTTTTCCGCCGTACGAGCGACGTTGGTCCGGTTGCGCGTGTAGGCATCGCGAAGCCAAGTGGACATGGGGTTGTCCTGAGTTGGTGCCGGCGCTTGCGCAAAGGCCGCGGCGGCCAGAGCCGCAAGTAATGCGATCTGATAAAACATGCTCATGATCGTCCTATGATAGCCCGCATCGTCCAGTGTCTCAAACAGCCGTTCGCACTGTTAAATCACGCGCTTGCACAATTGTTAGTACTCGCTGGAATAGGCCGCTCGAAACGCGAATCCTCTGCGGGCGGTCCCTATATGTGAGGAGAAGTCCTCAGAGGTTATTTATGAAACCGTATCGGACTCTTAACGACTTTCGCTTGCGTGAAATAGAACAGCTCCTAACGGCCGAACTTCAGACCTCACGCGAACAACTCTGCACCGCGTCCACACAAGATGAAAAGCGTCAAGCCTTAGATGCCCATCTCGGAGCCCTGCAACGCTTCACCGAGTTTGCGACCAATGGCATAGTCCCCAAGGATCTCCTTCCGACCTGAATCAAGTTTGCTGGGGACGCGGCAGCGCGCTTTTCCCGATTCCGCTCCGCGCTGTTAGCGGCTACAATGAACTACCGTGCACCGACATTCCTTGGTCGCCCTAGTTGCACTATTTGCTGCGTCCCTTGTTTTGGCAAACGCGCAAAATACAGTCCCTATTTCTGTATTGGCAAATGGCACCGCCGAGTTCGGTTCGTCTTCGATTCCACTCGCGGCAGGTGGCGGCGCCGTCACGCCCTTTGGAAATGCAACCGCGAGCGGCATCATCAATTTTAACGACACGTTTAACAGCGCCGCTCTCACTCTGACGTTTGCGCTGGCCAACGGCGACTCCTTTGTGGCTACCGACCCGTCGGGAAACGTAACCGCCGACAACGGTATCGCGGCCACGGTGCTTGGAACGGCAGCCATTTCCGCCGGCACCGGTCAATTTTCTGGCGCGACAGGCTCCTTTACCTATACGTTTCAGGGTGGAGGAACACCGGCCACCGTTAAAAACTGGGCTATTACGGGCTCTGGCAACCTCACCCGACCCGGATCGCTTCCCGCCTGCGCAGTCCAGTCCAACAATGGCCTTCTCAACTTCACTGCGCTGCCAGCGATGCTCGAATCTCAGGCAGTCATTGTATTGCAGGCAGTGCAAACCGCAACGTGCGCGGCCGCGCCAGTGGCATTCTCCGCATCTGCGAGCACCAGCGATGGACTGAATTGGTTAAGCGTTACACCCGCTTCTGGAATGGATAAACCTCCCGTCTCGCTCACCGTTACGGCCAATGCCACAGGCCTGATGCCGGGAAACTACAGGGGGCGATCACTGTGACGCAGGGAACCACGACGCAAGCGGTGGGGGTGATTTTGACAGTCTCCGCTTCCCCACACAATCTGACGCTTTCGCAGTCCGGGCTTCAGTTCCAGACGGCGGCCGGATCGGTTGCCCTTCCCCGCCCAGCCCGCTTCTGTTTCCAAAGTCGGCTCTGGCGCGCTGAACTATTCGGCGTCGGCGCAGACGCTGTCTGGAGGGTCCTGGCTCGCCGTCACGCCGGGTTCGGGAACTGTCAACACAAGCTGCGCCCAGCACGGTGAACGTCGCAGTGGACTCCTCCACACTGGCGGCGGGAGATTACTACGGCCTGGTGCAATTCAGTGCGATGGGTGCGGGAAATACACCCAGGCGGCTGGAAGTGGTGCTTCGGGTCTTGCCTTCCACATCCAGTCCCGAGCCGCTGATCTCGCCCGAAGGTCTGGTATTTGTAACCACGTCAGGCAACCTGCCGGCGGCGCAAAGCGTGCAGGTGTTCAACGCAACGAATCAGGCTATTGATGTTATTCCGACTTTGACGTTGCCCAAAGGCGTCAACTTTGTGCCGCCTGTTGCCGGCGGAACCATCCCGCCTGGACAATCGCTCGCTCTCAGTGTCGCGGTGACCGGCACCAATCTCCCTCCAGGCATCTATCAAGCAACGCTGAATATCCAGACTTCCATCGATGCCTCCTCTCACCCCGTGGCGATTCTTCTGTTGATCCTGCCGGCATCCGACACTCTGCAAATGGCGCTGCCCGGAGTGCATCCTGAGGCGACGGGAAATTGCACGCCTACGCAATTACTGCCGGTGTTCACGCTGCTGGGAAATAACTTTCAGACACCGGGCGGGTGGCCTGCTTCGCTCCAAGCGCTTGTACTCGACGATTGCGGCAACCCGTTGACCTCCGGCAGTGTGGTGGCGTCCTTTTCCACGGGAGATCCCGCCGTCCGCCTTAGTTCGATAGGCAGCGGCAACTGGGCAGGCACCGTGGCAGCCGCACGGAACCGCGGATGCGCAGGCCACCAGTACCGTCAACGCGACCTCCTTTATGCCCGCGCTCACTGGACGGCGGAAATTTCCGGAGCGATCGTCGCCAACCCGGCCGTACCGTCAGTCAGTCCCGGCGGCGTGGTGAGCGCCGCGAGTCTCGAATCGAATGCGCCCGTCGGCGTTGGAAGCTTCATCTCCATCTTTGGCTCGAACCTTGCGCCGCAAGCCACCCTGGCCGGGGCCCTGCCGCTTCCGAACGTGCTGGCGGGAATTCACGTTCTAATGGGCGGCGAGCTGGTACCGCTGGACTACGCTGGTAACGGACAAATCAACGCGATCGTGCCCTACGACCTGCAGGTGAATTCAACGCAGCAGCTCATCGTGCAGTTGAACAATAGTTACTCCCTGCCGCAAGCGGTGACGGTGGGCTCGGCACAGCCGGCGTGTGTTCAGCCAGAACCAGAGCGGAACGGGGCCAGGCGTGATCGTGGTGGTAAAGCCAGACGGAACTCAATTCGAAACCGGGCCATCCGCTCCAGCCAGCGCGGGCGATGCTCTGGTGATTTATTGCACCGGCCTCGGCGGTGTATCTCCGCCCGTCGCAGCGGGAGCGGCCGCATCCTTGACTCAGCTTTCGAAAACCGATGATCCGGTTACGGTAACGGTCGGTGGACAACCGGCGGCCGTGCTCTTCGCCGGACTCGCGCCAGGCTTCGCCGGTCTTTATCAAGTGAACGTGACTGTTCCCTCCGGCATCGCCGCTTCCCCCAGCGCTCCGGTGGTCCTGACGGTCGACGGACAATCGAGCGTGCCGGTCACTGTTGCGATTAAGTAATTCGAATTTCGCCGTCTACGCGCGTTCGTACAGCACCTTGCCGCCGACGATGGTCATGTCCACTTTCATGTTCAAGCACCTTCTCGGGCGAGACGCTCAAGAGGTCCTCCGGCAGCACGATCATGTCGGCCAGCTTGCCCACTTCGAGCGTGCCCTTGATCTTCTCTTCCCGCGTCAGGAAAGCCCCGTTGCGGGTGTACATCGTGATGGCGTCCTTCATGCTCACAGCTTCGCCCGGCACCGTAAACCTTGCCGCTCTCGCCCTTGCGAGTCACCGCCGCGTACAACCCCACCATCGGGCCGATGGGCAGATTGTCGCTGCCGAAGGCCATGAAGATGCCCTATTTCTTGATGGGCGTCGTCAGCGCGTTGTTCGTCGTCAGACGCTTGCCTTCCAACGTCTCCACATAGCGGCCCTCCAGGTTGTAGGTGAAGTTCGGCTGCTGGGCGATGTGGATCTTGTCCTTCGCCATCAGGTCCCATGGTTCGCTCGGGTGGAAGCACGGTGAAGTGGCACAGATAGTGCCGGTGGTCGTTCCGCGGATAATCGTGCAGCACCTTGTCCAGCGCATCCACGGTCATCGCGATCGCGGCGTCGCCGATGGCATGGATTCCGAATTGCCATCCGAGCTTGTGGCCTTCCTCAATATTGGCGTGGATCTGTTCGGGCGTGAAGAAAGCCCGGCCGCGGAATCCCGGCTGTCCCTTGTAATCCACCAGCGACCAAGCCGTCGGACCAGTGAATCCTCCATCGGCGGCCATCTCGCCGATGGAGCCCACGCGCAGCCGGTCGTTGCCGTCGCCCGTCTTCTTTCCGAATTCCTTCAGCTTCGCCGCGCCCGGCCTTCGCCTCTCCGGCGGGCGAGGGATACCCGACCTGAATGGATGCGCGCGGCAGTTCCGCGCCGTGCTTCTGGTACAGAAGCTCCCACTCGGCGTAGGATCCGACGACGTTCGGATCCACTGAAGAGCCCGCTTCGATCACGCTGGTGATGCCGAGCTTGAGCTGATCGCGGACATTCTTGCAGCAAGCTGTCGCGCACGTCCGCCGGCTTGTCCTTGGGCACCAACCGCGTATACAGATCGGACCGCTCGCGGATCACGCCATTGGGCGCGCCGCTCGCATCTTTTTCGATCAGCCCGCGGGGAGGATCCGGCGTCGCCGGGTTGATATCCGCCAGTTCCAGGGCCTTGCTGTTTCCGACCGAGCTATGACCTCCGGCTCTGGTCAGCACGACTGGATTGTTCGGCGCCGCGGCATCCAGGTCGCCTCGCAGCGGCTTTCTCTTGCTCAGTGAAGTGATATTCGTCCCAGCCGCCGCCCGTGATCCATTCGTCCGGGCCGAGTTCCTTGGCCTTTTCACTGCACCTGTTGCTTCAGCTCCGCCAGCGACTTGGTATCGTTCAAATCGATATAGCGCCGGGAGTGTCCGCCCAAGTGGATGTGGGTGTCGTGAAAGCCGGGCATCACCATGCGGCCGCGCAGATCGATGGTGCGCGCCGCGCTGTATTGGTTGCGCAGCTCGTTCCCCCCTACCGCCAAGATCCGTCCGTCTTTGATCGCGATGGCTTGACGAATGGAAAATGCGTCATCCACGGTTACGATCTTGCCGTTGTAGAGCACCAGGTCGGCCGAGGCGCCTTGCGCCTGCAACCGCGATACGAGCGAAGCGGCGCCCACGCCCGCGAGAAATCGACGTCGTGACCACATCAGAATACAAGCCTGAGCGCGAGCTGGCCGATGCGCGGATTGTAGGTCGAGGTAATCTGGCCCAACAACGTCAAACTGATTTGGGCGTCGAAATGTCGAAGTCGGCGGCTGCCACTCGGTGTGATTCAGCACGTTGAAGAATTCCGCCACGGAAATTCAATTGCACCTGTTTCAGTCAGATTGGTTCGTTTTTCGAGCGCGAGATCAAAGTTTATTAGCCGCGGACCGCGGAACGCATTTCGCCCCAAAGTGCCGTAAGTTGCCGCTGGACACCCTCCCGGCAGTGCCCGGAGGTTGCTGAACTGGAGAAACAATCCGGCAGGTACAAGCCGCTGGGATTGAAAAAGAAGTGGCCGGTTAAAGGCGTTCCGCTGACGGTGAATGTTTGCACCTCGTGAGGATCGAGATTCCCCGGGCTTCCGCCTGACCAATTCGGCCTTACTAGATTTTGATCGCCATCGCCGGATGGCCCGGGTGTCACGCCGTCCTGGAACAAGCCTGCGTTGACGTCCACGGGCAAACCGCTTTGCGCCGTGAAAATAGGGTCCAGGATCCATCCGCGGGTCAGCTTCTTGGGACCTCCGGACCAAGCCTTATCGAAAGGTAGAGTCCATCCCGCGCTCAGGACGAAGCGATTGCGAATATCGGAATCGGCTGACGCGTAAGCTTGATTGTGATTGTAGTAGGACACGGCGCTGCTGTTGCG